>NZ_CP079114.1:3067500-8286721 GCF_019287315.1 Streptomyces sp. WY228 | reverse complement strand
GTGCGTAGGAGGGCTGCGACACGGCTCAGGAAGTGATGTCAGGCCGATCAATCGCCGTTCGCGGACAGGGATGGGCGCTTACTGGCGGCTACCGGACCAAAGGGCCGTCACCGTAGCGCCCACCACTGACAACACGTGCAACTACCACGAGGTAACCTGATCACCTGTCACCACATATGGCGGAAACGCACGCCGCTTTGGCTGTAATTAACCTGCTGGAGATGTGCGCCGTCGAGATGCCACCTCGTGCGGATGCGTAACTGCAAAGTGGCCAAGAGCCCTGAACCCTCCTCAGCTGCGCGCCGAGAAATAAATGGCTGGTAACAGTTCCTGGGCTGCTCTCCTTACACTCACGCATTGCAGAGCTACGGGCCTCTTGCGCCGCATCGCGACACATCACTCCTTCCACCTGGTCGGCATTCTTCGGGAAGAGAGGAAACGATTCGCTCCCTGACCCGTTGTCAGAGGCAGCCGCAACGATGACGCGCATGAGTCTCACTTCCCGCCTGAAGGACCCCGCATCCGCCATCTCACGCTTCCCTGGCGGAACACCTTTCCTGACGTCGTGCTGTGCGACTACCGCGATCGCCTGGCCCAGTACTCACCTCCGGTCAAGCCCGCACCTGAAGCGGGCACGCGCGCCGAGTACCGCATGCTGGGACACACCATCGACCACCGGCTCCGGATCAGCCCGGCGTGCCCACCGGCCAGCCGATCCGAGGGTGTGGTGCGCGCCGCGCTCGACGACGACGGGTGGCCCAGCGTCGAAGTCATCGGCACCGTGCAGGCAGCGGGACAGGTGCTCCTGGAGGAACTGTCCCGGTACGAGAACACTGATGGTCGGCTGCTCACCCTCGACGACGCATCCGAGGACCGTCTCGTGCGTCTGTGCCACGTAGCCTCCAGTTTCGAAGCGATCTTCCGCTGTGTGGGTGGGTACGCGGCAACAATCTCGGTTCAACCCGCCCGGGGACACCCTCGACAACATCACCGCCGCGGTGCCCGATTACGTGGTGGCCGACATCCGCAGCCAGATGCGGCTGGCCGGCACGCCGGGCCCCTTCGACCGCTTCATCAAGCTGCCCGCCGCTGCACGGATCGGCGGCCCCGTGTTCGACGGCAGTCGCGATGTCGGCGGAGCGGACGCCGACTTCATCCTGGACGGGCAGCTGATCGACTGCAAAGCGACCATCCGGCCGGAGCGGATGAGCCGGGCCGAGATCTACCAGCTCGCCGGCTATCTCCTGCTCGACTACAGCGACGCCTTCACTGTCACGGAAGTAGGGCTGTACCTGTCCCGGCAAGGCGCGCTCGTCAACTGGAGCGTGCAGGACTTCCTGATCTTCAGGGATGCCGGCTCACATTGCCTGAGCTACGGGCAGCATGCCAGCACGCATTGACCGAGGGCTCCGCCGGCTCGCCCGCGCCAGCGGAAGCGATGCGGCGTCCACTCCCCGCCCCGCAACGCGCCGGCCGTACAGGAGAGCCTCTTCGACTGAAGTTGCTGGCCGTGAGGCGGGGCTGGTACCAACCACAGCGCACGCCACGTCTGCGGCCAGACGTTGTTGCAGCCGTCGGCCCGCTGCGTCGCGCGGGCCTTCGGAACCCAACCTGCTGGACAGCTCAGGTCTGCTGGCTGCACGGGGCTCGTCGACGTAGCGCCCGACAGCCGCTTCGTGCCTACCGGGCAGGCAGCCTGCGAGAGTCAAAGACCGTGCCTGAGAGGATCAGTCGGCTCTTCGAGCCTGGTGACCTCACGAAGCATGTGGGTCCTGATCACCCTCTGGGTTCGAAGTAGGCGTTTGCCCGGTCCCGCAGTTGGTCCAGTGGTGCGTGGGCGGGGTTCAGCGACGCGCTGCGCACTGCGGACTTCACGGAGCGCATGGCCAGTTCGCTGTCGAGCAGCTCATAGCCTGCGTGTACCGCTTGAGCGAGGGCGCTCGGCAGCAGACCTGAACGGCTCGCGCTTCTCGTCGAAGTCGTCGACAGGAAGCACTCTGCCTGCCTGGGCGTCCTCCAAGACGCGAACGAGGAAGGTAAGCCACGCACGGCAGCGCACGCCGGCGTCGTTGACCACGTCAATTCTCCGTGCGACAGCGTCCCCCAGCCTCTGCCTGCTGTCAGCGCGTTCCTTCCTGCGCTGAACAGTCAGAGGGCCGATCGTCGCAGCCAGCGCTGCGATCAGAGCAGCAGCGACTGCCCCCAGCAGACCGATCTTCGCAGCATCCACCAATCCACAGTAGCCAACGCTCTGCCCGCACCACGCTCTCGATGCAACCGCCAAGGGCTCACTCTGCGGGGGACGGGACGTGGGAGGGCCTCGCGCTGCTCGGCGCAGGCCAGCAAGCTTCGGGCCAACGCCCGTGCGGCAGGTAAACCACAGCCGCCTGCCGAGTCGCTGTTCTTCGCTGAGCGAGCCGATCCAGTTGGCGATCACGCCGCCCAGGGAAGGCAGGACGTTCAGGCCCTCCTCTTCACTGTCCAGGAAGAGCCACCCTCGCCCTGCCTGGTCGGGCCGGCGGGCAGCCGCGAGGGCTGCGCCAATCTGCGACTCGGTCTGATGTCGCCCCAGGTCTATCCGGTGCGGCCTGGCCTTCTTCTTCCCCACGGCCCGGCCCTCGCGCAGGATCGTCACCGACTTTCCGGCACCTCGTTCACCGAACAGCGCGAGCACCGGCACATCCTCCAGGTCTACCAGCGCTCGCCCGCGGTCCTCCTCGGAAGCAAAACTGCTCCGGCCCCGCCCGGGTGCCGCACTTCCCAGCGGCACCACCCGCAGAAGCCACCGATACACCGTTTCGGACATCACTCGTGTCTGCATAAATGACGCGCGTAGAAGGCAGCGCTGGCAGGCCTCTCCTGCCTCTGTATGGGGCGATGGCAATGCTTGGTCTGCTGCTCATTCTCAGGTCTGTGCGGACGTGGCGTTGCCGATGACGTCTTGCCCTCAACGGTGCCCCTGCGGATGCTCCGCAGCAATCCCGGCACGAGATCGGCACGCCGAAGGCCGACACCAGAGGGTGTCGGTGGCGCTCGGCAGGCGCGGACCAACGCGCCTGCCGTTCCTGAGGTTCGGGCTTGCGACCAATCGCCTTCAGGTGACACCGGCAGCTGAAGCGGCGGGTGTCGTCGCTGCGAAGCGTCCACCAATCGGGCCTGACCGCAAGCGAGCGGGAACGAATGCTGGGCCACGCGGCCATCTGCCGGCCGGGTCGTCGATCAGGCAGCCTCGCTTGCTCGCATCTCGGGCGTGCGCATCGTGGAACGACGGGCCAGCGGCATGCCTGAGCGCTGCGGTGCCGGCGGAACTGCGTAGCCGGCAGGGGAACATTGACTAGGCCGTGAACCGACAAAGAGGACATATAGGCCTTGGGTGGTAGGTGGGCGGCGGGGCAGGCGTGGAAGGCTGTACTCATCGTGCAACCCCGCTTAAGGCAGGGCCAACTGCCCAGGGCTGCACGTCGATTGCGACCACTCAACCTGGCCCCGGCCGCCGCGCCGGGGCCCTTCGCCCGACGGAGTCATCTCGTGAACCATCTGTCCTCTCCCCTTGCGCCTACTGCCCCGGCTTCGTCAGTGCGCTGGGACCCCACACATGCCCTGATCCTGCTGATCGCGTTTCTGGCGCTCGGCACTCTGCTGTTCCTCAAGGGAACGCCCACCGGCGCCATCCTCGCCCTGCTCGGCGGCTGCGGTGCAGTCGGCGCAGGCACCCTCGCGCTCGCCGGCGGCGGCCGCCACTGGCTGATCGCCGTCCTGGCCGAGGTCGCGATGCGCTCCGGCACCGGCAGGTAGACACCCGCCATGGCCCCTCCCACCAGCGACGCAGACGTGCCCTACGCCCGTCTCGCCGCGCACCCGTCCGCGCTGCGCAAGCAAGCACGGCTCAGCCAGCGCGCTCGCACTGACCGCAGCAGTCTCCCGCGGACAATTCAGAACGCCGAGTCCGGCGCCTCCGCCCTCCCCGCAGTCCTCGACGCGCTCCTCGACGCGTGCCAAGCTTCCCCACGCTCGCCACGACGCGCACCAACTACGAAACCAGGGCCGCACCACCGCCCGCGACCGCCACATCGGTGCGCCCTCCGCCCGATACATTTATGGCCGCGGTGCACTCGCCGCCGTGCTCGCCAACGCCTACGAGAAGGCCGGCGCCCCCTCCCCCAGCACTTTGACCCGCCCCGCGGCAGGGCTGACGCCCATCCCCCGCACCACCCTGTACAACATCATCAACCGGCGCAGACTGCCCGCAACCGAGGAACAACTGGCAACGTTCCTAGCCGTCTGCCGCGTCAAACCAAGCGACCGCGTCCACATCCACAGCGCATGGCGCAGCCTTCGCAACTTCCCTCAGCCGAAACCGCCAACCCACCGATCAAGGCACACCAACGCCCACGAGAGAACGCCCGGCGAGGCGCGGTCCAGCACCTGACCCACGGTACCCAAGACCGGTCTCGTGACCGGGCCAATCAGTGCCGGTGGCTGGACGCAATGAGGTAGTGCTCGTGCTGGTCCGCAGTCAGGCACTGACCGGACCATCCGTGGCAGTAGGAGCAACTGGGCCCGTTCCACTCCCAGAAGTTTCCCGTCAGCAGCAGCGCCGCACGACTTCGGTGCAGTGGCCCGAGGACATCGACCGGCACCTGAACATCCTGGTCCGTGCCGCCACAGCGGCCGGCGAACGCACCTCGCGCGCCGAACTGCTCGCCGCCCTGGTGGCAGCCGCCGACCCGCAGCATGAGCAGCTGACTGTCCTGCTGCACCGCTACCGTCGCCTGCCGAAACCGCTCGCCGACGACGAGAGCCGTGAGGACCTCCCCCACGTCCGCTCTCCCGGACCGCGCCGTGCGACGTCCGCTTAAACGACCGGTACCTGCGGGAGGTCACCGCGGCTGGTAGGCAACCGCAGCACCGGGCTCGCCACAAACGGAGGGTCGGCTGCGCCGGCATCGGGCACTCGTGCCGGGCTCGAGCTCTACACCACCTTCAAGAGTGTGCGCAATCCACTACCCGCCAGCAGTGGGCCGCTTGTTGCACAGCGGTGGCAGACTGCAGTCCATGGGTGAGGGCAAGAGTGAGGTGCGCACTACACGGACGTGGGCTGATGAGGTGGCGCAGGTCCTACGGAGCAGCAGATTACACTCCGCGGAGCGGGAGCTGACCTGGCCGGAGGCGCTGGAACAGCTGCGTGCGCGGGCTGGCGACGGTCCCTACACCGGGCAGCAGCGGCAGCCTTGGGAAGCGACCATTTCCGATCTCACGCATGCGGCTGTCCAGTTGGGTCCGGCGGTACGACACCAGTTGGAGCCTCGTCTCTCCGAGCTCCTTTCCGCTCTGTCGACGCCACCGAACGCCAGCGCCACAGAGCGCATCGCCAAGGCGGCGCGGCTGGCTGATGAGCTGCTCATGCAGGCTGATAGTGGGCAGTTGCTGCCCGCGGCGTGGCAGGATTGGGCTCGGCACGCGATGATGTCGGCTTCGACGCACTCAACGGGTGCCGAAAACTGCTGTACGTGTTGTTGCAGCGCTCACAGCATCGGGCCGAACAGGTGTGCAGCCAGTTGTCCGGGGTGATGCGCGATGACGCAGTGACTGTACAGGGGCCCAGCTGCGGTTGGTGATCTCGATGTCTCTGCACCGTGGAGAGACATCGCGGGTTGTGCGGCCAGGTGGAGCCCACAGGCACGCGCTGATCTGTGCGAGCGGCTGGTGGTGACTCAGCCCCTCACGGCCCATCACGTGGTATGGCACGCATTCAGACGGGCAGCGATCAGCAGGATGGTCGAGGAATACGGGCCCGTTACGTTGTACGACAGCGAGTGGTTGCGCGGGAACCTGCTCAAGGACGGGCCCTTCAGGGGCGATCTCCCTGCCGAGACAAGAGCCGACGACGGCTTCTTTCCCGCTGAGATGCTGCCCGAGGGGAAGGATGTGGTGATAGCCAGAGTCGATTTGGGTTCCGGAGCAAGGGCCGACGCTCCGGCCGACTCCCGAGTCTTGGTGCAGTCGTTGATTCTGGCAGCCACGTTCCCCGAAGACCAGCACGGCTGGGAGCTCTACGAGGGCTACATACATGTCGCCGATGGTGCCTGCGGCTGGAAGGTTTTCAGTCTGCTCGACGAGGACATCGACGCCCGGATGCCTTACGGGCCGATGGACATCACTGCGAAGCGCCTGTCCGAAATGGCACCGCGCGTAGCTCCGCACCTGGCTTCCGGGCTTGCGAACGTGTCCGGTGTAGTCGATGCCATCGGCTGGTGGAAGGCCTCGGGAGTGCAGCCTCCGCACGCGTCAGTACTGCTGGATGTGCGCATCCTGGAGACCGTGGCGACGGCGGTGTGCGAGCACGGCCAGACCTGGTACGGATATCTCGACGCCTTCCAGAAGAACTCATGGATCCGTCGCCCATGACATCCGAGCTGTTCGATGTGGTGTGGCATGCGCGCGATGACCTCCACGGGTGGAGCCCGCAGGAACAGGAAGCGATCACCACGATCCATGACAAACTGCTGCGTCATCGAAACTGGGAATCTCGCGCTGACATGGCCCAGGTAGCTGTCGAACTTCCTCCTTGGCAGCAGCTCTCCCAGAGCACACCCTGCAGCATCGCCGGACCGCTGCTGCAGCTCACCGGATATCAACCCCTGCTGGCGTACGCGTCTGGTACACGGACCTGGAGAACCGGTGGACGCGAACCCTGGGCCGCCTGCGGCTGGTCCGCAACGCCCTCGCCCACGGCGGCCCAGTCACCGCGGCCGCCGCAGCCAGCGTCGCCCCAGTCGTGCACCAACTAGCTGGAGGGGCACTGCTGTCCAGCCTTACCGCACTCGCAGAAGGAACGCCTGTAGCTGATCAGCACGAGGCGCATCGCGATCGATGCGATGCGTGGGCCCGGGACCGTCTGTCAGGCAGCACGGCCTACAAGCCCCAGCAGCTGACCGCCGCGATCTTCGTCACTGGCAAGCAGCCGGCCTGCGCCCGAGTCCGCGCCGGCGCTCCAACGGACGCTTACCGCAAGGCGAGCACACAACAGGAAGCCAGAACCTCAGCCAGCAGATCCTCCGCTAAGCTCTTTCCAGGGCCGGTCACTTCGGGTGTAGTGACTCGCAATCACCCGGCCCACCTGGAGAGACCAGGGTTCGAGTCCCCGTCCGCTGTGCGGGTCGTCCAATAGGCAAAGACACCCTTCCTTCCTTCCTCATCTGTCCGTCTTTCACGTCACAGTCGGTCGTGTCCGTTCGATGGGGCTGGTCAGGTGTGTGAACTGCAGGTCCACCACGGCAGCGTCTGCCTCGAGATGACGGATCACGTCCTGCTGCCGTTTTGCTAGTTCGGTGATCACTCGGTGCGCTGTCCAGGTGGCTTCCGGAAGTTGAGCCGAACTGGCCACCGCATACCAGTTGCCCAGCACTTCCAGTGTGAGATCGAGAGTTCCGCAGGCCCCATGAGCGTCATGGCTGTCCGCGACCGACGCGAAAACCCCTTGGTGCAGTGCTGTGTTGCGCAGCACGTACATCCAGCTGAGCTGAGCTCGGCAGCGTTCTTCGGCGTCCCTGAGCCATGCTGCGCACTGCTTCGGGCTGCTCATGCGGGCTCGCCAGACGTCGATGTCATAGGCGGGCAGGCCGTGCAGGACGGTCCTCAGGCGTGACAGGGCTGCTGAGCCGATCTTCACTTCCTGAGCGGCTCCGGGTGGCTCGGCCAGCAAGTCGGCCCACCGATTGAGGTCGCTCAGCAGGCCATGGCCGTTAACCGGGGCTGCTCGGTCGATTTCGTTCAGCGGCTGGAGATACAGGTTGTCGGCGTCTGCCGCCTCCAGTTCGGCAGTGGCCGCTCGGCCACGTGCCTCCCGCAGTTGCTGTTCCAGGGCCGACTGAGCGCCCTTCTGGCGAGGTGCCGCCCAAGCCCTCCACAGCACGACCGGTCCCCGCCGCACGCCCGTCACCTCGCCATGAATCGCGCTGGCGACACGACGCACGCACTGATAGAACTGAGCAGCTGCTGGCGCATTGCCTGAAGGCTGAGAGCGCGGGCGAGTTCCACATGAGCGGCACTGTCGTTGTAGCCGTGACGGATTCCGGCCGCTTCGATGGCGGCCCAGGACAGGGCTGCGCTGGTGAGTGGTGAGGAGGTGGAACGTGCGATGTGGGCCATACGGAGGCATTCGCGGATTTCCGCAGGCCAGTGCCTGGTCAGTGGCCACGCAGTGTCGACCGTGGGCCCTCGAGAGGTGTAACGACGCGAGCGGTCGTCTGACCTCGAAGACCAACGTCTCCGGCGCCAGGCGCAGTTCGGCAAGCCGGTGGCCCGCGACATAGGTGTCGAGCGCCTCTTCAATCCGTCGCCTGGCCAGGTGAACGGCGACGCCCCGGTCAGGTGCCATGACGGACAAGGTCAACAGGACGGCAGCAGCAGCCCGTTCCCCTTCCCGTGGGTCCACGCCAGCGTGACGGCCGTGTAGCGCTGCGAACTTCCTCAACTTCGCGGTCCCCTGGCCCCAGCCGTCCGGTGCCTTCTTGCCGATTGGAAACTGCCGGACATTGGTGTCGGCGTCGAACAGCTGGCCAAGCCCGGCCAAGGTGCGGGCACCCTCCACGACGGCAGCCACCCGGATCTGGCGATGCGCTGGCCGCAGCACCGAGAGTAGCCCCTGCCCGCAAGGCGCTTTCCGAAGGAAACGCTGCAGATCCGCAACCAGGCATTCATAGTCTCGTCCACGCCACACGGCGAGACTCGCGACCCGGCGATGGCGCGCTCGGCCGCCGTCACAGGCATTGCTGTGTCCCAGGCCTGCTGAAAGAGATCCAGAACGATGCGCTCGATCTTGGGTACGAACGCTGCCAGCTGATGAGCCAGAACGCCGCAGCGGGACGGCTCTTTGAGATCGTTCCGGCCACGGAGCACCATGTCTGCCAGCAGATCGTGGATATCCGCGAGCGGCTGCTTGGCCGGGATTACAACAGCCTCCAGTGCTAGCACTGACTTCAGGGTTCGCTCAATGACCGTGTAGGCCAGCTTCTCGTTCGGCTGGGCGTCTTTGCTGTCGCTCGCGCCAGCTCGGGATCGGAGCACAGCTTCGGCGCGGCTGAGGGAGAGTACGGCTGTTCCCCGGCCGCCGCGTGCTGCGTGGCATACGCACCGGGATGCATCGCTCTCAACGTCGCCTGTATTAGCAGACTTTGATGGCCAGCCAGGCCGGCCTTGCTCATGCCGGCGACAAGCTCCGGCTCAGATCCGGGATAGAACATCCCCGGACCTTACCCAGTGAGCCGAGCCAACAGCACGAGGGCCCGCGTCCCGCACCCCCTGGTCAGGTCAGCCAAAGATCTGCAGCATCTCTCGGCCTTGCGCTCAGCGCGATCCAGTCCGAAGTCTCCAAGTTCTCCACCTGCGCACCGTACCGAGACATGGTGCCCTTGCTGATTCCCGCTTGCCCCAGCGTGGCCTGTCGCGCCGCCACCCACAACAGCATCGGCCCGGCTACTGCTCCCTTCAGATTCCGAAGGCGGGTGCAGCCGCCTGGTGAGCGTGTGCGGTGACATGCAGGGCAGCCAAGAGAACGAGTGCCACCGTCTGAGGGGCCGTCTCCGTGTCGGATAGATCGTGGAGTTCGCTGTTGCGGAGGTTGAGTCCTCCGTCGCTGTCGACGAGCAGGAGACGCAGGAAAGCCTGCCAGTCGGCGTGCATGCCGGCGTCGGTCGCGCGGTCGATGAGGGTGGCCAGGAGAGTCACTCGGCCGCGGCTGTCACCCTGTGGCGGCTGGACGATCGGAATGCGGTGATAGCGCAGGTTCTCCCGGAGGATCCCTTCGATCCGGGGCAGGGCGATCGCGAAGGCTGCGTCGTACCCCGCTCCAATAGTAGCGGAAGCGCGCGCGAGCTTGGTGGCGCGGATCCCCGTGATGATGGGGTCGGCCGTGAACAGCTGGGCAAGCTGGGCGGTGGTCGGGTCGAAGCGGTCTCCCACCGTCTCCAGGAGGTGGTGCACGTAGACAGAGGTGATCATCATTGCGGTGACGTGCCACTGCCTCGTCGTCCGCTGCCGTGCGCACTCGGGCCTCCGCCACAGGAACGGGGCCAGCGGCATTGATCCGGATGCTGGGATGAAGGAGGACAACAACCCCTCGGATGCCAGCCTCCTTGCATGTTCCTGGGCAGCCTGCCGCGTTCCGCAGGGGGCCGGCAGGCTGGCCAGTGCGCTGAAGGCCTGCCCGAGGGTCTGCGCCTGGCCAAGGACCCTCTGGGAGTAGTCCTCGATCTCGCCTCGCCGCAGAGGGAACTCGAAGTGGAAACTTTCCATGCCGAGTTGGTCCGGAGCGATCGCCTGCATCCGTACCCGAGCGTCATCGAACAGGTCCTCCAAACCGTAGTCACGTGCTGCGGTGGCTGCTGCGTTCAGCCGGTCCACGCGGACAAAGCCCGTGAACCGCTCTGCTTCGGTGAGCAGCGCTTCGACGATCTGTCGCTGCAGTGCCGTCCGTTCTTGCGGGTCTTGCGTCCCCGCGATACGCAGCTGCAGCAGTTCCACCACCACCGGAACGTCCCCTCCGTGGATGCCGGTGGCCCTGCTGAGGAGTGCTTGCACGGCAGCATCTGAGGCGTGGCGGCCCACCAGCTTCCTCAAGATCTCCAAGACCAGGCCCGGCGCCGCTTCCTGGGAGTCGTCGAGAAGCTCAGACACAAAGCTGATCATGGCCTGCTTGGTGGTGAGTTCCAGGTCGCGCACGCTCAGCCGTACCGCAAGGTCGTACGCGAAGCACAGGCAGTCACTGGCCCGGCAGCGCCCCGCGGAGCGGTCCGCCATACCCAGAAATCGGGGCACAGCCTCCGTGTAGTCTTCGATCGCCTCGGGCATGTGGAAACTCTTGCGCGCCTCCCACACCAGGTGATGCAGGCGGGCACGCAGCATGGGGTGGCCCACAGCCTCCGCATAACCGGCCCAGGTCTCCATGGCACTGTCCGAGACGGCCTGAGGGTTCGCAGGCCACCGATCGGCGCCCCGGCCGATGAAGTCCCCCGCCAGCCCTCCCCGTTCCGTGACGTGGAAACACAGGGCAGCCCATATCGCGTCAGCTTCGGCTGCGGCCTGACCTTGCCATGCCTCTGCGTTGGCACGCTCGATCCAGCGCTGCAACAGCTCCTGGAGAGAAGCGAACTCAGCAGCTGTCTCGTCGATGCAGGCAAGCACGGCCGGGTCGATTCCCATCTGAACCTCCTGGAAGACCAGTATCGGCCGCGTCGCATCTGCCACCTACCGGTTTTCATCTGCGGCCACACCACATAGGACTACGCCCGCGGCCCTTCCCCCGGCCCCGCACCAGAGGGTGCACGCCTGCACAAACGCGCGCTGCCGAAGATGGCACCAACCACCGGGCCCGTAGGACCACATGGGAAGTGTCACCACGCTGCCCAGCAGAGATGTCACGTCCTGCCACTGGTGACCTCACAGCCGTGCCATCGAGCGCAACTACAGAGGCACAGCTCACAGGGTCGAAGCCATCAACCTGACGCTGGCTCAGTAATGACACCACTGCGCTGGCATCGCAACGACACTTCACACGGTCGCTTCAAGCGCATCATCAAGCGCCGAGAGTGCGGACTGGTCGGGGGAAAGGCCTCGGTGGCCTACACCGTTCCCACTGGTGCCAAGAGCGATGTCTACTTCCGGGTCCCCTTCGCATACTGGCGCGAGGACTGGCACCGGAAGCTGGACATGCCCGGCAAGGCTGTTCTGCTGGCCGCGATGAGCAGGCGGAAAGAGACCTTCACCCTCCCGCAGGACACCCGCGGTGCACGTGCCCTGGGACTGGGCCGCCACACGGTGACGCGGGGCATCGAGGAGCTGCTGCACCACGAGCTGCTCGTGAAGACCGGGACCGACGAGGTGGTGAACGCGCGCACCAAGGGCGGCTACGAGTCGGTACACACCTACCAGCTGGCTGCCGTTCAACATCAACCTGAGCAACTCGGAGATCGAGCGCTTGAAGGCCGAGCGCACGGAGATCGAGCGCACGGAGGCCGAGCGCCTGGAGGCGAAGTACCAGACGCTGGAGGAGGTCGAACTGGCAGTCGAGGAGGTCGCACTGCTGGCTCGGGGGAGCAATGCCGGCAGGAAGGCAGGGCAGCCGGGATGAGTGCCGCCGACCACCTGCGGGCGCGGGGACCGCCGGGCCCGTCCACCGCCTCGAACACGGCGATGCGCACATACGACAAAGGGAAGTTGCAGGTCAATGCTTGCAGGCTGACCTGAGACTTCCTGTCGTGATCACAGAAATTCGCCGCTTGTCCTCCGGTCCGTCTCGCAACAGCCGAAAGGGGCGAACTTTGACCTCCATCGAACGTACCTCAGACCACCGCGCGAGCATCAGCCCCGCCCTGGCCTGGGCACAGCTCTGCACCGCCGTGGCCTGCGTCTCCATCGCCCTGATCCTGCAGCTCACGGGGGCGGCCGCGCTGGCCTTGCCCATCGCGGGCATCGGTGCCGCCGTGTTCGGTATCCAGATCACGGTCCACATCACCCCCACTGCCCGCTCGGCAGCCGAGGCCCGTCCGGCGGACGCCGGGCGGCGGCCGCGGTGGTGGCGGCGCACCTGATGCAGAAGCCCGGAGGGCGGCACCCCACCACGGGGTGCCGCCCGCCGGCATGCGTGCGGTGTGGTCACGGCGTCGGCTGGTGGCCGTTCTCGTTCAGGGGTGTTGCCGCCGGAACCGCGCTCGCCGTGCGAGGCTGCACCCCGGGGCCGGTGATCGTCTGTGCGGGCCGCTGAGAGCTGATCTCCCGCCCCGCCAGCGGAGGGGCGCGGGGTGGGAGATCAGGGCTCAGAACGGCGCTGGGGCTGCTTCCTGGGCTTCGTGAGGCTGGTGGGTCTCTTGTGCGGTGGCGGCTGCGACGGCTGCGTCGCGGACGGCTTCCCACTCGCATACGACACGGTCGCGGTCGCGCTGGGCGGCGATCCGGCCGCGGGCGCAGAGCGGGTCTCCGGGCGGC
The DNA here is from genome assembly GCF_019287315.1 of Streptomyces sp. WY228. Lineage (NCBI taxonomy): Bacteria > Bacillati > Actinomycetota > Actinomycetes > Kitasatosporales > Streptomycetaceae > Streptomyces > Streptomyces sp. WY228. The sequence continues at coordinate 8,273,737 of NZ_CP079114.1, read as the reverse complement.
GCGGCCGCAGGTGTCGGCGTGGCCGGGGCAGGTGCCGTCGTCGGTCTCGGTCACGGGGAGGGTGGCGTCGATCCGGACGAAGCGCGCTTCGTCCTGGCAGGTGGCGCACTGGGTGCGGGTGCGGACGGTGCAGGTGTAGTCGTCGAGGCCGGAGCGGAGCGGCCACCCGAGGTGCAGGGCGCACCGGGTCTCGCCGACCACGGCCAGGGTCGGGCAGAGACCGTCGTCGGCCTCGCAGCCTGGGTTCAGGTCGATCCCGCGCCGGACCTGGTCCTGCTGGCGCTCCAACTCGGCATACGGCATCGCGGTGGGCTTGGGGGCGTCGTCCCAGCGGCGCCCCTCCCCCGGTGCCGCACAGTCCGGGCCCGGAGTGGGAGCTCTCTATCCGCCTTCCTTCGGGTTGTAGTTGGCCTGTGCGTATTTGATTAGTGCGACACGGTCCGCATGCGCTTCCTCGCTCGTGTCAAATGTTCTCGGCCGAGCATTCTTTCCGAAGGGACGTCGCTCGTCCCACCGTCCCGCCATACCGCCGAAGCGGACGGTGTCCCCGCAGGTCAGCGGCTGAGACGTCCCACGAGGAGGTCATTTCCGCAGCAGCCGTGGCCCCCTCGCTGCCCGCCCCGCATTCTGATGTCGCAAGCCGGTGGCACGGCAGGTGCCGCCCCACGACCCAAGGGAAAGTATGCGACCGAACGCATTGACGAGGACCGTCATCAGCCTCACCGCCGCCGTCGGCCTCACCGCCGCAACGGTGGCGGGCGCGGGTACCAGCTTCGCGGCGTCCCCGCAGGCCGCCGAAACCGCGGCGAGCACCCAGGACGTCTCCGTCGCCGCGGTGAACAACCTCGGCCTGAGCAGCGCGCAGGCCAAGAACGTGCAGCGTGCGCTGAAGGCCCGCTGGGGCTACAACGACGCGATCGACGGGCATCTCGGCACCAACAGCTGGAAGGCGATGCAGCGCTTCCTCAAGAAGAAGTACGGCTACAAGGACAGCATCGACGGAATCGTCGGGCCCAACACGGTGACGGCGTTGCAGAGTTACCTCTACTACTTCGGATACAACGGACATCTCAACGGAATCGCCGGATCAGAGACCAGGGCAGCGTTCAAGAATATGTCCGGTTCCTGCCCCGACCACTGCCTGCCGTCTCCCTGAGCGAGAGCACGAACACGCCGCTGCCCGTCCCTCTCTCCCTCGCGGAGGAAGGGACGGGCAGCGTCCAGATGACGGCCAGGCGGCTGTCGATCGCCCGAGACCGGCGGACCGAAGCAACCGACCTCGTCGCCCGTCTCAGCGGATCCGTACGGCAGTCAGCGTGCCGTGACGGCCCGATCCGGCGAGCACTTCGACCACCAGCTCGGCATCGAACGCCGTGTACGTCTCGTCGCCCGCGCGCCCTTCCCCGTGGCCGGAGCGTCGGCGAGGACCGTGCCGACGCGGGCGGCCAGCGCGGCGTCCAGACCGGCCGACAGCTGCGGCTGGCTCTCCCCGGGCCGTGTCTGCTTCCGATCCCCGGGGCGGTCTGCCGGCGGTTTCCTCAGTCGAGGTCGGCGGGTCTACCGTCCGCGTCCCTGCCGGGGTGCGGGGGTGTTGTGCTGGCGGTGTGCGGCGGGGGCGGGCTGCTTCGGCGGTGCCGTGTCCGGGACCTCGGTGATGGAGCGTGAGCGGGTGGCTGTGGTGGAAACGCGGGGGCCGGTGGGCAGGGCCTGGTCGAGTGGTGTGGTGAGGGCGTGGTGGGCGGCCAGGAGCAGGCGGGCGGTGATGCCGGAGGGCGGGCCGGTACGCCAGGTGGCGGTGTCGGGTGCGATCCGGGCGAGGTGCGCGGCGAAGGGCATGTTCTGCTGGGCCATGCGGTGCATGCGGTGGGCGAGGACGGGCCACTGACGGGAGCTCACCAGGAGCGCGGCATCCCGCTGGCAGCAGGGTCTCGTTGACCCTGCTGACCAGGGTGCGGTGAGCGTCGAGGGTGACGCCGAGCTGGTGAAGGGCGCGGGTCCGGTCGCCGAGGTCGAGGTCATGCAGGATGTTCAGGCCTTCGGTCAGCGGGCCCCAGACGTTCTTCGCGTCGGTGCTCACCGCCGGGGCGGCCCAGGGGTCGGGCTTCTGCGCCGTGCCGGGAGCGGCCGGCGCGGGCGCGGCGGGAACGGGAGCAGCGGCGGCGGGGCGATGGCCTGGTCGATGCCGAGGCCGGCTGCGTGGGCGTCGGTGAGGATGCGTGCAACGTCGACGCCCTGGTCGTGGAGGCGGCCCATGTGGGCGGCGGTATCGGGCCAGGCCGGGAGGCGAGGATCGCGTCGCGGATGAGGCCTTCGGGGAGGGTCGTGCGCAGGAGGTCGGCCCAGCGGTCGGTGCCCTCGGCCTGGATGCGGGCGATGTTCTTGGCGACCGCGTGCTCGACCCCGGCGGCCATGCGGCCCAGGTTCGGGAGGAAGGCGGTCAGGTCGACGCCGCGCGCTGGAGCCCGGCGAGCTGACGGGCCATGACGGGCCAGTTCGCATCAGCCATCAGGTCGTGCAGGGCGCCCTCCGGCATCACCGCCCGCCTGCTCCTGGCCGTGGTGGTGCTCCTGGAAGCGCGGCGGACCGCGTCGGCGATCGTGAGGAACAGCCGGACCGACATCGCCGCGGCCTGCGCCGCCTCGGACAACGCTTCGGAGAACGGCTCACCCGGCAGCTGGGCAGGTGCGGGGGTGGTCATGGTGGCGGGTCTCCTTCGTACGGTCAGCGCAAGCGCCCCGGGCCCGGGCCCGGGGGTGGTCCGGTGGGGGGTTGGGGCGGTACACCGGTAACGGGCGGGGGCGGAGCCGGGCCACGCTCGGCAGCAGGTGTCACCCGTACGGTGCGCGGAGAGGCCTGGGGCGCCGGGCGGGGTGTCGTCGTTCGCGGCGCCGTCGTGGCCGGTGGTGGTGATGGTGGTGGCTTCGCGGAGGAGGACTGCGGCCCGGGCGGCGGCTGTTGTCTGGGCGCGGTGGTGTTGTGCGCGGTGCCAGGCGGTCGCCGCCTCGATGGCTTCGGCGAGGACGAGCAGGAGGTTCAGGGCGGCGGCGCCGCCGCGTGCCGTTCTGGGTGCGTGTTCCAGGGGCGGGCGGCGGCCTTGAACCGGGTGCGGGCGGTGCCGTCGCGGGTGCGGCCGGGGGCTGCCAGACGGCGGCGCGCGGACCTTGTTGCGTACGGCGGCGGGGACGTCGCGGCGGCGATGGTGAGGAGGTCGCCCAGGGCGGTGGCGTCGCCCGCACCCTGCGTGCGTCCGGCGCGGGCCAGGAGGGCGGCTGCTTCGCGGATGCGGTGGTGTGCGCGGGTGATGTCCGGGGGTGACGGCGGGTTCGTAGCGTTCGCGGATGCGGGGCAGGGAGAGGTCGTAGGCGAGGGTCCGGCCCGAGAACCAGACCGGCCGCGGGCCATGGTCGGCGCGACCGCGTACCCGTCGATGGTCCCGTTCTCGTCGTGGTGTTCGCGGACGCGGAGGCTGGCGTCGCGGAGCCGGTTCAGGAGATCGGTGGTGTCGGTGGGGGCGTTCCGGACCGAGACGTGCCACATGTGCTCGGCCGGGCGCGGTCCGCGCAGGGCGTCAACCGGGGCGTCCAGGTGCAGTCCGAGAGCGGACAGAGTCATGCGGTCGGGGGGCGCGCAGGGCATCGTCTCGTCCTCGCTGTCGATGGCCCGCAGTGTGTGTGGCATCGCGCGGGCCGCGTCGGCGATGATGAACGCGTCCCTCGCGTCCGTCTTCGCCTCGCCGGGGTAGAGGTCGGCGATCCGCCGCATCGTCAGACCATGCAGGTAGGCGACCGGGCAGCCTCTGTCCCGGGCGACCGCCAGCGGCAGAGCCCCGATCGAGGTCGGCTGGTCGACCACGACCAGCCGTGTCCCGTGCTTGGCTTGCAGCTTTGCGAACAGCTCGCGGAGCTTGGGCTCGGTGTCGGGCAGGCGCTTGTCGAAGGCTTTCTTCCGGCCGGGGTGACGGCGGTGGCCTGGTGTTCGCTCTTGCCGCCGTCCAGGCTGGGGAAGACGTCGACGTCTCCGGTGTCGATCACGTGCAGGCCCCTCCATCACGCTTACGTCCGGCCTTGCCAGGGCACCGAGCTGCCACATCCACGTTACGGAGAACTCTTCCGGCTCGGGGGGAAGCCGTGCTCAAGCCCCTCATCAGCGGTCCGTCGGTGTCTCCGGATCCGGTGACCCACCCCCGGATCATGAACAACAAAGAGGGGGGAAGTCATGCAGGACCTGAAGGCCGGAGGCCTCATTGCGGAGCCACGAAGAAGGTAACGGGGGGTGAGACCGAGCTGGTCCAGGGCGCTGGCCCGGTCTCCGGGGCCGAGGTCGCGGGATCCGTAGGCCTTCGGTCAGCGGAACCCTGGCGTTCTTCGCGTCGGTGCTCACCGCGGGAGCGGCCCACGAAGCGGGCCACGCCGGTCGTCCCTCAGCGCCCGTCTGTCCAGCAGTACCGCCGGACCTGCGCCTTCCGAAGCCTCAGCGGCGCCGGGCGGCCACATCCCCTTGCCCTGGCGTGCGGAGTCTGTACTCGGCCAGCAGGGGTGTCACCGGTTCCGGGATCGTGGATCTTTACCGCAGGGCATACGGATGATCTCGCTGACCTCTTGTATGTGGGCTTCCGGGCGAAGCTCGGCGGTGTTTCCTCGTCGGGTTGGAACCTCGGGCCTCGTCGGCCGTCCTCCCGGTGCGTCGGGCGCCACGAAGGCCGGCCCGGCGGTCGACTCCTGCACATCCATCCCTCGTCACCGCCGCCCAAAGCCCGTACCTCAGCGTTCTGCTGAGCGAACACCCTGGGGCTGCGGGAGGGGGCCGGGAACATGCTGCTGGAGCAAGCAGGTCCGAGCGGACCAGGGTGAGTTTGTGATCATGACGTGCACCTCGTCGGGGCGGTGCCACGCCTGGGGGTGCACCTGGTCGGGTGGGTCGGGTTGCGGCCGGGCGTGACGCGGGCCGGCCTGGTGACCGGCCGTGTGGCCCCGGGCGGGGGTACGTGTTCGTGCGTGCCCGCCCGGTTTCCGCTCCCGGCCGCCCCGGCGGGGCGAGGAAAAGCCTTGGTGACCATCGGGCAGCTGCCCCTGCTCCATGCCCTGTGTGCCGGGCCACCCGAGCAGGCAGCCGGTGCTCTACCGCGGCGCCTTCAGGGACACGGCGGCCGCGGCGGTAGTTGGCCGTTGATCGTTGTCTGCGGTCCCGGACAGCCGATGGTGGCGGCAGCTGACGGTCGAGAGCGTCTGAGGGTTCGTACTGCCGGCCCCCCGGGACAGCGCGGGGCCGAATCGGGCGTGATCCGTGAAGGCGGGCGGGTTCGTATGCCCGGCCCGGGCACGGGGCGGAGGGGCGGATACCGGTACCAGGCCAGATACCGGTGTACCGGGTACCAGCGCCAGGGCAGGTGCCAGGGCAAGGCAGGTGCCCGGGCGGATGCCAGGGCAGGGCCGGTGTCAGGGCGGATGCCGGTGCATCCGGAGAGCCGGCCGGCGGGTCAGCCTGCCGGCCTCCCGGGGCGTGGTGCACCCTGGGGGCGCCCTGCGAAGGGCGGTGCGCCTTGCGGGGATGTACGGGGGTGCGTGGGCGGGAGGGCTCTACGGCGGCGCGGCTCTGCTGGGTCCCCGGGCCCGTGCCGTGGCCGACGGTGCGGTGACCGAGGCGAAGTGGTGGTGGGGTGCACGGGCCCGGGCTCAGCGTGGGCGGGATGTACCCGCAGGGCGACGTGGCGGGCCCAGGCGCAGTCGGGTGAGAACGGCCGGGCGGGCGAGGCCGGGCATGATCAAGGCCCACATGGCGCTGACCTGCTGGTGCAGAGCGTCACGCTCGGCAAGGGCGAGAGCGAGCAACTGCACGCCGCTGTAGCAGCCGACCAGTGTGCGGGCGGCCTCCCCGGGGTCGACGTGGTCCTGGAGCTCGTCGGCGTCCCGGGCGGACTCGAGAGCGGCGGTGACGGCCCCCAGCGACGCCGCGTAGCTGTCGGCGGTCTGGTACGGGCCCGGCTCGATCGACAGGCGTACAGCGGCCCGCAGGACGGGGTCCTCGAGGATACCGGCGGTGTAGTGGTGGCTGATGTCGATCAGAGCCTGGAGCCAGAGCTCGGGGACCGGTCCCGCCGCCATCTGCTCGGAAACCTGCTTGAAGTAGTCGTGCTGGTGAGACAGGATCGCGTCGCCGAGATCTTCCTTCGACGCGAAATGGTGGTAGAAACCCCCGCGGGAGACATTCGCCAGGCGCTGGATCTCCGGAGTCGTCGCACCGGCGTAGCCTTCCCGGTCGAAAACGATTCCAGCGGCCTCGACGATCCGCTGAACGGTCCGCTCACCGCGTTCCTGCATCGTCGTCATGCCTCCCTGAACCGCGTCCGACGCTACCCGAGGCCCTGACACCACGCCTGTCCTGAAACACCCCCCAACCCCAAACACCCGAAAGGGCACCCCGGGGGGCACCCCGCCCAAGGCACCAAAAACACCCCGACTCCAGGCACCAGAAACAACCCCGCCCAGGCACCGGAAACACCCCCGACCGGGCAGGACACTTCCACCATGCCGGGCACGGAAAGACACCCCCACCCCCACCCAAGGCACACGACGAGAAACACCCCACCGGTGCCGAGCAACCCCACACCAACCATCCTCGACACCACCCGCCCACCCATGCCACCCATGCCACCCAGCAATAAACCACCACAAAACCAGAGCACCACAACACCAGAGCCCAGCCGAAAACACACCCCTCGAAACCCCGAACCCCCACACCAACACAAACACAAACACAAACAGACTGAATAAGACTAAACAAGACTGAACAGCCACGACGCACACCAACCAAAAAGAACCACACACCACGAACACACCCAAGACAAGACGAAGGACACACAGCCCAGACAGCCAAAAGACCCCGACAGTCTTCGTTCAGCGAGGCATGCGTCGTCCCCGTACCCGTGCCTTCTCACGCAGGCCCGCGGCCCAGACCCCGTGTCCGGCCGGAATTGGCATGCCTGTCACGGCGGAAACCTGCACGTCCTCGAACGAGGCTCCCGCAGTGGACCCGTGATAAGCCCAGCCCACCCCGACCCCCGCTCGTCTCGGCAAGAACCAGCGTGGTGACGATGAAGCCTTCGGATAGTGCAAGCCAGATAGCATGGCTCGTTCTTCGGTGCCGCGTCAGAAGAGCATCAACAAAGGTCTTGAAAGTCTCGGGGCTGATCTGGCACTAATCTAATGCGTGACGCCCCGTTGGACGGGTTCCACAACGTCTCGTCACCCATATCGAGGTACTGGCACATCCCCGCGCCTCCAGCACGGGCACGGCGACGAGATGCCCTGGGCGAAAGAGGAACGCAAACCGGGCCAGCCAAACGCACGGAGCAAGGTGCCTGCGCGCCCCAGGGCGGCGGCGCTCGCCGTGAGGGGGCAGGTCATCCCAACCAAGGCCTCAGTCGGGCTGCGCCTCCAGGTGAGCGACGACTCGGCTCGAAATCTTGGTGAGCGTGTTCAGCTCGTCCTCGGTGAGGGCGTCGATGAACAGCCGACGGACATGCTCGACGTGAATCGGCGCGGCGCCTTCGATCGCCTGATAGCCGGCCGGGGTGGCAACGATAAAGGACCCACGTCCGTCGTCGGGGCATTCCTCCTTGGCCACCAGACCGCGCTTCGCCATCCGCCCCACCTGGTGGGACATGCGGCTCTTCTCCCACTCCACCAACTTGGTCAGGTCCATGAAGCGCATCCGCCCACCGGCCTCAGTGAGTTTGGCCAGCACGATGAAGTCGGCCGCGGACATACTGGAGTCAGCCTGGACGTGGCGGGAAAGACGTCCGATGAGCTTCTCCTGCATGCGGATGAAGCCGTCCCAGGCGGCCTGCTGCTCCGGGGTCAGCCAGCGCGGTGTTGCGTTCATGGACCAAGCGTATCGAGGCCATCGGCACGTCCTCCATACCGCTGACGCGGCAGGCACCGGTGATTGCCCAGAACATGCTGGTCTGCTCGCACCATTGGCGATACTCATGGATTGTGGCTTGTGGCGCCTCTCACAAAAAGGTCCTGGCTCGCAGTCACACATTGACCGCTCAGGTGTGCAGAGCAGCTCTGCCGGACCTGCGGGGACGGCCTGCGGGCGCGGGCTGCGGGCGGCCGACAGGATCTTGCTGCCACTCGCCCCGGGGTCTTCGATCCCGCGCCCCGGCCGCATCGCGCAGAACGAGGCTGCAAGCAGGCCGCCCGAGCCGGCCGAGGTATCCCGCAGGCGATGGCCCGCCAGTGGCCCTCCAACCGCACTTATCGCTGACGCGACGGCACTGCCGCTGTCGCGCTCACTGCATCGGCTAGGCCATGTTCTTCAAGTCGAATCCGTTCCTCGTCCCGCGTTGTGATGATCTTGGTGTGGAGCGAGGGGACCTTTCTGACGAGCAGTGGTCGGTGCTGGAGACGTTGTTGCCGGTTGCGGAGTTGGGTAGAACGTCTCCGGGCCGACGGAAGCTGATCGACGGCATTCAGTGGCGCGTGAGGACTGGTGCTCCGTGGCGAGATCTCCCGGCGGACTACGGGCCGTGGCAGACGGTCTACGGACTTTTCCGCCACTGGCAGCGCGACGGCACCTGACCAGACTGCAGGCCCGGGCAGACTCGGCTGGCTGATCACGTGGGAGGTCAACATCGACTCCACGATCTGCCGGGCCCACCAGCACGCCGGGGCGCCCACCGCGACAGGCAGGCCCAAAAGGAACTGCCAGGAGGTCTCCAGCTCGAACCGGACGACCACGGACTGGGCTGGTCCCGGGGAGGCTTCATCACCAAGATCCACCTGGCCTGCGAACAGGGCCGGCGGCCCCTGTCACTACGGTGGACAGAGCGAGGAGCAACAACAACGATGGGGGCTCAGTGCCACGGCGCCGATAGTGAGAACGGCGACCGCATTGATGACCCCTTTGAGGGTGTTCCGGTCATGATGATCAGCGACATCAAAGACGCCCACAACACCTTCGTCGTCGTCCAGTCCGACGAGGACGCCCCTGTCTGGTTCGCCTCAGTGGCCGTCCTGGACGAAAGCGGCCACGAGATCGTTCGCGACCTCACCATCTGGATGGCCGCCCGCAGTATCAGCGCTCGCTAGCCCTGAACCTCACCCCGACGTCGCACGTCTGCGGCCTGCTCCCGTGCTGCTGCTGCCTCCGCTCTGGCTCTGGCCCTGTCCTCTTCGAAGACCAGCACGGGGGCCAACGCATCCAAGGCCTCAGCGATCCTCTCCCGCCAGTCAGCGAACTCGGCGGAGCACCCATCGGACGGCTGCCGCGACTTTACAGAGCGGAGACAGCGCAGGGCGTGCTCGAGCACGGGATCAACCACGAGGCTTCTTTCGATCGGTACGCGGTCGACTCCATCGTGCACCACCTTCAAAGCATGGCCTAGCCCCTCCCCCGCAGTCGGCTCCTGTCCCGGGACATGCCCTGCTGCGCGACCACGGCCTTGTCCAGGCTGTCCACGACGGTCACTCGTCCGCCGTCGCCCGGATCGGGGTCGGGCATGATCGATTCCGGGTCGACCAAGTAGACCTCGTGGCCGTCGAGTGTCAGCCGACGCGCGACTTCCAGCAGCATGCGCCGGGCCACGTCATCGATCGCATGGACCCGGGTGAGGTCCAGAGCCACCCCGGTTTCCGGGTACGAGGTGCCCACGGTCTCCCGGATGATCCTCTCGGCTCCGGCGAAGCCGATACCGCCCTGCAGGTGAAGAGCCCGGAGCGCCTCCGGTCCGCTGCCGACGACATGGTTGGTCCGCAAAGCCGCCCGCGCGGTGGCGGGGACCTCCATCACGTGCAGACCCATGTCCGACGAGAACCGTTCGAACAGTGACACCCCGCGAACGCTGTTCCCGTGGTTGTCCAGTCGCGGTGAGAACGTGGCCATGCCGATCTGTCCGGGCAGTGCGCCGATCAGGCCCCCGGCGACCCCGCTCTTCGCGGGGATGCCGACCTGGGTGCCCCAGTCGCCGGCCGCGTCGTACATTCCGCAGCTGAACATGACGCTCAGCACCTGGCGTACCACCGGTTCCGGGACCACCTGCTCGCCCGAGAGAGGGTTCATCCCGCGGTTCGCCAGCGTCGCGGCCATGATGGCCAGATCACGTGTGCTGACGAGCACGGAACACTGGCGGGTATAGCCGTCGACGACAGCCCTCGCGTCCTCTACGAGGATGTGGTGGCTGCGGAGCATGTGCGCGATGGCGAGGTTCCGGTGGGCGTGTTTCATCTCCGACGCGTATACGGCCTCATCGGTCGCCAGTCGACGTCCCGCGAAGGCCGAGAGGCCGTCGACCACGCGTTCCACCCGCTCGGTGGGGTTCAGCGCCTCCACGCCGGCCAGGGAGTGGACGGTGATCGCGCCGGCGTTGATCATCGGATTGCGCGGGCGACCGGTGTCGCTTTCGAGGGAGATCTCGTTGAACGCCTCTCCGGACGGCTCGACACCGACCTTGGCGATCACAGGGTCGAAACCGCGATCCGCCAATGCCAGCGCGTACACGAACGGCTTGGAGATCGATTGAATCGTGAATTCGGTGTCGATGTCGCCGGCACCGTAGACCTCTCCGTCGATCATGGCGAAGGCGGCACTGAGGCGGTCGGGGTCCGCTGCAGCCAGCTCGGGTATGTATCCCGCCAGCTTTCCGGACGTGTCCGGCTGCACAGCGCCCAATACCTCGGTCAGATAGTCGGGAATGATCGACCGCATTCGTCCCCCTCCGTGGAAAATGGCAACCTCGGTTCTGCCGCATGATCCTGCCGCCGTGGCACCGACGCATCGGATCCGCAGTCCTGCGCCTCGCTTCGCGCGGCACGCGTGATCAGTCTGATGTCGTCGGGCAGGGGCTCACGGAAGGCGCCGCCATCCGCGACGAACTCCTTGCCGTGCAGGCGTAGATGGTGAGCCAGTAGCGGGCACAACGGCACGACGGTGTATTTTTCGTCGATGCTGCTGTGCAGGATTTCTTGCATCAGCAGCCTCTCCAGGCCGTGTCCATGGACATCTGAATATATTTCGGTGCGGAAGAAAATCCGCTCTTCGTGCTCTCCGGGAGAGATCACGAAGTCAGCCGTGCCGACAACGCTCTCATCCGCACGACGAACGGAGTAGGAACAGATCGATGGAGTGATGTCGGCCCGGACCATCACGGAAGCGCCGGTTTCTTCGGACATTTCTCGGATCATATGAATGACTTCTCCTGGGAGGAGATCCGCCTCAGGTGCTTTCGGTCTACGAGTGCTCGACGAGTCCCGCCTGAGCGGGGGTCTCGGTAAGGATTCGGAGCTGAGCGGCATCGACGTTGGCGCCGAAGGCGGGTGTTCCGGGTTCGAGCCGGATACCCGCTGCGAGGTCGCCGATGATGAGCGGATCGAATCCGAACGTGTCGACCAGCGCGGACACGGTGGCGAGATCGTCGGGCAGGTGGCCGGCGATCGCGATCGCCTTGCGTCCGGGGGCGCCTGCCGCACGTGCCTCGCCCTCGAGATCGTGGTAGCCCATGTGGTTGAAGGCCTTCACGACGCGGGCACCCTTCAGGAACCCTTGCACGGCCTCGCTCGATGAGGTCTCCGGCGGGAGGATCGTGTCGCGCGGGCCATCGACCTCCCACCAGTGGTTCATCGCGTCGACGACCAGCTTCCCCGCCAGCTCGGGCACGGGGAGCTCTCGGTGCCTGCCGAGCGGAAGAGCGAGGATCACCACGTCGGCGGCGTCCGCGGCCTGGGCCGGCCATACGGCCGTCGCCCCCGGGGTGAGAACCTTGGTGGTCAGCACGATCTTGGCGGGGTCACCGGATCCGGAGATCAGGACCCGGTATCCGGCAGCGCCTGCCCGGCGCGCCAGTACGGTGCCGATCTTCCCGGCCCCCAGAATCCCGATGGTGCTCATCGCTTCGCTCCGGCCGTAGCCGCGGGCTGTTCAGCCAAAAGCTCGCGGACCCGGGGGATGACCTGGGTGCCGTACAGCTCGACCGCCCGAAGCCGGGCCGACGCCGAGACGGTACCGGCGGCGGAGTAGATCAGGTCGAATCGGCCTGCGTCCAGCACCCGGACCGCGTGCGCGATCTTGGTCGCGACCGTCTCGACCGAACCGACGTACAGCGAGCCGTGGTCGACCTCGGCGTTGAACTCCTCCCGGCGGAGCGGCGGCCAGCCGCGCAGCGCCCCGATCCGGTCGCGTGTCTCTTTGTACCCGGGGTAGAAGAGTTCCTTGGCCTCCTCGTCGGTGGAGGCGATGAAGCCGGGCGAGTGCAGCCCGACCGGGCGTGCGGTCGTGCCGAACTCTTCGCTCGCCCGCCGGTACAGATCCACGTAGGGAGCGAACCGGTCGGGAGCGCCGCCGATGATGGCGAGCATGAGCCGGAATCCGTACTGAGCCGTGCGAATCACGGACTGCGGTGTCCCGCCGACGCCCACCCAGGTGTTGAGGCGTCCCGATTCGGTCTTCGGGTACACGTCCGCGGCGTGCAGGGCGGGGCGTGTGGTTCCTTCCCAGGTGACCGGCTTCTCGTCCAGGAGCCGGTGGAAGAGGTCGATCTTCTCCTCGAACAACACCTCGTAGTCCTTCAGGTCGTACCCGAACAGCGGGAACGACTCGGTGAACGAGCCGCGTCCGAGGATCACCTCGGCCCGTCCGCCGGACAGCGCGTCGACCGTGGCGAACCGCTGGAACACCCGCACCGGGTCGTCCGAGGACAGCACCGTCACGCCCGACGCGAGCCGGATGCGCTTCGTGACGGTCGCGATACCGGCGAGCACGGTCTCGGGGCTGGAGATGGCGAACTCCGGCAGGTGGTGCTCGCCCAGGGCGACCACGTCGATACCGACCTCGTCGGCGAGGACCGCTTCGGCCACCGCGGCGCGGATCGCCTCCGCGTGCGAGACGATGGCGCCCCGGTCGTTGCGGGGTAGGTCTCCGAAGCTGTCGATTCCGAACTCGATTGGCGAAGCATCCATCGTGGGCCTTCTTTCAACGCTTACGTGGGCTCAGCGCGAGATCGCACGCTGCTGCGAGGCGAGGTCGGGGCCTGCCCCCTGGGGTGGGCCCGCCCGATCACAGCCCTCTTGGGCGCCCCGCCACTCCCCTTGCAATTAAGTTGACACATCAACTCTGCCATTTTATTGTTTATACGTCAACAAAGAGGTGGGTGGGCGGCGAAGTAGCCGCACGTCAACGGCCTGGCGGGAGTCCGCAGTCGGGCCGACAGGCCCAGGACGGGCGATGCGCCGACCTGAGCGGCAAAGTGGTCAGTGCCGCTCCCCCGAGCTCCGGCAACCTGCGACTGCGGCCAGTCATCGGCGACCGTTCGTGGGCCGAGGCAGTCAGACGGTTCCGTGCGCCGCCATCCGAACGTTCGCCTCGTCGGCCGGATCCCCGGCATTCAAGAGAAGGAAACGCCATGACCCATCCGTTGGTCGGCAAGAGCTACAGGTTCGAACTGGGGCCGCTCAAGGTGAACTTCACGTTCGACTCCCCCTCCCAGGGCAGTTTCGTGGTCGAGCAGGGCGGAGGGCTGGCACCCGACGGCCACACCGAGACCGTCGAGCTGGATCTCAAGAAGATCCGCGAGGGTCTGTACCTCAATTCCTGGACCGAGGCCAGTGGCGCCACCGTGACGCATGTGGAGGACTTCGCGAACGCCACGGTGTACTCCAACGTCACCGTCGACGGCACCCTCTACAACTTCGTCGGGACCATCAAGGAGGCATGACGGCCTCACCGCGCTGCTCGTCATCGGCGAGCAGCAGCGGCGCGGCCACTGCCTTTGTGGCCCGAGCCTCTTGGGCTTCGCCGCTCACGCACCCTCCCCCAGCGGCACCGGCGCCGTCGGCCCGGACGCGTCCCGCTCGCCGAGCTCCGCATCCGGGGAGGCCTCCACGGGGGCCAGGCGCTCGTTCAGGCTGGAGACGACCGTCATGTCGTCCTTCAGGGACAGCATGGCGACCATCGTGCACAGGACGGAGCGCCCGTCGTCGGTGAGCGGCTGCGTGTCCGTGGACCGTGTGTCCGGATCGGTCCCGCCCTCCTCGCTCATGCCGTCACCCCTACCGGCGGCTCCGCCCGGTCCGCCCCGACGAGCGCGGCACCGAGTGCCCTCGCCTCATCCTGCGTGACGTGCGCGAGGAGTCGTACCTCCGCCACCCGGCCCACGGCCTCCGTCCGACCCCACCGTGCCGTCTGCACGGCCGGCTCGCACTTGAGCGCTTTCACCGTGAGATTCCTTCCCATCACATCGTGCGGATCGTGTCCGCACCCCAGCCGTTCCTCGGCCACCGCGAGCCGCGCTTCCGTAGAACCGGGCGATCAGCAGGGCCGTCTGCGCCCAACGGAATCGTGCCCGGCGAACGGTCGGCCCGGTCCGGTCAGGGCCTCTCGCCACCGGAAAGGGCCCTGCCCGTCACGGGCAGGGCCCACAGGTGACCGCGTGCGACCGGGAAGGAGATGCCGCGAGCGGTCTCGCACCCACCGGCGAGCATGCGCCGCGGCTTCCCGGCCTCCATCACGTTCTGCGTCATGAGTCCAGGATCGCCCTGCTCATGCCCGTACGGCAGGGCGAGCTGTCATCGCCGCGCATGACAAATGTCAGCAGCCGGGGCCGGCGACGGGCTACTTGGGCGACCAGCGGGGCGTGGAGGTTCCGTCCCACCGGAAGGGGTCGTCTTCCAATGCGGCGCGGTCCCACTCCCCGAGCACCGCGGCGGCCTCGTAGGTGGTGTGCAGGAACTCGGCGACCGCACGGTCGGGGTCGGGCGCGGAGCGGACGGCCTCGTAGGGCAGCAGGAACTGCTTGAACTCGGGGCTGAAGTAGGCGCTTTCGGGCCCGACCGGGTGATCGGCGAACCCTTCGGGTTCGGGGTAGGCGTACGCGTAGAAGGCTCCTTCCTCGCCGCCGCCGGGCCAGAATCCGCAGCTGGAAAGCTCCCGGGAGTAGCCCTCGACCATGACCCAGTCCCCGCAGTTGGGTGCGCCGCCGGGGTGCGGAGGAGCCGTCCGCCCGGAGAAGCGGGTGCAGGCGAGGTCCATCGCTCCCCAGAAGAAGTGCACCGGGCTGACCTTGCCCACGAAGTGCGACCGGAACTCCCCCATGACCCGGTTCGCCTGCAGCAGCTGTCGCCAGAACAGGGTCGCCGCCTCACCGTCGTAGGAGGCGTGGTCGTGGTCCTCGGCGAAGGGGATCGCCTGCTCGACCTCGTTGGGGTGCGGATGGATCGGGGCCTCGATCCCGAGTGCGTCGAGCGTGTGCCGGACCTGTGCGTAGAACTCGGCCACTGCCATGGGGCGGAGCGGAAAGCCGCGCACACCGCCGTCGCTGCTGCGGACTTCGAGCCGGTGGCCGACGAAGTCGAATTCGATCTCGAACGCCCCGGAGCGGTACGGGATGGTCGATGTCGTCAGTCCGCGGGGGCTGACGTACAACGTCACCTGCCACCAGTGGTTGACCAGTGGTGCGTGGGCCATGCGGATCTTGCCCACGATCTGGGTCCACATGTGCAGGGTGTCGCGGGTCGCCGTCCAGTCGGAGACTTTCAGGCTCGGCCAGTTCGTGGCAGCCGGTGCGGTCATCGCAGCTCACATCCTCGGTAGCGCCTGCAAGCGGGTCAGCGGTATTCGGGATTGGCGTAGTCGGGGCGGCAGCCTGCGTCCCAGGCCGAGCGCTGGTTGCCGTAGGCAGGAAAGCCACCGGTGTTGCGGATCATCGTCGCGGTGTGGAGGAGGTTGTACGTCATGAACGAGATGTTCCGGTTGGCGAAGTCGTTCTCGGGCCCGCCGGATCCCTCGTCGAGGTAGGAAGGGCCCGGGCCGACCTCGCCGAGCCAGCCGGCGTCGGCCTGGGGCGGGACGGCGAAGCCGATGTGCTGCAGGCTGTAGAGGATGCTCATGGCGCAGTGCTTGAGGCCGTCCTCGTTGCCCGTGATCAGGCAGCCGCCGACCCGTCCGTAGTAGGCGTACTGCCCCTCCTCGTTGAGTACGCCGGAGTAGCCGTAGAGCCGTTCGATGACGCGCCGGGTCACCGAGCTGTTGTCTCCGAGCCAGATCGATCCGCCGATGATGAGGATGTCGGCGGCGAGGATCCGCTGAAGGAGCGCGGGCCACTCGTCGGTGTCCCAGCCGTGTTCGGTCATGTCCGGGCGGACACCGGTGGCGATGTCGTGGTCGACGGCGCGGATCTGGTCCACGCTGACTCCGTTCGCCTCCATGATGGCCACGCTGCGGTCGATCACACCCTGGGTGTGGCTGCGCTCGGGAGATCGCTTCAGAGTGCAGTTGATGTACATCGCGCTCAGCCCGCTGAAGTCGGGCTTTTCGATCGCGGGAGCGTTCATCGCGGTGGTCCTTCCGGGTATTCGGTGCTGTCGGCCCCCGAGAGCCGACCTCTTCGTGGCCGGCCTTATGCGTATCCGGCACGGCAGCCTGGCAGCGGGCAGTGCACATGGAGCGCGCTTCCACTCCGCTTCCAGCGGTCTCCGTACAAGAAAAGACATGCCTTCCGGAAGGCGGGCCCGGAGGCGACTCGAGGATGTCCACGACTCGTTCCGGAAATGACCCGACGTCGTGGCCGGAGATTCCCTGGATCCGGTCCTGCAAAACCCTGGGCCGGCCTTGTTCACCCTTCACGCCGAACCGGGCACTGTCCCGTAACTTTCAGAAATTCTGTCCCCCGTGCACAGACAGTAGAGGTTTTCGTCGTCGAATCCTGCGATCACCTCGCACGGCTTGAGCGACCATGCTCCCCTCGGGCGTCGGTAGTGCGCCGAGTCCGGTCTCGGCTCACCTGCTCATGGGACGGCTTGCACCTGCCGCCGTACACTAGCACCGACACTTGACGTGTCAACTAGATGCCGGTCCGCGCCGGAGGACCTGGCCGCTCCTGTCGGCGTCCAGGTTGACGATGATCTTCTCGGCGAGCGTGCGCAGTTGCGCGATCTCGGTCGCGGTGAGGCCCGAGAGCACGACGTCGCGGGCGAAGACGTCCTGCAGTGGCAGCACTCGTTCCACCAGGTCGAGGCCGCGTCGCGTGAGGACGGCCTGATAGGCACGGCCCTTTTCTGGGGTGTCCTCGCGACGGAGCAGACCGGCCGCCTCCAGCGAGCGGAGTGCGTGAGAGAGCCGGCTCTTGTGAAACCGCAGGGCGCGGCCCAGGCGGGTGAGTCCCATCGTGTGCCGGTCCGCGCCCGCGAGCAGCGCGAGGATCTTGAAGTGGCTGTGCGCGATGCCGGCATCGCACTGCGTCTTCCGCTCCAGTTCGGCTTCGACCAGGTGCGCGAGAATCACCAGCGACTGCCAGTTCTCCCGCTGCTCCCCTGCCGCCCGGGGCGTCGCGGCGTCGCCGGATTCAGCGGAGGGAAGGAGTCGGTGCTGTCCGCCGGGCTGCGGCGATACGAGATCGGACAATCGCTTCTCCGCCTCCTCCGGCTCTCCCGGCTTGCCAAACAGCGAAGCCTTCGTATTATTGGGTCCGTCAGTGAGTTGCGAGTTCAACTCACCTCTATGACTGCCCTCGTAAGAGGAATCTAGTCGTGCCGCACGTCAGCTCTCCGGTAAGACGTTCGCGGCATACCCCGGTGCACTGCGGGTGAGGCCGGCCGCCGAATCCGGCGCGCGAATGACGTTCACGGTGACCAGCGGCAGAATCACGGCCCACGGTCCACACCGGATCGGTCGACGTGGACATCGTGGGAATTCACCCGTAGGCCATTCTCGTTCCCCGGCATGACGCCATATTCGATCGCGGCCCTCGGCGGTCGGCAGTTCCGGCCGGCCGTAACCTTCAAGGAGTCCAGGTATGTCGAACAAGGAAACCCTGCTCACAGCCATGCGGGAGCTTTTCCACGACAAGGATGTGACCGCTCTGGACCGCTACTGGGCCGAGCCGTACATCCAGCACAGCCCCAACCTGCCCAACGGGCTGGACGGACTCCGCGCCGCGGTGCCGACGCTGGAGGGCTTCCGCTGGAATCCCGAGCGGGTGTTCGAGGACGGCGACTTCGTCATCGCGCACAGCCGGGTGAGCGGCTGGCACCCCGACGGTGACGCGGCGATCGTCGACATCTTCCGCTTCGAGAACGGCCGGGTCGTCGAGCACTGGGACGTCGTCCAGCCGTACGTCGAGGCGGACCGGACCGTCAGCGGCAACCCGATGGTCTGACCCGGAAACAGAGTTTGACCAGCACGTTCGCCCATCTCGGAAAGGGAGAAGAACATGGGTTACATCACCGTCGGCAGTGAGAACAGCACGCCGATCGAGCTGTACTACGAAGACCAGGGAACGGGTCGGCCCGTCGTGCTGATCCACGGGTATCCGCTGAACGGTCACAGCTGGGAGCGGCAGACCCGGGACCTGCTGGAGGCCGGGTACCGCGTCATCACCTACGACCGTCGCGGCTTCGGACGCTCGTCGAAGGTCGGTACGGGATACGACTACGACACGTTCGCCGCCGACCTGAACACCCTGCTGGAAGACCTCGACCTCCGCGATGTCGTTCTCGTCGGCTTCTCGATGGGTACGGGCGAGCTCGCCCGCTACGTCTCGCGGTACGGGCACGAGAGGGTTGCGAAGCTGGCGTTCCTGGCTTCCCTGGAGCCGTTCCTCGTCGCCCGCGACGACAACCCCGACGGGGTGCCGCAGGAGGTGTTCGACGGAATCGCCGCAGCGGCGAAGGGGGACAGGTATGCCTGGTACACCCAGTTCTTCGCCAACTTCTACAACCTCGACGAGAACCTCGGCAGCCGCATCAGCCAGGAGGCCGTGACCGCGAGCTGGAACGTCGCGACGTCGAGCGCGCCCGTGGCGGCCTACGCGGTCGTTCCCGCCTGGATCGAGGACTTCCGCGCCGATGTCGAGGCGGTCCGCGACAGCGGCAAGCCGGCCCTCATCCTGCACGGAACGGCCGACCAGATCCTGCCCATCGACGCGACCGCCCGCCGGTTCCGCCGTGAGCTGCCCGAGGCGCAGTACGTGGAGGTCGAGGGCGCCCCGCACGGGCTGCTCTGGACGCATGCCGACGAGGTCAACGCGGCCCTTCTCGCCTTCCTCGGCTAGGGCGTGTCCGGCCCTGATCCGCCGGACACGCCCTAGGACGGTCGCAACACCGGCCCCCTTCTCCTCGCCCCGCAGCGGCTGATCGGCCGCAGCGGGGCGAGGAGAAGCCTGTGTCGATCGCGGGCCGGTGCGTCGGTGACCTCACCACCGTGGCGCCGCCCCGGTGGAGTTGGAAGAACGAGTGCACCCGACGGGCGGACCGAAGGGAGTGGGACGAAGGAAGAGACAGTGGTGGGAACGCGAAATGAGCGGCGAACGACCGGCGCCGCTCGGGCCGCTCGCGAAGATTCGGCGCGCGGTCAGCGCGGTCAGCGCGGTCCGGGACGGTCTCCGTGGACGTGGGTGTCCTTCGCTCTTCTGACCGTTGCCGGCTCCGTGGTCTCCTGGCTCAACCGGAGCCCGTGGTGGGGGTGGGTGCTCGTCGCCGCCGCCCTGGGGGTGCTGGTTCTCACCGTACGTTGGTGGCTTCGAGGTCCCGCCCTGCTCAAGGCGGGGGCGTGGCTGCTGGCGGCGGTGTTCGTCTGCACCACGGCCGTCCTCGCCCACCCGTCGCCGCAGAACCGCGTGGCGGGAGGCTCCGATCCCCGGCCGTCCCGGACCGTGCCGACGCGAGAGGGGCCGGTCAGGGGCGTTCTCAACGATGAGCGCGACGTCGAGATCTTCGCCGGGATTCCCTATGCCCGTCCCCCGGTCGGAGACCTGCGCTGGCGTCCGCCGCAGCCCCCCGAGCCGCGTCAGGGGCTGCTCAGCGCCGACCGGTTCTCCGACGTTCCCGTTCAGCCGGCCTCCACTTTCCTCACCCGGGCGCTGTCGCAGGTGGTGGAAGCTCCCTTGGAGAACACGCTCCTCAACCCCTACCCGGTGAGCGAGGACAGCCTCTACCTCAACATCTGGCGCAGCAGGAAGCCCGCCTCGGCGAAACTCCCCGTGATCGTCTACATACCCGGCGGAGGGTTCGCCACCGGCTCCGGCGCCCTTCCGCTGTACGACGGCGAGTCGCTGGCCTCCAGAGGCGAGACGATCGCCGTCACGATCAACTACCGGCTCTGTGCTCGGCTGTCGCAACACGGCGTGCTCGACCAGATCGCCGCTCTGCGGTGGGTCCGTCAGAACATCGCGGCCTTCGGCGGCGACCCGGACCGGGTGACGATCGCGGGTCAGTCCGCCGGTGGCGAGAGCGTGTGCGTCCTCGGGGCGACACCGCGTGCGAAGGGTCTGGTCGACGGCATCATCGGCGGTGGTGGAGCCTGCATGGGGACGCGCGGGAACACCGAGCGGGGCGATCAGTACGACACCGGGCCGGTGGCCGAGGATGCGGGGCGGCGCCTGAGCGAGAAGCTCGGGGGCGCCACCGTGGAAGAGATGCGCCGCATGCCCGTGGAACGGGTGGTGGACGCGGCCAAGTCCCTCAAGAGCCACTGGCGGCCGTCCATCGACGGCCTGGTTCTGGACCGGACTCCCGCGGAGATATACGCGGCGGGCGATCAGCTGGATGTGCCCACGCTCGTCGGCAGCAACGCGGACGAGGCCTCCCTCGCCCTGCTGAGCCCCCCGGACGCCGATGTGGCCGGCTACCGGAAAAAGGTGCGCCAGGAGCACGGCGCGGACGCGGACCTCTTCCTCCGCCTCTACCCCGGCGAGACGGAGGCGCAGGTGCTCGATTCCCTCCTCCAGGCCGAGACCGACAAGATCATGACCCGGGCCATGCGCCGGTGGGGCACCTTGCAGACGCGTACGGGCAAGGCGGACGTCTACGCCTACTACTTCGCGCACGTCCCTCCGGAAGCCGGCCTGAGGAAGTTCGGCGCCTATCACGGGGCGGAGGTGATGTACGCGTACGACAACCTCGGCAAGGACGGCGACGCCGCCTACGGGCAGCGCGACCACACCCTGCGTGACCAGATGAGCGGGTTCTGGATCAACTTCGCGCGTACGGGAGATCCCAACGGGCCGGGGCTGTCGGCCTGGCCCACTTTGCGGGAGGAGGCCGAGAAGGTGATGAGGTTCGATGGCGGCAGCGCCGTCGCACCCCGGCCTCGCCCCGATGCCGTCGACTTCTGGATGCGCTACGACGGGCCTCTCGCGTAACGCATCCCGAGCCGGCGTCGGCCGCCCGCGGGAACACGACTCCCGCGGGCGGCGGTTCAGGAGGTTGGCGGGTTACGGCGCGGCGCGAGCGTCGCGTTGGGCAGTTCCGGGGCGGGCAGCCGCTCTCCGGCGTA
Organism: Streptomyces sp. WY228; assembly: GCF_019287315.1. NCBI lineage: Bacteria > Bacillati > Actinomycetota > Actinomycetes > Kitasatosporales > Streptomycetaceae > Streptomyces > Streptomyces sp. WY228. The sequence continues at coordinate 8,252,476 of NZ_CP079114.1, read as the reverse complement.
CCCCTCCACCGTGCCGAAGCGTTCGGACGCCTGCTCCCAGTCCTTGCGGGCCCGCACGATGTCGTCGTGGCTGCGGCCGATGAAGTTCCACCACATGACGATCTCCTCATCGAAAGGCGGACCGCCCAGCAGGATGACTCGGGCCCGGGCGGAAGATGTGTTGCGGACGGTCAGCGAACCGTTGCCCGGAGGGAGGAATCCGAGCTGGGCAGGGCTCAGCGCCGTCCCGTCCAGCTCGATGTCCCCCTCGTCCACCAGGAGGCCGTGCTCGAACGCGGCGTCGACGCTCAGCGCGAGGGAGGCGCCGGCCTCGAGGATCAGCTCCGCGCCGAGCAGCGGTGTGAAGGTGCGCACCGGCGAGACCGCGTCCAGCAGGGAGCCGAGGAACACCTTGATCTCGGCGCCGTCCTTCCGGATCGGCGATGGCACGTACCGCTGAAAGTCCCTTTCCGCCTCGCGGTGTTCGTCCGGCAGCGCCACCCACAGCTGCACACCGTGCAGGACGGTGGTGCGAGCGGTGGAGACCTCGGAATGGCAGATGCCGCGGCCCCCCGTCATCAGATTGATCTCACCGGGGCGCACAAAGGCATGGCTGCCGAGACTGTCCCGGTGCTCCACCTCGCCGTCGAACAGCCAGGTGACCGTCTGCAGGCCGGTGTGGGGGTGCGGCGGGAGATCCATTCCGCCGCGCAGGGCGACGTCGTCGGGACCGTAGTGATCGACGAAGCACCAGGCGCCCACGAAGCTGCGGGCCCGCTGCGGAAGGGTGCGGCGCACGCTCATGGACCGCGGGCCGCCCAGGGGAACATCACGCGGCGTCAGGATCTCGACGCGGCGGAGAGCGGGTTCAGCCGCCTCCGGTCCCCGCGTGCCGTGCCTGCTGACGGGTTCATGTTCGACGTTGCTCATGCTCGACTCTCCAGACATGTAGTTTATTCTTCAACAATACTTCGATCGCAGGGAGAAGACAGTGACCATCACCTCGGCATCGAGCCGCGCCAAGAAGGTGTTCATCGACAAGTTCGACCCCGAAGCGTTCCGCGCTCTCGCACGGACCGCACAGGCCGCCGGGGCGGCGGCCGCCCGCGCCGGCCTGCCGGTCACCCTGGTGGAACTGATCAACCTGCGCGTCTCCCAGATCAACGGGTGTGCCTACTGCCTGCGCGCCCACACCCGCGCGGCGCTCGACGCCGGGGAGAGCCCGGAGCGCCTCGGGCTGCTGCCGGCCTGGCGCGAGACCGAGGTCTTCACCGCCACGGAGCGCGCCGCGCTGACCCTGGCGGAGGAGACGACCAGCCTGAACGGATCCGCGCGGGGCGGCGCGGCCGCCGCGGCACGCGACGATCTCACCGACGAGCAGATCTCGGCGGTGCTCTGGGTCGCCATCAGCATCAACGCGTTCAACCGCGTGTCGATCATGAGTGGGCACCCGGTGAAGGAGGCCTGACACCGGCACGGCCGACGGACCGGCGCACCCCTCCGTGGAGACGAGCCCCGGCCCGCGGCCTCTCCACGAGGGCGCCGACGGCCGCCTGCAGGACCATCCCCTCTGCACCCCGCTCGGCGCCTTCCAGCGATGCGAGACTCGCCCACATCCCCACGGTGCACGCATCGACCCTCTTTTCATGCTCGTCGACGGCCCGGCCGATCCGGCCCCGCCACACCCCCTCTTCAGCACAGCGACGCCCGGGCCGCCACGAAGTAGACGTATCAACTATATTGGCTGCCGATCGTCACACAACACAGGTGTGCAGTGCGAGGGGAGAAGTCCGGCGATGCGGAATCAGACCGTGGCCCAGCAGATGGTGGACGTTCTGCGCCAGGCGGGGGTTGAGCGGATCTACGGCGTGGTGGGCGACAGCCTCAATTCGGTGGTCGACGCGGTGCGCCGCACGGACGGCATCGAGTGGGTCCATGTGCGGAACGAGGAGGCGGCCGCGTTCGCCGCGGCGGCGGAGGCACAGCTGACCGGCAAGCTCGCGGTGTGCGCCGGAAGCTGCGGCCCCGGAAATACCCATCTGGTCCAAGGGCTCTACGACGCGCACCGTTCCGGAGCGCCCGTGCTCGCCATCGCCTCGCACATCCCGTCCCACCAGATCGGCACCGGCTTCTTCCAGGAGACCCACCCGGAAAGGCTGTTCACCGACTGCAGCGACTACTGCGAGATGATCAGCACCCCCGGGCAGATGCCGCGGGTTCTGCGGATCGCCATGCAACGCGCCCTGGGCAACAGCGGGGTGTCGGTCCTGGTGATACCCGGCGATGTCGCACACGACAAGGCCGTCCATCCGACGGGAGCCGGCCACCTGGTCACCGAACGCGGCCGGGTCGTCGCCCCGGCCGCGCAGGTGGAGAAGCTGGCCGACAAGCTCAACGCGGCGCGGAAGGTGATGCTCTTCTGCGGCGCGGGAGTACGGGACGCCCACGCCGAGGTCATGGCGCTCGCGGACAGGGCCGCCGCCCCCGTCGGGCACAGCTTGCGGGGCAAGGAGTGGATCCAGTTCGACAACGCCTACGACATCGGCATGAGCGGCCTGCTCGGCTACGGCGCCTGCTTCGACGCGATGCACGAGGCCGACCTGGTCGTCCTGCTCGGTACCGACTTCCCGTACAACGACTTCCTGCCGCAGGCACGAAGCGTGCAGATCGACCACGACGCAGGCCGCCTCGGCCGTCGGACCGTTCTGGAACTCGGTGTCCACGGTGACGTACGGGAGACGCTGCGGGCCGTGCTCCCGTTGGTCGAGGCGAAGGAGGACCGCGGCTTTCTGCACCGGATGCTGCGCAAACACGCCCGCTCGCTGGAGGCGGTGGTCTCCCCCTACACCCACGACGTCGAGCGGCACACGCCCATCCACCCCGAGTACGCGGCCTCGGTTCTGGACGAACTCGCCGCCGACGACGCGGTGTTCACCGTGGACACCGGCATGTCCAACGTGTGGGCAGCGCGCTATCTGACGCCCAACGGCCGGCGCCGGGTGATCGGTTCGTTCGTGCACGGCACGATGGCCAACGCGCTGCCGCACGCCATCGGCGCACAGTTCGCCGACCCCGGGCGCCAGGTGATCTCGATGTCGGGTGACGGTGGACTGGGCATGCTGATGGGCGAACTGCTCACCGTGAAGCTGCACGATCTGCCGGTGAAGACGATCGTCTTCAACAACTCCTCGCTCGGCATGGTCAAGCTGGAGATGCTGGTCGAGGGGCTGCCCGAGCACGAGACCGACCACGAGCAGGTGGACTTCGCGGCCATCGCCCGCAGCGTGGGCATCGAGTCGATCCGCATCGAGCACCCCGGGGATGTCGCCGAAGGGCTCAAGCGGGCGCTCGCCCATGACGGACCGTTCCTGGTCGACCTGGTGACCGACCCCAACGCGCTCTCCATCCCGCCGCACATCTCGGCCGCCCAGATCAAGGGGTTCGCCTTCGCCGCGGGCCGGACGGTGCTCGACGGGGGCGTCGGCAAGATGCTCGACCTGGCTCGGGCCAATCTGCGCAACATCCCCCGCCCCTGATGCGGATGCGACCCGCACGATCCGCACGATCCGCACCGGGAAAGGTTTCGTCCATGGAAGAGATACTGCGAGGACCCCGCTCATGACCTCCACTCCCCTGCGCTGGTCCGACACGGCACACGAGGTGCTGTCAGGAGACCTGAACGTCGCGGTCGCCTACGTCACCCCGGCCGGTGGCGCCGTCGTCGTCAGCGTCTCCCCGCTCGGCCTCACCGACCGATCGGCTGGCCGGATCGGGTTCACGACCTCGCTCGGCTTCCCCAAGAAGCTGGAGCGCATCCTCCGCGATCCCCGTGTCGCGCTCGCGTACCACACGCGCGAACACGGATTCGCCCGCCCCGAGGACTACGTCCTCGCCCAGGGCGACGCCGTGGTGGACATGCGCCCTTCGCCCCAGCGGCTGGACGATGTCATCAAGGCGTCCGATCGCTTCTTCGGCCGGGGAAAGAGCGGCCGGGCCTGGGACTGGCTGCTGCACGAGTACCGGCGAGCCCGGGTCTGCGTCGATGTCGACGTCAGGAGGATGACCACCTGGCCCGACCTGGCCGCCTACGGGCCGCGAGAGGTCACCGGACCCGCCTGGCCGGACGCCCCGGCGGAACAGCGGGCGCCCGAGAACGGCACCGCACCTCGCGTCGACGTCGCCAAGCTCTCGCGGAAGATCAACCCCCTTCCGTACCGGCTGCTGGCCTACCGGGGTGCGGACGGGTACCCCGTCGTGGTGCCCGTCGAGGTCGTCGGGCGTGACCACACCGGGTTCCGGCTGCTGTCACCTCCGGGGCTGCTTCCGCCCGGCGGGAGGCGCGCGGGCCTGCTCGCACACTCCTTCCGCCCGCAGAACGTCGGTCTGGCCATGATGACCTTCACCGGCTGGCTGACGGCCCGGAGCGAGACGGAGGCCGTCTACGCCCCCCACACCTCCACGGCGTTGGCCGCCCCGGCGAACAGGACCGTCCAGGCCCTGGGCAACGGAATCCTGGCCAAGCACGGCGTGTGGCGGGCCGGACGCGACGGCACCGGCGAGCGGCTGCGCGGCCTCGCCGGCCGGCAAGGTCAACAAGGTCAGCAACGGCGGCAGGAGAGCTGAGGCCGGCCGGAAGCCGCGGCGTCGGCGTCGGCGACGCTCCGGCCGTACGGGGTCCATGACCGCGGGTCCCCTCTCAGGACGCTTCCTCACGCCCCGGTCTACCGTCCTGCCGTGTTGTAAAGTGGACCAATTGGTCAGTAGGCGACGTCAGGACGGGCGGGTGGATCGGGTGTCCGATGGGCGACAGACACGCAACGCGGAGCGCACGCGGCGTGCGGTGCTCGATGCGGCCGTCCAGGTGATCCTGGACAAGGGTGCCGCCGTGACACTGGCTCAGGTGGCGGCGGCCGCCGGGGTGTCGAAGAGCGGTCTGATCCACCATTTCGGCAGCAGGGACCAGTTGGTGGTCGCTCTGGTGGAGGACACGCACGAACGCTTCCGGGAGACGGTCCGCGGCTACCTCGACCTCTCCGAGAACTACCCGGGAAAGATGCTCCGCGCGTATGTTCGCGCACTCTGCGCGGGAAGCGCCGAGGCAGCGACCGCCCGCGACTTCACATCGGCGCCGATGTGGGGCGGTCTCTACACGATCCCCGCGGTCGCTCCGGTCATGGAGGAGAACGCCGCGTGGTGGGACGAGCAGCTCGCCCTCGACGGGATCAGCCCCGAACGCATCCTGATCGTGCGGAGGGCCGCCGAGGGGATCGCCATGGCCGCCGTCTACGGAGAGCAGGACGAGAACAGCATCTCGACCGCGCGCGACCTTCTGCTGGAGTTGGCCAGCGAGGGCACCTTCCGCACCCCTCTCTGAGCCCCTGGGCAACGGCCCGGACCGCGTGGTCCGGGCCGTTGCAGTCGCGGACCGACCACCATCCGCTTCCTGGAACAGGCCGCCCGCACAGCACGGCTCGGGCCCGGGAGAATCTCCCGGGCCCGAGCCGTCATGAGGAATCCCGTCACGGTGGCCGCGCACCGGCGTCATCGGCCGGTGGCAGCACCCGCCGTCAGAGGGTCACGATGAGCTTCCCCTGGACGTGACCGCCCTCGGCTTCCCGGTGCGCGTCCGCGATCCTGTCCAGCGGGTACGTCGCCTGTACGTAGGGGGTGTACGCGCCCCGGCCGCCCAGCGCCGCCCCCTCCGCCAGCACAGCCGCGTCGTTCTCGGCGTAGACGTGCCGCACTCCGAGCTCCGCCGAGCGGGCCGCGTCGGCCACCGTCACGACGCGGTCCGCGTGGCCGACGAGGGCGACCAGGTCGGCGAGCGATCCGGATGCCGCCAGGTCGAGCGCCGCATCGACTCCCCCGGGCGCGAGTTCGCGGACCCGGTCGGCCAGTCCGTCACCGTAGGCGGTGGGCACGGCGCCCAGCGTCCGCAGATAGGCGTGCTTGGCCGGGCTCGACGTGCCGATGACGGTGGCACCACGTGCCGCCGCCATCGCGACGGCGGCGCCGCCCACCCCACCGGCGGCTCCCTCGATCAGCAGGGTGCGGCCGGAGAGGTCACCGAGTGCGTCGAGCGCCCGGCCCGCGGTGGCGACCGCGAGGCCGGCTCCGGCAGCCTGTTCCAGGGTCCACGCCTCGGGCACCGCGGCCCAGGCGGTCAGCACGGCGTACTCCGCGGCCGCCCCGAAGATGCCGCCGAGGCCGAAGACCTCATCACCCACCGTCACACCCGAGACGCCCTCGCCGACCTCGTCCACCACTCCGGCGGCATCGCGACCGGGGATCGCCGGGAACTCGACGGGGAAGTACTCGCGGACCTCTCCCGAGCGGAGCTTCCAGTCGATGGGGTTGACGCCGGCGGCGGCCACCCGGATGCGTATCTCACCGGGACCGGCGTGCGGCTCCGGGACATCGTCGATGACGAGCACGTCGGCGGGGCCGTAGTCGTGGTAGCGGGCAGCACGCATGGAGTCACTCCTCGATCCGAAAATTACTTACTGCGGAAATTAACTTACAGCGACTTCCTTTCCGCAGCAAATAACGGTGTGTTGCTTTCCGCGGCAAGGATTGATGCTAGGATCACGCACATGGCAGCAGACGGCGAACTCCTCCCGACCGAGTCGGATACCTGGGACTCGATGCTGTCGGTGCTGCTCTGGCTTCCGGCGGCGCTTGAGGCGCGCCTCAAGCGGGACGGCCTCTGCCACCACGAGTTCCTGATCCTGTGGTGCCTGACGGAGCACCGCGAGCGCACGCACACCATGAGTTCACTCGCCGAGCTGTCCCGGGTCACCCCGTCACACCTGTCCCGCCTCGCATCGCGCCTGGAGAAGCACGGCTGGCTCACGCGCGAGCGGGACCCTTCCGACGCCCGCGTCACCATCGCCTCCGTGACCGAGGCGGGATCGGCGAAGTACGCCGAGACGGCGCCGGGTTACCACGCGACCCTGCGTGAACACCTCTTCGACCGGCTGACCGAGGAACAGGTCGCGCAGCTCGGCGGAATCACCGCGACGGTCGCGCTGTCGCTGGCCCGGTGAGCATGACGATCCACACGGTCACGCCGCGACGCACGCCCTGACGGGCGGCTCGGCCGCCCCGTCCGGCAGCCTCGGCACGGCCGCGATCACGGCCCCTTCCCCGCACACGACCGCGTGACGCCCGCGACGGCCGCCGGCGACGCCTGCCTCGACAGCCGCGGGTAGCACCGACTGCCCAGGCAGGGGCGCCACCCCCGCGAGGATCGATCCGTCGCACCCCGCCGCCCCCTCGCCGCTCCTTCCCCGGTCAAGCGCATCAGGCACCTCAGACACCACCGAGAGCACCGCGCGAGCGCGCACAGTAACGCACAGCGACCACCTACCGACCAAATGCCCGGCACTACAGTTCGCCACGTGTTGCATTACCGACCATATGGTCCGTACGCTCATGGGTAGCCCGTCCCCCGCCCTCGTATCAGGAGCGCCCATGCCTGGCCCCCCTCCCAAGGCCACGGCCAAGACCTGGACCGGTCTCGCCGTACTCGTCCTGCCCCTCTTGCTGATCACCATCGACGGCACCGTCCTGATCATGGCGCTGCCGGAGATCTCGGCCGACATGAGCCCCTCGGGCACGCAGCAGCTGTGGATGATCGACACCTACTCACTCGTGCTCGCCGGTCTGCTCGTGGCGATGAGCTCCGTGGGTGAACGGTTCGGGCGGCGGCGGAACCTGCTCGTCGGAGCCGTCCTCTTCGCGCTCGCCTCGGTGCTCGGCGCACTGGCGACGGAGCCCTGGATGCTGATCGCCGCCCGCGCGCTCCTGGGCGTCGGGGGCGCGATCATGATGCCCTCGACGCTGTCGCTGGCCCGCAACATGTTCCTGGACCGGCAGGAGCGCCGTTACGCGATGGCCGTGTGGGCGGCGATGGCGTCGGTCGGCGGAGCCGCGGGGCCGATCGTCGGCGGCTGGATCATCGAGACGTTCAGCTGGCAGGCCGCGTTCCTGATGAACATCCCCGTCATGCTGCTTCTCCTCGTCCTCGGTCCGCTCCTGCTGCCCGAAAGCCGCAACCCCGATCTGCACAGGATCGACATCCCGAGCGTCGCGCTCTCCTTCGTCGGGCTGATCTGCGTGGTGTACAGCATCAAGACCCTCACCGGGGGCAAGGACGTCGGTCTCGGACTCACGGCCCTCGCCGTCGGCCTTCTGGCGATCACCCTGTTCGTCCGGAGGCAACTGCGGCTCCCCACACCTCTCCTGGACGTCAGGCTGTTCACGGTGCGGTACTTCCGCGGCGCCGTCATCACGGATCTGCTGGCCATCCTCGCGATGGCCGGAGCTCTGCTGGCGCTCACCCAGCACCTCCAGCTCGTCCTCGGGCTCAGCCCGCTCCGGACGTCCTTCTGGCTGATGCCCCAGGCGGTCCTCGCCGCCGGCGCCGCGTTCGTCGGGGCCGCCCTGGTCAAGCGTCATCCGCCCGCCCACGTCGTCACCGGCGGGCTCCTGACGACGGCCACCGGGTTCGGGCTGACCGTCTTCCTGACTCCGACATCGCCCCCTCTTCTCGTCGCGGCCGTGCTGGGGCTGGTCTCGCTGGGCGCGGGCATGGCCCTGGCGCTGAGCAACGACATCATCATGAGTTCCGTGAGGCCCGAACGCGCCGGGCAGGCCGCCGCGACGTCCGAGACCGCGTACGAGGTGGGTACGACGCTCGGCACCGCGGTGCTGGGCGGGTTGCTCGTCTCCTGGTACACCAGGGCCGCCTCCGCGGGAACCGACGCGCTCGGCCTCCCCGCGGACCTGCTCGACCGGGTGTCCTCGACGCTGGCCGAAGCCCTGATCGTGGCCGGGGAGATCGGCGGCGGCACGGGGAGCCTCGTCCTCGCTGCCGCGAAGGAGGCGTTCACCGAGGCGGCCGTGGTGACCGGTGTCGCCGGCGCCGGGGTGATGGTCGTCGCCGCGGTCTGGGCGCTGGTGACGCTGCGAGGCGTGTCCGCGAACCTGGACCTCGCCGAGGAGCACGAACGCCAGCTCCACTGATGCGGGTTCAGGTGGGAGCGGGGCGCCGCGGCCACGGGCGGCGGCGCCCCCTTCCACCTGCCAGGTCACCGAACGGTCGGAACGTCCAGTACGGCCTTGCCGTGGAGGCGGCGGGAGTTCAGCAGGTCGATGGCCTCGTCCGCGCGGCTCCAGTCGCCGCGCCAGCCGATGTGGGGGGTGAGCACCTGCTCCGCCATCAACCGGGCGAGATGTTCCAGATCCGGGCCGGGTGCGGGGCCGTCCAGCGAGTGGAACGTGACGATCGCACGGCCGTGCCGGTTCTCGCTGCCGAGAAACGCGCCCGGCGGGAAGGTGACGGGGCGCGAGGTGACATCGCCGACGGCGACGAGCGTGCCGTGTGCCGCCAGCTTCGCGAAGGAGTCCACCAGCTGCTGGCCGCCGACCGTGTCCACGACGGCGTCCCACTCCCCGTCGGCGTGCTCGGGTCCATGAACGATCTCGTCCGCGCCCAAGGCCAGGAGGGCGTCCCCGTGTTCGTCCGGATCACCCGTGGACGCCGTGACCCGGGCGCCCTCGGCGTGGGCGAGGCGCACCGCGAACCGACCCACCCCGCCCGTCGCGCCGGTGACCAGCACGCGTTTCCCGGACACGGGTCCGCAACGGCGGAGGGCCCTCAGGGCGCTGAGGCCGGCGACAGGGAGCGTGCTGAGCGCACCGGGATCGGTGCCGGGCGGCACGGAGCCCAGGGCCCCGGTGTCCACCGCGCGGAGTTCGGCCCATCCGCCGTCCGCGCCGATGGTGAGCACCGGAGTGCCGACGGGCGGTCCGGACCCGTCGGCGGCGGCCTCTTCCACCAGCCCGGCCGCGTCCCAGCCGAGAACGACGCCCGGCGCCGCCGTCGCGATGCCGTGGCTCACCTCGCCGAAGTTGAGGGAGGTGGCGGCCACCCGTACCAGCGCCTGGTGGGGCGCCGGCCTGGGTGGTTCCGCTTCACCGAGACGGATGCCGAGGGGCGTTGAGCGATCGATGATCAGAGCTCGCACGGCGGAACCAACCTCCTCCGGTGTCCGGTGATCCGGCGGGTGTCACAGCCCGAACCGCGCGTGCTGCGCCTCCGGCACCAGGTCGGTGTACTCCGGGTGCTTGCGGAGCCAGCCACGGATGAAGGGGCAGAAGGGAAGCACCGTGAGCTCCTGCTTCCTGGCCTCGTCGAGGACCGAGCGGGCCAGCGTGCCCCCGAGGCCTCGGCCCCCGAAGCGCGGGTCGATCTCCGTGTGGAGGAAGGCGATCTCGTCCCGGAATCGGTGATACTCGACGAATCCGGCCCGCTCATCGCCGTCGAAGATCTCGTAACGCGACTCATCGGGGTTGTCCGCAACGCGCGTTCCCATGGTTCCCTCCTCGGGGTGACTGCCGAACCTCTGCCTCTTCAACGAGCGGCAGGGACCTACCGGGAAAGCCAATCATCCATATAGTTGACCAGTCAACTGCTTCAGTCGCTGACCTTGCTGCGGGACTGGTACAGCAGCTCCTGGTAGTCGGGGTGCCGGGCGATCCAGCCCGCGAAGAAGGGGCAGGTGGCGAGCACCCCCAGGTTCGCCGCGCGCGCCTCGTCCAGGGCGGCCCGGGCCAGCGCGGACCCGACTCCTCGCCCCTCGTACGCCGGCTCCACCTCGGTGTGCACGAACGCGACGAGCTCTGCCGTACGGATGTACTGCGCGATGCCCGCCGGCTTGGACTCTCCGTCGACGTACGCCTCATAGCGGTTCGCCCCGGGCACGTCGCTCACTTCGACCGCCATGTTTCCTCCTTGAATACCTGCTCGCTACCGGCTCGACGGATACCCGTCGACCGTTACGTCACCTTAACCCCGGGAGGTTGACGCATCAACATAAGGTCGGTTCGGGGCTGTCGCTCTTGCGACATGTCCCACCTGCGTCACGGGATTCGCATGACACCCCTTCGGCCATCAGCACATTCTGGCCCGGCACGCAGTTACGTCGATCAAGAGGAAAGGCTGCACCTGATGAGACGGTTGCGCCTGTTGGCGGCCATATCAGCTGGTCTCGCGCTGGCCGCCGGCGCCGTGGTCCCCCTGCCCGCGAGTGCGCAAGCGCCCCGAGGCACGGCCGCCGAGCCCCTGTCGCCGGGCGACGCGCCGACGGTGCGGCTGATCACGGGCGACCGGGTGGCGCTCACCCGCGGCCCGGACGGCCGCCAGGCGGCGTCCGTGACGCCGGGCCCCGGGCGGAAGGGGCTGCTCTTCCGGACCCTGGAGCAGGACGGCCACGTCACGGTCCTGCCGTCCGACGCCGACGCGCTGGTGACGGCCGGGCGGCTGGACCGCGGCCTCTTCGACGTAACAGCGCTCCTCGCGCAGCGGTACGACACGGAGCACACCGACGCCCTCCCGCTGATCGTGGAGCAGGCCGACGGCATGACGGCCTCGTCGCTGAACGAACTGACCGGGCTGGCCGAGCAGTCGTCCGTGCGCAGGCTCGACAGCATCGACGCACACGCGCTGCGCGTCGACAACGCCGATCTCGGCCGGTTCTGGAAGACGTTGGTCTCCGCCGACGGACGGCGTACGAAGGCCGTCGACGCGCCGCGCGTGTGGCTGGACGGCCGGGTGAGCGCGTCCCTCGATCGCAGCACGGCCCAGATCGGCGCCCCGGACGTGTGGTCGGCCGGGTATCGCGGCGACGGGGTCAAGGTGGCCGTCCTGGACACCGGAGCCGACCAGAACCATCCCGATCTGGCCGGCCGGGTGACGGCGGCCAAGGACTTCTCCGACAGCGGCGGCACCGGAGACCTGTTCGGGCACGGCACTCACGTGGCGTCCGTCGTCGGCGGCAGTGGCGTCGCCTCCGGGTCCGGCAGCACCCGCCGGGGCGTGGCGCCCGGCGCACGGCTGCTGGTCGGCAAGGTGCTCGGGGACGACGGTTTCGGCAGTTCGTCGCAGGTCATCGCGGGCATGGAATGGGCGGTGGAGCAGGGCGCCGACATCGTCAACATGAGCCTCGGCTCGTCGGGCGCCAGTGACGGAACCGACCCGATGAGCCTGGCCCTCAACGACCTCAGCCGGCGCTCCGGCGCCCTGTTCGTCGTGGCCGCCGGCAACGACGGCGAGCAGGGCCCGCGGACGGTCGGCTCCCCCGGCGCCGCGGACGCCGCCCTGACGGTCGGCGCGGTGGACCGGGACGACTCCCTCGCCCCGTTCTCCAGCCGCGGTCCGCGCCCGGGTGACGAGGCGGTCAAGCCGGATGTGACGGCTCCCGGCGTGGGGATCGTGGCCGCGCGCGCGGCCGGCACCACCATGGGCACGCCGGTCGACGAGCACTACGTCGCCGCCTCCGGCACCTCCATGGCGACTCCTCATGTGGCGGGCGCGGCCGCGCTGCTGGCCCAGCGGCACCCGGAGTGGACCGCCGACCGGCTCAAGGACGCGCTGATCAGCTCCGCGGTGACCGTCGCCGGACAGAAGGTGACGGAGCAGGGCAGCGGACGGATCGATGCCCGGGCCGCCGTGCTCGGTGCGGTGAGCGCCACCGGAACGCTGGCCCTCGGGCCCTTCTCGACGGAGGCGGCCGAACCCGGTCTCTCCCGGCTCCGCTACACCAACTCCTCCGGCACGGACGTCCAGCTGAGTCTGGCGGTCGAGCTGGCCACGGAAGCCGGCCGGAAGCCCGCTGCCGGATCGGTGCGTCTCGGCGCCGACTCCGTACGGATACCGGCGAACGCGTCCGCCGAGGCTCTGCTGACCGTCGACCCGGCCCGCGCGGGTCGGGGCAAGTTCTACGGCTATGTCACCGCCACCTCCGCCGACGGCACGGTGCTCGCGCGGACCACGGTGAGCGTCGTCGTCCAGGGGCCCACCCACCGGATCACCTTCAAGACCATCGACAAGGACGGCAAGCGGGTCGGTGACCTGCCCACCGTCTGGGGTGCCGACGGCTTCGTCGGGTACACCGACCCCGCCGCGGCCACCACCGAGGTCGAGGAGGGCGTCTACCAGGTCAACACCAGCTGGACCGACTCGGCGAACGACGGCGAGGAGCTGCGCCACGCGGTGATCCCGGAGGTGAAGGTCACCAAGGACATGACCGTCACCCTGGACGCCCGGACCACCGTGCCGGTCGAGATCCGCACGCCTCGGCCCGCCGAGCAGCGCGGCATCCTCAGCTACCAGACGTACCGGGAGATCGGGGGCCGGGGGCTGACGCAGGGCACGATGTTCTTCGACAGCGCCAAGCGGCTGTACATCAGCCCGACCGCCCGGGTCACCGAGGGCACGTTCGAGTTCGCCTCCCGCTGGCAGCTCGTCGCCCCACTCCTCAAAGCGAAGGTGAAGGCGAAGAAGAAGCAGACCGACCTCGGCGCCTACTACCTTCCGATGTCACCCCTCCTTCCCGAGTCCGGCCAGACCCTGACCGCGGTCGACGCGGGTGACGCCGACAAGCCCGACTTCGCCAAGGCCCGCGGCCGGATCGCGGTCGTGAACAATCCCATGGGCGAGAACGAGAAGGACTTCGCCGAAGGCGCCGCGAAGGCCGGTGCCCGGGCGGTGCTGGTCGTCCACTTCGAGGACAACAGCTGGACCCGCTGGCAGCCGATGGGCGAGCGCTGGGCCGTGCCCACGATACGGATCGGCGCGTCGGAGGGGGCCGCGCTGCTGGCCCGTATCGCCCGCGGCTCGGCCTCGGTGGAATTCTCCGGCACCGCCCGCAGCCCCTACCTCTACGACGTGATGCAGGTGGCTCGGCAGCAGGTGCCGCGGAAGGTCGTGCACACGGTGTCCGCGTCCAACAGCGCGGTTGTTCCCACCACATACGCGGACAACGGTGTCAGCGGCTGGGCCAGTGAGCAGCGCTTCGGCTGGCGGCCCTACCAGCAGACGGCCTGGAACCAGTACACGCGGTTCGTGCCTCTGGGGTTCGCCCGCACCGAGTACGTGAGCGCCGACGACACCGTGTGGCAGCACCGGGTGCACCACACGACGACCTTCTTCGTGGACGAGCCGCTCGTCCACGGCATGCTCGACCAGCCGCGCACCTTCCGGGCCGGCCACCGGCCCGCGGAGACCTGGCAGGGCGCGATCGTGCGGCCCTCCATTCCGGTCGGTACCTCCACCCCGACCGTGCGCGAGGGAAACCTGCTGCGTCTGAGGATTCCGGAGTTCACCGACTCGCAGCCCGGACACTGGTCGCGCAGGAGTGCCGGCGACGGTCTCGGCGAGGTCCCGCAGGTCGATGTCGCGAGCGCGGTCCTGTACCGCGACGGCGAGAAGGTGGCCGGGGTGAGCAGCGCCTGGCAGGACATCAGCGTGCCGGACGCGCCCGCCCGTTACCGGCTGGATCTGTCGACGGCGCGCGAGTCGGAGGACTGGAAGGCCGGTGTGTCGGCCGATACGTCCTGGTCGTTCCGTTCGGGCCACAGCAAGGCGACCACGCCGCTCCCGCTGCTCCAGCTGGACTACGACGTACCGGTCGACGCCCGCAACGTGGTGGACGGCGGACGGTCGCACCGCGTCGAGGTGAAGGTCCGCGCGCAGAAGGGCCTCGCCGCCTCCCGTGGCGTCACCCTCCGCGTCGAGGCGTCGTACGACGACGGACGGAGCTGGACCACCGCGCGCACCAGGGCTCACGGCGACCTCGGCTTCCGGGCCGAGCTCACGGCACCGGCACAGCGCCGGACCTGGGTCACGCTCCGCGTCACGGCGAGCGACAGCGCGGGCAACTCCGTGCGGCAGACGGTGCAACGCGCCTACGCCGTACACCGGTAGCCCCGGCACGGGAGGTACGGGGGTGTACGAGCGGCGTCGTGCACCCCCGGTCCCGCCCTCCAGCCACGTAGTACGCTATTCAACAATCTGACCCAGGTCTCGGGGAGGGCATGCGCCATGCTGGAGATTGCGGGGCTCTCCCCCGACGAGGAGTCCGTCTACGGGCTCCTCGTCGCATCCGGCCGGGCGAGCGCGTCCGATCTCGCGGAGCGCGCGGGGCTGACGGCGGCTCACACCGCGGAAGTTCTCCGGGCGCTCACCGCGAAGGGCCTCGCCAGCCCGACCGACGGCACCCCGCACCTCTACATGGCCGCCGCCCCGGACGCGGCCCTGCTGCCGCGGATCAGGCACAGCGCCGACGCCCTCGACATCGCCCGGCGCGAGGCCGCTCGGCTGATGGACTCCTACCGCGAGACGATGCGTCGCCGCGACGCGGGTCAGCTCCTCGAGGTCATCACCGGCGCCGAGGCGCTGCGTCACTGCCTGCGGCAGCTTCAGAAGGGCGCGCAGGACGAGATGCTCTGGTTCTGCAAGGCGCAGTACGTGGCCATGCCCTCGGGAAGCAACTGGGACGAGTTCGACGCGCTGGCCCGCGGTGTGCGCTACCGGGTGCTGTACGAGAAGGCGTTCTTCGACGACGAGGACGCGGTGAGCAACGTGATGGCGGGCGTGCAGGCCGGTGAGGTCGCTCGCGCCGTGCCGCAACTGCCGCTGCGCCTGGCGATCGTGGATCGCGCCGTCGCGGTGTTCCCGCTCGTCAGCGGCGGGCCGCACGGCAGCCCGGAGGAGCCCACGACGGCACTGGTCAGGGACAGCAATCTGCTCGCGGCCCTCATCGCGCTCTTCGAGCGTTACTGGGAGGACGCGGTGCCGCTCGACATCGACGACACGGGCGGGCCGGCCGATGGCGGCCCCCACACGCCCGACGTCCTCTCCCCCACGGACCGCCGGCTGCTGTCCTTGCTGGTGGCGGGGGGCAGTGACAAGACGATCGCCTCGCAGATGCAGCTGAGCCGTCGTACCGTCCAGCGCCGGATCCAGAGCCTGATGGAACGCTCCGACGCCGCGACCCGTATGCAGCTCGCCTGGCACGCGGCGCGCCACGGGTGGCTGTAGACGGCGTCGGGCCGCGGCCGCGTCAGTCGTCGGGGAGCCAGCCGCGCTCGCGCAGTGCCTCGACGAAGCGGGCGTGGGCGTCCTCCAGCGCGGGGCGTTCCGCCGGCACCGGCTCGACGAGCGCCCCCGTACGCACCATGGCGGCGGCGCTCGCCGTGAGGTCTTCGTGGAGCGTGCCGGTCGCGGCGAGGAGTGCGGCGCCGAACGCCGTCTCCGCGCGCTCGACGACCCGGACCGGGCGGTTCAGAACGGTGGCGCGGATCGCCGTCCATACCGCGCTGCGGCTGCCTCCACCGGCCGCGTGCAGAGGGCCGAGCACCGGGACGCCGAGACGCTCGATCCGGTCCAGGGCCAGGCGTTCCACGAACGCCACTCCTTCGAGTGCGGCACGGTGGGCGTCCGTCTCGTCGCGGGGGCGGCCCCGTGCGAAGCCGCGCGCCGCACCGGAGACGAAGGGGAACCGTTCGCCCTCGCGGCACAGCGGGTAGCGCGTATACGAAGCCGGGCCCCGGGCCGCCGCCGCGGCGTCCAGCGCGGGCAGGCGGGCCGGAGCGGTTCGGGCCAGGCACTCGCCTCCGGTGTTGGACGCCCCGCCGGGGAGCCACCAGCCGTCGGGGTGCCGATGGCTGTAGAACGCACCCGTCGGATCACGCACCAGGTCCGCGGAGACCCCCTTCAGGACGTACGTGGTGCCGAGCACGCCCACGAACCGGCCCGGCTCGACCGCCCCGGTGGCGATCTGGCCCGCACAGCCGTCCGTCATTCCGAGGCGTACGGAGCACCCTTCGGGCAGGCCCGTGGCCTCGGCCGCTTCCGGGCCGACGACTCCGGCCCCGGTGCCGGGGGCGCGTACGGCGGGGAGCAGGTCGAGCGGGAAGTCGAGGGCGTCGAAGACCTCGTGCGGCCACTCCGAACCGCGGGCGTCGTAGCCGGACTTGAGCGCGTGGCTCCAGTCCGTGGCGACCGGGTGGCCGGTCAGTTCGCGCCCGATGAGGTCGGGGGTGTGCAGGACCTGGTGCAGAGCGGAGCCGTAGGTGCGGCGGCACCAGACGGCTCGGCCGAGCGCCGCGGTGGGGCCCACCGACAGGCCGAGCGCGTTCCAGCGGGCGCTGCCGGTTCGCTGGGCCTCGGCGTTGAGCTCGGCGGCTCGCCGGTCGTCGTACATGAGGGCCGGGCCGATCGGTTCGCCGTCGGACCCGGTGGGCACGATGGTGCCGGATGTGGCGGACACGGCCACCGCGATCACCTCGCGGCCGCCCCGGGGCAGCGCGGCCGTGGTGCGGCGCAGGGCCGACCGTACGGCGGGCCACCACGAACGGGCGTCCTGCTCGCTCGTTCCCGTACGCGTCCCCGTGACCGTCCCCGGAGAAGTGCGCACGGGGGGCGGCAGATCGGTCCGGGCTTCCGCGAGCACCTGCCCCTGTCCATCGACGCACAGGACGCGGACGGACGCGGTCGCCACATCGATGCCGATCACGGCCGGAGCATGGGGGCCGGTGCCGCTGGAGTCACTGCTCATGGTCGAAGGCGTCCTTCCCCGGCGGGACCAAGCTCGTCCGTCCACCCTCCATGGGTGGTCCTGTGTGAAATTAACACGCCTTCCATCATCGGGCGGGCTGCTTCACCGTGCGACGGCCGCCACCGTCACCTGCGTGCGTTCGCGGAGTTTGCCGAGCAGTTCGGCGTCCGCGCCGTCGTCCACGACCAGATGGTCCAGGTCGGCGACGGGCCCC
The DNA here is from genome assembly GCF_019287315.1 of Streptomyces sp. WY228. Lineage (NCBI taxonomy): Bacteria > Bacillati > Actinomycetota > Actinomycetes > Kitasatosporales > Streptomycetaceae > Streptomyces > Streptomyces sp. WY228. The sequence goes on along the minus strand of NZ_CP079114.1, from coordinate 8,234,878 downwards.
ACGCGGTGCAACGCGGTGCGAGCGAGCTTGGTGTGGTCCATGAGCATCACCTTCGTCGCCGCCGACGTCAGCATCGCCCGCTTGACCAGCACCACGTCCTGCTCCTGGTGGTAGGCCGTCCTGGCGTCGAGGGCGGAGGTGGAGACGGCGACGAGGTCGACCGAGAGCGCCTCCACCGCCTCGACGCAGGGCATCCCGAGGAAGGAGTCGTGGGTGCGCGAATACTCGCCGCCCAGGGCGATCAGGCGGATGCCTTCACGGTCGGTGAAGACGTCGAGCACCCGGCGGGCGTTGGTGACCACGGTGAGCGGCGCGAGGTCGACGAGCAGGCCGGCCATGACCAGCACCGTGGTGGAGTCGTCGAGCATCACCGACATGCCGGGCTCGACCAGTTCGGCGGCGGCGCGTGCGACGGCGTTCTTCTCCGCCGTGTTGACGCCGAGCCGGTAGTCGAGGCTCGACTCGAACACCGTCGAGGGCAGGGCGGACGCGCCGCCGCGGAAGCGCCTCAGTACGCCTTGCCGCGCGAGGTCGTCGAGGTCGCGGTGGACGGTCATCAGGCTGACGCCCGTGAGCCGCGCGAGGGCGGCGCCGGTGACCGTGCCCTGTTCCACGACATGGTCGGCGATGAGCCGTCGGCGTTCTTCGGCGGATCTCTTGGTCATGGGGGTCAGTCTCCCGCAGGGCCCGGGCCGGGCGCGGGGGCGGGGGGCGCGGTGGTGGGGACGTTGAGCGAGCGCAGCGCCGTGTCTGTGCCATGGATCTCGATCTCCGTGACCGCCCCGTTGTCCAGCCGCGGGAAGATCCGCCGGTAGTGCCCGAGGGGCAGTCCGAGCAGCTCGCACAGGGCGATGCGCAGCAGCGTGTTGTGGGCGACGACGAGCACCCGGTCGCCCTGGTGACGGCGTGCGAGGTCGCGGAGGGCTCCGGTCGCCCGTGCCGCTGCCCGGGCGACCGGCTCGGAGCCGGGGAAGGCGCCGGAGTCGGCGTCCTCGCGGAAGCGCCGTACGGCTTCGGGGTCCTCCTCGGCCATCTCCTGGACGGTCCGACCCTCGCCCCACCCGAAGTCCACCTCCCGCAGCCCCTCCTGGACGTCGACCGCCAGGCCCAGCGCCGCCGCCGCGGGCTCCGCCGTCCGGCGGGCGCGGCTGAGCGGGGAGCAGGCGATCGCGTCAACGCCGTTGCGGGCGGCCCAGGATCCGAGGGCGGCGGCCTGGGCCGTGCCTCTGGGCGTCAGGGCGACGTCGGTGACGCCGGCGTACCGGTTCTCCGCGTGCCACTCGGTCTCGCCGTGCCGTACGAGCAGGAGACGAGAGGTCATGGGGGCCGCCCTTTCGAGGTCGTGGCCGTGGCCCGTGCGCCGTACACGCCGAGTGCGCCGGGCACATTGCCCGCTCACGCGGCCGCTGTTAAATTTAACAGACTCTCCACAGCCCAGGACCGGGCTGTCGCGGCCCGGATCACGCTCCGACCTGCTCGCCCACGCCATCCCACCGGCTCTCCTCGCAGAAGGAATCCGACGTCATGCGCATCCTCGCCGCAGGCGACCACTTCGTCCGTCCCGCGTTGATTCGCGCGGCAGTGAGTCAGGAGCTGGCCCGCACGGGCGGGGAGCTGCCGGAGTTCGCGGAGCTGACCCTCCCCTGGCCGCACGAACCCTTCGGTCCGGTCGCCGGGGTCCATGAGGCGAGCGGCACGGAGGACGAGCTCGTCGAGGCGCTGGACGGGGCGTCCGTCTGTGTGACACAGATGGCCCCGTTCACCGAGCGGGTGTTCGCCGCGTCGCCGGCGTTGCGCCTGGTCGCCGTCTCGCGGGGCGGGCCGGTGAATGTGGACCTGGCCGCCGCCACCCGCCACGGAGTCAGGGTGAGCTTCGCCCCCGGCCGTAACGCCCCCGCGGCCGCGGAGTTCGCCGTGGGGCTCATGCTCGCGGCGATGCGGCGGATCGGCACGGCCGACGCGGAGCTCAAGCGGGGCGTGTGGCGGGGCGATCTGTACGCGTACGAGGAGAGCGGCGGCGAACTCGGCGGGGCCACGGTCGGGCTCGTCGGCTACGGGGCCATCGGCCGCATCGTGGCGCGGGTGATGCGCGCCTTCGGGGCGCACGTGCTCGCGGCCGACCCGTACGCCGACCCGGAGGCGGTCGCGGCCGACGGTGTCGAACTCGTCGAGCTGGACGACCTCCTGAGCCGGAGTTCGGTGGTGAGCCTGCATGCCCGGCTGACCGAGGAGTCCCGCCATCTGCTCGACGCCCGCCGTCTCGGGCTGCTGCCGCACGGCGCGGTCCTGGTGAACTCCGCCCGCGGCGGACTCCTCGACCACGCGCCGTTGCCGGAGCTGCTGCGCAGCGGCAGTCTGGGGGCGCTCGCCCTCGATGTGTACGACATCGAGCCGATCCCCGCCGACTGGGCGCTGCACGACGTACCGAACGTGATCACCACGCCCCATCTGGCGGGCGCGACCCGGCAGACGGCTCACCGCGCGGCGGACATCACCGCCGCGGAGGTCGGCCGCTTCCTGCGGGGGGAGAAGCTGGCGCACCTCGCGAACCGCGACGTCCTGGCGGCGGACCGGCCCTGACCGCCGCCGCCATCGAAGCCGCCCGGGAACCCATCGGCCCGCACAGGAGGTATCAGGCGTGAGCACGATCATCGGCGTGGACATCGGTACGTCGGTCATCAAGGCCGTGGCGTTCGACGGGACGGGCGACCGCCTGGCCTCAGCGAGCCGGCGCTCGCATGTGGAGATGCTGTCGGGCGGCCGGGTGGAGCAGGATCTCGACGAGGTCGTGGCCGGTGTCGTCGAGGTCGTTCGCGAGGTCGCCGCCGCCATCGGCCGTACGCCGGACGCCGTGGCGCTCACCGGTCAGGGGGACGGTCTGTGGCTGCGGGACGCCGAGGGGCGTGCGGTGCGGCCGGCCATCTCCTGGATGGACGCGCGGGCCTCGGACCTGGTGACCCGGTGGCTGGCGGACGGCACGATCGCCACCGCTTACGCGCACACCGGCTCCGGCATGTTCCCGGGGTGCCACGGCCCCCTGCTGAACTGGCTCCAGGAGCACGAGCCGGACGCGCTGGACCGGGCCGCCGTCGCGGGGTACTGCGTGGACGCCGTCGCCCAGCGGCTGACCGGCCGGGTGTGTCTCGACGCGTCCGATGCCACGCTGCCGTTCCTCGACCCGCGTACCCGCCGCTACGCACCTCGGGCGCTGGCCGCGTGCGGGGTCGAGGGGCGGGCGGGGCTGCTGCCGTCTCCCGCTACTCCCGGGACGGTGCTCGGGCTGGACGGTCGCGGCGCCGGACTGCTGGGGCTGCCCGAGGGGCTGCCGGTGGTGGCGGGGCCGTACGACCTGCCGGCCTGTGCGATCGGCAGCGGGGTGCGTGAGGTGGGGGACGGGGTTCTCATTCTCGGCACGACCCTCGCGAGCCAGGTGCTGACCGACCGCGTCGATCTCGATCCGCTCGCCGAGCCAGCCGGCATGTGGCTGTGCACGCCCGACCCGGGCCGGTGGCTGCGTGCCATGCCCGCCATGGTGGGGACGGCGGCGCTGGAGTGGGTGCTCTCCCTCGTCGGCGCGACCACGGCCGACGTCGACGCGCTGCTCACCGACAGCCCGCCCGGCGCCCGGGGCGTCCGCGCCTTCCCCTTCCTGTCCGAGGCGGGCGAACGGGCCCCGTTCGTCGAACCGTCGGCGCAGGGCAGGCTCGACGGGCTCAGTCTGGCGACCGGCCGGGCGGACGCGGTGCGGGCCGTCTGCGAGGCCATCGGGTACGCGGCCCGGCACTGCCTGGACGCGGCGGGGCTGAACGGCACGCTCGCGCTGTGCGGCGGCGGCACGCGATCGGTGATGTGGGCCCGGCTGATCGCCGACGTCCTCGGGCGGCCCGTCCGCATTCCGCTGGAGGAGCAGGTCGGGGCGCTCGGCGTGGTGTCCGTCGCCAGGGCCTCGCTCTCCCCCGGGTACGAGGCGCCGCCCGGGCGCCATCAGGTGGTCGACCCGCGCGCGGACGTACGGGCGCTGTACGAGGACGGATACGAGCGGTACCGCGCCGAGTTGGCGACGGCCAGGACCCTGTGGGCAGCACCCGCGGGGGTACCCGTACGCCGCTGAAGAACCCGACCGCCCTGTTATTTATGACATGCCCATTGACACTACTAACATTTCCGCTGTTAATTTGACGCGAAGGAGGGCTCTCCGCCTCAGGACAGAGGAGATTCCAGTGAAGCGACGCTCTGTCAGATCTCTTGCAGCAGCCTTGTCCGCGATGGCGGTGGTCGTCTCCGCCGCCGCCTGTACGACACAAGCGCCGAGCGGTTCGGACGGCAGGTCGTCAAAGAACGCGAAGATCGCCTTCCTGATGCCCGACATCGCCTCCACCCGCTACGAGCTGTACGACGCACCGCTCTTCAAGGCCAAAGTGAGGGATCTCTGCGGCGGTTGCGAGGTGCTGTACCAGAACGCGGGCGGCGATGCCGCGAAGCAACAGCAACAGGCCGACTCCGCTCTCGCACAGGGCGCCGATGTCATCGTGATCGATCCGGTGGACTCCGCCGCGGCGGCGAGCACCGTCCGTACGGCACAGGGCCGAGGGGTTCCCGTCATCGCGTACGACCGGCCGATCCCGGCGGTCACGGCGGACTACTACGTCTCCTTCGACAACGAGAAGATCGGCGCCATGATCGGCGCGTCCCTGGTGGAACACCTGCAGGCCACGAAGGCCGAGGGCGGTCTCCTCCAGGTCAACGGGTCACCGACCGACGCGGCGGCGGGCCTGATCAAGAAGGGCATCCACAGTGCGGTCGACTCCAGCGGATTCGATCTGCTCGCCGAGTACGACACCCCGGCCTGGGAACCGGGCAAGGCGCAGAGCTGGGTCAGCGGCCAGATCAGCAAGTTCCCGGGGAAGATCGCCGGTGTGGTGGCCGCCAACGACGGAACGGGCGGCGGTTCCATCGCCGCGTTCAAGGCGGCCGGGGCGACCGTGCCGCCGGTGACGGGGAACGACGCCGAACTCGCCGCCGCGCAGCGGATCATCAAGGGCGATCAGTACAACACCATCTCCAAGCCGATCAAGACTGTCGCGGAAGCGGCGGCGACCGCGGCCCATGCCTTCGCCCAGGGGAAGAAGCCCCGGGGGAAGACGACACTCTTCGGCACCCCCTCCGAACTCTTCACCCCGACCGTGGTCACCCGGGAGAACATCGCGGAGGTGCTGGTGGGCGACGGGAAGCCGCTGAAGACCGCCGAGGTGTGCACGGCGACGTACGCGGCCGCCTGCGCCGAGGCGGGTGTCACGTAGTCGCGGGAGCGGACGGATCCGCGCCGCTCCCTCTGCCCTGCCCGCCTCGGAAGGTCGGTCGATGTCCGCTGAGTCCTTTCCCTCCCCGCGAGAGGCGTCCGGAGGGCCGCTGCTGTCGCTGCGCGGCATCAGCAAGTCCTTCGGTGCGGTCGCCGCGCTCACCGATGTGGCCCTGGACGTCGCCGCGGGCGAGGTCGTCGCGCTGGTGGGCGACAACGGCGCGGGGAAGTCCACCCTGGTCAAGGTTCTCTCCGGGGTGCACCAGCCGGACACCGGTACCGTCGGCTTCGGCGACGCGGTCGTCTCCATCCCCTCCCCCGCCGCCGCACAGCAGCTCGGCATCGCGACCGTGTTCCAGGACCTCGCCCTGTGCGAGAACCTGAACGTGGTGGAAAACCTCTTCCTCGGAAGGGAGTTGCGCGGTCTGCGGCTGGACGAGGTGACCATGGAGGTCCGCTCCCGCGCCCTGCTCGGAGAGCTGTCGGCGAAGATCCCCTCGGTGCGCGCACCGGTCGCCGCCCTGTCCGGCGGACAGCGGCAGACGGTGGCCATCGCGCGGACCCTGCTGGGCGACCCCAAGGTGATCATCCTCGACGAGCCGACGGCCGCGCTGGGTGTGGCGCAGACGGCGGAGGTGCTCAACCTGATCGAGCGTCTGAAGGGGCGTGGCCTGGGCGTCATCATGGTCAGCCACAACATGGCCGATGTGCGGGCCGTCGCCGACACCGTGGTGGTCCTGCGGCTCGGCCGCAACAACGGCGTCTTCGACGCGGCCGAGGCGACGGCGTCGGACCTGGTGGCGGCCATCACCGGAGCCACGGACAACGTGGTCAGCCGCCGCGCCGGCCGGGCCCGGAGCGCGAGCGGCGGAACGGAAGCCTCGGGCGAGGGGGAAGCGTCATGACGGAACCGGCGGCGAGCGAGGGGGACGTCGTGACGGAGCCGACCGCGAGCCCGGAGCTCTCGCGGGTCGGCCCCCGAAAGCCGACGGCCTGGTCCGACGGGGCGCGCGACCGATGGCGGGCGGTCTCCTCCCGGCTGCGCGGCGGCGATCTCGGTCTCCTGCCCGTTCTCGCCGGGCTCGTCGTGATCTGGGTCGTGATGCAGATCCTCAACCCGATCTTCCTGTCGAGCGCGAACCTCACGAACCTCGCCCTCGAAAGCGTGCCGGTAGGGATCATCGCCCTGGGGGTCGTCTGTGTCCTCCTCGTCGGTCAGATCGATCTGTCGGTCGGCTCGGTCAGCGGGCTGAGCGCCGCCGTCCTGGCGGTCCTCTTCGTGGACCGGGGTCTGCCGTCCTGGCTCGCCGTGGCCGCCGCGCTGGCCCTGGCGGGTCTGATCGGCTGGTTCTACGCCCAGGTCCACAACCGGATCGGCGTGCCCAGCTTCGTCATCACCCTGGGCGGTCTCCTCGGCTTCCTCGGCGTGCAGTTGTGGATTCTCGGGCCGAAGGGTTCGATCAACCTGCCCTTCGATTCGGGCCTGGTGACGTTCGCCCAACTCCAGTTCCTGCCGCCCTGGCTGGCGTACACGCTGGTCGTCGCGGGCGCGGCGGTGCTGTACGCGACCGGTGCGGCCCGTGCCGGGGAGCGTCGGCGGGCGGGTCTCGCCGCCGCCTCGCGGGGTCTGCTCGTCGGGCGGAGCGTGACGTTGCTGGCCGGTCTCGGCGCGGCGGTCTGGTATCTCAACCGGGACCGGGGGGTGGGCTGGATGTTCGTGTTCTTCCTCGCCCTGGTACTGGCGTTGCACTACGTCCTGTCCCGTACCTCGTTCGGCAAGTCGATGTACGCGGTCGGCGGCAACTCGGAGGCCGCCCGGCGTGCGGGCGTGAACGTGCAGGCCGTCCTCACCACCGCGTTCGTGCTGTGCACGACGCTCGCGTGCGTCGGCGGGGTGCTGTCCGCCTCGCGGCTCGCGGCGGCCAACCAGAGCAGCGGCGGCGGTGACGTCAACCTCAACGCCATCGCGGCGGCCGTCATCGGCGGGACCAGTCTGTTCGGCGGCCGGGGCACGGCGTTCGCCGCGCTGCTCGGCGTTCTCGTGATCCAGTCGATCTCCAGTGGGCTCACCCTGCTGAATCTCGACTCCGCCTACCGCTTCATGGTCACCGGCGGGGTACTGCTGCTGGCGGTGTCGCTGGATGCCGTGGCCCGGCGTTCGCGGGTCTCGCACGGCAGGGCCTGAGATACCGCTCGCATCCGGTGGCGCCGCTCACCCCAGGATCTCGACCTCGGAGGAACCATGCGAAGCCGCGCACTCGCTCACAGCGCCGCCCTGTTCCTGTCCACCGTCCTCGCGTCGGCCCTCCTCGCGACGGGCGGGGGCCTGGCCCATGCCCGTACACCGGACACACCGAACATCCCGACCACGCCGTCCACGCCGTCCACCGGGCAGAGCGGGCACGCCGGCGCCGTGCCGCCGCGCCCGTCTCCGCCGCCCTCTTCCGTCGACGGCGGGGCCTGGCGGTCCGGGCATCTCCAGGGCGCGGCCGTCGACCGCCGCAGGGGCCACATGTACTTCTCCTTCACCGATCTGCTGGTGAAGACCGATCTGGCGGGCCGGCCGATCGGCTCGGTCACCGGCTTCACCGGGCACCTGGGTGATCTGGACTTCAACACCGGCGACGGCCGGGTCTACGGCTCTCTCGAGTACAAGGCCGCCGAGGCGTTCTACATCGCGATCTTCGACGGGTCCCGCATCACCCGGATGAACATGGACGCCCGGACCACCGATGTGGTCTCCACCGTCCATCTCCGGGAGGTCGTGCGGGACTACACCGCCGACATGAACGGCGACGGCGTCTTCGACGGCGACACCGGCGACACCCCCGACCACCGCTACGGCTGCAGCGGGATCGACGGTGTCGCCTTCGGCCCCGACCTGAACCGCAGGGGCGGCGGCCGGCTGCTCACGGTCGCGTACGGGATCTACTCCAACACCACCCGCACCGACAACGACCACCAGGTGCTGCTCCAGTACGACGTACGCGACTGGCGAAGGTACGAGCGGCCGCTCACGGAAGACGCGCAGCACACCAGCGGCCCCGGCTCCCCCGACGGCAAGTTCTTCGCCCACACCGGCAACACCACCTACGGCGTCCAGAACCTGGAGTACGACGGGTACAGCGGCAACTGGCTGATGGCCGTGTACAAGGGGAAGAAGACGGCGTTCCCCAACTACTCGCTCCACGTGGTGGACGGGTCGAAGCCCGCCCGCCGGGGAGTGGTGAAGGGGCAGCCGCGCCCGGAGTCCGGCCGCCTCCTGTCCCTTCTCCCGCGCGGGCTGTTCCACGAGCCGTCCGGTGTGTACGGGTACGAGTCGGCGGGGCAGTACGGTCTGGTCTCGCTCGACGACGGCCGCTTCTACCTGGGCGAGGCGGGTACCGCCGACTCCGGCGGCACCACGCTGCAGACCGGCCGGGCGGTGCTGCACCGCTGGACGGGAGCGGTGCCCGATCCCTTCACCTCACCGGGTCACGCTCGATGAGATCGCGGAGGTCGAGTAAGCCGAATCACGTCGATCGGCTGTTACACAACGATCATTGAGTGCGTTCGAACGGCCTCTGCATACTTCAGGAATCCGGGACGCGCACCTCTACAACACGTCCCGTGCGGCCGGGACTTCGCCCGCCCGAATCACTCCTGAGCAGGGACTGTCTTGCGTAAACGATCATTGAAGGCCTGTGCCGTCACGGCGGCCGCCGTCGCCGTGACGATGGGCATGACCGGCCCGGCGTCGGGGAAGACCGACGGCCCGGACCCAGCGGGCACGGCCGCCCCCAAAGGCTTGGCGGCGGCCGGTACAACCGTGCACACCGTCACCCTCATCACCGGCGACCGGATTCTCGTGGATGCCCGGGGCCGGGTAGGTGGCATCGAGCGGGCCGAGGGCCGGGAGGACATTCCCTTCTTCACCGAGATCCACGACGGCCGCACCCACGTGGTGCCGCGTGACGCGCGGCAGTTGATCGCCGACGGTGTTCTGGACCGGCGGCTCTTCGACATCACCGCGCTCGCCGGGCCGGAGAGCCGCAGGGCTCATCGGGCCGGTCTCAAGGTGATCGTCGGCTACCGCGGAGCCGCGGCCGGGTCCGCCCGGGCCGGGGTGCGGTCCGCCGACGGGACCACCGTCCGCCGGACCCTGTCGGCTCTGGACGCCGATGCCGTCACCGCTTCCGCCGCGACCGACGGCACGGGCGGACTGTGGGACGCCCTGACACGTCAGCGGCGCGACGGTTCGGCGGCGACCACATCCGGTATCGCGCGGATCTGGCTGGACGGTGTGCGCACGGCGTCGCTCGACCGCAGCACCGGCCGGATCGGCGCCCCGGCGGCCTGGGCCCGGTCGTTCGACGGCACCGGTGTGAAGATCGCCGTCGTGGACACGGGCATCGACGCCACCCATCCGGACCTGGCGGGCCGGGTCGCGGCGGAACGCAACTTCAGCGCCTCCCCGGACGCCCGCGACCGCGACGGGCACGGCACGCACGTGGCGTCCACGGCGGCCGGCACCGGGGCGAAGGACGCCCGGTTCAAGGGGGTGGCGCCCGGGGCACGGCTGATCAACGCCAAGGTGCTGGACGATCAGGGCGTCGGCGACGACTCCGGCATCATCGCGGGGGTCGACTGGGCCGTGTCGCAGGGCGCCGACGTCATCAGCATGAGCCTGGGCGGCCTCGACTCCCCCGGCATCGACCCGCTGGAAGCCCAGGTCAACAAGGTCTCCGCGGAGAAGGGCGTCCTGTTCACGATCGCCGCGGGCAACAACGGTCCGGAGCAGGGCACGATCGCATCGCCGGGCAGCGCGGATGCGGCCCTGACCGTCGGCGCCGTGGACGACGACGACCTGATCGCCGACTTCTCCAGCGTCGGACCCCGGACCGGTGACAAGGCCGTCAAGCCCGACATCACCGCGCCGGGCGTGTCCATCACGGCGGCCGCCGCGGCGGGCGTGGCGGGGCAGGACCCGCCCGGTTACCACAGCCTGAGCGGTACGTCGATGGCGACGCCGCACGTCGCGGGCGCGGCCGCGATCCTCAAGCAGAAGAACCCCGCCTGGACGGGCGCCCAGCTCAAGGCCGCCCTGACGGGCTCGGCCGAGGGCGGCTCCCACTCGGTGTTCCAGCAGGGCGCGGGCCGGCTCGCGGTCGACCGGGCGCTCGATCGGACGGTCGTCGCCGAGCCGGTTTCGGTCTCACTGGGCACCCAGCCGTGGCCGCACGCCGACGACTCCCCCGTCACCGGGAAGGTGACGTACCGGAACCACGGCAGCGCCGATGTGACGCTGGATCTGTCGCTGGCGGCGCCCACCGGCGCGGACGGACAGCCGGCTCCGGCCGGGTTCTTCACCCTCGGGGCACCGCGGGTCACGGTCCCGGCGGGCGGCACCGCCGCCGTGGACCTGACGGCCGACACCCGCCTCGGCGGTACGGTCGACGGCTCCTACTCGGCCACCGTCGTCGCGTCCGGGGGCGGGCAGAGCGTGCGCACGGCGGCCGCGGTGGAGCGTGAGCCGGAGTCGTACGACGTCACCTTCACCGCCACCGGACGGGACGGCGCGCCCAGCACCGGCTGGCAGGCCGACCTGAAGGGGCACGGCGGTTCCGCCTCGGGCCTGCGGTTCTTCCCCGACCTCTCGTCCGGTTCGGCCACGGTCCGGCTGCCGCGCGGCACCTACAACCTCTCGGCCGATCTGCTGGTCGACCCGGCGGCCCCGGGCAAGGGCGCCGACCTGATCAACAACCCGCAGTTCTCGGTGACCGGCCCCACCACGGTCGAGCTCGACGCCCGGACCACCCGCCCGGTGTCGTTCACGGTGCCGGACGCGACGGCCACGCCGACGCGCGCGGGCATGATGTACGCCCTCAACACGCCCGAGACGGGCATCACGCTGTGGAGCGACTTCACGAGCTTCGACAACGTCCGCACCGCGCACCAGGGGCCCCCGGTGACCGGCGAGTCCTCCCTCTACCAGCAGTGGTCCGCCCACTGGGAGCGCGGTGACACCGAGTACAACGCGCTCGCCGGCAGCCTGGTCCCGAAGCTGGCCACCGGCTACGGCAAGACCTACACGACGAGGAACATGGCCCTGGTCAAGGTGGGCATCGGCTCGTCCGTGCCCGGCGTCGACGGCATCGTCAAGGCGTACGGCGAACTGGCCCACGGGGGCGTCGACCCGCTCTTCTCCGTCCACAAGGTGCCGGGTACCCGGAAGGTGTATTTGTCGACGGACGACGAGGCCGTCTGGAACATCGCGGCGGGTGTGCTGGGCGAGAAGGACCCGGCGGGGAACCGGCGGATCGAGGCGGTCCACACCTTCGACGGGACACGGCGGTTCGAACCGGGAACCACGCACGCCGAGAACTTCCAGGTCGGCGTGGCAGGCCCGAAGGTGAACGCGGGCGACGGGATCGTCCGCGACGGCGACGACATCCACGGCTCGCTGACGCTGGTCAGTGACGGAGCGGGCCATCCCGGGTTCACCCGGTACGCCGGTGCGAGCACCACCATCCACCGCGACGGTGTGCTGTACGCGAAGGAGGACGCGGCGATCGACGAGCGGCTCTTCACGCTGCCTGCGGAGTCCGCGACGTACAAGGTGGCGACCACGATCAGCCGGAACCCTGCCGTCCATCGCGCGGGCACCCGGATCGACGCCTCGTGGACCTTCACCTCGGCCCGCACCGAAACGCCGGTCACGCTGCCGGTATCGACGGTCCGTTTCCTGCCGCGGCTCGCGCTGGACTCCACCGTTCCGGCGGGCGGCACGCAGACGTTCCCCGTCGTGGTGCAGGGCGCGGCGGCCGAAGCCGGTCCGAAGTCGCTGCGGGTGCTGGTCTCGTACGAGGACGGGAAGTGGCTGCCCGCCGAGGTCTCTGCGGGCAAGGTCACCGTGCGCGCCCCGGAGAAGGGCAAGGCGATATCGCTGAAGGCCGTCGTCCTCGACAGGAAGGGCAACGAGTCGACGGTCACGGTCCACAACGCCTTCTTCGGCAGGTGAGGCGCCTGCGGGCAGGGGGAACACGGCCCGGCGTGAGATGAGGTGAGGTGAGCGGCCCGGCGGAGCTTCGGTTCCGGCGGGCCGCTCGTTCTCGTACGGGATCAGCGTGCTGGGGCCGGGGCCGGGCGTACGGGGCAGTCGGCCGGCGCGAGGCGTCCGTCCTGCCCGACCAGGCTGACGGACACGGCCCCCTTCGTGTGCGCCGCGTACGCGGCCGTGCAGACGAGTTGGTCGCGGGCGGGTGCGGCCAGCCGCCTCACCGGCAGCCGCAGTTCGACCTCGACGGTGGAGCCGTCCGCCACGACCCGGTCGGCGGCGGTCGGGGCGCGCGGCAGGGTGGGGGCGTTGCGCAGCCCGGCCCGCCGTTCGGCGTTGTCCGGTCCGGTGAGCAGAGCGGTGACGGCCGCCAGCGGCGAGGACGCGCCCGTCCCCTCATCGGCGGCGGCCGATCCGGTGGTACCCGCGTTCGCGTCCTGCCAGGGATCCTGGACGATCCGGGGCACGGGCAGCAGTTCCCCGTCGGGAGAGAAGTAGAACAACAGGACGCGTCCCTCACGCGGAGGAAGCAGATCGCCGACGGCCGGCCGGCCCGCCTGGATCACGTCCGTCTCCTGGATGCCGCATCCGGCGAGCGGTCCTCCGGCGAGCACCAGGAGCGCGGCGAGGCCGCCTGCCGGTCGCCTTCGGAACATCTGCTTCCTCATCAGGTGGCCTCCTTTCCTCGCTCGCGCCTTCGGTTGTGGCTTCGGTTGTGGCTGTCCGCCGGTTCCGTGTCGTGGGCCGGCGGCGGGACGTCCGGCGCTCGGTTCCCGGCGGCGGGCCCGTCGAAGGGCAGTCGCACCGTGAAGCGGGCCCCGCCGTCAGGGGCGTTCTCCGCGTGGATCGTGCCGCCGTGCAGCCGTACGTTCTCCTCGGTGATCGCGAGTCCGAGACCACTGCCCGAGGAGCGGGACCGTGCGGCGTCGGCCTTGAAGAAGCGGTCGAAGACGTGCGGCAGCGCGTCGGCGGCGATTCCGGGGCCGCTGTCACGCACCTCGGTGATCAGGGCGCCGCCGCGTGCCGTGAGCCGCACGGTGACCGGTTCGGCGCCGTGGTGCAGGGCGTTGCCGACGAGGTTGGCGACGATGACGTCGTAGCGGCGCGGGTCGAGGCGGATGCGGAGCCCGTCGGGCAGCTCCGCCCGGACCCGGCCCTGCCACTGCCTGGCGGACAGGGTGCTGTGTACGGCCTCCGCCGCGTCCACCTCGTCGACGTTGAGCTCCGCCGCGCGGGCGTCGAACCGGGAGATCTCCATCAGGTCCTCCACCAGCACGGCCAGTTTGCCGGTCTCGGCGCTGATCAGGCGTACCGCGCGCGCGGTGTCCGGGTCGAGCGTCCCGGCGTCCTCGTCCAGCACGTCCGTGACAGCGAGCATCCCGGCGAGCGGGGTGCGCAGCTCGTGCGAGACGTCCGAGGCGAAGCGCCGGGCCCGGCCTCCCGCGTCCCGCAGCTCCTGCACGGAGTGTTCGAGGCGGGCGGCCGATTCGTTGAACGTCCGGGCCAGGTCCGCCATTTCGTCCCGGCCGTGGACGGGGATACGGGTGTCGAGCTGCCCGCCGCCCATGGAGTGCGCGGCGCGCCGCAGCGCGCGGACGGGGCGCAGCACGCTGCGTGCGGCGAGCAGGGCCGGCACCAGGGCGACGGCGAGTCCCGGCAGCGCGCCGTCGCGGGCGGCGGTGACCAGTGCGTCGATGTCCACCTCCTCGTTCGTCATGGGCATCACGGCGTAGAGGACCAGGCCGCTGGGCACCGCGTCGCCGCCCGCGACGATCCGGGTCATCACCGGCATCCCGATGGTCAGGTAGGCGCGCCCGTCCTTGACGACCCGTTGGAAGCTGCCGTGCGGTGAGGTGAGCGCGGTGCGGCGGAGTTTCGCGGTCAGCACCCCGGAGGCGGGGCGGTCGCCCGAGGAGACACGGACCGTGCCGTATTCGGCGAAGACGATCCATGGATGCGGTTTGGAGCGTGCCGCGATGTCGTAGAGGTGCCACCGGAGTGATTCCGGGTCCAGGGGCAGGCTGGGGACGAAGCGTTCGGCTTCCTCGCGGAAGGAGACGACGGCGGTGTCCTGCGCCCGTTCGAGGACCGCGCTGCGGGCCTCCCGGTAGGTCAGTGCGGCGGTCGTGACGGCGCTGACGGCGGCCACCAGCAGGAACGCGAGTACGAGGCGGGTGCGCAGCCCGAACGCGGCGCTCACCGCGGGTCTTCTCACAGCGGGCCGAAGCGGTAGCCGAAGCCTCGCAGCGTCTGGATGTACCGAGGGCTGCGGGCCGGGTCCTCGATCTTGATGCGCAGTCGGCGTACGCAGGCGTCCACCAGCCGGACGTCGCTGTGGAAGGTGTGCTCCCAGACGGCTTCCAGGAGCCGCTGCCGGCTGAAGACCTGATGGGGTGTCGCGGACAGGTACAGGAGCAGCTTGAGTTCGGAGGGTGCGAGGGCGACGGGCTCGCCCGCCTTGAGGACGGTGTGGCCGGCGCGGTCGATGTCGAGTTCACCGTGGTGCTCGACGGTGGGTCTCGCGTCGGCCGCCGGTCTCTCCATCCGGCGCAGGACGGCGCGTATGCGGGCCTCGATGACCGCGGTGCGGGCGGGCTTGACGATGTAGTCGTCCGCGCCCGCGTCCAGGCCGACGACGATGTCCAGCCCGTCGCCGAGGGCGGTCAGCATGATGATCGGCACCTGGCTGGTCTCGCGGACGCGGAGGCATACCTGGACGCCGTCCATGGCGGGCAGCATCAGATCGAGCAGCAGGAGATCGGGGCGGAAGGTGTGCAGGGCCTCCAGGCCGGTCTCGCCGGTGGCGGTGGCGAGGACCTCGTGCCCGCGCCGGCGCAGCCCCAGCTCGACGCCCTCACGTACGGAAGGGTCGTCTTCGACGAGGAGGACGCGTGACATGGAGGGGTCTCCGGGGTCGTGAGGAGGAGGGGACCGCGATGAAGGAAGCCGCGATGGCAGGAACGGCGATGGGGTGTGCGGCGGACGGGCCGTGTGCTCATGCGGTGGGGCGGGAGTGCACACTCACGGCGTAGCCGCAGCCGTCCTCGTAGGGGTCGCCGCTCCAGGTCGCGTAGCGCTGTCGCAGCGTCAGTCCGGCCCGGGCGCACCAGTCGTCGAACTCGGTGATGGTCACGGGCGGTTCGGGCAGCGGCAGATGTGCCGCGTCCAGTCCCATGCCGGTGACCAGCAGTCCGCCGGGGCGCAGCGTGGTTGCCAGGTGCCCGACGACGGCCGGTCCGGTGCCGGGGGCCAGCAGGGGGATGACGTTCCCGGCGGCAAGCGCCAGGTCGAACCCCGGTTCCAGGCCGAGGGCGTCCAGATGGGACAGGTCGCCGAGGAGCCACTCCTGGGTGGGTGCCTCGCGGCGTGCGACGGCGAGCATCGAGGAGTCGACGTCCACGCCGGTGCAGTGGTGGCCCAGTTCGGCGAGCCGGATCGCGATCCGGCCGGTGCCGCAGCCGGCGTCGAGCACCCGGGCGGCGGGCTCCAGCAGCGTGTCGCAGAAGGTGGCCTCGCCGTGGATGTCGTGGCCCGATGCGGCGAGCCGGGCGAACCTGCGGGCGTACTCCTCCCCGGCCTCTCCACCGGTCAGTTCCGCCCAACGGTCGCGTTGCCCAGTCATGTTTCCTTCTGCCTTCCGGTCAGGCTCCGCCGGTTCGTGTGCGGTGGGCACGGTCAGGCGGCCCAGCCGATGGAGGAGACGTTGCTGTATCCGTCGTAGTCGGAGCCCAGGTCCTCGATGATCCGGTCCCAGATGGCGTCGAGCTCCTGGGCGTCGTCGTCGAGCCAGGCGTCGACGGCCCGGTCCCAGACACCGCGGACGTTGATGCTGCGGCCGGCCAGATCGCGGCGGTACTTGCGCTCCACCTCGGACTGGTCGACGGGGTTGATCTCGACGCGGGTGCCGCGGCCGTTGTTGTTGAGCCGGTGCTTGAGGTCGGCGGCGACGTTGCGGCGGCGCAGGTCCCAGTAGGCGGCGTCCAGGCGGGTGCGGTTGGCGCGGTTGGGGGTGCGCTCCTCGGCGAGCCAGGCGATGAGGGTGCGGGGGGAGACATGGATGCCGGCCCGGTCCATGGCCTCGTAGCCGGCGTCGGTGGTGGTGAGGTAGCGCAGGCGGGCGGCGAGGCCGCGCTCGGTGTCGACCGGTGAGGCGATGCCGGTGACCATGTTCTCGATCGCGATGCCGAGGGCGTCGGCGCCGGGGACGCCGTTGGCGTTGTACTGGCCGAGGTTCATCCAGCGGCCTGCCATCAGCGGGTCACCGTGCCGATCGTGTACTCACCGGACGCCCTGCCCTCGCCGTACTTGATCTTCATCTGGGCCACGCCCCGGCCCTCGGGGAAGACCTGCCGCCAGTCGCCCGTGACGTGGAGCTCGTCGGTGCCCGTCATGGCGACGACGTCGAGGCCCGCCTGGTGGGCCTTGTAGGCCTTGCCCCAGAGGTTGGCGTACGCCTGGCTGTGGATGATGTGCATCCAGTCCGGCCGGACCATCTCCCGGTTGTGGATCGACTCCCCCATCGTCGAGATGAACTTGCTGTACATCGCTTTGACGTACTCCAGCGTCAGGAAGTCGTCCTCGGCGATGGCTGCCTCGCGGGCGGCCCCGAGGGTCTTGCGCAGGGCGTCGAGGAAGTTCTCCGTGGCGCCGGACGTCCACGACTCGTGGATGACGGGCGCCTCGGTGAGACCGTGCTTGGGGCCGGAGAGGCGTTGCAGCAGGCGCAGGGTGGCGTTGGTGACCCAGAGAGCGCCTGGTTCGTCGCGGTCGCCGATCGGGTCCGGCAGATGCGGGTGGGTCCACGGGGCGGGGGTGATCAGGTGGACACCGGAGCGTTTGGGTTCGACGCCGTCGGCGCCGGTGCTGTGGTCCAGCTTTCCGATGGGGAGCCAGCACTTCAGCGCGGACAGATAGGCCGCGTTGACGTCGAGCGCGGTGACCCGGATGTCGCCGGGGGCCTTGAGGGAGTAGCCGGGGTGGTGGAAGCGGGGACGGGCTTCCCAGATCTGGTCCGGGTCCTTCTTCGAGGGCTTCTTCAGGATGTCCGGCAGGGCGGGGTAGGCGGTGTAGTCGTAGCGTGCGGTGGCCCGGGTCTCGTTGAACAGGTGCATCACGTCCGGGATCGCCCGCTTGACCAGGGCCTTGAGCGCGGCTTCCTCGTCCCCTCCGGAGCGCTCGGCCTCTTCCTGGACGGCCCGGCCGATGAGCGAGGTCGTCTCGGCCTGGGCGCGGGCGGCCGACCTGGCCCGGCGCTGCGGGCGGGTCGGGACCGGCGCCGGGGTGGGTGAGGCGGTTGCCGGAGCGGGGACGGTTGCTGCCGGGGTGACGGCGGGGGTGGGCGCGGTCTCGTTCGAGGGGGCCGCGGGTACGCAGAAGGCGCCGGCGTGCAGCGGGTGGCCGTCGGTGGACCGGAAGGTGGTGGTGACTCCGCAGCGGACGCAGGGGCCCGGCTCGCCCTCGACGGCGAGCCCGTCCGGGCCGCGCAGCGTGTCGTGGCCGGTGAACGCGGGCACGGGCACCGTCGGTTCGGGGTCGGCGACGGCAGCAGGCGCGGGAGTGGGAGTGGGAGTGGGAGTGGGAGTGGGTTCGGACGCGGGCCC
Source organism: Streptomyces sp. WY228 (assembly GCF_019287315.1). Classification (NCBI taxonomy): domain Bacteria; kingdom Bacillati; phylum Actinomycetota; class Actinomycetes; order Kitasatosporales; family Streptomycetaceae; genus Streptomyces; species Streptomyces sp. WY228. The sequence continues at coordinate 8,216,943 of NZ_CP079114.1, read as the reverse complement.
GGGAGCAGGGTCGGGGGCCGTGGCGGGAGCGGACGCCGGGGCGGCCGGGTAGATCTCGACGAGGCCCTTCAGCAGGCGCAGGTAGGAAAGGCGTGCGGGTGGCTGCGGATCGGAGACGCCGGTCTCCCAGTTGGCGACGGTGGAACGTCCGACCCCGACCGCCGACGCGACCTGGGCGCGGGACAGCCCGGCCGCTTCACGCAGCCGCTGCCGCTCGGCCGGCGGCGGAATGGCGGCCGTCAGGCGGGCCTCTTCGAGGAGCGCTTCGACACTGTTCTCACTCACCGACCCACCGTACAACAATTGGACATCATCTGCGCATATGTTGGACGCGTGTTGGACGGTGCCGGACGCGAGGTCTGATGCGATTCTCCCGGGCGGAGATGCGCGGGCGGAGCACCGGAGCCTCGCTATTGTCTGATGTCCGGGCTCGTCGGTCCGTCGTATCCCTCGAATCCGTCGGACACGGGGAGTCAGGAGTGGTGAGTGTGCAGGGGTTCAGCCTTCGCCCGCATCAGGCGGAGGCCGTCGATGCCGTGATCGAGGGCCTTTCCCCCACCGCGTCGCCCGCGGACGGTCCGGTGGCCGCTCGGGGCCTACGCGGACAGGTCCGGATGGCGACCGGCACGGGCAAGACCGTCATGGCGGCGGTGGCTGCCCGGCGGTTGGTCCCGCGCGGCCTGGTCGGTGTCCTGGTGCCGACGCTGGACCTGCTGACGCAGACGGTCGAGTCCTGGCGTGCCGTGGGGCACGACGGTCCGGCGGTCGCGGTGTGCGGTCTGGGTTCCGACCCGCTGCTCGAAGCTCTCGACGTCCGGTGCACGACGAACCCCACGCAGTTGGCGCTGTGGGCCGGCAGCGGGCCGATGCTGGTGTTCGCCACGTACGCGAGCCTGTCGCCCCAAGGTCTGGAGGACGACCAGGGCGACCGGGACGACCAGGGCGGGGCCGGCGCGGCCCCGGGTGTGCTGGAGCGGGCCCTGCTCGGCTCGTACGGACAGCGCATGGGCGCCTTCGACCTCCTGGTCGTCGACGAGGCGCACCGGACCTCGGGCGATCCCGGGAAGGCGTGGGCGGCCGTCCACGACCAGAAGCGGATCCCCGCCGCGCGGCGGCTGTACATGACGGCCACCCCACGCCTGTGGGAGGCGTCACCGGGCGCCGGCGCCGCGCCGGACGTGCCCGGCGGGGGGCTGGTGGCGTCGATGGACGACGAAGAGCTCTACGGCCCGGTGCTGTACGAGTTCGGGCTGATGGAGAGTGTCGAGCGCGGGGTCCTGGCGCGGTTCGAGATCGACGTACTGGAGATCCGCGACCCCGCACCGCCCGGGCCGGACGCGTCCTCGGAGGAACGACGGGGCCGGCGGCTCGCCGCGCTGCGGGCGGCGCTGCTGAAGCATGCGGACACCACGGGGATGCGGTCGTTCATGACGTTCCACTCCCGCACCCTGGACGCCATGGCCTTCGCCCGCGGCCTCCCGGAGACCGCCGCCGAACTCCACGCGGTGGACCCGGTCGCGTATCCGAAACGGATCGGCGCGGACTGGCTGTGCGGTGAGCACCCGGCCGCGCACCGCCGGGCCGTGCTGAGCCGGTTCGCGGACGGGCTGGACGCGGAGGGCTGGGTGACCGACCTGAGCTTCCTGAGCAGTTGCCGGGTGCTCGGCGAGGGGGTCGACATCCGGGGCGGGCGCGGGGTGGCCGGGGTCGTCTTCGCCGATACCCGCAGCTCCCCCGTCGAGATCGTGCAGATCACCGGCCGGGGTCTGCGCCAGGAACCCGGCGAGGGGAAGGTGTCCCGGCTGGTCGTCCCGGTGTTCCTCCGCCCCGGCGAGGACCCTGACCGCATGATGGCCTCGCCGAGCTACCGCCCTCTGGTCGCCGTGCTGCAGGGGCTCCGGGCCCACGACGAACGGCTGGTCGAGCGCATGGCCCTGCGCACCACGACCGCCCGGGGCAGGGCACTCTCCGTGGTCGGCCTCGACCCGGTCCAGGAGGACGACACCGACGACGAAACGGTGTCAGGCACCCCGGCCCCGGGCCCGCCCGGCAGCGCGGACGCGCGTACTGGCACGCGTACGAGCGACGCGGGGGTGCCCCTGCTCCGGTTCTCCCGGCCCCATGACCCCGGTGTCATCGCCGCGTTCCTGCGCACCCGCGTCCTGCAGCCGGACTCCGAGGTCTGGCTCACCGGATACCACGCCCTGTACGCCTGGGCCCGGGAACACGGAAACGCCCGCGTTCCCGTGGGCACCGTCGTCCCCCTGGACGGCGGCGAGGGCGCGTTTCCGCTCGGGTCCTGGGTCAGCGAGCAGCGAAGGGCGTTCCGGCTCGGGACCCTCAAGCCGTGGCGGGCCGGACTTCTCGACGAGCTCGGCATGGTCTGGTCCGTCGCGGACGCCGCCTTCCGGAAGAAGCTCGCGGCCGCCCGCGCCTACCACGCCAAGCACGCCACGCTCGCCGCTCCGAAGGACGCCGTGACGGACGGTGTGGCGGTCGGCCAGTGGCTCGCCAACCTCCGCAGGCCCGGCGGCCTCGGCAGGAACGAGGAGCGGGCGGCGCACCGTCGTGAGGCCCTCGCGGCGATCGACCCGGACTGGAATCCGCGGTGGCCGGTCGACTGGCAGCGGTACTACGCCGCCGCCCGCCTGCTGCTCGCCGAGGAGCGCAGCGCCACCGGGATCCTGCCCGGCGTCACCGTGCTCGGTCTCGACGTCGGGACGTGGGTCCACCGGCAGCGCGAACCGTCCGTCTGGCAGGCCCTGATGCCCGAGCAGCGCGCACGCCTGGAACGGCTCGGCCTGCGCCCGCCGGCCGAACCGGAGCGGCCCGCGGCCGGGAGGACGGGGTCCTTCGAGCGCGGCGTACGGGCGCTCGCCCAGTACACCGCCCGCGAAGGCCACCTCCGGGTCCCGCGCGCCCACACCGAGGAGATCACGGTGGAGGACGAACCCGGCCCCGTGCAGGTGCGGCTGGGGGTGTGGCTGTCCAACACCAGGAGCCGCCGGGACGGGCTCGCCGAGGAACAGCGCGCCGTGCTCTCGGAACTCGGCGTGCGGTGGACGTGACGGAGTGGGCGTCAGCGCGAGCGCATGCCGGGCCGACGTGACGGCCGGCCGTCCCGAGCGGCGTTTCCGTCACCGTCTCGCCCCGCTCACCCGGGGCTGGAGTCTGTCCGACGCGGGGACGACGGCGTGGTCGTCACGGTCGGCCTGTGTCCCCAGGCCGTGAGCATGCCGGCCGACAGCGCGGCACACGCGGTGCTTTCGAGGTAGTGCACCGCCTCGTCGACAGCCGCGTCGTCGACCAGGCCGGTGGCGAGCATCGCTTCTCTGCCGCGCTGCCAGGTGTCGGCCCAGAACCGGCTGATGGGGCTGCCGGGAAGCAGCGGCGGTACGTGGATCTCGGCGGCGACGGGTTCGAGGCCCGCACCGCGCAGCAGGTGCGGATAGGACGGGACCCGGGAGACGTCGGTCCCGATGGTGGTCCGAAGTCCTTGCCACATCGCCCGCATCGCCGTGGAGTACGGGGTCGTCGGCGGCCGGTCGCTCGTGAGGTCGACCGCGTCGCTGAGCACCAGGACGCCGCCGGGCACGAGGAGTTCGGCCAGCTCGCCGATCAGGCGGTCCCGCTCCGGCAGGTGCATCAGCACGAAGCGGGCGTGGATGAGGTCGAAGCGTCCGGGGGCGAAGCCGGGGGCGGTGATGTCGGCCTGCAGCACCTCCAGGCCGGGTGCGGGGCGCGCGTTCAGGAACCGTACGTCGCGGTCCACGGCGAGGACGCTTCCCACCCCGGCCTCGCCCAGCAGCCGGTGGGACACGGTGCCCGTCCCGGCGCCGATGTCGAGGCAGTGCCATCCCGGGCCGGCTCCGAGCGCCAGCAGCCGGGCCATGGTCAGGTCGTCGTAGGCGAGGGCCCCGAAGTCGATGCGCTCCGCCTCGCCCGCCCGGTCGGGGCGGAAGTACGCCTCGCCGTAACGGCCGTCGCCCGGCGTTCCCTCGGGCGGAGGGGCGGTCACGCCGCCACCGTCACGACGCCGGATCGGGCCCGCTCGTTCGAATGGTTCGGATGGTTCGGATGGTTCGGGCGCGGTCCTGGGCCGCCGGCCAAAGGGATCGGTGGTTCGTCGGGCTGCTTCATGGCCGGGGCCTCTCCACGCGACAGTGCGGTACGGGGGCGGTCCTGGGCCACCCCGGCCATCCTGCATCGGCGGTCGTTCGCGTGGCCGAGGCTCGCCGCGGCTCGCTTCCGTGCACCCCCGGTAGCCGGACCCGGATGGGTTCTTCGTACGATCGGGCGCTCCCGACGACGACGGGCGGACCGCCCGACGGACGGTCAGGTCACCGCGATGAGCCACAACGAGGTGGAGTCTTGATCAACGGATACGAGGAGGGCCCGCTGGTCCCCGGAGAGCCGTTGCTGACGCGACCGGGCTTCTGGTCGAACCACCTCATGGCGATGGGCGGCGCCGGGACGGGCGCCGAGCGTGCCGTTCCGGAGTGGTTCGGCGACGACGGCGCGGACACGGACGCCCTCTCCGAGGTCCTGTTCGATCCCGAGCGCTGGCCGGTGTTCCGGGTACCGGCCGCGGACGGCACCGGGGTCGTGGTGATCTACCGCAACCTGGTGGGCGACTACGGCATCGACCACCTCCTCACCCGCCCGGACCGGAGCCGCGCGCGGCGGATCACCGGCGGGGACGGAGGGTTCTCGGCGACCGGGCTGCCCTGGCGTGAGCTGGTCCGCATCGCCGACAGCCCCGACCCCGAGGCCGAGGGTGTCCAGGACTCCACCGCACGCCTGCTGCTCCTCCTTCCGCTGCTCGACGAACTGGACGTGCCACGGTCGGCACCGGCAAGGCTGAGCACCGCCCTCATCGCGGCGGGCGCCCCGCACGAGACCGCCCCGAACACGGCGGAGAGCCTGCTCACGCACCTGATGGGCAGACCTCGGCACGACTGGGCATGGGCATCGCCTCTGAGCGGCCCGTAGCGGGTGAGCCTGAGCTGCCGAGGGCGGAGCGGACGGCTGAATGGGCTTCAGGTTCCCTTCATCCAGGGCTGTTAGAGTGCAGCCCTGCGGCGACCGTTCACCGGGCCGCTTTGACGCTTCGTTCGGACGAGCGGAATCCACGGGACAGGGAGCGTAGGAATGCGCTGCAGGGAGATGCTGGCCTTCTTCGCCGGTATCGCCGTGCTCCTGATCGTATCCGCGTTCGCTTTCGGTGCCCCTGCCCCGACTCCGGGGGCCGTGGACACGGCAGCTCATTCTCAAGCCGTCTCCGTGATCGATGCGTCGGGGCAGAACACTCCGCTGGAGGGCCTGGACGGCGACGTCACGCTCCAGCACCGCCACAAGGCGGGGAACACGACGGTCTCGCCCACTGTTCAGGCGGCCGTTCCCCTCACCTCGCCGGATCTTCACGACTGCGCGGCGGGCGTGGCCCGGCAGCATGCTTCGCACTCCGAGTCGCGCGGTCCTGACCGTGCCCGGATCCTTCGCTGCTGAGCGAACCGGCCGACGCCTTCACCTTCGGGAAATCCCGGAGAACCCGGAACTCCCTGAACTCCTGAAGCTGCTGACGCTTCTGTCGTTCTGTCACCTCTCGCTTCTCCTGCGGCAGCCCTGCGGGCCCCGAATCGCCTGACATCGTTCGACGGTGCGTTCTTCGGCATTCCCTGAAACGCGCACCACATCGCACTTCGCGTAATCCCGGGGCCGAATTCGGCAATCCAGAAGTACGCCCTTTTCGGGAATCCCTTCGGCCGTCGCCCTCCGCAGCCCTTCCTCTACTCAGTCCTGGAGCAACGCACATGCATCAACTCCACCTCGCCTCGGAGCCGTCCGGCGGCATCGCAGGGTGGGCGACCGGTCTCGTCGACACCATGGGTGGCCCCGGGGCCGGGCTGGCGATCGCCCTGGAGAATCTCTTTCCTCCGTTGCCGAGCGAAGTCATTCTGCCGCTGACCGGATTCGCCGCGGGACAGGGCGTGATCAGCCTGTACTCCGCCCTGTTCTGGACCACGCTGGGGTCGGTGGTGGGGGCTGTCGCGCTCTACCAGATCGGTGCGCTCTTCGGCCGGGACCGCATGTACGCCCTGTGGGAGCGGATGCCGCTGGTGAAGGTGTCCGACTTGAAGAAGACGGAGGCCTGGTTCGTCAAGCACGGCATGAAGGCCATCTTCTTCGGCCGGATGATTCCGATCTTCCGCAGTCTGATCAGCGTCCCGGCAGGCATTGAGCGGATGCCTCTGCCCACCTTCGTACTCCTCACCGCCCTCGGCAGCTTCCTGTGGAACTTCATCCTCGTCATGGCCGGATATCTGCTGGGTGACCAGTGGGATCTCGTGGAGCGTTACGTCGGCGTGCTCTCGAAGGCCGTTCTGGTGCTGGTCGTCGCCGCGCTGGCGGTCGCGATCGTTCGCCGGGTGCGCGCCCGTCGAGCTGATCGGCAGCAGGACCTCGTATGAACGACCCGGTGAACCGTCCTGAGCTTCTTGCCAGGGACGGCCCGCCGATCACCCTTCGCGGGCCGCCGGAAGCGGTCCGCGAAGAGTCGCTGCAACTGGCCGCGCACATCGCGCGGAACATCGAACCGATCGACTAGGTGGCACGCATGGCTATGTGGGACCGCATCAAGGACCAGGCCAAGGGCCTGCAGCAGCAGTCGCAGGGCGCGCGGGGCCCCGCCGCGGGCGGGCGGCAGTCGGGTACCGGGGCTTCCGGGGGTTCGAAGGAGAAGCTGGTCGGGCTGCTCAAGTCCCAGCTCGGCTCTCTCAAGACGGAGCTCAAGAGCGGGGCCTATCGGGACGCCAGTATGGCGATGTGCGCTCTGGTGGCCGCCGCCGACGGGTCCGTCGACCCCGCGGAGCGGCATCACGTGGAGTCGCTGATCGTGCAGAACGACGTCCTGCAGAACTTTCCGCCCGAGCAGTTGAGGCAGAGGTTCAACAAGCACGTCGACCAGATGATGGCCAACTTCCCGCAGGGCAAGGCCGAGGCGATGCAGGAGATCGCCAAGGCGGCGAAGAAGCCCGTGGAGGCCAAGGCGGTCGTCCAGACCGGCTTCGTGATCGCCGGTGCGGACGGGTACATCGCCCCGGCCGAGGCGCAGGTGCTGCGGGAGGCCTGTGCGGCGCTCGGGGTGTCCCCGCAGGAGTTCGGGCTCTGATCCGGACGGGCAACGGGCGGGGCCCGCACCGTACCTGCGGTGCGGGCCCCGCCCGGCCGGAGCGCTGCGGGACCCGGCCGACCGGCGCGGTGCGGGCCGTCTGACGGGGCGTACAGGCGGGCCATCTGACGGGGCGCGCGGTGCGCGCCGACCGACGGGGCGTCGGCGTACGCGTACGGGCACGGGTCACGTCACCACCCGCACAACCCCACGGCTTCCTTGATCGTCCAACTGGCGCCGGGGGCACCTCAGTCCTCGGCGGGAATGCATCGTGCCCAGTCACTGGAGAGCCATGAGACCCGTCTCCGTCCATCCTTTCGTACGTTTCGGCGCCAGCGCCGTCGCGACCGCCGGAATCCTGCTGGCCGGTCTGTCCGCGCCGGCCTCCGCCGTGGAGTCCGCCGCGGAGTCCGATCAGCTGTGGATCAACGCGCCGTACGAGAAGAACCTGCAGATAGGAGCCGAGACCGGGACACCTGTCGAGGTCGGCCTCTACCACGACAACGACAACTTCACCGTCACGGACGGCCGTCTCACCGTCGACGTCTCCGGCATCGCGCACATGGCCGAGGTGACCTGGCCGGAGAACTGCGCGCCCACCGGGACGACCGCCGTGTGCAGCGTCGCCCAGGTGCCCGCGATCGGCGACGACTACAGCCCCCAGGTGCGCCTGGAGGTCCGTGCCGCCGACACCGCCGAGGCGGGGGCGCGCGGCCGCATCACCTATGCCGCGACCGCGACCGGTGGCCCGGAGGGGACGCTGGAGGCTCCGCTGGACTCCTTCGAGACGACGCTCACCGTCGCCTCCGGCCCGAACCTCGTCCTGAACGGGCTCGCCCCGGTCGAGGGCGCCACTCCGGGCACCGTCCACACGGTGCCGCTCTCGGTGACCAACGAGGGTCACGAGCCCGCCCAGGGCTTCACGCTCGGCATGGCCGCGTCGTACGGACTCGGGTTCGACGCGCGGTACGCCGCGTGCGCGTACACGCAGACGGGCGGCGCGTACGCGCCCATGTCGCACGCCGAGTGCGCCTTCGACCAGGTGCTCCGGCCCGGTGACACCTTCACGCTGCCGGAGCCGCTCCGGATCTCCGTCGCGGACCACGCGCTCCGGGAGCGCCTCGACATCGATGTGCGGCCCGCGGGTGGGGCCACCGACATCGACACGAGCGACAACTACGGGATCGTGGCCGTGAACGCGGTCAACACCGCCGACTTCGCGGTGCGTGGCTCCCGGGTGAGCGGAGCCGCCGGAGAGACGGTCAAGGCCTCCCTCACCTTCCGTAACAAGGGGCCGGGCTGGCTCGGCAACCTCGGTTCCGGCGACCCGGTCGCCCTCGTCGACTTCACGGTTCCCGAGGGTGTCACCGTCACCGGCGCCCCCGAGGCGTGCCAGGCGCGGACGCTCGCCGGCGGCTACCGCCCGGGCCACCTCGGCGCGCCGCGCTACGTGTGCGAGATGTCGTACTGGGTGCTGGAGAACACCGTTCGCACGTTCAGCTTCGACCTGCGCGTCGACAGCGTCGTTCCCGACGCCAGGGGCCGTGTGGCCCTGCAGCCGGTGATTACCGGCACGGGCTTCCCGCACGACCCCGAGCCGGGCAACAACAAGGGCTGGGTGACGGTCAACCCGACCCCCGCCGCGTAACCGCGGAACCCGGTGGGGTGCGACCGCGTCGCACCCCACCGGGCGGGCCGGGGCCCGGTCGCGGCGACCGGGCCCCGGGTCCGTCAGTCGCCGGTCAGGGCCACCGCGCCCACCGGGCAGGCCCGTACGGCTTCCCGTACCAGCGGGTGGTCGCCCGTCGCCGCCGGGCGGCCGGGAAGCATCTCGCTGAACCCGTCGTCGTCCTGCGTGAACACGTCCGGAGCGGTCAGCGCGCACATGCCGGCCCCCACGCAGCGTTCCTTGTCGACCCGGACGCCCATGCCGCTCACCACTCCACCGGGAGTTCCAGCAGGCCCTGGACCGTGTCCCCGGGTTTGTGCTCGATCTCGTGCGCGGGTACGGCGAGCCTGAGGTCCGGCAGCCGTTCGAAGAGCGTGCGCAGCGCGATGTCGAGCTCGGTACGCGCCAGGTTCTGGCCCAGGCACTGATGGACACCGAAGCCGAAGGCGAGATGGTGGCGGGCCGACCGGTCCCAGTCGAGCGTCTCCGGATCGGCGAACACCTCGGTGTCGCGGTTGATGAGCGAGGTCGAGAACATCACGCCCTCGCCCTTGCGGATCGTCGTCCCGGCCACCTCGATGTCCTCGGCCGCCAGCCGCTGGAGCCCGTCGGCGATGGACAGGAACCGCAGGAGTTCCTCGACCACCACCGACGTCGTCGTCTCGCCGGCGCGCAGGGCCGCCAGCTGTCCGGGGTGTCCCAGCAGCGTGAACGTACCGAGCGAGATCATGTTCGCCGTCGTCTCGTGCCCCGCGATGAGCAGGATCACGGCGAACGAGACGAGGTCCTGGCGGTCGACGGGTCCGTTCGGGCCGTCGCGGTGGATCAGCTCGTCCAGCAGCCCGTCCCCGGGTTCCGTCCGCTTGCGGTCGATCAGGGCGCCGAGGTACTCCTCCAGTTCGGCCCGGGCGCTGTCCACGTCGGCCGCGGCCGGGCCGCGCAGGAGCCGCCGTGAGCACTCTTCGAAGAACTCGTGGTCGGCGTACGGCACCCCGAGGAGCGCGCAGATCACCATCGACGGCACCGGCAGCGCGAAGTCGGCCACCAGCTCGGCCGGCGGCCCCTTCCGCTCCATCGCGTCCAGTCGCCGGTCCACGGTCTCCTGGATGCTGGGGCGCAGCGCGGCGATCCGCTTCACGGAGAAGCTCGGGATGAGCATCCTGCGCTGGGCGTTGTGCTCGGGATCGTCGACGCCGAGCAGGGCCACGCGCCGTTGCCGTGCGTTGGCGAACCGCTCGGCCGGTACGGGGAAGGCGGGGTGGGTGCGGTCGGTGGACAGCCGTGGATCCGCCAGCAGCCGTCGGGCCAGGGCGTGCCCGGTGACCGCCCAGACCGGGCGTCCGTCGTAGAGGGTGACCCGGCTCAGCGGCCGGTCCTCGCGCAGCGGCGCGTAGCCGGCGGGCGGGTGGTAGGGGCAGTCGCGGTCCTGCGGGAAGGGTGTGGCGGTGGGTGGTGTGGCGGTGGCCGGGGTCGCGGTGACCGGTCCGGCGCCGGGTCGGGTGACGGGGCAGGTGGGGGCAGGGTCCTGGCGGGCCGGTTCCGTCGTGGATTCCGTCATGGAGCGGTCGCCTCGCAGAGCTCGGTGATGGGTGCGGAGCGGGTCGCTCCGCACCGCACACCAATTGGATGCCTCAGGCACCTATGTGGTCGATGGGCGGACCGGCCAGTTCTCGGGACGGCCGATCTGGCCGATGTCTTTCGCACCCGCCCGAGCCGTGCCGTATCCGCTCAGGTCCCACGGGTGCGACGGACCGGCGCCGGGAGGATCACCGGGGCGCCGACGGCCGGAAACGTTCACGACGACGTCCGGAATCGTGCCGTCCGGGGCCGGCGTGTACGCCCTCCGCGGGCAGGCGCCACGCGTGTGGCCCACGTAACACGGGCGCGGTGTCATATCCCGTGGTGCTGCGCTGTCTTCACTTCGGAAGCACCGCACGAACAACCAGGACCGCGAGCACCGCGCGCACCGCAGCAGCGCCGCGGAAACCGGAGAGGGGAAATTCGCAGTGAAGGCCGTCATCGTGTGCGTCTCCGTGTCGCACGGCAACACCCTTCGCATCGCCGACACCATGGCCCGGCCGCTGGGCGCCAAGGTCGTCAGTCCCGAGGAGGCCGATCCGGGGGAACTGGCCGCCGCCGACCTCGTGGGCTTCGGCTCCGGCGTGTTCTACGGCAGACTCCACCCGCGCCTCACCGACTTCGTGAACTTCCTCCCCACCGGACGACGTCCGGACCGGCCGGACGTCCGCGCCTTCGTGTTCGCCACCAGCGGCCTCCCCGAAGCGCCGGTGATCCCGTACACCCGCCCCCTGGTCCGCCGCCTCGAAGAGAGAGGGTTCGCCGTGGACGGGAGCTTCGCGTGCCGGGCACTCGACACCTGGGCGCCCTTCAGACTCCTCGGTGGAATCAACAAGCACAGGCCCGACGCCGACGACCTGTCCGCGGCCCGCACCTTCGCCGAGCGGCTGCGGGACCGGGGAGCGCCGTCGACCTGATCCCGCCACCCGCCCCTCACACCTGACGCCTCACACCCGCGACCTCAGGCCCTCACCTTGGCCACGAACGCGTCGAGATTCGCCATGGTGCGCTCGATCTTCTGCTCCAGGGTCAGCGATTCATGGAGCCGCGCCCCGACGCCCGCGTCCTTCTTCCCTCGTACGTAGAGCGAGCAGGCGAGGTCGCTGCACATATAGGCGCCGACCGAGTTGCCCTGCTGGCCCGCCTTCCCGGACCTCGGGGCCACCAGCAGGGAGACGCCTCCGGTGTGGGTGGTCACGCACATCGAGCACATGCTGCGGCGGGTCTGCCAGGAGCCGGCGTCGGAGGAGCGCAGCTGGACCCCGACGACACCCCGGTCGGACGGGATCACGAGGTAGGCCCGGGCGGGGGCCTGGGGGTCGCGCCAGCCCAGGAAGTCCAGGTCGTCCCAGGGGCGGTCGGCCAGGTCACGCGGCACGGACAGGCGCTTGGCCTCGCCCTTGGTGCAGTTGACAAATGCGGCACGGATCTCTTTTTCGGTCAGCGGTTCCATGAGACCCACGCTAATTTGCCTAATAGCGTTAGGCAAATTATTATTTGGTTAGGCAATCATGGAGAAGCGTTCGGAGGGTGGCATGGCACGAGCAGGACTCACCGCGGAGCGGGTGGTACGGGCGGGGGCCGAGCTGGCGGACGAGATCGGCTTCGAGCACGTGACCCCTTCGGAGCTCGCCCGAAAGCTGGGCATCAGGACCGCGAGTCTCTACTCCCACGTCAAGAACGCCCATGACCTCAAGACGAAGATCGCGCTGCTCGCCCTGGAAGAGCTCGCCGACCGGGCGTCGGCAGCCATCGCCGGGCGGGCCGGCAAGGACGCGCTCGGCGCCTTCGCCGACGCCTACCGCGACTACGCCCTCCAGCACCCGGGGCGCTTCACCGCGGCCCGCTTCCGGCTCGACCCGGAAGCGGCGGCGGCGAGCGCGGGCTTGCGGCACTCCCGGATGACACGGGCGGTCCTGCGCGGTTACGCACTGACCGAGCTCCAGGAGACCCACGCGGTCCGGCTCCTGGGCAGTGTCTTCAACGGCTTCGTGGAGCTGGAGACGGCCGGCGCCTTCAGGCACAGCTCCCCCGGCTCCGGGGAGAGCTGGACCGAGATCCTCGACGCGCTCGACACCCTGCTGCGCAACTGGCCCGCCCGGCCCTGACCGACGCCCGGCCCTTCGACCGGAACGTCGGCCAGATCCCCGAACACCCCCTCGACGGATGCGGAGAACGAGAACATGACCACCCGGCACGACGCCCCGCACCAGGCCCGGCAGGACTGGACGACGACCCCCATCACCCTCGGCATCCTGCGGGGCGCGCTGGACCTGGAGCAGACCGAACGCGGTGTGCTGCCGCACCGGTTGCCCGCCCGCGCACGGCTGCAGATCCCCGACGGTCAGCTGGCCATGGCCGAGTCACAGCCCTCCGGGGTCCGGCTGGCGTTCCGCACCCGGGCCACCGCCGTCGAGCTGGACGTGGTGGCCACCAAGCGGGTCTACACCGGCGCGCCGCCGCGTCCCGACGGGGTGTACGAGCTCCTCGTGGACGGTCGCCCGGCGGCCCGGGCCAGTGCCGCCGACGGCGACACGCTGACCATCGATATGGCCACGATGAGCACACAGTTCCGGACCGGACCCGTGGAGACGCTCCGGTTCACCGGTCTGCCGGACGCCGAGAAGGGCGCTGATAAGGACGTCGAGATCTGGCTGCCCCACGACGAGACCACGCAGCTGGTCGCCCTGCGCACCGACGCGCCGGTCCACAGTCCCCGGCCGAGCGGCCGGCCGGTCTGGCTGCATCACGGCAGCTCCATCAGCCACGGGTCCAACGCCGCCACCCCGACCGGCACCTGGCCCGCCCGGGCCGCCGCGCTCGGTGAGGCCGAGCTGATCAACCTGGGGTTCGGCGGCAGTGCGCTGCTCGACCCCTTCACCGCCCGCGCCCTGCGCGACACCCCCGCCGACCTGATCAGCGTCAAGATCGGCATCAATGTCGTCAACGCCGACCTGATGCGGTTGCGCGCGTTCGGCCCGGCCGTCCACGGCTTCCTCGACACCATCCGCGAAGGGCACCCCACCGCCCCGCTGCTGGTCGTCTCGCCGATCTGCTGTCCCATCCACGAGACCACGCCCGGCCCCGCGGCCCCGGACCGCAGCGCGATGAGCGAAGGGCGGCTGCGGTTCAGGGCCACCGGTGACCCGTCGGAGACCGCCGCCGGGAAGCTCACCCTCACCGTCATCCGGGACGAGCTGGCCCGGATAGTCCGGGAGCGCGCCGCCACCGACCCCCATCTGCACTACCTCGACGGCCTCGACCTTTACGGGGAGAGCGACAACGCCGCCATGCCGCTGCCGGACGATCTGCACCCGGACCCCGCCACCCACCGGCTCATCGCCGAACGCTTCGCCCGTCTCGCGTTCGGCGACGGCGGCCCCTTCCGTACGAAGGCCGGGTGACCCGCGCGAAGGGCGGGTGACCCGGGGCGGACGAGGGCCGGGTTCAGCACGAGGCCGGAGCCTCGCGTGTGGCTGTACGACCGGTTACGGGGCGTCCACCAGGATGCGGCCGTCGGCCGGGACGAGGGAGGCGAGGCCGCCCGCGTAGAAGGATTCGACGCGGGAGCGTTCGGTCGCGTTCGGGACGGCGTTCGTGCAGGCGGTGCCGGCGCTGGAGCCCGACATCAGCTGGGAGCAGGGGCCGGGTTTGGTGTCCGGCAGGCCCAGACTGTGGCCGAGCTCATGGGCGGCGATACGGGTCTTGTCGTGGCCCTCGGTGACCGCCTGGCTGCCCAGCTCCACCCTGGCCTGGCCGCCGGGGCGGACCGGTCCGAGTGTGGCCTGCGGCCAGCCGCTGGTGGCCACGATCTGTATCTCGGCCCGCGTGCCGGGGGCCGCCTCGACGAGCTTGACGTTGGCGACGTTGGCGTTCCACGAGGCGACGCCTGCCGAGATCGCCGCCTCCCAGCCGCCGGCCCGGCTGTCGTCGTACCGGAGCGTCACCACCGCCGCCGCGCTCTCCGCCGCCGGGTCCGGCGCGGGAGCCGCGTGCGCCGCCGTGGCCGTGGCCAGGGTGATCGCCGCGGCGACACCGGCCGCCTTGAGCCATCTGGATGTCAGCATTGCTGTCCCTTCACTCATGGGGGGCTCGGCTCCGCCTGGGAGCCGAGGGAGTGGGAGGACGGTCGCGGCGGGCCGAACCGCTGTACGGGTCCGGCCGGTTGCCGCTCCTCCCGGGGCCGCAGAACCTATGCCGCCCCGACTGCTTGATCATGCCCCTGCCAAACGAATTCGGCCGGAAACACCCCCCTGCCCCCGTCGAGTTCCGCCCCCGCACCGTGATCATGCGCCGTCATGGAGGGCTGCGCTCCGCCGCCGTACCGGAGCCGCTTCCGTAGCCGCCGGTACCGGTGCCGCTTCCGTACCCTGGGTGCATGCGTATGCGACCCACTCTGAGCTGGACCTCCACCGAGGAGCTGCCGCCGGGCACCACGGACCTGGAGCCGGTCGTCGAGGTCCTGGGCGGTGGCGGGGTCCTGGTCCTGAGTGGGGCGGGCATCTCCACGGAGTCGGGCATCCCCGACTACCGGGGCGAGGGCGGGAGCCTGAGCCGACACACCCCGATGACCTACCAGGACTTCACCGCCGACGCCGGGGCGCGTCGCCGGTACTGGGCGCGCAGCCATCTGGGCTGGCGCACCTTCGGCCGGGCCCGGCCCAACGCCGGGCACCGGGCCGTGGCCGCGTTCGGGCGGCACGGTCTGCTCTCGGGTGTGATCACCCAGAACGTCGACGGCCTGCATCAGGCCGCCGGCAGCGAGGGCGTCGTGGACCTCCACGGCCGCCTGGACCGGGTCGTCTGCCTTTCCTGCGGCGCCTTCAGCCCACGGCGCGAACTCGCCCGCCGGCTGGAGGAGGCGAACGAGGGCTTCGCGCCGGTGGCCGCCGCGATCAACCCGGACGGCGACGCCGATCTCACGGACGAACAGGTCGGGGACTTCCGGGTGGTGCCCTGCTCCGTCTGCGGCGGCGTCCTCAAGCCGGATGTGGTGTTCTTCGGCGAGGCCGTGCCCCCGCAGCGGGTCGAGCACTGCCGTGAACTGGTCCGTGCGGCGAGCGCGCTCCTGGTCCTGGGTTCCTCCCTGACCGTGATGTCCGGTCTCCGGTTCGTCCGCGAGGCCGCCCGGGCGGGGTCGCCGGTGCTGATCGTCAACCGGGACCCGACCCGGGGCGACCTGCATGCCGTCACCCGCGTCGCCCTTCCGCTGGGAGCGGCCCTCACCACCGTGGCCGGCAGGCTGGGCGTTCCCGTCGACGACGCGGAGGCCACCGGGTCCGGGTGAGGTACGGGACTACCGGGCGAACGTCCGCAGATTCTCCGCCAGCGAGCTGATGGCGGCCGGGTTGCGGGGGCTCTCGACCAGGTCCACGTAGTCGAGGACGACGATCCGGTCGTTCTTGATCGCCGAAACGCCTGCGAGCGGCTTGTAGGACTTCAGGAACTTCCGCTTCTGGTCGGCGCCGGTGTCACCGTAGTTGTTGATGACGATGACCTCGGGGTCGCGGTCGACCACCGTCTCCCATCCCACCGTCGTCCAGCTGTCCTTGAGGTCCTTCATGATGTGGTCGCCGCCGGCCTTGGTGATGATGTCGTGCGGTCCGGCGTACGCACCCGAGGTCAGCGGCTTGTCCTTCCCGTCGTCGTACAGGAAGACGCGGAGCCGGTCATCGCCCTTCGCCGCCTTCGCCCGTGCGTCGGCGACCTCCTTCCGGAAGGAGGAGATGAGGGTGTCGGCCCGGTCCTCGACGTCGAAGATCTTTCCGAGGTTCCGCAGGTCGGTGTAGAGCGCTTCGAGCGGCGGCATCACTCCGCGCGCCTTGCCCTGCCCGTTGCGGCACGACTCGCTCAGCAGGTACGAGTCGACGCCCACACGCTTCAGTTCGGCAGGGGTGAACCCCTCCCCCTCGTTGAAGCCGTAGTTCCAGCCCGCGAAGACCAGGTCGGCGCGTGCGTCGAGGACGAGTTCCTTGTTGATCCGTTCCTTGGAGAGCCACTTGGTCTTCCGGTAGCCGTCCTTCCACGGGACGGACGTCATGTCGCCCTTGTCGTCGGGCATCACGTATCCGGCCATGTGGTCCGCGAGACCGAGGGCGAACATGATCTCCGTGATGCCGACGTCGTTGGTCACGACGCGCTGCGGGGCCTTGTCGTAGCTCCTCTTCTCACCGCAGTTCTCGACGGTCACGGGGTAGTGCCGGTCGGCGGCGGCCTTGTCGTCCTTATGGCCGGCCCGGTCGGTGACGTCGGCTCCGCAACCGGTCAGGGCCAGGGCGGTCACGAGAGCGAGCGCTGCGGGGCGCAAGGGGTTCGGCATGGTGGAGGCTCCTCAGGAGGTGGGGCGGGCAGGGGGAAGGTCGAAGAGCAGCTGGAGCGCGCCGGTCTCGGGGTGTGCGACGCGGTGGGCCCGTACGCCGAAGACGTCGGCCAGCAGTTCGGTGGTCAGGACGGCGTCCGGGGCTCCGGAGGCGACGATCCGGCCGCCGTCGATGACATGGACGAGGTCGCAGTGCAGGGCGGCGAGGTTCAGGTCGTGCAGGGCGGTGAGCACGGTCAGGCCGCTGCCCCGGACCAGGGCGAGGACTTCCAGCTGATGAGCGATGTCCAGGTGGTTGGTGGGCTCGTCGAGGACCAGGACCCGGGGCTGCTGGGCCAGGGCGCGGGCGATCAGGACGCGTTGCCGCTCGCCGCCGGAGAGGGTGAGGAAGCCGCGTCCGGCGAGGTGCCCCGCGCCGACGCCGTCGAGGGCGTCGGCGCAGAGCCGGCGGTCCTCGTCGGTCGTCCGGGCCACCGGCCCCTGGTGCGGCAGCCGCCCCATGGCCACGATCTCGGCCACGGTGAAGTCGAACTCGGCGACCGCGTCCTGCGGAAGCGCGGCCAGCCGGCGGGCGCCTTCCCTGACGCTCAGGGCGTGGAGGTCCTCACCGCCGATCCTGACCGCGCCGGCCGAGGGGCGCAGGGCCCGGTAGACGCAGCGCAGCAGGGTGGACTTCCCGCTGCCGTTGGGGCCGACCAGACCGACGAGCTGTCCGTCGGCCGCGCCGAGAGTGACCTGGTCCACCAGCCGTGCACCGGCGATCTCGACGGTGAGCGCGTCGATGTCGATCCGCATCAGATGCCTCCGAAGGAGTAGGCGCGCCGCCGCATGAGGAGGAGGAAGCAGGGAACACCGATGACCGCGGTGAGGACGCCGACCGGGAGTTCGGCCGGTGCCAGCACCACGCGCGAGAGGATGTCCACCCAGATCAGCAGGACGGCTCCCGCGAGAGGGGCGGCGGCCAGGAGTCTGCGGTGGTCGGCGCCGACCAGCATGCGCACGGCGTGCGGGACCATCAGACCGACGAAGCCGATCGCTCCGCTGACGGCGACGACCGCCCCGGTGACGGCCGCGGAGACCAGGAAGAGTTCCTTGCGCAGTCTCCCGGCGTCGACGCCGAGCGCGGCGGCGGTCTCGTCGCCCATGGCGAGGGCGTTCAGGCGCCGGGCGGACCAGCCGAGGTGCGCGAGTCCGGCGAGCACCGCTCCGGCGGCGATCGGCACGGCAGCCCAGTTGGCGCCGCTCAGGCTGCCGAGCAGCCACATCATCGCGGAGCGGGCCGCTTCCCCTCGCTCTGCCGCGAACACCATGAACGTGGTGACGGCCGAGAAGCCGTAGTACATCGCGGTCCCTGTCAGGACGAGCCGGAGGGGCGTCAGTCCGCGTTCGGTGCGGGCGACCGCGTACACGAGCAGCATCGCGAGGAGCGCGGAGAGGAACGCCGCCGTGGACAGGGCCCAGATGCCGAGCGCGCCCAGGGCCCCGAAGATGAGGACGGCGTTGGCGCCGACCGCGGCGCCCGAGGAGATGCCGAGCACGAACGGGTCGGCGAGCGCGTTGCGCACCATGGCCTGGACGGCGACGCCGATGGCCGAAAGACCGGCTCCCACGACAGCGGCCAGAACCGCTCGTGGCAGGCGCAGTTCCCAGACGATGGTGTAGGCCGGGACCTCGTCGGGGCCGATGGCCCCACCGGTCAGTCCGGCCCAGAGGTGGCGCAGCACTTCCGCCCAGGAGAGCCCCGAGGATCCGAGGCCCGCCCCGCAGACGAGCGAGAGGGGAAGGGCCAGGCCGAGTCCGGTCAGCAGGAGCGGCAGGGGCACGCGGCGGGGTGGCGCCGATCCGGTGCCGACGGGGGCCGGGCGGGACGGCTTGGAGGACAGGTGGTCGAGCGACGTGGCCACGGGTCGGTCGCTTTCGCCTCGGGCCGTACGGCTGCGCGAGGAGGAGCGGCCCCGGACGACGGCCGCCCGCGCAGCGCCCTTCGCAGTCCACGGCGAATTGTCAGGAGCCTTCTCCCCCACGGGTGATCGGGCTCGCGGAACCGATGGCTCCGCCTACCGTTGCGGGTCAGCGCCGGATTTCGACCGGACTTCCCCCGCGGGGAATCCGCAGCTTAGCGGGTGCGCCCGTGCCGCTCCCGGGGAGGGCGAGCGGCGACGGAAGGGACAGCGGAGCCGGGCTGCCGGTGCAGGGGCCGGTGCAGCAGGACGTGGGGCCGGTGCTGCGCTACGAAGGGCCGGTGCTCAAGGATGGGGTGGGTGCTGGAGGATGGGGTGGGTGCCCACCTATGTCTACCGCGTGACCAAGTACGACCCCGACCACCGTGATGAACACGGGTACTACACCGGCCCGGAGGACACCGTCAGCGACCGGGGCGCGGTCGAGGCCGCGTACCTCCGGGCCGTCGCGGCCTTCGCGGAGGACTCGGGTGTCGACCGGCCGGTGATACGCGAGCCCCAGGCGCCGTCCCCTCCGTTCGGTTCAACGGCCGTTCTTCCGGAGGGCTTTCACGACGGGGCCGAGGTATCGCTCGATGTCGGGCTGGAGTTGGTGCGGTCCATGCTGCGCGACAGCGGCGCCTGGTGCCGGCTGGAGGTGGAGGACAGGTTCACGGTCCACGTCGGCTGGGACCAGTACCTCTACGTCGGCAGCGACCGGCCCTGCGAGCGAGCGCTCGCGCTGACCCGGCGGCTCGGGCTGTTCCCGGAGCGCCTGGACTCCTCCCCGTACGCCGTGGAGACCGACGTCGAGGAGGTGCGGCGCCCGGCCGACGACGCGTTCTGGTCCGGTCTGCGCCGGATGGTCTCGGCGCGCCGTGCGGGCCTGCTGGAGGAGATGTACATCGAGGGCGCCTCGCGCTGGCACCGCCTCACCCGGGACGGCGTCGACGCGGTACGGGCCCGGATCGCGCCCCGGGCCCGGATCGCCGTGTGGCCGGATCTGTCCGACGACGTCGAGGCGGTGCTCGGCGCCCTCCCGGCCGAGGGCACGGTGGAGTGCGTCTGGCAGGACACGGACGGGGACGTGCACAGCGTCCTCGTCGACGAGGACTCCGTTCCCGTCCTGACCGCCCGGCTGTCCGGTGCCACCGCCGTGGCGCTCCTGCCTCTGACCGTCGACGAACGCGTTCCGCTGTTCACGGGCGTGATGCCCGACGCCGACGGGGTGCTGCGCGCCCGCTGGGGCAACGAACCGACGCCGAGCGACCGGCACTGGGCCCTTCTCCGGACCCTTCGCCCCGGGCAGATCGTCACCGGCACGGTGACCCACATCGCCTCCTTCGGCGTCACCTTCGTGGACATCGGCGGCTTCGAGGCGATGATCAACATCCCCGAGCTGTCGTGGCGTCGCTTCGAGCACCCGTCCGATGTCGTCTCCGTCGGCGAGGTGATCGAAGCCGAGGTTCTCGGTGTCGCGTTCCTGCCCGAGCGCGTGTCGCTGTCCCTCAAGTCCCTGCACGAGGATCCTATGCGGCTGTTGACCGGGCAGATCGGCCGGACGCTCGTCGGCCCGGTCACCAAGGTCCTGCCCTTCGGTGTGTTCGTACGCGTCGAGGAGGCGGAGGACGGGTTCGAGGGGCTCGTGCACATCTCCGAGCTGGCGGACGAACACCTCGCCGGCCCGGAGATCGCGCTCCGGGCCGGCGACGCCCTGCCGGTCAGGATCGTGGACGTGGACCTGTCCCGGCGGCGGATCGTCCTGACGAACCGGCAGGCCGTCACGCGGGACTGACAGGACGGCCCGGTCCGCGAGGCCACTTGTTCAGTTGCCCACGCCGAGGCCCGCCATGAACGCGGACGGGTAGCGGTCGCCGCGCGCCGAGCCCGGCGGAACCGCCTTCTCGATCTCGGCGAGGTCGTCCGCGGTGAGCTCCAGGTCCAGCGCGGGCAGGGCCTCGGCCAGCCGCTCGCGGGTGCGGGCGCCGACGAGCGGCACGATGTCCCGGCCCTGGGCGGCCACCCAGGCGATGACCAGCTGGGCGACGGTGCACCCCTTGGCCTCGGCGACCCGGCGCAGGGCGTCCACGAGGGCGAGGTTGTGCTCCACGTTCCCGCTGGAGAAGCGCGGACCGAAGCCGCGGCTGTCGCCGGGAACGGAACGGGTCGTGGACCAGTGGCCGGAGATCAGGCCCCGGCCCAGGACGCCGTACGCGGTGAGGCCGATGCCGAGCTCCCGCAGCGTGGGCAGGACGTCCGCCTCGACCGCGCGGGAGATCAGCGAGTACTCGATCTGGAGGTCGGCGACCGGGTGCACGGCGTGCGCCCGGCGGATCGTCGCCGCGTCCACCTCGGAGAGGCCGATGTGCCGTACGTATCCGGCGTCGACCATCTCCTTGATCGCGCCCACCGTCTCCTCGATCGGCACGGCCGGGTCCAGCCGCGCCGGGCGGTAGATGTCGATGTGGTCGGTGCCCAGCCGGGTCAGGGAGTAGGCGAGGAAGTTCTTCACCGCCTCGGGGCGGCCGTCCTGCCCGCTGAACTCGTGGCCCGGCCCGCGCAGCGCGCCGAACTTGACGCTCAGCGCGTAGCTGTCGCGGTCCCGGCCGCGCAGCGCTTCGGCGAGGAGCAGTTCGTTGTGGCCCATGGCGTAGAAGTCGCCGGTGTCGATCAGTGTGACGCCGGCGTCCAGGGCGGCGTGGACGGTCGCGACGGACTCCGCGCGGTCGGTCGGGCCGTAGGCGTCCGACATGCCCATCGCGCCCAGGCCCAGCGCGGAGACGGCGGGGCCGGTGGCGCCGAGGGTTCGTGTCTGCATGGCGTGCTCCTTCGTCGTCGGTCTGCCACCCACCCTGCGCCGGTGCCGCGACCGGCGGGAGCGGAGCGTTCATCATGGGAGCGGCGCTCCCTGGATCGCCCTGCCGCAGCGCGGGACCATGGGGGCATGGAACGTGATCAGCTGGCCGACTTCCTGCGCAGGCGCCGGGAGGCGATCCGCCCGGCGGAGGTGGGCATCGCCGACGGTCCCCGCCGCCGTACCTCCGGTCTGCGCCGGGAGGAGGTGGCCATGCTCGCCGGGATGTCGGTGGACTACGTCGTCCGCCTGGAGCAGGGGCGCAGCAGTCAGCCCTCGCCGCAGTTGCTCACCGCGCTGGCCAGGGCGTTGCGCCTCACCGACGACGAGCGGGACCATCTGTTCCATCTGGCCGGTCACCAGCCGCCGCCGGCCGACTCGGTGGCGGGCCTGGCCCGCGCCGGGCTGGTCCGGATGCTCGATCTGCTCGGCGACACCCCGGCCATGGTGGTCTCCGACCTGGGCGAGGTGCTCGCCCAGAACCGGATGTCGCTGCTGCTGGCGGGCGACCACACCGCCTTCTCGGGCGACCGGCGCTACCTGGTGTACCGCTGGTTCACCGACCCCGCCGCGCGTGCGGCGGGCGCGCCCGAGGAGCACGAGCACCAGGCCCGGCAGCTCGTGGCCGATCTGCGCGCCGCCGCGGGTCGCCGGTCCGGCGATCCCGTGGTCGCCGGGCTGATCGACCGGCTGCGGGCGGCGAGCGAGGAGTTCCGCCGGATCTGGGCGGAGCACGAGGTGGGGGTGCGGCGGGCCGACCGCAAGACCCTGCTGCACCCTCGGGTGGGCCGGCTGGTGATGGACTGCGAAACGCTGGTCACCCCCGACCACGGCCAGCTGCTGCTCGTTCTCACCCCGGCGGACGCGGGGACCCGCGAGCGGCTGGACCTGCTGCGGGTCCTCGGCATCGAGGAGTTCCCCGCCGGGGCGACGGGCGCACCCGAGCGGTAGGACAGCCGGTCCTGCGGCCCGGGACCCGTCCGGGGCTCTGCTCGGCGTTCACCAGCTGATGCGGGCCGCCACGGGCAGGTGGTCGCTGCCGGTGGCGGGCAGCACCCACGAGCTTTTCGGCTCCACGCCGCGCACCAGGATCTGGTCGATCCGTACGACGGGGAAGGTGGCCGGCCAGCTGAAGCCGAAGCCGTCGCCGGCAGCTTCCTGGGCCGATTCCAGCCGCGCGGTGATGCCGTCGTACGCACGGTCGTCGAGGGTGCCGTTCAGGTCGCCGAGCAGCACCACCCGCTCGTTCCGTTCGGCCGCCAGCGCCTGCCCCAGCGACTGTGCGCCGGCATCCCGCCGGCCCGTCGAGAGCCCGGCCCTGGGGTTCACCCGTACGGACCCCAGGTGGGCCACGTACACCGCCAGCGGCCCGCGGTCCGTGGCCACCGTGGTCCGCAGCCCCCGGTTGTAGACCATCTTGACCTCGGCGGGCTTGGCGTCCCCCAGCGGCCCGATGTCCATCTTGACGTCCACCGGCCGGCTGTCCGACAGGGGGAACCTGCTCCACAGCCCGACCGTGCCCTGCACCGTGTGGTGCGGGTACTCCTTCGCCAGTTCCTTCTCGTACGTCTCCCGGGCGTGCGCGGCCAGTTCCTCCAGTGCCAGCACGTCCGCACCGGAGCCGGCCAGGGCGCGGGCGGTGCCGATCGGGTCGGCGTTCTCCGCGCCGACGTTGTGGGAGGCCACCGTGAGGTCGCCGCCCGCGTGCGCCTTGTCGGTGAGCAGGCCGCCGAAGAGGTTCAGCCAGGCCACGAGCGGCAGGAGCAGGGCGATCACCGCCGGGGCGGAGCGGCGCAGCACCGCGCCGGCCAGCAGTACCGGGACGAGCAGGCCGAACCACGGCAGGAAGGTCTCGACCAGGCTGCCGAGGTTTCCGATCCGGTTCGGGATCCTCGCGTGCAGCAGCAGGACGAGCCCGAGCAGCAGCGCGGACGCCGCGAGCAACCGGCCGCGCCTCCAGGTCCCGGACGCCTCCGCCGGGTCTGCCGTGTCCGCCCCGGGCGTCGCTTCGGCCACGTCCGCCGTACTCGGCGTGCTCGGCGTGCTCGGCGTGCTCGGCGTGCTCGGCGTGCTCGGCGTGTCCACCTGCGTCATCGTCCGTCCTTGCTCGCGGCCGCTCACGGCCGCATCCTCGGGTCCTGTGTGGGGTCGGCGTACCTGCGCGGACAGCCTCGGTCGGGCGCGTCGGTGCGCAGTTCGAAGTGCCAGGGTTCGTTCCGGTAGATCCGGCACAGCCCGTACGCGGCGCCGTGTTCGGCGAGCCACGCCGTCGCCTCCTCGGGACCGATGTCGACCGCGTCCCCCGACACATGGGGAGACGTCGTCGCGGTGGCGACCCACCGGGCGGCCTCGGCCTCGGAGCCGTACTGCGCGACCGCCTTGCGGAGCAGCTGGTTCTGGTACTCCGGTGAACGCCAGCCGCTGTTGACGGTGAACGCGACTCCGTCGTCCGCGGCCTCCGGCGCGGCCCGGCGCAGTGCCGCGAGCAGATCAGCGTCGAGGTTGGCCACGGCCGGAACGTCGTCGTCGAGCACCGTCGATCCGTCGGGTACGACGCCGTCGGCCTCGCCGAGCGGGCCCCGGCGCTCCTGCTGGGAGGAGTCCGGGGGCGCCCGGTCCGGGAGGGACGGGGCCGGTGGGCGGACCGAGGAGCCCTGCCCCGGCGTGGCCGAGGACGAGTCCGAGGAGGGTTTCAGCAGGGGGAGGCCGAGGGCCACGACGATCGCCGCCAGGACGGCCACCAGGACGATGGCGAGGAGGGGCCGGCGGATCCGGTGGGTCGACGTGCGCGACGACGGCGGGGTTCGAGTCATGCTGCCAGTGAAGGCAGCGCCCGGTTGCCGGCGCGTATGCGCTTTTCGATACGCGGACGATATGCGCCGACTCCTACCATCGAGGACATGCGTGTGCTGATCGTCGAGGACGAGCCCTATCTGGCAGAAGCCATCCGCGATGGTCTGCGCCTCGAAGCGATCGCGGCCGACATCGCGGGCGACGGCGACACCGCTCTGGAACTGCTGGGCGTCAACACGTACGACATCGCCGTCCTCGACCGTGACGTCCCCGGCCCTTCCGGCGACGAGATCGCCCGGCACATCGTCGCCTCCGGCAGCGGTACGCCGATCCTCATGCTCACCGCAGCCGACCGGCTCGACGACAAGGCCTCCGGGTTCGAACTCGGCGCCGACGACTACCTCACGAAACCCTTCGAGCTGCGGGAACTCGCGCTCCGGCTCCGGGCGCTCGACCGCAGACGCGCCCACAGCAGGCCTCCCGTGCGGGAGATCGCGGGGCTGCGGCTCGATCCGTTCCGCAGAGAGGTGTACCGGCACGGGCGGTACGTCGCGCTGACCCGGAAGCAGTTCGCCGTGCTCGAGGTCCTGATCGCCGCCGAAGGCGGTGTCGTCAGCGCCGAGGAACTCCTCGAACGCGCCTGGGACGAGAACGCCGATCCGTTCACCAACGCCGTGCGCATCACCGTATCGGCGCTGCGCAAACGCCTCGGAGAGCCCGCGGTCATCGCGACCGTGCCCGGCGTCGGCTATCGCATCGACGCGGCAGCCGGATCCGGAGCCGGAAGCGACGACGAGGGCAACGGGAGCGAGGGCGGCGATGGGGGCGATCGTGGCTAGGCGGCGAGGGCTGAGCGTACGCCTCAGACTGACTCTCAGTTACGCCGGATTCCTCATGGTCGCGGGCGTCCTGCTGCTCACCGCGGTGTGGGTGTACCTCCTGGAGTACGTGCCCGACGACTGGAACCAGCGCATGCTCCACCAGAACCCCAATCGTCAACTCCTCGCGTACACCTTCGCCCCGGCGGCAGCCACCGTGCTGGCGATCCTTCTCGTCTTCGGGCTCCTGGGCGGATGGTTCCTGGCCGGCCGCATGCTCGCTCCTCTGACCCGTATCACGGAGGCCACCCGGGCGGCCACGGACGGATCGCTCTCCCACCGGATCCGGCTGCCGGGCCGCAAGGACGAGTTCCGGGAACTCGCCGACGCCTTCGACACGATGCTCGCCCGGCTCGAAGCGCATGTCGCCGAGCAGAAGAGATTCGCGGCCAACGCCTCCCACGAGCTGCGCACGCCGCTCGCGGTGTCGAAGACGCTCCTCGAAGTGGCCCGTGCCGATCCGGACCGCGACACCGGCGAGATCATCGACCGCCTCCACGCCGTCAACAGCCGGGCGATCGACCTCACCGAGGCGCTGCTCCTGCTCAGCCGCGCCGACCGGCGTTCGTTCCCCCGGGAACGCGTCGATCTGTCGCTCCTGGCGGAGGAGGCCGCCGAAACCCTCCTGCCCCTCGCCGAAGTGCGCGGCGTCACCGTCGAGACGCACGGCGACATCGCCCCCACGATCGGCTCGCCGACCCTCCTGCTGCAGCTGACCACGAACCTCCTGCACAACGCGATCGTGCACAACCTGCCAAACCGGGGCACCGTCCGGGTCACGACGAGCGTCCGTTCCGAGACCGTGGACATCACGGTCGAGAACACCGGTGCGCGGCTCACCCCTGAGGTGGCCTCGACGCTCACCGAACCGTTCCAGCGCGGCGCGGAACGCCTGCGCACCCACCACACGGGCGTCGGCCTCGGCCTGGCCATCGTCGAGACCATCACCCGCGCGCACGACGGGACGCTCACCCTCACCCCGCGCTCCGGCGGCGGGCTCCGCGTCACGGTGGAACTGCCCGCGACGGCCCCGCACGGGTGAGAGCGGGAACTCCGCCGCCAGGAACGGGAAAAGGGGCATCGTCGCAGCTCGGCGGTGGCCGGCCAAGGCATTCTCGTCCCCCCTGGGGCGTCGTCGCCGGGACGTCGTACGGCAGGATGGGGCCATGAGCGTAGTCAAGATCAATGTGCTGACCGTTCCCGCCGAGCAGCGGGAAACCCTCGAGAAGCGCTTCGCGTCCCGGGCCGGCGCCGTGGAGAACTCCGACGGCTTCGAATGGTTCGAGCTTCTCCGTCCCGTCGAAGGGACCGACGACTACCTGGTGTACACGCGGTGGCGTGACGAGGAGTCGTTCCAGGCGTGGATGGAGGGCCCGATGAAGGCGGCCCACCAGGGCGGCGGCGAGCGCCCGAAGCCCGCCTCCAGCAGCTCCTCGGTGTGGTCCTTCGAGGTCGTGCAGCAGGCCGCGCCCGCCGGCTCGTAGCCGAGCGCGCACCGATGTGTCACCTGCCCGGACCGGCTCATGACCGGCCGGGCAGGTCTGCTTCTCCTTCGGCCCGGCCCCGGCGCGTCGGCGTTCGGTCGGCGGCAGCCACCACCGCGTGGTGGTCGGTGTCCGGCGCGCAGCGGACCCGTCTCGTCACTCCCAGGGTGCAGGCCGTCTCCTCCCGTCGGTTGATTCCTCGTGTCCTGCACGTTTTTAAGATCATTCTTCGGAGAACGGACGGATCGACCGGTGGAGCACGACATGACGCTGCTGGATGTACTGCTGGACGCGGTCCGTGAGGCTCCCGGGCAGGTCGTCGTTCATGTGCGTGGCGACGGCAGCGAGCTGACCGTCACCCTGCGCGAACTCCTGGACGACTCCCTGCGCGTGGCCGGCGGATTCCGGGCGGCGGGGGTGGCGCCGGGGACCTGCGTGCCGTTGCTCGCCGACCGCAGCGAGGACTTCCAGTCGATGTTCTGGGGTGCTCTGGCGGCCGGTCTGGTGCCGGTTCCGCTGGCTCCGGACGGCCGTCGGGTGCTGCCGGTCTGGGAACACCTGGGGCGGCCGCCCGTCGTCGTGGACGCGTCGACCGCGCCGTTGGCCGGTGAACTCCCGGAGGGTGCACGTGCCTTGGCGCTCGATGCCCTGCGGGAGGGGCCCGCGCTGCGGGAGCCTGCCGCCGCCGGGCCCGAGGACGTCGCGTTCGTGCAGTTCTCCTCGGGGAGCACCGGTGCGCCCAAGGGGGTGGAGGTGACGCACGCCGCGGTACTGGCCAATCTGGAGCAGATACGGGCCGCCTCGGCGCTGGGCGCCGACGACGTGGTGGTCAGCTGGATGCCGTACTTCCACGACATGGGGCTCATCGGCACCCATCTCGCTCCCCTGTCCGCCCGGGCCAGGCAGGTCAAGATCGGTCCGCTGACGTTCGCCAAGCGGCCCCGGATGTGGTTCGAGGCAGCGGCCCGGCACCGGGCCACGGTGCTGTCCGCCGCCAACTTCGCCCTGGCGCTGGCCGTACGCCGTGTTCCCGACGAGGCCCTGGCCCGGCTGGACCTGTCCGCCGTACGGCTGCTCCTGGTCGGGGCGGAACCGATCGCGCCCGCGGTGTGGCGCGCCTTCGCCCTCAAGACGCGGCCCGCGGGGCTGGACCCGGCGGCGGCGCAGCCCGTCTACGGCCTGGCGGAGGCGACGCTCGCGGTGACCTTCCCGCCGCCGGGAGAGGTGGCCGTGCCGCTGGTCCTGGACCGGGCCTCGTTGAGCGACGGGGTGGCCCTGGACGCCGAACCGGGCGCCGGGGCCGTCGAGTTGATGGACGTCGGGTTTCCGGTGGCCGGCTGCTCCGTACGCGTCGTCGATGACGCGGGCGCCGTCCTCGGGGACCGGCAGGTCGGTCACATCATGGTGAGCGGTCCCCAACTGGCCCGCGGCTACCACGGTCTGCCGGGCGTGAGCGCCGAGGTGTTCTCCGATGGGTGGCTCCGCACCGGTGATCTCGGGTTCCTGCGGGACGGGCGGCTGTGCGTCACGGGCCGGCACAAGGACGTGCTGTTCCTCAACGGCCGTACGTTCCACGCCACGGACGTGGAGACGGTCGCGGCGGCGACGCCCGGGCTGCCTTCCGGCGCCCCGGCGGTGATCGGTTCGACCGACCCGGTCACCGGTGCGGAGCGCGTCGTGGTGTTCGTCCCCTGGGCACGGCCCCCGCGCGATGCGGCGGAGGTGCTCGAACGCGTCGCGGCCCGGGTGCGCGAGGCGTTGTTCCATGACGACGTGCGGGTGTCGGCCCTGCCACCGGGGGCGTTCCCCCGTACGACGAGCGGCAAGCTGCAGCGTCGGCTGCTCCGGAAGCGGTTCGAGGCGGGCGAGCGGGGAGCGAACGAGCAGAGGGTGGGTGGCGGAGGGGTTGCCCCGTCTGCGGCTCCCGGCGGGCGTGCGGAGGTGCCCCGGTCGGCCACGGAGACCGTCGAGGTCGTGCGGGAGGTGTGGGCCCGGGTGTTGGGCCGGTCCGCCGAGTCGATCGGGGTGCACGAGCCGTTCGGGAGCCTCGGCGGGACCTCGCTCAAGGCCATGGAGGTGCTGGTGGCGCTGGAGGACGCGTTCGGTGTGACGCTGCCGCCCGCGGTCATCCGCGACCACGGCACGGTGACGGCCCTCGCCGGTCACCTTCTGACGGTTGCTCCCGGTCTGCCGTCGTCCGCCCCGGAGGCCGTGGAGAGCTCCGTGCCGCGGGCCGGAGGAGCGTACGGGGCGGACGCGACCGGCCCCGCTCCGGCCGCCGACGCCCCGGCCACCGCCGCTGCGGCCGTCATCGGGATGGCGTGCCGGTTCCCGGGCGCCGACACCCCCGAGGCCTTCTGGGACCTGCTCGTCGACGGGCACGACGCCGTCGGCCCCGTACCGCGGGAACGTTGGGACGACGGCCACGACCGTCCGGAGGCACGGCCGTCCGCTCCGCGGAAGCGTTGGGCGGCCCTGCTGGACGACCCCGCAGCCTTCGACGCCGGCTACTTCGGCATCGGCGAGGAGGAGGCGCGCGCACTCGACCCGCAGGCACGGCTCTTCCTCGAACTCGCCCACGAGGCCCTCGAACGCGCCGGGTACGCGGGGCCCCGCCGACGCGGGCGCAGGATCGGTGTGTTCGCGGCGGTCGGGGACAGCGGCTACCGGGAGGTCCTGGACCGGGCCTCCGCCGACGGCTCTCCGCCGCCCACCGCACTCACCGGCAACCTGCCCTCGCTCATCGCCGCCCGGGTCTCCCAGAGCCTCGACCTCGACGGCCCCGCGCTCGCCGTGGACACCGCCTGCTCCTCGGGGCTGGTGGCCCTGCACCTGGCCCGGCGCAGCCTCTTGGACGGCGAGTGCGACCTGGCCGTCGTCGGCGGCGTCAACCTCCACCTCACCTCCGCCCCGCACCGGCTGCTGGAAGAGGTGGGGGCCCTGTCCCCCACCGGGCGCAGCCGCGCCTTCAGCACCGACGCCGACGGCTTCGTACCCGGCGAGGGCGGCGCGGCCGTCGTCCTGACGCGCCTCGACGCGGCCCGCCTCGCGGACGATCCGGTACTCGCCGTGGTCCGGGGCACGGCCGTCAACAACGACGGCCGGTCGATGAGCCTCATGGCGCCCAATCCGTTGCGGCAGCGCGAGGCCATCACCCGGGCGTACGAAGCGTCGGGCGTCGATCCCGCGGCGGTGACCTATGTGGAGGCCCACGGGACCGGCACGGCCGTGGGTGACCCGATCGAACTGCGGTCGCTGGCCCATGCGTTTCCCGTACGGCCCGACGGCGAGCCCCGGCTGCTCGGTTCGGTGAAGACGAACATCGGGCATCTGCTGAACGCCGCCGCGCTGCCCGCGCTGGTGAAGGTCGTCCTGGCCCTGGGCCACCGCAGACTGCCGCCGTCGCTCCACCACTCCCCGGCCTCGCCCGGCCTCGCTCCCGCCGGCTTCTCCGTGGTGTCCGAGGCCCGGGACTGGACGTCCGCCGGGCCACTCGTCGCGGGGATCAACGCGTTCGGCTTCGGCGGCACGAATGCCCATGCCGTCCTCGAAGAGGCTCCGCCTGCACTGTCGCCGTCGCTGTCGGCGTCGCCGGGTGAGCCTGGTGAAGGTGAAGTCGCGGTTGAGGGGCCCCACTTGCTGACTCTGTCGGCGCGCAGTGACGGCGGGCTGCGGGACGCTGTGACTCAGCTCGCCGCCCATCTGGAAAGCCGTCCGCAGCTGCGTGCGGGCGACGTCTGCCGGACCGCGAGCACCTCCCGGGACGAGGGGCCGCACCGGCTCGCCGTCGTCGCGGACGGTGATCTACGGGAACGGCTCGCCGCCATCGTCTCCGCTCCCACCGGCACCGGCACCGGCACCGGCACGGACACGGACACGGGTGAGACCGGCGGGCGCATCGGGAGCGTCGTCCGTTCCCGGCCGCGTGTGGTCTTCCTGTTTCCCGGGCAGGGTACGCAGTTCCCCGGCCGGGACCGGGCGCTGTACCGCACGGCGCCGGTGTTCCGGGACACGATGGACGAGGCATCCGCGCTCCTCGGTCCGCTGTGCGGCCGGACCCTGCTGGACTGGGCGCTGGATCCGGAGGCGGACCCCGTCGCCCAGGCCGCGACGGAGGTGGCGCAGCCGCTCCTCGTCGCCTCCGGTGTGGCGCTCGCGCGTCAGCTGCGTACGTGGGGCGTGGCGCCCGACGCGGTCGCGGGGCACAGCGTCGGGGAGATCGGCGCGGCCTGTGTCAGCGGGGTGCTGACGGTTCAGGAGGCGGTACGGTTCGCGGCCGAACGAGGCCGTCTCATGGGCACGTTCACCGAGCCGGGCGCCATGATCGCCGTCCGCGGTGACGAGGACGCGGTCGCCGCGGCGGTGGCGGAGTCCGACGGGGCGCTCGCCGTGGCCGCGTACAACGGTCCCGGGCTTCAGGTCCTCTCCGGGGCTGTCCCCGCCGTGGAGCGCGCTGTCCTCGGCCTCGAAGCGCAGGGGGTCCTCACCCGTCGCCTGCGCGTCTCCCGGGCCTTTCACTCACCGCTGATGCGGCCGATCGCCGACCGGCTCGCCGAAGCGGCCCGTGCGCTGAACCCGCGGGCCCCGTCCATCGCCCTCATGAGCACCGTCACCGCCGAGTGGCAGCCGGTCCTCGGTCCGGAGTACCTGCGCGAACACGCCGAGCGCCCGGTGCTGTTCGGGGCCGCCGTGGAACGGCTGGCCCGGGAGGGGTACGACACCTTCGTCGAGGTCGGCCACGGCGCGACCCTGACGGGTGCGGTCCGCGCGGCGACAGGAGCGTACGCCCACGGCGGGACCGGTGCGGCCGGCGCGACCAGGACGACGAGCGCGACCCGCAGCTCCGGCAGCTCCGGCAGCTCCGGTGAAGTAACGACCGTCATGTGCGCTCTGCCCAGTGCGCCCAGCAGGCCCAGTACGCCCGGTGACGAGCACGGCGGAAGCAGGGCGCTCCTGGAGACCGTCGGCCGGCTGTGGTCGCACGGCGTACCGCTGGACCGGACCGCGCTCGACGCGGGGCACCACCGGATTCCGCTGCCCACCTACCCCTTCCAGCGCACCCGGTACTGGGCCGATCCGCCCGTCAGCCCTCTGCTGCACCGGGTCCGGTGGGCGGACGCCGCCCTGCCCGAAAGCTCGGCGGAGGCCGGGCGTTCGGTGCTGCTGACCGGGCCCGACTCCGCGTCCGTCGACCGGCTCGCCTCGCAGCTCACCGCCGAGGGCATCCGGATGCACGCGACGGGCGACGGGCCGCCGGACGCCGTGGTCCTGGTGGCCGGGCCCGCTCCCGACCAGGACACCGCCGACGCACTCGACCGGGCGCAGGACGCCGCGCTGGCCGCCTTCGACGAGGCCCTCGCACGGTTCGACGAGTCGCGCGCGGACCGGCTGCTGATACTGACCGAGGACGTGCACGCCACGGGAACCGTACGGGAGAGGCCACGGCCGGCCCACGCCGTCCTCGGCGGACTTCTGCTGGCACTGCCGCAGGAGACTCCGAGTGCTTCGGCCGTCGCGGTCGACCTCAGTTCGCTGGACACTCCGTCCCAGCGCCTGGCCGCCGTGCTGGCCGAGCTGGGATCGGACAGCACCCCTGGCAGTGCCGGCTCCGTCGCCTGGCGCGCGGGGCGCAGGCTCACCCGCGGCTTCGCTCCGCTGACGAGCGGTGCCACAGCGCCGACCCGTGCGCCCCGGTCACCGCTGCCGCCCGACGGCACCTTCCTCATCACCGGGGGCGGCGGCGGAATCGGCGCCGCACTCGCCCGGGACCTCGCCTGCCTGGGCCGCCCGACCCTCGTGCTGACCGGGCGCTCCCCGCAGCTTCCCGTGGGGCTGGCCGAGGAGCTCCGCGCGCTGGGCGCCACCGTCCACTACCGCGTGGCGGACGTCTCGGTGGAGCGCGATGTCGACGCGCTCCTCTCCGGACTGCCCCGCCTCGACGCGCTCTTCCACACCGCGGGAGTGGTGCGGCCCGGCACGCTGCGGAACAGACGCGCGGAGGAGACGGCGGGCGCCCTGGCCGCCAAGACGCGGGGCAGTGTGCTGCTCTCCCTGGCCCTCCGTCGGCACGGCCTCGACCCGGCGGTCCGTGTCGCGTTCTCCTCCGTGAGCGCCGTACTGCCCGGACTGGCGGGCGCGCTGGGCGACTACGCCGCTGCCAACGCCTTCCTCGACGCGTTCGCCGCATCGGAACGACACGCGGGGCGGCCCTGGCTGTCGGTGAACCTCGCCGCGCTCGCCGGAGCGGGCATGGCGGAGGCCCTCGGCACCGGGGCCGGCCGAGACTCCGTCCCCGGGCGGAGCTCCGGAGGCAGGCCGGTCGCCCCCGCTGCCGGACTGGCGGCTCTCCGTACGGCATGTGGCGTTGACGCGTCACAGCTGCTGATCGCCGACCTGACGCCGGCCCCACGCCCTGCGGTCGTAGCGCCCACGACGAATCCGATGGGAACGGCACCGGAATCCGGCGCCGGTACCCACATCGGTACCGACACGGGTACAGCCGCGTTGCTCCGCCGGCTGCTGGCCTCCGCGTTGCATGTGCCCGTCGCCGGGATTCCCGATGACGAGCCGTTCCTCACCCTCGGCCTCGACTCGCTCGCCGCCGTCGACCTCGTCAGGCAGCTCGAACGGGAGCTGGACAGGTCCCTGCCCGCCACGCTCTTCTTCGAGTACCGGACCGTCGGCGAACTGGCCGCGCACCTCGACTCGTCGCCCGGCCCGGCCTCGTCTCCGGCGCCGGATCCGGTGCTGGCTCCGGCGCCGGCTCCTGGGCCCGCCGCCGTCCCCGCTCCCGCTCCCGCTCCCGCTCCCGCTCCGGACGGCGTACCCTTCCCGCTCACCCCCGTCCAACAGGCCCTGTACACCAGCAGTCGGCTCCACCCGGAGGTCCCGGCCCACGGTTACGTCCGCCAGACCGTCCGAGGCCCCCTGGACACCCGTCTCCTGGGCCGGGCGCTCGCCGCGCTCGCCGATCGGCACACCATGCTGCGGATCCGTATCGAGAGCGCCGCGGGTGCGGGGCACACCGGGAACGGCGTGGACCGGCTCGACCCGGTGACACCGCGGCAGTACGTCGCGCCGGCCACAGCGCTCTCCGCCTGGTACGAGGTCCGCGAGCTCACCGGGCGTGTCGAGGAGCTCGAAACGGCGCTGTGCAACCGGCCGTTCGACCTCGCCGCCGAGCCTCCCGTACGCGCGGTCCTCGCACGGGAGAGCCCGGAGCTGTCCCATCTGGTGCTGGTGATCCACCATGCGGCCGGTGACGGATACAGCCTCAACGTCCTTGCCGGGGAACTCTGGTCGCTCTACACCGCCCTCGCCCACGGGCGTACGCCGACGCTGCCCGCGCTCGGCACCGATTTCGCGCGGTACGCGGCCGCGGCCGCCGCCGAGCGGTCCGCCACGGACGGCGCACGGACCCTCGCCCTCGACGGGCGGTACTGGTCGGAGCGGCTGGCCGCCCGGGGCGAGCCGCTGCGCCTCGCCTACGACGGTGATCCGTCCGCTCTTCCCACGGCTCCCCTGGCCACCCGTCAGAGTGCCCTCGACGCCGAGCTGACCACCGCGCTGGAGAAGCGGGCCGCGGCCCACGGAGTGAGCCTCTTCCACCTGCTGCTCGCCGTGCACGTGCGCTGCCTGGCCCGATGGAGCGGGCAGCGGGAGATCGCGGTGAACGTCGCACGCGCCCGGCGCGAGGGCCGCCTGACGGGTCTGGACAAGCTGGTGGGGCCGCTCGCCGACACCCTCCCGCTGGTGTGCGAGACGGACCCGGACGAGCCGGTCGGGACCCTGGCCGAGCGGCTGGCGGGGATCTGGCTGGAGAGCGAGCAGCACGCGAGCCTCACCGGCCTCGACCTGGCCCGGCTGCTGCCGACGGACCCGTCCGGGGCCGGACCGCGGACGGTGAGCCCCGCCGGATTCAGCTTCTCGCGCTTCCCCGCCGCTCTCGACGAGCGCTGTCCGGTGAGCGTGCGGCCGACCGCGGCCGGCACCGCCACCGCCGCGACCCGCCTGAGCCTGCTGTGCTGGCAGGACGAGACGGTTCTGCGCCTCTCGTGGAACTTCCCCGTCCGGCTCTTCGACCCCGCGACGGTCGCCCGCCTGGACCGCGACTTCCACGCCGAGCTGGCCGCCCTCGTCCGGCCCCGGCCCGACATCCCGGACGTGTCCGGGTCCACGTCCGAGTCCACGTCCGGGTCCACGTCCGGTTCCGGTTCCGGTTCCGGTTCCGGTTCCGCCACGATCGTGCGGCGGCTGGTCGAACGGTTCCGGGCCACCCCGGACGCGGTCGCCGTCGACACCGGCGATGCCACCCTCACGTACGCCGAGCTCGACCGTGCCTCCCACGCCCTCGCGGCCTCGCTCCTGGCGGGCGGCGTCACCCCGGGCAGCCTCGTCGGACTGCTCACCGAACCCGGTGCCGACACCGTCGTCTCGGTCGTCGCGGCCCTGCGCGCCGGGGCGGGCTGGGTTCCGCTGGACGCCGGCCATCCGCCCGCGCGGCTGGTGGACCAGCTCACGCGCTCCGGGGCCCGTACGGTCCTCTGTCACGCCGCCACCCGGGCAGTGGGGGAAACGCTGGGCGACGTCACGCTCGTGTCCGTCGACGCGTCAGCGCCACTCCCGGCCGTCCGTTCCTCCCGGTCCCCGGACGAGGTCCTCGTACCCGACCGCCCGGTCGACGCGAAGGAGACCGCCTACGTGATCTTCACTTCCGGATCCACCGGCCGGCCCAAAGCGGTGCCCATCACCCACCGGTCGATGGAGAACTACCTCGACTGGGCGATCAGCACCTTCGGGTACGACGAACACGACCGGCTCGCCCAGACCGCGTCGCCCTGCTTCGACGCCTCCGTCCGCCAGCTCCTCGCCCCGCTGCTCGTCGGCGCCACCGTGGTCACGGTGGCCTGGGATCTGCTGCGCGACCCCGACCGGCTGCTGACCCACGTCGAACGGAGCCGGATCACCGTCTGGAGCTCCGTCCCCACGCTCTGGGAACAGCTCCTCTCCGCGTCCGAGGAGCGGGTACGGAACGGCGCACCGCGTCCGGAACTGTCCGCGCTCCGGTGGATCCACGTCGGCGGCGAGGCCCTGTCCCCCGCCCACGTGCGCCGCTGGTTCGACCTCTTCGGCGACGGCCAGCACATCGCCAACCTGTACGGGCCGACCGAGGCGACCATCAACACGAGCTGCCACATCATCCGCGCCCGGCCAGGCGACCAGGTGCGACGGCTCCCCATCGGGCGCCCCGTCTCGGGCACGGAGGTGGAGGTCGTCGGCCCCGACGGGGAGCCCCTGCCGGCCGGCGAGGCCGGCGAACTCCTCATCTCCGGAATCGGCCTGACCGCGGGCTACCTCGGTGAACCCGCCCTCACCGAGGCCGCGTTCACCGTCCGGCGCGGGCGGCGCTGGTACCGCAGCGGCGACCGGGTGCGGCGTCTTGAGAACGGCACCCTGGAGTTCCTCGGGCGGCTGGACGACCAGGTGAAGATCCGGGGCAACCGGGTCGAGCCGGGCGAGATCGAGGCGGTGCTCCAGGCCCATCCGGATGTCACCCACGCCGTCGTCATCGCCGAGGACGGACGCCTGACCGCCTT
Organism: Streptomyces sp. WY228; assembly: GCF_019287315.1. NCBI lineage: Bacteria > Bacillati > Actinomycetota > Actinomycetes > Kitasatosporales > Streptomycetaceae > Streptomyces > Streptomyces sp. WY228. The sequence continues at coordinate 8,180,661 of NZ_CP079114.1, read as the reverse complement.
CGTGACACCCGGGCCCGGACCGTCCCGGGCGGACGCCGTGGCGCTGCGGCTCCATCTGGCGGAGTCACTGCCCCCGTACATGCTTCCGTCCCGGATCACCCGTGTCGGCACGATGCCGCTCACGAGCACGGGCAAGATAGACCGCCGTGGACTGTCTGCCCGGCAACCACACCGGTCCCATGAGCCCCGCACGCCCCGCCGAGAGGCGCCCGTCCCGACCGGTGCCCGCCCGGACGACCTCCGTACACCGCCCCGCACTCCGACCGAGGTCCGGCTGGCCGCCATCTGGTCCGCTCTGCTCCGGGCCGACGACGTATGCCGCGAGGACGACTTCTTCGCCCTGGGCGGCGACTCCCTGCTCGTGCTGGAGGTCTTCGCCCGGCTGGAGAAGCAGGGCGGGCCGCTCCCCCGGCCGACCGTGATCTACCGTCACCGTACGCTCGCGGCCCTCGCGGACGCGGTGGACGCGGCGGACGCAGACGCGGACGTCGAGGCCTCCGCCACCCCCTCCCCGGCCCCCGGTCCGGCCATGGCTCCGGAGCCCTTCCCTCTCACGCCCACGCAGCGGGGCTTCCTGCTGGCCGAGGCCATCGCACCGGGTGCGACCTCGTCCGGGCTCACGCGGTTGCGGCTGCACGGCCGCCTCGACCGCGCCCGCTTCCAGAGCGCGGTGGACCTGCTCGTCGTGCGGCATCCGATGCTGCGCACCGTCTTCCCCGCCGGGGCGCGCCCGGCCGTCCAGCAGGAGCTTCCGCCCTCGCTGCGGCTGCCGGTCGGCTTCGAGACCCTCACCGGCCCGGAGCAGGTGGAGGCACGGGTCACCGCCGAACGCGCCCGCCGTTTCGAACCCTGGGCCTGGCCCCTGCTGCGGCTGCGGGTGCTCACCGTCGCCCCCGACGAACACGTCCTGGTGGCGCACGCCCATCACATCATCGGCGACGGTTACAGCGCCGCGCTCCTGGTACGGGAGCTGACGACCGTGTACGACGCGCTGTCCCGTGGCGAGGAACCGGCGCCGGTCCCCCTGCGCAGCACCTTCCGCGACCATGCCCGTCGGCTCACGGCGCGCGCGGACGCCGCCCCCGCGACGGTCCCCGGTGCGGGCTCCGTCGGGCCGGCCGGCGACGACCGGTGGGCACGGCTCGCCGCGCCCTACCGACCACCCGTACTCTCCACCGCTCCGACCACCGGTTCGGCCGCCGACGAGAGCGCCGCTTCGGCCGTCGGCACGGCTCCGGGCAGCGCAGCGCACCCGCTCTTCCGCACCCACGGGTTCACGGTCGACGCCGGCCAGGTGAACGCGCTGCGCGGCCTCGCCGCACGCACCGGCTCCACTCTCCACGTGCCGGTGCTCACCGCCTACTACCGGGCGCTCGTGGCGGCCACCGGCCGGGCGGATCTGCTGCTCGGTCTCGCGGTGAGCGGCCGGGACCCCGCTCTGCCCGACGCGCACCGGGTGTTCGGTCCCTTCGCCACGGCGGCTCCCCTGCGGCCGGCCGGTCCGGCGTCCGGGCGGCCCGACGACGCGGGGTTCGAGGACGATGTGCGGCGTCTCGCGGTCGAGGCCGTCGAGGCGCAGACGTACGAGGGGGCCGTTCCGTCGCTGCCCAACGGGCTGCCCCTGGCCTCGCAGTTCTTTTTCACCTATCTGGATTTCTCCGCTCTGGGACCGGAGAGCGGCGGGGCCCTGGCCGTCACCCGGGATAACGGCGACAGCGCGTACACGCCGCCTCCGGCCGGCACGGACGTGTTCCTGGCGGCCGCCCCGGACGACGGGCGGCTGCGGATCACGGTCCGCGCGGCGGCGACGGCGTTCACCCCGGAGGAATTGGCCGCGTTCGCCGACTCGGTACGCGACGGTCTGGCGGAGGCGGCGGCCTCGACCGCAACCGGTCCCGGCCGCGTCGGCCGGCCGGGCGGCTCCGGCCGGGACCGGCGGATGGACGCCGCGCTCATCGGCTATCTGCCGTCCCCGGCCGGCCTCGCCGGGCTGGCCGGGCTGCCGGAGGCGGCGCTGCCGCGCGAGGAGCTGCGGAGCCTGCTGTTCCCCGGCGGGCGGCCACGGCTCCTGGAGACGCTGCGTACGCCGCTGGGCCGTTCGGGCTTCGTGTGCGTCCCGCTGTTCGCGGACGAACTCGCCCCCGGTGACGGCCTGCTCGGGCACACCACCCGTGGTGTGGAGCTGGCCTCGTCGCTCGGTGCGCGGGCCGTGTCCCTGGCGGGCATGATCCCCTCGCTCACCGGTTACGGTTTCGATGTTCTGCGTGCCGTCGGAACGACCGGAGCCGCCCCCGCCGTCACCACCGGTCACGCGGCGACCGTCGTCTCCGTCGTCAGGACCGTGCACGCCGCTCTCGATGCGACGGGGCAGGAACTGGGCTCTCTCACCGTCGCGTTCGTGGGGCTCGGCTCGATCGGCTCCTCCTCGCTGGAGTTGCTGCTCACCCGGGCCCACCGGCCGCCCGCCCGGCTGCTGCTCTGTGACGTACCGGGCAGCGGGCCGCGTCTGAAGGAGCTGGCCGACAGCCTCCTGGAGCGCCGTCTGGCCGAGAGCGTGGAGGTGGTCGAGTCGCACCGGGGGCTGCCCGACGCCGTGTACGGGGCCCGGCTGATCGTGGCGGCGGTCAGCGGGGGCGGCACGCTCCTGGACGTCGACCGGCTCGCACCGGGTACGACGGTGGTCGACGACTCGTTCCCGCACTGCTTCGACACGGCTCGCGCCATCGCCCGGATGGAGCGGGAGAAGGACGTCCTGGTCGTCGGCGGTGGGCTGTTGAGTGCCGGCCCCACAAAACGGCTGGTGGCCGAGGGCCTGCCGGCCGCCGCGGTCGCCGGGTACCTCGCGCGGCCGATGGTGCCGGACAGCATCGCGTCCTGCCGGCTGGAGTCCCTGCTCCACGCTTCGGGAGTCGAAGTGCCGCTCGTCCACGGTCCGGTCGACGCGGCCACCGGCCTGGCGTACTGGGAGGCGGCGGAGGCGTCCGGTATCCGTGCCGCGCCGCTTCACCTCCTCGCCCGCACCATCGACCCGGGCATGCTCACGCGGCGCCCCCGGAGGCCGTGACCGTTGCCCGGACCGGGCGCCGGGGGCGTTGTCAGTGGTCGGGATTAAGTTCGTTCCTGTCCCGCCGCGATGGCGTGGACGTCCCCTTTCGCATGCATGGGAGTTGGCGCGTTGTCGGTCTGGGAGAAGTCGAGTACCGCGCGGGTGGTGCCGCCCGCGCGGCCGCGGAAGCTGGCCAAGGTGCCGTTCGTCGAACTGGCCGACGGGCGGTTGCAGGGTGTCGTCTCCAGCGGATCGGACATCGGGCGGGTGTACGTGTCATCCGTGGCGGCCCGGACGTACGCGTTCGCGTGCAGCACCAACAACAACCGGCCCTGCGGCGGTGCGCGCGGCATGTTCTGCAAGCACATCCAGGCGCTCGTCGGCGAGGCGGTGCTGCAGTACGGCGCGGAGCGCGTCGCGCGGTACCTCGCGGTGGACACCCCGGACGGGGAGCCCGACGCGCAGTCCCTCACCGCCGCCATGACCGCCACGCCGCCGGTGCTGGGCGACTCCTCGGCGGCCGCACAGGTCTTCAGCCGGTTCCTGCGGCACCTCGCCTATCTCGAACTGGCCCCGGTCACCGCGCCGTTGCCCGAGATGCAGTGGTTCCCGCCGACCCGGGCGGTGGCGTGATGCGCGGCGATCTGCTGTCCGATCCGGTGGACGGGCTCGACGAGGCGCTCGCCGCCGTGGACGCCTTCGACGGGGCACTGGTGGCCGGGCTGTTGCGGCCGGGGCCCGCCCAGGCGGCGGCGGTCGCCGGGCTCGCCGAGGCGGTCGCCGGGACCCCGCTGGCCGGGCGGGTCGCGGAGGCGGCCGGCAAGGCGACGGCCGGGGCCGCGGGGGACGAACACTTCGTGGCGCTCGCCGCCGCCCGCTGTGCTCTGCTCGGCTCGGTGCACGACGCGTTGACGCACCGGATCGACGAGGCCGTCGGCCGGCCCGCCGCCGAGGAGGCGGAGCGCGCCGCGGGCTCCGGCCCGGTGTCCGCCGGGCGGGAGCAGGGGTCGAACCTCCTCGCTGCGGCCCGCAGCTGGCTGTGCGATCTCGCACGCAGCGGCTGGCGGGGCATCGATCACGAGCTGGTGGCCGAGTCCGCGCCGGTCGTCTCCGCGATGCTGCCCGAACCGGCCCTGCGCCGGTCGGCGACCTTGCTCGACGGGTTCGCCGCCGAGCTGGCCGCGTCCTGTCCGGGGGCGACGCTGGAGCGTGTGCCGGTGCGCCGCTGGGCCGATCTGTGGTCGCGCGCCCTGCTGTTGACGGTGCCCGGAGCCGCCGGGGAGCCGTCCGTCGTTCCGGCGACCGGTCGGCTGCTGCCGCTCGGCGTCGATGTGCAGGAGCACGCGACGGCCGTGCAGGCGCAGGTCCACGCCGTGTTCGAGCCCGCGGACGGCGGGGCGCCCCGTCTCGTACGCGCCGGGGTCTCGGCGCCCAAGCCCGACACGGTCGTCGGGGCGGGCCTGTGGCAGCTGTTGCGTCCTCGTATGTCGCTGCTCGGGGCCGTGAGCGAGGGCCGCTCGATGGAGCTGGACGCGATGCCGGTGACCGCCGAGGGGGATCTGGTCTGGGACGACGAACGGGCCCGTGCGGGTGAGCCCGCGGACGCCTTCGCCACCGCTCGGGTGATGCTGTCCGCGGCGGCGGCCGCCCCTGTCGCCCCGCTGGACCGGCATCCCGTCCGGATCGCCGTGCCGGTGCTGCTGGAGGGGTACACCGCGCAGAGCGAGGACGATCGCCTCGCGTTCGATCTGGCCGGCCTGCTGCTGGCCGTGGACGCCGACCGGTTGCCCGCCGCCGGACCGCTGACGCCCGAGGCGGTCGCCGCCTCCCGCGCCTGTGTCGGGCTGCTGCGCTGGGACGCCGGGCAGTTCTTCGTCCAGCCGCTCGCGGTCGAGGCGACCGTGCGGAAGAAGGCCGTCGCCGTGCACGCCGGGGCGTGGGCGGGCGGCACCACCGACAAGGCCGGTGTCCGGGCGGAGAAGGCCGCCACCGACGCCGTCGCCGTGCTGCGCGAGCGCGCCGGAAGGCTGTTGCGGAAATGACCGAGGATCTCACCCGGCGGCCACCGGGCCCCGAAGCCCCGCCGCAGGCCGGGCCCGACCCGTACGACAACCGCCGTCAGGTGCTGTACTGGCGGCTCCTGGCCCGTCTCTTCGACGGTGAGGAGCAGCCCGCGCTGGAGTCGGCGAGCCTGGGGGTGGTCGAGGACATCGGGCTGCCGCCCGCGCTGCTGGACCCCGGGACGTCGCTCGACTCGGTCGTGCAGCGCCATCCGGAGCTGGCCGCCGAGTTCGACGGGCTGATGACACCGGACGACGGTGCGGACGAGGCCCGTGACCGGGCGGCGGAGGTGCGGCGCGCGGCGCTGGTCTCGAAGGTGCTGCTCAATGTCTTCACGACCGGTTCCGGCGCGGTGAGCGCCGAGCAGCTGGCTCGCTGGCAGTCCGACGCGGGCTGGCTGGAGCGTGCGCTGGGCTGTCCGCCCGGCGGGCTTCGCGGCGGGCGGGCGGCGGGAGCGGGCCTGGACGCCGGCGGCCTCGGGCCCGAACTGGCGGCGATCGAGGGCGATCTCGTGGGGCGTATGCGGCTGCGGGAGGTGCTGGCCGATCCGACGCTGGCCGCGCGACTGACGCCGAGCATGTCGCTGATCGAGCAGTTGCTGCGGGACAAGGGCAATCTGTCGGGTGTGGCCCTCGCCAACGCCAAGTCGCTCATCCGCCGCTATGTCGACGAGGTCGCCGAGGTGCTGCGTACGCAGGTGGAGAAGGCCACCGTCGGCGAGCTGGACCGTTCCGTGCCGCCTAAGCGGGTGTTCCGCAATCTCGACCTGAACCGCACGATCTGGAAGAACCTCACCAACTGGAGCCCGGAGGAGGAGCGGCTCTACGTCGATCGCCTCTACTACCGGCACACCGTCCGCAGGACGACACCGCAGCGGCTGATCGTCGTGGTGGACCAGTCCGGCTCGATGGTCGACTCGATGGTGAACTGCACCATCCTGGCCTCCATCTTCGCCGGGCTGCCGAAGGTGGACGTCCACCTCATCGCCTACGACACCCGCTCGATCGATCTCACGCCGTGGGTGCACGACCCGTTCGACGTGCTGCTGCGCACGAACCTCGGCGGTGGGAACGACGGCCCCGTCGCGATGGCGATGGCCCGCCCGAAGATAGCCGAGCCGAAGAACACCGTCATGGTGTGGATCTCGGACTTCTACGAGTTCGACCGCTCCCAGCCGCTGTTCGAGGGCATCGAGGCCGTTCACCGGTCCGGGGTGAAGTTCCTACCCGTCGGCTCGGTGACCAGCTCCGGACGGCAGGAGGTCAACCCCTGGTTCCGCGAGCGGTTCAAGGCTCTGGGCACGCCCGTCGTCTCCGGACACATCGACAAGCTCGTGCACGAACTCAAGACGTTCCTCACCTGAGGCCCGAGGCCCCGGGCGCCCGACGTCCCTGACCTAGGTGACACGCCTGGCGCACCCGGCCCCCTCCCCCGGCATTTCCCCTCGTTCAGATCGTTCAGAAAGGCCCTTCTCATGTCCGACGTGTTGCGCGCCCCCGCCGAGACCAAGTACGCGGAGGAGCTCGACTGGCTGGAGTCGATCGACGACAGCCCCAAGCCGTTCTCCTGGCGGCTGTCCCCGAAGATGGTCCGGCTGTTCATCCTGGGGTCCGAGCGCGCCGACGGCCTGGACCGGGAGATCTCCCAGAAGTGGTTCGGCGACCGGAGCTTCGTCGAGCGCTCGATCGTCACCCTCGCCTCCGACCGCGGTCTGCTCCTGATAGGAGACCCCGGCACCGGCAAGAGCTGGCTGGCGGAGCTGCTGTCCGCCGCGATCTCCCGCAACTCCACGCTGGTGGTGCAGGGTACGGCCGGCACGACCGAGGACCACATCAAGTACGCGTGGAACGTGTCCATGGTGATCGCCAAGGGCCAGTCGCGCGAGTCGATGATCCCGTCGCCGATCATGACCGCGATGGAGACGGGCGCCATCGGCCGCTTCGAGGAACTGACCCGTTCCACCAGCGACGTCCAGGACGCGCTGATCTCGATCCTCTCGGAGAAGTACATCTCCGTCCCCGAGCTGCAGGGCGACGGCACGGACGCGGCCGACAACATCGTCTTCGCCAAGCCGGGCTTCTCGATCATCGCGACCGCCAACAGCCGTGACCGGGGCGTCAACGACCTGTCGTCCGCGCTGAAGCGCCGGTTCAACTTCGTCCGCATCCCGGTCGTGACGAACAGGAAGAGCGAGGCGGAGATCGTCCGCTTCCGCACCGAGGAACTGCTGCGCCGCCACGCGATCGATCTGGACGTGCCGCCGACGCTGCTCGACATCCTGCTCCGGAGCTTCGCCGATCTGCGGGCCTCGGCCGCCGCCGCGGGCAGCGACGACGAGAAGCTGGAGTCCGCGCTGTCGACGGCGGAGCAGATCGGTGTGCTGGAGGACGCCGTCCTGCACAGCAATTTCTTCGGCGAGACCACGCTGACCGCCCGCACCCTCGCCGCTTCGCTCGTCGGCTCCCTCGCCCGCCGTGACCCCGAGGACCTGGCCATCTTCAACAAGTATCTGCACGGGGTGGTCGAGCCGCGCAGCCAGGAGGAGGGCGGCTCGTGGCCGGAGTTCCTGGACGGCGGCCGCGACACGATCGCCACCCTGTCATGAGCGGCTCCCCGGCGAACAGCCTCGAGGAGACGCATTTCTCCGCGCTGCGCGGGCAGTTGCACGAGGCCGCCACCGTCTTCGCCGACGGGCCCGACGCCCTGGAGGGCATCCTTGTCGGCATGGTCGACGACGTCGACCGGGCGGTGCGCGAACCCCTGGAGATCTTCCCGGTCTGCCACCACTCGCCCGCCTCCGCCCTGGCCATGGCCCGCCGGCTGCGCGAGAAGCAGCCCAAGGTCGTGTACCTGGAGCTGTGCGAGGACATGGCGCCGCTCCTCGACGAGCTGCGCAACTGCCGCCTGCCGGTGGCGGTCCAGGCCTTCGCGAGCGAGGTCGACGGGTTCCCCGCCGAGTGGGCCCCGCTGTCGGTCGTCGCCCCGATCACCGAGGCGTCCGCCGAGTACCAGGCCATCGCGTACGCCCTCGACACCCCGGGCGTCGAGCTGGTCCTCGTCGACCGGTCGTCGGACCATGTCTTCCAGTGGGACGGCCGCCACGGCGAGCGCGCGCCCGAGGAGGAGCCCGGTGGGGCGGCCGGGACGCCGGAGCCCGAAGCGGCGCTGCACGGCGAGGCGGTCGGCGTGGAGATCGGCGACCTGCGGCCCCGCTTCGCGGAGCTGGAGGAGCATCTGCTGCGCCACGGCAAGGTGCGGCACTGGTCGGAGTGGTGGCACCAGTACGTCGAGGTTCCGCTCGGCGACAGCGATCACGACGCCTACCGCCAGGTCATGTTTCTCGTCGGCAGCCTGTTCCGGCGGCTCGCCCCCGGCGACGGGGACCGGGTCCGGGTGGACGAGGAGCGCGAGCGGTACATGTGGACCAGGATCCGCGAGCACCTGGTGTCGAGCGGGGCCGGTCCGGAGGACTGCCTGTACGTGTGCGGCGCGTTCCACGCGGCCAGCCGGGTCGAGGAGTTCGGGGTGGCGGGCAGCGGGTCGTATGCGATCTCGCCGCGCTCCGCGACCACCTGGCAACACGGGCTGATCCCGTCCAGCCATGCGGCGATCGAGGCGCAGTTCGGGCTGGTTCCCGGGTCGGTGTCGATCGCCGCGACACAGTGGGCGAAGAACCTCAAGCGCACCCGGGTGCAGCCCTACCGGCTGGCCGGGCAGGACGGTGCGAAGAAGCCGCGGGCCTCGAAGAAGGCGGTGGCGCCGAGGAAGGCCCCGGCGGTCGTCCCCGCTCCCCCGGAGGAAGCCTCCGCGGACCGGCTCTCCGGTTTCCTGCGGCGGCCGCCGGTCCTCGACACGCTCGACGAGGCCGAACTGCTCGGCTGGTCGGTGGACATCGTGCGCGCGGCGCGGCGCAGCGGCTATCTGGCGTCCACCGCCGACGCCATCGCGGTGTTCGAGACGTCGATCCTGCTCGCCGGGATGCGGGACCGGGCCAAGCCCACTCCGTACGACTTCCAGGATGCGGCGATCACCTGCATCGAGAAGGACTCGGTGCCGGGGAGGCGGGACGTGCGCCGTCTCGTCGAGATCATGATGGGCGGCGACCGGATCGGCCGGGTCGGCTACGACGCGCTGCCGCCGCTGGCGCGCGATGTGCACGACCGGCTCGCACCGCTGGAGTTGAAGCTCCAGCAGCGTGGTGTGCAGCGTGCCCTGCTGGACCTGCACTCCAGTCCGGAGCTCAGGGCCTGCTCCGATGTGCTGTGGATGCTCCGCCGGCTGATGCCGCACGGTGCGGCCCGGCCGATCATGGGCGAGCGGAAGCTCGGTGAGCGTTCGATCCAGGAGTCGTGGGACCTGGCGCTGGGCACCCACCAGCGGGCGCTGATCGAGCTCGGTTACGAGGGCGTGAGCATCGAGCAGGTCCTGGAGCAGCGGCTGCGCCGCGACGCGTACGGGCCGCGGGCGACGACGGCGGGCGTCCTCGCCGCCGTCGAGGACGCCACGCTGTATCTCCGCAGCCGTCGGCTCGCCGACGAGCTGGGGCACCGGGCCCTGGAGGTCCTCGCCGCCGAACGCACGGTGGACGGAGCGCCGGAGGTGCTGCGCCGGGTGCGGGGTCTCCTGGCGTACTACCGCACCGGTGAGCCGGTGCTGCCGCCGTGGGTGGAGTCGTTCGTCAAGGCCGGTTACGCGCACTACTGCACCTTGCTGCCGACGGCGTTCACGGACGAGGACGCGACCGTGGGGCAGGTGGCGGCGATGCTGGGCTTCCTGTTCAGCATGGAGAGCCTGGCGCTGTCCCTGGGCTGCGACCGGGCCCAGCTGGAGCTGGCCGTCGCCCAGTCGCGCCCCACGGACCCGGAGCGGACGGCGCTCCTGTGGGCGGCGCAGGTGCAGCTCGGCGCGCTGTCCCGGGCCGAGCTGCGAGAACGTTGCGGCGAGCTGCTGGCCAACCCGATGGTGGTGCCCGCCTATCCGCGGTATCTCAGCGGCTTCGTGCACGGGTTGGTGCCGGTGCCGGGGCTGGCGGACGTGGTGGTGGAGGCCGTGTCGAACGCGTTCGGGCGGCTGCCGGATCCGGTGCTGCTGCCGTGGCTGCCGACGCTGATCACGACGTTGCGCGCGGGAGCGGCGGACCTGGCCCCGCTGTTGATCCGTGAGGCCGGACGGATCTTCCCGGCCCGGCTCGCGGCGCTGGATACGTGGGTGCCGCCGTGGCGGGAGGTGCCGGAGACGGCAACGTCCGTTGCCGGGCCCGCGAAGGCGGCCGACGGCGCGAGCCGTGGCGCCGCACTGCTCTTCGCACACCCGGGGACGCTCGACGCGGTCGCGGAGCTGCTCGGCTGCGACGGCGCCTGGGCCTCGCTCGACGCGGATGCGGCGGGAGTCCCGGGCGCGGCGCTGTTGGCCCGTCACCCGGATACCGCCGGCGCATGGGAGTCGCTGCTCTCGGGCTCATGACCGAGGTGAGGGGCATGGGTGCTTGTGTGCGGTGCCGGGAGGCAGCTCGATCCGGCACCGCACCCGCACCCTCGCCCTCTCCTTCTCCCTCGGCATGTGCTGGGCCCGGGACTCTCAGAGCCCGATGCCGCCCGTGGCGTCGATGCTCTGGCCGGTGACCCACCGCGCGTCCTCCGAGGCGAGGAAGGCCACGACGTCGGCGATGTCGGCCGGCTGGCCCATGCGTCCGAACACCGAGTGCGCGGCCAGGGCCGCCGCGGCCTCCGGCGTCTCGCGCCGCCGGGCGTTCATGTCCGTCTCCACGAAACCGGGCACCACGGTGTTCGCGGTGATGCCCCGGCCCGCCACTTCCTTTGCCACAGCAAGCGTCAGCGTCTCCACCGCGCCCTTGGTCATGGCGTAGGTCACCGATTCCGGAAAGGACCGGTGTGCGGCGGCCGAAGAGATGTTGATGATCCGTCCTTCGTCCCGCATCAAGGTCAGACCCTGCTGAATCAGGAACAGTGGTGCTTTCACGTTCACCGCGAACAGCCGGTCGAAGACCTCCGGTGAAGCGTCGGCTATTCTCCCGGATCCACTGACTCCGGCATTGTTGACCAGAATGTCCAGCACCGGTTCCTCGCCCCGGTCCGTCATTCCCGCGCCGAACGCCTCGTACAGCGCTTCCGCGTCTCCCCGCACTCCCAGCAGGGAGCCCACCGCGAAAGCCTGTCCGCCCGCTTTCCGGATCTCTTCGACCACCTCCTGCGCCGCTTCTTCCCGTTCACCGTAATGAACGGCGACCAAGGAGCCGTCACGCGCGAGCCGCCGTGCAATCGCCCGGCCGATACCGCGACTGGCGCCGGTGACCAAGGCGACCTTCCCCGTCAGCGAACCCATGGAGCAATCCCCCTACCTCGTGCATTCCGCGGAAATCTTGAAGCGCAGCCACCCTACCCACCGACCCGGGGCGGAATGCGCGACCGCGAAGCGGCACCGGGTACGACGACGCCGGGGCATGCCCGTGCACGTACCGGCCGCGTGATCGAGCGGGGACAGGCTGCGCCGAGGCGCACGAACCCTGCACACATCTGCTTGATATTGCTTGAAACACTTGCCTAATATGCAGCTTCGAGCATCATCCGCCGGGTACGGGAACAGGGAGCACAGATGACGCACGTGGCGCAGGAGCTGGCCAGCCAGCCCGACTGCTGGCAGGTGGCCGCCGGTATGGCGGACGGGCTCGCCCACCGGCTTCCGGCGGCCGGCGAGCGCATCGCCGTGGTCGGCTGCGGGACGTCGTACTTCATGGCGCAGGCCTACGCGGCGCTGCGGGAGGGCAGCGGCCAGGGCGAGACCGATGCCTTCGCCGCATCGGAGTTCCCCGCCGGCCGCCCCTACGACCGGGTCGTCGCGCTGAGCCGCTCCGGCACCACGACCGAGGTGCTCGGTCTCCTCGGTCAGATCGGTGACACGACCCGCCGCACGGTGGTCATCGGCGACCCCGACACCCCGATGGCGGCGATGGCCGACGACACGATCGTGCTGGAGTTCGCCGACGAGAAGTCCGTCGTGCAGACCCGCTTCGCGACCTCCGCCCTGACCCTGCTCCGCGCCCATCTGGGCCTGCACACCGACGCGGTCGTCGAGGACGCCCAGGTGGCGCTCGCCGAGCCGCTGCCCGTCGGTCTCGTCGAGTGCAGCCAGTTCACGTTCCTCGGCCAGGGCTGGAGCGTGGGGCTGGCCAACGAGGCAGCGCTGAAGATGCGCGAGGCGGCGCTCGCCTGGACCGAGGCGTACCCGGCGATGGAGTACCGGCACGGTCCGATCAGCATCTCCACCCGCTCCACCGCGACCTGGATGCTCGGCGAGGCCCCGGCCGGGCTGATGGACGAGGTGCACGCGACCGGCGCCCGCTGGGTGGCCGGCGGACTCGACCCGCTGGCGGAGCTGGTCCGGGTCCAGCGTCTGGCCCTCGCCATCGCGAACGCCCGTGGTCTCGACCCGGACCGGCCCCGCCACCTCACCCGCTCGGTCATCCTCAGCACCACGGCCTGACGGCCCGAGCGCTCTCCTCCTCCGCCCCTCGCCCGCCGACGGTCCCTCATCCCGGAGTCGCCATGCCCATCGCCGCCACCGGCGATCTGATCGCCGAGGCCGCCGCGCAGCAGCGTGCGGTCGCCGCGTTCAACGTCATCACCCTCGAACACGCGGAAGCCATCGCCGAGGGCGCGGAGGCCGCGGGGTCGCCGGTGATCCTGCAGATCAGCGAGAACGCCGTCGCCTACCACCGGGGCCGGCCCCGTCCGCTCGCACGTGCCGCGGCGGAAGTGGCGGACCAGGCGACCGTCCCGGTGTCCCTGCACCTCGACCATGTGCAGTCGGCCGAGCTGTTGCACCGGGCGGCCGACTGCGGTTTCAGTTCGGCGATGTTCGACGCCGCCAAGCTGCCGTACGCGGAGAACCTGGCGGCCACGCGCGCCGCTGTCCTGTGGGCGCACGAGCGGGGCCTGTGGCTGGAGGCCGAACTCGGGCAGGTCGGCGGGAAGAACGGCGAGCCGGCGCTCGACGCCCATGCGCCGGGGGCCCGTACGGATCCGGACGAGGCGCGGTCGTTCGTGGCGGCCACCGGGGTGGACGCGCTGGCCGTGGCGGTCGGCACCTCGCACGCCATGACCTCGCGGGACGCCGTCATCGACCACGCGCTGCTGGGCAGGCTGCAGGAGGCGGTGCCGGTTCCGCTGGTGCTGCACGGTTCGTCCGGGGCCTCCGACGAGGAACTGGCACGCGCCGTGGCGGCCGGGATCCGCAAGGTCAACATCGGTACCGCGCTCAACATCGCGATGACCGGCGCGATACGGGAGCAGTTGGCCCGGGACGACCGGGGCGTGGACCCGCGCCGCTATCTGGCGGACGGGCGGGAGGCGATGGCCCGTACGGTGGCCCGGATGATCTCGCTGCTGCCCTCGGGGCGAGCGCAGCCCGCGTAACGAGCACGGAAGACGCCGGGGCCGACGGGCGCGATGCCCGCCGGCCCCGGCGTCTTCCTCACGTCACGTCATACGGGCTCCTGCGGCCCCCACTCCCGCAGCAGGTACGTGAGATCCGGCCGGACCTGTCGTCCGGGGGCGGGCGTGATGGGCGCCGACGACGGCACGACCAGCACTCGGCAGCCCGCGGCCTCGGCCGCGGCCACTCCGGTCGGGCTGTCCTCGACCGCGAGGCAGGCCCCGGGCGGGAGGCCCAGACGCGCGGCCGCCTTCCGATAGGGGTCGGGGAAGGGCTTCGAGCGGTCGCTCTCGCCGTCCGCCACCGTCGTACGGAACACCTCGCCGCCCAGCCTCCGCAGGACCGAGTCCACCACCCGGCGCGGCGAGGCGGACACCAGCGCCGCGGGCGGCCCGTCGCGCTCCAGCCGGTCCAGCAGCGCGCGGGCCCCGGGCCGGAGCCGGACGCCCGCTTCGACCGCTGCGAAGAACGTGTCCTCCAGTTCTGCTTCCAGCCCGGCGACCGTGGTGGGCTCCGGGCACAGCTGTACGAGGCTGATGGCCGTATCCGCGCAGGTGCGGCCGAGAACTCCCGCACCCTCCGCGTCGGTGAGGGTGTGGCCGTGGGCCGCCGCCACGGTGCGTGCCGCCTCCAGCCAGAGAGGTTCGGTGTCGGCCAGGGTCCCGTCCATGTCGAGGAGGACGGCGCGCGGCACGGTGGGTATCCGGCTGCCGTCGAGCGTCCAGTGCGAGTCCGGCGTACGGTCCAGAGCGGCGTACACCTCGGCGGCGACGTCCTCGTGCCGGACCGGGCGGGCGGGGCGGGCCCCGGCCGTGATGTCCGGGCCCGCGCAGGCCAGCCAGGCGGTGCGTTCGGCCGGGCTGCCGCCGCCGTGACCGCCTTCGTCCCGGTGTCCGTGATCGGTGACGACGAGGACGGTCCAGGCCTCGGCCTCGTACGAGGAGCGGGTGCGCACGGCCGTCAGGAGGTCGCCCAAGCGGCGGTCGGCCGCCCGGATCGACGCCTCGTACGCGTCGCCGCAGCCGAGGTGGTGGGCCGTCTCGTCGGGCGCGCCGAGGTAGACGAAGGACGCCTCGGGGTCCTCGTGGGTGAGGACGCCCACCGCGTCGCGCACGGTCGAGGCGTCGGCCTCCTCCCAGGCGGCGGGGGTGTCGGCGGCCGGTGCGTGGTGGGTGAGCCGCGTGGGCCTGCGGAGCATCGGGCCGCCGTCGGCGACGGTGACCAGGGGCTCCCACGCGGCGGCCGCATAGGTGCGGCGGCCGTCCTGGCGGGCCAGGCGGGTCGTGAAGTCCGGGAAGACGCCGAGCCGGTGGCCGCTGAAGTCGTTGCTCCACACGGCGTGCTTGGTGACGCCGACGCCCGTCAGGATCGTCGCCCAGCACGGCCCGGACATGGTGGGCGTGCCCTCCCCCACGGCTACCGGGGCCAGGTAGCCCGCGTCGGCCACCGCGTCGAGGTGCGGGGTGGGCACACGGTCCAGGGTGTCGAGGCGCACACCGTCGATGCCGACGACGAGCACCCGGCGGGTACGGGACATGGCGGGTCTCCCGGGGGTGGTACGGGTACGGGGTCAGGCCTGCTGGTGCAGGGTGCGGGGGTCCACGGCGTGGGCGAACGGCAGGCCGTGCGCGTAGCGTTCGAGTTCGTCGACGGCCGCGTCCGCGAGCCGGTGGAGTTCGCCGCCCTGGGACCCGGCGATATGCGGGGTGAGCAGGACGTTCGGCAGGTCGTAGAGGGGCGAGTCGGCGGGCAGGACTTCCGGTTCCGTGTGGTCGAGCACGGCGTTGAGCCGTCCGGGGACCAGTTCCTTCACGAGTGCGTCCGTGTCCACCAGGGAGCCGCGCGCGGTGTTGACGAGCGTCGCCCCGTCCCGCATCAGGGCGAGCCGTCCGGCGTCGAACAGGTGCCGCGTGGCCGGGAGTTCGGGGGCGTGGATGCTGACGACGTCGCTCTGTGCCGCCAGGGCGTCGAGTCCTGCGGGCTCCACGCCCAGAGCCCGGGCGCCGGCCTCGTCCAGGTACGGGTCGTGGACCAGGACGCGCAGATCGTAGGGGCGCAGCAGTTCGACGACGCGGCGTCCGATGCGGGAGGCGCCGACGATGCCCACGGTGCGGCGGTAGTTGCCCACGCCGGGGAACCGTTCGAGGAGGTTCACCCGGGTGCGTGCCGCTCGGTAGACGCGGGCGCTCTCCAGGATGTGCTTGTTGGCGAAGAGGATGGCTGCGACCGTGTATTCGGCGACCGGGAAGGCGTTGGCCGTCGCCGCGGTGCTGACGGTGATGCCGCGGTCCCAGACGTCCTGGGTGATGTGGTGCTTGACGGAGCCGGCGGCGTGGATGACCGCGCGCAGCCGCGGCATGGCGCTCAGGGCGGCCGGGCCGAGCGGCGGGCAGCCCCAGCCGGTGAACAGCACCTCGGCCTCGTGGAGTCCGGTGCGCTGGGCGGGGTCGTCGGCGCCGAAGTCGGTGACGAGGAGGCCGGGGTCGAGGTCGGCGACGCGGGCGAGCCGGTCCAGGGCTTCGGGGGCCAGGATCGCCGCACGGGTCTCGCCGCTCATCGCCAGGACGGTGCGGGGTCGGGTCCGCCGGTGCGGGGCGGGGTGGCTCACTTGACGGCTCCTGCGGTGAGGCCCGAGCGCCAGAAGCGCTGGAGGCAGAGGAAGGCGACGATCAGGGGGAGGACGGCGACGAGGGAGCCGATGATGACCAGCGGGTAGAGCTCCGGCTGCTGGTAGACGTTCTGGTTCCACATGTAGAGGCCCAGGTTGACCGGGTAGAGCTGGTCGTCGTTGAGCATCATGAGCGCGCCGTAGAAGTTGTTCCAGCTCGCGGTGAAGGAGAACAGGAAGATGGTCACGAAGCCGGGCGCGAGCATCGGCAGGGCGACCTTCGTGAAGGTCCGCACCTCCCCCGCCCCGTCCATCCGGGCGGCTTCCAGGACCTCGCCCGGCACGTACCCCTCGGAGAACACGCGAGCGAGGTAGACGCCGAACGGGTTCACGAGGCTGGGGATGAGGACGGCCCAGTAGGTGTTGACGAGGCCCAGCTCGGAGGCCATCAGGTAGAGCGGGAGCTGGACGACGGTGGAGGGGATGAGGACGCCGACGAGGACGACCCCGAACCACTTCTCCCGGCCGCGGAAGGCGTATTTGTCGAAGGCGTAGCCGCAGGCCACCGAGATGAGGGTGGAGAGCCCGGAGGCGACGACGGTGTACAGGAGGCTGTTGAGCAGCCAGCGGACGAACACCCCGTCGTTGTATTCGAGGAGGGCGGTCAGATTGGCCAGGAACCGGAAGTCGCCGAGGCTGAACGGGTTGGTGGCGAACAGGTCCCGGTAGCTCTTGGTGGAGGCGATGAGGAGCCAGGTCAGCGGCATCAGTGTGTAGACGGCGACGACGGCGAGCACGCCGTTGACCATGACGCGCGAGGTGAGGCTTCCGGTGCGGCCCCGGCGGGCGGGCGGCCGCGGTGCGGTGCGGCGGTCGGCCCGGCCGCGCCGTGGGGTGGCGGCCGGTGCTTCGCGGTTGGCTGTCTGGATGCTCATGAGGCCTTCCACCGGTTGCCGAGCTTGGTGACGACGAAGGACAGCAGGCCGGCGAAGAGGGCGAGCAGGAGGGAGCTCGCGGCGGCCAGGCCGTAGTCGTGGCCCTTGAAGGCCGCGGTGTAGATGAACATGGTCGGCGACCAGTCCTCGCCCATGGTGTTGGCGCGGAGCTGTACGAGCTTGGGGGCGTCGAAGAGCTGGATGGCGCCGACGCAGGTGAAGAGCAGGGTCAGGACGACGGTCGGCCGGATCATGGGGATCTTGACCTGGAGGGCGGTGCGCAGGGCCCCGGCTCCGTCGACGGTCGCGGCTTCCAGGACCTCGCGGGGAACGGCCTGGAGCCCGGCGTAGAAGATGATCATGTTGTAACCGGTCCACTGCCAGGCGGAGATGTTGACGACCGAGAAGATCGCCTCGTCCTGGCCGAAGAAGTTCCAGTTCGCACCGAGGGCGTCGAGGGCGTCGGTGACCGGGCTGAGGCCGGGTGTGTAGAGGTAGAGCCAGATCAGCGAGGCGATCAGGCCGGGTACCGCGTGCGGCAGGAAGTAGGCGATCTGGAAGAAGCGCCGGGCCCGGGCCATGGTCGAGTCGACGAGCAGGGCCAGGATGAGCGCGCCGCCGACCATCGCGGGGATGTAGAGGGCGCAGTAGAGGGCGATGTTGCCGAACGAGCGGAGGAACGCCTCGTTGCCGAGGGCTTCGGTGAAGTTGCCGAACCCTGCGAAGACGCGCTCGGTTCCGCCGAAGCCGAGGCCGGAGGACTCCTCGCGGTAGAGGCTCATCCAGGCCGCGTAGATCATCGGCAGGACGGTGACGGCGATGAAGAGCGCGAAGAACGGCACCGTGAACAGGGCGAGGGCCCGGCGCTGTCCGCGCCGTGTGCCGGGGCCGCCCGGGGCGCCGGGTTTCCCCGGTCCGGCGGATCGGGCGGATCCGGTGGGACCGGGGGGCGGCGGCGCGGGCTGGGCTGCCGTGGTCCGGTCCGGCCGGGCGAGTGGGGCTGCCACCTGTTGCTCCTTCGGCGGGGTGGGGTGGGCGGGATGCGGGGGGGGGCGGGGCTGCCCGGAACGGTCCGTCCCGGGCAGCCGCCCGACTGCTCGTCGAGCTCGCGACTGCTGGTCGAGCCCGCGATTCGCTGGTCGCGTTCGCGCCTACTTGTCGAGCTTCAGACCGCGGTCGGTGACCGCGCTCTCCCCCTTCGCCTGGCCGGAGGTCAGCATCTTCGTGTGGTCGCCGCCCGCGGCCATCTGCGCCGAGGTCACCTGCTGCTGCACCGGGCCCCAGGTCCAGCCGGGCACGATGGTGTCGGCGGCCTCGCCGGCCACGGCGTAGACGTCCTGGTCGCCGAAGTAGGAGCTGTCGAACTGCTTCGCCGCCGCGGCGCGCATGCCCTCGTTGGCCGGCAGGGCGCTGCTGGGGGTCTTGAGGGAGCTGAGGCGCGCGGTCATGGCCTCGGGGTCGGTGGTGACCCACTTGATGAACTCGGCGGCGGCCTCGGTGTGTTGGCTGCCCTTGGGCACGATGTAGGAGGTTCCGCCGTACATGCCGGTGCTCGGCTCGCCGTCCCAGGTGGGCAGGGGTGCTATGCCCCACTTGCCCTTGGAGTCGGGGTAGCTGACGGGGAAGTTCCCGGCGCTCCAGGCGGCGCCGATGATGGTGGCCACCTTGCCGGTGGCGCGTTCCTTGTTCTCGCCCTCGCCCCAGAGCGGGGTCCTGGAGGCGAGGCCGTCCGCGAGGAGGTCGTCCCAGTAGGCGGCGACCTTGCGGGAGGCCGGGTCGTCGATGTTCACCTTCCAGGCGTCGCCGCTGGTGCCGTACCACCGGGCGCCGGCCTGCCAGGCGAGGCCGGAGAGCAGGGCGGGGTCGCCGCCGCCGAAGTTGGTGATGGTGACGTCCGGGTCGCCCTGGTGGATCTTCTCGGCGGCCGTACGGTATGCGGCCCAGGTCGTCGGCACCTCGACGCCGTACTTCTTGAACAGGTCCTTGCGGTAGAAGAGCTGGATCGGCGTGACGTCGAACGGCACGGCCCAGGTGGAGCCGCCGAGGGTGACCAGGGACTGGACGGCTTCGGGGAACTCCTTCTTCACCAGCTCGCCGGAGCCGGCGGTGAGGTCCTCCAGGTTGCCCTCGCTGGCGTACTCGGGCAGGGCGGAGTAGTCCATGGTCGCCACGTCGGGGGCGTTGCCGCCCTTGACCGCGTTGGAGAGCTTGGTGACGCCCTCGGGCCCCGCGGGGACCATCGAGAACTTCACCTTGATGCCGGTGTGCGTCTTGTTGAACGCGTCGGCCGTTTCCTTGGCGCCCGCGGTGGCCGACCAGAAGGTGAGGGTGACGGGTTTGCCGTCCCCGGGGCCCGAGGCGTCCGATCCCGATCCGCCGCAGGCGGTGGCGAGCAGGGCGAGTGAAGCGGCGGAGGCCGCCAGGGCGAGACGGGACGTGCGGGCGATACAGGGCATGGGCCGGCTCCTACGAGACCTCGAACTGCGGGAGATGAGGTGAACGGCACACATCATTTTGCGCAGAACCGATCGCCGTCAAGAGCAAATGACCAAATCAATCGAATCGATCACGAGCAGGGTTGCGAACCCACCGAGCGACCCAACCGACCCCGGGCACGCCAAAAGCCGTGCCCACGGGGCCGGTTGGCCCGGGGCACGGCTCTCGGTCCGGCGTGCGGCGCGGCTCTCGCCGGGTCAGGGAGCGGCGACGGCCGCCCCGCAGGAGACCCGGACCCGCAGGGTCGGCAGGATGTCCAGGTGCCGTCGGGCGAAGGAACTCCCGCCCGCCGCGTCCACACCCGCGTCCGCGTCCGTCGCGCCGGGTTCGGCCACGCCGAGTCGGGACAGCAGGAGCCGGGCGGCGGCGGCCCCCACGGCGTGCTTGTCCGGGGCCACGGCGGTGAGCGGCAGGTCGGCGAGTGAGGCGACCTCGTCGTCGTACGCGATCACCGCGAGGTCCTCGGGCACCCGCACCCCCCTGGCCTGGAGCCGGGGGATGAGGACGATCGCGTCCGCGTCGCTGTGCACGATCGCGGCGGTCACGTCGCCGCTCGCCACGCCCTCGCAGAGATACTCCAGCGTCCGCTCGAAACGATCGGCCTCCGACCGCGACGGGGCGTCGTCGAGCGGCGAGGCCGATACCGGCGTCAGCCCCAGCGCCTCCACGGCGGCGCGGTATCCGACCCGGAGCCGGGGAGCGGTCGGGCTGTCCTGCACGGCGAGCGCGATCGCCCGGTGCCCCAGCCCGGCCAGGTGCGCCACCGCTTCGGCGGCGCCGTGCGCATGGTCCGAGCGCACCCGGTCCAGGCGCGCCGCCGGATGACCGAGGGGCGCCGAGCGTTCCACCAGGACGACCGGGGTCTCCTGCTCGACCGTCCACAGCCCTTCGCCCTGCTCCGGGCAGCCGCGCTCCCAGCTCGGTGCGAGCAGGAGCCCGTCCGCGCCGGTGGACAGCAGCCGGCGGGCCTGGGCGGCGTCCTCGCCGGGGAGGTAGCGGGAGAGCCCGATCGTCAGCCGGGCGCCCGCGGCCTCGACCGTCCGCCGGGCGCCGCGCACGACGTCCGCGTAGTAGTACTCGGTGGTCGGCACCACCATGCCCACCACCAGCCCTTCGGCGGGGGGCGCGGCGGCGGGGGCGGGCCGGGGCTGCCCGGCGGGCCACACCACCGCGCCGTGCAGCCGCTCCACCAGCCCCTGGGCGGCCAGCGCCTCGACGTCCCGGCGCAGGGTGACGGCGGACATGCCGAGTTCCTCGGCGAGTTCGGCGACGCGCAGGCTGCCGCGCTCGCGGACGAGTTCGAGCACCCGCTCGTGGCGCTGATCGACGTGCAGTCGCATGGATCCCCCTGGAATTCGGAGACGGCTGGGCCCCGGCCCGACGGTGTCCCGGCGGCGGAAGCGCGTGGATTCCGGCTCCCGGGCGGCCGCCGTCCGGCCTGCCCCAACCATATCGATCACATGCGCTCGAAACGATCCGAGCAGGGTTTTGTGCCGGTGCGAGGGGCGCACGCCGATTCCTGCCCGGCGCCGACATACACGCCCCAAGAACCGATCGATACGATCAATTCGGCCAAAGTTATTGAGCGAGTCGCCCGGCGGCTGCTAGAAAGTGCCCGCCCGCTCAGAACAGTCGGATCCCGGGGTCAGTTCAGCGCCCGCCCCTTCGGTGCCCACCGCGCGCCGGGTTCCCGCCGGAGACACGTCACCGACCCGGAGCTCTCCCATGACTTCTGCCTGGTCCCGCCGTACCTTCCTGGCCACCTCCGCGGCGCTCACCGCCGCCGGCGGCGGCGCGCTGCTGCTCGCCACGCCCGGCTCCGCCGCGTCCGCCGCCGAGGACGACCCGTACGCCGCGCTCCGCACCACCTGGAGCGCGCTGATCCTCGGCGAGGGGTTCAGCCCGACCGCCGAGCCCTTCAAGAGCCGACTGGCCGACCTCGGCACGAAGGCCTCGCAGTGGCTGGAGACGATGGACCCGGCGGAGGGCTCGCTCTGGCCCGACGCCGTCTTCGCGGATCCGGACCCGGACACGGACGCCGAGTCGTACGTCTTCTCGGGGCGGATGGCCGACAGTTTCGTCCGCCTCAACACCATGGCCCAGGCCTACCGCCAGCAGGGCACCGGACTGACCGGGAACACCGGACTGCGCGATGCCGTGCTCACCGGCCTGGAGCACCTCAACACCCAGGTCTACAACGACGGGCAGACCCGGTACGGCAACTGGTACAGCTGGCAGATCGGCGCGCCGCAGGCCCTGCTGGACGCGTGCGTGCTGATGTACGACGCGATCGCCCCGGAGCGGCTCGCACGCTACTGCGCCGCCGTCGACCACTTCGTACCCGACTCCGCCGTCGCCTCGTACACCGGGACCAGCACCGGGGCGAACCGGGTCGACCTGTGCCGGGTGCTGGCCCTGCGCGGGGTCGTCGGAGGGAGCCCGGCGAAGATCGCGCTGGCCCGGGACGCCCTCTCCCCCGTCTTCCCGCTGGTGACCAAGGGCGACGGGCTGTACGCCGACGGCTCGTTCATCCAGCACACCACCGTGCCGTACACCGGCAGCTACGGGTCGGTGATGCTCGGCGGGCTCGGGCTGCTGTTCGCGCTGCTGAAGGGGACCACGTGGGAGGTCACCGACCCGAAGCGGCAGGTGGTGTTCGACGCGGTGGAGAACGCCTGGGCGCCGTTCCTCTTCAACGGACTCGTCATGGACTCCGTCGCGGGGCGCGCCATCAGCCGGGGCGAGGTCGACGACCACCGGCGCGGGCACCCCATCCTCGCCTCCATCGTGCTGCTCGGGCGGGGCGCTTCGGACGCCGAGAACGCGCGGTGGCGGGCGCTCGTCAAGGGCTGGGCGCAGCGTGACTACTACAGCCCGCCGCTGAGCAACCCCTCGCTCGGGCTCACCGCGCTGGCCCGGATCAAGAGCGTCCTGGACGACACCTCTCTCACCCCGGTCCCCGAGCCGGACGGCCACCGGCTGTTCCCCGACATGGCGCGGGCCACACACCGCCGCCCCGGCTGGGCGGCGTCGCTGAGCATGGCCGACCGGCGGATCACCTATTACGAGGTCGGCAACGGCGAGAACCTGCGCGGCTGGCACACCGGTTCGGGGATGCTCTCCTGGTGGGGCGACACCTTCGCCAACGGCCAGTACAGCGACGCCTTCTGGCCCACCGTCGATCCGTACCGGCTGCCCGGCACCACGGCCTCGCGCAAGGTGCTCGCCGACGGTGCGGGCGGCGACTGGGGCGTCGCGCTCCCCGATGTGAACTGGGTCGGCGGGGTCACCGACAAGAAGCGCGCCGCCGTGGGGCAGTACCTCAAGGGTCTTTCCAGCACGCTCATGGCGAAGAAGTCGTGGTTCTTCCTCGACGACACCGTGGTGTGCCTGGGCGCGGGCATCCACGGCCGCGACGGCGCCGCGGTGGAGACCACCGTCGACAACCGCAACCTCGGGCCGACGGGCAACGCCCCGTTCACCGTGGACGGCTCGGTCAAACCCCTCACGCTGCCGTGGTCGGCGACCCTGACCGACGCGTCCTGGGCACATCTCGCCGGGCACGGCGGCTACGTCTTCCCGGGTGGGGCCACCGTGAAGGCGCTGCGGGAGAACCGGACCGGCCGCTGGCGCGACATCAACACCGCGGGCTCCACGGATCCGGTCTCCCGGAAGTACCTCACCCTCTGGTTCGACCACGGCCAGGACCCGACGGACGCCACGTACGCGTACCAGCTGCTGCCCGGCGCGTCCGAGCAGCGCACGGCGGCGCGGGCGGCGGACAGCGGCTGGCTGCGGGTGCTCGCCAACACGGACGATCAGCAGGGGGTCTCGGTGGCCTCGCTGGGGCTGACCGCCGTCAACTTCTGGTTCGGCGGCAGCGTCGGGCCGCTGGTGGCGGACGCCCCGTGCTCCGTGATGGTCACCGAGCACACGGACGGTACGGCGACGGTGTGCGTGAGCGATCCGATGCGGATGCGCACGAGCCTGACCCTCACCTGGAACCGGGCCGTCGCCTCGGTCGTGTCGAAGCCGGCGACGGTGACATCGGCGACGACGGGGTCCTCGCTGCGCCTGGTCTTCGGCGACCTGTCCGGAACGCGCGGGGCGACGCAGACGATCAAGGTGCGGCTGTCCTGAACCGCGTCGGCGCCGGTGTTCGGGCGGCCGACGGGAAACTCGCCTGCCCTGGCGCGCGGGCCGGTCATACTGTCGGCCGGCACACGGACTGGGGAACCTCAACATGACGAACGACGACCGGATCGGGCCTCCGCTGCTGGGGAGCGAGCGCGAGACGCTGCGGGCCTTTCTCGACTACCACCGGCAGACCCTGGCCATGAAGTGCGCGGGTCTGGACGACGAGGAGTTGCGCGAGCGGTCGATGGAACCGTCCACCTTGTCGCTGCTGGCTCTGGTGCGGCATCTGGCGGAGGTGGAACGCACCTGGTTCCGGCGGGTGTTCGAGGACGCGGCGGCTCCGATGGTGTGGTCGGAGAAGCTCTTCGACTTCCAGGCGGCGTACGACGCGAGCGCCTCGACCCGGGCCGAGGCGTTCGCCGCCTGGGAGGCGGAGGTGGAGACCTCGCGCCGGATCGAGCGGGAGGCGGCCTCGCTGGATCTGGTGGGGTATCAGCCGCGGTGGGAGAAGGAGGTCTCGCTGCGGATGGTCATGGTGCACGTCCTGCTGGAGTACGGCCGCCACAACGGTCACGCGGATCTGCTGCGGGAAGGGGTGGACGGGACGGTGGGCGCGTGAGACCGCGGGCGCGCCCGTACGCCCCTCGGGGGCGGCGGGCGCGCTCGTAGACTCGGCTCCATGACTCAGCAGCCGACAGCTTCCGCCCTCGTCTCCGTGTTCGCGCCCGGCGGCAGTCTGCGTGCCTCGATCAACCTGGGCAATCCGATCCTGGCCCACCGGGATCCGGCGAGCGGCGAGGTGGCCGGGGTCTCCGTCGACCTGGCCCGGGAATTCGGGCGGCGGCTCGGGGTGCCCGTCGAGCTGGTGGCCTTCGAGAGGGCCGCGCTGTCGGTCGACGCGGTGCGGGCCGAGCGGGCGGACATCGGGTTCTTCGCGGTCGACCCCGCCCGGGGCGAAGGGCTGCGGTTCACCGCCCCGTACGTCCTCATCGAGGGCAGCTATCTGGTGCCGGACCCGTCCGAGGTGTCCGAGAACGACCAGGTGGACGCCGAGGGCACCCGGATCTCGGTCGGGGCCGGGTCGGCGTACGACCTCTTCCTCACCCGTGAGATCCGCCGGGCCGAGATCGTCCGGCTGGAGGGCGCCCCGCGCGCGCTCGCGGCCCTGCGGGCGGGCGAGGTCGATGTGGCCGCCGGGATCCGGCAGTTGCTGGAGGCCGAGGCGGCCCGAGCCGGTGGCGTACGGGTGCTGCCGGGGCGGTTCATGGTGATCCAGCAGGCCATGGGGGTACCGTACGGGCGAGGTGCGGCGGCACAGGAGCTGCTGGCGTCGTTCGTGGAGGAGATGAAGGCGGGCGGCTTCGTCGCCGACTCCCTGAAGCGTCATGGCATCGAGGGCGCGTCCGTGGCGCCCGCCGCCTGAACCTCCGACGGGCGCCCGGGACGTTCAGGGTGTTCAGGGTGTTCAGGGCGTGACGACGGGGATGCTGGCGTCGCGTGCGTCGAGTACGGACACCGGACACGCCGGTGCGCCGGCGGAGAGAGGCGGGGCTCAGGCCCGGGCGCGGACACCCGCGACCGCCTGACCGGCCGTCAGCGGCGGCGGGTCAGAACGCGGGTGGTGCTGCCGTCGTCCTCCACGACGTCCCTCACGTGCTCGAAGCCGATCCTGCCGAGCAGCCGCAGTGAAGCCTCGTTCGCGGCGGCGACGGTGGCGTGGACCTCGGTCAGCCCGAGCGTGCCGAAACCGTGCGCGACGACGGCCTGCGCCAACTCGGTCCCCAGGCCGCACCCCCACGCCGTCGGCGCCAGGGCGTAGATGATCTCGTGGCCGTCGACGTCGTCGGTCCGCTTGATCTCGGCGTGCCCGACCAGGAGGCCGTCGCGGCGGACGGCCCAGACGGCGAACAGGTCCCGGGCGTAGACCTTGGTGAAGACCCGCCCGAACAGGGCCCGGTCCTCCGCCTCGGTGGAAGGGCCGTCGCCCATCCACCGGGACACCTCGGTGTCCTGGAACAGGGCGACGAAGTCCTCTTCGTCCTCGGGGACGTACGGCTCCAGCAGGAGTCTCTCGGTGCGCAGCGTCGGGGTCACGGCGCGCGACGCTACCGGGGCGACGACCGCGCGGGCAATCGGCTTTCTCCGTACGCCGGTCAGGTTTTCCCGTACACCGGTCAGGAGGGCCGGGAATCGGGCGCCGGGTCCTCGCGCAGCAGCCTCAGCGCCTTCTCCCGCAGCCGCTGCCGGTGCTCGGGGTCGGTGGCCCGGTCGGCGGCGCGGCCCAGTTCCTCGGCGCGTTCACGGGTGCGGCGGGCTCGCTCCACCGGGCTGTCGTACAGGTTCATGGGGGTGTCCTCCGTCGTGGGTCCTCCGTCGGCAACCGGTGTCGTGTGCGCGACCGGAGCCCCAGCGTCACCGGAGTCGGTCCGCACCGCATCTCGTGCGGTCACGTTCG
Source organism: Streptomyces sp. WY228 (assembly GCF_019287315.1). NCBI lineage: Bacteria > Bacillati > Actinomycetota > Actinomycetes > Kitasatosporales > Streptomycetaceae > Streptomyces > Streptomyces sp. WY228. The sequence goes on along the minus strand of NZ_CP079114.1, from coordinate 8,154,472 downwards.
GTGACGATGAGAGAGACGGGGTTCGGGAGGGGCGGGGACGGACGGGCCGACGTGACCGGCGTCCCCGACGCACCCGTCAGTCGGCGGTGTGGTCCGGATGCCCTTCGGTCCGCCGGTCCGCCTTCATCTCGGCCTCGTAGAGATGGTCGCGGCCCTCGGCGAGCTCCTGTCTGATCTGCCGTTCGATCGACCGGAACACGTCGTAGTAGGTGGCGTTGTACTCCTCGACGATCTGGAACGTCCAGTGTCCCGGGATGACGTTGCGGCCGATGATCTCCCGTTCGACCTGATCGGCCCGGTCTCCGTGCCCTGCGGCGCGAAGCAGGCGTACGGCGTCGTCGAGGGCGAGATCGGCGCTCCCGGTGAGCTGGTGGAAGTCGTAGAGGGCGCCGCGCGCACGCTCGGCGGTCTCCAGCGCCTTCGACAGGGCCCCGAGCGCTTCCACGGTCGTATCGGTGACACCTTCGGGTCGCTGGTGCCGCGGATCGGGCGGCCGGGCTTCGGGCTTCATCGGGCTCCTCTCCCTCCATGTCCACGTGGGCGGCCGTGCGTAACCCACTTTGCTGTCGCGGGCCGAGCCGCACCCGCCGAGCAGGTCCGGAACGAGTAACCACCGATCGCATCATTCCCAAAACTGCTGCATATTCATCTACCAGAAGCTCTACAAGGTTGTTTACCGTATGATCCATACCTATGGGGAATGACGAGCGGGAGCTCTACTCGGTCGGCGAAGTGGCCGAGCTGCTGGGACTGCATGTGCGGACCGTCCGGAACTACGTCCGCGAGGGCCGGCTCAAGGCCGTCCGGATCGGCAAGCAGTACCGGATCAGCAAGGAGGACTTCGCGGTTCTGACCGGCCGGCCGGTCGATGACACCGCCGGCCATCCGGCCGATGGCACGGCCCCGGTACCGACACCGGCACCCGCGTCGGGACACGTCGAGGTGTCGAGCATCGTGCAGATCGACGCGCTCGGCCCGGACGCCGCACACCGGCTCAGCACGTTCGTCACGGCGAGCACGCAGTCCGCGCGGGACACAGCGGATCCCCTGCGCGTCCAGACGGTCTACGACAAGGAGCGAACCCGGATGAAGATCGTCATTCTCGGCGGCGCGGCCGCCACCGCCGATCTGCTGCACATGATCGACGGCCTGCTGGGCCCGGACAACGACCTGCTCGCTTCCACCGACACGTCCACGGGCGGGCAGGGGGCGGACCGTGCCTGACATCGTCGAGCACCACGGCGTCCCGGTCCTGGAGTGCGAGGCCGACGGGGAGACCGTCGCCGACGTCCAGGGCGCTCTGGACCATCTGATCGGTGCCGCGTTCCAGCGCGCGGAGGTGGTCGCCGTGCCGTCCACGCGGCTGGACGACAGCTTCTACGACCTGAGCACCGGCTTCGCCGGAGAAGTCCTGCAGAAGTTCGCGAACTACCGGCTGCGGCTGGTCGTCGTCGGGGACATCAGCCGTCATCTGGCGGCCAGTTCGGCCCTTCCCGACCTCGTCCGCGAGGCCAACCGCGGCCGGGACATCTGGTTCGTCCCGGATCTGGACGCGCTCGCCGACCGGCTGGCCCCGAACGGGGTGGGCCGGGGCAGCATGTGAGCCGATGCGGCGGGCGAGCGACGGAAGGCCCGTCGCCCGCCCCGGAGGAGAGACGGCGGGGGCGTCGCCCGCCCCGAGAGCGTCAGCCCTCGTCGCCTCCCGCGTCCTCGTCGCCCTCCTCGTCCTCGAAGGCGTCGCCGATCTCGTCGACGATCTCGGCGGCGACCATGCCGCCGACGACGCCGACGGCCACGCCCGCGGCGACCCCGGCCACCACCGCGCCCGCACCGGGGCCCGAGCGGTGCTGGTCACCGTGGTGTTCTCCGTACGAGGAGGGCGTGCCGTACGGGGACGGCGCACCGTGCCCCGCGTGGCCGGCGATGACCTCCTTCAGCCAGGCGTCGACCCGGGCGTTCCATTCGGTCTGCGGAACCGCGTGGTGCGAGGCGGTGAAGCGGTGGACCGTGTCATGGCCCTCGGAGAAGAGTCCGGCGCGCTTGTCCGCCTCGATCACGACCTCCAGACCGCCCGGTGCGGCGAGGAAGGTCACCTCGATCTCGTTGACGGCGTGCGTGTGGCCGGCCGGCGGGAGGATCTCGATCTCCTGGTAGCAGGGCAGCTGCTGACCGGTTCCCCGAATGTGTCCGAGCTCCAGGTCCGCGGATTTGAAGGCGTAGCCGAGCTGGCCGAAGGCCTCCAGGATCGCCTCCTGCGCGGGCAGCGGGCCCACCGCGAGCGGGTCGAGGTCGCCCTTGTCGCGGGCGCCCGCGATCTCCAGCTCGGTCCGGATGCCGAGCACCGGGCCCAGCGGCTGGCCGTGGAGCTCGGTGATCGGCGTCTCCCACGGCAGGGTGAGGCTGAACGGCACGGTGTGTTCGGCCTCCTCCGCCAGCCGGAAGCCGCCGCCGACGGTGAACCGTTCGAGGACGACGGTGCCCTCGTGCTCCTCCTCCTGGTCCTCCCGCTCGACCCTGGCGACGAGGAGCAGAGAAATCCGGTCGACCGAGACCTCCGTTCCGCCGCCGCGCAGGCGGACCTCTCCGGAGAGGAGACCACCGGGCAGCGCCGGGCCGGGCTCCAGAACGGTGTCGACCGAGGGTCCGCCGACCCCGAGGGCTCCGAGCAACTTCTTGAACACCATGTGCGGCGTCCGCTCCTTCTGTTAGGGCCACCTCACCGGCGCGGAATGCCCCGGGAGGTAAAGGATTTCCCAAGCTCACGAGCGCTACGCACAGTTCCGGCCATCCGGATCAAGGGCGGCCTTCCCCGGCCGGTACTCCGTGTGACACTCGCCACTCCCCTTTGCTTTGCGTTCCCTTTACTATCTATCAGGCGGGTTCACACCCGTCCCTCACGTCGATTCCGACGACCCGAACAGAGAAGGAGCTGCGGCACCGCAATGGGTGAGCCTCCCAGTACGAACCGTGTCATCCCCGACCCCGCGCACCAGGGGACGGAGGTGACACGGTGAGCGAAGTGATCCTGCTCCTCCTCGCCCTCGCGCTGACGCTGGCCTGTGCGGTGTTCGTCGCGGCCGAGTTCTCGCTGACGACCATCGAGCGCAGCGAGCTCGAACGTGCCGCGCAGGCCGGAGAGCGCGGTGCCGAGAGCGCGCTCAAGGCCGCCAAGCGGCTCACCTTCCAGCTCTCCGGCGCACAGCTCGGCATCACCGTGACCTCCCTGGTCATCGGCATGCTCGCCGAACCGTCCCTGGCGGTGCTGCTGCGCGGTCCGCTGGAGGGCGTCGGGCTGCCGTCCGGCGCCGTGTCCACGGTCGCCACCCTCCTCGGCGTGGCCGCCTCCACCGTGGTCCTCATGGTCATCGGTGAGCTGGTCCCGAAGAACTGGGCGATCTCCAGCCCGCTCACGGTCGCCAAGGTCGTCTCGACCCCGCAGCGGGCGTTCACGGCGGCTTTCGCCCCGCTGATCCGACACCTGAACAACACCGCGAACCGCGCTGTGCGACGGCTGGGCCTGGAGCCGGCCGAGGAGCTGGCCTCCGCCCGTACGCCGGACGAGCTGATCGCGCTCGCCCAGCACTCCGCCCGTGAGGGCGCCATCGAGCAGGATTCGGCCGAGCTGTTCGTCCGCACCCTGCATCTGGCGGAGCTGTCCGCCGAGAACGTGATGACGCCGCGTGTCGACGTCCGGGCGCTGGAGGCGCACGCCACCGCCGCCGACGCCGCCAACCTCACGCTGGCCACCGGTCTGTCCCGCTTCCCGGTCTACCGCGACAGCCTGGACGAGGTCATCGGCACGGTCCACATCCGCGACGTCCTCGCCCTGGACGAGACCGAGCGGTCCCGCACCCCGGTCACGGCGCTGGCCACCGAGCCGCTCCTCGTCCCCGACTCGCTGCCCGTGGACCGGCTGCTCGCGCAACTGCGCAAGCACCGGACCATGGCGGTGGTGATCGACGAGTACGGCGGTACGGCGGGCGTCGCCACCGTCGAGGACATCGTCGAGGAGGTCGTCGGCGAGGTCCGCGACGAGCACGACCCCCATGAGCGCCCCGACCTCGCACCGGCCGAGCCGCTCGGCGACGGGCGCCCGGTCTGGGCGGCCGAGGGCAGCATCCGGCTCGACCAGCTCGACCGGATCGGCTTCCGCGCGCCGGAAGGCCCGTACGAGACGCTCGCCGGTCTGCTCGCCAACCAGCTGGCCCGTATCCCGGTCCGCACCGACCGGGTGGAGGTCGACGGCTGGCAGTTCGACGTGCTCGACATCGAGCACCACCGGGCCGACCGGGTCCGGATCACCGCGCCCGCAGCGGCGCCCGCCCTCGTGGAGGAGGACGCCCGATGACCGCCATCCAGCTCGCCATCGGCGCGCTCACGCTCCTGACCAACGCGTTCTTCGTGGGCGCCGAGTTCGCGCTGATCTCGGTCCGCCGCAGTCAGATCGAGCCGCAGGCCAGGCAGGGCAGCCGACGCGCCAAGAGCACCCTGTGGGGCCTCGAACACCTGTCGGCCGCCATGGCCACCGCGCAGCTCGGCATCACCATCTCCTCGCTGGTGCTGGGCGCCGTCGCGGAACCGGCCATCGCGCACCTGCTGGAGCCGCCGTTCGACGCGGTCGGCGTGCCGGAGGCGCTGGTCCACCCGATCGCCTTCGTGATCGCGCTGACGCTGGCGACGTATCTGCACATGCTCATCGGCGAGATGATCCCGAAGAACATCGCGCTGGCCGCCCCGGTCGCCACCGCGCTGGCGCTGGGCCCGTCCCTGGTGGGTCTGACGCGGGCGCTGCGGCCGGTCATCTTCGGCATCAACGCCTTCGCCAACATGCTGCTGCGGCTGCTCAAGGTCGAGCCCAAGGACGAGGTCGCCTCGGTGTTCACCGACGACGAGCTCGTACGGCTGGTGAAGGACTCCAGCGACGCCGGGCTGCTCGCCCCGGCCGACGGTGAGCGGCTGCGGGACGCCCTGGAGCTCGGGACCCGGCCGGTCGGCGAGGTGATGGTCCCGCTGAACCGGACCGTCACCGTCGACCTGGGCATCACCCCGCAGGGTCTGGAGCGGGCCGCGGTCGCCTCGGGCTTCTCCCGGCTGCCGGTCACCGGGCCCGACGACGAGCTGCTGGGCTACTTCCACATCAAGGACGCCCTCGGTGTCGCCGAGCGCACCAAGGCGCTGCCCACGAGCTCCCTCCACCCCGTCATCCGGGTCGAGATCGACACCCCGCTCGACGACGCCCTCACCACGATGCGCGCCGCCGGTACGCATCTCGCGGCGGTCGCCGGGGACAAGGGCACGGTCATCGGCTTCGTGACGATGGAGGACGTGCTGGACGAGTTGGTGGGGGCCGCCGCGGTCTGACCGGCCCGGCCGTGAACACCACCGGGTGAAACGGAAGGAGAGGCGGCCCGTCGCGCGACGGGCCGCCTCTCGCCGTTCCCGGCCAACTGCCCTGCCGACCCGGCCCGAACGCGTAAGCTCGGCGGATGGCCAAGTACTTCGACGTGCACCCCGCAAATCCCCAGCCCCGCACCATCTCCACGGTGGTCGACAGCATCCGGTCCGGTGCGCTCGTCGCGTACCCGACCGACTCCTGCTACGCCCTGGGCTGCCAGTTGGGCAACCGTGACGCCATCGACCGGATCCGGTCGATCCGGAACCTCGACGACCGGCACCACTTCACGCTGGTGTGCCACGACTTCGCGCAGCTGGCGCAGTTCGTCCGCGTGGACAACGACGTGTTCCGGGCGGTCAAGGCGGCGACGCCCGGCAGCTACACCTTCATCCTCCCGGCGACGAAGGAGGTTCCCCGTCAGCTGCTGCACCCGAAGAAGAAGACGGTCGGAGTGCGGATCCCCGACCATGTCGTGACCCAGGCGCTGGTCGCCGAGCTCGGCGAGCCGCTGCTCTCCAGCACCCTGCTGCTGCCGGACGAGGAGGAGCCGCTGACGCAGGGGTGGGAGATCAAGGAGCGGCTCGACCACCAGGTGGACGCCGTCATCGACTCGGGCGACTGCGGCACCGAGCCGACCACGGTCATCGACTTCTCCGGCGACGAGCCCGAGATCGTACGTCGCGGAGCCGGGGACACGTCGCGCTTCGAGTGATCCGGTGCGGCCGCGGGGCAGACTGGCGGGCGTGACGGGTGAGCGACTGCGGTTCGACGGCTGGATCGCCGGTGTGGGGACCTCCTCGGGCACCCGGCTGGTGGTCGGGCACTGGCCGAGGTCGCCGTTCGGCGCGTTCAGCGACGTCATGGTCGAGCATCCCGACGGCGAACGGGTCCTGCTGGCCCCGACCCGGCGGATCGCGGACTTCGTCGCCGCCACCTACCGCTTCGACCGGATCGAGGTGGCGCCGGTGACCGTCACCGCCGCCGGTGACCGCCTGCTCGTCGAGGCGGGGCCGCTGCGCCTCCGGCTGCGGACCGGGCGCCGGACCGCCCTCGGGCTGCTGCTCTCCGCCGTACCGGCCCCGCTCGTCCGCAGCCCGGTCTGGGCCGCGCTCTGCGATGTGCCGGCCCGGCTGCTGATGCCCGGCGTACGCACCTTGGGCCGCGCGGGTCCGGGACGGCGGGAGTGGTACGGGGCGCGGGATCTGCGGCCGGTCGTGGCCGCCGATGCCGAGCTGGACGGGGCGGACCTGGGCGCGCTCGCGCCGCTCGATCCGCCGGTCGCCTTCGGATTCGGCTCCGCCCCGCGCCGCCCCTCCCTGGTGCGCGTCACCACAACGGTGGAACTGGCGGCCGACGGGCGGTGAGGGGCCGCACAGCCCCCGGGCGGGCGCGAGAGCCCGTCGGGGACCGACTGCGGCCCGCTCGTGGAGAGGGCCGGCCGGGGATGCGCGGCGGCGGGGCTCGCCGCAGGGTGGACCCATGGCAAATCCCCCGATCGTCATCCACCGTCCGACCCCCTCGGGCGGCCGCCGGGTGACCGTGCACTACGAAGGCCGGGACGAGATACTCGGGCTGGCCCACAGCGACCACGACGTCATCGTGTTCCTGAGCGAGGCCGGCCTCGAGGAAGCGGACCGGCTCCTCGACAATCCGGTCTGGGTGGAGTGGCGGGGCGGGCGCGCCCACCGTTACGAGGCGGCCTGAGCGTCCGCGCCACCCGCACCTCCCCCGCCCCGCAGACCGTCGAGGATGGCCGAAACCGTCTCCTCGGGCGTCTGACCGGAGGTGTCCAGCCAGCGGCCGATGCGAGGCGTCCCGCTCCGCAGATGCGCGTCGAACGCTTCGACGGTCCACTCCCCGTACCCCGTCTTGCCCCGCGCCTCCTCCCGCTCGCGCACGGCCCCCGGCGAGGGCGCGAGCACGACGACGTGGAGCGGACGGGTCCGGACCCGGTCGATGTAGCGGGGCAGGTCGTCGCCGAGGACGATGTCCTGGACGACGGCCGTCCAGCCGTCCTCCGCGTAGGCGTCGGCCACCTGCGCCGAGATGCGCTGGCGCAGGTCGAGCTGGCTCCGTGCCTCGGCCGCCCCGTCGGGTGTCATCTCCGCGCGGCCCGAGACGATCATGCGGCGGAAGACGTCGCCGCGCACATGGACCGCTCGCGGCAGGCGCTCCGCCAGGAGCTGGGCGACGGTGGACTTCCCCGCCGCCATCACTCCGGTGATCAGGACGACGCAGGGGCCCGGGTCGACGCCCGTCATGACGTGCCCGCCGTGGTGGACTCCGGGCTCCCGAACAGTTCGCGGACCTCGTCGGCGTCGGTATCGCGCAGCGCGTCGTCCAGGACGATCCAGCGGGTGATGCCCACGGATTCCAGGAACGGCAGATCGTGGCTGGCGATGACGAGCGCGCCCTCGTAGGACTCCAGGGCGCTCGTCAGCTGCCGCACGCTCGCCAGGTCGAGGTTGTTCGTCGGCTCGTCCAGCAGGAGCAGTTGCGGGGCGGGGGCGGCGAGCATCGTCGCCGCGAGCGCGGCGCGGAAGCGTTCGCCGCCCGAGAGGGTGCCCGCCGGCTGCTCCGCGCGGGCGCCTTTGAAGAGGAACCGGGCGAGCTGGGAACGGATCTGGTTGTCGGTGGTGCCCGGGGCGGTGCGGGCGACGTTGTCGGCGACGCTCAGTGCGTCGTCGAGGACGTCCAGCCGCTGTGGCAGGAACTTCAGGGGCACCGCCGCCGTGGCCTCTCCGGTGCTCGGTTCGAGCTCCCCGATGAGCGTGCGCAGCAGGGTCGTCTTGCCTGCCCCGTTGCGGCCGATCAGGGCGATGCGTTCGGGGCCCTTCACCTGGAGGCTGCCCTCGCGCAGCCGTCCGTAGGGCAGGCTCAGGTCCCGTACGGTCAGGACGGTGCGGCCCGCAGGTACGGCGGTGTGGGGCAGGCTCACCTTGATCTCGGCGTCCCGGCGGATGGCTTCGGCGGCTTCCTCCCGGCGCTCGCGGGCCTCGTCGAGGCGGTCCTCGTGCAGCCCGCGCAGGCGGTCTCCTGACTCCTGGGCCGAGCGCTTGCGCTCCCCGGCGACGATGCGCGGGGCCTTCCGCTGACCGTCCAGCTTCTTGTCGTGGCGCTGGCGGCGGGCCACCTTGATCCGGGTCTCCTCCAGCTCGCGCTGCTGACGGCGTACGTCGGCGTCGGCGGCGCGCAGCATCCGCCCGGCGGCCTCCTGCTGGACGGCGAGGGCTTCCTGGTACGCGGACCAGCCGCCCCCGTACCAGCTCACCGAGCCCGATCGGAGTTCGGCGATGCGGTCGACCCGCTCCAGCAGGTCCCGGTCGTGGCTGACGACGATCAGGATGCCGGTGCGCCAGGAGTCGACGGCGTCGTAGAGCCGTCGACGGGCGAAGAGGTCCAGATTGTTGGTCGGTTCGTCGAGGAGGAGGACGTCCGGGCGTTCCAGGAGCAGCGCGGCCAGGCGCAGCAGGACGGTCTCCCCGCCGGACAACTGCCCGACGGTGCGGTCCAGTTCGACGTCGTCGAGCCCGAGGGAACCGAGGGTGGCCAGGGCGCGTTCCTCGACGTCCCAGTCGTCGCCGACCGTCTCGAAGTGCTCCTCCCGTACGTCTCCGGACTCGATGGCGCGCAGGGCGGCCCGCCGTTCGGCGATGCCGAGTGCGGCGTCGACGCGCAGGGTGGTGTCCAGGGTGATGTTCTGGGGCAGGTGGGCGAGGTTCCCGCCGACGGTGACGGACCCCGACGCGGGACGCAGGAGTCCCGCGAAGAGGCGCAGGAGCGTCGACTTGCCGGCCCCGTTGACGCCGGCCAGGCCGGTGCGGCCCCGGGGGACGGTGAGGGAGAGTCCGTCGAAGAGCTTCGTGCCGTCGGGCCACTGGAAGGTGAGGTTGGATGCGGCCACGGAGGCGCCGGGCGCGGTGGGATGGCTCATGGTGTTCTCGCAGTCGGAAGCGGAGGGTACGGGGGGGCTTCGTATGCGAACAGCACGCGGCGACCCGGCCCGGGGGCCGGAAAGTGGTGGGAGAGAACAGTCCTGCGAAGTGAGGGACGGCTCAGCACCGAGGTCGCATCCACGCGGAAGTCACGGGCGGCAGACATGCCGACAACGTCGTGACCGTGTACAGGCCAGGGCCGTACCGCGTGATGATCGCGGACCTCAGATGCGCAACGTCCACCTCTATCGGAGACAACAGGACCCGCTCAGCGTAGCCGAGGATCTTGTCGGGCGTCGAGGGGATTTCTTCGCGCGGGCTTCTCTACGGGGCGCTCTGCGGGGCCGGGGCGGGGGTTGCGGCAGAGGCGGGAGCCTCCTGGTTCTCCGGCGATTCCGTGGGGCCGCGCTGGCCGGGGAGGCGGGCATCGGGGGGCACGACGGGGGTCCGGCGGACGGCGAGGGTGCCGAGGACGGCGGCGAGTCCGGCGAGGGCGAATCCGTAGGGCGGGGTGGCGCCCATGGGGTGGGTCTCGTACACCAGCGCCGCCGAGAGCACGATCAGGACGGCGGACAGGCGGCCGTACTGTTCGGTCGCGGCGACGACGGCCATGCCCCACAGCAGATACCAGGGCTGGACCATGGGCGAGAGGACGACCAGGGCGAGCAGGGAGAGCCCGAGCGCGTGGGTCGGCGTCACTCCGCCGCGCATCGCACGCCGGGCCAGTACGAGGATCAGACCGAGCGCGACCGCCAGGCCCAGTGTCTGGACGGCGGACTTGACCGGCATCACCTCGACGTCCAGGAGCAGGTGGGCCAGCTCTCCCAGCCCGAGGCCGAGGTCGCTGCTGACGGAGAGCGCGGTGTGGATGTTCGCGGCGACGCCCTGGGTGTGGAGCCAGCCGAATCCGGTGCCGCTGATCAGCGTGGCGCCTCCGGCGACCGCGCAGGCGATCAGTCCGGGAGCGAGGAGCCCCTTGGCCCAGCGGCGCCACTGGGGGCCCGTCGCGGAGGCGTGCACGAGGACGCCGATGAACAGCAGCGACACGGCCGCCGGTGACTTCACCATCATCGCGAGTCCGACCAGCGCGCTGCCCGCGATCCACTTTCCGCGCAGGGCGAGGACGAAACCGGCGAGCATCAGGCCGATCATCAGCCCGTCGTTGTGCATGCCGCCGACGACATGGATCAGCAGCAGCGGGTTGAGGGCTCCCAGCCACAGGGCGCGGCTCTCACTGTGGCCGTGCTCCCGCGCGAGGCGGCGCAGGGACCAGACGATCAGGACGAGGGAGAGAACTGCGACGACCCGCATCGCCAGGACGGCGGGGACGATCGTGCCGCCGGTGGTCCGGGCGACGGCTGCGGAGATCAGCAGGAAGAGCGGTCCGTAGGGGGCCGGGGTGTCGCGCCAGTGGTTGCCGACGCTCGCGGCGGCGTCGCCGCCGATCCCGCCCGGGTCCAGGGCGGAGGGGCCGACGGTGTAGACGTCGTGCCCTTCGACGACCATCGAGCCCTGGGCGATGTAGCTGTAGACGTCGGCGCTGTAGAGCGGGGGCGCGAGCAGGAACGGGGCGGTCCACCAGGCGAGGGTGACGAGGGTGTCGCGGACGGTGGAGGCGGTCTTGCCGTACTGCCACCAGGCCACGACGAGCACGGTCAGCCCGGCGTAGGCGAGGACCGCGGCGGCGGCCTTCGCGGTCGACCCGTGATCGGTCCACAGCCCCCAGGGGTCGTGAACCGGCAGCTTTCCGGCGAACCAGCCGCCGACGACGACCGCCAGGGATCCTGCCGCACCCAGCCGACGGAGTCCGACCGCACTCAAAGCCCACATGACCGGCCAACCTATCGGACGGCCGGACCCGCTCCACAGCCGCTCCCCCGGCCGGCCGGGCGCCCGGATCAGGTCCGGGCGCCCGTGGCGTTCAGCCGGCGAGCGACTGCGTGAGGGCGGCGAGGCCGTCGGCGTAGATGCCGTGGAAGAGGGCGGCGGCCTCGTCGTCGCCGATTCCGTCCGGGGTGAAGGTCCCGGACCATTCGACGCGTGCCCGGTCCGGTGCCGAGCCCTCGCGCACGGCGATGGTCGACAGGTAGCCGGTGACCGGGAACGGGGCGCGGAGGATGGAGTAGCTGTAGCTGCGCGCCGCGTTGTCGAAGGCTTCGAGGCGTTCGACGATGACGCCGCCCTCCTCGTTGACGAGGGTGCGGACGCGGCCGCCCTCGCTCAGCTCACTGGTCGGGATGTACGGGAGCCAGTCGGGCAGCGAGTCGAAACCGCCGATGAGCTGCCAGACGCGGTCGGCGGGGACGGGGACTTCGGTGGAGGCGGTGGCGCTGGTCATGACGTGACGTCCTTGATGTGGTGGGGCGCGTGTGGTTCAGGCGGTGGGGACGGGGGCGTCGGCGGAGATCAGCTTCTCCTCGCGCAGGGCCGCCCAGAAGGCCGCGGGGATCGTCTCGTCGAGGGCGGCGAGGTCCTCGGCGATGCGGCTGGGCCGGGTGGCGCCGGGGATCGCCGCCGCCGTGGCCGGGTGGGCCAGGGCGAACTGGAGCGCGGCGGCCTTGATGCCGATGCCGTGCCGGTCGGCGAGTGCCTTGAGGCGCTCCACCTTGGCGACGATGTCCGCGGGCGCCTTCTGGTATTCGAAGTGCGCGCCGCCCGCGAGGATGCCGGAGCTGTACGGTCCGCCGACGACGAGGTCGACGTCGTGCTCGGCGGCCGCCGGGAGGAGCCGCTGCAGGGCGCGGTCGTGGTCGAGGAGGGTGTAGCGGCCGGCGAGGAGGAACGCGTCGGGGCGCGGCTCGTCGAGGTCGAGGGTGAGTTCGAGCGGTTCGACCTTGTTGACGCCGAGGCCCCAGGCCTTGATGACGCCCTCCTCGCGCAGCCGGGTCAGGACCCGGAAGGCGCCGGTGCGGGCGCTCTCGTAGGCGGCGAGCCACTCGTCGCCGTAGAAGTCCTGGGCGACGTCGTGGACCCAGACGATGTCCAGGCGGTCGGTGCGCAGCCGCTTCAGGCTGTCCTCGATGGAGCGCAGGGTGGCGTCCGCACTGTAGTCGTTGATCATCTTGTTGGGGCGGCCGTGCTCGAAGAGACCGCCCTTCTCGCCGAGGTCACGGGCGGCCGGGTCCTCGGCCTCGTCCAGGATGACCCGGCCGACCTTGGTGCTGAGGACGTAGGCGTCGCGCGGGTGCTGGGCGAGGACGTCGCCGAGCCGGATCTCGGAGAGGCCGGCGCCGTAGAAGGGGGCGGTGTCGAAGTAGCGGATGCCCTGGTCCCAGGCGGCCCGCACGGTGGCGGCGGCCTCGTCGTCGGGGATGGCCCGGAACATGTTGCCGAGCGGCGCCGTGCCGAAGCCGAGCCGGCCGGGGAGGAGGTGGGTGATGCTCACGTGTGCGTCCTTGACTCTGCGAAGGAGCCGACAATCAGCATGGTTTCGCCCGGTAATGATCCGGTTGCGCATGCTCTGTCGGCCTTACGCATTCGAGGTTAGGATCGAATGTTGAGACTGTCCAAGACTTGTTTGGGCTGACTTGAGTCTCCATAGGTCTTACAAGGACGTGACATGCTCGAACTCCGCCAGCTCCGCTATTTCGTCGCCGTCGCCGAGACGGAACACGTCGGCCGCGCCGCCGAACAGCTCCATATCTCCCAGTCGCCGCTCAGCCGGCAAATCGCCCAGCTGGAGAAGGAGCTCGGCCTGGCCCTGTTCGAGCGGGACCGGCAGCGGATCCGCCTGACCTCCGACGGCCAGGTCTTCCTCGCCGAGACCCGGGCCCTGCTCACCCACGCCGGGCGCCTGGAGAACCTGGGGCGCCGACTCGGCCGGGGCGAGGAGGGCGGCCTCTGCGTCGGCTATGTACCGGACGCCATGCACACGGGGCTCCTGCCCGCAGCGCTGCGCACGCTGCGCCGGGAGCGGCCGGGGATCCATGTGGCGCTGTACGGACAGCACAGCACCGAGCAGTTCGAGGGGCTGCGGCAGCGCAGCCTGGACATCGCCCTGGTCCAGGAGCCGCCGGCCGAGGACGACCCGGATCTGCGCTCGGCGCTGTTGCTGGAGGATCCGCTGCTGCTCGTGCTGCCCACCGGGCATCCGCTGGCGGAGAAGACGGACCTCGTGCCGGAGGACCTGGACGGGCAGCCGTGGATCGCGGTGGAGAGCAGCCACGACCCGGGCCGGCACGACGCGTTCGTCGCTTCGTGCGTGGCGGCGGGCTTCACCCCGGACATCACGCTGGACGCCGCCGAACCCCTCACCGCGCTGGGGCTCGTCGCCTCCGGGTTCGGGCTGGCGCTGGTGCAGCGGAGCATGGTGCGAGGCACGGAGCCCGGCGTGGCCGTACGCGAACTGCCCTGGCACAGCGGGTCCGCACGGCTGTGGGCGGCCTGGCACCGCGTCGATCTGCGGCCCGTGGTGGGCGCCTTCCGCGCCACGGTGCTCGACTCCGTGCCCGCGTAAACCTGTTGGCGCGGACATCGGGGCGTGTCAGGCTTCACCCGTAACCGAAGGGGCGTAGCTCAGCGGCCAGAGCGGCGGTCTCCAAAACCGTATGTCGCAGGTTCGATTCCTGCCGCCCCTGCCCTGCCGACACCACCCGGTCGGTCACCGCACGTCGCCGCGCCAGTCCCATTGGTGGCTGTCCGGCGACCGGGGGCCGTACTCCGCCCGTCCGCCCGGCCCGTAGGCGCCGATCTCCGTGACCAGCCCGACCCCGTCGCGCAGGTCCGCGTCGTCCCAGCCGGTGACGTCGAGCAGCAGCCCGTCGAGCGGGCCGCCGACCAGCTCGCGGTAGTCATGACCCGGCCTCGGCCCCGGGTGGGGGTCGTCGTGATCGGTGCCGTACACCCGTCGCAGCCTCATCAGCTCGTCCATGCGGGCAGCATCCCACCGGGCACTGACAACGGCTCGGTACGAGGGTCCATCCGGCCACCTCTCGCCGTCCCGCCCACCCGTCCGGACCGGCGGGGGCCGAGGCGCCGAAAACGGGCGCGCGCCCGTCCCTCGGCTGTGGCACGCTCCACCGATGACCCTCCCTTCGCGCACGGTCCCCCTGCTGGAACAGTTCGACTTCGCCTGCGAGCGGCTTCTCGGCCGGCTGGCCGGTCCTGTCATGGACAGCGGCAACGGCGTCGACATCGGCGTCACCCCGCTCGGTGACGACGAGTACCTCTGGGAACCCGTGCCCGACTGCTGGTCCGTACGCCGTCGCGGCGACGGGCCCGGGGCGCGGGCGACCGTGCTGGCGGGGGCCGGGGACTGGGGGCGGGACTCGGCGGACTCCCCGCATCCGTTTCCGCCGCCGTTCACCACCATCGCGTGGCGTCTGAGCCATCTCACCGAGATGCTCTCCCTCCGCGCCGAGTACACCGATGGCGGACGCGCGCTCACCCGCGACGACCACCGCACCCCGGGCGACGCCGCCGGGGCCGTGGCCGCCTTCGAGACCGCGTCCGCCGCCTGGCGCGAGGCCCTGACAGGCGCGGACGACACGGCCCTCGACACCGTCGGGTACAGCACGTATCCGAACGGCAGCGACGCCGAGGACCCGTTCGTCGACATCGTCTGGTGGGTCAACCAGGAGGTGCTGCACCACGGCGCCGAGATCGCCCTGCTCCGCGATCTGTACCGCGCCCGGCCGTCCTGAGCGACGCCCCGGCGACCATCGCCGTGGCGGCCCCGACGGCCGCCGCGGTCGCCGCTCGGGGCCGCCCGCCATATGATTCAGGGACCGAACGCACCGCGGAGCGGCACATGAACCGGCGTCGGAGTCACCGCTCGGCCAGCGCCGAAGACCTGCTCAACACCTTGCAGGACCTCACCGCCCGCGCTCGGCGCGAAGTAGAGTTCCATCAGGCCAGGGTGGAGCTGGCGCAGGCGCTCCAGCGCGACATGCTCCCGGCAACCCTGCCCACGCTGCCCGGCCTCCAGGCCGCGGCCCGTTACGCACCCGCCCGCCACGGTCTGGACATCGGCGGCGACTGGTACGACGGTTTCCCGCTCGCGGACGGGGCGCTCGGTTTCGCCATCGGCGACGTACAGGGGCATGACGTCGAGGCGGCCGCCTTCATGGGGCAGGTCCGCATCGCGATGCGCGCCATCGCGGGCACGGCGTCCGATCCGGGCGAGGTCCTGGGCCGGACGAACGATCTGCTGCTGTCCGTGGACTCGGGACTCTTCGCGACCTGCACCTTCATGCGGCTGGACCCGACGACCTGGGAGCTGCACAGCGCCCGGGCCGGGCATGTGGCGTGCGTCTGGGCCACCACGCAGGGCCGGTCCGGCATCACGGAGGACCCGGGCGGCATGCCGCTGGGCATCGAGCCCGGCGAGTGCTACCCCGTCACGCGGCGCACTCTCGACTCCGACGGGGCGATCGTGCTGCTCACCGACGGGGTCGTCGAGGGGCCGTCACTGCTGATCGAGGACGGTCTCGAACGGGTCCGGCAGCTGGTCGCCGCGCACAGCGGGGCGAGCGCGGCGCAGCTGGCCGACGAGGTGCTGGGCGCGGCGGAGGTGACGGGGCACGAGGACGACGCCGCCGTACTGGTCCTGCGGCACGCCGCCTCGGGGCGCGGCCCGCGGTGACGCCGGGCCGTACCGCGCGTGTCACCTGCCGAGTCCCGTCACGGTCGGTGTCTGATGAGTGGTGTGATCCGCAGCAAGGAAGCCAGACGTCGGGCCGTGTACGTGGCGCAGGTCCTGGGCGTGGCCGGCGCCTACTACCTGTCGGGGCGGCTCGGGCTGATGCGCCAGGTCGTGGTGGACGGCGCGGTCGTCACACCGCTGTGGCCGCCCACCGGCATCGCGCTGGCCGCGCTGCTGTGCCTGGGCGCCCGGGTCTGGCCGGGGATCGCGCTGGGCACGCTGGTCACGGTCTCCGAGATCGGCGACGCGTTCACGGTGAGCCGTCTGGCCATCATGTTCGGCAACACGATCGCGCCGCTCGCCTCGTACGCCCTGCTGCGGAAGGTGGGCTTCCGCAATGAGCTGGTCCGGCTGCGTGACGGAGTCTGTCTGGTCTTCCTCGGCGCGTTCGCGGGGATGCTGATCAGCGCCACCCTCGGCAGTTTCACGCTGCTGCTCGACGACAAGGTTCCGCCGGGACGGTTCTGGCTGGTCTGGTCGTCCTGGTGGGCGGGCGACGCGATGGGGGTTCTGGTGGTCGCCCCGGTGCTGCTGGTACTGCGCCGGGCGCGACGGCCCCGGCCGGGTGACCGGTGGCTGGAGGCCTCGGTCCTCGCGGTCGTCGTGGTGCTGTCGTCGTTGATCGCGACGCGCAGCTCGCTGGGGATGATCTATCTGGTGTTCCCGGTGATCATCTGGGCGGCCCTGCGCTTCCAGTTGCCCGGCAGCGCGCCGTGCGCCCTGGTCGTCTCGGTGCTCGCCATCCTGGCCGGTACGGATGCCCTGGGGCCGTTCGCGGGGCACAGCCTGATGGAGGTCATGGCGAACCTCTCGCTCCTCAACGGATGCGTCGCGCTCACCGCGCTGCTGCTGGGGGCGATCGTCGCGGAGCACAGGAACATCCGCCGCGAGACGGAACACGCCGTCGAGGAACTGGAAGCCCTGGTGGAGCAGCTCGCTCCGCTGTCCGGGCCGACCTCGGCACGGTACGGGGACCGACCGCGTCGGCACGGGCCGCTGGACGGCGGCCCGCATCCGGAACAGCCGTAGCGCCGGTCCTCGACCGGGAGCCGGCGCCGGGGTCAGTACGGCAGGGGGCGGCCGGAAGGGGTGCGCAGATCGAGCGGCGGGGGCCCCGAAGGGGGCGGGGGACGACGGACGACGACTCGGATGCGGCCCATTGCCACCACCTCCTCCTGGTCAACCGGTATCTGCCCAGCCAGGGCCGCTTCACACTTCCCGGCTCCCCCTGACCCTGGCCGGCATCTCCGCCGCTCGGCGGAGCGGATGCGGGCCGGGCCGGGTGCGGTGACCCTGGAGGTGTGGGGGCGCACCGTCGATGAGGAGGACGCATGTCCGCACTGGACAAGATCAAGAAGATGCTCAAGGGCCACGAGGACCAGGCCGGCAAGGGCATCGACAAGGCCGGCGACATGGTCGACGACCGCACGCAGGGCAAGTACAAGAAGCACGTCGACACCGCCCAGGACAAGCTCAAGCAGCAGCTCGGAACGGACCGCGACCAGGACGGACCGCCCCGCACCTGAGCAGCCCCGGCCGGTGACCGGCCGCCACTCGTCCGCACACCGGTCTGTGCCACGGAACACGTTTCCCTGGCACAGACCGGTGTGCGGACGACGTCGGGCCTGCCATGCAAGGCGCCCGGGCCGGCCCGTCGGGTCCCGTCGGGTCCCGTCGGCCGCGGTCCGCGGGGAAGGTTTCCGGGGTTGCCCACAGGATTCTTGTTATTGTCCCGCCCGCACCCCATCTCCCGAGTGTGGGAAGTGACAGCACCCGACCCCGGAAGAGTGAGCACAGCATGGGCAAGGATCACCCGACGGCCTTGATCGAGGCGGCGCGGAGCGGCGATCAGCAGGCCAAGGACCAGCTCGTCTCGGCGTACCTGCCGCTGCTGTACAACGTCGTCGGACGTGCGCTGGACGGTCACGCGGACGTGGACGACGTGGTGCAGGAGACGGTGCTGCGCATGCTCCGGGGCCTGCCCGAACTGCGCGACCCGGAGCGTTTCCGTTCCTGGCTGGTGGCGATAGCCATGAACGAGATACGCACGCACTGGCGCGAGAAGCAGTCGGGTGCGATGCCGGCGGACCGGCTGGACGCCGCGTACGACCTGCCGGACCCACGCGCCGACTTCGTCGAGGTGACGATCCTGGAGCTCGGCCTGACCGGCCAGCGACGGCAGGTGGCGGAGGCGACGCGCTGGCTGGACGAGGACGACCGCGCCCTGTTGTCGCTGTGGTGGCTGGAGACCGCCGGGCACCTGTCCCGGGCCGAGGTCGCCGCCGCTCTCGAACTCTCCCCGCAGCACACCGCCGTACGGGTGCAGCGGATGAAGGCGCAGCTGGAGGCGGCGCGGGTCGTGGTGGGCGCGCTGGCGGCCGATCCGCCGTGCGTGCTGCTGGAGGACATCACCGCCGGCTGGGACGGCGTCCCCTCCGCCCTGTGGCGCAAGCGGCTGGCCCGCCATGCTCGCGAGTGCACGGTGTGTTCGGGGCACGGCTCGGGGCTCGTGCCCGCCGAGGGGCTGCTCGTGGGTCTCGCGCTGGTGCCGGTGGCCGCGGCGGCGGGAGCGGGGGCGGCTCCCGAGCTGCTGGCCACCGCGGCGCGTCTTCAGGCGCCGGGGCCGGGCGTGGACAGTGCCGGGGCGGGGCGTGCCGAGCGCAGACGGGTGCAGGCGCGGCGCCGGCGCCGTAACTCGGCCGTCGCCGCCGTGGTCGCGGTCGCGGCCCTGGGTACGGGCGGCGCGGCGGTGCACCTCTACACCGACGGCGGCGAGCGGGGCGCGACGACCGTCACGGCCGACGCTCCGGCACCCCGCGCCGAGGTACCCACGACGACCTCGACGACGTCGTCCCCTTCCCCCTCCGCATCCGCTTCCACATCGCCCAGCGCCTCCGCCTCCCCGTCGCCGAGCCCCTCGCGTACGCCCAAGGCGAAGCCGAAGAAGAGCACCCCGGCGCCGCCCGCTCCCAGCTCCGCCGCCCCGGTCCCGAAGCCGGCCCCGCCCGCGCCCGCACCCCCCGCCCCGGCGGGTACCGCAGGTCAGGTCACCGAACTGGTCAACGCGGAACGGGCCAAGGAGGGCTGTGGTGCGGTGACCGTCAATGATCAGCTCAACACGGCCGCACAACGGCACTCCGCCGACATGGACGCCAACGACTACTTCTCGCACACCTCGCAGGACGGCAGGGACCCGGGTGACCGAATCACCGCCGCGGGGTACCGGTGGTCCACCTACGGGGAGAACATCGCCAAGGGCCAGCGGACCCCGGCCGATGTGATGCGGTCCTGGATGGACAGTCCGGGGCACCGCGCGAACATCCTCAACTGCTCCTTCAAGGAGATCGGTGTGGGCAAGGTGGATTCCGGCGGCGGTCCTGTGTGGACGCAGGTGTTCGGGGCCCGCTGAGCCGCCTCTAGGATGCGGTCATGATCGCTGAACTGGAGTGTGTGGTTCTGGACTGCCGCGACCCGAGGGAACTGGCCGGCTTCTACGCGTCGTTGCTCGGGGGCGAGGTCGACCGTCCCGACCGGCGCTGGGGATGCGACGCGGACTGGTCCACGCTGCACACGCCCGGTGGGCTCGTCCTGGCCTTTCAGCGAGTGGCCGACCACCAGCCGCCTCGCTGGCCCGGCCAGGACCCGCCCCAGCAGTTTCATCTGGACTTCGGCGTCACCGACCAGGAACGGGCGCACGAACAGGTCCTGGCAAACGGAGCGTCCCTCCTCGACGCCGGGGACGAGGCGCGCGGCTGGCGGGTGTACGCGGATCCCGCAGGACACCCCTTCTGCCTGGTACGGCACTGAATCCGGCTGCTCGGGCGCTGGGCTGTCGAGCAGCCGGGGCCGACGCTCGACCGGGCTCTTCCGGAGCTCGTCCGGGGCGGCCGGTGAGCCGCCCCGGAGTCGGCAGTGCTCAGCGCAGGACCAGCGTCAGCGCCGTGCCGAGGCAGATCGCCGCGCCCACCGTGCCGGCCGAGACGGCCACGCAGCGGGCCCGGAGCCGGGTGTAGCGCTCGGTGTACTCCGCGCGCAGTTCGTCCGCGCGGTCGCGGATGCGGGTGAGCGACTCCCGGGACGCGGTGACCCGTTCGGTGATGAACACCCGCTCGACGTCCTCACGCTGTGCCGTGGTCAGCCAGGGCAACTGGTCGGTGAATCGGCGTGCGTGCCGTCGCGCCCGCTCGACCTCGGCGTTCCACAGCAGAAAGCCCTCCAGTTGGGCCAGGCCCCGGGCGCTGTCCTTGTCGGGTTTCACCGTCCACCTCTCCGTCGGGTCGTCCGGGCCGGAGCCGCCTTCACTCCTGCTTGTCCCCCGGGGCGACGATCGTGGAGTCCCCGGGACGGGTGGCGGCTTCCTCCAGGGAGCGGACCGCCGGGTGGTGCAGGTCGAACGCCGGGGACTCGGAACGGATCCGGGGCAGCGTGACGAAGTTGTGCCGGGGCGGCGGGCAGGAGGTCGCCCACTCCAGCGAACGGCCGTAGCCCCACGGGTCGTCGACCTCGATCTTCTTGCCGTACTTGGCGGTCTTCCAGATGTTGTAGAAGAACGGAAGGATCGACAGGCCGAGCAGGAACGAGGAAATGGTGGAGATGGTGTTCAGCGCGGTGAATCCGTCGGCGTCGAGATAGTCGGCGTAACGGCGTGGCATGCCTTCGGCGCCGAGCCAGTGCTGCACGAGGAACGTTCCGTGGAACCCGATGAAGAGCGTCCAGAACGTCACCTTCCCGAGCCGCTCGTCCAGCATTTTCCCGGTGAACTTCGGCCACCAGAAATGGAATCCGGCGAACATCGCGAACACCACCGTGCCGAACACCACGTAATGGAAGTGGGCGACGACGAAGTACGAGTCGGAGACATGGAAGTCCATCGGCGGTGAGGCGAGGATGATCCCGGTCAGACCGCCGAACAGGAAGGTGACCAGGAACCCGATGGCCCACAGCATCGGGGTCTCCAGGGACAGTGACCCCTTCCACATCGTGCCGATCCAGTTGAAGAACTTCACACCGGTCGGCACGGCGATGAGGAAGGTCATGAAGGAGAAGAACGGCAACAGCACGGCGCCCGTGACGAACATGTGGTGCGCCCATACGGTCGCGGAGAGGCCCGCGATGGCGATGGTGGCCGCGACCAGTCCGATGTAGCCGAAGACGGGTTTACGGCTGAATACCGGGAAGATCTCGGTGACGATGCCGAAGAACGGCAGGGCGATGATGTAGACCTCGGGGTGGCCGAAGAACCAGAACAGGTGCTGCCACAGCAGTGCGCCGCCATTGGCCGCGTCGAAGACGTGCGCGCCGAATTTGCGGTCGGCCTCCAGCGCCAGCAGGGCCGCGGCGAGGACCGGGAAGGCCAGCAGGACCAGAACACCGGTCAGCAGGACGTTCCAGACGAAGATCGGCATGCGGAACATCGTCATGCCGGGGGCTCGCATGCAGATGATCGTGGTGATGAAGTTGACCGAGCCGAGGATCGTGCCGAAGCCGGAGAAGGCCAGACCCATGATCCACATGTCGGCGCCGATGCCCGGCGAGCGGACCGCGTCGTTGAGCGGGGCGTAGGCGAACCAGCCGAAGTCCGCGGCTCCCTGCGGAGTGAGGAAGCCGGCCACCGCGATGAGCGAGCCGAAGAGGTAGAGCCAGTACGCGAACATGTTCAGCCGCGGGAACGCCACGTCGGGCGCCCCGATCTGCAGCGGCATGATCCAGTTCGCGAATCCGGCGAACAGCGGCGTCGCGAACATCAGCAGCATGATCGTGCCGTGCATGGTGAACGCCTGGTTGAACTGCTCGTTCGAGAGCAGCTGGATACCGGGCCGGGCCAGTTCGGCGCGCATCACCAGGGCCAGGAGCCCTCCCACACAGAAGAACGCGAAGGAGGTGACGAGGTAGAGCGTGCCGATCGTCTTGTGGTCCGTCGAGGTCATCCACTTGATGATGACGTTGCCGGGTTCCCCGCGCCGTACCGGCATTTCGTTCTGTTCGGTGGTATCGGTCTCCACCGGTTGCGAGATGCCCCTCGTCGTCACTACGACGCTCCTTCGATCGACGGCCCGTGTGGACTCGGCGACCAGAATGGACCCCTGGCGATCGGTGCGGTGGGACATCCTTCCCCGTCCGGCGCGAGCGGCCGACAAGGACACTCAAATGGCCTACGGCCATCGCTCCGTCCTCGGCCGACACAACCGAAAATGCACGTCAACGTACGGGAGCCGACCGGATATTCCCTCGCGGAGAACGGAATAGCTTCTCCGGCCCCGGAGTTGGTGAACCGACAGAACCACCTCTCTCTTTCGTTTCTCTCCACTTCTCTCCACTTCTCTCCACTCGGCTAGCTCGGAAGGTCGGATCCATGAAGATCGGCATCATCGGCGCGGGCAACATCGGCGGCAATCTGACGCGGCGTCTGACCGCGCTCGGGCACGAGGTCGCGGTCGCCAACTCCCGCGGTCCCCAGACGCTCACCGCCCTCGCCGAGGAGACCGGGGCGACGCCGGTGACCGCGTCGGAGGCGGCCAAGGGCGCCCAGGTGGTCGTGGTCACCGTGCCGCTCAAGGCTGTGCCCGACCTGCCCGCCGGATTCCTCGACGGCGCGGCCGAGGGCGCCGCGGTCATCGACACGGGCAACTACTACCCGCAGCAGCGCGACGGCCGCATCGCCGCCATCGAGGAGGGGCTGCCCGAGAGCCGGTGGACGGAGCAGCAGATCGGCCACCCCGTGATCAAGGCGTTCAACGGCACCTACGCCCAGGACATCCTGGACCGGGGCCGTCCGCAGGGCACTCCGGGCCGGCAGGCGCTCCCGGTGTCGGGGGACGACCCGACGGCCAAGCAGGCGGTGCGCGACCTCATCGACGAGCTGGGCTTCGACACGGTCGACAGCGGTGGCCTGGACGATTCATGGCGCCAGCAGCCCGGCACCCCGGTGTACGGCAACCAGGGCGACGTCGACGCCATCGTGAAGGCGCTCTCGGAGGCCTCGCCGGAACGCACTGCGGAGTGGCGCGCCTGACAGCGGGCGTCACGCGGGAGGGACAGCCGGGCGAAGACTCCGGCCGGGCGGGAGACGGGGGTGCCCGCTCGGCCGGATCGTCGGCAGCCCTCAGACCACTCCGGTCACGGTGATCCGCACCGAGACCGCTTGTTCCTCCTGTTCCTCAGGCAGCGCGGCGAGGACCGCTTTCTGCACGAGCCGGGTCACGTCGAGCACCCGGTGACCGCTGCGCAGGACGAGTCGGATATCGAGGTGCCAGCCGTCGCCCTCATCCCGGCTGACGCGCACTCCCGACGTCCTGTTCCCGGTGAGGTGGGTGCGGAGCGGGGTACGGCCGGTGATCCGCGTGCGCAGCAGGTCCGCCACGCCGGGACGGAGAAACGCCACGCCCGGCACACCCCGAGCGGCCTCGGCGGCTGCCTCGGCCAGCCGGTCCCGTCGTGTGTCCGCGGTCATCGCGCTGCTCCCGTCCCGTGTCCGTCCGCCCGGCCGTCCGCGTGATCGCCGGTGGCCACTCCTGTGCCGTCCTCCCCGTCCCCGTACCGGGTGTGTCCGACGTCCTCGTAGAAGATGTCGAGAGTGTCGGGAGGGTCGAGGATGTCGACGACGAACACATCGGTGGTGGCGAGGCGGATGCCGATGTCCCGGTCGGCGACCTCGGCGATCCGCGCGCGCACATCGTCGGCCAGATCCCGCATGGGCAGGCCGATGCTCGCCGCGACCTCGACCCGGACGTGCAGCTCTCCGGCGGGGTCCGCCGGGTCGAGCGGGGCGATGCGACAGCTACCGGCCCGGACCCCGGGCAGCCCGTCGACCGCCGCCCGCAGCATCCGCGCGACGGCGGCCTCGATCATCCAGTGGTCCTCCCCCGCTTCCCCGAGCGGCAGTGGGCGTCCCGGCCGCAGTTCGAGGCGTACGAGGTCCATGACGCGGGCGGTCACGGCCGTGGCGTCCGGTGTGCCCGGCTCCTGCGCGCAGGTGCGTCGCACCGCGTCGCCGAGGCCCGTGAGGTCGGCCAGCGCGGCCGAGCAGAAGGGGCAGGTGGCGAAGTGGGGGTCGTCCGTCGAGCGGCCGGTTTCCCCGGCCTCCCAGACGTCGGTGAGCAGCCGCCCGCAGGCCAGCCGCTCGTCCTCATCCTCGTACCGGCTCTCCTCCGGCCGGTCCGGATTGGCGCTCATCGCCATGCGCTCATCGCCTCCGTCAGGGAGCGGCGGGCACGGAAGACCCGGCCCCGAACCGCCTGCAGACTGATTCCGACCGTTGCCGCGATGCTCTCGTACGACAGTCCCTGCATCTCGCGCAGCACCCAGCACACACGTTGTTCGGGTGAGAGGTCCGCCATCGCCTCGGCCAGCGCGTCGACGGCGGCGCGTGACTCCACCGCTCGGGCAGGGGACGCCTGGTGCTCGGGGGCGGCCTGCTCGGGCACCGAGTCGAGGTCGGCCGCCGGTCTGCGGGCTCTGAGCCGGTTGAGACAGCGGTTGGTGACGATCCGGTAGAGCCACGTGTGGAAGGAGGCGTCCCTACGGAACTCGGGAAGCTTGCGCCAGGCGTTCACGAAGGCGTCCTGCACGGCGTCCTCGGCGTCCGACCGGTCGCCGAGAAGGCGTATCGCCAGTTGCAGCATGACGGGGCTGTGCCTGCGCACCAGCACCTCGAAGGCCTCCTCGTCGCCCTCCCCGGCCCGCACGACGAGCAGCGCCTCGTCGGCCGGCACGGCGTCCGGTGCGCGCTCCGTCAGCTGATTCCCGTCGCCGGGCACGGACCAACCCCTTCCCCGCTCGCTTCCACGACCCTCGCTCCTGCCTCTGTTCGCGTCCGGTGCATGACTTTCCACGCGCCTCTCCACGCGTCTCTCCACGCGTCCTCATGACCGCTTCTCGTCGTTGGACACACGCCGCGGCCGAACGTCACGCACCGTGCGAGTTTTTGTGCGGGGCACGGTCGGCCGCCGCCCGCGGCGGTCCGGCTCGCGGGAAATTTCCGCGAACCCGCGTGACGAATCGTCGGACGGCGTGTCCAACGAAATGTCAGGCACAACGAGCCCAGCGAGACGCGAGGAGTTTCCATGACCACCACCCAGACAGCAGCGACCGTGCCCGCCACGAGCGCGGCTTCGCGGACGGCAGGGACGAAGCAGGTCGGCTCGACGGGCGGGACGACCACCCTCGGCAGCGGGGCCACCGGGGCGGCCGAGCCGGCGGCGACACGGGGCCGCACTTCAATCGCGGACACGGTCGTCGTGAAGATCGCGGGCATGGCGGCTCGCGAGATCCCGGGCGTCCACGACATGGGCGGCGGCCTCTCCCGCACCCTCGGCGCGGTCCGCGACCGGGTGCCGGGCGGCCGGCCGAACGTCGGTCGGGGCGTCAAGGTCGAGGTGGGCGAGCGCCAGACGGCCATCGATCTCGACCTCGTCGTCGAGTACGGGGTCGCGATCACCGATGTGGCGCACGACGTCCGCGAGAACGTCATCGCGGCCGTGGAGCGCACCACGGGCCTTGAGGTCGTCGAGGTCAATGTGACGGTCAACGACGTGCATCTGCCCGAGGACGACGACGAGGCCGCCGTGTCCGAGACCCGCGTGGCGTGACGGCGTGACACGGAGCATGGACGAATCCGGCCCGGCGGGCGGTGGGCCGGGCCGGGGAGTGTTCGGGGCGGCGGCGGGCATGGCACTGGGGTTCGCAGGCTGGTTCGGCGGGTTCGGGGCGTTTCTCGTGGTCGCGTCGCTCGGCGCGGTGGGATGGTTCGCCGGGCACCTTGTGGACCGGGGCACCGGCCTGCGCGAGTTCCTGGACGCGGTGACGGGGCGCCGGCCATGACGGTCCCGGCCACCGAGCGTGGCAGGACGACGGTGGCGCCCCGCGCCGTCCGACGGATCGCCGAGCGGGCGGCGGGCGAGGCGCTGCCCGACGGCAGCGTGGTGACTCGGGGTTCGGCCTCGGTGCGCGGCGCCTCGGCACGGGTGTCGCTCGGCGTGCGGCTGCTGTATCCGGTGCGGGCCGATGAGGCGGCCGGACGGGTCCGTGAACACGCACAGACCCGGACAGCCACTCTCACGGGCCTGTCCGTTCCGCGCACGGACATCCGTATCGACGCGCTCTCGGTGCTTCCGGCGCCACCCGCCCGGCAACCAGCGGACGGTGAGCCACCAACGGCCGACGATCCGGCTCGCGAGGCGGAGCACCTCAGAGGGAGCGTCGGCAAGGGTGGCCGCATTCGCGCGCAGCGCCGGGTCCCCGCTGCGGTGACGGCTGCCGTGGGGGCCGCGGGCTGTGCGCTGCTCCTGGTGGACTTCATCGCGGTCCGGCTCGGCAGCACGCCCGCCACCTGGCGGACCTGGCTGGTCGACTGGGCGTCGACACACGGCCCGGCGGACACGGCGGTACGGGCCGGCGGGGTGCTGGCCGCGCTGATCGGGCTCTGGCTGCTGGGGTGCGCTCTGCTTCCGGGGTTGCGTCGCGGGCTGGAGATGACCGTGCCCACGCCGCGGTTGCGGGCCGCGCTCGACCGTACGGCCGCCGCCCGGGTCGTCCAGGACAGGACCACCGCCGTGCCAGGAGTGGTGCGGGCCCGGGTGAACGCAGGGCGGCGGCGTCTGAGAGTGCTGGCAGAGGTGGGGTTCGGTGACCCGGATCAGGTGGAGGCCGAGGTGGTCCGGGTCGTGGGATCGGCCCTGCCGGAGCTGGGCCTGACGCGGACGCCTACGCCCCGGGTCCGGATCCGAGTGCGGCCCCGGGGTGAACTGCACGGGCAGCCGCCGTCGACCGAGGAGCCGAGGGTTCACACGGCAGCCTCGACGGCTTCGGCTTCGGCTTCGGCTTCGGCTTCGGCTTCGGCTGAACGGAAAGAGGTGTGAGTAAATGTCGGTGATCAGGCGCGGCGTGGTGAACCGGTCGCTGCTCGGTGCCGTCGGGTTGGTGCTGATCGTGGGCGGCAGCTGGCTGGCCGTGGGCGACGGTTCGGCGTGGGGCCCGGTGGGAGGCCGTGTGCCGCGCTGGTGGCCGTCGCCTGCGGCGGACGGGGTGTTGCTGGACCGAGAGCTGTCGGCACGGCTCCGGGAGAACGGCTGGTGGAGTCCCGCCGTGATCGCCGGTCTCTCTGTCGTACTGGTGCTGCTGGTGTGGTGGTTGGCCCGACAGGCGGTGTCCGGCGGACCTCGGTGGGCGGTGCTGCCGCGGACCGGACCGGTGCTGCGCAGACGTGCGTGGGAGCGGGCGATGACAACGCAGGTGGCGGCGTTCGACGACGTGGCGCGTGCTCGGGTGCGCCTGGTGGGCCGCCCGTTGCGGGTGGCGGTGACGGTCGTCGTGGAGCCCGAAGCCCGGCCGGCGGAGGTCGCGCGTTCCGTGGCCGGAGTCATCACGGACGCCCGCGACAGCAGCGGCATACAGGCCCTGCCCGCCGACGTACGGATACGGGTCGCGAACCGCCGGGAGCGACGGACCCGTTGAACCACCCCAGCCCTTCTCCCCCTCGCCACCCCACAGAATCTACTCACGAGTAAGGTAGAGGTTCCGGGATGTCGGCCCCACGGTCCGTACGGCACCCGGACGTGGTCCGACGACGGCCGTGGACAAGGAGTCGCGCCATGCCCCGCACCATGTCCGTAGCGGACAGCATCGTCATCGCCGCCACCCCGGCGCGGATCTACGAACAGCTCAGCGACCCTACGGCGATGGGGCGTTGGAGCCCCGAGAACCGGGGAGCGACTGTGCGTGGCGATCGGCGCGGCGCATACGTCGGCATGGTCTTCGACGGCCGGAACAAGCGCGGCGCGGCGCGCTGGACGACACGGTGCACGGTGACGGCGGCGGAACCCGGCGAGCGCTTCGCCTTCCGGGTCCATGCGATCGGCATCCGACGCCCGGTGCTCCCGGGGCCGATCGCCACCTGGGAATACCGTTTCGAAGCGGTGGACGGAGCGACCCTGGTCACTGAGACCTGGACCGACGACCGCCGTCGCTGGCCGGACTTCCTCGCCAACGCCTTCGACCGCGTCGCGACGGGCGGCAAGACCTTTGCGCAGTTCCAGGGCGGCAACATCCGTACGACGCTGAAGCGTCTCAAGGCAGCACTGGAGGCGGACGCCCGAGATGCCGAGAGCTAGGCGGCCCAGTGCGGGGGGCGGCTCAGTGAGGTGGGGAGAGTTGTTTTCTCGTTGCCCTTGGCCGCGTTGAGCTGGGCCTGGGTGAGGAACAGGCTTCCTGTCAGGTCGGCGCCCGAGAGATCGGCGTCGCGGAAGTCCGCACCGATGAGGTCGGCCAGGCGGAGATCGGCGCCGCTGAGATCGGCTGCGATCAGATAGGCCCCGCGGAGGTCCGCGCCGCGCAGGTCGGCGCCCCGCAGCCGGGCCCCGATGAGGTCGGCGCCGCGGTGGTTGCGCTTCTTGCGACGGGGCGCGGTGGCCCGGACGAGTTCGCTGGTGCGCAGAAGCAGCCCGGCGACCCGGTCGCGGTGACCGGCGACGTCCAGTTCCGCGAAGTCGACGGCGGGCCGCTCGGTGTGCCGTTGCGTCGCTTCCAGGGCCCGGCGGATCTCGGCGTGCAGGGAACGTGCGGCCGGCAAGGTGAGGGCCTCGGTGAGGTACCACAGCAGTTCATGGAGCTGGCGCATCACCGGGAACACCTGGAACATCTGGGTGGCGAGGTCGGGGGACGAGCGCCAGTCGCGGCCTCCGTAGGTCTCCTGGGAGACCTTCTGCCCGGCTCCGAAGCAGTCGTACACGGTGCAGCCGGAGAAGCCCTTCGGTCGCAGCCTGGTGTGGATGCCGCAGCGGAAGTCGTCCTGGAGGTTGGGGCAGGGGCGTCCGGCGTCCTTGTCGATGGCGAAGTCCGACGAGGCCGTCAGCGTGAGCGCGACGCAGCAGAGGGCGAAGCAGTTCGTGCAGTCCGCGCGCAGAGATTCCCGTCCGTCGTCGGGCACGGCGGTCGGATCGTTGTCGGGCACGGGTGGCAGGTCCTCGCGTGGATGGTGCTGCGGAAAGTCCAGGTGTAGAGCACACGAGTCTACCGAAGCGCCGTGGAGCGGCGCTCCGGGTCGGCGCCCGCCGGTGCACACTTGGCGCCGTACGTATGTGACGGAGGGGGACGCGTGGGCACCGAGGAAAGTACCGGGTTCGAGCCTGCCACCGGCGACGGCCCGCCGGCTGCCGAGCCCGCTGAGGCACGGGCCGCATCGGTGCGGACGGCGTTCGAGGGGCTGCTTCAGATCCGTCGCCTCACCGGTGCCGGGCGGCCCGACCCCGAGGCGGTGCCCGCGCCGTGGGAACTCAACCGCCCGGTCAGGGCGGTCGCGTTGGCTCTGGAGAGTTCAGGGGCGACACCTTCGGCTGTCGACCCGTCGGGGCTCCGGGTATCGGCCGGATACCGGGTGAGCGACGGGGAGTCGGCGGGTTCGGTACGGGTCGAGTGGGCCGGGCCGCCCGGCAGCGGCGCCGCTCACGGCGAGGAGGAGGCCCTGACCGGCTGTGCTTCGACCTTGCGGGGACTGGGCTGGACCGTGCTGCTCTACCGAGGGCCCCGCAGACGGCGCTATCTGGAGGTGGAGCCACCGAGTGGGTTGTCCGGCGGGTACGGCCGGGCTTGAGGCCGCGTTGTCAGACCCATGGGGGATGCTTGGCGGCCAGACAGCTCTGAGGAGGAGATGCCGAGATGGACAACGACGAGCTCGCCGCGGCGCAGGCGTACGTCCGCCTGTTGGAGGCCACCCGAGCAGCGCTCGCCGACCCCGACGACGCACCGGTCTACCTGCCGCTGCTCACCTCCCCGATGCGGGAGGCCGACCATGCTCTGCGCAGTGCGGGGCTGACGGGTAACGAGGATCGGCTGTTCGCTCTCGTCCGGGCACTGCAGCCGAGCCTTTCCGGCAGCGGAAGATAAGACGCGTCGGACGGGCCTGCGCCGGGTGGGTCCGCGAGTCGGGTCAGCCCGGTGCGCCGGGTGAGTCCTGGCCGGCCTTCCCCTCCCCCGCAGGGGTGCCCGTGGGCAGCGGCGCAAGACCGAGTTCCTGTTCGCCGGGGCCGAGCGGCGCGAAGAACCGGGCGACCTCCTGGTCGTCGACCTCGGCGAGCAAGCCCGGCTTCCACTGCGGGGCGTAGTCCTTGTCGATGATCCGGGCACGCACCCCTTCCACGAAATCGGGGTGCTCGAACGCCCGGCTGGAGACCCGGAACTCCTGGTCGAGAACGGCTTCCAGGCTGTCGAGCCGGGCTGCCCGGCGGACAGCGGCGAGCGTGACCTTGAGCGCGATGGGTGACTTGGTCAGGAGTTCGTCCGCCGCGGTCTGCGCCTCGGGAACGGCGCTGCCGCGCAGATGTCCGACGATCTCCTCGACGGTGTCCGCCGTGTAGCAGGCGTCGATCCAGTCGCGCTGGGCGGCGAGTTCGCCGGCGGGCGGCTCCGTGGCGAACCGCTGGACGATGTCCGCCACGGGCGTGCCCGTGGCGGCAGGATCGCCCAGCGCTTCGATCAGGTCCGGCAGAAGGCGAGCCGGGACGTGCTGGTCGGCCAGACCGCACGAAATGGCGTCGGCCGCTCCGACGGAACGGCCCGTGAGGGCCAGATGCGTGCCCAGTTCGCCGGGGGCGGCGGCCAGCAGGCGGGTGCCCCCGACGTCAGGTACGAAACCGATCGCGGTCTCGGGCATGGCGACGCGTGAGCGTTCGGTGACGACACGGATTCCGGCGTGGGCCGACACCCCGACCCCGCCGCCCATCACGATGCCGTCCATCAGTGCGACGTACGGCTTGGGGAAGCGGGCGATGCGGGCGTTGAGGCGGTACTCGTCACGCCAGAACTCCAGGGAGCCACGACCCGAGCTCCGTGCGTCGTCGTGCAGGGCTCGGATGTCGCCGCCGGCGCACAGGCCCCGGTCGCCCGCGCCGGACAGCAGCACCGATGTGATCGTCTCGTCCTGCTCGGCGTGGGCCAGCGCTTCGTCGAGCATCCGCACCATGGTGTGGCTGAGGGCGTTGAGGGCTCGGGGCCGGTTCAGTGTGAGGTGCAGGCAGGTGCCCCGCGTCTCCAGCAGGACGGGCCGGTCGTCGTTCATGCGTGCGCTCCGCTCGCTGGGCTCGTGGACACCTCGGACGCCGTCCATGGTGACGGACGGTCCTCGGACGCCATTCTGCGACCCCCGGATCGCTCCGGAAGCGGTGGGGGCCTTTGCGGGGCGGGCCGCTGTGGCACTCCGATGGATACGGCTCGACAATTGAGGCCTACGGGGTGCGCCGACGCAGGCCCCGCCGGGCGACCTCCGGAGCAGGAATGACCGACGACGAACGGCGGCAGGACGCCGAAGCATCTCCGCTCCGCCGGATCGACCGGAAGACCAGCGGTGAGATCCGGCCGACGGAACGCCTCGCCATGAACCGCACCGGCAGCTTCGACTGGGATCTGGACACCCGGACCCTGGACATCGACGAGGCCGGGCTCATGGTGTTCGGCGTCGATCCGGCGACGTTCGACGCACGGCCGGGCGCACTGCTGGAGCACCTGGAACCGGCGGAACGGGCCCGGCTCGACGTCACGATCGACGAGGCCATCACCGGCGGGAACAACTCCTACAGCGTCCACTTCCGTGTACCGCTGGACGACGGGACCACGCAGTGGACCCATGTCCAGGCCCGCATCCTGCGATCGAAGGACGGCAGGGCCCACCGAATCGTGGGGGTCGTCCGAGACGCGACGGCGGAAGTCACCCATTCGGCCTTCGTCCTCGATCTGGAAAAACGACGGCAGCGCCAGACCAATATCGTTGAACGCACAACGAGCTCCATGTCCCGTGCGGTGACCGTGGACGATGTGACGGCCGCCCTCACCGGCCCCGGCGGGCTGGCCCGGCTCGGCGCGGACGGTCTCGCCCTGGGGCTCGTGGAGAACTCCGCGCTGAACATCGTCGCGCTGAGCGGCGAGTCGCTCGAAGTGCTGGACGGTCTGGGCTCCGGCGACCTCGACCGCAACCTTCCCCTCGCGGACACCATCCGCAGCGGGCGCCCCCGGTTCATCACCTCCCTTGCCGCGCTGGCCCGGCGCTACCCGGAGCTGGAGCCGCATCTCGGGAGGCTCAGATTCCGGGCTGCGGCGTATCTCCCGCTGGTGGCCCAGGCCCGTTCGCTCGGCGGCCTGGCCCTCTTCTACCGCGAACGCACGGTCTTCAACGCGGACGAGCGCATTCTGTGCCTGGGGCTGGCCGCCATCGTGGCCCAGTCCCTGCAGCGGGCGATGCTCTTCGACGAGGAGCGTGAGTTCGCCACCCAACTCCAGTCCGCGATGCTCCCGCCCCGGATACAGGACGTCGAGGGCGGTGAGATCGCCGTCCGGTACCACGCCGCGTGGAGCGGCCGACAGGTCGGCGGCGACTGGTACGACGTGATCACCCTGCCCAAGAACCGTTACGGTCTGGTCGTGGGGGACGTTCAGGGGCACGACACCCACGCCGCCGCGATCATGGGCCAGTTGCGCATCGCCCTGCGTGCTTACGCCTCCGAGGGGCATCCTCCGGCCACCGTGCTGGCACGGGCCTCCCGTTTTCTCTCCGAACTCGACACCGAGCGCTTCGCCACCTGTACATACGCCCAGGTCGACCTGGCGTCCGGAACGGTGAAGGTCGTGCGGGCCGGGCATCTCGGCCCGTTGATCCGCCACGTCGACGGGCGGGTCGGCAGCCCGCAGGTGCGCGGCGGGCTGCCGCTGGGCACCTCCACGGACCTGCTGGACGAGGAGTATCCGGAGACCCGGCTCGACCTGGTGCCCGGTGAGACGTTCGTGCTGTACACGGACGGGCTGGTGGAGGAGCCCGGAGCCGACCTCGACACCGGGATCGACGCACTGCGCAACGAGGTGAGCGCCGGACCTGCCGGAGCCGAAGCGCTGGCGGATCATCTGTCGGAACGACTGTGGGAACGGTGGGGGTCGGGTGACGATGTGGCACTTCTGGTGCTGCGCCGGAGCCCGGACGTCGGGTCGACGCACGCGCCGCGGCTCCACCAGTACATCCACCAGGCGGACCCGGAAGGGCTCTCGGACGCCCGCGCGATCGTGCGCCAGGCACTCGCCGACTGGGACATGGCCGAGTTCGCCGACGACGCGGAGCTCGTCACGGGCGAATTGCTGGTGAACGTGCTCCTGCACACCGAGGGCGGGGCCGTCCTGACCCTGGAAGTGCTGCCCGAACCGGTGCGGCGGATCCGGCTGTCGGTCCAGGACCGGTCCAGCGCCTGGCCCCGTCGGCGTACGCCGGGCGAGACCTCCACCTCCGGGCGGGGGCTGCTGCTGCTCGACGCGGTCGCGACGCGCTGGGGCATCGAGCCCCGTGGCGAGGGCAAGGCCGTCTGGTGCGAGATCGGCCCCACTCCCCCGGCGCCCGCTTCCCCGCCGTCCACCGCGCCGCCGTCGACCATCGCGGAGCAGTGACGGCCGAAGAGGGGTGTGTCGCAGCACCACCGTGCTGCGACACACCCCTCACCCACGGCTCGTACGGCCTCAACCGTGGTTCGGACGGCCTCGGCCGCCGGTCCCGGACGGGCTCCGGCCGCTCCCTGCGTTCCTACCGCTCACGGGGCCCGCTGCCCTGTGCTACCGGCGCGGGCCGGTGAGCGTGGGAGCGTCAGTTCTGGGCGGTACGCCGCTTGCGGACGGCCCAGAGAATGCCGCCACCGGCGAGCAGCACCGCGACAGCGGCGCCACCGATGACGGGCGTCGACGACGACGAGCCGGTCTCGGCCAGGTCCGGCGTGCTCGGGCTCGGGGCGGGCGCGGCGGGCGCGGACTCCGAAGGCTGCTCGCTGGGCGTGGCGCTCGGCTCGGTGGACGGCGTCTCCGACGGGGCCGGCTCGCTCGGGCTCGGCTCGGTCGGCGCCGGCTCGGTCGGCGTCGGGCTGGGCTCGTCGCACACCTCCGCCGTCTTCGACTGGTCGATGGAGTGCTTGCCGTCGCCGTCGGCGTCCTTGACGACCAGTCGGACGGTCACCGGCTTGTCGTGGTCGGGAAGCGCCAGCTTCTTGTGGAACTCCCGGCCGAACGTCTCGGTCGGGAGCAGGTCCTTGCCGTCCACCGAGACCGTCACCGTGTTGGGGACGTCGCTCGTGTAGTTGGTGAGGTCAACGGTGACCTCGGAGCAGGTCACGGCCCAGGTGGGGGTGTGTGCGACGGCCGGACCGGCGGCGATGACGCCTCCGGTCAGACCGACGACCGCAGCGGCCACGAGTGCTCCCGCGCCACGCCACGATCTCCTGGGTATGGTCATGGATTGTTCCTCCAGATACTTCTCATCGCCCGAATGGCGGTGGGGCGCACAGTACTGCCATCGCCCCGGAACGGCGCATCCGCCCCGTGCGTAGTTCCCGGCACCAACTCGGCTCATATCCGCGCTACTTCCGGCAAGGCGGGCAAGCCTCCCGCGGAACTGTCCTGCGGTGGTGGCCGAATGAGAGGGTGGGTTGTGCATCTATCTGCCGCCGCCCACGCGCCCGAGACTGGAGCTTGACCCGTTCTATGCGCATGCTGCTGATCCGTCACGGCCAGACACCGTCCAACCTCGGCCACTTCCTGGACACCGCGCACCCCGGACCCGGCCTCACCGACCTGGGCCTGCGGCAGGCGGCGGCGCTGCCCGGGGCGCTCGCCGGGGAGGACATCGCCGCGTTGTACGCCTCCACCCTGACGCGTACGCAGCTCACGGCCGCACCGCTGGCCGCGGAGCGGGGCCTCGAGGTCCTGATCCGGGACGGGATCCGGGAACTGTCGGCCGGCGACCTGGAGATGCGGGCCGACGAGGACGCCGCCCGTCAGTACCTGACGACCGTCTTCGCCTGGCCGGCCGGGGACACCGCCCGCAGGATGCCCGGGGGCGAGAACGGGACGGAGGCACTGGCGCGCTTCGACGCGGTGGTGGCCGAGGCGGCGCGGGCCGTGGAGCGAGGGACCGTGGCCCTTGTCAGCCATGGTGCCGCCATCCGCGTGTGGACAGCCGCCCGAGCGCGGAACGTGACGGTCGAGTTCGCCGCCCAACACAGCCTGGACAACACGGGGGTGGTGGTGGTCGAGGGCTCGCCGGACTCGGGATGGACGGCAACCTCCTGGGCCGGGAGGGTCGTTCCGGGGGTCACCGCGAGCGGCTGGGCGGACGGCGGCCCGGCCGGCCAGACGCTGCCGGCCGCGGAACTGCGACCGGAGCAGGGACCGACGGATGATCGGCCCATCGTCTGACCCCCGCGCCCACTCCCCCTCATCGCGGCAGGCTCCAAGGGGCACGCTCGAAAAGGCAGACCCATTGATGCTGGGCAAGGGGAAGAGACGTCGACGTCACAGGGCCTTGTGCATGATGTGCAGCCCCACATAGCCCTGGGTCGGGTGCTGGAAGCCCTCCGGGAGGGTGCCGATCACGTCGAACCCGATCGACCGGTAAAGCTTGACGGCGTAGGTGTTGGTCTCGACCACCGCGTTGAACTGCATGGCCCGATACCCTGCGGCGCGAGCCCAGTCGACCGTGTATTCGCACAGTGCGCGCCCCACTCCCCTGCCGGAGTGAGCGGGGTCGACCATGTAGGTGGCGCTGGCTATGTGGGAGCCGTTGCCCATGTGGTTGCGGTTCATCTTCGCCGTACCGAGCACCGTCCCGGCATCGTCCACGGCGACGACCACCCGACTCGGCGCCGGGACGAACCACCATCCCTCGGCATCCTCCTGACCGAGATCGAGCGGATAGGTGAGCGTCTCACCCGCGGAGACGATCGAATGGAAGAAAGGCCAGATGGCGGGCCAGTCCTCGGGGGTTGCTTCCCTGATCAACATCCGGACAGGATGGCCTATCCGTACGAGCGGCGCCACGTCTTAACCGGTGCCCCGCCCACGCCACCCCAGCCTTGCCAGCAGCCCTCTTCCGGTCGGCAGGCTCGCCGCGGCGGTTTTGCTCCGCGCGGCCGGCACCGACCGGGCTTCTGCGTCGCCGCCGGGGCGCGGGGCCGGCCGGTCCTCGCGCGCCGCGTCCAGTTCCAGCGTCAGGTTGATCCGTCGCCAGAGGATCTCGTCGGGGTCGTCGGCCAGTGTCAGCTCGCCCATCGTCTCCCTCGCCGCCATGGACGCCGGCCGTCCGAAGACCGGCTCCGGCCGGACCCGTACGAGATAGGCGCGTTCATAGGGGTCGTCCACCACCTCCGCCAGTTGTACGGGGTCCAGTGCCGACGCCTGGACAGCCGCTCGCGCCCAGGGGTCCGGCGTGCGGGTCAGCAGCCGGTCGATGCGCTGCGAACGCCAGTTGCGGGCCCGCCAGTCGGCGCCCGACTCCAGCATCGTGCGCATTCCCGGAGGCGTCCGTCCGGCGAGCAGCTCGGGTTCCCGGCCGGCGAACGCGGCCAGTTCGCCCGCGAGGTAGAGCCAGACCACCGCGCGATACCGGTTCAGATAGAACGTGACCGGTGAGAAGCAGCCCGCTCGTGCCAGCCGGGTGAACCGTGCCGGAGCGATGTCCAGCAGGGCCGCGCCCGCAGCCGTACCGACGGTGCGGACCCGCTCCGCAAGGGCATCGGGGAAGCCGGGCTCCTCCCGCAGGCGCGCGATCTCCTCCTCCGGCACCCGTGGCCGCCCACCGCCCGATGCGCCGACGACCGCGATCAGTCCCAGGTGCACCGCGAGCTCGAACTCCGCGCGTCGTAGGCCCAGCTCCTGGGCCGCACGCCCGGCCGCGGCCGTACCCGCCGGGGCGGCACACGAGGTGCGCCCGCCCTCGGGCGCCGCGCCCGCGTCCTCGGTCCGCGACTCCTCCGCCCGCGCGTCCCGGGTCCGGGCGTCCCGGGTCCGCGTGTCCTGGGGCCGCGTGTCCTGGGTCCTGGTGTGCGTTCGGAACACTTCCCTGACCGTCATGGCTGTCCTCCCCCGTTGGCTCGAATACTCTCCGTGATCACGGTAGCCCGAGGGAGTCATCACCCGTCAGCCCTGTGGATAACTCCTCACCGGCGACGGAAAGTGCAGGTCAGAACGGTCCGACGTCCTCGGGCCCGCCCTGGCGGACGGAGACTCCGAGGTGTTCTCCGACCCGGTTGACGAGCAGGGTCATCTCGTAGGCGACCTGGCCGACGTCGGCTTCGGCCGCCGTCAGCACGCACAGGCAGCTGCCGTCGCCCGCGGCCGTCACGAAGAGCAGGGCCTCGTCGAACTCGACCATCGTCTGGCGGGCCCGGCCCGCCCGGAAGTGGCGCCCCGATCCGCGTGCCAGACTCTGCAACCCCGAGGAGACCGCCGCCAGATGCTCCGCGTCCTCACGGGCGAGCCCGGTGCTGGCCCCGGTGACCAGCCCGTCGTTCGACAGCACCAAGGCGTGCCGTATGAATTGCACCCTGTTGGTGAGATCGTCAAGGAGCCAGTCAAGTCCCCGGTCAAGCGGCATGTGCTCGTCCTCCCCGTACCTTCGTTCCCCGTGCCCCGCTACGCGCGTAAGCCTCGCGCAACGGCCCCGTGGGGGCAAGCGCCCCTCACCGCCCGGGGTGCCGCTTCGCGCCATGCGGGGATCGGGCCCAGGATGGGCCCATGGCACACCACATGACCGATGAAGAATGGCGGGCCTTCCTCTCCGAGGGCACGCGCACGGCGAAGATTTCGACGGTGCGGGCCGACGGCAGTCCGCACATCGCACCCGTCTGGTTCCTTCTCGACGGCGATTCGGTGGTCTTCAACACCGGCAAGGAGAGTGTGAAGGGGCGCAATCTCGCACGCGACGGGCGGGTAGCCCTGTGCGTCGACGACGACCGGCCTCCGTACGCGTTCGCGGTGGTGCAGGGGCATGCCGAGCTGAGCGAGGACCCGGAAGAACTCCTGCGGTGGGCGACGCGGATCGCCGGCCGTTACGTGGCGTCCGACGTGGCCGAGGAGTTCGGCCGCCGCAACGGCGTGCCCGGCGAACTAGTCGTGCGGGTGCGGATCGACAAGGTGGTAGCGATGGCCGACATGGCCGACTGACGGACCGGGGTTCCGACGCCGAGCCGTCAGCCGACGGAGGCGAGGAGGCGG
Organism: Streptomyces sp. WY228; assembly: GCF_019287315.1. Classification (NCBI taxonomy): domain Bacteria; kingdom Bacillati; phylum Actinomycetota; class Actinomycetes; order Kitasatosporales; family Streptomycetaceae; genus Streptomyces; species Streptomyces sp. WY228. The sequence continues at coordinate 8,116,497 of NZ_CP079114.1, read as the reverse complement.
GCGGTGTGCACCCGCCCGGCGTACTCGACCGTACGGATCAGGACTTCTTTTCCGGAGGCCCGGTCCCGGGCGTCGCACGGCACGACCGGCGTGCCCGGGTCGAGGTCCAGCGCCCGCGCGACATCGCGCTCCGTATGGTCGGGAGCGCCGGGGAAGCGGTTGACGGCGACGACGAACGGTATCCGCCTGCGCTCGAAGTAGTCGACGGCGGCGAAGCAGTCCTCCAGCCGCCGGGTGTCGGCGAGCACGATCGCCGCCAGGGCGCCCTCGCACAGTTCGTCCCAGAGAAACCAGAAGCGGTTCTGGCCCGGCGTGCCGAACAGGTAGAGCGTGAGGCCCTCGTGGACGGTGATACGGCCGAAATCCATCGCTACGGTCGTGGTGGCCTTCCGCTCCACCCCCTCGGTGTCGTCCCGGTCCCGGCCGCTCTCGCTCAGCGTCTCCTCCGAGTGCAACGGACGGATCTCGCTGACCGAGCCGACCAGGGTCGTCTTCCCGGCCCCGAAGCCGCCCGCCACGACGATCTTCAGGGTGAGCGCGATGTCCTCTCCGATCATGGGCGTGCGCCCCTCTCTGTCTCTCTTCAGGAATCGCTTCGGGCGTCGGGCTGCGGGGCTCAGGAATGGTTCGGGCCGACAGCATGGCAACCCGTCGGCTTCGTCCGAGCGAGTTGATCGTTCTTGACCGATGCGGCTTCACTGTGGTCGCTTCTTGCCGCATCCCGACCTCAATACGTGCCTCTTGGACGAGCCGGATGTTCTGCGCCCGCCCCGGGCCCTTCCGGAGTGGCCCCTACACTGGTCTTTTCGGCTGCCTGGAACGGGCAGCGGTGCCGGGCCCGTGCAGACGGCCCGGGGACGAGGAGATTCGAGCGTGTCGACAGGTTCCGGCGGCGGTTTCCAGGATCCGCCCGCGGAGGTGCTCGCGGAGGCCGCGGCGGCGTTCGGGCTCCTGGCGACACCGGCACGGCTGCACATCGTGTGGGCGCTGGCCCAGGGTGAGAGCGATGTGACGGGGCTCGCCGAGCGGGTGGGCGGCACGCTTCCTTCGGTCAGCCAGCATCTGACGAAGCTGAAACTGGCCGGTCTCGTCCGCTCCCGCCGCGAAGGCCGACGGCAGGTCTATCTGGTCGACGATCCCGATGTGGTGACGGTCGTCCGGCTCATGGTCGGCCAACTGGCCGAACGCGCCGGGCACGCCTCCCAGGAGCCCGTCCGCCTGCGTGAGCTCGGTGCCTGAGAGCAGTTCAGCCGCGGGCTCCGGACACCTCGCCGCCGCACCGGCCTCCGTCACACCGTTTCCCGGCGCGGACAGCGGCACGGATTCCGCGACAGGGTCCGGCCGGAACCTCACGGCCACCGCCCCGGCCTCCGGCACCGGCCCCACCGCTCTGCAGACGCTGCGCGCGCTCGACAGCGGGCCGCGCGGGCTGCTGGAGGCGGAGGCCGAGATCCGGCTCGGCCGGACGGGCGAGAACGTTCTGCCCGCCCGGCGGCCCGTGCCCTGGCCCCGACGCTTCCTGCGCAGCCTCCGGGACCCCTTCACCTCCGTACTGCTCGGCCTCGGCCTGGTGTCGGCCCTCGTCTCCGCCTGGGGCACCGCCTGCGTCATCCTGACGCTCGTCGCGGTGAGCTGCCTGCTGCGCTCGGCCGAGGAGCACCGGGCCGACCGGTCGACCTCGGCACTGCGCGAGCTGGTGGCGACCACGGCGACCGTCGTGCGCCGCGCCTCGGACGACGCTCCTCCGCTGGAGCGGGAGGTGCCGGTCGCCGACCTGGTGCCGGGGGACGTGATCCGGCTGCGGCCGGGTGATCTCGTACCCGCCGATGTGCGGCTGCTGCGCACCGACGGCCTCACCGTCCATCAGTCGGCGCTGACCGGGGAGTCGGCGCCGGTGGTCAAACAGGCCCTCGACGTCCCCGACCCCGCGCTGTCCGGGGCCGGGCCGTTCGCACAGCCGCAGTGGTGCTTCCAGGGCAGCAGCGTCACCTCCGGCAGCGGTACGGCGGTGATCGTGGCCACCGGTGGGGCGACCCGGTTCGCCGCCGCCCATGAGGGGCGGGCCGGGCAGCGGGGCGCGAGCGCCTTCGACCGGTCGGTCCAGGGGATCTCCTGGACCCTCATCCGCTTCATGCTCCTGACTCCGCCGTTGGTGCTGATGGCCAATGCGGCGCTGCGTGGCCGGGGCCTGGAGACGCTGCCCTTCGCCGTGGCCGTCGCCGTCGGGCTCACCCCGGAGATGCTGCCGGTCATCGTCACGACGACGCTCGCGCGAGGCGCTGCCCGGCTGGCACGCACCAGCGGAGTGATCGTCAAGCGGCTCCCGGCGCTGCACGACCTGGGCGCGGTGGATGTGCTGTGCCTGGACAAGACCGGCACGCTGACCGAGGACCGGCCTGTCGTCGCCGGGGCGACCGACGGTGCGGACCGGTCGGATCCGGATGTGCTGCGGTGGGCTGCGGTCAGCGCCCTGTGGACGCTCCAGCTGGCGGAGCTGCCCGCGGCCGACGCGATCGACGAGGCGGTGCTGGACGCCGCCGACGCGTGCGGTCCGCCCGCTGCCGGGGAGGTGGATCCGGAGGCGTACGAAGGTGTCGCCGTGCTGCCCTTCGATCCGGTGCGCCGCGTCGCGACCGCCGTGGTGCGGAGACCCGGCCGGCTCGGCGTCCACACCCTGGTCACCAAGGGCGCCGTCGAGGCGGTGCTCGACCGGTGCGCCATGGACGGGGCGGAGCGCGACCGGCTGCTCGCGCTGGCGGACCGCAAGGCCGGGACCGGGCTGCGCCTGCTGGCCGTGGCCCGTGCCGACCGGGTGGCACGGGCGGGCGCGTACACCCCCGCGGACGAGCGCGGTCTGACCTTCCTGGGTCTGGTGGCGCTGCGGGACGTTCCGGCTCCGAGCGCCGCCGACGCCCTCGGGGTGCTCGCGCGGCGGGGTGTGAGCGTCAAGGTGCTCACCGGTGACCACCCGGGCACGGCCGCCCGGGTGTGCGCGGACCTCGGTCTGCACCCGGAGGGACGGCCCGGACCCGACGATGTGGTGACGGCCGAGGTGGTGGACAGCCTGTCGGACGCGGAGCTGGTCCGGGTGGCGGACCGGGCCACGGTGTTCGCGCGCTGCACCCCCGAGCACAAGGCCCGGATCGTCTCGGCCCTGCGCGCGGGCGGCCACACGACCGGCTTCCTCGGTGACGGCGTCAACGACCTGCCCGCCCTGCACGCCGCCGACGTCGGCATCTGCCCGCGCAACGCCGTGGACGTGGCCAGGGAGGCGGCCGATGTCGTCCTGGCGGAGAAGGACCTCACCGCGATCGACCGTGCGGTGCTGGCGGGCCGGCGCAGCAGCGGGAACATCGCCACCTATCTGCGGATCACGCTCTCGTCGAACCTCGGCAACGTCATCGCCATGCTGACGGCCGGGCTGATGCTGCCCTTCCTTCCGATGCTCCCGGCGCAGGTGCTGGTGCAGAACCTCTGCTTCGACGCAGCGCAGCTGGCGTTCGCGTTCGACCGCCCGGCCGCATCGGTCCTGCGCCGCCCCACCGCACTGCGGCCGCGTGACTTCCTGCGCTTCATCACGGGTTTCGGCCTGCTCAACGCGGCCGCCGACCTCGCCACCTTCGGGGTGCTCGCGCTCGCCCTCCACAACGCCTCCGGGGACGGCGGGGAGGCGGCGTTCCACGCCGGATGGTTCACGGAGAACCTGCTCACCCAGGCCCTCGTGATGATCCTGCTGCGCACCGGGCGCAGCGCCGCCGAGCGCCGGGCGGGCGGGCCTCTGCGGGCCGCCGCGGCGATCCTCGCGGCGGTCGGCGTCGCCCTTCCGCTCACCCCGCTCGGGCCGTTGCTGGGCATGAGCGCCCTGCCGCCCCTCTACTACCTGTTGCTCGGCTCGGTCCTGGGGCTGTACGCGGTCGGGCTCACGGCGGCCCGCCGCCGCTACGAGCGCCGCCACCTGCCCGACGCCGAACCGGACCAGGTGACGGAACGACAGGGGGAGCGTGTCGGACGCTGAGGGGCACCACGCCGAGGGGCGCCCGGTCCGGCCCGCAGCGATAGTTGTACAGTTGCGCAATGCGGCAACTGTTGCCGTGCGAACGGAGAGAAGGGCGGGACCAGAATGTTGCGCAACGGCCTGGAGCCCTGGCACCTGCTGATCCTGGCGGTCATCGTGGTCGTCGTCTTCGGCTCGAAGAAGCTGCCCGACACGGCCCGCGCCCTGGGGAAGTCGATGCGCATCCTCAAGAGCGAGGCCAAGGCGATGAAGGACGAGAACGCCCCTGACACGCCACAGCCGGGGCGCTGAACAAGCCTTCCCCGGCTCCCTTCGGCCGCCGCTCATTTCACGGCTTGCGCAATCCGGGAACCCGGAACGCCGCGCTGAGCGTTCGTACAGGTAGCGGCCACAAGAGTGACAGCAGAACAGCACCGATCACCCGGGCCCGTACGCGGAGCAGCCTCGGGCACCGGATCGCAGGTGCGGACCGACGGAACACTGGAGGAATTTCATGGGTGTGACCCTGGCCAAGGGCGGCAACGTCTCCCTGTCGAAGGAGGCCCCCGGCCTGACCGCCGTGACGGTCGGGCTCGGCTGGGACGTGCGGACCACGACCGGCGCCGATCACGACCTGGATGCCAGTGCGCTGCTGTGCTCCGAGGCGGGCAAGGTCCTCTCCGACAGCCACTTCGTCTTCTACAACAACCTCACCAGCCCCGACGGTTCCGTCCGCCACACCGGTGACAACCTGACGGGTGAGGGCGAGGGCGACGACGAGTCGGTCGAGGTCGACCTGTCCTCGGTCCCCGCCGAGGTCGCGAAGATCGTCTTCCCGGTGTCGATCCATGACGCCCAGAGCCGGGGCCAGAGCTTCGGCCAGGTGCGCAACGCCTTCATTCGCGTGGTGAACCGGGCCAACGGCGTCGAGCTCGCCCGTTACGACCTCAGCGAGGACGCCTCCACCGAGACCGCGATGGTCTTCGGCGAGCTGTACCGGCACGGCACCGAGTGGAAGTTCCGGGCCGTCGGCCAGGGCTACGCCTCGGGCCTCGCGGGCATCGCCTCGGACTACGGCGTCAACGTCTGAGCGGACCGATCGGGCTTCCGGTGATCGCGCGGCCCTCGCCGGTTGCGCGATCATGTCCCCATGGCCGACGACCACGCTCATGTCCTGGACTTCTTCACCCCGCGTGCGGCCGGCTGGGACAGCCGGTTCCCCGACGACGGACCCGCCTACGCCGCCGCGGCCGGAATGCTGGGGCTGCGTCCCGGTGATGCCGTGCTCGACGCGGGCTGCGGGACGGGCCGTGCGCTGCCCGCACTGCGAGCGGTGGTCGGGCCACGGGGCACGGTGCTGGGCGCCGACCTCACTCCCGCCATGCTGGAGGAGGCGGCGCGGGCAGGCCGAGGGGACAGCGGGACGCTGCTCCGGGCGGACGTCGCGCGGCTGCCGTTGCGCGACGGAGCCCTGGACGCGGTGTTCGGTGCCGGGTTGATCTCACATCTGTCCCGTCCCGAGGCCGATATGGCGGAGCTCGCCCGGGTGGTCCGGCCGGGCGGGGTCCTGGCTCTGTTCCATCCGATCGGCCGGGCCGCTCTCGCCGCACGTCATGGTCGCACCATCACCGACGACGACCTGCGGGCCGAGCCCCGGCTGCGTGAGCTGCTGGCCGGTGCGGGGTGGCGACTGGAGTCCTACACCGACGAGGACGACCGGTTTCTCGCCCTCGCGGTCAGGCAGGCCTGAGGGCCGAAGGCGCGGCGGGCCGCAGCACCGTACGGGAAGTACCGGGCCGTACGAGACCCCTCGCAGCCGCACGGCCCGGCGTACGGCCAGGTCAAAACGGTCGGGGCGATCGCGTCACTCGGCGGGCGACTGCGACGGCCTGCGCCCGGGAACGGGACAGCCGCGGACGCCCGGCGTGGGGAACGTACCGAGCTCCGCGACCTCGTACCCCTCCGGATATCCCTTGATCTCGGGGTTCTGGCGCGCGTAGTGGGGCGTCCGCCGGGGTGGCAGAAGCCGGACGGCACGCGCCCGGAGCCGGAGCGCGCCCCTGGTCAGCCCCCGGGCGACCGGCCCCGGGCGGCGGTAGCGGAACGCCCTGAGCAGCGAGTCGTCCAGGAGCGCGAGGCTGGCGCCGCGCACGACCGGAGCGAGGGGCGCCGGATACCAGGACGCCATCAGTGCCAAGGTGGCGTCGGAGACCCGGCGGGCTCCTTCGTCCCAGCCGAAGTGCTCGCGCTCGTAGGCGTCGAGAGTGCTCTCGAACTCCTCGTACGTTCCGGGGACGCCCTTGATCCCCATGCGGGCGCCGAGCGTGCGGTAGTAGGCGGCGAAGGCTCCCAGCTCGTGGCAGCACAGCCGCCGCCAGCCGAAACTGTCCAGCCAGCGCTTCGGGGTGACGACGAACGTGCACAGGACGTAGCGCATGTCGTCGTTGCTGATGTCGTAGCTGCGGTGCATCTGGTTGATCCGGCGGACGGCCGTGCGGCCTTCGTCGGTCTCGAAGCCGTGCTCCACCACGGTGTCGAGCAGCAGGGCGGTGTCGTCGTACCGCTTCTGGGAACGCTCCGTCAACTCGGCCGTCTCGTCGAGGAGTCGGCCGATGCTCGGCACCGCATAGGTGCGGTAGAGGGCCAGTTCGAGGGCGCGGGTGACGTCCCAGGGGAACTCGTAGGTGACGGTGAGGCGGTAGATCTCCAGGAAGTCCCGTTCGGGGTCCAGGCGCTGAATCTCTTTCAGCCGGTCGTACCGCTTCACCATGCTGTTCCCCTCGTTCGGCCGGACGGCCGAGTTTACGCGGAGGCCCCACGCGCGCGCCCGGCCCTTCGGCCTTCCTCCACCCGGACGAGATGGGCCCGACGCCGGTCCACCGCCGCTCGCCGGGGCCTCGACGAGGGGGTTACCGAGTAGTTAGGGTGCGCCGACGACCAAGGAACACGGGACCGAGCGATGGGCGTGTGGGCGATGAGCGATAGGGAGGACACCGTGGCCGGTGCGAAGGATGCGGCCGCCGACGACGCACTGCTGGTGCTGACCGCGATGCTGCTGACGCCCGCGCGGTTCCCGAGCGTGCTGGGCGACGACTACGTGGCCGCGTGCGGCGCGCTCGCGCTCGAACCGTACGAGGAGGGCTACGGCCTCGTCCTCGGCCAGGACGGCGAGGGGGCCCGGTGGACCGTGGTCGTCGAGGACGCCTCCCAGGTGGCCGTCGCCATCGCCGCGTGGGACTGCGGCATGGAGCATGACCTCTCCCCCGACGAGCGCTCCATGGTGTGCGCGCTGCCGGGGTGGCCGATGGACCTGGCCGTCTCGGCGCCCGGCGTCCCGGATCCGCACGATCCCGAGACGGACGGGGAGGGCCCCGCGCCTCTGGCCCCTCCCGACGCGGAGGCCTGGGGTCCGGCGCAGCGGCGGCTCGGCGCCGACGAGATCGCCGCTCAGTGGTCCACCTGGCGTGAGCAGATCGACGACGCGCAGTTCGTACGGCCCGGGGCCGAGGGAGAGCCCGAGGACGCCTCCTCCCTGGCGTCCCCGCCCTCCCGACACCCCGGCGTACGCAAGGCCCTGTCGGAGGCGGACGGCTATACGAAGACTCCGCCGCCGCCCGGGCGGATCCGTTCCTCGTACGCCTCGGCCGACGCACGCACGCTGCGCGTCGACGGGCCGGGGTGGTCGATGGTGGCTCGCACCGACGACATCGCGCTGTTCCTGCTGGACGAGGAGCCGGGCACGGTCATCCCGGTCGGCCGTGGAGCGGCGCTGCCCGGTCTGCTCACCGCCCTGGACGAGCTGGCCGTCCATCCCACGTGACGCCCTCGCGGGTCACCCGTGCGCCGTCCGAGCCACACGATTCCCACGCCTCGTTCCCGCACAGGGCAGCTCCGGGTCCGGGCTCAGCGGCCGATCTCCTTGCGGTTGATCCTGCGGAGCCTGCGCCGCTGGGACGGGTCCAGCAGCAGATAGCCCGCGACCGGAACCCCGATCACGACCAGCAGCGCCCACCAGAACCCGATCAGGGGCCACAGGATGGCTGCCGCGAGAACTCCCCCGATAGCGACCTTCGCACCATTCGACATGGTCCACGCCTCCTTCGCGGCCGGCGCCGCTCCTGTTCAGTGAACGCCTTCGCGCTCCGGTACGTTCCCCGCCGGCCCGCCCTGTCGCAGCGGCTCACCGACCTCGTGCATGTGCGACAGCGCCTGCCGGTAGGACTCGATCAGTCCGGTCTCCGTGTACGGCATGCCGATCGCGGAGCAGTGCGCCTTGACCAGGGGCTGGGCGAGCCGCAGGTTGGGGCGCGGCATGCTCGGGAAGAGGTGGTGCTCGATCTGGTAGTTCAGCCCGCCGAGGAACCAGTCCGTCAGGACGGCGCCCCGTACGTTGCGCGAGGTCAGGACCTGCCGCTGGAGGTGGCCCCAGCGCTCGCCGTCGGGGTCGGGCATCTCCATGCCCTTGTGGTTCGGGGCGAAGGCCATGCCCAGGTGGAGACCGAACAGCGCGTGCAGCACCAGAGCGAAGACGATCGCCTTGCCCGGCGAGAGTGTGCTCAGCAGCAGCGCGGCGTAGAGGCCGATGTGCGCGGTCAGCAGCAGCGCCGAGACGGCCCGCTCCCGGAGTGGCTGGCGACGCAGGAACTGAAAGCCGTAGATCTTCAGCGCGATGCCTTCGAGCAGCAGCATCGGGAAGAACAGCCGGGCCTGGTTCCTGGTCAGCCAGCGGGCGAATCCCTCACGCTGTGCCGCCTGCTTCTGGGTCCAGACCAGCGCGCCGACACCGACATCGGGGTCCTTGTCGATGTGGTTGGGGTTGGCGTGGTGGCGTACGTGCTTGTCGTTCCACCACGCCTCGTTCATACCGAGGAGCAGATTGGCGTGTACGAGCCCGATCAGTCTGCTCGTCCTGCGGTCACCGGATATCTGCGCATGCCCGGCGTCATGGGCGACGAAGGCCGTACGGGTCCACAGAACCGCCCACGGCAGGGTGAGGCACAGGCTCCACCAGGTGTCTCCGAGCAGGACGAAGCCGGTGATCAGCGCGCCCAGGGCCACCAGGTTGGCGGTGATGCCGAGGACGTAGCGGTCCGTGCGGCGCTCCAGCAGGTCCTGGTCCCGTACGACACGCAGCAGCGGAGCGAAGTCGCTACCCGGCGCCGCCCCATGGGCGCCGGCGGGGCGGCCCGGACTGCTTTCGTCGGCGGGATCCGCAACAGTGGCTGTCGCCTGGGGCATGGACGTCTCCGGTCTCTGGAACATCTGCGCTGACCTGATCGAACGTACGGATCCGAGGCCGGTGGGAGCCATGGCGCCACCACCCTGGTTCCCCTGGGGCAGACCCCCGGGGCCGATGGTGGGGCTGGCTGCACCATCAGCCCCGAAAGAGAGGAGAAGTGACGCACACCACACAGGTGCGCGGCCCGCCGTCGCGTGAAGTGGAGTACCCTCGGCGACTCCGCCCACTAGTCAAATTTGAGGAATCTGACATCGCTGTGCACAGGCACCCTGCGGCAACGCCCTCCGAGATCGCCGAACTGTCCCGCTGCTGCGCGGTTTTCGTCCCCGCGGATCCGGCTCGTACCGGCAGGATCGCGTTCTGGGATCCGGACGGTAGCACCCCTTCCGACACCCCCGGGACCACGTCGGAACTGACCGTGGTCGGAGCCGACCTGCGGCCCCGTACGGTTTCGGCACTGCACCTCCCCGTGCGGGACGCGCTGCCGGTGCTGACCCGGGCGCGGGCCGCCGCACACGCCTCACCCGCCACCGCCTTCTGGGGCGCCGCCTCGCTTCTGGCTCTCCAGTTCGTGGCCCGCGGCCTGCTGCTGCCGGGGCTGAGCGCCACCGACCACGACGCCTGGCGCATCGGCCCGTTGGGCGCCGAGGATCTCGAACGGGTCCGGGAGCTGGCCGCGTCGATGCCGCCGACCGCGCACGCGGTTCCGGTACCGGCCGACGACACCGCGGGCGAACCGTTCCTGCCGGAACCGGAGCGCCTGCTCCGCGCGTTCCTCGATGCCGTGGCCGACGCGATGCCCCGTACACCCGCTGCCGGTTTCGTCACCGCCGGCCCCGCGTTCGCCGCCCGGCAGCCGCACCGTCTGCCCGAGGGGCGGGCCTGGGCCGCCGATGTGGCGGCCGGTCACGACGCGGGCGTACGGCTCTCGTTGCGCATCGAGGTCATGGGCGTGACCTCGCGGGCGAGCGGCGCGGACGTGACCCCGGAGGCCGGCTCGGAAGCGGTACGGGCGGAGTCCGGTCCGGACGCCGTCGTTCCGGGCGCGGCGGCTCCGTCGTTCCGGGCCGTGCTGCAGATCCACAGCGTCAGCGATCCCTCGCTGGTCGCCGATGCGGCCGAGGTGTGGGCGGGCGGCTCGCGGACCGCGACCGCGTTCGGGCCGCGGGCCCGGATGGACGCCCTCCTCACCCTGCGGCGGGCGGCCCGCGCCTGGCCTCCGCTGGCGCCGTTGCTCTCCGCCGCGGTGCCGGACTCGGTGGAACCGGCCGACGAGGAGATCGCCGAGCTGCTGGGGTCCGCCTCGCGTGCCCTGGCCGCCGCCGGGGTGCAGGTGCACTGGCCCAGGGAGCTGTCCAGGAAGCTCACCGCGCGCGCCGTGATCGGCCCGGACGACACGGACAGCGACGACGCGGACAGCACGGGCCGGCAGGGCGACGGGCAGCGCGGACGTACCACCGCGGAGATGCCCTCGTTCCTCTCCGCCGACGCCCTGCTCTCGTTCGACTGGCGGTTCGCCCTGGGCGACCGGAAGCTGACCCGCGAGGAGCTGGACCGGCTGGCCGAGTCCTCCAGGCCCATCGTGCGGCTGCGTGACCAGTGGGTGCTCATCGACCCCGAGGAGGCGCGCCGGGCCCGGGAGACCCAGGACCGCAAGGTCACCCCGATCGACGCGCTCGGCGCGGTGCTGACCGGTTCGACGGAGGTGGACGGCCGCCGTGTCGAGGTGGCGGCGACCGGCTGGCTCCAGCGGTTGCGGGACCGGCTGGCCGATCCGGAGTCCGCCGCCCAGCAGGCGATCGGTCAGCCCGAGGCGCTCACCGCGACCCTGCGCGACTACCAGCTGCGCGGTCTGAACTGGCTCGACACGATGACCTCGCTCGGCCTCGGCGCCTGTCTGGCCGACGACATGGGCCTCGGCAAGACGATCACGCTCATCGCCCTGCATCTGCACCGGCAGAGCGACCGCGACGCGGCAGGACCGACGCTGGTGGTGTGCCCGACGTCGTTGATGGGCAACTGGCAGCGGGAGATCCAGAAGTTCGCCCCGGGCACCCCTGTCCGCCGCTTCCACGGCGCGTCGCGTTCCCTGGAAGACCTGGTGGACGGCGAGTTCGTCCTGACGACCTACGGCACGATGCGCCTGGACGCGCCCCGGCTCGCCGCCGTGTCCTGGGGCATGGTGGTCATCGACGAGGCGCAGCACGTCAAGAACCCGCACTCGGCGACGGCCAAGCAGTTGCGGACGATCGGCGCCCGGGCCCGGGTCGCGCTCACCGGAACCCCCGTGGAGAACAACCTGTCCGAGCTGTGGGCGATCCTGGACTGGACGACGCCCGGTCTGCTCGGCCGGCTCGGCACCTTCCGTACGCGGTACGCCGCCGCGGTCGAGGGCGGCGACGACCCGGGCGCCGCCGAGCGACTCGCGGCGTTGGTGCGGCCGTTCCTGCTGCGCCGCCGGAAGTCCGACCCGGGGATCGCGCCCGAGCTGCCGCCGAAGACCGAGACCGACCGGGCCGTGTCGCTGACGCCGGAGCAGACCGGTCTCTACGAGGCGGTGGTCCGCGAGACCCTGGCGGAGATCTCCGCCGCCGACGGTTTCGAGCGGCGCGGTCTCGTGATGAAGCTGCTGACGGCGCTGAAGCAGATCTGCAATCACCCGGCGCAGTACCTCAAGGAGGAGCAGCCGAGGATCGCGGACCGGTCGGGGAAGATCGAGCTGCTGGACGAACTCCTGGACACGATTCTGGCCGAGCAGGGTTCGGTCCTGGTCTTCACGCAGTACGTGCAGATGGCCCGGCTGCTGGAGGAGCATCTGACCGCGCGCGGAGTGGGCACGCAGTTTCTCCATGGCGGTACGCCGGTGGCCCGCCGCGAGGAGATGGTGGCCCGCTTCCAGGCGGGCGAGGCACCGGTGTTCCTGCTGTCCCTCAAGGCGGCGGGCACCGGGCTCAACCTCACCCGGGCCGGTCATGTCGTGCACTTCGACCGCTGGTGGAATCCGGCGGTCGAGGCGCAGGCGACGGACCGGGCGTACCGGATCGGCCAGACGCAGCCGGTGCAGGTGCACCGGCTGATCGCCGAGGGCACGATCGAGGACCGGATCGCCGAGATGCTCGCCCGTAAGCAGGGCCTCGCGGACGCGGTGCTCGGCTCCGGCGAGGCGGCGCTGACCGAACTGACCGATGCGGAACTGGCCGACCTGGTCGAGCTGCGAGGGGGCGCACGATGAGCGACGCGTACGAGGACGCCTACGCATACACGTACGAGGACGGGTACGGAGAAGAGTCCGGGACGGGCGACAGGGACGCCTCGGACAGAGAGAACGACGGCGACGACGGGGCGTCCCGGGACGGCAGGCGCGGACCGGAGCGTACGTTCGCGGCGTTTCCGCCGGCGCAGGGCCGGGGGTTCGCCACGTCCTGGTGGGGCCGGGCATGGCTCAAGGCGCTGGAGGACACGGCGCTCGACGGTCAGCAGCTCAAGCAGGGGCGGCGGCTGGCCCGGGAGGGCAGGGTCGGTGCGGTCTCCGTACGGCCGGGGCGGATCACGGCGGTGGTACGGGACCGCGACGGCTCGGCCCACCGCAGCGACGTCCTGCTCCAGCAGCTCGGCGCGGGTGCCTGGGACCGGTTCCTGGACATGGCGGTGGACCGGGCCGGGCACATCGCGGCGCTGCTGGACCGGGAGATGCCGCCCCATCTGGTGGAGGACGCGGCGGGCGCCGGGGTCGATCTGCTGCCGGGCATCGGCGATCTGGAGCCGGAGTGCACCTGCGGTGCCTGGGACCACTGCCCGCACTCGGGTGCGCTCTGCTACCAGGTGGCGCGGCTGCTCGACGAGGATCCGTTCGTCCTGCTGCTGATGCGCGGGCGCGACGAGCGGCGGCTGCTGGACGAGCTCCAGGTGCGCAGCACGGCCCGCGCGGTCCGTGCCGGCGACGGCGGGGAGCAGGCCGACGCTGTCGAGGAGCGGGAGGTTCGCGGGGTCCCGGCCGGGGAAGCGTTCGCGGCCGCCGGGATCCTGCCGCCGCTCCCCGCGCCTCCGTCGGCCCCCGAGGAGCCGGGGCTCGGGCCGTCGCTGGACACGGAGACCGGACCCGTGCCCGGCATCGACCCGGCGGCGCTGGAGGTGCTGGCGGCCGACAGCGCGGTGCGGGCCCGCCGGATGCTGCTGGACGCCCTGGCTCCGGGGCATGGGGGACAGCCGCTCCCGGTGGAGCTGACCCCGCGGCAGGATGCGGTGCGGCTGGCCGCGGACGCCCGGCCGGAGCCGCGGTTCGGGGCCCGGCTGGCCACGGGGTCGGGCCGGCCGCACGCGGACCTGAACGCCGCGGTCCGTGCCTGGCGGTACGGCGGGGTCGCGGCACTCGCGGTGCTGGACGAGGAGTGGGCACCGGACGCGGAGCAGCTGGAGCGAGCCCGCGCCCGGCTCGGCGCGGCGTGGGAGGAGGGCGAGCGGCCGACGCTGCGGGCGAGCGGGCGGGCCCGCTGGACGGTCGTGGGCGCCGACGTCCAGCTCCGGTTCGACCCGGACGGACGGTGGTGGCCCTACCGCAAGGAGCACGGCCGTTGGGTGCCTGCCGGGCCGGCGGACGACGACCCGGCAGGAGCGTTGGCGGGAGCGGAGGGCGGGGCGTAGGAGGCTACGGGCGCGGCGGAGCGGGGCGGTCATGGCGGGCTGAGGGTCCCGGTGCTGGGTGCCCGCCGCCGGATCCGGCCTGGGCTGGGCTGGGCTGTGCTGTGCTGTGCTGCATGAGCGGAGAGGGCAGGGCCGGAACCGGGGGCAGGAATCAGCAGGTTCGCCTGACGCGTGCGGCGCTTGCCCTGAGCGGGGAAGCGGCGCGGCCGGACGGGCACGGGGTCTGCACGGGTCTGCACACGCATCCGGACGCTCGTCCGGACCCGCGCCCGGGCGGCGGTTGCGGGAACCGGATGCCCGGCGGACTCGTCATCCGCATCGGCAGGGGGTGATCCACAGGGCGGGCACCACCTGCCCGGTTCCGGCCTTGTGCCGCCTCCCTGCCCCCGCTCCGCACCCGCCCGTCCCCCGGCCTCAGGAGAGCTGTTGCACCGCAGAAGGATCATTCAGGGCACTGCCGCGACGCTGGCGGCGGCCGTCCTGCCGTCCTCCGCCCGGGCGGTGGCGGCCCCGCAGGGCCCCACCGATTTCGCGACGGCCCTCTGGTCCCCGGCCGCGCCCGCCAACTACACCGTTCCCGCTCACCCTTCGGAGCGCCGGGTCGACCGGATCGTCATCCATGTCGCCCAGCAGTTGTTCACCCCGACCACGGGCATCTTCCGGAGCCCCTCCAAGCAGGTGTCCGCGCACTACGTCGTGCGCTCGGGCGACGGCCATGTCGCCCAGTGCGTACGCGAGAAGGACATCGCCTGGCACGCGGGCAACTGGACCTGGAACACCCGGAGCATCGGCATCGAGCACGAAGGGTGGGTGGACCGCCCGGAGTTCTTCACGGACATCATGTACCTGCGGTCCGCAGGGCTCACCGCGGAGATCTGCGAGCGCCACGGTATTCCCAAGGACCGGGAGCACATCGTCGGCCACCACGAGGTACCGGGCAGCGACCACACCGACCCGGGCGTCCACTGGGACTGGGAGCGCTACCTCCGGCTCGTCGCCGCCGCCGTCCCCGTCACCTGAGCCGCCCCTCCCCATCCCCCGTAGTGATGACTCTCCGCACCGAGGTTGTCGCGGAGACCCACGGCGACGACGATGGGTGGGCACGACGGCCCTGGACGGGAGGGTGGAGTTGACGGATCCCTGGGTGGCCCTGGCGGCGGACACCGATCCCGGCGAACAGAGCGGTGCGCTGCGCCGCGCCCATGACGTGTTCACCTCGGCGGGACGGCTGGAGCGACCGGTCCGCGCGGTGGTCGGCGCGTCCTGGCGGCGCTCGGCGCGAGCGCGGGTCAGCCCGGACGACGCCCCGGCGGTGGAGCTCGGCCCGGACGAGCTGGGCCCCTACCGGGACGCGCATCCGCTGGCCCGTGCGATGCCCGTGATCCGTGAGCTGATGGGCGCGTACGCGACGGACGGGGAGCATCTGCTGGCGGTCTGCGACGCCCACGGGCGCCTCCTGTGGGTCGAGGGCCACACCGCGGCGCGGCGACGGGCCGGCCTGATGAACTTCGTGGAGGGCGCCCGCTGGGCCGAGTCCGTGGCGGGGACGAACGCGCCCGGTACGGCGATCGCGGTGGACCGCCCGGTGCAGGTCTTCGCGGCCGAGCACTTCCTGCGGCCGGTCCAGCAGTGGACCTGCGCGGCCGCTCCGCTGCACGACCCGCACACGGGCCGAGTGCTGGGGGCCGTGGACATCACGGGCGGAGACCAGCTTGCCCATCCGCACAGTCTGGCGTTCGTCCAGGCGGTGGCCCGGGCCGCCGAGTCGCAGCTCGCGCTGCTGGCCCCGCCAGCGGACGTCGAGACGGTGCGGCTGGGCGCGCTGGGCCGGGACGAGGCGCTGCTGGTGGCACGGGGGCGGCGGCTGCGGCTCAGCCGGCGGCACAGCGAGATCCTGGTCGCCCTGGCCCGTAGGCCGGAAGGTCTGAGCGGTGACGAGCTGTTGATCGAGCTGTACGAGGACGAGTCGGTGACCCCGGTGACACTGCGGGCCGAACTCTCCCGGCTCCGTCGGCTGCTGGGGCCCGATCTGCTGGACTCGCGCCCGTACCGGCTGGCCGTTCCGGTGGACGCCGACTTCGACACGGTGACGCGCCGGCTGGCCTCGGGCGCGGTGGCGGCGGCGCTGGACGCGTACGCGGGCCCGTTGCTGCCGGGTTCCCGGGCCCCGTCCGTCGTACGGCTGCGGCGGCGGATCACCGAGCAGCTGCGGGCCGCGCTGATCGCCCGGGGTGATCCTGGACTGCTCGCCGACTGGGCGTACAGCCCGTGGGGCGAGGAGGATCTGCCGGTGTGGCGCGCGCTGGCCGGGGCGGTTCCGGAGGACCAGCGGCCGGCGTTGCTGGCCCGGGTCCGGAGCCTCGACGCCGAACAGCGCGGCTAGGGCGTGTCCGGCCTTCCCGCGCGGGCGGACGACGCCCGGGCCCTCGCGTCGCCGTGCGGAATGACCGCTTCCCCCGAGCGACGGCTCCCTCCTCCCCCGCCCGCCGTTGCAACGCCCTTGCAACGTCGCCGTCCCTAGCCTCGCGCCGAGGGCCGTCCAACGGCGGGCGGCACCGGATCCGGGAGGCCACAGAGATGACCCGTTACGCTGCGCCGGGCACCGAGGGCGCGATCGTCACGTACGCGTCCCGCTACGACCACTGGATCGGCGGGGAGTACGTCCCGCCGGCCCGGGGGCAGTACTTCGAGAACCCGAGCCCCGTCAACGGCCGCCCGTTCACGGAGATCGCGCGCGGCACGTCCGAGGACGTCGAACTGGCCCTGGACGCCGCCCATGCGGCGGCTCCGGGCTGGGGCGCCACCTCCGCCGGGGACCGGGCCTCGGTGCTGAACAGGATCGCCGACCGGATGGAAGCCCATCTGGAAGAGCTGGCGGTCGCCGAGAGCTGGGAGAACGGCAAGCCGGTGCGGGAGACGCTGGCGGCCGACATCCCGCTGGCCATCGACCACTTCCGGTACTTCGCGGGGGCTCTGCGCGCCCAGGAGGGTTCGCTCAGCGAGATCGACGACGACACCGTCGCGTACCACTTCCACGAACCGCTGGGCGTGGTCGGCCAGATCATCCCGTGGAACTTCCCCATTCTGATGGCCACCTGGAAGCTCGCCCCGGCGTTGGCCGCGGGCAACGCGGTGGTCCTCAAGCCGGCCGAGCAGACGCCCGCCTCGATCCACTACTGGCTGAGCCTGGTGGCGGATCTGCTGCCGCCGGGCGTCGTCAACATCGTCAACGGCTTCGGAGCGGAAGCGGGCAAGCCGCTCGCCTCCAGCGCCCGCGTCGCGAAGATCGCCTTCACGGGTGAGACCACGACGGGGCGGCTGATCATGCAGTACGCCTCCGAGAACATCAAGCCGGTGACCCTGGAGCTGGGCGGCAAGTCGCCGAACATCTTCTTCGACGACGTCTCGCGCGCCGACGACGACTTCCTGGACAAGGCCCTCGAAGGGTTCACCATGTTCGCCCTCAACCAGGGCGAGGTGTGTACGTGCCCGTCGCGCGCTCTCATCCAGCGCGGCCACTACGGCGCGTTCCTGGAGGCGGGCATCGCCCGGACGGAGCAGATCGTGCCGGGTCACCCGCTGGACACCGACACGATGATCGGCGCCCAGGCCTCCAACGACCAGCTGCAGAAGATCCTTTCGTATCTGGACATCGGGCAGCAGGAGGGCGCGAAGATCCTCACGGGTGGTCAGCGCATCGAGCACGGCGGCGAGTTGGAGGGCGGCTACTACGTCCAGCCGACGGTGTTCGAGGGCGACAACCGGATGCGGGTCTTCCAGGAGGAGATCTTCGGTCCGGTGGTGGCGGTGACGTCATTCACGGACTTCGACGACGCCATCAGCACGGCGAACGACACGCTGTACGGGCTGGGCGCCGGGGTCTGGACCCGCGACGTCAACACGGCGTACCGGGCGGGGCGCGGGATCAAGGCGGGCAGGGTCTGGACGAACTGCTATCACGCCTATCCGGCGCATGCCGCGTTCGGGGGCTACAAGCAGTCGGGCATCGGCAGGGAGAACCACAAGATGATGCTGGAGCACTACCAGCAGACGAAGAATCTGCTGGTGAGCTACTCGCCGAAGAAACTCGGGTTCTTCTAGGGGCACCAAAGAAGGCGCCTGACCTGGGGTTTTCCCGAGTCAGGCGCCTTCATGGAGTGGTACTCCCCTCCCACAAGGGAGGCTTCGAAATACCCCCCTTCTCCCATTTCATCCCACCAGTATCCCAGTCCTGACCAGCAGTTCCGGGCCATACACGGGCCAGATTGCGGCTCAGCCCTAGGCGGTGTCTTCAAATGATCATCGTTGGTGGATCATGGTGTCGTGATACGTCGTCATGAACTGTCTGATGCTGAGTGGGAGTTCGTCCGGCCGTTGCTGCCCGTGTCGTTGCGGGGGCGGAAGCGGCTGGATGACCGCAGGGTCCTGAACGGGATCGTGTGGAAGTTCCGGACCGGGACGGCCTGGCGGGATGTGCCCGAGCGCTACGGGCCGTGGGCCACGCTGCATACGCGTTTTCGCAGGTGGGCGGCGGACGGGACGTTCGAACGGATGCTGCGGGCCGCGCAGGCGAGGGCCGACGCGGCGGGCGACATCGAGTGGCTGGTGTCGGTCGATTCCACGGTCGTCCGGGCCCACCAGCATGCTGCCGGGGCTCGAGGGGCTCTGCGACCCGGCCCTCGGCCGGTCAGGGCGGTCTGACCAGCAAGGTGCACCTGGCCTGCGACGGCCGGGGCCGTCCGCTCGGCTTCGTCGTGACGGGCGGCAACACCAACGACTGCACCCAGTTCACCGCCGTGATGGACGCGATCAGGGTGCCCCGGATCGGCCCCGGCCGTCCCCGCGTCCGGCCCGATCACGTCCTGGGCGACAAGGGCTACAGCTCAAGGCGATCCGCACCTGGCTCCGCCGCCGCGGCATCCCCACACGATTCCCGAGCGGGCCGACCAGATCGGCAACCGGGCCCGGCGGGGCAGCCGCGGTGGCCGCCCGCCGGCCTTCGACCGCGAGGCCTACAAGCACCGCAACGTCGTGGAGCGGTGCTTCAACCGTCTGAAGCAATGGCGCGGCATCGCCACACGCTACGACAAGACCGTCCAGTCCTACGAAGCAGCCGTCACCCTCGCCTCACTCCTGATGTGGGCGTGACATTTGACGACAGAACCTAGGGGCTGCTGTCTTCGCTGCGCCGGCTCCACTCCTGCATCGACTCCTCGATGAGCCGGTTTGAATGCTCCTGAAGACCGTCAAGGAACTTGGCGTAGTACTGGAAGAGCACTTGGATGCCCTGGCCGGCCCGGCGCGCGCATTCGGCAGGATCCACGCCGGAGTGCAGCCAGAACGAGATCCCGGCGTGCCGGAGGTCATAGGGCCTCTTGGCGAGCATCGTCGGCTGCTCGTTGGGAGTCAGGACCTTCTTACGGGCCCGCTCCCACGTCTTGCCGTAGGCCGCTGCATCAACGTAGCCGCCGGCCGCATTGCGACACACTCGGCCAACGGGCGCCACGCCGAAGCGATCGATGTGTTTTCGCCATGGCCGCGTAGTACATGCAGCCGAAGAACGCCTCAAGGTGCGGGCCGCGGCCCTGTTGTCTGCCAACAGCGGTCAGCAGCCGAGCAACCTGGGTCGGGTTCGGCACGCAGGCCGGGTCCACTTTCTCGCTCACCCCAGGAGCCTGCCACTTGAGCCTTGCGAGCGGACTCTCCGCGAAGTATCCCTTGTCGACGGCAGTCCCGAGGACCTCGCTGAAGGCCGATCGCTTCCGCAGGGCGGTCTTCGCCGCGGCGGACTCTCTGTCGGTCTTCCGGCCGAGCGCGTCCAACGTGCTGCGCACGACGTCTGGTGGTGGCGGGTGCAAAATTGGCCAGGGCACGACGGACGAGTGTTGCCCGGCGTTCGGTCCCATCGCTCATTGGTGTAGGCATGAGCCAGGTCGTACCAGGTGAACCGCTGCCTAATGGCGCGGGTCTCGGAGGCCGGCAGACCCGAGGCGCACGTAGTGCAACAGATCGCAGGGGCCGGGTCGAACCCCACGTCTCCAGTGCACGCAGCGTGCTGGTGCGGTGCCGCTCCACGATGACGCGCTCTTCTGCTGTGCGAAGGCGCCAACGGCGCCAATTCCCCTGGTCCAGTTCCGTCACCAGCGGCTCCGAGTTCCGGTACACCTCGGCGGTCAGCGCCCGTCTATCGTCGCACTGGAAGTCGGCCCACCTGCCGTAACGCACCTCAGAGGACCGCTGCACGTTGGCCGGGATACGGCCCTGGCAGGGCCTGGACGTGGGGCATAGCTCGAAATGGTCTCGGGCCCCGCCCCACGTCCGGGCCCTGCCCGGGGTTCTCCGTTTCGCTGTCAGATCCGTCCGCGTGCCAGTCGGGTCAGCGGGCCCATCGGAGGCTTCGCGGTCGAACGGCCGATGGCGAACGCCGCTCCGGCGACGCCGGCCACGCCCGCCGTGGCTCCGGCGGCGACCGCCTTCCGGTGCTTGACGACCGCCCAGGCCGTGGTGGCCGCGCTCGCGGCCTTGGCCGCGTTGGCGGTCACGGCCTGCTGCCCACTCTGGAGGCCGGCGGCCGCGGCACGGCCGACTCGCCGGGTGGTCTCACCTGCCGCCCGTGCGCTGTCCGACGCCGAATCCTTGGCGCCCTCGGCCGCGGACCGTGCCTCGTCGGCCTGCTTGCCGGTCTTCTCCGCAGTGGCCCCGGCCGTTTTGCGGGCCGTGGCGGCTGGCTTGCGGGCGGTGGCGGCCCTGCCCTTGCGCGGGGTGGAGTTCTTCGCGTGCTCGTCGTCGGTAGTCATGGCCTCCTCCTTGCCTTGCGTTGTGTGATGAAACCTGGGTCCGGCTGGCTCAGGCGCCGTTGTGCGGCAGCAGTGAGCCGAGCGGCCCGAGGTCGAGATTGAGGTCGTCCATCGTCAGGTCGTAGCGGTCGCACAGCTCCGTCATGCGTTCGTGCAGGATCATCAGCGTCATACCGATCCGCTCCTCCTGGGGCTCGCTCAGGTCGCCCTGATCGACGCGGTGGATCGCGGTGCGCTCCATGAGCTGGCGGAGCAGCTCGACGATGGTGAGCACCAGTTTGATGAGGTCTCGCTCCACGGTGTCCGGATCGGTGTGCAGACGCTGGGCTGCCGCCGAGGGTCGTTGGCCGTCCGGTGGCGCGGAGCTGAGCCCGAATGCCTGCATAGCGGCTCGTGTCACCTGCTCAGCCGCAATGGCAGGCGTGCCCGCCGGGTCTCGCGCCCGGTCGTCCTCGGTCATCGGGTTGTCCTCCTCGCCGGG
Organism: Streptomyces sp. WY228; assembly: GCF_019287315.1. Taxonomy (NCBI): domain Bacteria; kingdom Bacillati; phylum Actinomycetota; class Actinomycetes; order Kitasatosporales; family Streptomycetaceae; genus Streptomyces; species Streptomyces sp. WY228. The sequence continues at coordinate 8,095,345 of NZ_CP079114.1, read as the reverse complement.
GCGCTTCGGTGGGGTGTGTCACCGGTGAACTGCCTCACCACGGCCCCGGCTCCTCACCGGTGATCGACCGGATCACCGCTCGCAGGTTGATGTGGACGAGGTCCACATCGGCGATGGACAGGACGAGGTCGCCGGTGAGGACGGCCCCGCCGTTCAGCAGGCGATCCAGGAGGTCGATCAGGGCGACGGGCGGGCCGCCCCGGGTATCGCTCTCGCCGAGAACGCCGCCGATGATGTCCGTGCTCACCGTGGGCCACCGCCGTCCGCGCCCTCCGCCGTAACAGCGGTCGCGAACGAGTAGGGCGCCCACGGTCCTGTCACCTCGACCGCCACCCCGGGTACGCCCTCGGTCAGGGCGGAAAGCTCCCGGCGGAGCTGCTCCGTATGCTCCCGGGGAACGAGATAGGCCTCGTTGGTGACGTTCACTCCGGGCCGGGAAGCAAGCTGCCCCTGTTGCGGACGGTGCACCGCCCGTGAGGCGGCCACTCCCTCCGCCAACCGTGCAGCACGGGCGGCCAGGTCGGATGCTGTCCGGTAGGCGTCCTGGCTGTCGCGCTGTTGTGCCTGACGCTGCCGCAAGTAGGCGCGGCCCGCCCCGGCACCGGACGGCGTCGCCATGGTCGGCGCCGGGGTGGCTGCCGCACGGGGGTCGGCGTAGACCTTCACCCCCAGCTCCACGTGCCCCTCCAGACGGCCCAGCAGCTCCCGGAATTCGCTGCGTTTCCTGACCAGCATGTCGGCCACCCGAGCGTCGTCCAGATAGACCGTGGCCAGTCGCATCGGCAGGACGGAGGTCTCCGCGAACGCGGCGTCCACCACCGCGTGGTGGACCCGGGCCACGACTTCGAGCCGGTCCAGATCCTCCAGCTGCGCGGTGAGGCCCTGCTTGCTGAACGTGTTCGACGGCACGCCGGAGACGAGTGCGCACAGCCCGCCCCCGCCCACGGGACGCAGGGGCCGTCCGTCCACGCCGGGCAGCCGGGCGGCGAGCCCGTCCAGGGCGGGGCCCTCACGGCCGACCGCGTAGACGTAACTCATCTCCCCGACGCCTCCGCCCGGGGCGCCGACGGGTGCGTTCGGTCCGGTGTTCATCGTCGCTCCTCCTCTTCGGCCGGGGTCGCCTGGGCGTCGGCCGCAGCGGGGCCCGGGATCCCGGCAGCCGACCGAAGACGAGCCAGTTCGGCACGGAGTTGCTCGTTCTCATCGGCCAGCGCGTCCCTCCCGGCGCCGGCCTCGGCCTCCCGCGCGGGGCGGGCCCGTGAGGAGAGCGAGGGATCGTGCTCCCACCAGTCGATGCCCATCTCCTTGGCCTTGTCGACGGAGGCGACGAGCAGGCGGAGCTTGATGGTGAGCAGTTCGATGTCGAGCAGATTGATCTGGATGTCACCGGCGATGACGATGCCCTTGTCCAGCACCCTTTCCAGGATGTCGGCGAGGTTGGCCGACGAGCCCTGCTGCCCGTATGCCGGGCCGGCCCCCCGGGGCGGGGCCGGCAGCCGGCCGGCGAGTGAATCGGACACGGTGTCTCACGCCTTTCCGTGGGGTGTCGGTGCCGGGTCTGTGCGCGGGCCCGGTCACCGGTCGGCGGTGGCCGTACGGCGTCGGGAGCGGCGGGCCGGCCGCGGCTCCTCCTCCGTCTCGTCGGCTGCCGCTTCGTCGTCGTACTGTTCCTCGGCGTCCTCGTCCGCGGACTCCTCCACCGGTTCCTCCAGCTCGTCCGCCGGCTCGTCGCCCTCGTCGTCCTCGTCGACGAACTCCTCGTCCTGCGGCTCTTCGTCGTCGTACGCGAGATCGTCGCCCTCGGAAGCGTCGTCCTCGGGGCCGTCACCCTCGTCGCGGGGCTGCTCGTCCTCGAACGCGTCGTCGGGCGAGCCCTCATCGGACGCGGCGCCCTCGTCGTTCTGCGCCTCCTCCTCTTCCAGCGCCTCGTCATGCCCGACGACGACTTCCCCGTCGCGGATCTCGCCCCGCCAGCTGTCGGTAGCCCCACCGCGCATCATGAGGAACTTGCGGTAGAGCTTGAGGTCGAGCCGGGCCCGGCGGCCCTGGGCGCGCCAGATGTTGCCGGTCTTCTCGAACAGCCCCTTGGGGAAGTATTCGAGGACCAGCAGGACGCGGGTCAGGTCGTCGGTGATCGCGTGGAAGGTGACCACGCCCTTGACGGTGCCCTTGGCGCCTTCGGTGGTCCAGGTGATGCGTTCGTCGGGCACCTGCTCGGTGACGTTCGCCTTCCAGCTGCGGGTCGACTTGGCGACCTTCACCTTCCAGTTGCTGGTGGTGTCGTCGGCCTTCTCCACGCTCACGACACCCTTGGCGAACGAGCTGAACTCCTGGAACTGGGTCCACTGGTCGTACGCCTCGCGGACCGGCACGCCGACGTCGACGTCCTCGACGATGGTGACGCTCTTGGACTTGCCGCCTCCGAACTTGCGCCCCTTGCCGAACAATCCCTTGACCTTGTCCTTGACGGTGTCCTTGAGATGGGAGGCGCCCGCGCTCAGGGCGGCCTGACCGGGGGATTTGCCTTCGCCGAGGGCTTGGCCGCCCTTGGCGAGGCTCTTGAGGGCTCCGGCCCCGCTCCCCGGCTCCGCGAGCTTGGACACCGAGTCGCCCAGACGGTGCCCCAGCTGGGTCACCGCGTGTTCGGCACGGGCCCGGACGTAGTTCTGCAACTCGTCCTTGAGCCGGTCGGTGGCCGGGTTCTTGACCACGTCGTCCTTGATGGCGCCGAGTGCGGAATCAGGCATCGTCGCCTCCTCGGGCCTTGCGGGCGCCGGATGCGGCGGTCTTGCGTGCGGCACCGGTGCTCTTGTGCGCGGAGGCGGAGGTCTTGCTCGCTCCCCCGGACCGGCCGCCGCCCGACGAGGACCTCCTCTTCGAAGCGGGCTTGGAGTCGGACGCGGCGGCGGTCCTGCGGGGGGCGCGCTTGCGCTTCTCACCCTCGTTCGAACCTCCTTCGTCCCGGCCCTTCCCGGCTTCGTCAACCTCGTCCGGTTCCTCTTCGTCGGCCTCGGGCCCCGCCTCGAGCGCCCGGGTGCGCTGCTGGAGCGAGTCGGCCAGGCTGCCGGCCCGCTGCGTGACGGCCTTGGTGGCCGCGGTCTTGGTGGCGTCCACCAGTTCCCTGCGCACCTGGTCGTTGAGGGACCCCAGGACCGGAGAATTGGCCAGCATCTTGCCGAGCTGCCGCGGGTCCAGATCGAACTTCTTGCCGACGAGGAACATCCCGAAACCCAGGGCGAGTTTGGCCTTCTTCGTGCGCCCCAGCAGGTATCCCCCCACCAGAGCGGCGCCTATCCTGGCGTTGTTCGTCATGTGCGATGCACCTCTGATCTTCCCCCGGTCGCATGTGGTTGTGGCTGATGGTCACGGCGTCTGCCGTGCGTTCTGCCGGTACTCCTCGATCTCGTCGAGCCGGTCGAGCAACTCGTCCTCGCGGCGGTCGAACTCCTCGGCGTCGATGAGGCCGTCGATCAGGTCCTGCTCCAGCTGCGCGAGGCGGGCCCGTACCGGCTCGGGGTCGTAGTACTCCTCCTCGGCTGCGTGGACGACCTGTTCAAGGACCCAGACCGTTCCCCGTACGGGGGCCAGTGGCAAGGTCAGAAGGTTGCTGATGAGGCCCATGGCCAGGTCACCTCCGCTCCGTGAGTCCCTCGGCCCGGCGGTCAGACGAAGCTGTACGGCGGCAGCGGGCCCGTCAGGGTGAACGAGTAGGCGTCACCGCGCCGGTCCGCCTCGCGTTGGACCGCCGCCACGAAGTCGTCGGTCTCCGTCCGGGGCACGAGGAAGGACAGATTGAGGAACTGCTGCGCGGCCGGCTCCGCGTGCGAGCTACGGAGGGCAGCCTCCGCCAGCCGGACGGCGATGTCCTCCGCCTCCTTCTGACGGCGGGCGGCCACCTCTCGGGAGACCAGCTCCCCCAGGGCGACCCGGTCGTCGTGGCTGCCCTGGGCACGTGTGCGTTCATTGAGCTGACGCATCTCGTCGGACTCGGTCATGATCTCCCGCAGGAGGTCGTCCTCGTCGCGGCCGGCCTTGAGGTTGTACTCCACATGGCCGCCCAGTTCCGCCAGCCGCTCCCGGTACGCGTCCGCCTCCCGGTCCAGGGCCGCGGTGACCTCGTCGTCGCCGGGTCCCACCAGGCCGAACCTCATGGGCAGGGTCGCGCCTCCCGCCATGAGCGCTTCCAGAACGCTCTGATGGGCCATGACATCGCGTCGCTTGGCGCGAAGCCCGTCCGGCGCGTCGCTGACCACGGCGGCCAGCCGGTCGGTGCGCAGGGTGCGCAGGGCCGAGGGCGGATCGCCCACGCCGTGCAGGCCGTGCAGGCCGTGCAGGGGCAGCGGGTGGTCGGCGCCCGTAATGGCGTAGATGTAGGTGGGCACCGCTACTCCTCGCGTCGCTGGGTCTGACGGCTGGACGTCGACTTACGGGCCGGACGCTTACGGGGCTCCTCCTCGGGCTCCTCGCGCTTGCCCTGCAACGACTCGCTGAACGCCTCGACGGCGCCGGTGAGCGCGCCCTTGGACTTGCCCTTGGCGCCGTTCTCCGTCATGTCTCCGACCAGATCGGTGAGCTGACTCGGCGCCTTGCGGCCGGACTCCAGATCGAGCCGGTTGCAGGCCTCGGCGAATCGCAGATAGGTGTCGACACTGGCGACGACCACCCGGACATCGATTTTCAGAATTTCGATACCGACCAGGGAGACGCGGACGAACGCGTCGATGACGAGCCCGCGGTCGAGTATGAGTTCAAGAACGTCGTAGAGATTTCCCGAGCCGTTCCCACCGGACGTCGCATTGCTCTGCTGGACGAGTGTCATGGGGAACTCCTTTCGGTGATCTTCGAATACGTCTTACGAGTTACGTCGGACCCGTTACGTCCGACGACGAAACTCAGCGACGGTCGATCTGGCCCCTGGCATAGCGGCGCAGTCGCTCGTAGGACAACAGCGTTCCCTGTGGGTCGAGTTGAACCCGGTAGGAGGCCATCACGCTCATGGTGTCCGGCACTCTCTCCAGCTCGACCACTTCCACGTCCGCCGACCACCCACCATCGGTGGCCTTCACAGCGGAAACAGATCCCGGCTCACACTGGAGCAATTCCGTGAGCTGCGCGGAAGCCTTCCGCATGGCGGTAGGAACGTCGACGCGCTTTCCGTCGTGCTCTTCGTCGGTCTTCTTCTCGGTGCTCATCCATCACCTGTCGCCGGGGATAACCGCTTGCTGATCGGTCTCCGTCGTCCATGGCTGACATTCGCCTGCCCCTGCAATCCGGACGTATGCGCGAACGGAGCAGTCGATGGTGGCGATGCGCACGCCGGGGTACGCGAAGCGGACACGTCCGCCACGAACACGAAGGAGTCAGCCATGGAAATCTCCGGACTCGTCAGCGCTCTGGTCATCGGGGCGGCGGTCGGCCTGCTGGGGCGCCTCGTCCTGCCCGGCCGGCAGCACATCGGCGTCCTGTGGACGCTCGTCGTCGGCATGGCGGCAGCGCTTCTGGGCTCGCTGCTGGCATCCGTACTGGGAATGGGCGACACGGGGGGCGTCGACTGGTTCGAGTGGCTCATCCAGATCGTCCTGGCCGGGCTGGGTGTGGCCGCGCTGGACCGCGCCCTGGCCGGCACCGAACGGCGACCGCGGAGGCACACCTGACGGCCACCGCCACGTCGCGCGTTCAGTCGGTCCGCAGGTCGCCGGTGGGGCCCGTCCCACCCATGGTCCGACGGTCCTCGTCGGTCCATGAACGGGTGTCGCGAGGTTCGACGTAAGGCTCCTCGAACGGGGGGTGACCGCCCAGGATGGCGCGCTCGCGGGCCATCTCCGCATCGAACTCCAGCCCCAGCAGGATCGCCAGATTGGTGATCCACAGCCAGACCAGGAAGACGATGACGCCGGCCAGTGCCCCGTACGTCTTGTTGTACGAGCCGAAGTTGGCGACGTAGAACGCGAACCCGGCGGAAGCGGCCATCCAGATCAGCAGCGCCAGAACACTGCCCAGGGAGCCGAAGGCGAAGCCTCGCCCCTTCGCGTTCGGGGCCGCCCAGTACAGGACCGCAAGCAGCACGGCCACGCAGACGACGAGGGCGGGCCACTTCGCGATCGACCAGATCAGGAGCGCCGTGTCGCCGATGCCCAGCAGGGCGCCGAGCTCACGGGCGATCCCCCCGGTCAGCACCACCATCAGAGCGCAGGCGCAGGCCAGGATCATGAGCACCAGGGTGAGCCCGACGCGTACCGGCAGCACCTTCCACAGCGGACGGCCCTCCGGCAGGTCGTAGACCGAGTTCGCCGCACGCATGAAGGCCGCCACATAGCCCGAGGCGACCCACAGCGCCCCCAGCAGGCCGACGATCGCCAGTACCGAACCGGTGCCGCCGCTGCCCTCCAGCTGAGTGATGGCGCTGGTGATCACGTCCTTGGCGGCTCCCGGCGCCAGCTTCTCGACGTTGTCCAGCGCCTTCCGCGTGGTTGACTCCCCCGCGATCCCGAGGAGCGAGACCAGCACCAGAAGGGCCGGGAAGAGCGACAGGATTCCGTAGTACGTGAGCCCCGCGGCCCGGTCGCTCAGCTCGTCCCGCTGAAATTCCTTCGCCGTCCGCTTGAGGACCGCCCACCACGACGCGCGGCCCAGTTCGGTCGGCGCGTCCGGCGCGTCGCGCGCCACCTGCGCCTCGGGCCCGTTCGGCCCACTCCTGTCTCCTTCCTCCGTCCGCTCCGTTCCACCGCGGCTCCCCTGAACCGGCCCGTGCGGGGAGCCCTGCTCACTGCGCTGTTCGTCGGCCATGGGAGGCGGCTACCCCCGACAGCGTCGATATGCAGACCCGACCGGCCTTCTCAAGCAAGCGCCGCGGCACAGGTCGCGACCCCGGCCCGCCCAAGATGCGGCGCGCCCGAATCTGACGAGACTGGGCGCTATGGCAGACCAACGTTCGGCGCGGGCCACGAGCCCGACCAGGGCCCGGAAGAAGACCGCGCCCAAGAAGGGGCCCGAGCACGCCGCTCGCACCGCCTGCCAGAGCCTGGAGGGGCTGATCGGCCATCGCGCCGAAGGCGTCTCCGCGGTCCGGCGTTCGGACGACGACGGCTGGTGCGTGGTCGTGGACGTTCTCGAGGTGCCCCGGATCCCGGACACGACGAGCCTGCTCGCCTCCTACGAGGTGCAGCTGGACAAGGCCGGAGAGCTCCGGGAGTACCGCCGGGTCCGTCGCTACCGGCGCGGTGCCGCAGACGAGTGATCCGAGACCGTCCGAACAGCTGGAAGGACCCACCCCCATGGCAGCCACCACCACGACCTACGCCGACGAGATCGCTCCGTGCCCGCCCCGCGCCGGCACCTTGTACGACGTGCTGGAGCTCATTCTCGACCGGGGCATGGTGATCGACGTGTTCGTCCGGGTCTCCCTGGTCGGCATCGAGATCATCAAGATCGACGCCCGCATAGTCGTGGCCAGCGTGGACACCTACCTCCGCTTCGCCGAGGCGTGCAATCGCCTCGACCTCGAACGGGACTCCGGCAGCACGACCGTCCCCGAGCTGCTCAGCGGCGGTGCGGCGAAGTCCGTCGGCAAGCGCAAGGTGCGCAAGGCCGCGGAGTCGGTGGGTGATTCCCTGCGCAAGGCGGTGGGACACGACGACGATTCCGACGACGCGGACGAAGAGGACGAGCGCCCGAAGAAGCGTCGCGCCCCGGCCCGCAGCGGCAGCGGCAGCAGCTCAAGCCGGCGCCGCCGAGCGGAGGCCTGAGCCATGGACGGCGACGGACTGTACGTCTACGCGGTGGTCGGCGACGGAACCGCGCTCCCTGAAGGGGCGGGCGGCGTGGGCGATCCCCCCGCCGCCCTGCGCGTCATCGGTACGGGAAGGATCGCCGCGGTCGTCAGTGACGCCCCCGCCCGGCTGCGCGCACGGCGACGGGATCTGCTGGCGCACCAGGACCTGCTGATGGATCTGGCGGACGGCGGCCCCGTCCTGCCGATGCGTTTCGGCATGGTGGCACCGGATGAGGACACTCTCCTCGCCCAGCTGGCCCTGGCGGAGACGAGTCACCTCGCCACCCTGAAGAACCTCGACGGGCACGTCGAGGTGAACGTCAAGGCCCTGCCCGCGCAGGACTCCCTCGCCGAGGTGGTGGCAGAGGACCCCGCCGTACGGCGTCTGCGTGAAGCGGCGCGCAGACGACCCGGTTACGAGGCCAGCGTACGGCTGGGCGAGGCGGTGGCCTCCGCCCTGGCGCGGCGTGCGGCCGAAGCGGGCAAGTCGGTGCTGCGCGAGCTCGCTCCGCTGGCTCACGCGGTCGCCGCAGGGCCCGACGTGCACGGGTGCGCGCTGAACACGTCCTTCCTCGTCCCGCGCGGCCACAGCGAACGGTTCCGTACGACGGCCGAACGGCTCGCCGACGCACTCCGGAGCCATGTCGACCTCCGCATCGCGGGTCCGCTGCCCTGCTACAGCTTCGTCGGTGACGCGGGCGCCCCGCGTCGGCCGGCAGCGATGACCGAAGGCTGACGATGGGACTGGTCTCCGGACTCCTGCTCCTGCCGCTCGCTCCGGCGCGCGGCGTGGTGTGGATCGCGGAGAAGCTCCAGGAGACCGCCGAGCGCGAGTTGTACGACCCCGGCGTGATCCGTGCGCAGCTCGCCGAACTCAACCGCGATCTCGACGACGAACTCATCGATCTCAAAGAGTTCGAAGCGGAGGAGGAGAAGCTGCTCGACCGGCTCCACGCCGCTCAGAAGCGCTGCAACGTCGACAACAGAAGGTGACAGACATGGATGACCAGGCCAAGGTGGCGCTGGCAGCCGCCGTAGTGGGCGGGTACGTGCTGGGCCGGACGAAGAAGGGCCGGCTCGCGCTGAGCGTCGCGACCTATCTGGCGGGACGGCGATTCGGGCTCGAACCCCGTCAGCTTGCGGCCGAGGGGATGCGCCGGCTCGGAGAGGTACCCCAGTTCGCGGAGTTGCAGGAACAGCTGAGGGGCGAGGTCCTGGACGCCGGGCGCCAGGCCGTGACCGCTGCCGCCAACCGGGGCATGACCTCGCTGGCGGACGCCATCGGTGACCGCACGCTGCGCCTCGGTCAGGCCCCTGAGGAGGACGAGGCCGACGAGGACGAGTTCGACGAGGAGTACGAGGAGGAAGAGGGCGAGCCGGAGGACGAGGAGGAAGAAGAGTACGAGGACGAGGAGGAAGAACCCGAGGAGGAAGAGGAACAGGACGAGGACGAGGAAGCCCCGGAGGAGGAAGCCCCGGCTCCGCGAGCACGCCGCAAGAAGGCGCCTGCCGCCCCGGCGAAGAAGGCCCCGTCCCGGAAGTCCGCCCCGGCGAAGAAGGCCCCGTCCCGGAAGTCCGCCCCGGCGAAGAAGTCGACGGCCAAGAAGTCCGCCCCTGCCAAGAAGTCGAGCCCGGCGAAGAAGACGGCAGCGAAATCGACCGCCAAGAAGTCGACCGCGAAGAAGTCGACGGCGAAGAAGGGGTCCTCCAAGTCGGCCTCGTCGAAGCGGACAACATCCAAGCGCTCCGGTAGCGGGAGGTAGACGTCATGGTGAAGTCGGACAGGACCGAGCCGGAAGAGGCGCAGGAGTCGGGTGTCGACCGTCTGAAGGACGAGCTGTCGAAGTACGCGAGCGCCCAGGTGCAGAAGATCGCCGAGAAGGCCGGCGGCAAACTCACCGACCTCACCGGCCAGTTGAGCGATGTCGCGGAGAACGGCGGCTCACTGCCCGCGATCGGCTCCCGTGTGCTCCAGGGCGACTCCCCACTGAAGGCCTTCGTGTCGGAGAAGGCCAAGGGAGCGAAGGACACGGTCGTGGACAAGGCCAAGGAAGCCCTCGGCGGTGGGGGCAAGCGCAAGCGCAAGTCCAGCGGCAGCAAGGTCATGAACATCATCGAGGTCCTCGATGTGGGCGTGCCTCTGCGGACGGCCTACGACGCCTGGACGCAGTACGAGGAGTTCAGCAGCTTCGCGAAGGGCGTCCGCGATGTCTCGAAGAGCGACGAGACGGAGAGCGACTGGAAGGTGAAGGTCGGCCCCTCGTCCCGCAGCTTCAAGGCCACGGTTCTGGAGCAGGTGCCGGACGACAGGATCGTGTGGTCGTCGGAGGGCGCCAAGGGAACAACCAGCGGAGCGGTCAGCTTCCACGAGCTCGGGCCCACACTGACCCGGATCATCCTGGTCGTGGAGTACTACCCTTCCGGGTTCTTCGAGAAGACGGGCAACCTGTGGCGCGCCCAAGGGCGCCGTATGCGGCTCGACTTCAAGCACTTCCAACGCTACGTCACCCTCACCGAGGAGGAGCCGGAAGGCTGGCGCGGCGAGATCCGCGACGGTGAGGTCGTCGTCTCCCACGAGGAGGCCGTCGAACAGGAAGAGGCGGAGGAGCAGGAGCGGGAGGACGACGAGCCGGAGGACGAGGAGGACGAAGAGTACGAGGACGGCGCGGACGACGAGGACGAAGGAGAGCCGGAGGACGAATACGAGGAGGACGAGGACGAAGAGGAGCCGGAAGAGGACGACGAGGACGAGGACGAGCCGCCCGCTCCGAGGCGTCGCAGGCGTCGCGCGAAGGAGTCGCGGTGACCGACCTCGACTTCCGGCAGGGCGATCAGCCGATCCCCGGCCCTCAGACCAACAACCTCGCCGACATCCTCGAACGCGTCCTGGACAAGGGCATCGTCATCGCCGGCGACATCAAGATCGACCTTCTCGACATCGAGTTGCTCACCATCCGTCTCCGCCTGTTCGTCGCCTCGGTCGACACCGCGAAGAAGGCGGGCATCGACTGGTGGGAGACCGATCCCGCGCTGAGTTCCAAGGCATCGCGCAACGCCTTGGAGGACGAGAACCGTGAGCTGAGGGAGCGTCTCCGGGCGCTCGAACCGTCCGCCGGCACCGGCCGGGAGAAGGAGAGCGAGCAGCGATGACAGAGCCCTCGGACTCACGGGTGGCGTCCTCGTCCGCGGACGCGGCGGTCACGTATGTGTTCGCCGTATGCCGCAGCACACGTGCCACGAGCACGTTGGACGTCACGGGCGTGGCCGGCCTGCCGGGCGGTGAAGCGGTCCGGCTGCTTCCGTCGGGTCTGCTGACCGCGGTGGTGCAGACCGTCCCCGCCACCGACTTCACGGACGAGGTCTGGCAGCGCCGGCTGTCCGACCGGGAGGAAATCGAGCGGTACGCCCGGGCCCACCACGCGGTGGTGTCGGCCGTGGCCACGCACGGGCCCGTCGTCCCTCTGCCTCTCGCCACGCTGTACCACGACGACGACCGGGCCAGGAGCCGCCTGGCCGACGAGGCGGACCGCTTCCACACCGCGCTGAAACGCGTCGCGCACCACGCCGAATGGGGGGTGAAGGTGTACCGGCCCCTGGCACCCGAGCCGGACCCGGCGGCCGACGCACCGGACCCGGAGGCGACGGGTGGCCGCGCCCCCGGCGCGGGTCTCGCCTATCTGAACCGGAAACGGGGCGCCCAGGCGCGGCGGGAGAAGCTCCGGGAACAGGCGCTGGACGTCGCCGACTCCGTGGACGCCGAACTGCGCGGGCTCGCCGCGGCATCGCGCCGGTTGCGTACGCACGGTGCGGCGCTGTCGGGCGATCAGCGGGTGCACGTGCTCAATGCCACGTACCTCGTCGCCGACGAACGGGCGCACGAAGTCGGCCGGCTGGTGGCGGCGTTGGGCGAACGTACGGGCGCGCAGATCGAGCTGTCGGGCCCCTGGGTGCCGTATTCCTTCGTCGGAGAGGTGTGACCGTGGCGCACGACGTGGTGCCCTGGGACAGCCCGGAACCCTTGAGCGGTCCTCTCGGGGTGCCGCTCGTCGATCTGCTGGACCGTGTACTGGCGACCGGTGTGGTGGTGAGCGGCGACGTGGTCATCGCGATCGCCGACGTACCTCTCGTACGGCTGTCGCTGCACGCGCTGTTGTCGTCGGTCAACGAGCGGGTGCCCTCGCCGTGGAGCGACGGGGGACCGCTGTGACGGGCCCGCGTGTCGATCTGGACTCCGAGCAGATGGGGCGGGACCTGGTGGCCCTGGTCCTGACGGTGGTGGAACTGCTGCGGCAGCTGATGGAGAGACAGGCCGTCCGCCGGGTGGAACAGGGCGATCTGAGCGAGGAGCAGGTAGAGGAGATCGGTACCACGCTGATGCTGCTCGACCAGCGGATGAAGGAACTCTGCGAGCAGCACGGTGTACGGCCGGAGGACCTGAATCTCGACCTCGGCCCGCTGGGGACCCTGCTGCCCCGCGACTGAGATCCCTCGTCGCGTCTCCGGCCCCACTCGAATGGCGTATGCGGTCCAGCAGGCGCAGAGTGAGTGAGGGGGCCGCGCGGGCCGGGAGGGGGACAGGCTCGTGGCAATGACTCTCTGTGAGGCAGACATGGCCGACACCGAAAACCTGGGCACAGGCACCACGACCGACCGGCGCTCGGAAGGATCCCGTGACCGCGGCAGAACGACCATCGCCGACAACGTCGTCGCCTCCATCGCCGGCATCGCGATACGGGAGACCGACGGCGTCCATTCGATAGGCCGAGGAGCGTCGAAGGCCCTGGGGGCCGTCACCGGGCGTATGTCCGGCTCGTCCGGCTCCTCCGCCGCGGGTCGCGCCGTCAAGGTGGAAGTGGGCGAGAAGCAGGCCGCGATCGACGTCGACGTCAAGGTGGAGTACGGCACGACGATCCACGAACTCGCGGACCGGATCCGGACCAACGTCACCGACGCCGTGGAGTCGATGACGGGCCTGGAGGTAGTCGAGATCAACATCGTCGTCTTCGACATCCACGTCCCCGGCGACGATGACGACGACGATTCCGACGATCAGGGCGGGTCCCGCTCGGGCGGAGGCTCTCCTCGCGTCCGGTGAGGGGCGTTCACGGTTGACCGAAGGCAGGAGAGAATATGCCCGACAGTCCGGGAGGGCGCCGGATCCGCCGTGTTCCCACCCGCCCTCTGCACGGGCGGACCGCCGTCGTCACCGGCGCCGCTCGCGGCATCGGTGAAGCGCTCGCCCACAGCCTCTCCCATGCCGGGATGCGGGTCGCCCTGCTGGGCCGGGAGAAGGCGGCCCTGCAGAGGGAGGCCGATTCCCTGCCCGGTCCGAGCATCTGTGTCGAGTGCGACATCACCGACCGCACGGCGCTCGCGGAGGCCGCACGCCGCGTGGCGGCCGAACTCGGGCCCGCCGACGTAGTCGTGGCCAACGCCGGCATCGCGGTGAGCGGCCCGTTCGACCGTACCTCCGGCGAACTCTGGCAACGCGTCATCGACGTCAACCTCATCGGCTCCGCCAACACGGCCCGCGCCTTCCTGCCCCAGCTCACCGCCACTCGCGGGTACTTCCTCCAGATCGCCTCGACCGCCGCGTTCGGCGCGGCCCCCATGATGAGCGCCTACTGCGCCTCCAAGGCCGGAGCGGAGTCGTTCGCCCTCGCCCTGCGCGGCGAAGCCGAACCGAACGGGGTCCAGGTCGGTATCGCCTATCTGCACTGGACCGGCACCGACATGCTCACCGGCATCGACGACCACCCCGTCCTGGCAGCCCTGCGCCGCAACCAGCCCCGCCCCGCCCGCCGGGTCCACTCCCCCGCCCAGGTCGCCCGTTGGCTCACCCGGGGCATCACCCACCGCACGCCGAACATCTACGCCCCGCCCTGGCTCCGCTGGTGCCAGCCTCTGCGCCCCCTGTTCCCCGCGCTGATCGCACGGGCCACCCGCCGCGAACTACGAAACCTTCCCCGCGAGGACACGTCTTCGCCCGCCGAGGTCCTGGGCGGCGGAGGCCGTGCCGACTGGGACGCCTCCCGGGCGTCGCGCCCCGCTGCCCGGCCCGACCGGTAGACCGGACCGCCACGTTCCGGCGGACGGGCGGAGGGCGGGGGGCACGTTCCGGTGGAGCGGCGGAGGGCACGACGATCACGCCCCTTCACCTCGTACGCGGGTGGTTCCGCCGGTCCGGCCCCGGTGGGCCAGCAGTCGTTGGACGGCGGAGAGCGCGGCCGTGGTGGCGCGCGTGGAGCGGATGGCGGCGCGGGCGGCGTTGGCACCCGGAGCGCCGTGCACCCCGCCGCCGGGATGTGCGGACGCGGACGCCAGGTACAGCCCCTTCACGGGCGTTTCGGGGCGGCCCGTCCCCGGCACGGGCCGGAACACCAGCTGCTGGTGCATCGCGGCCGTACCTCCGTTGATGGCGCCGTTGTGCAGATTGGCGTCCGCGGCCTGCAGGAACGCCGGGGCGAGAATCCGCCGGGCCCGGATCCGGCTGCGGAACCCGGGGGCGTACCGCTCGACCCGCGCCTCCATCCGGTCGGCCATCCGCTGTTGTTCCCCGGCGCCCCACCGGCCGGTCAGCCCGTCCGGGCCCGCGTCCGCCTTCACCGTGTGGGGCACGTGGGTGTAGGCCCAGGCCGACTGGGTGTCCAGCGGGGACCGGGTGGGATCGGCCGTGGTCATCTGCCCCATCAGCAGGAACGGGCGGTCCGGGGCCAGGCCGCGGGCGATCTGGGACGCGCACCGGGTCAGCTCGTCGACGCCTTCCGCGAGGTGGACGGTGCCCGCCGAGGCGGCGGCCGCACTGCTCCACGGGACAGGACCGTTGAGCGCCCAGTCCACCTTGAAGGTGGCGAAGTCCCACTGGAACCGGCGCATGTCGTCCAGGAGCCGGCCCGGCAGGTGCTCGGCGGCGACCAGCGATCCGTAGAGGCTCGGGGCGGAGACGTCGGCCAGTACGGCCCTGCGGACGGGTACCGCCTCCCCTGACTCCGTACGGACACCCACGGCGCGGCCCCCGCGGACGACGACCTCGGTCACCCGCTGCCCGCACCGCACGTTTCCCCCACGGCTCCGCAACCGCCCGACCAGTGCCGCGGTGAGGGCACCGGCGCCACCGACGGGAGCGGGGAAGCCGTGGAACTGCCCCAGCATGGACATCAGCCAGCCGAAGCCGCCGCTGCCCGCCGCCTCGGGGGCCAGATCGGCGTGCAGGGCGTTCCCGGCCAGCAGCAGCCGCCCGCCCTCCCCGGCGAACTCCTCCTCGCCCAGCCTGCGGACGGGGAGCACCAGGCTGCGGGCCAGCCGCAGCCCGCCCGCCGCCCGGAGCCGGGCCGCCAGCACCGTGCCGGCCCGGACGGGAGGGAAGGGCGAGAAGAGGGCGCTGACGATGCCGTCGCCCACCCGGTCCCAGATGTCGCAGAGGCCGAGCCAGCCGTCCCCGTCGCCGGGTGCGAACCGGTCGAGGCCCGCGGCGGTCGCCGAGCGGTCGCGGTCCAGGACGGCGCACCGGCCGTCGAGCAGGGGATGCGCGAGCACCTGGGGTGCGTGACTCCAGCGGAGCCCCTGCCGGTGCAGTTCCAGCCGGGCCAGCACCGGGGAGGCAGCGGCCAGCGGGTAGAACGAGCTGAACAGATCGTTGACGTATTCGGGGTGGACCCCACGGTCGCTGCGGACCGCGCCGCCCGGCTCGTCCTGCGCCTCCAGCACCTCCACCGACCAGCCCGCGTCGGCGAGCAGATTGGCGGCGACCAGGCCGTTCGGTCCGCTGCCGATCACCACTGCGTCGACCATGGGAGTGTCACCCTCCGCTATTCCGTCGCCGGTCGCCCGGTGCGCCTCTGCGCGCCCCCACTCGTCGGATCTGGATCAGCGAGTCCAACAGGACGTTGTGGAGCGTGCCGCCCACGCCTCGCAGCGGGTGTTCGTCGACGGTCACGAGGGTCTTGTCGCCCCAGGGCCGGGTGTCCAGGGCGATGCGTGCCGACCCCAGCGGGCCGGCCTCGGCCTCCAGCTCCAGCGTCCGGGGCCTCTCGATGCGCCGCACCACCGTGCGGCCGGTGAACTCCTTGGGCCCGAGCCGCACGCTGTAGGTGATCGAGGAGCCCAGCTCGGGCCAGTCGCCCTGCTCGCGGCGGGACTCGGAGGTCCCGACCACCCAGGTGCCGTACAGACGTTCGTCCTCCAGGATCTTCCATACGGCGGGCGGAGCGCGGTCGATGAGATGGTGCCGGGCGGCCATGTTCTTCCTCGCTTCGTCGGTTTGTCGCTTCGTCGCTCGTGCGTTGCGGCGCCGGACGCCTTCAGGCCCGCGGACGGCTCGGTTCGAGCTGTCGGACACGTCCGTCGAGTTCGCGTCGGTAGAAGTCGATGAATCCGTCGGGGTCGGGGCCCGCGTTCTGCATGACCAGCCGGTCGAAGCCGGCGTCGACATACCGCTGGGCCACCTCGACGTACCGTCCGGGGTCGGCTCCGCAGGCGAACTTCTCCAGGATGTCCTCCTCGCGGACCGTGGCGGTCGCGGCGTCGAAATTGACCGGGTTGGGCAGCTCGCTCATCACCTTCCAGCCGGTCAACGCCCAGCGCGAGGTCTCAAGCGCTGCGCGTGCGGCGGTGTGCGCGTCGGGGGCCCAGGCCATCGGGACCTCCCCGTAGCACGGGCCGGTGCCGCCGGCGTCGCGGTAGTGCCGGACGATGCTCGGCTTGTCCTCCGTGGCGAACAGGCCGTCGCTCAGTTCGGCGGCGATCCGGGTCGATTCCGGGCCGCTGGCGGCCACTGCGATCAGCGGCAGCTCGTCGGGGAGGTCGAAGACCCGGGCGTCCTGGAGCCGCAGGTACGTGCCCTCGTAGGACTGGTAGCCCCCGCTCCACAGCAGCCGGATGATCTCCAGCGCTTCTCTGAGCAGGTCGTGCCGGGGCTTGACGGCGTCGGGGAAGCCCGGGCCGACGACGTGTTCGTTGAGCCGCTCCCCCGAGCCGACGCCGAGGACGAAGCGGCCTTCGGAGAGCAGGGCGAGGGTCGCGGCCGCCTGGGCGATGACGGCGGGGTGGTAACGCACGGTGGGGCATGTCACCCCGGTCGCCAGACCGATGCGCGAGGTCCGGGCCGCGATGGTTCCCAGCACCGTCCAGGCGAACGGCGAGTGCCCCTGGTTGTCGAGCCAGGGGTGATAGTGGTCGCTGATCTCCACGAAATCGAATCCCGCCTCCTCGGCGAGCACGGCCTGCCTGACGAGCTCCGCCGGGCCGAACGCCTCCGCCGCCAGCTTGTATCCCACCTGCATGTGATCCTCGTTTCGTGTGCGTCACGGTCACTTTGTCCGCTGTTGCATCCTTCGCATCGTTTCGTACGCACAGGGGTACCCCTCGACGCAGGCACGTAACGCCCCTCCGCCCCGCCATGGCGAAGGCGGCCGCTCTCGCACGGAGCGGGCGGACCGGCGGTGACTCCTTCGAACCGCCTCAAAAGCGCCCCCCGGGCCGGTATACGCTCACGCTGCATGATCGACGAATTCGCGAAGGACCCTGCACAGGAGACTGCGGCGGGACCGTGAGGCGCTGCTCTGAAAGCTCGACGGGGTGTCCGAGTACGACGCCCGGCGGCCGTTGACGGCGACGGGGACCCACCTCCTGGGCCTGGTCAAGCATGTGGCCACCGTCGAGGCCAGGTACTTCGGCGAGGTCTTCGGCCGCCCGTCCCGGAGCCGCTGTCCCGTTGGCAGGACTACGACGGCAGTGACCTGTGGGCGGCGGAGGACGAGACCCGCGACCGGATAACCGGGTTCTACCGGCGCACGTGGGAACACGCGGACGCGACGATCGACGCGCTCCCCCACGACGCCCCGGCCATGTGGCGTGGTGGCCCGAGCCCCACTCCGACACGAATCTGTTCGCCGTCATGGTCCACATCCTCGGCGAGACCGTCCGGCACACCGGGCACGCCGACATCCTGCGCGAGGGGCTCGACGGCCGGACCGGGCTGCGCCCCGAACACGAGGGGCCGATCGACGAGGAGGCCCGCGCGGCGTACCGCGCGAAGATCGAGCAGGCCGCCAGGTCGGCCACGTCCACTCCCCCGGTGAACTCCGGGAGCCGGCAAGACACCGCCTGGGATCTGCGGCACGGCAACACGACTCGTGCAGATCAACATGAAGGCCCAGGACGACGCCGCACTCGGCCGGTTCTGGGCGGAGGCGCTGGGTTGGGGTGTCGACAGCGAGGGCCCCGGGGCGACCAACCTCGAACCCGTGGGCTTCACCTACCCCGACCCCGCGGCCGTCTGCATCGACCTCATCGCCCGCCCGGAACGCAAAACGGTCAAGAACCGCGTACATCTCGACCTGGCCACCACCTCGACAGCCCATCAGGAGGAGCTGGTCGCACGCCTGAACAGCCTCGGCGCGACGCCCGTCGACGTGGGGCAGGGCGACGTCCCCTGGACGGTGATGGCCGACCCGGAGGGCAACGAGTTCTGCGTCCTGGAGCCACGCCCAGGCTACCGGGCCGATCGCCGCGGTGGTGGTCGACTGCACCGATCCACGGGAGATGGCCCGGTTCTGGGGCGAGGCGATGGACTGGACGCCGCACGAGGTCACCGACGACTGCGCGACCATGCGCTCCGCCAAAGAGGCCGGCCCCTACCTGGAGTTCATCCGCACTCCCGACACCACGAGCGTGTGGAACCGCGTCCACCTCGACGTCCGCCCCTACCCCGGTGACGACCCGGCCGCGGAGGCGGCCCGGCTGCGCTCCCTGGGCGCCACCGGCCCCGGTATCGACCAGTCCGCGATCCACTGGACCATCCTGGCCGACCCCGAAGGCAACGAGTTCTGCCTCCTCACGCCTGCCTGACCTCAAGCAACGGGCGCCGGGCGAGCAGCCGAGCACGTGGATCAGCGCGATCGGGACGACGTTCAGCACCATCGGATCTTGCGGGATGCCTGTTCGGGGTAGGGCAGAGTCTTCGACGGTGTCCAGGACGCGGGTGAGGTGCCCGCCGGGCCGGTGGGCGGGCCAGCCCGCGTCGCCGGTGGTGATGAAGCGGACCCATGCCTCCCGGAGTTCGCGGGAGAGCGCGACGGCCTCGGGAGGAGGCTTCTCGCCGATGAGCTGGGTGCCGGCCGGGCTGTCAGTGTGCCGAATGCCAGGGGCACGTCGAGGCTGTGGCAGGCGCCCAGGATGCCACCGAGGGCCGGGGCGACCCAGGACAGTTCGAACAGGTACGAGGTGCCGCCCGCTGCGGCGTTCGCCTCGGCCAGCTTCTGCGACGGCATGCGGAAGAGGGCGTCGGAGTACACCGTCTCCACCAGCTCCTCCGGGCCCGCCGGCGGGAACGCGGCACGGTAGGCCCGCGCGCCGCCCGGTTGCGGGGCGTGCAGTTCCGGGGCTGCGTGGGCGTCCTCCTCGGTGAAGGGTGCCGTACCGTCCGCTCACGACGCTGACGTACCGGAATTCGTCCCGGGTGGGGCCGACCAGCAGTTCGGTCCCGTTCGCACGCGCGTCGGCCAGCGCGGGCCAGGGCGTTTCCGGGAGGACTTCGCCGTCGACGACGGGGCACAGCGCGGTGCCGGTGTCCGTGAGGCGTCCCCAGCTCTCCCGGTGTGCGTGGCGGCCGGCGTTGAAGGAGGTGAGCTCGGCGGCCAGGCGCCACGGGTCGATGCCGCGCAGGGCCTCGGCGGTGGGGGCCGCCGAGCCGGTCCGCGAACGCGGCGGTGACCTGCCGTGCCAGCGCGGGCTCGCGGAAATGCTCCCCATGCACGCCGACACCTCGTAGAACAGTTGGCCCGTCGGCCGATCACCGACGGGCACATCGACTCCGGCCGCGACCCGGCGCCCGAGACCAACCTGCTCCTCGCCCTCACCGGCTTCACCCCCTGATCGAACTCGACGTGATCGAGCCCCAGGACGCGCTCGCCGCAATCGACGCGCATCTGGACCGGCTGTCCAGTAGTACGTGACCTGCCCCCCGGGCCTGGGGGCAGGCGAGGACAGGGTCAGGGGTCACCAGTAGTGCCGACGTCCTCCTACCGCGTGCCCCAAAGCTCCGAGAACCCAGAGCACCGCGCCGATGGCGACCAGGATGATTCCGATGGTCCACAGAGCGCCGATACCGGCGATCAAGCCGATGATGAGAAGAATGAGGCCGAGGACGATCATGATGCCTCCGATCAGGCGCACCCCCGCATATTCAGTCTGACGTCGTTGTGACCAGCCCACAACAGGGCCGGTTCGATCAGCCCCACAGTCTTGGTTCGCGGTGGGGCGTTACGGGCGGCGGGGTGTGGGCACTCGGGGGGCACATCCCCTCCACCGCGTCGGCCCCCACCCGCCGAGCGCCCCCGCAGAAGGGCAATGAGATGAGCAACCGCACCCGCCTTCCGCGTCGGACCAAGGGCCCAGGGGCCCTGGTCACCGGCGGCTCCCGGGGCCTCGGGCTGTTCATGGCCCGGCAGCTGGCGGAGCGTGGGTGCGTCGTGACCATCGCCGCCCGGGATGCCGGCGAACTGGAGCGAGCGGCGACACAGCTGAGGGAGGGCACCGGGGCGACCGTGCGTACCGCCGTGTGCGACGTGCGCGACCGCGCCGCTGTGCGCGTCCTGGTGCGTGAGGTCCATCAGCGTGACGGGCTCGACCTCGTCATCGCCAACGCCGGGGTCATCCAGGTCGCGCCCGTCGAGGCGGTGGGTGTGGCGGAGTTCGGTGACGCCATGGACACCATGTTCTACGGCGCTCTGCACACCTCGCTGGAAGCGCTGCCGTATCTGAAGGAGACCCGGGGCCGTCTCGGCCTCATCGGGTCGGTCGGCGGTCTCCTCGGCGTGCCGCATCTGCTGCCCTACTCGTGCGCCAAGGCCGCGGTCGGGGCGCTCGCCGAGGGGCTGCACGCCGAGGCGGCCGCCTCCGGCGTGAGCGTCACCGCGGTCCACCCGGGCCTTATGCGGACCGGATCGCACCTGCAGGCCGAGTTCGGCGGAGACACGGCTGCCGAGTTCGGCTGGTTCAGCACCGCGGCGGGCGCCCCGCTGCTGTCGATGGACGCCGAGCGGGCCGCCCGCAGGATCGTCGACGCGGTCATCCAGCGGCGTGCCCGCCTGGTGCTCACCGCGCCCGCCAAGGCGGCCCAGCTCGCGCACGGCGTGGCGCCCGGCCTGACGACCCGGCTCAGCGGCGTCGCCGCCCGGCTCCTGCCGTCCGCGTCGGATCCGGGCCCCCTGCGTCAGGGCGCCGAGGCAGGCGAGCCGCGCAACCCGATCGCGAAGCTCGTCCGGGCTTGCGGCAGCGCGCGCAACGACCGGGTGGTGCGCCGGGCCCATCAGCAAAAGCCCGGGCCGCGCACCAGCTCGTAGGCGGGCCTCCGACGGCCGACGGGTACAGCGCGGGGGCCGCTCCGCGTCCGGAACAACCCCCGCTCGTGCAGGTGAAGCAGTCAGCTCGCGCCGGCCGGTGTGCCGGCCTGGCTCGTCAGGAGGCAGACCGTGCGAGCGCCGCCCCGAAGCCGTTCTGCCAGAGCTGGTTCACGCGGGCTCGCTCTCTGGCGTCCGGCTGGGCGTTGGCGCAGGACGGGCCGGGGCCGCCGCCGGACATCAGCTGGCTGCACGGGCCGGAGTAGGTGTCCGGCAGGCCGAGCACGTGCCCGGTCTCGTGTGTGGTGACGCGGGTCGAGTTGTACTGCTGGTTCTGCCGGTAGTCCAGAAAGATGAAGCCCCGGCCGTGTCCGTCGGTCGAGGCGTACGAACCGCGCGGGTCATTGCCCTCGCGGTAGGTGAAGTCGGCTCTGGAGCCTTCCTGGAGCCGGACGTTGGATACCGAGCTGTTCCAGATCCGCGTGCTGTTGGCTATCTGGGTGCGGAAGCTGGGCGCGGAGGCCGCGCTGTAGGTGACGGTGACGGCCTGGGCCCCCGGGTTGGCGGCCCGCTTCTCGGCGACCGACTTCATCACGGCGTCGAAGAACGCCTGGTTCGCGGCGGCGTTCTCGCCCGACCCGTTGTACGCGACGATGCCGACGGAGGTCGAGGGGGCAGGAGCAGGAACGGCGGATACCGCGGGAGCCGCACCTAACGCGGCGACAAGGCCGAGGCCGGCAAGGGCGCGGGCGGCGGCCGTCGAGACGTGTTTCATGGGGGATTTCTCCTACTGTCCGGTGAACCCGCGCCCTGGGGTTTGTCCGCTCAGCGGACGGGGCGCGGGGCGGTACGGGGAGAGTGTGAGGGTGCGGGCGGCCGCCGGGGATGATGCCAACTCGCGATGACACCGCCCTATCACCCGCCCCGGCGGGAACGGACCGGCCGCGATACCGGCCTGACCGGCGCCTGGCCCGCGTCCGGCCTTGGCGGTGGCATCGACGACGAGGGGCGCAGCGACTTCCAGCGGCTACGGCCCAGAACGGGGCCGGCCGGGTCCCCGGACCCGAGCGGCTGGCGGCTTTGGCCGCGGGCCTGACGTCAGGGGCACTCCCCGGATGGAGCCCACCGTGCTGCATACCGGTCCGTACGACGTGCCCGTTGCCCGGGACCGCGGCAGCGGCCTCACCTACCGGCCGACGAGCCCGGCCAGGAGGCCGGCGTCGCGGCGGCGCCTATGGGGCCCGAAGAAGTCTGCCGAGTTCGGTGACCTGGCGGGCGACCTCCCGCAACTTGATGTTGCGTTCCTGGGAGAAGCGGCGCAGGACGTCGAACGCCTGGTCCTCGGTGAGCCGGCGGCCGGCCATCAGAATGCCCATGGCCTCACCGATGACATGCCGGGTGTCGACCGCCTGGACGAGCTGGTCGTGGATGCGCGCGCTGGACAGCGCTACGGCCGCGTGGGAGGCGAGGAGCCAGGCTGCCGTCTCGCTGGTCTCGTCGAACATTCCGGGCTTGCGGGAATAGAGGTTCAGCGCACCGAGGTCTTCGTCCTCCGTGTACAGGAGGAAGCCCATCATGCTGCCCACCCCCAGCTCCTTGGCCGGTGGAGCGTAGGCCGGCCAGCGCTGCTCAACGGTGGTCATATCGGTGATCCGGAAGACCTGTTCCCCCGTGCGACGGCGCGCGGCGTCGAAGCAGGGTCCCTCCCCCAACCGTTCCTGCAGCTGGTCGCTGTCGACGACCAGCTGGTCCGTGGCCGCGAGAGTCTGTACCCGCTCGCCGCGCAGGACGAGCACCCCCGCCGCGTCGCAGCCCTCCAGCAACTCGGTCGCCGCCCCGGTGATCCGCTCCAGCGTTCCCTGGACGGAGTCCTGGGCAAGGAGGCTGCGTGCCATCCCGGCCATCCGGTGCGAGACGTCGTGCCAGTCCATGGCCGTCCCGTCCGATTGATCGGTTTGCCGAGCCGACCGCTCCGACAGCCGGGGTTCCATGCAACCACAGCGGTCCCGGGAGCACCGGAGGCAGCGGTACCCGAGGCCGCCCTCGTAGCGTCCCGGAGGCGCGCCCCGTCCCCTCGCCCGGCCGCCGCGCAGAGGCGCGCGCTCGGCGGTTCTGCGTACGTCGCGAGCGGCGTGCATGATGGAAGGAGGTGCTTGTTCTCTCGCCCTCGGGCTGCACCCGGCCGGGGGTGATCCCCACCGGAAGGCGGTGAGCTGCGTGAAAGCGCTCGTCTACCAGGATCCGCGGAATGTCGCCGTTCTGGACGTCCCCGACGCCAGGATCGAACGTCCGACGGATGTGGTCGTCAAAGTGACCTCGACCAACATCTGCGGGTCCGACCTTCACATGTACGAAGGGCGCACCACGATGGAGGCCGGCCGGACGCTCGGCCACGAGAACCTGGGCGAGGTCGTCGAGGTCGGTGACGGAGTGGACCGGGTGAAGGTCGGCGACCGTGTCTGCCTCCCGTTCAACGTCGGCTGCGGATTCTGCGCCAACTGCGAGCGGGGACTCACCGGTTTCTGCCTCTCGGTCGATTCCGACACGCCTGGCGGGGCCTACGGGTTCGCCGCCATGGGCACGTACGCCGGCGGTCAGGCCGAGTACCTGCGCGTGCCGTGGGCCGACTTCAACTGCCTGGTCCTGCCCGAGGACGCCGAGGAGAAGGAGAACGACTACGTGATGCTGGCGGACATCTTCCCCACCGGCTACCACGCCACCGAACTGGCAGACGTCTCACCCGGGGAGTCGGTGGTCGTCTACGGCGGTGGACCGGTGGGGCTGATGGCCGCCTACTCGGCGAACCTGCGCGGAGCGAGCCAGGTTCTGGTCGTCGACCGCCAGACCGACCGTCTGCGACTGGCCGAGGAGGCTGGTGCCACAGCAGTCGACGACTCCCGAGGCGATCACGTCGAGCGGATCCTCGACCTCACCGACGGCGGGGCCGACAAGGGCTGCGAGTGCGTCGGCTACCAGGCCCACGACCCCCAGGGCGAAGAGCACCCCGAAGCGACCATGAACGATCTCGTCGCTTCCGTGAAGGCGACCGGCTCCATCGGTGTCGTGGGCGTTTTCCTCCCCCAGGACGACGGCGCCCCGACCGAACTGACCCAACAGGGGAAACTCCCCTTCGACTTTGGCCAGTTCTGGTTCAAGGGGCAGCGCATCGGAACAGGCCAGGCCAACGTGAAAGCGTACAACCGCCGCCTCGCCAACCTCATCCACCGCGGGAAAGCGGAACCGTCCTTCATCGTGTCGCACCAACTGCCGCTTTCCGAAGCGGCCGACGCCTACCGCCACTTCGACGACCGCGATCCCGGCTGGACCAAGGTGATCCTCAAGCCCTGACGGGCTACTTCTGGCAGTGCGGGCACCACACCGTGCGCCGTCCCGACATACGGGCCGCTTCCAGTCGCCGCCCGCAACGGGGGCACGTGGCGTCCGGCTCGTCCCGTCGCCCCGTCAGCCACGAATGGCGGGGCGGCACGCGCTCGGCGCGCATGGACGTACGCAAAGTGCGCCTCATCGCCCCGTGAAGCGTGCGGACGGCGTCGGCGTCCAGGTCGCGGGCCGGTGTGCGCGGGTCGATGCGTGCCCGCCAGAGAACTTCGTCGCTGAGGAGGTTTCCCAGGCCGGCGAGGACGGACTGGTTCATGAGCGCACTCTTGACCGCGCCCCGCCGACCGGCCAGGGCGTCCGCCAACTCCGCCCGCGTCACATCCGATGCGTCCGGGCCGAGCCCTTCCAGCAGACGCTCCTCCTCGCCCTCCCGCAACCACTGGGCGCCCTTCAGTTTGCGCTGGTCGCGGTAGTGCAGCCGTACGCCGTCGTCCAGAGTCAGCGGCAGCCGGTCGTGCCGGTGGGGCTCCTCGTGCTCCGTATCGCACAGGAGGGAGCCGGTCATGCCGAAATGCCAGCCGAGGGTCGGGCCGCCGTCCGTCGGAGCGAACAACCACTTGCCGTGGCGCCAGGGCGCGCCGAGCCGTTGCCCGGTCAGTTCCGAGGTCAGCCGTCGAGCCGGCACTCCCCGGAGAATCGCGCTGTCCAGCACATCGACGTCGGTGACACGGCGTCCACGGCCGCAGTCGTCCAGCCGACGGCGGAAGCCCTCCACGTCCGGGAGTTCGGACACGGCTCCTCCTCACGTGCGTATGCGCGGTGCCGCCAGGTCCTCGGTCAGCGTGCGTCGGCTTCGAGCGCCACGAGGCGGCGCGACGCGGCGCGTGCGGACCGGGGGCGGCTGAAGGTGTTCCTCCACGGGTCATCGGCGATCCGGTCGGGCATCGACGCGATCGTGAAGCTGCGGGCGTGGGTACGGCGGTCCTCGGCCTCGGACCAGCTGAGGGGCGCGGCTACCGGTGCGCCGGGGCGGGCGCGCACGGCGTACGGCGCCACTGCGGTCTGGGCATAGGCGTTGCGCTGAACGTCGAGGTAGAGGCGTCCGCCGCGGGCCTCCTTGCGAGGTGCGGTGGTGAGCGCGTCGGGGGCGCGAGAGGCCAGGAGGTCGGCGATCCGGCGTGCGAGGTCGCGTACCTCGTCGAAGTCCGCCCGGCGGTCCAGCGGTACGACGACGTGCAGGCCGCGCGATCCCGTGGTCATCACGGCCGAAGGCAGCTTCAGCTCGTCGAGCAGGTCGCGAAGGCTGAGGGCTGCCGTGCGGACGGCGCCGAAGTCGTCGTCCGACGGATCGAGGTCGAACACCATCCGGTCGGGGTGGTGCGGCCGGTCCGCCCGGGAGAGGAAGCGGTGCGGGGTGACGCACGCCTGTCCGGCGAGGTACACGAGCGCCGCGGGCTCGTCGCACACCGCGTAGGTGACCGTGCCGTCGGCCTTGGGCAGTTGGACCCGATGGAACCAGTCCGGGAAATGGTCGGGGACGTCCTTCTGCATGAAGGACTGCCCCTCGATGCCCTCGGGGTGCCGCTCCATCATGAGCGGCCGCCCACGCAGCTGGGGCACCATCGCGGCGGCGGCGAGGCGGTAGTACTCCGCCAGGTCCGATTTGGTGATCCCGTCGGCCGGGAACAACACCTTGTCGGGACGGGTGACGACCACCGTGCGACGGCCCACGCGGATACGCTCGTCCGCACTCATGCGGTTTCCACCCCCGGTTCACCGGTGACGTCCAGCTGCTCCAGGGGCCGGGTCGCCGGCCCCTGGAGCACCGCGCCGTCGGTGGCGAACCGGGATCCGTGGCACGGGCACTCCCAGGTCGTTTCCGCCTCGTTGAAGGACACCAGGCAGCCGAGGTGGGTGCAACGGGCGGACACAGCCCGCAGCGTCCCGTCCTGGCTCCGGTGGACGGCGCAGCGCCGCCCTTTGACCCGGACGACCGCCCCGGTACCCGGCGGAATCTCGTCGACCGAGTCGACGTGCGTCACGCGCATCCGGTCGCCCACGAAGTGCTTGGCCACGTCGGCCTGCTGCTGCAGGAGCGCGGGGGCCTCGCGCACAACGTCCGCGATACGCCTCGGGTCGTACAGCTCTGCCCATTCCGGACGCGCGCCGGAGTCGGTGATCAGGGAAGTGAGCAGGCGACCGGTGAGAACGCCGCCCGTCATCCCCCAGCCTCCGAAGCCGGTCGCCACATACGTATGCCGGGCCCCGACATGGAAGGGGCCGATGAGAGGCACCGTATCGCTGGGGTCGTTGTCCTGTGCCGCCCAGCGATACGCGGTGGGGCCCACCGGGAAGCATTCCCGCATCCAGGCGTCGAGACGCTCGAAGCCCTCCTGCGGATCGCCCGTTCCGGGCGTGAAGCTCTCCCCGGTGACGACCAGCAGGCGCTGGCCCTCGTCGAGCGGCGCGGTACGCACCGAACGCTTTCCCTCGTCCTCGGTGATGTACATGCCCCGCGGGGCCTCGTCGGCGGCGACCGGGGCGGCCACCACCAGCTCCCGCCGGGGCGACAGCCGAGCGAAGAGCATGGCGCGGTCGAAGACGGGGTAGTGCGTGGCGATGACCACGTCGCGGGCGACCACCTGTCGCCCGTCCTCCGTGGTCAGCCGGCACGGCTGCCCCTCGGAAAGGCCGGTGACCTGGGTGCGTTCGTGGATGAGGCCGCCCCGCTCCAGCAGGTCATCGGCCAGCGCCGAGAGGTATTTACGCGGGTGGAACTGGGCCTGTCCGTCGAGCCGGACCGCGCCGCCGGCCGGGAAGGGAAGCTCCGTCCGGGTGACGAACGAGACGTCCAGACCCGCATCGGCAGCCGCCCGGGCCTCTGCCTCCACGGCATCCCGCGAAGCGGGCCCGGCCGCGTAGGAGTAGGCGCTCACCCGTTCCAGGTCGCAGTCGATGTCCAGTTCGCCGGCGATCGCCACCAGTCGCTCCACCGCGTCCAGCTGCGACCTTGCGTAGAGCCGTGCCGCCTCGGCGCCCCGGGTCCGCCGCAGGCGAGCGTAGACGAGCGAGTGCAACGCCGACACCTTGGCCGTGGTGTAGCCGGTGACCCCGGAGGCGATGCGGTCGGCCTCCAGCACGGCGACGCTCCGGCCTGCCCGGGCCAGCTCCCATGCCGTGCTCAGGCCGGCGATGCCGCCGCCCACCACGGCGACGTCCACCTCGATGTCCTCGGTGAGGCGCGGGTGATCAGGAAAAGGCGCGGTCTCCATCCAGTAGGACTCTTCGAGCCCCGAGAAGGAACGGGGGACGGCCATGATGTGTTCTCCCCACGTAGGGTGCGCAAGCCGTTCTGCTGTCGCCGGGTACCACGGCGGCCGAGCACCAAACGCCACCCTGTCCGGGGCCGGGCGGCGATGGGGTCATGGCACCGGTGTTTGGTACGGAGCCTCCCGGGGACCCGGAGGGTGCACTGAATCACCGGTAGGGAGTGATCGCGATGTCGAACCCGCAGCAGCCGGAACAGCGGCGCAGCGACAAGGGCGGGGCAACGCCGCAGGACAGCGCCGAGATGAAGGCACGACAGCCGGAGACACCCCGAGGGCCCGGAGCCCGCGCGCACGGGACGGACAAGGACGGCAGCAAGGGCGGGGGCCCCGGTGGCGGAGTTCCGCCGGAGGAGCGTCCGGACCACCCGTAGCGGCTCAGGCGGGGTGCTGGTCTTCCGTACTGCGGTCGGCCGGGGGTACGGCGAAGCCGCTGACGACGAATCCGCTGCGCGGGGCCGTCGGGATGCGCTCCAGCGGAATCCGCAGGTCCTGCTCGGGAACCTCGTACGCCGACCGCGCCAGGAACCGGGCGACCGTGGCCAGCACGGAGACAGTCACGTCCTCCCCGGGGCAGCGGTGGCCGTCCACCGGGCCGCCGCCCTGCGGGACCAGCGCGTCGGCGGGGGCGGGGCCGGACAGGAAGCGCGACGGGTCGAAGCGATAGGGCTCGGGCCACAGGTCCGGGTCGTGATCGAGTCCGTACAGGTCCAGCAGCACCATCGTGCCGGGGGCGATGGTGCGCCCGGCCCACTCCAGCCGCTCGGCCGCCAGGCCCCCCACAAAGGGGGCGAACGGATAGAAGCGGCGCACTTCCTGGGCGAACGCCCACCCGTAGCCGGGCCCATCGGCCGCCAAGGCCGACCGGTGTCCGGGGTGGCGGTGCAGCGCGTGAGCGGCGAACACGGCGAACCAGGTGATCGCCACGGTCGGCCGCAGCACGTTCAGCACTTCGACCGCTGCGGTGTGCGGCGTGAGCAGGGCTCCGCCCGCGTCCTTGTGTGCCGCCACGGTCCGGAACACCGTGGAGCCTGGCCCGTCCTCCCCGGGGCCTGGCTCGGCGCGTACGGCCTCCACCAGCGGGGTCAGCCGCTCTTCCTGGCGTCGGCGCGCCCGGCGGGCTCGGAGGTGGCGGGGGCCGACGGTGGCGAATCCGTCGACCATGGCGATCAGGTCGCGCGCGGTGTACCGCAGCTCGTCCGCGGCCAGGGGGACGCCGGCCCAGGTGTGTACGGCGCGGGTGAGCACCTTAGCCAGCGCGTCGAAGAGCACGACACGCTGGTGGCCGGACCATTCCGCCCCCGCCCGTTCCAGTTCTCTGTCCACCTGATCGGCGAGTTCCCGCACCGCCGACGGGTCCTTGAGCAGCTCTGTGAACAGCGCCTTGCGTACCCGGTGGCGCTCGCCGTCCAACGTGTGCACGGCCCCCTGGCCGAAGAGTGTGTCGATCACCGGTTGCGGCAGGGCGTCCTGGCGGTGGATGTGCTGTTCGTCGTAGAAGAACCGCACGGCGGCCGGACCGTGCAGGGCGATGGCCTTCTTGCCAAGGAGGCGGGTGCGGACAGGCGCTCCGCCGCTGCGGCGCCTGCGGTCCGGCAGCCAGGCGTAGCCCTGGATAAGAAGCGGGAGCGTGCTGTCGACCATTGGGGATCCTCCTCGGGGTGGCGCTTCACGGTCGCGGGTACGGGTGTGGGCTCGGCCGGTCGCGAGGTCAGGGGCGACGCCAGGCGACCACGGAGGCGACTCCGCGGGCGTCGCCGGGACGCCCCGGTGGGTCAGGGGGGCGGGCCCACGCGGGCCGTGCTGCGGGTACCGCGGCCGCCCGGTGTCAAACGTGCTGTTCACCGGCTTGGGCATCGCCGTCGGGCGTGAGGTCCTCCAGCAGGGCGTGGCAGTCGGCGATCAGGCTGCCGAGAACGGCTCCGGCGTCGGGGCCTTGGCTGCGCAGGTGTTCCTTCACAGCGGCAAGGGCCTGCCGGGCGTCGGCCAGAGCGGAGTCCCGCCGGTCGCGCTGCTCC
Source organism: Streptomyces sp. WY228 (assembly GCF_019287315.1). Classification (NCBI taxonomy): domain Bacteria; kingdom Bacillati; phylum Actinomycetota; class Actinomycetes; order Kitasatosporales; family Streptomycetaceae; genus Streptomyces; species Streptomyces sp. WY228. Next base: position 8,065,551 of record NZ_CP079114.1, on the reverse strand, counting down.
TGGTCCGCGCCGTCCGCCATGAGGGACTCGTACGCCTCGCACACCTCCGCCGCCGCCGACAGGAGACGGCCGTGTTCGTGCCGGGCACGGCCCCACGGGCGGGGCAGCCCCCGGTCCTCGGATGCGGTCTCCCAGAGCGTGAGGGTGAGGGCGAGCAGCCGGTTCGCCACTCGGGCCCAGACGATGTCCCAGTCGGTCGACGGAGCGGGCGTCCAGCGGCGGAGGCGGCGGCCGGGGTTGAGCCGGGAGCTTTCGGAGTCCCACCCCCGTCCGACGTACAGCTCCGACAGCGCGGCCAGCAGGTCCTTCGCGCTGCGGTGCCACTGTTCGGCCCGCGAAGCGTCATAGTCCTCCACGCCGTCGGCCAGGTCCCGCAGCAGGTGTGCGCTGTCGCGCGGCAGTGCGGACGCCAGCCTGCTGACGTGAAGGGAGTGGACCGGCGGCAGCACGAGGGCGTTCACGGCGATGCCCACGGCGGCCCCCACCAGGGTCTCCAGGAGCCGGTGCCCGACGGCCGGCCAGGAGTAGGAGCCGTACGCGAGGACGAAAAGCGCGGTGGTCGACGCGTACAGGCCCTGCCCGCCGACGGGGGCCAGATTGCCGAGCAACGTCGTGAGCGGGAGAGCGACGACCACGGCGATCATCGTGTTGCCGGTGGACGCGGCGGCACCGGCGGCGAGCAGCGTACCGGCCGCGATCATGAGGACGATCTGGACGGCGGTCCGCACGGACCTGTAGACGGTCCCCTGGACCAGCGCGACAGCCGCCCAGGGCGCCATCAGGGCCATGGGCGCCTCCAGCCACCACCCGGTCAGGGCCCAGGCGATGATGGCAGCGATGGCCGCCTTCAGGGACTGCACCACCTGATAGCGATCCGGACAGTGCAGACCAGGTGCGAGGCGGGCGAGTGCGGCCTTCATGAGCGGGGAGGGACGGGTGATGACGGGTGCGGCACGCTGTTCCCTCCGGCGGTTGACAGGGGGTGGTCCGGGCGGTGGCGTTCACGCTGCCTCGTGCAGGGCGTCCTGGCGCAGTCGCTCGCACGACTGGTGGAGCAGGCGTGAGACGTGCATCTGGGAGAGGCCCAGGCGCTCGGCGATGGATTGCTGAGACATGTCGCCGAAGAAGCGCAGGTAGAGGATCAGCCGTTCTCGCTCGGCAAGCTTGCGCAGGCCCGGCTTCACGGCCTCACGATCGACGGCGATGTCCAAGGCACTGTCACAGGCGCCGAGCCGTTCGGCCAGGGGCATTCCGCCCTCCATGCCCGCCGGTTCGGCGTCGAGGGAGAGCGCGCTGTAGCTCCCCAGCGCTTCCATTCCCAGCCGCACGTCTTCCTCGCTCAGTCCGGCCGCGGCGGCAATCTGGGCATGCGTGGGCGACTGAGGCCCGCCCTCCGCCTGGATCAGGTCGCGTCGGGTCGCCCGTACCCGGTTGCGCAGGTCCTGGATGCGGCGCGGTACATGTACGTCCCACGTGCAATCGCGGAAGTGCCGTTTCAGCTCACCGGTGACGGTCGGAACCGCGTACGTCTCGAACGCATCGGAGCGCTGGGGGTCGTAGCGCTCCACCGCCTTGACCAGGCCCATGGCGGCGACCTGCCGCAGATCGTCCATTGCCTCCCCCCGGTCGCGGAACCGTGAGGCGATCCGATGAGCCATCGGCAGCCACGCGCAGACCAGTTCACTGCGCAGCCTCTCCCGCTCGCGCCCCGGCGGCAGTTCCCGCAGCCTCCGGAATCCCTGCGTCGAGGGCGATTCGTCCTTGCACGAGCGCCGTCCGGGGCCGGATGCAGCCTGCATACGCGATCACTCCTCGTCGACGATGCGTTGGACCGCCGTCGGAGTGCAGGGCGCCGTCGCTCAGGGCCGCCCGCGACTCCCACGGGCGCGCCTCCTGTCCGAAGCACGTGGGCTCGCATGCCCGTGCGCACAGTGCGTAAACACCTCAGTCCCAGTAAACCTGGCAGGTGCGGCGTCGGCAGCCGGAGACGAGCGGGAGCGTGTCTCAGTCGAAATAGGACTCCAACCCACCGCCCCGTCTGATGTCGAGGGTCGCGCAGTGGAAGGAGCCCCCGAAGGGCGCGTAGTGCAGCAGATCGCAGGGGACCGGGTCGAATCCCCATTTCTCCAGTGCTCGCAGCATGGTGGTGTGGTGCCGCTCCGCGATGACACGTTTTTCGTCGATCATGAGAACGTTCATGCTGAGCCACTTTCCGCACAGGGAAGTGATGCGCAACAGGGGATCGCGGATGGGGTCCGGCGGGGGCGCGATCAGAATGTCCCACGTTCTCAGGATGTCGGGCAGACGGTCCACGTCGATGTATTCGGGGTTGACGAGAGCCTTTCCCGGGGCGAGGAGCATAAAAGTGGTGTCGATGTGCATGGGTGTACGGCATCGACTCTCGATCTCGTGAACGCGGTATTTCGGACCGAGGTGACGTCTCACCCATTCGATGCCCAGGCCATTGGTCACATTACTGCGCGTGACGAACAGATCGCGGCCTGCCCGGACGAAATCAGCGGCATCGAACACGGGCTCGAACTCGGTCAGGATGTAGCGCATGGGCTCGCCGGGCCGGGGGGTCCGGTAGTCGGGGTCGTACAGCGCGTCGGTGAGCTGGGGCCTCGGCGCGGCGGTCCAGCGGGCGCCCCTGCGGAAATAGCCCTTGAGCAGTGCGCGGTAGGAGTGGGTCTCGAAGTATCTGCACGGCCAGGCCATCGGGGTTTCGATGATCTCGTCGCCGATCACCAGCATGCTGTCCCGCGGGCAGGTGTTGCAGAATCCGCGGGACGACCAGTCGGGGGTCGAGAAGCGCCGCCGGTGGTCGACGGCATCGGGCCGGGTGACCGTGATGCCGAGGGACTGGAGAAGGGCGACGAATCGATCGAGTTCCTCCTGGGCCGGTCCGACCATGGCCCGCGGGTATCTCAGACCTGCGGCGAGCTGCTGAAACCGGGCGGCCCACGGCGGTACGTTGCAGGAGACGACCGGGTGCCGTGAGGGGGTGGTGGCACCGTCGAGCCGGCCGACGAGAACTTCCTCGAGCGGGTCCCATTCGTTGTGGGAACCGACCGGTGAGTGACGGCTTTCCGCGCTCCCGCGGGCGCTGTCCTCGTTCTCCGCTTCGGACGGATCACTCATGTGTCCACACCCATGCATCCGACGTGGCGCGGGGACGCCCCCAGGGATTCCTGGACCTGGGCACTCGTCCCGCCGCCGGTGGCACGGACGCTGTGCGGGCGAGCGGGCGCGGAAGCCGTGTTCGTCGGAGCGGGAGAGTGCTGCCCGTCGCTTCTCTCCACCAGTCTCACCGCCGCGGTGGCGGTCTTGAACAGCGGCTGCTTGGACACCGGGTCCCAGTCGGTGACCGTTGTCTCGTTCGCCGCCCGGCCCTCCACCGTGCTGTCGGGTCCGCAACCGGAGGCGGTGTCCCAGTAGCCGTAGTGGAACGGCATGAAGAGCATCCCCCGACGGATGTCGGTGACGCGCACGCGGGCCCTGACGGTGCCACGCGAGCTGGTGATCTCGACGAGGTCACCCTCGGACAGTTCGCGCTCCCCCGCGTCGTACGAGGACATCTCCACCCACACATCCGGTGCGGCGGCGTTCAGTTGGGGTGCCCGGCCCGTTTTGGTCCGGGTGTGGAAGTGATAGAGGGTGCGGCCGGTGCTCAGCTGAAACGGAAACTCGTGGCTCGGCATCTCGCGCGGCGGAAGGTACGGGGCTGCCTTGAGCATCGCCCGGCCGGCCGGATTGGCTGCCCGGTACTCCTCCTTCGACACCGGGGCGCCGGTGACGAGGTCCTTCCCGTACGACTCGCAGGTGTCGGGGGCGGCCCACGTCACTCCCTGGCCGTAGAGCCGGTCGGTGCCTTCGGGGGCATCGTCGTTGCAGGGCCACTGGATTCCGCTGCCGCCGCGCAGTTTCTCGTAGGTGAGTCCGGTGTAGTCGCACGGCCGCCCCGCGCTGCAGCGCTTCCACGCGTCGAACGCCGATTCCGAATCGTGCCAGGTGATCAGAGGGGCGTCGTCCTTGTCCCGGAAATTCATCCGCCGTGCGTAGTCGAGGAAGATCTGGAGGTCCGGCCTCGCCTCTCCGGGCGGGTCGACGGCCTTGTGGGACAGGTGCACGGTGCGGTCGGCGTTGGTGAGCGCCCCCGTTTTCTCGCCCCAGGTCGCGGCCGGCAGGACGACGTCGGCGAGCTGTGCGGTCTCGGTGAGGAAGAGGTCCTGGACCACGACGAACAGACGGTCCTGCGAGAGGATGGAACGGATGCGCGAAAGCTCGGGCAGCGAGACCGCCGGGTTCGTGCCGCTGATCCACAGCATGCGGATCGAGCCCTGCTCGGCGTAGCGGAACATCTGCATGGCGTGGGTGGGCGGTTCGTGGTGAGCGATGGTCTCAGGTTCGACGTTCCACACCCGCGCGAGGTCGGCCACGTGGTCGTCGTTCTGCCAGTTCCGGAAGCCCGGAAGGTCGCCGTTGGCGCCGCACTCGCGTGTGTTCTGGGCCGTCGGCTGCCCGTTCATCTGGAGGACGCCGGCCCCGGGCCGGCCGAGCATGCCCCGAATCAGGTGGAGGTTGTTGATCTGTACGGCCGCGCCGGTGGCCTGGTGGGACTGGTAGACGCCCTGGAGCACGGTGGACAGGAGTCGGTCGGCGGTGCCGAGCAGCTCGGCCGCCTCACCAATGCGCGAGGCGGGGATGTCACAGATGGCGGACGCCCACGCGGGGGTGCACGGCTCGACCGCTCCCGCCAACTCCGCGAAGCCGACCGTATGGGCTTCGATGAAGCGGTGGTCGACTCGGCCGGTACGGATGATCTCGCGCAACAGAGCGTTGAGCAGGGCGACGTTCGTACCGCCACGTGGAGCGAGGTGAACGGTCGCGCGCCGGGCGACGCGCGTCGGGCGGGGGTCGACGCACAGCAGACGCGGAGGGTCGGAGCCGTCGAGCCTGTCGAGGACCCGCATCCACTGCACGGGTTGCGTCTCGGCGAGGTTGTGACCGTACAGGGCGATGACGTCCGCGTGGTCGATGTCGTCGTAGCTGCCGGGCTGGCCGTCGCAGCCGAAGGACTCCTTGAGGGCTTCGGCCGCCGTGGAGGTGCACAGGCGTGTGTTGCCGTCCAGATGGTTGGTGCCGACGCCGGCACGGGCCAGCACCGAGAGGGTGTAGTACTCCTCCAGGAACAGCTGCCCCGATGTGTAGAAGCCCATCGAACCGGGACCGTGCTCGTCGAGGAGTCCCTGCGAACGCTCGACGATCGCCTCCATGGCGGTGTCCCAGTCGCACTCGGTCAACCGCCCGGCACGGCGTACGAGGGGCCGCGTCAGCCGGTCGCGTGAGGCGTTGGCCTGCCAACCGAACAGGTCCTTCGGACCGAGCCGCCCCCGGTTCACGCGGTCCGCAGCTCTGCCCCGTACGCCGACCATCGCGCCGTCCCTGACGGCCACGTCCATCGCGTCACCGTCGGAGTGCAGGATCGAGGCGGTCTGGACCCACTGTTCGACGTCCACCGGTGCCACACCCTCGGCGAGGAACGTATCGACCCGTACGGGCCAGGGCTCGTCACGTCCGTACGGGGTGCGGCTGCCCCACGGCTTCGCGATCCGGTCCACCGACGTGCTCATAGGTCGTCCTCACATTGCCTCAGCAGTGGCGTCCCGGCGGGTCGGGCCGGGGCCGAAGTGCGAAGAAGCGCCCTTCGGCGGGCACGGCGACCCGGGTGCCCACAACCGGCCGGTTCTAACACCGGGGCGCGGCGGGATTCTCTGGCGGTCGGTGTGCGTTTGATCCGAGCGTCCGGGGAACCCGGAGGCGCTCGCGCCGGAGCGTACGCCGAGCCCTTCACCCCACCGGTCCAGTCGACCGTCCCCGGGCCACCGAGTGGGGGAACGCGGATCGCCCCGACGTAGGCACCGCCGTACGGTGCGAGGCATGGCCCCCGCCGATCACGGACCAGGGGGATGTGGGCATGACCGAACAAGGAGCTCATCGTGGCCGAGCCACTGGCCCACCCCCGTCCGGGCGGAACGCCGCTCCGAACGCGCGGCACGCGCCGCGGCGTGGAAGCGGCCGAGCCCCAAGGGTCCGGCCCGGCGTCCGAGTCCGCGGACACCATTCGCGTCGCGTCGGTCCCGGCCAACCACGTCTATGTTCGTCATCTGTCCCCGCCCGAGGGCGGCCGGGTGACACGATTGGCCGATCCCCGCCCCTGCGGCGCTCCGAGCGGTTCCCAGCAGTGGTGGCCGCCGGTCATGCTCGACCCGGGGTGGGTGGACGAACACGCCAACACCTTCGACGTGTTCCACCTGCACTTCGGCTTCGACGCCCAGACTCCGGCGGCCTTGAGCGAACTCCTCGCGGCCCTGCGCAGGAACGGGAAGCCGCTGGTCTACACCGTCCATGACCTGGCCAACCCTCACCATCTCGACGAGGGCGAGCACCGGGCGCAGTTGGACGTGCTCGTCGCCGGTGCGGACCGGCTGATCACCCTCACCCCGGGCGCCGCACAGGAGATCGCCGCACGGTGGGGTCGCGCCGCGACCGTCCTTCCCCATCCGCATGTGGTCGAGCCCGAGGGGCTGCTCCGCCCCCGGCCCCGGCACGACGCGTTCACGGTCGGGCTCCACGCCAAGAGCATTCGCCCCAACATGGATCCTCTGCCGGTGGTCCGGGTGCTCGCGGACGTACTGCCCGAACTCCCCGGCGCGGTGCTCCGCGTCGACTGCCACCCGGATGTCGACGACCCCGAAAGCCACTGGTACGCGCCCGGAGTGCTCGACGAACTGCGCGGGATGAGCCTCGAGGGGCGGCTGGAGCTCAGCGTGCACGACTACTTCGACGACGACGCGCTGTGGGACTACCTGATCGGCCTTGACGTGTCCGTGCTGCCCTACCGGTTCGGGACCCATTCGGGCTGGCTGGAGGCGTGCCACGACCTGGGCACCACCGTCGTCGCGCCATCCTGCGGGTTCTACGCCCAGCAGCGCCCGTGCCTCATCTACGGACACGACCGGCAGGGCTTGGACCCGGCGTCCCTGCGCGATGCCGTGCGAACGGCCTACCAGGAGCGTCCCGCCTGGCGGGCGGACCCGGTGGAGCGAGGTGCCGAGCGCTTCCGGATCGCCCGGGCCCACGAGACGCTCTACCAAGAACTCCTGTGACCGGCGGCCGGCACACCCCCTTGCCGCCATCGGGGGCGCCGCTGCGCATCGCCCTGATCGCCTCCGCTCGGCACCCGATCACCGAGCCGTTCGCCGGCGGTCTGGAAGCGCACACCTGGACGCTCTCCACGGCCCTGCGGGCGCGCGGCCACGAGGTCACCGTCTTCGCGGGGCCCGGCTCCGATCCCGGGCTGGGGGTGGTCGAGTTGCCTCTGCGTCCGGCTCAGTTCAGTGAGAGCGCCTGCCGGGACACGAGCATGGTGGCCGCGCCGTGGCTGGAGGAGCATCACGCCTATCTCCAGCTGATGCTCGAACTGGCGCGTGGGCCTTCGCGGTACGACCTCGTGCACAACAACAGCCTGAACTACCTGCCCGTGGCGATGGCCCCCGGGCTCCCTGTCCCGGTCGTCACCACGCTGCACACTCCGCCCACCCCCTGGATCGAATCGGCCATCCAGATCGCGCCCCACTGCCCGGTGCGCTTCAGCGCGGTCAGCGCCCACACCGCCGTTGCCTGGCGGCACGTCGTCCCCGCGGCCACCGTCGTACACAACGGTATCGACACCCGGCGCTGGAAGCCCGGCCCCGGCGGCGACGACCTGGTCTGGTCTGGTCGGGGCGGATCGTCCCGGAGAAGGGCACGCACCTGGCGATCGAGGCCGCGGAGCTGTCCGGCCGGAGGCTGCGGATCGCGGGGCCGGTGGGCGACGCCGACTACTTCGAGGCGTACGTCCGGCCCCGGCTCGGCCGCACCATCACGTACGAGGGCCATCTCCACCAACCGGATCTGTGCGCGCTGGTCGGTTCCTCGGCGGCCGCCGTCGTCACCCCGTGCTGGGACGAACCGTACGGGCTGGTGGTGGCGGAGGCGCTGGCCTGCGGTACACCGGTCTGCGGTTTCGCCCGGGGCGCTCTGCCGGAGATCGTCACGCCCGCGTGCGGCCGCCTCGTGGAGCCCGGCGACAGTACAGCGCTCGCGAAGGCCGTAGAGCCCACGATCGGCCTCTCCCGTCACGACGCCCGCCGGCACGCGGAAGCCTCCTGCTCCATGGACGTCATGACGGCCCGTTACGAACGGTTCTACCGGTCGGTGTCGGCATGATCGGCTACTACGTACACCATCAGGGCAACGGCCATCTCCACCGCGCCCGGTCCATCGCGGCGCATTGCCCCCTCACGGTGACCGGGCTCTCCTCGCTCCCCGCGCCCGCCGACTGGCCCGGCGCCTGGGTACGCCTGCCGAGGGACGACAACGGCGACCCGACCGTGTTCGGAGACGTGACCGCGGGCGGGCGTCTGCACTGGGCGCCGGTCCTGCACGCCGGGCTCCGGGGGCGCATGGCACGGATCGCCGAGTGGATCGCGGCGACGTCACCGGCGCTCCTGGTGTCCGACGTCTCCGTCGAAGTCGCCCTGCTGGCCAGGCTTCTGGGAACCCCGACCGCGGTCGTGGCCATGCGCGGCGAGCGCACGGACGCGCCGCACCGCACGGCCTACGACCTGGCGAAACTGCTCCTCGCCCCGTGGCCGTCGACGCTGCCGGAGCCCGGCTGGCCGAGGCACTGGCGGGCCAAGACGGTGCACACAGGAGCGTTCTCCCGGTTCGACGGCCGCTCCCCCGCACCGGCGGACGAGCCGACGGACGGGACGCGGCGGGTCCTCCTGCTCATGGGCTCGGGCGGCCGCGACATCTCCGCCGCCGAGGTCGCCGCGGCACGGACCGCCAGCCCCGGCTGGCGGTGGGCCACCCTGGGCGGGCCTGACGGGCGATGGTCGGCGGATCCCTGGCCCGCACTGTGCGCGGCGGACGTCGTGGTCACCCATGCCGGCCAGAACGCCCTCGCCGAATGCGCCGCGGCACGGCGCCCCACGGTGGTAGTGCCGCAGGAGCGTCCCTTCGGCGAGCAGGCGGCCACGGGACGCGCCCTCACGCGTGGCCGACTGGCCGTCGTCGCGCCCCGGTGGCCGGACGCCGACGACTGGGCCGGTCTCCTCGAACAGGCTCACGCCCACGGCGGAGACCGCTGGTCGCACTGGGCACCCGGTGACGGCGCAACCCAGGCGGCCCGCGCCCTGGCCGACGCCGCGTACGAGCGAAGGACTCTGTGATGCACACTGCCGTGATCACCCCGGCCGCCGGGCGACACCAGCACCTGACGCTCCAGCACCGCGGCCTCGCGGCCGGCTCGCGCGCCCCTGATCAGTACGTGGTCGTCGCGATGGACGACCCGGAACTCCGTGCGGTCGTGGGCGGTCGCGAGCCTGTCGCGACGGTCGTCGACTGCCCCGTGACGAACGGGAACCTGCCCCTGGCCCGCGCCCGCAACCTCGGCGCGGCCCGGGCAGTGGAGTACGGCGCCGACCTGCTGGTCTTCCTGGACGTCGACTGCGTACCCGGCGAACATCTGCTGGAACGCTACCGGCAGGCCGCCCTCGACAGCGAGTACCGGCGCTCCCTGCTCTGCGGCACCGTCTCCTACCTGCCGCCCCCGGCCCCGTACGGCTACCGGCTCAACGAGCTGGGCGGGCTCGCCGAGCCCCACCCCGGTCGGCCCGCTCCGGCGCCCGGGGAGCTCCGCCGAAGCGGGGACCACAGGCTGTTCTGGTCCCTGTCCTTCGCCGTGACGGCGGAGACCTGGCACGCCGTCGGCGGCTTCTGCGAGGAGTACGAGGGGTACGGCGGCGAGGACACCGACTACGGCCAACGGGCCCGCGTCGCCGACGTTCCGCTCACCTGGGTAGGCGGCGCCCCGGCCTTCCATCAGTACCACCCCGTCTCCGAACCTCCGGTGGCGCATCTGCATGACATTTTGCGCAACGCCGAGACCTTCCACCGCCGTTGGGGCTGGTGGCCGATGACCGACTGGCTGGAGGCGTTCGCCGAGCGCGGACTCGCCCACCGGGACCCGGCCACCGGCCGCTGGTCCCTCGGCCCGGAACCCGAACACCCGCACGACAACGCCGGGTGACACCCGCAACGCATTGAGGAGAGAACGTTTCATGAGCGAGAAGAAGAACCCCGTGAAGGCCACGGCCGACAAGGTGGTCGAGGCGGTCCAGGACACCGTCGCCCCCGGGAACGAGATCCCTGGCGCGCCGGGACCGGTGCCGCCGCCGGTGGACGAGCCGATCGATCCTACCGGCCCCCTGCCGCCCAAGTCGGACCAGCGTGGCCCGGACACGTACAGCCCGACCGGCCAGGAAACCGGGATCCCCCAGAAGGAAGTCGCGCAGGACGGCGAGTATCTGACCACTGCCCAAGGGGCCCGGCTGTACGACACCGACCATTCGCTGAAGGCGGGACCGCGAGGCCCGGTGCTGCTGCAGGATCACCACCTGCGAGAGAAGATCACCCACTTCGACCACGAGCGGATCCCGGAGCGCGTCGTTCACGCCCGGGGCGCGGCCGCACACGGGGTGTTCCGTGCCTACGGCACAGCGGCCTCCGTGTCCAAGGCCGCGTTCCTGGCGAAGGACGTGGAAACCCCGGTGTTCGTCCGCTTCTCCACCGTTCTCGGTTCCCGCGGTTCTGCGGACACCGTGCGCGACACCCGGGGCTTCGCAACGAAGTTCTACACCGAGGAGGGCGTCTTCGACCTGGTCGGAAACAACATCCCGGTGTTCTTCATCCAGGACGCGATCAAGTTCCCCGACGTCATCCACGCCGGCAAGCCGCACCCCGACCGGGAGATCCCGCAGGCGCAGAGTGCCCATGACACGTTCTGGGACTTCGTCACCCTCCACACCGAGGCCACGCACCACACGCTGTGGAACATGTCCGACCGGGGCATCCCGCGTTCCTACCGGATGATGGAGGGCTTCGGCGTCCACACCTTCCGCCTCGTCGACGCGGAGGGCGCGAGCACGCTGGTGAAGTTCCACTGGAAGCCCAAGCTGGGCGTCCACTCCCTGGTCTGGGAAGAAGCGCAGATCGCCGCCGGAGTCGACCCCGACTTCCACCGCCGGGACCTGGCGGACGCGATCGAGGCGGGGGCCTTTCCGCAATGGGAGCTGGGCATCCAGACGTTTCCGGACACCCCGGAGCAGAATTTCGCTGGGATCGACCTGCTCGACCCGACGAAGATCGTGCCCGAGGAGATGGCGCCGGTCCAGCCGATCGGTCTGCTCACCCTGAACGCGAACCCGTCGAACTACTTCGCCGAGACCGAACAGGTCGCGTTCCACCTCGGCCACCTCGTCCCCGGCATTGATGTCACCGACGACCCACTGCTCCAGGGGCGCCTGTTCTCGTACCTCGATACCCAGCTCACCCGGCTCGGCGGCCCCAACTTCGGCCAGCTGCCGATCAACCGCACCCATGCGCCGGTCAACGACATGCTGCGCGACGGCATGCACCAGACCGCAGTCCACCGCGGCGTCGGCCCCTACCGGCCCAACTCCCTCGACGGCGGCTGCCCCTTCGCCGCCGGTGAAGACGCCGGCGCGTTCGTCGAAGTGCCCGCCAAGGTGGCCGCGAGCGTCAAGGAACGCAAGGCGCCCGCGTCCTTCGACGACCACTTCAGCCAGCCGCGCTTGTTCTGGCTCAGCATGACTCCCCCCGAGCGCGAACATATTATCGCCGCCTACACCTTCGAGCTCGGCAAGTGCTACGAGCAGGCGATCAAGGAACGGGCACTGACCGTACTGGCCAACGTCGACAGCGAGCTCTGCGCCCAGGTCGCCGCCGGTCTCGGCCTTCCGACCCCGGCCGGCGAGGCCCGGCTCACCGACCCTGCACCCAGCGCCGCGCTCTCCCAACTCGGGCAGACCTGGCCACTGGACGGTCGGATCGTCGGCATCGTCGCCGACGCGAACGCGGACCTGGACGGCGTCAGGACCGTACAGCGAGCACTCCTGGACGCCGGGATGGTCCCCCTCGTCATCGCCCCGGCGGGTGGCACCATCGGACCGGACGACGACCCCGTCACCGTTCAGCGCACCTTCACCACCGCGCGCTCGATCGAATTCGACGCCCTCGTCCTCGCCGGCGCCCCGGCTCCCGGCGGGGACGGCTACGGAGCCCGTGATGCCAAGGCGGGCGACGCCCAGCCCTCCAGCACCGACCCCAGGCTGCTGTTGCTCCTCAACGAAGCGTTCCGCCACGGCAAGGCCATCGGTCACTGGGAGGACGCGGACGCAGTCCTGACCCAGGCCGCCATCCCCAACGACGCACCCGGCGTGGTAAGTGCCGGCTCCGCGACCGGCGTCCTCGACCAAGTCCTGCAGCTGCTGGAATCTCACCGCGTCTGGGACCGCTTCCCCACCACGGTCTGAACCACAGCGCCCGAGCTGGCATGTCCATGCGCGACTCCGGTTACCCGCATTCGCCCCACCCAAGCAGCAGACCACAGAGCTCTCCCGGAGAGCGCACCCCAGGTCTCCGCAGGACGATGAAACGTGCGGTACCGGCGATCACTCCTCGCCGGTACCGCGCGGCGGCAGCGGTCGAAATTTGGGCACTGTCCGGCGGATCATGAGCGGAGCCACAAGAGGACTGGCTGAGGGCGCGCCACATTCTGCTGTGCCACTGCGTGGAGACGTCCAGGTGCAGCGCTGCGGTCCAGAAGGCCGCTGCGCGGGCAACGTCTGTGCCACCCAGGACAGGAAATCCGATTCTCAGCATGGCTCCAGGTCCTGGCAGTCGGTGCCCTGCATCGCTTTGCCGACCCAGTGCGTGTCCGCTCCGGGCACCAGCGAGAAACCGACGTCACTTCAGGCCCTGGAACACGTCCGCGCTCACCTTGTGCGCACTGTCCTCGTTGAGACGACAGCCATGGCCGTGACCTTGCCGTACGTGTGCGGGCGGCCCTCGTCGTCGGGATCGGAGGACTCGGCATTGAGGCGCTCCAGGACCCGCTGGCAGACGCTGGACGGGTGGCCGAGCCAGATGGGCGTTGCGATCAGCAGGATGTCGGCGGCCAGGGCCTTGTACCGCAGTGTCGGCCAGGCGTCGCCGTCGCCCATGTCCACACCGCTCCACGGGCGGACATCATGGTCGGCGCCCCGGACGGTTTCTCCCTCTACGTCATGGCCGGCGAACTCAGCCATGTCCCGCTCGGTGGGTACTTCTTGTTGGCCTGAGGGAGCGAAGGTTTGGCCCATCACGGGTGTTCCCCCGGTACGGCGTTGGTCGGGATTGGAGCTGACGGGGCGGTTGTCGGGGTCCTCGGTGCAGACGCGGATGGTTTGGAGGGAGCGGTCGGGCGTGGTCGGGTACGTTCATGCCGACTTCGACGCCGGTCAGGGGACGAGCAGGGTCTTGATCATGCCGTCGGCCTTCTTCTGGAACGTCTCGTAAGCCTTTGGGCCCTCTTCCAGTGGCAGGTGGTGGGTGGCAAAGGAGTCCACGCCCAGCGGGTCGTCGTCGGTGAGCAGGGGCAGCAGGTCATCCACCCATCGCTTGACGTTGGCCTGCCCCATGCGGAGCTGGATCTGCTTGTCGAACATGGTGAGCAGGGGCATGGGGTCAGCGCTGCCGCCGTACACGCCGGAGACGGAGATCGTGCCGCCGCGGCGCACCAAGTCGATCGCCGTGTGCAGCGCGGCGAGACGGTCGATGCCCGCGGTTTCCATCATGCGCTGGGCCATCGCGTCGGGGAGAAGTCCGACCGCCGTGTGCGCCGCCTTGGCCACGGGGGAGCCGTGGGCCTCCATGCCCACGGCGTCGATCACCGCGTCCGTGCCGCGTCCGTCGGTGAGGTCGCGGACGGCTTCCCCGAGGTTCTTGTCGTAGCGGCGCAGGTCGAGGCAGGTCGCCCCGTACCTGCTCGCCCGGTCGAGGCGTTCGGGGACCAGGTCCACGCCGATGACGAGGTCGGCGCCCCGATGGCGGGCGATCCGGGCGGCCATGGCCCCGATCGGGCCGAGGCCCAGGACAGTCACGCTGCCGCCGGGCGGGATGTCCGCGTACTCCACGGCCTGCCAGGCGGTGGGCAGCACGTCGGAGAGATACACGAATCGGTCATCCGAGGGCCCGTGTGGGACCTTGATGGGCAAGTCGTTGCCGAAGGGGACCCGCAGGTACTCCGCCTGCCCTCCGGGCACCTGCCCGTAGAGCTTGGTGTACCCGAACAGGGATGCACCGGTGCCTCGCTCGCGTACCTGGGTGGTCTCGCACTGCGAGTGCAGTCCCTGCCCGCACATGTAGCAGTGACCGCAGGACACGTTGAAGGGGATCACGACCCGGTCCCCCGGAGCGACGGCGGTCACCTCGCGGCCGACCTCCTCGACGACGCCCATGGGTTCGTGGCCCAGAATGTCGCCCGGATCGAGGTAGGGCCCGAGGACCTCGTAGAGATGCAGATCGGAGCCACAGATCCCGGTGGACGTGATCTTGACGATGATGTCCGTCGAATCCTGGATCCGCGGATCCGGGACCGTCTCCACCCGGACATCCCGCCTTCCCTGGTAGGTCAGTGCGCGCACGGTCCCGCTCCCTTCGTCGCCGGAATTCGTGGACGAGTGTGCCGGGTTCCCATCAGCCGCCCCATGAAACACGCAGGCGGGTCTGGAGGCGAAGCAAGAACGGCCCATTTGCAACGATTCCGGTCGGCAAGAGGAACCCGCGCGTCAGCCGGGGCCCGGACCGAAAGGACTGCCGTCTAGGCGGTCGAGCAGCTCGGCGACATCCCCGTAGACCGCCTCCGCTCCTGCCCGCTCCAGGTCTGCACGAGGAATACCGCCCGACAGGAGAGCAACTGCAGTCACCCCGGCCCGGTCCGCCGCCTCCATGTCCCACACCGTGTCACCCACGAACACTGCCTGCCCCGCACTGACTCCGGCCAGCCGGCATGCCAGCTCGACAGGCTCCGGTGAGGGTTTGCCCCGGTCGACGTCGTCCGAGCTCGCAGTGGCCCGGACCGCGTCGTCAGCGCCCACCGCCCGCCGCAGAGCTGCGAGCTCCGTACCGCTCGCCGAGGTGGCGAGGACAACCCGCCAACCACGTCCGGCCAGAGTCCGCAGCAGGTCGCCCGCGCCACGGAACGCGGGAAGGCGGTCGAAGTACGTCGCGTAGAGCACGGTGTGGGCGGAGCTGATGGCCGCGTCCTGCTCGGGGTCCCTGTCGGACCCCAGCAGCCGCTCGATCAGATCACCGGAGCCGAGCCCGACCGCCCGGTGGATGTCCGGCATAGCCACGGTGTGCCCGGCCTGCCGGAACGCCTCCCACCACGCCACCACGTGGAGGTGATTGGTATCGGTGAGCGTTCCGTCCACATCGAAGATCGCCGCGCCAGTCATGTCTCCCGCTTTCACCGGCCGTCAGGCCTCGCGCCCCTGGATGTCCGCCTCGTCGGTGACACCGACGGCCGCTTCCTCCGCCGACGCCGCGCCGCCGTCGGTGCCCACGTCCTCGGCGAATACGTCGTTCTCCCGCCCGGCCGCGTCGGCCGACGCTCTGAGCCGTCCTGCCCGGGGCTCGCGCTCGGATCCCTCCAAGAGCTCGCCCTCGCCCCCGGTGAGGTCGCCGATGCCGTCACCATCGGGTGCTTCGACGTCGTCGGCCTCCTGGGCGAGCCGCTGGTCCAGGGACTCACCGTCGCGCGCCTCGGCCCCGGTCGTGCCGAACTTGTTCACGGCCAAGGGGCGTTCGGGAGGGGAGTACCCCTCTTCCAACCGGTCGTCCAGATTCCGTTCTTCGAGCGTGTTCTCCAGATCGAGCTCGTCGTTCGGCGGATCGCCGCCATCGTCGTCCTGCGGCTGGTACACATCGTCGCCGCGTGCGTCTGCAGGCATGTCCCGATTCCTCCGTCGTACGGCGGCCGGTTCCCGGACCGCCGGTGGGCGTCAGCGGCCGAGGGCTTTGCGAAGCTGTTCCTTATTCATGGAGGAACGCCCGTCGATGTTCTTGTTGCTGGCGTCCGTGTAGAGCTGGTCCTTCGTGGGGCCGTGCACGCCCTTGTGGGAGCGTCCGTCGCCGCGCGCTGCGAAGACTCTCGGCCATATCTACTTCTCGCCTTCTCAGCGGGACGGCTGTCCGCCTCTCGTCCAGAATGTGTTGCTTGCAGGAGGGCCGCCACTCAGGCAGTTACGGAATGTATGCAAAGCTCACGCCTCAAGGCAGGAAGCGTCCGCTGGAACACGGTCATCCCACAGCGCACTTCCCGCCCCAGGGCGCTGTCACCGACCAAGATCAGGCCGGAACAATGCGTGCTCTCAGACCCAGGTGTATTGACCTGGAGCGTTGTTTACGCGGCTGATGGGTGGCTGGCCTTCACGTGCGGTATGGCATCGGTGGCAGTTGTAGATGTGGCGGAAATCCGCCAGGGCGTCGGTGCGTTCAGTGTTGCTGGAGTACGGGCGGCCGGGATCGGGAGCAGGAGCCGTTGTCCGTGAGGACGCGTTCGACGGTGATGCTGTGAGCGGTGAAGAAGGCGTTCGCTCGCCGCCAGAACGCGGCGGCGGTCTCCTTGCGCTCGCTGGTCAGGACCTCGCTGTGGGCGAGCCGGGAGTGGTCATCCATGGCGGAGTGGACGAAGCCGTAGCCGATCACGGTGCTACCGCCCTTGCGCGCGTCGGTGGCGGCCTGCCGGTTGGCGAGGGCTTGCTGGCGGGGCATGATCCGATGTCCGCCGCCGTCGGGGATGTTGCCGAGTTCCTTGAGACGCGTGGAGGTGAGGAACGGCCCCATCTCCTCGCCCCTGCGTGGGGATTACGGTCCTCGCCGCGCGCTACGGCGTAGGGGCCGGTCGTCAGCGCGTCCTGGGCTACTGGGGCTGAGGGTAGAGCTGCTCGATCCGGTCTCGTTTGGTGTACATGTCCCAGTACTGCTCGGCGAGGTCGTCGGGGTCGACGAGGGGGAACTCCGCAGTCGATCCAGTGGAGGTTCCGGCTTTGGCGATGAGGGCGCTCAACTCGCTGCGGTCGATCGTCGCACCGACGGAGAGGGTGCCGGCATAGATTCCCGCCTCAGCGAGCTCACCGTGGAGAGAGTGCAGGTAGTTACGGGCGGCGGCGCCTACGGGGGCCAGTCCGCTGAGCCGGGGCATGGGGCGGACGGCCGTGACGCCGGTGGTCAGGAGGAAGGCTCCATCGCCCCGCTCTGTCCACTCCGGCAGAACCGCACGTACCACTTCCACAGGCGTCAGCAAGAACATCGGAATGCCCTCTTCCAGGGCGGCAGCATCCATCTCGGCGGCTGGAATCAGGCTCTGCTCGCTGCTGAACGGCCCGTACTCGACCACGTCGACGCGGCCAAAACGGTCGCGGATCCTCGCCACCAAGGCCGGCACTTCAGCGGGCCTGGACAGATCGGCGGTGAACCCGGCCGCCTCGATGCCGGCCACCGCCAGCTGCTCGACGAGGGCATCAAGGCGCTGTCTGCGGCGCGCCACCAGGGCGACACGGAAACCTTCGCGGCCGAAGCGGCGGGCGACAGAGGCGCCGAGACCGGTGCCGGCCCCGAAGACGGCGATCACTTTGGACATGCGGTGGACTCCTTGCTCCGGTCATCTTGACCCGCTGGTCAACTTACGGTTCGACGGTAACATGCAAGTTGACCCGGTGGTCACGTTCTGTCGACCGGCAGCACGCGGCAAGGGATACGCCAGGCCAGGGGACCAGGAGGAATCACCACATGCGGGCCGACGCACAACGGAACGCGGAGAAGCTGCGAGCAGCCGCTGCCGAGCTCTTCCAAGAACGCGGTCTGCAGGTGCCGCTCAAGGAGATCGCCCGACGGGCGGGCGTGAGCCACGGCACCCTCTACAACCTCTTCGGCACGCGTGAGGCACTCATCGACGAGGTGGTGACCGATCGCGCCGCACACATCCTGGACCAGGTCAGCCAGCAGGCCCTGTCTATGGAAGACGCCTGGGAGGGCTTCACGTATTACGTCGAGAAGCTCTGCGAACTCCAGGCCACCGATCCAGCCGTCGCCGACGTGGTCAGCGGGCGTTACCCGGACGCGAAACGCCTCATGGCCGCCTGCGCCCGGAGCATGGGCGCCGCACGGCAGATCGTTGAGCGGGCCCACGAAGCCCGCGTACTCCGTCCCGATTTCACCAACGCCGATCTGGTGTTCGCCTTTGCCGCCAATGCCCTGCTGGCCCGAGCCACCGGCGAGGCCGCACCAACCGGGTGGCGCCGCCAGGCCGCCTTCCTCCTGGACGGCCTGCGCACCGAGTCCTCCCGCCACCCTCTGCCCGCGAGCCAGCCGACCCCACAACAAGTCCACGACGCTATGGCAAGCCTCGGCGACAAGACATAGAACGATCAAGGGTGGCACGCACGCCCCGGCGGCACATCCATTGCCCGCAGGCCGCTCGTCCGGCGAACGCTGACCGTCACGGCGAGGCTGCCCACGGCGCCACCTCGACCCGAGAAATGCCCGACACCACCGCGGTGCCGCCTGGGGGTGAACGTGTCTCAAGCGCCTTCACGAGGGCCAGGCGCTGCACCACCGTCAACAACTCTCGTGGTCTAAACACCCAGTCGGCCCATCTCCGTCTGTCCGGGTGCTGGCCCCCTGCCCACTTCCGGTCGCCGAGGCCGGTGTTCCCGGGGGCGCTCCAGAAGCTGGGCGCGTGAGGCTGTGCGAGATTGAAGCCCTGACATTCGGCACGGGCCCCTCTGGCCCAGGTGACCGGCAGCATCGACCCCGAGGGCTGAGCCAGACATGCAGACGTTCTTGCCCTATCCCGACTTCGTCGCCTCCGCCGCAGTGCTCGACTCCCGGCGCTTGGGCAAGCAGCGCGTCGAAGCACTTCAGGTGTTGCGCGGCCTGACAGTCCCAGGTTACGGATGGCGGCACCACCCGGCCGTTCGCATGTGGACGGGCTATCAGGAGGCGCTGGTGCGGTATGGGCTCGAGGTCTGCCGGGTGTGGACGGCTACTGGGCGTGCGGACACGTGCGCCGCTTCGCTCGTGGCCGGTTTGTCGCCCCGCGGAACGGCGCCGAGTGTGCGGTCGCAGGCTGAACTCTCAGCGGTGCACGAGGTGCCGCCGTGGTTGGGGGACCCCGCATTCCACCGTAGTCACCGGTCCGCGCTTCGGAGTAAGGACCCGGCGATCTACGTCCCTCTCTTCCCGGACGACCCCGACGGCCTGCCCTACGTCTGGCCGGCCTCGGACCGCTCCGGATAGCTGAAGAACTCCGCGGCTCCGAGCCTCGCGGGCTTCGGCACGACGTGGTGATCCGCGGGTGCGCTCCGGGTCACTCCGCTGCCCCGGGTCGGCACTCGCTGCCTGGACCCAGAGCCAGGCGTCCGGTGTGATGGTTCCCAGGGGCGAGTCCGCGATCGGCCAACACCTGGAGCCGGTCGGTCATCGGCCGCAGCCCCAGCGACGGTAGAAGGCGCGTTGCGCAGGATGTCGTGCAGATGCGCCACCGGCGGATCGGAGACCGGGTGGTACTGGTGGAAGGCTCGGGCGCTACTGACCCACGCGAGCGGGATCCCGGCTGCGCAAGCCCGTTGGCCGAAGTCGGAGTCCTCGCCGCCGTACCCCTCGTGATCGGCTTCTTGATCAACCAACACCGCATACACCTGGAGAATCGCCAATGACCGACCACGAGCGACTCCTGAGCGGTCGCACGGCCGTCGTGACCGGTGGCGCACGTGGGCTCGGCAAGGCCATCGCCGAGGAACTGGCTGCCCGTGGCGTCAACGTGGCCCTCCTCGGCCTGGAAGGGGACGTCCTCGCCCAGGTGGCCATCGAACTCCCGACAGCGTCGCGGTCCTGGCCCGTGGACATTACCGACGACGTCGCAATGGCCCACGCCGCCGAGGACGTGCGACGTCTCATGGGCCCCGTTTCGATCGTCGTCGCCAACGCAGGAGTGGCCGAAGCCGGCCCTTTCGTCGACTCGGATCCGGACAGCTGGCGACGCGTGATCGAGATCAATCTGATCGGGAGCGCTGTCACCGCTCGCTCATTCCTGCCGCACCTGCTGGACACCCGCGGCCACTACCTGCAGATCGCCTCGCTCGCGTCCATCGGAGCGGTG
The DNA here is from genome assembly GCF_019287315.1 of Streptomyces sp. WY228. Taxonomy (NCBI): domain Bacteria; kingdom Bacillati; phylum Actinomycetota; class Actinomycetes; order Kitasatosporales; family Streptomycetaceae; genus Streptomyces; species Streptomyces sp. WY228. The sequence continues at coordinate 8,045,438 of NZ_CP079114.1, read as the reverse complement.
CCGATGATGAGTGCCTACTGCGCGTCCAAAGCCGGCGTGGAATCCTTCACCCATTCCCTGCGTGCCGAAACGGCCTCCTGCGGTGTCAGCGTCGGGATTGCGTACCTGAACTGGATTGACACCGACATGATTCGCGACGCCGACCGTTACACGGTGATGAGGAAACTCCGAAGGCATATGCCGCGGCCCGCCCGCGCCGTCGGTTCCGCCGAGGATATGGCCCGCCGCGTGGTCACCTCGGTAGAGCGACGCGCGTCCTCCGTATACGTACCGGGGTGGCTTCGGAGCGGCCAGTTGGTGCGCGGCGTTCTACCAGGAGTCATCACTCAAATGTCCCGTAGGAAGCTGACGCACTCCCGGTATGCAGCGACGGGGCTGCTGGGAGTCGGACGACGAGCAGCACGACGCGCGACCGTTCGGGACGGTGGGAGCACAGCAGATCCGCGCTGAGGGGCCGAAGCAGAGGTCTGTCAGCAGCGCCAAGCCGTCACGTGGTGGACTTCCCCGCCCGGGCGGCCCAGGGCAGCGTAGGCGTGTGCAGACGGTGGACACTTCTGGCGCGCAGCGCGGCACGGGCCGCGTTCGCGCCGGGGGCCCCGTGCACGCCGCCACCGGGATGTGCGGATGCCGAGGCGAGGTAGAGATTTTTTACCGGTGTCTCGGGCCTTCCCGTGCCCGGGGTCGGGCGGAACACCAGCTGCTGGTGCGCGGCGGCGGTACCGCCGTTGATCGCGCCTCCGAGCAGGTTGGCATCCATGGACTCGATGGTCGGGGGAGCGAGAACCCGGCGGGAGATGACACGCGATCGGAACCCCGGCGCCCAGCGCTCGATCTCGTGCTCCATCCTGTCGGCCATGGCCTCCTGTTCGCGCCGGTCCCACCGTCCCGTGAGGCCGCCCTCGCCGGCGTCGCCCTTGATGCGGTGCGGAACGTGGGTGTAGGCCCAGGCCGACTCCGTCCCGGCGGGTGAGCGTGTAGCGTCCGCCGTGGTCATCTGCCCGAAGAGGAGGAAGGGGCGGTCGGGTACATGCCCGGTCGCGATCTGCGCGGCGAACCGGGTGAGACCGTCGACCCCGTCTGCCAGATGAACAGTCCCCGCGGTGGACGCCTCACCGGCGATCCACGGCACCGGCCCGTTCAGCGCCCAGTCGACCTTGAAGGTCGCGAAGTCCCACTGGAAGCGACGCAGATCGCTCAGCAGCTGATCAGGGAGAAACCGGGGGTCGACCATTCCGCCGTAGAGCGCCGGTGCGGAGACATCGGCGAGCACCGCTCGGGAGGCCGGAACGGATTCACCGCTCACGGTGCGTACGCCAACAGCACGGCCTGCGCGTACGACGATCTCGTCCACGCGCTCGCCACACCGGACGACACCGCCGTGCCGCTCCAGTCGCCGCACCAGAGCCGCAGTGAGCGCCCCGGCGCCCCCGACCGGCACGGGAAAGCCATAGGTCTGGCCGAGCATGGACATCAGCCAGCCGAAACCTCCGCTGCCTGCCGCCTCGGGGCCGAGGTCGGCGTGCAGCGCGTTCCCCGCAAGGAGGAGCCTCGCCGCTTCGCCGCGGAACCCCTCCTCACCGAGGCGACGCACGGGCAGGACCATCGTCCGCGCCAGACGAAGTCCCCCTGCCGCCCGGAGCTTGGCAGCCAGCCGGACGGTGGCCCGTACGGGTGGGAAGGGGGTGAAGAGAGCGCGCAGGATGTCAGGGCCCAGACGGGCCCAGGTGCCGAACAGATCGAGCCAAGCAGCCCCGTCACCCACCGCGAACGTATCCAGCCCGGCTGCCGTCTCACGCACCCCCGGTTCCAGCACGGCGCACCGGCCGTCCCGCAGCGGGTGGGCCAGCACCCGGGGAGCACGACTCCATTCGAGCCCCTCATCCTGGAGCTCCAGCCCGCCGAGGACAGGGGATGCGGCGGCCAGCGGGTAGAAGGCGCTGAAGAGGTCGCTCACATAGCCGGGATGGACTCCACGGTCGTGGCGGACCGCGCCGCCCGGTTCGGGCTGCTCCTCCAGCACCTCCACACTCCACCCCGCGGCGGCGAGAAGATTCGCCGCGACGAGCCCGTTGGGTCCCGCGCCGATGACCACCGCATCCGGCATCGTTGCCTCCTCATGTTCGCCGAGCCACCACTGCGCAGCCGCTCTGTCGTCGTACGGGCGGCAGGAGTCATGCGACCATGTGTTCGCCCCTTGGGGCGCTCTCGACCACGTCCGCCAGACGGGCGAGCATGGTGCGGTGACGCACCTGGACAAACGCGTCGATGGCGGTGTTGTGGAGCTTCGCGGCGGGCCCTCGCAAGGGGTGTTCATCGATGATCACCAGCGTGTTTTGTCCCCAGTGTCGTACCTTCAGCGCGATCCGGGCGGTGCCCAGCCAACCGCTATCGGCTTCCAGCTCCAGCACGTGCGGGGCCTCACAGCGTCGGACGACGGTGCGTCCCTGGGCGGACCACCAGCCCAGCTGGACCGTGTACGTGATGTCGGCGCCGACCTCGGGCCAGGTACCTTCACCAGGCGTCGTCTCAGACGTTCCCACCACCCAGTCGCCGTAGCGGGTGGGATCTGCGAGAACCGCCCAGACGTCCTCGACGGAACGTTCGATCAATCGGTGTCGTACAGCCATCGGTTCTCCAGTTCTCGTCGAATCCGCAGGCCCTCCGGTACCCGACCTCTTCTGACCTACGCATTCACTTTCGCAGGCATACGAGGGGTTCGCCGTCTGCTGGGCGACGAGCCGGGTACGTGCTGCCACGTGAAACCACTTTCCACGACTCCCCCGGCCACGGATTCTTCGACACCTCTCAAGAAGGCTCTGACCACCTCACTGCTGTACTTCTTCATCCTCGGGGACGTCCTCGGGGCGGGCGTGTACGTCCTGGTGGGCCAGGTCGCCGCCAAGTCCGGCGGTGCCGTGTGGGCTCCCCTGCTCGTGGCTCTCTGTCTGGCTCTCCTGACAGCCGCCTCGTACGCGGAGCTGGTGACCAAATATCCGCGTGCGGGCGGCGCTTCGCACTACGCAACCCTGGCCTACGGGCCGTTCCTCGGCTTCCTCGCCGGTTTCTGCATGCTGGCGGCCGGCATCGTGTCGGTGGCTGCCCTCGCCCGCGGATTCGGCGGTGACTATCTGTCCGAGTTCATCACGCTCCCCGTGGTGCTGGTGACGATCGTCTTTCTCATCGCGTTGGCGCTGTTGAACGCGCGGGGCATCCGTGAGTCGACCCGGGCCAACGTCGTCGCCACGGTCATCGAGGTCAGCGGGTTGCTCTTGGTGATCGGGCTCGGCGCCTGGATCGTGCTGCGCGGCGACGGTGACACAGGAAGGCTCACAGACCTGGGCACGTCACGTGAAGGGCCCGTGGGCGCCGTTCTCAGCGGCGCGGTGCTCGCCTACTACTCGTTCGTCGGGTTCGAGACGTCCGTCAACGTGGCCGAGGAGACGCGTGATCCCCGACGCTCGTACCCCCGAGCGCTCTTCGGCGCACTGCTTACTGCAGGCGCTGTGTACGCCTTGGTCGGCGTTGCGGCAGCCGTGGCCGTGCCGACCGAGAAGCTGACGGAATCCAGCGGGCCGCTCCTGGAAGTCGTCCGAAGGGCGGGAGGGATTCCCACCGAACTCTTCAGCGCCATCGCCTTGGTGGCCGTCGCGAACGGAGCACTGCTGACGGGCATCATGTCCTCGCGCCTGACCTACGGCATGGCGCGGGACGGCCTCCTGCCCCGTTTCCTGACAAAGGTCCTTCCCAGCCGACGCACCCCCTGGGCTGCTATCGCCACGACCACCGCGCTCTCGCTGGTCCTCGCGCTGACCGGGGATGTATCCACGCTCGCCTCCACCCTGGTCCTGCTGCTCCTGGTGGTCTTCTTCCTCGTCAACACCTCGCTCCTCGTCCTGCGCCGCGACCTGGTGTCGCAGGACCATTTTCGTGCACCGACCCTCGTCCCGGTCCTCGGAGCCCTGTCCTGCGTCCTGCTCGCCACCCGGATCGAACACGATGTGTGGTTGAGGGGGCTTCTTGTGCTGGCTGTCGGCGCGGGCCTCGGCATCATCGCCGCAGTGAAGTCACGGCGATCCTCCTGACGGGGTCTTCAGCATCCTGCGTGTTCCGTCGCACCGCCGGGATCGCGCCGAAGGTACGTCGCTGCGGCCGCCCACATACCCCACCAGCCGAGTGCGTCGACCGCTTTCGGCTCCGCGAGCAGGACTTGGTGCAGGTCGAAGACTCCGGGTCTTCGACCACCTGTCAGGCGACGGCGGCAGTAGCGGTTCGTTCGCGGCGGGCCGAGAAGTCCGCGCGCAGGAGACGCGGGAGGAAGGGCCGGGGCGTCGGTCGTGTCGAACCTGGCGAACCACATGGGGAAGATCGAGCGGCAACGGTACGGCTCCGTCCCGCTACTGCTTCCCGGCCCGCAGCCCGGTCCGTGCGCCCGCATGGCACTCACGTGCTGTCTGCCGATCAGGGCACTTCTGGAATATTCCCGTGTCTTATCTGACTTTTACGACGATTCATGGCATCTCTTAGGCGATCAGATGATCAGTACGACAATCATCTCGGCTTGAAGGAGCCTTCATGCGTATCTCCAGTTCCGTCCGATCCCGCAATGTCCGCACGGGCACCAAGGTGGCCGTCGCAGTCGCAGTCGCCGGTGCCACACTGGCCGGAGCTCCCGCCGCCTACGCCGCCCCTGGCGACAGCGGTGACATCGACATCCGCTCGGTCAGCTGGCACTCGAGCGGCGACCGCGAAGGGGTCGAGGTCTGCAAGTTCGTACTGGCGGCGAGCAACTTCGAGTCGTTCCCCTCGGTCCCCTGGACGATCACCGAGCAGCCCCCGACCGTGCCGCCGGGTACCACCCTGCTGGACACCCTTCCGCTCATCAACGGCAGTGCGCGCAGTGAGACGTACCGGCTCCCGGAGGGCACATACCAGCTGGTGTGGGTCGTCCCCGCGGGCCCGAAGCAGAAGAGCTTCAAGGTCGAGTGCCCCGACCGCGGTCACGGCGGCGGCAAGCCTCACAAGCCGCAGCGGCCCATCGGCGGGGTCCCCGCTGGCGGCGGCGGCGTCCCGGACATGGAGCCCATCAGCTCCGAGAGCGACTCGAATGCCGGCACCGCCGCCGCGCTGGTCGCCGGTGCCGCAGGAGCCGCGGGCCTGATCATGATGCGCCGGTCGGCTCGTCGCCGCGCCCGTGGCGAGGCGTGACGTCCGCTGCCGACGGCGACGAGGACCGACACGCGCGTGCCGCCTCACCATGACGCTGTGCGTGTCGTTCTCTCTGGTGGCCGGCATCGTCTGGGTGTCCTCGGACTCCTCCGAGGACACCCAGACGGTCACCGCCGCCCGGGGCAGCGACGCCGCGGGCGGCGGGCCGGAGCCGTTCCGACGGGCACCTCATACACCGGAGAAGCACGTGCCCGCCTCACACGCGCCCCTGGTGCCCTCCCGCCCCCTGAAGGTCGCCATTCCCGCCATCTTCATCGAGGCGCCGGTCACCGGGCTCGGCCTCGACAAGAAGGGCCGGCTAGAGGCCCCGCCCTTGAGCAAACCGAAGTTGACGGGCTGGTACGAGAAGGGGCCATCGCCCGGTGAGAACGGTACGTCCCTGCTCGTAGGTCACCGGGACACCAGGACCGGCCCGGCCATCTTCCTCAACCTCAACGCGCTGCGCCGGGGCGACAAGGTCAACGTGGTGCGCGCGGACCGCAAAACAGCGGTGTTCACGGTCGACACGGTGAAGACGTACACAAAGGACAAGTTCCCCGACGACAAGGTGTACGGGGACACCGGACGGCCCGAACTCCGGCTGCTGACCTGCGGCGGGCGCTTCGACGACAAGGCGGGCTACTCGGCGAACGTGGTCGTCTTCGCCCACCTCACGTCATTGAAGAAGGCGACCTGAACGCCGTGCGCAGATCGGCCGGTACCTCGGGACGAGGTACCGGCCGATCCTCATGACCGAGTCGAGCGCCTGCGCTCGTGGTGCGCCGCCGCGGGGACGCCGCACCACGTGGGGTGAAGATCGTTTAGGCGGTGCCCCGCCACGTGCCGGTCGCGGTGCCGCGGGACTCGATGAACTCCTTGAAATTCATCAGGTCGCTCTTGGCCTGCCGACGGACGAAGCCGAGCTTGTCGCCGACGGTGTCCGCGATCCCCTGCGGGTCGTGGTCAAGCTGAAGCATGACCTTGGTGTGAGTATCGTCCAGGCGGTGGAAGGTGACGACACCGGCTTGACGGACCTCGCCCGCCACCGTGGCCCAGGCCACTCGTTCGCCGGGGATCTGCTCGGTGATCTCAGCATCGAACTCCCGCTCCACACCATCCACCTTGGTCACCCAACGCGTCAGTGTGGACGTGCGCTGCTCGATGCGCTGCACCCCCTCCATGAACTGCGGGAACTCCTCGAACTGCGTCCACTGGTCGTAGGCCGTGCGCAACGGAACGGCGACCTTGACGGACTCCTCGATCTTCGACATACCCACTCCCTATGACAGCTGGGGCTCGGATGGCTACGCAGCGCCGCGTACCCGAAGCACTCGGTCGGAAACCGGCCAGGACGACACGCTCTGCCAGCGCGGTACCCCGGCTACTGCTGTTGTGCGCCGGGCACCACAGCGCGACGATGGGGGCAGAGTGAGTCCGGGATCGGAGGCACCATGATCGCCTCGGCGTTATCTTGCTGATCATCGACCTGGCGGCTGGCATCGGGGTGCTGTGGACCATCGGGATCACCCTGGTGGCCATCGGCCTCGCGCTGTGGGCCCTCGGAGCCCTGGGGCATGCAGTGGGAGGGCGACGGCACTATTGGTAGCCGACTGATCCTGACAGCCCCAGCGACCTCTCTCCATTGATTGACGCCATGGTTCTCTCACGAGCCCATAGATGGCTCAGCCGGAGCGGTCGGTCCCCCTTCCGAACCGGAACATACCCAGCGGGTTGGCAGGCAGGAGACGCGATGGCCTGCACAGGCCATGTCCGCAGGCCGGGTGCTCGTACGGGTACCGACTCGCCGAACCGCAAGAGATGTTAGAGGGCGCCACCGCACGGTCGCCGACCGGCAACTCAGCGACCTTTCTGCCAACCTCCTCGACGATTCCCATCGCTCGTGCCCCAGGATGTCGCCGGGATCGAGGTAAGGCTCCAGGACCTCATACAGACGCACCGGATCCACAGACACCCGTGGACGTCACGCGCACGATCACGTCGGCCGGACACTTGCCCGCGGAGTCGGGGACTGCCTTCACGCGGACATCACGCTTGCCGTGCCCTGCCGGGTGAGGTCACGCATCGGATCTCCGCCTTTGCCGAGCAAATGCCGATGGACTCGGAGGCAACTTCGCGTGTTGGTGCAGGCCGGCGGGTGGCAGGCCGTGTTCACAGACTCGTGAGAATTTGTGGGGCCATGTTCTTGAGCATGGTGTTGGTCCAGTGAATCTGTGCGAACCTCAGGTGCCGACGGCGTCCTTGGCGAACCAGCGCCGCGGCTGGTATGCGATGAGCGGGACGAGCTGGTCGATGCTGCGGTTGGCCGCCGACTTCGAGATGAGAGCCTCCCCTACCGCTTCCTCCAAGGCGGCGGCACCCGCCACCTCCTGGAATGCCAAGGCTGCCTGGAACAGCGGACCCTGCCGACCCGGTTCGCCTGGACGTCGTCCGCGCCCACCTGGAGGAGACCGAGCGGAACGAGCGCTGCCGTGCGCATCCGTTCGCCGAACTCAAGCAGCCGTCCGCGAACGGTGGCGGCCAGTTCCAGATGACGTGCCACTCGCACTCGTCCAGCCGATGGACCAAGGACGTCACGGCAGCCGAGACGGCCGGACTCGTGCGGGCGTACGTCGATATGCAGCTCTGGCCGCGGGGGAAGGCCGACTTTCCGGCGTGGCCTCCGACACGAGGTGCGTGTCGGGCTCTGAGGTTCTTCGGCAGGGCGGAACCGAGGGGAATGGACAGGTCAGCACCGCGACGCGATGAGCCGGTTGGCGAGCTCGACCGTTCCGAGGTACCACCAGAAGATCCAGTCCAGGAACGCTTCGTCGTAGTCGCCGCGCTGGTCTGCTTTCCGGTGGCGCAGGTCGTAGCGGTTGGCGATCTCGAAGAGGGCCCCTTCGTCCTTGCCGAGCTGGTCCTTGAGGAGGGCCCGGCGTTCCTCAAGGATGCCCGCAAGGGTCACGATCGCCGATCGCTTGCTTTCCGCCGCCGCGTCCCTGCCGCGGAAGAGGGCGATGGCATGACGGACCCGGACTGTGATGTCCGGGCCGCTGCTGACCAGCGCTTGGTGCACCAGCGCGCTGCGGGCGTCGTCGGTGATGGCGACCAGGCGACCGAGGTCCTCGCCTTCGGAGGCCAGCTCGTACTCGATGCCGGCCTCGCGGAACAGCTCGTTGACCTTGCCCCGGTAGAGGATGCGGGCGGGCCCGTTGTGGAACTCCGAGTAGTGCCAGCCGCACCCGTTATAAGAGTGGAGCTGCCGGGTGCGGGGGCGGCTGACGAGGTCGTGGAAGACCTCGATCAGTCCGAAGAAGATGTCCTCGTCCCACGTAGCCGGGGTCAAGGGCCACAGGGCGGGGATGCCCAGGCGGTGCTCGATCACCCGCGAGGCGTCCGGCAGCACGGTGGAGTCATCCACACATTCCTTGCCGAAGACCTCCACCAGGTAGCCGCTGTCGGCGAAGTCGCTGATGATCCGTTCGAAGCCACGCCGGGAATCCCGTGGGGCACTGCCGTCGTGCGAGAGGCCGCGCCCTTGCCGCTGCGGCCAGTACGGCCGGGGCTCGACGGCACGGCGCAGCTCGGAGGCACGGCCGACCAGCTCGGTAAGCCAGTCCCGCTTGCCCATCCCCTGCTGCTCCCCCCAACCAGGGGTTGTACTTGCCCACGGATCATCCGAAGGCGCGGGGCGGGTGGGCAACTCCTCGAAGTCGGCCACCACCGTAGTACCGGCGAAGGCCTCCGTCAGAAGCCAGACCGCCTGGTCTCCCCACCATCTGTTCGGGACCCGCAAGACCCGCTCGCCCTCGGACGCGAACAGTGGCGCAGGCCAGAGAAGCTCGTAATTGCTCAGATCTAAACTCACCGGCCCATCATCGCCCACCCGGGCAAGCATCAACTGGCCAACGGGGCATGCCGATATGCACTCCGGATACGTGACCGAGCCCTCGGACCAGTAGTGGTCCGAGGGCTCGCGGGCTGCCCAGATGGCATGGCTGCTACAGGTCGAACTCGAGGTGTTCGATGTCGGTGAAGCGGACTTCGTCCAGGGAGCCGGCGCGGCGGCCGCCGTCCTGGAAGTAGACCTCCTTGAGGGCTTCGGCGGCGATCTCCTGGAGACGGTCGTCGGACGCGCCCTGCTCCTGGGCCTCGAAGAGCCGGGCGGCGTGGACCGGCGGGAGAGCGACGGTGAGGTGGCGGATGCGGTCCTGGTCGGTGGAGCCGATCGGGGCGGTGTAGCCGAGGCGGGCGCGGGTGTCGATGATGATGCCGCCCGTGGACGCCGCCTTCGCCTTGGCCTTGGCCCGGACCTGAGGCTGCCACCGCTGCTTCACTTCCCGGTCCAAGCGTCCGGCGAGGTCAGTACGGGGCTTCTTGATCTGGTCCTTCACGTACCGGTCGACGGTGCGCTGGGAGACCCGCAGCATCTGCGCGCCGGCGCTCTTCGGTGCCGGGCGGGTGAACGCCTTCTGCACCGCCTTGTTCAGTCCGTCCCCGATCAGGCTCATCGTCTTCTACTCTCCGTTGTCGGCGTCGGTGACGGTGCCGTCCTTGATGAACCGGGCGAAGTTCAGCTGCGGGGCGTCGAACTGCTCGCGGACCCCTTCGCCCCACAGCACGGTCTGGGTGCCCTCGTGCTTGACCAGGCCGGGGTTGATGCCCAGCTTGAACCCGCCGGGGAGCGGCTTGCCGTCCCGGTAGGGCACGACGTCCAGCGGCGAGGGCCCGTTCGCGGCGTAGACGACGCAGTCGGACAGGACCGCGATCGGGTACTGCCCGGTGAACGCCGCGTGCTTGACGATCTTGCGGTGCAGGTTGATCCGGGTGCGGGAGATGACCGCCGCCCGGATGTCCGGCCGCCACGTCGGGCGCTCCAGGGCCCGCCACCGCTCGCCCGGCCGCCAGCCCTCCCCGCGCGGGCGCTCGCGGAGCTTGCCGACGCCGCCCTTAACCGTCGCCTTGATCGCCGTGATGACGATGCCCAGCTCCGGGTCACGGTCCTTGTAGCCGTCCATCGCCGTCAGGAAGTCCTCGGGTGAGAGGTCGGTGGTGACGCCGAGGTCGGCCATGGTGGCGAGGTAGGCGTCGCGCAGCCGCTGGTACCAGCCGTCCAGGTAGCGGCCGTTGTCGTACCGGACGTACGCCTCGGTCGGCCGGACGTCGTACCCGAGTTCCTGGGCGTACGCGACGGTCGGCGTCGCATACCAGGCTGGGCCGGTCGGCCGGTCGCCCTTCGGCGTGAACGGGGAAGGCAGCAGGCTGCCGTCCAGGTCCACCCACTCCTTGCCGGCCTTCACATGGGACAGGTCGACGTGGGAGAGGTCGACCAGCCACGAGCCGGGCAGCTTCGGGTCGAACGCCGGGTTCTTGATGTGGGTGGGCTCGCCGAGGCCGACGGTCAGGCCGTTGGCGCCGGCGGCGAACGCCATGTTGACGTCGATGCCGACGAGGTAGTGCAGGGTGCACTCCGCGTCGGTCATCGGCCGCGCCCAGTCGTACGCCTCCTCGAACAGCTTCTCGGAGGGGCCGCGGACGTGGAAGCGCGGCAGGTCCAGGGCGTTGAGGACCGGGTGCCCGTCGGGGGCCTCGGGCGGTGCGCAGTCCACCGGGTCCGAACCGAGCGAGCCGGGTGTCTTGGTGTCGGCCTGCCGCAGGGCGCCGGTCTCCTCGTCCCGTACGGCGTGGGTCGGCGGGTGCAGCGCGGTCATCAGTTCCAGGCCTGTCACGGCGGTGGAACCGCGCGGCGTCATCACCCGCATCGCGAAGGTGCCCAGAACCCGGGCGAGCTCCGCCGGCGGCAGCTGCGCGGCGGCGCCCCAGAAGCGGGGGTCCAGCGCGTTCCACGACGGGATACACAGCTGGACGCACTGGCGCTCCGAGCCCTTGGCCGGGCGGTAGATCCTCGCCCACGGCCCGAGGCCCCTCTTCGTCAGCTTCCAGTCGGCCCGGGTCAGCTGCTTAATGACCTTGTGGCCCTCCGGGATCCGCCCGGCATCCTTCTCCTGCGCCGTGAACGTGACGGGCAGCCCGTACCGCTCCAGCGCGGCCTCGGTGAGGACGAGCAGCGGGTCGGCCGGCCTTCCCGGACCGGACAGCTTCGGCTGCCCGAGCTTCGCCTCCTTGAGCGTCCAGTCCACCAGGGAGGGCAGGGACTTGGCGGGCACGTCCAGGACCAGGCCGCCGACGCCGTACGCCACCACCTTCCCGTCCTCGACGTCGACGACCGCCAACGGCCCGTTCTCGAACCGCGGATCCGTACCGCCCGCGGGGGTGTTGGCCGCGGCTGCCTTCCGTGCGCCGGGGCGGCGCGACGTCGACGGCCTGGTGGTGCTCGCCGGACGCGGCGCGGCCGCCGGAGCGTCCACGAGATCCGAAGCGGGAACCTGCGGCTTCACCGGCTCACTCACGACTCCGGCGCTGGAGATCGGCTCGGTGGGCTGCGGCCCAGCCGGAGCGGGCACGCCGGTGAACGTGGCGGGCACCGGGATGTCCGACGCGGTCGCCTCCTCTGCGGCCGGAGCCGGGGTGGCGGGGTAGAGCTCCGCGAGCTTGTCGAGCAGCCGGGCGTACGCGTCCCGCTCCGGGGGGCGGGGCTCGGTCTTCCCGGACTCCCACCCGGACACCGTGGCCCGGCGGACCTTCAGCGCCCCGGCGACCTCGTCGATCGTCAGGCCGTGCGCGGCGCGCAGCCGCTTGCGTTCCGCCGGGGGCGGCAGGGTGGCGCGGGACGCGAGCAGGGCGTCGACCGCGTCGAACAACTCGGACATGGAACACCTCCTGACCAACACCCTACACCATGAACCGTACGATGCGCGTACGTTTCGCGTACGTATCCCGTACGAACACCGTGCAGGTGTGCTCAGGTGTCAGTGAAAGGGGAACGGTGCCATCTGTTGTCAGGACGCCAGCGAGGCCAGCAGGCCGTCTCCGCCCAGCGAGCGCTCAAACGGTGCGGTGAGGGCTTGCTGGGCCTCCTGGACTGAGCCGGAGACCGCTGCGAGGTCCGGGAACTGCGCGGCCAGCTCAGCACGGAGACGGGCGGTCGCCTCGTCGACGGCCTGCTTGCGGGCAGCGCGGTCCAACTCCTCCTCGTCGGGTTCGAGCGCAAGCGCGGCAGCCCGGACCCGGTCGGCCTGCCGTTCTGCGGCCTCATGCTCCAGCCGCTCGGCAAGGCGCCGGCCCGCGACTTCGGCTTCTCTGCGGCATTCGGCGCACTCGCCGTTCACAGGGGGTGCGCCGACGCCCGGGGCGTCACAGGCCGTGCAGGTCCACCAGCCCGGCCGGTGAGCTGCCGGACGGGCGGCGGGGACACCTCGTCCAGTTCCAGCCCCAGCCTTCCGTGCGGTGCGCCGCGCCTCGCACGCCCGGCACTCCTGCCCGGTGTCGATGTCCGTCCCGTCCTCGCATCGGGCGTACTCGCACTGGCCCGGCTCGATCAGCGCGAGGGCCACACCCACCGGACTGCCGATGCCCCTGCCGCCGGCCGAGTGATGTGCGTCGGCGTACCCGTGCCGCACCCATCGGCGGGCCGCACGCTCGATCACCTGCTCCGCCGTACGCCCGGCCATGGCCTCCAGCACCTTCGCCCGGTGCTGTTTCGGCAGGCCCCCGTAAGGCAGCAACGATGTCGATCAGCGCCTGGAGCCACACCGCCGGGGCCGGCCCCGCCGCCGCCTGCTCGGAGACCCGGGCAAAAAACTGGCGCTGGCGGGCGAGAACCGCGTCGCCCACCTCCTGCTTCGAGGCGAAGTGGTGGTAGAAACCCCCGCGGGAGACGCCGGCGACGTCCTGGATCTCCGGGATGCTCGCCGCCGCGTACCCCTTGCGGATGAGATCGGCAAGGGCTACGAGATCGCGAAGGACCAGACGGTCCCGGTGACGGACGAGGAACTGGAGCAGATGCCGTTGCCGACGGCGAAGGCGATCGAGATCGCCGCGTTCGTCGACGCGGACACGATCGACCCGGTCCGCATCAGCGACTCCTACTACCTGGCCGCCGACGGGCAGGTCGCCGCCAAGCCCTACACCCTCCTATGGATCCTCCCTCTCGGTCGGCGACCGACAAGTCTGTCGGCCAGATCCAGAGTCCGCCCGCCCTGTTGCGAGCGGAAGGGCCAGGCCAGGCCCCGGGACGGTCAAGGGGCCCGTCGACCATGTGGTGGTCAACAGCAGACGCTTCCTGCAGTGATCGGAGAGAGAGCCGCGAGAGCTCCGATCACTGCAGCTTCAGGAGCCCTTGTCCTTCTTCCGCAGAGACTGCGGCTAATCATCGTCGGTCGCGTCCGCACCCCGCGCCTCGTCATACTCGGCGAAGACCTCGCGCGCCACGGAGTAGCTGTCGAACGCGCGGGCGACGCCCGCGTAGACGGCCATCTGGATGAAGGCTTCGACGATCTCCTCCTTGGTCACGCCGTTGTACAGGGCGATCCGCAGCTGGCCGCGGAGCGGCTCCAAGATGCCCAGGCTCGCCGTGATGGTGACGGAGACCAGCGCGCGGGTACGCAGGTCGAGGTGATCGGTGCGGGGCCAGACGTCGTTGAAGGCGTGCTCGGTCGCGATCCGGGTGAAGTCGTAGGCGTTGGCCGGCTCAGACGGCTGGGGGTCGACGAACGGCGCCAGGCTGAAGCCGAGGATCCGCTCGGCGTTGTTTAGTGAGCGGATGTAGTCAGGGCTGCGCTCGGTCATTCCGTGATTCTCTATCAGCACGGCGTTTGACGGTGCATCGCAACCCCGGAAGCGCAGCCACCCCGCCGTCGCACGATCGAAAGGGGCTGTGCCGAGAGGGAACACAGCCCCGATCCGGTGGGCAGAGTCCCCATCGGGTGTATGCGGAGCGGGCACCTGTCACGTGGGCCATACGGGCGTGGTGGCCGCCGTCCTGTCGTGTCCGGGGTGTTTCTCCTCCGGGAGTGGGCAGCTGGCGTGATCGTCTCTGATCAGTGCCTGCTTCCGCGCGGTGCGAACTCCTGATCGGCAGTCTGCACGAACGCATGCGAACGGGGTACGCGCAGCGGGGTATCGAGTCGTTCGTCATCACCACTGATCTCGGAAAGGCGTGAGATGGGCCGTCCCCAGCCTACGGAGCACTCGCTCGGCGAGCCTTCGCAACCGGCCGGCAAGTCGAAGGAGCACCGCCAGCCCGGCCCGTCGTCCGAGGACGCGCGGGTCGTCGACGCGGATGTGGTCCATGCTGTCCTGCGTACCGCACAGGCAGTGCTGAGTGAACGGGTCGCCGAGGCAGGTGAGCACGACGTCTTGTTCTCCGAGGAGTTGGCGCGGCGGGTCGCCGACTTCACGCTCGACGGCGGCAAGCGCATGCGGCCTCGCCTTCTGTGGTGGGGAATGCGCGCGTGCGGTGCGGCGGAGACCGCGGCCGCTCTGAGGCTCGGGGTGGCGCTGGAGCTGATCCAGACCTGCGCACTGATCCACGACGATGTGATGGACCGCTCGCGACTGCGCCGGGGGCAGCCTGCCGTACACGTCGGTTTGGCAGAGCATGTGGGGCTCTCGCCGCATTCCGAGCGGGGTTCCGCGTTCGGCTCCTCTGCGGCCGTGCTGGCAGGGGATCTTGCACTGGTCTGGGCCGATGACACGGTGGCGGAAACCGTGCTGTCCGCCACCCAGCGTCGAAGGATCGGCACCCTCTGGCGGGCCATGCGAACCGAGATGGTCGCCGGGCAGTACCTAGATCTGCACGGCCAGGTCAGCGGTGGGTCCTCAGTGGTGCAAGCCTTGCGGACTGCCTCGCTCAAGAGCGCCTCGTACTCCGTCGAGCGGCCACTAGCGCTCGGCGCCGCCCTCGCGGGAGCCGATGAGCGGACCACCGAAGCCCTGAGTGCCGCCGGTCGGTGCGCCGGTCTCGCCTTCCAGCTGCGGGACGATCTTCTCGGGGTCTTCGGTGATCCGGGGGTGACCGGGAAGCCGTCCGGCGACGACATCCGGGAGGGGAAGCCGACCTACCTGCTGGCTGTCGCTCGGACGTGGGCTGAAGCTGCGGGCGACGAAGAAGCGCTGGCCGTCCTCAGCCGCGTCACGGGCAACGCCGACCTGACGGAGGACGATCTCGCTGACGTGCTGGGCGTCTTTGAGGTGACGGGGGCGCGCGCCCATGTGGAGCAGGAGGCGGAGCGGCTTCACGACCACGCCGTTCATCGTCTGGGACAGGCCGTTGACGTGGCGGCGCACGGCGGCCATCAGCTGCTCGGTCTGCTGCGCACGGTCTCCGGAGACCGGTCCGGCCACTCCGCGCTCCACACCGGCGAAACGGACGGGGCGGCAGCCGCCGCCCGGCTCCTGACTGCGGCCGAAGGGGGGAGCCCCAGGTGATTACGGTCAAGGGGCCCGTCGACCATGTGGTGGTGGTCGGTGCCGGTTTGGCAGGTCTGGCCGCTGCGCTCCACCTGCTCGGCGCGGGCCGCAGCGTCACGGTCGTTGAGCAGGAAGGAGTCCCAGGCGGCCGGGCTGGGCTGCTGGAGACGGACGGCTTCCGGGTCGACACCGGGCCGACCGTACTGACGATGCCCGATCTGGTGGAGGAGGCCTTCGCCGCGGTCGGGGAGCCGATGGCCGACCGGCTGGAGCTGATCCGGCTGGATCCCGCCTACCGGGCCCGGTTCGCCGATGGATCGCAGCTCGACGTGCACACCGACGGTGCGGCGATGGAGGCCGCTGTCGAGCAGTTCGCGGGTGCCCGGCAGGCAGTCGGATACCGGCGCCTGCGGATCTGGCTGGAGCGCCTGTACCGGGTGCAGATGCGTCGTTTCATCGATGCCAACTTCGACTCGCCGTTCCAGCTTGTCCACCCGGACCTCGCCCGGCTCGCCGCTCTCGGCGGTTTCGGCCGGCTTGATGCGCGGATCGGGCACTTCGTCTCGGACGAACGGCTGCGCAGGGTGTTCTCCTTCCAGGCGCTGTACGCGGGTGTGCCTCCGGCACGGGCGCTGGCCGCGTACGCGGTCATCGCTTACATGGACACGGTGGCCGGGGTGTACTTCCCTCGGGGTGGCATGCACGCGCTGCCCCGTGCGATGGCGGACGCGGCAGCCGACGCAGGAGCGTCCTTCCGCTACGGGCAGAGCGTGACCCGCCTGGAGCGCTCGGGCGACCGTGTCACCGCGGTCGTCACCGACCAGGAACGCATTGCCTGCGACGCGGTGGTCCTGACCCCTGACCTGCCCGTCAGCTACAGGCTGCTCGGGCGCAGCCCGCACCGGCCGCTCCCTCTGCGGCACGCGCCGTCCGCGGTGATCCTGCACGCGGGCACGGACCGCACCTGGCCGAACCTGGCACACCACACCATCTCGTTCGGCGCGGCCTGGAAGAGCACCTTCCACGAACTCACCCGCACCGGCGAGCTGATGTCGGACCCCTCGCTCCTCATCACCCGTCCCACCGCGAGTGACCCCTCGCTCGCACCTCCAAGCAAGCACCTCCACTACGTGCTGGCTCCCTGCCCGAACACCGAGGTCGGGCCCGGCGTACGGGAATGGCGCGAGCTGGGCCCCCGCTACCGGGACGAGCTGCTGGCCGAGCTGGAGCGCCGCGAGATGCCCGGACTCGGGTCGGCGATCGAGGTGGAGGGGCTGGTCACTCCGGTCGACTGGACCGCCCAGGGCCATGCGGCTGGCACCCCTTTCTCCGTGGCCCATACCTTCCCGCAGACCGGCCCCTTCCGGCCGGGCAACCTGGTGCGGGGCACGGTCAACGCCGTCCTTGCCGGCTGCGGCACCACGCCCGGCGTCGGCGTGCCGACCGTCCTGATCTCCGGGAAACTGGCGGCGCAGAGGATCACCGGCCCGCCCCCCGTTCCGCGACCCCGCCCGAGAGGTACTGTCGCATGACCGCCCGTGAACTGGATGCCGCGGGCATCCGCGACTCCGCCCTCCGAGCCGCGTACACCCGCTGCCGCGGCCTCAACGCCCGTCACGGCAAGACGTACTTCCTCGCCACACGGCTCCTTCCCGTCGACCGTCGGCCCGCTGTCCACGCCCTGTACGGCTTCGCCCGCTGGGCCGACGACATCGTCGACGATCTCGATAGCAAGGCCACCCCCGGGGAGCGCGCCCGGGCCCTGGTCGCGCTGGAGGCCCAGCTGGCCGCGGGGCTGCGGCACGGGCGGGCAACCGAGCCGGTGATCCGCGCGCTCGCCGACACGGCGGGGCGGTACGGCATCGATCACCAGCACTTCACCGACTTCCTGTCCTCCATGCGCAGCGATCTGACGGTCGGCGAATATGCCTCGTACGAGGAGCTCGGCCGGTACATGCACGGCTCGGCGGCGGTGATCGGTCTTCAGATGCTGCCGGTGCTCGGGACGGTGGGGCCGAGCGAGGAGGCGGCGGTGCACGCGGCCGCGCTCGGTGTCGCCTTCCAGCTGACCAACTTCCTGCGCGACGTAGGCGAGGATCTGGACCGGGGACGGCTCTACCTGCCGGCCGAGCTGCTGGCGGCGTACGGGGTGGACCGGGAACGCTTCGAGTGGAGCCGGAGTACGGGGACGCGGGACGGCCGGATCACCGATGTTCTGCGGGCCGCCGCAGCCCACAACCGGGCCGTCTACCGGGCTGCCCTGCCCGGCATCGCGATGCTCGCCCCGGTCTCGCGGCCCTGCATCCGTACGGCGTTCGTGCTCTACAGCGGCATCCTCGACGCGATCGAGGCGGACGGGTACGCGGTCCTGCACCGCCGGGCGGTCGTTCCACGGCGGAGACGGGCCGCCGTGGCGCTGGACGGACTGGCCCGGGCGGTCGCCGTGCGAACCCTGGGGCGGCACCGGGAGAGGCCGGTCGCGGGTGCGCTCTTTTTCACAGCCTCCCGTCCACGGGTGGCTGAGACCGCGAGCGCGGTGCGGAAGGAGACCGTATGAGCCCCGCGACAGGGCGTCCCAGGGGCATACCGCTACGGCTGCGGTCCGCACCCGTGCCGTGGGAGCGGCAGGCGCCGACATGGCGGGACGCAAAACCGGCGCTGATCGCACAGGCCCTGAAGCGTGCGCAGAGCCGGCCTTCCGGCAACTGGTATGTCATCGGCGCCTCGCGCGGTCTTCCTCCCGGCCGGACGCTCGGGGTCACGATCGGCTCCACCGAAGTGGTGGCCTGGCGCGACGGCGAGGGCAAGCTCCGGGCGGGCCCCGGGGCATGCCCGCATCTGGGGGCGCCCCTACGCGACAGCCCGGTCCGCTGCGGCACGCTGGTCTGCCACTGGCACGGACTGGCCTTGGATGGCGGGCCGTTCGCCGGGTGGGAGCCCTACCCGGCCTTTGACGACGGGGTGCTCCTCTGGGTGCGGCTCGACGGCCTGGGGCAGGAGCCCCCTTCGGAACGGCCGTACGTACCGGCTCGGCCCAGGGTCCGGGAGGCTGTGGAAACGGTCTACTCGGGCGTCGGCCGCTGCGAGCCGGAGGACGTGGTGGCCAACCGCCTCGACCCGTGGCACGGAGCATGGTTCCACCCGTATTCCTTCGTGGACCTGACGGTCACCGGAACGCCCGCCGACCGCCCGGCGGACGACGACGGGTTCACCGTCGACGTGTCGTTCAAGGTGGCCGGACGCCTGGTCGTGCCGGTGCGGGCCCGGTTCACGGCGCCCGAGCCCCGTACGGTCGTCATGCACATCGTCGAAGGCGAGGGCGCGGGGTCCGTGGTGGAGACGCATGCCACGCCCCTTGCTCCGGACGCGCAGGGGCGTCCCCGCACCGTCGTGACGGAAGCGCTGGTCGCGGCGTCGGACCGGCGCGGGTTCGCCGTAGCCCGGGCTGCTGCGCCGCTGCTGCGCCCCCTGATGCGTGCCTCGGCCGGCCGGTTGTGGCGGGATGACCTGGCGTACGCGGAGCGGCGCTGGCAGCTCCGCGACAGCGGACAGTTCCCGGGCTGACGAGCGGGCGGTGCCTTTCGTGAGGCCCTGCACCGCCCCTCCGTCAGGAGGGCCCCAGTGCCGCGAGCCGGCGCAGGAGGGCCGACCGTCCCGTGCGCGGTACGGTCCACAGCGTCTGCCCGCGTACGCCCCACGCTTCCAGCAGGGCGTTGGCGGCGAGGAACCCGCTCGTTGCCGCGCGTTCCATCAGAGCCACCGGCAGATCGGTGCGGACCATGTCTCCCGCCACGGTGACGGCGGGGTCGGGGCTGCGCACGCCCGGCCGATCCCGGTAGCCGCCCACGGGGAACATCGGGCAGTCCGCCCGCCACTCGTGGCGCTCATCGATGATGCGGGCGCTGCGGGTCTCCGGGTAGACCTGGTGCAGTTGCCGCAGCGCGGCTTGCTGTACGGCGGACCGGTCAGCGTCCGGTGGGACGGCGTAGGCGTGGAGTTCGAGGACCGAGCCCCTGGTGCGACTGGCCCAGCGGGCGGCCTCCCCCTCCCAGCGGTTCAGGATGCTCACGTTGTCCAGCGGCCCGTAGCCGCTGGTGCCCAGGAAGCCCGGCCGGTTCCGCGCGACGGGGCGGTCGAGCCAGAGCCGTGAGACGAGGAACGGCGGTGCGGTGCGCAGCCGGGCAATGCGTGAGCGCCAGTCGGCGTCGCCCAGGTCCGGGGAGGCGGCGACGACGCGGCGCAGGCCGCCGCTGTCCAGGGCCAGGACGAGGGCGTCGTGGCGGTCTGTGCCGTCGTCGGTGGTGATGTCGAGGCCGTTGCCGGGCAGGGGGCGCACCTCGCGGACGAGGCAGCGGGTCCGGACTCGGACGCGGTGGCTTTCGAGGTGGCGGTGCAGCGGATCCCACATGGCGGTGGGGAACGGTTCGTCGGGGACGTCGAAGAGCAGGCCCTCGCTGGAGCCGAGGAAGTAGATGTGGAACATCAGCACCAGTTCGGCGGCAGACAGTTCGCGCGGGTCGGCGAAGAAGCTGCGGGAGAACACCTCGAACGCCAGGTGGTGGGCGGCCTCGGGGAAGCGGATGCGGTTGAGGAAGTCGGTGGCGCTGATGGAGTCAATCCGGTCGTAGACCTCGGGCACCCGCACGTCCAGCAGCGGCAGAGCCGCCCTCGGGTTCATCCGGATCAGGTCCCGCAGGCCGAAGGTGGGGCTGAGGGCGACGAATCCCATCGCGCTGAGCGGGGGCGTGCGCGGGATCCGGGCGAAGCTGTCGTGCAGGCCGGAGCTGTGCCGCAGCGGGTAGTCGGGCAGCCGGGTCAGCGAGCCGAGGTCCGGGTCGACCCGGCGCAGCAGGCCGCGGAGGTTGTAGTACTGCCGGAAGAAGGCGTGGAACCCGCGGCTCATCGTCACGGTGGTGCCGTCGACGAGCTCGGTGGGCCACCCCGCCAGCCGTCCGCCCAGGCCCGGTCCGCGCTCGTACAGCGTGACGCGCGCGCCGCGTTCGGCCAGCAAGGTGGCCGCCGCGATCCCGGCGATTCCGCCGCCGACAACGGCCACCGAGGGGGCCTCTCCCGTGAACCGGGGGCGGCCGACGGGAGCCGGCACGAGCGCAGCCTGCCGGTCCCGGCCGCGCCGGCCGTCCCTGCCGCCACCCCTCAGAAGGATCACGGCCCCTCCCCCGCGCCCGCGGTGGTACGGGCGGTGAAGGTGTGGGTGATCCCGGTCTGCCAGCCGGGCAGCGGCGACACGCGTACGTCGGCGAAGCCAGCCCGGCGAAGCCGCTGGGCGAAGGCGGGCGCGGTGTCGAACCGGGTGACGCTGTCCCGGAGGTGGCGGTAGAGCTCGGCGTCCCCGGCGAGCCGTCCGGCGGGCTGGATGATGACCGTGCAGACCGCGTTCCAGACGGCACGGTGGACGGGTGATCCGCTGAGTGTGTAGTCGTGGACGGCAATGCGGCCGCCGGGGACGAGCAGGTTACGTACCAGGTCGAGGGTCTTGTCGGGGTCGCCGAGGTTGCGGAAGAGGTATCCGGCGAACACCGCGTCGAAGGAGCCGGGCCGCAGCCGGTCGGCCAACTCCTCCACCGGCGCGTGCACAAAGTCGACGCCGCCCAGCCCGCTCTTGGCCTTCGCCCGGTCCAACATGCCGCCGGAGGCGTCGACGCCGGTGATCCGGGCGTGCGGGGCAGTGGTGAGAAGGGCTGCTGTGGAGGCGCCCGTGCCGCATCCCAGGTCGAGCACGCGCAGTCCGCGTCCTTCCTCCGCCAGTCCCAGCCGTCGTGCCGATCGGCGCAGATGCGCGTGGTAGCCAGGGCTGGCCGCGACAAGGCGGTCGTAGGCGGCGGATCCGCGGTCGAAGGCCGCGGACAGTGCGTCACCGCGCAACAGGGTCATGGGGTGCTCTCTTCGGTTTCGGTAGGGGAGATAGGTGAGGGGGACGCCAAGGTGGCAGGTCGTTCACGCCGCGTTCGGAAGGGGAGTTCGACGACGGTGCGCAGCATGGGAACCACCGGTGTCCGCAGGCCGATCAGCAGGTCCTCATGCGGCCGCGAACTGCCGTCCATGAATCGCAGCAGCCGCTCGGCGGGAACGCCGCGGAAGAGTCGGCTGAAGAAGTCAGCGCCTTCCACCCGTCCTGCGTCCAGCGCCCGCAGCATTACCGCGTCCATCGCTCGCGCCCGTCGCCCGTACGGCAGAGGCATGCGCAGTGGCCGTCCGGCGCGCAGCTGGGCGGCGATGGCTCGGCTCTGCCGGTGCACGGCGGCGAAGGTGTAGCCGGTGGAGGGCCGGGTCGCGCCTCCGGCCGTGCCGATGCGGAACACTGAACGCCCCTGCCGGTACGAGAAGTGACCGTCCGTCATCGGGATGACGCCGTGCTCCTGCGCCGTGACGCGGAGTTGTCCCAGTTTCATGATTTCGCCGGTGTAGTTGTACAAGGCTCGCCGGTAGCCGTCGGCGTTCAGCGGGGCGGCGGAGAACTCGGTGTACTCGACCAGCGCCGTGTGCGGATCCAGAGGCAGGACATAGCCGAACGAGAGCCCATGGGCGGGCTGTGGCGTACGGAAGTCCATCAGGTCCGCGGTCGCCGGATCGAACAGGGGGCGCTCGGTGCGGACGAACCAGCCGGTGAAGTGCTGGAGGAGGGTGGTGCGAGCAGGGGGCAGGCGAGGGGGTGGGCGGGAGTCGAAGACGAGGCGGCCGCGCACGAGGACGCTTTCGCCGTGCGCGTCCTGCGTCAGGACCTCTCCACCGTCGGACGGGACGTCGCGTACGGCGCTCACGTCCGCCTCGATCCGGCACAAGGCCGCCGTGCGGGACAACCGCTGCTCGACCAGCGCTTCGAAAGCGTCCGACCGCAGCATCTTGTAGCGCAGCTGTCCGAGCCGGGACACGGTGCAGGACCCGTCGGCCGCCCGGACTCGCAGCTGCCGCCAGGAGGCAGCCAGACACGAGTCATAGTCGCCTCCCGGCGGCTCCCAGAAGCACCAGGTCCGGGGTGGCGCCCGAAGCGGCCCCGGCGGGGCATCGACAAGGGCGACCGACAACGGCGTGGCCCTGCCAGGGGCGCTCAGGTGGTACGCCAGACTCAGCCCGGCCGCTCCGGCCCCCACGATGACGACATCGAAGTCAGCAGGCACGGCTCCCTCTCAGTCGGACGAACCCCCGCTGATGTGCGAACCCACCAGCAAGCCGGGCGAGATGCTTGCTCTCCGACCGTATCCCGCTAGCCGATACCGGACCCGGCCTGAGCTGCGGCCTCCACCTGAGTGGCGGAAGGGCCCGTCGAGGTCGGGAGCCTCCTCCCGCCTGACCGATGCCTTGCCGCTCAAACCTGCCACTCGTAAGCCGAGCCCGGAGAACGGTCAACCTTCGCTATCGAAGTTCAACCGTGCCTCGGAGGCTGGGACGCCGAGACTACGGGTGTCGCCCGTTTTGATCATCACGGGCCGACCGTACGGGACGGCGTCAACGGGCTCCATCGAGTACTGAGCGTGTATCCGGCCGGACGGGCCAACTACGACGCTCAGTCACACAAGGGCTGCTGGCTGAAATTGGAGTGACTCGAACTCGCGTGTTCGAATTAATGTTCGATACAGTCGAGTGTGGCTAGGTCGTTTGATCACGATTTGGGGGTTTCTAGGCGGAGGTTGTCATGCGAGGAAGCGTTCCTCACTTGCATGTCAGCAGTGGCTTTTCGGCCCGCTACGGTGCCTCGCATCCGCATGACCTCGTCGCGCGGGCGTCCGAGCGCGGGATCGGGGCGCTGGCGCTGACCGACCGCGACATGGTCACCGGCACGGTGCGTTTCGCGAAGGCCGCCACGGCCGCCGGCGTGAAGCCGTTGTTTGGCGTCGATCTCGGCATCGCCCCCCATGCGCCGTCAGCCGCAAAGGTCCGCCGCCGAACCCCAGTGCGCGGCGGTGCGCACGTAGCGGAGGCGGCGTTCCGGGCGACGTTCCTGGCCCGGGACGCGGCCGGGTGGGCGCGGCTGTGCCGGATGGTGTCCGCCGTGCATGCCGAGGCCTTCGCCGCCGATGCACCACCGGCGGCTTCGTGGGAGGTGCTCGGCCGGTACGCCGGCGAAGGGCTGATGGTGCTGCTCGGCCCGGTCTCGGAGCCGCTGCGGGCGCTCGCCGGTGGCCGCCCGGACATCGCCGAGCAGCTCCTCGCACCGTGGCGGGAGGCCGTCGGTGGCGGGCTGCGGCTGGAGATCGTGTGCTGGGGCCTGTCCGGCACAGGCCCGGGGTCGGTCCGCCTGGCCGCGCACACCCTGGCGCTCGCCGACCGCCTCGGGATCACCGCGGTGCTGACCAACGCCGTACGGTACGCGGACCGGTCCCAGCACCGGGTCGCGGACGTCCTGGACGCGGCCCGGTTGCTACGGCCGGTGGACCGGCGGCGGCTGGACTGCGGAGAGCGCTGGGTCAAGGACGGGGCGACGATGAGCGAGATCGCCGAGCGGGTGGCGGCCGCCGCCGGAAGCGACCGGGCGCGGGCTGTGCGGCTGATCGCCGACACCGCGGCCGTCGCGGAGGCGTGCGAGGTCGACCCGGTGAGGGACCTGGGGCTCGGTGTCCCGCACTTCCCCGAGCCGTCCGTGGTCGGCGCGGAGGCGGGCCCGGGTGGGGCGATGCGGCTGCTGCGGCAGCGGTGCGAGAGCGGCATGGCCGCCCGCGGCCTCGACCGGGACCGCCGTTCGATGGACCAGCTCGACTACGAGCTCGGCGTCATCGGCCGGCTCCACTACGAGCCGTACTTCCTCGCCGTGGCCCAGGTCGTCGCCGACGTACGGGACATGGGCATCCGGGTCGCCGCCCGCGGCTCCGGCGCCGGCTCCATGGTCAACCACTCGCTTTTCGTGGCCACGGCGAACCCGCTGGAGCACAACCTGCTCTTCGAGCGGTTTCTGTCCGAGCGGCGCTCGTCGCTGCCGGACATCGACATCGACGTGGAGTCCGCGCGCCGACTGGAGGTGTACGACCGGATCATCGACCGGTTCGGGCGGGAGCGGGTCGCGGTCACGGGGATGCCCGAGACCTACCGGGCCCGGCACGCCCTGCGGGACACCGGCCTCGCGCTCGGGATCGCCCCGGCCGCGGTGGACCGGATCGCGAAGTCGTTCCCGCACATCCGGGCGTGCGACATCCGTTCCGCCCTCTCCGAGCTGCCGGAGCTGCGGGAGCTCGCGGCGGAGGCCGGCCGGTACGGGCCCTTGTGGGAGCTAGCCGAGAGCCTGGACGCGCTGCCGCGCGGGATCGCGATGCATCCGTGCGGCGTGATCCTCTCCAACACCAGCCTCCTGGACCGGCTGCCCGTCCAGCCCACCCCCGGTGGCGAGTACCCGATGCTCCAGGCCGACAAGGAGGACGTCGAGGACCTGGGCCTGCTCAAGCTCGATGTCCTGGGGGTGCGGATGCAGTCGGCGATGGCGCACGCCGTCACCGAGATCCGCCGCACCACCGGCCGGGCGATCGACCTCGACAACCCCGACCACGTGCCCCTGGACGACAGGTTCGCGTTCGCGCTCATCCAGGCCTCGGACACGGTGGGGATGTTCCAGCTGGAGTCGCCCGGCCAGCAGGACCTGGTCGGCCGGCTCCAGCCCCGCGGCCCACAGGACGTCATCGCGGACATCTCGCTCTTCCGCCCAGGGCCGGTCCAGGGCGGGATGCCCGCCCTATACATCGCCGCCCGGCACGGCGCCGCACCCGCATACCCGCACCCGGACCTGGAGCCGGTCCTGCGCGACACCTACGGGGTGACGATCTGGCACGAGCAGATCATCGACATCCTCGCCGTCATGACCGGCTGCGACCGCGCCCTCGGCGAAGTCGCCCGCCGCGCCCTCAGCGACAAGGAGCGGCTGCCGAAGGTCGAGGCGTGGTTCCGGCGGCAGGCCGGAGCCCGCGGGTACAGCCCAGCGGTGCTGGACGAGGTCTGGGACGTCGTCGCCTCGTTCGGCGCGTACGGGTTCTGCCGCGCGCACGCCGTCGCGTTCGCCGTGCCCGCGCTCCAGTCCGCCTGGCTCAAGGCCCACCACCCCGCCGCCCTGTACGCGGGGCTGCTGGAGCACGACCCTGGCATGTGGCCGGCCCGCGTCATCGTCGCCGACGCCCGCCGCCACGACGTCCCCGTGCTGCCCGTCGACATCAACGCCTCGAAGGCGCAGTACGCGGTCGAGCGGACCGGATCGGGGTGGGGTGTGCGGATCTCCCTGTCCACGGTCCACGGCATCTCCGACGACGAAGTCGCCCGGATCGCCGAGGGCCGGCCCTACACCTCTCTGCAGGACTTCTACGCCCGCGCCCACCCCAAGCTCCCCACCGTCGAGCGCCTCATCAGCATCGGCGCCCTCGACCAGCTCAAGGGCGAGGCATCCCGGCGAGACCTGATGCTGCAGGCGACCGAACTCCACCGCCAGACCCGCACCCGCCCAGGGGCCGGGCAGCTGCCGCTCACCACCACGCCGCAAGCCGCCGGATCGTCCGGGCTGCGGGAAATGACCGCCCGCGAACGCCTCGACGCCGAACTCGGCGTCCTCAAGATCGACGTCTCCCGGCACCTCATGGAGGACCACCACCGGCTGCTCCGCGAGATCGGCGCGACGGACGCGAAGCACCTGCGGGCGATGCACCCCGGTCAGCGCGTCCTGGTCGCCGGCGTCCGCGCATCCACCCAGACCCCGCCCATCGCCTCGGGCAAGCGCATCATCTTCGTCACTCTCGAAGACGGCAGCGGACTCGTCGACCTCGCCTTCTTCGAGGACTCCCACGAACGGTGCGCGCACACCGTCTTCCACCACGGGCTGCTCCTGGTCCGCGGCACCGTCGAAGCCCGCGGCCCCCGACGCACCGTCGTCGGCGAAATGGCCTGGGACCTCGACGAACTCGCCGCCGCCCGCGCGACCCACGGACCGCAGGCCGTCCTCGACCTCCTCGGCCAGGCCCCCTCCCCGACACCCGCCCAGCCCGCACCCGCGCCCGGGCGGACGATCCCCGACGGCACCGCGGGCGCCCGCCTCCACCCGTGGAGCGACCTCCAGCCCGCCGGAACCCGGTCGGCCGACCTCACCCGCTTCGGGCACAAGAGCCCAGGGAGCGCCGGATGACCGCGAAACCCGCTCCCCCACGACGGTCGCGCGCGATCCTGCGGATCCACTTCCACCCCGCCGAACGGAACGAGGAGCTGTACGGGCAGCTGCTCACGGTCGTCGACGGCATCAGCTCCCGCGTCGAACCCCTGCCCGCCGACTGGTCCGCCTACGCCGACCTCACCGGCGCCCTGACGTACTGGGACCGCGACGCCGAGGGCCTGGTCGCCGTGCTGCGCCTACGCCTGCTCGCTCTCCACGGCGTGCAGTGCTCGGCCGGTGCCGGGCCCACCCGCTCCATCGCGGCCATGGCCGCCGACGCCACCCCGCCCGGCGCGGCCACCGTGGTCCGCGACGACCCGTACGAGGTCAGCGCGTTCCTCCGCACCAGACCGGCATCCGCGCTGCCCGGCATCGGGCCGAAGACTGCCCGGACCCTCGCCCGCTACGGCATCACCACCGTCGGCGACATCGCCGACACCCAGCTCCCCACCCTTCAGCGCATCCTCGGAACCACGGCGGCCCGCCAGGCCCACGACCGGGCGCACGGCATCGACGAGCGGCCGGTCGTCCCCGGCGCCGCCCCCAGGACCGTGAGCACCAGCCACCGCTTCGAACGCGACGAACTCGACCCCGACCGGCACCACCGCGCGGTCCTCGGACTCGTCCAGGAGCTCGGCCGGAAACTGCGTACGAGCGCCGAGATCGCCCAGGCGCTCACGCTCACCGTCACCTACGCCGACCGCACCCAGACCACCCGCACCCGAACCCTCACCGAACCCACCGCACATACCCCCGCGCTGGCCACCACCGCCCTCGAACTCCTTACCGGGCTCGGCCTCCAGCGCGCCCGCGTCCGCGCCCTCGCCGTACGAGCCGAACGCCTCCGGCCCGCCGAGGACACGGTCCGCCAGCTCGCCCTCGACGGCCACGACGACAAACTTCACCGGCTCGAAACAGCACTGGACAAGGCCGCAAATCGCTACGGCCCCGGCATCACCGGGGCCGCGTCAACCTTCTCCTGGACTACGTAGGGCGACCGTTACGCCAAAGGCCCGCACCATGCCCCTCCAGCTGCGTGTCGGCCAACCGGATGCGGACGACCTGCGGCACTGGGTCTGCTGCTCTTCACCAGCAGGAAGCCCGTCGGCCGGGCGTGCGTACAACGCGGCGCGCATTCGTCCCAGCAGCAGCGGCGGCGCCTGCCGGCCGCATCCCGGACACGGCGCGCGGTGGAGATGCGAGCTGTCCGGCGCGGCGCGAGGATCGAAGGTGCGGGCTGCGGCCCGGGGCACGCTCCGCCCCGGCGCTCCGGTTCACTCCGTCGCTCGACACCGCTGAGGGGGAAGTGGAGGTAGGTATGCCGAGGCCGCTGTGGGCCGGTGCGATCAGCTTCGGGCTGGTCACGATTCCCGTCAAGATCGTCTCCGCGACTGAGGACCACGACGTCCATTTTCACCGGGTGCACCTGGCGGACATGGGCCGAGTCCGGACGCGGAAGGTCTGCGAGATCGACGGCGAGGTCGTGTCCCAGGATGAGATCGGCAAGGGCTACGAGATCGCGAAGGACCAGACGGTCCCGGTGACGGACGAGGAACTGGAGCAGATGCCGCTGCCGACGGCGAAAGCGATCGAGATCGCCGCGTTCGTCGACGCGGACACGATCGACCCGGTCCGCATCAGCGACTCCTACTACCTGGCCGCCGACGGGCAGGTCGCCGCCAAGCCCTACACCCTCCTGCGCACCAACTTGCGGAAGGCGCGCGGGCCCTCTTCGACTCCCTGGTTGACAAGCCGGCAACCATCCACGAGCTGATGCGCGAGGCCTTTGGGACCTTGGAGGGTTGACGTAACACGATCAGAGGCCAGCGTGGACCTGCCGGACTGTCCCGAAAGCCGGCGCGAGGTTCAGCTCGGTGCCGAGCGTCCCCGAGGCGGTTGGTAAGTGTCCCCGATGCGCTTTCGTACCCTGACCTTCGTGGGATCAGGCTGTGGGATCGGGTTCAACTCGCAGGAATTGTCCGCCGACCAGGCTGCTTACCGCCTCTGCAGGCTGGAGGGTCGTTGCCCCGGAGAGCCGGAGCGAGCTGGTGGTCAGCGTTGCGATGACGCGTTCGGCCAGGGCCTGGCGCTCGGGCTCTCCCGGGAGAACCCCAGGGGTGAAGGAGAGCCAAACCCGGCCGTCGTCGCCGGCTGAGACGCGCACGGCCTCTTCCCGGCCGCAGGGAATCCGAGCGGCGGTGAGAGCTTGGGCGACCGTGGCGCGCATCCGGGCGGTGTTCCGCTTGTCGACCTCATGTGCGGCCAGGTAGATCGCGAACGCCAGTTCGCCAGCGGCTTCCTCGACTGCGCCGACGTCGATCCGGTAGGGGCCCATGGTGACGGTGTCGGCCCGGGGGTCGTAGGCGAAGCTCCAGAAGTGCCGGGCCACGTCACGGGCCGTGCCGCCAGCCTTGATCCGCTTCTGCTGCGGGCCGATGCCCTTCCCTCGGGACCAGTCCTCGAAGTGGATGAGGCCATCGCGCATGTGCTTGATGCCGGGCAGGGCGGCTTCGAACCGCTCGCGCGCCTCACCCAGGGCCTGCCCTACCGCCGGATCGATGCCGAGATCGGCCAGGGCGATCTGCTCCAACTTCTCCGCCATCAGCAACTGCCGCAGAGCAACGCACAGCTGCCGCGCGTCAATCTGCCGGGAGTCGAAGAAGGGGTCACCGTTGTCATCGTCGTCGGCGCGGATCCGCCGGACCGCCAGGGTGGCCGTGCGCTGCCACCACTGCGCCTCAGAAACGGCTATGGCATAAGGATTGTCGGCTGGTGACCATTCGTCAGCCACAGTCTCGCTCATGCCCGACATCATGACCGCCCCGGCAGTCTCGTGCACAGGCATTACCACCAGGCCGCGGCGGAACGGGGGTCCGAGCGGCTGGCCGACGCCGCCGCCCAGGCCCGCCAGGGCGCCCGCTGGGAGGGTCCTGGCCTCCGGATGCGCTGCATGACGAATGGCCGGAGGGCGCTCCCTACGAAGGCGGGACGACGGTCACTCCGGATGGATACGGCCGTGGTGTTGTCAGCAGATGGCTATCCGAGCCAGACGATGTTCAGCACCGTCAGCGGGGCAGCGGCCGGTTAATCCACTAGGTAAGTGAGAACTGGCCGACGGACGCGTAGCGGACGTCCTCGCCCTCGAGGGTCCTCCGTATTCCACTGCCGGAAGCCCCACGGGTCTGCGGCGACGGTTTCCAGGATGAGGGCGTTTCCCCTGAGATCGTCGCCGATCTGCACGAAGCCCGGACGTTGGGCAATTGGAGCCCGCACGACGGGCTCTCCTTCTCTGCTGGAGAGGTGGCGGACGTAGCGCTGCTGATCGAGGAAGCGGTGATGGTGGTCTACGTCCAGCCGCAGGAACGTGCCGCGCTCCGCGCAGCACGCAAGGAACGACGTGACCAGTACCGCACTAAGCACAAGAGCTGAGCTCTTCCTCGCCGTGTTCACGGCACAGCAGGACACCTGGCAGGCCTGGGCGCTGGAGGGCCATTCCGAAGGAGGGCGATGCCCGGCAGTTGCGAGGCCGGAGACCTGCCCCCTCCGGGGTGTCGTTGCGGTCGGGCATGCCAGGGTGCGGGCCAGGATGTAGTGATGCCGGTGGCCGGAAGACCTGCTGAACTGGTGCATGGGCCGGTCGAAGCAGCATGGTTGTCACAAACGAGGCATCCGACTTGTCACAGGCGCTCGCTCAGCAGTCCTCCTGCCACCAGAAACGAAGATCGGCATGAGGTTCTCCGCAGCGCTTCCAGGAGGTCATGGCTGCTACACGTGCCGTGTTGGCGGGTTCCGCGACGCGATGAGTTGGTTGGTCAGCTCTACGGTGGCGAGGTACCACCAGAAGATCCAGTCGAGGAAGGCTTCATCGTACTCACCGCGCTGATCGGCCCGGCAGTGGCGCAGGTCAAAGCGGTTTGCGATCTCGAACAGTGCGCCTTCGTCTTTCCCGAGGCGTTCCTTGATCAGAGCACGACGCTCCTCAAGGATGCGGGCGAGGTTGAAGATCGCCGATCTCTTGCTCTCGGCCGATGCGTCGCGTCCTCGGAAAAGCGCGATTGCGTGGCGAACGCCAGCGGTGGTGTTGGGTGGACTGTCGTTGAGGGCGCGCTGCACCAGATGGCTTCGGGCGTCGTCGGTGACGGCGACCAGGCGTCCGAGGTCCTCGCCGTCGGCAGCAAGTTCGTACTCGATGCCAGCTTCGCGCAGCAGCTGGTTGACCTTCCACCGGTACAGGACGCGTGCCGGACCATGGTGGAACTCCGAGTGATGCCATCCGCAGCCGCCGAAGGAGTGGGGGTGCCGTACGCGGGGGCGGCTCACCAGGTCATGGAACACCTCGATCAGCCCGTAGAAGGTGTCTTCGTCCCACGTTTCCGGCGCCAGCGGCCACAGATCGGAGATGCCCAGGCGCCTGTCGATCACCTCGGAAGCGTCGGGTAGCTCGCCGTGATCGTCGACGCATTCCTCGCCGAACACCTCCACCAGGTAGCCCTTGCCTTCGAACTCACCGACGATCCGTACGAAGTCACGCCGTGTGTCCCGTGGAGTCCTGCCGTCATGCGATAGCCCGTTGCTGCGGCGCTGCGGCCAGTAGGGCCGGGGGGCTGCCGCATGACGGAGCTCGCCCGCCCGGTTGATTAGTCCGGTGAACCACTCCCGTTTGCCCATCCCGGCCCGGCTGACCCAGCCAGGAGGGGTGGACGACCAGGGGTCGTCCGTAGTCGCATCGAGGTCTGGTAGCTCCTCGAAGTCCGCGACTGCAGTAGTGCCAGCCAGGGCCTCGGTGATGAGCCAGGTAGCTCGGTCGACCCATGAGGAGCCCGAGGTCCGATCCGAGGCACGAAGGATGCGCTCGCCTTCGGACGCGAGCAGCTCTGCGGGCCAGAGGAGTTCGTAGTTGCTCAGGTCCAGACTCACTGAGCTCTTTCAGCGTGGCCACCGATCGGGTGACGGCGGCGAGCCCGAGGTGAGGGCCGCAGCGCACAAGGCTCCCGTGCCGTTGGGGGAGGTGTTCGAAGTCTCAACCCACCGGCACAGGAGCCTCGTTGGTTCCCCATCCTGCCGCACTCGACCTCCCGCATACCCTGGTCGAGTGGGTCACCATGCTCATCGTCACCCGCGAGGGTGACCGCAGGTGCAAGCTCCCGCCCCACCAGCGTGCGCTCGTCGCTCTGGTGTACCTGCGCCGCCACGACACACTCACCCGGATCGCGGCCGGCTTCGGGATATCCGTCGGCACCGCCCACGCATACGTCACCGCCGTCACCGGCCTGCTCGCCGACCGGGCGCCGGGCCTGCTCAAGACTCTGCGCGAGCACGACCCGGACTTCGTCCTCCTGGACGGGACCCTCGCCGAGTGCGACCGCGTCGGCGACAGCCGGGCCGACTACTCGGCCAAGCACCGCCGGCACGGCGTGAACGTCCAGGTCGTCACCGACCCCGCCGGCGAGATCCTGTGGATCTCGCCCGCGCTGCCCGGCCGCACCCACGATCTGACCGCGGCCCGCACCCATCGCATCATCCAGACCTGCGAGCGTCAGGGCGTCCCGGTCCTCGCCGACCGCGCATACCAGGGCGCCGGCCCCTGGGTCACCACCGGACTCAAACGACCACCCCACGGCGAACTGACCCTCACCCAGCGCACCGTTAACCGGGCTCTGGCCGCAGCCCGGGCACCAGTTGAACGCGGCATGGCACGGCTGAAGTCCTGGCAGATCTTCCGCAGATCCCGCATCAGCCCCAACCGCATGACCGTCATCACCAAAGCCGTCCTCACCCTGGAGAGGCAACGCTGAAAACGCTCACTGCACCATCATCACCCATCGGGGACGGGCTCTGGCTTGGGTGATGAACTTTCCGTCTCGGTCCGGATGAGCTCCTGGAATTGCGAGCCTCCGATGGCACGCCACTCCCTGATGAGGACTTCGCCGGCAACCATCACGACCTCTGCGGGCCACGGCAGACAGTCATGGCACGCACGGATCTCGTACGAGTTGCCTGCGTCGTCGAACGGGTCTGCTGCACCAGCTCGGTGCCTCCGTCAGCGAGGTCGTCGACGAGGGCTGCGGCTTCTGCGTCCGCGTCGATGCGGAAGGTCAGCATCGGGTTGAGGTGCGGGCGTCCTGGACCAAGGAGGTGCCGGTGGGGAGCCTCGCACAGCGCAGCCTTGACCAGCATCGTTCCGGAGACGCCGGCCCGGTCCCGGGCATGAGCGGCCAAGAGCTCCAGCATGTTCTGCAGCTCGTCGACCACGACGTTGATATCAGCGTAGTTGAACTCGGTCCCTTCGGACATCACCGTTTGTACGGGGATTCCGGAGATCCAGGCACCGGACCCATCCCGGTGCAGCTCGCAGTGCTGATAGTTCATGGTCCGCTCGTACGACGTCGCGATGAGGCGACGGGACCCGATCCGGACGCGCTCGAAGAGGAGTCCCTGGATGATGTCGCGCCGGGGCCGTTCGAAGGACTTGTGGTTAATGGGCATGTCGCCGGGGACTTCGGGCGTCATGGTGACCAGGAGTTTCGGCATGTTGCTCGCCGGGAGCCCGGCGAGAGCTTCCTTCTCTACGTCGAGCAGACACTGTCCGCGGTCCGCGACCTCGGTGAAGCGGCGACGGTAGGCAGTAGCGACGTCGGTCTCGGTCAGCCAGTCCGTTCGGCTCCCCGTGCGACGGGGGTAGTGCAGGGCCTTCTCGGAGGCCTTAACCTGCGGCGTGGTGACGGCGTGCGGGCCGTGCGGGCTCCGGGGCACCGCGGGGGGCATAAGGAGCACAACTCGCGGTTCATCGTGGCCATAAGGAGGCGGGGCTGAGCGGCTGACGTCCTTCGGTGCGAAGGTTCTGCATGGCGGTCGCTTTTCGGGGCTAGGGACGAGGCTGGCCAAGATCCGGGCCATATGCGGACCAGCCACCTGCCGCTTGGCCGGATCATGACCGTTTCCGCTGGCATGCGGCCACGCGAGGCGTGTACCACCAGCAGACGAAGAATCTTCTGGTGTCGTACGCGCCGAAGAAGCTGGGCTTCTTCTAGGAGCACGCGGAAGGCGCCTGGCCCGGGCTTCTGCCGGTCAGGCGCCTTCCGTTCAGGGTCGGAAGCCCGGTGGGTCAGAAGCCGGTCAGGGTGATCTTGCCGATCGCCTTGCCCGACTCCAGGACACGGTGAGCCTCGCGCAGGTTCTCCGCGTTGATCGTGCCGAGGTCGACCGTGGCCGTGGTGGTGAGGACACCGGCGTCGACCAGGCGGGCGATCTGGCTCAGGATGTGCTGCTGAACGGCCTGATCCGGGGTCTGGTGCAGCGAACGCGTGAACATGAGCTCCCAGTGGAAGGAGATGCTCTTGGACTTCAGCAGCCCGATCTCGATGGGGCCGAAGTCGTCGATCGCGACGATCTGCCCCATGGGCTTGAGCACGTCCGCATAGGCGGGCAGGTTCACGTCGGTACCCGCGGTGCTGAAGACGAAGTCCACACCGTCAGGGGCGACCGCTGCCACCTGAGGGCTCAGGGGCTTGTGGTGATCGACCACGTGCGCCACTCCCATACGGCGGGCGAACCGGGCCGTCTCCGGACGCGAGGCGGTGCCGATCACCGTGAGGCTGGTCAGTGCTCGCGCCAGCTGGGCGACCATCGCTCCCACGCCGCCCGCGGCCGCGGTCACCAGCAGCGTGCCGGAGTTCTTCAGGGCGCCGTCATGCAGCCCGAGGCGCTCGAACAGCCCTTCCCAGGCCGTGAGCGATGTCAAGGGAAGGGCCGCCGCCTCCGTGAAGGAGAGAGTCGTGGGCTTGCGGGCGACGATGCGCTCGTCCACGGCGTGGAAGCGGGCGTTGGCGCCGGGCCTGTCGATGGCTCCGGCGTAGAAGACCTCGTCACCCGTCTCGAACTCCGTCACCGCGTCACCGACGGCGACAACGACGCCGGCGGCGTCCCAGCCCAGGACCTTGGGCTCGCCACCCGGGTCGCTGTTCGTCCTCACCTTGTGGTCCACCGGGTTGACCGCGATCGCCTCGACCCGCACCAGCAGGTCGCGGGGGCCGGGCCGCGGCACCGGCAGCGTGACATCCACGAGGCTCTCCGCATCGCCCACGGGCAGGCTCTTGCGGTAGGCGACGGCAGGCATGGTGCTGGGGATCTCGGCCATGGGTCGTACTCCTCACTCGGTACCAGCGGATTCCCGCCACCCCGGCAACGTAACTCCGAGGAGGTAGTAACCTTCAAGGGAGCCTACTTCCCAAAGGGAAGTAACCTGGTGAGCGGCGGAAGGAACCCCAGCCACATGGTGACGACCTGCGCAACCGAACGCCACGACCATCACGACGTCTATGCGGCCCAGTGCCCGTGCCGTGACGTGCTCGACCTGCTGGCCAACAAGTGGTCGGCCCTCGCGATCGGCGCGATGGAGGAGGGTCCGCAGCGGTTCGGCGCCCTGCAGCGCCGACTGGAAGGCATCAGCTCCAAGGTCCTCACCGCCACGCTCCGCCGACTGGAGGAGAGGGGCTTTGTCGACAGGACCATCTATCCGGCCGTGCCGCTCCATGTCGAGTACGAGCTCACCGACCTGGGCCGCAGCGTGGCACAGCCGCTGGGGCAACTGCGGATCTGGGTGGAAGACCATATCGACGAGATCGCTTAGTCCGCGCGCCTTCCACCACAGGACCTCCGACGCGGCGGCAGCGGCGGGACGCCGGCGTTAATACGCATTAATCTCCGCCCCTTCCCTTGACAGGACTCTCCGTCGACGGAACCGTTGAGAGCGCTCTCATTCATGTCATGCACACGAGGAGATCTGATGCGCTCTGCCCGTTGGCTCACCGGCGCCGTCCCGCTGGGGCTCGTCGGCCTCCTCGCGCTCGGGCAGGCCGCCACCGCCGCCCAGCCTGACGACCGGGCCACCGCCCGGCGCGCCCAGGAGACGGACAAGGACTCGGCGAAGACGGCGGCGGCGACCGTGGCTGATCAGCCTTCCACGCTGGGCCGTTCCCTGGTGGGCGGGGCGGACCCGACCGTCATCAAGGTGGGTGACCTGTACGTCTCGGCCAAGGCCGTGGACGGCGGGATCGCCGTGCGCACAGCCGCCACCCCGGAGGCCGTGGCCACCGCCCCCAAGCACCAGGTGTGGCGGGACAGCGCCGGTCTGGGCGAGGTATGGGCGCCGGAGATCGTGCACCACGACGGCCAGTACCGGATCTACTTCGCCGCAGGCCGCGGCGCGGCCCACCGGATGTACCACATCGGCTCCGCCGATCCGACGTCCGGATACTCGGCGGCCGTCAAGGTGTCCCTGCCCGGTGACAAGTGGGCCATCGACGGGGCGCCCTTCACCTACAACGGGCAGCGCTGGTTCGTGTGGTCGGGCTGGTCCGGCGACACCAACGTCGAGCAGAACCTCTACATCGCCCGGATGAGCGGCCCCACCGCGGCCACCGGCGGCCGGTACGTCATCTCGCAGCCGCGCGAGCCCTGGGAGCGGGTCGTGGGCAACCCGTACATCAACGAGGCGCCCCAGCCGGTCGTCGACCCTTCCGGGCGACTGCACGTCGTCTACTCCGCGAACGGCAGCTGGAGCGACAAGTACTGCATCGCCGACCTGCGGCTGCGGGCGGGCGGCGACCCCACGTACGTCTGGGACTGGTACAAGAGCAACGGCTGCCTCTTCGGCTCGCACGCGCCGTCCATGATGTCCGGCTGGACCCCGACCGTGAACGTCAACGGACCGGGCCACCACTCGTTCATCCTGCCCCGGGGCGACGTCAACGCCGCTCCGCCGTCCGGAAACCGCTTCCCCACCCTCTACCACGCGGTCGCCAAGGGCACCCCGTACTCCTGGTCCAACCGCTACTGGTACTCCGGCACGGCGGTCTGGTGGAGCAACACCACCTACCGGCGCGCCAACGTTCCCGGGAGCACGACCGACGTGGGCCACAGCCTGAAGTTCTTCGAGTAGAGGAGCGGGGCGGCGTCGGACCACCGTCACCGAGCGGCGTCCGACCAGCGTCACGAAGGTGAGCTCACCAGGGCACGGGGCCGTCGTCGTCGAAGAGGCCCCCGGTCGGCCCGTCGTCGGGGAGGGTCGCGAGCCTGATCGCGACCCGTGCCCCTTCCTCGGCGGTGCGGGTCCCGCTGAAGCCGTTCAGGTCGGTGGCCACATAGCCGGGGCAGGCGTTGTTCACCAGGATCGGGGTGGAGCGCAGCTCTGCGGCGTACTGGACGGTGACCGCGTTCAGGAAGGTCTTCGTCGGCGCGTAGCCCCCGCTGATCCCTCCGAGATCGGTCTCGGGGTCGGTCTGCAGGGTCAGGGAGCCGACGTGGCTGGACTGGTTGACGATCCGCGGATGCGCGGAGCGGTGCAGCAGGGGCAGCATCGCGTTGGTGACCCGGATGACCCCGACGACGTTGGTGTCGATCAGTCGCAGGAGTGCGGCGGGGTCGAGCGACGTCGGCTCGTCGGGCCAACCGCCCGCCGCGCCGGCGTTGTTGACGAGTACGTCGAGCCGGCCCGCGCGCTCCTCCATGAGCCGGGCGGCGGCGCTCACGCCGGCGTCGTCGGTGACGTCCAGCGGGACAGCGAAGGCGTCGATCCCTCTCGCGCACAGCGCCGCGACGGCCTGCGCGCCGCGCTCCCGGTCCCTGGCGCCGATGCCGACGCTCCAGCCGAGCGCGCCGAGGCCCGCCGCGATCTCGTATCCGATTCCCTTGTTCGCGCCGGTGACCAGCGCGATCGTCTGTTCGCTCATGTCCGCCAGCATCGGCGGCCGGGCGCCGGGGACCAACACCGTACGAGCCTGGCAGCGATGCCTTCGCGGCATCGGTCGTGGTCCGGGCGGGTTACGGTGCCGCCATGGAGATGCGTGAGCTGCGGTACTTCGTCGCGGTCGCGGAGGAACTGCACTTCGGCAGAGCGGCCGAGCGGCTGGGGATCGCCCAGCCGGCGCTGTCCCGTGCGCTCGCCGGCCTGGAGAGACGGCTCGGGGTGGTGCTGCTGGAGCGGTCCAGCCGCGTGGTCCGGCTCACCGATGCGGGAGCGGTGCTCCTGACGGAGGCGCGTGCGATCCTCGCGGCGGCGGAGGCCGCCGAACGCCGTACCCGGGAAGCGGCCGAACGGCAGCCGCGTATTGCCCTCGCCGTCAAGACCGGTACGGCGGGTGAGCTGCTGGCCAAGGTGCTCGACGCGTACGCCGCGCACCCCGGCGCGTGCGCGGTCGATCTGCTGCTGTGCGAGGCGCACGAGCAGCGGACGCTGTTGTGCTCGGGGCGTGCGGACGTGGCACTGCTGCACCTGCCGTTCGACGCCGTCACCGGACTC
This sequence comes from Streptomyces sp. WY228, assembly GCF_019287315.1. Lineage (NCBI taxonomy): Bacteria > Bacillati > Actinomycetota > Actinomycetes > Kitasatosporales > Streptomycetaceae > Streptomyces > Streptomyces sp. WY228. Next base: position 8,007,492 of record NZ_CP079114.1, on the reverse strand, counting down.
GACACGGAGGCGCTGCTCACCGAAGGGCAGGTCGCGGTCCTGCCCGGCGACCACCCGTTGGCCGACCGGACGGCGGTGCGGCAGGCCGAGGTGACGGCCACGCCCGGCCCTCCCCCGGCCCGCTGGCCCGGCCCGGACGGCAGCTGCCCCGAAGGCCCCGGAGTCGCGGTGCGGAACCTGACCCAGCTCTTCCAGCTGATCGCCCTCGGCCGGGCCACCGTGGTGCTGCCCGCATCGGCCGCCGTCGACCTGCGGCAGGACCTGGTCGCCGTGCCGGTGACGGACGCGCCGCCCGTGACGACCGTGCTCGCCTGGCTGCCGGAGAGCCGGTCGCGGCCGGTGGCCGATCTCGTCCGGGTGGCGGCCTCACCCTGATCCCTCCGTGTTCCGTCGCGGAAGGAGCTGCCGCCACCCGAGCAGAGGCTGTCGCATCCCGACCGTGAACTCCCGTACCTCCAGCCGGTGCTGTGCGATGCGGACTTCGTACGGGAGGGGCCTCGGCGCCGAATCTGAACATGCCCAGCCGGGCCCGATCCGGGAGGCCTCTACTCGGCGCCCCCGTACAGTGCCGCGTCCACCGCCGCCAGGGCGTGCAGCCGGGCCGTGGGGAAGACCGGCACCGGGCTGTCCTCGGGGCCGATGAGCAGTTCGATCTCCGTGCAGCCGAGGATCACGCCCTCCGCCCCGTCCGCCACCAGAGCCCGGATGATCTTCCGGTACGCCTCGCGGGACTCGGCACGCACCTCGCCCAGGCACAGTTCGCCGTAGATCACCTCGTGCACGAGGGCCCGGCCCGCCGCGTCCGGGACGCGTACGTCCAGCCCCCGGTCCCGCAGCCGGCCCCGGTAGAAGTCCTGCTCCATCGTGAACGCCGTGCCGAGCAGACCCACCTTCCGCACCCCCGCCGCGTGGACCGCGTCCGCCGTGGCGTCGGCGAGGTGGACCAGCGGCACCGAGACGGCCGACGCCACCGCGTCGGCCACCTTGTGCATGGTGTTGGTGCAGATCAGCACCATGTCGGCCCCGGCGCTCTGCACCGCGCGGGCCGCGTCGGCCAGAACCTCGCCGGCCTCCTCCCAGCGCCCCTCCGTCTGGAGCCGCTCGATCTCGGCGAAGTCGACCGAGTAGAGCACGCACCGCGCCGAGTGCAGCCCGCCCAGCCGGTCCCGGGTGTACTCGTTGATCAGCCGGTAGTACTCCGCCGTCGACTCCCAGCTCATGCCTCCGATGAGCCCGATCGTCCTCACTGCCGCGTCTCTCCTCGGTCCGTCGTTCCGTCATCGTCACGTTCAATCGTGCGTTTTCCCTTGACGGAACATACCGGGGCGACCAAGGGTGGCCCTCAACCCTTTGACAACGTTGTCCATCGCGGATGCGTCGTCCGGCTGTCCTGCTCAGCCGTCCGACGACCGCCGCGAGCACCCCAGAGGAGAACCACCGTGGGCCCGACCTCCCTTCCCCTCGGCCGCCGTCGGCTGCTCCAGATCCTCGGCGCGTCCGGAGCCGTGACCGCACTGCAGTTGGGCGCGGGTTCGCCGTCGGCTGCCGCGTCCCCGCTCGCCGGGACCGGCGGGAGCGGCGCGGAGGACGATGTCGCCGCCACGTACTACCGGGTGCTGCTGCGCCACACCCGCTGGTCCGAGACGCAGTGGGACGAGGCCCGGGGCATCTATACGGACAAGTTCTTCGGGTTCGCGGTGGTCCTCGGCCACGCCGTGCTGCTGACACGTGGCAGCTACGACGCCGAGCTGGCGGGGGTGGACCGGGACACGCTCAAGCGGCGGACGCTGGCGACGCTGCGGCACTTCGCCGCCTCCAACCGGCTGACCGGCGGCACCCAGTGGGGCCGCACGCTGTTCTTCGACACCACGTTCCAGTCGTACTTCGTGCTGGCCGCCCGGCTGCTCTGGGACGAACTGGACGCGCGGACCCGCTCCCTGGTGGACACCATCGTCCGGGAGCAGGCCGCGTACACGCATGCCCTGGGCACCGGCGACGACCCTGCCTCCGGGTCCTGGACGCCGAACGGGCTGACGGGCGGCCACGTCGGTGACACCAAGCTGGAGGAGATGGGCATCTACGCCCAGGCACTGGCCCCCGCACTGGCCTGGGCCCCGGACGACCGCCGCCGGCCCGCGTGGGCGGCCGACTACGGCGCCTGGTCGCGCAACGAGGCCGGGCTGCCGGAGGCCGACCTGGCCAACCCGGCCCGCGTGGACGGTGTTCCGGTGGCCCGGAACACCGCACGGAACGTCTACGACACGTTCGTCGTCGAGAACCACGGCTCCTTCGGCCCGCACTACCAGGCGGAGCTGTGGCGGACCTCGGGGCGCAACGCGGCGCACTTCCTGGCCGCCGGTGAGCAGCTGCCGGAGGTCCTGACCCGGCAGCCGAACGCCGGGCCGCTGTGGCGGACCCTGCTGGGGGTGATGTCGGACGCGGGTGAGCCGCTGATGCCGATGGTGAACGACCGCGAGCACCTCTACGGCCGGGATGTCATCCCGCTGGCGTTCCTGTCCCGCGTGATGGGCGACCGGGCGGCGGCCCGCGCCGAGGTCGAGCTCGCGGCGCGGCTGGAGGCGTACCAGGCGTATCCGCCGGAGCACCGGCTGGCGAAGTTCTCCGGTGAGCCGAAGTACGAGCCGGAGGCCCGCGCCGAACTGGCCATCAGCTACCTGCTGCACGTGTGGCCCGGGGCGGGCCGGCCCGTCGTGCCGCTGTCGCAGCGGGAGCTGTTCGCGTACGCCTCCGGGGTGACGGACTTCGGGGAGGGGCCCGGGCTGGTCTCGCACCAGTCCCCCGCCGCCTGGGCGGGCGCGGTGTCCAAGCCGAAGTTCGTGAAGTTCGCGTGGCAGCCGGGCCACGACGACTGGTTGTTCCGGATCAGCGGCGCCACGCCGATGTTCCTGCCCTCGACCGCCGTGGAGGTCACCGGCCGCTCGGTGCGCACGCACACCCGGCTGCGCGACGGCTTCGACGGGAGCGCGACGCTGCTGCGGCTGAAGGACGGCTTCGCGGGCTTCACCACGCTGCCCACCGGCGCGGTCGTCCACGCGGCCGAAGGACCGGACACCGCGGGCGGCCGGCTGGAGGTGCACAACCTCACCATGCCGGGCGTGGCGGGGCTGGACGGCAGGCGGACCTACCGCTTCGCCGAGGGGTCGGCCACGGTCCCGTCCCGGGACTCCTCCGGCGGCTCGACGGGCCGGGTCGACGAGCTGTCCTTCGACCGTACGACGGTCCGGCACCTGCGGGTCCAGGGCGTGACACCCGATCCGGCGTACGGCTACTCGCTGTTCGCCGTGGAGGCCCGAAACGGGTCGGACGGGCCCGACCTCGCACGCGGCGGGCGGGCCACCGCGTCCTCGTACACGCCGGGCAGGGGGCCGGAGCTGGCCGTGGACGGGGACGGCACGACCCGCTGGGCGGTCTCCACCGCGGACCGGCCGCGCCGCGACAGCTGGCTCGCCGTGGACCTCGGGGAGCCCCGCGCCCTGGACCGGGTCACCCTGCGCTGGGAGAGCGCGGCGGGCCGGAGCTATCTGGTGCAGGGCTCGGACGACGGCGAGCGGTGGACGGACCTGGCGAGCGGGCCCGTGCCGGCGCTGCGCAGCGAGGGCGGCTGGCTGGACGTGGACGGCCGCGCGGGTCTGGTCGTACGCGGCGGGCGGGGTCCGCTGGTGGTGTACGGGGACACGGTCGTCCTGGCGGAGGGCGGCGGTACGGGCCCGCTGCTCGTGGAGGGCCACTGCGGGGTGTCCGCCGCCGGCCTGCGCGAACTCGCCCGCCGGCCGGTGCCCGCGGCCGGGGACGAGAAGGTGCGGGCGGCGGTGACGGACGGGCACCTGAGCCTGTTCAACCTGTCGGACCTGGCGGTGCGCACCCCGGTCGCCCTGGTGCAGGAGGGCCGCCGCCGGGAGGTCTACGAGGGCGAGCAGCTGGTGACCCGGGACGGGCTGCGGTACGAGGCGCGGCTGGAGGCGGCCTCGGCGCTGCTGCTGCCGCCCCGGTTCACGCTGGTCCCGCTGTCGGGGCGGTCGCTGCCGAACGGGCTGCGGGTGGAGGTCGTGGACGCCGCGACGGTGCGCCTGACCGGGCCGGTCTGCCGGGTGCGGGTCGAGGCACAGGGGCACAGCACGGTGGCGGTGGTGCGGCCGGGCCGGGGTACGGAGGTCACGGTGCGCGGGGCGCAGCCGTATCCGACGACGGACCTCGCACTGGGCCGGGCCGTCTTCCCGAACGCGCCGCTGCCGACGGGGATGTCGGAGCCGTCGGCGGCCGTCGACGGTGACCCGGACACGGTGTGGCGGCCGGGACGCGACGGCCGCCTGGTGGTGGACCTCGGGGCGCGGCGCGCGGTGGGCCGGGTGGAGGCCGAGTGGTCGGCCGGGCGGGTTCCGGGCCTGTCCGTGGAGTTCAGCGACGACGGGATCCGCTACCGTCGGGCGGGCTCACCGACCGGTCGCGGCCCGGTCCGGAGTCTGCGGGCGTCGGGCTCCCCGCGTTATGTGGCGCTGCGGGTGTCGGGCACCCCGGAGGGGCGCGGTGGTCTCGTGCGGCTGTCGGTCCGCTGACGGACCGGGCCCACCGGCACGCTGATCGCGTGGGCGGACCGGCGCCGCCCGCACGTCGCCCCGCGTGGCGGTGAGGGTGGGCCGGGTCGCTGCGCAGCCCCGGGCCCTCACCCTCGTCCTCATGTACTGGGCGTACTCGGGTCTTTGCCCGCCAGGTCCGCGCACGGCGGACCTGGCGGGGCGGCCGAGCCCTCGCGGCCGCCGTCACCGTGGATCGTGCCGGATGGCCTGGGGGTCTCCGGAACGAAGACTGTCCCCGCCGGCGAACCGGGCGGGGACAGTCGACAGGGCCGATGGCTCATGACCCTGGTGGGCGCGGGATCAGATGATGCTCACACCGTAGGCGCTCAGTGCCTCGGTGACGGGCTGGAAGAACGTGGTGCCGCCGGAGGAGCAGTTGCCGCTGCCGCCGGAGGTGAGGCCGAGAGCGGTGCTCCCGGAGAAGAGCGCGCCGCCGCTGTCGCCGGGCTCGGCGCAGACATTGGTCTGGATCAGACCGGAGACGATGCCGTCGGCACCGTAGTTGACGGTGGCGTTGAGTCCGGTGACCGAACCACCGTGCAGGCCGGTGGTGCTGCCGCTGCGCTGGACGGACTGGCCGACCGAGGGGTTCCCGGCGCTGGTGATCTCCTGGTAGCCGCCGTTGTAGAGGTAGACACGGCCGTCGGCCGCGCCGGGGTTGGAGTGCCGGATGATGCCGTAGTCGTTGCCGGGGAAGCTGGACCCGGTGGTGGTGCCGATCGACCACGAGCTGCCGATGTTGGTGCAGTGGCCGGCGGTCAGGGCGAACTTGGTGCCCGCGCCGTCCTGCACGTTGAAGCCCAGGGAGCACCGGGCTCCGCCGGTGGTGATGGCCTCGCCGCCCGCGATGAGCTTGGAGAACTTACCGGGGGTGTGCTTGACCACGAGGGCGTCGGCGTTCACACCGGCCTCGTTCTCGATCTTGGCGATCTCGGCCTTGCTGACCGTGCTGTCGACGGTGACGACGACCTTGCCCGACGCGGAATCGACGTACCAAGCGGTGCCGCCGACGTCGGCGGTACGCACGGAGTCAGCCGTCCGGCTGAGCTCGGTGGCGCTGAACGTCTTCGGGGCCGGCTGGGCGGATGCGGTGGCGGCGGGGATGGCGAGCGCCGCGGCGGCGGCGAGGCCGGTCGCCCCGGCGATGAGTCGTGCTCGTCTCGAGAGGCCGTGGGGGTGAGAGAGTCGCACTGTAGTCCTCCAGATCGTGGGGGGAACTCGGGGCGTTGGGTGGACGCCCATGACACGTCACCAGGAAGGCGACGGAGCCGCCATGTCCCTGACAACGTTGTTTCCATGCTGGTGAGACCTGCACCCCGGCACAAGACCCCCGAGGGTGGGGCTGGCTGACAATCGGCCATCCGGCGAGATCCAGACACCGTCAAATGGGCGCATTGGAGCCCTGCCACGGCAGCGGGATGACGGAAAACGATCGGCGAGGCATCTTCCAGCCCCCGAGGCGCGGCGTCCGGCCAAGCGCTCCTCCGGTCAGGCGTCCCGCCCGGCTTCCGACGCCGGAAGCGCGTACAGGCCCGGGAGGTTCACGACGATCGCCTCCTGGGTCGACCGGGCGATGACGACCACGGCCTCCTCGGACGGGTCGGGGTTCTCCTCGCGGTGCGGCACGAAGGGCGGCACGAAGATGTAGTCACCGGGGCCGGTGCGCAGCCGTACCTCTTCGGGCTCGTCGCCCGAGTCGTCCAGGAACACGAACTCCGGGTGGCCGCTGACGACATGGATGGCCGTCTCGGACGCGCCGTGGTGGTGGTCCGATGAGGAGGTCGAGGGCGCCACATGGGTCTGCCCCATCCACAGCTTCTCGGAGCCCGTGGTCTTCCCGCTGATCGCCGCGAACCGGCGCATGCCCCCGGTCTGGGCCGTGTCGCCGTCCAGCGCGTCCGCGCGGATGTGGTGCAGGCGGGTGTGCAGCGGTGCTGCCGGACGGTCTTCCCCGGTGGTGTGCAGATGCGGGTGGAAGCCTTCTCCGGCGGTGGTCAGGGGCTCGCTCATGGCCGGGACGCTAGAGGGGCGCCGAAAAGGATGTCAAGAGGTGTCCTTTGCGGTTCATCTGCGGCAATGTTGCTGACACATGCGCCGCCGCACAAAGCGGGAACCGGCGGAGTCCGAGCCTCCGCGCGCCCCTTCGTGCATGATGAGCGGCATGCATATCTCCGCGAAAGCGGACTACGCCACGCGGGCCCTCCTGGAGCTCGCCCGTGAACCTGGCCGTCCGCTCACCTGCGAAGCCATCGCCTCCTCGCAGGAGATTCCCTTCCGGTTCCTGAAGTCCGTGGTAGGCGAGTTGCGCAGGGCCGGGCTCGTCCGAAGTCAGCGCGGCTGCGAGGGCGGCTACTGGCTCGGCAGACCCGCCGACGAGGTCACCCTGCTCGACGTGGTGCGCGCGATCGACGGCGACGTGCTCACCTTGCGCGGCGAGCCGCTCGACGCGCTCGGCTACCCGGGCCCCGCCGCGCCCCTGCCCGACGTGTGGAGGCAGATCGAGGCGGGCGCGGCCGCGGTCCTGGGCGGTCTCACGCTCGCCACGCTGCTGCCCGCGGCCACCCCACAGGACCAGCACTCCAAGGCCGGCGCCGCATGACGGACGCACCGGAGCGGACGCCCGCGGCAGCGGGAGGCGCGACGTCCCGGCCGCCGTCCGCGCGGAGGACCGCGCCCGGAGAGGATCCGCCGCCGCTGCTGGAGGTCGTGGAGTACACCGATCCGCTCTGCCCGTGGGCCTGGGGCTCCGAGCCCGTCTTCCGCAGGCTCCGCGCCTCGCTCGCCGGACGGGTCCACTGGCGGCGGGCGTACGCCATCCTCTTCGACGACGACGATGACCCGCCGCCCGACCCGGCTGCCGAAACCGCTTGGTACGCACGGCACTTGGCGGACATCGGCACCCACACCCTGGCTCCGCGCGCGCACACCCTGAGCCGGGTCGCGGCCAGCTCCTGGCCCTCCTCGCTCGCGGCCAAGGCCGCCGAACTCCAGGGTCCGGAGGTCGCCGACGGCGTGCTCCGCCGTCTGCGGGAGAGCGTCTTCGTGCTCGGCGAACCGGCGGACACCCCAGCCCTCGCGCTCCGGTGCGTCCAGGGGGTGCCGGGCCTGGACGCCGACCGGCTCGCCCGGGACGCCGCCTCCTCCGGCGTACGGCAACAGGTGCGCGCCGACCGGGCGGAGGCACGCCGCCCCGTCCCCGAGGTGCTCTCCGTCCGCTCGGAGTCGCCGCATCCGGGCACCGCCAAGGAGACCCCCGGCGGCGAAATCCGTTACGCCCTGCCGACCCTGCTGTTCCGCACCCCGGCCGGCCATCGCGCGGTGCCCGGCTGGCGGCCCTTCGAGGCGTACGCCGGCGCTGTCGACGCGCTCGCCCCGGGGCTGCTCCGCACGGCCCCACCGCTCGACCCGGCCGGGGCGCTGGAGCGCTACCGAAGCCTGACCGACCCGGAGCGGCTGGTGCTCGCCGAGGGCGTCTGGCCGCCGCCGGGCGCGGTGCGCGTGGACACCGGGCAGGGGCCGCTGTGGCTGCACCCCCACGAGGCCCAACTGCACCCCGCCGTAGGCCCGGACGGCTCCGCACCGCGCTGAGCTGCGGCCCAGCACCGTTCCACCGAATGAGACACCAAAAGGTGTCCATTGACATCCGGTGCCGGCTGCCGCCAGGATGTGCCGCATGCTCACGACGCACCCCGGCGTGATGTGCCGCTACGTGGACCTGCGGCGCACCTCCAGCGCCCTCTGTCGCTGACCGACCGCCACCGGCGGCCCGCAGCCGTTCCCCGACCGCCGACCGCAGCACCATCGCTGCGCGTCGCCGCGCCGAACGGTCCGACCGCCCTCCTGGCACCCTCCCGTCGCGCACCCTCGACGACCTTCCCCGCCGCATCCGTGCGTCCCCCCGTGTCCCCGTCGACGCCGGCGGTCCCGAACACCGGCCGCCCTCAGCCGCGTCGGGGCTCCCCTCGCCCTGCCCGGACGCCGTCGCACGGAACCGGCGTGGGCGTCGGCCGCCCCCGGTCCCGCTCCCCTCCGCCCTGCCCCGGGCCGGGGCCCATCACAGAGAGAACACCCAGATGTCCGCACGCCCGACGAACCTCCGTCCCGAGCTCCGCCTCCGGCCCACCCGAAGGGCCCGGGGCCTGCGGGCCACGGCGCTCGGCACCGTCCTCACCGCCCTCCTCGTCCCCACGCTCACCGCGTGCGGCGGGGGTACCTCCTCGGCCGCGGGCAACGCCACACTGAAGTGGGCGTCCTCCTACTTCCCGGCCCACTGGGACCCGGTGGTCTCAGGCAGTGGCGCCCAGTTCCGCCAACTCTCGCTCGTGTACGCCTCCTTGACCCGCACCGACGAGGAGGGCAAGCCCGTTCCCGACCTCGCCGAGAGCTGGGAGTACAACGACAAGGGCGACCGCATCACGTTCAAGCTGCGCCCCGGTCAGAAGTTCAGCGACGGCGAGCCGGTCGACGCCACCGCGGTGAAGGCCGCCATCGAACGCGCCCAGAAGCAGAAGAACTCCGCCCTCTTCGGCGATCTCACCTCGATCGGCACGGTGGAGGCGAACGGACTCGAAGCGACCCTGAGCCTCACTCAGGTCGACTACCAGATACCGCAGTTGCTCGGACAGCGCGTGCTCCAGATAGCCAGCCCCAAGGCGGCCGGCAACCCCACCCGGCTCGACCAGAACCCGGTGGGCGCGGGGCCCTTCGTGGTCGAGCAGCTGATCCCGGGGACCAAGGCGGTCCTGAAGAAGAACCCGGACTACTGGGACGCGGAGAACATCCACATCGACAACGTCGAACTGGTCTCCGCCCCCGACGCCTCGACGGTCGTCTCCGGTCTGCGGACCGGTGTCTACAACTTCGCCGACATCGACCCCAGCCAGGCCGACGCCGCGAAGAAGGCCGGCCTCGACGTCTTCGTCCAGCCCGGCTTCAACGCCGCCAACCTCAGTCTCAACGTCAACAAGGCACCCTTCGACGACGACCGGGTCGTCGACGCCGTCCGGCACGCGGTCAACCGCGAGGAGTTCGTCCGCAAGCTGACCTTCGGCCACGGCGAGGCGACCGACCAGCCCTTCCCGAAGGGGTACGTGGCGTACGACCCGAAGTCCGAGGACGCCTACCCCTACGACCCGGCGAAGGCGAAGAAGCTCCTCGCCGAGGCGGGCCACCGGCCCGGTGACCTCAAGCTGAACCTCGTCATCACCTCCGAGGACCCCCAGGCCGAGATCGTCCAGTCGCAGCTCGCCGCCGTCGGCATCAAGGTCACCATCAAGATCGACAAGAACTGGGCCACCCCGTTCTTCGCCAAGGACCTCGCCTTCTCGCTGTACTCGACCACCGGGCGCGACTCCGCCGTGCAGACCCTCACCGCGCACTTCGGCCCCGACGGACCGCTCAACCTCTCCACCCCCTACGAGCCGGACGGCTTCGAGGAGGCGGTGGCCAAGGTCCGCCGGACCCCGCTCGACTCGCCCGACTACGCCGAGACCCTGCAGGCCGCGACCCGGGCGGGGCTCGGAAGCAAGGCGCTGGTGTTCACCTTCTCCTCGCCGAACCTCTTCGCCAAGACGACGGCGGTGTCCGCGCTCCCGAAGAACCCCGGGCACATCGACTGGACCGGTGTGAAGGTCTCCGGCGCCAACTGATCCACCCGCGCCACCGCTCACCACCCACCCACCCATGTATCAGCCCAACGCACAGAGAGGGGCAGCCCCATGACGACGACCGCGCCACCGATCGTCCCTGCCCGCCGTCGCGGGGCCGCCGTGGCCAGGACCCGGCACGCGGCGGGCCGAGTCCTGGCCGTCCTCGCCCGGTCGGTCGCCATCTTCGTCCCCGTGTTCCTCGTCGCGACCTTCGTGACGTTCGCCCTCCGCTCGCTGAGCGGACTCAGCCCCGCCCGCATCCAGCTGGGCGAGGAGGCCACCCCCGAGGCCATCGCCCGGATCGAGTCCCAATGGGGGCTCGACAAGCCCTTCCTCGCCCAGTACGGGGACTGGTTCACCGGAGTCCTGCACGGTGAACTCGGCACCAGCTGGGTCAACGGGGCCGACATCTCCACCCTCATCGGCCTCGGCCTCGGCGTGAGTCTCTCGGTCGCCACGTTCGCCCTGATCATCGGGGTCCTCGTCGGATTCGCCCTCGGTACGGTCGCGGCGCTCCGACGCACCACGGCCGTCGACCGGGTGATCACCGGCTTCGTCACCGTGATCTCGGTGATGCCCGCCTTCGTCGTCGGCATCGTGCTGGTGTCGGTCCTCGCCGTCGGGTTCGGTCTCTTCCCCTCCGCCGGCTACGTCCCGGCGGAGCAGGGCGTCGGCCCCTGGCTCGCCCACATCACCCTGCCCGCCCTCGCGCTGAGCTTCGACGTCATCGCGGACGTCGCACGCCAGCTCCGCTCCAGCCTCATCGGCGCCTACCAGGAGAACTACGTGACCGGAGCGGTCGTCCGCGGACTGAGCCCGCGGCGCGTCTTCTTCGGACACGTCCTGCGCAACGGCCTCGGACCGACGCTCGCCACCCTGGGGCAGAAGTTCCCCGCCCTGGTCGGCGCGTCCGTCGTGACCGAGTGGATCTTCGGCCTCCAGGGCTTCGGCCGGTTCGCCAACGACTCCGCGCAGGCCGGCGACGTACCGGCGGTGCAGGGCGTCCTGGTGGTCTCGATCGCGCTGGTCGTCTCCTTCAACCTCATCATCAACCTGGTGCTGGCCCGCGTGATGCCGGCCTCCCAGCGGGGGGTGTGACCATGGTGCGCCGCGTGCTCGCCCTCACGTCCGGACGGATCGCCGTCGTCATCCTCGCCGTGATCGCGCTCCTCGCGCTGCTGGGCCCCTGGCTCGCACCGCAGAACCCGCTGGCCACCAGCGACAACGCGCTCGCCGCCTACTCCGGCAGCCACTGGCTGGGCACGGACTATCTGGGACGCGACGTCCTGAGCCGGCTGCTGGACGGCTCCCGCATCAGCGTCCTCGGCTCACTGGAGGTCGCCCTGGTGGCCCTCGTCGTCGGCGCGGTCCCCGGGATCCTGTCGGTCTACCTGGGCCGCGCCTTCGAGTGGTTCACCCTCCGTATCGCCGACACCCTGGTCGCCCTGCCGTTCCTGCTGTTCGCCATCGCGGTGATCGCCCTGCTCGGCAACGGCATCACCCAGGCGATGCTGGTCACCGGGGCGCTGGTCTCCCCGTTGTTCTACCGGGTCTCCCGCGCCGCGACGCTGGCCGTCGCCCGGTCCCCGTACGTCGAAGCGGCCATCGTCTCCGGCGCCTCCATCGGCTGGATCGTGCGCCGCCACGTGCTCGCCAAGGTGCTCCCGCCGATCGCCGTCGCGCTCGCCCAGACCATCGGCGTCGGCTTCGTGATCGTCTCCAGCCTCACCTTCCTCGGCATCGGCGTCCAGCCGCCCGAGCCCACCTGGGGCGGACTGCTCGCCTCCGACCTGGGCTACCTCAGCCACCGGCCCTGGGCGCCGGTGGCACCCGCTCTGCTGATCATGATCACCGTCTGGGCCTGCAACCTCCTCGCCGACGCCATCCGCGACGTCTCCGGAGAAGCGGGCCGGGCGCTGGCCAACGACCGCAAGGCCCGCGCCAACCGCCGTGCGGCGGCCGGACCCCTTCCCGCCGGAGGTTCCCGATGAGCCCGCTGTCCCCCGACACCCTCACCTCCCGCCCCGCCGACACGGACCGGCCGGCCGCGGACGCCCCCGGCGCACCGCCCGCCGAACCCGTCCTCGCCCTCCACGACGTACGCATCACCGACCGCGTCACCGACCGGGAGATCGTCCACGGGGTCACCTTCGACCTGACCCCGGGCAAGGCGGTCGGCATCGTCGGGGAGTCCGGCAGCGGCAAGACCCTCACCTGCCGTGCCGCCCTCGGCATCCTGCCCCCGCACTTCGAGGTCTCCGGCGGCCGCATCGACCTCGCGGGCAGCGACATCGCGACCCTGACACCCCGTCGGTGGACGGAGTTGCGCGGGGCCACCATCAGCGCCGTCTTCCAGGACCCCGCCTCCTATCTCAACCCGGCGATCAGGGTCGGGGCCCAGATCGCCGAGGTCGTCCGCGTCAAGCAGGGGCTGAAGCGGCGCGCGGCCCGCCGCCGGGCCGTGGAACTCCTCGCAGCCGTACGGCTGCGCGACCCGGAACTCGTCTACGGGCAGTACCCCTACGAGCTCTCCGGCGGCATGCTCCAACGCGTCCTGATCGCCGCCGCCATCGCCGTCGAACCCCGGGCCCTCATCGCCGACGAGGCCACCACCGCCCTCGACGTCACTGTCCAGGCCGAGATCCTCGATCTCCTCGCCGAACTGCGGACCCGCACCGGCCTGGCCCTCGTCGTGGTCTCGCACGACCTGGCCGTCGTCGCCCAGCTCTGCGACGAGGTCCTGGTGCTGCGGCAGGGCGAGGTGGTGGAGCAGGGGCCGACCCGGGCGGTGCTGCACGACCCCCAGCACGACTACACCCGCCTGCTCATCGCCGAGCACGACAGCTACGGCCTCGACAAGTTCCTCGCACCCCAGGGGGCGTCATGACCACCGCGGCACCACAGGCCGAGGAGGCCGTGTCCGATGACGGGACCGGTCCGGTGCTGGAGGTCTCCGGCCTCGGTGTGCACTACGGCCGGGGACGCAAGCGGCGACGGGCCCTGCACGACGTCACCCTGAGCATCGCGCCCGGCGAGGCCGTCGGCGTGATCGGCGAGACCGGCTCCGGCAAGTCCACCCTGGCCCGCGCCGTCCTCGGGCTGGTCCCCGCGTCGGCCGGCTCGGTCCGTATCGCCGGGGAGGAAGTGAGCGCGTACGGCTCCCGCCGCTGGCGCGAACTGCGACGGCGCGGCGTGATCCAGTACGTCTTCCAGGACCCGCTCCGCAGCCTCGACCCGGACCTCACCATCGAGGACTCGCTCGTCGAACCCCTGCTCATCCAGGGCGTCCCCCGCAAGGAGGCCGTCCCGCGGGCCCGCACCTTCCTCGACCGCGTCCAGCTCGCCCCCGATCTCCTCGAACGGCTGCCCGGCGAGCTGTCGGGCGGTCAGCGCCAGCGGATCGCCGTGGCCCGCGCCCTGGTCACCGAGCCCCGGCTCGTCATCCTCGACGAACCGGTCAGCGCCCTCGACTCCGCCAACCGCGTCCAGATCCTGGAGATCCTCAAGGAGCTGCGCGCCTCCGGCGTCGCCCTCGTCCTCATCTCCCACGACCTCGGATCCGTGGCCGGGACCGCCGACCGCATCGCCGTCCTGTACCGGGGCGAACTCGTGGAGGCCGGCACCGCCCACGACGTGGTGCGCCGGCCCCGGCACCCGTACACCCGGCTGCTGCTCGGCTCCGCGCCCACCCTGCGGGGCCGGCCCGCCGACCGCGCCGAACGCGAAGCCCTCCGGGCGCTGCTGGACGCCTGAACCCACCCCCGTACCCCACCACTCCCCCTGCCGAGAGGAACAGCCATGTCTCGCAGAATCCACCTCGCCCTGCACCCCTACGGTGTCGGAGGCCCCGGTCAGCACGGCCTCTGGAAGGACCCGCGCGTCGCGAAGAACGCCAGCATCGACGTCAACTACTACATCCAGCAGGCGAAGGCGGCCGAGCATGCGCTCTTCGACGCCCTGTTCGTCGTCGACAGCCAGTTCATCAACTCCACCTACCCCTCGCACTACCTCAACCGCCTGGAACCGCTGACCCTCCTGTCGGCCGTCGCCACCCACACCCGGCACATCGGCCTGGTCGGCACCGCCAGCTCCACCTACAACTCCCCCTTCAATCTGGCCCGCCGGTTCGCCTCGCTCGACCTCATCAGCGGCGGCCGGGCCGGCTGGAACGTGGTGACCAGCTTCGACACCGGCACCTCGAAGAACTTCGGCCTCGACGAGCACCTGGACTACGCCACCCGCTACGGCCGCGCTCTGGAGTTCGTGCAGGTCGCCCGGGGTCTGTGGGACTCCTACGAGGACGACGCGTTCCCCGCCGACGTGGAGCGGGGCGTCTTCCTCGACCCGGAGCGGCTGCACGCCCTCGACCACGAGGGGGAGCACTTCAAGGTCGCAGGACCGCTCAACATCTCCCGCTCGGCGCAGGGCCAGCCCGTCATCTTCCAGGCCGGGGTCTCCGCGGAGGGCCGCGATCTGGCGGCGAGAGTCGCCGAGGGCATCTACGCACCCGGCGGCACCCTGGAGCAGGCCCAGGAGTACTACGCGGACATCAAGAAGCGCACCGCGGCCCACGGCCGCGACCCCGAGCACATCAAGGTCTTCATCCACGGCGGGCCGATCGTCGCCGCCACGGACGAGGCGGCCCGGCGGCGCGAGCGGGAGATCTTCGAGGAGGACAACGACTTCGAGCGCAACCTCGCCCTCCTCGGCCGCTCGTTCGGCGCGTACGACTTCAGCGTCCACGACCTGGACGCCCCCTTCCCCGACGTCGCCCACCTCGCCGAGAAGGGCGGCCGCACCGGAGCCGCGAAGATCATCGAGCGGGCCCGCGAGGAGAAGCTGACGCTGCGCCAGGTGGCCGAGGGCGCGAACGCGTTCCGGCGGTCCCCGTTCGTCGGAGCGCCCGAGACCGTCGCCGACACCATCGAGCAGTGGTACGACGCCGGCACGCTCGACGGCATCAACCTCGCCTTCCGGAACAACGACGACCTCGAACTCTTCGTCGACGGCGTGGTGCCGCTGCTCCAGAAGCGGGGCCTGTTCCGCACCGCGTACGAGGCCGACACCCTGCGGGGCAACCTCGGCCTCCCGATCCCCGCCAACCGCCACACCCGCGAGCGCGAACTCGCGGGCGGCTGAGCGGCCCCGACGCCGAACGAGGAGACCCTCATGACCGAACGGAACACCCAGCAGGACCTTCGGCACACCGACCACTTCGGACCCCGGGGGCCGGCCGTGCGCGGCACCGTCCTCGTGGTGCCGGGCCGGGGAGAGACCCATGACACCTACGCCCGCTTCGGAAAGCGGCTCGCCGCCGACGCCTACCGGGTGCGCGTCGTGGACGCGGCGCGGCTCGACGCGGAGGACCCCGACGGATCGCTGACCCGCCTCGGCGGACGGATCGCCGACGCCGTCGCGGGCACGGCGGATCCGGACGGGGCCGTCGTCCATCCCGTGATCCTGGTGGGCGCCGACACGGGGGCCGTCGCGGTGGCGGCGCTGCTCGGCCGGGAGGACGGTGCGGGGGCGGCCGGTCTCCGCCCGGACGCCGTCGTCCTCGCCGGGCTCCCGGCGCACACGTCCGCCTCGCCTACGGGCAGTTGGGACGACGAGCTCGACGTGCGCACCTTCTGTCCAGCCCACCGCTCCACCCTCACCGACGATGCCGCCTTCGGCCGGGGAGCGCTCGACGAGGTGGTGCCCGAGCCCCTTCTCGCGGCGGCTTACGCGAGCGAAGCGGACGTCCCGGTGCTGATCCTGGCCGGGGACGCCGATCCGCTCGCGGACCGCGACGCTCTCACCCGTACCGCCAAGTCCCTGCCCCGGGCCCGCCTTTCCGTCGTCAGGGACGCCCACCACGACGTCCTCAACGACATGCAGCACCGCTCGGTCGCCGCCGAGATCGTCACCTTCCTCGAAACCCTGCGCAACGAACTCGTCCCGCTCGTCACCGTGGAGTCCAGCGCCTGGTGAGCGAGCCCGGCGGCCCGGGCACCCCGCCCCGCCCCCGCCGGCGAGCCACCCCGCGCACACCGCACCCCGAAAGGTCGCCCATGGCCACCATCCTGTCCGTCTCCGGAAGCCCTTCCGCCACCTCCCGCACCGCGCGGCTCCTGCTCCACCTGGACGACCGGCTCCGGGACCACGGCCACGACGTGGTCTCCCTCGACGTCCGCACCCTGCCCGCCGAAGCCCTGCTGGGAGCCGACTTCGGGCATCCGGCGATCGTCCGGGCCACCGCCCTGTTCGAGCGGGTGGACGGGGTGGTGATCGGCACCCCGATCTACAAGGCCGCCTACTCGGGGCTGCTCAAGTCGCTGCTCGACCTGCTGCCGCAGTACGCGCTGACCGGCAAGACCGTGCTGCCGCTCGCCACCGGCGGCAGCGTGGCCCATGTGCTGGCCATCGACTACGCGTTGCGCCCGGTGCTCACCTCGATGGGCGCGGCCCACGTCGTACCGGGCTGGTTCACGCTCGACAAGGACATCACCGTCGGCGAGGACGGGGCCGTGAGCCTCGCGGCAGGCGCGGCGGAGGCGCTCGCCGAGGTCACCGACCGGTTCTCCGCCGCTCTCCGGGACCGTACGGCGGTACTGGCGCCGAGCGTCTGAACCGCGGCGGACGGGCGGGGCCCACGGCGCGCACCGGGCCGGAGCGGGTGGTCAGCGCAGTCCGGCGAAGAGATCGCTCTCGGGTACGGGCGCGCCGGTGGTGTCCCTGACCCGGACGAAGGTCTCCATGCCCATGAGCACGCCGAACCTCTCCTTGCCCATCTTGAGGAAGAAGATGTTCTCGCCCTGGCTGGCGTGCGCGGCCAGCGCGTCGAACTTCTGGCCGCTGAAAGCGGTGGTGTCCACCCAGGTCGTGATCTCGTCGTCCGGGAGCCCGATCTCGGCCGACGCGGCGGCCTCGGCGGGGTCCGGCTCCGGCATGTCCTCGCCGAACTCGCGCATGACCTCGCCGAAGCGCTCCATCATCGAGCGCGGCGCCGTCGTCCAGTACACCTTCGGTGTCAGTCCGGTCAGCTCCAGTGCCGCCATCGTGATGCGGTTGGCCTGGATGTGGTCGGGGTGACCGTAGAAGCCGTTCTCGTCATAGGTGACGACGACATCGGGCCGGTAGTGGCGCATGAGTTCGGCGAGGCGCGCGGCGCCCTCCTCCACGGGGGTCCGCCAGAAGGAGCCGGGGGCGTCGTTGCCGGGCCAGCCCATCATCCCCGAGTCGGCGTAGTCCAGCGTCTCCAGGTCGCTGATCTTCAGGACCTCGCAGCTCGCCTCCAGCTCCTTGCGCCGCATGCGGGCGACGGCCGCCGGATCGTGCCCGGGCTCGCCCGGCTTCACACCTCCCGGGCCGTCACCGCAACCGCCGTCGGTACAGGTCACCAGCACCGTGCGGATGCCTTCCGCCGCGTACTGCGCCAGGATCCCTCCGGTGCCGGTGGCCTCGTCGTCCGGGTGGGCGTGCACTGCCATGAGGGTCAACGGCCGGTCAGTCATGACACAGTCCTCCGTGAAGATACGTCGTGGTCCGAGTGCGCCGCGGCCCTGCCGCGAGCGCGGGCCGGGACGGCGGCGGGTCGAAGGCACGGTCGGCAGGGAGCGGCGTCATGCCTGTGACCCTAAGTCGTCGCGCGGCGGGCCCTTCACGCCGGTCGGGTCAGGGAGACCCTTCGCCGGGCCGGCGCACGGGACGGGAGGGGCCTTCTCGGACGTGGACGGACACCCGCGCGCCGTTCACCTCGGCCGTTCCCTGTACGCGGAAGTGTCGCCGCAGGGTGGTTTCTTTCGCTTCCTCCTGGGAGTCGCCCGGTGCGTGCACGCCCACCGCCCGCACCACGATGATCCGGTCGAACTCCCTCATGCGTGCCGCGATCTCGGGGGCGGCGAGCTCGACGCCCGCGAGCGTGTTCGATGCCACGGGGTCCTGTGCCAGGGCGAGATCCACCAGGAGGCGGGTGTCCTCGGGGTCGGCCGCGGTCAGCATCCGTTGTCGGCCGGAGAGATAGAGCAGGCCGTCGCCGGGCCTGCCTGCTTCGCGGACGGCGGCGCCGACGGCGGTGGCGTCGTTGCTCCGGCTCTGGGGGGTCCTCAGCGAAAGGCTCAGCGGCACGAGCGCGATCAGGGCCGCGACCGTCGCGACGTACACGGCCGGGGACCAGCGCGGCAGTCGGCGGACGTGGTCCAGGCAGGCGCCCAGCAACAGGGCGATCCCGATGTTGCTGAACAGGACGTACCGGTCGACGAAGAGCGGCTTGACCAGCGAGGCGGTCAACAGCAGGGCCCCCGGAAGCACGAGCATCGGCACAGCCAGCGCGGCGAGGCTCACGGGGCCCTGGCCGCGCGGAGCCGCTCGCGCGCACGCCACCCCGACGACCATCGCGACCAGCAGGTGGTCGGGGCGCACCGGTCCGCCGATCCAGGACACCTGCTCCGACTGCCCCGCGCTGACGACCGCCAGCGGCAGCAGTCCGATCACCACACCGGCAGCAGTGACACTCCACGCCCTCAGCACCCCTTTCGGAGGGCGGGAGACGATCAGGGTGACGCCGTGCGCGGCCAGGGCCAGGACCGCGAACTCATGGAGCAGGCACGCCAGGAGCATGGTGCATCCGTACACCGCCCACCGCCGCCGGGAGCGCCGCGGAACGTTGTCCACCAGGACATAGGTCGCCCAGGCGATCAGTGCGCACACCATCGCGTAGGACCGGCCCTCCTGCGCGTACTTCTGCACCTGGGGAAGGAGCGGGAACACCAGCCCGACCGGCAGGCCGACGCGGGGTCCCGCCAGGCGCAGCCCGAGAAGTCCGACGGCGCCCGCCGCGGCGGACATGGCCAGCACGGACGGCAGCCGCAAGGACAGCAGGCCGGCGCCGAACAGATCGAAGATCACCCGCATCACGGCGTAGTACAGCGCATGGACCAGGTCGACGTGCTGGGCCGTGTTCCAGATCTGGGACAGTTCGCGGTGCGCGAGCTGGTAGGTGACGGCCTCGTCGCCCCACATCGTGTTCTGTCTGCGGACGCCCCATACGCCGAGGGCGGCGGTGAGTGCCGCGGGCGCGATGACGGCCAGGGCCCTGGCCGGGGTGGAGGGTGTCCGGGCCGCGGACGGACGGGACGGAACCGTCCTGGTGGTGGCGACGGCGGGGGCACGTACGTCGAGGGACATCGTCGGCGGGACCTTTCGGCGGCGTGGACTCGTCGCCAGCGTGCCCGGGCCCGGTTGACCGGTTGCTGACCCGACCTGACCGGCCGATCAGGAACCGCCGCCGGCACTGTGCGAGGCTGCACGGCATGCGCATCCTGGTGGTCGAAGACGAGGTGGACCTCGCCCGGACCCTGCACACCGGTCTGACCGCCGAGGGCTACAGCGTCGATCTCGCCCATGACGGCCGGCACGGGCTGTGGATGGCCAGGAGCGGTGAGTACGCCGTGGTCGTCCTGGACCTGATGCTGCCCGGCCTCAACGGCTACAAGGTCTGCTCCGAGCTGCGCCGCGAGGGCAACGCGACCCCGATCCTGGTGCTCACCGCCAAGGACGGGGAGTGGGACCAGGCGGAGGCCCTGGACACGGGTGCCGACGACTACCTGGCCAAGCCCTTCTCCTACCCGGTGCTGGTCGCACGGCTGCGGGCCCTGGTCAGACGGGCCGCCGCCGTCGCCCCGCCCGTCCTCGCCGTGGGCGACCTCTCGCTGGACGTCGCCGCCCGGGTCTGCCGCCGGGCCGGGGCGCGGGTGGACCTCACCCCCAGGGAGTTCTCGGTGCTGGAGCTGCTGGCGCGCCGGGCGGGCCAGGCGGTCTCCAAGGCGGATCTGCTGTACCACGCGTGGCCCGATGACGCCCTGGACCCGAATCTGGTGGAGGCGCGCGTCAGCGTTCTGCGCAAGAAGGTGGACGCGGCGTTCGGACGGCAGTCCGTGCAGACCGTGCGAGGCGTCGGTTACCGTCTGGTCGACGACCGTGAACACGGCTGAGCCGCGACGCCGTTGGTGGCCCCGGTCCGTACGCGCCCGTACCGCCCTGGCCGTCGCCTCGACCGCCGCCGTCATCCTGGTCGCTATCGGCTGGTGGCTGCACCACGACGTCTACCGGCAGAGCGCCCGGATCGCCGAGGACCAGGCCCGGGACCCTCTGCTCGCGCTCGCCGACCAACTGCGTGAAGGCGTGATTCCCAGCAGGAGAAGCGCGGTGCCGTACGAGGTCGTCGCGACCGGCCGCGGCACGCCTGTCGCCTCCGGCGGAGGAATGGACGTCTTCGCCCCGGGCGCCCGCCCTGTGCTGCCCGCCCCGCCCGCTCGCTCCGAACCCGTCGACACCGGTTCGGGCTGGTACTACACGACCATCGACATGCGTATTCCGGAGCGCACCGCCGACGACCCCGCGGGCGGCTTCGACCTGGCCGGCCGGACCTACCCGGTCCTCTACACCGACATCTGGGCCGGTGAGCTGAGCAGTGCCGAAGCCGCCGCCCTGGGAGTCGACGAGGATGCCACCCTGCGAGTCCATGTGGTGGTGCTCCCCCACACCGCCGAGGCGATCACCCACAACATGGACCTCCTGCTGCTGCGGGCCGGACTCGTGAGCCTCGTGCTGATCTCCGCGGTCACCTACTTCACCGTGCGCAACGCGCTGAGGCCGGTCGAAGCGATCCGCGTGATCACCGCCTCGGTCACCGCGAACGACCCGAGAGAGCGGGTCACCGTGCCCGCCACAGGACACGAGATCGCCGCCCTGGCCACCACCATCAACACCACCCTGCAACGTCTCGACGAGGCGGCCGCCCGGCAACGACGCTTCGTCGCGGACGCCGCACACGAACTGCGCAGCCCTCTCACCACCCTGCTGGCCAGCCTGGAAGTGGCGCTCGCCTATCCGGAACGCACCGACTGGCCCCGAGCGGTCGCCACCGCCGCACGGCAGACCGGACGCCTTCAGGCCCTCGCCGAGGATCTGCTGCTCCTCGCCCGCCTCGACTCGCACGCACCGACGACCGCCGGCGGGTCCGTCGACCTGGCGGCCCTCGTCCTCCGGCTCGTCGAGGAGTACGAGCAGCCGGGCCGGCCGGTGGCACTCACCGCGGACGCCTCCGGACCCGCATATGTGCCCGGCAGCCCCCGCGACTACGAGCGGCTGCTGCGCAACCTCGTCGACAACGCCGCTCGCCACGCCGCGAACCGCGTCCGGGTCACCGTCCGGAACCAGGACGAGCAGGTCGTCCTGTCCGTGCACGACGACGGGCCGGGTGTACCCGCCGAGGACGCCGAGCGCATCTTCGAACGCTTCGTCCGTCGTGACGACGCCCGCTCCCGTGATCATGGCGGCACCGGTCTGGGCCTCGCCATCGCCCGCGAACTCGCCCATCGCCACCGTGGCACCCTCGACCTCGTCCCCTCCGACCGCGGAGCGTGCTTCCGACTACACCTTCCGGCCCAACGGCAGCCCGGCTCCCCCGTGGACGGCGGTCCTGAGGCGACCGGATACAGTGCGCCGGACGTCAGCCCGGCCGACGAAGGGACAGGCGAACGGTGACCGACACGAGCGACACTCAGCCCACCGAGGGGGAAGCGGAAGCGTCGCGGCAGAACCGACTGCGCCGCCTGATGCGCTACCTCCCGCTGATCGCCCCCGTCCTGCTCTGGACCGTGCCCTGCTGGGTGCTCCTGTACGGCGGCCAGCACTGGCCGCCGTACGTCGCCCTGGCCGGCACCGCCCTGTTCGTCCTCGGTCTTGTCGGTATGCCGCTCGCGATGGTGCGCGGCCACGGCCGTCGTCAGCAGGACGCGGCGGCGATCATCGGTGACACCCTGCTGGGCGCCTGTTGGGTGCTGTTCACCTGGTCCGTGTTGTTCGGGGTCCTCCTGCGGCTCGTCCTGACCGTGGCCGGAGTCGGCGAGAGCCAGGACCGGGCCCGCATCGTCACCTGGGCCGTTCTCGGCGTGTCCGCCGCCCTGCTCGCCTGGGGGTACGCCGAGGCCCGTCGTGTACCACGAGTGCGCCGACTCGATGTGCGACTCCCGCGCCTGGGCGCGGGGTTGGACGGTCTCCGCGTCGTCCTGATCACCGACACCCACTACGGCCCACTCGATCGGGCTCGCTGGTCGGCGCGGGTGTGCGAGACGGTGAACACGCTGGAGGCCGACCTGGTCTGCCACACCGGCGACATCGCGGACGGCACGGCCGAACGCCGCCGCGCCCAGGCCGTCCCGCTCGGTACCGTGCAGGCCACCCGGGCCCGTGTGTACGTCACCGGCAACCACGAGTACTACAGCGAGGCCCAGGGCTGGGTCGATCTGATGGGCGAGCTGGGCTGGGAACCGCTGCGCAACCGGCATCTGCTGCTCGAACGCGGCGGCGACACCCTGGTGGTCGCCGGCGTCGACGACGTCACCGCCGAGTCCTCCGGTCTGGCAGGCCATGGTGCCCACCTCGCCGGAGCCTTGAGCGGCGCCGACCCCGACCTGCCCGTCCTGCTCCTGGCGCACCAGCCCACGTTCGTCGACCGGGCGGCAGCCGACGGCATCGACCTCCAGCTCTCCGGTCATACCCACGGCGGCCAGATCTGGCCGTTCCACCACCTGGTCCGCATCGACCAGCCGGCCCTTGCCGGCCTCAGCCGCCACGGCGCCCGCACCCTCCTCTACACCAGTCGCGGCACCGGCTTCTGGGGCCCGCCGTTCCGTGTCTTCGCCCCCAGCGAGATCACCCTGCTCGTGCTCCGCTCGTCCCGTCAGGCCGACGGGGAAGCGCAGACGGGACGGGTGCGGGCGGAGTAGGAGCGGGCGGCCGCTATGAGGCCGAAGCCCAGGCCGGCGAAGGCGAGTCCGCCGAAGGCGACCATCCAGGTGACCCCGGAACCGGTGGTGAACACCCCCGACGGTTTCAGCCTCGGCAGGCCTCCGGCGGCGCTGAGCGGGGCGTAGATCAGCAGGCAGACTCCGTACGCCGACAGGCCGACGGAGCTCAGCCACGCCGGCAGCAGGGGCAGTAGGCGTGGGACGCGACGTCCGGAGAGGACCGGGGTCCATCGGGGGAACACCTGCCCCCACCGGTACAGCAGTCCCAGCGACAGGAAGATGGCGGCCAGCGCGGCCAGCACGGTGACATCGATGCCCAACGTCGCGAGGGCCTTCACCACTTCCGACTCGCGCGCGTTCGCCTCCCGCCACCCTTGGGCCGTGACGCCGATCGCATCGCCGCCGAGGGTCCAGACGGTCTTGACACCGGCCCACGGGAGAAGCCCGCACAGGAGGAGGTGGACCGTGACTCGGGTGCGCTTCGACGCGACGGAGGGTGCGGGGCGGGCGAGCGGGCCGTCGAAACCTCCCGTGTGCTCCTGTCCGCACCGGGGGCATCCTCCTCGCAGCCGCCGGCGGTACGACAGCCCGACGAGGATGAGAAGCGCGGCGCCCGCCGCGCTCAACAGGTCGTGCGCCAGGCCGGTGGCGCTGTCCAGCCCGGAGAACGACACCAGCGTCACGAAGTACGCCGGCAGACTGGCCATCCCCATCACAGCGGCCGGGACCGCCAGGGTCAGCGCCGCCGCCACCAGCGCTCGGCCACGCCCGGCAGGCGTCCGGGTGGTGGCCAGGCAGGCCACGGCGGCGAGCACGGCGATGGCCGCCAGCAGGAGCTGGACCGCCGGCGCGTACGCGACGTCCGGCGACCAGAGAACGGTGGCGCCCGACACGGCCCATACGACCTGGACCGCGGCGAACACCACGCCCCACACCGCGGCGGCGTGCGGCGCCCACGCGGGCCAGCGCCGCGACCACACCGCCCACCCCGTGTCCCGTAACGGCGGGCCGAAGCCCGCACAGGTCCGCCATGTCGTGGGAACAGCCACCGTGACCTCCGGTTCCGTGTGTCGGAACTCAAGGTTCCCGCCGCCTCCGCACCGGCCACATCCCCCGCGAAGACCATCCGCCTCCCTCGCGTGGGGGAGGTACGACGGTGTCGTCGGTTGCGAACCTCGTACAGCGAACCCGTACGTCGAGGAGGGCCGACCCGGTTGCGTCCGGCGTGGGGATCAGGGAGGCTCGCGCGCATGATCTCGGTACTGCAGAACGTGGCCATCGACTGCGCGAACGCCTACGAGCTGGCGCGGTTCTGGAGCGGTGTGACAGGTCGTCCGCTGCATCCGGAGGACGGGCCGGGCAGCCGGGAGACCCAGGTGCTGCTGGCGGAGGGACCGGTCCTGCACTTCAACCAGGTGCCCGAGGCCAAGACGGTCAAGAACCGGATCCATCTGTGCCTGCGCCCCGACACCACGCGCGACCGGGAGGTGGAGAGGCTGCTGGAGCTCGGTGCGACGTTCGTCGCCGATCACCGAAACCCCGATGGCTCGGGCTGGGCGATCCTCGCCGACCCCGAAGGAAACGAATTCTGCGTTCTGCGCAGCGAGTCCGACCGTGCGGCCATGGATTCCTGATGCGGATGTGCCGCCCTGTCGACCGCGAACGAAAGCGAACCGGAGGAGAGGTAAGCCGGCGTACAGGTAACGCGGAGTACAGGTAAGGCGGACGGCCCGGCCCTTTAGGGTCGAGGCATGACATCACCCCTTACCGGCACCGCCTTCGACGACCTCCTCCTCGACGCCGTGTCCGACCAGGAGACACTGCGACGCGCCTACGAGCTGCCCAGAGACGCGGCATGGCGCAAGCAGACCACCGAGCTCACCGATCAGACTCGGCAGTTGATCGGATGCTCGTCGCTGGTCCTGGTCGCGAGCGCGGACGCCGAGGGCAACTGCGACGTCTCCCCGCGTGGCGGCCCCGCCGGGTTCGTCGCCGTCCTGGACGCACGGACGGTGGCGATACCGGACGCGACCGGCAACAAGCGGCTGGACACCCTGCGGAACGTCATCGCCACCGGGCGCGCCGGGCTGCTGTTCATCGTCCCGGGACGCACCACGACGCTCAGGGTGAACGGCCGGGCCTGTGTCTCCACCAGGCCGGAGCTGCTGTCCCAGCTGACCGCCGTGGGCAAGCCGCCGGCCAGCGCGCTGGTGCTGGGCATCGAGGAGGTCTACCCGCACTGCCCCAAGTCGCTTCTGCGCAGCGCGGCCTGGAAGCCGGAGCAGTGGCTGCCGGCGGATGCCCAGCCGACCTCGGCCGAGGTGACGCTGACTCAGCTGCGGAACCCGGAGCTGACGATCGCCGACATCGAGCAGGCGGAGGCGGACTCGCTGAAGTACCGGTACGAGTAGCGGGCCGGCCGTTGATCGCCCCGGCGCCGTCGCGAGGTGCGACCGCGCCCTGGCGCCAGGCGTCGCGGTTCAGTTCCCTGAGCCGACGACGGCGGTGACGCGGATCTCCACGCGCATGGCGGCGAGGCCGAGGACCGTCACTCCGGTCTCGGTCCAGATCGGCGCGCGGCCGTCCAGGCGGCGGCGGAACTGCTCCGCCATGACCGCGTTGTGGTCGTCGCCGATGACGTCGTCCCCCGGTGCGACCTTGTGGTACGAGTTGACGTGGATGACGTCCTTCCAGGTCGCGCCGACCGTGGCGAGCGTGCGCTCCACGTTGTCGAAGGCCTGGATGATCTCGCCCTCCAGCGAGTCGGGGATGTTCAGGTCGTCGTCCACGCCGGCCTGTCCGGAGATCTCGACCCGGTCGTCGACGCGGACGGCTCCGCTGTAGCCGAGGGCCGCGTGCAGCTTCTCGCCGAAGCCCGGAACGATGCCGAAGGTGACGGTGCTCATGATGCTCCCTCTTCCTGACCTTGGGGGCGCGATTCCCCTCATATGACTTCACGCGTAAAGTGATACTAGCAAGCGATGACTTCAAGCGCAAAGTGATGGCGAGTTTCGCCGAAGGGATGGAAAGTTCCATGAGCGGCACGGAAGGACCCATGAGCGGCACGGGCGGGCACGAGGACGACGAGGAGCTGCGGTGGCTCGACGAGCAGGAGAAGGCGGCCTGGACAGGACTGATCTCCCTGGTCCTGCTGCTGCCCGGCAAGCTGGAGTCCCCGCTGCGACAGGAGCACGGTCTCACCCTGTTCGAGTACCTCGTGCTCAGCCACCTCTCCGAGGCGCCGGGGCGCAAGCTGCGGATGGGCGAGCTCGCCTTTCTCGCCAGCGGGTCGCTCTCCCGGCTGTCCAACGTCATCAAGCGCTGCGAACAGCGCGGCTGGGTCGTACGGAGCCCGGACCCCGCCGACGGCCGGTACACCCTCGCCGAGCTCACGGACGCCGGCTTCGACATCGTGCGCCTGGCAGCACCCACCCACCTGCGCTCCGTACGCCGCACCGTCCTCGACTCGCTCAACACGACCGACCAGAAGGCCCTCGTCCGCATCGCCGAGAAGCTGCGCATCGTCCCGGACGACTTCGGCTGAAGCGGGCATGGCGGGAAGCTCTGAATAGTGGTTCACTTCTTTCATGGCCTACCGCAAGACACCGGCCGAGGTGCGTCGCCTCGAAGCCGCCCGGGACCATCTCGTCGTCCGCGCCACCGAGGTCGTGGCGGACATCGGCTGGGCGCAGGCCTCCGTGACGGCTGTCGCCGACGCCGCCGGGATCGCCGCCGGCTCCGTCTACCAGCACTTCGCGTCCAAGTCCGCGCTCGCCGTGGAGGTGTTCCGGCGCGCGGCGCAGCGCGAGGTGGATGTGCTGGGTGAGGTGCTGGAGGGCGACGGCGACCCGGTCGGGCGGCTGCGCCTGGGGGTGGAGGTGTTCACCCGCCGCGCCCTGGAGAACCCCGGCCTGGCGTACGCGCTGCTCGCGGCGCCCGCCGAACCGGCGGTCGGCGCGGAGCGTCTCGCCTTCCGGCGGCGCTACCGTGCGCTGTTCGCCGCGGTGATCGACGAGGGGATCTCCGCGGAGCTGCTGCCCGGCCAGGATGCGGAGATCACCGCCGCCGCGCTCACCGGCGCCGTCGGCGAGGTCCTCGTGTACCCCCTGAGCACCTCGGCCGCGCAGGACACCGACCGGCTCATCGACCGCCTCACCGCTCTGGCCCTGCGCTGCGCGGGCGCCGGCCCCTGACCCGGCCGCCGCCGTCCTTCCCCGCCCGACCCGCCGCCCGCCTCCCGGAGGAGATCCGATGCCCACGTCCGACGCACCGCGCAGCAACCCGACCGCCGTGACGCACGAGGTGACGAACCAGCCGCCGCCGCTCACCGGTCACGACGCCGCCGCCGACGCGGTGCTGCTCGAAGGGGTACGCCGCGAGGGCGCCGAGTGGCACATCGACGAGCTGCACCGTTTCGGCCGCTACGTCGGCAGCGAGGAGGCCCAGCGCTGGGCCGACCAGGCCAACCGCCACGAGCCGGAGCTGCGCACCCACGACCGCTTCGGCCACCGGGTCGACGAGGTCGAGTTCCACCCCGCCTATCACTCCCTGATGAGCGCGTCGGTGGGCGCCGGTCTCGCGGGCTCCGCCTGGGCCGACGCGCGCCCCGGGGCCCATGTCGCCCGCGCCGGCGGCTTCATGCTGGCCACGATGCTGGAGCAGGGACACCTGTGCCCGGTCTCGATGACGTACGCCGTGGTCCCGGCACTGCGCCGCTCCCCCGGCCTCGCCAAGGTGTACGAACCGCTGCTGACCAGCCGGGTGTACGAGCCCGGGCTGCGTACCCCCACCGCCAAGCAGGGCCTGCTCGCCGGTATGGGCATGACGGAGAAGCAGGGCGGCACCGATGTGCGGGCCAACACCACGACCGCCGTCGAGCAGGCCGACGGCACCTGGCGGCTGCGCGGGCACAAGTGGTTCACCAGCGCCCCGATGAACGACCTCTTCCTGGTGCTCGCGCAGTCGCCCGGCGGCCTGTCGTGCTTCCTGGTGCCGCGCGTGCTGCCGGACGGCAGCCGTAACACCTTCCGCATCCAGCGGCTCAAGGACAAGCTCGGAAACCGCTCGAACGCCTCCAGCGAGCCCGAGTTCGACGACACCGTCGCCTGGCTCGTCGGTGACGAGGGCAAGGGGGTGCGGACCATCATCGACATGGTGACGATGACCCGGCTGGACTGCGTCCTCGGTTCCGCCGCGGGCATCCGTGCGGCGCTGGCGCAGGCGGCCCATCACGCGCGCCACCGCTCGGTGTTCGGAGCCACGCTGATCGACCAGCCTCTGATGCGCAACGTTCTGGCGGACCTGGCCCTGGAGTCCGAGGCCGCCACGACCCTGGCCCTCCGGCTGGCGGGCGCCGCCGACCGTGCGCACCGGGGCGACGGCCAGGAACGCGCCTTCCTGCGCCTGGCCACCGCCGTCGGCAAGTACTGGGTGTGCAAGCGGCAGCCCGTCGCGGTCGCCGAGGCCCTGGAGTGCCTCGGCGGCAATGGGTACGACGAGGCGTCCGGCATGCCTCGGCTGTACCGCGAGGCCCCGCTCAACGGCATCTGGGAGGGCTCGGGCAATGTCAACGCCCTGGACATGCTGCGGGCGTTGACGCGTGAGCCCGAGTCCGTCGCGGCCTTCCACGCCGAGATCGAGGCGGCGGCCGGGGCGGACGCGCGTCTGGACGCTGCCTGGCGGGAGCTGCGGGACGAGTTGGCACACCCTCGGGACGCGCAGCTCCGGGCCCGCCGGGTCGTCGAACGGGCCGCTCTCGTACTCCAGGGCTCGCTTCTGGTGCGCCACGCACCGGGGGCGGTGGCCGACGCGTTCTGCGCCTCCCGGCTCGCCGGGGATCAGGGGCTCGCCTTCGGCACGCTTCCCTCGGGCACGGACTTCGCGGGACTGCTGGGGCGGCTGCCCGCCTGACGGCGGAGGTAGGCGTCCAGCTCGGCGGCCCCGGCCAGCATCGCGCGCCCTCGGGCGGCCAGCCGGGCGTGCCAGTCGCCCAGGGCGGCCGCCAGCGGTTCCAGGCCGCCGGCCGCCCGGACCTGGGCGATCAGCGGGGCGATCTGCTCCAGCCGGTAGCCGCCCCGCCTGAGTTGGTGGGCCAGGCCCGCGTCCCGTACGTCGGTCGCGTCGTACACCCGGTAGCCGGTCCGCGGATCGCGGCGCGGGCTCACCAGTCCGGCGCGCTCCCACTTGCGGAGGGTGGCGGGCCTGATCCCCAGCTTCACCGCCAGCGGACCCACGAACAGGTCGCCGGCGCCCGCCGCCTCGTCGGGTGCGGGCACGGCGCCCGGTGCCAGGTCGCTGAGCGCCTTCTCGACGGCGTGCAGCGTCCGCCGGTCCTCCAGGAGCTGGGCGTGGCTCTCGTCGACGATACGGAACGCCTCTTCCGGCTCGTCGCGGTTCACCGCCCTCATGATCGACGTCGCGCCCGCGTGCCCATGTCCGGGGATCAGCGCGAGGAACGCGTCAAGGGCGTGCGCGTGCAGCGGTGTGTAGGTGCGGTAGCCGTGGGGCGTACGTCCGGCGACCGGGAGGATGCCCGCCTCCTCGTAGTTCCTGACGGCCTGCGTCGACAATCCGTGCCGACGGGCCAGGTCGACGGGCCTGAGGCGTTCCGTGGTTTGAGGGTTCTGACGCATGGCCCTGAAGCTATCGCGGAAAAGTTTCAACCGAGGGTTCAACGATACGGTTGAAGCCATGGCCAACGACATCAAGGACATCGCTCACGCCGTCGAGGCGGCCGCCGTCATGGGGCTGTTCGCCTCCCCGCCCCGGATGCTGACCCTGGGCGAGCCCACCCACGGGGTGGACGCCCCGCTCCGCCTGCGCAACGCGCTCTTCCGGCAGCTCGTCGAGCGGGAGGGCTACCGCACCATCGCCGTCGAGAGCGACTGCGTCGCGGGACTGCTGGTGGACGATCATGTGACGACGGGCGCGGGTGCGCTCGACGAGGTGCTGGAGCAGGGCTTCAGCCACGGTCTCGGGGCATCCGCGGCCAATCGTGAACTGGTGCGCTGGATGCGCGCGTTCAACGACGGCCGGCCCTCCCGCGACCGGCTTCGCTTCGCCGGCTTCGACGGCCCGCTGGAGATGGCGTACGCCGCGAGCCCCCGGCAGCCCCTCACCCGGCTGCACCGCTGTCTCGCGGACCATGTGGATCCCGGCCTGCTCCCCTGCACCGCCGAGACGCTCGACCGCCTGCTCGGCGCCGACGACCGGTGGACCGAACCGGCGGCGATGCTGGATCCGTCCGCGTCCTTCGGGCGGTCGGCCGAGGCCCGGGAACTGCGGCTGCTCGCCGATGATCTGGGCGCGCTGCTCGACGCGTGGACACCGCGTCTGATCGCGGAGACCTCGCGGGACGCGTTCGACCGGGCGCGCCTGTACGCACGGACCGCCTCGGGTCTGCTGCGCTACCACTTCTGGATGGCCGACACCTCGCCGAGCCGCCTGTCACGGCTGACGGGCCTGCGGGATCGGATGATGGCCGACAATCTCCTCGCGCTCGCCGAGCGGGGGCCGGTCCTCGTGCACGCCCACAACAGCCACCTCCAGCGGGACATGAGCTCGATGCGGATGGGCGGCCGGCGACTGGAGTGGTGGAGCGCGGGCTCCATCGTCGAGGCACGCCTGGGCGAGGAGTACGGCTTTCTGGCCACCGCCTTCGGCACGATGCGGCACCAGGGGGTCGACGTTCCGCCGCCGGACACCCTCGAAGGGGCCCTGTACGCGCTCCCCGAAGAAGCAGGTCTGCTGGACGCATCCCGGCTGGCCGCCGCCCTCGACGCCACGGGCCCCGTACGGCGCACCTCCCCGTACTTCGGCTACGCACCGCTCGACCCGGCGCATCTGGCCCGCATCGACGGCGTGGTGTTCATGAAGGACGTCCCGGAGAACTGAGAAGCGCGCGGGCCCCGCACACCCGGCCGGGTGAATCCCGGCCGGGCAGGAATACCCGGCCCGGGCTGTTGTTGATCACACCATGACTTCTGAGACTTCCGTTACGGGCAGGCCTTTCGGACGCGTGGGGATCTGGAGCGGCGCCCTGCACCCTTCGCGGGTGGACGACGCGGGCAAGGGCGCGATCACCGAGGCGCTGGCCGAGCTCGACGGACTGGGGTACGGCACCGTCTGGATCGGCGGCAGCCCGACGCCCGGGGACGCCGCCGCCGTCGTGTCCGCCACCCGTACGCTCACGGTGGCCACCGGCATCCTGAGCATCTGGAACCACACGGCCGAGGAGGTGGCGGCCGGGGTCGCGGCGATCGATCCGGAGGCACGTCGCCGGTTCGTCCTCGGTCTGGGTGTCAGCCACGGGCCGATGGTTCCGCAGTACGCGAAGCCGTACAGCGCGATGGTGGCCTACCTCGACGCGCTCGACGCCGCCGAAGCGTCCGTGGGCTCCGGACACCGGGTCCTGGCGGCTCTCGGGCCGAAGATGCTGAAGCTCGCGGCAGGCCGGTCGCTGGGGGCGCACCCCTATCTCGTCACCACCGAGCACACCGCGGAGGCCCGCGAGGCGCTCGGCCCCGACGCGCTGCTCGCCCCGGAGCTGACCGTGGTGCTGGACACCGATCCCGACCGGGCCCGCACCACGGCGCGGACGATGCTGGGGATGTATCTCCAACTGCCCAACTACACCGACAACCTGTTGCGCCTGGGGTTCACGGAAGGCGACTTCGACGGCGGCGGCAGCGTCCGTCTGCTCGACGCCCTCTTCGCGCTGGGCGACGCGGAACAGGTGAGGCGCCGGACCCAGGAGTACCTCGACGCCGGCGCGGACCATGTCGCGTTGCAGGTGCTCACCGCCGAGGAGGGCGGGGCGGGGCTGCCGCGGGCCGCTTGGCGTGAGCTGGCCGAGGCGTTCGGCGACCAGCTCTGACCCGCCCGAACCCCGCCCGTCAACACGTCGCACCCATGATCCCGTTCGGGTGAGGTGCGGCGTGTCGGGAGGATTTCGGCGCGGCTCCGGGCAGCCTCCGTGCGAGCGATCGTGGAGGGGGAGCCATGGGATTGTCACGCGCGTACGGGCGCACCATCAGCGAGGGTCCGACGGCGGCCGACGCGGCGGGGGTGCCTGCCCTGCCCTACCCGAGCGGCTGGTCCGCGCTGGCCTTCGCGCACGAGTTACGGCCGGGCGCCGTGCTCACGCGGCCGCTGGCGGGGCAGGACGTCGTCCTGTATCGCACGGCCACCGGAGTTCTCCGCGCCGTCCGCCCGTACTGCCCGCATCTGGGGGCCCATCTCGGTCTGGCGAAGGTCGAGGGGGAGGATCTCACCTGCCCGTTCCACTTCTTCTCGTTCGGCCCCGACGGTACGTGTGTGCGCACGGGGTACGGCACGCCGCCGCCTCGGTCCCCGCTGACGCAGTTGCCCGTCCGGGAGGTGAACGGGGGCGTCTTCGTCTGGCGGCACCACGACGGCCGGGATCCGGACTGGTCCGTCCCGCAGTGGCACGAGATCGGGCACCGGCCCGCGCGTACGGCCGCCTGGGAGTTGGCCGGCAACGTCCAGGAGGTCATCGAGAACTCGGTCGACCTCGGGCACTTCGCCACGCTGCACGGCTGGACCAAGGCTGAGATCGACGGCCCGGTGGCGTACGACGGCGCGACGTTCCGTGTCTCCATGCGGGCTCACGAGTCCGCGCCGCTCGTGGGTGACTTCACCGTCGATGTGAAGGTGCACGGCTATGGGCTCGGCTGTCTGCACGCCGATGTGCACACGCCTCGCTTCGGACTGCGGATGTGCACGATGGTGATGCCGACGGCCATCGGACCCAACCGGATGCAGTTCCGGCAGCTGAACCGCATCGCCTTCGACGAGCCGAGCCGGCTGCCGCCCCGGTCGGCCCGGCTCGTCAGCCGTGTCGCGGCCCGGCTGCTGGACCGCCCCGTCTTCCGGTCGAGTTGTGAGTTCACCGCCGCCGATTTCCCGATCTGGCATCACAAGCAGTATCAGCAGCCACCCCGGCTGGCTTCCGGCGACGGGCCGATCGGGCCGTTCCGCCGCTGGGCCAGGCGGTTCTACCCGGAGGCACCCGGCCGGAGTTCGGTGACCCGGCCGCACCGCGGCGAGGGCGAGGACAGCACCGTGCGCTCCTGATCCGCCGTGCCCCGCGCCCCGCCGCGGAGGCCGCGCCTCCGCGCTTCGGGCGCCATTCGGGCAACGATCACGGGAAAGCGGGCGTTCCGAGCGACCGGATCATCGACCGCACCTGCCCTGACCAGCACGGTCACCTCCAGGGAAACGGGCATGAACGGACCGAGCGGATCTGGTGAAGCAGCTGTTCGTGGCCCCGGTACTGCTTGTACAAACGACACATGAGCCCGAACGGACAAGCGGGCCCTGCCCGTAACGGGCCCAGCAGCGACCAGGGAAGTGCGCCGTGGACACCGAGGAACGCCGGCGGGGAATTCTGGACACGGCCCGGCGGGAGGGGTCGGTCGGGGTGAACGCCCTCGCGGACCTGTTCAAGGTGGCCAAGGAGACCGTCCGCCGCGATCTGCACGTGCTGGAGGAGCACGGGCTCGTCCGGCGGACCCACGGCGGCGCCTACCCGGTGGAGTCGGCCGGTTTCGAGACCACGCTCGCCGTCCGCACCACCCGTAACGTTCCGCAGAAGTCGCGGATCGCGGCCGCCGCCGCCGATCTGCTCGGCGACGCCGAGACGGTCTTCGTCGACGAGGGCTTCACCCCGCAGCTGGTGGCCGAGGCGCTCCCCCAGAACCGGCCGCTGACCGTGGTCACCGCCTCCCTGGCCGTCGCCACCTCCCTCGCCGGGGCGGAGAAGACCTCGGTGCTGCTGCTGGGCGGCCGGGTGCGCGGCTCGACGATGGCGACCGTCGACCACTGGGCGTCCCGGATGCTCGCGGACTTCGTCATCGACCTGGCGTATCTCGGGGCCAACGGCATCTCCCGCGAGTACGGCCTCACCACCCCGGACCCCGCCGTCGCCGAGGTGAAGGCGCAGGCGCTGCGGAGTTCGCGGCGGCGGATCTTCGCCGGGATCCACAGCAAGTTCGGGGCGGTGAGCTTCTGCCGGTTCGCCGGGGTCGGTGACTTCGAAGCGATCGTCACCGACGCCGGGCTCCCCTCGGCCGAGGCCCAGCGCTACTCCCTCCTGGGCCCGCAGGTCATCCGCGTCTGACCGGGGCGCCGCCCGCACCGCCGACCGCACGGCTCCCGCAGCCGCTCCCCCACCACCGCTCCACCCCACCCGCCGGGGCCTGGCTCGCCATGCCCTCAACGACCCGATCACCGAGCCGCTACGACTGATCAGGAGCCCCCATGCCTCATCCAGGACGCCGCCGACCACGTATGCGCGGTCGGGCCTGTGCCGTGACCGCCGCCCTGGCCCTGCTCGCCACCGGCTGTGCCGGAGCGGGCGGGACCTCCTTCGGCGGCGGTGACGCGCTGAACGTACTGATGGTGAACAACCCGCAGATGGTCGAACTGCAGAAGCTGACCGCGAAGCACTTCACGAAGGAGACCGGCATCAAGGTCCACTTCACGGTGCTGCCCGAGAACGACGTACGGGACAAGATCAGCCAGGACTTCTCCAACCAGGCCGGTCAGTACGACATCGCCACCATCAGCAACTTCGAGCTGCCCTTCTTCGCGAAGAACGGCTGGCTCCACCCCCTCGACGACTACGCGAAGGCCGACACCGCCTTCGACCAGGAGGACATTCTCCAACCGCTCCAGGACTCGCTCACCGCCGAGGACGGCAAGCTCTACGCCCAGCCGTTCTACGGGGAGTCGTCCTTCCTGATGTACCGCAAGGACGTCTTCGAGGAGCAGGGCCTCACGATGCCCGAGAAGCCGACCTGGGAGCAGGTGGCCGAGCTCGCCGAGCAGACGGACGGGGCGGAGCGCGGGATGAAGGGCATCTGCCTGCGCGGGCTGCCGGGCTGGGGCGAGGTGATCGCCCCGCTGACCACCGTCGTCAACACGATGGGCGGCACCTGGTTCACCGAGGACTGGGAACCGCGGCTGACCGCACCGGAGTTCAAGAAGGCGACGAAGTTCTATGTCGACCTGGTGCGCAAGCACGGCGAGCTCGGCGCTCCGCAGTCCGGGTACGCCGAGTGCCTGAACAACATGACGCAGGGCAAGACCGCCATGTGGTACGACGCCACCGCGGGCGCCGGCTCCCTGGAGGCGAAGGGCTCCCCGGTGAAGGGGAAGATCGGTTACGTCCCCGCTCCCGTCGAGCGGACCGACAGCTCCGGCTGGCTCTACACCTGGGCCTGGGGGCTGCAGAAGGCGTCCAAGAAGTCCGACGACGCCTGGAAGTTCGTCTCCTGGGCCTCCAGCAAGGAGTACGAGGAGCTCGTCGGCGCCACCAGCGGCTGGTCCAACGTGCCCGCCGGCAAACGGGCCTCCACCTACGCCAACCCGGACTACCGGGCGGAGGCCGGCGCATTCGCCGACGTCACCGAGCGGGCCATCTCCGAGGCCGATCCGAAGAACCCGGGCACCCAGCCCCGCCCGACGGCGGGCATCCAGTTCGTCGGCGTACCGGAGTTCACCGATCTGGGCACCCGGGTGGCGCAGGAGATCAGCGCCGCCATCGCCGGCCGCCAGTCGGTGGACGCCGCGCTCGCCGCCTCCCAGAAGCTGGCCGAGAAGGTCGCGGAGGAGTACCGATGACCGTCACCGCAACCAGAGAGACCACGGCCTCACCGCAAGCCCCGGCGAAGAAGCCGGGCGCCGGGAGCCGCCGGCGCGCCTGGGCGACCCGCGCTCCCCTGCTGCCCGCGCTGATCTTCCTGATCGCCGTCACCCAGCTGCCCTTCGTGGCGACCCTGGTGATCTCGCTCTTCGACTGGAACTCGCTCAAGCCGGAGAAGCGCCACTTCACCGGGTTGTCCAACTACGCATCGGTCTTCACCGACGAGGCGTTGCGCGAATCGGTCGTGACGACCGTCGTCCTGACCGCGTCCGTCGTGATCGTCAGCGTCGTGCTGGGGCTCGTCTTCGCCCTGCTGCTGGATCGCACCTTCTTCGGCCGGGGGTTCGTGCGGACCCTGCTGATCACCCCGTTCCTGCTGGTGCCGGTCTCCGCCGCGCTCCTGTGGAAGCACGCGCTCTACAACCCGGAGTACGGGCTGTTCAACGGGGCGCTCACCTGGTTCGGCGAGCTGTTCGGCATCGAGTCCATGGTGCAGCCCGAGTGGACCACCGAGATGCCGCTGATCGCCATCGAGGCGTCGCTGGTGTGGCAGTGGACGCCGTTCATGATGCTGATCCTGCTGGCCGGGCTGCAGAGCCGGCCGGCCGAGATCATGGAGGCGGCGCGGCTGGACGGGGCCGGGCCCTGGCAGATATTCCGCTATCTGACCCTGCCGCATCTGCGCCGCTACCTCGAACTGGGCATCCTGCTCGGGTCGGTGTACATCGTGCAGAACTTCGACGCGGTGTTCACGATCACCTCCGGCGGTCTCGGCACCGCCAACCTCCCGTACACCGTCTACGAGACCTTCTACCGGGCCCACGAGTACGGACTGGCGTCCGCCGCGGGTGTGGTCGTGGTGATCGGCACGATCATCATCGCCACCTTCGCGCTCCGGGTGGTCTCCTCCCTCTTCCGTGAGGAGGCGAGCCGCGCATGAGCGTCTCGACCGCGACATCCGTATCCGCATCCGCCGCTTCCGCCAGTGCCGCCACGCGCAAGGCCCGTCGGCGCTCGGCCGCCCTGGGCGTGGTCGCCTGGGTGGTGGGGATCGGTTTCTGTCTGCCCGCGCTGTGGATGGTGCTGACGTCCTTCCACGCGGAGGCCGACGCGGCGACCAATCCGCCCTCGCTCGCCGCCGCGCTGACGCTGGACGGCTACCGCACGTTCTTCGGGGGCGGAGGCGGCCCGACGCCGTGGCCCCCGCTGGTCAACTCGCTGGCGGCGTCGTTCTTCTCGACGGTGCTGGTGCTGCTGCTCGCGCTGCCGGCCGCGTA
Source organism: Streptomyces sp. WY228 (assembly GCF_019287315.1). NCBI lineage: Bacteria > Bacillati > Actinomycetota > Actinomycetes > Kitasatosporales > Streptomycetaceae > Streptomyces > Streptomyces sp. WY228. Next base: position 7,970,511 of record NZ_CP079114.1, on the reverse strand, counting down.
CGCGCTGTCCATCCGGCGGGTGCGCAAGTGGACGGACGTGATGTTCTTCTTCCTGTCCACCAAGATGCTCCCGGTGGTCGCCGGGCTGCTGCCGGTGTACCTGTTCGCGAAGAACACCGGTCTGCTGGACAACATCTGGCTGCTGGTCCTGCTCTACACCTCGATGAACCTGCCGATCGCGGTGTGGATGATGCAGTCCTTCCTCGCCGACGTCCCCGTCTCCATCATCGAGGCGGCGCAGGTCGACGGGGCCCGGCTGCCGACGGTGCTGCGCCGGGTGGTCGCCCCGGTCGCCGGACCCGGGATCGCCGCGACCGCCCTGATCTGCTTCATCTTCAGCTGGAACGAGCTGCTGTTCGCACGGGTGCTGACCGGCGTGGTCGCCGGGACCGCACCCGTCCATCTGACCACCTTCGTCACCAGCCAGGGTCTCTTCCTCGCCCAGCTGTGCGCGGCGTCCGTGGTCGTGTCCCTGCCGGTGCTCGTCGCCGGCTACGCCGCCCAGGACAAACTCGTCCAGGGCCTCTCGCTGGGAGCAGTCAAATGAGGGCAGCCATCGTCGAATCCGTCGGCAAGGTCTCCGTGACCACCGTTCCGGATCCCACGCCCGGCCCCCGCGACGTGGTCGTCAAGGTCGCCTCGTGCGGCCTGTGCGGCACCGATCTCCACATCCTCCAGGGCGAGTTCGCGCCGACCCTGCCGATCGTCCCGGGGCACGAGTTCGCCGGGGAGATCGTGGGCCTGGGCACGGACGTCACCGAGCTGTCCATCGGCGACAAGGTGGCCGTGGACCCCTCGCTGCACTGTCATGAGTGCCGCTACTGCCGTTCGGGCCGGGGCAACCTCTGTGACAACTGGGCGGCGATCGGTGTCACGGTGCCCGGTGGCGCGGCGGAGTTCGCGGTGGCGCCGGTCGCCAACTGCGTACGCCTGCCGGAGCACATCGACGTCCGGGACGCGGCGCTGATCGAGCCGCTGTCCTGCGCGGTGCGCGGCTACGACGTCCTCAACGGCAATCTCGGGGCCCAGGTGCTGATCTACGGGTCCGGGACCATGGGGCTGATGATGCTGGAGCTGGCCAAGCGCACCGGCGCCGCGTCGGTGGACGTGCTGGACGTCAACGCCCAGCGGCTGGCCACCGCGACGACGCTCGGCTGCACCGGTGCGGCGGCCCGTGCCGAGGAGCTGGACCGTCCGGGCGGCTGGGACGTGGTCATCGACGCCACGGGCAACGCGGGGGCGATCCAGGACGGTCTGGGGAGGGTCGCCAAGGGCGGTACGTTCCTCCAGTTCGGGGTCTCCGACTACGCCACGACGGCGGTGATCGAGCCGTACAAGATCTACAACCAGGAGATCACCATCACCGGTTCGATGGCGGTCCTGCACAGTTACGAGCGGGCCGCCGCGCTCTTCGCGAGCGGGGTGCTGGACGCGTCGGTGTTCATCAGCGACCGGCTGCCGCTGGAGCAGTACCCGCAGGCGATCGAGCGCTTCCAGGCGGGCATCGGCCGCAAGATCGTGGTGGAGCCGTGACGGAGTCCACCGTGCCGGGCGCGGCTCCGGACCCCGGCGCCGTCCTCGTGCTGGGCGAGGCGCTGGTGGATCTGGTCCCGGCCGACGGTGACTCCGGGGTCCTGACGGCCCAGCCGGGCGGCGCGCCCGCGAACGTCGCGGTGGGCCTGGCCCGGCTCGGCGGGCGGCCGTCCTTCGTGGGCGGGCTCGGCGACGACGCCTTCGGGGGCCGGATCGAGGCGTGGCTGACCGGTGCGGGCGTCGACCTCTCGCTCAGCGCCCGCTCCGCGCTGCCCACCGCGCTCGCGGTGGCCGACCTGGGCGATCACGGGAACACGTACCACTTCCATCTCCAGGACACGGCGACCTTCCGGCTGCCGGACCGGGCGCCGGAGGCGGCGCGCTTCGGCGCGGTGTACGTGGGCGGGCTCGCCGCGGTGGTGGAGCCGGCGGCCGGCGTCGTGGCCGCGACCGCGCGGGCGACCTCCCGCGCGGGGCTGCTCGTGGTGGACCCGAATGTGCGCGAGGACCGGACGCTCGATCCGGTGCGGAGCCTGGACCGGCTGCGCGAGCTGTGCTCGCTCGCGCAGGTCGTGAAGGCGAGCGACGAGGACCTGGTGCGGCTGTGGCCGGACGCGGCCCCGGAGGAGAGCTGCCGGAGGCTGGCCGGGCAGGGGCGGCTGGTCGTGATGACACGCGGGGCGCGGGGCGCGACAGCGTACGTCCATGACGCCCCGGCGGTCTCCGTTCCCGCTCTGCCGGTGCGGGTGGTGAACACCATCGGCGCGGGCGACGCGTTCATGGCGGGGATGCTGACCTGGCTCGGAGCGGAGGCCGGGTGGGATCCTGCGCTGTCCGCCGGGCGGACGAAGGCGATGCTGGAGTACGCGGTCGGGACGGCGGCTTCGGTCTGCGCCAGGGCCGGAACGGAACCCACGGCACCGCTCGGGGTGTGAACCCGGCGCTCGTCGGGCATCACCTTCGGGACCCGAGTTCCGCACGGCCCTCCCCCGGCCCACGGAAACGCAGCGGCCCCACCGGGCTCCTCCGCCCGGTGGGGCCGCTGCGTCGTCTCAGCTCTGCGGACGCTTGCCGTGGTTCGCGCCGTTCTTGCGGCGGGCCTTCTTCTTACGACGTCGCTTCGAGGACATCGACCCCTCCTTCTCTCTGCGGTGTACATCCGTTGCGGGCGGTCACCGGGCGGCACGGCCCGGGGATCACCGGGACGCCTGCCCAGGGACACCGTGGCAAACACCTGGTGCGCATGCAACCGGCGGTGCGCGGCGGGCGGGTGTGGACAGGTGTGCGGAGGCCGCCGGTCAGGCGTCCGGCGCGCCGGCTCCGATGACCTGGGCGGTGTACCGCGCCAGGTGGGCGCGGATCTCCTCGTGCGTCATGCCCTGTTGAGCGACCAGATGCTCGACGAGATCCGCGCGGGTGGCCGCCAGCAGGGCGTGGGCGGCGAACGCGCTGTCGGCGAGGCCGTCGATCCGGTCCAGCATCTCCCGCAGGACCTGGTGCCAGCGTTCGTAGTGCTCGGCCCGGTAAGGGCCCGCGTCGCCGGTGTCCTCCAGGGCGAGGGCTAGGTGCCGGTTGTCGAGCTTGAGGCACAGGACGGCATCGAGCAGGGCGGGGATCCGCCGGTGCGGCGGGGTGCCGGGGCCGAGCGGCGGGGGGCCGTCCTCGACGGCGGTCCTGATCGGTTCGAGGCGGGTGGCGAACAGCTCCCGGATCAGCCCGGTGCGGTCGCCGAAACCGCGGAAGAGGGTGGCCTTGCCGACGCCGGCCGCCGCCGCGATGTCGGCCATCGTGATGGTCGCGGGGCTCTCGCTGCGGGCGAAGAGCTCATCGGCCGCGGCGAGGACGGCCGCACGGTTGCGGACGGCGTCCTTGCGGGGTGTGCGGGCGGTCATGGCGCTCCTCGATTGCAAAACGGACCAGCGGTCCGTATCGTCGAGCACGAAACGGACCCAGGGTCCATATTCTAGGTGACGGAGCCTTCATGAACCCCGACGCAGCCCCCGCGACCCTGGTCATCGGCGCGACCGGCACCACCGGAAGCCGTGTGGCGGCCCGGCTCTCCGCCGCGGGCCACCGGGTGCGCGCCGCCTCCCGGACCGCCCGCGCGGTCCCCGGCGCCGAGGCGGTCCGCTTCGACTGGGAGGACACCACGAGCCACGGCCCGGCGCTGACCGGCGTCGACCGGGTCTATCTGGTGCCGCCGGTCGGCCACCCCGAGCCCGCCGGGCCGATGCTGCCGTTCCTGGAGCGGGCCCGCGACGCCGGGGTGGGCCGCGCGGTGCTGCTCAGTTCCTCCGCGATCCCCCTGGGCGGGCCCGCGACCGGCCTCGTCCACCAGGCCCTGCCGGACCTCTTCGACGCCTGGGCGGTACTCCGGCCGTCCTGGTTCATGCAGAACGTCACCGGCGCCCATGTGCACGCGCAGAGCATCCGCGGCGCCGGGGTCATCAGGACGGCCACGGGCGACGGTCGGGTCGGGTTCGTCGACGCGGAGGACATCGCCGCCGTCGCCGTACACGCCCTCACCGACGAGCGGTCCCCCGACACCGACCTGGTCATCACCGGGCCCCGGGCGCTGAGTTACGACGAGGTCGCGGCGGCCGTCGGCCGGGGCACCGGACGCCCGGTGGTCCATGAGCGCCTGGGGCACGAGGCGATGCGCGACCGGATCGCCGCCTCCGGTGTGCCCGTCCCGTTCGCGGAACTGCTCGCCGGGCTGGACCGCGCCATCGCCGAGGGGGCCGAGGACCGGGTCACCGACACCGTGCTGCGCGTCACCGGGCGGCCGCCGGGCGACTTCGACACGTTCGTGGGGCGGGAGTTGCGGCCGTTGACGGACGGGGCCGCCGCTCAGGGCCGGTAGCGGAGCGGATGGTCGTCCGGCACCTCGACGACGGCGATCCGCACCCCGTCGGGATCCTCGATCCACATCTCGACCAGCCCCCAGGGCTCACGCTTCGGTGGCCGCAGGATGCTCACGCCCTTCGCCCGCAGTTCGTCGTGGGCGGCCTCGGCGTCGTCGACCTGGAGCCAGATCCGCACGGCCGGGGAGGGCGGCTCCTCGCTCCGGCCGGAGACCTCCAGGAACCCGCCGCCGAGGAAATAGACCGTGCCGCGCTCGGGGCCGGTGCCGAACTCCCGGTAGACGGCGAGGCCCAGTGCCTCGCCGTAGAAGGCACGGGAACGCTCGGGGTCGGTGGGGTGCAGCAGAATCCTGCTGCCCAGTACGTGCACCATGGGCCGAGCGTACGCCGTCGGGCCCGGCCCGCGGGGCGGGTTCCCGGGTCCGTCAGTTGCTCAGCTCGTCGATGAAGTCGTCCGTGCACCGGTTCTCGGCCGCCTGGCCACTGGCCCGGTCCATGCAGTCCTCGTAGTTCTTGAACTCCTCGGAGTCGAAGACGGAGATGGCCACCACGAGGACGATCGCGGACCCGATGAGCCCGAGCGCCCCGAACACGGCCCCGACTATCGCCATCGTCCGGCGCGGCGCACGGCCCTGGCGGGTGCGGAGCGCGGCGACGATGCCGAAGACGATGGCGAGCAGGCCGAGGAGCAGCCCGCCCAGCACGGTCCAGAAGAGCAGGCAGGCCACGAGGCCCAGGACGAGTGCGGCGACCGCGAAGCCGTTCGTCGGTGCGGGCTGCCGGCTGCCGTAGGGGTCCTGACCGGCCGCGGGCTGCCCCGGGTACGAGGGATCCGGGTACGAGGGAAGGGACATCGGGATGGTGCTCCTGTTCTCCTGGCTTCCCGTGCACCTGCCCCGCGGCGCAGCCGCCAATCGCCGCTTTGGTCACGCTCCGACAACTAAATGCGCTGGCCAGGGGCTTCCCGGTGGAGCTCGGCCGAGAGGTGGTGCTGCAGCGGCAGGCCGATCGCGGCGAGATCGTGGACGAAGGCGAGCGTGTCGCGGTCCGTCAGGGTGTAGCGGCGGCGGGTGGCCTCGACCTCCTTGGCGGTGGGGGCGAGCGACACCTGCTCGGTGGTGAGATCGACGGCGCCGTCGCGAGCGTGGCCTGACGAGATCTCCGCGATGCCGGTGGGCTGGGTGATCAGGGCCTCCACCCGGCCGTCCGGCTGCAGCCGCCACCAGCCGCTCTCCCGGGCGGACGGCCGCAGGGGCTGCCCGTCGGCGTCGAGCAGCCAGGCCCGCGCCTCGTACGCGAGGAAAGGCCGTCCGTCGTGGCTGAAGGTGACCTCCTGCGCATACGTGAACTCCGCCTCCAGCGTCGGATACCCGCCGCGGCCCGTGCCCCGCCAGGTGCCGAGGTATGCGGTCACCGGCGCGAGCAGCGGATGCGGTGCGGGTGACACGTCCGGGCGGAGGGCGTCGGGGAAGGGGAGTTGGCGGGCGGGGTCGTGCATGAGGGTGTGCGCTCCTGGGTCGGGCCGGCTCGGAGTCGCAGCCTAGGGCCTGCGCACGCGTCGGGCCCGATGCGTCGCTGGACAGAGCAGCGGTTCGCCTCCTGCGGCAGTCGGGCGCACCGACGCCCCGGCGAGGTGCCGTAGTCGTCGTTGTTCGCCCGCCCGGAACTACGGGACGAAGCCCGCGCCCCCGGTGGCCGGGCCGGACCGGCGGTCCGGGGTGCGGTCCGCCGGTCCGACCGCACCGGGGTTCACGCGGGATCGGCCGCCATGCTGTCCCTCAGGCTCTTGGGCCGTAGATCCGTCCAGTTCCGCTCGACGTAGTCCAGGCAGGCCCGGCGAGTGCTCGCCGGCTGGACCACGGTCCACCCGGTGGGCACTTCGGCGAAGGCGGGCCACAAGGAATGCTGTCCCTCCTCGTTGACGAGCACCAGGTAGGTGCCGTCCTCGTCCTCGAACGGATTGGTCACCGCATCCTCCATTCACTTAGGCAAGGCTGCCTTCACTTGTCTGCCGGCGAACCCTACCCACTCACCCCACGGTTGACTCTCCGTCACGCGGCACCGGTGCGCCACACGCCGTCACCCGAGAAGCCGCCCCCGGCCCGGTCAGAGCCCGAGGTCGCTCAGCCGGGCCTCGTAGCGGATGGTGAGGTCCTCGGAGTCGCCGGCCGGGTTGTCCCAGAGGGCCTCCAGCTCGGAGCGCACCGCGTCGGGCAGCGCCTCGTACCGCTCGGACCAGGTGTCGGAGTTCGGTATCCAGTAGCCGACGACCTTGAAGCGCTCCGCCGGGAGCCCCAGCTCGCGGCGGAGGTAACGGCGTACCGTACGCAGGGCGTTGGTCTCCCCCGCGACCCACACGTACCCGCCCGCGAGATCCGTGCCGGGCGGGACCGCGGCGGTCACCAGGTCGGCCAGTCGGCTCGGTCCGTGGCCGTTTCCGCCGTAGGTCCAGGTCACCTTGGAGTCGGACAGCTCCCGCAGGGGCAGTACGGCCGAGGGGTCGGGCGCCTCCAGGACCACCCGGGTCCTGACGTGGTCCGGGGTGTTCTCCAGCAGGCGGGCGGCGGCGGGCAGACCGGTCTGGTCGGCGACCAGCACCTGCCAGGTGAGATCGGCCGGGGGGTTGTAGAGCCCGGTGGGGTCGTTGACGCCGACCACGTCGCCGGGCCGCGCCTCGGCGGCCCAGCCGGACGCGACACCGCCCTCGTGGAGCACGAAGTCGATGTCGACCTCGCCCTCCTCCGGGCGCACCGCGCGGATCGTGTACGTGCGCATGGGCGCGACGGGCTGCCCCTCGGGGGTCTCCCACCCGCCCTGCTCGGTCGTCCGGGGCAGCGAGACGTCGGTGCGGTCCGGGCCGTGCGGAAGGAAGATCCGCACGTACTCGTCGCCGACCCCGGTGGACCCGAAGCCTGCCAGGCCCTCGCCGTGGAAGGTGACGCGGGTCATGGTCGCGGAGAGCGGCCGCACTCGGGCGACGACGGCTCGATGGATCGTCATGGACACTGCCCTTTCGTACGCGTGGTCGGCCTGAACGCCTCGCCCGCCGGACGAGAGAACCGAATTGACTTAGGTCAGCCTAACCTTCTATGGGTGCAGGTTCGAGACGGCCTCGTCCATCGCCTCCGGGAACCGTGCCAGAATCCGGCGCATGCCTGTTCGCTACCCCAGCCCCCTACGTCCCGGTGACCGCATCGGTATCACCGCTCCGTCCAGCGGAGTGCCCGAGGAGTTGCGCGAGCGGCTCGCCGTGGCGGTGCGCGAGGTCGAGGCGCGTGGGTACGCGGTCGTGACGGGCCGCTGCATGGACGGCTCCGGGCATGCCAGCGCGTCCGCCGCCGACCGGGCCGCCGAGCTGACGGCGATGCTGACGGACCCCGGGATCAGGGCCGTGGTGCCGCCGTGGGGCGGGGAGACCGCGATCGACCTGCTGCCGCTGCTCGACTGGGACCGGCTGCGGGAGGCCGAGCCGACCTGGGTGGTGGGCTATTCGGACCTGTCGACCGTCATGACCCCGCTGACGCTCCTCACCGGGGCGGCGACCGTGCACGGGAACAACCTCATGGACACGCCCTACCGGGTGCCGGAGGGGCTGGTGTCCTGGCTCGACATCGTCGCCGCGCCGCCGGGTCACCGGTTCACCCAGATCCCGCCCGAGCGGCACCGGGCCACGGGCCGGGACGACTACGCGAAGCAGCCGGACGTCCGAGCCTTCACCCTCGACACCCCGGGCCGGTGGACCCGGCTGGACGGCGGCGGCGACGTGGACGTCGAGGGCCGGCTCATCGGGGGCTGCGTCGAGATGCTGGCCAACATCGCGGGCACGCCGTATCTCGACACCTCCGCCTTCGCCCGGGCGCACGCCCCGGAGGGGCTCCTCGTGTACGTGGAGGCCGGCGGCCACGACGCGTTCACCATCTGCCGCAATCTGCACGGCATGCGGCTGGCCGGATTCTTCGACGCGGCCGACGCCGTTCTCGTCGGCCGGACCTCGGCCCCGGACATGGCCTCGCTCACGCAGCACCAGGCCGTGCTGGACGCGCTCGGACCGCTGAAGGTGCCGATCGTCGCCGACGTCGAGTGCGGTCATGTGCAGCCGTTCCTGCCGCTGGTCAACGGGGCGCGCGCCCGGGTCGTGCACACAGCGACGCGCAGCGAGCTGACCCAGACTCTGGACTGACCGGCGTGACGGGCGGCTCAGGCCTCCGCGAGCACGGCGTCGATCTCGCCGAGGAAGTCGTCCAGGTCGCCGGGGTCACGTGAGGTGATCAGCGACCACCCCTCGGCGTCGTCGCGGACCACCGGCTTGTCGAGCCAGGTGCCGCCGGCGTTGGTGATGTCGGTGCGCAGCGAGGCGTACGAGGTCAGCGTCTTGCCCCGGACGTAGCCGCCCTCGATCAGCGCCCACGGCCCGTGACAGATGGCGGCCACCGGCCGGCCGGACGCGGCGAACGAGCTGACGATCCGGGTGGTGGCCTCCTCCAGGCGCAGCGAGTCGGCGTTCAGCGTGCCGCCCGGGACCAGCAGGAGGTCGTACGCGGCGGGGTCGACGTCGTCCAGCGTGAGGTCGGGCCGCAGGGTTTCGCCGGGGTCGCGGTCGCCGACGAGGGTGCGGATCTCGTCGGTGTCGACCGCGGCCACGCTGACCTGCGCCCCGTGTCCGCGCAGGTGCTCCACGGGGACGACGAGTTCGTCCTGCTCGACCCCGTAGTTGGTGACGATGGCCAGAATCCGGCGGTCGTCGAGAGCGGTGGTGGACATGGACTGCTCCGTTCCTCGAATGCTCTGGATCTTCTGTTCTCCGGCTCCGTTCAGCCGGCCGTGATGCGGACGCACGCGGCGACGGTGTCGCGCAGGCTCCCGGTCCGCGCCAGGATCTCGCGCTGCACCCGTGCCCCGTTGCCGCGCCGGTGCACCGCGGCCAGGGCGCTCTCCGCCGATTCCCGGTCGCCGTTGTCCTCCAGGGCGTCCCGCACGTGGTCCAGCAGGGCCCGCAGGACGTCGGGGGCGGGCTCCGGGCGCAGGGTGCGGGGGTGGACCAGCCGGCCCTCCAGCCCTGAGCGGCCCGCCCGCCAGGTCGCCACCCGCAGCAGCGACGTGTCGATGTCCGGGGGCGGCTCTCCGGCGCGCCATTCCCGGGCGGCCGTGTCCACCAGACCTCGCACCAGGGTGGCCAGCAGCACGGTGTCGGCCGGGTCCAGGCAGACGTCCGCGATCCTCACCTCCACGGTGGGGTAGCGGTGCGAGAGGCGCGCGTCGAAGTAGATCATCCCCTCGTCCCGGAGCGCTCCGGTGCCCACCAGGGACCGCACACGGTCGTGGTACGCCTCGGCCGAGCCGTGGACGTCCACCGGGCCGGCCGACGGCCACCGGCCCCACACCTGGCTGCGGTAGCTGCTGTACCCGCTGTCCCGGCCCTGCCAGAACGGAGAATTGGCGCTCAGGGCGAGCAGGACGGGCAGCCAGCGGCGCATCCGGTCGAGCACGGCGACGCCCTCCTCGTCCGAGGCCACCGAGACGTGGACGTGGCAGCCGCAGGTCAGCTGCTCCTGCGCGGTCAGCCCGTAGTGCTCCGCCATCCACCGGTACCGCTCGCCCGTGCCGATCGTCGGGCTGACCGGCAGCGGTGAGGTCGCCATGGCCACGACCGAGGTCCCGGCGTCGGCGGCGTGCCGTACGGCTTCGGCCCGCCACCGGTGGACCGCGTCGGCGAGTTCACCCATGTCCGCACACGGATGCGTGGCGAACTCCAGCTGCTGGCGGTGCAGCTCGGGCTCGAAGGCCGACGCACCGGCCGCGTCCTTCTCGGCGAGCGCCAGCACCGCCGAGGACAGCGCCCTGGCCTCTCCGCTCACCGCGTCGACCAGCAGCAGTTCTTCCTCGACACCCACCGTGCGGGCCACAGCGCCTCCCCTTCGACGATCGGCGGCGGTCCAGGCGGGTACCCGCCGATGGGCGGGTCACACGCCACGGGCGGCGATCCACCGCTCCGCGCCGCGCGGCGCACTCCGGCCGGTGGCCCGGAGCTCCCAATATGGCCGGGCATCGCGGGACCCGCATCTTCTCCCGTAGCGTGGTTCGGGAGGCCGGGCCCTGTGCTCCGGGCCGCACCGGACGAGGACTGCTCCGCCCGGCAGCGGGTACCCACCAGGGCGCGTCATTCGTCCCCCGGGTCGCACCCGGGGCCGTACGGAAGGAAGCTCTCATGACCGACCGCAGGCCGGAAGGCACCGCCTACACCGGGGCTTCCGGCAGCCCGCCCCCCGTACCGGCGGATCTGCCGGACCAGCAGAGCCAGGAGGGCGAGGACGCTCTCGACATACCGGTGCCGGACCGGGTGGCCCGCCAGGAGGAACATCCCGAGCTGGACGAGGCGGGCGCCGGCCGGAACGTGCCGCGCAACGCGGGCGCGCACCCCGAGGAGCATCCGGCGCCGGACGAGTCGACGGGCTAGCCGGTGTCCGGTGCCCGAACGCCCAGGAGCCCCGGAACGCGGCGCGTTCCGGGGCTCCTGGCCGGTCGACCCGGATCAGGCGGTGGTGATGTTCTCCGCCTGCGGGCCCTTCTGGCCCTGGGTGATGTCGAAGGTCACCGCCTGGCCTTCCTGGAGCTCACGGAAGCCGGTGGAGTTGATGTTGGAGTAGTGCGCGAAGACGTCGGGGCCGCCGCCGTCCTGCGCGATGAAGCCGAAGCCCTTTTCCGAGTTGAACCACTTGACGGTTCCGCTGGCCATGCCTGTACCTCTCAGCAGTAAACGGATCCGCACCGCGCGGACCCGGAGGTGATCGCCCTGGTTCTCAGGCACTGCACAGCAAAACGCCCGCGCCAGGCGCGGGCAGGTACTGCGAACCACGACATCTTCCGGCGACGCTACACGGCGGGATCACTCCTCACCAGAGAGCAACGCCATTTTGCTGTGGATCACCTTCACCGTCACCGGCCCGTACCACACCGACTACGGTCCGTTCAGGGCCTGTCGGCGCCCCGGGCGAGGCCCCCTCAGGGCGCCAGCAGCCGCCAGAGCAGCAGCGACCCCACCCCGCAGACGAGCAGCCCGGCGACCAGAGCCAGCGTTCCCCGGCGTACGTTGTCGGGCTGGAAGCCGCCGAGCACGCTGAAGCAGAGCCGGATCCCGTGGGCCACGGCCAGCGCCCCGCACACGGTGACGGCGAACCCGGCCGCGATGGCGTCCCACTGGTCCTCGAACGCCCGTTGATACGGCCCGGGCTCCCGGGTGGCCAGTACGTATCCGGCCGAGGTGAACAGGGCGGCGGGGAAGGCCACCAGGCCGAAGAAGAGGGTCAGGCGTCGGATCACCGGAACGCCCCGCTCTCCACCGGGAAGCGGGAGAGGCGTTCACGGACCGACCGCTTCAGCCGTTCCTCCCACCGGTCGCGCTCGGCGACATGGGTGAACAGCTCCCGCATCCGGTTCACCTCTTCGATCATGGCGCGTTCCTCCTCGGCGAACCGCCGGTTCAGGGGCCGTTCGATCCTCAGCAGAAGGGCGACACAGGCCGCGAGCGAGAGCGCCGCCACGGTCAGGCCGACCACCACGAGCACTCCCCCGGGACCGTCGCCGGTGGCGGCGGCGAGCGCCAGCACCACCGGGATCAGCACCGCGAGCGCGGCCGAGGCGATCCGGGGCCGCCGGACCCGTCGCAGCCGGGCGCTCAGGGCCTGGACGCCGGACAGCCGTCGTTCCGCGGCCGTCAGGGTCCGCAGGAACGCCGCTCCGCCGTCGATCGCGGCCATGTCAGCCCCCGTTCCGCTGGGTGATGAACGACTGGAGTTCCTGGCCGAAATGGGAGCGCAGCGCGCCGATCTGCGCGTCGTCGAGCTGGGAGGTCCGCACGGGCAGCCCCGGCAGGAACTGGTGGCGGATCAGCCGGGAGGCCATCGGGAGGACGGACAGCCGCAGCGACGTCTCGTTCTCCAGGTCCCGCATGAGCGCGGCGAACGGGGACTCGCGGCGGGCCCGCCCGGGGATGTAGTGGTCGCGGGCCTCATCCAGCCGGTCCCAGTACAGATCGCTCTTGGACACCGCCACGATCAGCCAGCGCAGCCGCTTGGCCAGCTGTCCGTCGATGATCGCGTCGACCAGCAGCCGGAAGTCGGCCGCCTCCTTGCGGCGGTGCCAGTTCCGTACGGCTTCCTGGTCCACGTCGCCGTCGGCGGCGAGCGCCTCGTGGACGTCGCGCTGGGAGGCGCGCTGCCAGATCCTGTTGTGCCCCCAGCAGACGACGTGCACGATGCCGTGCGGGGAGGCGTCGCCCTGCATCGTGTCGTGCAGCGCCCGTTGCCGCTGGGTGGACAGCTGCCCCGGGATGACGGTGATGGCGGCCCGGGTGCGGCGGTTGCCGGAGCGCAGGACCGTGGCGTGCTTCTCGATGTCGGGGCTGCGGGTGCTGTCGCTGTCGCCGGTGCGGATCGACTGGGTCAGCGCGTCGTACAGGACGGTCTTGCCCGCGCCCGCCTCGCCGGTGACGGCGATGGGGTTGACAGAGAGGCCGAGCCGTCCGTTCAGGGTGGCCACGCCGGGCCCGGGCCCCTGGCCGCCGCCGTCCACCGCGTGCCGGACGCTCTCCCACCGTGATCGGGTGTTCTCCCAGACGTCGGGCACGCGCGCAGCTCCCCCGGGTAGGCCGATGGGGAGATGCTATCGATCAACAGGGCGCGGTGCACCGGCACTTGCGGGATTCACTGGATGAACCGGGGCAGCCAGCGCGCCTGGTAGTCGGGGTGGCTCGCGTACTCCGCGGCGAGCTGCCGTACGGCGAAGCCCAGGCCGACCGCACGGCCGGAACGGAAGTCCTCGGCCGGGCGGTCGGTGTCCAGGCCGGCCACCTCGACGTACTCGCCGAGCATCACGCGGTTGGTCTCGATGCGCTCCAGGGTCCGCGCGGGGTTCTGGAGGGCGATGTGCTGGTCGAAGCCCCGGCCCCGCACCGTGAACGCCACGCCGCCGGTGCGGTCGTGGACCTCGCCCGGCACGTCGGCCGGGCACCGCCATCGGTCCCCGCCGGCGGCCAGGGCGACCTGTTCCTCGTCGGCGAGCCGTGCCTTGACGAAGGCCACCATGTCTGCGTTGCCGGCCATTGGATGCCGCTCCCTTGCGCTGAAAGATCTCTGCACTCGATACGGGGAGCATTCTGGTGGACCGGACGCGGCACGATCCACCTCCGCATCCGGTTCACCCCACCGTGTCCCCCGCACCGCCCGCGGCCAGGTCGGCGAGAACCTTGTGCAGGGGCTCGGTCTCGCGGCGGCGGTACTCCTGCACGGCCCAGCCGTTGCCGTCCGGATCGGTGAAGTACATGAAGGTCGCGCCGTCGTCGGGGGCGTACCGCTGCGGCTCGGAGACCTCGACGCCCCGGCCGACCAGCTCGGCGTGCGCGGCCTCGATGTCGGTGACGCAGAGCTGGAGGCCGTGGTACGTGCCCGGCCGCGGGTCTCCGGTCGGGTTGGGCAGTCCATCGGTGAGGGCGATCGAACACCCGGACCCGGGCGGCGTGAGCTGGACGACGCGGGCGCCCGGCATCACCTCGCCGTCGATGTCGACGTGGAAACCGATCTTGTCCCGGTAGAAGTCCCGGGCCCGGTCGACGTCGGTCACGGGAAGCACGATCACTTCGAGGGTCCAGTCCATGGGTCAGTGCCCTTTCGCGGGTCGGTCGGTGTCCGGGTCGGCCCCCGGTTCGTCCGGGGCGGATCGTGATGTGCCGGATGTTCGCGGAGTGTCCGCGTCGCCGTCCGCCGCTGCCGTTTCCGTGTCCCCGCCGAGCGGTGTCGCGCCGCCCTGGAGGCGGGCCAGATCGGCGGGCCGGACCTGGATGATGAACAGGGCGACCAGGGCGGCGAACACGGCGAAGCACGCGGCGACGACGAAGGCGCTGGAGACACCGGAGGTGAGGACCTCGTCGCCCCAGGGCGGCGGCAGCTCGCCGGTCCTGCGGAACTCCAGGAGCTGGGCGGGGGTTCCCTCCCGGAGGAACTCCGGCACCTGGTCGGTCGCCGCGTTGCGGCTGGCCGTGCCGAACGTCGTGACCAGGATCGACAGCCCCAGCGAGCCGCCGACCTGCTGGGTGGCGTTGAGGATACCGGAGGCGGCGCCCGCCTCCTTCGGGGCGACGCCCGAGACCGCCATCAGGGTCAGCGACACGAACTGCATGCCCATGCCGAAGCCGAACACCAGCATCGGGCCGAGGATCGAGCCGAGGTAGGAGCTGTGGACGTCGGTCAGCGTCAGCCAGCCGAGCCCGGCGGCGGCCAGGAGCGCGCCCACCACCATGAAGGGTTTGGGTCCCCAGCGGGGCAGCAGCTGCGAGGCCAGTCCCGCGCTCACCGCGATGACGGCGCTCACCGGCAGGAAGGCGAGGCCGGCCCGCAGCGGGCTGAAGTCGAGGACGTTCTGCACGAACAGGGTGAGGAAGAAGAACATCCCGAACATCGCCGCGGCGAGGCTGAGCATCATCGCGTAGGACCCGGCGCGGTTGCGGTCGCGGAACATCCACAGCGGCGTGATGGGCTGCTTCGAGCCGCGTTCGACCATGATGAACACCGCGAGGAGCACCACGGCGGCCGCGAACGAGCCGAGGGTGAGCGGGTCGGTCCAGCCGTCCTCGGAGGCACGGATGAAGCCGTAGACGAGCAGCACCATGCCGACCGTCGACGTGAGCGCGCCGGTGACGTCGAAGTGGCCGGGGCGGCGTTCGGACTCGGGGATGAAGCGCGGGGTCGCGAAGGCGATCAGCAGACCGATCGGGACGTTGACGAACAGGACCCAGCGCCAGTCCAGCCACTCCACCAGCACTCCGCCGGCGAGCAGCCCGATCGCGCTGCCGCCCGCCGAGACGGCGGCGAACACCCCGAACGCGCGGTTGCGTTCCGGGCCCTCGCGGAAGGTGGTGGTGATCAGCGACAGGGCGGTGGGCGAGGCGATGGCGCCGCCGACACCCTGGAGGGAGCGGGCGGCCAGCAACTGCCAGCCCTCCTGGGAGAGTCCGCCGAGCAGCGAGGCGAAGACGAAGAGGAGCACGCCGAAGATGAAGACCCGGCGGCGGCCGAGGATGTCGCCGAGGCGTCCGCCGAGCAGCAGCAGTCCGCCGAAGGTCAGGGTGTAGGCGTTGACCACCCAGGAAAGGTTCTCGGTGGAGAACCCCAGGTCCTTCTGCATGTGCGGCAGCGCGATGTTGACGATGGTGACGTCGAGCACCACCATCAGCTGGCACGAGGCGATGACCAGCAGTGCCAGTCCGCCCCGGTGTCGGTCAGAGGTCTTTGCCGTGTCTGCGGGGGTCGCGTGGGAGCCCGTCATAGTGCGGTTCGTCTCTCGTGCCGAGGGCGTTTCGCCCCGTGGGAGCGGCCGGTCTCCGCGTCGGTCGGGTGAACGCGGACGTTCGCCCGACCGACGCTATGACGGAACCCGGGGCCTCGCCAATCGAACCGTCGGCGGGTCCGCGCGGGCCTCTCGGCTCACTGCAGCGCGTGGACCGCGGCACGGAAGACGGCGGGCGCCCGGTGGGCCGCGGCGACGATCAGCCGCCCCGAGGACGGGTGGCCGGCGGCGCCCAGCAGGGCCGCGGTGAGCAGGCGGTAGCGTCGGGTGGCCCGGGCCCAGCGGCGGGGGTAGTCCTCGGGCCGCCCGGCGGTCAGGCAGTCGACGGCGGCCGTGGCGGTGGCCACCGCGAGGGCGATGCCCTCCCCGGTCAGGGCGTCCACATAGCCCGCGGCGTCGCCGACCAGCAGGACCCGCCCGGCCCGCGGTTCCAGCGCCCGCTGCCGCAGCGGACCGGCCCCGCGTACGGGGGTGGCCCCGGGTCCGTCCGCGAGGCGGGCCGCTAGGGCGGGGAAGGCGGCCAGGTGCTGGTCGTAGGGGCGGCGGTCGCGGCTGAGGACGGCCACTCCCACCAGGCGTTCGCCGACCGGGGTCACGTACGCCTCGCCGTGCCGCGACCAGTGCACCTCGACGTGGTCGGTCCACGGGGCGAGCGGGTAGTGGCGGCGCAGCCCGTAGCGTCCGGGCCCGGCGACGGGCCGGTCGAGGCCCAGGGTGCGGCGCAGCGGCGAGTGGAGGCCGTCGGCGGCGATGAGCCAGCGCGCGGTGAGTCCGGCGGCGGTGACGGTGCGCTCGTCCTGGCGGATCTCCCCCGCCTTTCCGGCGACGACGCGTACGCCGAGGGCGGCGGCCCGCGCGTGCAGGGCGGTGTGGAGTTCGGTGCGGCGGACGCCCGCGCCGGGGCCGCCCCGGAAGGCGGCCTCCGCGCTGCGCCGGCCGTCGGTGTAGCGGATGCCGCGCAGCTCGTGGCCCGTCACCCGGACGCCGAGGTCGCGCAGGGCGGCGACGCCGCCCGGCATGATGCCCTCGCCGCACGCCTTGTCCACGGGGGTGGTGCGCGGTTCGATTACCACCGCCTCCAGGCCCGCCTGTGCGGCCCGGATCGCGGCGGCCAGTCCGGCCGGTCCGCCGCCGGCCACCAGGATGTCGATCACGCCGGTGCGTCCACGGCCGACAGGCGGGCCAGGGCCCGGTCCTCGCACCGGATCCGTACGGCCATGAGCGCGGCGTTGAGGGCGGTGAACACCAGTGCGGTCGCCCACGCCCCGTGGACCAGGGGCAGTGCGAGGCCTTCGGCGGCGACGGCGACGTAGTTGGGGTGACTCAGCCACCGGTAGGGGCCGCCGGTGACGCGGGGCAGGCCGGGGACGACGATGACGCGGGTGTTCCAGCGGGGGCCGAGCGTGCGGATGCACCACCAGCGCAGCGCCTGCGCGGCCACGACGACGGCGACCAGGGCCCAGCCGAGGACGGGCGGGAAGGGACGGTCGGCGAACCGGACCTCCGCCAGGCAGCCGGCCAGCAGGGCGGTGTGCAGGGCGACCATGGCCGGATAGTGCCCGCGGCCCGATTCGGTGCCGCCGCGGGCGAGGCTCCAGGCGGTGTTGCGGCGGGCCACGACGAGTTCGGCGAGGCGCTCGGCGGCGACGGCCAGCACCAGGAGGGTGTACCAGGTCATACGGGGCTCCCGTTCACGGGCGGGCGCGGGTGGCGGGCCATCGGGTCTCTCCGTCCTACCAGCGCAGGAGCACCAGTTCGCAGCAGAATCCGGGGCCCATGGCCAGCAGCAGCCCGGGGGTGCCCGGTTCCGGGCGGCGCTGCTCGATCGTGTCGCGCAGGACGTGCAGGACCGAGGAGGAGGACAGGTTGCCGACGTCGGCCAACGAGCGCCAGGTGACGTCGAGCGCGCCGTCGGGCAGATCGAGGACCTCGGTGACGGTCTCCAGCACCTTGGGGCCGCCCGGGTGGCTCACCCAGTGGGCGACGTCCTTCGGTTTGAGGCCGTGTTCGTCGAGGAACTCCCGTACGTCGTCGGCGAGATAGCGGCGGACGACGTCGGGCACCGCCGGGTCGAGGACCACGGTGAAGCCGGTGGCGCCGATGTCCCAGCCCATGACGTGCTCGGTGTCCGGGTACATCCGGCTGCGGGTGGCCACGATCTCGGGTCCGGCGACGGCCCGGCGGCCGCCGAGGGCGACCAGGGCGGCGGCGCCGTCGCCGAACAGCGCGGTCGCCACCAGGTTGGCGGGCGAGCTGTCGTGGCGCTGGAAGGTGAGGGAGCAGAGCTCGACCGACAGGAGCACGGCCACCTCGTCGGGGTGGCCGAGGAGGTAGTCGTGCAGCCGGGCCGTCCCGGCGGCCCCGGCGACGCAGCCGAGGCCGAAGACGGGCAGCCGTTTGACGTCCGGCCGCATGCCGAGGCGGGTCACCAGCCGGGCGTCGACGGAGGGGGCGGCGATGCCGGTGACGGAGGTGAACATCAGCAGGTCCACATCGGTGGGCCGCAGCCCCGCCGCCCGGAGCGCACCGCGTACGGCCTGGGCGCCGAGGTCGACGGCGGACCGGATGAACACGTCGTTGGAGGCGCCGAAGCCGTCGAGTTCGCGGTAGGCGTCCAGCGGCAGCGCGGTGTGCCGGGTGCGGACCCGGGCGTTCTCGTGCAGCCGGTCCAGGACCCGGCGGTCGGCGCCGGGCGGCAGACAGGTCCGGGCCACCATGTCGGTGACCTCGCGCTGGGTGTGGCGGTGGGGCGGCAGGGCCCCGTGCACCGCGGCGATGCGGGTCATCCTGCCTCCTGCTTCGGTGGCGTCATGCCCCCATCCTTCCCACAAAAGGTGATGAATCGTGGCAAAGGACCCGCCCGGTCGCCGCATTGACGGAGCGACAGGCCCCTACGATCGCCCGATGGACGCCACGGACGGGGTGAGCCCGGCGGATGCGGTTACGGCCGGAGCGGATGCGGCGGGCGCGGATCCGGCCGGCACGGTTCCGGCGAACGCCGCCGCGGCCCGCGCGATGCCGGCGGACGCGGTTCCGGTCGGTTCCCTGCGGCGGGGCCCGGTCGTGGGGCTCGCGCTCGCGTGTCACCCGGGGCCGGCGCTCGCGGTGACCGCGCTCGCCTGCGCCCTCGCCCTCGGCTCCGGTCTCGGCGTGCCACGCTCCGCGCTGGTCGCGGCGGCAGTACTGACCGGCCAGCTCTCGGTGGGCTGGTGCAACGACGCGTACGACGCCCGGCGTGACGCCCGCGCCGGCCGCCGGGGGAAGCCCGCGGCCGACGGCACGGTGGCGCCGGACACCGTATGGGTGGCGGCCGGCGTGGCGCTCGCCCTGTGCCTACCGCTCTCACTGGCCTGCGGGATCCTCGCCGGTACGGTGCACCTCGCCGCGGTCGCGGCCGCCTGGCTCTACAACCTGCGGCTCAAGGCGACCGCCCTGTCCTGGCTGCCGTACGTCACCGGATTCGCCGCCCTGCCCGCCGCCGTCGCCCTCTCCGGGCCGGGCGGAGGGTGGCCCCGGTGGTGGACGGTGGCGGCCGGGGCCCTGCTCGGGTTCGCGGCGCATCTGGCCGACACGCTCCCGGACATCGCGGCGGACCGGGCCGACGGAATCCGGGGGCTGCCGCACCGGCTGGGCGACGCGGGGACCCGACTGCTGCTGCCGCTGCCGCTCCTCGGCGCCACGGCGGTGCTGGCGTTCGGGCCGCCCGGACCGGTGGACGCCTTGGGCGTGGCGGCGCTGATCCTGGCCGGTGGAGCGGCACTCGTGGGACCGGCGTTCGGCCACCGGTGGCGCAAGGCCGCGCTGGCCGGAGCGGTGGCGGTGGCGGCGGTGGATCTGGCGCTGCTGCTGGCCCGGGGCGCGACCGGATCCTGAACGGGCCCACCCAACCTTGGATTTGACGCCTCATCAGTTTCTGCGCCCGCATGACATGCCCATGCGAGGACCGTTGACAAATCCGAAACAGCGCAGAAATCTATGAACCTCCGACCGCAAAAGATTGACTTGCCGCCTCAAATATTGTGGAAGCAGAGGACATCATGAGATGGAAACGACTCACCGGACGGTCGATCACCGGGCTTCTGATAGCCGGAATGGTCTCCGTCGGACTCCTGCCCGTCACCGCGAGCGCGGCTGAGGCCACCGATCTGGCCCGCGGCAAGACCGTCACCGCCAGCGGGTCGCACGGCGAGTTCCCGGCCGCCAACGCCAACGACGGCAAGGTCGACAGCTACTGGGAGTCGAACGGGCTCCCCGCCGACCTCACGGTGAAGCTCGGGGCAGACGCGGACCTGGAGTCCGTGGTGGTCAAGCTGAACCCGGACCCGATCTGGGCGAGCCGGACGCAGGACATCCAGGTGCTCGGCCGGGCCCAGGACGGCACCGCGTTCACCTCGCTGCGGGCCCGCGCCGGCTATGCGTTCGACCCGAGCGGCAACAGCAACACCGTGACCATCCCGGTGGACGGACGCGTCGCCGACCTCCAGCTCAGGTTCTTCTCCAACACCGGGGCGCCGGGCGCCCAAGTGGCCGAGATCCAGGTCCTGGGGACGGCCGCGCCCAACCCCGACCTCACCGTGAGCGCGCTTTCCTGGAGCCCGTCCGCCCCGTCCGAGACGGATGACATCACGGTCGAGGGGACCGTACGCAACATCGGTTCGGCCGCCTCCCCCGCGACGACCGTCAACGTGAGCCTGGGCGGCGTGGTCGTGGGCAGCGCCCCGGTCGGCCCGCTCGCCGCGGGAGCGTCGGCCGGGATCTCGGTCGAGGTCGGCAAGCGGCCGGAGGGCTCGTACACCGTCTCGGCGCTGGTGGACCCGACCGACACGGTCGTCGAGTCGGACAACGCCAACAACAGCCGTACCACCGCCTCGCCGCTGGTGGTCGGGCAGAGCCCGGGCCCGGACCTGGAGGTCCGCTCCATCACCTCCAGCCCGGCCAACCCGGCGGTCGGCGCGGCGGTGACCTTCACCGTGGCGGTGCACAACCGCGGCACCAGCGCGGTGAGCGCGGGCACCGTCACCCGGCTGACCGTCGGCTCCACCACGCTCAACGGCACCACCCCGGCCATCGCGGCGGGCGCCACCGCGAACGTCACGCTCGGCGGCAGCTGGACGGCGGCGAGCGGCGGCGCGACGCTGACCGCCACCGCGGACGCCACGGACCTGGTCGCGGAGACCAGCGAGACCAACAACGTCTTCGCCCGCTCCATCGTCGTCGGACGCGGCGCGGCCGTGCCGTACACCGAACTGGAGGCGGAGGACGCCGAGTACGACGGCACCCTGCTGCAGTCCGACGCCGTGCGCACCTTCGGGCACACCAACTACGCCACCGAGTCCTCCGGCCGCGAGTCGGTGCGGCTCGACTCCACCGGTGAGTTCGTGGAGTTCACCTCGACCGCCCCGTCGAACTCCGTCGTCGTCCGCAACTCCATCCCGGACGCGCCGGGCGGTGGTGGCCGTGAGGCGACCATCAGCCTGTACGCCGACGGCGAGTTCGTCCGCAAGCTCGACCTCTCCTCGAAGCACAGCTGGCTGTACGGGAACACCGACAGCCCCGAAGGACTCACCAACACCCCCGGCGGCGACGCCCGGCGGCTGTTCGACGAGTCCCACGCCCTGCTCACCCAGACCTACCCGGCGGGCACCAAGTTCCGGCTCCAGCGGGACGCGAGCGACAACGCCTCCTTCTACGTCATCGACCTGATCGACCTGGAGCAGGTGGCGGCGCCGTCGTCGCAGCCGTCGGGCTGTGTGTCCATCACGACGTACGGCGCGGTGGCGAACGACGGGATCGACGACACGGACGCGATCCAGCGTGCGGTGACGGCGAACCAGAACGGTGAGATCGACTGTGTGTGGATCCCGGCGGGCCAGTGGCGCCAGGAGCAGAAGATCCTCACCGACGACCCGCTGGACCGGGGCCAGTGGAACCAGGTCGGCATCCGGGACGTGACGATCCGGGGCGCGGGCATGTGGCACTCCCAGCTCTACACGCTGACCCCGCCGCACGAGGCGGGCGGCATCAACCACCCGCACGAGGGCAACTTCGGCTTCGACATCGACGAGAACACGCGCATCTCCGACATCGCCATCTTCGGCTCCGGCACCATCCGCGGCGGCGACGGCAACCACGAGGGCGGCGTCGCGCTCAACGGCCGGTTCGGCAAGGACACGAAGATCAGCAACGTCTGGATCGAGCACGCCAACGTGGGCGTCTGGGCCGGCCGTGACTTCGACAACATCCAGGAGCTGTGGAACCCGGGCGACGGCGTCGAGTTCACCGGCATGCGGATCCGCAACACCTACGCCGACGGCATCAACTTCGCCAACGGCACCCGCAATTCCACGGTCTACAACTCCTCGTTCCGCAACACCGGCGACGACGCGCTCGCCGTCTGGTCCAGCAAGTACGTCAAGGACCAGTCCGTCGACATCGGCCACGACAACAGCTTCCGCAACAACACCATCCAGCTGCCGTGGCGCGCCAACGGCATCGCGATCTACGGGGGTTACGGCAACAAGATCGAGAGCAACATCATCTCCGACACCATGAACTACCCGGCCATCATGCTGGCGACCGACCACGACCCGCTGCCCTTCTCCGGGCAGACACTGATCGCCAACAACGCCCTGTACCGCACCGGCGGAGCCTTCTGGAACGAGGACCAGGAGTTCGGCGCGATCACCCTCTTCCCGCAGAATCTGCCGATCCCCGGAGTCACGATCCGCGACACGGACATCATCGACTCCACCTATGACGGCATCCAGTTCAAGACGGGCGGCGGGCTGATGCCGGACGTCACGATCGAGAACGTCCGGATCGACACGTCCAACAACGGATCCGGCATCCTCGCGATGGGCGGCGCCCGCGGCAACGCGACGCTCACCGATGTGACGATCACCGACTCGCGCGACGGCGATGTACTGATCGAGCCCGGCTCGCAGTTCACCATCACCGGCACCCCGAGCGGCGCCCGCGCGAAGCGCTGAACCCTCTGAGCTGTTCCCGGGCCGGCGGCTCCCCCGCAGACCCGGGAACACCCTCTTCTCCCGGTGGATTCGGCCGTGTTCTCGTACAGCTGCCGCCACCCGTCGTGGAGCGGACCGTGATGGAGCTGCGGTCCTGGAGCGGATGGGGCAGAGCCGTCTCGCCGGTAACGGTGTCGGGGGCGTGGTTCAGCTCGGAGTCCGTCAAAGGGAGCCGCTTGACGAAGACGCGCAATCCGTTGATGTCCAGCTCTGCCGACCTGCCGCCGATGCCCGACCCGAGCGAGTAGCGGCTGCCACGACTTCCCCGAGCCGGTGATCGCTCAACAAGGAGAGCTGTGTGCTCTCCGTCCCGTAACCAGCCAGGCGCGCGGCGCGCAGCACATCCCGGTCCAGCATCGACGGCTCCTCGGTGCCCGAACCGGGGCTTCGGCAATCCCGCGTAGGGCACCGAACTTACGCCGCACCGCCGAACTCAGCGCTGCATGACGGGTGGCGGCAGCTGTGCGAGAACCCGGCCGATTTGGTGGAGTCACGGCTCTGGGAAGTACAAGGCCCCGGAGCTACCCTCCGCGCATGATTCCCACGGTTGTCTGGGGTACCGGCAATGTCGGCCGCGCGGCGATCCGCGCCGTCGCGGCCCATCCGGCACTGACACTCGCCGCCGTCCTCGTGCACGATCCCGCCAAGGTCGGCCGCGACGCCGGCGAGCTCGGCGGTCTCGGGCGCACGCTCGGGGTCGCGGCCACCGACGACATCGCCGCCGTCCTGGCCAGCCGCCCCCGCGCGGTGGTCTACGCGGCGTCCGGCGATATCCGTCCCGACGACGCCCTCACCGACATCGGCCGGGCGATCCGGGCCGGCGCGGTGGTCGTCACGCCCTCCCTCTATCCGCTCTACGACCAGCGCAACGCCCCGCCGGAGCTGCGGGACCCGGTCCTGGCCGCCGTCGCCGAGGGCGGCGGTTCCCTCTTCGTCTCCGGCGTCGACCCGGGCTGGGGCAATGACGTCCTGCCGCTGCTGGTCAGCGGTCTCGGCACCGAGGTGGACGTCATCCGCTGCCAGGAGATCTTCGACTACTCCACGTACGAGCAGGAGGAGTCGGTGCGCCATCTGATCGGGATGGGGCACCCGATGGAGTACGAGCCGCTGATGCTGGCGGAGAGCGTTCCGACGATGGTGTGGGGCGGTCAGATACGGCTCATGGCGCGGGCGCTGGGCGTCGAGCTCGACGAGATCCGCGAGACGCTGGACCGCCGGGCGCTGGAGACGGCGGTGACCACGCGCACGATGGGCGCGTTCGCGGCGGGCACCCAGGGCGCGGTGCGCTTCGAGGTGCAGGGCATCGTGGACGGCGAGCCCCGCATCGTCATCGAGCACATCACCCGTATCCACCCCTCGTGCGCCCCGGACTGGCCGTCGCCGCCCGACGGGGTGGGCGCGCACCGGGTGGTGATCGAGGGCCGTCCCCGTATCGAGGTGACGGTGGAGGCGTCCGACGAGGGCGAGAACCGGTCGGCGGGCGGGAACGCCACCGCGGTCGGGCGGCTCGTCTCGGCGATCGACTGGCTGGTGGACGCGAAGCCGGGCCTGTACGACGCGCTCGACGTTCCGCTGCGGCCTGCGGTCGGCAGGCTGGGAAGGAGACCGGCATGATCATCGATGTTCCGGAGGGCCAGGAGCCCATCGGCTATGTATGGGGGGAGATGGTGCCCGGCATCGGGATGGCCGCCGCCACGTTCTCCATGTCGGTGTACGAGCACACGACGCTGGGGCTGCGGGAGTTCGAGGCGGCGAGGCTGCGGGTGGCGCAGATCAACGGGTGCCTGTTCTGCCTGGACTGGCGGACCGAGCGGGACGGGGCGAAGGTCGAGGAGGAGTTCGCCGGGGCGGTGACCGAGTGGCGGACGACCGACGCCTTCGACGAGCGGACCCGGCTCGCGGCGGAGTACGCCGAGCGGTACACGCTCGACCATCACGGTCTGGACGACGCCTTCTGGGAGCGGATGACCGCGCACTACAGCCAGGCGGAGATCGTGGAGCTGACGATGAGCATCGGCTCGTGGCTGGCGTTCGGGCGGCTCAACCATGTGCTGGGGATCGACGCGGTGTGCGTGCTGCCCGGTCACGGGTGAGGGGCGGGGCCCCCACGGACGGAGTCCGGGGCCGCCGGGTTGGCACTCCCGGCCCCGGGCTCTTTCGTGGTTCGCCTACAGATCGGTCGCGATGATCCGTTCGATGTTGCGTTCGGCGAGCGCGGTGATGGTGACGAACGGGTTCACGCTGGTGTTGCCGGGGATCAGCGCGCCGTCGATGACGTACAGGCCGGGGTAGCCGTGCAGCCGGCCGTAGTTGTCGGTGGCCTTGTCCAGAACCGCACCGCCCAGCGGGTGGTAGGTGAGGTGGTCGCCCCAGATCTTGTAGACGCCGAAGAGGTCCGTGCGGTAGATCGTCCCCTCCTTCTGGTTGATCTTGTCGAAGATGGTCTTCGCGGCGTCGATGGACGGCTGCTTCCACGCCGTCTGCCAGTTCAGTTCGGCCTTGCCTGCCGCCGCGTTCCAGGTGAACTGCGCCCGGTTGGGGTTCTTGGTGATCGAGAGGTAGAAGGAGGCCCAGGTCTCGATGCCGGTGGGCAGCGGAGCGACTTCGGCGAACGCTCCGCCGGCGTCCCAGTTGTCGATGCCGCCGGTCGGGATGGACGACTGCACCTTCCCCGTCGGATCCCAGAGGTGGTTGGCCCGCCCGCACATGACGTTGCCGTTGTCGCCCCAGCCCTTGCCGATCTCGTTGTTGAGGAGGGGCAGGGCTCCGGTGGCCTTGAGGCCGACGAGCAGCTTGCTGGTGCCGACGCTGCCCGCGGCGAAGAACACCTTGTCCGCCGTGACGGTCTTGGTGACGGTGGTCCGGCCGCCGGTGTCCAGCTGGTCGATGAGTACGGTGTAGCCGCCGCCGGGGGCCGGGGTGACGGTGGTGACCTTGTGGAGCGGGGAGATGGTGACCCGGCCGGTGGCCCTGATCCGGTCGATGTAGGTCTTCTGGAGCGACTTCTTGCCGTGGTTGTTGCCGTAGAGGATCTCCGCGTCCAGCGCCGACCTGGGTACGGTTCCGGCCGCCTCCTGCTTCATGTAGTCCCAGTCGTACACGGCGGGCACGAAGAGGAACGGGAAGCCGGAGCGCTGCGCGTGTTTTCGGCCGACCCGGGCGTACTGGTAGCAGTCGACGGTGTCGAACCAGGCGGGATCGATGGTGGTGACGCCCAGCCCGCTGTTGGCGCGCGGGTAGTAGGTGCGGTACATCTCCTCGGCGTTCACCGTCGGGAGGATCGCGCCGAAGTTCTCCCGGCGCGGGGTGACGGCCATGCCGCCGTTGACCAGGGATCCGCCCCCGACGCCGCGGCCCTGGTAGACCGTGATGCCGCCGAACTCCTCGGCGTCCAGGATGCCGGTGTAGCGGTTGACGTCCTTGTCGAGGGGAAAGCCGAGGAAGTTGCTCAGCGGCTGCTTGGTCCGGGTCCGCAGCCAGTAGGAGCGGTCGTCCGGCTTGGTGGTATTGGCGAAGATCTTGCCGTCCGCGCCCGGGGTGTCCCACGCCATGCCCATCTCGACCATGTGGACGTCCGTACCGGCCTGGGCGAGCCGGAGGGCGGCGACGGAGCCGCCGTATCCGGTGCCGACGACCAGGACCGGCACATGGGCCCCGGAGCCGATCGGCGCTGCTGCCGCCCGGGCGCTCGCCCACACCGGGGCGGCGGTCCCGGCCAGCGCCGCGACTCCCAGAAGAGAACCTGTTCCAGTGATGAATCTTCGACGCGAGACACCCGTCGCCCCGCTGTCCTGCACGGTAGTGTCACTCATGTGACATCCCTCACTCTCGACAGAGTGCAACAGGTTCTACTGTCGATCGCGTGGTAAGTCACTAGAAACTTGGGGGTAACTTCCCGGTGCCGCCCGGCAGGAGATCCGGCGGGACGGACCGGCATGCCGAAGAGGCCCCGGACCGTGTGGTCCGGGGCCTCTTCGGGCCGGGCGCGAAGGATCAGTAGGCGCCGAAGACGTTGTCGATCGAGCCGTAGCGGTCCGCGGCGTAGTTGCACGCGGCCGTGATGTTGGCGACCGGGTCGTAGCTGTCGGTCGAGGTGCCGGGCACGTGGTAGGCCTGGAAGGTCGGGTCGATGACCTGGAGCAGGCCCTTGGACGGGGTGCCCTTGACCGCGTTGGAGTCCCAGTTGTTGATCGCGGCCGGGTTGCCCGAGGACTCGCGCATGATGTTGCGGTGAATGCCCTCGTAGGTGCCGGGGATGCCGTGCTGGGCCATGACCGCGAGCGATTCCTTGATCCAGCCGTCGAGGTCGTTGGTGTAGGTGACGGCCTTCGCGGCGGCCGGAGCGGCCTTCGCCACCGGGGCGGTGCCCGTACGCTCCGAACGGTCGGCGCGGTCCGCCGACGCACCACGTGCGGTGGCGTCGGAAGCCTTGGCGGACTTGGCGTCCGACGGGGCGGCGGCCTTGTTTCCGAGCGTCAGCTTGATACCCGGGTGAATAAGATCGGGATTCCCTCCGACGATCTTCCGGTTGCCTTCGTACAGCTTCTTCCATCCGCCGCTCACGGAATGCTCGCGGGCGATCCTGGAAAGAGTTTCGCCGGCCACCACGGAATGCTGGGCGGGCGCGGCCTGTACGGCGGAATTCGCCTGGGGGGCCACTGCGGCGGGGGCCACGGCCTGCGGCGCGGCGGTGGGAGCGGGGGCCGCGAAGGCGCTGGTGGCGCCGATCACGGGGAGCGCGAGAACGGCTCCGCCGGTGGTCACGGCGGCGAGGCCACGACGCAGCGAGGTGGACTGGGTACGGCGGTGCTTACCCTTTGCGGGCATGGGGGATTTCCTCTCTCCGGCGCCTGCGAGGTGAGCTGTCGGGTTCAGACGGGAGATGCCTGGCCGCACGGTCGTGCGACTTCACCCCAAGCCGTTCCGGTTACGGTTCGGCGACTTACCTGGGTCCCCCGCTCCTGCCGTACGTGAGTGGGTTTCGGATTCCCGGACGGCGGCAGGATTCGGCGTTCCATCCGGATTGACGGTGACCGTAGGCGAGAAACGCGGGACAGAACAAGCCCCGCATTCCGGATTCCCTTTTCCCCGCATGATCGAATGCTGGAATTCCCGGATCGGGCCGCACCGTCACGGCGTCAACTTTCTTCGCACAGAAGGGAACCGATGCCTCCGCTTCTGCGTCCACCCCCTCGGACGTGACGCTCACCACTCGCTCACGGCGATGGCGAAAACACGCCCAGGCAAATGCATCAAACAGCTCGGAAACACCTTTACGGATATACAGAGTAAAAGAAGCAAATCGACCATATAGGCATAACGAAACGGGCTAATCGGACACTCTGGGTGGGGGCGGTCGAAGGGCCCGCGGGACGATCGCTTACGGTGTGGGGCGGAGACTAGTAAGCCCACCCTTACCTCCGACGTACGCTGTACCTGCCCGCGTTCGCCCGCCCCGAAGGATCACCACGCCATGACACGCCCCGTCCGCGTCGCCATTGTCGGAGCCGGCCCCGCCGGTATCTACGCTGCGGACGCGCTGCTCAAATCCGAGGTCTGCCAGGACCCGGGGGTCTCGATCGACCTCTTCGAGCGCATGCCCGCGCCCTTCGGCCTGATCCGTTACGGCGTGGCACCCGACCACCCGCGCATCAAGGGCATCGTCAAGGCCCTGCACCAGGTGCTGGACAAGCCCCAGATCCGGCTCTTCGGCAACGTCAGCTACCCGCACGACATCGGCCTGGACGACCTGCGGTCCTTCTACGACGCGGTGATCTTCTCCACCGGCGCCGAGGCCGACCGGGCGCTCGACATCCCCGGCATCCAGCTGGACGGCTCCTACGGCGCCGCCGAGTTCGTCTCCTGGTACGACGGGCACCCCGAGGTCCCGCGCACCTGGCCGCTCACCGCGGAGAAGGTCGCCGTGCTCGGCGTCGGGAACGTGGCCCTGGACGTGGCCCGTGTCCTGGCCAAGACGGCGGACGAGCTGCTGCCCACCGAGATCCCGGACAACGTGTACCAGGGCCTCAAGGAGAACAAGGCGCTGGAGGTGCATGTGTTCGGGCGGCGTGGCCCGGCGCAGGCCAAGTTCAGCCCGATGGAGCTGCGGGAGCTGGACCATTCCCCCAACATCGAGGTCATCGTCAACCCCGAGGACATCGAGTACGACGAGGGCTCCATCGCCACCCGCCGGGAGAACAAGCAGGCCAACATGGTCGCGCAGACCCTGGAGAACTGGGCGATCCGCGACGTCGGCGACCGCCCGCACAAGCTGTTCCTGCACTTCTTCGAGTCCCCGGTCGAGATCCTCGGCGAGGACGGCAAGGTCACCGCGCTGCGCACCGAGCGCACCGAGCTGGACGGCACCGGCAATGTCCGGGGCACCGGCAAGTTCACCGACTGGGACATGCAGAGCGTCTACCGCGCCGTCGGCTACTACTCCGAGGAGCTGCCCAAGCTCCCCTTCGACGTGGCCTCCGGCACCGTCCCGCACGAGGCGGGCCGGGTCATCGCCGGTGAGGAGCACATGGCCTCGGTCTACGTCACGGGCTGGATCAAGCGCGGTCCGATCGGTCTGATCGGGCACACCAAGGGCGACGCCAACGAGACGGTCGCCTGCGTCCTGGAGGACCGCGCCGCCGGCCGCCTGCCCGAGCCGGCCACGCCCGCCCCGGAGGCCGTCGAGGCCTTCCTGGAGGGCCGCGGCGTCCGCTACACGACCTGGGAGGGCTGGCACAAGCTGGACGCCCACGAGCAGGCACTGGGCGCGGCCCAGGGCCGTGAGCGGATCAAGGTCGTGGAGCGCGAGGGCATGCTGGAGGCCTCCGAGGCCTTCGTGCCGGCCGAGCGCCCGGCAGACGCCTGACAGGCCCTAGGCGGTGTCTTCAAATGATCATCGTTGGTGGATCATGGTGTCGTGATACGTCGTCATGAACTGTCTGATGCTGAGTGGGAGTTCGTCCGGCCGTTGCTGCCCGTGTCGTTGCGGGGGCGGAAGCGGCTGGATGACCGCAGGGTCCTGAACGGGATCGTGTGGAAGTTCCGGACCGGGACGGCCTGGCGGGATGTGCCCGAGCGCTACGGGCCGTGGGCCACGCTGCATACGCGTTTTCGCAGGTGGGCGGCGGACGGGACGTTCGAACGGATGCTGCGGGCCGCGCAGGCGAGGCCGACGCGGCGGGCGACATCGAGTGGCTGGTGTCGGTCGATTCCACGGTCGTCCGGGCCCACCAGCATGCTGCCGGGGCTCGAGGGGCTCTGCGACCCGGCCCTCGGCCGGTCCAGGGCGGTCTGACCAGCAAGGTGCACCTGGCCTGCGACGGCCGGGGCCGTCCGCTCGGCTTCGTCGTGACGGGCGGCAACACCAACGACTGCACCCAGTTCACCGCCGTGATGGACGCGATCAGGGTGCCCCGGATCGGCCCCGGCCGTCCCCGCGTCCGGCCCGATCACGTCCTGGGCGACAAGGGCTACAGCTCAAGGCGATCCGCACCTGGCTCCGCCGCCGCGGCATCCCCACACGATTCCCGAGCGGGCCGACCAGATCGGCAACCGGGCCCGGCGGGGCAGCCGCGGTGGCCGCCCGCCGGCCTTCGACCGCGAGGCCTACAAGCACCGCAACGTCGTGGAGCGGTGCTTCAACCGTCTGAAGCAATGGCGCGGCATCGCCACACGCTACGACAAGACCGTCCAGTCCTACGAAGCAGCCGTCACCCTCGCCTCACTCCTGATGTGGGCGTGACATTTGACGACAGAACCTAGGGGGCCGGGTCCGGGGCTGCGGAGTGCCCCGGACCCGGACCCCGGAACGTGCGCCACAGGTCCGGTCCGAAGGTCCGCGCCGGCGGGGGTCGCCGTACCGCCGGAGCCTCGGCCCACCGGGCGGCGAGCAGGATCGCGATGTCGTCGGGGCGATCGACGGCTGCCCTGGCCTCGCCGATGACCTGGTCGGCCGTCTCGGACAGCGGGACCGCGCCGATGCGTTCGACGGTGGCGCGCAGCCGCTCGATGCCCTCGTCGATGTCCGTGCCGGGGCGCTCGATCAGCCCGTCCGTGAAGAGGGCGAGCATCGCTCCCGGGTCGAGCCGCATCTCCGTGACCGGGTAGGTCGCGTTCCCGTCGACCCCGAGCACGATGCCGCCGGGCAGGTCCAGTACCTCCGTCCGGCCGTCGGGCCGCCGCAGCACGGGCTGCGGATGCCCCGCCCGTACGGCGCGGGCCACACCGGTCGCCGGGTCGAGGGCGATGTAGCAGCAGCTGGCGAACTGCCCCGGGTCCAGGTCGATGAGCAGCCGGTTGGTGCCGCTCATCACTTCCTGCGGATCGTGGTTGCTCAGCGCGAACGCCCTTACCGCGCTGCGCAGTTGCCCCATCGTCGCGGCGGCGGAGACACCGTGGCCCTGTACGTCGCCGATGATCAGGGCCAGTTCGTTGCCGGTCTCGATGACGTCGTACCAGTCGCCGCCCACGTCCATGCCCTGGGTGCCGGAGAGATAGCGGCCCAGGGTGTCGACGCCGTCGACCTCCGGCAGCCGGTGCGGCAGAAGGGCGTCCTGGAGTCCGCGGGCGAGCGCCGCCTCGCTGTCGTAGCGCTGGGCCCGTTGCAGGGCCTGGGCGATGAGACCGGCCAGGGCCGTCAGGACCGTACGCTCCTCCGGGCTGAAGCCGCGCGGCCGGTCGAAGCCGAGGATGCAGGAACCGACGGGCCGCCCCGAGGCGATCAGGGGCAGGAACGCCCGCGCCCCGACGTCCGCGTCGATGGGGATGCCCGGATAGGCCTCGGCCAGGCGCTGCATGGACTCGAAGAAGATCGGACGGCCCGTGGTCAGGGTCTCCACACCGGGAATGCTGACGTCGAGCCCGACCCCGTCGAAGCGGTCGAGGAACCCCTTCGGGAACCCCGTCTCCCAGGCCAGATGGAGATGACGTTCGTTCAGCAGGTAGATGGCGAGCTGTCGGCCGCCGAACGCGGGCAGCAGCTCCTCGGTGACCACCGCGGAGACCTGCCGGGCCGTGACCGCCTCGGTCAGCGCGATGGCGAGGGCCACCGGGCGGTACAGCGCGGAGGAACGGTCCGCGGTCGAGCCGATGCCCAGCCCCGGCGCGGTCACGGAGCCGGGGGTGTAGGCCGGCTGGTCCGTCGCCTGGAGGACGACGCTCACCCCGTCGTGGCCCGGGTACAGGGACACCGACAGCCAGCGCGAGGGCGGGCGCTGGGCGAGGAAGTGGACGGGCTCGTCGGCGATCAGAGCGGCCCGGTAGTGGTCCTCGTAGGCCTCGTGCCCGAACCACGGCAGGGCCCGCCACACCACATGGCCGATCAGCTCCGCCCGGGAGTGTCCGAGCAGTTCCTCGGCGAGACCGTTGGCGTACGTGATCCGCCCCAGCCGGTCCAGGGAGAGGATGCCCCGGGGCAGCCGGTCGGCGGCCTCCGGCACGACGGGGCCCGCGCCCAGGTCGACCAGGAAACCGGTCAGATGGCTGGAGGACGCGTCGCCGTGCGGGTGGGTCCAGCGGCCGGACAGCTCCAGCAGATGGGACCGGCCGTCGGGGCCGCGCAGCCGCATCCGGCGGACGACCGGTTCGGCCGACTCGACCGTCTGCCGGGCCAGGGCCCACAGCCCGTAGACGTCCTCCGGGACCAGCTGTTCGGCGAGCGCGTCGACGGTGCCCGGGAAGGCGTCGGGCGCGAAGCCGAGGATCCCGCACAGGTCGTCGTCGGCGGTGACCCGCCCGGAGTGCAGGTCCCAGTCGAAGCGGCCGGCCCGCACCGGGGGCGCGGTCGCGGCGGGCAGTTGCACGGGGACCGGTTCCGTGTCCCATACGCAGCCGATGCCCCGCCGCTCCAGATCGGTGAGCGCGTCCCCGAGCCGGTGGCCGAGGCGGTGCAGCCGGTCGCCGTCGGCGGGCGCGACGGACTTGCCGGGGGTGGAGGCGCGCAGGACGGCCAGCACGCCCAGGCTTCCCCGGGGCCCGGTGATCGGCACCCACAGCGAACCGAACGGGAACGGCAGCCCGGCCATCAGCTGCGGGAACCGGCGCATCGCCTCCTCCGCGTCGCCGAGCAGCACGGGCCGCCCGGAGCGATAGGCCTCGGACACCGGGAACGGGCGGTTCACGTGCATCCGCCACCAGGGGCGGAAGAGCGGGCCCGGCAGTCCGGCGAGCACCGCGAGCCGCAGCAGCCCGGGGGTCCCGCTGCGCAGGTAGACGCCGCCCGCGTAGCCGCCGCTCGACTCGACGGCGCTGACGAGGGCCTGCGCGAGGACGAGCGACAGCTCGTCGGGCGCTCGGTCACCGTCGTATCCCCCGGCCGCGGTCCCGTTTCCGGTGGGCGGGGGATGCCGGGGCGTCTCGTGCCGGGTCACACAGCCAGCATGCTCCCGATCCGGGGTACCCCGCACCTCCGGCGACCGGCCACTCCCCTGTGGCGGCCGGTCGCGGAGGCGGGATCAGTACAGCTTGGCGACGGCGGTGCGGGTCGTCTTCTTGAACCCCTCCAGCGGTGCGCCGTCCAGCTCGCCCAGCTGCCCCCATTCGACGACGGTCACCGTGCGGCCGTCGCGTCCCACGGAGTAGAGCCCGATGTCGGTGAAGCCGACCTCCGGGTAGGACGTGTCGATGCTGTAGACGTGCGCGCCCTCCTCGACCTTGATCCGGCCCTGGTAGAGCGCCTCCCCCTCCAGGCCGGGGTTCTGCTCCTTCAGCCGGTCGAGGCAGGTCTCCAGGGCGCTGCGCAGCT
This sequence comes from Streptomyces sp. WY228, assembly GCF_019287315.1. NCBI lineage: Bacteria > Bacillati > Actinomycetota > Actinomycetes > Kitasatosporales > Streptomycetaceae > Streptomyces > Streptomyces sp. WY228. The sequence continues at coordinate 7,937,008 of NZ_CP079114.1, read as the reverse complement.
CGGCGGCGAGCGTCTTGGCCCGGGCGGTGGTGGCGGCGACCGTGATGGTCTGGCGGGCGTTGGTGTCCAGCTCGGTGCGGAAGTCCCGGTGGCGGGTGCCGGCCGCCGGGGCGATTCCGGCCGTGCACACCGACCCCTCCTCGGGCAGCCCCTGGCGTACCGGGTCGGCCGTCCAGGGGGTGTGGGAGGCGGGCAGCTGGCCGGCGCCGAGGAACTTCGGCAGCGCGGGAGCGGGGGCCGGGGCCGCGGCGGCGGGCAGCTGGGCCAGAGCGGTGACGGCCAGGCTCGCGGCAGCGGCGGCCACGAGTGCGGTACGGAGGGTGCGCATGGTCGGGTTCCCCGTTTCGGGTGGTGCGGTCGGGTGGTTCGTACGGCCCCGTACGGCGTCGTTCCGCTTCGTACGGGGCCCGGTGAGGAGCCGTACGGCGGTGGTACGGGAACGGGCTCCAGCCTGGGCCGCCGCCCGGGATCCGGACAAGCACGACACGGCTTCCCGCCGGGCTGGAACCGTCCCACCCCCGGTGACGTGGGTGTTCTCGAAGGGCTGGAACGCCTGGGACGGCGGGCGGGGGAGGTCGAGCGGGATGGATGACGCCGAGGGGGCCGCGCGGGCGGCGTTGGCGGAGCGGCTGAACGCGCTGCGGGAGGGTTCGGGCCGGACGTACGCGTCGCTGGCCCGCCGCATCGGGGTCAGCGGCTCGACGCTGCACCGGTACTGCACGGGGCGGACGGTGCCCGCGGAGTTCGCGCCCGTGGAGCGGCTGGCCCGCTGGTGCGGCGCGCCGGCCGAGGACCGGGAGGCGCTGCACCGGCTGTGGCTCCTGGCGAACGGAGAACGCCTCGACCGGCAGGAGGCTGCGGGGGTGCCGGCGGGGGCGGAGCCGACCGGCGGGGCCGTGTCCGGGGCTTCCGGGCCGTCCGGCGAGGCAGAGCCGTCCGAGGCTTCCGAGTCGTCCGCCGCAACCGCATCCGGGGCGGAGCCGTCCGGGGCACCCGAACCGGCCTCGGCTACCGGTCCGTCCGGGGCACCCGGCCTGTCCCCCGTCTCCGGGGAGGCTTCCGCGAAGGTGAGCGGGCCGGTCGTCCGGTGGCCGGGGCTCCGGTCGCGGCGGGTGCGTCGGTACGGGCAGGGCGTCGGTGTCCTCGCCGCCGCGGTCCTCGTCCTCGCCCTGGTCGCGGCCTTCGGCGGTACCGGGCTCCCGGGGCAGGACCGGAGGCCGTCGGTGGCCCAGCATCCGGGCGGGCCCCCGGCGGACACTCCGGCGCCCTCTCCGTCCGGCTCCCGTACGCCCGGAAAGCCGCGGGCCACACCGAGCGTGACACCGGGCGGAACGCCGTCCAACAGCCCCCGGCCCAGCGTGCCGCCCGGTATCGGGCCGCGTAACGAGGCGCTCCCCGGACCGTCCGCTGCCTCGCCGGGTCCGGGCGCCGGGCGGGTGCCGTTCACCTGGACCGGTGAGGACCACGTCTGGAAGAACGGCTGCGACCACGCCTACCTCCTCGACCGTGCGCCCGCCGCCGTACCGCCGCCCCCGGTGCAGGCCGACGCGGCGTCCTGGGCGGGGGCGCTCGGCGCGGTGCACGCGGGTGAGACCGGAGTCCGGATCACCCTGCAGGGCCGGGACGAGCGGACCGTGGTGCTCGAATCCCTGCGGATCCGGGTCGTGGAGCGCCGCGCGGTGGCGAAGGGCCGGGTCTACCGGATGAGTTCCGGCTGCGGCGGGTCCCTCACCCCGAGGATGTTCGACGTGGATCTCGACGTGCCCCGCCCCGTCGCCCGCTCGGTCGCGGGCAACGACTCGGGCGAGCCCATCGAGGCGGTCGCCTTCCCGTACAGCGTCTCGGCCACCGACCCCGAGGTCTTCCTGATCACCGGACGTACGGTCGGCTGCGACTGCGCCTGGGTCGCGGAGCTGACCTGGAGCAGCGGCGGCCGGTCCGGCACGGTGCGCATCGACGACGACGGGCGGCCGTTCCGTACGAGCGGGGTGCGGGGGCGGCCCGTCCTGGACTACGACACGGCGACCGGCCGCTGGGTGTCGGCGGAGGTCGCCGAGGAGGAGGACGCCTCCTGAAAGGCGTACGGGGGCGGTTGCGCCCATGCTGGTGGGACGGGCGGCGCGCCCGGCGGACCGGAGCCGGCCACGGACGCCCCCGGTGGAGGTGCCGATGGATCCCGTCACCGCCCTGCGGCGGATCGCCTTCCTGCTGGAACGTTCGCAGGCCGCCACCTATCGGGTGAAGGCCTTCCGTACGGCCGCCGCCGCCGTGGACGCGATGGCCCCGGGCGAGGCGGCCGAGCGAGTGGCCGCGAAGACCCTGGAGCGAGTCGCCGGGATCGGGCCCCGCACGGCCGAGGTGATCCGCGAGGCGCTGGCCGGGCGGACGCCCGGATATCTGGACCGGCTGGAGAAGGAAGCCGCGGCGCGGCCTCCCGTCGAGGGCGGCCAGGAGCTCTACGAGCTGCTGACGGGCGACTGCCATCTGCACTCGGACTGGTCGGACGGGGGCAGCCCGATCGAGGAGATGGGCCGGACCGCCGCGGAGCTGGGGCACGCGTGGGCCGTCCTCACCGACCACTCGCCCCGGCTGACCGTGGCCCGCGGCCTGTCGCCGGAACGGCTGCGGGAACAGCTCGCGGTGGTGGCCCGGCTCAACGCGGAGTGGGCGCCGTTCCGGCTGCTGACCGGGATCGAGTGCGACATCCTGCCGGACGGTTCGCTCGACCAGGAGGACGAGCTGCTGGCCCGCCTCGACGTCGTGGTGGTCTCCGTCCACTCCAAGCTGCGGATGGACCCGGCGCCGATGACCCGGCGGCTGGAGGCGGCGGTGCGCCATCCACGGGCGAACGTGCTCGGCCACTGCACGGGCCGGCTGCTGGCCGGGCGGGGCAGGCCGGAGTCACGGTTCGACGCGGACCGGGTATTCGCGGCCTGCGCCGAAGCGGGCACGGCGGTGGAGATCAACTGCCGTCCGGAGCGGCAGGACCCGCCCCTGCGGCTGCTGCGTACGGCCGTGGCGGCGGGGACGCTCTTCGCGATCGACACGGACGCGCACGCCCCGGGGCAGCTGGACTGGCAGCGGTCGGGGTGCGCCCGCGCCGAGGAGTGCGGGGTGCCGGCGGACCGGGTGGTGACGACCTGGAGCGCGGAACGGCTCCTGGAGTGGACCGCCTGACGCGCGGCCCGTGAGCCGAGGCACCGCACACGCCCGCCCGTCCGGAGGTTCCGCGTTCCTCCGAAAACGGGCGGGCGGGGCAGACCGACGGGCAGGGAGCAGGCGAGCAGTCGGCCGGGGGGCCTTCGGCGGGGCTACTTCTCGGGGTAGATGTCCCCGGCCGCCATGGCGCTCTGCTGCTCGCTCCGGTCCCGGATCGTGCGGGACTTCTTCTCCAGCCGCTCCCGCTCGTGCGGATCGCTCGCGCGCTCCGCGGCCTCGGCGAGCTGCTGGGCCTTCTCACGCATCTGCCGAGCCAGGTCGGCGGGTTCGTCCGAACCGCTCATCACCACATCACTCCTTGGTCGCTGGAGACCTCCAGGGCGTGTCCCCAGCGAACCAGCGACCGGCCGCCCGCGCATCCCCGCGCGGGCGGCATCCCCGCACGGGCGGTCAGTCCGGCTGTCGGCCGAGCCGCCGCTGGAGCGCCCGCAGCCGGGGGTGGCGCGCGTGCGCCTCGCCCGAGCGGCGGTCCAGCTCCTCACCGAGGCGCTTGGTGCGCTCCTCGATGTCGAGTTCGGCCAGCACCCGGTCGATCTCGGCGAGGAGCGCACCGTGCAGCTGCCACTGACGCGGGTGCTCCTGGACGTCCTCCAGCAGCAGGTCGGCCACCTGGTCGCGGGTGGCGCGGCTGCGGGCGAGCGCGTCGGCGAGCCGTTCCTCCGCCGCCTCCGCGTCGGCGGCCAGCTGGGTCGTGACCAGGACGGCGAAGCTCTCGATCGCCTCGGCGAGCCGGCCGAAGAGCTCCCGGAGCAGTTCCGTCACATCGGCCGGGAACAGCGACTCCTCGGTGCGGGCCTTCGCCAGGTCGGTGAGGGTGCGGGACAGGACGCGCAGGACGACGGCGCAGATCTCCAGCGTGTCGAGTCCGGTGCGCAGGACGACCCGGTGGAGCAGCCCTTGTCTCACCCTGGGGTTGAGGGTGAGACTTTCCTCGGCCTGTCGCAGCGAGGCGTCGACCTCCACGATGTCGTGGTCGAGCCTGCGGGCCTCGTGGAGCCGCGCGGCGGCCCGGGACACGGGGTGGTTGCCCACCACCTCCTCGCCCATGCTGCGCAGCATGGTGCCCATCCGGGCGGCCAGCGACTCGATGGAGGAGCCGGCCGAGCCGACCCAGACGGGCGGGGCCAGCAGCAGGTTGAACAGGAGCCCCACGACGGCGCCGATCAGCGTCTCCCACACCCGGTCCCAGGCGGTGTCGGCGACCTGCGAGACGCCGAGGACCAGCATCGCGCTGATCGCCACCTCGGGCACGAACTCGTTGACCCGCACCAGCCGCCCGATCAGCAGCGAGGTGAAGATCGTGAGGCCGAGGCTCCACCAGCTCAGGCCCACCAGCGAACTGAAGCCGATGGCGATGAGGACGCCGACGATGACCGAGTTCACCCTGCGGATGCCGGTGGTGAGGGTCGCGTAGAGCGTCACCTGGACGACCAGCAGCGCGGTGAGAGGTGCGGTCAGCGGGGCCGGTTCGGGCAGGAACCAGACGGCCACGGAGTAGGCGATGACGGCGGCCGCCGTCGAGCGCAGCGTCTGCACCCCGGCGGGTTCGGTGGTGCGCTGCACGAGTTTGACGACGGGGGCGGAGACTCGGGGCATGCCCTGACGGTGCCCCGAATCGCCTCGCCGCAGCGCTCGCCCGGCCCGGGCTCCGCCGTACGGCCCTGTCGGTCCGCCCCGCCGCGGCGGCCGGGGCCGTGCCGGGACGGCGTGCGCGGGGGCACGGACGGAGAGACCCTGGAGGCATGGCTGTTCTGCTGAACCCCCCAGGAGAGACACCGCCGGCCGAAGGCTCCATCAGCGAGGCGCACGAGGAACGCGCGGACGGAGGGCTGTGGGAGCACCCTGGCGTCTGGACCGCCCTGATCGTGATCGGTGCGCTCGTGGTCGCCGGATTCTTCCTCGCCCGGATCTTCGGTTACGGATGAGCCGCGAGGTCTCCGCTTCGGCGCGCCGGATCACCGACGCGCTGCTGGAGGGGTACGGGCGGACGTACGCGGCGGAAGCGGGTGTCCGGCTGCGCGACACCCCTCAGCCGCTCTACCAGCTGCTGGTGCTGAGCGACCTGCTGAGCGCCCGGATCCGTGCCTCGGTCGCCGTGGCCGCCGCGCGGGCGCTGTTCGCTCACGGGATGCGCACTCCGCGCCGGATGGCGGACGCGACCTGGCAGCAGCGTGTGGACGCGCTGGGAGAGGGCGGCTACCGCCGCTACGACGAGCGGACCTCGACCCAGCTCGGCGAGGGCGCGGAGCTTGTCCTCGACGTCTGGAAGGGTGACCTGCGGCGGCTGCGCGCGGAGGCGGACGGCGACGGCGAGGCGTTGCGGGCGGGGCTGCGGCGGGTCCCGGGCATCGGTCCGGCCGGGGCCGACATCTTCGTACGCGAGGTACAGGATCTCTGGCCGGAGTTCGGGCCCTGGTTCGGCGCGAAGGGTGTTCGGGGAGCGGAGCGGCTCGGTCTGCCCGCCTCCGCCGGGAGGCTGGCCGGGGTGGCGCGCGGCCGGGACCGGGCGGCGTTCGCCGCGGCGCTGGTCAGGGCGGCCCTGGACCCGGGGATCGCCGGGACGGTCCGGGAGACCGCCCGGGCGCGGAAATGAGCCCCGTACCTCGTACGCGACGGTGGCCGGCAGGGCCCGCCACCCGAAAGCGGCCCGCCGGAGCCGCGAGCTTCCGGGGCGGCCGGACCCGCGAAAGCGCCCGTGCCGTACGGGACGGCACGGGCGCCTCGCTTCTCTCAGCGGTGGGAGGCTGCCCGCGACGCTCGCGCCAGGGCCTCCTCGCGGCGGGCCTCGGCCTGTTCCTTCCTGCCCTCGGCCTTCATCCGCTCGTTCTCGAGGGCGATGCCGTCCGATTCCTTGATCATGCCTTTGAGCCTCCGCGCCTTGGCACGGGCTATCTCGGTGCTCTTTCCCACAGCTGCCTCCATGCCGCGAGGGAGATTCGCGCTTCTCCCTCCACTATGCATACCCGCGCGGCGGAACGCAGGCGGCTACAGCAGCGGATCCTCGTCCTCGTCCGGTCCGCCGCCCTCGACCCGCAGCGCGAGGTCCTGGAGGACGTCGGCCGACGACACATCGGTCTGCCCGGAGTCGTGGACCTGGGCCAGCATCGTGAACGCGAGGGTGAACGCGCTCACGAGCTGTTCGACCGCACCGCCGACCTCACGTCCGACGACGGTGACCACCTCCTCGACGGAGAAGTCGTCGGGGATGGCGATGTGGGGCATCGTCTCGTTCAGCAGGGCGGTGACGGCGCCCGCTCCCGCGTCCAGATCTTCCCGTTCGAGGTCCGCCTCCAGCAGACGCTGCATTTCGCGCGCCTCTGTGAGGATGCCGATCACGCGCTTCACGACTTCCCGTTGCTCCATGGGCGCGAGCATAGGGCGTGCAACCCGGTCGCAACGTCCGGTCGAGTTGACTTGCGTCCGGTTGTCGCAGCGTCGCCTCGGCCGAGAAGGGGCAGGTCCATGGAGTGTGACCCGAAATCTCCCGCCGTCGAGCTGACTCCCGCCGCGGCCGGTCTGCTGCGGCGGCTGCGGGCGGACCACGGTCCGTTGATGTTCCATCAGTCGGGCGGCTGCTGCGACGGCAGCGCGCCGATGTGCTATCCGGCCGGTGAGTTCCGCACCGGGAACGCCGATGTGCTGCTCGCGTCGCTCGCCGTCGAGGGGGTGCCCGAGGCCGTGCCGTTCTGGATGTCGCGGAGCCAGCACGAGGTGTGGGCCCACACCCGGCTGATCGTGGACGTGGTGGAGGGCCGTGGCAGCGGGTTCTCGCTGGAGGCCCCGGAAGGGGTGCGCTTCCTCATCCGCTCGCGGGTGGTGGACGGATGAGGAGGCGCGCGGATCGTCAGGTGGTGTCGTATCCGCGCGGCGGGGGCTTACGGTGCGAGCGGTTCTCCAGCATCGCCCGGCGGATCCGGGCCGCCGCGGCCTGAGCGTGCTCCGGGGTCGCGGTGTGGTCGGCGACCGAGGTGACGAAGCGGTGCAGCGGCTGCCGGCAGCGGGTGCACGGGGTGTCGGTGGTGACGCGGTGGCCGTCCTCGCACTGCGGGTCGGAGCAGGAGCCGGGCATCAGCAACTGCTCGGCGATCTCCTGGGCGCTCCAGCGGCGGCGGCCGTCCTCGTCCTTCTCGTTGAGGGCGTGGGCCCAGCGCAGATTCCAGCGGCGTTCGATGCGCTCGCGGAGGAGGCCCGCGCTCCGGTTGGCCAGCTCCTGATGGATCAGGTCGTGGACGGTGCTCGGCACCCGGCCTCCGAGCGCCTGGAGGAGCTGCTGCGGCAACGCCTGGAGGACGTAACCGCGCGGATTGCTCTTGGCGCTCTCGCGCCAGCGGTCGCAGGCACAGGTTCCGTCGGGCCGCTTCGGGGCGTGGCAGCGGCCGCACAGGCCGCGGCACTCGGCGCACAGCCCGCCGTCGAGCCCGTCCAGATGGGGTGCGGGCGCCCGGCCGCAGGACTGGCAGCAGGCCGCGCACGGCCCGCAGAGCCGTTCGTTGCCCGCCTTCGTCGTCCAGGTACGCATCTGGCACCGGCAGCAGAGACCGGTGTTGCAGTACTCGTGGTGGGCGGCGCCCGAGTGCCGTCCGGGGGGCGGGAAAGACATCTGCCCATTGTGCGGGATCGCGGGGCGCCGCGCGGACAGCGGGACGGCCCGGTCAGGCGTCGGGGGCGGACGTCAGGGGTGCAGGCTGCTGACCAGGTTGGCGGTGGCGCCGATTCCGTCGTGGATGGTCGGCGCCATGCTCGTACTGGCCATGAGGAACCCCAGCAGGGCGCAGACCAGCGCGTGCGAGACCTTCAGGCCTCCGTTGCGCAGGAAGATCACAGCCAGGATCGTCAGAAGCAGTACCAGTGAGATCGAAATGGCCATGGCCAACCTCCTCCGCCGCGCCGGATTTGCGGCTTTCGGCCGCCAGTGTGGCGCAGCGGAGAGGCTGTTCGGCGCACTGGCGTGTCCGCCGAACGGGTACTTCCGGGCCGATGGGCGTTACGGGGTCGGAGCGCCGTTCCCACGGGCTCGGAGGAAGCGTTCGAGTCCGGCCAGATCGTCGGTGTTGAGGTGGTCGACCCCGGCGGCGAGCAGTTCGGACCAGACGGCCTCGCGTGCGGGGCCCGGCAGGTCGGGCGTGGCCCAGAAGCGGATGCGACGGCCCTCGCGGTGGGCGGCGGTGACGAGGGCGTGCAGCCGGTCGCGCTCGGCCCGGGGGAAGGGGCCCGCGCCGAGCCAGCCGAAGCTCTGGGTCCAGTTGGCGCTGACGAGCGGGGCGAAGGCGGCGGGGGCCGCGGTGCCGAGGTCGTCGAGGCGGCCGTCGTAGAACGCGTACCGGGTGAGCTGCGCCTCCATGGGGGCGCGGGCGGCGCGGTCGCCGGAGATCACCGGGGTGACCGCGCCGGGGTGGACGCGGCCGTGGCGGTAGCGGGTGAGGATGCGGTGGTGGCGGCGCAGTTGCCGGTCCAGCTCGGCGTAGGCGGCGACGCCGTCGGCCTTGATGTCGATGAGGAGCTGCAGCGGGGTGCGGTGGTGCGGATGGACGCTGCCGTGGCCGGCCCGGACCAGGGCGGCCAGCGGGTCCAGATAGAGCGAGGCGAGGGTGCGGGTGGGGTCGAGTCCGGCGGGCTCGTGGGCGACGAGCAGTTCGCCGTCGACGAGGAAGACGTCCGCCTCGACGCTGGTGAAGCCGTGCGCGAGCGCGTCGTGCAGCGGCCGGGGGTGCAGGTAGTCGTTGTGCGCGTGGGCCTGGCGTAACGGACGCGGGCCGCGCGGGCGGGCCGGTGCGGCGGCCGCCGTCGCGGTGGGGACGGCGACGCCCGCGGCAGCGGTGGCGAGGGCGACGGTGAGCGCGCGGCGACGGGTGAGGTGGGCCATCGGGACTCCCTGAGCGGGGGACGGGGTCGCGACGAGTATGGGGGCGCGCCCGGCGCATCCGTCAGGTACCTGACAGCTGTTCGGCGATGTTTCACGCCGTGGCCACCTCGGGGGAGGATTTCTACAGCTGTCTGAGATGGTCGCGCAGCCGCCGGGCGGCTTCGGCCATCAGCGCGTCGACGCCCGGCTGTGCGCCGGCCGGGACCGACGACTCGGTCAGGACGGCGATGGCGAAGCGCTGTCCGTCGGCGTGCTCCACGACGCCGATCTCATGTCTGAGGTTCAGCAGCGTGCCCGTCTTGGAGGACCATCTGCTCGCGTCGGAACTGAAGTCCGGGGTCAGTCGATGGCGCAGCACGTTGTGGGCCAGGAGATCGCGGAGCCGTGCGGCCACTTCCGGATGGATCTTCGACGGGGTCCACACGGCCTGGAGGAAGTCGACGAAGGAGCGTGCGCTGCCGGTGTTGGCGCGGGTCGTGTCGAGTTGGGGCACCCGGTGGCCGCGGCCGCTGGTGCCCGCGTCGATGGCCAGCGCGTGGGCGAGGTGCGCCTGGTCGGCGTCGAGACGCTCCATGGGCGTGTCGAACAGTTCTTCCGTACGGTGCCGGACCGTGATCCCGCGCAGGTCGGACTCCCGGAGGAGGTCGGCGACCCGGGCGGGCGGAGTGAGGTCGAACAGCGCGTCGGCGGCCGTGCCGTCGCTCAGGCAGGTGCTGAGGTAGAGCAGGTCGTCGATGGCGATCCGGGCGGGGTGCCGGAAGCGGCTGAGGCCGGTCGGGCCCGGTGTGGTGACACGGCCGGGCGCCACGTCCAGCGAGGTCGCGCCGTCCAGCTCACCGCGCCGGATGCGTTCGAGCGTGGCGAGCGCGAGCGGAACCTTCACCAGGGAGGCCGACGGCAGGTCCGTGTCCGGCTCGATGCCCAGCTCCTCCCCCGTGTCCAGGTCCCGCACCAGCAGACACGCGCGCAGGCCGCCTTCGGACAGCCGGGCGCGCACGCCCCGCAGCAGAGCCTCGGTGTTCATGCCGCCTTCCCTCCCCCGGCGGCCGCCGGATCGTCCGCGCCCAGGCAGCGGGCGATGGCCTCGCCCAGCCGCGCTTCCATGGGCAGGGGGTTGCCGTCCGCCACGACCGCGAGGGCGTAGCCCCGGCGCAGCGTCATCTCGCCGATGAGATGCCAGGCCAGGGCGAGTTCCGCCGCCTGTGCGCGGGAGCACAGCAACAGATCGTCGGAGCAGAGGACTTCGGCCGCCGCGGCCGTCACGTCCGGTGCGGCGAGCACCTGCGCGGGCCGCAGCCCCACCGCGTCCCGCAGCCGCGTCAGCGGATCGCGGATGTGCGGTACGTCGTCCTCCGGCTGGATCCAGACCCGGCGCGCCGGGCCCTGTGCGGCCCGCCCGAGCCGCAGCGTCTCGACGTAGATCCGCCGTACCCCGCCATCCCGCGCCCCGGCCAGCCCCAGCGGCACCGACCAGGGCGCCCCTTCGGCGGGTACGGCGAGCAGACCGGCGCGCACCTGCTGGGCCTGGACGAGTTCCCTGCGCCGCGCCGGCCCGGCGGTCCTCAGGTCGAGCCGGACCCCGTGCCCCCGCGCGTCGGCGACCAGGCGGGCCAGGGCGGACGCGGAGCAGACGGCGGGGACGGCCAGTCGCCAGGGCTTGTGCTTGACGGCTTCGGCCTCCTCCAGCAGCACGTCGGCGGCCTGGACGAGCTGTCCGGCGGCGGCCAGCATGTCGCGCCCGAAGGGGGTGAGCACCGCCCGCCGCGAGGTGCGCTCGAACAGCTGCTCGCCGAAGCGTTCCTCCAGCGCCGCCACCCGACGGCTCGCCACCGACTGGGACATCCCCGCGGCGGCGGCCCCGTCGGTGAAGCCGCCGTACTCGCTGACACTGACGAACGCCCGACATGCTCCGACCAGATCCACGCCCCCGAGCCTATGCGGTTTCGGCATGGAAACGCGCATGAGCGTATTGGACCGCATGACCGGCGGGGACGAAGGTGGCTTCGGCAGGCATGATCACGTACCGGTACGGGGCCGTGCGGCCCCGTACCCGATGCGCTCCGGTCGCGAGCGCCAGGAGGTTTCGCCCATGCATCACCCCCGTGTCAGGACCGCCGTCGCCGGTCTGGTCGCCGCGCTCTCCCTCGTACCGCTGGTGGCCTGCGGGCAGAGCGACTCCGCCGCGCGGGACTCCTCCGCCAAGCCCGTCGCGAGCACGTCGGCCTCCGCCACCGCGAAGCCGTACGCCGAGGGCTTCGAGAAGCTGGAGCGCGAGTTCGGCGCACGGCTGGGCGTGTACGCCGTCGACACCGGCACCGGACGCGAGGTGACCCACAACGACCGGGCGCGGTTCGCCTACAACTCGACCTTCAAGGCGCTCCAGGCCGCGGTCGTGCTCGACACCTACTCCCTGGACGGCCTCGACAAACGGGTGACCTACACCCGCGAGGACCTGGTCGCCAACTCCCCGGTCACCGAGAAGCACGTGGACACCGGCATGACGCTCAAGGAACTGTGCGACGCCTCCGTGCGCTACAGCGACAACACCGCGGCCAACCTCCTCTTCGACCACGTCGGCGGACCGAAGGGCCTGGACGCCTCGCTGGAGAAGCTGGGCGACGACGTCACGCGGATGGACCGGGAGGAGCCGGAGCTGAGCCGTTGGGTCCCGGGCGAGCAGAGGGACACCTCCACGCCCCGGGCGCTGGCCGAGGATCTGCGCGCGTTCGTCCTGGGCAAGGCCCTGCGCGCACCCGAGCGGGCGCAGCTGACGGCCTGGCTGCGGACCAACACCACCGGGGACGCGGTGATCAGGGCGGGCGTGCCCAAGGGCTGGGTCGTCGGCGACAAGACCGGAACCGGCAGCTACTACGGGGCCCGCAACGACATCGCCGTGGTCTGGCCCCCGGACTCCGCTCCCATCGTGATCGCCGTCCTGTCGCACCGCGGTACGAAGGACGCGGAGCCGGACGACCGGCTCATCGCCGAGGCGGCCTCCGTGGTCGTCGACTCGCTGTCCTCCTAGCTGTTCACCTGGCGGCCCCGGCCGGTGTCTGCTCGGTCTCGCGCTCGCCCCACCGGACCGTACGGTCGCACCAGCGCTCCAGCAGCACCCGGTCGTGGCCGACGGCCAGCAGGGAGGCCCCGGACTCGGCGCGGTAGCGCTCGACGACGGCGACCAGGGCCGCCGTGGTGGACGCGTCGAGCATCGCGGTCATCTCGTCGCAGATCAGCAGCCGGGGCTCCAGCACCAGGGCCCGGGCCAGACAGGCCCGCTGGAGCTGGCCGTCGCTCACCGCGTGCGGGCGGCGCTCCAGCAGCTCGTCGGAGAGGCCGACCAGCGGGGCCAGTTCCGCCACCCGCCCGGGAACGTCCCGGCGGCGCCCGGTGGACCGCAGCGGCTGGGCGATCAGTTCGCGCAGGCTGAGCCGGGGGTCGGCGGAGAGCCGGGGCTGCTGGAAGACGACGCCGACGGCGGTGCGCTGCGCGCGCGGGGCGCGGTGCCGCCAGCCGCGTATCACCGTGCCGTCCAGGGTCATGGTTCCGGCGTCCGGGCGGTGCAGCAGGGCGGCGACCTTGGCCAGGGTGGACTTGCCGCAGCCGCTGGGGCCCAGCAGCCCGACCGCCTCGCCCGCCGCCACGTGCAACGACACCTCGCGGACGACCGGGTCGCGGCGGTCGTAACCGGCGGTGATCCGGGTCAGCTCAAGCATCGGCGGCCTCCTTGAGGGGGTGCGTCCGGCCGGTCAGCGCGTGGTGGCAGGCCAGATCCGCATCGAAGACCGGCTGCTCTTCGGTGCAGCGGGCGTCGGCGTACGCACAGCGGGCCGCGAAGGCGCAGCCCTCGGGCAGCGCCCCCAGCTCCGGCGGCATGCCGGGGATCGGGGCGAAGTCCCGCTCGGGCAGGGCGTCCAGCAGGCCCTTGGCGTACGGGTGCCGGGGGCCGGGCGCGCCGAAGAAGCACGGGGCGTCCGCGATCTCGACGATCCGGCCGGCGTACATGACGGCGACCCGGTCGGCGATGCGTTCGGCGGCGGCCAGGTCGTGGGTGATGATCAGCAGCGCCCGGCCCTCGTCGGTGTGGCGGCGCAGTTCGTCCACGGTCCGCTCGACGAGGTCCCGGTCGAGTCCGGTGGTCGGTTCGTCGGCGAGCAGCAGCGGGGCGTCGCCGATCAGGGCGAGGGCGGTCGCGGCGCGCTGGGCGAGGCCGCCGGAGAGCTCGTGCGGGTAGCGGTCGAGGTGGCCGTCGGGGAACGAGGCGCGGTCCGCCGCCGCCACGGCCGCCTTGCGCAGTTCGCTCCCCCGCACTCCGGTCAGCTCGCGCAGGCTCTCCTCCAGTTGGGCGCGGACGGTGCGCACGGGGGTGAGGTGGGCGGCGGGGCTCTGCGGTACGAGGCCGATGCGCCGTCCCCGTACCGTGCGGGCGAGGGTGCGCTCGTCGGCGGTGAGCAGGTCCGTGTCGCCGCCGAGCACCGCGCTTCCGGTGGTGGCCGCGTTGGCGGGCAGCAGTCCGAGCAGCGCGGAGGCCAGGACGGACTTGCCGCAGCCGCTCTCGCCGACCAGGGCCAGGCACTCCCCCGGTGCGACGGAGAAGCGGGCGTCGGTGACGGCGGCGATGTCCCGGCCGCCGCGCATCCGGAAGCGGACGGAGAGGTCCCGGACGTCGAGGGCGGGCGCGACGGTGTTCTCGCGGGCGTCGGTCACAGCATCAGCTCCGATTTCCGGCGCGGGTTGATCCGGTCGCGCCAGGCTCCGGCGAGTCCCGCGAGCGCGAGGGTCGGGATGATCAGGAAGAGGCCGGGGAAGAGGGTGGGCCACCAGTCCCCCGCGAGCAGCGAACCGCGCGCGGACTGGACGAGGTTGCCGAGGCTCGCCTGATGGGCCGGGAGGCCGAGGCCGAGGAAGGACAACGCGGACTCGTGCCACATCGCGTGCGGCACCATCAGCACCGCCGCCAGTCCGGCCTGCGGGAGCACGCCCGGCAGCAGGTGGCGCACGATGACGCGGGTGCGCGACGCGCCGCCGGAGACGGCCGCGTCGATGAAGGGGCGCGAGCGCAGCGAGAGGACCTCGGAGCGGACGATCCGGGCGGTGGAGATCCAGTGCGTCAGGGCGACCGAGATGACCACCGGCCAGACGCCGGGCCGGAACATCGCGACGATGAAGATGCCGAGCAGCAGATGCGGGATGGAGGACAGGGCGTCGACGACGCGCATCACCACCCGGTCGGTCCAGCCGCCGAACGCCCCGGCGAGCGCGCCGATCGCGGTGCCGATGACGGTGGCGGTGAGGGCCGCGACGAGACCGACGAGCAGCGAGACGCGGAGCCCGTAGACGCAGCGCAGCAGGAGGTCGCGGCCGACGTCGTCGGTGCCGAACGGGTGGGCGAGGGACGGCGGGACGAGCTTGTTGGCCAGATCGACGGCCTGCTGGTCGAGCTGGGTCAGCGGCGGCACGACGAGGACGGCGAGCGCGACGGCGATGACGATCGTGGCCGAGGTGACGACGCGGACGCGGCGGGTGGTGCGGCCGGGAAGGGCGAGCGTGGTCTCAGCCATCGAAGGCCACCCGGGGGTCGGCGAGTCCGTAGAGGAGGTCGGAGAGGAGGTTGCCGAGGAGTACGGCGGCGGTGGCGAGCACCGTGAGCGCGGCGAGCAGCGAGAAGTCCACCGAGGTGGCGGCCTCGACCGTGGCGGCGGCGATGCCGGGCCAGCTGAAGACCGTCTCGACGAGCAGGGCGCCGGTGATGAGTTCGGGGACGCGGGAGCCGATCAGGGTGAGCATCGGCAGCATTCCGGAGCGCAGGGCGTGACCGAGGAGCACGGTCCGCTCGCTCAGGCCCCGGGCGCGGGCGCCGCGGACCGGGTCCTCGGCCAGGGCGTCGGCGACCCCTTGGCGTACGTACAGGAAGAACCACGGCAGCTGCGAGACGCCGAGGACGGCGGCGGGCAGCACGAGGTGCGAGGCGACCTGGCCGAAGGTGACGACCTCGCTGGCGGCGTCGGTGAGCCCGCCGGCCGGGAGGACGTCGAGCTTCAGGGCGAAGAACCAGATGGCGAGCAGCCCGAGCCAGAAGGCGGGGGCGGCTTCCAGGGTGTACGCGACGGAGCTGACGCACCGGTCGAGCCAGCCGCCGGGCCTGCGCGCGGCGAGGACGCCGAGGCCGGTGCCGAGCAGGATCGCGACGAGGAAGGCGGTGGCGGCGAGCAGGACGGACCAGCCCATGCGCTCGGCGATGACGTCGGCGACCGGCTGGCGCATCACGCTGGAGTCGCCGAGGTCGCCCCGGAACGCCGAGGTCAGCCAGTCCCACCAGCGGGCGACGAGCGGCTGGTCGACGCCGAGGTTGGCCCGCAGCTGGTCGAGGTTCTCCTGTGACGCGGTGAGCCCGGCGGTGCCGGCGTAGGCCTTGACCGGGTCGAAGGGGGACGCCGCGGCGACGGCGAAGACACCGAAGGTGACGGCGCCGAGGACGGGGACGGCGAACAGGGCCCGCCGTCCCGCCATCCGCGCCATCGGCCCCCAGGGGAGGCGGCGGCTCACTTCTTCGAGCCCCCGGCGCCGTCGGTGGACCACTTCTCCACGTTCCACCAGGGGCCGGAGGCCAGCCCGTGGTCGTGCGGCTCGATCTGGGTGGTGAGCGATCCGAAGCGGTCGTCGACGACGTAGAGGTGGTCGATGTGGGTGAGGAAGGTGTAGCCCGGGTTCTTCACCAGCTCGCGCTGGACGGTGTCGTAGGCCTTCTTCCGCTCGGCCTTGTCCCCGCTCCTGCGGCCCGCCTCGATCGCGGCGTCGACGGCCTTGTTGTCGTACCAGGCCATGTTGTTGAAGCCGTCGCCCGCGAGGGAGGACTTCAGCAGGGTGTACTGGTCGAAGTCGGGGTCGGCCGGAGAGCCGCCGCCCGCGAGCACGGCGTCGTGCTTCATCCGGGGCTCGATGACCTCCCAGGTGCCGGCCTCGGCGGTGATGGCGATGCCCGCCTTCTTGGCGTCGGAGGCGTAGGCGAGGGCGTGCTCCTGGCGGAGCTTGTCACCGGTCAGGTACCAGAGCGGGAAGGCGGCGCGCACACCGTCCTTGACCCGGACGCCGTCCTTGCCGGGCTTCCAGCCGGCCTCGTCGAGGATCTTCTTCGCGGCGGCGAGGTCGTGCTTCCGCTCGGTGCCCTTGGTGAACCACTCGCTGTCGGTGGGGACGGGCCCGTAGGCGGGCTTGCCCGCGCCGTTGAGGATGGCCTGCACCATGGTCTCGCGGTCGACGGCGACGTCGAGGGCACGGCGTACGGCGGTGTCGCCGGCGACCTTGTTGTGCGTCGGGAGGGTCACCGTGCGGTAGTCGTAGCTGTTCGCGGCGTAGGTCTTCCTGCCCTGGTCGTCGGCGAAGCCCTTGGCGAGGTTGGGCGGCAGGATCGCGCCGTCGAGGTCGCCGGAGCGCAGCCGGGTGGCGCGCACGTCGTCGTCCTTGATGATCGCCATGGTGAACTTCTTCACCTCCGGCTCGCCGCCCCAGTAGTGGGGGTTGGCGGTGAAGCTGAGCTTCTCGCCCTTGGACCACTTGGTGAGGACGTAGGGCCCGGTGCCGACCGGCTTGGTGGTGAAGGCCCCGGTGTTGACGTCCTGCTTGCCCGCGATGTGCTCGGGGGCGATGGGCAGGACGGTGCGCTGGGCGAACGGCGCGTAGGGGTACTTGAGCGTGAAGACGACCGTGTCCTCGCCCTTCGCGGTGACGTCCTTGACGGCGTCCAGCTCGGTGCGCGAGGCGTTGTTGGTCTTCTCGTCGAGGATGGTGCGGTAGGTGAAGACGACGTCCTTGGCGCCGAACGCCTTGCCGTCGCTGAACTTCACGCCCTGCCGCAGCTTGTACGTGTACGTCAGACCGTCGGCGCTGACCTCGGGGAGTTCGGCGGCGAGGGCGGGCTTCAGCTTCAGGTCGGCGTCGAGCGCGAGCAGTCCGTCGAAGATCTTGGAGTTGCCGTCCTTGCCGTAGCCGAGCAGCGGGCTCAGGCTGTCGGGCTCGTAGGCGATGCCGACGACGGCCGAGGTGGACCCCGATCCGGATCCGCCCTTGGCGCTGTCCGGGTTCGAGCAGGCCGCCGCGGTCAGGGACAGGGCGGTCACCAGCGTGGCGGCGACCGCCACCCGTATCGATCGGGCCGTCATACTCTGCACATCCCTGTTGAAGATCGACTGTTGTTGCGAACAGCACGCAATTAAACAGCACGTAAAAGGCCCTGGTACACCCCGCCTCGACAGGCGGGACGGGGTGCACCAGGGCCGGTGTGACCGAGCATGAACGCTCGGGGGCGGCCGCGGCCGCCTACAGCGGAGCGTCGGCCAGGTCGACGGTGAGTACGTCCTCGTCCCGCGTCCGGTGGTCGATCGTGATCGAGCCGGCCGCGCCGGAGTAGGCGCCCGTCCCTCCGGTGACGGCGAAGACGTGGGACCACGGCTGGAAGTTCACCGGGGACTCGGTGACGGCGGGAAGCGGCCGCTGGAAGGCCGTGGCCGCCGTGATCAGGCCGTCGTCGAGACTCAGGGCCAGCGTCGCCATGACGAACGAGCCGTCCAGCCCGACGGTGACGGGCAGGCAGTGGGCGTTCTCGGTGCCGACGCTGTCGCCCTGCGCGTCCGACAGCTCGTACCGGACGAAGTACGGGACGCCGGCCGTCAGGACGTCCGGGATGTTCGCACCCGTACGCCTGCCGGTCAGGACGATCCGGCGGTCCGCCCTGCGCGCCGCGTGGGCGGCCCCGCCCGCCCCGACGACCAGTCCCCCGGCGGCGGTCGCCGCCGAGGTCAGCCGCAGAACCCTTCTGCGATCCATGTCCGTCATCGCCTGCCTCACACCCTTGTCGGTCGTCTGCCCGGGCGCACTCGCGCCCCTCGGACAAACGCCCACCGGGCCGGAACGGATCGCCCCGCACTCGCACACCACCGCAATGGACGAGCCGGCCGACGCGTCCGTAGCGATCGAACGCTACGGAGCGGGCAGCTCCGCAAGCTCCGCGACCGCCTGACGGTGGCTGCCCGCCGTGCCGTACGCGATCGAGTCGGCCTTGGCCCGCTTCAGGTACAGGTGCGCGGGGTGTTCCCAGGTCATGCCGATCCCGCCGTGCAACTGGACGCACTCCTCGGCGGCGTGGACCGCGACGCCCGAGCAGTACGCCTGGGCCACCGCGACGGCGAGCGGGGCGTCGGGGCTGTGGGTGGCCAGCGCGTCGGCGGCGTTGCGGGCGGCGGCACGGGCCGAGACGACCTCCAGCCAGAGCTGCGCCATCCGGTGCTTGAGCGACTGGAACGAGCCCACGGGCCGGTTGAACTGGTGGCGTTCGCGGGTGTACCGCACGGTCTCGGTCAGGCACCATTCGGCGATCCCGAGCTGCTCGGAGGCGAGCAGTCCGGCTCCGGCGAGCAGTCCGCGCCGTACGGCGGCGGCGCTCGTGTCCGCGTCGGCGAGCAGGGTTCCGGCCGCCCCGGTCAGGGTGACGGCGGACAGGGGCCTCGTCAGGTCCAGCGGGACGAGCGGGCTCACGGCGACACCCGGGTCCGAGACCTCGACGGCGTACAAGCCCTCGGCGGTCGGCACCAGCAGGACGTCGGCGGCGGCCGCGTCGGCGACGCCGCGTACCGTCCCGTCCGGAGCGGCGAGCGCCGTGTCCGCCCCGGCGGGCGGAGTCGCGAAGGGCACGGCGAGCACGGCCGTACGGGCGCCGGAGGCCAGCTCGCCCAGGAGCGCGGCGGCCGGTCCGTCCTCGGCGCCCAGGGCGAGCAGGGTCTCGGTGGCCACGACGGAGCTGGTCAGGTACGGGGCGGGGGCGACGCTCCGGCCCAGCTCCTCCAGGACGACGGCGGCCTCGCGGTGGGAGGCGCCCTGGCCGCCGAGCTTCTCCGGCACGAGGAGTCCGGCCGCGCCGATGCCGCCCGCGAGCGATGCCCACAGCTGCGGGTCGTACGGCGTGTCGGACTCGGTGGCGGCGATCACCGTCGGCGCGTCGGCCCGGTCGGCGAGGAGGGCGCGCACGGCGGAGCGCAGGTCCTCCTCGTCCTGCGAGTAGAGCAGGTCGGGGGTGGCGGGGGGCTGGGCGGGCGTGGTCATCGGCTCAGGTCCTTCCAGGCGACGTCCTTGTCGTTGCGGGGTTCGGCGGGCAGGCCGAGGACGCGTTCGGCCACGATGTTCAGCAGGACCTCGCTGGTGCCGCCCTCGATGGAGTTGCCCTTGGAGCGCAGATAGCGGTAGCCGGCGTCCCGTCCGGTGAAGTCGACCAGTTCCGGGCGGACCATGGTCCAGTCGCCGTACAACAGGCCCTCGTCGCCGAGCAGTTCGACTTCCAGACCGCTGATCTCCTGGTTGAGCCGGGCGAAGGCGAGCTTCATGCCCGAGCCCTCGGGGCCGGGCTGTCCGGCGACGAGTTGCTGGCGCAGCCGCTCGCCGGTGAGCCGGGCGACCTCGGCCTCGACCCAGAGGGTCAGCAGGCGCTGGTGGGTGTCGGGGGTCCGCAGTCCGGGGCGTTCGCGCCAGGTCTTCGCGACCGGGCCGATCATGCCGCCCTCGCGCGGGATGCGGGAGCCGCCGATGGAGACGCGCTCGTTCATCAGGGTGGTCTGGGCGACCTTCCAGCCCTCGCCGACGGGGCCGAGGCGGTGGCTGTCGGGGATCCGTACGCCGGTGAGGAAGACCTCGTTGAACTCGGCCTCGCCGGTGATCTGGCGCAGCGGCCGGACCTCGACGCCGGGGTCGGTCATGTCGCAGATGAAGTAGCTGATGCCCCGGTGCTTGGGCAGGTCCGGGTCGGTGCGGGCGATGAGGATCGCCCAGCGGGCCAGATGGGCGCTGGACGTCCAGACCTTCTGCCCGTCGACGATCCAGTCGCCGGTCTCGTCCCTCACGGCCCGGGTGGCGAGCGCCGCGAGGTCGGATCCGGCGCCGGGTTCGCTGAAGAGCTGGCACCAGACCTCCTCGCCGACCCACAACGGGCGCAGGAAGCGCCGCTTCTGCTCGTCGGTGCCGAAGCCGAGGACGGTGGGCGCGGCCATGCCGAGGCCGATGCCGATGCGTCGCGGATCGTTGTCGGGCGCGTCGGCGGCGGCGAGTTCGGCGTCGACGACCTGCTGGAGGGAGCGGGGCGCGTCGAGCCCGCCGAGGCCCACCGGGTAGTGGACCCAGGCGAGGCCGGCGTCGAAGCGGGCCTTGAGGAAGTCGGTGCGCTCGGTGGTGGCGGGCGGGTGCGCGGCGAGCAGCTCGCGGGTGCGGCGGCGGACCTCGGCGGCGTCGACGGCGGGGCTCATCGGGCGCCTCCGGGCAGGACGACGATGCGGCCGGTGCTGGTGCCGTCGGCCACGCGCTGGACCGCTTCGGCCGCTCCGGCCATCGCGACACGCTCACTGATCAGGGGTTTGACGATGCCCTGCTCGGCCAGCTCGGTCAGCTCGTCGTGGCAGGCCCGGACGGCGGCCGGGTCCTTGGTGTTGTAGAGGCCCCAGTGCAGGCCGACGACCGAGTAGTTCTTCACCAGGGCGTGGTTGAGGGCCGGGGTGGGGATGACGCCGCTGGCGAAGCCGACGACGAGGATGCGGCCCTCGAAGGCGACGCACTTGGTGGACTTGGCGTACGCGTCGCCGCCGACCGGGTCGTAGACGACGTCCGCGCCGCGCCCGCCGGTGGCCTCCTTCACCACGGCGACGATGTCCTCGCTCCGCCGGTCGATGACCAGGTCGCAGCCGAGCTCGCGGGCGACGGCGGCCTTCTCCGGACCGCCGACGACGCCGATGACCTTCGCACCGGCCGCCTTGCCGAGCTGGACGGCCGCGCTGCCGACGCCGCCGGCCGCCGCGTGGACGAGGAGGGTTTCGCCCGCCCGGAGGTTCGCGCGGCGGTGCAGGCCGAACCAGCCGGTCTGATAGCCGATGTGCAGGGCGGCCGCTTCGGCGTCGTCCAGCGCTTCGGGGGCGGGCAGCAGCGCCGCCTCGTCCGCGACGACGTACTCGGCGAAGCCGCCGTGCGGGAGGGCGGGGGTGGCGAGGACCCGGCGCCCGTCCTCGGTGGTGCCGCACACCTCGACGCCCGGGGTGAACGGCAGCGGCGGCCGCACCTGGTACTGGCCCCGGCAGAGCAGGGCGTCGGGGAAGTTGACGTTCGCGGCGCGGACCTCGACGAGCACCTGCCCGTCGCCGGGCGTCGGCCGGTCCGTCTCCTCCAGGCTCATCACCTCGCCCGGCTCGCCGTTCCGGTGCACTCGCCATGCCTGCATGAGGGGCCTCCACAACACTGTCGGCATTACCACTGCTCCGGCGCATACTAAGCGGTCGCTTGCCGATCTGGGAACACCTTCGCCCGGCCGGTGGCGGGGTCCCTCAGCCCCGCTTCGGCTTCGCCCTCACATGCATGCGTTCGCCCTGCGGGCCGAAGAGACTCAGGAACTCCACCGTCTCGTCCTCGGCCGGGCCGAACCAGTGCGGCAGCCGGGTGTCGAACTCGGCGGCCTCCCCCGGCCCCAGCACCAGATCGTGTTCGGCCAGCAGCAGCCGCAGCTTCCCGGAGAGCACGAACAGCCACTCGTACCCCTCGTGGGTGCGCTGTTCCGGCGGGCCGCCGCTGCCCGGCTCCTGGATCAGCTTGTACGCCTGGAGGCCGCCGGGCCGGGCGGTCAGCGGCAGCATCGTGCGGCCGTGCTGCACGATCGGCTTGGCCCGCACCCGGGGGTCGCCGACCGGAGTGGCGCCCACCAGGTCGTCGAGCGGCACCTCGTGGGCGCGGGCGATCGGCAGCATCAGTTCGAGGCTGGGGCGACGGCCGCCGGACTCCAGCCGGGAGAGCGTGGAGACGGATATGCCGGTGGCGGCGGAGAGCGCGGCGAGGGTGACCCCACGGTCCTTGCGCAGTCGGCGCAGCCGGGGGCCGACCCCGGTGAGGACGGCCTCCAGTTCCGGGTCGTCCCGGTCGTTTTCCTTCATGCCGCCATTGCAGAATCGGCAAGCCGGTTTGTCAATACGGTCAGGTCACCGCGGTCAGTGGGCGAAGACCTCGAAGGTGACCGCGGGCCGGCCGCCGAACCGCTCGGCGGCGGCCTCCACCATGCCCGTCAGAAAGGTCCGGCAGTACCGCTCCGGATCCTCCCGGGTCAGCGCCTCGATGTACGTACGGTGCTCCAGCAGCGACCGGACCGAGCGTTCGAGACCGGCCGTCGCGTCGACCGCGTGGGTGGGCCGGTCGCTGCCCGCCACGGCGGTCCAGCGCACCCCGTCCCACGGCCGCAGCCCCTGCTCGCCGAGTTCCGGGAAGATCCAGCGGTTGCCCGCGTCGCCGACCGCGTCCAGCGCGGCGCGCCCGACCGCGCGGTGGTCGGGGGTGTTCCAGGCGACGCCGCCCCAGGTGTCGCGGTGGTTGAGGGTGACGACGAGTTCGGGGCGGTGGCGGCGGATGGCCGCGGCGATGTCGCGGCGCAGCCCGGTGCCGTACTCGATCACCCCGTCACGGTGGTCCAGGAACTCCACGGTCCGTACGCCGACGACGGCGGCGCTCGCCCGCTGCTCCCGCTCGCGCACCGGAGCGCACTCCTCGGGCGGCAGGGTGTCGATCCCGGCCTCGCCGCGGGTGGCGAGGAGGTAGACGACCTCACGGCCGCCGTCGGTCCACTCGGCCACGGCCGCGGCCGCCCCGTACTCCAGGTCGTCGGGGTGGGCGACCACGGCCAGGGCACGCTGCCAGTCGACGGGCATGGGTTCGAGTCGCTGCGGCGTCATGACCGCAGGCTACCCACGTCCCGTCGCACCGGCAGGCCGTCCGGGTGCGGCAGCGGTGCGCCACAGGCGCTCGCGGCCCTCCGGGCGTCGGGCCGGGCGAGGAACCCGACCGGCCGGGGCCCGGCCGCGGGGCCGGGCGTGCGAGGCTGGACCCCGGTGGCGACCACCGCGACCCCGGCCCGGCCCGTCCGGACCGGTGGGAGGGCACCCTCCCGACCCGCCGCCCCGGCGAACGAAAGGAACCCGCCCGTGCCCAGCCCCGCATCCCTCTCCCCCGCCCAGGCCGCAGCCCGCCTGGAGGAGTTCACCGTCGTCGACGTGCGGGCTCCCGGCGAGTACGCCTCCGGCCATGTCCCCGGTGCGCTGAACATCCCGCTCGACAAGCTGCCGGACGCGCTGCCTGCCCTCAAGTCCGCCTCCGCGCGCGGTTCGCTGCTGGTGGTGTGCGCCTCCGGGGTCCGGTCCACGCGGGCCTGCGAGATCCTCGCGGGCGCGGACATCGAGGCCGTGACGCTGACCGGCGGCACCTCGGCGTGGGAGGGCGACGGCCGCGGCCTCGACCGCCCCGAGGGCGCGCGCACCACCTGGCCCATGGAGCGCCAGGTGCGGCTCGCGGCGGGCTCGCTGGTGGTGGCCGGGCTGGTGGCGGGCATCCGCTTCCCGGCGGCGCGCTGGCTCTCCGCCGGCATCGGCACGGGCCTGGTGTACTCGGCGGTCAGCAACACCTGCGGCATGGCCGTCGTCCTCTCGAAGCTGCCGTACAACCGGGCCCCGCGTGCCGCCGGTGACCTGGACACCACGCTGGAGCAGCTCCAGCGCTGACCCGGCGGGGCCTGGCCGGCCGACGACCGGCCGGGCCCCGGGGCGGGCGCTCCGGCGGCTGCCGGTCAGGCCTCGTCGCGCACCAGCGCCAGCAGCCGGTCCAGGACCCGGGGCCCGCCCGCGCGCACCCCGTCGTGCTCGTACTCGTTCGTCACCCAGGTCCGCAGCCCCCGGATCGCCGCCGCTGTGCACAGCGAGTCCGCGGTGTCGACGTACATGTCGTCGTGGTAGACGGCCGCCGCGACCGGGACCTCGTTGGCGGCGAGCCGCTCGGGGTCGTACAGCACTGGCCAGTCGGTGCGCCGGGCGAGCAGTTCGGCGGTCTCGCGGAGCGGGCGCAGCGCCGGGTCGACGTCGAAGTGCCAGGGGTGGATGGTCTCGCCGGTGAAGAGGACCGGCCCGTCGCCCGCGAGCGCGGTGGCCGCGTCGAACTGCGGGAACTCGGCCCGTACGCGTTCCGCCGCCCAGTCCGTGGCGCGCTCGCCCTGCCCGTAGATGGCCTCGTGCAGCAGGGCGTACAGCGGGTGCCCGGCGAAGGAGGCGGCGGTGCGCATCGCCTCCTGGAAGGCGTCGGAGAGTTCGGTGGCGCCCGGGGTGCGGACGAAGGCGTTCTCCAGCAGGTAGTGGAGCTGGTGGCTGCCGCTGCCGGAGCCGAGCATGATGCCGAGCGACTGGAAGCCCTCGGGGGTGAGCCGGTGTCCGGCGCTCTCGGGCCGGTGCTCGGCGAGGTGTGCGGCGATGGCGCGGGCGCGCTCGACGTCCTGCGGGTAGCGGGCGTAGTGGGCGGCGACCTTCCGTTCGATCCGCGGGTACGCGGCCCGGTAGACGTCGTCCGCGTGCGCGTCCAGCGAGGGCAGCCCGCCGGTGATGAGGACCGCCGCGAGGCCCTCGGGCGCCGAGGAGAGATAGCGGACGGCGCAGAAGCCGCCGAAGGACTGGCCGAGGACCGTCCAGGGCGCTCCGCCGGTGAGCTGCGGCCGGATCAGCTCGCAGTCGCGGACGATGGAGTCGGAGCGGAAGTGGGCGAGGTAGTCGGCCTGTTCGCGCGGGCCGCCGCGCAGCGGGAGGGTCTGCCGGTTGGCCGGGGTGGACAGCCCGGTGCCCCGCTGGTCGAGGAGGAGGACGCGGAACTCCCGCAGGGCGCGGCCGAGCCAGGCCTCCGTGCCGACGAAACGGCGTGCGCCGAAGCCGGGGCCGCCCTCCAGGTAGACCAGCCAGGGCAGTTCCTCGCCGGCCCGGGAGGCGGCGACCGCTTCGCGGCCGTAGACCTCGATCTGCTCACCGCCGGGGTCGCTGTGGTCGAGGGGCACGGTGAAGCGCCGGTCGGTGAGGACGACACCGGGCTGCCGGTAACTGCTCACGGGGAACTCCTGAATCCGGGGTGCGGACTGATCCGGGCGAAAGGGCCAGTTCAGCACATGCCCTCCCGGTGGAGGACGAAGGGGCCGTGCCCCGGACGGTCCCGGCCCGTGTGCGGCGCGGCCCGGACGCTCCTACCGTGCAGACATGATCCGGTTCGAAGAGGTCGGCAAGGTCTATCCGGACGGGACGACGGCGGTCGACGGGCTGTCCTTCGAGGTGGCGGAGGGTGAGCTGGTGACCCTGGTGGGTCCGTCCGGCTGCGGCAAGACGACCACGATGATGATGGTGAACCGGCTGATCGAGCCGACCTCGGGCCGGATCCTGGTGGACGGCGAGGACATCGCCGGGATCGACCCGGTGAAGCTGCGCCGGCGGATCGGCTATGTGATCCAGCAGGTGGGCCTCTTCCCGCACCGGACGGTCCTGGACAACACCGCGACCGTACCGGCGCTGGTCGGCTGGAAGCGGGCACGGGCCCGGGAGCGGGCGGCGGAGCTGCTGGACCTGGTGGGCCTGGACCCGAAGACGTACGGCTCGCGCTATCCGGCGCAGCTCTCGGGCGGCCAGCGGCAGCGGGTGGGTGTCGCGCGGGCGCTCGCGGCGGATCCGCCGGTGCTGCTGATGGACGAGCCGTTCGGAGCGGTGGACCCGGTGGTGCGGGAGCGGCTGCAGAACGAGTTCCTGGCGCTCCAGCAGCGGGTGCGCAAGACGGTGCTCCTGGTGACGCACGACATCGAGGAGGCGGTGCGGATGGGCGACCGGATCGCGGTGTACGGGGAGGGCCGCATCGAGCAGTTCGACACCCCGGCCGCCGTGCTCGGCACCCCG
Source organism: Streptomyces sp. WY228 (assembly GCF_019287315.1). Taxonomy (NCBI): domain Bacteria; kingdom Bacillati; phylum Actinomycetota; class Actinomycetes; order Kitasatosporales; family Streptomycetaceae; genus Streptomyces; species Streptomyces sp. WY228. The sequence goes on along the minus strand of NZ_CP079114.1, from coordinate 7,911,178 downwards.
GCGACGCCGTACGTGGCCCGCTTCGTGGGTTCCGACCGGGGCCTGAAGCGGTTGTCGGTCACCGCGATCGAGCCGGAGGACCTGGAGGAGCCGCCGGTGGCCCTGCTGGAGGAGCCGGCCCGGGAGGCCGCGGCCCGGCTGGGGGCGACGGGGGCCCGGTGGGCGGTGGTGCTGAACGGCGGGGGCGAGCTGCACGGCTGGGTGTCGGCGGACGCGCTGCGGCCGGCCGGCGAAGGGGCGACGGTGGGTTCACTGGCCCGCCGGATGGACGCGTGGGTGCCGGTGGGCGCGCCGCTGAAGCAGGCGTTCAGCGAGATGCTCCAGCACGACGCGGGGTGGGTGGCGGTGCTGGACGGGGCCCGGTTCCTCGGCGTTCTCACCCCGGCGAAGCTGCACGAGGCGCTGCGCCGGTCGGTGGACGCCGATGCGCAGGGGGTGGGCCGTGAGGAGGTGGAGTTCGACTCGGTGGCGGACGCGTAGGGGCGGGGGTGATCCGATCCACCTTGCCCGCGTTTGCAGATAACCCGCGTATGCAATTATTGTTGACGCCAGTAAACGTCGTACGCCAGAGATGGCGGCGTGCGACGCGCACGAGGCACACCGCTGCACCGCTCTACCGGAAGGCCGTCACATGTCCACCGTCCCCACCGTCACGCTGAACAACGGCGTGGCCATCCCCCAGCTCGGCTTCGGCGTCTTCCAGGTGCCCGACGACGAGACCACCGCCGCCGTCTCCGCCGCGCTGGAAGCCGGCTACCGGTCCATCGACACCGCGGCGATCTACGGCAACGAGGTCGGCGTGGGCCGTGCGCTGGCCGCCTCCGGGATCCCCCGCGAGGAGCTGTTCATCACCACGAAGGTGTGGAACGCCGACCAGGGCTACGACGCGACGCTCGCCGCCTTCGACGCGAGCCTGGCCAAGCTCGGCCTCGACCACGTCGACCTCTACCTGATCCACTGGCCGACGCCCGCCCACGACCTGTACCCGGAGAGCTGGCGCGCCCTGGAGAAGCTGGTCGCCGACGGCCGGATCCGCGCGGCCGGGGTCTCCAACTTCCAGCCCGCGCATCTGAGCCGGCTGCTGGAGACGGGCACGCTCGTCCCCGCCGTCAACCAGGTCGAGCTGCACCCGGGCCTTCAGCAGGCCGAACTGCGCGCCTTCCACGCCGAGCACGGCATCGCCACCGAGGCCTGGAGCCCGCTGGCCCAGGGCGCGCTGCTCAAGGAGGAAACGCTGGTCTCCATCGCCGAGCGGCACGGCAAGTCCCCGGCCCAGGTGGTGCTGCGCTGGCACCTCCAGCTCGGCAACATCGTGATCCCCAAGTCGGTCACGCCCGAGCGGATCCGGCAGAACATCGACGTCTTCGACTTCGAGCTGTCGGACGCGGAGATGGACGCCGTCGCCGCGCTGGACCGGGGCATGCGCACCGGACCGGACCCCGACACGCTCAACTGACCCGGTTCACGGGTCAGCGTCCGCGGCGGTAGCTGCTGCCGTCCCGGGGCCGCACCAGCAGCCCCGCCACGACGAGATAGCGGCGCAGCGCGGAACAGTCCTCGTGGACGGTGAGCAGCACCTCGTTCACCTCGCGCTCGGTGTACGAACGCTCCCGCTCGAACAGCGTGCCGGCGAGGTGCACGAGCAGCTGCTCCCGACGGGCCTCCTTGCGCGGGATCGCCACCAGGCGGCCGTGCGAGAAGAGCGCCTCGACCCGGTGTGCACGAGGGGTCGTCGACAGGGGCGCAAGGGTCTCTTGTTCGGCGGGCATGGCCGGAAGCGTCGCAGGCTTCCTCAGAACGGGCAACGCGTTTTCCTCGCGTTGCCCGTCCTCGCGTTGCCCGTCCTCGCCCGCCCGTGCCCGCGTCGCCCGTCCGCGCGTTGACAGACCCGCACCGGCCGGGTTGTGATGGGAGGCGTGCAGCGTGACGCCGGCCAAAGAGATCTGGGCCGGCCGGCGGTCAAGCCGGCACCTTCTTCCCAGGGATGACGCCATGAGTCGATTCATCGCCCCCTGCCTCTGAGCAGCCGCGCCCCGAGCCACTGCGCTCCGAGCGCCTTCACGTCCGAACCACCTCACCGCGGACACTCCGCGCCGGGCCCTCGCCTGCCCGCATTCCTCACGGGAGACCCAGAACCTCCATGCCCCATGCCTTCCAGCAGTCCGTCATCGCCGAGTTCCGCGCCAACGCGGGGAAGGTCGGCGGCCCCTTCGAGGGCGCCGATCTGCTTCTGCTGACCACCACCGGCGCCCACTCCGGGAAGCCGCACACCACACCGCTCGGCTACGTACGCGACGGCCGCCGGCTGCTCGTCGTCGGCTCCAACCTCGGCGCACCGCTGCATCCGGACTGGTACCGCAATCTCCTCGCCCACCCCTCCGTTCAGGTGGAGTTGGGGGACGAGGAGTTCCCGTCCCTCGCCGTGCCGGCCGAAGGGGCCCGGCGCGACGAGCTGTTCGCCCGGGTGGTGGCCGAAGCGCCCGGCTACGCGGAGTACCAGGCCGCGACCGACCGGGTGCTGCCGGTCGTGGTCCTGGAGCTGCCGGACCCCGACGACACGCCTCGCCCGATCACCTCGCTCGCCGGCAAGCTGATGGAGGTGCACACCTGGCTGCGCGCCCAACTCCTGCACGTGCACGCGGAGACGGAGGCACACTTCGCCGCACGGGCCGACCACGGAGGTGCGGGCGAACCGCCCGCGCCCGGTCTCGGGCTGCAGATCCGGCAGCGCTGCCTGGCGTTCTGCCAGGCGCTGGAGTTCCACCACACGGCCGAGGACGGCCATATGTTCCCCACGATGGAGGGCTACCACCCCCAGCTGGCCGACGTCTTCGAGCGGCTGCGGGAGGAGCACCGCGGCATCGGGGAGCTCCAGTCGGCGCTCGCCGCCCTGCTGGCCGATGCCGCCATCACCGAGCCGGACCGCTTCCGTGCCGAACTGACGCGGATGACAGAGGAGTTGACGGCCCACCTCGACTACGAGGAGGAGCAGATCCTGCCACTGCTGACGGATGTGCCCTGGCCACCGGCCCCGCCCGCCTCCTGAGCCGTCGGCCGGCTCAGCCCTTCGGGAGGAGCTTCTTCGACTCCAGGTAGGTGCGCGCGACGTCCTCGGGCAGCCGGCGCCAGCTGTCGACCTGCTCGTTCATGGACGCCAGGTCGGCGGTGGTCAGTACGGTGTTGAGCCGGCCGAGGGCGTCGCGCACCCCGGTACTCCCGGCGCGGGCGCGGTTGACGACGGGGACCACGTAGTCCGCGTTCTGGAGGTTCTTGTCGTCCCCCAGCAGGACCAGGCCGAACTGGTCCAGGGTGGCGTCGGTCGTGGTGGTGAGCACCATCTGGTCCTGGCCGTTCTGCACCGCCTGTTTCGCCTGGGTGGTGCCGACGCCCTTCGGGTCGACGGCGACGACGTCGATGCCGTACGTCTTGCGCAGCCCGGGGGCGCAGTAGGGCCGCTGGACGCATTCGTCGCCCGCCGCCAGCCGTACGGGCAGCTTCGCCGCGCCGACGTCGCTGAGGGTCGTGAGCCCGTGCTTCCTCGCGTACGCGGCGGAGACCGCGAAGGCGTTCTGGTCGACGGCCCGGCCGGGGTCGAGCACGGTCAGCCCGCGCGGGGCGGCCAGCGCGCGGAGCGCCTTCATGGTGGTGGCGAGGTCGGGCGATCCGACGGGGGGCGCGTCGGCGCCGTTGGCCTTGGCGTTGAGCCAGTCGGCGAAGGTCGCCGCGTACTCCGCGACGACGTCGATCTGCCCGTTCTCCAGGGCGGGTTCGTAGATCTCCCGGTTGGTGACGGCGATGATGTCGGCGGAGTATCCGGCGTTCTCCAGGAGCAGGGCGTACATCTGGGCGAGCAGGTCGCTCTCGGTGAATCCGGCCGAGCCGACGGTGAGTTCCCTGCTGTCGCCGGGCGGTGCGGTGACCTCGCCCTGGTTCTCCAGGCTGGGCCCGGTGGTACAGGCGGTGGCGGCGAGGAGGGCCAGCGCGGCCAGGGCCCGGCGGGCGCGGTTCACACGGCCTCCCGTCCGCGCCGGGGCACGAGGCGCTGCCCCGCCTCGAAGAGGCCTTCGACGAGGAGGGCGAAGACGGCCACGAGGATCGCTCCGGCCACCACCTGCGGGGTGGCGGCGAGGTTGAAGCCGGCGGTGATGATCCGGCCCAGTCCCCCGCCGCCGGCCAGTGCGGCGAGGGTGGCGGTGGCGACCAGCTGCACGGCGGCGATCCGTACACCGGTGAGGATCAGCGGGAGGGCGAGCGGCAGTTCCACGCCCAGCAGCATCTGACGGCCGGTCATGCCCATGCCCCGGGCGGCCCGGACGACGTCCCGGTCGACCTCGCGCATGCCGACGTAGGCGTTGGTGAGGAGCGGCGGCACGGCGAACAGCACCAGCGCGATGATCGTCGACCACTGGCCGTACGTGCCGACGGGGGTGAGCAGCAGCAGGACCAGCACGGCGAAGGTGGGCACGGCCCGGCCGATGTTGGAGAGGTTGACGGCGAGCGCGCCGCCCTTGCCGAGGTGGCCCAGGACCAGGGCGACGGGCAGGGCGATCAGGCAGCTGATGAGCAGGCAGACGACGGTGAGGAAGAGATGTTCGCCGAGCCGGTTCCAGACGCCGTCCGGCCCGGACCAGTGCGCGGCGGTGGTGAGCCAGGACCAGGTGTCCGCCAGGGTGTTCACGCCCGCCTCCCGTCCCGGTGCGTGCTCACGCCCGCCTCCGGGTCCAGGGCGTCAGCAGTCGGCCCGCTCCCAGGAGCAGCAGGTCGGCGGCGACGGCGATGACGACGCACAGGACGGAGGCGGTGAGCACCTGGGCCTTGAAGTAGGTGTTCATGCCGGAGTAGATGAGGTTGCCGAGTCCGCCGTGGCCGACGATCGCCCCGACGGTGACCAGGGAGACAGCGGAGACGGTCGCGATGCGCAGCCCGGCCATCGCGGCGGGCAGCGCGAGCGGGAGCTCCACGGCGAGCAGCAGGCGCAGCGGCCCGTAGCCCATGCCGCGGGCGGCCTGCCGGGTCTCCTCGGGGACGGCGCGGAGCCCGGCCAGGATGTTGCGGACGAGCAGCGTCAGCGAGTAGAGGACCAGACCCGCGACGACGAGCGCGGCGGAGAGTCCGTACAGGGGCAGCAGCAGCGAGAACATCGCCAGCGACGGGATCGTGTACAGGATCGTCGTCAGGCCGAGCACCGGCCCGGCCGCCCAGCGCCACCGGCGGGCCGCCAGGGCCAGCGGGACGGCGAGCACCAGGGCGACGGCCACCGCGGCGGCCGTCAGCTGGAGGTGTTGCAGCACCGCGTCCACGAGGATCTCGCGACGGCTGGAGAGATAGGCGCCGCAGATCCACTCATTGCGGGCGAGGCAGTCGTCCGGGGGCGCCATCACCTGTTCATTCGAGCGCGGCGGCGGTGCCGTCGCAGGTCAGGAGCGGCCGTTCGGGGGGGCGGGCCACAGCGCGAACAGGAGCTTTCGGCACACTTTCGGGCACGGGAACGGGATCGTGAGCGAAAGCGGAACGAGCTGGGCCGTACGAGCAACCCTCCTCGGCCCGCTGCCGTCTTGATCAATGACAGGACGGTTCGCCGCGTGTGACGAGCGGCGTCCAACCCCCACATGATCCGGGCCTGCACGACCGGCCGACTATACCCCCCATGTATACGCAGAGGGTATAGCCGCCCCGATGCGGGCCCGGCACCGCGCGGAAGGCACCCATGCAGACCAAGGCACTGGCGCCCGAGTACCAGGGAGCTCTCACCAAGATGTCGGTGAACGCCTCCCTCACCGACGTACTGGCCGAGGGAGTACGCCATCTGAGGCAGGCCGAGCTCTCCGGATCGCAGGAGGAGGTGGCCCGCTCCGGCCTCGCCGTGGCCGAGGCCCACCGCAGGCTCGGGCACGTGGCGGAGGCCGACCGGGCCTGGAAGGCCAGCTACCGGGCCGCGCGGGCGGCCGGGAACACCGGGGCGATGGCCTGGGCGCTGTGGAGCGGCGGCACGCTGGCACGGCAGCGCGGGGCGCTGCGGCTCGCGTTCCGGCTGCTCGGCCTCGCCGCGGAGCTGGGCAAGCGGGGCGGCGATGTGGTCGCCCGCGGCTACTCCCTGGCCGGTCTCGCCGAGACCGGGCGGATCCAGGGCGACTACGCCACCGTCGCGACGCTGCACGAACAGTTGCTGGCCGAGGCGCGCGCCCGGGGCGAGGCCCGGCACACCGTGTGGGCACTGGAGGGCATCGCGCAGATCCACCGCAACACCGGCTCGCTGGACACGGCGCTGGAGATGTTCGAGGAGGCGGCGGTCCTGGCGGGCGACGCGGACGACCGGCGGGGCCGGGCCTGGGCGCTGCGCGGCATCGCCGACATCGTTTCCCTCCGGGACGGGGCGACCGGGCGGGCCCTCGATCTGCTCTCCGAGGCCGAGGTCACCTGCCGCGAGATGAAGCTGTCCAGCGCCCTGGCGTACAACCACAAGATGCGGGCCAACGTGCTGTTCCGGGCCGGGCGGTACGAGGAGGCCCGAGAGGTCTACGAGCAGGCGCTCGGCGAGTTCCGCGCGATGGACGAACCGCGCGGCGAGGCGCTGTCCTCCCTCGGCCTGGTCAAGGCGCGGGCCAGGCTCGGCCGGGACCGCGCGGCCACCGCCGCCGACCTGGACGAACTGCGGGGCAGGCTCAGCCGGATCGGGCTGCTGAACGCCCGGGAGATGGTCGAGAAGGCGTACGCCGAGCTCGGCGTGGAACAGCCCGTGGCGGACGGGAGGGGCGACCGCGCATGACGCTCTCCACGACCCGCCGGGCGAGTGCCCCGCAGATACTGGACCGGTGCCGCGAGCTGGTGCGCCCGGCCCTGGTGGAGTCGGTGGGCCGGCTTCACCCCTGGCACGCGGAGACGGCGGCGTTCTCGCTGGGCTGGAGCGGGACGGGCGGCGAGCCGGTGCCCGGATCGCAGGGCAAGGGGGTGCGCCAGGCACTCGCGGTGCTCGGCGCGGAGGCCGCGGGCGGCTGCGGTTCGGACGCGGTGCTCGGTGCGGTCGCCGTCGAGCTGATCCACACCTTCTCCCTGATCCACGACGACATCATGGACGGCGACGAGACCCGTCGCCGCCGGCCGACGCTCTGGAAGGCGTACGGCACGGGCCCGGCGGTCCTCGCGGGGGACGCCCTGTTCGCGCTGGCCGTCGCCACGCTGGCGGAGGCGCCGGGCCCTGGCGGTCCGGCCGCGGTGCGGCACCTGGCCGGCGCGCTGGGCGATCTGGTGCGCGGTCAGGCGCAGGACCTGCTCTTCGAGTCCCGGCCGTGGACCGGGCCCGGGGCGGTCCTGCCGCACGAGTACCGCTCGATGGCCACCCTCAAGACGGGTTCCCTGCTCGGCTGCGCGGCCGCCCTGGGCGCGGCGCTGGCCGGCGCCCCGGCGTCCACCTCGGAGGCGCTGGACCAGGCGGGGCGGCATGTGGGGGTGGCGTTCCAGGCGGTGGACGATCTGCTCGGCATCTGGGGCGATCCGCAGGTGACCGGCAAGCCGGTGCACAGCGATCTGCGGCGGCTGAAGAAGACCTACCCGGTGCTCGCGGCCCTGTCCGCCGACCACCCGGCGGCCCGGCGCCTCGATGCGCTGCTCGCCTCCGCCGGACCGCTCGACGACCGGGCGGCGCGCCGTGCGGCCGAGCTGATCGACGAGGCAGGCGGACGGCGGGCCACGCTCGCCGAGGCCCGGGAGCATCTGGCGGCGGCCCGCGACTGTCTGGACCGGGTGCCGCTGGCCGAGGAGGCCCGTGCGGATCTGCTGACGCTGATCCCGTATCTCGTGGACCGCACCGGCTGACTTCGTGGACCGCGCCACCCCGGCCCGTGGCCGCCCGCCGGAAATCGGTGGGCGGCCACGGGCCGTCGTCCGGCACGATGGGCGTTGCCGGGGCTTCGCCCGCGGAGCCGCCGCCGTGACGACGTAAGGACTCCTCCGGTATGACCGCCGCCCCGCTCCCGTCCAGGCGCTGCTCGTCGTCGATGTCCAGGAGGCATTCGTCGCGGGGGACGCCGCCGTGCCCGACGCGCCCCGGCTGCTGGACCGGGTGACGGATCTGGTCGAGCGGGCCCGCCGGGCCGGGGCGCTCGTCGTGCATCTGCAGAACGACGGCCCGGCCGGGGCGCCCGACGAGCCCGGGACGCCCGGGTGGGAGCTGCGTCTGCCGGTGCGCACCGGACCGGGCGAGAGCGTGATCCGCAAGAGCGAGGACGACGGCTTCGAGGACACCTCGCTGGCGGCCGAGCTGACGGCGGCGGGCGTCCGGTCGCTCGCCGTGTGCGGGGTGATGTCGGAGATGTGTGTGCTCGCCACCGCCCGCCGGGCCCTGGAGCTGGACTACCGGGTCGTCCTGCCGCACGACGCCCACGCCACGTACGACATTCCGGCCGCGCCGGACATCAGCGACGTGGTTCCGGCGGCGATGGCCTCGCGGGTCGCGGAATGGGCGCTGGGCGACGAGGTGGAGATCGTGGCGCGCGCCACGGACGTCGCTTTCGGCACCGCGGACCGCACCACGAGAACGGCGTAATCGGCCGATGGATGGTGATGCCATCCGATGCGGCGATCGGCGGTGTGCGGTAAGGCGGAAAAAGGTGACGGTATAACCGGCGCCATGCGTACGGAGCACTGCCGCCATTCCGTGCGACAGCCCCGCGCGAGCCCTTTCGCGACCTGCCCGAAAAGGGGTTTCGGCCATGCTCCGGTCTCTCTCACTGCCACTCGAACGGCCCTCCGGAACGCGTCATCCCCGTGTGGTCGTATGAGCGAGTCACGCGCACGATTTCGCCACATCTCTGCGAAAGTGCAGTTCGGCTTTGGGCCCGGTGGGCCTTACTGACCGGATTGAGCGAAGAGAGCCGTGCGTGCTGCACATGCGTCGTGAAGAAAGACAATTGACGGTCCTTCATTTGGTTCAGCCCGTGGACGGCGGAGTGGCCCGGGTCGTCACCGATCTCGTCAGGGCCCAGGCCGGGTCGGGACTGCGCCCCGTGGTGGCCTGTCCGCCCGGGAGCCCGCTGGCCCTCGGGGCGGCGTCGGCGGGCGCCGAGGTCCACGACTGGTCCGCCACCCGCGCCCCCGGCCCCCGGCTGGCCGGTGAGGTCGCCGCCGCGCGCCGTATCGTCCGCGCGAGCCGCCCGCACGTGGTGCACGCCCACAGCGCCAAGGCGGGACTGGCGGGCCGGATCGCGGTGCGCGGCCGGGTTCCCACGGTGTTCCAGCCGCACGCCTGGTCGTTCGAGGCCGTCGGCGGGCGCACCGCCGAACTCGCCCTCGGCTGGGAGCGGTTCGGGGCACGCTGGGCCGATCACATCCTGTGCGTCAGCGAGTCGGAGCGCCGCACCGGCCAGGAGGCGGGCATCGCGGCCCGCTGGTCGGTCATCCACAACGGCATCGACCTCGACCGCTTCCGCCCCGGCGGCCGCGCGGAGGCCCGCGCGTCGCTGCCCTTAGGGGACGGTGTCGACCGCGACGCCCCGCTGGTCGTCTGCGTCGGCCGGCTGACCCGGCAGAAGGGGCAGGACGTCCTGCTGCGGGCCTGGCGCCGGATGCCGGTGGCCGGGGCCCGGCTGGTCCTGGTGGGCGACGGTCCCGACCGGGGCGCCCTGGAGGCATCGGCCCCGCCGGGCGTGCTGTTCACCGGAGCCTGCGCGGACGTACGGCCGTGGATCCACGCGGCGGACGTCCTCGTCCTGCCCTCCCGCTGGGAAGGCATGGCCCTGGCCCCGCTGGAGGCGATGGCCTGCGGCCGCCCCGTCGTGATGACCGACGTGAACGGGGCGCGGGAGAGCCTGCCGCCCGGCCACGAGGACCACTGTCTGGTGCCTCCGGAGGATCCGGAGGCACTGGCCGCGGCGCTGACCGCGCTGCTCGCCGACCCGGAACTGCGCGAGGCGGTGTCCCACCGGGCCCTGCGCCACACCCGGGCGGCCTTCGACGTCCGACGGACCGCGGGGGCGGTTGCCGGTCTCTACCAGGAACTTGTCGGCATGTCCGGCCCCACGACGAGGAAGCGCACCGAGCGATGACGATGGAGAGTGCACCGGTTCCCGGATCCGGCCAGGCGACAGCCGTACAGGCTCACACGGTTCATCCGCCGCGAAGAAGCGGCGGCGGTGCGCAGGTGCGGCCCGGTGAGCGCCGGGCCGTCCGGTACGGCCGTTCCGTGCCGCTGCTGGGTGTGGACGCCCTGGCCCCGGCCGTGACGTTCGCCCTGGTCGTCCCGGTCTCCTGGCCGTGGCTGCTGGTGGCCGCGCAGGCGGTGGTGCAGGTGCTGCTCTTCGCCCAACGCGGCCTGTACCGGATGCGCTTGTCCTTCTCGGTCCTCTCCGAACTGCCCGCGCTCACCGGTCTCACCCTCCTCCAGTGGTACGTGACCATGGAGGTGCTGGACGTCTGGGCCCCGCAGCACGCGATCGGCTGGGCGGTGCTCGCGTACGGGGCCGGTACGCAGACCGCGCTGACCTGCGCGGGGCGTGCGGCCGCGTACCGGGCCCGGCGCCGGGCCGCCGTCCGCCGCCCGCTGTCCACGCTGGTCGTGGGCCAGGGCCCGCTGGCCCGTCAGGTGACGGCCGCCCTGTACGACCACCCCGCGTACGGGCTGCGGCCGGTCGGGCTGGTCGCCGCCCCGGCGGCCGGGGACGAGAAGCAGCCGGCGGGTTCCGACACCGTGCCGCTGCCGGTGCTCGGTTCGCCCCAGGAGGTGGGGCGGGCGGTCGTGCAGAACAGCGTGCGGCACGCGGTGTTCACCGCGCCGCCCGAGGCCACCCCGGACGGCGCCGCGCTCTTCACCCTGCTCACCGGGCACGGCTGCCGGGTGTGGCTGGTCACCGGCCCGGGCGCGGTCGCGGGTCCTCCGGCGGGAGGCCGCCCGGACCATCTGTGGGGCTTCACCGCCCAGCCCCTGCACGACGGGACCGACCGTCCCCTCGGTCATGGGGTGAAGCGGGCGATGGACGCCGTCCTGGCCGCGGTCGGACTGCTGCTGGCGGCCCCGGTGATGGCGGCCTGCGCCCTGGCCGTGCGGCTTTCCGACGGGCCGGGCGTGATCTTCCGGCAGGAGCGCGTCGGCCGGCACGGTCGTCCCTTCGTCCTGCTGAAGTTCCGTACGCTGCGGCCCGCCGACGTCCAGGAGTCCGCGACCCGCTGGAACGTCGCGTCCGACGGACGGATGAGCCGGGTCGGCCGGGTGCTGCGCCGGACCTCCCTCGATGAGCTGCCGCAGCTGTGGAACGTTCTGCGCGGCGATATGAGCATGGTCGGCCCGCGCCCCGAACGCCCCTTCTTCGTGGCGCAGTTCAGCCGTGCCCACCCCGGCTACCAGGCCCGTCACCGGATGCCGGTCGGCATCACGGGGCTGGCCCAGGTGAACGGGTTGCGGGGGGACACCTCGATCGAGGAGCGGGCCCGCTTCGACAACCGCTACATCGAGACCTGGTCGCTGTGGCAGGACGCGTGCGTGCTGGCGCGGACCGCCGGTTCCCTGTTCCGGCTCGGAGGCAGCTGACCATGGCCGCAGTCCTCACCCGGCCCGCTCCGGCGCCGTCGTCCGCGCCCCGTGCCGTCTCCCGCCCCCGGCGGGGCGGTTGGCGGAGCCGGTGGCCGCTGCTGCCGCTGGTCGCGACCGTTCTGCTGCCCGCCCTGCCCTACGGGGTCGCCGGCGGGGGCGGCGGCCCGGCGGTCGGACCGGCCGATCTGGCCTCGGGGATGGCGGTGCTCCTGTGCGTGGGCCGGCTGCTGTATCTGCGCCGACGCCCGCTGAGCGCCGCCGCCGCACTGGTCCTGGGCCTGCCGGTGGTGGGCTTCGCGGTGGCCACGGTCACGGCGGCGGACCCGGCGGCCGCCCTGCCGGGGCTCGTCCGCTATCTCCAGGTCTTCGTCCTCGTACCGGTCGCGGTGTTCCTGCTGGTCGAGGACGCGTACGGGTTCCGGGTCGTCGCCGGTGCGCTGGTGCTGCTGGCGGTCGTCCAGGGTGTCACGGGCGTCCATCAGTACGTCACCGGGACCGGCGCGTCCTACATGGGCGAGGACATCCGGGCGGTCGGCACCTTCGGCCCCAGCGACATCATGGGCATGGCGACCGTCGTCGCCTACGGGCTGCTCGCCGCCACCGCCTGCGCCCTGCGCACGCCCGGCGCCGCCCCGTCCTGGCTGCGGCCGGCGGCCGCCGTCCTCGCCGTCGCGCTGATCGTGCCGCTGACGCTGTCGTTCAGCCGGGGCGTGTGGATCGCCACGGCCGCCGCGGTCCTCGCCGCGCTGGCGCTGGCCGGGCGGCGGCAGGCTCTCACGTCGCTGGCGGTGCTGGGCGCGGCCGGGGTGGTGGTGGTCGGCGGGTTCGGCATCGGCTCCGAGATGATCGCGGACCGGGCCGCCAGCGTCACCCGGGTGACGAGCACCCCGGACCGTTCGGTCAGCGACCGCTACGCCATGTGGAGCGCGGCGGGCGCGATGTGGCGCGAGCGGCCCGCCGCCGGGGTCGGCCTCAAGGGCTTCCCCGACCACCGCGACGGACACGCCTCCATCGGGCTCTCCTCCGGCAGCGACACCGCCGGGGCGGGCCAGGAGTTCCGCCGGCAGGCCCTCCTGTCCCCGCACAACATGTATCTCCTGGTCCTCGGCGAACAGGGCCTGATCGGACTGACCGCGCTCGTCGGCAGCTGGGCGGCGATCCTGGTAGGCGCGGTCCGCCGGCTGCGCCTGGCCCGCTCGCGCGGACACGCGGCCATGGACTGCGGTCTGGTGGCGGTCGCGCTGATGACCTGGCAGAGCGTCAACTTCCTGTACGCGGACATCGGCGGGCCCACCACGGTGCTGAGCGGGGTCGTGCTGGGGCTGGCGGCCTGGTGGGCGCTGGCCGAGCCGGACCGGGTGAGCGCCGCATGAGCGAGAGCGGTACGGGCACGGAGACGGGAGCGCGCCCGGCGGACCCAGCGGCGGTACCGCCGCCGCTCCCTGCCTCCGCCCCGGCCCCGCCGCTGCTCCCGGCCCCGGGGGCGGGCCCGGAGGGGCCCCTCTCCCCCGGCGCCGCGCCGGGTACGGAGAGCGGCGAGGCGCCGCGGCTCGGGTCCTTCCTCGCCCGTGCGGCGGCGGCCACGGCGGTGCTGACCGTGCTGGGGGCCGTGCTCGGGCTGGTGCGGGACCAGGCCATCGCCCGGTACTTCGGGGCGAGCGACGCGAGCGACGCGTTCCTGATCGCCTGGACCGTGCCCGAGATGGCGGCGACGCTCCTGATCGAGGACGGGATGGCGCTCCTCCTCGTCCCGGCCTTCAGCCTGGCCCTGACCCGACGGGCCGAGGCCGGCAAAACTCCCGGATCCGACCCCGTACGGGATCTCGTGGCGGCCACGCTCCCGCGTCTCTTCCTCCTGCTCTCCGGCGGCGCGGCCCTGCTGATCGCGGGCGCCCCGTGGGTCGTGGGCGTCCTGGCCCCGGGGCTCGCCGATCCGCGGCTCGCGGTGGACTGCACCCGGCTGACCGCGGTCACCGTCCTCACGTTCGGGATCACCGGCTACTTCAGCGCCGCGCTGCGCGCGCACCGCAGCTTCCTGCCGCCCGCCGGGGTCTATGTCGCGTACAACCTCGGCATCATCGGGATGACGCTGGCTCTGCACTCCGTGTGGGGGGTGCGGGCCGCTGCGGTGGGGGTCGCGGTCGGCAGCGCGCTGATGATCCTGACCCAACTGCCCATGTTCCTGCGGCTGGTACCGCTCGCGCGGCCCCGGCTGCCGCGGCTCGGGCGGCCGGGGCGGCGGGCCGCGCGGACCGCTCCGCTGCTGGGGTTCGCGGTGCTGGCGCCGGTGGTCCTGTTCGTGGTCAGCCGTCAGTCCCAGGTGCTGGTGGAACGGTTCCTGGCCTCCACGCTCCCGGCGGGCGCGATCTCGCATCTGAACTACGCGCAGAAGGTCGCGCAGATGCCGATGGTGCTGTCGCTGATGATCTGCACGGTGACCTTCCCGGTGGTCGCGCAGGCCATGGCCGCCGGAGACCGGGAGAAGGCCCGGCTGCGGGTGGAGCGGGATCTGGCACTGGCCGGGATGGTGGTGCTGCTCGGCACGGCGGTGGTCCTCGGCTACGCGCCCCAGATCATCGAAGTGCTCTTCCAGCGCGGCGCGTTCGACGTCGCCGACACCGACTCCACCGCGCAGGTGATGCGGGTGTACGCACTGGGGCTGCTGGGGCACTGCCTGGTCGGCGCGCTGAGCCGGCCGTTCTTCTCGTCCGGGCGGCCCACCTGGTTCCCGGCGTTCGCGATGGGCACCGGGCTGCTGGTCACCATGGGGGCCGGGTACGCGCTGACGTACCGCTTCGGGGTGGACGGCATCGCGACCGCCAACGCCATCGGCATCAGCACGACGGCGCTGCTGCTCCTCATGGGCCTCGGCACCCGGGTGGTGCCGATCCGGACGCCGGCCGTGGCGCTCTCGCTGGGCCGGCTCACCGGGGCGTCGCTGGCGGCGGGCGCGGCGGGCTGGGCCTGCGCGCCGCTCGTTCCCGACCCGGTGCTGAGCCTGGCCGCCGGGTGTCTCCTCGTCCCCGCCGTGTTCTTCCTGTCCGGGCTGGCCCTGCGCTCGCCCGAGGTCGTTTCCCTGCTGGCACTCACCCGACGGAGGTTCCTTGATGGCCGCTGAATCCTCGGCACATTGCGCCGACGCTCCCTCGTCCCGGCTCCGCCCGCACACCCGCCGTCAGCCGTGGATCCTCACGTACCACTCGGTGACGGATCCGAGCGACGATCCGTACGGCATCACCGTCTCCCCCGAGCGCCTCGACGAGCAGCTGTCCTGGCTGCGCAGCCGGCGGCTGACCGGGGTGGGGGTGTCGGAGCTGCTGCGCGCGGGGGCGTCCGGGCGGCGCGGGCTGGTCGGGCTGACCTTCGACGACGGGTACGCGGACTTCCTCGGCGAGGCGCTGCCGGTGCTGCGCAAGCACGGCTGCCGGGCAACGGTGTTCGTGCTGCCGGGCCGGCCGGGAGGGGTCAACGCGTGGGATCCGCTGGGCCCGCGCAAGCCGCTGCTCACCCACGAGGACGTCCGGCGGGTGGCCGCCGCGGGCATGGAGGTCGGCTCGCACGGCCTGTACCACCAGGACCTGACGGCGCTGTCGGACGAGGAGCTGCGCCGCGAGACGGCCGACAGCCGGGAGCTGATCGGCGAGCTGACCGGCTCGCTCCCGGAGGGCTTCTGCTACCCGTACGGCATCCTCGACCGCCGGGTCACCGAGGCCGCGCGCACGGCGGGCTACGGCTATGCGTGCGCGCTGGCCCCGGGCCCGCTGCTCAGCCGGTTCGCCCTGCCCCGCACCCACATCAGCCAGGCGGACCGGGGGGTGCGGCTGTGGGCGAAGGATCTGCGGCACGGGCTGCGGCAGGTGGCGGTGCCCGGTGCGGGCTCCCGGAACGCCACGCCCGCGCGGGCGGGCGGTCCGCGGTGAGGGCGCTGCACGTCATCACCGGACTCGGGGTCGGTGGCGCCGAGCGGCAGTTGCGGCTGCTGCTGCGCCATCTGCCGGTGGAGTGCGACGTCGTGACGCTCACCAACCCGGGGGCGGTGGCCGAGGAGCTGCGGTCCGACGGGATCCGGGTGACCCACCTGGGGATGCGCGGCAACCGGGATCTCTCGGCCGTCGGCAGGCTGGCCCGGCTGATCCGGGACGGCCGCTACGACCTGGTCCACACGCATCTCTACCGGGCCTGTGTGTACGGCAGGATCGCGGCCCGGCTCGCCGGGACCCGGGCCACCGTCGCGACCGAACACTCCCTGGGGCGTGCTGAGATCGAGGGCCGCCCGCTCACCCGGTCCATCCGCGCCCTCTACCTCTCCACCGAACGGCTCGGCGCGGCGACGGTCGCCGTCTCCTCCACCGTGGCCGGCCGGCTGCGGGACTGGGGAGTGCCCGCCGACCGGATCCGGCTGGTGCCCAACGGCATCGACGCGGACCGGTTCCGCTTCGACGGGGCGCGGCGGACCTCCGTACGGGCGGCGCTGGGCATCCCCGAGGAGGCGTTCGTCGTCGGCGGGGTCGGCCGGCTGGTGCCGGGCAAGCGGTTCGACGTGCTGATCCGCGCGGTCGCCGCGCTGCCGGATGCCCGACTGCTGCTGGCCGGGGACGGTCCGGAGGCGGGGGCGCTGCGCGCGCTGGCCCTGCGGCTGGGGGCCGTGGACCGGATCCGGTTCCTCGGGGAGTGCGACGAGGACGGGGACGGTCCGGTTCCGGGGGTGCCGGCGCTGCTGAGCGCCCTGGACGTCTTCGTCTCCACGTCCCGCGAGGAGTCCTTCGGGCTGGCCGCCGTGGAGGCGCTCGCCGCCGGGCTGCCCGTCCTCCACGACGCCTGCCCCGCCATCGACGACCTGCCCGCCGCCCACGCCCCGGGCGCCACCCGGATCGCCGGGAGCCCCGAGGAGCTGACGGCCCGGCTGCGGCAGCTGATACAGGCCCGCACGGACCGGCGGCCGCCGCCCCGGGCCGTCGGCCACTACGACATCAGACGCAGCAGCGAGCGCCTGATGGACGTGTACGCGTACGCCCTCGACACCGCCCCACCGAACCGGAGAGCCCTTTCATGACCGAGTCACCCGAGCAGCAGCGACCCGCCGTCGCCCGTCGGCTGCGCACCGCCCTCACCCGGCTTCCGCACTGGTGGCCGCTGCCCGTCTGCGTACTGATCGGCACCGCGTCCGGGCTCTCGTACGGTGCGTTCGCCGCGCCGCAGTACGAGGCCACCAGCTATGCGATGGCGGTCGCCGAAGGGGAGACGGACCCCTCGGCGGCGCTGGGGTACGCCCAGTCGTACGGGCGGCTGACCACGAGCGACGCGACGCTCTCGTACGCCCAGGGCGCGGCGGGTGAGCCGGTGCGCGAACTGCGGTCCCACGTGACGTCGGAGACCTCGCCCGACTCGCCGATGATCGCGGTGACGGGCACCTCCGAGGACCGGCACAAGGCGGCCGACATCGCGAACGCGGTCATCGAGGCCGTCATCGTGAGCAGCGGCCATGTCTCCAAGGACACCGGGGTGAAGCTGATCAAGTTCACCCATGCGATGACGCCGGACCGGCCGGTCTCGCCGTCGATGCCGCTGGGCACCGCCGTGGGGGCCGCGGCGGGCGGTCTGCTGGGCGGGCTCGTGCTGCTGGTCCGGCCACGCCGGGCGGGCTGGAGCGTCTCGGCGCAGGTGCCGGGGCCGACGGCCGAGGGCGGCAACGTCGCCCAGGACGAACGGGAGCTCGTCCGATGACGGGCCTCCGGGCGGGCGGCCTCGCCGTGACGCTGTGCCGGGACTTCCGGGAGTTCGGCGCGCTCGCCGGGGAGTGGGACGCCCTGCACCGCCGGTGCGCCACCGCCACCCCGTTCCAGAGCCACGCCTGGCTCCACTCGTGGTGGATCTCCTACGGCCAGGAGGGCCGGCTGCGGGTGCTGCTGGTGCGCCGGGCGGGGCGGCTGATCGGGGCGGCGCCGCTGATGCTGGTGCACCGTCCGATGCCGCTGCTCGTCCCGATGGGCGGGGCCATCTCCGACTTCTTCGACATCCTGCTGGACGAGGAGGAGGCCGGGTACGCGGTGGGGGCGCTGGGGCGCGGTCTGGACCGGGCCGCCCGGCACACCGTGGTGGACCTGCGGGAGGTCCGGCCGGACGCGTCGGCGCAGTTGCTGTTCGGGCGGTGGCCGGGGGCCCGGAGCCGGCTCACGGACTCGACGTGCATGGAGCTTCCGGCCGAGCCGCTGGGCGATCTCGTGGCGCGGCTGACGGGTTCGCGGGGGCAGCGGCTGCGCTCGAAGCTGCGCAAGGTCGAGGCGCTGGGCGTCGAGGCGCACCGGATCCCGCAGGACGGGGTGCCGGCGGCGGTCGGCACGCTGTTGCGGCTGCACGAGAGGCAGTGGGAGGGCCGGGGCGTCAATCCCGAGCATCTGCGGGCCCGGTTCTCGGACCATCTGGTCCGGTCGGTGGGGCGGATGGTGGCGGACGGCACGGCGGCGATGACCGAGTTCCGGCTGAACGGCGAGGTGGTGGCGTCCAACCTGTCGTTGCAGTCCGGGCATCTGACGGGCGGCTATCTGTACGGCGCGGATCCGGCGCTGCGCGAACGGAAGGTCGATGTGTCGACGATGCTGCTGCGCGAGGTGGCCCAGCAGGCCTCGGACGCCGGGCGCGAGGTGCTGAGTCTGCTGCGCGGCGCGGAGAGCTACAAGAACCACTGGGGGCCGGTGCCGGTGGTCAACCAGCGGCTGCTGCTGGCCCGTCCGGGGCTGGAGCCGCTGCTGCGGCTGCGCGAGTCGCAGGTGGCGGTGCGGGAGCGGGCGGTGGAGACGGTGAAGGCCCGTTTCCCATCGGCGCGGGACTGGCACGAGCGGCTGACGGGGCTTCCGGTGATCGGCCGCTGACGCGCCGGGCGTACGCCGGACAGGGGCGTCGGAGATATCACCTATGCGCTGATCCGTTACCGTCCGGCGTCTTTCGCGTTGTCAGGGGGTGCGGGCCTCGTGTCCGCAGCACACCCCCTTCTTTACAAGGAGTTCTCAATGTCTCGCATGACGAAGGTTGCCGCTGTCATGGCCGGCACCGGCGCGCTGATCGCCGGCGGCGCCGGCATGGCGTCCGCGGACGCCGGCGCGCAGAGCCTCGCCGCCGCCTCCCCCGGCGTCGGTTCGGGCAACAGCGTCCAGGTCCCGGTGCACGTGCCGGTGAACCTCTGCGGCAACACGATCAACGTGATCGGCCTGCTGAACCCGGCCTTCGGCAACACCTGCGTCAACGCCTCCGGGGGCCACGACAACGGCGGCGACGGGGACTACGGCTACGGCCGCTGATCACCGGCAGCACCGGAACGGCCGGCTCCCTCCGCACGGAGGGGGCCGGCCGTTCCTTCGTGCGGGCTCAGGCGTAGCGGTAGACCTTGCCGTGGTCGAGGAGCTTCCTCGGGGTGACGCCCCAGGGGGGCATCGCCTCGTCCAGTCCGAAGACGTACCGACGGTCCTGGCTGGGCGAGGCGGGCTTGCGGCCCGGGAGGTAGGCGGACTTCGGGTGCGCCTTGCGCCACCGGTCCCACAGCAGGTCGACGAAGGAGTGGTGGAACCAGAACACCGGGTCCTCGGGGGAGGCCGCGCCCGCCATCGGGCCGCCGACCCACTGGTGGACCTGGTTGTGGAGGCCCACCGGCCGAACGTTCCGGATCCCCCACCCCTCGATGCGGTTGCGGAAGCCCTCGGTGCTGATGCTGTTCCAGGGCTCGGTGTCGTAGACCGGGTCCTTCAGCGCCCGCGCCACGTCGTCCTTGGTGGGGAGGGAGACGGGGTTGCCGCCGGGCCTGCCGAAGTTGCGGGTGAGGTAGTTCTCGTCGGTGACTCCCTTTCCGACGCTCCAGTTGCCCGCCTCGTAGGCGAAGGCTCCGGTGGTGACCCGGCGGTCGCCGGGCCTGCCGTTGCCGCCGAGGAAGTCCTCCGCCCACAGCGACGAGGTCGGCTTGTTGTCCTGGGTCCAGTCCCAGTAGGGGACGCTGACGCCCGCGTCGACGCCCTGGAGGGCCTTCTCGAACTCCAGCAGGTACTGGCGGTGCCAGGGGAAGAACGAGGACGTCATGTGCGCCGGGCGCGGCCTGCGCTCGGTGTCCATCACGTAGTACTCGCGGTGCATGACGACGAAGTCGTCGTAGCGGCCCGTGCGCTTGAGTTTCAGGATCGCGTCGACGAGCCGGCGCTTCTCGGTGCGCGTGAGGTCGCGCTGGTTCTTGCGGGTGTACACCGGTGCTGGTCCTCCTGGTTCACATGCGGTGCGCGGCGGGGGGCGAGAGCCTGGCGGCGCCGAGTTCGTCGACTGCGGCGCGGGCCGTCTCCAGCAGCGTCGGGTACGACTCGTAGTGCCGGACGTCGCTCAGATAGGTGCCGTCCGCCCGCCTCATGACGTGCAGCGGTCTGCCGTCGATGCGGATCTCGGTGACCGGTTCGACGGCGACCGCCACCCGGTCGTCGTCCGGGACGCCCGCGGGGACGACGACGGTCGCCGTCCCCCGGATCTCCCGGCCCCGGTACATCTCGGCGAACTCCTCCGTCGTGGATTCCTTCGCCGTCGTCGCTCCGGCGCCGCTTCCGGACGCCTCGGGGCCCGCTGCGGGCCGGGCCGCTTCGGCCTGCTCACGGTCGAGCAGCGGGAGCAGGGCGCCTGCGGTGCCCGTGACCACTGCGGCGGTGAAGGCTCCGCGCAGGACGATCCGCCGGGAGGGGACGCGGGTGCCGCCCGGTTTCGCGGGGGTGGGGCTCATGGGATGACTGCCTGCCTCTCGTTGACTCGCCTCGTTAACTCGTCCGAGGTGCTGCTGATGGCGATGTTGACAACGAGGCGGTCGCGAAACAGTTCTCGTGCGTGCGGCGTACGGCGCACACGCGACGGTCACGTTCCGTCAAACGCGTGAGGACGGGGGGCCATCGGGCGCGGCGGGCCGCGTCGCGGGGCCCCGCACGGCCGGCGGACCGGAACATGGCCTGGCGAACCGTGGAGGTGATGGACATGACCGTTCCGTACCAGTTGTCCGGGGACCGTGTGCCGAGCGCGGCGGACGTCGATCTGGCCGACCCCGCCTTCTGGCGGTTGCCGCGCCCCGACCGGCTCCGGGCGTTCGCCCTGCTGCGGGAGCTGGACGCGCCGGTGCTGTTCACTCCGCGGCCGGGTACCGCGCGTACCTCCGGCAAACCGTTCCACGCCCTGGTGCGCCACGCCGACGTGCGGACCGCGAGCCGCACACCGCAGGTGTTCGCGAGCGCCCCGGGGGTCACCACCCCGGAGCCGGCCGGCTGGGCGAAGGCGCTGTTCGGGAACTCGATGGTCAACATGGACGGGGCCGAGCACGCGGCGCTGCGCCGGATCATCTCGCGGCGGTTCACCCCGCGGCTGCTGGCGGACGCCGAGGAGAACGTCGGCCGGCTCGCCGGGCGGCTGGTCGACGAGCTGATCGCCGAGCGCCCCGGGGACTTCATGCCGTCGGCGGCCTCGCGGCTGCCGCTGGAGGTGATCTGCGACCTGATGGGCATCCCGCAGGCGTACCGGGCGCGGATCGCGGAGCAGATCGACCACGCGTCGGAGCATGTCGGCGTCGAGCGCCGGGGCCGGGCCCGGCTGCGGATCCCCGGCCGGGGTCTCGCGTCGCTGGCCCGGATGCAGTGGGCCATGGGGCGGCTCGCCCGGGAGCGCCGTCTGCGCCCCGAGGACGACCTCGTCTCGGCGCTCGTCCGTGCGGACATCGACGGCGAGGCGCTGTCCGGTCGGCAGCTGGGGGCCTTCTTCTCGCTGCTGCTGGTGGCCGGGGTGGAGACGACCCGCAACGCCATCGCGCACGGGCTGTTCCTGCTCGACCGGCATCCGGAGCAGCGGGAGCTGCTGCGGTCCGACTTCGACCGGTACATCGGCGGCGCCGTGGACGAGATCGTCCGGCATTCGACACCGATCATCCAGTTCCGCAGGACCGTCACCACAGTATGCGAACTCGGCGGCCGTACGTTCCTTCCGGGGGAGAAAGTCGCCCTCATCTATGCGTCGGCCAATCGTGACGAGGCGGTATTCACCCATCCGGATCGCTTCGACATCACCCGGTCGCCGAATCCTCATCTCGGATACGGCGGCGGGGGTCCGCACCACTGCCTGGGGGCGCATCTGGCCCGGCTCGAAATGACGGCCCTGTTCCGGGAACTGATCGACCGACGGCCCGTCATGCGGAATCTGGGAGATCCGGAGCTGGTCGATTCGAATTTCGACAACCGCGTCGGCTCGCTGCCGTTCTCGTTCGGCCCCACATTCACCTGAACGGCACGATCACAACGCCGAATACGATAAATGGACTCCTGCAACATGCCGCCGGTGCATGAAGATGAAACTCTCTCCCCATCAGGCCGAACAGGCCGGAATTCACCGCAGCCAGGAGGAGCAATGCCGGCCAAGCGCCGTCTCATCGTTTCGTGTATCGCGGCGGCTGCTCTCAGCCTCCTGGCAGGTGGCGGCATCGCGGGCCAGTCGCCGCCGGGCACCGATTCCGTCGACAGTGCCGCCCCCGGCCCACCGGGGTCCGGGAGCGGCACGGCGCACGGCGCGTATCTGGACTACGGGCCCGCCGGGGTCAGCAGGATGGCCGAGCTGTCGCGCTGGCTCGGCGGGGCGGAGCTACGGGTGGGGCACACGTACCTGCCGGGCGATCTCTGGGTGAACATCGAGGGCACCCCCGACTTCCTCGACGCCTGGGCGGACTGGAAGCGGGCGGACGAGGACCGGATGTTCGTCCTGAACGTACCGATGCTGGAGCGCAACGAGGAGCGGGTGCCGGACCGCGAGGTCCGCGGCCTGCTCCGGGCGGGCGCGTCCGGGGAGTACGACCAGCACTTCACGAAGCTCGCCGAGCGCCTGGTGGAACTGGGCGTTCCGGACACCGTGATCGTGCTCGGCTGGGAGATGAACGGCACCACGTACACCCATCGGTGCGGCCCCGACCCCACGTCCTGGAAGGCGTACTGGGAGCGGATCGTCACGGCGATGCGCGCGGTGCCCGGTCAGGAGTTCCGCTTCGACTTCACGCCGAGCCGGGGGCGGGACGCGGTGCCGTGGACCGAGTGCTACCCGGGCGACGACGTCGTCGACATCATCGGGATGGACTCCTACGACCAGCCTCCAGGCGAGACCTTCGACGACCAGGTCAACGACCCGTACGGGCTCCAGAAGCACGTCGACTTCGCCGCGGAGCACGGCAAGCCCATCTCGTTCCCGGAGTGGGGGCTCTTCCGCAACGGCGACAACCCCGAGTACATGCGGCGGATGCTGGAATGGATCGACCGGCACGAGCCGCTCTACCAGACGGTCACGGACTACTGCCCGCACGGCGTCTGGCAGTGCCGGAGCAATCCGCGGTCCTCGAAGGTGTTCCGGACGATGATGACCGAGATGGCCGCGCCCGCCGCCCCCGCACCGAGCCCCACTCCGACGCCCACGCCGACGCCGACGGATCCGGCCCCGTCCCCGACGGTCCCGCCGGCCGTGCAGCCGTCCCCGCCGGTGACGCCCACGCCCACGCCGCCGGGGACCGGGACGCCGCCCACCCGCAGATGGTGCGTCACCGTGCCGTTCGGCGACTGGCTGGGCCAGTGGCTCAAGGAGCGCAAGATCTGCTTCCGCTACTGAGCCCGGGCATGGAAACGGCTCCGGCCCTCCTGTCGGGGGCCGGAGCCGTCCACCCACACGGGTCCAGCGCGGGGCAGATGGACGAGCAACCGCTTGTCACCCCCACCAACGCGGGCACCGCCCGCCGCGTCCCGCCGCCGAACGAGGGACAGCCCGCGCCCGGGCCGTACGTCCGGCGCGCCGGGCGCGGTCCGGGGCTACGCGCGACCATGGAAACCTACAGAGGGTGGTGAGGTGCAATGGCATCCGCCGATGAGGGCTCCCCGGCGGAGCCCGGCCCGCTGCCCTCCGGGGACGGGCGGGGACCGGCGTCGACGGCCGCCGACGCGGCGGCGGTGATCGCCGGGGACGGCACGGTCATCGGCTGGACCCGCGGGGCCGAGGCGCTGCTCGGGTATCCGGCGGCCGAGGTGGTCGGCCGGTCCGCCGCCCGGCTGCTGACGGGCCCCCCGGACCCCCGGCGCACGGCCGCGGTGGCCGCTCGCTGCCGGGCCGGTTCGGGCTGGAGCGGACTGGTCCCGCTGCGGAACCGGGACGGCCGGTCGCTGGACATCGACGTACGGGCGACCGCCTCGTTCCCGATCGCCGGACAGGAGGGCTTCCTGGTGTCCGGGCGGGAACTCACCCCGCACTGGACGATGAGCGGGTCCGTGCTCGACGACTTCCTCACCCGTTCGCCGGTCGGGATGGCGGTGCTCGACCCCGAGCTGCGCTATCTCTGGCTCAACGACACCCTGGAACGGTTCGGCGGCGTCCCCCGGGAGCAGCGGCTGGGACGCCGTCCGGGCGAGGTGCTGCCCGGGGCGCTGGCGGCGCCCATCGAGCGGCTGATGCGGCAGGTCCTGTCGACCGGCGAGGCGGTCACGGACTACGAGTATCTGGGCTGGAGCTGGGCCGATCCGCACCGCCGCCGGGCGTACGCCAGCTCGTTCTTCCCGCTGGCCGACGCCCAGGACCGGCGGATCGGCATCGGCTACGTGGTCCTCGACGTCACCGACCGCTGGAACGCGCGCCGGCTGCTGGCGCTGGTGAACGAGGCCGGAGCGGCTATCGGCTCCACCCTGGACGTACACCGTACGGCGCAGGAGCTGGCCGATTTCGCGGTGCCCCGGTTCGCGGACTTCGTCTTCGTCGACCTGCTGGAGACCCCGTTCGGCGGCGACCGGCCGGGGGCGGCCGCGCCGGCCGAGGGCGAGCGGCCCGCCATGCGCCGGGCGGGCCTGAGCTCGGTGCGGGAGGGCTGTCCGGAGGCGGTCGTACGTGTCGGGGAGGCGGTGGACTTCGTGCCGCCGCCGCACGACGCGCACTTCCTCCTCGACGGCGCCCCGGTGCTGCTGCCGGTGCTCGACCCGGACAGCCACGGGTGGACGGTGGAGCAGCCCGCGCGGGCCGCCCGGCTCCGGGAGTTCGGGCTGCACTCGCTGATCTCCGTACCGATGCGGGCGCGCGACACCGTACTGGGGCTGACCACCTTCATGCGGTCGCAGAACCCGGTGCCGTTCGACGAGGACGATGTGGCGCCCGCCCGGGAGCTGGTGGCCCGGGCCGCGGTGTGCGTGGACAACGCCCGCCGCTACACCCGGGAGCACACCGCGGCGCTGGTGCTCCAGCGGAGCCTGCTGCCGCACACGCTGCGCGGCGGGACGGCCCTGGACGTGGCGTCCTCGTACCTTCCGGCGGACGCGAAGGACGGGGTGGGCGGCGACTGGTTCGATGTGATCCCGCTGTCCGGCGCCCGGGTCGGGCTGGTCATCGGCGATGTCGTCGGCCACGGCATCGGGGCCGCCGCGACCATGGGCCGGCTGCGCACCGCCGTCCAGACGCTGGCTGACATGGACCTTCCCCCGGACGAGCTGCTGGCCCGCCTGGACGATCTGGTCCTGCGGCTCAGTGAGGAGGAGCCCGCGACGGGGCCGGTGGAGCGGGGCGGTACGACGGTGGTGGGCGCCACCTGTCTGTACGCCGTCTACGATCCGGCGAGCGGCTGCTGCACGATGGCGCGGGCCGGGCACCCGCCGCCGGTGATCGTCACTCCGGACGGGGCGGTCAGCTTCCCCGACCTGCCCTCCGGACCACCGCTGGGGCTCGGCGGGCTGCCCTTCGAGTCCCAGGAGATCGAGCTGCCCGAAGGGAGCCTCCTCGGCCTCTACACGGACGGGCTCATCGAGGGGACCGACAAGGACATGGAGAGCGGCATGGGCCGGCTCGGCCGGGCGGTGTCCCGGGGCGGGCTGCCGTTGGAGGACCTGTGTCCGGCGGTGGTCAAGGAGCTGCTGCCGGTGCCTCAGCCGGACGACATCGCCCTGCTCCTCGCCCGGACGCACATCCTGAGCCCCGAGCATCTGGTCTCCTGGGAGGTGCCCGTGGACCCGGCGGCGGTCGGCGAGACCCGGGCCAAGGTCTCGCGCCAGCTGGAGGCGTGGGGGCTCACGGAACTGTCGATGACGACGGAGCTGATCGTCAGCGAGCTGGTGACCAACGCGATCCGGTACGCCTCGGGGCCGGTACGGCTGCGGCTGCTGTTCCAGTCGGCGCTGACCTGCGAGGTGTCCGACGCCAGCAACACCTCGCCGCGGCTGCGGCACGCCAGGACGACGGACGAGGGAGGGCGCGGGCTGTTCCTCGTCGCGCAGCTCGCCCATCGGTGGGGCACGCGCTACACACCCCGGGGGAAGATCATCTGGGCGGAGCAGCCCCTGCCCTGAGCGCCGGCCCCGGGGCGGAGCTGCTTCGTCTCCCGGCCGCTGGGCCGCTCGGCCGCTCAGGAAAGTGCTGTCGCCTCCTCGCGGGCGAAGAGGCGGGTCAGCGGTCCGCCGGCCCGGATCAGCTCGTCCCAGGTGCCCTCCTCGACGATGCGTCCGCCCTCCAGGACCGCGATCCGGTCGGCCCTGCGGACGGTGGCCGGGCGGTGGGCGATCACCAGGGTCGTCCGGGTGGCGGAGTCGGCCGCGAGCGCCCGGGCAAGTTCCGCGTCGCCCCGGTGGTCAAGATGCGCCGTCGTCTCGTCCAGGACGAGCACGCGCGGTCCGCTCAGCAGCCCGCGGGCCAGCGCCACCCGGGCGCGCTGGCCTCCGGACAGGGTCGCGCCGCGCTCGCCCACGGCGGTGTCCAGCCCGTCGGGCAGGGCGTCGGCGATGACGTCGACGCCGCAGATCCGGGCGACCGCGCCGATCTCCTGGGCCGTGGCGTCCGGAGCGCCCAAGCGGAGGTTCTCGGCGAGGGTGCCGTGGAAGAGCGGGGCCTCCTGACCGACGACGGAAACGGTGGCGCGCAGGTCCTCCTCGGTGAGGTCCCGCAGGTCGACGGGGTGCGCGGGGGCCCGGGGCACCAGCTCCACGGCGCCTTCGGCCGGGTCCCAGTACCGCGCCAGGAGGTGGGCGCAGGTCGACTTGCCCGCCCCGGACGCCCCGACGAGGGCCACGGTCTCGCCCGGCCGGACGGTGAGGTCGACGCCGTCCAGGACCGCCGCTCCCCCGTATCCGAACCGCAGGCCGCGCAGCCGCAGACCCAGCGGTCCCGGCGGTACGGGGCGGGGCGCGGCCGGGGCGGGCGCTCCGGCGGGGGCGTGTACGGCGGCCCGGACCCGGGCGGCGGCGGCGCGCAGGCCACCCGCACGGCCGAGCGCGGCGGCCGACTCGGCGACCGGGGCCAGGGCGCCCAGGGCGAGGGCCATCACGGCCGGGGCCCAGGCCCCGTCCAGGCGTCCGGCGGACGCGGCGTGGGCGGCGGCCGCCACGACCGCGATGACGGCGGCGACGACCAGCAGATCGCGGGCCGCGCCCGCGCCGGTCTCCCAGGACTGTTCGGCGCGCTGGGCGCGGGCGAGCCGACGCCCGGCGGACCGGAGCCGGGCCCGCCTGCGGTTCAGGGCCCCTGCCATCAGGAGCTCGCGCAGCCCGTCGACGCTCTCCACGGTCTCGGACGAGACCTCGGCGAGCGCGCTCCGGGTCCGGGCCCCGCGTTCGGCCCGCCCGCGCGCTTCGAAGAGCGGCGACCAGATCAGGAGCAGCGCGGCGGGCACGACGGCGAGCAGCAGCCAGGGCCCGAGGGCCGCCAGCACGGCGGCCGACACCGCGAAGACCACGCCGGACGCGAGCAGTTGGGCGATGGCATGGGCGTAGAAGAACTCCAGCGCCTCGACGTCCCCGAGCGCGGTGGCCGCGAGGTCGCCGCTGCGCCGGCCGGCGATCCGGGCGGGCGCGCTGCGGGCCAGCCCGTCGAAGACCCGGACGCGCAGTTCGGCGAGGACCCGGTAGGCGAGGTCGTGCGAGAGGTCCATCTCGCGCCAGGTGGCGAGGGCCCGGAGCAGGACGAGCCCGGCCAGGAGGGCGATGGTCCCGGGGGCGGGCGGCCGGTGCTCGGTGACGGCGGTGCCCACGGTGTACGCGGCGAGCGTGACGAGGGCGACCAGGGCCGCCTGGTCGACGAGGGCGGCCAGGCAGGTGCGCAGCACGGTGGCGCGGTGCGCACCGAGGGCGGGGAGGAGCGAGCGGAGGGCGCCGGTTTCGGGGGTGGGGGCCTGGGGCGGGGCGGGGGCCTGGGGCGGAGTCGAGGTGGAGTCCGGGGCTGGGGTCGGGGTCGGGGTCGGAATCGGGTTTGACGCCGGGGCCAGTGTCGGTGTCGGTGTCGGTGTCGGTGTCGGTGTCGGTGTCGGTGTCGGAGTCGGGTTTGACGCCGGGGCTGGGGCCGGTGTCGGAGTCCGTGTCGGATCCGGTGTCGGGTTCATGCGGCGCGCTCTTCCTGTGCGGTGCGCCCGGCGGCGACGAGCGATGCGTAGACGCCGCCGCCCGCGAGCAGGGTGGTGTGGTCGCCCGCCGCCGCGACACGGCCCGCGTCGAGGACGACGATGTGGTCGGCGTGGCGTACGGCGTCGAGCCGGTGGGCGACGACGACGCAGGTGCGGCCGCGGCCGGCCGCCGTCAGTTCCCGGACGATGCGCGCCTGGCCGCGTTCGTCGACCGCGCTGGTGGCCTCGTCCAGGATCAGGACGGGCGCGTCGGCCAGCAACGCCCGCGCGAGGGCGAGCCGTTGGCGCTGTCCACCGGAGAGCGTGGCGCCGCGTTCGCCGACGAGGGTGGCGTAACCGTCCGGCAGCCGGGCGATCTCCTGGTCGATCCCGGCGGTACGGGCGGCGGCGCGCAGTTGTTCGTCCGTGGCGGCCGGGCGGGCGATGCGCAGGTTCTCCGCGATCGTGGCATGGAAGAGGTAGGTCTCCTGCGAGACGACGGCGATGCCCCGGCGCAGCGAGGCGAGGGTGTACGCGGCGGTGTCCGTCCCGGCGACGGTGAGGCGGCCCCGGTCCGGGTCCCGTTGCCGCAGCAGCAGGCTCACCAGGGTCGACTTGCCGGCCCCGGAGGGCCCGACGACGGCCGTGGTGCGCCCGGGGGCGGCGGTGAAGCTGACACCGTCGAGGGCGGGGCGGGTGCTGCCCGGGTGGGTGAAGTGCACGTCCTCGAACCGGATTTCGGGTGCGTTCTTCCAGACGGCGGCCCTGGTGCCCCGGTCCGGCACGGCCGCTTCGGCGGTGCGCAGGGCGGCGATGCCGTCGGCCGCCGACACCCCGAGGTAGCCCGCGTGCCATTCGCGGGAGAGGTCGCGCACGGGGCGGAAGCATTCGGAGGCGAGGAGGAGCAGGAGGTAGGTACCGGTGGCGGCGGTACGGCCGGTGGCGGCCGAGGAGCACGCCACGAGGACCGCGGCGACCGTGCCGCCCTGGACGGCGAGGTCGGTGAGGCCGGTGTCGACCAGCGAGACCCGGAGTTTGGCGACGGTGGTCCGGTGCAGGGCGGCCGACCGCCGCTCCAGCCGTTCCCGTACCCGGCCCACGGCGCCGGCGGTGCGCAGGGTCGGCATCCCCTGGAGGGCCTCCAGGTAGTCGGCGGCGAGGGCTTCGTACGAGTCCCAGTGCTCCTTGCCGCGCCGGGCGAGCAGCCGGTCCCACCAGCGCGGCCCGAAGAGGGCCAGCAGCAGGGCGGGGCCGAGGGCGAGGGCGGCGTACGGCTCGACGAGCGCGACGGCGACGAGCAGCAGCGGCGGAACGGCGCAGGTGATGAGGGATTGGGGCAGATAGCGCGAGATGTACGCGTCGACGCCCTCGACCCCGTCCACCAGCGTGGCGCGCACGGCTCCGGCCCGCGCCCCGGTGATCGCGGTGGGGCCGAGCGCCCCGAGCCGTCGCAGCAGGGTGTCGCGGAGCCCGACCCGTACGGTGGCTCCCGCCGTGACGGCGGCCAGGCGCTGGGCGCGGCCGAGGCCGGCGCGGACCAGGACGATGGCGATGACGGCCGTGAGCAGCGGGGCCAGGGCTGCGGTCTGTCCTTGCGCGATCCGGGAGAGCACGAGGGCGAGCAGGACGGCCTGGGCGAGGTGGGTGGCGGTGACCGCCGCGAGCAGTGCGGTGGCGAGGCCGAGCGGGCGGCGCGCGGTGTTCGCGGCGCGCAGGAGTTCGGGGTGGAGCATCATGGGCGTTCTTCCTCGCCTGGCGGGGCCGTCGGGTGACGGGTCGGAGGTTGGTTTTCGGCCGTGTGACCAGAGCTGCGGACTACGGAGGTGAGGCGGGCTGCGGTGTACTCGGAGGTGCCGAGCCGCCACCACCCAGGGCCAGACCGTGCACGATCCAGTCGCGTCCGGGGGTGTCGCCGAGCGCCGCGCCCAGGTCGGCCTGCTGCCAGGAGCCGA
This sequence comes from Streptomyces sp. WY228, assembly GCF_019287315.1. Classification (NCBI taxonomy): domain Bacteria; kingdom Bacillati; phylum Actinomycetota; class Actinomycetes; order Kitasatosporales; family Streptomycetaceae; genus Streptomyces; species Streptomyces sp. WY228. The sequence goes on along the minus strand of NZ_CP079114.1, from coordinate 7,881,339 downwards.
TGGGGCGTGAGCGCAGGCCCAGTGCGGTGGCGTGGGCCTGGGCCGCGCCGACCGCGTATCCGGCGATGAGGTGGCTGCTGCGCACCGCGGCCGGTGGCGCGTCCTCGGGGCAGCCGTGGGCGAGCAGTACCGCGCCCGCTGTGCCGACCCACTGCTGGCGCGCGGCCCAGTGCGCGAGGGTGGGGCGCGCGTCGCCGGAGGCGCGGACGCCGAGACCGTGGCGGCCGGGCACCGACGCGTACAGGGCCGGGGCGGGGCCTCCGGCCGCCGCGGTCCAGGCGGGTCCGGCGGGGTGTGCCGTCCGCGCGGTGGCCAGGATCCGGGCGAGCAGGTCGTTTCCGGGCGGGTGGTTCAGGTCGCCGGGCGGGGCGCTTCGGCGCGCTTCCAGGACGTCGTCGGTCACCGGCTTCGGGCGCGCGGCCGGGTGCCACGTACCGCCGGTCGGCTCGGGGGCACGGGCGATGTGGTCCAGCAGGTGCCGTGCGGCGGCGAGTTCGCGGGGCGGGGCCGTGTCCGCACCGGGTAGCGGCGCAGGGGCCGCACCGTGAGGCAGGGCCGCCCAGGCACTCAACGCCCCTCCGCGGTCCGCCGACCGGCCGCCCCGGCGCACCAACCGGACTACCGCCAGGGGCAGTTCCGGCTCGGTGCCGGGCCAGGCGTCCTGCCAGTCCGGGGCACGGGGCAGTCCGGCGGCGGCGGACAGCAGGGCGGCGTCCGCGTCGAGGCAGACCCGGACGTCGAGGGCCGGGGACGCGGCCAGCGCCAGCGCGGCGGCGGCGTGTCCCGTGTCCAGGAGCAGCAGCGGCCAGGCCCGGTGACCGTAGTGGGCGACGGTACGGGACGCAGCCACGGTGAGGACGACGAGCGCGCCCCGGGGCACGTCGGCGGAGGCCGGGCCGCGCGGGTGGGCGCGGTGCGTGCGCGGGTCGTAGGCGTAACGCCCGGGCGGCAGCGAGCAGCCCGGACCGAGCAACAGGTGGGCGCGCACCGGGTGGAGGGCGCCCGCCGAGGGAACGGATCGCAGTCTGCCGGGTGTTCCGGTGGGCGCGGCAAGGGACAGCCGCAGCACGCGGTCGAGGTCGATCGAGCCCTCGGCCGTGGCTCCGGTCCCGGCCACGGGCAGCCCCTGGCCGTTCCACGGGAACGGACGCTCCGGAACGTACGGGGAGAGGGCGGGGACACGCGATGAGCGGGCGTCCGCAAGCGCCTGGCGCAGGAAGCCCGGTGCGGCGGGCCGGGCCCCGGTGGCGACGTCGCTACCGGAAGCCGGCCTCTTGGCCCGGGCCGGGTGAGGGGCGTCGGGCGGCGTGGCGGTCGGGCCGGTCACGCGGGCAGCAGATGGCACGGCGGGCTCCCCTGGAACGTGGGCGGTGGTCCGTGCGGCATGCACTCCGGGGCCGCCCGTATCGGGCCGCGCGGAACGTGTTCCGGGTGCGGGCGGCACAGCGCGCACGCCGGAGGGAGGCAGGCCGCGCGGCGCGGCAGATGTTCCGGAGGCAGATGCGACAGGACACGCGGGAACCGGTCCGACGGCAGGGGCGACAGGCGAAACGGCGGGCGCCCCCGGAGCCGGCAGGCCCGGCGGCGTGACCCGCACCCCGGCAGCCCGCACGTCGGGCGGCGCGACCCGCACCCCGGGAGCGGGCACGGCGGGCGGCATGGCACGCGCCCCGAGGGCGTGCGCGGTCGGCCGTGCCGACTCGGGTCCGGCCACGGGAGCGCCAGGCAACGCACCGAGCGTCCCGGGAACGGACCCCGTCGGCCCGACCGCGCACGCCCCGGCGGCGGGAGCGACGGGCGACACACCGGGCGTCCTCGGAACGGACCCCGCCGCCCCTGCCCCGCACGCCTCCGCCGCGGGCGCGTCCGGCAGCTCGGCGCCCGCCCCGGGAGCAGGCGGGTCAGGCTGCACGGCAGGCGTCGCCGAGGCAGGTGCGGTGGGCTGCGCGACGCCTGCCCCGGAAGCAGGCGCGGCGGTTCGGTCCGGTGTGTCGGGCATGGGCCACGCTCCTTCACATGTGCGGTGGTGGGGCGAGGGTGAAGTCCTCGGGGCCGGCCGGGGGCCGGGATCGCCACCCCCGGGCGAGCGCCGCGTCCGCGAAGCGCGGGCAGCCGAAGTAGCCGAAGGCCGCAGGTGCGTTGGGGATCAGGCCGGAGACCAGGACGCGGGCGACGCGCAGTGTGGTCTCGGCGACGTCCTCCGTGGTGAGGTCCGCGGTGATCACCCGGTGCCCTCCGGTGGCGAGCGCGGCGTCCAGCGCCGTGCGGCTGCCGGGAGCGATCCCGGTGACGGGGACGACGCCGAGCGCGGGCTCGGTGAACCGGCGGGCGAGCGGGGCCATCCGGTCGTCCAGCCAGACCTGGACATGGGCGCCGAGGTCCCGGACGGCCGCGAACTCGGGCCCGCAGTCGTCGAGATAGCGCCGGTCGGCGCGGTGATCGAGGTAGAGGCCGCGGGCCAGCATGCCGGCTTCCACCGCCCGGTACACCCAGCCGTCGGCGTCCACCGCGCCCTGCGTGAACACCCACGTGTGCACGGCCTCCAGCACGGCCTTGCGGGCCGCCTCCGCCGGGCCGTACCGGCAGGCGAACCCGGCCGCGTGGATGCCGCGCCCGGGATCGTGCACGAGAGCCGCCACGCACGGGGCGAACTCCGAGGGCATCTCCACGATGTGCACGTCCAGACCGCAGCCGGCCAGGTCCTCGGTGAGTCCGGGAACGCTCGCCGGGTCGATGCCCCGGGTGGGTCCGTCCAGGTGCCACCACAGCTCCAGCGCGTCCCGCTCGACGACTTCGAGGAGCCCGCGCTCGACGGCGTCGTCCAGGCCCTGTCCGGTGGCGATACCCGCGTAGTTGAGATGGTGGGTGCGGGTCAGCGAACGCAGGTCGCCCTGACGCCAGTTGAGGTGGGTCAGGGCGACGGGCGCCCAGCACGGCTCCCCGTCCTCGACAGCCCTGGTCCACAGCACCGGTGTGTCGTCGGTGAGTTCGGCGTACGGGAATCCCTGCCGGCCGTACTGCCAGGGGGCGTACGCCGGCAGCGCGCCCGGCCCGTAGAGGCGGTGGCCCTCGGCGGCGAGTTCGGCGGCGGTGGCCCGCCGGGGCTCCTGCGGGTGGCCCGGTGGCGGGAGGCGGTTGCCGCAGTAGCGCTCGACGGCCTCGGCCACCGCGGCGATCCACGCGCCCCGGGGGTCGCCGAACGTCGTGCCGAGCGAGACCCGGTCGGCGGGCCACGCGCCCAGACGGCGGGCGTCGGCGACGTCCGCGGTCATCGCGGTGTAGCGGGGCGGCGCGCCCGTGGGGTGTTCGACGGGTGCGACGTCCCGGATGATCCCGGTGACGGGATCGACGAGGGTTTCGATGGGCAGGGCGCTGGTCAACGGCATATCTCCGGTACGGGCTCGACGTAGCGGCGTCGGGCGACGACGGGCAGGTGGAGGGCGCTGCCCCGGGGGTTCACGGTGCGGTGGGAAGTGACGAGCCGGGTGGCCGTGACCGGGTCCTCGCCGGTGTGCGGGTTACGGGCGTGGGCGGGGAAGTGGTGTCCGGCGATCTCGGCCCGCAACCGGGTTCCGGCGGGCAGTCGACGGCCCAGCGTGCCGAGCGGCACGGTGATGTCCGCGGCTTCACCGGGCGGGCCGGTATGCCGGACGATGCCGAAGGCGAGCGGATCCGCGCGGCCGGACGGGTCGAGTGCGGTGAGGCGTACGGCCCAGTCGGCACAGGGGGCGTCGGCCGTGGCGTTGACCCGGGCGACGGCGGCTCCCACCAGGTCGAGCGGGCGCGGCAGCGGCGGCGAGAGAAGCAGACAGCGGTCGGCGCGGTCACCGCCGGCCGGGACGGCGAGGTCGTCGGAGCGCACGGGGCGGTCCGGGTCGGCGCTGAACTCGGCGCCGTGGAGCAGTCGCAGGCCGGTGGGCGAGTCGAAGGGCCAGGCGACGGTGCGGACCGGGGCGGCGTCCGGGGAGGGGGCGGGCGCAGCGGGTGGGACGCGTACGGGGACTGCGGCTTCGGCCGTGGCGCGGGACGCGGCAACGGTGGCGACCGTGCGGCGGTCGCGGTGGCCGTCCGGCGACGGAGGCCGGGGAGCGCTGCGCGCCCGCGTGCTGTGCCAGCGCCCGCTGTCGCCGAGGGCGATGACCCCGTGCCGCGTCGGCTCCAGCTGTCCGGCGAGTGCGGCGCGGGCCCACCGTACGTACAGCGCACCGAGGTTGACGCGGGCGCGGGCCGGGACGGCCGGGTCGGCGGCGAGGCGGTGACCCCAGGGACCGAGCAGCAGCCGGGACGGGCCGCCCCAGGCGTGCCACAGGGCCACGGTGTCCTCGGCGAAGGGGTCACGGGTGCCGCCGACGGCGAGCAGCGGAAGACGGGCCGCGGAACCCTGTGCGACGATCCGGCCCCGGCTCCGGTCGGCCCAGAGCCGTGGCCAGGAGGGCAGTTGGCGCCCCAGGTCCTCGGCCAGCCGATCCGCCAGGCGGGCGATCGGAAGGTGTTCGAGCAGCCGGGGGTCGTCCGCCAGGGCACGGGCCAGCGCGTCCGGGTCGGAGTCGCGGCGGTCGCCGTGGGCCGCCCACCAGCCTGCCCGGGCCCACAGCCGCTCCGGGCCGCCAGGCTCGCGCGCCGTCTCGGTGAGCCCGAGCGCGGGGACGGCGGCGATGACGGCATCGGGGACTCCGCCGAGAAGGGCTCCGTCGGCCGTGGCCAAGGCGGTGACGAGTGCGCAGTGCGCCGCGTAGGAAGCGCCCGCGGCGACCACCTCACCGCTGCTCCAGGCCTGCGCGCGCACCCACGCGACGGTGGCGGCGCCGTCGGCCATCTCGTGGCCTCGGTACGGGTGCCACTCCCCCGGTGATCCGTGGCGGCCGCGTACGTCCTGGGCCAGGGCGGCGAATCCGTGGGCCGCCCAGCCGCGCAGCTCGGCTCGGTGGGCGTCACGCCCGTAGGGGGTTCTGATCACGACGGCGGGCCGGGGGCGCGTCCCGTCCGGGAGGCATACATCGGTGGCGAGCGCGATGCCGTCGGGCGTGGGGACGTACACGGTACGGGTGTTCACCGGCGTGCCTTCGCGGTCCCGGCCTCGGCGTGGGCCGTCACCCGTGTGGGGGCGGGCAGCGGTGCGACGTCCGGGACGGGGAAAACGGGGTGCTCGGTGACGGTGAGATCCCGCAGGTCGATCCGGCGCAGCCGACGGCGGGGCGGGAGACGGGTGGACCCGCCCGGCCCTACCGAGGCTCCGGCACCGGCACCGGCACCAGTTCCGAGTGGGGCACCGGCACCGGCTTCGGCTTCGGCTTCGGCTTCGGCTTCGGCTTCGGCTTCGGCCCAGGCGAGCAGATCGGCGGTGAGGAGCCCGGCGATCAGGGCGGCGGAGGCCTCGGTCGGGTGCGGTCCGGTGTCCGGGGTGCGGTGTCCAGCCCAGTACGCGGCGAGTTCGCGATGGGCGGCGGTGGCCGCGAGTCTGCGGAGACGGACGTGCCGGGCGGTGACGTCACCCGGGGCCGAGGCCAACGGCTCGGTCCAGACGTGAGCCCCCTCGCGGTGGCACCGCAGCCAGGCGATGCCTTGCCCGGGCAACCGGTCCGCCGTGTCCCAAAGCCCCTCGGGTACGGGCGAGTCGAGGCACCACACCACGGCCACGCGTCCATCGGCGCTCCGGCCCGAGGTCGCCCCGGCCAGTTCCGCCACCCGGTCCGGGGTGGTCTCGTGGACCTCGGCCCCTTCCGCCCCGGCGCAGCGCGCCACCGGAACGGTGAGCACGGGGTCGCCCAGGACGTGGACGGTACGACCGGCGAGCGGGGCCCGGGGCGGTGCGGCCACCGCGTGTCCGCCCTCCTCGAACGCCTCTATGAGCCGGGTGAGTTCAGCGGTGTGCGCACCCTCTTCCGGCGCCTCCTCCCCCACCAGCCGGCGCACCAGGGTCCCGGCGTCGACACCGCCGGTGTCGATGCGCAGGAACTCCCCTCCGGAGGTCCGGAGCACGGGGCCGGCTCCGGGGGCGGTGACGATCCCGGTGCCGGGAGCGAGTCGACTGCGGGTCACGGGATCCTCCGGTGCGGCGGGACGGGATACGGAATGCGGGCGGGTACGGGGTGCCTCGGAGAGACGGGGAACGAGGCAGCGGGGTGAAGGGCGGGCCCGCCCGGGAGTCACCGGGCGGGCCCGCCCCCGCGCTACGCGGGGAAACCTGCCGTCAGCGGCAGGCTTCGCTCACTTCTCGCCCGCGGTGTCGGCCTCGACGGCGTCGTCGAAGGGGTTCTCGACGAGGGCGTTCGAGTGGGTGGCGGACAGGTGGGCGAGCTGACCCTGGTCGGCGATCGGGCTGAACACCTTGTTGTTCTCCATGAGTTGGAGTCTCCATTCGGTCGGATCGGATGGGTGTGAAGCACGGCGTTGGTGCGTTGGTGCGTGCCGCAGCACAGACACTAATGAATATGATTTTCATTCCGCAATACCTGGAGCGGTTCGAGAGGGTGATCTGGGTAACAGACGGGCCAGCCACCCTCGCTGTCGATCCCCACCCGGCCGTCCACGCCCAGGACTTCGGCCAGCAGCTGCCGGGTGACCACCTCGGCCGGGGGCCCGTCGGCGGCGACGCGGCCCTCGCGCAGCGCGACGATCCGGTCGGCGAACCGGGCGGCGTGGTTCAGGTCGTGCAGCACCATCACCACCGTCAACCGGCGCTCCGCGCGCAGCCGTACGACCGTCTGGAGCACCTCCAACTGGTGCCGCAGATCGAGATAGGTGGTCGGCTCGTCGAGGAAGAGCACGCGGGCGTCCTGGGCCAGCGCCATGGCCAGCCGCACCCGTTGGCGTTCGCCACCGGACAGCGCGTCCACCGGCCGGTCGGCCCAGGCGGTGACGCCGACGTCCGCGAGCGCCCGGGACGTCACCTCGTCGTCGCCCTCCCGCAGCATCCCCAGCGGCCCCCGGGCCGCATAGCGCCCTTGCCGCACCAACTGACGTACGGTCAGCCCCGGTACGGCCGGAGCCGATTGATGGAGCAGGGCGACGCGTCGGGCCGCGGTGCGGCGGGGCAGCCGGGCCACGTCGTCGCCTTCGAGCAGGACACGGCCGCCGCTCGGGGTCAGGAGTCCTGCGGCGAGTTTGAGGAAAGTGCTCTTGCCGCATCCGTTCAGCCCGATCAGGGCGACCAGTTCGCCGGCCCGGATGCTCAGGTCCACCCCGCGCAGCACCCTGCGCCCCGGGTAGCCGAAGGTCAGCCCTTCCGCCCGCACGACATCCGGACCGGGCTCCGCACCGGACTCCGCCCGGGATTCGACACCCGGGCCGGGCTCCTTCGCCGGGCTCGTGTCCACTTGTTCCGTCAGGCCTTCCGGCATGCCGCTCTCCTCATCGCTGTACCCCTGTTGTTCCGTCCGCGCCCACGTCCATGGCGCCCTGCCGGACCGTCGTCATCGCTCGTCCGCCCTCCGCCGCGCCACGACCATCAGCAGCGCCGCCCCCACAAAGGTGGTCAGGGCGCCGACCGGAAGGGTCAGCCGGTCCGCCTCCAACGCCGTGGCCAGCAGCCGGGACAGCAGCTGGGCGGCGGCGTCCGCCCCGCACACCACCGCCGCACCGAACAGCGCGGCGCCCGGGAGCGTGATGCGCAGGTCCGCGCCGAACACCGCCAGCGCCAGATGCGGCACCAGCAGCCCCACGAAGCCGAGCGCGCCCACCGCCGAGACCGCTCCGGCCGTCAGCGCCACCGCGCACACGAGCGCCGCGCCCCGTCCCCGGCCGGTGGCCAGACCCGCCGCCGCGGCCTGTTCGTCGCCGCAGCGCAGCAGGGTCAGCGGTCCGGCGAGCAGCCAGGCGGCCGCACCCCAGAAGGCGGCCCACGGCCAGAGCAGATTCCAGTGCTGCCACACACGGCCTTCCGTGGAGCCGATCAACCACTGGACGACGCTGCCGAGTTCACCGGGAGCCACCAGGAGGACGACGGCGGTGAGTCCGGCGAGCACCGCGGACACCAGGACCCCGTAGACAGCGGTCTGTTCCGGGTCGCCCCGGTCCCGCCCGGCGAGCAGCCACAGCAGTCCCGCTCCGGCGAAGCCGCCGACGCAGGCCGCCACGACCACGGCCGTCGGGGACTCCCAGCCCGCGAGGCCCAGGCCGGTCGCGGCCACCGCGCCGAGCACCGCACCGGGGGTGACGCCGGTGACCTCGGGTCCGGCCAGCGGGTTGCGCAGGGCCGACTGGAGCACGAGCCCGGCCACTCCGAGGCAGGCCCCGGCGACCAGCGCCACCAGCAGGCGGGGCAACCGCAGTTGGAGCACGATGTGCTCGGCGGTGGGGTCGTCGCCGGCCCCGAGCAGCACGGCCCGGACGCCTTCGGGGGTGACGCCCCGACCGGCGAAGAGATCCGCGCAGGCGACCACCGCGACGAGCACCACCAGGCCGCCCATCCGGACGCCCGGCGCACGCAGGGCGCGGCGGGCCGGTCCGGGCACGGCATCCACGGCATCCACGGCATCGAGAAGAGTCATCGTTCCGCCTTCCGCAGGACGGCGCCGGGGACGTCCTGCGGACCCCTCGGCGCGGACGGGATCCCCGGCGCGGACGGACCTCCCGGAACGGGCGAACTCCCCGATACGGACCGGCCCACCGGCACGGCCGCGGTCCCCGGTTCGGGCGAACTCCCGGCCGCGGACAGGGCCTCGGGCCCCGGGTCCCCGGCCGGCCGCCTCCCCCGTTTCAGCAGCACCACTCCGACCGGCACCCCGACCAGGGCGGTCCACGCGCCGACGGGCGTTTCGACCGGAGCCAGGGCCAGCCGGGCCGGCTGGTCGGCGCAGAGCACGACGATCGCGCCGCACACCGCCGACCGCACGAGCCACCCGGCCGCGCCACCGTCCGGGCGGAGACGGCGGGCCAGGTGCGGGGCGAGGAAGCCGACCCAGGCCACCGGACCGCAGACCGCGACGACGGGGGCGATGAGGACGACGGCGATGCCGAGCGCGGCCACCCGCGCCCTCTCCACCCGTACGCCCAGCGCACGGGCGTCGTCGTCGCCCAGCCGCAGCACCCCGAGCACCGGCACGCACAGCACCAGCGCCGGGACGGCCACGGCGAGCCAGGGCAGCAGACCGGTGACGTCGTCCCAGGTGCGGGCGGACAGACTGCCCAGCAGGTAGCGGTAGATGAGCTGGAGGTCGAGCTGGTCGGCCATGACCATCAGCACCAGCAGTCCCGCCTGGAGCGCGGCCGCGACGGCGGCTCCGGTCAGCAGGACGGCTGACGGACTCCGTCCGAATCCGGCGGCGACCAGCGTGAGCAGACCGCCGATCGCCGCCCCGGCCAGGGCGAGGAACGGCTGCAGCCCCAGCGGGACGGACAGGGCCAGGACCAGCGGGGCCGCGACGCCCAGGGCGGCGCCGGAGGAGACTCCCAGCATCTCCGGCACGGCCAGCGGGTTGCGCAGGGCCTCCTGGAGGACGAGGCCCGCCGCGCCCAGACAGGCGCCGGCGAGCAGGGCCAGGACCATGCGGGGCAGCCGCAGTTCGGTGACGACGAGCCCCGCGAGCCCGTCGGACCCCAGTGTCGCCGGGAGCCTGGCGGGTGGGACGTACGGCGTGCCGAGGCTGAGCGCGCAGACGGCGCTCGCCAGGGCCACCGCGCCCAGGCAGAGCAGCGCGACGGGCGGACGCCTCACCGCAGTGCGGCCGTCGCCTCGTCGAGGACGACGCCCAGGGACCGGGTGCCGCGCCCCTTGGCCCACACCTCGGAGTCGACCTCGATGACCTTGCCGTTCTTCACGGCGGGGATACGTGACCAGAGGGGGTTCTTCGCCAGCTTGTCGGAGAGCTTGCCGTCCGGGGCTCCGAAGGACAGGGTCTCCACGAACAGGACGTCGACGTCCCGGGCGAGGATCTCCTCCAGGCTGTAACTCCCGTCCACGCCACGGCTCTTCCACGGGTACTGGGAGATCTTCGGGAACAGCCCGGCCGCCACGTCGGTCTCCGGGGTGGCCACGCCGAAGTTCTCGTCGCTGCCGTAGACGATCAGCGCGGTCTTGTCGCTCTTGCGCTTCTCCGCCTCCGCCAGGCGGGTGCGGAAGGTCTTCTCGGCCTTCTCGCCCTGTTCGGTGCGGCCGGTGAGCGCGGCGAGGTCCCGCAGATAGCCGACGCTGTCCTGCCAGGATCCGGGCTGGACCGGCCAGAAGGTGGTCGCGCCCTTCAGCGCGGGGGCCAGCTTGCCGTGCGTGTCCTCCAGGCCGATCACCAGGTCGGGCTTGTGGGAGAGGATCGCCTCGACCTCGGGGCTGAGGAAGCCGCCGGGCACGACCGGCACCTCCGCCGCCTTCGCCTCGCCCAGGAACTCCGGGTGCGCCAGCACCTGGGAGTTGGTGGCGGTCGGGGTCATGCCCAGCTCGACGAGGATGTCGTCGCAGAGGGCGACCAAGCAGACGATCTTCTCCGGCGGCTTCGGCAGGGAGACCGTGACGCCCTTGACGTCGGTGATCCGGGTGGCGGCCTCGATGGGCCGCACCTCCGTGCTCGTACGGGCTCCGGCACCGGCCGCCGCGGCCGGCTTCCCGGTGTCGGCGTTCTCCGTCCCGCAGCCGGCCAGCAGGCCGCCCAGTACGGCGATCGCTGCCCAGCGTCGGACTCTCAGCGCGGTTCGTGGCATCGGCGGTCCCTCAACGTTCCTCTGTGGTCCCGGGGATGCGGCAGTGGCGGTGGAGCCCCGGGAGCATCCCCGCCACAAGCCGAAACCTTACACATGATTATCATTTCCAATAAAGTCAGCGCGTTCCCGCCAATGCCAGGAGTTCGCCATGCCGCATCCCCACCCCCGCCCCCGCACCCCCCGGCCCTCGCCGCGGACGCCGCCGCGTCTCCTGGTCTCCGACCATGTCGCCGGGCGGATCAGCCTGTTGGACCTTCCGGACGGCACCGAGCGGGCGGTACTGAACCACCGGCACCTCGCCGAGCACGCGGGCTTCCTCGCCCTGCCGGACGACCTGATCGCCTGCGTGGACGACCGGGCGGGTGAGCTGCTGGTCCTCGACCCCTACGGCCCCGGCGCGGACCGGCCGCTGGTCCGGCGGCGGATACCGGTCGCCATCCCCGCCGAGCATCTGGCGGCGGCCCCGGGCGGCCGGCAGCTCGCGGTGACCACCGGCCTCGGCCGCAACGAGGAGGCCTGGACGGGACTTCTGACCGCCGTCGACCTCGACGCACCGGACGGCGCCGTCGCCGTACGCGTACGGGGGCGGACCGGCGAGCCGGGCGTCACGGTCCTCGGCGGACCGTCCCCGCTCGTGGTGCTGCGCCACCGGGAGCCGGGCGAACTGCTGGTCCACCGGCACCGCGACCTGATGCGCTCGGCCTCCGCCTGCCCGCCGGCGACCCCGGTCCGGCGGATCGCCCTGCCCGACGACGACGGACACGGCGATGCCCACGACCCGCTCACCGGGCGGATGTTCGCCGCCGCCGGCTCGGGGGTGCATCGCGCGCGGCGGAAGGGGGACGACCTCGCGCCCGAGGCTCCGCTGTCCTGGTCCGCCGACGGCCGGTCCGGCGGGCGCGGCTACTACCTGCGGCTCGACCCCGTACGCCGCATGCTCTGGTCGTGCGTGCGCGGCGGTCCGGGTGACCCCGGGCAGTGGCCCGACTGGTCCAACGACGCCTGGTGGCACCACCTCGACACCGGCGTCACGGGGAGGCTGGACCTGGGTCCGGGGCTGGTCTTCCGGCTCGCGGTGACCGCCCGCCACATCGCGTACACCCGGGTCCACCCGGACGGCGACGAACTCATCCTGCTCACCGCACCCCCGGTCGCCGGATCCCGCCCGGCGGTGAGCGCGCGGCTGCCCCTGCCCGCCATGTCCGGTGCGCCCCGGCCCGGCGGCACCCCCTGGGACGGAGTGCAGCGGCGGGCCGTCGCCGCCTCCCCCGGCGGCGGCCTGGTCGCGGTCAGCCGCGGTGGCCACGGCGAGGTCCACCTCTTCGACGCGGACCGGGCGGCGCGGGTCACCACCCTGACCGTCCCGACCCCCCTGGACGACGGCGGCCACCTCGCCCTGCTCACCCCCGGGGACGGAGCGCACGCCGATCCGGTCGGCCGCTGAGCACGACGCCCCGGGTGACAGCGCGGGGAGAACGGGTGGTGGCGCGGCGGACACCGTCGCGCCACCACCCGCCGCGCCCGACTCGCTCAGCCCCGCGTCACCGGGAAGGCGGCCGGCGTCACCAGGAGGACTTGGTCACCCCTGGCAGGAATCCCGCGTGGGCCTGTTCGCGCATCGAGACGCGGGAGAGGCCGAACTTACGCAGATACCCTCGGGGCCTGCCGTCGACGCCGTCCCGGTTGCGGACCCGGGTGGCACTGGCATCGCGCGGCTGACGCCGCAACTCCTCGACGGCTGCGGCCCGTTCCCGCTCCGGCGTGCCGGACCGGCGGATGATCTCCTTGAGCTCCGCCCTGCGCGCCGCGTACCGCTCGACGGTCGCCCGACGGCTGTCGTTCCGTGCGATCTTGCTCTTCTTCGCCATCAGACCTTCCCTCCCCGCGCACGGATGCGCGCGACCGCGGCTTCGATGCCGATGCTGTCGATCGTCTTGATCGCCCGGGCGCTCAGCGTGAGGCGCACATAGCGCCCCTCACCGGGCAGCCAGTACCGCTTGCGCTGGACATTCGGGTCGAACCGGCGGGATGTCCGGTGGTGCGAGTGGGAGATGTTGTTGCCGAATCCCGGCTTCGAGCCGGTCAGTTGGCAGTGGGCGGACATGAACGTTACCTACCTCTCCTTCGACGCATCCATTATTGAAAATGGAAACCATTGCCATATAGTAGCGCCCATGGCTCGCAACGAAGTACGCCCGGTCATCAAGCTCCGCTCCACCGCGGGGACCGGCTACACCTACGTCACCCGCAAGAACCGGCGGAACGACCCCGACCGGATGGTGCTGCGCAAGTACGACCCGGTCGCCCGCCGCCATGTCGACTTCCGCGAGGAGCGCTGAAGCTCCCGCTCCCCCGACGCCCGACCCAGAAGCACACCCCCGAGGACACCGCCATGAAGCCCGGAATCCACCCCTCGTACGGCCCCGTCGTCTTCCGCGACAAGGCCGCCGACTTCGCGTTCCTGACCCGTTCGACGATGACCAGCGACCGCACCGTCGTATGGGAGGACGGCAACACCTACCCGGTGGTCGACGTGGAGATCTCCTCCGCGAGCCACCCCTTCTACACCGGGACCGCCCGCGTCCTGGACACCGCCGGACGCGTGGAGCGCTTCGAGCGCCGTTACGGACGCGGTGCGGCCCGGTGAGCGGGCACCGCGCGAAGCTGCCCGTCGTCATCGTCTGCGGTCTGCACTCCGAGGCGCGCCGCGATGTGGTGGAGGGGCTGCTGCGGGAGGTTCCGCACAGCGTCGCGCTCCATCACGATCTGGCGACGGCCACCGGCGGAACGGTCCGCCGCTCGCTGCGGGACGCCGGGGGCGAGTTGGCTTCCGGCGAAACGCCGCTGGTCAACGAATGCGCCTGCTGCGCGCTGCGCGAGGACCTCGTGCCCGAACTCGAACGGCTCGCGGAGGACGGGGTGACCCGCCTCGCCATCGTGGAGCTCTGGGACTCCGTCGAGCCGAAGTCCATGGCCGAGGTGATCGCCGCGCACACCACCGCCGCCGAGGTGACCAACGTGTTCGCGGCGGTCGACCCCACCCTCGTCCTGCCCTGCCTCTCCAACGGCGACGATCTCGCCGAGGCCGGGCTCGCGGCGGCGCCCGGCGACCGGCGGACCGTCGGCGACACCTGGGCCCGGCAGGTGGAGTACGCCCCCGTCCTCGCCGTGGCGCCGAGCCCGGCGGCCGACGACGAGGACCGTGCGCTGATCCGGCAGCTCCATCCGACGGCACGTCAGGCAGCGGCCGGTTCGGCGGAGTTGGCCCGTCTCGCGTTCGCCGGTTTCGATGTGGAGGCGGCGGACGCGGGGCAGCACCCGGCCTGCGCCCTGCTGCCGCAGGAGGCGGAGGAGGCCGGGGTGGGCACGCTCGTCTGGCGGCGGCACCGGCCCTTCCACCCCGAACGCCTCCTCGACGCCCTGGAGGACCTGAGCTGCGCCGCGGCCCGCAGCCGGGGCCGGTTCTGGCTCGCGGACCGGCCCGACACGCTCCTCTCCTGGGAAGCCGCGGGCGGCGCGCTCTGCGTGGAGAACACCGGACCCTGGCTCGCCTCGCTCCCGGACGCCGCCTGGTCCATGGTGCCGCCCTACCGGCGGGCCGCCGCCGCGCTGGACTGGCACCCCGAGCACGGCGACTGCTGCCAGCACCTGGTCTTCGTCTCCCCCGGCCTCGACCGCGACGGTCTGACCGGGCTGCTGGACTCCTGCCTGCTCACGGACGAGGAATACGGCTCCGGGCGGGAGGCGTGGAAGAGCCTGCCCGCCGCGTTCGACGCGCTCCTCGACCCGGTCCACTGAGCCGGACCGTATCGCCCGCGCAGCGAAACCACCGAAGCAACCCGGGCAACCGAACACGCCGCCCCGCCGGACACCCCGAACATCCCGAACACATCGAGCACGAGGAAGACTCATGGCCCGTCAGCAGGACCCCCGCAAGCCGCTCAAGAACCGGCCGAACCCCCTGGACGCCGCCAGGATCACGTACATCGACTACAAGGACACCGATCTGCTGCGGCGGTTCATCTCCGACCGGGGAAAGATCCGCAGCCGGCGGGTCACCCGGATCAGCGCCCAGCAGCAGCGACAGATGGCCGCCGCCATCAAGAACGCCCGCGAGATGGCCCTGCTCCCGTACACGGGATCCGCGGCAGCCAAGTAGCGCGTATGCCGCCCCGCCCCCGCCCCCGGGATGCGCCCTGCGGCGGGGGCGCGCTCGCGGCTCGGGATGCAGTGCGGCGGCGGTCCGAGCACCATGGACGCATGGGCAGAGACATCCCGGAGAAGGGCGCCCCCGGTCCGAGGTCATCGGATCCGGGAACGGCCGCCCGGCGGGGCGGCCCACCGAACCAGGGCCTCGCTCTCGCGGCCATGCTGTTCGCCGTGTCGATGACGTTCATCGACCAGACCATCGTCGCGATCGCCGCCCCGGACATCATCAATGAACTCGGGCTCACCTCCTCGCAGATGCAGTGGGTCGTCAACGCCTATCTGCTGACGCTGGCCGCCTTCTTCGCCCTGGGCGGAAGGCTGTCCGACATCTTCGGGCACCGCCGCGTGATGCTGATCGGCACCCTGGTCTTCGTCATCGCCTCCGCCCTGTGCGGAGCTGTGCCCTCCGGGGACTTCGCGCAGGCCTGGCTGATCGGCTTCCGGGCCGTCCAGGGCATCGGCGCCGCACTGATGTTCCCCGCCGCACTCGCCGTGGTCATCGCCGTCTTTCCCGTGGAGCGGCGGGGCCGGGCGCTGGCGCTGTTCTTCGGGGTGTCCGGAGCGCTGACCGCGGTCGGGCCGCTGCTCGGCGGCTGGCTCACCGCGTGGACCTGGCGGGCGATCTTCTGGGTCAACGTCCCGATCGCCGTCATCGCCGTCGTACTGGCGCTGCTGGCCCATATCCCGGACCGGGCCCGCCGCGAGCCGCTGGACCTGCCCGGCGCGGCGCTGGTCGCCGTCGGCATGGGGCTGACGGTGCTCGGTCTGCAGCAGGCGGGCACCTGGGGCTGGGACTCCGTCGCCACCTGGGCCTGCATCGCGGGCGGGCTGCTGGTCCTGTCGGTGTTCTGCCGGTTCGAGCTGCGCACCCGCTTCCCGTTGATCAAGCTGCGGGTCTTCCGCGATCTGGCGTTCCGCGTCGACAACGCCGTGCTGTTCTTCGCCATGATGGCGTTCGTCCCGGTGTTCTTCTTCGCCTCCGTGTACGCGCAGGTCTCGCTGAGCGCCTCGCCGAACCAGGCCGCGCTGTACCTCCTCTACTTCTTCATCGGCTTCGGGCTCGCCTCGCAGTGGGGCGGCAGGATCCTCGACAAGCGCGGCGCACGTCCGGCGATGAAACTCGGCACGGCGCTCGGTGCGGTCGGGTTCGCGCTGTGGGCGGGGAAGTTGACGACGCTGTCCATGCACGACCAATGGCTGTACGCGGCCATGGCGGGCGCGGGCATCGGACTGCTGCTGGCGCCGGCCTCGACGGACGCGGTGAACCGGGCGATCGACGCCTCGTACGGCGAGGTCACCGGCATCACCCAGACGGTGCGCAACTTCGCCGCCAGCATCGGTCTTGCCGTCTACGGCACCATGCTGACCCATACGACGATCACCAAGGTGGACGAGACGCTGCGGAGCAAGGGCGTGCCGGACGGCGAGTCGCGCGACATCGCCGAGTCCGTCGCGCAGTCGGTGACCGGTCACGCGGACTCGCGGGGGCCGTCCGGCTCCGGGCCGGTGGCCGAGACCGTACGGGACTCGATGGCCGCGATCCGGATGGACTTCGCCCAGGCGAACCAGTGGGTGTTCTACGGGATGGCCATCGCGCTGGCCGTGGCGTTCCTGATCTCGCTGCGCCATCCGGGCACGCGGGTGACGCAGGAGTCCCCGGACCGGCCGAGTGGACCGTAGCGGAACGGACCGTCGCGGAACGCAGGGGTCCAACCGACCGGGGCGGGTCGCTGCCGGCCGCGGCGGAAACGGCTCGGGCGACCGCGTGGCTCCCGGTCGTCGTGGACGGGGGCGTGTGCGGGGCACGCCGGGTGGGGCGGGTCGCCGGACGCGTTCGGGCGGGGAGGACGGTGTCGCGCTCCGTCACTCCGGCGTCGGCACGCCCCGGTGGATCAGAAGGAGAAGACGGCGTTGTCGTTCATGTTGCCCGCCATCTCGCAGGCGTTGCCGTACGTGGTGCTGAACTGGACCGGCTTGCCCTGCCAGACGCCGTGGGCGGTCACCACGACCGGGTCCCACTGGCGGGTGCACGTCCGGTTCGACGGGCCGGCGGCCAGTTCGGCGAACTTGCCCTGGACCTCTGCCAGTTCCTTGCAGGCCGCGGCGGGCGTGGGGTGCGTTCCCTCGGCGGTGGGGGCGCAGGTGAGCGTGACGGCCCGCTCGACGGTGGCGGTCAGCGGGTCCTCGCCCCGGGCGACGGTGAGGACGAGCGCCGAGGGTGCGTAGAGGCTCTCCGCCTTCGCCGGTGCGGCCTGTGCGGCGGTGGCCGCGAACCCGCCGAGCAGGAGGGTGCTCGCCGTGACGGTTGCGAAGATGGCGTGAGGATTGCGTGGCATGGGTGAAAACTCCTTGGTCAGGTGCGTGATTGCGGTCAGGAGTCTTACGCATGCGGAAAGTAGGCGCACGTCGACGGCCAGCTTCCAGCCGCAGACGAACGTTCGAACCGACCGAATGGTCATTCGGGCAGCTCAGGCACCCCGCGCGAGCTGTCCAGCATATGGACGGACTTCGGCGGTTCAATCCGAAACGACCGCTTGACCTGCGGATACTCCAGAGCGCCCCGATGCGCCAAACCGCCGCTTCGGCCGGAAAGTACCGCCGTCCGGGGGCTCACGCGGCGAATCATCCCCTCCGGCAGCCCTGCCGGAGACGGACGCCCACCGACCGGCCGACCACGCGTGGATCACACGGAGGACACAATTCCGGATCCCGCTTGACCTGGAGAAGTTAGGTCAGGCTAACCTCACGTCGTGATCGCTCCTGCCCTCGACCGAGAAGACCCGCCGCCGCGTCGGCGCTCCGAACCCGACGCCGAACCCGACGCCGGCCTGGACGCCCGCGACGTGACCATCGCGTACGACCGCACCGACGTCGTGCACGGGGCCGACCTCCGGCTGCCGCGCGGTCGTGTCACCGCGCTCATCGGGCCGAACGGCAGCGGGAAGTCCACCCTGTTGCGGGCCGTGGCCCGGCTGCACAAGGCCCGTACCGGCACCGTGACCGTGGCGGCCCAGGCCGAGGACGCCGCGCCCGTCGACGCGCTCGCCCTGTCGCGCTCCGACTTCGCCCGCCGTGTCACCCTGCTCGCGCAGAGCCGCAACGCACCGGCCGGGCTCAGCGTGCGCGACGTGGTCGGATTCGGCCGCCACCCCTACCGGGCCGGGCTCCGGGGGTCCGACCCGGACGGGGCCCGGATGGTCGAGCACGCGCTGGCCGTCACCCACCTCACCGAGTTCGCCGACCGCGGGGTGGAGAGCCTGTCCGGCGGGCAGTTGCAGCGCGTCTGGTTCGCCTGCTGCCTGGCCCAGGACACCGACGTACTCCTCCTCGACGAGCCGACGACCTATCTCGACCTGCGGTACCAGGTGGAGATCCTCGACCTCGTCCGCGATCTGGCCGACACCCACGGCGTCACCGTCGGGGTCGTACTGCACGACCTGGACCAGGCCGCCGCCGTGGCCGACCAGGTCGTCCTGCTCGCGTCCGGACGGATCGTCGCCGCTGGCACGCCCGCCGAGGTCTACGCCCCCGAGCGGCTCAGCGACGCCTACGGCATCCGCATCGACGTCGAACCCGACTCCTCCACCGGCATCCCGCGCACCCGCGCGGTCGGCCGCCACCACCTTCGTTCCGAAAGGCCCTGAACACCCTCATGAAGAACCAGCACCTGACGTGGCCCGTCCTCGCCGCCGCGGCCGCGCTCGCCCTCACGGCCTGCGGCACCACCGAGGCTCCGAAGAAGGAGTCCGCCGGGGACAGCGCGGTGACGGTCACCGACTCCCGCGGCAAGAAGGTCACCCTCGACGGGCCGGCCAAGCGCGTCGTCGGCACCGAGTGGAACGTCGTCGAGACGCTCGTCACCCTCGGCGTCCAGCCGGTCGGCGTGGCCGACGTCAAGGGCTACACCGCGTACGACAAGGCCGCGCCGCTCACCAAGGGCGTCAAGGACATAGGCACCCGGGGCGAGCCCAGCGTCGCCACCGTCGCCGCGCTCGAGCCCGACCTCATCGTCGCCACCACCGACCTGTCCGACTCCGCCATCGCGCAGCTGTCCAAGGCCGCCCCGGTCGTCGTGGTCCGCTCCGCCGACGCGAGCCGTCAGATCGACCAGATGATCGACACGGTCAACCTCATCGCCGAGGCCACCGGCACCGAGGACAAGGCCAAGTCCGAGGTCGACTCCTTCCGCAAGGCGGTCGCGGACGGGAAGAAGAAGCTCGCGGACGCCGGTCTCGACGGCGAGAAGGTCGCCTTCGCCGACGGCTGGCAGGAGGGCAACCAGGTCTCGGTCCGCCCGTACGTCAAGGGCTCGCTGCTCTCCGACGTCAACACCGAGCTCGGTCTCGTCGACCCGTGGAAGCTGAAGGGCGACAAGGCCTACGGCCTGGCCGCGACCGACGTCGAGGGCCTCACGAAGATCGGCGACGCGCAGTTCGCGTACATCGCCAACGACTCCGACGGCGGCGACCCGTTCGCCGACGGCCTCAAGGACAACGCGGTCTGGAAGTCCCTCCCGTTCGTCAAGAACGACGAGGTCCATCGGCTGCCCGACGGTGTCTGGATGTTCGGCGGCACCGCGTCGATGCGCGAGTACATCGACGCCCTCGTCGGTGCGCTGACCGACTGACGATGAGCACACGCACCACAACCGCCCCGCCCGCCCCCGTGAAGACGGCGGCGGGCGCGGCCGGTCCGGCCGGGGCCGTCGCCCCGGTGACGGCCGGCCCCCCGGCCCGTCGCGGCCGGATGCTTCTCCTCGCGCTCGCGGGGCTGCTCGCCCTGGCCGCGCTCGCGGTCACCCATGTGAGCCAGGGCACCGCCGCCGTCGATCTGCACACGCTCTGGCAGTTGGCGACCGGCTCGTCGTCCGACCGGACCGCGCACGAGCAGACGGCCGCCGTGGTCCTGGACTCCCGGCTGCCCCGGCTCGCGGCGGGGCTGCTCGTCGGCTGCGCGCTCGGCGCGGCGGGCGCCGCCCTCCAGTCGGTGTCGCGCAACATGCTGGCCTCCCCCGACACGCTCGCCGTGAACGCGGGCGCGTACTTCGCGGTGGTCACCGTCGCCGCGTTCGGCATCTCCCTGCCCGCGCTGCCGGCCGGGGCCACCGCGTTCCTCGGCGGGCTCCTCGCGGCGGGTGTCGTCCTCGGTCTGTCGCGGGCGGGGGCCGGGCCCATCCGGCTGGTGCTGGCGGGATCCGCGCTCACCCTCGCGCTGTCCGGTATGAGCGGGACGCTGCTGCTCCTGCGCTCCCAGCAGACGACCGGGCTGTTCGCCTGGGGCGAGGGTTCACTCGCCCAGATCGGCATGCAGTCCATCGACCGGCTGGCCCCGGTCGCACTCCTGGCGTTCGCCGGGCTCATGTTGATGGGCCGCCGCCTCGACATCCTCGCCCTCGGCGACGACGGCGCGGCGGTCGTGGGGGTGAGCCCCCGGCTGACGCGCAGCGTCGCCGTGGTCCTCGCGGTGCTGCTGGCGGCGGTGTCGGTGGCGGTCGCGGGGCCGGTCGGCTTCGTCGGCCTGTGCGCGCCCGCCGTGGTCCGGCTGCTCAGCACCTGGATCCCGGGCCTGGTCCGGCACCGGGCGTTCATCCCCGCGTCGGCGCTCGCGGGTGTGCTCGTGGTGCTCGGCGCGGATGTGCTGCTGCGTGCGGTGTTCGGCGGCCAGGCGGGGGCGGAGGTGCCCACCGGCATCGTCACGACCTGTTTCGGCGCGCTCGTCCTGGTCGTCCTGGCCTACCGGTCGCGCGACATGGGCTCGGACAGCGGCTCGACGGCGTTCGCCCGGCTGCGCGGCCGGCGCGCGTTCGTCCTCACCCTGTCGGTGACCGTCGTGGCGCTGCTCGGCGCGGTGGTGGCGGCGACGCTGTTCGGCGACGCGACGCTGCTGCTGGGCGATGTGGGCAACTGGCTCACCGGCCGTTCCGGCCAGTTGGTCACGTACATCCTCGACACGCGCGTCCCCCGGGTCGCCGCCGCCCTGCTGGCCGGTGCGGCGCTGGCGGTCGCGGGCGCCGTCGTCCAGGCGGTGTCGCGCAATCCGCTCGCGGAGCCGGGCGTTCTCGGCGTCGTCAGCGGGGCCGGGGTGGGGGCGGTGACCGTCCTCACCTTCGTACCGCTGGCAAGCTTCTGGCTGATCAGCGGCTCCGCGCTGGCCGGTGCGGCGGCCGCGGCGGGGCTGGTGTTCGGGCTTGCCGCACGGCGTGGTCTGGAACAGAACCGGCTGGTGCTGATCGGCATCGGGGTCCAGGCGGGCGCGGGTGCGTTCGTCAGTCTGCTGATCGTGCTCACCGACCCGTACAACCAGACGAAGGCACTGGCCTGGCTCGGCGGCTCGACGTACGGCCGGACGTTCCCGGAGCTGATTCCGGTGCTGGTGGCCCTGGTCGTCGCGCTGCCCGTCCTCGCGGTGATGCGCCGTGAACTGGACCTGATCGGGCTGGACAACGAGACGCCCGCCCTGCTCGGCGTACGGATCGGGGCCACCCGGCTGGGTCTGCTGAGCCTCGCCGTCCTCCTGACGGCGGGGGCCGTCGCGGCAGTCGGTGTGATCGGGTTCGTCGGCCTCGTCGCCCCGCACGCGGCGCGCGCCCTGGTGGGCCGCCGTCATGTGCGGGTCGTTCCGCTGAGTGCGCTGCTCGGCGCGCTGCTGGTGGTCGTGTCCGACACGGTCGGCCGGACGGTCATCGCGCCGGCGCAGATCCCGGTCGGACTCCTCACCGCCGTGGTCGGAGCGCCCTACTTCATCTGGCTGCTCTGGCGGTCACGGCGCGAGGGGTGACGGCGGCGCGGCCCGTCGCCTGGGCGCGCGTACGCCGTACCGGTGGTGCCTGGCCGCCGGTACGGCGTACGCCTCTCCTCCGGGCGGACTCAGACCGCGAAGCGGTGGCTTCCCGAGCCGACGGCGAAGACCGCGCAGCCGTCCTCCAGCCGCAGGAACCGGGCGCCGGTGTGCGTGACGTCCTCGGCCCGGTCCGCCGGGATCCACACCTCGGCGGTGGTGTTCACGGGCAGGCCCACGGTCAGGTGGAAGCGGCCCTTCTCCGTCTTCCAGTCGGTGGTGACCGGCCCGTGGAGGGAGGCGAAGCGGCCCCGGGCGCGGGTGATGCCGCCGCCGGGCCGGGGCCGCACGGTGACCTCGCGGAAGCCGGGGGCGGCGGGGGCGATGCCCGCGATGTGGGCGTACATCCACTCCCCCACCGAGCCGTAGGCGTAGTGGTTGAAGGAGTTCATCCCGGCGTCCTGGAAGCTTCCGTCGGGCTTGATGGAGTCCCAGCGCTCCCACATGGTCGTGGCCCCGCGGTCGATCTGGTAGCCCCAGCTCGGGAAGGTCCGCTGGAGCAGCAGCCGGTACGCCACGTCGGTGTGCCCGGTGTCGGTGAGGACGGGGAGCAGGCGCGGGGTGCCGAGGAAGCCCGTGGACAGATGCCAGTCCTTCGCCTCGATGAGGGCGACGAGGCGGTCGGCCGCGGTGGTGCGTTCCCCGGTGCTCAGGAGGTCCATGGAGAGCGCCAGGACGTAGGCGGTCTGGGTGTCGCCCTTCACCCGGCCGCCGTCGGTGACGTACGCGGCACGGAAGGCCTCGCGGACCTCCGCGAACAGGGCGGTGTACGGGGCCGGGTCCTTGCCCAGGACCCGGGCGGTACGGGCCACGAGGTCGGCGCTGTGGGCGTAGTAGGCGGTCGCGATGACGTCCTTGGGGGTGTCGTCGGCGATGTTCAGCCAGTCGCCGTAGCCGGTGGCGGGCCGCAGCCGTCCGGTGCTGTGGGCGTCCAGGTAGTCGAGCCACTTCAGCATGGAGGGCCAGGCCGCCTCCAGGACCCGGGTGTCGCCGTACGCCTGGTGGAGGGCCCAGGGGACGGTGACGCCCGCGTCGCCCCAGCCGGCCGAGCCCGCGCCGAGGCCTTCGACGTGCGGCGCGACGTCCGTGAAGGCCCCGTCGGCGGTCTGGTCGTCCTGGAGGTCGCTCAGCCATTTGCCGAGGAACCGCGCGGACTCCATCGCGTAGGCGGCGGTGGGCGCGAAGACGTTGATGTCGCCGGTCCAGCCGAGGCGTTCGTCGCGGGCGGGGGTGTCGGTGGGGATGGAGAGGAAGTTGCCGCGCAGGCCCCAGGTGATGTTGCTGTGGAGCTGGTTGAGCATCGGGAGGTTCGTCTCGAACTCCATGGTGAGGGGCGCGTCGGTGTGGATCACCCG
The DNA here is from genome assembly GCF_019287315.1 of Streptomyces sp. WY228. Taxonomy (NCBI): domain Bacteria; kingdom Bacillati; phylum Actinomycetota; class Actinomycetes; order Kitasatosporales; family Streptomycetaceae; genus Streptomyces; species Streptomyces sp. WY228. The sequence continues at coordinate 7,858,306 of NZ_CP079114.1, read as the reverse complement.
CCCGACGACGGCGTCCAGCGGTGGCTTGCCGGGATAGCCGGTCACTTCGACGTAGCGGAAGCCGTGGAAGGTGAAGCGCGGCTCGTACGTCTCGCGGCCGCCGCCCTTGAGTGTGTAGTGGTCGGTCGCGGCGGCGGTGCGGAGGTTGGTGGTGTAGACGGTGCCGTCGGGGTTCAGGACCTCCGCGTGGCGCAGGCGCACGGTGGTGCCGGCCCGGCCGGTGACGCGCAGGCGTGCGGTGCCGACCATGTTCTGGCCGAGGTCGAAGACGAAGACGCCGGGGCGGGGTTCGGTGATCTTCCGGGCCTTCAGCTCCTGGATGACGCGGCAGGGACCGTCGGGCTCCGCGACCAGTTCGGCGGTGACCTCCTCCTCGGCGGGCACGGCCTTCGCCCAGGCGGCGTCGTCGAAGCCGGAGCGCAGCCAGCCGTCGGTCTCCAGGCGGGCGTCGTAGGTCTCGCCGGTGAGGAGGTCCGCCAGGGTGATGGGGCCGGTGGCGGCCCGCCAGTCAGTGCCGGACAGCACCCGCTCGGTGGTTCCGTCGCGGTACGTCACCTCCAACTGTCCGAGGAACGCCGGGTGTTCGCCGTACTGATGCGGGCCGAACATGCCGACGTTGCCCGCGTACCAGCCGGTCGCCAGCTCCACGGCGAGGGTGTTGGCCCCGGAGGTGAGCAGCTCCGTGACGTCATGGGTCTGGTACTGGATCCGCCGGGCGTAGTCGGTCCAGCCCGGGGCGAGCCGGTCCGTGCCGACGCGCTTGCCGTTGAGGTGGGCCTCGTACAGACCGAGGGCCGTGGAGTAGAGCCGGGCCCGTGCGACGGGCTTGCGGCGCAGCCGGAACTCGTGGCGCAGCTGGGCGACGGGCGCGTAGGCGGGAGCGACCTTCCCCCAGGGGCCGGAGCCCCATGCGGCGAGGACCTTCGCGGCGGGCCAGGCCCCGTCGTCGTACTCCAACGCCTGCCAGTCGCCCGCGGGTTCGGCGTCGGCGGTCTTCCAGCCGTCGCCGGTGGCGATGGTGCGCACGCCGTCGGCGGTGGTCAGCTCCAGGGCCCCGAGCAGCCCGGCGGGGCCGGTGACCTCGTTGGTCGCGGCGACCGCGAGAACATGGCGGCCGGGGGCGAGCCGTTCGGTGACATCGGTGACCGAGGGGCGGCTCCAGGCCCTGGCGACCTCGTCCGGTTCGGCCCGCGCCACTTCCGTACCGTCGAGGTGGGCGATGTACCCGTCGTCGGCGGTGAGCACCAGCCGGGCCCGGGTCACTCCCTCCGGTACGTCGAACGCGCCCCGGAACCACCGGGTCGCGGCCGGGGCGCTGCTCGCCGGGTCGCCTTCCGGGAACCAGATCCAGGAGGCCTCGTCGAGGGCGGGGGCGCCGACGAGGGAGGCGGGCGCCCCGATCCAGTCGGCGGACCAGTCCGAGGCCTCGGTGAGCCCGGTCTCCCACCAGGCGGGTGCGGACCAGCCGGAGACCTGGCCCCGGTCGTCCCAGACCCGCACGGTCCAGTAGTAGCGGGTGCGGGAGCGCAACTCCGGACCGGCGTACGTCACTTGTGCCGATTCGGCGGACTCGACCTTGCCGCTGTCCCACACGTCGGGCCGCTCCAGGGCCCGTTCGCTGAGCGCGACGCGGATCTGGTACGCGCTCTGTGTGCGGCCCGGCGCGGTGGCGGTGAGCGGCCAGCCGAGGCGCGGGCGGGCGGCGCCGAGGCCGAGCGGGTTCTTCACGTACTCGGCGGTCGAGCCGCCCACCCGGAGCCCCTTGGCTCCGTGCGCACCGCGTTCCGCGGCGTGTGCGGGCGGGACGGCTCCGGCGATGAGGGTGGTTCCCAGGGCGGTGGCGGTCGTGCTGAGCAGTCGTCGTCGGCTGATCACACTCGGCTCCGATTCGGCGAGGGGAAGGGGCGGGAAGAGAGGAGAAGGGACAGCGGTGGGGCGGGGGAACGGTCAAGCGTGCAGGCGGCGCGTTCCTTCGGTGCGGCGCGCGGCCGCCTCCCAGACCGCCGGGTCTCCCGACGGTTCGTAGCGGGTCAGGGGCTGGGTGCGGGCGATGAGTTCACGGCCGGCGGCGAGGTCGCCCGGCAGGCCGTGGGCGCGCGCCTGGACGAGGACGTTGCCGAGGGCGGCCGCTTCGGCGGGGCCGGCCACGACCGGCAGCCCGCAGGCGTCGGCGGTGAGTTGGCACAGCAGCGCGTTGCGCGCCCCGCCGCCGACGATGTGCACGACGTCGACCGCGCGGTCGGCCAGGCGCTGCGCCTGGTGGATCGCGCGCCGGTGGGCGAGGGCCAGCGAGTCGAGGATGCAGCGGGTGGTCGCGCCCGGCGTCGCGGGCACGGGCTGCCCGGTCGCCCGGCAGGCGGCCGCGATGCGTTCGGGCATGTCGCCGGGGGCCAGGAACTCCGGTGCGGCGGCGTCCACGACGGACCGCAGGGCGGGAGCACGGGCGGCCTCGGCGAGCAGGGATGTCACATCCTCCCGGCCCCAGGTGCGCATGCACTCCTGGAGCAGCCACATGCCCATGATGTTGCGCAGGAAGCGGACGGTGCCGTCGATGCCCAGCTCGTTGGTGAAGTTTGCCGCGCGGCTCGCCTCCGTGGTGACGGGCGCGTCGAGTTCGAGTCCGGCCAGCGACCAGGTGCCGGTGCAGAGGTAGGCGAAGCGCTCGGCACGGGCGGCCGGGACGGCGGCGACGGCGGATGCGGTGTCGTGCGATCCGACGGTCGTCACCGGTACGGGGCCGGGCAGCCCGGTCAGCTCCTGGACCAGGGGCAGCGTCGCACCGGCGGGGTCGCCGGGGCGGCGCAGCGGGGCGAAGAGCCCGAGGTCGATGCCGAGCCGGTCGGCCAGTCCATGGTGCCAGTCGCCGGTGCGCGGGTCGATGAGCTGGGTGGTGGAGGCGTTGGTGAGCTCGGTGCCCTGTTCGCCGGTGAGCCAGTACGTCAACAGGTCCGGGATCAGCAACAGCCGTACGGCCGCTTCGAGTTGCGGTGTGTGGCGGGCGGCGACGAGTTGGTAGAGCGTGTTGAACGGGGCGTACTGGATGCCGGTCGCCCGGTAGAGCTCGTCGGGTGGGACCGTGGCCCACACCTTCTCCGGGACGCCTTCGGTGCGGCGGTCGCGGTAGTGGACGGGGTTGCCGATGAGGGCGCCCCGGGCGTCGAGGAGGCCGTGGTCCACGGCCCAGCTGTCGATGCCGAGGGAGTCGACCGGGCCCGCCGCGCGCAGCCCGTCGAGCACCCCCCGGTAGAGGCCGAGGATGTCCCAGCGCAGGCCTTCCGGCAGGTGGGCGGGACGGTTGGGGAAGCGGTGGACCTCGGTGAGGTCCAGGATGTCGGGGCCGACGCGGCCGACCATGACCCGGCCGCTGGAGGCTCCCAGGTCGGCCGCGGCGAGGGTACGCGTGGGCGCGCTCATCGCAGGAAGGCCCCGGCGACCCCGGCGTCGACGGGGATGTGGAGGCCGGTGGTGTGGGTCAACTCGCCGCCGGTGAGGGCGAAGACGGCGTTCGCGACGTGTTCGGGCAGCACTTCGCGCTTGAGGAGGGTGCGTTGGGCGTAGAACTCGCCGAGCTTCTCCTCCTCGATGCCGTATGTCGCGGCGCGCTGCGCCCCCCAGCCGCCGGCGAAGATACCGGAGCCGCGTACGACACCGTCCGGGTTGACACCGTTGACACGGATACCGTCGCTGCCCAACTCAGCAGCCAACAGGCGCACTTGGTGAGCCTGGTCGGCCTTGGCCGCGGAGTAGGCCACGTTGTTCGGACCGGCGAAGACGGCGTTCTTGGAGGCGATGTAGACGAGATCGCCGCCGAAGCCCTGGGCGCGCATGACGCGCGCCGCCTCACGGGCCACGAGGAAGGAGCCCCGGGCCATGATGGCGTGCTGGAGGTCCCAGTCCTGGGCCGTGGTCTCCGCCAAGGGCTTGGAGATGGAGATGCCCGCGTTGTTCACCACCAGGTCGACGCCGCCGAAGGCGAGCGCGGCCGCCGCGAAGGCGTCGGCGATCTGCTCCTCGCTGGTGACGTCGACGGGGACGGCCACCGCCCGGTCGGGGCCGCCCAGTTCCTCGGCGACGGCGGCCCCGCTCGCGGCGTCCAGGTCCGCGACGACCACACAGGCGCCCTCCGCGACGAGGCGGCGTGCGATGGCCCTGCCGATGCCGCTGCCCGCGCCCGTCACCAGGGCGACCCGGGTGGCCAGCGGCTTCGGCTTCGGCATCCGCCGGAGTTTCGCCTCCTCCAGCGCCCAGTACTCGATGCGGAACTTCTCCGACTCCTCGATCGGAGCGTAGGAGGAGACGGCTTCCGCGCCGCGCATCACGTTGATCGCGTTGAGGTAGAACTCCCCCGCCACACGGGCGGTCTGCTTGTCCTTGCCGAAGCTGAACATGCCCACCCCGGGGATCAGCACGATCGCCGGGTCCGCACCGCGCATCGGGGGCGATCCGGGCTCGGCGTGACGGGTGTAGTAGGCGGCGTACTCCTCCCGGTAGGCGGCGTGCAGCTCGCTCAAACGACTTACGGCTTCGGCGAGTTCGGCGGCCGGAGGGAGGTCCAGGACCAGCGGCCTGACCTTCGTGCGGAGGAAGTGGTCCGGGCAGGAGGTGCCCAGCGCCGCGAGCCTCGGGTGTTCGGTGCGGGCGAGGAAGTCCAGGACCGCGTCGGAGTCGTCGAAGTGCCCGACCTGGGTGCGGTCCTCGGAGGCGAGCGCGCGGATGTACGGGGCGAGGGCGGCGGCCCGCGCACGGCGCTCGGCCCGGGGCAGCGCCTCGTACCCGTCGAGGACCGGCCCGAACGGCTCGGGCCTGCCGCGTTCGGCGAGGAACGTCCCGGCGGTGCGGATGATGTGGAGCGCGTTGGCCTCGCACTCCTCGGACGTCTCGCCCCAGGCGGTGATGCCGTGACCGCCGAGGACACAGCCGATGGCCCCCGGGTTCGCGTCCTTGACCGCGGCGATGTCCAGGCCGAGCTGGAAACCGGGACGCCGCCAGGGCACCCAGGCGACCGTCCCGCCGAAGCAGTCGGCGGTCAGCTTCTCGCCGTCGGCGGCGCAGGCCAGCGCGATCCCGGAGTCCGGGTGCAGATGGTCGACGTGCGGGGCGTCGACGAGGCCGTGCATGGCGGTGTCGATGGAGGGGGCGGCGCCGCCCTTGCCGTGCAGGCAGTAGTCGAACGCGGCGACCATCTCGTCCTCGCGCGCCTCGCCGGCGTAGACGGTCCGCAGGGCGCGGAGCCGGTCGAGGCGGAGGACGGCGAGCCCTTCTTCGGTGAGGGTGCCGAGGTCGCCGCCGGAGCCCTTGACCCACATCAGCTCGACGTCGTCGCCGGTGACCGGGTCGGGCGCGGCGCCCTTGGCGGAGGCGTTGCCGCCTGCGTAGTTCGTGTTGCGCGGGTCGGAGCCGAGCCGGTGGGAGCGGGCCAGCAGCGCCGCGGCTTCGGGATGGAGTGCCATGGGTTTCTCGGTGTCCTTCGCTCGGGGGCGGCGGAGTGGCGGTTCGGGCGCGGGGCCGGGCGGGGCGTGCGGCCCGCCGGGCGCGGGACGCGGGCGTGGCGGGCCCCGGAGGGCTACGCCCCCCAGCCCGCCTGCTGTCCGCCGATCCGTTCCCCGGCGGTCTTCGCCGCCCAGCCGGAGCGCCGGTAGGCGGTCATCGGGTCGCCGTCGAGGCCCTGTTCCTCGCGGACCTCGGCGAGCAGCGGACGTACGTCGGTGTTGTAGGCGTCCATGAGCGCGGCGTTCGCCTCCAGCACGTCACCGGTGCGCTGCGTGGCGGCCAGCACCTCGCGGTCCACGAGGAGCGCCTTCGCGGTGGCCTCCTGCACGTTCATCACCGAGCGGATGATCGCGGGGATCTTCTCCTCGATGTTGTGGCACTGGTCGAGCATGAAGGCGACGTCCGCGGTGAGCCCGCCGCCCCGGACGACCTCGTACATGATGCGGAAGAGCTGGAAGGGGTCGGCCGCCCCGACCATCAGGTCGTCGTCGGCGTAGAAGCGGGAGTTGAAGTCGAAGCCGCCGAGCCGGCCCTCGCGCAGCAGGGTCGCGACGATGAACTCGATGTTGGTGCCGGGTGCGTGGTGCCCGGTGTCCACGACGACCTGGGCCTTGGGGCCGAGCTTGAGACAGTGGGCGTAGGCCGTGCCCCAGTCCGGCACGTCGGTCGTGTAGAAGGCGGGTTCGAACAGCTTGTACTCCAGGAGCATCCGCTGGTCGTCGCCGAGCCGTTCGTACACGGCGGCCAGTGCCTCGGCGAGCCGGTCCTGCCGCTCGCGGATGTCGTCCTGCCCCGGGTAGTTCGTACCGTCCGCGAACCACAGCTTGAGGTCCCGGGATCCCGTCGCGTCCATGATGTCGACGCAGGCCAGGAGGTGGTCCAGCGCCTTGCGCCGGACGGCGGCCTCCGGGTGGCAGACACTGCCGAGGCGGTAGTCGTCCTCCTGGAAGGTGTTGGCGTTGACGGCCCCCAGGGTGAGGCCCCGGTCCCGGGCGTACGCGGCGAGGGCCGCGTAGTCGTCGACCGTGTCCCAGGGAATATGGAGGGCGACGGTGGGTGCGGCTCCGGTGAACTCGTGCACCTTCGCCGCGTCGTCGAGTTTCTCCTGGGGCGTGCGGGGCACGCCTGGCCGGGCGAAGACCTTGAAGCGGGTGCCGGAGTTCCCGTACGCCCATGAGGGAGTCTCGATGGCCTGGGACATGAGGGCGGCCTTCACCGTGGCGTGCTCGGTCACTTCGTCGCTCCTGTGACATCGGTCTGAACGCGAATGAATCTGAAACGATTCACGCGGCTTGAAGGTAGGAGCGCCCCCGAGAGCTGTCAACCCTTCCGGCAGGCCCGAACTGACAGAGCCTCACGAACGCAAGGGCCGCTGGAGAATTTCCGTTCACCCCCATTGACGCGACCCAGGGGACCTGCCTAACGTCCCGGCAACTCATTTGAAACCTTTCACGATGCCGTGAGGATGCCCTCCGCGTCGTCGAGGAGCCACCGATGACCCACCGGTCCGCCAAGGATCCGGCCCCCGTGCTGGCCCTGAGGGACGTCTCCAAGTCCTTCGGCGCCGTACGGGCCCTGCGGGATGTGTCGCTCGACCTGTTCCCCGGCGAGGTGCACGCCCTCGCCGGGGAGAACGGCGCGGGCAAGTCGACCCTGATCAAGACGCTCGCCGGAGTGCACCGGCCCGATACCGGCCGGCTTCTGCTGGACGGCGAGCCGGTCGCCTTCCACGGCCCCGCCGACGCCCGGGACGCCGGCATCGCCGTCATCTACCAGGAGCCCACGCTCTTCCCCGACCTGTCGATCACCGAGAACATCTTCATGGGCCGCCAGCCCCGGCGGGCATACCGGCGGATCGACCACCGGGCCGCCCGGGACGCCACGGCCGCACTGATGCACCGGCTCGGGGTCGAGCTCGACCCCGACCGTCCGGCGCGCGGCCTGTCGATCGCGGACCAGCAGATCGTCGAGATCGCCAAGGCCCTCTCCTTCGACGCCCGCGTGCTGATCATGGACGAGCCCACGGCCGCCCTGACCGGCAGTGAGGTGGCCCGGCTGTTCGGCGTGGTCCGCGCACTGCGTGAGCAGGGGGCCGCCGTGCTGTTCATCTCGCACCGACTGGAGGAGATCTTCCGCATCTGCGAACGCGTCACGACCCTGCGGGACGGGGCGCTGATCGCCAGTGAACCGCTGGCCGGCATGGCGGAGGAGGACCTGGTCCGCCGGATGGTCGGCCGGGATCTGGACGAGCTCTATCCGAAGCAGCACGTCGAGGCGGGCGAGGTCGCGCTCAGCGTCCGGCGGCTCACGCGCGAGGGCGTGTTCACCGATGTCTCCTTCGAGGTGCGCTGCGGCGAGATCGTCGGCATGGCGGGCCTGGTGGGCGCCGGGCGTACGGAGGTGGCGCGGGCGGTCTTCGGCGTCGACCGGTGGGACGCCGGCGAGGTCGAGGTGGCCGGGCGGGCGCTCGTCAACGGCGCGCCGTCCACCGCGATGGCCGCCGGCCTCGCCCTGGTCCCCGAGGACCGACGGGCCCAGGGCCTGGTGATGGGCATGTCCATCGAGCGGAACATCGGGCTCACCGGTCTGCGCGCCACCAGGAAGGCAGGGCTGATGGACCGGGGCGCCGAGCGCAGCCGGTCGCTCGACTGGGCGGTCCGGCTCCAGGTGAAGTACGCCCGGATCGCCGATGCGGTGTCCACCCTGTCCGGCGGCAACCAGCAGAAGGTGGTCCTGGCCAAGTGGCTCGCCACCGGGCCCGCCGTGCTGATCGTCGACGAGCCGACGCGCGGCATCGACGTCGGCACCAAGGCGGAGGTGCACCGGCTGCTGAGCTCGCTGGCCGCGGACGGGGTGGCGGTGCTGATGATCTCCTCCGACCTGCCCGAGATACTCGGCATGGCCGACCGGGTGCTGGTGATGCACGAGGGCCGGCTCACCGCCGAGATCCCGCGTTCCGACGCCACCGAGGAGTCCGTGATGGCCGCTGCCACCGGGAGGGCCGCCGCATGACGGTGACGACCACCGAACCGGCGCCCGTCGCGCCGATACCCTCCTCCAGCAGCACCCGGCTGGTGGACCGTGTCTTCAGGATGCGCGAACTCGCCATCCTGGTCGTGCTGGTGGTGATGCTGGTCCTGACCCAGCTCGGCAACAGCGCGTTCCTCTCCGAGCAGGGCATCAAGGACCTGCTGCTCAACGCCACGATCCTGGCGCTGGTCGCCACCGGCCAGTCGCTGGTGGTCATCACCCGCAATGTCGACCTGTCGGTGGGCTCGACGCTCGGTATCAGCGCCTTCGCCGCCGGTACGTATCTCCAGGGCGGCGGACACCCGGTGGTGGCCGTGGCCCTGGCCGTCCTGCTGGGCGTCGGCTTCGGGCTGCTGAACGGGCTGCTCGTGAGCCTGGGCCAGGTGCCCGCACTGGTCGTGACGCTGGGCACGCTCTACATCATCCGGGGCATCGACTCGATCTGGGTCGGCTCGCGGCAGATCACGGCGGCCGATCTGCCGGGCGGATTCGTGGACTTCGGCTCCGGCGGGATCTCGGCAGTGCCCTGGCTGGCGATGATCGCGCTGGCCCTGCTGGTGTCGACGGCGTACTACCTCAAGCACTTCGGCAGCGGGCGCGAGCTGTACGCACTGGGCTCGAACCCGGAGGCCGCGCGGCTGGCCGGGATTCCGGTACGCCGGCGGATCCTGCTCGCGTACACCTTCTGCGGGGCGCTGGCCGGTCTCGCGGGCGCGCTGTATCTGGCGCGCTTCGGGAACGTCGACTCGGGCACCGGCACCGGTTACGAACTCACCGTCGTCAGCGCGGTCGTGGTCGGCGGCGTGGTCTTCACCGGGGGCTCCGGCACGGTCTACGGCGCGGCGCTCGGCGCGCTGCTGCTGACCTCGGTCAACAGTGTGCTGCCCGCGCTCGGCGTCAGCTCCGTGTGGGTGCTCGCGATCAACGGCTTCCTGCTCATCCTCGCCATCGCGGTCGACCGGATCGTCGCCCTGCGCGTGGCGTCCGCCCTGAAGAAGAGGAACGCCCGCCATGGCTGACTCCGCACGCGCGCGCGCCGTCCGCTGGGACACGGTCGTCGGCGCCCTCCTGATCGTGGTGCTGCTGCTGTCCTTCGGTTTCGTCGACGGCTTCGGCAACGCCCTCAACCTGTCGTTCCTCATCGGCAACACCCTGCCCATCGCGCTGATCGCCCTGCCCATGACGCTGCTGGTGGTCTCCGGCGAGATCGATCTGTCGGTGGCGTCCACGGCCGGTCTCTCCGGTGCGGTGATGGGGGCGCTGTGGAACCAGGGCCTGCCGATCGAGGCGATCATTCCGGTCTGTCTGCTGCTCGGTGTGGTCTGCGGGCTGGTCAACGGGCTGCTCGTCACCCGGCTCGGGCTGCCGTCGCTCGCGGTCACCATCGGCACGCTGGCCGCCTATCGGGGCATCGCGCAGATCGTGCTCGGCTCGGACGCCGTCACCGACTTCCCCACGCCCTACCTCGACTTCGCCGCAGGACGGATCGGCGACACGTTCGTCCCGTACGCCCTGCTGCCGTTCCTGGCGCTGCTCGCCGTCGCCGTACTCGCCCTGCACGCGACGCCGTTCGGGCGTTCGCTGTTCGCCACGGGGGCCAACGAGGAGGCGGCCCGGTTCGCGGGCGTGCGGGTGAAGCGGCAGAAGCTCATCCTGTTCACGATGACCGGCCTGATGGCCTCCCTCACCGGGGCGTTCTGGGCGCTGCACTACGCCAGCGCCCGCTTCGACAACGCCACCGGTCTCGAACTGTCGGTCGTAGCAGCCGTGTTGCTCGGCGGTGTCGACTTCGACGGCGGCAAGGGAACACTCGGCGGCGCTATCGCGGGGGTGTTCCTGCTCGGGGCGCTGCAGAACGTGATGAGCCTGGGTGACGTCTCCGCGCAGTCGCAGATCGTCGTCACCGGTGTGCTGCTCGTCGTCTCCGTGCTCGGCCCCCGCGTCGGGCGGCAGATCTCCGTCGCGAGGGCGGGGCGCCGGGCCGCCTCGGCTCCCCCGTCGGCCTCGGCGCCGGTTCCGTGACCGCGCCACCGGCTCTCCGCCACCGCCCGCCCGGGCTCCGGCTCCGTCACCGCGCGCTCCTCCCCGTAACCCGCCCCGCCTCTCTCCGTGAAGGACTCCCGCCATGCGTACGTCATCGATCCGCCGCACCTGTGCGGCCCTCGCGGCCGTCACCTCCTTCGCGCTCGCCGTCAGCGCCTGCGGGGGCACCACCAAGAGCGATGTGAAGAAGGAGAGCGGTTCGGCCGCCTCGGCCGGAAAGGCGGACCCGGACGCGCCCACCAAGAAGGGCCTGACCGTGGGCTTCCTGCCCAAGCAGGTCAACAACCCCTACTTCACCACCGCCGACAAGGGCGGGCAGAAGGCCGTCGAGGCACTGGGGTCCACCTTCAAGGAGGTCGGCCCGACCAGCGCCACCGACACCTCGGGCCAGGTCTCCTACGTCAACACCCTCACCCAGCAGCAGGTCGACGCCATCGCCGTGTCCGCGCAGGACCCGGGCGCGCTGTGCACCGCGCTCAAGCAGGCCATGAAGAACGGCGTCAAGGTCGTCACGTACGACTCCGACACCAAGACCGACTGCCGCAATGTGTTCGTCTCGCAGGCCGGCGCGGAGGATCTGGGCCGCACCCAGGTCCAGTTGCTCGCCGAGCAGATCGGCTACAAGGGCGAGATCGCGATCCTGTCCGCCGCCCAGACCGCGACGAACCAGAACCTGTGGATCGACTACATGAAGGACGAGCTGAAGGACCCGAAGTACAAGGACGTGAAGCTGGTGAAGGTGGCGTACGGCAACGACGACGCCCAGCAGTCGTTCCAGCAGACGCAGGGGCTGCTCCAGGAGTACCCGAAGCTCGCCGGGATCGTGTCGCCGACCACGGTCGGCATCAAGGCGGCGGCGCAGTATCTGTCGGGGTCGAAGTACCGGGGCAAGGTGAAGCTGTCCGGCCTCGGCACCCCCAACGATCTGCGCTCGTACGTGAAGAACGGCACCGTCGAGGCGTTCGAGCTGTGGGACCCGGCGAAGCTCGGCGAGCTGGCCGGCCATGCGTCGATCGCTCTGGCGTCCGGGCAGATCACCGGCGTGGAGGGGCAGACCTTCGAGGCGGGCGAGCTGGGCACGTACACGATCGGGAAGGACGGGGTGGTCGACCTCGGCAAGCCGACGGTGTTCGACAAGGACAACATCGACGACTTCGACTTCTGATGCGCGCGGATAGGCTGGGGGCTCGTTCCGCGTCCCTCGCCCCTCTGGAGGTCTCCGTCTGATGGCCCAGTCGGTGGGTATCAAGGACGTGGCCCGGGTCGCCGGAGTATCGGTGGGCACGGTCTCCAACGTCATCAACCGCCCGGACACGGTCGGTCCCGACACCCGGGCCCGGGTCCTGTCGGCGATCGACCGGCTCGGTTACGTCCGCAGCGAGTCGGCGCGGCAGTTGCGGGCGGGGCGCAGCCGGATCATGGGGCTGCTGGTGCTCGACATGGGCAACCCGTTCTTCGTCGACGTGGCGCGCGGGGCGGAGCGGGCCGCGCGCGAGGCGGGGCTCGGCGTCATGGTCTGCAACAGTGCGCAGAGCCCCGGCGAGGAGGCGGAGTATCTGGCGCTCTTCGCGGAACAGCGGGTCCGGGGCGTGCTGCTCACCCCGGCCGACGCGACCGGGCGCAACATCGAGGCCTTCCGCCGCCACGGCATCCCGTTCGTCCTCGTCGACCGGGTCGCCGAGGGAACCACCGAGTGCTCGGTGTCGGTCGACGACGTGGCGGGCGGGGCGCTGGCGGTGCGGCATCTGCTGGACGCCGGGCACCGCTCCATCGCGTACGTGAGCGGGCCGCCCGGATTCAACCAGGTCCGGGACCGCCGTACGGGTGCGCTCACCGCGCTCGCGGAGGCGGGCCTGGGGCCGGGCGCCCTGCGGGAGCTGCCCACGGAACGGCTCGACGTGGCAGCGGGCCGGGACGCGGGCGCGCGGCTGCTGGGGCTCTCGGACCGGCCGACCGCGGTGTTCTGCGCCAACGACCTGCTGGCGCTGGGCGTGCTGCAGTCGCTGTTCGCCGCCGGGGTCTCGGTGCCCGGCGATCTGGCGCTGGTGGGTTACGACGACATCGAGTTCGCGGCGGCGGCCGCCGTGCCGCTCACGTCCGTACGGCAGCCGGCGGCGACGATGGGGGCGCTGGCGGCGGGTCTGCTGCTGGAGGAGACCGGGGCCGGGGCGGCGGACGTACCGCACGAGCACCGGCGGGTGGTGCTCCAGCCGGAGCTGGTGGTGCGCCGCTCCAGCCTCGCCCAGCGCTGAACGGCGAGCCGCCGGTCAGAGGTGCGAACGGTCGGCAGAGGCGCGAACCGTCGGTCAGAGGTGGGCGAGGAGTCCGTCCAGCGGGCGTGGCAGGCGCCCGAGGTCCAGGGCCTCGGTCAGGGCACGGGCGTAGTGCTCCTTGCGGCCGCCGATGGTGCCCATGAAGCGCCGCAGCTGCGCCTCGACGGGCCGCTCGCGCTGGGCGGGCTGCCGTTGGAAGAGCCGGAAGGTGCGCAGATCGCCCTGGTCGTCGATGACCCGCTGGACGCCGTCGGTGCCGAGTGCCCGGATCAGCTCGTCCTCCAGGTCGGCGTGGCAGGTGAAGAAGCCCAGCGCCTCCAGGTCCTCGGGCGTGCGGGCGGTGCCGAAGCCGGTGCGCTCCAGGCCCTGGAGGAAGAACCGCTGCTCCGCCGCGTCGCACAGGCCGGCGGGCCGGACCCCGAGCCCGTCGGGCCCCAGCAGACGCAGGAAGCGGGTGATGCTGGTGGCGCCCCCGAGCGGCACGACCACGGCGCCCTCGGCGGTCAGGTCGCGCTCCTGGCGTTCGGCCAGCGCCTCGACGGCCGCCCGGTCGCTGACGCCCTCCACGAGCACCACGGTGTGCAGGCCCAGGCCGGCGGCCAGCTCACGGGCGGCCTGGGCCTCGGCGGGCGCCGGTGTGTTCTCGTCACCGGCGGCCCAGGCGATGACCGTCTGCCGAAAGTGCGTCGCTTTGTCCACCGGGCCAGTCTCGCACCATGATCGGCGGGGGCGGCAAGGGTTTTCGCGTACGTGAACGAGGCGGGCCTACGCGGGTCGGAGGAGCGCGTACGTCACCCGGGTGCGGGAGGCCGTCGCGCCAGATGCAGGCCGACGCCCAGGGCCAGCGCGAGCACACAGCCGGAGAAGGTCAGTCCGGCGTTCCGGAGCCCGATGCCGAGGGTGAGCGCGCCGACGCCGACGACGGGCAGGGAGATGCCCAGGTAGGCGATGACGAAGAAGGCGGACACGGTCGCCGCCCGGTGCTCGGGCGGCGCCGCCGCACTGATCGCCTTCACCGCGCCCCGGAACGCCAGCCCCTGCCCGAGGCCGCCGCAGAGCGCCCCGGCGACGAGCAGCGGAAGTGAGGCGAACAGCAAGGAGGCCCCGACCAGCAGGAGTCCGGCGACCAGGACGAAGCAGCCGCCCGGCAGGGCCCGGCGCTCGCCGACCCGCCCCATGAGCGCCTGCCCGGCCGTGGAGGCGAGGAAGACGGAGAAGACGACGAGTCCGGTCAGGGCCAGGTTGTGGACGTCGAGCGTCTCGGCCACGAACGCGGGGGCGACCGCCGTGAAGAGGCCCAGCAGGGAGAACCCGGCGAAGGCGGCCAGCGCCGAGGGGGCGAACACCGCGCGCACCTCGGGCGGGACGGCGAGCCCCTGCGGCCGCAGCCGGAAACGGCGGACGCGGGTGGTGACCGTCTCGGGCAGGAGGCAGGTCAGTGCGGCGGCCAGGGCGATCAGCCCCAGATGCACGACGAAGGGGAGCCGCAGCGGCCAGGGGGCGTACTCGGCGAGCAGTCCCGACAGGAGCGGGCCGCAGCCCAGGCCGCCCATGTTCGCGGCGGTCGCGGCCAGCCCGGCGCGTGCCGCGCGTCCCGGCGGGGCCAGTTCCATGACCGTGACCGTCGCCGCGCCGCTCAGCAGTCCGGCGGCGAAGCCGGAGAGGAGCCGGCCGGCGAACAGGGCGGGGAGCCCGCCCTCGAAGAGGAAGCAGAGCGCGCTGGCCGCCGAGAAGCCCAGGGCGGCCAGCAGAACGGGCCGTCGGCCCGCCTCGTCGGAGACGTTCCCGGCGAGCAGCAGAGTGGCGATCACCCCGAGGGCGTAGACGGCGAAGACCACGGTCACCATCAGCTCGGAGAAGCCGAGCTGTTCCCGGTAGAGGCCGTAGAGCGGGGTGGGCAGCGTGGTGCCCGCCATACCGATGGCGAAGACGGCCGCGGCGGCCGGGTAGCCGAGGCGCTTCCTGCCGAGGTGTTTCCCCCGGCGGGCGGGGTCGGTCGTCCCGCTCATGCGGTGGGGGGCGGGTCGGTCGGGGCGGCGGGCGTGATGTGGCTGAGTACGCACCGCCAGCGGCCGTTGCGCCGTACGAAGACGTCCGTGGTCCATTCGTCGGCGTCGAACCGGCGGCCCGCGTAGTGGGCCGTGTTGGTGATCCGGGCGGTGATCGTCGCGGTGTCGCCGTGGACCCGGATCCTCGGCGGGGTGACGGCCCGCATCGCCGAGTGGGTCAGGTCGCCGGACCTCACGTGGCCGAGGAACGCCTCCCGGTCCGTGATGCCGGACTCGGAGACGATGACCCACTCGTCGGCCGTGAAGTCCGCGATCCGTGCCGCGTCGTTCGCGACGATCGCGGCGGCCCAGGCGTCGACGATCGCGGCGAGCCGGGCGTGCTCGGCGTCGGGCGTGCCCGGGGCCGTGGGCGGCTCGGCGGTCGCGTCCTCTCCGCTCTCTCCCATGCCGCGAGCGTAGCCGTGGGCCGGGCGGGCCGCGCGTCCTACGGGGCGGGCGGGACCGTGTCCGGCCCTGGGCCGCCCTGCACGGTCCCGCCCCCTGGTCGCCGGACGGTCAGCGGTGGCGCGGGGTCAGCGCGCTCCGCCCTGTCGGCGTTCGAATCCGGCGAAGGCCGCTTCCTGACGCCACTCGGTGGCCGCCTTGGCGTTGTCCGCGAGATAGCGGGCACAGGCCGGGGCGGGCGGCGCGATGCCCGGCCGGGATCCGGCGCAGACGCGCACCGGGCGGTAGCCGGAGCGCTGGGCGCCGGTGGCCCACAGGCTGTCGCCGTCGAGGAAGGCGTACGTCAGCGAGGCGCGGGCCAGGTCCTTCAGCTCGGTGTAGCTCAGGCCGTAGGTGGCACGGGCGTACTGGTACTCGTGGCTGATGTCGATCCGCGAGACGCCGGGGTCGTCGGTGGCCAGGACCACCGGGACGCCGTAGCGGCGGTAGGCGTTGAACGGGTGGTCGTCGCCCGCGACGCCCAGGATCTGCTTGTTGCTGCTGAACGGCACCTCGACGGCGACATCGCGCCGCGCCATGGTGCGGGCGAGCTGCCGCCAGTCGTCCTCGTGGACCAGGTCGACGCCGTGGCCGATGCGTTCGGCGCCGGCGACGAGGACGGCCTCGCGGATGTGGAACGTCAGGTCCTCGGGCTTGACCAGGCCGGGGGTCAGCTCACCGGCGTGCAGGGTGAGGCGGGCGTCCGGGTACTGGGTGCGCAGGTACTGGAGCATCCGCATCTGGAGTCGGTAGTTGCGCAGGGCGCTCTCCCCGTCCTCCGGCTGGACGAGGTTGACGGCGACGAAGCGCGGGTCGCGCTCCGCGAGTCGCATGCCGACGGCCATCTGCGTGAACACGCGCTCGTTCGAACTGCCGCGGGAAACCTGGGAGATCCACCGGACGGGGAGCCGGCAGCCCGGGTCGGGACGGTCGGTGTCGCAGTGCGCCGTCTCCCGGAACTGGGTGTCGGCGGCGTCCGCCTCGCGTACGGCCTCGGCGACGACCGCGTCGAGCTTTCCGCCGGCGACCAGCTTCCGGTGGAACGCGGCGAGATCGGCGTCGTAGCCCACGGACTCGGCGAGCTTCTTCGCGGAGTCCGAGGCCGGGGTGACCAGGGTCTCCAGGTAGAACTGGTTCTGCTCGACCACGGTGTTGGCGACGTTGGCGAGCATCTTGCCGCGGTCGCGCGTCGCCTCGCCGAACTTGCCGAAGGTGTCGAAGAAGTGGTCGTGGCCGGACTGGTCGGCGGGGAAGTCCTGCATCGACCAGGCGCGGACGATCCGCTGGCGGAACGCGGCGTCCGTGCGGGCGTCGGCGGCCGGCCGGGTGCCCGGTCCGCAGGGCGGGCGCACGGCGGTGTCGGTGGCGTCGATGCACAGGCCGTTCTCGCCCGCGAGGTGGATCAGATACTCGGTGGTGACGGCGCCCGAGAGGTGGTTGTGGAGGTCGCCGCCCTTGGGCAGCGCCGCGAAGAACGCCTTGAGCCGCGCCGGGTTGTCCCGCAACGCGTCGAGACGGGCGTCGGTCCTGCGCTCGGCCGGGGTCGTGAGGCGGCCCGGCGCCTGCGCCTCGGCCCGGGGCAGCGAGTCCCGCGCGGGCGCCGCGGCGGCCGGCACGGCGGGGAGCAGCGTGACGAGAGCGAGGAGACCGAGCCCGGCCGGGAGCAGGGACTTGGGACGGTGGGCCGTCCGAATCGAAGAGATCACCGCCGAATGATCGCGTCGGCGGGACCGTTTCCCGGACCACATCGCGTACCCGGGCAGCAAGATCCACTCGATCGAGTGGGGAAGCATGTCGCTCCGTAGGTGCGGTGTTCCGGGGCCCCGGTACACCGCACCGGGACCCCGGCCCGCTGCTCAGCGGGCTGTCGAGCCGGTCAGGCGACCACGTCCAGCGCGCGGTACAGCGCGTAGAGGATCGCGGGCAGCGCGCCGATGAGCCCCGATACGGCCATGATGACCGCGGGAAGCCGATGCGTGGTCCGCAGCGACTTCACCACATGACCGACGAGGGCGAAGTAGGCCAGCGAGATGACCACGCCGGCCAGTAATCCTGTTGATGAACCCGTGAAGTGCATGACAGCGCACTCTCCTAACGTCCGATTGCCCAGTCCGTGATGAGATCGGCACGCTGCGGGAAGGACGCGTCAGCGGACCCTTGGCTAGAGGGACCTCAGCGCTCTTCAACGGCGTGACGACGCTATGAAGGTAGCTCAAAGTCGCATCTGAGCAATAGACTTGGGGGAATTGGGCATGCCAAGGACCCCGGGAGGCCATCCCGGGGTACCCTCGCGACGCTGGTCCTCCGGACTGGGCAGTCTGGTAATGGACGTCAGGTTCACCATGGTGGGCCCCGGAGATATACGAACGATGTACGTCCCGCATACGGATGCGGGACACGGTCGGAGAAATGGTGGTGCTGGGCGAGGTGATGGCAGCGGAGGCGCCGGACCTGAGGTTCTCGGTGCTCGGCCCGGTGCGCGCCTGGCGTGGGTCCGAGGTGGTTTCCATCGGCAGCCCGCAGCAGCGCGCCCTGCTCTCGGCGCTCCTCCTGAGCAACGGCCGCACCGTGACTGCCGGGGAACTGATCGAAGCGATGTGGGGCGAGGAACCTCCGTCGCAGGCGCTGGCCGTCACCCGCACGTACGCCTCCAGGCTGCGCAAGGTGCTCTCGAGTGAGCGCCTCGTGTCCGAGTCCGGCGGTTACGCACTACGACTGTCCCCCGGTTCGCTGGATCTCGACGAGGCCCGCGATTGCGCCGACCACGCCGATCGGGCCCGCGCGTCCGGAGACCTCACCCGCGCACGGGAGTTCCTGAACCGCGCGTTGGAGCTGTGGGACGGCGAACCCCTGGCCGGAGTGCCCGGGCCCTTCGCCGAGAACCAGCGGACCAGGCTCTTCGAATGGCGACTCCAGTTGCTGGAGAGCCGCCTCGACCTGGATCTGGAGGTCGGTCACCATGCCGAGGCCGTATCCGAGTTGACCGCCCTGGCCTACGCGCATCCGTTGCGGGAACGGCTGCGGGAGCTCTTGATGCTGGCCCTTTACCGTAGCGGCAGACAGGCCGAGGCACTCGCCGTGTACGCCGACACGCGCAGGCTGCTCGCCGAGGAACTGGGCGTCGATCCCCGCCCCGAGCTGGCCAGGCTCCAGCAGCGCATCCTGCATGCCGACGGCGGTCTCGCGCCCTCCGGCGAACCAGCTGCGCCGATCACGGCCGCCTCGGTGAGGCCGGCGCAACTTCCGGCCACCGTCGCGGATTTCACGGGCCGAACCTCGTTCGTCAACGAGCTCGCCGCGACGCTGTCCCGTGGCGCCGAGAGCAAGGTCATGGCCTTCTCCGCGCTCGCCGGGCCCGGCGGTGTCGGCAAGACGACCCTGGCCGTGCACGTCGCGCACAGCGCGCGCATGCACTTCCCCGACGGTCAGCTCTACGCCGACCTGGGCGGTTCGGGAACCTCTCCCGCCGATCCGCAAGCCGTCCTGGGGGACTTCCTCCACGGTCTAGGGATGCGCTCCTCGGACATTCCCGACAGCCTGCCCGCGCGGTCCGCGCTCTACCGTTCCCTCCTCGACGGCAGGCGCGTGCTGGTTTTCCTCGACAACGCGCGCGACGCGGCGCAGATACGGCCGCTGCTGCCGGGCGCGGCGGGCTGTGCCGCCCTGATCACCAGCCGCGTCAGGATGACAGCTCTCGAAGGAGCTCATCTCGTGGACCTCGACGTGATGAGCCCCGAGGAGGGCGTTCTCCTCTTCACCCGCATCGTGGGTGAAGACCGCGTGAGGCCCGAACAGCAGGCCGCACACGAAGTCGTCGCCGCCTGCGGCTATCTGCCCCTCGCCATTCGGATCGCCGCGTCCCGACTGGCCGCCCGCCGCACCTGGACCGTGTCCGTCCTCGCCGCGAGGCTCGCCGACGAACGCCGCCGCCTCGACGAGCTCCAGGTGGGCGATCTCGCCGTCACCGCCACCTTCGAACTCGGCTACGGCCAGCTGGAACCCGCCCAACAGCGTGCGTTCCACCTCCTCGGCCTTGCCGGTGGACCCGACATCTCGCTCCCGGCCGCAGCAGCGGCACTCGATCTGACCGAGTCCAGCACCGAGGACGTCCTCGAGTCGCTGGTGGACAGCTCTCTCCTCGAATCGGCCACGCCCGGTCGCTACCGCTTCCACCGGCTCGTTCGGCTGTACGCACGTGATCGGGCCGAACACGGCGAACATCCCCTCGGCGAAGTCGAAGCGGCCCTCGACCGCCTCCTCGACTTCTATCTCGCCACAGCCTCACGCGTATACGCCCTGGAACATCCCGGCGACCGCTTCCCCTCCCGTCTCTCCGCGACCCACCACCCCGGCCTGGACTTCCCGGAACCGCGTGCCGCACTGGACTGGCTCCATCGCGAGGCGGGCCCTCTCCTGGCCTGCGCCCGGCAGGCCACCGAACGCCCCGGGGCCCTACGGCGGGCCGTGGACCTGGTGTGGGCGGCCAGGGATCTCGGCGAGTCCGCCGCTCACTCCGGCCAGTACGAGTCCACCGCCGTCGCCCTGCGCGACGCCGCGCACAGCTCCGGAGACCCGGGCGCCGAGGGCCGTGCCCGCGCGGCTCTCGCCAACGCCCTTCTGATCACCGGCCGGTTCGCCGAGGCCGACGGCGAGGCCCACCGGGCCATGGACCTCGCCCGCGAGTCGGGCGACGTGTTGGTCGAATGCTGTGCGTCGAACGACCTCGGGATCATCGCGTTGTACCAAGGCCGCCTCCAGGACGGCGAGCGCCACCTGCTGGAGGCCATGGAAAAGTTCCGTGCCGACGACAACGCGCTCGGTGAGGCAGGCGCTCTGTGCAACCTCTCGCGGGTCCATGTCGCGATGGACCGGCCGGCCAGTGCGGTCGAGCTCGCCCAGCGGGGCATCGACCTGTACGACACGCTGGGCGCGTCCCTGCGGGGGGCCAACGGCCGATACGCACTCGGCCTGGCTCTCACCCGGGCGGGCAGGCCGGAGGAGGCCGTCGAGCAGTTGGAGAATGCTCTGCAGGTCTTCCGCGACAGTCTGCAGGACCTGTGGGTGGGGCTCACATACTTCCGCCTCGCCGAGGCCGAGCTCATGGACCGGCCCGCCTCGGCCGCGGCCCACGCCGAACAGGCCATGACCGTTCTCCGTGGAATCGGCGGCGCGTGGCGCCGCGCCACCGTCCTCGTCGTGCTGGGAAAGGCTCTGCACGCGATGGGTCACGCCCACCGCGCCCGCGTTTGCTGGCAGGAGGCGCTGGATTTCTTCGAGTCCACCGAATCCGCGGAGGCTGCGCCGGTGCGGACACTCCTCGCGACGGTCACCGAGGAGGCGGTCAGCGCACCCGTCCCCGGGCCTTGAGGGGCCCCGGCGGAAGCTGAGGAGCAGGGGTCGGGGATCGGGGCACCGTCATAGCCCTTCACCTCACCGAAACGGGAGCCGTTCATCCAGTCCTCGCGGGCCTTCGCCCAGGTGCCCGTGGTGGCCGGTGCCCGGTGGGTGCTCCCCCGCCTCGTCGGTGAGGTCCGCTACACCTCCCGCACTCGCGCCGGAGGCCTGCGCCACCCCCTCCTGGCACCGGCTGCACCTCGACGTGACTCCCGGTCTGGCCCGAGAGTGCGCCGGGCGGGCGTTCGAGGCGGGCGGAAGCAGCAGGACGCTCTGCGCTCGCTCCTGGGCGGCCGCCTGGCCACCCGGCAAATGTCCGGCTGGTACAGCGCGGCTCGTCGGGCTCAGCTGAACATGTCGAGGTAGTGCTGTTGGTGGACCGGGTGGTAGTCGCCGAAGTCGACGGATGCCGCGTCACCGCCGGTCTCGGCGGCGACGAGCCGGTCGAGGTAGTAGTCCCAGCCGGGGCCCACTCCGCCTGCCATCGCCGGGTCGTCCCCGACGGACTGGGTGAAGGTGAGGGTCGTGGCGCCCTCGTGCTCGACGAGCGTGAGCGTCATGTGCCAGACGAGTTCCTGGCCGGGCACCTGCGACGTGAGCACCAGACGGCGGGGGGCCTGGCACTCCTGGATGGTGAAGACTTCAGCCTGGTGCTCGTCGCCCTCGTAGAGCATCCGGAAGTCGACCGATCCGGTCGACGGGTCGCCGGTCCATTCGCCGATCCATCGGGCCAGACGGTCCGACTCGGTGACCGCCGCCCAGACGTCCTCGATGCCGGCCCGGAAGGTGCGGTCGAAGGCGATGCTGTCCAGGCCGTCGATGGTCACGCGACGCCCGGTGGGGGTGCTGGTCATGCGGATTCCTCCTGAGGTCTTCCGGTACCGGGAACGGCGTCGGCGCCGGCCCGGCGGTCGTGGACGGTTCTGCGGACCTCCAGGTCGAGGGCGTCGAAGGCGCTCTCGGGAATCGGGGGCCGCCGCCCGGCAAGCTCGTCGAGCAGAGCGCGGACCGGCGCGAGACCCGGGCGGGCGAGCGCGTAGTGACGCTCACGGCCGCGGTCCTCGGCCGTGACCAGCCCCGCCTCGGTAAGCACACGCAGATGCTTGCTCACCGCGGGCCGGCTGATCGGATACCGCGCCGCGAGGTCGACCACCCGGGCCGGGCCGGAGACGAGTGCGCGCAGCAGATCACGACGTACGGGGTCGGCCAGCGCGATGAACGGGTCCACCTCTTATTGGTAACCCACAGGTTACCAATGAGCAAGTCCACACACCTCAACTGTGACCGTGCAAGCCAGTTGGCCCGAAGGGCCATCTCCGCGCTCACCACGGTGGGGCTTCGCAGACGTCCCGACAGGTCAGGAGGTGGGCGAGGCCTCGGTGAGCGCCATCCAGTCTCGGACCGTCCCGTAGTGCGAGCCGCTCGCCGTGCTTGTAGCCACCGCTTCAGCGTCCTCGGCGGAGCACGGCGCCCCTGCTCGGGCGAGCAGGATCAGTGGCCACGCAGGCCCAGCGCCGGCCGGCTCGTCGTCGAAGGCAGTCCAGTCCCAGGGGCCGCCGAACCGCCATGCCCGGCCCGCGGCGTCGGCGACCTCGTCGCCCACCTGGAGAGACGCATACGGACGCATCCCCCATGCCGCATCCGTCAACTCACCTCGACCTGACACAAGATCAATTATCAGACCGGCCTATAGAGTCCTGCCCGTGGTGAATCATCAGGACGAGACCAGGACGGCCTACGACGGAGTCGTCGAGCTGTACGCATCGCTGTTCGCAAACCGGCTGGAGACACAACCTTTCTCCCGGACCATGATCGGCACCTTCGCCGAACTGGTGCGCGCGACAGGCATCCCGCGGGCAGCGGACGTCGGGTGCGGGCCCGGACATCTGACAGCCATGCTGCACGAACTCGGCCTGGACGCCTTCGGACTCGACCTCGCCCCCGGCATGATCGACCACGCCCGACAGGCCCACCCGGCGCTGCGCTTCCAAGAGGCGCGGATGGAATCCCTGCCGATCGAGGACGCCGCGCTCGGCGGCGTACTGGCCCACTACTCAATGATCCACACCCCTCCGGGAGAACTACCGGAGCTGCTCGCCGAACAGGCACGCGTCCTGGCGCCGGATGGCCTGCTCCTGGTCTCCTTCTTCGGGACCGACGAACAAGAACCGGTCCGCTTCGACCACAAGGTGGCGCCCGCCTACAGCTGGCCGGCGGATCGCCTCGCCGAACTGCTGGCCGATACCGGGCTCGTTCCCTTCGCCCGGCTGCTCCACGATCCAGCCTCCGAAAGGGGCTTCCTCGACGCCCATCTGCTGGCCCGCCGTTCGTAGGCCCTGCCCGGTAATCCCCTCCGGACGGTCGGCGCACCTCCCGATTGCCAACTCGGCCGAACCTCGCTGACTGGAGAAAAATTGTCAGACAGGCTCTAGCACAGGACAGATGCGAATCGGACGGTCGGCGTAGCCGCCGCCAGCGGAAGCGCGGCCAGCCTGCCTTAGAGTTTCCCCAGGTCAGCGCACCCGCCCGCGCGGTTTCAGCGGGGTCGTGGGCAGTTCCGGGGCGGGCAGGCGGGCGCCGTCGTAGCCCTGCACCTCGCCGAACCGCGAGCCTTCCTCCCAGTCCTTTCGCGCCTGTACGATCTCCTCTCCGGATCGGGCGATGAAGTTCCAGAACATCACGAGCTCCTCCTCGAACGGTTCGCCGCCCAGCAGCATCAGACCGGCGTCGGAGGCGGCGCGCAGGGGCAGTTCGGTGCGGCCGCAGCCGAGGTAGAGCATCGAGCCGGGCAGTACGGGGACGCCGTCCACCTCGGCCTCGCCCGACATCGACAGGACCGCGTACTCGAAGTCGGGGTCCAGGGGCAGGCGGGCCTCGGCGCCGGCGATCAGGGTCACGTCGGCGCCGACGATCGGGGTGTACGTGGTGCCGGGCGATGCGGCACCGTCCAGTTCGCCCAGGATGACGGTGGCGGCGAGGCCGGGGGCGGTGACGACGGGCAGGTCCGTGTGGTGCTGGAAGTGCGGCTCGACGGAGCGGTGCGCATCGGGGAGGGCCACCCAGAGCTGCGCTCCGTGCAGCAGCCGGGCGTGGTCCTTCGGGCTCTCCTCGGAGTGACTGATGGCGCGGCCCGAGGTCATCAGGCCCAGCTCGCGGGGGCGTACCGTCTGGAGGCTGCCGAGGCTGTCCCGGTGGAGGACCTCCCCGTCGTGCAGCCAGCTGACGGTCTGGAGGCCCATGTGGGGGTGGGGCGGGACCTGCATACCGGGCTCGTCGGCGATGTCGTCGGGGCCGTAGTGGTCGACGAAGGCCCAGGCGCCGACCATGCGCCGGCCGAGGTTGGGCAGCAGTCGGCGGACCTCGGTGCTTTCGCCGAGCTGGACGCGGCGGGGGGCGAGAAGCTCACGGACGGGCTCGGCGACGACGAAGCCGCGCCCTCCGCAGACGGAGGGCGTTGCCTGGCGATCGAGATTGCTCATGGCGCTCAACCTATTCCCGTGGGGGCGTGGGACACCGGGGTCCCACGCCAGAACTTTAGTGGAATGTTCAACCATTGCGTGGTGTTGTCACGGGCGAACGTACGACGGGGCGGTCCGGAAGCGGCCCGCACCACACGAAGGAGGACACGTGAGCGAGACCGAGACCTACTACGAGTTCGGCACCGCCGCCGACCGGTGGGACCGGGCGCAGATGTTCTTCGAGGCCAAGGAGTACCTGACGGCCGCGCGGATCCTGGCCGGACTGGTCGAGGAAGTGCCGGAGCAGGTCGCGCCGCGGCTGCTGCTGGCCCGCTCCTACTACCACTCCGCCCGGCTGGGCAAGGCGGAGAAGGAGCTGCGGACCGTTCTGGAGCTCGACCCGGTGGAGAGCTACGCGCGCCTCATGCTGGGCCGGACGCTGGAGCGCCAGGGGCGGAGCGCCGACGCGACGCCGCACCTGCGGATGGCCGCCGCCCTCACCGGCGACTTCGGCCCCGGAGCCACCCGCTCCTGAGCCCGCCACCCGCCACCCCGTTTCCCTCTGCCGGGCCCGCACCCCTCGGTGCGGGCCCGGTCTCCTTTACCCGCCGGTACGGACATCGGACAATGGGATCTCCAAGACCAGGGGGTGGGGGAGATGTACGGATCCAGGAGCGCCGCGTTACGCCGGGCGCGGACGGCCGCGCTCATCGGACTCGCGGTGGCGGCCTCGGCCGGCTGCTCCGGCGGCAGCGACGGTGCGAGCGGCGGGAAGAACGGCACCGGGGCGGAGCTGACCGCCCGCCCGCCGGGGGCCCACAGCTGGACCGGCAGGCCATGCGCCCTCCTCTCCGGCGCGGCGCCCGCCGACGGCTTCACCCTCGGCAGCTCCACCGACTCCGCCTCCCCCGACTCCCGGGAGGACATCGGCGAGAACGGTACGCGGCCGCTCTACCGCCGGACCGGCTGCCTCACGGACCTCAAGGCCCCGGACGGCACGTTCTGGAAGCTCAGCACCACCGCCCGGGTGTACGAGAACACCGGGCCCGCCCGCCGCGCCTACCGCGTCAAGAAGGACCTCGACCGTGCCCATGGGCGCGGACCCGAGAAGATCCATGACACCGCCTACGCGTTACCGGAGGACGACCAGGGCCGTCCGGGCCGCACCCTCCTGCTGTGGAACGGTGACCTCGTGCTCACGGTGTCCGCGTACGCGCCGCACGGCAGCACCGAACACGACGTGCAGAAGGATCTCGAACGCATCGTCGGCAACGCGGCGCGCCGCACCGAGGACGGGCTGCGCGATCACGACGTCTCCTCCCCCGCCCCCTGACGCCCCCATGGCCCGCCCACGGCGCGGCGGATCAGAGGCGCGGATCAGGTGTCGGGCCCGGCGTTCGCCACCCGGTCGAGCCACTCCTTCATCAGCGCCGCCTCGGCGGTGCTCAGACCCGCCCCGTGCTCCTTCCGCAGCAGGGCGCTCAACCGGGCCGCCGCCGTGGGCACTTCGGCGGCCGGCGGCGCGCCGGGCGACGCGCTCGGTGACATCTCCGGCGAGATCTCCGGCGTGAGCACCTTCGCGTACAGCGCGTCACGCACCCGATGGGACACCTCGATGTCGTCGAACGTCGCCGGGCGGGACACCAGCATCAGCGCCACCCCCACATTGGCCGACATGATCATCTGGGCGGCGAGCTCGGGCGCGACACGTATCCGGCCCCGGGCGGCGGCCCGTTCGAGGTCCCCGGTCAGGATCCGGTGGGACTCCAGCGCCGCGGCGGGCGGCGTGCGCATCGCCGGCGAGTTCATCAGCCGGTAGAGGTTGCGGTTGTCGAGGGCGAAGGCGACGTGGCTGTCCCACCCCCGGCGCAGATCCTCCACGGGATCCGTCGTCTCGCCCCGCTCCCTCTTCGTCGCCAGGTACTTCTCGAAGCCGTGGTCGACGACGGCCGACAGCAGGCCTTCCTTGTCGCCGAAGTGGCGGTAGAGGGCCGGAGCGCCCACCTTCGCCGCCTCGCACACGGCGCGCGTGGAGATATCGCCGTCGGGCGATTCCCTGACCAGAGTGGCGGCCACTTCCAGGATGCGCGTGCGGGTGCTTGTACTCACCGGACGGACGCTATCAAGCGGCACGGCGGCGGTCAGACGATGCCGCCGTTGGCCCGCAGCACCTGGCCGTTGACCCAGCGGGCCGGGCCGGCGAGGAAGGAGACCACCTCGGCTATGTCCTGCGGGGTACCCAGCCGCTCCAGCGGCGGCTGGGCGGCCATCCGCGCGACGGTCTCCTCGTCCTTGCCGTCCAGGAACAGGGCGGTGGCGGTCGGCCCCGGCGCGACGGCGTTGACGGTGACGTCGCGGCCGCGCAGCTCGCGGGCGAGGATCAGCGTCATGGCCTCGACGGCGCCCTTGGTCGCGGCGTAGGCGGTGTAGCCGGGCAGCGCCAGCGACAGCACCGAGCTGGAGAAGTTGATGATGGCCCCGCCCTCACGCAACCGCCGCGCGGCCTGCTGGTCGACGACGAACGTGCCCCGGATGTTGGTGCGGTGCATCCGGTCGAGCGTGTCGAGTTCGAGCTCGGCCAGCGGCGCGAGCGCCATGACCCCCGCCGCGTGCACCACCACATCGACGCCGCCGAACGTCTCCTCAGCCGCGTCGAAGAGCGCCGCGACAGCGGCCTCGTCGGCCACGTCCGCCTGCTGGGCGAAGGCCTCACCGCCCGCGGCGGTGATGGCGGCGACGGCGGCCTCCGCCTCGGTCCGGTTGCCCGCGTAGTTGACGACGACCGCGAAGCCGTCGGCGGCGAGCCGTTCGGCGCTCTCGCGTCCGATGCCCCGGGAACCCCCGGTGACCACGGCCACCCGACGCGGGGCGTCATCGGTGCGTGCGGCCTGCGCGGAGGACGCGGATGCGGGTGCCGGCGTCGAAGCGGACGTCGATGCGGACGTCGATGCGGATGTGGACTGTTCGCTCGTGGACTGTTCGCTCGTGGACTGTTCGCTCGTGGACTGTTCGCTCGTGGACTGTTCGCTCGTGGACTGTTCGGTCATGGCAGTGCTCCTGGCGACTGGGGTCGCGGCGGTCCCGTGAAACCCGACGAGATCAACGCTAACACCATCACGTTAACGACGCTACCCCGCGAACGTAGCAACGCTAATAGACATCGCTACCCCCGCTACCCCCTATCCCCATGTCGCCCTGTCCGCACACGACGGAACCCGCCGGGTAGGCCCGGCGGGTTCCGTCGTACGCATGCGGGTCGCTCAGCTCACCGCACCCGCGGTGCGAGGCGTCGCCGCACGGGCCACGGGCGTCAGAAGACGTTCGGTGAGGTAGCCGAAGACCACGCCGAAGACGGTCCACAGCGTCGCCTGGACCGCGAGCGTCGAGAGCCGGAACTCCCACAGCAGAGTCGCCGGGAAGTCCTTGCCCACCTCGTCGAAGGAGGGCAGGAAGGCGTAGGAGAGGCCGATCAGCAGGACGAAGCCGGCGACGGCCACGACGGTGGCGTTCCAGTTGCCCAGGCGGGGAGCGAGCCGTTTGCCGATGATGACGGCGGCGACGGCCAGCAGCACGCTGAGGGCGACCATCAGGAAGAACAGGGTGGTGCGCTTGCCGATGGTGTCGGGGTTGCCGACGGCAGGCGGGTTCGCCGGGTACTTCAGGAACGGCACGACGTAGACCGTGAGCAGGGCGGCGCCCGCGATCAGCGCGGCCGTGGCCCGGGGACCGAAGTCGCCGATGCGGCCCAGCGCGTAACAGAACACGAGGGCGGCGATCCCGCCCACCGCGACGCCGAAGACCAGGACGCCGGTGGCGAGTCCACCGGTCGCCTGCATGGTGCGGCTGACCAGTTCCTCGCCGCCGCCGTGGTCGTGGCTGTGAGCCTCTTCGAGGGCGATGGCCGCGTCCACCTGGGACTCACCGAGGAAGTAGGCGACGGCGAGCGCGAGCGCGCCCGCGATCAGGCCCGCGAGCATGCCGCGCACGAGCAGAGCTCTGACAGATATGGAGTTCACGATGGTTTCCTGTTTCTCTTGCTTCCCGTGTCCGCTGATGCCCTGGCTGTTCCAGGTGCCGCAGGTACTGCCGGTGCCTCAGGCGCCTCAAGCGCCTCAAGCGCCTCAAGCGCCTCAGTGGCAGGGGAAGCCGAGCAGGTGGCGGCCGTCGTGGACCCACTCATGGACGCCTTCGCCCGAGATGAGTGCGGTGGCGCCCTGTTCGGCGCCGACGAAGTACAGCAGGACGAGCATGAGGATGCCGAAGAAGATTGCCCACGGGGCAATGGCCTTCGCCGAGATCGGAGTGATCGCTGATGTTCCGGTTGCGGGAACGGCGGACTGTGCCATCGCAGTACCTCCTGTGGGAACACGCGTCCCAGTCGTGGTGCCTCGGACGAAGGTGCTGGGTCTGACTTCCCCGCACGGATGCGGGTTCACAGTGGCGCGACCGTGCCGGATTCTCACCGGACTTCCGTCACACCCTCGTCATGGTCGACGTGACCATACCGCCTGTACGCAGGTACCGCCATGGTCCAATCTGCGGAGCCGCGGAGCACGGATCCCTTGGGGTCACAGGGCTTTGGGGCCCATGGTGAAGGAGTGAGGGCAGGAACATGACAGTACGGGTGATGTTGATCTCACCGGCGATGAACGCGGCACTGCGGGAGGCCCGCTTCGACGGCGACGCCCCTCTGGACCGGTCCGGCCGGGAGCGCGCGCGGGCCGCGGCCGGCGCGGTGCCGGACGCCGGGCTCGCACTGACCGGCCCCTCGGAGCGGTGCCGCGAGACCACCGCCGCGCTCGGCCTGGCGGCACGGACGCGCACCGAACCGGCCCTGGCCGGCTGGGATCTGGCGCGCTGGGCCGGCCGCCGTCTCGACGACGTGGCCGCCGCCGAGCCCGCGCAGGTGGCCGCCTGGCTCGGCGACCCCGCGGCGGCGCCGCACGGCGGCGAGTCGCTGCACGAGCTGGTCGGGAGGACCGGGCGGTGGCTGGACTCCCTCGGCGGACCGGACGCGCCCGGCACGAGCTTCCTGGCGGTGGCCGAGGCCGCGGTCGTCCGGGCGGCGGTCGTTCATGGACTGCGGCTGCCGACGGAGGCGTTCTGGCGGCTGGACGTCGCCCCGCTGACGCTGACCGGGCTCAGTGGCCGGTCGGGGCGGTGGAACGTGGGCCTGGGCCGCCCCCTGACCGCTCCCCCGGCCGACTGAGCGTCACGCCGCGTCGCACCACCGGCTGACCCAACGTCACACCGCGTCGCTGTCCCGCCAGTCGGGCCTGACCAGCACGGCCGTGGCGACGATGCCGCCCTCGATCCGCCAGAGCCCGTGCAGCGTCGTCGGCAGCGCCGGATCGGTGAGCAGCAGCCGTGCGGCGAAGGAGCCCTCGGCGGCCACACCGCCCCGGGCGCCGTCGTCGCCGCCCGGACGATCGGTCCGATGGAACGTCAGGTCGGCCTCGGTGAAGTCGAGTTCGAGTCCGGTGACCGGATACCAGGTCTTGAAGACGCTCTCCTTGGCGCTGAACAGGACCCGGTCCCAGTGGATTTCGCCCGTGTCGTCTTCGTCCGGGACCTCCGCCACGGGCGGACCGATCCGTTCGCGTTCGGCGGGCAGCGTCACCAACTCCCGTACGCCGCTGGGGAGCGGGGCGTGCGGTTCCGCGTCGATGCCCAGCGACAGCACGTCCTTCACACGGGCCAGCGCGGCCGCCCGGTACCCGTCGCAGTGGGTGAGGCTGCCGACGATTCCCTCGGGCCACAGCGGTCGTCCCCGGTGTCCGTGGAGCACGGCCACCGGCGGCAGGCCGAGTCCGGCCATGGCGCGCCGGGCGCAGGCACGGGCCGTCGCGAAGTCGTTCCGGCGTTTGGCCACGCTCTTGGCGATCAGCGCCTCCTCCTCCGGGAAGAGGGTTCCGTCCGGGACGCTCTCCGCGCGGGTCGCCGCACAGGAGACGTCGGCGGGGAGCAGCAGCTCGATCACGCGGCGCCTCCGGGGGTGCGCGGTCGTGCGGACGGTTCGGCGCCGGTCCGGTCCGGTGCGGCGGGATCGCCCTCGTACGGAAGGATCTGCCGCAGCAGGCCGCGCGGGTGTCCCCGCTCGCGCCACTCCCTGGGGTAGCCGATGGAGACCTCCTCGAAGCGCACCCCGTCGTACCAGGTCGTCCGGGGGATGTGGAGGTGGCCGTAGACGACGGCGGTGACGTTGAAGCGGCGGTGCCAGTCGGCGGTCAGTTCGGTGCCGCACCACTGCGCGAACTCCGGATACCACATCACCGACGTGGGTTCCCGCACCAGCGGCCAGTGCCCGGCCAGGACGAGGGGTATCTCGGAGTCGTGCTCCGCGAGCCGGCGTTCGGTCGCGGCGACGCGGGCACGGCACCAGTCGTCCCGGGTCGGATAGGGGTCCGGGTGGAGGAGGTACTCGTCGTTGCAGACGATGCCGGACTCGTGCGCGACGGCGAGCGACTCCTCCTTCGTGTGCGTTCCCGGGGCGCGGAAGGTGTAGTCGTACAGAAGGAAGAGCGGGGCGATCGCCACCGGTCCGTCCGGGCCCGGCCAGAGCGGGAAGGGGTCCTCCGGAGTCGTCACCCCGAGCTCCCGGCACACCTCGACGAGGTGGTCGTAGCGGGCCTGGCCGCGCAGCTGGACCGGGTCCTTGTTCAGGGTCCACAGCTCGTGGTTGCCGGGGGTCCAGATCACCCGGGCGAAGCGTTCGGCGAGCAGTCCGAGCGCCCACCGGATGTCCTCGGGCTGCTCCGCCACGTCGCCCGCGACGATCAGCCAGTCCGCGTCGGTCGTCGGGTGCAGGGACTCCACGAGGGGCCGGTTGTCGGTGACCGCGGCGTGCAGGTCGCTCACGGCCAGCAGACGGCCCACGCCCGGCTGTCGGTGTCCGCCGCCGGGGGCGGGGGCGGCGGCGGGAGCACCGTGCGGTGCGGAGTCGCTCGGAGGAGTCATGGGCAGCTGATTCCTGATCTGTCGGCGGTCGTCCGGCTCCGTCCGCACGGTGGGAGCCCCTGGGTACGTAGCCTCTCACGCTCCCCTCGCGGTTCCCCCGGGGTTTCGGAGGGTGGGCACGTCGGCCGGGGCGGGGTGTCGGCCCGGGGCGAGGACGCGGGGGCGGTGGGGGTCAGTCGGCGTCCGCCCGGCGGGAGTTCAGTTCGTTCACCGCGCCGAGTGCGTCGCCGACCGTCGTGTAGTCGACGGCGATGAAGGTGACCGGGCTGCCGCGCTCCGCCTCGCAGGCCCTGGTCCGCTCCAGGACCCAGTCCCGGGCGTTGACGCGGCCGGCGTCCAGGCGGCTGCCGCCCGCGTTCGTGATGAAGTGGTTGAGGAGGAAGAGCTGCTTGCCGGTGCCGCCCCGGTGCGGCGCGCAGGTCATCTCGGAGGGGCTCCGGAAGGCGAACGGGGTCTCCATCCCGTACCGGTAGAAGTTGCGGTACCAGGGCGCCGGACCGTCGGCCTTCTCGGCGAACACCACCAGCCGGCGGCCGCTGTCGATCATCTCCCCCAGCGTCGGCCACGGAGCGTCCGGGTCCGCCGCCGGGGTGTGCAGGAGGTCGTCCAGGCCGGCAGCGCGGAACGCCTTCTCGGTGTCCTCGGGGCTGATGTCGTCCTGGACGATGAGCGTCACGATCTCGGTGGGGTGGGCGCGCAGCCAGTCACCGATGTCCTCCAGGGCCGGGACCAGTTCGATGGCCCCGGCGCGGCAGACTCCGTGGCAGAGCCACAGTCCCTCGCGCGGCGGATTGACCTTGTCGATGGCGCCGGAGATCAGGCGGCGCTGCTCGGGGGTGAACTCCGGGGAGTCGAGGCGTTCGGCGATGTCCTGCGGGCTCT
Organism: Streptomyces sp. WY228; assembly: GCF_019287315.1. NCBI lineage: Bacteria > Bacillati > Actinomycetota > Actinomycetes > Kitasatosporales > Streptomycetaceae > Streptomyces > Streptomyces sp. WY228. The sequence goes on along the minus strand of NZ_CP079114.1, from coordinate 7,826,287 downwards.
CCCAGCGGTACGTGTCGAGTTGGAGGGCCCGGACGCCGGTGTTGAGCTGGGTGGTGATGTCGGGGTCCTGGAGCGGGCCGATGAACCGGTCGGCCGTGGTGGACATGGCGTTGTGCGAGGTCAGGTAGGCGGCTTCGTCGTAGCGCAGGTCGCACAGGCGGCTGCTGCCCAGGCACTGGCGCGGTGCGGACGGGCCGAACACGGGCGGCACGACCAGCACGCCGGCGAGTGCGGCGCAGGCCACGCCCGCCGCCGTCGTCCGCACCGCCGCCGGGGTCGGCATCCGGCTCGGGCGCACGAGCAGCGCCCAGCCCACGCCCGTGAGGAGCACGCCGCCGACGAGGGCCGCGAGGGCGGCGCCCAGCCCGGTGGCCGCCATCTGGTCCACGGCGTTGCGCTGGAGGTCGTCGACGAGCGCGGTGACGCTCGGGGCCCAGGAGGACGGGACGGCGAGAAGGCGTCCCCCGGTGATCATCCGGGCCAGCAGCACGGTCACGGCGGTCAGGACGCCCGCGCAGGCGAGCGCCTGCCCCAGCCGCATCAGCCGGCGGGCCGGGGCGGCGGGGCCGGTGAACCAGAGCGTCACGAGCGCGGCCAGGGCCAGGGTGACGGCGAGGACCTGGAGCAGGGTCAGCAGCCGGACGTAGTCGCGGGCCTCCTCCAGGGCCGTGAGATCGTTCCCGGCGGCGGTCAGGGTGTCGGTGAGGTCCCACGTACCGTCCTGGAGGGTGGTACGCAGGTCGGCCACCGCGCCCCGTGAGCTGTCGGAGAGTGCGGCGGCCGCGGTGGCCGCCAGCGCGGTCGACACGTCCCCCTCCCCCAGGGCCACTTCGATCTCGGGGCGCAGCGCCGTCCGTTCCCGCTCGGGTACGGCCGTGAGAAGGGCGTCGGCTGCGCGGTCCGCCTGGTCCTCGGTGAGCGGCAGCGCGGGCAGCTCGGGGGCCCGGCCCTCCCTGAGGGCGTCGAGCGCGGTGGCGAGGTCGGCGGTGAACCGTGCGAAGTCCGGCTGGTCACCGCCCTGGACGTTGGCCACGAGGTCGCCGAAGTAGACCTGTGCGAGGTCGGCGAGGTTCTCCAGCACCGGGGCCAGGTCGACGGTCAGCCGGAGCTCGTCGCGGTCGCCGCGCAGATAGCCGGTCACCGCCTCGATCTGCTGGTCGGTCAGGGCCCGGACCGTGGCGGGCGGCAGGACGACCTTGATGTTCGACGTCACCAGTGCCTCGGGCACGGGCAGGTGCGCGAGCAGGTCGCGGGTGACCGGTGAGATCTCCGGGTCGACGAGCACCTCGCTGTAGAGACGGTCGTAGGCCGACTCCTCGTCCAGCACCGCCTGGTAGAAGCCGGGTGAGGCGACCGTGGAGCGGACGGTCGCGGTCAGGGCGACCGTGCTGACGCACAGGACGGCCAGGAGGAAGGCGAGCACCGGGACGAGACGGCCGGACCGGCGCGGGGACGCGGGGTCCCTCAGGGGCCGGAGCGGGTTCGTGGTCGGTTCGGCGCTCACCCACCCAGCCTATGCGGAATATCAGCTTTTATGCATGAATGATGAGATTCAGGAGCTGAGGAGCCCGCTGTGCATCCCGTCCACCTGGCCGTGCTGATGACGAGTCACGACCGCCGCGCGCGGACCCTGTCCGCGCTGCGCGCCCTGGAGGAGCAGCGCGGGCTCCCCGCCGGGACGACGCTGGGCGTGCATCTCGTGGACACCGGCAGCACCGACGGTACGCCGGAGGCGGTCCGGCTGCGGCATCCGGCGGTGGAGGTCATGTCGGTGGGCGCGGACGTCCCCCGCAACCAGGCGCTGCGCATCGCGAGCCGCAACAGCCGCAGCGGCGGCGGGGGCGGCGGCCCGCTCGGCGCGACGCCGGGCGGACCGAGCCATCCGTGGACGCATCAGCTGTGGCTCGACGACGGGGTCGACCTCTTCCCGGACGCCCTGGCGACGCTGTTGCGCACGGCGGAAGCGGCCGGGCCCGAGGCGGTCGTCGTCGGCGCGGTGCGGAACGCGTACGGGGACACCGTGTACTCCGGGCGGCGGGGCCGGTCCCTGACGCTCGTCGAGCCCGGCGAGCACCGACCGCGGCCCTGCGACACGTACGACGGACGGGTGGTCCTGGTGTCCCGTGCCGTGTACGACCTCGTCGGCGATCCCGACAAGGTCTTCCGTCACCGGATGGGCGACTACGACCACGGCTGCCGCGCGCGGCGGGCCGGGGTGAGCGCGTTCGTCGCGCCGGGGCACGCCGGTGCGTGCGTGGGCGGACCGGTCGCTCCCGGCTCCCGGGAGCCGGGGATCGGCGTCCGGGAGGCGCTGCGCCGGGTGACCTCCGGGCGGGAGCTGCCGCCGCACCAGTGGTGGGTGTACTGCCTGCGGCACACCTGGCCGTGGGCTCCGTACCTGATGGTGTCCCCGTACGCGCGCACCGCGGCCCGCGCCACCCTCGGCAGACTGCGGGGGTGAGCGCGGGCTGGGTGGCGTCAGCCGCGCTCGGCGGCGACCTGCGCGGCGGAGCGGCCGGTGGGTGCGGGCGGTGACGGCACGGTGGGGTGCCCTTCGGCGGTCCTGGCGGTGGCGGTGGTCTTGCCGGGGGCGGCCGTGCCGGGGGCGGGGGCCGCGCCGCCGCCCGGCGCGGCCGGTCCGGTCGACGCCGGGGGAATCGCGGGGCCGGTGGCGTGCGCCGTCGTGCGCCGGGCGGCCGTACGGGATGGGGTCGCGCGGGTCGAGGTCGCGCGGGGCGGGGCGTACGCCGGAATCCTCAGCAGCGCGAACACCGCGGCCGCCGATCCGGCCGGCGGCACGAGCAGGAACGCGGGGTGCAGCAGCTCCGCGTGGACCAGCGTCCCGGTGACCACGGGCACGGCCGCCCAGAGGGCCAGCAGGATCACCGCGCCGGGCACGGTGACGCGGACCCGGCGCAGGCGGTGCGCGATGTGGTCGTCCGTGTCGCGCAGCGGGGAACGTGCGGCGCGGCGGCGGGAGATCAGGACCAGGGCCGTGTCGGCGAGGGCCACCGTCGCCAGGGTGGGCAGCGCGGCCCACGCGGCGCGGCCCGGCGGGGCGGCCGCCTGGATCAGCGCGCCGGACGCGGCCAGCGCGAATCCGGTGAACTGCGCGCCGGACGTGCCGAGCCGGAGGCGGGCGGGGTGCCAGTTGTGGAGCAGGAAGCCGGCGAGGCCCGCCGCCAGCGCGGCCGGGAGCAGGGCGAGGGCGGCGCTTCCGTCGATGAGGGCGCAGGCGAGCAGTCCGGCGGCGGTGACCACGCCGATCGTGGTCAACAGCCCGTCGGCGTGGTCGAGCAGGGCGAACGCGTTGGTGACGAGGACGATCCAGAGCACCGCCAGGACGCCCGCCGCCGGTGACAGTCCGGCGAGGCAGACGACGAGGACCGCGGCGGCCGTCTGCACGGCGAGGCGGAGGGCGGCCCCCAGCGGTTTCAGGTCGTGGACGAGGCCGAGAGCGGCCACGGCCCCGGCTCCGGCGAGCAGCCCCGCGACCGAGCCCGCCGAGCCGTCCGCGGCGCCGAGCCACAGCGCCCCGCCGGTCGCCGTACCGACGCCGAGCACGGCCGCCGCACCACCGATCCCGCGCAGCGCCCCGGCGCGTGGCGCACGCCCGCCCGGTTCGTCCGGGACATGGGGGCGGAGCGCCGCGCGGCGGGCGCTCTTGGCGAGTGCGACCGTGATGAACAGCGCGGCCACACCGGAGGCGATGATCCCCAGCACGTTCACCTGCCCTGCCTTTCCTCGTTCATGACCTGCGGCGCGGGGCGCCGGACGGCCGGTGGAACGACGGCCGCCCGGCCCCGGCCGGTGGTGGGTCGGGGGACGCGGGACGCCACCCGGGTGGCGTGTCTCCCCAACCTACGGGCCAATGTCCCCATTCACCCTAAATAACACGAAAAGGGTGACGCATTGTTCTGTCGTCGGGGCGCGGCACGGCGGCCGCCGGCCGAGCGGCGTCCGTCAAAGCCCGCCGGAACCTGCCCAGTTGAGGGTCGACGCGGACGGATGGGGCGTCAGCCCGCGACATGGCGGTCGGCGTTGCGCTCGGCGGCCGCATGCCACCAGCGGGGCGGCGAGGGTCCGGTGATCACTGCGGCGGGCTGGTCCGGGTGCAGGCCCAGGACGCGCAGCTCGTCCGCGGCGACCCGGATGACGTACCGGCCGTACCCGTGCCCGTCCGCGCCGATGCCGCAGAGGAGATCGCAGTGGATCCGGTGCCCGGCGAAGGGCATCCGGTCGACGCCCCGGTCACGCAGTCAGGCGCGGAGGGCGGCCGGGGGCCGCGGGGAGCCCGGCCGGTTCTCGTAGGACACGACGGTCACCCACTCGGTGCTCGAACCGTCGCCGTTCTCCCGCGCGCGCATGGCGTCGAGCGCAGCGTCACCCCGCGGCGCGGGCGTCCCGGCCGTCCACATAGGTCCGGACGATCTCGATGTCCCCGATCCGCGAGGGGTCCACGCGGTGCGGGTCGTCGCCCAGCACCACCAGGTCGGCGCGCATCCCCGCCGAGAGGGCGCCCGCCGCGTCCTCCCAGCGGCAGGCGTGGGCGCCGGCGACCGTGTACGCCCGCAGCGCCTCGTCGACGGTGACGGCCTCGTCCGGTCCGATGGGGCGGCCCGAGGCGGAGGTGCGTTCGACCATGAACTGGATCGCCCGCAGCGGTGATCCGTCGGTGACGGGCCGGTCCGAGCTGCCGACGACGGCGACGCCGTGGTCCAGGAATCCCCGGCCCCGGTACATCCAGCCGGCCCGCCCCTCCCCCATCACCGTCGCGTAGTCGTCGCCGAAGGAACGCAGGAAGTTGGGCTGGACCACCGCGCTGACGCCGAGCTCGGCGAAGCGGGGCAGCTGGTCGGGGCGGATCAGTCCGGCATGCTCGATGCGGTGGCGCGCGTCCGGGCGGGGCCGGAGCTTCTGGGCCCGCTCCAGGGCGTCCAGGGCGAGGTCGGCGGCCCGGTCGCCGATGGCGTGGACGGCGAGCTGCCAGCCCGCCAGGTGGCCGTCGACGATGAGGCCGGCGATGCGGTCGGGGTCGTCCTGGAAGCGGCCGATGTTGTCGGCCGTGCCCTCGTAGGGGGAGGTGAGCGCCGCCGTACGCGCCATCATCCCGCCGTCGGTGTAGATCTTGAGCGCGCCCACGGACAGCCAGTCGTCGCCGAACCCGGTGCGCAGGCCGAGGTCCAGCGCCCGGGTGAACCCGTCGTCGGCGTGGGCCGCGCGGGGGCGCAGGGTGTCGCCGGACGCCATGAGCTGGATGCGCAGAGGCAGTCGGCCGCGGTCCCGGAGGAGTTGGTAGGCGCCCAGTTCGACGGGGCTGTGGCCGAGGAGTCCACCGCCGATGCCCGCCTCGGCGCAGGCGGTTATCCCCTCGTCGAGGCAGGCGCGGGCGGCGAGCTCGATCGCGTCGGCCAGCTCGTCCAGGGAGTAGGGCAGCCGGAGCCGGCGGGCGGTGGTCATGGCGCTCTCGGCGAGGAAGCCGTCCTCGTGCGGCGTACCGTCCGGCAACAGCTCCAGCACGGCGGTGTTGACGACGCAGGCATGCCCGGAGTCGTGCATCAGGAAGACCTTGCGGCCATGGCTGACCCGGTCCAGTTCGGCGGCGGTCAGATGGCGGCCCAGGGCCCGCTGGTCGTACCCGGCGACGTCCACCCAGGCGCCGGACGGAGCGGGCCGCCGGGCGGCGGCGTCCACCACGGCGAGGATGTCCTCGATCCGCTCGCACGGGGCGACACTCGGCGTACCGGCCTTCAACCCGGCCCAGGCCAGGTGGACATGGCTGTCGATGAAGCCGGGCAGCACGGTGGCGCCGCCCAGGTCGACGACCTCGCGGGCGGGCAGCGAGGTCACGGCCTCGTCCACCCCGACGACCCTCCCCCGCCAGATGCCCAGGTCGTGGGCGACGGGGCGGTGCGGGTCCATCGTGAGGATGCGCGCGTTCGTCAACCGCGTACAGAGCATGGGCAGTCCGTCCGTCTGAGGTGGGGAAGACCGGAGGTGCGGAGGTACGGAAGTTCCATGGTCACCCACCCCGGCCGGACGCTCAACCGGCTGACCACCGAGCGCCGTTGTGCTATTAGGTAAGGCTTGCTTTACTGAGGCGCCGGTTGATCGCTCTTCCAAGGAGGCACCTCCATGCGGGTCGTCATGTTCGGTTACCAGACCTGGGGGCACCGCACCCTGCAAGCTCTCCTGGACTCCGAGCACGACGTGGTGACGGTGGTGACGCATCCGCGGAGCGAGCACGCCTACGAGAAGATCTGGAGCGATTCGGTCGCCGATCTCGCGGAGAAGCACGGGGTTCCCGTGATCATCCGCAACCGGCCGGACGGCGAACTCGTGGAACAGCTCAGGGAGGTGGCCCCGGACATCATCGTGGCCAACAACTGGCGTACGTGGATGCCCCCGGAGATCTACAACCTGCCGCGACACGGCACACTCAACATCCACGATTCGCTGCTGCCCGCCTACGCGGGTTTCTCGCCGATCATCTGGGCGCTCATCAACGGCGAGCCGGAAGTGGGCGTCACGGCGCACATGATGGACGAGGAACTGGACGCCGGCGACATCGTCGTCCAGCGGGCGGTGACCGTGGGACCGACGGACACCGCCACCGACCTCTTCCACCGGACGGTCGACCTGATCGCGCCGGTCACGGTCGAGGCGCTCGGCCTGATCGCCTCCGGGCAGACCGAGTTCACCCCGCAGGACCGTTCGAAGGCCAGCTTCTTCCACAAGCGCGCCGAAGAGGACATCCGCATCGACTGGAACTGGCCGGCCGAGGACCTGGAGCGCCTGGTCCGCGCCCAGTCCGCGCCGTATCCGGCCGCGTTCACGTTCCACCGGGGGCAGCGCCTGGAGGTCGTCTCCGCCGTCGTGTCCCAGGGCCGCTACGGCGGCACCCCGGGGCGCGTCTTCTACCGCGAGGGCGACGGCGTCGTGATCGTCGCCGGAGCCGATGCCCGCACGGGCCGCAACCGCGGCCTGGCGATCACGCGCGTACGGACCGCGGACGGCCACGAGCTGCCCGCGACCGAGTACTTCACCTCGATGGGCGGCTATCTCACCGGCCGCCCCTGACGATCGGGACCCTACCCATGCGTACCGCACGTGCCCGGCACTACCTCATGTGCCGGCCCACCTACTTCGACGTGGTCTACTCCATCAACCCGTGGATGGACCCGGCGAAGCCGGTCGACACTCCGCTGGCCATCGCCCAGTGGGAGCGACTGCGCGAGGTCTACCTGAACCTCGGGCACACCGTCGACACGATCGACCCCGTCCCCGGCCTCCCCGACATGGTCTTCGCGGCCAATGGCGCGACCGTCGTCGACGGGCGCGCCCTCGTGGCCAGATTCCGCGACGCCGAGCGCATCGCGGAGGGTCCCGCCTACCACGACTGGCTGCGGGACAACGGCTTTCCGGATCTGCGCACGGCGTCGGTCGTCAACGAGGGGGAGGGCGACTATCTCCTGGCCGGCGACTGGCTGCTGGCGGGCACCGGGTTCCGCAGCGACCCGCGCTCCCACGACGAGGCCCAGGAGTACTTCGGGCGCCCGGTGATCGGGCTGACCCTCGTCGACCCCGACTACTACCACCTGGACACCGCACTGACCGTGCTCGACGAGGAGACGGTCGCCTACTACCCGGGGGCCTTCTCCCCCGGCAGCCTGGCCGTTCTGGAGCGGCTGTTCCCCGACGCGCTGCTCGCCACGCCCGGCGACGCCGAGGTGTTCGGACTGAACGCCGCATCGGACGGATACAACGTGGTCCTGCCACAGAACGCGACGGACCTGACCGAGCAGTTGCGCGAGCGCGGCTTCCACCCGATCGGCGTGGACCTCTCCGAACTCCTCAAGGCGGGCGGCAGCGTGAAGTGCTGCACCCTGGAGTTGCGCCGGGAGGCCTGAACGGACGGCCTCCCCGCGGAAATCCCGCGGGGAGGCCGCCGGGCCGTCGCTACCGTGGGCGCATGACCACCGAGACCCGGACGACCTTCCCTCCCCGGCCCCTGCACGGCGTCAAGGCCGTGTACGCCCGTCAGGCGGGCTGCCCGTCCTCCTTCGCCCTGGCGGTGGCGGACTTCGAACCCTGGCTGGAGGGGGTGGAGTTCGAGACGGCGGACACGAGTACGGTGCCGGGCTGGTCGGCCGCCGAGGTGGCCGAGCTGCACGAGGCCTTCGGCGTCGGCGTACGTGAGGAGTTGGCGGATTCGGCGGCTCTGGTTCCCGGCACCGCGGTGGCCGTCGCGGTCGTCCTGCGGTCCGTCACGGTGCACGAGGTGGACACCCATCCCCGCGCGTTCCGCCAGGCGGGGCGACAAGCCGTCCGGAACGCGTTGGCTCAGGCGTACGGTCCGCCGGCCACACCCTGGCCGAGACTGCCCTGAACCCGGGCCCGGACCCACCGGCCGACCGGCCGGCACGCTGTCGCGACCGTTCACCTCCTGTCGTCGGGCGCCTTCACCGGTACGCACGGAAAGGCCGTGGTGTCGAGGGAGTGTTCCTTGGTCGGTGCGCACAGCTCGAAGGCGGTGGGGCCCACGGTGCCGGGCAGGCTGAATCCGACGACGCCTCCGTCGAGCATGAGACACGTGAACCGGGCGGACACATCGACCAGTTCGGAGCGCTCCTGATTCCAGTAGGGCTCCACGGTCGCCCGATGGCAGGCACGTACCGCGTCGCGCCTCGCGGTCACCGCCGTACACCCGGCGGGCCCATGAGCGGCGTACGGGAGCGAGGTCGACGCCCTCGATGCGTAGCGCCGGACCGTCCTCTGTCCTCGCCGTGGCGTGCTTCCGTCTACCCCCGCCTCGCGGCATGCCCCGGGTCGGCCGGAGACACCGAGGCTCTCACGGAGGTACGGGAGCGGCGGGAACGTCTCGCGAAACCTCTCCGGATCGCGGTCCGGGTGGGCGCTGGCCGAGCACGACCGCCCCGAGGATGGCGGCCATGCCGACGAGTTGGAGGGCGGACAGCGTCTCGTCCTTGACGAGGTAGCCCAGCAGGGTCGCCACGACCGGGCTGCCCAGTCCGAGGAAGGAGACCGCGGCGGCGGGCAGGCGTTCGATGCCCCGGAACCAGACGATGTAGCTGAGGACCGCGCCCAGGGTGATGAGGTGGGCGAACCCGATGAGGTGGGTGCCGGTGAGGCCGTCGGGCAGCTCCTCCAGCGTCAGCCAGAACGGCAGCAGGACCAGTCCGCCCGCCGTGAGTTGCCATCCGGTGAAGGTGAGCAGACCGACGCCGGCCGGCCGCCCCCACCGTTTGGTCAGCGTGATGCCCAGGGCCATGCACAGCGCACCGCCGACCGCGGCGAGAACGCCGAGGGCGTCGAGCGAGGCCGTGCCCTTGAAGACGAGCAGCACCACACCTCCGGCGCCCAGGGCACACGCCAGCGCGTGGAGGGCTCGGATCCGGTCGCCGAGGAGGAGAGCTGCGAGGACCACGACGACCATGGGCTGGACCGACATGATCATTGCGGCGATGCCGCCCGGCAGCCGGTAGGCCGCGAAGAACAGCAGGAAGTTGAAGGCGCCGATGTTCAGGACGCCCAGCACCGGCGCGCGCCACCACCAGCTGCCGGCCGGCAGCTGCCGGCCGAGAGCCAGCAGCACCAGACCGCCGGGCAGGGCCCGCAGCGTGGTCGCCAGGAGCGGGCGGTCCGGTGGCAGCAGTTCGGTGGTCACCAGATAGGTGCTGCCCCAGACCGCCGGAGCGAGCCCGGTCAGGGCCGCCGTGCGGATGTTCGGCCCACGTGTCATCGCGTCGTCACGTCTTCGTTCATCATCTTGTCCTCGTCTCGTCTCGCCTCGGACCCCCGGGGAATCACGGAGACCGACTCCCGCTTTCGGGCACGCCGGAGAGGCCCCGGACGCGTGACCGGCCTGCGTGGCCCGGCCCGCGGAGGCTTCTGCCGTGTGCGGTGGCCATCAGTCTCGGTCCGGGGGCATTCATGAGTCCAACACATGCTTGTCACGCGATGGATCTCGATTCACGATGGATCCATGGAGCTTCAGCAGATGCGGTACGTGGTCGCCGTGGCCGAGACGAACAGCTTCACGAGGGCCGCACAGCGCTGCCTGGTGGTCCAGTCCGCGCTCAGCCACCAGATCGCGCGCCTGGAGAAGGAACTGGGTGCCAGGCTCTTCGAACGCACCAGCCGCCGGGTCCGGTTGACCCCGGCGGGCGCGGCGTTCCTGCCTGCCGCCCGCCAGTGCCTGGACGCGGCGGAGCGGGCCGCCGCCGAAGTGGCGGCGGCCGTCGGAGAGGTACGCGGACGGCTCACGGTGGGCCTGATCCCCACCGTCGCCGCGGTGGACATCCCCGCCGTTCTCAAGGACTTCCACCAGCGCCATCCGAAGGCCCGGGTCAACCTCAGCGTGGGAGCCAGCGACGAGCTGGTCGAGCAGGTCAGGCAGGGGGAGATCGAGGTGGCCTTTCTCGGCGTCCCGGTCACGGCCCGCCCTCGGGGCGTCATGGCCCGGGAGCTGGCCCGGGAGCGCCTGATCGCCGTGGTCTCCCCGGCCCACCCGCTCGCCGGCGCGTACTCGGTCGATCTCCGCCGGCTGTCCTGCGAGGTGTTCGTCGACCTCCCGGCGAAGACCGCCGGCCGGGCGCAGTCCGATCTCGCCTTCGCCGCCGCCGGCCTCACCCGCGAGGTGGCCTTCGAGGTGACCAACGCCGACTACCTGGCCCGGCTGGTCGGCGCGGGCCTGGGCGTGGCCCTGCTGCCGCCCTCGTACGTCGCGAGCCTGGCCGGGGTGACCACGATCGAGGTCACGGACGCACCGGCCCGCGTCGAGTACGTGGTGTGGGGCCGGGACAGCCGCACCCCGGCGGCCACGGCCTTCCTGGAACTGCTGGGCATCGAGGAGGAGTAGGGAGTGAGGGGTCGAGCGGGGAGGTGGTGACGTCGGTGGCCCGGGGCCGCGATGTGAAGCGCCTCACCGGCCGGGCCCTGCGGGCCGACCGTACGCGATCATGACGGGATGGACGCTCATTTCCTCGGCATCGCCGAACTGACCGAAGCCCCCTCCGTGGCGGTCGTGGTCGACGTCATGCGTGCCTTCACGGTGGCCGCCCAGGCTTTCGGACAGGGGGCCGAGAAGATCGTGCTCGCCGAGTCGCTGGACGACGCCCTCGCGCTCAAAGCCCGCCACCCGGAGTGGGTGACCCTCAAGGACGGCCCGCCGGCGCCCGGCTTCGACGCCGTCAACTCACCGGCCCTGCTGCGGTCGGTGGACCTCGGCGGACGGACCGTCGTGCAGAAGACCACGGCGGGAACGGTCGGCGCCCTCGCGGTCAAGGAGGCGTCGCTGGTGCTGTGCGCCGGCTTCGTGGTGGCGGAGGCGACGGCTCGGCTGCTGCGGCAACGGGCGTGCGACGCCGTTACGTTCGTGGTCACCGGCGAGGAGGGGCGCGCCGAGGAGGACCTGGCGTGCGCCCAGTACATCGCACGGAGGTCCATCGGGGCCGGACCGGACGCGACCCCGTTCCTGCGCCGCGCGGCCGAGTCCCGCGCCGCCGCCGAACTGGCGGAGGGCGTACGGCAAGGAGCCCACCCCGACGACGTCGCGCTCTGCCTCGAACTGGACCGGTTCCCGTTCGCGATGGTCGCGACCGCGGAGGACTCGCTGATGGTCCTTCGCCCGCACGCCGTGCCCACACCGGCCGACGCGGCTTCGGTCTGACCGTCCGGCCGGGCCGTGGTGACGGCATCGGGCGGTGCGTTCAGGCCGTGGTCTCCGGCACGATCCCGGCGATCAGGTCCTCGGCCAGGGCCTTGATCTCGTAGCGGGCCGCTCTTCACGCCTCCTCGGCAGGGGCCTCGGCCTCGCGTACGAGCGCACCACGACCCTCGCGTTCACCGCCGCCGGCGATGACGTCCAACTGGCATCGCCGTCGCCACGTTCGGCGTCACCTCGTCCACCCGCACGGCTCCTCCAACGCCCGGAGCGGTCAGCGCACGGCGGGCAGCGCCAGCAGCTTCCCCATCGCGGCGAGCACCGACGGTTCGACCCGGTAGTAGACCCAGGTGCCACGGCGCTCGGAGGTCAGCAGACCCGCCTCTTTCAGCTTCTTCAGATGGTGGGACACCGTGGGCTGCGAGACACCGACGTCAGAGATGTCGCACACGCACGCCTCCCCGCCCTCGTGCGAGGCCACGGCGGAGAACAGCCGCAGACGCACCGGGTCGCCGAGCGCCTTGAACATAGGGGCGGCCGTGCGCGCCTCCTCGGCGGTCATCGGGCGCTCGGTGAGCGGCGGGCAACACGGTGACACGCCCTGCCCTTCGGCGGGGTCGATCAGCGGCAGCACCTTCGCATTCGACATCTGTCTATGTTCACACACATCGAACCAGCATCACCGACTTCGACATCCATCAATATTGACATCTGTCGATACACGCGCAAGGCTCGACGGCACAGGACATCGACAGCCGTCGAATCAACGAGCAGGGAGTCGCCGCCGTGAACGCACCCGCCACCACCGATCCGCCCGTCGTCGTGATCGGGGCCGGGCCCATCGGCCTGGCCGCCGCCGCCCACCTGGTCGACCGGGGCGTCGAGCCCCTGGTTCTGGAGGCGGGGGTCACCGCCGGTGCGGCGGTGCGCGGCTGGGCCCATGTGCGGCTGTTCTCCACCTGGGGCGAGGTCGTCGACCGTGCCGCCGAGAAGCTGCTGGCCCCCACCGGCTGGACCCACCCCGACCCGGCCTCGTACCCCTCCGGCGGCGACTGGGCCGCGCGGTACCTGCGGCCGCTCGCCCATGCCCTCGGTGAGCGGGTACGCCTCGACTCCCGGGTCACCGGCGTCTCCCGCGCCGGCCGCGACCGGATCGTGGACGCGGACCGGGACCGGCAGCCGTTCGTCGTACGGATCGCCCGCGCCGACGGCAGCGAGGAGCAGGTCCTCGCCCGAGCCGTCATCGACGCGTCCGGCACCTGGGCCACCCCGGGCCCGGCCGGAGCCTGCGGCCTGCCCGCCCTCGGCGAGAAGGCGGCCGCCGACCGGATCAGCTACCGCGTCCCCGACCTCAGGGATCCCGCCGTCCGGGCCCGTTACGCGGGCCGTCGCACCGCCGTCATCGGCTCCGGGGCCTCCGCCTTCACCGCACTCGTCCACCTGGCCGACCTCGCCGGGTCCGGCGGCGACGGCGCGGGGACGAAGGCGGTCTGGGTGGTGCGCCGGGGCATCTCCGGTTCCACCTTCGGCGGCGGGAGCTCCGATCAGCTGCCCGCCCGTGGTGCGCTCGGGCTCGCGGCGAAGGGCGCGGTCGACGAGGGGCACGCGGACGCGGTCACCGGCTTCCGCACCGAGGCGATCGAGCGCGACACCGAGGGCCGCCTCGTCCTGGTCGGCGAGGACGGGCGTCGCCTGGACGCGGTCGACGAAGTCATCGTGCTGACCGGCCTCCGTCCCGATCTGGGCTTCCTCGACGAGCTCCGCCTCCGTCTGGACGAGCGGCTGCGGGCTCCGACCGGGCTGGCTCCGCTGATCGACCCCAACCAGCACTCCTGCGGCACCGTTCGCCCGCACGGCCACCGCGAGCTCTCCCACCCGGAGAAGGGGATCCACCTCGTCGGCATGAAGTCCTACGGCCGCGCCCCGAACTTCCTCGCCATGACCGGATACGAGCAGGTCCGCTCCGTCGCCGCCGCCCTCGCCGGCGACCTCGAAGCCGCCGACCGCGTCGAACTCGCCCTCCCCGAGACCGGGGTCTGCGGCGGTGCCGGGTTCTTCGACACCCCGGCCCCCTCGGCCGCAGCTCTGGCCGTGACCGACGTCCACGCACCGGCGGGCGGCTGCTGCGGCTCGTAGCCGGGCCGTACGGTGACTTCCCGGCGTCGACGGAGCCCGGTCGAACCGCCTACGGGACAAGGTCCGTTCGGGCCGGCTGCGCGGAACTGCTCCTGTTCAGGAGCCGGGCGAGCCAGTCGGTGCGGGTCCGGCGCGCCGTGGCCGAGAGGTCCGCCTGCGGATACAGGGCGTCGAACCCGTGGAAGCCGCCTGCCCAGACGTGGAGTTCGGCCTGACCGCCGGCCGCCCAGATCCGGCCGGCGTAGTCGGTGTCCTCGTCCCGGAAGACCTCGGCCGAGCCGGTGTCGATGTAGGTGGTCGGCAGACCTGCCAGGTCCTCGGCCGACGCCGGCGAGATGTACGGGGACACCTCGTCGCCGGTGAGGTCGCCCAGGACGGCACGCCAGCCGAACTCGTTCATCTCGCGGGTCCAGACCCCGGGCCCACCGGAGTACTGGCGGCTGGAGACGCTGGTGTTGCGGTGGTCGAGCATCGGACAGATCAGCATCTGCCCGGCGATCGCCGGAGTGCCGAGGTCGCGAGCCAGCAGGGAGACACCGGCGGCGAGGCCGCCGCCCGCGCTGGCACCGGCGACGACGATCCGGGCGGAGTCGATGCCCAGTTCCCCTGCGTGCTCGGCGATCCACATCAGCCCTCGGTAGCAGTCGTCGACGAGGGTCGTGCCGGTGGCCTCGGGTGCCAGCCGGTAGTCCACGGAGACCACGACCGCGCCGAACGCGTCGAGCCACTCCAGCGGAATGTCGATCTGCGAGAAGCGGTCGCCCATGACCATCCCGCCGCCGTGCATCCAGTAGACGCAGGGCCTGCCGGTGGTGCGGTCCGTGCTCGCGGGGCTGAAGACCGACAGAGGTACGGCCGCACCGTCCTCGGCGCGCACGGTGGTCTCGCGCCGGACGACCTGCCGATGGGCGAGCAGCGGCTCGACGGGCGTCGAAGGCAGCCGGCGCAGTTGCCCGAGGACTTCCCTGCTGAGCCCGGACATCAGCGGCATGCCGGCGAGCAGCTCACGCAGTTCGGGGTCCAGGGAGGGGCGCGCTGGGTTCATGGTCATCACCTTTCGTGCATCGGAGTGCGGTGATTCCATACAACCCCGCTGACCTGCTGAAACGTTAGAGCGATACTCGCCGTTGCTTGCACAATCCTCGCCCGCACGGGAACCCGGGTCGGCATGGTGCTGCAATGGACGCATGTGCCTCGACGAACTCCGTACCCTGCTGGCCCGGCATGCCCGCCCCGACTGGGCCACCGCCATCGACGGCGTACTCATCTCGAAGGTCGACCGGCCGGATCCGCCGGCGCCCTCGACGTCCGGCACGGTGCTCGCGGTGATCGCCCAGGGCGCCAAACGCCTCGCGCTGGGCGACCGGGTCTACGAGTACGGCGCCGGGCAGTACCTCGTCGCGTCCGTCGACCTCCCCGTCACCGGTCAGTTCACCCGGGCCGAGCCCGAGCAGCCGGCCCTGGGCTTCGGTCTCACGCTGGAACCGTCCGCCGTCGCCGAACTGCTGCTGCTGGCCGGCCCCGGCGACGTCCCCCGCACCGGCGCCGCACCGTCGGGCATCGCCGTCAGCGACGCCCCGGCCGCGCTGCTCGACGCCGTGGTCCGGCTGCTGCGCCTGCTCGACGAACCCCGCGACCGCGCCGTACTGGCCCCGCTGGTGAAGCGCGAGATCCTGTGGCGCGTGATCACCGGAGAGCAGGGCGCGACGGTACGTCAGCTCGGACTCGCCGACAGCGGCCTGAGCCATGTTTCGCGGGCCGTGCGCTGGATCCGCGAGCACTACGCCGAACCGTTCCGGGTGGAGGACGTGGCACGCAGGTCCGGCATGAGCGTCTCCGCGTTCTACCGCAACTTCCAGGCGGTGACCGCGATGAGCCCCATCCAGTTCCAGAAACAGATCCGGCTCCAGGAGGCCCGGCTGCTGCTCACCACCGACCCGGGCGATGTCACGGGGGTCGGTCACCGGGTCGGCTACGACAACCCGTCGCAGTTCAGTCGCGAGTATCGCCGCCAGTTCGGTCTGCCGCCGAGCCGGGACGCGGCCCGTCTGCGGGGCGCCGCACCCGGCCCGGCGGTCGCTCTTCCCTGACGAGATCTGCGCAGCGGAGAGGATCGTGCATGCGAGAGCGAGGATAGTTCTACCGTATGCCCAGGTCACAGCAGTTGAATGGAATCAATCGTTCTTCCGCGGAGCAGGAAAGTGTCTGCACCGCATGGATCCCGTCAACTCGCTGAGGAGCTCGGCATGAAGACCGTTCTGATCACTGGCGCATCGTCCGGATACGGACGCGAGACCGCTCTGCACTTCCACGCACAGGGCTGGAACGTCATCGCCACGATGCGCACCCCGCGTGCGGGGATCCTGCCCGAGTCGGACCGGCTCCGCGTCGTCCGGCTCGACGTCACCGACCCCGAGTCCATCACCGCCGCGTTCGAGGCCGCGGGACCGGTCGACGTCCTGGTCAACAACGCGGGCATCCCCTCGATCAGCGTCTTCGAGGGCATGCCCCTGGAGCGGGTACGCGAAGTCTTCGAGACCAACACGTTCGGCGTGATGGCCACGACCCAGGCGGTACTGCCCCAGTTCCGCGAACGCGGCTCCGGCGTGGTGGTCAACGTGACCTCCAGTGTGGTCCTGGGCCATATGCCGCTCTCGGCCGTCTACAAGGCGAGCAAGATGGCCGTCGAGGGATTCACCGCGTCCCTCGCACTCGAGCTCGCGCCCTTCGGCGTACAGGCCAGGACGGTGCAGCCGGGCGCCTGCCTGACGACCGGCTTCGCCGCCAACGCCACGAACGGCGCCTCGCCGGACGAGCTGGTCCCGGCCCCCTACGCGGCGTGGGCGAAGGAGGCCATGGGCGGCTTCACCGGCCAGGACCTGTTCACCAAGGAGAGCGACGTCGCCGAGACGGTGTGGCGGGCCGTGCACGACACGACCGGACGGCTGCGGTTCCCGGCCGGCCCCGACGCGGTCCGGCTCGCCGAGGCGAGGTGAGCCGGCCGCCGCCCGCCGGGGCCGGGCTCACCGGCGCTGAAGGCCGTGGCCGCCCTCCAGGGGTGCCAGTTGCCGGCTGAGCCTGAGTACGTTCTCGATGGCCCGCGGGTCGGCGGCGCCGCGGAAGAGCGGGACGGGCCGGGCCTCCGGGCCGATGAGCAGGCCGGTCCGCCCGTCGAGCGAGGCGTCGGTGGCGGCGAAGACGGACGGCCGGGCGGCCGCCGAGGCGGGGCCCGCGGTGGACCGTTCAAAGGTGCGGCGGACCAGCGGCCACAGTAGGCGCAGCGGCGGGGAGACGATCGTCGGTGAGGTCATGGTGCCGTCCGTCATGCCCGTGGCGGCACCGCCGGGGTCGGCCGCGAAGACGGTCACCCCGGTGCCGCGGAGACGTTCGGCGAGGTGCACGGTGTAGGCCAGGTTGGCGAGCTTGGCCCGGCCGTACCAGTGGAAGCCGTAGTAGCCGCCCGGAGGTTCCACCGCGTCGAAGGTGCGCTTCGCGGCCTTGATCGCGGCGGACGAGACATTGACGATCCGGCTCGGCGCGTCCGCCCGGAGCCGGTCGAGCAGCAATTCGGTCAGCAGATACGGCGAGAGGTGATTCACGGCGAACGATCCCTCGATGCCGTCGACGGTCTGTTGCCGTCGGGCGAACATCGCCCCGACGTTGTTGACCAGCAGCGCCAGCGGTCCTTCGGCCGCCAGCCGCGCGGCCAGCGCCCGGACCTGGTCGAGCGACGCCAGGTCGGCGGCCAGGAACCGTGGTTCGCCTCCGCCGGAGACCGCCGCGATCTCCTCCACGGCGCTCGCGCCCCGCCCGGGGTCACGGCCGACCACCGTGACCGCGAAGCCGCGCCGCGCCAGCCCCTTCGCCGTCTCCAGGCCGATGCCCCCGGTACCCGCCGTCACTACCGCCCGCCGACTCATGGCCACCCCTTCACTCCTTCGCCGCCGCATCGCACATCAAACGGATGAGTATCCGTTTCGGTGAGCGCACGCTAGCACATACGGATAGCTATCCGTTTACTGTGTGGGCGGCACGGGTCCGCAGAGGTGCGAGGTCGCGTAACGGCCCCCGTCAGCGGGGCGGGCGCAGGCCTTCCAGCAGGACGTCCAGATAGAGGTCCCTGACACCGCCGCCCCCGGAGCGCACGGCGTGTCCCACGCCGCACAGCAGACGGCGTACGTCCTCAGCGTCGACGGAGCTTCGTACCGCTCCGGACAGGCGGGCGCCGTCCAGCAGGCCCATGACCGTCCCGTCGAGCTCGGCCTTCATGTGCGACGTCCGTACGTCGGTGTCGCCCGCGGACTCCAGCACGGCCGCGAAGTCGGGATCGTCCAGCATCCGGTCGAGGGCGAAGCGCAGCAGTCGGCGCAGGCCCGTGAACGAGTCCTCCTCGGCGGCCGCCGCCTGTGCCTCCTCGACCAGTTCGCGAAAGCGGTCCGCCGAGAGGGCCTCCACCAGCGCGTGCCGGTTGGGGAAGTGCCGGTAGACCGTCCCGACGCCCACCCCGGCGAGCCGGGCGACGGCGTTCAGCTGCAATGTGTTGTCCCCGGCGGCCAACTGCCCGCGGGCAACCTGGAGAATGCGGGCGCGATTGCGTGCCGCATCGGCCCTCAGCTCCTTCTCCTGCCCTGCTCGCGGTGTCACCCACCCAGCATAGGCAGGCGATGAGGGCTCACGGAGCGGGCACCGTGATGACCGGGCAACGGGCCCGGTGCAGGAGGCCGTGCACCACGGAACCGACCTTCATCCCGGTGTATCCGCCCTGACCCCGGCGGCCCACCACCATGCCCAGGGCCCGTTCGCCGGCTTCGGCCAGAACCTCGACCGCGGAGCCGATCCGCACCTCGGGGCGCAGCTCCACATCGGGGTACTTCTCCCGCCATCCCGCGAGCGTCTCGGACAGGTGACGGCGCTCGTCGTGGAACAGGGTGTCGCCGGGGCTGAGCGTGAACACGGGCGGCTGCCACACGGCTATGGCGTGCAGCGCGCAGCGTCGGAGATCGGCTTCCTCGAAGGCGAGGGCCAGCGCGGCTCCGGTAGCCTCGCTGCCGTCGACGCCCACCACGAGGTACGGCGGATCCTGGCCGCCCTCGTCGCCATCGCCCACGACGACCACCGGGCAGCCCGCCTGGGCGGTGACGGGAACGACCACCGAACCGGAGCTCAGGATCTCCTCCACCCGACGCAGACGCCGTGTCCCCAGAACCACCAGGCGCACCTCACGGGACAGCAGGGCCAGTTGACGCCCCGGAAAGCCGTCCAGGAGCGAGCCGGTCACCTCGGCCTCGGGACTTCGTGCCTGTGCCCACGAGATCGCCTCCGTCAGCGTTCGCCGGCCGTCCTCCTCAAGTCTCCGGTGGTGCGGGCTGTCGTCGGCGTGCCGGGTTCCGCCCCGGGGCGGAACGGAGAGGGCGAGGCGGAGCTGAAGTCTCCGGAGCTGCGCCTCGTCGGCACCCCAGGCCACGGCCGGTTGCCAGCCACCGCGAGGGTCGACGCCCACCACGATCTCCTGACGGGTCTCTGTGCTGTCCATGGCCTGCTCCCGATGTTCGACTCCCCGGCCGAGCACGGCCGCGGCATCCCGGGGCGAGACTCTCCGCACGGACTGCGGCCCGCACGGACGCGGCGGCTCTCTTCCAGGCTTTGACACCTGCCCCTCCTCGCGAAAGGGGCCGCAGGGGCAAGCAGGGGGCCAAAGGGCCCATGCCGGCGGTCGCCCGCGCCGGAGCGGGGCACGGGCAGAACCGGTCGGGCCCCGGACGGGGCCGTTCGGCCCCGGTGCCCGGGGCGGGCGGTGCCGGCAGGTGATGACAGAAGCCCAACGCGAAGGAGCCGGTCAGACCATGTTCACGATCGAGCAACGCGTCACCTCGGTCATCCCTTCGCTCGTCGAGGAGGCCGCGGCCGCACCTCCATGCACAACGCGCAACCCTGGAGGTTCGTCCACCGCTCCGGAACCCGTCTTCTCTCGCTGTACGGCGATCCGTACCGTGTGCTGCCGGTCGGCGACCCGGACCACCGTGGTCTGCACATCGGATGCGGTGCGGCGCTGCTGAATCTACGGGTGGCTGCCGCGCATCGCGGGTGGAGTGCCGAGTGCGAGCTTCTGCCCGACCATCGCGACCCGTGGCGCCTCGCCGACATCACGCTGGAGGAGCAGGAGGAGAAGCGGCCCGATCCGGAGGAGTGGGAGGCGTCCGGGAACGCCGGCCGGCGGCTCGCCGATCTGCACCCTGCCGTGAAGCTCCGGCACACCAGCCGCTTTCCGTTCTCGGACGAGCCGATTCCGTCCGAGATCCTGGGCGGGTTGAGCGCGGCCGCGCTGCGGAAGGGGCGCGGCCGGCCGTTCCCGGAGCCTGGCACACCGGCACCGTGCTGGATCTGGTGCACGACGCGGAACTCTTCGAATCCGCCAGCGATGCCATGCGGGCCGAGATCATCACCTGGACCCGCACGGGCAAGGCCGGGGAGGGCCCGCCCGCCGAGGGCGTTCCCTCGTACGCCTTCGGCCCCCGGCAGCACGGTGCGACCGCCCCGGTACGGGACTTCGACATACCGGGCGGCTCGCCGGGCCGGACGCCGGCCGTGTTCGAGGAGCGGCCGCAGACAGCCCTGCTGGGAACGGAGGCGGACCTGTCCCCGGACTGGCTGAGGGCGGGGCAGGCCATGGAACGCGTACTTCTTCAGGCCACGGCCGACGGGCTCGCGGCCTCCTTGATCTCGCAGCCTCTGGAGTGGCCCGCGCTTCGCGACCTCACTCGTGACCCGAATTCCAGGATGGGCTACGTCCAGATGATTCTTCGACTCGGCTACGGACCCGCCGGACCGGCCACGCCCAGACGCCCCGTCACGGAGGTCCTGGACATCGTCTGACGCGCTCCGGTTCGACGCGGGCGGCCCGGCCACGGCCCGTACCGGCCGACCGCGCGGCCGCCGTTTTTGGTGTTGACTATCGTTTTCATATAGCGTTTCCCCACCAACGACGAAGGTGGTCCCATGGCAGTCCCGAAGCGGAAGATGTCCCGCAGCAACACCCGTCACCGCCGCGCCCAGTGGAAAGCGGTGACACCCCAGTTGGTGCCGGTCACGATCGACGGTTCCGTGTACCGGGTGCCGCAGCGGCTGGCGAAGGCCTACGAACGCGGCCTCCTGCACCCCGAGGGCTGATCCTCATGACGCGCGACCTCCTGCCCGTCACGGTGCTGTCCGGTTTCCTGGGGGCCGGAAAGACCACCCTGCTGAACCATGTCCTCGGCAACCGTGACGGCCTGCGCGTGGCGGTGATCGTCAACGACATGAGCGAGGTCAACATCGACGCGGCGCTGGTCCGCGAGGGCGACGCGTCGCTCTCGCGGACCGAGGAGCGCCTGGTCGAGATGACCAACGGCTGCATCTGCTGCACCCTGCGCGACGACCTGCTCGAAGAGGTGGACCGGCTCGCCCGCGAGGGGCGTTTCGACTACCTGCTGATCGAGTCCAGCGGCATCTCCGAGCCGATGCCGGTCGCGGCGACCTTCTCCTTCCCCCGCGACGACGGAGCGACGCTGGGCGACCTCGCCCGGCTCGACACCATGGTCACCGTGGTCGACGCGGCCGGCTTCCTCACGGAGCTGACAGCGGGCGACGGGCTCGCCGGGCGGGGCCTCGACCAGTACGAGGACGACGAACGCACGGTCAGCGACCTGCTCATGGACCAGATCGAGTTCGCCGACGTCATCGTGCTCAACAAACTGGACCTGGTGGACGAGCGGGAGCGGACACGGCTCGGCGCGGCGCTCCACCGCCTCAACCCCGAGGCCCGCCTCCTGCCCGCCACGCAGGGGCGCGTGGAGCCGGGTGACGTCCTGGGCACCGGCCTCTTCGACCTGGAGCGGGCCCAGCAGGCTCCCGGCTGGGTCCGGGAACTGAACGGCGACCACACGCCGGAGACCGAGGAGTACGGCATCTCCAGCACGGTGTTCCGCGCCGACCGCCCCTTCCACCCCGGCCGCCTGTGGGCGTTCGTCACCGAGGGCCTGGACAGCGGGCGGTACGGGCAGGTCCTGCGCTCCAAGGGCTTCTTCTGGCTGTCCAGCAGGCCGAGGGTGACCGGGCTGTGGTCACAGGCCGGCTCCGTCGCCCGCTTCGAGCCCTCCGGGGCACGCGACGCCGGCACCACGCAGGGCCAGGAGCTGGTCTTCATCGGCACGGACCTGGACGCGGACGCCTTGCACGAGGCCCTTGCCCGGTGCCTGCTGTCCGAGGAGGAGTCGTGGTTCACGGCCGCCGATCCGTTCCCGGAGTGGGAGACCCACGGCCTCGATGACGCGTGCGAACACGAGGAACGGGTGACCTCGCACCTCTGATCTCCGGACCGGGCGATGGTCGCAGCCACGGCATCGCCCGGTCCGGCCCTGTTGCACAAGTGAACCCCGCCAACCGGACTGCCGGTCGGCGGGGTTCACCCGTGGGCGGGCATCGCAGCCGCAGCCGTCACACCCGCCGCGGCAGCTGCCAGACCTCGGCGATCGCGTCGTCGGTCAACAGCGCACCGGGATCCCCCTCCGCGAGCAGCCGCCCGTCCCGGAGCAGCAGGAGATGTCCGGCCGCCCTGGCCGCCTCCAGGTCGTGCGTGGCCTGCACGACCGTCACGCCTTCCCGCGTCACCTCGGCGAGCACATCGGCGATCAGCCGCTGCGCCGTCGCGTCGAGACCCGTGGCCGGCTCGTCGAGCAGCAGCAGATCAGCCTCCTGCGCCAACCCCTGCGCGACCAGGGCGCGTTGGCGCTGCCCGCCCGACAACTCCCCCAGCTGCCGATGGGCGAGAGAGTCGACGCCGAGTCGGGTCATGCTCGCCTCCACCACCGCCCGGTCCCGGCGCGACAGCCGTCGCCACAGCCCGCGGCGCTCCCATCTCCCCATCGCCACCGCGTCCCGCACCGTCATCGGCAGCACGTCGGACGCCGCGCTCCGCTGGGCCACGTAGGCCACGCGCCGGTCGGTCCGGTGTTCCACCCGGCCCGCTGTCGCCCGGATCACACCGGCGACGACACCGAGCAGCGTGGACTTGCCGGAGCCGTTGGGGCCGACCACCGCCGTCGTGGTGAACGCCGGTACGTGCGCGGTGAATTGCTCCATGACCACCCGGCCCGGATACCCGGCCGCCACCGCGTCGAGCCTTACCTGCCACTGCATGCCCCGAACCTCTCCCTGTCACGATTTTGGAATGATAATCATTTTCATTGTAGTGTCCCGCTCCATGGAATGGTTGATGGGCCCCTTCGAGGTGACCTTTGTCCAACGAGCCCTGTGGGGCGGCCTGCTCGTGTCACTGATCTGCGCCCTGGCCGGGACGTGGGTCGTTCTGCGCGGCATGGCGTTCCTCGGCGACGCGATGTCGCACGGCATGCTTCCCGGCATCGCGCTCGCGTCGCTACTCGGAGGCAATCTGCTCGTCGGCGCCGCCGTGAGCGCGGCCGTCATGGCCCTCGGGGTGAGCGTCGTCGGGCGGTCGCCGCGCCTGTCGCACGACACGAGCATCGGCCTGCTGTTCGTCGGCATGCTGTCGCTGGGCGTGATCATCGTGTCGCGCTCGCAGTCCTTCGCGGTCGACCTGACCGGCTTCCTCTTCGGCGATGTCCTCGCCGTACGTCCGGAGGACCTGCTTCACCTCGGCGGCGCCGTGATCATCGCGCTGGTGGTCTCCGTACTCGGCCACCGCCCCTTCGTCGCCCTGGCGTTCGACGAGCGCAAGGCGCACACGCTGGGGCTCCGGCCGCGGTGGGCGCACGCGGCGCTGCTGGCCCTTCTCACGCTGGCCATCGTCGCCTCGTTCCACGTGGTGGGGACGCTGCTGGTCTTCGGCCTGCTGATCGCACCGCCCGCGACCGTGCTGCCCTGGGCCCGGCGCATCCCGGTGATCATGGCCGGCGCCGCCGTACTGGGCGCGAGCGCCACGTTCATCGGCCTGCTGCTCTCGTGGCACCTGCACACGGCGGCCGGGGCGAGCATCGCGGCGACGGCCGTCGCCCAGTTCCTGCTCTCCACCGCCGCCTCCGGCCTGCGCCGAAGCCGGGTCCGTACCACTCCCCCGGCCACCGCCACCCCCGACCGCCCCCACGCGAAGAGCGGACACCTGTCATGAGACTCCGGAAAACCCGTACCACCACGGCGCTCTGCTGCGCCGCCCTCGTCGGATCGACGCTGCTCGCCGGCTGCGGGAGCGGCGGTGACGCCCCATCCGCCCCGGTGGCGTCGAAGGCGCCGCCACCCCACGGATACGTGGAGGGAGCCGAGGAAACGGCGGAGCAGCAGTCCCGCCTCGTACTGGCGGAAGCCGGAACGGGAAAGGTCGAGATCCTGGACCTGACCACCGAGGACGTGACACCGCTCGCGGGCGTCAGCGGCCCGCGGGCCCTGCGCACCGACGGCCGGTTCGCCTTTCTGAGCGGCACCGCCGGCACCCATGTCCTCGACTCCGGCGCCTGGACCGTGGACCACGGCGATCACGTCCACTACTACCGGGCGGCGATCCGCGGCATCGGCCCGCTGACGACGACGGAGGCCGGTCGCGTCCACAGCGATCGGACCGTCACCGCGGTCTCGTCCCAGGACGGTGCCCGGCTGTTCGACCGCACGAAGCTGGAGGACGGCGCCGTTCCCCGCGGCAGCACGCTGGACGGCACGGGCGCCGGAGCGGTGGTCCCGTATCAGGAGCATCTGCTGGTCGCCGGAACGGGCGCCGACGAGGGCGCCATCGAGGTTCGCGACCGCGAGGGCACACGTGTCACCGTGCTGGAGGAGCCGTGCGACCGGGCGCGCGGCGAGGCGGTCACCCGCCGGGGCGTGGTCGTCGGATGCGCCGACGGCGCGCTGCTCGTCAGCGAGGACAAGGGCACGTTCGAAGCCGAGAAGATCCCGTACGACGCGAAGCCGCCGGAGCCGGAACGGGCCGTCGACTTCCGCCACCGGCCGGGCAGCACCACGCTCGCGGCCCTCTCCGGCGACGACGCCGTCTGGGTCCTCGACGTCACCGACCGCACCTGGGCACGTATCGAAACGGGCCCGGTCGTCGCCGCCAACACCGCCGGGGAGGGTTCGCCCCTGCTCGCACTCGGCAAGGACGGCGTCCTCACCGCCTACGACCTCACCACCAAGAAGGCCACCGCCCGCAAGCGGCTCCTCGCGAAGGCCGGAGCGTCTGCGGTGATCGAGGTCGACAGCGCTCGCGCGTACGTCAACGACGCCGCGGCGCGCAAGGTCCACGAGATCGACTACGCCGACCGCCTCCGGGTCGCCAGGACCTTCCCGGTCGGCATAGCCCCGACGTTCATGGTGGAGACGGGCCGATGAACCCGACCACCGCCGCTCCTCGCGGACATCGCGCACCCGCCCGTCTCGTCCTCGCCGCCCTGGCCGGTGTGCTGCTCCTGGGAGCGGGCGGGTGTACGGAGAACGACACGGGACGCGCCTCCGTGGTCGTCACCACGAACATCCTCGGGGACATCACCCGGAACATCGTCGGCGACGAGGCCGAGGTGACCGTGCTGATGCAGGCCGACGCCGACCCGCACTCCTTCGGCGTCTCGGCTCCGCAGGCGGCGGCCGTGGAGCGGGCCGATCTGGTCGTCCACAACGGACTCGGCCTGGAGGAGAACGTCCTGCGGCATGTGCGGGCCGCCGAGGACTCCGGCGTCTCCACCCTGGCGGTCGGGGAGGCCGTCGACCCGATCACCTACTCGGCCGGCGAATCCGCCCGCGAACCCGATCCGCACTTCTGGACCGATCCCGAACGCGTACGCAGCGCGGTGAAGGTGATCGCGCAGCACGTCGTCGAGCACGTGGACGGGGTCGACCGGTCCGTGGTCGAGAAGAACGCGTCCGCCTACGGGGCCCGGATCGCCGAACTCACCGGCTGGATGGACGAGCAGTTCGGCCGCATACCGCCCCAGCAAAGGCAGTTGGTGACCAATCACCATGTCTTCGGCTACCTGGCCCAGCGCTTCGGGTTCCGGATCGTGGGCGCGGTGATCCCGAGCGGGACCACGCTCGCGTCGCCGAGCGCCTCCGACCTGACGTCCCTCGCCACCGCGATCAGGACATCCGGGGTCCGGGCGATCTTCGTGGACTCCTCCCAACCCGACCGTCTCGCGCAGGTGTTGAAGCGCGAGAGCGGTGTCGACGTCGATGTCGTGCCGCTGTTCTCCGAATCGCTCACCGCGAAGGGGAAGGGTGCGGCCACCTACCTGCAGATGATGCGCGCCAACACCGAGTCCATCACCACGGGACTGACCACCGAATGAACGCCTCGCCGCGCACCCCGCGCGACGACCGGAGAAGGAAATGCATCTGATGAAGCACGCAGCACGCCCGAGGACGACGGCCGCCGTCGCCGCCCTGATCGTGGCATCCCTGGCCCTCACCGCCTGCGGCAACGACGCCGGGGACTCCGCGGCCGAGTCGACGGAGAAGAAGCCGGGTTCACCGGCCGCCCGGATCCAGGACCCGATCGTCACCACGTACGACGGAGGCCTGTACGTCCTGGACGGAGCGACACTGAAGCTCGCGAAGGACATACCGCTGGCCGGGTTCAACCGCGTCAATCCCGCAGGCAGCGAGCGCCATGTGATGGTCTCCACGGCCACCGGATTCCAGGTCCTCGACGCGGTGGGCGGAAAGCTCACCGACGTCGAGTTCGAGGGCAGCAAGCCGGGCCACGTCGTCCGCCACGCGGGCCGGACCGTTCTCTTCTCCGACGGCACCGGTGTCGTCACGGTCCTCGATCCGAAGGACCTCGGCGACACGAAGCCGAAGACCGAGACCTACACCTCCGCGGCCCCGCACCACGGTGTCGCGATCCAGCTCGCCGACGGCACCCTGGTGACCACCCTCGGCACGGAGGAGAAGCGCGTCGGCATCACCGTACTCGGCAAGGACCGCAAGGAGATCACCCGCAGCGAGGAGTGCCCCGGCGTCCACGGGGAGGCCACCGCCCAGGGCGAGGCCGTCGTCATCGGCTGCGAGGACGGCGTTCTCATCTACAAGGACGGCGCCGTCAAGAAGGTGAAGAGCCCGACGGACTACGGCCGGATCGGCAACCAGGCCGGTTCCGACGAGTCGCCCGTCGTCCTCGGCGACTACAAGAAGGACAAGGACGCCGAGCTGGAGCGCCCCGAGCAGGTGTCCCTCATCGACACCCGGACCGGCACGATGCGGCTGGTCGACATCGGCACGAGCTACACCTTCCGCTCCCTGGCGCGCGGCCCGCACGGGGAGGCTCTCGTCCTGGGCACCGACGGCAGCATCCACGTGATCGACCCCGACACGGGCAAGGTCACCAGGAAGATCGCCGTCCTCGACCCGTGGCAGGAGCCGCTGGACTGGCAGCAGCCCCGCCCGGCGCTGTTCGTACGGGACCACACGGCGTACGTCTCCGACCCCTCGGGCAAGAAGCTGCTGGCCGTCGACATCGAGTCGGGCGAGCGACTGGCCTCCGCCGACCTGCCGAAGGCTCCGGACGAGCTGAGCGGCGTCAAGCAGCACTGACGCCGAGGAGCGGGCGGGGAGCGCGGGTCCCGCGGGGTCGCGCCCCGCCCGCTCCTCGTGGGCGGCCCGGTCCGGCGCGCCCGGAGGCAGCAGCACCACGGCGGACTTAAACTGCGAGAAAAGCAGGATATGTCCGCCTTGGTGCCTGCGCGGAACAGTCCCGCGCCCCCCGCGAAGGAGTCTGCGAGATGTCCACGACCACGGCGCACCAGCCTCACCCCGCGCACCCGCACACACACGCCCCGGGATGCGGCCACGTGGCGATCCCGCACGGCGACCACATCGACTACGCGCACGACGGGCACCTGCACCGGGTGCACGAGGACCATGCGGACGAGTGCGCGACCACGTCGCACACGGTGCACGACGGACACGAGCACCGGCACGGAACGGACTGCGGTCACGTCGCCGTACCGCACGAGGACCACGTCGACTACGTCCACGACGGACATCGGCACGCCCAGCACGGCGACCACTGGGACGACCACTGAACGACCTCCGCCGGAGGGCCGTCGGGCGACATCGAAGGCGGGGGCGGTGAATCAGGAACGTCTTCTCCGGCACTACACGGCGCTGATGAGCGCCGTGCCGCAGTCGGTCTGGGTGCTGTCCGCCGACGGGGTCATCACGCTTCTGTCGCACAGCGGCATGAAGGAGCAGCTGTGGCACCCGGACGGCGAGGCGTCGTGGATGGACGCCGTACATCCGAAGGACCGGGACTGGTTCCGGCGGGCCTGGCGCAGGACCACCGAGGAGAGGTCTCCGCTCGACACGATCGTACGGGTGCGGCTCAAGGACGCCCCCGACCGTTTCCGCCACATCAAGATCATCGCCGTGCCCGTCCTGGACGAGGCAGGTGACACCGAATGGGTCGGCACGGCCGCCGACGCCGAGGAGCACTGGCGCAATCGGATGCGGGAGAAGCTGCTGGCCCGTATGGCGGCGGTACCGGCCGCGCACGACCTGTCCGAGGCGTTCCTGACGACCGCGGCCGCCGTCGTCCCCGAACTCGCCGACGCCGTCGCCGTGTTCCATGTGCAGGGCGAGCCCGGGCCCGGTCACGGGCTCGCCGACGGCATGGCGTCCGCGGCATCGACGGAGAGCGTGGGGCTGGCGCCCGGGCTGCCGTCG
The DNA here is from genome assembly GCF_019287315.1 of Streptomyces sp. WY228. Classification (NCBI taxonomy): domain Bacteria; kingdom Bacillati; phylum Actinomycetota; class Actinomycetes; order Kitasatosporales; family Streptomycetaceae; genus Streptomyces; species Streptomyces sp. WY228. The sequence goes on along the minus strand of NZ_CP079114.1, from coordinate 7,797,810 downwards.
CTGTACCCGCTGGACCGGGACATCCTGTGGGGCGGGGCCCCACGTCAGGTCATCGAGAGCCAGGAGGCCCGCCTGCTGACCTTCCCGGCCGGGGAGCCTCCCGAGGACGGCCTCTCGAAGGCGTCCGTACGGTGGCTGCGCAAAGCCGGTGCGACCAGCGTCGCGCTGCTTCCCGTCGTGGTGGACGGCCGGGCCGTCGCCCTGGCCACCACGACGACCTGTCGGGGGAACCCGCCGCCGGACGAGGCCGATCTGAACCTGTTGCAGGACGTCTTCCAGCAGATGAGCGGCCCGCTGCGCCGAACCATGGAGCTGCAGAGAATCCGCGACAAGGCGCTCGCCCTGCAGCAGTCCTTCCTCTCTCCCCCGTCGGCCGTCGACGGCATCTCGATCACCGCGCTCTACCATCCGGCCGACTCGGCCGCGGAGGTCGGCGGGGACTGGTACGACGCGGTCAGGCTCTCGGAGGACGCGCTCGCCCTGTCCATCGGCGACATCGCGGGCCATGACCTGGACGCGGCCGCCGCGATGGGCCGTGTCAACAGCCTGTTGCGAGGGCTCGCCTACGACAGCGGGCCGGCCGCCAGCCCGGCGGTCACCCTGAGCCGGCTCGACCACATCGTGCAGGCGCTCGACGGGCCGTCGATGGTCACGGCGGTGCACGCGGTCATCCGCCGGCTGGCCCCTCACCTCTGGCGTGTCACCCTGTCCAACGCCGGTCACCCGCCGCCCCTGCTGATCCCTCGTGACGCGCCGCCGCGCTACCTGCACGACCTCGCGGCCCCGGACCCTCCGCTGTGCGTCACCGACGGCCTGCCGCGTACCGATCTCCACACGGTCATCCGGGAGGGCGACACCCTGGTCCTCTACACCGACGGGCTGGTGGAAACACCGGGTACGGACATCGGCGACAACCTCCGGCGTCTGCGCCGGCGCACCGAAGCCCTGGTGCGGGCGGGGGTGCCCCTGGCGACACTGATCCGAAGACTCCTGCCGGCCGCCCAGAACCGGCGGGACGACATCGCCGTCATCGCCCTGCAAGCCCGTTCGGGCCAGTAGCCCGGCGACGGAAAGAGGTGCGGTCCGGAAGCGTCACCCCGGCCCCGGCGGCCGGTCGTGGCCCCGGCCGCCCCGCTCACGTACCCGACACCGCCCGATACCGTCGAACCAGCCGCACCTGACCGAAAGAGGCCCCGCATGAGCAACCCCCAAGACCCGCAGAGCCGACTCGCCACCTCCCGCGCCCACTCCGCCCGGGTCTACGACTACATCCTGGGCGGGAAGGACCACTACCCCGTCGACGCCGAAGCCGGCGACGCGATGAGCCGCCACTGGCCCGCCCTGCCGGTCCACATGATGGAGAACCGCCGGTTCATGCACCGCGCCGCCCGTTTCCTCGCCGAGGAGTGCGGCATCCGCCAGTTCCTCGACATCGGTACGGGGCTGCCGACCCCTCCCAACCTGCACCAGATCGTGCAGGAGGTGGCGCCGGAGTCGCATGTGGTCTACGTGGACAACGACCCCATCGTGCTCGCGCACGCGCGGGCCCTGCTGCAGAGTTCGGCCGAGGGCGCCACCGCGTACGTGGACTCCGACATGCACGATCCCGACGCCATCCTCGGCAGCCAGGAGTTCCAGGAGCTGATCGACCTGGACCGGCCCGTCGGCCTGATGGTGATCGGCATCATGCACTTCATCCTGCCGCCCGACGACCGGCGCCTGATCAGCAGGCTGCTGGATCCGCTGCCGTCCGGCAGCTATCTGGCCATGACCATCGGCACCGCGGACTTCGCACCGGAGGAGGTCAACCGGGTGGCGGAGGAATACCGTCAGCAAGGTATGCCCTTCGTCCTGCGTGATCTGCCGACCGCCACCTCGTTCTTCGACGGGCTGGAGTTGCAGGACCCGGGAGTCACCCAGGTGCACACCTGGCGCCCCGGTCCGGAGCAGAGCGGCGTCGACGGCCGGGACATCGCCATGTACGGCGCGGTGGCCAGGAAGCCCTGACGGCCGGCGTCATCGGTCCCGGGGTGCGGCCGCCCGACCGACGGGGCCCGGGGCTCCGGCCTCCTCCGGTGGGGAAGACTGAGCCCCATGAACGACATGGTTTTCACCCGCCGGAGCGGCTGGATCCCGAACGTGGTCCGCGACGGCGGTGAACTGAGGCTGATGCTGGGCGCCGGGGCCGACGCCAACCATGAGCCCCGCACCTTCACGTTCCCGATGCGGGAGGCCCATCTCGCGGTGATCCGCGAGGATCTGGGCAGACACCTGCTGCTGTGGAGCGCGGTTCTTCCGCTGTGCGACGCCGCCGGCACCCGCGGCCCACTGGACGAGGGCGCCGCCGTCGCACTGCTGGACCCGATCCTCCTCTCCTCGCCCACCAACGTCGACGCGCTCTTCCGGCGCATCCCGTGGGACAGGGGCCGGCTCATCGCGCACGGGGCCGACATCGGTCTGCTGGAGAGCGGTGAGGTCTGCGCGGCGATGCGTACGGCGACGGAGACGGCCGACGCGAAACGGGCCCAGGAGTACCACGCGGACCGCCGTCGCGCCGAGCGCGGAGCCGTACTCGGCCCGCTCGACGCCGCGATTCTGCGGTACACGGGCCAGTATCTGCACGGGGCGACGATTCCGAGGCGGTTGCCCGACGCCGTCGCTCCCGCGCTGCTCCCCGAGGTCATGCGGGTGATCGCCACCGCGGAGCAGGCGTCCGCCGGGATGCGGATCAGCCGCGATCCGCGACGGGGAAAGCGTGCCACGGACAAGGGCGACTGGAATCGGATGGCGGCGGCGGTCGAGGCGGACGTGCGCCGTGCGCACCCCGCGCTCGCCGATGACGCGGTGCGCACCCTGAGCTTCCTGATGTGCTCGGAGGCCGCCCATCGCTCCAGGGACACACCCGTGGAGGATGAGGAAGAGGCTGCCGGGGACGGCGCCGATGCCGGCGGACGGGCGAGGAAGACGGCTCTGTCGTTCACCGACGACAAGGGCGCCGAGAGGAAGTGGCTCTCGGGCGGCTCCCGCACCGCCACCGCGGAGTTCTGGGAGTTCGTCGGCGAGCGCTCCGCCTCGGACAACGAGGTGTTCACCATCGAGGACGAGGCGATGGGCGAAGGGATCCAGCTCCACTTCTACGCGGACTCCATCGCCCGGGTCACGACGGTGCGTGCGGGTGTGGGCGGGGCGGATCCGGAGTACCGGGTCGAGTACAGCCTGGTCGACGGGATCGGCGGATACCGGAAGCTGGTAGGCGCGTTCGTCCGGGGTGGCTGCGCGGCGCTCGGACCGCACGGCCGCTGGATGTCGGACGTCGCCGAGTTCGAGCGCGCGCGCCGCCGCAGGAGCGGGGCCTGACGTCTGCGCGGCACAGAGGAGACAAGAGCACCCCTTAGCGGGACGCCCCGAAAAGATGGAGCCTGAACGCAAGCGCTTTCCCCATTCCACCGGTCTTCTCGGGCAGGAGTTGAGAGAACTCCGCCCCATGGATTTTCCAACGATAGACAGAAAGCGCTTGCCGACCCGTTGCCTTTTCCGTGGGGCCTGCCCTTCACTGTGAACGGCAGCCCGTCAGCCACTGGACCGCCGGCTGCCTTCGGCCCTCAAGGAGGAAGGCCCATGCGGCGTTTGGCCGTACTCGTCTCAGCCCTGTTCCTCGTCTCCCTCACCCAGGGTCAGGCCGCGGCCCAGCCCCCCGACATACCGCCCCAGGAACCGGGCGTGACCATGCGGGTGTTCGACGTACAGATGGCGTTGGAAGACTTCTGCACGCTCAAGCCGGGGCAGACGCCCAACGTCGACGAGTTGAAGCCGACCATCGACTGGACCACCGCCGAGGACTTCGGGCTGAGCGGCAAGTTCGTCACCGAGGTCACCGCGTACCTGAACGTCGAGTCGGCCGGGACGTACGACTTCCGCATCACCAGCGACGACGGCTCGCGGCTGATCATCGACGGCACGCAGATCATCGACAACGGAGGCAAGCACGGCGCCCAGCCCAAGGAAGGCTCGGCCGAACTGACCGAGGGCCACCACGCGTTGCGCATCGACCACTGGGACGGCGAGTACGACCAGCGTCTCCTGCTGGAGTGGCGACCGCCCGGGTCGGACGCGTACACCGTCGTGCCCACCTCGGTGCTGAGCACCGACGCCGACGTCACCCGGGTCACCTCGCCGGGCCGCAAGCTGTGCGAGGGCATCGACGAGTCACCGGGCGACGGCCTGCCGCTGGCCGGCGTGCACCCCGACTACACGCTGACCGATCTGCGCCCCGACGGTTTCGAACCGCAGGTCACCGGCATGGACTGGCTGCCGGACGGCCGACTGGCCGTCAGCACCTGGGGCGGCAGCAGGGAGAGCGAGCTCGGGCAGGTGTATCTGCTCGACAACGTCACCGGGAACACCGACCCGTCGAAGGTGACCAAGAAGCTGGTCGCCGAGGACCTGCTGGAGCCGATGGGCCTCAAGTACGTCGACGGCACCCTCTACGTCTCCGAGAAGGACGGTCTGACCGCGCTGGTCGACAAGGACGGCGACGAGGTCACCGACGAGTACCGCCAGATCGCGACCTGGCCGTTCGGCGGCAACTACCACGAGTTCGCGTTCGGGCTGCTGTACGAGAAGGGGCACTTCTACGTCAGCACGGGCATCGCCATGGTGCCGGGCGGCGCGACCCAGGACCCGCAGAACGTGCCCAACCGCGGCTCCACCCTCAAGATCAACAAGAAGACCGGCAAGGTGTCGTACGTGGCCGGGGGGCTGCGCACCCCGAACGGACTCGGCTGGGGCCCGGACGGCGAGATCTTCGCCACCGACAACCAGGGCGCCTACGTGCCGACGTCGAAGCTGGTGCGCATCAAGCAGGGCGCCTTCTACAACCACCACACCAACCCGGACGGCGTCTACGACGACCAGCCGGTGACCGAGCCCGTCCTCTGGCTGCCGCACGGCGAGATCTCCAACTCGCCGAGCAACCCGATCCTGCTGCCCGAAGGGCCCTTCGCCGGGCAGATGGTGTTCGGTGACGTGACCTACGGCGGCCTTCAGCGGGCGTACCTGGAGAAGGTCGGCGGCGAGTACCAGGGCGCGGTGTTCCGGATGACGCAGGGCCTTGAGGCCGGGGTCAACCGGATCAGCCTCGGCCCGGACGGGGCGATCTACGCCGGCGGCATCGGTGACTCCGGGAACTGGGGCCAGGAGGGCAAGCTCAAGTTCGGCCTCCAGAAGCTCGCGCTCACCGGCGACGACGCCTTCGACATGCGTGCCATGCGGGCGGTCGACGGCGGTTTCGCGATCGAGTACACCCAGCCGGTCTCCGAGGAGACCGCCGAGGACCTGGCGGCCAAGTACGAGGCCCAGCAGTGGCGTTATGTGGCGACCCCGAGGTACGGCGGCCCGAAGGCCGACGAGGAGACCCTCGACATCACCTCCGCGACGCTCTCCGAGGACCGCAGGACGGTGACGCTGAAGATGGACGGCCTGCGCCCCGGCCGGGTGGTGCACGTGCAGTCCCCGCGCCCGTTCGCGGCGGAGTCCGGAGCGGAGCTGTGGAGCACCGAGGCCTGGTACAGCCTCAACACGCTGCCCGACGGGTCGAAGCCGCCGCCGGTGTACGAGGCGGAGTCCGCCTCGCTGTCCGGCGGCACCAAGTTCAACGACAACCACTCCGGCTACTCCGGCACCGGCTTCATCGACAACAACTGGGAGCCGGGCTCCCGCACCACCTTCGCGGTGCGCGCCGACAAGAAGGGGAAGCACGACCTCGCCCTGCGGTACGCGAACGGGCAGAACTCCGACCCGGAGCCGAAGCCCCGGTCGATGACCCTGTACGTCAACGGCGAGCGCCACAAGCAGATCTGGCTGAACTCCACCGTCACCTGGAACACGTGGGCGACCCACATCGAATCGGTGCCCCTGCGCAAGGGCGCGAACACGATCACGTACGCCTATGAGCCCGAGGACGACGGTCATGTGAACCTCGACAACCTCACCGTCACCCCGACGAAGCGCACCACGCTCTTCGACGGCACGAACCTCGACGCCTGGGAGTCGAACGCCGGCGGTCCGGCGACGTGGCCGGTGGCGGACGGCTCCGTGGAGTCCCTCGGCGGAGACATCCGTACGAAGGAGAAGTACGGCGACTTCCGGATGCACGCCGAGTGGTACCAGCCCCACTACCCGCCGGAGGTCACCGGACAGGCCCGGGGCAACAGCGGGATCTACATCCAGGAGCGGTACGAACTCCAGATCCTGGAGTCGTTCGGGGTCGACGTACCCGCCACCAACGACGCCGGATCGATCTACCTGCGCAAGGCCCCCGACGTCAACGCCGCGACACCGTCCGGCACCTGGCAGCGCTACGACATCGAGTTCCGGGCGGCGCGCTTCGACAGCGACGGAAAGAAGGTGGAGGACGCGCGGGTGACTCTCCGGTGGAACGGCAAGCTGGTGCACAGAGACGTCGCCATCGCCGGACCGACCGGGGCGGGCCGCCCGGAGGGACCCGCCCCGGGCCACATCAAGTTGCAGGACCACGGGGACCCCGGTGAGAACCCGAGGTTCCGCAACATCTGGATCGAACGGCTCTGACACCCCGCGTTCCCACGGTGCGCCCTACGTGGTCGGATCCCAGGCAGCTGAGCACAGGGATTCGGCCACGGCGGCCGTGTAGCGGGCGGCGGCCAGCCAGTAGGCGGCGAAGCCGTCGGTGTCGGCCGGGAGCAGGCGGCCGAAGAGATCGCGGTCACGCTGGGCCGCCGAGGCGCACAGGGCGGTGAGGAGTGCGGCGGCCGTGGGAAGGCCGGCGCGGCGGATCCGCACGGCCTCGGCGGTGACATCGCCCAGCATGCCCAGGGCGGCGCGGCCCGCCGGAACCGTCTGTTCGACCCGGCGCTCCAGGAGGTACAGGGGCGACTGCGCGACGGAACCGGCGGGCCGCGGCGGGGCGAAGCGCGCGGGGGCGGCCGGGTCCGGGAGGTCGGCGCGGCGCAACCGGTCGAGGCCGAGGTCGACGGTGCCCTCGCCGGTGGGGTGCGAGCACGCGAGGAGGGTGAGCCGGGGGTGGGGTGCGGGAGCCAGGCGGCCGATGATCCTCAGCCGGGCGCCCGGCGCCGCGGCCAGCAGCGCCAGGTTGTCGCGGTGCGCCAGCGCGGGGTCGTCGTCGGCGACGGCGAGCCGGACGCGGACGCCTCCCTCGCACAGCGCGAGCAGACAGGTGCCGCCCGCCTCCCGTACCGCGCCGAGGAGTTCGACGTCCAGGAAGAGCAGGTCGCTGCCGCCGCCGTCCGGGTCCGCGTAGCGGGAGGTGGACCGCAGGGCGCGGGCGACCTGTTCGGACGGCGGTGTCTCCCAGAGGGCGGCGAGCGGCGGTTCCGTCCACGCCGCACCCCGGGCGGTGACGGCCTTGACGCCCTTTCCCGCGCCCAGTCGGCCGTCCGGCGAGACCGTCGCCCCCGACACGGCCAGGCCCGCCCGGCCCAGCTCCCGGTGGGTGAGCGCGCTGTCCCCCAGGCGCACCGCCCGGTCGGCCACGCCGAGGGCGCGCCCCGCGCCGCCGGGCGCCACATCGCCGACCGTGAAGAGCCGGCCGTCGGCTCCGGCGACCCAGGTGCGGACGCCGCCGTGGCCCGAGTCGGTGACCACGGGTTCGGTGAACAGGCCGTACAGCCGAAGCGAGCCGTCCGGAGTGTACGGGCGGCGCGCGCGGCCCCGGACGGCGGCCAGCTCCGCTCCGGACGCCGTCCCCACGCGGCGGGCGGTGCCCAGGAGTTCGGCCAGGGCGGTGACGAGGTCGGCGGTGCGGTAGGACGGGTCCCCGGCGCGGGCCGCGCGCAGCAGCGTGACGACCGCCAGTGCGGCGCCCGCAGCACGTGGCAGGTGACGGAGCCGCGCGGTGTGCGCGGCGCGGAGGAGGACCGACTGGGTGACCGCCCCGGCCCCGTCGACCCCGGCCTCCAGCACGGCCGCGCCCGCCGCCCAGAGGGCATCGGCGGCGGCACGCTGGGCCGGGTTCGCCGTCTCCGGCGGGGAGGGGGTGCCGGGGTCCGCCGCCGAGGCCGGCCGCGGGGCTTCGGGGACTTCGAGGGCTTCGCAGGGCTCGGGAGCTTCGAGGGCTTCGGAGGTGGGCTGTTCGGCGGGCTCCGGTGCCGGGTCGGCCGTGGGGGCGGCGCAGGCGGCGGCCGCGCGGTGAACGCAGGCGGGGGCGAGGAGGCAGCCGCAGCTGATGTCCTGCGCCTTCGCCACCACGCCGCCCGGGGCGTGCAGGCGCAGCGCGGTCTCGTCGTCCACCTCGATCGTCGTGGTGTCCCCGTCGCGGTGGGTCGGGCGGGCGGCGAGCTTGGTGACCGCCGCGTCCAGCCGCTTGCGCAGCCGGGGCGAGAGGTCCTCCACGAGCGTGGCCGTGACCTCCGGCGCCACGGGCGGCAACCGGTCGTCGTTCATGCGGTCTTCTCCCCTATCCAGCGGGCCAGTTCGAGTGGGCTGAGGGCCGCCACGGGCATCCCGGCGGCCACGAGCTGTCCGGCGACGCCCGTCGAGTAGCGGGGCCGGCCGGCGTCGTCGAGGCTCGCGCACCCGAGGACATGGCAACCGGTGTTCACCAGAGCCCGGACCTCGGCCAGCAGTCCGGCGAGCGGCGCTCCCTCCTCGAAGTCGCTGATGACGACGACGAGAGTGCGGGAGGGCACCTCGATCAGCCCGCGGGCGTGCCGGAGCCCGGCGGCGATGTGCGTGCCGCCGCCCACGCTCACCTCCAGCAGGAGGGAGAGGGGGTCGCGCACATGCCCGGTGAGGTCGACGACCTCCGTGGAGAACGCCAGGAAATGGGTGCTCAGGGTCGGCACCCCGGCGAGCACGGAGGCGGTCAACGCGGACCAGATCGTGGAGGCCTCCATGGATCCGGAGACGTCGGTGACCAGGATCAGGCGCCAGTCGGCCGACCTGCGGGCGCGACTGCGGAAGACGGGCTTCTCGGGGATCACCCGGATCGTGCCGTCGGTGGTCCGGCGGGCGGTGGCCAGATTGGCGCGCAGGGTGCGCGGCAGATCGAGCCGGCCTCCGGGGCGGCGGGTCGGCCGGGCCGTCGTCGCGCCGGTCAGCGCGGGCCGCAGCCGGGTGGCGAGTTGTCGGGTCAGTTCGTCGACGAGACGGCGCACCAGCGGGCGGAGCGCCGCGAGGCGGGCCTCGGGAAGGCCGCCGGCGTACTGCAGGATCGTCCGGAGCAGTTCCACCGAAGGGGTCGCGGCGGCGGGGTCGAGTTCGGCCAGGACGTCCTGCCGCCCGGTCACGGCCGCTGCGGCCAGGACCTCTTCACGGACGCCGGGGCCGAACAGGGCGGCCAGTTCCTCGGACCACTCGCGGACACCGGGGAACGCCGGCTCCCGGCCGCCGCCCGCTCCGGAGCCGTCCTGCCCGGGGAGGCCGCCGCGGGAGCCCTCGCCGTGTCCCGCGCCGTAGAGCTCGTCCAGCGCGGTCGCCAGCCGGGCGGCACCGGACGGCAGCCGCTCGGCGCTCCGGCCGAGCACGAGCCGCCAGCGGTCGGCGGGCGCGAGAGTCCGGGCAGGAGCCGGGGCCGGAGCTGGAGCTGGAGCTGGAGCTGGGGCCGGAGCTGGGGCCGGGGTCGCCTCGGTGGAGGAGGCTGTGGCGGGGGTCGCCCCGGCCGGGGGCACGGTGGTGAGGGGCGCGGTGGCGGCCTCGGCAGGGGGCATCGTGGTGGGCGCGACCTGGGCACCGGGCACGGAGGTGGGGGGCACATCGGCAGAGGCGGCCTCGGCAGAAGGCACGGTAGTGGGGGCGGCCTCGGCACGGGTTCCGGGTCCGAGGGCAGTGGTGGGTCGGGGCGCGGCGCGGTCGACGGACGGCGGTGGGAGCCGGTCGTCGTGGGCGGGTGCCGTGACCGGAAGGCCGAGTGCGGTCAGGAGCTCGCGGGCCGCGAGGTCGGCGGCCGTACGGCGGGCCAGCTCGGCCGGATCGTCCGCGTCCAGGTGGTCCACCCGTTCGCCCAGCCGCTCCTCGACGGTGCCCAGCAGGCGGTCCCGGGCGGCCGGACTGAGGGTGTCGAAGCCACCGCGCAGGGCGGGCAGCCGGGCCAGGAACGCGGAGTCGTCCAGCTCGACGACCCGGTCCAGCAAGGGGTCGAGGGCGCCGACCCCGACGGTCAGGAGCGGCCCCGCGACCGTCAGGACTCCGGTGAGGCGGGCGGTGAGCGTGGCCCGGGAGGTGCTGTCCACGGCTCCGTCCACCCAGGAGGCGACACGCTCCCCGAAGGTCTTGGCCTCCTCGTGGCCGGTCAGCACGCGGACCGCTCCGGCGGCCGCGGCGATCAATGGGGCGCCGTCGGCGGCCAGCCGGGCGAGGGCGTCGGTGAGCCGGATGCCTCCCAGCCGGTCGGCCCGCTGGGCCAGTTCGAGCAGGGCGCGGGCCTCCTCGGGCTTCTCGGAGCCGGTCAGGCCGTCGACCTGGCGCACCGCGGCGGCGGTCAGCAGCTCCGCCGCGTGCGCGGTGCGGGCAGCCCTCGCGGCGGCGGCGGCTTTTGGAGTCGCAGGGCCATGAAAGGAGTCTTCGGGGCCGTTCGATGAGCCTTCGGGGCCGTCCGCCGGGTCTTCGGGGCTGTCGGGGGCGGTGAGGCCCGGCAGATGGCCCGCGTCGATGCGGTCCAGCAGGTCGAGCCCGGCGAGGAGTTCGGGAAGGGTTCCGCTCGCGGGGAGCACGGCCGCCAGTTCGGTCAGCCGTTCGTCGGCCGGGGCGGGCAGCCCGCAGGCGGCGGCCTCCGCAAGGCCGCGCACGACCTGGGCCGCGGTCGGGCCGCCTTCCGCACGCTCGGCCGCGTGCCGCTGGCGCAACACGCCCTCGGCCGCCTGGGCCGGGGTGACACCGCGGGCCCCGGCCGCGGTGAGCATGGCGGCGGTCGCCGGGGTCCACCGGACCCGCCAGCGCGTCGTCAGCCCTTCACTTCCCGCCGCGCCGGTCACCTCCTGCTCCTGCGCGTAGGGGATGCCGCACACCGTCAGTCTGCGCAGCAGCAGTTCGCGGCGGCGGTCCAGGGCGGAGCGTGCCGGGTCGAGCCTGAGGTCGCGCGGCGCCTTCTCGTGCGTGTCCTGCGGCCCGGGGAGCGCGAGGGCCTCGGCCTCCGCCTCGACGGCGGGACCGAGGCCGCTGCGCGGAGCGGCGGGCGCGGGCCGCCCGGTGCGGGATCCGATGAGAACGCGTTCGAGGGCGTACGCGACGGCGCGGCCCGTGCCGTAGGTCTCGCCGCGGCCCAGCACCGTCTGCGCGGCTTCCAGGAGTTCACCGCGGCCCGGCGCGGGCAGATCGCGCAGCCGGGCCAGGTCTCCGGCGACCCGGACGATCTCCCGGCCGTCCGCCGGGCCGTACGGGTGGCCCTGTTCGCGCAGGGCGGCGCAGAGGCGTACGGCGGTGCGGACCAGCGCCTCGTGCACCGCGGCCGGATCCCCGGCGGCCTCCAGGACGGTGTGCTGCCACTCCGGGTCCCGGATGCCGGCCGGGTAACCGGAACGTGAGTCGAGCAGCGGGTACGTGTACGGGATCAGGGAGACCGTGGATCCGGCGGCCCCGGCAGGCCCGGCGGCGGCGTCGAGGTGGCCGGGGTGGCCGGGGCCGCCCGGCTCAGCCCCGGCCGCCGACGGCAGCAGCGCCGGGGTGTGGAAGGCGCCCACCACCACGGCGGGACGCCGCCCGCTCGCCAGGGCATCGGCGATGTGCCCGCGCATGCAGGCTTCGCGCACCAGGTCCGTACGCTGCACCCCTCCGCGCGCCTCGGCCTCATGGCGCAGCGCCCAGCCGGTGAGCAGGGCGGCGCGGCGGAGCGCCTCGGGTGTCGAACCGGGCGCCTTGGCCTCCACCAGGCGGTCCCACAGGTCGTCGCCCTCCCGGCCGGTGAGCCGGGACCGGAGCGCGACGGAGAGCCCGAGCCCCTCCCCCGGCACGGGTTCCGAGGACGCTCCGGGGCCGCCCTCCGACCACGCCCGGTCGGTCAGGGCCAGATCGCAGGCCACGGCCGGGACGCCGTTCCTCGCCGCCCAGCGCAGTGCGACCAGTTCGGGCGAGAAGTCCGCGAACGGGTAGAAGGCCGGACCCCGTTCACCCGCCGGGCCGGCGGCGGGCACGGCGGCCAGCGCCACCGGGGCCTCGGTCTCCTCATGGGCGAGCCAGCTCAGCCAGGGCTGGAACTCGGCGGGCAGTTCGACGAGGAGGACGTCGGGGGCCGCCGCGTCCAGCAGCTCCGGCAGGGCGGCCGCCAGCGAGGGTGCGTGGTGGCGTACCCCGATCAGGAACGGCGCCCCGGGACCGGAAGCCGCGAGGGCCGCCACCGCGGCCTCCGGGGTGGCCGGCCCGCCCGCCGGGTTCGGCACCGGGGAACCGGTCCGCGCGCCGGTGGCGGGCGACGCCCCGGCGGTGGCGCCCGGCCCGGGAGTGGTCGACTCGTTCATCTGTCAGTTCTCCAGCACCGAGCGCAGGTCCCACAGGGCGCGCCAGGTGGCCGAACCCTGCTCCGCGCGCCTGCGCACCGGCCCGTCCCAGTACCCCAGCAGCCGTGCCGTGTCGGCGGGGTCGTCCTTCCGGACGACCCCGAGCAGATGGCCGGGCAGCAGGGAGAGCACATCCCGGTCGCCGGGGAAATAGGCGGCGGCCAGGCCGAGGGCGCCCGCGACGGAGACCGCCTCCGCCGTGCTCATGACCGTCGAGGGGCGTTCGACCTCCCAGCCCTCCACGGAGCGGCCGTCGCGCAGGTCCCGGAAGGCGGTGACCAGCGCTTCGAGGACCGCGTCGTCCACCTGATAGGCGACGCCCACGCGTTCCACGGCGGCCCGCGACTGGCGCCGGACGAGCGCGGTCTCGGCGTCGACGTCCCCGATGGGGCCCACGGTCTCGAAGTTGAAGCGCCGCTTCAGCGCGGCGGACATCTCCGAGACGCCCTTGTCCCGGAGGTTGGCGGTCGCGATGAGCGTGAAGCCGGGGGCCGCGTGCACCTGGGCGCCGTCGCCGCCCGCCAGCTCGGGCACCGCGATCCGCCGCTCGGAGAGCAGGGAGACGAGGGCGTCCTGGACCTCCGGCAGACAGCGGGTGACCTCCTCGACGCGGGCGACGGCGCCCCGGGTCATGGCGGTGAGCACCGGGGAGGGCACGAGGGCCTGCTCGGTGGGCCCCTGGGCGAGCAGCAGCCCGTAGTTCCAGCCGTACTTGAGCTGGTCCTCGGTGGTGCCCGCGGTGCCCTGCACGGTGAGCGCGCTGGTCCCGCAGACGGCCGCCGACAGCAGCTCGGAGAGCATGGACTTGGCGGTGCCGGGTTCACCGACGAGGAGCAGCCCGCGCTCCCCGGCGAGGGTGACCACACACCGTTCGACCAGGGCGCGCTCGCCGACGAACTTCTGCTCGATCACCAGTCGGCGCGGCACTCCGGCCGCGGGCCGGGCTCCCTTCGGCAGGCTCAGTGCGTCCGCCGCGCTGCCCATCACGAAGGTGACGACGGCACGGGGGGTGAGCAGCCAGCCGGGCGGGCGCGGCCCCGGGTCGTGGGCGGCGAGGAAGGCGAGCTCGGTGGCGTACCGGTCCTCGGGCAGCATGATCTGCCGTGGCGCGCGGCCGGGCGCCGTCGCCTGGCCCGGGACGCCGTCCGTGGTGGCGCTGTCCGTAGTGGTCGTGGTGTCGTTCGTCATCGGCGGCGGCCCTTCCGGGTGGCGCGGGTGTTCAGTTCTTCGAAGGCGGGGGCGTCGCCGCCCCGGACCCGGGCCCAGGCCGCTGCGTACAGCGCGGGGACGGGCAGGTGGGGCAGGGTCCGGGCGGACCCTGCCAGGGGGTACAGGCCTTCCTTCCAGGTCTCCAGCGGCAGTCCGGGTGCGCCGCGCTCCAGCCAGCCGCAGGGAAGGAAGAGGGTGCGGCCGGCGCGCGAGCGCTTCGCCTCCACGACGAGGTCGGTGGCGGCGAGTTCGGTGCGCGCCTTCTTGATCCGTGCGGGCTTCCACCCGGTCCAGCGGACGCAGTTGCGGTCCGTGGGGTCGGGCAGGGCGAGCAGCATCAGGTAGAGCGCCGCGGCGTCGGCGCTCAGGGCGAGGGCGTCGGCCGCCTCGGCCACCAGGTCCGGTACCGCGAGCGTCGGGTCCTGGGCCGGGTGGGGCACGGAGCCGTCGGGTGCGCCCGCCTCGGCCAGGCTGTCGCTCTCCTGGCTCAGCAGGGCGCGCAGGGCGAGCAGATCGCCGGTGCGCTGATGGCCGACGGTGCCCTCGACCAGGCCGAACGCCGGGTCGTCGGGGCCGTCGAGAGCGGCCGGGCGGATCAGCAGCTTCTCGCTGTCGCCGTACCCGGGGGCGAGGAGCAGCGCCGATCCGGCCCGGACCAGTCCGTCGGCCTCGGCGCCGCCGGACTCGGGGAGCCCGTGCGCGGCGCGGATCGCGGGGCCGAGGGAGACCCCCGACTCGGTCCAGTCCAGGCCGAGGTCCAGGACCAGTCCGGGGTCGGCGAGGCGGCTGCGGAGGGCCGCGAGGCCGACCGGCAGGTGGGCCCGCAGGGGGTGACCGTACGGCAGCGTGTACGCGAGGGTGCGCAGGGCGGTCAGGGCGTTCGAGACCGCGCCGCGTGCGCTCACCCGGTGGAGGGCCGGGCGGGTGCTCCCGTCCGGTACGGGCGTGCCGTGGGCGAGCCAGCCGCGGGTGCCCGCGTTGAGGATCAGATCGACGGAGGCGGGCGTGGCGCCGCTGAGGTCGAGGTCCAGTTCCTCGGGGACGCGGACGAGGGAGCCCAGGCGTTCGCGCCACACCTCGGCGGCGGCCCGGACGTCGGGGCCCGTGGACCACAGCTCGGCCGGGTCTTCGGGCAGCAGCGCCCGGAGCACGGTGTGCCGGTCGTCGCGGGGCAGGGCGTCCAGCCGGTCCTGGGCCGTCTCGAAGGCGCGGGTCTTCGCGCCGAGGAGGGTCAGCGCCTCGGCGCCGGGCTCCTCGACGGCGGCCGACAGCAGTGCGGTGGCCTGGAGGGGGCCGATTCCGGTGGCCGTGTGGAACGCCTCGGCGGCTTCCGGACGCCAGGGCGCCGGGCCCTTCTCCCGTACCAGGGTGGTCAGCCGGGTGAGCCGGTCGCGGGCGATGCCCTGCCGGTGGACGTGCTCGCGTTCGAGGGTGAAGCCGGGGACGGGTCCGAAGGCTCCGGTCGGGTCGTGGTCGAGGGCGAGCCAGCGGGCCGCGTCGTCCTGGAAGTTGCGGCCGTGGTCGGCCAGGATCACGACGGTGCGGGAGCCCTTGCGCAGCACCTGGCCGAGGCGGTGCACGGCCTCGGGGCGCCCCGTCCGGCCGAGGCTCGCCGTGTCGAGCGGCTCGACGAGGTCCACCCGCCGGACCGTGCCCGCCGGGTCGGCCAGCGGGCCCGCGGCGAGCGCTTCCAGCAGCACGAGGAGCCCGGCGCGGTGCTCGGCGGACGTGGCCTCCGACGCGGCCCGGTAGGCCAGTTCGGGCAGCTTGTCGAGAAGAGTGGTCCAGGTGAGGGATACCGAGGGCACCGTGTACTCGTCGCGCTGCCAGCCGTCCACGGAGGTGAAGGGGACCTTCGACGGCGTGGGCGGACCGAACGCCGGCTCACCGCCGAGGACGTGGTTGACGGCGAGGATCTGCCGGATCGCCGTCCACCGGTGTCCGCCACCCCACCAGCTGCCGCGGATCTGTTCGGAGCCCCAGGCGGTGGCGGCCCGCAGGGTCGTGTCGTCGCCGTGCTCGGGCTCGTGGTCGAAGAACATGCCCTGGGTGCGGGCGGTGTTCCGGGGCGTGACCGGCTGCGCGGGTGCGGGCGGCTGCAGGTACTGGGCGACCGCGACGGCCCGGTCCACCGCGTTCTGTACGAGCGCGGTGACGCCCGCGAGGAGCCGTACGTCGGACACCTCGGGCAGGACCCGGGCGACGGCCTCCTGGCTCATCTCCCGCGACGAGGGTCCGGTGTACTCCTCGACCGCCCGGAACGCCTTCAGGTACCGGGCGATCGCGGCGGCGACCTCGTCGAACAGTTTTTCGGCCCGGGCGTCCGTCAGCTTCCGCAGGGCGGCGGAGCCCCGCTCGTCCCTCGGGCGCAGGGCGTGCCAGTAGGCGGCGGGAGGCACGTAGGGGGTGCCCGCGGCGTCGTTCCCGCCGGAGGAGTCGGTGCCGACGGACCACAGGCCGCAGCCGGAGCCGTCGGTGTCCGCCGGGTGCGCTTCGACGGACCGGTGGCGCAGGACCGCGACGGGCCGCGATCCGCCGGGCAGGGTGAGGGCGCCGAGCGGCACCACGGTGGCGCCGTCGGGCAGCGGGTGGGGCAGGGAGACCGTGTGGCCGTCGGGGGTTCCGGCGACGGTCCGGTCCCCGTCGGCCGGGGCGGCCGTGCCGGGCTCGGTGGCGGTACGGCGGACCCAGCGGCCGAGGACCGTGCCGTCCGTGCCGAACGGGGTGGTCTCCAGGCCGGGCTGGAGGGGCAGCACCTGGCAGTGCTCGGCGAGCAGCCGGGTGCCGTCCCGCACTCCGGAGCGGAGGAAGGCCGGGAGGGAGGCGCGGCCGTGGGCGCCGCTGACCGGGTCGTACTCCAGCCATACCGTCCGGGTGCCCTGGTGGCCCTCGCGCCAGTGGCCGGTTCCGTCGGCGAGGACGGCGCGCTGGGGCGGGAGGGTGGTGTCGCCCGCGTGCAGGGCCTTGCCGCCGGTGGCGCGGCCGCCGCCGGGCAGCGGTACGCAGACCTCGTCCGAGAGGCTGGGGCGGCCCCAGCGGGGGACCTGGTCGCCGCCGACGGTGAAGACCTCGGCGGGGCGGTGCGACCAGTAGCCGCGCTGCTTGCCGTCCTCCCACCAGATCACCAGCAACTCGCCGTCGACGAAACGGAAGGCAGGCGTCCGCCACTGGTCGGTGGAGGGAGGCAGCCGCAGGGTGTGCCGCAGCAGAACGCCTTCCGGGCCGACGACGACGGCCCGCTCCTGCGTACTCAGGATCAGCGCGGGCCAGGCGCCGGTGACGCCGACGTTCTGCGACCGGTTGTGCCCCTGCCGCGATGCGGTGGCGGCCTCGGCGGCCAGTTCGGCGTAGGTCTCGTCCAGCGCGGACCAGCCCAGCTCGTCGAGGACGCCGGTGCGCAGGGTGGCGGCGAGCAGGGGAACGACATCGTGCTCTTCGAGGAGGCGCGCGGCCTCCGGGGCGACGTCCGCGACGACGGCGCGGAACGGCGAGAGCTTGTTGAGGGCGATGCGCAGCCCGGGGAGTCCGCGCGCGGCGGTGTACTCCTCGGCGCAGGCGGTCAGCCATTCGCGCAGGAGGACGGAGAGCACCGGGTGCTCGGCCAGCTTCGCCATACCGGCGTCGCTCAGACGCTGGCCGCGCCCGTCGCCGAGCCCGCCGACGTTCCGGCGCAGCAGGTCGCGGAATTCCGGGTGTTCGGCGACGGCGGTGAGATCCCGCCGCCCGGGCGCCTCGTCGGCGAGCCACTGGCCCAGTGAGAAACCGTGCGACCGCCCGTGGCCGCGGCCCGTCTCCTCCTCGTCCGGTTCGGCGACGGGGACCCCGGAGGCCAGGCAGAGGTCGAGGAGGTCCAGGTCGGCGGTGCGCTGCCAGCTGCCCTGGAACAGTTCGACGGGGCGCCCGTCGGCGCGCAGCCGGTCCGTCATCCGGGCGGCGAGGTCCAGGGTGCGCGGGCTGCGGCCCGAGGTGGCCCGGTTGCGGCGTCGGTGCGCCTCCCAGCGGGCGAGCCAGTCAGCCGGGGAAACGGTCGCTTCGAGGGGGCCGGCGGAGTCGGCGGACGCCCGGTCGGCGGCTTCCGGGAGGGCGGTCAGCAGTTCCTCGGCGCCGGACTCGGTCAGCAGCGCGAGCCAGCCGGACTCGCCGTCCGCGTCCCGGCCGCCCTCGCTGAAGGTCTCCGGGAAGAACCCGAGCAGCCGGGCCCGCACGGACCCGTCCGTCCGGGCGAGAGCGATGAGCGCGGACCCGTAGGTCGCCCAGAACGAGGCAGGGGCGCGGACGACTCCGGGAGAGCCGATCAGATCGGCCACCAGCTCGCGTTCGGCGCTCTCGCGGTCCAGCCCGGCGGCCTTGATCAGCGTGCGTACGTCCTGCGGAAGCGCCGCGTAGGGCGGCATGCCGGCCGCGCAGCGCTCGACCAGCAGTCGGCGGAACTGCGCCCAGGCGTCCGCCGGCGCGAGCCGGGCCACCAGGTCGCGCACATACTGCCGCAGTGCCTTGACGGTCAGCGCGCCCGCGAGGGCGAACTCCAGGAAGACGGCGCGCTGCCGGTCCTCGTCCACGACCAGCCCGTGGACCCGCTCGGCCTCGCGGGCCTTGCCGAAGAAGGAGGCGGCGTAGGTGGCGTTCTCTGCCTGGAGGAAGAGGCGGGCCACCTGCTCGTAGTAGGTGGGGAGGAAGTGCGGCACGGCCCGGCCGAGCCGGGTGCCGAGCTCGTCGAAGCCCTCCTTGGCCGCACCGGCGCGGGTCTTGGCCTGCCGGCCCAGCCGCTCGATGTCCTTGACCAGGGCGAGGGCGTGGTGCCCGTTGGCCGGGTCGTTGACCAGGGCCCAGGCCGGGAAGCCCAGGGTCTCGCGGCGCACCTGTCCCACGACGGGGGCGTCCGCGGTCCGGGCCAGCCCGAGGAATTCCAGGGCCAGGTCCTCGGCCTCGCCGAGGGTGCCGGTCACGAGCCGGACCACCGGGCGGTCCCCGAGGGCGGCGTGCGTGTAGGTGCGGGCGGTCAGGGTGTCGGCGTCGTCCCGGTCGGTGGTGCCGGCCGGGAGGATCGCGCCCGCGTCCAGCAGGGCCGCCGCGCGGGCCTCGTCGGCGACGGCGGAGGCGCTTCGGCCCCGCTTCTGGGCGGGAAGGGGCGCCGAGCCCGCTGCCGTCGTGTTCGCTTCGGTGTTCGTCGTGATGCTCATGCCGCCCGCTCCTCGTCCTCCACGTCGCGACCGGCGTAGAGCGCCGCCGCCATGCGCATGCCCTCGGACCACGCCACGGCGCCGACCTCGGCCGCCGTCAGCGCGCGCCCCGACGCGTCACTCCAGCCCAGAGGGCCCGTCTCGGTGTCGTACGCGTCGTATCCGTCGTGCTCGCCGATCCAGATGCGCGCCTCGACCCCGGCGCCGTCCTCGACGACCGGGCAGACCGCGTATCCACCGCGCGACCGGTACCCGAGCTGGGTGACGCGGCCGTGCAGGAAACGCAGTTCCTTGAAGACGCCGCCGGCGTAGGTGTCCACGGAGGTGGTGTCGGGGGCGAGGCCTGCGGGTCGGCGCCAGACCTCGCGGAACAGCTGCTCCACGTTCTGGCGGACCTCCAGCTCCACCGCGAACTCCCGGAGCTCGTCGAGGTCGTCGAGCAGGACGGGGTGGGGCACGCGGACGACGTCCGGGGTGATGCGGACGGTGTCGCCGTCCAGGTCGACGAGGCCGAGGCCACGCTCCGGATCGACATCGCGCAGGAACCCGGCGACCCCGCCGTCCTCACCGGTGACCACCACGTCCCGCAGGGCCGCCTGCCACGCCGGGTCGGGCCAGACCCGGGCGAGCACGGCGGTGGGAACGGGCAGCGACCGCACCATCCACTGCTCGACGTCGCTCAGGCACCGGCGCTCGTGCCGGTCCAGCCACTCGGTCAGCTGCCGGAGACCGACCACCGCCGGATCGTCCTTCAACGAAGCCGGGACGGACTTCAGCCGCCGGCCCTTCCCGTTGCGGCAGACCACTTTGCCCGCCTCCAGAGCGACTTCGTAGTCGCCCGCCGAAACCCACCCCATGCGCTGTTCTCCCCGTTGTTCCGGACAGCCGCCGCACCGGCGGCACGCTGATGAATCCCGTCGACGGCAACACACCGTGACGAGTGGGAAAAACTCTAGACGGCGCCAGTGACAACGCGGAGGGCGCGGGGCACGGGGCCCGTACGGTTCCGCCCGATATCGCTTGCTCCGGCCTGTCCGGGCACCGAGAATCTGCTTCTGCCCGCCGACCCGACCAGCCGAGCATCACGAAGGACTCCGTGAACCCCTCCGATCTGCGCGCCAAGGCTCCCTCGCTCGCGGCCGCCATGGCCGCCGCCGACCACGGCCCGGGCGTCCAGCTGTCCCAGACACACCACCGCGCGGCGCTCGTGGCGGGCTGGGACATCACGCCTGGCTCGACCGTCCTCGAACTCGGCTGCGGTCAGGGCGACATGACCGCCGTCCTCGCGGAAGCGGTGGGACCCACCGGGCGCGTGGTGGCCACCGACGTGGCCGAACCCTCCTACGGGACGCCGGTCACCCTCGGAGAATCGGCGGCCCGGCTCTCGGCCGGCCCGCTCGGGCCGCGCATCGACTTCCGCTTCACCACCGACGTACTCGACGCATCGGTCGCGTTCCCCGAGAACGCCTTCGACCATGTGGTGCTCGCGCACTGCTCCTGGTACTTCGCCTCGCTCGGGCAGCTGCGCGACACACTCGCCCGGGTACGGCCGTGGGCGCGACGCCTGTGCTTCACCGAATGGGACCTGACCCCCGCGTCCGACGACCAGCTGGCGCACCTCCTCGCCGTGCTGGTCCAGGGGCAGATCGAGGCGGCGGGATCGCACGGTCAGGGCAACGTCCGCACGCCGTTCTCCCGCGAAACGCTGCTGCGGCTTCTGCCGGAGGCCGGCTGGACGGCGGACGGGTGTCGACCTGTCGACACCGGAGACCTGCAGGACGGCGACTGGGAGGTCGCCGCCTGCCGCGACCTGACCGCATCGCAGGAGCGTATGGCCGCGCTGCCCGAGCCACTGCGGCAGCTCGTCCTGAGCCAGGCCGACGTTCTCCGGGCCGTCGCCGAGCCGCGCGGCAATCGCGCGCTCCCCGCGTACACGGTCACCGCGCGCTGAACACCTCCCGGGTGCGGCTGCCGACCCGGCGTCGCACGTGAGAGTGTCCGGCGCTGTGGGTACTCGACGGCAGGTACTCGACGGCGGTTCCTACCCGCGGTACGTCTTCAGAAGCCGCCGCAAAGGCCACACCGTAGCCGACGATCCCGTCGCGGTACGCCTGGTGGATGGCACCGCGCTTTCCGTGGCACACGTCCCTCGCCGGCTTGTGGCGGGACTCCTGCACGGTGAGCTGCCGGTTGATCTGTCGGCGTTAGGTGTTCGTCTCCGGCTCCACCCGCGGCAGGTGCTCGGTCGTGGCGATACGCGCGTACTCCGCGAACGCCGCCCCCAGCGGCATCGGGCGCCCGTCGCGCCGGCGGAGAGGCCGGCCCGAACGCCATCCAGGTTCGGCACCAGGATGTCCTTCTCTTGGATGGATCGCCCGGAAAAGCACCCGCCCGCTCGCCCGCGCTCTCGACCAGGACCCCCACTCCCCTGTATCTACACGCAGTTCGGCACCGACGCGTGTTCCATCGCGCAACAGAGCGGAGCCGAGCAGCCACACTCCACAACGCAGTCAACCTGACCATCACGCCCGCCCCAAGACGACCGTCCGGCCACCCGCGTATGCTCGGGCCTGAGTGAGGGCGAGTGCGGCAGCACTTGGCTGTATACGCGGAACCCCCAGCGCCGGGCCTCCGTCCCGCGTAACCGTCGCAAGACCGGAGTGCACGCGTCCGCACAGCCCATACAAGGCGGAAAGATCATCCGCTGACGCTGGGAGTCTCCTGGGACTTTCGGGGGCCTTCGGCTGCACCAAGAGACAAGATCGCGAAACAACCGAAATGCCGTTCCCGCAGGTCTGCACTCAGCGTCGCCTGTAGCGCCCGCACCGGACATCATGTGTACGGCAAAACCTCAGGGCTGGAGCCCTCCGCGGCCGGTTCGAGGATGGCGACACACGCCACATGATGCGTCATCGGAATGTGTCGATCCGAATCCCACCAGTGCCAGGAGAGGGCTGTCCTGAGCCGGTCGTTCCCGTGCTTTCTTGACAGGGTCTCCCCCTTGATCGAAACTTTGCGGCCTGCTCAAGCTTGTCTGCGTGATATCCGAGAAGGACACACGATCAGGAGTGGATAGCCGTGATCGCCAACCGACTGGATCTGCCCGCGCCCTGGGCCGCGTACCCGCTCAGCGGGTCCCCCGAGGAGGGTCACCTGGTGTCCCGCTGGATGAGACAGGAGCATCTGGAGCGTACGTGGCACCAGCCATGGTCGCCGGAGCGCTGGAGGGAGGAGTTACGCCGACTGCACGGAAGTGACGGAGGCGGACCCTTTCGTATCACCTACGAAGGAAGGCAGTTCGCCTATATCGAGGTGTACCGGCCCTTGGACTCGAACATCGCCGCGTTCCACGCCTGGGGCCGCCATGATCTGGGCTTCCACATAGCGATCACCGACGACAACCTGATCGGCCGAGGTCTGGGAACCGCCTTCGTAGGCGACCTCGTGCAGACCCTGTTCCGGTGCTGGCCCGAGGCCGGATGCGTCGCCGCCGAGCCGGACGTACGCAATCTCGCCTGCCGCACCGTCATGGAGCGTGCGGGAATGGCCCTGGTCAGGACGGTTCAACTGCCGCACAAGAAGGCGGCCCTGCATGTGCGCTCCCGCTCGCGGGCCCCGATGGTGACGGGCACCGGACAGGCAGGGGAGCCACGCCGTGCGGAGTGATACGGGCGGCCCGCCACCGCGCATCACGGCCGAGGGGCAGTCGGCCCGGATCGCGGCCAGCAGCGTCCTCCTGGCCCTTCACCAGTCCGGGGGCGTGCTGGTGCCCCTGCTGGTCGGCGCCGCGATCGACACCGCGTTGGGTGAGAGTCCGTCCGTGCTCCTGTGGTGGTGTGCCACCCTCGCCGCGGTGTTCGCGCTGACGGCGTTGGCCGGGGCGCTGGGCAGCGGGATGAACTACGCCGCGGAGCTGTCGTGGGCCCATGGCCTGCGGATCGCGCTGGTGCGGCGCATCCTGTCACCACACGGCATCGCCGCCCATGGGCACGGCGACGGCGGGCTGACCACCCTGGTCCTCAGGGACACCCGGCAACGGGCGGAACTGGCGACCGTGGCCGGTACCGTCGTCCCCGCTCTCGCCTCGATGGTGGTCGGCTTCACGGCCCTGCTGACGGTGTCCCCGGCACTCGCCGGGCTGCTGGCCGCCGGGATCGGGACGACGCTCGCGCTCTCCCGGCTGCTGTCCCGTCGGCTGGTCGCCCGGATCGACGCGGAGCGCGGCGGCCTGCTGGACATCGGAGCACACGCCGAGGACCAGCTCACCGGCTTGCGTACGCTCAAGGGTTTCCATGCCGAGGCCGAGAGCATGGAGCGCTACCGGCGGCTGAGCCGGGACGCCGTGGAGGCCAGGGTGGCGGCCATCCGCTGGGAGAGCGCCTACCGGGCCGTCAACGCGGCGGCTTCAGGGCTGCTCATGGTGGGGGTGATCTGGTTCGGCGGTGCTGCCGTGCTGGACGGAACCATGACGATCGGCAGTCTGGTGGGGGCCGTGGGGTTGGTGCAGGTGATTGCCACCGCCCTGGAACGCCTCACCTCCATGGGAACGCTGGTCGCCCGCGCGTCCTCCTCCCGTACCGCGATCGACGAGGTGGTGAACGCACCCGCCCGGGTGCCCGACGGGCCGCTGACGCCTCCGGCGCCCGGTCCGGGGGCGCTGCGCCTGAGAGGGGTGCGGAGCGGGCCGCTGCTCGGGCTCGACCTGGATGTCCCGGCCGGCTCCCGTGTCGGCATCGTGTCCCGGACGGACGGGGAGAGCGACGCTCTGCTCAGCCTGCTGGCGCGGGAGAGCCCTTACGAGGGGAGCGTGCTCCTGGACGGCGTGGAACTGTGCGAGATGCCCCTCGCCGCCGCCCGGGAGCGGCTGGCCGTGAGCCGGCACGACGCCGACCTGTTCCCCGGCTCCGTTCTGGAGAACATCGCGTCCGGTCCGGATGCCGCCCACCGTGCCGCCCGCTCGATCCGGGCGGCCGCCGTCGACGAGGTGGCCCGGGCCCTTCCGGACGGTCTCGGCACCGAGATCACGGAGCGGGGCCGCTCCCTCTCCGGCGGCCAGCGCCAACGGGTGGTGCTCGCCCGTGCCTTGGCCACCGATGCGCCGGTACTGGTGCTCGCCGATCCGCTCAGCGCCACCGACGCGGCAACCGAACACCGGGTCTCGCTCGGTATCCACCGGGCCCGCGCCGGGCGCACCACCCTGCTGCTGACCAGCAGTCCCGCGGTGCTCGCCGGCTGCGACCTGGTGGTGGTGCTCAACAGCGGGCGGGTCGGGATCTCGGGTACGCACGCAGAGCTGTCGCGATACCCGGCGTACGCCTCGGCGGTGTTCGCGTGAGCGTTGCCGAGGAACTGCCGACCGCGGGGATGAAGAAGACCTGGCAGGTGGTGCGGGAGTGCGGCCGGGGTCAGGCTGGTGCGGCCTGGACCGCGGTGGTCTGCCTGGCACTGAGTTCGGCATCGGTGCTGGTGGTGCCCCTGCTGGTCGGGCGGATCGTGGACATGGTCACCGGTTCGGGCGACGGCCGTCCGCTCGGGCCGGCCGCCGTCGGAGCGCTCGCCGTGACAGCGGTCGGCGCTGTCCTCGCCGCGGTCGGCACCGGCCGTACCGCCCTGGTCTGCGAGAACGTGCTGGGACGGGTGCGCGAGCGCGCCCTCGGTGTGGTGCTGGGCCTGCCGTTGCCCACGGTGGAGCGGGTGGGACGGGGCAGCGTGCTCAGCCGGACCGTCGGGGACGTGGGAGTCGCCTCCGACGTGGCCCGGGGGGCGCTGCCCGCCTTCCTCTCCGCGCTGCTGACGCTGCTGGTCACCGGCTTCGGGCTGTTGGCGCTGGACTGGCGCCTGGCCGTCGCTGGCGCGCTGCCGCTGCCGGTCTGGGCGGTGGCCACCCGGATCTACCTGCGCCGCTCGGGACCGCAGTACGCCCATGAGCGCACGGCCGAGGCACGGTTGAGTCAGTTCTTGCTGACCGGAATCTCGGGTGCTCGTACGCTCCGTGCCCTACGGCTGGAGGAGACCCACCGTAGCCGGATCGAGGAGCGGTCCCAGGCGTGGTCGACGGCGGCTCTGCGTACCTGCGTGACCCGGATCCGGTTTTCGCTCCACCTCAACGGGGCGGAACTGTTGGGCCTGTTGGCGGTGTTGCTGACCGCCTCGGCACTGGTGCGGACGGGATCGCTGTCGCTCGGCGCGGCCTCGGCAGCGGTGCTGCTGCTGATGCGGGTCTTCGAACCCGTCGGGACGCTGCTCTATCTGCTGGACGAGGTGCAGTCCGCCGGGGCCGCGCTGGCGCGGCTGGCCGGCATCGTCGGGTCCCCCGCGGGAGGAACAGAGGACTCGGCACGCTCCGGTCGTGCGATGCCGAGCGACGGTGAGCTGACGGTGTGCGGTCTGGAGTTCGACTACGGGGACGGCCGACCGGCGGTCCGGGACGTGTCGTTCCGGGTCCAGCCGGGTGAACGCGTGGCGATCGTCGGGCCCAGTGGTGCGGGGAAGTCGACGGTCGTGGGGATCGTCACGGGGATGCACACGCCCTGCCGCGGCAGTGTGACGCTGGGCGGGGTGCCCGTCCAGCGGCTCGACCCGAGGGCAACGGGGCTGGTCACCCAGGAAAGCCATGTCTTCGCCGGTTCGGTCCGGGACAACCTCTCGATCGCCCGGCCCGACGCCGACGAAGCCGCGCAGACCGCCGCACTGGCCCAGGTGGGTGCGGTGGGCTGGGTCCTGGAACTGCCCGAGGGCCTGGACACGGTGGTCGGGCGGAGCGGACGGACGCTGTCCTCCGTCCAGCGGCAGCAACTCGCCCTGGCCCGGCTGGTGCTCGCGGATCCTCCGCTGGCTGTCCTCGATGAGCCCACCGCTGAAAGCTACGGCGGGGACCGGGCGGCGGTGAACGCCGCCGTCGACGCCGCGCTCAAAGGGCGCACGGGTATCGTCGTCGCCCACCGGCTCAGCGACGCCCGCGCCGCCGACCGGGTTCTGGTCCTCGACGAAGGCCGGGTGGTCGCGTTCGGCACGCACGACGCGTTGCTGCGGGACGGCGGTCTCTACGCCGAACTGTGGTCCACCTGGCAGGCTTCTCGGTCCCCCGCCGGGCGCGGCGGCCCCTGAGGCGACAGGCGTGGGTGGGCCCACCTCGCGGGCCCACCCACAGGAGATCCCCGTACCCGCTCAGCGGTGCCGGACGCCGCCGTCGGCTCGGGACTCGATCTCGCCGGCCAGCGACATGAGCTTCGGCTTCTTCATCAAGGTGCGCACGGGAACGCGTACGCCGAAGTGCTCCTTGACGCGCGCGATGAGGCGCATGGCGGTGAGGGAGTGGCCGCCGAGGTCGAAGAAGCTGTCCTCGTCCCGGACATCAGGCTGGTCCAGCACCTCGGAGAACAGCCTCCGCAACACGGCGACCGTCTCCTCACCCGCCACCACGCCCGACTCCGACTCCGACACACGCTCACTCACCGACGGAACCCGCTCGACCGCGCGGATCACCCGCTCCTCCCCCGCCACCGCACCGTCCAGCAACCTCTCCATCCCGTCCACCACCGCCTCGACCGTCGAACGGTCCAACACCTCCGAACCGAACTCCACCGTCAACTCCATCCCCCCACCCGGAAGTTCACTGAAGGCAATCGCGAGGTCGAAGGCGGCTTCGCTGGAGGCGACGGGAAACGGCGTGCTGACCGCTTCCCCGTCGAGGTCGGGAACCAGTCGCGTGTGGTGCTGTTGGGCGAGGAGAACCTGGAAGAGCGGGTTACGACTCGGATGCCGCGGCGGATTCACCGCCTCCACCACACGATTGAACGGCACATCACCCCGATCGAACGCACACAGATCCGCATCCCTCACCCGCACCAACAACTCACCGAACGACACACCACCACCAACATCACACCGCAAAGCAACGGTATTCACGAAAAACCCGACAACCTCCTCCAACCCCTCCCCCCGACGCGTCGACACCGGACACCCCACCACCACATCCGAACCCGCCCCCGACTCCGCCAACACCGCCACCAACGCCGCATGCACCACCATGTACACACTCGACCCCACACCCCGCGCCAACCCCCGCACCCCCGCATGACGCCCACCCGACCACCGCCGGACAAACCTCTCCCCCCGCACCACCGGCACATCAGGCCGCACCCGATCCAACGGCACCCCCGACTCCACCGGCACACCACGCAAAAACCCCCGCCAAAAACCCACACCACCGGAATCCGGCTCGCTCCGCGACGTGCGGCGCTGCCATCGGGTGTAGTCCGCGAACTGCGGGTGAGCGGGGGCGCTCAGCACCGGGCCGCCTCGCAGCCGGGCCGCGTACGCCCGGGACAGGTCCGTGGCGAGCCGCAGCATCGACCGGTCGTCGGTGATCATGTGGTGCAGGCAGAACAGAACTACATGGTCGTCGCCCCGGAGCCTGAACACCCTGACACGGACGGGAGGTTCGTCCTGCAGGCGGAAAGCCGCCCGGGCCGCGGCGGCCACCGCGTCCGCCACCTTCTCCTCGTCGATCGAGAGTTCCGCGAAGTCCAGCGGCGAACGGCCGGGGGGGAGGACATCCTGCACGGGGACGCCGTCCACCTGGGGAAACCGGGTACGCAGGATCGCGTGATTGGCGATCAGATCCTCCATCGCCCCGCGCAGCGCGGCCGTATCGAGCGAGCCACGCGTCCGCCATGCCCACGGCACGTGGTACAGCGTGCCGACGCCGGACATCGCCTCCAGGATCCAGAGCCGCTCCTGCTCGTACGAGAGCGGCGTCGGCCCCTGGCCGGGCGCAGAGCCGCCGAGCTCCGGCGGGGCGGACGGATCAGCCGGGAGGTGGCCCGCCAGACCGGCCGGTGTCGGGTGGCCGAAGAGGGCGGCGACCCGGGGACGTACGCCCAGTTCGCGTTCGATGGCGTTGATGAGGCGCATGGCGGTGAGGGAGTGGCCGCCGAGGTCGAAGAAGCTGTCCTCGTCCCGGACATCAGGCTGGTCCAGCACCTCCGAGAACAGCCTCCGCAACACGGCGACCGTCTCCTCACCCGCCACCACGCCCGACTCCGACTCCGACTCCGACTCCGACACACGCTCACTCACCGACGGAACCCGCTCGACCGCGCGGATCACCCGCTTCTCCCCCGCCACCGCACCGTCCAGCAACCTCTCCATCCCGTCCACCACCGCCTCGACCGTCGAACGGTCCAACACCTCCGAACCGAACTCCACCGTCAACTCCATCCCCCCACCAGGAAGTTCACTGAAGTCGATGGCCATGTCGAAGATGGCCTTGCCGGTGCTGACCGGGAGGGTGGTACCGGGCGCATCTCCGAGGCCGGGGGCGCGGCCCACGTGGTGCTGTTGGGCGAGGAGAACCTGGAAGAGCGGGTTACGACTCGGATGCCGCGGCGGATTCACCGCCTCCACCACACGATTGAACGGCACATCACCCCGATCGAACGCACACAGATCCGCATCCCTCACCCGCACCAACAACTCACCGAACGACACACCACCACCAACATCACACCGCAAAGCAACGGTATTCACGAAAAACCCGACAACCTCCTCCAACCCCTCCCCCCGACGCGTCGACACCGGACACCCCACCACCACATCCGAACCCGCCCCCGACTCCGCCAACACCGCCACCAACGCCGCATGCACCACCATGTACACACTCGACCCCACACCCCGCGCCAACCCCGCACCCCCGCATGACGCCCACCCGACCACCGCCGGACAAACCTCTCCCCCCGCACCACCGGCACATCAGGCCGCACCCGATCCAACGGCACCCCCGACTCCACCGGCACACCACGCAAAAACCCCCGCCAAAAACCCACACCACCGCTCTCGGGATCTCCCGCGGGAGCGTCGTGCACGCGCCGCTGCCAGGCGCTGAAGTCCGCGAACTGGAGCGCTGGGCGGGCCGGGGGTTCGAGTCCCGGATCGAGCCGGGCCGCGTAGGCCTGCGCGAGCTGCGTCGCCAGCCGGTCGACGGACCAGTCGTCGACGACCATGTGGTGCAGGCAGAACAGGACCGTCGGCGGGGTGTCAGGTGCGGTGAGGACGCGGACGCGCCACGGGGGCCGGGTCTCCAGGTCGAAGGACTCCCGGGCGGCTTCCGTTATCGCGGCGGTCAGGTCCTGTCCGTCGACGGGAAGAACGGCGTAATCCGGGGAGTACTCCTGCGGCGGAAGGATCTCCTGTCGCGGGGTACCGTGCACGGCCGGGAAGCGGGTGCGCAGGATGTCGTGGCAGGCGGCCAGGTCCTCCAGCGCCCCGCGCAGAGCTTCCGGGTCCAGGTCGCCGTGCACCTGCCAGGCCCAGGGCACGTGGTAGTGCGTGCCGCCGCCCGACAATGCCTCCAGCAGCCAGAGCCTTTCCTGCTCGTAGGAGAGGAGGAAAGGCTCGTTGCCTAGCTGACCGGGCCGCGGCCGGTCCGGGCCACTGCTGGTGAGACGGTCCAGGAGGTCGCGTACCCCGCGGGCGGCGAAGACGTCCCGCATCGCCGGTTCGCGCCCGAACAGCCGTCGGCACTCGGTGGCGAGCCGCATGGCCGTCAGCGAGTGGCCTCCGAGCCCGACGAAGTCGAATCCGTCGTCGAACTCCTCCTCGTCGCAGCCGAGCACGGCCGAAAGCAACTGCCGCAGAGCCACCTCATCGGCCTCACCGGCATCAGCGGGCAGCTGAGCCGTGGCCTTCCGGAGGACGCTGCGCCGGTCGAGCTTGCCACTCGGCAGCGTCGCCAGACCGGACACCGGGACCAAGAGGCTGGGCACCATGTAGGAAGGCAACGTCCGGGCCACATGACGACGCAGCTCCCGGGCGTCGATCTCCGCTCCTTCGGCGGGCACGACGTAGGCCGCCAGCTCCGCGCCACCCGCGGTGTCGTCGTGGGAGGTGACGACGGCCTGGGCGACCGAAGGGTGACGCAGCAGGACGGACTCCACGTCGGTCGGCTCGATGCGGTGGCCGCGGATCTTCAGTTGGCCGTCGACCCGGCCGAGAAACTCCAGGACGCCGCTGCCGTGGCGGACGGCCCGGTCCCCGGTGCGGTACATCCGCGCACCGGGAGCGCCGTAGGGGTCGGCCACGAAACGCTCGGCTGTCAGGCCCGGGCGGTGGAGATAGCCTCGGGCCAGTCCGTCACCGCCGAGGTACAGCTCTCCCGGCTGTCCCGCGGGGACCGGTCGCAGGGAGTCGTCGAGGAGGTGGGCGACCGTGCCGGGGTCCTCGGTGCCGAGCGGTGCGACCGCTCCGTCCCAGGAGGCGTCGTAGTCCCAGAGGGTGGAGTTGACGGTGACCTCGGTGAGGCCGTAGCACGCGACGACTCTGGCCCGCCGTGCCCAGCGGCCGGCCAGGGCCAGCGGCACCTTGTCGGCACCCGTCATGATGGTGAGGCCATCGGGCAGAGGGCCTTCCTCCGGGAGCAGTTCGAGGAAGGCCGGCGGCAACGCCGCATGGGTGATGCGCTGTTCGCGGAGCAGTTCGAGGAAGGCTGTTTCGGCCACCCGGCGTTCACCGGGGACCACGACGAGAGTTCCACCGAGCAGGAGAGCCATGAACATCTCCAGGAAGGCCACGTCGAAGCTCATCGACGTGAACTGCAGGACCCGGCTGTCCCGGCCCGCGCCGAACCCCTGAACCGCGGTGGCCAGCAGGCTTCGCAGTCCGGTGGACGTGAGGATCGTCCCTTTGGGGCGTCCGGTCGTTCCGGATGTGTAGATCACGTAGGCCGCGCTCTGCGCAGGGGCGGTCCGTCGCGGAGGGAGGGAGCGGGCGGTGTCCGGGGCGAGCGGTCCGGCGTCGCCGGAGGCCGGCTCGACGGTCACGGTGCGCAGGCCTACGGCCAGCTCACGCGTCGTCCCGTCGGCGTCCGGCGCGATGACCAGGACCGAGGGCGCCGCGTCCTCGATCATGAAGGCGAGCCGATCGGCCGGATAGTCAGGATCCAGCCAGAGGCACACGCCGTTGACCTTCGCGACCGCCAGCCAGGCCACGGCACACAGTTCCGACCGCCGCAGGGCGATGCCCACGATGTCGCCATCCCCGACGCCGTGCTCCGCCAGACGCGCTGCGATCAGATCGGATTCCTGGTCGAGTCGGGCATAGGTCAGCCGGCGTCCCTCGCAGAGCACGGCGGGATGGTCCGCCCGCGCGGCGACCTGTTCGGAGAAGATCTCCGCGATGAGGGATCGGCTCTTTCCCGCCATGTGTGCGGTCCTTTCTCCGGAGGCGCCAGGACCCCGTTCGGCACGGACGGCCGGGGTTCGCCGGGGGTTCTCGGTGCGGGATGCTAGCCGGATCCCGGGGTGGCCGACGAGGGTTCGCCGAGGCCGACCGAAAAGCGCTCACCATGCCGTTCCCACACGTCCGGGGCACCCTGGACAGCCGATCTGTGGTGTGCCAGGGTGCTCGGACCTCCTCGCCCGACAACGTTGTACAGGTGTTGTGTTGAGCGTGATTGGTGAGATTGACCCGCCGGACGGTGGGGAAGTGACGATAACTGGAAGGTGGCTCTCCGCCTTTCACGAGACCACGTCAGGCCACGGGACGACCGCGCGCGGGATCCCACTCTGACCGCCGGGTCCGGGATCGGCGGCCGGAGCTTCTACCCACCCCGGGCGCCGACGTCCGCTCTCGCGGGCGGCACGAGAAAGTCCTCACCCTGAGCGAGGAGTAACTGGATGATAGGCAAAACCGGCCCGGACACCTGTGTGTTCACGTCCGAGGAAGACCTGGTCGAGGCGGCGCTGACCTGGAAACGGGGGGACCCATTCCCCCTGTTGGCGGGCAGCTCGCTGACGCGCTTCCTCTCTCTCGACGACGGCGCGTTACCCGCGGTGGCGACGACGCCACGGGTCGGATCCGTGGTGTCGACCGGTGGAGAGGTGGGCCGCGCCTGTGGGCGGCTGCTCGCCATCGCGACGGAGCGGCCGCATCTCCACGTTCCCGTCGGGGATGTCGTCCGCACGGTCGGGGAGCAGAGCGGGCCGGTCGCCGTGGTCGCCCTGGCGGACGAGCTGGAGAACGCCGGGGACTGGCCGGGAGCTCGCAACCCGAGGGCCGGTGTGGTGAGCGCCCGAACCCCCGCGTCACTGGTCTGCCTGGTGTACCGGAGCCTGGTTCCCGAGCACCGTTCCAGCCCCGGCGCCTTCGTCGTGACCAACTCCTTCCACAGCGACGACCTGTCGGCCGACGCGGTCGAAATGGATGAGCTGGACGCCCTCTACGGGACGCGGCACCAGCTCGTCACGTACCACCTCCACGGCCGCGAGTGCAGCGTCGGCCTGCCCGATGGGGTGATCTGCGGGCGTACGGACGAGGGCGCCGGCTTCCTGGGCCTTCCATCACTCCCCGGGGCCGCCACCGCTCCGGGACCGCTCGTCCCCGAACGCCCCCTCCCCGCCGATCTGCGCATCCCTTCCTGCCTCCGCGGCGAGGGCTGCTTCCGGGCCGACCTGGAGGAAGGACAGCGCGTCCGAGCCGCCGATCTGCACGCGGTCCTCGTCTTCTCGCAGAGCTGCGGCGCCGTGTCCGCCGGTGTCAGCCCCTATCCGGAGGCGGTGGGTATCGGGGGCGGCTTCCTCGAAGGAACCGCCGTCGCGGTCATCGGCGGCATGGGCTCGCACAACGCCGAGCCCGGCGCCGAGCAACTGCTCGACCGCGGGCTGCGCGCCGGGCTGCCGCTGGGCGAGATCGTCGCGGAGATGAACAGCGGCCAGGACGGCGCGCGCGGTGGTCTTGCGGTGTTCGGCCTGGCGGGCGACCCCGGGCTCGTACTTCGCTACACCGGCGGGCCTCCCGAGCCGGAGCAGACCGCGACCACCGCATCGGCCCTGGAAAGGCTGCACTACCTGCACGACTCCGTGATCCCCGGCTGCGAGCGGCTGGCGTGGCTGGAGGCCGACGTCGACGAGGAACCGCTGCGGGTGGCGCGCGCTCGCGTCCGCGCCCTGGCGGAGGAGCCGGACCGTCCCGGACTCGGCGAGGACGTGAGCGCTCTGGAGGACGAGATCGCCGTCGTGCAGGAGGAGTTGATCGCCCGGACCGCAGCCATGATCCAACGGGACGGAGCCGATTTCCTCGGGGACGCCTCTCCCGCCTTCCAGCGGATGGCGCGCCGCGACGCGCCCTGCACCAGCTGCGGGACCGACCGGGGCCAGCACCTCGTGCTGCGGCACGCGGTGGACCACCGGCTGACCGTCCAGACCCTGCAGTGCCGCCGGTGCGGCGATGTCTGGTGGTCCACCGAGGAGGGTGAGCCCACTCTCTCCATCGGTGGACGCGTGGACACCGACGCCGACCGGGCCGCGCCCGGCACCCTTACCCGGACCGTCACCAACACCGGTGACCGCACTGTGCGCGGTGCGGTGGGTATGGCGTTCCGCGCCTTCTACGACCCTCCCGTGCTGCCGGTGTGGCACAGCGAGGCGGTCACTGTCCCGCCCGGAGGCTCCCACACCTTCACCGCCTCCCTGGCACTGCCGTCCCAAGGAGCGCGCCCCGATGTCCACTCGGGGTTCGTCATCGCCCTTCTCGACGGCGTCCACCTGATGAGTCCGGTCATTCTGCGGCTCTCCTGAACCCATCAGCGCCTCTCTTGGCAGAGTTGTTCAGCCAAGAAATCGACCGGCCCGCCCCCCTTTCCCCAACCTTTCGCGGCCGGGCCGGTCGAAGGTGGACCAGGCGGCGGGAAAAAGTCGACGGAGCGAGATCTCCCGCTCCTTTCACTTTCTCCCCACCTCACACGTATACGACCACCCTTGTGGGAACGCGCCGAAACCCACTGGGAATTCAGTCCTGCCTTACCGAACTGTGTCCGGGCACCGCCAAGATTTCATCACCTCCGTGCGAAAAGAGGGGGATGACATGAGCGCGACAACATGCAAGGATTCTTCTCGCGGAGTTCCGCCCTCCTTTTGACTCACGGAAGAGTGGAACGCAGACGCATCGAATCGATCCCATGGAAAGGGTGTACCTCTATGGCAGCGCCGAGGGAACGCAAGGACGACCATCTGCTGTACGCCGACGCCGTCGGCTCCCGTGGCAAGTCGGGCGTCTGGTTCGGAGAGCGCGAAGCCTTCCAGACGCGTCAGCAGGACGTCATGGAAGACGTCAAGGAAAAGATCAACTGGGTTCCGCTCGAAAACGCCGTCATGGCCGTGAGCCTGGACCCGCCGGGGATCGTCGTCATGGCCCCCAACCCCTCGCTCCCGGGGATCATCGTGCTGGCCGACGGAGCCACGCCGGAGAACTCCGAGCAGCTGAAGTCCCAGTACACCTCCATCGTCAAGGAGGTCATGGACAAGCAGGGCCTCACGGTCGAGACGTACGACGACGAGACCGAGGAGCCGCAGGCCGGCTGAGCACTCCGGTCCGACGGTGGGGCCCGCACGGGCCCCACCGGTAAGAATCCGGCATGACCGAGCGAGTGAGGAAACTTCGAATGGACAAGGCGACGACTCGGCCGGTCGAACGGGCATGGGATCGGTATTTCCTGTTCGACCTCGGCGAGAGTGCAGCGATCTTCGACCCAGTCCGGTTGGAGACGGTGTACCTCGACGCCGCGGAGACCCGCGCGGTGCGCGAGGGCGACGACGGGCGGATCGCGGACACTCTCTCGGAGTACGGGTTCACCCCCGGGAACGGAGACGCCGTGGACCTTCCCGGCGATGTCGTGAACCACCTGGCACACCTGGGGATCAGCGGTCAGCCGAGCCATATCGCCGGATACCGCATTGTGGTGACGGACAAGTGCAACATGAAGTGCTCGTACTGTTTCGTCGACACCAATACGGGAGCGCCGGACCTGACCGAGGAGGACCTGCGCCTCGGTCTCGACCTGCTGTTCGAAGTGAATCGGGGACGGCCGGAGGTCACTTACCAGTGGTTCGGCGGCGAGCCGACCATCCGGCCGGACCTGATGATGGCGGGAGACCATTACGCCCGCGAACTCGCCGAGAAATTCGACGTCGGCAGCATCCAGCCGACGGTCGTGACCAACGGCGCGAAGATCAACGATGATCTGATAGCCCACTTCAAGGAATTCCGGTACGGCGTCGGGGTCTCCATCGACGGCCCGCCCCCGACCAACGCCAACGAACGGCTGCTCCTGTCGGGCAAGCCCGCCGACGAGCGCATCCACCGCAATATCCAGCGGATGCTGGAAGCCGGCATCCATGTCGGCGCCAACGTCACCCCCACGCAGTGGAACGTGCACGAACTGCCCGAGATCGTGGACTACATCCTGTCGCTGGGCATCAAGTTCCTCTACGTGAACACGCCGATCCCCGCCCACGGCACCTGGATCGCCCACGGTCCGGAGCTGGCGCGCAACCTCTACCAGGCCCGTATGCGGGCCCTCTCGCGCGGCGGCATGCTCTTCTCCCACCTCGACCGCATCTACCAGGCGCTGGACTCCCGTCGGCCGCGGGTCTACGAGCACCTCCAGGGATGCGGCGGAGTCAACGCAGCCCTGCTCCCCGGCGGCCGGATCAGCCTGCTCGACCTCAACTGGCGGGACCCGCGTTTCATCTTCACCCTCGACCAGATCCGCGAGGACCACTCGCTGCTCGGGCGGGCCGCGAAGGACCTGCACCCCTTCGACGGCTGCAAGACCTGCCCGGCGCTCGCGATCTGCGGCGGTCCCTCGCAGAACGAACGGCTGCTGCGCCGCACCCAGATCCCCACCGACGACTTCTGCGGCTTCTTCAACGAGGGGCTCGCCCTCGCCGTCGCGGACAACACGGCACTTCAGTGATACACGGGAGCGCTCCGGCCACCGGCCGGAGCGCTCCTCCCCGCACCATGACCGCCGACGAACAACGGAGGACGCCACGGTGACCGACCAACTCGTCCGGGGCGACCGGAATCCAGCCACGGCGGAGACGACGTCGCACCCCCCGGTGACCGGGCTTCTGGTCGCCGTCGACGAACGGTGCGACCTGGGCTGCAAGTTCTGCCTGCGCGCCGATGTCGGCCGCTCCGCGCTGGACCTTCCGACCTACGCCCGCGCCCTGTCCCGCTGCAAGGAGCTGGGGGCCACCTCGGTCTGCCTCACGGGCGGCGAGCCCACGGACCACCCGGACTTCAGGGAACTGGTCAGGGTGGCCGTCCAGTTCGGATACGCCTGCTCCGTGGTCACCGCGGCCCGCGAAGGGCGCCGGCTCGACGCCTTGGCATCCGTGGCGGGCCTGCTCTCCCATGTCACGGTCTCGGCGGACAGCCTGGGTGCGCAGCGGGTCGGGGCCACCGAAAGGACCATCACGGGCAGCGCCGCGGTGTTCGACGCGCTCGGTCACGGACGCGCCAGTCTGCACGTCACCGTGTGGGAACTGGAGGACGCCGACCTGGAGGCGATGGCCGCCATCGACGCGGCCTTCGGGGTGGAGTTCGAGCTGAGTCCACTGCTGCTGACAGACCATCAACTCAAGAAGGCGACCCCCGAAGCGGTGCGCAGCCGCTATGCGGGCGACCTGGCGGCGCTCCGGGATCGATTCGGCCTCTCGGACCGCTTCACCGACGCACTCGCAGCCCTGGACCGCAGCCTTGCCGGCACCCTGGACCGCACCTGCTCCAGCGACCGGCTCTACCTCTCCCCGCGAGGCGCGCTGCGCCGCTGTCCGTACGACAGGAAGAACGAGGTCGACGTCAGGCTGTCGCGCAAGGCTGTGGCCGACGGGGTGCGAGCACTCCACACGTCGCCTTCCGCGGTGGGGTCCCGCTGTGCACTGCTCTGTGGAGAGTGAGGAAGAGATGACACGCGTCGTGCTGGGCACCATGCGGACCTCGGGCAACTTCAACAGCCTGATGGTCGTCGACCGCGACACCCATCGGGCCGCCGAGGTCGTGCGAATGGCTCGCAAACTGAACCTGGACGGGCTGGACACCGCACCGATCTACGCTCGCACGCTTGCCGAGAGCGATCTCGGCGAGCTCTGCCACGACCTGCCGGTGTGGACCAAGGTGGGGGTGGACGTCCGTACCCCGTTGCCCACACTCGACTACAGTCTGCCCACCATGGCCGCCACCTTGGCCGAATCCGGCCGACGCCTGAGGCGCTCGTCGGTCGACTGCGTCCTGGTCCACAATCCGCCCATCGAGGTCTTCAGGACGTTCGACTGGCCCGAGATGCACCGCCTCCTCGTGCAGGAGGGGCCGGCCCGGGACCTGGGCGTCTCCGTGCTGGACCCCTCCGAGATCGCGCTGGTCGCGGACGTCGGCACGCCGCTGGTGACCATGGTCGAGACAGCCGTCCTCGAGCGGCATCCGGAGCTCGCACTCCGGCTCCGCGACGCCGGGCACCGGCTGGTGCTGCGGAGCCTCTTCGCCGGGGGCCGCTCCATCCGGACCCTGCCCGCGGAACGCCGGGCGCAAGCAGTGACCGAGCGCCTGACCGCGCTCACGGCCGCGTTCGACCCCTGGGCCCTGGTCATCGCACCCAGGACTCCGGAGCAGTTCGCCGACTACCTCCCCGCTGTCGAGCACCTGCGCGCGGAGACCTCCCGGTGACCTCCACCCCCCACCTCCTGCTGGAGCGCTTCGGCTTCTGTGTGCTGCCCGGCGCCGCACTCCCCCTGCTCCCGGATCTTGAAAAGGCGTTTGCAGCACTGCTGCCCGAGGAGGAAGCGCCGGCCACGGAGCGCCGCACGCGCTTCCACGCGGTCGAGCACGCTCCCGGCATGGCCGTCGCCGGACGCGTCCCCGCGCTGGACGACCTCCTGTCCCGCACGGGCGCCGCCTCCATGGTCACCAGCGACGTCAACGTCCTGGTCGGCGACTCGTACTGGCACTCCGACGGCTTCTACGCGGAGGGACTGTATCTGCGTGCCGTCGTCTACGGGGAACCCACGGACGCCGACACCGGGGCGCTGCGGGTCATCCCCGGCTCGCACCGGGTCGAGGGAGGGTGGCAGGGCGAGCCGGTGCGGCAGTTGATGCGACACGACCAGACGCTCGGGCTGCGCGGCGGCGAGGTCCCGGCCACCGTGCTCCCCACCGACCCCGGCGACGTCATCGTCTTCAACACCAACGTCCTGCACTCCGCCTGGAACGGCGGCCGGCGTCGGCAGTGGGCGTGGAACTTCGCCCGACAGCCGGTCACGGCCTCCGAACGGACGGCCGCCTCGCAGTACGTCCTCAACCGATTCGTGAGTGGAACAGTGAGGTTCACCTGACATGACCACCGAGCTGCCCTCACCGCGTCGACGGAGGTTCGACCTCTTCGGCTTCGAGGTCTTCCGGGGGCTGCTCGCCGGATGTACCGATGACGCCTTCGCCGATGTGGAGGCGGCACTCGCGTCCGGCAGCAATGTCCGCGGCTCCCGGGAGCGCAGGGCCGTCCCGGGTTTTCTGGGCCGCTCCGCCGCCCTGTCCAGAGGATGCGCCGACGTCTGCCTGGAAACCCTGGCCGCTGAACTGCTCGGCGGTCCCAGCGTCTACCTCTACGGCGACGCGAGCGAGATCCACGGCGACACCTACTGGCACTCCGACGTGGAAGGAACGGACGACGCCTCCAGCGCGGTGGAGGGGTCACCGGCGCGTCTGGTGAAGTTCGTCCTGTACGACAAGCCTCTCGACGGCTCCAACGGCGCGCTGCGCCTGCTGCCGGGAAGCCATCGCGCCCCCGCCGCCTACCCCACCACCGACCTCGCCCCCGAAGACCTGCCGGCCCATGTCCTGCCGGTCGAACCGGGAGACGTCATAGCGTTCGACCCGCGCGCCCGCCACGCCGCGCTGGGCGGGGCGATCCGCCGTCAGATCGCCGTAGCCTTTGCCCGCAGGCCGGAACACGCTTCGGCGCAGCAGCAGTTGATGAGCCTCGTGATGGCGGACAAGACAGTAGTCTGAGTCCCGGGCAGGCACTCGATGGATGGCCTCTGACCGTACCCAGAACACCTCAGCGCCGGCTGCCTCCAGCAGCCGACCGTGCACCAGAAACACGAGCCGATGAACCTCCCCCTCCCTGCGACGGCCTCTCACTCGGTCCTGGACCAAGCCCGAGCGGCCTGGTCCCTACTCGCCGGAGCAGACGCCTCATTCCTCCCCGGCAGTACGAGCATTGTCGTCGCCCCGGCCTCCCGGTTGAGTCCGCCGGGCTGGATGGCGGTGGTCGTCCTGGGCGACGCCGCGCTGGTGACCGTGCCCACTGCCCGTATGGCCGACCGGGCCACCACGGCTCTCCGTGACCTCGGAACCCAGGAGTTGGCGGACCCCGACCGGCTCCATGACCGGCTTCGCATCAACGAGGTACTGGGCCCGGCGCATCTGCTGTTCCTCACGCCCTCCCGGTTCCGCCCGGTCCCGTCCGTCGCCGAGCGGGTCCCGGGCGACGATCCGTTGCTCCTGGCCCTCCTCGACCGGTGCGGCCCCGGAGACGCCGACGAAAGCGCGCTCGCGGATATCACGAGTTCGGCGAGGGTGCTGCGGCGGGACGGCCAGATCGCGGCCGCGGCAGGACACGAGCTCTGGCCACGAGGCACTGCCCACCTCAGCATCCTCACCGATCCCCGCCATCGCCGCCGGGGCCTCGCCCTGGACGTCGCGTCGGCCGCCGTCGCGGACGCACTGTCACAGGGCCTCCTGTGTCAGTGGCGTGGCCGCACCCTGGCCTCCCGGAGGGTCGCCCAAACACTCGGCTTCCAGGAGACGGGCTTCCAGCTCAGCCTACGACTCTCCGAAAGCTGACCCCTTACGAGCTTACGAACTGGTGCTTGATAGCAGGTGAGGGGTGTTTGCCCAGGTCATGGGCCAGCGGCCGGTGGACGATCCTTTCCGCAGATCGGCCGAGCGACTGGTCCCTTCCGGGACATCTGACCAGCGGCGTGCAGGGGGTCTTGACCCGGCGTCGCCCGCCCTCGTCGCCGCTACCCCCTGAACGTCTCCAGCAGCCGCAGCCACACCTCGCTGATGGTCGGGTACGCCGGGACCGCGTGCCACAGGCGGGCGATGGGCACCTCCCCCGCGACGGCGACCGTCGCCGAGTGCAGGAGTTCGCCGATGCCCGGGCCGACGAAGGTGACGCCGAGGAGGATCTCGCGGTCCAGGTCCACGATCATCCGGGCGCGGCCCCGGTAGCCGTCGGCGTAGAGGCCGGAGCCGGCGACCGAGGCGAGGTCGTAGTCGACGGCGCGGACCCGGTGGCCGGCGCGTTCGGCCTCGGCGAGGGTGAGGCCGACCGATGCGGCCTCCGGGTCGGTGAAGACGACCTGCGGGACGGCCGCGTGGTCGGCGGTGGCCACATGGGCGCCCCAGGGGGCTGTGTCCGCGGTGGCCTTCTCGGCGCGGGCGGCGATCGCCGCGCCGGCGATGCGGGCCTGGTACTTGCCCTGGTGCGTCAGCAGGGCGCGGTGGTTGACGTCCCCGACCGCGTACAGCCAGTCCGTGCCCTCGACCCGGCAGCTGTCGTCCACGGTGAGCCAGGAGCCGGGTTCCAGCCCGATCGTCTCCAGGCCCAGGTCGTCCGTGCGCGGGGACCGGCCGGTGGCGAAGAGGATCTCGTCGGCCTCGACG
This sequence comes from Streptomyces sp. WY228, assembly GCF_019287315.1. Taxonomy (NCBI): domain Bacteria; kingdom Bacillati; phylum Actinomycetota; class Actinomycetes; order Kitasatosporales; family Streptomycetaceae; genus Streptomyces; species Streptomyces sp. WY228. The sequence goes on along the minus strand of NZ_CP079114.1, from coordinate 7,757,435 downwards.
CGGTCGCCGTCGTCCAGTTCGACGGTGACCGGGCCGTCCGGCGCGGGCCGCCGCACCTCGGTGACGGAGACACCGGTACGGATCCGGGCCCCGGCCTCCGTCAGCGCGTCGGCGATCAGCTCGCCCGCGAAGGGCTCCATCTTCGGGAGCAGGCCCTTGCCGCGGATCAGCAGGGTCACCTCGGAGCCCAGCGCCTGCCAGACGGTCGCCATCTCCACGCCCACGACTCCCCCGCCGACGACCACCAGCCGGCCGGGCGCCTCCTTGGCGCTGGTGGCGTCCCGGCTGGTCCAGGGGCGGACCTCCTCGATGCCGGGGAGAGCGGGGACGACGGCCCTGGTGCCGGTGCAGACCGCGACCGCGTGCCGGGCGGTGAGCCGGTGCTCCGTGCCGTCGGGGGCGGTGACGGAGACCTCGCGCGGACCGGTCAGCCGGCCCGTACCCCGGTACACGTCCGCTCCGACGCTCTCCAGCCAGGCCACCTGGCCGTCGTCCTTCCAGTGGCTCGTCTCCTCGTCCCGGTGGGCGAGGACGGCGGCGACGTCGAGCGGGCCCTGCACGGCGTCGCGCAGACCCGGCACCCGGCGGGCGTCGGCGCGGGCGACGACGGGGCGCAGCAGCGCCTTGCTCGGCATGCAGGCCCAGTAGGAGCATTCGCCGCCGACCAGCTCGGACTCCACCACCGCGGTGGTGAGCCCTGCGGCGCGGGCCCGGTCGGCCACGTTCTCGCCCACCGGCCCCGCGCCGATGACCACCACGTCGTAGGACGAGGGCTCGGAGCGCTCGGGGTTCTTCGCCGCATCGGGCATGGAAGCTGCATCAGTCATGGAAACAGTCTCCTCGCGGGTGTGCGCCCCGGCCACATGGGCAGGCGGAATAGCGCAAGAGCAGTCACCGTTGTGCCGGACAGGACCCGACAGGACCCCCACGGGCACAGGAAGAGGTACCCCAAGCATGAGCACCGTCGAGCTCACCAAGGAAAACTTCGATCAGGTCGTCAGCGACAACGAATTCGTCCTGATCGACTTCTGGGCTTCCTGGTGCGGCCCCTGCCGACAGTTCGCGCCGGTCTACGACGCGGCCTCCGAGCGCCACCCCGACCTGGTCTTCGCGAAGGTCGACACCGAGGCGCAGCAGGAGCTGGCGGCCGCCTTCGAGATCCGGTCGATCCCGACCCTGATGATCGTCCGCGACAACGTCGCGGTCTTCGCGCAGCCCGGCGCACTGCCCGAGGCGGCCCTGGAGGACGTCATCGGACAGGCCCGGAAACTGGACATGGACGAGGTCCGCAAGTCCGTCGAGGAGCAGAAGCGGGCGGCCGAGGCCGGGGAGGGGCAGCCGGAGCCCCAGTAGCCGCCCGACCGGCGCACGGCACCGAGTGAGGGGCCCTGACCCGCACCGCGGACATCGCGGTGTGCGTGGCGGGCCCCTCAGTCGTGGCGTCCCCCGGCGTGGTGCCCTCAGTCGTGTGCGGCAGCCGTGACGGGCGGAGGCTCGTGATCCTCAGGACGCCGGGCGCTCGCCCTCGGCGCCCGCCACGCGGACCGACATGCCGTAGTCCAGTTCCTCGCCGTCAATGAGCACGGCCTCCACCGTCCGGGTCGCCGGGTCGACGTCCGCCTCCATGCCCTCCCCCGCGTACCGGGGATAGCCCGAGGCCCCCGTCTCGCCGGTGGCGGCGACGACCGCGGACCGGATCGGCCGGCCGGGGGCTCCGGTCCGCGTTCTGCTGTGGTCGGGGATGAGGAGGAGCTCGTAACTCTGCGGATGGCTCATGCCTCCGACGCTAGACATCCGCCGGGCGCCGCGCATGTCGTCGCGCCGGAGGCGGTCAGCTGGATTCGCGGTGCACGGCGCTGGTGCGGAGCAGGTCGTGGTGGAACGGCGGCCCGCCCGGGTGCTGGACCATGCGGTCGATCGTCTCGGCCAGCGGCTGCGGCATCGCCAGTTCCATCCGTACGGTGCTCAGCCTGGGGCGCAGCAGTCTGCCGATCAGCAGGTCGTCCGCGCCGATCACCGCCGTGTCGGCGGGCACCGCGACGCCCGCGTCCTGGAGGGCCCGCATCAGCAGCATGGCGTACTCGTCGTTGTACGCGAACACCGCGTCCAGGCCCAGTTCCGGCCAGCGGGCCGCCAGCTGGTGCGCGGAGTCCTCCTCGTACCGCAGCGGGAGCGGGCAGACCCGGGCCCCCACCGGTTCGGCGGCGCGTCGTGCTCCGGTGAGGCGGGGTTCGGAGAAGGGCGACCGGCCCGGTTCCTGGGGCATGACGACCCCGATGTGGCGACGGCCCCGGGCCACCAGATGTTCCACCGCGCTGGCTCCGACCTGGCGTTGGTCCATCACCAGACCGTGCGCTCCGGCCACCGGGTCTGGGCCCAGGGTGATCACCGCCTTGGCGCCGGAGCGGGTCAGGATGCCGGTGCCGTGCGGGGTGAGGGCGATGCCCGGCGGTACGACGACGGCGACGGGCCGCAGTTCGGCCCAGGCCGTGGCCGCCTCGTCGGCGGTGAGCCCGACGCTGCCGTACTGGACGACGGTGTAGTCCAGGCGGCGCAGCCCCGACTGGAGTTCCTCGAAGAAGTACTGGTGCAGCGGTCCCGCCGGTATGTGTCCGGACGGCAACAGGACCATGCGGCTGTGTCCGGCGCGCAGACTGCGGGCAGCCGCGTGCGGAACGTAACCGAGTTGGAGGGCGGCCTCCCTGACCCGGCGTCGGGTGGGTTCGCTGATCCGGACGGTGGCGTTGTTGTTCAGTACGTACGACACGGTGGCCCGGGACACTCCGGCGAGGCGCGCGACGTCCGCGCTGGTCGGAACGGAGACTTCGGCGGGCTGCTTGGGTAACTGGCTCATGGCGTCGGGCAGTCTTCCAGACCCGTGGGAGCGGGTTTCGGCCCGGGGCCCGCAGCACCGGTCACGGTGGCCGGAACGCCGCCCCGCGGCTCCGGTCCGACGCCCCCCTCCCGGCATCGGGCGGTGGAGGTTCTACGGTGTTGCGATGACGTTCCACGACAGCGCGTACCGATCCGACAACCCCTTTGACGTGCCCGGCAGCAGCGGGCCGACCGCCACCGTGCAGGCCGATCCCGATGATGTGGGGTCCGTGCGCACCTCGTACGCCCCCGATCGCGACGGCGATCCCGACCCCGGCGAGATCGTCTGGACCTGGGTGCCCTTCGAAGAGAACGACGGGCGGGGGAAGGACCGGCCGGTGCTCGTCGTGGCCCGTGAGGAGGCGGGCACGCTGCTCGCCGTCCAGCTCTCCAGCAAGCAGCACGACCGGGACCACGAGTGGGTGGCGCTGGGCGCGGGCCCGTGGGACAGCTCGGGGCGGCCGTCCTGGGTCGATCTGGACCGGGTGCTGCGGGTCCACGAGGACGGGATGCGCCGGGAGGCGTGCGCCCTGGACCGGGAGCGTTTCGACCTGGTCACCGGGCGGCTGCGCGAGCGGTACGGCTGGAGCTGAGCGGACCCGCTGCGAGCACGGCGGCCGGCATCAGGTCAGGTCAGGTCAGGTCAGCCGAAGGTCCGGGCGAAGGCGGCCCGGACGGCGGAGTCGGGGTCGCGGTCCAGGATGCCGAACACGATCTGCTCGAAGTGGCCGCCGAACCGGCCGCCCGCGCCCAGCAGCGCCCGGAACGCCTCCGCCACCTGGGCCGGGTCGTTCCGGAAGACCCCGCAGCCCCATGCCCCGAGGACGAGCCTGCGGTAGCCGCGTACGGCCGCGACCTCCAGCACCCGTTCGGCCCGGGAGGCCAGGGCGGCCGGGATGCGGTGGGCCTCCTCGGGGGTCTGCCGCTGGATCACCCCGGCGTTGGGCGCGGGCGAGGTGAGGAATCCGGCGGTGTACGGGGCGTCCAGGAAGCGGCCCCGGTCGTCGCGGAAGACCGGCACACCGGGCGAGTGGATCACCCGGTCGGTGTAGAAGGCGCTGCGTTCGGCGCGGTGGTGCGCGTAGTACTCCGGGGCGCGCAGCAGGGTCGCGTGGAGCGCCGATCCACGGCACAGGGCCTCCTCCTGGGCCTGTGCCCCGTTGAGGTAGCCGCCGCCGGGGTTGCGGGCCGAGGCGTAGCTGAGGACGGCGACCCGACCGGGGGCCTCGCCGGTCATCCGGCGGGCCGCGGCGAGGCTGCTCTCGCCGGTGACCTCGAAGTGCGGTGTGCGGTCGGTGTCGAGCGCGGCGACGGGCACCGGGTCCGGTCCGTAGAGCCTGGTGCCGGACAGCGCGGCGGTCACGGCCCGCTCGATGGACACGTCCTGACCTGCCGCGTTGCGATATCGCCCGGCCTCGACGACCGCTTCCGTATCGCGCGCGATGCCGCGCAGCCGCGCGCTCACCGGCGCTCCCCCGTGTGGTGCATACGGGGCATGCTGACGGGGAACGCGGCCTGGGCGCAACCGGATTTTCTTGGCCCGGGGGCACCCTTGTGCGATCTCCGGGTACGGGTTTGGCTGGTAGGTACGCAGCTGCGAAGGAGGCCCTCATGGGCTTGGACATTCCCGGCGCGACCGGCTCGCGCCCGGACGCCGCCCCCCTCGACGAGAGCGGGGCAGAGGATTTACTGCGCGGCATATGTTTCAAGACGGGTCCTCCCCGAACGGTCGGGGTGGAACTCGAATGGCTCATCCACGACCGGGAACATCCGCACCTTCCGGTCGGCCAGGAGCGCCTCGACAGCGCCGTAGAGGCGGTCCGCGCGCTGCCGCTGAGCGCCGCGCTGACGTTCGAGCCCGGTGGCCAGCTGGAGCTCAGTTCGCAGCCGGCCGGCTCGTTGACGGAGTGCGTCGAGACGACCGCGGCCGATCTGGCGGCGGTCCGTGCCACGCTCGGCGCGGCCGGGCTGGCGCCGGTCGGGCTCGGCGTCGACCCGTGGCAGTCGCCGCGCCGCCGGCTGCGCGAGCCCCGTTACGACGCGATGGAGGCCGCGCTGGACCGCGCGGGGCCGGCCGGGCGGGCGATGATGTGCACCTCCGCGTCGGTCCAGGTGTGTCTGGACGCGGGCGAGGAGGAGCCGGGGCCGCTCGGTTTCGGACGGCGCTGGCAGCTCGCGCATCTGCTGGGCGCGGTGCTGGTGGCGGCGTTCGCGAACTCGCCGTTCCAGCGGGGCCGCCGGACCGGCTGGCGCTCCACCCGGCAGTCGCTGTGGGCCGACCTCGATCCGGGCCGGACGCTCGCTCCGGGCTCCGGGCGCGCCCCGCGCGAGGCGTGGGCCGCGCATGTGCTGGACACCACCGTGCTGTGCATCCGGTGCGAGGACGGTCCGTGGGACGTGCCGGAGGGACTCACCTTCCGCGAGTGGATCCGCACCGGGTCGCCGCGCCCTCCGGTACAGGCGGATCTCGACTACCACCTCACCACGCTGTTCCCGCCCGTCCGGCCGCGTGGCCATCTGGAGCTGCGCATGATCGACGCGCAGAGCGGGCCCGACGGGTGGCTGGTGCCGCTCGCCGTCGCCACGGCCCTGTTCGACGATCCGGAGGCCGCCGAGACCGTGTACCGCACCGTGAAGCCGCTGGCCGAGACGGCGGGCGCACCGGCCGCACCGCGCAATCCGCTGTGGACGGCGGCCGCCCGCGACGGCCTCGCGGATCCGGAGCTGCGGGCCGCGGCCACCGTCTGCTTCGGGGCGGCGCTGCCCGCGCTGGAGCGGATGGGCGCGAGCCGGGCGGTGCGCGACACCGTGGCCGCCTTCACCGACCGCTATGTCGCCCGGGGCCGATGTCCGGCCGACGACCTGCCCGATCCGGACGCCCTCACCGATCTCGGCCTGCTGACCGGTTCGAGCATGCCGGTGGGGCCCGACGTGCACGAGGGCCCGCTCCCCGGCCGGCCGACGATCCCGCCGCATCCCGGAAAGGCGGCCTCCGCATGACCGAGCACCGTGAAGACGCCGAGCGCCGCGAGCTCTCCGACGCTTTCGATCCGGCGCAGGCCTCCGGCCCCGCCGCCACCGGTTTCCCCGTCGCTCCCGGCATCGACCCCGAGGCCCTGCGGCGACGTGCCCTCGACGCGCTGCTGGCCGCGCGCGACCGCACCGCGCTGCTCACCGACAGTGTCGACGACGGTGAACTCACCGCCCAGCACTCTCCGTTGATGTCGCCGCTGGTCTGGGACCTGGCACACATCGGCAATCAGGAGGAGCAGTGGCTGCTGCGGGCGGTCGGCGGCCGGGAGGCGCTGCGGCCGGAGATCGACGGGCTGTACAACGCCTTCGAGCACTCGCGCGCCTCGCGTCCCACCCTGCCGCTGCTGGCCCCCGCCGAGGCACGGACGTACGCCTCCGACGTACGGGGGCGGGCGCTGGACCTGCTGGAGAGCGCACCGCTGCACGAGGGCGGACGCCCGCTGGAGCGTGCCGGGTTCGCCTTCGGCATGATCGCCCAGCACGAACAGCAGCACGACGAGACGATGCTGATCACCCATCAGCTGCGGTCGGGCCCGGCAGCGCTCACCGCTCCCGCCCCGCCCGCGCCCGACGACGCCGGGACGCTCCCGGACGAAGTCCTGGTCCCCGGCGGCCCGTTCACCATGGGGACCTCCGCCGAGCCGTGGGCCCTGGACAACGAACGGCCCGCGCACCGGCGCGAGGTGGCGGCGTTCCACCTGGACACCTCACCGGTCACCTGTGGCGCGTACCGCCGCTTCATCGAGGACGGCGGATACGGGGACGCCCGCTGGTGGGCGCCCGAGGGCTGGGCCATGATCCGGGAACACGACCTGGAGGCACCGCTGTTCTGGCGCCGGGACGCGGGGCAGTGGCTGCGCCGGCGGTTCGGGGTGACCGAGCCGGTGCCGGACGACGAACCGGTGCTCCACGTCAGCTGGTACGAGGCGGACGCGTACGCCCGCTGGGCGGGGCGGCGGCTGCCCACGGAGAGCGAGTGGGAGAAGGCCGCCCGGCACGATCCGGCCTCCGGCCGCTCCCGGCGCTACCCGTGGGGCGATGAGGATCCGACGCCGGAGCGGGCCAATCTGGGGCAGCGCCATCTGCGCCCGGCGCGGGCCGGGGCGTATCCGCAGGGGCGTTCGCCCTCCGGGGCGGGGCAGTTGATCGGCGATGTCTGGGAGTGGACCGCCAGCGACTTCCTGCCCTACCCGGGATTCGTGGCGTTTCCCTACCGCGAGTACTCGGAGGTCTTCTTCGGCCCCGGGCACAAGGTGCTGCGGGGCGGCTCGTTCGCCGTGGACCAGGTCGCCTGCCGGGGCACGTTCCGCAACTGGGACCTTCCGGTGCGGCGGCAGATCTTCTCCGGCTTCCGCACGGCGAGGGATGCCTGATGTGCCGTCATATCGCCTATGTGGGCGAGCCGGTGGCGCTCGGCGAGCTTCTGCTGCGACCCTCGCACTCCTTGGTCCGGCAGTCCTGGGCGCCGCGCCGACAGCGCTACGGCACGGTCAACGCGGACGGTTTCGGCGTCGGTTGGTACGCGGACGGCGACCCGGCGCCCGGACGCTACCGCCGCCAGGGCCCCGTCTGGGGCGACGAGACCTTCGCCGATCTGGCCCGGGTGGTCCGCAGCACCGCGCTGCTGGCCGCCGTACGCGACGCCACCGAGGCGGGGGCGGACGGGGAGGCCGCGGCCGCGCCGTACGCCGCCGGGAGGCTGCTGTTCAGCCACAACGGGGCGGTGAAGGGCTGGCCCGGATCGCTCGGCCCGCTCGCCGCCGCCCTGCCCGCCGAGAAGCTGCTGTCGCTGGCCGCCCGTAACGACTCGGCGCTCGTCTGGGCGCTGATCCGGCACCGGACCGACGCCGGGGACGATGTGCCGCGCGCCGTCGCGGAGACCGTCCGCGAGGTCGCGGCCGCCGCGCCCGGCTCCCGGCTGAATCTGCTCCTCACCGACGGGGAGACGATCACGGCGACCGCCTGGGGCGACACCCTCTGGTACCTCACCACTCCGGGCCGCCGCACCGCGGTCGCCTCGGAGCCCTACGACGACGACCCGCTCTGGCGCGAGGTCCCCGACCGCACCCTGCTGGTCGCGACCGCCTCGGACGTCCTGCTCACCCCGCTCAAGGAGCCCACCGCGTGAGTCCCTTCCTGCTGACCCGCACCCTGCCGGTGGACGCGACGGACGCGGCGCTGCGCGCCGACGTCCTCAACGGCCTGACCCGGCACCCCAAGACGCTGCCGCCGAAGTGGTTCTACGACGCCCGCGGCAGCGAGCTGTTCGAGGAGATCACCCGGCTGCCGGAGTACTACCCGACCCGCGCGGAGCGGGAGATCCTGGAGGCGCGTGCCGAGGAGATCGCGGCGGCCTCGGGGGCCCGGACCGTGATCGAGCTGGGCTCGGGGTCGTCCGAGAAGACCCGCCATCTGCTGGACGCCCTCCCGGAGTTGCACAGCTACGTACCGGTGGACGTGAGCGAGAGCGCACTGACCGGCGCGGCCGAGTCGCTGCTAGCCGAGCGCCCCGAGCTGTCCGTCCACGCGCTGATCGCGGACTTCACCGGCGGTCTGGCGCTGCCGGGGACGCCGGGGCCGCGGCTCGTGGTGTTCCTGGGCGGCACGATCGGCAATCTGCTGCCGGAGGAGCGGGCGGCGTTCCTGCGGTCGGTGCGCTCGCTGCTCTCGCCCGGGGACGCGCTGCTGCTGGGCACGGATCTGGTGAAGGAGGAGGAGACGCTGGTGGCCGCGTACGACGACGCGGCCGGGGTGACGGCGGCCTTCAACAAGAACGTCCTGAACGTCGTCAACCGTGAGCTGGGGGCCGATTTCCCGCTCGCCGAGTTCGAGCATCGCGCGGTGTGGAATCCGGCGGACCGGTGGATCGAGATGCGGCTGCGGGCCCGTCGGGCGCTGAGCGTCAAGATCCGCGAGCTGGACCTCGTGGTGCCGTTCGAGGCCGGTGAGGAGCTGCGTACGGAGGTGTCGGCGAAGTTCCGTCAGGAGGACGTCCGCGAGGAGCTGGCCGCCGCCGGTATGCGGCTGGCTCAGTGGTGGACGGATGCGGCGGGGCGGTTCGCCCTGTCGCTGGCCACGGCGGTCTGACGGGGCCGCAGCGGATCCTCGGGTCCGAGGACGGCCGCTCGCGCCCTGCGGGCCAGGGCACGGCGGCCGTCCTCGCCGGGTACGGGGACCGGCGCGAGGACGTCGACCCGGGCGGTGAGCCCGGCCGCGCGCACCACACGCCAGAGCGAGGCGGCGAGCGGATCGTCCCCGACGAACGCCACGGCTCCGGCGGCCTGCCCCCTCGCGTCGGCGGCGGTGGCGGTGGGCCGGGTGGCGCGGTAGGCGATGCGGACCGGCCGGACCGTCGCGCCGGCGTCGATCGCCGCCTGGAACACGGCGGGCCGGAACGCGCCGCCGCCCCGCCCGCACCAGGTGCTGCCCTCGGGGAAGACCACGACCCGGGAGCCGGAGCGCAGGGCCGCCGTGACGGTCCGTACCGCGGCGGGCAGGGTGCGCAGCCGGTCGCGGTCGATGAACAGGGTGCCGCCGAGCGCGGCGAGCGGGCCGAGCAGCGGCCAGTGCCGGATCTCGCGCTTGGCGAGCATCCGGCCGGGCAGCACGGAGGCGATCAGCGGGATGTCGAGCCAGGAGATGTGGTTGGCGACGACGAGTTCGCCGCCGGCGGCGGGTTCCGGCGCGTGCCGCCGGACCGTGACGCGTACGCCGAAGGCCCGGGGAACCGCCCGCGCCCAGCGCCGGACCAGCCGCTCCCGGCGGGTGGCCCCGAGCAGCCGGACCAGCGGCACGCAGGCCACCCCGAGCAGGACCAGGGTGCAGCCGGTCAGCAGCAGGAGCGCGGCGGGCAGCGGGGCGCGTACGGCTCCCGCGTGCCGGGCACAGCCGTCCGGGGTGCACGGGGCGACGGGCAGCCAGGTGCTCATGCCAGCGGGGCCAGGGAGAGGAAGTGGCGCAGGTAGCGCGGGTCCGTGCGGCGCAGCGAGAGCAGCACGTACAGGTCGGCGACGTTGAAGTCGGGGTCGTACGCGGGGGCTCCGCAGATCTGGGCGCCGAGCCGGAGGTAGCCGCGCAGCAGGGGCGGGAGGTCCGCCCGGGAGCCGGCTTCCGGGCCGTGCGCGGAGGAGTCCCAGAGGCGGTGCGGGGTGACCCAGTACTCCTGCGGAGCGAGGTGTCCCGCGCGTACGGTGTTCCAGCTGCGGGCGGCCTGTGCGCCGCCGTCGGCCAGCGGGAGGGAGCAGCAGCCCGCGATCCAGGTGTGGCCGGTGCGCTCCATGTAGCGGGCGAGTCCGGCCCAGACGAGGGCGATGACCGCACCGTCGCGGTGGGCGGGGTGGACACAGGAGCGGCCGACCTCGACGAGGTCGTCGCGGATCGGGGCGAGCCGGGTGAGGTCGAACTCGCTCTCCGCGTAGAGGCGTCCGGCGGCACGGGCCCGGTCCGGCGGCAGCAGCCGGTAGGTGGCGACGACCTCTCCGGTGGCGGTCTCGCGGACCAGCAGGTGGTCGCAGTAGGCGTCGAACGCGTCGCTGTCCAGGCCGGGTTCGGGCCCGTCCAGGCGGGCTCCGAGCTCCCCGGCGAACACCAGGTGGCGCAGGCGCTGGGCCGCGCGTATGTCTTCCTGGCAGGTGGCGAGCGAGACCCGGTAGGCCGGTTCCGGCGCGGCGGCCGGACCGGGGGCCGCGGAACGGGCGGGGATGGTGGCGGGGGCCGGAACGGATGCGGCGGGGGCGGTGGCGGGGAGCGGGGCGACGGGCAGCACGGTCATGGCGGTCTCCGGGGACGGAAGCGGCAGGGTCGCTGCCGGGGCGTCGCGGGAGTGCGACGGCCCGGCCCCTTACTTCTTCCGTCGCCGGCTGGATTCGACGTGACCGCTGTGGGGAGCGGGGATGTGCGACGGCTGAATCCCCAGGGCCGCCCGGCCCCGGGGAGCCGCCGGACCGGGGCAGCCGAGCCTGGGGCCGCCGTCGGCCCGGGGCCGCCGAACCTCTGCGCGGCGTGCACCGGGACGCGGCGCCGCCGGGGCCGCCGTGCCTGCACCGGGCCACCGGGCCTTCGCGGGGCGTGCGCCGAGCCTCGCGGGGCGTGCGCCGGGACGCGGTGCCGCCGCGTCCCCGGCCCGCCGTCCGGGAGGGGTCAGCCGCTGCCGGTGAGCATGGCGGTGATCCGCTCGGAGGCGGCCTTGGCCTCACGGGCCGGGTCGCCGCCCTCCAGCACGGCCGTCATGTAGGGCTTGATCGGGTTCTCCGCCTCGACCCGGGCCCACTGGGACGAGTTGGGGGTGGCGCGGCCCCGGGTGGCGCCTTCCGCCATCGCCGCGGTGCCCTCGTCGCCCTCGATGACATGGGCGAGGCTCGGCTTGTTGGGCACGTAGCTCATGCCCCGGGCGAGCTCCGTCTGCCATTTCTCGCTCGCCAGCGCCTTGACGACGGCGATGCCGGCGCTGCGCTCGTCGGCGTTCTTCGGGACGATGAGGTCGGAGCCGCCGGTGAATACCGAGCCGGGGGCTTTCGCGGTCTTACCGGGAATGGGGAAGTAGCCGAGTTTTCCCTTGAGTTCGGGATTCTTCTGCTCGATGAGCGCGGCGCTGCCCGGCACCGAGATGATCTGCGCGACGTCGCCCTTGGCGAATACGTCGGTCTGCGGGGGCTTCTCCTCGTCGGCGTCCGTCGGGCCGTCGCCGAGCGCCTGGAGTTTCTGGTAGAACTCCATGCCCGCCAGGGCCTCCGGAGTGTCCAGGGCGCCCTGCCAGTCGCCGCCGTTCTCGTCGGCGAGCTCGCCGCCCTCGTCCCAGATGAATCCGGCGAGTACGTACCAGTTCTGACCGGCCAGGTAAATGCCTTGGTTCCCGGCGCTGTTGAGCTTCTCGGAGTCGGCGATCCACTCGGCGCGCGTCTTCGGGACGGAGTCGATGCCCGCCTTCTCGAAGATCTCCTTGTTGTAGATCACCACGCGGTTGGCCGCGTACCAGGGGATGCCGTACTGCACGCCGTTGATGCTGCCGGGCTGGGCCAGACCGGGCAGCCAGTCCTCGCTGCCCAGGTCGCGCATCGACTCCAGGGTCAGATCGCGCAGGCCGCCGCTCTCCGCGTACTGCGCGACCTGCGTGTTCCCGACCTCGATCACGTCCGGGGCGTCGTCTCCCTCCAGTGCGGAGATGACCTTGGGGCCGATACCGCTCCACTCCTGGATCTTGAAGTCCAGCTCGATCGAGGGGTTCTCCTCCTCGTACGAGCGGGTGAACTTGTCCAGGAAGCCGGGCGAGACGCTGTCCTTCATCAGCCAGATCGTCACCGTGCGGTCACCGCTGCCCGAGCCCGATATGTAGCCGCATCCGCCGAGGGCGACGGTTGAGACAAGCGCGATGGCTCCGGCCAGTATGCGGTTCTTCACGTGGTCACCTTCTGCGAAACGGCACGACGAAATCGGGACCCGGTGTGGGGGGATTGCGGGCGGCGCTCGCACGGGTGGTTGGCTGAATTTTGGTATGGACCAATCAGTAGGTCAAGGCGGGCGCCCGTCCCGATGCGCCCCACCCGCCCCCTCGCGGGACCTCACGGATTGGGGCAACGTGGTCACAGGAAAGGAGACAAACAATGGCGAACCACACCTATCGGGTCACCGAGATCGTAGGAACCTCCGAGGAGGGCATCGACGCGGCGATCCGGAACGGCGTCGCAAGAGCGGCGGAAACGTTGCACAATCTCGATTGGTTCGAGATTAATCAAGTTCGTGGCCATATCGAAGATGGCCGAATCGCGCACTATCAGGTCGGCCTGAAGGTGGGCTTCAGGCTCGACGAAAACACCTGATCCGCTTGATCGACCTGATCAGGTGCGCCCCTCGCGTTCCTGCGCGTCCTTCAGCGCCTCCGACGGGTCGGCCCAGCGGGCCCGCACCACGGTAAATCCGGCCACTTCGGCCGCATCGCAGACCAACGCGTCGTCGTCCACGAGCATGCGCACCTGCCCCGTCCGCCCCAGCCGCCGGAGGATGTCCAGCTTCGTCCGGCGTGCGGGGCGCCGGTCGTCGTTGCGCCGCATGAACAGCGTGCCCTCGGGCAGCCCCTGACGGCTCAGCCAGCGCACGGTGTCACGACGGCACCGCTCGGGCCGGCCGGTCAGATAGACGATCTCGCACTCCTCGGCGCTCGCGAGGACCATCCGTACGCCCTCCGGGAGCGGCGGGTCGGCCGGGGCCGCGGCGAAGAATCCGGCCCAGTCGCGTGTGGCGCCCTCCAGGAAGTGCTGCCGGTGGGCGGTGTCGGCAAGGGTGCCGTCCAGGTCGAAAACGGCCAGCGGCCGTGCGTCGTCGTTCACTCCCCCAGCTTAGGAAGCAGTTCGAAGCACCTCGGGAATCCCTGCGGACCGAGCGCGTTGAACAGAGCGTGAGCTCTGTGATCGCCTCGACCCGCTTCTCCGTCCTGGACCGCTCGCGCACCCGTGAGGGGCACGACGCGCCCCGGGCGCTGCGCGACACCGTCGACCTGGCGCGGGAGGCGGAGGCGCTCGGCTTCCACCGCTTCTGGGTCTCCGAGCACCACGGTGTGCCCGGGGTCGCGGGGTCCGCGCCGACGGTGCTGGCGGCCGCCGTCGCCGCCGCGACCTCCACCATCCGGGTCGGCACCGGCGGGGTGATGCTGCCCAACCACCGGCCGCTGGTCGTCGCCGAGCAGTTCGGGGTGCTCGCCTCGCTCTTCCCCGGCCGGATCGACATGGGGCTCGGCCGCTCCGTGGGGTTCACCGACGGCGTGCGCCGGGCGCTCGGCCACGGCAAGGAGGACGCCGAGGACTTCCCCGGACGGCTCACCGAACTGCTCGGCTGGATCGACGGCACGCAACAGGCCCACCCCCGGGTCCACGCCCATCCGGCGGAGGGCCTGCACATCCCCGCGTACGTCCTGGCGATCGGGGAGGGCGCGGCCGTCGCCGCGGCCGCCGGGCTCCCGCTCGTCATCGGCGATCTGCGCGGCCGGGAGAAGGTGCTGCGCGCGATCGAGGTCTACCGCCGCGACTTCCGCCCCTCCGCGCGCGCCGAGCGGCCCGAGGTGATCGTCGCGGGCTCGGTGGCCGTCGCCGGCACCGAGGAGGCGGCCCGCCGGCTGCTCGTACCGGAGGCGTGGGCCATGGCCTACTCCCGTACGCACGGGGACTTTCCGCCGCTGGCCCCGGCCGAACGCGTCGAGGCCCTCACCATGACGGCCAAGGAGCGGAGGCTGTACGAGCAGGGGCTCGACGGCCATGTCCACGGCACCGAGGACCAGGTGGCCGAGCAATTGGAGAAGGCGATCACGGAGACCGGGGCGGACGAGGTGCTCGTCACCACCAGCACGTACGACCGCGAGGCGCTGACGGACTCGCTGCGGCGGCTCGCCCGGATCGCCCGGATCGACGAGCGGGTGCGGCAACGAGGCCTCGACGTCCGATAACCGCCGGACCCGGCCACGAGGAGCGGGAACGCTGGGAGGCATGACCCACTCACCGACGACGGATTCCCGGGCGGTCCTCACCGCCATGTACACAGCCGAAGCCCGCTATCTGGCGGCCGGCGGACCCGGCACCGCCTCTTTCGACCTCCTCGCGCCCTGCTTCGCGCCCGACGTGGTCCTGCACCAGGCGGCCGCGCTCCCGTACGGCGGGGTCTGGCGCGGACACCGGGGGATGGAGCGGTTCTTCCTGGCGATGAGCGACATCTGGGCCATGTTCGAGCTGGTGGAGCAAGACTTCCTGGCCACCGGTGAAATCTCGGTGGTGCACACGATCGTCCGCGCCAGGTCCCGGGCAACCAGGCGGGAGCTGACATTCCCCGTCCTCCAGACCCTCACCGTCCGGGACGGCCTGATCTCCGAGATGCGGCCGTTCTACTGGGACACCGACGCGGTCGTCCGCGCCTGCGCCCCGTGAGGCACGCCGCCGGATCCCGGGCGGCCTCCGTCGGCGCCGACGCCTAGAATCGAACTGTTTGTCCCAAGGCGTCAGAACCCCACCCGTACGGAGCCGAGCCCCATGCCCTCCCCCCACGATCCGTACGTCCGCGTGCGCGGCGCCCGCGAGCACAACCTCAAGGACGTCCAGGTCGACATCCCGCGCGACACCCTGACGGTCTTCACGGGCGTGTCGGGCTCGGGGAAGTCCTCGCTGGCCTTCGGGACGCTCTACGCGGAGGCCCAGCGCCGCTACTTCGAGTCCGTCGCGCCGTACGCGCGGCGGCTGATCCATCAGGTGGGCGCACCGGCGGTCGGGGAGATCACCGGGCTGCCGCCCGCCGTCTCGCTGGAGCAGCGGCGCTCCGCGCCGGGGGCCCGGTCGTCCGTCGGGACGGTCACCACCCTCTCCAACTCGCTGCGGATGCTCTTCTCCCGGGCCGGGGACTATCCACCGGGGGCCGAGCGGCTGGACTCCGACTCCTTCTCCCCCAACACCGCCGTCGGCGCGTGCCCGGAGTGCCACGGGCTGGGGCGGATCCACCGGACGGACGAGGAGCTGCTGGTCCCGGACCCGGCGTTGTCGATCCGGGACGGGGCGATCGCCGCGTGGCCGGGGGCCTGGCAGGGCAAGAATCTGCGGGATGTGCTGGACGCGCTGGGGTACGACGTCGACCGGCCGTGGCGGGAGCTGGATCCGAAGGACCGCGAGTGGATCCTGTTCACCGACGAGCAGCCGGTGGTGACGGTCCATCCGGTACGGGACGCCGGCCGGATCCAACGCCCGTACCAGGGTACGTACATGAGCGCGCGCCGCTATGTGCTGCACACCTTCGCCGACACCAAGAGCCGTTCCCTGCGGGCGAAGGCGGAGCGTTTCCTGACCAGTGCCCCGTGTCCGGTGTGCGGTGGGAGCCGGCTGCGGGCCGAGGCGATGGCGGTGACCTTCGCCGGGCGGACCATCGCGGAGCTGGCCGGGCTGCCGCTGTCCGATCTGGCCGAGGTGCTGTCGGGTGCCGGGGCCGGCGGTGCGGGCGCGGGCGGTGAGGAGACGGCCCGGGTGCTGACGGGCGATCTGCTGGCGCGGATCGGGACGGTGACGGAGCTGGGGCTCGGCTATCTGAGCCTGGACCGGACGGCCCCGACCCTGTCCTCCGGTGAGCTGCAACGGCTGCGGCTGGCCACGCAGTTGCGGTCGGGACTGTTCGGCGTGGTCTATGTGCTGGACGAGCCGTCGGCCGGGCTGCACCCGGCGGACACCGAGGCGCTGCTCGGGGTGCTGGGGCGGCTGAAGGAGGCCGGGAACTCGGTCTTCGTGGTGGAGCACCAGATGGATGTGGTGCGGCGGGCGGACTGGCTGGTGGACGTGGGCCCGCTGGCCGGGGAGCACGGCGGGCGGGTGCTGCACAGCGGACCGCCGGAAGGGCTCGCCCAGGTCCCGGAGTCGGCGACGCGCCGCTTCCTGTTCCCGGAGGGCGGACAGGGGGCCGGGCCGGTACGCCGGGCGCGTACGCCGTCCGGGTGGCTCCGGCTCGGCGGTGTGGAGCGGCACAATGTGCGGGGCGTCGACGCGGCGTTCCCGCTCGGGGTGTTCACGGCGGTGACCGGGGTGTCCGGCTCGGGCAAGTCGACCCTGGTCGGCCAGGTGCTCGCCGGAGTGCTGGCGGACCGGCAGGCGGGCGAGGAGCCCGGTGTGGCCGAGCGGTACTGCGCGGAGGCCACCGGCCTGGAGGCGGTGGACCGGCTCGTCCAGGTCGACCAGAAGCCCATCGGCCGGACGCCCCGGTCCAATCTGGCCACGTACACCGGCCTGTTCGACGCGGTACGCAAGCTCTTCGCGCGGACGGAGAAGGCGCGGGAGCGCGGCTACGGCGCGGGGCGGTTCTCGTTCAACGTGAGCGGCGGGCGGTGCGAGACCTGCCAGGGCGAGGGCTTCGTCTCGGTGGAGCTGCTGTTCCTCCCGAGCACCTACGCGCCCTGCCCGGACTGTCACGGTGCGCGCTACAACCCGGAGACGCTGGAGGTCACCCTCGACGGTCTGACGATCGCTCAGGCCCTGGACCTCACCGTGGAGTCGGCGGCCTCGTTCTTCGCCGGGACGCCGGCCGCCGAGCGTGCGCTGACCACTTTGCTGGACGTCGGGCTCGGATATCTGCGGCTCGGCCAGCCCGCCACGGAGCTGTCCGGCGGCGAGGCGCAGCGCATCAAGCTGGCGGCCGAGCTCCAGCGCACCCGGCGCGGGCACACGCTGTATCTGCTGGACGAGCCGACGACGGGGCTGCATCCGGCCGATGTGGAGGTGTTGATGCGGCAGTTGCACGCGCTGGTCGACGGCGGGAGCACGGTGGTGGTCGTGGAGCACGACATGGCCGTGGTGGCGGGCGCGGACCATGTCATCGACCTGGGGCCCGAGGGCGGGGACCGGGGCGGGCGGATCGTGGCGACCGGCACTCCGGCGGAGGTGGCGCGTGCCGCCGCGAGCCGCACGGCGCCGTATCTGGCCAAGGCACTGCGGCGCTAGGGCGCAGGGGGCGCTGCGGAGCTGATCCCGTACCGCTCCCGGGAGTTCGGAGCCGTACGGGATCAACTCCTCCGTCAGCGGCGGACTTTACGGGTGGCCCGCAGCCACTCCTTGTTCATCGCGGCGATCGAGGGCAGCGGGATGCCCTTGGGGCAGGCCGTGGCGCACTCGCCTGCCAGGGTGCAACCGCCGAACCCCTCGTCGTCCATCTGGGCCACCATGTCCAGGACGCGGGTCTCGCGTTCGGGGGCGCCCTGCGGCAGGACGCCCAGGTGGTTGACCTTCGCCGAGGTGAACAGCATCGCCGAGCCGTTCGGGCAGGCGGCGACGCAGGCTCCGCAGCCGATGCACTCGGCGTGCTCGAAGGCGAAGTCGGCGTCCGGCTTGGGCACCGGGGTGGCGTGGGCGTCCGGGGCGGTGCCGGTGGGGGCGGAGATGTAGCCGCCGGACTGGATGATCCGGTCGAAGGAGGAGCGGTCGACGACCAGGTCCTTGATGACCGGGAAGGCGGAGGCCCGCCAGGGCTCGATGTCGATCGTGTCGCCGTCGGCGAAGGACCGCATGTGGAGCTGGCAGGTGGTGGTGCGCTCCGGGCCATGGGCGTCGCCGTTGATGACGAGGCTGCACGCGCCGCAGATGCCCTCGCGGCAGTCGTGGTCGAAGGCGACGGGCTCGTCCCCGGCGAGGGTGAGTTCCTCGTTGAGGGTGTCGAGCATCTCCAGGAACGACATGTCGGCGGAGATGTTGTCGACTTCGTAGGTGGCCATGGCGCCGGGCTCTTCGGCGTTGCGCTGACGCCAGACGCGCAGGGTGAGCTTCATGCGTAGCTCCGCTGGGTGGGGTGGACGTACTCGAAGACGAGGTCTTCCTTGTGCAGGACGGGGGCGCCGCCGGTGACGGTGAACTCCCAGGCGGCGGCGTAGGAGAACTCCTCGTCGCGCCGTTCGGCCTCGCCGTCCGGGGTCTGGGACTCCTCGCGGAAGTGGCCGCCGCAGGACTCGGCGCGGTGCAGTGCGTCGAGGCACATGAGCTCGGCGAGCTCCAGGTAGTCGACGATGCGATTCGCCCTCTCCAGCGACTGGTTGAACTGTTCGCCGGTGCCGGGGACCTTGATCCGCCGCCAGAACTCCTCGCGGATCTCCGGGATTCTGGCGAGCGCCTTGCGCAGACCGTCCTCGGTGCGCGCCATCCCGCAGTACTCCCACATGAGTTCACCGATCTCCCGGTGGAAGGAGTCGGGGGTGCGGTCGCCGTCGACGGAGAGCAGCAGGTTGATGCGGTCCTCGGTCTCCGCCACCACCTCGGCGACGGCGGGGTGTTCGGCGTCGACGTCCTCGGTGTGCGGGTTGCGGGCGAGGTAGTCGTTGATGGTGGAGGGCAGGACGAAGTAGCCGTCGGCGAGGCCCTGCATCAGGGCGGAGGCCCCGAGCCGGTTGGCCCCGTGGTCGGAGAAGTTGGCCTCGCCGATGGCGAAGAGGCCCGGGATGGTGGTCTGGAGGTCGTAGTCGACCCAGAGGCCGCCCATCGTGTAGTGCACGGCGGGGTAGATCCGCATCGGGACCGTGTAGGGGTCCTCGTCGGTGATCCGCTGGTACATGTCGAAGAGGTTGCCGTATTTGGCCTCGACGGCCTTGCGGCCCATGCGCTGGATGGCTTCGGCGAAGTCCAGGTAGACCCCTTGCCCGCCGGGGCCGACGCCGCGCCCCTCGTCGCAGACGTTCTTGGCGGCGCGGGAGGCGATGTCGCGGGGCACCAGGTTCCCGAAGGCGGGGTAGATGCGCTCCAGGTAGTAGTCGCGCTCGTCCTCGGGGATCTGGTTGGCCGGGCGGGTGTCGCCCTCGGCCTTGGGCACCCAGATGCGGCCGTCGTTGCGCAGCGACTCGCTCATCAGCGTCAGCTTGGACTGGTGGTCGCCGGTGCGCGGAATGCAGGTGGGGTGGATCTGGGTGAAGCAGGGGTTGGCCATGTAGGCGCCGCGCCGGTGGGCCCGCCAGATCGCGGTGGCGTTGGAGTTCATGGCGTTGGTCGACAGGTAGAAGACGTTGCCGTAGCCGCCGGTGGCCAGGACGACCGCGTCGGCGAAGTAGGTGTCGATCTTCCCGGTGACGAGGTCGCGGGCGACGATCCCGCGCGCCTTTCCGTCCACCACGATCAGGTCCAGCATCTCGGTACGGGCGTGGAGTTCGACGCCGCCGGTGGCGATCTGCCGGGACAGCGCCTGGTAGGCGCCGAGGAGAAGCTGCTGTCCGGTCTGGCCGCGCGCGTAGAACGTGCGGGAGACCTGGACACCGCCGAAGGAGCGGTTGTCGAGGAGGCCGCCGTACTCGCGGGCGAAGGGCACGCCCTGGGCGACGCACTGGTCGATGATCTCCACCGAGATCTGCGCCAGCCGGTGGACGTTGGACTCCCGGGCGCGGAAGTCACCGCCCTTGACGGTGTCGTAGAAGAGCCGGTGGATGGAGTCGCCGTCGTTGCGGTAGTTCTTCGCCGCGTTGATGCCGCCCTGGGCGGCCACCGAGTGGGCGCGCCGGGGCGAGTCCTGGAAGCAGAACTGGACGACGTGGTAGCCCTGTTCGGCGAGGGTGGCGCCGGCCGCGCCGCCGGCCAGACCGGTGCCGACGACGATGACGGTGTGTTTGCGCCGGTTGGCGGGGTTCACGAGTTTCGCTTGGAAGCGGCGGGTGTCCCAGCGTTCGTTGACGGGGCCCTCGGGGGCCTTGGTGTCGACGGCGGGCTCGCCCGTGCGGTACTGCGTGTAGTCGGGCATGTCAGCTCACCACTCCGGTCATGACGGCGACGGGTACGGAGATGAAGCCCAGGGTCAGCACTGCCGCGAGGAGGTTGGCGAGGGTCTTCAGGATGCGGTCGCGGGTCGCGTTGCCGACGCCCAGGGTCTGCGCGGCGCTCCAGAAGCCGTGCTGGACGTGCAGACCGACGGCGAGCACCGCGACGATGTAGATGACGTTGCCGTACCAGGTCGAGAAGGTGTCGATGACGTTCTGGTACGGGTGCCCGGCCTCGAAGCTGGTGTGGACGGTGCCGGTCGTCAGGTCGAGGATGTGCCAGACGATGAAGAGCGCGAGGATGATCCCGCCCCAGCGCATGGTCCGGGTGGCGTAACTGGCCCGTGGCCTCTTGTGGACGTACTTGGCCGGGCGCGCCTTGATGTCGCGCCGGCTCAGCTGGTACGCGGAGACGCCGTGCAGCACGACGGCGGCGACCAGCCCCACCCGGACGATCCAGAGCGCCCACTCGTAGTGCAGGATCGGTTCACCCATGGTGCGCAGCCAGTGGGCGTAGCCGTCGAACTCACCGGGTCCGAAGAAGATCTTCAGGTTTCCCACCATGTGGGCGACGAGATACCCGAGCATGATCAGACCGCTCACGGCCATGATCGTTTTCTTGCCGACGGTCGAGTCCCAGAGCGTACGCGTCATCGACGGCCGTCGGTCCGTCCGCGTTGCCAATGCCATGAACCTGACGGTAGGGGCGAAGGGTCCGATCAGTCCAAGACATGGCCCGGCTGATCTCCATAGGCACTGGCTATCGACAGAGGTTATCGTCGGGCTCATGCACTTCCAGCAGCTCACCTACTTCGTGGCCGTCGCCGAGGCCCGGCACTTCACCCGGGCCGCCGAGGCGGTGCATGTCTCACAGCCCTCGCTCTCCCAGCAGATCCGCGCGCTGGAGACGGAGTTGGGCGCGGATCTGTTCAGCCGGGCCCGGGGCAACATCGCCCTCACCGACGCGGGCGAGGCGTTGCTGCCGCTGGCCCGGCGGATCCTCGCGGACGCCGAGACGGCTCGGCAGGAGGTCCAGGAGCTGGTCTCGCTGCGCAGCGGCCGGGTGCGGCTGGGGGCGACGCCGAGCCTGTGCACCGGGCTGCTGCCGGATGTGCTGCGGGCCTTCCACGACCGGCATCCGGGGGTGCGGCTGCTGCTGGAGGAGGGCGGCTCGCACGACCTCGTACGTCAGCTGGCGCGCGGAACGCTGGATCTGGCGCTGGTGGTGCTGCCGCTGCCGGCCGCCTCCCCCGCGCTGACCACGGTGGAGCTGCTGCACGAGGACCTGGTGGTGGTGTCCTCGGCGGCGGAGCCGGCGCCGGGGCGGGGCGGCCGGGTCCGGGTCGCGGATCTGGAGGGGGCGCCGCTGGTGATGTTCCGGCACGGGTACAACCTGCGGGAGCTGACGCTCGCCGCCTGCCGCGCGGAGGGCTTCGAGCCCTCGTTCACCGTCGAGGGCGGCGAGATGGACGCGGTGCTCGGTTTCGTCCGGGCGGGGCTCGGCATCGCCGTGGTGCCGAGCATGGCGGCCCGGCGCGCGGGACCCGACCTGCGCAGGACTCCGCTGGCCGGTGCCGGGCTGCGGCGCACGATCGCGCTGGCGCACCGCAGCGACGTGGCCCCGCCCCGGGCCGCGCGGGAACTCCAGCGGATGCTGCTGGAGCACGGCCCGGACACCGGCTGACCGGGCGGCACGCCGGGCGCGACGGGCCGGATACGTACACGTTCCGCCGGGCGGACGGTCCGGCGGACGGCTCACCGGGCGGGCGAACCGCTGTACGCGGTCCGCCGGGCGGCCTGTCCCCGCCCGGCGACGGCGAAGGTCAGACCGCGTCCGCCAGCAGCAGCGAGTGGATGCGGTCCGGGGCCCCGGGGCGGGCGTAGTACCAGCCCTGGGCGGTGTCGCAGCCGAGCCGTCGCAGCTGCTCGGCCTGGGCGCCCGTCTCCACGCCCTCCACCGTGACGGCCAGCTCCAGACTGTGGGCCAGCGACACGATGCCCTCGACGATCTTCAGGTCGACCGGGTCCGCCGGGTGCTGCTGCATGCCCCGGGTGAAGGAACGGTCCAGCTTGAGCACGCTCACCGGCAGCCGCCGCAGGTTCGCCAGGTTCGAGTAGCCGGTGCCGAAGTCGTCGAGCGCGATGTCGACGCCCATCTCCGCGAGCTGCCGCAGCGGCTTGAGGAGGTCGTCGTCGGCCCCGATCAGCGCGGACTCGGTCACCTCCAGGCAGAGCGCTCCCGGCTCCAGACCGGACCGCTCCAGGACATCGACCGTCTCGGCGACCAGGCGCGGGTGGTGCAGCTGGGTCGGCGAGAGGTTGACGTTGATCCGCAGCGGGCCTCCGTCGCTGTGCCGCTCCTGCCAGAAGTTCGCCTGCCGTACGGACTCCTCCAGCACCCAGCGTCCGAGCGGCACGATGAGCCCGGTGTGCTCGGCGAGCGGGATGAACCGGTCGGGGCCGAGCACGCCGTGCTGCGGATGGCACCACCGTACGAGCGCCTCGGCGCCGTGCACGGTGCCGTCGCCCAGGTGCACCAGCGGCTGGTACTCGATGAAGAACTCGCCCCGGTCCAGGGCGGCCGGCAGCGCGGTGGTCAGCCCGTGCCGGGTGATGGCACGCGCGTCGGCCTCCGCGTCGGCGAGCTGGAAGCGGTTGCCGCCCGCCGCCTTGGCCCGGTACATCGTGATGTCGGCGCTGCGCAGCACCTCGGCGGCGCTGCGCTCCCCGGAGGGCCCCTCGACGACGCCGATCGAGCCGCGGACCGTCAGTTCACGGCCGTCGAGGCGGATGGGGGTGGCGAGCGCGTTCAGGATGCGGCCGGCCAGTTCGTCCACCTGGTCGGCGGTGTCCGGTCCGGTGGTGAGGGCGACGAACTCGTCGCCGCCGAGCCGGGCGACCATCTCGCCGGGCGCCGGCGCACAGCTCTGCAGCCGGTCCGCGACCTCGACCAGGAGCCGGTCGCCGGCCGCGTGGCCGAGGCTGTCGTTGATGGCCTTGAAGCCGTCGAGGTCCAGGTAGCAGAGGCCGAAGCGGATGCCTTCCTGAGCGGCGAGGGCCTTCTCCAGACGTTCGAAGAACAGGGTCCGGTTGGGCAGTCCGGTGAGCGCGTCGTGGGTGGCCTCGTAGCGCAGCCGCAGATTCAGCAGCCGCCGCTCGGTGGTGTCCTCCATCAGCGCGAGCTGGTACTCGGGACGCCCTTCGGAGTCCCGCAGCAGCGAAACGGTGAGGTTGGTCCACAGGACGGTGCCGTCGTTGCGGTAGTACGCCTTCTCGACCCGGTAGTGGTCGCGTTCGCCGCGTACCAGCTCGTCGTAGTACTTCCACACCTGCGGCGAGTCCTCGGGGTGGACCCACTCGTTCACCTTGTGGCTGCGGACGTGGTGCTCGAGACCGCCGAACATCTTGGTGAGGGTGTCGTTGATCTCCAGGATGTTGCCGTCCAGGTCGGCGATGCCGATGCCGATGGCCGCGTCCTTGAAGACCGCGCGGAAGCGTGCCTCGGTGGCGTGCAGGGCCTCTTCGGCGTGCGAGCGGGCGGTCAGCGCCGAGCGGGCGATGGCCTCCTGCTCGGCGAGCGTGCGCTCGCGCAGGGCCGACGTGAAGCCGGCGGCCAGCGTGTGCTGGATCCGGGCGCAGCGGGCCCGGCCGTCCTCGGTGGAGAGCGGTTCCGGTCCGTTGCCGCCGCAGTACAGCACGAGGTAGGAGTCGACGACGCCGAGCGTGGAGCTGAGGGCGTCCGGGTCGGTGCAGTGCGCGTCGATCAGGGCCGCGCCGATCCGCTGGGCGGGCGAGGCGTCGAAGGGGCGGGCGTGCAGGATGCCGTTCAGCTCGCGTGCCAGGGGCAGCAGATGCTCTTCGAACTCCGGCCGGGTGAGGGAGGTGGCGGTCAGGGGGAAGATGGCCCGGCTCCAGATCCTGGCGAATCTCCGGAGCCGGCCTTCCGGGCCGTCTGGTTCCGCGTCCGGTTCCCCGGACGCCTGGGCGGGAATGCTCACGCCTTGCGCCCAACCCCTGCGAAGCCCGAGAAGGCGTACGGGTCCTCCTGCTCGGGCGCCTGCGGGTTGTCGGGCCGCCAGGCGGGCATCGACACGAGCCCCGGCTCGACCATCTCGTAGCCCTCGAAGAACTGACCGATCTCCTCGTGCGAGCGCATGATCAGCGGGTTGCGGATGTTCCGGTAGACGCCGACCGTGCCGGCCGCCTCCTCCTTGGGCATCGGGATGCCCTCGTACGAGGCGTGGGTCAGGACGATCAGGCTGCCGGGGGCCAGCCCCTCGCGCAGTTCGGCGACCGCGGCACGCGGGTCGTCGGCGTCCTCGATGAAGTGGAGCACCGCGACGAGCAGCAGGGCCACCGGGCGGTCCAGGTCGAGCAGTCCGGTGACCTGCGGGTTCGCCAGGATCTCCTTGGGGTTGCGCAGGTCGGCGGCGGCGATCACCGCACGGTCGTTGCCCTCCAGCACCGCCTGGCTGTGGGCGACGGCGACCGGGTCGTGGTCGACGTACGCCACCTTGGCCGCGGGGTCGGCGGCCTGGGCGACCTCGTGGACGTTGCCGAAGGTCGGGATGCCGGAGCCGATGTCCAGGAACTGGTCGATGCCCGAGGCGATGGCGTAGCGGACGGCGCGGCGCATAAAGGCTCGATTGGCCTGCATGATCTTGGGAAGGCCCGGGAGGAACTCCATGGCCTTGCGCGCGGCTTCCCGGTCCACCTCGAAATTGTGCGATCCGCCCAGATAGAAGTCGTACATGCGAGACACGCTCGGCACCGAAATGTCAATGCCCTGCGGTGCCCAGGCGGGACGCTCCATCGATGTCTCCAACAAGTCGCCACGGCGATCCGGCCATGTTCATGGTCAGTGTTGACCAGAGGCTACTGATCGACCGCCAAGAGAGCGAGTGGAAACGGAAATTAGCGATCCGTTATTGGTCACACTCCGCTGGCAACAACGGCCGATCCGTCGCTGCGCGTATGCGGACAGCGACGGACCGGCACTCCGGTCACCGTTTCCCGGTGATTCGGGGCTACTTGGGGCTCCTGGGTGCTTGTTCGGCGGGGCCCGTGATTACTTGGGAGCGCCGACGAGTTTGGAATCGGGAGAAACGGCATACCAGGTGCCGCCGACGCCCTGTCCGTTGGTGTCGCCGGGCTTGGCGTCGCCCGCGAAGGTGTAGATGGGCCAGCAGTCGATGGTCTGCTGCTTGATGCCGTCGGGACGGTCGAAGGTGACGAATCCCTTCGTCGTCACACCGTCCACCGCATTTTTGGCCATGGGGGCCACTACCGGCCACTTCTTGAGGCACTCGCCCGTGCACGCGGTCTTCATCGGCCAGGCGGAGTCCTTGGTGAAGCGGTAAACCGTCATCCCGCGGCCGTCCACCACGATGTCGCCGAGTTCCGGGTCCTTGCGGACCGAAAGACCGGCGGGATCGGCGGGTTCGGCCGCGCCCTCGCTGTCGGCGTTCTTCGCCGCCTTCTTGCCGTCGGGGGCCGCGGCGAACCAGGTGCCGCCGACGCCCTGTCCGTTGACCTGGCCCGGGGCGGTGTCCTTCGCGTACCGGTACATCGGCCAGCCGTCGACGGTGAGTTGACTGGTGCCGTCGGCGCGGCTGACCTCTCCGAGCAGGTCGGCGTCGGTACCGGCCGCGGCGGTGGCGTTGCCCGCGGCGACCACCGGCCAGACCTTGGCGCACTCGCCCTCGCAGGCGGACTTCGGCGGGTTGGCGGTGTCCTTGTCGAAGCGGTAGAGCGTGAAGCCCTCGCTGTCGGTGAGAACCTTTCCGAGCTTCTTGCTGTCCTGGACGGCGAGTTGACCGGCTTCCTTCGGTTCCGTCGCCTCCGCGTCGGCCCCGGAGCCGTATCCCCCGCCGGCCGATCCGTAGCCGCTGTCGGCCGGCTGCTGGGCCGGGGCCGCGTTGCCCACCGCCTGGCCGTTGGGCGATGCGTCTCCCTGCTCCTGACCGCACGCCGTCGTGAGCGTCAACAGAGCCGCGGCGGTGACCGCGAGCGAGGCGTTGCGCCAGGTGTTCATGTCGACTCCCGTGGTGCTTCGTCGTATCGCTTCCGATGACGGCGCGGGACCGCGCCGTTCATGGCCCTAGGTACGGGGCGTCGACAGGGTCGCGTTCAAAGGAGAACCGAGAAGAATTTCGGCGGCCGAAGATCGCGGGGCGAACACGGAAGCGAGCACGGGCGCAAACACGAATGGCCGATTATCCCCACGATCAGGCGAATCATCCGGCGGAACCGCGTGTACCGCAGCGGTGTGGATCATGCTCCCGATCGTGTACGGATCACGCATCGCGCGGCTCACGACGGTCGCCGCACTCCTCTGGCTGACAGCCGTACCGCTGCCCGCGTCCGCCGACAACTGCGCGGTGGCCTCGATCGGGCAGGGCGACGGCGGCTCCTCGGTCGCCGTGGCGGGCGACGGGGGCTGTGTCGCGGTCTCCGAGCCGGAGCCACCTCCGCCACCGCCCCCACCGAAGCCACCGCCCCCGCCTCCACCACCTCCCCCGCCACCTCCGCCTCCGCCACCGCCTCCGCCACCGCCACCGCCACCGCCACCGGTGGTCGAGGAGCCGCCGCCTCCGCCGCCTCCGCCACCCCCGCCGCCTCCGGCGCCCGCACCGCCACCGAAGCCCTCGCCCACGCCGAAGCCCCCGGCACGGACCGAGCCTCCGCAACCCCGGGCCGTCGCCCTGCCGACGTACCGCAAACCGACCCGCAAGCAGCCGAGGAGCGGGCCCTCACTGGTGTCCCTGACGTTGCTCATCACCGCCCCGGCGGTGTTCGCCGTCGCCGTACTGCGGCCGCGGTCAACCCGCTGACCAGGAGAGATGCATGTCCGAATGGCTCGTACTGAGCATTGCCATGGCGTCCGCCTGCGCGGTCGTCCTCACCATCGCCGTCCTGAACAACCGGCGTGTCGGGGATGACGACGACCCGTCCGAGACGCCCGACGTCATCGAGTACATGACGATGATGATCGGCGTGGTCTACGCGATCGTCCTGGGGCTCGCCATCGCCGGGGTCTGGGAGGGCCGCAGCGCCGCCCAGGAGTCCGTACGCATCGAGGCGCAGGCGTTGCACGAGGTGCAGGCGCGGGCCTCCGTCTACCCGGCCGAGGTCCGCGACCGTATCCGGGCGGACGTCGACGCCTATGTCAGCCATGTCGTCCACGACGAGTGGAAGGTGATGTCGGAGCGGAACACGCTCACCGAGCGCGGTACGCAGTTGCTGGACAGGGTGCGGGCCGACGTCACCGACTACGAACCGAAGACCGACCACGAGGGACAGGCGTACCAGCCGTTGGTCGACCAGGTGGCGGCGGCCGACGACGCGCGAAGCTCACGGGGGCAGAACGCCGGGGCGACGATGCCCGGGGTGGTCTGGTTCGGGCTGATCATCGGGGCGCTGGTGACCGTGGGGCTGATCTTCACCCTCCAGATCCGCAGAACCTTCCGCGAACTGCTCCTGGCGGGCCTGTTCAGCGCGCTGATCGCCTTTCTGCTCTTCCTGATCTGGGACTTCGACGCGCCCTTCGGCCGGGGCATCTCGGCCACCGCCGAACCGTTCCTCGACATGTTCCCGGGGGCCGTCCGCTGACCGCCCGCTCCCCCGGCCGGTGAGGCGGTCCGTGAGCCGGCCGGGGGACAGACTGACCCATTCGCCGGACCCCGATCGCGGGCCGGGGGGACCGCTCCTAGCGTGTCGGGCATCGAGGTGCATTTTTCCTGCTATGTGGAAATTGGTTCCGCAGCTGCCCCTCGGGGAACCCGGAGGATCCACCATGCGCGCGATACGTGTCGCACCGCTCGCCCTGCTCGGCGCCAGTGCCCTGACGCTGCTGGCCCCGTCCGCCGCCTTCGCCGCGCCGGACGGGGCCTCCAGCACGTTCAATCCGACGATCAGCCCGTCGGTCATCGCACCGGGCGGCCGCGTCACCCTCGGCGCCGGTGGCTGCACGGGCGAGACGACCGTCAGCTCGGGCATCTTCGACACCGTCACCATCCCGAGCGGCAGCACGACGGCCACCGCCACCGTCGACACGGACGCCCGCCGGGGCGCCGTCTACGCGGTGACGTTCGCCTGCGGCTCCACGGGCACCTCCCGGAACGTCAACCTGACTATCACCGGCGGCGCCACGAACACCCCCACCCCCACGCCGACCCCCACCACGGTCCCGACCGCCAGCTCGACGGCCCTCGTGCCGGGCGGCGTACGCGGTGGCCTCGGCGGAAGCTCCGGCACCACCGACACGGTGGAGGTCGCCGCCGGTGCGGCCCTGGTGGTCACGGCGGCCTCGGGCGCCCTCTACTTCGCACGCCGCCGCTCCGCCGACCGCCGCCACTGACCGCGAGCATGCGGCGCACGACAGTCGCCCCGGGTCCTGATCCAGGACTCGGGGCGACGGGCGTATCGGGCCGGGCGGGAGGTTCGACGCCTTAGAACGCCGCATGGCTCGTCCGCCGGCGCCGGACCAGGAAGACCGCGCCGCCGACGGCCGCCGCGGCCACCAGACCGCCGCCGACCTGCATCTCCACGGAGCTCGGGCCCATCGTGCCGCCGAGCCCGCCCTGCGCGCCGTTGCCGGCGAGCACGGTGAACTTGTGCGTGGCGATCCGGTCGTTGTCGCTGCACTTCACCGAGAGGTGGTACTGCCCCGGCGTGGTGTTGTCACGGACCCGGGCGTGGGCGTAGTTGGTGCCGTCACCCGCGGAGAGGGTGGTCGTCGGGAACGCGTTCGACCAGACCTTGCCGCCGTGACCGCAGCCCTGCGCGGTGATCTTCACCGTGCCGCCCTGGTGGACGGCCTGAGGGTTGACGGCGACGTTGACCGGACCATTGGTGGCTACGGCCATGGGGGCCGCGAGCCCGACGGCCGCGAAAGCGGTCGCGGTGACCGCGAGAGCGCGTGAAGCACGCATCGTGTGAACCTCCAGCGGGAAACGCCCCCGGGGGCTTGTCCCCCGGGCTGGATCGACGAGAACGTCTCCCATGACGAACACTCACCAGACGATCGTCGGCTCGCACTTCGGCACTGCTCCACCCTGGTGACGCGACACGCCGTACGAAAACCCTCGAACCTGACGGATCCGCAGGTCACAGACCGTCAGAACTTTTATCTGCTCATTACTCCGATGGGCAGTCATCCGGTGGACCCCCGGTACCGCCGCCACCCGTTCGCCCCTCTCTGATCGCCGCCCGGACCCGGCGCCCTTAGCGTTCACAGCGTCGCGACGAAGGGAGAACCATGGGCCGGGACTACGCTGGCGCCGAGCGGACCAGACGTGTGCCATGGGGTGCGATCGCCCTGGTGCTGCTCAGCGGCCTCGCCCTCATGCGCAACGGCACGGAGTTCGGGGAGGCGGGCCCGCCGCAGCCCGCCGCGGCCGCCTCGCTGGACCTGGGCAAGGACACGGCGGGACCGCCGGTGGAGGGCGAGCCGGTGCAGCCGCTGCCGTACGCCCCGGCCTCGCGCGTGAAGATCGGCTCCATCGACGTGGACGCTCCGGTCATCGACGTCAATCTGGACGCCAACGGGTGGATCGACGCCCCGCCCGCCGAGGACCCCAACCTCGCCGGCTGGTACCAGAACGGCATCGCCCCCGGCCAGAAGGGCACCGCCGTGGTCGTCGGCCATGTCGACAACATGTCCGGGCCCGCGGTCTTCTACGGCCTCGGCTCGCTCCAGAAGGGCCACCGCGTCGAGGTCTCCCGCTACGACGGCCGGGTCGGGATCTTCGAGGTGTACGGGGTGGAGGTCTTCGCCAAGAACGACTTCCCCGGCGCCCGGGTCTACGGCGACACCGGCCACGCCGAGCTGCGGGTCATCACCTGCGGCGGCGGCTACTCCAAGGCCGGCGGCTACGACGGCAACGTGGTGGTGTTCGCCCGGCTGGTCGACACCCGCTGACCCGGAGCGCCCCAGTGGCTGTACCCCCGGCGGTCCGCCGGGGGCACAGCCGTGTGCGCGCGGGTGCTCCCGGGCTCAGACGCGGTGCGGCACCGTGATGCGGTACCCGGAGTCCAGCAGCCGGGGCAGATAGCGGCGCAGGGCCGCGACGCTCTGCGAACGGTCGCCGCCCGCGTCGTGCGAGAGGACGACGACGCCGGGCGCCGCACCGTCCAGCACCCGGCGGACGATCGTGCCGGTCCCCGGTGTCTTCCAGTCGAGCGTGTCCACGGTCCAGGCCATCGGCTCCATGCCCAACTCGGCCCCGATCTCGAAGGAGTTGCGGTTCCACGCACCGTACGGGGCGCGGTACCACAGCGGCGCGGTCCCGAGCGCCCGTTCCACCACCTCGCTGGTCCGTCCCAGCTCGTCGCGGATCGCGGAGCGCGAGAGCTTCGGGATCAGCGGGTGGGACCAGGAGTGGTTGCCCACCACATGACCGTCGTCGGCCATCTCGCGCAGCAGGTCCGCGTTGCCTTCGGCCATCTCGCCGCAGACGAAGAACATCGCGCGGACCGCGTGCTCGCGCAGGGTCGCCAGGATGCCCGGGGTGTAGCGCGGGTCGGGGCCGTCGTCGAAGGTGAGGACCATCGAGTGCCCGAGTTCGGGAAGGTGCTCGAAGGGCCGGGTGCGCACGGGCGGCCGGGCCGGTCTGTACCGGGGCGGGGTGTTCGCGGTCATGGGGTCGAGCCGGTACGGGGAGGGCCGGCCGCGCACCTGTCCCGGAGGTCCCGCGGCCGCGGCGGGCGGAGTGCCCGCGGTCCGTGCGGGGCGGCTGGGCGTCGACGCCGGATCGGCGGCGATCAGATGCACGGCGGTGGCGGCGCCGAGGCCGAGGGCGACCCTCAGCAGGGTGCGGCGCTCGGGTCCGGTGTGATCACTTCTCATGGCCAACTGCTCGCACGGCCGGACGTCCGCTCCGGCCGTCGACACGGAGCCCGACACGGACGCCGACCGTTTTGTACCCGATCGACGCAGTATGTTCATCTTCCCCGGAGCCCGTCGCCGTCCCGGATCGGCGCCTTCCGGGCGAGCCGATAGCCTCGGTGCCGTGACAGAGCAGCAGCCTCATCAGTTCGAACGCGGTACGGACGGCCCCAAGGTGATCGTCGCGGGGCTCGACGGCTCCGATTCGTCGATGCGCGCGGCGGCCTACGCCGCCGGACTCGCCCGACGGCAGAACGCCATGCTGGCGCTGGTGTACGTCCAGCCGGTCCTGACGGCGGGCGCCGCGCTCGGCGCGCCGGTGGGCGACACCACGGGCGAGGTCGCGGAGGATCTGGCCGCCGAGATCCGCGCGGCGACGGAGCGCTTCAGTGACGCGTGGGACATGCGCTGGGAGTTCCACACCTTCCGGGGCGACCCCTACAACGGCCTGGTGACGGCGGCCGACGAGTTGAAGGCGGACGCGGTGGTGGTCGGGGCCTCGGAGTCGGCCGGGCACCGCTTCATCGGTTCGGTGGCCGTACGCCTGGTGAAGGCGGGGCGCTGGCCGGTCACCGTGGTGCCGTAGGCCCCGCCGCCGACCGCTACTCGCCCATGACGAGCCCGTCGCCCTCCGCTCCCCGGCCGAGCACCACGGTGCGGATGCGGTCGCGGATCTCGCGGAGGTGCTCGGCCCCTTCGCCGAAGGAGTCGAGGGAGGCGTTGAGGTTGACGGCGCGTCCGGTGGCGGTGTCGTACCACTGCGGCACGAACTCCGCCTTCTTCACGGTCCAGCGCTCACCGGGTTTCGCGGGCGGCGCGAAGGTGAAGCGGCCCATCGAGCTCTGGTTGCCGCGCGGGTCCTGGGCCCCCTCGTAGTTGATCATCGCTCCGGCGATCTGGTCGCCCATGCCGTAGACGACCCAGGTGCCGTTGACCTTCTCGTACGCCTGCGGCACATGGGCGTGGGTGCCGATGATCAGGTCGATGTCGGGGCGGCCCCGGTCGGTGGAGGCGGTGAGCCGCCGGGCCAGCTCCTGCTGTTGCGCGTCGGGTTCGTCCTGCCATTCGGTGCCCCAGTGGGCGGAGAGGACGACGACATCGGCGCCGGCGCGCCGGGCCGCCCGGGCCTCCTCGATGATTCTGTGCTCGTCGGTGACGTTGACCGTCCAGGGCCGGCCGGCGGGCAGCGGGATGTCGTTGGTGCCGTAGGTGTACGCGAGGTGGGCGACCTTGGCCGCGCCCTTGCCCGGCCCGGCGGGCAGGATCGTGGGCCGGGCAGCCTCGGCGGCCGTACGGGCGGAGCCCGCGTGCCGGATGCCCGCCTGATCCAGCGCTCCGAGGGTGCGCGAGACGCCCTCGGCCCCGTCGTCGAGCGTGTGGTTGGAGGCGGTGGAGCAGGAGTCGAACCCGGTGGTGCGCAGGGCGGCGGCGACCTCGGGCGGCGACTTGAAGCTCGGGTAGCCGGTGTAGGGGCCGCCCTCCTTCCCGTACACCGTCTCCATATGGCAGAACGCCAGGTCCGCGCCGGAGACGACCGGGGCGACGCCCGCCAGCATCGGGGCGAAGTCGTAACCGGCTCCGTCCGCGTCGGCGGCGGCTTGGTCGATGACGGAGGAGTGCGGCAGGACGTCGCCCGCGGCCAGCAGCGTGAACGGGCGCGGCCCGTCGGCGTCCTGGCCGCCCGCGCCCCGGGCGGCGGCGGGCGGTCCGCTCGGCGCGGGGGCCGGGGGCTGCTGCCCGGTGCAGCCGGTGGCCGCGGCGAGCAGAAGGGCGAGGGCGGCCAGGGCGCCCGGTCGGATGCGCTGCGTCATCTGCTCGACTCCATGTTCGGATGATTACGACCATCCGACTACACAGATCTTCATACCGGATAAGCAACAAGCATTGCCGCATACCTAGCTGAACTGGTCGTACCGGCCGACCCCGACGGCCCTTCGACCGTTCACCGCACCATTCGCCGCACTGAGCGACCGCTCGTCGCACGCCTCGGCGCACCGCCTGTTCCCGCGCCGCCGAATGCGTTCGGATACGCCCGTCGGCAACGAGGCCGTCAGGGGCCTCGGCGGGAGAGGACGTTCATGAACACCACGACGACGACCGACGAGCGGACCCTCGCTGAGTTGCAGCGGGAACACGGCCCCGCCCTGTTCCGCTTCCTCCTCGGCCTGACCTTCGGGGACCGGCAGCGGGCCGAGGACCTGGTGCAGGAGACCCTCGTCCGCGCCTGGCAGCATCCCGAGGCCTTCGACGCGCCCTACGACTCGATGCGGCCGTGGCTGTTCACCGTCGGACGCCGTCTCGCCATCGACGCGCGGCGCTCCCGCCAGGCCCGCCCGGTCGAGGTCAGCGACACGGTGCTGGAGAGCACCCCGGACGCCCTGGACACCGCCGACCGTGCCGTGCGCGCCCTGGACGTCCGCGAGGCGGTCCGCACCCTCAGCCCCGAGCACCGCGCGGTGCTGGTGCAGATCTACTTCCGCGGGCTGAGCGTCGGCGAGACGGCCACGGTGCTCGGCATCCCCGCCGGGACCGTCAAGTCCCGTTCGTACTACGCCCTGCGGGTCCTCTCCCGTACCCTGCCCGGCTACTCCCGCAGGTCCTCGGCCCGGAGCAGCGCCAGCAGGGCGGAGGCCTCGGCCACCTCCACATAGACCCGGGCACAGGCGTCGCAGCCCTGGAGGTGGCGGGCGACCCGGCAGGCCTCATCGGCGTCCAGGGCGTCCAGGACGTACGCGCCCAGCAGCAGGCGCACATGCGGGTCGTCGCCGGGGTCGGCACTCATTCACAGCCTCGTATCTCCTGGGCGATCCTCCCCTTCTGCCCACGCGGGGCGCCCGCCCCCGGTTCAATGCTGCGTGAAGCCCGGTACCGAGCACGGAAAGAGGCGAGACGGGATGCGTCCCGAGGATACGGATGGGACCGGCGGGAACGGGCTCCAGGTACCGATGACCTGGCTGTCCACCGAGTACATCGCCGACGATCTGTTACGGACCGGCGATCTGATGGAACCGTCGACGCTGGAGTTCCGGGCCGGCCGCGACGCGCTCGCGCTGACGATGTTCCTGTGCGCCTTCCCCGGGGACACCTCCGCCGCCCGGGCCCTGCCCGAACGCCGGGTCGACGAACTACGGATGCTCACGGCGTACGAGTGCACCTGGCGCAGCTGGGTCTGCGAGCGGCTGGCGGACGCGGGGCGCCATGCCACGCCCGGCGACCCCGATCTGGCGCTGGCACGGGCGACCTGGCGCTGGCTGGAGGAGACCGAACTGCTCGCGGCGGACCTGGACGCGATCGGCCCCGCCTCCTGGGGCCCGTCGGCCGACGCGGCGGAAGAGGGCGAGGTCCGGGTCTGGACGCCGGCCTGGCAGCTGGGGCTTCCGCTGGGGCATCTGGCCGTCCATCTGTGCTGACGGCTCCTCCTTTCGGAGCTTGAGCCCCACTCCTCAGGAACCGTGCACGCCCGCACGGTACTTGGGCAGCCGCAGCGTGATCTTCATGCCTGCCCCGACCCCGGTCTCGATGACGAGGCCGTAGTCGTCGCCGTAGACCTGGCGCAGCCGCTCGTCCACGTTGAGCAGCCCGATGCCGGTGGACGTACCGCCCTCGCCGCGCAGGATCTGCCGCAGCCGCTCGGGGTCCATGCCCGTTCCGTCGTCCTCGATGACCACCTCGGCCTCCGAACCGGCGTCCAGGGCGCTGATGGTGATCCGGCTGCGGGTGACCGCCCCTTCGAGGCCGTGCTTCACGGCGTTCTCCACCAGCGGCTGGAGACACAGGAACGGCAGCGCGACCGGCAGCACCTCGGGGGCGACCTGGAGGGTCACGGCGAGGCGCTCGCCGAAGCGGGCCCGGACGAGGGCCAAGTACTGGTCGATGGAGTGCAGTTCGTCCGCGAGCGTGGTGAACTCCCCGTGCCGGCGGAACGAGTAGCGGGTGAAGTCGGCGAACTCCAGCAGCAGTTCGCGGGCCTCCTCCGGGTCGGTCCGGACGAACGAGGCGATGGCGGCAAGCGAGTTGAAGATGAAGTGCGGGGAGATCTGCGCCCGCAGGGCCTTGATCTCGGCCTCGATCAGCTGGGTGCGCGAACGGTCCAGCTCGGCCAGTTCCAGCTGGACGCAGACCCAGCGCGCCACCTCCCCCGCCGCCCGGGCCAGCACCGCCGATTCGCGCGGGGCGTAGGCGACGAGCGCGCCCAGGACCCGGTTCTCCACGGTGAGCGGCACGGCGACGGCCCAGCGCAGCGGACAGTCCAGGTCGCCGCAGCCGCTGTCGAAGGCGGTGCCCCGGCCGTTGTCCAGCAGCACCCTCAGATGCTCCATCACCTCCTTGCCGTGGTGCTGCCCGGCGCCGTCCCAGACCAGCACCCGGTCCCGGTCGGTGAGGCAGAGGGCGTCGGTGCCGAGGAGTGAGCGCAGCCTGCGGGCGGAGCGCCGGGCGCTCTCCTCGGTGAGCCCGGCCCGCAGCGGCGGGGCGGCCAGCGACGCGGTGTGCAGGGTCTCGAACGTGGCGTGCTCGACTGGCGTGCCGACGTCACTGGGGCGCAGCGGGCGGGCGGTGCGGCGGCCCAGCCAGAACCCGGTGCCGAGCAGCAGCGCGACCAGCACGACGAGGACGGCGATCGCGGCGCCGGTCACCGTTCCCTCACCGTGCCGCGCGCCGAGGTCAGGGCCTCGGGCAGGTGGAAGCGGGTCATGGCGGCGTTGGTGCCCGGGGGGATCCGCCCCGGGGTGGCGAGCGAGACGAGGATCATCGCGAGGAACCCCACGGGGACGGACCAGACGGCGGGCCAGGCGAGCAGGGCGTGCGGCCAGCCCGGTGGGCGTACGGCTCCGCTGACGGTGATGGCCACCGCG
This sequence comes from Streptomyces sp. WY228, assembly GCF_019287315.1. Lineage (NCBI taxonomy): Bacteria > Bacillati > Actinomycetota > Actinomycetes > Kitasatosporales > Streptomycetaceae > Streptomyces > Streptomyces sp. WY228. The sequence goes on along the minus strand of NZ_CP079114.1, from coordinate 7,721,557 downwards.
AGGAGCGCGGACCCGCCGCCGAGCAGGAGCCCCGCGACGGCCCCGGGCGGGGTGAGCCGACGCCACCAGATGCCGAGGACGAGCAGCGGGCAGAAGGAGGAGGCGGAGACGGCGAAGGCCATGCCCACCGCGTCGGCCACCGGCACCCGGCTCACCAGCAGGGAACCGGCGAGCGGCACGGCGATGGCGAGGACGGTGGCGAGCCGGAAGTGGCGTACCCCGCGCGAGGGCAGCACGTCCTGGGTGATGACCCCGGCGACCGCCATGGTGAGCCCGGAGGCGGTGGACAGGAACGCGGCGAAGGCCCCTCCCGCGATCAGCGCGCCGAGAAGATCGCCGCCGAGTCCGCCGATGACCCGGGCGGGCAGCAGCAGGACGGCGGCGTCCGCGTCTCCCCCGTACCGCAGTTCGGGTGTGTAGAGCCGGCCGAGCGCGCCGTAGATCGGCGGCAGCAGATAGAAGAGGCCGACCAGGGCGAGGACGGCGACGGTGGTGCGGCGGGCGTCGCGGCCGTTGGGGCTGGTGTAGAAGCGGACGACGACATGCGGCAGCCCCATGGTGCCGAGGAAGGTGGCCACGATCAGCCCGTACGTCGCGTAGAGCGGATGGTCGGCCCGGAAGACGGCGAGCTGGTCGTCGAGGCTGACCCGGGGCCGGCCCTCGCCCTGCCAGGCGAGGACCAGGAAGAGCGCCGGGACCAGCAGGGCGGTGAGCTTCAGCCAGTACTGGAAGACCTGGACGAAGGTGATGGAGCGCATGCCGCCGGCGGCGACGGCGGCCGTCACGACGGTGGCGACCAGGACGTCGCCGAGCCAGCCGGGTGCGCCGGTGAGGATCTTCAAGGTCAGCCCCGCGCCCTGGAGTTGCGGTACGAGGTAGAGCCAGCCCGCCCCGACGACGAGCGCGCTGACCAGGCGGCGGACCTGCCGTGATTCGAGCCGTCCCTCGGCGAAGTCCGGCAGGGTGTACGCCCCCGAGCGGCGCAGCGGCGCGGCCACGAAGACCAGCAGCACCAGATATCCGGCGGTGTAGCCCACCGGGTACCAGAGCATGTCGGGGCCGTGGACGAGGACGAGCCCGGCGACGCCGAGGAAGGAGGCGGCGGAGAGGTATTCGCCGCTGATCGCGGCGGCGTTGAGGCGGGGGCGGACGGTGCGGGAGGCGACGTAGAAGTCGGAGGTCGTACGGGAGATGCGCAGCCCGAAGCCGCCGACGAGGACGGTGGCGAGGACGACGAGGGCGACCGCCACCCAGGACGCCATGTGGTCGGGGGTGCTCACGGGGCGGGGCGGCCCTCCACCAGCCGGGCGAAGTCGCGTTCGTTGCGCTCGGCCCGGCGGACGTACCACCAGGCGGCCAGGGTGAGCGGCGGGTAGGTGGCGAAGCCGAGGACCGCCCAGACCAGGGCGGAGCTGTTCAGCGCGGCGAAGAGAAGCGGAAGGGTGCCCGCGACGAGGGCGAGCACGCCGAAGACGGTGAGCCCGGCGCGCAGCTGGCCGCGCATCAGCGAGCGCACATAGGCGCCACCGAGGGCGGTCTGCTCGTCGATCTCCGACTGGGTGCGGTAACGGGGCAGCGGGCGCACCCGCCGCGGCTCCCCCGTGACCACTTCGCGCCGGGGCGTTGGCTCTGCGGACATGGGCTCGGAGTGTAGGCGTCGGCGGGTGGTGCTGGGAAGGGATCGAGGAAGGTCGCCCCAGGTCAGCGGCGGCCCACCCGGTCCTGCGGCGGCGGGTCCGTGCCGTCGCTCAGCGGCCGCCCTGGCGCATCAGGAGGTCGCGCAGGGCGCGGGTGTGGCGGCGGCTGACGGCGAGCTCGGCCTCGCCGATGCGCACGCTCATGCTGCCCGCGTCCAGGCGCAGTTCGTCGATCCGGTTCAGCGCCACGAGGTGGCGGCGGTGGATCCGGACGAAGCCGCGCGAGCGCCAGCGCTCCTCCAGGGTGGTGAGCGGGATGCGGACGAGATGGCTGCCGCCCGCGGTGTGCAGGCGGGCGTAGTCTCCTTGCGCCTCGGCGTAGGCGATCTCGTCGATCGGGATGAAGCGGATGACGCCGCCGAGCTCGACCGGGATCTGGTCGCCCGCGCTGTCGTGGACCGGTGCGGACCGGTCCCCCACCTGTTCGGCGACCCGGCGGACGGCCTCGGCGAGGCGTTCGCGCCGGACCGGTTTGAGGACGTAGTCGACGGCCTTGAGGTCGAAGGCGTGGACGGCGAAGCCCTCGTGCGCGGTGACGAAGACGATGAGCGGGGGCGCGGCGAATCCGGCGAGGAGCTGGGCGACGTCGAGTCCGGTGAGTCCGGCCATGTGGATGTCGAGGAAGACCACGTCGATGGCGGACGGGTCGTCGGGTCCCGCGTCCACCGCGCCGCCGATGCGGCGCAGTGCCTCGGTCGCCCCGGTGGCGCCCTCGGCGCTGCGGACCCGGGGATCGGCGCGCAGGAGGTAGAGGAGTTCCTCCAGGGCGGGTTGTTCGTCGTCGACGGCGAGTACACGCAGCATGAGGCCGGAGTTTAGGCCGTATCAAGGGCTGTGGCTTGAGTGATGCGTGGCTTGTTCCCGTACCGCAGTACATGCAGACGACCGAACCCCACATCCGGGTGGGGGCCTATGCCCTGGGCGTGCTCGGGAGCACCGACGCCTTCCGGTTCGAGGAGCATCTGGGGGACTGTCCCGGGTGCCGTGAGCGGGCTCGGGAGTTCGCCGGGGTGCGGGACGGTCTGGCGGTGGCGGGGCCGCCGGTGGCCCCGGGGTCCGGGCTCGCGGAGCGTCTGACGGCCGTGGTGGCGGCCGGGCGGCGCAGGGCGGGCCGGCGGCGGCTCGCCCTGGTGGCGGCCGCGGTCGTGCTGGCGGTGGGCGGTCCCGCGTGGGTGGCCGGGTTCTCGGGCGGCCCGGCGGACGGGGCGGACGTGCAGCGGTGGTCCGGGAGCGACGGGGCCTCGGGGGTGGCGGCGGTGGTGACGGCCGCGGGGCGCGAGTGGGGGACGGCGGTGGCGCTGGAGGTGGCGCGGGTTCCGGTGGTGGGGGTGTGCGCGCTGGTCGCGGTGGGCCGGGACGGCAGCGAGGAGACGGTGGGCAGTTGGTCGGCCGGGGGCGCGGGCGAGGGGCCTGTGGAGGTGTCGGGCGGGGCGGCGCTGCGGCCGGAGGGCATCGACCACTTCGAGGTGCGGACGGCGGGCGGGCGGCGGCTGGTGACGGTGACGCGGTGAGCAGGGGGCGCGGTAGCCTGCGGCGCGGCTATTTGAGGAACTTGGAGAGTCTGCGGTCCGCCAGCGGCTTTCCGCCGGTCTGGCAGGTCGGGCAGTACTGCAGCGAGGAGTCGCTGAAGGAGACCTCCAGGATGGTGTCCCCGCAGACCGGGCAGGCCTCTCCGGTACGTCCGTGGACCCGCATCCCGCTCTTCTTCTCGGCCTTGAGCTTCCCGGCCTCCACCCCGCTGGAGCGGGCCACGGCGTCCCGCAGTGTGGTGCGCAGCGCGGTGTGGAGGCGGGTGACGTCGTCCTCGCCGAGGTCGGCGGTCCGTTTGAACGGGGACATCTTCGCGACGTGCAGGATCTCGTCGCTGTAGGCGTTGCCGATGCCCGCGATGAGCGACTGGTCGCGCAGCGCGCCCTTGATCTGTCGGCGCTCCCCCGCGAGCAGCGCGGCGAACGCGTCGCGGTCGAAGGCGTCGGCGAGGGGGTCGGGGCCCAGGCGGGCGATGCCGGGGACCTCCATGGGGTCGTGGACGAGGTGGACCGAGAGGCGCTTCTTGGTTCCCATCTCGGTCAGGTCGAATCCGTCGCCGTCCGCGGTGACCAGCCTCAGGGCGAGGGGGCCCTTGCCGGGGCGGGGCGGGGCGGCCGGGAAGGAGTCCTTCCAGCGGAGCCAGCCGGCCCGGGCGAGGTGGGTGCAGAGGTGGAGCCCGCCCGCTTCGATGTCGAGGAACTTGCCGTGCCGGGCGACCGAGGCGACCCGTTCGCCTTCCAGCGCGGTCAGCGGCGGGTCGTACGTCTTCAGGACACTGATCGCCAGCGGGAGGACGCGGGCGATCTCCTTGCCGACCAGATGGTCGTCGAGGAAGACCCGCAGGGCTTCGACTTCGGGCAGTTCGGGCATGGTTCAAGACTGCCGCAGCCCGCCGGCGGCTGCCTGTCAGGACACCGGCGTGCGGTCCGTGCCGGTGACGACGGCGTACAGCTCGGTGAACTCCTCCTCGACGGCCTCGGCCAGCCGGTCCAGATCGGGCAGCGCCTTGCCGTCGGCCACCAGGCCCACGTGGACCCGCCCGCCGTAGGTGGACAGGGCGACCGCGAGGGACTGGCCCCGGGCCAGCGGCGCCATGGGGTAGAGGGCGGTCAGCGGGCAGCCGCCCAGCGAGAGCGCGGAGCGGGGCAGCGGCACGCTGGTGACCAGCACGTCGAACAGCATCCGGGCCGCGTTGGCCGCCAGCGGTGCGCCGAACCGGTGGGCCAGCGGCGGCAGTTGGTCGGCGAGTACGGCGACGGCTCCGGCGCCCTTGAGCGGGCCGGCCGCCTTGTTGCGGTCCATCGCGGTCCGGACCGCCCGGAGCCGCTCGCGCGGGTCGGCCGCGGTGACCGGCAGGCCGAGCAGATAGGCGGAGAGCCGGTTGCCGGAGGCGGCGGCCCCGCCGGGCCTGCGCCGGGAGACGGGGACCAGGGCGCGCGGGTCGGCGGCGGGCGGCGCCTCGCCGCGCCCGGCCATCCAGCGGCGCAGCGCCCCGGCGACGACGGCGAGCAGGATGTCGTTGGCGGTGCCGCCCTCGGCCCGCCGGATCCGCTGGAGGTCTCCGGCGTCGAGGTCGGCGGTGGCCAGGCGGCGGGTGCCGCTGGAGGGCGCGGTGAAGGCGGACGGGCCCCACAGGTCGAGGCGGCCGGCGCGGACGACGGAGGCGCCGACCCCGAGGGCCCGGCCGACCTCGCCGATCCGCCCGAGCGCCATGCCCGCCATCTCGCGGGGGTCGGGCAGCCAGGAGCGGGGCGGGACGGCGGGGCGCCCCCGGGCAGCGGTGCGGGCGCTGGTGACGGCGGCGATCTCGTCGAAGATCCCGGCCCCGATGGCGACCGCCCGCATCCCGTCGGCCAGGGCGTGGTGCAGCTTGACCAGGACGGCGAACGGCCCGCCGTCCGCCCCGCCGATGAGGTACATCCGCCAGGGCGGCAGGCCCCGGCCGAGCGGTCGCTCCATCAGTTCACCGGCCAGCCGGGTGGCCTCCGCCATGAAGTCGCCGTCGGCCACGACGACGCGTTCGACGTGCCGGTGCACGTCGAAGCCCTTGTCCACCGTCCAGGCCTTGCCGCCGACCGGCAGCAGGACGTCCCGTACGCACATGCGCAGCCGGGGGATGGCGGCGGCGCGGGTCCCGAGCAGGTCGAGAATCTTCTCCGGACCGGCGCCGGGGGCCGGGGCGAAGACGGCGAGCGCGCCCAGGTGCATCGGATGGGCGTCCGATTCGAGGTGCCAGAAAGCCAGATCGAGCGGGGCGAGGAGCTCGGTACCCAACGGGGGCCTCTTGTCGTCGAAGGCGGCAGGGCCGGGGTGCGGCCGGTCCCCCGCAGTCAATCCTTTGCGGTCGGTTACGGTCAAGCACAGACATGTTACGTACTGTTACGTCGACGTGCGGAGTTCAGCGGGCCGGGATGAGGAACTCGCACCAGACGCATTTGCCGCTGCCCCGCGACTCCACACCCCAGACGTCGGCCAGCCGGTCGACCAGCATGAGGCCGCGCCCCGACACCCCGGACTCCCCGGCGTCGCGTCGCCGGGGCAGCGCGCTGGAGCGGTCCTCGACATCGACGCGCAGGCGTCGCTCGGTGCCGGCGAGCACCCGGATCGTCACGACCGCGCCGCCGTCGGTGTGCATGAGCGCGTTGGTGATCAGCTCGTCGGCCGCGAGCTCGATCTCGTCGGCCCGGTCCTTCGCCCCCCAGGCCCGGACCGCGGCCCGGATCATGTGCCGGGACGAGCTCAGCGCCTCGGGGTCGTTCTGGGCGACGTGCTGCTGGAGCCGGCCGCCCGGCTGCGGGGCGTGCGCGGCGCGGCGGCGCAGCAGGAGGACCGCGACATCGTCCTGGCCGCCGCGCCCGTCGACGGCGTCGCAGAGCTGGTCGGCCAGCTTCTGCAGGTCGTGGGGGCCGTTGGTGACGAGGGTGGTGAGCAGCTGCATGCCTTCGTCGAGGTCGGAGCCCGGCAGCTCGACGAGGCCGTCGGTGAACAGGATCATCGTCTGGCCGGGGTCCAGCTCGACCGTGGAGACCGGGTACTCCAGCCGGCCGAACTCCGCCGAGAGGCCGAGCGGCAGGCCACCGTCGGACGGCATCCTGCGGCAGCTGCCGTCCACGTCCCGTACCAGCGGGTCGACGTGTCCGGCGCGGACCACCTGGACGACGCCGGTGGTGAGGTCCACCTCGGCGTAGGTGCAGGTGGCGAAGCGGTCGGTGTCCAGCTCGTGGAGGAAGACGGAGGCGCGCGCCATGACCGTGGCGGGGCTGTGCCCCTCGGCGGCGTACGCGCGCAGGACGATCCTGAGCTGCCCCATGACGGCCGCGGCGTGGGTGTCGTGCCCCTGGACGTCCCCGATGACGGCGCCGACCCGGCCGCCGGGCAGCGGGATCAGGTCGTACCAGTCACCGCCGATGTCGCGGCCGAGGCGGGCCGAGCGGTAGCGGACGGCGACCTGTGCCCCGGGCACGGACGGGATCCGGCGCGGCAGCATCGCCTGCTGGAGGCCCTCGGCGAGGTCGTGCTCCTGTTCGTAGAGCATCGCGCGCTGGAGGCTCTGGGCGATCGAGGTGCCGAGCGCCATCAGGAGGTTGCGCTCGTCGGCGGTGAAGCCCGCCTTGTCCCGGTAGAGGAGGCCGAGCGCGCCGATCGGGCGGGCCTGGGCGATCAGCGGCATATAGGCGGCGGAGGTGATACCGAGGTGGCTGATGTTGGGCCACAGGACCGGGTAGGAGGCGGCGAAGTCCTCGGCGGACTCGATGAAGCGCGGGGACAGGGTGCGGACCACTTCGCTCATCGGGTACTGCTCGTCCACCCGGGTGTACCGGGTGCCGGGGACGTACGCGCCTTCGGGGCCGTCGGCCACGAGGTGGATGCGGCCGGATTCCAGCAGGCCCATGACGAGGCTGGTGGCTCCGAGGTGGGCGAGCCCCTGGGAGTTCTTGAGGACGGCGATGACGTCCTTGACCGTACGGGCGTGGGCCAGCGCGGCGGTGGTGCCCTCGACCAGGCTGGTGCGCTGGCGGCGCTCCTCGTCCAGCTCGCGCCGGGCGGTGGAGTCGGCCAGCTCCTGGGTGGCGTCGCGGACGATCCCGATGATGCGGCGCGGGCGGCCGGTCCCGTCCCGCCGGACGAAGCCCTGGGTGTGGGTCCAGCGCAGGGTGCCGTCGCGCCGCAGGATGCGGAAGTACGCGCCGTAGTTGGTGCGGCCGCTCTTCAGGGCGTGCGAGACCAGCCCGTCCAGCCGCTGGGCCTCGTCCGTGGGCACGCGCGGCGAGAGCGAGGCCGGCCGGTCGTCGTACTCGTCCGGGGTCAGGTCGAACACGTCCAGGGCGGCCTGGTCCATGTGCATGAGGCCGGTGTCGAGATCCCAGTCGAAGCTGCCCATACGGTTCAGGGCGAGGCTGAGGTCCGGGTGGGCGGGCCAGTCGTCGGGGAGTGACAGGGCACCCGCTACCCGATCATCCATATCGGCCACTCTGCCACCATTTGTCAGATTCTTCGACTGGTTCTACGGCGCTCGACTCAGCCGGCGAACACGTCGCCGAGACCCGCCTCCATGGGCTCGTCCGGCCCAATGGGCGCGTCGGGCCCCACGGGCTCCTCCGGCTCGGCGGGGAAGACCTGGGTCGGCTCGGGCGCGACGTCCGGGTCGCCCTCCTCGTAGTCCCACGGCTCCTCGGGCGGCGGGTCGCCGAAGTCGTCGGACGACTCGTCGGGGCCGGGGTCCGTCGGCGCCTGCGGCTCGGAGGGGACCGGGTCGGACGGCGGCGCGTCCGGGGGCGCGGACTCGGTGGACCGGCCGGGCGACGGGAAGAGCAGGTCGGCGTCGGGCTCGAAGGGCGGCGGGTCGTCCGGCGCGCGGTCGCGGCCGCCGCTGTCGCCCATGGCCCGCTCGATCCAGCTGTTGTCGTCGGCGTTCACGATGATGAGGCTGGTGGCCGCCTTGACGCCGGGCTCGATGGCGAGGATGCGCGCGGGGTCGTAGCCGGGCCAGCGCTCACCGCGGTGGGCGACCTTTCCGTCGGCGACCACGGGCGGGCCCAGCGGGTTGCCGCAGGCGCAGCGGACGCGGGGCATCCCCCGGCTGTCGACCAGGACGGCGGTGCCCGCCTGGAGCACGGCCTGGAAGGCGGTGGCCGAGCCGGCGCTGTAGCCGTGGTTGGTGACCTGGGCGTCGGCGCGCAGGACGACCGGGGTGAGGGACTTCAGATAGCCGGGGATCTGTACGGCCTCGATGCCCGCCGCCTCGGCGAAGGCGCTCGCCTTGTCCTTGTCGTCGGTCAGCAGGGTCGTCTGCTGTTCGACGTCGCAGGCGGCGACCGAACGGGTGCCGCCGTAGAGCCCGGGGACGGCGCCGGAGACCGGATGGACCGTCCGGGTGGCGGAGGTCGGTTCGGCGTCCGGTGCGCCGGTGGGGGAAGCGGAGGCCGTCGCCCGCGCCGTGGAGGCGGTGAACGGTCCCGGGCCCGGGGACGCGAGCGGCTGAAGGAGGACGTCCTTGGCCTCGGCGGTGCCCGTGGTGCCCTTGGCCGTCCGGTCGGCGCCGTTGTCGCAGCCGGCCACGGCGAACAGCACTCCGGCGGACAGCGCGGCGAGCGCGGTACGCCGGAAACGTCCTGGTGAGCGCACAGAGCTCTCCTGCCTGTCCCTGGGGAACGAATGGGTGTCACCATCTGTGCCGCACCGGACACGGACCCGCAAGCGGAACGACCGGCCACCACCCCCGTCTTGAACGCGTTCAAGAAACCCTCTACTCTCACTTCCAGAACTTGAACACGTTCAAAGCAGGGGGGGTACGTCGTGTCCGCACTGGTCAACGCCATCGTGATGCTGGGCATGCTCGTCATCGTGCCGGCGGGGCTGCGGCTCTCCGGACGGCAGGAGCTGGAGCGGATCCGCCGGCTCTGGCCCCTCTTCGCCCTACCGGGCGCCCTCGCCCTCTGGCTGCCGCGCTCCACCACGGCCACGGCGCTCGCCTGCTGCTACGCACTGGGCACCGTCCTGCTCGCCCTGCACGCCCCCCGCCGGGCGGTCCGCGCCCAGGACCTCGACCCCGCCGGGATCGCCCTGCTCACCGCACTGGTCACCCCGGCCGTCGCCGCGACCGCCCTGGTCGCCGAGCGTTCGGGGCACGAGCTCTTCGGGTTCGACCTCGGCATCCTCGCGCTGACCGTGCCGCACTTCCACTACGCCGGGTTCGCCGCCGCCCTGATCGCCGGTCTGGTCTGCCGGGTCTCGGACGGCCCGGCCGGCCGCTTCGCCGCACTGAGCGTGCCGGTCGGCACGCTGCTCGTGCTGGCCGGCTACTTCATCGGCGACTGGGCCGAGCTCGTCGGGGCCGTCGTCCTGACCGCCGGGATGTGGACGGTCGGTCTGCTCACCTGGCGCATGGGGCGTGCCGACGGCCGGGACCGGACGACCCGGCTCCTGCTGCTCACCTCCGCCGCCGTCCTGGTGGCGACGATGCTGCTCGCGCTGAGCTGGGCGCTCGGCGAGGCGACCGGGCTGCCCCACCCGACGCTGAGCTGGATGGCCGCCACCCATGGCCTGGGCAACGCGCTGGGCTTCGCGCTCTGCTCGCTGCTGGCCTGGCGGCGCATCCGTACCGAACGAACCGAACGGACCGACCGCACAGCAGGACTCACCCGCACCGGAGGCAGGACCGCATGAGAACCCTCACCTACCCGGAGGTCGGCGCGACCCGCCTCGGCCCGCTCCCCCGGGGCTACCACCACCTCCACCACCGCACCCGGGTCGGCCGGGGCGAGGCGGACTTCGCGGCCGCCGGCGCGGCGATAACCGAATGGCGGATGCACCGCGCGTCCGGCGCTCGGGTGGAGGCCACGGCCCGGCGCGCGGAGCCCGGCGGCGGCGTCCGGGTCTCGCTGGGCCTGGGGCCGCTGCGCTTCACGGCGCCCTGCGAGGTGATCTGGACGGCGTACGGCGAGGACAGCCGCACCGGCTTCGGCTACGGCACCCTGGCCGGGCATCCGGAGCGCGGCGAGGAGAGCTTCGTGGTGGACCTCGCGGACGACGGCACGGTGTGGTTCACAGTGCTGGCCTTCTCGCGCCCGGCCTCCTGGTACGCCCGGCTCGCCGGGCCGCTGGTGCCGCCCGTACAGCTCTGGTACGCCCGCAGGCTCGGCCGTACGCTGCGCCGGATCGTCGCCGCGGGCTGACTCCTGGCCGATACTGGCAGGGATGGAATGGTTCACCGCGGACGGCTACTGGCTGAGCCGGCTGATCTTCCAGCGGGCGCTGGCCGTGGTCTATCTGGTCGCCTTCCTCTCCGCCGCGCTCCAGTTCCGGGCGCTGATCGGCGAGCGCGGCATGCTGCCCGTGCCCGAGCTGCTGCGGCGCACGCCCTGGCGGGCCGCTCCGGGGCTCTTCCGGCTGCACTACTCGGACCGCTTCTTCGCCGCCGTGGCCTGGAGCGGCTGCGCCGTCTCGGTCGCGCTGATCGCCGGTCTCGACGGACTGCTGCCGCTGTGGGGCGGGATGCTGCTCTGGGCGCTGCCGTGGGTGCTGTATCTGTCGATCGTCCAGGTGGGGCAGGTCTGGTACGGATTCGGCTGGGAGTCACTGCTGCTGGAGACGGGGTTCCTGGCGGTCTTCCTCGGTTCCGGCGACACGGCCGCGCCGGTGCTGGTGCTGTGGCTGCTGCGATGGCTGCTGTTCCGGGTGGAGTTCGGCGCGGGGCTGATCAAGATGCGCGGGGACGCGTGCTGGCGCGAGCTGACGTGCCTGGACTTCCACCACGAGACCCAGCCGATGCCGGGGCCGCTGAGCTGGTTCTTCCACTATCTGCCCCGGCCCGTGCACCGGATCGAGGTGGCCGCCAACCACGTCACCCAGCTGCTGGTGCCCTTCCTGCTGTTCACCCCGCAGCCGGTGGCGAGCGCGGCCGCCGGACTGATGGTCCTCACCCAGCTCTGGCTCGTCCTGTCGGGGAACTTCGCCTGGCTGAACTGGCTGACCATCGCGCTGGCGCTCTCCGCGATCGACTGGACCCCGCTGGCCGGTCCGCCGCCGGCCCAGGTCGCGCCGCCCCTCTGGTACGAGGTGGTGGTCTTCGCGGCGACCGCCCTGGTGCTGGTGCTCAGCTACCGCCCGGCGCGCAATCTGCTCTCGCGCCGGCAGGCGATGAACCGGTCCTACGATCCGCTGCACCTGGTCAACACCTATGGCGCGTTCGGCTCCATCAGCCGGATGCGGCTGGAGGTCGTGGTGGAGGGCAGCCCCGATCCGGTGGCGCGCGAGGGCGCCGAGTGGCGGGAGTACGGCTTCCGCGGCAAGCCGGGCGATCCGCGCCGGATGCCGCGCCTGTTCGCCCCGTACCATCTGCGGCTCGACTGGATGATGTGGTTCGCGGCGCTCTCCCCCGCGTACGCCCGCTCCTGGTTCGGTCCGTTCGCCGAGCGGCTGCTGGACGGCGACCGGGACACGCTCCGGCTGCTCGGCCACAACCCGTTCCCCGACGGACCGCCCCGGCGGGTGCGCGCCCGGGTCTACCGCTACCGGTTCACCGGGCTCCGGGAGCTGCGGGCCACCGGATGCTGGTGGCACCGCACCTACGTCCGGGAATTCCTGCGGCCCGTCTCCCGGCCGCTGCCGCCGGAGCGGGAGGGCGGGGGGACGGGCCGCGGGCCCTAGGAGATCCTCGGGGGTCAGTCGATGCCGGGCAGGATGTGCGGCTCGGCGAGGTCGTCCTCGTATCCGGCGAGCCGGATCGGGGCGGACCTCGCCCAGACCTCGATGTTCCGCAGCTGCTCCGGGCGGCCGGGCCGCCCGGCGGTCCGTTCGGCGGGGCGGATTTCGCGTTCGGTCAGTTCCGGTGTCGTCACCGCGCACTCCTCTGTGTCGCGTCACCCAGGGCGTCGCCGACGCTCCGGCACCGATGCCGTCGCGCGACCGCCCTGTGCGGGCAGGGATGGTGATATGTGTCGGTCGCGGTGGCGCCGGTTCGGGGCGGAACAGCGGCCGGGTTTCCGACCGTGTCCCAGGACGGTCGAGGAACCTTCGTGGGCCCCTCGGTGGCGTCCGTTCGCCTCAGCGTAACCAAATGAGCGCCGCCGCGCTCGATAGAACGTGTGCGGTAGGTCACTTTCGGCCACTGTTCACGGCAGAAACCCGGCCCAGGAATCATCCTGAGCCGGGTTTTGGGTCGCCGCGCGGAGTCCGCCGGTCCGGTTGGGCCGTCCGGGCTACCAGTTCGCGGGGGCGTAGTCCTTGAGGAAGCAGCCGTAAAGGGCCTCGCCGCTCTCGCCGCGCACGATCGGGTCGTAGACCCGGGCCGCGCCGTCGACCAGGTCGAGAGGGGCGTGGAAGCCCTCCTCGGCGAGGCGCATCTTGTCCGGGTGCGGGCGCTCGTCGGTGATCCAGCCGGTGTCCACGGCCGTCATCAGGATGTTGTCCTTCTCGAACATCTCCTGGGCGCTGGTACGCGTCAGCATGTTGAGCGCGGCCTTGGCCATATTGGTGTGCGGGTGGCCCGCGCCCTTGTAGCCGCGGCTGAAGACGCCCTCCATCGCCGAGACGTTGACGACGTACGCGTGCTTCGCCGCGGTGGCGGCCATCGCCGGGCGCAGCCGGCTGATCAGGATGAACGGCGCGGTGGAGTTGCAGAGCTGGACTTCGAGGAGCTCGATCGGCTCGACGTCCTCGACCGTCTGGACCCAGCTGTTGGTGTCGTGCAGGTCCGGGACGAGCCCGCCCGCGTCGATCGCGGTGCCCGCGGCGATCCGGGCCGGCGACGCGGAACCGGTGACCAGGGCGAGGTCCGTGACCTGCTGGGCGCTCAGGGTCTCCTTGCGGGCGGCGGGCAGCGCGGCCACCCGGTCGACCGTGCCGCTGCCGAAGGTGCCGATGACCTCGGCCGCCGGAAGCTCACCGGCGGGCAGCGGGGCCGACTCGGCGTTGACCAGCTCGCTGTACGCACCGGGCGAGCGGCGGACGGTCTGGGCCGCGTTGTTGATCAGGATGTCCAGCGGGCCCTCGGCCGCGACCGAGTCGGCCAGCGCGACGACCTGGGCCGGGTCGCGGAGGTCGATGCCGACGATCTTCAGCCGGTGGATCCACTCGTCGCTGTCCTCCATCGCCTTGAAGCGGCGGATCGCGTCGTTGGGGAAGCGCGTGGTGATCGTGGTGTGCGCGCCGTCGCGCAGCAGCCGCAGCGCGATGTACATGCCGATCTTCGCCCGGCCGCCGGTGAGCAGCGCCCGGCGTCCGGTCAGGTCGGTACGGGCGTCGCGGCGGGCGCGGTTCTCCTTGGCGCACGACTGGCAGAGCTGGTGGTAGAACGCGTCGACCTCGACGTACCGCGTCTTGCAGATGTAGCAGGAGCGGGGCCTCTGGAGGATGCCCGCGATCTCGGCCTGGGCGGAGGAGGAGGGCAGCACGCCCTGCGTCTCGTCGTCGATGCGCTCGGCCGAGCCGGTCGCCGTGGCCTCGGTGACGGCCCGGTCGTGGGCGGTCTTCGCGGCGCGGCGCTCCTGGCGGCGACGCTGCTTCACCGTGCGGTAGATCCCGGCGGTGGCCCGGCGGACGGCGATGGCGTCCGGGTGGTCCACCTCGATCCGGTCGAGCTCGTCGAGCACGCTCAGGCAGACGGCCAGCCGCTCCGGGTCGATACCGGGACCGAACTCCTCGATTCCGGGAGCGAGCTCCGGGCTGTCCTCTGTCACCGTCATTGCCGTTCCTCTGTCATCTTCTCGCCGCGGATCGTGGTTCACCGCAGGCCGAAACACACCCCGCCCAAGTTTGCCATGCGCGGGCCACTGCTCCGTTCGAGCGGTGTACGAGCGGCCTCCGGCGGATGAGGGCGCGGAAAGGCCCGCGGGAAAGAACGGGAAAGAAGCGGAAGAAGAGAGGCATGACTTCGCGGGCACCGGGCAGGCGACCGTCCGACACATTGGACAGCAGGGAGGGCGACACCATGACGGCGATGTCAGCGCGAGCCACCGGAACCACGACGCCACTGGGCGACGAGCGGACCGGTGCGCGGACAGCGGACGTCACCGGAGAGCTGCCCTGGGTCGAGGACGCCGGGAAGATCGCCCCGCAGGACGCACGGGCCCTGTCGAAGATCTTCTTCGACCGGCTCCAGGTCCTGGAGGAGGGCACCCACGAGCACCAGTACGCCCGCAACACCCTGATCGAGATGAACCTCTCGCTGGTGCGCTTCGCCGCGTCCCGGTTCCGCAACCGGGGCGGCGACGACACCGAGGACATCATCCAGGTCGGCACGATCGGCCTGATCAAGGCGATCGACCGGTTCGACCTGTCCCGCGAGGTCGAGTTCGCCACCTTCGCCGTGCCGTACATCGTCGGGGAGATCAAGCGGTTCTTCCGCGACACCACCTGGTCGGTGCATGTGCCGCGGCGGCTCCAGGAGCTGCGGGTGGACCTCGCCAAGGCGAAGGAACAGCTCTCCGCCGAGCTCGACCGCGACCCCACCGTCAAGGAGCTGGCCGCCCACCTCGACCTCCCCGAGGAGGAGATCATCGAGGGGCTCGTGGCGGCCAACGGCTACTCGGCCGGTTCGCTCGACACCCCCTCCGCGGACAGCGACTCCGGCCAGGAGCAGCGGGCGTACGCCGATGTCCTCGGCGAGACGGATCCGGCCATGGAGACCGTCGAGAACCTGCACACCCTGGCTCCGCTGCTGGACCAGCTCGACGACCGGGAGCGCCGGATCGTGCAGATGCGGTTCGGGGCTGAGATGACGCAGTCGCAGATCGGCGCGGAGCTGGGTGTGTCCCAGATGCATGTGTCGCGGCTGCTCAGCAGGATCGTCCGGCAGCTGCGCAAGGGGATGAGCGTCGAGGCGTGAGTCAGCGGGTTCCGTCGCTCGCCTATGCTTCCTGACGATCAGGCCGGACGAGCCGCGCCGTCGTCACAAGGGGGTGGAGGGTTGACCGAGTCGCCCGTGGGCACGTCACCGGGTCCTGTGGGCATCTCCGGAATCCCCTCCCAGCAGGCCGGGACGGCGCGACCCGCCGAGGCTCCGCCGTGGAACCTCGACGCGTCGATCCTGCTGGTGGAGGACGACGCGGGCGATGCGCTGCTCGTCGAGGAGATGCTCACCGACAGCGAGCTGGACTCCGCCCTCACCTGGTGCAAGACCCTGGCCGAGGCGCGCGCCTTCCTGGACGCGTCCACCACCCCGGTGTGCGTCCTGCTCGATCTGCACCTTCCCGACGTCCACGGCCTGGACGCCGTGCGCCAGATACTGGAGTCCGACAGCGAGGCCGCGATCGTCGTCCTCACCGGTCTGCAGGAGTCCGGCACCGGGCTCCGCGCGGTCGCCGGCGGCGCCCAGGACTATCTGGTCAAGGGCCTCCTGGACCCCGAGGTGCTGGCCCGCGCGATCCGCTACGCCCTCCAGCGCAAGGAAGTGGAACGGGCCACGGCCGCCCTGCGCGCCAACCGGCTGACCGCCCAGGAGAACGCCCGGCTGGAGCGCGGACTGCTGCCCGTCCCCCTGCTGCGGGACGACCGCTTCCGGGCGCGCGCCCGCTATGAGCCGGGGCGGGTCCACGGGCTGCTGAGCGGTGACTTCTACGACGTCGTGCAGACCTCGGACGGCACGGTGCACGCGGTGATCGGCGATGTCTCCGGGCACGGCGCGGCCGAGGCCGCGCTCGGCGTGTGCCTGCGGGTGGCGTGGCGTACCGCCGTGCTGTGCGGTACGTCCCAGCCCGAGCAGATAGCCCTGCTGGAGGAGATCCTGGTCGCCGAGCGCTCGGACTCGCATGTGTTCGCCACCGTCACCTCGCTGGCGTTCGCGCCCGAGCAGCGGCACGTCCGGATCCTGCGGGCCGGTCACCCCGGCCTGCTGCTGCGCCAGGGCACGGACGTGACCTGGGTGGAGCCCGAGGGCGGGATGGCACTCGGGCTGCTGCCCGGGACCGGCCGGTGGCCGACGGTCGACATTCCGCTGACGCCCGGCGCGGGTCTCGTGCTCTTCACGGACGGGCTCTTCGAGGGGCGCGACGGTCCGGACAGCCGCCTCGGGGAGGAAGGGCTGCTCGCGATGGCCCGGGCCAACGGGCATCTGCCGGCCCGGGCGTTCGTCGACGCCCTGGTGGCGGGCGCCGCCGAGGGGGCCGCGCCCTACGGCGGTCTCGCGGACGATGTGGCCGTGCTGCACCTGGGCTGGGGAGCGGAGTCCGATGAGCGGTGACACGGCGAGGGAACCGGCGGCCGGCGGCCTCGCCGCCCGGCTCTCGGTGCAGAACTGGGTCCATCTCCTGCTCGGCGGCTTCATCGTGGTGGTCTGCGGCTGCCTGGTGATCGGCGGGCTCGTGATGGCGCGGATCTCCGACCGTACGACCGAACTGGTGGACCGTATCCAGCCCGCCAGATCGGCGTCCTTCCAGCTCCAGAACGCCCTGCTGGACCAGGAGACCGGGATCAGGGGATTCGCGCTGACCGGCGACGACTCCTTCCTCGAACCCTACGAGGCGGGCAAGGAGGCCGAGCAGACTCGCCTCGCGCAGGTCCGCCGCCTGGTCGGCCCGGACAACCGGTACGCCGACGATCTCGACGCCATCGCCGCGGCGGCGGAGCAGTGGCGGCGGAGCAAGGCCGAGCCGCTGGTCCGGACGGTCCGGGAGATGGGGCCGAGCGAGGCCGCCACCGCGGCGCAGTTGCAGCGCAGCAAGGCGGACTTCGACCAGCTGCGGCAGGCGTACGGCGACCAGCAGGGCCATCTCGCCGAGGCCCGCGACCAGGCACGGGCCGATCTCGGCTCGTCGCGCACCACCCGCGACCGGGTGCTGATCGCGCTGGTCGCCGTCTTCGTGCTGACCGTGGTCGCGCTGAGCCTGCTGTTCCACCGGGTGGTGGGCGTCCCGCTGAACCGGCTGCGCGGCGCGTCCCAGCGGGTCAGCTCCGGGGCCTTCGGCACCCGGATCGAGATCAAGGGGCCGTCCGACGTCCAGGCCGTGGCCCGGGCGGTGGAGGAGATGCGGCAGCGGCTGGCCGACGAACTCGCCGAGGCGCAGGACCGCGAGACCCTGCTCGCGGAGCAGACGGAGGAGCTGCGCCGCTCCAATTCGGAGCTGGAGCAGTTCGCGTACGTCGCCTCGCACGACCTCCAGGAGCCGCTGCGCAAGGTCGCCTCCTTCTGCCAGCTGCTGGAGAAGCGGTACGGCGACGAGCTCGACGAGCGGGGCAAGCAGTACATCGCCTTCGCGGTGGACGGGGCCAAGCGGATGCAGGTCCTCATCAACGACCTGCTGACGTTCTCGCGGGTGGGCCGGGTGCAGGAGAGCTGGAAGCCGGTCGATCTGGACCAGGCCCTGGACCGGGCCCTGGCCAATCTGAACCTCGCGATCGAGGAGTCGGGGACGGTGATCGAGCGGCCGGAGTCGCTGCCCGAACTCCTCGGGGACGCGACCGCGCTCACCATGGTCTGGCAGAACCTCGTCGGCAACGCGGTGAAGTTCCGCCGCCAGGACGTCCCCTGCCGGATCTCGCTCGACTGCGTACGCGAGGGCGAGGACTGGCATCTGACCGTGTCGGACAACGGGATCGGGATCGCGCCCGAGTTCGCGGACAAGGTGTTCGTCATCTTCCAGCGGCTGCACGCCCGTGACGCGTACGAGGGCACGGGCATCGGCCTGGCGCTCTGCCGGAAGATCATCGAGTTCCACGGTGGCCGGATCTGGCTGGATCCCGAACCGGGCGAAGGCACCCGCATCCACGTCACCCTGCCCGTGGCGCCCGAGGCGCCCACGCACACCACGGCGGAGCTGCTCGCTCCCGCCCTGCTCACCAGCCAGCCGGGAGACCCTTCGTGAACACCCCTGTCCAGCCCATCGAGGTCCTGCTCGTCGAGGACGATCCCGGCGACGAGCTGATGACCCGTGAGGCCTTCGAGGACAACAAGATCCGCAACACCCTGCACGTCGTGCGCGACGGCCAGGAGGCGCTGGACTTCCTCTACCGGCGGGGCGAGTACACCGAGGCCCCCCGCCCCGACCTGGTGCTGCTGGACCTCAACCTGCCGAAGTACGACGGCCGGCAGGTGCTGGAGCAGATCAAGGGCGACCCCGAGCTCTCCCTGATCCCGGTGGTCGTCCTCACCACCTCCTCGGCCGAGGAGGACATCCTGCGCAGCTACAAACTGCACGCCAACGCGTACGTGACCAAGCCGGTGGACCTCGATCAGTTCATCGCGGCGGTGCGCCAGATCGACGAGTTCTTCGTGACCGTGGTGCGGCTGCCCGGACGTGCGTAGGATCGGTCCGGATCTCCTGGAGTGGGATCCTTCGCCAGGGGTAGACGAATGGCGGAAAAGGTCTGCGACCTCAACTCGGCGCCCTGGCTGGAGCACATGAACGAACAGGTCACCTCCCCACCGGAAGACCCGGGTCAGGGGCTGGCTGCCGAGGTACTGCTCAGCGCCGAGGTCTTCGACGGCGAGCCGGGCTGTATCGCGCTGGCCCGTGCGCTCGCCGACCGTTTCCTGACGCGGCTCGCCGTGGAGTGCCTCGCCCGGATCGGCGAGCACACCCGCAGCGACCTCATGCTGGCCGTGAGCGAGCTGGTCACCAACGCCGACCGCTACAGCCACGGTCCCTACCTCCTGGAGCTGGAGGGCAACGCGCAGCGGATCAGCGTCACGGTGTACGACAGCAGCACCGCGATGCCCGTGCTGTACGCCCCCGACCCGTCCCGCCTGGGCGGCCACGGCATGGAGATCGTCGTGGCCCTGTGCGACCGGCTCACGGCCGAGCGGGTGCCGGTGGGCAAGCGGATCCGGGCGGAGTTCCAGCTCAGCACCTGAGCCGGGCCGGCGTCCCTCAGGCGTCGAGCACGGCGGTGGCCTCGACCTCGACCAGGTGTTCCGGGATGTCCAGGGCCGCGACGCCCACCAGCGTGCCGGGCGGTACGGGGGTGGACCCCAGGCGCGCGGAGGCCCGGGCCACGCCCTCCATGAACCGGGGCATCTTCTCGGGCGTCCAGTCCACGACGTACACGGTCAGCTTCGCCAGGTCGTCGAAGGTGCCGCCGACCGCGGCGAGGGCCGTGCCGACGTTGACGTAACACTGCTCGACCTGCGCGGCGAGGTCGTCCACACCGACGGTGGCGCCCTCCGCGTCCCAGGCGACCTGTCCGGCGATGAAGACCAGCTTCGTTCCGGTCGCGACCGACACCTGCTTGTACGCGCCGATCTCCGGCAGTCCGCTCGGGTTCACCAGGGTGATGGCCATACTGCCCGCCTCCTCGTTCCGGGGGTCGTACCCCCATGGTCCACCGGACCGACCGTTCGTCGGTCACTTGTGGTTACTCAGGAACCGTAGGAGAGTGTGAGCTGACATGGAAGAACGCACTTTTCGGTGACGGGGGAACCTGATGGTGACCAAGCAGTTCAGCGGCTCGCCCGAGGACGCGGATCTGCGGCGCGCGGACTCGCTGGCGCGGGAGATCTTCTCCGACGTCGCCAACAAGTGGGCGCTGCTGATCATCGAGGCCCTGGGCGAGGGCACGCTCCGCTTCACCGAGCTGCGGAGCGCGGTCGAGGGCATCAGCCACAAGATGCTCACCCAGAACCTGCGGATGCTGGAGCGCTACGGACTGGTCGAGCGGCGTGTGCACCCCACCGTGCCCCCGCGGGTCGAGTACTCCCTCACGGAGCCGGGGCAGGGCCTGCGCCGGACGGTCCATGTGATGTGCGACTGGACCCATGAGCACCTCACGCACATCGAGGCCTCCCGCCGCGCCTTCGACACCCCTGACTAGCCTTCCCGGCCCTCCCGGCCTTCCAGGCCCTTCTGATCCTCCTGCCGGCCGAACCAGTCCAGGCACAGCACCAGCGCGTCGTCGGGCGTCTCGGTGCCCCGGTACTCGGCCAGTTCGCCGAGCACCGCGCGCGGGACGGTGGCGGCCGGGAGCAGCCGCGTGGACTGGATGGCCCGGGCCAGCATGCGTTCGCCGTACGCCTCGCCGAGCGGGGACACCGCGTCGTAGACGCCGTCGCTGAACAGCAGCAGCCGGTCGCCGGGCTCCACCTGGAACTCCTGGACCGTGTACCGCGACTCCTCGAACATGCCGAGCGGCAGCTGCGCCTCCAGCTCCACACGGCGGACGGTGCGGCCGCGCTGGATCCAGAGCTGCGGCGAACCCGCGTCGACGACGCCGACCCGCCCGGTCGCCAGCTCGAAGCGGAGCAGCAGGGTGGAGACATGGGAGGCGCCGCGGTGCTGGTCGTAGAGGGCCTGGTCGGCCAGGGCCGCCTGGTCCGCGATGCCGATGCCGGCCCGGCGGGCGTTGCGCAGGGCGTTGACGGCGAGATTGGTGAGCAGGGAGGCCTGTATGCCCTCGCCCATACCGTTGGTGACCGCGACGGTCAGCTCGTCGGCGTCCGCCGCCCAGTCGAAGTTGTCACCGTGGATGGCGTACGCGGGCTCCAGCTGGGCCCCGATCGCGAACTCGGCGGCGGTGCACGCGCGGGCGGGCAGCAGCTGCCACTGCATCTCGGCGGCGAGCGTGAGCCGGGTGGTGCGCCGGGCGCGCTGGTAGAGGTCGGTGTCCCGTTCGGCGACCAGGATCTCGTGGCCCAGCAGGTCGGCCATGTGGGTCAGCTCGCCGACCAGCTCCGGGGTGGACAGGGCCTGGGGCAGCCGGACGGTGAGGATGCCGAGCCGCTCGCCGCGTACGGTCACGGGCAGGTGGTGGTCGACGGCGTCGTCGTGCCGGACCTGCTGTTCGCGGGGCTCCTGGCTGCCGAACGCCCGGCCCTCGGGACTGTTGTGCAGGGAGAGCGGCTCACTCTCGCCCTCGGGCCGGTCCAGGGATTTCAGGACCCGCAGACCGTAGTCGGCGAGATGGAGCTCCACCGCGAGCGCCCCGTAGACGCTGCGGAGCTTCGTGCGCAGGGTGGCCAGCAGGGCGTGCGGCGCGGCGGCCCGTACGGCGGCCTCGATGTCCGTTCGTCTGTTCACGGTCTCTCGCGCAATCTTCGTCCTGCGACGTGGTAGGGGCCGGGCCCGGGCTGACAAGCGGGCCTGGCGGGTGACACAGTGGCCGAATGCCCCACCGAGGATTTCGCCCGAGCAGCCGCGAACAGGCGTCCGCCGACGCGGTCGCCGCCTCGGAGCTGCTGGAGGTGCTGTGGGGCCGGGGCCAGGAATCCGCCGCTTCGGGAACCGTATCGCCCTCCCAGCTTCGGGCCCTGCTCGTGATCGAGCGGCAGGAAGGCACCAATCTTCGGGCGCTGGGCGAGGCCCTGGGCTCCAGTGCCCCCTCCGTCAGCAGGCTCTGCGACCGGATGGAGGCGATGGGGCTCCTCCAGCGTGCGCCCAGCCCGACCAGCCGACGGGAGGTGGAGCTGCGGCTGAGTCCGCGCGGCCGAGCCCTTCTCGAAGAGTACCGGGCCCTGCGTGCCGCCGAGCTGAACGCCGTGCTGGAGCGGATGGATCCCGCCGCGCTCGCCTCGCTCGCCGAGGGCCTCGCGGCCTTCCACGCCGCCGCTACGGAGCGTCTTTCCCCGCGCGGGGAAACGGCCGCGACCCCGCTCCGCGGCGATGTCGCCGACAGCGCCTAGCTTCATCCGGCTCCCGCTTCCGCATCCATCGGTCGACCGACCTTCGACGATCACCCGAGCAACCGTCGCGGATCAGATTGTTACCCCATGAGGAATGTTGTCAAATGGCAACTGTTACTTCTATCGTTACCCCCGTACCCCGCCGCGACCAGGGACGGAACGACGCCGACCCGTCCGGCAGAACGGCTCGCCGCTCCCTTCCGACCCGCCCGAGGTGCCTTCCGTGCTTTCATCGCCCAACGAAGACCGAGCCGTCAGAATCACCACCCGCCAGGAGCGGGGAGCTCTGGTCCTCACCGTGTCGGGTGACCTCGATATCGACAGCGTCGCACCGCTGGGCCTCGCTCTGACCTCGGCGGCCGACGACGGCTCCGGCCCGGTCGTGGTGGATCTCTCCGGCGTCGGTTTCGCGGACTCGACGACGGTGAACGTGCTCCTCCAGGGCCACACCGCGCTGGGCGACCGGCTGCGGCTGGCCGCCCCGTCGCCGTTCATGCGACGCCTGATCGACATGATCGGCCTCGACAGCGCGCTGCCTGTCCTGCCGGCCGTGGACGATGCCATCGACGCCGTCCTGCCTTCCTGACGGACCGGCTTCCCGACTGACTGCCTTCCTGACGCTACGGCTGCGCCCGAGCGGGTCCGGGCGCCCGGTCGAACACGCAGTCCCCGCACAGCCCGCCGCCCGGGCATCGCCAGTACAGGCAGCAGCTGCGCCGCCGGAACGCCGGACCGTGCGGGGCGCCGGTGCCGCGCAGCGCCCCGTCGTCGAAGAGTTCGGCCGCCAGCGCGCGGGCCCGGGCGGCCACGTCCGGCCGGTCCTGGGCGCGTGCGTAGGCGACGAGTTCGCGTACGGCTCCGGCCAGCGCGGACCCCGCGTTGCCCCACAGCAGCCGCGGCGAGATGTTCCCGTCGCGCCGGAACGCCTCGGCCAGCGGCACCAGATGCCCGTACTGGACCTCTTCGCGGATCCGGGCCGCCGTGCCGGGCAGCTCCGTCACCTCCGACAGCCACAGGTCCTCCGGCGAGGTGGACGACGGGTCCCAGTGGAGGGCGGCGGGCGGCAGGGCGGGGATCTGCCCGAAGAGCGCGGCCGGGCCCAGGGCTACGGACCAGAGCCGGGCGGCGAGACCGAGATGGGCGATGGAGGCGGCGACCCTGCGCTCGGGGGCCGCGAGACGCGCCGCGACCTTGTCGACACGCGCGGCGAGAGGACCGTTCCCGCCCGCGTACAACCGCTCCAGCGGGCGGTGTCCGCCGCCGGGCACCGGGGTGGTCCGCAGCGCGAAGAATCCACCGACCGACGCCTGTAGCACCAGGTCCATGCCCTGCTCCCCCTCGCTTCCCGGTCGGTCTCCGGCCCGTGTGCGTCGCCGGCGCCGCGGCCACCGGCCGTGTCGTCCTCGCGCCTCACCGTATCCGCCGCGCGACAACTTCTGACGGCTGGGGGCAGCAGGACTACCGTCGGGAGGAGGACGTCGGTCCGCCGGGCGTACTACTGGGGCAGTAGGCCGAAGTGCAGTCTCAAGGACGACGACGTGGGGCCCCGGACGGGACATCGTGGTGTACATGAGCTCCCTTGCGCTGTCCGTGCTGCTGTCACTGGTCTCCGCGGTCGCGTACGCGGCCGGGGCGATCATCCAGGAGCGCGTGGCCGCGACCGGTGACAACGCCTGGCGGTCCCTGGTGCGCAACGGCGTGTGGTGGGTCGCCGTGCTGCTCAACGGGACCGGTGCGGTCCTGCACGTGGTGGCGCTCGCCTACGGGCCGCTCAGCCTGGTCCAGCCGCTCGGCGCGCTGACGATCGTCTTCGCCCTGCCGATGGCGGCCCTGTTCGTCGGGCGGCGGGCGGGGGCGACGGCCTGGCGTGGCGCCCTGATGGCGACGGCGGGACTCGGTGGGCTGCTGGCGCTCACGGGGAACGCCGAGCCGCACACCCTGAACGGTCCCGAGCAGGTGCTGCTGGCCTCGGTGACGTTCGGTGCCGTCGGCGCGCTCGTCGTGCTCGCCCGTACGCTGCGCCGGCCGGTCCTGCGCAGCATCGTGCTGGCCACGGGGGCGGGCGGGGCGTTCGGGATGGCCTCGGTGTTCACCAAGACCGTGGCCGTGGAGTGGACGTCCGGTTCGGTGCGCTCCGGCGCTCTGCCGCTGCTGGTGATCGCGGGGCTCGCGGCGGCGGGCCTGTTCCTGTCCCAGGCCGCCTACCGGGGCGCGGGTCTCACGGCTCCGCTCGCGACGGTGACGGTGGTCAACCCGGTGGTGGCCGCGGCGATCGGCATCACGCTGTTCGGCGAGCACTTCCGCCTCGGCGTCCCCGGCACCGTTCTGGCCCTCTTCTGCGGGGCGGTGGCCGCGGGCGGGCTGATCATGCTGACGCTGGAGCGGATGGGCAAGGAGCCCGCCCAGGAACCCCGGACGCCGACGGGCCCCGCTCCGGTCGACGCCGAGGCGGCAGCGCCCGAGGCGACGGGCCCGGCCGGCGGCTCCGGTCCGAAGGACGCGTCACCCGGCGCGGAGGGGCGGGAGGGCGGACGCCCCTCGCCGTCGCCGGTCGTGCCGGAACGCACACCCGGGCGGCTGCCCGTGGCGCACACGTCGTCGCCCCTGCCGCCGGGACAGGCGGTGCCTCAGGTGGGGTTCGGTGCACCGGGCCAACTCGCGGAGCAGCGCCGGCGGGGCGGGGCCACCCTGCGGCGGCCCCGCTCCGAGCGGACGGTTCAGACCCTGACGCCGCCGGCCCGGAGGTAGGCGAGCGGGTCGACGTCCGAGCCGTAGCCGGGGCCCGTACGGACCTCGAAGTGCAGGTGCGGGCCCGTGCTGTTGCCCGTGGAGCCGGAGCGGGCGATGCGCTGTCCGCCGGATACCGACTGGCCCGCGCGCACATGGAGCGCGGAGAGATGGGCGTACTGGCTGTACTTGCCGTCGCTGTGTCGGATGACGACCTCGTAGCCGTACGCTCCGGCCCAGCCGGCCGAGACGACGTGCCCCGGGGCCACCGACTTCACCGATGTCCCGGTGGGCACGGGGAAGTCCACGCCCGTGTGATAACCGCTGGACCAGGAGCCGGCCTGCCGGTAGGGAGTGCCGGTGCCGGCGGCCACCGGGGCGCTGAAACCGGAGTGCTTCACGGCGCGCTCCGGAGCGGGCGCCTCCTTCTTGGGCGCTTCCTTCCTCGGCGCTTCCTTCTTGGGCTCTTCCTTCTTCGGCGCTTCTTGCTTGGGCGCTTCTTGCTTGGGCGCCGCCTTCTTGGGCGCCTGCTGCTTCGGGGCTTCCTGCTTCGGTACGGCCTTGGGCCGGTCCGCCGAGGGCTTCGGGGCGGTCTGCCGCGCGGGCTTGCCGGAGCTCTTCCCCTCCCCCGCCTTCGGCGCCCGGCTCTGGTCGAGGCTCAGCCGCTGACCGGGGAAGATCAGGTCCGGGTCGCTGCCGACGACGCCGCGGTTGGCCGCGTAGAGGCTCTGCCAGCCGCCGCGCACCCGCTGGGCGGACGCGATCCCGGAGAGGGAGTCGCCGCTCGCGACGGTGTACGAGTCACGCTTGCCCGGCACGTGGGTGGGCGTCGCCTCGGCGGGCCGGGTCTGCGGCTGCCTGGCGGGCGCGCTCTGCGGTGCGGAGGCCTGGACGGGCCGGTTCCCCGCGCTCTGCGTGTCGGGCCCCGCCCCCGGGGCGGCCCCCGGCGCGTCGCCGCCCCGGGTGAGCCCCGCCCGTACCGAACAGGTGGGCCAGGCGCCGGGGCCCTGGCCGTCCAGCACCTTCTCGGCGACGGCGATCTGCTGGTCGCGGGTGGCGAGGTCGGCGCGAGGCGCGTACTGCGTGCCGCCGAAGGCCGCCCAGGTGGAGCCGCTGAACTGCAGTCCGCCGTAATAGCCGTTGCCCGTGTTGACCGCCCAATTGGGGCTGGACTCGCAGGCGGCGACCTTCTCCCAGGTGTCCACCGGTGCGGCGCCCGCCGAGGCCGCGGTGATGAGCGGGAGCGCGATGCCCGCGCCGCCCGCCGTCACCGTGAGCGAGGCACGGTTGATCCGGCTGGGCTGATACCTGCGGTGCCGTCCGTTCGCGGCCATACTTGGCTCCCCCACTGGCTTTGGGACATCTCGCAAGGGGCAACGTAGGTCCGCGTTGTCACTGATCACAAGCAAAACGTGATACTCGGCCGCCCCCGGTCGGTCCGTGGCCGGATTCCGATCCCCGGCGATCGGGCGCGGAGCAGGTCCAGCCGAAGCGACGGACTTTCCTCACTTCCGGACACGAACTCCTGGACATGGACTCCTGGATACGTGCGGGCCCTCATCCCACCTCGCCGGACTCCTCCGGCCAGACCCGCATGGCCACCTCCGCGAGCGTCTCCAGCTCCGCGCGGCTCGCGCCGTCCCGCGCCTGCTGCGACATTCCCTGGATGACGGCCGCCGTACAGCGGGCGAGCGCCGCCGCGTCGGTGTCCGCGGGCAGCACGCCCGCGTCGATGTCCGCCTGGATCCGCCGCCGGAACTCCGTCATGTTTCGCTCGCGTCGGCCGCGCAGGGCCTCCACC
The DNA here is from genome assembly GCF_019287315.1 of Streptomyces sp. WY228. Lineage (NCBI taxonomy): Bacteria > Bacillati > Actinomycetota > Actinomycetes > Kitasatosporales > Streptomycetaceae > Streptomyces > Streptomyces sp. WY228. The sequence goes on along the minus strand of NZ_CP079114.1, from coordinate 7,695,252 downwards.
ACCTCGTCCGACGAGCAGTTCTCGGCGGCGCTGAGCACCATGCAGCCGTGCGGCCGGCCGGCCGCGGTGTACTCCGCCGCCGCCTCGCGCAGCATCCGCGCGAAACCGCGCCGCGCGGTCGGCTCCTCGGCCATGGCACGGTCGCCGAAACCACCGAAGAGGTCCGCGTACGTCTCGACGACCTCTGCGAAGAGGGTGCGCTTGTCGCCGAACGCCGCGTACAGGCTCGGTGCGGCGATGCCCATCACGCGGGTCAGATCCGCGATCGAGGTCGCCTCGTACCCCTGCTCCCAGAAGGTCAGGGTCGCCTTCCGGAGAGCGTCCTCCCGATCGAAGGACCGTGGCCTGCCGCGCTGTTTCGTCGCCATGCTCCCATTCTATAGCGACCGCTAATGAACGTGTTACGGTCACTTCTGTAGCGACCGCTAATCAAAAAAGAGGGGCGGAGCCATGGGCTCACTCACGGGCAGGACCGCACTGGTCACCGGCGGCAGCAGGGGCATCGGACGCGGGATAGCCGAACGGCTGGGACGGGACGGAGCGGTCGTCGGCGTGCACTACGGCACCAACGAGGCGGCGGCCGAGGAGACCGTGGCCGCCATCCGGGCGGCGGGCGGCACGGCCTTCGCGCTCGGCGCGGACCTGGGGGCCCCGGGGGCCGCCGCCGCACTGTGGGCCGCCTTCGACCAGCGCGCGGACGGCCTGGACATTCTGGTGAACAACGCGGGCATCGGCGTCTCGCGCAACTTCACGGAGATCGACGAGAAGGAGTACGACCGGCTGTTCACGGTCAACACCAAAGCGCCGTTCTTCCTCACGCAGTCGGGCCTCGACCGGCTGCGCGACGGCGGACGCGTCATCAACATCTCGACGGGCCTCAGCCACGCGGCGATGATGCCGGACCTGATCGCCTACGCCATGACCAAGGGCGCGGTGGACGTGTTCACGCGGAATCTGTCCAAGGTGCTCGGCGACCGGGGCATCACGGTCAACGCGGTGGCACCGGGCCTCGTGGACACCGACTCCACCACGGACCGGCTGCGCGCCAGCGACGAGGCCTGGGCCGCCGCGGCCGCCCTGTCCACCCTGGGGAGGGTCGGCACGCCGGCGGACATCGCCGACGTGGTGGCCTTCCTCGCCTCGGACGAGGGCCGGTGGATCACGGGCCACTGGATCGACACGACGGGCGGCTCGCTGGCCTGAGACGTGACGCAGGTCCGTCACGGGAGTACCGGGAAGCCGACCGTGGAGAGCGCTCTCCGTTAGTGCTATAAAGGCGCTCATGACGGATGATCTGCGGTCGGCCGGAGCACCCACCCTGGAGGACGTGGCGCGGGCGGCCGGTGTCTCGCGCGCCACCGTCTCGCGGGTCATCAACGGGGTGCGCAATGTCGACCCGGTGATCCAGGAGGCCGTGCGGCACGCGGTCTCCGTGACGGGCTACACCCCGAACCGGGCGGCCAGATCCCTGGTCACCCGGCGGGCCGACGCCGTAGCCCTGGTGGTGTCGGGCGCGGGCGTCGAGCCGGCGGCGGCCGAGGAGGACTCCGACGCCGGGGCCTCCGGGAGGGACGGGACCGGCGATGCGGGGTCGTTCACCGCGCAGGTGTTCGCGGACCCGTTCTTCGGCCGGGTGGTGACCGGGGTGGTCAACTACCTGCGTCCGCGCGGGATGCACCCGGTGCTGATGTTCGCGGAGACGTCACGGGCGCGCGAGGAGGTGGTGGCGTACCTGCGGCAGGGCAGTGCGGACGGGGCCCTGGTCGTCTCGACGCACGCCGAGGACCCGCTGCCCGCCCTGATCGCGGACGCCGGTCTGGCGGCCGTCCTGTACGCGCGCCCGGCGCGGCCGGTCCCGGTCAGCTATGTCGACCTCGCGCACCAGGACGGCGCGCGGCTGGCGGCCGAGCACCTCCTGGGCCGGGGCTGCCGCCGGATCGCGACGATCAGCGGCCCGCTGGACGTACCGGCGGGCCAGGCCCGGTTGACCGGTTTCCGGGACACCATGGCGCGCCACGGGCACCCGTACGTCCCCACCGCCGAGGGGCAGTTCACCCAGGAGAGCGGCGAGGCGGCGATGGAACGGCTGCTGGCGGAACACCCCGACCTGGACGGGGTGTTCGCCGCCAACGACCTGATGGCTCTGGGGGCCTGCCATGTCCTGCGCGAGCACGGCCGCTCGGTGCCGGGGGACGTGGCGGTGGTGGGCTTCGACGACAGCAGCGCCGCCCTGGCCTGCCGCCCGCCGCTGACCACGGTCCGGCAGCCGGTGGAGGGGATGGCCGCCGAGATGACGCGCCTGCTGCTGGACCGGCTGGCCCGGCCGGACGGGCCGGTCACCTCCGTGATCTTCGAACCGGAGCTGGTGGTGCGGGGGTCGGCCTAGGGCTTGCCGTCACATTCCCGCCGTCGCCCGGAGGGGACCGGTCCGGTGGGGCGGCTGCCCGGGACGCGCCGGAGTCGCCGTCCCGATCAGCCCGTTCCCAGCGCGTCCGCCCGCCTCGTCAGTTCTGCCGCGATGTCGTCCCAGTCCGGGCCGTGCAGCCACAGGTTCTCGGCGGCCTCCCTCATCAGCGCCGGTTCGTCCGGTCGTTGCAGAAGCACCAGCCGATAGGCGAGGTTGCGCACCCAGACCGGCAGCAGGCCGTCGACCACGTGCGGGCACAGCTCGCGCAGCATGCCGAGGATCGCGTCCGCGTCCGCGAAGGTCAGCTCCTCGACGAAGTAGTGCTCCCGGTGTTCGCGGCCGCACTCCTGCGTGGGCCGGTTCTCGTCACCGTAGAGACAACGCGCGTGCTCGGTCAGGGTGCTGTGCATGCCCGGACCCTATGCCGCCTCGTCCGCCGGGCAGAGCCCGAGGGCGCCGGGGCGACGCGGGGATGCGGTTCGCCTGCCGGTTCGTGCCGCTTCCGCCGGAGCGCCCGTCGGCCGACGCCCAGGACGCGTGGCTGGGACGGGTGGACCCGCGCTGGGTCGCACCGGGCCGCGCGGGGCGGTAGCCAGGAGGCGGTGGCGCGGGCCGCGGGGCGGCCGACGACGGACCCGCCCGCCCCGGAGCCTTCCGCGCCCGCTCACGCTCAGGTCGTCGATGTCGACGTGCGGTGGCGTTCCCGGACCGCCTGGGCCGCCGTACGCGGCGGTGTGCCGGTGACGCCGGTCGCCGGGCGGCTGCCGCCCCGGGTGAGGAAGTCGGCGAGCGGCAGCGTGGCCGCGCCCACGGTGACCGCGTCCGGGCCGAGGCGCCCCATCTCGATGGTGGTGCGGGCCGCCGCGTGGCGCAGGGCGTACTCGTTCGCGTACCGGCGAATCTCGGGCAGCAGCCGGGGGCCGATGAGCAGGCCCGCCCAGCCGCCGATCAGGATCCGCTCGGGCAGGAAGAGGTTGATCAGATCGGCGAGGGCCGCGCCGAGGCATTCGGCCGTCTCGTCGAGCAGCGCGAGGGCCACCGGGTCCGGGGCGGCGCCCCGGCGTGCCGGGTAGGCGGCGGCGAGCAGGGCCGCCAGCGCGGTCTCGTCGTCGGCGTCCTCGGGCAGCGGTCCGCCCGCCTCGCGCCAGCGCTCGCGCAGGGCCTCCGCGCCCGCGTACGCCTCCAGGCAGCCGATGGAGCCGCAGCGGCACCGTCGGCCGCGCAACTGGACGGTGGTGTGGCCCCATTCGAGGGCGAGGCTGGTGCGGTCCTCGTCGAGGATGTCGCCGTGGTCGACGCAGGCGCCGACGCCCGAGCCGATGAGGGCGATGGCGGCGGCGCCCGCGCCCCGGCCGCCGCCGAACCACATCTCGGCCTGGCCGAGCGTCTTGGCGCCGTTGTCGATGAAGAGCGGCACCTCGGGCGGCACGTCGACCGCCTCGCGCAGCAGCTGCTCGAAGGGGACCGCGCGCCAGCCGATGGTCTGGCCGTGCACCACCGCGCTGCGCGTGCCGTCGGGCCCTTCCGGCCCGTCGCGCTCGATGATGCCGGGTACTCCGATGCCGATGCCGAGGAGCCGGCGCGGATCGGCGCCCGCGTCGCGCAGCACGTCCGCGACACCGGTGCGGACATGGGCGACGATGCGGTCGACGTCGTAACCGTGCTGGGCCAGCAGCCTTTCGGTGCGGGCCAGTTCGGTCAGGGAGAGGTCGAACAGCTCGACCCGGACCCGGGTCTCGCCGATGTCGATGCCGACGAGCAGTCCGCCGTCCGGGGCGACGCGCAGCAGCGTACGCGGGCGGCCGCCGTCGGAGTCGACGATGCCGGCCTCCTCCAGCAGGCCCTCGGCGGAGAGTTCCGCGACGACGTTGCTGATGGATCCTGAACTCAGGCCCGTGACCGGTCCGAGCTCCTGACGGCTCAGCGGGCCGTCGAAATACAACCGTTGCAATACCCTCGCCCGGTTGCCCCGTCGCAGGTCACGCACGGTCCGTCTGTTGCGCTCGGCCATGTTGCTCCTTCCCGTCCAGGAACATACCCCGGTCCCAGGCCTTGACGCGACCTTCTCTCACCTCTTAAATCACGGCATAAATTAAGTCATAGAGGCCGTTCGGTTCCCGAACGCAGCCATCCCCGGAAAGGGGCCACCTCACATGCGTCATGTCAGAGCCGCAAGCGCCGTCACCCTCGCCCTCGCCATCGCCGTAGCCGCCACCGGCTGTGGCGGCGGGACGACCTCGGGCGGCAGCAACGAGTCGCCGAAGACCCTCACCTACTGGGCGTCCAACCAGGGCCCCAGCATCGAGGCCGACAAGGAGATCCTCACTCCCGAGCTGAAGAAGTTCGAGAAGGAGACCGGGATCAAGGTGAAGCTGGAGGTCGTGCCGTGGGCCGACCTGCTGAACCGCATCCTCGCCGCCACCAGCTCCGGTCAGGGCCCGGACGTGCTGAACATCGGCAACACCTGGTCGGCCTCGCTCCAGGCGACCGGCGCGCTCCTGCCGTGGGACGACAAGAACTTCGAGGCGATCGGCGGCCGGGACCGCTTCGTCGACTCGGCGGTCGCCTCGGCCGGCAAGGAGGGCGAGCCGCCCGCCGCCGTGCCGCTGTACTCCCTGGCGTACGCCCTCTACTACAACAAGAAGATGTTCGCCGAGGCGGGCGTCGAGAAGCCCCCGGCCACCTGGGACGAGCTGGTCGCGACCGGCAAGAAGGTATCCAAGGACGGCAAGTGGGGGCTCGGCGCCGAGGGCGGCAACCTCTCCAACAACATCCACCAGACCTTCGTCCTGGGCCAGCAGCACGGCGCCGACTTCTTCGACAAGGACGGCAAGGCGACCTTCACCTCGGACGGTGCGGTCGCGGCGGTGAAGCAGTACATCGACTTCATGGCCAAGGACAAGATCATCGCTCCGGGCAACGCGGAGTACGCCCAGAACCAGTCGCTCACCGACTTCGCCAAGGGCAAGACCGCCATGGTGCTGTGGCAGGCCGCCGCCTCCACCTTCGCCGCCCAGGGCATGAAGCCGGAGGACTGGGGCGCGGCCCCGGTGCCGGTCCCCTCGGGCGTACCGGGTGCGGGCAAGCAGACCAACTCCATGGTCGCGGGCATCAACATGGCCGTCTTCAAGAACACCAAGAACATCGACGGCGCGAAGAAGTTCGTGAAGTTCATGACGAGCGACGCCGAGCAGAAGCTGCTCAACAAGACCTACGGCTCGATCCCTCCGGTCAAGGCCGCACAGGCCGATGCCGCCTTCGGGGCCCCCGACCTCAAGGTCCTCCGCGACACCCTCGCCACCAGCGCCGCCCCGCTCCCCCAGGTCCCGAACGAGTCGCAGTTCGAGACGGCCGTGGGCACGGCGGTCAAGGAGCTGTGGGCGGACGCGGCGGCCGGCCGTCCCGTCACCGACGAATCCGTCAAGGCGCGCCTGGAAAAGGCCCAGCAGACGATGCAGCAGTGAGGCCCTGATCCATGACCGCCACCGTCACCACGGACCCCGAGGTCGACAAGTCGATCGACGCGGGTACGAGCCGGGGCACCGGGGGTGCGCGCAGGAGACTGCCGCGCATCCCCGACCGGATCCGCCAAGGCGGACTGCCCTATCTCCTGCTGCTGCCCGCCGTCCTGCTGGAACTGCTCATCCACATCGTCCCGATGGTCATCGGGATCGTGATGAGCTTCCGTCAGCTCACCCAGTTCTTCATCAACAACTGGGGTGCTGCCCCCTGGACCGGCCTCGACAACTACCGCATCGCCGTCGACTTCGACGCGCCGATCGGCGAGGCCCTGCTCCACTCGTTCTTCGTGACCTGCGTCTTCACGTTCTTCTCGGTCGGGTTCGCCTGGCTGCTGGGCACCGCGGCGGCGATCCTCCTCCAGGAGAGCTTCCGGGGCCGGGGCGTCCTGCGGGCGATCTTCCTCGTGCCGTACGCGCTGCCGGTCTACGCGGCCGTCATCACCTGGGCGTTCATGTTCCAGCGGGACAACGGGCTGATCAACCACGTGCTGCACGACCAACTCGGCATCACCGACGAGCCGTCGTTCTGGCTGATCGGCGACAACAGCATCTACACCCTGATCATCGTCTCGGTGTGGAAGGGCTGGCCGTTCGCCTTCCTGATGCTGATGGCCGGGCTCCAGAACATCCCGCGCGAGCTGTACGAGGCCGCCTCGATCGACGGCGCGGGCATCTGGCAGCAGATCCGCCGGATCACCCTCCCCTCGCTGCGCCCGGTCAACCAGGTGCTGGTCCTCGTGCTCTTCCTGTGGACGTTCAACGACTTCAACACGCCGTACGTCCTGTTCGGGAAGTCGGCGCCGGAGAGCGCGGACCTGATCTCGATCCACATCTACCAGTCGTCGTTCGTCACCTGGAACTTCGGCACCGGATCCGCGATGTCGGTCCTGCTGCTGCTCTTCCTGCTGGTCGTGACGGCCGTCTATCTGTTCTTCACCTCGCGCGGAAGGAAGGGCGCCGATGTCTAGCCTCACGCGGCCGACCCGCACCACCCGGTCGCGGGCCCGCTCGCCGATGGCCGCGCCGCAGTCCTTCCTCTGGACCCGGCGCATCGTCCTGACCCTGCTCGCCGGCTTCGTCCTGCTGCCGGTCTACGTGATGGTCAGCAGCTCGCTGAAGCCACTCCAGGACGTCTCGGGGAAGTTCCAGTGGATTCCGTCCACGCTGACGATCCGGCCGTACTTCGACATCTGGGAGACCGTCCCGCTCGCCAAGTACTTCGTCAACTCGCTGATCGTGGCGGGTTCGGCGACCGTGCTGTCGGTGACGATCGCGGTGTTCTCGGCGTACGCGGTGAGCCGCTACCGGTTCCGGGGCAAGCGGGTCTTCACCGTCACGGTGCTGTCCACGCAGATGTTCCCGGGGATCCTCTTCCTGCTGCCGCTGTTCCTCATCTTCGTCAACATCGGCAACAGCACCGGCGTGGCGCTGTACGGCTCGCGCGGCGGCCTCATCCTGACGTACCTCACGTTCTCGCTGCCGTTCTCGATCTGGATGCTGATCGGCTACTTCGACTCCATCCCCCGCGACCTCGACGAGGCGGCCCTGGTGGACGGCTGCGGACCGGTCCGCGCGCTCTTCCAGGTCGTTGTGCCGGCCGCCGTGCCGGGCATCGTCGCGGTCTCCGTCTACTCCTTCATGACGGCCTGGGGCGAAGTGCTCTTCGCGTCCGTCATGACGAACGACGCGACCCGGACCCTCTCCGTCGGTCTCCAGGGCTACGCCACGCAGAACGACGTGTACTGGAACCAGGTCATGGCCGCCTCGCTCGTCGTCAGCGTCCCGATCGTCGTCGGGTTCCTGCTCCTCCAGCGCTACCTGGTCGCCGGCCTGACCGCAGGAGCCGTCAAGTGACCTCCACAGAAAGGCAGTTCGTGTCCGACCTCACCGCACTCCCGGCGGACTTCACCTGGGGAGTCGCCACCGCCGCGTACCAGATCGAGGGGGCCGTGGCCGAGGACGGCCGCTCCCCCTCGATCTGGGACACGTTCTCGCACACCCCCGGCAAGGTCGACGGCGGCGACACGGGCGACGTGGCCTGCGACCACTACCACCGGGTCCCCGAGGACATCGGCCTGATCAAGCGGCTCGGCGCGGACGCGTACCGCTTCTCCATCGCCTGGCCGCGCGTCGTGCCCGGCGGCGACGGACCGGTCAACAAGGCGGGCCTGGACTTCTACGACCGGCTGGTGGACGGCCTGCTGGAGGCGGGCGTCACTCCGTTCGCCACGCTGTACCACTGGGACCTGCCGCAGGCGCTCCAGGACCGGGGCGGCTGGACCGTACGGGAGACCTCGGAGCACTTCGCCGCGTACGCCGCGCACGTGGTGGAGCGGCTCGGCGACCGGGTCAAGGACTGGGCGACGCTCAACGAGCCGCTGTGCTCGGCGTGGATCGGCCATCTGGAGGGCCGGATGGCACCGGGCCTCACCGACCTGACCGCCGCCGTGCGCGCCTCCTACCACCTGCACCTGGGCCACGGTCTCGCCGTCCAGGCGATCCGGGCGGCCTCCTCGGACGCCCGGGTCGGCATCGTCAACAACCTCAGCCCGATCGAGCCGGCGAGCGGGAGCGAGGCCGACCTCGCCGCCGCTCGGCGCGCCGACGGACACATCAACCGCTGGTGGCTGGACCCGATCCTGGGACGCGGCTACCCGCAGGACATGGTCGAGGAGTACGGCGTCGAACTCCCCGTCCAACCGGGCGACTTGGAGACGATCGCGGCCCCACTGGACTGGCTCGGGCTGAACTACTACTTCCGCCAGATCGTCACCGCCGACCCCGACGGCACCGCGCCCCGGGCCAGGCAGGTCTCCGTCCCCGGCGCCCGGCTCACCCACATGGACTGGGAGGTCCACGCGGAGGGCCTGGAGCAGCTGTTGCTGCGGCTGACCGAGGAGTACGGCGTCGAGCGGATCTTCGTCACCGAGAACGGTTCGGCGTACGAGGACGTCGTCGCGGCGGACGGTTCGGTGCACGACCCCGAGCGCGTCCGCTATCTGGAGGAGCACCTCGCCGCCTGCGCCCGCGCGGTCGCCAAGGGCGCTCCGCTGGCCGGGTACTTCGCCTGGTCCCTGATGGACAACTTCGAGTGGGCGTACGGCTACGACAAGCGGTTCGGGCTGGTCCACGTGGACTACGCGACCCAGCGCCGCACGGTCAAGAGCAGCGGGCTCCGGTACGCGGAGCTGGTCCGGGAGCACACGGAACGCCGGGACGGCCGGACGGCCGCCTGATCCCGCTTCTCCCCTGCTCCTCCCGGCAGCCCTCCGGCCGCGGCGTACTCTCGCCGCGGCCGGATGAGCACTGCTGACCGATCCCGCGCCGAACGCACGGGGCATACGGTGGGCCGCCGCCGCACGGGCCGTACCGAAATGGGTTGTCGCAAGGTTCGGGCGTCGGCGAGGATCCACCCCGTGACGACCAGAAAGGGCCAGGGCGTCCAGACCGCCCTCATGCCCTACGCCCGCCTCCCCCGAACGCACCGCAGTCGCCCCGTCCTGACCAGTACCGTCGATGTCTTCGGCACCGCCCACTGGCTGCTCGGCGAGCATGTTCCGCAGCCCGGCGGCGATGTCCCGCCCTTCGACGCCCTGGTCGTCTCCGTCCATCCCGGTGGCAGCATCGAACTCACCGAGCTGCGCAGCGTACGGGCCCGCTGGCCGCATCTGGACCGCCTGCCCGACGGCGGGTTCGTCGTCGCCGCGTCTCGCGCCCGCCGCTACGAGGACTCCGACCAGGTCCAGGTCTTCGACGTGCTCGGCCGCGAGACCTCGTCCTTCTCCGTCGGGGACGCCATCGAGCACCTGCTCGTGGACGAGGCCGGCCAGATCTGGGTCGGGCACTTCGACGAGAACCCGATCGGAATCCGCCGCTGGAGCGCCACGGGCCGGCCCACCTGGATGTCGGACGACGCCCACATCCCCGGTCTCTTCGACTGCTACGCACTGAACGTGTCGGGCACCACCGCCTGGGCTTGCCCGTACACGGACTTCCCGCTCGTCGAGATACGTCCCGACCGTCGCGAGCGGCCCGTCAGGGTGCGGGAGAACCACGTGCGGGGTGCCAGGGCAGTGGCTGTCCACGGTGAACGAGTGGCCTTCTACGGCGGCTACGGCGAAGAACAGGACCGACTCGCCCACGGCGAAATCACCGGGACATCCGTGGAGCAGACCGACGTCGGCCTGCTCACCCTGTCCGACGGCTCAGTCGCGGGCCGACGACGGGTCGTCGGCCGAGGCAGCAGGATCTACGTCCAGGCCGAACCGTTCACCGAGTGGGGCGTTTTCGACCTCAGCAGCTGCTAGCCGCCCCGGGAGAGACCGGTCCGACCCGGTCGTCTCCCAGCGACCGCACGCCTCTACGGCGCACGGTCCATCGGGTCATCGGCCGCTTCCCCGCCCCGCCAGCTCTTGTCCGCGGCACGCCACCCGGCACGCGCATGGGTCCAGGGCAGGGAGTCGACGGGGTGCAGGCGTGAGTGCCGCATTACCGCGCGCAGGGCGATGAATCCGGGCCCGGTGTCCGGGCGGACGGGCACTCCCGCCGCGAGCTCCTTCGCCGTGGGGAGGGGCGGGCGGTCAAAGTTGACGTTCCGCGGTCCTGCTCCGATCAGCCACAGAAGTATCCCGTCGCTCACCGCCTGCGCACACTCCGCGTCGATGTCCTCCGGGCCGAGCGGATTGACGAAATCGAAGCCGAGCCACCAGTCCGGGAGCGGCTCGAAATCCACGGTGAACCAGGCGAACCCGCCCATACAGCTCGGCCGGGTGTAGCGGACGTGGACGTCGCGGCGGGCCTCGGCGGGGAATCGCATGCCGGAAGCGTGCCCGTTCGACGGACGCCGGGGCAACAGGATTCCAAGGCCGACGTACCGACGCCCCGCCGGGGGGGCCTCTATGTCCTTCGTCAAGGTGTGACCGTGTGCCGCAGTCGGCGACTCTTGAGCACCCCGGCAACCATTCCGGCTCGGCGGGGGTCCTCCATACCAGGCCCCCGCTCGGGGCCATCGGCGCAAGAGGGAGGAGCGTCATGGGGGTCCGCAAGGCAGCGAAAGGCGTCGGCGACTTCCTGGTCGAGACGCTGGGAGAAGCCGTCGCCGAGGTGATCCTCAGCCTGCTCGCCTGTGCCCTGCTCGGCTGTCTGGCTCTGATCGCCTACCTGAGCTGGTCCCTCAGCCCGCGCTTCACCATCGCGGGGGCTGGGCTGCTCAGCCTCCTCCTCGCCCACGGCGCCTGGCAGACCTTCCGTACTCCCGCGAAGGGGCGCCGTCGGGGCCTCGCAGCCCTGACCGCTGTCGGTTTCACTGTGACATCCATGACGGCCCTCTTCCTGCTGCTCTACTCCACAGGATGCGACTGCCTGTGAGGCCGTTCGGTTCAGCTACGCAAGTCCGAGGCCGGTCATGCGGTAGCTGTTTCGGGAACGCGTGACTGGTAGAAGGTGCCGTCGCGGAGCATGGCGAACAGGACGCTGATGCCTTGGCGGGCGAGGCGGAGGAGGGCTCGGGTGTGGGTTTGCCGCGGGCTCGTTGCTTGTCGTAGTAGGTGCGGGAGGCCGGGTCGGCGTTCATGCAGGCGCAGGCGGAGAGGAACATGGCGCGTTAGAGCCGGCGGTTTCCGCCTCGGGGTGCGTGTTCGCCGTGGATGGAGGTCCCGGACTGCTTCGTGACTGGGGCGAGGCCGGCGTAGGAGGCGAGGTGGGCGGCGGTGGGGAAGCTGGTGCCGTCGCCGACGGTGAACAGCAGGACGGCGGCGGTCCTGACGCCGACGCCGGGCATCGACGTCAGGACCTTCGAAAGAGGGTGGGCCGCCAGCAGGCTGTTGATCTGGGCTTCCATCGCTCGGCGCTGGGTGTGGACGGCGGCGAGCTGGCCGGCCAGGGAAGGGATCACGATGCCCAGGGTGCCGGTCCCGGGCACCACCACGATCTGCTCGTCCAGAGCGTCGAAGACCTCGTCGATCAGCCTGGTGGTCATGCGCGGGGCCTTTGGACGGATCAGCTCCACGAGTCTGCGACGTCCGGCTTTGCGCAGGGCGGCCGGGGATCCGTAGCGCTCCAGCAGCCAGGTCACGGCCTGGTGGTCGAGGCGGGGGCCCAGGACGCGTTCCAGGCTGGGGGGGGGAACTGGGTGAGCAGGCCGCGTATCCGGTTGGAGGTGCGGGCGGCCTCGGCGGCCAGGTCCTGGTCGAAGCCGACGAGCACGGTCAGCTCGGCGGTGATCTCGTCGGTCAGCTCCAGCGAGCGCAGGGTGTGCGGCATCGTCCGGGCGGCGTCCGCGATGACGGCGGCGTCCTAGGCGTCGGTCTTGGCCTCGCCCCGGTAAAGGTCGGCGATCCGGCGTATCGCCAGTCCGGGCAGGTAGGCGACCTGGCAGCCCACGTCGCGGGCCACGGTCAGTGGCAGGGCGCCGATGGAGGCGGGCTGGTCCACGATCACCAGCACGGTGCCGAACTTCGCGGTCAGCTTGTCGAAGACGGCCCGCAGCTTGGGCTCGCTGTTGGGCAGCGGCTTGTCGAAGACCTTCTTCCCGCCCGGGGTGAGCCCGTGACCGTGATGGCTGCTCTTGCCGACGTCCAGACCGAGGAACACGCCCACGTCTTCGATCTCGAACATCGTGCCCCTTCCCAGGGGGTGTTGACGGTGCCAGCCTCGGCTCGGGTGTCGTGCTCGCGCATCCACGCTATGCAGACCTGCTGCCCGCGAACTGTCCAGCATTGCGCCGGACCGGACGGTGGCCGGACCTCTGATCAGCGTCTCCGACGAACACTCCCGGACCCGGTGACACCACCCCCCAGGTCATGCCTTCGACAGGGGGACACAGTCATGCCGGGCCCAGAGGCCAGCGGCCCCAGTGCGGAGCCGCGAAATACCTAACGGGGGGAGCGGCTTCGCCTCGCACTGCGAGCCGGTGGCCGATCGGCCACCGGCTCGCAGTCACATCGCGGACACGTCTACGGCGCCCACGGCTTCAGCATGTCCTTCACCGCGTCCGTCAGCGCGAACTGCAGCAGCGGACCGTAGGTGATGCGGCCGATGCCGAGGCGGCGGAAGCGCTCCAGGTCGTGCTTCACGGGATGCGCCGTGGTGTTCACCGGGACGGCGACGGCCTCGGTCACCGCCGCGAGCAGTTCGTCGTTGTCCTGGATCTTCACCGGGTAGACGCTGTCGGCGCCCGCCTGCTCCAGGGCCCGCAGCCGCTCGATCACCTCGTCGAGGACGTCGGAGGGCTTCTCCGCGTGCGCGAAGAGGTCGGTGCGGCCGTTGACCCAGACCGGGACGCCCGCGTCGTCGGCCGCCGCGCGCAGACCCGCGACGTAGCTCGCGTGCTCCTGCGTGCTGCGCACGCGTCCGCCCTCGGAGTGGACGGTGTCCTCGATGTTGAGGCCGACACCGCCGGCCTCGATCAGACCGGCGACGAGCTCCGCGGGCTGCTTCCCGTAGCCCGACTCCAGGTCCACGGAGACGGGGACGTCGACCGCCGCGATGATCGGCCTGACGGCGGCGAGCACCTCCTCGAAGGTCTGGCCCTCCTGGTCCTCGGCCCCCCGGGAGTCGGCGAGGGGGTGGCTGCCGATGGTCAGCGCGGGGAAGCCCGCGGCGACCGCGGTCCGGGCGGACCAGACGTCCCAGACGGTGGGCAGCACCAGCGGCTTGTGGTCGGCGTGCAGTTGCTTGAGGCGTTGAGCGCGCTCAACGGTGGTTCCAAAGTCCATGCCGAAGACGCTACCCCGCATCGCCCGGGAACGACGTGACGAGCCCGCGGCGGCCACGGATGTCCGTGGCCGCCGCGGGCTCCCGCCGCGCCGACAGCGGGGATGGGACGGCGCGGAGGCCTTCCCGGCCCCGCCGGATCAGCTCCGGTAGACGCCGAACTCGTAGAGCGAGTAGCCCCACGGGGTGCCGCGCTCGGTGGCGTTCACCCGGACGTAGCGGGCGTTGCCCGCGACCTCGACGTCGTCGATGCCGCCGTTGCCGGCCGTCTCCGTGTGGACGGTGTTCCAGTCCTGGCCGTTGTCCGAGGTCTGGATCGTGTACGCCTTGGCGTACGCCGCCTCCCAGGCCAGCTGGACGTGGTCGAAGGAGGCGGTCGCCCCCAGGTCGACCTGGATCCACTGCTGGTCGGCCCATTCGCTGGCCCAGCGGGTGTCGAAGGATCCGTCGACGGCGTTGGCCGCCGGGCAGGGGCAGCCGACGCTGTCCGGCTGGAAGGACGAGGCCTCGGCGGGCTTGCCGGATGCCAGGTTCACCCCGCCGACCTGCGGCGGGACCACCTTGAAGGACTTCGTCTCGATCCCGACGTTGCCCTTCCCGTCGGTCGACTTGAGGTAGACCTTCCAGACGCCGAGCCGGTCCGGCGCGGTGACCTCGAAGGTGTCGTCACCCCGGTCGGTGAAGTCCGCGTCCGTCAACTGGCCGCTGTCGTCGATGTACTTGGAGTTGACCAGCACCTGGTGGGTGAGCGCGTCGCCGTCCGGGTCGGAGACGGACGCCCTGAGGGTGAACGGCTTGCCCGCCTCGACGGCGGAGGCGTTGTCGACGGTCATGCCGCTGATGACCGGCGGGGTGTTGTCGCCGGAGGTGTCCGCGCCGTACGCCTCCTTCACCGCGTAGTAGGAGAGCCGCTTCTGGCCCGCGGGGAGCAGGTTGAACCAGACGCCGCCGAAGTCGTACTCGGTGCCGTAGTGGAAGAGCGTCGCCCCGAGCGACACTCCGGGGTGCCCCTGGACGCAGTCCCAGGCGCTCTGGTACCCCTCCGCCTTCGCCACGTCGGTGGGCTCGTCCGGTACGCCGTTGGCGTCGTCCGGCACCTCCCACTCACCGGCGGGCCCGCCCTCGGTGACGATGTAGGGCTTGTCGTAGCCGCCGCTCTCCCAGGTGGCGCGGATGTCGCAGACGGCGTCGTAGGAGTTCACCGCGTACAGGTCGAGGTCGGGCGCGTTCTTCTTGTAGTACGGCCAGGCCCCGGTCCAGGCGTCGGTCGAGGTGACCGGGTGGTTCGGGTCGACCGCGTGGATCTTCTTGGCGATCTCGTTGACGAAGGTGGTGTACGCGTCGCGCTGCTGCTCCAGTTCGTCGCCGCTGTAGCAGTTCTGCAGGCCGAGCACGGATTCGTTGCCGACGTTCCACATGAGGACGCCCTCATGGTCCTTGTAGGTCTCCACCCACTTCGGGAACTCGGCGAGCATGTCGTTCTTGTAGGCGGTGTCCGTCAGGTAGTTCACACAGCCGCCGCTGCCGGGGCCGCCGCCCGGCTGCAGCCAGAACCCGGCGATCACCTTGATGCCGTGGGATGCCGCGGTGTCCAGAAGCGGCTTCGTGGTGGCGTCGGTGCCCCACGTACGGATCGTGTTGACGCCCATCGACTTCACGTCGGGCATGTACTGCCCGGCGTCCGCGACGGACGGACCCCAGGTCAGCCCCTTCACGGTGTACGGGGCGCCGTCCACGGTCAGCTGCCAGGCGCCCTGGGAGCCGGTCACCTTCACCACACTGCCCGCGGCCTGGGCGGTGGGCACCGGAAGGGCGGCCGCCGCGGCGGCCAGGAGCGCGGCGACGGCGAGCCGCGCGGTGGTACGGCCCCGGGAACGGGCCGGTCGTCGGAAACGGGACGTGGTCATGGAGGGAAGGGCTCCTCACGGGAGTGCGGGTGGAGACGGCCGAAGGAACGGGCACGTTTGGGAGAGCGCTCTCCCTCCTGGGCGCGGTGCGCCCAGGAGGGAGACGCGACGGGCGGGGGTGTCGAGGCCAGGGCCGGGGTCAGGGCAGTTCGTAGTTCTCGTCCAGGGCCGCTCCCTCGCCCGGGTTGTTCTCGTCGTAGCCACGGGCGTTGCACTGGAGCGCGCCGACGATGCAGTGGTCGACCAGCGCGTCGAGCGTGGCGTCGTCCCAGGCGTTGAAGAAGTCGTAGTGGAAGGAGTGACCGGTACCGCTGGCCAGTCTCACCTGCGACATGTCACCGTTGACCGGCCACGCCATCTTGAACTCGATCATGGGCAGGGCGACCGGGTGGCTCGGCGGGCAGACGTCCTGGTTGGCCCCCATCACGACCGGGTAGGCCATGTGGGCCTTGTGGTCGGGGGTGTCCAGGTACTTCCCGTCCCAGCAACTGGGCGCCTGCATACGCAGGTTGAGCTGGGTGTCCTGGCTGGTCGGGCAGGCGGCCGGGAAGTCGTAGTTGTGGTAGCTCTCGCCGCACTCGTACCCCTCGACCATGCCGGGGTGGTCGCGGAACTCCTCGGCGGTCTGCGTGGGGCTGCCGACGACGAACCGCAGCCCCTTGGGGAAGGGCCGCACGGTGCGGTAGTCGGTGACTCCGGCCTTGTAGTAGATGGTCTGGGGGCCGGTCGGACGGATCTCCTCGTCGCCGTTGTAGAGGGTCGGCATCCAGTACGCGGACAGGTCACCGGGCGCCAGGCAGGCGGTGCCGCCCGCGCCCAGGGACGCGGTGGTGCTGTTCGCGTTCGTGGTGTCGTTGCCCATGAACGTGTGGTCGTGCGACGCGCCGGCCTGACCGGGGTAGACGATCGGGTCGTCCGGGGCGGTGTGGGTGACCGAGCAGTTGGCCTGGAACTCGTGGAAGTAGCGGTGCGGCGGGATCTCGTCGGACGGCTCCACGCCGGTGACCGGCGGGTCCGCCGGTATGTAGCCGTCGCCGTCGGGGTCGTCGCCGAAGGCCACGGGCTTCGCCGGCGCCATCTTGTGACCCTGCATGACGTGCGAGGCCGCCGCGGGCCGGTCCGACGCGGGCCCGTCCGCCTCGGCGGTGGCCGCCCCGGCGTTCGTGATCGCGGTCAGCCCGAGCGCGACCAGCGCCAGGGCGGCCGCCACGATCAGGACGGACACCAGGGTCGTTCTGTTGAGTCTTGTCACCATAGGGACCTCCATGCCGCTCTTCATCCCTGCACATCGGGTGCACGGTGGGGGGAAAGGGTGAGCTGGACGGTGCGACCGGGAAGAGGCTCCACCCTGCGCGTCACGAGGCCGGCGGACCGCGGGATCATCTGGGAGAGCGCTCTCCAAGGCGGTGCCAGTGTTGCGCCGACGCTGAGAAGGTGTCAATAGCTTGTGAACGATGCGCTGCGCGAGGGGTGTTGGCGCAACAAGGAAACGGCCCCGCACTCCGGCGGGGCCGCTCACTGGTCCTACGTCGTACCGCCGGGGCCCGCTCCGCCGGGGAGGACGGCGGGACGGCTCCCCCGGGTCACGCGGTGTGCAGCCTCAGTCCGTACCGGTTGAGGATCTCGTTGATCGGCTGGTACCAGGTCTCGCCGCCGCTGCTGCAGTTGCCCCAGCCGCCGGAGGTGACGCCCTGGGCCTGGTCGCCGCTGATGAACGAGCCGCCGGAGTCGCCGCCCTCGGCGCAGACGCTGGTCTTGGTCATCTGGTGGACGGCGCCCTGGCTGTAGTTGACGGTCTCGTTCTTGGCGAGGACGCGGCCGCAGTGCCAGTGCGTGGTGGAACCGGAGCGGCAGATCGAGGCGCCGATCGGAGCCTCGTTCGAGCCACGGACGAGCTGGTCCGGAACGGCCCCCCAGCCGAGCACGACCGGGACGGTCCACCAGCCGCTGCCGACGTTCACCCAGGCGTAGTCGTCGCCGGGGAAGGACGAGCCCTGGAAGTTGCCGATGTAGGAGTTGTCCCAGCCGCGGACCTGCTGGCCGGTGCCGCCGCAGTGCCCGGCGGTGACGAAGCCGCCGTGCACGGAGAAGCCGATGGAACAGCGGACGTTGCCCGTGTAGTACGGGTCGCCGCCGACCGTTCCGGCGGCGAAGGTCTGCGGAGCCTGAGCGGTGGTCTTCACCGTGACGGGGCCGGCCTTGCGGGCCTTGGCGACGAAGGCGCGGACATCGTTGTCAGTCTGCTCGGCGGCGACGACGTTCACCACGACACGGCTCGTGGCGGGGTCGACGTGCCAGCTGCTCACACCGGACGGCGCCTTCAGCGCGTCGATCCGCGCCTTGGCGGCGTCGAGGCTCTTGGCCGAGTGCTCGACGAGCCGGGTGTCGGCACCGGTCGCCCGTACGGCTTCGGCCTTCTCGGCGGTGGTGACCGCGATGGTCAGCCTGCCGGTCTTCGCGTCGAGCCAGGAGCCCCCGAAGGCGGAGCCGGCGGCGCGCTGCGCCTTCTTCTCCAGGGCGGTGGCGGCCTTCTCGTCGGCGAGCCGGGTGAGGGCCTGCTTCTCGGTGAGGCCGAGGTCGCGCTGCATCGCGGAGAGCAGGGCGGCGGAGGCGGGGGGTTCGGCGGGGGCGGGCGCGGCGGAGGCGGACACCGGACCGGCGGCGGTCCAGGCTCCGATCACCAGGAGCGCGGACAGACCGGTCCGCAGCAGGGTTGCGTGTCTCAAGGGAGTGACCCTTCCTGTTGTTCCAGCGACGTGGGGGTGGAACGGGAGGCGTCCGGGAGCGCGATCCGATCATGCCTTTGAGAGCGCTCTCAGATGTGCCGTTCCCGGACTGTAGCGGAGTTCAAGAGTCAGGTCCATGCCAATGACAGGAGGTGTGCGGGAGGGGTTCGCGGCGGTGTGCGCACCGGGGTTGAGTAGGCGTACTCATCCGGCCCGCGGAGACTGGTCCTACGGTCACAGGAACACGGGGCAAGACCCGGGGGCAGGACCAGGTGGAGGAGCAGATCATGGCCGGATCACGTCGCCGATGGTGGAGAGCCGCGCTGACCGGCACACTGGCGGGTTCGCTGGTCGTGCTGGTGGGCGCGTGCGGCGTGGTGGACACCAAGGACGACCGCCGGGCGGCGGAGGAACTGGCCGAGAAGCACTTCCCGGGGCAGCTCAGGGCGATCGGAGCACGCACACTCTTCCCGGGCACCGGCGGCTCGGAGGTCACGTTCGCGGTGACCGACGACCGCGACGCCGTGGTCCGGCTCCGCATCGACACGGACCAGGCGGACCAGGGTCTGTGCGACCGCAAGGACTGCGCCGGCGTACTGGCCGAAGCCGTGAAGCGCGGGCGGCAGCAGGCCGCCGACTTCCGTACGCTCAAGGGCGCCTTCGACTCCTGTGGTTACGAGGTCATCGCCCTGGGCACGACCGGCGCCGCGCCCTACGTGGTCGCCGAGCTGACGAACGCCACCGTGACGAAGGTGCTCGGCGAGATCGGGGAGTGCGTCCAGCGCTGGGTCACCGCGAGCGGGGCGGACAGCGCGCTCGCGAAGGGCCGGGCCTCGTACGTGAACGTGGTCTCCCCGTCCGTCGCGGACCGCCGCGACCGGGGCAAGGACTCCTGGCCGACCGTGATGCGGCTGACCCGGACGGACCTGCTGGCCTCGCTCACCAAGCACGCCTATTTCTCGGCGAGTTACGACTTCGAGGCGGGCCGGGTCGACACGACGGGCCGCGCCCGGGTGGTCCGTCCGTTCCGCGAGCGCGAGAAGTTCGGCGAGACGGTGCAGAACGCGGTGAAGGAGCAGCTGCGTGCCACCTACCCCCGGGTGGTCATGAGCACCTATCAGTGGATCTGGCGGCTGGAGCCGGGCCGCGTCGACCGCCAGACCGGCTACGTCCTGTTCTGCCCGGAGCCGGGGGCGCGCGGGCAGTGCGTGAACCCCGACGACGCGGCCCTGGTGACCACGGACGAGCACGGCAATCCGGTGGGGAAGATCCGGCTCGTCCACGACGTACGCGAGGGCACGGGGGCGCTGCGGCTGCCGCCGTACTAGGGGGTGTCTTGTCGATCAGGGTCGGTCAGGCCGCGGCGTCTGGTGCGGTGCATCGCAAGGCGCTGGAACGTCCTCATCGCGAAGCGATTCGGGCGTTTCGGCAACGCCGCGAGGTGCCGTGCCAGGCGTCGCGGACCCGGCCCTGATCGACAAGACGCCCCCTAGGCACGCGGCAGGTTGCCTGGCGCCCGGGATGTCCCCCGTCGGCACGGGCGGACTCCGGACGGCTCGGACCGTGGATGGCACCGGCTGCCACGTGACAGCACCACCCCGTGGCATCGTGGCGCCATGACGATCACGGTCCGCCCGGCTTCGGCCTTCGAGGATGTCCGTACCCTGGTCGGCCCGAAGTCGCCCGGGGCCAACGTCTGCTGGTGCCTGAGCTACCGGGTTCCGTCCAAGCTCAACAACGAGCTCCGTGGTCCGGAGCGCGGTGCGTACGTCGCCGGACTGTGCCGCGCGGAGCCCCCGCCGGGGGTGCTCGCCTACGACGGCGACGAGCCGGTCGGCTGGGCCGCCGTGGCACCGCGCTCGGACACCTCCTTCGCGCGCAGCCGGAAGATCCCGCACGTGGACGAGGTGCCGGTCTGGTCGCTGTGGTGCATCCGGGTGCGCCCCGGTCATCGTAAGAAAGGGATCTCGCACGCCCTGATCGCCGGGGCGGTCGAGTTCGCCCGTGCGCACGGCGCGCCGGCGATCGAGGCATACCCGATCGACAGCGGTGGCGCCGAGGTCGACCTGACGATGGCGTACGCCGGGATCCGGAAGAACTTCGAGCGCGCCGGGTTCACCCATGCCGCCGACACCACCTCGGTGCTGGCCGGCCACCCCCGCGTCCTGATGCGGCTCGACCTGCGCGACCGGTGATCACGGAACGTCCCGGACCTCTTCCTCGGCCGCCCCGAGCGCCGCCCACGGCTGAAGCTTCTCCGGGTTGCGGACCACCCAGATCCGGACGACCCGCCCCTCCGCGACATCGAACGAGGCCACGGTCACGACGGCACCGTCGCGCAGGGCCACGAGGCCCGGCGCCCCGTTGACCGTACGTTCCAGGAGTTCGAGGCCGGGCGCCCGGTCGGCGATGGCGACCATGTACGGGGCGATGCGCGTGCCCCCTTCGATCGGGCGCAGGGCCGCGCCGACCAGGCCGCCGCCGTCGGCGGTCATCACGGCGGCCGGGTCGAGGAGGTCGACGAGGGCCGCGATGTCCTTGTTCTGCCAGGCCTCCTTCACGCGCCGCACGGCGTCGCTCCGCACGTCCGCCGGCACCGGGGCCGGGGCGTCGGGCACCCGCCGCCGGGCGGAGGCCGCGAGCTGCTTGCAGGCGGCGGGGGTGCGGCCGAGGACCTCGGCGATCTCGGCGAAGGGGTAGCGGAAGACGTCGTGCAGGACGAACGACACCCGCTCGGCGGGGGTCATCGTCTCCAGGACGACGAGGAACGCCATCGTCACCGATTCGTCCTGGACGATCCGGTCGGCGAGATCGGCGGGGTCCGAGCCCTGGCCCTGGCCGTGGCCGCCCGGGCCGGGCAGCGGATCGGGCAGCCACGCGCCGACATACCGTTCGCGCCGGACCCGCGCCGAGCCGAGCACGTCCAGGCAGATGCGGCCGGTCACCGTCGTCAGCCAGGCGCCGGGCGACACGATCTCGTCCCGGCGGCTTCGCGGCAGCGCGTACCAGCGCGCGTAGGCCTCCTGCACGGCGTCCTCGGACTCGGCCAGCGATCCGAGCAACCGGTAGGCCACATTGATCAGTTGGCCGCGTTCACCGGCTATGCCCTCGATGCCCGCACGTGCCGCCCCCATGTTCCGACCGCCCCTCGCCTTACCTTTCGCGGGCCCGCGTCGTCGGGCTGGTGAAACCCTATCGATCAACCGCCCACGGGCGGTGAACGGGAGTGTGGCATGACCACCCAGGCGACGACACGGCGCGGCTCGCACAGCTCGCACGGCTTCTCTTTCGTGCGGATCGCGATCGCTCTGCAGACCCTGACGATCTTCCTTCAGGCGGTCTCGTCCGGACTGCTGATGACCACGGCCTACGGAGAGGTGCTGCACAGCGTCGGAGCGCGCGTGATGTACGGGGCGTCGATGCTGTACGTGCTCGCGGCGGTGCTGGCCTGGAAGCCGGGCGGCGGCTCGCCCCGGCCCGTGCTGCACGCGTCCGGCTTCCTGGCCCTGGCCTCGGTCCAGGTCGCGGTCGGCATCGCGCACATCCCGGCGGTCCATCTCCCGCTGGGCGTCCTGATGTTCGGGCTGAGCGTGCTGGCCCTGGCACGGCGCTGAGGACGGCGGGAGGACCGTACCGTGTCCGCGATGCAGTCACCCACGCAGGTCATTGCCGTCTACAGCTACCCTCCGTGCCGTGGACATCGAAGCGAACGGGCCGGAGGACGGCATGGACGGGAACACCGGCAACGGTCACGGGCGCGTCGTCGCCGCCCTCGACGGCGTGAGCATGCGCCGCCACGCCACCGGCCAGGTCATCCTCGACGGCATCGACTGGACCGTCCGGGCCGGCGAACACTGGGCGCTGCTCGGGCCCAACGGGGCCGGCAAGACCAGCGTTCTGCGTCTCGTCGGCGCCACTGCCTTCCCCACCACCGGCACGGTCGACGTCCTCGGCCACCGGCTCGGCCGGGTCGACGTACGGGAACTGCGCGCCCGCATCGGCCATGTCTCCACCTCCCAGCGCGTCCCGGGCGACCTGACCGGGCACACCACGGTCCTCACCGGCCACAGCGGCACGATCCAGCCGCTGTGGAAGGCGTACGGCGACGATGTGCGCGAGCGCGCCCACGCGTTGCTCGCCGAACTCCGGATCAAGGAGCTCGCCGACCGCCCGTACGGCGTCTGCTCGGGCGGCCAGCGCGCCCGGATCCTCATCGCCCGGGCGCTGATGGCGGACCCGGCCCTGCTGCTGCTCGACGAGCCGTTCAACGCGCTCGACCTGCCCTCGCGCGAGGACCTCATCGACACCATGCGCCATCTCGCCCTGAACCGGCCGGAGTTGTCGACGGTGACCGTCACCCACCACGTGGAGGAGCTGTCCCCCGCGATCGGTCACGCCCTGCTTCTGCGGGAGGGGCGCGTCCTCGCGGACGGTGCGGTCGAGGACGTGCTCACGGAGGAGCGCATGACCGCCTGCTTCGGCCGCCCCATCGAGGTGACCCGGCACGCGGGCCGCTGGCTGGCCCGCTCGGGCGGCTTCGCGTAGGCGGGACCGCCGCGCCGGACCGTACGGCGTGCGCCGGCGGGCACGAAGGCCCGCGGTCCGCTGCCGGGTGGTGGCCCTCAGGGCGCCAGGAGCGGCAGGCCCGCCGTACGCCACAGATCGCGGAGCCCGCCCGCGGCACCGCGTCCGTGCTCCTGCCGGCCCCCTTGCCGCTCCTCCGCCGTACGCCAGACCCGCACCGCCGCCCCGCTCCCGGCAGGCCCGTCGAGCGCGTCCCAGCCCGGGTCGCCGTGCGCGGCGAAGTCGGCCCAGGCGCGGGTCATATGCCGGGAGAGCTCCTGGTCGGCGGCGCCGGGCGGGCCGCCGACGAGGAAGTGGACGCTCTCCTCGTGAAGGTTGCCGAAGGCGAACGGGACGTCCGCGCAGTGCCAGGCCCGCACCCGTCGCCCCATGTGGTCCCGGCGACGGTCGAAGCGGGCGAGGAAGGCGCGGCCGCCTGCCAACGCGTGGGCCTCGGCGAGGCGGGTGCTGTACTCGGCGAACAGAAGGCCGGAGCAGAGGGACAGGTAGACGTCGAGGACCGGAGCGTCGGGCAGAAGCTCGCGGTGGCCCTCGACGAGTGCGGCCGGGAGCCCGAAATCGGCGGCGAAGGCGGCCAGTTGCTCCTCCGTCGTGACCTTCGCGCTGCTGCCGACCGCGTCCAGGAGCCAGTACTCCTCCGTGGTGTGGCAGACCAGCAGCTCCACCGTCCCGCCGGCTCCGGCCGCCAGTGCCTCCAGCGGGTCGGCGGTCAGCAGAACGCCGTCGGCGACCGGTCCGTAGATCGCCGGGTCGTAGTGGCGCTGCCCCGAGCCGGGGTCCTGTGCGTACCGTGCGCAGACCCGGTCGGCGGCGGCCACGAGGACCTCGGGCGGGGCGGCGAGCAGCCCGGCGCGGGTGGCGGGCACGCCGGCCGCCTCGGCGACCTCGGCCGTGGTGCGGGCCGCCTGCTCCACCGTGGCGAAGGCGTTGACGGCGCTGTGCAGGACGGCGCGGCGGAACAGGCCGCGCGCCCGGTCGGCCACCGTCAGGCAGGCCACGGAGGTCGCGCCCGACGACTGCCCGGCGAGGGTGACCCGGTCGGGCGAGCCGCCGAACGCGGAGATGTTGTCGCGGACCCATTCCAGGGCGGCGATCTGGTCGAGCAGGCCGCGGTTGTCGGGGAAGGAGGCGCTGCTGCCGTCGGCGACGGGGGCGGGTCCGCCGCGGCCTTCGGCCGGGGTGGGTCCGTCACGGTCTTCGGCGGCGGGCACATGGCCGAACCCCTCGAAGCCGATACGGCTGTTGAGCGTGACGACGACCAGTCCCCGGCCCGCCAGCGCGGTGCCGTCGAAGTCGGGCTGGGCGGAGGACCCGAAGACGTACGCGCCACCGTGGATCCAGACCAGCACGGGCAGGTCGCCCGGTCCGTCGGCGGGCGTCCAGATGTTCAGCGTGAGGATGTCCTCGTCACCGGGCGACCAGACCGGCGCGCCCGGCAGTTCGGCCGACTGGGGTGCCACCGGCCCGAAGGCCGGGCAGTCGCGTACGCCGTCCCAGGGCTCGGCCGGCCGCGGCGCACGGAACCGGAGGTCGCCGAACGGCGGGGCCGCGTACGGGAGTCCGCGTACGACGACGATGCCGCGATCCCGGGCGGCGCGCCGCCCCCGTACCGCCCCGGCCTTCGTCGTGAAGACGTCCACGGCTCCCGCTCCCCCCGCTCCTGCCCGTCCGTCGTTCGGCGCGGCCGCGCCATCATTCCAGGTCAGCGGCGGCCCGCACGAACGGATTGATCGCGGACTACCCGCCGATCAGCTCGCGCACGGTGGCCATGTCGCTGAACGGCAGCAGCTCGCCCCGGACACTCTGGTGCGGTTCGCTGCCCTTGCCCGCGATGAGCACGATGTCGGCCGGACCCGCCTCCGCCAGCGCTGCGGCGATGGCCCGGCGGCGGTCGATGATCCGCTCGAACGGCGTCCCGGTCGACGCGATGCCCGGGGCGATCTGGTCGAGGATGGCTTCGGGGTTCTCGTAGCGCGGGTTGTCGGAGGTGAGGACGCACAGGTCGGAGTGGGCTCCGGCGATGGCGCCCATCTCGGCGCGCTTGGTGGTGTCGCGGTCGCCGCCGCAGCCGAAGACGGTGATGACCCGGCCCCGGGCGAAGCCGCGGATCGTGGTGAGGACCTTGTTGAGGGAGTCCGGCGAGTGGGCGTAGTCCACGATCACCGAGGTGCCGTCGGGGGTGTGAAGGCGTTCGAAGCGGCCGGGAATCTGCGGCATCCGCTCCAGCGCGTCGACCAGCCCTGCCAGGCCGTGGCCGAGGAGGTGACAGGCGGCCACCGCGGCCAGCGCGTTGGAGACCGAGAACCGGCCCGGCGAAGGGATCGCCGCCGGGTACTTGCGGCCGTCGTGGTGCAGGGTGAACCGGGTGCCCGAGGCGTCCACGGTGAGATCGCTCGCGCGGTAGTCCGCTTCGCCGTCCAGCGCGTACGTGGTCACGGCATCGGGCATCAGCTCCCGGATCCCGGCGCCCACCGGGTCGTCGGCGTTGACCACGGCGCGGCGGCACAGGCCCTGGAACAGCCGGAGTTTGGCGTCCCGGTAGTTCTCCATGGTGCCGTGGTCGTCGAGGTGGTCCTGGGTGAGGTTGGTGAAGACGCCGACGTCGATGAACGTACGGTCCAGACGGTGCGTCAGCAGCCCCATCGAGGTGGCCTCCAGGACGACACTGCCGGTGGTCCGGTCTCGCATGTGCCCCAGCAGGTACTGGAGATCGGGTGATTCCGGGGTGGTGAGCACCGAGGGCGGCATCGGGATGGGCTCGTCCCCGATGCGGCTGCCCGCCGTTCCGATCACCCCGACCCGGGTGCCCTCGGCGAGCCGCAGCACCGACTCGGTCATGTACGACACGGAGGTCTTGCCGTTGGTGCCGGTGATGGCGATCAGGTCCATCGCCCGGCCCGGTTCGCCGAAGTAGCGCGAGGCGAGGACGGCGGCGGCCTTGCGGACGTCGGGGACGCGTACGGCGCAGGCGTCGCCCAGGGGCGTGGGCAACGGCGGGGCCTGTTCGTCGACGAGTACGGCGACCGCGCCGCGAGCGACGGCCGGGGCGACGGCGTCCGGACCGCCGGCCGCGTGGCCGGGCACCGCGGCGAAGACGGAACCCGGAGTGACCCGGTCCGCGTCGAACGTCGCACCGGCGGTGACGTCCGTGCGGTCGGGGGTTCCCCGCAGCACGTGGTGGGCCTGCCCGGACAAGAGGTCGCTCAGCTTCACGATGATCCCTTCGAGTGCGACGCCGGCAAGGTGGTGCGGCCGTCGCCGTGAAGCAGCCCGGGCAGGTGCGCCGTAGGCCGCGTGGTGCTGTGGAGCCGATCGTGGAACGCGCGCGTCCGGCGAACGCCGGAGCTACGGTGTGCCCCGGCGCTCAGCGGGCCGGAATGGTGGTGCCGGTGAGGAGACAGCGGGCCGGGAGCGATGACGCCGTCGTCGGCGACGCCGGATACGGCGGTCGGAAACCGCCGCGCCTATGGCGGATGTGTCGCCGGTGGATCGGTGGGCCGCCGGCGAATCGCTGTGGATCGCTAGCCGTGGCCGTGCAGTGCGGTACGGCCCGTTCCGGGCGCCGCGTCGGCGGGTGCCGGGGGCACGGCCGCGCGGGCGGTGGCCGGGGGCAGCGCGGAGACGGCCCTGAGCGGGCATGTCCTCGGTGCGGCGCTGCGTCCCATGGGCCGAGTGTACGGGGCAGGGGAAGGGGCCCGGTCCGCCCCGAGCGGAGCGGACCGGGACGGAGACCGACGCGGAGATGCGACGGGGACCAGGGGCAGGACCGGGGCCGCGTCCGGACTCGGTCGGACAGTCCCGTCAGGGGGCGTCGGGAGTCGTCAGGGTGTGCTGTCGATGAGCCGGACGGTGCCGAGGATCTTCCGCACGGTCGGCTCCGGCACCTCGTCGTCGACGCCCCGTACGCCGACGAAGGTCCAGGAGACCGTCTCGCCCGCCGGGTTCTCGAAGGCGAACGCGGTCGCCTTGCCGTCGTAGGAGCAGCCGCCCGTCCGGCCGACACCGGTCGAGGTGGCCGTCGCCACGCTCCCGGTGATGCCGGACCGC
Source organism: Streptomyces sp. WY228 (assembly GCF_019287315.1). Lineage (NCBI taxonomy): Bacteria > Bacillati > Actinomycetota > Actinomycetes > Kitasatosporales > Streptomycetaceae > Streptomyces > Streptomyces sp. WY228. The sequence continues at coordinate 7,668,347 of NZ_CP079114.1, read as the reverse complement.
GTCGTGAACGGCTTCGCCGCCCCGGTGGTGACCTTCTCCTTCGACGGCTGGGCGTAGCTGCCGTAGACCCACAGGCGGGCGTTCTCCCGGGCCGCTTCGGCGGTGCTTCGGGCGTCCGGCTCGCCCCGGGAGCCCGCGGAGGCCAGCGGAGTGTCCTCCTGGGTGCCGTTGCCGTCGTCGTCGGACCGGCACCACTTCTCCTGGAGGATCGCCGGGGCCGAGAACCCGACGAGCGGCATCTCCTCGGGGTCGTCGTTCTCGGCGACGTAACTCACCCAGCCGGTCGACTTGAGCGCCCACTGGACGGGCACGTCGAAGGCGATGCCGCGCTTGGGGTTGACCACGGTCTTCCAGCCGGGTACGAGGGGCGCGGGCCCGTTCTCGGCACCGCCCCGGGCCTCGCCCGGGGACGCCGACGGTGACACGGTGTCCGTCCCGGTGGGTCCCGCGACCGGCTTCCCGTCGTCCTCGTCGCCGCCGAGCACCAGGAATCCGGTGATTCCGGCGGCGATGACGACGGCCGCGGCCGCGACCACGGCGATGACCGAGCTACGGCGGCTGCCGCCGGGCGGGGGCGGCCCGGAGGAAGCGGTCCGCGCGCTCCAGGGGGCGGACGCGGGCTGCCCGGCAGGTTCGGTGCGCGCGTCCCACGGAGCGGTCCCGGCTCCCGCGTACGGCGGCTGCCCGCCGGCCTGCTGTCCCTGCGGAGGCCACCCGTACGGCTGCTGCCCCTGGCCCTGTCCGTACGGCTGCTGCGGCTGACCCTGCTGGTGGTGATCGCCCCCGGGCGACTGCTGTCCGTTCCCCATGGGAGATCACCCTATGCCCGGCCGTTCGACGATTCGAACAGCCTGTGCCCGGACTCCCACGAACTCCTCGCTTCTGCGGCGAACCGGCCGCGACCTGCGTACGGACCGGTTCGCACCGCCCGAGCCCGGCTCCGGAAACCGATCTTCCCTTTGCGGCCGGAGCGGGACGGGAGTGGAATTGCGTACAGGGGACAGGAGAACCCGTCACTCCCGGAGGACCGGAGGAAAGGACGCGCCATGAGCGACACCGACTGGGGGGACGACGTCTACCAGCCCCAGGAACCCGAGGCTTCCGATCCCGACGAACAGCTCGGCGCCGAGGACACGCTCATGGATCCGTCCGGCACCGGCGACCCCCTGGACGAGGGGTATTCGCCGCCGGACCGCCCGTGGGTGGTCGACGGACTCGGCACCACGGCCGACGAGCGGAACACAGGGGAGTCCCTCGAAACGCGGCTGACCAGGGAAGTGCCCGAGCCGGACGGTTCCGCCGGCGACGGTGTGGGCGATCTGGTGGACGGCGACGGAGAGCCCTGGGACGACGAGGTGGGCGTCGCCCGCGCCGGGCGGCTCACCCAGCAGGCCGACGGGCGCGTCCCGGCCACCCTCACCGCCAGTGACGTGGGCATCGACGGCGCGGCGGCGTCGGCCGAGGAGGCCGCGATGCATGTGATCCCCGAGCCGGGGGACGACGACGCGCTGCTGGAGGCCGGCCCGCCGCCCGCCGCCCCCGGTTCCGGCCCCGCCGGCGGCGGCACGGCAGCCCCGCCGCCGTCCTGAGCTGACCGGTCGGCGAGCGCCCGCCCCTGAACGCGGCGGTCCCCGGGCCCGTACTCCCCTGACCGAAGCGCACACCGGCCCCCACGCACTCCCCCGTACCGCACCCACCGCACCCACCGCACGCACGGACGTACTCGCACCCCAGGAGCGCACCAATGAGCGGCACCGCCCAGATCGGCGTCACCGGACTCGCGGTCATGGGCCGCAACCTGGCCCGGAACTTCGCCCGCAACGGCTTCACCGTCGCCGTGCACAACCGCACCACGTCCCGGACGGACGCCCTGGTCGAGGAGTTCGGCGACGAGGGCACGTTCGTGGCCGCGCACACGCCCGAGGAGTTCGTCGCCGCGCTGGAGCGGCCCCGGCGTCTGGTGATCATGGTGAAGGCGGGCGACCCCACCGACGCGGTGATCCAGGAGTTCGCGCCGCTGCTGGAGGAGGGCGACGTCATCATCGACGGCGGGAACGCCCACTTCGAGGACACCCGCCGCCGTGAGAAGGAACTGCGCGAGCGCGGGATCCACTTCGTCGGGGTGGGGATCTCCGGTGGCGAGGAGGGCGCGCTGAACGGACCGAGCATCATGCCGGGCGGCTCGGCGGAGTCCTACGCGTCGCTGGGGCCGATGCTGGAGAAGATCGCCGCGCAGGCGAAGGACGGCACGCCGTGCACCACGCACATCGGTCCGGACGGCGCGGGCCACTTCGTGAAGATGGTGCACAACGGCATCGAGTACGCGGACATGCAGCTGATCGCCGAGGCGTACGACCTGCTGCGCGCGGTGGCCGGGTACTCCCCCGCGCAGATCGCCGACGTCTTCCGTACGTGGAACACCGGCCGGCTGGATTCGTATCTGATCGAGATCACGGCGGAGGTCCTCGCCCATACGGACGCGGCGACCGGGAAGCCGTTCGTCGACATCGTGCAGGACCGGGCGGAGCAGAAGGGCACCGGGCGCTGGACCGTACAGATCGCGCTCGACCTCGGGGTCCCGGTGTCGGGCATCGCGGAGGCGGTCTTCGCCCGCTCGCTGTCCGGCCACGCCGATCTGCGGGAGGCGGCCCGCGGTCTCCCGGGGCCCACCCCGAAGCCGCTGGACGGGGCGGCGGCAGCGGCGTTCGCGGACCAGGTGGAACAGGCCCTGTACGCCTCCAAGGTGGTCTCGTACACGCAGGGTTTCCACCAGATCAGGGCGGGCGGCGAGACCTACGACTGGGACATCGATCTCGGCTCGGTGGCGGCGATCTGGCGGGCGGGCTGCATCATCCGGGCGGCGTTCCTCGACCGCATCCGCGCCGCCTACGACTCCCGGCCCGACCTGGTCAGCCTGCTCTCCGACAAGGAGTTCGGGCAGGAGATCGGCGCGGCGCAGGACGACTGGCGGGCGGTGGTGGCCGAGGCCGTACGCCAGGGCGTGCCGACCCCGGGCTTCGCCGCCGCGCTCTCGTACTACGACGGGCTGCGCGCGGACCGGCTGCCCGCGGCGCTCACCCAGGGCCAGCGGGACTTCTTCGGGGCGCACACCTACCGGCGTACGGACCGGGAGGGCTCGTTCCACACGCTCTGGGGCGGCGACAGGACCGAAGTGGAAAGCTGACCTGTCCGCGCCCGGGTCCGGCCCGCGGGCTCAGCAGTAGAGCCGTCGCAGATAGGGCCACGTCTGCTGACCGACCTTGCCGTCCTCGGCCAGGGTGGTGCGGCAGGCGTAGTTGACGCCCTTCTGGAACTTCTTCGCCGCGGCCTGGGAGTTGCGGCCGAAGATGCCGTCGATCGTCCCCGGGTTGTGGCCCTGGTACCAGAGGAGGCACTGGGCCTCCTTGCCGGCGGCGGTCACCTGCGAGGTGGAGGGGACGACCGTGGTTCCGTCGTAGTAGCCGGCCGAGAGCCGGCCGGCGGCGCTCATCTTCACGTCGCACGGGTAGGCCGCGGCAGCGGCGGCGCCTGTCTCGGCCGCGGCGGCGACGCCGCCGGCGGCCGTGCCTCCCAGCAGGACGAGGGAGGCGAACACGATCGCGGTGCGCCTGCGGGGTGCGGTGAGTGCCATGGAAGGGCTCCTGAAAGGGTGCGTGGTCGGCATCCGCGGCCATGGGTGCCTTGCCCGGTCGGGCACACCCGACTGTCCTGTGAACACGGCTGTCCCGGGTACCTCGAACAGTTCAGGTTGCGCGTCCGCCGATCGTCGGCCGGCGGCCCGTCGCCGCTGACCCGCACGGTCCACCCCGGGTGCGGCCGGACCCAGGGCGTGGCTTAGTGGCTGCGAGTCCTGTTCGTCGTTCGTCGAAGCCCCGTTTCACCGTCGTAGTGGAGTGCGCGCATGCCCGACGCCGTGCCTGACCCCGTCTCCGTCCAGCCCGTCGTGGCGCCGTTGACCAGCGCGGCGCTGTTCCTGGTCGGCACGATCGAGCCGGGCGGCGAAGGCGCGGTGCGGGACGTGCTGCCGGATCTCGCGGCCGTCGCCCGGTCGCTCGGGTTCCGGTACCCGGACTCCGGCCTCGCCTGTGTGGCGGGCTTCGGCTCCAGCGCCTGGGACCGGTTGTTCGCGGGGCCCCGCCCCGCGCACCTCCACCCGTTCCCGGAGCTGCGAGGGCCTCTGCACCACGCCCCGGCGACCCCGGGTGACGTGCTGCTGCACATCCGGGCCGAGCGGATGGACGTCTGCTACGCGTGGGCGGCCCAGTTGCTCGACAAGCTCGGCGGGGCCCTGCGGATCGTGGACGAGACGCACGGCTTCCGCTACCTCGACCACCGGGATCTGCTCGGCTTCGTGGACGGTACGGAGAACCCGGTCGGCGACGACGCCCGTTCGGCGGCGTTGGTCGGCGCGGACGACGACCCGGACTTCGAGGGCGGCAGCTACGTCGTCGTGCAGAAGTATCTGCACGACCTGACGTCCTGGAACGCGCTCTCCGTCGAGGAGCAGGAGCGCGTCATCGGCCGCACCAAGCTCGACGACGTGGAGTTCCCCGACGAGGACAAGCCCGCCGACTCCCACCTCGCGCTCAACACCATCACCGACCCGGACGGCACCGAACGCGACATCCTGCGGGCGAACATGCCGTTCGGGAGCTTCGGGAAGGGCGAGTTCGGTACGTACTTCATCGGGTACGCCGCCGATCCCGACGTGACCGAGCGGATGCTCCGCAACATGTTCCTCGGCGATCCGCCCGGGACGCACGACCGCATCCTCGACTTCTCCACCGCGGTCACGGGCTCGCTCTTCTTCGCCCCTCGCGCCGACTTCCTCGACGCCCCGCCGCCCCTGCCCGCCCCGGCCCGCTCCGGGGACCGGCCGGAACCGGTGCCCGTGCCGGTCCTGCAGGAGCCGGGACCCGCCCCTGCCTCCGCCCGGCAGGAGCCGGTCGCGGCCGGCCCCGACCACGGTTCGCTGCGCATCGGCAGCCTGCAAGAAAGTGCCCAGTGATGAACAATCTGCACCGCGAACTCGCACCGGTCACCCCGTCCGCCTGGGACGAGATCGAGGAGGAGGCCCGCCGCACCTTCCGCCGCCATGTCGCCGGCCGCCGGGTCGTGGACGTGTCCGATCCGGACGGCCCCACGCTGTCCGCCGTGGGCGACGGCCATCTGCGCGACATCGATCCGCCCACCCCGGACGTGGTGGCGCGGGCCCGCACCTCGATGCCGGTCATCGAGTGGCGGGTTCCGTTCACGGTGACCCGTCAGGCCGTGGACGACGTGGAGCGCGGCTCCGCCGACAGCGACTGGCAGCCCGTCAAGGACGCGGCGCGCACCTGTGCGTTCGCCGAGGACATGGCGATCATCGACGGGTACGGGGCGGCCGGGATCACCGGCCTGCGGGACGGTTCCTCGCACGAGCCGCTGCCGCTGCCCGCCGACGCGCGGGACTATCCGGTGGCGGTCAGCCAGGCCGTGACGCGGCTGCGCCTGGCCGGTGTCGACGGACCGTACCGGCTGCTGCTCGGCGCGGACGCGTTCACCGAGGCGGCCGAGACCTCGGACCACGGGTATCCGGTCAAGACGCATCTGAGCCGCCTGGTGGACGACGAGATCCTGTGGGCGCCCGCGGTCAAGGGCGGGGTGCTGCTCTCCACCCGGGGCGGAGACTTCGAACTCTGCCTGGGCCAGGACCTGTCGATCGGCTACGCGGACCACGACGCCACCAGCATCCACCTCTACTTCCAGCAGGCCTTCACCTTCCGGATGCTGACGCCGGAGGCCGTGGTCGGTCTGATCGCCTGACCCCGGGGGCAGCCATCAGGGACGCTGGCCGTATGACGCAGACGACTTCCGCACCCCACCACGAGGACGGCACGGCACCACCCGCCGCCCGCTTCGACGCCGTCGTCGAAGCGGCCGTCCGGCAAGGACTGCTGGGCGAGGGCGGCCCGGTCGCCGGATTCATCGACACGGAGGGGGTGCGTGCCTCCGTCGGAGCCCTGCACGACGCCTTCGCCGCCACACCCGGGGTACTGCACACCTTCGCGGCCAAGGCCTGCTCCCTGATCCCGGTGCTGCGGCTGCTCGCCGACTGCGGCATGGGGTGCGAGGTGGCCAGCCCCGGTGAACTGCGCCTCGCCCTGGAGGCCGGGTTCCCCGCGTCCCGCATCGTCCTGGACTCCCCCGCCAAGACCCGCGAGGAGATCCGGTTGGCGCTCGCCCTCGGCGTGGCCGTCAACGCCGACAGCCTCGACGAACTGCGCCGCGTCGACGCCCTCCGGAACCCGGGCACCGCCTCGGTGCTCGGGCTGCGGGTCAACCCTCAGGTCGGCGGTGGCGCGATCGGGGCGATGAGCACGGCGACGGACACCTCGAAGTTCGGGGTGGCGCTGCGCGATGCGGGGGCCCGCGAGGGGATCGTGACGGCCTTCCGGGAACGGCCGTGGCTGACCCGGCTGCATGCCCATGTGGGCTCCCAGGGCTGCCCGTTGGAGCTGATCGCGGCCGGGGTGGCGCAGACGTACGAACTGGCCGAGGAGATCAACGCGACGCTGGGCGTCCGGCAGGTCACCAGTCTCGACATCGGCGGCGGACTCCCGGTCAACTTCGCCGACGAGACCGTGCACCCCACCTACGCGGACCATGTGGCGGCCCTGACGGCGGCCGCCCCCGGCCTCTTCTCCGGGCGCTATGCGCTGGTCACGGAGTTCGGCCGGTCGCTGCTGGCGAAGAACGGGTTCATCGGGGCCCGGGTGGAGTACACGAAGGACGCCGGGGGCCGCCGTATCGCGCTCACCCACGCGGGAGCGCAGACCGCGACCCGTACCGTCCTGATGCCCGAAGCCTGGCCGTTGCGGATCGGGGCGTTCGGCCCGGACGGCACGCCGAAGGGCGGCCCGGTGCTGGCGCAGGACATCGCGGGACCGTGCTGCTTCGCGGGCGACGTGGTGGCGTACGGCAGAGAGCTGCCGGAACTGGCCCAGGACGATGTGGTGGTGCTGTACGACACCGGGGCGTACTACTTCTCCACCCCGTGGGCGTACAACAGCCTCCCGCGGCCGGCGGTGTACGGGTTCCGGGTGGCGGCGGGGGCGGGGCGCGACAGGGCTGCGGTGACGTTCGCGACGGTGCGGGACGCGCAGTCGATGGACGCCATCGCAGCGGAGAGCGGTCTCGCGCACGCGGACGCGCTGGTCGAGCGGAGCGACTGAGCGGGGCGCCTGAGCGGGACGGATGCCCGGGAAGGATGCCCGGGACGGATGCCTGGGGCGGACTTCTGGGAAACGTACCGCCGCCCGGCGCCCCGGCGCCCCTCGGCTTTATCGGGGCGGGCCGGGAAGCGCCGGGCGACGGTCGGTCATCACCACCGGGGCCGGCACCGTCTCCGGTACCGGCCCTCGCTCACGTCCCGGCGGGCTGGGGCTCGGGTTCCGGATCCGGTACGGGGTCGGGGCCCGGCGGCTGCGGGATCGGGTCGGGCGCGGGGCCGGGCGGCACGGGCCCGGGACCCGGCGGCACGGGCGGCGGACCGGGCACCGGAGTGGGCGGGCCCGGTACGGGCGGAGGCGTCGGCGAGGGCGGTACGGGGTCGGGGTACGGGTGGGTCATCGCGATCCTCCACAACGGCACGAAAAGGACAGATGGAGCTTTCCTCCACCGTCTCCCGGTGCGGCTGCCCGCGCCTGCCGAGTCCACACATGCGCCCGGCGACGGCGGTGCGTGCGGCCGTGTGCCGACCCGGCCGGACCGGGCAGAACTCCGGCAGGGCTCCCGGCCCCGTCCGGGATCCACGACCGGCACCGTCGACACGAAAGGCGTCCCCATGCCTCTGCCGAGCATCCTCGCCGTCCACGCCCGGACGACGAGTCCTTGTTCTGCGGAGGCGTACTGGCCCGGCACGCGGCGGCCGGCGCCCGCACGGCGGTGGTCACCGCGACCTGGGCGCGGGGCACCCACCGGGCCGCCGAGCTGGCCCGGGCCCTGGACGCCCTGGGCGCGGGCGCTCCGCGCCTGCTCGGCTACGCGGACGCCCGGGTACCGGAGTCGGCCCCGGGCAGGCCCCGGTTCCTCGACGCTCCGCTGGACGAAGCCGTGGAGGCGGTGGTCGGCCACATCCGGGACGTCCGGCCGGAGGTCGTGATCACGGGGGACGCCTACGGAGGCATGACCGGCCACCCGGACCACGTACACGCCCACCGGATCACCGCGCTGGCGGTCCGGGCCGCCGGGCTCCCCCAGTACGGTCCGCATGCCGGGGATGCCTGGCAGCCGAGCGCCCTCTACCTCGCCACGCATCCCCGCTCGGCGGCCGTTCCGGTGGGTGGACGGCTGGCCCGGGCGGGCACCCCGGCCGGCGCGCTGTACTGCTCGGAGGACGCGTGGATCACCACGACGGTCGACGTCGGCCCCTGGCTCCCGCAGAAGCTCGCCGCGATCCTCGCCCACCGCAGCGAGGTGGAACGAGGGGCGGCACCGGGCCGAATCGCCGCTCTGCCTCCGGCGGTTCAGCGGGAGGTGCTGGGCACCGAGTGGTACATCCGCCAGGACCTCACGCCCCGGAGCGGGTCCGCCACGGAGCTGAGCGCCTGACGGGCGCGTGCGATGCGGACGGAGGGCTCAGAACAGCTCAGGATGGTGCCTGAGCTGCCGCTCCGCCTCCCGCACCAGCTCGCCCGGCGCCGCGGGCGCCTCGTCGGGGTGGCGCTGCGCCCACTTCGCCGCGTACGGGCACAGCGGCACGACGGGCACGCCCTCACGGGCGGCCATGGCGTAGAACTCCCTCACGAGCGCGCCCGCGATGCCCTTGCCCTCGTGTTCGGGCCGGACCACGGTGTGCACGGCCACGAGCGCGCCGGGAGCCGGGTCCATGACGAAGTACGCGATGGTCCCGGCCGACGTGCCGTCCTCGTACGCCACGAGGTTGCCGTGCTCCCGGTCGTCCCTGATCTCCACTGCCGCGTTCTCCGCCATGGTTCCTGCCCTCTCGTTCGTGGACCGCGCACCACCGTGCTCGTCACGGAAGCGCGGACGACGGCCTCAGCCGCCCGGGACGACGGCCTGCGGGCTCCGCTCCGTACGGCTCCCGGGAACCGGCGCCGAGGCGTCGTCACCGAGTGCCACGATCCGGTTGTCCGCGTCCACGTGCACGACCCGCGGCACGAGTGCACGGGCCTCGGCGTCGTCGACCTGCGCGTAGCTGATCAGGATGACCAGGTCACCGGGGTGCACGAGGTGTGCGGCCGCGCCGTTGATCCCGATGACACCGGAGCCGCGCTCGCCCTCGATGACGTACGTCTCCAAGCGGGCGCCGTTGTCGATGTCAACGATATGGACCAACTCGCCGGGCAGCAGGTCGGCGGCCTCCATCAGGGCGGCGTCGATCGTCACGGAACCGACATAGTGCAGGTCGGCCTGGGTGACGGTGGCCCGGTGGATCTTGGACTTGAACATGGTTCGCATCACTGCGGTACTCCTGGGCTAGGCTCCCTGCCTGCTTTGTGCAGGTCAAGGGCGGTCCCGACTGTACACCGGGACGCGCCGAACGATGTTTGTGCGGAAAATCGCTCCGGTCGAGCTGGACAGCTTCCTGTCTGGGGTGTCCCTTAGGCGGTGTCTTCAAATGATCATCGTTGGTGGATCATGGTGTCGTGATACGTCGTCATGAACTGTCTGATGCTGAGTGGGAGTTCGTCCGGCCGTTGCTGCCCGTGTCGTTGCGGGGGCGGAAGCGGCTGGATGACCGCAGGGTCCTGAACGGGATCGTGTGGAAGTTCCGGACCGGGACGGCCTGGCGGGATGTGCCCGAGCGCTACGGGCCGTGGGCCACGCTGCATACGCGTTTTCGCAGGTGGGCGGCGGACGGGACGTTCGAACGGATGCTGCGGGCCGCGCAGGCGAGGGCCGACGCGGCGGGCGACATCGAGTGGCTGGTGTCGGTCGATTCCACGGTCGTCCGGGCCCACCAGCATGCTGCCGGGGCTCGAAAAGGGGGCTCTGCGACCCGGCCCTCGGCCGGTCCAGGGGCGGTCTGACCAGCAAGGTGCACCTGGCCTGCGACGGCCGGGGCCGTCCGCTCGGCTTCGTCGTGACGGGCGGCAACACCAACGACTGCACCCAGTTCACCGCCGTGATGGACGCGATCAGGGTGCCCGGATCGGCCCCGGCCGTCCCCGCGTCCGGCCCGATCACGTCCTGGGCGACAAGGGCTACAGCTCAAGGCGATCCGCACCTGGCTCCGCCGCCGCGGCATCCCCACACGATTCCCGAGCGGGCCGACCAGATCGGCAACCGGGCCCGGCGGGGCAGCCGCGGTGGCCGCCCGCCGGCCTTCGACCGCGAGGCCTACAAGCACCGCAACGTCGTGGAGCGGTGCTTCAACCGTCTGAAGCAATGGCGCGGCATCGCCACACGCTACGACAAGACCGTCCAGTCCTACGAAGCAGCCGTCACCCTCGCCTCACTCCTGATGTGGGCGTGACATTTGACGACAGAACCTAGTAGCGGCGCCTGTTGGGACGACCGCCCCGGATCGCGCGGGGACTCATGCTGACCGAATGCTGACTTGCCTGATGGCCCATCGGGCATGCGGAAGCCCGTGCATACGGACGTCACCGACACTGTGCCGAGATCGTCGGCCTCGATGATCAGGATCATTCCCTTCCTCGTACGGATGTCGCCGTGGCCACGATCGCGGACGCCGCCGCGAGGCCGGCAAGCACTCCGCACAACTCCCGGTAGCCGCCCAGAATTGAGGCGAGAGTGGCTGCAGCGAAGGGCGCGAGAGCGGAGGCTGTCATGGCGGGGGCGCTGAGGAGGGCGGAGAGCCGACCGTAGTGCTGTGTGCCCCAGCGGTCGGTGATGGCGGCGGCCTGGAGGAGGGTGAGGATGCCGCGGACCGTGCCGGCCGCGATCGACACCGCGGTCACCAGGCTGTACGGGTAGACGGTACGGCCGAGGGTCCGGCCCGCGCCGCCCAGGCCTAGCGCCCAGGCCGCTTGGGCTGTGGGGTATCCGCGTTCGAGCAGGAGGAACGGTCGGCTTCGGGCTACGGCGCTCGGGCTCTCGGCGGTATCGATGGGGAGCTGTGAGGGCGATTGCGAGGGCCGGGATCGTGACGGCGGCGAGGATCGCCGCCAGCACGAGATAGGTCTCGCGCCACGACAGGTGGTCGGCCAGCGCAGCGGTGAGCGGGGCGAAGACGGTGGAGGCGAGGCCGCCGGCGAGGGTGACGATCGTATGGCGCGGGGCCGCGACCGGTCCCCTGCTCCGGTCGCGGCCCGACGGGTATGAAGGTCGGCCGCTGAGAGATCAGCAGCATCCGCCGGCGGCGACCGGTTCCCTCGCATCGCTGTCGGTAGTGGCGGTGCGGGCGCAGCAGGTGCTGCCCTGCTGCTTGGGCAGGGTGTCAGCGTCGGCCTTGACGACGTACACCTCCCACGGTTCGCGGCCGGGGCCATGGACCCACACCTTGTCCTGGAGGGCGTAGCAACAGGTCGTGTCGTTCTCCTCCGTCGTTGCCAGACCCTCCTCGTCCAGCCGGGCGGTGGCCGCGTGAACCGCCTCGGTGGTGCCGACTTCCACGCCGAGGTGGTCCAGGCGGGTGTCCTCGTTCTCTGCACCTTCGATGAGGACGAGCTTGAGCGGCGGTTCCGCGATGGCGAAGTTGGCGTAGCCCTCACGGAGCTTGGCCGGTTCAGCACCGAAGAGCTTCGAGTAGAAGGCGACGGATGCCGCCAGGTCGGGAACGCGCAGGGCGAGCTGTACGCGGGACATCGTGATCCTCCAGTTGTGGGTGGGTGAATGGGTTGGACGGGCAGGGTCAGCAGCCGCCGGAGGCGGCCGGGGATCCGACGCCGGTCTGGAGCGCCGCCGGGGTCGCGCAGCAGCCACCGCCGCCGGTCGAGGTGTCGGTGGGGTGGTCGAAGAGGCCGGCACCGCCGCAGACGCCGGTCTCGGGGAGTACGAGTTCGACGCGCTCGGCGGACTCGTGGTCGCCGGCGATGGCAGCGACGACCGAGCGGACCTGCTCGTAGCCGGTGAGCGCCAGGAAGGACGGAGCGCGGCCGTAGGACTTCATCCCCACCAGGTGCACGCCCTCCTCCGGGTGGGCCAGTTCCTTCACGCCGTGCGGGTAGACGGTGCCGCAGGAGTGCTGGTTCGGGTCGATGAGCGGAGCGAGCTCGACAGGGGCCTGGAGCCGCTCGTCGAGTCCCAGACGCAGTTCGCCGAGGAAGGTCAGGTCGGGGCGGAAGCCTGTCAGGACGATGACCTCGTCCACGGGGTCGAGCCGACGGCCGTCCTCGGCGACCAGAACCAGGCGCTCGCCGTCGCGCTCGATCGCGTCCGTGCGGAAGCCGGTGACAGCGTCCGCGTACCCCTCGTCGACCGCGGCCTTGGCCGCGAGGCCGAGGGCGCCACGGGCCGGGAGCTGGTCAGCGCTCCCTCCGCCGAACGTGCGGCCCGAGATACTGCGCCGCAGGATCCAGGTCGCACGGGTGTCCGCGCCGTCCCGGGACTTCGCGAGGGCGGCGAGCGAGGCGAGCGCCGTGAAGGCCGAGGCTCCGGACCCGATGACGGCGGTGCGCCTGCCCGCGTAACGGGTGCGCACAGCAGGGTCCTTGAGGTCGAAAACCCGGTAGGAGATCCGCTCCGCCGCTGCACGTTCGCCGAGGGCCGGGAGTCCGTCGCCGCCTGCCGGGCTCGGAGCGGACCACGTACCGGAGGCGTCGACCACGGCCCGGGCGAGGACGCGCTCTTCGCGGCCGTCGCCGTATTGGATGTGCACGGTGAAGGGCTGCTGGTCACGGTCGGCGTCGACCACACGGTCCCGGCCCGTGCGGGATACGCCGGTGACCCGCGCGTCGAGCCGGACCCTGTCGCCGAGGACGTCCGCGAGCGGTTGGAGATAGGCGGCGGCCCAGTCCCCGCCGGTCGGGTAGGTGTCCGCGTCGGGCTTCACCCAGCCGGCCGGGGCCAGGAGCTTCTCGGAGACCGGGTCGATCACCTCGCCCCATGCGGAGAAGAGCCGCACGTGGGACCACTCCCGAACGGCCGCTCCCGCCTGGGCGCCGGCCTCGAGCACCAAGGCTTCCAGCCCACGGTCGACGAGGTGCGCGGCAGCGGCCAGGCCGACGGGTCCGGCTCCGATGACCACGACGGGCAGCTGGTCGGCGGCGGTGACGTTCACGACTCTTCCCCTTTGATTCGACATTCGTCGATCTCTTGCGCTTTCAGCATGGCACTTGATTCGACAAGCGTCAACATAGACATTCATCGAATTCACCACTTCGGGTGCCCGCCGACCGAGCAAGGCCACCCGACCGGACCGGGCGGGCGCCGGGAGGCACAGCCGGAACGAAACCGGGTGCGGCTCAGGGCGCAGCGGAGCCTCGGACTGCTGATTCGACGTGTGTCAACATAGATATATGTCGAACGTGAAAATGCTGCCGATGCTGGAGCCCGACATAGAGCCCTGCTGCCCGCCTCTGCATGAGCGGCCGCTGACCGCCAAAGAAGCCGAGCGAACCGCTGTCATGTTCAAGGCACTGGGCGACCCGGTCCGGCTGCGACTCTTCTCCTCCGTCGCCTCGCACGAAGGCGGCGAGGCCTGCGTCTGCGACATCTCCGATGTCGGCGTCTCCCAGCCCACGGTCTCCCACCACCTGAAGAAGCTGAAGGAAGCCGGGCTCCTCACCTCGGAACGGCGGGGCACCTGGGTGTACTACCGCGTCGAGCCCACCGTCCTCGCGGCCATGGGAGCCCTCCTCGCCAAGGACGCCTCGGCCTGAGAGGCTCCGAAGCACGGAGCCAAGCACGCTGGCCTCGGAATTCGCCCACACCTTCAACCCGCACCCTGACGCACAGGGACGGGGCGTTACGTCAGGGGCCCGGAAGGCTCGCATCGACTACCGCGGCCAAGCGCAGGCGTACGGATGCTCACAGACAGTCGCGCCACGGCAGAACGGCACCGCCGCCCGGACGCGAGGACAGCGACGCCGGACGTCAGGAGACCTGGACGGCCGGAGCGATCTCTTCCTTGCCGGCCTTCTCGGTGTCGGCGAGAAACTCGCCGAGCGCAGCCAGGACGCCCGGCGCAGGGCGGTAGTACACCCAGGTGCCGCGCCGTTCCGAGGTGAGCAGACCCGCTTCCCGGAGCTTCTTCAGGTGGTGGCTGACCGTCGGCTGGGAGACGCCCACGTCGGCTATGTCGCAGACACACGCCTCACCGTTGGGATGCGACGCCACTCTGGACAGGAGGCGGAGCCGGACGGGGTCGGACAGCGCCTTGAACATCGCCGCCATGGTCTCGGCGTCCCCTTCGGACAGCGCGGCGGTCACGATGGGCGGGCAGCAGGCAGTGGCGGTCGCACCGGACATGTGCGGGGTCGGCATGGTCAAGGGGCCGGCCCTCACGCCGAGGCCGCGGGGCGGCCCATGACTGCGTCGGCGGCGCTGGGGAAGCAGGCCACGCAGGCGACGTTGATGGAGTAGAGCATCGAGGTCCCCTGGCGCTCGCGCAGGACGAACCGCACGTCGGCGAGCAGCTTCAGGTGATGGGACACCGTCGACTGCCCGACGCCCATCCGGTCCACGATCTCTCCGACGCTCATCGGCCCGGTCGCCAGGGCGAGGAGATTGAGGATCTGCACGCGGGTGGGATCGGAGAGGGCCTTGAACCAGGTTGCGTAGGACTCGGCCGTGGTTCGGTCGATCAGCTGGGCATTCATCGTACCGCTCATGATCCATCGATGTTATTCGATGACCACCCGCGACGGCAAGGCTCGCTCCGCGCAGACGGAGTTCACGAAGAGCCCACGGAGGCCCGCCGACAACCGGAACCGCTGACGTGCGGGACTGCGCAGGCACCACATGAAAGGTGTCTACATCGGTTCGACCTGGGAACAATACCCACTCCCTGCTGACCGCCGCCGAAAGTGCAGGACACTCCTTCGGTGCGACGAGGGACACGGGATCCCCATTGCCGGAGCTCTCTTTAATCGTCTATCATCGATATTCGATAAAAGGGGATGCCGACCGAGCCTCCCCCACGCGGCTCGGCACGTCCCTCGTACGTACCTTCACGGCGCCGCTCCCCTCATGTGTCACCGTCTCAGAGAGGTTCACCTGTGGACGAACTGCTGGCCCTTGGCCGGTTCATCCTGTTCGAGGTGCTGCACTATCTCCCGTGGTTCCTGGTCGCCATCGTCCTGGGAATCGCCGTACAGCGTCTGTCGATCGACGTGGTCGCGCGCCGCAGCTTCGCCCACGGGCGCAGGGGCGTCCTCGGCATCGCCATCGTCACGGCCGTCGGAGCGTTCAGTCCCTTCTGCTCCTTCACCGTGATCCCGCTGATCCGCCGCTTCCTGATGGCCGGCGTTCCGCTCTCGGCGGTCATGTCGTTCTGGATCGCCTCCCCCTCCATGGACCCGGAGATCTACGCGCTCTCCGCCGCCCAGCTCGGGATCCCCATCGCCACCGCCCGCCTCATCGGTGCCCTGGTACTGAGCTTCGGCGCGGGGCTCATCGTCCTGGCGCTCGAGCGGCGTGGGCGGTTCGCCGATCCGCTGCTCGAGTCCACCGAGGAGAAGACGGCCGCGAAGACCTGTTCGCAGGAGACGGTGACCGTTCCCGAAACCGCGTGCTCGACGGCGAAGGCGACCGTCCCCGAGCCCGTGACCGTCGGTGCTGGTGGCGCGGGCGGTGGGGCATCCGAGGGCGGCTGCGGAAGCGCCGCGCAGGAGATCGAGCCCGCGGCCGGTGGCTGCTCCACAGCAGCCCGGAACGACGCGGAGGACGACGGCACCCCGTGGCGCGTACTCGTGCGGCGCGACATCAAGAACCTCCGCGCCGGCGAGATCCTGAAGGAGATCGTCAGCGACTCTCTGATCCTGGGCAAGTGGCTGCTGCTGGCCATCGTCCTCGAGGCCCTGATCGTCCGCTACGTCCCCACTGATGTCGTCTCGGGCATCCTCGGCACGGACGGCGTCCTCTCCGTCCTGGTCGCCGGGTTCATCAGCGTCCCCCTCTACCTCAACGGCGTCGGCGCCATCCCGGTCGTCGAGGGCCTTCTGGACCAGGGCATGGTCGGGGCGGCGGGTGTCACCTTCCTCCTCGGCGGTGCCATCACGACGATCCCGGCCATGGTGGCCGTCAAGAGCGTCGTCAAGGCGAAGGTCTTCGTCTTCTACCTGGGCGTGGGCCTCCTCGGCAGCGTGGGCATCGGTCTCGTCACCCTGCCCCTGCTCTGACCCGGTACTCCTCCTCCCACCCCCAACCCACGCTCCTGCGGCAACCCCCGACGCCGCAGGAGCGTCGCCGTACCCGCTGACGAACGGCGTGCGTGCCCCTTCTGCGGGAGCGCACCGAGGCAAGGAGCACGTATGACCGCATCGCTGCACCCGGACCCGGGCATCACCCTGGTTCCGATGACCGACGACCACGCCTCGGCCGTCATGGCCATCTACCAGCAGGGCATCGACGAGGGCAACGCCACGTTCGAGACCACCGCGCCGCCGTGGAGCGCGTTCGACACCGCCAAATTGCCGGCGCACCGGTTCGTGGCGCTGGGGAAGGAGGGGCGGGTGGTCGGCTGGACGGCGGTGTCGCAGGTCTCGACGCGACCCGCGTACGCGGGGGTCGTCGAGCATTCCGTGTACGTCTGTCCCACGGCGCGCGGAACCGGCGTTGGACGCACACTTCTGGAGGCTCTGATCGTCTCCACGGAGAAGGCGGGCTTCTGGACGATCCAGGCAGGCATCTTCCCCGAGAACGCGGCGAGCCTGGTTCTGCACGAGTCCTTGGGGTTTCGCGTCCTGGGCCGGCGGGAGCGCGTGGCCCGCCACCACGGCGTCTGGCGCGACGTCCTGCTCGTGGAGCGCCGCAGCCCCGTCGTCGAATGACCGATGCCGGTCACCACGGTGACCGGCATCAGCCCGGGTGTTCCTGAACGGTACGGCTGCGGCCCGTACCGACCGCCGTGTCAGGGGAGCTCGAACGGCAGGTCCATCCCGTCCAGCGCCGTCGCGCACGCGCAGACCCGCTCGCGGTCCAGGAGCGGGACGGTCTTCAGGACCAGGCTCTTCAGGCGTTCCACGTTCGCCGCGAACACACGGAACACCTCGTCCTGCGAGACGCCTTCTCCGCGCTCCACACCGGCGTCGTAGTCCGTGACCAGGGCTATGGAGGTGTAGCAGAGGGCGAGCTCACGGGCGAGTACCGCTTCGGGGTGCCCGGTCATGTTGATCAGGGACCAGCCTGCCGCGGCGTACCACTGGGACTCGGCCCGGGTGGAGAACCGTGGCCCTTCAACGGCCACCATCACTCCCCCGTCGTGGACATCGGCGCCGGCCTCTCCCGCTGCCTTGAGCACCGCCGCCCGTCCCGACGCGCAATACGGGTCGGCGAACGACACGTGGGTGGCGCCGTGCTCGTAGTACGTCTGGACGCGGCCGGCGGTCCGGTCGACGAGCTGGTCGGGGAGGACGACGCTTCCGGGGCCGAGAGACCTGCGCAGCGAACCTACCGCGCAGGGCGCGAGGACCTGCCTCACTCCCAGCGAACGCAGTGCCCACATGTTGGCGCGGTAGTTGATGCGGTGCGGCGGGAGTTCGTGGTGGCTGCCGTGCCGGGGCAGGAAGGCCACTCCGCGGTCGCCCACGGTGCCGATGAACACCGCGTCGGAGGGTGAGCCGTAGGGGGTGGTGACCTCGACGCGCTGTACCGACTGCAGGAGTTCGTAGAAGCCGCTGCCCCCGATGACCGCGATGTCGGCCTTCGGCGTCGTGTCGGACGGATCACTCATGGCTTGGGTCCTCCTGCGTGTGCGTGTCGACCGGCGGCGTCGACGTACCCGGGCCGGGTCGGGAAACGAGTGGGGTGAGCGAGGCGACGGTCTTGTGGCCGGTCACTGCCGAACGTTCGTCGTCGGGACGGCACACCGCGACCGTCTGCCAGCCGGCCTCGGCCGCGGCGTCGAGCTCGGCACCGACGTCGCTGACGAACAGCAGGCCGCCGGGCGCGTGTCCCAGACGTGCCGCGATCGCACGGTAGGAGTCGGTGGCCGCCTTGGGGCCGGCTGTCGTCAGGTCGAAGTAGCCGTCGAGCAAAGGGCGCAGATCGCCGTGGGCCGTGTGGCCGAACCAGTCCCGCTGCGCGGCCACGGAGCCGGAGGAGTAGATGAAGCGGTCTGTGCACTGCGTCTTCCAGTGCTGCAGGGCGGGCGGTACGTCCGGGTACACGTGACCGTACAGCTCACCTGCCGCGTAGCCATCGGCCCAGATCAGGCCCTGCAGCGTCTTCAGCGGCGCCGCCTTCACATCTGCGTCGGCCCACTGCTCCAGGAGTGCGAGAGCACTCGCCTCGTCGTGGGCAGCCCCGGTGTGGGCGGCGACCGCGTCAAGGATCTGCCGCCAGGGTGTTGTGCCGCGGTGCGCGGCGAGCCAGGGAGCGATCCGTCGGCGGGCGTAGGGGAAGAGGACGTCACGGACGTGGCCGAGGGAGCCGGTGGTCCCCTCGATGTCGAGAACGACGGCCCGCAGCCCGTTGTCGGGGACTCGGCCCGGACGGCTGCGCGTCATCAGCCCTCCCGCAGTAGCGCGTCTAGGCGGGGGAAGCCATCGGCGATGGGCTCCTGGGTGAAGTCGCCCACCCAGCCGTCCTCCTTCTCGAAGAACCGGATGGCGCAGAAGTCCGGTACGGGTCCCATGTCGAACCAGTGCCGGGTGCCGGCCGGGACCGACAGCAGGTCTCCGGCCTCGCAGACCACGGCGTACACGCGGTCCTCCAGGTGCAGGTAGAAGCAGCCGGTGCCGTGGGCGAAGAACCGGACCTCGTCCTCGGCGTGCCGGTGCTCGTCGAGGAACGTCGACCGGGCCTTGGCCGCGCGCTCCTGCCACTCCGCTCCCTCCTCGGGGTGGAGGCGGGCGACATCGACGAGGCTCAGCTTCTGGCGGGCGCACAGTTCGTCGATCTCCGCCCGGTAGGCGTCGAGCAGTTCCTCGGACGCCGTCTGCGGCGTGGCCTGTGCGCGCAGCGGCCAGCGGGTGAAGGAGACCGACCTCTCGCGCAGGGCCTGTGCGATGGTCTCCTCGTCCCGCGTGTGGAGCAGTACGGTGTCCGGTGCGTCGTCCGGCATGATCTGCAGCAAGGTCATGGTGTGGTCCTGTCCTCGAGTTCTTCAGGAACGGGAGACGTGCAGCTCGGTCCGGGAGATCACGAGCAGCTGGCAGAGCGACTCGAGGCATTCGAGCCGGTTCTTCGCCTGGCCCAGCGATTCGCCCCACGTGGTGATGCCGTGATCGGCCAGAAGCAGCCCGGGCGGACCTTCCCGGTCGGCCCCGAGATGGGCGGCGACGTCGTCGGCGATCCGGTCGACCTCGGGCCAGTTGGGGAAGACCGGCAGGTCGGTGAAGGTCGGGTTCTTCAGCCCCAGTCCCTTGAGCAGCTCGAAGCGTTCCAGTCGTACCGAGGCAACGGCGTCCAGGGCGGCGGCACGGTGGGCGACGACCGTGGCATACGGGGAGTGGACGTGGATGACGGCGCGGGCTCCGGTGACGCGGTAGACCGCCGCGTGGATGGAGGTCTCCGCCGAGGGGCGGTCCTGGACGGAAGGAGACGCCCGGCCGGTAAGGGCGTCGACCTCCACCACGTCCCGGGCGGTCAGTTCGCCTTTGTCCCGGCCGCTCGCCGTGATCAGCGCCCGGTCGGGATCGTCGGGCAACCGCATGGAGATGTTGCCCGACGTACCCGGCATCCATCCGCGCTCGTACAGGGTGCGGGAGATGTCGGCCAGCTGCTGGGCGGCCTGCTTGCCTGCGGCGGTGGACGGCGCGTAGCTCATGCCCTTACCTCGGATCCGTGGTGGACACCGTGCTCGGAGACGATCGCGGTGATCAGGGAAGCCGGGGTGACGTCGAAGGCGGGGTTGTACGCGCGCGTACCGCCTGGCGTGGTGCGGATCCCGCCGTAGCTGGTCACCTCGTCCGCGTCACGTTCCTCGATGACGATGTCCCGGCCGTTGACGAGGGACCTGTCCCACGACGACTCGGGGGCGACGACGATGAAGGGGATGCCGTGGTGGGCGGCGGCGATCGCCAGTCCGTAGGTGCCGATCTTGTTGGCCACGTCCCCGCGCGCGGTGATCCGGTCGGCTCCGACGAGGACGCAGTCCACGAGCCCCTGGCTCATGGCCGCGGCTGCCGCGCTGTCGACGCAGACGCGGTGTGGCACACCGGCCTCCTCCAGTTCCCAGGCCGTCAGTCGTGCGCCCTGCAGGAGTGGACGGGTCTCGTCGACGAGGACCTCGGTGACCCTTCCGGCGTCGGCGAGGGCGAGGATCGTGCCGAGGGCGGTGCCCACGGCCGCGGTCGCGAGCCGTCCGGTGTTGCAGTGGGTCAGGAGTCGCAGGGGTCGCTGCGGACAGCGGTCCTCTACGGCCTGGATCGCGTGGGCGACCATCTGCCGGTTGACCACCCGGTCCTCGTCGATCATGGCGGTGGCCTCGGCCAGGACCGCGTCCGGGCCGTCGGCGAGCCTTCCGAGGGCTCGGTCGACCGCCCAGGCCAGGTTGACTGCCGTCGGGCGGGCGGCGACGAGCCGCCGGGCGTCGGCGTGCACGGCCTGCTGCCCGCCGCCGGTGACGTCCGGCGAGCAGTGGGTGTACGCGGAGAGCGCGACGCCCAGGGCGCCCGCGAGCCCGATGGAGGGCGCGCCCCGTACCGCGAGCGTCGCGATGGCGGTGATGACGTCGTCCACGGTGTCCAGGCGCAGAAGCCGTCTCTCGTGGGGCAGCGAGCGCTGGTCGAGGGTGACGATCGCGTTGTCGTCCCAGCGCAGTGACGGCTGGTCGGAGGGCTTGCTCACGGGCGGCGGCTCCTCGGGGCCTGAATGGTGCAACCGGTCAGTCGGTCAGGGGACGCGACCGCAGTTCGATCAGCGTGGGCCCGGCCTCCACGTCGGCGGTCACCTGCTCGGGGTCCTCGCCGACGGCGATGACGTAGCCGTAGCGGTTCATGTACGCCCGGGGCGGAAGTGCCAGCCGGGTGCCGGGGCCGGCCGTCGCGACCGCGCTGTGCACCGTGGGCCCGAAGAGGTCGGTGCGGACGACCACTTCGACCGCCTCGCAGTCGCGCTCCGGGTAGAGGAACCTGATGGCTGCGTTCTTCTGCGCCTTCGGCGCGGTGTCGGGGGTGAGCCCGGCCGCCACGTGAGCAGCGGCGACGGCGGTATCGGTGCCGGTCGCGAGCATGCCGATGAGGGGAATGAAGTCGCCGCCGAGGCGCGCGTTGATCTCGACGAGGCGCGGCCCCTCGGGGGTGAGCTTGAACTCGGTGTGAGTAGCACCGCGTTCGAAGCCGAGCGCCTTGTGGATGCGGTGCAGTTGGTCCAGGAGTTCGGCGTCCTGCAGGAGGGGGTCGGTGGCGTCGACGGTGTGGCCGGTCTCCTCGAAGTACGGGTCCATGCCGGTCTGCTTGCGTGCCACGATCATGGGGGTGCACACGCCGTCGACGACGACCGCGTCGATGCTGATCTCGGGTCCGGTGAGGTACTCCTCGACCAGGACGTCGGCCTCGTAACGGGGTACTCCGGGCCAGTTGGCGGAGCTCGCCGCCTCGAACGCCGCCTCTACGGCGTCGCCGTGGTCGGCCCGGACGACACCGAGACTGCCGGCGAGACCACGGGCCTTGACCACCACCGGGTAGCCGGTCGCGTCGGCGGCACGGCGTGCCTCGGCCGCCGTGGAGACCGGGGTGCAGGCCGGCTGCGGCACGTCGGCCGCCGAGAGCCGTGCCCGAGTGGCCGCCTTGTCACGGCAGGAGAGCACCGCGTCGGGCGCGCTTCCGGGCAGGCCGAGGGCTTCGGCGAGGCGCGCGGCGGCGTGCACGAGGGACTCGTCGTAGGTGAAGACCCCCGCGACCGGCAGCTGTTGCATGACCTTCTTCGCCTCGACGAGGAGGGCGTCGAGGTCCTTGGTGTCGAGGAGCGAGGTCCCCTCCATGTACGGCAGTTGCCAGCTCGGCTCGTACGCGTCGAGAAGCCACAGGCGGAAGTGGCGCGAGACGGCCGCCACGATGTACTCCCGATAGCGGCGGTCACCGCTGCCCATGAGGAGCAGGACCGGTGCCTCGGTGACGGGCGAGTGCGGGCGGGGCGTGGCGGCCATGGCGGGAACCTTTGCGTCGACGTGTGGTCGGGGCCGGGGCGGGCCGACGGAGCGGGGTGGAGCCCAGATCGGCAACGGCGCTGTTCGGCCGACGGCCGGAACCCTGCCAGCGTCAAGCGATGTATGTCAATAGATCGATGAATGGCTGAAGGTGCCCACCTTCCTCGGCGTCACCGCCGCACGGCACACCTGCCCCGATTCGCTCACGTCTGGGGGTGCGAAAGACGGCCAGGTTACCCGGGGTGGCCATTCGCGCAGATGAAACCTGTAAAAGGCGAGAGCGATCAGGTTCGTCTTGCGACGCCAGCAGATTCCGCCGCCAGGGTCGCGGGAGGCTCTGGGCTGTGTTGACGCACGGCGCATTTCAATCGGTGGCCATCGATGATGCAGAGCGACAGAGGACACCTGATATCCCTTCCCCCACTCGGTCACCGCCACGGTCAAGTCACCTGCACCGGGGTCGCGGGAGGCGCTCGGAGGGGGTAACGTTCGCGCCCGGATCGAGATCCTCAGCCCATGGCGTCAGGGGCGAGTGGACGTCGAGACGGCGGGGACGCTCCGAAGGTGAAGCGGCCGGACTTTCAACCGCAAGGCCGCCGGGCCGCAGGGGTTTCGCACCCTCCTTCGGCCAGGCCACCGAGGAATGTGGCCAGATCGGCCAGTGCCTCGGGCCTCAGCCGGTAGTAGGTGAAGCGCCCACAGGGCTCGGTCTCCACGACGCCCGATTCCCGGAGAACCCGGAGATGGTTGGACAGGTTCGTCTGCCGCGCGCCGGTCTCCTCGACGAGATGAGTCGTACACAGCGACTCGCGGGCGAGCAGGCACACGATGCGAAGCCGCAAAGGGTCCGCCAGGGCCCTCAGCAGTTCCGCGTTCACCGACGTCAGCATGCCCCGATCGTGACACACCAAGTACAACGTGTATCGACCGTCCGACTTTCAACGCCTTTCCACAACAACCCATTTGAGGAGACGCAGGTGTCCCGGATGCCCTCCGTCCTGTTCGCATGCATGCACAACGCAGGCCGGTCCCAGATGGCCGCCGCATGACTTCGCCACGTGGCCGGCGACCGGATCGAGGTCCGTTCGGCGGGCTCCGCGCCGGCCTCGGCGGTCAACCCGGCGGCGGTAGAGGCGATGCGTGAAGTCAGCATCGACATGTCCGCGGAGGTCCCCAAGATTCTCACCACGCGGATGCCGCCAGCGAGTCGGACGTGTGCGTCACGATGGGCTGCGGGGACACCTGCGAGGTGTTTCCCGGCAAGCGCTACCCCGACTGGAAGCTGGACGACCCGGCCGGGCAGGGCGTGGACGCGGTGCGCCCCATCCGTGACGCCATCAGGGGCCTCGTCGAGGATCTCATCGCAGCGATGGACGTGACTCCGGCGCACGGAACCGGATGATCAGTACGGCGAGCAGTCGATCCCCCGGGGGAAGGCCTGCTTCCTGAGCTCCTGCAAGGCATCCCAGCGAATCGAGAACCAGGCCCACGTTCCTCGCTGCTCACGGCGCAGCAGCCCCGCGGTGGTGAGGATCTTCAGGTGCCGGCTCACCGTGGGCTGCGCCAGGTCGAGCGACTCGGTCAGGTCGCAGACACAGAGCTCGCCTGCCGGCGAATGATCGATGAGGTGGACGATCTGGAGGCGAGTCGGGTCGGCCATCGCCTTCAACTGGACAGACAGCGTCTCGACTTCGTCGTGGCCGATGAGAAGCCCCGGGGAGCAGGGCACACAGCGCTCCTCGCTCACGTCCTCGATCGGTATGCCTGCCAACGGAGTTGCCATCCGGACACCATACGAGCCGACAAGATCGCATGGCGAACCAGAGGAGTGATATCCGTCAGGCGTTCACCGTTCGTTCACCCGCGGCACGTCAGCGCAGGAGGGCTGCGATGGACCGCGCGGCCTCGCGTGCGGGACGGCCGACGCCGACAAGGGTCGCTGAGGCCGGCCCGGTCCAGTCGCCGTACCCGAGCAGATGAAGGCGGGGCTCTTCGAGAGCCTCTGTCCCCCAGGTGGGGATGTGTCCGCGCGGACCGCGTAGCCCGAGTGGGGCAAGGTGGGCGAGAGCGGGACGGAAGCCGGTGCACCAGATGATCGCGTCAGCCTCGGCCCGCGTCCCGTCAGCCCACTCGACGCGGGTCTCCGTCACGCGCGTGAACATCGGCTGCGACGTGAGGAGGCCCGCGTCGCGGGCTTCGCGTACGGGCGGAACGGCGACGATGTCACCGAGGGAGGCGACTCCCCCGCCGTCGGTGCGGCCTTCGTCGAGGGCGCGGCGGCGGGCCGTGGCGTGGTCGAAGAGGGCGCGGCCGTCGATGTCGTCGGCCAGGAACCGTGCGGGCCGCTGAGTGACCCAGGTGAGGTCGGTGTCGTACGCGAGATCGGCGGCGATCTGCGCTCCGGAGTTCCCGCCGCCGACGACGATGACCCGCATTCCGGCGAACTCACCTGGGGTGCGGTACTCGACGGTGTGAAGCTGCCGCCCCAGAAATGAGCCACGGCCCGGGACAGAGGGAAGGAACGGCCGTGACCACGTTCCGGTGGCACTGACGACGGCGCGGGCGCGCCAGACACCGGAATCGGTCTCGACGCGAAGGTACTCTCCGTCGCGGCGGACCGCCTCCGCGCGAACGAGCCGCTGCACGGGGAGCTCGTAGCGCTGCTCGTAGTCGGTGAGGTAGTCGACGACATGGGCGGCCTCGGGATACGTCTCCCCCTGTTGTGGCGCCATGAGGCGACCGGGCAGGGAGGAGTACGCGGCCGGCGAGAAGAGGTGCAACGAGTCCCACGCGTGTCGCCAGGCCCCACCCGGCGCGGGCTGCGCGTCCAGGACGGCGAAGTCGAGGCCGCCGAGGCGGCGCAGGTGGTATCCGACGGCGAGTCCCGACTGGCCACCGCCGATCACGACGACATCGAGTGCCTTGCTCATCTCCTCGCCTTTCCCTTCATACGGCTGCGCCTCGCCCCCGCGGAGAGGCGAGGCGCAGAGTAGCGTTTGGGCGGGGCTACTACTGGGCGGGGGCGAACTTCCTGCGCCAGGCCAGCGACACGTACACGAGCGCGACCAGGACCGGGACCTCGATGAGGGGGCCGACGACTCCGGAGAGGGCCTGGCCGGAGGTGACGCCGAAGGTGGCGATGGCGACGGCGATGGCGAGCTCGAAGTTGTTGCCGGCGGCGGTGAAGGCGAGCGTTGCGGTGCGGTCGTAGGTGAGGCCGATCGCCTTGCCGAGGGCGAAGGTGCCGAACCACATCACCGCGAAGTAGACGAGGAGCGGCAGCGCGATCCTCGCGACGTCCAGCGGCTGCGAGGTGACGGTCTTCCCCTGAAGGGCGAAGAGGATGACGATCGTGAAGAGCAACCCGTAGAGCGCCCACGGTCCGGTCTTCGGCAGGAACCTCGTCTCGTACTGCTCCCGGCCCATCCTCCTCTCACCGATCCGGCGGGTGAGGAACCCGGCCGCCAACGGAACGCCGAGGAAGATGACGACGTTCAGGGCGATCTTCCCCATCGAGATGTCGAGCGTCTCGCCCTCGCCGAGGCCGAGCCAGCCGGGCAGCAGGTCGAGGTAGAACCAGCCCAGGACGCCGAAGGCGATGACCTGGAAGACGGAGTTCAGGGCGACGAGGACGGCGGCGGCCTCGCGGTCGCCGCAGGCGAGGTCGTTCCAGATGATGACCATGGCGATGCAGCGGGCCAGGCCGACGATGATCAGGCCGGTGCGGTACTCGGGCAGGTCCGGCAGGAAGATCCAGGCCAGCGCGAACATGAGCGCCGGGCCGAGGACCCAGTTGACGACGAGCGACGAGACCATGAGTTTCTTGTCGCCGGTGACGGCGTCGAGCCTGTCGTACCGGACCTTGGCGAGTACCGGGTACATCATGATCAGCAGGCCCACGGCGATGGGCAGTGAAATGCCGCCGATCTCGACCTCGGCCAAAGCGTCGTTCAGGCCGGGGATCAGCCGCCCGAGCCCGAGGCCGAGGCCCATGGCGAGGAGTATCCAGACGGCGAGGAAGCGGTCCAGCGTCGACAGCTTCGCGACGACCGAGGAATCCGCCGCCTGAGAGGGGGCTTGGGTGGGGGTCACGGACAGGCCCTCTTGTTCTCGGCAGCGGTACGGGCGGATGCGGCCAGGTCGGCGAACTGGCCGGCCAGCTGGGCGATGACGTCCGGCTTCAGGCGGTAGTACGTGAAGCGACCGCAGGGCTCCGTCTCCACCACACCGGCCTCGCGCAGCACGCGCAGGTGGTTGGAGAGGTTGGTCTGCTTGGCGCCCGTCTCCTCGACGAGGTGGGTGGTGCAGAGGGTCTCGCGGGCGAGCAGGGTCACGATCTGGAGCCTGAGGGGATCCGCCAGAACCCGGATCAGATCAGTATCGACTGACGTCATCATGGACTGATACTGTCACATCACTCGCTGCTGATACCAGCCGGGGCTGACCTCTTGCCGGCAAGGAAGAACTGATGACCACCGCTCCGCTCGCGTCCGTGCTCTTCGTCTGCGTCCACAACGCGGGCCGCTCCCAGATGGCCGCCGGATTCCTGCGCCACCTGGCCGGCGACCGCGTCGAGGTCCGCTCCGCCGGTTCGATTCCTGGCGACCAGGTCAACCCGGCCGCCCTCGAGGCCATGGCCGAGGTCGGCGTCGACATCTCCGACCAGCAGCCCAAGGTGCTGACCACCGAGGCCGTCCAGGCGTCCGACTACGTCATCACCATGGGCTGCGGCGACGCCTGCCCGGTCTTCCCCGGCAAGAAGTACCTCGACTGGGCCCTGGAGGATCCGGCCGGCCAGGGTATCGAGGCCGTCCGCCCGATCCGTGACGAGATCAAGGTCCTGATCGAGGGCCTCATCGCCGAGATCGACGCGAAGCAGGAGGCGTGACTCTCTTGACCGACTCGAACCCTGCGACCGTGGACGACGTCCGTGAGGTGATCGTCACAGGCTCCGGACCCGCCGGATACACCGCAGCCCTCTACACGGCCCGCGCCCAGCTCAGGCCCCTGCTCTTCGGCAGCTCGATCTTCGTCGGAGGGTCCCTGACCACGACGACCGAGGTCGAGAACTTCCCCGGCTTCCCCACCGGAATCGACGGACCCGACCTCATGGACAACATGAGGGCCCAGGCCGAACGCTTCGGCGCGGAGATGATCGACGACGACATCGTCTCCGTCGACCTGACCGGAGACATCAAGGAAGTCACCGACAGCGAGATCGCGGAGATCAAGGCCGAGAACGGCATGCGCGCCGGCGTCGTCCTGCGCGACACCTCCACCCGCACGAACCTGCCGGGAGTCTTCGCCGCCGGCGACGTCGTCGACCACACCTACCGCCAGGCCATCACGGCCGCGGGCTCCGGCTGCCAGGCCGCACTCGACGCGGAGCGGTACCTCGCCGCCCTTGCCGACAAGCGCAAGGCCGCCGCGAGCGTCACCGTCGCGGCCTGAGGCCCCAGCGAAGCCCACGCTGTCGGCACTCCCCATGAACACCAGCTCCTGCCCGTCGCGTTGGCGGACCTGCCGGGCAGGAGCTGGCACATTCCACAGGTCGGCTCGACGAGTCGTACCCCAACCGGTCTCTCGTCTTCGTACGGCGGCACGTGAGCACAAGGAGCCGGCAACGGAACGCGTTGCCGGCTGATCTGCTCTGCTCACGGTTCGGACCTGCTCGGCAGACGCCTGCGGAACGGCTGCGACCGCAGGGCCTTCAGCTGGATTCCGGTTCCCCGCACGAGTGGACCGGTGCGCCGATGAGGATGTCGGCGGCGCTGGGGAACTCGGTGATGCAACGGGGGTTGACGGCGTACCGGATGCTGGCACCGGCCCGGCGCCTGGTCAGGAAGCGGACGGTGTGGAGGACATGGGAATCCTTGGCGGCCACGGGGATCGCCTCCACACCGTCGGCAGCGGCGGAGTGCGGACCGGTCGAGCCATCGGGAGCGTGGTCGTCCGCCCACGGTCACGAGGGGACGCGGGCGAGTACAACGGTGCGAACCGTGGCCGGAGCTGTGCGCTCCGGCCACGGTTCGTGTGCGATGACGTGCTCAGCAGCAGGTGCCGCCGGGCTCACACTCCTGCGCGTCGGCATCGACCAGCTTGTGCGCGCGGATGATCGCGGCGTGAAGGCCGTCGGCCGCCTCCTGCGTGAACACGACCTCCGCGTCCTTCAGGCCGACCGCGTCGAGGAGTTCCTTGTACTCGGCCACCGAGAGGGCGCCGGCGATGCACTGGCTGTGTCCGCCCCGTTCGGCCCGCTCCTCGGGGCTGAGCCGGTCCTCTGCGACGACGTCGCTGATGCCGAGGCGGCCGCCGGGGGTGAGGACGCGCGCCATCTCGGCGAAGACGGCGGGCTTGTTCAGCGACAGGTTGATCACGCAGTTGGAGATGATCACGTCGACGGTGTCGGCGGGCAGCGGGATGGCCTCGATCGTGCCCTTGAGGAGGACGACGTTGTCGATCTCGGCGTCGGCGACGTTGCGGGCGGCGAGGGCGAGCATCTCCTCCAGGAAGTCCAGGCCGAAGACGCGGCCGTCGGGGCCGACGCGCCGGGCGCTGAGGATGACGTCCAGGCCGCCGCCGGAGCCGAGGTCCAGGACCGTCTCGCCCTCGCGCAGTTCGGCGACGGCGCTCGGGTTGCCGCAGCCGAGGCTGGCGAGGAGGGCGGCGTCCGGGGCGGTACCGGGGCCGATCTCGTCGTACGCGGCGGGACCGAAGGTCTGCGGGTCGGGCGAGCAGCAGGCGCCGCTCGTCTCGGCTTCCGCGGCCTTGGCCCGGTAGTACTCCCGGACCTCTTCCTGCAGGCTGCCGGCAGTGGTGGTGTCGCTCATGACGGGTGGTCCTTCTCGGTCAGGCGCCGGCGGGGGCGAGGCGGTGCACGGGGCGCGGGTAGGAGGGCTTGAACGACACCGGGGTGGTCGCCGAGGAGGTGACGGCGGCGGCCAGGTCGGCGGCCTTGACGGCCTCGGTGACGGCCGCGTCCAGGGCGTCGGGCTCGCAGGCGACCCGGGCGTTGACGACGGCCCGGCCGGCCGGCGCGTGCGCGTCGACGGCGCGGTCGAGGGTGGGCTGCGCGCCGGACTCGGTGAGGCTGAGCTTGGCGAAGTCGCCGTCGGCCGTCTCCACGGTGATCTTGGCATGGCCGATCACGGCGTCGTGCTCCGCGGCCCAGCCGGACAGCTCCTGAAGGACGGTGCGGGCCCACGCGGTCGCGTCGAAACCGTCCCCGGCGGCGGTGAGGTCGAGCTCCTGGTTCATCCAGGCGAGCTGGGCCTCGGCGGCCGCGTAGCGGTCGTAGTCGATGTCGAGGACGACGTCCTCGTTCGTCGCCGGCGCCTGCCACGCGTCGAGCAGCGTCTCCAGGTGGGCGCCCGTGGTGGCCGAGTAACCGACGACGGTCGCCTTGGGGTTGCTCGTGCGGAGCGAGGCGAGCAGCTCCTCGGCCCGGTCGGCCTTGATGGTGTCCAGCTTGTTCACGGCAATGACGTCGGCCTCGGTGACCTGCTGGCGGAAGAGGTACGACAGATCCGACTCCGGCTCGCCCCGCTCGACGGCACGGGCGAAGGCCAGGTGCCGCAGCGGGTCGACCACGGTGGTCAGCGGGGCGACGACCATGTCGTCGCCGTAGTACTGGCGCAGCGGTCGTACGACGGTGGCCTGGAGGTCCGTGCAGCTGCCGACGGCTTCGGCGATCACCGTGTCGACGCTGTCGGAGGCGACGAGCGCGACGATGGCCTCGACGAGGTCCTCGAACTTGCAGCAGAAACAGCCGCCGGTGACCTCGGCGACGCTGTCGAGCTTGCTGCGCACCAGCTTGGTGTCGACCAGTTCGACGCCCTGGTCGTTGGTGATGACGGCGACCTTGCGGCCCTGCGCCTGGAGCGCGAGCGCGGCGGCGGTCATGGTCGTGGTCTTGCCCGCCCCGAGGAATCCGGTCAGGGGGATGAAGGTGATCATGTGGTCCTTCTCGTCCTTGTCGTGGAGTCGGGCGGGGTCAGCCGCAGCAGCTGTCGCCCGATCCGCCCAAGAGGGGCAGGTTCGCGGGCTGGGCCGGGGCGGGGGACGCGGCGCCGAACGCGGCGCGCCTGCTGTTGCCGAAAGCGTCGAGCCAGGCTTTCGCCTGCGGCCGCAGCGCCGGGTCGGAGAGCAGCATCGAGGTGGTGACCTCGCGCGGCGTGCAGCCGCGCAGCGCCTTCGCCTGGTGGGCTCCGGCGCCGAACTCGACGGTGCGCAGCCCTTCGGCGTAGGCGTCGCGGACGGGCGCGTCGAGGACGAGGGCGAAGTAGATGCCGCTGCGCTCGCCGATCGCCGCGTAGTCGAAGCCGGCCCACTTCGGGAAGAGGCGGTGGTTCTTGCGGATGGTGACGCAGGTGGCGACCAACGCGCCGTCCTTGTAGCCCAGGTAGGCGCGGACGTCCGCGCCCTCGTCGATGAGCGCGGAGAGGATACCGACGATGTGCTCGGGCTCCTCGCCGGCGCCGTTCTTCTCCCTGTTGAGGCAGGTGAGTTCGGCGATGCGGGCGATGTAGGGGCGGATGTCGGTGCCGTCGACGCGCTCGATCGTCACGCCGGCGGCCTCGGCGCGGCGGACGTCGCCCTTGATGCGCTGGCGCTTCTTCAGCGGCAGGGCGGCGAGGTGTCCTTCCCAGTTCGGCGCGTCGAGGCTCATGAAGTCCTCGTAGCCCCAGAAGGTGCTGGACGCTCCGGCTGCGTTGAGCGCGTCGACGAGGGCGTCGTTGCCGCGCCGATCGGGGATCCAGGGGGCGACGATGCAGCGGATGCCGGCTTCGAAGGCGGCGGGCACCAGCTTGTCGACGATCGCCCCCATCAGGGTCGGCGTCCAGAAGTTGTAGGCGACCTCGGTGCGGTAGCCCAGCGGGGAGCCGAGGAGGAGGGTCGGGAAGAAGGGCTCGGTTCCCAGGGCGTCGACCTCGGCGCTGCGCGCGGCGTCGGTCTCGGCGCCGCAGCACACCTCTTCGCCGGAGGGCGCCTGCCACCCCAGGTAGGTGCGCGGCTCGTGGTCGACGACGGGCGGGGTGGTGAGGATGTAACCGGGGAGGAGGGCCAGTTCGCCGCGGGCGCGGTGGGCGAGAGTGTGCCAGGGCTGGATGTCGGGGAGCACCTTCTCCGTGGCGCGCAGCCAGGTGGGGCCGAGGTACGGCCACGAGTCGGTGAGCCCGGCGAGCTCGCCGGTCCAGTCCATGTCCGGGAGGGCCTGGCCGGTGGAGATGACGACGCGGGGTGATCCACCCATGTCAGTGTCCTTTTCGTGTGAGCGGGTGGGTCAGCACTTCACGCAGCAGCGGATCTTGCCGGCGTCTTCGGCGTCGGTCCGGCGCTCCTGCCAGAGCTCCTCGACGCGCTTGTCGGGATGCGTCCACTCGACCCAGAAGCCTCGGTCGACGGTGGCGATGTCCTCCATCCACGGCGAGGAGAGCAGCGGGGAGCCCTTGAAGAGCAGCAGCCGGGTCTGCAGGGCGGTGGGGTCGGTGACCCGCGCCAGGCCCGTCTCGACCAGCCAGTCCTCGAAGCAGAGGAGCTCCTCGTACTCGATCCACGGGGTGAAGGGGATGAACGTCGGGTACAGCTCGAAGCCGATCCGCTCGGCCTCGTCGACCGCCTCGCGCATGTGGTCGACGTCGATGTGCTTGTCGAAGATGCGCAGGATGCGGTTGGAGGGGAACTCCAGGGCGCAGGTGACGCGGCGCAGACCGAGCGAGACGAGCTTCTCCAGCTCCTTCGTGTAGTCCAGGACGTGGTCGACGCGCGTCGTGAACTCGAAGGTGATCGGGCCGATGGCCTCGACGAGACGCTCGACGACACCGATGCCGATGGTGCGCGAATTGAAGAACTCGGCGTCGATGAAGCAGAAGTGCCGGACGCCCTCCTCCGCCAGCTGCAGTGCGTCGGCCAGGACGCTGTCGGCGTCGTAGGCGGCGACGCCACCGTCGTACGCGCCGTAGACGGAGCAGTAGGTGCATTTGTGGTGGCAGCCGCGGGAGGCCTCGATGTTGCCCATCAGGCCGAACGGCGAGTGGTGCGCCGGGTAGTGCACGAGCGAGGGGAACAGGTCCCGCGCGGGCTTGGTGACCGAGATGCGCCGGCGCGGGGGCTTGGGCCGCATGCCCGTGCGGGTCATCAGGGCGGGCACAGCGTCGAGCGCGAGGGTGCCGGCGGCGAGCTGGGCCAGCTCCTCGCTGATGAGCTCGGGCTCCTCCATGATGATGCCGTCGGCGACCTCCAGGAACTCCCGGTGGTTCATCTGCGCGTACTGGCCGAAGGTCACGACCGTGGTGCCGTACGCCTCCGAGACCCTGCGCGCCAGGGCGATCCCCCGCTCAAGGCCCTCGAACTGCTGGACGGAGACGAGCGTGAGGTCGAAGGGGCCTTCCGGAATGGCGTCGGGAAGCAGGTGCGCGTCCCAGCCGACGACGTCGGCGCCGTGATGCTGCAGAGCGGCAGCCGCACACGCGGACGTCAGAGGCTGGAGCTCCGCTTCGAACGCGGAGGCAACCAGAACACGGGCACTACTCACACTTCCCCCCAGGGAGTGATCAAGGAGCGTGACGGATCGAGAGGGGGCCGGGTCAGGGCCCAGGTCGGTAACGACGCTGTCGACCGACCGACGGCCGGAACCCTGCCAGCGTTGAGCGATGTATGTCAATAGATCGATGAATGGCTCAAAGACCATCCCTGTGGACCACCGTCGTCGCGGGGCATCAGTGCCCCGATTCGCCCTCCTCTGTGACTGGATGCGAAGAGAGGTCACTCACCTGAACCCCCTCGCCCACACAGCTGGAAGGCGTCCAGAGCGAGGGTGCCGAGTGCGGTCACCTGGGCTTCGAATGTCGTTGCCGACCGCAGGAGACCCACCTGCCATCTCGACGCATGACTCAAATTCAATCGCCGATCATCGATAATTTCGCCCCACCAGATCTCGCCAGGGCGAGCCCGAGACGGTAGCGTTCGGCCACGGCATCACGGTCCGCACCCGGGGTCAGCGGGTGAACGGCTACCGACGCCTTGATTCTTCAGGCCCTTCAAAGGGGAGTGGGCCGAGCTTCAATCACAGAGACGCGTGCGGACCCGACGGCAACTCGCCACGGTCCGGCGCGAGTTCAACCTGCAAGCGAGAGAGAACTCAGGGAGTTCGGGCTTCAGGCCCTGAACAGTCGTCATCCGCAAGCCCGGTGGTCGCACACCGTCCTCCCGGCGCCCCCGCACTCTCGTCCGGCGCCTCTCCCTGTCCACGCGTCAGGGGCGCGACCGGCGCTCACGTCCACACCTCTTTTCAGGTCCCGACCTCAGACCCGCATGCCCTACGGGTGGCGATCCGCCACCGGCGTTCCCCGATCACCGTCCCTCCATCACCGCAAAGGCACCGCCATGTCTTTCATGTCCACCGAATCCCGCAGCAGAGCAGCGCGCCTCACCGGCCGGCGCGTCCGCCAGGGCGCTTCCGTCGCCTCCGCCTCACTCCTCCTCTCCGCCGCCCTGACCGGCTGCGCCGGCTCCGCGAAGGCCGGCTCGGACGCCATCCAGGCCAGCGGCTCCACCACCGTCGCCCCGGTGGCATCCGATGCGGCCGAGGCGCTGAAGGCCAAGGGCCTGAACATCACCGTCGCCACCCAGGGCGGCTCCGCCGGCGGCATCTCCCAGCTCGGCACCGGCCAGATCAACATCGCGCTGAGCTCCAAGCCTCTGTCGGAGAAGGACCAGAAGGCCTACCCCGACACGGACTTCGTGACCACGCAGATCGGCGCGGACGCCGTCGGCGTGATCATCACGAAGGAAGTGGCCGACGGCGGAGTCAAGGACCTGACCAAGGCGCAGGTCGCGGGCCTGTTCGAGGGGAAGATCACCAACTGGAAGGAGGTCGGCGGCCCCGACCTCCAGGTCTTCGTCTACGACAAGGAGCCCGGCCGCGGCACCCGTGAGGTGCTCGACAAGTTCATCTACGGCAAGGGCGAGGCGCCGGCCCCGCCCAAGTCCGCGAACTACGCCATCGTGGGCGGCAACCTGGAGACCCGCAACAAGCTCAAGTCCACCCGCGGTTCCATCGCCCCGCTGTCCACCGGTTTCATCGAGGGTCACCCCGAGTTGGTCGCCGTGCCTCTGGAAGACGTCGCCCCCACCCTGGAGAACGTGGCGTCCGGCAAGTACCCGATGACCCGCCCCCTGTACATGATCACCAACGGCAGGCCGAAGGACGGCGTCAAGCAGTACATCGACTACATCCTCTCGCCCGAGGGCCAGAAGCTGCTGCCCCAGCACGGCTACCTCACGCGTGAGCAGATGGGCCTCTGATCATGGGTCTCACTCTGGAGCGCCCCACCCAGGCGCCCGGACCCGCCGTGCCGCGGCCCTCCCCCGGGAGCGGCCGCGGCAGCCGGGCGAGATGGGTCTGGGGCTGGGCCTACAGCGGCATCCTGTCGGTGCTGCTCACCCTCACGGTCCTGCTCGGCTACCTGGTCACGGGCATCGCGAGCGGAACCGTCGACTGGACGGCACTGCTCACCTCGTCCACCTGGAGTCCGGGGAACCTCGCGTTCGGCGGCCTGGCCATGATCTACGGATCGGCGGTCGTCTGCGTCCTGGCACTGGTTCTCGCCGTCCCCGTGGGCTGGGCGGCGGCCGTCGCCCTGTCCGAGTACCTTCCGCCTCGCCTCGCCAAGCCGCTGCGCCTGAGCATCGAACTCCTGGCAGCGGTCCCCTCCATCGTCTACGGCCTGATCGGCATCATGGTGATCCGGCCCTTCGTGGCGGATCTCGGTGACGTGCCGGGCGGAGACAGCCTGCTCGCCGCCGGCATCGTCCTCGCCGTGATGATCATGCCGACGATCGTGGCGGTCAGCGTGGACGCGCTGGCCGCCGTACCCGGGCGGTACCGGGAGGCCGCGTACTCGCTCGGCCTGACCCGGCGCGAGGTCGTGCGGTCGGCCGTCCTGCCCCAAGCGCGTCCCGGCATGCGGGCCGGCGTCCTGCTCGGCCTGGCGCGGGCACTGGGTGAGGCCATCGCGGTCTTCATGGTCATCGGCCGCGCCGACGACCGGCTCCCCGAGTCACTCGGAGACGCCTTCTCCTTCCTCGTACGCCCCGGCCAGACGCTCACCACCAAGCTGGCCGGCCCCGAGCCGATGCTCGCAGGCACCTCCGGCCCGTACTTCGCGGCCCTGTGCGGGCTGGGCATCATCCTGCTGACCCTGGTTGCCGTCGCCACCGTGTGGGGCACCCGCGGATCCACGGGACGAGCCGTACGCGTTCCACGTGCCCGGCGGTCCTCCGCATGGCTGCGCATCCCGAAGGACCGGCTCACCACCGCAGTCCGGCTCGGGGCCCTGCTGCTGCCGGGGGCACTCCTCGTCGGCATGCTCGGCATCCTGCTGGCCCGCGGCGGCGCGGCGCTCAATCCGGTCTTCTGGTTCACGGCCTCCGAAGGTGCGGCGGGTGGCGGTATCCGCGACCAGATCCTCGGCACCCTCCTGCTCCTTGCCACCACGGCCCTGATCGCACTGCCGCTCGGCTACGGAGCAGGCATCGTGATCGGCACGCGTGCCTCGGCGAAGACCGCTCGCGTGCTGGAGACGCTGACCGTGGCGGTCGGCGGAACGCCCACGATCCTGCTGGGCCTCGCCGGGTACGTCCTCTTCTGCACGACCATGGGCTGGGGCCGCTCCTGGCTGGCCGGCGCCGTGGTCCTGGTGCCTGTCGTGATCCCGGTGGTCGCCCTCACGACGGCAGGCCGGATTCGGAGCATGCCTGCGGAAATCACCGAGGCCGCGCTCGCGCTGGGCCTCACGAGCTCCCAGTACGTCCGCTCGGTGGTCATCCCGTACACCTGGCCGGCCACGCTCACCGGCCTGCTTCTCGGCCTGGCCCGCGCGGCGGGAGAGACGGCCCCCCTGATCTTCACCGCCACGGTGTTCTTCGGGGCACCCGCCCTCCCGACCGGCATCGTCAACGCTCCGGTCCAGGCCCTGCCCACGCACATCTTCACCCTGTCGCAGGACTCGGGCGCCCCCGAGGCGATCGCCCAGGCATGGGGCAGCGCTCTCGTCCTGGTCCTGATCACCGCGGGCCTGCTCAGCCTCGCGGTCCTCCTGCGCAACCGCTTTGAAGGAGCCCGACGATGGACGACCTGACAACCGGTCTCGCTCCGCTGGACGACGCGGTCGACAAGACTGTCATCGCGGTCCGCGACCTGCAGATCTTCGACGGCACGAAGCGCCTGGTCGGTCCGGTTACCTTCGAGCTGGCCACCGGATCCACCACCGGCCTGTGCGGCCCGTCGGGCGCGGGCAAGTCCACGGTGCTGCGCGCCCTGGTCGACCTGCTGCCCCGCGGGCTCCGCCGCGAAGGTGAGGTGCGGGTCCTCGGCCGTCCCGTCCGGTACGCCAAGGGCGACGCCGGCCTGCGCAGCACGGTCGTCCTGGTGCCGCAGACCCCCGTGGTCTTCGGCGGCAGCATCCTGGACAACGCCCTGTTCGGCCTCCGCCACCTGGTACGGGCGTCCCGGACGGAACTGCACGACCGCGCCGAGCAGGCACTGCGCGAGGCGGGCCTGTGGAACGAGGTCTCCGACCGCCTGGACACGCCGGCCCAGACCCTCTCCAACGGCCAGCGCCAACGACTCTGCCTGGCCCGCGCCCTGGCCCTCGAACCGGCGGCACTCCTGCTCGACGAGCCGACCAGCGCCCTGGACGAGCGGAGCCGCGACACCGTCGAGGAGTCCGTGGCAGCCCTGCGGGGCAACCGGACGGTCCTGCTCGTCTCGCACGACCCCGCGCAGGTGGAACGACTCTGCGACCGGACGGTCCGCATCGACCTGCCGACCACCGCAGCGGCGGTCTGAACGCTCGTCCACCCCACAGGACTCAATGGACTTGGGCCCGCCCTCGCAGCGAGAGCGCGACGGCGGGCCCAGGAGCGTGATCGGGATCTCGGCGGCGCCACCGGCCAGTACCGCGCTGGTCGACGGGCGTGGGTCCGTTCCAGTCCAAGATCCTGCTCAGGCGCCTTACCGCGGGTCGAGGTTCAGCAAGCGGGGACACGTCCGGGACGCATGCTGACCGTTTGCTGACCTGAGGGGGCACATGATGCCCCTGACCTGCGGCGACGCCGAACAGCTAGATCTTGGACTTGAACATGGTTCGCATCACCGCGGTACTCCTGGGCTAGGCTCCCTGCCTGCGTTTTTGCAGGTCAAGTGCTGTTCCAACACTTACAACGAGGCGTGATCCCGGAGCGGCCCGTCACGTGGTCCGCTCGGAGACCGCCGGAAGGACGGTCTCGGCGATGGCGAGGAGCGCGCTGTCGTCCGGGAGGGCTCCGGACCTGCTCCAGACCGTGATGTCGCAGTAGCCGCCCCGGTCCTTCCGGTCGAGGGCCACGGACAGCGTTCTGGACGGAGGGCCCTGCTCGACGGGTCCGCCGGAGCCGCCGCTTCCGAGATCGATCTCGATCGCCATGGTGTGACCGGAGGAGAGGACCGCGGGCCGGTCGAGGACCGAGACCTTGCTGACCTCCGGCTCCTTCCCGAGTTCCATCAGGTTCACGTACTGGGCGATCGACAACTCGTTGTACGCGACCGAGACGTTCACGGTGTAGGTGTCGAACTGGACCTCGGCCTTCGGTCGGGCGACCTTTCCGTCGGTCAGGGGGGCGGTGTCGCTCGTGCCGGATGCCACGGTCGCGGTCTCCGCGGGTGTTCCGAGGAGCCGGGCCAGGTCAGGCGTGTTGAGTGCTTCGCACAGCTCGTCGCCGGTGACAGCCCGGGGCGTCTTCTCGTACGCGCCCGGCAGCGCCTCGCCCTCCCCGCGCGGACACGAGGCGGCCCGAGGCGTGCTGTCGTCTTCCGAGGGCAACACCCGTGGGCCCAGCCACAGCGCGGCACCCAGGACCGCGAACAGGGCCACGGCGGCGACGGCTTGGCCCCATGCGTTGGGTTCCTTCCCCGGGGCGGCCGAGGCGGGACGCCGACCCGCTGGAGGCCGCGGCTGCGGCCGGACAGCGGCGTCGGGCGCCGTGGAGTCCGCGGATGCCGTCGGCCGCGTGTCCCGGCGGGCGCGGAGCGCCCGGATCACCGTGTGGACGCGCACTGCGGTGAACACCAGGAACGCCACGCCGATGCCGACTGCCGGCCATGCATGGTCGTGGAGGGCGAGATACATGATGCGTACCCCGAAGACCGACCCGACCACGATGAACAGGGGCTCACGGACCCAGAAGGGCAGGAGCCGGAAGAGGAGACCGAGCACTCGGCGATCTTGACCTGGTGAGATCGCGTTGGCTGTGGCGGAAGCCACAGTTCCGGCTCAGGACTCAACCGTGATCAACCGAGGGCTTCCGACGGCAGGGCTTCTCACCTGGCGCCGACATGGCCCGGTCCGGGATCCGTACGGGGCGCCAGGTCGGCGCAGACGCGGCCGTCGCACGCCGGGGTGCCGGTGCCGGCGGCGGCAGTGCGGGGGCGGATCGGGACGCCGTTGGCGCGCAGCACGTCGCGAACGTCCAGGATCAGGGGGAAGACCTCGTGGTTGCGGT
The DNA here is from genome assembly GCF_019287315.1 of Streptomyces sp. WY228. Classification (NCBI taxonomy): domain Bacteria; kingdom Bacillati; phylum Actinomycetota; class Actinomycetes; order Kitasatosporales; family Streptomycetaceae; genus Streptomyces; species Streptomyces sp. WY228. The sequence goes on along the minus strand of NZ_CP079114.1, from coordinate 7,629,643 downwards.
CCTCGCCCTGCTCGTCCCACGCTCGCTGTTCGGCCTCGACGGCCATGCGGTCCTCCGCGAAGACCCGTTCGGTGAAGTGCCGGATGAACGGCCAGGCCATATGCAGGACGGCGGGGACTCTGGGCTTCTCGATCATGAGCAGGCCGTACGCGTGGCACCTGCGTTGCTCCGCGTCCTCGGGTACGTAGACGGCCCAGAGGCGCAGTGCCGGGCGGTCGGCCTTCTCCGGGACCAGGTCCAGTGTCTGGTACGGGTACGCGGTGCGGATGGTCATGACGTCGCTGGAGGGCCGGCCGCCGATGCCCTCGGCGGCGAGCACGCCCGCGCTGCGGCTGCGCTTGCCCCCGGTGTGCGTGAAGAGGTAGCGGGCCTCGACCGATCGTGGGCCGCTCTCGTACCCCAGCAGCTGCGGCTGGAGTTTGCCGACCACGCCCCGGTGGAGGAACTGGTGGTTCATGTCGAGCAGGTTCTCGTGCATGAACGAGTAGTGGCAGCGCACGGTCCGGGAGAAGGTCATGGTCCGGTACGTCGGTGAGGCGAAGTCGGGGAGCTCGGGCAGTCCGGTGACCGCCGCCTTCTCGGCGTCGCCCGGGAAGACGAACACCAGGCCGTACGCCTCGCGGACCGGGTAGGCGCGCACGCCGCGTGGCGGCCGGCCGTCGCCCTTGGACAGGTACGGGATCTGCGAGATGCGGCCGTCGCCGCGGTAGGCCCAGGCGTGATAGCAGCAGCGGAGCGTCTCGCCGTCCACGACGCCCATGCTCAGCGGCACCTGCCGGTGGGCGCACCGGTCCTCCAGCGCGTGGACGGCACCGCTCCGGCTGCGGAAGAGCGCGATGCGCTCCCCGGCGAACGCGGTCGGCACCACCCGTCCCCTGCGCACCTTCCGGGACAGGGCCACCGGGTACCAGAAATCCGGGTTCGCCCCGAACCGCCGCAGGTCGGGCAGGCCGGACCGGGGGTCACCGCGCTCCCCGGGCCCACCGCGTGCGCTCTTGTCCGACCCGTTCCCGGTCATGCCTCTCCCTCGTACGTGGGCGCCCCTCTCCATCCTGGCCGCAGCCCATGGACGCGCGCCCGCCCTGGACGCCCGGACGGGTGCTTTCGCGGAAAGGGCTGTTCCGCCGGTCACGGGGCACGCGAGCCAGTAGCGTGATCGAACGGAGGCCGACATAAGACATTCCGTGAGACATGGGGGGGTGCGGAGGTGCAGGCGCCTGCGACCGTTGTGCAGCTCGCTCTGCTCGTCCTTCTGGTGCTGCCCGGGGTCACCTACCAGTTCATCCGGGAACGCCGTCGCGGGCCGGTGCCGGGTGAGCGTGATCTGGGCGAGCGGGTGCTGCGGGCGATCGTCGCCTCGATCGCGCTGGACGCCCTGTACGCCGTGGTGGCGGGGCCGGCGCTGGTTCGTCTGGCGCGCGGCACCGGCAGCGGCGGCGGCACCGGCTGGGACGGTTTCGTGGAGCGGCCGCGGATGGTCGGATTCGTCGCCCTGATGCTGTTCCTCGTCGTGCCTGCCGTGGCCGCGGTCGCCGTCTCCCTGGTGGACCGGCAGCGCCGCAAGGCCCGGTTCCTGCGCACGCCCAGCGCCTGGGACCACGCGTTCCGCGACCGCGAACCGTGCTTCGTCCGCGTACGGCTCAAGGACGGCAACTGGGCGGGTGGTTGGTACGGCCACCGGTCGTACGCCTCCTCGTATCCCCACCCGGCCGAGCTGTACCTCGAATCGGCGCGCGTGATGGGTGCCGACGGGTCGTTCGGCGCGCGCGTGCACGGGACGGCGGGGCTTCAGCTGCGGGCGGAAGACTTCGACGTTCTGGAGTTCGTCGAAGCCGGAGAACCGGCCACGGTGCCGGATGAGGAGCGGTGATGGCGTACGAACCCGAGCTCTCGCCCGAAGAGGCGGCGCTGCTGGAGGCGGACGAGGGGCGCGGCTACACCCCGAAACGCGAGGTCGCCGAGCCGGACGAGGCGCCCGGCGGACCGGCCGGCACCTCGAACGGCACCTCGAACGGCACCGAGGACTGACGCGTGGGCGGCCCCGTGGACGAGCCGGCCGCGCGGTTCGGGGAGGCGTTCCGCGTGGCCCGGCACAGCCCGGACCCCGCGTCGGTCGAGAGCGCGGTCGAGCTCGGACGCGCCGTGCTGTCCGAGCTCGACGCGGACGCGGACGCGTCCGAGCGCCGCTCGGTGCTGTCGAACCTCGGGGGCCTGTTGCAGACCCGCTACCACCAGGCCGGCGACTTCGCGTTCCTCCAGGAAGCCGTTCAGCACGTCACGGAGGCGTATTTCCTGGCGTACGAAAGCCCGGAGGACTCGGCGAGCTACGCCAACAACATCGGCATGCTGCTGCACACCGCGTTCCAGCGGAACCAGGACCGCGACACCCTGGCCGACGCGGTGGACTGGAGCCGGAGCGCCGTCGACGAGGCACCGTCCGCGAAGAAGGCGTTCTACCTCGGCAACCTCGTTGTCGCGCTGCGGACGGCCTTCACCGTGACGCAGGACCTCGCCCCGCTGGCGGAAGCCGTCGAGCACGCGCGGGACGCCGTCGACTGCTCCCCCGATGACGCTCTCACCGCCAGGAGTCTGCATTTCCTCACCGTCGTCCTGCGCGACTGGTCCCGCGCCACCGGGGACACCGGTGTCGTGGAGGAAGCCGTCGACGCCGCGCGGCGAGCGGTGGAGTTCACCCCGGCCGGATCGGACGACGTACGCGAACGGCTGAGGCACCTCGCGTACCTCCTCGGCGACCGCTACCGGGCGCACGGAGCACGGGACGACCTGGCCGAACTGCTCCGGGTCCGGCGGACGCTGGTGGCCCACACCCCGGTCACCGATCCGGGGCACTCGCGGAACCTCGTCGATCTGACGACCACGGAACGGGACTGGGCGGCGCTCACCGGCGAGCGCCCGGAGTCGACCGGCTGCTGGGAACGCGCCGACACCGAGGCCGACATGTGCGGCCGCTACGCCGCCGAGTTCCAGCGGAACCGGGACCCGGACCTGCTCGACCGGGCGATCGAGCTCGGGCGCTCGGTGGCGGCGGGGACGCCTGCCGGGCATCCGCGCCGGTGCGTGCGGCTGGACCACTTCGCCGCGGCGCTGGCCACCCGGGGTGAGGAGTTCGGGGACCACGCCGCGCTCGCGGAGGCCGTCGCCGTCGAGCGGGAGGCGGTCGCGTGCACGCCGGCCGGCCATCCGCTGCGGGTCCAGTTCCTCGGCAACCTCGCCGTCAACCTGAACGCGTGGTTCCACGCGACCGGAGACCTGGCCCACGTCGTGGACGCGATCGACGTCGCCCGCCGTGCCGCCGAGGCCTCGGCCGGGCGGGGTGACCACCCGCGTTCGCTCGGGATCCTCGCCGTCGTGCTGCACAACCGGTTCCGGGTGACCGGCGAGCTGCGGGTGCTGTCGGAGGCGGTCGACCACGCGCGGGAGTCCGTCCGCCTCGGCGCGAGCCTGGTCGCCGGACAGGCCCAGCGGCTCTCCAACCTCGGCGCCATCCTGTCCGACCGGTTCACCAGGACGGGCGGGGCGAGCGTGCTCGACGAGGCGATCGACGCGCACCGTGCGGCCGTGGAGGTGACGGCGGACGACGACCCGGAACGGGCGGGGCGGCTGGCCAATCTCGGCGGTGTGCTGGAAATGGCGTACACCAGGTTCGGCGACCGGAACGCGTTGCTGGACGCGATCGCGGCGCGGCGCGCGTCCGTGGCGGCGACTCCGGAGGACAGCCCGCACCGGCCCGGGTACACCGCGAGCCTGGCCACCGTGCTCGGCGACTGGTGCACGAGCCTCGCCTCACCCGCCGCGCCCGCCGTCCACGCCGCCGTGCCTGCCGTCGCGCGACAGGAGCCGCCGGAGCCGGTGGACACGCAGGTTCTCGCCGAGGCGGTCGGCCTGGCCCGGAGTGTGGCGCTGATGCCCGAGCAGGACGCCTACTCCCGGTCCGGTCTGCTGACCGGCGTCGCCAACGTCCTGGCGCTCGGCTTCCGGCACCTCGGCGACGACGACGCGCTGGCCGAGGCCCTCGACTGCTACCGGGAAGCCGCGGCGTCCGCCGGATCGCCCGCGCGGAACCGGGCGGAGGCGGCGGGCCGGTGGGGTGATCTGGCCGCCGAGGCCGGGCGGTTCGACGTCGCCGCCGAGGGGTACGCCGCCGCGGTCCGGCTGCTGCCCCGGATCGCCGGGCGCCGCCTGGACCGCGAGGACGCCCAGTACTGGCTCGGCCGGTTCGCCGGGGTCGCCGCCGACGCGGCCGCGTGCGCGCTGGCCGCCGGTGACGAGGTGAGCGCGGTGACCCTGCTCGAATCCGGGCGCTGCGTGCTGGCCGCCCAGGCGCTCGACAGCCGCGGCGATCTCTCCGATCTGCGCGAGCTGGCTCCCGAGTTGGCCGATCGCTTCCGTACGCTCACCGCGGAGTTCGAGACCGACACCGCGAGCGACCGGGTGGCCCTCGCCGACGAGCTCGACGCGGTGACCGACCGGATCCGCGCGCTGCCCGGGTTGGAGCGGTTCCTGCGGCCGCCGCTGCTCACCGACCTCACCGCGCAGACGCACGAGGGTCCGATCGTGTACGTCAACGTCAGCCGGCACCGGTGTGACGCGCTGATCCTCACTCCGGACGGGGTCCGGCCGCTCCGGCTGGACGGGCTGAGCTCGCAGGCCGTGAGTCAGCGCGTACGCGCTCTGCACACCGCGTTCTCCGAGGGCCGGATGGCCGCGGAGCAGACGGTCCACGACACGCTCGGCTGGCTGTGGGACACCGTCGCGGGGCCGGTGCTCGACGAGTTGGGGCTGACGGAACCACCGGCGGCGGACGGTCCGTGGCCGAGGATCTGGTGGGCTCCGGTCGGGGCGCTCAGCCTGCTTCCCCTCCATGCGGCGGGCCACCACCGCGACGGCGGACCCGCGCTCCTCGACCGCGTCGTCTCCTCGATGACGCCGACGATCCGCGCACTGGGCCACGCCCGCGCGGGCCGCCGCGACGACCGGACCGAGCCGCGGCTGCTGGTGGTCGCGATGCCGCACACTCCGGACGCCCCGGACCTGCCCGGCGCGGCGGCCGAGGCCGGGCACCTGGCCGCCCTCGTCCCGGACGCCACGGTCCTGGTCGGCGCGGACGCGACGCGTGACGCCGTTCTCGACGCCCTGTCCGACGGCGGCTGGGCGCACTTCGCCTGCCACGGGTACAGCGACCCGGACAATCCCTCTGACAGCCACCTCGTGCTGCACGACCACGACCGCGCGCCGTTCCGGGTGCTGGACCTTTCCCGACTGCGCCTGCGGAACGCGGAGTTCGCGTTTCTGTCCGCCTGCGACACGGCCCGTACCACCGCGCGCCTGTCCGACGAGGCGATCCACCCGTTGGCGGCCTTTCAGATCGCCGGCTTCTCCCAGGTGGTCGGAACGCTCTGGCGCGTGGACGACGCTGTGGCACCGGCCTTCAGCCGGCAGGTCTACGGCGAGCTGACGGCCGGTCGATCCGGTGTGCTGTGCGCGTCGGCGGCGGTCCACCGTGCGGTCAGGCTGCTCAGAACGACGTATCCGAACCTGCCGTCGGTGTGGGCCGCGCACGTCCACGCGGGCGCCTGAGCACGGGGCGACCCGGCTGTCGCGCCCTCAGCCGTCGTGCAGGGCCTTCTTGAGTGCGTCGACGGCGAGGGTGCGGGCGACGTTGGCGGCGCGGGTGTCGCGCAGGCTGTCCAGGAGGAGGAAGTCGTGGACCATGCCGGCCACCCGTACGGAGGTCACGTCCACGCCGGCCTCGCGCAGCCTGTTGGCGTAACTCTCGCCCTCGTCGCGCAGGACGTCCGCCTCGTCGGTGATCACCACGGTGGTGAGCAGCCCCCGGAGCTGGTCGAGGGAAGCCCGGAGCGGGGAGGCGTGCACCTCGGTGCGCTGGGCGGGGTCGCTGGTGTAGGCGTCCCAGAACCACTTCATGCCGTCGCGGGTGAGGTAGTAGCCCTCGGCGAACTGGAGGTAGGACGGGGTGTCGAAGTCGGCGTCGGCCACCGGGTACAGCAGGACCCGCGCCTTGAGGTCGATCCCGCCGTGCTCCTTGTTCATCAGCGCGAAGACGGCGGACATGCAGCCGCCGACCGACTCTCCGGTGACGGCGATCCGCGAGGTGTCCAGGCCGTGTTCCGCGCCGTGTTCCAGGACCCACCGGCCGACCGCGTAGTTCTGCTCGACCTGGGTGGGGTACGTGGCCTCGGGTGCACGGTCGTACACGGGGAAGACGCCCGCCGCACCGGCGCCGACGGTGAGTTCGCGGAAGAGGCGGTCGTGGGTCCTGTCGTCGCCGAAGACCCAGCCTGCGCCGTGGATGAAGAAGACCACCGGCAGCGGACCGGTGGTCCCCTGGGGCCGGATGATCCGGGTGCGGACCGTGCCCCACTCGCCCGCGTCCACGTCGACCCACTCCTCGCCGACCTCGGGACGGGGCACGCTCAGGTCGCTCTGCAGGCCGAGCAGAAGGTCACGGCCCTTCTCCGGGGGGACCTCGTAGATCCGCGGGTGCGGGTCCGTGGCCTCGCACAGCTCCTTCGCCGCGGGTTCGAGGCAGGGGGTGATCGGAGGAGGTAGGTCAGTCATGTCGGCTCCCTGTCACGGGCACACGAAATGCCCTTTCCATGGATGGGCGATTCCACCCTTTGCCCGGTTCGTCCGCCGCAACCCGCACAGGAGCCCGTCAGGCGGTCATGCCGCAGTGGCGCACTCCCCCGTCGACCACGGCCCGGACCGCGGACATGCCGGAGGGACCGGGTCCGGCTTCCGCCCCCTCCGGATCGGTCATCCCGACCACGCCGCCGCGTGCGGCTTCCGGCGCTGTACGCTGCGATCATGCAGCCGTCCGTCCCCTCGCCCCCGTCGGACTCCGCGCGGCCCGGTCCGGTCGCGGACCCCGCCCGGCGCGGGCTTCTGACGGAGCGCATCGCCCGTGAGCTGGAGCACGACATCCGCTCCGGCACCATCGCCGTCGGGACGAAGCTCCCGTCCGAGCGGGAGCTCGCCGCACAGTTCGGCGCCAGCCGGAACGTCGTGCGCGAGGTGTTGCGGCGGCTGGAGGCCCAGCATCTGATCGAAGTCGCCCCGGGACGCGGCTCCTTCGTCCGCGAGCAGTCCTCCGGGCAGGCCCGGGGGTACGACGCGCTCTACCGGGCGGGCCGGCCCACCGTCCGGCAGCTGATCGAGGCGCGGATCCCGCTGGAGGTCGAGATGGTCCGGCTGGCGACCGAGCGGGCCACGGACGAGGACATCGCGGCGATGCGGGCCGCCCGGGACGCGCTGGAGTCGGCGACCGACGTCGTCGTCAAGGCCCAGGCGGACATGGACTTCCACGATGCCATCGCGGTGGCCAGCAAGAACCCGGTGCTGCGGATCATGCTGTCCTCGATCGGCGGGATGATGTTCGAGATGATGCTCCGCTCGAACTCCGATCCCTCGATCGGCGAACCCGGCGTGCCGCACCACCCGGAGATCTTCGAGGCGGTCGAGGCCCGGGACGTGGACCTCGCCTGTGCACGGATGCGGGAGCACTTGATGCTGGGGCTGCGGACGTACGGGGCCGATCTCGATGTCCAGGTCGACACGATGGCGCGCAATCACATCGGGACGCTGCTCGACCAGGCCGAGGGCCGCCGGACGCCTCCGGGACGCTAGCCCGGTCCAGCCACCGGAATCTTCGCTTCAGGGTCTGGTCGTAGAGGTTTCCCTGCTGTTACGGTCACGTCCGGATCAACTGGTCCTACCAGTTGGACCAGGTAGGACCAGAGTCCCGCACGCGCACCCCCACACGCACACACCCCCACAAGCACGCACGTACCGCAGAGCAACGCAGAGAAACGAGGACAAGGATGTCCACGAGCAGCCAGCTCCTGAGCCGGCGCGCCTTCGGCAGGCTGGCCGCAGGGGTCGCGGCGGGCGCCGGGGCGGGCGCGCTGAGCGCCTGTTCGGGCGGGGGCGGCACGCCCTCGGCCGGCACACCGTTGCGGATCATGGCGATCAACCACGTCTGGTCGCAGGCGGTCAAGCGCCGCACCGCGGAGTTCGAGGAGCGGATCGGGCGGCGGGTCTCCATGACGCTGCTCACCGCCGACCAGCTCGCGAGCAGCTACAACGTCAAGCTCAACGCGTCGGGCACCGACGTGGACGTGATGATGGTCCGCGCGCTCCAGGAGCAGTTGCTCTTCGGGCACAACGGCTGGCTGGCCGACCTCAGCGACCGGGTCGCCGACGACGCCCGGTTCGCCTGGGACGACTTCCAGGACGCGCCGCGCGAAGCGTCGGTCACGGCCGGGAAGGTGCTGAGCGTCCCGGTGGTGACCGAGCGCCCCGCGCTCTACTACCGCAAGGACCTGGTGGAGGACCTGGGCGGGCCGCCGCGCACCCTGGAGGCCCTGATGGAGGGCGCGCGGGAGCTGACCCGCCGGAAGGACGGGTTCTACGGGTACGTCGGCCGGGGCCAGCGCAGCGGCGCGGTGTCCCAGTGGTCGAGCTTCCTCTACTCGCACGGCGGTGACTTCGTCGTGGACGGCACGTCCGGGATCGGCAGCGCCGAGGCCGTCGCCGCGTACGAGTACTACGGTCGGCTGCTGGCCGGCTCCGGGCCGCCCGGGGCGACCAACATGAGCCTCGAACAGGCGATGCCGATCTTCGCGCAGGGCAAGGCCGCCTTCTTCGTCGACGCCGACGCGATCTACAGCAGCTTCCTCGACCCGAAGGTGTCCCGGGTGCGTGAGACCGTCGGCTTCGCCCCGTTCCCCGCCGGGCCGGCCGGGGCCAGGCCGCACAACATCCCGTCCTGGAGCCTCGGCATCAACACCTTCTCCCGACTGCGCGACGACGCCTGGGAGTTCATCCGGTGGGCCGCCGGCCCCCAGATGTCGGCCGCCCTCCAGTCGGAGGGCATACCGGGCGCCCGCTCCTCGGTGTGGTCCGACCCGAAGACGCTGGCCGCCTTCCCGCCGGAGCTGGCCGAGTCCATGCGGCTCAACGCGGAACGCGGCGTCGGCTACGACCGGCCCCGGGTCCTCCAGGTCGGCCGGGCCCGGGACATCGTCGGCCGTCCGCTGGTCGCGGGCATCCTCGGCGAGTCCGTCCGGCCGGTCGTGCGCGACGCGGACGCGGAGTTCGCCGATTTCCTCGTACGCGACAACCGCCACAAGGAGTCCTGATGCCCGCCACCGAGGCCACCGAGGCCACCAGGAGCACGGCAGCCCCCCGGGGCTCCGCCGTCCGTACGTCGCGCCCGGCGCCGCCCGGGGCCGGGCGGCGGCAGCGGACCTTCGAGCAGGCCAACCGGCGGCTCAAGTGGGCGATGCTCGCCCCGGCCGTGCTCTTCGTCGGCCTGATGATCGTCTTTCCGCTGGTCTTCACGCTGAACCTCAGCCTCACCGACGCCTTCGGCGCGGTCAACGCCGACAGCGCCCACGTCGGTCTGCGCAACTTCGCCGACGCGCTGGGCGACACCCGCCGGTTCTGGCCCGCCGCCCGCCGCACCCTGGTCTTCACCGTCGGTGCGGTGGTGCTGGAGACGGTGCTCGGGCTCGCCCTGGCGATGCTGATGCGGCGGCCGTTCACCGGGATGCGCTGGGTCCGTACCGTGCTCATCGTTCCGCTGCTCGCCACGCCGGTCGCGATCGGCATCCTGTGGCTGCTGATCCTCGACCCCACCAACGGCATCGCCAACCACCTGCTCGAAGCGGTCGGCGTGCCCCGGCAGGAGTTCCTCGGCTCGGTCGGGCAGTCGCTGCCGACGCTGATGCTCATCGACGTCTGGCAGTGGACGCCCATGATGACGCTGCTGCTGCTCGCCGGGCTCACCACGCTGCCCGAGGAGCCGGAGGAGGCCGCCCTGGTCGACGGGGCCAACGCCTGGCAGCGCTTCCGGTACGTCGTCCTGCCGATGCTCGGCCCGACGCTCGCCACCGCGCTCGTGCTGCGCGCCGTCGACGCGCTGAAGACCTTCGACATCCTCTACGCCACCAAGGGCGCGGGCGGCGGTTCGGACTTCGAGGTGGAGACCCTCAACGTCTACGCCTACGGGCTCACCTTCGACTACCAGGAGTACGGCCTGGCCGCCGCCGTCCTGGTCCTGTTCACGCTGTTCATCATCGGTGTCGTGGTGCTGCTGCGCCGCCGGGGCGGAAGGAAGAACGCATGAGTGCCACCCTCTCCCCCGCACGCCCCCGGCGGGGCCGGCCGTACGGGTCGTGGCTGCGCGGGGCCGCCATCACGGTCGTGTCGCTCGTCTTCGCGCTGCCGGTGGTGTGGATGTTCGCCGCGGCGTTCAAGACCAATGTGCAGGTGACCGATCCGTCCGTCGGGCTGTGGTTCACGCCCACGCTGGACAACTTCCGTGCCGTCGTCGAGGCCGGGCAGATCGTGCGCTCGATGGGCAACTCCCTCCTGGTCGGGGTGGTTTCGACGATGCTCTCCGCCGTGATCGCCGTACCGGCGGCCTGGGCGGTGGGCCGGTTCTCGATGCGCCGTACCGGCTCCGTGATCCTCGTGGCGCGCATCGTCCCGGCGATCTCGCTGCTGGTGCCCTGGTACTACCTGTTCGCGCGGATGGGCCTGGTCGGCTCCTACACGGTGCTGATCCTCAGCCATATGTTCGTGTCGGTGCCGCTGATCATGTGGATCATGATCAGCTTCTTCGCGGGGCTGCCGGTCGAGCTGGAGGAGGCCGCCCGCACCGACGGGCTGAGCGCCTTCGGCGCGTTCTGGCGGATCTCGCTGCCGCTCGCGGCGCCGGGCACCGCGACCGCCTCGCTGCTGGCCTTCGTCTTCAGCTGGAACAACTTCATGTTCGCGCTGGTCTTCTCCGACGACCGGACCCAGACCGTGCCGGTCACCCTGTTCAATTTCATCTCCTACGCGAGCACGGACTGGGGCGGCCTGATGGCCGCCGCCTCCCTCATCACCGTGCCCGTCGTCCTCGCCGCCGTCCTCGGCCAGAAGTACCTGGTGGCCGGGCTGACGTCCGGCGCCACCAAGGGCTGAGAGTCCCACTCCCCCGACCTCCGACCCCCACCTGCGGAAAGAGCGCACACGCATGAAGATCGTCGACGCGAAGGTCGTCGTCACCAGCCCCGGCCGCAACTTCGTCACCCTGAAGCTGACGACCGACGAAGGGCTCACCGGCCTCGGCGACGCGACCCTGAACGGGCGGGAACTGTCCGTCGTCAGCTATCTCACCGACCATGTCGCCCCCCTGCTGATCGGCCTCGACCCGCATCGCATCGAGGACACCTGGCAGTCGCTGTACCGGGGCGCGTACTGGCGGCGCGGTCCGGTGACGATGGCCGCCATCGCCGCCGTGGACGTCGCACTGTGGGACATCAAGGCGAAGGCCGCCGGGCTGCCCCTCTACCAGTTGCTGGGCGGCGCGAGCCGGGAGCGGATCGGTACGTACGGTCATGCCAACGGCCGGGACATACCCGAGCTGCTCGACTCCGTACGGGCCCGGCTCGCCGAGGGCTATCCGGCCGTCCGCATCCAGTCCGGCATCCCCGGCCTCAAGGCGGTGTACGGGGTCTCCGACACCGATGACACCGGGGCGCCGGTCCTCCACCAGCAGGCCCGCCCACTGGTGGAGGACTGGGACACCGCGGCGTATCTGCGCCATGTGCCGGCCGTCTTCGAGGCGGTGCGCGCGGAGTTCGGCGCCGAGCTGCCGCTGCTCCACGACGCCCACCACCGGCTCACCCCGGTCCAGGCCGCCCGGCTCGGCAAGGACCTGGAGCCCTACCGGCCGTTCTGGCTGGAGGACTGCACCCCGGCCGAGAACCAGGAGGCGCTGCGTCTGGTCCGCCGGTCCACCACCACGCCGCTGGCCGTCGGCGAGGTGTTCAACACGGTGTACGACTACCAGGCCCTGATCACCGAGCAGTTGATCGACTACGTGCGCTCGGCGGTGACCCACTTCGGCGGCGTCACCCCGCTGCGCAAGCTCTTCGACTTCGCCGCGCAGTACCAGATCAAGAGCGCTGTCCACGGCCCCGAGGACATCTCCCCGGTCGGGATGGCCGCCGCCGTCCACCTGGACCTGGCCGTGCACAACTTCGGCATCCAGGAGTACTCCGGCCACACCCCGCTCACCGAAGCGGTGTTCCGGCACGCCTACACCTTCACGGACGGGTATCTGCACCCGGGCGAGGCGCCCGGCATCGGGGTGGAGCTCGACGAGGAGCTGGCCGCCGCCCACCCGTACGCGCCCGCGTATCTGCCGGTCAACCGGCTCCACGACGGGACCGTGCACGACTGGTGAGTTCCCTTCGCTCATGAGTTCCGCGGGGTCCGGCGTGCGCCGGGCCCCGCACCCACATGGGCCGAAAGAAGTCTTGCGCGATCCCTTGACCCGTGCGGAACGGAGGTTCACAGTACTCACTAATGCGCATTACTAATACGCATTAGTGATCCGGAGGAACACCGTGGAAGAACCCAGGAAGCGGTCCAGGCCGGGCCGGGCGCCGGCTCCCGCAGGCCGCACGTCCCGGCCGCGTCAGGCCGAGGTCGCCCGGCTCGCCGGGGTCTCGCAGGCCACCGTCTCGCTGGTGCTGGGGGCCCGGAAGCAGGGCGCCACGATCTCCGAGGAGACCCGGCGCAAGGTGCTCGACGCGGTGCGGGCCCTGGGCTATGTGCCGGATCCGGCCGCCAGCCGTCTCGCCGCCGCCCGGAACAATCTGCTCGGGGTCTTCAGCTTCACGTCCACCTTCCCCACCGACGTACAGCACTCGTACTACCCCTTCCTCGTCGGCGTCGAGCAGGAGGCCGCCGCCCGGGGCTACGACCTGGTGCTCTTCACCGGCTCCAGCACCGGCGGCGCGGGGGCCGCCGGACCGAACGCACTCAACCGGGTGCGGCTCGCCGACGGCTGCCTCTTCCTCGGCCGCCACGCCCCCGCCGACGAGCTGCTGCGGCTGGTCGCCGACGGCTTCCCCGTGGTGCACCTCGGCCGCCGGGACGAGCTGGAGGGGCTGGCGTGGGTCGGCGCGGACTACATCAGCGCCGCCCAGGAGGTCGTCGCGCACCTCGCCGCGCTCGGGCACCGGCGCATCGTGCTCGTCCGCGAGGACGACGAGGCGCCCGCCTCCACCGACCGTGAGCACGGCTTCCTCAAGGGCCTGGAGGAGGCGGGGCTGCCCGGCGGTCCCGCCGCCGTCTTCCGCTCCGCCGACCCCGAGCGCGACCTGACGGCCGAGCGGCTGCGCGGCTGGCTGGACGAGGGCGTGACCGCGTTCGTCGCGGAGGAGACCGACACCGGCGACGCCTGGCGCGCCCTGCACGGCGCCGCGCACTTCGTCGGCATCGACTGCCCGCGCGACGCCTCGCTCGCCCTGCTCGGCAGCCCCCCGCCGGATCTGGCGGACGGGCCCGTCCCCACCGGCTTCGACGTCCCCCGGCCCCAACTGGGCGCGGCCGCCGTGCGGATGCTCGCCGCGCTGGTGGCCGGGGAGGAGGCGACGGAGCCCCTGGTGGCCTGCACCTTCCGGCCCGGCTCGACGGCAGGACCGGCCCCCGTACACCTCTGACCCTCGTAGACCCGGCCCCGGGAGGAGGCCGGCCGACGCTTCAACGCACCACGTACACCCAGCACTTCAAGGAGAACCGTGACATCCGAACCCGACATCCTCATCGTGGGCGCCGGACTCGGCGGCGTGGCCGCCGCTCTCGCCGCCTGCCGGGCGGGGCGCACCGTCGTCCTCACCGAGGAGACGGACTGGATCGGCGGCCAGCTCACCTCGCAGGCGGTTCCGCCGGACGAGCACCCGTGGGTCGAGGAGTTCGGCACCACCGCCTCGTACCGCACCCTGCGCGACGCGATCCGGGACTACTACCGCCAGTGGTACCCGATGCGTTCCGAGGCGCTGGCGCTGCGCAACCTCAACCCGGGCGCCGGGCGGGTCAGCAAGCTGTGCCACGAGCCGCGCGTCGCCCTCGCCGTCATGGAGGCCATGATCGCGCCGTACCGCTCCTCGGGTCTGCTGACCCTGCTCACCGAGCACCGGCCGGTGGCCGCCGAGGCGGGCGAGGACGACACCGTACGGTCCGTGACGCTGGCCGACCTGCGCGGCGGCAACCGCCTGACGATCAGCGCCCGTTACGTCATCGACGCCACCGAGACCGGCGAACTGCTCGAACTCGCCGGTGTGGAGCATGTGATCGGCGCCGAGGCGCGGAGCGAGTACGACGAGCCGCACGCCCCCGAGGAGGCGCAGCCCCTCAACCAGCAGGGCATCACGGTGTGTTTCGCGCTCTCGCACCACGAGGGCGAGGACCACACCATCGAGCGCCCGGCCGACTACGACTTCTGGCGCACCTATCAGCCGGACTTCTGGCCGGGTCCGCTGCTCGGCTTCCTGGCCCCCGATCCGCGCAGCCTGGAGTCCGTGCCGCGCACCTTCGTGCCCAATCCGGAGCTGGATCCGCTGGACGTCAGCGCCGACCAGTCCGCCGACGCCGGCGACAAGGAGCTGTTCGGCTTCCGCCGGATCCTGGCCCGCAAGCTGCACCGGTCCGGTGCGTTCGACTCGGACATCACGCTGGTCAACTGGCCGCTGAACGACTACTGGTTGAAGCCGCTGATCGGCGACGGCGAGGAGACCTCGGCGGCCGCGCTGGCCGAGGCCCGCCAGCTGTCGCTCTCGGTGCTGTACTGGCTCCAGACCGAGGCGCCCCGGGCGGACGGCGGCACGGGGTTCCCGGGTCTGCGGCTGCGCCCGGACGTCACGGGCACGGCGGACGGTCTGGCGAAGGCGCCGTACGTCCGCGAGTCACGGCGGATCAAGGCCGTCACCACGGTCACCGAGCACGACGTCTCGATCGACATCGTCGGCCCGTACGGCGGCACCCGCTACCGGGACTCGGTCGGCGTCGGCAACTACCGTATCGATCTGCATCCTTCGACCGGTGGCGACAACTACATCGACATCGGTTCGGTGCCGTTCGAGATACCGCTCGGCGCGCTCGTCCCGCGCCGCGTCCGCAATCTGCTGCCGGCCGGCAAGAACATCGGCACGACGCACATCACCAACGGCTGCTACCGGCTCCACCCGGTGGAATGGAACATCGGCGAGGTCGCCGGCGCGCTGGCCGCGCACTGTGTCGCCGAGAGCGTCGAGCCGCACCAGGTCCAGGCCGAGGACAAGCGGTTCGAGGTGTTCGCCCGGCTGCTGGAGCGTGACGGCGTGCAGCGCCACTGGCCGGACGTACGCGGCTACTGACCCCGTACGCGCCCGACGGGCCACGGACTACGAACCACGGCCCACGGACGGCGCGAACGACGCATCACCACCCGCTTCACCGCACGACACCCGCTTCACGCACCACCCCGTTTCACCGCACGGCCCCCAGGGCTCACGCGGAGCGCCGGGCGGGCGCAGCTCCACCTGTACCCGCCCGGCCCCAGGCCCCGGACCTCTCGCGAGGCCCGGACCTGCCGCCCTCGCCCTGCCACCCGCACAAGGAGGTGCCCAGCCATGAACACCCACCGCATACGCGTCGGCATCGACGTGGGCGGAACCTTCACCGACGCCGTGGCCGTAGACGCCACGACCCTGAACCTGCTGGGGCAGGTGAAGGTTCCCACCAGCCACCATCACGAGGACGGTGTCGCCCACGGCATCGTCGAAGCTCTCGACCGTCTGCTGGAGCAGACCGGCCACACGCCCGAGGACGTGACGTTCCTCGCCCACGGCACCACCCAGGCTACCAACGCCCTGCTGGAGGGCGACGTCGCCACCGTCGGTCTGATCGGCATCGGTGCAGGCCCGAGCGCCGCCCTGACCCGTCGGCTGGCCGCGTTCCGCAAGCTGGAGCTGACGCCCGGCAAGCGGCTGCCGCTCGCCTACGGGCATGTGGCCGACCCCGACGACGCGCCCGCGATCCGGGCCGCGCTCGACGCGGTCGTGCGGGAGGGCGCCGAAGTCGTCGTCGCCAGCCAGCCGTTCAGCGTCGACCGGCCCGAGGGCGAGGACGCGGTGGTGGCCGCCGCCGAGGAGCGCGGGCTGCCGACGACGGCGGCGCACGACATCACCTCGCTGTACGGGCTCCACAAGCGGACCCGTACCGCCGTGGTGAACGCCGCGATCCTGCCGCGCATGCTCGCCACCGCCGACCTGGTCGACGCGTCCATCACCAAGGCGGGCGTGAGCGCGCCGCTGATGGTGATGCGCTGCGACGGCGGGGTGATGTCGCTGGACGAGATGCGGCGCAGACCGCTGCTGACGGTGCTGTCCGGTCCGGCGGCGGGCGTCGCCGGCGCGCTGATGCAGGAGCGCATCAGCGAGGGCCTGTTCCTGGAGACCGGCGGCACGTCCACGGACATCAGCGTCGTGCGGCGCGGCAAGGTCGCCGTCCGGCACGCCACGATGCTCGGCCGGACGTCGTATCTCTCGGCGCTCGACGTGCGGACCGTCGGGGTCGGCGGCGGCTCGATGGTCCGGGTCGACGGCGGCAAGGTCGTCGGCGTCGGGCCGCGCAGCGCGCATATCGCGGGGCTGCCGTACGCCTGCTTCGCGAGCCCGGAGGATCTGGCGGACGCGACGCTCACCACGGTCCGGCCGATGGCGGACGACCCGGCCGACTACGCGGTGCTGGACGCCGCCGGGGGCCGCTTCGCGATCACCATGACCTGTGCGGCGAACGCGCTGGGCCGGGTGCCGGAGGGGGACTTCGCCCGGTGCGACCCGGCCGTGGCGAAGGCCGCGATCGCCCCGCTGGCCGCCGCGCTCGGCACCGATGTCGCCACGGCCGCGGCGAAGCTCCTGGACGCGGGCACCGAGCAGGTGAGGTCGGTGGTCGAGGCGATGATGCGCGACTACCGGCTGGACAAGGACACCGCGCTGCTCGTCGGCGGTGGTGGCGGCGCCGCCTCCGTCACCCCGCATCTGGCGGCCGTCACCGGCCAGGAGGGCCGGATCGCCCGGCACAACGAGGTGATCAGCCCGATCGGTGTGGCGCTGGCGCTGATCCGGGAGCAGGTCGAGCGGATCATCCCGGGCGCGGGTCAGGAACAGATCCTCGCCGTGCGCGCGGAGGCCGAGGCCGCCGTCATCGCCCAGGGGGCCGCCGCCGACGGGGTGGAGGTGGAGGTCACCGTCGACCCGCAGACCAGCACCGTACGGGCCGTGGCGACCGGCGCCACCGAGCTGCGCACCCAGGACCGCGCCCACCGGGCCGACGAGGCGGACCGGCTGCGCGCCGCCGCCGACAGCCTGCGGACCGACCCTGCCTCGGTGCGGGTCCTCGCGGGCACGCCCGCCCACACCGTGTACGGCACCGAGGTGCACCGGCGGTTCCGGGCCGACCGGCATCCGGTGCGGGTCGTGGACGCGGACGGCGTCGTACGGCTGCACGCGCCGGACGCCCGGGTGGAGACGACCACCGTGGGGCAGGCGCCCGAGGTCCTCGCGGGGCTGGTGAAGGAGGCCACGTCGTACGGGGACGGCGGGGTGCGCGCCCCGGCGCTGCGGCTGCTGCTCGGTTCCCGGATCGCCGATCTGTCCGGGGTGATCGACCCGGATCCGCTGCTGGCGCTGGCCCGCAGCGAGCTGCGCTCCCGGGCCGCCGACGAACCGGTCGTCGCGGTCGTGGAGGTGCGCTCATGACGGCCGCCCTGCTCGACCGGGCCGCGCGCACGGCCATTTCGGCGCTGGAGGCCGACGACGACGTCGAGTTCGGCGTACGGCTGCTCGCGAACACCCCGACGCACGAGGGGCGCGATCCCGAGCTGCTGCGCCACTGGGCCCGTACCGCCGACGCGTTCGGCGCGGCGCTGCCTCCGGTGGCCTCGACGGCCCGGATCGTGGAGAGCGACGGCGGCCTGACGCGCGGGCTGCTGGCCCGCTACACCTCACGGCCGGCGCCCACCGTCGAGCTGTTCACCGACACCCTGGCGCTCGCCGAGGAGCTGATCGACCTGCTCGGCTGGCGGCACTGGTATCCGGCCGGTTCGGTCCGGGCGGCGGCGATCGCGCACGAGGCGGTGCACGAGCGGCTCCACCACGGCCCGGCGAAGAAGTCGCTGAAGCGCGCCCTGGACCATGTGGTGCTGCGCGCCGGACGGCACACCCTGTACGGCCATGTCGCGGGCGCCGACGAGATCGCCGCCCACGCCCACGCCCGCACGGTCTGCGGTCTGGGCCGCAGTCCGCTCCTGCTGACGGCCGCCCTGGCCACCGCGGCCGAGCCGCGGCACGGGTCCGCGGCCCGATCCCCGCACCCGCACCCGCACGGAAGAGAGAAGTAGCGCCATGGGCATCGTCATCCTTCTTGTCATGGCGGCCGGTGTCGCCGCGATGCTCACCCGCAGGCTGCCCACCGCCTTCGCGCTCGTCATCCTCGCCGTCGTCATCGCGTTCGTCGCGGGCGCTCCGCTGACCGGCGAGAACAGCGTGCTGGACACGGTCGTCCAGGAGGGCGCGCCGGCTCTCGCCGCCACGATGATCGCGATCCTCCTCGGCTCCTGGCTGGGCAAGCTCCTCGACGAGACCGGCATCGCGGGCACCCTGGTGCGCAAGATCGTCGAGTTCGGCGGGGACCGGCCGGTGGTGGTCGCCCTCGGCGTCCTGGCCGTCTCCACGCTGGTCGGCACGGTCACCGGATCGGCTCCGGCGGCGATGCTCGCCGGGATCATCGGCATCCCCGCCATGATCGCCGTCGGCATCCCGAAGGTCACGGCCGCCGGGACGATCCTGATGGGCATCGCCGCCGGCATGCCGTTCGAGCTGCCGATCTGGCAGTTCTTCTCCACCGCGCTGGAGCTGCCGGTCGAGACGGTGCGAGGCTTCATGTTCAAGCTGTTCCCGTTCGCGCTGGCCGCCGCCGTCCTCTTCGTCCTCATCGAGACGCGGCGGCGCGGCGTCGAGCACGCCTGGTCGCTCAAGTCGGCGTCCGCCAAGCCCGTTTCGCGCCGCAAGCAGCTGGGCGACGCCCCGTGGTACGCCCTGCTCACCCCGGTCGTGCCGCTGGTGCTCGCCCTGGGCTTCGAGATCGCGATCCTGCCCTCCATGCTGGCGGGCGTCCTGTTCGCGCTGGTCACGACGACCCGGCCGCGGGAGATGAACAAGCGGCTGCTGCGGACGCTGTACGGCTCGTTCGAGGTCGCGGCCGCTCCGATCGTCCTGTTCGTCGCCATCGGCATCCTGCTGGCCGCGGTGAAGCTGCCCGGTGCGGTGGAGTCGCTGGAGCCGCTGGTCAAGGCCGTCAGCCCGCAGAACCCGGTGCTGTTCGTGCTGGTCTTCACGCTGCTCGTGCCGCTCTGCCTGTACCGGGGGCCGCTGAACGTCTTCGGTCTCGGCGCGGGCATCGCCGGGGTCCTCATCGCCGCCGGCATCTACCCGGCCGTCGCGGTGCTGGGTCTGGCCACCTCGTACAACCAGGTCTTCGGGGTGTCGGACCCCACCAGCACGCAGACCGTGTGGAGCGCGCAGTACGCGGGGGTGACGCCGCAGCAGGTGATGCTGCGGACCCTGCCGTACGTCTGGGCCGTGGCGCTCGGCGGATTCTGCGTCACCGCCGCCAGCTATCTGTGATCGCTCACTCTTCGGGACGGAGAACGACATGACACAGCACGAGGACACCACCCCTTCCGCAGCCGGGGCGTTCCGGCCGAGCCGCCGGATCTTTCTGCGCGGCGCGGTGGCGGGCACGGCGGCGACCGCCGGGCTGATCGCCACCGGGGCCGCGGCCGGGCGCGCCGTCGCGGCCCCCGGCGGATTCCCGGACTACCGCCATCTGAAGCCGCTGCTGACGCCCTCTCAGCTGAAGTACAACCCGACCGGCGAGATCATCTTCCCGTGCATCCGGGGCGTCTACGACAGGCTGGCGAACCCGCTGGGCCGCTACTACCTCTACTACGCCCCGCACGATGCGCCCGGCGGCATCTGCCTGGCGTACGGCGACTCGCTGGAGGGCCCGTTCACGGAGTACCCGGCGAACCCGCTGGTCTCCAACGACTGGCAGCCGCACTACAAGGTCAGCCATGTCTCCTCGCCGCACGTCCTGTGGAACGAGGACGTCAAGGAGCTGTGGCTCTACTTCCACGGCGAGAACCACACCACCCGGCTCGCCCGTTCCAAGGACGGCATCACCTTCACGTACGACCGGACCGTGCTGACCAAGGACATGCTGCCGGCGGGCACCAGCGAGACGTCCTACGCACGGGTGTTCCGGCACGACCTGCCCGCGCGCGACGCGCGGTACGTCATGCTCTTCATGGTCAACAACCAGTCCAACCACCGTGACATCGGCTGGGGCTGGTCGAAGGACGGCCGGGCCTGGACCTTCTCCCAGCAGCCGCTGGTACGCCATGCGGACGTCGGTGTGAACAACCTGAGCGGCCCGCATCTGCTGACCCGGGGCGGCAGTACGTACGTCGTCTACCACACCGGCAAGGAGAACGGCGGGAACATCCTGATCACCGAGGTCGGCAACGACTTCTCCCGCCGCGACCACCTCGGCGTCTTCTACGACTCCGGCAGCGCGGCCCCGGAGAACGGCCGCGCCGCCTCGCCGAGCTTCGGGACGGACCGGGGCGTGCCGTATCTGGTCTACGAGGCGGGCGACCGGCTCGGCGGGTCGATCGCCGTCGCACGCGGCTGACCCATCCCGGCCGGGGTGTGCCGCACGACGAACGGCACACCCCTGCCGCCCTCCCCCGCTGCCTCTTCACCGCAGCCACCGCAGCCTTTCCCCGCCCAGGAGTCGCCCAGTGACGTACGGAACGTTCCTCTCACGCCGCACCCTGCTGACCGCCGCCGGCGCCGCAGGCCTCGCCGCCGCCCTGCCCGCGCCCGCCGCCCTGGCCGCCACCGCCGCACCGAACCTCGCGGCCCTGCCCCCGGTCTCCCCCGACCGGCGCGCCTTCGCCGCCGACGAACAGCTCTACGCGCCCTATCTGGTGAGCCTGGCCGGCATGGTCGGGGACATCAGGACCGGCTCGCCGAACTCCGGTTTCCTGGGCGGCGGCTGGTGGCGCAAGCCCTCGGAGCCGTACAACGCGCGGGTGCAGGAGCACGTCTACACACTCGCCTGGTTCCTCACCACCTCCCGCTCCTGGAACCCGTACCGGGGGAACGCCGAACTGCTCGCGGGGCTGGACGCGGCGCTCGGCCACTATCTGGGGCTGCAGCACGCGGACGGCTCCTGGCCGGAGTACAGCCCGGACGAGCACTCGCTCGCCGCCACCGGATTCGCGCTCGGCTATCTGAGCAAGACCCATGTGCTGCTCAAGAACGCGCAGTTGCTGCCCGCGCGGCGCACCCAGATCGCCCGCGCGACGCGTGCGGCGATGATCTGGCTGCTCAACCCGGCCAACGGGCGGGTGTGGCAGACGCCGATCTCCTTCGCCAACCAGGTCGCCGCCGGGCTCGCGGGTTCGGCCCTGGCGCTGCGGACCAACCCCGACGCGGCGCTGCGCACCCAGCTGAACAACGCCTTCGCCCGGATCGCCCAGCACGGGCAGGGACCGGCCGGCTTCTTCTACGAGAAGGGCGGCACGGACATGAACTACAACTTCGAGGTGATGCTGCCCGAACTGGCCGACGCCTGGCGCCAGTCGAACAACGCCCACCTGGTGGCCATGGCCCGGAAGTACACCGGCTGGCTGGGCTACAACCTGCTGCGCGAGCCGGACGGTTCGGGCTGGTTCAGCAATGTCGCGCCCTCCACCCGGACCAGCGCGCTCGCCTACGACAACACGCGCCCGGATCCGGAACGTACCGCGCTCAACGCCCAGTTCGTGCCGGAGGTTCCGGCGCTCGGGGCGTTCACCTCCGCCCGCGAGGATCTGTCGGCCGCGCGCGCCGCCTGGGCCGACGACGCCGCTCCGGTGGCGGGCCTGACCAAGCAGGACACCTCGCCGCGGATCCTCGCCCACGCGCTCTACGGCGAGCGGTACCCGACCCGGCAGGCCAAGGCCGACGCGGTGCGGGCCCTGCCGTATCTCGCCTCGAAGAACTTCACCGAGCGCCGGACGGACCGGGGCCAGGACTTCCTCTACATCCGGCGGCCCGACGTCTATCTGGGCGCGTATCTCGGCGACCGGGCGACCACCATGGCGCGCACCGGGCTGTCGTTCCTGTGGCACCCGGTGGCCGGCACGGTCATCCAGACCCTCAACGACAACGACCACGGGGTGTGGGCGACCGTACTGCCCGGCCAGGCCCCGGACTCCGACGGGCCGCAGGCCGGACAGTTCCTCGGCGGCAGTCCGTACGCCTTCCGCTTCGCCACCCCCAGCGGCTCGGTCGTCACCGATGTGCGGGTGAGCGACGGGCTGGTGCGGCGCTCGGTACGGGCCGTCTCGTCCGCGACCGAGACGGTGCCGCTGATCCTGAAGGCCTCCGACCGGGTGGTGTTCGGCAACGGCACCACGGTGCCGTGGGGCGGCTCGGCCTCGGCCACCGCCACGGGCCTCGACCTGCACCGGGGCCCGGGTGTCGTCCGGATCCGGTGGGGCGCGGCCCGTGCCGCCTCCGTCGCCGCCGCCTCCATCCGGTATCTGCGCGACGGCAGCCGCAGGATGCACATCCTGAAGATCCCGCACAGCGGCTCGATCGAGGTGAGCATCACGCTCGACTACTGACGGATCTGCCGGTTCGCGCTCCGCGGCCGTGCCCCGCCGTCCGGCGCCGGGCGCGGCCGCGGAGTCCTCAGGAAGGCTCCACCCGATGTCGTACGACCCCCGCCTGGACCCGGAGATGGCGGCGGCGCTGGCCGCCGCCCCGCTGCCGCCCACCGTCCTCCCGGGCCTCACCCGCGAGGGGCTGGCCGCCCTGCGCGCCGCCCGCGCGGCCGCCGTTTTCCCGCCGCCCGCCGAAGGCGTCCGGGTGACCGACCACCGCCTGCCGGGCCCCGGTGCCGTACGACTGCGGGTCCACCGGCCCCGTGCCGCCCCCACCGGGCCGCTGCCGTGTCTGGTGTGGATGCACGGCGGAGGCATGGTGCTCGGCACGCCCGAGATGGACGACGCCCGGCTCTCCGCGTACGTCCTGGAGGCGGGCTGCGCCGTGGTCTCCGTGGACTACCGCCTCGCGCCCGAGCACCCTTACCCTGCGCCCGTCGAGGACTGCTACCGCGCGCTGCGGTGGACGGCGGAGCAGGCGGACGCGCTCGGCGTCGACCCGGAGCGCCTGGCGGTCGGCGGGATCAGCGCGGGCGGTGGGCTGGCCGCCGCCACGGCGCTGCTCGCCCGGGACCGCGGCGGACCGCGCCTCGCCTTCCAGTTGCTGCTCTGCCCGATGCTGGACGACCGCAACACCACTGCGTCCAGCCGGGAGTTCACCGATCCCGTCACCTGGCCGCGCGCCAACAACCTGTACGGCTGGGCGGCGTTGCTCGGCCCGCTCGCCGACGGCGACGAGGTGCCCCCGTACGCGGCGCCGGCCCGCGCCACCGATCTGTCGGGGCTCCCGCCCGCGTACGTCGACGTCGGCGAGCTGGAGGTGTTCCGGGACGAGTGCGCGCAGTACGCGCTCCGGCTCATCGCCGCCGGGGTGTCGACCGAATTCCATCTGTGGCCGGGCGCGTTCCACGGATTCGACGGTGTGCTGCCCCACCTGACCCTCCCGCGCAGGGCCGCCGCCGAGCAGATCGCGGTGTTGCGGAGGGCTCTCGGGAACCCCGCGCAGGGGGCCTGAGTACACCCTCGGTCCGGGTCCGGACGGCCTGCCCCCGTGCGGGGCGGCCGGCAGGGTCGTGGGCGGAAGAACGATCCGCACGGCCGGGGCTTCCCGAACGGCCCGGCCGGAGTCACGTCCAGGGGGACCCATGTACCGCAAGCGCCTCACCGCCGCCCTCGTGTGCACGACCACGCTCGCCGTGGCGTTCGCCGTTACGTCTATACGGCCGGCAGCCGGTACGGCTACGGCGTCGCCTCCGTCCCGCTGAGCTGCGGCGGGGTCTACTGGGGCCACGGCGGTGATCTGCCGGGCGGGTCGGTGGGCGGCGGCCGGGCCCCGGACGGCCGCGGCACCGTCACCGTGTACACCACCACCTGGACCGCCGAGGGCGATGCCCGGGGCCGCTGAGCCCCGGGCACACCACCTGCCGGTACGGCGGCCCCTACCACCGGACGGCGAGCCGCCGCGGACTGCGGGAGGTGGTGCCGGTCCGCCACGCGACCGCGTCCATGGGTTCCGCCAGGGCGAGGGCCGGGAAGCGGGCGGCCAGGCGGTGCAGGGCGAGCTGGAGTTCCGTACGGGCCAGCCAGGCGCCCAGGCAGTAGTGGGGTCCGGCGCCGAAGGAGAGGGTGGGGGCCTCCAGCGGGGCGAACAGGTCGTGGAGGGTGGCGGGCGGAAAGACCTCGGGGTCGCGGTTGGCCATGCCGCAGTCGGCGAGCACGATCGCACCGGCCGGAATCGTCACCCCGCCGACCTCGACGTCCGTGGCGGCGTGCCGGGCGCTGCCCCGGTCGTCACCCAGCGGTACGAGGTGGACGAGGCGGTCGGCGACGCGTCCGGCGGCCTCCTCGTCGGCGCCGATGCGGGGCCAGGCGGTCGGGCGTTCGCCCAGCAGGTAGAGCAGCGCGTTGCCGAGCATGGTCATCGTGCTGTCGTGGCCGCCGACGACGAGACCGCACACCAGGCTCACCAACTGGGCCTCGGGCACGCCCCCTTCCGCGTCGGCCGCCGCGGCCAGGCCGCTGATCAGGTCGTCGCCGGGCGTCCGGCGCCGCTCCGCGAGGAGGTCCGCGCCGAACGCGCTGAACTCGGCGAGGGCCGCAGCCACTTGTTCGCCCTCATGGGTGCCGTCGGAGAAGGCGTGTTCGCTCCAGTACCGCAGCCGGCCCCACGCGGACTCCTCCAGACCCATCAGCCGGCTGATCACCGCCACCGGCAGCGGGAGGGTGAACTCCGCGACCACGTCGGCCGGTCGCTGCTTCGACTCCAGCCGGTCCAGGAGTTCGTCGACGGTCGCGGCGATCCACGGCCGCCAGCGGGCGACGGCCCTCGGGGTGAACGCGCGCCGCAGGGTGCGGCGCAGCCGCAGATGGCCGGGGCCGTCCTGGTTGAACATCAGGTCGGGGTCGTTCACGAGGTCGGGTACGTCGGAGAGGGCCGGTGCGTCGGCGTCGTACAGCCGCTCCCGGCCGAAGCGCGGGTCGGAGAGCACCTGGCGGACGTCCTCGTACCGGCTGACCAGCCAGGCGGGTGCCCCGCCCGGCAGCTCGGCCGGGCGGGGCGGTCCGGGTTTCTCGAAGTGCAGGCGGTGCATCGGTACCGGCGCGGGACACGTGGGCTCGGTGGCGGTCACCATGCCTCCTGGGCGGGGTGGTCGGGGGTGGTTCGGGTGTCGCGCTCAGAGTTCGACGAGGACCTTGCCGCGGTTGGCGGCCCGGTCGTCGTAGAGGCTGCCGTAGGCGGCGGGAATGCGGTCGAAGCCGTGGTGCAGGGTGTGGTCGCAGACGACCTCGCCGCGCCGGACCCGGCCGCCCAGCTCGGTGTGGAGGTCCTGCCAGTTCTGGTCGGTGAACCATTCCAGGGAGAAGATGCCGCGGACGGTGGCGCGCGGGAACATCAGGTAGGGCAGGAGCCGGGGGCCGGTGTCCTCGTTCCCGACCTGGGTCGCCCACTGCCAGCACACCGCCACCTGGCTGCCGATGTTGAGCATGCGGAACACCGCGTCGGTGACGGTGCCGCCGAGGTTGTCGAAGTACCGGTCGACGCCGTCGGGGGCGGCGCGGGCGAGCGCCTCACGGACGGTGTCCTCGCCGTCCCCGTGGCGGTAGACGACCACCGCGTCGAATCCGAGCCCGGTGAGGTAGTCCGCCTTCTCCGGGGACGAGGTGGTGCCGATCACGCGGGCGCCGGCGAGCGCGGCGAGCTGGCCGACGAGGGCGCCGACCGCGCCGGAGGCCCCGCTGATGACGAGGGTCTCGCCGGGGCTGATCGTCATGTACTTGGACAGGGTCCCCCAGGCGGTCATGCCGGGTCCGCCCATCACGCTGAGGGCGGTCGGCAGCGGCAGGGCGTCGTCGTACCACCGGGGGTCGAGCCTGCGGTACGCCGGGAAGACCATGGGGAACGTGCCGGTCTGCCAGAGTTCGGCCGCGCCGGTGCCGATCACATGGGTGCGCCAGCCGCCGAAGCCCTGGACGAGGTCGCCCGCGCGGTGGGCGGCGCGCGGCCCCGCCTCCACCACCTCCATGATCGAGTCGGCGCCCATGTGGCCGCCGATCGGGGTGTCGAGGGCGATGCCCTGGAGGTAGGGGTCGACGGAGACGTACAGGGTGCGCAACAGCATCTCGTCGGGGGCGAGGGTCACGTCGACGTTCTCGACGACCTTCTCGTAGACGCGGTCCACGTCGGGTACGCCCTCGACGTGTTCGCGGACCACCCACTTCGCGATCTTCATGGCTTCCTCTCCGTCGGTGCGGCGGGGCGGACGGGCACGGGGATGACCCGGTGGGTCGGTGGTGGTGCGGTGAGGTCGAGCGAGGCGGTGAAGGGCCGGCCGTCGTCGCGGCAGACGAACTGCATGACGTGGCGTCCGGCGGCGGCGGCCCGGATGAGTCCGCCGGTGGTGGCCCAGACGCCCGACTGGTAGAAGTCGCGCAGCCCGGGAAGCCCGGGGCCGTGTTTCTTGATCAGCTCTTCCAGGGTCTCGCCGCTCTCGACGAAGGGCTGCCAGCCGAGGACGGTGCCGTCGTAGTTGCCGGTGTAGCGGACCTGGGTGAGGGGGCTGGAGACGTCACGGACGACGATCGCGTCCCGCAGGCCGGGGTGGCGCTGTTCCAGGAAGCCGACGAGCGCTTCGCGGGCCCGCCGCTTCGCCGCGTAGTAGCCGCGGCCGTGCCGTACGGGCAGGGTGTGCAGCTCCGTTCCGCCACGGGTGCGGGTGACCTGTTCGGGGCCCTCGTCCAGGGCGCGCCAGGGGGCGATGTCGCAGAAGTAGGTGGCGTAGACGACGGTGGTGCCGTCCGGGGAGAGTTCGGGGTAGTGGCGGCTGCGGAACTGGACGTTGATGCTGGGGTGGCGGATGCCGGTCAGTTCGGCGGCCGTGGCCTCGTCGAGGAGGTAGGTCGTGCAGGGGTCGCCCTCGGGGAAGGGGCGGGAGAGGCCGAGGAAAAGGGTGAAGTAGCCGGGGAAGACCATGCCGGGTTCGTGGATGGTCTCGGTGTAGAGCTTGCGGTAGTCCTCGCCGAGGTATCTGCCCTCCAGGAACTTCATGGTGGTGGTGTAGCCGTCACAGGCCGATACGACGATGTCGGCGCGGAGTTCCCTGCCGTCGCTGAGCCGGACACCGACGGCCCGGTCGTCCTCGACGATCACCGTCTCGACCTTGGTGTTGTACGAGATCTCGCCGCCGAGCCGGCGGTAGCGGGCCTCGATCGACTCGGCGAGCCCGAGCGAGCCGCCCTCGGGGACGCCGGCGGAGAGGTTGGCGTGCGAGGCGAGCTGGAAGTGGAACGGGAGGACGGGGAAGGCCGGGTGCTTCTCGTACAGGATGAAGTTGAAGGCCTCCTGGAGGAGGGGGTCCTTGAACTTCTTGGAGAAGTCGGTCATCAGGACGGTGATCGTGGTGCGGACCGCGTTGAAGTACGGCAGGAACGAGGCGAGCATCCGCCAGCGCTCCCGCCGGCCCATCAGCCCGACGGGCTTGAGGAAGGGGTAGACCGCCAAGGCCTTGCGGAAGCTGCGGAGTTGGGCGCAGAACCTCCGTACGAGGCGGGCGTCGGCGGGCGAGAGGGCGATGAGGTGGGCTTCGAGGCGGTCCGGGTCGGAGTAGAAGTGGACGGCCCGGCCGTCCGTGCCGCGCACGATGTTGAAGACGTCGAAGTGGCGGATCTCCTTGCCCTGGAGTGCGCCGAGCTCCAGCCAGATCTGGTGCATCTCGTTGCCGGGGCCGCTGCCGAGGAGCCAGCTGACGCAGGCGTCCAGGGTGAAGCCGCCGCGCTCCCAGGCGGTGCAGCAGCCGCCGGGGATCTCGTGCATCTCCAGGATGTGGGTGCGGTAGCCGTTCATCCGGGCGTAGCAGCCGGTGGAGAGGCCGCCGAGCCCGGCCCCGATGATGATCATCGTCTCCCGGGGCCGGCGCGCGCTGCTCCGCTCGCCGCTCATGAGCTCTCGCTCTCGCGTGCGGACCACCGGTCGAGCTGGGGCAGGTGCCCCAGCTTCCCGGGGTGCCAGGGTTCGTCGCCCTCGCTCTCCCAGGCCCGGAACTCCAGGCCGAGTTCACGGCAGAGGTACTGGACGGCGAAGCGGCCGGTGGAGGCGGCGCGGATCAGGCCGCCCATGCCGACCCACTGCCCGGCCATGGAGAAGCCGCTCAGTCCGGGCAGCCGCATCCGGTCCTTGCCGACCAGGCGCGCCGCGACGTCGTCGGCGTCCGAGAACGCCTTCCAGGCCAGGATGGAGCCGCCCAGGTTGCCGGTGTAGCGGTGGGTCGTGGCGGGCGTGGCGACCTCGACGATGTCGATGCGCTCCGCGATGCCGGGGCTGCGGCGCTCCAGGAAGTCCCGTACGAAGTCGGCGACTTCGCGTTTGCGCCGGCGGTACTCCTTGCGGTCCCTGGTGCGCAGGTCCTTCCAGTGGGCGTAGTCGCTGAAGTAGGTGCAGTGCAGGACGGAGCGGCCCGGCGGTGCGAAGCCGCCGGAGTAGCGGGAGCGGGCCTGGACGACGAGGCTGTCCTGCAGGGCGCCGGGGAGATGGGCCGCGTCGTCCGGGCCGAGGAGGTGCGTGGTGCTGTGCGCCTCGTCGGGGTCCAGGTCGCCGCGCAGGCCGACGAAGGCGGAGACGACGGCCGGGAAGAGGGTGCCGGGGCGGTGCAGGAGGTCGGTGTAGAGCCGGTCGATCCGGGGGCCGGTGTACCGGCCGCCGAGGAGTCCGTAGACGGTGGTGTGGCCGTCGCAGGCGGAGACCACGTGTTCGGCGAAGTAGCGCTTCCCGCTGCGGAGTTCGATGCCGATCGCCCGGTCGTCCTCGACCAGGATCCGCTCGGTGCGGGCCCGGTAGGTGACCGTGCCGCCCAGGCTCCGGTAGCGCTCCTCGATCGAGCGGGCGAGGCCGAGCGAACCGCCCTGCGGGAAGCCGGCGTTGCCGTGGTGGGCGGCCGCCATGTTGAAGAGGTACGGCAGCAGCGGGAAGCCCTCCGGGTCCTGGAAGAAGATGTTGCGGAACGCCGTGCGCAGCAGCGGGTCCTGGAAGCGGTCGGCGAAGACGTGCATCGGGGTGGCGGCGGTCCGCCAGAACAGCCGGAAGGCGGGGAGCACCGTGCGCAGGGTCCGTGCCCGTTCCCGTACGGTGCGCAGCGCGGGCGCGGTCAGGAACGGGTACAGCTCGATGTCGATGAAGCGCCGCAGGTCCCGGGTGAAGGCCCGGATCAGCGGGGCGTCGGCGGGTGAGATCTCCAGCAGGTGGGCCTCCAGGCGGTCGGGGTCGTTGTAGAACGTCACCGACCGGCCGTTCTCGTCCTCGACCTTGTTGAACAGGTCGAAGTTGGTGACGGTCTTGCCGTCGAGCGCGCCGAGTTCGCTCCACACCCGGTGGGCGTCGTTGCCCGGGGCGGTGCCGATGAGCCACTCGATGCAGTAGTCGAAGAGGTAGCCGTCGCGCGACCAGGCGGTGCAGCAGCCGCCGGGCAGCACGTGCTTCTCGAAGATCCGGGTCCTGGCGCCGCTCATCTGCGCGTAGCAGCCGGTGGAGAGGCCGGCCACGCCCGCGCCGACGACGATGACGCGGGGCGGGGTGCCCGGGGTGCGCTCCCGGCTGGTCCAGTCGGTGGGGTCGTCATCCGCCATGGGCCGGGTCTCCCGTCAGGACGGAGCGCACCAGCTCGGCGTTGCGGGGCAGGTGTTTGGCGTCGAGCATGTCGGCGTGGACGCCGGAGCCGCGCAGGACGGCGGTGGCACCGGTGGAGCTGCCGTGCCAGGTGCCGTGCTCGCCCGCGGCGTAGAGGGCGGCCTTCTCCTCGTCGGTGATCACGCTGACGGTCGCGGCGACCGTGCCGGTGTTGGGGGTGCGGCCGCAGAAGGCGAGGTATTCGGCGGCGTGGGCGAGGGTTTCGCGGGTGACGGCCTCGGATCCGGTGTGTTTGCGCAGGTGGTCGGCGAGTTCGGCCTCGAAGACGGCGATCCCGGAGGCGTCCGGTTCGTAGGCGGTGAGGATGCGGCGGGAGTCGAGGATGACGACGTGCGCGACGCGCCGGCCGCGTCGCTCCAGCTCCTTGGCCGTCTCGAAGGCGAGGTTGCCGCCGAGGGAGTAGCCGAGGAGCCGGTAGGGGCCGTCGGGCCGTGCGGCCTCGATCAGGTCGGCGTACCGGGCGACCTTGTCGTCGCCGGGGAGGTAGTTGAAGCCGATGAGCGTGTGGTCGGGGAGGTGGGCGGCCAGGCCCCGGTAGACGAGCCCGTGTCCGCCGGCGGGCGGGAAGCAGAAGAGGGCGGGGTGCTGTCCGGCGTTGAAGGTGAGGCTGGGCAGTTCGTCGGCGCTGGTGCCGTGCAGGACGTCCTCGACGGTGGCGGCCATGCCGTGCAGGGTGGTGACCTGGTAGAGCCTGCTGACGGGGACGCCGACGCCGAACTCGGTGCGCAGCTGGTGGAGGAGTTCGATGAGCTTGATCGAGCTGCCGCCGAGTTCGAAGAAGTCGTCCTCCAGGCCGATCTGTTCACGGCCCAGGAGGGTCTTCCAGTGCCGGGCGACGCTGATCTCGTACAGGGTCACGGGCTCCTCGTACGGCCGGTCGCCGGTCTCGGCCCGGGGTGCGGGCAGGGCGGCGGTGTCGACCTTGCCGTTGGCGGTCAGCGGCAGGGCGGGCAGTTCGACGAAGTGCGACGGGATCATGTACGAGGGCAGCGAGCGGGCCAGGTGGCGGCGCAGGGCCCGGCCGTCCAGGGTGGCACCGGGCGCGGGGACGCAGTAGGCGCAGAGCGCCGCCTCTCCGCCGGTGTCGGCGCGTACGGTGACGACGGCCCGGGCGAGCGGCGGCCACTGGGCGAGGTGGGCCTCGATCTCGCCGATCTCGATGCGGTGGCCGCGCAGTTTGACCTGTCCGTCGGTGCGGCCGAGCAGATGGACCCGGCCGTGCGCGTCCCAGCGGGCGATGTCGCCGGTGCGGTAGAGCCGCTCGGGCCGGGCGTCGCCGTCGGCGGACCTGCTGAGCGTACGGGTGACGAAGCGTGCCTCGGTCTGCTCGGGGTCTCCGGCGTAGCCGAGGGCGACGCCGTCGCCGCCGATCCAGAGTTCGCCGGGCACGCCGGGCGGTACGGGTTCGCCGTGGGCGTCGAGGACATGGAGGGTGCTGTTGGGGAGGGGACGGCCGATGGGGACCATCGCGCCGGGTTCCAGGTCGTCGACGGGGCCTTCGAAGGACGCGCTGTCGATGGTGGCCTCGGTGAGGCCGTAGGAGTTGACGAGGCGGGTGCCGGGTCCGCACAGCTCGGCGAGCCGGCGGTACTCCCCCACGCTCCAGGCGTCCGAGCCGACCACCAGCAGCTTCAGGAAGTCCAGCCGGAGCCCTTCGCGGGTGCAGTGGTCCATCAGGCCGCGGACGACGGCGGGCACGAACTCGGCGCAGTCGACCCGTTCCTGACGCATGGTGCGGTAGAGCCGAGTGGTGTCGAAGAGGAGGTCGCGGTCGGCCAGGACGAGGGTGCCGCCCGAGCACAGGGCGCGCACCAGGTCGCCGGTGAACACGTCGAAGGACGGTTCGGCCATCTGGAGGTGCACCCGGACGTCCGTCTCCAGCCGGTACTCCTGGCGCCATGCGGCGTGGGCGGAGGCGAGGTTGCGGTGGCTGACGCGGACGGCCTTGGGGCGGCCGGTGGAGCCGGAGGTGGTGATGATGTACGCGGGCGATTCCGGGCCGGCTTCGTCGGACGGTCCGTCCGGGTGCGGCGCGGTGCGGGCGAGCGCGCCGAGCGTGAGCGTCGGGACGGCCAGGGCGCCGGTCTGCTCCGGCCCGGCGTCGTCCGCGACGAGGACGAGCGCCGCGCCGGTGGCCGTCACGAGGTGGGCGAGCCGGTCGGCGGGCTGGTCGGGCCGGAGCGGCAGGTAGGCGGCGCCGGCCTTGAACACGGCGAGCAGGGCGACGATCAGCTCGGGCGACTTGTCCAGGCACAGGACGACCACCGAGCCCTGGCCGATGCCGAGGGTCCGCAGCCGGGCGGCGCTGTCGGCGGCCCGCCGCTCCAGTTCCGCGTAGGTCAGCCGGTGCGCTCCGCCGTGCGGGGAGGGTGTGGTGACGGCGACGGCCGCGGGGTGTTCGGCGGCGACGCGGGCGATCAGCGTCTGGACCGCCGCGAACGGCTCCTCACGGGATCCGGCTGTCGGAAGGGCGGGGCGGCTCCACTCCCCGACGAGCCGTTCCCGCTCCTGGTCGCCGAGCATCTCCAGCCGGGAGGCGGGCTGTTCACCGGGGGCGTGGGTCATCCGGTCGAGGAGGCGGGTGTAGTGGGCGGCCATGCGGCGCATGGTCTCCGGGAGGAAGAGGTCGGTGTTGTACTTGAACACGCAGTGGAACCGACCCTCGGCCTCGTCCTCGTAGGCGGACAGCGTTATGTCGAACTGCCCCTCCTCCTCCGGTAGTTCGATGTACTCAAGGCGGTAGCCGTACTGCTCGGTGGCCACCTTGTGGGTGAGGAGGATGAACATCGCCTGGAAGACTGCGGAGCGGCTGGGGTCGTGCTGGAGGCCCAGTTCCTCGACGAGGAGGACGAAGGGGTACTCCTGGTTGTCGAGGCCGCCGAGGACGGTCCGGCGGACCTGTTGCAGCAGTTCGGCGACGGTCGGGTCGTCGGACAGATCGGCGTGCAGCGGCAGCGGGTTGACGAAGTAGCCGTAGACGGAGGCGAAGTCCTGCCGGGTGCGGCCGGTCACCGGGCTGCCGACGACGATGTGGTCCTGCCCGGAGTAGCGGTGCAGCAGGAGGTAGTAGGCGCTCAGCAGCACCATGAACGGGGTGACGCCGTGGGCGCGGGCCAGCGCGTGGACGCGGGCGCTGAGGGCGTCGTCGAGGACGAAGAACTCGGAGGCCCCGTTGTGGGTCTGGACCGCCGGGCGCGGTTTGTCGACGGGCAGGTCCAGCAGCGGGACCTCGGCCGGCAGATGGGCGCGCCAGTGGTCGAGCATGCCCGCGGCCTCGGGTCCGGCGAGGAAGGCGTTCTGCTGGTTGAGGAAGTCGAGGTAGCGGGCCTCGACCGGGGGGAGCTGCGGTTCCTGGTTGCGGCGCAACGCCTCGTACACCGCGAGGAGTTCCTCGATGAAGGTGAAGGTGGAGATGGCGTCGGAGACGATGTGGTGGACGGCCTTCATGATGATCCAGCGGTCCGGGCCCCGCTTGAAGAGGCGGAAGCGGACCAGCGGGTCGTGGGCGAGGTCGTAGGGCTTGCGGTACTCCTGGACGATCGTCGCGTGGATGGAGTCCCAGTCCTCGCCCTGGACGTCGAAGAGGCCGAGGTCGGTGGCGGCGTCCTCGGAGACCCGCTGCACGGCCTGCCCGTCCACCAGGAGGAAGTTGGTGCGCAGCGCGGGGTGGCGGGCGATGAGGCGGCGGACGGCCTCGAACATCAGGTCCGGTTCGAGGGCGACGTTCACCTCGACGGCCCCGCCGATGTTGTACGCGTAGCCGTCGGGGTTGAGGTGCTTGAGGAACCAGAGCGCCTTCTGGTTCTGGGTCAGCGGGTACTGCCGCTCGTCGCGGTGGAGTTCGACCGCGCCCGCCGCTCCGTCCGGGGTGTCGGCCGCGGCGAGGGCGCTGAGGCCGTCGTGGAGCTGGGCGGCGAGTTCCCCGGCGGGGGTGCCGCTGAGCAGGGCGACCACGGGCAGGGCGACGCCCAGTTCGGCGTGGATCCGGGCCCGTAGCTCCATGGCGAGGAGCGAGTCGAGCCCGAGCTCGCCGAGTCCGGTGGTGGGGTCGATGCGGTCCGTGCCGGTGCGCAGCACGGTGGCCGAGAGCGCGGCGAACCGCTCGGCGACCAGGGCGCGGCGGGTCTCCTCGTCGGCGGCGCGGAAGGTGTCGAGGAATCCGTTGCCGGAGGCGGCGTCGCCCGGTGGGGCGGCGGCTGCCGCGAGGTCGGCGACCAGCGGCGGAGGCGTCGGGTACCAGGCGAGGAAGACGGGCCAGTCGACGACGGTGGCGACGACGAGCTGGGCGTGGTCCTGGCCGATGACGCGTTCCAGGACGGCCATGCCGGTGTCCGGGGAGAGCGAGCTCATGCCCCGGCTGTGCAGGTAGTGCTCGACCAGGCCGAGTTCCTCGATCATGCCGGTGGCCCAGGGGCCCCAGTCCAGGCTGAGGGCGGGCAGGCCCTGGGCGCGGCGGTGGTGGGCGAGGGCGTCCAGGAAGGCGTTCCCGGCGGCGTAGTTGGTCTGGCCGGCCGTGGTCAGGAGGGAGGCGATCGAGGCGAAGAGCACGAAGTGTTCGAGCGGTTCGTCCCGCAGGTGCCGGTGCAGGAGGTGGGCGCCGACGGTCTTGGGGTCGTGGACGGCGTCGAAGGCGGCCCGGTCCAGATCGGCGACGAGCGTGTCGCGGACCTGCCCGGCCAGGTGGAACACCCCGCGTACGAGTGGGGCTCCGCTCTGCCGGTGGGCGTCGAGCCAGCCGGTCAGGGCGTCCTCGTCGGTGATGTCGAGGGTCGCGAGGACGGGTTGCGCACCGAGCGCCTCCAGCTCGCGGAGCAGGGCCACGGCCCGGCCCTCGGCGGTGGCCGGATCGGTGCCGGCCCACTTCTCCCGGGCCGGCACCGGGGTGCGCCCGACCAGGACGATCCGGCGGGCTCCGCGGCGTACGAGGGTGCGGCACAGGAGCCGGCCGAGCGCGCCGAACGCACCGGTGACCAGATAGCTTCCGTCGGCCCGCAGGCGCGGCGGCAGCGGCCGGGTCAGGTGCTCGGCGGGGCGGAGGCGGCTGGTGCGGCGGCCGCCGTCGCGCAGGGCGATCTCCTCCTCGTCGTCGCTGAGCACCTCGGCGAGGAGCGCTTCGGCCTCGGCCCGGTCGCCGTCGGGGCCCGGCCGGCGCCGGGGGTCGAGGTCGATGAGCTTGCCGGGGTGGTCGATGAGCTCCTGGTGGCGCAGCACCCGGCCGATGCCCCAGGCGGGCGCCCCGAGGGGTTCGGGCCCTTCGCCGGGCAGGGCGGGCTGGGCGCCCCGGGTGACGATGTGCAGCCGGCCTCCGCCGCCCCGGGCCAGGAGCAGCCGGGCGAGGGCGATCAGCCCGTACGCGCCCGCGCCGGTGTGGTCGCGGAGGGCGGCCCGGTCGCAGTCGGCGAGGGCGGGCGCGTCGAGGTTCCACAGGTGCAGGACGGCCCCTCGGAACGGCCCGCCGGCGCGGTCCAGGTCGGCGAGGAGCCGGCGCAGATCGGCGTCGGACGCGGGGTCGACGGTGAAGGTGACGCCGTCGCCGAAGGGGGTGTAGGCCGCGCCCCGGCGCACCAGACGGCACCGTTCGCCGCGGGCCGCGGCGAGGGCGGCGAAGGCGTCCGCGACGCCTCCGTTGTCGGCGAGGACCAGCCAGTCGTGGTCGCGGGCGGTGTCCTCGGCGGGCAGCGGCGGGGCCTCGGTCCAGGCGGGTTCGGCGAGCCAGGAGTCGATCGTGGTCCGGGCGACGGCTGTGGCCGCCTTCTCGACGTCGGCGGCGCGGAAGCCGTGGACGCGGCCGAGCGGGGTGCCGTCGTCGGCGTACAGGGCGATGTTCCCGAGGGTGGTGTCCGCGTCGCCGGGGAGCAGGGTGGCGTGGGCCCAGAACGGCTGGTCGCCGATGGGTTCGAGGGCGACCTCGTCGACGGAGAGCGGCAGCCTGATCCCGGTGCCCGGTGCGGGTCCTTCGGGGGTCGGCGGGATCAGCGGGGTCAGGAGGGTCTGGAAGCAGGCGTCGAGGAGGACGGGGTGGAGGTGATGGCCCGCGGCGTCGTCGCCGATGGCCTCGGGCGGGCGGATCCGGGCGAGGACCTCACCGGCGCCGATCCAGACCTCCTCGACGGCCTGGAAGGCGGGGCCGTAGTGGTAGCCGAGGGTGGCCAGGGCGGTGTAGCAGTCGGGGCCT
Source organism: Streptomyces sp. WY228 (assembly GCF_019287315.1). Lineage (NCBI taxonomy): Bacteria > Bacillati > Actinomycetota > Actinomycetes > Kitasatosporales > Streptomycetaceae > Streptomyces > Streptomyces sp. WY228. The sequence goes on along the minus strand of NZ_CP079114.1, from coordinate 7,593,652 downwards.
TCGAGGTGGCGGAGGGAGCGGGCCCGGATCGCGGGGGCGTCGAGCGGCGGGGCGGTGCGGCGGCGCTGCCCGGTGCGGACGATGCCGCTCGCGTGCACGGCCCGTTCCCCGTCGTCCCCGGTCGGGGAGGCGATGGTGAAGGCGGCGTTCTCCAGCGAGAGCGACACCTCCACGGTGCGGTCCTCGCCGTCGGGCAGGAAGAGCGCCTTGCGCAGATCGATGTCGGCGAGGACGGCGGTGGTGCCACCGGTGAGCCGCAGAACGGCCTGGGCGGCCATTTCCAGGTAGCCGGCGGCGGGGAAGACCACGGTGTCCTGGATGCGGTGGTCGGCGAGGTAGGGCAGGTCCTCGGTGTCCAGGCGGGCCTGCCAGGTGGGTTCCGTACGGTCGGTGCGGCGGCCGAGGAGGGGGTGGTCGCGGTGGCCCAGGCGGACCTGGGCCACCGGGCGGGGTTCGGTCCAGTGGCGGTCGCGCCGGAAGGGGTGGCGGGGCAGGGTGACCGGCCGGCCGGTCGGCTGGAGTACGTCCCAGTCGACGGTGACGCCCAGGGTGTGGAGCGAGCCGAGGGAGGCGGCGAAGCGCTCGCTCTCGTTCTCCCGGCGGCGGATCGAGGGCAGGGTGAGCCCGGTCGTGCCGCCCGCTTCCAGGCATTCGCGGATCGCGTGGCCGAGGACCGGGTGCGGGCCGATCTCCAGGAACAGCTGGTGGCCGTCGGCGGCGATCCGGTCGACCGCGGAGCGGAAGCGGACCCGGTCGCGGACGTTCTTCCACCAGTAGGCGGCGTCCAGTTCCTCGCCCCGGGCGGTTCCCTCGACGCCGGTGAGATACAGCGGAACCCGGGCCGGTCGCGGCTCCAACGGGGCGAGTTCCGCCAGTAGTTCGTCCTTGATCCGTTCCATGCCGACGCTGTGGTACGGCACTTCGACGGTGAGGAACTTCGCGAACTGCTGCTCGGCCCGCAGCTCCTCCGCCAGCAGGGTCAGCGCCGCCTCGTCCCCGGCCAGGGTGATGGCGGTGGGGCTGTTGACGGCGGCGACGGAGACCCGGTCGCGGTAGGGGCGCACCCGGCGTTCCGCCTCGTCCTCCGACAGGCTGACGGCGAGCATGGCGCCGGTGCCGGCCAGGGTCTGCTGGAGGCGGCTGCGGTGGACGACGATCCGGGCCGCGTCCCGCAGGGAGTAGACGCCCGCTGCGTGGAAGGCGGCGATCTCGCCGGTGCTGTGGCCGACCACGGCGTCGGGGCGCACCCCGTGCGACCGCCACAGGGCGGCCAGGGCGACCTGTACGGCGAAGTTGGCCGGCTGGGCGAGCCAGGTCTCGCTCATCCGGGAGACGGACTCGTCGGCGGTCAGCTCCTCGATCAGCGACCAGTCGGCGAACTCCCGCAGCGCCCGGTCGCACGCCTCGACGGCCTCGCGGAACACCGGTTCCTCCGCGAGGAGTTGGCGGCCCATGCCCCACCACTGGGGGCCCATGCCGGTGAAGACCCACACCAGCCGCCGGTCGGCGGATTCCCGGGCGCGGCCGTGGACGACGCGGGGGTGGGGCTCGCCGCGCCCGTGGGCGGCGAGGGCCTCGTCGAGGGAGGCGCGCGTGGAGTAGACGACGGAGAGCCGCTCGGGGAGATGCTGGCGGCGGTGGGCGAGGGTGTGTCCGAGGTCGTCGAGGGCCACGGCCGGGCCGTTGTCGCCTGCGAGTTCGCCCCGGATGCCCGCAGCCAGTTCCACCAGGGCGTCCGGGTTGCGGGCGCTGAGCGGCAGGATGCTCCAGGGGCGTCCGGCGGGCGGGGCGGCACCGGTCTTCGGCGGGGGCGGCGGGGCCTCCTCCAGGACGACATGGGCGTTGGTGCCGCCGAACCCGAAGGAGTTGACCCCGGCGCGGGCGGGCCCTTCGTGGGCGGGCCAGGCGGTGGGGCGGGTGGGGATCTCGTACGGCAGGGTCGCCGGGTCGATGGCGGGGTTGAGGTTCTCCAGGTTGATGTGGGGCGGGACGGTCCGGTGCTGGATGCTCAGGACGGTCTTGATCAGCCCGGCGATCCCGGCGGCGGATTCGGTGTGGCCGATGTTCGTCTTGACCGAGCCTACGTAGGCACGGGCGCCCGGGGCCCGTCCGATGGCCAGCGCGCGGGCCAGGGCGTTCGCCTCGATCGGGTCGCCGACCGGGGTCGAGGTGCCGTGCGCCTCCATGTACTGGAGGTCTCCGGGGGTGATGCCCGCCTCGGCGCAGACCCGGCGGATGAGGTCGACCTGGGCGTCGGCGTTGGGCACGGTGATGCCGTTGGTGTGGCCGTCCTGATTGACGCCGCTGCCGGCGATCACCGCGTGGATCCGGTCCCCGTCCCGTACGGCGTCGTCCAGGCGTTTCAGCGCGACCAGGCCGACGCCTTCGGCCCGTACGTAACCGTCGGCGGCGGCGTCGAACGTACGGGAGCGGCCCTCGGGCGAGAGGAATCCGCCCTTCGTCTCGGCGACGGTGTACTGCGGGGCCATGTGCAGCAGGGTGCCGCCGGCCAGTGCGAGGTCGCTCTCGCCGTTGTTCAGCGCCTGGCAGGCCAGGTGGACGGCGACCAGGGAGGAGCTGCACGCGGTGTCGATGGACAGGCTGGGGCCGCGGAAGTCGAAGCAGTACGAGATGCGGTTCGACACCATCGTCATCATGGTGCCGGTCGCGGTGTGGGCGGCCAGCGAGGTGAAGCCCAGGTCGGCGAATTGCAGGATCTTGTAGTCCAGGGTGAACGCGCCGACGTAGACGGCGACGTTGCCTCCGGCGAGGTCGGCGGGCCGCTGGCCACCGTCCTCCAGGGCCTCCCAGGCCACTTCGAGGAGCTTGCGCTGCTGCGGGTCCATGTGGTCGGCCTCGCGCGGGCTGATGCCGAAGAACGCGGGGTCGAACTCGTCGAAGCCGTCGATGTATCCGCCGCGGCCGCCAACGAGGCGCCCGGGTTTGTCGCGGAACCGGCTGCCGAGCGTACGGACGTCGTACCGGTCGGGCGGGGTGGGCGTGATGCAGTCCTTGCCCGCCATCAGATTGCGCCAGTACGTGCGGTGGTCCGAGGCGCCGCCGGGCAGGCGGCAGCCCATCCCGATGATCGCCACCTTGTTCCGTAACGCCCGGTTGTTCGCGTCGGCCATTCGAACTCCTCAAGTCGTGGTGGAGCGTCAGGGAGGCGGCGGTCATTCCGGGCCGGGGCCCGGTGCGGGTCTGCGTCGCCAGGGGTGCAGGAGGGCGGCGAGGATCTCGCCGGTGCCGGGGAAGGCCGTGGGGTCCTGGAGACCGACGGCGGTGGGTTCGCGGCCGGGGTACCAGGTGAAGGTGCCGAAGAGGTGGTCCCAGCACGACAGGTCGGAGCCGTAGTGGCCGGCTTCGGACAGATCGGTGCTGTGGTGCAGCCGGTGCTGCTCGGGGCCGGCCAGCAGATGGTTGAGCGGCCCGATGCGGACATCGATGTTGGCGTGGACGAAGTAGCCCTGGGCGGCGACGAAGAGTCCGGCCACCAGCACCGCGGGGCGGGAGAACCCGACGAGGGCCAGGGTCAGCTGGACGAGGCTCTGGGCCAGGACGATGTCCAGCACGTGGTTGACGCCGTTGTTGGCGACATTGACCTTCTCCGGGACGTGATGCACTCCGTGCAGCCGCCAGAGGAGGGCGTTGCGGTGGCTCAGCCGGTGCACCAGGTAGCTGACGAGCGATCCGGCCAGGAGCGCCCCCGGGATCTCGACCCAGAGGTGACGGGTCGGCTCCTCCGGCGAGATCAGGCCGACGGCCAGCGCCACCAGCAGTTGCGCCAGACCGCTTCCGGCCATGGTGAGCAGGAAGTAGATGCCGTACCAGCGCCACTCGTCCTTTCCCGGGTGCCAGTTCCGGTCATAAGGAATCAGCCGTTCCAGGAGGGACAGGTAAGCGATGACCCCGACCAGGAAAAGGGGGCTGACCCAAGCCGGATCCCATTTCAGCCACAATGCGGCCGCACCCACGGAGACGACCGAGAGGAGGAGGACGGGGTAGGCGACGGCACAAAGGAACCGCGCAGGGGAATTACCGACCCGCCCCTTCCGCCCGACCGGAAAGCCGGCCGGAAAGCCAACCGAAAAGTCGGCCGAATAGATTTCGCCATCGGTGGAGCGTTCGTGCTCGTCCATCCGTGACCCTCCGCAAGTGACAGTGCTGGGGGGAGAGACTCATCGCATCGCATCAGCGCAGGCCGGAGCAGCCTGGCGAGTAACAGGAAGCCCGGGTGGCGACCATGACCCCCGCGCTGGCGACTTTCAGACACCCGGCCCGATGACATTCGGCCGTGGCGTGAACTGATGCCCCCGACCCCATCAGCCCAGATCATCTATTTCCCGTTCCCACGGCTTTAATCACGACCGAAGCGCAGAAATTGTGCGGCGCATTTATCTACGGCAGGAATGCGGGGAGGATCGCACAAGCGGATCGCGTGACCGAGGCGGGTTCATATGTGCGAGCAATTCCTTCATAGGATCATCGCTACACCGAAATACGGCGCATTCCGATGCGCCGGTGCCTGATGCCTCACGCTCTGGGGCGATGTCTCACGCTCGGGCGTGCGTCCGGGCGGGGAGCGGTGCGCCCGCGCGGACGCCGCACCACGAAAGCGCCCCCGACCGGCCCCACGCCTTCCGCCGGAGGACACCGGCCTGCGATGATCACCGCGGATCCGACAGCGCGGTCCGGTCGCGCGGCCCGGCGACAGAACCGGCAGCGCATCAGCGAATCGAGGAGTCTCCTTGTCGTACGACGTCGGCGCGGTGCGCGCACAGTTCCCCGCCCTGCGGTCCGGTACGGCGCACTTCGACGGACCGGGCGGCACCCAGACCCCGGCCTCCGTCATCGCCGCGATCGGCGAGGCGATGAGCCGCCCCCTGTCGATCCGCGGCGCCGCCCTGCCCGGGGAGGTGAACGCGGAGGAGATCGTCCTCGGGTTCCGGCAGGCGATGGCGGATCTGCTCGGCGCGGACCCGGGCGGGATCGTGTACGGCCGCAGCGCCACCCAGCTCACCTACGACTTCTCGCGGACCCTGTCCGGATCCTGGAACCCGGGTGACGAGGTGGTGGTCAGCCGGCTGGACCACGATGCCAACATCCGCCCGTGGGTGCGGGCGGCCGAACGCGCCGGGGCGGTGGTGCGGTGGGCGGACTTCGACCCGGCGACCGGCGAGCTGCCCCCGGAGACCATCGGCGCGCAGCTCACCGAACGGACCCGGCTGGTCGCGGTGACCGGCGCGTCCAACCTCATCGGCACCCGGCCCGACATCCCGGCCGTCGCCGGACTCGTCCACCGGGCCGGTGCGCTGTTGTACGTGGACGGGGTCCATCTCACCGCGCACCACACGGTGGATGTGGAGCGGCTCGGGGCTGACTTCTTCGTCTGCTCCCCGTACAAGTTCTTCGGCCCCCATCACGGGGTGCTCGCCGCCCGGCCCGAACTGCTCGACACCCTGCGCCCGGACAAGCTGGCCCCGTCCACCGACGCCGTACCGGAGCGCTTCGAACTCGGCACCCTGCCCTACGAGTCGATGGCGGGCACCCGCGCGGCGGTGGACTTCCTCGCGAGCCTGGGCGCCGGCGCCGATGCCGGCGCCGGACGTCGTGAGCGGCTGCGGTCGGCGTACGCGGCGATCGACGCGCACGAGACGGCGCTGCGGGTGTACATCGAGAAGGCGGTGCGCGAACTGGGCGGGGTGACGGTGCGTTCCCGGGCCGCCGAACGCACCCCCACCCTGCTGCTCACCTTCGAGGGCCGGGACGCGGCGGACGCCTACCGCGCTCTCGCCCGCTCCGGCGTGCACGCACCCGCCGGCTCCTTCTACGCCCTGGAGGCCTCCCGCCACCTGGGGCTCGGTGACAGCGGCGGTCTGCGCGTCGGGCTGTCCGCGTACAACGACATGGACGACGTGGAGCGGCTTCTGACGGGGCTGTCGGACTTCCTGCGGTGAGGGCGGGCTGATACGGCGGCACGCCGGATCGAGCCGAGCCGGCGGGTACGGCGGACACGGTCACCGCGCGCCGAGCGTGGCCAGTACGTCCACCGCGTCGGCCAGCCCGGCCGGATACCGGGCCCCCGGCGGCGGCTCCCCGGCCCAGCCGGGCCCGGCCACCAGGACGACGGGCCGCCTGCGCGCGCCCCTTACGCCCCACTCGATCGCCGCCACCCGGGCCACGAGCGAGCGGCTGGCCGTGCTGCGGGACTGCGCCCAGAGCACCACCGCCGCGGGGCCGGTGCGCCGTACCGCCTCCTCCAGTGCCCCGGCGGGCAGGGCGGCGCCGAACATCCGGACCGGCACGGCCTGTTGGGCGAGGGTGGCGGCGAGCGCCTCCAGGGCCAGCGTATGGGTCTCGCCGGGCACACAGGCCAGCAGGGAGACGCCCGCGCCGGGGGCGGCCGGCCGCGCGGCCGAGAACGCGCGCAGCGCACCGGAGACATGCCACGACAGCAGGTGCTCGACTTCGACGTACCGCTCCCCCGCGGTCTCCCACTTGCGGCCCACCGCGTGCAGCGTCGGCATCATCACCTCGTCCCACGCGGCCGGCAGTCCGTAGCGATCGAGCACCGCGGTGAGCAGCTCGTCCATGGCCGGCGCGTCCAGCCGGACCGCCGCCCGGGCCAGGCCGCGGCACTCCCGGCGGGTCCTGCCGAGCGGAAGCGGTCCGGGGGCCCGGGAGGCGCGCCAGGAGCGTGGCACGGGCGCGTCGCGGGAGGTTCCGGCCAGGACGGCGCGGGCGGCCTCGGCCGGTGGCAGACCCGCGCTCGTCAGACGGCACATGTCCCGCAGCGCCGCGATGTCCGCCCCGGTCCAGCGTCGGTGCCTGCCGCCCTCCCGGGCGGCCGGGCCGATGCCGTAGCGGCGGTCCCACGAGCGCAGCGTCGTCGGCGCGACGCCCAGCAGACGGGCCACCGCGCCGGTGGTCAGGCCCCCGCTCGCCGGGTCCGCCGCAGGGATCGTCACTGGGTCCATAAATTCACCATACGACGCAAAAGCGACGCATGTTGCCCGGTGCGTCGCCGCGCTGTTCGCTGAGTGCATCCGGGCCGGGAACAACAGGAACGAGAGGCGACGGTCATGAAACTGAGCGACGAACTCCCCGTCGATCACCGGCTGGCGAGGGTGTACCGGATCGGTGCGGGCCTCTGCGGCACCATCCTGCTCGCCTTCGGCATCCTCGGCTTCACGCAGCAGCTGGGCTTCTTCGACACCAGCGGCGACCGTATCGCCGGACTGTCGTCCAACGGCCTGCTGAGCCTGATCTCAGTGGTCGTCGGCGTGCTGCTGATCGCCGGGGCCGCGGTGGGCGGCAACGTCGCGTCCACGCTGAACATGGCGATCGGCACGCTCTTCCTGCTGAGCGGCTTCGCCCACCTCTTCATCCTGGACCGGCCCGCGAACATCCTGGACTTCGGGATGCCGAATGTGGTCTTCAGCTTCGTGATGGGGCTGCTGATCCTCGTGTTCGGGATGTACGGGCGGGTGACCGGCGGTCTGCCGCACGACAACCCGTACTGGCGGCACCGCCACCCGGAACAGGCGGCCCGCGAGTCCCGCCGGACGCGCGTTCAGACCTTGCGATAGCGGGCGTTCGCCCAGGAGAACACTCCGAAGGCCACCAGTCCGAGGGCGATGACCGCCAGGAGCCACGGCCCCGCCGGGGTGTCCGTGAAGGAGCGCAGGGTGTCGTCCATGCCCTTGGACCGGTCCGGCCGGTGCTCGATCGCGGCGGCCACGGCGAAGCCGCCCGCCGTGGCGAAGACGGTGCCCCGCGCCGTACCGCCGAACACTCCGGCGACGTCGACGGCGCGGCGGGTCCGCCGGGACATCTCCGACATCTTCAGGTGCTTGTGGAACTTCCGCAGGAGCGCCCGGACCGCGATCCAGAGACCGGCGCACGCCACCGCGGCCCCCGCGACGCCGACGATCCACTGGCCGCCGGGCCAGCCCAGCGCCTTGGCGGTGACGTCCTGCGACTGCTGGTCCGACGACCCGCCGCCGCTGCCCGAGTCACCGGCGGCGAAGGACAGCACGGAGTAGGCCACGAAGCCGTAGAAGACGCAGCGGCCCGCCGCCATGGCCCGCTTGGCGGGCTTGCGCCCATCGGGCCCGGCCTGGCCGAACAGCGCCTCCGACAGCCGCCAGAGCGCCATCCCCACCAGGGCGATGCCGAGCGCCCAGAGCAGGACCTTCCCGAAGGGCTTCTCGGCTATCTCCGCGATCGCGCCGCCCCGGTCGGCCTGTTGGCCGCCGCCGGTGAACGCGATCCGCAGGGCGAGGACGCCCACGAGGACGTAGATCACCCCACGGGCCCCGAACCCGGCACGGGCCCCTGCCTCGACCGCGGTGCTGTTCGCGGCCCGCTTGGCCCGGCCGCGTCCCTGCGCTGCTACTGAACGGGTATTCATGTCATTCCGGTTGCCCCGGTCGGGCGGATCGACGCAGAAACGACGCGACGCGCGGTGCGGACCCGTGCACGGCAGCGTGGTGGTGACGGAGAAGACCACCCCCCGCTCGCCGGAGGAGACATCCGGAGGAGACATCATGACGATCAACCGTCTGCAGCGCACAGCGGCGGCCGCCGCGGCACTCGCCTTTCCCGCCTCTCTGGCGTTCTTCGCTCCGCAGGCCCAGGCCGTGGCTCCCGCCGAACCGTACGGCCCCGCCTGCTCCTCCGTGCCCGCGGAGGGCGCGGGCAGCCTGGAGGGCATGGCGAAGGATCCGGTGGCCACCGCCGCGTCCAACAACCCCGAACTCTCCACCCTTGTCAGCGCGGTGGAGAAGGCAGGTCTGGTCGACACCCTGAACAACGCGAAGGACATCACGGTGTTCGCGCCGACCGACGACGCCTTCGACAAGATCCCGAAGGCGGATCTGGAGGCGCTGCTCAACGACAAGGCGGAGCTCACCAAGGTGCTGACGTACCACGTGGTGGGCGAGAAGATCACGACCCAGCAGCTGGAGGACGGCTCCTTCAAGACGCTGGAAGGGAGCGACCTCACGACGAAGGGCTCCGGCACCGCGTTCACGGTGAACGACAGCTCGAAGATCGTCTGCGGTGATGTGCCGACGGCCAACGCCACGGTCAACCTGGTCGACACGGTGCTCATGCCGCCGTCGTCGTGACGGTCCGGGCACGGTCGACGGGCGGAGGTTCTATACGCTGAGGGCGTGACCAGCGCCGACGACCGACCGACCCGCGGCGGCGCCTCGGAACCCGAGGCGCCGCTCGCGGACCTTCACGCGTTCGCGGTCGAGCTCCGCCGGATGAACAGCGAGATCAACCGGATGACCCACGGTTTCGCGGCGAGCCAGCAGTTGCACCCCACGGATGTGAGCGCGCTCGCCGCCATCCTCGACGCCCCGGCGCCCCTGACACCGGGGGCGCTGCGCGAACATCTGGGCCTCACCTCCGGCGCGGTGACGGCCTGTCTGGACCGGCTGGAGCGGGCCGGGCACATCCGGCGGGCCCGGGAGAGCGCCGACCGCCGGGTGGTGCACGTGTACTACGAGGCGAGCGCCCGGACGGCCGCGCGCGACTACTTCATGCCGCTCGCCGAGGCCACGGCACGGGCCAGGGCGCGCTTCAGCGACCTGACGACCGTGGTGCTGGACGTCGCTGACTCGACCGCGAGCAGCCCGAGACGCCCCGGCGGCGAGCTGACTTCATGCCGCTCGCCGAGGCCACGGCACGGGCCAGGGCGCGCTTCAGCGAGACGGAGCTGACGACCGTCCTGCGCTTCCTCACCGCCATGAACGAGGAGCTGGGAGAGCTTCCCCTGGCGCGTCGCTGAGCCTTTCCCCGGCCGGGCGCGTCCATGGCGACGAGCCGCCGGACCACCCCCCGCGATGTCCCCGCGAGCAGTCCCGTAATGTATTTCAATGATTGAGATTGTTAACCACTGAGATATCTCCACCCCCGGGAGAGACATGTCCACCCCTGCACGGTCGATCCGCTGGCTGATCCCCGTCGTCCTGCTCATCGCGTGGCTCGGCGTCGGCGGCGGGCTGGGCCCGTTCGCCGGAAAGCTCGGCGAGGTCGCCACCAACGATCAGGCCGCCTTCCTGCCCCAGAACGCCGAGTCCACCCAGGTCATCGAAGCGCAGAAGGCGTTCCAGCAGAACGAGACCCTGCCTGCCATCGTCGTCTGGACGTCGGCGGAGAAGGACGCTCCGGTGAGCGACGAGCAGCGGGAGGCCGCCACCGGCGCCCTCGCCTCGCTCGCCGGGAGTGACGGCGTCGTCGGAGCACCGTCCCCCGCCCTGCCCTCGGAGGACGGCCTCGCACTCCAGGGCATCGTGCAGCTGAGCCCCGGTCTCGGGGACGAACTGCCCACGGTGCTGGAGAGGATCGACGAGGCCGGCGCGTCCGTACCCGGCACGACGGTCCAACTGGCGGGGCCGGCCGCCAGTCAGGCCGACCTGTCCGACGCCTTCGCGGGCATCGACGGGCTGCTGCTCGGGGTCGCCCTGATCACGGTGCTCGTCATCCTGCTTCTCGTCTACCGCAGCGTGCTGCTGCCCTTCGTCATCATCCTCGGCGCGGTGTTCGCACTCGCCCTGTCCTGTGCGATCGTCTACGTCCTCGCCGACCACGACATCGTGCGCGTGGACGGTCAGGTGCAGGGCATTCTGTCGATCCTGGTGATCGGCGCGGCGACGGACTACGCGCTGCTGCTCACGGCCCGGTTCCGGGAGGAACTCGCCGTCCACGGCGACCGGTTCGTCGCGATGCGCATCGCCCTGCGCGAGTCCTTCGGTCCGATCACGGCCAGCGCCGCGACGGTGGCGGCCGGCCTGCTCGCCCTGCTGCTCAGCGACCTCACCAACAACCGGGCCCTCGGTCCGGTGGGCGCGATCGGCATCGTCTGCTCGGTCCTGAGCGCTCTCACCTTCCTGCCCGCCGCCCTGGTGCTGCTGGGCCGCAAGGCCTACTGGCCGGCGAAGCCCAAGCCCGCCGACGACCAGGTGTCCGGCGGCCACGGCATCTGGCACAAGGTCGCGGCCCTCGTCGACCGGGCGCCCCGCAAGGTGTGGGCGATCACCCTGGCGGCCCTGATCGCCTGTGCCGCGTTCGCCCCCACGCTCACCTCCAAGGGGGTTCCGCTGGACGAGATCTTCGTCAACGACGCGCCGTCCGTGGCCGCCCAGGAGACGCTGAGCGAGCACTTCCCCGGCGGTTCGGGCAATCCGGCGGTGATCATCGCCGCGGCGGACCGTCTGCCGGAGGTCACCGAGGCCGCCGAGCGCACCGAAGGAGTGGCCTCCGTCGCACCGGTGAGCGCGAGCGGGCGGCCGGGCGGCGAGCCCCTCGTCGTCGACGGCAAGGTCCGTATCGACGCGACCCTCAAGGACGCGGCGGACAGCGACGGAGCCAAGGGGGCGGTGGCCGAGCTGCGCACCGCGGTCCACGCGGTGCCCGGATCGGACGCCCTGGTCGGCGGCTACACCGCCCAGCAGTACGACACCCAGCGCACGGCGGAGGACGACCGCATGCTGATCGTGCCGGTGGTGCTGGTCATCATCCTGGTGATCCTGGTCTTCCTCCTGCGGTCACTGCTGATGCCGGTGCTGCTCGTGGCGACCGTGGCACTGAACTTCCTCGCCACGCTGGGCATCTCCTCGCTGGTCTTCACCCATGTGTTCGGCTTCAGCGGCACGGATTCGTCGGTTCCGCTGTACGGGTTCGTGTTCCTGGTCGCCCTGGGCGTCGACTACAACATCTTCCTGATGTCCCGGGTCCGGGAGGAGTCGCTGCGGCACGGCACCAGGGAGGGCATCCTGCGCGGGCTGACCACGACCGGCGGGGTCATCACCTCGGCGGGCGTCGTCCTGGCGGCCACGTTCGCCGCGCTGGGGGTGATCCCGCTGGCGTTCCTGCTCCAGATCGCGTTCATCGTGGCGTTCGGCGTCCTGCTGGACACGCTGGTCGTCCGGTCGCTCCTCGTCCCGGCGCTGGTGCGGGACATCGGGCCGAAGGCGTGGTGGCCGGGGGCGCTGAGCCGCGAGACACGCTGAGAGGTGCCGTCCGGATCGGGCCCTAGGGTCGGCGCAGCGCGTCCCCCGGGGCCCAGCCCGGGTCCCGGTAGGCCGCCAGGGCCCAGATGACGAAGATGTCCAGGGCGATGACGATCACCGACCAGAGGGGCGCGTACGGCAGGAAGAGGAAGTGCGCGAAGAGGTTCAGGGAGGCGAACACGATGCCGGTCACCCGCGCCCAGCCCGCCCCCTTGAGCACCCCGGCCCCGGTGACGGCCACACAGACGCCGAGCACCAGGTGGATCCAGCCCCAGCCGGTGAGGCTGATCCGGTAGAGGTACTCGCCGACGTCGCCGTAGACGTCACCGTCGGCCAGGGCGGCGATGCCCTCCAGGGCCGCCAGGACGCCCTGGCAGAGCATCAGCACCCCGGCGAAGAGCACACCGCCGGTCACCCAGGGGCTGTCCGGATCGGGGGCCGGCGCGGGCCCGGCCGGGCCGTCGCCGCGCTGCCACGGCGTGTCCCCCTGACCGGGTCCGGGCCGTGGCCCCTGGCCGAATCCGGTCGATGCCACCGTCTCCGGCCCGGACGGCGCGACGGGGCGGGCCGGCGGCGTGGAGCCGGGCCGGGCGGGGTCCTCGCTCATCAGGACTCCTCCCGCGCCTGGCCGGCCTGACCCTTCGCACGCCTGCCGACCACCGCGGCGGCCGCGACCGCGCTGCCCGCGAAGGCCAGCGCGACCATCCAGGGGCGGTCGAAGACATGGCGGGTGGCGTGGTCCACGGAGTAGCGCCCGGGGCCGGTCAGACCGACGGCCGCGGCGGTGAAGCCGAGGAAGGCCGGGTACTCGTAGCCGCCGCCCTGGGCGAAGAAGCCCGCCGGGGCGTGCACGGCCACCGCGCCGGCCATCGCCCCGGCGGCCGCCGCGCCCGCCGCCGGCGTGGCGAGGCCGAGCGCCAGCAGTACGCCGCCGCCCGCCTCGCCGAGCCCGGCGGCCACCGCGCTGTGTTTGGGCGGGTGGAATCCCATCGCCTCCATGGCGGCCGTGGTGCCCTGGATGCCTCCGCCGCCGAACCAGCCGGCCAGCTTCTGGCTGCCGTGGGCAGCGAGCACCGCGCCGGTGCCGACGCGCAGGGCGAGCAGACCGAGATCACGCCGGTTGACCCGGTTGACGCAGACCATGAGGACTCCCGGGGTGAGAGGGCTTCGGGTACGGATCCCACTCTCGTCGGCGGGTGCCCGAGGGGCGCGGCCGACTACGCCGTACGGGGCACGGGCCGGGCGCCGCAAGGGCCGCACTGCGACGCAGATCATTGTGCAACTTGTTGCATAACCGCAGGGCGGTGGTCTACAACTGACCCGACGACCCTGTGCGGAGGAGACCCCATGAGCGCCCCCCTGAGCCTGTACCCGAACCTGCTGAGCCCGCTGGATCTCGGGTTCACCACCCTTCCCAACCGGGTGCTCATGGGATCGATGCACATCGGTCTGGAGGAGGCCGAGCGCGGCTTCGAGCGGATGGCCGCCTTCTACGCCGAGCGCGCCCGGGGCGGCGTGGGCCTGATGGTCACCGGCGGCATCGCCCCCAGCGAGCGGGCCTGCTCCTTCCCCGGCGGGGCCAAGATGACGACCGAGGCGGAGGCGGAGCAGCACCGGGAGATCACCTCGGCGGTGCACGCGGCGGGTGGCCGGATCGCGATGCAGATCCTGCACTTCGGCCGGTACGCGCACCACCCCGACCTGGTCGCGCCGAGCGCGCTCAAGGCCCCGATCAGCGGGTTCACCCCGAACGCCCTGACCGACGGCCAGGTCGAGGAGACCATCGAGGAGTTCGTGCGGGCGGCGGAGCTGGCCCGGTTCGCCGGGTACGACGGCGTCGAGATCATGGGCTCCGAGGCTATCTGGACGGCCGCGAGGATCGTGCGCCTCGCGAAGGCGATCGAGGCGGCGGGCGCGACGATCATCAACACCGGCATCGGCTGGCACGAGGCCCGGATCCCGACCATCGCCACCTCCGTGCCGCGCGGCGCGTTCAGCTGGGTGACCGAGAAGGTGCGCGGCGCGGTCTCCGTACCGCTGGTGACGAGCAACCGCATCAACACCCCCGAGGTCGCCGAGGAGATCCTCGCCTCCGGCCGGGCGGACATGGTCTCGATGGCCCGGCCGTTCCTGGCCGACCCGGAGTTCGTCGCGAAGGCGGCGGCGGGCCGGGCGGACGCCATCAACACCTGCATCGGCTGCAACCAGGCCTGTCTGGACCACATCTTCAGCCTCAAGATCACCTCTTGCCTGGTCAACCCGCGCGCCTGCCACGAGACCGAGCTGGTGCTCTCGCCCACCCGGACCCGCAAACGCGTCGCCGTGGTCGGCGCCGGTCCGGCGGGTCTCGCGTGCTCGGTGACGGCGGCCGAGCGCGGGCACGCGGTGACCCTGTTCGACACGGCGGACGAGATCGGCGGTCAGCTGAACGTGGCGCGCCGGGTGCCGGGCAAGGAGGAGTTCGACGAGACGCTGCGCTACTTCCGGACCCGGCTGGCGGAGCTGGACGTCGAGGTGCGCCTGTCCACCCGGGCCGACACCGGGAGCCTGGACGGTTACGACGAGATCGTGCTCGCCACCGGCGTCGAGCCGCGTACCCCGGCGATCCCCGGCGCCGACCACCCGAACGTCGTGAGCTACCTGGACGTGCTGCGCGACGGGGCGCCGGTCGGCGACCGGGTGGCGATCGTCGGCGCGGGCGGCATCGGCTTCGACGTCGCGGAGTTCCTGACCGACGGCGGCGACGCGGCGAGCCTGGACGCGGACACGTTCTTCCGGCAGTGGGGCGTGGACACGGCGTACGAGGACCGGGGCGGGCTGCGCGCCCCCGAACGCCCGAAGTCGCCGCGCGCGGTGCACCTGGTGCAGCGCAGGAGCTCCAAGGTCGGCGCGGGGCTCGGCAAGACGACCGGCTGGATCCACCGCACCGAACTGCGCCACCGGGGCGTCGAGATGATCGCCGGGGCCTCCTACGACCTCATCGACGACGAGGGCCTCCACCTCACCGTCGACGGTGAGCGGCGGGTGCTGCCGGTCGACACGGTGGTGCTGTGCGCGGGCCAGGAGCCGCGCCGCGAGCTGTACGAGGAGCTGAGCGCGGGGGCCGTGCCGGTCCATCTGATCGGCGGCGCGGACGTGGCGGCCGAGCTGGACGCGAAGCGGGCCATCCGCCAGGGCACGGAGCTGGCCGCCTCGCTCTGAGCCCGCCCTTCGGGGAGCCCGTACCGCTGTGCGCCCCCGTCCTTAGGATGCACTCCATGTCACTGCCGCACGCGATTCTCACCGCTCTGCTGGAGAAGCCGTCCTCGGGTCTGGAACTGACCCGCAGGTTCGACCGGTCGATCGGCTACTTCTGGTCGTCGACGCATCAGCAGATCTATCGCGAGCTGGGAAAACTGGAGCAGTCCGGGCGGATCAGGGCGCTGCCCACGGCGGTGCCGGCCCGGGGGCAGAAGAAGGAGTACGAGGTGCTGCCCGCGGGCCGCGAGGAGCTGGCGGCGTGGGTCGCGCTCCCCGAGGACCCTCGGCCGGTCCGTGATCCGCTGCTGCTGCGGATGCGGGCGGCGGCGGTCGTCGGGGCGGACGGCATGGGCGCGGAGCTGCGCCGTCACCTCGCGCTGCACGAACGCCAGCTGGCGGAGTACCGCGAGATCGAGGAGCGCGGCTTCACCCCCGCGCCGACGACCGCCGAGGACCGGCTGCGGTATCTGGTGCTGCGGGGCGGCATCGACCTGGAGACGTTCTGGATCGGTTGGCTGACCCGGGCCATCGCGGACCTGGACGACTGACCGCAGAAAGCCTCACGGGCGGGGCGCGGCTTCACGGGTGCGGCTCGGCGTCATGGGTGCGGCGCGCCGCCCGCCCGTACGGCCATGGGTTCGGGGGCGACCGCGAGGCGGGGGCTGCCGATGACGACCCGGGTGGGCACCGGGTCCACCGGGGCGGCGACCGGCTCCTCGGCCGCGCCGCCCCGTTCCGTGTTCCGCGCCTGGGCCCGGCTGAGGAGGATCACCCCGCGCACGGCCGCCGCCGCGCCGAGGAGGGCGAGCGCCAGGCTGACCGGCCCGCCCTGGAGGCGCTCGCCGAGCAGGGCCAGGCCGATCGCTGCGGCGGCGACCGGGTTGGCGAGGGTGACCACCGCGAGCGGCGCGCCGAGCCCGCCCCGGTAGGCGGTCTGGGAGAGCAGCAGCCCGCCCATCGCGAAGGCGGAGACGAGCAGCGCCACCGTCAGCAGCCGCCAGCTGAACAGCGGGCCGCCGGAGTGGTCGGTGACGGCGACGGTGAGGGTCTGGGTGAGCGCGGAGGCGACCCCGGAGGTGATCCCGGAGGCCGCCGCGTGCCGCAGCCCCGGCCGGGCCCCGGGCCTGCCAAGGCCGGCGACGACCGCCATGGTGATCGCGCCCACGCCGAGCGCCTCGGGAAGGCTGAGCGTCTCGTGCGGGGCGGAGCCGCCCGCGGTCAGGAGCAGGGCGCCGAGGCCGAGCAGGGTCAGGGCCGTGCCCCGCCACTCGACCCGGCCGACCCGGCGGCCGGCCGCCCGCGCCCCGAGCGGCACGGCGACGACGAGCGTGAGCGCGCCGAGCGGCTGGACCAGGGTGAGCGGGCCGTAGGCGAGCGCGGCGACGTGCAGCAGCGCGCCCGCGGCGTTGAGGCCGACCGCCGACCACCAGGCGCCCCGGCCCAGCAGCCGCAGGACACCGGTGGCGGGGTCGGTACGGCCGGCAAGCCGGGACTGGGCCACGGCGGCGGCCGCGTAGGCGGCGGCGGAGACGAGGGAGAGCGCGACGGCGAGCAGGGTGGCGTTCATCGCGCGGCCCCGGCCCGGGCACGCGCCCGCGATCCGGCACCGGCGGCGGGCTCGAAGGACCGGGCCGGCACGACCGACGCACCGGCGCCGCGCCCGGAGGCCCCCGGCGCGAAGGCCGCGTGCCCCGCCGCGCCGTTCGCGTACGCCGGTACGGAGGCCCCGTCGCCGCTCCCCCACAGCCCCGGACCGGGCGGCCTGGCCGGGGCGTCGCGCACGGAGAGCGGCAGCCGGAACGCGGCGAGGGCGACGGCGAGCAGCGCCGCGACGACGATCGCGTCGAGCCAGTAGTGGTTGGCCGTGCCCACCACGACGAGCAGGGTGAGCGCCGGGTGCAGCAGCCACAGCCAGCGCCACCGGGAACGAGTCGCGACGATCAGCCCGACGGCGACCATCACGGCCCAGCCGACGTGCAGCGAGGGCATCGCGGCGAACTGGTTCGCCATCGTGTCCGTCGCGGGCGTCTGTCCGTACACCGTCGGCCCGTAGACCTGCCCGGTGTCGACCACTCCGGCGACCGGCAGCATCCGGGGCGGGGCCAGCGGGAACAGGAGGTGCAGCACCAGGGCGGCGGCGGTGAGCGCTGCGAGCACACGGCGCGCCCAGACGTAGTGCCGGGGGCGGCGCCAGAAGAGCCAGACCAGGAAGAGAACCGTGGCCGGGAAGTGCACGGTGGCGTAGTAGGTGTTCGCCGCGTGGATCAGCGGCCCGCTGTGCAGCAGCAGCCCCTGGACCGCGCCCTCGCCGGGAAGGTGCAGGGCGCGTTCGAGGTCCCATACGTGCCCCGCGTTGCGGAACGCCTCCTCGACATGACCGTTGGCGGCCCGGCGGCCGAACTTGTAGGCCAGGAAGAGTCCGGCCACGAGAAGGAACTCGCGGACGAGGGGCGGTCGGGCACGTATGTCCGGCTCCTGGTCCGTGGGCTCGGTGCGGGCGTACGTCACCCGGTGCCCCCTTGGATGCGAAGCGGTGTCAGGACGGCCCGGTGAGATCCACGCCGTATCGATACGCCAGTGTACCGATACGTTGGCGTATCGGTACACGCGCGTATCGGTACACTGGCGTATCGAGAACCTCGCCGCACCGCCGCAGGAGGTAGAGCCCATGCCGTCCCCCGATTCCGCACCGGAGTCAGCCCTCGCGTCCCGCCGGTCGAAAATCACACCGGAGCGGGCGCAGGAGCTCTACGCGGCGGTGCTGGAGCTGTTGCGGGAGAGCGGTTACGAGTCGCTGACAATGGAGGGCGTCGCCTCGCGCACCCGCTGCGGGAAGTCGACGCTGTACCGGCAGTGGGGCTCCAAGCCGGAGCTGGTGGTGGCCGCTCTGCACGGCACCCGCCGGATGCGGCTGCCGAACATCGACACCGGGACGCTGGCCGGGGACCTGCTGGCGGCCGCACGGGCGATCGGCGAGGCGTCGGAGAGCGACACCCCGCTGATGCACGCCCTCAGCCATGCCGCGCTGCAGAGCCCGGAGCTGTTGTGCGCGCTGCGCGAGGCGCTGATCCTGCCGGAGATCGCGGCGATCGACGCGATGGTCCGGCGGGGCCAGGCGCGCGGCGAGATCGCGGCGGACCTCCCGGGGGCCGAGTTCGTGGCGGCCCAGCTGCTCGGCGTGATGCGCGCCCGGCCGCTGCTGGAGGGGCGTTACGCCGACGCGGCGTATCTGACCAGGTTCGTGGAGATGGCGGTTCTCCCGAGCCTCGGGCTCACGGCGGGAGCGCCGGAGTCCTGACAGACGTGGACCGGTCCCAGCGGATGGGGACGGTCCACCCGCGCCGCACCGTGGGGACGGGGGCGGCGCACCGCCCGGCCGGCCGGTGACCTCCGCGGAGGCCACCGGCCGCCCGTGTGTCCGCACCCTTTCCCTCAAGACCCACCTCTATCCTGCCTAACAAGCGCTTGGTAGATTCCGGACGGAGGCGGGCGCGGGGACGGGACCCGGCGACGCTCCGGAACCACGGGCGAAGGGCGGACCATGGACCTGTCCCACGCGATGGACTTCACCGGTCGGGCGGTACTCGTCACCGGCGGCACCAGGGGCCTGGGGGCCGCGATGGCGCGGGCCTTCCTCGCGAGCGG
The DNA here is from genome assembly GCF_019287315.1 of Streptomyces sp. WY228. Classification (NCBI taxonomy): domain Bacteria; kingdom Bacillati; phylum Actinomycetota; class Actinomycetes; order Kitasatosporales; family Streptomycetaceae; genus Streptomyces; species Streptomyces sp. WY228. Next base: position 7,574,744 of record NZ_CP079114.1, on the reverse strand, counting down.
CGCGGACGTCATCGTGCCGGCGGCGGACGCCGATTCGGCGACCGTCTCGCCGCGCTTCGTCGAGAAGGTGGTCGCACTCAACCTCCTCGGCCCCTTCTACACGGCCCAGGCGGCGAATCTGGTGATGCGGGAGCAGCCGGACGGCGGGACCGTGATCAACATCGGCAGCGTCTCCGCCCACGACCCGCAGCCCGGCACCGCCGCCTACTCCGCCGCCAAGGCGGGCCTGCTCGGGCTGACCCGGGCACTGGCCCTCGAATGGGCGCCGCGGGTCCGGGTCAACCACATCACCGTCGGCCCCGTCCGCACCGAGAACGCCACCGCGCTGTACGGCGACGACGACGGGGCGGCGGTGGCGGGCATCGTCCCGATGGGGCGACTCGCGGAGCCGGACGATGTGGCGCGGGCGTGCCTCTGGCTGGCCGGCGACCTCTCCTCGTACGTCAACGGCGCCGACCTCGCCGTGCACGGGGGCGGCGAGATCCCGGCCAGACACCCGAGCCGCCGGACGGCCGAACCCCCCTTTTCGTCATCTTGACACTATCGACCTTCGCCCCTTATCGTCGCCATGACGAAATCGAGGGGGTCACCATCATGGCCGACATCACCCGGCGCTTCGGCTGGCGCCACCTGCGCTCCGCGCCCACCGCCCACATCCGCCACCACAAGCGCGGCCGGCTCGCCCACGACGGTCAGGGGCTCAGCTTCTGGTACCGGTCGCTGTCGGCGGCGCTCTCCGAAGTACCGGTCGACGACCGGGAGCTGGCCATGGCGTTCCACGCCCGTACGTCCGACTTCCAGGACGTCACCGTGCAGGCCACCGTCACCTACCGGATCAGCGATCCGGCCGAGGCGGCGAACCGGCTCGACTTCTCCGTGGACCCGGACACCGGCAGCTGGCGCGGCGCACCCCTGGAGCAGATCGCCACCCTCCTCACCGAGACCGCGCAGCAGCACACGCTGGACGTGCTGGCCCGCACCCCGCTCGCGGCGGCCCTGGTGGACGGTGTCGCGTCCGTACGCGAACGGGTCGCCACCGGTCTCGCCGCCGAGCCCCGGCTCCCGGCCACCGGCATCGACGTGGTGGCCGTGCGCGTCGTCGCGATCCGCCCCGAGGCCGAGGTCGAGCGCGCTCTGCGCACCCCGGCACGCGAGCAGATCCAGCAGGAGGCGGACCGGGCGACCTACGAACGGCGGGCCGTCGCCGTCGAGCGCGAGCGCACCATCGCCGAGAACGAGCTCGCCAGCCAGATCGAACTGGCCCGGCGGGAGGAACAGCTGGTCGACCAGCGCGGCACCAACGCCCGCCGTGAGGCCGAGGAGAAGGCCGGGGCCGACGGCGTACGGACGGAGGCGGAGGCGTCCCGGAAGGTGCGCCTGGCCCGCGCGGAGGCCGAGGCGGCGCGCGAGACGGGCGCGGCGCGGGCCGAGGCACAGGCCGCCTGGCTGCGGGTGCACGGCGAGGTCGATCCGGCCACGTTGCACGCCCTGGCGGCGACCCGGCTCGCGGAGAACCTGCCGCGCATCGAGAGCCTCACCCTCTCCCCCGACGTTCTCACCGGGCTGCTCACCAGGCTCGGGCGTCCGGCGGGCGGTGCGGGCGCGTGAGCCTGGCCCCCCGGGCGGTGCTCGTCCACCGGCGGACGGAGTACGAGGAGCTGCTCGCCCGGCACGGGACGCACGGACAGGCCGCGTTCTTCCTGTCCAGTCGGGGCCGCTCGATCGACGAGGTGGCGCGCCGCCACGAGGACACCCGGCAGGCGCTGCGCGAGGTGGCGGCGGCGGTGCCGCTCACCTGGCGCAGCTCCCGGGTGGAGCGGGCTGACCTGGACCGCTTCCTGTTCGCCCCGGAGGACGTGGTGGTCGTGGTCGGCCAGGACGGGCTGGTCGCCAACACCGCGAAGTATCTGTCCGGGCAGCCGGTGGTGGGCATCGACACCGACCCGGGGCGCAACCCCGGCGTCCTGGTCCGCCACCGCCACGCCGACGCGGCCGCCCTGCTGCGCGCCGCGACCGCCGCCGGGGGCGGGGCGGAGGAACTGACGATGGTCGAGGCCGTCGCCGACGACACGCAGCGCCTTCTCGCCCTGAACGAGATCTACCTCGGGCCGCCCGGCGGCACCAGCTGGGCCCGCTCGCCGTGACGCGCGGCTCCTGTGGTTCGTGCGTGAGGCCTGGCCCTCCCCGGCGACCGGGACGTCGAGGGTGGCGGGCGAACTGGGGCGGGGGCAGCGGCTGCGGCTGACCGTGGAGTCGGACCGGATCGTGGTCTTCGGGGACGGGATGGAGTCCGACGCCCTGGAGCTGACCTGGGGTCAGAGCGTACGGCTCGGCATCGCGGAGAGGTCGCTGCGCCTGGTGACCTGAGTGCGCCCGGCCCGGCCCCGTTTCGCTACGGTGGTCCGCACTCGTACGCCTACCGGAGAGCGGAGAACCAGCACCATGCCGGCCGACCCTGTCACCGAGACCGCCCGCAACACCCGCCCGCCCACGGCGCAGGCGGCGCTCGGGGTCGGAGTGATCGTCGAGGACGGCCGGGGGCGCGTCCTGCTGGGCCGGCACCACAGCGGTACGTGGGAACTGCCGGGCGGGAAGGTCGACGCGACGCACGAGTCGATCGCCGCGGCGGCCGCGCGGGAGCTGCGCGAGGAGACGGGCCTGGTGGCCGACGAGGCGTCCGTGGACGTCATCGCGATGGTCCACGATGTGATCGGCGGGATCAACCGCATCAGCATGGCGGCCGTCGTACAGCTCGCGTCCGGGGTCCCGGAAGTGACCGAGCCGCACCTGATCAGCGCCTGGCGGTGGATCGCGCCCGAGGAACTGCCGGCCCCGCTGTTCGATCCGTCGGCACAGATCCTGGCGGCCTGGCGACCGGAGCTGGGCATCACCCATCCGCCCGCGCATGTGCTGCGGATCGCCCCGGCCGAGAACCGCGGCTGACGCCGCTCCCCCGCTCGTGCACCTCTCCCATGGCCCCCATACCTACAGATGCGGACCAACCAGACCCACTGTATGAATAAGGGACCATTCGTGCGATCGGAGTAGGCCCATGGACGATTACCCGCTCCTGAACGTCTTCCTGACCATGCTGTACCTGTTCCTGTGGGTCATGTGGTTCTTCCTGCTGTTCAAGGTGATCACCGACCTCTTCCGGGACCACTCGCTGAACGGCTGGGCCAAGGCGGGCTGGCTGGTGCTCGTCATCCTGCTGCCGTATCTGGGCGTGCTGATCTATCTCGTCGTCCGCGGGCGCAGCATGCACGAACGCGACGAGAAGCTGGCCAAGGATTCGGAGGCAGCGTTCCGCAGCTACGTGCGCGACGCCGCGGCGAGCCAGGGCGGATCCAGCGGCGGCAGCGACCACGTGAACGCTCTGGCGAAACTCGCCGAGCTCAAGGACAAGGGCGCACTCAACGCCGAGGAGTACGAGCAGGCGAAGGCGAAGCTGCTCGCCTGAGTCCGAGCGGCAAGGACTCCATCACCGCGTGCGGAGCGTGGGGACCGGCCACCGCCAGGTTCCGGTAGTGGCTGGGCGACATGCCGAAGCGCGCGAGGCCCTCGCGCCCGCCCGTGACGGTGCCGGTCGCTTCGGCCTGTGCACCGGCGGGGCGAAGCTTCGACCGGTCTTTCGTTCACTACGGCCCCCGCCGCCGCTTCGACCGGTCGAAGCGGCGGCGCGGTGCTCAATCGGCCGTGTTCACCGCCGTCTTCACCAGTTCCCGTACCTGGCGCACGATGTCCGAACGGTTGCGCTCGAAGTCCGGGTCGGTGACTCTGCCCGTCTGCGGGTTGGTGTTCTCCGCGCCGAACTGCAGGACCGGGGTGTGCAGATGACCGCCCGACAGCTTCGACAGCCCCAGCCGGTCGCGCAGCAGGGTGGCCCGGTAGGCGATCTCGTTGGAGAGGTAGTTGCCGCCGCCCCCGGCCCGCGCCGCCGAGCCGGGGGTGGGCCCGTCCGGCCTGGTCACCGGCTGGGTTCCACCCGCCGGGATCTCGGTGACCCCGGTGTTGTCGTACACCGGGAAGCGGCCCGTGTCCGCCTCGGTGAGCTGACCGTACGGGAGGGTGGTGGAGGTCCACTGCGGCTGCGAGTCCGGGTCGGTGACGGGGACGAGCCCGGTGCTCGCCACGTTCTCGTTGTCGGGGAAGCCGCCGCGCCAGGCGCCGTTGGTGCGCTCCACGTCGAATCGGCCCTGGCGGCCCTGGCTGACGGTGGTGAACAGGTCCAGGTGCGGCAGATGCGGGGCGAGGGCCCGCTCGACGGCGCCGTCGGCGAAGTCCGCCCAGCGCACCGGGAAGACGACGGTTTCGATCCGGGCCGGTCCCTCGGCGGTCTGCACCAGGGTGCCGTCCAGGGCGAGCGCACCGGCGCCCGAGGGGTTGCCTGTCCGGGTGTCCGTGTCGAGCGTGAACGGATCGAAGCCGGTGACGAGGACCCGCTTCATCGGGTGGCCCGGGTAGCGGATGTCGCCCTGGCCGCGCGATGAGGTCTCCAGGGCGGCGTGCAAGGCTCTGCGCTGTTCGTCGTTCAGCCCGAACCGGGGCTCCCACTCGCGCAGTTCGCGGCTGAGCGCGAGTCGGGCCCAGTACAACGGGCGGTCGTCGCCCCGGCTCAGGTCGCCCGTGACGGGTCCCCGGCCCTGGGCGCGGTCCACGGCGCGCCGCCACAGCTCCGAGCCGTGGCGGGTCACCGTCCGCTCCACCTGCGCGTAGCTGCGGGAACCCCGCAGGGCACGCTCGAAGCGCGGAGCGAAGGCGTCGAACGCGCTGCGCCGCAGGATCTCCTGCGGGGCGGCCCGGTCGAGACGCTGCTCCTCGACGGTGGCCGCCATGGGAGTGCGGGCGGTGTCGGCGGCCAGCGCCGTGGCCGGCAGGGTGGGTCCCGCGACGGCGAGCAGGAACGCCACACCGCCAAGACCGAGCCGGGTGGTTGCAGAGAGTTGGTGCGACACGTGGGCCCTTTCCGTAGAGCGGTCGGTCGCAGTATCGCGGCACTGCCCGAGGCGATGCCATGGGGCAGGAGTGGTACGGACACATCGGGGAAGGGCGACGGACGACGAGGACGCCCAGCCCCCCTTTGGCCAGCCGCCTCTCGAGGGCGTTGAGAGGCAGCACTTCCGCTCCCCCGCTCGCCGGGCGGAGCAGCCGTTCGGCGACGAGATCAGGAACTTCCGGCGTGCGGACGCCGCCCCCCGGTCCGCCTCCACGGTCCACGCGACCAGCACACCGAGCGTCCACTCATCCAGCCCGTCCAGGAAGTCCGGGACAACATGACGTGGCGTGCCGTCGGACGCTTCCGGTACTTGCGCCGTCAGCCGACGTCTCGGAGCCCGGTCCTTCCCAGAGGCGCCCAGCCGCGCTCTGCCACCGGAACTACCAGCGCACGAGTGCACCGGACACCCGGCTGTTACCGCCGAGCACTGCAAAAGCCGGGTCCGCACACGGCAGCTCGGGCATGGGAAGGGCCATGGCAGCCGCAGCCACGACGAGCTCCTCCCGGTTCACGACCGGCTGGAGGCGGCGCCGGGCGACGGCCCCGGCCGTCTGCGCCGAGGCGAGGATCAGCGCACGGTCGAGACGTACGGGCCGGGGGCGTCAGTCGGCGTATCCGGCTGGGTTGAGGCTCTGGAAGTGCCAGGAATCACGGCACATGGCGGCGAGGTCACGCGAGGTCGACCAGTTCCAAGCCCTGGTCACGGCAGTGGGGTCGGCGACGAGAGCGGCAACGTCTCCGGGGCGACGGTCCGTGACGTCGTAGGGAATGCGGCGACCGGTGGCATCCTCGAAGGTCGCGATGAGCTGAAGGACGGATGAGCCCACACCGGTGCCCAGGTTGAAGGTACGCATCCCTGCCTCGTCATCGAGGTGCTCAAGGGCGACGCGGTGTCCTTCAGCGACGTCCATGACATGGACGTAGTCGCGTACGCCGGTGCCGTCGATCGTTGGGTAGTCGTCGCCGAAGACCCTGAGCCGGGCGAGCCGCCCGAGGGCCACCCGGGACACGTAGGGCATGAGGTTGACGGGGACCCCGCGAGGGTCCTCGCCGAGAAGACCGCTGGGATGCGCGCCGACCGGATTGAAGTAGCGAAGGTTCAGCACATTCATGCTCGGCACGTGTCGGCAGACGTCGGCCAGAATCTGTTCGCAGAGCCACTTCGAGGAGGCGTACGGATTCGTGGGGGCAACCGGGTCCCGTTCGGTCAGGGGCACCTTCACGGCGTTGCCGTATACCGAGCAGGATGAGGAGAAGACCAGACGGCGCACCCCGTACTCCCGCATCACGGACACGAGCGCCGTGGTGCCGCCGACGTTGTTGTCGTAGTACTCGACGGGCATTCCGACCGACTCTCCCACCGCCTTCTTCGCCGCGAAGTGGATGACCGCTTCTATGGGGTGCGCACGGAACACCTCGGAGAGTGCCGGCCGGTCGCGTATATCCATGACGTACAGGACCGGGACGGCGGTGTCGGCGATCTTCGCCACGCGCTCCAGCGAGTGGGGTGAACTGTTGGAAAAGTCGTCGACCACGACGACCTCGTAACCATGCTGAAGCAGTTCGACGCATGTGTGGCTCCCGATGAAACCTGCGCCTCCGGCCACCAGAACCGTTGCGGGCATGCTGCACCTCTTCTTCACACTCGGCTACCTGCACCGGGACGCTATCCGTTCCCTGCAACACATGAACAGTGCCAAAGTCTATGTCTTTCGTCAGGCTTGCGGGAAGCATACCCACGTGACCTGCGGGGGCCGGGATCGCCGTGAAGTGGGTCATTAAGCGAGCACTTGACGTCGATGCTCTCTGCAAGCTTCGCTGCTACGCTCATCGAGCAATGCAAAACACTCGACACAATTAAAGGAGTGACGGTGACGGAATCCAACGAGGGCGATTTCAGCAAGTTCCTCGGTGACCTCGAGACCTCCGAGCTCGAACACATGGCCACCGCGCACCACAGCGCGGTGAACGTACGCGAGTGGGCCGAGTCCACCAAGCCGGAAACCAACGGCTGAGTCGGGCAAAAATGACAGCCACGGCCACCGGAACAGGTTCCGGAATACCCATAGCGGGCGCATCCGACCCGGTCACTCTGATTCTGAAGCTTGTCGGAGATGTCTGTAACATCAATTGTTACTACTGCTTCGAGAAGCGTAAAGGAGGCGAAGCGGACGACTTTGAACGCATGACCCTCGAAGACGTCCGCGCCGCCTTAGATCTGATGGAGGGCCGTCCGGTGGCCGTGCACCTGCACGGTGGCGAGCCTCTTCTCTACGGCCGGGAGAACACGCGTGCACTGCTCGCCGAGCTGAGCGAACGCAAGACGGTTACGACGATCCAGATACAGACCAATGGAGTTCTGCTCGACGACGAGTGGCTCGACATACTGGAGAGTTCGACACCGGCGGTCGAGATCGGGCTTTCCCTCGATGGGGACGAACAGCACAATTCCTACAGGGTCAACTTCGCCGACCGGCAGACCACGGGCCAAGTGATGGAATCCATTGAGCTGCTCGGCAGGCGATCGATTCCATTTGGTGCCATTTCGGTCATCCATGATCGGAATGTCGGAGATCCCGACGCCCTGTTCGATTTGGTCGAAAGAATACCGAGTCTGGTGAGTCTCAACGTCGTCCCCTGTTACGACCAGGGAACGACACCCCGCACCGTGCCGATCGGCAACAAGGGTCTCATCGAACTCATCGATTCTACGAACGGCTCCGTCGGCGACTCCTGGGCGGTGGACCCCGACGCGTATCTGGCATTCCTTCAAAGATTCACCGAGCGCTGGATCTCCGAGGGCGCCTACCGGCGGTTCAACGTAGAGCCGATCATGAGCGCAGTGCGCCGTCGGCGCGGCATGGCCCCCCGCATGTGCCACTACTCGGAGAGCAAGTGCGGGCACATCTACACCCTGTACCCGGGCGGTCGCTTCGGCAGCTGTGACGAGCTGCCTGCCGCCGACTCGCTTCTCGCCCACGACGTGAAAAAGGCCTCGGCGACCACCCTCGCCGGAGCATGGGGCACGCCGCTGGGACGCAAGCAGCTACGGATCATCTCGGCTCCGTTGGAGGACTGCTCCACGTGTTCGGCCCAGCCGCTGTGCGGCGGCGGATGCATGGCGACCCGGCTGCGGCTGCGTGCCGTCGACCGTGCGGAGGACTACTGCGGGTACCGTCGCGCCTTTGTGTTCTGGCTCGACGGCATCATGCAAAAGCTGGAGGAACAGGATGCTTGACACAGAGATCACGACGCTCGTGGCCAAGGGACGCCAGGAACGCAGGAGCCGCCTGCTGACAGCGCTGGGGAACGTGGCACCCGGTCTGCGGCCCCGGTTGCAGCCGCTGGCGGACACGACGGACTCCTGGCATCACGCAGTCCTGGCCCACCTGGAGACGAACGCACGACTGTGGGCCCGCCGCGACCAGGAGAACTTCGCATCGCGCGTGAGCGGTCATCTCGACGCGCTGATGGCGACCGAACCCGGGCCCAAGACCGTGCAGGCCGCTGACTGCGACCTGTACGAGGACGCACCGTACGACTCCCCTTGCTGGCTGCTGCGACCTGACACCCTCGTACGTCCGCTGGCTCAGCTCTACCCCGGGGCGCTCGAACTCCTGCACTCCGACCCTCTTTTCGACGAAGTCATCCGGATCGGGGCCGGCGTCGTGGTCGCCAACGGCCGGATCCAGGCGATGTCCGCGAACAATTCCTGGACGCTGGCCGGGCTCGACTCCAGCATCTTCATGGACGTGCCCGAGTCTCCGCTCCGGGTGGCCGAGGCGGTTCTTCACGAGGCGTCCCACAACCTGCTGTTCGAGACAGTGCGGACCGAGGGACTCTCGCTGCCACCGGAGCACGCCTGGTACTCGCCCTGGAAGAAGACCGAGCGCCCCGCCTACGGGTTCCTCCACTCCGTCTACGCCTTCTCCCAGCTCGTGGCGTTCTGGGAGCGGACGGCGGCGCCCAGCGAGGTCGAGGAGCTCTACCGTCGGCTCCGGCTCACCGAGGAGACCGCGAACCTGAGGTCCATCAAGGACTCGGCCGAGGCTGCGATCGCCCTGCTGGGGCCGTCCGCGTCAGCACGCCTGGTCACGGACGCCTACACCACGGCGCTGTCGGTCCCGGTAACGGCGTGACTGCTGGGCTGCCCGTCCGTGTCGCCGTGCAACTCGATCCGTCCACGGACGACGGGGCGCGCATGGCCCCGCTCCGGGCAGCCGAGATGCGCTACCTGGGCGCTGCCCGGGGGAGCGTCGTCATTGACCTGATGTGCGGCGTGGGCCATTACGCGACGCTGCTGCCCGGGGTGCGCTATCTGGGCGTGGACCACGACCCCGAGATGATCCGGACGGCCCGGACGCGGCGGCCCGGGTGCCACGGCTTCGTGGTCGCGGACGCCGCGCGTGTGCCAGTGCGGCCCGCGTCCGCCGATCACGTGATCCTGACCTACGAAGGGCTCAACTCCTTTCGTGACGAGGCGGCCCGGCGCCGGGTCCTGGGAGAGGTGTCCAGGTGCCTGCGTCCGGGCGGAACCGCGCTGGTCGATCTGTGGCGCCCTGATGAAACCCCGGCGCCGGATGACGATCGCAGCCATGTCCCTCCGCAGGCCCTGTCCGACCTCGCCGATCACGTCGGTCTCGACGTGATCGGCGAGGCCCGGCTGCACAGTCAAGCCCTCAGCGACAAGGCCGAGACCAGCGCGTCCGGCCAGTTTCTGCTACGGAGAAGGGATTCTCGATGACGGAGTCAGGTCCGTGCGGTGACCGGCTTTGAGACACTCATGTCGCTGCGGCGGGCGGGTGGGATGCGCCGGCCTCGAAGGTTCAGTGGTCGTGTGTGAGGGCCCCGAGCACGTTGCGGCGGCATCGGGCAAGCGTGAGGACGGCTTGTCTTGAGGACCTTCTTCTCCCTCGGACCGCTTGCGCCGACCGCCCCCGTGGCGGGATCGCCGTCGGCCGGCTCCAGTGTGCCGCCCAGCAGTTCCAGCAGCTCGGCCTCGTTGTTCGCCACCTGGCACGAGAGCACCCTCGCGGCCTCGGCGTCGATGACGGTGCAGTGGTGCGCCGCCTTGCCCGCGTCCGGCCTACGGCCACGAACACGGCCGAACGATGACAGCCGCACCCGGCGCCCTTGGATGTCCCGCTCTTGCGAGTGACCCGAAAGCGAACCCACGAAGAAAGGTATGGAGGACCATGAACTCGGCCGTACCCGACCCCCGGGCACCTGTCGGCATCTACATGCTCGACGGGCGGTTGATCAGCCAGTGGGTCACGCTGGTTGAGCCGATGCTCCACGCCGAACATCTGGCGGTGCTGTCCTCACTCTGCTCCGAGGGCGTGGTCAACCCCTTGGAGGCCGACTGGTGGAGCAGGCTGTCCTCTCGGCCGGGTGGGGTCTGTGCCGCCGCCCGCGACCTGGGCGTCGGCAGCGGTGACTGGCCGTCGTACGCCGCGTCGTTCACGCGGGTCGCCGAGCGCGTATGGGTGCACGAGCGGGTGAGCGGGGCCGGCTTCGCCTACAGCGCGGTTGCCCGACTGCTCGAGGACACCAACTTCGGCTTCTTGCTGGACATCGGACCCTCCGCCCTGCTGGACGACGCCGCGCGCCCTGGTCCGGCGAGCCCCTATCTCGCGGTGCCCACGGACGTGGCGCCGGTGGACCTGCTAGAGGCCCTGGTGCGGTGGGTCGGCCGTGTATGGGCCGAGACCATCGACGACACGACCGAGCGGCCTGTCGCCGTGGACATGTTCGTCTGGGGAGTTCTGTGCGAACTGGCTCTCCGCATCGAGAGGCTGCGGGTGTCAGGAGATCTGGTCGGGGACGTGCTGCGCCGCCGTGACGAACTGGCCCCGGCCGAGGGCCCCAAGGACACCGTCCACACCGAACTCGTCCGGCGCAGGCACCACTCCATGGCAGCCGAACTGGCCCTGTGCTGGTGGCCGGACAGCAATCGCTATGAGCGCACGCTCGACTCCGGATTCGACTACGTCGCACACCGCGACGACGCGCTGCGTGTAACGGAGGAGAAGTAGCCGGTGTTCATCGCCATCGAAGGAATCGACGGAGCAGGGAAGACGACTCTGCGACGGGCCCTTGCCGAGCGCTTGTCAGCACGCCATCCGGTGCACCTGGTAGGTCAGAACAGCTGGCTGAGCGTGCCGGTCGCCCGTGCCATCTCAGGCGTCAAGTTCGCCCGAGCCAGCATGCACAGCGCCGCCGACGTCGACGACTACCGGACCGATAAGTTGCTGCACTACCGGCTCAACATCGAACCCGCGCTCCCCCACGGTTCGGTGATCGCGGACCGCTATGTGCTCAGCGACCTTGTCTACCGCAGCGTCCTCGAAGGGCGGGACATAGGTGTCCTCATAGACGCGCTGCTCAAAGGGTCGCTGCCGCTGCCGAGCCTCACCCTCTATCTGGACATCGCCCCGGAACTGGCATGGCAGCGCATCCTGAGCAGGGCCAAGCCGTTGAGGCCCTACGAGACGGAGGAGAACCTCAAGTCCCTGGTCTCGGCGTTCCACCGGCTGGGCCCGCAGTTGCCCGGTTTCCATCCGGTCCCGGTGACGGAGGACACCACACCGGAGGAGCTGACCGATCTGGCCGAGCGCCTCGTCGCGGAGCTGGTGGCATGACCACGGCTCACGACGCCGCCCTGGACACCAGCGTGCCCGAGTTCGCCCGTAAGGTGCTCGTGCCGCCGACCGAGATCCTGGCCGATCTGCGGGCATCCGGCCTGGACGTCGCCGACGTCATCGCTTTCACCGGCAGCAATACGCTGGTCGGCGGCACGGTCGACGGCGAGGCCGCGGTGCTCAAGGTGGCCTGGGGCTACCGCGACGTGATCGACGGGCTGCCGCCGGCACTGCGGCCGGCGGCGTACGGTTTCACCTTCTACCAGCGCGACAACGCCGCTGCCCGGGCACGGGGCGAGGCCGCCTTCCGCCGCGAGGCCGAACTCACCGCGGCTCTGTCCGGCCGTCCCGGCACGCCCGTCCTGCTGGCCCCCCTGTCGAGAACAGCGGGCGGCCGAGCATACTTCGCGACCGCCCGGTGCTCCCAGGGGTCCGTGGCCGCCGGCGTCGCGGACGGCTGGCTGCTCGCGCCGGACGCCATCGGCCCCTGGCTGCGGCAGGGCCTGTCCGCCATCGGCCGGACGCACGCCCACGGCATGGTCCACGGCGAACTCGGCCCGGACAACATCCTGGTCGACGGTGACCTGCCGGTCATCGCGGACTTCGGCTCGGCCCGCCCCCTCGTACCGGTGACCGAGCACCGGCCACCGCCCAGGTCCGCCTGGATCCGGGGCGAGTTGCACTGGCCCCCGGAGTACGCGGTTGACCACCGCGACCCCCGCCCCACCGCGGACCTCTATGGGCTGGGTTCCACCACGATCTTCGCGGTGACCGGTCGCTATCCGCGTTACGGTGCCGACCTCGGCACTCTGCTGCCCGCCCGTTGGGCTCGGGTCCTGACGTCGCTGGTGGCACACGATCCGGCCGACCGGCCACCGACCGCCGAGGCCGCCCGTCGGCTGTGCAACTGAGCAAGCTCACGAAAGAGGAGGACCATGGCTCGCGTACGAGTCGCGGTGTACGTCACAAGGCCGTCCGGAAACGGACCGGAACTGCTGTCCTTCGCTCATCGGGACTTCCCCGACGCGGGTATCCAAGTGCCCGCGGGGGGCGTCGATCCCGGGGAGGACCTGGAGACCGCGGCCCGGCGCGAATGCATGGAGGAGACGGGCATCGCTGCGATCCGTGACCTCCGCGCCCTCGGTGTCGATCAGTCACCGCACCCGGCGACCGGCCAGGACCGGGTGACAGTCTTCTTCCACGCCGTGATCGATCAGACGGCACCTGATGAGTGGAGGCACATCGTCGGCGGGGTGGGTACCGACGACGGGATGGTCTTCGACTGCCGGTTCGCCCCCCTCGCCGAGGTGGGTCCCACGTTGGTGGACGGCCAGGACGGCTTTATCGATCAGATTCCGGCCGGCCGAGGGTGGGCTCTCGCGGAGGCCCGCGACCTCATCGAGCGGCTGCGATCGCAGAGCGACGGGACGAAGGGCCTGCCCGCTTCGCAGGGAGCCGTCCTGCTGGAGCGGTCGGGTCAGGTCCTGCGCGACCTCGACCACGTCACGGTCACCGAGATCGGAGCCCACACGCGGGCCTCCGCACATCCCGAACCATCCGCCGACGCCGTCGACCTGTCCTCGGGCAACCCCGATCCGCAGCTCCTGCCGGACGCCGAGCGCCTGGCCGGAGAGGCCGAACCGGTCCTGGCACTGTACGGCGAGCCTCGTGTTCTGCCGCGCTTCGCCGAAGCGGTCAGCGCTTACGCCGAGGAAGAGGGCATGCCCGTCGGAGGCCTGCTCCCGTTGCCCGGCGGGCTGTTCGCCATCGAGTACATCCTGTCCACCCTGCTCTCGCGCGGCGACCGGGTCGCCGTCGAATCGCCGGGTCATCAGGGGGACGTACTGCTGCTGCGATCGCTCGGGCTGAACGAGGTGCCCGTCTCCGTCGACCGGTACGGCATGGCACCGGAGGCGTTGCGAGCGGTCGCCGGTGACGTCCAGGCGGTCCTCATACGGCCCCGGGCCCAGAACCCGCTCGGCGCGGCGGTGACGCCGGAACGTGCCGAGGAGCTGCGCGCGGCGCTTGCCGGAACCGATGCGCTGGTCGTCCTGGAGGACCACTGCGGCCCCGTGGCCGGCGCTCCGTTCGTCTCCCCCGTCGCGGACGATCACCCCGCGGTACTCACCGTGCACTCGTTCAGCAAATGGGTGGCGCCGGACCTGCGCTGTTCCGTCGTGACGGGAGAGCCGTTCCTGGTCGACCTGCTGGACCGTCGCCGCATGCTCGGCGGCGGCTGGCTCAGCCGCCACACCCAGTCCCTCGTGGCTGCGGCGCTGACCAGCCCCTGGGCGAGCGAGATCCTGCAGAACGCGCGCCTTCATTATGCGGCGCGCAGGTCGGCGCTGTTCGACGCGCTCGGGGCACACGGCATCGAAGCGCTGGCCGAGTCGGGCCTGAACGTGTACGTCGGTGTGGGCGACGAGGAGCGGGCAGTCACCGGTCTGGCCGAACGGGGCTGGCTGGTGTCGCCCGGCCGGTCCTTCGGCGATGTCCGCGGCGGCATCCGTATCACCGTGGCGACACTGGCCGAGTCGGATACCAAGCGGCTCGCCGACGACATCGCGACGGTGGGCGGTCGATCATGGTCGAGGTGAGGCTGCTCGCCGCGGTCGAGGACGAGTTGGGGCGGGAAGTCGAGTCCGTCCACATCGGGCGCAGCACGTCGGTCGCGGTGCTCGCCGACGGCGCGGTCGGCTGCGCGATGAACTACGACCGCTACCGCTATGCGGGACAGGCCCTGCGGGAGGACCCGCGAGCGCTGGACGCGGACACGCTGGCCGCGATGCTCGACCGCACGCCCGGAACGATCACGAGCGTGGGCGATGCCCTGGCCGCGTCTCCTTCGAGTCTGTCGGAGCTGACCTGGGCCAGTGTGCGGATCGCGGTGGTGAACGCGGCCTCTCGGCACCTGTTCGCGCCGACGGCGCTCGCCGCGCAGGGGCTGGCCAGGCTCGACCTCGCCTTCGACGACGTCCAGGCACCACGACCCGACTCGACGGCGGGACGCCGGTTCCGAGAGGTCTTGGACGGGGTGCTGCCCGCGGGCTGCACCGTGGGTGTGATCGGCCTCGGTGGTCTCCTGGAGACGCTGGCGCAGCACCCCCATGTGAGCCGCATCGTGCTCGCCGACGCCCATGTCGATGGCCGGACCGAGCATGTCGCCCGCCTGCTGTCCGGGCTCGAGGCGCTGGCACCGGACACCCGGGTGAGCGTCGTCGACTCCGGCCTGAGGGATCTGGCCGCGGTCAGCGACCTGGTCCAGGTGACGCCGTCCTCCTTGACCAACGGGACGATGGAGGACGTCCTGGAGGCGACGGCCGGCCGGCCGAAGCTCGTCGTGGGGCCCACGGGGGCGTCGGCGCCCGCGGCCTGGTTCGCCGAGGGGGCGGTCCTGCAGGTCACGGAGGTCAAGGACCGTCGGCTGTCGCGGGCGTACCACTATGACGAGTATCTGTACCACTGGTTCAACGAGTACGACCACCGGACCGTGATCCACCACGATCCCTCACCACAGGAGGGACTCCGGTGACCGGTGACCCGCGTGCGGACGCCATCACGCTGTTGCTCACCCTCACGGACACGCGGCCGGATGTCGAGCGCGCGGAGGCGCTGATCCGCGGCGGCATCGACTGGGACCTACTGCTCGCTCAGGCGACCAGGCACCGAGTCCTGCCGCTGGTCGCCAGAAACCTGCGGGACGGCAACCTCTTCACGCCCAGCGCGTACGGGTACGCGACGATGGATGTGTACCTGGGGGCCTACGAATACCACCGGCACCGGAACGAGGCGCTGCGCGACGAGTTCTCCACGGTCGCCGGGGCACTGGACCGGGCCGGGCTGTCGTTCGCCCTCCGCAAGGGCCTCCTGCTCGCCACCCGCTACTACCGGGACCTCGGTGTGCGCCCGATGATGGACATCGATCTGCTCGTGGACCGCGAAAGCGGCGCCGCCGTCGTGGACGCCCTGGCGGGGCTCGGGTACTCCACGGGCAAGGTGTCCGACAACGGCCGGGTGATCCATCCCCTGCCGCGCGACGAGGAACTGTTCTGGCGGCTGCACACGAATGTGCTGCCGCCGCTGTTCCGGCTGACCGGTGACTCCACCGTACGGATCTACAACGTGGACCTCAGCCGAGAGCTGTCACTGCCCGGTTCGGGGATGCAGATCTCGACCCGCGAGGTGCTCTCCCGTGCCCGTACGGTGACCATCGGCACCGTGGACACCCTCGCCGCCGGCCCGGAGGACCTCGTCCTCGACCTGTGTGCGCACACCTTCAAGGAATCGACGACGCTGCGATACCTTCACCGGCTCAAACACCAGCGGCTGATCCAGTACTCCGACCTTCGCGAAGTGCTCCGCGCGGAGAGCGACACCCTCTCGTGGGATGCGCTGATCCGGCGCGCGCAGGGGTACCGGGCCACCGCGGCGCTCTACTTCACCTTGTCCCACTTGGAGGCCATGTGGCCCGGTAGCGTCCCGGCGGCGCCACTGGCCGAGCTCGGCGTCGGCCTGGATCCCTCGTTCCTGGACCGGTTCGGCGCGTTGGACCTCGATGAACCGATGACGTGGGACACGGACTTCCGCACCCGGATGTTCGATCAGCGCAGTGAACTCCCCCTGCCCCGGGGCGCGTCCGCGGTCTGACGGACGGAGCGCGGATCAGACACTGTCCAGCCGGAGAGAGGCCCGCACCGCGATGCGGTGCGGGCCTTCAGCGTGACGCCCCGGACGCTTCCGGGGCCTGGGATCGACTTCCCTGCCCTAGCTCTGCGCCCGCATGGCCGCGAAGTACTCGTTCTGCGTGGGGAGTTCCGCGACCAGTCGGCGGGCCTTGTCGCGGATCGCCTGGAACTCCAGGAGCGCCGCCTTCTTGTCGGCGATGTCCAGGGCGGGTGAGGGCCGCACCGGGATGCCGCCGGTACCGAGCAGGATGCAGTTGTACGAGTACGGGGGGAGCCCGTGGTAGTAGGGGAAGACGGTCTCGGAGTCCGGCAGTTTGGACTGCCACCGTTCCATCCGCTCGGCCAGAGCTTCGGGAACCTCACGGGTCTTGGTGTCCCGCCAGTACTGGTTGTCCGCGCGCTTGGCCCCCCGGTAGTGCAGGACGAGAAACTCGCGGACGCCGTCCATGACGTGGGCCACCGAGTTGTTGTAGAGCGTGCGCAGGGAGGGGTCCCAGTCGCTGCCGGGGAAGAACTTCACCAGCTGCTCGATGGCGTGGTGGATGAAGAAGATGCCGGTCGACTCCAGCGGCTCGACGAAGCCGGAGGACAGTCCGATGGCGACGCAGTTGTTCACCCACGACCGCCGGGTGCGGCCGATGCGCATCCGGATGTGGTTGGCGGGGACGTCGGCGGCCTCCGGGCCGACGAATTCGCGCAGCGTGCGCTCGGCCTCCTCGGGGTCCAGGTAGTCGCGAGCGTAGACATATCCGGTGCCCACCCGGCTGATCAGCGGGATGGTCCAGATCCAGCCGGCGTCCTGCGCGGTGGCGGTGGTGCACGGGCGCAAGGGCTCGCGGTCCATGTCCAGGGGAACCTGCAGTGCCACCGCGCTGTCGTTGGGCAGGGAAGCCTGGTACGACTCGAAGGGCTCGTCCAACGCCTTGTTGATCAGCAGCCCCTTGAAGCCGGTGCAGTCCACGAACAGGTCGCCCCCGACGGCGCCGTGATCCTGGGTACGCAGGCGCTCGATCCAGCCGCGGTGGTCGCGCTCGACGTCGAGGACGTCGTCGACGATGTGCCGTACGCCGCGCTCGGTGGCGTACCTGCGCAGGAAGTCGGCGAGCAGACTGGCCTCGAAGTGGTACGCATAGGGGAACTGGGCGCCCTGGAACTCGGCGATGGTGGAGCGGGCCAGCGGCTTCTCGCCGCGCTCCACGAAGTCCTGGTCGATCAGCGTGCCGTCGAGGTAGCGGGGGCTGCGGTTGGCGTCGCACAGGGAGGCCATCACGAAGCAGTCCGTGTCGAACCGCGTGGTGGTGGGGTGGCGCAGCCACCAGTCGGTCAGCGGGAAGCCGTCCACGGAGCGCAGCTGTTCGAACGGGTGGTAGAAGTGGTGGCCCGGCTCGCGCCAGTTCTCGAACCGGACCGCGAGCTTGTACGTGGCGTTGCAGGCCGGCATCCAGTCCTTCTCCTCCAGTTGGAGGAACTCGAAGAAGTGCCGGATGTCGCTGAACGTCGCCTCGCCGACGCCGATCGTACCCACCCGTCCGGATTCGACGAGCGTGACGTCGACGCGGTCGCCGAAGGCGGCGACGAGGTAGGACGCGGTCATCCACCCCGCGGTACCGCCGCCGACGATGACGACCTTGCCTATTCGCCCTGTGGTTTCGCCCTGCCCCTGCTGCGCCATCGAAAATGCACTCCCCGGGATAGGATTGCGCCGCGAAATTCCGCGGCCTGCAGAAGTGTTGCGGTGCGCGGGCTCGCTGAAGGAGCCTTTTTGAGGAGGTCCAATGGTCTTGTGGAGGAGACCGGAGACATCGGAGAATGCGTGCTCGGATTCGGACCTCCGGTCACGCTAGCCGGGCGGCCATCGAGGCGGAAAGCATTTCAGTCACGGCTGACGGACGGGCCTTCCGCCGTTTCCGTCGGGCCGCGGGGCCGGGCCCTGGGGCGAAAGTCGGAGGGTGCCGGGCTATGCCTCGCCCGCCGCGTCCGGCCCGCCCGGCCAGACGTCGGGTACAAGGCGCCGGCGCGCGGCGCGCCACAGGTACGCGGCGCCGTCGGACCCGGCGGTCCCGGTGCCGCCGCCGAGGAACCGTTCGGCGAGCACCGCGTGGCGCGACCGCCAGACGGCGAAGGCTTCGTCGAAGTCGAGCAGCGCGCCACGTACGCGCTCGACGGACTCCCGTTCCGTGCGGTCGGCGGCGAAGTCGCGGTACGCCTCCTGGACGGAGCGCTCGTCCAGGCGTGCCCGCAGCCGCTTGCGGTCGGCGTCCGTGTAGCCCGCGGTGTTGAGGAAGCGGGAGTCGCGCAGGCCGCAGAGGTATTCGATCTCGCGGTACTGGGCGGACTGGAAGCCGCTGGCGTCCCCGAGCGCGTCCCGGACAGCGTGGAACGCCTCGGTGGAGAGCGTCGCCAGGCCATCGAACTGGTGCACGAGGGTGGCGACCAGCACGGGCAGCGGCGCAGCGCGGCGCACCGCCAGCGCACCGTCACGGGCGTCCAGGGCGACCCGTACCGCCTCCAAGTGCCGCAGCACGACGGCGAAGTAGATCTCGCAGGACTGGTGCGTGGCCAGGAACAGGACGTGGTCGACGTCGTCGTCGTGCACGCGCGCGACCTGCAGCAGTTCGTCCAGTCTGAGCACCTGCCCGTAGGGCAGGGACGCGGTCGGGCCGGTCAACGGCATTTCCCCTCCTTCACAAACCGGTCGGTCCTCGCCGGTGCGGATACCCGCAGGAATTCCAGCAGCGCGCGGTTGACCGCTTCCGGCCGCTCCAGGTAGCCGAGGTGTCCGCAGCCCTCGATGACCTCGAAGCCCGCGCCGGGCACGGCGGCAGCCACCTCCCGGCCCATGGCGGGCGGCGCCATGACGTCGTCGGCGAAGGCGATGACGTGGCAGGGGACGTCGATGCGCCGGTAGGCGTCGAGGCGGTCCGGCATCGGGTAGAGGCGCTGTTGGTCGCGCGCGGCGCGGCCGGGGGGCGGAGCCAGCTCGAACACCTCCAGCCAGTCCGTGAACGCCTGCTCGTCGGCGAAGCCGCGCGGTGACAGCTCGGTCAGCGCCTTGACCACGGCACGGTAGCTCGGCGGCAGTTCGATGCCCAGGTCGTCCAGTTCCTGTTCGGCGAGGCTGAGCGCGGTGTGGAGCGGGTCGCTGCGGCCCCTGGTCGCCATCAGGACGATGGCGTCGACCAGGTCGGGGCGGGTGAGCGCGAGTTCGGCGGCGACGCGTGCACCCAGCGAGGTGCCCACGACGGTGCACGGTCCGAGGTCCAGCCGCGTGACGAGCCCGGCGGCGTCGGCGACCAGGTCGTCCACGGTGAAGCCGGAGGCGCCCGGACCGTCGGGACCGAGCCCGCGGTTGTCGAAGGTGACGACCCGGTTGCCTGCGGCGACCAAGGCGGGGACCTGGTGCAGGTGCCAGGCGCTGCCGGTGGCTCCGGCTCCCATGACCAGCAGTACGGGAGGTCCGTGACCGAGGTCCCGATATGCGAGCCGTACGCCGTTGACAGCTATCACGGGCATGGGCACTCCTCACTTTCGATGGGCTGCCTGAACAGTTTCCGGAATCCCGCCCGATGGGCAAGAACCATTTACCCCAGACTGAAAGACTTCCGCTTCACCCGATCGCTGTTACGTTGCGATGCGAGGGGCTGCGGCAGCGCGCCCTCACCATATTCCGATCCCGCAGAAACGGAAGGGCGAACAAATGCCGTACAGCGATGTCGACCGATTCGCCGGCGAGTCGACAGCCGTTTCCGAGGATGCGGTGCCGGTCGTGGAAGCGGAGGCGGCGGCCGGGGACGGCCTCGGTTGGCTCCGCACGCACGCCGCCGCGCTGCGGTCCGTCGCGGTCGAGCGGGGCGCGGTCCTGGTGCGGGGGCTGGGGCTGCGCGAGCCGGCCGACGCGGCCGCGGCGAGCCGGGCCCTGACCTCGGAGCTGATGACGGAGTTGGAGGGCTTCGCCCCGCGCACGGCGCTGCCGGGCGGGGTGTACTCGTCCTCCCAGTGGCCTCCGGACCAACCCATGTGCATGCACCACGAGTTGTCGAACGCGGCCCGCTACCCCAGATGGCTCGTCCTGTCCTGCCTGGAGCAGGGCAGCAGCGGCGGAGCGGTGTCCGTCGCCGACGCGCGGGCGGTCCTCGCCGGCCTGCCTGCCGACGTCGCGGCGTCGTTCGAGCGGGACGGCTGGCAACTCGTGCGCAACTACAGCCCATTGCTCGGAGTGGCGCTCGCCGACGCCTTCGGCACGGACGACCGGGCGGCCGTGAGCGCGTACTGTGCGGCACACGGCATCGCCCACGAGTGGACGGAGGCGGGCGGGCTGCGCACCCGGCAGACCCTGCCCGCGGTGGTCGAGCACCCGCAGACCGGTGAGCGCTGCTGGTTCAACCAGATAGCCTTCCTCAACGAGTGGACCATGGACCCGGCGGTACGCGAGCTGCTGCTCGCCGAGTTCGGCGCCGACGGCCTGCCCTTCACGACGTTCCGGGGCGACGGCACCGCCCTGGACCGTGCGACCGTCGACACCATCAACGAGGTGTACGACCGCCACGCGGTGGCGGTGCCGTGGCGGAAGGGCGATCTGCTCCTGATCGACAACATCGCCGCCGCGCACAGCCGCGCGCCCTACCGCGGGGAGCGCCGGGTCGTCGTGGCGCTGGGCGATCCGCTGGCGCGCGTCCGGCCGTAGGGCTCGTCCGCCGGGACGCGGGGACCGGGACGCCCCGACCCCGCGTCCTCCGGCGCGGTGACGTCGACGCGCAGCAGTCCGCAGGCCCGCGCCAGCACATCCGCGACCTCGGCGGAGCTGTCGCCCCGGGCGATGACGTACCCGATGCGGCCGTAGGCGTCGACCGGCGGCGCCACCGGCCGGCCGGGCTCCCGCGTCAGGACGACGCGCTCCACACCGGGCAGCACCCGGGCCTCCTCGACGCCGTGGACGCCGGCGAGGAGGCCGGTGCGGTCCGCCACGAGGAACTGGATGCCCGCCGCACCGACGCGGGTACCGGGCAGTTTCGGGACGCCTCCCGCGTCGTGGGCGACCTGTGCGGCCACCAGGTCGGCGCCGGTCACCAGCCGGAACAGCTCGGGAATCATGCCGCCGGCCAGACGCGGATTGACCTCCACGACGGCGGGCCCGGCCTCGGTCAGCTTGACCTCGGTGTGGGCGGCGCCGCCGCGCAGCCCGACCACCTTGAGGGCGGCGAGTACCACCGACTCCAGCTCGGAGGCGGGCTCCGCGTCCGGACGGCCCGGGAGCAGATGCTGGTGTTCCACGAAGGCGGGCGCACCGGTCACCGACTTCTCCACCACGCCGAGCACCACGTGTCCGGCGTCCGTGCCGAAGGTCTCCACGCTGTACTCGGGCCCGGTCAGCAGGGACTCGACCAGGGCGCGGCGCGCAGTGGGCTGGCCGCGTCCGTTGCGCTCCACGGCGAGCACGTCGGCCGCGTGCCGGGCCGCCTCATCCGCGGTGTCGCAGCGCCGCACCAGCGTCGAACCCGAGTCGTCGACGGGCTTGACCACGCAGGGCAGGCCGACCTCGTGTGCGGCTGCGCGGGCGGCGTCGGGGCTGGTGACGACCCGGAACCGCGGCTGGTGCAGGCCCGCTTCGGTGAGAGCCCTGCGCAGGGCGCCCTTGTCGCGGCACAGTGCCACGGCCTCGGGGTCCTGCGCGGGCAGTCCGAGGGCGCCGGCGAGGCGGGCGGCGGTCTGCTGGTAGAGCTCGCTGGTGCTGCCGACGGCGGCCAGTTCCGCGTCGCGCGCCAGCAGGGCGGTGAGCCCGTCCAGGTCTTCGGTGTCGCAGGTGTGTACCTCGGCGCCGGTGCCGTCGAGACCCTGGTAGCGCGAGGGGTCGTTGGTGAGCAGCAGCGGCCGGTACCCGGCCTCCGCCGCTGCGCTCAGGGCCAGCATGCCGGTGCCCGTGGTGTTGGACTCCACGAAGGCGTACGTGGGCAGGGGCTCCTGCGCCCCGTTGCCGCGGAAGGACCAGGTGCGGGCCTCGATGCCCCGGCCGACGCGGCGCGGTCGGGTGGCGACGGGCTGCTCGGCGAGGCGTTTGCTGATCCAGTACGCGTCGCTGTAGACGGTGTCGGTGTACCGGTCGCCGCGGTCGGGGAAGATGCCGACGGCGCGAGCCCCCGGCGGGAGCGTCGCCGCCAGGTGGGTGAGGACGCGGTAGACGGATCCGGCGGTGTTCCCGGCGAAGACCTTTTCGTGCCGGGCCAGTTCACGGGTGGCGGCGAACGCCTCGTGGTCGTTCAGCCAGTGCACCTCGTCGATGACGCCGTGGTCGAGGTTGGGCGGATGGAGGCTGTTGCCGAGCCCGCTCTGCAGTCGCTGGGGGACGTCGGGCTGCCCGAACAGGACGCTGCCGACGCAGTCCACCCCGATGACGTGCAGGCCGGGTGAACTCTCGCGCAGCACGCGTGAGGTGCCGCAGAGGGAGCCGCCGCTGCCGACCGCGCCGACGATCGTGTGCACGTCGCCGAGGTCGGCGACCAGTTCGTCCACCAGGGTGCGGTAGGCGGCGGGGTTCTCGGGGTTCTCGTACTGCTGGGGCCAGAAGGCGCCGGGGAGGCCTTCGAGCAGTTCGCGCAGCCGCGTCAGGCGGGCGCCCTGCCAGCCGTTCTCGTCCATGGCCGGTACCACGTGGACCTCGCAGCCGAGTGCGGTCAGCTTGGCGAGGGTGACCGGGTCGATGCGCGGATCGGTGACGATGTGCACGGGGTGGCCGAGCAGGGTGCCGACCAGGGCGACGCCGAGCGCCATCGTCCCCGAGGAACTCTCCACCACCGGTGCTCCGGGAGCCAGGGCGCCGGTCCGGCGCGCCTCGGTGAGGATCCTCTTCGCCACCCGGTCCTTCATCGCGAAGAGGTTCTGCAGCTCCAGCTTGGCAAAGACCTCGACCCCCCGGTCGGCTCCGACGCGCAGCCGCACGACCGGGGTACGGCCCACCGCGTCGATCAGGCTCTCTGCACCCATACCAACCTCACTTCATCGTGGAAACCGTCCTGCGCCGGTGCCTGTTCGTCATGGGTCCTGCCGGAACCCCAGCGTCACGTAGGTGGTCACGTTTCCGGCGAGGGCGAAGCAGCCCCGTGACGCGTGCACGATCTTGCGGGCCCAGTGCGGGTCCGAACGGTCGACGAGAATGCCCAGGGACGTGCCGCTGTGCGCGACGACGACACCTAGACCGCCGATCTCCTCGCACAGTGCGATCATCCGGTCAAGCGTCCGCTTGGGCCGCAGCGCCTGGTTGAGCACCGCGCTGCGGGTCGCGACGGCTCCGGCCTCGGCAAGGTCGCCAACGCGCACCGCCTCGGTCAGGCGCGCGAGCAGCCGCGCGTACTCCCTCCGGTCCGCGTCGGAGAACGGTTTGGGAAGCCGATTGAAGGCGACGGTGTCGACGGTGCCGCCTTCGTCGATCCCGACCACGGACATGGGGCGCAGCGCCCCGAGCGCGCGGCGCAGCTCCACCCGGCGGTGGTCGAAGGCGACGATGCCGTCGTAGAGGACTCCGTCGGTGGGCTCGATGCGGCGCAGGTACGACTCGATCCTGGCCGGCGGCATCGCGATGCCCAGTGCGTTGCCCACGGCCCGTGCCGTGGCCACCAGGTCGGCCGACGAGCTGGCGAATCCCTTGCCTTCCGGCAGGGTGCTCTCCAGGACGAGCACTCCGCCGACGGGCGCCGGATGGTCGTCCAGGATCATCGACAGCAGGCGTCGTGCCTTGTGTTTGTGGTCCGGCACGACCCGCAGCCGGTGCGCCGCGGGGCCGCTGCGGAAGGTCGCCACGCTCCAGCGCGCGATGGGCAGCGTCACCAGGAAGTCCTCGCCGCCGGGCAGGACTCCCTGGAGCAGTTCACCGAAGGTGCCGAAGGCGGTGCTGACCCCGGTCATGCCGCGGTAGGGAAGTCCGACCCGGCCGCGTTCGGTCAGCAAGGCGTCCTCGCCCCGGTGATGTCCGCGAGCGCCTGGTCCAGCTCCGCGGCGCCGCGGCCCATCCGCGTCTCGCGGGCCGTACTGATCTCCTCGAAGCGGTCGAGGCCGGCCGAACCGGCGGCACAGGCTCGGCGGACCTCATCGGGGTTGGTGGAGCCGGTGCTGCGCTTGGCGCGCAGGGCACCCGGTACGTCGAAGGCGGCGCGCAGCAGGTCACCGGCCGCAGGCACGGAGTGGCCGGCCTCCTCGGCGATGCGCTGGAGCAGCGCGGCGTCGGGCTCCAAGGGGCTCAGCGCCGCCTCGGTCGCCGCCACCACGTAGCGGCCGGCGACGACCTGTGCGGTGCGCCAGGGGACGCCCGCGCGCAGCGTCAGCAGGTTCGCCAGGGTGAAGCCGCCGAAGTGCTCGGCCTCGCAGGCCTCCCGTGTGCGGTCTGCGCGGAAGACGAGGCGGTCCAGTACCGCGGTGAACAGCCGCAGCACGGACAGTGCGGTGTCGAACGCGGCGGGTACCTGTGCCGATGCCTCCTTGGAGATCTCCACGGAGTTGGTGAACGGGGTGGAACGCTGCGCCGCCGCGATGCCGAAGTGCGCGGCGGTCAGATGGGCCGTGCGGGCACGGATGCGTTCGAGCACAGGGAAGTTCTTCTTCTGCGGCATGGCGGAGGAGATCCCCGACCATTCGTCGGGCAGGTCGATGAAGCCGTGTCCGGCACCGCCCCATGTCATCAGGTCGGTGGCGAACCGGCTCAACGCCGTACCGAGCAAGGAAAGTTCCGCGGTCGCCTCCAGCGCCCAGTCTCGCTGCGCGACGGCGCGCAGGGCGTGCTCGCTGACATGGTCGAACCCGAGAAGTCGCGCCATGCGGGCGCGGTCCCAGGGCAGTTCCTGGCCCGCCATCGCCCCGGCCCCCAGCGGGCAGGCGACGCTGCGGTGCACCGCTTCGATCCGGCGCAGCGCGTGGAGTACCTGCTCGACGAGGGCGGACAGGTAGTAGGCGGGGCTGATGATCTGTGCGGGTTGCGCGTGGGTGTAGCCGGGCAGCAGTACGTCTTCGTGGCGTCGCGCGGCGTTCAACGCGGACCGCCCGAACGCGACGAGCGCTGCCTCCACCTCCAACAGCCGGGACCTGCCGTAGCACGCCTGGGCGGTGGCCTGGAGGTCGTTGCGGCTGCGGTCGACGTGCCAGGCGGGGGGCAGTGTGGGGACGCGGGCGGTGACGAACCGCTCGATCGCAAAGGCGATGTCGCTCATGGTGTCGGCGGCGACCTCGCCGACCGCGGCAGGGTCCGCCCCGGCGGCGGTCAACTGCGCCTCCAGCGGGCCGATTTCCTCGGCGGTCAGGAGGTCGAGCCGGTAGTACTCGGCGAGCAGGACCTTCTCGGCCTGGATGTAGTGGGGCAGCAAGTTGGCAAGCTCGTAGCGCAGTTGTGGTTCGAGTACCTCGCTGCGAAGCAGACCGTGCGGATCCGCCGAGATGCGTCCGGTAAGCAAGGGCCCTGCCGAATTGCCGAACGGTGCCACCGCTGGCCCCCAGTCACATCGATCGGAATGCCCGAATGGGACGACGCGCTTGTGGATCAACGGTGCCAGTGAGGCGTCAGAGGTGTCAACGAGCTGTACCTGAGGCGGAAAGTGCCTGCGCACAGCTGGTCCCAAGGGGTTGATAGCCGCGTGTGGGCATTGGATAGTCTCGGCGGGTGATGTGGCGTACCGACAAGGGTGGATCGCGTGCGGGCCGCCAGGTCCCGGCTCGTTGGGCGGCGGCGGGGTCAGCACTGCGCGACGTGGCGCTGTGGCTGTCGCTCTCCGGGGTCGGACTCGTGTGGTACCTGGAGAACGACACGGCGTCCTCCGCACTCCTGGACGTGGTGGTGCCCGCGCTCGTCCTCGCGGTGGCGGTGCCCGGCAGCCGCAAGCACCCCTGTGCGGCGCTGCTGGCCGTCAACGGACTCTGCGCGCTGGGCCTGGTGCAGGGGACCAGTCCGGCGAACCCGTACCTCCTGGCGCTCGCGGTGTCGAGTTACCTCCTGGGTTCGCGCTCCGCCACGGCCGGGACGTCGCTGCTGGCGTTCGGCGGCGCCATGACCGTCAACCTGGTGCTCTGCGCCGTGTTGCGGGTCCCCCTCGTCTGGTGGTTCTACGTGGTGACGATGGTGCCGTCGGCGCTATTGCTGCCCTGGCTCGTGGGCCGGTACCGCCAGGCTCGCGCGGCCCTGGTGAGGGACGGCTGGCAGCGGGCGATGAGCCTGGAGCAGCGCCAGCGCGCGGTGGCGGAGGAGGCCCGGCTGCGAGAGCGCACCCGGATCGCGGCAGACATGCACGACTCGCTCGGGCACGAACTGAGCCTGATTGCGCTGCGCGCGGGCGCCCTTGAGCTGGAGCCCGATCTGCCGGACCGGCTCCGGGCCGATCTGACCGAGCTGCGGACTGCCGTCTCCGACGCGGTGGACAACCTGCGGGACACCATCGGCGTCCTGCGCGAGAGCGCCGATCCGGTATCGACGGCTCCGACGGCGGAGTCGGTGGAGGACCTCGTGCACCGGGCCGCCACGTCCGGTGTCGAGGTGTCCCTGGTGCGCGAGGGCGCGGCGCCCTCGCTGGCACCGCTGGTGGACCGCGCGGTGTACCGGGTGGTCCAGGAGTCCTTGACCAATGCCACCAAGCACGCGCCGGGCAGCAGGGTGGAGGTCCGCATCCGGCACGAGGCCGGAGAGACCGAGGTCCGCGTGGTCAACTCGGCTCCGCCCGGCGCGGCGTCGGCCGGACGCGGTCGCCGGCCGACGCCGGGCAACCGTGGTCTGACGGGTATGCGGGAGCGGGTGGCGGTGATCGGCGGAATGCTCCGGGCGGGCCCCCACGGGGGCGGCTTCGAGGTGAGGGCCACGGTGCCCGACCGGGTGAGCGCGGACCGGTCGCACGTAGCGGGGGGCCCTGCGCGTGCGACGGGTTCGGCATCGACGCGGCAACTGGCGGTGTCGCAGCGGCGGGCCAGGCTGCGCTTCGCAGCCGCGTTCGTGGTACCCGCGGGAGTGGCTCTGACCGTGCTCCCGGCAGCCATCGTGTTCGCGTACCAGCTGAGCACATGCGTCCTGCGGCCCGGGGTCTACGAATCGCTGCGCGTCGGGCAGGGGCGCGCCGAGATCCAGCAGCGACTTCCCGAACGGCAGTTCCCCTACCCGACCGACGACATGCGAGCGGCCCCGAGACCTCCCGGCGCCACCTGCGCGTTCTACCGGTCCAGCGGAGACCTCCTGGAGGAGGTGGATGTGTACCGGCTCTGCTACGCGGGCTCCCGGCTCGTCGCCAAGGACGTGCTGCCGGGCCGTTCGGACGGCTCCTGAGTGCCGTTCGCCGAGAGGCGTGCGGCCAGTGAGCGGCCGATGGTGGCGATATGGGCGGGCACGGTGAGCAGTTGCTCGTGCTCGGCGTCCACCGGGTGGTCCTCGATCGCGCCGTCCACGAAGGGCCGCCAGGCCGTGGCGTCCACCCGGCCGCGCAGCTCTGGAGGCATGTGCACGGCCGAGAACATCAGCAGGTCGCCGCGGTAGCGCCCGGGCCGGTGGGTCGCGAGGAGCCTGCTGTGGTGTATCCACGCGTCCTTCATGGCCAGCAGCGTGCGGTCGCCGACGGCGGCGAGCGGATGCTGCTCACCATGCAGGAACTCCAGGTAGCGCGCGACGAGTCCGCTCCGGTCGGCCGTCAACTCCGCCTCCTCGAAGGGGAAGTCCGCGGCGGTGAGGTTGTCGACCAGCAGCTTGTCCTCCAGTTGCCGCAGAGCGCCTTCCAGCACGTCCTGCTCGGAGACGCCGGATGCCCCGGAGACGTCGGAGACGTTGGGGTAGGAGTCCACGAGGCCGAGCAGCTCCACCTCCTCTCCCGCGTGCTGGAGCCGCACCGCGATCTCGTGGGCGACGACTCCACCAAAAGACCAGCCGAGCAGCCGGAACGGGCCATCCGGCTGGATCTCGCGGATCTGCTGGAGGTAATCAGCGGCCATCTCGCCGACGTCGGCCGGCGCCTCCCCCGGTCGGCTCAGCGCGCGGGCCTGAAGCCCGTAGACCGGGATGTCACTGGCCAAGTGGGTGAGCAGACCGGAGTAGCACCAGGCGACGCCGCCCCCCGGGTGCACGCAGAACAGCGGTCGTGCCTCGCCCTTGGTCCGCAGCGGCAGCATAGGGGCGAAGGAGTCACGGGTGCCGCGGCTCTCCACCGCCCGGGCGAGGTCTGCCGGGGTGGGCGCCTCGAACAGGTCGCGCACGCCCAGCTCGGCCTCCAGCTGCTCGTTGACCCGTACGGTGACCTTGGTCGCGAGGAAGGAGTGCCCGCCGAGCTGGAAGAAGTCGTCGTCGGGCGTGACGCGCTCGATACCGAGCACCTCAGCGAAGATCGCGCAGATGCGCTTCTCCGCCTCGGTGGCCGCCGCACGGGCCGTCGGCCTGGCGATGTCCATGCCCAGCAGCGCCCGGCGGTCGAGCTTGCCGTTGCGGGTCAGCGGAAGCGCGTCCACGACGACGAAGTCGGCAGGCACGAGGTGGTCAGGCACGGTACGCAGCATCCTGGCCCGCAGCTCGCGCGGGTCGGGGGCACCACCGGGGGCGGGGGTCACGAAGGCGATCAGCGAGGTCGCGTCGCGGGCGAGGACGGCGGCGGCGCCCACCTCGGGGTCGCTCCGCAGCACCGCGGCCACCTCGCCGGGCTCGACCCGGAAGCCCCGAATCTTCACCTGGTCGTCGACTCTGCCCAGGTGGTGCAGCCGCCCGTCGGCGGAGCGGCGGACCCGGTCGCCCGTACGGTACATGCGCTCCCCCGGCGCACCCGAAGGGCAGGCGACGAAGCGCTCCGCGGTGAGCCGGGGTCGCCCCCGGTATCCGCGGGCGACGGCCGCCCCCGACACGTACAGCTCCCCCGGGACGCCCGGGGGGACGGGCCGCAGTTCATGGTCGAGCACATGGACGCGCACGTTGGGCAGCGGGCTGCCGATGGCGGGGGCGGCCGGCCAGTGCGCGGGGTCGACGGGCAGGGGCTCGGCCGTCACCACGTGGGTCTCGGTGGGCCCGTAGTGGTTGTGCAGCCTCGGCCGGAGGGTGGCCGCCGACCAGTGGCGTCCGATGGCGCCGTCCGTGAGCAGGGGTTCACCGGCCTGTGCGACGTGCCGCAGGGCCCTCAGCTCCACCCCAGCCTCCAGGGCACTCGCGCACACCGCCTCGATGACGAGCGTGGGGGCGAGTAGTTCGTGGACGCCGGTTTCCTTCAGCCAGGCCACCATGCGGTCGGGGTCACGGCGGACGTTCTCGGGGCAGATCGCGAGGGTTTTGCCGCAGAGCAGGGCCGATGCGATCTCCTGAACGCTGACGTCGAAGCCGGTGTCGGTGAACTGCGCGGTGACCGATCCGTCGGGGACGGGGAGCGCCTTCTGGTGCCAGTGCAGCAGGTTCTGCACGGCGCGGACGGTCATCTCGACGGCCTTCGGCTCCCCCGTAGAACCCGATGTGTACATGACGTACGCGAGGTGTTCCGGCAGCAGGGGGCCGCCGCGCTCGTCGTCCGTCACGGAAGCCTGCGGCACTGCCGCGAGCGTGGTGTCATCGAGCAAGAGCGTGCTGTGGTGCCGCGGCAGCCGCGCGGCGATGTCCCGAGTGGTGAGCAGCACCGTGGGTCGGGCATCGCGCAGGACGAACTCCTGCCGCCTGCTCGGAAGTTCGGGGTCCAGGGGAACATAGGCGGCCCCCGCCTTGAGCGTGCCGATGAGCCCTC
Source organism: Streptomyces sp. WY228 (assembly GCF_019287315.1). Lineage (NCBI taxonomy): Bacteria > Bacillati > Actinomycetota > Actinomycetes > Kitasatosporales > Streptomycetaceae > Streptomyces > Streptomyces sp. WY228. The sequence goes on along the minus strand of NZ_CP079114.1, from coordinate 7,544,728 downwards.
GGACGAAGTCAGCGCCACGAGGCAGCGCCAGGACCACGACGGCGTCCGGGCCCGCGCCGTGGGCGAGCAAAGCCCTGGCCAACGCGTTCGTCTGCGCGTCCAGCTCGGCGTAGGTGAGGGTGCCGTGCTCGTGCAGGATCGCGCAGTGCTCGGCGCGGCGTCGAGCCTGCGCGCCGAACAACTCCGGCAAGGGAGTGGAGGGCACGTCGCGCGCGGTGTCGTTCCAGGCCCGCATCACCTCCAGTTCGTCGGGGAGCGTGATGCTCGTGGCTCCCACCGTCAGTTTCGGGTTGCCAGTCACCTGTTCGAGTACGCACACCAGGCGCAGCGTCAGGCGGTGGGCGGTGGAGGCGTCGAACTGAGCCGTGTCGTACTCCAGCACTCCGGTCAACCCATCCGCCTCGCCCTGGGCCGTACGGAGTTCACCGAAGGACAGCAGCAGATCGAACTTCGCGGTGGCGGTTTCGGCAGCCAACGGCCTGACCGTCAAGTCGCCCCCGCCGACGGCGGCCACGTCGGTGATGCCTGCGGTGTTGTTGAGGGTAAGCATGACCTGGAAGAGGGGATGGCGGGACAGCGACCGCTCGGGGTTGAGGACCTCCACCAGCCGCTCGAACGGCAGATCCTGATGCGCGTACGCCTCCAGATCCGACTCCCGCACCCGCGCCACCAACTCACGGAACGTCGGATCACCCGACACATCCGTACGCAACACCAGACTGTTGATGAACAACCCCACCAAGTCATCCACCGCATCATCACCACGCCCGGCGACAGGGGTCCCGATCGGTATGTCCTCACCCGCACCCGACCGCGCCAACAACACACCCAACGCCGCCTGCAACACCATGAACACACTCGCACCGCACTCACGAGCCAACCGCACCACACCCGCATGCACCCCGGCAGGCACCGTGAACTCCACCCGCCCACCACACTGCGAAGAAACCGCCGGACGCGGACGATCCACCGGCAGAGCGATCTCCGCGGGCAGGTCGGCGAGCTGCTCCCGCCAGTACGCGATCTGCGCCGAGACCAGACTGTCCGGGTCATCCTCCGAACCCAGCAACTCTCGCTGCCACACCGCGAAATCCGCATACTGCACCGGCAACACCGGCCAACCAGGAGCAGCGCCCTCCGCCCTCGCCCCATACGCCGCGACGAGGTCGCCGACGAAGGGCCGTAGCGACCACGCGTCGGTCGCTATGTGGTGGACGAGCAGGAGCAGAGCGTGCTCATCGGGACCGAGCTCGAACAGAGTGGCCCGGATCGGAACGTCGACCGTCAGATCGAAGGCATACCGAGCAGCCTCCTCCAACCGCTCCGAAAGCTCCTCCTGCCCACACGACGAAACAGACCACGGAACCGCGACCCCAACATCCAGCACCCGCTGATACGGCCCCTGAGCATCCTCGGCGAAGACCGTGCGCAGACTCTCGTGCCGCGCCACGACATCACCCAACGCCAACCGCAAAGCCTCCCGGTCCAACCTGCCGCCCAACCGCAACGCCAACGGCACGTTGTAAGCCGCACCCGGACCCTCCAGCTGATGCAGGAACCACAACCGCTGCTGACCGAACGACAAAGGCAACCGCCCCGGACGACCCCCCGCCCGCAACACCGGCACACAACTACGGCCCGCACCCTCCAACACCCCATCGAGCCCCGCGACCGTCGGAGCCTCGAACAACTGCCTCACCGACAACTCAGCGTCCAGAACAGCGCGCACCCGACCCACCAGACGCGTCGCCAACAACGAATGCCCACCCAGAGCAAAGAAATCATCATCAATACCGACCGCCGGCACACCCAGCACCTCAGCGAACAGACCACACAGAATCTCCTGCCGAGGAGAGCCCGGCCCACGCCCCGAAACCACAACCACCTCAGGCTCCGGCAAAGCCCGCCGGTCCACCTTCCCATTCGGCGTCAACGGCACCTCATCCACCACGACCAACACGGGAACCATGTAATCCGGCAGACGCCGACCCACCTCCGCACGCACCACACCCAAATCGAGAACCACACCATCTTCGGGAACCACACCAGCAACCAACCGACGGTCCCCCGCCACATCCCCGCGAACCACCGCGACCGCCCGGGCCACACCCCCACAACCCACCAACGCCGACTCAACCTCACCAAGCTCAATACGGAAACCCCGCACCTTCACCTGATCATCAACCCGGCCCACATAACCCAGCGAACCATCAGAACGCCACCGCACCACATCACCCGTGCGATACATCCGCTCACCCACACCACCAAACGGACACGCCACAAAACGCTCCGCCGTCAAACCCGCCCGACCCCAATACCCCCGCGCAACACCAGCACCCGCCACATACAACTCACCCGACACACCCACAGGCACCGGCCGCAAAAACCCATCAAGCACAAACACCCGCGTATTCACCAACGGCCTTCCGATGGTGACGTCCGGCCCCGAAATCGCGGTGGCGGTTGCGTAGACAGAGGCTTCGGTCGGGCCGTAGCCGTTCCATACGGAAGCCAGGGATTCCACCAGCGTTCCGGCCATTTCATCGGAGAAGGGCTCGCCGCCCAGCATCGCGTGAACATGCTTCAGCCGATCCCCCGCAACCCCCAGAATCTCCCGCCACAACGACGGCGTCGCCTGCACCACCGACACACCCGACGACACCACCAAATCCACCAACAAACCCGCATCACCAACCACTTCGGAAGACGCCAACACCACACAACCACCCGACGTCAACGGACCGAACAACTCCAACACCGCAATATCAAAAGCAAAAGTCGTCAACGCCAACACACGCCCCGAACCCACCACCCCCCGCAAACCCGCCAACACATTCACCACACCACCCTGCGACACCACCACACCCTTCGGCCGCCCCGTCGACCCCGACGTATACACCACATACGCCGCCTCATCCCGACCAGAAACCACCCCCAAAGAACCCGAAGAAACCTCAGCAAGCCCGGACACCACCACCAAGTCATCCAACAAAACCAACGGCACACCCTCACACCCGGCAACACCAGCCCCCGACACCGAAATCACCGCCGCCGGCGCACAATCCCCCACCACAAAAGCAACCCGTTCCGCCGGATACGACAAATCCACCGGAACATAAACACCCCCCGCCTTCAACACACCCAAAAACGCCACCACCGCATCCACCGAACGCGGCAACGCCACCACCACACGCGACTCCCCACCCACCCCCAACAACCTCAAATACCACGCCAACCGATTCGCCCGACCATCCAACTCCCCATACGACACCACACCACCCTCGAACTCCACCGCCACAGCCCCCGGCGCCCGCACCACCTGCTCCTCGAACAACCCCGACAGTGAAACCTCCGACAGAGCCAGGTCCTCCCCTCGGTGCGCGGCAGGGTGCAGGCGCTCGGCGGGAGCTCGTACGTCGAGACGGCCGACCGGGACCCGCGTCTCGTGGACGACGGCGCGCAGAGCCTGAAGGAGTTGCTCACCCAACGACCGCGCCCCGGCTTCGTCGACGGCGTCCGTGCGGTATTCGAGGCGCAGACGCAGACGTTCCCCCGGGTGGACGAGAAGGGTCAGGGGGTAGTGCGTGGCATCACGGCCGCGCATGTCGGTGATGCGCAGCTCGCCGCCCGATTCGGCGTCGCCCACCGTGCCGTGCGGCGCGGCCGGGTAGTTCTCGTACACCAGCAGCGTGTCGAACATCTGAGTGGTGCCCGTCAGGCCGCTGAGTTGCCGGATGGACGGGAGGTCCAGGTGGTGGTGCGGCAGGAGCCGGGTCTGTTCCAACTGGACCCTGGTGATCAGGTCCTCGAGGTGCTCGGCGGGCCGCAGTCGCACGCGCACGGGGACGGTGTTGATGAAGAGGCCGACCATGGTTTCGACGCCTTCGACGTCCGCAGGACGCCCGGACACCGTCGCTCCGAAGACGATGTCGTCCTTGCCGGTGAACTGGGCCAGCACAAGGGCCCATGCGGTCTGGACGAGCGTGCTCGCGGTGACCCCGAGGCGGCGAGCCACCGGGGCGAGAGCGGCGGTCGTGGCGGCGTCAAGCTCCAGCTCGAGTTCGTCGGGCAGCTCGGGGGCGGGAGCCGTCTGCGCGTCCGGTGCGATCAGCGAGGGTTCGTCGAAGCCGCCCACGGCCTCGGCCCACGCCGCCCGGTCGGCGGCGCGATCCCGCCGGGAGAGCCACTCCAGGTGGTCACGGGGCGAGCGCACCCGCGGCAGCTCCGAGTCATCACCCCCCGTGGCATACAAGGTGACGAGGTCGCGCAGCACGATCGGCAGCGACCACCCGTCGAGCAGCAGGTGGTGGTTGGACATCACGAAGACATGCCGGTCCCGCGCCACGCGGATGCACAGGAAGCGGACCAGGGGCGGGGTCGCCAGGTCGAAGCGCTCGTAGCGGTCGGCGCGCAGCAGTTCCTCCAGACGCTGGTCGCGCTCCGCGTCACGGATGTCCGTCAGGTCGTGCTCGGCCCAGGGCAGAGGGACATGACGGGGTATCAGCTGTACCGGCCTGCTGAGCCCCTCGTGCCGGAAGGCGGCCCGCAGGCCGGGGTGCCGTGCGAGGAGGGACTGCGCCGCCTGCTTCAGCGAGGGCACGGACAGGTCACCGGTCAGCTCGACGACCAGTTGGACGGCGTACACGTCGGGAGCGTCGCCGCTGTAGAGGCGGTGGAAGAGGAGACCTTCCTGGAGCGGGGAGAGCGGCAGGATGTCTTGCAGGCCCGAGGTGTTCACAAGGTCCTCCACTCGGCTTCGAGAGCGTCGATCTCGTTCTGGCTCAGTCCTGCTCCGAGCAGGTCCGACGGGGTACGGCCGCCCGCGTCCGGCGCGGCGGTATGGTCGGCCAGGGCGCCCAGGACGTCGAACCAGGTTCTGGCCAGCTCTTCCATGCGGTGCTGTTCGAACAGTCCGTCCGCCCAGGTCCAGATGGCGACGAGGTGGGTGCCGGTGTCGTCCTCACGCACCATCGTGTTCAGTTCGACGGCGTGGGGCAGGGGGATGCGGGCGTCGTCCGTGCCGCCCAGGCCCTCCAGCCTGCCCAGACTGTGGCTCGTCCGGTCGGCCGAGCCACGGGTACGACCGAGGTTGTTGTATCCGATCTGTGCGGTCGGCAGCACCTTGAGTACCTCGGCCGTACGGGGGTTGAGGTACCTCAGCAGTCCGTAGCCCGACCCGTCGCCCGGTACGGCCCTCAGCTGTTCCTTGACCGTCTTCAGCGCCTGCCCGGCCGCGGGTCCTGCGGCCAGCGCGCCGCCGATGTCGACGCCGGCGAGGTCCAGGCGTACCGGATGGATGTCGGTGAACCAGCCTACGGTCGTCGTCAGGTCCGCCCCCGGCACCAGCTCCTCGTGCCTGCCGTGGGACTCCACGTCCACGAGGAGGCCGGCTCCGGTGCCGCGCCAGTGCGCGACGGCCAGCGCCAGGCCGGTGAGCAGCACGTCGTCCACACCCGCGTGGAACGCCGCGGGTACGGCGTCGAGCACACGCCCCGCGACGTCGGGGGGCAGGGTGAGGGATAGGCTCCGCGCACTGCCCAGCGTGTCCTGGGAACGGTCCAGGGGGCGGCTGCCGAGTTGCTGTTCCGGGCCGGACAGCAGCCGGACCCAGCCGTCGGCCTCGGCCGTACGCTCGGGGCTGTGGGCCGCGGTGTGCATTGCGTGGGCCCAGCGGCGCAGTGACGTGCCGACGGGGCGGAGCTCGGGGGTGCGCCTCTCCCGGTGGGCGTTCCAGCACTCGATCAGTTCGGGCAGCAGGATGCGCCAGGACACCTCGTCGACCGCGAAGTGGTGGATAACGAGCAGGACCAGGCCCGGCTCTCCGGCACCGCGGTCGAACCACACCACCTCGACGAGACGGCCCTCGCGCGGGGAGAGCCGGGCCCGGGCGGCGTCGGCCTCGGCGGCCACGCGGGCGGACACGTCGTCGGGGGATTCGCCCGGCTTGCGGGACAGGTCGACGCGGCGCACCGCTCCCGCGATGTCCATCGTGTCGGGTTCCCGCACTTCAAGGACCTGGTCATCGCCGTCACCAACCAGCCGCAGCCGCAGCGCGTCGTGGCGGCGCACGACGGTGTCCACGGTGGCCACGAGCGTCCCGATATCGCTTCCCGGCGGCAGCTCCACCAGCCGGGACTGGGCGAACCGGTCGATGGGGCCGCCGAGTTCGGTGAAGCGCCGCAGCACAGCTGTGGGCCTCAGCGGTCCTCCGTCGTCGGTGTGCTCCAGAGCGTCGGCCCTCTCGCGCGAGCACGCGGCGGCGAGCGCGGCGGGCGTCTGGTGGGTAAACACGTCGCGCGGGCTCAGGTCGAGTCCGGCAGCGCGCGCCCTGCCGACGAGCGAGATCGAGGAGATGCTGTCGCCCCCGATATCGAAGAAGCGGTCATCGGGCCCGGCCGCTTCGAGGCCGAGCACATCGGCGAAGATCGCGCACAGCAAGGTCTCGCGGCGACCGCGCGGCGTGGCTCGTACGGTGTGTTGCGGCCTGGGCAGTGCGGCGCGGTCGGCCTTGCCGTTCGGGGAAAGCGGCAGCTCCTCCAGGACGACGAAGGCCGAGGGAACGGCGTGGCCGGGCAGAGTGGCCGATGTGAACGCCCGCAGGGACTCCGCGTCGAGCCCGGCACCGGGTTCCGGCACGGCGTAGCCGACCAGCCTGCGCTGTCCCGGCTGGTCCTCACGGACAGTGGCCGCGGCCTGCGCGACGCCGGGGCAGCGCAGCAGCACGGACTCGATCTCACCCAGCTCGATCCGGAATCCGCCGAACTTCACCTGGTCGTCGCGGCGACCGGCGAACTCCAGAGTGCCGTCGATCCGTCGGCGTGCGAGGTCCCCGGTGTCGTACATCCGCTCTCCGGGGCTGCCGAAGGGATCGGCGACGAATCGTGCTGCCGTGAGGTCCGGTGCCCGGTGGTAGCCGCGGGCGAGTCCGGTGCCCGCGATCCACAGCTGCCCGACAGTGCCCGGCGGCACCGGCCGCAGTCGGGTGTCGAGTACGTAGATCCGCTTGTTGCGGAACGGGAAACCGATCGGCACCGAGCCGGTCGCCCGCCCGGTCTGTCCGGCGCTCAGAGGCCCGGCCCCGTCGTCGCCGGTCGCTTCCGGGCGGGCGGGCCTGATTTCCCCGGCGGTGGCCGCAATGGTCGTCTCGGTGGGCCCGTAGCCGTTGAACAGCCGGTGCCGGGCGGACCAGCGCCGTGCGGTGGCCGGCGGGCAGGTGTCGCCCGTGACGGTGATGACCAGGCCGGGCGGCAGCTCCTCCTCCGTCAGGCTGGCGACGACGGCGGGCGGCAGGGTCATGTGGGTGACACCCGCAGTGGAGACGAACCGCGTCAGGTCCTTGCCCAGGGCCTGGTCCGCCGGTGCCAGGACGAGCGTCGCCCCGGAGAGCAGCGCGCCGAACACATCCCACAGGGAGGCGTCGAAACTGGTGGACGCCATTTGCAGGACGCGGCAGCCCCGCCCCAGCTCCCAGCGGTCGACGGCGGTGGACACCATGCTCGGCAGACCGCCGTGCGGGATGACCACGCCCTTCGGGCGGCCGGTCGAGCCGGAGGTGTAGATGACATAGGCGGCGCTGTCCGGGCCTGTGGGGATCACGGCGTGGCCGGTCCCGACCTCGGAACCGTGGGCGGGGTCGGCCGTCAGGACGGTCGTCACCTCCGGCGCATCCAGAATCAGCAGAGGCGTGCCCTCGTGCGCGATCCGCTCGCGCAGGCCCTCCGCGGTGATGACCAGCTCCGGCGCGCTGTCCTGGAGCATGAAGCGCAGGCGGTCATCCGGGTATCCGGGGTCGAGGGGGAGGAACGCGCCGCCCGCCTTGAGGACCGCCAGGATCGCCACCACCCACGCCTCGGAGCGTTCCAGCGCGATGCCCACGAACGCTTCCGGTCCGATACCGCGCTCGGCCAGGAGGCGGGCCAGGTGGTTGGCGCGGAGGTCCAGGTCCGCGTAGGTCAGCGTCGTGGTGCCGAAAACGACGGCTGGGTCGTTCGGGGCGGATGCCACGCAGGCGTCGAACATCGCTGTCACCGTGGTGGCGGCCACGGCGTGTCGTGTGTCGTTCCACCCGTGTACGACGTCGTGCCGCTCGGCAGGAGTGAGGACTTCGTAGGCGTCCAGCCGGTGATCGGGGTCGGCGGTGAGTGAGACCAGGAGGTGTACGAGGCGTTCGGCGAGCGCTGCGCAGGTCACCCGGTCGAACAGGTCGGCGTTGTACTCCAGGATGCCGTGGAGGCCGTTGCCTTCGGGGATGCCGCCGGGGCTTTCGGTATCGGGCAGGCCGACGAAGGCAAAGGTGAGGTCGTTCTTGGCCTCGCCGGTTTCCACCGGCTGCGGCCGCACCACCAGCCCCGCCAGCTCTTGGATCTGCTGGGACGCGGAGGCCACATCGGTGTTGTTGAGGGTGAGCATGACCTGGAAGAGGGGATGGCGGGACAGGGACCGCTCGGGGTTGAGGACCTCCACCAGCCGCTCGAAGGGCAGATCCTGATGCGCGTACGCCTCCAGATCCGACTCCCGCACCCGCGCCACCAGCTCACGGAACGTCGGATCACCCGACACATCCGTACGCAGCACCAGACTGTTGATGAACAACCCCACCAGGTCATCCACCGCATCATCACCACGCCCGGCGACAGGCGTGCCGATCGGTATGTCCTCACCCGCACCGGAACGCGCGAGCAGCAACCCCAGGGCCGCCTGCAACACCATGAACACACTCGCACCGCACTCACGAGCCAACCGCACCACACCCGCATGCACCCCGGCAGGCACCGTGAACTCCACCCGCCCACCACACTGCGAAGAAACCGCCGGACGCGGACGATCCACCGGCAGAGCGATCTCCGCGGGCAGGTCGGCGAGCTGCTCCCGCCAGTACGCGATCTGCGCCGAAACGAGACTGTCCGGATCGTCCTCCGAGCCCAGCAACTCCCGCTGCCACACCGCGAAGTCCGCATACTGCACCGGAAGCACCGGCCACTGCGGAGACTGACCGCTCACCCTCGCCGCATACGCAGCACTCACGTCACGCACCAGGGGACGGACCGACCAGCCGTCGCTCGCAATGTGATGCACCAGCAGAAGCAGCACATGCTCGTCGGCGTCCAGTTCGAACAGCATCGCCCGAAGAGGCAGGCTCCTCGTCAGGTCGAACGGGTGCCGCACTGCGGCTGCCAGCTCCGTCGCCAGTTCCTCCGCCGAGACGCGGATGCTCACGACCTCCGGTTCGCTGTCAGCTGCTTCACGTACCACTTGGTAGGGGCCTTGCGTGTCTTCGGCGAAGACCGTGCGCAGACTCTCGTGCCGCGCGACGACATCACCCAACGCCAACCGCAAAGCCTCCCGGTCCAACCTGCCGCCCAACCGCAACGCCAACGGCACGTTGTAAGCCGCACCCGGACCCTCCAGCTGATGCAGGAACCACAACCGCTGCTGACCGAACGACAAAGGCAACCGCCCCGGACGACCCCCCGCCCGCAACACCGGCACACAACTACGGCCCGCACCTCCAACACCCCATCGAGCCCGCGACCGTCGGAGCCTCGAACAACTGCCTCACCGACAACTCAGCGTCCAGAACAGCGCGCACCCGACCCACCAGACGCGTCGCCAACAACGAATGCCCACCCAGAGCAAAGAAATCATCATCAATACCGACCGCCGGCACACCCAGCACCTCAGCGAACAGACCACACAGAATCTCCTGCCGAGGAGAGCCCGGCCCACGCCCCGAAACCACAACCACCTCAGGCTCCGGCAAAGCCCGCCGGTCCACCTTCCCATTCGGCGTCAACGGCACCTCATCCAGCACCACGACCACCGACGGAACCATGTACTCCGGAAGGCTCCGGGCACACTGCGCACGCAGCGCCGCCCCGTCCACCACCGCACCCGACTCCGCCGTCACATACCCCACCAACCGACGGTCGGCCTCATCGTTCACCCGAACCACCGCGACCGCCCGGGCCACACCCGCACAGCCCACCAACGCCGACTCAACCTCACCAAGCTCAATACGGAAACCCCGCACCTTCACCTGATCATCAACCCGGCCCACATAACCCAGCGAACCATCAGAACGCCACCGCACCACATCACCCGTGCGATACATCCGCTCACCCACACCACCAAACGGACACGCCACAAAACGCTCCGCCGTCAAACCCGCCGACCCCAATACCCCGCGCAACACCAGCACCCGCCACATACAACTCACCCGACACACCCACAGGCACCGGCCGCAAAACCCATCAAGCACAAACACCCGCGTATTCACCAACGGACCACCAATAGAAACATCCGAACCCGACACCACCACCCCACTCGTCGACCAAACCGTCGTCTCCGTCGGCCCATAAACATTCACCACCGACGCCACCGAATCCACCAACAAACCGCCACATCACCCGGCAACGCCTCACCCCCACCAACGCATGAACATGCTTCAGCCGATCCCCGCAACCCCAGAATCTCCCGCCACAACGACGGCGTCGCCTGCACCACCGACACACCCGACGACACCACCAAATCCACCAACAAACCCGCATCACCAACCACTTCGGAAGACGCCAACACCACACAACCACCCGACGTCAACGGACCGAACAACTCCAACACCGCAATATCAAAAGCAAAGTCGTCAACGCCAACACACGCCCCGAACCCACCACCCCCCGCAAACCCGCCAACACATTCACCACACCACCCTGCGACACCACCACACCCTTCGGCCGCCCCGTCGACCCCGACGTATACACCACATACGCCGCCTCATCCCGACCAGAAACCACCCCCAAAGAACCCGAAGAAACCTCAGCAAGCCCGGACACCACCACCAAGTCATCCAACAAAACCAACGGCACACCCTCACACCCGACAACCCCAGCCCCCGACACCGAAATCACCGCCGCCGGCGCACAATCCCCCACCACAAAAGCAACCCGCTCCGCCGGATACGACAAATCCACCGGAACATAAACACCCCCCGCCTTCAACACACCCAAAAACGCCACCACCGCATCCACCGAACGCGGCAACGCCACCACCACACGCGACTCCCCACCCACCCCCAACAACCTCAAATACCACGCCAACCGATTCGCCCGACCATCCAACTCCCCATACGACACCACACCACCCTCGAACTCCACCGCCACAGCCCCCGGCGCCCGCACCACCTGCTCCTCGAACAACCCCGACAGTGAAACCTCCGGCAAGGCCACACCCGTCGCATTCCACCCCTCCAAAACCCGATGCCGCTCCTCAGGCACCAACACATCAATCCCACCCACCGGAACATCCGGCGAACCCACAACCACACCCAACAACCACACCAAACGCCCCACCAACAACTCAGCAGAACACCGATCAAACACATCCAAAGCAAACGTCAACCCACCCCGCAAACCAGAAGAAGCGTCGGGCGAGAAGGCAAAGGAAAGATCGACCTTGGCGCTCTCCGCATCTGTCTCCATCGGGCTAACGGAAAGATCCCGCAGAACGGGCAGCGCTCCGATTTCCGGAGCATTGTTGAGGGTGAGCATGACCTGGAAGAGGGGATGGCGGGACAGCGACCGCTCGGGGTTGAGGACCTCCACCAGCCGCTCGAACGGCAGATCCTGATGCGCGTACGCCTCCAGATCCGACTCCCGCACCCGCGCCACCAACTCACGGAACGTCGGATCACCCGACACATCCGTACGCAACACCAGACTGTTGATGAACAACCCCACCAAGTCATCCACCGCATCATCACCACGCCCGGCGACAGGGGTCCCGATCGGTATGTCCTCACCCGCACCCGACCGCGACAACAACACACCCAACGCCGCCTGCAACACCATGAACACACTCGCACCCGACTCCCGCGCGAACCCCGCCACCCGCTGCATCACATCCGCGGACACCACGAAATCCACCCGGTCACCCCGGTAACTCGCCACCGCCGGACGCGAACGATCCACCGGCAACTCAATCTCCGCCGGCAACCCCGCCAACCGCCCCCGCCAATACGCGACCTGCGCCGAAACGAGACTGTCCGGGTCATCCTCCGAACCCAGGAGATCCTGCTGCCACACCGCGAAATCCGCATACTGCACCGGCAGTGTCGGCCACTCAGGCAGCACCTCATTCACCCTGGCCCCATACGCGGCACTCAGGTCACGCACCAGTGGGCGCACGGACCAGCCATCGCTCGCGATGTGATGCACCAGCACGAGCAGCACGTGTTCCTCGGCACCCAGCTCGAACAGCACTGCCCGCAGCGGAAGTTCCCGTTCGAGGTCGAAAGCGTGACGTGCGGCAGCCGCCAGTTTCGCCGCGAGCTCGCTCTCCGAGCAGCGGACCACCGCAAACTCGGGTTCGCAGTCGGCCACTGCACGTATGACCTGATACGCGCCCTGCGTGTCTTCGGCGAAGACCGTGCGCAGACTCTCGTGCCGCGCGACGACATCACCCAACGCCAACCGCAAAGCCTCCCGGTCCAGCACACCACTCAACCGCAACGCCAACGGCACGTTGTAAGCCGCACCTGGACCCTCCAGCTGATGCAGGAACCACAACCGCTGCTGACCGAACGACAAAGGCAACCGCCCCGGACGACCCCCCGCCCGCAACACCGGCACACAACTACGGCCCGCACCCTCCAACACCCCATCGAGCCCCGCGACCGTCGGAGCCTCGAACAACTGCCTCACCGACAACTCGGCGTCCAGAACAGCGCGCACCCGACCCACCAGACGCGTCGCCAACAACGAATGCCCACCCAGAGCAAAGAAATCATCATCAATACCGACCGCCGGCACACCCAGCACCTCAGCGAACAGACCACACAGAATCTCCTGCCGAGGAGAGCCCGGCCCACGCCCCGAAACCACAACCACCTCAGGCTCCGGCAAAGCCCGCCGGTCCACCTTCCCATTCGGCGTCAACGGCACCTCATCCAGCACCACGACCACCGACGGAACCATGTACTCCGGAAGGCTCCGGGCACACTGCGCACGCAGCGCCGCCCCGTCCACCACCGCACCCGACTCCGCCGTCACATACCCCACCAACCGACGGTCGGCCTCATCGTTCACCCGAACCACCGCGACCGCCCGGGCCACACCCGCACAGCCCACCAACGCCGACTCAACCTCACCAAGCTCAATACGGAAACCCCGCACCTTCACCTGATCATCAACCCGCCCAACAAACTCCAGAACACCATCAGAACGCCACCGCACCACATCACCCGTGCGATACATCCGCTCACCCACACCACCAAACGGACACGCCACAAAACGCTCCGCCGTCAAACCCGCCCGACCCCAATACCCCCGCGCAACACCAGCACCCGCCACATACAACTCACCCGACACACCCACAGGCACCGGCCGCAAAAACCCATCAAGCACAAACACCCGCGTATTCACCAAAGGCTTTCCAATGGGGGCGGGCCGGCCAGGACGGTCGCCCTCGCAGTGCCAGTAGGTCACGTCGACCGCGGCCTCGGTCGGCCCGTAGAGGTTGTGGAGTTCGGCCCCGAGCGTGCGGTGGAATAACTCCTCGGTGGCAGCGGACAGGGCCTCACCGCTGCACAGCACACGCTTCAGTCCGGTGCACGCCGCAGCCGTGGGTTCACGCAGGAAGGCATCCAACATCGACGGCACGAAGTGCACCGTCGTGATACCGGCAGACTGGATGAGCCCCGACAGATACGCCGGCTCTCGGTGACCTCCTGGCCGCGCGAGGACGAGCGTCGCTCCGCTCAGCAGGGGCCAGAAGAACTCCCACACCGAGACGTCGAAGCTCGCCGGCGTCTTCTGGAGGACTCGATCCCGAGAGGTGAGGCGGTATTCGTCCTGCATCCACCGCAATCGGTTGACGATTCCCCGGTGCGGTACGAGGACGCCCTTGGGCTCTCCGGTAGAACCCGAGGTGTAGATCAAGTAGGCCGGATGCGACGAGGAGACCTGAGCGAGCGGCGGGTGCTCCCCGGTGAACGACTCGGTCTGCCGTCGCGTAGCGGGGTCGTCCACCACGACGACCTGGAGACCGGTGGGCGCGGGGAGCCTGCTCTTTAGTTGCCGAGTGGTCAGCAATGCCGTGGGTTCCGCGTCGGCGAGCATGAACGCGATGCGCTCGGCCGGATACTCGGAATCGACGGGCAGGTAGGCGCCACCCACCTTGAGTACCGCGAGCAAGGCCACGACCAGGTCGAGTGACCGGGGTATCGCCACCGCCACCCGGCTCTCCGGCCCGGCTCCCATGGACCTGAGCAGGTGGGCCAGGCAGTTGGCGCGCCTGTCGAGTTCTCGGTACGACAGCGCGGAGCCCTCGAATTGCAGGGCACGGGAGTCCGGAGTCCTGGCCACCTGCTGTTCGAACAGTGCCGACAGCGACGTCGCCTCCGTCCCCGCCCTCTCCGCAGCCGTGTCGTTCCACTCCTCCAGGATCTGTCGCCGCTCGCCCTCCAGCAGCATGTCCGCCCGGCTGACGGGGGCATCCGGAGACTCCACGGTCACGGTCAGCAACCGCACGAGGCGGTCCGCGAGGAGCTGGGCGGACTCGCGGTCGAACCGGTCGGTGCTGTAGTCCAGGACGCCTCGCAGCCCGCCGTTGTCCCGGCGCTCGCCCAGATGGAAGTTGAGGTCGTAGCGCACGGTGCCGGTCTCCACCGGGTGCAGCACGACATCGATGACGCCTGCGGCGTCGGTGCCCTCGCCGCGCTCCGGTGCTGGGGTGACGCCCGCGTTGTTGAGGGTGAGCATGACCTGGAAGAGGGGATGGCGGGACAGGGACCGCTCGGGGTTGAGGACCTCCACCAGCCGCTCGAACGGCAGATCCTGATGCGCGTACGCCTCCAGATCCGACTCCCGCACCCGCGCCACCAACTCACGGAACGTCGGATCACCCGACACATCCGTACGCAACACCAGACTGTTGATGAACAACCCCACCAAGTCATCCACCGCATCATCACCACGCCCGGCGACAGGGGTCCCGATCGGTATGTCCTCACCCGCACCCGACCGCGCCAACAACACACCCAACGCCGCCTGCAACACCATGAATACGGTGGTGTTGTTCGACAGGGCGAACGTTTGGATCCCGGCATGCACGTCCCCGGGCACGCTGAACGTGACACGGGCGCCGCGGTGGGAGGCAGCAGCCGGCCGCGGGCGGTCCGCAGGCAGCTCGATCTCCGTCGGCAGGTCGGCGAGCCGCTCCCGCCAGTACGCGATCTGCGCCGAAACGAGACTGTCCGGGTCATCCTCCGAGCCCAGCAACTCCCGCTGCCACACAGCGAAATCCGCATACTGCACCGGAAGCACCGGCCACTGCGGCTCACGGCTCGCCACCCGTGCCTCATAGGCTGCGACGAGGTCGCGGCGCAGAGGGTCGACCGACTGACCGTCACCGGCTATGTGGTGGACGAGCAGGAGCAGAGCGTGCTCATCGGGACCGAGCTCGAACAGAGTGGCCCGGATCGGAACGTCGACCGTCAGATCGAAGGCATACCGAGCAGCCTCCTCCAACCGCTCCGAAAGCTCCTCCTGCCCACACGACGAAACAGACCACGGAACCGCGACCCCAACATCCAGCACCCGCTGATACGGCCCCTGAGCATCCTCGGCGAAGACCGTGCGCAGACTCTCGTGCCGCGCCACGACATCACCCAACGCCAACCGCAAAGCCTCCCGGTCCAACCTGCCGCCCAACCGCAACGCCAACGGCACGTTGTAAGCCGCACCCGGACCCTCCAGCTGATGCAAGAACCACAACCGCTCCTGGCCGAACGACAAAGGCAACCGCCCCGGACGCACCCGTGCCCTGACCGCCGGCGCACGCCCCCGATCGGCCCCGTCCAACGCCCCATCGAGCCCCGCGACCGTCGGAGCCTCGAACAACTGCCTCACCGACAACTCAGCGTCCAGAACAGCGCGCACCCGACCCACCAGACGCGTCGCCAACAACGAATGCCCACCCAGAGCAAAGAAATCATCATCAATACCGACCGCCGGCACACCCAGCACCTCAGCGAACAGACCACACAGAATCTCCTGCCGAGGAGAGCCCGGCCCACGCCCCGAAACCACAACCACCTCAGGCTCCGGCAAAGCCCGCCGGTCCACCTTCCCATTCGGCGTCAACGGCACCTCATCCACCACGACCAACACGGGAACCATGTAATCCGGCAGACGCCGACCCACCTCCGCACGCACCACACCCAAATCGAGAACCACACCATCTTCGGGAACCACACCAGCAACCAACCGACGGTCCCCCGCCACATCCCCGCGAACCACCGCGACCGCCCGGGCCACACCCCCACAACCCACCAACGCCGACTCAACCTCACCAAGCTCAATACGGAAACCCCGCACCTTCACCTGATCATCAACCCGGCCCACATAACCCAGCGAACCATCAGAACGCCACCGCACCACATCACCCGTGCGATACATCCGCTCACCCACACCACCAAACGGACACGCCACAAAACGCTCCGCCGTCAAACCCGCCCGACCCCAATACCCCCGCGCAACACCAGCACCCGCCACATACAACTCACCCGACACACCCACAGGCACCGGCCGCAAAAACCCATCAAGCACAAACACCCGCGTATTCACCAACGGACCACCAATAGAAACATCCGAACCCGACACCACCACCCCACTCGTCGACCAAACCGTCGTCTCCGTCGGCCCATAAACATTCACCACCGACGCCACCGAATCCACCAACAAACCCGCCACATCACCCGGCAACGCCTCACCCCCCACCAACGCATGAACATGCTTCAGCCGATCCCCCGCAACCCCCAGAATCTCCCGCCACAACGACGGCGTCGCCTGCACCACCGACACACCCGACGACACCACCAAATCCACCAACAAACCCGCATCACCAACCACTTCGGAAGACGCCAACACCACACAACCACCCGACGTCAACGGACCGAACAACTCCAACACCGCAATATCAAAAGCAAAAGTCGTCAACGCCAACACACGCCCCGAACCCACCACCCCCCGCAAACCCGCCAACACATTCACCACACCACCCTGCGACACCACCACACCCTTCGGCCGCCCCGTCGACCCCGACGTATACACCACATACGCCGCCTCATCCCGACCAGAAACCACCCCCAAAGAACCCGAAGAAACCTCAGCAAGCCCGGACACCACCACCAAGTCATCCAACAAAACCAACGGCACCCTCACCCGACAACCCCAGCCCCGACACGAAATCACCGCCGCCGGCGCACAATCCCCCACCACAAAAGCAACCCGCTCCGCCGGATACGACAAATCCACCGGAACATAAACACCCCCCGCCTTCAACACACCCAAAAACGCCACCACCGCATCCACCGAACGCGGCAACGCCACCACCACACGCGACTCCCCACCCACCCCCAACAACCTCAAATACCACGCCAACCGATTCGCCCGACCATCCAACTCCCCATACGACACCACACCACCCTCGAACTCCACCGCCACAGCCCCCGGCGCCCGCACCACCTGCTCCTCGAACAACCCCGACAGTGAAACCTCCGGCAAGGCCACACCCGTCGCATTCCACCCCTCCAAAACCCGATGCCGCTCCTCAGGCACCAACACATCAATCCCACCCACCGGAACATCCGGCGAACCCACAACCACACCCAACAACCACACCAAACGCCCCACCAACAACTCAGCAGAACACCGATCAAACACATCCAAAGCAAACGTCAACCCACCCCGCAAACCATTCTCTGGATCCATCTGAGCGAATTCGAAGGTCAGGTCGAAGCGGGCTGCGTCATGCGTCGCACGGATTTCACTCACGTCGAGGTGCGGGGCATGCGATTCGGCCCCGGTGGACATCTGGTTGTTAAGAATGAGCATGACCTGGAAGAGGGGATGGCGGGACAGCGACCGCTCGGGGTTGAGGACCTCCACCAGCCGCTCGAACGGCAGATCCTGATGCGCGTACGCCTCCAGATCCGACTCCCGCACCCGCGCCACCAACTCACGGAACGTCGGATCACCCGACACATCCGTACGCAACACCAGACTGTTGATGAACAACCCCACCAAGTCATCCACCGCATCATCACCACGCCCGGCGACAGGGGTCCCGATCGGTATGTCCTCACCCGCACCCGACCGCGACAACAACACACCCAACGCCGCCTGCAACACCATGAACACACTCGCACCCGACTCCCGCGCGAACCCCGCCACCCGCTGCATCACATCCGCGGACACCACGAAATCCACCCGGTCACCCCGGTAACTCGCCACCGCCGGACGCGAACGATCCACCGGCAACTCAATCTCCGCCGGCAACCCCGCCAACCGCCCCCGCCAATACGCGACCTGCGCCGAAACCACACTGTCCGGGTCATCCTCCGAACCCAGCAACTCCCGCTGCCACACGGCGAAATCCGCATACTGCACCGGCAACGCCGGCCACTGCGGCCCACGTCCAGCGACGCGCGCCTCATATGCGCTCGTCAGGTCACGAACCATGGGCCTCAGCGACCAGCCATCAGTCGCAATGTGATGCACCAACAGCAGCAGGACATGGTCGTCGGGTGCGATCTCAAACAGGGCTGCGCTGACCGGGATCTCGGCGGAGAGATCGAAAACATGCAGGGCAGCAGTCGCCAACCGCTCCGGCAGCTCCCCCTCCGTCACCTGGGCGACGGTCCACGGAACCTCGACTCCCGCGTCAAGTACAACCTGGTACGCGCCCTGGGCATCCTCGGCGAACACCGTACGCAGACTCTCGTGCCGCGCCACGACATCCCCGAGCGCCAACCGCAGCGCCTCCTGGTCCAGCTCACCGGCCAGCCGGACCGCCGAAGGAACGTTGTAGGCCGCACCCGGACCCTCCAGCTGATGCAGGAACCACAACCGCTCCTGGCCGAACGACAAAGGCAACCGCCCCGGACGCACCTGTGCCCTGACCGCCGGCGCACGTCCCCGATCGGCCCCGTCCAACACCCCATCCAGCCCCGCGACCGTCGGAGCCTCGAACAACTGCCGCACCGACAACTCAGCGTCCAGAACAGCGCGCACCCGACCCACCAGACGCGTCGCCAACAACGAATGCCCACCCAGAGCAAAGAAATCATCATCAATACCGACCGCCGGCACACCCAGCACCTCGGCAAACAGACCACACAAGATGTCCTCGCGCGGCGACCGCGGCCCGCGCCCCCTGACCACTCGCGCCCCGTGCTCGGGCAGAGCACCGCGGTCCACCTTTCCGTGGGGAGTCAGCGGCAGCCCTTCCAGCACCACGACCGCGGACGGAACCATGTACTCCGGAAGGCTCCGGGCACACTGCGCGCGCAGCGCCGCCCCGTCCACCACCGCGCCCGGCTCCGCCGTCACGTAACCGACCAGTCGGCGGTCGGCCTCATCGTTCACTCGCACCGTCGCGACCGCGCGGGCCACACCTGCACAGCCCGCCAACGCCGCCTCGACCTCGCCCAGTTCGATGCGGAAGCCCCGCACCTTCACCTGGTCGTCGACCCGGCCCACGTACTCCAGAACCCCGATGTCACGCCACCGCACCACATCACCGGTGCGGTACATACGCTCTCCCGTGCCGCCGAAGGGGCACGCCACGAACCGCTCCGCCGTGACGTCGCTCCGGCCCCAGTAGCCGCGGGCGAGCGGCGCACCCGCCACGTACAGCTCGCCGGGCATCCCGACCGGCGCCGGCCGCAGGAACGAGTCCAGCACGAAGACCCGTGTGTTCGGGAACGGCGTGCCGATCGGTACTGCGCCCCGCGGCGTCGTCCCGCCCGGGTCCAGACGCCACTCCATGCAGTTCACCGTGGCCTCGGTGGGACCGTACGCGTTGTAGACGGTGACGTCGGGGTGTCGGCGGCGCCAGGCGTCCAGCACCTCGCCCGTCAGCGCCTCGCCGCCGACCACCAGGGTGCCGGCCGGAGCGACCATGTCCTCGTGGTCCGCCATCAGAGCCAAGTGGCTCGGGGTGACCTTCAGCAACGTCGCTCCGGCACCGTCCTCCAGGTCGCCCAGGCGCACCCTGCCACCGCACACCAGCGGCGTGAACAGAGCCGTCACCGTCAGGTCGAAGGAGAGCGACGTGTGGAGCACGGAGTTCCCGGTGGTCCCGGCGTACGTCTGCCGGTTCCGCAGCAGGTAGGCGCCGAGCGAACGGTGCTCCACCACGACGCCCTTCGGCCGTCCGGTCGAACCCGACGTGTACACCACGTACGCCGCCTGGTCCGGGCGCCGCTCCAGCGCGTCGGGCGGGGTCGAGGGGAGTCCGGCGAGTCGAGCCGCCAGTTCGGGGGCGTCGAGCAGGACCAGCGGTATGTCGTCGGGTCCGGCGGGGTCGGTTCCCTCGGTAGCTCCTGCGCCCGGGACCGGGCCGCCCGGGGCCACGCCGGTGTCCGAGAACGAGATCACCGCCGCCGGCTCGCAGTCCTCCAGCATGAAAGCGATCCGCTCCGCCGGGTACGACGGATCCACCGGAACGTACGCGGCCCCTGCCTTGGAGACGGCCAGCAGCGCCGCCACCGCGTCCACCGATCGCGGCAGTGCCACCACGACGCGCGACTCCGCTGCCACCCCCAACGAGCCCAGGTGGCGCGCCAGACGATTCGCCCGCGCGTCCAGCTCGCCGTACGACACGGCTTCCCCTTCGAACTCCACCGCCACGGCTTCGGGGGCACGTGCCACCTGCTCCTCGAACAGGGTGGGGAGGGAGGCCCACGGCACGTCGGCCGCCGTGTCGTTCCACTCTTCCAGCAGTAGCCGTTCGCCGGGCAGCGACACGTCCACACCGCCGACGAGGCGTTCCGGAGCGTGGGCCATGGTCCGCAGGACGCGCGTCAGGATCTCGGCGATCTTCTGGACGCGGTCGGACGCGAAGAGGTCGGGACGGTGCACGAGCCGGCCGCCGATCCGCTCGCCCGTGCCGGAGATCAGCGTGAGGGGGTAGTGCGTGGCGTTGCGGGACCGGACGTCCCGCACACGCAGGGCGGCCTCGTCCGCGTCGTCGGTGTGGCGGGGAAAGTTCTCGAACACCATGCCCGCGTCGAACAGTTCGTCCACGCCCGCGGCGCGCTGGATCTCCGTGAGGCCCAGGTGGTGGTGGTCGAGCATGCGGGCCTGCTCCTGCTGCACCCGGACGAGGAGACCGGAGAGGGACTCTTCGGGCCTCAGCCGGACACGGAGCGGAACGGTGTTGATGAACAGGCCGACCATGTGCTCGGCGCCGTCCAGCTCGGCGGGGCGACCGGAGACGGTCATGCCGAACACGATGTCGGCACGGCCGGTGAGGCCGCCGAGCACCAGCGCCCAGGCGCACTGGAGCGCGGTGTTGAGGGTGATGCCGCGGGCCCGGGCCACGTTCACCAGGGCCGCGCCGGTCTCCTCGTCCAGAGCGAAGTCGAGGCGTTCGGGCAGCCCGGTGGCGGGAGAGGCCCCGGGCGCCAGGAGGCAGGGGCCGGGGAGCTCAGCCAGGGCCTCGCCCCAGGCCCGCTCGGCGGCGGCCCGGTCGCGGGTGCGGAGCCATGCGAGGTGGTCGCGGTGGGGACGAACGGCGGGCAGCTCACCGGAGTCGGCGCCGTTGCGGTAGAGCACGAGCAGTTCGCGCAGCAGCACCGCCATGGACCAGCCGTCCACCACGACGTGGTGCGCGGTGAGCACGAAGCGGAAGCTCTCCTGCCCGAGGCACAGCAGGGTGAAGCGGATCAGAGGGGCGGCACCGAGGTCGAAGCGCCGCAGGCGGTCGGCCGACACCTCGGCCTCCAGGGCCTCCTGCCGCTCGGCTGCGGGGACCTGGCTCAGGTCGTGCTGGTGCCACGGCAGGCGCACCCGGCGGCGCAGGATCCGCACCCATTCACCCGTGCGACGCTGCCGGAAGGAGGAGCGCAGGTTGGCGTGGCGCCGCAGAAGTTCCGCCGCGGCGGCGCGGAGGGCCGCTTCGTCCAGGGCGCCGTCCAGGTCGAAGGCGACCTGAGCGACGTAGGAGTCCGGTGCGCTGTTGTCGTAGACATGGTGGAAGATCATGCCCTCTTGCAGCGCGGTCACCGGCAGGATGTCCTCGATCGACTGTGCGCGCGCGTTCACCACGGACGTCCCTTCACTCCACGACACGATGCGATGCGTCAAATGCGATGCGTCAAGAGAGGAGCGGGGCAGGGGCACGTGAACTGGCGGCTCCCCCGGTTCCTCGATGCTTTCCCGTACACGGGAAATTTGAAGCTAGTTGCCCTTTGAAGAGCGCGTCAAGACTTTCAGGAAGCGCCGAAATCAATGGTTTTACGGGAATGGATCGGGCCCGCCGGAGGCACGGCGGAGGAATCCCGGGGGGATATTCGGTGCGCTGCACTCAGCCGTTCGCCGCAGCTGCGCCGCCGATGATGTCCGCGGTCTCCTGCGGCCGGGTGCTGGTGAAGTAGTGGCCGCCTTCCGCAATTTCGTGGAGCTCGACCTGGTCGGCGACGGCCTTCCAGTCCCGGTAGCGATCCGGACCCCGCTCGGTGGACGGGTCGTCCGCCGCGAGGACCACGTGGACGGGGGTGTTGAGGCGGTGCGCCTGCGGGTCCTCGTGCAGGGCCAGCAGGTGGGCGTTGGTGGTGCACACGTCGTGGCGGTACGCCGTGCCGACGAGGTCGGCGCGTTCGGGCTTCAGCCCGTCCAGTTCCACGTAGGCGCTCTCCGCCAGCAGCCGCTGGGTGATCTCGGCCGCGCTGAGTGCGCTGACCTCGGCCGTCTCCGCCTCCAGGACAGCCACCGGGTCAAGGAGCATCGCCCCCAGGAACACCCGGGTCAGCTCGGCTCCGCTCGCCTCCAGCAGTCGTGCGGTCGCCAGTGCGGGGGCGCTACCGCCGCAATGCCCCCAGAGCATGACGGGTCCGGTGACGTCGCGTCTCACCTCGTCGTGGACGCGGTGCGCGATCTGCGCGACGTCCTGGGGAAGTTCGGTGGTTCCGGTGAAGTCGCGGGCAGGTGGTTCCACGCCGAGGACCGTGATACGACGCGCGGAGAGCCGCTTGGCCAGCAGCTGGAAGTTCACGGCGTTGCCGCCCGCGTACGGGAAGCAGATCAAAGTGGCCACCGCATTCGACACCGGGTCCGCCAGCCGCTGGAGCAGATCGTGTCCGGGTTCTTCCGCCGCCGCGCCGGAGTCGATGAGCCGGGCGAGGTCAGCCAGCACCGGCGTGGTGATGAGCTGCTTGAGCGAGATGGCCCGGTCCAGCTTGACGACGAGGCGTACGGCGGTGAGCGAGGTGGCGCCCAGAGTGAAGAAGTGGTCGCGGCGGCCGATCCGTTCGACCGGGATGCCGAGCGCCTCGGCCCATTCCGTGGCGAGCCACCGTTCGGTGGGGGTCTCGGGGGTGGCCTGCGAGCCCTGGGCGTGCCCCAGGGTCTGCGCGAGCGCCGCGAGCGCCTTCTTGTCCACCTTGCCGTTCTCGTTCAGCGGCAGTGCGTCCAGGCGGTGGATGGGCGAGGGGAGCATGTACGCGGGCAGCAGCGCCGTCAGATGGCGGTGCAGTGCCTCCTCCTCGACCTGCTCCCCGGCCGCGACGAACGCGACCAGGCTCTTCTCCGTGCCGGTCGTGTGCTCGACGAGGACGACGCTGTCCCGCACGCCCGTCGCGGCGCGCAGTTTGTTCTCGATCTCGCCGATCTCGATCCGGTAGCCGCGGATCTTGACCTGCTGGTCGCGGCGGCCGAGGAACTCGATGGTGCCCTCTGGCAGCCAGCGGCCGAAGTCTCCGGTCCGGTACATCCGTTCGCCCGGCACGTACGGGTCGGTGACGAACGCCTGCCGGGTGCGCTCCGCGTCGTTGATGTAGCCGCGTCCGACGGACACGCCGGCGAAGACGATCTCGCCGGGTGTGCCCAGGGGCGCCAGCCGTCCGTGCTCGTCGAGCACGTAGGTGCGGACGTTGCGCAGGGAGCGGCCGACCGAGACGAAGTCGCGGACCGGCGGCGCGGTGAGGACTTCGTGCATGGTGTCGTCACTGACTTCGGTGGCCCCGTAGGCGTTGACCAGCTGCACGTGCGGCTGGACCGCGAACCAGCGGCGGACCGGGTCCAGCTTGAGTGCCTCGCCGGTGATGGAGATCGAGCGCAGCACCCCAAGGTCGCGGGGCCGGCGTTCCAGCTCACCGAGCAGGATCTCGAAGTACGAGGGCACCAGCTGCGCGACGGATACCCGGCTCCGGTCCAGTTCGGCGAGGAAGTGCTCGGGGTCGAGCTGCGTCTCGGTGTCCACGATGCGCGCCGACGCGCCGACCAGGAGCGGTGCGACGAGCTGCCACAGGGAGATGTCGAAGCACTGGGAGGCGGTCTGCGACACCACGTCGCCCTCGTGCAGGTCGACGGAGTCGATCTTGGCATAGAGGTGGTTGACCATTCCGGCGTGTTCGCACTGCGCGCCCTTGGGTGCGCCGGTGGACCCGGAGGTGAAGTAGACGTAGGCCAGCTGGTCGGGGCGGATCTCGACGCCGGGGTCCTGGGCGTCGGCGCCGTCCTGGAGGAGGTCGTCCACGAGGAGGCAGGTCCTGGCACGGCCCGACACCTCGGCGGTGTCCGCGAGGAGCGTCCGCGCGGACCTCTGGCCGAGGACGAACCGGCACGCGCTGCGGTCGAGCTGGGTCGCGACGCGGCGCGCCGGGAAGTCGGGGCGTACGGGCAGATAGGCTCCGCCCGCCTTGAGGATGCCCAGGACGGCAGCCGCCCACGGCAGCGTGCGGTCCATCACCACGGCCACCACGTCCTCGGACCGCAGCCCCTGCGCCAGCAGTGCGGCGGCGATGCGGTTCGCCGCGGCGTTGAGCCTGGCGTAGTCCCATGTGGTCTCGCCGTGGGAGACGGCGGCTGCGCGCGGATGGGAGCGCACCCGGGCCTCGAAGAGCTGGGGGAACATGGCATCGGGCAGGGACAGCACGGGACCGGCCAGGCCGGTGAGGTGGTGCTCCCGCTCCTCGTCCGACAGCAGGTCCTGCAGGTGGTGCGCGGCGTCCGGGGCGGTGGTCAGCTGTCCGAGAGCCGTGCGGACGTAGGCGCCGAGCCGAGCCGCGTAGGTCGCGTCGATGACGTCCGTGCGGTACTGGAGGTGTAGTCGGGGCCGGGGGGCGTGCGCCGCCCACGTCACGCGGAGCGCGGTGTCCGGCGCGAGCGGGGCTGCCCCCTCCCGGTCCTCCGACGCGGCCTGGGGGCGCATGTCGAGCACGATGTCGTGCTGGGTTCCTCCGGGGTCCGCTCGGCGATCGTCGGGCACCTGCTCCCGCTCCGCGGCCACCGCCGCCACCACGTCGTGCCAGGGTCCGTCCGGTATCCGGACCGTCAGGGTGTCCGGCCTCGTCGCCCCACCCGGCGCGGCAGCGGGGAAGTACCCGACCGTGACGGTCTTCTCGGCGGTGACCGCGCTGAGCACCTTCGTCAAGACGGCGAGGCGCAGGGTCTCCGCTTCGGCCGTCGGCCCCGTGGCCGCGGCGGCGTCGGCCGGGGTCCGGCCGACGGGCAACCGCACCTCCAGCTCGCGCACCGCAGCCGGTGCTCCGCCACCGGGGGCGACCCACCGGGGAATCCGTGTCGGCGCAGGACAATGAACTCTGGACATGTCTCAACCCCCGTCTCCGGGCGGATGCGCCCGTGGCCGGACAGAACGTGCGGACGGTGACTCGCCATCTGGCGTCGTGCTGCTGCGGCCTTCAGCCGCCCATGGCCTCGATGAGGCTCTTGGGGCGCATGTCGGTCCAGGTTTCGTTGACGTAGTCGAGTGCCGACTGGCGGTCCGTCGACTCTAGGGCCACCGTCCAACCGGCGGGCACTTCGGCGAACGTCGGCCAAAGGGAGTGCTGCCCTTCGTCGTTCACCAGCACCAGGTAGGTGCCATCGGGGTCTTCGAACGGATTTACGCTCATGGTCCGGCTCCTTCATTCCTTCTCCACGCGTGGGTTCGCGCGGCGCACAGGACCGAAGTGTACGAATCCCGGTGTGCCGGACCACCGGCCGACGGGAATTCCGGCTGGGATTCAGGAACGGCTTAATGACGGCGGAGAAGGCGAGTCGGAGCGGTCGCCTCAGTCATTCACCACCGGTGAAAATCCGTGACAGTGGTGGGCGCCCTTGCCACAGTGAACCGACACCCCGGGAGAGCCCGGGCCCGCGGAAAGGCGGCGCGAACGTGGACACCGCGCACCCCACCACAGCGACGAGCGGTGATTTCCGTTCCTTCATGACGTGTTTCCCATCGGGGGTCGCCGTCCTCACCACAGCCCTGCCCGACGGAACGCCCCTGGGCATGACGTGCACGTCGCTGTGCAGCGTTTCCCTCTCACCACCGGTTCTGCTGGTGTGCATCAGGAACGCGAGCCCGACGTTGAAGGCCGTTCTGGAGCGGGGCGTCTTCGCGGCGAACCTGCTGCACCAGGACGCCCGGGAAGTCTCCGAGCTGTTCAGTTCCGGGGACCCCGACCGGTTCGACCGGGTGACCTGGGCATCCGGTCCGGGCAGTGGTGTCCCGCATCTGATCGACGCGGCCCACGCGATCGCAGACTGCACGGTGCGGCAGTACGACAGCATGGGCGACCACCAGGTGGTCTTCGCCGAAGTCACCGGGGTGCGGATCGCGTCCGGCTCGCCCCGGCCTCTGCTGTACGGCCTGCGCCAGTACGCGGGGTGGCCGTCCGACTGACGGCCGCCCCGCGGGGCGGGTCGCGCCGCTCAGGCGCGGGCGCCGGGCCCCGGCCCGCACGGGGAGCGCGCGGGCTCGGCCGTGCCGGTGTCGAGGGCGGGGCCGCCGACCATGGCGAGGGCCGAACCGAGCGCCGTGAGGGAGTGCAGCATCGTGTTCGACCGTCTTCGGCTGGTCACCAGGCCGGCCTCCCGCAGCACGGTCGCGTGCTGGCTGGCCGCAGCGGGCGAGATGCCGAGCCTGCGCCCCAGTTCGCTGGTGTTGCACGTCTCGGTCAGCGCCTGGAGCACCTTGGCCCTGGTGCGGCCGACGAGGGCGGCCAGTGCGCGGTCCCCGGCCCCCACGGTGCTCCACAGGCTGTCCGCCGTGTCGAGGTCCAGCGGTGCCGGGTAGACCAGCACAGGTGCACGGTCCGTTCCCTCGGGGTCCGCGAACACCATCGGCTGGGCGAGGAAGAGCGACGGCACGATGACGAGGCCGTTGCCCCGCAGCTCGATCTCCTGCGTCCGGCCCGACGCCACGGTGAGCACGGGCGGGGACCAGTCGATCCAGGCGTGCAAGGTGCTGAGCAGGTGCTCTATCCCGCCACTGACCAGGAGTTGGCAGCGCCGGTCCCGGTCGAGCTGGAGGTGGGTGCGGGCCTGTGCCCAGTACGGGGCGACGCCCAGGTGGTGGACCCGCTCTATCACGGGATCGGGGCATTCGACGTCGTCAGCCGGTCCTTCCGACGACACCAGGTCGAACAGCCAGCTGCCCCGGGCGCGCTGCTGCAACTCCTCGGATTCCGGAGCGGGTCGAGGCCGCGGCCCGCCCGGCCCCGTCAGTACGTCGGCTGACGAACGGGTCCGGCGCATCTTGAGACCGACCGCCTTGCGCCATTTGGTGAAGGGCGCTCCTCCCGCTCCTCGTCGCAGGAGATCGACCGCGAAGACCGACTCGGCAACGGGACCCACCGTCGGCACGATCTTCAGCTTCGCGAGGTCATCAATGGTTAAGTGCACGTTCTGCATGGATCGATCCCTCCGATGCGTGCGTCCGCCGCTGGGCCGGCGGACGCGCACGCGAACGTCTTGCGGACAGGATCGGCGCGATCCGCGAGGGACGCGCCGGGAGATGATGCTCGACACGTCAGCCGCATCCGATGCATGACGGCACGTCAGGTCGACTGCGTCCGCGGAACGGCTTGACGTCGACAAGCTGAGGTGCGGGGAATCCGTCGGTGGTCCGGCGGCCACGCCGCTCGAGCGGTCCCACATCGCCATGGAGCACTACGGGAGCGGGATGCGAGGAACTCAAACGACATCCACCCCCATGAAGAAGTGCTTCGACTGTCCACACTCTAAGGGCTCAATGCAGTAACGTCACCACTATTTTCAGGGCTGGTTACTTACTTCGTACGGCGTAGGGAGTGCAGTAGACGCCATGGAAGGACGGCCCGGAGCCGGGACCTGGCAGTGCGTCGGAATGCGGTCAGGCATCCCGTCGACGTAGTACGGCCAGGCCGATCAGGTGGGCCGCGACAGCCCAGGACAGGACGATCAGGAGGCCGACCAGCGAGGGGTACGGGTCACCGTCCCCCGCCATGAAGTGGCCGCCCGCGCTCTGCGGGAGAGCGTCGTTGATCTTCCGGAGCACCTCGCTGCCTGGTCCGAGCAGGACGAACGGCAGCCCGGCCAGCAGGAAGAAGAGGGAGGCCAGCGCGCCGACAGCGGACCTGCACACGAAGGCGACACCGACCGAGAGCACCGCGACCAACGCCAGGTAGACGCCGATCGCCAGTAGTTGACGCACCGCCTCCCCCGTCTCGAACGACGCGTGGCCGCGGAAGGGGACCCACGCCACGGCCATGCCCAGCGCGCCGAGCAACACTCCGCCGACGAACGAGACGGCTCCGGTGACGGCCGCCTTCGCCAGCTGAACCCGGTGCCTGACAGGAACCCACTGCAGCGAGGTGCGGATGCTGCCCGTGGCGTACTCGCTCGTCACGGTCGTCATGGCCAGGACGACGACGATGAACTGCAGCAGGATGACGGAGGCGATCGGCGCCTTGCCGACCGCCTGCACCGGCTCGTCGTTGATCCGCGCGATGGACCCGTAGTAGAAGGCGAACACCGCCGTCAGTCCCACGCCCGCCGCCATGCAGACGTACGGCGTACGGGTCGTCCACAGTTTGCCCCACTCAGCGGCGATGGCCCCGAGGAGCCCGCCGCCGGTGTGCTCCGTGCGGGACCGCTCGGGAGCGTCCACAGGCGTCGTACGTGTCGTGGTCGCCATGTCCCTCACGCCTCCGTCTTCCGCTGGGCGGCCGGTACGCCGAAGACCGTGCGCGCCGTGCCGTATTCCACGCTTTCCGCTGTCAGTTCCATGTACGCCTGTTCCAGTGATGCGGACACCGCGTTCAAGCCATGCAGCCGTACGCCGAGTCGGTGCGCCAGGTCGCCGACTTCCTCCACCGTCCAGCCGCTGACCACGACCTCGTCGTCGCCGGCCGGCTCCACCCGCGCGCCCTCGGAGGCGAGCAGCTGCTCGGTCAGCGCCCGCAGTCCGTCGGTGTGGGGGCTACGCACGCGCACGCCGGCCCGGGAGCTGCTCGCCAGCAGTTCCGCGATGGGGGCGTCGGCCAGCAGCTTCCCCCTTCCGATGACGACGAGCTGGTCCGCGGTCAGCTGCATCTCGCTCATCAGGTGGCTGGAGAGAAAGACGGTCCGGCCCTCGGCGGCCTGGGTCCGCACGAGTTCACGGACCCACCGCACGCCGTCGGGGTCCAGGCCGTTGACCGGCTCGTCGAAGATGAGGACCTGGGGGTCGCCGAGCAGGGCGCCCGCGACACCGAGCCGCTGGTACATGCCGAGCGAGAACGAACCGGCTCGCCTGCGCGCCACCTTCGTGAGGCCCACCGTCTCCAGCACCTCGTCCACGCGGCGCGCCGGGATGCCGTTGCTGCGCGCCATGGTGAGCAGGTGGTTGCGGGCCGAACGGGCGGGGTGCAGCGCCTTCGCCTCCAGTAGGGCGCCGACCTCGCGCACGGGGTGGCGCAGCGAGGAGTAGGGCTTGCCGTCGATGAGGGCCTCGCCCTCGGTGGGGTTGTCGAGGCCGAGGATCATGCGCATGGTCGTCGACTTGCCGGCACCGTTGGGGCCGAGGAAACCCGTAACCTGCCCTTCCTTGATGTCCAGCGTCAAGCCGTCGACGGCGAGTGTGTCGCCGTACCGCTTGGTCAGCCCTCGCAGGGTGATCACGTGTGTCCCTCGTTCGATGCTCGGAATCGTCGTTCTCGGATCAACCGTAGAAAGCCCGCGGCCTGGGCGCATCAGCCGTTCGACAGCAGTTGCCCTTACCAACGGCAGAGCCACCCATGACTTTCGTCAGGGGTTCACCGCTGGGCCGCGAGCAGGCTTCTTCTGACGAGTCCCCGGAGGAGGACTTCCGTATACTGCAGCGGTGATCCAGGTGCTACTGGCAGACGACGAGGCCATGATCCGCGCGGGTGTCCGGGCGATCCTTTCGAAGGACCCCGGCATCGAGGTCGTCGCCGAGGCGGCCGACGGGCACGAGGCTGTCCAGGGGGTGCGTCTGCACCGGCCCGACGTGGCGCTGCTCGACATCCAGATGCCGCGGCTCGACGGCATCGCGGCGGCCGCGCAGATCCACCGCGAACTGACGGGCACAGCCGTACTCATGCTGACCACCTTCGGCGAGGACGACTTCATAGCCCGTGCGCTGAAGGAGGGCGCGAGCGGCTTTCTGCTCAAGGCGGGGGATCCTCGCGAGCTGATCGCGGGGGTACATGCGGTCGCCGCGGGCGGCGCGTATCTGTCGCGGAAGGTGGCGGATCGGGTGGTCGCCGGGCTCCGTAGGGGGCATATGGCGAACGAGGCGTCCCGTTTCCCCGTCGGGCACCTCACGGAACGGGAGCATGAGGTCCTGGCGCTGCTGGGCACGGGCCTGTCCAACGCCGAGATCGGAGCGCGCCTGCATCTGGTGGAAGGCACCGTGAAGGCCCATGTCAGCGCGATTCTCGGCAAACTCCGGGTACGCAATCGAGTGGAAGCTGCGATCGCGGCCCACGAGGCGGGCCTGACCGGCCCCCGCCCCTGAAGGGTGACAACTCGCGGCGCTATTGAAGCGGCTGATGGGTGGCCGGCCTGCGAGTGCGGGCGGTACGGCCGCGGTGGTGGTCGCAGATGTGCTGGAAGTCTGCCAGGGTCTCAGTCCGCTCGTCGTTGCTGGTGTGGGGCCGCTGGTAGGCCCTCGGGGCCGAAGAACGCGACCCACTGGTCGACGCGCTCGATGGCGAAGGAAGCGGGAAAGCCCTCAGGTCGCGGACGAGACCCTCGAACGCCTCGCCTCATGTCTGAACATGATTGCTGACTCGGGAGACTAGGCCCTGTCGTCGAACTGCCGCCTGCCGGGCGGGCGATGGCGGGTGGTCGGCGTGAATCCGAAGTCCATGGCGAGGCCGGTGACGCTCGGAGGGGGGCCGAGGCAGCTACTGATCACCGCTGATTCGACGGCGCGCAGGGATTGGCGGGCCAGGTCGGCCGACATGACGTCGATGTCGGTGAGCAGGGTGATCCAGACGTCCGACTCGCCGCCGCGCACCCGCAAGGTCTGCTCGGTGCCGTGCGCCTGGAAGGGCTCGGAGCAGGTCACCTCCGACCGGAACGGCTCCAGGTCGGCCCGGGTAGGGGCCGTGTCGAGCACGGTGCCCGGCTGCTTGTCGAGGCAGTCGAAGAGCCGCTCCAGGCGCACCGGTCCGTGCTCGGCCGCAACCTCGGCGAACAGCCGCTCGACGCTTGTGATGTCGTACTTGGCGTGGTGGTAGGCCATCAGCAGATCATGCTGGCAGCGGCGGGCCGCCTCCATGACGGTCTCGGTGGGCGAGGTCCGCAGAACCGCCAGGCCGGGCTGGCACATGCACGCGACGCTGCTACCGGTGCCCGGTTCGAACCGGTTGGTGACCATCACCTTGAACGGGACCCTCTCCTGGCCGGTGTGCGCCGCGAACAGTGAGCAGAACGGCGCAAGGACCAGCGCCCCCAGGGAGACCCCCTCGGCGCTCCTGAGCCACCGCGACGCCGTGCGCAGGGCGGTGGAGTTCAGGTCGACGCGGACCATGGTCCGCAACCGCTTGCCCGTGATGCCCTCGGCGCCGTCCGGAAGGTGGGCGCTCACCGGTGCTTCGAGGTACTTGGCGCGCAGATACGTCAGAGTGCGCTGGTGTCTGCGCTGCCCCGAGGGGGAGTTCTCGGAGGCGGCGATGTCACACGGCTGGGCGCGGTGCTCGTCCTGCCGCCGCTCCCCTGGCGGTGTGGCGAGCAGCTGGTGGAACTCGCTCCTGAGCAGAGCGTGGGCGAACGCGTCGGAGGCGCAGTGGTTGACCACGCACAGGACCAGCCAGACGAGCCCGTCGCCGCCGAGCACCAGACCGAACCGCACGGGCAGATCCCCGCTCAGGTCGAAGGACGACCGGGAGACCTGCCTTACCAGGGGATGCTCCAGCATGTTCGTGTCGCGGTCCTCGACGGTGTCGACGGGAACGTCCAGCGGCCGCACCGCATGCACCCGTTGCACCAGCCCGCCCGCACCGTCCTCCACCAGCGTCGTCCGCAGGCCCTCGTGCCGACGCACCAGTTCGGCGAGGGCTGCCCGGACCGCCGCCTCCCCGGCCGGAACGTCCAGCTTCCACCACTGGCACAGGTTGAACAGGTAGCGCCGCTCCGGTGACGCCGCCGTCTGTTCGTACCACTGCCCCTGCTGCCCGAAAGTGGCGGGCCCCGTGCGCACCACTGGTGCCTCAGCCGCGGTCAACGGGGCGCCTCCGGGCCGTCACCTGCGCGGGCACAACCGTGCCGCGCCGTACCTCGGCGAGTGTGGCCGCGATCGTATCGAGGACGGCCGCTTGCTGTCTGGCGCCATAGACCTCCACCAGCTTCTCGCGGTTGACCCGCATGGACATCCAACGCATGCGCAGTATGGAGACCGCCCAGTCGCCCAAGTGCCGTACGGATACGTCGACGAAACCCGCCGCGTGCAGTTGTGCGCGGCGCTCATCGGCCGTTGCCCGGTGGAAGACGGTACCGGGATGTGCCGCGCGGAAGGCGTCGGAGAGCGCGGCGGGGTCGGGAACGAGGCTGACCTCTTCGGTGAAGGTCAGCAAGCCACCGGGCCGCAGCAGCCGGTGTGCCTCGTGCAGCACCGCGGCGACATCGGAGAAGTGGGACACCGATCCTGAGGCGAATACCGCGTCGAACGATCCGTCCGGTAGGCCGGTGTCCTCAGCTGCCGCGCAAACGGTGGTGACGGGGACCCCGAGGGGCGATGCCGCGCAGATCTCGTCGGTGAGCCTGGCGTGCTCTTCGACGACATCGATCCCTACCGCGCCGGTCACCTCGGTACGGCCCGCCAACGCCGTGAGGATGTGGCGCAGTGCGCCACCGATGCCGCAACCCAGTTCGGCGATGGCCAACGGCCCGGACGGGGCGTATTCCACGAGTGTATCGGCCACCAGATCACATCCGGAGCTGCCGAAGTGGCCGAGCTGGTCGAGTCCGCTGAGCCCGGACTCGGCGATGGCGTGCCGAGCGCGCGACCAGTCCCACAGCTCTCCGAACAGTTGCTGATGGTAGGCGTGCTGGGCACTCGCGGTGGTGCGGGAGCCGTCGCCGCTTGCGGTGTCGTCAAGGGAAGTGATGGCGGTCAGCCTTCCGTCGGGGCAGGTTGCGCGGTGGTGTCGGTCATGCCGTGGTGTAGGCGTCGGCCTGCAGCGCGTACATGTCCGCGTAGCGGCCTCCGCTCGCCATGAGTTCGGCGTGCGTGCCCTGTTCCACGATGCGGCCCTCGTGCAGGACGACGATGCGTTCGGCCCTGCGGACGTTGACCAGGCGGTGGGTGACCAGGATCGTGGTCCGTGATCCGCTGCCCTCGCCGTCCAGGGCGCTGGCCCGGCGCAGGCCCTCGAAGACGACGGCCTCCGCCTTGGCGTCCAGTGCGGCCGTTGGTTCGTCGGCGAGGAGGACGGCGGCGTCGCGGTAGACGCCGCGGGCGACTCCGATCCGCTGCCACTGGCCTCCCGAGAGGTCCCGGCCGCCGACGAATTCCTTGGACAGGATGGTGTCCTCGCCCTCGGGCAGGGACCGCACCACCTCGTCCGCGCCCGATGCGGACACCGCTCGGCGCCAGCGCTTCTTGGACGTGTCGTCGTGCTCCAGGCGCCCCATGCGGATGTTATTGCCCGCAGTCATCGGCCAGCGGGCCGGTTCCTGGGAGATCAGCGCCACCTGGTCCAGGACCGACCCCTCGGTCGTGGTGGCGATGTCCACCCCGTCCCACAGCACCGCGCCCGACGTGGGCCGGTACAGACCGGCGATGATCTTGCTGAGAGTGGTCTTGCCCGACCCGTTCTCGCCGACCAGTGCCACCACCTCGCCTCGCCTGATGGACAGGTTGATGTCGCGCAGGGCGTGCTGGGTGCTGCCGGGATAGCCGAAATCGACGTTCTCGATGCGGATCTCGGTGGGGTTGTGCGGGGCCAGGGCGGCGCACGGGGGGTGGTGGCGGCCCGCGGCGTCGCTCAGCAGGCCGTGGTAGAGGTCGATGTAGTGCGACAGTTCGTACACCCGGTTGAGCGAGCGCATCGTGGCCGCGAGCCCGGTGTTGGCGTTGCGCATCGCCAGCACGGCCGTGCCCGCCAGGGCGAGGGGCATCACTCCCTGGTGCAGCAGGAGGCCCAGCAGGACGTAGGCGAGTCCGGTGCTCAGGCCGCTGAGGGTGCGGCCCATGAGCTGGACGAACCCCTTCTTGGTCTCCAGCCGCACCGTCTCCTCGGTCAGCTGGGAGGCGACGCGGCGGTGCTCGGCCATGAGCTGGTCCTGGAGGCGGTAGGCACGCACTTCCGCCGCCAACTCGCGCTTGACGATGAGGTCCTGGACAACGCCGATGCGCAGCTGGCGGGTGGCGTTGCTCAGGAAGCTGAGAAAGTCCAGTTTCCCGACCTGGGTCGCCGACCACATCTCCGCCAGTGCGGCAAGCAGCATGACCGGCAGCAGCCACAGGCTCAGCACAGCGGTGGCGACGAGCGCGGACGCCATCGTGACCACCGATCTGAGCGCTTCGGCGAGGAGCCGGATGCTCTGGTCGATCGACGGCAGGCCCCGTCGTATGCCCTGCCGGATCAGCTCGCGGAAGCTGGGGTCGTCGAACGCCTTGAGTTCGACCGCGACGACCGCGCGGTTCATCGCGTCCTGGGCCTCTTCCATGATGCGGGGCCGCAGCCGGCCTTGCAGGACGGAGGCCGCGCTGTCCATCAGGGCGCGCGTGGCGTATGAGGCGACGACGGCGAGGACCGAGGGCAGGGATTCCACCACGCGGTCCGGTGTGGGCCCTTCGGACAACAGGACGGTCAGGACGTTCGCGGTGGCGAGCAGGCCGACCGCGGCCACGGCACCGGCGAGCAGCTGGGCCACGCCCACGACGACGGTGAGTGTGGGCGAGGCGCGCCAGGACAGCCGCACGATGGCCGTGACGGCGGCGGGGACGGCACGCAGGGTCGCGGCAACGCTGCGTCGGGCGGCCGTCTCGCCCGGGGTGGCCCAGGTGGGCTTCGCGAAATCCTCCGTGCCGATGAGGGAGGGCGTTTGCTGCACCGGTCCGTTGTCCACTGCTCTCCTCAGCCTCTCGGCGGGATCGGTGTGCGGGTGAGATCGGCAGCGATGCGGTCCAGTCCGGTGCGCAGCTCGGCCCGGTCGCGTACGAGCGCGATCCTGACCCAGCCGTGCCCGGCCTCCGGCGGCGCGAAGAAGGACGCGCCGGGGGCGACGAGGACCCCGGCGTCCTCGACCAGCCGCCGGGCCAGCTCCCCCGAGTCATCGGCCAGCGCGGCCGTGCCGGCCAGGACGAACCAGCCGCCCTGCGGGACCCGCACCGTGCAGCCGGTCCTGCGCAACTCCTCGCACACCAGGTCGCGGCGGTCCTGGAACATCGCGCAAGCGGCGGCGACCGACGCCTCGTCGGTGGGCCCGAGCGCCACCGCGCCGCGCTGCAGCGGGTGGGGCGCGCCGAGCGTGGTGCGCTCGTGCACCCGGCACATGGCCGCGGTGAGGTCGGGTGGTGCGAGGCAGTAGCCGAGCCGCCAGCCGCTCATCGCCCTGGTCTTTGAGAGGCTCCCGACGACGACCGAGCGGTGGCGCAGGGCCGGCAGGTCGCCCACGGGGGACAGGTGCCGGTGCCCGTCGTAGACGAACCGGTCGTAGACCTCATCGGTGATCAGCGTCAGATCGTGCCGTTCGCACACGTCGGTGAGCGCGTCGAACTCGACCCGGTCGAAGACGCGACCGGTCGGGTTGTGCGGGTTGTTGAGGAGCACCGCCCGGGTCCGGGGCGTGACGGCGGCTTCCAGTGCGTCCGCTTCGATGCGCCAGGCGCCTTCGGTCAGCGGCACGAAACGCGGCACCGCACCGGCCAGTTCCACGACTCCGGGGTGGTTCTCGAAGAACGGCTGCGGAACGAGCACCTCGTCGCCGGGGTCAGTGGCCGCGATGAGCGCGACCAGCACGCCTTCGGTGGCTCCGGCGCTGATCATGATCTCGTGCTCGGCGTCGACCGGCACGCCGCGCACAGCGGCGAGTTCCGCGGCCAGGGCACGCCTGAGCTCCGGCAGCCCGGCGGGGTCGGCGTACTGGTTGCCCCCGGAGCGCAGGGCCTCGACGGCCGCTTCGACGGCGGACTCGGCCGGTCTGCCCTGGGGGATGCCGAGGGCGAGGTCGATGGCCCCGCCCGCTCGCGCGGCGGGCAGCAGCGCGGCGAGCGCCATCGGGGTGACCCGCGCCGCGCGCCGGGACAGCCGCGTCATGCTGGGCCTCCGGCGGGGCGGTCCGCCGCGCTCACAGTTCGCAGTCCGCTCGGTCGACCGGGTCGCCCATCGCCACCAGGACCTCGCGCTCGCCCGTGAAGGGTTCGCGGCCGTGAGCGAGCCGGATGTTGTCGACGACCATGAGGTCCCCGCGCTGCCAGCGCTCCGCGGTCCTCACCATTTCGTGGGCGTCGTTGAGCAGTTCGATGGCGGCCCGGCTCACCGGTTCGCCGTTGCCGTGGAAGGTGCGGAAGGGCAGGTCGTCGCCGCACTCGTCGCGCAGCAGCTCGCGTACCTCGTCCTGGAGGCTCCACTCGCTCCAGAAGGCAACGTGATTGAACCAGGAGGTGGCACCGCTCTCCGGATGGCGAATGAGCGCGGACCGGTGCTGCGTGGTGGTGAGCCGGTCGCCGTGCCAGCTCGTGGTGAGCCCCTGCGCCGCCGCGTACTCCTCCACCTGGTCGCGGTCGTCGGTGGCGAACGCCTCCTGCCAGGTCAGCCCGAAGTGCCCCCAGTAGTTGCGCACCAACGTCCATCCCTCGTCGGCGAAGCGCCCAAGCAGGCCGTCGGGGAGGAGATCGGGAACGGCGCTCATATTCCCGAGGAAGGTCTCCCCGCCCGCTGTGGGCGGGGTCAGGCAGCCGAACACCAGGAGCCGGGGAAAGCTCAGCGCGTAGCTGTTCTCGTTGTGCAGCCTGATGCGCCGCCTGGCGGGTACGTCGGTCGCGGTGAACACTCCCTTTCCGTACGCGCTGCGGGGCGTCGCCTTCTCCACGTAGTCGGCCGGGCGCCCCACGATCCGGTCGCGCAGCACGGCGAACTCGTCCGCCGTGGTGAACGGCAGGCCACGCAGCAGCACTGCCCCGTGCTCCCGGCGCAGGGCGTGCAGCTCGTCGTGGTGCGCCGTGATCCAGTCGGCCGCGGCGCCCACCGTGCGGTGGCTCCGCGTACCGAGGACGAACGGGGCCCGCTGCGGGTCATGCATGGGTGCTCCTCCCGGGTCGGTGGGTCAGCGTCCGGAGCTGACGGGCAGGTTCAGCAGGCCGCGCAGCGCGGCCGTCGGCCGGCGCCGCAGCCGCCCGGCACGCCGCAGATCGGGGAGCCGCTCGGCGAGGACGCTCAGCGCCACATCGGACTCCATCCGGGCCAGCGGGGCGCCGACGCAGTAGTGGGCGCCGCTGAGGAACGCCAGGTGCTGGCCCGCGTCGGACCGGGTGATGTCGAAGCGGTGCG
Source organism: Streptomyces sp. WY228 (assembly GCF_019287315.1). Classification (NCBI taxonomy): domain Bacteria; kingdom Bacillati; phylum Actinomycetota; class Actinomycetes; order Kitasatosporales; family Streptomycetaceae; genus Streptomyces; species Streptomyces sp. WY228. Next base: position 7,506,960 of record NZ_CP079114.1, on the reverse strand, counting down.
GGTCGGGGAAGACGTCGGGGTCGCGGTTGGCTGCGCCGAGGACGAGCATGAGCACGGCGCCCGACGGCAGCGGCACTCCGCCGAGGTCCATGGCGTCGCGTACGACGCGGATCGAATACTGGACCGGCGGGTCGTAGCGCAGCGACTCCTCGGCGACCGCCGGCGCCAGCTTCGGGTCGGCGACGAGGGCCTCCCACTGCTCGCGGTCGGACAGCAGGCGCAGGACGGCATTGGACACCAGGTTCGTCGTGGTCTCGAACCCGGCGGTGAGAAGGAGCTGGCAGGTACCGATGATCTCCTGTTCCGGCAGCCGCTCGTCGCCCTGCGGCCTCAGCAGGTCACTGACGAGGTCGTCGCCGGGTTCGTCGCGACGCCTGCGGACGAGGGCGGTGAAAATGGCGTCGAGCTCGCCGGCCGCCTCGCGGAACTCCGTGGCCTGCCGTACCGAGCGGACCCCGTCGATGGCCCGGCCCGTCACAAGGCCGTAGTGGGCGAAGCGGTCCACGTCGACGTCGGTGATGCCGAGCAGTTCGCTGATCACAGTGATCGGCAGGGGGGAAGCGAAGTCTGTCACGAGGTCGAAGTCGCCGCCCCTGTCCAGCGCGGCGTCGAGCAGGCGGTGGGCGACCTCCTCGGTGCGGTGCCGGTATTCGGCGATCTTGCGGGTGCGGAACGCGGGGGCGACGAGCCGCCGCCACTGCATGTGGTCAGCCACCTCACCGTCCAGGAAGGAGGCGTTGCCGCCCCCGGCCGGGGCGTCGGCTGCGGCCGGGGGGCCGTCCGCCGCGGGCTCCGCCGTGCCCGCGTCCTCGTTGCGGCGCCCGAACGCCGAGTCCCGCAGGACCTGGCCGCACAGCTCGTGCGCCGTCACGGCCCGGACTCCGGCCCTGCTCCGGTACACCGGCCCCTCGGCCCGGATGCCCTCGTACAGCGGATAGGGGTCGGCCAGGTGCTCGTGCAGCATCAGCCGACAGACGAGGTCGCCCCTCCTCGCGTGGCTCCAGAGCACGGCACGCTTGTACTGGAGCCTGGCAGCGCTGCGGAGCTTCTCCGCGTTCGGCATGTTGGTACCCCCGGGTCGGTGGATGCCGCTGACTCTTCCAGGGCGACGGCGGTCGGACCAGATCGTTTAGATGGGGTGAAAAGACCCTCTCCCGGCACCTCACCCGGCCCGCTCGTCGAAGCCGTCCGGTTCATCGAGGTCGTCGAGCTCCAGGGCGAACTCGTCGATCTCGTCCTGGCTCATGCGCTCCACGGCCACGTCGGCGGGGGTGAGCCCGCCGTGAGCGCCGGAGTTGCGGGCGAGCACCTCGAGCGCGGCGGTCCACAGATCAGCCAGCTCGTCGATCCGCTCGCGGGACAGCGCGGTCGACGGCCAGGTCCATGTGGCCGACAGCTCGGGCCCCTCCTCGCCGTCCGCGACCAGGGCGGTCAGCTCAAGGAGTTGGGGCAGGGGCGCGGCCGGGTCCTGGTCGCCACCCGTGTCGTGGCCGGCCACGGGAGCGAAGGCGTCCGTGCCCGCGGCAAGGCTCCGGGTGATCCGGCCCAGATAGTTGAAGGCCAGCTCGGGCGCGGGCAGCTCCGCCAGGAGCGGGTGCGCGTGGGCACCGGTGTGGCGCAACAGCCCGTACCCCGCAGTGCGTTGGGGTAGTTCGGCCAACTGCTCGCGGACACCGCTGAGGAGTCGGCCCGCCGCGCCCGGGTCGGACCAGGCCCGTGCGCGGTCCGCGGCGGGCAGTTCGAGGCGCGTGGGATGGGTGGTGGTGAACCAGCCGACCGTGCGGGACAGATCGGTGCCGGGCAGCAGGTCCTCGTCGCGGCCGTGCCCCTCGACCTCCACGACGACGGCCGCGGCGCCGTCGGCGTCCCGCCAGTCGGCCACCGCCCAGGCGAGGGCAGCGAGGAGGATGTCCTTGGTCTCGCACCTGTGGGCGGCGGGAGCGTCGGTCAGCAGGAGCACTGTCGTCTCCGGCGACAGCCGTACGGTGTGCCGTCGCGCCGTGGTGACCAGGTCCACGGTGGAGTCCAGCGGGCGGTCGGCCAGTGCGACTCTCGGCCGGCGCAGCGTACGGGCCCAGCGGGTCTCGTCCGCGGCCAGTGCGGGGTCCTGCGCCAGTTCGGTGAGGCGCCGCGCCCAGGTGCGCAGCGACGTGCCCACCGGCTGGAGGGCGGGGCGCCGTCCGTCCCGCGCCGCCCGGCACGCCTCGGCGAGGTCGGGCAGCAGAATCCGCCAGGAGACGGCGTCCACCGCGAGGTGGTGGACGACCAGCAGCAGCATCCCGTCCCGGTCGGGTCCCCGGTCGAACAGGACCGCCTGCAGGACGGCTCCGCGCGTCGGGTCGAGCCGGGCGCGTGCCGCCTCTCCTTCCCGGGCCAGTACGCGCCGCAGCTCGGCGTCGTCCGCGGCGCGGACGTCCACGTACCGCAGGCGGTCCGCGGCGCCGGTCGGGCCCGCCTCGCGCACGTGCAGCTCCCAAGGGCCGTCCTCCTCGGCGGCAAGGGTCAGCCGGAGGGCGTCGTGGTGGTCGGCCAGCGCGGCAAGCGCGGTCGCCGTATGGTCGGCGGTCAGACCGGGCGGGGTGCGGACGAGCGTGGACTGGCAGAAGCGGGCGACGGGCGTCCCGCTGTCGCGCAGCCACGAGATGATAGGGGTGAGCGGCACCTGGCCCACCCCGCTGCCCACCGGTTCCCCGACCGTCAGGGCGGCGTCGGTCGCGACGGACGCGAGCCCGGCCGGGGTGGCGTGTTCGAAGACCTGGCGCGGCGTCAGTACGAGGCCGGCCCGGCGCGCCCGACCGACCAGGTCGATGGCGAGGATGCTGTCACCGCCGAGGTCGAAGAAGCCGTCGTCGACACCGACCCCCGGCACGCCCAGGACGTCCACGAACAGGCCGATCAGTGTCTCCTCGCGCGCCCCCCCGGCCGCGCGGGACCCGGCCCCCGGGGTGAAGTCGGGTGCGGGCAGCGCGGCGCGGTCGACCTTGCCGTGGACGGTCACCGGAAGGGACGGGAGCACGAGGACCGCGGCGGGCACCAGTTGGCGCGGCAGCACGCGGACGGCGTGCGCGCGGACCGCGGCGGGGTCGGGGGACGCGCCCGGCTCGGGCGCGACGTGGGCGACCAGCCGCGGCACGCCTCCAGCCGTGTGCAGCGTGACGACCGCGGCGGCCACTCCGTCGGCGGCGGCCACCGCGGCCTCCACCTCGCCCGTTTCGACGCGGACACCTCGCAGTTGGACCTGGTCGTCGCCGCGTCCCAGGAAGTCCAGGCGGCCGTCCCGGCGGCGACGGACGATGTCACCGGTGCGGTAGGCGCGCTCACCCGGCGTCCCGTACGGGAGTGCCACGAAGCGCTCGGCCGTGAGCCCGGGGCGCCCGAGGTAGCCGCGGGCCACCCCGTCGCCACAGACGTAGAGCTCGCCGGGGACCCCGACCGGAACCGGTCGCAGAGCGGCGTCGAGTACGTACACGCGGGTGTGGCGGACCGGTCGGCCGATCGGCACACCGTCGTCGCCGTCGAGCGGGTCGGACGCGCAGACCATCACGGTGGACTCGGTGGGCCCGTAGGCGTTGACCACGCGGCGGCCGGGGGCCCAGGCCCTGACGAGTTCGGGCCCGCACGCCTCGCCGCCCACCACAAGCGTCGCGAGGGAGGTCAGCCGGTGCCGGGGCACGGTCGCGAGCGCGGCGGGCGGCACCAGGGCGTGCGTGACCCGGTGGGCGTCAACGGTGTCGGCCAGCAGGTCGCCCGCCAGTGGCCCCGGCTCCGGTACGACGAGGGTGGCACCAGCGGTGAACGTCATGGTCAGTTCGAGCACCAGCGCGTCGAAGCCCGGCGCGGACAGTTGCAGCACCCTGCTGTCGGGCCGCACCGCGAACCGCTCCCGCTCCTCGGCGGCCAGGGCGGCCAGGCCGGTGTGCGGAACGACGACCCCCTTGGGGGTGCCGGTGGAACCCGACGTGTGCAGCACGTACGCGGCGTTGTGGTGGCGCAGCGGCCGCACCCGTTCGCGGTCCGTGGGCGCGTGCCGGGGCCCGGCACTCGGGTCGAGGTCCCGCACGGCGACCGCGGGCACGTCCCCGGCACGTGTGGCGCCGGACCGGTCGGTGAGGACCAGGGCTGCGGCACAGTTGGCGAGCAGGGCCGTGACGCGGGCGTCGGGCAGGGAGGGGTCGACGGGGGTCCAGGCCGCGCCCGCCTTGCCGACCGCCAGAACGCACTCGATCAGAGCCGCCGACTTCGGCAGGAGGAGGGCGACGATGTCCTCGGGGCCGATGCCGCGGGCGATCAGCTCGTGGGCGAGTCCGTTGGCCCGGGCGTCGAGTTCGGCGTAGCTCAGCTCGCACGCGCCCGCGACGAGCGCCGGCGCGTCCGGGGTGCGCCGCACCTGGCTCTCGAACAGCTCGGGGAGGGTGGCGCTCCCGGTGGAGTCGGCGGTGTCGTTCCACTCGGTCAGCATCAGGTGGCGTTCGCCGGACGGCAGCAGTTCGAGGCCGCCGATGCTCCGGTCGGGTTCGGCCACTGCGGAGGCCAGGAGCCGTACCAGGCGGGCCACGATCAGCTCGGCGCTCTCCCGGTCGAACAGTTCGGCGCTGTACTGGAGTGACCCCGTGCACCCGCCCTCGGGGCGCTCACCGAGGCCGAAGGACAGGTCGAACTTGACGGATCCGGTGCCCACGGGGATGGATTCCGCCGTCAGCCCGGGGACGCTCGGCACCGGGGGCGCGCTGTCCGCGTCGCCCGGTTCCACGGTGAGCGACACCTGGAACAGCGGGTGGCGGGCCGCGGAGCGCTCCGGGTTGACGGCCTCGACCAGCCGCTCGAAGGGCAGGTCCTGGTGGGCGAACGCACGCAGGTCCGCGCGCCGCACACGGTCCACCAGTTCGCGGAAGGTGGGGTCGCCCGACACGTCGGTGCGCAGCACCAGCGTGTTCACGAAGAACCCGACCAAACCCTCAAGCGCCGCGTCACCGCGACCCGCGACGGGCGCACCGACCGGTATGTCGTCCCCCGCGCCGAGCCGCGACAGCAGCAGGGCCAGCGCGGACTGCACCACCATGAACACCGTCGCACCGGACTCGCGGGCCAGTCGCACCGCACCCGCGTGCACGTCCGCGGGCACCGTGAACTCCACCCGGTCCCCGTGCTGGACGGCCACGGCCGGCCTCGGCCGGTCCACCGGCAGGTCCAGCTCCACCGGCAGGTCCACCAGCTCCGTACGCCAGAAGTCGAGCTGACGCGCAAGGGTGCTCTGCGCGTCGTCTTCGCTGCCCAGCGCCGCTCGCTGCCACAGGGCGTAGTCCGCGTACTGCACCGCGAGCGTGGGCAGGTCGGCCGCCGTGCCCGCGCACCGGGCCGCGAACGCCGCCGCGAAGTCCCGGGCGAGCGGGCCGACGGACCAGCCGTCGCCCGCGATGTGGTGCATCACGACCAGCAGCACGCAGGTGTCGGGGGCCGTGCGGTACAGGAAGGCCCGCAGGGGGATTTCCCCGGACAGGTCGAAGGGGCTGCCCGCGGCCCGCTCCAAGCGCTCGGCCAGCTTCTCGTCCGGCACGTCCTCGATGTGCCAGGGGACGTCCGTGCCCGCGGCGAGTACCCTCTGGTACGGTCCTTCGGCGTCCTCCGCGAAGACGGTGCGCAGGCTCTCGTGCCGCGCCACGACGTCACGCAGGGCGGCCCGCAGAGCCTCCCGGTCCAGACGTCCGCGCAGCCGCAGCGCCATGGGGACGTTGTACGCCGCCCCCGGGCCGTCCAGCCGGTGCAGGAGCCACAGCCGGCGCTGGGCGTACGACAGCGGCAGCCGCTGCGGGCGCGGGCCCGCGCGCAGCACGGCTGCGCCGGCACCCGCCGGACGGTCGCCGCCGAGCAGTGCGGCCGTGCCCGCCGGGGTCGGGTGCTCGAAGAAGCCGGCGATGGTGAGGTCGGCGCCGAACGTGGCGCGGACCTGGTTGACCAGCCGGATCGCGGCCAGGGAGTGCCCGCCGTGGTCGAAGAACGAGTCGTGGGGACCCACCGCTGCCACGTCCAGGAAGTCGGCGAAGAGGCCGCACAGGATCTCCTCCTGCGGGGTCCGCGGCGCCGTCGGGCGCGACGGGTCAGCCGCGCCCGCGCCCCGCCGAGCGGTTCCGCTCCCGCCGCCGGCGCCTCCCGCGTCGCGTCCGTCGGGCTCGCCGTGGCGCAGGAGTTCGCCGTCGGCGGCCCAACGGCCCCGCTCCCCCGTCGCCCTGAGCCACCGGCCGCGCGGGCCGAACGGGTCGGCGAGCAACCCGTCACCGGGCTCGTCGGTCAGCTCGTGGATGTCGCCGGTCAGGCCCATGGGGAGCGGACGCAGTCGCCCGTCCAGGACGTACGTACCGGCCTGCTGTCCGTGGCTCAACACCTGTTCCCGCTCGGCGGCGTCCATCAGCGGAAGGTCGGCCGCCTTCGCGTCGGGGTCGGCCGCGGCAGCCGCGACGAGGTGCAGCAGCCGGTCGACGAGGGCGCGCGCGGTGTCCTGCTCGAACCGGTCGACGCTGTAGGCGAGGGTGCCGGTCATGCCCGCCGGGGTGCCGTCGGCGAGGATCTCCCCGAACTCGAAGTCCAGGTCGAACTTGGCTGCGCCGGTGTCGACGGGGACGGGCTCGGTGCTCAGACCCGGCAGGTCGCCCGCGGCGTCGAGCGCGGCGATGTCGTCGGCGGTGTGGCAGGTCAGCACGGTCTGGACGAGGGGGTGGCGGGCGGTGGAGCGTTCGGGGTTGAGGATCTCCACCAGTCGTTCGAAGGGCAGGTCCTGATGCGCGTACGCTTCCAGGTCCCGCTCCCGCACCCGCGTCACCAGTTCGCGGAAGGTGGGGTCGCCCGACACGTCGGTGCGCAGCACCAGCGTGTTCACGAAGAACCCGACCAAACCCTCAAGCGCCGCGTCACCGCGGCCCGCGACGGGCGCACCGATGGGCACGTCCTCGCCCGCACCCGAGCGCGAGAGCAGCACGCCGAGCGCGGCCTGCATCACCATGAACACCGTCGCACCCGACGCGCGGGCCAGGCGCACCACGCCGCCGTGGACGTCCGAGGGCACGGTGAACTCCACACGCTCGCCTCGCCCGGATGCGGTGGCGGGGCGGGGGCGGTCCGCGGGCAGATCGATCTCGGCGGGAAGGTCGGCGAGCCGCTCCCGCCAGTACGCGATCTGCGCCGCGAGCACGCTGTCCGGGTCGTCCTCCGAGCAGAGCGCCGCCCGCTGTCGGACGGCGAAGTCCGCGTACTGCACGGGCAGCTCGCGCCACTGCGGTTCACTCCCTCCCAGCCGCGCGTCGAAAGCGGCCTTCAGGTCGCCCGCCAGAGGACGGACGGACCAGCCGTCGCTCGCGATGTGGTGCACCAGCACGAGCAGTACGTGCTCGTCCGCGCCCAGTTCGAACAGCACCGCCCGCAGCGGCAGTTCCCCCCTGAGGTCGAAGGCGTGCCGTGCGGCTGCGGCCAGTTCCGCCGCCAGCTCCGTCTCCGGGCACCGGACGACCGCCAGCTCGGGTTCGGCGTCGGCCACGTCCCGTACGACCTGGTACGGGCCCTGGGCGTCCTCGGCGAACACGGTCCGCAGGCTCTCGTGCCGCGCCACCACGTCGCCGAGCGCCAACCGCAGCGCCTCCCGGTCCAGCGCACCGCTCAGCCGCAGGGCCAACGGCACGTTGTACGCCGCGCCCGCGCCCTCCAACTGATGCAGGAACCACAGCCGCCGCTGCCCGAACGACAGCGGCAACCTCTCGGGGCGCTCCCCCGCCCGCAGCGCCGGACCTGCTGTCCCGGCCTGCGCCACCCGGACGGCGAGCCGGGCGGCCGAGGGCGCCTGGAAGACGTCGCGCACCGAAAGCTCGGCGCCCAGTGCGTCGCGGATGCGGGCGACCAGGCGGGCCGCGGTGAGCGAGTGGCCGCCCCGGTCGAAGAAGCTCTCCTCGACGCCGACCACGTCGAGGCCGAGCACGTCGGCGAACAGGCCGCACAGGATTTCCTCGTGCGGGGTGCGCGGAGCGCGTGCGGGGTGCGCGGCCCCGGCACGGGGGACGGTCAGCGCTGCGCGGTCGAGTTTGCCGTTGCGGTTCAGCGGCAGGTCGTCCACGAGCAGTATGGAGGAGGGGACGAGGTGGGCGGGCAGCCGCCGGGCGAGCGCGGCCCGCAGCGCCGCCGGGTCCTGGTCGGTGGCCGGTTCGGCGACGACCAGGGCGACGAGGCTCTCGCCGTCCGCCATAATGGCGCAGCGGGCGCCCCCGGCCTCCTGGCTCAGGCATTCCTCGACCTCGGCCGGTTCGACGCGGAATCCGCGCACCTTCACCTGGTCGTCGGAGCGGCCCACGAAGTCGAGGGTGCCGTCGGCCCGTCGGCGCACGAGGTCGCCGGTCCGGTACATGCGACTGCCGCCGGGGGCGGCGACGAACCGCTGGGCGGTGAGAGCGGGGTTGTTCAGGTAGCCCCGGGCGAGAGCGGGTCCTGCGAGGTACAGCTCGCCGGTGACGCCCGGCGGCACGGGCCGCAGCGCGAAGTCCAGGACGTGGACCGCGGCTCCGCCGATGGGGCGGCCGATCGGCGGCGCCCCCGCTTCGGGCGCCAGCGGCTCGGTCATCGTGGCGCAGACGGTGAACTCGGTGGGGCCGTAGGCGTTCACCAGGCGGCGGCCCGGTGCCCAGCGGCGTACGACGTCGGCGGTGCAGGCGTCACCGGCCACGGTGACGGTGACGCCCGGAGGGACGGCGCCGTCGGGCAGGACTGCGAGCACCGCCGGGGGCAGGGTGACGTGGGTGATCCGCGCCTCCGTGAGGAGGGCGGTCAGGCCGGGGCCCGGCAGCAGCCGGTCGGCGGACGCGAACACTGCCGTGCCGCCGGACAGAAGGCCGAGCAGGAGTTCGGAGACGGAGGCGTCGAAGGTGCTGGACGCGAATTGCAGGACGCGGCTGTCCGCGTGCACCGCGAACCGTGCGATCTGCCCCGCGGCGAGCGCGGCCAGACCCTGATGCGTGACGACCACAGCCTTGGGCCTGCCTGTGGAGCCGGAGGTGTGCACGGCGTAGGCGGCGTGGATCGGATGGAGGGGCCGGCCGAGTTCCCCCTCCCGTATGTCGTCCGCGGGCAGCGCCTCGAGGTCGCGTCGGGTGTCGGGCGCGTCGAGCACCACCGTGGGCACGGCGTGAGCGGCGAGGTCGACCTCGCCGGTGGTGACTAGGAGTACGGGCGCGGTGTCGTCGAGCACCAGCCTGGTGCGCTCGTCGGGGTGCGCGGGGTCGACGGGCACCTGGGCGGCGCCCGCCTTGGCGACGGCGAGGAGGGTGACGGCGAGTTCGGCCGAGCGGGGCACGGCCACGGCGACGAAGCGCTCGGGTCCGGCGCCGCGGGCGATCAGCAGCCGCGCGAGCCGGTTGGCCCGCTCGTTGAGCTCGGCCGCGGTGAGCGAGGTCCGCTCGTCCGCCACCGCGGTGCTCCCGGGGCTGCGGGCGGCGCGCTGCTCGACCAGCCGGTGCCAGAACGTGTGCGGCGGCGCACCGGGGCCCCGGCTCCAGGCTGCGTCCAGGTGGGCGGACTCGCCGGGGGTGAGCAGCTCGGTGCCCACCACCCGCCGGTCCGGGGTGTGGCAGATCTGGCGAAGCACGTGGGTGAAGCGGTCCGCCACCAAGGCCAGTTCGCGGTCGTCGAAGAGGTCGGGGGCGCAGTCGAGGCGCAGCCGCAGCACGTCGTCGGGTTGTACGGCGAGGGCGAGGGGGAAGTGCGTGGCGTCGTAGCCGTCGACGGCGGTGACCGTGAGGCCGGGGACGACTTCGGCGGCCTCGGCTCCCGCGGGGTAGTTCTCCACCACGAGCGCGGTGTCGAAGAGTTCGCCGTGCCCGGCCACCCGCTGGATCTCGGCAAGCCCCAGATGCTCGTGCGCCAACAACCGCGCACGCTCACCCTGCACCCGCACCACCAGATCCCCCAGACACTCCGAAGGATCCAACCGCACCCGCAACGGCACCGTATTGATGAACAACCCCACCATCGACGCCGCACCGTCCAACTCCGCCGAACGCCCCGACACCGTCACACCGAACACCACATCCCCACACCCCACCAGACCACCCAGCAACACACCCCACGCCGCCTGCACCACCGCACCCACCGTCACCCCACGCCCCCGCGCAAACCCCACCACCGCAGCGGAGGTGGTCGCGTCGACGGCGGTCTCCAGGCGGCGGGGTCGCTCGGCCGTGCCCTTGGGTGCGGGGGCGAGCAGCGTGGGCGCGTCGATGCCGGTGAGCGCGTCGCGCCAGGCACGCACCGCCGCCTCCCGGTCCTGCCCCGCCAACCACGCCAGATGATCACGGAACGGACGCACATCCGGAAGCCCGCACAACTCCCCCGCCCGGTAGAACTCCAACAGATCACGGAAGAGGATCGGCTGCGACCAGCCGTCCCACAGGACGTGGTGGTTGGTGATGACGAGCCGGTGCCTGTCGTCGGCGAGGCGCAGCAACAGGCAGCGCAGCAGCGGCCCGTTCGCCGGGTCGAACCGCTGGTTGCGCGCGTCGTCCGCGAGGCGCGCGGCTTCTGCCGCGGGGTCCTGCCGCCCCCGCAGGTCCGCCTCTGCCCAGGGCACGTGGGCTTCCCGAGGGACGACCTGGACGGGCGTACGCACACCGTCGAACCGGAAGTTGACCTTCAGGTTCGGGTGGCGGGCCAGCAGCAGGTCCAGGGCGGTGCGCAGGCGGGCCGGGTCGAGCGCGCCCGTCAGGTCGGCGCTCGCCTGGGCGTTGTAGACGTCCGGCGCGTCCGCCCCGAGGGCGTGGTGGAACAGCAGCCCTTCCTGCAGCGGGGTCAGCGGCAGCACGGCCTCCAGCCGGGGGCCCGTGGCCACGAGACGATCGTGCTCGGCCGGTGTGAGCGGTGACAGGTCCACGTCGGCGGGGGCGAGGCGCGCGGGTCCGGACCCTGGCGCCGACGGGCCGCCGGAACCGGGTCCGCCGCCACCGCCGCCGGTGTCACCGTCGTCGGGGCCGTCGCCCGGGTCGCGTGTCAAGGTGCGCAGGGCCTCGGTCCACAGCGCCTCCAGATCCGCGACGTCGTCCTCGCCGAGCAGTTCGCCGGCCCATGACCAGGTGGCGGTCAGGCGGGGGCCCGACCCGTCGTCCACTGAGACCGCGTCGAGGCCGAGCACGTGGCCGGGCGCCGTTCCTGTGTCGTCCGCGGCGTCGAACCCCTCCGCCAGCACGGACCATCCGCTCTCCTGCGGCGCGGCCACCCGGCCCAGGTAGTTGAACATGATCTGCGGGGCCTGCATGCGCGCCAGCACGGGCGCGGTACGGGGGTTGAGGTGGCGCAGCATGCCGAATCCGACGCCGCCGTCCGGAACGGCAGCCAGGCTTGCGGCGGTCTCGCGCAGCGCGTTGTGCGCCGCGTCGTCCGTGTCCGGTCCGCCGGTCGCGATCCGCAGCGGGTGGACGCTGGTGAACCAGCCCACCGTGCGCGACAGGTCGGCCCCCGCCACCAGGTGCTCGGCGCGGCCGTGTCCCTCGATGTCCACGAGCAGGCCGGGGTCGTGCCGGTGGCCCCGTGCGACGCGCCAGCCGCGCACGGCCGTGGCGAGCGCGGCGAGCAGCAGATGGTCGGTGCGGGAGCCGTCGGCGAGCACCGCCCGGCCGAGCGCGTCGGGGAGGGTGACCGTCTTGCGGCGCAGGGTGCCCGGTCCGTCGAACTCGGGATCCAGGGGACGTGCGCCGATGAGCGGGTCGGGAGCCTCCAGGATGCCCTTCCACAGCCCAAGCTCGGTGCGCCGGGACGCGGACTGCTCGGTGAGCTGATCAGCCCAGGTTCGCAACGACGTTGTCACCAGCGGCAGTTGCGCCCGCTGTCCGGCCGCCCGGGCGCGCACGGCCTCGGCGAGGTCGGAGAGCAGAATCCGCCAGGACACCCCGTCCACGGCCAGATGGTGCACGGCGAGCACGAGCAGGTCGGGCCCGTAGCCTCCGACGGCGTGCACCGCCTGCACGACGGAGCCGGTGCCGGGCGCCAGTCGTGCCGTGGCCCGCGCGGTCAGGCCGCGCACGTCGTGACCGGCGTCCACCGCTTCGGCTGCGGTCAGGCGCTCGACGCAGGACGCCGCGTCGACCGCGCCGCGCGGCCGTACCCGGAGCATCCAGCCCGCGTCGTCGGACTCCAGGACCAGGCGGAGCGCGTCGTGGTGGTCGACCAGATCCTGGAGGGCTTCAATGAGGTGCTGGTGGGCGATCCCCGCGGGCAGCCGGACAGCGGCGGTCTGGGCGTAGTCGTCGACGCGGGCGCCGGACTCGGCGAAGCGGACCATGACGGGGGTGAGCTGTACCTCGCCCACCCCGTCGTCCGCGAGGGCGGCGCGCTCCGTGTCCGGCTCACGGACCGAGGCGGCGGCGAGCCGGGCGGCGGTCCGGTGTTCGAACACATCCCGTGTCGAGAAGGCCAACCCGGCCTTGCGGGCGCGGCTGACCAGCTGCATGGACAGGATACTGTCACCGCCGAGGCCGAAGAAGTCGTCGTCGATCCCGGCCCCTTCGAGGCCGAGTACCTCGGCGAACAGCTGCCGCAGCACGGCCTCCGGCTCGGACGCCGGAGCGCGGCCGGGGGCTACAGTGGCCGGTTCGGGCGCGGGCAGCGCCCGCCGGTCCAGCTTGCCGTGGGCGGTCAGCGGCAGCTCGGACAGCACGTGGACGGCGGCCGGAACCATGTGGTCGGGCAGTTTCGACGCCGCGAAGGCCCGCAGGTCCGGAAGATCGCCCCCGGTGCGCGTGGCGGACGGCACCACGTAGGCGATCAGCCGCCGGTCGCCGGGCCGGTCCTCGCGGACCGTCACGGCGGCGGCAGCCACCCTGGGGTGGCTCTCCAGAGTGGCCGCCACTTCGCCGGGCTCGATCCGGAAGCCGCGCAGCTTCACCTGGTCGTCAGCGCGCCCCGCGAACTCCAGGGCGCCGTCCGGCCGCCAACGGGCCAGGTCGCCGGTTCGGTAGAGCCGATCCCCCGGGGCGCCGAACGGGTCGGCGACGAACCGCTCCGCCGTCAGGTCGGGCCGCCCCAGGTAGCCGCGGGCCAGGCCTTCGCCCGCGACGTGGAGTTCGCCGACGACTCCGGGGGCCACCGGGCGCAGGGCGTCATCGAGCACGTGGACCCGGGCGTTGGGCAGAGGGCTGCCGATGTGCGGGGTGTCCCTCGCGCCCACGGTCGCGGCCGTGACGTCGACGGCGCACTCGGTGGGGCCGTACAGGTTCCAGGCCGTCGTGGGCGCGTCGGCCAGCCGGTCCCAGGCGGCGGGGCCGACCTCCTCCCCGCCCAGGGCGAGGACGGCGGGGACGCGCTCGCCGCGCAGCAGGCCCGCGTCCACGAGCCGGTCGAAGTACGTGGGTGTGGCCTGCAGGAAGTCCAGGTGCCGGGTGCGGATGCGGGCGACCACCGCGTCCGGGTCGAGCCGGGTCGCCTCGTCGAGGATGTGCAGCTCGTGTCCGTCGACCATCCACAGCAGCGGGTTCCACGCCGCGTCGAAAGAGGCGGGACTCAGGTGAGCCACCCTCAGGGTCCTGGCCCGGCCGGGCCGGAACATCCGGGCGCGGTGGCCGGCGTACAGGTTGGCGAGTGCCCTGTGCGGGACGACGACGCCCTTCGGCTCGCCGGTCGAGCCCGAGGTATGCACGACATAGGCCGGGTGCTCGGGCAGCACGCCCCGTTCGCCCGGGTCGTCGTCGCGGTGGCGTGCCAGTGTCTGTTCGGTCTCGACGCCATCGAGCACGAACAGCTCAGCCTTCACCGCCGAGCAGGCGGAGGCGTGCCCGGCGGTGGTGACGACGGCGACGGGGCCCGTGGCGTCCAGCAGTCGTCCGACGCGTTCGGCGGGCTGCTCAGGGTCGAGCGGCACGTAGGCGGCACCCGCCTTGAGTACCGCGAGGAGCGCGACGGTCCACTGAGTGGTGCGGGGCAGCAGGACGACCACGTACGTCTCGGGTCCCGCCCCTGCCCCGATGAGCGCGTGTGCCAGGCGGTTGGCCCTGGCGTCCAGCTCGGCGAAGGTCAGGGAGGCGTCGTCCGCGACCACGGCGACGGCGTCGGGCCTGCGGGCGACGGTGGCTCGGAAGTGCTCGGCGACGGTGCCCCGAGGCACCTCGCCCGTCGTGCCGTTCCACTGCTCCACGGTCGTTCGCCTCTCGTTCTGCCCGGGGATCTCGGCCAATGCCACCGGTGTGCGGGGCTCGACGGCCGTCAGCCGTACGAGCCTGGCAAGCCGCTGGACGGACGCCCGTGCGGTGGCCTCGTCGAAGGCGCCGCCGGGGTAGCGCAGTTGGAAGCGCAGCCGCGCTCCCGGAACGACGGTCACGGTGACGGGGTAGTGCCCGGCGTTGCTGATGTCCGCCGTACCGAGGCGCAGTCCGGCCGCCGCGGCGGTCCGCTCCAGCGCCTGCCCGTCCACCGGGTAGTTCTCGAAGACCGTGGTGGTGTCGAAGAGTTCGCCGTGCCCGGCCACCCGCTGGATCTCGGCAAGCCCCAGATGCTCGTGCGCCAACAACCGCGCACGCTCACCCTGCACCCGCACCACCAGATCCCCCAGACACTCCGAAGGATCCAACCGCACCCGCAACGGCACCGTATTGATGAACAACCCCACCATCGACGCCGCACCGTCCAACTCCGCCGAACGCCCCGACACCGTCACACCGAACACCACATCCCCACACCCCACCAGACCACCCAGCAACACACCCCACGCCGCCTGCACCACCGCACCCACCGTCACCCCACGCCCCCGCGCAAACCCCACCACCGCAGCGGTGTCGTCGACGGAGAGCTCGGCAACTGTCTGGGCGGGGTCGGCGGAGGTCCAGCCGGGCACCAGTCGCGTGGGCGCGTCGATGCCGGCGAGCGCGTCGCGCCAGGCACGCACGGCCGCCTCCCGGTCCTGCCCCGCCAACCACGCCAGATGATCACGGAACGGACGCACATCCGGAAGCCCGCACGACTCCCCCGCCCGGTAGAACTCCAACAGATCACGGAAGAGGACCGGCAGCGACCAGCCGTCGAGCAGGATGTGGTGGAGCGTGATGAGCAGGCGGTGCTCCTCGCGCGCGGTCCGCTCCACGGTGAACCGGAGCAGGGGCGGCCGGGTCAGGTCGAAGCCCGCCGCGCGCTCGGCGCGAGCGGTGGCGTCGAGCGTGGTGCGCAGCTCGTCGGGGGACAGACCGGTCAGGTCGGCGTACCGCCAGGGCACCGGGGCCGGTTCGGAGACGACCTGCACGGGCCGGTCGAGTCCTTCGTGGCGGAAGGCGGCGCGCAGGTTGGCGTGCCGTCGCAGCAAGTGGTCGGCCGCCCTGCGCAGCCGCTCGGGGTCGAGGGACCCGCCGAGGTCCACCGCGCACTGCACCACGTAGTCGTCGGGCGCGCCCTCCGCCGTGCCGTGGTGCACATGGTGGAAGAGCAGCCCCTGCTGCAGGGGCGACAGCGGCAGCACGTCGTCGATGCGGGGGTGCAGCTCGGCGAGCGCGGCGAGCTCGGCCGCCGCGAGACCGGGCGCTGTGACGTCAGGGGGCGTCAGCGCTGCTTCCTGGCCGGCGAGTTCGCCCAGTGCGGTGAACCAGAGGTCGGCCAGGCGCCGCGCCCGCTCGTCGGAGACCAGCCCGCGCGCCCAGGTCCACGACGCGGTCAGCGTCGGCCCGGCCGGGCCGTCGACGGTGACGACGTCGAGGGCGACAGGGTGCAGGAGGGGGGTGGCCGGGTCCTGCTCGTCGAGGTCGGCGCCGTCGTCGGCCGCCGTCCAGGGCTGCGCGCCGTCGGCCTGGACGCGGCCGAGGTAGTTGAAGCCGAAGTCGGGGCTCGGCGCGGCGGCGAGCCGTGGGCCGGTGGCGGGGTTGAAGTGGCGGAGCAGGCCGTGGGTGATGCCGTCGTCGGGCACCGCGCGCAGGCGTTCCTTGACGTCGGTGAGGGCAGCGACGGGTCCCGTGCCCGGTCGCAGCAGCAGCGGGTGGAGCGAGGTGAACCAGCCGACGGTCCTCGCCAGGTCCGCTCCCGGCACGGCACGCTCCGTGCGGCCGTGTCCCTCCACCTCGACCAGTACGTCGGTGCGCCGCGGGTCCCAGCGGGTCACGGCGAGCGCCAGTCCCGCGAGGAGCAGTTCCCGTGCGTCGCAGCGCAGGGCCGCGGTGGAGTCCAGGACGCGCGCGGTGGCCTCGGGCGGCAGCGCCAGGGTCACCCGGCCCGCCGTCGCGGCCACGTCCTCGGCGGGGTCGAGCGGCCGTCCGCCGACGGGGAGCGACCGGCGGGCGTGCCGCTCCAGCCACGCGTCCAGTTCCGCTTCCCGCGCCGGGTGCACGGCCAGGGCCCGGAGTTCCCGCGCCCAAGCCCGCAGGGGCGTGCCCACCGGCTGGAGGCCGACCGGCAGGCCGTCACGGCGGGCCTGCCACGCCTCGGCGATGTCGGGCAGCAGGATGCGCCAGGACACGCCGTCGACGGCCACGTGGTGGGCCACGAGCAGCAGCCGGCCGGGTTCGTCGCCGCGGTCGAACCAGACGGCGTCGAGCACCTCGCCGCGCTCAGGGGCGAGACGCGCGCGTGCGGTCGCGGCCTCGTCCCGCAGCAGTCGCGGCAGCGCTACGCCGTGGGCCGCCACGCGGCGCACGTGGCCCCGCACGTCGACCGCGCCTGGCGGCAGCACCCGCAGCCGCCAGGCAGGTCCGGTCGTCAAGGCCAGGCGCAGCGCGTCGTGGTGGTCGACCACGGCCGCGATGGCTTCGGTCAGTTCGCCCAGACCGATGCGCGGCGGCACGGACACGACCACCGACTGGTGGAACGAGCGCACCGGGCCGCCCAGTTCGCGCAGCCGGTGGACGACGGGAGTCAGCGGCACGTCGCCGGTGTCGGAGCCCGGTTCGCCGACGGCCGCCGCCGGGGCGAGCGCGGCGAGACCGGCAGGCGTGGGGTGCTCGAACAGGTCCCGCGTGCCGACGGCGAACCCGGCGGCGCGTGCCCGGTTCACCAGCTGGATGGAGAGGATGCTGTCGCCGCCGAGGTCGAAGAACCCGTCGTCGGGGCGGACCGTGTCGACCGACAGGGCGTGGGCGAAGAGCTGGCACAGGAGGCGCTCGCGCGCGTCGCGGGGCTCCCGCCCCCGAGGTCGGGTGGTGTCGGGCCTGGGCAGTGCGCGCCGGTCGATCTTGTCGTTGACGGTCAGGGGCAGCGCGTCGAGCAGGACGTACGCCGAGGGCAGCAGGTAGGCGGGGAGCCGCAGGCCGAGCCACTCGCGCAGCTCGGCGATGTCGGGGCGGCGGCCGGGGACGGGCACCGCGTACGCCGTCAGGCGCCGGTCGCCCGGCGTGTCCTCGCGGACGACGGCGACGCTCTGGGCGACCAGGGGGTGCGCGGTCAGTGCCGCCTCGACCTCGCCGGGCTCGACACGGAAGCCGCGCAGCTTCACCTGGTCGTCGACCCGGCCGAGGAACTCCACCGCACCCGCCCGGTTCCATCGCACGCGGTCCCCGGTGCGGTACATGCGTTCGCCCGGCCCGCCGTGGGGGCAGGCGACGAAGCGTTCGGCGGTGAGCGGGGCGCGCCGGTGGTAGCCGCGGGCCAGGCCGCCCGCGATGTACAGCTCTCCGGCGACGCCGGGGGGCACGGGGAGCAGCCGCTCGTCCAGGACGTACAGACGCTTGCCGTCGAACGGGGTGCCGATCGGGACCGCCCCGGTGGCCGGGGCGGCCCTGTCGGCCCGTAGGGTCCCGTCGGTCCGCAGGGGTGCGCAGTCCCAGATCGCGGCTCCGACGGTCGCCTCCGTGGGGCCGTAGCCGTTGAGTATCCTGCGGCCGGGCAGCCAGCGGCGCACCAGGTCGGGTGGGCACACGTCCCCGTTGAGGGTGAGGGTGACGCCTTCGGGGAGGCTGCCTTCGGGCAGGTTGGCGACGACTGCGGGCTGCACCGCGAGGTGGGTCACGCCGGCCTCGCGCACGAAGTCGGCCAGGTCCTGGCCGAGCGGCGTGTCCTGGGGTGCGAGAACGAGCGTCGCGCCGGAGAGCAGGGCGCAGAAGGAGTCCCACAGCGAGGTGTCGAAACTGGTGGAGACCAGTTGCAGGACGCGGCTGCCCGCGCCGAGCCCGAGCAGCCCGGTCTGGAGCGAGGAGAGCGCGGCGATCCCGGTGTGCGGGGTGACCACTCCCTTCGGCACGCCCGTGGAACCCGAGGTGTAGATGACGTACGCGGCGTGCTCGTGACGCAGGGCCGCCGTCCGGTCCGTGTCTTCGAGGTCACCCGCGGGTCTGCGGCGCAGCGACGCGGCGACCTCGGGGCCGTCGAACAGCAGGCAGTGGGCGCCCGCCGTACGCAGCCCGCCGTGGAGGGCCCGGGTCGTCAGGACCGTCCGGGGCGCGGCGTCCCGGAGCATGAGGCGGATGCGCTCGGGCGGATAGCCGGGGTCGACGGGCAGGAAGGCGGCGCCCGCCTTGGCGACGGCGATCCAGGCCACCACCCAGTCGACCGAGCGCGGCAGGGCGACGCCCACGAACGTGTCCGGCCCTACGCCGAGTTCCACCAGGTGCCGGGCCAACCGGTTCGCCCGCTCGTTCAGTTCGCGATAGGTGAGCGCCTCTCCCGCGACGCCCTCCCGTACGGCGACGGCGTCCGGCGTCCTGGCCGCCTGGGTCTCGAACAGAGCGGGCAGCGTACGTGGTTCGGCCCCGGGGGCGCCGCCGGCCCACTCCGTGAGCAGGGTGTCCCGCTCGCGCTCCCCGAGGACGTCGAGGTCCCCGACGGGCGCGTCGGGGTCGGTGACGAGGGCGGTGAGCAGGCGCACGAGCCGTGCGGCGATCGACCGCCCGGTCTCCTCGTCGAACAGGTCGGACCGGTACTCCAGCTCGCCCAGGAGTCCGCCTTCCTGGCCGTCGTTCGCGGTGAAGGTGACGCCGATGTCGAACTTGACCAGTCCGGTGTGGATGTCCCCGACACTCACGTCGAGGCCGGGGAACCTGGCTCCGGGCGCGTCGACGACCGCCTGGGCCGGAGCGTCGTCGAAGGTCAGCATGACCTGGAACAGCGGGTGGCGCGCGAGCGAGCGGGCCGTGCCCAGTTCTTCGACGATCCGCTCGAAGGGCACGTCCTGGTGCGCCTGCGCCCGCAGGTTCGTCTCACGCCCGGCGGCCAGCAGGTCGCGGAAGGTCGGCGTTCCCGAGAGATCGCAGCGGAGCACCACGGTGTTGACGAACGCGCCGACCGCCTCGTGGAAAGCCGCGTCCGTACGGCCGGACACGGGGCAGCCCACGGGGATGTCCCGCCCCCCGCCGAGCCGCGAGAGCAGCACGGACAGCGCGGCATGGAGGCCGACGAACGGGGTGGTGCGGGCCGCACCGGCCAGACCGAGCAGCGCACGGTACACGGCGTCCGGCACCCGGAACGGCACCCGTCCGCCCTGGTCGGACAGCGCGGCGGCGCGCGGCCGATCCAGCGGGAGCGGGATCTCCTCCGGCAGCCCGGCCAACGCCTCGCGCCAGTAGTCCAGTTGGCGGGAGCCGAGGCTGTCCGGGTCATCGGGCGAGCCGAGCCGGGCGGCCAGGCTCAGGGTGTGGTCGGCGTACTGCGCGGCAGGCTCGGGCCAGTCGGCCGCCGCGCCCTCGCGCCGTGCCGCGTAGGCGTACGCCAGGTCGCGCACGAGTGGAGCGACGGACCAGCCGTCGCCCGCGATGTGGTGGGCGACGAGCAACAGGACGTGCTCGTCGGCGCCGGGCCGGAAGAGTGTCGCCCGGAACGGCGGGGCCTGCGTCAGGTCGAACGGCCGCAGCGCTTCCCGCCGCAGCAGCTCGTCCGGTTCGTCGGCGGCCGTCGCCACGGGGGTGAGCGGGTACGGCACGGCGGGCGGCGGCTGCACGAGCTGGTGCGGCCCCTCGGCGTCCTGGGCGAAGAGCGTGCGCAGGATCTCGTGGCGGGTGATGACGTCGGCGAGGGCGGCGGCGAGCGCGTCGGCGTCCAGAGCGCCCGTCAACCGCAGCGCCATGGGCATGTTGTACGTGGTGCGGGAGGATTCGAGCTGGTGCAGGAACCACAGGCGGCGCTGCGCGGGGGACATCGGGACGCGCGCGGGCCGTGACGCCGCCCGTCCGGCGGCTCCTTCGGAAGCCGCCGGCGCCGCCGACCGGTCCAGCACGACGGCCAGTTCGGCGGGCGTGGGCGCGTCGAAGACCTGCCGCACCGACACCTGCGTCCCCAGCGCGGCGCGGATGCGGCCGGTCAGCCGCGTGGCCATCAGGGAGTGGCCGCCCAGGTCGAAGAAGTTGTCCTCGGGCCCGACCTCCGCCACCCCGAAGACACCGGCGAACAGCTCGCACAGCGTCTCCTCCCGGTGGCCGCGCGGGGGCCGCCCGACCGACCGGTCCGCCACCGGGTCGGGCAGCGCCGACAGGTCGAGCTTGCCGTTGGGGGACAGCGGCAGTTCGGGCACGACGCGGAAGGACTGCGGCACCGCGTGTCTCGGCAGTTGCCGACGCGCGTGCTCGCGGAGCTCGGCCGGCGTCACGGCGGCGCCATCGCGCAGCACCACGTACGCCGCGAGACGCTCGTCGCGCACTACCACCCCTGCCCGTACGACGCAGGGGTGGCCGCCCAGGACGGCCTCGACCTCGCCGGGCTCCACCCGGAAGCCGCGTATGTTGACCTGGTCGTCGGCACGGCCGAGGTACTCCACCTGGCCGTCCGCGAGTCGGCGCACGAGGTCGGCGGTGCGGTAGGCCCGGGTGCCGGGTGGGCCGTAAGGGCAGGCCACGAACCGCTCCGCGCTCAGGTCGGGCCGCCTCAGGTACCCCCGGGCGAGTCCGGGCCCGGCCAGGTACAGCTCCCCGGGCACGCCCACCGGCACCGGACGCAGCGCACTGTCCAGAATCAGGGCGCTGGTGCCGCGCACCGGCCTGCCGATCACCGGAACGGACGCGTCGGCCAGGTCGGCGGCCAAGGCGTCGACAGTGAACTCGGTGGGCCCGTAGAGGTTGTGGGCGACGACGCCCGGTGCCGAGCGCAGGCGGTTCCACAGCCGCTCCCCCGCCGCCTCACCGCCGAGCAGCACGACCGACGGGCGTTCGGCGCCGTCGAGCAGGCCCTCCTCCAGCAGGATCTCGGCGTACGACGGCGTGACGTCGAGGATGTCCGCGCGAGTACGCCGGAGGTGGTCGACGACGGCGGCGGCGTCGCGCCGCGTGGCGTCCCCGAGCAGGTGCAGCTCGTGGCCGCCCAGCATCCAGATCAGCGCCTCCCACGACGTGTCGAAGGACAGCGAGGCGGTGAGCGCGAACCGCAGGCGGCGGCCCTCGGCCCGCCGGGTCTCTGGGCCGACCAGGGCCTCGTGGTGGTGCCTGATGAGGTTGACCACCCCTCGCTGTTCGATGATCACGCCCTTGGGGAGGCCGGTCGAGCCCGAGGTGTACATCACATACGCGGCGTCGGCCGCGGAGAGCGGCCGGGTGCGCTCGCCGTCGTCGACGGGTCCGGCCGTGCGCCGGGCCACGGCCGCCTTGGTGGCCGCGTCGGTCAGGTCCACCCGTCGGGCGTCACCGACGGGGCGCCGCACACCCGCCGTGACGACGAGGGCGGGGCGGGCGCTCCGCAGGAGGCGTTCGATCCGCAGCTCCGGCAGGTCGTCCTCGATGGGCATATAGGCGGAGCCCGACTTGAGGACGGCGAGCAGGGCCACGACGAGGTCGGCTGAGCGTGGCAGGAGCAGTGCGACGACGGTGCCGGGGCCGGCGCCCAGACCGATCAGGTGCCGTGCAAAGCGGTTCGCGCGGGCTTCCAGCTCCGCGAAGGTCAGGGGTGCCTCACCCTCACACACCAGCGCGGTGGCGGCGGCCGGGGCGGCCAGCATCTGTCGGTGCACGAGGTCGGGGACCGTCAGGGGCGACGGCTCCCGGTCGGCGGGAGCCGTGTCCGCATCCGCGTCGGCCAGGATCTGACGGCGTTCCGCGGGCGCCAGCAGGTCGAGCCTGCCGAGCGGCAGCCGCGGCTGCGCCACGAGGGCTTCGAGCACCCGCGCCACGCGGTCGGCGACGGCCGCCGCGCTGTCCGGTGCGCCGGGCGCCGGGCGGCGTTCCACCTGGAGGACCAGTTCGTCGCCGAGCGTCGCCGTCAGGGCCAGCGGGTAGTGCGTGGTGTCGTGGAAGCCGGTGCTGGTGATCCGGAGCCCGGCCGCGTCGGCCGCCGACGCCAGTTCGGCGCGGCCGGGTGGCTGGTTCTGCACGGACAACAGGGTGTCGAAAAGCTGCTCCACTCCTGCGGCCCGCTGTACGTCGGCGAGCCCGAGATGCTGGTGCGGCAGCAGTGCCGTCTGTTCGCCCTGAAGACGGACGAGCATATCGAGCAGCGGCTCGCCCGGACGCCAGGCCACCCGCACGGGCACGGTGTTGACGAACAGACCCACCATCTCGGCATGCCCGTCGAGTTCAGCGGGCCGGCCGGCGACGGTGTTGCCGAAGACAACGTCGGTGCGGCCCGTCAACACGCCCAGCACTTGGGCCCACGCGCCCTGGAGGACCGTCGCGAGCGTAAGTCCCGCTGCCCGTGCCCGGCGTTCCAGCAGCAGGGTGGCGCGGCGCGGGATCCGCACCAGGGCCACATCCGACGCCTCGGATTCGACGGGGCCATCCGGTGCCACGAGGGTCGGCTCGACAGGTCCCGCGAGTGCCGTGCGCCACGCCTCGCTCGCCGCCTGCAGGTCGCGGGCGGCGAGCAGCCGCAGGTGCTCGGTGAACGGCACCGGCACGGGGAGATCGGGTGCGCCGTCGGCCCCGGCCGCGTACAGGTGCAACAGCTCGCGCAGCAGCACCGGCAGCGACCAGCCGTCGAGCAACAGGTGGTGGTAGGTGAGCACCAGGCGGTGCCGGTCGTCGCCGAGGGAGATCAGCCGTGCCCTGAGCAGCGGGGCGCGGGACAGGTCGAACCTCGCCCCGCGGTCGGCGTCGGCCGCCCGCCGCGCGGCCTGCTCCCGGTCGGCCTCCGGAAGCGGGGACACGTCGGTGCGCTCCCACGGGGTGGGCGCCTGCGCCGGGCAGAACACCACTGGCGTGCTCAACGCCTCGTGCAGGAAGGCGGACCGGAGAGTGGCGTGGCGGTCGATGAGACGTCCGACGGCGTCCCGCATCCGTGCCGGGTCCACCGTGCCCGTCAGGTCCAGCTCGCACTGCACCACGTAGCGGTCGGGCCGGTCGGGGTCGTCCAGCAGCCCGAGGAAGAGCAGGCCCTCCTGCAGCGGGGTGACCGGAAGGACCTCACCCAGTCCATGTGCGGCAGCGACGGCCGCAAGTTCGTCGGGCGGCAGCGGCGCGGGGAGCGGTCCTGCCGGGGCCCGTTCGGGGCCCACGGGTTCCGCCAGGGCCGCGAGGGCCGCCGGAGTGCGGTGTTCCAGCACATCGCGGGCGGTCAGGACGAGCCCGGCCCGCCGGGCCCTGCCCACCAGCGCCAGCGCCTTGATGCTGTCGCCGCCCAGGTCGGTGAAGCCGTCGTCGGCCGACACCCCGCCGACGTCGAGCAGTTCCTCGAAGAGGATGCACAGCGCGGTCTCCCGCCGTCCCGACGGGCGGCGCCCGGTGCCCGCGGCGGTGTCGGGCACGGGCAGCGCGCGCCGGTCGACCTTGCCGTTCGGGGTCAGCGGGAGGGCGGGGAGTACGACGACGTGGGAGGGCGCCGCGGGCCCGGGCAGCACGGCGGCCAGGTGGCGGCGGACCCCGGCGGCGACGTCGGTGTCCGAGACCCCGGCCCCGGCGGCCGAGCTGTCGGCGGCGCGGGTCACGTATCCGGTCAGGCGGCGGTCGGCGGGGCGCTCGCCGTGCACGGCCGCGGCGGCGCCGCCGACCCCGGGCGCGCCGAGCAGGGCCGCCTCGACCTCGGCGAGCTCGACCCGGTGGCCACGCAGCTTGACCTGAGCGTCGGTGCGGCCGACGAACTCCACGCCGCCGCTCCCGCGCACCCGTACGCGGTCGCCGGTCCGGTACATCCGTTCGCGCGGGGAGCCGAAAGGGTTGGCGACGAACCGCTCGGCCGTCAGATCCGGGCTGCCCAGGTAGCCCCGGGCAAGACCCGCGCCCGACAGGTACAGTTCGCCCGTCTCCCCGGCCCGTACCGGCCGCAGCTGGTCGTCGAGCACATGGGCCGTGGTATTCCAGATCGGTGTGCCGAGGGCGACGTCAGGCCCTTCGCAGGTGGCGAACAGGCTGTCGCCGGTGGCCTCCGACGAGCCGTACAGGTTCAGGAGCGTGGCGTCCGGCAGGGCCCGTGCGAAGCGCTCGGCGTCCTGCCCCGTCAGGGCTTCTCCGCTGCTGACCCACAGACGGCATGCGCCCAGCCGGTGGGCGTCGGGGCCGTCGAGCAGCGCGCCGAGCAGACTGGGGACGACGGTGACCCGGCCGATGCCGTGCCGTTCGACCAGGTCGGTGAGATCGTTCGCCGCCGCCACCGCTCCGGCCGGGGCGAGGACCAGTGGCAGGCCGTTCAGCAGGGCGCCGAAGAACTCGGTCGTGCCGTCGATGAAGCTCAGGGACGTCTTGCCGAGCACAGCCTCCCCCTCGCGGTGGGGAAAGGCCCCGCCGAACCAGCGCACGCGGTTCAGCACCCCCGCGTGCACGCCGACGACGCCCTTGGGCCGCCCGGTCGAACCGGAGGTGTGGATGATGTAGGCGGCCGATTCCGGGCATGCGGCGGGCCGTTCGACGCAGGTCAGGTCGTCCTGTGCCACAGCTGCCAGCTCGCGCAGCACGTCCGCGTCGTCCAGCGCGACGACCTGCGCCGAGGTCTGCGGCAGCGCGGAGGCGAGCGCGGTCGTGGTGACCACGACGGCCGGGGCGGTGTCGGACAGGACGAACTCGATGCGACCGGCCGGGTAGTCGGGGTCGAGCGGCACGTAGGCACCGCCCGCCTTGGTCACGGCGAGCACCGCGGTCACCTGGGCGAGGGAGCGGGGCAGGTGCAGGCCCACCGGTGACTCGGGCCCCACTCCCCGGGTGAGCAGCAGTCGGGCCAGCCGGTTGGCACCGGCGTTCAGTTCGCCCGCCGTCATGCGTGTGGTCCCTTCGACGACGGCCGGCGCGGTCGGCTCGTGGGCCACGCGCCGCTCGAAGGCCGCGGCGAGGTTCGGGCCGAAGGGGGCCCGCGGGACGTCGGCGCCCCGGAGCGACTCGTCAGGCGCGGCGTCGCGGTGAGCCGTGCGCGGGAGCATCGCGCCCACCGGGCGTCCGGGGTCGGCGGACGCCCGCAGCAGGTGGCCGATGAGGTCGTCGCGGATCGCGGCCAGCTCGGCCTCGGAGTGCTCGTCGGCGTGGGCGTGCAGGTCGAGCGCGAGGCCGCCGCTGCCGTCGGGCGCGCCGTGGACGTTGAGGGTGAGCCCGTGCACGGGCCCGGTGGACAGCTGGTCGGTGACGGCCTCGACGGAACCGAAGCGCAGCGTACGGTCGAAGGCCATCACGTTGAGCATCAGGGCGCCGAACCCGGCGCCGGTCCAGCCCAGTTCGCGCCGCAGCTCCTCGCCGCGGTAGCGCTGGTGGCGCAGCGCGGGGCCGAGCACCCCGCGCACGCGGCCCACGACGTCGGCGACGGTGTCCCAGCGGGCGACCGTGAGGCGCAGCGGCAGTTCGTTGGCGAGCATGCCGGGGGTGGTCAGCGCGGCGCGGCCGACCCGAGTGGTCAGCGGCAGTCCGAACAGCACCTCGTCCTGGTCGCCGGCCGCCCTGCGGTGGGCGGCGACTAGCGCGATCACAAGGACCGTCCAGGGCACTCCGGCCGCGCGGGCCGCCTCGACGATGGGTCTGGTCTGCTCCTCGGTCAGTCGGCCCCTGCTGCGCACCCGCGGGCCGGCGCCCCGGTAGCGGCTCGACCCCGGCGTGTCGGCCCCGGCCAGCCGCTCCAGCCAGTACGCCCGGTCGTCCTCGCGCCTGACGGACTCCTCGTACGCGCGGTCCTGTGCGACCAGTGCGGCGAGGCTGCCCGCAGTGGACTCCGGTACAGCGCGGCCCGCCGTGAGGGCGGTGTAGACCTCGGCGATCCGGGCGGTGTGCAGACTCTGGCCGTAGCCGTCCAGGACAGCGTGGTGGTACGTCAGTACGAGGCGATGCCTGGAGGGGGAGAGCCGCAGCAGCGCGTGCGCCACGAGAGGGTCGTCGCCGACCAGGGCCGGGGCCGTCGCGAGCCGGTCGGCCGCCCAGGCATCGGCCGCGGCGGCCGGGTCCCGGGCTCCGCTGAGGTCGACTTCCGCGAGAGCGGCCTCGGCCTGCGCCGCGGCGGGCGCCAGGACGTGCTGCAGCAGCCGGTCGTCACGCTCGGCGAAGCGCACCCGCAGCGCCTCGGCGTCGGCGACGGCTCGTGCGACGGCACGCCGGAGCTGGTCGGTTTCGACGTGTCCGGTCAGTTCGAGCACGGCCCCGCAGTGGAACGCCCCGGCGTCCCCGTCGAGCTTCTCGGCGATCTGGACGCCGCGTTGCGCGGCCGTCGCGGGCAGCGGGTCGTGGCCCGCCCGGCGGATGTTCACAGGGCATGCTCCTGGTCTGCGTGGACGGGTGGGGTGGACGCGCTGGTCAGAACGGGATCAAGGGGCCTGCGGTCCGGTGAGGAACGCGGCGAGCTCATCGATGCTGGGGTGGTCCCAGACGACGGCCGGATCGACCTCGATGCCGAAGCGGTCCTCGATGGCGGCGGCCAGAGTCAGGCCGGCGATGGAGTCCAGGCCGTACTCGCCCATGGACGCCGCGCGGTCGACCGTCCCGGTCGGGTCGCCCAGCAGCGCGGCGACCTCGCCGGCCAGCCAGTCGCTCAGTTCTTCACGTGTGCGGTCCACTCGGACTTCTGTCATGGCCGGCTCTCCTCTGCGACATGGGTCGGGGCGTGCGGTACGGGTCATGGCGTCGCTCCTCGCGTGCGGTCCGGGAGCTGCCGGCCGGTGAGGTCGAAGGAGCGCCCGGAGCCGAGGCGGTCGAGCAGATCGGTGACGAGAGGCTCCGCCAGTTCGTCGGGCAGTGCCGTGGGGCGGCCGGTCAGCCGCCCGTGGAGCCGGGTGAGTACGGCCTGGAGCCATCGCGGGTCGCTCTGCGGGCCGCCGCGGTGGCGGTGGTTGTGCTGCCAGATGCCGAGGCAGGCTGAGGCGGCGAGCAGGTGCCCGGTACGGGTCACGAGTTCGGAGGCGTGCGGCCCTGTGGTGACGCCCAGTTCGGACAGGGGAAGGGCGCGGCAGTCACGTGCGAGCGCGTCGTGTTCGGCGAGGAACAGCGCGCCCAGCTCGGCGGAGCGCCCGCTCAGCTCCGGCACCGAGGCGCGCAGCGTTCCGGTGAGGTGGTCGTTCCCCGACCCACTGAGCTTGAGCCGGTCGAACGACAGGGGCGGCAGCGGTACGTCGAGCCGGAACAGCTCCTCCGGAGCTCGCTGAGGTTGCGGCGAGGCCCAGGAGCGCCGGGCGAGGACGGGGAGCTGCGGCAGGACGTTCGACTCGCAGGCCCCGCGCGCCGCGTGCCCGAAGCTCACGACCCGCACGTCCCGCAGCAGTTTCTGGAAGATCGCCGACGGCCCACGGCGCAGGTAGAAGTGAGCGCCCATCAGCTCGGAGAGGGTGTACATGACGTCCAGCAGCAGCGCGGAGCCGAAGTGTTTGAACACCGATGCAAG
The DNA here is from genome assembly GCF_019287315.1 of Streptomyces sp. WY228. Lineage (NCBI taxonomy): Bacteria > Bacillati > Actinomycetota > Actinomycetes > Kitasatosporales > Streptomycetaceae > Streptomyces > Streptomyces sp. WY228. The sequence continues at coordinate 7,479,348 of NZ_CP079114.1, read as the reverse complement.
CACGCTGACTTCGGCGGGGACCACGTGGACGGCCCGCAGCACGGTCGCGCTCAGGAACTCCACGGCGAGCAGATCGGCGTACGCACCGGCGAGAGTGGAGCGCAGATGTGGCAGGTCGAGCGCCGACCGCCCGTACAGCGATCGATCGAGCAAGTGGCGCAAGGTCACCCGCAGCCCCGTCTCCACCGGTCCGCACATCACGGCCGGCAGGACGGTGCGGGTGATCTGGAAGGACCGCAGCGCGGTCTCCAGGCCGCCGCCCGTGCGCCCGAGCACGCTGCCGGGCGGCAGCGGACAGTCGTCGAACTCGATGCCGTGCAACTGCACCCCGCGCATGCCCGAGCTGGGGAAGCGCGGCAGGTCGTGCACGCGCGCGAGGTCGAGGTCGCGCTTGTCGACCAGCACCTGCGAGTGGCTGCGGCTGCCGCGGCGGTCGTCGGTGCGGGCGAACACGACCAGAGCGTCGGCGCGCCTGATGTTCGTCACGACCTCCTTGCGCCCCCGCAGCACGGGCCCCGCGCCGGTCTCGGCCACAGCGCACTCCACGCCCGCCATGTCGTTGCCGTGGGCCAGTTCGTGGTAAGCCGCCGCGATCCTGCGGTCGGACAGCAGGAGGCGGGCGGTGGCACGCTGCTGCCGCTCGTCCCCGGCCAGCCAGACGTTGACCGCCGCGATGAACGAGCTCATGCCGTAGCCGAGCCCCAGGCAGGGGTCACGCCGGTACACCGCGCGCAGGGCGGCCACCAGCTCGTCGATGCGGGACAGCCGCCCGCCGAGTGCGGTCGGCACGAAGTCGGCGTTGAGCCCGTGCTCGTCCAGGGCCCGCTCGCCGGCGGCGGACATCTCGCCGCGCTCGTCGGCCCGGAGCAGGGCGGCGAAGCCGAGGGGGTTGGCGTCGTCGAAGGGGTCGCCCAGCCGGTTCTCCAGCCTGTCCACCAGGGTGAGCGCATCGAGGGCCGGGCCGGTACCGCGGCTGTCAGCGGTCATGACCTCTCCGTCCCGGACAGCAGCGAGAGGCCGTCCGCATCGGGGTCGGCGTGGAGCAGTGCGGCGGCGAGCAGGTCGCGGGCGTCGTGCCCAGCGGGGGGCTCCTGGCCGAGGCGGGCGAGCACGGTCGCCAGGCAGGCCCGTATCCAGAGCGCGTCTTGCCACCAACGGGCGTCGCACGAGGACGAGTTGTGGAGCCACAGGGCCAGACAGGCCGCCCCCGCGAAGCACCATTCGTACCGTTGGACGAGGTCGAACGCGGCGGACGGCACGCCCCCCGCCGTGCGGCAGGCGGCGATCTCCTCGTGCAGCCGCTCCGACTCGGCGGCCAGGGCTCGGGCCGCGTGCGCGACGTCCGGAGGTCCGCCTTCTCCGGCGAGGCCGGCCGCCAGTGGCAGCCACTGGACGACGCTGCACCCGGCGCTGGTCAGGGCCAGGCGTGCGAAGTCGAGAGGGGGGCGGCGCGCGCCGTGCGCGGCGGCATCGACGACACCGGCGATATCACGGGAGCCGGTCCTGCGGGCGCGGGCGAGCAGCGGGAAGGAGGTGGCGAGCGCGTGGCGGTTGACCGCTGTGCTGCCGTCGAAGATCCCCACGACCCGGTGGTCCCGGTCCAGTTTGGCGAAAGCGCCGTGTTCGAAGACCGTGGTGACGAAGCCGCGCACGCCCAGCAGGTCACCGAGCTGGTCGAGCGCCCGCTGCACGGTCGTGGGCACGAACGCCTTGGTGACGGCGGAGACCACGCCGAGTTCGCCCGGCAGGGTCTGCGCCGCGCGTCCGGCGAACACCGCGACCGCCTCGGCGGTCAGGATCGACGCCGCCGCGTCGCCCAGTACGCGGCGTACGCGGGGCAGGTCGGCCAGTCGTTGCCCGTAGAGGTCGCGGTCGGCGAGGAAGCGCAGGGTGAGTGGCAGCGCGTGGTCGGCCGCGCCGAGCGAGAGCGCGGTGGCGAAGATCCGGGTGACCTGTAGCGACTTGAGGGCCGACTCGAACCCGGAGCCCTCCGGCCCGATGAGGGACGATCCGGGCGCCGGTGCGCCGTGCAGGGCGAACCCGCTGATGTCGGCCCCGCGGACGCCGTGGGTCGGCTCCTTGGGCAGCGTCCGCCAGGTGCCGTTCGGCAGCGTCGGCCTGTCCAGCAGAAAGAAGCTGAGGCCCCGGGGTCCGCCCTCGTCGCGGGTGCGTGCGAGTACGCAGGCGTACCGCGCCCGGGTGCCGTTGTTGATCAGCCACTTCTCGCCGTCGAGCCGCCAGTCGCGGCCATGTGGGCGTGCGGTGAGTCGGCTCGCGAGCAGATCGCTGCCGTGGCCGCGTTCGGTCATCCCCCAGCACACCTCGGCGCCGGAGGTGATCGCGTCGGCCAGCTCCGCCGCCTGCCGGTCGGTGCCGGCCACCCAGGTGGGCATCGCGCCCAGGAAGGTCTTGCCGTGCGCGACCGCGAGGGTGAGGTCGTGCCGGGCGACGACGCGCAGGACGGACCAGAGCCCGTCGAGGCCGTCCAGCAGGCCGCCGAGGCGGCTGGGCACGTAGTGGGCGGCCACCCCTGCCTCGCCGAGCAGGCGGTGCGCGGCCTCCGGGAACGCCTCGGCCTCGTCCCACGCGGCGAGCGCAGCGGGGTCGAGGGCTCCGCCGGGCCGTGCCGCCCGGTGAAGCAGTTCCCTGAGCCGGCCGGCGGTGACCGCTGCCGGGGCCGTACTGGTCATGCCGGACGCCTCTCCCCTGTCGATGCCCCTGCTCCTGCCCCTGCTTCTGCCACGGCCGCGCCGAGGCGGGGGTCGTACTCGGCGAACAGCGGTTCCACCTCACCGGACAGAAACAGGTCACGCATCGCGGAGCGCTGCACCTTGCCGCTCGTCGTGCGCCGTACGGCAGCCCTGCGCAGCAGCGCCACCCCGGCGGCGCGCACCCCGAACTCCCGGGACACGGTGTCGCGCATCGTGCGGGCGAGCAGCCGTGCGCTGTCCTGCGAGGGCCTGCCGCGCACTTCCTGGAGCACGACGAGCGCCTCCTGGCCCGGCTCGTCCTCGTGCGCCAAGGACACCGTGAAGACCGCCCCCGGCAGTCCTGCCAGGTCGGTGTGGTCCTCGCGCAGGGCGTGCTCGACGTCCTGCGGGTGCAGGTTGCGACCGTTGATGATCATCACGTCCTTGCGCCTGCCGGTGACGTAGAGCTCGTCGTCGAGCAGCGCGCCCAGATCTCCGGTGCGCAGGAACGGGCCGTCGCCTTCGGCGATGCGCGCGCCGAACGTCTCGGCCGTGGCGTCGGGCCGGCCCCAGTAGCCCCGGGCGACGCTGGCGCCGCGCAGCCAGATCTCGCCGACGTGCCCCGGGGCCACCTCGGTGCGGCTGTCCGGGTCGACGACGCGCACATCGAAGTCGCGAACCAAGCCGTTGCTCGGCAGCTCGCGCCCCGGTTCCGTGGGCGCCACCCGCCGCAGCTCGCCGCGTTCCAGCAGGTCGGGGTCCACACGGGCCACGACGAGCCCCCTGCCGGACGCGCCCGAGACGAAGACCGTGCCCTCGGCGAGGCCGTAGCAGGGGCTGAAGGCGTCGTCCCGCAGCCCCGCCGCGGCGAAGCGCCGGGTGAAGCGCCGGGCCGTGGCGACCTGGACAGGTTCGGCGCCGCTGAGCGCATGACGCCACCGGGACAGGTCGAGCGCGGCGAGCTGCTCGTCGGTGACCTTCTCGACACACAGGGCGTGGGCGAAGTCGGGGGCGGCGGAGCACGTCACGTCGAAGTCGTCGATCACCTTCAGCCACAGGTGGGGGCGCTTCACGAACGTCACCGCCGACATGAGCACCGTCGTGGCGGCAAGCACCAGCGGCGCGAGCGTCTGCAGGATGAGCCCCATGTCGTGGTAGAGCGGGGCCCACCCCCCCAGCCGCATCGGGGCGTCGGGCGAGATGGCATCGGTGAACGCGAGGACGTTGTGCAGCAGATTGCCATGCGTGACCTCGACGCCCTTGGGGTCGCTGGTGGACCCGGATGTGTACTGGAGCAGCGCGAGCGTCGCGCGGTCCGCCGGTACGGGAGCCAGTCCTTCGCCCTCGGTGATCAGGTCCGTGGCCACCGTGCGCGGCCCGGACCGGTCGGCGGCCTGTGCCCATGCGCGCACCCCTGCGAGGTTCGCCGCGTCGGTGAGCACCGCGCCGATACCCGCGTCGGTGGCGATGGAGGAGAGCCTGAGGCGGTCCTGCCGGTAGTTGCCCGGCAGCGGTGCCACGACCGCGACCATGCCCGCGTACAGGCATCCGAAGAACGCCGCGACGCACTCGGTGCCCTGCGGGTAGAGCAGCAGCACCCGGTCACCGCGCTCCAGAGTCACCGTCAGTTCCTCGGCGATCAGGGCGGCACGGCGGTCCAGCTGGGCGTAGGTGAGAGTGTGCGCCCGCGCTTCGGCGGCGTCGTGGACGAAGATGACGGCGTCCCGCTCCGCGTGGTCGCGCGCGTGCTCGCGCAGCAGGGTGCTGAGCGCATCGGCGCGTACGACGTTCTCGGTCATGGTGTGGCCCACTGAGGTCTCCCTGGCGGTGGCCGTCTGTTGAGGTTGGTGCCCGCTCCGGCGGGGCCGCTCGTCCCCGTACGGTGGTGGGTGACGTGCGCGCCGCAGCACGGACCTGTCGGCGGCTCCCTGGCGCCGCCCGTGCGTGCGCGCGGTGCCGTCGCGCCGTGTGCTCGACCGATCCGTGCGGGCGGTCAGGACACGCCGCTGCGCTCCAGCAGCGTCTCCCCGCGCGCCTTGCCGTCGTTCAGCAGGGTCGAGCCCAGCGGGGTCAGCGAGTGCAGCACCGTGTTGAGGTTGCGGCTGCTGGTGACGAGCCCCGCCGCGCGCAGCACCGTGGTGTGCTGGCTGGCGGCGGCGACGGAGATGCCGAGCCTGCGCCCGAGCTGGGTGGTGGTACAGCTCTCGGTCAGCGCGTGCAGAATGCCGGCCCGAGTGCGGCCCATCAGCGCGCCCAGCGCCTTGCCCTGGTGCGCCGGCCCGTCCCACAGGGTCGCGGCGGTGACCGTGTCCAGCGGTACGGGGTAGACCAGGACGCGTGCCGCGCCCTGGGCGGCGGGGCCGGTACGCATGACCGGCCTGCCGTGCAGGAACAGCGACGGCATGAGGGTCAGACCCGCGCCCTCCGGATAGATGTCCTCGTCGAGCCCGTTGTCCAGCTCCAGGACCGGGGGACGCCACCCGGCGCGGGTGTGCAGGGTTCCGAAGAGACCCTCGACGCCGCTGCCGAGGAAGATGCGCCCGCGGTGTGCGGCGTCGGCCTTGAGGTAGGCGTTGACGCGCCGCCAGTAGGGTGCGACGGCCCTGTCGCGGAAGTCTGCGGCTCCTTCCCCGCCGAGGCCCGGGGAGCGCCAGGCGCCGGGGGGCAGCCCCGTGGTGGGGGAGCTGGAGCGGGCGGGTCTGGACGGGCCCGGGCGGCGCGCGGGATGTCGTACCGCCGCCGACTGGCCCACCAGGTCTCGCCAGCGGGCGAAGACAGCGCCGCCGCCCCGGCGCAGTAACAGATCGGCCGCGAAAGCTGTTTCCATCACGGGGTCCCCGCTGGGCGCGATGACGATTCGCGTCAGGTCTTGCACAGAGAGATGGATTCGCTGCACTGGTTCCCCCCTGATCTGTGGATTAAAACCCGGGCCGAGTCACCTAGTTCGGTAAAGCCCCGGAAGTATTACCGGCCACGAACAGCACCGCAATAGGTTTCAGATGGCAGCGAAAATGCCCACCGCCCGCTTACGGAGAACGACCTGGACGGGGCATACTCCGCGAGCGGACCACCGGACCGGGCGCACGCGGTGCCCCGCACGCGGCGTCCGGCGCCCGAAACGCGGCTTCACACCGCATGCCGTGCCACGATGTCGGCCACGAGGTCCAGCCGTCGCCGGTCCCTGCGCCTCAGCAGCCGCTCGATCCGCTGCCCGTGCGAGCGGCTCAGGCACGGCACGGGGTGGACGATGTCGGCCCCGTCGACGACGAGTTCGTCGACCAACGGCTGAGACCCGTCGGGCCGCGGTCCCGCATGGAGCGTGTCCCACTCGCCGAGCGCCTCCCGGGACGTCACGCCGGGCGGCAGCGCGGCCCGTTCGGCCGATAGGATCTCGGCCAGCCAGTCCCTGGTCGACGAGCGGTGCAGCTCGTGGAACCGCTCGCGCAGCGGCGCCGAGCGCAGTTCGTCGAGGGCCGCCCGCGCCGCGTCGGCGGACCCGGCGCGGCCCAGCACGATCGGGTGGGCGTCGGCGGCGTAGGCGTCGGTGTGCCGCATCGTCGTCAGACCGGCCCTGATCCGCACCGTGGCCTCGCCCGAGATGGCGACGCACTGGCCGTCGTCGGCGAACCGCAGCCACAGCTCCCAGTCGTCCCGGTTGATCCCCTGGCCCTCGGACCAGCCGCCGAGCCGGTCGAGCAGGGCACGGCGGTGCGCGACCCTGGAGGGCTCGAAGAGGGAGGCGACCAGCTGGAGTTCCGGGTGCCACACGCTGCCCAGTATGTGGGCGGGCACCTTCACGTCCCCCTGGTCGTCGACGTAGGTACCGGCCGCCACCACCCAGGACTCCCCGGCGTCGAAGCGGGCCAGCACCTGCGCGAGGTGGGTGGGGCTCCAGCGGTCGTCGTCGTCCAGGTAGGCGACCAGCGGAGCGGACGAGGCGGCGAACCCCACGTTCCGCGGCCCGCCGGGGCGCCTGCGCGGGGTGCACTCCAGGAAGGTGATGCGCGGGTCGTCGTACTCGGCGACCACGTCCGCCGTGTCGTCGGTCGAGGCGTCGGAGACGATCACGAGGTGCCAGTCCCGGACCGTCTGGGCCAGTACGCTCTCGATGGCTCCGCGAAGCAGCGCAGAACGGTTGTATGTGGCACAGAGGACATCGATTCGGGAATCATCGGGAGACATACGTTTTCCACACTCCTGCACACTGAGTCGCGAGTCGGCCGAGTAACGCTAGCGCGGAAAACCGTCGGCGACGCAGGCCACATTTCACGGATATCAGGGTCTTTCAAGCGAGCATGAAAAACTATTCGCGAGCTGTCCCGGACGTTTAGCATTCCCCCATGCCGACGCCCGACGGGCAGCCGCCAACGAGCGCACCCGTCCGAAGAGGAACGGCACTTGCCACGGTCAGGGGGCCAGCACGTGACCACAGAAAGCGCATCCCATCTCCGCCGTATCTCGGTCTTCGACGCCACGCTGCGTGACGGCGAGCAGGCGCCCGGCAACGCCATGTCTGCGCGGAGCAAAGTCACGCTGGCCCTGGCTGCCGAGGCGTACGGCGCCGACGTGGTGGAGGCCGGTTTCCCCGGCTCCTCCCCCGAGGACGCCGAAGCGACCCGGCTGATCGCCGAGGCGCTGACCACAGCGAAGTTCGCCACGTTCAACCGAGCCTCGACCTCCGACGTTCGGCAGTCCATGCTGGCCGGCGGCGCCCGCCCCAACCATCAGGTGCAGATCTGCGGCACCGGCAGCGACATCCACCTTGAGCACAAGCGCGGCATCACGCGCGCGGAGTCGGTCCAGGAGGTACGCGACTCGATCAGGCTCGCCGTGGAGATGGGCGCGACCGACATCTCGTTCGGCGTGGAGGACGCGAGCCGCAGCGCCAAGAGCCATGTCAGGGCGCTGGTCACCACCGCCGTCGAGTGCGGCGCGAGCACAGTCATACTCGCCGACACGACGGGCTGCGCTACACCCCGCGAGTACGGCGCCCTGTGCGCCGCCGTGCGGTCGTGGATACCCGACGAGGTGGTCCTGTCCACCCACTGCCACGACGACATGGGGCTGTCGCTGGCCAACGCCCTGGCCGGCATCGAAGCCGGCGCCGACCAGATCCAGGCGACCCTCGGCGGCATCGGGGAGCGGGCGGGAAACACCGCCCTTGAGGAGCTGGCCGCCGTGCTCGCCCACAAGGGCGAGCAGTTCGGCGTCACCATCGACCTACGGCTCGACCAGCTCTACCCCGCCTACCAGCTGCTCGCCGAGACCATCGCGCTGCCGCCGTACCGCAACAAGGCCGTGGTCGGCGTCAACTCCTTCGCGACGGAGGCCGGCATCCACCAGGACGGCATCCTCAAGAACCCCGTCAACTACGAGTACCTGAACCCGCACCGGTTCGGCCGTGAGCGGTCCCTGCTCGTGGGCCGGCACTCCGGCCGGGCGGTGCTGCGCTACCTCCTCACCCGCACCGGCATCGCCCAGGACGAGGCCCTCGTCGACGCGTTGTACGAGGAGTTCATCGCGTCGTCGCCCATGGGCGGGTGCGAGGAACTGGACGACCTGGCCAAGCGGCTCGCCGACCGCACCACCGCGCGGGCCGACACATGAGCCGTCCCACCACGCTGATCGACAAGGTGTGGGACGCGCACGTCGTCCAGCACCAGGACGGCGCCGACCTGCTCTACGTGGACCTGCACCTCATCCACGAGGCCACCTCGGCGCAGGCGTTCGCCGGGCTGGCGCAGGCGGGGCGCCAGGTGCGCCGCCCCGACCTGACGCTGGCGGTCGAGGACCACAACGTACCGACCGACTCGCTCACCATCGACGACCCGGTGGCGTCCCTCCAGGTGCGCACGCTGCGGCGCAACTGCGCGGAGTACGGCATCCGGCTGTTCCGCCACGGTGACGCGCGCCAGGGCGTGGTCCACGTGGTAGGCCCCGAACTGGGCGTCGTCCTGCCCGGGACGACCGTCAGCTGCGGCGACAGCCACACCTCGACCCATGGCGCGTTCGGGGCGCTGGCGTTCGGCGTGGGCACGAGCGACGTCGAGCACGTACTCGCCACCCAGACGGTCGCGCTGCGGCGGCCGGGAACGATGGCCGTCGAGTTCACCGGCCTGCCTCCCGACGACGTGACGGCCAAGGACCTGGCGCTCGCCCTGCTGGCACGGCTCGGCGCCAACGGCGCGCACGGGCACGTGCTGGAGTACCTCGGCGACGCCGTACGGGCGCTGTCGGTCGAAGGCCGGATGACCTTGTGCAACATGAGCGTAGAGGCGGGCGCGCGGGCGGGACTCGTCGCACCGGACGAGACGACGCTCGACTATCTGCGGCAGCGGCCCGAGAGCCCGCGGGGCGCCGCCTGGGAGCGGGCTACGGCCCACTGGAGCGGGCTGCGCACCGACGCGGGGGCCGTGTTCGACCGCACGGTGCGCATCGACGCGACCGCCCTGACGCCGCACGTCACCTGGGGGACGAACCCCGGGCAGGCCGTGGGCATCGGCGACCGCGTCCCCGACCCCGGCCGGTTCACCGGCGCCGAGCGGGCCGCGGCCCTGCGAGCACTCGAGTACATGGCACTGGCGCCCGGCACCGCGATGCGGGCCATCACGGTCGACACGGTGTTCATCGGCTCCTGCACCAACGGCAGGCTGGAGGACCTGCGCGCTGCGGCCGACGTGCTGCGCGGCCGGGCCGTCGCGCCCGGAGTGCGGATGCTGGTGGTCCCCGGATCGACGCAGGTGCGCCGCGCCGCGGAGGCGGAGGGCCTGGACGAGGTGTTCCTCGCCGCCGGCGCGCAGTGGCGCCTCTCGGGCTGCTCGATGTGCCTCGGCATGAACCCCGACCGGCTGCCCGGCACCCAGCGCTGCGCCTCCACTTCCAACCGCAACTACGAGGGACGCCAGGGCAACACGGCCCGTACCCACCTGGTGTCGCCCGCCATGGCGGCGGCGACCGCCGTCACCGGGCGCTTCACCTCGCCCGCCGACCTGGACTGACCGCCCGGGCGGTGCGAGCGGCGCACGGCCACCAAGCGAGAGAGCCCCCGACATGGAACCGCTCACCGAGCACACCGGCAGCTGCCTGCCGTTGCGGCGCAGCGACGTGGACACCGACCAGATCATTCCGGCGCGGCACTGCCGCAGTCTGACCAAGTCCGGTTACGCCGAAGCGCTGTTCGGCCACTGGCGCAAGGACCCCGGGTTCGTGCTGAACCGGCCGGAGCACCAGGGGGCGAGCATTCTGCTGGCGGGCCCCCACTTCGGCACCGGCTCCTCGCGCGAGCACGCGGTGTGGGCACTGCGGGACTGGGGGGTGCGCGCGGTGATCGCCGCCAGTTTCGGCGACATCTTCCAGCGCAACGCCCTGCGCAACGGCGTGCTCGCGGTGCGGTTGCCGGACGCGGTCGTGGACGGCCTGCTGGACCGCGCGGAGCTGGACCCCGCGGTCACGCTCACCGTCGACCTGCGCGGGCAGGAAGTGCGCGCCGACGGGAAGCGGTGGCCCTTCGAGGTCGACGCCCGGGCCCGTCGGCTGCTGCTCGAAGGGCTCGACGACATCGAGGTGGCCCTGCGCGCCCAGGACGCCATTGCCCGGCACGAACAGAACCGGCCCGACTGGATGCCCCGGCCGTCGGCGGCCGTGAGGCGCTGCTGAAGGAGGAAGCGAACCGTGCGACGCATCGCCGTGATCCCGGGTGACGGGATAGGACCAGAAGTCACGGCGGAGGCGCTGCGGACACTGCGCGCGGTGGCGCCCGACCTGGAGTTCGACGTGCTCGACCACGTCAACGCCGACAGGTACCTCGCTACCGGAACCGCGCTGTCCGACGACGACTTCGCGCGCGTGGCGAACTGCGACGGCGCCCTGTTGGGGGCGGTCGGCGACCCCCGTGTCACCAGCCCCGACTACGCGCGCGACGTCCTGCTCCGCCTCCGCTTCGAACTGGATCTGTACATCAACCACCGCCCGGCCCACCTCCTGCACGACCGGCTCAGCCCGCTGCGCGACCCGGTCCGCAGACCGATCGACTGCACGGTGGTGCGGGAGAACACCGAAGGTCCTTACGTGGGCGTCGGCGGCGCGCTGCGTGTCGGCACACCGCACGAGACGGCGATCGACACCGAGGTGAGCACCTACCGCGGGGTGCGCCGGGCCATGGAGTTCGCTTTCGCCCGGGCCACTCGGTCGGTGTGCCTGGTGGACAAGGCCAACGCCGTACCACACAACGGAACGCTGTGGCAGCGCTGCTTCCGCGAGGCGGCGGCGCTCCGTCCGGACCTGCCCACGCGCCACCTGTACGTGGACGCGGCGGTCATGCTGCTCGTGCAGGACCCGACGGCCTTCGACGTGATCGTGGCGAACAACGCGCACGGTGACGTGCTGAGCGACCTCACCGCGCAACTGGCAGGCGGCCCCGGCACCGCGGCGTCCGCGAACCTCAACCCGCAGACGGGCTACGCGCTGTGCGAGCCCGTCCACGGCTCGGCACCCGACCTCACGGGCACCGGCCGTGCCAACCCCCTGGCGGCCGTCCTCAGCGCCGCTCTGCTCCTGGACTGCGCGGGCCGCGCCGAGGAGGCGGAGCGGATACGCACGGCGGTGCGCACCGTGGTGCGGGACCTGAGGTGCACACCCGACCTCGGGGGCCCCCTGACCACCTCCGAGGCGGGGGCGGCCGTGCGGGACGCGTTGCGCTGACCCGGGCGGCACTCGGCCGGCGCAGTCGCCCTGTACGGCAGGGCGTCAACCGTGCTCGGGGGCAAAGGGCGGGCTGTAGCGGTCCACCTGCTCCATGCGGCGGACGTCGACGACCTCGCCGGAGGAGTCCAGGACAACCTCGGTCGTGCCCGGCCGGCCGAGGAAGCCCGTCAGGCTGGCGGACAGGCCGTACGCCCCGACGTTGGGCACGCTCAGGACGTCACCCGGCCTCGGCGCGGTCAGCCGGGCCGAGCGTGCGAGCACGTCGAGCGGTGTGCACAGCGGCCCTACGAGCGTGACTTCCTCCGTGGCCTCTGCCAGGCCGTCCACCTCGGGCTGCATCGCTGGCGTCATCAGCCGTCTGATGCCCGACATGCCGCCCAACACGTTCACCCCGGCGTCGAGCACCGCGTAGGTGGTGCCGCGACTCCGTTTGACGTCGAGCACGGAGGTCAGGAGCGTGCCACAGTCCGCGACAAGGTACCGGCCGGACTCGAAGGCGATGAGCGGATCCGCGGCTCGCCACCGTGGCAGCTCTCTGTCGAGGGCGCCCTCCAGCGAGGCGCGCAGACCACGATAGACAGGGCGGTTGCCGGGGGCGGCGAACGGCGCGGCGAAACCGCCGCCGAGGTCGAGCACGGACGGCTGGAGGCCGGCATCCCTGAAGGTGTCCACGGCGGTGCGCAGCACCGACTCGAACTCCGCGACCAGCGACTGCTCGTCGGCGATGCTGGTGGCGGAGAACAGGTGCGCCCCCACCGGTCGCGCCCCCGCCTGCTGCTTGAACATGCCGGCCTGCCGTGCCGTGTCCGCATCCGTCCCGAACTGCGACGAGCGGCCCGTCATACGCAGGCCGGTGCCGCCCGCGGCCGCCTGGCCGTTGAGGCGTACGAGACACTCGGCCTCTGCCCCGGCCCCGGCGGCCTGATCCGCTATGCGCCGCAGGTCGGTGGGGGACTCGGCGGAGAACAGGCGCACCCCGGCACGTATGGCGTCCGCGATCTCACCGGGCGTCTTGCCCGGCCCCGTGTACAGGCACTGAGCGGCAGGGGTGCCCGCCTGCACGGCTGTCGCCAGCTCACCGGCCGAGCAGACCTCCATGTGCAGACCCATGCCCCGCAGTTCACGCACCACGGCCGGATGAGGGTTGGCCTTGAGCGAGTAGTACAGCCGTGCTCCGCGCGGCAGGGCGGCCAGCAGATCGTGCGCGGCGCGGCGCACCCGGTCGAGGCGGTAGACGTACAGCGGTGTGCCGAAACGACGAGCGAGGTCGGTCATCGGGTCCACTGGGGTTGCACTCCCGGTTCTCTCAGCCGGGCCAGCTCTGCCCGGTCGATCTTGCCGTTGGGCGTCAGGGGGAGCCGGTCCAGGATCCGGCAGGTGTCCGGCACCTTGGCCTGCTCCAGCCGTTCCCGCAGTCCGGTGAGAACCTGCTCGGCGGTCACGTGGCTCGTCTCCGCGAACAGAATCAAACCGTGCTCACTGTCCGGGACGAGCGCCGCCGCGGTTATGACGCCGTCGATGTCGTGTGCGGCGGCCTCGACCTCCGTCGTGCTGACCCGTATCCCCTTGCGCTTGAAAATGTCGTCGCGGCGTCCGGTGAAGTAGAGGTAGCCGTCCGCGTCCACCTTGCCGAAGTCTCCGGTGCGCAGCTCGTACTCCCCTCGGGGCTGCGGTGTGAAGCGCCGCCCGGTCTGCTCCGGTGCCCGCCAGTACCCGGCCATGACATGTGGCCCACGGACCACGAACTCCCCCTGCAGGCCGGGGGGCAGTGCCCTGTTCTCCTCGTCCACGACGGTGACCGTGGTGCCGTCGAGCGGCCGCCCGGAGGAGCCTGGCCTCTCCAGGTCACCGTCGGGCTCCATGACGGACACACGCTTGCACTCGGTGATGCCGTACATGGCACACACCGCGGCGCCGGGAAAGGCGGTCCGCAGCGCCGCCGCGGTCTCCGCGGTCAGCGTCGCTCCGGTGTTGGTGAACAGTCGAATTCGGGGCGCCGCGGGAGCATCGCGCCGGGAGGCCAGCGCGATCAGCATGGTCGCCAACGAGGGTACGACCGGGACGATGGTCGCTCCCCAGGTGAGGATGGAGCGCAGCAGCACCGCGTCCTGGCCCTCGGGCACCAGTTGCAGTTCGCCTCCTGCCACCGCGCACAGCAGGGTCTGGTACAAGCCGTAGTCGAAGGAGAGAGGAACCCGACAGAACACGCGGTCCTCCGGCCGGTATTGCAGACGTGCCGCTATGGCACGTGCCGCGTACACCACCGCGCGGTGTGGGCACATGACTCCCTTGGGGGCCGAGGTGCTGCCGGAGGTGTACATCAGCAGCGCGAGGTCCGCCGAACGCGGTCCGGGGCCAAGCCACTCGACGCAGCCCCGGGATTCGTCCAGGGCTGCGGAGAGTGGAGCGGTGTATGCCCTGGACTGGGCGCGCAACCAGGCCAGTTCGTCCCCCGCCTCGCTCGCACCGGCCTCCACCGAACCGAGTACGAGCACAGGCTCCGCGTCGGAGAGCACGGACAGGAGCTGGAAACGGCTCAGCGCGGGGCTGACGGGCACCAGGACGGCACTGATCCGCGAGACGGCATAGAGGAGGACGACGACGGACACGGCGTTACGGTGCCGGACGAGCACGCGGTCACCACGCTGCACGCCACTGTCGGCCAGCCACTGGGCCAGCCGGCGGCTCGCGCGGGCCAGTTCGGCGTAGGTCAGCGACCCGCCGTCGTCCCGTACGGCAGGCATCGACGGGTGGGCCGCGGCCGTGGCGTCCAGCAGGTCGTGCATCGCCTCGGTACCAGGACCGTACGGACCGGTGCGGAACGACGCGGGGTCCAGGACGGACATCCGCCGGTCACCCGTCGACGGTCTGCTCGGCGACGACTTCGCACAGCGCGGCCCAGAGGCTGGCGACGGTCCGGAAGGTCTCGCCGGTCAGCCGCTCGTCGGGGAACGCGATGGCGTAGCTCTCCTCCATGTCCAGCAGCAGCCGGATGATTTCGAGTGAGTCGAGGCCGAGTTTACTCAATTCATGATCGGCCCTCAGTTCGACGGAGTCCCCGGCGGACAAATGACGCCGAAGTACCTCCTCGAACCGCCCGTCCCACATTCGACCGATGTCGGGTGTGCCGCCCGTCATTCTCATACCCACCCCGCCCACACCTTGACTTGGCGCGTGCCGCACAGGGCGGCAACGCGCAAGAAGCGATTTTCGTCCATAGGACCGTAGTGAGCGGCACTGAGGCGGGTCAAGCAATACAGAAATCCGTAAAACACCAGCATCCGGCCACCGGATCTCGGAACGATTTCATCGCGATCCGTCCAAGAGATCACGTGACAGGTTGACCGCGTTCGGTGACACCGGTATCGATGGACTGCTGACCAGACTCCCAGATGCCTCCGCGCCGTTTCGCACGCGCCGCCCTGTCCGACCTTCCTCCGTCCTGAAGGGCATCCCGTGATGACCCGATTAGCCGGGCTCCACCACCTCCGCCCCGGTGACCTGCTCAGCGGCTACCCCTGCGAGACGGCGGGGAAGGCACCCGGCGCACTGTCACCGCCGGCCTCCCGTCGAGTGACGGGCGAGGTCGAGGGCGACGTGGGTGACACACCGTTCGCCGTCTCCACGTCCCGCGGGCTGCTGCTGTGGAAGGGACGGCACTTCGAGCGCGTCACCCGGGGCCCGGCTTGCGGCCTGACAGTGCGGGACGGAGCGCTGTGGGTGTCCCAGCGGGCCGGGCGCCACAGCAATGTCCTGTCCGTGCACCTGAAGGGAGAGGACGTCGAGGTCGTCCCCCGCATCTGGGGCCTGCCCGGGGACGAGAACTGCATCGACTTCGTCGATGACGAGCTCTTGGTCACCGACCCCTCACGCAACCGAGTTCTCGCCTACCGGCTCAGCGACGACAGGCCTGCGGTGCACGCGGCGCACGCCGACCGCTCATTCCACCTGGACGAGCGGACGCCGCGTGTTCCCCTGCGCATCAGCGCGCTGTTCCGGCAAGGCCCGCTTCTGTTCGTCATGGTCGGCAGTGGTCGTCGGCGCGAATCCCGGCAGTGCGAGATCTGGGCCTTCGACAGCCGGTCCCGGCTGGTCGCGGTGGTCCCCGCGGGCAGCACTCACTGCCACGACCTGTTCTTCGACGGGGAGCAGTTCGTACTGTGCAGGTCACGGGAGGGGACGGTGGTGCGCGGCCCGCAGCCGGTGTACCGCGCGGACGGCTTCCCGCGCGGTCTCGCCGTGAGCGAGGACCGGGTGCTGGTGGGCGTCTCGACCTATGCCCGGTCCCGGATCGCCCGCGAGAAAGGCGCGGCAAGCGTCGAGTTTCTGGACCGCGACTTCAGGTGGCAGGGGCGGATCACGCTGCACCACGGCCAGATCCGGAGCGTGCGGTTACTGTCCGGAGACCTCACCACCAGCAACGCGGAACGTCAGACAGCGACTCGGCACACCAGGCATCCCGCCGGCCGCGGCCTGCCGAGCCACGACGAGGACGCACCCGCGGTGACGGTCATCCCAGCACAACCGAGCGATCGAGGAGCATGAGCGAGCCGGTCGCGGTCAGCAACCGGTCGTTCGCGTAATTGAGGCTTGCCGCCCGCAGGTCACGGAAGGTCCGCTCCACCGGAAGTGACGATGTCTTGGAGTAGCCCGCGGCGAGCCCCGCGAACTGCACCATGCGGTCGGCGGCCTGGTAGGTCAGCTCGGACGCGGCCACCTTGAGCGTGTTCAGATGAATCTGTACGACCGTCTCGCCCAGCGACCGGTTCTCCACGCGCGCCGCGCTGACCTCCTGCTGTACGCGGTTCAGATATCCGCTGGTCAGCTCCAGGTCGATACGGATTCGGGCCAGCCGTTCCCGTACGAGCTCGGAGTCGGTGTCGGGGCCCCGCCGCCGCGGTCCCCGCAGGCTAGCGATCAGCTCACTCAGCGCCGCGCGGGCAGCCCCCAACCAGCAGGCGGACCAGCCCAGATGAGCCATGGGGATCATGGACTCCACCGCCACTTCGCGGAATCCCCCGGAGCCGCCGACGACCTGGTCCGCGGGGACCTCACCGGACAGCCGCACCCCGAGGCTCCGCGTCCCGCGCATGCCAAGCGTGTTCCACTCCCCGGTCTCGGTGACCGACAGGGCGTCCCGGTCGGCATACACCAATGACACCGCGTGGGCGGGCATGTCGGCGCTCTCCTTCATCGTGATGAGGAAACCTTCGGCGTCGGACGCCCCCGTCACGACCGGTGCGTCCCGTTCTATGCGCAGCCGGCCGCCATCACTCACGCTCAACGGCGCTTCGGCAGAGAGGAGATGACCCCCTTTTCCCCGCTCGGTCGTCACGGAGGCGATGTACAACTCGCCGCGGGCGACGCGGGGCAGCACGCGTTCACGCAGCTGAGGGCCGCCGAAGCGAGCGATGGCATCCGTCTGCTGGCAGTGCATGACCCAGGCGAGGGCCGTCGACAGACAGCCGCCTCCGAGGACCTGGGCCACGTCGACATAGGAGTCCAGGCCGGCGCCCGCTCCGCCGTACTCGGTCGGCACCACGAGACCCAGCAGACCCGTCTCGCGGAGTGCGGCGAAGCTCTCCACCGGAAACCTCGCCTGATCGTCCACTTCCGCCGCGTACTTGCGCAGCACGTTCACGGCTGTCAGCGCCGCGTCACGACACAAGTCACTCATCGCTGCCCTCTTCCCTGCCCCGCATAGGCATTTTCGTACGCGACGCATTCACTGCCTCGGACGGCGAGAAATTCCACGGCCCAGGGAATGCCCAAAGCGAAAGAATCAGATGTCGGTGGGCAGCTTAATGGTGCCTTCCCCCGCACCGTCAAGAACCTTCAGCCTATGCTGCATGACCCTGGATATGCTGCCGCGGACGCGAACCGACTGCTAGGCTCCCGTGTCCGAGCCAGCGCCTTCACACGGCTTTTCTTCTTTCCCATGGATGTGGACACCGACGACGGTGAGAGATACGGAGGCAACATGAACGACGACCGGCAGAATGTGGTGGTCGCCGGTGGCGCCGGCTTTCTGGGGTCACACCTGTGTGAACGCCTGCTGAGTGAAGGCCGACGCGTGGTGTGCGTGGACGATTTCTCCACCGGGAACCCGGACAACATCGCCCAACTGTTGACGGACGAACGCTTCCGCCTGGTGAAGCAGGACATCTGTGCCGGCCTGGAGATCGACAGCCCTGTGGACGCGATCGTCCACCTCGCGTCACCGGCCAGCCCGCAGGACTATCTGCGCCTGCCCGTCGAGACGCTGCGCGTGGGTTCGGCCGGCACGCTGGCCACGCTGGAGCTGGCCAGACGGACGGGCGCACGCCTCGTCTACGCCTCGTCCAGCGAGGTGTACGGAGATCCGCTCGTCCACCCTCAGGACGAGACGTACTGGGGCAACGTGAATCCGCTTGGTCCGCGCTCGGTATACGACGAGAGCAAGCGGTTCGGCGAGGCGGCGGTCTCCGCCTACGTCCGGGAGCACGGTGTCGACGCGTGCATCGTCCGGTTGTTCAACACCTACGGGCCGCGCATGAAGCCGGACGACGGGCGCATGGTGCCGAACTTCGTCGTCCAGGCCCTGGAGGGCAAACCTCTGACCATTTACGGGTCGGGGCGGCAGACGAGGTCACTGTGTTACGTCTCCGACACCGTGGAGGCCCTCCTGCGCGCGGTCGGCAGCGACCACCCGGGGCCGATGAACCTCGGCAACCCGGTGGAGATGACGGTCCTGGAGGTCGCCGAGCTGATACGAGACCTCACCGGATCCACGTCCGAGATCACGTTCCTGCCCGGCATGCAGGACGACCCGCAGCTTCGCCGACCGGAAATCGGCCTCGCCCGCCAAGTACTCGGCTGGCAGCCGGAGGTAGCCCTGCGGCACGGCCTGGCCGAGGTCATCTCGTCGTTCAGGGACGTGCGGGCTGCACGGCTCCCTTCCTCGGGCCACCCCTGAGCCCGGGCGACCCCGGGGGTGAAAGAGAGTCCGCCCGAAGAGGTGAGCCGATGGCCGAGCGGACCGCCTGGCGGATCTACGGGGACAACGGCTGGTGGAGCGCGTCAGGTATGCGCGGAGGCCGGACCAAGAACGCGAAGGCCAGGCCGCCTGTCCACGATGACCGGGTCCGGTTCGACTTCACAGCCGACGGGCCGAACCGGTTGTGGCGGCGATCGGCTTTCCCCACGCCGGCGGAGTGCGGGTGAACATGATGTACCCCACCGATTTCTCCTGCTGGACCAGGCTCAAGGACTTCGCCGGCTACGAGCCGGTCGGAGCGATCGAGCCCGAACTGCGGGGCGTGTCCGCCTTCATCGGCATCGTCAATGGCGCACCGTTCGCCCCCAGCGGCTGACAGTGCGAGCAACTGGAGCGTGCCGTGGAGGCGGCTCCGCGGATGGCCCTCGTCCTGGCTCAGTTGGGCCGGGAGGACCGGCGCAACCTCTACTACGACGACCCCACCCGGAAGTCGCCTGGGTCGGGGCCACCGCGGAGTGGATGCAAGCCAGCTACCTGGAAGTCAACGCCCGCTCACGGTTCATCCAGTACGCCTGCTCCTGCGCCGACGGCACCATGCCCGGGAACAAGCTCGGCCGGCGAGCAGCGCGCGCAGCCATCGATCTTCGCGTTGCCCGATACGTTCGGTATCGCTTCGCCAGACGTCGCCGTGGCCTTCGGTCCACAGCCTGGTCCAGGGCTGCACACCGAGGGCGGCCTGGACCCGGACGTACACAAGGTCACGGCCGCCGGGGCAGCACTCTCCGCACACCTCAGCCCGCACCGCGCTCACTGCCGAGCCCCATCGCCATGACCCGCTGACCCCGGTCAAGGACGCTGGTCCCCAACTGGTCCCCAGAAATGATCAAGGGCTGGTTTCGGATTACTCCGAAACCAGCCCTGACCTGCGACTGTCTCCAGTCGGGACGACAGGATTTGAACCTGCGACCCCTTGACCCCCAGTCAAGTGCGCTACCAAGCTGCGCCACGTCCCGCCGCGTTTCCCCCCGGTTGTCCCGGGCGGCTGCGCAGGACAAACATTACCTCACTCCGAGGACCGTATCGACGCGCGTGCCTGTTGGGCGCGGGCGGCCAGCCCCTCGGCTCCGCAGGTCATCGCCTGCTTCTGGGCACGGGCCAGCTCCCGGTGCGATCCGATCGCGATCCCGTAGTCCACCCGGGCGAGGGCGTGCTCATAGGCGGAGGAGGACTTCTCCAGGTGGCCCACCGCCTCGGCGAGCAGTTGCGCGGAGCGCTCCGGGGGTGCGAAGAGGGCGACGCAGCGCAGGGCCTCGCCCAGGGCGGTGGGTGTGCCGAACCGTTCGGCGTGCACCCGGTTGCGGGCGGCGAGATGCGCCGCGCGGGCCGGGTCGTCCTCGGCCAGGGCGCGCGCCAGGTCACCGGCCCAGGGAGCCCAGATGCCGTTGAAGCGTTCGCGCGGCTCCAGTGCG
The DNA here is from genome assembly GCF_019287315.1 of Streptomyces sp. WY228. Classification (NCBI taxonomy): domain Bacteria; kingdom Bacillati; phylum Actinomycetota; class Actinomycetes; order Kitasatosporales; family Streptomycetaceae; genus Streptomyces; species Streptomyces sp. WY228. The sequence goes on along the minus strand of NZ_CP079114.1, from coordinate 7,459,510 downwards.
GCGCCCGCCGCTTCCAGCTCGGCGATGGCGTCCTCCTTGCGACCCTCCGCCAGCAGCAGGCGGCCCCGCACGCACGGTCCGTCCGGCAGCACCATGGCACTGGGGTAGGGCGGGCCGAAGTCGTACCGGTCGGCGATCTTGCGCGCCTCGTCGGTACGTCCGCGGGCCAGCAGGGTGTCGATGAGCAGGCAGGCCGCGTCCCAGTGCACGGGCAGTCCGGAACCGACACGGTCGGCGAGGCGGAGCCCTTCGCGCAGGAAGCCCTCGGCCTCGGCGAGGCGGCCGCGACGGCGGTGGACCATGCCGAGCAGGGTGTGGGCGAACGCCAGGTGGGCCCCGCTCCAGCCGGAGATCTCGAAGGCCCGGACCGCTTCGCCGAAGAGGCTTTCGGCACGGTCCAGCTGGTCGACGAAGGTGTAGGTGATGCCGACCATGGTGGGCAGTTCGAAGCCCCACTCGGAGTCGGTCCAGCCGAGGCCCCGGGCGGGGCTGCCGTCGACCAGGGCGCGTTCGCAGAGGTCGACGATCAGCTGGGCGTTCTCACCGCGCAGCATGGCGTCGAAGGCCCGCAGCGTGAGCAGCGCCCGCTCAGCGTTGTCGCGGCCCTTGAGGTGGTCGGCGTTGCGGGTGAGCCGCCGGGAGCGGGCCGGTCCGTCGTCCTCGGCGGCCTGCATGCCCTCCCACATGAAGTGCGCCGCCTGCAGCCGCATCAGCCCGGGGCCGGGCGCGGTGCGCGCCGCCTCGGCGGCCAGCGACAGCGCCGCGTCCTTGAGCTGGTTGTTGTGGGCGAGCGCGGCGGCGAGCCGGAAGGTGGCGTCGACCCGCAGCCCGTCGTCGAGCCCCGGCATGTCGAGGGCGGCGCGCAGGTGCTGGACCGTGGTGGGCGGGGAGCTCAGCAGCGTCGCACAGCCCAGTTCGTAGAGGAGGGCAGCCCTGTCCTTGGGACGGGGCGGCTCCTCCAGGGCCCGCTCCAGGCAGCGCCGGGCCGCCTCGGGCGCGCCGACGGCGAGGTGCTGGCCGGCGGCTTCGCGCAGCTGCGCGACCAGTTCCTGGTCGTCGTCCGGGTGGACCTCCAGCAGGTGCCGGGAGGCCGCGGCGGCGCCGAGACCGGCCCGGGTGATCGCCCAGGCGGCGCGCCCGTGCATGGCGGTGCGGGTGGCCGGCGGGATCGAGCGGTAGACGGCGGTCGCGATCAGCGGGTGGACGAACTCCAGCGGGTCGAAGCCGCTGACGATACGGGCGTCGCGCAGCCTGGCCGTGCAGTCGGCGGCCTCCGCCGAACTCATTCCGGCGAGCGTGGCGGCCAGCTCCTGGGAGATGTCGGTGCCGAGCACCGCGGCGGCCCAGGCGAACCGGTTGGCGTTCGTGCCGAGCCGCTCCAGCCGGGCGACGAGCCCGCTGCCCCGCGCGGACGCGCCCAGCTCGCGCAGTTCGCCGGCCGATTCCTCCACGGGCGGCAGTTCGCGGTCCTGGACCTTGGCGACCAGCTCGACCGCCTCGTACGGGTTGCCTCCGGTGACGGCCCACACCTCACGGCAGAACGGGTCGTCGGCGTGGTCGCCGAGGCCCGCGCGGACCAGTACGGCGGTGGCGTCGGGCGTCAGGGCCCGCAGGGCGACCCGGTTCACCGTGCCCTGGCCGCCGGCGCCGCGCTCGGCCTCACGGTCGGCGATGTAGTTGGCGTCGCGTTCGGCCAGTTCCTGCGGGCGGTGCGCCTGGACGACCAGGACCGGGAGTTCGCCGAGCCGGGCGGTGAACGAGGCCAGCCAGGCGAGGGATTCGCCGTCGGCCCAGTGCGCGTCGTCCACGATGAGCAGCAGCGGCCGGTGGCTGAGCCGGGACGCGAGCCGGCCGACGACGAAGTCCAGCCCGTCGCGCACACCTTGCGGGTCGGGCTGCGGGCCGCTCGGCTCGGCGAGCCCCAGGGCCGGCGCGGTGGTGTCGTACCAGTCGCCGAACAGCGCCCGGGTCTCGTCGGGCGGGAACTGGTCGAGCGCGGGCTGCAGCAACTGCCGTACGACGTGGAACGGTACGGAGGTGACGGTCTCGCCGCCACGGGCGGACCAGACGGTGCAGCGGTCGGCGGCCATCGCCTGGATCTCGGCGAGCAGCGCGGTCTTGCCGATCCCCGCCTCTCCGCTGAAGACCAGAAGCCCGCCGACGGCCTGCGCACCGCACAGGGCATCCACCGCCTCGGCAGCGGCGGCGAGTTCCGGTTCACGCTCGTACAACGGACGGGACGGCTTCATGCCCACCCTTCCCACAGAGGCAGTCTTCTTCGACGGTCGAGCCTAGTCGTGCGCGGGTGCTCGCCGACAGGGTTCGCACGATTCCTTGCAGGTGCGGGGCACAATCGAGTAGTGAACGAGACGCGCAGAGACCGTGATGCCGAGGGCCGGGCGCGCAACGCGCGCCCCCGCGACGGACTGGGACGCCCCCTCCCGTACGGAACACCCGGCGTCGAACGACAGCCGGAGGGGGTCGTCCGCACGCCCGCGGAGACGGTCCGGGAGGCGCAGCGGCTGCTGGACGCGGGGATGCCGTTCCATGCGCACGAGGTCTTCGAGGACGCCTGGAAATCGGGGCCGGAGGACGAGCGCGAGCTCTGGCGCGGGCTGGCCCAGATCGCGGTGGGGCTGACCCATTCAGCCCGGGGCAACACCGAGGGCGGGGCCCGGCTGCTCCGCCGGGGCGCGGGAGCGCTCGCCCCGTTCGCCGCTTCCGGGCCGCACGGGATCGCGGTCGCCGGGCTGCGCGACTGGGCGCGGGAGTTGGCGGTCCGGGTGGAGTCGGGCCCACCGGTGGACGCGGCAGCCGAGGCGCCCCGCCTGCTGGGATAGCCAGGCGGGCGGCCTCGGGGCCGGGCCCGAGGGCGGAAGGGCCGGGTCTGGGAGCGGAAGATCCGGGTCCGGGAACCGGAGGTCCGCGCAGCTACTACGATCCGGCTCCATGAGCACTTCTGACCAGGACCAGCACCGGGACCAGCGCCGGGACGAGCGCGAGACCGGCCACGAGGACGGGCCCGACGACGAACGGTCCGTCCAGGACCGGGGCGCCGACGCCCCGATAGCCGAAACCGCCGCGAAGACGGAGCCGGAGAAGGAGAAGGAGAAGGGGGCGGAGAGCGACGAGCTCGACGATGTCCCGGACCGTCAGGACGGTCGGGACGGTCGGGACGCGAAGAGACTCACTCCGCGCCAGGCCCGGCGCCTGCGGATCGTCCTCTCCTCGGTGGGCATGGCCGCGATGGCCGTCGTGCTCGGGCTGCGCATCGCGAGCCGCTCGTCGGTGCTGGTCGTCGGCGTCTACGGGCTCGCGCTCATCCTGTGCGGCGCGATGATCGAGCTGAGCAGGAACGGTCGCACCCGGCTGGCCAGCTGGCTGCTGGGGGCGGGTCTGCTGGCCGCCGTGGGCACGGACTGGCTGCTGCTTCCCTGAAGCGGCCGCCGGGCGGTCATGCGGCCGACCGGCCTCAGATCAGCAGGAGTTGGAGTCCGCCGGCCACCGTCGCACCGATGACGATCCGGTCGAAGACCTTCTGGTTGATCCGGTCGACGCAGACGCGGCCCAGGTAGGCGCCGGGCAGAACGAACAGCAGCAGACAGGCGTCGAGCAGCAGGGAGCGGGCGTCGATCAGGCCGAGGCCCACGCTGAACGGCACCTTGGACACGTTCACGATCAGGAAGAACCAGGCCGAGGTGCCGAGGAAGCCGAGCTTGCGGAAGCCGGCCGAGAGCAGATAGAGCGACATCACCGGGCCACCGGCGTTGGCGACCATCGTGGTGAACCCGCCGAGAACGCCGTATCCGCGCGCCGCGGTCCGACCGGTGCCGCCCTCGCCACCGCTGTCGGCCCCGGCCCCGGCCTCCTTGTTCGTCCCCTGCTCCCCCGCCTCCTGCTCCGCGATCCGGCGACGCCACAGGGTGACGCCCGTCATGAACAGCAGGATCGCGCCGATGGAGGTGCGGACCGCCGCGTCGTCGGCCCACAGCATGAACAGGGTGCCCGCCACGACGCCCACGGCGACGGCGGGGAACAGCCGGAGCAGGGTGGGCCAGTGGGCATGACGGCGGTAGACGCGTACGGCGAGGAGATCACCGGCGATCAGGATCGGGAGCAGCACTCCGGTCGATTCGCGGGCCGGGAGTACGGCCGCGAAGACCGCGAGGCTGATCGTATTGGCACCGCTGACGGCCGTCTTGGAGAAGCCGACGAGGGTGGATGCCGCCGCGAGTACGGCCAGTTGCCAGAGGCTGATGGTGTCCATGTCGGGAAAGATGGTAAGCACAACGGTTTCGGCCGACACCCGGAGACTCCCGCCCCCTTGATGAGCGTTTGATCGATTGAGTCCGCCAGTGATCGATCTCTTGACCCTCTTCGATCAGTCGATCAGGATTCCCGGATGACCACCTCCGCTGCCACCCTCTTCGGACTGCCCCCGGAAGACCGCGCGTCGAGCCCGTACACCGGATACACCCGCGCCCACTGGGAGGCGGCCGCCGACGGGATGCTGGACGCCGCCTGGAAGTGGGCCACGCCGGGCGGCGCCCGGCTCGACCTGCCCGGACCCCCGTCGCACTCGGGTGTCCGCTCCGACGGCCTGGAGGGGTACGCGCGTACGTTCCTGGCGGCGGGCTTCCGGGTCGCGGGGGCGGGCGGGAAGGATCCGAACGGTCTGCTGGAGCGGTACGCGGACGGGCTCGACGCCGGTACGCGGACACCGGGCCGGGACGACGCGGAGTCATGGCCGCTGATCCTGGACCACGATGTGCAGGGCCAGCCCATGGTGGAGTCCGCATCGGTGGCGCTCGGCCTGCGACTCACCCGGCCCTGGCTCTGGGACCGGCTGCCGTCCGACGTGCGGGACCGGGCGGAGCACTGGCTGAGGGGCGCGCTGCGGCACGTTCCGGCGGGCAACAACTGGTATCTCTTCCCCTACACCGTCGCCGGGTTCCTGGAGTCGGTGGGCCGGGGCGACGCGGAGACGGCACGGGCCCGGGAGCGGGCGCTGGAGCTGCTGGCGGGCTGGTACCGGGGGAACGGCTGGTACGCCGACGGCGACGGGCGCGCCTTCGACCACTACAACGGCTGGGCGCTGCACCTGTATCCGCTGCTGGACGCCCACCTCGCGGGCGACGCACGGGAGTCGGCGCTCCACGGGGCGCGCTTGCGCGAGCATCTGGAGAGCTTCTCGCTGATGTTCGGCGGCGACGGGGCCCCGCTGCACTTCGGGCGCTCGCTGACCTACCGGTTCGCGGCGAGCGCGGGTGTGGGCCTGGGTGCGGTGACCGGGCACACTCCGCTCGCACCGGGGGTGTCGCGGCGGGTGGTCAGTGGGTCGCTGCGGTACTTCCTGGAGCGCGGCGCGGTCGGGAACAACGGGCTCCTGAGCCTTGGTTGGCACGGCCCGCACGCGGCGACGCTGCAGACCTATTCCGGTCCCGCGTCCCCTTATTGGGCGTCGAAGGCCTTCGTGGCGCTCCTGGCCCCGGCCGAGCATCCTCTGTGGGCGTCGCCGGAGGAGGAGGCTCCGAGCGAGGGCCCCGACCGGGTGCTGTCCGTACCGGCGGCGGGCTTTCTGCTGCAGTCGACGCGGGCGGACGGTGTGGTGCGGCTGCACAACCACGGCAGCGACCATGTCCGCCCGGACGAGGGCGAGTCGGCCGCCGACGAGGACCCGCACTACGCGCGGCTCGCGTACTCCACGGTGACGGGGCCGACCTCCGCGTCGAACACGGCGGACAACCATCTGTCGGTGACGGTCGGCGGGGCGCGCAGCGCCCGGCGGCGCATCCGTCCGCTCGGGGCCGGGCACGGCGACGGCTGGGGCTGGGCTGCCTCCTGGCACCTGCCGGTGTTCCCGGCGGGCCCGTCCACCGTTCCCGGGCTGCGGGTGGAGAGCGTGACCGTGGCGCGGGGCCGCCACGAGCTGCGGGTGCACCGGGTGCTGGGCGCGCCGGACGGAGCGCGGGCGGAGCTGACGGGCTGGGCGACCGACCCCGGCGGCCCGGTGCGCTCGCGGTTGCGGGGGCTGCACGGCTGGGAAGCGCCCGAGGACGTACGGGCCCCGCAGGGAACGGCGTTCGCGCCCTGGGCGACGGTGCCCCGGCTCGCCGCCGAGGTGACCGGCACGATGATCCTGGCGGCGCTGGCTTCCCTGACCACCGAGACCGCCGGGACCGCCGGGACCGCCGAACCGGAAACCGCTCCGGAGACCGGCCCGCTGGACGGGGTGGTGGAACGGGTGGAGGTGGCCGGTGACACGGTCGAGGTGCGCTGGGCCGAGGACGGGGCGCGGACGCGGATCACGTTCGGCGGTGCGGCGGCGCCGGCCGTTCCGGTGGTGACTATGGTGCACGGGCGGCCGGACGCTCCCTGACCGCCGCTGCCCCTGGCCGCCGCCGAGCGCCGACGCCCCGACGGCTACGCGTCCGTACGGATCACCACCACCAGCGTCCGGGGCCCGTGGACGCCCTCCACCCGCTCCAGTTCGATGTCGGAGGTGGCGGACGGACCGCTGATCAGCGTCGTCGGCCGTTCGGGCACCAGCCGGGCCACCGCCTCGGGCACGCCCACCTCGACCGTGGAGAGGTCGACGACGCACACATGCAGATCGGGGACGAGGGACAGCGCCCGACGGCCCTGGCCGGGCGAACCGTCCAGGAAGATCGTGCCGGTCTCGGCGCAGCCGGCGGCCGACGCCGTCACCACGGCGTCCAGGGCGTCGAGTTGTGCGGGCGTGACGTCGGCGTCGTCCTGCCGCGCCTCGCCGTCGTACCCGGCGAGCCAGCGCGCGTCGAGCCCGGCCGGCACGCCGATGCGGCGGACGGAGTGCTCCCGCAGGACCTCGCCGACGACCTCGGCGGTGCGGTCGGCGGTACAGGGGTGGACCCGTGCCTTGTAGTCGAGGAGCCGGTCGGTGAACAGGGCGAGGCGTTCGTCGTCGGGCAGGGCGCGGCCGGTGCGGTAGGCGCGCGGGACGACGACGGCGGGCGTCGGGGCCAGCGCGAGGGCGTCGCGGATCCGGCCCAGCACGGTGTCGCGGGCGCCGCTCATGTCGCGTCCTCCTCGTTGTGGTCGCTGTTCCGTTCGGCGGCCGCGGCCCGCAGGGCGGCCGTGCCCTCGTCGGAGGCGAACCAGGCGCGGAAGGTCTGCCGGGGCGGGGCCGCGGTGTCGCGGCTGTCGCTCCAGCCGCTGAGCGGCGGGGGCAGCCGCGAGATCGTTCCGTCGCGCCCCGCGATGACGCGCCCGAGCCCGGACGCCTTCTGCGCGGCGGTGTAGAGACCCGGGCGGCGCATCACGGCGGCGGCCGCCTTCATCGCCAGCTTCTCCGGTGTGACGCCCGCCTGTTCGGTGTGCTGGTGGCGCAACTCCACCAGCAGCGACGGAATGTCGATCTTCACCGGGCAGGCGTCGAAGCAGGCTCCGCAGAGGCTGGAGGCGTACGGCAGGGAGCTGTTCGGATCGTCCTTCGCCGCGTGCATCCCGGCCAGTTGCGGGGTGAGGACGGCGCCGATCGGCCCGGGGTAGGTCGATCCGTAGGCGTGGCCGCCGGTCCGCTCGTACACCGGGCAGACGTTGAGGCAGGCGGAGCAGCGGATGCAGTTGAGGGCCGCGCGTCCGATGGCGTCGGCGAGGGCGGCGGTGCGCCCGTTGTCGAGGAGGACCAGGTGGAAGTCGCGCGGTCCGTCGCCGGGCGTCGCGCCGGTCCACAGCGAGGTGTAGGGGTTCATCCGCTCCCCCGTCGAGGAGCGGGGCAGCAGCTGGAGGAAGACCTCCAGGTCCTGGTAGCGCGGGATGACCTTCTCGATGCCCATGACGGTGATGAGGGTGTCGGGCAGGGTCAGGCACATGCGGCCGTTGCCCTCGGACTCGACGACGGCCAGCGTGCCGGTCTCGGCGATGCCGAAGTTGGCGCCGGAGACGGCGACCTTCGTGGTCAGGAACTTCTCGCGGAGGTAGCCGCGCGCGGCGGCGGCGAGGTGGGCGGGGATGTTGTCCAGTTCCGGGTCGACGCCGGGGATGTGGTCGAGGAAGATCCGCCGGATCTCGTCCCGGTTGCGGTGGATCGCGGGCACCAGGATGTGTGAGGGCCTGTCGTGGGCGAGCTGCACGATGAGTTCGGCGAGGTCGGTCTCGTACGGGGTGATCCCGACCGACTCCAGGTGCTCGTTGAGTCCGATCTCCTGGGTGGCCATGGACTTGACCTTGATGACCTCGTCGCTGCCGGTGGCCTTCACCAGCCGGGCGACGATCGCGTTGGCCTCGGCGGCGTCGCGGGCCCAGTGGACGGTGCCGCCGCGCTCGGTGACCTTGCGCTCCAGCTCTTCGAGCAGTTCGGGCAGCCGGTTCATGGCGTCGCTCTTGATGGCGGAGCCCGCGTCCCGCAGGTCTTCCCAGTCGGGCAGTTCGCCCGTGACGTTCAGCCGTTTGGCGCGGATGGTGCCGGTGGCACGGCCGAGGTTGCGGCGGAGCTGGTCGTTGCCCAGTTCGTCGTGGGCGGCGCGGGGGAAGCTCTGGTCGCCGCGGAGGTTTCCGGTGCCGTACGGCGAGCGGGGCGGCGGGGCGGGCATGCCGAGGAACGTGCTCATACGGCGGCCTCCGTCAGGACGTCGGGCGTGGTGCGGGTCGCGGCGAGGATCCGGGCGAGGTGCAGGGTGCGGGTGCCGGACCGGATGCGGGAGAGCCCACCGCCGATGTGCATCAGGCAGGAGGAGTCCCCGGCGGTGCACACCTCCGCCCCGGTGGCCGTGATGCTGTCCGTCTTGTCGTGGAGCATCGCGGTGGACGTCTCGGCGTTCTTGAGCGCGAAGGTGCCGCCGAATCCGCAGCAGGATTCGGCGCCGGGCAGCTCGACGAGATCGATCCCCTCGACCGCGCGCAGGAGTTGGAGAGGCTTGTCGGCGACGCGGAGCATCCGCAACGAGTGACAGGTGGGGTGGTACGTCACCCGGTGCGGGAAGTACGCGCCGACCCGGGTGACGCCGAGGACGTCCACGAGGAGTTCGGAGAGCTCGTACGTCTTCGCGGCGACGGTCTCCACTCCGGCCCGGAGTGCGGTGTCCCCGTAGCGGTCGGCGACGATCCGGTGCTGGTGCCGTACGGAACCGGCGCACGAGCCCGACGGCATCACGACCGCCTCGATCGAGGCGTCGCCGAACCCGTCCGCGAAGTTCCGCACCAACGGCACGGGTTCTCGCTGGTAGCCGGTGTTGATGTGCATCTGCCCGCAGCAGGTCTGCCCCGGCGGGAACACCACTTCGTGCCCCAGGCGCGTGAGCAGGATCGCGGTGGCCTGCACCGCGTCGGGGAAGAGTGTGTCTCCCAGACAGGTGGCGAAGAGTCCGATGCGCATGGAGCCTCCCCGGTCGGATTCACATGGGATCGAGGTTTCTATGGTCGGACCATACTAGGCACGGGTCGCTGAAGGGAACGTCCGTGTGTCGGTGACGCCGCGTGTCGGTGACGCCGCGTGTCCGCGGTACGCGGCGTCACACCGCAGCCACACCGCCCTCTCGAACTCCTACGGTGCGGTGGGCTCGTCCACCAGGGTCCCGTGCAGCCCTCGGATATGCCGTTCCACCAGGTCCGCGGAGTCCGCGCCCTTCCCTTCCCGTACCAGCGCGAGAAGGGCCTCGTGCTCGGCGTTGAGGGCGCGGGCCGTGGCCGGCCAGTCCTCGGCCGCTTCCAGGGCGCGCAGGATCAGCGGCCGCACGGACTCGCGTACGGCGGAGGTGAGCGTGGACGTCAGGGCGTTGCCGGAGCTGCGGGCGATGAGGACGTGGAAGCGGGTGTCCAGGTCGTTGAAGCCGCTGACCCCGATCCCCGGCTCCGCCATGCCCGCCACCAGCTCCTCCGCCGCGTCGAGGTCTTCGTCCGGTGCGTGGCAGGCGGCGGCCTCGAAGCTGGAGCGCTCCAGGACCACCCGGGCCTCCAGGACGTCCTGGAGGCTGTAGCTGCCGAGGGCGAAGTGCAGGCGGAGCAGCCGGCCCAGGGCGTCGTCGGGGTTGCGGACGATCCGGGCCCCGGCGTCGGGCCCCCGGCCGGGCTGGGCCACCAGGACGCCGATGGTCTCCAGCACGCGCAGCGCCTCGCGCAGGGCGGAGCGGCTGACGCCGAGCACCGGGGCCAGTTCCCGTTCGGGCGGCAGCCGGTCGCCGGCCCGGAGCTCTCCGGCGACGACCCGTTCCTCGATGCTGCGGAGCACCAGCTCATGGGTGCGGGACTGCTGCACGGGCTGCCATTCGACGGGCATCCGCATCTCCCTGTGTCGGCCGGATCCGGACATGCAGCCTATGTCACACCGGGCATGTGGTCGGACCTCACATCGGACCGTACTTCCGTGCGGGTGGGCGTACGGCGGTGCATGCGTACCGCGTACGTGCGACGTGCTACGCGCGAAGGCCCCGCCCGACGATCCGGACGAGGCCTTGACGCCGGCCGGAAGGGGCCGGTGGGGCGGTGTATGCGGGCACCGCCGGGACATGGGGCGCGATCAGCGGGTGGTGGGGATGTCCTGCCCGTGCTGACGTCCGCGCTGCGGGTCGAAGAGGTTGGCCGCCGCACCCGACACGACGAGTCCCGCGGCGATCAGGAGGCCGTGACCCATGGCGATGCCGATGCCCAGTGCGGCGAGCCCGACGGCGAGCCACAGCCAGGCGTTGCGACGGCGGTACTCGCGCGGGGTGCGCGGCGTCCCGTCGGACATCGCCTCGGCGAACCCGGGATCGTCGTGACGCAGCTGCTCCTCGAGTTCACGCAGCCGCTCGTCGTACGTGGGCATGGTGTCTCCCTCCCGGTACGGAAACCCTCTCGGCTCCTGAAGCCCCGGCTCCCCGTACCGCGGCACGGGGCAGGGCCCCCCGGGGCCCTGGACCTCATGGTCGTCCGGAGGGCCCTGCGGGGACCATCGGGGGCAGCACCCATATCCGGGGGGGGCGCACCATGCAGACGGGGCGCGCACGCGGCACTCCGGAGAGTGGCCCGGGGCGGAGGCCGCCGGGGAAGCGTGTCGGGGCCGCGGGCCCGGGCGGCGGCACGCTTCGCCCCGCACAGCGGCGATAGTGGAGGCTGTCAGCGCGCCCGCACGACCCGACCTCCGAAGGAGCCGTTCGGCCTTGTCCCTCTTCTGGCGGATCTTCCTGCTCAACGCCGCCGTGCTGGTCGCGGCCGGCGCCCTGCTGCTGCTCGGGCCGATCACGATCTCCACCCCGGTCCTGCTGACCGAGGCCATGATCCTGACCGGTGGTATCGCCTTCATGCTCGCGGCCAACGCGGCCCTGCTCCGGCTCGGCCTCTTCCCGCTCCAGCGGGTCACCCGGGCGATGACGACCACCGATCTGCTGCGTCCGAGCCCGCGCCCCGAGGTCGCGGGGCACGGTGAGATCGCCGCCCTGATCGAGACGTTCAACACGATGCTGGACCGGCTGGAGGCCGAGCGCGCCACCAGCAGTGCCCGCGCGCTCTCCGCCCAGGAGGCCGAGCGCCGGCGGGTGGCGCAGGAGCTCCACGACGAGGTCGGGCAGACGCTGACCGCCGTTCTGCTGGAGCTGAAGCGGGTCGCCGACCACGCCCCGGAGCCGCTGCGCGAGGAGCTGCGGCAGGTCCAGGAGATCACCCGGGGGTCGCTCGACGAGATCCGCCGGATCGCCCGCCGGCTGCGGCCGGGGGTGCTGGAGGAGCTGGGCCTGGTCAGCGCGTTGACGGCGCTGATCACCGAGACGCCGACGCCGGACGGGCTGACGATCCGCCGCCGGATGGAGAAGGATCTGCCGGAGCTGGGCGCCGAGGCCGAACTGGTCGTCTACCGGATCGCGCAGGAAGCCCTCACCAACACGGTCCGGCACGCCCGCGCCACCCGCCTCGAACTCTCCCTGCGGCGCAGCGCCTGCGGGGTGGAGCTGCGCATCCGCGACGACGGCCGCGGCCTCGGGGACGCGCCCGAGGGAGCCGGCCTGCGCGGTATGCGCGAGCGCGCTCTGCTGATCGGGGCCGAGGTCTTCCTCGGCCCCGGCCCGCAGGGCGGTACCGAAGTACGTCTCGATGTGCCCGTCCCGAACGGAAGCAAGTGACCATGCCCACCTCACCGTCCATCGCCACGCCCGCCCGGGGCGCCGCCGCTCCGACCCGCATCCTGCTGGCGGACGACCACGCCCTGGTGCGTCGCGGCGTCCGGCTGATCCTCGACGGCGAGCCGGACCTGACGGTCGTCGCCGAGGCCGGCGACGGCGCCGAGGCCATAGAGATGGCCCGCAGCGAACAGCCCGACCTGGTCATTCTGGACATCGCGATGCCCCGCCTGACGGGCCTCCAGGCGGCGCGCGAACTGTCCCGGGTCATGCCCGGGCTGCGCATCCTGATGCTCACGATGTACGACAACGAGCAGTATTTCTTCGAGGCGTTGAAGGCCGGGGCGGCCGGGTACGTCCTCAAATCGGTCGCGGACCGGGACCTGGTGGAGGCCTGCCGGGCGGCGATGCGCGACGAGCCGTTCCTCTACCCGGGCGCGGTGACGGCGCTCATCCGCAACTTCCTGGACCGGGCCAAGGACGGCGAGGACCTGCCGGCGCGGGCCATCACCGAGCGCGAGGAGGAGATCCTCAAGCTGGTCGCCGAGGGCCACTCCTCGAAGGAGATCGCCGAGCTGCTCGTCATCAGCGTCAAGACCGTGGAGCGGCACCGCGCCAACCTGCTCCAGAAGCTCGGGCTGCGCGACCGTCTGGAGCTCACCCGCTACGCGATCCGCGCCGGACTGATCGAACCCTGACCGGACCGCCGGGTGCGCGGGGCTCCGGCCGAGCGGGGCGGGGAGGGAGGGCGGGCAGTTCATGTGATTCTCACCCGGTCCGCATAGGGTGCCCCCGTGACCCAGATGACCCCGCCCGGCTGGCATCCAGACCCCGGGCACTCAGGCAAAGGCCCCGCTCAGGAACGCTGGTGGGACGGAGCGCAGTGGACCGGCCATGTCCGCGCCTCGCCCGGTGCGGCGCGCCGTCGCGGGATCCGCATCGGCGTCGGCGTCACGGTCGCCGTCGTGGTGCTCGCCGCCATCGGGGGCGGCGTGTATCTGCTGGGCGAGGACGGCAACGACCGGCCGGACACCGCGGCCTCGTCGCCGTCCGCCGCCCCCGACCTGCCGGGCCCGCCGGACGGCGACCGGAAGGACGGCGGAACGGGCGGCGAGGGCGACGGCGGGGAGAACGGCGAAGGCCAGGGGCCCGACGGGCAGCTTCCGCCGAGCGAGCCGGGCTTCGCCACCGACCTGGCCGCCGGGATCAGCCTCCCGGTGCCCGAGGGATGGAAGGGGAGGTCCGGGGCGGTCGGCGCGGGAGTGACGACGGGTGAGCACCCCTGCCCCGGCGACACCGCCGAGACCTGCGTACGCGGCGGAGTGTTCTCCGCCCCGGCGGCCGCCATGAAGCTCACCGCCGGAACGCCGGAGGAGGCGGCCAAGAAGGACATCGCCGCCAACGCCGAGGAGTCCTACGGCGGAAAGAGCTACGGGAAGATCGGGTCGCACGAGGAGCTGAAGTCCGAGGCCGTCACGGTGGCGGGCGGCAAGGGCTATGTCGTGCGCTGGAAGGTGGTGACGGAGAAGGGCGACGACGGCTACGTGGAATCGCTCGTGTTCCCCTCCCCCACCTCCAAGGACATGCTCGTCGTGGTCCGGTCCGGGTTCGACATCAACAAGGACGCGCCGAAGTTGTCGGTCCTCGACGAGATCACCGGCGGGATCAAGGCCGCGTCCGGTGCCGGTGGAAGCACCGGCGGGGCGGTCTGACACAGCGCACACCGCACATCACCGGCCCGCACCGCACAAAACGGCGGACCCGGAAGGCACGGAACGGCGGGCTCGGACCGAGAAAGGTCCGGGCTCGCCGTCGTCCGTCGTCGTCCGGTGCCGCCGACCCGCCGTGCTCAGTCCGTGGCCGTCGCCGGGTCGCTGACCCCGACCGCCCCGGTCTCGACATGACCGGCGAACCGGCGCAGGAAGACCGGGTCGTCCTCGGCCGTGACGGACACGTCGTACCAGCGCTTGCCCGCTCGCAGGTCCATGGTGCGCGACACCGTGGCGCCGGGCCGGACGGTGACCGTCTGCTCCGCTCCCCCGTACGCCCCGGCGTTGGCGAGGGTGAGGCGGACCTCGGTGTCACCGGGGTTGGTGAGCGTCAGGTCGAGGTTGCCGCTCCCGTCGTTGTGGCGGGCGGTGACCTCGGGGCCGGCGGTGGAACCGGGGCTCCTGAACGTACGCAGGAAGCCGTTGGGGCCGTGGACGGTGAGGTCGTGGGTGCCGCCGGAGTAGGCGGAGTTCCAGGCGTCCGCCACGGTCCTGCCCGCCTCGGCGGTGTACGTCCACGGGACGTCGGTCCGGTTCGCGGAGGTGACGTAGAACTGCGCACCGGCCGCCGTCCCCGGGCTGAAGGTGAGCGCGATCTTCCCGGTGCCGGTGTCGACGGCGGCGTCGACGTACGGGGCGTACGGGAGCGGCCGGGCGGGGCGGCTGCCCGGCTCCTGTCTCGGCAGCGCGCCGACGGCGGGCGGGGTGGGCCGGTAGTCGGGGTGCCGCTCGCGGTCCGGCGGCTCGTAGGCGGAGGTGTCGGGCAGGTCGTCCGGGGCCGGTTCGGTGCGGGCGAAGTCGAAGGCGGAGGTCAGGTCACCGCAGACGGCACGCCGCCACGGCGAGATGTTCGGCTCGCGCACACCGAAGCGCTGCTCCATGAACCGGAGGACGGAGGTGTGGTCGAAGGTCTCGGAGCACACGTAGCCGCCGGTGCTCCAGGGCGAGACGACCAGCATCGGGACGCGCGGCCCGAGTCCGTAGACACCGGGGCCGTACGAGGAGCCGCCCGCGTACACCTCGGTCGAGGTGTCGGCCGTGGACAGGCCCCGGTCGGCGGAGGTCGGCGGGTGGGGCGGTACGACGTGGTCGAAGAAGCCGTCGTTCTCGTCATAGGTGATGAACAGGGCGGTGCGGCTCCACACCTCGGGGTCGGACGTCAGCGCGTCGAGCAGCCGCGCGATGTACCAGGCGCCGTAGTTCGAGGGGAAGTTGGAGTGCTCGGTGAAGGCCTCCGGGGCGGCGACCCAGGAGATCTGCGGCAGCTTCCCGTTGCGGACGTCGGCGGCGATCCCGTCGAAGTAGTCGTCGCCGTCGGCCACGTTCGTACCGGTGCGCGCCTTGTCGTACAGCGGGTCGCCGGGCCGGGCGTTGCGGTACGCGTCGAAGTAGAGCAGCGAGTTGTCGCCGTAGTTGCCCCGGTAGGCGTCGTCGATCCAGCCCCAGCCGCCGGGGCCGTCCAGACCGTCGCCGATGTCCTGGTAGATCTTCCAGGTGACCCCGGCCTCCTCCAGCCGCTCGGGGTACGTCGTCCAGCCGTAGCCCCGCTCCTCGTTGCCGAGGACGGGCCCGCCGCCGGTGCCGTCGTTGCCGGTGTGACCCGACCAGAGGTAGTAGCGGTTGGGGTCGGTGGCCCCGATGAACGAGCAGTGGTAGGCGTCGCACACGGTGAAACGGTCGGCGAGCGCGTAGTGGAACGGAATGTCGTCCCGGGTCAGGTAGGCCATGGTCGTCGGCGTCTTGGCCGGGATCCAGCGGTCGTAGCGCCCGTCGTTGTACGCCTGGTGGCCGCCCGCCCAGTCGTGGTTGAGGCCCTGGAGGAACTGCATGCCCAGGTCGTCCGCGGTCGGGTGGAACGGCAGGGTCTCCTTGCCCGCCGCATCGGCCTGGTGCCAGACGGACTTCCCGCTCGGCAGGGTCACGGGCCGCGGGTCGCCGAACCCCCGTACCCCTTTCAACGCCCCGAAGTAGTGGTCGAAGGAACGGTTCTCCTGCATCAGGACGACGATGTGCTCGACATCCTCGATCGTCCCGGAAGCACGGTGGGCGGGAATCGCGGCGGCGCGGTCGATGCTGCCCGACAGCGCGGCGAACCCCGCCGTGGCACCGGCTATCTGGAAAAAGCGGCGCCGATTCATTTCAGCCATGAGTGAGGGGCCTCTTGGAGTGTGGGGAACAGAAGCGAACAGGATGTTCCAAGAGAACCGAACAGAACGGAAGAGGTCGTGACGCAACGGTTAACTCCGGCGGTACGCGCGACGCGTGCCGTCCGCTCCGGAGCCCCGGTACGGTTCCGGCATGCCGTTCTACGTACACGCACAGGACAAACCCGATGTCGCGGACCAGTTGACCGAACTCTGCGAGGAGCACTGGTCCTACATGGACCGGTTCGCCGACGGGCTGATATTCCGCGGGCCCACCCTGTCCGACGACGGGGAGGAGCACACGGGCAGCGTCCATGTGGTCGACCTGGCCGACCGGGCGGCGGCGGAGCGGTTCGCGACCGAGGAGCCGTTCTGGAAGGCCGGTCTCTACCAGGCGTACACCGCGGACCCGGTGGTGGTGCTGCTGCACCGCGAACCGGCGGCGGACGCCCTGTACACGCTCGTCACCGCCCGCTGGTCGCCGCGCACCCGCACGCCGGGCGAGGCCGAGCCGTGGCTGTCGGCCGTGGCCGCGGACGAGCGGCCGGCCTTCGTGGCCGCGCTGGTCGACGACGACCGGGACCGTACGACGGGATTGGTCGCGGCCGTGCGGGCGCGCCCGGACGAAGCGCGGAGCCTGGTGCGGCCGCTGGCGGACCGGCTCGGCGGCGGGCCCGTGCCGCTCACCACCCAGAGCTGGCAGCGCGGCGGCCGCACCTGAGTGCCCCAGCCCGTTGCCGCGGGGCGCGCGGCGGGCCGGCCTCACGGCAATGAGCGCGTGAGCCACACCACTTCGCCGTTGTCCTCCGTGGAGACGTGATCGCGCTCGAAGCCGTGCTTCTCCAGAACGCGGAGTGACGGAGCGTTCCACGTCCCGACGGTCGACCAGAGCCGTTTCCGGCCGGTCGCCACGGCAGCTTCGAGCACCGCGCCGGCCGCCTCGGTGGCGTAGCCGCGCCCGTGCGCGTGCCGGAACAGCTCGTACGCGATCTCGGGCTCCTCCAGGGTGGTACGGCCGATGATCAGCCCGCAGTAGCCGATGAAGTCGCCCTCCTCACGGCGCTCGATGGGCAGCAGGGCGATCCCTGTGGTCTCCGTCGCGGCCAGGAGCTCCGTGATGGACTTCCGGATGCGCTCGACCGGGGGTGTGCCGTTGCCGCGTTCCGCGAGGAGCGCGGAGAAGTCGGCGGCGTCGGACTCGGCCCAGGGCCGGAGTATCAGACGCTCGGTCTCCAGGTGGAACGGCATCGTCTCGTAGGTGGCCATGGGGCCCACTCTGCCCCATGGGTGAGCCCGCTCCGCCTCGTGGGGCCGTCGCGCGAGCTACTGCTGGAGCACGGGTTCGCGCGGTTCGCGCAGCAAGCCCCGCAGCAGGTCCGCCAGGAGGCCGGGCTGCCCCACGAACGGGGAGTGCCCGGTGCGCCATTCACGTACCTCCGTGCAGCGCGCGGCCATCCTCCGTTGCAGAGCAGGGTCGATGACCCGGTCCCGGCCGCAGACGACGTAGGTGGAGGGGGTGTCCTTCCAGCTGTGGTGTGTCGGGACTCCCCGCCCGCAGCCGGGGGCCTGCGGGCGGAGCAGGGCGACGGCCCGGTCGGCGAGAGGCGCGGAACAGTCGTGGTACAGGACGTCGGCGGCGCGGTCGGGGCGCAGGCTCGTCGATCCGTCGGGCTCGGCAACGATCGCGTCCTGGAGGCGCGGGGACGCCCCGCCCAGCGTGGCGGCGCTCTCGCCGGTGTCCGGTACGAAGGCCGCCAGATGGACCAGATGTCCCGCGCCACGCACGCCGGTGATCACCGAGCCGCCGTAGGAGTGGCCGAGCAGGAGCGGAGGCTCCGTCAGCGAGTCGACAACCGCCTGGACCGCCACGGTGTCAGCGGGCAGCGAGCCCCGGTGGAGCTCGGGTACGACGACCTCGGCTCCCCCGGTCCGCAGGCGTTCCGCCACCGCGTCGAAGTGCTCGGGACGGTGGTAAAGGCCGTGAACGAGTACTACCGCGGGCAGCTGTCCCGCCTCCTCGGGTCGGATGTCGACGTGTGGCCGCTCGACCGCCGGGTCAACCGCCGAGCAGTGCGCCCACAGCCTGCCCCACCGCAGCCGCCGAGGCCATGGTCGCGGTCACCGCACCAGCGTCGGCCAACGCCTGGCGCAGCCTTGCCAGCCGAGCCGGGCTCGGTGCGGTCCGGGACGCCAACTCCCCCTCCACGTCGGCCATTTCGTCGTCCAGCCTGCGGACAGCGTCAAGGCTCCCGTCGGCATACTCTCCTCCGGCCCTCCGCCACTCGGCGATCTCGGCCCGCAACCGCCGTACGGACAGGCGCAGTTCCTCGGCCCGGTCCGGGTTTCCGTAGGTGACCGTGTTGTGGTCGCCGACGACCGCGACGCCGTGCACGGTACCGATGTTGACTCCTGCCGGGCGCGCGTCCTGGTTCTCGGTCATGCGTCCTCCTGTTCCCCTTGTGCGTTCCCTGCGCTCTGCGCGCCTGACATGTGTGTGGTGACCGTGTTCCCGTCACCGATACCGACCGCGCCGTGGGCGGACTCGATGAAGATTCCCCCGCTGGCGACGCTCACGACCTTCCGTTCGAACTCACCGGTCTGCCAGCCTGCCTCGTGCAGTGCCTGCCGCACCTCGGTGGCCACCCGCTCCTTGATGCTCGTCAGATAGCGCTGGGCGTCCATGGCCGGGAACGGCGGCAGCTCCGCGTCCGAGCCGAGCTCGCGCACCGATACGGCGGGGCCGTCCGGCAGGGACCGGCCACGACCCGCACCCCGGAGGACGGAGACGATCTGCCGCAGCAACGTGACCGGCCCGGCGAACGTGGCCCCCGGAACCCGCCGGAACACCCATGACGTCCTCCCCCACGGGCCGCCCCGGCGCCACGCCCGCGCCTCCCGGTCGGCCCTGCGGTAGGCGGCCTTCACCGGGTGCAAGGTGAACGGCACCAGTTCCAGGACCAGGATTCCCCCCTGGGTGTGCACCCGCACGAAGACGGTGACGACGAGCTGACCGTCCCAGCCCACGACGGAGATCCGGAGGTAGTACCGGCGGGCCTCACCGCCCTCCTCGACCGCCTGGGCGCGGTGCTCGTCGAAGGACCCCATGTTCCTCGGACCGACGTCCCGATGCGGCAGGCCCTCGACCGGCAGGAACACCACCTCCTCGATCTCCAGCAGCCGCAGGCGGTCCCGTACGCCGCTGGTCCCGCCGGGCCTGGACGGGGTCCGGAGGCGTTCCAGCGTGGGCACCAGATGGCCCAGGGTCGTCCGGTTGTCCACCGGCTCGGGCACCTGCCCCTCCCTCGGGCGCAACTCGACCGAGAGGGACCAGGGTTCGTTCGGCACACCCACACCACAGAACGGATTCTCCGGCCGGTACATCACCAGGCGAGCATGCTGCTCCTCCTCGATGCGCCGACGGACGCGCCGGAATCAATCCGTACCGCGGCGCACGGGCGTCGCCGCGCCGCGCGGGCCGACCGACCCCGCGCGCACACCGCTGAACCCCTCCGCGGACAGTTCGCGGTGCAGCACCGAGGCGAGCCACCGCCAGCGCAGATCCACGACTTCGGCCAGCGCGAAGGGAAAGAGGAACGCGAGAAGGGTCTGCACCTCCGGTACGTCGTCGCGTCCCGCTCCCCAGACCCCCAACGCACCGCCCGTCAAGAGCGGCACGGTCAACACCGCTGCCAGCACACCGCACAGCGTGAGCGCGCCCGCCGCCACCACACGGCGGGGGGCCGCCTCCGGCACACGCCCTCCGGCCACGTCGGAGAGGCCGACGAACAGAAAGGGCACCAGCCACAGCAGCACAAGACCTTGGGTGAAGAGACCGAACGCACCCCACAGGAGCAAGGTCACCGCCGCGAAGCCGGCCTCCACGCGCCGCGCTCGGAGCGCGTGGGCGAGCACACACGCCATGTCGGCGCCCGGCGAGGGGGCCACGAACCGTTCCTCGCGGACGTAGAGCTCCTCGATCACCGCGGCACGGAACGACGGATCACGATAGACACCGACGCAGAGCAGCCGGGTGGCCGTACTCGCAGTGGCTCGACTCAAACCGCCCCACCATCCCCCCACCGCGATTCAACCACGGCGTGGCGACCCTCGTGGGGGCGTGACCCTGACGCGCGCAAACACAGAGAGCCGTCTTCTCAAGGATGAGAAGACGGCTTCCGACTCGCCGAAGCAAAGTCGGGACGACAGGATTTGAACCTGCGACCCCTTGACCCCCAGGAGTAGGGGTCATCCCTTTTATCTGTACATACATCTAGAAAATAGGGTGCACAGCGTGTGGTTCGGTGCGTGCCGTTCGGGTGCGCGCGGACACCCTCTGGTCCCCAACTGGTCCCCATGGGACATGTCCGTGACGCCTGCGTCCAAGGGACACCGCCGGGTTGAGAGACTGGCTCGCCAACGTAGGCGTGGGTACGGCGGCGAATGGCCTTTGCCCTCGGTCAGAGGGTTGGCGTTGGCGGTAGGAGCCTGGACCGCCAGCAATGGGCCCCAGGGGAGGCCGCTACCACTTCGCCGCCGACAGCCCGGCAGGCCGCTCGTCATCCAGACTCCGCAGGTCGGGACACCGCGCGCCAGGACAAGCGGTCGCATGCTCTGAGCCACAGCAGGGCCGCCGCCGCTCGCGTCGTCGGGCCCGGGCGAACACCCGCCTGAAGTAGGGCTGACGTGTGACAATGCTCATTCCGCTCACGCCCGCACCGCAGGAGACGACGTGATGATCGCTGACCTCGTTGCCGCACCGGCCAGGCAGCAGGAGCCCTTGAAGACGCTGGCTCACGTCGAGTACCAACTGCGCGTCCTGGGGCTTCTGTGCGCGGCTGCGGCGGAAGGGCCGACCGAACTGACCACACCGGGTTCTCTCGACCGTTGGGCCACCTATATCTCGCAACAGCAGGGGTCGCTGGACTGCGACACCTGTCAGACTTCGGCGCTGGTCGTCGCTGACAGCATCAATACGGAGATCGCACTGGGTATGCCGCTCCGTCGGATGCGGAATCAGGTGTTTCACGGAGGGCCGGACCCGCAGAACGTGGACCTCGACGCTCTGCACCAGGTGGTCGAGGACAACGCGACCCGGATCGTGAGGATCCACGAACACGGCCACGCCGCCAACCTCGAGCCGTTCTTCCTCTTGGTCAGAGGCGAGCCCGCCGCGCTGCAGGACTACTCATCGGCGACCGCGACCTACTGGCCGCGCCGTGGGCCGGCGACCGACATCAGTGATCAGGCGACCCTCGACGCCCTTCAGAAGCTGGGGCTCCAGGGCGGTGACAGGATGTTCGAGAGCTTCGCTGCGGACATCGAAAAGGATCTCCGTGGCTTCGCCAAGCCGGGTTCGGTCCAGATGCTCGTCGACCCTCCCGAGCCCATCGCGGCCCGCTGGGAACTGCGCACCTCGGAGGGCTCGGTCCTTCGGGTCGACCATTTCGAGCTGGACGTGGACTACGCCCGAATTTGGCGCTCCGATGCCGGTCCGCGTCCGTACAAAGCATTCCTCGCGGAGATCTGCAAGTGGGACCTCCTCAAGGAGCGGCTGCTGGAGGGACTCGATGAGCAGCTTGAGCTCGAGAAGAAGATCAGTGACGAATTGTTCCCGGATCTCAAACGGCACATCCCCAATGTGCCCGCCCAGGTCCACATCGCCAACGGACCGTTTGGGGAGGGGCGCGACGTCACGATCACCGAGGCGTGCGCGCGAATCAGCCAGCAAGCCGGGATCTACAACGCCTGCACCAACCTGATCACGCTGACAGGGGAAGCGGGGTCGGGCAAGACACACAGTCTGCTCCAGTTTGCCCGGGAGTCCCTTTCCTCGGGTGAGGACCTCAGCCCCTTGGCGGTCTACATCTCCTCGAGTGGAGCGAGTGCGAACAGCCTCGACACACTGCTCGACGCTCGCATGGCGCCGACCCGCATCCTCGACAAGCGCTCGGTGCTGGCCCTTTGCCGTGCCGGTCTGGTGATCCTCGTAATCGACGGCTTCGACGAGCTCCTCGGCTTCCGCACCTACGACAATCCCCTGACTGGCTTGAAACCCATCCTGGACGAGTTGCGCGGCAAGGGAACCGTGGTGCTCTCGGCGCGGTCGAGCTACTCAGAAGCCCGGCTCCTGCGGAGCCTGACCGCACGCGACGCCCTGGCCTGGCCGCCGTACATAACGCCGCTCGAACTGCTGCCGTGGCGGCCTGAACAGCTGCGGGCTCTTACCAGTCAGCTGCCGATCGAGGTGGACGGCACGGGCACACCCCAGGAGATCCGGCAGCTGTTGACCACGCCCTTCTTCTGCCTGGCGTTTGTCGACTGGATGCGGACCGGATCAGGCGAGTTCATGCAGTTCGTGGTCGACACCTACCTGCAGCGGGAACGCCGCAAGATGCCGGGCCAGGGCGGCAACGACCTTTTCAGTTCGGAGGTCTTGGCCGACATCTTCTCCGAGGTGTCGGAGCTGATAGCCCGCAACGTCGTGCCGGAGATTTCCGGGGAAGATTTCGAACTGGCGGCGTCGCTGGCTCTGGGCCGGGACCTCAACAAGGAGGAGAAGCGGCGGCTGGTCGCGCTCTGTGGCCTGAGCGCGGAGTGGGCGGACGACGAACTGGCGTTCAAGTTCACCCATCTCGCGATCGCCGAGCAGTTCCTGGCCCGTCAGATCGCGCGCCTACCGCTGGACCAGGCGGTGTCCCTCTTGTTCAGCGTGCCCATCTCTCCCCTGTGCGCTCAGCTCATCCTGTCCATGTGGAAGTCCCAGGGCCGGGGGCAACCCACCGAACTGGTCATGGAACTCCAGCACAAGGTGAGCGCGGCGTATGCCTCCGACGCGCATCTGCCCGGGGCCTCACTCAGCCTCGGCGCCTTGTGGGCAAAGGTCCACGGGGTCGGCGAAGGGCCCCGGACCGGGCGGTGCATCAGCGTCGAGAACCTGGAGCTGAGCGGCTCCGGACAGGTGACGCTCGTGGACGCACGGGTGCAGAACCTGACCGTGCAGCCGGGGGTCGAACTCCTGCTGGTCTCCGGTCATGTGGAGCGGCTGGACCTGTCGCGGTCCGGTGCCAACGCGCTGCTGGGCGACTCCTACAAGCACGTACGCGAGCTGCTGATGCACAACGAGCTGGCGGTCGGACAGCCGAGCATCAAGCGCGCCCTAGGGCTGGCCGATGAACAGAGCGCCGACGACAGTGATAACCATTTCAAGGCCAACATCACCCGTGCGCGGGGGCCGATCATTGTGAAACGCGATTACGCCCCGGACGAGAACAGCCAGCTCCACTGGGTCTCGGACTACGGCCTCGACACCTGGCAGGCTTTTGTGCGCAGGATGCAAAAGGAAGGCAAAATTAGCGTCGAGAAGGTGAACGCGAGCGGGCGCCCGAAGGTCCGGTTGCGTCCGACGGAGTCGTTCGACGCGTGAGGAACAGCGCGGTGCCGGCTCGTCGTGTCCGCATCGCCACCTACCAGGTAGCTTTCAACCGGAAGTCAGGCACCGCAGCCTTGTTCGTTCCCCACCTCGTCGCTGAACAACTGCTCGCGTGCGCCGCCCACGACATGCCAGTCCAACGACTTGCACCCGACGGCAGCGCGCTGCCCGCGGAGACGCTGCTGCAGCAGTGGAACCACGAAAGCCTCACCCACTCATGACCTCGCGCTGCCACCTCGTCGCCAACACGGCCGTGAGCAATCCTGGGCAGCCTGACTGTCGACGGCAGAGGAGTGGCGGAGCACGAATGCCTTGCGGAACAGATCGACCCGGTCCTGGTCTGTGATCGTCTCGGTACCGCGGTATCCCACGACCTCGCCCCTGTGGTCGTCGAAGATCGAGAATCCGCCTCCAGGATAAACTCCGAGGTGGGGGCACGGGCCTCGATAATCCCCAGAGGCAGGCCCGGTAGATCCAATCGCGTCCACCAGCCGGCCAAGCTGGCCTCGCATGAACTCGGGCCCTCCGAGATGGGTGTTCAGCGCTTCTTCGGCCAGCAGGATAGGGAAGGTCCTGTCCGCCTGGCCCACGTACTGCGCCCGAGCAGCAAAGTGGGCGTGTGCACTGCAACCTCCTTTCTCCGGCGGACAAAGGCGCCCTAGCGGCACGCGCGTGCCGTTCGTAACCCCGAACTCATGGCCAACGGCGTCTGGCACACCGGCTACGAAATCGTCGTCCACCTCACCCACGCAGACCTCGGACACCCAGGACTACCCGGCCTGCTGGAGGAAATCACCCACCCCATCGGGGACCGGGACCGGCAACTACTCGAATGCTTGGAACACCACGAAGAGGGGATATGCCAGGCCGAAGGTGAGGGCCGCACTCCGTGGATGGCAATCCGCCGGCGCACCATCGACGGAGTCACCACCCTGATCGCGACGCACCTGCCCCTGCGAACGAAAGCGACGGCCGAAGAGTCCGACAGGCACAAGGCGATGAAGGAACGCATTGCCCGAACCGCCCAGGAGCACGGACTGACCGCCGACACGGAGGCCAGATCGGATGACGGTCGGATCCGCACCGACGTCCTGATCGCCGGGCCTGGCGGGGAAGGTGGGATGGGAAGCGCAGTACTCCCCGATCACCGCAGCCACGGTGCGGCGCCGCTCCACGCGAGCGGTCGAACATGGCATCACTCCGCTGTGGGTCACGAGTGACGGCTCATCAGCGCTCGTCGACCGAGCGCCCTGGATACTCGTCGATGACCAGCCGTGGCATGTCATTGCCAGCCGCAAATCCATGCTGGTCCGGGCCGGCGCCCGGAACCTGCAGGAGTGGCGGTGCGATGAAAGCAGCCAGCGTCTCTGCCCCGGCTCTGGTGGGATGCGGACCTGCGGAGGATTCCACGCCCACTGGGACCTGCCCGCGCTGTGCTTGCCACCAAAGCCGACACCCCAGCTGGACGAACTTGTCGTCACGAGTGCGACAGGGAGCTGGGTTCCGATGCGGATCCCCGACCCACGCGACTCCCGGCTCACCGCCCGGATGTGGGTCCCAGAGCAGGACCGAGCCCGCTGGCGCGAGATCGTCGGCACGCCCGAACCCGAACCTGACGGCACGGACCAACCCGACGACGGAGAACTCATCTTCACCGGCGAAGAGCTCGACACCCGCTGCCGATACGGCGAGCGCACCCACACCTTCGACAACACCCGAAGACACCGCGCCACCGCCGCAGCCGCACCACACACCTGGACAGATGTCCCCGCGCACCTGTACCGCATCCCCCGCCAGAAACAGTGCCTCGTCCTTCCACCCGGCGAACGGCAACGTGCCAGCCAACTCCTCAACTGCCTGCCCTGGCACATCGGCCCGTGCGCCGGCTGCGGCACACCCATCAACCGCTACGGGCACCGCGGCCACCACGCCTGCCCGGCATGCCGGCAGAAAGTCCGTGAACCAACCCGTCCAGCCGTACTTCCCGTTCGGCCCGCACCTCCCGCCGAACAGTTTCGCCATGCGTCCAGATAAGCTCCGCCACTGGCCGCAGCCCAGCAGGAGGGCGGCGGCCGCAACCGGTGGGACGGCGTCCTGCCTACCCGGACCCTCCTGGTCGAGTGGCCTGACGGTCAGGACACGCCGACGGGCTACTGGATCTCGAACCTGCCCACGACCACACAGGTCACCGATCTGGTGCGGTGGGCAAAGATGCGCTGGCTGATCGAGCACGACTAACGCGAGTTCAAGCACGGCCTGGGGCTGGACCACTTGGAGGGCCGCGCCTGGCGCGGTTGGCACCACCACGTCACCCTCGTCACCGCCGCCCATGCCTTCCTCACCTTGCGGGCGGCTCGACCCAAAAGTCCACACGCAAGCCT
Organism: Streptomyces sp. WY228; assembly: GCF_019287315.1. Lineage (NCBI taxonomy): Bacteria > Bacillati > Actinomycetota > Actinomycetes > Kitasatosporales > Streptomycetaceae > Streptomyces > Streptomyces sp. WY228. The sequence continues at coordinate 7,433,719 of NZ_CP079114.1, read as the reverse complement.
GACCCTCTACCAGGTCCTCGACACCCTCCAGGACCTGCTGAGGTGCTGGACCGGCACTTGCGTGACCTGGCGCCGAGACCTGTCAGTACGGACGGGAATCGTCACAGCTACCGGTACTCCACCCGAAGACCCGGCCGCTAGCGGTCGCGGTATCGATCAAGGCAATCGGTCAGTATCATCGCCCCATCCGGGACACGTTCCGCCAACGACTTCCAACCAACGAAGCGCACCTGCTCGGGGATGAAAACAAGGCCGCTGACGGCATCCCAGAAGGCAGCCCAGTTCCGACCGTAGAAATCCGGAAAGTCGAACTCTCGCTGGAGCAGTCGGTGCAACTCGTCCTCACTCGCGACTGAAGCTACGTCGATGGTTACCATGGCCCGCATCCTAGGCACCATTCGCAACCGCACCGACAGCAGACCTATGAAGCACTACCAGCCGGCAAGTACCCAGAGCTTGTGCCGACGGGGTTTGAAGTCCACGAGGACCGCGTCGTGCCCGTCAGTCCCCGGGTCCGCGACCGTGTGACACGATGCTTCCTGGCCCTTGTCGCAGACCGGACAGGACGCGAGGGCGGGATAGTCGGGTTGCTGGAGGACTCCGAGGAGTACCTCCTCTTTCCTGAATAGCAAAGCTGCCGTGAGGTCAGCCAGGCACGTGTCATGCAAAGAGGAACCTCTCTGCAAACCAGACCAACGAACCCACCCCCGTAGAAACATGCGTGCAGGAAGCATTCTTGCAAGGCGTGTTGCTGGCGGCACCATGCGCCTGACTGCCTGACCACGAACCCTAGGCGACTGTGGTCGCCTCGCCCGGCCAAGGGGCGCGAAATGTCCGGCAACAGCCCGGGGCGCGCTCACTCCTAGTGACATCGCATCACGACCATGGTCCAGGCAGCCCTCCTCCACCACGCCTCGGCGTGAGGTTGCAAAAGGCTCACTGTTGGTACTCGCTGTAAATCCAAAGACTGAAGAGAGGACGGGCAGGGAATCTAGGGCATCACCTACTGTACGGCGCCAGTCCCTCGTTGCCGGCGACGACCAAGGAGTCGACGAGCATCTGCCATTCATCCAACTTACCGAGCACCTCGGCCGTTGTGCGAATTTCCTTGAGCCAGCTATCCGAAAACCACGACTGCTTGACTGTGACACGCCCATCTTGAATGCACAGGTCAGAGACCCAGGGCACACCGCGGGTGACTTGCACTCCCTCCGGGAGCTTTCGCAGGATGCTGATAAGCGCGTCGACGGGCTTGACCTCACCGCGAGCGGCAGGCAGCCAATCGTCAATTACCTCAACAAGGTCGTCAGCACGGACCCAGTCAATGGGTTCACCTGCGACCTCGTTGTACAGCCCCTGCGTCCAAGGAAGAGGATCCGGCAGAAGGGCAGCGGCAGCCCAGTCCCCCCAGTGGTGGTCGCGATAGGGGCTCGGGTCATCACTCAGGTAGCCAATGGCATGGCGCAGCAACGACGGCCAGACACCTCGGGCAGCCTCGGCCAAGCGGTCGTTCTCTGCACCTGCCGCGGCAAGACCGTGGAGAAAATTCGACATCAACTGTGCACCTGCGCGAAGGGCATCGAGGTGCTCGAGCAACGGTCTGTTATCGCCGTTCTTCGCGAACCCTTCGAGCAGGGCCCGTGCGGCGATAAGGGTGTGCGTCCCGCGGTCGTCCGCGGACCAGCCTTCGTTCTCTTGCACGACCATGGCGCGTCGCTCGACGTCGAGGAGCGCGGCGAGGAGCGCGGCTGCCTCGTCAGTGCAACAGTGGTCTGTCGACGCGGCCGCGCCGAGGCCGCGAATGGCTGCATCGAGAATCGCGATCCTGACGGATTCACCTGGTAGTTCCTGGAGGCGCTCGGCAACGTCGCCAGCAATCTGGACATTCGGCCGTCTTTGGCCGCTTTGGTCCCAGGGACCGATTTCTGCGCCACGGGCGGTCTCAAGCAACCAGTTCAATGCGGTCGGGTGGATGCAAGGGTTGAAGTGGCATGGGCCCCTCCAGACGACATCGCATCCACGTGCCAGGTACAGCCGGGTCTCCATAGGCGCCTTGCCTGCCATCGCGAGACCGGCTTCGGCAACATCTTCGATCGAGCCACCAGCCGCTTCCAGCGGTGCGGCCAGGGCGGGTGTGAGGAACGCCGGCACGGCTTGAGCCACCGCTCGGTCGGCGCCAAGATCGAAGAACTGGCCCTCGTGATGCTGGCCCTCGGTCTCCTGGAACGACAATGCGATGCCGATGACAAGCTCGGTTGCGAATTGCGCTTCGTCGCCAAGCGCCTCCAGATCACCAGCAGCGGCTCGTTCGATCGCTGCTCGAGTGACGTGGGCAACGGCGTCCAAATCCCGAGGCGGCATTTGATCTCCGTCGGACTCCAGCAGGGCACGGCCTGCCGCCAGATCCGCGGCAATCTCTGCCGATGGGGGCGGCACGTACTCGGTGTCGTGCTTAACCGATCCCCAATACCGGTTCTTCAGCCGCGTGCTGGTCTGCAGGGCTTCCTGGTAAGCCGTGTGCGCTTCTTGTGCGGCTCGCAGCTCAGGCGGCGGCTCGACCTCGATGTGGACTGCATCGCCGTGCCGTTTAACCCGGTATTGATCCGAATCCAGACTGGCAGCCCAGTTCTTCGTAAGCTCTTGCCTGTATCCAAGACGGTTGCCATTATCGACAAGCTTTTTGGCGACTTTCTTCAAATCCTGGACACGCTCCTGCCCACCATGCACCATAAGCCACACGGCTACCTCGCGCGGTGTCCAACGGCGACGTTCGAGGTTCGCGAGCCCTTCGGTTATTGCACGCAGCCCTGAATACTCACTCGTCGTGCGGCCGAACTCCAAGTTCCACACAACCGGTTCGGCGAGAAACAGGTCGAGTTCGGTGCCGACTTTCTCGATGTGGCGCGCGAGCAGACCAAATAGCATCCCCGGAACCGCGAGGTTCTCGCAGCCATGCAGGAGTACCTCAACGACCCTTTTTGGTGACACGCCCTGACTCAACCACATATCGGCAAGGCGCTCCATCGCCTGGAGCGCGCTCATCGCCGAATATGGGCCGACCGACGTACCCCGGTACCAGCTCCAAACATGACTGTCGCCGACATACAAGCGGGAAGTGCCATAAATGTTCAGAATCGCACCGCGGTCTTCTCCCTCTCTATTCTCCGCCTCACCATCGGCACTCTCGCCGCCACCATCAAAAGGATCAGTAGATGCATAGGGCGGGCTAAGCCGCGACAACATTGCTACGCGCGCCCGCGCACCGCTATTCAGGATGCCATTCAACACCCGAACCGAGGTCGGCACTGATGCTGTCTGGAATAGCTGCCAGAACCCACCGAAGTAGTACTGGAAGAAAGGTACTCCGAAACCTCTCCAGCGCCCCTGATGCCCTCGGACACCCTCATCTCGGTGCCAGCTTTTTTCGTCGTCGATGTAGTAGGCCATCATCAACGCCGCCAATAGCTCCGGGTCCTTCTGCGCCAAGGCTCGGGCACTCAATGGCGCGTCCGCTGCCGGAGCCAGGAACGCTGGTGCATCGTCCGCGATGGCCCGAAGGCACGCTTCGATGGCATCATTAATGTCTGGTCCGAGCAGAGCCAACGTTTCGACGAAATTTTCCCTCGTCAGGTGGTAGTCCAGCTCACGTCGGCGTCGACGGCGTTGCAAGATTCGCCCGGACGATACGTCCGCTCCGGTTTTGCGTAGAGGAAACGAGTTCCAGTAGGCAAGGAGACGGCCTCGAAGACGGATTCGAAGCTCGTCGTCGGCCGGAATGTTTGCCAGGGACAGAGCTTGCAGCCAGTCCGCAAGCAGTTCGAACGACTCTTCCGACACATCCCAGGGCTTTTTTTCATCGAGAAGAATCTGGACAACAGGGTTAGTGACGAGATGGTCGACCAGCCCGTTGACCTTATGCCTCTGCTGAACAACTCGAACCACGTCGCCGAGCACCAAGTCGACCGACTGATCCTCACACGCGAACTTTAGGCATTCGTACGCGAATGGCGTCTCCAAAACCGCCTCTACCGGAACGTCAGACCACCGGGGTCCGTGCGCTGCCGCGAATACCTGCAAGTGTGAGCGCAGTTCGATGAACATCCGAACGGGTCGAGTGTCTGGTGCTTTCAGTAGCCCCTTGCAGGCAAGTGTGGCGGCCGACAGTGCCCACCGGGGCGCCCCCGCTGCCTGCAGCAACTCGGTCGGGCTCTGACTACGGACGAGAAGGATGGCGGTCGCGTACCGCCGGACTTCGTCGTGCGCAAAGTCCGGCTGGTTCCGGTACCGGCTCGCCGGCGCGAGCAGATGATCACGGCGCAGCGCATCGACTGCTGCGGCATCGACGCCTGCGAGGGGTCGATGCCCCTCGGGCAGCTTCATGATCGCTGCGGCTACCGCAAGCAGTGTCTGTTCGCGTGCCTCCGCAGATCCGACACCGGGCCGTCCGTCGCCGCGAACAACCCTGCTCCACACGAGATCAAGGCATTCCCACTCACCCAGCGCGCTGTCCGGCTCCGTCCCGGTCCGAGCCAGAAGGTCCAGCACGACAGGTCTGCGCAGCAGCGAGTTCGCAGGCAGGTCTCGCAGGACTGCACGCAGAAGCTGAAAATGTCCCGAGACGACCGAGATATCCTCATCGCCCAGCGGCGACATCTCGAAAGACGAAACGGACTTCGCGAACCCCAGCTCGACCTGCTCCCGTACGTAACCCAGTGCCACGTCAGATGTGACCGCGACGAGCCCAACACCGGCCGCAGCCGCTGCCAGCACCAGATCGCTCAAGAGGCCAGCGGACCGCTCCAGAGCAGCATCAGCCGCGTCGATGACCAAGACCCGAGACGGTGCCGATGTCTCTGCGAGCACGTCCTCCAGCGACATCCCAAGGGCAGCTCGCAGCTCCAAGCTGGACTGCGGCAAACTCCGGAAGTTCACCACCACCCCTTGGAACCCGGCAGGGTCTACGGCTTCCAGCTCGGCGACGGCTGACAGCGTCAGCGCACTCTTGCCGATGCCCGACTCGCCGGATACCAACAGAGCCGAGGCACGAGTACCGGCCTCGCGCAGGGCCTCAGCGAGTTGCTCGCGACGGTCAGCGAATGAGATCACGACCGGACCGCCGAATGACTCATCACCGATAGTGGTCCGAACGCCGGACATAGCGAGCTTGCGTTGTTCAGCGAGCACCGACCACGCGTGTCGGCTTCGTGTCGCGGTCGCCTCGTCGGCGGTGACATCGTCGGCTGTGTTCCGGGTGCTGGGGAAGCCGTGCTCAGTCAGCAGGGTGGTGAATCCTGGGTCGGTGAGGAGCAGGTGGATGGGTTCGGCGGTGAGGCGTCGTTCGCCCATGCCGGTGCCGTATTCGACGGCGACGCCGACGAGGTGTCCGTTGGCGAAGATGGCGGTGCCGGAGGCGCCGGCCCAAGGACGTTCCTTCTGCTGTGTGGCGGCGGGCCAGACGCGGCAGTCGAGGACCCAGCGCCTGCCGGCGGTGGTTAGGGGGGCGAGTTCGCCGCGGAGGCTCTCATACTGGACGCCGCCGCCCGAGAGGGTGGAGAACGCCGGAACCCCGATCCCGGCATAGGCCAGCGGAGCATCGCCCTGGGGCCGGCCCCAGGGCACGGCCGTCGTGTGGCCTTCGTCGGCGTCCTGGTCCAGAAGCAGCAGCGCGACGTCCGGCACCCCGGCGCTATCCGGGCCGAGGTCCGGGGCTGGCCAGATGACCGTCGCGGTGCGTTTGCGAAGCCCGGAGTCCGCGCGAGGATGCCCGACCCATACGGTCGCACCGGACGCGCGGACACCGTCGTCGTGAACAACGTGGAGCGCGGTCAGCAGCAGCCGGGGCCCGATGAGATACCCCGAACCCGACCCGCCCACCGGCTGGTCAGGCTTGATGTACGCCGTTCTCTGCGCGTCCACTGTCGTTCTCCCGCTACGCCCGCGCCTCCACGTTTGTAACTACTCAGGCGTCGCCGCCAGGCGGGACATCAGCCCTCGGCTGCCCGCCAGGCGTCTCGTGCCGGCGGATGCGGGCGGGCTGTCCGGCCAGGGCCTCGTCGCGGACGTTCAGCGTCAACGTCAGCGTCTGCCGCTGCGTGCTGCCACCCCCACCTCCGGCCTCCACTGCACCCTTGGTGCCGAAGGCGCCGACTTCGACGTTGACCTTGCCGTTGCCGTCCTTACGGAACTCGACCTCAAGACAGAGTTCGGCCTGCTCGACCTCGAACCTGAACTGCTCGTTGCCAGCGGTATCAGCGGCTTTGTACAGCTCTTCGCGGAGTTCTGCCAGCGCCTCGGACAGCGTCACCTTTGCCACGATTCCCCCTCCAACGCCCCTGCGGACAGTGTGCTCGACCGGCCTGAAGCGCAGCTTTCCTGACGACACCCGCCTGCGCATGGGAAACGCGAAATCCCAGACCACACCACCGAGGCTGCTTCGCCATCGTACGGGAAGTCGGTAGGGAATGTACTGGAAAGGCACAGTTCGGAGCAGGGAAGAATCTGTAGCGCCGTACGGCCCAGGTGGGTCCAGTCAGGCCCACCCCCGCCCCTAGACTCGCCAGCCCCATCTCTGGTAGCGCTGCCACCTGCCAAGGTCTGGAGGAGGCCACAAAGCAGGACTTTGCAGGCTTCTAAGAGCTCGTAACACGATCTTGCTGAATCGTCCTGGTTGGCCGTGACCGGTGTGATGATTCGGCTGTTCGTGATGGTGTGACTACTCGGCCGTGGATCGTGGACGACGACTTGTGGGCGCTGATCGAGCCGCTGCTGCCGCCGTGGCCGGAGCGCTCGCCTGGGCCGCGGCCGGTGTCGGACCGGCTCTGTCTCCAGGGCATCCTGTTCGTCCTCCACAACGACATAGCCTGGCAACTCCTGCCCTTGGAGCTGGGGTTCGGCTCCGGGCAGACCTGCTGGCGTCGCCTGGACCGGTGGCAGAAGGCGGGAGTCTTCGACCAACTGCACCAGCTCCTGCTCGCAGAGCTGAACACGGCCGGCGAACTCGACTGGTCACGCGCGTGCGTGGACGGCTCCCACATCCGCGCGAAAAAGGGGGAGCCGACACCGGTCCGCCGCCGGTCGACCGGCGGAAAACGGGCAGCAAGCACCACCTGATCTGTGACGGACGCGGCACCCCGCTCAAGGTCATCACCACTGCCGCGAACGTCAACGACGTGACCCAGACACTCGCCCTGGTCGATGGGATCCCGCCCGTCGCGGGCCGCCCGGGCCGGCCCCGCCGCCGGCCCGACGCCCTGCTCGGCGACAAGGGCTACGACTCCAACCCGAACCGGGACGCGCTACGCAAGCGACGGATCCTGCCTGTCATCTCGCGCAAGGGCTGCCCGAACATCAAAGGAATGGGCAAGCTCCGCTACGTCGTCGAGCAGACCTTCGCCTTGCTCCACCACTTCAAGCGGCTCGCCGTCCGCTGGGAACGCCGCACCGAACTCCACGACGCCTTCGTCTCCCTGGCCTGCAGCCTGATCTGCTGGAGACGCCTCAAGAAGACCCACACATGATCGTGTTACGAGCTCTAAGGCTCATTGGCTGCTACGCGGCAGGGCCGCCTGGATCGGGCTCCTCGCCACCCTGCACTGGAGCCTCGCGTTCCGCGTTTAGTCCGGGCAATTGGGGCCCGAGAGCGCTCCCCTCCAGGGTCTCCGCCTCTTTCGGGCGGGCAAAGTTCTGGGCAGATGGCGCGCTGAGAAGAGGACCGGATACCACGTCAAACGGTATGTGAAATCCCACCCGTTTACTGACAGCTTCAAGGGAACTGAAGACCGCTGCCCCGTCGTGGGCACCCGCGGTAAGTCTTTCCGTAGCATCCCATAGGGGGTGGATTTCACTTGAGCTGAGGCTAGATCGCACACCAGGTTCGAAGTGCTCGACCCGCGAGCCGAATTCCCAGCTACTGACTACATGGTAGGAATTTGCGCCGTAACTAACCGTAATTGACGGGCCATTTACGGAGAGTGTTGATAGCGTTTCATTCTGGACCGAGAGGGTGCCGTACATCTCGATTGAGAGGACCCAGCCTTGAATGTTGCCGCACCTAAAGACGGACTGACCGTCCAGTCGATCAAGAGCGTCGTCAACCTCCCCCAATTCCAGAATTCTTGCAGATTTCAAATTCGGGCAAAAATTAGATATTACGCGTTCCAGGGTTAGGCCGCGCGTAAAATTTACACAAACGCCATCCATTCCTTTTACCCAGCCCCACTCCTTTTCCGAATCAAACACCACAGAAACCCTTTCCTGACGGGCCCCTCTGCGACCAGAGGGGCCCCTATACCAGATGACCGAACGCTCGAACCTTAAGATATTACTACCTCAAACTTCTCGTCTGGAATGATTCGCTCTGTCTTATTGTTGACGCCGAACTTCCCTCCGGCCGCACTGTTCTCGCCCGAAGGGACATGACCTCGGATGCACGGCTCATTCCCCGTGACTGCGGGAGAATTGAGGTCCTGGTAGAAGTTCCAAACACCATTTTGCAGCTTCGGAATCACATCTGCACAGAGTGCACCGTTCTTCCCGCCCTCATGAGTTCCCGCGAACGGGTACTCGTCGCACGAGTCATCCGTGACCTCGCTGGGCTGGAAGATGAACGGCCTGGAGGCTCCGCTTCCGCATGTGCGGGTACGGTTGGCTGTGGCGATTGCCTCATCCCCCAGGCGCTTCAAGGGGTTGCCCGCCGTACCCCATTGATCTATGAGTTTCTGCTGCGCCCATGCGTATGTCGCTGCTGCGGCACCGTACTCAGAAAGCGGGAGGACCAGCTGCGGCTGGACATCAGAGATCACGCAGCCTGTGCTCGTATTGTTCGAGAAGGTGGTGTCGCAACGAACCTTCCTCGGGTTATCCTTCGCGAGCAGGTGAATTCCGGCGACTCCGGGCACAACCACCTGAATCGCAAAACTAGTGGTAACGCCAACGTGCTTACCCGCCCCGGGATTCGCAGTGTAGTTCGATGTTCCGGCCGCCGTCTGGCCCACCTTGAGATTTACAGAACCCAGCCATGGGCTAGGTTTGGTGGGAGTGCAGCTGGGGGTGCAATTGGACAGCCAGCTGAAACTGAGGGAATTGACCTTCCCTGTCGCCGAAGCCACGGTCATGGTCTGCTTCTCTTCCCAGCTCCCGTTGGTCTGCGACAGAGTCGACCCGATGGTCGCGAAGAAGATCGCCGTTCCGGTTACCTTCGGTGGCTTACTCTGGTCCCAGAGAGTGTACGTCCCCTCCAGATTTGCGCAATAGGACTTGCGCGTGTACGTCCACTTGCCTGGGCTGATTGAACATGTTGCTTCTGCCGCGTCCGCCGTCTTGGCGCCTGCCGGTGATATCGAGCGCCGCGTCTGCGATACCGGCTTCCATTCGGTACAGGCTTCGCCGGAGGCCACGGCATGGCATTCGGGGCCACTGCCTTGGTCCTTGCTGCCGATCCGCAACTCTCGAGGATCCTCTCGCGGGGGAGCGTAGGTGCCAACCAGTCGCTGCCCGTTGCTCATTTCTTTTGCCTGTGCTTGCCCTGAAAAAATCAGGGTCGTCACCATGGCGAGAAATATCGTCATGATGACAGCAATTTTTCGCTCCTGCACTGTCCCCCCACGTAGCAATCGCTTGGAACCTCGCATTGGCAAGGCGGCGCAGACACTATCGGAGCGTCATCAATCGGATCTCGGTTCGATACAAAGTGACTTGAAACCAGCGATCTTGGTCCTGATCCTGGTGGGGCCATCCCTATCGGGCGCCACAGGCTGCCGGCCTACTGCAGTTATGTGGAGCCGATGATGGCTCATGGGCCCTCCGCCGGCACCGTCAACCTCGCCGTACGCGCCACGGACGCGCCCTCACCATTGCCACGCCCACACACTGAGCCTTTTCCAAGCTGGCGGCGCTGACCGCGAGGTGGACAGTTCTGCACAACGGCGAAGCTCCTGGTAGACGGGTTCTCGACCAAGATCACCCGTGTCCGCCAGGAGCTTCGCGTGCTTGTCTACCCGTCCTCGATCGACTTGTCCACCCGCACCCTGCGGTTCCTGGCCGGACAGCTGACGGCCAGGCGTCGGGACATCGGCACGCGGTGGCGACGGCTTCCCGCGGCACGTCAGGCCCTGCTCGCCCTGGCCCACCTGCGGTGCGGCGATACGTATGCCCAGCTCGCCGCCGGGTTCCGCATCGGCATCGCGACCGTCTACCGCTACATACGCGAGGCCATCGACGTCCTGGCCGCCCTCGCCCCGACCATGACCGAGGCCATGAAGACCATCCGGACCAAGGCGTTCGTGATCCTGGACGGCACCCTCCTGCCGATCGACCGGATCGCCGCCGACACCCCGTACTACTCCGGGAAACACAAGCGCCACGGCATGAACGTCCAAGTCCTCACCGATCCGTTCGGCAGGCTGCTGTGGGCGTCCCCCGCCCTGCCCGGGGCCGTCCACGACCTGACCGCCGAACGGACCCACGGGATCACCGACGCACTCGCCACGGCCGAGCTGAAGTGCTGGGCGGACAAGGCGTACCAGGGAGCCGGCCACCCCGTCCGCGTCCCGTTCCGAGGCCGTCGACTCAAGAGGTGGAAGCGCCGGCACAACAGCAGTCATGCCAAGATCCGCTGCCTTGTCGAGCAGGCCATGGCGGTCCTGAAGAGCTGGCGGCTCCTTCGGAAGCTCCGCTGCAGCACCCACCGCATCACCGCGATCGTCCAGGCCGTGCTCGTCCTCCATCACGCGTCAGCGTGATGTTGGAAGAGGCTCACTGACCGGCAGGTGGCGTGAAGGCCGAGCCCACGCACCCCTCGGAAAGATCATTCAGGCGACTACCGATAGCGATCAGTGACCGCTACTGAACTTGATTGGGTGATGTCGGAGCCGTTCGCCTGACGGCGGCTGGTCCGCTCCGGTAGCCCTGGACCGTGAGATAAGCGCAGGGTGGCGGGTTGACCGACGCCGGAAGGGCGGCGAGGGAGCGGGTCCGGCTGCAGGCCGTGGAACGCTTCGAGGACGGGCAGAAGAACAGGGAGATCGCTGCCGCGCTGCGGGTCAGCGAGCGGTCCGTGGAGCGGTGGCGCCGCCAGTGGCGCGAGCGCGGCGAAGCGGGGGTCCTGTCGAAGGGGTCGCCTGGGCGGCCGAGGCTCAGCGAAGCACAGATCACGAGGCTGGAACGGGAGCTGGAACGCGGGCCGCTGGCCCACGGCTGGGCCGACCAGCGGTGGACGCTGGCCCGGATCAAGACGTTGATCGGCCGCCTGTTCCACGTGAGCTACACAGTGGAGGGCACCTGGCTGCTGCTGAAGCGGCACGGCTGGTCCTGGCAGCAGCCCGCCCGGCGGGCGATCGAACGTGACGACGCAGCAGTCGAGGTGTGGAAGAAGGAGACCTGGCCGCGGGTAAGAGCACTGCGGCGGCGTGTGACGGCTGGATCGTCTTCGAGGACGAAGCTGGGCAGTCGATGACGCCGCCGCGCGCGAGAAGCTGGGGACGCAAGGGCTCAACGCCGGTGGTGCGGGTCCGAGGCCGGGGCTCGGGCCGGGTATCCATGGCCGGGTTGACCTGCTCCAGCCGGGGAAGCGGTCCCGGATGTTCTACTCGGTCCGCGAGTACCGGGGCCGCAAGGGCGAGCCGAAGGGCATCGGGGGGCGCGACCTGTGCGACCTGCTGGTCAGAGCGCACATCCAGCTCGGCGGCCCGATCGTGCTGGTCTGGGACAACCTGCGCATGCACCTGGTCGAACCGATGCGCCAGTTCATCACCGACCACGCGGACTGGCTCACCGTCTTCCAACTTCCGAGTTATTCACCGGACTTGAACCCGCAAGAGGGCATCTGGTCGCTGGTCAAGCGCGACATCGGCAACCTCGCCGCAGCCGACCTCGGCCAGATCACCCGGGCCGTCAAGCGCAGGCTGAAGCAGATCCAGTACCGCCCGGACCTGGTAGACGGCTGCCTGGTCGGCACCGGCCTGATCACGGACGGTTGACCGGCATCACGAATTCAAGTTCACCAACGCCGGTTGGCGTCCCTGCTCACGGCCTGAGCCGGTCCTGTTGCACATCAAAACAGACCAGCCCTATGGACTCCGCGACGGCCGCTGCGTACGCCGACGCCTCCTCGGCCATGCTCCACCGCATGGGGAAGTAGACCAGCGGACCACTGGCCTCGCCGATCAACGGACCGGTCGACCAGGGCGAGGTGTCCTCCTCGTCCTCGGTGATGTCACACCACCGCTCAAGCAATGCGGCCACGTAAGCCGCAATCCGTTCGGAGGGGGGCTCTTCCACCTCGCTGTCGATGTAGCGGTCGTACAGGTCGCCGAAGACCCGACCGGCAGTCTTGTCATCCGCCGGCCTCTCGCCCTCCCAGACAGCCAAGTCGTAACTCATGCCCCGCAGGCTCCCACACCGCACTGACACCCACCTAGCCGGTCAACAGTACGAAGCTCAGCCAAGGGAAACGATGTCTGGTTGTCTGAAAATCCCTTGCTCCCCGGTCCGCCTCTTGGTGGGATGCATGGGCTTCGACGGCGGGAGGGGACAGCTTGGCGGTGTTCGGGTGTGCGGGCTGCGGTGCAGTCCTGACGGCGGCGGTGTCGGAGGTGGCGTTGCCAATCCACCTGGCCGATACCCACTGGGAGACGCTGCACCCGCCACTGCTGGAGGCCGGGTCCTACGCCGTCGACCCCGCACCTTACGGGCCGCCGTGGCGGCAGTGGGACGAGGTCGGGGTGCGCGAGGCGGCGGAGCGGGGGCGCTTCGCGCCGTTCGGCGCGCTGTCCGACGGACCGTCGGGCACCGTCCTCCTCGCGCCCGGCGACATGCGCGGCACCAGGCTGATCCTTGAGCGGGCCGGGGGCTACTGCATGGGGATCGACGGGAGGGACGGGCCGAACCTTGCCTGCCTGGGCTGCGATCTGCCGGTCGGAACGAGAATGGACGACTGTGGGTGCTGGCAGGTCGTCCGGCTCGTCCCGCAGGCGGTAGTGCGGCTGCCCGGCCCGCCGGAGCGGCCGGTCATGGACTGGGCGGAGCTGCTGGCGACCGGCGCGCTGTGGCACCGGCTGAGCGAGTACCGGGACATCCCGGCGGGCGTGGCTCTCGCCCAGGTGGTGGTGGCCGCCGGAGGCGCTCCGGTCGAGGTGGTGCCCGGGCCGGTCGCGGAGCTCCTCGGCCGGGCACTCGGCGCGCTGCTGCCCGCCGGGGAAGGTGCGAAGCAGCTGGACCTGGCGGGACCGGGGTTCGGCGAGCCAGCCACTGACCTGGTGCTGGTGCCGGTCCATCCGCAGACCGGAGATATGTGGCAGCCGCGCGCCGGGGCGGTGCCGGTACCTATGGATGCCGCGCTCTGGGCCGAGCTAGCCTTCCCGCCACACCGGACCCGGCTACCGGTGATCGGTGGGCTGCCGACAGGGGTGGAGCGGGACGATCCGCTGCCGCCGCACCCGTGGTACCCGTTCCAGCCGTCCAGGGAGGCGTTTCGGTACACGCTCGCGCGGATGCCCGCCGTCAGGGAACCGTGGCTGCGGGCGATCTACGACCGAGGATGCTGACCTGTCAGAGAGTGCGGACCCAGACGTGGAGTTTGACGTAGTGGGTGTGGTCATGGACCGAGTGGCAGCTGGGACCAGGACACCCCCTGATCACACATAGCTGACCGACATCACGCATTCAACTTCAGTAGCTGGAACACCATCAGCAACGCTTTCGTATGGCCCATCTGGCACCCACCCCTCACTACCACCGCCCTGACCGCCCTCCTCGAACACTCAGCCATCCATTCCCCCACCAATTCGGCAATCCTCGAAAACTTGGGCATCACCGCGCTCTACACCGCACACCGCACCCGCCTGCCACAAGGCGACGGGCCTCTCTCCCCCGGTCAACGGGGCACCCACAGACCTCGGAACCACAAGCACGCCCCGAACCACCCCATCACACCGAAGGAAAATGACCTGAATGCCCGCATCGCGCCAGCGTGAACACCGGTCAACCAGGTCACCCTCCGGAAACGTCGCAGGCTACGCGGGCCAACACTCCGGATCGCGTCCGGAGCACCACTGCGGCGCCGACCGGTACGGACCTGGTGTGCTCGTCCCGGTCCAACACTCCGGATCCCGTCCGGAGCACCACCGCGGCTGCCTGGCTGTCCGACCGATGGGCATCCGGGTCGGCTCCCGCACTCAGATGGCGAACACCAGGACGTCGTTCCCAGCGCTCCGGATTCCACTGCGGCGCGAACAGCTACGGGACGAAAACTGGACGCTTCCTTCCAAGCACCTGTACAGAGCCGAAAGACATCGTCAGTCGTGGGAGTCCTCTGGGACTTTTCTGGGACTTCCGGCCCCATCAAGCGGCACGAACGTGAAATAGCCGAAAGGTCATTCGCGCAGGTCAGCGATCGCCAACCGCTCATCGCGGCAGGTCACGGCACTCGCTGGTCTCTTCCGGGACATCTGATCAGCACGACGCAGTAGGTCTGCGCTCAGCGTCGCCTGCCCTCGGCGCCCCATCGATACTCGCTACCTTGTCGGGGTCTGACCTGCCCGACAAGGCTCCTGACATGCCATCAGAACGAGCATCACGAGCGTCATTTCAGCGTCAAGATATCGCCCGTAACGCCCACACCGCACATAACGCGCACACGCAAAACCGCAGGTCAGGAGCCCTTTACGGCCGGTTCGAGGATCGCGACGCACTCCACATGATGGGTCATCGAGAAGCATTCAATCGGCACAGCACCTGACACTCGCCGTGTCGCGAGCGAGGGCAATGTAGCCGCCCATCGCCGGTTAGCCAAACCGGCGTATCTGCAGACGATTGTTGTCCACCGTTTGCCCCGAGCACCACTGCGGATCAGCGCATCAGAAGGGACTAAGCGCTTACGGCGCACGCAGAATCCCCCGGCTCTCCACCTGCGGGCCGCGTCGCCTGTCGCCGACCGCTTTCCGCTGTATCCCTCTGGCGCTCTTCACACCCCCGGAGATCTACCACCGTTGCCCATCGGACCGATAGCAGCCTACACAGACCATCAGACACACACAAAGAGGGAGAACGAAGCCCAATTCATCCGAGATGACAGCCGGTCGCCTCTCCTGGCCAACGCCTGGTATTCGACACGCGAACTTGCCGCTTGCCTGCGTGTAGACACCTCGACTCTGCGCCGTTGGCGCACTGCCCGGCCGCCCCAGGGCCCGCCGTTCGTCTCCGTTTCGGAACGCGTCGTCATGTACAGCGCGGTCGACGTTGAGGAATGGCTGCGTCGCCACCGGACCGTCCCGCGCCGAGACGCATGATGGCTGAGAAAGCCGTTGTGCCGGTCGGTGTCCGACTCACGACCGACATCGAGTACCGGCCTGATCGCCCCAACCCGTACCGTGCGCGGGTCCGCTGGTTCGACCCGGATTCGAAGCGGCGCCTGTCCCTGTCGGAGGGGAAGGCGGACGAGGACGAAGCGCAGGAGTGGCTCCAGTCCATCATCGAAGCGGCTGAGGCAGGGCTGTCCCCGTCGCTCGCCACCATGAAGCTCGCCGAGTACGGCAACGCGAACATGGACCTCGCGTTGCGCGGCCTGGAGTTGAAAACGCTCGATCCCTACCTGTCAGGCTGGCGGATGCGCGTCGTGCCCGCCCTGGGCCACCTCGCGGTCCGGATGATCACCAATGGTGCTGTCGACCGCACCGTGCAGAACTGGATCGCCGACGAGCTCAGCCGCTCAACGGTCAAGAACACCATCGCCGTCCTGGTCCGCGTCATGGAGCAAGCGGTGCGCGACGGCATCATCAAGGTGAACCCCGCCCGGGTGACCGGCTGGCAGAAGCTCTACAAGCAGGCCGAGGACGAACTCCTCGACCCACGCGCGCTCGCCCTGCCCGACTGGGAAACACTCCTCGCACTGGCCGACGCGCTCGTGGCAGCCTCCCACGACGAGTACCGCGGCTGGGGAGACGTCGTCATCTTCGCCGCGTGCACCGCCGCACGGATCGGCGAGATCTCCGGCTGCCGCATCGGAGACATCGACACCACGCAGTGGATCTGGACCGTGCGGCGTCAGACCACACCCGCGCCCGGCGGGCTGACCGACAAGGGCACCAAGGGCAAGCGGGCACGCAAAGTTCCCATCGTCGAGGAGATCCGTCCCCTCGTCGCCCAGCACATCCTGTCCGCCGGCCCCAATCCGGACGCCCGCCTGTTCACAGGTCCGCGCGGCGGGCGCATCTCCACAGCCGTCCTGCGCGACGCCACACACTGGGACGACGTGGTCACCAAGCTCGGCTACGAACATCTGCGCCGCCACGACCTCCGGCACACCGCGCTGACCTGGTTCGCCGACGCCGGGGTTCCGGTGCACGTGCTCCGCAGGATCGCCGGCCACGGTTCACTGACCACCACCCAGCGCTACCTGCACCCGGACGTCCGCAAGATCACGGCTGCCGGGGCGGCGCTCTCGGCCCACTTCAGCGCGCTGCGCGCACCACGCTCCCTGCCGGGCTCAGTGGTCATGACCCGCTGACCCGGTCAGGGACGCCGGACCTCCGGTTGGTCCCCAACTGGTCCCCAAGAATGATCAAGGGCCGGTTTCGGATTGCTCCGAAACCGGCCCTGATCTGCGACTGTCTCCAGTCGGGACGACAGGATTTGAACCTGCGACCCCTTGACCCCCAGTCAAGTGCGCTACCAAGCTGCGCCACGTCCCGCTGGCGTCTGACCTGGGGTTTCCCCCGGCTGAACGCGCATGAGAACAATACCGCACTCCGGGAGGTGGTCACCAACACCATTCCGCGCTTGACCTCAACCATGGTTGATGTTGAACGCTCGGTGCCATGACGAACACGACCGCCGCACCGGCCGCCGCCCGCCGGGCCGCATCCGCCCCCGACCTCCGGGATCTGCCGCGTCTGATCGCCCTGATGACCGGGGACGAGAAGCACGCGCCCGCCG
Organism: Streptomyces sp. WY228; assembly: GCF_019287315.1. NCBI lineage: Bacteria > Bacillati > Actinomycetota > Actinomycetes > Kitasatosporales > Streptomycetaceae > Streptomyces > Streptomyces sp. WY228. Next base: position 7,416,790 of record NZ_CP079114.1, on the reverse strand, counting down.
CCCATTCCACACTCGACGCCCTGTGGGTGCTCTACAACAGGGTGCTCCGGGTCACACCGGACTCGGTCGACGACCCCGAGCGGGACCGCTTCCTGCTCTCCAAGGGGCACGGGCCGATGGCGTACTACGCGGTCCTCGCCGCCCACGGCTTCTTCGGCGAGGAGCTGCTGCCCGGCTTCGGGGCGTACGACTCACCGCTCGGGCATCACCCGGACCGGCTGCTGGTGCCGGGGGCGGAGATCGGCAGCGGGTCGCTGGGGCACGGGCTGCCGCTCGCCGTCGGGACCGTCCTGGGCCTGCGGGCCCAGGGCCGCACCGATCCCCGGGTGTGGGTCCTGATCGGCGATGCCGAGCTGGACGAGGGCAGCAATCACGAGGCCATCGCCCACGCGGGCCCGGCCGGGCTCGAACAGCTGCACACGCTGGTGATCGACAACGCCTCCGCCACCCACGGCTGGCCCGGCGGCATCGCCTCCCGCTTCGTCTCCGCCGGATGGGCGGCGATGACCGTGGACGGCCGGGACCACGAGGCCCTGTACACGGCGTTCACCGCGCCCCACCCGGGCAAACCGCTGGCCGTCGTCGCCCGCGTCGACCCCAAGAACTGACCGCAGCAGACCGAGACCCTCGGGAGGGACCCTTCATGGACACCATGCGTGACCGATTCATCAGCACCGCCACGCGGCTCCTGGACGAGGAGCCCCGGCTGGCCGTGGTGCTCGCCGACATCAGCGCCGACGGTTTCGCCCCGGCCCGGCGCGCCCATCCGGACCGGGTCGTCAACGTCGGCATCCGGGAACAGCTGCTGGTCGGGGCCGGGGCGGGGATGGCGCTGACGGGCATGCGGCCGATCGTGCACACCTTCGCCAGCTTCCTCGTGGAGCGCCCGTTCGAGCAGGTCAAGCTGGACTTCGGGCACCAGGGGGTGGGCGGGATCCTGGTGAGCGCGGGCGGCTCGTACGACTGGCCTGCCGGTGGCTTCACCCACATGGCCCCCGGTGACGTCGCGCTGCTGGACACGCTCGACGGCTGGACCGTGCAGGTGCCGGGCCATCCGGACGAGGCCGAGGCCCTGCTGCGGGAGTCGGTCGCGGGCGACGACCGGGTGTACGTACGCCTCTCCCTCCAGGCGAACCGGGAGGCGCGGGCGGTGGGCGGCGCGGGCGGGTTCACCGTGGTGCGCCGAGGGCGGCGCGGGACCGTGGTCGCGGTCGGGCCCATGCTCGACAACGTGCTCGCCGCCACCGAGGGGCTCGATGTGACCGTGCTGTACGCGACGACCGTGCGGCCGTTCGACGCCGCGGGGGTGCGCCGGGCCGCCGGCGCCGCCGCGACCGCGGACGTGGTGCTCGTCGAGCCGTATCTCGCGGGCACCTCCGCCGCGGCGACGGGCGAGGCGCTCATGGACCTGCCGCACCGGGTGCTCGGGCTGGGCGTGGGCCGCGCCGAGCTGCGCCGGTACGGGCGAATGGAGGAGCACCTCGCGGCCCACGGCCTGGACCCGCAGGGCCTGCGGGCACGGATCACGGGGTTCCTGCGCCCCTGACCCGCAGGGCCTACGGGCACGGATCACGGGATTCCCGCACCCCCGGCCCACCGGGCTCGCGCGCCCGGATCACCGGATTCCCTCGTCCTTGACCGGCGCATGTCCGGGGAGCCGGCGGGCGCCCCGATGACCGGCCGGGGCGCATGTCCGGGGTGCCGGCGGGCGCCCCGATGACCGGCCGCCGCGCTCAGCCGCGCCCCTCCCCCGGCCCGTCCTCCCCCTGGACCGCCAGCTCCGGATGCGCCGCCGCCAGTCGGCGCGGGGCGACCTGCCGCCAGGAGTCGGCGAGAATGGCGGCCAGCTCGTCCGCGTCCTCCAGCGCGGACAGCCGGACGCGCATCCAGGCGTAGTGGTCGTCGTGCCCCTCGCGGATGAAGAACTTCTCCGGCTCGGTGGCGATCAGCTCGGCGCGGTCCTCCCGGGGGCACTTCACGCCCATCGTCGTCTCGTCGTCGCCGAGCGAGGCGAAGATCTTGCCGGCCACCCGGAAGGTGGGCTGCCCCCAGGCGAGCTTCTCGGTGGTGTCGGGCAGGGACAGCGCGGACGAGCGGACGTCGGCGGCGGTGATCGTGGGGTCGGCGGTCATCCCGCATCTCCGTTTCGACGGCACCGGCGGCCTGTGGCCGGGTTCGACCCGACCGTAACGCCCGGCACCGACATCCACCCGCGACCGAACCCCGCGCCGGGCCGGCCCGGCGGGCACTGCAGACCCATTGACCCCGCCGGAGGGCTGAACCTACTCTGAACGGCGTACTTCAGAAAGCGCTTTCTATACCCCACAGTCGGCTTCTACCGCACAGGGAGCGCCCCATGAGACGCCGTTCGTTACGCCGGGCCGGCCGCGTCGGCCGATCCCCCGGCGGCCCGTCCCCCCTCATCGCCGTCACCTCGCTCCTGGCGCTGGTCCTCGCCCTGCTGGTGGCCTCGCCGGCCGGCGCGCAAGCCGCGGCCTCGTACCGGGTGCTCGTCTACTCCGAGGTCACCAACTCCGACCACTCCTCGATCCCGGCCGGCGTCGAGGCGGTGAAGAAGCTCGGAGCCGAGCACGGCTTCGAGGTGGAGGCCACCGCCGACTCCGCGGTCTTCAACGACGCGGACCTGGACCGCTTCCAGGCGGTCGTCTTCAACAACACCAACTCCACGCCCGAGACGGGCGATCTGCTCAACGCCGAGGAACGGGCCGCACTCCAGCGGTACATCCGGGCGGGCGGCGGCTGGGTCGGGCTGCACTCCGCTTCCGCCAGCGAGCGGGACTGGGAGTGGTACGAGGGCCTGGTCGGCGCGATCTTCGACAAGCACCCGGTACCCCAGACCGGCCGGATCAAGGTCCTGGACCACGCCCACCCCTCGACCCAGCACCTTCCCGACCTCTGGGAGCGCCAGGAGGAGTGGTACAACTGGCGCACCAACCCCACGTCCAAGGTGCACACCCTCGCCCAGATCAAGGTGCGCGACGGCATCGACGGGCTCGACGAGGGCGTGGACCATCCGTTCTCCTGGTGCCAGAACTACGACGGCGGCCGCTCCTGGTTCACGGCGGGCGGGCACGACAAGGCGGCCTTCGAGGAAGAGGCGTTCGTCCGGCATCTGCTCGGCGGCATCCAGTGGGCGGCCGGCGCGGCGGAGGGCGACTGCACCGCCACGCGCACCGGTTCGTTCCAGCGGACCCCGCTCGCCACGAGCGATCTGGCCGACCCGTTCGAGCTGGCCGTCGCCCCCGACCGCCGGGTGTTCTTCGCCCAGCGGACCGGAAAGCTGAAGGTCGTCGACCAGGAGACGATGAAGGTCTCCACCGCGCTGGACTTCGCGTACACCCCGGAGATGACCAGCCAGTCGGACGGGCTGCTGGGGCTGACGCTCGACCCCGGTTTCGCGGAGAACAACTGGCTGTACCTGCTGTACTCGGACAAGGTCGAGAAGCGGCTGAACCTGTCCCGTTTCACCGTGGACGGCGACACCGTCGACCCGGCCTCCGAGAAGCGGCTGCTGACCGTGCCGACGCTGCGCGGCGAGGGCCGGGCCAATTCGCACATGGCCGGTTCGCTCGCCTTCGACAAGGACGGCAACCTGTACGCGGCGACCGGCGACAACACCGACCCGTTCGCCTCGGACGGCTTCACGCCGATCGACGAGGGCGAGGGCCGTCGCGCCTGGGACGCGCAGGGCACCGCGGGCAACACCAACGACCTGCGCGGCAAGATCCTGCGGATCACTCCCGAGGACGACGGCACGTACTCCGTCCCGGAGGGCAACCTCTTCGCGCCGGGCACGGAGAAGACGCGGTCCGAGATCTACGCGATGGGCATGCGCAACCCGTTCCGGATCACCACCGACCCGGCGAGTGGGGCGCTGATGGTCGCGGACTACGGACCCGACGCCCGCGAGGCGGTGGCGGACCGCGGTCCGGAGGGCACGGTCGAGTACACCCGTATCACGGAGGCGGGCAACTTCGGCTGGCCGTACTGCGTAGGGAACAACACCCCGTTCAACGACTACGACTTCGCGACGAAGACGTCCGGCCCGAAGTTCGACTGCTCGGCACTGGTGAATGACTCGCCGAACAACACCGGGCTGCGGGAGCTGCCGCCGGCCCAGCCCGCGACGGTCTGGTACGCCTACTCCGCCTCGGCCGAGTTCCCGGAGGTGGGCACCGGTGGCGGCGGTCCGATGGGCGGCCCGGTCTACGACTACGACCCGGACAACACCTACCGCACCAAGTTCCCGGAGTACTTCGAGGGGAAGGCGTTCAACTACGAGCTGACCAGGGGCTGGTTCAAGACGTTCTCGTTCCAGAGCGAGGACCAGACCTTCACCGATCCCCGGTTCGACCCGGTGAAGGCGGGGGACCTCCAGTCGATCAACGGCATCTTCGAGGACATGGAGTGGAACCAGCCCTTCGACGCGGACTTCGGTCCCGACGGAGCGCTGTACGTCATCGACTTCGGCCTCGGCAGCGGCACGGGCCGCGGCGGCAGCAACGAGGGCGCGGGCATCTACCGGATCGACTACGTCGGCGACGGCCGGCTGCCCGACGCCAAGATCACCGTCGACCGGGACAGCGGGCCGGACCCGCTGACCGTGAACTTCTCCAGCGAGGGGTCGGGGCTGCCCGGAGACCAACCGGTGAGCTATGCCTGGGATTTCGACGGTGACGGCACCACGGACTCGACCGAGGCCGCCCCCTCGCACACGTACACCGCCAAGGGGCTGCACACCGCACGGCTCACCGTGACCGGCCCCGACGAACTGACGGCGCTCGCGGTGCAGGACATCACGGTGGGCAACACCCGGCCCGAGGTCACGATCCAACAGCCGCCGGACGGAGGGATGTTCAGCTTCGGCGACACGATTCCCTTCACGGTGGAGGTGACCGACGCGGAGGACGACGCAAGCGGTCCGATCGACTGCTCGCGGGTCGTGGTGCAGTCGCAGCTCGGCCATGACACCCATCTGCACCCGCTGGACAACTACACCGGCTGCGCGGGCGAGATCGTCACGGACGCCGGGGACAGCCACGGTCCGGGGCAGAACCTCTACTACGGGATCACCGCCCAGTACGAGGACAAGGGCGCACCGGACGCACCCGCGCTGACCGGCTCCACCTCGCTGACCCTGCGCACCTCCTTCCGCGAGGCCGAGCACCGTACGGCGACGGGCGGGGCCAACGGCGGTGCGGACATCGGCAGTCGGGCAGACGCGTCCGGCGGGAAGCGGCTGATCGAGATCGAGGACGGCGACTGGGTCAGCTTCGACCCGGTGAACCTCCAGAACGTCGACTCGGTGACGGTCGGCGCGTCGTCCGGCGGGCTCGGCGGCACCGTGGAGTTCCGCGCGGACTCCCCCACCGGCAAGCTGCTGGGCTCGGTGGAGATCCCGAACACCGGCGGCTACGACAAGCTGATATCGCCGACGACGGAGCTCAAGGATCCCGGCTCCACGACCACCCTGTACGCGGTCTTCACCAACCCCGACTGGAGTCCCGACAAGGCCGATCTGCTGTCGGTCGACTGGCTGCACTTCAACGGCCCCGGGGTGGAGAAGGAAGCCGGGACGACAGTGGCGGTGAAGGCCGAACCGGCTTCCGGCGCCGCACCGCTCGCCGTGTCGCTGAGCAGCACGGTCGAGCTCGCGGAGGGCCACACGATCGCCTCGTACCACTGGGACTTCGGCGACAACGTGAAGCCGTCCGGGCCCGAGGGCGCGACGGCGACGCACACCTACGACCGCAAGGGCGCCTACACCGCGCATCTGACGGTCACCGACGACAAGGGCGACACGAGCACCGGAGCCGTCCGCATCGACGTGAAGTGAGCCGATGCGCAGTGAATCGACGTGAAGTGAGGAGTCCTGTGGGAGCGGAGCACGTGAACGGAGCCCGAAGAGCCTTTCTCGGTACGGCGTTGGGGGCGGTGGCCGCCGTCGGACTGAGCGCCGCCCCGGCTGTCGCGGCCGGCCGGCGGGGCTGCCGGCGGATCCCGCCGTCGGGGATCGGGATGCACCTGTACACCATGCGGACGCCGCTCGCGGAGAACTTCGCGGGCACGCTGGAGCAGCTGGCGGAGATCGGGTACGCGACGGTCGGCGTCAGCGGACGGCACGGCAACTCCCCCGCCGCGATACGGCAGATGCTGGACCGGACGCGGCTCAAGGCGGTGCTGGAGCACGTCGGCTACGACATCGTGACCGGCTCCGGTCTGCCGCAGGCGCTGGAGGATGTCCACACCCTCGGCGGTCAGTGGATCGTGGTGCCGAGCCTGCCGGGTTCGCTGCACTCGCCGGACGGATACCGGGAGGTGGCACGGCAGTTCAACCGCGCCGGGCTGGCGGCCCGGGAGTCCGGGCTGAAGCTGCTCTACCACAATCACGGCAGCGACCATCAAGTGGTGGACGGCGTCAGCCTGTACGACATCCTGCTCGCCGAGACCGACCCGGAGCTGGTCGGCTTCGAGCTGGACCTGTACTGGGCGGCCGACGGCGGCTCCTCCGACCCGGGCGAACTGTTCGTCCGCCACCGGGGCCGCTTCCCCGCGCTCCATGTGAAGGACATGGCGCCGAACGGGGACTTCGCGGACGTCGGGTCGGGGATCCTGGACTTCCCGGCGATGTTCGACACCGCGCGGCAGGGCGGGGTGAAGCAGTGGCTGGTGGAGCATGACGCCCCGGCCGATCCGTTCGCCTCGGCGCGGGCCAGCTACCGGTATCTCTCCCGGCTGCGCTACTGAGCGACGGCGTCAACGGTCCGGCCCCGGGTGCGCGGTACGACGCCCGGGGCCGGACCGTGTCTCAGCGGTGGGCGGCGAGGAACTCCCCGTACCAGGCGAGGGTGGCGTCCAGCGCGGTCTCCAGCGGGGTGGGGGTGAGGCCGTAGGCCTTCTCGATGGCGGAGGAGTCGAGGATCTGCGGTTCGGTGTGCTGGTAGAACATCTCGGCGTACTCCGCCATGAAGGTCTCGTCGAACGGGCCGAAGGGGCGGGGCTCGGCGACGACGGTGAAGTCGATCGGGCGGCCGGTGCGTCGCTCGACGAGCGCGAGGATCTCACGGGTGGTGCGGGCCGGCGCGGTGGGCAGGTGCCACACCCGGCCGTCGGCGTCCGGGTGTTCGCCGAGCGTGGCGAGGCCGGCGGCGACGTCCTCGATGTAGGTGTAGCTGTGCGGCAGGTCGATGTCGCCGAGCGCGGGTACGGGCTGCCCGGTGAGCGCGGCGGGGAAGACGGCGCCGCCGAGCGTGGAGTTGAGGACCTCGGGCCCGACGAAGTCGGCTGAGCGCCCGAGGACGACGGGGAGCCGGCCCTCACGGTGGGCGGCGAGGTAGCGGGCGTCGAGCTCGGCGCGCATCCGGCCCTTGCGGGTGGTGGCGTTCCACGGGCTGTCCTCGGTCATCACCGCGCCGTGTGTCTCCCCGTACGGATAGACCGTGTCGAGCACGACCAGCCGCGCGCCCGCCGCCTCGGCCGCCCCGAGGACGGCCTCCTGGATCTTCGGCATGACCTCCACCTGGAGGTGATAGCCGACATTGACGCAGTGGTGGACGACCGCTGCCCCGGCCACGGCGGCGCGGGCACCTTCGGCGGTGGCGACATCGGCGGCGACCCGTTCGACGCCTTCGAGCGCGGGCCCGCTCCCCGACCGGTCGACCAGCCGGACGGGGTGGCCCCGGCGGACGAGTTCCCGGGCGAGGGCGGTGCCGGCGGGTCCGGAGCCGAGGACGGCATGGAGGGGCTGGGCGATGGTCATGTCAGATCCCTTCGGGGTGCTTACTTCTGTTAGAGACTATAACCATCGCTACGGCACCTCGCAATAGCTCTCGTTAGAACCCTTAACAGAAATGGGCCCGCCTACGGAGAGGGGCCCTGCCACGTATGCCCCGGCTGCGGGTCGACGGCGAACGGACGCTCCCCGAGGCACGGGCACTGCTGGAGCTGATACTCGGCGGCGGCCATCACGGCACCGGGCCCGAGATCGAACTGCTGGCACGCAGACTGCGCGCGGTCGGCGTCGTGGCCGAAGCGGTGCGGGCTCCGGGCACGTCCGGCGGATCGTGACCGGGTCGTCGCGACGGCACACCGCGGCCCGTAACGCGGTACGTGCCGGGCGGAATACCCGCCCGGCACGTACCGCTTCTCCTGTCGCCTCCTCGCGAGGACTCCCTCAGTCGTGCGCGGACACCGCCCCCAGCAGGTCGCGGATGTGCGCCGCCGCCGCCCGGAACTCCGGGCGGCCCAGCGTCTCGCTGTAGTCGCGCTCGGCGGGCAGACCCACCTCGATGATCTCCGTGACGGTGCCGGGGCGCGGGCTCATCACCACGACCCGGTCGGCCAGGTAGACGGCCTCCGAGATGGAGTGGGTGACCAGCAGGACCGTGGTGCCGGTGGTCCGCCAGATCCGGTTCAGCTCGGTGTTCATCTGCTCGCGGGTGAGGGCGTCGAGCGCGCCGAACGGCTCGTCCATCAGCAGGACCGGCGGTTCGTGCAGCAACGCCCGGCAGAGCGCGACGCGTTGCTGCATGCCGCCGGAGAGTTCGTGCGGATAGGCGTCCTCGAAGCCGGTCAGTCCGGTCATCCGGATCAGCTCGTCGGCCCGGCCACGCGCCTGGGCCGGTTCCATGTGGCGGATCTCCGCCTGGAGCAGGATGTTGCGGAGCGCCGAGCGCCACTCCAGCAGGGCCGCGCGCTGGAAGACGTAACCGATGTCGTGCCGGGGCCCGGTGACGCGCTCGCCGCCGAGGAGGACGTCGCCCGAGGAGGCGGTGAGCAGGCCGGCCACCAGCTTGAGGAGGGTGGACTTGCCGCACCCCGACGGCCCGACGATGGCGACGAACTCGCCCGGCGCCACATCCAGCGACACCTCGCTGAGCGCCGTGACATCACGCTTCTTGCTGCGGAAGCGGACCGCCACATCCGTGAGCCGGACCCCGGCCGCCGGGCCCGCCCCGGCCGCGGACGGGGCGCGCGGCGTCGTCTGCTGCTTCGGCATCGTCATCCCTTCAGCGCCGTCTTCGTGTCCCAGTACTCCCCCACGGCCTTCGGCTTCGTGACCATGCCCGCCTCGGCGAACACATCGATGGTCTGCTGCCAGTCCTCCTCGGTGTTGACGCCCGGCGCCTTGCCCTCGGTCGCCGCCGTGTGGAGCAGGGTCAGCGTCGTCGTGAACTGCTCGGACAGCACGGTCTTCGGCGGCAGTTGCTCGGAGGCGCCCTCCATCGCCGCCACGGCCGGTTCGGGCGCCTTCGCGGCGGCCGTCCAGGCCTCGCTGACCGCCTTCACCATGCGCTCCGCCACTTCAGGCCTGGAGCTGAGGATCTTCTGGCCGGCGAGCAGCCCGTTGGAGTAGAAGTTCAGCCCGTGCTCGGAGAAGCGGAGGTAGGAGACCGGCTTCTTGGCCTTGTCCTGCATGGTCGGGCCCTGGTCGCTGGCGTAGCCGAGCAGCCCGTCCGTCTTCCCCGAGATCACCGCGGCGATCTTGCCCGCCGGGTCGGTGTTCTGGACCGTGACGTCCGATTCCCCGATGCCGTTCTTCTTGAGGAAGATCGGGAAGGTCTTCGACAGCGCGTCCCCGGCCGTCCCGGCGATCGTCCGCCCCTTGAGGTCGGCGGGCCCCTCGATGCCCTTGGCGTCGAAGGACTGCACGGAGGCCGGGGTGGTCTGGAGGAAGACGCCGAGGCTCTTCACCTTGACGCCCTGGTCGACGCCCGCGAGCAGGGCCGGGGTGTCGGCCCAGCCGAAGTCGGTCTGCCCTGCGGCCGTCGCCTGGACGGTCTTCTGGGAGCCCTGGCCCGCCCGGATGTCCAGGTCGATGCCGTGCTTCTCGAAGATCTTCTGCTGCTTGCCGTAGTAGAACGGCGCGTGTTCGCCGTACGGATACCAGTTGAGCGTCAGCGTGACCTTGTCCAGCTTCTTGCCGGAGTCACTGGTGCTGGTCGAGGCGTCCTCGCCGCCGCAGGCGGTGGCCACCAGGACGAGAGGTACGACACCGATCAGGAGTCTGCGCGCATACATGGGCTGGCCCTTCTCACGAGGAGGTCGGTGCGTGTTTCAGTACGTGGTGGTGGCCGAGGTGTCCCGGCGGCTGGCGTGCCACGGCAGGAGCAGCTTCTCGGCGATCTCGACGACGACGAAGAGCACGACGCCGATCAGCGACATCACCAGCAGCCCCGCGAAGAGCATCGGGGTGTCGAGGTTGCCGTTGGCCTGGAGGATGACGTAGCCGAGCCCCTCGTTCGCCCCGACGAACTCGCCGACGACCGCGCCGGTCACCGCGAGGGTGACGGCCACCTTGAGGCCGGAGAACAGATGCGGCAGGGAGGCCGGGAAGCGGATCTTCACAAAGGTCTGCCAGGGCTTCGCCCCCATGGTGGCGGACAGTTGGAGCATCTCCGGGTCCACCGCCTTGAGCCCGGTGACCATCGAGATCACCACCGGGAAGAAGGCGATGAGCACGGCGATCAGGATCTTGGGGGCGATGCCGAAGCCGAGCCACACCACGAACAGCGGGGCGATGGCGATCTTCGGCACGACCTGGGCGAAGAGCAGGATCGGATAGAGCGTGCGCTCCACCGTCGAGGAGTACACCATCACCACCGCGGCGAGCACGCCGACGGCGACCGCGATGACGAAGCCGAGGAGCGTCTCGTACGTCGTCACCCAGGTGTGCTCCCAGAGGTAACCGCCCTTCGAGGTCAGGACGTCGAGGGTGGCCCCGGGCGACGGTACGAGATAGGGCTCGATCAGCTCGGCGGCCGCGATCGCCCACCAGACCACCAGCGCGGCCAGCAGCAGGGCGAGGGGCCGCCAGCTCTGCTCCGCCGCGCGGGCGAGCCGCTCGCCGGTCGTGGGACCCGCCCTGCGGGCGACCCCCGCCACATCGGCGGGGCGCTTGGTCAGCGCGCTCTGACTCACGGTGAACTCCCTGGACTTCGGGGGCAGTTGTGGAGAGCTGTGCAAGATGCGATGCTGCGGGCCTACCGTGAAGGCGCTTTCAGAAAGCGCTTTCTGGTAAGGTGCCGCCACGCTAATGACTGCTCCCTCGCACGGTCAATAGGTCGTCCCGAAGTTTCGGGGCCCTGCCACCACCGCACCCCTGGGGGTCGAGTTGAGTGAACGGGAAACACCGGTCCACCCCGATACGCGCCGCCGGGCCTCCGCCGCCCATGTGACGCTCGACGCGGTGGCGCGCGAGGCGGGCGTCTCGCTGGCCACCGCGTCCCGGGCGCTGAACGGCACCACCCGGGTCCGCGACGATCTGCGCGGCCGGGTCCGCGCGGCGGCCGATCTGCTCGGCTACATCCCCAACGCCCACGCCCAGGCCCTGGCGAGCGCCGAGGGGAACCGTACGGTCGGGCTGATCTGCCACGACGTCGGCGATCCCTACTTCGCGGGCATCGCCGGCGGGGTGATGCGCGCGGCCGCCGAACAGGATCTGCTGGTGATGCTCGCCTCCACCTTCCGCGAACCCGCCCGTGAGATCGCGTACGTCTCGATGCTGCGGGCCCAGCGCGCGCGGGCCATCCTGCTGATCGGCTCCGGCTTCCAGGACCGGGCCTGGGAGCGGGCGATGGACGCGGAGCTGGAGCCGTACGTCCGGGCCGGCGGGCGGGTCGCGGTGGTCAGCCGGCACCGGTCCATGCGGGTGGACACCGTGCAGCCGGAGAACCGGGCCGGGGCGGCGGCGCTCGCGGCCTCGCTGGTGGCGCTGGGGCACCGGGAGTTCGCGGTGCTGAGCGGGCCGCCCGAACTGACCACGGTGGCCGACCGGTTGACCGGATTCCGCGAGGGGCTGGCCGGGGCGGGCATCACCCTGGAGCGGGTGGTGCGGGGCGCGTTCACCCGGGAGGGCGGGCACACGGCGACACGGCAACTGCTGGCCGCCGGGGGGCCGCGGCCGACCTGTCTGTTCGCGGTGACCGATGTGATGGCGGTCGGCGCGCTCGCCGCGCTGCGGGAGGCCGGCATACGCGTGCCCGAGGACATGTCGCTCGCGGGCTTCGACGACATCCCCGTCGTACGCGAGGTGTCGCCGCCGCTGACCACGGTGGCGCTGCCGCTCACCGAGATGGGCGAGCAGGTGATCGCCCTCGCGTTGCGGACACCGTCGGGAGCGGGGCGCTCCCGGGTGCTGCGGATCGAGGGGAACGTGGTCCTGCGGGGCAGCACCGGTGCGCCGCCCGGGAGTTGAGCGGACCGGACCGGATACGGGGAGCGGTCGGAGTCAGAGCGGGTGGTGGCCCTCCCGGTCGTCGATCTGGCGGACGAGTTCATGGGCGAGCGACTTGATGGTGTCGAGCCCGGCCCGCCCCCAGGGGCGCGGCACGGTGTCGACGGCACAGACGGTGCCCAGCGCGATGCCGGTGCGGTCGATCAGCGGCGCCCCGAGATAGGAGCGGATGCCTATGTCGTCCACCACCGGATTGCCCGCGAACCGCGGGTAGTCGCAGACGTCGTCCAGGACGAGGGCCTTGCGCCGGACCAGAACATGGGGGCAGTAGCCGTGGTCGCGGGCCATGTACCGGCTGCTGCGGCTGCTGCCCGCCGCCGCCGAACCGAGGTCCTGACCACCGCGGTTGCCCGCCGGGGTGTGCAGTCCGGCGAAGAACTGCCGGTTCTCGTCGATGAAGTTGACCATCGAGAAGGGCGTGGCGGTCACTTCGGCCACCTTGTCGGCGAAGGCGTCGAAGTTGTCGTAGGAGGCGTCGGGGCGTTCCCCGAGATCCAGCTTGCGCAGCCGCTGTGCGCGGGCCGGGCCGTGCCGGTCGGTGGGCGTCAGGAGCATCCTGCCGGTGGCGAAGGATGTCACGGGTGGGCTCCGAAGGTCTGCAGCGGTGCGGGGGCCGTGGTGGCGTTGATGAGGTGTTGTACGAGGGTGACGAGGGCGCCCGTGCCGGAGCTGGCGATCCGGGCGTCGCACAGGACGACGGGCACCTCGGGCCCGAGGTCGAGCGCGGCGCGGACCTCGTCCGGTTCGTAGCGGTAGGCGCCGTCGAACTCGTTGACGGCGACGATGAATCCGATGCCGCGCCGTTCGAAGAAGTCCACCGCGGCGAAGCATTCGGCGAGGCGTCGGGTGTCGGCCAGCACCACGGCTCCGAGCGCGCCCTGGGAGAGTTCGTCCCACATGAACCAGAAGCGCTCCTGGCCCGGTGTGCCGAACAGATAGAGCACATGCTGCTCGGAGAGGGTGATACGGCCGAAGTCCATGGCGACGGTGGTGGCCGTCTTGGACTCCACGCCGTCCAGATTGTCGGTCCCCACACTGACCTGGGTGAGCAGTTCCTCGGTGGACAGCGGGGCGATCTCGCTGACCGCTCCCACGAACGTCGTCTTGCCGACGCCGAATCCGCCGGCGACCAGGACCTTGAGGGCGACGGGAAAGAACTCGGAGGTTCCGGGGCGGTCAGAGCTGTCGTCGTAAACCATCGAGCACTGCCTCCAGCAGGGATCGGTCGGTGGGCATGTCATGGAAAGCGGGAGCGTGCGCGGTGACGGCGCCGCAGGCGACCAGGTCGGAGAGGATGACCTTGGCGACGACCGCGGGCAGCCGGAGGTGTGCGGCGATCTCGGCGACGGACATCGGCCCTTCGCACAGGCCGAGGGCCACGGTGTGCTCGGGGCCGAGCGGGATGTCCGGCTCGATGCCGGTGGCCATGATCAGGGACAGCAGGTCGAACGCGGTGGACGGCCGGGTGCGGCCGTTGCTGATCGTGTACGGGCGGATCAGCCGGCCGGCCGCGTCGTCGAGCAGGGGCCCGTCCTGCGGGGCCGGCATCCTCAGATCCCCGGGGTGAACGGCGCCCCGGCCGGCTGCCGGATCGGGGTCGTCAGATAGGGACGGACACTCTTGACCAGCATCGCCATCTCGTAGCCGAGCACCGCGGCGTCCGCCTCGCGCCCGGAGAGGACGGCGAGACAGGTGCCGGATCCGGCGGTGGAGACGAACAGCAGTGTGGAGTCCAGCTCGACGACCACCTGCCGGACGTCCCCGTTGTCGCCGAAGCGGGCCCCGGCACTGCGGCCCAGTGAGTACAGACCGGCGGCGAGGGCCGCCATGTGGTCGGCGCTGTCGGGGTCCAGGCCGTGCACGGATTTCACCAGCCCGTCGGCGGAGAGCAGGACCGCGCTGCGGGTGTACGGCACGCGTTGGACCAGCCCGCTCAGCAGCCAGTCCAGGTCCGAGACCTGGCCGGACGGCATATCGCTCGTCATGGTGTCTACTCCTTGAAGGTGGTGTCTTTACGGGGTTCCGGGACGGCACGGCCCGGCAGGAAGGACTCGGCCGCGAACGCTCCGGGCTCGCCCGCCGCGTGGTCGTGGGAGCTTTCGGCCTGGCTGCCGGGCCGGTACGCCGAGGTGTCGTGCGGGTACGCGTCGGGCGGATAGCTGTCCGGCACGGGCAGGCCGGCCGCGGGGAGCGCGTGGTCCGGCAAGGGCGTCCGGGCCGGACCGGGGCGGTCGGGCGGGGCGGTGGCTCCGCGTACGGGAAGGGGCGAGAGGGACTCCAGGGGGGCGTCGAGCGCGGTCCGGCCCCCGTTGCCCGTGCCGCCGTGGTCTCCGTAGCCGCCGTCGGGGCCCTCCTCCTCGGCGGTCTGGGCCTCGGCGAGGTCGACGCCGCGTCGGAAGGCGGCCATGAGACCCGGGTCGTGCAGGGCGTGCTCGTCCTCGACGCGCGGGGCGGGCGCCTCGCGCAGCTGCGGTACGAGGCTTTCCTGGTTCGTCCGCTTGGGCAGCTCGGGCCGGGCCGGGGCCGGAGCCGGGCGGTCGTCGCGCTCGTGGACCGCCGCCGGTTCGGGCCGGTGGTCGCGCTCGGGCGGGGAGGCGGGCGGGGCGGGACGGTCGATGCGCTCGGCGCGCAGCGGGAGGGGCGGGGCCTCGCCCGCGGGCGGTCGCGGGCTGCCGTTCTGTCCGGCGGCAGGTGCCCGGGACGGGCCGTCGGCGGGCGCCGGGGCCGTCGGCCGGGGCGTGCCGCTCCCGCTTCCGCTTCCGTTCCCGGCCTCGACGGGCGGCCGGTGCACGGCGCCGGGGGGCGGTACGGGCACGGCGTCGGGCGACGGCGGGGCGTCCGGGTCGGCGCCGAGCAGCGACTGCGGGAGGACCAGCACCGCCTGCGTACCGCCGTAGATGTTGCTCTGGAGGCGGACGGCGATGCCGTGACGGCGGGCCAGCGCCGAGACGACGAACAGGCCGATCCGGCCGTCCTGGAGCAGATGGGCGACGTTGACCTGGTCGGGGTCGGAGAGCAGGGCGTTCATCCGCTTCTGCTCGTGGTCCGGCATCCCGAGGCCGCGGTCCTCCACCTCCAGGGCCAGCCCGGCGGTGACGTGCTGGACGCGCAGCAGCACCTGGGTGTGCGGGGCGGAGAAGACCGTGGCGTTCTCGACCAGCTCGGCCAGGAGGTGGATCACGTCGGCGACGGCGTGGCCGCGCAGGGTGCCTTCCATCGGCGGGACCAGCTTGACCCGGGGGTACTGCTCGACCTCGGCGATGGCCGAGCGGAGCACCTCGGTCATGGTGACCGGGTTGCTCCACTGCCGCCGGGAGACGGCCCCGCCGAGCACGGCGAGGTTCTCCGCGTGGCGGCGGATCCGGGTGGCGAGATGGTCGACGTGGAAGAGGCCCTTGAGGAGGTCGGGGTCCTCGACCTCGTGTTCCAGCTCGTCGAGGATCTGGATCTCGCGGTGGACGAGGGATTGCAGCCGCCGCGCGAGGTTGACGAAGACCTCGACCTTCTGTTCGTTGCCGGCGCTGCTGAAGAGCTGGGAGGCCTGGACGACGGCGGTGACGGCCGCGTCCTGGGCCCGCGCCATCTCCTGTCCGAGCAGGTCGAAGGCGTCGGCCCCGGGCGCGGCCGGTTCCGACGGCCGCCGGGCGGCGACGGTTTCGCCGTTGCGGAGCTGTTCCATCACCCGTTGCAGCTCGGCCTGGCCCTGGGCGCTGGCCCGGCGGAGCGTGAGCGCCCGGTCGAGCACCTGGCCGGCCACCCGGTTGGCGCCGAGGTAGGCGGCCGCTACGGCGGCGACCGCCAGGGCGGCCGATCCGCCGAGCGCCGCCCAGAGGCTGGGCGAGGAGGCGACGGCTCCGGCGCGGACGGTGAAGATGACCGCGGCGGCTCCGCTGAGCACCGCGGCGATGGCCGGGAGCAGCGCGGTCCGCAGCAGCTGGGGACGTATGCGGGCGTCGGGGGAAGGCCCTGCGGCGCGCGGCCTGCTCGGGGCCGAGTGGGCGCGCGTACCGGGGCGGCCGTGCCGCCCGCCCTCACGGCGGTCCGGTCGCGCGTCGGGTGCGCGAAGTTGAGACATCAGCGTCCTCGGTACAGGGGGCACCGGGGATCGGCGGTCGTGCCGGCGTCCATCAGGTGGCCCCTACGGTGGTCGGTCAGGCTCGGGTCATCGGTCGGGCAGGCCCGAACGTTATGAGCCCACCGTTGATCACCGGGCACACACGGTAGTCGTCAATGACGTATGCGCGACGGGCAGTTGTCGAACTTGCCCGCCATCCGTCCCACTCTGGTATGACGGCTCGCACGCGCGCCCGATTGCGCCGCGTTGACCCCGAATCGCCCCGCACCGCCGACGGCTGCCCACATGCTGGACACATCGCGTGCGGCGAAGCCGCGCGAGGGGTGCCGATTGCGGGTTCACCCGCAGGTAGGACACCGCCCGAAGGGGCGAAGGGCGGGCCGGTTACCATATGAGCGCCGCCTAGCTCGAAAGATAAACTTGTGACTGTCAATGACGACTCGTTCACCAACTGGATGCACCGCGAGGAGATCGCGGAGTCGATGATCCCGATCATCGGGAAGCTGCACCGCGAGCAGGACGTCAACGTCCTGCTGCACAGCCGCTCCCTGGTGAACAAGTCGGTGGTCAGCATCCTCAAGACCCACCGCTTCGCCCGGCAGATCGCCGGTGAGGAACTCATCGTCACCGAGACCATGCCGTTCCTGCGGGCGCTGACGACGCTCGACCTCGGCCCGTCCCAGATCGACATAGGCATGCTGGCCGCGACGTACCGGGCCGACGGGCGCGGTCTCTCCGTCGAGGAGTTCACCGCCGAGGCCGTCGCCGGGGCGACGGGCGAGAACAAGATCGAGCGCCGTGCGTCGCGCGACGTGGTGCTCTACGGCTTCGGCCGCATCGGCCGGCTGCTGGCCCGTCTGCTCATCGAGAAGGCCGGCTCGGGCAACGGCCTGCGTCTGCGGGCCATCGTCGTCCGCAAGGGCTCCGGCCAGGACATCGTCAAGCGCGCCTCGCTGCTGCGGCGCGACTCGATCCACGGCCAGTTCCAGGGCACGATCACCGTCGACGAGGCGAACAGCAAGATCATCGCCAACGGCAACGAGATCAAGGTGATCTACTCCGACGACCCGACGACGGTCGATTACACGGCGTACGGCATCAAGGACGCCATCCTGATCGACAACACCGGCCGGTGGCGCGACCGCGAGGGCCTCTCCAAGCACCTCCAGCCGGGCATCGCCAAGGTCGTGCTCACCGCGCCGGGCAAGGGCGACGTCCCGAACATCGTGCACGGCGTCAACCACGACACGGTCAAGCCGGACGAGCGGATCCTGTCCTGCGCGTCCTGCACGACCAATGCGATCGTGCCGCCGCTGAAGGCGATGGCGGACGAGTACGGTGTGCTGCGCGGGCACGTCGAGACGGTCCACTCGTACACCAACGACCAGAACCTGCTGGACAATTACCACGGTTCGGACCGTCGTGGCCGTTCGGCGGCGCTCAACATGGTCATCACCGAGACCGGGGCCGCCTCGGCCGTCGCGAAGGCGCTGCCCGACCTCGACGCGCCGATCACCGGCAGCTCGATCCGGGTCCCGGTGCCGGACGTCTCGATCGCGATCCTCAGCCTGCGGCTGGAGCGCGAGACCACCCGCGAGGAGGTCCTCGACTACCTCCGCAACGTCTCGCTGGCCTCGCCGCTCAAGCGCCAGATCGACTTCATCAGCGCGCCCGACGCGGTCTCCAGCGACTTCATCGGCTCGCGCCACGCCTCGATCGTCGACGCGGGCGCCACGAAGGTCGACGGCGACAACGCGATCCTCTACCTCTGGTACGACAACGAGTTCGGCTACTCGTGCCAGGTCATCCGGGTCGTCCAGCACGTCTCCGGCGTGGAGTACCCGACCTACCCGGCCCCGGCGGTCTGACCCGGCAGGCCGCTTCGGTACGCCGCCCGGTGCCCGGCAGGCCTCCTGCCGGGCACCGGCGTATCTCCCGGCCTACGCCCGGCGCCGGGTGTCCGCCTCGCCCGCACCGGCCGGGGCCAGTCGTTCGGTGGGCCCGCCGAAGTCGAGGAAGAGCTCCCGCTCGGCGAGGAGCCACCGGCCGTCGACCGCCCGGAACGTGTCCTCGTAGTGCCCGACCTGCACGGGAAGGCGCGGCGGCAGCATCCCGCCGGAGTGGCCGTCCACGCGGTACGTCGTGAAGTACGTGCTCGCCGTCGCCGTCGAGGCGGACGTCAGGGTCACCAGGATGTTGGTGCACAGCCGGCGCGAGAGCCGGTCGGCGGGGCGGCCGCCGAAGTAGGCGCGCAGGGCGTCCCGGCCCTCGATCCGCCGGTCCCCCTCGGCCCATTCCCAGACCCCGTCGGGGGTGAACAGCTCGGCCACGTCGCCGGGTTCACCCAGATCGAGGGTGCGAACGAACTCGACGACCAGCCGTTCGCAGGCACGCTCGGCGATCAGACGGTCCAGGGGGCCCGGCAGTTCCGGGGGATTCAGCGCGTCGGTGTCCATCTCCCCTTCCTATCAACGTGTCCCGGGGCCGCACGACGTGTTTTCGGAGGCCCCGGGACGGCTCACACCGCGTCGGCGTCCAGTCCGGTCAGCCGGGCCGACTCGTCCCACAACGCCCGCGCCATGACCGCGTCCTGGGCGCGCTTCGACGTCCGGGCGGGTGCGGGCGCGCCGCGGGTCTCGCCGAGGTGGGCGGGGCCGTAGTAGGAGCCGCCCGGGGCGTCCGGCAGCGTCGCCGCGTACAGGACGGGCAGGGCGCCCTTCGAGGCCGGCTGGGTGTAGAGGCGCGAGGTCCGCTCCAGCTTCGCGGCCCAGTTCCGCCCGGCCAGGCGCGGTCCGGCCTGCCCCAACTCCGTTGCCGACAGGCCGGGATGGGCCGCGAGCGCGATCAGGTCACGGCCGGCGGCGCGGGCCCGCCGGTCCAGCTCGTTCGTGAACAGCAGGTTGGCGAGCTTGGACTGGCCGTAGGCCCGCCACTTGCCGTACGAGCGCTCGGCGTTGAGGTCGTCGAGATCGATGCGGCCGATCCGGTGGCCGAGCGAGGAGAGGGTCACCACCCGCGCCGGGCCCCGGGTTCCGAGGACGGGCAACAGCCGGTGCGTCAGGGCGAAGTGACCCAGGTGGTTGGTGCCGAACTGCATCTCGAACCCGTCCGCCGTGCGCAGTGGCGGCAGGGCCATCACCCCGGCGTTGTTCACCAGGAGGTCGAGCCGCCCGTCGGCCTCCTTCTCGATGGTCTCCGCGGCCTCGGCCACACTGCCGAGATCGGCCAGATCGAGGCGGACGAGCCGGGCGTCCGAGCCGGGGGCGGCGCGTCGGACGGCGTCCACGGCGCGCCGGCCGCGCTCCGGATCGCGGCACGCGAGAAGCGTACGGGCGCCCGAGCGGGCCAGGACGAGGGCGGTCACCGCGCCGATGCCGCTGTTGGCACCGGTGACCACGGCGGTGGTGCCGCCGAGGTCGGGCATGTCGTCAAGAGTCCAGGAGTGCATGGGGCACGCCTCCCCCGTGTCGGCGTCGCCACACGTGCGGGGCCACCGCGCGGGCCGGGCTCAGACCTGGCCGAGGTCCGAGCTGACCCACCGTTCGGGGCGCAGGGTGATCACGACCTGCTCGCCGTGGTTCTCCCAGGCGAAGTCCACGTAACCGGCGACCTTCTCGGCCGGGAGGTAGCGGGCCGACATCTGCTCCAGGTCGGCGCGGGTGGCGGGGCGGGTGTCGACGACGGGCCCCTCGACGGAGACGTACCGGATGGTCGGCTCGAGCCGGTCGACGAGCAGCGTGAACCGGCCTGCGGCGGCGATCAGTTCGGCCTTGCGCGAGGTGCGGCCGGTGAGGATCCGGACGTCGCCGCCCGCTTCGTACGCGTACCAGATCGGCACGTTGAGCGGGGCCCGGTCAGCGTCCCCCGACGCGACGGCGAGTGCGGCGACATGGGGTTCGGCGAGGAACTGTTCGCGCTCTTCACAGGTGAGTGCCACGGGAGGCTCCTTCTCGTACGGGGATGCGAGGGCTGCCCCAGTGTGCCCCGCGCGCCGGGTCTGTCCCCCGGTCCCCGCCGTCGGCGTGTCCTAGGCGGTTCCCTGGACGCGGGAGACTTCCTCGGTCCGCCGTACGACGGCCGCCCCGCGCAGAGCGACGGCGCACCAGACGGCCACGAGCAGCAGACCGACGGCGGCGATTCCGGCGACTTCGAGGGGCTCCGGCCGCCAGCCGAGAGACAGCCGCGTGCCGATCATGACCACGCCGATGGCGGCCGTCTCCGGTTCGTAGACGGGCACCTTGGCAGCCACGAACCGCAGGACGGCGGACAGAACCAGACCGATCGCGGTCCAGCCGAGCAGATAGGGCCAGAGCGCTCCGGGAGCGGCGGGCGGCAGTCCGAACTCCTCCGGTCCGATACGGAAGAGCGCGCCCACCCATCCGAGTGCCACCCCGGCGGCGGTGACGGCGAGGGCCCACAGCGCATGGCGCCAGAGAGGGCCGGGCCGCACCTCCGCGTCCTCGGAGTCGACGGGGTCATAGGGAAGTTCGTTGACAGAGCTCACAGGATCGTTCATGCACGATGAGACGCGTACGGGGCGCGGTTCGTTGCGCGTTCGGGCGGCGACTAGGCTCCCTGGCATGAGCAGCGGCCATGACGACGAGCCGATATTCGTCCGCTCGAACTGGGGAACAAGTCGCTATGTCTACAACCCGAGAAATCCGATCGGGATGGGCCTCATCATCGGCTCCCTGTTGTTCGCCGCCGGGGCCATGTACTACCTCCACGCGAGTTCCTCCTGGAGCGAGGGCGAGCTGCGCGACGCCGTGAACGTGGCCGTCCGGGAGCTGGAGGCGACGCCGCAGACCCTGGGCTCGTGGACCGGCGGATACAAGAGCATGATCCGCGACGCGCTGGAGGAGAGCGGTGAGGGCCCCTCGACCGGCGGCGTGGTGTACGTGGAGGCGGCGAACGACCCCTACGACGAGGACGCGAACCCCTCCGTCGACCTGTTCGAGGTCAGGGCGAAGGACGTCGACGCCGCGTTCTGTCTGAGCGTGTCGCCGCCGGAGCCGGAACCTGGACTGACGGGTGTCGAGGTCAGCCTCTCCATCGCCGTCGACGAGGGCGGGTGCTGAACCCGACCGGCGTCGATCCGGAGCGGATCCGGACTGGCGGAGTTCCGGCGGGACGCGATCGAGGTCTACGCGGTGTCCCGGCTGGGCCGAGTCGCCGAAGGGCCGCCGCCGGACGGACCGGCGGCGGCCCCGGGCCTGGGGCCGGAGAGCGGTCAGCGCTCCCCGGCGAGGTCCAGATCGCCTCGGGCCGCCGCCCCGGGCCCGGGGCCCCGGCCGGGTCCCTGCTGCTCCTCGGTGCGGCGCCACGGACGGGCGAGCGGCGCGGACAGCGGTCGCCACCACGGCTCCACGGGAAGCGTTCCGGCCGGTTCGAACGGTTCGCCCGGCCGGGGGAACGCCACCGGCTGCCCGGCGTCCTCGCCTGCGTCCTTCGTCCATTCGCCCGGCTCCGCCCAGGCGTGCGGGGCCAGGTTGAACGTGCCCCAGTGGATCGGGAGCAGCACGCCGTGCGGGCTGCCGCCCTGGAGGTCCAGATGGGCGCGCATGCCTTCGGCCGGGGTCATGTGGATGTCCGGCCAGTACTCCGAGTACGCACCGATCTGGATCATGGTGGCGTCGAAGGGCCCGTGCTCGGCCCCGATGTCCCGGAAGCCGGGGAAATAGCCGGTGTCCCCGCTGTGGTAGATCCGGTGTTCCGGACCCGTGACGGCCCAGGACGCCCAGAGGGTGTGCTGCCCGTTGCGCAGCCCGCGCCCGCAGAAATGGCGTGCGGGGGTGGCGGTGAGGCTGATTCCGGCGACCGTCGCGGTCTCGTTCCAGTCGAGCTCGTGCATCCGGGCCGCGGGCACGCCCCAGCGCTCCAGATGGGCTCCGACGCCGAGCGGCACGGCGAAGACCGTGTCGGTGCCGGCCAGGGCGCGGATCGTCGGCAGGTCGAGGTGGTCGTAGTGGTCGTGGGAGATCACGACGACGTCGACCGGGCCGAGCGCGGCCAGCGGCAGCGGGGTGGGGTGCAGCCGCTTGGGCCCGGCGAACGGGAACGGCGAACAGCGCTCGCCCCAGACCGGGTCGAACAGGATCCGCCGGCCGTCGATCTCGGCCAGCACGCTGGAATGGCCCATCCAGGTCAACCGGAGGCCGGAGGCGGGCGGTGCGGCCAGATCGGCGAGGGTCGTGGCGTGGACCGGCACAGTACCCGTCGGCATCCGGCGGGCCCGCTGCTCCTTCTGGAAGTAGATCTTGGCGAAATCGACGGTGGAACCGGAGGGCCTGATCCGGGCCCCCACCGGGTTCTGGAACGCTCCGTCGACGAAATGGGGCGAGCGGCGGATGCGCTCCATCCGCGCTCCGGCCGGGTCGGCCCCGAAGGACTCGGTGCGCATCGAACGCAGTTTCGTGCGGAGCGGAAGCAAGTAGTCAGCGCCGGTCACAACATCTCCTGAGGGAGTCGGTGTCGTCTCATTATGGTCGGCCTGTACGACAGGGCGAGCAGAAGATGCTGAACGGGGCAGCCGCTCCGGCCGGTGGCGGCATCAGCCAAGCCGCTGCCCGTAGACATGGTCGATGTGCAGGGTGAGCAGCACCCTGCGGTCCTCCACCATGGCCCGCCGGTAGTCGTCCCAGTCCGGATGCTCGCCCTTGACGTCCCGGTAGAGCGTGATCAGGGCCTCCACCGTGGCGTCGTCCGGTGCCGCGGCGGGCGGGGTAAGCTCGGCGGTCCCGTCGGCGACGGTCCAGGCCCAGCGGTCGTCACTGGTGACGTGGTAGCTCGCCCGGGGGTCCCGCCGCAGGTTACGGGTCTTGGCCCGGCCCTCGGTGATCGAGACGCGGACCACCCGTTCCTCCGGATAGTAGGCGTGATTGACGTTGGACAGCTGAGGGCGGCCGTCCTGTTTCAGCGTGACCAGTACACCGCCGTCGTGCTCGCCGAAGAGGCGGAGCAGTGCTTCCTGTGCCGGTTCGATTCGCGTCATGCAGGGTCCAACGTCCGGGCCGGTCGGAGGATTCCGGTGCGCCGGGATCTCCGCGCTCGCCGCGCCGGTTGCTCCGGACGCCGTCCCACCATCGCTGACCTGGCGTATTGGTTAGGGTGACCCGGTGGCTAGAGTCCGGTTGAACGTGGCGGAGCGGCGTGAGGAGCTGCTGCGCGCCGCGGTCGAGCAGATCGAGGTCCGCGGGGTCTCGTCCGTGCGGATCGCCGACGTCGCCTCGGTGCTGGGGGTGAGCAACGCGCTCGTCCTCTACCACTTCTCGACCAAGGAGAAGCTGGTCGCGGCGGCGTTCGCGTACGCGGCCGAGGCCGACCTGGCCCATCTCCGCAAGCTGCTGGCCCGGCGCACCACCGCCGTACGACGACTGCGTGCGGCGGTGCGGTGGTACGCGCCGACGGGGCAGGCCAAGGGCTGGCGGCTGTGGATCGAGGGCTGGGCCGCCTCCCTGCGTGACCCCGCCCTCCGTGAGGTCGCGGGCGACCTCGACCAGCAGTGGAAGGCGGAGCTGGCCCAGGTCATCGAGGAGGGGGCCGCCGCCGGAGAGTTCCGGTGCGAGGATCCCCGGTCGGCGGCCTGGCGGCTGACCGCCCTGCTGGACGGGATGGCGGTGCAGACGACCTCGTACTCCGGTCCGCTCTCCCGGGCCACGATGCTGCGGTGGACCGACCAGGCGCTCGCCCGCGAGCTCGGCATCGACCTCGCGGAGCTGACCGGTTCGCCGGTCGCGGACGCGTCGACCGACGGCTGAGAGCGGACCGGCCTTCGGGTCAGGTCTGCCGCATCGGTGCGTAGGCCGCCCCCTCCAGGCCGAACGTCCAGGCCACCCCGTCCTTCGCGGTCCGGGTGGCGGGCGGCACGCGCAGCCAGTAGGTGCGGTGCGTGCCGTCCGGCTCGGGGGTGGAGTTGACCACCTCGACCATCACCACGTCCTCGTCGCCGTCGAGGGCGATGCGCCAGAGGATGCCGGTCTCGTCGCGGTGGACGGGCTCGGCGCCCGACTCGGCGAGATAGCGGTCGTAGCCGTAGTACTCCAGCATCACGCGGCGCAGCTCCGCGTTCTCCTCGGCCCGGATCCGCTCGGGCGTGAGCGAGGACAGCTCGGCGAGGAACGCGGCCGGAACGGGCATGCCGCGCCAGGCGTGCAGGGCGAAGCCGTCCCCGTACGCCAGGGCCGGTCCCTCGCCGTGGTCGAGCCGGCCCGCCTCGTCGCGGTGGAGGACGTCGGGCCGCTCGCTGATGACCACGGCGTTCTCGTAGGGCCACCACCAGCCGGCGTTGCGGGCCACCTCCGCGAGACCCGTCAGCCGGTCGCCGCGCCCGTCGAAGGCGGCGAGCCACGCGGCGTCGTGCTGGCCGAGCACGGCGTCCAGGAGCACCAGCCGCACGGCGCCCTCGTCCGCCGGCCGGGGCGCCAGGTCGGCGACGACACCGGTCCGTATCCGGTCGGCGAGCGCGGCCGTGGTCTCCCACAGCTGGGCGCCGGTGGCGGACCAGAGCGCCGACCAGCCCGCCGGGCCGAGCTCGTCGTACATCCGGCGGCGTTCGGCGGCCCACGGGCGGGTGCGGACCTCCTCACGCACCGGCCGTCCGGCGTCGGTCAGCTTCTCCACGATCCCGACGGCGGCCCGGGGCGACGCGGCCCAGATGATCCGCT
This sequence comes from Streptomyces sp. WY228, assembly GCF_019287315.1. Classification (NCBI taxonomy): domain Bacteria; kingdom Bacillati; phylum Actinomycetota; class Actinomycetes; order Kitasatosporales; family Streptomycetaceae; genus Streptomyces; species Streptomyces sp. WY228. The sequence goes on along the minus strand of NZ_CP079114.1, from coordinate 7,391,796 downwards.
CCGGCTCGGCCAGGCCCGCGGTGCGGTAGGCGCGGCGCACACCGGCCTCGGCCGCCGCCCGGTCCGCCCGGCCGGTCGCCGCCGCCACGCTCCGCCAGGTAGTCACGTTCTGCATCGGTTGTCCCCGTCCCCTGCTGTGCTCGTCCGCTGTTCTCGTCAGCTGTTCTCGTACGGAACTGAAAGGCTGTGCTCGTTCTGGATGGTTGTGCTCGTGCTGTGTATGGCCGTGCCTGCTCAGGCGTGCCGGTGGTGCGCGCTCAGTCCGCCACGATGCGGATCGCGCCCGGTGCGTACTCGCGCTGCCGCACGACGCGGAACCAGCCCTTGGGAAGGGGGATCACCGCGTGTTCCTCGTGCACCACCCGTCCGCCCTCGGGGAGATGGAGCAGCATCGGGCCGAACTGCCCCGCCTCCCTGATCAGCCGGCCGGGGCCCTGCACGGCGTGCGCGTGCCCGGTGACTTCGCCCAGCGCGATCACCAGCCGCCCCCGCCCGTCGCGCAGTTCGCCCGGGGCCTCCAGGAAGGGGGCGGGCACCGCCGACTCGTCCAGCTCCATGATCAGTACATCGCCCTGCCGGTACACGGACGTCTCCCCTCGTCGCGGCACCCGCTGTGCCGACCCTGCGAAAAACGCTACGGGCAGGGTCTGACAACGGGCCCCCGCCAACGCCCGGAACGGGTCCCGGCGGCGGCGTTGTCAGTGCGGCTTGATAAACCTTGCGGACATCAGCCGTCCCAGGATCAGGAGCTCAGGGCCATGTACGGTGCACAGCATCTGCACGAGTTCGGCGGCCTTCCGGCCGTCGACTTCCAGCGCACGACCGACGCGGGCTCCCGGCCCGCCGCGGATGCCGCGGCCTGGCGCCTCTACGTCGATCCGTACGGGGGCGACGAGGACCGGGACCGTCCCTGGGCGGAGGAGTTCGCCGACTTCCTGGAATCGGTCGACCCGGCCGGGGTGCGGGCCCTGATCATCGGTCAGTGGGGCGAGGCCTACGAGGAGAACTCCTCCGTGCCGATCGGTCTGCTGATCGCCGCCGCCGACCGGCTGACCTCGCTGGAGTCGGTGTTCATCGGGGATCTGGAGGCCGAGGAGGCCGAGATCACCTGGATCCAGCAGTCGGATGTGACGGCGCTGCTGGCGGCCTTCCCCGCGCTGACGGAGCTCGGGGTGCGCGGCGGCTCGGAGCTGCTGTTCCCGCCGACGAAGCACGAGCGGCTGCGGGCGCTGACGATCCAGGCGGGCGGGCTGCCGGTCGAGGTGGTGCGCGGTGTGCTGGACAGCGAACTGCCCGCACTGGAGCGGCTGGACCTCTGGCTCGGGGTGTCCGCCTACGAGGGCGACACCAACGTCTCCGACCTCGCCCCGCTGCTCTCCGGCACCCGTTTTCCCCGCCTGAACCACCTGGGCCTGCGCAACAGCGAGATCCAGAACGAGATCGCCGCGGCCGTCGCCTCCGCTCCGGTCGTCGCCCAGCTGCGGGTGCTCGACCTCTCGAACGGCACGCTGGGCGACGAAGGCGCGGCCGCTCTGCTGGAAGGACAGCCGCTGACCCATCTGGAAGCCCTCGATCTCCACCACCACTTCCTCAGCGGGGCGATGGAAACGCGGGTCCGTTCCGCTCTGGAGCCGCACGGGGTGCGCGTCGATCTCTCCGAGAAGTGCGAGCCCTGGGGCGACCGTGGCGTCGAGGGCCGCTACACCGCCGTCTCGGAGTAGGGGCAGGGTGTCATGACGTACCTCGGTATTGAGCATCTGGAGCACTTCCACGGCCTGCCGGTCCACACTCCGGATCCGTCGTCCGGCACCCTGCCCACCGCCGATTCGGTGGCCTGGCGGCTGGTGTGCGACTACGACGAGGACGCCGGCTTCGCCGCTCTCTGGGAGCAGTTCCTGGAGACGGTGGACACGACCCGGGTCCGAGCCCTCGTCATCGGCCCCTGGTGGAACGGCGAGTACACGCCCTTCGATCCGGTGGTGGAGCTGATCGTCGCCCACGCCGAACGCTTCCCGGCGCTGCGCGGGCTCTTCCTCGCCGATGTGGTGGGCGAGGAGTGCGAGGTGTCCTGGCTGAAGATGTGCGACATCACTCCGGTGCTCGAAGCGCTGCCGTCGCTGGAGGAGTTCGGTGTGCGCGGCTGCGGCCAGGAGGGACTCACGCTGCGGCCGCTGCGCCATGCGGCGTTGAAGTCGCTGCGCTTCGAGTCCGGTGGTCTGCCCGGCGAGCTGGTGCGGGCGGTCGCCGCGAGCGAACTGCCCGCACTGGAGCGGCTGGACCTGTGGTTCGGCAGTACGTGGTACGGCGGCGACGCGACGATCGACGATGTCCGGCCGGTCCTGGCGGGCGGCCTGTTCCCGCGGCTGCGCCACCTGGGTCTGCAGAACAGCGAGTTCCAGGACGAGATCGCCACGGCGGTGGGTTCCGCGCCCGTCGTCGCCCAGTTGGAGACCCTGGCGCTGTCGATGGGCACCCTGAGCGACACGGGCGGCGAGGCGCTGCTCAACGGGCAGCCCCTGAGCCACCTCTCCCTGCTCGACCTCCGCCATCACTACCTCACCGACCCGATGGTCGACCGCATCAGGACCGCGTGCACACCCGCAGTCGTCGAGGCCGACGGGGCCGAGGACGACTACGCCGACCCGGACGACGAGGACGACGAACCGGAACGCTATGTCGCGGTCAGCGAGTAGCCCCGGCGACGGCCCGCTGCCGCGCCTCGCGGTCGTCGGCAATCCGGACAACCGCCGCGTGGCCTTCTTCCGGGATGCCGTGCGCACCGCCGGCCTCCCGGCGGCCCGGGTCGTGTCCTGGCTCCAGGTGCTGCGCGGCGAGGCGGTGTTCACGCCCGGCGAGAGCGTACGGATCGATTCGCCCGGTGAGGACGCCGAGGTGGAGCGGCTGCTGCGCGGGGTCGACGACCCGACCCGGGTGGAGGGCTCGGCCCGGTGGTACGCACGGTTCACCGCCGCGGTGGAGGAGGTGGCGGGCGCGGCCACGGCCGCGGGCGCCGAGGTGCTGGGCTCCCCCGGTGACATCGCCGTGCTCTTCGACAAGCGGCTGTGCCACGGGCTGCTGGACCGGGCGGGGATCTCCGTGCCCGCCTCGCCGACGTCCGGTTCCGGGGCGGCGCCGGTGCGCGGCTGGTCCGACGTACGGGAGGCGCTGCGCGAGCACCGGATGCCCCGGGCGTTCGTGAAGCTCGCGCACGGCTCCTCGGCCTCCGGGGTGCTGGCGGTGGAGACGGCGGGCCCCGGCCGGGTCCGGGCCACCACCTCGGTGGAACGGGACGCGTCGGGGCGGCTGTTCAACTCGCTGCGGGTGCGGCGCTACACCTCGGAGCGGGAGGTCGGCGCGATCGTCGACGCGCTGGCCCCGGACGGGCTGCACATCGAGCGCTGGCTGCCGAAGGCGTCCCAGCGGGGGCGGGCCGCGGATCTGCGGATCGTGGTGACCGGCGGCCGGGCGACGCACGCCGTGGTGCGGACGAGCACGAGCCCCATGACCAATCTGCATCTCGGCGGCGCGCGCGGTGACCTGGGCGAGGTCCGGGCCGCCGTGGCGGCGGCGGGCGGCTCCTGGCGCGAGGCGCTGGCCCTGTGCGAGCGAGCAGCGGCCTGCTTCCCCGGGACGCTCTGCGTGGGCGTCGATCTGCTGCCCACGGCCGGCTGGCGGCGCTTCGCCGTCGGCGAGGTCAACGCCTTCGGCGATCTGCTGCCCGGGCTGACCGGTCTGCCGGGCAGCGGCGCCGAGGGCCTGGACACCTATGCGGCGCAGGTCGCCGCCGTACTCGACCGAGCAAGGAACCACCGTGCCGTCACCGCTTCCTGAACCCACCGCGCCCCACGAGCCCCACGAGTTCCACGGGCCCGGCGGCTCCGGGCGGCCCGACATGGCCGAGGTCGTGGGCAGCCACGATCTGCTGCTGGTCACCCTGGACACCCTGCGCCACGACGTGGCCGTCGAGCTGGCCGCCGCCGGGCGCATCCCCCACCTCGCCCGGCACCTGCCCGGGGGCGGCTGGGAGGAGCGGCACGCTCCGGGCAGCTTCACCTACGCCTCGCACCAGGCGATGTTCGCCGGGTTCCTGCCGACGCCCGCCTCCCCCGGGCCGCATCCGCGGCTCTTCGCGGCGCGGTTCGCGGGCAGTGAGACGACGGCGGACGGCACGTTCGTGTTCGACACGCCGGACCTGGTGTCGGGGCTGGCCGCCGAGGGCTACCGCACGGTGTGTATCGGCGGGGTCGGCTTCTTCAACCGTCAGGGGCCGCTCGGTTCGGTGCTGCCCGGCATGTTCCAGGAGAGCCACTGGGAGCCCGGCTTCGGCGTCGCCTCGCCCACGTCGTTCGAGGAGCAGGTGGCCAGGGCGGAGAAGGTCGTCGCGGCGCTCCCCCGGGACCAGCGGCTGTTCCTCTTCGTCAACGTGTCCGCCCTGCACCAGCCGAACTGGTTCCATCGGCCCGGGGCGACCCGCGAGGCGGGCGACTCCCGCGCCACGCACGCGGCGGCCCTGGAGTACGTGGACCGGCACATCGGCCGGCTCTTCGCCGCGGCGAGCAGCCGCCGCCGTTGCTTCGCCATCGTCTGTTCCGACCACGGCACGGCCTACGGCGACGACGGCTACACCGGTCACCGGCTCGGCCACCCGGCCGTCTGGACCGTCCCGTACGCCCACTTCTTCCTCGAACCACCCGCATGCGAACCACCCGCGTGCGAGACATCCGCGTGCGAGACATCCGCATCGCCAGAACCGGGGGCCGCCCGATGACGCTCACCACCCGTACTCCCGCGCCGCCCGCCGTCCGGCCGTACGAGAGCTACGTCTACGCCTATCCGCACAAGACGGCCTACCGGCCGCTCGCGGACCGCCCGTCGCTGCGGTCGCTGTGGGCGGCGGAGCCCAAGGACGCGCTCTCCCTCTATCTCCACATACCGTTCTGCGAGGTCCGCTGCGGCTTCTGCAACCTCTTCACCCGGATCGGCGCGCCCGAGGAGCTGACGACGCGCTATCTGGACGCGCTGGAGCGGCAGGCCGTGGCCGTGCGGGAGGCTCTGGGCGACGAGGAGCCGGTGCGGTTCGCGGCGGCGGCGTTCGGCGGCGGCACGCCGACGTTCCTGACCGCCGGCGAGCTCGAGCGGCTCTGCGACATCGCGGAGAAGCGGATGGGCGCCGACCTGGGCGCGGTCCCGCTCTCCGTGGAGACCTCGCCCGCCACCGCCACCGCCGACCGGCTGGCGGTGCTGGCCGACCGGGGCACGACCAGGATCAGCATCGGCGTGCAGAGCTTCGTGGACGAGGAGGCGCGGGCCGCGGTCCGCCCGCAGCGCCGGGCCGATGTGGAGGCGGCGCTCGGCCGGATCCGCGAGGCCCGGATCCCGGTGCTGAACATCGACCTGATCTACGGCATCGACGGGCAGACCGAGCGCAGCTGGCTCGCCTCGCTGGACGCGGCGCTGGCCTGGCGGCCGGAGGAGCTGTACCTGTATCCGTTGTACGTCCGCCCGCTCACCGGTCTGCACCGCCTGGGCGCCGCGGCCGGCGCCGAGGCGCGGGCCCTGGAGGACGCCGCCTGGGACGAGCAGCGGCTGCGGCTGTACGCGATGGGGCGGGACCATCTGCTGGCGCACGGCTACGAGCAGGTGTCGATGCGGATGTTCCGGCGGACCGACGTCCCTCGGGAGCAGGAGGGTCCCGAGGACTACGCCTGCCAGACCGACGGCATGATCGGCCTGGGCTGCGGGGCCCGTTCGTACACGGCGGCCCTGCACTACTCCTTCGACTACGCGGTGGACATGCGGGAGATCCGGTCGATCATCGACCGTTTCACCGCCACCGAGGACTTCTCCCGGGCCGAGGTCGGCCGGTATGTCGATGTGGCCGAGGCGCGCAGGCGGCATCTGCTGCAGTCGCTGCTCCAGGCAGCGGGGCTGCCGGTGGCGGACTACCGGGCGCGGTTCGGTACGGATCCGGGCGCGGACTTCCCGGCCGAGCTGGCGGAGTTCGCGGCCCGGGGCTGGCTGGACTCCTCGGCCCCGGAGGGGCTGCTGCGGTTGTCCCCGGCGGGTCTGGCCCACTCCGACGCGCTGGGTCCGGCGCTGTTCTCGCCCGGGGTGCGGGCGGCGATGGCCGCGTACGAGCGGAAGTGAGCCGGACATGGACCTGACGATTCTCTACCGGGGCCCGCTCGCCTCCTGCGACTACGACTGTCCGTACTGCCCGTTCGCCAAGCGGCGGGACAGTCGCGCGCAGCTCATGGCGGACCGGGAGGCGCTGGAGAGGTTCACCTGCTGGGCGGCGGCACAGACGGGCGACCGGCTGTCGGTGCTGTTCACTCCGTGGGGCGAGGGCCTGGTGCGCTCCTGGTACCGGCGGGCGCTGACCGAGCTGTCGCGGCTGCCGCACATCGCCCGGGTCGCGATCCAGACGAATCTGAGCGGCCGCACCGACTGGCTGGCGGACGCCGATCCGGAGCGGATCGCGCTCTGGTGCACGTACCACCCGGGACAGACCCCGTACGACCGGTTTCTGGGCAAATGCCGGGATCTGTCGGCGAAGGGTATCCGCTACAGCGTGGGCGTGGTGGGGTTCGACGAGCACCTGGAGGAGGCGCGGCGGCTGCGGGCGGCGCTGCCCGGGGAGGTCTACCTCTGGGTGAACGCCGCCGAGGGCCACACGTACACCGACGCGGAGGCGGCGCGGTGGACGGAGCTGGATCCGCTGTTCCCCTACAGCCGTGATCCGCACCGCTCGGCGGGGCTGCCCTGCCGGACGGGCGAGTCGGTGATCTCGGTGGACGGCGACGGCACGGTGCGGCGCTGTCACTTCGTCAAGGCGGAGCTGGGCAATCTCTACGACGGCAGCTACCGCCGGGCGCTCGGCCCGCGGGCCTGTCCGCTCGCCGTGTGCGACTGCCACATCGGCTATGTGCATCTGGAGTCGCTGCCGCTGTACGACGTCTTCGCGGGCGGCGTCCTGGAGCGGATACCGGCGGAGCGCCCGCCGGGCACGCCGCCGGACGGGCTCGTGGTGCCGAACGCGTCCCGGCGCGCGTTGCCCCTGCTGGAGCCCTGAACGCCCGGCCGCTACAGCGGCAGCAGGTCGGGACGCTTCGCCTCGACGTGGTCGCCGGAGGACTCGCCGCGCAGCCGTCGCCCGATCCACGGCACCAGGTATTCGCGGGCCCACTGGATGTTGTCGCGCCGCTCGTCGAAGGGGCTGCGCTGGGCCTGCGGCGGCCATGGCTGGTCGGGGTCGGCGGGCACGGCGTGGCCGAGGACCTGGGCGGCGCGCAGGGCGACGCGGGTGTGGCCCTCGGGCGAGAGGTGCAGCCGGTCGGCGTCCCACGCGCGCCGGTCCTGGACCGAGCGCAGCGACCACAGGTCCAGCACGGGGCACTGGTAGCGGTCGGCGATGGCCCGCAGATGGACGTTGTACGTGGCGATCTTGCCGCGCATGTGGCGCAGCACCGGAACGCCCCGGGTGTCGAAGCCGGTGGTGACCATGACCGTGCCGACGGCGTTGCTCAGGTCGGCGACCGCACGCTCGAAGCGCTCGGCGAGGTCGTCGGGGTCGGTGCCGGGCCGGATGATGTCGTTGCCGCCCGCACAGAAGCTGACCAGGTCGGGGGCCAGTTCCTTGGCACGGGGGATCTGCTCCTCGACGATCTGGTCGAGGAGACGTCCTCGTACGGCGAGATTGGCGTAGCGGAAGTCCCCGTGCGGGGAGTCCTCGGGGCCGGCCTCCGTGTCGGGGGCCGGGAGCCGGTCGGCGAGGAGCACCGCGAAGCGGTCCGCCCAGCCGACATAGGTCCCGTCGGGGCCGGGGTCGCCGACGCCCTCGGTGAAACTGTCGCCAATCGCCGCGTACGACCCGATGATGTGCTGCTGGTTGTTTCTCGAATCGTCTGCCACAAGGACTTATCCTGCATCGTCCGATGTGACCTACGCGACCGTAATACGGGGTTGACGGGTGGTGAGATAGACCACCCGGTCAGGTTTTGGTAAAGCCGGAATAAAGGGAGGGGCGGTGCGCCGCCGCGCACCGCCCCTCGGACACTTCCGGTCCTGCTCGGTCAGACGGAGACGCCGTGCTGACGCAGGTACGCGATCGGGTCGACGTCCGAGCCGTAGCTCGGGCCGGTGCGGACCTCGAAGTGCAGGTGCGGGCCGGTGGAGTTGCCGGTGGAGCCGGAGAGGCCGATCTGCTGGCCGCCGGTGACGGTCTGGCCGACGGAGACGTTCAGCGAGGACTGGTGGGCGTACTGCGAGTACATGCCGTCCTCGTGCTGGATGACGACCTCGTTGCCGTACGAGCCGCTGTTGCCGGCCGAGACCACGGTGCCCGGTCCGATGGCGAGGACGGGGGTGCCGGAGGCGGCCTGGAAGTCCGAGCCGGTGTGGTAGCCGCTGGACCAGCTGGCGCCGGAAGCGCGGTACTGGGTGGTGACGTTGGCGTTGGCCAGCGGGGCGGACCAGCCGGAGCCGGTGGCCTCGGAGGAGCCGGTCTGCGCGGAGGCGCCGGAGCCCTCGGAGTCGTCGGCGGAGATGGTGTCGCCCTTCGGGGCTTCCTTCGGCGCGGCCTTCGGGGCCGGAGCGGCCTTCTTCGGGGCGGCCTCGGGAGCGGCGGACTTCTCGGCCGGGGCGGAGCCCTTGGCGCCGAGGGTCAGCTTCATGCCCGGGTGGATCAGGCCGGGGTTCTCGCCGACGGTGGAGCGGTTGTCCTGGTACAGCTTCTGCCACCCGCCCTTGAGCTGGTGCTCGGCCGCGATCTTCGACAGGTAGTCGCCGGAGACGACGGAGTACGCCTTCGGGGCGGCCTTCGACGCGGCGGGAGCGGCCGACGGGGCGGTGTGCGCGGCGGCGACCGAGGCGGCGGCGGGCTTCGCGGCGGGAGCGGCCCGGTCGGCGGCGCTCGCGATGCCGGCGCCGATGAGCGGGAGGGCGAGTGCGGCGCCACCGGTGCCCGCGGCGAGGACGCCGCGGGAGATCGGGCCGGACTTCGGACGACGGTGCTTACCCTTTGCGGGCATGGGGGATTTCCTCTCCGGCGCCTGCGAGGTGAGCTGTCGGGTTCGGGCTGGAGATGCCCGGTCGCGTTGCGGCGACTTCACCCCGAGCCGGTCCGGATCGCTCCGGACCGGCGGCTTACCTGGTTCCCCCGCTCCTGCCACACGTGAGTGGGTGGGTGCGAATTCCGGGCGGCGGCAGGATTAGGCGGTCCGTCCGGATTGCGGCGACCGTAAACCGGTCAGGACGAGCGGAACAAGCCATCGGTTGCGCGCCGGAATCATCGATTCGATATCGCATCGGATTTCCCGTCACACTCCGTGGATTACGGATCTTGGATTTCCTTACGGGCAAGGGAAATACCCCGGGGCGCGCTCACCACGGTCCGTCACGGATATGATCCCGCTCACCTCTGAAATCCCATCTCCCCCATTAGCGGGGCATGTTCTGCGAAATACACCAATACGGACATGCCGTCGGCGGTGCTCCTGACGCCGGGTCAGTCCGGCCTCGTCGGCACCCCGCATCGAGGTGTCGACCGTGATGATTTTCTGTCGAATCGATGTCGTATCGTCACGGGAGCGCCCTCGCCGGCGAGCCGCGCCGACGCCAGAGATCCCAGGAGCCCCCGTGACGCAGCAGGTGCCGCAGGTCCCGCCGACAGAGACCGTGCTGACCGGAGTCCGCAACTTCCGCGACGTGGGCGGGCTCCCCACCACGGACGGGCGGCGCACCGCCTTCGGCCGGCTCTACCGCAGCGGCCACCTGGCGCACGCCACCGCCGAGGACGCGGCCTTCCTCGGCGGGCTCGGACTGCACACGGTCTTCGACTTCCGGCACTCCGCCGACCACCGCCTCGACGGTTACGACATCGAGCTGCCCGGTGTCCGCAATGTCAGCATTCCGCTCTCCGACCCGGCCGACGGCGCGGAGTTCTGGCGGCTGGTGAGCGACGGGAACATCGAGCAGCTGCGCTCGGTCCTCGCGGACGGCAAGGGCGTCGACCGCATGATCCGGATGTACCGCGCGACGATCGAGGACCGCACCGTCGAGCACAGCCGGGTGCTGCACGCGCTGGCCGAGGACAGCGTCCCGGCCCTGATGCACTGCGCGGCGGGCAAGGACCGGGCCGGTCTCTCGATCGCGGTCGCCCTGCTGGCGGTCGGCGTGGAGGTGGAGGCGATCGAGGAGGACTACCTCAAGTCCAACGACCTCCACCGCCGCTACAACGTGAAGCGCTCCGACGCGTCCGAGGCCGGTATGTCGCCCGAGGTGCTGGAGCTGCTGGACCCGCTCTTCGGGGCGCGGCCGGCCTACCTCGCGGCGGCCTTCGCGACCATCGAGGAGAACTGGGGCACGACCGACCGCTACCTCACCGAGGGGCTGAAGATCTCCTCCGGTACCCGGGAGCGGCTGCGCGAGCGCCTGCTCGACCAGGACTGACCCGCCCGGCGGCGGGCCGTCACTTGCTCCCGGCCACCACGAAGAGCAGGTAGAGGAAGCCCGCGATGACGTGGCCCGCCACCAGGTAGGCGAAGAGCCGGATGACGACGCCGCGCGGCATCCGCTTCTCCTGCGGGTCCTCGTTCACGCGACGTCCGGGGCCCAGCGGGTCGTAGTGTTCGGAATCGGACATGACGGTCCTCTCTGTCGGCCTCGCGGCCGGTGGAGCGAAGGATGGAGCCGGCGGGGACGGCCGGTCAGCGCGCGTGGAGGGCGTTGCCGAGACAGAGCTCGGCGGCGGGACTCTGCAGCAGGGTGTGGACGAAGAGCAGCTCCGCGCCGCCGCGGTCGACGGCCGCAATCCGGTGCGGGGTGAGCGAGTCGAAGTGGGCGCTGTCGCCGGGTTCGAGGTCGTGCACGGTGTCGCCGAGCCCGACCCGCAGCCGCCCTTCCATGACGTACAGCCACTCCTCGCCGGGATGGACCCGGACCAGGTCGCCCTGGGCCCCGTACGGAACACGTACCCGCAGGGCCTGCATCGCGCGGCCGGAGCCGCCCGCCTGCCGGTACATCCAGCCGTCCGCCTCCGCCCCCTCGAAGCCGCCGCCGCGGACGATCGCGTCCCGTTCGGGCGGCTGCTCGCCGAGGAGCTCGGAGACCGTCGTACCGTAGATACGGGCCAGCCCCAGCAGCATCGGCAGCGAGGGCTGCCGGCGGCCGGTCTCCAGCCGGGAGAGATGGGCCGGGGAGAGCCCGGCCCGCCGGGCGGCGGTCTCCAGGGTGAGACCACGGCTTCGGCGCAGGTCACGCAGTCGGGGTGCGACGCCGGGGAGCTCGTCCGGCACCCCTTCGTCCGGAGGGTTCATGGATCCATTGGGCCAGTATCTTTCCTCCGAGGCAAATAACTTGCCCCGGAGGCAAAGGGGCGCCCGTCAGCGGTTGGCCACGGCCTGCTTGACGAGAGTGCGGCCGAAGTCCCACATCAGTCCGCCGCCGCTGTGCGCGTCGTCCATGACGGACGTGAACGCCGCCACGAAGCGGTCCACCTCGGCGTCCCCGATGACCAGCGGCGGAATCAGCTTGATCACTTCCAGATGGTCGCCGGAGACCTGGGTGAGGATCCGGTGCTTCTGGAGCAGCGGCACCACGACCATCTGGGCGAAGAGCCCCTTGCGGGCCGCCTGGAGCATGGTCCAGCGGCTGCGGAGCTTCAGCGACGACGGCCGGCCGAACTCGATGCCGATCATCAGCCCGCGCCCGCGGACCTCGTGCAGCAGCTCGTAGCGGTCCACCAGGGCCGCCAGCCGCTCGCGGAGCAGATCGCCGGTGCGCCGGGCGTTCGCGACGGTCTCCTCGTCCTCCATCACGGTCAGGACGGCGAGCCCGGCCGCCATCGCCTGCGCGTTGGAGCCGAAGCTCGCGGAGTGGACGAGGACCCGGTCCATCGAGGAGTAGACCTTGCGGAAGATCCAGTCCTTGCCGAGGGTCGCGCCGACGGGCACATAGCCGCCGGAGAGCGCCTTGGCCACACAGACCAGATCGGGCTCCACGCCCTCCTCGTGCTGGTAGGCGTAGAAGTCGCCGGTCCGGCCCAGGCCCGTCTGCACCTCGTCGGCGATCAGGAGCGCCTTGTGCCGGTGCAGCAGCTCCTGGGCCTGCCGCAGATAGCCGGGCGGCGCGGCGTGCACGCCCTTGCCCTGGATCGGCTCGACGACCAGCGCCGCGACATCGCCCCGCTTCAGCTCGCGGCGCAGCGCGTCCAGATCGCCGAGCGGCACGGCCGTGTCGGGGAGCAGCGGGGCGAACCCGTCGCGGAAGCCGCTCTCCCCGTTGACCGACAGGGATCCGGTGGTGAGCCCGTGGAAGGCGTGGTCGCAGTAGAGGATCCGGGGCCTCCCGGTGGCGTACCGGGCGAACTTCAGCGCCGTCTCGACCGCTTCCGTACCGCTGTTCCCGAAGAAGACGCGGTCCAGGTGCGGGCTGTGGGTCAGCAGCTTCTCGGCGAGCAGTCCGGGCAGCGGCTGGCAGTCGAAGCGGGTGAGGTCGGCCAGCTGGGCGTCCAGGACGTCGTGCAGGGCCTGCCGGACGACGGGGTGGTGGCGGCCCAGGCCCATGACGCCGAAGCCGGCGAGCATGTCGAGGTAGTCGTCGCCCTCCGCGTCCCAGAAGTACGCGCCCTCGGCGCGCTCGTAGACCTTGTCGAAGCCGATGGTGTGGAGCATGCGCGGCAGCTGGTGGTTGAGGTGGCGCGCGTGCAGCTCGTACCGCTCGGACCCGCGCTCGGCGAGGAGCCGCGCCAGATCGAAGCCCTGGGATCCGCCGTCCGTCATCGCCCGCTCTTCTCCTTCGGATGTGCTGCGTCGTGCGGCCGGCCGCCCCGGGAAACCCGCGGCGGCCGGCCGTACCTCGTCGGTCACCGGCTCACCGGTTGCTGGTGACGGTCTCCCGGGCCGCGCGCAGGGATTCCTTGAGGGACCCCATCGTGGCGAGCACCGCCGTGGGCTCGTAGCCGCAGTGCGCCATGCAGTTGGCGCAGCGCGGGTCCTTGCCGCGGCCGTACTTGTCCCAGTCGGTCTCCTCGATGAGCTGACGGTACGTCGGTACGTAACCGTCGCTCATCAGGTAGCACGGGCGCTGCCAGCCGAAGAGCGAGTAGTTCGGGATCGCCCACGCGGTGCACGGGAAGTCCGCCTTGCCCTCCAGGAAGTCCAGGAAGAGCGGCGAGTGGTTGAGCCGCCAGCGGGCCCGGTTGCCGCCCGCGAAGGCCTTCTTGAAGAGTTCGCGGGTCTGGTCGACGCCGAGGAAGTGCTCCTGGTCGGGGGCCTTCTCGTAGGCGTAGGCGGGCGAGATCATCATCTCGTCGACCTTGAGGTCGTCGTTGAGGTAGTTCAGGACCTCGATGATGGTCTGCGGGGTGTCGGTGTTGAAGAAGGTGGAGTTGGTGGTGACGCGGAAGCCGCGCGCCTTGGCCTCCTTCATCGCGGCGACGGCCTCGTCGAAGACGCCTTCCTTGGCGACCGACTCGTCGTGCCGCTCGCGCAGCCCGTCGATGTGGACGGCGAAGGCGAAGTACGGGGACGGAGTGAACTTTTCGAGCTTCTTCCGCATCAGCATCGCGTTGGTGCAGAGGAAGACGTATTTCTTCCGTGCGACGAGCTGGCGCACGATCTCGTCGATCTGCGGATGCATCAGCGGCTCGCCACCGGCGATGGACACCATGGGGGCCCCTGATTCGAGCACCGCGCCCACCGCCTGGGCGACCGGCATGCGCTGCTTCAGGACACCGGCCGGGTGCTGGATCTTGCCGCATCCCTCGCAGGCGAGGTTGCAGGCGAACAACGGCTCCAGCTCGACGATCAGCGGGAACTTCTCACGCTTGCGGAGCTTCTGTTCGAAGAGATACGTCGCAACCTTGATGGTCTGGCGGAGCGGCATGGCCATCTAGCTCACCTCCTGGGGAGCAGTAAAGATCGGTGCCATTCGTAGAAAGCCGGAAGGACGGCACGAAGAACGCGGAACGCCGATATTCCACCGCGTACGGTGCCGATGCGGACGAGCTCATGCTCTGGAGCGTCCACGACCACCCGGACGGCCGCAACCGGGCGCGGTCCGTGACACAGGGCGGTACGCAGTGTCGCGGCGGACTCCATGTCCACCGCGATGGCCCCGCCCGCCCGCAGCGCGGCCCGCTCGGAGCCCCGTACGACGTGGTCGGAGCCGGTCAGGGGGCCGGTGTGGACGGTGCGGCCGGGGACGGCCCTGGCGAGGGCGGCGACCAGGACGCCGGTGCCGGTGCAGGGGGTGGTGCCGTCCACGTCCCGGGTCTCCTCGGCGACGACCAGGTCCCCGGGGTGCATCCCCGGGAGGAGGCCGGCGCAGAACCCGGAGGCGATCACGGCGGCGTCCGGAACCCCGTCGGGGCCCAGGAGGCGCGCCACGGCCGTCTCCGCCGCCCGGGGGCCCATTCCGGTGCGCAGGACCCGGACCGGGCCCGGGGCGCCCCTGCCACTGCGCAGGGCCACCTGCTCGATGCCGAGGGCGCAGGCGACCAGCAGCGGCGGCACGGGGCTCCCGGGCCCTCTCGGATCGTCCATCAGGCCCCCTCGACGGCGTCCGCGCGGTCGGCGAACGGGTCGCCGTACACGTAACGCCCGAGTGCGGTGAGCGGGAAGACCTGGCGGTAGAGGTGGTAGTTGATGGAGAAGTCCCAGGGGAAGCCGGTGCCGGTGAAATACGGCTCGTCCCAGGAGCCGTCGGCCTGCTGCGCCTCGGTGAGCCAGGTGACGCCCCGGGCGACGGACGCGGTGTCCCGGCGTCCCGCAGCGAGGAGGGCGAGCAGCGCCCAGGCGGTCTGGGACGCGGTGGACTCACCGTGTCCGATCCACTTCTCCTCCTGGTAGGAGCGCAGGTCCTCGCCCCAGCCGCCGTCGTCGTTCTGGACGGACTCCAGCCAGCCGACGGCCCGGCGGATCGCGGGGTGTCCTGCGGGCAGTCCGGCGGCGATCAGGGCGGGCACCACGGACCCGGTGCCGTAGACGTAGTTGACGCCCCAGCGGCCGAACCAGGCGCCGCACGCCTCCTGTTCGGCGAGCAGCCACTCGATGCCCTCGCGGGTACGGGGGTGGTTCGCGAGTCCCTCGACGGCGAGCATCTCCACGACATGGCCGGTGACGTCGGCCGACGGCGGGTCGATGACCTCGCCGAAGTCGCAGAAGGGAAGCCGGTTGGGGAAGGGGCTGGTGTTGTCGGCGTCGAACGCGCCCCAGGCCCCGTTGCGGGACTGCATCCCGAGGTTCCAGCGGACCCCGCGGTCGATGGCCGCCTGCATCCGGGCGGGGTCGGGGTGGCGCACCCGGCGCAGCGCCAGGACGACTTCGGCCGTGTCGTCGATGTCCGGGTAGTTGTCGTTGTGGAACTCGAACGCCCAGCCGCCCGGGGCCAGTTCGGGTTTTCGCACCGCCCAGTCACCGGGTCGGGTGATCTCCTCGGCCAGCATCCAGTCGGCGGCCTTCACCAGCGCCGGGTGGTCGGGTCTGAGTCCGGCGTCGGCCAGCGCGATGGTGGCCAGGCAGGTGTCCCAGACGGGCGACTGGCAGGCCTCGACCATCCGGGCGCCGTCCTCGCGCCGGACGGCGAACCGGTCGAGCGAGGCCAGCCCGGCCTTCATCACCGGGTGGTCGAGGTCGTAGCCGAGCAGGTGCAGCGCGATGATGGAGTAGACGGCGGGCGGCTGGATCCCGCCCCAGCAGCCGTCGTTCTCCTGGCGCTCGATGATCCACCGGGCGGCCACGTTCATCGCGATACGGCGCAGCGGGCGCGGGGCGACCTTGTGATAGAGGTGCAGCCCTTTGTCGAGGCGCTGGAAGAGTCCGTCCCAACTGGCGGGCGGGGCGAGCTTCCTGGCCGGGTTGGGGTGGTCCGGGTCGGTGTGCAGCTCGTCCAGGGCGAAGGGCGCGGGGCGGACCGGGCGCTTCGCGGAGACGATGGTGAGCGGCACGATGGTCTGCCGGGCCCAGCAGCCGAAGTCGTAGATGTTGAGCGGGACCCACTTGGGGAAGAACATCAGCTCGGGCGGCAGTTCGGGGAGGTCGTCCCATTTCCACCAGCCGAACAGGGCCAGCCAGATGCGGGTGAAGACGCGGGCCGCCGCGATGCCGCCCTGCTCCCTGATCCAGCCGGAGGCTCGGGCCATGTGCGGTTCGTCGGGGCGGTCCCCGGCCAGCCGCAGGGCGACGTACGCCTCGATCGTGGCGGAGAGGTCGCCCGGTCCGCCGTAGAAGGTGTTCCAGGTGCCGTCGCCGAGTTGTTCGCCGCGGATGAAGAGGGCGGCCGCCCGGGTCGTCTCCGCGTCCTGGATGCCGAGGAACTGACGCAGGAGCAGGTCCTCGGCGTCCATCGTGACGTTGGTGGCGAGGTCGCCCTTCCACCAGCCCTGCTCGTCCTGTCTGCCGAGGAGGTGCTCCACGGAGCGTTCCGCGGCCCGTCGCGCGGCGGCGGTCACGTCGTCCGCGGCGGTGGTCGTGTCGGTCGGATCGTCGGCCGGGGCCCCGGAGAGGTTCGCGGCCCCGGTCGATCCGTCGGTCGTCGCTGTCATGAGCTTCCCCTTACGTGCAGTCGGTTCTCTGCTGTGCTGGGGTCTCCGTCGGCCGGCGCCCGGTGAGGGGCGCCGGCCGGCGACTGCGAGTCATATGCGGAAAGTGATCATCTCTTTCGTACCACCACGAAGTCGGCGAGCTCGGTGAGCTGCTCCCTCACCCGGTGGGGCATGTCGACGGCGTGCAGCGCCTCGATGGCGACCGCGTGCTGACGACGGGCTTCCTGGGCGGTCCACTCGCGGCCGCCCGCCTCCTCGATGAGTGCCGCGCGGGCGGCGAACTCCTCTTCGGAGAAGCTGTCGAAGTCGTTGCTCTTGGCGTCGGCGGCGAGCAGCTCGCCCAACCGCTCGGACGCCTCGCCGCCCGCGGCGAGCGCCGCGACGACGGGCAGGGACTTCTTGCGCTGGCGCAGGTCGCTCCAGGTCTGCTTGCCGGTGGACTCCGGGTCGCCCCAGATGCCGAGCAGGTCGTCGACGGCCTGGAAGGCGAGGCCGAGGTGATAGCCGTACGCCTCCAGGGTGTCGGCGGTGCGGTCGTCGGCGCCGCCGAGCACCGCGCCGATGGAGACGGCGCAGGCCAGCAGCGCGCCGGTCTTGTTTCCCTCCATCTCCAGGCACTCCTCGACGGTGACCCGCTCGCGGTGCTCGTAGGAGATGTCCTGGGCCTGGCCGTCGATGAGCTTGCGGGTGGCGGTGGTCAGCCGGCGGGCCGCGCGGCCCGCCTCGACCGTGCCGAGCTCCAGCAGCAGGTCGTAGGCGAGTGCGAAGAGCGCGTCGCCGACCAGGATCGCCTGGGCGGGGCCGTGCACCTTCCAGACGGTGTCGCGGTGGCGGCGCTGCTCGTCGCCGTCCATCAGGTCGTCGTGCAGCAGCGAGAAGTTGTGCACGAGTTCGACGGCCACCGCGCCGGGGATGCCGGCCTCGGCGGGGGCGCCGGCAGCTTCGGCGGACAGCAGGGCGAGCGCGGGGCGCACGGCCTTGCCGCCGTCGCCGTCCGAGGGCCGTCCCTCGGCGTCGATCCAGCCGAAGTGGTAGGCGGCGACGGTGTCCATGGGCGGCGCGAGCCGGTCCACGGCAGCCCGCAGGACCGGCGCTGACAGGGCTCGTCCGCGCTCCAGAAGCGCGGTGACGTCCGCGGTGTCCGCCACGGTGTCGAAAGCCGGATTCGCCGGGGTCACAGACTCTCCTCTTGTTCCGGTGGTACTGCTCATGCCGCCTCCTGCAGCGGATGTCCAAGGGGGCGGCCGAGGTCCTGGAGCGCCGCGTCGGCGGCACCGGCGCCGCTGCGCACGGCACCCTCCATCGTCGCGGGCCAGCCGGTGGCGGTCCAGGCCCCCGCCAGCTGAAGGCCGGGCAGCCGGGTGCGGGGGCCGGGGCGCAGCCGTCCGACGCCCGGGGCGGGCGCGAAGGTCGCGGTGCGCTCCCGGGTGACGAAGAAGTCGCGGATGCCGGCGCCGCGGGCGGCGGGCAGCAGCCGCTCCAGCTCGGGCAGATAGCGGGAGCGCAGTTCGGCGACGGGCAGGTCGATCTCGTCCTGGGCGGCCGACTGCGAGACGGCCAGATACTGCCCGGGGCCCGTGAGCCCCGAGGCGTGGGTGCGGTCGAAGACCCACTGCACCGGGGAGCCGATCGCGGCGAAGAACGGCCTGCGCAGCACCTTGCGGTCGTAGATGACGTGCACGTTGAGGATCGGGGCGTTGTCGATGTCGAGCAGCAGCTCCGGCTCGTCCAGCGCGCCCGCGGGCAGCAGGTCGTGGGTCTCGGTCTGCGGCACGGCCAGCACGACGGTGTCGGCGGTGATCCGCTCCCCCGCCGTCTCCACGCTCCAGCGGCCGTCCTCGGTACGGGTGAGGGAGCCGGCCTTGGCGCGCAGCTCGGTGCGGACGCCCGCGGTGTCCAGGGCCTTGCGGGCGAGGGTGTCGTGCAGTTCGCCGAGCGGCACGGCGGCCCAGCCGATGTCGGCGGCGCCGGGCTCGGAGAGCAGGCCGGTCTTGAAAACCTTCGCGGCGAGCGCCATGGAGGCGTTCGGGGCGGTGGCGTTCAGGGTGGCGACGCCGACGAGGTCCCAGAGGGCCTCGATGGTGCGCTCGGACTGGCCGTTGCGGCGCAGCCAGGTGGCGAAGTCGACGCGGTCCAGCTCGGGGTCGGCGGGGTCCAGGCGGCCGAGCGCGAGGGCGGCCCGGCCGACGCTCGCCTTCTCGGCGAGCGAGAGGTGCGGGTAGGCGGCGAGCCCGCCGGCGAGGTGCAGCGGTACGGGCAGGCCGGTGCGGCGGATCCGTCCCAGGCGCGGTCCGGCGGCCCGGCCGACGTCCAGCACGGGCACGTCGAGGCGGTCCTGGAGCGGGGCCAGGTGGGAGGCGTCGATCCGGTCGAGGAACCAGCGGTAGCCGGTGCAGCAGCGCAGGTAGACGTGCTGGCCGTTGTCGACGGTGAGGTCGCCGCGCTGGAAGGAGAAGGCGAGGCCGCCGAGGCGGGGCCGCCCTTCCAGGAGGGTCACGTCCAGTCCGGCGTCGGCGAGGCGGAGCGCCGCCGTGACGCCGGCGAGTCCGCCGCCGACGACGACGGCGACGGGGCGCGGGGTCTCGTCGCTCATGCGTGCCCCTCCCGTCGGGTCGTGGCCGTCTGCCGGGTCCTCACCCCGGAGATCGTCGCAGTCTGTGACGCGTCGGGCCACCGGAGGGTTGCCCGGCGGCCGGAGGTGCCGGCGTCCATCAGGATCGCCCCCTGGCGGTGAGCCGCGAGATGTGGCGGGCGTCCAGTCCGGACAGGCCGCGCACCGCGACATAGGCCTTCTCGTGGCCGGGCAGCGAGACCCGTCCGCGCAGGACGGCCTCGGGGTCGCGCTCGATCCGGTCGAGGAGGCGGCGATAGATTCCGGCCATCGCCGCGACGCAGGCGCCGCTGCGGCGGTCGAGCATCGGCAGCAGCCGGTAGCCCTCGGCGAACAGGGCGCGGGCGCGGCGGACCTCGAAGTGGATGAGGCCGGCGAAGTCGGAGCCGGGGGGCGGGGTGGTGCGGTGGAACCCTGCCGAGCAGCCGAATTTGGCCAGGTCGTCGGCGGGCAGGTAGGTGCGTCCGTTGCCGGCGTCCTCGCGGACGTCGCGCAGGATGTTGGTGAGCTGGAGGGCGAGGCCGAGGGTGTCGGCGTACTCCGCGGCGCGCTCGGCCCCGCGGGCGCCCGGCGCGGTGCCGAAGACGCCGAGGCTGAGGCGTCCGATGGCTCCGGCGACACAGCGGCAGTAGGCCTTGAGGTCGTCCCAGGTCTCGTAGGTCGCGCCCCGGACGTCCATCAGGACGCCGTCGATCAGCTCGTCGAGTCCGCCGAGCGGGAGCGGGAAGCGGCGGGCGGCGTCCGCGAGCGCGACGGCCACCGGGTCGGTGTCGTCCTCGTCGACCGCGTCCTTGCGGATCCGCTCCAGCAGCTCGCGGGTGCTCTCCAGCCGGGTCCGCTTGGTCTCCGGGTCCAGCTCCCCGTCGCCGATGTCGTCGACCCGACGGGAGAAGGCGTACAGCGCCGACATGGCCTGCCGCTTCTCGTACGGCAGCAGTCTGATGCCGTAGGCGAAGTTACGGGCCTGCTGTCCGGTGACGGCCTCGCAGTAACTGTATGCGGCCTGCACCGGCGGCGACATGTACGTCGTCTGTCCCTCCACGGTCCGGCTCACCTCTCTCCACGCGCTCTTCGCAAGACGATTCCCACTTCGCGCAGCAGGCTGGGCTTGGTGGGCTTGGGCGGTCCGGGCAGTACGTCGAATCCGGCGGCCGAGATCGCCGTGAGCGCGCTGCGGCCGCCCCCGACGAATCCGGCGAGGAGCAGCTTGAGCCTGCCGTCGACGCTGCCCACCAGCGGGGGGCCCTCGTCCAGCAGGTCGCTCGCACGCTGGGCCTCGTAGGCGATCAGGGCGCGCACGGAGGCACCGGCGGTGGGCGCGGCCAGGTCGGTCTCGGTGACCCGGAAGCGTTCCATGTCCTCGGCGGGCAGATAGATCCGGTCGCGGGCCAGGTCCTCGGCCACGTCCTGCAGGTGCTCGACGATCTGGAGCGCGGTGCAGACCGCGTCGGAGCGGCGGACGCGTTCCGGGCTCGTGGTGCCGGTGAGGGCGAGGACCAGGCGGCCGACCGGGTTCGCCGAGAGCTCGCAGTAGGCGGCGAGCTCGGCGTAGGTGCCGTAGCGGCGGATCTTCTGGTCCTGGCGGTTGGCCTCGATCAGGCCGAGGAAGGGCTCGGGGGTGAGCGCGCGGCGCCGCACGGTGGGGCGCAGGTTGCGCAGCAGCGGGTGGCGCGGCTCATCGCCGGTGGTGGCGAAGACCCGGTGGAGGTCGGCCTCGAAGGCGTCGAGCATGGCGAGGCGGTCGTCGCTCTGCTCCGGCTCCAGGCCGAGGTGGCGGGCGTCCGCGCCACCGGGTGCGAGGTCGCCGTCACCGATGTCGTCGACGAGCCGGGCGAATCCGTAGACCGCCATCAGGTCGTCGCGCCAGGCGCGGGGCAGGAAGAAGGGCGCCACGGGGAAGTTCTCGTCCGCGGCCTTGCCGAGGGTGGCGTCGCCGATGCGCGCCTCGGGGGGAGAGGTCACTGCGAACCGCCCGGCGCGGGGACGGCGAAACCACGTCGGAGCTGGAGATCTTCCGTCATTGCCGTCACATCTCCCGTTCTACACTGCTGACCCAAAACAACCCTTTTCGGACACGCCGTTCATTCTTCCGAGTGCACTGCGGCAGAGCGGACGGTGCCGGGGCGTATCGCCCTACTTGCCATGAATCAGCACCGCTACAGCTTACGTTGTACAGCTCACAGCGGACCGGCGGGGTGGAGCGCCCGCCGCCGCTTCCCGGCCGTGTCCGTCAACCTTCCCCGCGTACGGCGGAATTGACGTCATCCGCCGGGAGGAGATCGCCCCTGGGGGCCTACTGCGGGCGGTCTGCCGGGCACCGCACGGCCCCCGCCGGAACGGTCCGGCGGGGGCCACGGGGAGAGCTGGGGCTACTTGCCCGTTTCGCGTTCGTACGCCTTGAGGACTTCCTCGGTGGGGCCGTCCATGAGGAGCTCGCCCTTCTCCAGCCAGAGCGCGCGGTCGCAGGTGTCCCTGATCGACTTGTTGTTGTGGCTGACCAGGAAGACCGTGCCCGCCTCCTTGCGCAGCTCGCGGATCCGCTCCTCGGAGCGGACCCGGAACTTGCGGTCGCCGGTGGCCAGCGCCTCGTCGATCATGAGGACGTCGTGGTTCTTGGCGGCGGCGATCGAGAAGCGCAGTCGCGCGGCCATGCCGGAGGAGTACGTCCGCATCGGCAGGGTGATGAAGTCGCCCTTCTCGTTGATGCCGGAGAAGTCGACGATCTCCTGGTAGCGGGAGCGGACCTCGGCCTGGGTCATGCCCATGGCCAGGCCGCCGAGCACGACGTTGCGCTCGCCGGTCAGATCGCTCATCAGCGCCGCGTTCACGCCGAGCAGCGAGGGCTGGCCGTCCGTGTACACCTGGCCGGATTCGGTCGGCAGCAGACCGGCGATGGCGCGCAGCAGCGTCGACTTGCCGGAGCCGTTGGTGCCGATGAGGCCGATGGCCTCGCCGCGGTAGGCGGTGAAGGAGACCCCGCGGACCGCGTGCACCTTCCGGACGCCGCGCGGCTCGCCCTTGCCCCGCCGCATCATGCGGCTCAGCGCGGCGGTGGCGCTGCCGCGGCCGCCGCCCGTGCCGTTGACGCGGTACACGATGTGCACGTCGTCGGCGATCACCGTGGGGATGCGTCCCTGTGCGTTGTCGTCAGCCACGGCCGTACCGCTCCTCCGCCTTCCAGAAGTACACGAATCCCACGACGCCCAGCAGCACGGCCCAGCCCAGGCCGACGGCCCAGACGTGGTCCGGCAGGTTCTCGGAGCCGTAACCGTCGATCAGCGCGAAGCGGACCAGGTCCATGTAGACCGCCGCCGGGTTGTACTGCAGTACGTCGGCGATCCAGGCCGGCTTGTCCTTGAGCATCACCGGGATGGAGAACATGACGCCCGAGGCGTACATCCAGGTGCGCATGACGAACGGCATCAGCTGCGCGAGGTCGGGGGTCTTGGAGCCGAGCCGCGCCATGACGAGGGCCAGACCGGTGTTGAAGAAGAACTGGAGAATCAGGGCGGGGATCACCAGGAGCCACGACAGCGAGGGGTAGCTGCCGAAGATGACGGCGACCGCGACCAGCACGATCATCGAGAACAGCAGCTGCTGGAGCTGCTGGAGCGAGAAGGAGATGGGCAGCGAGGCCCGGGGGAAGTGGAGGGCCCGGACCAGGCCGAGGTTGCCGGAGATGGCCCGGACACCGGCCATGACCGAGCTCTGGGTGAAGGTGAAGACGAAGACGCCGGTGACCAGGAACGGCACGAAGACGTCGTGGGGAATCCCCTCCCTGGTCCCCAGGATCAGCCCGAAGATCAGGTAATAGACACAGGCGTTCAGCAAGGGCGTGACCACTTGCCACAGCTGGCCGAGCTTGGCCTGGCTGTACTGAGCGGTCAGCTTCGCCCGGGAGAAGGCCAGGATGAAGTGGCGTCGGCCCCAGAGCTGTCGCATGTACGCGAACAGCCCCGGCCGGGCGCCGCTCACGGTCAGGCCGTACTTGGCGGCCAGCTGGGCCGCGCCGAGGCCCTCGTCGGCGGACGGCGGGGTCCCGAGGGCTACCCCACCGTCGTGGGTCGTGTCACTCACAAGTTGAAACTCTCGTCTTCACGCGCAGCCAGTCGCGGGCGCGGCTCAGGCGGACAGGTTCCGGAAAGAAAATACGCCTCATGCTCTCAGAGGAAAGCCTCTCAGATGACCGGAGGTCGGCCCAGCCTCGTCAGCCGCCACACCGTACGCCACTTCATCGGACGCCGAGGCCCGCAGGGCGTCGACCAGCCTTCCCGGAAACCGCCGAACCATGCCTTCAGCGCGGGCGGTGACGGACGCCTCACCAGGGTCAGCAGCAGCCAGACCCCGAGGTAGAGGGGGACCAGCGGGGCGGGCAGGTTCCGGCGGGCGAGCCAGACCCGGTTACGGGCCACCATGCGGTGGTAGACCGCGTGCCGGGACGGGGCGGTGGTGGGGTGGTTCAGCACCATGTCCGCGCGGTAGTCGATCATCCACCCCGCGTCCAGCGCCCGCCAGGCCAGGTCCGTCTCCTCGTGCGCGTAGAAGAAGTCCTCCGGCAGCGGGCCCACCTCGGCGATGACCTTGGTGCGTAGCGCGTTGGCGCCGCCGAGGAACGTCGTCACCCGCGAGGAGCGCATCGGGTCGGCGGCCCGCAGCCGGGGCACGTGCCGCCGCTGGGTGGCGCCGGTCTCCGGGTCGGCGATCCGGAAGGTGACGATCCCCAGCTTCGGATCGGCCTCGAACGCCTGCCGGCACAGCTCGGCGGTGTTCCGGTTCGGCAGCAGCCCGTCGTCGTCCAGGAAGAGCAGCGCGTCCACGTCCGCACCGCAGGGGCCGAACGCCTCGATGCCGACGTTGCGGCCGCCGGGGATGCCCAGGTTCTCGGGCAGTTCCACCGTGCGCACCCCGGCGGGCACATCGGGCACCGGGGCGCCGTTGCCGACCACCACGACCTCGATCCGGTCACCGTGCTGGGCGGTGACCGAATCGAGGAGGGCGCGGAGCTCGTCCGGGCGGTTGCCCATGGTGATGATCACCGCGCCCAGTTTCATGGGGAAGGTCACTTCAGCCTGCTGGACGCCAGGACGGACACCAGGTGCAGCAGGGTCTGCAGCAGCGCGATGCCGGCCATGACCGCCACGGTCAGGCGGGTGTAGAAGAGGTCGCCCCCGATCGCGTCCACGACGGCCACCACGAGGATCACCAGGGATGCCTCGATGCCGAGGATCAGCCGGTGGAACTTGAGCGCGGCGGCGGCCTTGCGGGCCAGCGCCACGCCGGAGGAGCGCGGCTCGGAGGCCGCCTCCTTGACCGGCGGCAGCCCGCCCTGGTGGCGGGCCACGCCCACCAGGTCCGTCTCGGCCTTGATCAGGATCGCGCCGAGCGCGGCCAGCGTGCCGAGGAAGGCCCAGAGCCAGTCGATCCGGCCCTCGCCCCAGATGTCGGCGGCGCGCAGGCCGAGGCCGACGAGCACCGCCGCGTCGCACAGATAGGCGGCGACCCGGTCCAGATAGACCCCGCTGAGCGAGTACTGCTTCTTCCAGCGGGCCAGCTCGCCGTCCACGCAGTCGAAGAGCAGGTAGAGCTGGACCATCACCACACCGAGCACGGCGCCCCAGACGCCCGGCACCAGCAGCGCCGGGGCGGCCAGCGCACCGGCCAGCGTCATCACGTACGTGACCTGGTTCGGCGTGACGCGGGTGTTGACCAGGTAGCGGTCCACGCGCAGCGAGACCTCGCGCATGTACATGCGCCCGGCCCAGTGCTCGCCGCTGCGCCGGTCCTTCACCCCCGGGGGGTGCACGACCGGACGGAGTTCAGCTACTGATGGTCGAGGCATAGTCGGCGTACGCGTCCCTGATCTGGTCGGTGGACAGGTTGAGGTGCTCCAGGACCGTGAAGCGTCCCGGACGCGTCTGCGGCGCGTAGTCGACGGCCTTGACGAACTCGTCGACGCTGAACCCGATCTCCTCCGGCAGGACCGGCAGACCGTGGCGGCGCAGTATCGATGCCATCAGGAGCGACTCCTGGCGGGCACCGCGCAGATGCATGGCGAAGCAGGCGCCGAGGCCGACCTGCTCGCCGTGGCTGGCCGCGCGCTGGGGGTAGAGCAGGTCGAAGGCGTGGTTGATCTCGTGGCAGGCGCCGGACGCCGGGCGCGAGTCGCCCGCGACCGACATCGAGATACCGGTGAGCACGAGCCCCTCGGCCAGCACCTTCAGGAAGGCGTCGTCGCCGACGCCGCCCGGGTGGCGCAGCACGGCCTCGCCGGCCTGGCGGGCCATCGCGGCCGCGAGTCCGTCGATCTCCTCGCCGTTGACCTCGTGGGCCAGCTCCCAGTCGGCGACGCAGGAGATGTTCGAGATCGCGTCGCCGATGCCGGAACGGACGTAACGGGCGGGCGCCTCACGGATCACGTCGAGGTCGATGACCACGGCGATCGGGGTGGGGACCCCGTAGGAGCCGCGCCCGTTGTCGTTGTCGAGCGTGGCGACCGGCGAGCACAGGCCGTCGTGCGAGAGGTTCGTCGCGACGGCGACCAGCGGGAGGCCGACCCGCGCCGCGGCGTACTTCGCCACGTCGATGATCTTGCCGCCGCCGAGGCCGACGACGGCGTCGTACCGGTTGCCCTTGATGCCGTCGGCGAGCTTCACCGCGGAGTCGATCGTGCCGTCGGAGACCGGATACCAGTCGGCACCCGGCAGGACCGGAGCGAGCCTCTCCCTGAGGGCGCGCCCGGAGCCGTCGCTGATCGCGATGGCGAGCTTGCCCGAGGTGGAGATCCGCTGATCGGCCAGAAGACCCGCCAGATCGTCCATGGCGCCGCGCCGGATGTCGACGACGACCGGGGACGGAATGAGCCGGGTCAGTACTGGCACGCGATCTCACGGCCCTTCTTGAGGTCGTCGTGGTTGTCGATCTCGACCCAGGTCACGGTGCCGATGGGGGCCACGTCCACGGTGAAGCCGCGGTTGACCAGCTCCTGGTAGCCGTCCTCGTAGTAGAGGTCGGGGTCGCGCTCGAAGGTGGTCTTCAGCGCGTCCGCCAGCTCCTCGGCGGCCTCGGCCTCGATGAGGGTGACGCCGATGTACTCACCGGTCGCGGTGGCCGGGTCCATCAGCTTGGTGATGCGCTGAACTCCCTTGCCCTCCGCGGTGATGACCTTCATCTCCTCGTCGGCGAGGCTCTTCTCGGTGTCCAGGGCGAGGATGATCTTCTGGCCCTTGCCGCGGGCGTCCAGAAGGGTCTTCTCGACGGAGACCGGGTGCACGGTGTCGCCGTTGGCGAGGATCACGCCGCGCTTGATGACGTCACGGGCGCACCACAGGGAGTAGGCGTTGTTCCACTCCTCGGCCTTGTCGTTGTCGATCAGCGTGAGGGTGAGGCCGTAGGTCGCCTCCAGCTCGGCCTTGCGGGCGTAGACGGCCTCCTTGCGGTAGCCGACGACGATCGCGACCTCGGTGAGTCCGACCTCGGCGAAGTTGGCGAGCGTGAGGTCGAGGACCGTCTTGTCGCCGTCGACAGGGACGAGCGCCTTGGGGAGCGTGTCCGTGTAGGGGCGCAGACGTCGTCCTGCACCGGCTGCCAGTACGAGGCCGATCATGCGAGTTCTCCTTCGTCGTGTACGGCGGGCGCCGAGGAGGACACCCAGAAGCGGATGGACTCCACGAGCACCACCAGAGCCACGGCGACCGCGAGCGCGGTCAGGGCCGTGGTGAAACCTGAAGCGTGGGTGAGTACGGCGGCGAGGACGGCCACCAGCGCGGTACGGCCCTCGTGTCCACCGATCGTCCGCACCAGCCACTGGGGCGGCGCGCCGGTGCCTCCGCGAATGCGGTACACCGTGTCGTAGTGATGGTAGGCGACGGCCGAGACCAGCCCGAAGGCCGCCGGAACGGCGTGCGGGACGTCGCTGCGGGCCGCCAGCACCAGGATCGTGACGTACTCCGCGGCCCGGAAGAACGGCGGCACCAGCCAGTCGAGCGCGCCCTTGAGCGGGCGGGCGACGGCGAGGCCGGAGAGGACCACGTACACCGCCGCGGCGGCGACGGTGAGCCAGCTGCCGTACGGGAGGAAGAGCGCCCCGCCGATCATCACGAGCGTGCCGAGCAGGGCGACGGCCGGAGCGGTGAACGCGCCCCGGAGCCCGGGGGCGACGGCCGCGACGCCCTGGGCGAGCGGGCCGGAGTCGGCGAGGTCCGCCAGGGCCTGCGCGGCGCGGTCGGTACGGCGCGCCTTGCGGGTCAGCGAGCGCAGCAGACGGCCCGCTGTGGTGTAGCAGGCGGCGAGCGCGCAGCCGATGAGCAGGGCGTAGAAGACGATGCGGGGCGTGGTGAGCGCGGTGAGGACCGCGATCATGGCCCAGCGCTCGCCGATCGGCAGCACGATCATCCGGCGCGCCCAGACCGTCCAGCCGACGCTGTCGAGCTTGCCGGAGAGGGCGGCGGTGGGGCTGGTGTTGGCGACCGCGTCGTGGTTGGCCTCGTTGAACGAGAAGTCCACGACATGGCGGCAGGCCTGGAGGACCATCGCGCCCAGCGCCAGGACCCATACGTCGTCACCGCCGCGTACGGCGCCGATGGCGAGCCCCGCGTAGTACGCGTACTCCTTGGCCCGGTCGAAGGTGGCGTCCAGCCAGGCCCCCATCGTGGAGTACTGCAGCGAGTAGCGGGCGAGCTGCCCGTCGGTGCAGTCCAGCACGAAGGAGACCATCAGCAGGATCCCGGCGGCGACATAGCCGCCCCGGGTGCCGGTGGCCGCCGCGCCCGCCGCGATCAGCGCGGTGATCAGCGAGGCGGTGGTGACCTGGTTCGGGGTGAGGTTGCGGCGGGCGCACCAGCGGGCGATGTAGCGGGAGTAGGGGCTGATGCAGAAGGTGGTGAAGAAGCCGTCGTGCGCCTTCACCGCGCTGCGCAGCCGTACGGCCTCGTCGTCGACCGAGGCGAGGCCCGCCTCGGCGGCGGCCCGCTGCTCCGGGTCCGTGGGGACGGCCGCGACGAGCGAGCCGAGGGCGGGGCGCTGTACGGCGGTGCCGTCGGCCTCCAGTGCCACGGCGATCCGGCCGGGGACGGTGCGGTCCTCGGGCGCGGGGTCGGTGTCCGGCTCGACGACCGGGGCGCCCGCGCCGACGGCGGCCGTGGTGCGCCGGAGCGCACTCAGCAGGGCGCCGCGCGCCTCGGGCCGGGCGGTGAGCGCGCCGGGCACGGTGGCGACGGCGAAGCGCGGGTCGGTCAGTCCGAGCCGCAGCGCGTGGACGTGGCCCACGAAGCGCGGGTCGACGAGGGCGACCCGGCGGCCGGCCGGAACGGCGGCGAGCAGGGCTGCGGCGTCACCGGCGTCGACGGCGGTCTGCACATCGAAGCCCAGGGACCGCAGATCGTCCGCGAGCGACGACCCGGGTACCGGCGTACCGGTGAGGATGGCGGTCGACAGACGAACTCACTCCTTGGCACTGACGGGGACGACACACGGCCGCACGGCCACGAGACGGGCCGGCGGCGTGTCGGCTGAGGCTATCCGATGAACGGAAGGCTGAGTTCACCACCCGTTTGTGCGCTGTTCGGGTGGATCCGCAAGCGCGGTCGCCGTTCGCGATCATCATCATCGATCGGGGGCCCGGCCCACAAACCCGCGGGCCGGGCCGCGGACGGCGGGCCCTTAGGCTGACGGTCATGACATGGCTGATCACAGGCGGGGCGGGTTATATCGGGGCACACGTGGCGCGGGCCATGGTGGCGGCGGGCGAGCGGGTCGTGGTGCTCGACGACCGCTCCAGCGGCATCGTGGACCGGCTGCCCGAGGACGTGACCCTGGTGGAGGGCTCGGCCTCCGACCGGGCCCTGCTGGACCGGGTGCTGGCCGGGCACACGGTGAGCGGTGTGGTGCATCTCGCGGCGAAGAAGCAGGTCGGCGAGTCCGTGGAGAAGCCGCTGCTGTACTACCGGGAGAACGTCGCCGGGCTGGGCGTGCTGCTGGAGGCCGTGGTCGCGGCGGGTGTGCGGCGCTTCCTCTTCTCGTCGTCGGCGGCCGTCTACGGCGTACCGGACGTGGAGCTCATCACCGAGGAGACGCCCTGCCTGCCGATCAACCCGTACGGCGAGACCAAGCTCACCGGGGAGTGGCTGGTGCGGGCCACCGGGAAGGCCCACGGGATCTCGACCGCCTGTCTGCGGTACTTCAACGTGGCGGGCTCCGCCGCACCGGAGCTCGCGGACACCGGGGTCTTCAACATCGTGCCGATGATGTTCGAGCGGCTGACGCGCGGCGAGGCCCCGCGGATCTTCGGTGACGACTACCCGACGCCGGACGGCACCTGCGTCCGCGACTACATCCACGTCGCCGACCTGGCGGAGGCGCACCTCGCCGTCGCGCGGCGGCTGGACGGGGCGGACGCCGTCGACCTGACGCTGAACGTCGGCCGGGGCGAGGGCGTCTCGGTGCGGGAGCTGGCCGAGGTGATCGGCGAGGTGACGGGTCACGGACTCGAGCCGGTGGTGGAGCCGCGCCGGGCCGGTGACGCGCCGAAGGCGGTGGCGTCGGCCGCGCGGATCACCGAGGAGCTCGGCTGGACGGCACGGCGGAGTGTGCGCGAGATGGTCGAGTCGGCCTGGGAGGGCTGGCAGCTGCGCCATCCCGAGGCCCGTCCGTGATCGGTTCCCCGTGGCGTCGGTGATCGTGTCAACGCCCTGACCTGCGGAACGTTTCCGCAGGTCAGAGCACATGACAACGGTGTTCAGTCCCGTGTTGCCCCATACCCCCCACCCGTAGTTCACTGGCCTGGTCGGGGCGGTTCCGCCCCGGCGCGTCCTAGGGACCTGGAGGCGTTTCGCATGGGGGCTGGCCACGATCACGGACATACGCACGGCGGGCCGCCTGCGACCGGCACGGCGGCCGCCGCGTACCGGGGCAGGCTCCGGGTGGCCCTCGCGATCACGCTGAGCGTGATGGTGATGGAGATCGTCGGCGGCGTCCTCTCCGACTCGCTGGCCCTGATCGCGGACGCCGCCCACATGGCCACCGACGCCCTGGGGCTCGGCATGGCGCTGCTCGCCATCCACTTCGCCAACCGCCCGGCCGGCCCGAACCGCACCTTCGGCTTCGCCCGTGCGGAGATCCTGGCGGCCCTCGCCAACTGTCTGCTGCTGCTGGGGGTCGGCGGCTATCTGGTCTTCGAGGCGGTCGAGCGGTTCATCACCCCGGCCGAGACGAAGGGCGGACTCGCCATCGCGTTCGCCGCGGTCGGCCTGGTGGCCAACATCGTCTCGCTGTCCCTGCTGATGCGCGGGCAGAAGGAGAGCCTGAACGTGCGGGGCGCCTATCTGGAGGTGATGGCCGACACCCTGGGCTCGATCGCCGTGATCGTCTCGGCGGGCGTCATCATGGCGACCGGCTGGCAGGCCGCCGACCCGATCGCCTCGCTGGCGATCGGCCTGATGATCGTCCCCCGGACGGTGAAGCTGCTGCGGGAGACCCTGAACGTGCTGCTGGAGGCGGCGCCCAAGGGCGTGGACATGGCGGAGGTACGGGCCCACATCACGGCGCTGCCCGGAGTCCTGGACGTCCACGACCTGCACGCCTGGACGATCACCTCGGGCATGCCGGTGCTCTCCGCCCATGTGGTGGTGCGCCAGGAGATGCTGGACTCGATAGGACACGAGAAGGTTCTGCACGAGCTGCAGGGCTGCCTCGGGGACCACTTCGACGTGGAGCACTGCACCTTCCAGCTGGAGCCGAGCGGCCACGCCGAGCACGAGGCGCACCTCTGCCACTGAGAGGCGCGAGGGGTCGGTGCTAGGGTGGAGTCGCTGAGACGTTCGAGTCTCGTGGTGGAGCGGAACCCGGTGTCACCGGGACCTTTCGAGAGGAGCTGAGGTTGATGACGGTCGCGACGACGCCTTCCCGGCGCAGCAATCGGTCCTTCCTCATCTCCAGGGTTTCCGGCTAGGTCCACCTTCTTCGCGGATCGGGTCGGAGCCCTCACACGCAAGGGTTCCCACGTTGACCGACCACACCGACGACGCCTCGCGCACCGAGGCGTTCTTCACCCTGCACCACCGTCTTCCCCGGCAGAGTCCCGGCTCCGACGCGACCACGCGCCGGCTGCTGGAACTCGCCGGTCCGCTGCCCGACCGTCCGCGCGTCCTCGACCTGGGCTGCGGTCCGGGCCGTGCCGCTCTGCTGCTCGCCGCCGAGGCGGGCGCCGAGGTGACCGCGGTCGACCTGCACCAGCCGTTCCTGGACGAGCTGCGTGCGGCGGCCGTGGCCCGTGGCCTCGGCGACCGGATCCGTACGGTCCGGGCCGACATGGGCGATCTCACCGGCCCCGCGTTCCCCGAAGGGGCCTTCGACCTGATCTGGGCCGAGGGGTCGGCGTACTGCATCGGGTTCGACACCGCCGTCCGCGACTGGCAGCGGCTGCTGGCCCCGGGCGGCTCGATGATGATCTCCGAGTGCGTCTGGACCACGGACGCGCCGTCCGACGGGGCGCGCGGCTTCTGGGACCGCAACGGATCCCTGCGCACCCTGCCGGAGACCACCGCGGCGGCCGTCGCCGCGGGCTGCACGGTCCGCGCCGTGCTGGTCCAGCCCGAGAGCGACTGGGACGCGTACTACGCACCGCTCGCCGAGCGGGTCGCGGACACCGACCCGGGCGCTCCCGGTATGGAGTGGGCGCTCGCGGCCACCCGCGAGGAGCTGGCGGTGCGGCGGGAGCACGGCACGGAGTACGGCTACGCCGCCTATGTCCTGCGCCCGGCCGATCCTCGGTGGGCCACCCGGCCGGAGACACCGGCGGACCGTACGGCCGTGCACGCGGTCAACACGGCCGCGTTCCCGACCCGGGACGAGGCCGACCTCGTGGACGCCCTGCGGGCCGACCCCGAGGCCTGGCTGCCGGGCCTGAGTCATGTCGCCGAGGCTCCGGACGGGTCTCTCGCGGCGTACGCGCTGCTGACCCGCTGCCGGGTCGGCGACGCCCCGGCGCTGGCGCTGGCCCCGGTGGCCACCTCCCCCGCCCACCAGCGGCAGGGTGCGGGGCAGGCCGTGGTCCGGGCGGTGCTGGACGCCGCCCGGGTGCGCGGTGAGGCGCTGGTGCTGGTGCTCGGTCATCCCGAGTACTACCCGCGCTTCGGTTTCGTGCCGGCCTCGCGCTACGGGATCCGGCCGGGTTTCGAGGTTCCGGACGAGGCGATGATGGCCCTGGTGCTGGACGATTCCGTCCCGGTTCCGGCGGGCATGATCCGTTATCCGGCGGCCTTCGGGGTCTGACGGCCCGTCCGCCCCGCCGCGCTCGCAGGGCGCGGCGGGGCGGACATGCCCGGACCCGAAGTGCGGACAAGCGGCTTTTGTACGGCAGACT
The DNA here is from genome assembly GCF_019287315.1 of Streptomyces sp. WY228. Lineage (NCBI taxonomy): Bacteria > Bacillati > Actinomycetota > Actinomycetes > Kitasatosporales > Streptomycetaceae > Streptomyces > Streptomyces sp. WY228. Next base: position 7,359,285 of record NZ_CP079114.1, on the reverse strand, counting down.
TGACCGGACTCCAGGGGCCCGGCGCACGAGGCCGGGAACCAAAGCGAAGGATGGGTATGCCGACCACACCAGCCACCGCGACGCACAGCTCGTCGAACGGCACCGCAGAAGCGATCATGCTCGAACTGGTCGACGAGAACGGCACCACGATCGGCACCGCGGAGAAGCTGGCGGCCCACCAGGCCCCCGGGCAGCTGCACCGCGCGTTCTCGGTGTTCCTCTTCGACGAGCAGGGGCGGCTGCTGCTCCAGCGCCGGGCACTCGGCAAGTACCACTCCCCCGGTGTCTGGTCGAACACCTGCTGCGGACACCCCTATCCGGGCGAGGCGCCGTTCGCGGCCGCCGCCCGGCGTACGTACGAGGAGCTGGGGCTCTCGCCCTCACTGCTGGCCGAGGCGGGCACGGTCCGCTACAACCACCCGGACCCCGCTTCGGGTCTGGTGGAGCAGGAGTTCAACCACCTGTTCGTGGGAATGGCGCAGGAGGCCCTGAAGCCGGACCCCGAGGAGGTCGGGGAGACGGCCTTCGTGACGGCGGCGGAGCTGGCGGAGCGGCACGCGCGGGCGCCGTTCTCGGCGTGGTTCATGACGGTGCTGGACGCGGCACGGCCGGCGATCCGTGAGCTGACGGGGCCCTCCGCCGGCTGGTGAGCCCTCGCTCGTCCCCGTACGGGGCGGTCAGAGCTGCGTCTTCAACGGCAGCGCCGCCCAGATGATCTTCCCGCCGCTCGCGGTGTGCTCGACGTCGCAGGTGCCGCCCGCCTCCGCGGTGACGACCTTGACCAGCAGCAGGCCCCGGCCGCCGGTCTGGGCGTAGTCCGTCTCCAGGGCGGTGGGGCGGTAGGGGTGGTTGTCCTCGACCGAGACGCGGACCCAGTCGGCGGCGATGGCCACCTCGACGGCCAGCTCGGGCGAGAGGAGCGCCGCGTGCTTGACGGCGTTGGTCACCAGCTCCGAGACGATCAGCAGGAGCCCCTGGAGGATGCCGTCCTCGATGGGCACGCCCTGCCGCCCGAGCAGATCGCGTACGGCGTGCCGGGCGCTGGGCACGGACGCGTCCACGGCGGGGGCGGTGAAGCGCCACTCCCCCTCGTACGACACGGGGTCGGCGGGGGCACTCCCGAGGCTCTCCATCGTCCGGCACCAGCTCTCACTCGCACTGCACTGACCGTCGAGTAAAGAGTGTTGGGAATGGCCTGGTCCGGACCGTGCCACTGATCGGAAGTAGCCAGGTATCGGCGCTATTCGACCGAACGAGCACATCTCTGCAAGCCCAGGGACTACTTCTGCTCTTCTTCTGGTGACTTGATCGGCTCGTCCGAGGTCGGGGCAGTTTCATCGAGCCGCTCCGAGACCATGCTGACGATGCGGCGGCCGCCGATGCCGATGGCGATCAGGCCGAGCCCGTCGAACAGCAGGGCCAGCGAGAAGAAGCAGCCCAGGACGTACAGGCTGCTGTGCGGCCAGTCGAAGAGCACCAGCAGCCCCAGCAGCAGCCCGAAGGCGCCCTGGAGCAGCGTCCACCCCATCTGCGGGCCGCGTACCACGACACTGCCGACCAGCCGGAAAACCCCGCCGGTCAGGAAGAGCAGGGCGGCGAACATGGTGAGCGCCTCGGCCGTGCCCTCGGGATGCTTGATGACGACGACGCCCGCTGCGATGTTGAGGGCCGCGACGACCACACCCAGCCAGAAGTAGTTGGTGCCGCGCGACTCGATCGCGTGCAGCAGTCCGACGAGGCCACCGACGAGCAGCAGCCAGCCGAAGAGCAGCATCGAGGTGAGGGTGGCGACGCCGGTGTAGACGAGACCGATGATGCCCGCGATCACCAGCAGCGCGCCGAGCAGCGCCAGCCAGCCGAAACTGCGGCTGAGCTTCCTGCCCTCGGCTGTGGGTTCGTTCATCGACAGCTCCTCACGGTGCGTGCCCGGCTCACGACCCCTTCTTGATCATAGGTTCGAACCCCCCGGATAGCATCCGGCCCATGGACCGTACGGAACCGAGCCTGATCCCGTCCGTCGAGCGCGGCGTCGCCACCGTCGTGATCACGAACCCCGCCAAGCGCAACGCGATGACCGCCGCGATGTGGCGGAGCCTGCCGGAGCTGCTGGAGCGGCTGGCGGCCGACCCGGCGGTCCGGGTCCTGGTGCTGACCGGGGCCGGGGACACCTTCTGCGCCGGGGCCGACATCTCCACGCTGCGGGAGAGCGCGGACACCGCCCAGGGCCTGGCGGTGGCGGCCGAGGAGGCGCTCGCCGCGTTCCCCCGGCCGACGCTGGCCGCGGTACGCGGCTACTGCGTGGGCGGCGGCAGCCAGCTGGCCGCCGCCTGCGATCTGCGGTTCGCGGAGGAGGGCGCCTCCTTCGGGGTGACCCCGGCGAAGCTCGGCATCGTCTATCCGGCTTCCTCGACCCGGCGGCTGGTCGCCCTCGTCGGCCCGGGCACGGCCAAGCATCTGCTGTTCTCCGGCGAGCTGATCGACACCGGACGGGCGCTGCGCACCGGCCTGGCCGACGAGGTGCTGCCCGTGGGCGGCCTGGACAAGCGGGTCGAGGAGTACGTACGGGTCCTGGCATCCCGGTCCCGGCTGACCCAGGCCGCGGCGAAGGAGTTCGCGGCGGGCCGGACGGACCGGGACGCGTACTGGGCCGGTGAGGCGCGGAGCAGTACGGACACGGCGGAGGGCGTCGCCGCCTTCCTGGAGCGGCGCGCGCCGGTGTTCACCTACACGACGGGCCCCACCTCCGGGTGAGCCGGTGGGGCCCGGGCCCTACCGGGCGCTGTGACGGCTCCTGGACCGCCACTCCTCGACGAGGGCGGCCGGGGCCTTGTGCGGCGAGCCGGAGTCGTAGGGCGGCTGCGGGTCGTACTCCGTGAGCAGCTGCACCGAGCGCGCCACGTCGTCGCCGGCGATCCGGCCGAGCAGGGTCAGCCCCATGTCGATGCCGGAGGAGACCCCGGCGGCGGTGACGTACTTGCCGTCGAGCACAACCCGCTCCCCGGTGGGCTCGACGCCGAACTCCTCCAGCAGCTCCAGCGCCAGCCAGTGCGAGGTGGCCCGTCGTCCCCGCAGAAGTCCGGCCGCCGCCAGCAGCAGCGATCCGGTGCAGACCGAGGTGGTCCAGGTGGAGGTGGCGTCGACCGTGCGCAGCCAGCCGAGCAGGGTGTCGTTCTCCATCTGGTCGCTCTGGCCGGGGCCGCCGGGCACGATCACCAGATCGGGCGACGGCACCTCGGCGAGCGTCTTCTCCGCGACGAGCGCGAGGCTTCCGCTGTCGTTGCGGACGGGTCCGGTCCGTTCGGCGACGAAGACGGTCTCGGCGCCGGGGGCGCGGCTGAGGATCTCGTAGGGGCCCACCGCGTCCAGGGCGGTGAAACGGTCGAAGAGCAGGATGGCGATCTGCACGGAAGCTGCCTCTCGGTTCGGACGGACGGGCCGGATGGTGGCTGACGGCTGACTGACCGGCTGACCGGCTGGTCGGCCGACCGGCGGTGCGTTTCGGGTGTCAGCTGCCGGCCGCGGGTGTGCGGAAGCGGCGGCGGTATTCGGCCGGTGCCGTCGCGAGGGTCTTCACGAAGGCCCGGCGCATGGCCTCCGGGGTGCCGTAGCCGCTGGCGCGGGCGATCCGCTCGACGCCGTCGGCGGTGTCCTCCAGGAGCCGGCGGGCGTGCTCCAGACGGACGCGTTCGACGTACCGCCCCGGGGTCGTGCCGGTCTCCGACCGGAAGGCGCGGGCGAAGTGCCGGGGCGAGAGCCGGGCGCGGGCCGCGAGGGCGTCGACCCCGAGGTCGGCGTCCGGGTGCTGGGCGATCCAGTGCTGGACCTCGCGCAGCGGTTCGCGCCGGGCGGTCTGGGCGCTGAGCTGGGCGCTGAACTGGGCCTGGTTGCCCGGGCGGCGCAGGAACACCACGAGGTGCCGGGCGATCGTCAGCGCGAGGTCGCGCCCGTGGTCCTCCTCGACGAGCGCGAGGGCCAGATCGATGCCCGCGGTGACGCCCGCCGAGGTGGCCAGCCGCCCGTCCCGTACGAAGATCGGCTCCGGGTCGACCTCGACGGCCGGGTAGTCACGGGCCAGCCGCTCGCAGTAGTTCCAGTGGGTGGTGACCCGGTGCCCGTCCAGCAGGCCCGCCTCGGCCAGCAGCAACGCCCCGGTGCACACGGAGACCAGCCGCTCCGCGCGGGGCGCGTGCTCCCGCAGCCAGCCGGTCAGCCCGGGCTGCGAGCCCCGGGTGCCCTGCCCGCCGGGCACCAGCAGCGTGTGCGGGGCGGGCGCGTCGGCCAGGCTGCTGTCGGGCACCAGGGTCAGACCGCTGGTGGACCGGACCGGGCGACCGTCGAGCGAGGCGGTCCGCAGGTCGTAGGAGACGCCGGGCGACCGGGAGGCGCCGGAGAAGACCTCCATCGGGCCGCTCACGTCGAGGCTCTGAACACCGTCGAAGAGGACGACGAGCACGGTTCGCTGCTTCACGTCCGTCATCCTGGGCGACGGGCGACGATGGCCGCAATGACGAGTACCCCACCTTTCCTGCCATCGGCCTTCCGTGGCACGGCCACCCCTCCCCCGGGGTTCCCTTCCGTACCGACCAGTCGGTAACGTGCCCGTATGAGTTCTCTCCCGGCCCGCGCGGAGCGCCGCTGCCACAACGCCGTCAACCCGCTGCACTCGTGTCTCTTCTTCTCCCCCGACCTGGGCGCGGAGATGGCGAAGATCGGCATCGAGGACCCCAGCGCCGCCTACTTCGCGACCCGGGCCGCCGCGCTCGGCGCGGTGGGCGCGGGGACCGTCAGCGCCACCTTCTACAACTTCAACCCCGCGCTGGTGGCCCGCCATGTGCCCGCCGTCTGGGAGACCGCCGCTCCCGACGTGGTCCTCGGGGCCCGGCTGCGGGCGGCGGACTCGACGCTGCGGCGGCTGCTCGGCGAGGAGATCGTCGCCTCCGCCGAGATGGCGGAGGCGGCCCGGCTCGCGCTGCGCGCCACCGAGGCCTGCACCCCGCACGCCCGCCCGCTGTACGCGGCGCACGCGGAGCTGCCGGTGCCCGAGGAGCCGCACCTGGCGTTCTGGCACGCGGCGACCCTGCTGCGCGAGCACCGGGGCGACGCGCATCTGGCCGCCCTGCTCGCCGCCGGTCTCGACCCGCTGGAGTCACTGGTCAGCCACACCGCGACCGGCAAGGGCATGGCGATCCGCTGGATCCTGTCCTCCCGGGGCTGGCGCCGCACCGACTGGGAGGCGGCGTCCGAGCGACTGCGGGAGCGCGGGCTGCTGGCGGGCGGCGAGGAGTTGGCGCTCACCGAGGCCGGAACGGCGCTGCGCGCGGAGGTCGAGCAGGCGACGGACCGCATGGACGCGGCCCCGTACGAACACCTGGGCGCGGAAGGCGTGGAGCGGCTCACCGAGCTGGGGCGCGGCTTCCTGTTCACGGCCGCGGCGGCGGGCGCGTTCCCGGCCTCGGCGACCGGCCGGGGCTGACCCGGGACGGGCCCCGGCACGGCCCGGGACCCCCGCGCACCGCGTCGGGGCTCCCGGGCGTGTTGCCCGAGGTCACGCGACACGGCCCCCGGCCACCCGGCACAATGCAGGCCTGGGGGATGCCCCCGGCAAGCAAGAACGTGCTCATCACGACCCGGGCACGGCCAGCACAGCCAGTACGAGAAGGCGAGTCGGGAAAACCGTGACGACGTCCATCGAAGGCAGGATCGCCGAGGAGCTCGGCGTACGTGAGCGACAGGTCAGGGCCGCCGTCGAGCTGCTCGACGGCGGATCGACCGTGCCGTTCATCGCGCGCTACCGCAAGGAGGCGACCGAATCCCTCGACGATGCGCAGCTGCGCACGCTGGAGGAACGGCTGCGCTATCTGCGGGAGCTGGAGGAGCGGCGTACCGCGATCCTCGAATCCGTGACGGAACAGGGCAAGCTCGACGCGGCGCTGGAGGCGAGCATCCGGGCCGCGGAGACCAAGGCGCGCCTGGAGGACATCTATCTGCCGTTCAAGCCGAAGCGGCGCACCAAGGCGCAGATCGCCCGGGAGGCGGGGCTCGAACCGCTGGCGGACGGACTGCTCGGCGACCCGTCGGTCGACCCGCTCGCGGCGGCCGCCGCGTTCGTGGACGGCGACAAGGGTGTCGCGGACGCGGCCGCCGCGCTGGACGGCGCCCGCTCGATCCTCACCGAGCGGTTCTCCGAGGACGCCGACCTGACCGGCGAGCTGCGCGAGCGCATGTGGACCCGCGGCCGGCTGGCGGCGAAGGTGCGCGAGGGCCAGGAGGAGGCGGGCGCGAAGTTCGCCGACTACTTCGACTTCGCGGAGCCGTTCACCGCGCTGCCCTCGCACCGGGTGCTCGCGATGCTGCGCGGCGAGAAGGAGAACGTGCTCGATCTGGTCCTGGAACCGGAGGAGCCGGAGGCCGCAGGGCAGCCCGGTCCCTCCTCGTACGAGAACATGATCGCCCGCCGCTTCGAGATCGCCGACCGGGGCCGCCCGGGCGACAAGTGGCTGGGCGACACCGTGCGTTGGGCGTGGCGGACCCGGATCCAGGTGCACCTGGGCATCGACCTGCGGCTGCGGCTGCGCACGGCGGCGGAGGACGAGGCCGTACGCGTCTTCGCCTCGAACCTGCGCGATCTGCTGCTCGCCGCCCCGGCCGGCACCCGCGCCACGCTCGGTCTCGACCCCGGTTTCCGTACGGGGGTGAAGGTGGCGGTCGTCGACGCGACCGGCAAGGTGGTGGCCACCGATGTGATCCACCCGCATGTGCCCGCGAACAAGTGGGACCAGGCGCTGGCCAAGCTCGCGCACCTCGCGAAGGAGCACGCGGTCGACCTGGTCGCGATCGGCAACGGCACGGCGTCCCGCGAGACGGACAAGCTCGCCGGTGAACTGATCGACAAGCACCCGGAGTTGAAGCTCACCAAGGTGATGGTCTCGGAGGCGGGCGCCTCGGTGTACTCCGCCTCCGCGTTCGCCTCGCAGGAACTGCCCGACATGGACGTGTCGTTGCGCGGCGCCGTCTCCATCGCGCGGCGGCTCCAGGACCCGCTGGCGGAGCTGGTGAAGATCGACCCGAAGTCGATCGGCGTCGGCCAGTACCAGCACGACCTGTCCGAGGTGAAGCTCTCGCGGTCCCTGGACGCGGTCGTCGAGGACTGTGTGAACGGCGTCGGCGTGGACGTCAACACCGCGTCCGCACCGCTGCTTTCACGAGTCTCGGGGATCAGCTCGGGGCTCGCGGAGAACATCGTCGCGCACCGCGACACCAACGGCCCCTTCCGGTCCCGGAAGGCGCTCAAGGACGTGGCGCGGCTCGGCCCGAAGGCGTACGAACAGTGCGCGGGCTTCCTGCGGATCCGGGGCGGCGACGACCCGCTGGACGGCTCCAGCGTGCACCCCGAGGCCTACCCGGTGGTGCGGCGGATGGGGAAGAGCGCGGGCGGCGAGGTGGCCTCGCTGATCGGCAACGCGGACGCCCTGCGGGCACTGCGCGCGGCGGACTTCGTGGACGACATGTTCGGGCTGCCGACCGTGACGGACATCCTCAAGGAGCTGGAGAAGCCGGGGCGCGACCCGCGGCCCGCCTTCCGCACGGCGACCTTCAAGGAGGGCGTCGAGAAGCTCGGCGACCTGGAGCCGGGCATGGTGCTGGAGGGCGTCGTGACGAACGTGGCCGCGTTCGGCGCGTTCGTCGACGTCGGCGTCCACCAGGACGGTCTGGTGCATGTCTCGGCGCTGTCGAAGACGTTCGTGAAGGACCCGCGGGACGTGGTGAAGCCCGGGGACATCGTGAAGGTCAAGGTCATGGACGTCGATGTGCCGCGCAAGCGGATCTCACTGACGCTGCGGCTCGACGACGAGCCCGGCGCGGGCGGCGGTCCGGGCGGCGGGCAGCAGGGCCGCGGCGAGCGGGGCGGCCGGCCCCCGAAGCAGCGCCAGGGTCAGGGCCAGGGACAGCCGTCCGGTGGCGGTCAGGGCCAGCAGGGCGGCGGCGGCCGGGACCGGCGCGGCGGTGGCGGTGGCTCGCGGCAGGGCGGCCAGGGTGCTCCGGCTCCGGCGAACAGCGCGATGGCCGATGCGCTGCGGCGGGCCGGGCTGGCCGACCCGAAGCCGGGCGGCGGCCGGGGTCGCTGAACGAGGCGGGAGGTGAGGGGCGGGTCGCCGGGTTCGGCCCGCCCCTCACCGCCTCGCGTGGTTACGGGGGTCGGGGTGCGGGCCGCACCCCGGCCCCCGTAACTCCGCTCAGACCTCCTTGACCTGACCGTCCGTCACTTCGATGCGGCGGGTCGTCCGGACTGCCTCCAGCATCCGCCGGTCGTGCGTGACCAGCAGCAGGGTGCCCGTGTACGTCTCCAGGGCCGCCTCCAACTGCTCGATGGCGGGCAGGTCGAGGTGGTTCGTCGGCTCGTCGAGCACCAGGAGGTTGACGCCCCGGCCCTGGAGCAGGGCGAGGGCCGCGCGGGTGCGCTCGCCCGGGGAGAGGCTGGTGGCCGGTCGCATCACATGGTCGGCGCGCAGGCCGAACTTGGCGAGCAGCGTGCGGACTTCGGCCGGTTCGGTGTCCGGCACGGCCGCGCAGAACGCGTCCAGCAGCGACTGTGCGCCGAGGAACAGCTTGCGGGCCTGGTCCACTTCGCCGACGACGACGCCCGAACCGAGCGTGGCGTCGCCGGAGTCCAGCGGCAGCCGCTCCAACAGGGCCGCCAGCAGTGTGGACTTGCCCGCGCCGTTGGCCCCGGTGATGGCGACCCGGTCCGCCCAGTCGATCTGGAGCGAGGCGGGGCCGAAGGTGAAGTCGCCGCGGGCCACCCGGGCGTCGCGCAGGGTGGCGACGACGGATCCGGAGCGCGGGGCGGAGGCGATCTCCATCCGCAGCTCCCACTCCTTGCGCGGCTCCTCGACCACGTCGAGACGCTCGATCATGCGCTGGGTCTGCCGGGCCTTCGCGGCCTGCTTCTCGCTGGCCTCGCTGCGGGCGTTACGGCCGAGCTTGTCGCCGTCGGTGGCCTTGCGGCGGGCGTTCTTGACGCCCTTGTCCATCCAGGAGCGCTGCATATGGCCGCGCGCTTCGAGGGACGCCTTCTTGTCGGCGTACTCCTCATAGCCCTCGCGGGCGTGCCGGCGGGCGGTCTCCCGCTCCTCCAGATAGGCCGCGTAGCCACCGCCGTACAGATTGATCTGCTGCTGGGCGAGGTCCAGCTCCAGCACCTTGGTGACCGTGCGCATCAGGAACTCACGGTCGTGGCTGATGACGACCGTTCCCGCGCGCAGGCCGGACACGAAGCGCTCCAGACGCTCCAGCCCGTCGAGGTCGAGGTCGTTGGTGGGCTCGTCGAGCAGGAAGACGTCGTAGCGGGAGAGGAGCAGCGAGGCGAGTCCGGCGCGGGCCGCCTGGCCGCCGGAGAGCGCGGTCATGGGCCGGTCGAGGCCCACGGTCAGCCCGAGCTCGGCGGCGACCTGCTCGGCCCGCTCGTCCAGGTCCGCGCCGCCGAGGGCGAGCCAGCGCTCCAGGGCGTCGGAGTACGCGTCGTCCGCGCCGGGCGCTCCCGCGACCAGGGCCTCGGTCGCCTCGTCCATGATGCGCTGGGCATCGGCGACGCCGGTGCGGCGGGCCAGGAAGGCGGCCACGGTCTCGCCGTCGCGGCGCTCGGGCTCCTGCGGGAGGTGGCCGACGGTGGCGGTGGGCGGCGAGAGGCGCAGCTCGCCCTCCTCCGGGCGGTCGAGCCCGGCGAGGAGGCGGAGCAGGGAGGATTTTCCGGCGCCGTTGACTCCGACGAGACCGATCACGTCACCGGGGGCGACGACGAGGTCGAGCCCGGCGAAGAGCGTGCGGTCACCGTGTCCGGCGGCGAGGTCCTTGGCGACGAGAGTGGCAGTCATCAGGGTGCCGATCCTAGTCGCCGGTTCTCGATGCCCCGGCCGGCCGATGCCCTCTCCGGCCGAAGCACCGCGACCCGACGCCCTCTGTGGCGGTCAGCCGACCCGGTGGACCAGCTGGGTGCTCAGTTCGTACCGCGCCCCCACGATCGCCAGCTCCCCGGCGGCCACCTTCGCCGCGAGATCGGCCTCGCGCGCCAGGCGGGACCGGACCAGCCGGACCTGGGCGCTGACCGTGGCGTCCACCCGGGCGTCGCCGTGCTGCCCGTGCACGATCGCGGGCCTGATCTGGTCGGCCACGTACTGGATGTGCGCGGGCAGGTGCTCCCCGGTCTCCTCCGCGTGGACCGCGGCGGCGACCGCGCCGCACGACTGGTGTCCCAGGACCACGACCAGCGGGATGCCCAGTTCGAGGACGCCGTAGGCGATGCTGCCGAGCACCGCCTCGTCCAGTACCTCGCCGGCCGAGCGGACGGTCATCAGGTCGCCGAGTCCCTGGTCGAAGACCAGCTCCGGCGGGACGCGGGAGTCGATGCAGCCGAGTATCAGCGCGAACGGCGACTGGCCGGACACGAGAGCGGTGCGCACCCCGGCGGCCTCGTGGGGATGCCTTTGGTGGAGCGTGCGCCAGCGGCGGTTCCCGGCGGCGAGTGCCTTCAGGGCCGCGGCCGGGGTCGCGGGCCTCGCCGCGGTCGCGGACCGGGTGCGCGGGGCGGCGCCCACGGGCGAGGAGCCCGCGGCGAGCACGCCCGCCGCGGCGGTGGCGGCGGAGGCGCGGAGCAGGGTGCGGCGCGTGGTCGGCGCCGTGCGGGGGGTTCGGGTGATTCTCACGCGCGGACGCTAACCCCCCTGCCCAGGTGGGAAGTTGACGCCGGACAACCCTTGGCCGGACCTTGACCATCTCTTGGACGAGTGAGAACGGAGCAGCGCAGAGCGGTGCGGGGGGCACGGACGGCACCGGCCCGGCGGGATGCTGCGGAACGCGGCCCGCCGGGCCGGAGAGCAGGGCGGTCAGCTGAAGCGGTCGAGCGTGATCAGCGCCTCCTGCGGGTTGCCGTCGTGGACGAGCGACTCGTGGGCGCCCACGTCGTCGAAGGCGAAGCCGTACGCCTTGCCGTCCACCATCTGCGCGTGGATGAGGCGGGAGTAGTGGTTGGTCACGGAGTCCTTGTAGAAGTTCGCCGCGTTGTTGTCGGGCTGGTTCGCGCTGGTCAGCAGGGTCGAGCGGTTGAAGCCCGCGCACAGGGTGCGGGAGATCGGGCCGCGCACCTGGTCGTTCGGCGCGTCCAGGTGCTTGTAGCAGCCGAAGACGCTGTCCGAGTCCGGCTTCTGGAACGAGGTCACGACGGCGCCCGAGCCGTTGGTGAAGTTCATGACGTTGCCGGAGACCCGGCCGTAGTACTTGGTGTTCGGCTCGTGCGCGAACGGCGTCACCGTCAGCACGGAGCTGCTGTAGCGGCTCCAGACCCGGTTGATGTAGTCGTCCATGATCCCGGACGGCAGGCTGCCGCTCCCGACGCCGTGCCCCGGGGACAGGGCGCGCAGCACCGTTCCGTCGGACCGGGTCTGGATGAGGCCGGACCAGCCGCCGGACTGGTTCCTGAGGTTGCTGAAGACGGCGTTGTAGCCGCCCGGCTTGAGCTTGCCGGTGCTCTTGACGGCCCCGCCCGGCGCCTTGACGCCGACGGAGTAGGGGGCGGAGAACATGTCGACCTGGGTGCTGTTGATCCACAGACCCGCGTCGTTGAGCGTGTACTCGGTCCAGTTGAACAGGATGTTCCTGTTCGGGTCGCTCGGGTTCTGCACCGCGGGCTGGACGAGACCGCCCGTGGTGACCTTGAAGACGAGCTTCTGTCCGTACGAGAAGTAGACGCGACCGGAGAACTTCGGCATCCGGATCGTCACCGACCGGCCGTTCCCCGGACCGGCGATCGACGCGTCCGGGGCCGGGGTGGGCGGGTTGCCTCCGGCCGGCCAGGGGTGGAACGTACCGTTCGCGTCCGCCCAGCCCTGACGGCCGGTGGAAAGCTCCGTTCCGAGGTTGTAGACGTAGATCTGGTCGGCGCGTCCCGAGTCGTTCGTGATGGTCAGCGGGATGGTGGCGGGTACCGCCGCCTCGGCGGGCGGCTGGCCGACGCCGGTGGTCAGCCCTAGGGCGAGGGCCAGGGCCGCGGTCAGCGCGCCGAGGCTTCTCCGTGAGCCGGGACTTCTCCGTGAGCCGGGACTTCTCCGTGAGCCGGGATTTCTTCGTAAAGCGGGCATGCTCGTTCTCCTCATCGGGCGGATGCGTGGGTGGAACGGGGGGCACATCACCTGCGAGCCTGAGAGCGCTCTCAGAATCCTGCGGTGGGCGACCTCTGTCAACGAACCTGTCTCAACTTGTCGAACCCGCCGAGCGCCCCGCGCCGTGCCGGCCGGCCGCCGTGTGCCCCCGGCCCCGGGCTTCCGGTTCCGCTGGCCCCGGGATTCCGCTTTCGGTTAGCGTCCGGGCAGCGAGGGGCGAGGGCCGAGCGAAGAGGAGTGACCGTGGTGGCGGATGTGATCGTGGTGGGCGGCGGGGTCGTCGGTCTCACCACCGCCGTGACACTGGCGGAGCGCGGGCTGCGGGTGCGGGTCTGGTCGCGCGATCCGGCCGGGGCGACGACGTCGGCGGTGGCGGGGGCCCTGTGGTGGCCGTACCGGATCGAGCCGGCCGAGCGGGTGGGCGACTGGTCGCTGGAGACGCTGGCGGTCTACGAGGAGCTGTCGGGCGCGCCGGAGAAGACCGGGGTACGGCGGGTGGCGGGGCTGCACGCCGGTGAGCGGTTCGCGGCGCTGGGCGACTGGGCGGCGGGGCTGAAGGACGCGGTGGAGGTGCCCGAGGGGCTGCGGGTGACGCTGCCGCTGCTGGACATGCCGGTCCATCTGGCCTGGCTGGAGCAGCGGCTCGTGGCGGCGGGCGGTGCGGTGGAGCGGCGGACGGTGAAGGGGTTCGACGAGGCGGCGGAGCTCGGCGCTGTGGTGGTGAACTGCACGGGGCTCGGGGCGCGCGAGCTGGTGCCCGACGCCGGGGTGCGGCCGGTGCGGGGGCAGCTGGTCGCGGTGGAGAACCCGGGGATCGAGGAGTGGTACACCGCGGCGGATCCGGCGTCGGCCGCGACGACGTACTTCTTCCCGCAGCCGGGCCGGCTGGTGCTGGGCGGTACGGCCGAGGCGGACGATCGGCGCACCGAGCCCGACCCGGAGACGGCTCGGGAGATCGTGGCGCGGTGCGCCCGGATCCGGCCGGAGATCGCCGGCGCCCCGGTACTCGGGCACCGGGTGGGGCTGCGGCCGGCGCGGGAGGCCGGGGTGCGGATCGAGGCGGAGGCGCTGCCGGGCGGCGGACTGCTGGTGCACAACTACGGGCACGGTGGCGCGGGCGTCACCGTCGCCTGGGGGTGTGCGCGGGCGGCGGCGGCGCTGGTGGACTGACCGCGACCGGAATCCGGCTCCACAACGGCCGCGGAGCCCGCGACCGGTCGATGGTCGCGGGCTCCGGAGCCGTTGTGCGGTTCTGCGGTCACCGGGTCAGTCGGATGGCCGCTTCTCGGTGGAGGTGGACGTGGCCGTCGAGCCCGATCCGCCGGACTCGTGCTTGTGGCGCTCGTCCGAGACCGGAGTCGTCCCGGGGCCGATCCGGATCTCGAAGTCGCCGTCGTACTTGGCGTGCCCCTCGATCACCGCGGACTCGACCGCCTCCACGCCGAACTCCTGGCGGACGATCTGGGGGTCCTTGCGCAGGTCCCGCATCAGGGCCACGCACATACCGATCATCACGATGGTGAAGGGCGCCGCCACCAGGATGGTGAGGTTCTGGAGCCCTTGGAGGGCGTTCTCCTTGCCCTCCCCGATCAGCAGCATGATCGCGGCCACGGCCCCGGTCACGACGCCCCAGAAGATGACGACCCACCTGCCCGGTTCGAGGACGCCCTTCTGCGAGAGGGTTCCCATGACGATCGAGGCCGCGTCGGCTCCGGAGACGAAGAAGATGCCGACCAGGATCATCACGAGGATGGAGGTGACCGTGGCGATCGGGAACTCCTGGAGGACGCCGAACAGCTGCGCCTCGGGGGTGTCGGCGCCCTGGAGCTTGCCGGCCTCGTCCAGCTTCATGGCCGAGCCGCCGAAGACGGCGAACCAGATCAGGCTGACGGTGCTGGGCACCAGGATGACGCCGCCGACGAACTGACGGATCGTCCGGCCGCGGCTGATCCGGGCGATGAACATGCCGACGAAGGGCGTCCAGGAGATCCACCAGGCCCAGTAGAAGACCGTCCAGCTGCCGAGCCAGTCCGCGACGCCCTCGCCGCTGGACGCCTCGGTGCGCCCGACGAGCTGCCCGAGGTCGCTGAGGTAGGCGCCCAAGGAGGTGGGCATCAGATCGAGCACGATGATCGTGGGACCGGCGATGAAGACGAACGCCACCAGGAGCAGCGCCAGCACCATGTTGGTGTTGGACAGCCACTGGATGCCCTTCTCGACGCCGGAGACCGCGGAGAGGACGAAGCAGACGGTCAGCACGGCGATGATCGCGACGAGGAGACCGGTTCCGGTCTTCTCCATCCAGTCCAGCTCCTGGAAACCGCTGCCGATCTGGAGCGCGCCCAGACCGAGCGAGGCCGCGGAGCCGAACAGCGTGGCGAAGATGGCCAGGATGTCGATGAAGCGGCCGAAGCCGCCGTAGGCGTGCCGCTTGCCGATCAGCGGCTCGAAGACCGCGCTGATCGTCTGCCGCCTGCGCATTCGGTACGCACTGTAGGCGATGGCGAGGCCGACCACCGCGTAGATCGCCCAGGGATGCAGCGTCCAGTGGAAGAGGGTCGTGGCCATCGCCGTTCCCATGGCGTCGGCCGCGTCCGCGGGGTCGGTGCCCGGCGGCGGGGTACGGAAGTGGGCGAGCGGTTCGCTCACGCCGTAGAACATCAGCCCGATGCCCATACCGGCGCTGAACATCATGGCGACCCAGGAGATGGTCCGGAACTCCGGCTCCTCACCCTCCTGACCGAGGCAGATCTTGCCGTACCGGCTGACGGCCAGCCACAGCGCGAAGACGACGAACCCGGAGGCGGCCAGCATGAAGGCCCAGCCGCCGTTGTGGATCAGCCCGTCGAGCAGCTTGCTGGACACGCTCTCCAGGGAGTCGGTGGCGGTGGCTCCCCACACGACGAAGGCGAGGGTGAGGACCGCCGTGACGCCGAACACCACCCGGTCGGTGGTCGGAGTCCTGGTACTGACCGGCTCGGGGGGAAGGTCCGCCGTGACCGACAGCCCCTCCCGCCCGTCCGCGGTCTGGTCGTCCTGGGACACAAATGGCACCTTTCACCGAGTCTGAAAAACGCTCTCCGTAGGCAGTACCACACCTGCCCCGGATCTCGAAGGATCAACAAGCAGTTCTGGCTTGACCGTTTGTGAGGTGATATGTCGCCCGCTGATCGAGAAGCAACGGAATCAGGCTTCTGGCCGACTGACGCAGGGACACAAACGCGCCATCTCCGTCCGGCCGGGCCCTGACGCCGTGCAGGGCCAGCTCGTCCTTCACCCGCGCGTACTGGGCCGCGTCCAGCCGGTAGCCGCACGGCGGGTCGGCGAGGATCTCGGCGGGTTCGGCCGGGTCGTTGTCGGCACCGCCGAGGTACACGGGCCCCCGGTCGGCCAGGCCGGTCAGCCGTGAGAGGGCGGTGGCCGTCCGGAGCCGGGCGCGCTGCTCGTCGGTGAAGGCGAAGAGTCCGCCGAGCGCGGTCCGCTGGGAATGCACCCTGCGCCGGTGGTTGAGCGCCGGATCGTCCTTCTCCGCGTCGCTCAGCGCGTCGACCCGGGATTCGATGAGCAGGCCCACCGCGTGCTTGAGGCCGGAGGTGTTGCGCAGGATGCGTTCCTGGCCGTCGCCCGCGACCTGCTTGATCGGGTCCCCGGTGGCCGGATCGGTCCAGATGCCGTAGTGGCCGCTGCTGTAGCCGCCCGCCGTCGCGGCGGGACGGACATAGCGTTCGGAGAGGGTGCGCGAGGCGTCGTGGACCCGGTCGTCAACGTTGAGGTTGCGCGGCCACAGGGCGAACAGGTCCTTGTCGTAGTACGGCGGGGTCGCGCCGTACTCGTGCAAGTCGTAGATCACCTGCGGTCGTTCGTCGCGTACGACGGCGGCGATCGCCCGTGCCTCGGCGGTCTCCAGGGCGATGTGGTCGCGGTTGATGTCGACCCCGTCCGCGTTGCCGCGGGTGTCGGCGGCGCGTCCGTCGGGGTTGGCGGTGGGCAGCACCAGCAGAGTCGTTCGGGCCAGGAAGGCGCGGGTCGCCCGGTCCTCGGCGAACGCCAGGTCACGGACCGTGGTCAGACAGGCCTCGCGCCCGGCGGGCTCGTCGCCGTGCTGACTGCAGATCAGCAGGACCGTGGTGGCGTCGGGGCGCTCCTGGCCGACGCGTACGAGGCGGAGCGGGCGGCCCTGTTCCGTCGTGCCGATCCGGTCCACGGAGACCCGGTCGCTCCCCCGGTCCACCGCGGTGAGGAAGGCCCGCTCCTCCGCCTCGCCGGTCCAGCGGGCCCCGTCGCTCGTCTCGAACCCGGTGCGCGGCGGGCGGTGCGCGGCCTCGGCGGGTGCGATGGCGAACGGCAGGGCCAGCGCGGCGAGCGTCGCCGCCACGGCCGTGCGGCGCATCGCCCTGGCGCCCCGGCGCGGCGGCTCCGACTCCGGCCGGGCGGGTCCGGTGACCGGCGCGAGCCACGGGTGCGGGCTGAGCATGCGGAGTGCACGAGCGACGCGATGGGTCATCGGCGGCTGCCTCCCGGGCATGTGGGGCGGGCACGGGCATGGGGGCGGGTGCTGTGACACCCGTGGGGCCCGCGGCGATGTGCGGACGTTACACCGGTCAACTCCCGTGCAACAGGGGGCGATCACTGCGCCGGGGTGCTGCCGCCCGTGACGGCGGAATGGCGATCGTGTGACGGATGTGCCCGGAATGGGCCGTCCCGCTCCGGCGGGTGCATAGCCTCGTGACGACCGGTCGGAAGATCATCCGCCCCGACTCATTGGAGCTTGTTGTGCACCGCAGATTCATCGTCCCCAGCGCGCTGGCGGCCACCCTTCTGCTGGCGATCCCGGCAGCGGCCGCACCGGGCACCGTGGGCGCCCCGGGTATCGGCGACCCCTATTACCCGGCCAGCGGAAACGGTGGCTACGACGTCTCCCACTACGACCTGCGGCTGAAGTACCAGCCGGTGACCGACCTGCTGGAGGGCACGGCGACGATCCTCGCCACCACGACGCAGGAGCTGTCCCGCTTCAACCTCGGCTTCGGGCTCGATGTCTCCGAGGTACGGGTGAACGGCAGGAAGGCCCGCTTCGCCACGAGCGGCGACCACGAGCTGGAGGTCACCCCGGCCGACCCGCTGGCGAAGGGCAAGGACGTCTCGGTGGTGGTCCGGTACGCCGGGAAGCCCTCCGAGCTGAAGATCAACGGCTGGACCGCCTGGGCCAGGACCCCGGACGGCGGTGTCGCCGCGCAGGAGCCGGAGTCGGCCGTGTGGTGGTACCCGAGCAACGACCACCCGCTGGACAAGGCCACCTACGACGTGTCGGTCTCGGTGCCGGACGGCACCCAGGCGATCAGCAACGGGGTGCTCCAGTCGCAGAGTTCGAAGCTCGGCTGGACCCGCTTCAACTGGCGCTCCGACAAGCCCCAGGCGACCTATCTGACGACGCTCGCCATCGGCAGGTTCGACATCACGACCGACAGGACGGCGGACGGTCTGCCCGTCCTGAACGCCTACAGCAAGGACCTGGGCGCCAACGCCGGTGCGGCCCGCGCGAGCATCGAGCGGACCACCGAGGTCGCCGAGTGGCTGACCGAGGTGTTCGGCCCGTATCCGTTCAACGCGCTGGGCGGTTACGTGCCCAATGTGACGAGCGGTTTCGCCCTGGAGACCCAGACACGGCCCTTCTACAGCCCGCGACAGTTCGCGAACGGCGCCAACGTCTCGGTCGTCGTCCACGAGCTGGCCCACCAGTGGTATGGAGACAGCGTCTCGGTCGACGGCTGGAAGGACATCTGGATCAACGAGGGCTTCGCCCGCTACAGCCAGTGGCTCTGGTCGGAGAAGGAGGGCGAGGGCACCGCGCAGGAGCTGGCCGACTACGCCTACGCCCAGCACCCGGCCGACGATCCGTTCTGGCAGGTGAAGCCGGGTGACCCGGGCCCGGACAACCAGTTCGACATCGCCGTGTACGACCGGGGCGCGCTGGCGCTCCAGGCGCTGCGCAACGAGGTCGGCGACGACACCTTCTTCGAGCTGCTGAAGGGCTGGCCGGCCGAGCACGCGTACGGCAACGCGAACGTGGGCGACTTCGTCCGGTACGCGGAGCGGGTCTCCGGCAAGCCGCTGGCCGCGCTCTTCGACACCTGGCTCTACCGGCCGGCGCGGCCGGCGGCCCCGGCGGCGGCCGACGCGGGACTCGCCGAGGCGGCGCTGTCGGCCCGTTCGGCGGCGCGGGTCGAGCGGCCCGCGTCCTGGAAGAAGATCGCGGCGACGAACACCGTGCACGACCACGGCGACCACACGGCTTCCGCCCACCGGTCCGAAGGCGGTCACGAGCACCGCTGACGGCCGTACGCACGGACACCGGGGCCGTCGGAGCGGCGAAGTCCAGCTGCTCCGACGGCCCTTCGGCCGTTCCGGGGATCAGCCGCCCGGCATGGCCGTACGCCGGGCGGCGCGGGCCGCCCGCGCCCGGGGCAGATAGCGGACCCGTTCCGGAAGGGCGGGGACGACGACCCGCAGGACCGCGCACATCCGGCGCAGCCGCTTCTCCTGGTCGTCGGTCCACGGCAGACCGATGGCGGCGCGGGCGTCGGGCGGCATGAACCCGATGGTGACGAACCGCCGGAAGCGGGCCAGCGGCGGCAGCAGCACCGGCCACAGGGCCCGCAGAACGACGCGCAGCGGCCACGGGCCCCGGTCCGGCGGCGGTACGGGCTGGTCGACGTCGACCAGCTCCCGCACCACGGTGGTCGCCTCGATCTCGCCGGCGAGCATCTTCTGCCAGTACGGCCAGAACTCCTCGATGGTCTGCGGCATGTCCCGGTCGTGGATGCCGAGGATCCGGCCGACCCGGAGCCACTCCGCGTACAGGGCGCGCTCCTGGGCGGGGGTCATGGGCCGGATGAGATAGCGGGCGGCGTGCTGGTAGACGGGGAAGCCGGTGGAGTGCACCCAGGCGTAGTTGGCGGGCGTCAGGGCGTGGTACGGACGGCCGCGGGTGTCGGTGCCCCGGATCGTGCGGTGCAGCCGGCGCAGTCTGCGGCCCTCCTCGGCGGCCTCCGCGCCGCCGTAGACCCAGAGCTGGAGCGAGCGCAGCGAGCGTTCGCCGCGCCCCCACGGATCCGTGCGGAAGACGGAGTGTTCGTCGACCCCGGCGCCGACCGCCGGGTGGGCGACCTGGAGGGTGAGGGCGGCGGGCAGCATCAGCAGGGCGCGGATGTCGCCGGACAGGCTCCAGAGCACCCCGCCGGGCGGAGGCGGCTCGGGGTCCTTCGCACCGCCGGGCTGCGGCGGCTCGGCGGTCCTGGCGTCGGTCGCGCTGCTCATCCGGTGCTCCCGCGGTCCCGGCGGGCCTGCCGTGCGCTGCCCGTCCCCTTCCTCTCCATGATCCCTCGGGTGCGGGAGGACCGCGGTGGCGGGGTCCGGGGCGGTCGCGTCCGGGGTGGTCGGTGAGCCGGTCAGTCGTGGTCGTACACCGTCACCGGCAGGCCGGCGGATATCAGCCGTCGCTCGATCAGCGGCTCGATCCTGGACCAGGTGCCGCCCGCGAGCCCGCAGCCGATCCGGGGCATATGGACCGAGGCCCCGAGCTCGCCCGCCCTGACGGCCACCGCGCCGAGCGCCGCGTCGATCGCCTCGTACCGCACGGGCACCCCCTTGCTGCCGGTGCGCATGCCCCGCTGGCCGATCATGTTGGCCACCCAGAGATAGGGCCCGACCCGCACGAACTGCGCCGCGCCGAGTGCGAAGTCGTTGGCCGCGCGCTCGCGGTGCCAGCGCCGGTAGGCGGCCTCGGGCTCCGGCCAGCGGCGCGAGAGGGCCAGCACGAAGCCCTTGCCCCAGCCGCCCAGGTCGTTGCAGACGTGGACGATCAGCTTGACGCCCTTGCCCTGCGGCGCGGTGGCGTCCCCCCGTACGTACGTGATCTCCGACATGACCTCACCGTACGGGCGGCCACTGACAACGGGCTCGGACCGACCACGGGGCCGGGGTGGACGGCGGGGCGCCGGTGCCGGAGACTTTCGCAGTAGTGGTGAGACAGCGGAACTGTCCGATACGAGGTTCGACCGCGGGGAGCAGAGATGGCGACGGGGACCGACGAGCCGACGCTCACGGTGGACGAGCTGGCGGCGCGCGCCGGAGTCACCGTACGCACCGTGCGGTTCTACAGCACCCGGGGCCTGTTGCCGCCGCCGGTCATCGGGCCCCGCCGGGTCGGGCACTACGGTCCTGACCATCTCTCGCGGCTCGCGCTGATCGAGGAGCTCCAGCAGCAGGGGATGACGCTGGCCGCGATCGAACGGTATCTGGAGCAGCTGCCGCCCGACCTGAGCGCCCACGATCTGGCGATCCACCGGGCGCTGGTGGCGTCCTGGGCGCCGGACAAGACCGAGGACTTCTCCCGGGCCGAGCTGGAGCGGCGGACCGGGCGGGCGCTGTCGGAGCCGGATGTGGAGCGGCTGGCGGCGATGGGGGTGCTGGTGCGGCCGCAGGAGGCCGGCGGGGCGTACCGGGTGGATCTGGGGCTGCTGCGGCTCGGGGTGGAGCTGCTGGACGTGCCGATCGCGCACGAGACGATCCTGGCGGCACGGACCGTGCTGCTGGAGCACACCCGCTCGGCCGCCCAGGAGATGACGCGGCTGTTCCGGGACGAGGTGTGGAACCCCTACCGGGAGCGCGAGGGCGACCCGGAGCATGTGGCGGCGATGAAGTCGCTGTCCGCCGATATGCAGCCGATCGTGGTGCAGGCGCTGGTGACGGCGTTTCAGCGGTCGCTGAAGGAGGAGCTGCGGGCCGCTTTCACCGCCGAGCGACGGTGAAAGCGGCCCGCGGCAGGGCCTGTCGACGGGTCAGTCGTGGAAGGTCTCGCCCTTCTCCGCCTTCTCCACCAGCAGCGCGGGCGGCAGGAAACGGTCGCCGTAGCGCTCGGCCAACTCCCGGGCGCGGGCCACGAAGCCGGGCAGGCCGCCCTCGTACCCGTTGATGTACTGGAGGACGCCACCGGTCCACGGCGGGAAGCCGATGCCCATGATGGAGCCGATGTTGGCGTCGGCGACGGAGATGAGGACGTTCTCCTCCAGGCAGCGGACGCTGTCCAGCGCCTCGGAGAAGAGCATCCGCTCCTTCATGTCCTCGAAGGGCACGTCTCCGTCGGCCGTGGTCGTGAAGTGCTCGCGCAGGCCCGGCCAGAGACCGGCGCGCTTGCCGTCCCCGTCGTAGTCGTAGAAGCCCGCTCCCCCGCTGCGCCCCGTGCGGCCGAACTCGTCGACCATGCGGTCGATGACCTCGTCGGAGGGGTGGCCGGGCCAGGTGCCGCCGGCCTCCTCCACCGCACGCTTGGTCTCGTTGCGGATCTTGCGGGGCAGGGTCAGGGTCAGCTCGTCCATCAGGGAGAGGACCTTGGCCGGGTAGCCGGACTGGGCGGCGGCCTGCTCGATCGAGGCGGGCTCGACGCCCTCGCCGACCATCGCCACGCCCTCGTTGATGAACTGCCCGATGACGCGCGAGGTGAAGAAGCCGCGCGAGTCGTTGACGACGATCGGCGTCTTCTTGATCCGGCGGACCAGGTCGAAGGCGCGGGCCAGCGCCTCGTCGCCGGTGCGCTCGCCCTTGATGATCTCGACGAGCGGCATCTTGTCGACGGGCGAGAAGAAGTGCAGCCCGATGAAGTCGACGGGGCGTGAGACGCCCTCGGCGAGGACGGTGATCGGGAGGGTGGAGGTGTTGGAGCAGAGCAGCGCGTCGGGCTCGATGACGTCCTGGATCTCCTGGAACACCTTGTGCTTGAGGGCGGTGTCCTCGAAGACGGCCTCGATCACCGCGTCGCAGCCCGCGAGGTCGGCGGCGTCACCGGTCGGGGTGATCCGGGCCAGCAGTTCGTCGCGCTTGGCCTCGGTCGTACGGCCCCGGGAGAGCGCCTTGGCGAGCAGCTTCTCGCTGTACGCCTTGCCCTTGGCGGCCGCCTCGGTGGAGACGTCCTTGAGGACGACGTCGATACCGGCCTTGGCACAGGAGTAGGCGATGCCCGCGCCCATCATCCCGGCGCCGAGGACGGCGACCTTCCGGACCGGGCGCTCCGGGATGTCCTTGGGCCGGTTGGCACCGGAGTTGACGGCCTGGAGGTCGAAGAAGAACGCCTGGATCATGTTCTTGGAGACCTGGCCGGTGACCAGCTCGGTGAAGTACCGGGCCTCGATGGTCAGGGCGGTCTCGAAGTCGACCTGCGAGCCCTCGACGGCCGCCGCCAGGATGTTGCGCGGCGCGGGCATGGGCGCGCCCGCGAGCTGCTTCTTCAGGTTGGCGGGAAACGCGGGCAGGTTGGCGGCGAAGCGCGGGTTGGACGGGGTGCCGCCGGGGATCTTGTAGCCCTTGACGTCCCAGGGCTGCTGCGACTCGGGGTTCGCGTCGATGAAGGCGCGGGCCTTCAGAATCATCTCCTCGCGGGTGGCGGCGACTTCGTGGACGAGGGCGTTCTCCAGGGCCCGCCGCGGGGTGTACTGGGTGCCCTGGAGGAGCACCTTGAGCAGGGCGTCGGCGATGCCCATGAGGCGTACGGTCCGGGTGACACCGCCGCCGGCCGGGAGCAGGCCGAGGGTGACCTCGGGCAGGCCGATGCGGGATCCGGGGGCGTCGAGGGCGACGCGGTGGTGGGAGGCGAGCGCGATCTCGTAACCGCCGCCGAGGGCCGCGCCGTTGATGGCGGCGACGACGGGCTTGCCGAGGGTCTCGATGCGGCGCAGCGAGTTCTTGATCTCGGTGCCGGTGTCGAAGGCGGCCTGGGCGTTCTCCGGGCCGACCTTGATCATGTCCTTGAGGTCGCCGCCGGCGAAGAAGGTCTTCTTGGCGGAGGTGTAGATGATGCCGCGGATGGAGTCCTTCTCGGCCTCGGCGCGGTCGGCGATGGCCGCGATGGAGTCCTTGAAGGCCTGGTTCATCGTGTTCGCGGACTGGTCGGGGTCGTCGAGGACGAGGGTGACGACGCCGGTCTCGTCCTGTTCCCAGCGGATGGTGGTGCTCTCGGTCGTCATGTCGGTGTCTTCTCCGTAAGCAGGTGGGGCCGGGAACAGGTCAGATGCGTTCGACGATGGTCGCGACACCCATGCCGCCGCCGACGCAGAGGGTGACCAGGCCGAACCGCTGGTCGCGGCGCTCCAGTTCGTCGATGACCGTGCCGAGGATCATCGCGCCGGTCGCGCCGAGGGGGTGGCCGAGCGCGATGGCGCCGCCGTTGACGTTGACCTTGTCCAGGCTCAGGCCCATGTCCTTGACGAAGCGCAGGACGACCCCGGCGAAGGCTTCGTTGATCTCGACGAGGTCGATGTCGTCGATGGTCAGCCCGGCCTTGGCGAGCGCCTTGCGGGTGGCGGGCGCGGGGCCGGTGAGCATGATGGTGGGCTCGGAGCCGGAGACGGCGGCGGAGACGATGCGGGCGCGCGGGGTGAGGCCGTAGCGCTCTCCGACCTCCTTCGAGCCGATGGCGACGAGGGCCGCGCCGTCCACGATGCCGGAGGAGTTGCCCGCGTGGTGGACGTGGTCGATCTTCTCGACCCAGTGGTACTTCTGGAGCGCCACCGCGTCGAAGCCGCCCATCTCGCCGATGCCCGCGAAGGACGGCTTGAGACCGGCGAGGGAGTCGGCGGTGGTGCCGGGGCGCAGGTGCTCGTCGTGGTCGAGGACGGTCAGGCCGTTGCGGTCCTTGACGGGGACGACGGAGCGGGCGAAGCGGGCGTCCTTCCAGGCCGCCGCGGCGCGTTCCTGGGAGAGGGCGGCGTACTCGTCGACGTCACGGCGGCTGAAGCCCTCGATGGTGGCGATGAGGTCGGCGCCGATGCCCTGCGGGGCGAAGCCGGTCTCGAAGCTGGTCATCGGGTCCATGGCCCAGGCCCCGCCGTCCGAGCCCATCGGCACCCGGGACATCGACTCGACTCCCCCGGCGAGCACCAGGTCCTCCCAGCCCGAACGGACCTTGGCGGCGGCCAGGTTGACCGCTTCCAGGCCGGAGGCACAGAAGCGGTTCTCCTGGACCCCGGCGACGGAGTCGGGCAGCCCGGCCGCGATGGCGGCGATCCGGGCGATGTCGGAGCCCTGGTCGCCGAGCGGGCTGACCACGCCGAGGACGATGTCGTCGATGGCGGCCGGGTCGAGGTCCGGGAAGCGGCCCCGGATCTCGTGGATGAGGCCGACGACGAGGTCGATCGGCTTGGTGCCGTGCAGGGCTCCGTTGGCCTTGCCGCGGCCGCGGGGGGTGCGGATCGCGTCGTAGACGAATGCTTCGGTACTCAAGACAGCTGCCTTTCGAGGGTGGTTGAGGAGCGATCGAGGAGGTCGTCAGGCGAGCAGCGAGCGGCCGATGATCTCCTTCATGATCTCGGTCGTACCGCCGTAGATGGTCTGGATGCGGCCGTCGGTGAACGCCTTGGCGACCTTGTACTCGCTCATGTAGCCGTATCCGCCGTGGAGTTGGAGGCAGCGGTCGGCGACGCGCTTCTGCAGTTCGGTGGCCCACCACTTGGCCATGGAGGCGTGGACGGCGTCCAGGACGCCGTCGGAGTGGTCGACGATGCACCGGTCGAGGAAGGTCCGGGTGACGGCGCACTCGGTGGCCATCTCGGCGATCTCGAAGCGGATGTGCTGGAGCTTGGAGAGCGGGCGTCCGAAGGCCTCGCGCTCCTTGACGTACCGGGTGGTGATCTCCAGCAGGTGTTCGGCGGCGGCGATCCCGGCGACCGCTATGCCCATGCGCTCCTGGGCCAGGTTGGTCATCAGGTGGATGAACGCGCCGTCGAGCTCACCGAGCAGGTTCTCCTTGGGGACGCGGACGTCGTTGAAGAACAACTCGGCGGTGTCCTGGGACTTCTGGCCGATCTTGTCGAGGTTGCGGCCCCGCTCGAAGCCCTCCGCGCCGCGCTCGACGACGATGAGGGAGAGCCCCTTGGCCCCGCCCTCGGGGGTGGTCTTCGCGACCACGACGACGAGGTCGGCGAGGATGCCGTTGGAGATGAAGGTCTTCGAGCCGTTGAGCAGCCAGTGGTCGCCCTTGTCCTCGGCGGTGGTGCGGATGCCCTGGAGGTCGGAGCCCGCGCCCGGCTCGGTCATCGCGATGGCGGTGATGGTCTCGCCGGAGCAGAAGCCCGGGAGCCAGCGGCGCTTCTGCTCGTCGGTGGCGAGGCCGGTGAGGTAGGGGCCGATGATGTCGTTGTGCAGGCCGATGGCGAGTCCGGCGGCCCCCGCGCGGGTGAACTCCTCGGCGAGGACGGCGCTGTAGCGGAAGTCGTCGCTGCCGCCGCCCCCGTACTCCTCCGGGACGGCGAGGCCCAGCAGTCCCGCGCGTCCGGCGGCGAGCCAGGCCTCGCGCGAGACGATGCCGTCCTGCTCCCACTGCTCGTAGTGCGGGAGGACCTCCTTGGCCAGGAAGGCCCGGACGGTCTCGCGGAACGCGTCGTGCTCCTCGGTGAAGATCTGCCGTTGCACGGGGTCTCCTAGTCGTGAGAGGTGGGGCCGAGCCCCGGTACGTCCCAGTCGGCGGCGACGGCGGCCGTGTCGGCGCCGGGCCGCGCGGGCCCGCCGCGGACGGAGACCGGGGTGGCCGAGAAGCGCGGGGCGGGGGCGGGCTGGGTGATGCCGCTGTGCTCGACGAAGGTGGAGCGGGCGGCGAGATGCGGGTGGTGCGGCGCCTCGGTGAGCGAGAGAACGGGGGCCACGCAGGCGTCGGTGCCGGCGAAGACCTCGGTCCACTCGGCACGTGTACGGGTCAGGAACCGGGCGGTGACGGCGGCGCGCAGCTCGTCCCAGCGGGCGAGGTCCCACCGGTCGGGGAAGTCGTCCGCGATGCCGAGGAGGCCGGCGAACTCGGCGTAGAACTGCCCTTCCAGCGGGCCGACCGCCATATGGCCGCCGTCGGAGGTGGCGTAGGTGCCGTAGAACGGGCAGCCGCCGTCCAGGAGGTTGGCGCCGCGCCGGTCCTGCCAGCTCCCGGCGGCCAGCATGCCGTGGATCATCGAGGCGAGGTGGGCGGCGCCGTCCACGATGGCGGCGTCGACGACCTGCCCCTCGCCGTGGGCGCGGGCGTGCTGGAGGGCGGCGAGGACGCCGACGACGAGGTAGAGCGAGCCGCCCGCGTAGTCGCCGACCAGGTTGGCGGGGACGGTGGGCGGTTCGTCCGGCTTGCCGATCATGGACAGGGTGCCGGTGAGCGCGAGGTACGCGATGTCGTGCCCGGCGCGCTCGGCGAGCGGCCCGTCCTGGCCCCAGCCGGTCATCCGCCCGTAGACCAGCTTCGGGTTCCGGGCGAGGCAGGGCTCGGGGCCGACGCCCAGCCGCTCCGCGACGCCGGGGCGGTAGCCCTCGATCAGGATGTCGGCGCGTTCGACGAGGTCCAGGACGCGGGCCGGTCCTCCGTCGCTCTTGAGGTCCAGGAGGACGGAGCGCTTGTTGCGGTTGGTGAGGTCGTACGCGGGATCGATGCCGAGCCCCGCGCCGCCGGGCCGGTCGACGCGTACGACGTCGGCCCCGAGGTCCGCCAGCAGCATCGCGGCGAACGGTCCGGGGCCGATGCCGGCCAGCTCGACGACCCGGACACCGGTCAGCGGACCGTGTTCGGGCCTTGGGCCTTGCGCCATCTGTGAGCCCCCAGGGGTGTGACACAACTGATGTAACACCTGTGATGCTAAGAACGCGCCCGGCTCCGCACAACCCCTCGGGCCGAGCAAGCGCTTAGTTCCTTCTCCCGATCCTCTCGCATCCGCCCCGCCCGGCCGCACGGCGCCACGTGGCTCTCCGCTACCCTCTGCCTGCCACGTCGGCACCAGGCTCGCAGCGGAGGTACTCGTGAACAGGCAGAACGACACGACACGCCCCTTGGACGTCGTCCTCTTCGGTGCCACCGGCTTCGTGGGAACACTCACCGCCGAATACCTGGCGGCCCACGCCCCCGCCGGCCTCCGCTGGGCACTGGCCGGACGCAGCCGGACCAAGCTGGCGGCGCTCCGCGAACGGCTCACCGCCATCGCTCCGGGCTGCGCGGAGCTGCCGCTGCTGGACGCCGACGCGGACGATGCGGAGGCGCTGGCCGAACTGGCGGCCTCCACCCGGGTGGTGGCCTCGACGGTGGGCCCGTACATCCGTTACGGCGAGAAGCTCGTCGCCGCCTGCGCGGAGGCCGGCACGGACTACGCGGACCTCACGGGCGAGGCCGAGTTCATCGACCGGACGTATCTGGAGCACGACGCGCGGGCCCGCGAGACGGGGGCGCGCATCGTGCACGCCTGCGGCTTCGACTCCGTACCGCACGACCTCGGGGCGTACTTCACCGTCAAGCAGCTGCCCGAGGACGTCCCCCTGGCCGTCGACGGCTTCGTCCGCACCAACGCGGTGTTCTCCGGCGGTACGTTCGCCTCGGCGCTGACCGCGATGGGCCGGGGCCCGCAGATGCTGGCCGCCGCCCGGGAGCGCCGGCTGCACGAGCCCCGCCTGGTCGGCCGCCGCGTCCGCACCCCCGCGGGCTCCCCGCACTTCAACGGGTCCGTCGGCACCTGGGCACTGCCGCTGCCGACGGTGGACCCGACGATCGTGGGCCGCTCCGCACGGGCCATGGAGCGCTACGGCCCCGACTTCCGCTACCGGCACTTCGCCTCGGTCAAGACCCTGCCGATGACGCTCGGCGCCCCGGTCGCGATCGGCGCGCTGGTGGCCGCCGCACAGGTGGAGGGCGTACGGGAGTGGCTGATGGGGCGCTACGAGCCGGGCCAGGGGCCGGACGAGGAGCGCCGCGAGCGCAGCTGGTTCACCATCCGCTTCGTCGGCGAGGGCGGCGGGCGGCGCGTCTTCACCGAGGTGTCGGGCGGCGACCCGGGCTACGGCGAGACGGCGAAGATCCTCGCCGAGTCGGCGGTGTCCCTGGCCCTGGACGAACTGCCGGAGACCTCCGGGCAGGTGACCACGGCGGTGGCCATGGGCGACGCGCTCCTGGACCGGCTGACGGCGGCGGGGCTGCGGTTCCGGGTGGCGGCGGTGCGGTAGGCCGCATCGGCCGCCGGCGCGCGGCTACCGGCGGGCGGCGACGATCACCGAGCTGCTGGGAGTGGTGAGCACTTCCGTGGCGTCCAGCTCCGGGTGGGTGAGGTAGAACAGGCGGAGTTCGTCGACCTCGCCGCCGAACCGGGGCGGCCAGTCGGGCGACGGAGTGAAGTCGTCCAGCAGGAGCAGCCCGCCGGGGGCGAGCAGCTCGACCACGCGCCGGGGGTCGTCCCGCTTGCCGCCGCCGTCGCAGAAGAAGACGTCGAACGGGGCGTGCTGTTCGAGCAGCCGCCAGTCCCCCGTGAGCACGGTGACGCGTTCGTCGTCCGCGAAGACATCGGCCGCCCGCCGGGCCAGTCCCTCGTCACGCTCCACGGTGACCAGGCGCGCACCGGCGCCGAGGCCGCTGTGCAGCCACGCGGTGCCCACTCCGGATCCGGTGCCGCTCTCCGCGATGACTCCGCCCGGTTTGGCGGCGGCGGCGAAGCCGAGCAACCGGCCCACTTCGGGGGTGCAGCTCTTCGTGAACCCCGCCCCGGCGGCGACCTCTTCCGCCGCGACCACACGCGGCGGAACCACTCGTTCGAACATGCGACGCCCTCCCCAACGGGCCGCTAGAACACCCACCCGGCCAGCGTATAGAGCATCGCACCCAGCCAGACGAGCCCGACGGCGCTCCCGAGGAGCATGCCGAGGGCCATACGGCGCTGAGCAGGGTCGACGGGCGCGGGGCGGACGGCTGTGCGCGTGGCGTTCATGTGTGTCAGCCTGCCCAGTCGTACGGATCTACGCCATCCGTACGGGTACTCAGTTGCAGGACTGTTCCACGCTCGGGACCGTCACGTGGGCGGCGGCAGCTGTTCGCGTACCCATGCCGGGTCCGGGTTGGTGTGCGGCCCGTCCGTCACGACGACGGTCGGCACGGTCTCGTTGCCGCCGTTGGCCGCCCGTACGACGGCGGCTCCCGCCGGATCGCGCCAGATGTCGACCCAGTGCAGCCGGGAGGCGTCGCGGCCCAGCCGGAGGCGGAGCCGCAGGCAGTAGGTGCAGCCGGGCCGCCAGTAGACGACCGGGCGGCCGTCGGCCGCGCTGCGGCGCTGTGCCTCGGCGGCGGGGACCGGCCGCGGAAAGATCAGGGGCGAGTTCACGCCGGCGAACAGCACGAACAGCGGCAGGAGTACGGCCGCCATGGCGAGG
This sequence comes from Streptomyces sp. WY228, assembly GCF_019287315.1. NCBI lineage: Bacteria > Bacillati > Actinomycetota > Actinomycetes > Kitasatosporales > Streptomycetaceae > Streptomyces > Streptomyces sp. WY228. The sequence continues at coordinate 7,329,931 of NZ_CP079114.1, read as the reverse complement.
TCGCCCCTGCGGGCGATCCCCGTCGCGAGAACCGCACCGCTGAGCAGCAACAGGACCGGCAGCACCCATACGCGCATCATGACGACGCACGCTACCGGGGCGCGGCCGCGCTCATCGAGGCGGCCTCCGGCCCGCCGCCGGGTCGCCCGCCCGCGTCACGCGGTCGCTTCCTTCAGGGTCTGCCGGCAGAGCGCGTCCGCCCGGCGGGTGCTCTCCGGCTGGCGGTAGCGGCCGGCGAGGCGAAGTGTGTGGGCGCAGGCGTTGTCGAGGCTGATGCGGTGGCCCACCGAGACGAACACCGGGCTGGTGTTCTCCCGGGTGCGCAGCGCCCGCCCGACCACCTCTTCGCCGTCCAGCAGCGGGGAGAAGTCGCCGCGCCGCGGGCCGGGAGCCTCGTAGGTGAAGGTGAAAGGGTTCTTGCCGACGCCGATCACCGGCAGCCCGGTGAGCACGCCCAGGTGGCTGGCGAGGCCGAAACGGCGCGGGTGCGCCAGACCGTAGCCGTCGCAGACGACGAGACCGGGGCCGACGCTCAGCTCCTCCAGGGCCTCCAGCACGGTGGGCAGCTCCCGGAAGGCCAGCAGCCCGGGAACGTACGGGAAGGCGATCGTGCCGACGGCGGTGGCCTCGTCGACCGTCTCCAGTGTGGCGGCGTCCAGCACCACGGCCGCCGCGACGACGACGTCCTTCTCGTCGTCGTAGGCCACGTCCACCCCGGTGACCAGCCCGGTTCCGGGCTCCGGCCCCGCCTCGTCCAGGATCACCCGGCCGCGCAGCCGGTCCTGGATCGCCCGGCCCTCGGCTTCGTCGGCGGGGGTCTCGTGGGCGGGGGTGGGGGAGGTCGTCATGTCCGGAAGCTTATGCGGTGGCCAGGGCTCCGCTGTTACGCGGAGTGCCGGAGGCCGCCCGCCACGACACCTCGGAGCGACCGGCCGGCATCCCGTAGCCTGACGATCATGTTCGTACTCGAATTGACCTACACGGCCCCCGTCGAGCGCGTCGACGCGCTCATGCGGGAGCACATCGCCTGGCTCGACGAGCAGTACGCGGCCGGTGTCTTCATCGCCTCGGGGCGCAAGAACCCCCGGGACGGCGGGGTGATCCTGGCCGTCGGGGACGACCGGGCGGCGATCGAGAAGATCGCGGCGGCCGACCCCTTCGCCGAGCACCAGGTGTGCGCGTACCGGATCACCGAGTTCATCGCCACCAAGACCTCACCCGAACTCGCCCCGTACCAGCAGCGGTTGCCGTAACGGGCGGAAGCTTCACCGATGGCCGCCGCCGTCGGCGATGAGTTTTCGGCGCGGGGCCGGTCTGTACGGGTATGGAGACCTTCACCCTCGCCACAGCCGGCGCCGGCCTCGTGTACGACGTCCGAGGACCGCTGCCCACCGCCGACGGCCGCCCGCCGTTGTTCCTGATCGGCCACCCCATGGACGCGAGCGGGTTCGCCGCGCTCGCGGCCCGCTTCCCCGACCGGACCGTCGTCACGTACGACCCCCGGGGGCTCGGCCGCTCCACCCGCCAGGACGGGCGGGTCGACTGGACGCCCGAGATCCTGGCCGACGACGTGCACGCGGTGGTCGCGGCGCTCGGGGCCGGGCCGGTCGAGATGTTCGCCAGCAGCGGCGGGGCGGTCACCGCGCTCGCCCTCGTGGCGCGCCACCCCGACGACGTGACCACCCTCGTCGCGCACGAGCCGCCGCTCAACACCATCACCCCGGACGGCCCGGCAGCCGTCCGGGCGCGGGCCGGGGTCCGGGACGCGTACGAACAGCGGGGGTGGGGCGCCGGAATGGCCGCGTTCGTGGCCATGACCTCCTGGGAGGGCGAGTTCACCGACGCGTACTTCGCCCGGCCCGCGCCCGATCCCGCCGCGTTCGGCATGCCCGCCGAGGACGACGGCTCACGTGACGACCCGCTGCTGTCCGACCGGTCCTGGGCGGTCAGCGACCACCGGCCGGACGTCGACGCCATCGCGGCGGCCCCCACCCGCGTGGTCATCGCCGTGGGCGAGGAGTCCCGGGCGGTGCAGACCGGGCGGACGTCCGACGCGGCCGCCGAACTGCTCGGGCAGCGGGTGACCGTCTTCCCGAGCCATCACGGCGGCTTCCTCGACGGGGAGTTCGGCTATCCGGGCAAGCCGGACGAGTTCGCGGCGCGGCTGCGGGAGGTGCTGGACGCTTCCTGAGGCCGCCCGGGCGTCAGGAGGCGTCCGGACGCCCGGGCGTCAGAAGCCCAGCCGCGCCACCCGCCCCTTCTCGCCCGCCGCCCAGCAGCCCAGGTCGGGCGTGCAGTCGACGGTGTCGTACGAGCCGGAGTCCACCGTGTGCCAGGTGCGCCCGCCGTTCAGCGTGAGGTCGGTGCCCGTGGGGCCGACGGCCACGGCGGCGGTGCGGCTGTACGGGAGCCATGTGACGCCGGAGCGGTAGGCGGGCGGCGGGGTGGCGGACTGCCGCCAGGTGCGGCCGCCGTCCCCGGTGACGGCGGCGGCCCGCGGGGATGCCTGGTCGGGGCGGTAGTCGCCGCCGACGGCGATGCCGTGGCCCCGGTCGCGGAAGGCGACGGCGAAGACCCCGCGGGCCGGGTCGCCCGCCGGGAGGGTCGATGCGCTGGCCGTCCAGGTCAGGCCCCGGTCCCCGGAGTGCAGGACGCGGGCGGTCTCCGCTCCCCCGGTGGTCAGCCAGACGTCCTTGGCGCCGGAGCTGACCAGGCACTGGCCGCTCGCCGCGAACCCCGCCTCGCCCGGCAGGGCGGCGGGCATTCCGGCGTCGGGCAGGACCCGCCAGGAACGGCCGCCGTCCGCCGTGGACAGGATCCGGAACTTCCCGTCCACCGGGTCGCCCGCCGCGAGACCGTGCCGGCTGTCGAAGAAGGTCAGGCAGTTGAAGAAGGCCCGTGGATCGGTGTTGCGGAAGGACTCGGTCCAGGTCGCTCCGCCGTCCTCGGTACGCAGGACCCGGGAGGCCTCGCCCTCGCCGATGGCCAGGGCGACGGCGCGGCGGCCGTCGAACGCCTCGATGTCCCGCAGTTCGAGGTCGGCGGCGCCCGGCGGTGACACATCGCGCCAGGTGCGGCCGCCGTCTCCGGTGCGCAGCACCGTGCCCTTCGATCCGGCCGCCCAGGCGGTGGTGCGGCTGACGGCGGCGAGCCCCCGGAAGCGGGCGTCGGTGCCGGTGTCGGTGAGCTTCCAGCCGGGCAGGAGCCCGCGGGTCACCTCTCCGGACACCGCCCCCGGGCCTTCCGCCTGCGCCGCGTACGCGCCCGGTGCGACCAGTACGGCGGCCAGGGCCGCGCCGCCGGTCACCAGTGCCATCAGCCGTCTCGTGTTCCCCGTGGTCCTCATGGCGCTGGAAGCTAGCCCACGGGTTCCGGCCCGTCCAGGGTGCGTTGCCGCCGACGGGGCAGGAGTGCGGGGTGCGTGGAGGTCCGGACGGGGCCGCCCGTGACCGGTGACGCAGCTCACGCCGCACGCCGGTGCACGAAACGAGGAGTTCCGTCGTCTACTCCAGTGCCGGGAACCGTTCACCCGGCAGGGAGAGGGAGCAGGTCTTGTCCAGCGTCATCGAGCAGTCCGTGCAGGCCCGCATGGTCGCGTCCGCACCGCGGATGGAGACCCTGCCCGCCACCCTGAGCTACGACCGCCAGTACCCCTTCGCCGTACGCATGGCGTTCCCGGCTCCGGCGACGCTGGAGGGCACCGAGGTGTCCTGGGAGTTCTCGCGCGAGCTGCTGACCACCGGGGTGGACTCGCCCGCCGGGCAGGGAGACGTGCGGGTGCGGCCGTTCGGGTACGAGCGGACCGTGCTGGAGTTCCACGCCCCCGAGGGCATCGCCATGGTCCACGTACGCACCGAGGAGCTGCGGCGCTTCCTCCAACGGGCGCAGGAGCTGGTTCCGGTGGGCGAGGAGCACCGGTACCTGGACCTGGACCGGAGTCTGAGCGACCTGCTCGGCGGCGGCTCCCGCTGACCCTGCCCCCGGGCCCTTCTCCCCGGCCGTGAATCCGGTTGCCCCGCCCGCTTCCTGGGCCTACCTTCGTGATGGTTCCTGTTGTCGTCGATCGGAGTAGGACGTTGCTGATCTGAGGTCCTGTGCACACCGTGCAGCGCCCGCCGCGCCCACCGCGGCCGGAGCGCCCGTGTGCGATCTCAGTCGTCTTCAGCCGTCCTTGTCGTTCCCCGACGCTCACGGGAGATCCGTATGTCTGCTTCCGACACCCACATCATCTGTGCCTCCCTCGCCTTCTCCTGGCCCGACGGCAGCGAGGTCTTCACCGGTTTCGATCTGGCCGTGGGCCCGGGCCGCACCGGGCTCATCGGCCTCAACGGCTGTGGCAAGTCGACCCTGTTGCGCCTGATCGCCGGTGAACTCGCCCCGCAGGAAGGGGTGATCACCGTCCGGGGCGAGCTGGGGTACCTGCCGCAGACCCTGGTCCTGGACACCGCGCTGCGGGTCGACGAGGTGCTCGGCATCGCGGACCGGCGCGCGGCGCTCGACGCGGTCGAGTCCGGCGACGTACGGGACGGGCACTTCGAGGTGATCGGCGACGACTGGGACATCGAGGAACGGTCGCTCGCCACGCTGGACGGGCTCGGCCTCGGCCACATCGGGCTCGACCGCACCATCGGGGAGATGTCCGGCGGCGAGTGCGTCCTGCTGCGGCTGGCCGCGCTGCTGCTGGACCGGCCCGGGGTGCTGCTGCTGGACGAGCCGACGAACAACCTGGACGCGTACGCCAGGCGGCGGCTGTACGACGCGGTCGACGCCTGGACCGGGGCGCTGCTCGTCGTCAGTCACGACCGGGAGCTGCTGGAGCGGGTCGACCGGATCGCCGATCTGCGTGAGGGCTCGGTCACCTGGTACGGCGGGAACCTGTCGGCGTACGAGGAGGCGCTCGCCGTCGAGCAGGAGGCGGCGCAGCGCATGGTGCGGGCCGCCGAGTCCGACGTACAGCGGCAGAAGCGCGAACTGGCGGCCGCGCACGTCACGTTGGCCCGTCGCAAGCGGTACGGGCAGAAGATGTGGGACACCAAGCGGGAGCCCAAGGTCGTGATGGGGCAGCGCAAACGCGCCGCCCAGGTGTCCGCCGGCAAGCACCGCATCCTGCACACCGAGCGGCTGGCGGCGGCCGAGGAGCGCCTGGACGAGGCGGAGTCGGCGGTGCGCGAGGACGAGGAGATCCGGATCGAACTGCCGGGCACCCGGGTCCACCCGGGCGGCGAGGTGCTGCTGCTGCGCGATCCGGTACCGCCCTACGGACCGTCGCTGCGGGGCGAGTTGATGGTGCGGGGCCCGGAGCGGATCGCGCTGACCGGACGCAACGGAGCTGGCAAGACGGCGTTGCTGCGGACGATCGCGGGTGATCTGACGCCGCTCTCGGGGGAGGCGAGCCCCTTGGTCGCGACGGGGTTCCTGCCGCAGCGGCTGGATGTGCTGGACGACGCGTCGTCGGTGGTGCGGAACGTGGCCCGGTCGGCGCCCGGCAGCACGGACAACGCCGTCCGGGCACGGCTGGCCCGCTTCCTGTTCAAGGGGGCGGCGGCGGACCGCCCGGCGGGGACCCTGTCGGGCGGGGAGAGGTTCCGGGCGACGCTGGCGACGCTGCTGCTGGCCGACCCCGCACCCCGGCTGCTGCTGCTCGACGAGCCGACGAACAGCCTCGATCTGGCGAGCGTACGGCGGCTGACCGAGGCGCTGGAGGCGTACGAGGGGGCGCTGATCGTGGCGAGCCACGATGTGCCGTTCCTGGAGTCGATCGGCATCACCCGCTGGCTCCGGCTGGACGGCGGGCTGCGGGACACGACGGCGGAGGCGGTGCGCGCGGGCGGGTGACCACGGCGGCGAATCACGCGGGAAAAGGCGACAGAAGCTGTCCGGTATCCCGCCTAGCGTCGCCCTCATGGACCGCTTTCCCCTGCGCGGTGCGGAGCCGGACACCCTCGGCTCCGCCCACCGCGACATCGTCATCACCGGCGCGCGCGAGAACAATCTGCGCGACGTCTCCCTCCGGATTCCCCGGGGCCGGATCACCGTCTTCACCGGTGTGTCCGGTTCGGGCAAGTCCTCGGTGGTCTTCGACACGATCGCCGTGGAGTCGCAGCGGCAGCTGAACGAGACCTTCACCTCGTTCCTGCGCAACCGGCTGCCGAAGTACGAGCGGCCGCACGTCGAGTCCGTCGAGGACCTGTCGGTGGCCATCGTCATCGACCAGAAGCCGCTGGGCGGCAACGTCCGCTCCACCGTGGGCACGGCGACCGACATCTGGTCGGTGATCCGGGTGCTGTTCTCCCGGTGCGGGACCCCGAGCGCGGGCGGGGCGACCGCGTATTCGTTCAACGATCCCGCCGGGATGTGCCCGGAGTGCGACGGGGTGGGGCGGACGGTCCAGCTGGATCTCGACCGGGCGATCGACTGGTCGAAGTCGCTGAACGAGGGGGCCCTGCTGCTGCCCGGTCTGTCGGTGGGCAGCTGGGAGTGGAATCTGTACGGGGGCTCGGGGCGGTTCGACAACGACCTGCCGCTGGCCGAGTTCGGCGAGCGGGAGCGTCAACTGCTGTTGCACGGTTCAGGATTCACCGTCCGCCTCGACTTGCGGACCGGGTCGGCGGACATGAAGTTCGAGGGGGTCGTGACCCGCTTCGAGCGCCTGTATCTCAAGCGCGACACCGCCGCCCTCTCCGAGAAGCGGCGCGAGGCCGCCGCCCGGTTCACCGTGGAGCGGGTGTGCGGGGCCTGCGGCGGGGCGCGGCTGAACGCGGCGGCGCTCGCCACCCGGATCGACGGGCTCTCACCCGCCGACTACGGACGGATGGAGGTCGCCGAACTCGTCGGCGTACTGGAGCGGATCGGCGATCCGGTGGGCGGGCCCATCGCGGCCGCCGCCCGTGAACGGCTGGAGCGGCTCGTCGGCATCGGGCTCGGGTATCTGAGCCTGGACCGGGAGACCACGACGCTGTCGGGGGGCGAGGGGCAGCGGCTCAAGATGGTTCGGCATCTGGGCAGTTCGCTCACCGGGCTGACGTTCGTCTTCGACGAGCCCAGCGTCGGCCTGCACCCGCGTGACGTCGGGCGGCTGGGCGATCTGCTGGTGCGGCTGCGCGACAAGGGCAACACGGTGCTGGTCGTCGAGCACGACCCGGACGTGATGGCCGTCGCCGACCATGTCGTCGACATGGGGCCGCGGGCCGGGGCGGACGGCGGGCACATCGTCTTCGAGGGGCCCTTCGAGCGGCTGCGGGAGGCCGACACGCTCACCGGCCGTTCGCTGCGCCGCCGTATCCCGCTGAAGGAGACCGTCCGCTCCCCCACCGGCCGGCTGCCCGTGCGCGGGGCCGATCTGCACAACCTCAAGGGCCTGGACGTGTCATTCCCCACCGGGGTGCTGACCGCGGTGACGGGGGTGGCGGGGTCCGGGAAGTCGACGCTGGTGTCGCGGGTGTTCACGGCGGCGTACCCGGAGGCGGTGGTGATCGACCAGAGCGCGATCACCGCTTCGTCGCGCTCCACCCCCGCCTCGTACATCGGCGCGCTGGACGCCATCCGCAAGGTGTTCGCCCGGGAGAACGGCGTGGACGCGAGCCTGTTCAGCTTCAACTCCGCCGGGGCGTGCGCGGGTTGCTCGGGGCGCGGGGCGATCTCGACGGATCTGGCGTTCATGGATCCGGTCACCACGACCTGCCCGGAGTGCGAGGGCCGCCGGTTCCACGACGACGTGCTGAAGCACCGGGTCGGGGGCCGGTCGATCGTGGACGTCCTGGACATGACGGCGGCGCAGGCGGCCGGACTGTTCGAGGATCCGGTGCTGTCGCGGAAGCTGCGCACCCTCGACGCGGTGGGTCTCACCTATCTCGCACTGGGGCAGCCGCTCTCCACCCTGTCCGGCGGCGAGCGGCAGCGGATCAAGCTCGCCACACAGCTGCACCGCACCTCCAGCGTGTACGTGCTGGACGAGCCGACGACCGGACTGCACCTGGCGGACACGGGCGCGCTGGTGGATCTGCTGGACCGGCTGGTCGACGCCGGGAACACGGTGATCTGCGTGGAGCACAACCTGGAGGTGGTCAAGCGGGCGGACTGGGTGATCGATCTGGGTCCGGACGGCGGCAAGGGCGGCGGCGAACTGGTCTTCGAGGGGACGCCCGCCGCGCTGCTCGCACATCCGACGTCCGTCACCGGCCGGTATCTGCGCAGGGATCCGGGGGTGGACCCGGGGGCGTTTGCGGGCGTGGATCCGGAGGCGTTTCCGGGGGTTGATCCGGGCATGGAACAAGCCGTTCCGGAACGGTGAAACGAGGCCCGGAAGGGCTCCGGGAGGGCTCCGAGGGGGCCGTCACGTGGCCATTCACCTGGGCTGATGACCGTACGTGGCCGATCACTGGCGGGAGCGGGCTTGGCTTTGACCTTACGACCGCCTTAACCTACGGTCTCGTAACCTACGAAGCCGTAGGTAATTCTCCCGTCCCCAGGAGCTCCCCGTGACGATCACCTCTCCCCACCTCGGCAGTTCGAAGGCGTGGACCGACGCCCAGCTGCTGTACGCGCTGGAAGAGGTGGTGGAGAAGGAACTCAACCGCCATCTCAAGGTCGCCAAGGACTGGATGCCGCACGAGTACGTTCCGTTCTCGGACGGCCGGAACTTCCCCGGCATCTTCGAGGACGGCGAGGCGTGGGCGGCGGACCAGTCCAAGGTCACCGACATCGGCAAGATCGCTCTCGTGGTGAACCTCCTCACCGAGGACAACCTCCCCAGCTACCACCACGAGATCGCCTCCCTCTTCGGCCGCGACGGCGCGTGGGGCACCTGGGTGCACCGCTGGACCGCCGAGGAGGGCCGCCACGGCATCGTGATGCGCGACTACCTGCTCACCTCGCGCGCCGTGGACCCGGACAAGCTGGAGCAGTTCCGCATGGCGCACATGGCGGAGGGCTTCGAGTCAGACAACCGGCACTCGATGCTGCACTCCGTCGCGTACGTCGCCTTCCAGGAGCTGGCCACCCGCGTCTCGCACCGCAACACCGGCCACCAGTCCGGCGACCCGGTCTGTGACCGGATGCTGGCCCGGATCGCGACCGACGAGAACCTCCACATGGTCTTCTACCGCAACCTCCTGGGCGCCGCCTTCGAGCTGGCCCCGGACCTCACCATGCAGGCCGTGCGCGATGTCGTCGTCAACTTCCGGATGCCCGGACACGGCATGCCCGGCTTCGAGCGGGCCGCCGCGCAGATGGCGATCGGCGAGATCTACAACATGCGCATCCACCACGACGACGTGATCCAGCCCGTGCTGCGCTTCCTGAAGGTCATGGACATCGACGGGCTCGGCCCGGAGGGCGCCAAGGCCCAGGAGGAGCTCGGTCTGTACATGGGCGGGCTGGACAGCGAGGCGTCGAAGTTCGACGAGAAGCTCGCCACCCGCAAGGCCCGGATGGCGGCGCGCGGCCGCGCCTGATCCTTCGGCGGCCTCATTCCTCGGCGGTGGCCGCGGCGTACGCCACGTCGCGGACGTCGTCCGAGGGGTGCTGGCGGAGCATGCGCAGCTGGGTGCGCCACGGCCCGGTCCACCCGGTGCGCAGACCGCATGCCACCGTCAGTTCGGCCGCGAGCAGTCCCTCGGCCGGATCCCCCGACGCGGCCAGCCGTGCGACGACCAGCAGCAGCGTGTCCGGGTCGCCGGTCTCCGCGCCCCGGTATCCGGTCACCCGCCTGCCGACGGTCTGCGCGGTCCTGGCGGCGAGCGCCGGGCGGCCGGTGTGCAGGGCGGCGAGCGCGACCAGCCCGGTGTGCAGGGTGTCCGGGTCCCCCGCCAGGTCCAGGGAGCGTGCGAGCAGGGCCACGGCGTCCGGCACGAGGTCGCGGTGGGCCGCCAGGGTCCGGCCCGCTTCCGCCAGCACCGCCGCGACCTGCCGGTCGTTCGTCCCGGAGCGCAGCGTCAGACTCCTGGCCAGATGGCCGATCCGCCGGCGGGCGGGCCGGTCCCGCTCCGCCCCCGCGTCGTCCGCCGTCTCCCCCGTGGCCAGCAGGGACAGGGCGCGGATCAGGGACCGGTTCGTGTCCGGGACCGTCCGGGCGGCGTCCGCGAGCGCTTCGGCGGCCGAGCGCCACCTCCCCCGCCGGTCCAGATCGGTGACCGTCTCGACCAGGACCTCGGCCGCGTGCGGGGCCCAGGGCAGCCAGGGGACCAGCTGGGTGTGGGCGAGGACGGCCAGCGTGTCGTCGTCGGTGCGGCACAGGTCCTGGATCAGCCGGGCGTAGCGCGGCCGCAGGGCCGGGTCCAGCTCCGTCGGGTGCGCCCCCAACACCGCCACCCGCAGCGCGCGTTCGCCGCCCGCCGCGTCCTCGGTCACCTCCCACATCCGTACGTCGCCGAGCAGCGGCGTACCGGCGGCCACGCAGGCGGCCCGTACGTCGAGGTGCTGGCCGGGCTGTGCGTACGCGTCGGCGAGGAGGCCGGCCGCCTCCGCGCGCGGCAGCAGATCGGCGGCGAGCCGGACCATCTCCTTGCGGCTCGTCACCTTGCCGGTGCCCGGAGCCGTACGGGCGGCGAGCAGAGGGGCCAGCCGGGAGGGCCGGGTGCGTGCGGCCGCCCGGCGCGCCGCGTACACCGCGACCCGGGCCCGGTCGTCGTCCGCGTGGGCGAGCAGGTCGGGCAGCGCGTCGGCGGGCCGGTCGGTGTGCGCGAGGGCGGCGAGCGCGGCCTCGGCGATCACCACGTCCCGGTCCTCGGTCCAGGCGCGTACGGCGTCGGCCCCCCTCCCGGGTATCCGGGCGAGCTGCCCCAGGGCGGCGGTGCGCGCGTACAGCGGCAGTTTCTCGTCCGCCACCGTGCACTCCACCGAGCGCAGTACGGCCCGCTGTTGACGGGGCGTCCAGCACCCGGCTCCGGCGACGCCGAGCGTCCAGGACGTGCCGGGCGCGAGGAACCGGCCCCGGGGCGGTGTCCCGTCGAGGTACGCGTCCAGCAGGTCCGTCCGCCGGGCGGTCACCACACGCCGGACCTCCGGCAGCGCGACGGCGGAGGGGTGCCGGGCGAGCAGCCGCTCCACCCGCTCGTCCCGGCCGGCCGGGGCCCGGAGCCAGAGAGCGGCGGCGCTCCGGGCGGCGGAGGGCTCGCCGTAGTTCACGGCCTGCCACAGCAGGTCCTGGAGGCCGGGCATGGCGTCGGCGCGACGGCCCACGGCGCGGGCGAGCGCCAGCACCAGGCCGTAGTCCGAGCGTTCCGCGCCCGCTTCCAGCCAGGGCCGCAGCGCGTCGAACACCGTGTGCTCCTGGCCCCGGCGCAGCGCGTGGTCCAGCCGGCCCAGGTCGGCGCTGCCGCTGGTGCCGGTGATCCGGACGAGGGTGCGCAGCGCCCAGTTGAGCAGGTCGCGCTGTCCGGTCACCGCGTGCTCGCGCAGCACGCCGACGGCCAGGGAACCGAGGGCGGAACGGGTGGCGGCGGAGGAGTCGCGGGCCTCCACGGCGTCGGCGGCGACCCGGTCGAGCAGCGGTTCCACCGCGTCGGTGAAGAGGGCGGGGTCCACGCCGGTCAGGGCGGTGAGGGCGGCGGAGCGGACGGGATCCTGCTCGTTGCGCAGGCGCAGCAGGTCCTCCAGCACGGTGGCGACGCCGGCCGGATCGCCGGAGCGGCCCGCGCTGCCGACGAGCAGCGACCAGGCCCTGGCGCGGTCGTCGGCGGCGGACCCCCGGGTGGCGGCCAGCAGCGGCGGGCGTCCCTCGTCGAAGGGGAGGTAGGACGTGGCGTCGAGGACGGCCGCGGCGTCTCCGCGCGCCCCGGCCCGCTCCGCCGCTCGCCGGGCGACGGCCACCACGCCGCTACGGGGCAGCGCGTCCAGCAGCCGGGTGTCGACGGTGCCCCCCGACGCGCCCTCGCCCCGGACCTCGGTGACCGCTTCGTGGAGCGCGGTGCGGCGGCCGGGCGGCAGGGCGCGCAGGAGCCGGGGCAGCCCGTCGAAGTCCGGTGCGCCGCGGCCCAGTTCGACGAGGAGGGGTTCGGGCAACGCCCGGACGAGGCGGCGCAGTTCGGTTCTGCTGAGCGCGCGGAGCAGGTGGGCGCAGACGTCGGGCCTGATGGCGAGCCGGGCGACCCGTACGGGGTCGGCGACGACGAGCCGTCCGACGGGGCGGTGCAGGTCGGCCGGGAGCCGGCCGGGGCCGAAGCGTTCGAGGAGGTCGAGGACCCGGTGCGGGAGGGCGGCCGTCGCGGCGGCGATGCCCCGGGGGTGGCCGCACCCCTGCCACCAGGCATCCCGCCCGGCCGCGGGCAGGCTGGTCAGTTCGTCCTCGGCGGAGTCCAGGACCGGTCCGGGGTGGCGGTGGCCGAGGGAGGACCAGCAGGCCGTCGAGCGCCGCAGTTCCGGCAGGAGCGCCTCGACCGTGGCGGCCGAGCAGCCGGGCAGCAGACGGGCCGCCTCGATGTCGCCCCAGGTGTCGCGCAGGACGGTGATCAGCCGGTCGGCGAGCGCGGTGCGGCGGTCGGCGATGATCGCCCGCACGAGATGGCGGCGCACGACGGCGGGCGCGTCCACGAAGGCCTTCTCGTACGCCGTGTCCGGCACTCCGAGCGCCCGTGCCGCGCGCAGGGCGTGCCCGCGTACGACGGCGTCCTCGTCGGCGAGGTGCGCGGCGATCCACTCGGCGTCCCGGCCGGCCGAGGCGGCAATCACGGCGATCCCGCGCTCGTACGGGTCGCCGTCCTCCAGCTCGTCGAGGACCGCGCGCAGGGAGCCCTCGGCGGCCAGTCGGCTTGCCCGCACCGCCAGTTCGTTTCCGCGCCCCGCGTAGGGCAGCGGTTCGAGCGCGTCGAGGAGGGCGGCGGCGAGGACGAGCGGCGGGGCGTCGGTCATGGTCCGATTGTGCCGGGCTCCGCGCGATCACCCCAAGGGTTTACCGTGCGCCGGTGCGACCGGGGGTCGACCGGGGTGCGTCGACCCGCTGGACGGTTCAGCTCCGGTCGCGTCCCTCTCTGCGCAGCCGCTCGCGCTCCTTCTCGGACATACCGCCCCAGACCCCGAACCGCTCGTCGTTGGCGAGCGCGTACTCCAGGCAGGCCAGACGCCCTTCGCAGGCGTTGCACAGCTGCTTGGCCTCGCGGGTCGAACTGCCCGGGGCGGGGAAGAAGAACTCGGGCCCGGCCTGCGCGCACAACGCGGTCTCCTGCCAGGCGAGTGCGTCGTCGGTCACGGTGTTGATCAGCATGGTGCCCACGGTGCCCGGTGGCGATAAACGACTGATCAACGATTCATCAATCCGCCTCGCCGGTCCCGCGGCTACTGCCTCGGCTCGGGCCTCATGACCGCGAGGACCGCCCCGTACGGATCGGCGATGTTGGCCATCTTGCCGACGCCGGGCACCTCCATGGCGGCCAGGGTCTCCGTGCCGCCGAGCCGCTTGGCCTCGGCCACCGTGGCGTCCACGTCGGCGACGTCGAAATAGGGCAGCCAGTGGGGGCCGCGGGCGGCCTCGGTCGGGACGTCGCCCATCCGGACCAGGCCGCCGAACGACGCCTCCGGACCGGCGCCGGCCGGGTGGACCGTGGTGTAGGTGTAGTCGGTGCCCTCCACCTTCAACTGGTCGGTCCCCCAGCCGAAGACGGCGTTGAAAAACGCGGCCGCCGCCGGGACGTCGGAGGTGTACAGCTCGGCCCAGAGGAACGAGCCGGGCTCCTGGACGACGCCGAAGCCGGGGTGCTTCTTGGGCTGCCAGGCGGCGAAATACGCTCCGGCCGGGTCCGTGAAGCCGCCCATGCTGCCCAGGTCCAGGACGTCCATCGGCTCGAACGCGGCGCTGCCGCCCGCCCGCTCCACCGCCGCGGCGGTGGCGGCGATGTCGGGCGACTGGAAGGAGATCGACCAGGCGCTCGGCGATTCCTCCTCCGACACCGTCATCACCCCGCCGACGTACCGGCCGTCCAGGGTGAGCATGCCGTAGCCGCCGACCTCGGGGCCGCCGGGGATCAGGTCCCAGCCGAACAGGCCCCGGTAGAACGCGACGGCCCCGTCGAGATCGGGCGTGCCGAGATCGACCCAACTGGGCGCTCCGTCGAGGAAGGTGGGGCTGATCATGGCGTGCTCCTCAGTCGATCCGGTGGATTCCGCTCGTCCGGTCCGGGTGGTCCCGCTCGTCGGTACTTCCGGGGTGGTTCCTCTCGTTCCGAGTCTTGCACCGGGCACGGACGACCGCAGTCCGCGCGGGGCCGACCGGGGCGTTCCACCGGCGGTGCTCGCCTCCGCCGTGCGGCCCAGGGTAGGCATCGCGCGGCCGCCGGGGCCAAGCGTTGGACCGGCGCGTCGCACGCCCGTCCCGCCGCTCACCTCCCGCGCGCCGGACCCGTCGCGACGGGTCCGGGGGTGTCGGCGGGGCGTGGCACGATGGCGGGGAGGCCACAGGAGCGGGGTCCCGGGGCTGCGAGACGCCCCTCGGGAACAGAAGGACGCACATGAAGCAGAGCGGGGCGGCGGGCGGCACGGCCCTCGGGACACTCGCGCACGGGGCCGCCGGGAGCCCGGTGCCCACCGGCGGCGCGGCCCGTGAGCTGCTGGCACGGGCGGAGCGGCTCCTGGAGAGCGCCCGGGCGGTACCGGCGGACCGGGCGGCCGCCGGCGACGCCGTACGGACCGTCCTCGATCCGCTGCTCGACGCCCTGGTGGACCAGGAGCTGGCCCACATCCCCGTCGGCCGGCTCAAGGACGTCACGGAGGGGCGGCTGCGGCTCGGCGCGCTGGAGCAGGCCGGGTTCGGCACGGTCGGGCAGGTCCACGGCACCGGTCGCTACGAGCTGCGGCAGCTCCCCGGGGTCGGTGCGCACACCGCCGACCAGGCGCTGGCCGCCGCCGGGCAGATCGCCCACGCCGTGCGCGACACCGTCTCGGTGCGGATCGACGTGGACGCCCCGGACGACACCAGCACCGCCCTGGTGATCGCCCTGCACCGGCTGGTCGAGGCCGGAGCGGAGGCGCGGCGGGCGGTGGACGCGGCCCGTCGGCTCGGCGAGCGGCTCGGCCCCGCGGTGGCGACGGCAGCGCCGGCCGGCAGCCGGATGCGGATGCTGTTCAGCGGGCGGGAGAAGCGGGCTCGGGTGCGGGAGGCGCTCGACGCGGTGCGGTCGGCCGTGGCGGAGGCGGTGGAGCGGGAGCTGCCGGTGCTGTTCGCGCAGGCGTCGGCCGATCTGCTGCGTTCACCCGCGTCGCCGGCCGAGGCCTGGGTGGATTTCGAGCTGCGCTCCGCCGAGTACTACAGCCTGCTCGCCGAGCTGTCCGGCAGCGGTCCCGACCGCGATGCCGCCGAGGGCTTCCTGCCCGCCGGAATCGCCGACCGGGTGCGCGCGCTGCGCCTGGACGACACGCGTCTCCGGGTGTCCCTGCGCGGCTACCAGGCGTTCGGGGCGCGCTTCGCGCTGACGCAGAAGCGGGTGATCATCGGCGACGAGATGGGGCTCGGCAAGACCGTGCAGGCCATCGCCGCCCTCGCCCACCTCGCCGCCCACGGCGAGAGCCACTTCCTCGTGGTGTGCCCGGCGAGCGTGCTGATCAACTGGACCCGGGAGATCCGGGCCCGCTCCACCCTGCGCGCCGTTCCGGTGCACGGCGCGGAGCGGACCGAGGCGTTCGCGGACTGGCGGGAGACCGGCGGGGTCGCGGTGACCACCTTCGACGCGCTGCATCTACTGCCCGAGGGGGCGGCGGCCGAGGTGCGGCCCGGGATGCTGGTGGTGGA
Source organism: Streptomyces sp. WY228 (assembly GCF_019287315.1). NCBI lineage: Bacteria > Bacillati > Actinomycetota > Actinomycetes > Kitasatosporales > Streptomycetaceae > Streptomyces > Streptomyces sp. WY228. Next base: position 7,314,216 of record NZ_CP079114.1, on the reverse strand, counting down.
CGAGGCCCACTTCGTGAAGAACCCCGAGGCCCGCCGGTCCCGGGCGGTCGCCGGCTGGGCGGAGCGGGTGGAGCGGGTGCTGTTCCTCACGGGCACCCCGATGGAGAACCGGGTGGAGGAGTTCCGCAGCCTGGTGCGCCAACTGCGCCCCGAACTCGCGCCGTCGGTCAGCTCCACACACGGGGCGGCCGGTTCGCGGGCCTTCCGCCGGGCCGTCGCCCCCGCCTATCTGCGCCGCAACCAGGTGGATGTGCTGGCCGAACTCCCGGCGCTGGTCCAGGTGGACGAGTGGGAGGAGTTCGGGGCCGAGGACCGGGCGGCCTACCGCGAGGCGGTCGCCTCGGGACGGTTCATGCGGATGCGCCGGGCCGCCTATGCCGTTCCGGAGTCCTCCGCCAAGCTGGAGCGGCTGCGTGAACTGGTCGACGAGGCACGGGACAACGGCCTGAAGGTGGTCGTCTTCTCCTACTTCCGCGAGGTTCTCGCGACGGTCGGCGACGCGCTGGGCCCGGACGCCTTCGGACCGCTCTCCGGAAGTGTCCCGCCCGCCCGGCGGCAGGAACTGGTGGACGCGTTCTCCGCGGTGGACGGGCACGCGGTGCTGCTGAGCCAGATCCAGGCGGGCGGCACCGGGCTGAACATGCAGGCCGCCTCCGTGGTCGTCCTGTGCGAGCCGCAGATCAAGCCCACCCTGGAGCACCAGGCCGTCGCCCGCGCCCACCGGATGGGCCAGGTCCGCACGGTCCAGGTGCACCGGCTGCTGGCCACGGACAGCGTGGACCAGCGCCTGGTGGAGCTGCTGGCCCGCAAGGACCGGCTCTTCGACGCGTACGCCCGGCGCAGCGACCTCGCGGAGACCACCCCGGACGCGGTGGACGTCTCCGACGCCGAGCTGGCCCGGCGCATCGTCGAGGAGGAGCAGCGGCGACTCGTGGACGACTCCCGCAGGCCGTGACCGGGCCCGCCCCCTCCGCGGGCCCCGCGACGGCCGGGGTCAGTGCTGGTGCTCCGCCGCGCCCGTGTCGGCGCTCTTCTTCTCGGCCTTCTCCGCCTTCTCGCCCTTCTCGCCCGTCTTCTCCCCGGCCTTCTTCTCCGTGGCCCCGGCCGTGTGGTGGTGGGGCTCGTAGCCCGGGATCGTGCCGTCGGGCTTCTTGATCAGCAGGAGCCCCGCCATCCCCATGTCGGAGTGGCTCTGGACGTGGCAGTGGTACATCCACGCGCCCGCGCCCACGCGTTCGCCCGCGATGATCTGGAGGCCGAAGGAGTCCGCGGGTCCGCAGATCTTGTTGTCGATGACCCGGCTGGGGTCGTCGGGGCCGGTCAGCAGACCGGTGCGGTTGTCGGCCCAGCGGTGACCGTGGATATGGAAGGTGTGGTAGTACTCGCCGTGCGTGATCATCACGAATTCGAGCCGGTCGCCCACCGTGGCCTCGAAGTTGACGCTGTTGTGCTCCGCCTTGTTGTTGATCGTCATGTCGTTGAAGACGACCGTGCACGTCTGGTCCGGCAGGATGTCGCCCTTGCGGCGCACGATGACCGGCCCGTAGAGGCCCTTGCGGATGCCGCCGGTGCCGTGGTCCGTGCCGACGACGTGGTCGTGGTAGTGCCAGTAGCCCGCGCTGCCCGGCTCGTAGGTGCCGTCCTTGCGGTTGCCCGGCTTGTGGGTGCGCCAGGTGTACGTCCGGGTGCCGCCGGGCTCCACATGGCTCTTGTTCATCCGGGTGCCGTCGTTGGCGATGTCGTAGTCCACACCGTGCACATGGAGGCTGGCGTCGACGTCGGTGAGGTTCTCGAACTCGATGTGCAGGGTGTCGCCCTCGTTCAGCTCGATGAGGGGCCCGGGGATCGAGGCCTTGCCCTTCTCGAAGCCGTAGCCCAGCTCGCCGTTCGGCAGCTTCTCGGCGTACATCTTCAGTCGGCGGGTGACGCCGCCCGCCGGGGCCGTACGCGGCGGGTTCTCGGCCGAGCTTGCCTCCACCGCCCCGAGCGACAACGATGTCACTCCGGTCGCGGCGACCGCCGCGCCGCCGACCAGCATCCGCCGGCTGAAGGTCCTTCGGTCCATGTCGAACTCCCCACTGCGATAAGGAAACTGGCGAAGCCGCCGGTACGGGACAGCGCTCACGGGATCCCCGGAACGGGCCACACCGTAGCCGGGGCATCCCCGTTTATCCACACTCAGGACAAAGTTCGTGCGATTGCTGCCGTAGCTATTGGCGGACCGCGAAAAGAGGTCTAGCTTCGTGCGCTGTCGCCATGAATCAAGAGCCGGCGAACCACGAGCCAGTAGGCCAAGGGCTCCTGACGAAGAGTGAGCAAGCCACAGTCACCGAGAGGTGCAGTGACCACAGAGGGGTGGGTGACCACATGCAGCGCGCATCACATCACCGGTCCAGATCACGACGCGGCCTCGCGGCGGCCGTGGCGGCCGGCGCACTGACCGTGTCCATGCTGGGCAGCGGCGGCCCGGCCAGCGCCGACACATCGCCGGACCGGGCCTTGGTGGAGAAGATGGCGACAACGTTGTCGCTGCCTTCTCCGCCGGGCGCGAAGAGCCAGGTGAAGGTGCTGGTCTTCCACGCTTCGGCGGGTGACGAGGCCCCGTACACCGACGCCGGGATCGCGGCGATCGAGAAGATCGGGCTCTCCGGGCCCGAGGCCCAGCGGTTCACCACCGTGGCCACCGCCGACCCGAAGGTGTTCACCAACGGCAAGCGGCTCGGCTCCTTCCACGCCGTCGTCTTCCTGACCGGCGGCGGCGACGTCCTCGACCCGGAGCAGGAAGCGGGCCTGGAGGCGTACATGGAGGCCGGCGGCGGCTTCCTCGGCATCCATGACGCGGCGCGCACCGAGCCCTACTCGGACTGGTTCACCGGTCTGGTGGGGGCCCGCCCGGCGGCGAACAGCCCGGCCACCGTGCAGCGCGCGACGGTCGAGATCGGCGACCGGGTCCACCCGGCCACCAAGAACCTGCCGTTGGAGTGGAAGCGCCCCGACAAGTGGCTGAACTGGACGAAGAACCCGTCCGGCGACGTCCACACCGTGGCGCGCGTAAGGGAGTTGACGTACAAGCCGGGCGCGAGCGCCAACGGCTGGGACCACCCGGTCTCCTGGTGCCGCGACTACGACGGCGGCCGCTCCTTCTACACGGCCATGGGCGGTACGGCGGACAGCTTCGCCGAGACCGACTTCCGCGACCATCTGCGCGGCGCGCTCTCCTGGACGAACCGGACCTCGCAGGCCGACTGCAAGGCGACGATCACCTCCAACTACACCGCCGAGCGGGTCACCGAGCCCAACCAGCCGGGCCAGAACGACCAGATCGGCGAGCCGCACGGTCTGGTGACCGCGCCGGACGGACGGGTCTTCTACATCGGGCGCGGCGGGGCCGACAGCTCCCAGCCGGTCGTCATCGACTGGAACGACCCGAACATCGGCAAGGGCAAGGGCGAGATCCACGTCTACGACCCGAAGACCGAGAAGGTCACCCTGGCCGGTGCGCTGGACGTCTTCGGCAACAAGGGCGGCGGCGACGAACTGGTCAAGGTCGAGGAGGGGTTGCTCGGTATCGAGCTGGACCCGGACTTCGCGTCCAACGGCTGGGTGTACCTCCACTACACGCCGCACGCGAAGATCGACCGCGACAAGCGCATGGCGACCCGGCAGGTCTCCCGCTTCACCTTCGACTCGGCGAGCAACAAGCTGGACCTGGCCTCGGAGAAGGTGCTGCTCGACTGGCCGGTGCAGATCAACAGTTGCTGCCACGCGGGCGGCGGCATGGCGTGGGACTCGAAGGACAACCTGTACATCGCGACCGGTGACAACAACTCCTCCGGTTTCAGCGACGGTTACTCCGGCAACAACCCGCAGCCGAACTACAAGGGCGTCTCCTTCGCCGACGCGCGGCGCACGGCCGGCAACACCAACAACCTCAACGGGAAGATCCTGCGGATCCACCCCGAGGACGACGGCACGTACACCCTGCCCTCCGGCAACCTCTTCACCGGCGAGGAGCCGGACGAGGGCGGCGGCAAGACGCGCGGCGAGATCTACGTGATGGGCGTGCGCAACCCGGCCCGGATCTCGATCGACCCCTCGACGGACACGCTGTACGCGGGCTGGGTCGGCCCCGACGCGGGCGCGCCGTCCACCACCTGGGGTCCGGCGAAGTACGACACGTTCGCCGCGATCACCAAGGCGGGCAACCACGGCTGGCCGTTCTGCATGGGCAACAACCAGCCCTACCGGGACCGTAATCTGCCGGATCCGACGAAGCCGCTGGGCTGGTACGACTGCGACGCCCCGAAGAACGAGTCGCCGAACAACGACGGGCTGGTCAAGCTGCCGCCGGTGACCCCGAACACCATCTGGTACTCGCCGCAGGGCGGCGGGGTCGACTACCCGCGCGACGAGAACGGCGTACCGAGCTACAAGGCGGAGGAGGGCAAGGAGCTGCTGCCCTGGCTCAAGGGCGGCGGGCAGGCCACGATGAACGGCCCCGTCTACCGCTACGACGCGCAGAGCGAGTCCACCGCCAAGTGGCCCGCCTACTGGGACGGCAAGTGGTTCGTCGGCGACTTCTACGACGACACCCAGCCCCGGCACGCCGTGCTCACCGACCCGAAGACGGTCGGCAAGGGCGGACTGCCCACGCACGCCGAGTCGTTGAAGAAGATCATCCCGGTCGGGGCGGACGGCATCCGCAATCTGATGGACTGGAAGTTCGCGCCGGACGGTTCGCTGTACGTCCTGGACTACGGCCGCGGCTTCTTCACCTCCGACTCCAAGTCCGCGCTGTGGCGCGTGTCGTACAAGGGCGGCGGCGCGACGCCGGCCGCCGCGGATCTCGTCGGAAAGGCAACGGCGAAGTGAGACATCTCCCCTACCTCGCACGCAGGCGGCACCGTCCGCCGAGCTTCTGGGTGGCCCTGCTGGCCTCCCTGCTGATGGTCCTCGGGCTGACCTCCACGGCCGCGTACGGCAAGGGCGGCGACGCTCCCGGGGCGAAGGCGGCGGACCAGGTGCTGACCTGGACCGCGGGCGATCCGATCGACCACTATCTGACCGCGCCGAAGACGGCGGTGGCCGGCAAGGCGACGATCGTCTTCGAGAACAGCACGGCGACCGGGAACACCACGAGCATGCCGCACACGCTGACGTTCAGCGTGTCGGACCCGGAGTTCAACAACGACGTCCAGCTGAACATCCTGGCCAACCCCGGTGACTCCGAGGGCGGCAAGCACAGCGTGGAGGTCACGCTGTCGCCCGGCCGGTACTTCTACCACTGCACGATCCCCGGGCACGGCCAGATGCAGGGCATCCTGACCGTCACCGAGGGCGGTGGCGGCGAGGACACCGAGGCCCCCGCGACCTCGGCGAAGGTCGAAGGCGACCAGAACGGCGACGGCGCGTACATCGGCCAGGCCACGGTCACCGTCGAGGCCACCGACGAGGGCTCCGGCGTCGACACCGTCGAGTACGCGCTCGGCGCTGACGGCGAGTGGCAGCCCTACACCGCGCCCGTCGTGGTGAACGAGGTCGGCGACCACACGGTCCGCTACCGGGCCACCGACAAGGCGGGCAACGCGGCCGAGGAGAAGTCCGTCGACTTCGCGGTGGCCGCCCCGCCGACCGACGACGAGACGCCGCCGGAGACCTCGGCGACCGTCTCCGGCGAGAAGGACGACGCGGGCGCGTACCTGGGCATGGCCACGGTCACCGTGACCGCGTCCGACACCGGGTCCGGCGTCAACACCATCGAGTACGCGCTCGGCGCGGACGGCGAGTGGCAGCCGTACACCGCTCCGGTGATGGTCCACGAGGTGGGCGAGCACACCGTCCGCTACCGGGCCACCGACCGGTCGGGCAATGTCGCGGACGAGAAGTCCGTCGACTTCACCGTGGTGGAGCCGCCGTCGCAGGACCAGACGGCTCCGGAGACCTCGGTGAAGGTCGAGGGCGACAAGAACAGCGACGGCGCGTTCATCACCAGCGCCAAGGCGACCGTGACCGCGACCGACGACGACTCGGGCGTGGACAAGGTCGAGTACAGCCTGGACGGCGGACCGTACCTCGCCTACACCGCCCCGGTGATCGTCGACCGGGTGGGCTACCACTCCATCGCCCACCGGGCGACGGACAAGGCGGGCAACACCTCCGAGGCGAAGAAGGTGTCGTTCACCATCGCCCAGGGCGGCGGGGTTCCCGCGCCGAACTGCGCGGAGTTCGACGAGCGGCACACCGTGTTCGTCGGCACGATCGACACGGGCGTCCCGAACCGGATCACCCGTAACCGCTGCACGATCAACGAGCTGATCGAGGACGAGAAGGACTGGTCCTCCCACGCCTTGTTCCTCAAGCACGTGACGGCGGTCCTCGACAAGCTGAAGACCGACGGCGTCATCGACCAGCGCGAGCGCCGGGCGATCAACCAGGCCGCCAAGCAGTCGGGCATCGGCAAGCCGGGGCAGTCCGAGGGCTACACCAAGCTCTTCGACGGCACGGCGGCCTCGCTCGCCAAGTGGGAGCAGGTGGGCGGCGGCAAGTTCGAGCTGAACGAGGAGGAGGGCTCGATCACCAGCTCCACCACGGTGGACGGGATGGGCATGCTGTGGCTGCCGAACCGGGCCTACGGCGACTACTCGCTCAAGCTCCAGTGGCGGGACGACGCCCCGGGCTCCGGCAACGCCAACGGCGGGGTCTTCGTCCGCTTCCCGAAGGTCCACGACCACCCGGAGGAGTCGCGTCCGGAGTGGGTCGCCATCAAGTACGGCCATGAGATCCAGATCAACGACCGGCCGGACGGCGACATGTACAAGACCGGTTCGGTGTACGGCTTCGACCGGGTGGGTCTCGGCGGCGCCGGGGTCACCCCCAAGGGCACCTGGAACGACTACGAGATCAAGGTGGTCGACCAGCACTACGAGATCTACCGCAACGGTGTCCTGATCAACGAGTTCGAGAACACCGGCGGTCAGCTCTTCGAGCCGCCGCGCGGCGACGACCCGGGCACCGACGGCCGGCGGTTCGCCTCCGGTTACATCGGGCTCCAGGTCCACGGCGTCACCGACGTCATCTCGTACCGCGACATCCGGATCAAGGAGCTGTAAGCCGTGCTGTAACCCGTAGGGAAGGTCTCAGGTGGCCGCGGCCGCATGCTCCGGCGTGCGGCCGCGGCCACCTGGGTGTCGGTGCCGCCACACCCAGAAGACCGTGCAGGAGACCAGCGCCCAGGCGGCGAGCACCAGATACGGGAAGACGAACTGGTGGCCCTGGTAGTACACGGCGGTGTGCTGGGCGTTGACGGACGCGCCCGGCGGCAGCCAGCGGCCGATGTGGCCGAGCGCCGAGGGCAGCAGCGGCCAGGACACCGCCCCGCCGGAGGACGGGTTGCCGAGCAGCACCATGACGCCCCAGGTCGGGATCATCGCCCAGCGGCCCATCAGGGTGTTGAACATGGTGAAGACCATGCCGGAGGTGAACATCGTGAACGCCAGAATCAGCCAGGACTGGACGAACGGCAGGTCCACCGCACCCAGCCACCAGTCCACGGCCGCCGCGATGGCGAAACCCCCGAGCAGGGCGTACGCGGCGGTGAAGGCGATCCGCTCGGCCGGGTTGAGCCCGTGGGCGTGCACGCTGAGCTGGATCGCGCCGAGGAAGCCCATGATCACGGCGGCCAGCGAGATGTAGAACAGGGCGAGCCCGCGCGGATCGCCCCGCTGGAGCGGCTTGACGTCCCGGACGGTGACCTCGACCCCGGTGGCGTCCCCCACCTCGAGACCCGCCTTGCCGAGCAGTTCGGCCACGGACGCGCCGGAGGCTCCGGCCACGTCGAGCGCCACCCCGTCGTCGGCCGCGCGCACGATGGCGAAGACCTTCTGTTCGTCCAGGGCACGGCGGGCGTCGGCGACGTCCGGGTAGTCGCGCAGCTCCAGCGAGGCGTCGAGCGCCTTCTCCATCCCGGCGACGAACGCCTCGCCGCGCTCCACCTCCGGCTGGGTGACCAGGGCGGCCGGGATGCGGTGCGGGGTGGGGTTGGCCATCGCGTACGTGTAGGAGCCGGCGAAGAGACCGGCCGCGGCGGCGACGATCAGGACGAGGACGGTCGCGGGCAGGAACGGGCTGTTCTTGTACGCCTCCCAGCGCTCGCGGAGCGTGAGCGGCCGCCCGTGCGCGCCGTGCCGCTCGCCGCTCCCGCCCTGCTCCGTGGATCCGCTCACGCGGGGTCACCGTCGTCGTGGCGGGCGCGGCTGGGCTGGACGCGCTTGGGCTCGCCGGGCATCTTCGGATACTCCGGCGGGTAGGGCATGTCCCCGAGCCCGCGCTCCTTCTCGTCCCGGTCGGCCAGCTCCAGCAGCCCGTCCAGCCGGAACGCCTCCTGGTCCATGTCCGCGTGGACGTCGCCGAGTTCGGCGTACCGCCCCGGCATCGTGCGGAGGTCGAAGTCACGCGGCTCCGCGTCGTCGATCTCGTCCCAGCGCAGCGGTGCCGAGACCGGGGCGTGCGGGAAGGGGCGTACGGAGTAGGCGGAGGCGATGGTGCGGTCGCGGGCGGTCTGGTTGAAGTCGACGAAGATCCGCTCGCCGCGCTCCTCCTTCCACCAGGCGGTCGTCACCCGCTCGGGCATCCGCCGCTCCAGCTCGCGCCCGGCGGCGATGGCCGCGCGCCGCACCTCGACGAAGGTCCAGGCGGGCTCGATGGGCACGAAGACGTGCATCCCGCGCCCGCCGGAGGTCTTGGGCCAGCCGCGTACGCCGTGGTCCTCCAGGACCGAGCGCAGCTCGTGGGCGGCGGTGACCGCGTCGGCGTAGTCGGTGCCGGGCTGCGGGTCCAGGTCGATGCGCAGTTCGTCCGGGTGGTCGGTGTCTCCCGCGCGGACCGGCCAGGGGTGGAAGGTGAGGGTGCCGAGGTTGGCGGCCCAGATCACGGCGGCGAGTTCGGTCGGGCAGATCTCGTCGGCGGGACGGCCGCTGGGGAAGGCGATCCTGGCGGTGGGGATCCAGTCGGGGAGGTTCTTCGGGGCGCGCTTCTGGTAGAAGAAGTCGCCCTCGACCCCGTCCACGAAGCGCTGGAGCGTGGTCGGCCGGTGGTTCAGGGCACGCGTGATCCCGGGGCCGACCGCCAGGAAGTACTCGGCCACGTCCCTCTTGGTGTAGCCCTTCTCCGGGAAGTACACCTTGTCCGGGTTGGACAGCCTCACGGCCCGTCCGCCCGCGTCCAGCTCCACCGCTGCTCCCATGACGGCCACCGTAGGCCGGTCGCACATATGCCGCACATCGGGCGACATGGGTGGGTGTGCGGTCCAGAATCGGACCATGGACCTGCCGGTGATGCCGCCCGTGAAGCCGATGCTCGCGAAGTCGGTGGCCAAGATCCCGCCGGGCATGGCCTACGAGGCGAAGTGGGACGGCTTCCGGGCGATCGTGTACCGGGACGGCGACGAGGTCGAGATCGGCAGCCGTACGGGCAAGCCGCTGACCCGCTACTTCCCCGACCTGGTCGACGCCGTACGGGACAACCTTCCGCCGCGCTGTGTGATCGACGGGGAGATCGTCATCGCCCACGAGGGGCGGCTCGACTTCGAACGGCTCAGCGAGCGCATCCATCCGGCGGACTCCCGGGTGCGGATGCTCGCCGAGCAGACCCCGGCGAGCTTCATCGCCTTCGACGTCCTCGCGGTCGACGACACCTCTCTTCTCTCCACCCGGCAGGCGGACCGGCGGGAAGTGCTGAAGGCGGCGCTCTCCGGTGCCTCCGCACCCGTCCTCCTCGCCCCGTCCACCACGGACATCGAGGTCGCCCGGGAGTGGTTCGACCGGTACGAGGGCGCCGGGCTCGACGGGATCGTGGCGAAGCCGCTCGACCTCCCCTACCGGCCCGACACCCGGGCCATGTACAAGATCAAGCACGAGCGGACCGCCGACGTCGTGGTGGCGGGCTACCGCGAGCACAAGAGCGGGCCGGTCGTCGGCTCGCTGCTGCTCGGCCTGTACGACGCCGACGGCGTGCTCCAGCACGTCGGTGTCTGCGCGGCCTTCCCGATGAAGCGGCGTGCCGAGCTGGCCGAGGAACTCGCGCCGCTGCGCTGCGCGTTCGCCGAGCATCCGTGGGCCGCGTGGGCGGACGCGGCGGCCCACGAGCAGTCCCGGCTGCCGGGCACGCAGAACCGCTGGACGGGCAAGAAGGACCAGTCCTGGGTGCCGCTGCGCCCGGAGCGGGTGTGCGAGGTGGCCTACGACCACATGGAGGGCGACCGGTTCCGGCACACCACCCAGTTCCGTCGGTGGCGGCCGGACCGGTCACCCGCCGGCTGTACGTACGCGCAGCTGGAGGAGGTCGTCTCCTACGACCTGTCCGAGGTGCTGTCAGGCGGCTGACTCCGGGTCACCGGTCGGCGTGGCGCAGGGCTCGTCCGACCCGCCCGGGTCAGGTGTGCCGGCGTCGTCGGACGGGGACGGCGACGGGGTTTCGCCGGGGCAGCCCGGGTCGGTCCCGCCGGGGTCGGGCGGTGTGGTGGGCCCGGTCGGGTCGGGGCTGGGGCTCGGGCCGGGCTCGGTGGGGCCCGGGTCGGTCGGGTCCGTCGGATCGGGGCTGGGGCCGGGGTCGGTCGGGCCGGGGTCCGTCGGGTCGGGGCTCGGGCTCGGCGAGCCGGGGCCCGTGGGGCGCGGGGTGGGTGTCGGGCTCGGCGGGCGCGTGGGCTGCGGGCCGACGATGACGCCGCCGTCGTCCTTGCCGGGGCGTTCCGGCGCGCCGGGGCCGCCGACCGGGGCCTTGGGCCGGGTCTTTCCGCCGGGGCCGGGGCTGACCGGGAGGACGCCCTCGCCGTCGGCGACCGGGTGGCTGCCCTTGCGGTAGAACTCCAGCCAGGACAGCACCGTCCGCAGATAGGTGTCGGAGCGGTTGTAGCTGAGGACGGCCCGGTCCAGGTCGGAGCGCCGGTTCAGATCGCGCGGCCCGGCGCAGAGGTAGTGCCCGGCGGCGAGCGCCGCGTCGTAGACGTTGTTCGGGTCCTTGCGGCCGTCGCCGTTGCCGTCCGCGCCCCAGGACGCCCAGGTGGACGGGATGAACTGCATGGGCCCGACGGCCCGGTCGAAGGCACGGTCGCCGTCGTACACCCCGTTGTCGGTGTCCCGGATCAGCGCGAAGCCGTTGCCGTCGAGCGCCGGGCCGAGGATCGGGCTGAGCGTCGTCCCGCGGGCGTCGACCCGCCCGCCGGATGCCTGGCCGGACTCCACCTTGCCGATCGCCGCGAGCAGCTGCCACGGCAGTCCGCAGCCCGGGTCGCTGCGGCCCACCGCGCTCTCGGCCTTGCGGTAGGCGTCCAGGACGGTGGCCGGAATGCCCGCCTCGGACCAGGCGCGGACCACCACGGGGTCGGGTTTCGTGCCGGGCTTCAGGGGCCGCGGCGGCTTCGGGGACCGCAGCGGCGGCAACTCGGTGTGGTAGACGTCGTCGCCGGGCACCTCGGTCCACACGACGTCGTCGGCGGCCGCCGCCTTCTCCTGCCGGGGCTCGGGCAGGGCGAACCCCGGTGCCTGGGACGCGGTGAGCGCGGTCATCGCGGCGACGGCGGTGGCCGTGGTGCTCAGCCGGCGGCGCACGGTGCGGTCGAACCTCATGGGGGCTCCCCTCTCCGGGGCTCAGCGAGTGAACGTGTCGATGGCGGCGATCAGCCAGCTGTCCCCGCGGCGGACGGCGTCCACGGCGAACATGGCCGCCGCGTACGTCGTCTCCTCGTCCTTGCCCGTACGGGTGTTGCTCTGGTCGGCGAAGACCAGCAGCCGGGCCCGGTCGCCGTCGAGGAACTCGACCCCGCTCTCGGTGACGGTGGTGGTCAGGACGAGCTTCTGCTTCGGGGCCTGCTCCCGTACGTCGGCGAGCATGTCCTTGTGCTGCTGCACGGCCCGGCCGGTCAGATAGGTGCTCGCCGCACGGTCGGAGCGGGCGGGCGAGGCGTAGTCGTAACTGAACACCGCGCCGACGGCCTCGCTGATCCGGCCCTTCACCTCACTGGTCCGGCCGATGTCGGTGAGCGCGGTGTTCTGCCGGGCCGGCTCGTCACGGAGACTGCCCGCCGAGGCGAACGCCCAGGCGGCGAAAGCCCCCAGGAGCACGGTGAGGGCGCACAGCAGGACGGGCAGCGTGACGCGGAGTCGGAGCGTCCTGGCGCGGGGGGTGTCCGCCGGGGCTTCGGAGCCGACGTCAGTGTCGGTGTCGGTACCGGTGTCGGTACCGGTGCTCGCTTCGGCGTCGGTGTCCGGGGCGGCCGGTGGGTCGGGCTCGGCCGTGGTGACCGGGCCTGCGGTCGCCCCGGACACCGGTTCCGGTCCGGTCTCCGCCGTACGCGGTGGTGCCGTGGCCAGCCGGCGGCGGCGGTTGACGAGGTGGCGGGTCGTCGACATGGGCGGGGTCCTCTCCGGGGCGTACGGGGCGGTGCGGGGCGGTGCGGGGCGGGGCGGGCGGATGCGGGAGCGGAGGTCAGCCGGCCGTGGAGCCGACGGGCGCCTGGCCCAGCGCGCTGAGCTTCCACCCGCCGGCGGTCCGGGTGAGGCTCCCGAGCAACCGGCTCTCCTTCACCGCCGGTTCGCCCTTCGGCGCGGTCACGGTGACCCGGATCGCCACCATCACCCCGGCCCGGCCCGCCCGTTGGTCCAGTTCGGTCACCGCGCCGGAGAGGACCTTGGCCGTGCTCACCGTCTTCGCCTCGGTGATCTGTTTCGCGAACGCGTCGCGCCCGTCGATGAGTTGGCGGTGCAGATCGCCGGTGGTGGACTGCTCCCAGCTGTCGAGCCCTTTCTCCAGCGAGCGGTGGTCCAGGGTGTTCATGTTCTGCACCGCCTGTTCGCCCGCCGCCAGCGCGTCGTCCCGCGCCTGCGCGAAGGACGCCGCGTCGTCGTGCGCCGCCTCGTAGCGCGACCAGCCGCCCCAGCCCGCCGCTCCGGCCGCGCACACGGCGAGGGCCAGCGCGACAATCACGAGCGGATTCCTGGTCCCGGTCCGTACCTCCCCGGCCTGCGCGTCCGCCGTGTCCTGCTCCGCTTTCCGCTGCCGTGCCATGTGCTGCCTCTCCCCTGCCTGCCGAACCGGACCGGTGCGCCAACGTCTCCGAGCCGCCGTCATGTGGAGCCGATCTCGACGATCCACCAGCGTCCGTCGCGCAGTTCGGCGGTCACCGTGAGCTGCGCGGAGGCGGTGGTCGGCGCGCGGCCCCGGCGCTCGTAGACCTGGTCGAGGAAGACCAGGAGGTGGGCGCTGCTGCCGGTCAGCCGGGTCACCCCGGCCCGGACGACCTCGGTGGTGAGCATCAGCTTCTGGTCGGTGGACTGCCGCTCGACCTGGCCGAACAGGGCCGCGTACTGCTGGAGCGCCTTGCCCGCCAGGACCTCTTTCGCCGCCGCCCTGGTGACGGCGGTGGCCCCGGGACCGTACGAGAAGATCTTTCCGAGCGCGCTGCTGACGTCGCCGGTGACCCGGGCGGTCGCCTCCGCGTCGGTGAGGGCGAGGTTCGCGGTGGCCGGGGTGTCGCGCAGCCGGCTGCCCTCGGCGTACAGGGCGGCGCCCGTGGCGGTCAGGGCGACCGTCAGCAGGACGCCGAGGACGCGGGGCCACCGGCGGCGGGGCGCGTCGCCTTCTTCCTTCGCAACCGGCTCGGCCGTATCAGCCGTTTCGGTCTTCCGGTGGCCGGGGACGTCGGCGTGCTCCGCCTCCAGGTCCGTGTCCGTCGTCGTGCTGTTCATCGTCGGCGTTCCTCCCCGCGGCCTCATCGGCCGCCGCCCGTTCCGATCGCCGTGAGCGCCTTGACCTTCCAGCCGTCGGCCGTACGGGCGAGGGTCGCCGTGAACCGCTTGCGCTGGGTGCCGGCCGCGCCGGTGCGCGGAGTGACCCGGACGTCCACGGTGGCGATCAGCTCCGCCGTGCCCGTGCGCTCGTCCAGTGCGGTCAGCGCCGCCGATGTGACCTTGCCGCGGGCCGTGTCGCCCGCTGTCGTCAGGGACTTCGCGTCGGCCTTCCGGGTCCGTTCCAGCTGGTCGTGCAGCGGCCCCGTGGAGGAGTCCAGCCAGGCCCGCAACCCCTCGTCGACCCGCTTCGCGTTCTCGCCGTCCAGGCTGTTCAGCGTGGCGAGGTGCCGCTTGCCCTCGGTCAGGGCGGTGTCGCGGGCCTTCGCGTAGGACAGGGAGCGGTCGCCGCGCGCCTGGCCGTACGACCAGGCCCCAAGGCCGCAGAGGAGCGCGGCGACGAGGAGGACGGCCCAGCCGGCCCGGCTTCGGGTGCGGGGCGTCATGAGCCGCCTCCCAGACCGAGCAGTCCGGCCATGCCCTCGGCCGGCGGCTGCGAGGCCCCGGCCGCGCCGGCCTCGGTTCCGGGCAGCTTCATCGAGCCCGGCACTGCGGGCTTCGGCACCGGGCCGCCCTTGGGGGCGTTGGCGCTGCCCCGGACGTTGATGCCGGTGCCGGGCGAGGAGGTGCAGCGGGCGGCGGTGTTCACGGCGGGCCCGGCCGAGGTGTTGAGGCCGTTGCGGTAGACCGTGCCGCCGTAGCCGGCGGTGCAGGGCAGCGGTTCGAAGAAGGTGACGGACATGCCGAACCGGGCCCCGTCGTCGTCGACCGCGCTCGCTCCGGCGGCGGCGACGGCGGGCAGCTTCACCAGCAGTTCCTCCAGTCCTCGCTGTCGGGTGACGGCGACCTCCGAGGTGGTGAGGAGGTTGGCGACGACGACGCCGAAGGCCGGGTCCAGGTCGCGGAGCAGTCCGCTGATCTGGACGGCGGCGTCCGGGGTGGTCGCGATCAGGCGGCGCAGGTCGGTGTCGGAGCCCTTGAGTTCGGCGGCCAGTTCCTTGGCTCCCGAGGCGAAGCCCTTGAGTGCCCGCCCCTGTTCGGCCTGGGTCCGCAGGACGCGCTCGCCGTCGGCCATCAGCCGGGTGGTGACCGGCAGGGCCCGGTCCGCGGACTCGATGAAGTCGCCGCCGGTGTCCAGCAGGACCTGAAGGTCGTCGCCGCGCCCTTCGAAGGCGGCGCCGAACTCCTCGACGACGGTCCGCAGGCTCTCCAGGTCCACCGAGCTCGCCAGGTCGTCGACGCTGGTGAGGACGTCGGTCGGAGGTGCCGGGATGGTGGTGTCGGCCTCGTCGATGACCGAGCCGTTGCCCAGGTAGGGCCCGTCCGCGCGGGTGGGCCGCAGGTCGACGTACTGCTCGCCGACGGCCGAGAGGTTCGCGACGACGGCGGTGAGGCTGTCCGGGATCGGCGGGGCGTCCTTCTCGATCCGCAGCTGGGCCTCGACGCCCTCGTCGGTCAGCTCGATCGGGCCGACGCGGCCCACGGAGACGCCCCGGTAGGTGACGTTGGAGTGCGTGTACAGGCCGCCCGTCTGCGGGAGCTGGACCGTGACGGTGTAGTAGCTGCGGAGTCCGACGTAGTGGCCGAGATCGGCGTACCGCACGCCGAGATAGCCGAGGACCAGGACGGCGATGACGAGGAACGCGAGGTTCTTCAGCCGGATGGCGAGGGTGATCACGGTGTCGCCTCCTTCTCGGTCTCCGGCGTGCCCGGTGGGGTGGTCCTCGGTGTGCCCGACACGGCCGGCAGGGGCAGCGGGAGTGGGCTGCGGGCGGCTGCCGCCGCGCCCTCGCCCTCGGCCGGGGGCAGCGGGATGCCGGGCTCGTCCGGAGTGAGCGGCGGGATGATCTGCGTACCGGGCAGGGCCGTCACGTCCAGGTAGACGTTGAGGTAGTCGCCCTTGACGCCGCGCAGCACCTCGTCCGTGAAGGGGTAGGTCAGCAGCACCTGGAGGGAGTTGGGAAGGTCCTGGCCGGAGTCGGCGAGCGCCTTGAGGGTCGGGGCGAGCGCCTTGAGGTCGGCGATCATGTCGGCTTTGCTCCGGTTGATCGTGTCGACGGCCACGGTGGAGAGGGTGTCGAGGGAGCGCAGCATGGTCAGCAGGGAGCCGCGCTGCTTCTCCAGGACCTTGAGTCCGGGGCTGAGCCCGGTCAGGACGGTGCCGACGTCCTGCTTACGGGTGGCGAGGGTGGCGGCGAGCCGGTTGACGCCGTCGAGGGCCTTGGTGATGTCGCCCTTGTTCTCGTCCAGGTTGGTGACGAGGGTGTCGACCCGCTTGAGCATGGAGCGGATCTGCGGTTCCTGTCCGGCGAGCGCCTTGTTCAGCTCGGTGGTGATGGTCTTGAGCTGGTTGACGCCGCCGCCGTTGAGGAGCAGGGACAGGGCTCCGAAGACCTCTTCGACCTCCGGGTTCCGGTTGGTTCGGGAGAGCGGGATGCGGCCGCCGGCGGCGAGCGAGCCCTGTGCGGTGCCCTCGGGGGGCGGGGCGAGCTGGATGAACTTCTCGCCGAGCAGGCTGGACTGTTCGAGACGGGCGTAGGCGTTGGCGGGCAGCTTGATCTTCCCGTTGACGCGCATGGTGACCCGGGCCCGCCAGCCGTCCGGGGCGAGGGCGATCTTCGTGACCCGCCCGACGGACACGTCGTTGACCTTGACCGAGGACTGCGGGGCGAGGCTGAGGACATCGCCGAACTCGGCGGTCACCTCGTACGGGCGGTCGCCGAGGTCCGCGCCGCCGGGCAGCGGGATCTGTTCGATGCCGGTGAAGGAGGGGGTGTCGGGGCGGACCGCGACCAGGGCGATCAGGGCGCCGGTGGCGAGCAGGGCCACGGCTCCGACAGCGGCCCGTACGACGGGTCTGCGCCGGGCGTCGTCGTTCATCGTCGCGCCCCCTTCTGCCGGCCGGGCTGCTTCTCGGGGGTGCCGTAGACCGTGCCGACCTCGGGCAGCGGCAGGACGGGCAGGGCCTTGCGGCGGGTCGCGTCGACGGGGGCGAGGCCGGTGAGCCGGCCGGCCGCTTCGGCGGCCCCGGGGTCGACGAGCGGTCCGCCCATGGAGAGTTCGTTGAGGTTGGTGCGCCCGTTGAGGGTGCGGTTGGCCGGGTCGTAGGCGTTGAGCACGTTTCCGGCGGCGAGCGGCAGGGTGTCCATCGCCTCGGCGAGCGAGGCGCGCTGGTCGACGAGGGCCTGGGTGACGGGCACCAGGGCCTCGACGTTCTTCTTGAGCGCGCCGCGGTTCTTCGCGATGAAGGCCTTCACCTGGCCGAGGGCGGTGCCGAGTTCCTTGAGGGCGGCGCTGAGGTTCTTCTTGTCGTCGGCGAGGAAGGAGGTGACCGTGTTCAGCTGCTGCTCGGCGCTGCGGACGTTGCCGTCGTTCTCCTTGAGCATGGTGGTGAAGGTCTGTAGGTGGGCCAGGGTGTCGAACAGGTCGCCGCTGCTCTTGTCGAGCGTCTTGGTGGCCTTGCCGAACTGCTCGATGGAGTCCCCGATGGCCTTGCCGTTGCCGTCGAGGTTCTTCGCCCCGGTGTCCAGGAGCCGGGCGAGCGCCCCGTCGGCGTTGGCCCCGTTCGGGCCGAGCGCGGTGGAGAGTTCGGTGATGGAGGCGTACAGCTCGTCGACCTCGACGGGGGTGGCGTTGCGGGCGGCGGGCAGGACCGCGTCGTCGGCGAGGCGGGGGCCGCCGTCGTAGGCGGGGGCGAGCTGGATGTAGCGGTCGGCGACGAGGCTGGGCGCGACGACGACGGCGTGGGCGTCCTCGGGGACGTCGATGCCCCGGTCGAGACGGAGCACGACCTTCACCTCCTTGCCGCGCGGTTCGACGGAGTCGACGGTGCCGACCTTGACGCCGAGGATCCGCAGGTCGGATCCGGCGTAGACGCCGGTGGCCCGGTCGAAGTAGGCAGTGACGGTGGTCTTCCCGTCCTCCTCCAGAGCGCTGACGCCGGTGGCGGCCGCGACGGCGACGAGGGCGAGTCCGGCTCCGATGCCGGTGATACGGGTGCGTCTCATGTCAGCGGCCCCCTTGCTGCCGGGGTGGCATGCAGCCGGTCGCCGGGGGTGTGCCGGCGGGGAGGTAGTTCTTGGGCACGACGCCGCAGACGTAGTTGTCGAACCAGCGTCCGCTGCCGAGGGTGTTGCCGACGAGCCGGCTGTAGGAGCCGGTGGCGGCGAGGACCTTGTCCAGGCTCTTGCGGTTCTTCACCAGGACGGCGGTGACCCGGCCGAGGGAGTCGAGCGTCGGCCCGAGCTGTTTCTCGTTGTCCTTGACGAGTCCGGAGAGCTGGGTGCCGAGGTCGCGGGTGCCGGTGAGCAGCAGATGGATGGAGTCGCGGCGGGCCCGGATCTCGCCGAGCAGCAGGTTGCCGTCCTCCAGGAGCGTTTCGAAGCTGCTCTTCTTTCCGGCGAGGGTCTTGGTGAGCTGCTTGCTGCTGCGGAGCAGGGTGGCGAGCTGGGCGTCGCGTTCGGAGACCGTACGGGAGAGGGCGGAGAGCCCGTCGGCGGCGCTGCGGACGTGGGGCGGGGAGTCCTTGAAGGTGGCGGAGATCGCCTCGAAGCTCTTGGCGAGCTGTTCGGTGTCGATCTCGCCGATGGTGTCCCCGAGTCCGTTGAACGCCTGGGTGACGTCGTACGGGGAGGTGGTGCGGCTCGCGGTGATGCGGGAGCCGGGGTCCTGCGGGGCGTCGCCGAGCGGGTCGACGGCGAGGTACTTCTCGCCGAGCAGGGTCTTGATGGCGATGCCCACGGTGGAGGAGTCGCCGATCCAGGCGTCCTTGACCCGGAAGTCGACGCGGACCTTCGCGCCGTCGAGGGAGACGCCGGTGACCTCGCCGACCTTCACTCCGGCGATCCGCACCTCGTCGCCGTCGGCGAGTCCGGCGGACTCGGTGAAGTCGGCGCTGTAGGAGGTGCCGCCGTCGAGGAAGGGCAGCGAGTCGGCGCGCCAGGCGGCGAGGCCGACCAGCGTCAGGACGAGGAGCCCGACGACGGCGACGGCGACCGGGTTGCGCTCCCGGATGGGGGTGATTCTCATGCCAGGCACCTCGGTTGGGTGATCGCGATGCCGGTGGGCGGCGTGCTGCCGTCGTCGTGGGTGACGCCGCTGACCTTCGCTTCGCAGAGGTAGAGGTTGAGCCAGGATCCGTAGGACGTCAGCCGGGTGATGGCCGCCATCTTGGCCGGGGTCTTCTGGAGGAAGTTCTCGATCTGCGGGGTGCCCTTCTCCAACTGGCCGCTGAGCCGACCGAGTTGGCGGATGTCGTCCTTGAGCGGCTTTCTGCCGTCCTGGAAGAGGTCGGCGGTGACGGTGGTGAGCGCGCCCATCGCGGTGATGGCCTCGCCGAGCGGCTTGCGGTCGCCGGAGAATCCGGTGACGAGCTTCTGGAGGGTGACGACGAGGTCGTCGAAGCCCGCCTCCCGGTCGTTGACCGTCTTGAGCACCGTGTTGAGGTTCTTGATCACCTCGCCGATCACCTTGTCCTTGGCGGCGACGGTGGTGGTGAGCGAGCCGACGTGCCGCAGGATGCTGTCGACGGTGCCGCCCTCGCCCTGGAGGACCTGGACGATGGAGCCGGCGAGCTGGTTGACGTCGGGCGGCGAGAGCCCTTCGAACAGGGGCTGGAAACCGTTGAAGAGCTGGGTGAGGTCGAGCGCCGGAGTGGTGCGGGAGAGCGGGAT
Organism: Streptomyces sp. WY228; assembly: GCF_019287315.1. Classification (NCBI taxonomy): domain Bacteria; kingdom Bacillati; phylum Actinomycetota; class Actinomycetes; order Kitasatosporales; family Streptomycetaceae; genus Streptomyces; species Streptomyces sp. WY228. The sequence goes on along the minus strand of NZ_CP079114.1, from coordinate 7,294,706 downwards.
GGTGTCTCCGGGCGCGAAGTCCCGGCCGACGGGCCCTGCTCCCTGGTCGAGGTCGACGTACCGCTGGCCGACCATGTTGAGGTATTTGATGGACGCCGTCACCGAGGCGGGCAGCGTGCGTCCTTTGCGTACGGCGAAGGCGACTTCGGCGACCCGCCGGTCGGCGACCTTCACGGATTCGACCTGGCCGACCTTCACCCCGGCGATCCGGACGCTGTCGCCGGGGATGAGGCCGGTGGCGTCGGTGAACCGCGCCTTGTACGTGGTGGTGTCGCCGACGCCCGTGTTGGCGATGGAGAGTCCGAGGACGGTGGTGGCCAGCACGGTGACCACGATGAAGACGAGGGACTTGGTGATCGGTCCGGCGAGCGAGCGGCGTTTCACTTGAGCTTCACCTCCGCACCGCGGAAGGCCGGGCCGATGAGCACGCTGCTCCAGTCGGCGAGGTCTCCCGGCCGGACCTTCAGCGAGGGTGCGACCAGTTCGTTGACGAGCCGGGACTCCTGAGGCGAGTTGGGCAGTCCGAGCGCGGTGTCCGTGCCGTCGCCGCCGTTGTCGGGGGTGGGCGGTGGGGCGGTGACCTCGGCGGCCCGGCGGGTGTCGGCGGTCGGGGCGTGCTTGCCGACGTACGGCACCGAGTAGCAGTGCGGTCCACCGGTGGCGTCGTAGACCGGGGCGTCCTTGCCGGGGACGTACTTGCCCTTGGATGCAACGGCCTTGACCGACACATGCAGTCCCGGCTGGTCGGTTCCCTTGCCGAGGGCCTTGTCCATGGCGGGTACGAAGCCGGCCATGGTGCGCAGGGTGCAGGGGAACGACTCGGCGTATTCGGCGAGGAGTTGGAGTGAGGGACGGCTCGACGCGGAGAGCCGGATGAGGTTGTCCTTGTTCTCCCGCAGGAAGGAGGTGACGTCCTGCGCGGCGGCCGTGGTGGTGCCGTACAGGCCGGCGAGCCGGGCCTCCTGGTCGGCGAGGGTGGAGCTGGTGACCGTGGCGTCGGTCAGCGCGTCGAGGACGTCCGGCGCGGCGTCCGCGTACAGCGTGCTCACCTTGACGAGTTCCTTGATGTCGGCGTTGAGGGTGGGGAGTTGGGGGTTGAACTTCTTCAGGTGACCGTCCAGCGTGGTCAGCGTCTCGCCGAGGCGTTCACCGCGGCCCTCCAGTGCCTGGGAGACGGCGTTGAGGGTGGCGGAGAGCTTCTCGGGCTTCACGGCGGTCAGCAGCGGCAGGACGTTGTCCAGGACCTGTTCCAGCTCGATGGCGTTGGAGGAGCGGTCCTGCGGGATGACGGCCCCGGCCCGCAGCGTGGAGCCCGTGGGGATGCGGGGCGGGACGAGCGCGACGAACCGTGCGCCGAAGAGGGTGGTGGGCAGCATCTGGGCGGTGACGTCGGCGGGTATCCGCCCGAGCTTGTCGCGGTCGATGGCCAGGGTGAGGCGGGCGCCCTCGCCGTCGGTGGCAATGGAGCGGACCTGCCCGATGACGACGCCGCGCAGTTTCACGTCGGCGTGTGTGTGCATCTCGTTGCCGACCGAGCCGGTGCGGACGGTGACGGTGGCGTCGTCGGTGAAGTCCTTCTGGTACACGGAGACCGAGACCCACACCAGGACGGCGGGCACCAGCAGGAAGGTGACTCCGGCCAGGCGCCGGCGGGCCGTGCGGGTGCTGGAGGTACGCATCAGCCGGCCACCTTCACGGTTGTCGTGGCGCCCCAGATGGCGAGCGAGAGGAAGAAGTCGGTGACGCTGATGAGGACGATGGCGTTGCGCACCGACCGGCCGACCGCCACGCCCACGCCGGCCGGTCCGCCGGTGGCGTGGAAGCCGTAGTAGCAGTGGGCGAGGATCACCAGCACGCTGAAGATCAGCACCTTGAGCACCGACAGCAGTACGTCCTCGGGAGAGAGGAAGAGATTGAAGTAGTGGTCGTAGGTGCCCGCCGACTGCCCGTTGAAGAGGATGGTGATGTAGCGGGAGGCGACGTACGAGGAGAGCAGCCCGATCGCGTACAGCGGGATGATCGCGACGACTCCGGCGATGATCCGGGTGGTGACGAGGTAGGGCATGGACCGCACGCCCATCGCTTCCAGGGCGTCGACCTCCTCGTTGATCCGCATCGCACCGAGCTGCGCGGTGAAGCCGGCGCCGACGGTGGCGGAGAGGGCGAGGCCGGCGACCAGCGGGGCGATCTCCCGGGTGTTGAAGTAGGCGGAGATGAATCCGGTGAAGGCCGAGGTGCCGATCTGGTTGAGTGCGGCGTACCCCTGGAGTCCGACGACCGTGCCGGTGAAGAGGGTCATGGCGACCATCACGCCGATGGTGCCGCCGATGACTCCGAGTCCGCCGCTGCCGAAGGCGACCTCGGCCAGCAGCCGTTGCACCTCGCGCAGATAGCGGCGCAGGGTGCGCGGGATCCAGACGAGCGCCTTGACGTAGAAGGTGAGTTGGTCGCCCGATCGGTCGAGCCAGCTGAGCATCGCCATGGGTCAGCTCCCCTTCGCGGGGACGATCTGGAGGTAGATCGCCGTGAGGACCATGTTCACGAAGAACAGCAGCATGAAGGTGATGACGACGGACTGGTTGACCGCGTCGCCGACGCCCTTGGGGCCGCCGCGCGGGTTGAGGCCGCGGTAGGCGGCGACGATGCCCGCGATGAAGCCGAAGATGAGTGCCTTGAACTCGCTGATGTAGAGGTCGGGCAGCTGGGCGAGGGCGGAGAAGCTCGCGAGGTACGCGCCCGGGGTGCCGTCCTGCATGATCACGTTGAAGAAGTAGCCGCCGAGCGTGCCGACCACCGAGATCAGCCCGTTGAGCAGGACGGCGACGAGCATGGTGGCCAACACCCGTGGCACGACGAGGCGTTGGATGGGCGAGACGCCCATGACCTCCATCGCGTCCAGCTCCTCGCGGATCTTGCGCGAGCCGAGGTCGGCGCAGATCGCGGATCCGGCGGCGCCGGAGATCAGCAGGGCCACGATGATCGGGCTCGCCTGCTGGATGACCGCGAGGACGCTGGCGCCGCCGGTGAAGGACTGGGCGCCGAGCTGCTGGGTGAGCGAGCCGACCTGGAGGGCGATGACCGCGCCGAACGGGATGGAGACGAGGGCGGCGGGCAGGATGGTGACGCTCGCGACGAACCAGAACTGCTCGATGAACTCCCGTACCTGGAACGGCCGGCGGAAAATGGCCCGGGCCACGGCGACGGCGAGCGCGAACAGCTTCCCGGTCTCGCGGAGCGGCGCGAGCAGCCGGGAGGGCCGGCGCTGCTCGGGGCCCTTCCCGGTTGCCTTCCCGGAGGCTTCCCCGGAGACGGCGGGCGGGGGTTTCTCGGGCGGCTCGGGCGGCCGCACCGGCATCGGGGCGGTCACGCGCGCGCACCTCCCGCGGCCGGGGCGTAGCTGTTGAGGATGGCCGTACGGGCGGCCTCCGGCAGCTGGCCCATCATCGACATGACCCGCTCGCGGCGGCGCAGCGCGCCCTGGCGTACGGGCATCCCGGGCGAGGGCTCCAGCTGCGGGACGACGGTGCGGGGCCCGGTGGGCAGCGGGGCGGTGTCGCCCAGCTGCTCGGCGGCGAGGGTGGCGGCGTCCTTCTCCTCGGACATGCCGATGGGTCCTTCGCGGCGTCCGGCGAGGAACTGCGAGACGACCGGGGTGTCGCTGGTGAGCAGCACCTCGCGCGGGCCGAAGGTGACGAGGTTGCGGCAGAACAGCATGCCCATGTTGTCGGGGACGGTGGCCGCGATGTCGAGGTTGTGGGTGACGATGAGCATCGTCGCGTCGATCTGCGCGTTGAGGTCGATGAGGAGCTGCGAGAGGTAGGCGGTGCGGACCGGGTCGAGGCCGGAGTCCGGCTCGTCGCAGAGGATGATCTGCGGGTCCAGGACCAGGGCGCGGGCGAGGCCGGCCCGCTTGCGCATACCGCCGGATATCTCGCCCGGCAGTTTGCCCTCGGCGCCGAGGAGCCCGACGATGTCGATGCGCTCCATGACGATGCGGCGGATCTCGGATTCCTTCTTGCGGGTGTGCTCGCGCAGCGGGAAAGCGATGTTGTCGAAGAGCGACATCGAGCCGAAAAGAGCCCCGTCCTGGAACATGAGGCCGAAGAGCTTCCGGGTCTCCATGATGTCGCGCTCGGAGCTGTTCACCATGTCGACGCCGTTGATGAGAACGCGTCCCTGTTCGGGCTTCAGAAGCCCGATGATGGATTTCAGGAAAACGGTCTTTCCGGTTCCGGAAGGACCGAGCATGACACTCACTTCACCGGCGGGCAGGGTGAGGCTGACGTCCTGCCAGATGTTCTGCTTGCCGAAGGACTTCGTCAGGCCCTCGACGACTACTTCGATACCCATCGGCCCTCCCTCCAGATGGCGGTGAACGTGTTCATCGTTAAGCGCTCCGGCTCTGAGAAAAGCGATGGCGGCTCGTCACACATGCACCGGGGGGCGCACGTTATGTCCGCCGAAACCGCCAGGGCAAGCCGTTGAACAGCGGAGATCGACGAACGCGGTGCTGAGAATGGATCACTTGTCATTCGGTGACAAAACCGGTCCCCGGCCTTGTCGAAATCTGCGCAAGCATCCGGGCGTTCCCGATCGGCACGACTGGGACGCTACGGGCCGGTAACCTGACTTCGCAATACTGGGTACAGATTTTCCTCGGCGAGAATTCATGTGGCCCGAAGGATTGTTGCCGGGTGAGCAATCCGCCCGTCAAACCTGTCGGATGATGAGGAGTCACCTGCCCGCCGGACCGGCCCGGCGGGCATGAAAAGAGCCCTTCCGGTCCTGTGGAACCGGAAGGGCTGGGAGTTTTTTCGGGTCACCGCTCGGGGTCGGGCACCCTCGGCGGGCAGTCCGGCCCTTCCGGGTTCGTCGCCACGCACAGCGGCGCCTGCGTCATCTTCGTGTAGTTGTCGGCCTTCTTGCCCGGGCTGGAGATGGCCGAGGTGAAGATCGGGTCGAGGTCCTCGCCCACACCGCAGCCCTCGAACGGCGGGATGTGCGCGTAGCCGGTCAGGGTGCCGCCGAACGCCACGAGATAGCCGGCCGGCGGATAGCTCTGGCCGTACCCCCGCAGCACCTGTTCGAAGGGCCGTTCCGTGCGGCAGTCGGGGCCCACGTCCAGGGGCACCCCGTTCACCTTCACATCGGAGAGCCGCATGACGAGCTGCGCCGTGACCGTCGTCTCCTCCGGGTAGGTCGGCGTGTTGGTGACCGTGTGGGTGTGGATCGCGGCCGGGGGGCCGACCTGCTCCAGGGTCATCGTCGCGGTCGTCGGCATGAACCCGTAACTGAGGAACGTGGCCTTCGTCGGCGGGAGTTGGCGGCGGCCCTCGTAGTCGAAGTTCACCTCCGAGGAGACGTCGACGGTGGAGGCGCAGGAGTCGTTGATGTAGCGCTTGTTCAGCACGACCTTCATGAACGCGGGCCCCAGCGCCGCCGCGCCGTCCAGCTTGGCGGCGTTGGCGTAGCCGGCCGCGTAGGTCTCGGCGGTGGTCATCACCCACTCGGGCGGGATCTCGATCGGGCAGCTGCCCGGGTCCTCGTCGGCGAGGGCTTCGCGCCGCTTGTCGGTGAGGGCGTCGATCTTCTCCCGTGCGGTGGGTGGCAGCCCTTCGTCCGGCCGGGTGGGCTCGGGCTCCGGTGCGGGGCCGCTCTCCCCGGGGCGGGGTGCGGGCGCCGTGGGGTCGGTGTCGCCGCGGATCGTGATCGCGGCCAGTTCGGGCTCCTGGCCCGGGACCGGTTCGCAGGCGACGTCGAGCCCCGGCGGCTCGGTCGGCTCGCCGTCGGCCGTACGGGAGGAGAGCGCGAGGGTGAGCCCTTCGGGGGCCAGTGTCGCGCGTCCGGGGCTGCCGAAGGCGACCGTCGGCACGTCCCCGGTGGCGGTGAGCGCCAGTTCGCCCTCGTCGGGCAGGGGCACGGGCGGGGCGGTCAGGTCCTGCCAGGAGGCGTCGGCGGACCGGTCGCCGACGGTGTTGCGGACGGTGAGCCGTGCGACGGCCGACAGGGTCCCGGTGTCGAGGTCGCGGAACCGGGCGAGCGCCGTGGGCGGCAGGGTGACGTCCACCGCGACCTGGTCGGGGCGGATCTCCTCGCCCGTACGGGCCGAGGTGGGCAGCACCGCCGAGACGACGACGTCCACCTCCTCGGGCCCGGAGGGGAACGGGCAGGCGTAGCGGAGGGCGACCTCCGACTTCTGTTCCGCGGCGGCCGATTCGGCGCTGGGAACGAGCGCGGTGGCGACGACGAGCGCCCCGCCCACGGCCCAGTGGATCGGTCGTCTCGCTGCGGCGCGTGCATCGACGGTCATACGGATGTGTCCTTCCGGCGCGCGTGGGCCCAGAGGAGGGGGTGGCTGCGGACAGCGGGTCCGCTTCCCGGCGACGGCCTCGCGGCGGGGCCGGGCGGACCGCGAACGGACGTCGGGCGGGGTTCGGTTCGGCTGTGGCTCGGTCGGGTGCGGCCGTACGTCGAGCGGGTTCCGCCGTACGCCGGCCGCGGTCCGGCCGGGCTTCGGATCCCCTACCGACGGGTACGGTACGCACGCCGACGGCGCCTGGGAAGGGCCGGGTTCCCGATCGGATCACCGGCCGGCGGAGTTTGGCAGACGGTGACAAATCCGCCGTCGCGCCCTTGTCGGCGGGTGCGCGAAAAGAGCGTCGTGCCCGGCCGGTCGCCGCCGGTCGTGGTCGTGCCCGGCCGTGGTCGTGCCCGGCCGCCGGGTGCGCACGGCCGGGCACGACGCTCGGGTACGGGACGTCAGCGGCGGTGGGTCACCCGCTGATCACCGGGGACTGGCCCGATGTCCCGTTCACAATGGTGTACAGCCCCTGGAAGCTGGCGGTGGTGCCGACGATGCCGCAGCCGCCGCCGACCTTGTTGGCGATGGCCAGGGTCAGTCCGCCGCCCGCGGTGTTCAGGGTGCCGTTGCTGCCGCCGGCGCTCGGGTTGTTGTACTTGGCCGCGACCTTGCCGGTCACGTCGAAGGTGCAGGGGCCGAGGATGCTGCTCCCGGTCACCTTCGCCTTGATCGCCCTGATCTCACCGGTCGTCTGGCCCGTGGAGTTGGTGCCGGCGCCCGCCGCGTAGTCCAGGCCCCAGATCTCCCACGACGGCGTGGTGGACACCGTCCAGGTGGAGCTGAACGGCCCGGTGCACGGCGAGTTGAACGAGATCGCCGAGATGGACGCGAGCTTGGCCGGGCTGCCGGCGACCGGGGAGGTCGGCGCGTTGCCCGAGGCGGCCGAGGTCGCACACTGGATCTTGTTGCCGTTGTTGTCGGTCAGGACGGTCACTCCGGCGGTGCCGTTGAAGTCACCGGTCGGGCTGATCGTCCAGCTGGTGGGCGCTGCGACGGCCGAGGGGGCGGCCAGGACCACGGATGCCGCGGCGGCGCCGATCGCGGTCAGGAAACCGGTTCGCTTGAACATGGGGGTACTCCCTTTTCTCGTCCCGTTGGGGATTCGGCTGAACGTGACTGGAGAGGTTCGTGCGCTGTTCTCCACCGTGCCGGACGGTGCGGCACATGCGGCGGGGTCCACTGGGCTGGACGTGAGGGCGGCTCTCGCATCACCTCCTCGCACCGGGGGTGAGGCCTACCGCTTCGCGGAGTGCCAGAATTCCGACAGCTTCCGGCCCTCGTCCGGCGCGAGGCCTGCGGGGTCGTAGGGGCTGCCGAAGTAGGTCGTGGTGGCGTCGAGGGAGACGCTGTTCTTCCCGGCGGCGGACGGGAGACCGGTCTTGAGGTTCACCGCCCAGTCCAGGAGCCCGGCACCGCAGCCGCTGGCCCCCGGCACCGCGAAGGTCGCGTCGCCCTGGTCGGCGCCGTCGAAGGTGTAGCGCCCCATCTCGCCCTCGTCGTCGTTCGGGGTTCCGTCGGCCGAGAACCGCTGGAGCGAGAGGGTCGGCGCCGTCGTGTTCTGCGGCTTCAGGAGCACCGGATTCGCGGTGGTCCCGATGTAGCACTTGTCACCCAGGAACGGATTCTTGAGGTGGATGCGGACCGGGATGGTGAGAATGGGCTCACCGGTGGAGAAAGCGGCGCTCATATGGAAGTCGCGCGGCGCCCCGGCCGGTTCGATGGTGGCGGTCACCCGGTTGAGATTGTTGTCGGTGAGCTGACGGCAGATTCCTGATACGAGGGGAATTCCGCTGGGGCACATCAGCCCGAGCAGCCCGCCCGGGATCTCCGCCGGGTCGGCGGTCAGGGCCCCCTCGGGCGGGGCCACCAGGGCGGCGGTGCCGTCGGCGCGCTGGACGACTCCGAGCTGCAGATCGGTCTTTCCGGTGGCCACCTCCGTCTTGCCCAGGGTGATGGATCCGGTGGCCGAGCTCGACGCTATGCAGGTGGCGATGGTGTTGATGCCGTCCGCGGCCAGCATGGCGGGCGCGTCGACAGGGCAGCGGTCGAAGGGCGCCCAGTCGCCGTTGAGCTGGGTGGCGGCGGTGGCCGACCCGGTGGAGAGCAGAGCGCTGAACGCCGTGAATGCCGCGAGCAGACCTACGCGGGTTCGATTGGAAACGGATCTCATGTCGTCCCCTCTGTCGGCCGCCGTGGCGCGGCCTCGTGCACGAAGTTGACCGGTTCTGCAACGCATGCCCGCACCGCGACGGATCTCGACGGTGATGGAGCCTCGGGTGGGCCCGGGGGCGGAGGATCGGAGCATCAAATTTCGGGCAGATTTCGTGACCGAATTGATCGAGGCGTGATGTTACTCGCGGGAAACAGGGCGACACAATCCGTCCGCCTAAGATTCTTTGTGCCGCACTCTTTTTGATCCGGAAATGAGCATCGGAGCGTCGTGCCCTTATCAAGGAATGCGTACCCGGAGGCGTGGAATTACGCGGCGAGGGCCGGAACCCCCGCGCGTCGTGCGCACCCGGCGCGCTCGGGGCGGGGGCCGGGGAAGCCCCGCCTCCGTTCACTCACGAACAGCCCGAGATTCAGCCATCCGGCCGGAAATACTCGCCCGGGAGGGGCTGTTCACCCGCGTTCGCCGTGGTGAGCCGCCTGTGCGCACGGCCACCGGGGACGCCGGCCGACCGCGCTCACACCGGGCCGGGAACAACTCGGCCGCCAGGGAACGGCTTTGTTGTCATCACCGGAGCAGGCGGCCGAAATTCATTGTCCGAAAGCGCGCAGTACCGCCCGACCTGCACGGAAGTCGCACAGTGCGGCCAGGATGTGTGCCCCTTGCACGTCGATCTTGTCCAAGTGGTGTGCAGTGCCTGTTCCTTGGTCTATCTTCGTCGCGAACTTGGTACGCACCTGTCGGTTCGTGGGAGCGCTTTCCCCCCACCGCCTCACCCCCACCGGGCGCCGAGAGCAAGGGGACATGTCATGGCACATCTCATACAGCCGCTGGACACCGAGGACCCGCTGGGGCCGCTTCCCCAGGAATTCGCGGCGATCATGCGGCCCGAACTGCCCAGCCTCATCAAGGAAATCGGCGTCGAGGTCACCCGGGCGTATCCGGAATACGCCCGGCTGCTCGACGGGCCGAACGGGCAGGCCATCCGGGTGGGCGTGGAACAAAGCCTCGCCTCCTTCGTCGATCTGGTGGCCGAGCCCTCGTCCTCCACCACGCTCCGGGACGACATGTGCCGGCGCTTCGGACGGTTCGAGGCGTACGAGGGCCGGAGCATGGACACCCTCCAGGGGGCCTACCGGCTGGGCGCGCGGGTGGCGTTGCGGCGGGCGAAGAAGGTCGGGCAGAGCTATCACCTCTCCCCCACGCTGATGCTGAGTTTCGCCGACGCGCTCTTCGCCTACGTCGACGAACTGGAATCGCTTTCCCGCGAAGGCTTCCTGGAGGTGCAGTCCCAGTCCGGCGAGCACAGCGAGGCGCTGCGCCGCCGCCTGCTCCACCTGATCCTCGCCGGACGCCCGGCCCCGGGCAGCGCCATCGCCGATCTGTGCGAGCAGGTCGGCTGGCCGCTGCCGGAGGAGGTCACGCTGATCGCCGTCCGCGCCCCGGCGGAGCTGGACCGGCTCAGCGCGGACCGTGACCTGCTCGTCGACCTCAGCGCCCCGCAGCCGCACCTGCTCGTCCCGGGGGCGCTGGACGACGCGCGAAGATCCATGCTGGAACAGGCTCTGCCGGCCGGCCGCGCGGCGATCGGCCTGACCGTGCCAACCGCCCTGGCCTGCGAGTCGATCCGCTGGGCCCGCCGGGTCCTGGAGCTCGTCGACTCCGGCGTGATCGACGACGCCCCGCTGATCCGCTGCGAGGACCACCTCATCACCCTGTGGCTGCTGTCCGACCCCGCGCTGCTGGACCAGCTCGCCCAGCGGGAGCTGGCCGCCGTCGCGGGGATCAGCGCCACCCGGCGTGACCGGCTGGTCGAGACGCTGCGGATCTGGCTCGACACCCGGGGCACGGCGGCGCAGATGGGCGCGCTGCTGGATGTCCATCCGCAGACCGTGCGCTACCGCATGCGGAGCCTGGAGACCATCTTCGGTGACCAACTCGTCGATCCCGAAAGCCGTTTCGCCACCGAGGCGGTGTTACGGGCGCTGCGCCTGCGGTCCCGCGCGACCGGCACATCCCCCTGATCCGGATCACGTTCGGCGCGGCAGGTCAACTTACCGGCGCGTAAGGCGAAATAGACGGTCAGTCCCAAACGGTTGCGACACGGAGACGTATCCGACGAGAAACCCGGAACCGCGTCCCGTAGACAGGAAGGAACCTGCCGCCCATCAGGCGACAGGCCCCGAGCACCGCCTCCTGGCCAACCATCCGAGAGGGAACACCCCATGACCGCCTCGCACCTCCTCGTCCCCGTGCCGATCCCGGACCGGGTCGCCGCGCTGATCGGTTCGTGCATTCCGCCGCACATCCTCCAGGCGGAGTTCGACGCCGACTGCGCGGCCCGCGAGGTCCGCAGGTTCCGCGGCCCCCGGCTCGGCGTCGAGGACCAGGCCGACCGGGAGCAGGCGCTGTCCGACCTGGCCCGCGCCAACAAGGTGCTGGCCGCACACCATCCGCGACTGGCGGTGCTGCCCGGCTCGCCCTTCTGAGCCCACCGCCCCATCGAGCACCCCGGCGGCGGACCGGTCTTGCGACCCGCCGCCGCCCCCCTTACCTTACTCCAAAGTAAGTTTACTCCGGAGTAAGGAATTGGCGTGGACGGAACCAGCAGCGGCAACCTCACCGACGGCCTGGCCGGGCTCGACTTCGCGGCGGTCGGGCCCGAGGAGTTCGCACGGATCGTCAAGGGACTGTCCGCCAAGCAGCTCACCGAGGTCATGCGGGGCGAGCTGCGCACCCGGATACTCGGCGAGGTCTTCGGCCGGATGCGGCAGCAGTTCCGGCCCGAGGCGGCCGGCGGCCTCACCGCGCTGATCCGCTGGAAGATCACCGGCGAGGACGACGTGGTCTACGAGACGGCGATAGCCGACGGCGTCTGCCGGGTCACCTCCGGCCGCTCCGATGCCGAACCCCGCACCACACTGGTGATGGGCGACGCCGAGTTCCTCAAGCTGGTCTCCGGCAACGGCAATCCGGTCACGATGTTCATGACGCGCAAGCTGAAGGTCGCCGGTGACGTCGGCCTCGCCTCCGGCCTGACCCGCTACTTCGACATCCCGAAGGCGTGAGGGCATGAGCTTCTTCTCCCTCGCCCTGACCGAGGAGCAGCAGGACCTCCGTAACTGGGTGCACGGCTTCGCCGCCCAGGTGGTCCGGCCGGCCGCCGCCGAGTGGGACGCCCGCGAGGAAACCCCCTGGCCGGTGATCCAGGAGGCCGCGCGGATCGGTCTGTACGGTTTCGAGTCGCTCGCCGATCTGTACGGGGACCCGACCGGGCTGTCCCTCCAGATCGCCAACGAGGAGCTGTTCTGGGGTGACGCGGGCATCGGCATGGCCCTGTTCGGCACCTCGCTCGCGGTCGCCGGCATCTTCGCCTCCGGCACCCCGGACCAGCTCGCCGAGTGGGTGCCGCAGTGCTACGGCGACGAGGACGATCCGAAGGTCGCCGCCTTCTGCGTCTCCGAACCGGGCGCCGGTTCCGACGTCTCCGCGATGACGACACGGGCCCGCTACGACGAGGCGGCCGACCAGTGGGTGATCTCCGGTCAGAAGGCGTGGATCACCAACGGCGGCATCGCCGAGGTCCATGTCGTCGTCGCCTCGGTCGACCCGTCGCTCGGCTCCCGCGGCCAGGCCGCGTTCATCGTGCCGCCCGGCACCAAGGGCCTGACGGCGGGCCGCACGGTCAAGAAGCTCGGCCTGCGCGCCTCGCACACGGCGGACCTCTTCCTCGACGAGGTCACCGTGCCGGGCCACTGCCTGCTCGGCGGCAAGGAAAAGCTGGACGCCCGCCTCGCCAGGGCCCGCGAGGGCACCACCGCCAAGGGCCAGGCGGCCATGGCGACGTTCGAGGTCAGCCGCCCGACCGTCGCCGCGCAGGCACTCGGCATCGCGCGCGCCGCCTATGAGTACGCCCTGGAATACGCCGGTGAACGCGAGGCGTTCGGCAGGCCGATCATCGAGAACCAGTCGATCGCCTTCGCCCTGGCCGATATCCGCACCGAGATCGAAGCCGTACGCCTGCTGATCTGGCAGGCCGCCTGGATGGCCCGCAACGACCGCACGTTCGACGCGGGCCAGGGCTCCATGTCGAAGCTGCGGGCCGGTGAACTCGCGGTCGCGGCAACGGAGAAGGCGGTCCAGATCCTCGGCGGCGCGGGCTACAGCCGGGAGCATCCGGTGGAGCGGATGTACCGCGACGCGAAGATCTACACGATCTTCGAGGGGACGAGCGAGATCCAGCGGCTGGTGATCGCACGGGCGATCTCGGGGCGGCACATCCGCTGAGGCCGGGTCCGGTCCCGCGGCGACCGCCGCACCGTCCGCGCAACAGCAACTCACCACCCCTCCCCCGCTGTTTCATCACGACTCCATCACCAACGGAACAAGTCGCTCCCCAGGGTCCGGTCGCATCGCTACCGTCGGGCTTCCGCACAGCACCCTGGGGGGATCATGGACTGGAACAGCCCGCAGCACCCGTCGCGTCGGCCCGGCTGGGGCCAGGGCGACGGCTTCACGCCGCAGCCGCCTCCGACGGGTGGACCGCGGTGGGCACGCAAGCGTGTCGTACTCCCGGCGGCCGGCGCGTTGTTCGTGCTCGGTGTCGGGATCGGCGCCACCGGTGAACAGCCGCGAGAAGTGCGCACCGTCGCGGCGAAGACGAAGCCCGGGCCGACCGTCACGGTCACGGAGACCGCGACGGTCACGGTGACCGCGACTCCGGAACCGGCCCCGACCGTCACGAAGGTCAAGAAGGTGCGGGTCACGGTCACCGCCGCTCCCCCGGAGCCGGAGCCCGCGAAGAAGCCCGTCGCCCAGGACGACGCCTCCGGCAGCGGTGGGGGCTCGGGCAGCACGTCGGCGTACTACAAGAACTGCGATGCGGTGCGTGCCGCCGGTGTCGCACCCATCCGGTCCGGCCAGCCCGGGTACGGGCGGCATCTGGACCGTGACGGCGACGGAGTGGGCTGCGAATAGGGGGAGCAGGACGTCGGCATATGTGATTCTCGTCGCCCTGACTCGTGCGACGGCACCGGAACCGAAGCCCGGACTTCGGCCTCCGGTGCCGGCGGCAGGGGCCGTCACCGAGCGCGTCGGGAAGCGCACGCGACCGCGTCGACGGCCCGTCACACGCCGTCGACGTGCGGCAACAGCGTTCCGGACGCCCGGCCATGGCGATGCGTGACGACGGTGTGGAGACGCCCGCGGTGCGCGAGGGCGGTGCGCCGACGCGGGCGTCGGGCCGGGGCGAGCGGTGCGCGTGGCGGGTTCCACACGCTTGTTCGGCGACCGGACCGGCTCCGTGCCACTAGCCTCTTCACATGACCTCCACTTCGACCGAGCCGACGTCTGCCCGCCCGATGGTTGAACTGAACGCGGAGATCCGCGCGCTGGTCGCCGACGGCGGTGTGGTGTCGCCGGAGGGCCGCCGGGAGTACGAGCGGCTTCTCGTCGAGTGGGTGGCGGCCGTGCGGGGCGGATCCACCGAAGCCGTCTGACGTACGGGTACGGAGGCGAGCGCGCCCGGAGCGGGGCAGGCTCCGGGGGACCACCCCCTCCGCGTGGCCCGGCCGGGGTGTCGGCGATAGTGAGCGTCCGTCCGCGTCCTCACCCCGGGAGAACCCCATGACCGCCGCGTCACCCGCCGGCGCCCGCCGCCCGTCCCTCCTGCTCGTCACCGATCTGGCGTACGAGGCGCGCGGCCGCCGCTACTGCGACGAGGACATCCACCTCGCCTCCCGGCTGCGCGAGACGTTCGACGTGGCGCTGTGCCATCCGCGGGACGCGGCCGCGCTGCTGGACCGCTTCGACCTCGCCCTCGTACGCAACAGCGGGCCCGTGCTGCACTACCGGGAGGCCTACGACGCGTTCCGCGCGCGGGCCCGGGAGCTGGGGACGCCGGTCTACAACCCGCTCGGCGGGCGCGGCGACATGGCGGGCAAGGAGTATCTCGTCGAGATGAGCCGGGCCGGTCTCCCGGTCATCCCCACCGTGGACCGGGCGGCGGACCTGCCGGGGCTGCCCGACGTCCCCCGGTACGTGGTCAAGCCGAAGCTGGGGGCGGACTCGGTCGGGCTGCGGTTCGTCACGGCGGCGGAGGCCCGGGCCGGGCTGGAGCGGGCGGCCGAGGGCTCCCTCCTCGTACAGCCGCTGATCGACTTCCGCCACGAGGTGTCCTTCTACTTCGTCGACCACGACTTCCAGTACGCGCTGTACGCCCCGGACCCGGAGCGCCGCTGGGTGCTGGAGCCGTACGCGGCGAGCGCGGCGGACCTGGAGTTCGCCCGGCGCTTCATCGCCTGGAACTCCCTCTCGCACGGCGTCCAGCGCGTCGACGCCTGCCGTACGGCCGAGGGCGGTCTGCTGCTCGTGGAGCTGGAGGACCTCAATCCGTATCTCTCGCTCGACCGGGTCGGCGAGGAGGCCCGGGAGGCGTTCGTCGCGCGGCTGACGAGGTCGCTGGCCTCGCTGCTCCGCTGACCCCCGTCCGGCCCGCCCCCGCATGCGGGGGCGGGGGGCCGGTGTGAGGGTGCAGAGGTGACCACTGCCAGCGAGCAAGCCCCCGCCGCGCAGAGTGCCGCCGCGCCGCCGCCCGTCCTCGACCGGCGGCGGCGCAACATCGTCTTCGCCACGATCGTGCTCGGCATGCTGCTCGCCGCACTGGACCAGACGATCGTGGGCACGGCCCTGCCGACGATCGTCTCCGACCTGGGCGGCGCCGCGCACATGTCGTGGGTGGTCACCGCCTATCTGCTGGCCGAGACGGTGGCCACCGTCCTGGTCGGCAAGTTCGGCGACCTGTTCGGGCGGAAGCTGGTCTTCCAGGTCTCGGCGATCATCTTCATCACCGGATCGTTCCTCTGCGGCCTCGCCTCGGACATGCTGCTGCTGATCATCTGGCGCGGTATGCAGGGCATCGGCGCCGGCGGTCTCATGGTCACGTCGATGGCGCTGATCGCGGATGTGATCCCGCTGCGCGAGCGGGGCAAGTACCAGGGCGCGATCGGGGCGGTCTTCGGTATCTCGACCGTGATCGGGCCGCTGCTCGGCGGCCTGTTCACCGACCATCTGACCTGGCGCTGGGCGTTCTACGTCAATGTGCCGATCGCCATCGTGGTGGTCATCGCCGCCGCCCGGAACATCCCGTCGGTGAAGGCCGCGGGCCGGCCGGTCATCGACTACCGGGGCATCGCCCTGGTCACCGTCGGGGCGAGCGCGCTGATCCTGGCGACGAGCTGGGGCGGGAACGAGTACGCCTGGGGCTCGGCGGTGATCATCGGGCTGTTCGTCGGCGGGCTGATCGCCCTGGCCCTGTTCTGTCTGGTGGAGACGCGGGCGAAGGAACCGATGCTGCCGATGCGGCTGTTCCGGAACCCGGTGTTCACCGTCTGCTCGATCCTCAGCTTCATCGTGGGCTTCGCGATGCTCGGCTCGATGATCTTCCTGCCGACCTATCTGCAGTACGTGGACGGGGACTCGGCGACGCTCTCGGGGGTGCGGACGCTGCCGCTGGTCGCCGGTCTGCTGGCCGCCTCGATCTTCAGCGGCAACGTGGTGAGCAAGACGGGCCGCTACCGGGTGTTCCCGATCGTGGGGACGCTGGTCATGGCGGCCGGGCTGTTCCTGCTGTCCAGGATGGGGCCCGGCACCGGCGTCTGGCTGGAGTCGCTCTACATGGTGGTGCTGGGGCTCGGCATCGGCCTGGCCATGCAGGTGCTGACGATCGCCGTGCAGAACACCGTCGACTACGAGGACCTGGGCACGGCCACCTCGGGCGTGACGTTCTTCCGTACGCTGGGCAGCGCCTTCGGCACGGCCGTGTTCGGCACCATCTACGCCAACGCGCTCAAGCCGAACCTCACCGACGGGGTCGCGCAGGCGGTGGCCGCGGGCGGCGATCCGGCGGTCCTGGCCACTGCCTCGCAGAGCCCGCAGGCCCTGCACGCGCTGCCCGCCGCCCAGTCGGAACCGCTGGCGCTGGCCTACGCGGACACGCTGCACACCGTGTTCCTGTGGACGGTGCCCGTCGCGCTGATCGGCTTCGTCGTGGCGCTGTTCCTCAAGGAGGTGAAGCTGCGGGACTCGGCTCGGCTCGGGTCGACGGACATGGGCGAGGGCTTCGCGCAGCCGGGCAGCGGGGACTCGGCGAAGCTCCTCGAGTACTCGGTGGCCACGATCCTGCACAGCGCGGGCCCGGACACCGCCCGCCGGATTACCGCGGAGTGCGACACCCGGCTCGACATGGCGGGCGCCTGGGCGGTGATGCAGGTGGACCTGTTCACCAGGATGGTCGGCCACGCGGGACTCGGTCTGATCGCCGCCCGGCACCGCATTCCGCCGGAAGTGCTGGTGCCCGTCTTCGACCGGATGATCGAGGAGGGCTATCTGACGGGCGACGGCCGGATCTTCTCGCACACGGCGGCGGGCCGGCGCGAGGCGGCGGTGATCTCCGACGCCTGGGGCCGCTGGCTCAACGACCGTCTGGCCGAGGACGGCGCACGCCCCGACGACCGTCAGCTCCGGGCCACCGTGGACATGATCGCCAAGCGGCTGCTGGCGGAGGACCTGGCGCAGGAGCTGTCACCCGCGGCCGGACCGGGCGGTTCGACGCGGGTGGGGGCTCCGGTCTGAGGAACGCCCGGCCGGCCCCGTACAGGCGGAGCGCCGCTCTCAGTGTTCCCAGGACCGGGGGCGGGTCAGCGCCTCCCACTCCTCGCGGAGCAGGCCGAGGATCGCGTTGTCGTAGCGGCGGCCGCGGTGCAGGCACGAGGACCGGCGTACGCCCTCCTGCACGAAGCCGGCTCCGCTCAGGGTGGCCAGGGCCGCGGTGTTGCTCGTGTGGGTGACGGCCTCGATCCGGTGCAGGGGCAGCTCGCCGAAGGCCAGGTCGGTGAGGGCGGCGAGCGCGTCGGCGCCGAGACCCCGGCGGCGGTGTCCGGGGGCGAGCAGGAGATAGGCCTCGGCGGTGCCGTCGGCGAAGTCCTCCCCGATGAGGGCGATGTGACCGACCGGGGTGCCGTCCTCCAGGAGGACGAGGAAGTCGTCGCGGTCGCGGTTCTCGACGTTGGCCTCGACGCGTTCGCGGAGTTCGTGCAGCGAGCCGGGCCAGACGCCGATCTCGTGGGTGGCCACCGGGTCGGCGCGCCAGTGGTGGAGCAGCTCGGCGTCGTCCGGCTCGACCGGGGTGAAGACGACGTCACGGCCCCGCCAGAATCGTTCCCGCCCGGCGTACGGGTTCGCTGCCTCGTCCTCGTTCATGCGCGGATCGTACGGTCGCGCGCGGTCGGCCGGGAAACGGATTTCCGTGGCCGGCCGGCTCAGTCGACGAAGACGGCCGTCGTGTAGACCCAGGCTCCTTCGATACGGGCGAACCGGCTCTTCTCGTGGAGGGAGTCGGGGCGCCCGTCGTCGGTGTAGTGGGCGCGGAAGGTGACCGTTCCGGTGGAGTGGAAGGCGCTGCCCTCGGTGGTGTCCAGGATCTCCAGGCCCACCCAGCGCATCGCCGGGTCGAAGTCGACGCCGGGCGGCCGGGTCTCGGGGTGCCAGGTGCGCAGCAGGTACGCCGCGTCCCGGACGACGAAGGCCGCGTACCGGGAGCGCATCAGGGCCTCGCAGGTCGGCGCGGCGGCGCTGCCGGAGTGGAAGCGGCCGCAGCACTCCCCGTAGCCGGCGGGCAGGCCGCAGGGGCACGGGGAGGCGGCGGTGATCCGCGGGGCGGCGGAACCCCGGGGCCGGGAGGTGCGTCGTGACATGGCTCCATTGTTACGCGTGGGGACGGGCTCAGGGAGCCGGGGCGAAGCGGCGTCGGTATTCGGTGGGCGTCAGTCCGGTACGGCGGCGGAGCTGGGTGCGCAGGCTCGTCGCCGTACCGAGTCCGCTGGCGCGGGCGATCACGTCGAGGCGTTCCTCGCCTCGCTCCATGAGGCGGCGGGCGAGGGTGACGCGCTGCTCGGTGAGCCAGGCCAGCGGGGTGGTGCCGAGCTGGGCGCGGAAGCGGCGGTGGAGGGTGGCGGGGCTGACGGCCGCGTGGGCGGCGAGGGCCGCCACGTCCAGGCCGTCGGCCAGGTGCTCGGTGGCCCAGTCGAGGAGCGGTGCGAGCGAGGCGTCGGCGGTGCCGGGCACGGGGTGCTCGACGAACTGGCGCTGGCCGCCGTCCCGGTGGGCCGGGTGGACGAGCCGTCTGCTGACGGCCGCCGCGGTCTCGGCGCCGTGGTCGGCGCGGATGAGGTGCAGGCCGGTGTCCAGGGCCGCGGCGCTGCCGGCCGCCGTGATCACCTGCCCGTCGTCGACGAAGAGGACGTCCGGGTCGAGATCGACCCGTGGGTACCGGGCGGTGAAGGAGTCCGCCCACCGCCAGTGCGTGGTGGCCCGCCGGCCGTCCAGCACCCCGGCGGCGGCCAGGGTGAAGGCGCCGGTGCAGAAGCTGACGAGGCGGGCGCCGCGGGCATGGGCGCGCCGGATCGCCGCCAGGACGTCCGGGTCGGGCTCCTCCAGTGGGTCGGGCCGGTTCGGCACGATGACGGTGTCCGCGCGGTCCACGGCGCTCAGCCCGGGGACGTCGGAGAGCTGGAAGAAGCCGGAGTGCATGCGGACCGTGGGGGTGGGCGAGCAGAGGGTGAAGTCGTACCAGTCGACGGGCAGCTCGGGCCGGCGCAGGCCGAAGAGCTCGGTCGCGACACCCATCTCGAACGGGTTGGAACCGGCCGAGACGATCATCACCACCCGGTGCGAGGATTCTTTCGCCATATGCGATTCGTAGCACTCACGGGCGGCGGCGTCCAGCGCCCAGGATGGAGCCCATGAGCAACGAGAACGCGGCGTCGGCCGCCACCGAACCCCTTGCGCTGACCGCCGCCCTGGCCTCCTTCGACGCGCTGTGGAGCCCGCGCATCGTGGCCCGGGTCAACGACTACGACGTACGCGTGGCCAAGGTGGCCGGCGAGCACGTCTGGCATGTGCACGAGGACACCGACGAGTTCTTCCTCGTCCTGGACGGCACGCTGCACATCGCTCTGCGCGACGGCGGCAGCGGCAGCGAGCGGTCCGTGACCCTGGAGCAGGGCGCGGTCTTCGTCGTCCCGCGCGGCGTCTGGCACCTGCCGCGTTCGAGCGGCGGCGCCTCGATCCTGCTCTTCGAGCCGTCGGGTACGTCGACGGTGGGCGACGCGCACGACGTGGTGCCCGGGCACGTGGACGTCACCACGGGCCACGCGCTCGGCGCCTGAGCGCGGATCCGGTCAGGGCTTGCGGGCGACACCCGCGTATCCGGGGATCGGCTCGTCGCCCGGGACGTCGATGGCCTCGCCGAGCTCCGGACGCCACTCGGCGGAGAGCGTGACGCCCGGCTCGACCAGTTCGAGGCCGTCGAAGAACGCGGTCAGTTCGGCGCGGCTGCGGGGCCGCAGCGTCATCCCGCGCGCCTTGTACATCGCCCGCGCCTGCGCGGCGCCCTCCGGGTTGAAGTCGCCGGTGGTGTGCGAGAGCACCAGATAGCTGCCGGAGGGAAGCTGCCCGACCAGCTTGTCGACCAGCTCGGCCGCGCCGTCCTCGTCGTCGATGAAGTGCAGCAGGGCCAGCAGCGACAGGGCGATCGGCTGCTCGAAGTCCAGGACCTCGCCGGCCTGCGCCAGGATCGTCTCGGGCTTGCGGGCGTCGGCCTGGATGTACTCCGTGGCGCCCTCGGGCGTGGAGCGGAGCAGGGCCGCCGCGTGGGCGAGCACGATCGGGTCGTTGTCGCAGTAGACGACGCGGGCGTCGGGGGCGGCCTGCTGGGCGATCTGGTGGAGGTTCGGCTCGGTGGGTATGCCCGTGCCGATGTCCAGGAACTGGCGTACGCCGCTCTCGGCGAGCCAGCGGGTGGCCCGGTGCATGAACGCCCGGTTGACCCGCGCCATGTCGCGTCCCCGGGCGTCGAGGGTGAGCAGCTGGCGCGCCATCTGTTCGTCGACCGGGTAGTTGTCCTTGCCGCCGAGGAACCAGTCGTACATCCGGGCCGGATGCGGCGTGCTGGTGTCGATCTCGATGGAATGGGGTTCTTGCCCGGTCATGGCGCGCTCCGTGGTCGAGGGTCCGCACGGAGGAACCGTACGGAGGAGGGGTGCGATGTCAGGTGAGAAGGAAGTCCGCCTGGCCTGCCTTGGCGCCTTGGATGAACGCGGCGATCTCGCCGTTGGAGTAGATGAGGGCGGGGCCGTCCGGATCGGCCGACTGGCGTACGGCGACCCGCCCGTCGGCGAGCTTCATGGCCTCGACGCAGTTGCCGCCGTTCCCGCCGCTCCACGGCTTGTACCAGCCTTCGGAGCCGAGGTCACCGGCGGGCATGCCGTTGTATATCTGGTTCATCACAGCTCCTTGCGGAAGTCCCGGAGGATTTCCTTCGTGCGTTGTGCAGTCGCGGCCTGAGCCGCCATGCGGTCCATGACTTCGAGGTAGGAGGCCACCTCGGGGCGGGCGTCGAAGTAGACGGCACCGGTCAGGTACTCGCTGTAGACCATGTCGGGGAGTTCGGGGACGGCGAACCGGAAGAGCACGAACGGTCCGTAGGTTCCCGGGTGGTGGCCGGTGGCGAACTCCGCGATCTGAAGCGTGACGTGGGGAAGCTCCGTGGCCTCCAGCAGCTTGTCGATCTGCCCGCGCATCACCTGCGGGCTGCCGACGGGCCGCCGCAGCACGGTCTCGTCCATGATCGCCCACAGTTTGGGGGCGTCGTCCTTGGCCAGCAGGGACTGGCGTTCCATCCGCAGCGCCACATGGCGCTCGATGTCCTCGGGGCGGGTCTGGCCGACCGCTCCGGTGCGCATCACGGAGCGTGCGTAATCCTCGGTCTGGAGCAGTCCGGGCACGAAGTGCGGTTCGTACATGCGCAGCAGGCTCGCCGCGCCCTCCAGGCTGACGTACATGCTGAACCAGTCGGGCAGGACGTCGTGGAAACGCTGCCACCAGCCCGGCTTGTTCGCCTCCTCCGCCAGCTCGACGAAGGCGTCGGCCTCCTGTTCGGCGACGCCGTACGCCTTCAGCAGCGACTGGACGTAGGGGATCTTCAGCCCGACCTCGGCCGTCTCCATTCTGCGTATGGTCGCCGGGGCGACCCTGAGCACCTTCGCCGCCTGGTCACGGGTCAGGCCGACACGCTCACGCAGATCCTGCAGGCGCTTGCCGAGAACGACCTGGCCCACGGTCGGGGCGGACCGCGGTTCGCTCACTTCAGACCTCCCCATGCGCTGTTTTGCGAGCAGTGTGCCATGCGTGCGCCCCCAACGACACAGTCACTCTGGAAATTTCAGAGTGCCCCTTGCCAAGTGTCATCGTCAGGGGGAGAGTTGACTCCCGAACCAGTTCGCTCAGTCATGCCCGCCCCCGGCCGTCCGGGGAACGAAGCGTGACGCAGCCCCCACTGTGAGGAATCGGTCGTGGCACCTGGCAGTGCGCTCATCCCCCGGCTCATGGACCTCAGCCCCGGGACGGAGGCCCTCCGTTACTGCTTCGCGCTGCCGGCGCACCCCGAGTCGGTGGCCGGCGCGCGCGAGCTGACGCGAGCCAGGCTGGACGCCTGGAAGCTGGGCCGCGACGCCTGCGATTCCGCCGTCCTCATCGTCTCGGAGCTGGTGACCAACGCGGTCGTGCACACGGCGAGCACCCGGGTGGTGTGCGAGCTGAGCCGGCTCGGCAGACGACTGCGGATAGCCGTGCAGGACCAGGGGCACCAGCCCGGCGGACCGCGGCTGCGCCGGTCCTCCGACGACGAGCACGGCCGTGGTCTGCTCCTCGTCGACGCGATGAGCAGCGCCTGGGGTTCGCACGACGCGGGGTACGCCTCCGGGCGCATCGTCTGGGCGGAGCTGCCGCACGACGCCGAGCAGCCGTCCGGCACGGAGCGGCCATGCTGAAGAACGCGCTGTCCCGGCTCCGTGCTGCGCACCGGGCCCGGACGCCCGAGCAGACCCGCGGCGGCCGGGTGCGGCTGGCGCTGCCCGCCTCGATGTCGGCCAGCCTGGGCTGCGACGCGGTCGGGGTGCCCGCCCGGCACGGCTTCCGCCTCATGTCCCATCTGCCGCGCACCGGATGCGTCTTCGCCGACGCCGACCGCTGGTGGTGGATCGTCCCGGCCGGCTCCGACCTGGATCTCGACTGGCCCGAGCAGGTGACGTACGCCCGGGACGCGGATGTGCCCGGCGGTCGGCCCCGGTTGATCCACTCACCGGACGGCCTCACTCCGTACACCCCGCCCATTCCGCTCTTCCTGATGGTCTGCCAGGTGACCGGGGTGGCGCCGAGCTGGGCGGCCGCCGGCGCGCCGAGCGTCGTGTCCGCACCCTGACCCGTCGTCGGCCCGGTGGTTCAGGGCCGGTCGAGGTAGGCGAGCCCCGGGTGCACCTCGGTGTACCGGTCGAGCAGCCGCCGGGCCACCGTCACCGAGTCGACCAGCGGGTGCAGCGCGAACGCCTGCACGGCCGCCGCGCGCGATCCGCTCTCCGCCGCCGCCAGCACCGCCCGCTCCACGGCCTTCACCGCGGTGACGAGACCGACCGCGTGGTACGGGAGGGGCGAGACGGCCACCGGATGGGCCCCGTTGGCGTCCACCAGGCAGGGCAGTTCGACGACGGCGTCCGCGTCCAGGGCCGAAAGGGCGGTGCGGTTGCGGACGTTGAGGATCAGCGAGGTGCGTTCGTTGCGGGCGACGGCCCGCATCAGGGCGAGCGCGACCTGTTCGTAGCCGCCGGACTCCAGGTCGCTCTCCGCCCGCTCCCCCGCCCCGGCGACCTCGCGGTTCTCCGCCATGTACGTCGCCTCCCGTTCGGCGCGGGTGCGGTCCCAGGTGGCCAGGGCGGGGGTGCCGGGCTCCCGCATCCGGGCGTAGAAGCCCTCCTGCTGGTCCCGGAGGAAGGCGCCCCGGGTCTGGTCGGCCTCCTGGTAGGCGCGTACCGCTTCGCGGTTGAAGTAGTAGTAGTGCAGGTACTCGTTGGGGATCGCGCCCAGCGAACGGAGCAGTTCCGCGCCGAAGAGGCGGCCCTCCTCGAAGGAGTCGAGCAGCTTCGGGTCGGCGAGCAGCCGGGGCAGTTCGTCGCGCCCGTCCACGTACAGCCCCCGCACCCACCCGAGGTGGTTGAGCCCCGCGTAGTCGATCCAGGCCCGGTCCGGGTCGGCGCCCAGGACGCGGGCGATGCGCCGACCGAGGCCGACCGGCGAGTCGCAGATGCCGATGACCCGGTCGCCCAGGTGCCGGGACATGGCCTCGGTGACCAGGCCCGCCGGATTGGTGAAGTTGATGACCCAGGCGTGCGGGGCGAGCCGGGCGATGCGCCGGGCGAGGTCGAGGGCGACGGGGACGGTGCGCAGCCCGTACGCGATGCCTCCGGCGCCGACGGTCTCCTGGCCGAGGACGCCTTCGTCGAGGGCCACCCGTTCGTCGGCGGCGCGTCCGGCGAGGCCGCCGACGCGGATGGCGGAGAAGACGAAGTCGGCGCCGCGCAACGCCTCGTCGAGCTCGGTGGTGGCGACGACGGCGGGGGCGTCCGCGCTGTCCCGCCCCTGTTCCGCGAGGACGCGGGCGACGGCGGTGAGCCGGTCGGCGTCGGTGTCGTACAACGTGACCCGGGTGACGCGGCCCTCGGCGTGATCTCCGAGGAGGGCCCCGTACACGAGAGGCACCCGGAATCCGCCACCGCCAAGAATTGTCAGCTTCACGCTGCTCGATGGTACGGGCAGACCGGGGCCGTCCGGTGGGGGCCGCGCCCGGCCCCGGCGGGGACGACGCGGCGGCCCCGGGCCCGTGGGCGTGATCCGGGGCCGCCGCGTCCGGGCGGTGCGACGAGCGGTCAGTAGCCGCTCCACCAGCGGGTGACCGCCTGCCAGAGCCGGGCCGGGGCGGCCGGGCGGCGCTGCCGCGGGATCGTGGCCACCGGAGCGGGCTCGGAGGCGGGGGACGGTTCGGCGGCGGGGGGTGCGGCCGGGGTGGTCCGGGAGGCCGCGCCCGGGGCGTGGGCGGGCTGCGCGCCGGCCGCCTCGTGCCGGGGCTCGGGGACGGTCCTGGCCGGGGAGGAGATCTCCCAGGCGTCGGCCGGGCGGGCGGTGCGGCTCATCACGGCGAGCGGGTCGGCGTCCAGCTTCTGCTGCGGGCTGGGGGCGAACTTCACCGGCAGCTCGACCAGGTGGCGGGACATGATGTTGCCGACCCAGCGCAGTTCGCTCTCGCCGACGCCGAGCTCCAGGTCGGGCAGGCGCATCAGGAGGGCGTCGACGCCGACGTCGGCGATGGCGCGGCCGATGTCCTGGCCCGGGCACTCGTGGGGGCCGCCGCTGAAGGCGAGGTGGGCGCGGTTGCCGCCCATGTCGGCGCTCAGGTCCGGGCGGACGGTGGGGTCGGTGTTGGCGGGGGCGATCCCGACGAGCAGGGCGTCGCCCGCCTTGATCTGCTGGCCGCCCAGCTCGGTGTCGCCGACCGCCCAGCGACCGAACACGGCGGTGAACGGCGGCTCGTCCCACAGCGTCTGCTCCACCGCCTCGGGCACGGTCATGTGCCCGCCGCTGAGCCGGGCGCGGAAGCGCGGGTCGATCAGGACCATGCGCAGCACGTTGGCGATGAGGTTGGCGGTGGACTCGTAGGCGGCGATGAGGATGAGCCGCAGATGTTCGACGACCTCGATGTCGGTCATCGTGGCGGGGTGCTCGACCAGCCAGCTGGCGAAGTCGGGCGCGGGGTCGGCGCGACGCCGCTCCACCAGGCGCGTCAGCACGGCCACGATGTGGGCGTTGCTGGCGACGGCGGTCTCGGTGCCGCGGGTCATGTCCCGGGCCGCCTGGACGAGGCGCTCGTCGTACTCCTCGGGCATGCCGAAGATCGCGCACATCACCATCATCGGCAGGTGCTCCGCGAACTGGCTGACCAGGTCGGCGGTGCCCTTCTCGCAGAAGTCGTTGACGAGACGGTTACTGAAGCGGTTGATGTGCCGGCGCACGCCGCGGGTGTCGATGCGCTCCATGCTGTCGGTGACCGCGCCGCGCTGCCGCTCGTGCTTGGCGCCGTCGGCGAACACACAGACCGGCTGCCAGGTGAAGATCGGGGCGAGCGGGTGGTCCGGGGCGACGCTGCCGTCCTGGAGGGCCCGCCAGCGCCGCGAGTCCCGGGAGAACTGGGAGGGCGTACGGGTGAGGTGAAGGTTCTCGCTGTGGCCGAGGACGAGCCAGGCGGGGACGTCGCCGTGGAGCAGGACCGGGGCGACCGTGCCGTGTTCGGCGCGGAGCTTGTCGTAGAGGCCCGCGGGGTTGTTCTCCGCCTCGGGGCCGTAGAGCCGGCGCAGTCCGCCGGGGCCGATGTCGAGGTTGTGGGCCGGGCACTGGGGCGGCGGCACGGCGCCGGGTTCGTGGTGGAAGGGGGTTGTCACAGGGGCTCCAGGGATCAGGATTCCAGGGCTGGTGCACAAGCGGGCGGGACGGGACGGGCCGTCGGGGCGCGGACCGGGCGGGACCGGGCCGGGGGCGTACGCCGGGGGTTGGCGTACGCCCCCGGGGCGGACCCGTCGCCGGACCCCGGGGTGCGGGGGCGTCAGGCGAGCGGGACGGCCAGGCTGTGCAGATAGCGCATCAGGGTCATCAGCACATCGCGGCTGGAGGCCCGCAGCCGGGCGTCGCAGTCGATCATCGGGACCTCGTCCGGCAGGTCGAGCGCCCGGCGCAGGGCCTCGACCGGGTGGTGCGGTGCGTCGGGGAAGGTGTTCACGGCCACCACGAACGGCACTCCGCGCTCCTCCAGCCGGCCGATGACGTCGAAGCTGACTTCGAGCCGTCTCGTGTCGATGAGGACGACCGCGCCGAGGGCGCCCTCGAAGAGGCCGTTCCACAGGAACCAGAAGCGTTCCTGGCCGGGGGTGCCGAACAGATAGAGGATCAGTTCCTCGCTGAGGCTGATCCGGCCGAAGTCCATGGCGACGGTGGTGGCGGTCTTCGTCTCCACCCCGGCGTTGTCGTCCACGCCCACGCCGGCCTGGGTCATGGTCTCTTCGGTCGTCAGGGGCCGGATCTCGCTGACCGAGCCGACCATGGTCGTCTTGCCGACGCCGAACCCGCCGACGATCACGACCTTCACCGCGGCGGTGGCCGTGGTGGGGAGGACGTCCTCGGTGCGTGGTCCGGTGATCGTGTCAGAGCTTCTGAAGTCCATGCATCACCGCTTCGAGAAGGGACCTGTCGGGGAGGGTGGCGCGGACGATCGGCGCGCGCGACTCGATGAGTTCGGTCGCGAGGAGATCGCTCAGGAGCGAGGTGACCACGCTGAACGGCAGGCTGAGATAGGCCGAGATCTCGGCGACGGACAACGGGGCCTGGCAGAGCCGCAGGATGGCCGCCTGCTCGGGCTGGAAGGTCGGCGAGGGCTCCGCCTGCGCGACGACCATCGTGACCAGGTCGAGCGCGGCCCGTTCGCTGTCGTCGAGATCGCCGGTGATCACGTACAGCCGTTCCGGATCGAGAAATTCCGGGTCGGCCTTGCGGCGTTCTCGTCGAGGTCCACTCATCCGGACTGCCCGCCGTGGCGGGGCGGACTGGTCAGGTGGGCTCCGATCCGCACGACCATGTCCCGCATCCGGGCGCCGACGAGTCCGGCGTCGACGGTCTCGCCGGCCAGGACCGCGAGATAGGCGCCGGCCCCGGCGGCCATCAGGTAGAAGAACCCGCCCGTCACCTCGATGACGACGAGCTTCATGAGGCCGTCGCTGTACGGGATCTCGGTGGCCACCGCGGCGGCCAGGCTCTGCAGTCCGGCACAGGCCGCGGCGAGCCGGTCGGCGACGTCGGGGTCACCGCCGTGCATCGCGATGCGCAGGCCGTCCGAGGAGAGCACCACGATCTGGTGGATGCTCGGAACGTCGTCGGCCAGCTCCTTGAGCATCCAGTCCATGTTTCCCCGCTGCTGGATCACTTCAGGTCTCCCTTGTCCCACGCGTCATCGGAGTCTTCGCCGTGCTTTCGTTCCTGCGGTACGCCGTTGACGGCCTTGGTGAAGGCCTCCAGCCAGAGGCCGGGGGGCTTCTCCTCGCCGCGTCCGCCGTCCGTGCCCTCGTCCGGGCCGGGCTGGAACCCGTTGGCGGGGGCGGGGGGCGGCGGGGGCTGCTGCGGCAGGTTGTGCGAGCCGAGCGGGGCGCGGCCCCGGCTGCGGCGCTGCGGCAGCCCGTTCTCGGTCCACTCGGTGACCACGGGAACGTCGTCCTCCATGGCCGCCGGAGGCACGGCCGGGCGCGAGGTGGCCGCGGGGGCTCCGGTGGAGACCGGTGCGGCCACGGACGGCACGGGGCCGGTGGCGGCGGGCTTGGGCTTGCGCTTGCCGGGCGGCGGCACCACGTGCTGGAGCTGCGACATGTCCAGCGAGCTGGTGGGCCGCGAGGTGGCGCCGATGCCGTGGGCGATGCCCGGGGCGGGCCCGGTGGTGATCATGTCGCGCGGCACGATGAGGACGGCGCGGACGCCGCCGTACGCCGACTGACGCAGCGACACCTGGAGCTGGTACATCCGCGAGAGCCGGCCGACGACGGCCATGCCGAGGCGCGGGGACTCGCCGAGGTCGTTCATGTTGATGCCGGCCTGGGCCTGGGCGAGCATGTTCTCGGCGCGGGCACGGGCCTCCTCGCTGAGGCTGACGCCGCCGTCCTCGATCTCGATGGCGATGCCGGTCTGTACCTCGACCGCGGTGACGTGCACCCGGGTCTGGGGCGGCGAGTAGCGGGTCGCGTTGTCGAGGAGTTCGGCGCAGGCGTGGATGAGCGGCTCGACCGAGGTGCCGACGATGGCGACCTTGGCGATCGAGTGCAGATCGACGCGCTGGTACTCCAGGATGCGGGACATGGCGCCGCGCAACACGCTGAACAGCGGTACGGGCTTGGGCCACTGGCGGCTGGGACGCGCGCCGCCGAGCACGGCGATGGAGTCGGCGAGACGGCCGATCAGCGCGGTGCCGTGGTCGATGCGCAGCAGGTCGTCGAAGACCTCGGGGTTGCGCCCGTAGTGGTTCTCCATCTCCCGCAGTTCACTGGCCTGGCGGTGCACGATCGCCTGGACGCGGCGGGCGACGCTGACGAAGGCGCGCTGAGCGGAGTCACGCCGCGCCTCCTCGTTGTCGATGACTTCGAGGACCTGGTAGATCTGCTCGCGCAGCGCCTTGGGCAGATGGCGGTTGGCCACGTCCGCGTCGACGATGTCGCGCATCACTTCTTCGGGCGAATTGCCCACCCGCAGCCGCCGGATAGCGGCGGGCATGACGTCCTTGGTGAGCCGGACCGTCTCGGCGTCGTGCGAGAGGATGCGGTGTTCCAGGTAGGCGATGCGCTGCTCGTACTCCGCGCGCTGGACGCGCATGGCGCGCCGGCGGCGGTGCAGCGCCGCGGTGAGTACGGCGACCACGAGCGTGGTGATCGCGCCGCACACGGCGACTGGTATCCGCGCGGCCGGTGCGACCAGGGCCGATCCGGCGGCGGTTGCGCCGAGGAGCAGGACCACGGGCAGCAGGACTACGCGGACGACGGGAATTTCTCTGTCGGTCGGCGGTGATTCAACACGGACCATCTAAAACCCTCTGGCGGTTGATTCCGGGATGTATGCGCACGTGAGCGGAGACTCGGGAACAAGTGCTCGAATTCATCTCAACTCGACTTCACTGCGCGTGAGCTTAGCCAGATCAGAACAGTGCTTCGGCATATTCACCCAACCCCCTGCGGAAGCCCGCCGAGAGGAATACACTCGCCAGTTTTCCTACTCTGCGCTTCGGAGCGTGCGCGGTGAGTGATCGAGGCCGAAAATATCCGCTCCCTGAGGTCGCTCACGCCGAAGAAAATGAGGCGAGACAGCCCAAATCGCCCCAGACGCAGGCGAAGTGACATCTCATCAGTGGCTCACACCACAGAGAACAAGCCAAAGGCACAGGTGATCGAACCGGATCGAAAGGAGCAGATTCCTCGGCGACGCACGGGTGGCGCGAGAATGCGCCGTGCTGACGCGTATGCGGAGACCTCGCACCCGGGTCTTCCGCCGCACACGTTCCGCCCGGCCTCCTCAGCGCCGGGCGCCGCCGATCCTGCCCTCCAGCTGTACGAGCAATTCGCCCAGGCGGGAGCTGAGTGCGTCGCGGCTCGCCTCGTCGAGACCGGCGAGCACCGCGCGTTCGTAGGCGAGCTGCTCGGGCAGCAGCCGGTCGACCAGGGCGCGGCCCTCGTCGGTGAGGCGGACATGGGCGACCCGTCGGTCGCGGTCGTCGCCGCGGCGGTCGACCAGGGCACGGTCCTGGAGGGCGCGCAGCCGCTTGGTGACGGCGGCCCCGGAGGAGAAGGTCTCGCGGGCCAGCTCGCCGGGGGTCAGCTCCCGGTCCGTCCGGCGTACGGCGCCGAGGAGGTCGAATTCGGCGCGGGTCAGTCCGGCGGAGCGCAGCGGGGCGTCCTCCGCCTGCTGGAGGAGGGCGGCGCAGCGGTTGATCCGGCCGATGATCTCCATCGGTCCGGTGTCGAGCTCGGGGTTGACGGCCTGCCACTGCCGGACCACCGAGGCAACGATGTCGTCGGTCACTCCGCTCCGATCGAAGGGGCGCGGACCGCGGGTCCCCGCCGTTGTGCTGTCGCCGCGAGCGTACGGTGTCCGGCCTGCTCGGCCGCGAGAAGGCGCTGCTCGGGCAGGGCGCGCTGCCACCATTCGCCCGCAGCGGTGTCACCCGCCTCGCGCAGTTCGACGAGGCTCGCGGTGAGCGTCCGGCGCACCCGGTCCCGTTCGGCGGGGGCGGCCGCGGGGTCGGCGCCGGTCCGCTCCGCGTCGGCGCGGGCCCGGTAGGTGGCGTCGAGGGCCCGCTCCACCCGCCCGGCCGCCCGCCGGTTGGTGACGAGCGTCGCGGCCAGGAAGCCGGCGACCGCGCCGAGGACGGTGTCCAGAACCCGGTCGCCGATCAGCTCGCCGGCCGGGTGGGTGCCGCCGAACTCCAGGACCAGCAGGGCCATCGGGGTCACCGCGACGGAGCCGAGCCAGTAGTTGCGGGTGATGAGGGCCTCGGCGGCGAAGCTGAAGAAGAGGCAGCAGCAGACGAGGGCGAGCGGGCTGACGCGGGACACCGGCAGGACGGCGGCGAAGACGAGTACGCCCAGGAGGTTGCCGAGGGTGCGCTGGAGGGCCCGGTTCCAGGAGAGGGTGATGTTGGCCTGGTAGAGGGAGGCGGCGGTGACGATCGCCCAGTAGGGGCGTCCGACGCCGAGCGCGGCGCAGAGGTACCCGGCGAGCGCGCAGCCGGTCAGGGTGCGGACGGCGACGGGCAGCAGCGGCGATCCGGGGCCGAGACGGCGCAGCAGAGTGCGGCGGGCGGCACGGCGGCCGTCGGGGCTCCGCAGGGCGGCGCGTTCGGCGTCGATCCCGTACAGCTCCTCGGCGGTGCCGGGGGCCTGCGGCGGAGCGGGCACCGGACCCCGGGCCCGGGTCAGAGCGGCCCAGCCGCGCAGCCGGTCCGGGTCCGCCGCTCCGTATCCGGGGCGCGGGGCCGCGAAGGCGGCTTCGGCATGCACCACCAGGCGTTCCAGCGACCGGCGTACGGGAGTGGGGCGGCCGGAGGCGAGCAGGCACTGCCAGGCGGCGTGCACGGCGGCGGCCGCGGCGTTGCGGGTATGGGGGCCGGGGTCGGCGGCGCACGCGGCCGCGGCCTCCAGGGCGCGGGCGACGGCCCGGCGTTCGGGGCCCTCCAGGCGGACCAGGGCGGGTGCGACGGCGACCAGCCAGGCGACCGCGCCGGCGCCGAGGGTCAGGGCGAGGTGGCCGGGGATCTGCGCCAGGTGCTGCGGGGCGAAGAGGGCGGCGGAGCTGACGAAGGTGAAGATCACATGGCCGGGCGGTCCGATCCGGGTGGCGTCGCACAGCACCTTCTGGGCGGCGGCGAGCAGCGCCCCGACGGCGATGAGTACGGCGGTCGATCCGGTGAGGGAGGCGGCGAGCAGGGCGAGCGCGAGCCCGGCCGTCATGCCGAGCACCACGCCCGCGACGGACCCGACCCGCCGGGCGTACGGCAGGCCGTGTCCGTAGAGCGCACAGAGCGAACCGGCCATCGTGTACATCACGAGGTCGAGGCGGCCGAGGGCCAGGAGCGCCAGATGGGGTACGGCGGAGGCGACGACCACGCTGAGGGCGGGCTTGAACCAGGTGTCCGAGGGCCGCGAGAGCCGGAGGGCCGAGGCCAGCGGAAGGCTTCGGACGGAGGGCCGCCGAGGCCGTACGGATGTATCACTCACCCTTATACGTTAACAGGTGTTACACCCGTAAAATATCTACCCTCACTCCTGCCCTCGGCCCGGCCCTCCCCCGGTACACAGCAGGACGCCGCCGCCCGGTTCGGGGCGGCGGCGTCCTGAGGGGTGACGGCGAAGGCGGCCGGTCAGCCGAGACCCCGGGCGTCCTGCTTCAGAGCGGTGTCCACCGTCAGCGCCGTGGCGACGACGAGGCTGAGCAGCGGCTCGGGCAGCCGCTGGTGGATCTGGAGCACATAGTTGTCGGCCGTCGTGAACATGGTCTTCGCGAGGCCTTCCCAGGTCTTGGTGATCCGGGCGATCTCGGCGCCGTTGTGGTCGACGATGGCGAAGTTCCAGGCGCGCCAGTTCTCCGCCTTGATCGCGCCGACCTGCGTACCGCCGGCCGTCATCGCGAAATTGATCTTCCCGATGGCGTTCTGCTGGACGATCTCGCCGACCGGCTGCCCGTCGGGGCGCTGGACGATGACGCGCGACTTGATGAACTTCGCGGGGCGGGTCAGCAGCAGCTGCGGCCGGCCGTGCGCGTCGCGGATCTCCAGGCGGTGCGTCAGGTACTGGTCGATGCTGGAGACGAACCGGAGCACCTTGCGCAGCGCGCTCTGGCCGACCTGGACGACCGAGCCGACGGTAGCGCCGTGCTGGTCGAACACGCGGTACTCGTTCGTCACCTCGATCAGCTTGGCCTTCTGGTTCACCACCAGGACCGGCTGGTCGAAGAGCGAGCCGGCGGACACGGCCGGCTGACCGGGGGCTCCGGCGGCGACCGGCGCCTGCTGGGCGGGATAACCCCCGCCGGCCGGCGCCTGCTGGGCCGGATACCCGCCGGCGCCCGGGGCCTGCTGCTGGGCCGGGAACCCTCCGGCGTTCGGCGTCTGCTGGGCGGGGGCGGCGGCAGCAGCCTGCTGTCCGTCGGCCGGGTGCGTGTGCTCGGTCCACCGGGTCCCGTCCCAGTAGCGCAGCAGCTGCGGGGCGCCATGGGGATCAGGGAACCAGCCCGCGGCTATGTTCGATTGCGTGGTCACTCGGGCACACTATCCCGCGGACCACGGGACCCATATTCTTTGAATCTTCATACACCCACTACGATGACGGGCGATGACCAGGGTGAGCACGCGGACCGACCGGCAGCGGTACCGCTCCCGTGCGCCTCTGGCCCTGGGCTGGGTGTTCTTCCTGCTCGCCATGCTCTTCTGCTGCTCGGTCACCACCTCGTCCGCCGCCGTGCCGGTCGCGGCGGGCCCGGCCGGCGCGGGCGCCGTCCGTGCGTTCACCCCGACGCCCGACGCGGCCTTCGAGCCGGTCGTCACGGCCACCGCGGCGGACCGCGGACTCGGGACCTCCTGCCACGGCGGCTCGACGCACACGGCGGCCGTGGTGCTTCCGGCGTCGTCCGCCCCCGTGGCCGTCCCCTCCCCCGTGGCCCAGGTGCCCGCCTGCCCGCTCACCGGTGCGGCGGCCATCCGGGGTCCCGCGCACGACGGTGTGCGTTCCGTCGATCAACTGCGCCTGCAGATCCAACGGATCTAGAGGCCGGATCCGCTCTCCCGCCGCGCCCTGGCGCCGGTTCACCGGGAGCGGCTTTCCGTATGCACCGCATCCCTTTCCCCCTCATGCATCGCCCCGTATGCATCGGTTGAACGACGAGGACTTCCCATGGCTTCCGCCAAGAACCAGAACAACCCGGCCTCAGCACGTCGCGCCAAGCTGGAGGAGGCGCGCCGCAAGGAGCGCGCCCGCGAGCGCCGGGTCCGCATCATCACCATCAGCGCGTCGGTGGCCGTGGTCGGCGCCCTGGTCGCCGGAGGCGGCTATCTGATGGTGCAGGCGAACGAGAAGGACAAGAAGGAGGAGCAGGCCAAGACCTCGCCCGTCACCGGCGAGCGCAGCTGGGACAAGCTGACGCAGGAGCACGTGGCGAACAAGGTCGACTACCCGATGAACCCGCCCGTCGGCGGCGACCACAACCAGGTCTGGATGAACTGCAACGCGGACGTCTACACCGACGAGATACCGAAGGAGAACGCCGTGCACTCGCTGGAGCACGGCGCGGTCTGGGTCACGTACAACGACGTGGCCTCGGACGCCGACGTCGAGGCGCTCGCCAAGAAGGTCAAGTCGACCCCGTACTCCCTGATGAGCCCGGTCAAGGACCAGAAGGACCCGCTGATGCTCAGCGCGTGGGGCAAGCAGGTCACGGTCGAGAGCGCGTCGGACGACCGGGTCGCGCAGTTCTTCACCAAGTACGTGCAGGGCCCGCAGACCCCCGAGCCGGGGGCCGCCTGCACCGGCGGGCTGGACAAGTGACCGTGGCGACGCCGTCCGCCTCCACCCGCCGGATGGTCCTCGCGGGAGCCGGTGTCCTGCTCCTGGCGCTGGGCCTGGTGGCGCTGATGATCCAGCGTCCCTCCGCGGCCTCCCCGTCCGGGGCGTCCGCGGCGGCGCGGTCCGCTCCGGCGGAGGACTCCGTGGACGCGGGCTTCGCCCGGGACATGGCGATCCACCACCAGCAGGCGGTCGAGATGTCGTTCATCGTGCGGGACCGCACCGACGACGAGGACGTGCGGCGGCTCGCGTACGACATCATCAACACCCAGGCCAACCAGCGCGGCATGATGCTGGGCTGGCTGGAGATCTGGGGCCTGCCGAAGAGCGCGGCCGGGCCGCCGATGGCGTGGATGGGGCACACCGTCACGCCGACCGACGACGGTTCGCTGATGCCGGGCATGGCCACCGACGCGGAGCTGGAGGAGCTGGGTGCAGCCGAGGGCAGGGCGGCCGAGGTGCTGTTCCTGCGGCTGATGACCGTGCACCACCGCGCGGGCGCGGACATGGCGCGGGCGGCCGCCGGCGCGGCGGAGACGGACGCCATCCGCGACCTGGCGGCGGGCATGGTCCGCGGCCAGCAGTCGGAGATCGGCCTGATGGCGGACATGCTGAAGGCCCGGGGCGCCAAGCCCTGAGCGAGGAGGGGCGGTTCCGGCCGGACGGCCGAACCGTGCCGCCGGGCGCCCGACATCACATAGGCTCGGCGACGATATGAAGAGCATCCTCACTCCGCTGGGGCCCAAGGCCGACAAGGACACCGTGCGACGGCACAATCTCAGCCTGGTACTGCGCGCCGTGCGGGACGAGGGCGAGCGCGGCGAGGCGACCCGGGCCGGAGTGGCCGCCCGGGTCGGGCTGACCCGGGCCGCGGTGTCCTCGCTCGTCGAGCAGCTGATGGACAGCGGGTTCCTCACCGAGTCGGGCAAGACGTTCAGCGGGCACGCGGGCCGGCCCGGCACCGCGCTCAAGGTGGCCCGCACCGGCCCGGCCGGGCTGGGCGTGGAGATCAACATCGATTACGTGTCGGTGTGCGTGGTGGATCTGGCCGGCACCGGCCGGGTCCGGCAGACCGAGCACCTCGACAACCGGGGCGCGTCAGCCGAGGAGGCCCTGGAGCGGGCGGCCCGGATCGCCGCGCGGACCCTGGAGTCGGCGTACGAGCAGGAGTTGCGTCCGGTGGGCGCGGCGCTGGCGCTGCCGGGGCTGGTCTCCGCCGGCTCGGTGCGGCAGGCGCCCAACCTCGGCTGGAACGAGGTCCCGGCGCAGAAACTGTTCGCCGACGCCCTCGCCGCCCTGCGCCCGGGCCGCCCGGTGCTGCCGGTCGCCTCGGAGAACGAGGCCAATCTCGCGGCACTGGCCGAGCTGTGGTTCGGCGGGCTCGACGACGTACGCAGCTTCCTCTATCTGACCGGCGAGATCGGGGTCGGCGGGGCGCTGGTCCTGAACGGCGAACTGCTGCGCGGGGCGCACGGTTTCGCCGGGGAGATCGGCCATGTGGTGGTGGACCCGGCGGGCCCGGAGTGCCGGTGCGGCTCGCGCGGGTGCCTGGAGCAGTACGCCGGACAGGCGGCGCTGCTGCGGGCGGCCGGCATCGACGGTCTCGGCGGCGCCTCCGGGGTGCTGGAGCTGGAGCGGCGCGCGGAGGCCGGTGACCCGGACGCGGTGGCGGCCGTCGGCCGGGCGGGCCGGATGCTGGGCCGGGTGCTGTCGGGGGCGGTCAATCTGATCGACCCGGACGCGGTGGTGCTCGGCGGGATCTACCGGGGCCTGATGCCGTGGCTTGCGCCGCCCGCCGACGAGGAGCTGACCGGTCGCGTGGTGTCGGGGCTCTGGTCCCCGGGCAGCGGCCGGCTCCGCGCGTCGTCGGTGGCGGGCGACGCGGCGCGGGGCGCGGCGGCGCTCGTGGTGCAGAACGTGCTGGACGATCCGGTGGCGTACGCGGAGCCGTCGGGCGGGTGAGCCGGGGGCGGGGGCCGGGCCCCTTCGCCCCGGCTCACCCGGTGCGTCGGCCCGTACGTCAGTGCACGCCGAGCAGGTGGTCCATCGCGAGCTGGTCCAGCGCCTCGAAGGCCATGCCGCGTGCGGCGGCGGCGTCCACGTCGAAGTCCTCGTACGCGCTGCGGTCCGCGAGGAGGCTCGCCAGGCCCTCGCCCGCGGTGGGGCGCGCCAGTTCGTCCAGGCGGGAGGCGCGCAGGGCCTCCCGCACCGCGGGGTCGGCGCGGAAGGCGGCGGCCCGCTCCTTGAGGATGAGGTAGTTGCGCATGCAGCCCGCGGCCGAGGCCCAGACGCCCTCGTAGTCCTCGGTGCGCGGGGGCTTGAAGTCGAAGTGGCGGGGGCCTTCGTAGCCGCTCTCCAGCAGGTCGACGAGCCAGAACGCCTGGCGCAGGTCGCCCGCGCCGAAGCGCAGGTCCTGGTCGTACTTGATGCCGGACTGGCCGTTGAGGTCGATGTGGAAGAGCTTGTCCGCCCACATCGCCTGGGCGATGCCGTGCGGGAAGTTGAGCCCGGCCATCTGCTCGTGCCCGGTCTCCGGGTTGACGCCGACCAGCTCCGGGCGCTCCAGGCGCTCGATGAAGGCCAGCGCGTGGCCGATGGTGGGCAGCAGGATGTCGCCGCGCGGCTCGTTCGGCTTGGGCTCGATGGCGAAGCGGAGGTCGTAGCCCTGCTCGGTGACGTACTCGCCCAGCAGGTCGAAGGCCTCCTTCATCCGGTGCAGTGCGAGACGGACGTCCTTCGCCCCGCCGGACTCGGCGCCCTCGCGGCCGCCCCAGGCGACGAAGGTGGTCGCGCCCAGCTCGACGGCGAGGTCGATGTTGCGCAGGGTCTTGCGGAGCGCGTACCGGCGTACGTCACGGTCGTTGGCGGTGAACCCGCCGTCCTTGAAGACCGGGTGGGTGAAGAGGTTCGTCGTCACCATGGGCACGACGAGTCCGCTGCTGTCGACCGCCTGCCGGAAGCGCTTGACGATCGCCTCGCGCTCCGTCTCCGGTGCGCCGAAGGGGATCAGGTCGTCGTCGTGGAAGGTCACACCCCAGGCGCCCAGCTCCGCGAGCCGCTGGACCGACTCGACGGGGTCGATGGCCGCACGGGTCGCGTCGCCGAAGGGGTCCCGGCCCTGCCAGCCCACGGTCCACAGACCGAAGCTGAACTTGTCCTCGGGGGTGGGGGTGAAGCGTTCCGTCATCGTCGTCCGACCGCCTTCGCCTGCCGTCGGGACACCCGGCGGCAGGCCTGGCACCCCTATTTGTTCAGTGTCATGACTAATCAAGCACACCGCACCCCGGGCGCGGAAGCCCCCTGGCGTACGGAGCTCCTCCGACCCCCTGTGCAGAGCGCCGCGCATCCCGTAATTTGTTCGTGCCGCAGCCGAATGATCAGCTCCCGTGCACACCGGCACCGCACGCACCCGCAGCGCGAAAGAGGCCCCCATGCCGTCACCCGCCGTCGTCATCGGCGTGGACAGCTCGACCCAGTCCACCAAGGCCGCCTTCATCGATGCCGTGACCGGCGAGCAGCTCGCCGTCGGGCGCGCCCCGCACGTGGTCACCGGCGAGGCCGGGGCCCGGACGAGCGATCCGGAGATCTGGTGGCGGGCCCTGTGCGAGGCGGTGGCCGCCGGGCTGAAGGAGTCCGCCCTCCCCGCTCGCGCGGTCACCGGTATCGCGATCGCCGGGCAGCAGCACGGGCTCGTCGTGCTGGACGCGGCGGGCCGCCCGCTGCGCTCCGCACTGCTGTGGAACGACACCCGCTCCGCACCGCAGGCCGCCGCCCTCACCGAGGCGCTCGGCGGGCCCGGGGCCTGGGCCGAGCGGACCGGGTCCGTGCCGGTGGCGTCCATCACCGCCACCAAGTGGCAGTGGCTGCGCGAGAACGACCCGGCGAGCGCCGCCAACGCGGCGGCGGTCCGGCTACCGCACGACTTCCTGACCGAGCGCCTCGCGGGCGTCGCCGCCACCGACCCGGGGGACGCGTCGGGCAGCGGCTGGTACTCCACCGCCACCGGCGCGTACGACCCCGAGCTGCTGGAGCTCCTCGGCCTCGACGCGGCCCTGCTCCCGGAGGTCGCGCCGACCGGGGCGGCCCGGATCGGCTCGCTCACCGAGGCGGCGGCCCGCGCGCTCGGGCTGCCCGCGGGCATCGCGGTGGCGGCCGGCACCGGCGACAACATGAGCGCCGCCGTGGGCCTCGGGCTGGGCGGCGCGGGCCTGCTGGACCACCCGGCGCTCAGCCTCGGCACCTCGGGCACGGTGTTCGCCGCCTCCCGCACCCGGCCCACGTCCACCGCGCTGAACGGCTTCGCCGCCGCCGACGGTACGTACCTGCCGCTGGCCTGCACCCTCAACTGCACGCTCGCGGTGGACAAGGTGGCCGCCCTGCTCGGCCTGGACCGCGAGGACGCGGCACCCGGCGGCGAGGCGGTCCTCCTCCCGTACCTCGACGGCGAGCGGGCCCCCGACCTGCCGACCGCCTCCGGGCTCCTGACCGGGCTGCGCCACGACACGAGCCGGCAGCAACTGCTGGGCGCCGCCTACGAGGGCGCGGCCGTCACCGTGCTGCGGGCCATGGACGAACTGCTGTCGGCCTGCGGCCTCGACCCGGACGCGCCCGAGGTCGCCGCCCGCCCGCTGCGGCTGATCGGCGGCGGGGCGCAGGGGCGGATGTGGGTGGAGACGGTGCGCCGGCTCTCGGGCCGCCCGCTCGTGATCCCGGGCAGCGGGGAGCTGGTGGCCCTCGGCGCGGCGGCGCTCGCCGCGTCGGCGGCGGGCGGGGGCGATCCGGTGGCGCTGGCGACGGCCTGGCGGAAGTCCGGCACGGACCGCCGACTGGAGCCGGTGGAACGGGACGTGGAGACCTGGCAGCGGGTCACCTCGGTCCTGGAACGGGCCTCGCGACCGCTGCTGGGCGGCTGAACGGGCGGGCTCCGCTCGTCGGATACTCCCTAGGGCAGCCCCACCAGACCCCAGCCCCGGCGGGCGGCCGCCCCGGTCACGTCACCCCACTCCCGCAGCAGTGCGACGAAGTCCTCGAAGGTGTCCGGGCGGCCCGCCCAGCCCTCGCACGCGGCGGTGAACGGCGCTCTCAACTCCTCGAGCCGCGGCTCCAGCCGCTCCCAGGCCCGTGCCTTGCCCGGCAGCACTTCCGGTGGGCAGGCCAGCAGGACGTGCCGGTGCCATCGGTCGGCGGAGGCGGGTGGGAAGAATCCCCGGCCACCGCCCGAGGCCTGGTCCACGTTCCGGAGCAGACCGTCGAGAAAGGCGTCCATCGGCTCACGGACGGAAGCGTCGACGAGCGGCCGCAGGTCCGCCCATGCCGCGCCGGCGCGGGCATGCGGCGCGTGGGCGCCGGTGGTGGTGGAGAAGCCGTACACGGCGCACCACCGCGACCCCGGTCCCGGCGGCCGGCTCCAGCCGTCGTCGCGGCCGTGCCCGGCCTCGTACGGGACATCGGCCCCCGACGGCCAGACCGCGTCCTCCAGCAGCTCGATCCGGCTCTCGGCGGGTACGGCCCCCAGCCACCCCCAGTCCGCCATCAACAGCGTCAGATCCCTCCCCATGACCGCAGCATAGGCAGGATCCGCTTGCCGCGATCGGAGTATCCGGGCCCCCTCGGCGGGCTCCAAGTCCCCCGGTTGGGAATACGAACTGATTTTCCATAAGATCCGGCGATGATCACTAGAAAACGGCTGACGACCGGGGTGGGCATAGCGCTCGCCACCCTGGCCGCCGGGCTCGGCACCGCGATCCCCGCCGCCGCCGACGAACCCCCCGCCGCCCCCTCCCCCAAGGTCGAGCTGGTGCTCGACGTCAGCGGCTCCATGCGCACCCGTGACATCGACGGCCAGTCCCGGATGGCCGCCGCCAAGCAGGCGTTCAACGATGTGCTCGACGCGGTGCCCGAGCAGGTGCAGCTCGGCATCCGGACGCTCGGCGCGGACTATCCGGGCGAGGACCGCAAGGTCGGCTGCAAGGACACCCGGCAGCTCTACCCGGTCGGCCCGCTGGACCGCACCGAGGCCAAGACCGCGGTCGCCACCCTCGCCCCGACCGGCTTCACCCCGATCGGTCCTGCCCTGCTCGGCGCGGCCGACGATCTGGAGGGCGGGGAGGGTTCGCGGCGGATCGTGCTCATCACGGACGGCGAGGACACCTGCGGGCCGCTCGACCCGTGCGAGGTGGCCCGGGAGATCGCCGCGCGCGGCACCCACCTGGTCGTGGACACCCTCGGCCTGGTGCCCAACGCCAAGATCCGCCAGCAGCTGACCTGTATCGCGGAGGCCACCGGCGGCACCTACACCGCCGTCCAGCACAAGGAAGAACTGTCCGGCCGCGTGAAGCAGTTGGTGGACCGGGCCGCCGAGCCCGTGGTCACTCCGGTGGCCACCGAGGGCGCCAAGAGCTGTTCCGCCGCGCCCGAGCTGAAGCCGGGCCTCTTCACCGACCGCTCGGAGATCGGCCAGCACCGCTGGTACCGCGTCGATGTGCTGCCCGGTCAGGAGCTGCGCGCCTCGGCGAGCGTCGCGGCCGACCGTGCCGTGGACGACGACTACGGGGTCCTGCTGCGCGCGGTGACCGTGCACGGGCGCGAGATCGTCCGGGGTTCCGAGGCCGGGACCGGCCGTACCGACGTGATCTCGTCCGGGCTGCGCTATCCGAAGCCCGAGGCGGAGGACGGCGACGACGGTGACGGCAAGCCCGCCGCCGAGACCGTCTGCCTCCAGCTCGCCCATTCCTTCTCCGCGCCCGCCTCGGTGAAGAAGTCCCCCGGTCTGCCGGTCGAACTGACCGTGGATGTGGTGGACGGCCCGGACACCGCGTCCGACGTGGCGGCCTTCGGGCTCGGCCGCGGCTGGTGGCTGCTCGGTGTGCTGGTCCTGACCGGCCTGGTCGCGGGCCTGCTGACCGGCTGGATCTCGCGCTGGCGCGTCGCCGTATGGAGGACCAACTG
Organism: Streptomyces sp. WY228; assembly: GCF_019287315.1. NCBI lineage: Bacteria > Bacillati > Actinomycetota > Actinomycetes > Kitasatosporales > Streptomycetaceae > Streptomyces > Streptomyces sp. WY228. Next base: position 7,253,650 of record NZ_CP079114.1, on the reverse strand, counting down.
ATGCGTACGACAACACGCCGCACCCACGGCGTACGACGCGCTCTCACCGGAGCGCTGCTCGCCGGACTGACCCTGCTCACCTCGGCCGGCGCGGCGGTGGCCGACGACCCGTCGGCGAGCGCGAGCCCCGCCGGGGACGAGGCGGGCCCGACGGAGGCCGGCACCACCTTCCGTACGGCCACCGCGCTGAAGCCGGACCAGACCGGCACCGCCCAGGCCTCCGCGGGCGACTACCTGTACTGGGTGTTCCCGGCCGACGCCGGTCAGCGGCCCACCGTCCGGGCCACGGTGAAGCTGCCCGAGAACGCGGCCCGGCGCTCCACGTCCACCTGGCAGATCGATGTGTACGACGGGCTGCGCCGCCGCCAGGCCTGCATGTACGGGCACCAGACCAGGAAGGCGGCGGCCGACGCGGCCACCGTGGAGCTGTCCTGCGTCCTGCGGCCCGTGCGGGCCTGGTCCGAGCCGTGGGCGAACGACCCGCTGCCCGGCAGCTACTACGTCCGCCTCACGGTGGTGGACCTGCCCGCCGACGAGCTCGGACTGCCGGTCGGCGCCGAGGTGAGGGCGACCGTCAAGGAGCAGGGCGGGGCCCACGACGTGGACGGCGCGCTCTCCGAGCCGCTGGTGCCGGGCGTCTCGGTCGCCTCGGCGGGCGACACGGGTGACGAGGACGCCTCGGCCGCACCGCGGGTGCCGTCCGCCGGTGAGCCGGAGGACGGCTGGGCCTCGGGCTGGTGGACCGACCGCTGGCTGTGGACCGTGGGCGGCGGCGTGCTCGCCGCGCTGGCGGCCGTGTTCGGCTACTCGCTGACACGGGGCCGGGGCAGGCCGGCCCGGGTGCCGCAGGGCGTCTGACGGCCCCACCGCCGCTCCCCCGGGCGGCGGCCGCCCCGGACCTCGAAGATCCTGACCCCCGGCAGGGGGCGGGATCTTCGAGTTCGGGGAGGCACAGCCGGCCTGGCAGTTCTTCGCGGACAACCCGTGGGTCACAGTGTTCGCCGTGATCACGGGCGGCCACGCGGGCATCGGGACCACCACCCCGGGACCGTGCGAGGGCCGGGCCGCTCTAGGCTGGCCTCTTCACGGGCGGCGGCGAAGGGCGACGGGGTTGAGCGGGACGACGGCGTACGTACGGTTCCAGAGCACCGGGCGCAGCCCCCGGGGCCACTTCCCCGGCATCTTCGCGCTGGCCAACGGCCTGGCCCGGGAGGGCCGTCTGACCGAGGAGCAGCACCGCGTCTGGCGGGCGGGCAACGACTGGTACGACGCCGCCTACGCCGATCCCTCGCGCGTCGATCCGACGGTCTACGACCCGGCGGTGAACCCCGGTGCGGTCGCCTGGTTCAAGACGTCGGCGACCCGTCTGCTGGACCGGATCCCGGACTATCTCGCGCTGCTGGCCGCGCACGGGGTGCCGTGCGAGCGGCTGGAGTCGGCGGATCCCGGCCGGGTCGTGTACGAGGACGACGTCCAGATCGTCGTGGTGCCCCGGACCGGTGGCGGGCACGGGGCAGGACCGGACGCCGAGGCGGATGCGGATGCGGCGGAGCGCGTTCAGGGCAGCCGTACGCTCAGCTGACGGCCCGCTTCCCGGTAGCCCAGCGCCTGTGCGACCCGGCGGGAGGCGGGCGGGCGGGCCCGCCACTGCGGGAGCAGCCCGGCGGCGAGGGCGTGTGCGGTCGCCGTGTGCGCCACCTGTCGGGCGAGGCCACGGCCCCGTGCGGCCGGTGCGGTCAGCACGCAGAGGTGGGCGGTGTCGCGCGGCCAGCGCTCGTAACCGGCGGCGGCGAGCACCTCCGGGCCCTTCCGTACGACGAACGCCGGTGAGGTGACGTCCGCGAGACCGCTCTCGCCCGCGTCCGCCTGCCCCGCCTCCGCGAGCAGCGCGCGCAGGGCGGGGTGCCCGGCGGCCAGGCTCCCGACCGGGCCGGCCGCGTCCGTCGTGACGGGGCGGAGGCCGTCCGGGGTCAGATAGCCGAGGACGGCGGGGCCGAGCGTGTCGGCCACCGGCAGCAGTCCGGCGACGGTCGCGGGGTCGGTGAGTTCGTCGGTGGCCAGGCCGTCCAGCGCGGACCGTACGGAATCGGCGGCCCGTCCGGTCGGCGCGGTGATCAGCGCGGCGTCCCCGACGGCCACCACACCCACCCAGGACGGCGGGGCCAGCGACGACCCTGGTGCGACGAACACCGCCGGGCGGCCGGGAGTTCCGAAGGCAGCGGCCGGTTCGGCGGACAGCTCCTGCCACAGCGCACGGGCACGGGACACCAGCGGGTCGGCCGGGTCGGCCGGGTCGGTCGGCATGGCGGGATTCTCGCACGGCGGGCGAAACTCTCGACGAAACCGTCGTTCGAATGGGGGGCGTTCTCCGGTTACGCTCGACAACTCGCGTCATCCGCACGGCTGGTGATGGTTTCCGGCCACGCCGTGCCGCCGCCCTGGTGGAGCGCCCACCCCGTCCTGTTCGATGGGGTTCGAACGAGCGCGCGCCGGCCGTGGCGCGCCCCAGGGAGCGGAGTTCCTCGATGTCCACGCAGACCGGCCCGGCGCTCGACACCCAGCCTCGCGGCCATGCGTTCGCCCCCGGCCCCAAGGGGCTGCCGCTCGTGGGGAATCTGCCGCAGTTCGGGAAGAATCCGCTCGCCTTCTTCGAACTCCTCCGCGAGCACGGGGACATGGTGCGCTGGCGGTTCGGCCGCAACCGGTGCGTCTTCCTCACCGACCCCGACTGCATAGGCGAGTTGCTCACCGAGACGGAACGCACCTTCGACCAGCCGAAGCTCGGCATCGCGTTCCGTACGGTGCTGGGCAACGGAATGCTCGTGGCACGGGGCCGGGAGTGGCGGCGTAAACGCTCGCTGGTGCAGCCCTCGGTGCGGCCCAAGCAGGTGAAGTCGTACGCGGCCACGATGGCGGCCTCGGCGGTGGAGCTGGCGGACCGCTGGACGGACGGCCAACGCGTCGACGTCAAGCGGGAGATGGCCGAGCTGACGCAGAAGATCGCGGTGCGCACCATCTTCGGGGTGGACACCCCGGCGGACTCGGAGGCGATGGGCCGGGCGATGGACGTCGCCCAGCTGGAGATCGGCAAGGAGTTCGCCGGGATCGGCGCGCTGCTCCCCGACTGGGTGCCGACGCCGGGCCGGGCGCGCATCAGGAAGGCGGCCGCCGTCATCGACGCCGAGGTGGGCCGGGTGGTCGCCCGGCACCGGGAGGGCGAGGAGGAACGCCCCGATCTGCTCAGCCGGTTGCTCACCGCGGTCGACGAGAGCGGGACGCACCTCAGCGACGAGGAGATCCGCGACGAGGCGGTCACGCTGTACATCGGCGGCCACGAGACGACGAGCACGACGCTGGTGTGGGCGTGGTATCTGCTCGCCCGCAACCCCCGCGTCCGCGACGCGCTCGCCGAGGAGCTGGACCGGGTGCTCGGCGACCGGGAGCCCGGCTTCGAGGACTACGCCCGGCTGACGTACGCCCAGGCCGTGGTGAAGGAGACCCTGCGGCTGTATCCGGCGGTCTGGCTGATCACCGGGGTCGCGAAGGAAGGGGCGACGATCGGGGGCCTGCCGATCGAGGAGGGCACCCGGGTGTGGAGCAGCCAGTGGGCCACGCACCGCGACCCGCGGTGGTTCCCCGAGCCGGAGGAGTTCCGGCCCGAGCGCTGGGACGCGGAGAGCGGCGACGAGATCGCGGAGTACGCGTGGTTCCCGTTCGGCGGCGGTCCGCGGGTCTGCATCGGTACGCGCTTCGCGATGGTGGAGGCGGTGCTCCTGCTGGCCGTGCTGGCCCGCCGCTTCACCCTGGACGTCGACCCGGGCGAGATCGGTCCGGTGACGGGTCTGACGCTCCAGCCGGACCGGGATGTGCTGGCGACGGTCCGGGCGCGGTAGCGGAACGGGACGGGAAAGCGGTCGGCGCCCGGCCCCTCGTGCGAGGGGCCGGGCGCCGTGCTGCCGGTCGCGTCAGTCCTGCGGAAGCCACTTCTTCCAGACGTCCGGGTGGCGCTCGATCCAGCGCTCCGCCGCCTCCTGCGGGGTGAGCTTCTGCGAGGCGATCATCTCGGAGACCTCGTTCTGGTCCTTCTCCGACCAGTGGAACTTCTTCAGGAACGCGGACGCGTCACCGCCGCGCTCGGCGAAGTCGGCGTTGAGGAACTTCTGCAGCGGGGTCGTCGGGTACGCGCAGTCGATGTCCGCCGGGTCCTTGGCCGCGCACGCGTCCGTGTACTCGGGGAGCTTCACCTCGACCATCGGCACCTCGTTGAACAGCCACTGCGGCTGGTACCAGTAGCTGAGGAAGGGCTTCTTCTCCTTGGCGAACTGCTGGATCTGGGTGATCTGGGCCGCCTCGGAGCCGGCGAAGACCACCTTGTAGTCCAGGTCCAGGTTCTTCACCAGGGCCACGTCGTTGGTGACGTAGGACGGCGAGCCGTCCATCAGCTGGCCCTTGCCGCCGCTCTCGGCGGTCCGGAGTTCCTTCGCGTACTTGTTGAGGTTCTTCCAGTCGGTGACGTCCGGGTGCTCGTCGGCCCAGTACTTCGGGACGTACCAGCCGATGTGGCCGGTGACTCCGAGGTCGCCGCCGCGGACGATGGTCTTCTTCTCGTCGACGTACAGCTTCTCCTGGTCCGGGTGGCCCCAGTCCTCCAGGATCGCGTCGACGCGGCCCTGGCTGAGGGCGTCCCAGGCGGGGACCTCGTCGGTCTGGACGAGGTCGACGCGGTAGCCGAGCTCCTCCTTGAGGAGCTGCTCGGCCACCGCGACGTTGGCCTGGGCACCGACCCAGGACTGGACGGAGAGCGTGACCGTCTTGACCCCGGCGGGGGCCGCGAACGGCGAGGCCTGCTTGGTCATGTCGGCGGCGCCGCAGCCCGCCGTGGCGAGCAGCGCGGCGGCCGACGACAGCGCCGTGATCAGGCGCGTACGGGAGCGGTTCATCTCAGCTCTCCTGTCGCTGGCGGCGGGTGGTGGGCTGGGTGACCCGGTCGAGCATCAGGCCCAGGCAGACGATCGCCGCTCCGGCGACGAGTCCGGTGGCCAGATCGCCCTGGGCGAGGCCGAGGACGACCTCGTAACCGAGGGCGCCGGAGCCGACGAGTCCGCCGATGATGACGACGGCGAGGACCAGCACGACCGCCTGGTTGACGGCGAGCAGCAGGGAGGGCCTGGCCAGCGGGATCTGGACCTGGCGCAGCTGCTGACCCGGGGTCGCGCCGAGCGAGCGCGCGCACTCCATCGCCGCCGGGTCGACTCCGCGCAGGCCCTGGGTGGTGATGCGGATGACGGCGGGCAGCGCGTAGACGACCGCGGCTGCGGCGGCGGGGGCGCGGCCGACGCCGAACAGGGCGACGACGGGGATCAGGTAGACGAACTGCGGCATGGTCTGGAAGACGTCCAGGACCGGTCGCAGCAGCCTCTCCAGCCGCTCGCTGCGGGCCGCGCCGACGGCGACGCCGAAGCCGATGACCAGAGTGACCGCGACGGCGGCGAGCACCTGGCTGAGGGTGTCCATGGAGGGTTCCCACACGCCGAGCACACCGATCGCGGCCATGGCGAGGACGGCGGTGGCGGCGGTGCGCCAGGTGCCGATGGTCCAGGCGAGGGCGGCGACGATGAGGAGCACCGACCACCAGGGCAGTCCGGTGAGCCCGCTGCGCAGCGGGTTGAGGACGCCGCCGGTGAAGTGGGAGGCGAGGTCGGCGGTGCCGCCGACGACGGGCACCCCGGTGTAGAGGTGGTCGACCATCCAGTCCTTGGCGGTGTTGACCGGTCCGGCGATGGCCACGGTCACGTCCTCGGGCCAGACCCGGCCGTCGGTGGCCCGTCCGACGACGGCGACGGCCGCGGTGACCACGGCGGCCAGGGTCCAGCCGCGCCATCCCCGGAGAAAGGCCGGGCCGGTGGGCTCGGCGCCGATGCGGCGTCCGGCCGCCTCCGTCGTACGGTCCAGCACGACGGCCAGCAGCACGATCGGGATGCCTGCGGCGAGGGCGGCGCCGACGTCCACGGAGGAGAGCGCCTGGTAGACGCGGTCGCCGAGGCCGCCCGCGCCGATCACGGACGCGATGACGGCCATCGACAGCGCCATCATGATGGTCTGGTTCAGGCCGAGGAGCAGTTCCTTGCGGGCCAGCGGCAGCCGGGCGCTCAGCAGGCGCTGCCTGCCGGTCGCGCCGAGCGAGGCGACGGCCTCCATGACCCCGCTGTCCGCGCCGCGCAGGCCGAGCGCGGTGAGCCGGGCCATCGGCGGAGCCGCGTACACCACGGTGGCGAGGACCGCTCCGGGCACGCCGATGCCGAAGACCAGCACCACGGGCAGCAGATACGCGAAGGCGGGCAGCACCTGCATGGTGTCCAGGACCGGGCGCAGGATGCGGAACACCCGGTCGGACAGACCGGCGGCGAGGCCGAGGAGCAGACCCAGCACGACGGAGGCGAGGACCGCGACGACCATCAGCGCGAGCGTCTGCATCGTCGGCACCCACATGCCGAGCAGTCCGCAGACCAGGAACGAGACGGCCGCGGTGAGGGCGAGCCGGAGACCGGCGACGCGCCAGGCGACGGCGGCGGCGAACACCGTGACACCGGCCCAGCCGAGGGCCAGGAGGACCAGATAGACGCCGCGTACGGAGAGCACGACGGCGTTGCTGATGTGGCCGAAGAAGTAGAGGAACAGCGGGTGGCTGTCGCGGTTGGAGACGATCCAGTCCGTCACGTCGCCGAGCGGCGCGGAGAGGTCGGCGGTCAGCGCGTCGGGCCAGACGCCCCCGCCCCAGCGGCCGTGCACGACGGGGACGACGACCGCGGCGACGAGCGCGAGCAGCAGGAGCTTGGCGGCGGCCGGACGGTCGCGGAGCGCGGCCACCGGTCCCCGGCGCGCGCCCGCCGGCACGGCGCGGGCCCCGGTGGCCTGTGCGGAGGCCATCAGAGGGTCACCTCGCGGGAGCCGTCCGGTGCGTCGGGCGCGTCGGGCGCGTCAGGGGCATCGGTGACGGTGGAGGCGCCCGGGGCGGTGGCCGTGGTGGTCGCCTCGCCGGGGCCGGATGTTCCGGCGACGACGTCGAGCAGGCAGGCGTGGTCGACGACGCCGACGAGCCGGCCGCCGTCCATCACCCGGGCGGCGGGGTCGCCGGAGCGGGAGACCGCCTCGATGGCCTCGGAGACGGTGGCGTCGGGGCGTACGGCCGGGCCGCGCTCGCTCTCCCCGGCGAGCGCGGGGCGCATGGCGGTGGCGACGGTGAGGACCTGCTCGCGCGGCACGTCACGGACGAACTCGCGGACGTAGTCGTTCGCGGGCGAGCCGACGATCTCCTCGGGGGTGCCGAGCTGGACGATGCCGCCGTCGCGCATGAGCGCGATCCGGGTGCCCAGGCGCAGCGCCTCGCTGAGGTCGTGGGTGATGAAGACCATGGTGCGGCCCTCCTCGCGGTGCAGCCGGACGACCTCGTCCTGCATCTCACGGCGGATCAGCGGGTCCAGCGCGCTGAACGGCTCGTCGAAGAGGAGGACGGAGGGGTCGACGGCGAGCGCGCGGGCGAGCCCGACGCGCTGCTGCTGGCCGCCGGAGAGCTGCGACGGGCGCCGGTCCTCCAGACCGGCGAGACCGACCTTCGCCACCAACTCGGCTGCCTTCGCGCGGCGTTCGGCCTTGCCCAGGCCCTGGATCTCCAGGCCGTAGGCGACGTTGTCCAGCACCGTGCGGTGCGGCAGCAGTCCGAAGTGCTGGAAGACCATCGCGGCGCGGTGGCGGCGCAGTTCGCGCAGCCGGGCCCGGTCCATCGCGAGGACGTCCTCGCCGTCGATGGAGAGGGTGCCGCTGGTCGGCTCGATCAGCCGGGTCAGACAGCGTACGAGGGTCGACTTGCCGGAGCCCGACAGGCCCATGACGACGAAGACCTCGCCCTTGCGGACGTCGAAGGAGACGTCGCGGACGGCGGCGGTGCAGCCGGTGGCCTCGCGCAGTTCGGCGGGCGGCAGCGCGGCGTGCTCGCTGCCGGGGATCCGGTCGGCCTTGGGGCCGAAGACCTTCCAGAGGTTGCGTACGGAGAACACGGCGTTCTCGTCGACTCCGGTGGCTCCCGTGTTCCCGTTGGGCTCGGTGGCCTTGAGGGTGTCGGTTACGGTCATCGGGCATCGCCTCCGGTGCTGGTGCTGGTTCCGGCGGCCGGCGCGGTTCCGTGCGCCCGGTCCGCGAGGAGTTCGGCGCACTTCTCGCCCACCATGAGGACGCCGATCATCGGGTTGACGGCGGGCATGGTCGGGAAGACGGACGCGTCGGCGATCCGGATGCCCTGAAGGCCACGAATGCGCAACTGCGGGTCCACGACGGCCTCTTGGTCGCCGGTCGCACCCATCCGGCACGTACCGGCCGGGTGGTAGACGGTGTGGGCGACCTTACGGGCGTACTCGCTGATGTCCTCGTCCGATGTGACCTCGGGGCCGGGGCAGACCTCGCGCTTGAGCCAGTGGGCGAGCGGTTCGGTGCGGGCGATCTCCCGGGCGAGCTTGATGCCGTCGACCAGTGTGCGGCCGTCGTGGTCGTCCTCGTCGGTGAAGTAGCGGAAGTCCAGGGCCGGCTTGACCTCGGGGTCGGCGCTCGTGAGGTAGAGGCGGCCCCGGCTGCGCGGCTTGGGGATGTTCGGCGTCATCGACACCCCGTGCTCGGGCTTCTCGTAGCCGAGCCGCTCCGGGTTGTCGGTGAACGGGATCTGGTAGAAGTGGAACATCAGGTCCGGGCCCCGCGATCCGGGGTCGCGGCGGACGAAGAGGCCCGCGTCGGAGTCCATCGCGGAGTTCTCCGGGATGGGCCCGTCGGTCTCCCAGACGATGACGGACTCGGGGTGGTCGAGCAGGTTCTCGCCGACACCCGGAAGGTCGTGGTGCACCTCGATGCCCAGCGCCTCCAGGTCCTCGCGCGGCCCGATCCCGGAGTGCAGCAGCAGACGCGGGGTGTCCACCGCGCCCGCGCAGACGATGACCTCGCGGGCGGCGCGCAGCAGGATCTCCTCGCCGTCCTTCGTTCGCACGTGTACGCCGGTGGCGCGGGTGCCGTCGAACTCCAGCCGGTACGCCCAGGTCTCCAGCAGGATCTTGAGGTTCGGGCGGTCGCCGGCCTCGATGTGCGGGTGGAGATAGGCGACCGAGGCGGAGGAGCGCTTGTTGTTCTCGGGGTGGTAGGCGAGGTCGAAGAAGCCGACGCCCTCGTGGAACGGCTTGCTGTTGAAGCTGTCCACGCGCGGCACTCCGGCCGCCTCCTGGGCGGCGTCGACGAAGTCGCGGGCGATGGCGTTGCGGTCCTTCTCGTCGACCGGGACGATGTTGTTGCGCAGCTTGGCGAAGTACGGGTCCATCGCGGCCGCGTCCCAGCCCTCGGCGCCCGCCTCGGCCCACTCGTCCCAGTCGCCGGGCAGCGGCTTGAAGCTGATGAGGGTGTTGTGCGAGGAGCAGCCGCCGAGCACCCGGGCGCGGCTGTGCCGGATGTGGCTGTTGCCGCGCGGCTGTTCGGTGGTGGGGTAGTCGTAGTCGAGGTCGCCGCCGAGGAGGCCGAGCCAGCGGCGCAGGGTCAGCACGTCGTCGCGGTCGATGTCGGTGGGGCCGCCCTCGATGACCGTGACGGTGACGTCCGGGTCCTCGGTGAGCCGGGAGGCGATGACCGATCCGGCGGTGCCGCCGCCGACGATCACGTAGTCGGCCACGGGGCCGTCGGGGACTGCGGTGCTGCGAGGGGTGGAAGGCATCGGTCACTGCTCCTTCTGCAAGGTTCGTGCGTGTACGTGGTGCTGCGAACAGCCGGGTGGGGCCGGACGGCGGGTGTTCCGCCCGGCCCCCGCAGGCGTCAGCCGGCGAACCAGCGCTGGGGGCGCGGGTTGAGGTTCTGGTAGATGTGCTTGGACTCGCGGTACTCGGCGAGCCCCGTCGGGCCCAGCTCACGGCCCGTGCCGGACTTCCCGAAGCCGCCCCACTCGGCCTGCGGGAGGTAGGGGTGGTAGTCGTTGATCCAGACGGTGCCGTGGCGCAGCCGTCCGGCGACCCGGCGGGCCCGGCCCGCGTCGGTCGTCCAGACCGCGCCGGCGAGACCGTAGTCGGTGTCGTTGGCCAGCGTGATGGCCTCTTCCTCGGTACGGAAGGTCTCGACGGTGAGAATCGGGCCGAAGGTCTCCTCGCGGACCACCTTCATCCCCCGGTGGCAGCCGTCGAGGACGGTCGGCCGGTAGAAGTAGCCGCCCTCGGGGCGTACGTCGTTCGGCTCCGGGCGCTCGCCGCCGGCCCGGACGATCGCACCCTCCTCGCGGGCGGAGGCGACGTACATCTCGACCTTGGCGAGCTGCTGGGCGGAGACGAGGGGGCCGCACTCGACGCCCTCGAAGGTGCCCCGGCCGAGGCGGATGGCGTCGGCGCGGCGGGCCAGCTCGGTGACGAACCGGTCGCGGACGCTCTCCTCGATGATCAGGCGGGCGCCGGCGGAGCAGACCTGGCCGCTGTGGAAGAACGCGGCGTTCAGCGCCTGGTCGACGGCGGTGTCGAAGCCCTCGTCGGTGGCGCAGGCGTCGGCGAAGACCACGTTGGGGTTCTTGCCGCCGAGCTCCAGGGCGACCTTCTTCACGGTCGGCGCGGCTGCCTGGGCCACCTTCGTACCGCTGGCGAGGCCGCCGGTGAAGGAGACCAGGTCGACGTCCGGGTGCTCGGAGAACCGGGCGCCCACCGGGTCGCCCGCGCCGGTGACCAGGTTGGCGGCGCCGTCGGGCAGTCCGGCTTCGGAGAGCAGCCGGATCAGGTGGACGGTGGAGAGCGGGGTGACCTCGCTGGGCTTGAGCACGAAGGTGTTGCCCGCGGCGAGGGCCGGGGCGATCTTCCAGCTGGCCTGGAGGAGGGGGTAGTTCCAGGGGGCGATCAGGGCGCAGACGCCGACCGGCTCGTGGACGACGATGCTGTGGACGTCGGGGTCGCCCGCGTCGACGACCCGGCCGCCGCTCTCGTTCATCACGAGGTCGGCGAAGTAGCGGAAGGCGTTCGTCACGTCGTCGACGTCGACCCGGCCCTCTTCGAGGGTCTTACCGGTGTCGCGGCTCTCGGTGATCGCGATCTCCTCGCGGTCCCGCTGGAGCAGCTCGGCGACCCGGCGCAGCAGCCCGGCCCGCTCGGCGACGGGCTTGTGCGGCCAGGGGCCGTCGTCGAAGGCGCGCCGCGCCGCCGCGATGGCCGCATCGGCATCCTCGGCCCCGCCCTCCGCGACGACGGCCAGGACCGTGGCGTCGGCGGGGTCCAGGATCTCGCGCGTCGCGCCTGATCCGGCGGCCCGCCAGGTGCCGTCGATGTGGATGGTAGTGAGCGCCGACATGTCGTTTTTCGCCTTCCGTGCCTGAAATGCCCCCTCCGGTTCGGCCAGGGCATGCTGCGCGGTGGACCGGGGTACGGCACACCAGCGGCCTGGACCCCTCCCCGGTCCGGCGAAATGTATGCCGAGAATTTCACGCAGAGTGATGCGCCTCACGCGTGACGGCCTCTTCCGGGTGCTTCCCCGGCTCCGTGGGGAGCGGCCCGGTGCTGGTCAGCCGGGTGGTTCCGTACCGGCCAGCAGATGGGCCGCCCGCTCCCACACCTCGGGCCCCTCCCCCGTGACGGCGGCGGCGAACCGTTCCGGGCGGGCGAGGAGCCGCCGGTGGCCGGGGTGGAGCGCGGCGTGCGCCAGCAGCCAGCCCGTCAGGAGGTGCGGATCCCCCGGCGCGTCGGACCAGCGCTCCCGGTACGCCGCCCGTGCGGCCGCGGCCTCTCCCCGGACCAGCAGCACATCGGCCCGGGGCGGCGCGGCGGCCGGGGCGAGGTCCGGTGCGGCATCCGGGCGGAGGTAGAGCGCGCCCCGTACGTCCTGCCAGTGGGTGCGCTCCGCTGCCGGGACGAGCCGGGGCGGCCGGGCCCGCGGAAGCGGCGTCCCGGAGCGCACCGCCGCCGCCAGCCCGGCGCGTTCCTCGTCCGCGCACCGCAGATGGCGCAGCCGCCACTCGGCCCGGTGGCCGGCCGCCGCCGCGCGGGCCCGCGCCACGGCCCGCCCGTCCACCGGTTCGCGCAGCCAGCCGTCGACGGTGCGGGTGAGCCCGGCGACCAGCCGGCGGCCGGGGCCGGTGAGCGCGGCGCGGGTCGCCAGGGTCCGCAGGACCGTACGGGTCTGGATGCGGCGCAGCGCGAACCGGAAGGGCGCCAGCTCCAGCGGGTCGGCCGCCCGGTCCCCGATCCGGTCCCGCCAGAATCCGGCGACGCCGACGAAGGCGTACGCCCCGTGGAGCAGCCCCGGCAGATGGCGCGGGTCCGGACGCCACGGGGCGTAGTGCTCCTCGGTGCGGTCGTCGTCGAGCATCGCGAAGAGGTGGAGCAGCGCGCCGAGCTTGCTGTGCTGGAACTCGTGGACCATCGTCTCGGCGAGCGCCGCGCCGTTCGGCGGCTCCGCCACCACCATGGAGCCGAACGCGTCCGCCGTGGAGGCGCTGAGCCCCTCGACGGGGCCGTTCGGCATCCGTCCGGGCCAGGGCACGATGCGCCTGATCTCCTCGGGACGCAGCGTGCCGGGCCGGGTGGGGCCGGATCCGGTGGCGGGATCAGGGCCGGCGGCAGGCGGGGCGTCGGAGCCCGGCGCGGGGGGCAGGGCGGGGCGGGCATCGAGCAGCTCCACCGCTTCGGCGAACAGCCGCTGCCAGGCGCCGAGTTCGCGTGGAGTGAGCCGACGGGGCGGAATCGGGCGGTCGAGGTCGCGGTAGGGGTCGGTGTCGTCGAGGGCGACTTCAGGCCCGCCCGGCCGGACCGGCAGCCGGTGCGTCGGCCACCACACGGCGCTCGGCGGTGCGGTGAGCGGGCGCACGGTGAGCGCGATCGCCCCCATGCGCCGTACGGTCGGGGTGAGGTGCAGCTCTCCCTCGCGCACGCGCGCCCGGACCGGCTGGAAGCCCAGCAGCGGGGTGCCCGGCAACCGGGCGAGGCCGAGCGTCGGCAGCGACACCGCGCCCTCCCTCGCGGGCACGACGAGATCGGCGGCCGTTCCGGCGCGCAGTGCGGCCACCAGGGCGACGGCGGCCAGATGTCCGGTGTCCACCCAGAGCGGCGGACCGACAGCGGTACCGTGCAGGCGGCGCAGCGTATGGGCGAGCCAGCTGCCCACCTCCGGGCAGAGCAGCAACTCCTCGGCGCAGCCCGGCCTGCGCGCCTCGGCCTCTTCCACGGTCCGCCAGACGGCGCCGAGGACGGCGGGGCCGAACAGGGTGGGCCGATCCTCCAGCCGGCCCAGCAACTCGCCGATCAGCAGGAGACGTCGGGACCGCTCGGCCCGCGCGAGGAAGCCGACCGCCGCCACCGACCCTCCGCCCGCGGCCAGTTCGTCGAACCAGCGGCCGGGCATCCGTATCGGTCGGTGCACCCGCTCTCCTCTGTCGTGGTCCCGACGTGACTCGGGGATCCCGCTCCTGGGGAAGGCCACACAGCGCTCAGCCGGGCGCCACCGCCAGGAGGGTTTCCGCCCGCCAGCATGCTGGTGCGCGCTCTTCGGATCTCCTCCAGCAGACGCCGTCCGGGAGCGGGAGCGAGGGCGCGCACGGCGGCGACGCCCACCTCCGCGAGGTCCGCGACATCGGACTCCAGGTAGTCGGCCGGATCACCGGCCGATGCCGTCTGCTGCAAGGCCTGTTCCCCCTTGTCGGTCCGGCGGCACACGATGCCACCCGTCCCTCCCCATCATGACGAATAGGTTGCCTTCCGGAAACCCGTGCGATCACGCCGTACGATCACGGGCCCGGTCGGTCCTCGTCCTGGAACTCCCGCAGGGCTTGCTCCAGTTCGGCGGCCCGGTCCGGGTCGTCGTCGAGCAGGGTGACGGCCCGGTAGAGGTCCCAGGGGCCTTCCGGACGCCGCCGCAGCGTCCGCAGGATGCCCAGGATGTCCGTACGGGGCACCGCGTGCCGCGGCATCCGGGCCACCAGGACCGGGTCCAGCTCCGCGACCATCGTCTGGCGTTCGTCGCGGTCGCTCATCAGCGGATAGGCGAGCAGCGCTTCGACCACCCGGACCAGCCCGCCGCCCGCCCGGTCCCGCCCGGGGGCCTCTCCGTTCCGTGGTGGGGGCGGGGCGGGCAGATGTTCCGTGTGTCCGGGGCGGTGCAGCTGGAGCGTGGGGAGCTGGGTGGGGCCTCCCTCGGCGCGCAGCCGGTCGAAGTGGCCCCGGACGGCCGCGAAGAGTGCTTCCGGGTCGGGGGCCGGGCCGCCGGGCAGGGTGGCCAGTTCGCGCAGGAGGATGTCCGAGAAGACACCCTGACCGCGTACGGGGTCGTTGGCCGCGCGCTGTCCCCGGTCGGCGGCCAGCAGCACGCTCTGCCGGTGGATCCGCAGGCGCTGCCCGGCGGGGAGGCTTCCGTCCGGGATCGTGACGGCGGGGCGGTGGCGCTCCTCGAAGGTCTGGCAGGCGTCGACGACCCAGTTCTGCCTCTCGAACCCGGGCAGGACATCACTGCTCAGCCGGCGGCGGGCGGACTCCAGGTCGATGTTGCGGCGGTCGGTCTCCGTGGCGTCGGCGCAGTACAGCCGCAGGTGTTCGTCCCGGTCCAGGACGCCGTGCCCGCCCCACCAGATCCAGAGCATGTCCCCCTGGCGGGCGGGCAGTTCGTGGACCAGAGCCCGTCGCAGGGTCTCGTGGTCGGCGGCGCGGTGGCCGGTGACCGCGTCCGGGCCCTGTGCCGGGGCGAGGTGCAGCAGGATGTTGGCGTCCGGCACGCCCGTGGACCGCAGCCAGTCCCGGAAGCGCAGGGCGTCGCGGACCGGGCCCGGCAGCGTCCAGCCGGGCCCCGCCGCATAGGCCTCGACGCCGACGACGAGCGCCACCACCCGGGCAGGGTCGACGGTGGGTGCGCTCAGGCCGGCCGAGTGAGCCGGGCCCGCGCTCACGGCAGCCGCTCCGCGATGGCGCGGTAGACGGCCGGGTCGCTCCAATAGGCGCTGTGGGCGGCGGGGAACGGCTGCCGGTTGTCCGTCGCGATGTCCTCGGCCCGGCCGGGGAACACCGGTGCGGCGGCGAAGCCGAGAAGATCGCGGCGGTCGTGGAGGTTGAGCCAGCCGGGGACATGGTCGGGCAGGGGCTCCGGGTGGTCGAGGTGGGGCAGCGCCCCCGTCTCGTACAGGAACGGCGCCTGCGAGCCCACCGTGACCAGCAGCCGGACGCCGGGCAGCGGGGCCTCGATCAGGGTGTCGAGGGCGATGATCCCGCCGAGGCTGTGGCCGAGGAGGACGACGGGCGGCTCCACGGCGGCGGCCAGCTCGCGCAGGGCGGTGCGCAGGGGACCGCCCCGTACGAGGAACTTGAGCACATCGCCCGCGGCCGGGTGGGCGGCCCCGGTGAGGGCGCGGCGGCGGCGCACCGCGTAACGGGAGCCGAGCCGCAGCACGGGCCGGCCGATCAGCCGGCCCACCGGCCCCCTGGTGGAGCCGGACCCGGTGGCGCCGAGCTCCCGGGCGATCCGGTCCACGGCGGCGTCGCGGGTGGGGCCGTCGGTGATCACCGGCGCGTCCTCGGCGAGGGCCGCGCCGATCACGGCGGCGGCCAGCGCGCGGGCCAGCAGCGGCGCCAGGTCTTCGGGGTCCAGGGCTTCCGCGGCCGGCGTCAGCAGCGGGCTGCGGGCGAGGTCGGCGGCCCGTGCTCCGAGGCCGGGCCCCAGCTCCGGGGCGACGCTCTCGCCACGGGCCGCCAGCCGGGCCAGCCGGTCCCGGAACTCCTCGTCCGGGAAGGCCGCGCCCGGGGGTATCGCTCCCGCCGGACCGTGCGCGGCGACCAGGGCCAACTCCGCCTCCGGGTCCTCGTACAGGCGCTCCCAGGCGGCGGTCTCCGCGTCCTCCCCGTCCTCCTCGCCCGCCACGTCCCGTTCGGTGGCCCCGGCCCCGTCCGGCGGAATGCTGGCCCCGCCCGCGGCGAGCCGGGCGCCGTACCGCTCGCCCCAGTCGAGCGGCACGACCCGCACACCCGGGGCGGCCCCGGCGAGTGAGGCCGTGACCTTCGCGTTCAGTGCCTCGGTGTGCGGCGGCCGCACGCCCGTACCGTGGATGAATATGACCGTGGTCATGCATCGCCCCCCGTCCGTGGTGTTCCCGCCGACCGCACCCCGTCACACATCGGGCGTCCGCGGCCTCCCGGCCCCGCCCCCGTACCGATCCGTCACCTCACAGCGGGATCACCGTCGGGTCGTACTCGATGCGCTGGTGCAGCCGGGCCGAGGTCCGCCACGGGTGCTCCTCCCCCAGCACACGCGTCAGACCCTCCACCGCCTGGGCGTTGAGCCGGTCCGCCTCCGCCGAGTGGCCGAGTCCGCGATGGTCCAGCGAGAGGTTCGCGACGCAGACCAGGGTGAAGGGGTGATCCTCGCCCGCCACCTCGGTCAGCAGCGGCAGGGTGGCGCTGTCGGCCTCCAGGGCGCCGGCGAAGTCCAGCCTGGCGTAGTGGTCGTTGG
Organism: Streptomyces sp. WY228; assembly: GCF_019287315.1. Lineage (NCBI taxonomy): Bacteria > Bacillati > Actinomycetota > Actinomycetes > Kitasatosporales > Streptomycetaceae > Streptomyces > Streptomyces sp. WY228. The sequence goes on along the minus strand of NZ_CP079114.1, from coordinate 7,237,177 downwards.
CCCGGCCGAACGCGGCGGCCAGTGAGTAGACGTGCCGCTCCCCCAGGTCCGCCCGGAGCCGCTCCCCCGCGACCGTGTCCAGCCGCTCGGCCTCCTCCACCTCGCCCAGGGCCCGCAGGGTGGCGGCCACGTTGATCATGGCGCACAGGGTGTACGGGTGGTGCTCGCCGAAGATGTCCCGGTAGCCGTCGAGGGTCTGCCGGCCGAGGCGGCGGGAGTCCTCCAGCCTGCCCGCGATCCGGCGGTCGACGACCGCCGCCAGGGCCGCCCCCAGGGTTTCCGGGTACGCCGCGCCGTACCTGCTGGTGAAGCTCTCCAGGATCTCCTCGACCAGCTCCGCCGCCCCCTCCAGGAATCCGGCCCGGCGCCGGCAGATCGCGAGGTTCAGCGCGGCCCGGATGGTCGCCGCGTTGGTGGGGCCGAAGTGGGTGCGGTAGGTCTGGTAGGTCGACTCCTGAAGGGCCCTGGCCTCCAGGAAGTCGCCCGCCTCGCGGGTGTCCACCGCCAGGGCGCTCAGGGTGTTGACGGTGAGCCCGCTGGTCGGGCCGTAGAGCAGCTCCCGCTGCCTGGCGGACTCCCCGTCGATCGCCCGCGCCTGCCGGAAGTCGCCGTTCACCCGCAGCGAGAGGCCGTAGCTGTGGGCCGCGCTCAGCGTCGTCGGGTCCTCCGGGCCGTAGAGGTCGCTCGCCCGCTCGTAGGCCTCGGCGCTCAGCTCGCGGGCGGCCTCGAAGTCGCCCCGGTACCGCAGCGATCCGGCCTGCTGGAGCATGGAGTCGATCACCTCCTCCTCGGGGATCGGCGCGGTGCGCGAGACCTCCATGGCCTGTTCGCTCAGGGCCGCGGCCTCCGCGATCCGGCCGAGGTGGTGGAGGTAGAAGCCGAGCATCTTGGTGATCCGGATGACGTGCAGGTCCTCCTCGGCGGACTGCTCGCTCCAGGCCTCCCACGCCTGCCGGGTCAGGTCCGCGCCCGCGTCGTGGGCGCCCCAGTAGTAGAGGAAGGTGACCATGTCGAAGACCAGGTCGCGCACCCAGGCGTCCGAGCTGTTGACCGCGCCGGAGGCGATCATGTGGGGCAGCAGTCCGAGGTAGGTCGACCACTGTTCCGGTGAGGCGGGCAGGCCCGGCTTGGCGGTGGTCAGGAGCAGATGGGCGGCGTTGCGCATCCGCTCCCGCTCCTCCGGGTCCAACCGGGCGACGATCACGTTCTGCATGAGCCGGTGCATCTGGAGCGTGCCGGCCTTGTGGTCGAGGCGGACCAGCGAGAGCTTGCTCAGATCGCGGGTGGCGCGGGCGAGCAGCAGCGGGTCGCGGAGCACGGGGTCCAGCTCGGGGGTGATCTGGACGTTGCGGCCGCCGCGGAGCATGTTCAGCGGGATGGGTTCGGGCGCCATGCAGGCGCAGATCTGGAGGAGTTGGCGGGCGGCCGGGTTCTCGGCGGTGAGCCTGCCGAGCGAGATGTCCCACACCGCGGCGACGGGCAGCGGATAGTCCGGGGACGGGGCCAGTTCGAGGATTTCGGGGCGGCGCTCGTCCAGCAGCTGGAGGTACTCGTCGACCGGCATACCGGTGGCCGCGTGCCAGGCGCCGGCCTGCTCGACGGCGAGCGGCAGATCGCCGAGCGCCTCGGCGAGCCGGCCCGCGTCGTGGGTGCTCAGTCCCCGGGCCCGGCGCTGGAGCAGGGCGATGCTCTCCTCGCGGTCGAAGACGTCGACGCTCAGGGGCGTGGCGATCCGCTCCCACTCCCGGTTGCGCGAGGTGACGATGATCTTTCCGGGGCCGCCGTTGGGGAAGTACGAGCGCACCGCCTCGATGTCCTCGGCGTTGTCGAAGACCAGCAGCCAGTTATCGAAGGGCTTTCCGGTGCGCAGGGCCTCGCGGACGGCGGGCACGGCGGTGTTGGCCTGCGGGCCGACCTGGAGGCCCAGGCTGGCCGCCAGCTCGGCGAGCGCGGCCAGGATCAGGCTCTCCTGCTCGGCGGGGATCCACCAGATGACGTTGTAGTCGCCGCTGTGGCGGTAGACGTACTCCACCGCGATCTGCGATTTGCCCACGCCGCCGAGGCCGTGCAGAGCGTGCGGGAGGACCGCCGTCGTCTCGTCCTCGGTCAGCTGCCGCTCCACGGCGGCGAGGAGCGACTCGCGGCCCGTGAAGTTGGGGTTCTTGGGCGGCACATTGCCCATGATCTTCGGCTGGCCCGTACGGACGAAGCGTGCTTCCGGCGTTTTGACTTCCATCTCCTTGTGGGCCCTCCGGGCGGTGTTGTCAGCTGGTGCCGAGGTGTCAGCTGCTGGGGGTGTCGTGGGCGGCACGGGTCCTCCTGGTGAAACGACGCTGTCCGGTGGCAGCTTTGCCCAATTCGGGGCGCCTTTCATCGGTTTCGCACCGATCTCACCCGGCCGGGCAGGGGGGCCGCCCGGCGGGCGCACCAGGCGGGCCGCCACCCGGGCGGCCCGGCCCGCGTACGGGCCGGCCAGCGCCCGCAGGACCGCGAGTTCGATCCGGAGCCAGGGGCGGGCGCCGGGTTCCGTGCCGGGCAGGGCGGTGCGCACCGGGTCGTGGAGGGCCGCGCGGAGCCGGGCGCCGTGCCCCTTGCCCGTCCGCAGTTCGGCCAGCAGGCCGACGGTGCGGGCGAGTTGGGTCCTGGTGCTGGTGGCGAGCAGGGCTTCGCGTACGTCGTCGGCGAAGTCCGGCCCGCCCTCGGCGTCGGCGTCCCAGTCGATCAGCCCGCCCATCATGACCTCGGCGAGGTGTTCGGGCCCGGCGTCCGGCAGGGCCGCCTCGCGCAGTTCCTGGATGACGGCGAAGTCCATCGGGGCGAGGGCCAGCAGCACGGCGAGCTGCCGGGCCAGGGGGCTGGCGAGCGAACGGAACCTGCGCACGGCCGCGGCGGCCGCCCGGGGGCCGTCGACGACCGGGGTGCGCAGCCCGGGGGCGGAGGCTCCCTTGGCCATCGCGCCCGCCAGCACGACCGGCAGGGTCCGTCGCACCCCGCGTTCGCCGGTCACCAGGTCGGCCCAGGCGCGGAAGGACCCGGCGCGGACGCTGAGCACCGGTACGGGCACGGTGTCGTCGTCCGGTTCGGGCAGCGGCCGTACGGGGTCGTGGGCGCCGTGCGGCGGGCGGCAGTGGAAGCGGCGGTTCGGCGCGCCGAAGCCGCCCGCGTCCAGTTGGGCGCGGAAGGGGAACAGCGAGGAGCGGTGGCGCAGATAGGGCGGCAGGAGGTGGACGAGCGCGGTGGGCCCGCCCGAGGTCAGCCGTTCCAGCAACCGGTCGGCGCCGGGGCCCGCCCAGCCGTGGGCGAGCCCGTCCGTGACGACGAGGAAGAGCCGTGCGTTACGGCCGTCGAGCAGTTCGGCGGGGTGCCCGTCGCGTCCGCCGGGCCAGCGCAGGGCGGGTTCGCCGTCGGCGGGCAGGGTCACCCCGACGGTGCGGACATCGCGGAAGGCCCCGCTGCGGGTGGCCTCGTCGGCGATCTGCCGGACGGTGCCGTGCCAGGGCGGCATGGTGGGGGCCCGGTCGACGAGGAGCACCAGGTCGAAGGCGCGCTCACGGTCGGGGAGGAAGTAGGGGACCCAGAGGCCGTCGGTGAGCCCGTGCTCGGCGGTGCTCTCCTCGTCCAGCGCGCTGCGGCCGCCGGTGGGCACCCTGCGGCCCAGCCCGCGCAGCGACCTGGCCAGCCGTAACGGGGCCGTCCGCACGACGGCCCGGTCGCGTCCGGCGCCCGGCAGCCGGTCGGGGCCGGTGCGCGTGTGCTCCCGAGCGGTCAGGATCTCGCGTTCGTACGCCGCGGGCCCCGGCAGCCCGGAGACCCCGGGCACGGTGTCGGGCGCGGGGTGCGGTGGTGGGCCGGGGAGAGGGTCGGGCCGGGGCTCGGGGGTTCTTGCGGGTGGTGGCTCGTGGGGCGCCGGGCGGGTGCGGCGGGGCGTGTCGGGGCGCGGTTCGGCGTGGGGAGGGTGGTCCGGGGCGGGCCCGGTGGCGCGGTGGGCTTCGAGCCGGGCGGCGGCGAGCCAGGCGGCGTCGGCGAGCTCCGTCCAGTCGGCGCCCGCGTCCGGGTCGTACGGGCCGCCGTCCTCGGTTCGGTCGCCGGTGGCGCGATCGGGGGAGGCGGCCGGCGCGGACGCGGGGTCCGGAGCGCGCTCCCTGGGCAAGCCGTTCATCAGCGGCCCTTCGAGAGGTCTCGGAGGAGCATCTCGACGAGCTTACGCCCGTCGGCGTCGGGTTGAAAACCGCCCGCGGTCGTCAGCTGGACGGCGTTGAGCAACTGGTCGATCGACTGGGTGCCGCCGCCGCGTTGGCGGTTGACGAACTCGTCCACCAGCGCCTCGACGCCTTCCGGGCGTTGGCGCAGATGGCTGACGACGATGCCGATCAGCTGCTCGCGGCCGGGCGGTTCCATCTCCAGCGGCAGACAGCGGCGGCGGAACGCGGCGGGGAACTCCCGTTCGCCGTTGCTGGTGATGACGACGACGGGGAACTGCGCGCATTCCACCCGGCCGCCCTCGATCCTCGCCGTGCCGCGCGGGTCGTCGGTGAACACGGTCGCCGACTCCTCGTTGCTGCGCACGAGTTCGGGGATCTCGTAGCTGCCGTTCTCCAGGACGTGAAGGAGATCGTTGGGCAGGTCGATGTCGCTCTTGTCCAGCTCGTCGACGAGCAGCACCCGGGGGCGCGCGTAGGCGAGCAGGGCGGTGCCGAGCGGGCCCAGGGTGACGAAGTCGCCGAGCGCGGGCGGCCCTTCAGCGGTCGCGCCCTCTTCGCCCGCGTCCGCGCCGGTGCCGTCCGGTGCGGGGCCGTGCGGGTTCCCGGTGTCGGCCGCCCGCCAGGCGGCGATGGCCTGGGCGCGGCCGATCGCGTCGTACGCGTACAGACCGCCCCTGAGCGTGCTGCGGCTGACGACGCTCCAGGGCAGTACCCGGCCGAGCCCCAGCTCACGGGCGAGCAGATAGGCCAGGGTGGACTTGCCGACGCCCGGCGGTCCGGTGATGAGCAGCGGGCGGCGCAGCAGCAGGGCGGCGTTGACCGCGTCGGTCTCCTCACGGCGGAGCTGCGGCCCGTCCTGGATCCGGCCGAGGCGGCGGTCGGCGGCCCGGTCGTCCTCGGGCGGCGGCGGCTGGAGCGGTTCGCCGGGGAACGTCCGCCAGGGCGGCGGCGCGGGCAGCTCCGGCGGCTCGCCCTCGGGCGCCCTGCCGGTCGCGTGGAAGACCCACCACGGGGGCGGCGGGGCGGCGGAGGTCGGTCCGGTCATGCCGACAACAACTCCTCACGATCGACCAGTCGGTACGGGTCGTCCCAGAAGAACGCGATGTGCCTGCCCACCCACAGCGGGCCGTCCTCGTCGACCTCCGCTCCCATCCTCAACCTGTTCACCGTTTCCGGCAGTTGGGTGTAGGCGTGTCCCAGGAGCAGGGTCAGCAGCTCACTGGAGTGCGAGGTGCTCTCCAGCCTGCGGTCCCAGGCGGCGAGACCGATGCCCTCGACGACGGCGGCCTGCAGCGCCTCCAGGCCGTGCCCCTGGACGGCGGGCGCGTCGAGGATGACCGCGGTCAGCGACTCGTCACCGGCGAGGTGGGCGCGCCAGCGCTCGAAGCCGTCGCGGTCCGCCGCCTTCCAGCGGTGCGGGGCCGGGGCGGGGGCGGTCCGCAGCCGGTCCCAGCGGGCCTGCCAGCGGCGCAGTTGCCCGGCGTCGCCGCGCATCCGGTCCAGGCTGCGCAGATGGACCCGGTAGCGCAGACCGATCGGCCAGGGCCTCGGGGCTCTGGTACCCAGTTCCAGGCGGGCCATGTCGTGGTTGAGCAGGTCGAAAGGGAGCAGGAACTCGACGTGGACCGGCCCCTGTTCGCCGGCCGCGGGCCGGTCGGCCCACAGCGCCTCGCCCTGCTCGACGGCGTGTTCGACCGCTCCGGCCAGCGTGTCCAGGGTGGCGGTCTGCACCTGGCCGGGCTCCGGCCGCCAGTAGCCGGGGGCCTTGTTGATCCAGTGCCGGACGAAGACGTCCGGTGAACCGTCCCGGGCCGGGTCGACCATCACGACCAGGCACCGGGGCACGGTCGGGTCGGGGGCGGTGGGCCGCTCCAGGCGCTGCCGGCAGACGGCGAGCGCGTCCGACGCCCCGGGAACCCCGGCCCGGGCGTCGTCGGCCGCCGCGGTGGGGTCGCCCGTCGCCCAGCGGTCCGACCACCGGCGCAGCGGTGCGCCACGCTCGGCCGACAGGGTGGCGGCCGCCTCGACCAGCACGACGGCGGCCGGGAGACCGTCGGCGCGCGCGGTCATGTCCTGGGCCTGGTCGAAGAGTTCGGCAGGCGTTCCGCTGTCGGGCAGTTCGCCGGGCAGCTCCTCGGCGAGGAGGGCGCGCAGCCGTGCGCCGTCGATGTCCGTCGCCTCGTCGAGCAGCCGGCGCGCCTGCCGGGCGATGCTCTCGGCGAAGACGGGTGCGGGCCAGGGGCCCGGCCGGTCGCCGTCGGTCCGGATGCCCGCCTCGGCGGCGATCCGCTCGGCGTCGTCCTTGCCGGAGACGACGCGGACCGCGTAGAGGATCGCCTCCGGGCCGCCGGGCCGGTGGATCACCTTGCGGACCAGGTGCATCATGTCGATGCGGGGGGTGCTGTCCGGGTAGGTCAGCTCGATGTCGAGCCGGTAGGCCACCGTGTCCACGAACTCGTACCGCTGCCCCCGGTCCTTGACGCACTCGAGCAGGGTCAGCGCATCGACCAGCGTCTGCACCAGGTCCGGTCCCGGGTGCCCGTGCGGGACAGCGTTCACAGCCGACCATCCCCCGCCGAGTCGGTCCAACTCACATGGCTAGCGGCGAAGTTACCACGATTGAATCTTCGGCAACCAGGATCTTGTCCGGCCCTGCCGCGCCCCTTTCGCACCCCGTCCCACGCCCGGGGCACGGCCCCGGCGGGACGGGCCCGCAGGAACGCCCGGTCCCCTTCGCGGCCCGGGCGCCCGGGCCGGCCGCCGTCAGCCCAGGAGGACGGGGAAGGCGGCCATGTCGTTCTGGGTCATCACCGGAAGCTTGGTGATCTCCTCGTCCGGGACGGCGAGGCGGAGCCCGGGGAAGCGGCCGAACAGGGCGGGCAGCGCGATGCCCGCCTCGACGCGCGACAGGGCCGCGCCGGGGCAGATGTGCGGGCCGTGGCCGAAGGTCATGTGGCGGTTGCGGGTGGGCCGGGTGATGTCGAAGGCGTCGGCGTCGGGGCCGTGCTGCTCGATGTCGCGTCCGATGGCCCGGTAGGAGATGACGACTCCTTCGCCCTTGCGGATCACCTCGTCGCCGACGGCCAGGTCCTCGGTGGCGAACCGCATCAGCAGGTGGGTGGTGGGGGTGTCCCAGCGCAGCGTCTCCTCGACCACCGCGTCCCAGCCGATCTCTCCGGCGAGCACCGCGCGGAGCTGGTCGGGGTGGGAGAGCAGGGCCCGCACGGCGTTGAGGACGAGGCCGATGGTGGTCTCGTGCCCGGCGGCGACCATGGCCTTGAGGTTGCCCACCACCTCTTCCTCGGTGAGCGGGTCGCCGCCCTCCTCGGCCAGGATCAGCGCACTGGTGAGGTCGTCGGTGGGCCGGGCGGTCTTCTCCCGGACGAGGTCGGTGTAGAAGACGTCCAACTCGGCGAGCAGAGCCAGGCGTTCGTCCTGCGGGGTGAGCATGGAGAAGAACGCCTTGTACTGCCGGGTGAGCATGGCGTGCTGGGACTCGTCGACGCCCATGAGCATGCCGACGACCTTCATCGGCAGCGGCTGGGCGAACACCGCCTTCAGGTCGACGACGCCGTCCTCGCCCTGCGCGGCGTCGAGGGCGTCCAGCAGTTCCTCGGTGAACTTCTCGATGTCCGGGCGGATCGCCTCCAGCCGGCGGGGGGTCAGCGCCTGCGAGGTCTTGGTGCGCAGCCGCCGGTGTTCGGACCCGTCGACGGTGAACATGGAGCGCCCGGCGTCGATCATGCCGATCAGCGGCCATGCACGTGTCACCACTCCGCTCTGCCACAGGCCCCAGGCGTCGATGTCCTTCACCAGCCGCGGGTCGACCAGGAGTTGACGTGCCTCGGCGTGCCGGGTGACCGTCCAGGCCGGCACACCGAGCAGGTCGATCCGGGCGAGGACCCCGGCGTCGCGCAGTCGCGCGGTCTCGCCGTCCAGGTCCTGGACCATGGGGTCGATGGTGATGACCCCGGCGTTCCGGTCGGCTTGTGCGGCTTCGGCGTGCGGGCAGTTCACAATGCGTCTCCTGTCGTACGTACGGGAGTGAAGCGGACGGGCAGCGCGGTGGTCCCGCGCAGGAACGCGGACGGCCGGCGGACCAGTTCGCCGGCGGGTACGGCCAGTTCGAGGTCGGGCAGCCGGTCCAGCAGTACCTCGATGCCGGTACGGGCGATGATCTCGGCGATCTCCTGGGCGGGGAAGGGGCAGCGGTACTCTCCGTGGCTGAACGCCAGGTGCGCGCTGTTGCCTCCCTGCCCGGAACGTACGGCGGAGGCGGTGACCTGCTGCCGGATGTGCGGGTCGGCGTTGGCCGCGCCGAGGCCGAGGAGCAGCATGTCGCCGCGGGCGATGTTCCGGCCGCCGAGCCGGCTGTCGCGGGCGGCCCAGCGGCCGGCCAGGATCTGGGTGGGTCCGTCCTCCCAGAGCACTTCGTTCATGGCCTCGGCGACGCTGTGCCGGCCGCCGGACAGGGCGTCGGCGAACTGGTCCTCGGTGAGCATCAGCCGGGTGGAGTTGCCGATCCAGTCGGCGGTGGTCAGGTGCCCGGCCGCCGTGATGGCCATCAGGTCGAGCGCGTACTCCTCGTCGGTGAACGGTTCGGGGTGGGCGAGCATCCGCGAGGTCACGTCGTCGCCGGGGCGCGCGCGCTTGGCCGCGACGAGCTGGTGCATGTGCTCGCCGAAGCGCAGATGCGCCTTCTGCGCGTCGGGCCCGCCGTCGGCGAGGTCCTTGAGCACCCGCGCGATGTCGGCGCCCTCGTCGTCGGGGAAGCCGACGAGGCGGGCGAGCACCAGGACGGGCAGCGGCTCGGCGAACTCGGCGACGAGGTCGGCGGTGCCCCGGCTGCACACCGCGTCGATGAGCCGGTCGGCCAACTGCTCGCAGTGCTGCCGGATTTCGAAGGGGTCGGCCCCTTCGAGGGCCGGTACGACCATCTCGACGTGTCGGCGGTGCTCGGCCCCGGCGGTGAAGTAGATGGACGGCATGGGGGTGCCCACCATGGGCAGCAGCGGCCAGTCGGCGGGGATGTTCTCCCACTGGTTCCACAGCGAGACGTCCCGGGGGTACAACTCCCCGTCGCTGGTGACCTGGTGGAGTTCCCGGTAGCCGATCACCAGCCAGGCGGGGAAGCCGCCGGGCAACTCGACGGGGACGACGGGGCCGTGCTCGCGCCGCATGGAGCGGTAGAGCTCCTGGGGTTCGGTGGTGAAGCCGGGTCCGCCGAGCTGGACGGCGCCCGTACCGGCGCCCATCGGGCAGCCTCCGCCGGCACCGGTCGTGGACGCGGGCAGGGCGGACGAGGGGTTCGTCATCGTACGGACTCCAGTGGCGACGGCTTCGCGCGTTGTGACCATACGATCAACGCGGCACCACTATAAGGAGATTCCGTGAACCCTTGGAGGCCTTGAGCGATCATTTTCGACCGACCTTGGAGCAGTTCGGTCTCACTCTCCATCTCTTCCCCGGAGTGAAGGGCCACCTGGACGCCCTTCGGTGGTGACGGCATGGAAGCCGGGCGTCTCCGTGTGGTGCCCGGCGACCGGCGGCCGCCGCCGGACCTCGGCCACGCCCCACGCGTCATGCGTCCCGGTCACGTCGTACGCCGTGACCTGCGCCCTGCGCACCGGGGAGCGGCCACTCTCGCGCAGGTGAACGCGCCGGTCCCCTTCCCGGCTTCCGTGGACCGGAACCCGCCCCGGCCCCGCACCGTGGTCCCGCCGCTCTACGATCGGGGGCGTGTGCGCAGACGTCATAGTTGCCGAGGACGACGAGAAGCAGGCCGAGCTCGTACGCCGCTATCTGGAACGGGAAGGACACGCCGTACGGATCGTGGGCGACGGCCTCGCCGCGCTCGACGCCGTCCGGCACCAGGAGCCCGACCTGCTGGTCCTCGATGTGATGATGCCCCGGGCCGACGGCCTGGACGTGGTGCGGGTGCTGCGGGCCGAGGACCGCGGACTGCCGGTACTGATGCTGACCGCCCGGTCGACCGAGGACGATCTCCTGCTCGGTCTCGACCTCGGCGCCGACGACTACATGACCAAGCCCTACAGTCCGCGCGAGCTGATGGCCCGCGTCCGTACGCTGCTGCGGCGGACCCGGCGGCCGCTCGCCCCGGAGCCGGTGGCCGAGGACCCCGTCCTGCGCGTCGGCGCCCTCGTGGTCGACCCCGAGCGGCACGAGGTGTCGGTGGGCGGTGCGGCGGTGGAGTGCACCCCGGGCGAGTTCCGGATCCTGGCGGCCCTGGCGGCGGAGCCGGACCGGGTGTTCAGCCGTCAGCGGCTGCTGGAGGAACTCCACGGCTTCGACCGCTACATCAGCGCCCGGACGGTCGATGTGCACATCATGAACCTGCGCAAGAAGATCGAACGGGCCCCGCGCCGGCCGGAGCGGCTGCTCACGGTCTTCGGCGTCGGCTACAAACTCACCGACCCGGCGAAGGCCGCGGCCCGGCGTGGGTAGCGCGCGCGGTCACGGAGCCCGGGCGGAGGGGCCGGGCCGGGCGCGGCTGCCGCTGCGCCGGAGCCTGCTGGGGCGGCTGCTCGCCGTCTCGGCGCTGGTGGCCGCGTGTTCGGTGGCGGCCACCGCCTGGATCGCCGTGCAGACCACCTCGGGTGCGATCAAGCAGGAGCAGGGGCAGAACCTCACCGCGGACGCCCGGATCTACGACACCCTGCTGGAGTACGCCGCCCGCAATCCGACCTGGGACGGAGTCGGCGCGACCGTGCGGGAGCTGGCCCGGGAGTCGGGCCGCCGGGTCGCCCTGACGACGCAGAGCCGGCAGCCGCTCGCCGACTCCGCCACCGCGGCGACCGCCCCGGCGCTCCCGCCGCAGGCGTCCGCCGTGGTCGACCCGTTGTCCGTGGACACCGTCCTGGCGGCGCGGGGCACCGACGGGCAGCGCACGGCGGCCGACCGGATCGATCCGCGGGCGGTGGGTCCGTTCCGGCTGTCGACGGCCGACAGCACGGCGTTGCGGCGGACCGCCGACGCCGAGGTGGCGTGCCTGAACCGGGCGGGGATCGCCTCGGACGTGGTGGTCGGCGCGAGCGGCCGGCCCCGGGTGCAGATCGTGGGCAACGATCCCGAACGCGCTCTGGGCACCCGTTGCGATCTCGCCGCGCTGGACACGCCGACCCGTTCGGAACAGAAGGCGCTCGACGCGCTCACCGCACTGGCCGACGCCTGTCTGAAGCGCCAGGGCCGCGAGGGGGTGCGGCTGAACAACGATCTGTCCTGGGGCGATCAGGTCCCGGTGACCGTGCCGGGCGAACCCGGGGCGGTCGCGCCACGGCCGGTGCCCGCGCCGCGCGACGCCCCCTCGGAGCAGGCCGCGCCGTCGGTCGGGATGCCGGAGCGGACCGGGGAGAACGACCGGGCCATCGCGTCCTGTGTGGGCACGGCCCGCAGCGAACAGCTCAGTTCGTACGTGGCCTCCCCCGCCCTCCTCTTCATCGGCGACGAGGGCGGCGCGACCCTGCCCGGCTTCGACCTCTCCCCCGCGAACACCGCCAAGATCGCCGGAGCCGCGGCGCTCGTGCTGGCCCTCACCGTGGGCGCGTCGGTGTTCGCGGGCACCCGGCTGGTGCGCCCGCTGCACGCCCTGACCGGAGCGGCGCAGCGGATGCGGGACGGGGAACAGCCGGCGTCGGTGCCCGTGTCGGGGGACGACGAGGTCGGGCGGCTGGCCGCCGCGTTCAACGACATGTCCGCGCACCGGGCGCGGCTGGAGGAGCAGCGCAAGGCCATGGTGAGCGACGTCGCCCATGAGCTGCGCACCCCGCTGAGCAACATCCGGGGCTGGCTGGAGGCCGCCCAGGACGGACTCGCCGACCCCGACCCGGCGTTCGTCTCCTCGTTGCTGGAGGAGGCCGTGCAGCTCCAGCACATCATCGACGACCTCCAGGACCTGGCCGCGGCCGACGCCGGGGTGCTGCGACTGCATCCCGAACCCGTCGGGGTCCGGGAACTGCTGAGCCAGGTCGCCGCCGCCCACCAGGCCCGGGCGGAGAACGCGGGCGTGACGCTCACGGTCGCGGTCGCGGCAACCGACCCGGAACCGGCCCTGCGCGCGGACCCGGTCAGGCTCCGGCAGGCGGTGGGCAACCTGGTGTCCAACGCCGTACGGCACACACCGGAGGGCGGGCGGGTGACGCTGAGCGCGTACGCCTCCGATGCCTCCGATACCTCCGAAGGTGGCGGTGAGGGCGACGACGAGGGGAAGGCGTGCGACGGCACGGTGGTGATCGAGGTGCAGGACACCGGCTCCGGCATCCCCGCCGAGGATCTCCCGCACGTCTTCGACCGGTTCTGGCGCGCCGAGAAGTCCCGTAGCCGCCGCACGGGCGGCAGCGGACTGGGCCTGGCCATCGTCCGCAAACTGGTCGAGGCGCACGGCGGTGCGGTGGAAGCGACGAGTACCGAGGGCGAGGGGTCGACGTTCGCTCTCCGGCTGCCCGCCGGAACGGAGCCGTCCGGCCCCTGACGGGATGACCCCGGTGAGACGCTCCTGATGAGACCCCCCGGATGAGACGTCGCTGATGAGGCGCCCCTGATGGGATGACCACAGCGTTCTGACAGCTTCTTCATATCTCCACGCCAGCCTGGCCGCATGCCCCGTCCCCGGTGCGCACCCGCGTCCGGGACCGTCACGGGGCCGAGTATGGAATGGAGCCATCCGTATGACCGCTTTGATCTCTCGCCCCACCCTGCGTGCGGCCGTCCTCGCCGCTGTCGCGGCCGGTGCGGTGCTGGTCCCGTCCGCCGCCGCCTTCGCCGACGCCTCGCCGAAGCCGTCGGAGCCCGCCGCCGTGACCACGCCGTCCCCGGAGCGGAGCGAGGCCGCCGCCGAAGCCCCGAGGGACGCCGCCGCCCCGTCGGCCGTCCCGCGCGGCGGCGTGGCGGCGGGCGACCGCCCGGCGCCCGCGCCGAAGGAGGCCGTCCCGGCGGAGGCCGCGCCGGCGGTCACGCCGCGCGGCGGTGTCGCCGCCGGGGAACGTCCCGCCGGCAGCGGCGACAACAGCACCGCCGTGCTGGCCGGTTCGGTGGCCGGGGCCGCGCTGCTGGCGGGCGCGGGCACGCTCGTGCTGCGCCGCCGCTCGGCGGCCGGCCACAACGGCTGACCCGCACCGGGCACCACCGCTGACCGTGGCGTCGCCCCGCACCGGGGCGGCGCCACACCCACGCGCGCCCGCCTCGCCCACGTCCTCGCCCCGCCCTTCCTCCCCGCTTCCGGAGCCCTCTGTGCCGTCGCCGTCCCGTACGCCCCACCGTTTCCGGCGGACCGCCGCCCTGCTGACCGCTGTCACGGCCTGCGTCGCCCTGGCCGGATGCTCGTCCGCCGAGCCCTCCGCAGCCACCGCCGCCACCCCCTCCGCCTCGGCGCGGGACGAGGCGGGCTCCGGGTCGACCACGCCGCCCCGGACCGATGAGCCGGAACGGTCGGCTCCCACCGAGGTCTCCATCCCCTCGATCGGCGTACGGAGCACTCTCATGGAGCTGGGTCTCAACGCGGACGGCACGGTAGAGGTCCCGCCCGCGGAGAAGGGCATGACGGCGGGCTGGTACAGCGGCGGGTCCACGCCCGGCGCACCGGGGCCCGCCGTACTGATCGGCCACAACGACACCCGCTTCGGCCGGGCCGTCTTCCACGACCTCGAGAAGATCCGCGAGGGCGCCGAGGTACTGGTCCGCGACGGGGCGGGGAGGACTCTGCGCTTCACGGTCACGGGCAAGGAGGCGGTCAGCAAGAAGGCGTTCCCCACCGAGAAGGTCTACGGCCCGACGAAGGACAGCACGCTGCGGCTCATCACCTGCGACGGTGAGTTCGACGCGGAGGGCCATCCGGTCGACAACCTCATCGTGTACGGCGCCCTCGCCCGATAGGGGGCGTGTTCGGTCCGGGAATCCGGATGGCGGCCGTCCGGACAGACTCGTGCCATCCGATGTCTACCCGTGGGTAACTGCCGCTGCTTTGATGGGTGGCACCCGGTACGCCCCCCACCTACCCACAGGAGATTCCGTGCCGAACACCGCGTTCCGCCGCCTGACCGGCGTGGCCCTGTCCGCCACTCTCGCGTCCGTCACCCTGGCCGTGAGCACACCGCAGGCGGCGGCTGCCGAGACCCCCGAGCTGCGGGTGCTCTCGTACAACGCGTTCCTCTTCAGCAAGAACCTCTACCCCAACTGGGGTCAGGACCACCGTGCGGCCGAGATCCCGAAGACCTCGTTCTTCCAGGGCAACGACGTCGTGGTGATCCAGGAGGCCTTCGACAACAGCTCCTCCGACGCGCTGCTGCGGAACGCCGCCGCCCAGTACCCGTACCAGACCCCGGTGGTCGGCCGGAGCAAGAGCGGCTGGGACGCGACGGGCGGCTCGTACGCGGCGGCGACGCCGGAGGACGGTGGCGTCACCATCCTGAGCAAGTGGCCGATCGTGCGCAAGGAGCAGTACGTCTACAAGGACGCGTGCGGCGCCGACTGGTGGTCGAACAAGGGCTTCGCGTACACGGTGCTGAACGTCAACGGCGCCCGGGTCCACGTCGTCGGCACCCACGCCCAGTCCACCGACCCCGGCTGCTCGGCGGGCGAGGCCGCCCAGATGCGCAGCCGGCAGTTCAAGGCGATGGACGCGTTCCTCGACGCGAAGAACATACCGGCCTCGGAACAGGTCGTCGTGGCGGGCGACTTCAACGTCGACGGGCACTCGGCGGAGTACGCCTCGTTCCTCTCCGACGCCGGCCTCACCGCACCGGACGCGCGGACGGGCCACCCGTACTCCTTCGACACCCGCGACAACTCCATCGCCTCCGAGCGCTACCCCGACGACCCGCGCGAGGACCTGGACCACGTCCTGCACCGCGCGGGCCACGCCAAGCCGGCGGGCTGGAAGAACGATGTGATCAAGGAGGAGAGCGCCCCCTGGACGGTGTCCAGCTGGGGCACGAGCTACACGTACACGAACCTCTCCGACCACTACCCGGTGATCGGTTCCGCACAGTAGCCGCACCATGACACCGCCGTCCCCTTCCGCCCCGCGCCGGAGGGGACGGCGGCATCGCCCGGCTCCTGCCGATATATCGTGGCCAGCGCTGGTGTCCGGGAGCGCGAGAGGGCCGGTATGGACGAGGGTCAGGACCAGTGGATACGGGTGCCGGTCGGCGACGACGCGGCACGCTGGGCCACACGGGTGCGCTGCCGTCGCGTGCTCCTCGTCGTCCACAACGTCACCTCGGCGACCCGTCTGCTCGACGTCCTGCCGCTGTTCCACGACGACCTCGGGATCCAGCTCCTCGCCACGTGTACGGGGTCCTCGGCGTTCCGCTCGGGCATCGCCGACCTGCTCGCGGACACGGGGGTGCCCGTACTGCCGTGGGAACAGGCCCTCGCGACGCCGGTGGACCTGGCGATCTCGGCCAGCTTCGGCGGTGAACTCCACGCGATCCAGGGGCCGTTGGTCATACTTTCGCACGGTATTGGCTATACTAAGAGGCTGGCAGCACCGAGCACCGAGCACCGAGCACCGAGCACCGAGCACCGAGCACCGAGCACCGAGCACCGAGCACCGAGCACCGAGCACCGATGCGGTGGGCGTGCCCCGGGGTGCGCCGGCCCCTGTCTTCGGGCTCGCGCCGGAGTGGCTGCTCTCGAACGGCGCGCCTCTCGCCGACGCGCTCGTCCTCTCGCACCCGGAACAGTTCGACCGGCTGGCCGCCGCCTGCCCCGAGGCACTGCCCACCGCCGTTCTCGCGGGTGACCCCTGCTTCGACCGGATGCTGTCGGCACGCCCGTACCGTGAACGCTTCCGCAGGGCGCTCGGCGTGCGGCGCGGGCAGCGTCTGGTACTGCTCAACTCCACATGGAGCTCTCAGTCGTTGCTGGGCGATGGAGGCGGAGACGGGGACGGGGAGGGGCCCGGTGACGACGTGCTGCCCTCGCTGCTCCCACGGCTCGCCTCGGAGCTTCCCGCCGACGAGTACCGCGTCGCCGCCGTCCTCCACCCGAACATCTGGCACGGTCACGGCCCCGGCCAGATCAGGGCCTGGCTGGACCGGGCCAGGCGCAGCGGCCTGACGCTGATCGACCCGCTGAAGAACTGGCGCCAGGCTCTTGTCGCCGCCGACCTGGTCATTGGCCGATCGGCACCCCGCTGCTCGCAGCACCCTGGACGGTCTCGACCCCGACGCCCCCATCGCCGACTTCATCCGGACCGCGCCCAGACTGAACGCCAGGTCGCCCCTGCGCGGCCAGGTAGACGCGCTGATCGAGAGCCACGTTCCGCAGCCGGGCCCGATGCGCTTCACGGCTACGAACTGATGGGCGCCCCCGAGCCGTCGGGCCCCGCCCTGCTCGAACCGCTGCCGCTGCCGGCCCCGGAGCCCGCTCCCCGTACGGCTCCCCTGTGGGTGCTGACGCGCTTCCTCGCGGGGCCGGAGGTCGCAGTCACCCGGTACGCCGACCCCGCCCGGGAACCGGCCGGGAGCGGGGACGACCACCTCGCCGTTCACGAAGACACCCGTGATCCGGGTCAACTCGACCTGGCCGACGTCGTCTTCCGCGACGGCTCCCCGGACGACCAGCGGTTCGGCCCGCCCGGCCGGTGGGCCGCCGAGGTACTGGACCGGCACCCGCACTGCGCGCTCGCGGCGTACGTCACGGGCCCCTCGTCCTGCCTCGTCCGGACCCGCGACGGAGCCCTGCTCCGGCTCACCGCGGGAGCGGAGGCCGACGCGGACCCGGCGGTGTACGCATCGGCGGTGCACGCCTGGCTCGCGGCGGGCAGGGCCCGCGCCGCGCTGGTCGCGGACGGCCTCACCGTCCGCACCGGCGGCACCGCCCACCGGGTGGTGGTCACCGCGGAGGCGGACGACGCGATGGCGGGCGGCGGGACGCGGCAGGGAGGCCGTACTACTCCCGCCGACCGGAGCACCGCTCACGCAAGCGGCGCAGATATTCCACGTGCTGGTCGGCGTTCTCCTCGGACAGGATCCTGATCGCCTCGTCGGCCAGTGACAGCGCCTCGGCGGGCTCTTCACCGGCCAGCCGGATTTCCGCCAGGTCCGTGAGAGCCCGGGCCGTGTTGTACGCCTCGCCGCGCGCCCGGAAGGCGGTGAGGGCCCGCTCCACGTGCTCCTGGGCCTCGTCCAGCCGCCCGAGACCTCGCAGGGCCCGACCCCGGTGGCGTTCCAGCAGGGCCCGCGCTCGCGGCACGTCCGCCGCGCCCTCGTCGTCAGGGCCGATACCGTCAAGGACGGCGTAGGCCTCGTCGAAGCAGTCGTACGCGTCCGCGAAGCGCCACTGCCGCAGCCGCAGCAGTCCCAGGAACTCGATCGCGGAGGCCAGTCCGCGAGTGTGCCCCGCCGCCCGCTCGTCGCGTGCGGCCGCCGCCGCTTCCGCAGCGGCCTCCTCACCTAGCTGCAACTCTCCCAGCGTGTGCGCCAGTTGTGCGTGGAGAGCGCCCGCGGCCCGGCTGCCGGGGAACCGGGCGTCGGCGACCGCCGTCCCGATCCGCAGAGCGGGCAGCAGTTCCTCGTGGTGGCCCGCCTTGAGCTGGAGCGGCACAGGGCCCGGCAGAGCGTCACCGCTGTGTCCGGCTTCCCGAACTCCTCGGCGGTCGCGACGGCTTCGACGAGATTGGGCAGTTCGACGGCGAGGCGGGTCACGGCTTCTCCTCGCCCCGCGTAGCCGTCGCCCGGACTGTCGGGCACCGCGTCGGGCACCCGCCAGCTCTCCGGGAGCGCGGCCCGCGCCGCCGTCACGGACAGTCTCAGATAGTGCTCCACGGCGCGGGTCGTGGCCGCCGAGCAGCCGGCGATGCCCTCCTGCCGGTAGGCCACTTCCTCGGCGTGGGCGCGGACCGAAGGCCGGTAGCGGTAGCGGCCGTTGTCGGTGTGCTCCAGCAGCAGCGCGTCGGCCAGGGTGCCGAGCAGTTCCTCGGCGGCGTCGACATCGAGGCCCGTGACCTGTGCCGCCGCCTCCGCGTCGAAGGCGGGCCAGTGCCGCAGTCCCATGAGGCGGTAGAGCCGGGCCGCGTCGGGCTGCAGCAGCCGGTAGGCGTCCTCCGCGGCCGTACGCATCGGGTCGCTGTCGCTCATGGTGAGGCCTCCCGTCGGTTCGTGCTGGAGCTGAGGGAGCGGCGGGGCCGCGGCGAACGGCCCGGGGGGGCGAGGAGTCGGGGCGCTGCGGCGCGCAGGGCGTACGGCGATCCGCCGCAGCGTTCCAGCACGGCGGGGAGCGCCGCACGGGCCGAGCGCATGACCTGCTTGCCCACGATCTTGGTGAGCAGCCGGGCCGCGTCCCGGTCGCTGAGCGGCCCGACGGGCACCGGGAACGCGTCGAGGCCGGGGAACGGGCGCCGGGCCACGACGAGAGTGAGAACGGAGGGGGCGGAGGTGAGGAGCGGTGCGATCTGTGCGGCGGACCGGGCGTGGTCGAGGACGAGGAGCAGCTTGCGGTCCGCGACGATTCGGCGGAAGGCGTCGACGCGCTCCGGCTCGGAGGCCGGGATCTGCTCGTCCCGCAACCCGAGTCCGCGCAGCAGTTCCCGCAAGGCACTACCGGCGGTGTGGGCGCCGCCCGCGCCGCGGCGGCCGAGGTCAACGTAGAGCTGTCCGTCCGGGAACAGGCTTTCCGCCCGCCAGCCCCAGTGCACGGCAAGGGCGCTCGTGCCCATGGAGTCGTCCCCGTACAGCAGGGCGACCCGGGGGCGCCCGTCCGCCTTGCGGCCCGCCTCGCGGTCGAGCAGCCTCATCGCCGTCTTCCGGTCCGTGAAGAAGCGCACGGAAGCGGGCAGCCGGGGCCGTCCGATCGTGGCCCCCGTCGTCTGCACGCCGCGGGCGAACGTGTTCCAGGTACGGGCGAGTTCGGGGTCGCTGCGCACACTGTCGTGGATGATCCGCGCCACGGCCTCGCGGTCCTCGGGCCGGGTCGGCGCGACGACCTCGCGTCCGGCCATCCGCCGTACCAGCCCGCCCGCGGTCTCCCAGGCCCATTTGCCCGCCTCGCTCGCCACGCCCGACCCGACAGCGCCGAGGACGGCCGTGATGGCGGCCATCGATATGGGATCCAGCATGCGGTGCGCCCCCTGTTCCCGCCGGTTCGCCCGGTGCACCCCTCCCGGGCACCGCCGCGACCGATCACAAGGATCAACGGTATCTGCTGGACGGGCCCGCTGACGGGCAGCCAGGAGAACGGCGAGGGCCGTCCGACGGCTTCCGGGAGCGGTCGGGGATGCTGGTGCGGGAACGGACGAAGCACACCGAAGGAGTACCCGTGAGTGATCCGCACCAGCCGTTCGCACTCATCCCGGGAGCTGCCGACTCACCGGTCCTCCTGCACGTACCGCACGGATCCCGCCACCTCCCCCAACAGGTGCGCGCGGGCATCACCTTGAACGACGCCGCCCTGGAACGCGAGCTCGACCACATCACCGACGCCCACACCGCCGAACTGGCCGCCGCGGCGGCGAGGGCCGCGCCGTCCACCCCGTGGCGCTTCGTCAACAACCTCTCCCGGCTGGTCGTCGACCCGGAACGCTTCCCGGACGAGCGGGAGGAGATGCTCGCCGCCGGCATGGGCGCCGTCTACACCCGCACCACCCACCGCGAGCCGCTCCGCCCGCCGGAGACGGACCCGGGCCCACTGCTGGAGTCGTACTTCCACCCGTACGCCGAGGCGATGACGGCGGCGGTCGAGGCGCGCCTCGCCGCCACGGGCCGCGCGGTGATCATCGACGTCCACTCGTACCCGACCGCGCCCCTCCCGTACGAACTGCACGGCACGGGCCCCCGCCCACCCGTCTGCCTGGGCACCGACCCGTTCCACACCCCGCCCGGGCTCCTCGCGGCGGCGGAGAAGGCGTTCGGCGGTCGCGTCGGTCACGACGGCATCGGGCACGACACACCGTTCGCCGGTACGTACGTTCCGCTGCGGCACTACGGAACGGACCGCCGGGTCAGCGCGCTGATGATCGAGATCCGCCGCGACACGTACATGAGCGAGCCGGGCGGCCCCGCGGGGCCGGGGCTCGACGCGCTGGCCGGGGCGCTGGCGGAGCTGGTGGGGCTCGTCGGGCCGATGTGATCGTTCCGGCCGCCGCTACGCCTTGCGCAGCCGGCCGATGATGCCGTTGAGGTCGTCCTCGAAGATGCGGCGGTCGACGTAGTGGCCACCGCCCCGCTCGCGCCACTCGTGGTGGATGCCCGCGCGGTCGAGGAAGCCGCGGAACTCCCGCTGGGTCTCCAGCACGCCGACCTCGTTGAACGTATCGAACCAGTTGACCGGGTCGGGGCTGGTGCCGGCGGCCAGGAAGATCCGCTTGCCCCGGTAGCTCTCCAGCCGCTCGATCGGGTTGTCCGCGGTGACCCTCGCCTCGTCCCAGAACGGCGCGCCGTAGATGGTGCCGCCGCCCAACTCCACGGCGGCGGACGAGGCATTGGCCCAGTGGGTGACCGCGCCGTTCACACCGGCGACGGGGCCGCGCAGGCTGGCCGGGCCGGAGTGCGAACTCACCGAGGCGAAGTGGCCCCAGTACTTGGCCGCGTACTTCAGGGCGCCGAAGCCGCCCATGGAGAAGCCGGAAACAGCCCGGCCGTCGAACTCTGCGTACGTACGGAAGTTGGCGTCGATCCACGGGATCAGCTGCTCGATGTGGAAGTGCTCCCAGTTGCGGGGGCCGACGTTGGTGCTGACCGGGTTGGAGTACCAGCCCGCGCGTCCGCCGTCGGGCATCACCACGATGATCGGCTTGCCGGCCGTGATCGCCCGGATCTCCCTGCGGTCCCAGGAGATGAAGTCCTCCTCGCCGCCGTGGAGCAGATAGAGGACGGGGTAGGTGCGTCCGCTTCCGTGGTAGCCGTCGGGGAGCAGGACGTTGACGGCGGGCGCCCAGCCGATCGCGGCGGTCTCGAAGCGGTAGTACCACATGCGGGGGTCCTGCTCCATGCGGTCCACGATGCGCAGTCCGAAGCCGTCCCCGGCCGCGGCCCCCCGGGCGGCGGCGGTCGCCGACGACGCCGACGCGAGGACACCCGCACCGCCGAGGGCCATGGCCGCGGAGACCCCTCCGACGGCCCGGAGGACGTTCCTGCGGGTGGGCGGCTGCTTGTCGTTCAACGTGATCTCCTGTCGCGAGGGTTCATGGAGCGGGTCGGTCCGGGTCGGCCCGGGTCGGTCCGCATCAGTCGACTTCGGTCGGCCTCGGTCGGCCTCGGTGGGCTGTCGTGCCGGTGTCAGAACCAGCTCTGAAACGCGGTGTCGTTGCACGCCCAGGTGCGGAAGCCCAGGCTGCTGTCGTCGATGCACCGGCCGGTCGCCTGGTTCTGGAACCGGATCGAGCCGTCGTTCCAGACCTTGACCCACCAGCTCTGCTCCCGGCTGGAGTTGCAGGTCTGCACGGTGCGGAAGCCGTTGTCGGTGTCCTCCATGCAGCGGGCCGTGTTGACGCTCCGCAGTTGGCGCGTGCCGTCGTTCCAGGAGATGATGTTCCACTTCTGCGCGGTGCTGCCGTTGCAGCTCCAGGTGCGGAAGCCGTTGTCGGTGTCGTCGATGCACCGGCCCGTGGCCTGGTTCTGGAAGGACTGGGCGTCGCCCGGGTTCGCAAGAGCCACGGCGCCGGCCGACGGGGATACGGACGGGGCGCCGGCTGCCAGGGCGGCGGGCGCATGGACGAGGGACACGAGGGCGGCGAGGGCAACAGCCCCGCCCGCAGAGACTTTTCGCGTACTGCGCACGTCTACGCACGCTTCCTTCCCGTGGTCGAACCAACGACCGATGCCGAAGGTTCCGCTGGTCCGCAATGTATTCACCGGCCCCCGTGCCACGGCATCCGGAACGATCCGGAGTGACAGCGCTCGAAGGCCCCTGATGCGCTGCGCACTCAGCCGATCTCGACCACCCGCGCCCACTGCGGCGGTCCGGGCGGCACGTAGTCGGGGTCTTCCTCGCTGTAGGAACGCCTCCTGCGCTCACGTGGAAACAGTCCGATGACCGTCCGGCACGCAGGTTGCGCCGAAGGCCATGGTGTCTGGCCGTCGGTGAGGACGACGATCGTGTCGGGACGCGGCTGTGCCCGCAGCGCCCTGGCGAAGCCCGTACGCAGATCCGTTCCGCCTCCGCCCACCAGCGGGATGCCCTCGGCCTGGCAGAGCGGGTGGACGACCCGGGTCGCCGCGTCGCAGGCGAGGACGGTGACGAGGTCGCGGCGGCCGCCCACCGCACGGGAAATGGCGGCGACTTCGAGGAGGGCGCTGCCCAGTTCGGCGTCGCTGACCGAGCCGGAGGTGTCGATGACGACGGAGACCCGGGGCGGTCTGCGGCGCAGGCTCGGCAGGACGACACCGGGCAGCCCGGTGGAGCGACGCGAGGGGCGGCCGTAGGTGTAGTCCTCCCCCGCTCCCGACCCCGAGGCTGCCGAGCGTACGGCCGCGCCCAGCAACTCCCGCCAGGGCTGCGGAGGATGGAACGCCTCCTCCGCCCACCGCTTCCACCCCTTCGAGGCGTTGCCCGGCCGGCCCGTGATGCCCTGCGCCACCCGGAAACGGACCGCGTCCTGTTCGTGCGGGCTGAGCCCGTGCGCACCGTCGGGCCCCAGCTCCCATTCCCTCTCCAGCCCGTCCGCGCCGCTGCCGCAGTCCAGCCAGGCGAGGTCCTGGGTGCGCGAGCCGAGGCGGAACTGGTACAGGTAGTCCTCCATCAGCTCGCCGGACTGCAGGTGCAGCGTCGACGGGTAGACGGCGCCCTTCGGCCGGGCCAGGCCGTCGCCGTACACGTCGTCGTTGATCTCGCAGTCGGCGGCGATGTTCATCCGCAGCCGGTCGCCCGGCCCGGTCAGCCCGCGCTGCCGGGCGACCCGGTCGCTGCGGCCGTGGTGGTCGCGCAGCAGGTGCGACACCTCGTGGACCCAGACGCCGGCCAGCTCCTCCACCGGCGTCCGGGCCACGAAGGACGGCGAGACGTAGCACCGCCAGTACCGGTCGACGGCCATGGTCGGGACCTGCCGTGACTCCACGGTGTGCAGGGCGAACAGCGCGGTCGCCAGATAGGGGCGGGCGCGGGCGGCCTGCAGTCGGGCGGCGAAGAGTTTGTCCAGGTCCAGCGCGCCCGGCGCTTCCGGTGCTCCCGTCGTCGTCATCGTCACCGGCCCACCGTCGCCGGGGACTTCGCCTTCGCGGCGACCCGGGCCGCCGCGCGGTCCGCGCGTCCGGACAGGGACACGACGCCCGCAAGCTGCTCGATGGCCGCCGGTACGTCCCAGTCCTCCTGGCGCAGCGCGGCGAGTGTCGTCGCGGGGACGACCACCAGATCCGGGGCTCCGGTCTCCAGCGCCCGGACGAGCAGCGCCCATGCGGCGTCCCAACGGGCCCGGTCCGGGCGGGTACGGACCGCCGCGACGACCCCGTCCAGCGCGGCCTGGCGAAGATCGCCGCGCTCGGGCAGCACCGCCCCTGCCGGGTCGGCGAGGAGGCCCTCGGGGTCCGGAAGGTCCATCCGGTCCAGGCTCGCCAGCAGCTCCAGCCCAGGACCGTCCCCCACCGTGCCCCTGACCAGCAAGGACAGCACCTCCTTGGAGGATCCGGCGGCGGTCGCGAAGGCGATCAGGCTCAGGGTCATGTCCCAGCTGCGCGGGGAGGGCCACGGGCCGCCCCGGCGGGTCTCCGTGGTGGGCAGCCGGTGGACGAGCGTGGGCCGGGCGGAGAGCAGCCCGCACACCGCGCGCCGGGCGAAGTCCACGGCTTCGGGCAGTTTCTCGGGATCGAGGAGGGGCAGCGTCGCGCGGGGCCAGGTGCCGGCGAGTCCGCGTACGACGACCTCGTGGTCGTGGGTCCACTGGAGGTGGACGAACCGGTTGGCGAGCGGCGGGCTCAGCTCCCAGCCGTCGGCCGCCGAGGATCGCGGGTTGGCGGCGGCGACGATCCTTACACCGGGCGGGAGTTGGAGGGCGCCGATGCGCCGCTCCAGTACGAGACGGAGGAGCGCGGCCTGCACGGCGGGCGGTGCGGTGGACAGCTCGTCGAGGAACAGCAGGCCCTTTCCGGCCCGTACGAGGCGGACGGCCCAGTCCGGCGGGGCCATCGGAACTCCTTGTTCGGCAGGGTCGTCGCCCACGATGGGCAGCCCGGAGAAGTCGGACGGCTCGTGCACGCTGGCGATGACCGTGGTGAGCGGCAGGTCCAGGGAGGCGGCGAGCTGGGTGAGGGCGGCGGTCTTGCCGATCCCCGGCTCACCCCAGAGCAGCACGGGCAGATCGGCGGAGACCGCCAGGGTCAGCGCCTCCAGCTGAATGTCGGGGCGCGGCTCGGTGGTGGTGTCGCGGAGCAGGCTCGTCAGTGCGTCAGCGACGGCGAGTTGGGAGGCGGGAGCGGAGTCCGGGAGCACGGGAGCGGACGGGCTGTTCACAGACAAGGTGATCACCTGAGGGTATGCGAGAGGGCGAATGAGCACGGGTGCGTACGGGTGTGGGTGCAGGTACGTGTGGTCGGGGAGCGAGAGCCGACGGGCGCGGCCCTGAGCCCCGGGGTCAGCGGTCGGCTGTGCGGCGCGGGCGCCGTTCCCGGCGCGGACGGGGGTCGACGATGCGGCGAGCGTCGGAGCGGTGGCGGATGGGGCCGGGCCCGAGCAGGTCGGCCCGGAACAGCCCGTAGGTGATCCGCCGTTGCGCGGCGGCCTCCAGTTCGTCCCGCAGAGGACCGTTCCTCATGACCGCTCCGGGCCCGAGCAGCCCCTCGACGACGGCCAGGGCACCGGCTATGTCCCCGTGGTCGAGGCGTTCACGCACCCCGGTGAGACAGTCCGGCCGCCGGTGCGCCTCGTCGATGGCCTGGAGACAGGGCAGTGGAGTACCGGTCAGGGCGACCAGCAGTTCCTCACGGCGGATCTCGGCCGGGTCGTGATCCAGCGGAGCGAGCGCCCCTTCGACCAGGCCGATCCGGTGCTGGGCCCCCCGGCATTCCACGAGGCGCGGCGCCCCGGCCGGTTCACCGTCGCGAGAGCGAGCCGCCGCCGGATCCGGCGGCGGCAGATCCGGCACGAGGGCCCGCGCGACCAGCGGGTGCAACCGGCCGGCCTCGATCGCCCCGGTACGGAGCAGATCGAGATCGGGCAGCACCCAGGTGGCCGCGTCCGGCAGCACCGGCGAGGTGGACGCGCCCGGGTCCGGGGTCACGGCCGCGATCCGCGCGACCGCCGTTCCGCCCCCGCCTTCCTCCCCGGCCTCCACACGCAGGAGAAGCCGCCGCCGGCCGCCCAGCCGCACGCCCACCGTTCCGCCCGGCCCCAGCCCCTCGGCCCGGAGCAGGATCGCCGCCTCCGCCGCCCACCGTTCAACGGCGCAGTGCCGGTCCGGCGGCACGACGCGCCACAGATCCGGTTCAACACCACGGACGGCACCAGCACGTGACGATCCGTCGGCTCCGGCACGCGTCCGCAGCTCATCAACCCTGCGCGCATCCCACAGATGCCGGTGCAGATCGAGACGGTAGCGCCGGTTCGGATGCGGGTGAGGGTGACGGCGGGCGCCCGGTTCGGTGTGCGACCCGTCCCACAGCGCGAGACTGATCCGCTGCCCGGCGTCAGCCCAGGCGGGCGGGGTCCGGACGACCAGATGCAAGGGGCTCGGCCCATCGCGCCCGGGTGCGTCGTAGCGGGCCAGCGCGGTCGTCAGCCCCGGGCGCAACAGCCCGTGCGGGGCGATTCTCGGCAGATGCCAGCGCAGGAGGTCGGGGGCCAGATGGCGAAGGTCCGCCCGGATCCGGGCGGCGCGTTCCCGGCCGTGGCTGCGCGCCACGGACCGGAGGCGGAAATCGATGTCGACGCCCGCCGCGGCGCACGCTCCTGCCCAGTCCCCGGCCTCTCGGCGGGCGGTCGCCGTCTCGATCATCGAGGCCGGCACGGCGAACTCGCGTACGCGAGGCCAGAACGACGGGAAGAAGGGGGAAGGCGGGAAGGACGGGTGGAAATCCCGATTCGCGATCGAAGTGAGCATCAGCACTCACCTTGCGCGGACGGGTCCCCCAATCTGTTCATGGAGTGAGTCATCGCGGGAAGCGTAACTCCGGGCACCGAGTTCCGCCAGGTCCTTTTTCCGACGGAGCAATGCCCGACCCTGGCAGAGCACTCACACCGCCGCGCAGGTCACTACCGGCACTCCCCATCGGAACCTTCCAGCGCATGGCACCGGAGCAGGTGCCGGGGCCGGCACGCCCAGCACGCAGACCGAGTCGGGAACACGGGAACGGTACGCCTGATCCGATCAGAATCGGTATCCCCTGAGTCCCGTTGACCCCCACCACCCCGGCAGTAACAGACCGTCTTCCGCCGCACACCATGCGTAGCTAGGCTCCGTCTGACGCGACCCGGGGGGAATATGTCAGAAGGGCTTTACGGCTGGCTGTTGGCCGCCGTAGCAGAGTTCGGCCGTCAGTCGAAGACCAAGTTGTCCGGTGGCGGCAGCGAGGAAGCCGCGATCCGTGGACCGCTCGAGAATCTGCTGCGGGCGGTCGGCGAAAGGCATGATCAGCACGAAGTCACCTGGCACGACGAGTACCGCATCGCGGACCTCGGCGTCCGCCCCGACTACGCCGTCCGGGCCGGCGGTGACCTGACGGGCTATATCGAACTCAAGAAGCCCGCACTGTCAGTGGATCCGAGCACCTTCAACAAGGCGAACCGCGAACAGTGGGAGAAGCTCCGCAATCTGCCCAACCTGCTGTACTCCAACGGGACGGAATGGCGCCTGTTCCGCGACGGGCGACAGCTGGGCGAGCCGGTGTACTTCAGAGGGACGCTCCGAAGCGCGGGAGACAAGCTCGCGCCGACCGATCCCGCTGCCTTCGACGCCTTGTTGAGGGTCTTCCTCAACTGGAAGCCACCGCACATCTCCAATGTGTCCCGCCTGGTCCACCATCTTGCCCCGTTGTGCAGACTGCTGCGATCAGCCGTGCTGGAACAGCTCCAGGCCGAGGCCAAGTCACCGCACGCCGACGACGACCTAGGCGCCAGGCCGTTCACCGGACTCAAGAACGAGTGGCGTCGGCTGCTCTTCCCATCCGCCGACAACGCCACCTTCGCCGACGGCTACGCCCAGGCGGTCACCTTCGCGCTGCTCCTCGCCCGCTCGGAGGATCTGCTCCTGGAAGACGTCGGGCTGCATGATGTCGGCCGCAGCCTCAACGCGGATCACGCGCTCATGGGCCGGGCACTTCAGCTCCTCACCGACAATGTCAACGAGCGTTTCAGCGTGACGCTCGATCTCCTGCAGCGAACGATCGCCAAGGTGGACTGGCCCGCGATCAGAGCCGGAAACCGGGACGCCTATCTCCATCTCTACGAACACTTTCTCACCGTGTACGACCCGGAGCTTCGACAGCGGAGCGGCTCGTACTACACCCCTCATCAGGTGGTGGAGGAGATGGTTCGTCTCACGGAGGATGTGTTGCACACCCGTCTCGACCAGCACACCGGGTTCGGAGGGGAAGACGTACACATCGTGGACCCGGCCATGGGCACGGGGACGTATCTGCACACCATCATCGACCGAGTGGCCGAGCAAGCCGCTGACCGATCCGGCCCTGCCATGGCCGCTGACGCCATATCGCGCCTCGCCACGCGCCTCTATGGTTTCGAGCTGCAGATGGGGCCCTACGCCGTGGCTGAGCTGCGGACGTCGGACCTCCTGAAACGCCACGGATCAGCGCTGCCCGAGGGAGGCCTCAGCCTCTTCGTCACGGACACCCTCGACAACCCCTATGTCGAGGACTCATACCTGTCGTACGACGCGTTGGCCGCATCCCGGCGTCGCGCCAACAGGATCAAGGCCAGCACGCCGGTCAATGTGGTCATCGGCAACCCGCCCTACGACGACAAGGCCGAGAACCGCGGCGGCTGGGTGGAGAAGCATGATCACGGCCGGACCGCTCCGCTGTTGGACGGATTCCGACTGCCAGGAAACGGCCGCTACGAGCACGTGCTCAAGAACATGTACATCTACTTCTGGCGCTGGGCGACGTGGAAAGTGTTCGACGCACACCAGGACGACCGGCACGGTGTCGTCTGCTTCATCAGCCCGTCAGGGTGGACCACAGGCCCGGGCGGACGGGGCATGAGGAGCTATCTGCGCCAAACCTGCGATGAGGGCTGGGTCATTAACCTCTCGCCCGAAGGACACCGCGCCGATGTCGCCACCCGCGTCTTCCCCGGCGTCGCCCAGCCCCTCGCCATCTGCGTCTTCGTCCGCAGAGCCGGGGAGCCGACGGGAACGGATGTCCGCCAGGCGCGGGTGCACTACCGTGCCGTGGCCGGCAGTCGCGACGAGAAGTTCCGGCAGCTGCGCGATATCCGGCTGGGCGACGGCGGATGGAGGGAAACGCACGCCGAGGGAGTGCTTCCGTTCACACCGCTCACTTCATCAGGTTGGCAGGATTTCCCCGCCCTGAACGACCTTCTGCCTTGGGGCAGTCCCGGATTCAAGGCGAACCGGTCCTGGGTCAGCAGCCCCTCGGCAGAGACTCTCAGGCGCCGGTGGACAAAACTGGTGCGCGAGCCTGATCCGGCGGCCAAGTCCATGCTGTTCAAGGAGACCCGCGACCGCGACCTGAACAGCAAGCGCGATCCACTGCCCGGCTTACCTGCCCACCCTCGCACGGTCGGAAGCGAGACCGACACCCGCCCAGAGCTGGCGTGCATCTCTCTGCGCAGCTTCGACCGACACCAGCTGATCGCTGACAACCGTGTGATCGACTACCCGCGGCCAAGCCTCTGGGCATCGGTTCAGCCCGATCAGATCTTCCTCAACCAGCAGTCTTCGCACGAGATCGACTCGGGCCCTGCGGTCGTGGCCACCCATCTCATACCGGACACACACCACTTCAACGGCCGTGGCGGCCGCGTGATGCCTCTCCTGCACCCCGACGGCACGCCCAACGTCCCAGCGGGCCTGCTGTCCCATCTCTCACGCAGTACAGGTGCGGGGTCGGTGAGCGCGGCAGACCTGGCCGCCTACATCGTCGCCGTCACCGCACACAGCGCCTTCACCGAGCACTTCGCGGAGGAACTGCTCACGCCGGGCGTACGTCTGCCGCTGACCAGGGACCCGGCACTGTGGCAGCGGGCGACGGCGCTCGGGGCCGAGATCCTGTGGGCGTCGACGTACGGAGAACGGTGCGCCGATCCGGGGACCGGCCGCCCCTTCGGCGATGTCCGGTTCCCCCGGGGAGATCCGCGGCAAGTCCGCTACGAGACCAACATCGGCCGCGACGTCCCGGACCGTATCCGGCACGAGGCGGAGACCGGGACGCTGCACCTGGGCAGCGGTACGTTCGCTCCCGTGCCCAAAGCCGTCTGGACCTACCACGTGGGCGGCATGAGGATCGTGAACAAGTGGTTCGGCTACCGGAAAGCGAAGCCGACCAGCAAGAGGACGAGTCCGTTGAACGATCTGCACGTGGAGAGCTGGCCGACCGAGTGGACGGAAGATTTGCTCGATCTTCTGTCCGTACTGCGTCGACTCGCCGATCTGGCCCCGGCGCAGAGAGATCTTCTTGCCGAGATTCTGGCGGGGCCTGTCTCCACCTGTGACGAACTGACAACGGCCGGTGTATTGCTCGGTCGGGAGAGCGACCGCAAGCCGCGTCATCGCCCTACCGGCGCCCTCTTCACCGATCTGGGGGGCGGGTGACCCTGCCGAGGCTCACGCCGTTCGCCGGGGCTCTCTCATGGCGTCCGCGAACGACAGGGAGCCGTCGGCGAGGCGACGCACGTTCCGCGCGAACTGTGGCACCGACGACTCGTTGACTGCCGCGTACCTCACCACCTCGCTCAGCCGGAGCTCCAACGACTCCTGAAGACGCCGATAGTGGAGGGCGGTCCCGAGGTCGGTCGCCATCAGCTGATCGCCACTGCGTTCAGCCAATTTCATCCAGGCGAGGAGGGCGGCATCGGTCGGAAACCGCCGCGTGTCGAGGCCGCGTGCCGCCGCGGCTGCCACCTTGTCGACACTGCGCGACGGATCGGTGAGGGGTGCGGAGACCAACTCGCCCAGGAGTTGCCACTGCGCAGCCGTGAGGTCCACGTGTGGCAGAGGGGCTGGAGAAGACATGCAGACATGCCTAGCACATGAAGGCGCCGAGACCGACGAAAGCGGACTCGCACACGTCTCGCACCTCCTATATGTGTGTGTCGACATCGGCCACATCGCCCCTCCCGCACGCGCCTCACCCCTCCGCGGGCGTCGCCCATTCGACGAACTGGACGATCACGCCGTTGGGGTCGGTGACCTGGAAGAGCCGTTCGCCCCAGGGCTCTTCGCGCAGCGGCATGGTGATCTCGACGCCCTCGGCGCGCAGCCGCTTCTCCTCGGCGTCCAGGCCTTCGGCGAGGGTGAAGGCGAGGATCAGGCCGGAGGCGCGCTGATCCCGCTGGTCGGCCGGCAGGATCTCGATGCCGCGGCGGAGGAGGACGATGTCGACGGCGGCGTCCTCGCGGGCGAGTGAGGCGAAGTCCTCGGTGGCGGCCGTCTCCTGGTAGCCGAGGTGCTCGGTGAAGAACCTCTTGGAGGCGACTACGTCGTCGACGGTGAGGGAGACGGTGGAGGTGGCGATGTGCACGGGCGCTCCTTGCAGATCGTTGCAGCAGGCGATTTTTACGACGAGCGTAACTTTAGGGCGGACGCACCTCGCCGGTCAAGATATTCTTGCCACCGACGTAAACTTCTCTCATGAGCATCCACACTGACGACGTCGGAGCGGTGGGCCTCCGGGAGTCCAAGAAGCGGGAGACGCGTCGGCTGATCTCCGATCACGCCACCCGGCTCTTCATCGAGCAGGGCTTCGAGCGCACCACCATCGCGGAGATCGCCGATGCGGCCCGGGTCGCCAAGAAGACGGTGACCAACTACTTCGCGCGCAAGGAGGACATGGCCCTGGACCATCAGGACGCGTTCGCCGCGAGCCTCGCCGATACCGTCGGCGACCGGGCGCCGGGCGAGTCGGCCCTGATGGCTCTGCGCCGCGCCTTCCTCGCCTCCGTGGCCGCGCAGGACCCGGTCGCCGGGTTCGCGGGGGCCGCGTTCTCGCGGATGATCGCCGACAGTCCCACGCTGACGGTCTGCCTGCGCGGACTGCACGACCGCCGCGAAGAGGCCCTGGCCGAGGTGCTCCGCAGCGCCACGGGCGCGGCGGCCGGGGACATCACGCCGCATACGGTCGCGGCGCTGCTCGGCGGGGTGCACCGCGTGCTCTTCGGACGCATCCAGGAGTTGACGCTCGCCGGGCGGACCAACCCGGAGATCGCCGCGGTCGTGGCCGAGGAGGCGGAGCGCTCCTTCGATCTGCTCGGGCCCTCGCTCGGCGACTACGCCGTGGCCGGCTGAGCGAGGCCGCGGACGGTGGTTCATCGGCGCCGGGACGGCAGAGGACGGGCCGCACCCCGCATCGGGGGCGGCCCGTCCTCGTACCGTCGTGCCGTCGTCGTGTCAGTCGCTCAGAAGAACACCCCGCACCGCAGCAGCACGTTCGCGTACGGCCGCGCCTCCCCCGTGCGGACCACCAGGCGGGCCGTCGCCGTCAGCGCCTTCAGGTCGTCGTGCGGGACCACGTCCAGCCAGGGGAAGTGGCCGTCCAGGAGCGCCGCTGCCTCCGGGTTGGCCTCGCGGATCTCCTCGGCGGCCGTCGCGCCCTCCACGACCAGGTCGTCGAGCAGGCCGTCGAGCACCTCGGCGAACGACGGGGTGCCGGCGCGGAAGGCCAGATCGACGACGCGGGGGCCGGGTGGGATCGGCATACCGGCGTCGCAGATCAGGACGGTGTCGCCGTGGCCGAGTTCGGCGATCGCGCCCGCCAGGTGGCGGTTGAGGATGCCCGACTTCTTCACAGCGCGTCGACCTCCTCCAGCGTCGGGAACGACTCCTGCGCCCCCCGTGCCGTGACCGCCGCCGCGCCCACCCGCACCGCGAAGGCCGCCGCCTCCCGCAGGCCGTCGCCCCGGCCCAGCCGCCAGGCGAGAGCGGCCGTGAACGCGTCCCCGGCGCCGGTCGTGTCGACGGCCTCCACCTTCGGGCTGACGAGGTGGTCCAGGGAGTCCGCTCGGCTGTCGGCCACCAGGGCGCCGGCCGCGCCCAGGGTGATCACGACCGAGCGCGGGCCCAGCGCGAGGAGCGCCGGGGCCCAGTCGTGCGGCGTCTCCCCCGCGCCCTCGCCCAGGATGTACCGCGCCTCGTGCTCGTTGACCACCAGCGGATCGCAGGCGGCGAGCACCTCCTCGGGGAGCGGGGCGGGCGGCGACGGGTTGAGGACGAGGCGGGTGTCCGGCCCCCGGCCGCGTACCGTCTCGGTCACCGTGTCCAACGGAATCTCCAGCTGTACGGAGATGACCCGGGCGGCCGCCAGCAGCGGGGCCGCCGCCCGGACGTCCTCGGGCGTGAGGCGTCCGTTGGCGCCGGGCGAGACCACGATGCTGTTGTCGCCCGAGGGGTCGACGGTGATCAGCGCGACGCCCGTGGGCGCCCCGCCCACCAGCACGCCGTCCGTGTCCACGCCGGCCGCGCGCTGGGTCTCCAGCAGCAGCCGTCCGTGGTCGTCGTCGCCGACCCGGGCGAGCAGGGCCGTCCTGGCGCCGAGACGGGCGGCGGCCAGTGACTGGTTGGCGCCCTTGCCGCCGGGGTGGACGGCCAGGTCGGAGCCGAGGACCGTCTCGCCGGGCGCGGGGCGGCGCTCGACGCCGATCACCAGGTCGGCGTTGGCCGACCCGACGACCAGCAGGTCGTACCGGTCGTCGGGGGCGTTGTCGTGCATGTGCGTGCTTCCTGCTTTCGTCGGTCCGGGATCACCGGAGTCACCAGGCCGGTGCGCGGGACCGGTTCAGGAGAACCGGCCCCGCGGGCCGGGTTCAGGAGAAGTCGGCGACGTTCTCGCGGGTGACCACCTTGACCGGCACCTTCACCGTGCTCTCCACCTTCTCGTCCTTGGCCGCCTTCACGGCGTTCTGTACCGCGATCCTGCCCAGTTCGGCGGGCTGTTGGGCCACCGACGCGTAGAGCGTGCCGGCCTCGACCGCCTTCAGGCCGTCCGGGGTTCCGTCGAAGCCGACGACCGAGACGGACTTTCCGGCCTTGTCGCCGAGCGCCTTGACCGCGCCGAGCGCCATCTCGTCGTTCTCCGCGAAGACTCCGGTGACGCCCGGGTGCGACTGGATGAGGTTCGTCATGACGTCCAGGCCCTTGGTGCGGTCGAAGTCCGCGGGCTGCTTGGCGACCACCTTGATGTCCGGGTACGCCTTCAGACCCTCGGTGAAGCCCGCTCCGCGCTCACGGCTGGCGGAGGTGCCCGCCGTGCCCTGGAGGATGACGATGCTGCCCTTGCCGCCGAGCTTGTCGGCCAGCGCGTCGGCGGCGAGCTTGCCGCCCGCCACGTTGTCGGAGGCGACGAGCGTCGCGGTGTCCGCCTTGTTGACGCCCCGGTCGGCGGCGATCACGGGGATGTCCGCCTTGTTGGCGCTGCGGACGCCCGGTCCGACGGCGTCCGAGTCCACCGGGTTGACGATGATCGAGGAGACGCCGGAACTGGTGAAGTTCTGGAGCTGGTTGGCCTGCTGGGAGGCGTCGTTCTGGGCGTCGGTGACGGTGAGGTCGATGCCCGCCTTCTCGGCCTCTGCCTGCGCGCCCTCCTTCATCTGCACGAAGAAGGGGTTGTTGAGCGTGGAGAGCGACATGCCGACCTTCGTCGTGCCGCCGGAGGAACCGGAGTTGAAGAAGGAGACCGCGCCGACGACGACCGCCACGCAGAGCGCGGCGCCGCCCAGCTTGAGCGCGTTCTTGCGGCCGGACCCTGGTGCGCCGGGTGCGGCGCCCGCCGAGGAGGCCGCTCCCGAACCGGCCTTGCGCCGCAGCGTGTCCAGCAGGACGGCGAGCGCGATGACGACGCCGATGACGACCTGCTGCCAGAACGCCGACACGGACAGGAGGTTGAGGCCATTGCGGAGGACCGCGAGGATGAGCGCGCCGATCAGGGTGCCGGAGGCCTTGCCGACACCGCCGGCCAGGCTGGCGCCGCCGATGACGACGGCGGCGATGGCGTCGAGTTCGTACCCCTGGGCGGCCTGCGGCTGCGCGGAGACGAGGCGCGAGGCCAGGACGATGCCCGCGACGGCGGCGAAGAGGCCGGACAGCGCGTAGATGACGATCTTCTGGCGCTTGACCCGGAGCCCGGAGAGCCGGGCCGCCTCCTCGTTGCCGCCGATGGCGTACATCGAGCGGCCGATGAACGTGCGGCCCAGGATCAGCGCGGTGATCAGGCCCATCGCGATCATCACGAGGACCGGTACGGGGAGCCAGCCGCCGAGCGTGTCGCCGAGCCGCGAGACGGACTCGGGGAAGGCGATCGGGCTGCCCTGCGAGATGACCAGCGAGAGGCCGCGGGCGATGGAGAGCATCGCCAACGTCGCGATGAACGGCGGGAGTTTGCCGTACGAGATGAGCGCGCCGTTCACGAAGCCGCAGGCGATGCCGGTGACGATCGCGAGGACGACGGCCAGAACGACGGGCACGCCCGCCGATGTCGCCGACCAGGCGAGGACGGTCGCGGACAGGGCCGCCACCGATCCGACGGACAGGTCGATGCCCGCCGAGACGATGACGAAGGTGACGCCGAACGCGAGGATGGCGGTGACGGCGGCCTGGACGCCGACGTTCAGCAGGTTCTGGGTGGTGAGGAAGTCGCCGGAGAGCAGCGACATCGCCACCACCAGGACGACCAGGGCGCTGAGTGCGCCGTTGTCGAGCAGGACGCGGCGTATCACGGAGGTGCCCCCTGTGCCCGTGTCACTCTTGAGTGTCTCAGTGGCCACGGGGGCCCTCCTCTTCCTTCTTCGGTGCGGGGTGTTCGGTGGGCGCGGGTGCGTCGGTGGGCGGGTCGGCGGGGCCCTGGGTGCCGACGGCGAGGGCCATGACGGCGTCCTGGGTCGCTTCGTCCGCGGGGAGTTCCCCGGCGATCCGGCCCTGGGCCATGACCAGCACCCGGTCGCTCATGCCGAGGACCTCCGGCAGATCGCTGGAGATCATCAGGACGGCGTGGCCGGAGGCCGTCAGCTCGTTGATGAGCTGGTAGATCTCGACCTTGGCGCCGACGTCGATGCCCCGGGTGGGTTCGTCGAGGATGAGCACCCGGGTGTCGGCCAGCAGCCACTTGCCGATGACGACCTTCTGCTGGTTGCCGCCGGAGAGGGTGCGGACATGCTGGCCGAGGCCGGACATGCGGACGCCGAGCTGCTTCGCGATGCGGGCGGCGGCCGTGCGCTGGCCCTTGAGGTCCACGAGTCCGGAGCGGGTCGCGGAACGCAGGGTGACCAGGCCCAGGTTCTCCTGCACGGAGGCGTCGAGGACCAGGCCCTGGCCCTTGCGGTCCTCCGGCACGAGGCCTATTCCGGCGCCCATGGCCGCCGGGACGTCGTGCCGGGCGAGGCGTTCGCCGCGTACGTCGACGGTGCCGGTGTCGTACGGGTCGGCGCCGAAGACCGCGCGCGCCACCTCCGTACGCCCGGCGCCGACGAGTCCGGCGAGGCCGACGACCTCACCGGCGTGCACGTCGAAGCTGATGTCGTGGAAGACGCCGTTGCGGGTCAGCCCCCGTACGGACAGCAACGCGTCGCCCGCGTCGGGGCGTTCGCGCGGGTACTGCTGCTCGATGCTGCGGCCGACCATGAGCTGGACGAGCTCGTCCTCGGGGGTGGAGGCCGGAACCTGGTCGATGCTGCGGCCGTCGCGCAGGACGGTGACGCGGTCGCCGAGTGCGGCGATCTCTTCCAGGTGGTGGGTGATGAAGACGATTCCGACGCCGTCCTCGCGGAGTTGGCGCACGATCGCGAAGAGCTTGTCGACCTCCTCGGAGGTGAGCACGGCGGTCGGCTCGTCCATGATCAGGACGCGGGCCTCCAGGCTGAGCGCCTTGGCGATCTCCACCATCTGGAGCCGGGCGATGCCCAGTTCACGGACCTTGGCGTCGGGGCGTACGTCGACGCCGACCCGGCGCAGCAGCTGCTCCGCGTCCTGGCGCATCCGCCGGTGGTCGACAAGCCCGAAGCGGCGCGGCTGGCGGCCCAGGAAGATGTTCTCGGCGACCGTGAGGTCGGGTACGAGGTTGAACTCCTGGTAGATGGTGGCGATCCCGAGCCGTTCGGCGTCCTGGGCGCCCTCGATGCGGACCTCGCGGCCCTCGGCCAGGATGCGGCCGCGGTCGGGGCGGTAGGCGCCGGAGAGCATCTTGATGAGGGTGCTCTTGCCCGCGCCGTTCTCGCCGAGCAGGACATGGACCTCGCCTCTGCGGAGGTCGAAGTCGACGTTGTCGAGCGCCACCACGCCGGGGAAGGTCTTACGCAGACCTTCGATGCGCAGCAACTCGTCCGGCGCGGTGGCCGGTTGCTCCTCCAGTGGGGTCACCGGTCGCTCCTCTGGTTCGTTGCGGCCCCGCCGCACGAGCGGCGTACGACGAGGCGGGCGGGCAGGGTGACGGACTGCGGGGTCCGCCCTTCGATCAGGTCGGCCAGCGCGCGCACGGCGGCCCGTGCCAGGTCGGCGGTCGGCTGGGCGATGGTGGTGATCGGCGGATCGGTGTGGACGAACCACGGGATGTCGTCGAAGGCCGCGAGCGCGATGTCGTCGGGCACCCGCAGGCCGTGGGCCCTGATGGCGTCGAGCGCGCCGAGCGCCATCAGGTTGTCGGCCGCGAACACGACCTCGGGCGGCTCGTCCAGCGCCAGGAACCTCTCGGTGGCGCGTCGGCCGCTGGCGGCCTGGAAGTCGCCCTGCCCGATATAGGCGTCGGGCAGGGCGAGCCCGAGCTCCCGCATCGCGTCCCGGAAGGCCTCGACCCGCTCGTTGCCGGTGGTGGTGGCCGCGGGCCCGGCGATGATGGCGAGCCTGCGGTGACCGCGTCCGTGCAGATGCGCGACGAGATCCCTGACCGCGCCGGTACCGTCCGCCCGGACGACGGGTACGTCGATGCCGGGGATCCAACGGTCCACGAAGACCATCGGTGTACCGCTCGGGGCGACCTCGCGCAGCACCGGGGAACCACCGTCGGCGGGCGATACGAGAAGCCCGTCGATCCTGCGGTCGATGAGCGTGCGGATGTGGTGGTCCTGGAGCTCGGGCCGCTCGTCGGCGTTGCCGATGATGACGCTGTAGCCGAGCGCGCGGGCTTCCTCCTCGACGAAGCGGGCCAGCTCGGTGAAGTACGGGTTGAGCACATCGCTGATGACCAGCCCGAGGGTGCGGGTCTGGGCCGTGCGCAGCGAGCGGGCAACCGCGTTGGGCCGGTAGCCGAGGGCCTCGACGGCGGCGAGGACGCGGGTGCGCGCCTCCTCGCTGACGGACGGATGGCTGTTCAGCACGCGCGAGACCGTCGCGACGGACACTCCCGCCTCGGCCGCGACATCCTTGATGCCCGCCATGTCCGGACCACCTCCTTGTGGTTTCCGTACACCTCGAAACCCGGGGGTGATCGGCGACGAACCGGTGAGAACCGGCGGCACGACGTCCGTGGAATCGATTACACGGATGATTGGAATCGATTACATGGCCGAAAGCAAGACCCCCTCCCGTGGCCGAGACCGGATCGTGACGGGAGGGGGGAGTGAGTACGGGCCCGCGGTGGGTTGAGTCATCCGCCTCATGCCCGGACGGCGGGCGCCCGGCGAGGATCAGGGCATGGATCCCCGCACCTATGACACCCTCTACCGGCCGGCCCGGATCGCGCCTCCGCCCCGGCACCTCGGCGTGGTGCTGCTGTCCGCGGCGCTGTGGCTGCTCACGTCGCTGTCCCTCTCCTGGCTGTGCTTCATGGTCGGGATGACAGCACTGTGGAGCGCGGCGGCGGGCGTGCCGGTCGGCGGCTTCCTGCTGTGCTGCTCCGCGGTCCTGTGCGGTGGCGCGGGCGTGTTCGTCGCAGTCTGCCGGGCGCCGGCGGTGCGGCGTATGTCCGGTGAGGGACGCAGCCTCCTGCTGGGAGCTCTGGCCTGCCCGGTTCCGCTGGTCCTGGCGGCGGTCGCGTGGTTCTCCGCCGGGTGACCGATTCGGCCGGGCGCCCTGCCCACGCCGCCGCGCGCCCGGCAAAGCAAAAGACCCCACGTGATGTGGGGTCTTGCTGGTGTCCGAGGGGGGACTTGAACCCCCACGCCCGATAAAGGGCACTAGCACCTCAAGCTAGCGCGTCTGCCATTCCGCCACCCGGACAAGGTGTCTGTCGTTCGCGGTGTGTTCCCCGCGGCGACATGGAAAACAATACCAGGGGTTCGGAGTGCGTTTCACCTGCGTATCCGGTGCATATCTGGTGGTCAGTGCGGTGCGGCGTGCCGATGCGACCTCGGCCTCCCCGGTCCGTGGAGCTCCCGGGGCTACCTTCGCGTCCATGAGTGATCGCGGCTACCGCCGGCCCCGTCCGCTGTCCCCTCTGCGTGAGCATCTGCGTGACACGTTCTGGTCCGCCCCGACCATGGGGTTCGTCTGCGTGTTCGTGCTGTGGTTGATCGCCACCGAGCTGGACGACGCGATCGTCGCGCTGCTCCGGCGGGAGGAGGCGTACGACGAGCTCAGTCAGCTCATCGCGTTCTCCCAGGACGCGAAGACGATCGTCACCACGATCAGCTCCGCGATGATGACCTTCATCGGTGTCGTGTTCAGCATCTCGCTGGTCGCGGTGCAGATGGCCAGCGGCCAGCTGACGCCCCGGGTGGTGCGGATCTTCGTCAGGAGCCGGATCAGCAAGCTCACGCTGACGGTGTTCCTGGCGACGTTCCTCTTCTCGCTGCTCGTCCTCTCCTCGTACGAGAGCGAGACCGACCCGCGCCTGGTGGTTTCGGTCCCGCTGGTGCAGAGCCTGCTCATCCTGGTGCTGCTCGGGCTGAGTCTGCTGCTCTTCGTCGTCTATGTGAGCGCGACGCTGCGGCTGATGCAGGTGGGGCCGGTCGTCGACAAGATCGCGCGGGACTCGTTCCGGGTGCTGGGCAGGCTGCCGAGGGGGCCGGGCGGCGAGGACGATCCGGGGCCGGAGACCGCGCGGGTGACGCACGAGGGGCGGGCCGGGGTGCTGCGGGACGTGAACACCGCGCGGCTGGTCCGGGCCGCGCGGCGGCAGGACGTCGTGCTGCGGCTCATCCCGCGGATCGGCGACTTCGTCGTGCCGGGGACGCCGGTCCTCGCCGTCCACGGTGGGTCCGTGCCACCCCGGCACCGGCTCCGGTCTTCAGTGTCCGTCTCGGTGGAGCGCACCCTGCACCAGGATCTGGCGTTCGGGCTGCGGCAGCTCACGGACATCGCGCTGCGGGCCCTGTCGACGTCCGTGAACGATCCGACCACCGCCGTGCAGTGCCTGGACCGGATCGTGCAGTTCCTCGCGGCGGTGGCGCGTCTGCCGCTCGGCACCG
Organism: Streptomyces sp. WY228; assembly: GCF_019287315.1. NCBI lineage: Bacteria > Bacillati > Actinomycetota > Actinomycetes > Kitasatosporales > Streptomycetaceae > Streptomyces > Streptomyces sp. WY228. The sequence goes on along the minus strand of NZ_CP079114.1, from coordinate 7,197,569 downwards.
TCCACCACCGGGACCGGGCCGGGCGGGTGCGGCTCGTGCAGGACGGTCCGGGGTGGGACGACCTGGTCGACCTCGCCTTCGAGGAGATCCGCTGGTGTGTCGCCGGAAGTCCCCAGGTGACGCGTCGGCTCATGGCCGGCCTCGACGACCTGCTGCTGCTCGCTCCGGAGGACCGCAAGAAGTCGCTGCTCAGGCATCGTGAGTTGCTCGTGCAGACCGTGGAGCGGAACGTAGCGGTGGCCGCCGACCGGGAGTTCGCCCTGCTTCCGGACCGGCAGGGCATCGGGTAGTGGCCACGGAGCGGTGAGCGGGGCGGAGGCCGGGCCCGCCGGAGTGGTTCCGGCGGGCCCGGCCGCGTACCTCGGTCGCCGCAGCGGCCCTCGGGTCAGTCGCCGCAGCGGCCCTCGCGCAGGGAGTGCAGGTGCTCGCTCGACTTGCGGGCGAAGGCGAGCGACTCGACCGGGTTGTCGTGCTCGGTCTGCCAGTGGTGGTAGGTCCGGCCCTGGTGCGTCCGGTGTGTGACCTTGGACAGGAACGTCTTGTAGTCGATGTCCCCGTCGCCGACGTCCGACATGCGGTAGCCGTCGCGCGTCGTCTCGTCGCGGACACCGTCCTTGACGTGGAACAGCGGGTAGCGGTTCGGGTGCTTCAGGACGTACTTCAGCGGGTCGAGGGGGGCCGGACTGCCGTCCGCGCGCTTGCTGAAGCGGAACTGGGCGCAGAACGCCCAGTAGATGTCCATCTCCAGGTAGACGAGGTCCGGGTCGGTCTCTTCGAGCAGCACGTCGTAGAGGCGGACGCGCGGCTTGTCGGTCGCGAAGGAGAACTCCTCGGCGTGGTTGTGCTGGTAGAACTTCATGCCGCGCTTACGGGCGGCCGCCCCGTACGTGTTGAAGTCCTCGGCCGCCCGCTTCCAGCCGTCGACCGTGTCGCCGTAGCGGAAGGGGCCCGAGGCCGTGCCGATGTGCTTGAGGCCGAGCGCCTGGGCGTCGTCCAGGACCTTCTCCAGGTTCTGGGCGAAGGTGTAGGCGCCGGGGTTGTTGTCGTCGTAGTAGCCGACGTGGCTGCCGATCGGGTTGAGGCCGTGGTCGCGGGCCAGCCGCTTGAGCTGGGCCAGCGTGATGGCGCCCGCCGAGCCCTGGGTGTAGCCGGCGAACTCGATCTCGTCGTAGCCGTACTTCTCCAGTTCGGCGAAGACGGGGGCGAAGCCGAGGGTGGAGACCTGGTCGCGGAGGCTGTAGAGCTGGATGCCGAGGCGGCCGGGCGGCAGGACGGGCTTGCCCTTGCCGTGCCCGTGACCGTGGCCGTGGTCATGTCCGTGGCCGTGGCCCTTGCCGTGTCCCTGGCCGCGGTCGCGGCTGTCGGCCTGGGCGCTCGCCGTGCCGATGATCGTGGCGGCGGTGGCTCCGGCGGCGACACCGAGGATGTTGCGGCGGCTCAGTCTGCGGGCGAGTTCGGTGTCCTTGGAGGTGCGGCTCATGTTCGCGTGACTCCCTTGGTGACATGGGTGACGTGGGGTGAGCTGTGCGGTGCCGGGGCGTTGTCAGTGCAGTCCGGCAAGCTGGAGGAGCAGGGCCTTCACTTCGGTGGCCCTGACCCGTTCGGTGAGCGCGTGGGGGGTGGAGCAGAGGATGAGCGGACCTTCGTCGTCGCTCTCGGGGTGGCGGCCGTGGCTGCCGCGAATAGGTGAGGGGTCCAGGGGGACGACCGCCATGCGGTAGCGCAGGCCGAGCTTCTTGCGGGCGACCGCAGAGACGGCCTTGACCCGGACGTAGGGGTCCTGGGGGTCCATGAAGAGCTCGACGGGGTCGTAGCCGGGCTTGCGGTGGATCTCGACGAGCTGGGCGAAGTCGGGGGCGCGGGCGTCGTCGAGCCAGTAGTAGTACGTGAACCAGGCGTCCTTCTCCGCGACGGCGACCAGTTCGCCGGAGCGGGGGTGGTCCAGGTGGTGCGCCTTCTTGCCCTCGTCGTCGAGCAGCTGCTCGATGCCGGGCAGGTCCGCGAGGGCCGCCCGGGTCGCTTCCAGGTCCTCGGGGCGGCGTACGTAGATGTGGGCGAGCTGGTGGTCGGCGACGGCGAAGGCGCGTGAGGCCATCGGGTCCAGGTATTCCATGCCGTCCTGGGTGTGGACCTCCAGCAGGCCCGCCCGACGCAGGGCGCGGTTGATGTCGACCGGCCGGTCGACGCGGGTGATGCCGTATTCGGAGAGGGCGACGACGGTACGCCCCTCGGCCCGGGCGTCGGCCAGCAGCGGGGCCATGGCCCGGTCGAGGTCGGTGGCGGCCTGGTGGGAGCGGGGGTCGTCGGGGCCGTAGCGCTGGAGGTCGTAGTCGAGGTGGGGCAGGTAACAGAGGGCGAGGTCGGGTGTGCGGGTGGCGATGATGTGCCGGGTGGCGTCGATGATCCACTGGGAGGAGACGAGGTCGGCGCCGGGGCCCCAGAAGTGGAAGAGGGGGAACGTGCCGAGTTTGTCGGTCAGTTCGTCGTGCAGGGCGGGGGGCCGGGTGTAGCAGTCGGGTTCCTTGCGGCCGTCGGCGTAGTAGACGGGGCGCGGGGTGACGGTCCAGTCGGTGTCGGCGCCCATCGCGTACCACCAGCAGATGTTGGCGACGGTGTAGCCGGGGTGGGCGCGGCGGGCGGCGTCCCAGAGTCTGTCGCCCTCGACGAGCCCGTTGTGCTGGCGCCAGAGCAGGACGTCGCCGAGCTCGCGGAAGTACCAGCCGTTGGCGACGATGCCGTGTTCGGCGGGCATGGCGCCGGTGAGGAACGTGGACTGGGCGGCGCAGGTGACGGCGGGCAGCACGGTGGAGAGCGGTGCCTGTGCGCCCTGCTCGCCCAGGGCCCGGAGGTTCGGCATGTGGGCCAGGAGCTGGGGGGTGAGGCCGACGACGTCGAGGACGAGGAGCGGGGTGGGGCCGCCGGTCTCCTGTGCGGTTTCCGTGCCGGTTTCGGGCGCGCTCATGGCAGTTCCTTGAGGCCGAGGTCGACCAGGAGGTCGCGGGCGAGGGTGAGTTCGGCGGCGATGCCGTCGGCGAGCTGGGTGCGGGTGCGGGGCCGCAGTTCGGCCGGCAGCGCCTGCCAGGTGTACGTCTCGACCTCCAGGTGCCGGGTCAGCGGCGCGGGACCACCGACGAGCCGGGCGAGTGTGTCGCGCAGCACGGGCAGGGTCGAGGTCAGCGGGGGCGCGGGGGGTGCGTGCAGCGGTACGTGGAAGTGGGCGCGCCAGGGGGTGGAGTCGGGGAGCGCCCGGCCGGTGACGGCTTCGTCGAGGTCGTCGGTGCCGCGCAGTCCGGCGGCGGTGCTGGTGCGGGTCTGGTGCAGGAAGCGTGGTTCGGCGAACGCGGCGAGCGCGGAGCGGACCTCGGGCAGGTGGGGCTGGTCGGCGTGCAGGGCGGCGGAGAGCTGCGACTTCACGACGCGTACGCCGGCGGCGGCCAGGGCGTGGAGGGCGGTCCCGGGGTCCTCGAAGGAGGTGGCGAGGTGGCAGGTGTCGACGCAGATGCCGATGCGGTCGTGCCCGACGTCGGTGAGCGGGGCGATGGCGTCGGCGGTGGTCTCGACCGTGCAGCCCGGTTCCGGTTCGAGGCCGATCCGGATGGACTTGCCGGTCATCTCGGCCAGGGCGTCGAGGCGCTGGGCGAGCGTGGTGAGCGCGGCTCGTGCGGTGCGGGCGGCCTCGGGGTCGCCGTCGTAGGGGGTGCGCCAGGCGAGCGGCAGGGTGGAGATGGTGCCCTCGGTGACGTCGTCCGGGAGCAGGGTGGCCAGGAGGCGGGCGAGGTCGGTGGTGTGGGCGAGCCGGTCGGGTTCGGTCCAGTCCGGCCGGTAGACCCGGTATTTGACCTCGTCGGCGCCGAAACCTTCGTACGGGAAGCCGTTGAGGGTGACCACTTCGAGGCCGCGGCTGTCGAGTTCGGCGCGCAGGGAGCGGAGTTCGGCGGGGTCGTTGATCAGGGCGCGGGCGGCGTCCCGGGCGAGCCAGAGGCCGATGCCGAGGCGGTCCCGGCCGAGTCGGCGGCGGACGGGTTCGCAGTGGTCGCGGAGCTGGGCGCGGACGCCGTCCAGGGTTTCGGCGGGGTGGACGTTGGTGCAGTAGGCGAGGTGGACGGTGGAGCCGTCCGGGTGGCGGAAGCGCATGGCCGCCTCACTCCCCGCCGCGCAGGATGGAGTTGCCCTCGTGGAGTGGATCGGGGGCCGGGACGTCCAGCTGGAGGCGGCCGCTCTGGCCGTAGAAGGCGACGGGGTTGCGCCACAGGACCTGGTCGACGTCGTCCTCGGTGAAGCCGGCCTTCAGCATGGCGTCGGCGACCTTGCGGGTCTTGAGGGGGTCGCTCTTTCCCCAGTCGGCGGCCGAGTTGACGAGGACCTTCTCGGTGCCGTGGTTCTGGAGGATGGTGACCATGCGGTCCTCGTCCATCTTGGTGTCCGGGTAGATGGAGAACCCGGCCCAGCAGCCGCTGTCGGTGGCGGCTTTCACGGTGGTCTCGTTGAGGTGGTCGAGCAGGACGAACTCCGGGGGGAGGTTCGATTCGCGGACGACGTCGATGGTGCGGTGGAGACCGGCGAGCTTGTCGCGGTGCGGGGTGTGGACGAGGGCGGGCAGCCCGTGGTCGGCGGCGAGCTGGAGCTGGGCGGCCAGCGCGTGGTCCTCGGCCGGGGTCATGGAGTCGTAGCCGATCTCGCCCACGGCGACGACGGAGTCCTTGACGAGATAGCGGGGCAGTGCGTCCAGGACGGGGGTGCAGCGGGGGTCGTTCGCCTCCTTGGGGTTGAGGGCGAGCGTGCAGTGGTGCGCGATGCCGTACTGCGAGGCGCGGAAGGGCTCCCAGCCGAGGAGTGCGTCGAAGTAGTCGAAGAAGCTGGCGGGCGAGGTGCGGGGCTGGCCGAGCCAGAAGGAGGGCTCGACGAGCGCGCGGACGCCCGCGTCGTACATCGCCCGATAGTCGTCGGTGGTGCGGGAGGTCATGTGGATGTGGGGGTCGAAGATGCGCATCAGGACTCCTCCGTGGGGGCGGGGGCGGTGGGGGCTCCGGTCCGCCGGGCATGCCCCAGGACCGTGCGCAGGTCTTCGGGGACGGTGCGGCCGGCCGCGGTGCGTTCGGCGGCGAAGTCGCCGAGCATGCGGGCGAGTTCGGCGTCGCCTCGGGCCCGGTCGGCGAGCCGGGCGACCGCCGCGACCGGCACTTCGGTGAACAGGCACTTCAGTACGGCGTGCCGCCAGGCGTGGGCGTCGAGGTGGTCGGCGGCGTAGGGGCCGACGGCCGCGGCGACCAGCCGGGTGTCGTTGGCGCGCAGGGCGTCCTCGACGAGCGGGAGGGCGGTGTCGCCGAGGTCGAGCAGGTGCAGGGTGAGGAGGACGGCGCGGCGTTCGGCCGCGGTGCCCTGCTCGTAGAGCCGGGTGACGGAGGGCAGGGAGGCGCGGGCCTCGACGAGCAGAAGGGAGCGTACGGAGTCGGCGTGCTCCGGTCCGCAGTGCCGGCCGGCGGCGGCGTAGCGCAGCTCCCACGGCGGGGAGGCGTACGGGCTCGCGCCGGGGCGGGGGGCGTCGGAGGCGGCTGCCGCGTCGTGGGCTGCCTCGGCGAGGGCCTCGTCCAGCCAGGCGCGGGCGGACCCGTCGAGTTCGGCGTCCAGTTCCTTGCGGGACTTCAGCACGGTGCGCCTCCCTTAGTCGCCGTACCGCGTGTCATGGCGTCGTGCAGGAAGTCGATGGACGCACGGGCCAGTTCGGGGCCGGCGTGGGAGTGGCGGGGCAGTTCGACGACGGTGAGGCCCCGGTAGTCCGAGGCGGCCAGGGCGGCGAGCACGGGCGGGAAGTCGATCTCCCCGTCGCCGAACGGAAGGTGTTCGTGGACTCCGCGCCGCATGTCCTCGATCTGTACGTGCCGGAGCCAGGGGGCGGAGTCCTTGATGCACTCCACCGGCGAGGCCTCCTCCAGGCACTGGCAGTGGCCGATGTCGAGGGTGAGGCCGAGCGGTCCCGGGTCGCCGAGCAGGCCGCGCAGGTGGTGGAAGTCGGCGAGGGTGGCGAGGAGGTGGCCGGGTTCGGGCTCGATGGCGACAGGAACGCCGGACCGGTCAGCGGCTTCGAGTACGGGGGCGAGCGCTTCGGTGAGCCGCTTCCACGCGGTGTCCGTCGAGGCGCCGGGTGGCGTGATGCCGCTGAAGCAGTGGACGGCGTGCGCACCGAGTTCGGCGGCCACGTCGACGGCGCGGACGAGCAGCGCGGTGCGGGCGGCTCGGGCGTCGGGGTCCGGGTCGAGGAGGGAGGGGCCGTGCTTGCGGCGCGGGTCGAGGACGTAGCGGGCGCCGGTCTCCACGGTGACCCGGAGCCCGAGGGAGGTGAGCCTGCGGCGGACCTGGCGGGTGCGTTCGGCGAGGTCCGGGGCCATGGGGTCCAGGTGCATGTGGTCGAGGGTCAGGCCGACGCCCTCGTAGCCGAGGTCGGCGAGCAGGCCGAGGGCGTCGTCGAGGCGGAGGTCGGTGAGCCCGTTGGTGCCGTATCCGAGGTGGAGGGTCATGTGAGGCTCACCTTCCGGGCGAGGCTGCGGGCGAGGGGGACGAGCCCCATGACGGCGAGTCCGGTGACGGGCGCGCCGGCGCGGGCGGCGAGCGCGGCCTGGAGCGGGATCATGGCCCGGATGCCCCCGCCGACCGCCCGCTGGGTGAGCGGCGGGGACGGGTTGAGTGCGGCGTGCAGGAGGGGTGGTCCGGCGGTACGGAGGTAGGCGCCGGTGAGCGCGACGACGAGGAGCCGGAGGGGGTCGGTGGCCCGGCCGGGGAGACCCCGCCCGGGGATGCCCCGCCCCAACAGGTCTTGCCCGAGGAGGTCTTGCCCTGGGGTGTCGCCGGGCTGTGGGCCCGCACCGCGGGCGGTGGCCCGGCCGGGGACGGCTGTCCTTCGGGCCGTCGCTCCGCGGGCGGGCGCCCCTGCGGGACCTGCTCCGGTCCCCGGGCCCGCGCCGGAGGCGGTCACCGTCGCTCCGGGCAGGCCGAGGGTCCTGCCCCACCGCTCCCCCAGTACCGCTGCCGCGAGTGCCGTCGTCGTGGCCAGCACCGCGAGCGGGGTTCCGGTGGAGCCGCCCTGCGCCTCGTGGCGCGATACGGCGGTGACGCCGTAGGTGTGCGCCCCGAGCACGAAGGCGGCGGGAAGCGCGGGGAGGCACGTGGTCAGGCCGCCGAGCACCGGCGTCGGGGCCGCTCCACCGCGCGCCGGTGCCGGGCCCGCTGCTCCTCGCGCCGAGATCAGGCTCGCCCGTGCGGGTGTCGCGCCCGCCCGGGCCGCCCGTCCGGCAACGTTGTCGAATCGGGCTCCGACGGCCGGCGTTCCGGTGCCCGACGCGGCCACCTTGCCGGTCGCCGTGGCCGTCGCGCCCAGCAGGAGGTCCAGCGAGCGGGCCGCCGCCATGGCCGCCGGGCCCGCCTTCGTGTGCTTCAGGTGCAGGTCGTAGGCCCAGACCGTGGCGGCCAGCCCCGTGGCCACGGTCAGCGCGGGGCGGCCGGCGCGGGCCGCCAGGGCGAGGCCCGCCGCGGTCAGTACCCCGGCAGCGCCCAGGGCCGCCGCCGGGCTGATGCGGCCCGAGGGGATCGGGCGGTGCGGGCGGTCCACGGCGTCCTCTTCGCGGTCGGCCCAGTCGTTGAGGGCCATCCCGGCCTCGTACAGGCAGAGCGACGCGCCGATCGCCAGTGCGGTGCCCCGGCCGGGCCGGCGGCCCACCGCCGCGGCGCCCGCCAGCGCGTCCCCGGGCACGGAGAACAGGGCGGAGACGCGGAGCAGTTCCGCCCAGGCCCGCAGGCGCTGCCGGGGCGCGCTCCGGCCGGAGGCCTGGTGGGCCCCCTGGCCGGAGGCCCGGTCGGCACCGCGGCCGGAGGCCCGGCCCGAGGCCTGGTCGGCGCCCTGCTCGGCGTCCGGTCCGGAGGCCGCCCGCGATCGGCTCGCGTCCGCGTCCTCCGCGCCCTGTTCTCCGTTCCGGCCCGTGGGGGGCGGTCCGGGCCTGTCCGGTGCGGGCGCAGTCCCACCCGCACCGGACAGGCTGTCATCGGTCACGGCAGCGGGCGGGCCGCCGTGTGCAGAACCGTTCCGCCGCCCGGCCGGGAGCAGCGACAGGGCCGCCACCAGCGCGGCCGGAACGGCTCGGCCTCCCCGCCTCACGCCTGGGCCCGCAGCCGCTCGGCGAAGGAGAGCAAGGTCGTGTACTGCTCGGCGAGCGCCGCCGAGGTGCCGCCGTCCGGGTCCTTGAAGTAGAAACCCAGCTCCGGCAGCGGGCCGCTGATCCCGGCCTCGTGGGCGCGGGCGAGCAGCCGGGCCAGGTCCAGGACCAGCGGGGCCGCGAGGGCCGAGTCGCAGCCCTGCCAGATGGTCTGGAGGATCATGCGGGAGCCGAGGAAGCCGTCGAAGGCGATGTGGTCCCAGGCGGTCTTCCAGTCCCCCATCGCGGGCACGTCGTCGATGTGCACCTCGCCCTCGGGCGCGGTGCCGAAGGTGTCGGCCAGGACGCGTTCCTTCCCGGCGTTCTTCGCGGCGGCGGCCGCCGGATCGGCCAGCGCCGCCCCGTCCCCGCCGCCCAGGAGGTTCGACCCGGACCACGCCCGTACGGCGAGGGCGCGCTGGAGGAACATCGGGGCGAGCACGGAACGGAGCAGCGTCTGGCCGGTCTTGCCGTCGCGTCCGGCGTGGGGAAGTCCGCTGGAGGCGACGGTGTCGGTGAGCGCGGGGGCGCGCAGTCCGGTGGAGGGGGTGAAGTTGGCGTAGCCGCAGCCGGCGCGCAGGGCGGCGGCCGCGTAGAGCGAGCTGGCGGGCAGCCGGGTGTCGTCGGGGCCGGGCGCGGGTTCGGTGGAGGCGACGTTGACGACGACGACGCGGGCCAGGTCGTGGCGGTGGGCGAAGTCGGTGAGGTCGGCGGCGAACGCGGCGATGAGTTCCTGGTCGCTGCGGGTGTCGCCGGGGAGCGGTCCGCCGGGGCGGATCTCGGCGTCGGCGGCGTCGAGTTCGGCGCGTACGGCGGAGGGCAGTCCGTGCGGCAGCACACCGCCGTCGGCCAGCGCCTCGGCCCGCTTGGACAGCGGGCAGTCGAGGGTGTCGTGGCCGCCGAAGACCAGGTCGGTCAGGGCGGGCAGACCGGCGTCGGCGAAGGGGGGCGTCTCGGTGACCATGCCGGTCGGCGGGTGCAGACCCGCGGCGATGGCGGCGCAGCCCGCGGTGGCGGTGGTCGCCACCGAACCGCGCGCTCCGATGAACCAGACGCCGGTGCGACCCGCGACCTCCGCACGGTCCCCGGCACCGGCGAGGCCCATGGCCTCCGCGCGGTCCGCGGAACCCGCGAGGCCGGAAGCCTCCGAAGGGCTCGGGGTGTCGGTTCGGCCTGGGGCGTCGGTTCGGCCTTCACGATCGGCGTGTGCGGTCACGGGCTGCCTCCCTGGGGCGATGTCGGGGGTGGTGGACGACGGGCGGGGGAAGGCGCGTGCTTCCCCCGCCCGTCGTCGGCAGAGGCGGCCGCCCTACTTCGAGGGCAGCTCCTTCAGTTGGATGTTGCGGAAGGACACCTGGTCGTCGGCTCCGTGGTTCTGGAGGCCGATGTAGCCGTCCTTCAGACTGCGGGCCGGGTCGGTGTTGGTGAAGTCGTTGATCTTCGCTCCGTTGAGGAAGACCTGCAGACGTTCACCCTGGACCTTGATCTCGTAGCTGTTCCACTGTCCCGGCGGCCGCAGGACGCGGTCGCGGGCCTTGATGTTGGCGGACTTGAAGGTGTAGACGGCTCCGGTGGTGCGGTCGGCGGCGTCGGTGGCGTCGATCTGGATCTCGTACCCGTTGTTGACCGCCGACCAGGGGTCGTCGGACTCCGGGAAGCCCACGAAGACACCGGAGTTGTCGTCGCCGGCCATCTTCCAGTCGAGCTTGAGCGAGTACGACTTCAGTTCCTTGGCCTGGTAGGTGAGCAGGCCCATGCCGCCCTCGGAGTGCAGGGCGCCGTCACTGATGGAGAACTTCCCCGGGCCCGCCTGCTTCCATCCCTCCAGCGTCTTGCCGTTGAAGATGGTCCGGTAGCCCTTGTCCGGCTTGCAGTCGGCCTTGACCTGGCCGGTGGCGTAGCGCAGGCCGCCCAGGACGTGGCTGCGGAAGGCCGGTTCGGCGTAGGACTCCTTGGTGTGGCCGAGGCCGGTGTAGAAGGAGCGGCCGCCCTCGTAGGTCTGGCACCAGGAGATCGGGTGATCGCCCTTCATGGTGCCGCCGGTGTAGGTGGTCTCGTCGAGGGTGGCCAGCACCTTGGCCTTGTCCCGGGGGTTGGTGCGGTAGTTGTACCACTCGTCGGTGCGCTCCCACTCCTCGTCCAGGTGCGCGGTGGCCGGATGGTCGTGGTCCTCGACGCGGACGGTGGCGGGCTGGATCTGCGGGTGGGAGTCGAAGTAGGCGCCGACGAGGCCGCCGTAGAACTCCCAGTCGTACTCGGTGTCGGCGGCCGCGTGGATGCCGACGTAACCGCCGCCGGTGGCCACGTAGTTCTCGAACGCCTTCTGCTGATCGGCGTTGAGGACGTCACCGGTGGTGGAGAGGAACGCGACGGCGTCGTAGCGGGCCAGGTTGCTGGTGGTGAACTGGGCGGCGGACTCGGTGGAGTCGACCGTGATGTTGGTTTCCTTGCCGATCTCCTTCAGGGCGGCGATGCCGTCCGGGATGGAGTCGTGGCGGAATCCGGCGGTCTTGGAGAAGACCAGGACGCGCTTGGCGGTCTTGTCGACCGGGGTGTTGGACAGCTCGAAGTCGTCGATGTCGTAGAGGGCTCCGTCACCGCCCTTGAAGACGAGGAAGAGTTCGGTCTGCTTCTTGGGCGCTCCGCGCAGCGGGATGTCGATGTCCTGGAAGGTGTCCCAGCTGCCGGTCACCGGCACCGGGCCCGAGCCGAGGATCTTGCCGGTGGGCGATCCGGTGCGCACTTCGAGGAAGCCGCCGGAGCCGGCCGAGGAGATCCGGGCGGTGAGCTTGGTGGTGTTGCCGAGGACGTAGGTCTTGAAGGAGATCCAGTCGTCGTTGTGGATGTCGCCGACCGTCTTGCCGCCGTGGGCGCTGGACTTGCTCGGCGTGGTGACGCCGGAGGAGTCGTCGAAGTGCTCGGCCTGGCGGTGCCGGGGCTGGAGCCGGGAGGTGTCCTTGCCGGTCAGCTTGGGCTGGCCGCCACCGCCGTTGTCGGTGTACGAGGCCGAAATGCCGCCGTAGATGTTGGCGTTGGGGTCGTGGCCGCCTTCCATGGCGGTCTTGATGGTGCCCTCGCAGCCGTGCTCGGTGGTGATGTCGTGGCCGTGGCTGTCATGGCCCAGGGTGAACTTGACCTCGACCTTGGTGCAGTCGATGGTGCCGTCCTCCGGGTCGCTGACGTTCACCTTGAACGGCACGGCGTCGCCGAACTCGAAGAGCTGTCCGTCCTCGGGGAGCACCAGCTCCACGGTCGGGGCGGTGTTGCCGACGGTGACGTGGACGCTGGCGGAGCCGGTGCGGCCGGTCGGGTCCTCGGCGGTGAGGGTGGCGGTGTAGGTGCCGTTCTTCTTGTACGTGTACGTGGGGTTGGCGGCGGTGGAGGTGCCGCCGTCACCGAAGTCCCAGGAGTAGGTCAGCGGGTCGTCGTCGCCGTCCGCCGTGCCGGCCGAGGAGAACTTCACCTTCAGCGGTGCGGTGCCCGAGGTCTTGTTCGCCGAGGCCTCGGCGATGGGCGAGCGGCCTCCGGTGGCGTTCTCGATGCGGTAGAGCGCGGAGTTCTCGTCGCCGCCGAACCAGGCGAGGCCGTAGTCGAGGACGTACAGCGCCCCGTCCGGGCCGAAGGCCATGTCCATGATCTGGGTGCCGGACCACGGCACGTCGTTGATGGACTGGACGGTGCCGTCGGCGTCCTGCTCGATGCGCTTGATCCACTGGCGGCCGAACTCACCGGCGAAGAAGTCGCCGTCGTAGGCCTCGGGGAACTTCACCGGGGAGTCGAGGTCCGCGTCGTAGCGGTAGACGGGTCCGCCCATCGGGGACTCGGAGCCGGTGCCGAACTCGGGCACGGAGCCGCCGTCGTACGGGATCCACGCGGCCTCGGCCGGCGGCAGGTCGACGAGTCCGGTGTTGTGCGGCGACTCGTTCTTCGGGGCGGCGCAGTCGAAGGCGGCGCCGGAGGTCTTGGTGGCGAAGTCGTAGTCGATGTAGGGCTCGTTGTCGCCGACGCAGAAGGGCCAGCCGAAGTTGGCGGCCTTCGTCACCCGGGCGAACTCGACCTTGCCGGCCGGTCCGCGCTTGGGGTCGGCCGCGCCCGCGTCGGGGCCGTAGTCACCGACGTACACGGTGCCGGTGGCCTGGTCGACGGAGAAGCGGAAGGGGTTGCGGAAGCCCATCGCGTAGATCTCGGGGCGGGTCTTGTCCGTCCCGGGCTCGAAGAGGTTGCCCTCCGGGACGGTGTACGAGCCGTCCTCGGCGACCTTGATGCGCAGGATCTTGCCGCGCAGGTCGTTGGTGTTGCCCGAGGTACGCCGGGCGTCGAACGCCGGGTTGCGGTCGGGGCGTTCGTCGATCGGGGTGAAGCCGTCGGAGGCGAAGGGGTTGGTGTCGTCGCCGGTGGAGAGGTAGAGGTTGCCCTCGGCGTCGAAGTCGATGTCACCGCCGACGTGGCAGCAGGTGCCGCGCGAGGTGGCGACGTCCAGGACCTTCTTCTCGCTGGCGGTGTCGAGGGTGCCGTCCTCGTTGAGGACGAAGCGGGAGAGCCGGTTGACGCCCTCGAACTTCGCGAAGTCGGCGGCGGTGCCGGTCTCCGGGGCGTCGCCCGCGGGGGTGTCGAGCGGGGGTGCGTAGAAGAGGTAGATCGCCCGGTTCTCGGCGAAGTCCGGGTCGACGCCGACGCCTTGGAGGCCCTCCTCATCGTGCGTGTACACGGGGAGGGTGCCGGAGATCCTGGTGTTGCCGGCGCTGTCGGTGATCCGCAGCTCGCCGCTGCGCGAGGTGTGCAGCACGCTGCGGTCGGGGAGGACCGCGAGCGACATGGGCTCGCCGGTCTCCTCCGCGCCCTTGGCGAGGGTGACTTGCTGGAAGTCCTCCGCCACGGGTTCGTCGTGGCCCGGGTGACCCGGGTGGGCGGTGGCGCCGGGAGCGGAGCCGAGGGTCAGGGTCGCGGCGGCGAGCAGGCCGCCGGTGAACAGCGCGAGGGTCTTTCGGACGCGGGTCCGGGCCAGGAGCCGCTTTCGTGTTCTGTGCACGTTGGTCCTCCGGAGAGTGCCGGTTGTACGGGCGGGTGTAGCCGTGCCGTGCCGCGCGGGGACTGCCGCGCGTGCGCCGCCGGGGTCAGGAGCGACCCCGGTGACGCGAGTCATGTCGTGTACACGTGGTGGACGGTAGACCTGTTCGTCCTCGACGGAAAGCCCTTGTGCAACAGGTAAGTCGAACTTCTGCTTCCGTCAGGACAAAGCGATTTCCGGGCAGGGCGAGGCCGCCCCGGGGGCTGGGGCCCGATGTGCGGATCATGCCCCCGGGGCCTGCCGGACCGTGCTACTCGCCGCCGCCGAAGGCCGCGTCGAAGGAGGCCGACGGCGGGTCGAAGTCGAACCGCTTCAGGCTGGCAAGCGCTTCCGGAGCGCCGTGCAGCCGGTCCATGCCGGCGTCCTCCCACTCCACGGAGACCGGGCCCTCGTAGCCGATGGACCGGAGCATCCGGAAGACGTCCTCCCAGGGCACGTCACCGTGGCCGGCCGAGACGAAGTCCCAGCCGCGCCGGGGGTCGCCCCAGGGCAGATGCGAGCCGAGGCGGCCGTTGCGTCCGTCGAGACGCTTGCGGGCCTCCTTGCAGTCCACGTGGTAGATCCGGTCGCGGAAGTCGTAGAGGAAGCCGACCGGGTCGAGGTCCTGCCAGACGAAGTGGCTCGGGTCGAAGTTCAGCCCGAACGCGGGCCGGTGGTCGACCGCTTCGAGGGCGCGCTTGGTGGTCCAGTAGTCGTAGGCGATCTCGCTCGGATGCACCTCGTGGGCGAAGCGCACCCCCTCGGCGTCGAAGACGTCCAGGATCGGGTTCCAGCGCTCGGCGAAGTCCTCGTAGCCCCGCTCGATCATGTGCGGCGGGACGGGCGGGAACATCGCGACCAGGTGCCAGATCGAGGAGCCGGTGAAGCCGATGACCGTGTCGACGCCGAAGGCGGCGGCGGCCCGGGCGGTGTCCGCGATCTCCGCGGCGGCCCGCTGCCGTACGCCTTCGGGCTCGCCGTCGCCCCAGATGCGGGCGGGCACGATGCCCTGGTGGCGTTCGTCGATCGGGTGGTCGCAGACGGCCTGGCCGACCAGGTGGTTGGAGATCGCGAAGCACTTCAGCCCGTACTTGTCGAGCAGTTGGTGCCTGCTGTCCAGGTACCCGGGATCGGCGAGCGCCTTGTCGACCTCGAAGTGGTCGCCCCAGCAGGCGAGTTCGAGTCCGTCGTAGCCGAAGTCGCGGGCGTGGCGGCAGACCTCCTCCAGCGGGAGGTCGGCCCACTGGCCGGTGAAGAGGGTGAAGGGGCGGGGCATGGGCGGCGACCTCCTAGGCGGGGACCGGAGTGTGGACGGAGTTCTTGGCGGCGCTCTCCTCGACGGCGGCGAGCACCCGCTGCACCTGGAGTCCGTCCGCGAACGAGGGCCGGGGCGCGGTGCCTTCGGCGATCGTGTGGATCACGTCGCGGGCCTGGTGGACGAAGGTGTGCTCGTAGCCGAGGGCGTGGCCCGGCGGCCACCAGGCCTCCAGGTAGGGGTGCTCGGGCTCGGTGACGAGGATGCGCCGGAAGCCCGCGGTGGCGGCGGGTTCGGTGTGGTCGTGGAAGGACAGTTCGTTGAGCCGCTCCAGGTCGAAGGCGAGCGAGCCCAGCTCCCCGTTGATCTCCAGGCGCAGGGCGTTCTTGCGCCCCGCCGCCATCCGGGTGGCCTCGAAGGAGGCCAGTGCGCCGGAGGCGAGGCGGCCGGTGAAGATCGCCGCGTCGTCCACGGTCACCTCGCCGCGTTCCACCGTGTCGGCGCTGCCGGAGAGCCCGGCCGAGGCCCCGGAGAGCAGGGGCCTCTCCCGTACGAAGGTCTCGGAGACGGCGGACACGCCGGTGATCAGCTCGCCCGACAGGAACTGGGCGAGGTCGACGATGTGCGCGCCGAGGTCGCCGAGCGCGCCGGACCCGGCGTGTTCGCGCTTGAGCCGCCAGGTGAGCGGGGAGGCGGGGTCCACCAGCCAGTCCTGGAGGTAGGTGGCCCGCACATGGCGCAGCGGGCCGAGCCGGCCGTCCGCGATGAGCCGGCGGGCGTAGGAGATCGCGGGCACCTTGCGGTAGTTGAAGCCCACGATGGCCATCTGGCCGCGTGCGGCGGCCGCTTCGGCGGCGCGGACCATCGCCTCCGCCTCGTCGACGTTGTTGGCGAGCGGCTTCTCGCACAGCACGTGCTTGCCCGCCTCCAGGGCGGCGATGGCGATCTCCGCGTGGCTGTCGCCCGGGGTGCAGATGTCGATCAGCTGGACGTCGTCCCGGGCGATCAGGGCCCGCCAGTCGGTCTCCGCCGCGGCCCAGCCGTGCCGGGCGGCGGCGGCTTCGACCGCCGTCCGGTCGCGTCCGCAGATCGCGGCGAGAGCGGGCCGCAGCGGCAGATCGAAGACGTGTCCTGCGGTGCGCCACCCCTGGGAGTGGGCGGCGCCCATGAACGCGTATCCGACCATGCCGACCCCGAGCGTTCCCGGCGCCTGCCGCGGCGGGGTTGCTGGGGTCTGCGTTTCCGTCTCTTGACTACGGGCCATGCGGACTTCCTCCTCGTCGGTGTGCGGTAACGGGCCGGGGGATGCGCTCTCCGCATCCCCCGGAGTCCCGGTCAGTTGAAGCCCGTCGGCAGGTACTGGTCGATGTTGTCCTTCGTCACGACCGCGGAGTACAGGGTCAGCGAGGTGGGGATCTCCATCTCGGAGAGGCCGCTGACGCCCTTGCCCTGGCCGAGCGCCCGCGCCAGGTCGATCGCGGACGCGGCCATCGTCGGCGGGTAGAGGACGGTCGCCTTGATGACCGAGTCGTCGGCCTTGATGGCGTCCATCGCGGACTTGGCGCCGGCGCCGCCGACCATGATGAACTCGTCGCGGCCCGCCTGCTTGATGGCGCGCAGCGCTCCGACGCCCTGGTCGTCGTCGTGGTTCCACAGGGCGTCGAACTGCTTCTGCGCCTGGAGGAGCTGGGCCATCTTCGCCTGACCCGACTCGACGGTGAAGTCGGCCGCCTGACGGGCCACCAGCTTGATGTTGGAGTAGTTCTTGAGGGCGTCGGCGAAGCCCTGGCTGCGCTGCTTGGTCAGCTCCAGGTTGTCGATCCCGGCGAGTTCGACGACCTTGGCGTTCGGCTTGTCCTTGAGCTGCTCGCCGATGTAGTGCCCGGCGTTGAGGCCCATGCCGTAGTTGTCCCCGCCGACCCAGCAGCGGTAGGCCTGCGGGGAGGCGAAGATGCGGTCCAGGTTGACGACCGGGATGCCCGCCCGCATCGCTTCCAGGCCGACCTGGGTGAGCGCCTTGCCGTCGGCGGGGAGGACGACGAGGACGTCGACCTTCTTGTTGATGAGGGTCTTGACCTGGCCGATCTGGGCGGCGGTGTCGTTGGAGCCCTCGGTGATCTCCAGGGTGACGTCGGAGTACGTCTCCGCCCGGGACTTGGCGTTCACGTTGATCGCGTTGAGCCAGCCGTGGTCGGCCTGCGGTCCGGCGAAGCCGATGGTGACCGCCTTGCCCGGCTTGTCGTCGGCGGGCGCGCTGTTGCCCGCGGGCTCCGTCTTCTTGGGCTCGTTGCTGGTACAGGCGGTGAGGAGCGCGCCCGCGGAGACGGCGGCGGTTCCGAACAGCAGCCCTCTGCGGCTGGTTTCTGGCATGACGGTCTGACCCTTCATCCGGTGGGTGCTACGAGGTGCGGGTGCGGGGAGGTGCGTTGTGGGGCGCTCGGGTGCGGTCGGGCGCGCGGTCAGGTCTCCCTGCCGCGCATGGTGCGGCGCTGGACCAGGACGGCGGCGACGATGATGGCGCCCTTGGCGATCTGCTGGACGTCGCTCTGGAGGTTGTTGAGCGCGAAGATGTTGGTGATCGTGGTGAAGATCAGGACGCCGAGCACGGAGCCGACGATGGTGCCGCGGCCGCCGCTGAGGAGGGTTCCGCCGATGATCGCGGCGGCGATGGCGTCGAGCTCGTACAGGTTGCCGTTGGTGTTCTGGCCGGAGCCGGCCAGCACGATCAGCATGAAGGCGGCGATGCCGCAGCACAGCCCGGACAGCAGGTAGAGGTACAGGCGCTGACGGCGGACGTCGATGCCGGCGAGCCGGGCGGCCTCCGCGTTGCCGCCGACGGCGACGGTGCGGCGGCCGAAGGTGGTCCGGTTGAGGATCAGCCAGCCGACGACGGTGACCGCGGCGAACATGATGACCAGCGGCGGGATGCCGAGGATGTAGGAGTCGGGCAGGCCGAGGTCGAGGACCGAGTCGACGGTGACGATCTGGGTCTTGCCGTCGGTGATCTGGAGGGCGAGTCCGCGGGCCGAGGCGAGCATGGCCAGCGTCGCGATGAACGGGACCATGCCGCCGTACGCGATGAGGACGCCGTTCACGAGTCCGGCGGCGAGGCCGACGATCACCGCGGTGAACGCGATGCCCGCGAAGCCGTACTCCTGGGTGGCCAGGGTCGTCGCCCACACCGAGGCGAGGGCGACCATCGCTCCGACGGAGAGGTCGATGCCGCCGCTGATGATGACGAAGGTCATGCCGACGGTGACGACACCGATGACGGAGGCCTGGGTCAGGATCAGCTGGAGGTTGCCGGTGTCCAGGAAGGCGTCCGGTTCGGTGATGCCGCCGACCAGGATCAGGGCGGCGAGGACACCGAGCAGGGACAGGATCCGGACGTCGAGCCGCAGTCCGAGGGCCGGCCTGCCGCTGCCCGGCTTCGCGGGCGGTGCGTCGGAGGGGCCGGTGGGAGCCCCCTTGTCCGGCCCGTTGTGCTGCGCCGACGGGGCGGGCTGTGTCATGGCGTCGGGCTCCCTTCCATCACGAGGTCGAGTACGCGGTGCTCGTCGAGCTCCTGGGCGGGGGCCGTGTGGACCACTTCGCCCTCGCGGAGGACCAGCACCCGGTCGGCGAGGCCCAGGACTTCGGGCACTTCGCTGGAGACGAGCAGGACGGCGAGGCCTTCGTCGGCCAGCCGGCGGATCACGGCGTAGAGCTCGGCGCGCGCGCCGACGTCGACGCCACGGGTGGGTTCGTCCAGCAGCAGGACCCGGCAGCCGCGCAGCAGCCAGCGGGCGAGGACGGCTTTCTGCTGGTTGCCGCCGGAGAGGGTGCGGACGGCGGCGTCCGGGTTGTCGGGCCGCATCTGCAGTTCGCGGGTGGCGCTCCGCGCGGCCTTCCGCTCGCCGCCCCGGTCGATCCAGCCGATCCGGGCGAAGCGGGAGAGCGAGGAGACGGAGACGTTACGGGTGACCGACTCGGTCATCAGCAGGGCCTGGGCCTTGCGTTCCTCGGGGGCGAGGCCGATGCCCGCGGCGACGGCGGCGCGGACGCTGCCGGGCCGGAGCTGCTTGCCCGCCACGGTGACGGTTCCGGTGCTCGCCTTGCGGGCGCCGTAGATCGTCTCCAGGATCTCCGAGCGGCCCGAGCCGACGAGTCCGGCCAGGCCGACGATCTCGCCGGGCCGCAGTTCGAGGTCGACGGGCGCGAACTCGCCCTTGCGGGAGAGGCCTTGGACCCGGAGCACCGGTTCGGCGGTGGCGGAGGCCGGCTCTTCGGGGCGCGGCGGGAAGACATAGGCGACGTCGCGGCCGGTCATCATGGCAACGATGTCGCGCGTGGGGGTGTCGGCGGCGGGCAGTCCGACGGCGACGGTCCGGCCGTCCTTGATGACGGTGACCCGGTCGCCGATGCGGCGGATCTCCTCCAGCCGGTGCGAGATGTAGACGACCGCCACCCCGTCGGCGGTGAGGCCGTCGACGATCCGGAAGAGGTTGTCGACCTCGTCGGGGTCGAGGGCGGCGGAGGGTTCGTCCATCACGATGAGCCGGACGTCGTGGGAGAGCGCCCGTGCCATGGAGACGATCTGCTGCTGGGCGGCGGAGAGGTCGCCGACGTGCCGGGCCGGGTCGATCTCCGGGTGGCCGAGGCGGGCCAGCAGCGCTTTCGCCGCCGAACGCCCCTCCCCCGTACGGACGATGAAGCCCGCACTGGTCGGCTCGTGGCCGAGGAAGACGTTCTCGGCGACCGACAGGCCTTCGACCAGGTCGAGTTCCTGGTAGATGGTGGCGATGCCCAGGCGCATGGCGGCGATCGGCGACTTGAGCTGGACGGTTTCGCCGCGCCAGGTGATCTCGCCGTCGTTGGGCTGGTGGGCTCCGGCGAGCACCTTGATGAGGGTGGACTTGCCCGCACCGTTCTGGCCGAGGAGGCAGTGGACCTCGCCGGCCTGGACTTCCAGGTCGACGCCGTCCAGGGCGCGCACGCCCGGGAAGAGCTTGGTGATGCCTGACATGGTGAGCAGGGGTGGTTCTGGTGCCATGACGAATCCCCTCGGCGAATGGGGTCTCCCCTGCTCGGGCGGTGCCGAGGGGCCGGGGAGGGCCGGTGAGCGGACAGGGCGCAGGGCTGGAGGTGCCGTGGAGCCGGCGGCACCGCGAACGGCTGCTGACTGAAGAGGTGGTTCCGTGGAGCGTGGTGCGTACGGCAGCTGACGGGGTGGTGCGTCGTGCGGCCTGGGGTCAGGCCGGCGAGAAGAGGTGGTCGCTGATGAGCCGGGCCGCGCCGATCACTCCGGCGGTGGGCCCCAACTCGCCCAGCACGATGGGGAGGTTGCCGGTGGCCAGGGGCAGGGACTGCTTGTAGACCTGGGTGCGGACACTGGCGAGGAGGTTGTGACCGAGGCCGGTGACCCCGCCGCCGATCACCACCAGACCGGGATTGAAGAAGCTGACCAGGCTCGCGATGACCTGGCCGAGTCGGTTGCCGCCCTCACGGATGAGGTCGAGGGCGGCGGCGTCGCCGGCCGCGGCGGCGGCCGCCACATCGGCGGCGGTGAGGCGGCCCGCTGTCTCCAGCCGGGCGGCGAGCTCGGGCGAGCGGCCCTCCCGGGCGGCGTCCTCCGCGTCGCGGGCGAGCGCGGCACCGCTGAAGTGGGCTTCCAGGCAGCCCTTGTTGCCGCAGGCGCAGGGCCGGCCGTCCGGGTCCACCTGGATGTGCCCGATGTCGCCGGCGCTGCCGGTCGTACCGCGGTAGACCTCGCCGCCGACGACGATGCCGCAGCCGATACCCGTACCGATCTTGACGCAGAGGAAGTCGCCCACGGAGCGGGCGACGCCCGCGTGCTGCTCCCCCATCGCCATGAGGTTCACGTCGTTGTCGACCATGACGGGGCAGCCCAGCTCCTGGCTGAGCGCCTCGCGGACCGGGAAGCCGTCCCAGCCGGGCATGATCGGCGGCGCGACCGGCACGCCCTCGGGGAAGCGGACGGGGCCGGGAACCCCGATGCCCGCGCCGTCGAAGCCCTCGGCGAGCCCGGAGGCCCGCAGTTTGGCGGCCAGCGACAGGACCTGCTCGAAGACGGCGACGGGTCCTTCGCGCACGTCCATCGGGTGGTTGAGGTGTCCCAGTACCTCCAGCTCCGCGTTGGTGACGGCCACGTCTATCGAGGTGGCGCCGATGTCGACGCCGAGGAACCGCAGTTCGGGAGCGAGCCGGATGTTGTGCGAGCGGCGCCCGCCGCGCGATGCGGCGAGTCCGTCGGCCACCACCAGGCCGGTCTCCAGCAGCCGGTCCACCTCGACGGCGAGCTTCGAGCGGGAGAGATCGACCTGATCGCCCAGTTGCGCACGGGAGTTGGGTCCCCCGTCGCGCAGCAGCCGGAGCAGCCGCGCCTGATGCGCGTTCGCGGGTCGTGCCGTCATACGTCTCACGCGTCCCTCCCCGCCACATCGGCCAGTCCGTCGGGCTTTCGAGGGGAACGTAGCAGCGCTTTCCCGGAGTGGGAAGAAGTTGCGCAGGAATCGGCCCCAACTTTTTCCACACTCAGGACAAAGGTCGGCGGGGAGGGGTCACGGAGATCGACGGGGCGGCAGTACGAAGGTCTACGGGGAGGGGTCGTGGAGCTCCGCGGAGGCGGTCAGGGGCAGCGGATGACCTGGCCCGCGTAGGAGAGGTTCCCGCCGAATCCGAAGAGCAGGACGGGCGCTCCGGAGGCGACCTCGCCGCGCTCGACCAGCTTGGACAGGGCCATCGGGATGGAGGCGGCCGAGGTGTTGCCGGAGTCCACCACGTCCCGGGCGATGACGGCGTTGACCGCGCCGATCTTGCGGGCGACCGGCTCGATGATCCGCAGATTGGCCTGGTGCAGGACGACCGCGCCCAGGTCCTCCGGGGCGATGCCGGCCTTCTCGCAGACCTGCCGGGCGATCGGGGGGAGCTGGGTGGTGGCCCAGCGGTAGACGGACTGGCCCTCCTGCGCGAAGCGCGGCGGCGTGCCCTCGATCCGCACCGCGTTGCCCATCTCCGGCACCGAGCCCCACAGCACCGGTCCGATGCCGGGCCCGTCCGGGGTGTCGGGGGCGGCCGGGTCGGCGGTGACGACCGCGGCGCCCGCTCCGTCGCCGAGCAGCACACAGGTGGAGCGGTCGGTCCAGTCCGCGATGTCGGCCATCTTGTCGGCGCCGATCACCAGCGCCCGGGTGGCCGCACCGGCGCGGATCGTGTGGTCGGCGGTGGCCAGCGCGTGCGTGAAGCCGGAGCACACCACATTGATGTCCATCACCGCGGGCGACCCCATGCCGAGCCGGGCCGCGACCCGCGCCGACATGCTCGGGGACCGGTCGATCGCGGTGGAGGTGGCGACGAGGACCAGATCGATGTCCGAGGCCTGCAGACCGGCCGCGGCCAGCGCCTTGGCTGCCGCGTGCGCGGCCATCTCGTCCACCGGCTCGTCGGGGCCACCCACATGGCGGGTCTTGATGCCGACCCGGCTGGTGATCCACTCGTCGCTCGTGTCGACCATGGCCGCCAGGTCGTCGTTGGTGAGCACCTTGGCGGGCTGGTAGTGGCCGAGCGCCACGACACGTGAGCCGGTCATACGGGTTCCCATCGTCAGGTAGGGCAGGAAACATCCAGTCTTGGTCGCTACCGCCGGGTACGGGGGCACGTGATCCCACAGATATCCGGCCCACACGTTGGAGCATTGACAACAGCCTGGTCAGCGTGCTGAACAGGCGACGGCGACACGCCGGTGCGGGTGCCGGACAATGACGGAGTCAGGTTTCGGCTTCCGCCCACGGACACGGAAGCCGCCGCACACGGACAGAATCGGGTTCACATCCATGGGACGGGTCACCGAACGCCGACGCACCCTCCGCATCCGGGACGGTGCCGTCTCCTCCCGCGCGGACACCCTGGTGGCGGAGGAACCGCTGGAGATCCGGCTGAACGGCCGGCCGCTGGCCATCACCATGCGGACGCCGGGCGACGACTTCGCGCTGGCCGCGGGCTTCCTGGTCAGCGAGGGGGTGATCGCCGAGGGGGACGAGGTCCAGTCGATCGTCTACTGCGCCGGGGCCACGGCGGACGGTGTGAACACCTACAACGTGGTGGACGTGAAGCTCGCGCCCGGGGTCCGGGTCCCCGACATCACGCTGGAGCGGAACGTCTACACCACCTCCTCGTGCGGCCTGTGCGGCAAGGCCAGCCTGGACGCGGTACGCACCACGACCCGGCACCCGGTGGCCGACGCTCCCCCGGTGCGGGTCACTCCGGAACTGCTGTCCGCCCTCCCGGACCGGCTGCGCGCCGAGCAGCAGGTGTTCGACCGGACGGGAGGTCTGCACGCCGCCGCGCTGTTCTCCGAGGAGGGCGAGCTGCTGGACGTCCGCGAGGACGTCGGCCGGCACAACGCGGTCGACAAGCTGGTGGGCCGCGCGCTCACGGACCATCGGCTGCCCCTGTCGCGGGCCGTGCTGCTGGTGTCGGGGCGGGCCTCGTTCGAGCTGGCGCAGAAGGCCGTGATGGCGGGGATCCCGGTGCTCGCGGCGGTCTCGGCCCCGTCCTCGCTGGCCGTGGACCTGGCGGCGGAGAGCGGACTGACGCTGGTCGGCTTCCTGCGGGGCCCGTCGATGAACGTGTACGCCGGTGAGCACCGGATCGCGCTGGAGGCGGCGGCGCCGCAGGTCCGACCCGCCTGAGGGACCGGGGCGGCCGCTCTCCGCTCACCGCCCCGGGTATCCGCCGTGCACCAGGCCGCCGCTCACTCCCCCGCGAAGGCCAGGCCCTCGGCGGCCAGCGCCTCGCGGAGGACCCCGATCGCCTTCGGGCCGACCCCGTGCAGCGCGAGCACCTCCGCGGCGGTCACGGTCGTGAGCTGGGCGAGGCGGGTGTAGCCCGCCGCCCGCAGAGCGCCGCGGGCCGGATTGCCCGCCCCGTGCGGGAAGTCATCGGCGGGCGTACCGGGCTCGTCACTCATGGCATTCCCTCGCTGCCGGCTACCGGCTACCGTAACCGGTGGGTCCGACAACGCCCCGGAGGCGGCGGCCGGGCCTCCGTGCGGTTCCGGGTCACGGGAGCGGCGTTTGGCGATCACCGCGCAGACCATCAGCTGCATCTGGTGGAAGAGCATCAGCGGCAGCACGGCCAGGCTCGCGTGCGCCCCGAAGATGACGCTCGCCATCGGCAGCCCGGCCGCCAGGCTCTTCTTCGAACCGGCGAACTGGATGGCGATCCGGTCCTCCCGGTCGAACCCCAGCCGCCGTGCCCCGTACCAGCTCAGGGCGAGCATCAGCGCCAGCAGGACCACCTCGGCGGCGAGCAGCCCGCCGAGCCGGGCCGGGGTGACCTGGTGCCAGACCCCCGCGACCATCCCCTGGCTGAACGCGGTGTAGACGACGAGGAGGATGGACCCCCGGTCGACCAGTCCGAGCACCTTCTTGTGCCGGACGAGGAAGCCGCCGACCCAGCGGCGCAGCAGCTGTCCGGCGAGGAACGGGACGAGCAGCTGGAGCACGATCCGCAGCAGCGAGTCCGCCGAGAAGCCGCCCCCGGTCGAGCCGAGGAGCAGGGCGGCGAGGAGCGGGGTCACGAAGATCCCGGCGAGGCTGGAGAAGGATCCGGCGCAGATCGCCGCGGGCACATTGCCCCGCGCGATCGAGGTGAAGGCGATGGACGACTGGATCGTCGAGGGGACCAGGCACAGGAAGAGGAAGCCTGCCTGGAGCTCGGGCGTCAGCACGTACGGCACCAGGCCGTGGCTTGCCAGCCCCAGCAGCGGGAAGGCGACGAAGGTGCAGGCCAGGACGGTGAGGTGGAGGCGCCAGTGCTTGAGCCCGTCGAGCGCCTCGGCCGTGGAGAGCCGCGCCCCGTAGAGGAAGAACAACAGGGCGACCGCGCCGGTGGAGGCCCCGCCCGCCACCTCGGCGGCGGCGCCCCGGGCGGGCAGCAGCGCCGCGAGGGCCACGGTCGCGGCCAGCGCCAGGATGTAGGCGTCGACCGGCAGCCAGGACGGCGGTCGCGGAAAGCGGCGGGTCATGTGCTCGGGGCTCCGGCGGTAGGCGTTTCGGTCCGGCGTCCATCCTGCTCCCGTACCGCGCCATCGGGAATCCGGTATTCCACTCTGACTGTCATCACGGAACCCGATAACGTGGCTCCATGGACGCCACGTACGACCCCGCCCAGCTGCGTACGTTCCTCGCCGTGGCCCAGACGCTCAGCTTCACCCAGGCCGCGCGCCGGCTCGGGATCCGCCAGTCCACGGTCAGCCAGCATGTGCGGCGGCTGGAGGAGGCGACCGGGCGGCAGCTGTTCGCCCGGGACACCCATCGCGTCGATCTCACCGAGGACGGCGAGGCGATGCTCGGCTTCGCGGGGACGATCCTGTCGGCGCACGAGCGGGCCGCGGCGTTCTTCGCGGGCACCCGGCTGCGCGGCCGGCTGCGGTTCGGGGCCTCCGAGGACTTCGTGCTGACCCGGCTCCCCGAGATCCTGGAGTCCTTCCGCCGCGACCATCCGGAGGTCGAGCTCCAGCTCACCGTGGAGCTGTCCGGGACGCTGCACCGGCAGCTCGAAGCGGGCCGGCTGGACCTGGTGCTGGCCAAGCGGCGTACCGGTGACACCCACGGCGAACTGATGTGGCAGGACGCGCTGGACTGGATCGGCGCACCCCAGCTGCGGGTCGATCCGGAGCGCCCCGTGCCGCTGGTCGTCTTCCCGCCGCCGGCCATCACCCGGGCCCGCGCCCTGGAGGTGCTGGAGGAGCACGGTCGGGCCTGGCGGATCGCCTGTACGAGTACGAGCCTGAGCGGTCTGGTCGCGGCGGCGCGGGCGGGCCTGGGGGTGATGGCGCACTCGCGCGGGATGGTCCCGCCGGGCCTGGTGCCGGTTCCGGCCAGGACGGGGCTGCCTGAGCTCGGCACCGTCGACTTCGTCCTGCTGCACGGGAACCGCCGGGGCGCGTCCCAGGAGGCGGCCGACGCGCTGGCCTCAGCGATCCTGGCGGGCGGCGACCGGCTGCACCGCGGGACCGGCCGCTAGCGGCAGCCTCCCGCTCGCCGCCTCCGGCGCGGGCCCGCGGTGGTAACGGCGGGCGGATTCGGTGGAGATTCCGGCGCGAGCCGCTTACCCCTCCGTCAGAACTGGACCGGGCGGACGCCCGAGCCTTGCCCATCTGGCCGGATTTCGACGGTTGACCTGTGCGGACGACTCGGTGTGCGGCGGCTCCGGGCCCCTCCCGCCGGGCCCCGCCTTGGGGTAGCGTCGCGGCGCTGTGCGGAGCGCCACTAGGAGCATGTCATTGCGCGATTTCACTGTCCCACCCATGGCGGCGGCGCCTCAAGTCGGCGGTCTGGCCGATGTGGTCTTCGACTACGCGGAGGACGATCCGCACCGCGTCGCGCTCGGCCGCAAGGACGCCGGGGGCCAGTGGCGTGATGTGACCTCCGGGGAGTTCCGCGATTCCGTGCTGGCCCTGGCCAAGGGGCTGATCGCGCACGGGGTGCGGTTCGGCGACCGGGTCGCGCTGATGTCCCGTACGCGCTACGAGTGGACGCTCTTCGACTTCGCGCTCTGGACCGTCGGGGCCCAGTCGGTGCCGATCTACCCGACCTCCTCCGCCGAGCAGGTCCTGTGGATGCTGCACGACGCCGAGGTGGTGGCGGTGATGGTCGAGCACGAGGACCACTCCATGACCGTCGGTTCGGTGATCGACCGGCTGCCGCATCTGAAGCGGCTGTGGCAGCTGGACGCCGGAGCGGTGGACGAACTGGTCGCGGCGGGCGCGGGCATCGACGACGAGGTGGTGCAGCGGCACCGGCGCGCGGTGACGCCCGATTCCGTGGCGACCGTCATCTACACCTCGGGGACGACGGGCCGCCCCAAGGGGTGCGTGATCACGCACGCGAGCTTCATGTTCGAGAGCGACACGATGGTCACGCGCTGGGAGCCGGTGTTCCATTCCAAGCCCGGCGACGAGGCGGCCACGCTCCTCTTCCTGCCGCTGGCCCATGTCTTCGGGCGGATGGTCGAGATCGCCGCGGTCCGCGGCCGGGTCAAGCTCGGCCATCAGCCGGAGCTGTCGGCGAACGCGCTGATGCCGGACCTGATGACGTTCCGGCCGACGTTCATCCTGGCGGTGCCGTACATCTTCGAGAAGGTGTTCAACGGGGCCCGGCGCAGGGCCGAGGCGGAGGGCCGGGCCGGGCCGTTCGAGAAGGCCGTCGACATCGCGGTGAAGTACGCGGAGGCCCTGGAGCAGAAGGCGTTCGGGGACGGTCCCGGTCCTTCGGCCGGGCTGCGGATGCAGCACCAGTTCTTCGACAAGGTCGTCTACAAGAAGGTCCGCGACGCGATGGGCGGCCGGGTGCGGCACGCGATGTCGGGCGGCTCGGGGATGGACCGCCGGCTCGGGCTGTTCTTCGCGGGCGCCGGGGTGACGGTCTTCGAGGGGTACGGGCTCACCGAGTCGACCGCCGCGGCGACGGCGAACCCTCCGGAGCGGACCCGGTACGGCACGGTCGGGCAGCCCATCCCCGGCACCTCGGTGCACATCGCGGACGACGGCGAGGTGTGGGTGCACGGGCCGAACGTGTTCTCCGGCTATCTGGGCAACCCGGCGGCCACCCGGTCGGTGCTGCAGGACGGCTGGCTGGCGACCGGGGACCTCGGTGCGCTGGACGAGGACGGCTATCTGACGATCACCGGGCGGAAGAAGGAGATCCTGGTGACGTCCGGCGGCAAGAGCGTCTCGCCGGCCGGCCTGGAGGAACGCGTACGGGCGCATCCGCTGGTGGCGCAGTGCATCGTCGTCGGCAACGACCGCCCGTACATCGCGGCGCTGGTCACCGTCGACCAGGAGTCCGTGGAGCACTGGCTGACGATGCAGGGCCGCACCCCGCTGGGCCCGGCCGACCTGGTGCGCGACCCGGACCTGGAGATGGAGGTCCGACGGGCGGTGGTGGCCGCCAACACGGCGGTGTCGCAGGCCGAGTCGATCCGTACGTTCCGGATCCTGGCCCATCCGTTCACCGAGGAGCTGGGGCTGCTGACGCCCTCGCTGAAGCTGAAGCGGAAGGCGATCGAGACGGCGTACGCGGTCGAGGTCGACGCGCTCTACCACTGACCGGCGGCCACGGGAATGCCTGGACCCGCCCGGTCGTTGTCGTGGGGAGTCACCAACCGACGACGTTAGGATCGATCGCTCGTGAGCCAGGTCCCCTCCATCACCCTCAACAACGGCCTCGACATGCCGCAGCTCGGTTTCGGCGTCTGGCAGGTGCCGGACGACGAGGCGGAGAAGGCGGTCGCCACGGCCATCGAGACCGGGTACCGGAGCATCGACACCGCCGCGATCTACGCGAACGAGACGGGCACCGGCAAGGCCATCGCCGCCTCCGGCGTCGCCCGCGACGAGCTCTTCGTCACCACGAAGCTGTGGAACAGCGAGCAGGGCCACGACAGCACGCTGCGCGCCTTCGACGCCTCGCTGGACAAGCTCGGCCTGGACTACGTCGACCTGTACCTGATCCACTGGCCGGTCCCGGTGAAGGACGCGTACACCGACACGTACAAGGCGTTCGAGAAGATCCTCGCCGACGGCCGTGCGAAGGCCATCGGCGTGTCGAACTTCCACCCCGAGCACCTGAAGCGGCTGCTCGCCGAGACCTCCGTCGTCCCGGCCGTCAACCAGATCGAGCTGCACCCCCAGTTCCAGCAGGCCGAGTCCCGCGCCTTCCACGCCGACCACGGCATCGCCACCGAGGCGTGGTCGCCGCTGGGCCAGGGCAAGGGCCTGCTGGAGGTGCCGACGGTCGTCGCCATCGCCCGGAAGCACGGCCGCACCCCCGCCCAGGTGGTGCTGCGCTGGCACCTGCAGACCGGCAACATCGTGATCCCGAAGTCCGTGACCCCGTCGCGGATCAAGGAGAACCTCGATGTGTTCGGCTTCGAGCTGGACGCCGACGACCTGGCCGCCTTCGCGGCCCTGGACGAGGGCAGGCGGCTCGGCCCCGACCCGGCGGAGTTCACGGTCGGCGCCTGAGCCGACGGCCGGCGTCGATCGGGGAGACGGAAATCATGAGCGGCGGACTGGCGCCCGTGGTCGAGGCGGGTCCGTACCGCCTGCGCAACGTCGGCAGCCGGCTGCTGCTGGAGGTGTACGGCGCGGCCAAGGGCAGCGGGGCCCGGGTCCAGCAGGGCCAGGACGACGGGACGGCCGCGCAGGTGTGGCGGCTGTCCCCGGTGCACGAGGGCGCGGCCCTCTTCCACCTGGTCAACGAGCACAGCGGGAAGCGGCTGGACGTGGCAGGCGCCGACACGTCGAACGGCACCCGTATCCAGCAGTGGAAGGCCAACAACTTCGGCGCCCAGGAGTGGCTGATCGAGCAGCATCCGGAGGCCCCCGGAACGGTGACGCTGGTGAGTTTCATCAGCGGTCTCGCCATGGAGGTCGCGGACCGTTCCACCGAGGACGGCGGCTCGATTCAGCAGTGGGAGGACACCGACTCCCCCTTCCAGTGGTGGCGGTTGGAGCCGGTGAGGTAGCGCACCGGGGCCGCCGGCTCAGTCGGCGCGGCGGCCCAGGTGCACCGTGCGGGCGGTAAGCAGGTGGACGTCGGGGCGGTGGTGCAGGCCTTCGGGGTCCTCGGGGTCCAGCAGCCGTTCCAGTACGGCGCTGTCCTCGGCCGTCAGCAGGTCGCCGAGCACGTCGCGCTCGCGGGTGATGCTCGCGACGACATGGTCGCGGGCGGCCGGGGAGAGCGGGGCGGGCAGGTCGAGGAGGAAGCTGCGGGTGCCCTGCGGGACGAGGCCGACCGCGGTGAAGAGAGCACTCCAGTCCTCGGTCTCCCGCTTGGCTCCCGGGAGTTCGGACCGCATGCGCTCGAAGCGCGTGGCGGCGGCCGCGGTCATCCGGGCCTCCAGACCGGGCTGTCCGATGCCGATGTCGCGGGGCAGCCGCCGGGCGGGCAGGCCGCCCTCGACGAGCGCGACCGTGCCGCCGGGCCGCAGAAGCCCGGCGAATCCGGCCAGCGCGGCGCGCTGGTCGCCCAGATGGTGCAGGGAGTTGCCCGCCCAGATCAGATCGGCCTCGCCCAACCGGTCGAAATGATCGGGGAGTTCGGCCTCCAGGGTCCGGAAGCGGTCGATCACGCCGAGGCGTCGGGCCCGGTTCTTCGCCCGTTCCAGCAGAGCGGGCGTGGCGTCCACGGCCACCACCTCGGCCTCCGGGAAGACCTCGGCCAGCAGACAGGAGACGACACCGGGACCGCTGCCGACGTCCAGGACCCGG
The DNA here is from genome assembly GCF_019287315.1 of Streptomyces sp. WY228. Classification (NCBI taxonomy): domain Bacteria; kingdom Bacillati; phylum Actinomycetota; class Actinomycetes; order Kitasatosporales; family Streptomycetaceae; genus Streptomyces; species Streptomyces sp. WY228. The sequence goes on along the minus strand of NZ_CP079114.1, from coordinate 7,167,807 downwards.
CGGACCTTCGGCGCGGTGGGCAGGGCGGCGATCCAGCGGGCCGCCTCCTCGTACTGGGTACCGTTGAGTTCGGCTTCCCGCTCCAGCAGGGGACCCAGGACGTCCCAGTCGATGTCGGCGGGGTGCGCTTCGTGGTGGCCGTGACCGGCGTGGCTGCTCATGGGGTCAGCCTCCCCGGACGGGACGCACGCGGCAAGCTTCTTTGCCGGTCCGGCAAATCGAGGCGGCCGCCGCGGACGACGCCCCGCACGGCCGAACCGGAACGTTCTTCGCCGCGGTCGGCCCGGCGGAATACACCACCCGTACACCGACCGAACGGTAGGCGGAGCACACATATTGCCGGGGTGACTCCGGGCCCATAACTTTCCCTTATGGAGCTGGAGTTGCGCCATCTACGTACGGTCCGTGCCATAGCCGACACCGGCAGCCTCACCAAGGCCGCCGCCACGCTGGGGCTTGCCCAGCCCGCTCTCAGCGCTCAGCTGCGGCGGATCGAGAAGGCCCTGGGCGGCGCTCTCTTCGACCGCGACCACACCGGGGCGCGGGCCACCCCGCTCGGCGAACTGGTGCTGGAGCGGGCCCGGGTGGTCCTGCCCGCGGTCAGCGAACTGCAGGCGGAGGCCGTGCGGTTCGCCAATGCCACGGGGTCGCTGGACCGGTTCCGGCTGGGCGGCACGCACGGTCCGCTGCTCGGCGGCCTGGTGGACCGGATGGCCGCCGCGCACCCGTCGGTGCCGGTGTCGACGTACACCTCGTGGTCGGTGGCCGAGATCGCCTCGCTGGTGATCGACGGGCGGCTGGACTTCGCACTGATCGGCACCTGCGGCGAGAGTCCGCCGCCGCTGGCGGACCGGCTGTCCTGGGAGGTCGTCGGGGTGGATCCGGTCTTCGTGATGCTGCCGGAGGATCACGCCCTGGCCGGCGAAGCGGAACTGGATCTCGCCGCGCTCGCGGACGAGTGCTGGGCGGACGTGCCGGGCGACGGCTGCTTCGCCGACTGTTTCACCGCGGCCTGTGCGCGGTCGGGCTTCACCCCGGTGTCGGTGTACGAGACGGACACCTCGTCCGTCGTCCACCTGGTGCAGGTGGGGCGGGCGATCGGGCTGTGCCGGGCGACGTTCCCGCCGACGCCCGGCGTGGTGACCCGACCGCTCGCCGGTGCGCCGCTCAGCTGGCGTCATCTGGTGGGCTGGCACCCGCACTCCCCCGCCGCGGACGCCGCGGCGGGGACGGTGGCCGGGGCGACCCGCGCGGCGTACGCGGAGGCGGTGTCGCGCAGCCCGGTCTACGCGCAGTGGCTCGGCGCGAACCCGCGGTTCGGCACGGTGGCCTGAGCCAAAGCGGCCTCCCGGTGCGCCGGGCTATTCGGCTCCGTGGGCCGGGGCGGCGGACGCCACCCGGGCGGCGAGCGCGAGGTCCTTCTCGGTGACCGCGCCTCCCGCGTCGTGCGTGTGGACGGAGAGGGCCACCGTGTTGTATCCGAGGGTCAGATCGGAGTGGTGGTTCAGCTCGTCCTGGATCCGCGCGATGTGGACCGTCAGCGCGGCGGCGGCGAAGTGGGAGGGCAGCCGGAAGGTCCGGGTGATCCGGTCCCCCTCCAGCGCCCAGCCGGGCAGGCTCTCCAGCCGGCGGTCGATCTCGGTCGGCGACAGCGGTTCGGCGCTCATGGAACGGCTCCCGTGGGTCTCGGTTGCTCACGTCTCGGTGGGCCGGCGTACACGTCACAGCGGCCCGTACCGGCCCCGGCCCGCCGGTGACGTTACGGTCTTGGCATGACGACTGTCTCGCCCGACACGGGAGTGGGGCCGCTGCTGCGCGACTGGCGCGAGCAGCGGCGCATCAGCCAGTTGGAGCTGGCCCTGCGCGCGGACTCCTCGGCCCGCCACATCTCCTTCATCGAGACGGGCCGCTCCCGGCCCAGCGAGGACATGGTCCTGCGGCTGGCCGAGCAGCTGGACGTCCCGGTCCGGGAGCGCAACGCGCTGCTCGTGGTCGCCGGTTACGCGCCCCGCTACGCGCAGACGCCGCTCGACGACCCCGCGATGGCCGCCCTGCGCGAAGGGCTCGACCGGCTGCTGGCGGCGTACGAGCCGTATCCGGCGCTCGTGGTGGACGGCGTCTACGGCGTGGTGGCGGCCAACCGGGGCATCGCGCTGCTGCTGGAAGGCGTGTCGGAGAAGCTGCTGGCCCCACCGGTGAACGCCATGCGGCTCACCCTCCACCCGGACGGGCTCGCCCCGCGCATCGTGAACCTCGCCGCGTGGCGGGCGGACCTGCTGGCGCAGATGGACCGGCAGATCGCCCTCGTACGCTCGCCCGAGCTGCGCGCGCTGTACGACGAGGTCGCCGCCTATCCCGTACCCGCACGGGCGGACGGAACGGACGGCACGGGGCCGGATCGGGGGCGGGAGCAGGAGCGGCCCGCCGCGTTCGCGCTGCCGATGCGGCTCGAACACGGGGGCCGGGTCCTGTCGTTCGTGTCGTCGATCGCGACGTTCAACACGCCCATGGACGTGACGGTGGCCGAGCTGGCCATCGAGACGTTCCTTCCCGCCGACCGCGGGACCGCCGCCTATCTGCACGCCCACGTACCGTCCTGACCCGGCCCCTTCCTGTCACCTCGGACGCGGGCCCGTCACCTCGGACGCGGTTCTGTCAGCTCAGACGCGGGCTCCGTTGTCGAGCGGGTCGCGGCGCTTCGGGCGGGGCTTGCCGCGCGCCGTGCCCTTCCCCTTGCCCGGTACGGGCGGCGGGGCCTTGGCGGTCCGCTCCAGGACGAGAGCCCCCGGTACGGCGGTGAACACCGAGGACCAGGTGCCGACGACGATGCCGATGAGCAGGGCGAGCGCGAAGTCGGCGAGCGAGTCGCCGCCCAGCACCGCGAGGGCGGCCAGGATGAACAGGGCGCCCATCCCGGTGTTCACCGTGCGAGGAACGGTCTGCAGGACGGCCCGGCGGGAGATGGTGTCCAGAGGTGTCTTCCGGTTGGTCCCCCACAGCTCGCGGACCCGGTCGAAGACCACCACCGAGTCGTTGACCGAGTAACCGATGACGGTGAGCAGGGCGGCCAGGAAGATGCCGTCCACCGGCCGCCCCAGCCAGGCGAAGGCGCCCACCACGAGGATCACGTCGTGCACCATGGCCCCGACGGAGGCCACGGCGAATGTCCAGCGGAAGCGGACCGCCAGATAGGCCAGTTGCACGGCCACCGCGACCGCCAGGGCGATCAGCGCGTTGCGCCGCAGTTCGTCGCCGAGGCTCGGGCCGATCAGCTCGTCCCGGACCTTCGTCGTCTCGCCGCCCTCCTCGGCGAGGGCGGCCCGCAGGGCGTGTTCGCCGTCGTTGTCGAGCTTCCCGGTGCGTACGGACAGATCGCCGTCGCCGGCCGTGGTGACCTCGGCGTCGCCGAACCCGGCGGCGGTGAGCGCGTCCCGGGCCGTCTCGACGTCGACCGGCCTGCTGGTGGAGTACTCGACCAGCCGGCCCCCGGTGAACTCGACGCCCAGGTCGATCCCGCGCACCACGATCCCGGCCACCGCGACGACGACCAGCGCCGCCGAGACGACGAGCCAGCGGACCGGCTTCCGGAAGAGCCGCGGATCCTTGCGGACCAGCCAGGTCCGTACGGCGCCGGGGCGCCCGATGCCGTTGACGCCGCGGTAGTCGCTGACGAAGCGGGTGTTCGCGGCGATCTCGGTGAGCGCGCGGGCGATGACCAGCGCGGAGAACATCGAGGCGAGGACGCCGATGGCGAGGGTGACGCCGAAGCCCTTGACCGGGCCCGAGCCCAGGAAGAAGAGCAGTCCGGCGGCGATCAGGGTGGTGACGTTGGAGTCGGCGATCGCGCTCCACGCCTGCTGGAAGCCGGTGGTCAGCGCGGAGCGCAGCGAGCGTTTCGGCCGCTCCGCGCACTCCTCCCTGGCCCGTTCGAAGACCAGGACGTTCGCGTCGACCGCCATGCCGATCGCGAGGACGAAACCGGCGAGGCCGGGGAGGGTCAGCGTGACGCCGAGGGCGACGAGCGCGGCGTAGGAGATCACCCCGTACGCGCCGAGCGCCACGGCGGCCAGCGCGCCGAAGAGGCGGTAGACGACGGTGATGAAGAGTGCGGTGGCGGCGGCCCCGATGAGGGCCGCCTGCATGCTCGCGTCGATGGCCGCCGCTCCGAGCGTCGGGCCGACGGTCCGCTGCTCGACGATCTCGACGGGTACGGGCAGGGCCCCGCCCTTGATCAGCAGCGCCAGGTCACGCGCCTCGTCCGCGCCGAACGAACCGGTGATCTGGGTGGCCCCGGACGGCAGTCCGGCCCGGCAGCCGACCGAGGGGTCGACCTGCGGTGAGGAGATGATCTTCTCGTCGAGGACGATGGCGACCCGGCGCCGGTCGTCCCCGGCCGGATGGCAGGCGGCCTCGCCGGTCAGCCGCTTCCAGTCCTGGCCCGCGTCCTTGCGGAATTCGAGCGAGACGCTCCAGCCCGCTCCGCCCTGCGCGTCGAACCCGGCGGTGGCGTCCTCGACGCCCGCGCCGGAGAGCCGGCTGGGGCCGAGCGCGAGGGGGCGGCCCTGTTCGTCGGGGAGGGTCAGCCGCTCGGGGTCGGCCGGGTCGGAGTCCGGGGTCTTCCCATCCGGCTCCTCGGCCGCCGGGCCCTCGACCGCGTGGAAGCTGAGCTGAGCCGTCCGGCCGATCACCTCGGTGGCCTGGCGCGGATCCTGGACGTCGGGCAGTTCGACGATGATCCGGTCCTCGCCGGAACGGGTCAGATTCGGTTCGGAGACGCCCAGCGAGTCGATCCGCTGGCGCAGCACCTCCAGGGTGCGGTCGGTGGTCTCCCGGTCCGCCTGGACGGTGGCGGTGTCCCGGGCCTGGAGCACGATACGGGTGCCGCCCTGGAGATCGAGGCCGAGTCTGGGCGACATGGTCAAGGTGATGAAGACGGAGACGAGCAGAACGGCGGCAGCCAGAACCGCTCGCACCACGGTGGCGCGAGTCATGGAGATCCTCCGGTGGGGCGTCGAGCGCCCTCACCTCAGTGAGGACGCGACGCCGATGCGGCAGATGCGGAACAGGACGGATGACCGGTCGTGGGACCGGTGGTCGTCCTGCCCGGAGGCCCCCGGACACCGGGGAGCGCGCCCCTGCGGCTGCCGGGCACGTCGAAGGTGTCCGTGGCGGTCCGCCGTACTCCGGCGCACGGCTCGGCGAGCCCCGGCGGAGCGGGCGTCAGCGCGTCGTGCGGGGGCGGCGGGGCGTGCAGGAGCAGATACGGCCGGCCGCTGCCCGCCCGCGGAGCCTGCGCCGGATCGGCCGCCGCCCGGGGCCGCTCGTGCCCGGCCCGCGCCACCGCACCGGTGTGGTGGCGCTCGGAGTGATCGGTCCGCGCGTGATCGGTCCCGGTCCGGTGGGTCGTCGGTGCGGCGGACACCGAGGTCACGGTGGTGGCGGCGGGGGCGCCGGCGGACATGGCGGCGGGCGCCGTGCTCCGGGCGGTCAGGGCGGGTGCCGCGCCGCTCGCCGTGGCGGCACCACCCACCAGGGTGAGAACGGTGAGCAGCAGCGCGGACAGCACGGACCGCACCCGGAACGCGTTCTCCCGGGGCCGTCCCGGGTACCGCGTCACCTCGGTCGGCCGGAGTGCTCGGGCGGCGCCGTCCGGTGGCGGAGCACGGAGCTGAGGATCTGTCCGGCGCCCCGGACGACCGTGGTCGACGGGTCGTCGGCCAGGCGCACCCGGGTGCCGAGGCAACGGGCGATGCGGTCGGTGACATCGGCCCGCAGCGCGCCGCCGCCCGCGAGCACCGGGCCCTTGCGCAGGGCTCCACGGATCGCACCGTGCCGGTCGTGCCGCCACATGGAGGTGATCATGTCGAGCACCGTGCGGACGAGGGCGGCGGGCAGCGCCGCCGGATCGAGGCCGTCGAGATCGTCGAGCCCGCTCTCGGCCTGCCGGGCGTCGGCGACCAGGCCGCCCACCAGGAGCGTGACCTCGGTCAGCTCGGCCCCCATGTCGACGACGAGCAGCGGGCCCGCCTCCCTCGGACCGGCGTACGCGGCGGCGGCCCGGGCGCTGCTGAGGACCACGACCCGCGTCGTCCCGAGCCCGGCGAGCAACGCGCGCGCGGCGGTACGGTGTTCGGCCCCGGCGAGCACCGGGTGGCTGAGGACGATCACGCTGTCGCTGCGGTCGGGGCCCAGAGCCGCGTCGGCGATCCGGCCGAGCAGCCGCCCGCAGGACTCGGGGTCGACGATGCGCCCGCGCCGGACCGGCCGTTCGGCGCCCCCGTGGGGGGCGGAGGCGGGGTACGGGTCGAGAACCAGGCCCCGGCCGGGCACCCAGGCCCGGGTACGGGAGCTGCCGAGGTCCAGGGCCAGACCCCGGGCGGCCGGAACGGCATCCGCTGCGCCCAGCGTGCCCGGCACGCCCTCGTGCCGGCGGTACGTCCGGAGGCCCGCGTGGGAACGGCCTGCCCCGAACGCCCCGGCACCGCTTCCGTCACGAAGCGGTCCGGGGCCCTTCCCCCATGGGCCCGCACCCGGGTGGAGCGGCCCTCGCCACTCGCCGGGCGCGGAAGCGGTCGGGAAACGGACAGCCGGTGGCGCGGTGGCCGGAAGGGCGGCGGCCGGGGCGGGGGCCGACGACGGGGGGACGGCGCGACCCGGTCGCTGTCCGTCGTGCACAGAACGCATCGTCCCTCACCCCCGGCCGCCCGTCGCAGCCGTCCACGCACCCCGTCGGCCCGCTGATAGCGAGGCGCGACCGATCCCTCACTATGCAATACGGGGTGGTGGAACGCCACTTCCCCGCAGATTCACAGGCCTCGACCTCGCCTCCGCACGGCGGGCGTCATCGGCTCAGCTCTCCTCCCCCGCAGCGAGGAAAGCGCCGACCAGCTCCGCGAACTCCTCCGGCACCGCGATCCGGACCCCCAGGTCCTCCGCCTTGGTGCGCTTGGATCCGGCCTTCTCCCCGGCGACCAGCATGCTCGTGCGCTTGGAGACGCTGGAGGACGACTTGCCGCCCGCCCGCTCGATCAACTCGTTCATCTCGTTGCGCGTCAGCTTCTCCAGCACTCCGGACATCGCTCCCGTGACCACCACGGTCATCCCCGACAGAGGCAGCGCGGAGCCGCTTCCGCCGTCGCCATCGGCCTCCGCCCCGGTCTCCCCGCCACCGGCGGCCTGCGCGTCCGCACCGGCCGGCTCCTCCGCCCCGGGCTCCGGGGGCGGGGTGGCGCCCGGCTCCGTCATGTTCACCCCGGCCGCGACGAGCTTGCCGATCAGCGGGGCCAGCTCCGCCAGCTCGGCGACGACCGCGGCGGCCTTCTCCTTGCCGATGCCGTCGACCCGCTGGAGCGTCTCCACGTCGGCGGCGACGATCCGGTCCATCGTGGCGAAATACCGCGCGACGCGGCGCGACATGGAACGCCCCGTGCCGCGCACGCCCAGGGCGCAGAAGACCCGGGAGAGCGGCCGGGCGCGGGCGGTGTCGATGGCGGCCAGGAGGTTGTCCGTGGAGGTCTCGCCCATCCGGTCGAGGGAGAGCAGCTGCTCGCGCTCCAGGGTGAACAGATCCGCGAAGTCGGCCACGAGGCCCGCGTCGACGAGCTGGACGACCCGCGTGGAGCCGAGGCCCTCGATGTCGAGCTGATCGCGCCCCGCCGCATAGGAGACGGAGGCGACCAGCCGGCAGTCGCGGCCCCGGGTGCAGCGCCAGCGCTGCTCGCTCGTGTCGATGGCGGAGCCGCACTGCGGGCAGCTCTCGGGGAAGGCGATGGGCGTCTCGTCGCCGGTGCGCAGGTGCACGACGGGGGCCTCGATGCGCGGGATGATGTCGCCCGCCTTGTAGACCATCACCTGGTCGCCCAGCCGCAGGTCGCGGCGGGTGATGTCGGCCGGGTTGTGCAGGGTGGCGTAACCGACGGTGGAGCCGTCGATCTCCACGGGCTCCAGGACGGCGCGCGGCGCGATGATGCCCGTGCGCCCGACGTTCCACTCGACGGACAGCAGGCGGGTGATCTTCTCCACGGCGGGCAGCTTGTGGGCGATGGCCCAGCGGGGCGCGCGGGTGCCGGAGCCCGCCTCGCGCTGGTCGGCCGCCAGATCGGCCTTGATCACGATCCCGTCGATGCCGAACGGCAGCGAGGCGCGCAGGGAGGCCGTCTCGGCCACCCGCGCCTGGACCTCCTCGACCGTGGAGACCCGGACCGGCGCCACGTCGGTGCCCGCGGCCGTGTGCACGCCGAGGCCGGCGACGTACGCCAGGATCTCGCTGTGGGGCAGTTCGCCGAGGGTGTCGGCGAGCTCCCCGGAATCGGGCAGCGGCAGTGCGCCGTAGGCGAAGAAGGTCGTCTCCACGCGGTAGGCCCGGTCCTTGGCACGCAGGGTGCCCGCCGCCCCGTTGCGCGGATTGGCGAAGGGGGCGCCGCCGTGCTCCGTACGGATCGCGTTGCCCTGCTCGAACTGCTCGTTGGTCATGAGGATCTCGCCGCGCACCTCGATGGTGACCGGCTCGGCCAGCCGCTCCGGCAGACCGACGACCGCACCGGCCGCGTGCGAGACGTCCTCGCCCGCCGTGCCGTCGCCCCGCGTGATGAGGCGCTCGAACCGGCCGTTCCGATAGCGCGCGGCGACGGCCAGGCCGTCCAGCTTCGGCTCGACGCTCCACGCCGTCACCGGCCTGCCGATCCGCCGCTCCAGCGACGCGGTCCAGGTCGCGAACTGCTCGGCCGAGAACACGTTGTCCAGCGACAGCATGGGCGCCGTGTGCGGCACGTCGCCGACGGCGGCCCCGCCCGCGACCTTGCCCGTCGGCGAGGCGGCGAGCACCTCGTCCGGGTGGTCCGCCTCGTACGCGGCTATCCCGCGTGCCAGCCGGTCGTAGGCGTCGTCGTCCAGCGCGCTCTCGCCCGTGGCGTAGTACGCGGCGGCGGCGAGCGAGGCCTCTTCGACCGCGGCGGCATAGGCGGCGGCATCGGCGAGCACAGCAGCTGAGTTCGTCATGGCCACCATTCTTCCGCCCACCACTGACAACGCCGCCGATCCCGCCTCCGCCCCGATCTTGAGAGAGCGCTCTCCCATGAACGCATCCCCAACTCGTCGCCCATCAGGCTTATTTCTTGGATCTGCGCACTCTCTTGACATGCACAGAAGGCAATCCTACGTTCCTCCGAGAGAGCGCTCTCTCTCATGATCAAGGAATCCCCCCATCCCCCCACGTCCCGAACAGGAGTGCCGTGCTCTTTCGTCATCGACGCAATCCGGACCACCGCCGTCAACGTTCCCTGCCGCCCTGGCGGTACAGAATCGCCGGGCTCGCCGCGGCGGCCCTCGCCCTCTCCTTCCTCCAGGCCAACGTGGGCAACGCGGCGGCCGACCGGGCCGCCGCGGACACCGCCCCGAAGGCCGCCGCGGATGTGGTGCGGGTGGCCGAGTTCCTCGCGGAATGCCCGTACACCCACCGGGCCCCCGACGACCCGATCGTCTTCCCCGGGCTGCCGGGCGCCTCCCACATGCACAGCTTCTTCGGCAACGACACCACGCACGCCGGCTCCGACCTGGCCTCGCTGGAGCAGGGCCGCACCTCGTGCTCCCCCGACACCGACCTGTCGTCGTACTGGGTGCCCACCCTCTACGACGGCGACCAGGAGGTGGAGCCCACCGGGACCACCTTCTACTACCTCGGCGAAGGGGTCAGCGACGACGTCATCCGGCAGATCCAGCCCTTCCCCCGGGGCCTGCGCATCGTGGCGGGCAACGCGAAGGCGACCGGCCCGCAGGACAACACGATCGCCCGCTGGTCGTGCCTGCACGCCGGCGAGGTCAACCCCTCGACGGACTTCGTGAACTGTCCGCCCGGCACGATGATGGAGTCCTACCTGGACTTCCCGCAGTGCTGGAACGGTACGGATCTCGACTCCGCCGACCACAAGAGCCACATGGCCTACCCGGTGAACGGCGGCTGCCCGTCCACCCACCCGGTGCCGGTTCCCAAGCTCCGGCAGGTGCTGCGCTACCCGGTGAACGGCGACCCGGCCCGCTTCCGGCTGGCGTCCGGGCCCGGCTACACCATGCACGGCGACTTCTTCAACGTATGGCCGGAGGAGGAGATGGCGCAGCGCGTCCGCGACTGCATCAACGCGATCGTCAAGTGCGGTTTCGACGGCAAGCCCTGACCGTACGTCAACTCCGTGCGCACCGCGTCCGCTCCGGGGCCCCGGCTCCGGGGCGGGCGCCCTCCCCCACCGTACGAGGACGCCTCATGAACCGCATGAACCTCCCGAAGCTCCCCCACCGGGCCGCCGTCCTCGGCCTGCTGGGCGTGCTGGCCCTCACCGGCGCGGCCGGCTGCTCATCGGCGGCGGACTCCGCACCTCGTACGACGGCGGATTCCGCGCCCCGTACGGCAGAGGCACGGACGTCCGCGCCGCCGTCCGCCACCGGATCCGCCTCCGCATCCGCCACTGACGTCGGCTGGGTCCAGCTGATGACCCCGATGAACCAGCAGGCGGTGAAGCTGCTGACGCTCGCCGCCGAGCGTGCGGACGAACCGCGGCTCCGCGCCTTCACGGTCCGGCTGCGCGCCGATCAGGAGGCGGAACTCGACCGCTTGAGGCCCCTGTTGACCCGGATGGGGCTGCCCCTGACCGATGTGCACGCGGGGCACGACATGCCCGGCATGGTGACCGAGCGGGACCTGACGGCGGCCCGCGCAGCCGAGGGGCCCGCGTTCGACCGGCTGGTCCTCGCCGGGATCCGGGACCATCTGCGCCAGTCCGCGCAGGTGTCGCGTTCCGAGATCACCGCGGGCGGCCGGGCGGACGCCCGTGAACTGGCCCGCGCCCTTGTCACGGCGCGCGAGACCTTCCTCGCCGAGCTGGCACGACTGCCGGGCGCGGAGCGGGCCCTCGGCTGAACGGGGCGGCCTGCCTGCGGGTATAAAGGGCTGCATGACAGCCGAAGTGCCGCCGCCCGTACGCCCCACGACCTTGGAGGACGTGGCGGCCGTGGCCGGTGTGTCACGGGCGACGGTGTCCCGGGTGATCAACGGGGCGACCACGGTGGACCCCGCCCTGCGCACCGTGGTCGAGGAGGCGGTGGCGACCACCGGCTATGTGCCCAACCGGGCGGCGCGCTCGCTGGTGACCCGGCGGACCGACTCGGTGGCCCTGGTGGTCTCCGAGCGGGAACGGCGGCCGATGTCCGAGCCGTTCGTCGGCCGGATGTTCTCCGACCCGTACTTCGGCCGGGTCGTCAGCGGGCTGCTGGAGGTGCTGCGCCCGGCCGGGATCCAGATGGTCGTGATGCTGGCCGACGACGAGGCCTCCCGGACCCAGCTGCTCTCCTATCTGCGCCACGGCCATGTCGACGGGGTCGTGCTGATCACCACGCACGCCGACGATCCGCTTCCCGGGCTGCTCCAGGAGACCCGGATGCCCGCCGTCCTCGCGGGCCGTCCGCACAAGCCGTCGCCGCTGGCCTATGTGGAGGTCGACCAGCACGCCGGGGCGCGGCTGGCGGCCGACCATCTGGCCGCGCTGGGGCGGCGGCGCATCGGCACCGTCTCGGGGCCGCAGGACATGCCCGCCGGACAGGTCCGGCTGACCGGTTTCCTGGAGGCCGTCGCCGCGCACGGCATCGAGGACGTGGCCTGCGCCGAGGGGGATTTCACGCATCTGGGCGGGGCCGCGGCCATGCGCAGGCTGCTGGCGGACCGCCCCGACCTGGACGGGGTGTTCATCGCCTCCGACCTGATGGCGCTGGGCGCGCTCCCGGTGCTGCTCCGGGCCGGGCGCGATGTGCCGTCCGATGTGGCGGTGGTCGGCTTCGACGACAGCAGCGCGGCGGCCGCCTGCGACCCGCCGCTGACCACGGTCCGGCAGCCGGTGGAGGAGATGGCCGCGGAGATGGCCCGGCTGCTGCTGAAGCAGATCGGCGAGCCGAGCGGCCCCTCGCCCTCCGTGCTCTTCCCGCCGACGCTGGTACGGCGGCAGTCGGCCTGAGTCAGGCCTTCGTCTCCGGCGCGTCCGGAACGGGGCTCTCCGGCACGTCCGGAACGACGGCCTCCGGCACGGAAGTCTCCGGCACATCCGGAACAGGGGTCTGTCGAACAGGGGTCTGTCGAACAGGGGCCTCCGGAACTGGCGGCTCCGGCGCCGGAGCCGCGGCCGGGAACGGCTCGTCCGCCAGGTCGGCCCCGGCGAAGCCCTCGGCCCGGACCGGTACCTGAGGTCCTGAGGACTCCTGGAGCCAGCGGGTCAGCACCCGGTGCACCGCCTCGGCGCCCACCAGCCCGCCGCCCGGCGGCACGGGCGCGCCCTCCGCGGTCTCGGCGGCCACGATGTCGAGCGGGTCGGTCAGTCCGCGCGGCCAGAGCAGGAACGGCCGGGACTGTTCGCCGCCGAGGCCGCCGTGCGAACCGATCTGCTCCTCGAAGGCGTGCACGGTGCCGGTGGCGGGGTCGTACATGGAGTTGACCATGACGTCGGCGACGTGCGGGAAGGTGTCGGTGCGCCGTACGGCGGCGGCCGCGCCGACGCCGAAGTCCGTGAGCGGGCCCTCGCCGTCCGCCAGTGCGGCGACGGGCACCTCGGCCCCGCCGGGTCCGAGCACCACGGAGCCGTGTGTCTCGCTGCGTACGAGGAGGAAGCCGATCCCCGGGTGGTTGGCGAGCGTGGAGAGCAGCGCCGGATGGCGGCGCTCGATCTGTTCGCGGGAGGCGCGGCCCTCGATGTCGGGGAAGGAGATCAGCCCGAGGTTGCCGGAGGCCAGCACGATCGGGTCGGAGAGCTTGGCCGGGTGCTCGGCCTCCTGGTCCTCGACGGGGCGGTGCAGGGCGATCCGCACCGCGTCGCGGGCCTCGGAGGCGCTGCGGGTGCGCTGGGCCCGACGCGGCACGGGCAGGCCGCAGCCGGCCCGGACGAGGTCCTTGAGCGTGAGTCCGTACTTCCCCGCGAAGGTCTCGCCGGGGCTCTGGCCGTGGTCGGACAGCAGCACGATCCGGTAGGCGCGCGGCGTGTGGTCGGCGATCTTGGCGATCAGGGCGAGCGAACGGTCCAGGCGTACGAGGACCTTCTCCGCGTCGCGGCTGTGCGGGCCGGAGTGGTGGGCGACCTCGTCGTAGGCGACCAGGTCGGCGTAGACGGCGGTGCGGCCGGCGAACATGTCGCCGAGGACGGCGGCGGCGACCACATCGCGCTCCACGACGGTGGCGAAGGCGCGGATGAAGGGGTAGAGCCCGCCGCGCTTGATCCTCGGGGTGACCTTCCGGGCGCGGGCCCGGGTCGACTGGCCGATCTCGCGGAGGACCTCGGCGACGAAGGAGAGAGCGGTACGGGTGGCGTTGGCCGGGTCGGAGAAGTAGGCGAAGTATCCGGCGCGGGAGCGGCGGCCCTTGCCGCGCCGGGCGGCCATGGAGAGGACCAGGGCGAGCTGTCCGGCGCCGCCGCTGAAGAGGTTGCCGCGGCTCGCGCCGTCGACGGTGAGCAGCCCTCCGTCGTGGGTGTGCGCGATGGCCCGGCGCTGCATTTCGAGGGCGCTCGCGGGCCGGCTGGAGACCATGAGCGTGCGGGTCTCCTTCTCGTACCAGCGGAACGCGGGCACGTCGTGGTTGCTGCCGTGCAGGATGCCGAGCTGGCTGGCGCCGGTCTGGCTGGACCAGTCGGTGCGCCAGGGGGTGAGGCGGTGTCCCGAGGAGTCGGCAAGCCAGCCGGCAACGGTCGGCATCAGCCCGTCGGCGGCGGCCTTCACCAGCACGTCGTGGCCGACGCCGTCGAGCTGGAGGAAGACGGTGCCGGGCGGTCCTTCGCGGCCGGGCTCCGGCGGGCGCGGGGAGCGGCCGCGTCTGCGGCGCCGGTCGGCGAGCCGGGACAGCCTGCGGCGGTAGGCCTCGTCGTCGCGGACGGCGAGGGCGGTGGAGGTGGCGGAGGCCACGGCGGACATCACGGCGGCCACGACGACGGCGGTCTCCGGCGCGGCGTCGCCGCGTCCGTCCGGGATGAGCCGCAGCGCTATCAGCAGCAGCGAACCGTTGAGGAAGAAGACCAGCGCGCCGAGGACGAGCGCCGGCACGATGAGCAGGGACCGTACGAGGACGGGCCAGACCAGGGCGGAGAGCAGACCGAACGCGCCCGCGCCCCAGGCGGCGGTGAAGGCCGTCTTGGTGATGGTGTCGCCGTCGTCGGACTGGAGCTGGAAGTCGGGCAGGATGCCGGCGAGCGCGAGCATGGTGAGGGTGGACACCGCCCAGACCGCGGTCACCCGCATCAGGGCTCTGCCCGCCGTACGCCACTTCCCGTCACCCACGCCGGTCCACCTCACGTCCTCTCCGCCCCCGGCCCCGCTGGTCCGGGGTCCGCTCTTCAGCTTTTCACAGCGTCGGTCCCGGTCAGCGGCTTCCGGGCGGACCGGCCGGGGGCGGCGGGACGGTACGGGGGGCGCATAGGCTCGTAGCGGCAGCGCACCCGGGCACGGGTGGCGCGGGCCGTGCCCGGACACGGGGTCACGGGGGTCGAGCGAGGAGGCGGACGTGCCGGTGGAGGTCACCTGGTGGGGTCATGCCACCTGCACGATCGAGGACTCGGGGGTGCGGGTGCTGACCGACCCCCTGTTCGTACGGCGCTTCGCGCATCTGCGCCGCCGCCGGGGCGAGGTGCCGCCGCCGCAGGCCGCGGTCGCGGAGGTGGTGCTGGTCTCCCATCTCCACTCCGACCATCTGCATCTGCCGTCGCTGGCCCGGCTGGCTCCCGGCAGCCGGCTGATCGTGCCGAGCGGCGCGGTGGCGGCCGTGCCGGGGCTGCGGACGCTCCGGCGGAGGCGGCAGCTGCAGATCACCGAGGTGCGGCCGGGCGACACGGTCCGGGTCGGCGAGGTGCGGGTGCGGGCGGTGTTCGCGCTGCACGACGGACGGCGGCTGCCGGTCGGACCGCACCGCGCGCCCGCGCTCGGTTACGTCGTCGAGGGCGAGGCCCGGACGTACTTCGCCGGGGACACCGGGCTCTTCGACGACATGGCGGACGCGGTGGGGCCGGTGGACGTGGCGCTGCTCCCGGTGGGCGGCTGGGGGCCCTACCTGGGGCACGGCCATCTCGACCCGGCCCGCGCCGCCGAGGCCCTGACCCGGCTCGCGCCGCGCTCCGCGGTGCCGGTGCACTACGGCACGTACTGGCCGATCGGGCTGGACGGGGTGCGTCCGCACGAGTTCCACGCGCCGGGCGACGAGTTCGTCCGGCACGCGGCGAAGCGCGCGCCCGAGGTGACGGTGCACCTGCTGGGGCACGGCGAACGGGTCGGTCCGGAGGTGGGCCGGTGATCCAGGAGATCCAGCAGGTGGTGCGGGAGCTGCCCACCGAGTCGACCCAGCAGGCGGTCGGCTACCCGACGCTGTTCGCCCTAGTGGCGCTGGGGTCCTTGGTGCCGGTGGTGCCGACGGGGGCGCTGGTGAGTACGGCGGCGGTGGTGGCGTTCCACCAGACGTCGCCGTTCGCCCTGCTCCTCGTGTTCGTGGTGGCGTCGGCCGCCGCGTTCCTCGGCGACATCTGTCTGTACTGGCTGGGGCAGCGCGGAGTGCGGTCGAAGAACGGCTCGAAGTGGCTGGAGGCGATCACCCGCCGGGCCGCGCCGGAGCGGCTGGCCCAGGCGCAGGCGAAGCTGGACGAGCGGGGCGGGACAGTGCTGGTGCTCTCCCGGCTGGTGCCGGCCGGGCGGATTCCGGTGATGCTGGCCTGCCTGCTGGGCCGGATGCCGTTGCGCCGGTTCGCCCGGGGCGACGTTCCGGCGTGTCTGGCCTGGGCGGCGACGTACCAGCTGATCGGGATCCTGGGCGGTTCGCTGTTCCCGGAGCCGTGGCAGGGGGTGGTCGCGGCGGTGGCCCTGACGCTGCTGATCAGCGGGGCTCCGGCGGTGTGGCGCAGGCTGCGGTCGGGGTTCGGCCCGGCGTCCTCGTGACCGTGCGGCGTGGTGACCGCGTGCCCTCGTGACCGTGCGGCGTGGTGACCGCGTGCCCTCGTGACCGTGCGGCGTGGTGACCGCGTGCCCTCGTGACCGCGTGCCCTCGTGACCGCGTGCCGTCGTGACCGCGCGACCTCGCCACGTCGTGGCCTCGTGACCACGCCCCGTCGCGGCCTCGCTCGGCGGCCGCGCACGGTCCACGCCGTCATCGGCGCAGTGCGGCGAAGACCGCCGCGAAACCGTCCAGCGCCCGTGCCACATGCGGGAGCTCCAGGGGTCGCGCGGCGGTGAGGGACTCCGTCTGCTGCTGCGGCGTGGCGCCCAGCAGCGGCCCCGTGCCCAGGCGTACGCGCAGGGCGCCGAGCTCGTCCCCGAAGCGGTGGCCGCCCGGGGCCGGTGCGCCGAGCCGGTCGGTGAGGTACTCCTCCAGCTCCATGGAGTCCGTGACGCCCAGATCGGCCAGCCGGGCGCGGAGCGGGCCGAGGTCGGCGTAGAGGTGGCGGCCGGCCTGCGGAGGGCGGGCCAGTGCGCCGGAGGCGAGGACCGCGCGGTGGGCGGCTGCGGCGACCTCGGTCTGGAGCGCCGCGGCCCGCCGGATCCGGTCGCGTACGGAGTCCGGTTCCGCCAGCGCGTGGGCGGCCGTGTGGGCGATCGGACCGGCGACGAGCGCGCCGAGCGCGGTGAGGATGTCCAGGGTGCGGGCGTGCCGGACGGCAGCCCGGGCGGTGTCCGGGAAGCGGGCGACGGCGACCGGCCAGGCGGCGGGCGCGAGGGCTCCGGCCAGGTCGGCGATGACCGTGACATCGTCCGGGCACATCTCGGCGGGGCTGAGCAGGACGGTGTCGCGGGGCCGGTGCACGGTGTCGCGCCAGGTCTCGTCGCTGATGATGTGCAGCCCTTCGCCGACCGCCGCCTCGCAGGCCTCGCGGACCAGCTCGGGCGGAGCGACGGTGGCGGTGGGGTCGTCCACGACGGACAGCAGCAGCAGTTTCGGCCTGCCTCCCTCGGCACGGACCCGGCGGACGGTCTCCAGCAGGGCGTACGGGTCGGGCACGCCGCCGCACTCGGCCGGGGTCGGCACATGGTAGGCGGGCCGCCCCAGCAGCCGGGCCTGCGGCATCCAGGTGGCCGGGCAGGGTCGCGGCATGAGCACATCGCCGCCGTGCGCGCCGATCAGCGCCAGGAGAAGCGGCTGGGCGCCGGGGGCGGCGGCGATACCGCCCGCCGTACCGTGCAGCCCGCGCCGGTCCCAGTAGCCGCGGGCGGCCTCCCGCAGGACCGGGCCGCCGCCGGGAGGTTCGGGGCGGGTCCGCTCGGAGGCGGCGGCCAGCACGGCGGCCAGTTCGGGAACGACCGGAAGACCGGGGTCGGGCGCGGGCGGCCCGTAGCGGACGGGGCCGTGGTCCTCGTGCGCGGGGGCGGCCTCCTCACCCGACCGACGGGCCCGGTCCTGTCCGTGGGCCCGGTCCTGTCCGTGAGCCCGGTCTTGCGCGGGGGCGGCCTCCTCGCCCGACCGACGGACCCGGTCCTGCGCGGATGCGGCCGCCGGGCCCGGCCGACGGGCCGGGTCCTGCGCGGGGGCGGCCTCCTCGCCCGGCCGACGGACCCGGTCCTGTCCGTGCGCCCGGTCCTGCGCCGGGTCCCGGTTCCCGGGCCGGCCGGTGTCCTCGGTCCCGTCGGTCCCGTGCATCCGGGCCTCCTCCGCCACTCGTCGCTCCGCGTCCGCGCCCCGGCCGCCCGCCCGGCCACCGGGCCCGGTGCCGCCACCCGGCTCCGGGCCGACGGCGTCTCCGGCTTCCTCATGACGGCCTCTCCGGATGACGGCCTCTCCGGCCCTTTATACGGAGGTTCCGGGCGGCCCGCCCGCTCACTTCGGGTGCCCGGCGCCGGGACCGTCACCGCGTGGGCCGTTCCGCCGGTCGGCGGCTCCACGTGGCCAGGGTCTCAGCGCGCCTGCTGGTTCAGCCCGGCCGCGCCGGGTATTCGCTGAGCCATGTCCACACCGAGAACCTCATCCGCCGCCCCCGCCGCCGCCCGCCTGCGCGGCTGGCTGCAGGGGCGGGACCTGGCCGTCTTCCGGAGCGTCGCGGACCGGCACTGGCCGGGCGCCGATCCGCTGCTGCCCAGGCTGAGCCGGAGCGCCAACCACGGGCTGCTCTGGTTCGGGGCGGCGGCCGGGATCGCGGCCCTCGGCAGCAGTGCGCGCTCCCGGCGGGCCGCGCTGCGCGGGGTGGCGTCCCTCGCCGTGGCCTCGGCGGCGATCAACACGGTCGGCAAGGGCGCGGTGCGCCGCGAGCGGCCGATAGTCGACCTGGTGCCGGTGGTGCGGCAGCTCAAGCGGCAGCCTGTCACCACCTCGTTCCCCTCCGGCCACGCCGCGTCGGCCGCCGCCTTCGCCACCGGGGTGGCGCTGGAGTCCAGGGGCTGGGGCGCGGTCGTGGCCCCGGTCGCGGTGGCCGTGGCCGCCTCGCGGGTCTACACCGGCGTCCACTATCCGAGCGATGTGCTGGCGGGTGCGGCGCTCGGCGTGGGTGCCGCGTTCGCGCTGCGCGGGGTCGTGCCCACCCGGGGCCAGCTGCCCGCGCCCGGCCGCCCGCCCGGTGAGGCCCCTGCGCTGCCCGCCGGGAAGGACCTCGTCGTGGTGGTGAACCACGAGTCGGGCACGGCCACCGCGACCGCGTCGCTGGTGCGTGAGGCGCTGCCCGCGGCGCAGGTGGTGGAGGTGCCGCCGGAGGAACTGTCGGCCGCGCTGGAGAAGGCGGCGGGTCAGGGGCGGGCGCTGGGCGTCTGCGGCGGCGACGGCACGGTGAACCTGGCGGCGTCGGTGGCGGCGACGCACGGCATGCCGCTGGCGGTCTTCCCCGGCGGCACGCTCAACCACTTCGCCTACGACCTCGGCATCGAGACCGTCCACGACACCGCCGCCGCCCTCGCCGCGGGCGATGCGATCCGGGTGGACCTCGGCCGCTTCCGGCCGGGCCCCAAGGGTGCGGACGGGGCGGACGGCTATTT
Source organism: Streptomyces sp. WY228 (assembly GCF_019287315.1). NCBI lineage: Bacteria > Bacillati > Actinomycetota > Actinomycetes > Kitasatosporales > Streptomycetaceae > Streptomyces > Streptomyces sp. WY228. Next base: position 7,148,853 of record NZ_CP079114.1, on the reverse strand, counting down.
CCTCAACGCCTTCTCGCTGGGCGTCTATCCGGAGCTCGTGCGCACCCGGGAGCGCTGGTCGCCCCGGATCGGCGGCTGGCCGGCGGGGGTGCTCGCGGCGTTCCACGTGCTGCGCGGCGAGCGGCCGCTGGAGGCCGAACTGCAGGGCCGCAGGCGTCCGTTGTGGCTGCTCTTCGTCGGGAACGGGCTCTTCCAGCGGGTGGGGCCCGCCCCGGGCCGCCGCCACAATCTGGCGGACGGGCTGCTGGACGTCCGGGTGGTGCACGGTGGCCGGGGGCCCGCGCTACGGCTGCTGGCGGCGGCGGTGGCGGGACCGCTGACCCGCTCCCCCGCCCATGCGGCGGTGCGGCGGCGCCGGGTGCGGATCGGCGGTCTCGCACCGGGGACTCCGTACGCGTACGACGGTGAAGTGGCGCACTCCGGAACGGAGTTGCTGATCGACAAGCTGCCGGAGGCGCTGACGGTCTACTGCCCGATGCCGGTCTGACGCATCGAAGCAACGTCCGCATGGCAAGACACCTATCTCATCATCCGACATGGCGACGTACGGTTGTTCCTGTCGCCGTGCCCGTCGGCGCGAGGTTTCGGGAGAGGACGCAACGCCATGCCGAAGGAGACCGCCGTGTACACGCACGGCCACCACGAGTCGGTCCTGCGCTCGCACCGCTGGCGGACCGCCGCCAACTCGGCGGCGTATCTCCTCGGTGAACTCGGCCCCGGCCTGACGGTGCTGGACGTCGGCTGCGGTCCCGGGACCATCACCGCCGATCTGGCCGCACTGGTCGCGCCGGGCCGGGTCACCGCGGTGGACACCAGCACCGGCATCCTCGGCCAGGCCGCCGCTGTGGCGTCCGAACGAGGACTGGAGAACGTCGAGTTCGCGGTGGCCGACGTCCACGCGCTGGACTTCCCGGACGACTCGTTCGACGTGGTCCACGCCCATCAGGTGCTCCAGCACGTGGGCGACCCGGTCCAGGCGTTGCGCGAGATGCGCCGCGTCTGCCGGCCCGGCGGTGTGGTCGCGGTGCGCGACAGCGACTACGCGGCGATGACCTGGTATCCGGAGGCACCCGGGCTCGACACGTGGCAGGAGGTGTACGGCCGGGTGGCCCGCGGCAACGGCGGCGAGCCCGACGCCGGCCGCAGGCTCCTGTCGTGGGCGCGGCGGGCCGGTTTCACCGACATCACCCCGACCGCGGGCGCCTGGTGCTTCGCCACCCCGGAGACCCGTGCCTGGTGGAGCGGCCTGTGGGCGGACCGTACGACGGACTCGGTCTACGCCGAACTGGCCGTACGCGGCGGCCACGCGAGCACCGAGCAGCTCACGGCCATCGCCGGGGCGTGGCGCGCCTGGGGCGAGGAGGGCGACGGCTGGTTCCTGGTCCCGCACGGCGAGGTGCTGTGCCGGGCCTGAGGTGACGGCCCGACCGGAATCGATCACATCGGCGGCGGCCGCCAACTACCCTCGTACGCATGGAGATCCTCGGAGCCACGCTGCGTATCTGCGTCGACGACCTGGAGGCCGCGGTGGCCTTCTACGAGGGGCTGACGGGCACGTCGGCCCTGCGCTTCGAGCGCGGTGGGGTGTCGGTGGCCGCGATCGGCTGCTTCCTGTTGATGAGCGGGCCGGAGTCGGAGCTGGAGGTGCTGCGCAAGGTGGGCGCCACCATCGCCGTCAAGGACGTCGACGAGGCGAACGAGGCGCTGACCCGGGCGGGCGCGCGGGTCATCGCGGGGCCGGTGCCGACCCCGGCCGGCCGCAACCTCATCGCGCTGCACCCGGACGGCTCGGTCTTCGAGTACGTGGACCGCAACGTCACCGTCTGACCGGCCGCCCGGGGCTTTCGTCGATCACTCCTGGGGCGGGCGCATGCGGAAGTCGTAGGCCTCCGGCAGCGGCTCGTCGCTGACCGCTGCCCACAACTCGTCGAGGATTCCGGCCCCTTCGCGCAGGTCGGCAACCTCGAACCCGGCGTCGAAGACCGCCCGCGCCGCTCCGGTGTCGCCCTCGGCGACCAGGATCCGGGCGTCGAGCAGCCGGAAGCGTCCGCGCTCGCGGATCGCGTCCGGCAGTCCGGCCAGCAGGGTCCGGGCCGCGCCGGAGCGGCCGGCGGACAGCTGTGCCTCGATGGTCTCGCGGGCCAGGGCGGTGAGCAGGGCGCCGCCCTCCGCCGATGCGATGAGGTCGCCCGTTCCCGGGGCGCCGAGGTCCGCGAAGGCCTCGGCGTACAGCTCGGCGGCGTGGTCCGGCCTGCCGCTCTCCTCGGCGGCGACGGCGAGGCAGCGCAGCAGCGGCCAGCGGGGCGCCGGATCGCCCTCCAGGCCGCGTTCCCAGCTGCGGACGGCCTGGGCCCGGTCGTCGGCGTGCCACTGTGCGATGCCCAGGTGGTATTCGGTGTGCGGGTCCGCGTCGGCGGTCTCCAGCATGTCGCGCCAGGGCGGCGAGACCGGTGTCGGCCCCGGTATGCCGTGCGGGCCCGGCTGCGGCAGGGTGCCGTGCTCCAGCAGCTCACGCCAGGGCGCCTGTGGTGCGCCGATGGTGCGGAGCGGGAACGGCGTGCCGGGCAGCCGGTGGCCGGTCCTCAGCACCTCCAGCGCGCCCCAGCCGGAGCCGGCGGCGAGGATCTCGCCCGGTTCGGCGTCGGCGTACGGCAGCCAGGCCGCGTACGCCTCCTCCACTGTTCCGCGCGGCAGCGCCTGCGCCAGCCGCGCGCCCGCCTCCTCGGTGGCGGCGGCCCAGTCGCCGCCGTGCACGGTGGCCGGGTCGGCGGACAGCGGGCCGTAGGACTCCAGCCAGCTGAAGGAGGCGCCCGCCTCCAGCGGCACGTGCTCCAGCTGGGTGCGGGCGAGACCGGCCTGGATCTCCGCGTAGCCACCGCCCCCGGGCCCGTTCAGCCACTCCTGCCAGCGGCGGCCGCCCTTCCCGTGGCCCCAGCGGAACAGTTTGCGGCCGCGCAGCAGGTCGGTGGAGGTCTGGGCGAGCCCGTGGCCGTCCGCGTCGAGCGCGGCGATCCACCGGCGGGCGTCCTCGGGCAGCTCGTAGAAGTGGTCGGCGGGGTACGCGGAACGCAGCGGGTAGGTGTGGTCGAGGCCGTCCGCCTCCGGGACGCCGACCCGGGTGAGGGTGTGGTCGTAGCCGAAGTGCCAGGCCTCGTCGGCCGGGACCAGCACCCGGGTGTCCGGGGTCTCCGGCACGGCGATGTTGGACCACCAGTAGACGGGTGCGGGCTGCTCGTGCGGGTTGCGTATCCGTACGCCGACGTGCAGGAAGTCGGAGTCGTCGGGGAGCCAGAGGTCCACCTGGAAGGGCAGGTCGCGCAGCCGCTCCCACTCCCAGAGGCGGACCATCGTGCCGCCGTCGGGTGCGGGCACGAGCGCGGCGTGCAGCGGCGCGCAGGACAGGGTGGTGTGGCCGGTGGCGCCGATGTTCCACTCGATCCCGCCGGAGAACCAGGCCCCGTTGAGGGCGAAGGCGGCGGGCTGGAGGACCGGGTTGCGGTGGAGGAGTTCGCGGCCGGTGGGCTTGTGGTGCAGGGAGTGGATCCGGCCGCCGAGTCCGGGCAGCACGGTGACCCGCAACCGCCCGTTCTCGATGACGACGGCGTCGATGCCGGTGGGGGTGCGCTCACGCCCGTACCCGTCGAGCAGCCGGGTGGGCAGGACGGTGCCCAGGGGCCGGTGGCCCAGTTGCCGGGCCATGTCGCGGGGCAGGCCCGCCCGTTCGCGGGGGTCGAGGGTGGGCGGCGCGGCGGGCGTGCGCAGTGGTGGGAGCGGGTTCTCCGGTCCGAGCGGTGCTGCGGGCAGGTTCAGTACGGCACGTCGTACGGTCGTGGCCAAGGCGCCCTCGTTCCCTCGCGGTGGGCCGCCGCGGGTCCGGGCGCCCCCGGTGACCATGGAACACGCAGGTGGCCGCGTGGGCCAGAGCCCCGTCGGCCGGATTTCGCGCGCCCTGGCCCGCCGGTAACTCCGTACGGCCGCGGCCGGCTCCTCAGGCGCCCTTGAGCGCGCCGACGACGAGGTCGGCGTCCCGCATGCCGAAGAGGCGGACGTCCTCGTCCTTGAGGTAGGGGCGGAGCCCTTCGAGGTCGCTGAGGTCCGGCTGCCCCCGGCCGGTGGCGATGGCCAGTTCCTCGCCGCCCGCCACGCCGATCCGGTCGCTGTTGCCGGTGTGCCGGAAGTCGGCGGATCCGTCGACGGCGGCGAGACCGTACCGGCCGATGCGGCGGAGGGCAGGGCCTGTCGTCACATTCCCGTCGTCCGGTGTCCTTCGATGCGGTCGGCGAGGGTGCGGGGGCGTCGAGGACCACGATCGTACGCATGCGGATCATCCCCGCCGGGGCGGCGCAGGGCCCTCAAGCGGTTTCGCCGACAGTGTGCGCGGCTCCCGTGCGGCCCGGTCCGGGGCCCGCCGTCACTGCTTCCGGCGGCGGAAGAGGTAGCCGCCGCAGCCGAGCCCGATGAGGAACATGGCGGCCAGCGCGGACCACAGCGGCATCGTCACCTCGGGGATCAGCACCCGGATGGTGACGTCGTTCGTGTTCACGCAGATGAACACGATGACGAGCACGACCACCACACCGACCGCGATACGCCCCGGAGTGAGCCATCCCTGGGCGCGCCCGCTGTCGCTCGATACGTCCTTGGGGCTCATGGTCCGGCCCTTCCGCTCGTCCTCGCCCGTCCGGCCCGCCGTCGTGCGCGCGACCGCCCCCCGGGGTCCCAGCATGGGCGGATGCCGGGTCCGGAGGGCGGTGATGTTGCGCCGTTCGGGTGAACGAGCGGGGGCGGGCGTCAGCCGGCCGGGACCACCGGGAGTTCCAGGACGCCGGTGTCCTCGGGGGCGTGGACGACGGTGACGGGCTTGATGCCCCGGTTGCCGAAGTACGCGGTGTCGCTGGCGGCGATGGCGAACTCCAGCCGGTGCCCCTTCTCGTACCGGTGGACGATGCCGGGCAGCTCCACCGTGAAGGGCCGGGTGACGTCGGGCACCCGGACGGGCGAGACGAGCCGGTTCACCAGTGTCCGGGTGCCGTCGGGGGCGACGTCGTAGACCTTGGCGAACAGGACCAGCTTGTCGGCGGCGTCGCCGCTGTTCTGGACCCGTTCCGTCTTCGGGGAGAGGACCTTCAGGGTGGCCTTCGGCGCGCCGACGACGTCGAGGGGCGCGGTGAGGGGTTCGCTGCGCCAGCCGAGGTAGGTGCCCTTGATGTCGTACGGCTTCGGGTCGGGCAGTCCGATCAGCGGGGCGATGGAGCTCTCGGAGTGGCTGGTGGGCACGAGCCAGTTGGTGTACTGACGGCTGCCGCGCGCCACCTTGGAGCGGTTGTCGACGAGCTTGCCGTCGCCGGAGAGGTAGAGGGACTGCGAGAGGGCGGGGACGTCGGCGGCCGAGCCGTAGCCGCTGTGCCAGTCACGGTAGTAGGAGAAGGCGGGCCCGGTGTCGGTGTCCGTCTTCTTCTGAAGGTAGCGGTCGAACCAGGCCAGCACCCGCTGCCCGACGTGGCTGGTCTCCAGATTGCCCTGGCTCAGGTCGAGTTCGCCGGGAACCTGGCCGCCGCTGTGTCCCCAGGACTGCCAGATCATCTTCGTCTCGGTGCCCTGCGCCTTGAGCGTCCGGTAGGTCGCCGTGGCCTCGTTGAGGTTGAACAGGCTGTCGGCCTGGCCCTGGACGATGAGGGTGGGGGCCTTGACCCGGTCGAGGTAGGAGACGGGCGAGACGCTGCGCGCGTAGGCGAGCATGTCCTCGGCCCTGTCGGCGGGGTAGCGGCCGGAGTTGAGCAGCCGGATGGTCTCGCAGGCGCGGGTGGCGAAGTGCAGGCAGTCCAGCCGGTTGATGCGGGACGGGTCCAGGCTCGGGTTGAGGAGCGGCTGGCCCTCGCCGATGAGGTAGAAGCCGTTGGTCCACTGCCACTTGAAGACGCCGGGGGTGTCGGAGGTGACGCCGGTGCGCGCCCCGGTGTTGTTGGGGGCGAGCGCGTAGCCGAGGTCGTTCCAGGTGATCAGCGGGACGAGGGCGTCGACGCGGGGGTCGACGGCGGCGGTGGCCAGCTGGATCGCGCCGCCGTAGGAGCCGCCGATCATGCCGACGCGCGGGTCGCCGTCGGCGTCCTGGGTGACGAAGTCGGCCTTGGTCCCGTCGTCGGCCGCGCGGACTCCCCCGAGGAAGTCGAGGAGTTCGGTCGCGGCCCGGCCGTCGATCCCGGGGTCGTCGAGGGTGATCAGACAGCCGGACTTGCCGAAGCCGAGGCCGGAGTAGACGAGTCCGACGTAGCCGCGTTCGGCGAAGGCCTTGCCGATGGCGTCGGTGGAGCCGTCGGACTTGCTGCCGCCGAAGCCGTTGGTGGCGAGGACGGCGGGGGCGGGGCGGTCCGCGTCGACTGCGGTGGGCCGGTAGAGATCGGCGTCCACCGTGCAGGTGCGGTCGCCCGCCCCGACGGTGAACGTCAGCGGGGTGACGGTGTACGGATCGGCCTCGGCATGGGCCGGACCGGCGAGGACGAGGGGGGCGACGAGGGCCGCCCCGGCGACCGCCACCAGCGGGCCGCGCACTCTGGAAACAGCACCTGACACGAAGACCTCCACACCGAGGACACCTTACCGACCGGTAAGTAATGGGCCGCGCTCATGCTGTGACACAGGTCATAGCCGTGTCAACGCATCGGTCAGCGGTTCTTGACGGAAGTTCACGTTCCGCGCGTGCGTGCACACATCTCCGGGCGGGAGGTCCGGGGAGAGGTTCAGCGCAGGGCGGGCTCCTCGACGGTGAGCGTGCAACGCCCCCCGTCCGCCGGTGCGTCGAGCACCGCGGACACGCCCAGCGGAATCGTCAGGGCGGTCGGGCCGTGGCCGAAGCCCAGCTCCTCGACCACGGGTATGCCCAGCGGGCCCAGCCGGTCGGCGAGGACGGCGCGGATCCTCTCGTACGGTCCGCACTCCTGCCAGGAGCCGCAGGCCACCCCGGCGACCCCGGCCAGGGCTCCGGAGCGCAGCAGCCGGGTGAGGATGCCGTCGAGCCGGTAGGGCTCCTCCCCGGTGTCCTCGATCACGAGCAGGCCGCCCCGGGCGTGGGCCCGGCCGCCCGGAGTGCCGGTGTCGGCGGCGAGCAGGCTGACGCATCCGCCGTACAGGACGCCCCGCGCCCGGCCGGGGACCAGGGCTCCGGCCGATTCCAGGCCGAGGGTGCGGACGGTCTCCGGCTCGAAGAGGGTGGCGCGCAGATGTTCGCGGGTCGGCGCGTCCTTGAGGAACGTCTCGGTGGCGACCATCGGCCCGTGCAGGGTCGAGAACCCGGCCCGCAGGGCGAACGCCTCGTGCAGCACGGTGATGTCGCTGTAGCCGACGAACGCCTTGGGCCCGGCGGCACGGATCGCCGCCCAGTCGACCAGGTCGACCATCCGGTGCGCGCCGTAGCCGCCCCGGGCGCAGAGCACGGCGTCCACGGACGGGTCGCACCACGCCTGCTGGAGGTCCGCCGCACGGTCCGCGTCCGCCCCCGCGAGGTAGTCCAACTCCGGGTGGGTGTCGCGAACATGGGCGCCGAGGACAGGTTCGAGGCCCCAGCCGCGCAGCACGGCGAGGCCTTCCTCCAGCCGGTCGGCCGGCACGGGGCCGCTGGGCGCGACGACGGCGACCCGGGAGCCGGGGTGCAGCCGGGGCGGCCGGGCGAGCGGGGCGGCCGGGCTGTGGCCCTCGGCCGCCCGGTCCCGGTCCGCACCGGTCACGTGGTCAGCTCCAGGGGCTCCACGTCGGGCCGATCGATACCGAACGTCTGTGCGTAGAGGGAGAGTTCGGCCTCCAGTGCGCGGATGAGGGTCTCCGCGCGCCGGAATCCGTGGCTCTCCCCCGGGAAGGCGATATAGGCGTGGGCGACGCCCCGGCCGGCGACGGCGGCGAGGAACCGCTCGCTCTGGGCGGGCGGGCAGATCACGTCGTCCAGGCCCTGGAGCAGCAGGAACGGGGTGTTGAGCCGGTCGGTGCGGTTCATCGGGGAGCGTTCGCGATAGCGCTCGGGCACCTCGGCGAACGGGCCGACCAGGGACTCCAGATACCGCGACTCGAAGTCGTGGGTCTCGTCCGTGGCCCACCCTTCGAGGTCCAGGATCGGGTAGAGGATCGTCCCGCAGGCGTACAGATCGGTGGAGGTCAGCGAGGCCGCGGTGGTCCAGCCGCCCGCGCTGCCGCCCCGGATCGCGAGCCGGTCCGGGTCGGCTGCGCCCTCCTCGACCAGGGCCGAGGCCACGGCCGCGCAGTCCGCCACGTCGACCACGCCCCACTGGTCGCGCAGCCGTTCGCGATAGCCGCGTCCGTAGCCGGTGGAGCCACCGTAGTTGACCTCGGCCACACCGATGCCGCGCGAGGTGAAGTAGGCGATCTCCAGGTCGAGGACGAGCGGCGCGTGGCCGGTGGGCCCGCCGTGCGCCCGGACCACGTACGGCGGCTTCCCGCCCTCGGGGCCGGTGCGGTCGGGGCTGTGCGGCGGGTAGATGTGGGCGTGGATCTCACGGCCGTCGGGGCCGGTGAAGGCGCGCTCCTCGGGCTCCGGGTAGTAGGCGGGGTCGACCGCGTCGTGGTGGGGTGCGCCGATGGTGCGGGTGCGCCCGGTGGTGGTGTCCAGCTCGACGACCTCGGGGGCGCTGCGCGGGCTCGCGGCGACGCCGACGACCCGGCTGCCGTGCACGGCGAGCGTGTCGGACCAGGAGGTCCAGGGGCCCGGGGCGTCGGCGAGTTCGCCGGTCTCCGGGTCGAGGATGCCGAGCCGTTTGCCGCCCTTGCCGTGCAGGACGGCGATCAGTCCGTTGTCCAGCGGGTGGAACCAGCGCAGCCCGATCTTCCACAGGGGCCCGCCGAACTCCTCGCCCCGGGGCGGCAGCAGGCGGCTGCTGGGGACCACGCCGCCCGCGACCGCGTCGGGCCGGATGCGCTGGAGCTCCCACCAGTCGGCGAGGTCGGAGACGAACAGCAGGCTGCCGTCGCGGTCCCACTCCACCTGGCAGACCGATTCGTCGAGGTCGCCGACGAGGGGCCGTACGCCGGTGAACGCACCCGCGTCGGTGATGTCGGCCAGCATGACCACCGTGCCGTCCCAGGGCATCCGGGGGTGGTCCCAGGCGATCCAGGCCGCCCGCCGCCCGTCGTGGGAGACCTTGGGCCCGGTGACGAACCGGTGCCGGTCGTCGGAGAGTTCACGGATCGCGGCACGGTCGTCGGCCGCCGATCCGTCCAGCGGTACGGCGGCGACGACCCGGCGTACGTCGGTGGGCGCGGGCCCGGTGAACTCCTCCAGCACGCACCACACTTCGCCCGCCGCGCCCTGTTCCGGGCGCACCTGCGGGTCCACCCAGCGCAGCCCGCCGCCGACGTCCGACACGGGAGTGAGCGGCCATGGCTCGTCCGGCCCGTCGGGGCTGTACGCGTACAGCCGCTGATCGGTGAAGTGGACGAACACCACGAGGAGTTCGCCGTCCGCGCGCACCGTGCCGGCCCAGGGCTGTCCGCCGTACTCGATCACCCGGCTGCGGGCGTTCCAGGGGGCGGGCAGTACGGGGGCGGTGGTGCCGTCGGCGCGGCGGCGCATCAGGGCGCGCCGGCCGCCCTCGGCGGGGCGCGGCTCGGTCCACCACACCTCGTCCCCGACGGTGCCGAGGTGGTCGGGACGGCCGTCGTGCGAGGCGGCGAGCGCCGCGTCGATCGGCGACGGCCAACTTCCGTACGGCGCTGCTGGCACGGTGTTCACGTAGGTCGGTCCCCCCGGGGTGCGGATCGGTCGGCAGAGGTCGGACGGGTCGGCGGTCGGCCCGACGGTCGGTCAGGCGGTGCGCAGGTAGTGGTCGAGGACGCGGACGCCGAAGTGGAGGGCGTCGACCGGGACGCGCTCGTCGACGCCGTGGAAGAGCCGCTGGTAGTCGAAGCCGACGGGCAGCTTCAGCGGGGTGAAGCCGTAGCCGGTGATGCCGAGGCGGGAGAACTGCTTGGCGTCGGTGCCGCCCGACATGCAGTACGGGACGGTGTGCGCGTCCGGGTCGAACCGCTCGACGGCGGCGCGCAGCTTGGCGTACGTCGGTGAGTCGACGGGGGCCGTCAGGGCCGTCTCGCGGTGGTAGAACTCCCAGGAGACGGAAGGGCCGGTGAGCCGGTCGAGGGTCGCGTGGAACTCCTCGTCGCCGCCGGGGACCGTACGCCCGTCGATGAAGGCGGTGGCGTGGCCGGGGATGACGTTGACCTTGTAACCGGACTCCAGCATCGTCGGGTTGCTGCTGTTGCGGACGGTGTTCTCGACCAGCGAGGCGGCCGGGCCGAGCTTGCCGAGGAGCTGGGCGACGTCGAAGCCGGGGTCGTCGAGGTCGACGGTGATGCCGTGCAGGGCGGCGATCTCGGTGATCGCGGCCCGGACGGTCGGGGTGAGGCGGATGGGCCACTCGTGCTCGCCGATCCGGGCGACGGCGGCGGACACCGCCGTCACCGCGTTCTCCCGGTTGACCTTGGAGCCGTGCCCGGCCCGGCCCTCTGCGGTCAGCTTCAGCCAGCCGGTGCCGCGCTCACCCGCCGCGATCGGGTACAGCGCGAGGCCGTCGCCCGCGTGGAAGGTGAAGGCCCCGGACTCGCTGATGCCCTCCGTACAGCCCTCGAAGAGCCCTGCGTGCTGCTCGGCGAGGAAGCCGGAGCCATCGGCGGCGCTGTCCTCCTCGTCGGCTGTGTAGGCGATGACGATGTCGCGCGCCGGGCGGAAGCCCTCGCGGGCCCAGCCCCGTACGACGGAGAGGACCATCGCGTCCATGTTCTTCATGTCGACGGCGCCCCTCCCCCACACGACTCCGTCGCTGACCTCGCCGGAGAAGGGGTGCACGGTCCAGTCGGCGGGCTCGGCCGGCACCACGTCGAGGTGGCCGTGGACGAGCAGCGCGTCGGCCGACGGGTCGGTGCCGGGGATCCGGGCGACCACATTGGTCCGGCCGGGGGTCCGCTCCAGCAGCGTCGGTTCGATTCCGGCGTCGGCGAGCCGCTGGGCGACGTACTCGGCGGCCGGGCGCTCCCGGCAGTCGCCGCCGCCCCGGTTGGTGGTGTCGATGCGGATGAGTTCGGAGGTGAACGTCACCACCTCGTCGAGCGCCTGCCGGTCGACGGGTCCGAGCAGGTCGGGGGCGTCAGCCATACTGTTCCTCCACGGCGGCCGACACGATCGTCGTCACCGCCTTGAACGTGCGAATTCCTTCGTACATCGTCGCGCTGGTGTACGCGACGCGCCTCTCGCCGCTGGGCGCCACGCCGGGGACGACGGTGGCCGCGGCCGCCAGATGTTCGGCGTCGAACTCCAGCTCCACGGTGAACGCGGTGCCCCTGACGGGCTGCCCCCGGCCCGCGAGCACGGTGGCCGATTTCGCCGCCGCCCTGATGTCGGCGGCGGTACGGGCGGGGGTGCGGCACACCGCCGCGTAACGGGAGACGTAGTCCTTGACGGCGACCTTCCGGGCGTCGGGGGCGTATCCGTCGGCGTCCACGCAGGTCAGGTCGTCGCCGGTGACGAGGACGACGGGCACGCCGTACTCGGCGGCGACATGCGCGTTGAGCAGGCCCTCGCTGGCGCGGACGCCGCCCAGCCAGACGCCGGTGATGGAGTTGGCGAGGTAGGTGTGGGCGAGGACGCCCTCCGTGCCGGCCCCGGTGTGGTAGCCGACGAAGGCCACCGCGTCCACGTCGCCGTGCTGGATGCCCTCCACCATGGACAGCGACTTGTGCTTGCCGGTCAGCATCTGAACGCGTTCGTCCAGGTGCTCCAGCAGCAGATTGCGCATCGACCAGTGGGCCTCGTTGACCAGGACCTCATCCGCGCCGCCGTCGTAGAAGCCGAGCGCCGCCGCGTTCACGTCCGAGGTGAACATCGACCGGCAGCGCTCCCATTGCGGCGTCCCCGGCAGCACATCGGCAGGCCAGGTCACTCCGGTCGCGCCTTCCATGTCCGCGCTGATGAGGATCTTCATGCCGCCACACCGTACGCGCCGTGAGCGGCGCGGGCCAGGGAGGGGCGGCCCGCCAGTGGTCCAGTCCGCAGAAGGTCCCTCCGGTGGCCCTGCCTTCGTCCTCCCGGGGGGCCTCCGGGCGAACACTATGAACGCAATGTGCGCGGGGCTTCTCCCCCGGCCGCGCCGCTTCCTAGCATCCCGGCAATCCGGCGCACTCCGCGCCGGGCAGACAGCCAGGAGCCGCGCCCGTGAACTCCCCCCACCCGCCCGCCCGTGTCCGGCCGATGTACCGCCGCCACCGGTTCCGCTCCGCCGCGCTGGCCGCCACGATCACGGCCCTGCTGCTCGGCACCGCGGGCAAGGCCCCGGCCGCGCCCGCTCCGGCGGGCAGCCCCGCCGGGGCCCCGGTCGCGGCCGACTGCCCGGCGGCGCTGGCCGGAAAGGCTCGGTGTTACACGGGTCAGGACGGGAACGGGGCGCACTACGCCCTCGCCGTGCCCACCCGCTGGAACGGCTCGCTGGTGGTGCACGCGCACGGCGGGCCCGACCTGGGCGACGCCTCGGACCCGGCCCGCTCCACCGAGGACCTCGAGCGCTGGGCGGTCATGGTCCAGGAGGGGTACGCCTGGGCCGGCTCCTCCTACCGGCGCGGCGGCTACGGCACCCGGATGGCGGCGGCCGACACCGAGAGCGTGCGCCGGGTGTTCCTCGACCGGTTCGGGAAGCCGGAGCGGACCTTCGTGCACGGCCAGTCCTGGGGCGGGAACGTGGCCGCCAAGGTGGCGGAGACGTACGGCACGAAGCCGGGGGCGTACGACGGGGTGCTGCTGACCAACGGCGTGCTGGGCGGCGGTTCGCGCGGCTACGACTACCGTGTGGACCTGCGCGTGGTCTACCAGTACTACTGCGGCAACCACCCCCGCCCCACCGAGCCGCGGTACCCGCTGTGGCAGGGGCTGCGCCCGGACTCCACGATGACGGCCACCGGACTGCGCGCCCGGCTGCGCGAGTGCACCGGTTTCGACGCCGACCCGGCCGCCCGGACCGCGCTCCAGCAGCGCAACCTCGACGACATCCTGGCGGTCACCGGGGTTCCGGAGCGGTCGCTGGAGTCGCATCTGCGGTTCGCGACGTTCACCTTCCGCGACATCGTCTCGACCCGGCTGGAGGGCCGTAACCCCTTCTCCAACAGGGGTGTGCGGTATGCCGGTTCGCACGACGACCGGGCGCTGAACGCGGGCGTGGAGCGCTTCTCGGCGGACCCCGCCGCGCTCCGCGACCTCTCGTGGGACAGCGACCTGACCGGGCGGGTGTCGCTGCCCGTCCTCACCCTGCACGCGATCGACGACCCCACGGCGTTCGTCGAGCACGAGTCCGCCTACCGGGCCACGCTGCGCGGCGCGGGCCGGGAGCACCGGCTCGTGCAGAGCTTCACCCGGGAGAGCGAGCACTCCGGGCTGAGCAGCGCGGAGTACGCCAACTCGATCACCGCGCTGGACCGTTGGGCCCGCACCGGCCACAAGCCCACCGCGCGCTCGCTGGCCGACTCGTGCGCCGCCTTCGACCGGACGTACGGCACGGGCTGCTTCTACGATCCGGCCTTCCGCCCGTCCTCGTACGCCTCCCGGGTGCTGCCCCGGCCGGGCGGGCTCGGCTGGCCCGCCATGACCGCGGCCCAGGAGCGGGCCTGGGGCCGGATCGACGGGGTGGGCATCGCGCCCTGACGCACCGTCACCATGCGGTGAGCCCACCGAAACGCCGCCTTCACACCGGCCGTACGCGAGGGTAATGGCGACTGCCTAGCGTCGCCCGCCATGGACACCCGCGCACAGCTCGCCGAACCGGCTCCACCGGACCCCGCACCGCCCGCCGCCCCCGACGAACGTCAGGCGGTGCGGGAGACGCTGGAGGACTACACGCTCCGTTTCGCGCCGCGCAGTTACCGGCGCTGGACCCCGATGGTCGTGGCGACCACCGCGCTGGGCGGTATCGCGTACATGGCCGACTTCTCCATCGGCGCCGGGATCGCCATGGCCCACGGCACCGGCAACGCCCTGGTCGCGATCACCGTCGCGGCGGCCCTCATCTTCGTCACCGGCTTCCCGCTCGCCTACTACGCGGCCCGCTACAACATCGACCTGGACCTGATCACCCGGGGCTCCGGCTTCGGCTACTACGGCTCGGTCCTCACCGCCGTCATCTTCGCCAGTTTCACCGTGATCTTCTTCGCCCTGGAAGGCGCGATCATGGCGCAGGGCCTGGAACTCGGCTTCGGGCTCCCGCTGTGGCTGGGCTACGCCGTCTCCACGCTCATGGTCATCCCGCTCGTCGTCTACGGGATGAAGGCGCTCAGCAAGCTCCAGGTGTGGACCACTCCCATCTGGCTGCTGCTGATGGTCGGCCCGCTGGTCTATCTGGTCGCCACCGACCCGGGCACGGTCGACAGCTTCCTCGCCTACGCGGGCACCGACGGCGAGGGCAGCCTCAACACGGCGTCCGTGCTGCTCGGCGCGGGCGTCTGCCTCTCGCTGATCGCCCAGATCGGCGAGCAGATCGACTACTTGCGGTTCATGCCGCCGAAGACCGAGGCGAACAAGCGCGGTTGGTGGACGGCGATGGTCATGGCCGGTCCCGGCTGGGTGGTGCTCGGCGCGGTCAAGCAGGCCATCGGCGTCTTCCTCGCCGTCTACATCCTCTCCGAGGTGGGGCCGGCCGCGGCGACCGAGCCGATCCAGCAGTTCCGCGGGGCGTTCGACGCGATGATGCCGTCCTGGCTGGTGGTCCCGCTGGCCGTGGTGCTGGTGGTGATCAGCCAGATCAAGATCAACGTCACCAACGCGTACTCCGGTTCGCTGGCGTGGACGAACTCCTTCACCCGCGTCACCAAGCACTACCCCGGCCGCATGATCTTCGTCCTGGTCAATCTGGCCTTCGCGCTGATCCTGATGGAGGCCGACATGTTCAGCTTCCTCAACAGCATCCTGGGCTTCTACTCCAACTGCGCCATCGCCTGGGTGGTGACCGTCGCCACCGACATCGGGGTCAACAAGTACCTGCTGAAGCTGTCCCCGCACGCCCCGGAGTTCCGTCGCGGCATGCTCTACGCGGTCAACCCGGTCGGCGTGACGGCGTTCACCGCCGCCTCCGGGCTGTCCATCGCGATGTACTTCCACGCCTTCGGCGACACGGTCCAGCCGTACTCCCCGGTCGCCGCCGTCGTGATCGCCTTCGTCCTCACCCCGGTCATGGCGATCGTCACCCGGGGCCGGTACTACCTGCGCCGGGGCGACGACGGCATGCCGGTGCCGCTGCTGGACGCCGAGGGCAACCCGAGCGCGGACGCGTACGACTGCCACGTCTGCGGGCAGTCCTTCGAGCGCCCGGACCTGGCCGCCTGCGCCACGCACGGGGCCATGGTCTGCTCGCTGTGCCTGAGCACGGACAAGGCGGGCGACCATGTGCTGCCGGCCGCCCCGCCCGTACCGCTCTCCGGCGCCTGATCCGCGTCAGGCGGCCTTCGCGTCCCGCAGCAGTTCCTCGATCCGGGACAGCTCGTCCTCGGTGAAGTCGAGGTTCCGGGCGGCCTCGACGCTGTTCTCCAGCTGGGCGACGCTGCTCGCGCCGACGACGGCGGAGGTGAGCCGGCCGCCGCGCAGCACCCAGGCCAGGGCCAGCTGCGCGAGCGACTGGCCCCGCTCCTTCGCCAGCGCGTCCAGCGCGCGCAGCCGCTCCACCAGCTGCGGGGTGACGGCGTCGGCGGACAGGAAGGGGCTCGCGCCGGCCGCCCGGGACCCGGCCGGAATGCCGTTCAGATAGCGGTCGGTGAGGATGCCCTGCTCCAGCGGCGAGTAGGCGATGGACCCGGCGCCCAGCTCGTCCAGGACGTCCGGCAGCCCGTCGTCCTCGATGCGGCGGTCGAGCATCGAGTACCGGGGCTGGTGGATGAGGAGCGGGGTGCCGAGGTCCTTCAGGATCGCGGCGGCCTCACGGGTCTGCGCGGCGGAGTAGTTGGACAGCCCGACGTACAGCGCCTTGCCCTGCCGTACGGCGGAGTCGAGCGCGCCCATGGTCTCTTCGAGGGGCGTGTCCGGGTCGGGGCGGTGGGAGTAGAAGATGTCGACGTACTCGACGCCCAGGCGCTTCAGGCTCTGGTCGAGCGAGGAGCGCAGATACTTCCGCGAGCCCCACTCCCCGTACGGCCCCTCCCACATGTGGTAGCCCGCCTTGGTGGAGATGACGAGCTCGTCGCGCAGCCGGGCGAAGTCGGTCGCCAGGGCGCGGCCCAGCGTCTCCTCGGCGGAGCCGGGCGGCGGGCCGTAGTTGTTGGCCAGGTCGAAGTGGGTGATGCCGAGGTCGAAGGCGCGGCGCAGGATGGCGCCCTGCGTCTCGGGCGTCCGGTCGCCCCCGAAGTTGTGCCAGAGGCCGAGCGAGAGCGCGGGCAGCAGGAGACCGCTGCGGCCGGTGCGCCGGTAGGGCATGGCGGAGTAGCGGTCGGCGGACGGCAGGTACATGGGCAGGCTCCGCTGGAGAGATCCGGGGCGTACGAGGGGAACGGAGACCAGGCTTCCGCAGATCGATCCAGCAGTCCAACAGGAGATTCCGCTCGGATTCATCGCCTACATTGCTCAATCATGGAACTGCGTCAGCTGGAGCACTTCGTCGCCGTGGCGGAGGAGCAGCACTTCACCCGCGCCGCCGAGCGCCTCGCCGTCTCGCAGTCCGGGCTCTCCGCCTCCGTACGGGCGCTGGAGCAGGAGCTGCGGACCCCGTTGTTCAGCCGCACCACGCGCACGGTCCGGCTCACCGAGGCCGGGCGGGCGCTGCTGGTGGAGGCGGAGCGCACGCTGGCGGGCGCGCGGGCGGCGCGGAGCGGGTCGAGCCGTGCGGGGCTGTTGCCGATGGTGCTGCTGTGTGCGGCGGGGCACGGGTTCGCCGGGCGGCCCGAGGTGGGGTGGGCGGAGCTGCCGGGGGCGTCGTTCATCGACTTCCACCCGGACTGGGGGCCGCGCCGGGCCGCCGACGAGGCGTTCGCGGCGGCCGGGGTGCGGCGGACCGTGGGGCTGGAGGTCAACGATGTGCACAGCCTGCTGGAGCTGGTGCAGGAGGGGCTGGGGATCGCGGTGGTGCCGCACCACTTCTCCCGGAAGCCGGAGGCGGCCCGGCTGGTCACGGTGGAGCTGGCGGGCGGGCACCGGCCGGTGTACGAGAGCGTGGCGGTGCTGCCTGCGGCGCGGAGCCTGAGCCCGGGGGCGCGGGCGCTGATGCGGCTGGTGGCGGAGGACCCGCTGCGGGAGCAGGCCGGCGAGGTCGTACGGGAGCCGGCGGCGGGCTGAACCCCGGAGCCTCACCGGCCCCGGGGTCCAGCCCGCCCCGTCCCGTACGCCTCAGTCCTCGTGGCCGAGCTGGAGGTCGCGTTCGGTGCGGCCGCCGCCCGCGACCTGGAGGACGGTGGCGACCGGCGGGTAGCCGGCCGCGATCACGGTGTACTCGCCGGACGACAGATCGACGAACCGGAACGAGCCGTCCGCCCCGGTGGTGAGCGTGTCCACCACATTGCCCGCCGCGTCGAGCAGGGTGACCCGGGCGTCCTCGACGGGGCGTCCGCCGGTGGCCCGGACGACGCCGCGCAGGACCGCTCCGCCCGCCAGCTCGATGTCCTGCCGGGTCTCGCGGGCGGCCTGCACGCTGACCGGGAGGGCGGCGGGGCGGAAGGCGGGGGCGCTGGCGGCGAGGGTGTACTCACCGGCGATCAGCTCGCCGATGACATAGCCGCCCTCGCGCCCGGTCCGGGTGGAGGCGACGACCTCGCCGCGTACGTCGGTGAGGGTGACGGCCGCGTCGGGTACGGGGGCGCCGTCGGGGGTGAGGACGGATCCGGCGAGGCGTCCGGCGCCGCCGAGCACCACGTCCAGCTCGACGGGACGCTCGCCCACGGTGACGCTGACGGCCTGCGGCTGGTGTCCGCCCGCCGCCGCGATCAGGACGTACGAGCCGGCGCCGGGCACGCTCAGCGCGTACCGCCCGTCCTCGCCGCTGGCCCCGCGCCCGACCTGCTGCCCCTGGACGTCGATGAGGGTGAGGGCGGCCCGGGAGACGGTGGTGCCGTCGGGGTGCTGGACGCTGCCGTGGACCGGGACGCCGGAGAGGTAACCGGTGGCCGGGCGGCCGGAGTCGGCGCGGGCGGCGGGGATCTGGGTGGTCGTGGGCTCGGCGGCGGCTTCGGGGCTGTGGTGGGACACCAGCGGTTTCTCCTTGAGGAAGAAGGCGAGGATCAGGCCGAGCACGAGCACCGGCACGAGGTAGAGGAAGATGCGCGGCATCGCGTCGACGTACGCCTGGATGTAGGCGTCGCGCAGCGCGGGTTCCATCGCGTGGACGATCTGCGGGGTGATCGACTCGGGGTCGGGCAGCTCCGCGCCGGTGGGCAGGCGTACGCCGAGGGCGTCGGAGAGCCGCCCGGCGAACAGCGTGCCGAAGATCGCCGCGCCGACGCTGCCGCCGATCTGCCGGAAGTAGTTGTTGGCGCTGGTGGCGGTGCCGAGGTCCGAGGGGCGTACGGAGTTCTGCACGGCGAGCACCAGAACGGACATGACCAGTCCGATGCCGATGCCGAGAACGGCCTGGTAGAAGCTGTACACCTGCGGGGAGGTGTCCGCCTCCAGCAGGGACAGCAGCCCCATGCCGACCACCGAGACGGCGCTGCCGACGATCGGGTAGATCCGGTAGCGGCCGGTGCGGGTGATGAGCTGGCCGGAGACGACGGAGCCGCCGACGATGCCCATCATCATCGGGAGCATCAGCAGCCCGGACTCGGTGGCGCTGACCCCGTCGACCATCTGGAGATAGGTGGGGAGGTAGCTGGCGGCACCGAAGAGCGCGATGCCGACGACCGCGCCGACCAGGCCGGTGACGTTGAAGACGGAGTCGCGGAACAGCCGCAGCGGAATGATCGGTTCTGCGGCCCGGTGTTCGGCGAGGACGAAGAGCGCCGTCGTGAGGACCGCGCCCGCCGAGAGGGCCAGGATGGTGCGCGAGCCCCAGGCGTACTCGGTGCCGCCCCAGCTGGTGACCAGCACCAGGCAGGTGGAGGCGACGGCGAGCAGCACCGCGCCGAGGACGTCGAGGCGGGGCCGGACGGCGGGCCTCGGCAGCTTGAGGACGACCGCGATGACGGCCAGGGTGACCAGGCCGAAGGGGACGTTGATGTAGAAGCACCAGCGCCAGGAGGCGTGGTCGGTGAAGAAGCCGCCGAGCAGCGGTCCGGCGACCGAGGCAAGGCCGAAGACCGCGCCGATGAGCCCCATGTAGCGGCCGCGCTCCCGGGCCGGGACGATGTCCGCGATGATCGCCTGGACGCCGATCATGAGGCCGCCGCCGCCGATGCCCTGGAGGGCGCGGAAGGCGATCAGCTCGTCCATGGTGCGCGACCAGCCCGCCAGTGCGGAGCCGATGATGAAAACCACGATGGCGAACTGGAAGACGCCCTTGCGGCCGAAGAGGTCGCCGAGCTTGCCGTAGAGCGGCAGGACGATCGTGGAGGCGAGGAGGTAGGCGGTGACCGCCCAGGACATCTTCTCCAGGCCGTGCAGCTCACCGACGATCTTCGGCAGGGCGGTGGCGACGATCATCTGGTCGAGCGCCGCGAGCAGCAGGGTGAGCATCAGCCCGAGGAAGACCATGCGGACCTGGCGGGGGCTGATCTCCGCCGCGCCCGGGTCGGGTGCGGGTCCCGTCGGAGGGGGTGGCGGGGGCGGTGCGGCGGGGAGTTCGACCGTCGCCGCCGTGCCGTCCGGAGTCGGGCCGTCGGGCCCCGTGCCGTCCGGCTCGTCCTTCACCAGCGTGATACCGCCCACCACGTAACGCTCCCCTCGTCGCACCTGCGCCGCCCATTTGTCGCATCGCGCGGCAAGGCGGGGCAAACGTGATGAGGGGCGTGCACGGCGCGTACGGAGGGCTTATGCGCCGGTGGGAGCCACTACGGCGCACAACCGGCCACCCCGGAAAACCACCCGTTCCGGTGAGGCCGGTCGTGCGTGCGCTTCTCCTTCTCGCCCTCTACTTCTCGACCTCGGTCGCGAGGTTCTGGAGCAGCTCGTCGTAGATCCGGCCGAGGCCCTTGGGCGCGAAGGTCCGCTCGAAGAACCCGCCGATGCCGCCCGCGCCGTCCCAGACCGTGGTCACGACGGCCTTGGACTTCCCCTCACCGGCCGGGGTGACGGTCCAGGTGGTGACCATGGAGGAGTTGCGGTCCTTCTCGACGAGCTGCCCGTCGGTCGGCTCGCTGACCTCCAGCAGGCAGTCGCGGACGCGCTTGCTGGTCGCCTGGAGCTTCCAGTGCACGAGGGTGCCCTCGCCGTCGCCGCCCTCCCGGACCTCGTACTCGCTGAAGTGCCCGGTCAGCACCTTGCCGCGGACGTCCTTGTAGTCGGCCAGCGCGTCGAACACCGCCTCTGCGTCCGCCGCGATGATCCGCTCCGTGGTGGCCTCGACCTGCGCCATGGCTGTTCCTCCAGCAATCCGTGATTCGGGGGGTGGGCTGAGCCAACCACCTGGGGTGCGGCCGCTCAAAATCGGGGCCGGACGGGGTCAGGGGCAGCGGGTCCCGAGGACGCAGAACTCATTGCCCTCCGGGTCGGTGAGGACGACCCAGTGCGCGTCGCCCTGACCGACGTCGGCGCGGCGGGCGCCGAGCGCGAGCAGCCGCTCGACCTCCTCGCTCTGCTCCCGGTCGGTGGGGTTGACGTCGATGTGGAGCCGGTTCTTGACGGACTTGCCCTCGGGGACCCGCGCGAAGGTCAGCGCCGGGGGCACGGGCCCGGGGCGGCTCTTGCCCTCGGGCACCTCGGGCGAGCCGATCATGACGACGCCGTCCTCCTCGTCCGCGTCCTGCACCTCGTAACCGAGGACCGCGCACCAGAAGCGGGCGAGGGCGGCGGGGTCGGCGCAGTCGATCGCGAGCTCGGTGAACTTGCTGGCCATGGTCGAAACCTCCGGTCACGTAGCGGTTCCTCGCAGGGTCGCACGGTGGTCGCGGGCCTGTCCCGCACGATCAAGGGAACAAGTGTTCTATTCTGCGGTCAGTGCTACCGAGGAGGCGTCCATGCGCTGGGACAATCTGGTCGAGAACAGCTCGACGACCGGGAACAGCGCGCTCTTCGCCGCGGACGCGGTGACCACGCGCACGTTCGACACACCTGAATTCCGAGGAATCACCTTCCATGAGATCCGGGCCCGGTCGATCCTGAACCGGGTGCCCGGGGCCTCACGGATGCCGTTCGAATGGACGGTGAACCCGTACCGGGGCTGCACCCACGCCTGTGTGTACTGCTTCGCCCGCAAGACCCACAGCTATCTGGACCTGGACACCGGCATCGGCTTCGACTCCCAGATCGTCGTCAAGGTCAACGCCGCCGAGCTGCTCCAGCGGGAGCTGGCCTCCCGGCACTGGCGGGGCGAGCACATCGCGATGGGCACCAACGTCGACTGCTACCAGCGGGCGGAGGGCCGCTACCGGCTCATGCCGGGCATCATCACCGCCCTGCGCGACCGGGCCAACCCGTTCTCCATCCTGACCAAGGGCACGCTGATCCTGCGGGACCTGGAGCTGCTGCGGCAGGCCGCGGAGGTCGCCGAGATCGGCGTCTCGGTCTCCGTGGGCTTCACCGACCGGGAGCTGTGGCGGACGGTCGAGCCGGGCACGCCCTCGCCGGAACGCCGGCTGGACGTGGTGCGCGCGCTCACCGACGCCGGCATCGGCTGCTCGGTCCTGATGGCCCCGGTCATCCCGTTCCTCGGCGACCGCCCGGAGCAGCTGCGCGCCACCGTCGCCGCCGTCGCGGACGCGGGCGCGGCATCGGTGACCCCGCTGGTGCTGCATCTGCGCCCCGGCGCGCGCGAGTGGTACATGCACTGGTTGGGGCAGCACCATCCGCATCTGGTGGAGCGCTATGAGCGGATGTACGCGGACGGGGCGTACGCCCCCACCTGGTACCAGCGCCGGATCACCCGTCAGGTGCACGAGCTGGCGGACGAGTTCGGGATCGGCCCGGCGCACCGGGGCGCGGCCAGGCGGATCGACCCGGCGCCCGCCGCCGCACCGGAGCCCGGCCCGACCCAGCTGACCCTGCTGTGAGGGCCGTGGGGCCTCCGGTGGGGCCGATGGCGTGACCGTACGGGCCGAGTCCGCGCGGAACGGGCCCTTCCGCCGGGGAATTCGGGGAGCATGCGGCGGGGACCGGTGATCCGGCGCCGCGTCCCGCCACTCCGGGAGGCCCCATGACGAAACGTGCAGGAATTCTGGTCGCCGTCGGTGCGACCGTCGCCGGTCTGCTGACCGCCGCGCCCGGCCCGGCCGCCGCCACCCCGGCGAGCACGCCGCCCGCACCGAAGCTGAAGTGGACCGACTGTCCGACCGAGAGCTATCCGACGCTCCAGTGCGCGAAGGTCCGCGCCCCGCTGGACCACCGCAGCCCGTCGGGCCGCCAGATCACGCTCGCGCTGTCCCGCGTGCCGCACACCGCGAAGAAGTTCCAGGGCCCGCTGCTGGTCAACCCGGGCGGTCCGGGCGGCAGCGGTCTGTCGATGGCCGGGTTCGTGGCGTCCTCGCTGCCGAAGAAGGTCGCCGCGCAGTACGACGTGATCGGCTTCGACCCGCGCGGCGTCGGCAAGAGCACCCCGGCCCTGAACTGCCTGCCCGGGCACTTCGATCCGGTGCGCCCGGACTCGGTGCCGACGTCCTACCGCGCGGAGCGGATCAACCGCGACCGGGCGGAGTCCTTCGCCCGGGCCTGCGGCGAGAAGCACGGCGACGTGTTGCCGTACATGGACACGGTCAGCGCGGCCAAGGACCTGGACGTGATCCGCCGGGCGCTGGGCTCCCGCCAGATCAACTACTTCGGCTACTCCTACGGCACCTACCTCGGCGCGGTCTACGCCAAGCTGTACCCGGAGCGGGTCCGCCGGCTGGTCCTGGACTCGGTCGTCGACCCGGACGACGTCTGGTACGAGGGCAACCTCGGCCAGGACTACGCCTTCGACGACCGCCACAAGGCCTTCGCCGCCTGGGTCGCGCAGCACGACGCGGCGTACGGCCTGGGCACCGACCCGGCGGCGGTCGAGGCCGCCTGGTACCGGATGCGGGCGGACGTGGCGCGGGAGCCGGCGGGCGGCACGGTCGGCGCGAGCGAGCTGGAGGACACCTTCCTGCCCGGCGGGTACTACAACGGCTACTGGCCCTACCTCGCCGAGGCGTTCGCCGCGTACGTGAAGAACCGCGACGCCGAGGCACTGGTCGAGGTGTACGAGAACTTCGGCGCGGTCGACGCGAGCGGCGACAACGGCTACTCGGTCTACACGGCCGTCCAGTGCCGCGACGCCGGCTGGCCGGAGCACTGGAGCACCTGGCGCAACGACAGCCGCCGGATCCACAAGAAGGCGCCGTTCATGACCTGGAACAACACCTGGTACAACGCGCCGTGCGCGAACTGGCCGGTGGCGCCGCTGCAGCCGGTCCCGGTGAACAACCGTCAGCTGCCCCCGGCGCTGATCCTCCAGGCCACCGACGACGCGGCGACCCCGTACGGCGGCGCGGTCAGCATGCACCGCAAGCTCAAGGGCTCCAGCCTCGTCGTGGAGGAGGGCGGCGGCAACCACGGCATCACGCTGAGCGGCAACGACTGCCTGGACGAGCATCTGACGGCCTATCTGACCGACGGCACGGTGCCGCGCGGCCGGGGCGAGGCGGACGCGGTCTGCGCCGCCCTGCCGGACCCGAAGCCGCTGCCCGCCGAGAAGGCGGCGGCCCAGTCGGTGGACAACAGCAAGGGCAGCCGTCTGCACGGCCTGCTGGGCTTCCGCCGCTGAGCCGCATCCGGCGGGCCGGTTGACGGCCTGCGGAAAATCACGGGCGGGGCGCGGGAGAGTGCACGAGGATGGCCCGGCATGAGCCACTCCACCACTCCCCCGCGCCCGTCCCCGTCCGCGCCCGGCACCACGATCCGCGACATGCGCGTCGACGACTGCGAGGCGGTCGCCACGGTCCGGGTGCGCGGCTGGCAGCACGCCTACCGGGGCCTGCTGCCGCAGCCGTATCTGGACGGCATGGACATCGCCGAGGAGACCGGGCTGCGGCGCACGTACTTCGAGGAACGCGGCGAGAGCGTGAACGTGGTCGCCGAACAGCCCGACGGGACCGTGATCGGCTGGGCCTGCGTCGGCCCGCACCGCGCCGAGGACCACGGGCGCCCCGGCTGCGAGCTGTACGCGATCTACGTCCTGCCCGAGCACATCGGGACCGGCACCGGTCGCGCCCTGCTGGCCGAGCTGACGGCCCGGGCCGCCGCCGCGGGCCACCCGGACATGGCGCTGTGGGTGCTCCGCGAGAACGGTCCGGCGCGCCGGTTCTACGAGCGGGCCGGGTTCCGGCCGGACGGGGGCGAGGACACGTTCACGGCGGGCGGGGTCCTGGTGACCGAGGTGCGTTACGTCCGCCCGCTCACCGCCCCGGCAGCCGGCTGAGCGCGTCCGCCGCCGCCGTGCCCAGGCGCGGATGCGGCAGGGCCGCCGTGAGGACCGGCCGGGCGCGGTCGTCGGCGAGGCGGCCGAGGCCCTCGACGCAGGCCAGGGCGACGCGCCAGTGCGGTTCGCCGGGGGCCAGCAGGCGTTGGAGGGTGGTGACCAGGGCGGGGACCGACTCGGGGGCCCGCAGGTCGGTCAGCAGGCGCACCGGGTGCAGGGCGTAGGCGGTGCGCAGCGCGTTGGTGGCAAGGGCGGCGGCGGCCCTCGGGGTGCGGGGGTCGTTCAGGCGGGCCAGGGCGTGGGCGGCGGAGACGCAGCGTTCGGGGTCGCGGTGGTTGAGCAGGAGCACCAGGGCCTCGAAGGCCCGCCGGTCGCCCGCGCAGCCGAGCCGGAAGGCGGCCAGCTCGCGGGCCCACAGCGGCCGGTGCGGCTCCACCAGGACCCGGGCCAGCTCCTCGGGGTCCTCGACGGCGACGAGCCGGGCGTACTGCGGCGATCCGGCGGCCTCGGGTTCCAGCCGGTCCACGAGTGAACGGAACTCCTCGTCCATGACGTCATCCATGACGCTCAGCGTATCGACGGACACGCTCCGTACGGGCGGGCATCGAGGAGTTCCTGTGGCCCAGGGCACAGGGATCCAGGGGTGGCGCGCTCGTTACTCGCCGGTTAGTCTCATCTGAGCGGGGCACACTCCCCGCAGGCTCCGGTGGCCTGGTGACGCAGCCATCCGGAGTGCTTGTCGGTTCGGCTTTCCGTGCGACGTGACCCCGGGACAGGGTCCGTCACCCCCTCACGGCCGGGCGCGCGCTCTTCGCGCCTCGGCCCCGCGCTCCACGACACGCAGCTTCCGTACGCCACGCGCCGCTCCCTCATCGCCGCGCGCGCCGTGCTCCCACAGTCGTCACTCACCCTGGAGTCCCGTGATGGACACCCCTCTCTCCACCATCGCCGTCGTCGGCCTCGGCACCATGGGCACCGGCATCGCCGAGGTCCTGGCCCTGGCGGGCCGCGAGGTCGTCGGCATCGACATCAGCGAGACGGCCGCCCTGGCGGCCGTCGCCTCCCTCGAAGCGTCCACCGCACGGGCCGTGGGCCGTGGACGGATCACCGAGCAGCAGCGGAGCGACGCCCTCGCCCGGTTCCGCACCTCCGACGACCTGCGCACCGCCGCCGAGGCCGAGCTGGTCGTCGAGGTGGTGCCGGAGACGTACGAGATCAAGCAGCAGGTGTTCCGGGAGCTCGACGCGATCGTCTCCCCGACCGCGATCCTGGCGACCGGCACCAACGCCCTGTCGGTGACCCGGCTGGCCGCCGAGTCCCAGCACCCCGAGCGCGTTCTCGGCCTGCACTTTTTCAACCCGGCGCCCGCGATGAAGCTGGTCGAGGTGGTCTCCTCGGTGCTGACCGCGCCGCCCGCCGTCGAGGCCGTCACCCGGCTGGCCCGGGACCTGGGCAAGGAGCCTGTCGCGGTCGGCGACCGGCCCGGGTTCGTCGCGGACGGGCTGCTCTTCGGGTATCTCAACCAGGCCGCCGCGATGTACGAGGCGAACTACGCCTCCCGCGAGGACATCGACGCCGCGATGAAACTGGGCTGCGGGCTGCCGATGGGGCCGCTCGCCCTGCTGGACCTGATCGGCATCGACACCGCCCGCACGGTCCTGGAGGCCATGTACGCCGAGTCCCACGACCGGCTGCACGCCCCGGCCCCCGTCCTCGGCCAGCTCAGCAGCGCGGGCCTCACCGGTCGCAAGGCCGGGCGCGGCTTCTACACGTACGACGTCCCGGGCGGCCAGAGCGTGGTGCCCGACGCGCTGACCCCGGCGGCCGACGCCGAGGCCGGTACGGGCCGCGCGGTGGCGTCGGTGGGCGTCGCGGGCTCCGGGACGATGGCGTCCGGGATCGCGGAGGTCTTCGCGAAGGCCGGTTACGCCGTGGTGCTGGCGGCCAGGACCCAGGAGAAGGCCGATGTCGCCAAGGGCCGGATCGCGAAGTCGCTGGAGCGCTCGGTGGCCAAGGGGCGGCTGACCGCCGAGGCCCGGGACGAGACGCTGGGCCGGATCACGGCGGCCGGTTCGCTGGACGCGTTCGCCGAGGTCGACCTCGCCGTCGAGGCGGTCGCCGAGGATCTGGAGATCAAGCGGCAGCTGTTCGCCACGCTGGACAAGGTCTGCCGGCCGGGCGCGGTCCTCGCCACCACCACGTCCTCGCTGCCGGTCGTCGCCATCGCCCGGGCGACCGCGCGCCCCGAGGACGTCATCGGGATGCACTTCTTCAACCCGGCGCCCGCGATGAAGCTGGTCGAGGTCGTCCGCACGGTCCTGACCGCCGACGACGTGCACGCCACGGTCCGCGCCGTCTGCGCGAAGATCCGCAAGCACCCGGTGGACTGCGGGGACCGGGCCGGGTTCATCGTGAACGCGCTGCTGTTCCCGTACCTCAACAACGCGATCAAGATGGTCGAGGAGCACTACGCCTCGCTGGACGACATCGACGCGGCGATGAAGCTGGGCGGCGGTTACCCGATGGGCCCGTTCGAACTGCTCGACGTGGTCGGC
Organism: Streptomyces sp. WY228; assembly: GCF_019287315.1. NCBI lineage: Bacteria > Bacillati > Actinomycetota > Actinomycetes > Kitasatosporales > Streptomycetaceae > Streptomyces > Streptomyces sp. WY228. The sequence goes on along the minus strand of NZ_CP079114.1, from coordinate 7,121,825 downwards.
CTGGACGTCTCGCTGGCCATCGAGAAGGTGCTGCACCAGGAGTTCCGCGACCCGGGTCTGGCGCCCGCGCCGCTGCTGGAGCATCTGGTCGCCGCGGGCTGCCTCGGCCGCAAGACGGGGCGTGGCTTCCGCGAATATGCCCGTCGCTGACCCGGGAGCCGGGTGGGGCGGGCTGCTGGGACCCTCCGGCGGCCCGCCCCCGCAGGCGCGCTCTCCTGCACCGATGCGTTACGTTCATGCCATGTCCCAGCCCGCCAAGTCACCCCGTGCCACCGCCGCGACCGACGCCCCGGAGACCACCGCGGGGACGCGCGCGGCCGCCCAACGGCTCAAGATGCGCCGCGAACTGGCCGCCGCCGCGATGGAGCTCTTCGCCACGAAGGGCTACGAGGCGACCACCGTCGACGAGATCGCGGGCGCCGCGGGAGTGGCCCGGCGGACGTTCTTCCGCCACTTCCGCTCCAAGGAAGAGGCCATCTTCCCGGACCACGACGACACCCTCGTCAGGGCTGAGGCCGTCCTCAACGCGGCCCCCGCGCACGAGCATCCGCTCGACACCGTCTGCCGCGGCATCAAGGAAGTCATGAAGATGTACGCGGCCAAGCCCGCCGTCTCCGTGGCCCGCTACAAACTGACCCGTGAGGTACCGACCCTCCGGGAGGCCGAGATCGCGTCGGTGGCCCGCTACGAGCGGCTGTTCACCCGCTATCTCCTGGGCCACTTCGACGAGCGCGACCACCATGTGGGCAACGACGACCCGCTGCTCGCGGAGGTCGCCGCGTCCGCCGTGGTCACCGCGCACAACCATGTGCTGCGCCGCTGGCTGCGGGCGGGCGGCCAGGGCGATGTGGAGGCCCAGCTCGACCGCGCCTTCGCGATCGTCCGCGACACCTTCGGCACCGGCATCGGAGCCGGCCGGACCACGGGCGCCGAGCCCGAGCGGGCCCCGGCGGCGACGGTCGCGGCGGAGGGCGAGGTGCTCGTCGCGGTGGCGCGTACCGACGCCCCGCTGGACGAGGTCATGCGGACGATCCAGCAGGCCCTCAAGGAGCGCTGAGGCCCCCGCGGGCCGCGCCGTAAACCCGTTCGCGGCGGCCCGGGGCCCGTGGTTCGGTTCGCCCATGCGAACCGATGAAGTACGCGACCTGTACGACCGCACGATGCGCGAGCACGCCCGCCCGGACGGGCCGGGCGTGCGGGTCGAGCGGGCCGGGCCCGTGGTACGCCAGGTGGGCGGGCCCGACGACTGGAACGGCGTCGTCTGGTCGGACCCGGAGCTGGCCGCCGCCGGGGCCGACGCGGCGATCAGGGCCCAGATCGAGCATTGGGCCGCACTCGGCCACGAGGAGTTCGAGTGGAAGCTCCACTCCCATGACCGGCCGGCCGACCTGGGCGAGCGGCTGCGCGCGGCCGGATTCGCACCCGAGCCGCCGGAGACCCTGCTGGTGGCGCCCACGGAGCTGCTGACCGGACCGGTCGTGCTGCCCGAGGGCGTCACGCTGCGCCCGGTGACGGACGCGGCGGGTGCGGAGCTGATGGCACGGGCCCATGAGCGGGCGTTCGGCACGGACGGCACCCGCCTCCTGCACCAGGTCGTGAAGCGGCTGGAGGAGGCCCCCGACGACTTCGTGGCGGTCGTGGCGCTGGCCGCCGGGGAGCCGGTCAGCTCCGCCCGGATGGAGCTGTACCCGGGCACGGGCTTCGCGGGGCTCTGGGGCGGCGGGACGGTCGCGGAGTGGCGGGGCAGGGGCGTCTACCGGGCACTGGTCGCGTATCGGGCCCGGATCGCCGCCGAGTGCGGCTACGGCTTTCTGCAGGTCGACGCGAGCGCCATGTCGGCCCCGATCCTGGCCCGGCTCGGCTTCACGGCGCTCGGCACGACGACGCCGTATGTGTACCGCGCGGCCGGATAACCGCCTGCCAGCAGGACAGAACGTCCCGTAACACCCATCGTGTTGCTCATGCGTGCCCACGGGATGACAAGTGAGAGAAATTGTTGGCACTGGGTGCCTTGTCAGGTGTCACGGAGTGCCATACGTTGAAGGTGTCCGGGCGGCCGGCGTGCTGAGACCTCACACGTACGCCGGCTGTCCCCGCAACCACCGTGCTGCGCGCCCGGACGCCTGCGTCACAGGCACCCTTCTGCTCCACCGGGCAAAGCCGAGCTCCACCTGCCGAACCGACGGCAACACCTCCACACCGCACCGCTCCCCCTGCCAGCAGGGCCCCTCAAGCGTTCCCTCGACGCCGCATCACCGGAGGCAACACCGTGAAGGAAATCCTGGACGCGATTCAGTCGCAGGACAGCACGGCCGCGGACTTCGCGGCCCTGTCCCTCCCCGAGTCCTACCGCGCCATCACCGTGCACAAGGACGAGGCGGAGATGTTCGCGGGCCTCGAAAGCCGTGACAAGGACCCCCGCAAGTCGATCCACCTCGACGACGTCCCGGTCCCCGAACTCGGCCCCGGCGAAGCCCTCGTCGCCGTGATGGCCAGCTCGGTGAACTACAACTCCGTCTGGACGTCGATCTTCGAGCCGGTGTCGACGTTCAACTTCCTGGAGCGCTACGGGAAGCTCAGCGAGCTCACCAAGCGCCACGACCTGCCGTACCACGTCATCGGCTCCGACCTCGCGGGCGTCGTCCTGCGCACCGGCCCCGGCGTGAACGCCTGGAACCCGGGCGACGAGGTCGTCGCGCACTGCCTGTCGGTCGAACTGGAGTCCTCCGACGGCCACAACGACACGATGCTCGACCCCGAGCAGCGGATCTGGGGCTTCGAGACGAACTTCGGCGGCCTGGCGGAGATCGCCCTCGTCAAGTCCAACCAGCTGATGCCCAAGCCCCAGCACCTCAGCTGGGAGGAGGCCGCGTCCCCGGGCCTGGTCAACTCCACCGCGTACCGCCAGCTCGTCTCGCGCAACGGCGCGGGCATGAAGCAGGGCGACAACGTGCTGATCTGGGGCGCGAGCGGCGGGCTCGGCTCCTACGCCACCCAGTTCGCGCTGGCCGGCGGCGCCAACCCGATCTGTGTCGTCTCCTCCCCGGAGAAGGCCGACATCTGCCGCGCCATGGGCGCCGAAGCGGTCATCGACCGCAACGCCGAGGGCTACAAGTTCTGGAAGGACGAGCGCACCCAGGACCCGAAGGAGTGGAAGCGCTTCGGCAAGCGCATCCGCGAGTTCACCGGCGGCGAGGACATCGACATCGTCTTCGAGCACCCGGGCCGCGAGACCTTCGGCGCCTCGGTCTACGTCACCCGCAAGGGCGGCACGATCACCACCTGCGCCTCCACCTCGGGCTACATGCACGAGTACGACAACCGCTACCTGTGGATGTCGCTCAAGCGCATCATCGGCTCGCACTTCGCCAACTACCGCGAGGCGTGGGAGGCCAACCGCCTGATCGCCAAGGGCAAGATCCACCCGACGCTCTCCAGGACGTACTCCCTGGAGGACACCGGGCAGGCCGCGTACGACGTCCACCGCAACCTCCACCAGGGCAAGGTCGGCGTCCTCGCCCTGGCCCCCCGCGAGGGTCTGGGCGTGCGCGACCAGGAAATGCGCGAGCAGCACATCGACGCCATCAACCGCTTCCGCAACGTCTGAGGTTCTCCGATGAACGAACGTCAGAAGGACCGGCCCTGGCTCATGCGGACGTACGCCGGTCACTCGACCGCCGAGGCGTCCAACGAGCTGTACCGCCGCAACCTCGCCAAGGGCCAGACGGGTCTCTCGGTCGCCTTCGATCTGCCCACGCAGACCGGATACGACCCGGACCACATTCTCGCCCGCGGCGAGGTGGGCCGTGTCGGTGTTCCCGTCTCGCACCTCGGTGACATGCGGCGGCTGTTCCAGGACATCCCCCTGGAGCAGATGAACACCTCGATGACGATCAACGCGACCGCCATGTGGCTGCTGGCGCTCTACCAGGTGGTCGCGGAGGAGCAGGGGGCCGACCCCACCAGGCTCCAGGGCACCACGCAGAACGACATCGTGAAGGAGTACCTCTCGCGCGGGACGCACGTCTTCCCGCCGGCGCCCTCGCTGCGGCTGACCACGGACATGATCACGTACACGGTCAACCGCATCCCCAAGTGGAACCCCATCAACATCTGCAGCTACCACCTCCAGGAGGCGGGGGCCACCCCGGTCCAGGAGATCGCGTACGCCATGTCGACCGCCATCGCGGTGCTCGACGCGGTCCGCGACTCGGGCCAGGTGCCCGAGGAGAAGTTCGGTGACGTGGTCGCCCGGATCTCGTTCTTCGTGAACGCGGGCGTCCGCTTCATCGAGGAGATGTGCAAGATGCGCGCCTTCGGCCGCATCTGGGACCGCGTCACCCGCGAGCGGTACGGCATCGCCAACGAGAAGCAGCGCCGCTTCCGCTACGGCGTCCAGGTCAACTCCCTCGGGCTGACCGAGGCGCAGCCGGAGAACAACGTCCAGCGCATCGTCCTGGAGATGCTGGCCGTCACGCTCTCCAAGGACGCCCGCGCCCGCGCCGTACAGCTGCCGGCCTGGAACGAGGCGCTGGGGCTGCCCCGGCCCTGGGACCAGCAGTGGTCGCTGCGGATCCAGCAGGTGCTGGCGCACGAGAGCGATCTGCTGGAGTACGAGGACATCTTCGCCGGCTCCCATGTCATCGAGGCCAAGGTGGACTCGCTGGTCGAGGAGTCGCTGGCGGAGATCGACCGGATCCAGCAGATGGGCGGCGCGATGGCGGCCGTCGAGTCCGGCTACCTCAAGTCCGAGCTGGTCTCCTCGCACGCGGCACGCCGGGCCCGGATCGAGGGCGGCGAGGAGAAGATCGTCGGCGTCAACATCTACGAGACGACCGAGCCCAACCCGCTCACCTCCGACCTCGACGGCGCGATCATGACCGTCGACCCCGAGAACGAGGCCCGGGTCGTGGCGGCCCTGCACGAGTGGCGCGACAACCGCGACGAGGCGCGGGCGTCCGAGGCGCTGGCCGCGCTGAAGAAGGCCGCGGCGGGCACCGAGAACATGATGGAGGCCACCGTCGAGTGCGCCCGCGCGGGCGTCACCACCGGCGAGTGGTCCTGGGCGCTGCGGGACGTCTTCGGCGAGTTCCGCGCGCCCACCGGGGTCTCCTCGGCCCCGGTCGCGGTCACCGCCGAGCCGGGCAGCACGCTCGCCCTGGTCCGCGAGAAGGTCACCCGGACCGCCGCAGACCTCGGTGTCGGGCGCCTGCGCCTGCTGGTCGGCAAGCCGGGCCTGGACGGGCACTCCAACGGCGCCGAGCAGATCGCCGTACGGGCCAGGGACGCCGGGTTCGAGGTGGTCTACCAGGGCATCCGGCTGACCCCCGAGCAGATCACCGACGCGGCGATCGCCGAGGACGTGCACTGCGTGGGGCTCTCCATCCTCTCCGGCTCGCACGCGGAGCTGGTGCCCGACGTGCTGCACCGGCTGCGCGAGGCCGGGGCGCCGGACATCCCGGTGATCGCGGGCGGCATCATCCCGCCGGCCGACGCCACCGCTCTCATCGAAGCCGGAGTGGCCGCCGTCTTCACCCCGAAGGACTTCGGCATCACCGAGATCATCGGCCGTATCGTCGACGAGATCCGGAAAGCGAACAAGCTCGACCCTCTGGAGGTCCCCGCATGACCACGCCCACCCCCTCGGTCAACCGTCTGCGCCCGCGCCGTTCGTGTCTGGCCGTGCCGGGCTCGAACCCGCGCTTCCTGGAGAAGGCCCAGGGCCTCCCGGCCGATCAGGTCTTCCTGGACCTGGAGGACGCCGTCGCGCCGCTCGCCAAGGAGGGCGCCCGCCACCACATCGTGGACGCGCTCAACAACGGTGACTGGAGCGGCAAGACCCGGGTCGTGCGGGTCAACGACTGGACGACGCACTGGACGTACCGGGACGTCATCACGGTCGTCGAGGGCGCGGGGCCGAACCTCGACTGCATCATGCTGCCGAAGGTCCAGGACGCCCAGCAGGTCGTGGCGCTGGACCTGCTGCTGACCCAGATCGAGAAGACGATGGGCTTCGAGGTCGGGAAGATCGGCATCGAGGCGCAGATCGAGAACGCCAAGGGCCTGGTGAACATCGACGAGATCGCCGCCGCCTCGCCCCGGCTGGAGACGCTGATCTTCGGTCCGGCCGACTTCATGGCCTCGATCAACATGAAGACCCTGGTCGTCGGCCAGCAGCCGCCCGGCTACCCGGCGGACGCCTACCACTACATCCTGATGCGCATCCTGATGGCGGCCCGCACGCACGACCTCCAGGCGATCGACGGCCCGTTCCTCCAGATCCGTGACGTGGACGCCTACCGCGAGGTGGCCGGCCGCGCCGCCGCCCTCGGCTTCGACGGCAAGTGGGTGCTGCACCCGGGTCAGGTCGACGCGGCCAACGAGGTGTTCTCGCCCTCGCAGGAGGACTACGACCACGCCGAGCTGATCCTCGACGCCTACGACTGGTGCACCTCCGAGGAGGGCGGCAAGAAGGGCTCCGCGATGCTCGGCGACGAGATGATCGACGAGGCCAGCCGCAAGATGGCGCTGGTCATCGCGGGCAAGGGCCGGGCCGCCGGAATGCAGCGCACGTCCAAGTTCGAAGCCCCGGAGGCCTGATCATGCAGTTCGGACGCACCTTTGAGGAGTTCGAGGTCGGTGCCGTCTACAAGCACTGGCCCGGAAAGACGGTCACGGAGTACGACGACCACCTCTTCTGCCTGCTGACCATGAATCACCACCCGCTGCACATGGACAGCAATTACGCGGAGAAGACGACCGACTTCGGCAAGAACGTGGTCGTCGGCAACTACGTCTACTCGCTGCTGCTCGGCATGTCGGTGCCGGACGTCTCCGGAAAGGCCATCGCCAATCTGGAGGTCGAATCACTCCGGCACATCGCGCCGACCTTCCACGGCGACACGATCTACGGCGAGACGACCGTGCTGGACAAGACCCCGTCGAAGTCCAAGAACGACCGCGGGATCGTGTACGTGGAGACCAAGGGCTACAAGCAGGACGGCACGGTCGTCTGCGTGTTCCGGCGCAAGGTGATGGTCCCCACCGAGACGTACATCAAGGAGCGCGGCGGGGAGCAGCCCGGCCGCCCGACGCCCGCCAAGTAACCGTGTGAAGCCTTAAGGCCATCCGCGTGAAGCCACAGGAGAAGCAGCCATGACGCGACTCGCCCAGACCGCCGGTCTGAACGACATCCAGCGGGAAATCCTTTCCACGGTCCGGGATTTCGTCGACAAGGAGATCATTCCGGTCGCGACCCAGCTGGAGCACCGCGACGAGTACCCGACGGAAATCGTCGAGGGGCTCAAGGAACTCGGCCTGTTCGGGCTGATGATCCCCGAGGAGTACGGGGGTCTGGGTGAGTCGCTGCTCACCTACGCGCTGTGCGTGGAGGAGATCGCGCGCGGCTGGATGAGCGTGTCGGGCATCATCAACACGCATTTCATCGTGGCCTACATGCTCAAGCAGCACGGCACCCAGGAGCAGAAGGACACGTTCCTGCCGCGGATGGCGCTCGGCGAGGTGCGGGGCGCGTTCTCGATGTCCGAGCCGGCGCTCGGCTCGGACGTCTCGGCGATTTCGTCGAAGGGCGTGAAGGACGGCGAGGAGTACGTTCTCAACGGCCAGAAGATGTGGCTGACGAACGGCGGAACGTCCTCGTTGGTGGCCGTTCTCTGCCGAAGTGACGAAGGCCACCCCGAGGGGACCGCGCCGCACAAGTCGATGACGACCTTCCTGGTGGAGAAGGAGCCCGGATTCGGAGAGGTCCGGCCCGGCCTCACGATCCCCGGGAAGATCGACAAGATGGGTTACAAGGGCGTCGACACGACCGAGCTCATCATGGACGACCTGCGCATTCCGGCCAATCGCGTCCTGGGCGGCACGACCGGCCGAGGGTTTTACCAAATGATGGACGGCGTCGAGGTCGGGCGGGTGAATGTCGCCGCGCGTGGCTGCGGAGTCGCGCAGCGTGCGTTCGAGCTGGGCGTTTCGTACGCCCAGCAGCGTCATACCTTCGGCAAACCGATCGCCCAGCACCAGGCGATCCAGTTCAAACTGGCCGAAATGGCCACCAAGGTCGAAGCCGCTCATGCGATGATGGTGAATGCGGCACGCAAAAAGGACTCCGGGGAACGAAACGACCTGGAGGCAGGGATGGCGAAGTACCTCGCCTCCGAGTACTGCAAGGAAGTCGTCGAGGACGCCTTCCGTATCCACGGCGGTTACGGCTTCTCCAAGGAGTACGAGATCGAGCGCCTCTACCGCGAGGCGCCGATGCTGCTGATCGGTGAAGGTACCGCCGAGATCCAGAAAATGATCATTGGCCGGCGCCTCTTGGAGGAGTACCGATTCCAGGGCTGAATGTCCCTTTCGAGGCGATTTGGTGGCGAAGAACATCACACCAGGTCAGCCTCGGCGGGTGCCTTTCCGCCGTCCGACTCGGCTGCTGGCTTGCCCAGTTGCGCCCGGCAACCGATAGCATCTTCGGAAAGCCGCCGTCCCCCGTTGCCAGCGCGGCATCATCCGCTACGAAGGTCATCCATGCCCGACAGCACTTCCTCCGCACCCCGCGGCGGGGTCCGCATCGCCCGCGGAGCATCGCCGTGGCTCCTGCCGACCGTCGCCACCGCAGCCCTCAGCCTGGCCCGCGCCCGCAAGTCGGGGCGCTGGGCAGCAGCGGCTGTGCCCACCACCGCGCTCGCGGCGGGCATGCTGTGGTTCTTCCGTGACCCCGAGCGCGAGATCACTGACGGCCGGGTCATCTCCCCGGCCGACGGTGTGGTGCAGAGCATCATGCCGTGGAAGGACGGGCGCACCCGCGTCGCGATCTTCATGAGCCCGCTCAACGTCCACGTCAACCGCGCGCCGCTGGCGGGCACCGTGACGTCGGTCGAGCACATCCCGGGCGGGTTCGTTCCGGCTTTCAACAAGGAGAGCGAGAACAACGAGCGCGTTGTCTGGCACTTCGACACCGAGCTCGGCGACATCGAGATGGTGCAGATCGCGGGAGCGGTCGCCCGTCGGATCGTGCCGTACCTCCCCCAGGGCACGAAGGTGGAGCAGGGCGAGCGCATCGGCCTGATCCGCTTCGGCTCGCGCGTGGACATCTACCTCCCGGAGGGGATCGATGTCGCGGTCGAGGTCGGTCAGGCCACCACCGCGGGGGTGACTCGAATTGACCGTGATTGATCCTGATACCAAGGCCGGCTGGGTGCCGGAGGCGGACGAGGAGAACGACGCCGACGGCGCGGAGGACATGCCGCTGTCGATGCGGCTGTCGATAGCGGACACGCTCACGCTCGGTAACGCGACGTGCGGGTTCATGGCGGTGTACTTCACCACCACGGGCATTCTGATCCCGCACCTCACGGGCAGCGACGAGACGGGCATGGCCCGGCACTCGGCCGCCACCGCCGTGATCCTCATGCTGATGGCCGCGATCTTCGACCTGTTCGACGGACTCGTGGCGCGCAAGCTGCGCTCCTCGCCGATGGGCGCCGAGCTGGACAACCTCTCGGACCTCATCAGCTTCGGTCTCGCGCCGGCCTACTTCGTGCTCGTGTACGGCATGGTCGCCGACGACGCCCATCAGCGGGTGTCGGCACTGGCGGCGATCGTCGTGTTGCTGGCGGTGGTGCTCAGGCTTGCCAGATTCTCCTGTGTGACGTTGAAGGACGGCATGTTCCAGGGCATGCCGAGCCCCTTCGGAGCGCTGACGGTCGTCTCGATCGTGCTCCTGGAGCTGCCCTTCATCCCGACGCTGCTCGCGATCGTCGGCGTGGCATGGCTGATGGTGAGCCGGGTGGAGTACCCCAAGCCGCGGGGCATCCTCGCGGTGGCGATGCTCGGCTGGATCGTGGCCGCGATGGGGCTGCTCGCCGCATGGGCGTTCGACGCGCCCGGCGGTCAGCTGCTGCTCCAGACGGGCTGCGCGCTCCAGGTGGTGCTCGGCGCGGTGATCCCGCTGTTCGCCACGGCGCGACGGGTGAACACGTTCCGTGACAACCGGCGCGAGGCGCGGGCGGCACAGCTGCCGTAGCGGCGGACAGGTAGGACCAAGACAGGGCGAGGGCCCGGATGCTCCCCGGCATCCGGGCCCTCGTGCGTTCCCGCCCGGTCAGGAGGGCCCGCTCGGCGCCGCATACCACCGCTCGGGCCGGGCCGCCAGAGGCGAAGCCCTCCCGGTGGCTGAGAAGTTTCGGCAGTGAGGTGAGTACGGGGTTCCCGTCACCACAGCGTGAACCGCTTCTAGGATCACCTCGCAACCGACGCCCGGGCCCTTTCGGCCAGGGTGCGGTCCGGGGGGCCAGGGGGGTCCGAGATGAAACTGATGCTGGTGGGGACACGCATGGTGGCGGTCGCGGCGGCGGGGGTGCTGCTGGCCGGATGTGGCGGGTCGGGGTCGAAGGGCGAGGACCGGCCCGACCCGAAGCCGAGCGGATCGGCAAAGCAGGGCGGACCGGCGGCCGACGGCGAGAAGACCGGGGCGACCGGGAAGCCGGACCCGAAGCAGTCCACGCTGCCGGGGGCGCTGCCCAGCGCGTACGACTTCACGCCGGACCCGGAGCGGGTGCCGAAGACCGCGGCCCAGGCCCGGAAGCTGACGCGGAACGCCGCGCTCGGCGAGGCCGACTGGACGGCCGGGATGGTCCGGCACACACCGTACGAGAGCGCCGGCAGCTGGACCGTGCTCCCGGACTCCTGCGTCTGGACCCGCTCCGCGCTGCCCTCCGGCGTACTGGACAGCTTCACGCGGCGGCTCGACATCCCGGCGCAGGACGGCAAGGGCCGGGTCCAGGGGGCGGTCACCGTGACCGTGCACCGGAGCGAGGCGGGCGCCGACAAGGAGATCAAGGACACCGTCCAGGAGAGCTTCCGCTGCCCGCAGCAGGAGCTGGGCGGCGGGCAGCGGCTGAGCGGTCTGATGTCGCTCCAGTTCGACCAGAAGGACGTGCGCAACGCGGACGCCTCGCTCTTCGAGGCGGGGAAGTACACCGGCCCCGGCTCCGGCGGGACCCAGGACTATGTGTGGACCAAGTCCCGGATCGGCCCGGTGACGACGGCCGTGTCGGTCAAGGGCGCGAAGGGCTACCTGAACAGCGACCTGCTGCGGATCGCCGCCGAGGGCGGCGCCAAGGTGCTCTACCGCGTCGAGCTGGAACTGAAGTGACCGCGGGCCCGGACGAAAGGCACTGACCACTGATGGAACCGCTCCGTTCCGCCGACCCGGCACGGATCGCCGGATACCGCATCCTCGGCCGGCTCGGCGCCGGCGGCATGGGTGTGGTGCTGCTCGGCCGGTCGCCCGGCGGCGCGCTGGTGGCGATCAAGCTGATCCGCGCGGAGTACGCCGACGACCCCGGCTTCCGGGCCCGCTTCCGGCGGGAGGTGGCGATCGCCCGGCAGGTGCGCAACCGGTGGGCGGTGCCGGTGGTCGACGCCGACACCGAGGCGCCGGCCCCGTGGCTGGCCACCGAGTTCGTGCCGGGGCCCGCCCTGAGCGAGGCGGTCGGCGGCGGAGGGCCGCTCCCGGAACGCGGGGTGCGGGCGCTGGGCTCGATGCTGGCGGAGGCGCTGGAGGCCGTCCACGCGGCGGGGCTGGTGCACCGGGACGTCAAGCCCGGCAATGTGCTGCTGGGGCTGGACGGGCCCCGGCTGATCGACTTCGGGATCGCGCGGGCCCTGGACGACACCGTCCTCACCGCGACGGACGTGATCGTCGGCTCCCCCGGCTTCCTCTCGCCCGAGCAGGCGCAGGGCCGGCGGATCGGTCCGGCGAGCGACGTCTTCTCGCTGGGCTGCGTCCTGGTGTACGCGGCCACCGGCGGGCGGCCGTTCGGCACCGGTCCGGTGGAGGCGATGCTGTTCCGTACGGTGCACGACCCGGCGGAGCTGGGCGCGCTGCCGCCCGGGCTGCGTCCGGTCGTCGAGGCGTGCCTGTCCAAGGCCCCCGAGGGCCGTCCGACGACGGCGGACATCCGGCGCGCGTTCGCCGAGGACCTGTCGGGCGGCAGCTGGCTGCCCGGCCCGGTCACCCATCTGATCGCCGAGCGCTCGGCGCGGATGCTCGCGCTGCCCGACATCGACGCGACGAGCCTGGACGCCGGATCCGGCACCGGCCTGGACGGCGGCCCGGACACGGGCACCGGCACCGGCACCGGTCTCGGTACGGGGCCCGGCGGGCGGGACACGACCGCCGTTCCGGCCCCGGTCGGCCGTCGCCGCTTCCTCGCGTACGTCGCCGGGGGCACGGCCCTCGCGGCGACGGGCGGGACCGCCGCGTGGCTGGGCTTCTCCGGCGACGGCAAGGACCCGGGCGGGAAGGGCGAGGAGGACGACGGGAAGGCGGCCCGCCCGGAGCTGCACATCGGGCTCCAGGCCGACCTCAGCGGTCCGTCGGCGGCCGTCGGCAAGGGGCAGGACCGGGCGGCGCGGCTCGCGGTGGCGGAGCACAACGCCCGGGGGAACGCGCCGTTCACGCTGCGGCTGACCACGGTCGACGACGGGGGCGACGAGGAGCGGGCGAAGGCGGCGGTGCGCCGGTTCGCCGAGGACCCGCTCCTGGTGGCCGCGATCGGGGCGACCGGCACGGACGCGGCCCGGGAGGCGCTGGTCGCGTACGACGAGGCGGCGCTGCCGCTGCTCAGCGTGGTCGACGGCGACATCCGGCACCTGAACCGGATCTTCCTGTGCGCCCGGCCGCGCAACGACATGCAGATGCTGCCGGTGGCCCAGTTCCTCGGGGCGTACGAGATCGACCAGGTCGCGCTGGTCGACGACGGCACCGAGTACGGCCGGCAGACCACCCGCTTCCTGGACACGGGGCTGCGCGGCAACGGCCGCACCGTGTTCGCGGAGACCGTACGGGAAGGCACCCGCGACCTGGACGCCGAGGCCGGGCGGATCGCCGCGAAGCGGCCGGGGGCTGTGGTGTACGGGGGCGGCTGGCGGGATGCCGGACGGTTCGCGAAGTCGCTGACCCGGGCCGGGTTCCTGGGCCCGAAGATCGGCACCCAGGCCGTGCACGACCCGCGGTTCCTGGCGGAGGCGGGCGAGGCCGCGGCGGGCTGGCTGGTCGTCTCGACGGCCGCGGACCCCGCCTCCGTACCCTCGGTGCACCCGTTCGCCGCCGCCTACCGGGGGCGCTTCGGCGGCGCGCCGCCGCTGTTCGCCGCGGAGGCGTACGACGCGGTCGGGCTGATCGCCGCCTGCGCCGAGGGACTGGGCCGGGAGACGGTCAGCCGGCAGGATCTGCTGCCCGCGCTGCGGACGACCTCGTACAAGGGCGTGTCCAAGAGCTACGCCTTCGAGTCGGCCAACGGGATGTACACCGGGACCGGGGTCTTCATCTACCGCGTGGAGCGGGGGCGCTTCCGGTACATCGGGATGGACGGCACGGAGGTCTGACCGGGCTGCCCCGGTCAGACCTCCCGGCCCGGCTCAGGAACCGCCGGTGAAGGACTCGGCCGCCGCGGCGACCTCGGCCGGCCGGACCACCTTCAGACCGCCGGAGGCGCCCGCGTCGGGCTTCATGATGACGCTCTCGCGGGTGGACGGCGCCTTCGGGTCCGAGAAGTCGTGCGTCACCCCGAATTCGGTCCCGTACCCCTTGATCGTGAGCAGCGCCTTGTCGATGCCCTCGCGGGTGAGGTCCTTGTCGTCGCACGCCTTCGACAGGGCCTCGCCGAACAGGGAGGCCGCCGTGTAACCGGCGACGACGCCGTTGTCGAGGACGTCCTTCGGGTACTGGGCGGCGTACTCCTTGGCGAGCTTGGCCGGGCCGTCGCCCGGGTCGCCGATGGGCAGGGTGGAGGCGGCGACGTAGTAGTCCTTGAGCAGGGCCGGGCCCGCCTGGGTCTTCAACAGCTGGGGTGCGAAAGCCGAGTTGTTGCCGACGACCGGGACATCGAAGCCGGTGGCCGTCGCGACGCCGACCAGCGAGGCCGCCTGGCGCGGACCCGCGCTGACGATCACGGCCTTGACCCCGGCCTGCTTGAGGGCGGCGACCTGGGCCGTCATGTCGTTGTCGGTCGGCTTGATCTTCTGCTCGACGACGGTGAGCCCGGCCTCCTTCGCCGCGTGCTTCGAGCCGACGAGCGCGTTCTCGCCGTAGTCGCCCTCGAAGTAGACGTGACCGATCCTGTCGCCCTTCGCGATGCGCTTCTCGGCGAGGAGGTAGTCGATCAGGTTGATCGTCTCGACGTCGTAGGTGGCGCCGATGACCCGGATGTACGGGGAGCCCAGCAGGTTCGCCGACCAGGCCTGCGGCAGCACCAGGCCCTTGTCCTGGCCGTCGACGCGCTGCTCGACGGCGGCGACGAACGGCGAGCCGATGAACTGGGCGAAGCCGAGCACCTTCGGCTCCAGCTCGGTGTACGCGGCGATCGCCTTCTGCGGGTCGTATCCGTGGTCGCGGACCGTCAGTTCGATCTTCCGGTCGCAGATGCCGCCCGCGTCGTTGGTCCGCTTGACCCACAGCTGCTGCGCCTGGGTGACGCTCTTGCCGAGCGAGGCGTAGACGCCGGTCATGTCGGTCAGCACGCCGAGGGAGATCGTCGAGGAGGAGACCCCGGGGCCGGTCTTGAGGCCGCCCTCGCCCTCCTCGTTCGCCTTGGAGTCGGTCGCCTTGCCGCTGCACCCGACGAGGGTGACGGCGAGGGTCGCGACCACGGCCGTGAGCACTCTCAGTTTCATGACTTCTCCCCTGGATTCTTCGGAGCCGCTGGTTGCTTCGGAACAGCCGGTTTCTTCGGAGCCTTCGGCTTCTTCGTACGGGCGAGGCGGAGGCGGGCGAGGCCGCCGGGCAGGAACAGGACCACCGCGACCACCGCGGCGCCGTACAGATAGCGGGACGCCTCGCCGGGTGCCAGACCGCCCGTACCGGGGGCGGAGACCAGCGGCAGGGAGTCGCTGTAGTGCGTGAACACCTGGGGCAGCAGCGAGACGAAGGCGGCGCCGATCACGGCGCCCGCGACGCTGCCGAGCCCGCCGATGACGATCATGGCGAGGTATTCGAGGGACAGGATCATGCCGAAGTACTCGGGCACGGTCCGCTGGAAGACCAGGGCGAGCAGAACGCCCGCGAGGCCCGCGTACATCGAGGACAGGACGAAGACGCCGGCCCGGTAGCGGGCCACCGGCACGCCCATCACCCCGGCGGCGATCCGGTGGTCGCGGATGGCGTTCATGGCCCGTCCGGGCCTGCCGCGCAGCACCCCCCGGGCGAACAGCGCGCTCAGCAGGAGTGCGGCCAGGCCCGCGTACCAGAGCTTCTCCGAGGAGCCGAACGGCACGGCGGCGACGATGAGTTCGCTGTCGTCGAAGGTGAAGCCGAACAGCGACAGCGGCGGGACCGCCCGGCCGTTGTAACCGCCGGTCAGCGAACCCGCGTTGAACAGGACGTGCTGCCCGATGAAGATCAGCGCCAGCGTCGCGATGCCGAGGTACGCGCCGCGCAGCCGGCCGGCGATGGGGCTGAAGAGCCCGCCCGCCGCTCCGGCGAGCAGCACGGCGAGGATCGCGGCGAGCCAGGTGGGCAGCCCGAGTCCGGTCAGCGTGTGCCCGTTCTCGGTACTGCTCTCCCCCGCCAGGACGCAGTAGCCGTACGCGCCCACGGCGAGGAAGAACGCGTGGCCCATGGAGAGTTGGCCGGTGGCGCCGGTGAGCATGTTGAGCCCGATGGCGCCGATCGCCGCCGCCATCGCGAACAGTCCGGCCTGGAGCCAGAAGCGGTCCAGGTAGAACGGCAGGACGAGGAGCAGCAGGGAGCCGATGAGGACGGCGTACGTACGGGGGCTGCGCAGCCGGTCGGTGACGCCCGCCGATCCACCGCGGACGGAAGCGGGCGCGGCGGGGGCTTCGACGGTGGTGTCAGACACGGGCCAGCTCCTTCGTGCCGAAGAGTCCCGCCGGCCGGATCAGCAGGACGGCCACCATCACCAGGTAGGGCGCCAGATCGCCGATGCCCCGGCCGAGGAAGGAGAGGTCGCTCTGGTAGCCGGTGGCGAGCGACTCGGTGATGCCGACGATGAGTCCGCCGGCCAGCGCCCCGGTGGTGGAGTCGAGTCCCCCGAGGATCGCGGCGGGGAACGCCTTGAGCGCGGCGAGCGAGGTGGCGCGTTCCAGGCCCGGGGTCGGGAACACGGTGAGGAAGAGCGCGGCGACGGCGGCCAGCGCCCCGGCGACCGCCCAGGCGGCGAGCGAGACCCGGCCCAGTTTGATGCCCATGAGCGCCGCCGTCTGCGGGTTCTCGGCGGCGGCCCGCATCGACACACCCCACGAGGTGTAGCGGAAGGCGAGCAGGAACACGGTGATCAGCAGCCCGGCGGCGAGGAACGCGGCAATGCGGGTCTGGGCGAGCGTGATGGAGCCGACGTGGACGACCTCGTTGCCCCACGGGTCGCCGAGGGCGAGCACGTCCGTGCCCATGCGGCGGGTGAGTTCGGTGATCAGGAGGATGTCGACGCCGATGGTGACGATGGCCAGGACGCTGTGGTCGCTGCCCCGGTAGCGGCGCATCACGAGGAACTCGATGGCCGCCCCGACAGTCGCGGCCCCGGCGATGCCGACGAGCAGCGCGGGCCAGAACCCGATGTCGTCGTGGAGCACGGCGGTGACATAGCCGCCCGCCAACAGCAGGGACGCGTGGGCGAAGTTGACGACCTCGGTGGCCTTGAAGATGACGACGAAGCCGAGCGCGATGAGGGCGTAGACCGAGCCGATCGACAGGCCGCCGAGGAGGAGTTCGACGAACGTGGTCATTGAGGTGCTCCCAAGTAGGCCTGGACGACGGCCGGGTCGTTCTGGACCTCGGCGGGGGTGCCGCCCGCGATCCTGCGTCCGAAGTCGAGTACGGTCACCGCGTCCGCGAGCCGCATCACGACGCCCATGTCGTGCTCGACCAGCACGATGGAGATGCCGAGGCTGTCGCGTACGTCGGCCACGACGGCGGCGGTGCGGCGGCGCTCGTCCGCGGTCATGCCGGCGATCGGCTCGTCCAGCAGCAGGACCTTCGGCTCCATGCACAGGGCGCGGCCGAGCTCGACGAGCTTCTGCTGTCCGTACGGCAGCGAGCCCGCCGGCCGCTCCAACTCACCGGCCAGGCCGATGAATTCGGCGATCTCGCGGACCCTCTCCCGGTGGCGGCGTTCCTCCCGGGCGGCGGAGGGCAGGCGCAGGCCGGTGGCGAGGAACCCGGAGCGGGTCAGCCGGTGGCGGCCGAGGAGGAGGCTGTCGGCGACGGTCGCGTGCGGGGGCAGCGCCAGGTTCTGGAAGGTGCGGGCGACCCCGAGGTCCGCGATGGCGTGCGGCGGGAGTCCGGTGAGTTCGGTGTCGCCGAGGCGGACGTGTCCGGAGGTGGCCCGGTAGACGCCGGACAGGACGTTGAAGCAGGTGGACTTGCCCGCGCCGTTGGGTCCGATGACGGCGTGCACGCTGCCGGGTTCGACGGTGAAGGAGACGCCGTCCAGGGCGGTGAGCCCGGCGAAGCGGACGGTGACGTCCTCGACGGCGAGGGCGGCCGTGGTGCTGTGCGCAAAGTCCGTGGCGGTGGTGGTCACGCGGACCACCTGCTCAGGGTGCGCCGGGTCCGGGCGGCCGGGTCGGCGTCCGCCGCCGCGTCCTCGTCGACGACGCCCAGATAGCGGCGGCGCACCTCGTCGGAGGCGGCGAGTTCCTCGGCGGGCCCGGACAGGGCGACCTCGCCGACGTCGAGGACGTACGCGGTGGAGGCGAGCCGCAGCGCGATGGCCGCGTTCTGCTCGACGAGCATGACGGAGGTGCCGCTCGCGTTGATCTCTTGGACGGTCTCGGCGATCCTGGCCGCCATCAGCGGGGCGAGGCCGAGCGAGGGCTCGTCCAGCAGGAGCAGCCGGGGCCCCGCCATCAGGGCGCGGCCCATCGCCAGCATCTGCTGCTCGCCGCCGGAGAGCAGCCCGGCCCGCTGGTGCGCGCGGTCGGCGAGCACCGGGAACAGCTCGTGGACACGGGCCAGTGCGGCGCCCGTCTCCTTGCGTCCGCCGCGCGCCCCGAGGGCGCCCGCCCGCAGGTTGTCGGCCACCGTCATCCGGGCGAAGACCTGCCGGCCCTCCGGTACCTGGACCACTCCGGCGGCCACCACCTGGGCGGGCCGCAGCCCTTCCAGGGGGCGGCCGTCGAACCGGATGGTTCCGGTGCCCGTCCCGCGGTGGAAGCCGAGGGTCCGCGACACGGCCCGCAGCAGCGTGGTCTTGCCCGCGCCGTTGCCGCCGAGTACGGCGGTGATCCCGCCGTCCGGCACATCGACGGAGATGTCGCGCAGCGCCCGGACCGGGCCGTAGCCGACGGACAGCCCGCGGATCTCTAGCGTTGCCATGCGTCCTCCTCCTTCCGCCTTGTCGTGTGTCGTGTGTCGTGCTGGTCCGTGGGGGTGGTGCCACAGACCAGCACCGGGCGGGACGTGCGTCCACGGGGCGGGACCGACTCGATGCGGGCGACCAGCGAACGCGGGGCCTCGTTGTGCACGCGCACAGACGCGGTGACGGGCGGCCGCCCGCACCTCCGGCCGGTGGCATCCTCATCGGTCGTCAGGTGCGCCCGGACCCGGGGACGGAGCGGCGGATGCGGCGTGGAACGCGGTACGGGGCGCTGCTCGGCCCGCTGCTGGCGGGCGGGGCGCGGCCGGACCTGGTGGCGCGTGCGGCGCGCGGACTCGGGCTGCCGGAACGGGGGCGTTACGCGGTGGTGGTGCTGGGCGCGCCGGTGCCGGATGCGGCGGTGGTCGAGGGCCCGGACGCGGACGGCGCGCGCTGGTGGTGGGGCGGGGCCGAGGGCGCCCCGGGCGAGGCGGAGGGCCGGGAGGAGGCCCGTGAGGTCGCGGTGGTGCTGCTGGGCCCGGCGGGACCGGCCCGGGCGGTGGCGCGGCTCAGGGAGCTGGGCGCCGGGCCGGGGGGTGTGAGCCCGGTGGTGGGTTCCCTGGCGGAGCTGGGCGCCGCGCGCCGGCTGGCGGGTACGGCGCTGCTGACGTGCGAGCCGGGCAGCCGGGAGATCGTCCGGCTGGACGAGCGGCTGCCGGCGGCCCTGCTGGTGAGCCGCCCGGAGCTGTCCACCCGGTTGCTGGCGGAGGTGTTCGGCCCGCTGCTGACCCTCGTACCGGCGGAGCGGTCACTGCTGGTGGAGACGTTGGAGGCGTGGCTGGCGTGCGGGGGTTCGGTGGGGCGGGCGGCGACCCGGCTGGGGTGTCATCGCAACACGGTGTTCAACCGGCTGCGGCGGCTGGAGCGGCTCACCGCGCGCTCGCTGTCCCGGCCGCGCGAGCTGGTCGACCTGGTGCTGGCGCTGGACGTGCTCCGGCTGACGTCGGCGCCGCCGGGTCCCGGGGGCGGGGGCTGAGGGGGCGGGGCCGGTCGAGGTGGTACGGCCCTGCTCGGCGAGGGGCCCGGTCGCCGGCAGCCGCCACGGGAAGGGGCCCGGGTCGTCGTCCCGGGCCCCTCCCCGTACGGGGTCGTACGGACGTCAGCGCAGCAGGAAGTCCCGGGCGAGCGACTGTGCCGCCCGCTCCAGCAGCGGCCCGGCCTGGGCCATGGACACCGCCGGGTCCGGTTCCAGCTCGGCCAGGGCGTAGGCGCGGCGGATGCCCGCCTTCTCCAGGGCCTCCAGGGGCAGGGCGAGGCGGCCGCAGACCGCGACGACCTCGATCCCGGCCGCGCGGGCGGCGGCGGCCACCCCGGCCGGGGCCTTGCCGTGCAGCGTCTGCTCGTCGAGCGAGCCCTCGCCCGTGATGACCAGCGTGGCCCGGGCGAGCGCCGGGGCGAAGCCCAGCACGTCGAGCATGACCTCGATCCCGGGGCGGAAGCGGGCGCCGAGGGCGACGAGCGCCCCGTAACCGATGCCGCCGGCCGCGCCCGCGCCGGGCAGGGCGGCCGTCTCCGGGCCCAGCACCGAGGCGAAGTGCGTCAGGGCCGCGTCGAGGACCGCGATGTCCTCCTCGCTCGCGCCCTTCTGCCGCCCGTACACCTCGGGGGCGCCCTTGGGCCCGGTCAGCGGGTTGTCCACATCGCTGGCCAGGACCAGGTCGACGTCCGCCAGGCGCGGGTCGAGCCCGGACAGGTCGGCCTCGGCCAGCTCGGCGAGCGATCCGCCGCCGGGGCCGACGGGCTTGCCGTCCGCGTCCAGGAAGCGGGCGCCGAGGGCGGCGAGCATGCCCGCGCCGCCGTCCGTGGTGGCGCTGCCGCCGACCCCGAAGACGATCGTCGTGGCACCCGCCTCCAGGGCGGCCAGCAGCAGTTCGCCCGAGCCGTACGTGGTGGCCGTGAGCGGGGCGAACACCCCGTCGGGCAGGAGCTGGAGGCCCGAGGCCTCGGCCATCTCCACCACGGCGGTGGACCCGCGCAGCGCGTACGCCGCCGTCACCGGCTCCCCGAGGGGGCCGGTCACCCGCGCCTCGCGGCGCTCGAATCCGGCGGCCACCGCCGCCGCGACCGTACCGTCGCCGCCGTCCGCGACCGGCAGGGTCTCCACCCGCACGCCGGGCACGACGCGCCGCAGCCCGGCCGTCACCCGCTCCGCGACCTGTACGGCCGTGAGCGAGCCCTTGAACTTGTCCGCCGCGACGAGCACGCGCGCGGTCTCCACATCTGCTCCGTCCGTCACCTTGCATCCCTTGCTTTCGAACAGGCAGTCGCGCCGCCCCGACCCTATCCGCACGACCCCTGATCTGCCCATGGCCGTCCACGGCCGGACCCGTGCCACTACGCTGGCGGCCGTGACGACTCACGATGCCGACTACGCCGCGTACATCGCCGGGCTCCCCCGGGTCCTGGCCGGTGCCGCCACGCTCTTCCGTGACGTGGAAGGGCGGATCCTGCTCGTCGAGCCGAACTACCGCGAGGGCTGGGCGCTGCCCGGCGGGACGGTCGAGTCGGAGACCGGCGAGGGCCCCCGGCAGGGCGCCCGGCGTGAGACGGCGGAGGAGATCGGCCTCGACGTGGCCCCGGGGCGGCTGCTCGCCGTGGACTGGGTGCGGGGCGTGGGCCGGCCGCCGATCGTGGCGTACGTGTACGACGGCGGGGTGCTGACCGCCGCCCGGCTGGCGGCGATCCGGCTCCAGGAGGAGGAACTGCTGTCCTGGAAGCTGGTGGCGCCCGCCGATCTGGACGGCTTTCTGCTGGGCGCGCTCCGTCACCGGGTTCGGGCGGCGCTGGCGGTCCTGGTCTCCGGCGGCGGACCGGCGGAGCTGGAGGACGGCGAGCCGGTCGCGTAGGCGCGCGAAGGTCGCGTACTCCCGCGAAAGTCGCGTTGTCGCGGGAAAGCGGCTGCGGGCGGTCAGCCCTGCTGCGCGTCCGGCTTGATCTCGACGTCGCGCGCCGCACCCTCGCGCTCGGCGACCACGGCCTCGGTGCGGTGGCCGCGCGCGATGTAGTCCCGCACCACGAGTTCGACGGCGTCCTGGGGGTTCCCGACCCCCGCGAGCACCATGACTTCGACGACGAGTTCGGCATCCAGACTGACGGTCACCTTGGCCATGCGCGGACCCTACCCCGGCATGTTCCGCGCGTGGGCCGCTTCCCGCCGCTTTCCCGGAAGGGCGACGCCGGGCGGGCGGGACCACCATCCGGCCCGGCCCCGATGTGTGGCCGGACGCCATCGTCGTGGGCCGTCGCGGGTTCCTAGTCTCGTCGCAGCCGATGCGACGAGAGGTGTGCGGATGAGCAGGGACAAGGTGGTCGCCGACGCGGCGGACGCGGTCGCGGACGTGGCGCGCGGAGCGTCGCTGGCGGTGGGCGGTTTCGGGCTGTGCGGGATACCCGGTGTGCTGATCCACGCGCTGCTGGAGCGGGGCGCCGGTGAGCTGCGGGTGGTGTCCAACAACTGCGGCGTGGACGACTGGGGCCTGGGCCTCCTGCTGCGGGCGGGGCTGATCGCACGGATGACCAGCTCGTACGTGGGTGAGAACAAGGAGTTCGCGCGCCAGTATCTCCAGGGCGAACTGGAGGTGGAGCTCGTCCCGCAGGGCACCCTGGCGGAGCGGTTGCGGGCCGGTGGTTCGGGCATCCCGGCGTTCTACACCCCGGCCGGTGCGGGCACCGTGATCGCCGAGGGCGGTCTGGCCTGGCGGTACGGCGCGGACGGCTCCGTCGCGGTCGCCTCGCCGCCCCGGGAGACCCGGGTCTTCGGCGGGCGGGAGCATCTGCTGGAGGAGGGCATCACCACCGACTTCGCGCTGGTGCGCGCCGCCGTGGGCGACCGGCACGGGAACCTCCGCTTCGACTCCTCCGCCCGCAACTTCAACCCGCTCGCCGCGATGGCCGGGCGCATCACGGTGGCGGAGGTGGAGGAACTCGTCGAGCCCGGCGAACTCGCCCCCGACGACGTCCATCTGCCCGGCGTCTTCGTCCAGCGGGTCGTCCCCATCGTCCCCGGTGACCCGCACGCCGAGAAGCGCGTCGAGCGCCGTACCGTCCGCACCGCCCCCGCCGCTCACGCCACCGCCCACGAAGGGACCGTCTGAGATGCCGCTGACGCGTACGCAGATGGCGGCCCGCGCCGCCGAGGAGCTGGCCGACGGCTCCTACGTCAACCTCGGCATCGGTCTGCCGACGCTCATCCCGGACCACCTGCCGGACGGCGTCGAGGTGGTGTTCCAGTCGGAGAACGGCATCCTCGGCGTCGGCCCCTACCCCGACGCGTCCGAGGTCAGGCCCGACCTGATCAACGCGGGCAAGGAGACGGTGACGCTGCGGTCCGGGGCGTCCTGTGTCGACTCCGCGCTCTCCTTCGCGATGATCCGGGGCGGGCACATCGACGTCGCGGTGCTGGGGGCGATGCAGGTGTCCGCCTCCGGCGATCTGGCGAACTGGGTGATTCCCGGCAAGGTGATCAAGGGCATGGGCGGCGCCATGGATCTGGTCCACGGGGCCCGGCGCGTCATCGTGTTGACGGAACACACGGCACGCGACGGCTCCCCCAAGCTGCTCGACGCCTGCACGCTGCCGCTCACCGGGCGGGGCGTGGTGCACCGGATCATCACCGATCTCGCGGTGCTCGACGTCACCCCCGAGGGCTTTCTGCTGCGGGAGGTGGCCGACGGGGTGACGGTCGATCAGGTGCGGGCCGCGACCGGGGCGGAGCTGACCGTGGCGCACGAGCCGGTACCGGTGCGCGCGTAGCAGCCGGGCGTACTCCCGGCAACAGGTCGTGGCCCCCGGCTCCCGGGCCGGTTGTGGCGGGCATCGCCATTACCCGCCCTCCCGCCCGCTTCCTACGGTGACCGCACCTCGGCCGCACCGCCGCCGCACGGCGCGCCCCGGCCGGGGTCACGGGATCACGGGCGATCCCGTGCACCGTCCCACGGGAGGTCACCATGTCGTACGCCATGCCGTCGCACCCGGCTCCGTTCGGGGCTCCGCCCGGCGCCCCGCCGCCCGGAGCGCGGCGGGGCGGGCGGTGGAGCCGTGCCGTCCGCCGGTTCGCCGCCGTCGTCGCCCTGGCCACCGGGGCGGCGCTGGCGGGACCGGGGCTCGCCGGGGCCGCATCGACAGACCCCGTGGCCGCCGAGGTCCGGGCGGCCGCCTCGCTGGAGCGCGTCGCCGCGTTCGGGGCCAACCCCGGCGGCCTGAACATGTACGTGTACCGGCCCGCGGCCCTGCCCGCGAACGCGCCGGTGGTCGTCGCCCTGCACGGCTGCACCCAGAGCGCGCAGCTCTACTCCGACAACTCCGGGCTGAACACCTTCGCCGACCGGCACGGATTCCTGGTCGTCTACGCCGAGACCACCACCGCCAACAACGCCAACAAGTGCTTCAACTGGTTCCAGCCGGGCGACACGCGGCGGGGCCAGGGCGAGGCCGCGTCGATCCGGCAGATGGTCGCCCATGCCGCGACCGCCTACGGGGTGGACACCGGCCGGGTCCAGGTGACAGGTCTGTCGGCGGGCGGGGCGATGACGTCGGTCATGCTGGCCGCCTACCCGGACGTGTTCTCCGCGGGCGCGGTCGTCGCGGGCATCCCGTACGGCTGCGGAGTCGACGTCGTCTCGGCGTTCGGCTGTATGAGCCCCGGCGCGGACCGCACTCCGGCGGCGTGGGCGCAGGCCGTCCGGGACGCGCACCCCGGCTTCGCGGGCCCCTGGCCCCGGGTGGCGATCTGGCACGGGGACGGCGACGCGACCGTCGCCCCGAGGAACGCCGATGAGCTGCGGGACCAGTGGACCGCGGTGCACGGCCTCGGCCAGACGCCGGACCGTACCTCCACCATCGGCCCCAACAGCACCCGCAGGAGCGAGTATCTGGCGGCCGACGGCGCGAGCGTCGTCGAGGTCGACCGGGTGCCCGGCATCGGGCACGGCACTCCGGTCGATCCGGGCGGCGGCGCGGAGCAGTGCGGCGCCACCGGCACCCAGCACTTCATCGACTCGATCTGCTCCTCCTACTGGATCATCCGGTTCTTCGGTCTCGACGGCACCACCACCCCGGAGCCGCCCGTCGACCCGCCCACCGAACCCGCCGCCTGCTGGACGTCCAGCAACTACGAGCACGTACGCGCCGGGCGGGCCACCACCACCGGCGGCCTGGTGTACGCGAAGGGCTCCGGCCAGGACCTGGGGCTCTACAACACCTTCGTGACCCACACCCTCAAGGAGTCACCGCCGGGCCACTACGTACTCGCCGACGGCACCTGCCCCTGACACCCCTCACTCTCCAACACACCGACGTACCCACATCCGCTCGCCCACTCACCCGCTCATCGACGGAGGCCCAGCCCATGCCAGTCGCCCCACCGGCAGTCCGGCACACCGGATCACGACACGACCGTCCGCGTGGTCCGGCCCGCGGCCGGTGGCTGCGCGGGGCGGCCGTCGCCGCGGCCCTGCTGACGGCGTGGACGGCGGCCCCGTCCGCCGCCGCCCCGCTGTCGCCGGACACCGGCAAAGGCGGTCACTGCGCGCGCTCCGGCCTGCTGAGGGTGCCCGGGGCCGCCCATCAACAGACCGACTGCCTAAGGGAGTTGACGACGGCAGGTACGGTGACGTCCGGGCACACCGACCCGGCCGACTGGGCCGGGCTCACGCCGGAGGGCCTGGCCACACCCACCGGCGTACCGGGCATCCAGATCGACGGCTACTTCCCCGACACCTCCACCGGCAACACCAACCACGGCTGGAACCACGACTCCCAGTTCGTCATCCGGCTCCCCGACCGCTGGAACGGCGGCCTCGTCGTCGCCGGATCGCCGGGGGTGCGCGAGCAGTACGCCAACGACCGGGCCTTCGGCGACTGGGCGCTCGCCCGGGGCTACGCGTTCGCCGCCACCGACAAGGGCAACACCTCGGCCGCCTTCCACCGGGACGGCACAGCCCCCGGTGACGCCATCGCCGAGTGGAACACCCGCGTCACCCAGCTCACCCGCGCGGCCCGGCTGACCGTCGCGCAGCGCTACCACCGCCTCCCCTCCCGCACCTTGGCGATGGGCATGTCCAACGGCGGCTATCTGGTGCGCTGGCAGCTGGAGAACCACCCCGGGCTGTACGACGGCGGGGTGGACTGGGAAGGCACGCTCTGGACCGCCGATGGGCCGAACCTCCTCACCTTCCTGCCGCCCGCCCTCCGCGCCTATCCGCGCTACGCGGCCGGGGGCGCGGACGCCGAGGAGGCCCACCGGGCCATGACGGCCGCCGGATTCCCGGCGGGTTCGGAGTTCCTCTGGCCGTACCACCACCAGTACTACTGGGATCTGACCCAGCGGATCTACCGGGAGGAGCTGGACCCGGAGTTCGACGGCGCGACCGAGGCCGGCACGCCGTTCTGCGCGCCGGGAACGCCCGCGTGCGACGCCGACTACGGCTACGCCGAACGGCCGGCCGAGGTCCGCGACGCCGTCGCGAGGATCGCCCTGACGGGCCGGATCGGGAAGCCGCTGATCAGCTTCCACGGCACCCTGGACGTCCTGCTGCCGATCTCCGTGTCCTCGGACGCGTACGCCTCGATGGTGCGGCGAGAGGGCCGCGGCGCGCTCCACCGCTACTACCGGGTCGAGGGCGGCACCCATGTGGACTCGCTCGTCGACGCCTTCCCCGACCGGCTGCGGCCGCTCGTGCCGTGCCACCGTTCGGCGGCCGCCGCGCTGGAACGCTGGCTGGACGGGAGCGGGCGGCCGCCGTCGAGCCGGACCCTGAAGCTGCCGGAGGGCGCCTCTCCCGCCGAGCTGCTCGCCCGCTGCCGCCTGGACGGGTAGCGGCCGCCGGCCGGCTCGCCCGCCCCCGACGGGGCCCTCCACTCCGGAGGGCCCCGTCCCGTGCGTTTCGCCGGTTTCGTCGTGGTGTCCGCCCCGTGGCCCCTGGTGCCCCGCACGTCACACAGGGTTCGGCGGGTGGCGATGTCCGCCACTTCCCGCCCGCCCACTGTGGAGATCCACGCCATGGGCGGCCCGGCGGAGTGTCTCTAGCGTTTCCGGCCATGACGAGCCAATTTCACGCAGCGCCCGGTTCCCCGGCGCCGGAGGCCGGGGCCGTGGACCTCAGGGGGCGTACCGCCCTCGTCACCGGCGGCGGCAGCGGCATCGGCCGGGCCACCGCCGAGGCGCTCGCCGGGGCCGGGGCCCTGGTCCATGTCGTCGACCGCGAGGCCGGGAGCGCCAAGTCCGCCGCCGCCGCGGTCGGCGGCGTGGCCCACGTCGTGGACCTGGCCGACCCCGAGGCGATCGGGACGCTGCCGGACGCTGTGGACGTCCTGGTCAACAACGCGGGGCTGCAGCACGTGGCCGCCATCGAGGACTTCCCGCCGGACCGCTTCGAGCTGATCCAGAAGGTGATGGTGAGCGCCCCGTTCCTGCTGATGCGCCACTGCCTTCCGCACATGTACGCCGAGGGGTGGGGCCGGATCGTCAACGTCTCCAGCATGCACGGGCTGCGGGCCAGCGCCTTCAAGTCCGCCTACGTCACCGCCAAGCACGGCATGGAGGGGCTGAGCAAGGTGGCCGCGCTGGAGGGCGCCCCGCACGGGGTGACCAGCAACTGCGTCAACCCCGGCTACGTACGTACGCCGCTGGTCGAGGGCCAGATCGCGGGCCAGGCCGCCGCGCACGGGATCGCCCCGGAGGAGGTCGTCGCCGGCATCCTGCTGGACCGCTCCGCGATCAAGCGGCTGATCGAACCCGAAGAGGTCGCCGCCGTCTGCCTCTGGCTCTGCGGCCCCCACACCTCGTACATCACCGGCGCCTCGCTCCCCGTCGACGGGGGCTGGGGCGCCCACTGACCCCACACCCGCCTCCGGTCCCCACCGGAGCCGGGCGCACCACCCGCACCCCCGTCCCTGACCCACCTGCCAACGAAACGCGGTGACTCACCATGGGTTCCCCCAGCTCCGCCCCGCCCGGCAACGGCCGGATCGGCCGGATCGTCGCGGCCAGCCTCGTCGGCACCACCATCGAGTGGTACGACTTCTTCCTCTACGGCTCGGCCGCCGCGCTCGTGTTCAACACGCTGTTCTTCCCCAGCAGCGACCCGCTCGTCGGCACCCTGCTGGCCTTCCTGACGTACGCGGTCGGCTTCGCCGCCCGTCCGCTCGGCGGCGTCGTCTTCGGCCACTACGGCGACAAGATCGGCCGCAAGAAGCTCCTCGTGATCAGCCTGCTGATGATGGGCGGCGCGACCTTCGCGATGGGGCTGCTGCCCACCCACGCCAGCATCGGCGTGTGGGCTCCGATCCTGCTGACGGTCCTGCGGCTGGTCCAGGGCTTCGCGCTCGGCGGCGAGTGGGGCGGCGCGGTCCTCCTCGTCTCCGAACACGGCGGTGACGAGCGGCGCGGCTTCTGGGCCTCCTGGCCGCAGGCCGGAGCCCCCGGCGGCAATCTGCTCGCGACCGGCGTCCTGGCGCTGCTGGCCGCCGTCCAGTCCGACGAGGCCTTCCTTGCCTGGGGCTGGCGCATCCCGTTCCTGCTCTCCGGCGTCCTCGTGATGCTCGGCCTGTGGATCCGGATCTCCGTCGAGGAGTCCCCGGTCTTCCTGGAGGCGCAGAAGAAGGCGCAGGAGCAGGCCGCCGCGGGCGTCAAGGAGCAGCCGCCGGTCGTCGAGGTGTTCCGCAGGAGCTGGCGCGAGGTGCTCCTCGCCATCGGCACCCGCTTCGGCGAGAACATCTCGTACTACATCCTCACCGCGTTCCTCCTGGTCTATGTGACCGTGCACCTGGAGCTGTCCAAGAGCGACGCGCTCAACGCCGTACTGATCGGCTCGGCGGTCCACTTCGTCACCATCCCGCTGTGGGGCGCGCTCTCGGACCGGATCGGCCGCCGGCCCGTCAGCCTGATCGGCGCGCTCGGCATGGCCGTCTGGGCGTTCGGCTTCTTCGCGCTCCTGGACACCAGGTCCTTCCCGGTGATCGTCCTGTCGGTCACCGTCGGGCTGCTGCTGCACGGGGCGATGTACGGGCCGCAGGCGGCCTTCATCTCCGAGATGTTCGACACGAAGGTCCGCTACTCCGGCGCCTCGATGGGCTCCCAGCTCGCCTCGATCATCGGCGGCGCGCTCGCCCCGCTCATCGCGGTCGAACTGCTCAAGGACTACCGCTCGTCCGTCCCGATCTCCCTCTACCTCTGCTTCGCCGCCCTGGTCACCGCGGTGACGGTGTGGATCGCGAAGGAGACCCGGGGCCGCGATCTGGCCAAGGACGGCCTGGGCTCCTCGGTCCCCGCCGCGCCGGCCGCCACCCGCGAGGACTCGGTCCCGCTCGGCCGCTGACCCCCCGCCCTCCCGCGCGCCGCACCGCTCGTACGGCGCGCGGGAGACGCACACACCCCCGCTGCCCGCTCGGCCCTCCCCGGGAGGCGATCACCGTATGCTCACCGGCGTGACAGCCCCCGGCCCCCAGCACTCCGCGGCAGCCCTGCGCCGGCTCCTCGACCTGCTGGCCCAAGGTGCGGCGGCCGAGGAGTTCGACCGGCCCGCCACCGCCGCCCGGCAGGCGGGAGCCTCCGCGGCCGAGCTGGCCGAGATCGCGGAGGCCGCCGCCGTGGCGCTGCGCATCCGGCGCACGCTCAGCCAGCACCGGGTGCGCGAGGCGCAGCTCACCGCCCTGTTCGACACCGCCAGCGACCTGGCGGCCCTGCGCGACCTGGACGCCGTGCTGCGGGCCATCGTCCACCGGGCGAAGCTGCTGCTCGGCACCGACGTCACCTACCTCTCGCTCAACGACGACACCGCGGGCGACACCTATATGCGGGTCACGGACGGGTCGGTGGCCGAGGCGTTCCAGCGGGTGCGGCTCGGCATGGGCGAGGGCCTGGGCGGACTGGTGGCCCAGACCGCCCGCCCGTACGCGACCGGCGACTACCAGGCCGACACCCGGTTCCACCACACCACCACCATCGACAGCGCGGTCCTGGACGAGGGGCTGCGGGCGATCCTCGGTGTGCCGCTGCGGCTGGGCTCGCACATCATCGGTGTGCTGTACGCGGCCGACCGGGCCCCCCGCGAGTTCACCGCGGGCGAGGTGGCGCTGCTCTCCTCGCTGGCCGACCACGCCGCCATCGCCATCGACGGGGCCCGGCTGCTGGAGGAGACCCGGGCCGCACTGGTCGACCTCAACGCCGCGTCGGAGACCATCCGGACGCACAGCGAGGCGATGCGCCGCGCCGAGGAGGCCCACGACCAGCTCACCGACCTCGTGCTCCAGGGCGGCGGAGCCGACGACGTGGCGGCGGCCCTCGCCGACATCCTGGACGGCGGGATCCTCATCCATGACGCGGACGGCGCGGAACTGGCCCGTGCCCGCACCGAGCCGCTGCCGCAGCCGATCCCGGCCGTGTCCGCCTCGCGGGCCAGGGGCCGGGCCGTTCCGCTGGGCGGCACCTGGGTCTGCGCCGTCCTCGCCGGACCCGAACTCCTCGGCTCCATCGCGCTGACCGGCCGGGCGGGGCTCGCGGACGCCGACCGGCTGCTGTTCGAGCGCGCCAGCGTCGTCACCGCGCTGCTGATGCTGCTGCGCCGCTCGGTCGCCGAGACGGAGGACCGGGTACGGGGCGAGCTGCTGGGCGATCTGCTCTCACGCACCGGCGACCCGGGCACCCTGGCGGCCCGCGCCCGGCGCCTCGGCGTCAACCTGACCCGCCGGCACAGTGTGTTCGTCGCGCACAGCGAGGTGGCCCCCCGGCACCGGCTGCTGGCCGCGACCGCCCGGAGCGCGCAGGCCCGCAACGGTCTGGCCGGGCTGCACCACGACCACGTCGTCCTGGTGGCGCCGTCCGAGGAGCCGGGACCGGCCGCGCAGGCGCTCGCCGCCGAGCTGGGCCAGGCGGTCGGCTGCCCCGTCACGGTCGGCGCGGCGGGCCCCGCCACCGGTCCGGTCGACCTGCCGCACGCGCACAACGAGGCCGACCGCTGCCTCTCCGCGCTGCGCGCCCTCGGTCACACCGGGAGCGGCGGGGCCGTCGCGGACCTCGGGTTCATCGGCGTGCTCCTGGGCGACCAGGCGGACCTGGGTGGCTATGTCCGGCGGACGCTGGGGCCCGTGCTCGACTACGACAGCCGGCGCGGCACCGATCTGGTCACCACGCTGGACGCCTATTTCGCCGAGGGCGCGAGCCTCACCCGGACCAGGGCCCTGCTCCATGTCCATGTGAACACGGTGGTGCAGCGGCTGGAGCGCATCGGCCGGCTGCTCGGCCAGGACTGGAACACACCGGCCCGCACGCTGGAGATCCAGCTGGCCCTGCGCCTCCACCGGCTGACCCGGGGCCTGTGAGGGGCCGCGTCCCTTCGGCGGGAGGGCTCTCAGCCGTCCAGGCCCGCCGAGACCCGGCGCGAGGGCTTGAAGACGTACAGGTCGAGGATGTCCGGGGCGTCCGCGAGGCCCGGGCCGCCCGCCGCCGCCCAGGTCACGATGTCCTGCTCGGCGTGCTCGTCGTTGACCAGGCCCAGCCAGACCGGCCGGCCCCCGGCGCGACGGCCCTCGGCGGAGGGCTGCACGACGATCACGTTGCCCTGCTCGCAGGCGTCCAGGCAGTCGACGGCCCGTACGGTGGCGGCGCCCTCCAGGCCGGAGCGCAGCCGCGCCAGCTGGGCCGCGTGGTCGACGCCGGGGATCTTCTCGGTACCGCAGCAGCAGCCCCGGCAGACGCTGACGGTGGGCCGGGGGACGCTCTGGGCGGGCACGTCCTTGCGGGAGCGGCGGCTCATGGGGGCACTTCCCGTCGCGGTGGGTGATGGGGAGGGGACCACCGGTGGCACGGGTGATCATCACGACTCTACCGAGGCGGCCACGGCTCGAACACCAGCGCCCTCGTCCGGCCGGGTGGGGTATCGTTGACGGCTGCGAAGGGGAGTAGCCCCGCAAACCGGTCGTCGACATACTGGAGCCTTCGGGTTCCCGGTGGCCGGGCTCGTGAGTCCTGTCGAAGGGATCTCCACGGGCGGGCGAGACCTTCGGTCCTGTATGACACGTCCACGTCCTGTGGGCGCTGCCGTCATGCCGGGCCGAGTGGTCCTCCGAAAGAGCCCGAGCGGCGCTTCGCGAAGATCCGGGGCCCGGCTCGAACAGAAAGCCACCCGGAATGCACCTCGACCCTCTGGCGATCATCACCGCCTTCGGGCTGATCTTCCTCGCGGAGCTCCCCGACAAGACGATGTTCGCGTCGCTGGCCATGGGCACGCGGATGCGGCCGCTCTATGTGTGGTTCGGCACGTCGTCCGCGTTCATCGTGCATGTCGCCATCGCCGTGGGTGCGGGCGGACTCATCGGCCTGCTGCCCGACTGGATCGTCAAGCTGGTCTCGGCCTCGCTCTTCGCGCTCGGCGCGTTCCTCCTGCTGCGCGGCAGCGGCGGGGACGACGAGGAAACCGAGGTGAAGACCGTGACCGGCTTCTGGCCGGTCTACTCGACCGCGTTCATGGCGGTCTTCATCAGCGAGTGGGGCGACCTGACACAGATCACCACTGCCAACCTCGCGGCGAGCAACGGCGCCTGGTCCACGGCGCTCGGCTCGGCCGCCGCCCTGATGTCCGTCTCGGCGCTGGCGCTGCTCGCGGGGAAGTTCATCGCCAAGCGCGTACCGCTGAAGACCGTGCAGCGCATCGGCGGGCTCTGCATGCTGGGCCTCGCCGTCTGGACGGCCGTGGAGATCTTCACCGGCTGAGGCCGGCTGAGTCCGGTGCGCGGCGCACGCGTCGGGCGGGGGCGTTCCGGTTCCGGAACGCCCCCGCCCGCGCCCGGGACCACTCCCCCGCCCGCGCTCAGAAGAGAGCCTGCGCCTCCTCCCCCGTACCGCCGCTCTCGAACGCGAGGAGGCGCTGCTTGCGGTCCAGGCCGCCGCCGTATCCGGTGAGGCTTCCGGAGGCGCCGATCACCCGGTGGCACGGCACGATGATCCCGACCGGGTTCTTGCCGTTGGCCAGGCCGACCGCCCGTGAGGCGCCCGGTTTGCCGAGTTCCTCGGCGAGTTCGCCGTACGTACGCGTCTCGCCGTACGGGATCCTCAGCAGCTCCGCCCAGACGCTCCGCTGGAACGGGGTGCCGTGCAGGTGCAGCGGGAGGTCGAAGGCGGTGCGGTCCCCGGCGAAGTACTCCGTGAGCTGCCGGACCGCCTCCCCGAAGGGCTCCGGGTCCGGTACGCCGAAGGTCTCCTCGGGCGGCCGGTGGCGCTGGTCGGTCATGTAGAGGGCGGAGAGGACGCCGTCGGTGGCGACGAGCGTCAGCGGGCCGTAAGGGCTGTCGACCACTGTGTGCTGCTTGGTGGGGGGCGCGGGGGCCAGGGGTGTCACGGGGTTCTCCTTCAGGCGGGCAGGTGGTTGATGGGGTGGTCGTCCACCGTCCAGAGGTACTGCACGGCGTACGCCCGCCAGGGGCGCCAGCCGGCGGCCCGTGCGGTGAGGGCGGCGGGAGTGGCCGGCAGCCCGAGGCGCTCGGCGGCCCGGCGGATGCCCAGGTCGGTGGGGAGGAAGGCGTCGGGGTCGCCGAGGGCCCGCATGGCGATGGACTCGACCGTCCAGGGGCCGAAACCGGGCAGTGCGGCCAGCTCCGCGCGGGCCCGCTCCCAGTCGGTGTCGGTGCCGAGCCGCAGCCGGTCCTCCGCGAGGGCGGCGACGAGCGTGGTGAGGGTGGTGCGGCGGGTGCGCGGCAGGGCCAGGGCCTCCGGGTCCAGGCCCGCCAGCGCCTCCGGCGTCGGGAAGAGGTGGGTCAGGCCGCCCTCGGGGTCCTCGACCGGGACGCCGTGGGCGGTGACCAGGCGGGCCGCGTGGGTGCGGGCGGCGGCGGTGGAGACCTGCTGGCCGAGCACCGCGCGTACGGCGAACTCCGCGCCGTCCACCGTGCGGGGCACCCGGCGGCCCGGGCCCGCGTCGACCAGCGGGGCGAGCAGCGGGTCGGTGCGCAGCTGGGCGTCCACGGCGACCGGGTCCGCGTCCAGGTCGAGGAGCCAGCGGCAGCGGCTGATGGCCCGGGTGAGGTCGCGGGGGTCGGTGAGGGAGAGCCGGCAGGCGATGTGGTCGGAGGCCGGGGCGAGGGCGACGACGCCGTGCCCGTACGGGAGGGTGAGGGTGCGGCGGTACGCGCCGTCGCGCCACTCCTCGACGCCGGGGACGGCGGTCGCGGCGAGGTGGCCGAAGAGGTTGCTGGGGTTGAGCGGAGCCCGGTACGGCAGGCGGAGCGCGATGACGCCCGGTACGGCGGTGGCCCGCGGGCCCCGGGCGGCGCGGGTGCGCAGCTCGCCGGGGGCCAGGGCGAAGACCTCGCGGACCGTCTCGTTGAAGGCGCGGATGGAGGAGAAACCGGCGGCGAACGCCACCTGTGCCATGGGCAGTTCGGTCGTCTCGATGAGGAGGCGGGCGGTCTGCGCGCGCTGGGCGCGGGCCAGGGCCAGTGGTCCCGCGCCCAGCTCGGCCAGCAGCTGGCGTTCGATCTGGCGGGCGGAGTAGCCGAGCCGGGCGGCGAGTCCGGGCACCCCCTCGCGGTCGACGACCCCGTCCCGGATCAGGCGCATGGCGCGGGCCACCGAGTCGGCGCGGGCGTTCCACTCGGGGGAACCGGGGCTGGTGTCGGGGCGGCACCGCTTGCAGGCCCGGAAGCCCGCCTGCTGGCAGGCGGCGGCGCTCGGGTAGAAGGTCATGTTGGCGACCTTGGGCGGTACGACGGGGCAGCTGGGGCGGCAGTAGATCCGGGTGGTCAGGACCGCGGTGAAGAACCAGCCGTCGAAGCGGGCGTCCTTGGACTGGACGGCCCGCACGCAGCGCTCGGTGTCGGTGTGCATGGTTCCAGGATGGTGCACCGGTCAGCGGCCTGGCTGGCGGAAATCCGACATGGGCCTCACGGTGCCGGAGCCGCCCCGGGAGCCTGTTCAGCCGCGCATCGCGAGGACTTCCTCGAACTCCACGTACGCGTGCGCGTCGAAGAGCACGAAGCGCACCTCCTCGACCGGCTCCACGGTCTCCGCCAGGACCGTGCGGACCGCGATCCGGGCCCCGTCGTCCATCGGCCAGCCGTAGATGCCGGTGGAGATCGCCGGGAACGCGATGGACTTGGCCCCCAACTCCGCCGCCAGGCGCAGGGATGCGCGGTAACAGGAAGCGAGCAGGGCGGAGCGGTCCTGGGCGCCGGAGAAGACCGGGCCGACCGTGTGCACGATCCACTGCGCGTCGAGGCGTCCGGCGGTCGTGGCGACGGCCTGCCCGGTGGGCAGCCCCTTTCCGTAGTGCGAGGCGCGCAGTTCACGGCAGGCGGCGAGGATGTCGGGTCCGCCGCGCCGGTGGATGGCGCCGTCGACTCCGCCGCCGCCGAGGAGCGAGGAGTTCGCCGCGTTGACGATGACGTCCACGGACTGGTCGGTGATGTCGCCGCGGACCAGACGTACGGCGGGAGAGACAGAGGTGCTCATGCGGACATCATGCCGCGCGCCGGGGGCCTTCGCCGCCCGGTCCGGCGGACCGGGCGGCGCGAACCGCGACAGTGTCGGGCGCGGCACCGGCCGGCGGCGTTCAGGAGGCGCGCAGCCGTCGCCATACGGCCTTGGCGGCGTGGTGGCCGGACATGCCGTGCACGCCGGGTCCCGGCGGGGTGGCCGAGGAGCAGAGGAAGACCGCCGGGTGCGCGGTCGCGTACGGGACGCGGGCGAGCTTGGGGCGGATGAGGGTCTGCAGGCCCGAGAAGGCTCCGCACGCGATGTCGCCGCCGATGTAGTTGGCGTTGCGCTCGGCGAGCTGAGGCGGTCCCGAGATCGCGCGGGCGAGCACCAGATCGCGGAACCCGGGGGCGAAGCGCTCCAGTTGGCGTTCGATGACGTCGGTGGCGTCGCCCTCCCAGCCGGCCGGGACATGTCCGTACACCCAGAAGACCTGGCGCCCTTCGGGGGCCCGGGAGGGGTCGGTGAGGCTCGGCTGGGCGGTGATGAGGAAGGGGGCGTCGGGGTCGCGGCCCTCGACGGCGGCCCGCAGCGCGGTGTCGATGGCTCCGGCGGTGGGGCCGATGTGGACGGTGCCGGCGCGGCGCGCTTCCTCGGCGGTCCAGGGAACGGGGCCGGACAGTGCGTAGTCGATCTTGAAGGCGGCGGCGCCGTAGCGGTAGTGGCTGTAGGCGGAGCCGAGGCCCGCGATCCGGGCGAGCGCGGAGGGCGAGGTGTCGAAGATGTAGGCGCGGGCGGGCGGGAGTTCGTCCAGCCGCTTGACCTCGCTGCCGGTGCGGATGGTGCCGCCCTGCTCGCGGAGGTAGGAGGCGAGGGCGTCCGAGATCGCCTGGGAGCCGCCGCGCGGCACCGGCCAGCCGTTCTCGTGGGCGGCGAGCGCGAAGACGAGGGCGATGGCGGAGGTGGCGAAGCCGCTGGTGGGAGCTATGGCGTGGGCGGCGAGCCCGGCGAAGAGGCCGCGCGCCTTCTCGCCCCGGAAGCGCCGGGAGACCCAGGTGGCGGGCTGGAGGCCGAGCAGCCCGAAGCGGGCCAGCCGGTACGGGTCGCGGGGCAGGCCGTCCCAGGGGGTGCGCAGGAAGTCGGCGGCCAGGGTGTCCCAGCGGCCGAGGAAAGGGGCCATGAGGCGGCGGTAGGCCCCGGCGTCGGCGGGCCCCAGCGACATCGCGCTCTCGCCGACGGAGCGGGTGAGCGCGGCGGCGGTGCCGTCCGGGAAGGGGTGGGCGAGGTCGACCTCGGGGTGCAGCCACTCCAGTCCGTGCCGGGCCAGCGGCATCGCCCGGAACGCGGGCGAGCCGATCCCGAGGGGGTGCACGGCGGAGCAGGGGTCGTGCCGGAACCCCGGCAGCGTCAGCTCCTCGGTGCGGGCGCCACCGCCGACGGTGTCGTGCGCCTCGTGGACCTCCACGGCGAAGCCCCTGCGGGCCAGTTCGGCGGCGGCGGTCAGCCCGTTGGGCCCGGCCCCCACGACGACCGCATCGAGCATCGAGGGCACCTGGGGACTCCTTCGTCGGCCGGCGGGCGGAGACCCAGGATATTCGGGCGCGCCGACAGCGCGGACGCGGGTACCCCGGGGCCGGCCCGGCGGGTCAGCCGCCGGACCGCAGCGCGGCCAGGACGCGCTGGGCGGTGGCCTCGTCGCGGGCCGCCGTGAACGGCAGGTCGTTGCCGCCCGTGATCCGGAACGGGGCGCCGGACAGGGTGGACTGGACGCCGCCCGCCTCGGTGACCAGGAGCAGGCCCGCGGCGTGGTCCCAGGCCAGCTCCCAGTTGAAGGCGACGGCGTCCTGCGCGCCGCGGGCGACGGCGAGGTATTCGAGCCCGGCCGAGCCACAGGGGCGGGGAGCGATGCCTTCGGTGCGCAGGCCGAGCAGGGCCCGCTTCTGCGCGTCGGTGGTGTAGTCGGGGTGCGAGGTCGCCACGTCGAGCACCGCGCCGGGGGCGGGCGACCCGGAGCGTATCGGTACGCCGTTGAGCGTGGCGCCCCGGCCGCGCACGGCGACGGCCATCTCGCCGAGGACGGGTGCGTACGTCCAGGAGGCGTGGACCTCGCCGTGCAGGGCGAGGGCGACCAGGGTGCAGAAGCCGGCCTCGCCGCGGACGAACTGGCGGGTGCCGTCGACCGGGTCGACGATCCAGACCGGGGCGTCGCCGCCGAGGGCGTCGTAGACGGCCGGGTCGGCGTGGACGGCCTCCTCGCCGACGACGACCGAACCGGGCAGCAGCTTGGTGAGGGCGGCGGTGAGGTGCTCCTCGGCCAGCCGGTCGGCGGCGGTGACCAGGTCGTGCGGGCCGCTCTTCTCGATGATCTCGTGGGCGGCGAGCTTCCGGTGGCGGGGCATGATCTCGGCCGCCGCCGCGGCGCGCACGGCCGCCTCGACGTCGGCGGTCGGCCCGGTGTGCCCGGCGGTCCCGTACAGGAAGTCATCGATCATGGGCCCACCCAATCACGCTCGGCCGGCGAGGCGGCCACCCACCCGGCCCGTCCGGCGTCCCGGCCCGTCCGGCGTTCGAGGACGGATCCGGCACCGTCGCCGAGCGGCCCCTCACCACGCGCGGGCGGCCCCGGTCAGCAGATCCCGCACCCGCGCCACCTGAGGGTTGACGGCGGAGCCGGGGCGCTGCACCAGGTACGTGGTGTTGATCGGCGGGTCCTCGGGGGCGTACAGCTCGACGAGGGCGCCCGAGGCCAGTTCGTCCGCGCAGAGGTAGCGCGGCAGCACCGTGAAGCCCGCCCCCGCCACCACGGCGGCGAGCACCCCGCGCAGGTCGGGCACGGTGACGGCGGCCCGGCAGTCGAGGCGGCGGCCGAAGACGTGGCGCCAGTAGCGGCGGGCGATGGGCAGATCCTCGGCGTACGTCACCAGCGGCAGGCCGTGCAGCGCCCCCGGGCCCTCGGCCGCGAGGCGCTCCGGTGCCCCGGTCCGGGCGGCCCAGTGCGGAGCGGCCGTCAGGACGAACTCCTCGTCCATCAGCGGCACCGCGGACAGCGCCCGGCCGCGCGGCCGGGTGGTCGCGATGACCAGGTCGTGGCGGCCCGCGCGCAGCTCGTCCAGGAGCGGATCGGTGAGCCCGGTCGCGGCGCGGAGCAGCAGCCCGTCCGCGACCAGCGGGGCCAGCGCGGGCAGGACCCGCAGGCACATCAGCTCGGCGGGGCCCGCCAGATGGACGGGGGCGGCCGGGCGCTCACCGGCCGGGACCGTATCGCCGGTGACCTCGGCGAGGGCGTCCAGCGGGGCGACGATCCGGGCCGCCAGCTCGTCCGCGTACGGCGACGGGGCGACCCCGCGCGGCAGCCGCTCGAACAGCTCCCGGCCCACCTGTCGCTCCAGGGCCCGCATCTGGGCGGTGACCGTGGGCTGGGACAGGCCGAGCAGCCGGGCGGCGGCGGTGAAGGACCCCGACCGGTGCACGGCGAGGAAGGTGCGCAGCAGATTCAGATCGGCCGGGCCGGCCGGCTGCACGCCCGTATCCGCGTGCGCGTCCGCCGTCCGGCCCAGCCCGGCGAACCCATCAGGACCCTTATGCCTCATAGCTGCCAGCCTATTGGAAATCTATGGAAGATCCGTCCTACGGTCGCATGAGTCAGCCCTCACCGGGACTCCCCCGCACACACTTCTCTCTCGACCTACGGAGACGTACGACATGGCAAAGATCCTTTTCGTGGTGACCGGCGCGGACCACTGGACCCTGGCGGACGGCACGAAGCACCCCACGGGCTTCTGGGCCGAGGAGGCCGTGACCCCGTACGAGACCCTCACGGCGGCCGGTCACGAGGTGGTCGTCGCCACCCCGGGCGGCGTCGTCCCGACCGTGGACCGAGGCAGCCTGGCTCCCGAGTTCAACGGCGGCCGGGAAGGCGCGGACCGGGTCGCCGCCGCACTGGACGGGTTCGAGGAGCTGCGGCGGCCCGTCGCGCTGGAGGACGTGGACCTGGACGCGTACGACGCGGTCTTCTACCCCGGCGGCCACGGCCCCATGGAGGACCTCGCGGTGCACGAGGCATCCGGCCGGCTGCTCGCCGACACGCTGGCCTCGGGCAAGCCGCTCGGCGTGGTCTGCCACGGTCCGGCAGCCCTGCTGGCCGCGACCGGCCCCGACGGCGCAAACGCGTTCGCCGGGTACCGGCTGACCGGTTTCACCAACACCGAGGAGACCCAGGCGGGCCTCGCGGAGAAGGCCAAGTGGCTGCTCCAGGACCGGCTGGTGGAGCTGGGCGCGGACTTCCAGGAGGGCGAGCCCTGGGCCCCGTTCATCATCACCGACCGAAATCTGATCACCGGTCAGAACCCGGCGTCCTCCGCCCCGCTGGCCGCCGAACTGCTGAGCCGGCTCGGCTGACGGGCGCCGCGAGGCCTCAGGCCCCGCCCGTTCAGACCCAGTCCCGCCGTGCGGGCGGCTCGCAGAGTTCCAGCACGACCGCGCCCGTCTCCGGTTCGTCCCCGGAGACGGGCCGCACGCGCGCTCCGACCGTCACCAGATGCGGTGCCGCGCCCACGATCCGGCAGCGGAACACGAACCCTTCGGGGAACCGCACCAGCGACTCGTTCCGCGCGGCCTCGGTGTAGCGGTGGACGACGGCGGTACGGACGACCACGCCGTGGCCGGTGGTGCGTTCAGGCTCCAGTTCGCTCGACGCGCACACCGGGCACAGCAACCGCCGGAACGAGGCGGTGCCGCACCAGCGGCAGCGGTGGTAGGAGAGGCCGCACTCCTCGTGCGCCTTCTGGACGGTGCCCATTCCTGTCTGGGACACGGCTCGACCCCCTGCGCTCGACTCGGACGCGCCGCACCTGCACTGCCGGCGCGTCCGCACCATATGGCACTCAGTGCCGGACAGTAAAGGCACTGAGTGCCCATTGATACACGGTTCCGGCCGCCACGGCGCTCAGCTCTCGCCGACGGCGGCCTCGATCTGCTGCACGACGCGCCACATCGGAGTCCCTTTCCGCGCCACCATCACGACCACCTCGCCGTCGACGGAGACGGGCGTCGAAGCGGCCGCGCCGACCGCCTCCGCCGCCTCCCGCTCCGGCCGCGCCGAGACCGGGACCACCTCGCCGACGGGCCGCGCCCACACCGCGCGCACCAGGTCGAGCGCATGGTCGACGGCTTCCTCGGGGTCACCCTCCCCGCCCGAACGCAGCCACAGCCGCAGCCCGTTGTTGTGCGCGGCCACCACGGACGCCGCGATCACCTCGGCCCGCAGCTCCCCGTCGCCACCCTCACCGAACCGGCCCCGCAGATGCCCGGCGAGGGTCTGTTCGTAACGGCGCACCACCGACAACTCGTACGTCCGCAGCCCCGGCACCTCCCGGGTGAGGCGGTAGCGCTGTACGGAGAACTCGGGGTTGTCCGCGTACATCCGCAGCACGATGCGCGCGGCGTCGCACACCGCACCGACCGGGTCGCTGTCGTCGACGGCCGCCAGGAACTCGGTCATCTCGGCGAGGCAGCGCTCGTGATCCGGGAAGACCGCGTCCTCCTTGGACGGGAAGTAGCGGAAGAACGAGCGCCGCCCCACCCCGGCCCGGGCCACGATGTCGTCCACGGTCGTCCGCTCGAAGCCCCGCTCCAGGAACAGCTGGAAGGCCGCCTGGGCGAGCACCTCCCGCATGGGTGCCTTCTTCTCGGGTCCTCGCGCCTCGCTCATGCGGCGAAACGTAGCACCGGAACGGCACTTTTGGCACTGGGTACCTTTACAGAGGGTACTGAGTGCCATAGTGTCGTCACCACTACGAACGACACCCAGGTGGGACCACACCCAGGTAGGCAGGAGAGCCGGCGTGAGCTTGAGGATCGTTGTCTGTGTGAAGTACGTGCCCGACGCGACCGGTGACCGGCATTTCGCCGATGACCTGACGCTGGACCGTGAGGATGTCGACGGTCTGTTGTCGGAGCTGGACGAGTACGCGGTCGAGCAGGCGTTGCAGATCGCTGACGAGGCTGATGATGCGGAGATCACCGTGGTGACGGTGGGTCCGGAGGATGCCAAGGACGCGTTGCGCAAGGCGTTGTCGATGGGTGCGGACAAGGCGGTTCACGTCGAGGACGACGATCTGCACGGTTCGGACGTGATGGGGACGTCGCTGGTGCTGGCGAAGGCGGTGGAGAAGACCGGCTATGACGTGGTGATCTGCGGGATGGCTTCCACCGATGGTGTGATGGGTGTGCTGCCGGCTCTGCTGGCGGAGCGGCTGGGTGTTCCGCAGGTGACGCTTCTCTCCGAGGTCGCGGTCGCGGGGGGCGTGGTGACGGGGCGTCGTGACGGTGACACCGCCTCGGAGCAGTTGGAGGCGTCGTTGCCGGCGGTGGTGTCGGTGACCGACCAGTCGGGTGAGGCGCGTTACCCGTCGTTCAAGGGGATCATGGCGGCGAAGAAGAAGCCGGTGGAGTCGCTGGATCTGGAGGATCTGGGGCTGGAGGCGGACGAGGTGGGTCTGGCGGGTGCGTGGACCGCGGTCGACTCGGCGACGGAGCGTCCGGCGCGTACGGCGGGCACGATCGTGAAGGACGAGGGTGAGGGCGGCAAGCAGCTCGCCGAGTTCCTCGCGGGCCAGAAGTTCATCTAGGCCCCCCTCCCTCCCCTCTCCCTCTCTCTCCCTCTCTGTCTCGTTTCTTCTCGTCTGGAGTGCGTTGTCATGGCTGAAGTTCTTGTTCTGGTCGATCATGTGGACGGTGCGGTGCGTAAGCCCACGCTGGAGCTGCTGACGCTGGCGCGTCGTGTCGGTGACCCGGTCGCGGTGGCGCTGGGTACGGGTGCGGAGGCGACCGCGGGTGTGCTGGGTGAGCACGGTGCGGTGAGGGTGCTGACCGCTGATGCCCCGGAGTTCGCGGACTATCTGGTGGTTCCGAAGGTCGATGCGCTGCAGGCCGCCTACGAGGCGGTGTCCCCGGTGGCGGTTTTGGTGGTGTCCTCCGCGGAGGGCAAGGAGATCGCTGCGCGGCTGGCGCTGCGGGTCGGCTCGGGCATCATCACCGACGCCACCGATCTGGAGGCCGGTGAGCAGGGTGTCGTGGCGACGCAGGCGGCGTTCGCCGCTTCGTACACGACGAAGTCGCGGGTCTCCAGGGGTGTTCCGGTGATCACGGTGAAGCCGAACTCCGCCCCGGTCGAGCCGGCTGCGGCCGCGGGTGCTGTGGAGGCTCTGTCGGTGTCGTTCGGTGCGAGCGCGACGGGCACGAAGGTGACCGCGCGTACGGCGCGTGAGTCGACGGGGCGTCCGGAGCTGACGGAGGCGGCGATCGTGGTCTCGGGTGGCCGTGGGGTCAACGGGGCGGAGAACTTCCCCGTGATCGAGGCGCTCGCGGACTCCCTCGGTGCCGCGGTGGGTGCGTCGCGTGCGGCGGTGGACGCGGGCTGGTATCCGCACACCTCGCAGGTCGGGCAGACGGGCAAGTCGGTCTCGCCGCAGCTGTACATCGCTTCGGGTATCTCGGGCGCGATCCAGCACCGGGCGGGTATGCAGACCTCGAAGACGATCGTCGCGATCAACAAGGACGCCGAGGCCCCGATCTTCGAACTCGTCGACTACGGCGTCGTCGGCGACCTCTTCGCCGTCGTTCCCCAGCTCACCGAAGAGATCAACACCCGCAAGGGCTGACCTTCGGCGACCGGAACCGCTCCGGGCCGCACGGTGAACCCACCGTGCGGCCCGTCCGCGTTCTCAGCGTCGTTCTTCCTCGGTCGCACGTGACGGCGGCGGGTCGGCGTCCTCGCGGTCCTGGGCTTCCAGGCCGAACGTGGTGAAGGCCGTGCGCTCGGGCAGCGGGTAGAACTCTTTGCCCGTCAGCGCGTTAACGATGACGGCGGACCGCCAGGCGGCCAGGCCCAGGTCCGGTGCGCCGACGCCGTGCGTGTGCCGTTCGGCGTTCTGCACGAAGACGGAACCGGCGATCTCCGGGGCGAGGACGAGCCGTTGGGTCGCGTCGACCTGCGGACGCCCGGCCCCGTCGCGGACGATGGACGGGTCGAGAGCGGCGAGCAGGGTGTCGACGGGGCGCTCCCGGTAGCCGGTGGCGAGGACGACCGCGTCGGTGACGAGCCGGCCCCGCGTCTCCTGCTGGCCGTGCTCCACGCTCAGTTCGATGCGCCCCTCCGCGGTGGTGGCAGCGCCGGTGACCTCGATGCCGGGCGTCAGTGTGACGTCGGGCCAGCCGCCGCCGAGGCTGCGGCGGTACAGCTCGTCGTGGATGTCTCCGAGCGTGTCCCCGCTGACGCCCTTGTACAGCTGCCACTGCCGGGGCAGGAGCCGGTCCCGGGTGGCCTGCGGAAGCCCGTGGAAGTAGCGGGTGTAGTCGGGCGTGAACTGCTCCAGGCCGATCTTGCTGTACTCCATGGGCGCGAACGCGGGCGTACGGGCCAGCCAGGTCAGCCCCTCCGCCCCCTCGGGCCGGGCCCGCAGCAGGTCCAGCAGGACTTCGGCGCCCGACTGGCCCGAGCCGACGACGGTGATGTGGCGGGCGGCCAGCAGCCGGTCCCGCTGGGCGAGGTAGTCCGCGGAGTGCAGCACGACGGCGGCCGGGTCCTGGATTAACTCCCGCAGTGGCTCCGGGACATACGGTTCCGTGCCGACCCCCAGGGCGAGGTTGCGGGCATGGGTGAGCCCGGTCGACAGAGTCTGCCCGTCCGGGTCCAGCCGGGTGAACTCCACGGCGAACGCGCCCTGTCCGGGGTCCCAGGCCACCGTGTCGACGCGGTGGCCGAAGCGGGTGGCGGGGAGCTCGGTGCTCACCCAGCGCAGATAGCTGTCGAACTCGGAGCGGAGGATGTGGAAGCGCTCGGCGAAGTAGAAGGGGAAGAGCCTGCGGCGGATCTTGATGTAATTGAGGTAGGACCAGGGGCTGGTGGGCTCCACCAGGCTCACCAGGTC
This sequence comes from Streptomyces sp. WY228, assembly GCF_019287315.1. Classification (NCBI taxonomy): domain Bacteria; kingdom Bacillati; phylum Actinomycetota; class Actinomycetes; order Kitasatosporales; family Streptomycetaceae; genus Streptomyces; species Streptomyces sp. WY228. The sequence continues at coordinate 7,078,098 of NZ_CP079114.1, read as the reverse complement.
GGCCAGGAAAGGCACTTGGAGGGTGGCTCCCTCGATGAGCAGCCCGGGGTGCCAGTGGAAGGCGGCGCGCTGTTCGTGGAAGACGGTGCGCAGGCCCGGTACACCGTCGGCGAGCGCGGCGAGCGAGAGGTTGAAGGGCCCCGCCCCCACTCCCAGCAGATCGAGGGGCGGCGTGCGCGGTCCGGGCGTCATCGGGTTCCTCCGGCGGGTGTCACGGGGGCGGCGGTGGGTCGTCCCGGGCGAGTCGTGCGCATCGTCGACATCATGGCGACAGCCTTTCCGCCCCGGGGGCTTCGGTACCTTCGGCCGCCTGGGCTTCGCTCACGGCACGGTCCGCCGCCGCTGTGACCAGGTCGAGCAGCGGAAGCAGGTCGGCCGTCGCGGCGTTCGGGTGCAGCAGGGTGGCCTTCAGCCACAGGCGGCGCCGGCCGTCGCCGTCCTCCGCCACCGCCCGGCCGAGCACGGCGCGTCCCTCGGCGAGCAGGATCCGGCGGACGGCGGCGACCACGGCGTCGCCCGCATCCTCGGGCAGCGTGTCGGCCACCGCCGGCCGGAACAGCACGGTGCTGATACCGATCCCGCCGGGCCGGCGGCGCAGTGCGGGCCGCGCGTCGACGGCTTCGCCGAACTCATGGGCCGTCCGCACGCAGTGCTCCACCAGTTCGCCGAGTCCCCGGCGGCCGAGCGCCCGGAAGGTGACCGCCATCTTCACGGCGTCGGGGCGTCGGGTGGTGCGGATCGAACGGCCCAGCAGGTCCGGGAGTCCGGCTTCGGTGTCGTCGTCGGCGTTGAGGTAGTCGGCGCGCAGGGACAACGGCGTGAGCATTCCGGCGTCGGCGACGGCCAGCACCCCGGCGGCGACCGGCTGCCAGCCGAGCTTGTGCAGGTCGAACGTTACGGAGTCGGCGCACTCCAGGCCCGTGAGCAGCGGGGCCAGCCGCTCGCTGAACAGCAGCGGACCCCCGTACGCGGCGTCGACATGGAGCCGGGCCGTGTGCCGCTCGGCGATCCGGGCGATCTCCGGGAGCGGGTCGATGCGGCCCTCGTCGGTGGTCCCCGCGGTGGCGACGACCAGCAGCGGCGCTCCGGCAAGGCCGGTCAGGGCGCGGTCGAGGGCGTCCGGGTCGATCACGCCGTCGTGGCAGGCCACGACCGTGGGGGCGGGGAGTCCGAGCATCCAGGCGGCGCGGTGGACGCTGTGGTGGGCGTTGGCGCCGGTCACCACCCGCAGTGGACCGGGCGTCGCCCGTTCCCTGGCGAGGAGGAGGGCGACGAGGTTGGACTCGGTGCCGCCGCTGGTGATGAGCGCGTCGGGGGCGGGGGCCGCCGGGTGGACGAGCCGGGCGAGGGCGGCCGTGGTCAGCTCCTCGATCACCCCGGCAGCGGGCGCCTGGTCCCAGGAGTCCATGGAGGGGTTGAGGGCCGCCCCCGCCAGCTCTGCCGCGACGGCCACGGCGAGCGGCGGGCAGTGCAGATGGGCGACGCAGGCGGGGTCGGCCGGATCGGCGGCCCCTTCCGCGACCGCGCGGACCACGTCCGCGAGCGCCGCCTCGGGGCCGACGCCCTCCTCCGGCAGCACCGGGGAGCAGAGGGCGCGGGTGCTCAGGGCCACGGCCCCGGGGCCTCCGGCGGGCAGCGGGCCGCCCCGGGCCCGGGGTGCGTCCTCCAGCGCGTCCAGGACGATCGTGGTGAGGTCCCGCAGCCGCCCGGGCCCGTCCGCGCCGCCCGCGAGGAGGCTTGCCCGTACGCCCTGTGCGCCGGGCGCCGGCGGCGTACCGGCGCTCACACCCCACGGCTCCAGGGGCGGTTCACCGGACGGTGAGAGGTGAGCAGGTGGCATGGCGAAGCCCTTCGGTCACAGTGCGCGGCGGGTCGGGCGGGAGCGGTGTCCGCACGCAGAGCCGTACCGGGGGCGGGAAGAAGATCCACCACCGGATATCCGCTGGTTAGGCTAACCTAACTTCGAGGGCGCGCATGACGGCGACCCGCCGGGCCCTGGAGGCTGCTTCGCTTGCCAGGAGCCCAAGTTGCCGGGTCCTGCCTACGCAGCCCGGCGCAACGCGTCGGTGGTTCCCAACAGTTCGGGCGGCAGATAGCGGGAGCGGACGCCGAGCTCCCATCCGTGCGCCTGCACCGCGAGCGCGGCCAGGGCGAGGGCGTCGAGCGGCAGCAGGGTGCGGGGCGCGGAATCGGGCCCCTGGCTCTCCCGATAGCTGTCGAGCCGGTCCGCCAACGCCGCTTCGAACGCGTGCTGTTCGTCGTCGAGGAGGATGCGCAGCAGTCGCTGATCGGGCGTCGGCGCGCCCGCGGCGTCCAGTGCGGCGGCCGCCCGTTGCCGCTCGTCGGCGTCCGGCCGGCGCAGCGGCACGGTGGGCCAGTGCCGGGGCAGATGGCCCTCCGCCTCGCGCAGGTAGAGGCAGAGCGCGTCCATGGCCGCGAGGTCCGCCGGGTCCGATGCGGAGGTGAGCGGGGAGTACGGAACGCCCTCGTGGATCGCGGGCGCGTAGTCGTTCCGCAGCAGAAGTCCGATCACCCGCTGCCAGTCCAGTACGAGGCCGCTGACCAGGCAGACGGCGAAGGCGTCGAGCCAGGTCCGGGCGGAGGGGGCCGCTGCTCCCGGGTGGCCGATGGCAGCGCCGAAGGACATGTCCTCGGTGCTGAGCTGCTCGCCGATCAGCGGGAAGGGGATCTCCTGGTCGCCGTCGGGGAAGCAGCCGACGCTCAACTCCCCCAGGCGGCATTCGGCCGCCGTGCGCAGCGCGGCGCGTGCGACCTCGTCGAGCACGGCTCCGCGCCCGGTGCGGGCGGCGACGTGGTCGAGCAGTTCGGCGGCGGCTTCGGCCATGCGCCGCGGGGCCGGATCGTCGTAGCGCATCCCGTGCCACCGCCCCGCGGCTCGTCCGACGATGTCCTCCGACGCTTCGTCCAGCCGCCGGGCGTCCACCTCATGACACGTCACTTCCCGCACCTACCCCGCCCTTTCGTGATCTTCGATCCGGAAGCGGCACGCTATCAGCGGTCTCGGACATCACCCGGGCCCCACGGGTACGGCCCGGTGCGGAAGCGGCGGTGGCCGCTCCCGCACCGGGCCGCGATCACGCCGCTTCGGTGGGCAGCTCCGCGCGGATCTCCCGCGCGGCGGCGACCAGGTTCTCCAGGGAGGCCCGGGTCTCGGGCCAGCCCCGGGTCTTCAGGCCGCAGTCGGGGTTCACCCACAGGCGCCCGGCCGGAATGGCCTCAAGTCCCTTGCGCAGCAGGGCCGCTGCCTCTTCGGCGCTGGGGATGCGCGGGGAGTGGATGTCGTAGACGCCGGGTCCGGCCTCACGGGGGTAGCCGTGGGCGGCGAGTTCGCGGGCGACCTGCATGTGGGAGCGGGCCGCCTCCAGGCTGATGACGTCGGCGTCGAGGTCGTCGATGGCCTGGACGATGTCGCCGAACTCCGCGTAGCACATGTGGGTGTGGATCTGGGTGTCCGGACGCACCCCGGCGGTGGCGAGCCGGAAGGACTCGGTCGCCCAGCGAAGGTACGCGGCGTGCTCGGCGGTCCGCAGCGGAAGCGTCTCGCGCAGGGCGGGCTCGTCGACCTGGATGACCGAAGTACCGTTCGCCTCCAGGTCGTTGACCTCGTCGCGCAGGGCGAGGGCCACCTGGCGGGCGGTGTCGCCGAGCGGCTGGTCGTCCCGGACGAAGGACCAGGCGAGCATGGTGACCGGGCCGGTGAGCATGCCCTTGACGGGGCGCTCGGTCAGCGACTGCGCGTACGTGGTCCAGCGCACGGTCATCGGCTCGGGGCGCGAGATGTCGCCCGCGAGGACCGGCGGGCGGACGTAGCGGGTGCCGTAGGACTGCACCCAGCCGTGCTGGGTGGCGAGGTAGCCGGTGAGTTGCTCGGCGAAGTACTGGACCATGTCGTTGCGTTCGGGCTCGCCGTGCACCAGGACGTCGAGTCCGGCCTTCTCCTGGAAGGAGAGGACCTCGCGGATCTCGTCCTTGATCCGGTCCTCGTAACCGGCCTCGTCGATCCGGCCGGCCCGCAGGTCGGCCCGCGCGGTGCGCAGTTCGGTGGTCTGCGGGAACGACCCGATGGTGGTGGTCGGCAAGAGCGGCAGCCCGAGGTGGGCGCGCTGGGCGACGGTGCGTTCGGCGTACGGCTGCGAGCGGCGGCCGTCGGCGTCGGTGATGGCCGCCGTACGGGCGCGGACGGCCGGGTCGCGGGTGATGGCGGCGTCGGCGCGGGAGGCCAGGTCGGCCCGGTTGGCGGCGAGTTCGGCGGCGATGGCCTCGGTGCCGTCGGACAGGCCGCGGGCCAGGACGACGATCTCCTGGGTCTTCTGCCGGGCGAAGGCGAGCCAGCGGGCGATCTGCGGGTCGATGTCGCTCTCGGCCTTCGCGTCCAGCGGGACGTGGAGGAGGGAGCTGGAGGCGGAGACGTCGACGTGGTCCGCCAGGCCGAGGAGCGTGCCGAGGGTGGCGAGCGACTTCTCGTAGTCGTTGATCCAGATGTTGCGGCCGTTGACGACACCGGCGACCAGGCGCTTGCCGGGCAGTCCGCCGGCCGCCGCGAGGTCGTCGAGGTTTCCGGCGCCGGACTCGGTGAAGTCGAGCGCGAGACCGTCGACGGGCGCCTTGGCCAGGACCGGCAGCGCCTCGCCGAGCCGCCCGAAGTACGAGGCGACCAGCAGCTTCGGCCGGTCGGCGAGCCCGCCGAGCTCGCGGTAGGCGCGGGCGGCGGCGTTCAGCTCGGCCGGGGTCCGGTCCTGGACGAGCGCGGGCTCGTCCAGCTGCACCCATTCCGCACCGGCCGCACGCAGGTCGGCGAGGACTTCGGCGTACACGGGGAGCAGCCGGTCCAGCAGGGTCAGCGGCTCGAAGTCGGCGGCCACACCGGGGGCCGCCTTGGCGAGCAGGAGGTAGGTGACGGGGCCGACGAGCACCGGGCGGGGGGTCAGGCCGAGAGCCAGGGCCTCCTTGAACTCCGCGACCTGCTTGGCGGAGTCGGCGGTGAACTCCGTGTCCGGGCCCAACTCGGGCACCAGGTAGTGATAGTTGGTGTCGAACCACTTCGTCATCTCCAGCGGCGCGACGTCCTGCGTGCCGCGGGCCATGGCGAAGTAGCCGTCGAGGGCGTCGGCGCGGACCGCTGCGCGGTGCCGCTCGGGGACAGCGCCGACCATGACGCTGGTGTCCAGGACATGGTCGTAGTACGAGAAATCACCGGTCGGCACGTCGTGGACGCCGGCCTCGGCGAGCTGCTGCCAGGTTCCCCGGCGCAGTTCGGCGGCGGTCTGCCGGAGGGTGTCCGCGGTGACGCGGCCCTTCCAGTAGCCCTCGATGGCCTTCTTCAGTTCACGGTTCCGACCCTGGCGGGGGTAGCCGTACACGGTGGCCCGTGCTGCCGCGGCTGCGGGCTTCGCTGTCACGTGACTCTCCTTCGCGAGCGCGTCTGCTGTGCAGATCCCGGGACGGGACGCGGACGCGAAGGGATGACGCATCGGGCGGACACCGGACACCTGGAGCCGTGCCCGTCCCACCTGATGGTTACGCCGACCCGCCCACGAGGTCACCGGGATCTCCGCACGCGAACGGTCGCGTGCGGGCAGCGGGCAGGTCTTCGGACTCGCGGGCACGTCTGCCGGAGGCAGACACCTAATGGCCGTCGCTTCCCAGACCCGGCCGGGCCCAGTGCGTATGACGGCGGTCGTTCCCACTCACCGCTGCGGGGCAGTCCCGGATTCCCACCGGGTTCCCTCTTACGACGCCCTGTCTGGCGGACAGAGCGAACCAGCTGCACCGGTCACCCTAAGGGGGCGACCGGCGGGCGCACACCGTTGTTCACACTTCGGACGGTGATGTGAGACACGGGGCGGCGCTTTCCGGCCGCCCGCGGCCCGCGTCGCGCGGGGGCGGTCCGGTGCGCCGGCGCGTGCCCGGCAGCAGCGCCGCGGGGATGAGCGCGAGCGCGGCCGTCGCGGCGAGCACCATCAGCGCTGGTCCGCAGGGCGACCGGCAGCCCGAGCCGGTCCGGTGGGTAGACCTGGCGCAGCAGGGCCAGCGTCGCCGGCTGCAACAGGGCTCCGAACACGCCTTGTACGGCGCGCAGCGCGATGACCCAGCCGACCGAGGGCACCACGGCGATGCCCAGGGACGCGGCCCCGAAGCCGAGCGATCCGGTCAGGAGCAGGCGGGTGTGGCCGTACCGGTCCCCCAGCCGTCCGGCGAGGACGAGAAGACTCGCCACCGCGAGGAGGTAGGCCGTACTCGTCCACTGCACCTGGGCGAGAGAGGCGGAGAGATCGCGTTGAAGGCTGGGCTGGGCCACGAAGAGGACGGAGCCGTCGAGCGCGACGATCATCGCCCCGGCGACACTGCCCGCGAGGGCGAGGCGGGGGCGGTCGCTGAGCCGGTCGACGGGGGTACGGGCGGGGGCGCGGGTACGGTCACGGTCGCGCCGGTCCGAGGTGGGCGTCGACCGTCCGGGCGATCAGCGGCGCGAGGCTCTCGCGGTCGCGCGCGTCGCCGGGCGAGGGGGCTGCCAGGGTGAGGGAGAGGCTTCCCCAGCTCCAGAGTTGGGCGATGCCGTGGACGTTCGCCCAGAGGGCTGCGGCCACGACGTCCGGGGCGGGCCCGGGCCCGGCGGGCGACGGCCGGGCGGAGTCCTGCAGGTGCCGGGCGACCAGGGCGACGAGCGAGCCGAACAGCGGAAGGGTCTTCTCCCGCAGCCTGGGCCGCCCGTCGGCCTCGTCGCCGCCGTCCAGCAGGTCGTGGCGGAACATCAGCTCGAACATCGGGCGCTGCTCGACGGCGAATCCGACGTAGCCCTCGACCAGGAGGCACAGCTGGGCGCGCGGGTCGCCGTCCGGCCTCAGCGCGGTGTCTAGCCGGTCCTTCAAGGCGTCGAAACCGCGCCCCGCGATGGCGGAGAGCAGCGAGCGGTGGGTCGGGAAGTAGCGGCGCGGCGCGCCGTGCGAGACACCGGCACGGCGGGCGATCTCCCGCAGCCCCAGCGCCGCGATCCCCTCGGTCGCCACCATCTCGACGCCGATGTCCACCAGTCGTTCCCGCAGCGGGGTCCCGTCTTCCATGGGAAACTTCTAGCACCATCGAGTAGACAGTGTCTACTCGATGGGCGAGGGGCGCCACGGACGTTCCGCGCCCGTTCCGCCGTTCGTCATCCGCTTCCTGACCGCCGGTCAGGTCGATGACCTCGACTGTGCCGAGGCAGTGACCCAGATGTAACCGAATGGCGTAGAGAACGCGGAACCACGGAGCGTCACAAGCCGTTCTTCTTCCCACTACACGGCCGCCGGACCCCGGCGACGTACGACCGGAGGAAAGGAAAACGCCCTATGAAGAAGACCGTCGGATGGGCCCAGGACGGCGACGACTGGACGATCACCGTGAACGGCACGCTGTATCGCGCGATCGAACGGCCGACGGACGGCCGGGTGCACAACTATCTGGTGCGGGGCGACGATCTGACCGCCGAGTGCCCGAGCCTGGGGCACGGGCTCGGCGTGATCCGGGCGCACGAGACCCGGCGCTGACACCCCGCCGGTCCGACGACGAGGTGCGGAGGCCGCTGCCGCCCGCGCCTCGACGTGGACCCGCCGCCCGACCGTGGCCTCAGGCGTCCGTGACGTCCGGCGCCGGGCGCAGCAGATAGGTGTCCATGATCCAGCCGTGCCGCTCGCGGGCCTCCGCGCGCAGCCGGCTGATCCGTCCGGCCACCTCGTCGAGCGGGCCGGAGACCAGGATCTCGTCCGGGGTGCCGATGTACGCGCCCCAGTGGATCCACAGCCCCCTGCCCGTCAGATGGGCGAAGGTCTCATGGCCGTCCAGCATCACGACGATGTCGACGTCGTCCCCGGGAAAGCCCTGGGCCAGCCGCCGGCCGGGGGTGATGTGGATGGGGCGGCCGACCCCGTTCAGGGTGACGCGGTGCCGGGCGGCGAGGGCGGAGACGCTGCTGATGCCGGGGATCACCTCATGGCCGAATTCCACCGCTCCACGGCCCCGGATATCGTCGAGGATCGCGAGGGTGCTGTCGTACAGCGACGGGTCGCCCCACACCAGGAAGGCTCCGCACTGCCCCGGCGCGAGCTCCTCGGTGATCAGGCGTTCGCAGATGTCGGCGCGGCGCCGGCGCCAGTCGTGCACCGCCGAGGCGTAGCGCCCGCCGTCCTGCTGGGTGCGGTCCCGCCACGGGTCCTCGGCCTCCACGACGCGGTAGGGGCCGGTGAGGTGTTCGTCCAGGATGTCCCGCCGCAGCCGGGTCAGGGAATCCTTCTCCTTGCCCTTGCCGAGGACGAAGAAGACGTCGGCCCGGCGCATGGCCTTGACCGCGGCGAGCGTCAGGTGGTCGGGGTCTCCGGCGCCCATGCCGATGACGAGGACGTGGCGCGGTGCGTGGCTCATGTCGGCCGATGATGCCAGGGGCGAGCCGGGGTGGGCTTACCAGGACGTCCAGCCATGTCTTCGGGGCAACGGGGTGACCGGTGCGCAGCCGGACGCCCTCACGGCCCGTGGCGTCAGGGAAGCCGGTGCGAATCCGGCGCGGTCCCGCCACTGTGACCGCCCGGGTACCGCTGGCCGGCCGCTCGGCGTCGTCGCGGGCATCACCCCGTTCAACTTCCCCGCGATGATTCCGCTGTGGAAGGCGGCCCCCGCTCCGGCCTGCGGGAACGCCTTCATCCCGAAGCCCTCCGAGCGGGACCCGTCGGTGCCGTTGCGGCTGGCCGAACTGTTCCTGGAGGCGGGGCTGCCGCCCGGGGCGCTGAACGTCGTCAACGGCGGCAAGGAGACGGTCGACACCCTCTTGGAGGACCAGCGCGTCAAGGCGCTCGGCGTCGTCGGCTCGACCCCGATCGCCGCGCACATCTACGCCACCGCCGCCGCCCACGGCAAGCGCGCGCAGTGCTCCGGCGGGGCGAAGAACCACATGATCGTGCTGCCGGACGCCGACCTGGCCCAGGCGGTCGCCGCACTGACCGCCCGCGCTCCGAGCGCCGGTTCCTGGGCCGCGACGCCGGTGGCCTGGGCCGCCGCCCGCACGGCCGGCAGCACCCCCACCCCTACGTCATCGACCGGCATCACCACCGCCGGCCCGCGAGGACGGGCGCGGTGCGGCGGGGATGATCCGCCCCCTGACGCGCGTTACCTCCAGGTGTGTCCGGCTCATCGTCGACCGGGCCACGGAACTGGAGCTGGAGGCGGCGCTGTGCACGGTGAGTACAAGGTTCCCGGCGGCAAGCTGGTCGTGGTGGACCTGGAGGTGGCGGGCGGTGCGTTGCGGAACGTCCGGGTCGCCGGGGACTTCTTCCTCGAACCGGACGAGGCGATCCTCGCGATCGACGCGGCGCTGGAGGGCGCCCCGGCCCACACCGACACGGCCGGGCTCGCGGCCCGGATCGAGGCGGCGCTGCCCGACTCCACGGTGATGCTGGGGCTGAGCGCGGAAGGCGTCGCCGTCGCCGTACGCCGGGCGCTCGCGCAGGCCACGGAGTGGAGCGACTACGACTGGCAGCTGATCCACGAGGCCCCGCAGTCGCCCGCGCTGCACATGGCGCTGGACGAGGTGATCACCGCCGAGGTCGCGGCGGGGCTGCGGCCGCCGACGCTGCGGGTCTGGGAGTGGGACGCCCCCGCCGTGATCATCGGCAGCTTCCAGTCGCTGCGCAACGAGGTCGACCCGGCGGGCGTCGAACGGCACGGCGTGAACGTCGTCCGCCGGATCTCCGGCGGCGGCGCGATGTTCGCCGAGCCGAGCTCCACCATCACCTACTCGCTGGCCGTTCCGCAGTCGCTGGTGTCGGGCCTCTCCTTCGCCGACAGTTACGCCTATCTCGACGACTGGGTCCTGGAGGCCCTCGCCGACATGGGCATCAAGGCCTGGTACCAGCCGCTCAACGACATCGCCACCGAGGTCGGCAAGATCGCCGGGGCCGCGCAGAAGCGGATGGTCGGGCCGGACGGCGGGCCGGGAGCGGTGCTGCACCACGTGACGATGGCGTACGACATCGACGCCGACAAGATGCTGGAGGTCCTGCGGATCGGCAAGGAGAAGATGTCCGACAAGGGCACCCGGTCCGCGAAGAAGCGCGTCGACCCGCTGCGCCGGCAGACGGGGCTGCCCCGGCAGATCGTCATCGAGCGGATGATCGACTCCTTCCGCAAGCGCCACGGCCTCACCCCGGGAAGCGTGACGGACGCCGAGCTGGCCCGCGCGCAGGAGCTCGTACGCACCAAGTTCGGTACGCCGGAGTGGACGGCCCGGGTGCCGTAGGCGGACCCCGCCCGGGTGCCGGGAGTCTCCGACGGCAGCACGATGGAGAGGACCGTACGCGGGGGGCCCACGGCGGGAGGCCCCGGTGGCACGCAGCGGATCGACCGACGTACTCGTCGCGGGAGCCGGCCCGGTCGGGCTGACGCTCGCCGCCGAGCTGCGGCGCGCGGGCGTCCGCTGCCGGATCGTGGACCGCCTCCCGGCCCGGCTGCCGTACGCCAAGGCGGTCGGTGTCCAGCCACGCACGCTGGAGCTCTTCGACCGGATGGGCGTGGTGCGGGACGTGCTGGACGCGGCGGTGCCGATGCGCGGTCAGCTGACGTACGTGAACGGGGCCGCGCAGGACCGGATCGAGCTCGTGCTGCCGCCGGAGGTGCCGTACGGCTTCGCGGCGCTGCCGCAGTACGCCACCGAAGGCGTCCTGGAGGAGTTCCTGGGGCGGTTCGGCACGGCGATCGAGCGGTCCACCGAGCTGGTGGGGTTCGACCAGGACGCCGCCGGGGTGACCTGTCGGCTGACCACGGCGTCCGGGGGCGAGGAGGAGGTGCGGTCCCGGTTCCTGGTGGGGTGCGACGGGGCGCACAGCCTGGTCCGCAAGGGGCTCGGGCTGTCCTTCGGGGGCGGCGCGTTCCCGGAGGAGTACATGCTCGCCGATGTGGAGGTGGGCTGGGGGCTGCCGCCCGGGTACGCGGTGCGGTCGATGCACCGGGGCGAGGACGGCGCGACCGACGACCTGCTGGTCTGCGTCCCGCTGCCGGGCGACGGCCGCTACCGGATGTCGATGCCGGCGCCGCCCGAGCTGTCCGCCGCACGGCGGGCCTCCGGCGCCGGGGCCGGTGACGGGGTGGTCCACGGGCTCGAAGGCGGCACGGCTCCCGCGCTCGCCGACATCCAGAAGGTGCTGGACCGGCTGGCCCCGGAGCCGGTCACGGCGTCCGCGCTGCGCTGGTCGTCGGTGTTCCGGATCAGTCACCGGCTGGTGGACCGCTACGGCGAGGGCCGGGTGTTCGTCGCCGGGGACGCGGCGCACATCCATCCGCCGACCGGAGCCCAGGGCATGAACACCGGGATCCAGGACGCGTGCAATCTGGCGTGGAAGCTGGCCCTGGCGGTGGGCGGGGCGGCGGGCCCGCGGGTCCTCGCCGGTTACGACGCCGAACGCCGCCCGGTCGGCGAGGAGGTCGTCGGGCGGACCGTCCGGCACGCCGCCGAGGGGGTCCAGGCCGATCCGACGGACCGGGAGACGCTGCTGCTGCGCGAGGCCCAGCTGCTCATCGGCTACCGGGACAGCCCGCTGGTGACGCCGCCGCCCCGGGCCGACGGGAGCGGACCGCAGCCCGGCGACCGGGTTCCGGACTGCGGAGGGCTCACCGGGGACATCGCCGCCTATCCCCTGCGGCTGTTCGACGTGCTGCGCGGGAGCGGGCACGTCCTGCTGGTGTACGGGTCGCACCCGGCGGGCGACTCCGTGTCCGATCTCGCCTCGGCGGCACGGGAGTGGTCCCACGGACTGATGGAGACCCGCTGGATCCTGCCGGCCGACGCGACCGCCCCGCCGTCGCCCGTTCCCTGTCACCGGGACGGACTCGGCGCGTTCGCGCGGCGGTACGGGGCCGGGGAGGGGACGGCGTTCGTGGTGCGGCCGGACGGGTATCTGGGCGCCCGGCTCCGTCCTCCGACGGTACGGGAGCTGGCGTCGGCGCTCGGGAGGGTCTTCGGCGATGGCTCGACGCAGGGGCCGACCGGTCCTGGCAGGTGACCGGCCGGGTCAGTCGACGGTCACCACGACCGAGTGCCAGCCGCTGGCGCCGTCGGGCACGGTCTTGGTGCGCCGCTCGGTCTGAACCTCGCCGGTGCGGTCGGTGGCGCGGACGGTCAGGGTGTGGCCGCCGGGGGTCGCCTGCCAGGGGTAGGACCACTGGCGCCAGGTGTCGACGGTGTCCTGTTCGGCGAGGAGCGCGGGCCGCCAGGGGCCCTCGTCCACGCGGATCTCGACCTTCTCGATGCCTCGGTGCTGGGCCCAGGCCACTCCGGCGACCATGACCGTGCCGGCCTCGGGGCGTCCGAAGGGCTTGGGGGTGTCGATCCGGGACTGGGTCTTGATCGGGGCCTTGCGGGCCCACTCGCGCTTCACCCAGTACGGGTCGTAGGCGTCGAACGTGGTGAGTTCGATGTCCTCGATCCACTTGCAGGCGGAGACGTATCCGTACAGGCCGGGGACGAGCATGCGCACGGGGAAGCCGTGGACGAAGGGCAGCGGTTCGCCGTTCATCCCGACCGCGAGCATCGCGTCCCGGCCGTCCATCACGTCCTCGACGGGGGTGCCGAGCGTCATCCCGTCGACGGACCGGGCGACGATCTGGTCGGCCGGGCCGCCCCGGGACGGCGGCTTCACCCCGGCCTCCTTGAGCAGGTCGGCGAGCCGGACCCCGATCCACCGGGCGTGACCGACGTAGGGGCCGCCGACCTCGTTGGAGACGCAGGTGAGGGTGATCTCCCGTTCGATCAACGGGCGGTTCAGCAGGTCCTGGTAGGTGAGTTCCAGGTCCTGTCGGACGCCCTTGCCGTGGATGCGGAGCCGCCAGGAGTTCGCGTCGACCTTCGGGACCACCAGGGCGGTGTCCACCCGGTAGAACGTGTCGTTCGGGGTGGTGAACGGGCTGATGCCGGGGATCCGCAGCCGTGCTCCTGCCGGGGTCGGCTTCGCGGGCGAGGCGGGGGCGGGCAGTTTCACGGAGGCACGGGAGGCGACGGCGTCACGGCTGCTGCGGCCGTTCAGCGTCCGGCCGATCGCGCCCGCGGCCGTGGACGCGGCGGCCGCGGCGGTGGCGGCGACCAGGAACCCGCGCCGGTCCCAACCGGCCTCGGACGCCTGCTCGTTGCCCTGCTCATTGCCTTGCTCGTTGCCCTGCCCGTTGCCCTGCTCGCGCTGCTCGTCCCGGCCGGCGGTCCGGTGCGGGACGGTGAGGCGGCCGATGAGGACGTACAGCAGGACGGCCCCGACGACCGCGCCCAGCAGGGACGGCAGCCCGTCCACGAGGCCCGTGGAGTCCGGCCTGCTGACGGCGGCCGCCGTGCCGACCACGCCGAAGAGCAGGACGGCGGCGGCGCCGGTCCGCCGGTGCCGCAGCGCCAACAGGCCGACGGCCAGGGCGAGAAGGGCGAGTGTGGCGACGATGCCGAGTTGCAGGACGAGCTTGTCGTCCTCGCCGAAGGTCCGGATCGCCCAGTCCTTCACTCCGGCGGGCGTCCGGTCGATGGCCGCTCCGCCGACCGCTGTGACGGGACTCGCCTCGGGCCTGACGGCCGCCGATACGAGCTCGGCGAAGGCCAGCGAGGCGAACCCCGCGAGCAGTCCGCTCAGGGCGGCGAGCGTGCCGCGGGTCAGTGCTGTCCGGGAGATCCTCACGGTCGTCATTCGGAGCCGTGGGAGCGGCGGATTGGTTCGTCCCCCGTACGGCCCCCCGGAACGCGGACCGCCCCGGCGGGCACAGGGCCTGCCGGGGCGGAACAGTGGGGCGGACGGGTCCGCCCCCATCAGGTCAGCCGAGGGTGGCGATGGCCTGGTTGAACGTGGCGGACGGGCGCATGACCGCCGCGGCCTTGGCCGGGTCGGGCTGGAAGTAGCCGCCGATCTCGGCCGGGGAGCCCTGCACCGCGATCAGCTCGGCGACGATGGTCTCCTCCTGCTCGGCCAGGGTCTTGGCGAGCGGGGCGAACGCCTCGGCGAGCTTGGCGTCGTCGGTCTGCCGCGCCAGCTCCTGGGCCCAGTAGAGGGCCAGGTAGAAGTGGCTGCCGCGGTTGTCGATGCCGCCGAGGCGACGGCTCGGGGACTTGTCCTCATTGAGGAAGGTGCCCGTCGCCCGGTCCAGGGTGTCGGCGAGGACCTGGGCCCGCGCGTTGTCCGTGGTGGTGGCCAGGTGCTCGAAGCTGACCGCGAGGGCCAGGAACTCGCCCAGGCTGTCCCAGCGCAGGTAGTTCTCCTTGACGAGCTGCTGGACGTGCTTGGGGGCCGAGCCGCCCGCGCCCGTCTCGAACAGACCGCCGCCGTTCATCAGCGGGACGACGGAGAGCATCTTGGCGCTGGTGCCGAGCTCCAGGATCGGGAAGAGGTCGGTGAGGTAGTCACGGAGGACGTTGCCGGTGACGGAGATGGTGTCCTCGCCGCGGCGGATGCGCTCCAGGGAGAAGGCGGTGGCCTCCTCCGGGGTCTTGATCGAGATGTCCAGGCCGTCGGTGTCGTGGTCGGCGAGGTACGTGGTGACCTTGGCGATCAGGTTGGCGTCGTGCGCGCGGCCCTCGTCCAGCCAGAACACGGCCGGGTTGCCGGTGGCGCGGGCGCGGGTGACGGCGAGCTTGACCCAGTCCTGGATCGGGGCGTCCTTGGTCTGGCACATCCGGAAGATGTCGCCGGCGCCCACGGCCTGCTCCAGCACGACGGCGCCGTTCGTGTCGACGACGCGCACGGTGCCGGTGGCGGGGATCTCGAAGGTCTTGTCGTGGCTGCCGTACTCCTCGGCCTTCTGCGCCATCAGACCGACGTTGGGCACCGAGCCCATGGTGGCCGGGTCGAAGGCGCCGTTGGCGCGGCAGTCGTCGATGACGACCTGGTAGACACCGGCGTAGCTGCTGTCCGGGAGGACGGCGATGGTGTCGGCCTCGTTGCCGTCGGGGCCCCACATGTGACCCGAGGTGCGGATCATGGCGGGCATCGAGGCGTCGACGATGACGTCGCTGGGGACGTGCAGGTTGGTGATGCCCTTGTCGGAGTCGACCATCGCGAGGGCGGGGCCCTCGGCGAGCTCGGCCTCGAAGGACGCCTGGATCTCGGCGCCAACGTCCGGCAGCGAGTTCAGGCCCTTGAGGATGCCGCCCAGGCCGTCGTTGGGGGTGAGACCGGCGGCGGCGAGCTGCTCGCCGTACTTGGCGAAGGTGTTCGGGAAGAAGGCGCGGACCGCGTGGCCGAAGATGATCGGGTCGGAGACCTTCATCATGGTGGCCTTGAGGTGCACGGAGAACAGCACGCCCTCGGCCTTGGCGCGGGCGACCTGCGCGGTGAAGAACTCGCGCAGCGCGGCGACGCGCAGGACGGCCGCGTCGACGACCTCGCCCTTGAGGACGGGTACGGACTCGCGGAGCACGGTGGTGGTGCCGTCGTCGCCGTGCAGCTCGATGCGGAGCGAGCCGTCCTCGGCGATGACCGCGGACTTCTCGGTGGAGCGGAAGTCGTCGACGCCCATGGTGGCGACGTTCGTCTTCGAGTCGGCCGACCAGGCGCCCATGCGGTGCGGGTGGGCCTTGGCGTAGTTCTTGACGGAGGCGGGGGCGCGGCGGTCGGAGTTGCCCTCGCGCAGGACCGGGTTGACGGCGCTGCCCTTGACCTTGTCGTACCGGGCGCGGACGTCCTTGTCGGCGTCGGTCTGCGGGTCGTCCGGGTAGTCCGGAAGCGCGTAGCCCTGCTCCTGGAGCTCGGCGATGGCGGCCTTGAGCTGCGGGATCGACGCCGAGATGTTCGGCAGCTTGATGATGTTCGCGCCGGGCGTCCTGGCCAGCTCGCCGAGCTCGGCGAGCGCGTCATCGATACGCTGCTCGGCCTTGAGGTGCTCCGGGAAACTGGCGATGATCCGGCCCGCGAGGGAGATGTCACGGCGCTCGACCGTGACGCCTGCGGTCGAGGCGTAGGCCTCGACGACGGGCAGGAACGAGTAGGTCGCCAGGGCAGGGGCCTCGTCGGTGTGCGTATAGATGATGGTCGAGTCAGTCACCGGGTGCTCCGCTCCACGTCTGCAACATTGCTTGACATCAAGATATCTCGTCACCGTGCCGGGCTCCACAAGGCCCCCGCACGGTTTCACCGCCGGCGCCCTGGACGGGCCGGGGCCGTGACCGCGCGCTCACGGCGGGTGAGACTCCGGGCCCCGCCGGACCTCGCGCCGCTCGTCACGGCCCGCCACCGCCCGGTGGGCCCCCGGGGCCGAACGTCAGCGTGAGCAGCGCCCCGCCGCCCGGCGCGGCCCCCGCCGTCAGCTCCGCCCCGTGCGCGCGGGCGATCTGCCGGGCCATCGCCAGGCCGAGGCCCGAGCCGGGCAGGGCGCGCGCCGCCTCGGCCCGGTAGAAGCGGTCGAAGACGTACGGGAGGTCCGCGGCCGGAATCCCCGGACCGTGGTCCCGGACCGTCAGCACCAGCCCGCCACCGCTCCCGGGCCCGCCGCCGCCCTCGCCCCCGCTCCCGTACGCGCTCAGCGCCACCTCCACCGGGGTGCCCGGCGGGCTGAACTTGGCCGCGTTGTCCAGCAGGTTCGTCAGCAGGCGCGCCAGCCGCGCCGGAACCCCGGGCCGGACCGTCTGCGCCGCACCCGGCCCCACCTCCAGCAGGAATGGGGTCCACGGCCAGTGCGTGCGGGCCGTGGCCACCGTGTGCTCCGCCACCTCCGCGATCCGCACCTCTTCCAGGAGCGGCAGCGGCTCCTCGTCCCGGGCCAGCTCGATCAGGTCGTTCACCAGCCCGGTCACCTCCCGGATCCCCCGCCCCAGCGCCCCCGACGCCCGGTCGCGCTGCTCGGGCGTCAGCCGGTCGCCGCGGGTCAGCAGCTCCGCGTTGGTGCGCAGCGCGGTCAGCGGGGTCCGCAGCTCGTGGGAGGCGTCCGCGACCAGCCGGCGCTGGGAGCTCACCGACTGCTCCAGCTCCCCGAGCATCGTGTTGAAGCTGGCCGCCAGCCGGGTCACCTCGTCCTGCCGGCCCGGCGGGCCCGGGGGCAGCTCGATGCGGTGGCGCGGGTCCCGGGTCGCCGCGATCCGCTCGGCGGTCGAGGTCAGCCGGGCCACCGGGGCCAGGCCCGTGCGCGAGACGGCGTACCCGAGCAGGCCCGCCAGGAGCACCCCCGCCCCGCCGACCGCCGCCAGCAGCACGGCCGCCTGCCGCACGCCCTTCTCGACCGGGTCCGCCCGCAGCGCCACCTGGAGCGCCCGCCCGTCCCCGAAGGAGGTCGTCAGCATCCGCAGCGGCTGCCCGAAGCGGCTGACGTTGCTGTAGTACGGGGCCCGCTTCCCGGCCGCGACCTCGCGTACGGGGGCGGAGACGGGCAGCAGATACGCCGGGTCGGGGTCCGCCGCCGGGTCGGCCGGGACGATCTGGGCGCAGGCGGGCGCGGAGAGGTAGCGGCACTCGCCCGCCACGGTCTGCGGGCCCTCGCCCCGGTTCTCCTGGATCACCCGGGTCGCGGACTGGGTGAGGGACAGGTCGAGCTGGTGCAGCAGCTCGTAGCGGATGACGAAGAAGGCCGCCGCGCACACGCCGACCGCGACCAGCGCCACCGCCGCCGAGGCCGCCACCGCGAGCCGCGTCCGCAGGGGCCGCCTGCGCCGCCAGCGGGCGCCCGGGCGGCGCACCCCGCTCACGCCACGTCCAGCCGGTAGCCGAGCCCGTGCACGGTGTGGACGAGGCGCGGCTCGCCGCCCGCCTCCAGTTTCCGCCGCAGATATCCCACGTACACCGCGAGCGAATTGGAGTCGGGCCCGAAGTCCTGACCCCAGACCCGCTCCAGGATCACCTCGCGCGGCAGCGCCTGCCCCGGGTGGCGCAGCAGCAGTTCCAGCAGCGCGGCCTCGGTGCGGGAGAACTCCACCGGGCGGCCGCCGCGCCGTCCGGTCCGCGTCACCGGGTCCAGCGTCAGATCCGCGAAGGCGAGGTCCCCGTCCGGGGCCGGCGGCGCGGCCCGCCGCAGCAACGCCCGTACGCGTGCGACCAGTTCGTCCAGGGCGAACGGTTTCACCAGATAGTCGTCGGCCCCCGCCTCCAGCCCGTCCACCCGCTCGCTCACCGAGGAGAGCGCGGTCAGCACCAGCACCGGCGTCCGGTCCTTGATCGCCCGCAGCCTCCGGCACACCGCGAGCCCGTCGAGGACCGGCATCATCACGTCCAGGACCAGTGCGTCCGGCTTCCCAGGCGGCCACCGCCGACAGCGCCGCCAGGCCGTCGCCGACTCCGCGGACCTCGTACCCCTCGACGCTCAGCCCGTCCTCGACGGCGGCCCGTACGTCCGGCTCGTCCTCGGCCACCAGAATCCTGCCCGTACTCCGCAGGCCGCTCACGTCACTCACACCGCTCATGCCCCGAAGCCTGCCAAACCGGACTCTTAGAACCTTCTTAAGCCTCCCGCCCAGAGTGGCGGCCATGCGCACACCCCTCTCCGTCGTGATCGGTGCGGGCGGCACCGGCGGCCACATCTACCCCGGTCTCGCCCTCGCCGAGGCCCTGCGCCGCGCCGACCCGGACGCGGTCATCTCCTTCATCGGCACCGAGCGCGGGCTGGAGACGACCCTGATCCCGGCGGCCGGATACCGGCTGCACACCGTCGACATGATCCCCTTCGACCCCGCGCTCGGCGCGAAACGCTTCCTCCTCCCGGCCGCGCTCCTGCGCTCCGGGGCCCAGGCCCGCTCGGTCCTGCGCACCCAGCAGGCGCAGGTCGTCGTCGGCATGGGCGGCTATCCGAGCGCCCCGGCGATCGTCGGGGCGAAGCTGGCCGGGCTGCCCAGCGTGATCCACGAGTCCAACGCGGTGCCGGGCCGGGCCAACCAGTTCGCCGCCCGGCTCACCGAACACCTCACCGTCGCCTTCGACGGCAGCCGCGCCCATCTGTCGGGCGGTGAGCGGGCGCGGACCGTCGGCATGCCGATCGCCGCGTCGCTGGCCGCCCTGGACCGGCCGGCCCTGCGTGAGGAGGCGCGGCGCGCCTTCGGGATACCCGAGGGGGCGCGGGTCGTCCTCTTCAACGGGGGCAGCCTCGGCGCGGCCCGGCTCACCGCCGCCGCGGTGGGGCTCGCGGCCCGGTGGCGGGAGCGCGGGGACGTCCACCTCCTGATCAAGACGGGTCCGGCCTCGCTCGAAGAGACCCGTCGGAAGCTCGTCGACGCGGGGGCGGGGGCCGACGGGCACCGGCGCGGGCCCGTCGCGCAGGCGGTGCCCTACCTCGACCGGATGGACCTCGCCTACGCGGTCGCCGACCTGGTGGTCTGCCGGGCGGGCTCGGCCACGATCGCCGAGCTCGCCACGACCGGGGTGCCCGCCGTCCTCGTGCCGTACCCGCACGCCCCCGGCGACCACCAGACCCACAACGCGCGGGTCCTCTCCGACGCGGGTGCTGCCTGCCTCGTCCCCGATGCCGAGACCACCGCCGACCGCCTCGCCGAAATCGTCGACCCCCTGCTCGCCGACCCCGCGCGGCTCGCCGTGATGGGACGCGCCGCGGACCCGGGCCACCATGCCCGCGCCGCCGACCTGCTCGCCGAAACCGTCATCCGCCTCGCCGGACACCCCACCACCGCACAGGAGTTCACCTCATGAACAGCACCATCGCCGACATGAACAGCACCGCCGTCGACTGGACCGGCCGTACCGTCCTCGTCACCGGGGCCGAAGGCTTCATCGGCTCCACCCTCGTGGACCTGCTCGTCGAACGCGGCGCGCGCGTCCGGGCGTTCGTCCACTACAAGCCGTACGCCGACAAGGGCCACCTCGCCCGTCACCTCGACGACCCGCACGGCCCGGTCGAGTTCATCGCCGGGGACGTCGGCGACGCGGGACGCGTGATGGACGCGGTCGCGGGCTGCGACACGGTCTTCCACCTCGCCGCGCTCATCGGCATCCCCTACAGCTACGACTCCCCCGGCGCGTACGTCCGCACGAACGTCGTCGGTACGGAGAACATCGCCGAGGCCTGCCGCCGCCACTCCGTGCGCCGCCTCCTGCACACCTCCACCAGCGAGGTGTACGGGACCGCGCTGACGGCCCCGATCGGCGAGGACCACCCCCTCCAGCCGCAGTCGCCGTACTCCGCGTCGAAGATCGGAGCGGACATGATGGCCCTGTCCCACTGGCACGCCTTCGAGCTGCCGGTGACGGTCGTGCGCCCCTTCAACACCTATGGGCCTCGCCAGTCGGCCCGGGCGGTGATCCCCGCGATCCTCGCCCAACTGCACTCCGGAGCGCGGGAGATCCGCCTGGGCTCGCTGACCCCGACCCGCGACTTCACCTACGTCACCGACACCGCCGCCGGGTTCCTGGCCCTGGCCGGCTGCGACCGGGCGCTGGGCGAGAGCGTCAACCTCGGTACCGGCCGGGAGATTTCGGTGGGGGACCTCGCGAAGGCCCTCATCGCCGCCTCCGGCCGGGACGCCGAGATCGTCGTGGACCCGGCGCGGCTGCGCCCCTCCGGCAGCGAGGTCCACCGACTGCTGTCCGACAACACCCGCGCCCGCACCTGGGCGGGCTGGGAGCCCGAAGTCGGCCTGGAGGAGGGCCTGGAGCGCACCTCGGCCTGGGTGGCGGACCACCTGCACCTGTTCGCGCCGACGCGCTACCAGGTCTGAGCGACCCGCCGGGGCGGATGGCCGCCGGTCAGACCGGCGGCCGGTGCTCGTACCAGCGCAGGTCGTCCTCCAGCTGGGCGGCGAGCGCGATCAGCCGCTCCTCGCTGCGGGAGGGGCCGAGCAGCTGGGCGCCGACGGGGAGGCCGGAGCGGGTGAAGCCGGCCGGAACGTTCACGCCGGGCCAGCCGAGGACGTTCCACGGCCAGGCGTACGGGCAGGCGGCCGCCATGGTGACGTCGGTGCGCCAGGCGCCGAGGCGGTCGAAGGTGCCGATCCGGGGCGGCGGCGCGGCGGTGGTCGGGGTGAGGAGGACGTCGTACGAGTCGAAGAGGGCGCCGATCCTGCGGTGCTGGCGCACTTCGCGGGCGCGGGCGGCCCGGACCACCCGCCCGCCCAGCCGGGTCCCGGTCCGCAGGGCGCTGCGGGTGCGCGGGTCGAGGAGGGCCGGTTCGGGGTGGCGGGCGGCGAATTCGGCGATGCCGACGGTGGCGCGGGGCACGAAGGCGAGGCCGATCAGCCCGTACCGGGGGCGGGCCTCCTCGACGTGGTGGCCGAGCCGGGCGAGGGTCTCGGCGAGCGCGGCGACGGCCCGGCGCACCTCGGGGTCGGGTCCGGCGCCGGTGAGGGTGAGCGGGGGACGCCAGGCCAGGGCGATGCGGAGGCGGCCCGGGTCGCGGCGGGCGGCGTCGGCGGCGCGTACGGCGGGCGGGCGGTGGAAGTCCTCGGGGTGGGCTCCGGCGACGGCGTCCAGCAGCAGGGCGGCGTCGGCGACCGTACGGGCGAGGGGGCCGTTCACGGTGAGCCCCTGGAAGGCGTCGCTGTGCGGGTGGACGGAGATCCGGCCGCGCTGCGGTTTGATGCCGACGAGGTGCGTCCAGGCGGCGGGGATGCGCACGGATCCGGCGCCGTCCGAACCGAGGGCGGCGGGGACGAGCCCGGCGGCGACGGCCGCGGCGGAGCCGCCGGAGGAGCCGCCCGGGGTGTGCGCGGTGTTCCACGGGTTGCGGGTGGCGCCGAAGGCGGGTCCTTCGGTGAAGGGCCACTGGCCCAGTTCGCAGGAGTTGGTCTTGCCGACGACGACGGCTCCGGCGGCGCGCAGCCGGCGGACCGCCTCGCTGTCGGACACGGCCGGGGGCAGCTCGCCGTCGCAGCCGAAGTGGGTGGGCAGGCCCGCCACATCGGTGTCGTCCTTGACGGCGACCGGCACGCCGAGCAGGGGCAGCCGCTCCCCCGCCGCGAGCCTGCGGTCGGCCTCCGCTGCCTCGGCGAGGGCGGCTTCGGTCCGCAGGTGGCGGAAGGCGTTGAGGGTGGGCTGGGTGGCCTCGATGCGGGCGAGGGCGTCGGCGACGAGTGCGGTGGAGGTGGTGGTGGCGTCGGCGAGTCCGCGGGCGCTCTCCGCGAGTCCGGGCAGCGGCGGCGCGGCGGGGGCGGCCGTGCGGGGTGCGCGACCGGGTTCCCGTACGGCCGGGCCGGTCTGCTCGGTGGGCTCCGCTGAGGACATGGGCGTGCCGCCTCCCTCGTGTCGCGGGGCCGGCCGGTCGTCCCGGTTGCGCCCACGGCTACTTACTGGAGGGTAACGAGAGGAGGCGGCACGCTCAACCGGTGCGGCCGTTGCGGCCGTTCGGGCCGCGGCGGCCGGGGCCGCTACGGCGCTACGGCCCCGGCGTCACGGGCGGACGTGGATCTCGCCGATTCCGGTGCCGATCTTCCCGCAGTGGGCGGTGGACTGGCCGGACTCGCCGGGCCTCAGGGTGACGTGGTTGCCGTCGACGTCCGGGGCCCAGCCGCAGACCAGATGGACCCAGAAGGTCTGCGTCTGGCTGCCGTTGTTACGACAGAGCGCGAAGCCCGTGTACTCGTCGATGGCGTGTTTGCCGGTGTCGCAGGAGAGGCCGGGCGGAATCGCGACCGGGGCGGCCGTTGCGGTCACGGCGGTGACCGGGACCGTCAGCGCGGCCGCCATGGCGGTGGCGGCGACGGTCCGCCGAACTGACCGGAATCGCTCGCTCCGCGTGGCCGGCCTCTTCCCCGTGAACAGCTTCATGGTTCTCCTTCGTGGTGCGTGTCCGCGGTGATCCCGGGCGGGATCACCGCAGCTCTGCCCACCCTCCGTGACGAGAAACGCCTTCACTCCTGACGCTCCGTGTGCGCGCCGGGCGGCTCCCCCGCTCCCGGCGTACGCTCGAATGTGCCGGTTCTCATGGAGCGCACCCCCTGACCGGGGCGTTTTCGAGGAGGCGACGTGAGCGGACACCGTTGGGCCGCGCGTGCGGCGACCGGGGCCGCGGCCGTGGCCCTCACCCTGACGAGTGGTGTGGTCGCGCAGGCCGATGACGACATCGACTCACTGAGCGCCGAGGAGATCGTCGAACGCTCGCGCGACGCCCTGCTCGATGTGCAGTCCCTGCATCTGAGCGCGCGCGGCAGCATCGACGGAGCCGACGCGGACCAGAGCCTGGACCTCACCCTGGACCGCGAGGGGAACTGCGCGGGCGGGGTCGACATGGGCGACGACGGTTCGGTGGAGATCGTGAAGCGCGGCGACGACGTCTGGCTGAAGCCGGACGCCGCCTTCTGGAACACTCATGTGCCGATCGGCGGCTCCACCTTCGACGCGATCCTCGACGGCCGGTACATGAAGGCGAAGGCCGACGACCCCCGGCTGCTCAGCGTCACCGAGGTCTGCGATCTCGACACCTTCCGCGACCTGATCACGGACAACGACGTCACCGCCGACCGGGGTGACCTGACGAAGGGCGCGAAGACCGAGGTGAACGGGGCGCCCGTCGTACCGGTGACCTTCGCCTCGGGCGGCGAGCGGCTGACGGCCTATGTGGCGGCCGAGGGCACGCCGTACCCGGTGCGGATCACCGTGCGCGACGCCGGTGAGGAAGGGACCGTGGACTTCTCCGGCTTCGACCGGCCGGTGCCCACGGCCACTCCCTCGGCGGACGAGACGGTGGACGTCACGGCCCTGCTGGGCCGCAGCATCACACCCGTGTAGCCCGCCCACCGCTCTCGTACCGCTACGGATAGGCCACCAGGTTGGCCACGTTGCTGCCGGAGTTGGACGGTCCTCCCGTGTTGTTGATGACGTGGTTGATCGTGCCGGTCCCGCCGAGCGAGACGGTGACCATGTTGTGGAACCGCACCCCCGCCGTGTTCGGGGCCTCGAAGGCGCGCTCGGCCACCACGGACGGGTTGGCGTTGAAGAAGCAGTAGCTTCCCAGGCCCCACGCCTCGTGGCGGGTGACGGACGGGGACACCTTGTAGGCGTCGTAGCCGCGCGTCGAACCGTTCATCCAGGCGGCCTGGTCGGGCGGGTCGTACGGCATCTCGTTCTGGAAGAAGTAGGTGCGGCCGCCGTTGCCGTTCCAGATGACCTGGTGCTGCTGGTAGTGCTCGACGAACAGCCCGTACATCGTGACGTCCGTGCCGTTGACGACGAGTCCGGTGGCCGCGGTGTTGGTGTTCCAGCCGATGCCGCTGCCGTGGTCGCCGCGCCACAGCCACAGGTGGTCGCCGATGACATCGGAGCTGTTGACGACCAGGCTCTGGGTGGCCTTGCCGACGGCTGCTCCGCCGATGCGGAAGAAGACGTCGTGCAGCGAGGTGGGGTTGGCGGTGTGCCGGGCCGTGGCCCCGGGCTGTCCGACCTGCATCAGGGTCGGGGAGTTGACGGTGCCCGCGTCGATCAGCAGTCCGGCGATCTTGACGCCGTCGACGTCGGCGACGTTCATGGCGGTGATGCCGTTCTCGGGGACGATCGTGGCGAGCCCGAGTCCGAGGACGACGGTGTCGGCACGGGTGACGTTGATCGGCTGGTTGATCCGGTGGACGCCCGGGGTGAAGAGCAGGTTCTTGCCCTCGGCGAGTGCCGCGTTGATCTGGGTCGCGGTGGCGCCCGGCTTCACGATGAAGAACTGGCTGATGGGCAGTGACTGTCCGGCAGGTGTGCCCGAAGCCCAGCTGACACCCTGGGAATCGGTGCGCAGGGCCGGGACGAAGACCTGGTAGGCGCCGGCCCCGTCGACGTACAGGAAGGGCTTCTCGCGGCTGACGGGTGTCCGGTCGACGGTGGTGTAGGGCGGGTTGGGGAAGCTGTTGGCCGGGGCGTTGACGTCGCCGACGAAGACCATGTTCCAGTTGGAGCCGGTCCAGCTGTTCCACTGGCTGTTGCGGGAGAGCCACTGCTGCTGGGTGCCGGAGCGGACCTGGCCGTCGATCCTGGAGTCGGCCATGAAGCCGCCGCTGGACCAGCCGCCGTCGTCCAGCTGGAGGTTGCCGCGGACATGCATGCGGCGGTACGGGGCGGCCTGCGAGACGGCCCAACGGTCGGTGCCGGAGGGCGGGTTGACCGAGAGGTTCTCGGCGGAGCGCCAGAAGTTGTGGGTGGCGTTGCCCTGGAACCAGTCGGCCTCGGCGTGCACGCCGCCGTTGATGGTGACGTCGTCGGGCGACAGGCCGAGCCCGGCCACCTGGGTGTAGAAGCCGACGTTCGCGTCCACCTCGTAGCTGCCGGGCTTGAAGAGGAGGGCCTGGCGCTGGGAGCCGAACTGGTTGGTCTCCTGCTGGGCGAAGACCTGGTTCAGCTTGTTCTGGATGGTGGCCCGGGGCGTGGTGGGGTCGAAGACGGTGACGTTGGGGCCGAAGTCGGGGGTGCCGGGCGGGTTCGGTACGTCGGTGGCGCCCACGGTGAAGGACTGCGCGGCCGATCCGTTGCAGGTGTACTGCTGGATGCGGGCGCTGTCGGCGGTGGAGGCGGACGGGACGTCCAGGCACTTGCCGCTGTTGCGGTTCACGAAGTGGAAGCTGCCGCCGGGCTCCTCCACGGGCAGCCACTGCTGGTTGCCGCCGCCGGAGTACGACCACAGCTGTACGGGTGCCGCGTCGGCCGTGGACACATCGGTCACGTCCCAGCTCTTCGTGGCGTCGTTGCGGTTGTCGACCCGGACGTACCCCCCGCCGACGGACCGGAACTGCCACTGCTGGGCGGCCGATCCGTTGCAGGTGTACTGCTGCACCGCGGTGCCGTCGGCGGTTCCGGCGGCGGCCGCGTCCACGCACTTCCCGCTGTGACCTGCCGTCACGGTCGCCCAGCCGGTGGGAAGTTCGGCGGCCCGGGCGGTCGGGGCCGTGGCGACGGCGGTGAGCAGGGAGGCCACCAGTCCGCCGAGGGCCAGCAGCGGCACGGATCGGCGCCGGGGTCTGTGTCCGTCGCGGCGCGAGCCGCGGGCCGTGAGGGTGACCGGCATTCTCATATGTGTCTCCTGCGGGCGCGGGGGGCTTACTTCAGGCCGTGAAGTTAGGCCCGTTCCGTGGACACGTCAAGACCGCGCGTACGGAAGATGAATCCACCGGCATCGGCCATGATCGGCACCAACTCCCGTCACGAGGGCCTGTGTCGACGAAAGGCGAGCAGTTCCACGCTGGTCCGGACCAACCTCTTGACACGTTGTTCCGTTCACTTCTTAATCACATGGTGGAACGGTCGCCACATGGACGAACAAAGGACCCCACCCATGCCCCAGGCCCCCCACGGCCGCTCGCGCGCCGGCCTGTCGCTCCTCGCCCTCCTCGCCCTGCTGCTGGGACTTCTCGTGTCACCGGCCGGCGCGACTCCTCGATCACCGTCCGCCGCGGCGCCGTTCAAGGTCGTCGCGTTCTCCAGCGGAACCTGGGACGCGGCCCACATCAGCTTCGTCAAGGAAGCCAACGAGTGGTTCCCGAGGCAGGGCGCGGAGCACGGCTTCACCTACACCGCGACGAACAACTGGAACCTGCTCAGCGACAGCGCGGCGCTGAAGCAGTACGACGTGGTCCTCTTCCTCGACGACGCCCCGCAGTCGGCGGCCCAACGCGCGGGCTTCGAGGCGTACATGCGTGGTGGCGGGGCCTGGATGGGCTTCCATGTCGCGGCGTTCACCACCGACTCCGGAAGCTGGCCCTGGTACTACGAGCAGTTCCTGGGCAGCGGCGACTTCGCCACCAACACCTGGGGCCCCACCACCGCGACGCTGCACACCGACCACCGCACCCACCCGTCGACGGAGCGCCTGCCGGGCACGTTCACCTCGTCGGTGAGCGAGTGGTACAGCTGGAGCCGTAATCTGCGCACCAACCCCGCCATCGACGTACTGGCCTCGGTCGACCCGGTGAGCTTCCCGCTGGGCACGGACCCCGATCAGAGCTGGTACAGCGGCGACTACCCGCTCGTGTGGACCAACCACGACTACCGCATGCTGTACGCCAACTTCGGCCACAACGCGATGAACTACGAGACCGGTACGCCGCTGTCGTCGACCTTCGACTCCGCCACCCAGAACACCTTCCTCCTGGACGGGCTGAAGTGGCTCGGCACCGGTGCGACCTCCGCTCAGCCCGTCGCCGCCCCGCTCCCCCGGCGGGTCAGCGCCACGTACAGCACCAGCGAGGAGGCGAGCCCGACCGCCCAGCCGTAGTCGGCGAGCGGCTTCAGGAACGGGATCAGACCGTCGGCGGGGAAGGGCCCCTTGCCGGGAGCCGAATGCGAGCCGCCCACCGCGAGGACACCGCCGACCACGAAGGCCGCCACCGCCCGCCAGTTCCAGCCGCTCCGGTACCAGTAGCGGCCGCCGGGGCGGTAGAGGTCGGCCAGGTCGAGGACCGTGCGGCGGACGATCCAGTAGTCGGCGATCAGGATGCCCGCGACGGTGCCGAGCAGCCCGCCCACCAGCCCCAGCCAGGTGAAGATGTACAGCTCCGGGGTCTCGGTGAGCTTCCACGGCATGATCACGACCCCGATCACGCCCGTGATCAGCGCCCCGGTGCGGAAGCTGATGAACTTCGGCGCGAGGTTCGCCAGGTCGTACGCCGGTGAGACCACGTTCGCCGCGATGTTCACCGAGACCGTCGCGATCAGCACCGTGACCAGGCCGAAAACCAGTCCGAAGACGTTGTCGGTACGGGCCACGAGCTGGACCGGGTCCCAGATGGCCACCCCGTACACCGCCTGCGAACCGGAGGTGACGAAGACCGAGAGCAGGGCGAAGAAGGTCATCGTGGTCGGCAGGCCGAGCGACTGTCCGCGGATCTGGGCCCGTTGGCCGGCGCCGAAGCGGGTGAAGTCGGGGATGTTGAGGGAGAGCGTCGACCAGAAGGCGATCATGCCCATCAGGGACGGGAAGAAGACCGGCCAGAAGTCGGCGCCCCAGCCGAGCGCGGACGGCTGGTCCAGCAGCGGGCCGAAACCGCCCGCCTTGACCGCCACCCAGACCAGCAGCACGACCGCCCCGACCAGGACGAAGGGCGCCGCCCAGTTCTCGAAGCGGCGCAGGGTGTCCATCCCCCGGTAGATGATGGCCAGTTCGAGCGCCCAGAAGAGGGCGAAGCAGAGCCAGAGCGTCCAGGGCTGCCCGCCGATCTCCGCCGCGCCGGCCCAGCCGCCGAAGATCTTGCCGAGCAGCGTGAAGATGCCGACGCCGCCGATCCAGGTCTGGATGCCGAACCACGCGCAGGCGACGGCGGCCCGGATCAGGGCGGGCAGATTGGCGCCGCGCAGCCCGAAGGAGGCGCGGGCCAGGACGGGGAAGGGAATGCCGTACTTGGGCCCGGCGTGCCCGGTGAGGAGCATCGGGGCCAGCACGATCACATTGGCGAGCGCGATGGTGAACACGGCCTGTTTCCAGTCCATGCCGAGCGCCACCAGACCGGAGGCGAGCAGCCAGGACGGGATGTTGTGGGCCATGCCGATCCACAGGGCCGCGAAGTTGTACGTCGTCCAGGTGCGCCGCTCCACGGGAACGGGCAGCAGGTCCTCGTTGGCGAAGCGGGGGTCGTCGGGGACGTAGCCGTGGGCGAGTTCGACCCGGTCGGAGGCGGCGGGCGCGGGTATCGCGTCCGGGGGCGGTGGGGTGGGCGGGACGGTGGCGGTCATGGTGGTGCCCTTCGCTCGGGAGCGGTGCCGTGCGGGGCGGTGCGGGCGGTGCGCGTGCGAACAGCGGCAGGGGGAGGGTGAAGGGAAGGCCGGGCGAGGCCGCGCGGTCAGCCGGACAGGCGGTCAGCAGACAGGCAGTCGCGCGGTCAGGCGGTCAGGCGGTCAGGGCCGGGATGATCTCGGCTCCGTACGCGTCGATGGTCTTCTCGCGGGCGTCGTGCATGTTGTACAGCGCGAACTGGTCGACCCCCATGTCCCGCAGCGCCTGGAGCTTCTCGATGTGCGCCTCGGCGGGGCCCAGCAGGCAGAACCGGTCGACGATCTCGTCCGGGACGAAGGCGGTGTCCGGGTTGCCGGTGCGGCCGTGGTGGCTGTAGTCGTAGCCGGAGCGGCCGGCGATGTACGCGGTCAGCGCCTCGGGGACCAGACCGGAGTGTTCGCCGTAGCGGGCGACCAGGTCGGCGACATGGTTGCCGACCATCCCGCCGAACCAGCGGCACTGCTCCCGGGCGTGGTCGAGGTCGTCGCCGACGTAGGCGGGGGCCGCGACGCAGATGGTGACGGAGTCCGGGTCCCGTCCGGCGTCGGACGCCGCGTCCCGTACCGCCTTGATCATCCACTCGGTGAGGAAGGGGTCGGCGAGCTGGAGGATGAAGCCGTCGGCCTTCTGCCCGGCCAGCGCCAGGGCCTTGGGCCCGTACGCCGCCATCCACACCGGCAGCCGCCCGTCCTTCACCCACGGCAGTTGCAGCGGCTGCCCGTCGACCGTCGCCTCCCGGCCCTCGGCGAGGTCCCGGATGACGTCGATGGCCTCGCCGAGCCGGGCCAGGGTGTTGGGCCTGCGGCCCGCGACGCGCATCGCGGAGTCGCCGCGTCCGATGCCGCAGACGGTGCGGTTGCCGTACATGTCGTTGAGGGTGGCGAAGGTGGAGGCGGTGACCTCCCAGGTGCGGGTGCCCGGGTTGGTGACCATCGGGCCCACGATCAGCTTCTCCGTGTGCTCCAGGATGCGGCTGTAGATGACGAACGGTTCCTGCCAGAGCACCGCCGAGTCGAAGGTCCAGCCGTAGCGGAACCCGTTGCGTTCGGCGCGCCGCATCAGGCCGACGACGGCGGAGGCGGGCGGGTCCGTCTGGAGGACGAGGCCGAAGTCCATGGCGGGATCTCCTAGTCGAGGTACTGACAGGTGGCGCGGGGGGTGTACATGCCGTGTCCGGCGCGGCCGGTGAACTTCCGTCCGTCGATGACGAGTTCGCCGCGCGAGAGCACGGTCTCGACCTGGCCGGTGATGCGCTTGCCCTCGTACGCCGAGTAGTCGACGTTCATGTGGTGCGTCTCGGCGGAGAGGGTCTGTTCGGCGGCCGGGTCGTAGATGACGATGTCGGCGTCGGCTCCCGGGGCGATGGTGCCCTTCTTCGGGTAGAGGCCGAACATCCGGGCCGGGGAGGCGCAGGCGATCTCGATCCAGCGGCGGCGGGTGATGTGGCCGTCCACGACGGCCTGGTGCAGCAGGTCCATGCGGTGCTCGACCCCGGGCATGCCGTTGGGGATCTTGGAGAAGTCGCCGCGGCCCATCTCCTTCTGGCCCGAGAAGCAGAAGGGGCAGTGGTCGGTGGAGACGACCTGGAGTTCGTTGTTCCGCAGGCCCCGCCACAGGGCTTCCTGGTGCTCCTTGGGCCGCAGCGGGGTGGAGCAGACGTACTTCGCGCCCTCGAAGTCGGGTTCGGCGAGGTTGTCGGTGGAGAGGAAGAGGTACTGCGGGCAGGTCTCGCCGAAGACCGGGAGGCCCTTGTGGCGGGCGGCGGCGATCTCCGCCACGGCCTCGTCGGCGGAGACGTGGACGACGTAGAGGGGGGATCCGGCGACCCGGGCGAGCTGGACGGCGCGGTGGGTGGCCTCGGCCTCCAGGGCGACCTTGCGGACGTCGCCGTGGTAGCGGGGGTCGGTGTGCCCGGCGGCGAGCGCCTGCTCGACCAGGACGTCGATGGCGATGCCGTTCTCGGCGTGCATCATGATCAGCCCGCCGTTTCCGGCGGCCTTCTGCATGGCGCGCAGGATCTGGCCGTCGTCGCTGTAGAAGACGCCGGGGTAGGCCATGAACAGCTTGAAGGAGGTGACGCCCTCGGCGACGAGGAGGTCCATCTCCTTGAGCGAGGACGGGTTCACGTCCGCGAGGATCATGTGGAAGGCGTAGTCGATGGCGCAGTTGCCGTCGGCCTTGGCGTACCAGGCGTCGAGCCCTTCGCGCAGGGAGCTGCCCACGCTCTGGATGGCGAAGTCGACGATGGTGGTGGTGCCGCCCCAGGCGGCGGCCCGGGTGCCGGTCTCGAAGGTGTCGGCGGCGTACGTCCCGCCGAACGGCATCTCCATGTGGGTGTGCCCGTCGACGCCGCCCGGGATGACGTACCTGCCCGTCGCGTCGATCCTCCGGTCGGCGTTCCAGCTCTCGGCGGCGTCGGTTCCGTGGGCGGCGAGGGCGACGATCCGGCCGCCTTCGACGAGTACGTCGGCGTGGATCTCGTCGGACGCGGTGATGACCAGACCACCGTGGATGACGGTACGGCTCATGGGGTCCCTCCTCAACTCGGGGCGGTTCACCGGCCCTTGGGCGTACGGCCGGGGCGGCCCCGTGCGGTTCGTATACGTACGGGGCCGCCGGGCGCGGGTCAGCCCGCCGCGTGCAGGGCGTCCGCGAGGATCGCCGCGCCCTCCTCGGCCTCGGCGACGGTCAGGGTCAGCGGCGGGGCGATGCGGAGCACGCTGGTGTTGTGGCCGCCGCCCTTGCCGATGAGCAGCCCGCCCGCGCGGGCCGCTTCGAGGACGGCCGCGGCGGCGTCCGGGTCGGCCTCGTCGGTGCCGGGTTTCACCAGCTCGATGCCGATCATCAGGCCCCGGCCGCGCACCTCGCGTACGGCGGGCGAACCGGCGGCGACCGAGCGCAGCCGTTCGATGAGCAGCCCGCCGACGCGCCGCGCGTTGCCCTGGAGGTCGTGCTCCAGGACGTAGGAGAGGTTGGCGAGCGAGGCGGCCATGGTGATCGGTGAACCGCCGAAGGTGGAGATGGAGTTGGCGTCGAGGCAGTTCATCACCTCGGCGCGCGCCACCACTCCGCCGACCGACATGCCGTTGCCGATGCCCTTGGCGAAGGTGAGGATGTCCGGCGGCCCGTTCTCGGCGTGCGCCTGCCAGCCCCAGAAGTGCTCGCCGGTACGGCCCCAGCCGGTCTGCACCTCGTCGGAGATCCACAGCACCCCGTGCCGGTCCAGGACTTCGCGGAACGCGGCGAACAGCCCGTCGGGCGGCGAGGTGAACCCGCCGACGCCCTGGATGGGTTCGGCGATCAGGGCCGCCGGGTTGCGGGTGTGTCCGAGCAGGTCCTCCAGGTCGGCGACGCATGCCCGGATGAACGCCTCGTCGCTCAGCTCGGCGTACGGGCCGCGGGTGCGGACGCCGCCGTGGACGTACAGGGTCTGGAGCGGCGACAGACTCGTGGGCGACCAGGCCTGGTTGCCGGTGATCGAGACCGTCGAGAAGGACCGGCCGTGGTAGCTGTTGCGCATCGCGAGGATCTGGTTGGACCTGCGGTACGCGGTGGCGAGCAGCAGCGCGGTGTCGTTGGCCTCGGTGCCGGAGGTGGTGAAGAAGACCCGGGCGTCGGGGATGCCGGAGAGGGTGGCGATCCGCTCGGCCATCTCCACCATGGGGCGGTTGAGGTAGAGGGTGGAGGAGTGGATGATCCGCCCGGCCTGTTCGGCGACCGCCTTGGTGACCTCGGGCAGCGCGTGGGCGGTCATCGTGGTGAGGATGCCGCCGAAGAAGTCCAGGTAGCGGTTGCCGTCCGCGTCCCAGACATGCCGGCCCTCGCCGTGGGTGAGTTCGATGGGGTGGCGGTAGTAGAGGGCCAGCCACTCGGGGCTGACGGCGAGGTGGCGCTCGTACAGTCCGGTCACGGCTCCACCAGCCCGTCATACGCGTCGGGCCGTCGGTCCCGGTAGAAGGCCCACTGCTGCCGGACCTCCTCGATCAGGTCGAAGTCGAGGTCGCGTACGACGAGTTCCTCCTCCTTGTCGCTGGCGACCTCCCCGACGAACTGGCCGCGCGGGTCGACGAAGTAGCTGGTGCCGTAGAAGTCGTTGTCGCCGTACTCCTCGCGGCCGACGCGGTTGATCGCGGCGACGAAGTACTCGTTGGCGACGGCGGAGGCCGGCTGTTCCAGCTGCCAGAGGTGGCTGGAGAGCCCACGCGAGGTGGCCGACGGGTTGTACACCAACTGGGCTCCGCCCAGTCCGAGTTGACGCCACCCCTCGGGGAAGTGCCGGTCGTAGCAGATGTACACGCCGACCTTGCCTACGGCGGTGTCGAAGACCGGCCAGCCGGCGTTGCCGGGCTTGAAGTAGTACTTCTCCCAGAACCCCTTGACCTGCGGGATGTGGTGCTTGCGGTACTTGCCGAGATACGAGCCGTCGGCGTCGATCACGGCCGCGGTGTTGTAGTAGAACCCGGACTGCTCGATCTCGAAGACCGGGACGACGATCACCATGCCGGTCTCGCGGGCCAGGTCCTGCATCCGCTGCACGGTCGGCCCGTCCGGGACGGGCTCGGCCCAGCGGTAGTGCTCGGGCTCCTGGACCTGGCAGAAGTAGGGGGCGTTGAACACCTCCTGGAAGCCGATGATCTTCGCCCCCTGCCGGGCGGCCTCGCGCGCGTGTTCCTCGTGCTTGGCAAGCATGGATTCGGTGTCGCCGGTCCAGGTCGCCTGGACGAGTGCGGCGCGTACGACGTGGGACATGAGCTGCTCCTTCGACGCGGCGTCAGAGAGCCTGCACGCGTTCTCTACGCACGTAGATCGGTGCATGGATGGAGAACGTAAGCCCCTCCGTCCGGCGGGGCAAGACCATCGCCGTGAACCGGCTGAGTCGATCATGTTTCGCACCCGAGCGGTCCACAACGGACACCGTACCGATTCGGCAACGCCGCACCCGGGAGCTCAGACCCCCGGCACGCCCGCGACCCGCAGCGCGTGCACCAGGTCCCACTCCCGCTCGACGGAGACCTCGCGGGCCGCCGCCAGCAGGAGCGGCAGCAGCCGGGTGCCGTCTCCGGCCAGTGCGGCGGACTCCTGCGGTGTGCGTACGCGGACGAAGGCGCCGAGCAGGTCCCGCGCCTCCCGTTCCCGGCCGGCGTCGTCCAGGGCGAGCACGGACGCGGCGACCTCGGCGGCGGGCCGGGCCACGCCCTGGCGCAGCAGCAGCCCGCAGTCCGCCTCGCGCCCGGCGGCGGCCAGCGCGCCGGCGGCCGCGGCGAACCCGGCGGGCGGCAGCGAGGACACCTCCCAGAGCAGGGTCGTCCAGTCGGCGGCGAGCCCGGCGCGGTACAGGGCGACCGCGAGCACCGGCAGCCAGGGCGCGGGCCAGGCCGCGACCTCGCAGAGCACCACGTGCGCCTCACCGCTGCGCCCCTCGGCGCGCAGCCGGACCAGCTGGGCCACGGCCCCGGCGACGGCCTGCCCGGCGGCCGGATCCGGCAGGGCGTCCGGCGCACGGTCCCGCCCGGTCCCACCCCGGCCCTCGTGCCCCTCCCGGCCCTCCTCCCCCGCGCCGCCGAAGCGGGCGCCGCGCGGGGCGGGCGCGGCCGAGCGCGCGGGGGCGGGCGGGCCGGGCAGCGGCATCGGGGCGTAGCCGGTCTCCTCCTCGTCGACCTCCAGTCCGGCGAACCGGGCGCCTCGCGGCTTCTTCCGCCGGGGCGCCGGGGCAGCTGGGCCGGGTGGGGCAGGTGGGGCGGGCGATGTGTCGGGGGCAGGCGCGTCATGGGCGGCCGTGTCCGGGGCGGGGGCGGCCTGGGCCCCGGCCCCGGTTCCGTCGTCGCTCGCGGGCCACCGGGCTCCGGGGTGTCCGGCCGCCGGGTCCCGCACCTCGGCGCGCGGCCGCGGAACCCGGCCGGTCCCGGCCGTCCCGGCGGGCCGCTCCTCGGGGTGCTCCGCCCGGAACCAGCCCTCGGGCGCCGCCACGGCGGCCAGCCGCTTGCGCAGTTCCGCACACCGCGCGGTGGCCCGTTCATGGTCGTCGCGGGCCCAGGCCAGCGCCTCCGGCCCGGCCGGATCCGGGCCGCCGGGCCCGGCGCCGCGCAGCCGCTCCGCCGCCCGGTGCTGCTCGCGGACCATCAACTCCAGCCGGTGGACCAGCTCCTGGCGTCCGCCGGGCCGCCGGTCGTGGGTGGCGGCGGACGCGGAGTAGAGCGCGGCGGCGCGCACCGAGACCTGCTCGGCGAACCGGGCGCCGTGCAGTGCGGCGAGGTCCGCGAGCAGCGACTCCACCACGTCCCAGGGCGGGATCTCGACTCCGTCGAGGCAGGACCGCATATCGGCCGGATCGCGCCGGCCGAAGACCCCGTACCAACCGCGTCCGGGGTCGAGACGGGCCACCAGGTCCCGCAGGTATTCCGCGAACGCCCCTACTTCGTCAGCCTGTTGATGCACCGTCATCGTCGCCCTCGCCGACCCTCGACCGGAGCCTTCCCGTCCGGAGGCATTCGACCGCAGACGTGTTACGGGACGGCTACGCGCGGCTTTCGGGCACGCTGCGGCGGGAGCACGGCGCCCGGCCGCGCGCCCCCGCGCGCGCTCCGTCCGGTCCGGTGGCGACGGGCCCGACCGGGCTCAGAAGGTGACGGCGATCCCGGTGTGCGGACGCTTGCCGAGCCGGGCGATCGTCGCCGGCCAGTCGACGATCCAGAACTTCCAGGTGTACTTGCGGGCCAGCAGCTTGCGCGCCGCGCGGGTGCCGTCCTCGTCGAGGAGCGTCGCCGTGCCCTCCGCGCTGGGGGCTCCGTCGGCGATCCTGCCGCGCACGTCGCAGACGGTCACGACGACCTTGCCGTTGTTGCGCAGCCGCTTGACCTTCCACGAGTCGGAGCGGGTCCAGATGTACAGCACATCACCTTCGGCGGCGGCCCAGACGGGCGTGGCGACGGCTGTGCCGTTCTTCCGGTACGTGGTCAGGCTGACGTATTCGCTGCGCGCGAAGTCCTGGAGAGTCACGGCGCGACCCTACGCGCCCCGGTGGGCGTCCTGCCGGTCGGGGCCGTCCGCATGGGTGAGGGTCTCCCAGGCGACGAACAGATCGTCCGTGCCGGCGGGACGCGTGGCGGCGGCCAGCTTCTCGGTCTCCGGGAGCGCCAGGTGCAGGCGGTGGCTCAGATGGTTCAGGGCGATCTCGACGTCCGGGCCCATGGTCCGCACCACCGTGCCGCCGCAGAGCCACTTCGGCGGTTTCGCGCCGAGCTGGTAGCGGGCGTGGAACTCCACGGCGGAGCGCAGCCGCTGGGCCTGTTCGGCGTAGAGGTCGACGCCCTGGTGCCAGGCGGTCTCGGCGATGTGCGCGGTGGCGGCGAGCGCGTAGCCGATGTGCATGAGGTTGCGGCAGGTCTCCTGGCCGAGCCCGTCCACGTACTTCCGCTGCTCGAACCAGTACGCGCGGATCTCCTCCGGGGTGTCGATGGTGCTGCCGGGCGGCGGCTTCGGCAGCGGCCCGTCGGAGGTCAGGTAGAAGTAGGCGGGCACCCGGTCGCGGTAGCGGCGCAGGGCGTCGGCGAAGACGGTGTGGTCCTCCAGGAAGACGGCGATGCCGATGGCGGCGTCGGTCATCGTCAGTTCCCAGTTGCCGTTGTAGTCGGGCACCGGCGCGGTGACGTCGGGGAGGTAGGCCTTGCGCAGCATCCACTTGAAGCGCTGGACGGCGGGGCCCTGCCAGGCCGGGTAGGTGGCGTGGACGAGGTCCGCGGCCCTGGCCCAGGTGGAGCCGGCCCAGGCGGCCTGGAGACCGGCGTTGCCGTCGCTGTGCTTCTTGAGGGCGGCGGACCAGGCGTCCATGATCCGTACGGCCTCGGCGGCGTACCGGGGCTCTCCGGTGAGCTGCCAGAGCAGGGCGTGGGTGTACGCGGCGATGGCGTCCTCGCGCTCCGCCAGGCAGGCCAGCGGCCCGGAGTTGGGCGGGCAGGCGACGTCCTCGGCCGGGTGCGGCGTGTAGGCGAGCGAGGCGTACCGGCTGGCCTTCATCGCGTCGAACGCGGACTTCCAGGGCTCCCGGCCTTCGGCGACCTTCTCCCGTACGGCGGCGAGCCCGTCGGCGCTGACCACCACGCCGGGATGCCGGAAGGCGGCCGGGCCCGTGGTGTCCTTGGGCGCGGCGGAGTCGTGGGCGGCGGGGGCGCAGGCGGGCAGCAGGAGCAGCGGGGCGATCAGGGCGGCGCGAAGACTCTTCCGTACGGGCACGCCTCCACGGTGGACCGGGGCGGGGCGAGGCGCAGGATCTGTTGCGCCGCCCGTGCGCGGTCGCCCGGTTACGCGATCAGCGGCACCGCGGACGGTTCCGGCGCGCAGCGGCCGAGGATCTCGTCCAGGGAGAGGCCCAGCGCACCGGCGAGGGCGGCCACGGTGAAGAAGGCGGGTGTGGGGGCGCGGCCGGTCTCGATCTTCCGGAGGGTCTCCGCGGAGATTCCGGCGCTCGCCGCGACGGCGGCCATGCTGCGCTCCCCGCGCGCCGCACGGAGCAGCGTGCCGAGCCGTTCGCCGCGCAGGCGCTCTTCGGGTGTCAGAGGGGTGCGGACCATGGGCCCATCGTACTACGGAATGCCATTTCTATACCGTCATTACTATACCGCTTCGACCGGTATAGTAATGGGCATGGTGCACATCAAGACGGACACACAGCTCGAAGCGATGCGCGAGGCCGGACGGGTCGTCGCGCGGATCCTGACCCGGGCGCGGGAGGCGGCGGCGGTCGGCGTGACCCCCCGCCAACTGGACGAGGCGGCCCGCGAGGTGCTGAGCGAGGCCGGAGCCTCCTCGCCCTTCCTGAACTACAAACCGCACTTCGCGCCCACCCCCTTCCCGGCCGTCGTCTGCGTCTCGGTGAACGACGCGATCGTGCACGGCATCCCCTCGGCCGAGCCGCTGCGCGACGGGGACCTGGTCAGCGTGGACGCGGGCGCGCTCCTCGACGGCTGGGCCGGTGACTCGGCGATCAGCTTCACCGTGGGCGAGGCCCGCCCCGCCGACACCCGCCTCGTCGCCGCCGCGAACCGGGCCCTGGAGGCCGGGATCGGCGCGGCCGTGGTGGGCAACCGGATCGGGGACATCGCGCACGCGATCGGCACGGTCTGCCGCGAGGCGGGCTACGGGATCATGGAGGGCTACGGCGGGCACGGCATCGGCCGGACCATGCACGAGGACCCGTCCGTGCCGAACGAGGGGCGCCCCGGGCGCGGTATGCCGCTGCGGCACGGCATGGTCCTGGCGATCGAGCCCATGCTCATCGCCGGCGGCGGTGACGAGTTCCGCCACGACGCGGACGGCTGGACGCTGCGGACGACCGACGGCAGCCGGGCCTCGCACGCCGAGCACACGGTGGCGATCACGAACGACGGCCCGCGCATCCTGACCGCGCTGTGAACACTCGGTACAGCCGGACACCCCCTAGGAGCGTCCGACGAACTCCCTGGCCAGGGCCGCTCCCCGGCTCTGCGCCCGGGCGCGGCTCTCGATCGGGGAGACGCGGGAGTTCTTGAACGCGATGTACGTGACACCGGACGCCGCGCCTCCGGTCGCGGGGTCGGGGTCGATGCCCAGGGCCTTCGCCATGGCGTACGACGCCTCGCCGATGATGTTCGTGGGGCCGGTGTCGCCGATCACGCCGTAGCGCACCCGGTCGCGGTACACGACGGCCACGACGCTGCCGCCGGTGAGCCCCGACTTCCGGTAGTCCCACACCTTGCTCGGGCCCGGTACCACCACATAGGGGAGCGCGGCCGAGTCCAGCGGTTCGCCGCGGGAGCTCTGGAACGCGGTCTCCGGCAGGAAGTACGGATCGGTCTTCCTGTTGCAGGCCTTCGTCTTCCGGCCGTCGCAGTCGATGTCCATGTCCGCCTTCCAGAAGACGGCGTCCTCGGTGCCGCAGACGGGCACCGTGGCCTTCGCGCTGCCGCTGTCCGTGCGGTATGTGCCCTTCGAGATCCGGGCGCAGGCGCGAACCTCGGCCAGCAGCTCGGCGGCGGTCGCCGCGGTGGCCGTCGCCGGCTCCTGTCCGGGGGCGGGCCCGGGGCCGGTGGCGGACGCGGGCAGGGCCGCCGCTCCGAGGAGCGCGGCGCCGCAGGCGGCGGATGTCAGGGCGAGCATGCGGGTGCGCATCGTGCGGAAGAACCCTTCCCTCGGACCTGGGGACGCCCGTACGGGTTCCCTTGGCGGTGCGCCAAGGCCGCGGGGCCGGTACCGCGCGCTGTGTCGCGTGATACCGGCCCCGCCGCCCCTGCTTCGTCCGGCCGGCTCAGTGACCGCCGCCCGGATGCACCACCATGGCCGAGCCGCCGCCCCGGCGCACCTTTTCCGCCGCCGCGAGCCAGCGGCCGTCGGGCAGCCGCTGCACTCCGGTGGCGGCTCCGATCTCCGGGTTCTGCTTGAAGGCGTGGCCGAGCTTCTCCAGCTCCGCGCGGACCGGACTGTTCCACAGATCGGGCTCGATCTCCGTCGTCGGCGCGTTGCGCTGGCTGGCGCGCGGCGCGGCGATGGCGTCGACCAGCGGGAGCCCCCGGTCCAGATGGCCGGTGAGCGACTGGAGGACCGTCGTGATGATCGTCGCCCCGCCCGGCGAGCCGAGCGCGAGCACCGGCTTGCCGTGCTTCAGCACGATGGTCGGCGAGATCGACGAGCGCGGCCGCTTGCCCGGGCCCGGCAGGTTCGGGTCGTGGACCGCCGGGTTGGCGGGGGCGAAGGAGAAGTCGGTCAGTTCGTTGTTGAGCAGGAAGCCGCGGCCGGGCACGGTGATGGCGCTGCCGCCGGTGGACTCGATCGTCAGGGTGTAGGCGACGACGTTGCCCCACTTGTCGGCCGTGGTGAGGTGCGTGGTGTTCTCGCCCTCGAACGTGGTGGGCGCGGCGGTGCCACCGCTGCCGCACCGCTCGGGGTTGCGCGGGTCGCCCGGCGGCAGCGGGCTGGTCAGCGCCCGGTCGTCGCGGATCAGACACTCGCGCGCGTCGGCGAACCGCTGGCTGAGCAGTTCCTTCGTCGGTACGTCCTCGAAGGCGGGGTCGCCGACCCAGCGGCCCCGGTCGGCGAAGGCGATCCGGCTCGCCTCGATGAGCCGGTGGAGGTACTGGGTCCGGCCGGCCCGGGAGAGGTCGGTGGACTCCAGGATGTTGAGCGCCTCGCCGACGCTGGTGCCGCCGGAGGAGGAGGGGGCCATGCCGTAGACGTCCAGGCCCCGGTAGTTCACCTTGGTCGGGTCCTGGCGCAGGGTCCGGTAGGAGGCCAGGTCCTTGCGGGTCAGATCGCCGGGGCGGACGACCCGGGTGGCGTCCGGGTCGACGGGCGGCTTGCGCACGGTGCGCACGATGTCGTCGGCCAACTCACCCCGGTACAGCTCTCCGACGCCCTTGCGGCCGAGCTTCTCGTACGTACGGGCCAGGTCCTGGTTCTTGAACACCGAGCCGACGACGGGCAGTTCACCGCCGGGCAGGAACAGCTTCGCGGAGGCCGGGAAGTCGGCGAACCTGGCCTGGTTGGCGGCGGTCTGCGAGCGGAAGGTGTCGTCCACGACGAAGCCGTCCCGGGCCAGGCGTTCGGCCGGTTTCAGCAGCGTACGCAGGGACTTGGAGCCCCAGGCGTCCAGCGCCCGCTCCCAGGTGGCCGGGGTGCCGGGTGTGCCCACCCCGAGGCCGCTGGTCACACCCTCCTCGAAGGGGATCGGTGTGCCGTTCTCCAGGAAGAGCGAGGCGTCCGCGCTGCGCGGGGCGGTCTCGCGGCCGTCGATGGTCCGCACCTGGCGCGTCTTCGCGTCGTAGTGGACGAAGTAGCCTCCGCCGCCGATGCCCGCGGAGTACGGTTCCGTCACGCCGAGCGCCGCCGCGGTGGCCACGGCCGCGTCCACCGCGTTGCCGCCCTTGCGCAGCACCTCGATCCCGGCGGCGGACGCGTCCGCGTCGACGCTCGCCACCGCTCCCCCGTGCCCCACCGCCACCGGGGACTTGGGCGGCGCGGGCCTCGGCGCGGTGGGCCCGGCGGTGGCCGCCGGGGCGGCGGCTCCGACCGAGGCGACCACGGCGAGGACGGCCAACAGCGACGTGTTCCGACCGACGGAACGGCGCATACGTACCTCCAGTCAACGGATCTCCGCCGCAGGGTAGCCCCGGCGGACCCGGATCGTCAGGACCGCCTCGAACGGTTACCCGAATGACCGATACCATGCGCGCCCATGACGGACGACGTACGCAACATCGTGCTGGGCGTGATAGCCGCCGGCATCAGCGCCTCGCTGGGCTGGCTGGCCCGGACCTATCTCTGGCGGCGCAAGCTCCGCCGCAAGCAGGTCTTCTTCGGACTGCCGGCGAACTCCGAATGCCTGCTGGTGGTCAACCGGTACGCCGGCGCCGACGGTTCCGTGCACCGCCACGACGCCTTCGCGCTGCTCGAACTCTCCGCGCTGATCAAGGACTGCGCGGCGCACGCGCAGATCGTCACGCACGACACGGCCCAGCAGGGATTCGGCGAGCGTACGGAGTTCTGCGTCGGCGGTCCGATGTCCAATCAGCGGATGGCGGCCCACCTGCGGACCCTGCTGCCCGGCGTGCGGATCAACATCGAGCAGGATCCGGGCCCGGACCGGGTGGCGTTCCAGGTCGGCTCGGAACGCTACCGGCTGGAGCCGGGCACCTCCGAGTACGTGCTGCTCGCCCGGCTGACGGGTGGTCAGGAGGCGCGCCCGGTCTTTCTGTTCTGCGGTCAGCGGGCCATCACCAATCAGGCGGCGACCCGTTATGTGGCGCGGAACTACGAGAAGCTGCTCCGCAAGCACGGCAACAAGTCGTTCTGCCTGCTGCTGAAGGTCGTCAACTCCCAGGCGTACGGCCCCGATGTGGTCGAGCTCGTCGGCGATGTGACCCGCGAGGCGCAGGCCCCGGCGCCCACCGCCCCGCCCGCCTCGCACCGGGCGGGCAGCTGACCGCGCCCCTTCATCGGCGTCGCAGCCGTGCCCGGCCGGCGGCGACCGCCGTGGTGATCTCGCCGATCCCGAACGGCCGGGCCAGCAGCACCACGACGAGCAGCAGTGCGAGGGTTCCGGCTCCGGCGGCGGCCACGTCCCCGGCGCCCTCCGTCGCGCGGGCCGCGCCGTACGCCAGCGCACCGGCGGGCAGACAGGCGGCGATCAGCCGGACGTGCGCGCCGAGGGTCGGCGACCGCAGCGGGGAGGCGGCCCCGGGCCCCGACAGCCGCCTCGACAGGACGTATCCGGTGACGGCGAACCCGGCGAAGAAGGCCACCGTGCTCGCCCCGGCCATCCCGGTCACCGCCCAGCGCGCCGGCAGCAGCAGATACGCGGCGACCGAGAGGCCCGCCTGCACGGCGGCGATCACCAGGTTGAGCAGGAACGGGGTGCGGGTGTCGCTCATCGCGTAGAAGCCGCGCGAGAGGACGTACTGCCCGGAGAAGGCGAGCAGCCCGGGGGCGAACGCCATCATGATTCCGGCCATCACCGTGATATCGGCGTCGGTGGTGCGCCCGTACCCGAAGACGGAGCCGAGCACCCAGGGCGCCAGCACCAGCAGGGCGGTGGCGGCGGGCACGACGACGGCGGCGCTGGTGCGCAGGGCGTACGCGACGTCGCGCCGCAGCCCGGCGAGGTCGCCGTCGGCCGCCGCCCGGCTCATCCGGGGCATCAGCGCGGTGACGAGCGAGACGGTGATGATGCCCTGCGGGACGACCCAGAGCTGGTAGGCGTAGCTGTACGCGGTGTAGCCCGCCCCGCCCGCCACCTGCTGCTCGAACGCCTCCTGACCGGCGATGGTGGAGTACCGGGTGACGACCCAGTACGCGAGCTGGTTGGTGAGGACCAGCAGCACCAGCCAGCCGGCCGCGCGCATCGGCCGGGTCAGTCCGCTGCCGCGCCAGTCGAACCGGGGCCGCCAGCGGAACTTCGCGGCGCGCAGGGCGGGTATCAGGGCGAGGGTCTGGACGGCGATCCCGGCGGTGGTGCCCCAGCCGAGGAGATGGGCGTCGGTGTCGGAGAGGGCGCCGTCCGAGCTCGCGGCGACGGCGATGTAGAGGCCGAACACCCCTATGATCACTACGTTGTTGAGGACCGGGGTCCACATCATCGCGCCGAACCTGCCGCGGGCGTTGAGGACCTGGCCGAGCAGGGTGAACAGCCCGTAGAAGAGGATCTGCGGCAGGCAGTAGCGGGCGAGGGCGACGGTCAGTTCGGCCTGACGGTCGTCGTAGTCGGTGTAGAGCCCGACGATGAGGGGCGCGGCCGCGACGGCGAGCGCGGTGAGCGCGAGGAGGCCGACGGTGCACAGGGTGAGCAGCCGGTCGGTGTACGCCGCTCCCCCGTCGGCGTGCTCCTTGGCGGCCCGGACCAGTTCGGGGACGAAGACCGCGTTGAGCGCGCCGCCGATGAGCAGGATGTAGAGGATGTTGGGCACGGTGTTGGCGACCGTGTAGCCGTCCGCGGTCAGGCCGGTGCCGAGTGCGGCGACGACGACGGCCGAGCGGACGAAGCCGGTGGCGCGCGAGACGACGGAGCCGGCCGCCATCACGGCCCCGCTGCGCAGCACCGAGGCCGGCTTGACCGAAGGCCCGGCGGTGCTGTCGACGGTCGCGCTCACTGAAGGTCTCCCGTGTTCCGAGGTGCAGGCCGACGGTGGAGCGTACTCCGGACCGCGGGGACGCCTCGACGTCAGGGTTTTCCCGGAGCGGACGGAACCCGACATGGGGGAAATACCTCTCCCATGCCGAGCGTCTCTGCCCTGGAGGTTTTTCCGTTGAGTCCCGCACGCCCGCACATCCGTCGTACCGCCCCGGCCGGCCGGAGGGCCCGGCTCGCCCTGACCGGGCCCGCGGCGCTGCTCGCCGCCGCGCTCACCGCGTGTTCGGGCGGCTCCTCGGGATCCGCCGGGTCGGGCGGGGACGACAAGGCGCCCGCCACCAGCGTCTCGGTGAACCTCACGGGCAAGGCCGCGACGCCCGGCGGTCCGGTGAAGGTGACGCTGGCGCACGGAAAGCTCCAGGCCGTGTCGGTGACGGCGGGCAAGGGCGGTGCGCTGGCCGGGAAGATATCCGCCGACGGCCGGACCTGGACGTCGGAGCGGGTCGCCGCACCGGGCACCGCGTACACCGTCGAGGCGAAGGACACGGGCGGCGGCAGCGACCGGGCGGCGTTCACCACCGCCGCGGCCGAGAAGGTCAACAAGCTGTCGCTGGCGCCGGGGAAGAACACGACCGTGGGCATCGCACAGCCGCTGTCCGTCGTCTTCGACCACCCGGTGAAGGACAAGGCGGCCGTCGAGAAGGCCCTGAAGGTCTCGACGTCCAACGGCACCGAGGGCTCCTGGGGCTGGCTCCAGGACTACTCGGGCAAGGACCGCGTCGACTGGCGGCCCGAGGAGTACTGGAAGCCCGGTACGAAGGTCACCCTGGACGCACGGCTGAACGGCGTGAACACCGGCGCCGACGGCGGCTGGTTCGTCCGCGACTACGCGACGACGTTCACGGTCGGCGCGGCCCAGGTGGTCGAGGTCGACCTCGACCGGCACCGGCTCGCCCTGCGCCGGGACGGGAAGCAGGTCCTGGACCTCCCGATGTCGGCGGGCACCCCGGGCGGCGAGAAGGCCTCCTGGCGGGGCACGGCGGTCCTGATGTCGAAGGAGGGCACGATCAACATGCGCTCCGAGACGGTGGGCCTCGGCGACGCCTACGACAAGATGGTCGACTACTCGATGCGGCTGACCTGGTCGGGGATGTACGCCCACGCGGCCCCGTGGAACGCGCGCCACTTCGGTCAGG
Source organism: Streptomyces sp. WY228 (assembly GCF_019287315.1). NCBI lineage: Bacteria > Bacillati > Actinomycetota > Actinomycetes > Kitasatosporales > Streptomycetaceae > Streptomyces > Streptomyces sp. WY228. The sequence continues at coordinate 7,033,701 of NZ_CP079114.1, read as the reverse complement.
CCAACCGGAGTTCGGGCTGTGTCGGGATGAGCGACGCCGACGCGGCCGCGCTGTACGGGCAGGTGCGGGTGGGCGACCCGTTCGAGATGACCGGCGCGGAGGCCAAGGGCACGGTCGCCGAGGGCAACGGCTACGGCGCGTGGAACGTCTCGTGGGCCGACTGGCGGGCCAAGAGCGCCCTGTAGCGAGCGGCTGCTGACACGACGGCCGGGGCCCGACGTCCGCCGAGCGGCCCCGCGTCGCGTAGTTCCACGACGCGGGGCCGCTCGGCGTCGGCAGACTGGTCGGCGATGCCCCCGTACACCTTCCACGGGCAGACGCCGGGCCGGCCGTTCCCCGTAGACCCGGAGCTGTGCTCCACGGCCCACGACGTCCCGGCCGGTCACCGGCTCGCCCTGGTGATCGACACCGTCGATCCGCTGTACATCGAGCACAACCCGACCGGCGCGCAGCTGACCTTCTTCCCGCCCTCCACGGACCCGGGTCGACTCCCGGTCCCGCTGCGCGAGAAGTGATCACCGACTGCTGCCGGGCGGGCACTGCCCGGCTACTGCCCTCCCGGCAGCAGCGTCCCCGGTTCGGCCGGGGTCACCCCCACCGCCTTCGTCTTCGGATTGCGCCGCTGACGACGGGCCGCCCAGGTGGCGAACCACGAGAGCAGCATGCACATCCCGATGTAGATCGGGGAGATCACCATCACGACGGGGATGAAGGGAAGATCGTAGTCGAGATTCGACGCGATCAGCTTTCCGGCGTGGAGGAATTCCTCGTAGGTGATCAGATAGCCCAGTGAGGTGTCCTTGAGCGCGACCACCAGCTGACTGATGATGGTAGGCAGCATCGCGCGTACGGCCTGGGGTGCCAGGACGAACGTGGTGACCTGTGTCTTGCGCATCCCGAGCGCGTACGCGGCCTCGCGCTGGCCCCGGTCCACGGAGTTGATCCCGGTGCGGAACACCTCCGCGAGGACCGAGCCGTTGTAGAGCGTGAGACCGGCGACCAGGGCGGGCAGCGGCTGGACCTTCAGCGCCACGAAGATGAAGAAGATCATCACCAGTACCGGCATGGCCCGGAAGAACTCGACCAGCAGGGTGGAGATCCAGCGCAGCACCCGGTGTTCGGAGAGCCGGCCGACCGCGAGGACCGCGCCGAGCGCGAGCGAGAGGACCGCGGCGTACGCGAACGCCTTGAGGGTGTTGCCGAGGCCGCGCAGCAGCAGTTCCTGAATGCCCTTGTACTCGAAGGGCGTCCACTTCTGCGCGGTGAACTGGTCGGTGTCGAAGAGCAGATAGACGATCCAGCCGAACAGCGCCACGATCAGCACCGTCGAGGCGATCCCGTACATCAGGTGCCGCTTGCGGGCCACCGGTCCGGGGATGTCGTAGAGCGCGGTGGCCGCGGGCGACGACGGCCTGCGGGTGAGGGTCTTGGTCATCGTGCCACTCCCCAGCGCTTCTCCATCACGTTGAACACCGCGCTGATGGTCAGGGTGATGATCAGGTAGCCGACGGCGATCCAGATGAAGGACCAGATGATGCTGTAGCCGAGCTCGTTGAGCGTCTTGTAGGTGCCGAGGAGTTCGGTGACGCTGAACGCGCCGGCGATCGCGGAGTTCTTCGCCAGGGCGATCAGGGTCGAGCCGACCGGGGGGATCACCGACCGGAACGCCTGCGGCAGCACCACGGTGCCGAGGGTCTGGCTGAAGTTCATGCCGAGGCTGCGGGCCGCCTCGCCCTGGCCCTTGGGCACGGTGTTGATGCCGGAGCGCAGCACCTCGCAGATGAAGGCCGAGGTGTAGCAGCCGAGCGCGATGACGGCGAAGACCTGGAACGGCAGGACGAGCCCGAAGCGGGGCAGGCCGAGCAGGACCGCGAAGAACAGCAGCGTCAGCGGGGTGTTGCGGAGCACGGTGACCCAGACCGTGCCCAGCACCCGGAAGGAGCCGACGGGCGCGACCCGGAAGGACGCCATCAGGAAGCCGAGGACGAGCGCCAGCGCGGAGGCGTAGACGGTCAGCTCGACGGTCCCGAGGAAGCCCTTGCCGTAGAGGGAGAAGTTCTCTGTCAGTACGTCCATGGGTGAGGCGCGTCCCCTCAGTTCGCCGGGTAGCGGTCGATGGGCGGCGGGGTCGGCGCGGGCGCTCCGGAGAGGCCGAGCGTCGCTTCGTACGCCTTCTTCCAGTTGCCGTTTCTCTCGTTGGCCTCCAGCGCGTCGTTGATCGCGTTGCGCAGGGCGTTGTCGCCGCGCGGTACGCCGATGCCGTACGGCTCCTGGGAGAAGGGCTTGCCGACGACCTTCATCTCGTCGGGCGCCTTGGCCGCGAATCCCAGCAGGATCGCGTCGTCGGTGGTGACGGCGTCGACCTGGTAGGTGAGGAGGTTGTCGACGCAGATCGAGTACGTGTCGTACGCGACGAGCGTCGCCTTGGGGTAGTCGGCGGCGATGCGCTGGTAGGGCGTGGAGCCGGCCGCCGAGCAGACGGTCTTGCCCGCCAGGTCCTGGGGCCCGTTGATGTCGTTCTCGTCGGTGCGCACCAGCAGTCCCTGGCCCGCCATGTAGTACGGGCCGGCGAAGCCGACGAGCTTCTTGCGCATGTCGTTGATGGTGTAGGTGCCGACGTAGTAGTCGATCTGGCCGTTCTGCAGGGCCGTCTCGCGGTTGGCGGAGGCGATCGTGCGGAAGCGGATCGTCTTCGGTTCGAAGCCGAGCGAGGCCGCCACCATCCGGGCGATCTCGATGTCGAACCCGGAGTAGATCCCGGTCGCCGGGTCCTTCTCCCCCAGGTACGGCTGGTCCTCCTTGGCGCCGACCACCAGGTAGCCGCGCCGCTTCGCCTTGGTCCAGGTGCGGGAGTCGGGCAGTTCGAAGCCGGTGTCCACCTGGTACGTCGGCAGGGCCTCGGCCTTGGGGCCCTTGACCGGCGGGCTGCCGTCCTTCCCGCAGCCCGCGGCGAGTGCGGCGAGCAGGAGACCGGCCACCAGGGCGACCGCCCTGCCCGTACGCGTGTTCCTCGTGCGCAACATGGAAGCCTCCCCTCAGTGCTTGAGGATCTTGGACAGGAAGTCCTTGGCGCGGTCGCTCTCCGGGTTGGTGAAGAAGTCCTCCGGAGTGCGGTCCTCGACGACACAGCCGTCGGACATGAACACGACGCGGTTGGCGGCGGAGCGGGCGAAGCCCATCTCATGGGTGACCACGACCATGGTCATGCCGTCCCGGGCGAGCTGCTGCATGACCTCCAGCACCTCGTTGATCATCTCCGGGTCGAGCGCCGAGGTCGGCTCGTCGAAGAGCAGCGCCTTGGGGTCCATGGCCAGGGCGCGGGCGATGGCCACGCGCTGCTGCTGGCCGCCGGAGAGCTGGGCGGGGAACTTGTCGGCGTGCGCGGCCAGACCGACCCGCTCCAGCAGCTCGCGGGAGCGCCGGTCGGCCTCGTCCTTCTTGCGCTTGCGGACCTTCAGCTGCGCCAGCGAGACGTTGTCCAGCACGGTCTTGTGGGCGAAGAGGTTGAACGACTGGAAGACCATGCCCACTTCGGCACGGAGCTGGGCCAGGCCCTTGCCCTCCTCGGGAAGGGGTCTGCCGTCGATCGTGATGCTGCCGGACTCGATCGTCTCCAGCCGGTTGATCGCCCGGCAGAGGGTGGATTTCCCGGAGCCGGAGGGGCCGATGACCACCACCACCTCCCCGCGGCCGACGGTGAGATTGATGTCCTGAAGTACGTGCAACTCCCCGAAGTGTTTGTTGACGTCCCTCAGTTCGATCAACGGATCGACGGCCATGCGCTGCCCTACCCACTTGTCGCTGTGTCGAGGTCAGCGCAAACTATCCATCGCGAAAAGGGACTTCGCACCCGACACGCGTAAATGGCGCAAAAGGCTTTTTAACTGGATTAGTCGAAGAGGGTAGGTGCGGACGGGGCGGGCGGGGGCGGCCGACTCCCGGGTCAGTTCTCCGCGGACTCCGCGTACACCTGGGAGAGCTCCGGGCTGCCCGCCACCGCCCAGTCGAGACCTGCCGCGACGACGTCGATCTCCCGCCCGGACTCCAGCCGCACCACGGGCCGGCCGCTCGGCCAGACGTCCCACACGGCGCCCGGGACGGTCCGCACGATCACCGTGCCGAGATAGAGACCGGCGTCGTTGCCGAGCCAGGGAAGCTCTTCGGGGTCGTCGCGCCAGCGGGGCGGCAGCTGGTCGAGCGCGGCCAACGAGGCGGAGGTGTCGTCGAGTTCGAGTCCGTGCTGCCCCGCCCGGACGCGCAGCAGTTCGCATTCGGCGAGCAGCTCGGCCACACCGTCGGGGTCCGTCTCGACGGCGGCGGCGAGTGTGCCCGAATGCGTACCACCCTGACGCTTACGCCAGTTGTCCAAGAAAGGGATGTTCATACCACTAGGGTCCCATCCCGGCCAGGTTCCGCACCACAGGGCGCGCGGCGTTCACCGTTCCCCCACCCGCCCCGGCCCGGTGACCGAGCGAATATCTAAGGTACGTACATGAGTGCACAGACGTACGTCGCGGAACTGTTCTCGCTGGAAGGCCGGGTGGCGGTGGTCACCGGCGGCAGCTCCGGCATCGGCCGGGCGATCACCGGCGCGCTGGCCCGGGCCGGGGCGAGCGTCGTGGTCATGGCCCGCCGGGAGGCGGAGCTGAGGAAGACCGTGGACGAGCTGACCGCCGAGGGCTGCCGGGCGGCCTGGGTGAGTGCGGACCTGAGCACCACCGAGGGGGTCCACACGGGGGCGGAGGAGGCCGTGGTGCCGTTCGGCGAGCCGGACATCCTGGTGAACTGTGCCGGGATCAATCTGCGCCCGCCGATGACCGGGCTCGGCGAGGACGTCTGGGACACCACGATGGCGGTGAATCTGAAGGCCCCGTTCCTGCTGGGGCAGCGCTTCGGGCCGGGCATGGCCGAGCGGGGGTACGGGCGGATCATCCACGTCACCTCGCAGCAGGCGCACCGGGCCTTCGTGAGCAGCGGCGCCTACGGGGTGTCCAAGGGCGGCCTGGAGTCGCTGACCCGCTCGCAGGCCGAGGCGTGGTCGCCGCACGGCGTCACCGTGAACAGCCTGGTGCCCGGTTTCGTGCTGACCCCGCTGAACGCGCGGCTCCAGTCGGACCCGGAGAAGGTGGCGGCGCTGGCCGCCCGCACCCTGGTGGGCCGCAACGGTCTCGCGGAGGACTTCGCGGGGGCGGCGGTGTTCCTGGCGGGGCGCTCCTCGGCGTATGTCACGGGGCAGTCGGTGTGCGTGGACGGCGGGTTCTCGGTGCACTGAGGCCGCCGCCCACGCGAGGGGCCGCTGTGGAGCTCAGGGGTTCTGCTGCCGGAGGGCCCCGGCCGCCTCGCCCACCGCCCGCTCCACCGCGGCGGACACGGCCTCCTTGTCCAGGCCGAGGCCGGTCAGCACGCCGGAGCCGTCCTCGAACTCCAGCAGGGCCAGCAGGATGTGCTCGGTGCCGACGTAGTTGTGGCCGAGCCGCAGGGCCTCGCGGAAGGTCAGCTCCAGGACCTTCTTGGCGTCCGCGTCGTACGGGATCAGCTCGGGCGCCTCGTCCACGGGGGCGGGCAGCGCCGCGGTCGCCGTCGCCCGCAGCGCGTCCGGCTCAACGCCCTGCCCGACGAGGACGCGGGCGGCGATGGCCTCGGGCTCGGCGAGCAGGCCGAGGATCAGATGGGCGGGGACGATCTCGGCGTGCCGGGCGGCCTGGGCCTCGTTGTGGGAGGCGACCACCACGTTGCGGGCGCGCGGGGTGAAGCGGTTGAAGCCCTCGTTCGGGTCCAGGTCCGAGGAGCTTTCGCCCTTCTTGGGCACGAAACGCTTCTGGGCGGCCTGGCGGGTGACCCCCATGCTGCGGCCGATGTCGGTCCAGGAGGCGCCGGAGCGGCGGGCCTGGTCCACGAAGTGGCCGATGAGGTGGTCGGCCACGTCGCCGAGGTGGTCGGCGGCGAGGACCGCGCCCGAAAGCTGCTCCAGGGCGTCGTCGTTGGTCTTCTTGATGGCCTCGATCAGATCGTCGAGGCGTACGGAAGGGGTGACGGGAAGAGGCTGCGTCATGTGACAACCGTAGGTTGACACCCAGGGAGTGTCAACCTCGGGTTGTCACGTGGCGCGGGACCTCGCGCCCGCCTCCGCCCGACCGCTCAGAGATCCAGGTCGACGACGACCGGGGCGTGGTCGGACGCGCCCTTGCCCTTGCGCTCCTCGCGGTCGACGTAACTGTCCTTGACGGCGGCGGTGAACGGGGCGTTGCCGAAGGTGAGGTCGATCCGCATGCCCTTGTTCTTCGGGAACCGCAGCTCGCGGTAGTCCCAGAAGGTGTAGGCGCGGTCGTACTTGAGGGGGCGGGGGTGGACCTCGCTCAGACCCTCCGCCTCCAGGGCCGCGAGGGCGGCGCGCTCGGCGGGCGTCACATGGGTGGCGCCCTCGAACAGCGCCGGGTCCCAGACGTCCTCGTCGGTCGGGGCCACGTTGAAGTCGCCCAGGACCGCGAACGGCAGGCTCCCTGCGGCGTCCGCCGCCACCGCCTTCCGCAGGGCCTCCAGCCAGCGCAGCTTGTACGCGTAGTGCTCGTGCGCGACCTCGCGGCCGTTGGGCACGTACACCGACCACAGGCGCAGCGGACCGCAGGTCGCCGAGATCGCGCGGGGCTCCTGCACCCCGTCGTACTCCGGGCCGCCGGGCAGCCCGGTGACGACGTCGGCGAGGCCGACCCGGGAGAGCAGCGCGACCCCGTTCCACCGGCCGGTGGCGTTGACCGCGGACTCGTAGCCCGCCTCGCGCAGGGCTTCGGCGGGGAACTGCTCCGCCGTGCACTTGGTCTCCTGGATGCACAGCACATCGGTGCCGCTGCTCTCCAGCCAGGCCAGAAGCCTCGGCAGCCGGGCGGTGATCGAATTGACGTTGTACGTGGCGATGCGCATGGCAGCCAACCTAGCGGCTCCCACTGACAGCGGCCGCCGGGCTCACAGCTCGGTGGTGCCGCCCGGGGCCAGCCGGCCGTGGTCCGCGCCGCCCAGGGCGCCGATCTGGTGGTCGTAGACCGGCCGCGCCAGATCGGTCAGCAGGGCGTCGTGGACGTCGATGGCGCGGCGCGGCTCGACCTCGCGTACGTAATCGATGACCTCGGAGATCTTGCTCCAGGGGGCCATCACCGGCAGCAGGAGGGTGTCCACGGGACGCTCGGGCACGGTGAGCGCGTCGCCGGGGTGGAAGACCGAACCGTCGACGAGGAAGCCCACGTTGGTGATCCTCGGGATGTCCGGGTGGATCACCGCGTGCAGCTCGCCGTGCACGGTGACGTCGAATCCGGCGGCGGTGAACGCGTCCCCGTCGCCCACGGTGTGCACCCGCCCCGGGAACGCGGCCGAGAGCTGCTCGGCGACGCTGCGCAGCGTCCAGATCTCGGCCGCCGGGTTCGCCTCCAGGCCTGCCCGCAGCCGCGCCTCGTTGAAGTGGTCGGGGTGCTCGTGCGTCACCAGCACGGCGTCCGCGCCGAGCGCCGCGTCGTCCTCGGAGAAGCCTCCGGGGTCGATGACCAGGACCCGGCCCTCCTTCTCGATCCGGACGCAGGAGTGGGTCTTCTTGGTCAGGGTGAGTGCCCGAGGCGATGCGTTCATGGCCCCATCCTGCTACGCGGGCGGCGTGGTTTCCTCCTGGATCACCTGCTGCGCGACGGCGAAGGCGGCCCCGGCGGCCGGGATGCCGCAGTAGACGGCGGTCTGGAGCAGAACTTCCTTGATCTCGGCGGGCGTCAGACCGTTGCGCAGGGCGGCCCGGGTGTGCGCGGCCAGGCCCTCCAGGTGGCCGGAGGCGACGAGCGCGGTGAGCGTGATGACGCTGCGGGTGCGGCGGTCGAGGCCGTCCCGGCTCCAGACCTCGCCCCAGGCGTACCGGGTGACCAGCTCCTGGAAGTCCTCGGTGAAGGCGTCGGCCGAGGCGTTCACCGCGTCGACATGGGCGTCGCCCAGCACCTCGCGGCGTACCTTCGTGCCCTGCTCGTGCCGGATGTCCGGGGCCGGCGCGGGGGCGTCGGCGGCCACTGCGGCCGGGGCGATCTCGGCCACCGGGGCGAAGGGGACCGCGGGCGTCGCGGGGCCCGGGACCGTCGGCAGTACGGGGATCGCGGCCGAGGTGTCCTGCTGCCACGCGGTGGAGAAGTGCATCAGCAGCAGATCGCTGACGGCGGCGGGCTGCTCGACCGGCGCGAGGTGCGAGGCGCCGGGCACCAGCGCCAGGCGGGCGTCCGGTATCCCGGCGACCAGCGTGCGGGCCTCGGCGGGCCCGGTGACCTGGTCCTCCGCCCCGACCAGGACCAGCGTGGGAACGCCGATCCGGCCCAGCGCGCCACGGATGTCGAACGCCGCGAGCGCCTCGCAGGCGGCGATGTAGCAGCCGGGGTCGGTGGTGCGGACCATTTGCACGGCCCACTCGACGATGGCGGGCTGCGCGGCGGCGAAGCCGGGGGTGAACCAGCGCTCCGGCGCGGTGCGGGCCATCGGCTCCAGGCCGTTGGTACGGACGATCACGCCGCGCTGACGGAACTCGTCGGCCGTGCCGAACCGGGGCGAGGAGGCGACGAGCGCCAGCGAGGCCACCCGGTGCGGGTGGCGCAGGGCCAGGTCCGCGCCGATCGCGCCGCCGATCGAGCAGCCCGCGTAGCCGAAGCGCTGGACGCCGAGACCGTCCAGGGTCGCGAGCAGCCGGTCGCCCAGCTCGGCGACGGAGGCGGCGGCGTGGGCGGGCGCGCCGCCGTGGCCGGGCAGGTCGTAGCGGAAGATCCGCCAGTGCTGGGACAGCTCGGGAATCTGGCGATCCCACATGTGCCACGTCGTCCCGAGCGAGGGGCCGATCACCAGGACCGGGGCGTCCTCGGGCCCGTCGAAGCGGTACTGCATGGATTCCGTCGGATTGTCACTCACCGTTCCCACGCTCCCACATCTCTCCGGGCCGCCGACCGGCGGGGGCCGGAGAGCGGCCGCACCGCGTCGGGCGGTACGGAGGCGGAGCACGGCACACACAGGTGGCCCCCTTTCGCCGACCGGCGCAGAAAGAGGGCTCGCCCTATGCGAACGCAAATGAAGGATGGGCACGCGAGAATACGGAAGGCAGGGGCGTGCCGATATGGAACGAAGCCCGGGGAATTGCCTCCCCGGGCTTTTCCCTACCGGAGCACAGGGGTTTCCGGCTTTCCGTACCGGAGCAGAGCGGCGCACAGAGCACCGAGACTCAGAACACAGAAAAGGGTCCGGAAGATGTTCACCGGCACCCAGACCGATTTGAAGTCGTGGATCACCGCGTGCACGTCCTGGGCGGACGCGGAGCCGCCGAGCGCCGCGAGGTCCGCGTTGAGGGGAAGGTTGACCGCGACGGTGACGACGAGCACCAGCAGATAGCAGAGTGCCGCGGCGGCCAGCGGCAGGGCCACCGCGCGGCGCTTGCGGCGGAAGGCCACGATCGCGGCGGCGACCGTGAGCCCCAGCGTGGCGAGGAAGACCAGGCCGAACAGCGCGCTGCCGTCGATCGCCGCGTTGAACCGCTGCATGGCCGCCGCGTAGGCGGCGTCGTCCAGCTCGGCCAGGCCCGGCATCACCGAGATGTCGTAGGCGAAGAACAGCCCCGCCATCAGCCCCGTGCAGAGCACGGATGCCACGAGGAGCGGCGCGGTGATCCGGTCACCGGCGGGCGGATGCCCGCCGGGCCGGACCGGGCCGGCCTGGTACGGGGTGGCATGGGGAGGGTAATGGCTCATGTCGCAGTCCTGTCGATCGGATGGACTCTCCCGGGCGGTGGCGTACGGTGCACGCGGCAGAACGGAGCGTGTACGCGGTGCGCGCGATCATCCCAACAGGTTCAGGGCCCAAAGGTCCATACCTCACGCACTCACGCGCATACGCGTACGTCACCCCCGGCCGCCGGAGGAGGCCGCCAGGCACTCCTCCAGGAACGCCAGCGCCCGTGCGTGGTAGAGCGGGGCGGCCAGCCCGAGGCTGAGGTTGTGTCCGGCCTCCGGCAGGCGTTCGACGGCCGGGCGGCGCGTGCCCGTGAAGCTCGCGGCCACCGCGGCCAGTTCGTCCCGGTCCAGGCGCCACCAGCCCTCGTACGCGCCGAAGGTGAGGCGTACCGGGCAGCGCACCCGGGCGGCGGCCGCCGGGAACCGGGCGGGCCACCGCCCCGTCTCCGCCTCCTCCGCGGCCGGAACCTCACGGAGGAGGGCACGGCTGGCCCGGAAGGTGCCGCCCGGATAGAGGCGCAGCGGCCCCCAGTTGAGCTCTCCCGCCCCGCCGGCCAGCGTGTCCGGGAAGTGGGCGGCGGCCGGTGCGTAGTGCCAGCCGCAGCCGTTGAGGTCGAGCCCGAGCAGGCGGTCGGCGGGGGTCGCTCCGGTCCAGGGCTCCCCTGCCAGGTGCAGGGCGGTCTTGCCGCCGTCGGAGTGTCCGAGCAGGAAGAACCCGGCCCCGACCGGGTGGAGTCCGGCGTAGTCGGCGAGCGATCGGCGCAGCAGCAGGGCCTGTTCGGCGAGCGGCAGACCGTGCGGGAGGGCGGCGCGGGAGAGACCGTAGCCGGGCCGTTCCACCGCGAGGACCGTGTGGCCGAGCGAGGTCGCGAGGGCGAGGAGCGAGGTGTGCGGGGCGACCGGTCCGGCGAAATAGCCGGGTGACATGGCCCGGCCGTGGACGGCGACGAGTACCGACCTGGGCGCACCGGTGGCCGGTTCGGCCCGCCAGGCGCCGAGGCGGTGGCGGCCGTGGCCCAGCACGATCTGCTCCACGCCGCCCGGAGCGGCGTCGTGCCCGGCCGCGGTGACGTCCGCCGTGGCCACCGACTCCGTCGGCGCGGCGCTCACGCGGGCACGTCCTCGGCCTCGCCCGCGACCGCGGGGCCGGTCACGGGGGCGGGGTGCGGCAGGACCGGGGGCGCTTCGACGGTGAGCGGCACCGTGACCCGCCCGGTCTCCTCGGTGCCCGCGGCGCGGTGTGCGTCGAACTCGGCCAGCCAGGCGTCCACGCTCGGCGCCCGCAGCAGCGCGGTCCCGATGAGCAGGCCCCGGTAGCCCCCGGCCAGCAGACCGGCGGCGGTGGCGGGGTCGCCCACCGCGCTGGCGCTGACCGGGCAGAGCGTGCCCGCGGCCCGTACGGCGGGCAGCAGCGCACGGCTGCGGTCCAGGTCTCCCGCACCCCGTTCGCGAGCGGTGATGTCCTTGTTGTTGACGGCGACGACGCAGTCCTGCGGGTCCGGCAGACCGATCGCCTCCTGGGCGTCGGTGATCTCCACGAACGGGGTCAGCCCGTGCGCCCGGCATGCGCGGGCCAGGTCGTGCAGGGACTCCCGGGGCAGCAGCGCCGCGGTCAGCAGGACCGCCGAGACGCCCGCTCGGGCGGCGGCGGTGACCTGGTCGTGCCGTGTCACGAAGTCCTTGAGCAGCACCGGGACGTCCACGCGGGCCGTCACCTCGTGCAGCATGGCGGCCGAACCGCCGAACCAGCGGCCGGTCACGACGGACACGCACGGGGCTCCGGCCCGCTGGTAGGCGGCGGCGATGTCGCCGGGGGTGCGGCCCCGCAGCAGGTCGGCGCCGTGCGCGTCGCGGGACTTCACCTCCATGATCACGGGACGGTCCGCGCCGAGGAGCGCGGAGAGGAAGGGTTGCGTCATCGGGCTTTCCTCACGGAGTGGCGGGCTTCTCTTGCGGGGCGGGGGACGTCACGGCGCAGGGGCGGGTGTGCCGGTCCAGGCCCGGTCCAGCGCGGCGACCCGGGCCGGGTCGAGAAGGCCGGCGTCCGCACGGGCGGCGTGGTCGATGTCGACGCCCCGGAACCCCGCGTGCGCGGCGAAGGCGTGACCCGGTGCGTCGGCCTCGCCGAGGCCGCCGGCGAGGATGAACGGCCGGGGCAGGACGGGCAGCAGGGCCTCCAGCGCCTCGGCCGGCACGCGGTGGCCGGTACTGCCGACCGCCCCGCCCCGGGTCGCCGCGTCGACGAGGAACAGGTCCGCTCCGGCGCGGGCGTACGCCGTCAGGAACGGCCGCTCGACGCACGCCCCGTCAAGAACGTGCACGGCCTTGACCAGCACCGCGTCGGGAAGGGCCGCGCGCAGGGCGGCCACGGCCGCGGGCGGCTGGTAGGCGTGGAGCTGGATCCAGCGCACCCGGGCGGCGCGGGCGGCGGCGGCGATCCGTTCGGCGTCGTGCAGGAAGGTGACGAGCACCGGCTCGGCCCGGCCCGCCGTGCGGACGGCGTCGGCCAGTTCGGTCAGTCGGGCTCCGGTCAGGTCGCGGGCCCCGTTCTCCACCCCGTACCAGAGGCCGACGAGATCGGCCCGTGGCGCGACGGCGGCGGCCTCCTCGGGGGCGGTGGCGCCGCACACCTTGAGCAGTGGCCGGGGCGGGGTGCTCATCCGCCCAGCCCCAGGGCCGAGGCGACGTGGTTGTACTGGATGTCGTTGGTCCCGGAGTAGAGGGTGCCCGCGACCGCGGCGCGTACCTCCTTCTCCAGGCCGACCTCGGCGAGGTAGCCCGCGCCGCCGAAGACGCGGACCGCCGAGAGGCTGGTGGACAGGGCGGCCTCGCTGGCGAGGATCTTGGTGATGGCGAGGTCGGCGGTGACGTCCTCGCCCGCGGCGAGCCGCTCGGCGGTGTCGTAGAGCCACTTGGCGGCGGTGTCGGTGCGGATCTTCATGTCGACCACGCGGTGCGAGACCGCCTGGTAGTCGCCGATGGGGTGGCCGAAGGCCCGGCGTTCCCGGGCGTAGCCGACGGTGCGCTCCAGCCGGTGGCGCATCTCGCCGAGCTGGACGGTGAAGCCGAACAGGATCTCGCGCTTCATCACGTGGTCCAGGACGAGCAGTCCGCCGCCGACCCGGCCCAGCACCCGGTCGGCGGGTATCCGGCAGCCGTCGAGGTGGAGGGTGGACAACGGGGCGGTGCGCAGGCCCATCTTGGCGGTCGTCCCGCCGACGGAGAGCCCGGGGGTGTCCCGGTCGACGAGGAAGGCGGTGGTGCCGAGCGGTCCGCCCTCCGGTCGGGTACGCGCGTAGACGACGAAGACGTCGGCGATGGGGCCGTTGCTGACGAAGGCCTTGCCGCCGGTGAGGACGTAGTGCGTGCCGTCGCGCTCGGCACGGGTGGTCATCGCCATGGCGTCGGACCCGCTGTCGGGCTCGGTGATGGCGTGCGCGCCGATCAGCTCGCCCGAGCAGATGCCGGGCAGATAGCGCTCGCGCAGGGCGTCGCTGCCGAAGGCGGTCAGGGGGACGCCGGTGCTGGCCATCGACGTGGTGGCGCAGAAGTTCAGCCCGGACTCCCGGCAGGTCTCGCCGAGGGTCTCCAGGACGTGCAGGGTGGTCAGAAGGGACTGGCCCGCGCCGCCCCACTGTTGGGGGAACGGCAGCCCGAGGACTCCGCTGTCGGCGAGGGACCGCCAGCGGTCCGGTTCGAACGCGGACCGGGCGTCCGCCTCGATGTGTCCTTCGCTCAGGATCTTGCCCCACTGGGCCATGCCGGCGCAGAGCGCCTGCTGATCCGCGTCGCGGTTTCTCATGGCGGAGCCTTCCGTACGGGCCGTGCGGGTGGCCTCGGTCGATGACGGGCGGAGGGGTGACGGCGGTGTCCCGTCGTCATCAGGTCGGCGGGCGCCCCTGGTTCAGGCGCCCGTCGGGTGAGCGGCTGTGCTGCCCGGACAGGCCTAGTAGGCCGAGGAGACGCCTTCGGCCAGGCTGTGCACCTCGTCGCCCTGGAGCGCCGGGGCGAAGACGCAGACCAGACGCAGGTCCTCGTGCGGCGAGGCGATCAGGAAGTGCGGGTCGTTGTTGTCGAGCGAGTAGAGGACGCCCGGCGTCAGCGGATGACTGGTGCCGTCGAGTTCCACCACCTCGCCGGAGCCCTCGATGCAGTAGCAGGTCTCCAGGTGGTTGCGGTACTCCAGGCGGGACTTGGTCCCGGCACGCACGGTGGTGTCGGTGACGCTGTAGCCCAGGCCGTCGGCGTCCAGGATGAATCTGCGGCTGAGTCCGTTGCCCCAGTCGACGGTCTTGACGGTCTCGATGTTACGGATGAGCACGGGGGTCCTCCTTCGGACGGGCGGTGTGGGGACGGCCGAGGGCGGCGACGAAGGAGCGGTAGCCGTCGACCGGGTCGGACCCGGCCTCCAGACTCCGTTCCACCGCGGCCACTCCGGCGGAGCCGACGATCGCCGCGTCCGCGCCGCTGCGGGCGACGGAGGCGAGATCCTCGGCGGTGGACACCCCGAAGCCGACGGCTATCGGGGAGGCGGTGAGGTCGCGCAGGGCGGCGACGGTCGGCGCCAGACCGGCGTGGCCGCCGTCGGGCGTTCCGGCGCCGCTGCGCCCGTAGCGCGCGACCAGGTAGAGGTATCCGGTGGCGTGGGCCGCCGCCTCGGCGACGGTGGCCGGTGCGCTGGCCGGATAGCAGGTGGTGACCTCGGGCAGGCCCGCCGCGTGCAGCGCCTCGTGGTGGGCCGGCCGCAGCCGGGGCGGCAGACCGTGGGCCAGCAGGGCGTCGGCGCCGCTGTCCGCGACGGCACGGGCGTAGTCGGCGGGCGCTGCGGTGCGCAGGCTGTGGCTCCAGTCGGCGAGCACCGCGATCCGCAGCCGCTTCAGCCCCGGCCGTACGGCGGCGACGAAGGCCAGGGTCTCGCGCAGCCCGACGCCCCGGGTCAGCGCCCGGTCGGCGGACCGGCGCACGACGGGCCCGTCGGTGGGCGAGTCGGGGAAGGGGACGGCCAGTTCGAGGCAGTCGACGCCCGACGCGTCCAGCTGCGCGACGAGGTCGGTGAGGACGGGCAGCGGCGGGTCGCCCGCGTTGAGGAAGACCGCCAGGCCCAGCTCCTCGCGGGCGCGGGCCTCGGCGAAGAATTCATCCGGCACGGCCCGCACCCTTCCCCTTCAGCCGGTCCAGCAGGTCGAGCGCCGCCCCGTCGTCGAGCGCGGCGCCCGCCTCGGCGACCGCCTTCGCCCAGTCGTCGCGGTGACCGGCCGCCAGGGCGAGCGCGGCCGCGTTGAGCTGGAGGGTGGCGCGCAGGGGACCGCCCGCCCGGCCGGCGAGGACGGTACGGAAGTGCTCGGCGGCGGCCTCCCGGGGGACGGGGGCGAGATCGTCGGGTGATCCGCCCGCGGGGACGAGGTCGCCGGCGCGGAGTGTCAGTGTGCCGCCGTCGGGGAGGTGGACCGTGTTGTCGCAGATGCTGAGGAGTTCGTCGGCGCCGAGCGGGTTGGTCACCAGCCAGGTCGCCGGGGCGCCGGGCCGGGCGGCCACGGCCCGCAGGGCGGGCGGGACGCGGCCCCCGCTGACGCCGGTGACCTGGGCGGCCACCGGGACGGCCGCGAGGAACGGGCCCAGGGTGTTGAGGAACCGGCCGAACACCCGCATGGGCGTGGGCACGGCCAGCAGGGCGAGCCGGGCCAGCTGCACGGGGTAGACGAACGGCCCGGTGAAGACGATGCCGTGGGCGTCCAGTTGGCCGGACGCCTGGTCGAGGGAGGCGGCGAACGGAACGCCCAGCCGGTCCAGGAGGTCGACCGAACCGGTGCGCGCGGTGTGGGCGCGGGAGCCGGACTTGACGACCCGGACCCCGCAGGCGGCGGCGACCAGCGCGGCGGCCGTGGACAGGTTCACGGTGGGCGGACCGCCGCCGGTGCCCACCACGTTGACGGTGCCGGGCCAGGGCGTCGCGGGCCGCGCCGGGCGCCGCCGGTCCAGCGCGTCGAGCAGGGCGAGCAGGCTGTCCTCCTCGGGCAGGGCCGCGGTGAGGGAGGCGAGGAGCGCCAGCGCGTCACCGCGGTCCAGTGCTCCGTCGGCCAGCGCCTGCCAGAGTGCGTCCCACTGCTCGGGGCCGGCCGGGGCGCGCCGGTCGACCATCGGGACGAGGGCCGGGTGCACGGCTCAGCCTCCCGTGGCGGCGGTGCTCCGGGAGCGCGCGATGTAGGCGTCGATGGCGTTGACGCTGCGGAAGTTCTCGGGGTCGAGGTCGGTGTCGCCGACCGCCAGCCGGAAGTGGTGCTCGACCCAGGCGATCAGCTTGAGGACGCCGAGGCTGTCGAGCGCGCCGTCGGCCAGGAGGTCCATGTCGTGCGGGAGTTGGGAGGGGGTGAGGTCGGGAAGGAACTCCCGGACGATGTACTCGCTGATCTGGTCGGCGTTGCTCACGGGGCGCTCCTTGGCGGGTTGCTCGTACGGGGTTCTCGGGTGGCGCGGGGCCTGTCGGCGGCTGCCGGGCGGTCCGCGGAGGACGGTCGGTCCGGGTCAGGACGCGGTGGCGGCGGGTGCGGCCGCGGTCCGGGTGATCGCGCGGCGGTCCACCTTGCCGGTGCTGGTGCGCGGCAGGGGCTCGGTCACGGGGACGAGGAGGCCCGGTACCCAGCCGCGGGCCAGCCGGGCGGTGCAGTGCCGTTTGAGGTCGAGGCTGTTGGCGGTGGAGCCGTCCTTCAGCCGTACGACGGCGATCAGACGGCGGCCCTCGACCGGGTCGGGGACGGTGGTCACCCCGGCCTCCAGCACCTCGGGGTGTTCCAGCAGCACCTGTTCGACCTCGCCGGTGTTGACGGCGACGCCGCGGATCTTCACCTGGTGGTCCAGCCGGCCGACGAGCCGGAGAGTGCCGTCCTCGTCCTGCTCGACCAGGTCGCCGGTGCGGAACCACCGGGTGCCCGGACCGCCGTCCGCCGCCGGGTCCAGGACGAACTTCTCGGCGGCCCGGCGCGGATCGGCGTAACCGGTGCTCTGGAAGGGGGTGGAGACCTCCAGTTCGCCGCGTCCGGGCCCGGTCAGCAGCCGGCCGTCGGAGTTCCGCAGCCTCAGGCGTACGCCGGGGAGCGGGCGGCCCAGCGGCATCGGGGCGGACTGCGGGAGGCTTCGGTCGACCTCGTGGATCAGGCTGTCGTTGGTCTCGGTGCAGCCGTAGATGTTGTGCAGCCGGGCGCCGGGGGCGAGGTCCATGAGTTCGGCGAGCGCCTGCTCGGGCATCACGTCGCCGGTGAACGCCGCGTGCCGGACGGTCTCCAGCGGGCCGCCGCCCTCCACCCGGACCTGGGTGCCGACCAGGGCGTAGAAGAGCGGGACCGCCTGGACCACCTCGACGCGGTGGGTGCGCAGCAGGCGCAGGAGCCCCCGGCCGCTGGCCGCCGTCGCCGGGTCCACCAGGACCACCTGGCCGCCGTGGGCGAGGGTGGTCCAGACGTCCAGCAGGCAGAGGTCGAAGTTGAGCGGGGCGTAGTTGAGCACCGGGGTGGTCTCGGCGATGCCGAAGGCGTCCGCGGCCCAGCCGGTGAAGGCCTCCACGGACCGGTGCGGCAGCGGGACCGCCTTGGGGATGCCGGTGGAGCCGGAGGTGGTCAGGACGAGGGCGGTGCCCGGCGGCACCGCTCCCCCGCCGCCCTCGCCGTGCTCCGGATCCCTCGCCGTGACGGCAGGACCGGCGAGCGCGTACCGGCAGCCCGCCTCCGCCATCACCGCCGCGACGTGGTCGGGCGGCAGGGTGGGCGAGGGCAGCAGTGCGGGGCGGCCGGTGGCCAGGCAGGCCAGGACGGTGGCGACGGTGCCTGGCGACTTCTCGTCGAGCACGGCGACCGTGGCCCCGGCGGGGACGTGTTCGGCGAGCCGGGCGCGGGCGGCGGCGGTCGCGTCGGCCAGTTCCCGGTAGCTGGTGGGGCTGCCGTTCCACCACAGGGCGGGGGCGTCCGGGGTCTTGTCGGCCCAGCGGAGCACGGATTCGGCGGTCTCGCCGTGGCGGTCGGTCCGGGTCATCGGCCCGCTCCCGTCCCGGGGCCCAGCCGGAGCCAGCCGCCCTTGACGGCCGCGGCGCCCCCGGACCGTACGGTGAAGGCGACGGTGTCCCCGGCGGCGGAGGGCGTGAGGTCGAGGGTCGTTGCCTCGCCGGGCAGGACCGGGCGGGCGAAGCGCGCGCCGATCGCCCGGACCCGGTCGACGTCTCCGTCCGCGTACCGTTCGGCGGCCTCCTCCACGGCGAGTGCCACGAGGCTCATGCCGTGGGCGATGACATCGGCGAACCCGGCCGCCCGGGCGGCCTCCGGGTCGAGGTGGACGGGGTTGAGGTCGCCGGCCGCGTGCCCGTAGTCGGCTATCCACCCGCGGTCGATCGCGAGGTCGCGGCTGACGGTGTCGCCCGGTGTCTGTGGACGCGCCGATGCCGTGGGGACGAGGGTGCCGTGCGGTTCGGCCGCTCGGATGCCGGCGAGCAGGATGTGGGCGGTGAGCCGGGCCTGTTCGGCGCCGGTCGCCCGGTCGGTGAGTGTGGTGGTCAGGACGAGCCGGGTGCCCTTGGCCTCGACGCGTACGGCGTCGAGTGCGGCGGACGCGTCGAGCGGGGCGCCGGGGCGCGGCGGGTGGTGCAGCTCGATCTCCTGGGCGAGGTGGACCAGCGAGTACGGGCCGTGGCCGGCGGCGAGGCCGGCGACCGTGCGCTCGGCGAGCGGATGGGTGAGGACGAAGGCGGCGAGGGGCCCCGCCTCGGCCCGGCCGGGCGCCGGGCGGCCCAGCGCCCGGCGGGTGACGGCGCGGTGGCGGTGGGCGGCGGCCGCGTCGAGGAGCGGTGCGGACGGGGCGGGCGCGGAGGCGGGGGTCGTCATGCGGGGGTCACCACCAGGCTGCTGTTGTGGCCGCCGAAGCCGAAGGAGTTGGTCAGCGCGGGGCCGGTGGGGACAGGCCGCGGGGTGCCGTGGACCACGTCGATCTCCATCTCGGGTTCCGTTCGTGTGTGGTTGGCGGTGGGCGGCACCGCACCGGCGTTCATCGACAGCACGGCGACCACGAGTTCGACGGCTCCGGCCGCTCCGATGAGGTGGCCCAGCACGCCCTTGCTGGCGGTGACCGGCGGGCCGTCCGGCCCGAACACCTTGGCCAGGGCGGTGGCTTCGGCGCGGTCGTTGTGCACGGTGGCGGTGCCGTGGGCGTTGACGTGGGCGATGTCCGAGGGGGCGAGACCGGCGTCGGCGAGCGCGCCGGTCATGGCTTCGGCGGCGTACGCCCCGTCGGGGTGCGGGGCCGAGAGGTGGTGGGCGTCCGAGGTGGCGGCGTATCCGGCGACCAGGCCGTGCGCCCGGCCGCCCCGGGCGCGCACGTCGGCCGCCCGCTCCAGCACCACGAAGGCGGCGCCCTCGCCCATCACGAAGCCGTCCCGGCTCTCGTCGAACGGCCGGCACGCGGTGGCCGGTTCGGTGCGCAGGGAGGCGGCGTTGAGGTTGCCGAACCCGGCGAGGGTGATCGGGGTGAGGGTCGCCTCGCAGCCGCCCGCGATCACCACGTCGGCGCGGTGGTCGCGGAGCATGGCCGCGCCGATCCCGATGGCGTCGGCCCCGCTGGCGCAGGTGGTGGAGACGGTGAGCGCCGGTCCGTGCCAGCCCAGTTGGAGGGCGATCTGGGCGGCGGCCGCGTTCGGCATCGTCATCAGGGGCATCAGCGGGCGGACCCCGCCGGGCCCCTTCGCCGCGAAGTTGACGGACTCGGCGTCGCTGGTGCTGCGGCCCCCGACGGCGTTGCCGACGACGATGGCGCAGCGGGCGGCGGGCGCCTGCGGCAGCCCGGCGTCGGCGTGGGCGGCCAGCGCCGCGGCGAGCCCGTAGCGGGCGAAGGGGTCGAGCCGCCGGGCCGCCTTGCCGGCCAGCGCCTCCTGCCAGGGCAGGCCGTGGCCGGTGAGCTCGGGCACCCGGCAGCCGATCTTGATGCGGTGGCCGGTGGTGTCGAAGTGGGTGAGGCCGACCGCGAGGGACCGGCCCGCCGACACCGCGGTCCACAGGTCCTCGGTGGTGAGTCCGGCCGGGGTGACGGCGCCGATCCCGCTGATGGCGATGTCCGGCCGGGCGGAGCGTTCCGCTTCGGTGCGCATGGTCCGTGTGGTTCCTTCCCGTTCCGGTGACCGGCCGTCGGCCGTGGACGAGGTCGCCGCGCTCGCGTGGGTGCGCGGGCGGCGCGGGCGGTGTCAGTCCGTCAGCAGGCCGCACTCTCCGGCGGCCTTGAGGAACGCCTCGGCGGCGAGGTCCACGTCCGCTTCGGTGTGCCGTGCGGTGACGGCGATCCGCAGCCGGGCCAGGTCGCGCGGTACGGCGGGGGTGACCACGGGCAGCCCGATCACGCCCAGGCGGCGGGCGGTGGTGGCCAGGTCGTAGGCCGACTCGTCGCTGCCCGCGATGAGCGGTACGACGGCGGTCTCGCTGTCGCCGGTCCGCATGCCGCCCGCGGTCACCAGCTCCCGGAACCGGGCTCCGTACCCCTGGATGAGGGCGACGCGCTCCGGTTCGGCGCGCAGCACGCGCAGCGCCTCCAGGGCGGCGCCGGCCGAGGCGGGCGCGAGGGCGGCGGAGAAGAGGAACGGCCGTGCGGCGTACCGGAGATGGCCGATCAGCTCGGACGACCCCGCGACCCAGCCGCCCATGGAGGGGATGGCCTTGGACAGGGTGCCGAGCTTGACGTCCACCCGGACCCGCCGGTCGAAGTGTTCCTCCACGCCCAGGCCGGTGCGGCCGATGACGCCGAGGGCGTGGGCCTCGTCGGCCATCAGGAGCGCCTCGTGGGCGTCGCAGACCTCGCGGAGCCGGGGCAGCGGCGCGATGTCGCCGTCCATGGAGTAGACGCTGTCGACGATGACCAGACGGACTCCGCCGGGGGCGGCGGCCTCCATGCGGCGGGCCAGGTGCTCGGTGTCGTTGTGCCGGAACCGGACCACGGTCGCCCCGCTGAGGCGGCAGCCGTCCACGATGCTGGCGTGGGCGTACTTGTCGACGAAGACGGTGTCGCCGGGGCCGACCAGGGCTCCGATCGTGCCCACGTTGGCGGCGTAGCCGGAGCCGAAGACGATGGCGGACTCCCGCTCGGCGACGGTGGCGACCTCGTCCTCCAGCTCCTCGTGGAGCGGGATGGACCCGGCGAGGGCGCGTACTCCGTGGTTGCCGGTGCCGTAGCGGGCGGCGGCGGCCTGGGCGGCGGCGACCACGCGCTCGTCGCCGGCCAGCCCCAGGTAGCTGTAGCCGGACATCATCAACAGGCGGCGGCCGTCGAGGTCGACGTAGGCGGTGTCGCGCTCGGCGGTGTAGGGGACGAAGCTGTTGCGGCGCTCGGGATCCGACTCCAGCGAGGCCACGCGCCGCCCCGTCGCCTCCAGTTTGTGCGCGATTCTCCCCCACGCTGCGGATGCCATCGGCCGTCCTCTCATTGGTGACTGCCATTGCACACGGGTGCAACGAATCTGATCCGGCTCGAATTCAACGGGCCACTCGCAATCGAGGCGCAACACGGGAGCAAGATCAAACAGTCATCGGAGGATTTGCCTGTGCCGGGGACTCTGATTCATCAGGCGTTAACTGATGCAACTTAATGGGGTAGTTGACACACACTCTTTTTGAACGAGAATGCTGTTTACTCAGCCGTGGAGAAGAATTGACCAAGCTCCTTCCGGATCACCGCAGCCCTCCCACGGGATCCTCACGTGCGCCACTGGGCACACGAGCCACACGCTGAGGTCCACGCACGGAACCGCACGCACGCCAGACAGTCGACTTCCGTCACTCATGCCGCCGAGGAAGTCGCCGCAACCTCTTCTTGGGGGGATCGATCGTGCTCATCAGGCTTGTCGGCCTCGTCTCCATCGAACATGAATCCGAAGCCCCGCGGGTGCTGGCCAGTCATCAGGCACAGATCGCCTTGGCCCGGCTCTGCCTGGAACGTCCCTCCGGCATAGGCCGGGAGCAACTCGCCGACACCATATGGCCGGACGGCCTGCCCAGCACCTGGGCCTCGGCATTACGCAGTGTCGTCAGTCGTCTCAGAGCCTCCCTCTCGGAGGGGGCGAGCGCCGAGCCGGCGGTGATCGCCCACGGCGGACGCTATCTGCTGCGACTGCCGGAGGACGCCCAGGTGGACGTGGAGCGCGCGGAGCAGGCCGCGTTCACCGCCGCCGTCGCCCACCGCGAGGGCGACCACAGCACCGCGCAGCGGCTCGCGACCACCTCCGTGTCCTTGCTGCGGGGCCCGTTCCTGGCCTCCCACGAGGGCGAGTGGGTGGAGTCCGTCCGGCGTCACCTCAAGGATCTGCGGGTCTCGGCCCTGGAGACCGCGAGCAGTTCCTCGTCCGCTCTCGGAGACACCCACCACGCCCTGCGGTACGCCGCGGAGGCGGTGCGCCAGGCGCCGTTCCGGGAGAGCGCCTACCGCTGCCAGATGACCGCGCACCGGCTGGCCGGCAACCGGGCCGAAGCCCTGCGGATATACCAGCAGTTACGCGTCGTCCTCGCCGAGGAGCTGGGCTGCGACCCCAGTCCGGAGAGCGAGGCCGCCTACCTCGGCCTGCTGGACCGGACCCGGCTGCCGGGCGCCCCGCTCCGGACCGAGTGGGAAACGATGTCAACCCACCGGCTGAGCTGATCCCCGGCACGGCAGTGGGGAGGGACGCGATCTCGCGTCCCTCCCCACTGCCGTGTACCGGCTCACATGATGGAGACACCGCTGTCGATGCTGACCACCTGTCCGGTCATGCAGTCCTGGTCGAGGAAGAGGGAGACGCTGCGGGCGACCTCCTCGACCGTGACGAACCGCGGGACGGGCGCCTTGCGCGCCATGTCCGACACGATGCTCTCCGGCAGCTGATCCGTCATCCCGGTGATCATGAACCCGGGTGACAGGGCGTTCACCGTGACCCCGCGCCGGCCGCACTCCGCCGCCAGCGCCCGGGTCATCCCCATGACACCCGCCTTGGAGGCCGAGTACGCGGTCTGCCCCGCCGTGGCGATGAAGCCCGACGGCGAGACCACGTTGACGATCCGGCCCCAGCGCTGCCGCAGCATGTACGGCAGCGCCGCCCGGCTGGTGTGGAACGACCCAAGCAGGTTGGTACGGATGACCTCGTGCCAGTCGTCCGGGGACTGCATGGCCATCAGGGCGTCCTTGCGGACGGCCCCGTTGTTGACCACCACGTCGATGGGACCGAGCGCCTCCTCCACCTCCCGGTAGAGGCGCTGGGTCTCCTCCCACGAGCCGACGTCCGCCCCGACGACGACCGAGTCGTTCGTCAGTTTCCCGCTCACCGCCCGGGCCTGGTCGGCCGAGCTGCGGTAGTGGACGGCCACCCGGCAGCCCAGCGCGTCCAGTTCGACCGCCAACGCCTGTCCGAGGCCGCCCGAGGCGCCGGTGACCAGGGCCACCGGCGCCTCGGGCCGCTTGCCCGACTGCTTCGCTCCGCTCACGTGGCGCCTCCCCAGCGCATCAGGATCGATCCCCAGGTCATGCCCGCCCCGAAGCCGGCGAGCAGCACCAGCTCCCCGGCCTTGATCCGGTCCGCCTCCAGCGCCTCGGTGAGGGCCAGCGGGATCGAGGCGGACGCGGTGTTGCCGTACCGGTCCAGGTTGGTGATCAGGGACTCCGGGCGCAGACCCGAGTGCTGCACCACGGAGTTGATGATGCGGATGTTCGCCTGGTGCGGGATGACGTGATCCACCTCCGCCGGAGAAATTTTCGCGCTCTCCAGCGTCTCCCGGACCGTCCGCACCGTGTACCGGACGGCGTTCAGGTAGATCTCGTTGCCCTTGATCTGGGCGAAGTGGAGCCCCCGCGCGACCGTTTCGGCTGTTGTGGGCATCCGACTTCCGCCCGCCGGCACCTTGAGGGCGTCCGCGCACGATCCGTCCGCGCCCAGGTTCCAGGCCAGAACGGGATCTTCCGGGCCCGGTACGAGCACCACCGCGGCCGCTCCGTCCCCGACGAGGATCGAGAGATCCCGGTCGGCGGGGTTGGCGGTCAGGGTGTGCGTGTCCGAGCCGATCAGCAGGATCGGGCGGCGGTCCATGCGCAGGATGCCCATGGCCGCGACCATCCCGTAGACGAAGCCCGCGCACTCGGAGTTGACGTCCATCGCCCCGCCGCCGATGCCCAGTTCGTGGTGGACGAAGGCGGAGGTGGCGGGGGACGGCTGCTCGGGGGTGGCCGTGGCCACGATGAGATGGGCGATGTCGGCGCCGGTCAGCCCCGCCCTGGCCAGGGCCGCGCGTCCCGCGTCGACGGCCAGGGACGCGGTGGTCTGTCCCGGGTCGACGGCCCGCCGCTCATGGATGCCGCAGCGGCTGACGATCCAGTCCTCGTCGACCCCGAAGCGTCCGGCCAGTTCGGTGCTGGTGACGACCCGCTCGGGCAGGGCCTTGCCCCACCCCGCGATGGCGAATCCACTCATGGGCCCGCCTCAGGCCTCGGCCGGCTGCGGCGCCAGGTCGACCAGCTTCGCGTACACGTCCCGCATGGTCGTGCTGTCGTCCAGGTCCGCGAAGAGAGACTCGTCGGCGGGGATGTCGGGGTGCTCGTTCTGGAAGTTGTACAGCCACTCCATCAGGTCCAGCGAGTCCACCCCCGGGATGTGCCGGATCGGCGCGTCGGGCGTCACCTCGGTGGCTCCGGAGACGGCGGCGAGCTGCTCCGAGAGAACCTCGACAGTCGGCAGTGCCATGATTTGTTCCTCTCTCAACGCGACGTACGGTCGTGTCGGCATGCAAGCCCCTCCTCGCAATCGGACCGCAACAGAGCGGTCACACGCCGCTGTTGCGGACGGATTGCACAAGTCCGCTTGGCTCCCTCTCAGCACGGTTCAGGACCGGACAGCCGCAGGGCGCGCTCTGCGCCCGGTCGGCGCAAGCTGCGAGGAGAGGGCGAGGATGGCGACGATTGCCTCCCACACCGCGGAGCCGGAGGTGGACGCAGTCCGCCACCACTACGAGGTGGGAAACGAGTTCTACCGTCTGCTGCTGGGGCCCAGCATGATGTACAGCGGCGGCTACTGGCAGGAGGGCGAGGGCCTCACCGAGGCCCTGGACCTGGCCCAGGAGCGCAAGCTCGACGCGTTCGCCGAGCTGGCGGACGCGGCGGGCAAGGACCGGGTGCTGGACATCGGCTGCGGCTGGGGCACCCTGATGGACCGGCTGACCCGGAAGCACGGCGTACGCGAGGCGGTCGGCCTGACGCTGAGCCGTACCCAGGCCGACTTCATCGCGGGCCTGGACAACCCGGCTCTCACCACCCGGGTGGAGAGCTGGTCGGAGCACAGCGCCCCGGGCTCGTACGACGCGGCGTTCTGCGTCAACGCGCTGGAGCACTTCGTGCCGTCCAGCCTGTCGCCGAAGGAGCGCACCAAGCGCTACCGGTTCTTCTTCCAGCAGGTCCACGAGGCGCTGGTGCCGGACGGCCGGTTCGTCCTGCACACCATGACCGCCGAGGCCCAGCCGATCGGCCGGAAGATCCTGGCGGACCTCAAGTTCCTCCAGCGTTCCGAGTTCGCCGGCATGCACATCCCGCACCTGCACGAGCTGGCCGCCGCCGCGGAGGGCCTGTTCGAGGTGGTGGAACTGGTCAACGAGCGTGAGGCGTTCGCCCGCGCGTGCCGTGCCTGGCTGGTGCTGCTCGCCGAGCGGCGCGAGGAGGCCGTGGCACTGGAGAGCGAGGAGGTGGTGGCCCGCTTCGAGCGCTACCTGGACATCTTCGCGTACACGCTGGAGGACCGCTTCTTCAACAACTTCCGGCTGACGCTCGCCCGCAAGGGGTGACCGGGATGGCTCAGGCACCCCTGGACCCGGCCCGCGATCTGCGGGTCGCGGTGATCGGCAGCGGCTTCTCCGGGCTCGGCACCGCGATCCGGCTCCTGCAGCAGGGCATCGACGACTTCCTCGTGTTCGAGCGGGCCGACGAGGTCGGCGGCACCTGGCGCGACAACACCTACCCGGGCTGCGCCTGCGACGTGATGTCGCACCTGTACTCGTTCTCGTTCGCGCCGAACCCGAACTGGAAGAGCACCTTCGGCAAGCAGCGCGAGCTCCTCGACTACCTGCGCGACTGCGCCGACCGGTTCGGGGTGCGCTCGCGGATCCGCTTCCGGCACGAGCTGACCGAGGCCCGCTGGGACGATCTGCGCAAGCGGTGGCTGATCTCCACCACGGGCGGCGACTACACCGCCCAGGTCCTGGTCACCGGCACCGGCTACCTCAGCGAGCCGGCCATCCCCGACGTCCCCGGTCTCTCCGGCTTCCAGGGCGAGGTGTTCCACTCCTCGCGGTGGCGGCACGACCTGGACCTCACCGGCCGCCGGGTCGCCGTCATCGGCACCGGCGCGTCCGCCATCCAGTTCGTCCCCGCCATCCAGCCGGAGGTCGGACAGCTCGACCTCTACCAGCGCACCCCGCCCTGGGTCGGCCCGAAGAACGACAAGGCCAACAGCGCCCTCCAGACGAAGCTGCTGACCTCCGTCCCCGGCTACCAGCGATTCCGCCGGAACTTCAACATGTGGGGCCGGGAGATCCTGGCGTTCGTGATGGCCCGTCCGGCCGTCGCCGGGAAGATGCAGAAGATGGCGTCCGACCACCTCAAGAAGAGCGTGCCGGACGAGGCGCTGCGGGCCCGGCTCACCCCGGACTACGTGCTGGCCTGCAAGCGGCTGCTGTTCTCGAACACGTACTACCCCGCGATCCAGCAGCCCAACGTGGAGCTGGTCACCGACGGCATCGCCAAGGTCACCGCGGACGCGGTGGTCACGGCCGACGGCCGGGAACGCCCGGTGGACACCATCGTGCTCGGGACCGGGTTCGAGGCGGTGCGCCGCCCGATCGCCGAGCGCGTCTTCGGCCGGGACGGCGCCGGCCTCAAGGACACCTGGAACGAGGGCATGAGCGCGCTGCGCGGTACGGGCGTGGCCGGGTTCCCGAACCTGTTCATGCTGCTCGGGCCGAACACCACCCTGGGCCACTCCTCCCAGGTGATCATGATCGAGGCGCAGATCGCCTATCTCCTCGACGCCCTGAAGACGATGGACGAACGAGGTCTGGCAGCCGTCGAGCCGCTGCCCGAGGCCCAGCGCGCCTACAACGACAAGCTCGACCAGCGGCTGGACGGCACCGTCTGGAACGCCGGCAACTGCCGCAGCTGGTACCTCGACGAGCACGGGCGCAACCCGTCCATCTGGCCGACCTACACCTGGCGCTTCCGGCGGGCCACCAGCCGGTTCGACCCGGCCGAGCACCTGCTGAGCACCAGCGAGGACCTGCGGGCCGCCGCGCCCGCCGCGTCCTGACCGCCGTACGCGTGACCGACGAGACTTGGAGTCCTTCCCCGTGAACCTGCACACCCCTTCCCGAAGAGCAGTGCTCGGCACGGTCGGCGCCGCCGCCACGGTGATCGGCTGGAACGCCACCACCGGCAGCTGGGCGCACGCGGCCGACACGGCGCGCCGCCCCGGCGACCGCGTCGTGGCCGTACCGCCGCTGGACGGCACGCTCACCACGGACACCAACCAGTTCGGCTCCTACAGCCACGACTTCGGCCGGCTGGTCAACGGCACCGTACCCTGGGCGGTCCTGACGCCCGGCTCGGTCCAGGACATCGCCAAGATGATCGGCTACGCGCGGACCAACCGGCTGAAGCTCGCGGTCAACGGCCGCAGCGGCACCGGCGGTGACCTGGAGTCCCACTCCTGCTACGGCCAGGCCGCCGTACCCGGGGGCATATCGGTCAACGCCCGCGGCATGGCGCGCATCCTGTCGACCGGCAGCGACTCCATCACCGTGGAGGCCGGGGCGACCTGGGCGGAGATCACCGACCACCTGCTGCCCCGCGGCCGCACGCTGCCCGCCCTGCCCGACTACCTGCCGCTCTCGGTGGGCGGCACGCTCAGCGTCGGCGGCATCGGCCTGACCATGGGCTCCGAGGGTCTCATCGCGGACACCGTGACCTCGATGACCGTGGTGACCGGGACCGGTGAGGTGGTCACCACCTCCAGGAACCGGCGCTCCGATCTCTTCCGCGCCGCGCTGGCCGGCGGCGGTCAGGTCGGCGTCATCGTCAGCGTGACGCTGCGGACCGTGCCGGCCGCCGAACGGGCCACCGTCTTCAGCCTGTTCTACAGCGACGTCACGGCCTTCATGAAGGACTCCGAGATCCTGCTCGCCGACCGCCGCTTCCAGATGCAGGGCGGCGAGATGGTCCGCAAGCCGGACGACTCCGGCTGGCGCTACAAGATCGAGGCGGTCGCCACGTACTCCGGCGGGCGCCTCCCCGACCGGGCGCGGCTGCTGTCGGGCCTCAAGGACCTGCGCGCCGAGGCGCACATCGAGGACTTCCCGCTGCGCGACTACCTCTTCCGGCTGGACGGCTACGAGGCCTTCCTCAAGGAGGCGGGGCACTGGTTCGAGGCCAAGCCGTGGCTGAGCCTCTTCCTGCCGAGCTCCCAGGCCGCCCGCTTCCTGCGCCTGGTGGAGAGCCAGCTCACCACGGAGAGCCTGGGCGCCGGGGTGCTGCTCACCTACCCGTACCCGACGTCCAAGGTCACCGTGCCGATGGCGGTGCAGCCGAGGGACCGGACCGGATACCTCTTCGACCTGCTGCGCTTCCCGAACCCGGGGACCAGCGACGCGGAGATCGCGCGGATGGTCAAGCAGAACCGCTGGCTGTACGACCGGGCCGTGGAGCTGGGCGCCAAGCGCTACCTCGTCGGGGCGGTGCCGGACCTGACCGCCGCGGACTGGCGGCGCCACTTCGGCAGCAGCTACGGGGCGCTGTGCGAGGCGAAGCGCCGCTTCGACCCCGGCAACGTCCTCACCCCCGGTCAGGGCTTCTTCGGCTGACCGAGCACGGCCCCGGGCCGCTCCTGCGGGAGCGGCCCTTCCCGTTCATCCCCAGGAGGAGGAGCAGTTGAAGAAGTACGAGCTGGTCGACGAGGCATTGCTCGCCGCCGGTCCGGACGCGGTCTGGGAGGCCCTGCTGGGCGAGCTTTCGGGCGAGGCGCGGTGGTGGGTGCCGGACAACACCTTCGAGCCGGTGGACGGCGCCCCCGACCGGGTCGGCGCACTGACCCGGATCACCGTCCACACCAAGGGCGTCGACAAGGGCGGCAAGAAGCTGCGGTTCACCGCCCGCACCACCGCCGTACAGCGGGCGGAGCGGCTGGCGCTGGAGTACGTGGAGGGGGCGTTCCGCGGTACCGCGGAGTTCACGCTCACCCCGCTGGAGGGCGGCGGCACCCGGCTCGCGATGTCCTTCCGGGCCAGCCCGCAGGGTCAACTCGCCTTCCTGGCGAACCTGGTGGACGTCGGCGCGATGCACACCCGCGCCACCCGCGCGGCGTTCGGCAGGCTGAACCAGCTGCTCGCCGCCACCCCCTCGGCCCCGTCCGCCGCTCCGGCCGCCGGGAGGACACGGTGACCGCGCCCGACGCCGGTGAGGTCTTCCTCACCGCCGAGGACGGCGGGCGGATCGCGGTCTCCGTGCTGCGCCCGCTGGAGCACGGAGGCGACGAGCGTCCCGTGGTCGTGCTGGCGCACGGCTGGGGTGGCGGCCGCCGGATCTGGAGCCTGGTGACCGACCGCCTGCTGCGCGGCGGCTTCCCGGTCGTCGCCTACGATCTGCGCGGCCACGGCGCGTCGACCGTGGGGTCCTTGGGGGTGACCTCGGAGGCCATGACCGCCGACCTGGCGACGGTCCTCTCGTACGCCGGTGACGCGCCGATCGTCGTCGGCCACTCCGGGGGCGGGTTCGCGGCGCTGGCACAGGCGGCCGGGTCCGGGCCGGACGCCGGCCCGGCGGGCCTGGTGCTGGTCGCCTCGGCCGCGCACGACCAGGACACGCCGGAGAAGGAGGCCGCCATGATGGAGGCCCCGCTCTTCTCCTGGGCGCTGCGGCGGCCCGCGCTCGGGCGGCTCCTGCTCGGCCAGATGACGGGTACGGCGCTGGATTCCCGGCTCCGCGAGGTGAACCGCCAGGTGTTCGCGGGGACCGCTCCGACGGTGCGCGCCGCCTGTTTCCGGTCCTCCCGGGGCATGGACCTGCGGGCGGCACAGGCCTCCGTGCGGGTTCCGGTCGCTGTGCTGGCCGGGGAGAAGGACAAGGTCATCCGGCCGGAGCTGGGGCGGGAGCTGGCCGCCGCGCTGCCGGACGCCACGTTCACCCTGCTGCCCGGCGCCGGACACGTCCTGCCGCTGGAGAGCCCGGACGCGGTGGTCGCGGCGGTGCTGCGGGTCCACGGGGCGTCGGCCGGCCGGTCCCGGAGCGACGGGGCCGTGAAGCGGACGGGCTCCCGGTGACCGGTGGCCCGCCGTGCTCCGCACCCCGGGGCCGGGTCCGGAAGGGCGCGCCCGGCGTGCCGGCTTCCGGGCCCGGCCCCGGGGTGCTCCGGGCGGGCGGCAGGCCGTGATCGAGCGGGTCGTTCCGGAAGGGGTCGCGCGGGCGGAGGCCTTCGACGACGCGTTGCCCGGCCTGCCCGATCCGCGGGAGCTGGCGTTGCTGCGCGGACGGCCCGAGGCGACCGTGCGGCGGTTCGCCGCCGCACGGGCCTGCGCCCACCAGTGCCTGGACCGACTCGACGTCGCGCCGGGCCCGTTGCTGCGTACGGCGGCGGGCGGCCCGGCGTGGCCGGCCGGTGTCGTCGGGAGCATCACGCACTGCGCCGGGTACCGGGGCGCGGTGGCCGCACGCGCCGAGGTGTGGGCGGCGCTCGGTGTGGACGCCGAACCGGCCCGGCCGCTGCCGACGGGGCTGCTGGATCTGGTGGCGACGGACCCGGAGCGGCGCATGGTCGCCGGGCTGTCCCAAAGCAGCCCCGAAGTCCCCTGGGACCGGCTGCTGTTCAGCGCGAAGGAGTCGGTCTACAAGGCCTGGCACCCGGCCACGGGCCGCTGGATCGGGACGCTCGCCGTCGAGGTGGCGTTCACCGCCGACGGCCTGTTCACGGCCCGGGTGCGTCCGGAGCGTACGGAACCGCCCCCGGCGCGGCGGCGGCCCGCCGCGACCGGAAGGGGCGTGCCGCGACCGGTGGGTGGCGCGTACTCCTATCCGGGCCGCTGGCACGTCGGCGGTGGACTGCTGCTCACGGCCGTGGCCGTGCCGGGCCCCGCGAACCGTCGGCCCGGTGTCTCCCGGCCGACGGCGCGGCTCAGCGTCTGAGCATCACCGTCCGGCCGTCGGAACCGGTGGCCGGCACCTGCTCCGAGCGCTTGCCCCGGCGGTACTCCTGCGGGCTGACGCCGCGCTCGCGCTTGAACGCGGCGCTGAGCGCGAACGGCCCCGAATAGCCGACCTGTTCGGCGATCTTGGCGACCGAGAGATCGGGGTCGCGCAGCAGGTCGGACGCGAGCGTGAGCCGCCATCCGGTCAGGTACGACATCGGCGGCTCGCCCACCAGCTCGGTGAAGTGACGCGCCAGCTTCGCCCGGGACACCTCCACGGCGGAGGCGAGCGAGGCGACCGTCCACGGTTCGCTCGGCCGGTCGTGCAGCAGCACCAGCGCCCGGCCGACGACCGGGTCGCTCTGGGCCCGGAACCAGAGCGGCGCACCGGTGCCGGGCTCGGCCAGCCAGGAGCGCAGCACATTGATCAGCAGCAGGTCGAGCAGCCGGTCCAGGACCACCTCCTGGCCGATGTCCTCCTGGTCCATCTCGGCGGCCAGCATGCCGATCAGCGGCGTCCGGGCGGCCGATGCGGGCTGCACCAGCAGGGCCGGCAGACTGGCGAGCAGCCGGCGGCCGACCTCGTTGGGCGCCTGGTAGGTGCCGCTCAGCATCACGGTGGAGCCGGAGCGGTGCGGCTCGCCCCAGGTGCGTACGCCCAGCGACATCGTCTCGGTGACGTCCTCGCCGTCGGTGGTGCTGCACCGCTGTTCGGCGGCGACGGTGACGCCGGGCGGGGTGGCCGGGTCGTCGGCGAGGGTGTACGGCTCGGGGCCGCGCAGGACCGCGACGTCCCCGGCGGCCAGTCTGACCGGCTCGCCGCCTTCGCGGAGCACCCACGCCGACCCGTGCAGCAGGGTGACGAGCGACAGCGGGGCGCGGTCCTCGACCCGCAGGCCCCACGGGGGGTTGAACACGGATTTCAGCAGAAAGGCCCCCCGCGCCTTGGGGCTTCCCAGCAGGCCGCTGAACGCATCCACCACAGTCACCTCATACCGTTTCGCCATCGTGGTCCCGCGAGTGGGTGCGGACCCGGCCGCCGACCACGGCACGGGCGGGTCCGTACGGCTCGGTCATGCCTCCGGGTCCTTCTGCCAACGGCCCGGAACCTGCGGCGGTTCCCGGCTCCCCGCTCGACACTTCCCGTCACCACGCCCGGGAAACCGCCCGCCGCCGGGCCGCGTCGCCGAGCAGGACGAGCGCCCCCAGGCAGGCGGCCGTACGGACGGCGTTCGCCGTCCGCCACGGCCGCTCGTAGGCGGTCCTGGCAGCCGTCACCGCCGCCGACGCGGCCACCGGGGCGCCGCGGAGCCGGCGGTTCAGCGGCAGGTTGGCGCCGACCGTCACCACGATGCTCAGACCGTAGAGCACCGCGGCGGCCCCGGCGCGCCGGGCGGCCGTGTCCCGCTCCGCACGCCGGAGCCGGCGCGCCGCGACACCGGTGGCCACGAACACCCCGAGGAAGAGCGCCCCGAAGGAGGCGCTGTCGTCGAGGGCGTCGTTGACCCGGCGCATCGCGCTCACGAACGCCTCGTCGTCGCGGCGCGCCAGCGCGGGCATCACGCCGACGTCGAAGGCGAGATACAGACCGGCCATCAGACCGGTGCCGACGGTGGCCGCGAGGAGCGCGGGGTCGGGTCGGGAGGAGGTGGGGCTCATGATGTCTCTCCGGTCGTTCGGTGGTGCGGGCCGCCGGCACCGGCGGAGGTTCCGGATCAGGTGGGCTCCAGCAGCCCGGTGACGGAGCGGCGGTAGCGCTTGGTGAGCAGGGTGCGGCCGATCAGCCGCACCGGCGCCGGCATCACCCCGTCCGGGTCGGGGAGTCCGTCCAGCAGCCAGGGCGGCAGGATCCGCTTGACGCCGAAGGGAGCGGCGGCCAGGACCCGGCGTTCCAGAGCGGCGAAGACGTCCGGCGGCACCCGGGCGAAGACCGGGAACGTCAGCTCCTCCTCCTCGTGCAGGTGCTGGTGGAGGACGGAGTCGAACATGCCGACGGGGCCGTCCAGGGCCTCGGCCCGGCCCGCCTCCAGGGCCCGGGTCACCCGGAGCATGGAGTCGTCGAGGGCCACGTGGTCCTGGACCATGAGGTGCGATCCGGCGGCGATCTCGGGGGCGTGCTCGATCAGACCCGGCCAGAGGATCTCGTCCTCCGTACGGTGGTGCCAGTCGACGATGTCCCGGAACTGCCGCCACCACTCCGCGACCGCCGGCAGGCCGCTCGATGTCAACAGCGGTACCGCGGCGACCAGTCGGCGGGAGTCACGTCGCAGCGCGAGATGCGTCTGCGCGAATCCGCGGAGGTGGCGGGGCAGCGCGCCCACGCTTCTGCCCTCCCACGCCGGCCCGTCCATCGCGTCCCTCTTTTCTTCGGGCGCTCCGGCGCTGCGCTGCCGGGCTCCCGACTTGTCGGTATGGGGCAACACACGGTCCGCAGGGCGGTCCGCGGTCCGGTTTCCCGGTACCGCGGACCACCGCTGCTCGTACGGGTGCGGTCAGACGTTCCAGGCGCCGCCCGCGGCCGCCTCCTTGGCGTAGTCCGCGAAGTCCTTGGGCTCCCGCCCGAGCGCCTCGCGTACGCCGTGCACCACACTGGCGTTGCGGCCGTCGACGATGAGGGTGAAGAGGTCGGCGAACTCCTCCGGCTCGCCCAGCTCCCGCAGCGCCGCGCGGTAGTCGTCGACGGTGACCGGGATGTAGGTGATGGTCCGGCCGGTGGCGGCCGACAGCTCGCGGACCACGTCGTGGAAGCTCAGCAGCCGCGGGCCGGACAGCTCGTACGTCTTGCCGATGTGACGGTCGTCGGTGAGCGCGGCGACCGCGACGTCGGCGATGTCGTCGGCGTCCACGAAGGGCTCGACGGCGTCACCGGTCGGCAGCGCCAGCTCACCGCCGAGGACGGGGTCGAGGAAGAAGCTCTCGCTGAAGTTCTGGTTGAACCAGTTGCAGCGGACGACGGTCCAGTCGCAGCCGGACGCCTTGAGCGCGTCCTCGCTCGCGACCGCCCCTTCCTCGCCCCGGCCGGAGAGCAGCACGAGGCGCTTGACGCCCCGCTCCACCGCGACGGCGGCGAACCGTCCGATGGCTTCCTTGGCGCCGGGGAACGCCAGGTCCGGGTAGTACGTGACGTAGGCCGCGGAGACTCCGTCGAGAGCGGCCTGCCAGGTGTTCTCGTCCTCCCAGACGAAGGGCGTCTCGCTGGAGCGCGAGCCGACCCGGGTCGGGCGGCCGAGCGCCTCCAGACGCTCGACGACGCGCCGCCCGGTCTTGCCGGTGCCGCCGATGACGAGGATGGGCGCTGTGTTCTGTCCGTGAGTGCTCATGACTCCATTAGAGTCTCTGGAACGCAGACGGTGAATAGCTCACAGACTCAGTTTCATTCGTCATCGTCTCAAGTCCGTGAAGCTTCACGTAGGAGCCATGGTGGCCGCCGACGACCGTCGGCGGCCCCTCAGCCGGTGACGGCCACGGCGACCAGGCCGAAGGCCGCGGCCGCGAACAGGGTGCGCAGGGCGTGCAGGGCGCTCCACCGGCCCTCGAAGGCCGTACGGGCGCTCCGCTCGTCGCCCCGCCCCTTCGAAGACTCCAGCGCGTTGTTCAGCGGGACGTTGCCGCCCGAGGTGATCAGGTGCCCGACCAGCGCGCACCCGGCCGCGACGCCCATCAAGGTGGTGTCGCCGCTCGCGCGGCCGTCCGGCGCGACGAAGAACGAGGCCACGGGGAGGGCGAGCGATCCGAGGAAGAGGAGCAGGAAGAGCGGGCCGGGAACCTTGCGGTTCACCGCCCGCATGACCAGGGTGAACGACGCGTCGTCCACTTCTTTGAGCGCGGGCATGACACCCGACATGAAGGCGACCATGTATCCGGCGTACAGGCCGGTACAGGCGAGGGCGAGGATCTCCAGAACTTCCGGCATGACGATCATCATCGTCGCCGAGGACGCTCCTTCGCAGGACTTCTTTGAGACGAGCCGGGAACGTGCGGCCGGTTCTCGGCCTGTCGGCGGTCCTCACCCCGGCCGCTCTCCGCCGGGCGGAGGGTCAGGGGGTCGCCGCCGACACGACATAGACGACAGGGCTGGCCGGGTCGGTCATATTGACCGTGATGTTCAGCGTGGGGCGCGGCTTCTTGTTGCTGTGCGTGGTGCTGGCCCAGTACTCGCCCGGACCGAAGGACCAGCCGGTGATCTTGATGTCCCGCTGACTGATGTCGATCTCGCCCGGCTCCAGCGCCGCGCGCCCCGTGCCCACTCCGGTCAGGAAGCGGTCGAGGCCCGCGGAGGTCGTCCGGAACTTCGCGTACATCCGGCTGGCTTTCCAGTTGTTCGTCTCGTAGTACTGGACGCCCTGGCCGTTGCCGGGGATCGGGATCTCGAAGATCCGGCGCTGCATCTTGGAGGGCCAGCCCTCGCGGAGGCCCTGGGCGGCCGCCTCGGTCTCCTTGTCCTTGCCCGAGCGGCGGCTCTGGCCGGCCGAGATCAGCAGGTAGCCGGCCGGGATGCCGATCAGCAGCACGATGATCGTGGCGGTGATGAAGCGCCGTCTGAACACCCGCCGGCGGCCCTCGGGCGGTTTGCCCTCGCCGTCGCCCGGAGACTCCGACTGGTGCGGCACCACGGGGTGCTCGGCTGCGATCATGATCAGGTGGTCCCTAGGTGCTGGGGCGACGTGACGCGACGTACGGAAAGGTGGACGCCGGAAAGGGCGGCCGCGGTTCAGTCGGCGGTACGGGTGGACCGCGTGTTGCGGATGGTGCTCGCCGCCTGGTCGTAGATCTGGGCGTACCGCTCGTACCGCTCGACGCGCCGCCGGTTGGCCCGGCGGAATCGGCGGGCGACCAGCCGGGCCAGGTCCGCCGCGCCGACCATACCCGCCTCGGGGCCGAGCTGTGCCTTGGCGATCCTGGCCTCGGGGCGGTAGCCGCGGCCGGTGAGGTGGCGCTTGAAGGCGTCCCGGGCGGGGTTGATCAGGAGGTCGTCGGCGGCGCTGACGCCGCCTCCGATGACGAAGCAGGAGGGGTCGAGCGCGGCGGCCAGATTGGCGATGCCGACGCCCAGCCACTGGCCGATGTCCTGGAGGAGTTCGATGCACATCGCATCGCCCTCGCGGGCCAGTTCGGTGATGAGCGGACCGGTGATGTCGGAGACGTTGCCCTTCACCCGGTCCAGCAGGTAGTGCGCGACCGGGGAGTCGGCGGCGGCCAGCTCCCTGGCCTCGCGGACCAGGGCATTGCCGGAGCTGTACTGCTCCCAGCAGCCCCGGTTTCCGCACGGGCAGCGGTGGCCCGAGGGCACGACCTGCATGTGGCCGAACTCACCGGCCACCCCGTACTTGCCGCGCTTGACCTGGCCGTCCTCCAGGATCGCGCCGCCGATGCCCGTACCGAGGGTGATCATGACGAGATGGTCCTCGCCGCGGCCCGCGCCGAAGCGCCATTCCGCCCAGGCGGCGGTGTTGGCGTCGTTGTCGACCATGACGGGGACGACGAGGCGGGAGGCGATGGCGTCGCGCAGGGGCTCGTCGCGCCAGGCGAGGTGCGGGGCGAACAGGACCTTGGAGCGGTCGGCGTCCACCCAGCCCGCCGCGCCGATGCCCACCGCGTGGACGTCGTGCCGGTCGGAGAGGTCCAGGACCAGCTCGACGATGGTGTCCTCGACGACCTTGGGGCTCTTGGACTTGTCGGGCGTCTCGGTCCGCAGCTGTTCCAGGATGTTGCCGTCGGCGTCGACGACGCCCGCCATCACCTTCGTACCGCCGATGTCGATCCCGACCGTGGGAACCCGGGGCGCGGTGAGGTGCGAGCGGCGTTCCTTGGTGCCGACGGTCTTGAGGACGGTGGCGCGGGCGGAGCCGCGGTGTGCGAAGTCGCGGTACGTGCTCATCGTCCCTGCGGGGTCTGGGGGTCCGGGCCGCTGTCACGGCCGGCGGCGGACGGCGCCCGCCGCGCTCGATTCTGCCACTGCCGGGCCCCGGCGGCCGTCGGCCGGGGTCGGCCGCGCCGGGGCGGGTCGGCGGTCAGGAGCCTTCTTCGGTGGCGGCGGAGCTGCCCGGGAGGGTGGGCGCCGGGGTGCGTTCCAGCTCGTGGCTGAGCTCCTCCAGCTCGCTGCCGCCCGCCATCTGCCGGGTCAGTTCGTCCAGCGTCACGTCGTCCT
Organism: Streptomyces sp. WY228; assembly: GCF_019287315.1. Lineage (NCBI taxonomy): Bacteria > Bacillati > Actinomycetota > Actinomycetes > Kitasatosporales > Streptomycetaceae > Streptomyces > Streptomyces sp. WY228. The sequence continues at coordinate 6,996,634 of NZ_CP079114.1, read as the reverse complement.
TGGTGTGGCTGCCGGACATCGCACCGCGCTTGAGCAGGACGAACCGGTCGCCGACGAGGTGGGCGTGGTGCGGGTTGTGCGTGATGAGGACCACGCCGAGGCCCGCGTCGCGGGCGGCCGCCACGTACTTCAGGACCACGCCGGACTGCTTGACGCCGAGCGCGGCGGTCGGCTCGTCCAGGACCAGGACCTTGGCGCCGAAGTAGACGGCGCGGGCGATGGCCACGCACTGCCGCTCGCCGCCGGACAGGGTGCCGATGGGCTGGTCGACGTCGCGCAGGTCGATGCCCATGCGGAGCAGTTCGGTACGGGTCGTCTCGCGCATCTTCCGGACGTCGAGGCGCTTGAAGGGGCCGGCGCCGAGTGTGGGCTCGGAGCCGAGGAAGAAGTTCCGCCAGACCGGCATCAGCGGGACGACGGCGAGGTCCTGGTAGACGGTGGCGATGCCCCGGTCCAGGGCGTCGCGCGGGTTGGCGAGGGTGGTCTCCTCGCCGTCGATCAGGAAGCGTCCGGCGTCGTGCCGGTGCAGCCCCGCGATGATCTTGATGAGGGTGGACTTGCCCGCGCCGTTGTCGCCGAGTACGCAGGTGATCTCGCCCGCGTGGACCTCCAGCGAGACGTGCTCCAGGGCCTTGATGTTCCCGTAGAACTTGCTGACGTCGTCCAGCTCGACCAGCGGTCCGGCGGTCGCTTCCCCGGTCGTTCCCGCGGTCTCTTCAGGGGTGGCCGTCATGACGTCGCCTCCGCGCGCTTGCGCACCCACGCGTTGAGCAGGGTGGCCAGGAGCAGCATCGCTCCCAGGAAGAATTTGAACCAGTCCGGGTTCCACTCGGCGTACACGATGCCCTTGCTGGTCATGCCGAAGATGAAGGCGCCGACCGCCGAGCCGATCGCGGAGCCGTAGCCGCCGGTGATCAGGCAGCCGCCGATGACGGCGGCGATGATGTACGTCAGCTCGTTGCCGACGCCCTCGCCGGACTGGACGACGTCGTAGCTGAACAGCAGGTGCTGGCCGGAGACCCAGGCGGCGAAGGCGACGCCGAGGTAGAGCCCGATCTTGGTGCGGATCACGGGCACGCCGACCGCTCGCGCGGCGTCGGCCTCGCCGCCGACGGCGAAGATCCAGTTGCCGAAGCGGGTACGGAGCAGGATCCAGGTGGCGATACCGACGAGCGCGATCCACCACAGGATCGTCACCTTGAACTCGACGCCGCCGATGGTCAGCGTCGAGGCGAACAGGGCGCGGGCGGACTCGAAGCCCTCCATGTCGCCGATGGCCTTGGTCGAGACGGTGCCGCTGATCAGCTTGGTGAAGCCGAGGTTCAGACCGGTCAGCATCAGGAAGGTGCCGAGCGTGATGATGAAGCTCGGCAGCTTGGTGCGGGTCAGCATGAAACCGTTGAACGCGCCGATGGCGAGGGTGACCAGCAGCGAGACGAGGACGCCGACCCAGACGTTGGCGGTCATCTGGTAGCTGAACATCGAGGAGATCAGCGCGGAGCTGGTCACCAGGACACCGGCGGAGAGGTCGAACTCGCCGCCGATCATCAGCAGCGCGACCGGGGCGGCCATGATGCCGAGGACCGAGGCCGCGTACAGCACGGTGCCGAAGCTGGAGGCCTGGAGGAAGCTGTCGGCGACGATCGCGAAGAACAGGAAGACGGCTGCCGCGCCGACGACCGAGCCGAGCTCGGGGCGGCCGAGCAGCTTGCGCAGCGGCGAGGTGCGCACCAGCCGCTCGTCCAGCTGGTCGGGGGCGGCGGTGGAGCCGCTCATCGCGTGCCCCGCTTGGTGTAGTCGGCCAGGGCGTCGGCGTCGTCCTTGGTGATGACCTGCGGGCCGGTGAGGACGGGCTGGCCGCCGCCGAGGACGTTGCGGTTGTAGCGGTAGAGCCAGAGCAGGTCGACGGCCTCGTAGCCCTGGAGGTAGGGCTGCTGGTCGACGGCGAAGCCGAGCTTGTCGGTCTGGAGGCCGGTGGCGACCTTGGCGTTGAGGTCGAAGGTGTCGATCTCGGCCTTGCTGCCCGCCGTCTGCTTGGCCTGGACGGCGGCGTCGGCGAAGGGGGCGCCGAGGGTGACGACCGCGTCGATGCTCTTGTCGGACTGGAGCTTGGCCTCGATGGACGCGGTGACGTCGGGCATGTTGGTGCCGTCGACGTACAGGTTCTGCATCGTGCCGTCGAAGGTCTTCTTCGCTCCGGCGCAGCGCTGCTCGTGGCCCACGTTGCCCTGCTCGTGCAGGACGCAGAGCGCCTTCTTGCGGCCCCGCTCGTTCAGCTCGTCGCCGACGGCCTCACCGGCGATGGTCTCGTCCTGGCCGATGTGGGTGAGCGCCCCGAACTCCTTCGACTCGGCGGAGCCGGAGTTCACGGTGACGACCGGGATGCCCGCCTTGACGGCCTTGGCGACCACGGCCTTCATGGCGTCCGGCTTGGCCAGCGAGACGATCAGCCCGTCGACCTTCTTGTCGATCGCGGTCTGGACGAGCTGGGCCTGCTGGTTGGCCTCGTCGTTGTGCGAGTAGATGAAGTTGATGTTGTCCTTCAGGGCCGCCTGCTCGGCGCCCTTCTGGACGATGTCCCAGAACGTGTCGCCATCGCCCGAGTGGGTGACCATGGCGAAGGTCCAGCGCGGTGTGTTCACCGCGGCCCGTCCCTCGGCGGCCGCGGCCGCGCGTTCTTCCGCCCGCTTGCCGCCGGTGCTGCTGCATCCCGCGAGGGAGGCGCCCAGCACCACTGCCAGCACGGCGCCCATCGCGCGTACCCCTGTCCGAACCCTTGCCACGACGCCGTGCCCTTCTACTGCTGCTCGCTGTGCGCTTGACCGGGCCGCGGAGTGTACGGCCCCGACCCGACCGCCCAAGTATCCCCGAGCCCTGCCCGGGGGCCTTGCGCGGGTGGGCCGAGGACACAGGAGCCTGGGGCACGGGGCCGCCGGAGCGCAACCCGTCTGCCGAACCATTTCAGCCCACCCACACACCGAGGGCTCGCGTCCTTCCACCCCGTCCGACGCTTGAGGGACCCGCACCTCTCCAGCCCGTCCGGCGCTTGAGGACGGAACCCTCGGGTGGGTGGCCCCGCGCCCTTCAAGCCCGTCCGGCGCTTGAGGACGGAACCCTCGGGTGGGTGGACCCGCGGAACACAGGGCCCATCGGCAGGGGCAACCCGGCAGGTTCGGGCCCGCCCACGTCAACGGTTCCGTCCTCAAACGCCGGACGGGCTGGATGCGGGCGCCCAGGAACGGGCTGAAGTGGATGGGCCGGGTCGTGGGGCTCAGGGCCGGACCAGGAGCTGGAACTCGAAGGCGTACCGGTCCGCCCGGTAGACGTGCGAGCCGAATTCGACCACCCGCCCCCCGTCGTCGTACGTCGTACGCTCCATCGTCAGCAGCGGCGCCCCCACCGGCTCCCCCAGCACCCGCGCCTGCCCCTCGTCCGCGGCGCAGGCGCCCACCGACTGGCGGGCGCTGTGCAGCGTGATGCCCGCGGCCCGCATCAGCCGGTAGAGGCCGGTGGCCTCCAGCTCCCCGGTGGGCAGCGGCAGCAGCCCCAGCGGCAGGTGGTTGCGCAGCAGGGCCACCGGTTCGCCGTGCGCGCTGCGGAGCCGCTCCACGAGGTGGACCTCGGCGCCCTCGGCGACCCCGAGCGCCGCCGCGACCTCCGCGGTGGCCGGTTCCACCGCGTTGCGCAGGACTCCGGTGGCGGGGCGCTGGCCGGCCGCCTCCAGGTCGTCGTAGAGCGAGCTGAGCTCCAGCGGGCGGCGGACCTTGCTGTGCACGACCTGGGTGCCGACGCCCCGGCGGCGCACCATCAGGCCCTTGTCGACGAGCGACTGGATGGCCTGGCGGACGGTCGGCCGGGACAGGCCGAGGCGCGCGGCGAGGTCGATCTCGTTCCCGAGCAGCGCGCCGGGGGCCAGCCGGCCCTGTTCCACGGCGGCCTCCAGCTGCTGTGCCAGCTGGAAGTAGAGCGGCACCGGGCTGGTGCGGTCCACGCTCAGCGGCAGCGGCCGGTCGGATCCTTGTGCGGTCACGGGGCGAGCGTAGTTCGCTTGTCCGGACATAGCCATGGCATGTCGTTTGTCAGGACAAACGCTTGACATGACGACCGGGCGAAGCCACCTTGGGGCCCATGCGCATCGGACTGATCGGAACGGGACGGATCGGCACCTTCCACGCGGAAGTACTGAGCCGCCACCCCGCCGTGGACACCCTGCTGCTGGCCGACGCGGATCCGGAGCGGGCCGCCGCCTCGGCCCTGCGGACCGGCGGGACGGCCGTCGCCGTGGACGACCTGTTCACCGGGGCGGGCGAGGCCCAGGGCCTGCCCGACGCCGTGGTGATCTGCTCGGCCACCTCGGCGCACGCCGGACTCATCGCCCGGGCCGCCCGCGCCGGACTGCCCGTCTTCTGCGAGAAGCCGATCGCCCTGGACCTGCCCGGCACCCTGGCCGCGCTCGCGGAGGTCGAGGCGGCGGGCAGCGTCCTCCAGCTCGGCTTCATGCGGCGCTTCGACGCCGGGTACGGCGAGGCCAGGGCCGCCGTACGGAAGGGGAGGCTCGGCCGGCTGCACACCGTGCGGGCGGTCACCTCCGACCCCGCCCCGCCGCCCGCCGCCTACCTCCCGCTCTCCGGCGGGCTGTACCGCGACTGCCTGGTCCATGACTTCGACATCCTGCGCTGGGTCACGGGGCGCGAGGTGGCCGAGGTGTACGCCGTCGGCTCGGACGCCGGACCCGCGATGTTCCGGGCGGCCGGGGACGTGGACACGGCCGCCGCGCTGCTCACCCTCGACGACGGGACGCTCGCCACCGCCACCGCGACCCGGTGCAACGGCGCCGGGTACGACGTACGGATGGAGCTGGCCGGCGAGCTGGACCAGATCGCCGTCGGCCTGGACGACCGTACGCCGTTGACCTCGGCCGAGCCCGAAGGCCCCGGAGCCCCGGCGAAGCCCTGGCCGGGTTTCCTGGAACGGTTCGCCCCGGCGTACGAGGCGGAGCTGGACGCGTTCGTGCGCGTGGCCCGCGGCGAGCTGGCCAATCCGTGCGACGGGCGGGAGGCCCTGCACGCGCTGCGGATCGCCGAGGCGTGCGAGGTCTCCCGCCGCGAACGCCGGCCGGTGGCGATGGCCGGGATCCCCGGCGGCTGAACGGAGGCCGGCCCGCCGCTACCAGGCGACCGGAAGACTCAGCGGGCCCCGCATCAGCATGCCGGTGCGCCAGGCGAGCGTCGCCGGGTCGGCGGTCAGCCGCAGGTCCGGACAGCGCTCCAGCAGCGACCGGATGGCGATCCTGGCCTCGGTACGGGCGAGCGGCGCGCCCAGGCAGAAGTGGATGCCGTGTCCGAAGGCGATATGGCCCCGGGCGTCGCGGGTGATGTCGAAGCGGGACCCGTCGGGGTAGCGGGCGGGGTCGCGGTTGGCGTCCGACATCGCGACGAGGACCAGTTCGCCGCCGCCGGGGATCACCGTCCCGCCGACCTCGATCGGATCGGTCGTGAAGCGGTACGTGGGGGTCTCCACGGGCCCCTCGAAGCGCAGGATCTCCTCGACCGCGTTGTCGATCAGCGAGAAGTCCGCGCGCAGGGCCGCCAGTTGGTCGGGGTGGGCGAGGAGGTTGTGCACGCCGTTGGTGATGAGGTTGACGGTGGTCTCATGACCGGCGACCAGCAACAGCCAGGCCATGCCGATCAGTTCCTCGCCGGACAGCCGGTCGCCGTCCTCGTCGGCGGTGTGGATCAGCGCGCTCAGCAGGTCGTCGCCCGGCTTCTCGCGCTTGTCGTCCAGCAGCCCGGCGATGTACGCGGTCATCGCCTGTGTGGAGGAGGCGCGCAGGGCCGGGTCGAGCGAGGAGACCGCCTGACCGGACCAGGTGCGGAAGTCCTCGCGGTCCAGGAACGGCACGCCGAGCAGCTCGCAGATCACCGACATGGGCAGCGGGAAGGACAGCGCCTCGACCAGGTCCGCCGTACGGTCCGGGGCAGCGAGCATCGAGTCCAGCAGCCCGTCGGTCATCTCCTGCACCCGTGGGGCCAGTCGCTCCATCCGGCGCGGGGTGAACTCGCGGGCGACCAGCTTGCGCAGCCGGGTGTGGTCGGGGGCGTCGGAGCCGAGCATCGAGGAGCCCGCGGACACCTTGCTGACCCCGAGCGCGGGCGAGGCCCGGCTCCAGTGTTTGGAGAGCCGCTGGTCGGCGAGGAGGGCGCGGCCCGCCTCGTACCCGACGACCAGCCAGGCGTCCGCGCCCTCGGGGATCCGCACCCGGTGGACCGGGCCCTTCTCCCGCAGGGCGGCGTAGGCCGGGTAGGGGTCACGGGTGAACTGCTCGCCGAGCGCGGCGAGATCGACCAGGGGTGGGGTGGTCAACGCGTTTCCCTTCGGGAGGAGGTGACGGATCGGGCCGCGGTGCGTCTCACCAGCGCACCGGAAGCCCTCGCGCCCCGCGCATCAGCAGGCCGGGCAGCCAGTCCAGCTCACCGCCGGACGGGTCGCGGGCGAGGTCCGGGCAGCGCTCCAGCAGGGCGCCGATCGCGATGCGGGCCTCCATCCGGGCGAGCGGCGCGCCCAGGCAGTAGTGGATGCCGTGCCCGAAGCCCAGGTGCCCCTGGGGCTCGCGGCGGATGTCGAAGGTGTCCGGGGCGGGGAAGCGGGCGGGGTCGCGGTCGGCGGAGGCCAGCGCGACGAGCACCGCCTGGTCGCGCGGGATCACCGTGTCGCCGACGGTCACCGGCTCCCGGGTGAAGCGGAAGGTGGCGGTCTCCACCGGTCCGTCGTAGCGCAGCATCTCCTCCACCGCGTTGTCGAGCAGCCCCGGGTCGGCGCGCAGCAGGGCGAGTTGCTCGGGGTGGTCGAGCAGGGCCCGGACCCCGTTGGCGATCAGGTTGACGGTGGTCTCGTGACCGGCGACCAGCAACACGAAGGCCATGCCGACCAGTTCGGCGGAGGAGAGGCTGTCGCCGCCCTCGTCCCGGGTCCGGATCAGCGCGCTGAGCAGGTCCTCGCCCGGCGAGCGGCGCTTGTCCTCGATGAGGTCGACGAGATAGGCGTTCATCGCCCCGACCGGGTCGGCCTCCCGCTGTTCCGGGGTGGGCGTGACGATGCCGTTCGAGAGTGCCCGGAAGGCGTCCCGGTCGATGTCCGGGACGCCGAGGAGTTCGCAGATGACGGTCATCGGCAGCGGGAAGGCGAGCGCGTCCACCAGATCCGCGGAGCCCCGGGGCACCATCGCGTCGAGGAGCTGCGCGGTGACCTCGGTGATCCGCGGGCGCAGCGCCTCGATGCGCCGGGGGGTGAACTCGCGGACGACGAGGCGGCGCAGCCGGGTGTGGTGCGGGGCGTCCAGCTCCAGCATGTTGGCGCTGAGCGCGGCCTCGGACTCGGTCCACCGTCCGCTGGTCCGCCAGTCCTTGCCGAACCGCTGGTCGGCGAGGGCGGCGCGGGCCTCCTCGTAACCGACGATCAGCCAGATGCGCTCCATCTCCTCGGTGCGCACGGTGTGCACCGGCCCTTCGGCGCGCAGCTTCGCGTAGTACGGATAGGGGTCGACGACGAAGTCCGGCAGGTTCCGCAGATCGAGCACAGCCATCGTGGTCAGCCCCTCATCCGTTCCGGTCGGCTCCGGTCCGCTCCACTCCGGTCACCCTAGGCCGCCGCCGCTCTCCTCGTCCGTGTCGAGAAGTCCCGCATCGTGGACCAACAGGGCGATCTGTACCCGATTGTTGAGTTCGAGTTTGGCGAGAATCCGTGAGACATGGGTCTTGACGGTCGCGACGCTGAGGTAGAGGGATCCTGCGATCTCCGCGTTGGACCCGCCGCGTCCGACGGCGACGGCGACGGCCTTCTCCCGCTCGGCGAGCTGGTCGAAACGCCTGCGTGCGCGGTCGGTACGGGCGCCGCGGTCGTCGGGTCCGCCGCCGGCGGCACGGGCCATCAACTGACGGGTGACGGCGGGCGAGAGCACCGGGTCCCCTGCGGCGACCCGGCGCACCGAATCGACGATCCGCGCGGGCGGGGTGTCTTTCAGGACGAATCCGGCCGCCCCGGCCCGAATGGCCCGGAGCACCTGTTCGTCCGCGTGGAAGGTGGTCAGGACGACGACTTCGGGAGCCCCGGGCCGGCCGCGCAGCAGCTCGGTCGCGGTGAGTCCGTCCATCACCGGCATCCGGATGTCCATCAGGACGACGTCGGGGCGCAGTCGCTCGACGAGCTCCTCGACCTCGACGCCGTCCGCGCCCTCCCCCACGATGTCGATGGCCTCGTCGCCGCCCAGCATCAGGGTCAGCCCGGCCCGGACCAGCGGGTCGTCGTCGACGATCAGCAGCCGGACGGGCAGGGGTGCGGGCGACGCCGGGGTGTTCATGACGGCCACCGTAACCAGCCGGGGCGTGCGGCCCGCAGGGCGGTCGTCCGGGCGGACGGTGCGGCCGCGGGCGTCACGCGGCGGGCCACGGCAGCCGGGCCCGGACCGCGAAGCCGCCGTCCTTCGTCGGGCCGTGCTCCAGCGCGCCGCCGGCCAGTGTGGCGCGTTCGGTGAGGCCGATGAGTCCCTGGCCGGAGCCGGGGACCCGTTCGAAGGGTTCGACGGGGGCGGGGTTCTCCACCTCTACGGTGAGGCCCTCGCCGGGGCCGCCCGTCACCGTGAGGCGGACCTCGGCGCCGGGCGCGTGCTTACGGGCGTTGGTCAGGCACTCCTGCACGATCCGGTAGACCGTGCGGCCGGTGGCGGCGGGGGCCTGCTGCGGGTCGGCGACCCGGTTGTCGACGGTGACCTTCATACCCGCGAGCCGGGATTCGGCGATGAGGGTGTCCAGGGTGGCGAGGGTGGGTTGCGGCCGGTCGCCCTCGTCGGTGTCGCCGGGCCCGCGCAGGACGCCGATGATCTCGCGGAGGTCCTGGAGGGCCTCGTGGGCGCTGTCCCGGATGACACCGGCGGCCCGGCCCACCTCGGCGGCGGGGGCGTCGGGCCGGAATTCGAGGGCCCCGGCGTGCACGCTGAGGAGGGTCAGCCGGTGGGCCAGGACGTCGTGCATCTCGCGGGCGATGGCCTCCCGGGCCAGCCGCTGGGCCTGCTCGGCGCGCAGCTCCGCCTCGGCCTCGGCGCGACGGGCCCGTTCCCGGAGGGTGACGACGAGCTGGCGCCGGGAGCGTACGACCATGCCCCAGCTGAGCACCAGGAGCACCAGCAGGGCCCCGATGATGGTCGAGGTGACGTAGGAGGTCGCCGGGTCGGGGCGCAGGAAGGGCTGGAGGGGCGTGACGGCCAGGGCGACCGCGCCGACGATCGCCACGGGCTTGAAGGGCCGGTGGACGGCCAGACTGAAGAGGGCCACCATCAGCGCGCCCGCCGCCACGGGTTCGATGATGCAGACGGCGGTCAGCACGGCGGCGAGTGCGACGGGCCAGCGCCGCCGGACCCAGAGCGCGCAGCAGGCCGCGGCCCCGATCACCGAGTCCACGACCACGACGACGTCCGGCGTGGTCTCGTCCGCCTCGATCGCGGCGAGGACCAGCAGGCCGACCCCCGCGGCGCAGAGGAAGGCCGTGAGGTCGACGGCCCAGTCCCGTACGGTCCGCCGCGTCCGGGCCCGGTCGTCGGGCAGCCCGGGATCGGCCATCGCCGACGGGAGCAGCCAGCGGTACTCGGTGCGCGTCATATCGACAAAGTTACGCAGCACCTCGCCGCGGAGGGGCGTCACGGGGCCAGGCGGCTACCAAAGTCGCACGGTCCGCTACTTTCGGCGCGGCGGACGGGACCGGTGGCCGACGCGGCGGGTCCGGGCCGGGCGGGAGGCTCGGGCCATGAAGAAAATCGTCGAGACGATCGGGTTCCTCGTCTTCGTCCAGGGTGTGGGCGGGCTGCTGTACGAGTGGACGGGCTGGTTCCGGCTGGGGACGGTGGTGCGGCACATCGGCTTTCTCAGCGACCGCATGCTGTTCGTCAACATCGTGCTGGTCGTGACGGGAGTGGCCGTGATGATCGCCGCGGACTCGATCAAGAGCTGACGGGCACGATCACGACCTGATGAGGGCGTAGGGCCTGATCCGAACGGCAGGCCCTACGCCCCGGCGCGCTCCCGGTCCGCGTCCCGCCTGCCCCACGCGGTGCCCGCCAGGACGAGGACCGCACCGGCCGCCCCGAGCAGCCCGAGCCGTTCCCCGCCGAGGCTGATGCCGACGGCGGCGGCCCACAGCGGTTCCGTACCGAGCAGCAGGCTGACCCGGGACGGCGAGGTGCGGCGTACGGACCACATCTGGACGAAGAACGCGAACAGCGTGCAGAACACCGAGAGGAAGACCAGCCCCGCCCATTCCCGGGCGCCGAAGTCCGCCGCCGCGCTCCACGGCGAGGCGCCGGTGCCCGGGACGGCCGCGAGGACGGCGAAGACGGCGACCGCGCTGCCGAGCTGAACGGTGGTCAGGGAGAGCGAGTCGGCGTTCCGGACCGCCTTGATCCGGGCCATCGCCAGCACATGGACGGTCCGGGCGAGGGCGGCGAGCAGCATCAGCAGATCGCCGGCCGAGGGGCTGGTGAACCCGCCGCCCTGGGTCAGCAGGACCACTCCGGTGACGGAGAGCCCGGCCGCGGCGACGAATCCGGCCGACGGGCGCACCCGGGTCACGGCGGCCTCGGCCAGCGGCGTGAAGATCATGGTGAGGCTGATGATCAGCCCGGCGTTGGTGGCGGAGGTGTGCACCACCCCGTACGTCTCCAGCAGGAAGATCCCGCTCAGCACCAGGCCCAGCACTCCGGCGCCCCGCCACTGCGCACCGGTCAGCGCCCGCAGCTTGCGCCATCCGACCGCCACGAGCACCGGCAGCACGATCGCGAACCGCAGGACGAGCACGGCGATGACGGTGTGGGTGGTGGTGATGCCCTTGGCCGCGAGGTAGCTGGCGCCCCAGACGACGGCGACCGCCAGCACGGGCAGATCGGTGGCCCAGGCGCGGCGCGGGGGTGCGACGGCGGGCACGGCGACAGCGGACACCTGGTTCTCCCGGAACTCCACGGAGGTGATGTGGAGACCTCACCGGCTCGCACGCGGAACGATCACGCTACCCGCCGGGCTCCCGGGAAGGGAACACCTGTCTCAACGGTCGGATCGCTCCCGGGCACCGGCGGGCATCGGCCGTGGTCAGAGGCGGTCCGGCCGTTCCGGCGGGCGACGGAGGGTCCGGCGACCCACGCCACCGCTCCCTAGACTGACGCCTCGATAACTCTGAGACACGGAGTGGTCACATGGCGTCGGTAAGAGCGGACGGACGGGTCGAGCGGGGGAACCAGACCCGGCAGCTGATCCTGGGGCGGGCGGTGCAGATCGCCTCGGTCGAAGGACTGGAGGGCCTGTCGCTGGGGCGGCTGGCCACCGAGCTGGGGCTGAGCAAGAGCGGCGTGTTCGCACTCTTCGGCTCGAAGGAGGGTCTTCAGCTGGCCACCGTACGGGGGGCGGTGGCCGTCTATGTGGACCATGTGCTGCGCCCGACCCGGTCGGCGCCCCCGGGGCTGGGGCGGGTCTGGCGGATGTGCGAGGCGTGGATCGCGTACTCCCGCGAGCGGGTGTTCCGGGGCGGCTGCTTCTTCTACGCCGCCACCGCGGAGTTCGACGCCCGCAGCGGCCGGGTCCACGACGCCCTGGCGTCCGCGCAGACGGGCTGGGTCACCTTCGTGGAGGAGACGATCGAGAAGGCCAGGTCCATCGGGGAGCTGCACGCGGACACCGATGTGTGCCAGCTGGCGTTCGAGGTGATCGCCCTGCTGGAGCTGGCCAACGCCGAGTCGGTGCTCCAGAACAACAACCTCGGCTACGACAAGGCGGCCCGGGCCATCCTGGACCGCCTGCGGGCGGCGGCGACGGACCCCGCGCCGCTGCCGTTACGGTAGGCGGCCCCGGGCTGCCGTGGGTGTCCGATACCCGCCGGTGCGCGGGCTCCGGCACGCGTTTGCTGGGGGATGCCGTCGGAGCGACGGCATCCCCGTCAGCGAGGAACAGCCATGTCCAGCACCGCTTCCCGTGTTTCTTCCGGCAGCTCTTCCGCACCCCTGTCCGGCACCGCTCCCGCCGCCGCTTCCGCCACCGTTCCCACCGGCCTTCCACCCCGGGCCGCCCTGGTCACCGGGGCCAGCCGGGGCATCGGCGCCGCGATCGCCCTGCGGCTCGCGCAGGACGGCGCGGACGTCGCCGTCACCTATGTCCAGGACGAGGCGGCGGCCCGTGCGGTCGTCGCGAAGATCGAGGGCTTCGGCCGCCGGGGCGTCGCCCTGCGCTGCGACGCGGCGGACGCCGACGCGGCCGCCGACGCCGTGCACCGGGCGGCGGACGCACTCGGCCGGCTCGACGTCCTGGTCAACAACGCGGGCATCGGCATCCTCGGTCCGATCGCCGCGCTCGCCGGGCCGGACGTGGACCGGACGCTGACGGTGAACGTACGGGCGGTCTTCCTCGCCTGCCGGGCGGCGGCGGAACGGCTGGCCGACGGCGGCCGCGTCATCTCCGTGGGCTCCGCCCTGAGCCGGTACGCGGGCGGGCCCGGCTCCACCCTCTACGGGCTCAGCAAGTCCGCCCTGACCGGGCTGACCAAGCCACTCGCCAGGGAGCTGGGGCCGCGCGGCATCACGGTGAACGTGATCCAGCCGGGGGCCGTGGACACCGATCTCAACCCGGCCGACGGGCCGTTGGCCGAGGGCCAGCGCGCGGCGAACGCGCTGGGGCGCTTCGGCACGACGGAGGAGATCGCCTCGCTCGTCGCCTACCTCGTGAGCGCCGAGGCGGGCTTCATCACGGGCACGGAGCTCGTCGTGGACGGCGGCCACGCGGCCTGAGCGCCCCCGCCCCGGTGTAGGCCGGGCGCGCTCCCCCGGCGGCCCCTGTCCGGCTGCCCCGTACCGGCCGCGCCCCTACGCTGGCCGGGACGGGGCAGCGACGGGAAGGACAGGACCAGCACATGTCCGGCACACCGGTTCACACGCTCAACGACGGCACACGGCTCCCGGCGGTGGGGCTCGGCACCTATCCGCTGGACGACGCGGCGGCCGAGGAGGCCGTCGCAGGGGCCCTGGGGCTGGGCTACCGGCTGGTCGACACGGCCCTCAACTACGGCAACGAGACCGGCACCGGCCGGGGCATCGCCCGCAGCGGCGTCCCCCGCGAGGAGGTCGTCGTCACCACGAAGGTACCCGGCCGGCACCAGGGGTACGAGGAGACGCTCGCCTCGTTCGAGGAGTCACGGGCCCGGCTGGGCCTGGAGTACGTCGACCTGTACCTGATCCACTGGCCGCTCCCCCGCGTCGACAGGTACGTGGACACCTGGAAGGCGATGATCCGGCTCCGCGAGGACGGCCTGGTCCGCTCGATCGGCGTCTCCAACTTCACCGCCGCGCATCTGGAGCGGCTGGAGCGGGAGACGGGCGTGCTGCCCTCGGTTAACCAGATCGAGATGCATCCGCTGCTCCCGCAGGAGGAGTTGCGGGCGGTGCACGCGGCGAAGGGCATCGTCACGGAGAGCTGGAGCCCGCTGGCCCGGGGCCGCGAGGTGCTGGAGGACCCCTCCACCGTGGCGATCGCCGAGGACCACGGGGTGAGCCCCGGCCAGGTGGTGCTGCGCTGGCACACCCAGCTGGGCGCGGTGCCGGTCCCGAAGTCGGCGGACCCGGGCCGGCAGCGCGAGAACCTCGATCTGTTCGGGTTCGAGCTGACGGCACAGGAACTGACGACGATCGCGTCCGGGCGGCAGCGGCGGTTCGGCGGCGACCCGGAGTCGCACGAGGAGTTCTAGGAAGGCTCCCCGGTCAGCGGTTGCGCGGGGTGACCTCCGCCATCCGGGACCAGCCGGTGCCCGCCACCTCGACGTTGATGATCTCGGGGACCTCGGCCACCATCTCCGACATCGTCTCGATCGCCGCCTTGAAGTGGTCGGAGTTCACATGCGCCTCGCCCGCCGCCGCGTCGGCGAAGGCCTCCAGCAGGACGAACTCGTTGGGGTTCTCCACGCTGTAGGACCAGTCGAAGAAGACGTTGCCGGGCTCGCTGCGGGTGGCGACGGTGAAGTCCTCCAGCCGGGGCAGCCAGTTGTCGCGCTCGGCGACGAGGGCGGTGAACTTGACGGCGATGAAGATCATGGGGGCTCCTGGTCGAGGACGTCGGAAGGTGCGGTTCGCCAGCCCCAGGGGCCTGCTCGCCGCACCCCGACCAGGGTGACACACCCTCACGTAACCGGACCGGCCGGGCACACCGCGATCCCCCTGCGACCGCGGTGCGTCCGGCCCTGCCCGCCTTCGGGCGTCAGCCGCCGAGCTCCCGGTGACGGGCCGCCAGCGCGGCGGCGCCCTCCTCGGTGAGCGATCCGAACAGCCGGAGCCGTGAGATGCCGCCGTCCGGGAAGATGTCGATCCGTACGTGGGTGGCGCGGACGGTCCCGTCGAGCACGAAGCGGTGGTTGGTGTCGGGCTGGAGGCGGGTGCGGGGCAGGATCTCCGTCCAGTCGCCGGCCTCGCCGTCCCGTACCGAGAGGCTCGCCCAGCCGGCGGAGTTGCCCTTGAGGTAGGCGGTGTCGATCTCGACGGCCCGGATCCCGGACTGCGCGGCGAGCCGGTAGCCGATCCAGTCGTTGCCCTTGTCGCGCCGGCGGCGGGTCTCCCAGCCGTCGTCCATCTTGCGCGAGCGGCCGGGCTGGATGGTGTTGGTGGCCGGGGAGTAGAAGCGGTCGGACGCGTCCTCGACCTGGCCGCCGTTCTCCAGCGCCGCGAGGTCGAACGTACCGAGGGCGGCGAGCCAGGCGGGGTCGGGGGCGACCTCTCCGTACACGCGCAGCCGGGCGATCCCGCCGTCCGGGTGCTGGTTGACCCGCAGGTGGGTGAAGCGCTGCTCGGCGTCGACGGCGAAGCCGTTGGCCGCGTGGCCGCCGACCGCCGTACGGGGGACGAGCACCGTCCACTTCACGTCGGGCGCGAGGAGCTCCTCGGGCGACGGCGAGCCGGGCAGGGACACCGCCTCGACGGAGACGGCCTGCGGGTAGTTGCCGCGGAAGTGGGCGGTGTCCAGGACGATGCCCCGGATGACGCCGGGGGCGCCGAGGCGGACGAGGGCCCAGTCGTGGTCGTCGGCGGTGGGGTGCGGTTCGGCGGCGCTGACGCCGCGCCGGCGGCGGGTCTCCCAGCCGTCCATGATCTTGCCCTTGTGCCCGAAGTGCTCCGGGTCGAAGACGGCCGGCTCGGGCTTCAGCAGGTTCTCGCGCTCGGCGAAGAACTCGTCGTTGGCGGCGATGACGCCCGCGCCGAGGCGGCGGTCGGCCAGGTCGACGAGGTGGGTGAAGGGGAAGTCGGCGGTGCGGTGGTCGGCGTACGGGTCGCCGCCCGCGTAGGGGCGGGCGTCTCCGGTGAAGCGGGGTATCGCGGCGTCCGTCATGGTCGGGGTGTCCTTTCGGGAACGGTCAGTGGTCGCGTTCGAGGAGGCGGCCGGTGGGCTCGGCGAGGACGCCGTCGGAGGCGATGCGGACACCGCGCAGCCAGCTGGAGCGGACCACGCCGTGCAGGGTCTTCCCGGCGTAGGCGGTGACCTGGTTGCGGTGGAAGAGCTCGGCGGGGTCGACGGTGAAGGTCGCGTCGGGGGCGAGGACCGCGAAGTCGGCGTCGCGGCCGGCCTCGATGGCGCCCTTGCGGGTCAGCCCGGCGAGCGCGGCGGGGGCGGCGGACATCCAGCGGGCCACGTCGTCGAGGGAGTGGCCGCGCCTGCGGGCCTCGGTCCAGATGGCGGGCAGGCCGAGCTGGAGCGAGGAGATGCCGCCCCAGGCGGAGGCGAAGTCCGGGGTCTTGAGGTCGGTGGTGCAGGGCGAGTGGTCGCTGACGATGCAGTCGATGGTGCCGTCGGCGAGCCCGGCCCACAGGGCGTCCTGGTTGGCGGCCTCGCGGATCGGCGGGCAGCACTTGAACTCGGTGGCCCCGTCCGGGACCTCCTCGGCGGTGAGGGTGAGGAAGTGCGGGCAGGACTCGACGGTGACGCGGACGCCCTCACGCTTGGCTGCGGCGATCAGCGGCAGCGCGTCGCTGGAGGAGAGGTGCAGGACGTGGACGCGGGCGTTCAGCCGCTTGGCGTGGGCGATGAGCCCTTCGATCGCGGTGTTCTCGGCGTCGCGCGGGCGGGAGGCGAGGAAGTCGGCGTAGGCGGGGCCGGGGCGCTGCGGGGCGTCGGCCAGGTGGTGCGGGTCCTCGGCGTGCACGATGAGCAGTCCGCCGAATCCGGCGATCTCCGCCATGGAGCGGGCCAGTTGCTCCTGGTCCAGCTCCGGGAACTCCTCGACGCCGGAGGGCGACAGGAAGCACTTGAAGCCGAAGACCCCGGCCTCGTACAGCGGGCGCAGGTCCTTGACGTTGGACGGGATCGCACCGCCCCAGAAGCCGGTGTCGACGTGCGCCTTGGGGGCGGCGACCTGCTGCTTGGTGTGCAGGTTGCCGACGGTGGTGGTCGGCGGGAGGGAGTTGAGCGGCATGTCCAGGAGCGTGGTGATGCCACCGGCGGCGGCCGCGCGGGTGGCGGTCCAGAAGCCCTCCCACTCGGTGCGGCCGGGGTCGTTCACATGGACGTGGGTGTCGACCAGTCCGGGCAGCAGGACGTCGTCGCCGAAGTCCTCCAGGCGGGCGCCGGCGGGCGCCTCGGTGTCGTACGGCAGGACCGCGTCGATCGTCCCGCCCGCGACGGCGACCGCCGCCGGGCGGGTCCCCTCGGGGGTGACGACGCGCGTCGAGCGCAGTACCAGGTTCACGTCCGGACCGGACACCCGTGCTCCTTCACTCCAGAAATGATCCACAACAGATGATCCACTGATCCACAACGGGAATTCAACGAACTGTTGAAGCTTCGATGGAGTCTTCACTCGGGGAACGCACTCGTCAAGACCCCGCCTTCCGCCGCCGGGGCCCGCCGCACCACCCGGCCGCCGGACTGGATTTTTCCACAAAGTAGAAGTCCGATTTCGAACTGCGGAACGTAGCATAGGCCAGGAGTGGCGGCGCCGAGCCGCCCGCACCGACCGGCGGCACCCGGACAAAACAGGCCCTGACCGGCACGGACGCCGACCGGGCAGCTGTGGGCCGTCCGGGAACCGCCCGGTAGGCTGCTGCCTTGCCTTCCGCTTCGAAAGGACCGTTGACGTGCCGCCGTCCCACGCCAGCACAGCCGACTCCAAGCCCTCCGGTTCCAGCGGTGGGGTGCAGTCCCTTGAGCGCGCCTTCGATCTGCTGGAGCGGATGGCCGACGCCGGGGGCGAGGTCGGGCTGAGCGAGCTGTCCGCGAGCAGCGGTCTGCCCCTGCCGACCATCCACCGGCTGATGCGCACCCTGGTCGTCTGCGGATACGTACGCCAGCAGCCCAACCGGCGTTACGCGCTCGGTCCCCGGCTGATCCGGCTCGGCGAGTCCGCCTCCCGGCTGCTGGGCACCTGGGCCCGCCCCTACCTCAGCAGGCTGGTGGAGGAGACCGGCGAGACGGCGAACATGGCGCTGCTGGACGGGGACGAGATCGTGTACGTCGCCCAGGTGCCGTCCAAGCACTCCATGCGGATGTTCACCGAGGTCGGCCGCCGGGTCCTGCCGCACTCCACCGGGGTGGGCAAGGCGCTCCTCGCGCACACCCCCGCCGACGAGGTCCGCGCGCTCCTGGCCCGTACGGGCATGCCGGCCGCCACCGAGAAGACGATCACCACGCCGGAGGGCTTCCTGGACGCCCTGGAGGCGGTGCGCCGCGCCGGATACGCGGTGGACGACAACGAGCAGGAGATCGGGGTGCGGTGCCTCGCGGTCTCCGTGCCGAACTCCCCCACCTCCGCCGCGATCTCCATCTCGGGCCCGGCGGGCCGGGTGACCGAGGCGGCCACGGAGCGGATCGTGCCGATCCTCCAGCAGGTCGCCAAGGAGCTGTCCGACGCCCTGGCGAGCAGCGGTTCGAACGGCGGCTGAGCCGCCGAGACCGCCGAGGACGCGGAGACGGGGTGGGGCGGGGCCCGGTGTTCCGGGCCCCGCCCCACCCCGTCTCCGACCGGGCCGGTCAGCCCCGGGCCGGTACGGTCAGCCGCCCGTCGTCCATCGTCACCGTGCGGTCCATCCGGTCCAGGTGCGCCCGATCGTGCGTGACCAGCACCGTGGCGGTGGCGCGCTCCCGGGTCAGGGTGACCAGCAGGTCGAGCACGGCCGCACCCCGTTCGTGGTCGAGCGCGCTGGTCGGCTCGTCGACGAGCAGGACCGCCGGTTCGTTCATCAGGGCCCGCGCGATGTTGATCCGCTGGCGCTGACCGCCCGAGAGCTGGTGCGGCCGCCGGTCGGCGCGGTCGGCCAGTCCGACCGCGTCCAGCAGCTCCAGGGCCCGGCGGCGGGCGGCGCGCACCGGGCCGCCGGAGAGGTGGCGCATCGCCTGGAGCTGTTCGGCGGCGGTCAGCGAGGGCAGCAGGTTGGGCTGCTGGAAGACGATGCCGATCCGGTCCCGGCGCAGGGCGGCCCGGCCCGCGCGGCTCAGCCCGCCGGCCGGCGTCCCGGCCACGACGACCTCGCCGGAGTCCGGGGTGACCAGGGTGGCGGCGGCCGCGAGCAGGCTGGACTTGCCGGAGCCGGAGGGCCCGACGACGGCGGTGAGCGTGCCCGCCGGTACGTCCAGCGAGACCCGGTCCAGGGCGGTGAGCCGGCCCTCGCCGTCCGGGTAGGTGAGGGTGACGTCGGTCAGGGTGAGCGTCATCGGGCACTCCCGAGTGCGGTGAGCGGGTCGACGGCGGTGATCCGCCGGACGGACAGGGCGGCCCCGAGCGCGCCGAGGGCGATCATCACGGCGGCCGGGACGAGGACGGTCGCCGCGTCCAGCACGAACGGCACGGCTCCCCCGCCGATCAGGGCGCCGGCCCCGGCGGCGAGCGCGGTGCCCAGACCCGTACCGAGGGCGAGCATCACCACGGCCTGCCCGAGCGCGTCGCGCAGGAGGTACGGGGTCGACGCGCCGAGCGCCTTCAGTACGGCGACGTCGCCGCTGCGCTGGATCGTCCAGACGGTGAAGAACGCGCCGATGACGAGGGCGGAGATGGCGAAGAGGAAGCCGCGCATCAGTTGCAGCGAACCGTTCTCCGCCTGGTAGGAGCCGATCGCGGTGAGGGAGTCGCCGAGGGCGAGCGTGCTGGTGCCCGCCGCCTCGTCCCCGGCCGCGAGGTCGACGCCGCCGGTGGTGGTCAGGGCGATCACGGTCGCCTGTTCGGCGGGCCCGGCGCCGTCGTGGCCGGTCTGCTGCCAGTCGTCGAGGGTGGTCCAGACGACGGGGGTGTGGCTGTACGAGGCGTCGGTGGCGACGGCGGCGACCTGGCGTTCGGCCCGGCCGAGCCTGATCCGGTCACCGGCGGCGGCTCCCAGGTCCTCGGCCGCCCGCTCGGAGAGCACGACCCGCCCCGGCCCGATGCCGTCCGGCCCGAGCGTGCCGTCCGGTTCGACGCCGAAGGCGGAGACGGCGGCGCTCCGCTCACCGGCGGTGGCGTTCAGGGTCCGGATGCCGACCGGCTGCGCGGCCTCGACCCCGGGCCGGGCGGCCCAGGCCCGCCAGTCGTCCTCCCGGACGGTCGAGTCGGCGAACGACTCCGCCTGCCCGTCCGGTGGCGCGGCGAACGCCAGATGGTCGGCGTCGAGCCCGGTGACGGCGGACGTGTTCTCCCGGGCCAGCCCGGCGGTGAGGCCGGACAACAGGCCCACGAGCAGCGTGATCAGCACCACGACCGTGCCCATGAGCGCGAACCGGCCCTTGGCGAAGCGAAGGTCTCTCCATGCGACGAACATGGCTCCAGCGTCGTGCGGCGCGGGCGGGAAAACATCGCGCGGCGGACGGGCCCGGGATCAACCTTTCGATTGACCGGGGCCGGGAAGGTCGCGGCTACGCTGGACGAACCATGGATTCGCGATCGCACACCCACGTCACGGCAGCCCTGCGGCTCTGTCTGCACGCGCTGCTGGCGGGGCTGCTGGCCCTGGTCGTGGTGCGCGCGGTGAGCGAGGACGCGCCGGACACGGCGGCGGTCGTGGCCGTGACGCTGCTGACGGCGGCGCTGTACGCGGCGGGGGCGCTGACCTCCTCCGTACAGCCGGGGAGCCGGGCGGGGGCGCGGTGGCTGGGCGGGCTGTGGATCCTGTGGGCGGCGCTGCTGGTGCTGTCGCCGGACGCCCTGTGGGTGGCCTTCCCGCTCTACTTCCTCCAGCTCCACTTCCTGCCGATGCGCTGGGCGCTGCCCGCCGTCGTGGTCACCGCGGCCGCCGCGATCACCAGCTTCGTCGTGCACCGGCAGGAGATCGCGCCCGGCGCGTTCATCGGGCCGCTGATCGGCGCGGCGGTCGCCGTCGCCACGGTCCTCGGGTACGACGCCCTGTTCCGGGAGAGCGAACGGCGGCGTGAACTGATCGTGGAGCTGGTCGCCACCCGTGCCGACCTGGCCGAGGCGGAACGTACCGCCGGGACGCTCGCCGAGCGCGAACGCCTCGCCCGGGAGATCCACGACACGCTGGCCCAGGGTCTGTCGAGCATCCAGCTGCTGCTGCGTGCGGCCGAGCGCTCGCTGCCCGAGGACGCCCCGGCCGCCGCGCATGTCCGTGCCGCCCGCGAGGCCGCGCAGGCCAATCTCGCCGAGGCCCGGTCCTTCGTCCGCGCCCTGACGCCGCCGGATCTGGAGCACGGTTCGCTGGCCGCCGCGCTGGAGCGGCTCTGCGCCCGTACGACCGCACCGGACCTGACCGTACGGTTCGCGGTCAGCGGCACTCCGGTGGAGCTGCCGACCCCGTACGAGGTGGCGCTGCTGCGGACCGCGCAGTCGGCGCTGGCGAACACGGTGCGCCATGCGCGGGCCGGGCGGGCGGAGATCACCCTGAGCTTCATGGACACCTCGGTGGCGCTGGACGTCGTGGACGACGGGCAGGGCTTCGACCCGTCCGGGGCGCCGGTGCACGAGAGCGGCGACGGCGGCTTCGGGCTGCCGGCGATGCGGGCGCGCGCCGGATCGCTCGGCGGTGCGCTGAGCGTGGAGTCGGCGCCCGGCCAGGGCACGGCGGTGGCGCTCACCCTGCCGCTGCCCGTCGCGGAAACGGAGCGTGCGGCATGACCGGGGGCGCGGGCGCGGAGGCGATCCGGCTGCTGCTCGCGGACGACCACCCGGTCGTCCGGGCGGGGCTGCGGGCGGTCCTGGACACCGAGCCGGACTTCCGGGTCGCCGGTGAGGCCGCCACCGCCGAGGAGGCCGTCGCCCTGGCGGCGGCGGGCGGCTTCGACGTGGTCCTGATGGACCTCCAGTTCGGTACGGGCCTGCACGGCTCGGAGGCCACCGCGACGATCACCGCGCTGCCGGACGGCCCGCGGGTCCTGATCCTCACCACCTACGACTCCGACGCGGACATCCTGGCGGCGGTCGAGGCCGGGGCGAGCGGCTATCTGCTCAAGGACGCGCCGCCGCAGGAGCTGGCGGCGGCGGTGCGCACGGCGGCGGCGGGCCGCTCGGCGCTGGCGCCCTCGGTGGCCCACCGGCTGATGGACCGGATGCGCACCCCGGCCGAGGCGCTGACCCGGCGGGAGCTGGAGGTGCTCCAGCTGGTCGGGGAGGGCCTGTCGAACCTGCAGATCAGCAAGCGGCTGTTCCTGAGCCAGGCCACGGTGAAGTCCCACCTGGTGCACATCTACGCCAAGCTGGGCGTCGACTCGCGGACGTCGGCGGTCGCGGCGGCCACGGCCCGCAGGCTCATCCGCCGCTGACGGGCCACGCCGGGCGGTTCGGCCGCGCGGCGGGCGAGGAGGTCTGCCGCCGTCAGCCGCGCGGGCGGTGAGGGCTTCGCCCCGCGCTCAGCCGCGCGGGGGCTCTCCGAAGAGGTCGACCGCGTTGCGCACCTCGCGCAGGGCCGCGGCCAGCGCGCTCACCGAGCCGATCGCCCCGGCGATCAGCAGCAGGGAACGGCGCATCCGGGGGATCTCCGGCACGCCGCTGACGGCCATCGCGTCCAGGGCCGCCAGCTCGTCCTCGGCGATCGGCCGGTCGGGGAATTCGGCCCGGAGCCCGGCCAGCTCCCGGCGGAGCCGGGACACGGCCATCCGCAGCTCGGCCACTCTCGGGTCCTCGCCGCTGCCGGTCAGCCGCTTCTGCCCCACGCTTCGCAACACAGCACTCCCCCTCGCACGTCCTTGTGCCGGTGTGACCCCCGATCCCGGGTGGTGGCCAAGTCCCCGGGTTCGCCCGCAAGTTAACGCCATGACAGGCAGTGCGCGCCAGCCCACGGAAAGAAATCAGGGTTACCCCTGAGGGTGACATGCGTGTCGCGTGTGCGAAGGGCTCAGTGGTATCCAGACCCCATGGTTACGGACATGGCTACGAACACGCGCTCCACGGCGAAGAACCCCAAGGTCGCGGGGTTGCTGCTGGCCGCCGGAGGGGGCCGTCGGCTCGGCGGCCGGCCCAAGGCGCTGCTGGAGCACCGGGGCCGCCCGCTGATCGAGCACGCGGTGCGCTCCCTGCGCAACGGCGGCTGCGGCCCGCTGCACGTGGTGCTGGGCGCGGCGGCCGACGAGGTGCGGGCCCGCGCGGACCTTCCGGCCTGCGCAGTGACGGTGAACCCGGACTGGGAGGAGGGCATGGGCTCCTCGCTCCGCCTGGGCCTGGCCGCGCTGAGCGGGACGGACGCGGATGCGGCGCTCGTTCTCCTGGTCGATCAGCCGGGAATCGGGGCAGAGGCGGTGGCGCGGGTGCGTCTGGCGTACCGCTCACGGGCGAGCCTGGCGGCCGCCTCGTACAACGGGGAGCGGGGCCATCCGGTGCTGTTCGGCGCGGACCGGTGGACGGACATCGCCGCGGGGGCGGTGGGCGACCGGGGCGCGCGGGTCTATCTGCGGGAGCACCGCGATGCGATCACGCTCGTGGAGTGTTCGGATGTGGCCGAGGCGTACGACATCGACACCTCGCAGGATCTGAAGCACCTGGAGTGACCGGACGGACCCGCGTGCCGTCCACCGTCCGTGGCCGCGCTGGCACGCTGCGCCGCCACCCGTCCGTTTCTGTCGACCCGGAGAATCTCGACATCAACAAACCATTGAACTTCCACCATGAGGAAACTACTATCCACTGGTCAGAAGCCCTCTGAACCTCAGACGGCGCCCACGGCCGTATCTCGGAGCCATGGCACGCCGTGCCGTATCAGGCGACCCGGCGGCCATGACGCCGCCGCCCGCTGAAGGAGTGACAGCTCATGTCCGCACCAGCGCCGTCCACGCTGGCCATCGTCGATGCCGAGCCCCTGCCCCGGCAGGAAGAGGTCCTGACCGACGCGGCCCTCGCGTTCGTGGCGGAACTGCACCGGCAGTTCACTCCGCGCCGCAATGAGCTGCTCGCCCGGCGCGGGGAGCGCCGCGCCGAGATCGCCCGTACCTCCACGCTGGACTTCCTGCCCGAGACGGCGGCGGTCCGCGCGGACGACTCCTGGAAGGTCGCGCCGGCTCCGGCCGCGTTGAACGACCGCCGGGTGGAGATCACCGGTCCGACCGACCGCAAGATGACCATCAACGCCCTGAACTCGGGCGCGAAGGTCTGGCTCGCCGACTTCGAGGACGCGTCCGCCCCCACGTGGGAGAACGTCGTCCTCGGCCAGCTCAACCTGACCGACGCCTACGAGCGCCGCATCGACTTCACCGACCCGAAGTCCGGCAAGTCGTACGCGCTGAAGTCCGCCGACGAACTCGCCACGGTCGTCATGCGCCCGCGCGGCTGGCACCTGGAGGAGCGCCACCTCCAGCTGGACGGCGTCTCCGTGCCCGGTGCGCTGGTCGACTTCGGCCTCTACTTCTTCCACAACGCGCAGCGCCTGATCGACCTCGGCAAGGGCCCGTACTTCTACCTCCCCAAGACGGAGTCGCACCTGGAGGCCCGCCTCTGGAACGACATCTTCGTCTTCGCCCAGGACTACGTCTCCATCCCGCAGGGCACGGTCCGGGCCACCGTCCTGATCGAGACGATCACCGCCGCGTACGAGATGGAGGAGATCCTCTACGAGCTGCGCGACCACGCCGCCGGGCTGAACGCGGGCCGCTGGGACTACCTCTTCTCCATCGTCAAGAACTTCCGTGACGGCGGCGCCAAGTTCGTCCTGCCGGACCGCAACGCGGTGACGATGACCGCCCCGTTCATGCGGGCGTACACCGAACTCCTGGTCCGCACCTGCCACAAGCGCGGCGCGCACGCGATCGGCGGCATGGCCGCCTTCATCCCCTCGCGCCGGGACGCCGAGGTCAACAAGGTGGCCTTCGAGAAGGTCAAGGCCGACAAGGACCGCGAGGCGGGCGACGGCTTCGACGGCTCCTGGGTCGCCCACCCCGACCTCGTCCCGATCGCGCTGGCCTCCTTCGACGCGGTCCTCGGCGAGAAGCCGAACCAGAAGGACCGGCTGCGCGAGGACGTCTCGGTGGCGCCCGGCGACCTGATCGCCATCGACACCCTCGACGCCAGGCCCACCTACGACGGCCTGCGCAACGCCGTCGCGGTCGGCATCCGCTACATCGAGGCCTGGCTGCGCGGCCTGGGCGCGGTCGCCATCTTCAACCTGATGGAGGACGCGGCCACCGCCGAGATCTCCCGCTCGCAGATCTGGCAGTGGATCAACGCGGACGTGGTCTTCGAGAACGGCGAACACGCCACGGCCGACCTGGCCCGCAAGGTCGCCGCCGAGGAACTGGCCGCGATCCGCGCGGAGATCGGCGAGGAGACCTTCACCGCAGGCAAGTGGCAGCAGGCCCACGACCTCCTGCTCCAGGTCTCCCTGGACCAGGACTACGCGGACTTCCTGACGCTGCCGGCGTACGAGCAACTGCGCTGACCCGTCACGACGTACGAACACCGCCCCCGGCACCGCACGGCGCCGGGGGCGGTGGTGTTCCCGGCCGGGGTCACGTGCCCAGCCGCGCCGCCCGCTCGGCTCGTCGGGCGAAGACCTCGTCCTTGGCCTCCGCCATTTCCCGCAGGGCCGCCTTACGCTCCCGCTGGGCGAGCCGGTCCAGGTAGAGACGCCCGTGCAGATGGTCCGTCTCGTGCTGGAGGCACCGGGCGAAGTAGCCCCGGCCCTCGATGACCAGCGGTTCGCCGTCCTTGTCACGGCCCCGCACGACGGCACGGTCCGGGCGGGGCACCACACGGTAGGGGCCGGGCACGGACAGACAGCCCTCGGATTCGTCGACCAGCCGACGGTGTTCGGCCGGGATCTCGTCCAGGACCGGGTTGGCGATGTGTCCCACGTGGCGCACCCCCCAGTCGTCCGTGATGTCCCACACGAACAGCCGCAGGTCCACGCCGACCTGGTTGGCGGCGAGCCCCGCGCCCTCGGCCACCCGGTTCGTGGCGAACATGTCGTCGACCAGCCGGGCGAGTTCCGGTGTGCCGAACTCGGTGACCTCCCGGCACCGCCGCCGCAGGACGTCCTCACCGACCACGGTGATGCGGCGCACCGTGCCCCGTTCGGCCTCCGGCACGAACCGCGGAAAGGAATCGACGGGGCGGCCCTGCACCCGCACTCGACGGTCCTGAGAGGAGTCGTCGTGCCGAACACCCATGGAATATCAACGCCTTTCACGCGCGTCCGCCCGAACGAGGCCGGGATACCGGCCCGTTGCGGACCGACTTGACCGAATGCTTTGCAAAGTAGCACTCTTTGCAAAGTGATTGATGAGAACCGTCCACTGGCCTCCGCCCGCCGCCCGCTTCCCGACCATCCCGTACGGGTGGCGCTGCTCGATCTGCTCGCCGAGCTGGGCACGGTCACCTCGACCCAGGCCGCCGCCCGCCTCGGACACAGCTCCGGTCTCTGCTCGTTCCATCTGCGTCAACTCGCCAAGCACGGCCTGGTCGAGGAAGCTCCGCACAGCGGGGGGCGCCGCAGGCCGTGGCGGCTTCGCTGGGAGTCGTCGGACCGGCCCTCCGGGCAGGAGTCGCCGGAACCCTCCGAGGAGTCCTTCGACGCCGTGGTCCACCTCACCCCGCAGGAGACGGCCGAACTGGCCGCGTCCGTCCGCGCCCTGCTGGCTCCCTACCGCGAGCGCGACCGACAGCCCGCCGAGCGTCCGGCGGGCTCCATGGCGGTGGCCGTGGTCGCCAGGTTGTTCCCGTTGCCGACCGAGGAAGAGGGCCGGGGCCGTATCTGAGCCGGGCGGCTCAGCGGCCCCGCCCCCTCACGTCCACACCGCTCCCAGCGCCACGAACCCGCAGATCAGGACGGACAGCACGGCCAGCAGCGGCCAGACGAACCGCAGGTATCTGTCGTAGCCGATCTTCGCCAGGGCCACCCCGCCGATGGTGACCGCCGTCGTCGGGACCCAGAGGTTCATCCAGCCGCTCGCCGCCTGCCAGGCGGTCACGACCACGGCGCGGGAGACTCCGGCGAAGTCGGCGAGCGGGGCCAGGATCGGCATCGCCAGGGTGGCGTGGCCGGAGGTGGAGGGGATGAGGAAGGCGAGGGGCAGGTTGACGAGGAAGACGAAGACCGCGAAGAGCGCCGAGGAGGTGCCCGAGACCGCTCCTTCGATCGAGTGCAGCACGGTGTCGGTGATCTGCGCGTTGTTCATGATGACCGTGACACCGCGGGCGAGGACGATGACCAGGGCCGGGGAGATGAAGTCGGCCGCGCCCTGGATGATCGTCGCGCTGAGCCGCTGCTCGCCGAACCGGGCGACGACGCCCACCAGGACCGCCGCGACCAGGAACAGGGCGGCCAGATGGGGGAAGGACCAGCCGAGTTCGAAGCCGTACGGGGTGGCGTCGGCGTCGCCGGTGAGGGCGCTGGACCAGGGGACGACCGAGAAGATCATGAAGGCGAAGACCAGGCCGACCAGGACCAGGACGATCTGGTGCAGTCGCGTCAGCTCCGGGGGCTCCGCCGCGTCCGCCGCGTTGTGTTCGCGATCGCCGGGGAGGAAGCCGGAGAGCGAGCGGTCGGGGTTCTCGCGGACGCGGTTCGCGTACCGGACGACGTAGGCGATCGTCACCGCCGTCAGGACCACCCACATGATCGCGCGCAGCACGATGCCGTCGCCGAGCGAGATATCGGCGGCGGAGGACGCGACTCCGGTGGCGAAGGGGTTGACCGTGGAGCAGAGCACGCCGATGCCCGCGCCCAGGATGATCGTGCCGGTGGCCACCATGCGGTCGTAGCCGAGGGCCAGCATCAGCGGAATGATCAGGCCGTAGAAGCCGAGCGTCTCCTCCGCGAAGCCCTCGACCGTACCGAGCAGCGCGAAGACCAGCATCACGCCCACGATGAGCAGCGCTCCGCGGTCGCGCAGCCGGTGCGCCAGGCGGCCGATGCCCCGGTCCAGGGCGCCGGTGGCGAACACCACGGTGATGAAGGCGCCGATGGCCAGCACGAAGAGGAAGACGCCCGCGCTCCCGTACAGTTCGCCGGCCAGGTCCGGGCCGACCTCGCCCGTCTTCGCGTCCTGGACGCCGTAGAGCCCGTTGACCGGGGAGAGGAAGAGGTCGTTCAGGCGGTCGACGAGGCTCTGGTCGGAGTCGACCCGGTGGTAGGTGCCCTGGACGGGTGCGCCGTCCTCGTTACGGTCGTAGGCCCCGGGCGGGATCAGGAAGGCCAGGGCCCAGACGGCCAGGGTGACGACCGCGAGGATCGTGAGCGCGCTGGGGAAGGTGAACTTCTTCTTGGCCGGGGGCTCTTCCTCCGGTGCGGGTCTCGTGTCCGCCGCACTGCTCATGCGGCACCCCCTGCGGAGTCGGCGGCCTTCGCCGGGCCGTTGACCAGCGGGGGCGGGCCACCGCTCGCGACGAAGGCCGGCTCGCTCGCCCGGCCCTCCCGGAGGCAGGCCGGACTGTCGGTCGCGGGTTCGCATCCGGGGCCCATGTCGCCGGGGGTGACGGTGAGAGGAATTCCGGACGGGCGCAGGGACTCCGGACGGGTGACGAGCGGGCCCCGCGCCTCCCTGGGGTCCTGCTCGGGGTGGAAGCGCAGATGCGGTTCGGCGCGGGCGTACGGGACGACGGCGGAGGGAATGGCCGTCAGCCGTCCCCTGTCGGCGATCAGCCCCTCCATCAGCGCATCGGCCCGTGTGCCCAGGTCGTCTCCCCGGTCCATGGTTCAGCCCCTTCGGTCCGCCGGCCCTTCCGGATCAATGGACCACAGGGTGTGCGGGGCCGCACGCCTGGAAGGCGGATGCCGCGAGCGGTCTCAGTCCGTCAGGACCACCGTCGGCTGGGCCGAGAAGTCGCCCCACTTGCCGTCCGGAAGCTTGGCCCTGAGCTTGAGCGAGTAGCGGGTGCCCGCCGGGTCCGGGAGGTTCAGGCGGTAGGTGGCCCGACCCTTCGGGGGTGTGCCGCCCCAGACGATGGTGGTGGTCAGCTTGCCGTTCAGGTAGAGCTCGTAGGCGGGGATCACACCGCCCGTGTCGGGCTGGTCCCAGGACAGGTCGAGGGTGAACTCCGCGCCCTCCTTGCCGATCTCGGTGCGCAGACCGGTGGGGGCGGTGCTCGCGGGCGCGCCGGGGGCGGACTCGGTGGTGAGGTCGAACGCGTTGCTGTCGGCCGAGGACTTGTCGGAGGCGTCGCGGGCCCGGACGGTGAAGGTGTAGACGGTCCCGGGGCGCAGGCCCGTCACCTTCGCCGAGGTCTCGGTGCCCGCGACGCTGTGGATCCGGGAGTCCTCCTGGTAGATGTCGTACGAGGTGACGCCGACGTCGTCCTTGGCCGCGCCCCAGGTGAGGGTGGCGGCGCGGCTTCCGTCGGCGCGGCCCGCCAGCTTCGCCGGGGCGGTGGGAGGCGTGTCGTCCTTGGGCGGGGTGGCCTGGGTGGTGACGGGGACGGCCTTGCTGGGCGCGGAGAGGTTTCCGGCCGTGTCCTTGGTCCGGACGCTGAAGGTGTAGTCCGTCGAGGCCGTCAGCCCGTCGACGTCGATCATGGTCTTGGTCGCGGGGACGCTCTTGACCTTGGACTTTCCCCGGTAGATCTCGTAGCCGGCGACCTTCTCGTCGTCGGATGCGGCCTTCCACATCACGTGCACCGAGGTGGAGCTGCTGGCCTGGGCGGTCACGCCCTCGGGGGTGCCGGGGGGCTGGGTGTCGGCTTCGGCGGTACCACCGCAGGCGGAGAGGAGGGGGGCGAGGAGCAGGGCGGAACAGGCCAACGCGGCAGATATGTGGGGGCGTTGCACGGGGGTGCCTTCCATCCGGACAGCAATGGTCCAGACCTGTATGACATGGCGTGGGGCCCTCCGACAAGAGTCCGGCCGGGAACCTTCCGCTATGTGCCGGGTTGCGTCGCCCGCCTCGCGGTCCGGGCGGTCGGTCGGCCGGCCGGCCGATGAGTTTCCGGGGGTGGAGGGGTCTGCCCTGTATGGATACGCACGAGACTTCCGCGTCGGCCTCCGTCCCGCTGGACCTGGCACCGGCCGCCCGGCGGATCGCCGGGCTGCTCGGTCCGGTCGACGACGGGCGGCTGCACGGCCCCACCCCCTGCCCCGACTACACCGTACGGGAGCTGCTCGGCCATCTCGCCGGGCTCGCCGCCGCCTTCCGTGACGCCGCCCGCAAGGATCTCGGCGCGAGCACCGCCGCCTCTCCGGACGCCGCCCTGCCCGTCCTCGACGACGACTGGCGAGAGGCGCTGCCCCGGCGGCTG
This sequence comes from Streptomyces sp. WY228, assembly GCF_019287315.1. Classification (NCBI taxonomy): domain Bacteria; kingdom Bacillati; phylum Actinomycetota; class Actinomycetes; order Kitasatosporales; family Streptomycetaceae; genus Streptomyces; species Streptomyces sp. WY228. Next base: position 6,967,000 of record NZ_CP079114.1, on the reverse strand, counting down.
GAAGAGGTGGCGGCGGCCTGGCGCTCCCCCGACGCCTGGACGGGCATGACCCGGGCGGGCGGCGTGGAGCTGCCCGGTGAGGTGGCCGGGGCGGTCGCGCTCAACGAACTCGTCGTCCACGGCTGGGACCTGGCCCGGTCGACGGGGCAGCCGTACGCGGCGGGCGAGGCGGAGCTGCGGTCCTGCGCGGCCCTGCTCGCTCCGGACGAGGACGACCCGGACCGCGGGGGCATCTTCGGGCCGCCGGTCCCGGTGCCGGACGGTGCCCCGCTGCTGGACCGGGTGATCGGCCTCAGCGGCCGCCGTCCGGACTGGCGGCCCCCGGGCGGCTGAGGGCAGCGGAAAGAGAGACGGAGAGCGGCGGAGAACGGCGGAGACTGGGCCCGTCCGGGTCGGCGTGCCTCGGCCTGTCCCGGCGTGCCGCACGGTTTCGTTCAGGTGCCTCTCTCACCGAAAAGTGCGTTCTTCCCGTCGGCCGATCCACCCGCCTACGGTTTCCAGGACACGGGAAGAGACCGCTGGGAGCACCCTCATGACCATCCTCAGGACATACGCACGCCTCTGGACCGACGACCTCGACCAGGCACTGCCGCTGCTGGAGGAGCTCACCGGCGAGCAGCCCCACCTGCGGCTGGCCTTCCACGAGATCGGCCTCGCCGCCATCGGGAACTTCCTGGTCATCGCGGGACCGGCCGAGGAGCGCGCGCGGTACGGTCATGCCTCCGCGACGGTCGTCGTCGACGATCTCGACGCTCTGCAGGCCACCCTGAAGTCCGCCGACGCCACGGTCACCACCCCCGAGACCGGCGGCCCGACGGGGCGGTTCCTCTACGCCCGCCATGCCGACGGAGCGGAGATCGAGTACGTCGAGTGGACGCCGGAGCTGATCCGCAGGATCATCCGGCCCTGACCACCGCGACCGCCGCGCGCGGCCGAAGCGCCCCTCAGCTGGTGAAGAACTCCGTGATGTGCGCGGCCACCTGGTCGGCCCGGGTCTCGTGCATCCGGTGGCCGCCCGGGACCGTGATCAGCCGGCAGTCCGGGATCAGGGAGGCCACATCAGCCTGGCGGTGCTGTTCCATCGTGCTCTCCGGGCCACCGGTGATGATGAGCGTCGGGGAGACGATGTCGCCGAGGGCCTCGGCCGCGTCCGGGCCCGGGTCGGCGAGCTGGTCCCGTACGGCGGGCACCGCGTTCTCGTCGTAGTCCACCGGGCCCTCGGCCCGCCCCGCCGGCCCCGGGTCGCCGGGGAACGGGGCCGGGGTCTCCACCAGCACCAGCCGCTCCACCCGGTCCGAGTGCTCCTCGGCCAGCAGCCGGGCGACGACCCCGCCCATGCCGTGGCCGACGAGGCCGACCCGGTCCAGCTCCAGTTCGTCGAGGAAGCCCACGACGTCCTCGGTCATCAGCTCCAGGTCGTAGTCGTCGGGCCAGTCGCTCTCGCCGTGGCCGCGCAGGTCCAGGGCGAAGACCCGCCACTCCTGGCCCAGCAGGGCGCCGGCCGCCTCCCAGTTCGCGGCCGAACCGCCGAGGCCGTGCAGCAGCACGACGGGCGAGCCGAACGCATCGCCCCAGGTCCGGTAAGCGAGGCGCACATCGCCGACATCCACAACAGACTGATCTTCCATGCCCCTGACGCTACAGCCGACGGACCCCGGCCGGCTCCCTGACCCCGGCCCGCGGCCCGGCGCCGGCCTGGCAGGCTGGGCGGGTGAAGCACTTCGTCCGGGCCCTGCGCCCGCCCCTCGCCGCCACGCTCCTCACGGCCGCCGCACTCGCCGGCTGCTCCGCGTCCTCGTCGAAGGCTCCGGACGAGGGGCTGAACGACCCGGCGAAGAAGCGGATCGCGATGCGGCTGGTCTCCAGCGCGGAGAACTCCTCGCTGGACTGGGAGGCGCAGTACCCGTACATCGAGGACATCGGGGACGGACGGGGGTACACGGCGGGCATCATCGGATTCTGTTCCGGCACCGGTGACATGAGGGAGGTCGTGGAGCGGTACGCGAAGGCGCGCCCCGGCAATCCGCTGGAGCGGTTCCTTCCGGCGCTGCGCGCGGTGGAGGGCAGCGACGCGCACACGGGGCTCGGCCGTCCGTTCACCCGGGCCTGGGCGAAGGCGGCCGACGACCCCGCCTTCCGCGCGGCGCAGGACGCGGAGCGCGACGCCCTGTACTTCGGCCCGGCGGTGCGGCGGGCCGAGCGGGACGGGCTCGGGGCGCTCGGCCAGTTCATCTACTACGACGCGTACGTGATGCACGGCGAGGGCGACACGGAGGGCACGGTCGGCTTCCGCACGATGCGCCGCGAGGCGATGGCGGCGGCCAGGACGCCCGCGCGGGGCGGCGACGAGCAGGCGTATCTGAACGCGTTTCTCGACGCCCGGGTCGCCGCGATCGGCCGGGAGCCCTCGCACACCGACACCAGCCGGGTGGAGACCGCGCAGCGGGTCTTCGTACGGGAGGGGAAGCTCGGGCTGGAGACGCCGTTGCGGTGGAAGGTGTACGGGGACGTCTACCGGATCGGCTAGGAAAGTCCGGCGACCGGCGCCGGTCGCCCGACACGCCCCGGGGCCGACGTCGCCGGAACACGGCCGAAGCCCCGTGCGGGGCACGGGGCTTCACCGGACGGCGGGCAGCCGGTACGTCAGTGCGCGCCCACCCCCGCGGCCGCGGGCACCACGTGCTCGCCGTGCGCCGCCTCCTCGTCCTCCGTGTCCGGCTTGCGGCCGAAGTGGTTGAAGGCGAGGTTGAGCACGATCGCCACCACACAGCCGGTGGAGATGCCCGAGTCGAGGACGACCAGCAGGCTCTCCGGGAAGGCGTGGTAGAACTGCGGCGCGGCGATCGGGATCAGGCCGATGCCGAGGGCCGCCGCCACGATCAGCGCGTTCTCCCCCTTCTCCATGGCGGCGGTGGCGAGGGTCTGGATGCCACTGGCCGCGACCGTACCGAAGAGGACGATGCCCGCGCCGCCGAGCACCGGCAGCGGTACGAGGGCGATGACCGAGGCCGCGACCGGGACCAGGCCGAGGACGATCAGGATCCCGCCGCCCACCGCGACGACGAAACGGCTGCGGATCTTGGTCATGGCGACCAGTCCGACGTTCTGGGCGAAGGCGCTGCACATGAAGCCGTTGAAGAGCGGGCTGATGGCGCTGCCGAGGGTGTCGGCGCGGAGCCCGCCCTCGATGATCTTCTCGTCCGCCGGGCGGCCGACGATCTTGCCGAGGGCCAGCATGTCCGCCGTGGACTCGGTCATGCAGACGAGCATCACGATGCACATGGAGATGATGGCGGCGATCTCGAACTGCGGGGCGCCGAAGGCGAACGGGGTCGGGAAGCCGACGACGTCCGCGTTCTTGATGGCGCTGAAGTCGGTGATGCCCGCCGGGATGGCGATCAGGGTGCCGATGACCAGACCGAGCAGGATCGCGATCTGCTGGAGGAAGCCGCGCAGCAGCTTGCGCAGGGCCAGCACGATGACCAGGGTCACGGCGGCCATGGTGATGTTGGTCATCGAGCCGTAGTCGTCCGCCGTGGCGTTGCCGCCCTGGGACCAGTTGAAGGCGACCGGGAGGAGCGAAACACCGATCAGGGTGATCACGGTGCCGGTGACGACGGGCGGGAAGAAGCGGACCAGTTTGCAGAAGTACGGGGCGAGGACGAAGCCGAGAAGACTCGCGACGATGATCGCGCCGAAGATGACGGCTATCCCGTCGTGCCCCCGGTCCTTGCCTATCGCGATCATCGGGGCGACCCCGGCGAACGAGACGCCGTTCACGAAGGGCAGCCGGGCGCCGACCTTCCAGAAGCCGATGGTCTGGAGCAGGGTGGCGATGCCCGCGGTGAACAGGCTCGCCCCCATCAGGAAGGCGGTCTCCTTGGCGGTGAGGCCGACGGCCGGCCCCACGATGAGCGGCGGGGCCACCACGCCCGCGTACATGGCGGCCACGTGCTGGAGGCCGCTGGTGAACATCTTCAGCGGGGGAAGGGTCTCGTCGACCGGGTGTTTCCGGTCGTCTCCCGGGTCCACGGCGGTGTCGGCCGTCGCGTCGGGGGCGGCTGCGTCTGCGTCTTTGCGAAACCTGGGCTCAGCGGCCACGGCGGTTCCTCCGGTCGGTTACGCGTCGTCGGCGACGCGGGTGTCAGGGAGGTGATGCGTAAGTGGTGCGGCGTTGCTTGCGGCTCTCTCAGGTGGTGCAGGTCGTGCAGGTCGTGCAGTGGAGGGGGGGTGCGGAAAAGGGCGCGCACGGGGGTGTGTGCGGGCAGCGTTCATCACCGGTCCGGCGGGCGCGCGCCATGGGGCGCGCGTCCGCCGGACCGGCTGCCGTGGGCCCCGCTCGGGTCCACGGCGGCCGGTCTCGGGCCGTCCCCCTCGACCGGCCGGTCGGGGATACCGCCCGGGGTCAGGCCCCGGCGGCGATCTGCGCGAGGCGGCGGGCCTCGTCGCGGGTGACGCGGGCGATGGCGTCCTCGTCCACCGTGGTGAGGTGGTTGCCCTCGACGACCGGCTTGCCGTCGACGAGGGAGAGGGTCACCGGGGCGGCCGCGCCGAAGATGAGCGCGGTCACCGGGTCGGCGATCGAGGAGTGGGCCAGGGTGTCGAGCTTCCACAGGACGAGGTCGGCGAGCTTGCCGGCCTCCAGGGAGCCGATCTGGTCGGCGCGGCCCAGCACCTGGGCCCCGCCGAAGGTCCCGAGGCGCAGGGCCTGACGGGCGTTCAGGGCCGCCTCGCGGTGGGCGCCGAGGCGGTTGATGAGGAGCGCGTTGCGCAGCTCGGTGTGGAGTTCGCCGGACTCGTTGGAGGCGGTGCCGTCCACGCCGAGGCCGACCGGGACGCCGGCGGCGAGCATGTCGGGGACCCGGGCGATGCCGGCGGCGAGGCGGGCGTTGGAGGACGGGCAGTGGGCGACGCCCGTTCCCGTACGGGCGAAGGCGGCGATGTCGGAGTCGTTCATGTGGACGCAGTGCGCCATCCACACGTCGTCGCCGAGCCAGCCGGTGGACTCGAAGTAGTCGGTCGGGCCCATCCCGAACAGTTCCTTGCAGAACTGCTCCTCCTCGACGGTCTCCGAGCCGTGGGTGTGCAGGCGCACATTCTTACGGCGGGCCAACTCGGCGCCCTGGCGCATCAGTTCGGTGGACACCGAGAACGGCGAGCAGGGCGCGACGGCGACCTGGGTCATCGCGTCGAAGGAGGCGTCGTGGTGCGCGTCGATCGTCGCCTCGGTGGCGGCGAGCGCGCCGTCCAGGGTCTCGACGGCGAAGTCCGGCGGCAGGCCGCCGTCCTTCTCGCTGCGGTCCATGGAGCCCCGGGCGAGGGTGAACCGTACGCCCATCTCACGGGCGGCGCCGATGATCGCGCCGGACAGGTCGCCGGAGTCCTTGGGGAAGACGTAGTGGTGGTCCATGGCGGTGGTGACGCCGCCGCGGGCCATCATGGCCAGCGAGCCCTGCGCGGCGGCGCGGGCCATCGGCTCGTCGATGCGCGCCCAGGTCGGGTAGAGGGCGACCAGCCAGTTGAAGAGGTTGTGGTCGGTGGCCAGGCCCCGGGTGATCCACTGGTAGAAGTGGTGGTGGGTGTTGACCAGGCCGGGGGTCGCGAGGTGCCCGGTGCCGTCGATGCGGCGGACGACGCCGGTCAGGCCCTCCGGCGCCTTGCCGGCGCCGATGGACTCGATGCGGTTGTCCGCCACGACGATGTACCCGGACGCGTACTCCGTGTCGTGGGCGTCGACGGTGGCGATCGAACAGTTCTCGATGACGATGCGCTGAGGGTCTGCCGAAGCTGCCATGGCGCTTCCTTCTTCTCTCTGTGGCGATGTGGGCACGGCAGGACCCTAGGAGGATTTGAGTGCCACAGCGGTGCGGCTGTGGGTGCCGAGATGGTGGAAGAACAGGTTGAGCACGACCGCGACCAGTGCTCCCGCGCTGATCCCGGAGCCGAGGACGGTCTGCGCCCAGGCCGGGAAACCGGCGTAGAAGGTGGGCGCGGCGAGCGGGATGATGCCCGCGCCGAGCGCGACGGCCACCAGGATGATGTTGGAGCTGTCGTCCAGGCCGGCCTCGGAGAGCGTACGGATGCCGCTGACCGCGATGGAGCCGAAGAGGACGATGCCGGCGCCGCCGAGGACGGGCATGGGCACGAGCGAGACGACCGCGCCGAGCACCGGGAAGGCGCCGAGGATCAGGAGGGCTCCGCCGGCCGCCGCGACGACGTATCGGCTGCGGACGCGGGTGAGCGAGACGACGCCGACGTTCTGGGCGAAGGCGCTGGTGGGGAATCCTCCGAAGACCGGGCCGAGGAGGGTGGCGATGCCGTCGGTGCGCAGGCCGCGGGTGATGGTGCGGCCGTCGGTGCGGCGGTCGCAGATCTCGCCGAGGGCGAGCATTCCGGCCGAGGACTCCGTCATCAGGACGAGCATGACGATGCAGAGCGAGAGGATCGCGGCGGGCTGGAACTCCGGCGCGCCGAAGGCGAAGGGGGTCGGCAGGGCGGCGAGCGGGGCGGACTTCAGCGCGGAGAAGTCGGCGAGTCCGAACGGGATCGCGGCCAGCGTGCCGACGAACATGCCCACCAGCAGGGCGACTTGCTTGAGGAAGCCGCGGCCGAAACGCTGGACGAGCAGGATGACGACGAGCGTGAAGGCGGCCAGCGCCAGGTACTTCATGGCGCCGAAGTCGTCGGCGGTGGCGTCGCCGCCCTGCGCCCAGGCGACGGGCACGGGCATGAGGGTGACGCCGATGAGGGTGATGACCACGCCGGTGACGAGCGGCGGGAAGAAGCGCAGCAGTCTGCCGAAGAACGGTCCGACGGCCAGGCAGAAGACTCCGGCGACGAGCACCGCCCCGTAGATCGCGGGGAGTTGGTGGCCCGGTGCGCTGGTCTCGGCGATGGCGAGCATCGGCGCGATCCCGGCGGAGGAGGCGGCGTTGACGAAGGGGAGCCGGTTGCCGGCGAAGGGGCCGAGGCCGATCGTCTGGAGGATGGTGGCGAGTCCGGCGATCAGGAGGCTCGCCGCGATGAGCCGGGTCATGCCGGCGGTGTCCAGGCCGACGGCCTGGCCGATGATCAGCGGAGGGGTGACGACGCCCGCGTACATGGCGGCGATGTGCTGGAGAGCTGCGGGGACGAGCCGCGCGGGAGGAAGCTTCTCGTCGACCGGGTGAACTGCCGTGTCGGCGGCGGTGGTCGGTGAGGTTTTGCCTGGGCCTTCTGCCGGCCCCGTTGCAGGCTGTGCCATGGGATTTCCCTCCGGGATGACCGGCCGCCGTCCGGCTGTGGACGGACGGCGGCCGGTTCAGTGCCGCGTCAGAGGTTGGTCATGTCGACCGGGATCTTCGGCTCGACGCCGTCCCGGAGCACGGTGGCCTCGATCAGACCGTAGGGACGGTCCGCCGCGAAGTAGACCTCATTGTCGTTCTTGAGGCCGAACGGTTCGAGGTCCACCAGGAAGTGGTGGTTGTTCGGCAGCGAGAAGCGGATCTCGTCGATCTCGCTGCGGCTGTTGATGATGCGCGAACCCATCTGGTACAGGGTCTGCTGGAGCGAGAGGGAGTACGTCTCGGCGAAGGCGTGGAGCATGTGCTTGCGCGCCTGCTCGTAGGACTTCTCCCAGTTCGGCATGCGCTGTTCGTCGCTGGTCCAGTTGTAGCGCCAGCGGGCGGAGACGTCCGTCGCCAGGATGCGGTCGTACGCCTCCTTCAGCGTCGTGTACTTGTCCTTGACGTAGCCCCAGAACTCGGAGTTGGTCGAGTTCATCACCGTGAGGTCCTTGAGGCCCGAGATGACCTCCCAGTTCTCACCGTCGTAGGTGATCTGGGAGACGCGGGTCTCCTGGCCCTTGCGGACGAAGGAGTGCTTGACCTCGTCGGCGCCGATGAACTTGGAGTTGCCGTCGGAGGTCGCGATGCGCTCCCAGCTGTACTCCTCGATCCGGATCCGGGCGCGGTGGATCGGCTCCTGCGAGGAGACGAAGTGCCGGGCGAGGTGGATGCCGAACTGCTCGGCGGACTCGATCCCGTGCTCCTTGGCGAACGCGAACACCGTGTTCTTGGTGGTGTCGGTCGGCAGGACGTTCGCGTTGGAGCCGGAGTAGTGCACGTCGTCCATGTCGCCGGAGAGGGCGACCGAGACGTTCAGGTCCTTGATGTGGTGGGTGTCGCCGTCCCGCGTGATCTTTACGACGCGGTTCTCTGCTTTGCCGTACTGGTTCTGGCCGAGAATCGTGGGCATGTCGGTGCTAGCTCCCTCGGTAAACGGAGTAGCCGAACGGGTTGAGCAGCAGCGGTACGTGATAGTGCTCGCCCGGCACGACCGCGAAGGCGATCGTCACTTCCGGGAAGAACGCGCCGCTGTCCCTTACGCGGGGGGCGTCCTGCTGCGCCTCGGCTTGCTTCTTGGAAAAGTACGTCTCGGTGTCGAAGTCGAGACGTACGTGGGTCGTTCCTTCCGGCAGCGCCGGGAGGTCCTTGCAACGCCCGTCCGCATCGGTCGCGGACGCTCCGAGCGTCACGTACGGCGCGTCGCTTCCGCTGCGGGCGGCGAGCGAGACGGCGACGGACGCGGCGGGGCGGCCGATGCTGGTGTCCAGGATGTGGGTGGACACCGATGCGGTCGTGTCGGTACTCAAGACCGTCACTCTCCTAGATCTCAAGAGTCCTGTGCGGGAGCGCCCTCTGCGAGGGTCTCCGTCACGAGACGGGTCAGCCGGATGCGGTTGATCTTGCCCAGTTCGGTGCGCACGATCTCCTGCTCCTGCTCGGGCGAGTTCCCGATCCGGGACTTCACCGCGTCGCGCATCTGCTCACCGGTGGCGCCGGTGGCGCAGATCAGGAAGACATGTCCGAACCGCTCCTGGTAGGCCAGGTTCAGTTCGAGCATCTCGGTCTTGAGCTCCTCGGAGACGCCGGCCATCCCCCGCTGCTCGCGGGAGGAGGTCGGGTCGCCGGGGATCGGACGCCCGATCGGCGGGTGGCCTGCCATCGCTTCGGCCAGGTCCGCCGCGGTGAGCGTCGCCATGGCGGCGTCGCTCGCGGAGAGCAGGGCTTCTTCGGTGGCGTACGGACGCCCGGCGAGGATGGTGTTTCCCCAGGTCGCACTGGCACACACCTCGTGCAGCGCGGGAGTGGCCTCGCCGTCCGCCAGGGTGTTGAACCGGGTGAGGCCCGGTGTGGAGCTCGAAGTCACGGGAGCCTCCGTGGCTGTTTTTCGCTGTGCGTTGTTCGGGCTGCGGATAGCTAACGCCCTCCGCAACACGACGTCAACACTTTGTTGAAATCTCGCGAACGAAGAAAGCCGCCGTCCCGGCATGCGGACGGCGGCTTTCCTGTGCGTTCGGCGGGTTCGGCCAACTACTCACCCTTGGCCGAATGTTCTCGGTTGAGGTAGTTGTACACGGTGAATCTGGATACGCCCAGAGCACCGGCGACGGTCTCCACTCCGTGCCGTACGGAGAAGGCACCGCGTGCCTCCAGGGTCCGGACGACGCTCTGCTTGGCCTTGCGGTCCAGGTCGGCGAGCGGCATCCCGTGCCGTCGCTCCATCGCGGCGAGGATGTGGTCCAGCGAGTCGGAGAGCTGGGGCAGCCGTACGGCTATGACGTCCCGGCCCTCCCAGGCGAGCACCACATCGTCCGGCTCGGCCTGCTCGGGGCCCAGCAGCTCGGCGCCCATCGCGTCGACGAGCGGCTTGACGGCGGAGACGAGAGGGTGATCGCCCGCCACCGGGGGGTGATCGGCGGATGCGGTCATGCCACGTCCCCCTCGATCACGTTCACCTGGAGCGAGACCCTGGTGGCGCCCGAGGCCAGGGCCTGCCGCAGCAGGGCGTCCACGGCGGTCAGCACCTCGTCGGCGCCGCCTTCCGCGGTGTTGCCGAAGGGGCCGACGTCGACGGCGTCCAGCTCGGCGCCCTGGATCACCTCGCGGGCCACCACCGCGTGGGTGGGCGCCTCGTCGAGATCGAACGGCTCGGTGGTGAATTCCACCCTCAAGCGCACTGTGCCTCCATGGTGTCCTCGCCCGGGGTGCGGGCTCCCGCGGCTCGGCCACGACTGTAACCGCTGGACGGGGCCCCGCTCCGGTGCGCGCGGGGCCCCGGGCGGGGTGGTCACGGGAGCGGCAGCACGCAGACCGCGACCGGCGCCGGGAAGGGCTCACCCGCCGCGGTCAGGGAGCCGTCGGGGCCGACGGCGAAGACGGTCACGGTGAAGGAGCGCTGGTTGGCGGCGAAGAGCAGGGAGCTGTCCGGGGAGAGGGCGAGCTGCCGGGGCCAGTCGCCGCCGACCGGCACGGTGTCCAGCAGGCGCAGGGCCGCCCCGTCGTCCTCGACCGCGTAACGGGTGAGGCTGTTGTGCCCCCGGTTGGCGAGGTAGACGTACGCCCCGTCGCCGGTGACCACCGGCTGGGCGGGGTAGCTGGTGCCCGATCCCGTACCGGTGGACTGCCCGGGGCCCGGGGTGAGGGCGCCGGTGGCGGGGTCGTACGCGCAGACGACCATCGTGTCGTCCAGCTCGCAGGCCAGGTAGGCGAACCGCCCGCCGGGGTGGAAGGCCAGGTGGCGCGGGCCGGAGCCGGGGGCCAGGGCGGCGCGGGAGACCTCGGTGAGCGTTCCGGCGGACTCGTCCAGCGCGTACGTGTACACGGTGTCGGTGCCCAGGTCGACGGCGAGGACGTGGCCGCCGTCGGGCGAGGTGACGATCTGGTGGGCGTGCGGTCCGCCCTGGCCGGGGCCGGGCGGCGGCGAGCTGTGGGTGACCAGATCGGTGCGCTCGCCCAGCGAGCCGTCCGCCGCGATCGGGTGCACGGCGACGCTGCCGGAGGTGTAGTTCGCGCTCAGCAGCCAGTCCCCGGACGGGTGGACGGAGAGGTGGGTGGGGCCCGAGCCGCCGGTGGGACGGGTGCCGAGCAGCTCGTACGTCCCGTCCGGCGCGAGCGCCACGGCGGTGACCGCGCCCGCGTCCTGCTCGGCAACCGCGTAGACGGTGGAGCCGGAGGGGTGGAGGGCCAGGTAGGAGGGGTTCTCGACGCCGGTGATCGCCGGTCCGGTGGTGATCGCGCCGGTGCCGGTGTCGTACGCGGCGGTGCCGATGCCCGTACCGCCTCCCGCCTCGGAGGTGTACGTGCCGAGCAGCAGCGGACGGGTGGCGCGCGGGGCGGCGGGCCCGGCGGCGGACCGGGGTGCGGCGTGGGCGGGGGCGGCGAGAGCCGGGGTGGCGAGTGCGGGGGCCGCGGCCAGGGCGGCTCCCGCCAGCAGACCGCCGAGGAGGCCCCGGCGACTGGGCGGTGCGGAGGCGGGGGCGTCGACGGCGGACGCGGGTGCCCGGCCGGGTCGGGCGGGGCGGCCGGGGACCGGGTTCGGGTGGGGGGCTGGGTTCATGCGAGGCACCTCGTGTGGGGGTTCGGCTGCTTCGGATGCGTCCGCCACCCTGGCCCGCCGACGCCCGTTCGACAAGAGGTGCAACCGGAGTTGCACCCTGCGCAACGTGACCGGAGGGTCGCGATCAGGCGCCCGTCTGGATGTCTCCCCTGGTCGAGGAGGCGATGGCGTCGCCGTGCGCGAAATCGCCGGGCGGAATACCCGGGTGGTGCCCCTCCCGGTCGGGGGCGATGCCGGCCGCCGGGCCGAGCGCGAGCCGGGAGACGATCCGGTAGCGGTCGCCCCGGTAGAGCGAGTGGACGTACTCCACCGGACGGCCCGTGGTGTCGGAGGTCAGCCGCTCGAAGAGCAGCGCCGGCGAGAGCTCCGGGACGTCGAGCAGCCCGGCCTCGGCGCGGGTGACGACGGTGGGCTCGATCGCCTGGACCGCCTCGTGGACGTGCACGCCGTGGGTGACGCGCAGATGCTCGTACAGATCGCCGCTCTCCAGCTCCTGCGCGCTGAGCCCCGGCACCAGCTCGGCCCGGATGTGCAGATGCTCGATGGCCATCGGCGCCCCGTCGACCAGCCGCAGCCGCGCCACGTAGACGATCTCGGCGGCCGGTGACATCCGCAGCTTGCGGCCGACCCGGGCCCCCGCCTGGAGCGTGGTGAACTCCAGCAGCCGGCTCGACCAGGCGCCCGACGCCTGCGGCACGGTCAGCGCCCGGTCCCCGGCGACCAGCTCCTGGGTGATCTTGGCGGGGGCGACGAACATGCCCCGGCCGTGCTCGCGCACCAGGAGTCCGGCGGCGACCAGCTCGTCGGCCGCCGCGCGCACGGTGGGCCGGGACACGCCGAGCAGCGTGCACAGGGCGCGCTCCGAGGGGATGGCGTCGCCGGGGCTGCGCGACTCGATCAGCTCCAGCACGGCATCACGGGTCCGCTCCCGTTTGAGCACCGTTCCCGGCACATCCGCGTCCATGGCCTTCCCTCCCGACGGCTGCATCTTTCTTACCAGTTGACCATCTCGCCACCGCAACTGGCCTGCTGGTCAGGTGAAGTGTAGCGCTCACCCTGACCAGATCAGCCGCTGCCGTTACGGCTAGATCACCAATTCCCCGTTGTACGCAGGGGCTTGACGGCCTCATTGGTCTATGCCACCTTCATCCACCACCGGCAGGCGAGCTGTCCAGTGCGCACCACTGGTCAGGTGGTCAGGCCTCGTCAGGTCCGTCCGATCCGTATCTCTTCCGAGGTGAACCGTGAAGTACCGCTTGCTCGCCGGTGGGTCCGCGCTCGTCCTGACCGCCGCACTCAGTGCCTGTAGTTCGTCGTCCGGACCGGACTCCGGCAACGGGGACGGCCGGACGACGGTGGACGTCTGGCTGATGCGCGACAGCGTCTCGGACGCGTTCCAGAAGGAGTTCACCGCGGACTTCGAGAAGCGCCATCCGACGATCGACGTGAGGGTCCAGGTCCAGGAGTGGGACGGGATCGGCCAGAAGATCACCGCCGCCCTGGCGAGCAACGACGCCCCGGACGTCATCGAGGCGGGCAACACCCAGGTGGCGCAGTTCGCCGAGAGCGGCGGGCTGCTCGACCTCAGCGACCGGACCGAGGAGCTGAACGGCGACAACTGGCTGAGCGGGCTGGCCGAGCCGGGCTCGTACGAGGGCAAGCAGTACGGCATCCCGTACTACGCGGCCAACCGGGTGGTCGTCTACCGCACGGACCTCTTCGAGAAGGCGGGCGTCGACGCCTCGGCGATCAAGACCCGCGAGCAGTGGATCGACGCCACGACCGAACTCAACAAGGGCGGCACGCAGGGCATCTACCTGCCCGGACAGATGTGGTACGCGCTGGCCGGGTTCATCTGGGACGAGGGCGGCGACCTCGCCGCCGAGTCCGGCGGGAAGTGGTCCGGCGCGCTGGACACCCCCGAGGCGCTGCGCGGCATGGCCTTCTACCAGGAGCTCCAGGCGCTCGGCAAGGGCCCCAAGGACTCCGACGAGGACGACCCGCCGCAGACCGAGGTGATGGCCCAGGGGCAGGTGGCCCAGGTCATCCAGACCCCGGGCGGGGCCAAGGTCATCGCGGAGAAGAACCCCGAACTGGCGGGCAAGCTCGCCTTCTTCCCGATCCCGGGCAAGGCCGCGGACACCCCGGGCGCGGTCTTCACCGGCGGCTCCGACCTGGTCGTGCCGGCCGCCGCGGCCCATCCCGACGAGGCGGTCACCTTCATCAAGGAGCTGACCGGGGACACCTGGCAGAAGAAGCTCGCCGTCGCCATGAGCTATGTGCCGAACCGGACCACGCTGGCCTCCGCCGTGGCCGACGATCCGGGGGCCGCCGCGATGGCGGTCGGCGCGGCCAACGGGCACGCGACGCCCAACACCCCGGGCTGGGCCGCGGTCGAGGCGGAGAACCCGATCAAGGACTACATGACGGCCGTGCTCACCGGGGGCGATCCGGCGAAGGAGGCGGCGAAGGCCTCGCAGGACATCACCCGGGCCATGAACGCCGGCTCCTGACCCGGTCCGCCACCCGAGCAGCACGAAAGGAGGCGCGCCGTGCCGGTCGTCGGCCAACGGACCGCACCCCGCACCCCCCGGCGACGCCCGGCCCCGCGCCCCGCCGCACGCAAGGCCCCGCCCCCGCGGGCCAGGGCCCAGGGCCTCTGGCCGTACGCCCTGATCGCCCCCGCCGTCGGCGGCATGCTCTATCTGCTGGTCTACCCGCTGGTGCGGGCCGTCCTGATCTCGTTCCAGGACTTCCGGCTGCGCCAGCTCATCGCGGGCGACGCGGAGTTCGTCGGGCTGCGGAACTACCGCACGCTGCTCACCGATCCACGCTTCTGGGAGGTGGTGCGCCGCACCTTCCTGTTCATGGCGGTCAATGTCGTGCTGATCATGGTGATCGCCACCCTGGTCGCCCTGATGGTGGAGCAGCTGGGCCGGATCGGGCGGACGGTGGTGCTGTGCTCGCTGGTGCTGGCCTGGGCGATGCCGGTGGTGGCGGCGACCACCGTCTTCCAGTGGCTGTTCCACTCGGAGTTCGGGATCGTCAACTGGTCGCTGACCTCGCTCGGCCTCGACTCCTTCGACCGCTATCCGTGGTTCGCGAACGGCACCGCGGCCTTCGCCATCCTGGTGACGCTGATCGTCTGGCAGTCGGTGCCGTTCGCCGCGATCACCCTGTACTCGGCGCTGACCACCGTCTCCCCGGAGCTGTACGAGTCGGCGCGGCTGGACGGGGCGGGCGCGGCGCGGATCTTCCGTTCGGTGACCTTTCCGATGCTGCGGCCGATCTTCCTGCTGGTCCTCTCGCTGGAGGTGATCTGGACGTTCAAGGCGTTCGTCCAGATCTGGGTGATGACCCGGGGCGGGCCGGGCGACGCCACGACGATCCTGCCGGTCTACGCGGTCCAGACGGCGCTCTCCAGCCAGCGGTACGACCTGGGTTCCGCCGCCTCGATGGTCACCGTGGTCCTGATGTCCGGGGTGCTCGTCCTCTACTTCCGCCAGATGCTCCGCCAGGAGGACGAGACCCGATGAGCACCCGTACGGCACTCCCTCGTACGTCCGCCCGCCCGCGCCTGCGCCGGCTTCCGCTGCACCTCGCCGCGGCCGTGACCGTCGTGGTCTGCCTCTTCCCCGTCTACTGGATGATCTCCACGGCCTTCAAGCCGTCCAAGGACATCCAGTCCGCCGACCCGCAGCTCTTCCCGCACACCTGGACGCTCGACCACTTCCGGCGGGCGGTGGAGGCCGACGGCTTCGCCCTCTTCTGGCGCAACAGCATCCTGGTCACCCTCGGGGCGGTCCTGCTGGCGCTGCTGGTCGCGCTGGGTGCGGCGTTCGCCGTGGCGCGGCTGCGGTGGAAGGGCCGGCGGCAGTTCATGCTGATGATCTTCATCGCACAGATGGCGCCCTGGGAGTCGCTGATCATCCCGATCTACATCATCTCCCGGGACACGAACATGCTGGACCGGCTGCCGACGCTGACGCTGATCTACTTCATGATCACGCTGCCGTTCACCGTCGTGGTGCTGCGCGGCTTCATCGGGACGATCCCGCCGGAGCTGGAGGAGGCCGCGCAGGTCGACGGCTGCACCCGGACCGGGGCGTTCCGGCGGGTGGCGCTGCCGCTGCTGGCGCCGGGGCTGATGGCGACCTCGCTGTTCGGTTTCATCACCGCCTGGAACGAGTTCGCCTACGCCAACTTCCTGATCATCAAGCAGCAGGACAACCGGACGCTGCCGGTCTGGCTGTCGTCCTTCCAGAACACCTTCGGCACCGACTGGGGCGCCACCATGGCCGCCTCCACCCTCTTCGCGCTGCCCGCCCTGGTGATCTTCCTGCTGCTCCAGCGCCATGTCACGTCCGGCTTCGCCGCCGGCGCCGTCAAGGGCTGAGCGTTCGACGACGCCTCGCCGCCCGCCCGCCCGCGAACCGAATCCGGAGATCCCGTGCCCGCATCGCGCCCCTCCCCCGCCCTCTCCCTCCTCCCCCGGCCCAGCCGGATCTCCTCGCTCGGCGGCCGGCTCACCCTCGACCGGGAGACCACCGTCCGGGCGCTGCGGGGCGCGGAACCGGCGGCGGACCTGCTGCGCACCCTGGTCGGCCGCACCACCGGACTGCCCCTCGCCCCCGCGCCGAACGGCCGGGTCGTCCTCGCCCTGGACGACCGGCTCGGCGGCCTCGGCGAGGAGGGGTACGGGCTGACGGTCGCCCCGCGCGCCCTCCAGCTGCGCGCCGCCCATCTCACCGGGCTGCTCCGGGGCGTCCAGACGATCCGCCAACTGCTGCCCGCCGAGGCGCTGTCGGGCGGTCCGGCGAGCACGGGTCCCTGGGAGCTGCCGTGCGTCGAGATCACCGACGTACCGGACCGGCCGTGGCGCGGAGCGATGCTGGACGTGGCGCGGCGCTTCCAGCCGATCGGCTATCTGCGCCGGTACGTGGACCTGATGGCGCTGCACAAGCTGAACGTCCTGCATCTGCACCTCACCGACGACCAGGGCTGGCGGATGCCGGTCGACGCCTACCCCCGGCTGATCTCGGTCGGCTCCCGGCGGGCCGGGTCGCAGCAGGGTCCGACCGGTCCGGACGGGGCGTACGTCGACGCGGTGCCGCACGAAGGGCACTACACCAAGGCCGAGTTGAAGGGCCTGGTGCGGTACGCGGCGGAGCGCGGCATCACCGTCGTACCGGAGATCGAGATGCCCGGCCATGTGCGGGCCGCGCTCGCCGCCTACCCGGAGCTGGGCAACCACCCGGAACGGCAGCTGGACGTGTGGACCCGCTGGGGGGTGTGCGACACGATCCTCGGCGTGCACGAAGGCGTCTTCGACTTCTGCCGCGCCGTGCTGGAGGAGGTGCTGGAGGTCTTCCCGTCGCCGTACGTCCACATCGGCGGCGAGGAGTGCCCGACCACCGAATGGGAGGAGAGCCCAGCGGCCCGCGAACGCGCGGCGGAGCTGGGGCTCGCCGACCCGGCGGCACTGCACGGCTGGTTCATGGGCCGGATCGGGGCGTTCCTGGTGGAGCGCGGCCGGATTCCGCTCGGCTGGGTCGAGAACGGGGCCGAACTCCCGCCGGAATTCACGGTGATGACCTGGCGCGACTCCTCGCACACGCGGGCCGCCGTGCACCGCGGCCACCAGGTGATCGCCGCGCACCACCGGGCGACCTACCTCGACTACGCCCAGTCCGGCGACCCGTCGGAACCGGTGGCCCAGCCCGGAGCGCCGGTCTCCCTGCACACGGTCCACGCCTACGAACCGGCCCCGCGGGACTGGCCGGAGGCCGAGCGGGGCCGGGTGCTCGGGACCCAGGCCCAGGTGTGGACGGAGTACGCCCGCACCCCCGAGGAGATCGAGTACCTCAGCTACCCACGGCTGTGCGCGCTCGCCGACCGTTCCTGGTCCGGCGGGCACGGCGACTGGCCGGGGTTCGTCGAGCGGCTGCGTCATCACACCGCCCGGCTGGACGCCCTGGGCGTCCCCTACCGCCCGCTGGACGCACGGTCGCTCGCGACGGCCGGATCCGCGTCCCCGCCCTCAGGAACAGCGCGACCCCACTCGTAACCACTCCCCCACCACCGTTCCGGAGAGGAACACACCCGTGAACCCATCACGCAGGAATCCGCGCGGGTCCAGGCTGCGCACCGCCGCCGCATCGGCCGCCGCCGTGGCGCTGGCCGCCACCGGGCTCGCCGCTCTGCCGTCCTCGGCGTCCGCCGCGGCGGACGGCATCGTCGTCCAGTACCGGACCAGCGCGTCCGGTGCGAGCGCCGACCAGAGCGAGCCGTGGCTGAAGGTCCGCAACGCCGGCTCCACCTCCGTACCGCTGAGCAGCGTGAAGGTGCGCTACTACTTCAAGGCCGACTCGGCGTCCGCCGCCTACCGGTTCGCCTGTTCCTGGGCGGTCAAGGGGTGCGGAAACATCACCGGTACGTTCGGGACGCTCGCCACCCCGACCGCCACCGCCGACCGCTATCTGGAGATCGGCTTCACCGCCGGGGCGGGCTCGCTCGCACCGGGCGCGGACACCGGCGACCTGCAGCTCCGCTTCCACCAGTCGTCCTGGGCCTCGCTCGTGCAGTCCGACGACTACTCCTTCGGGCCGGAGCAGGCCGCGTACGGCGACTGGTCCAAGGTGACGGCGCATGTCTCCGGCGCGACCGTGTGGGGCGAGGCGCCCGGCGGCAACGGGCCGACCGACCCGCCGGACCCGACGGACCCGCCCACCGACCCGCCGGGCGACGCGGCGGCGCTGTTCGACGACTTCGACTACAGCTCGCACACCGACCCGAAGATCAACGCCAACGGCTGGAGCGTACGGTCCAACTCCGGTGGTCCGGGCGTGCCGGGCGCGACCTGGGCACCTTCGAGCGTCACCTTCGCCGACCAGGGCGGAAACACGGTGATGAACCTGGAGACCTCGACGGCGGGCACCGGGGCGTCGACGAAGCACACCGAGATCCTGACGCAGTCGATGAAGTTCAAGAACGGGACGTACGCGTCGCGGGTGAAGTTCAGCGACGCGCCGCGCTCGGGCCCGGACGGCGACCGGATCGTGCAGACGTTCTTCACCATCAACGACCTCAAGGCGCCGATGGCGGACGACTACGCGGAGTACGACTTCGAGTATCTGCCGAACGGCGGCTGGGGTGAGCCGGCGAACATCCTGTACACGACGTCGTGGGAGACCTACCGGCCCGACCCGTGGGAGGCGGTCAACGCGCACAGCGAGTCGCGGCAGTCCTACGCGGGCTGGCACGACCTGGTGGTGACGATCGACGACAACGAGATCACGTACTACGTCGACGGGCAGCACTTCGGGACGCACGGGGCGGCCTATCTGCCCGAGCGGCCGATGTCGATCAACTTCAACCAGTGGCTGATCGACCTGGAGGGGCAGCCGAGCACCACGCCCCGCGCCTACGACCAGCAGGTGGACTACGTCCTGCATGTGAAGGACCAGGTGCTCACCCCGGCGCAGGTCAACGCGATGGTCGGTTCGTACCGCGACGCGGGCACGAGCTTCGAGGACACGGTCCCGGGCAGCTAGGAGCGGTGCGTACGGCGTGAGAACCGGGCGGGGCGGGGGTCGACAGCGACCCCCGCCCCGCTTTCGTATGCCCGAAGGCGCCCGCGCCACCGATTCCGTACGCCGCTGACCGGGGCGAATTTTCCGGCACCCCCTTGACAGCCCTGCCACCCTCCGGGCAATCTTCCGTTAAGCAGAAACTAACTTCCGCAATACGGAAGGAGCGCCGAAACCCTCATGGGATACCCGGACCAGCGCTTCGATGTGAACCTTTCGATCCTCTTCACGGAACTCCCGCTCCTGGAGCGTCCCGCGGCAGCCGCCGCGGCGGGCTTCACGGCGGTCGAGCTGTGGTGGCCCTGGATCGAGACCCCCGCCCCGCCGCAGGCCGAGCTCGACGCCCTCAAGAAGGCGCTCGACGACGCCGGCACCCAGCTGGTGGGGCTGAACTTCTACGCCGGACAGCTGCCCGGCCCCGACCGCGGCGCGCTCTCCGCGCCCGGCCCGGAGTCGGACCGCTTCCGGGCCAACATCGAGGTGGCGGCCGACTTCGCCGCCTCGGTCGGCTGCACGGCGCTCAACGCGCTGTACGGCAACCGCGTCGAAGGCGCGGACCCGCAGGTGCAGGACGCGCTCGCGCTGGAGAACCTGGTGCTGGCCGCCCGCGCGGCGGACCGCGTCGGGGCGATCCTGCTCGTCGAGACGCTCAACAAGCCGGAGTCGCCGCTCTATCCGCTGGTCAGCGCACCGGCCGCGATCGAGGTCGTCGACAAGGTGAACGCGGCGACGGGCCTCGGGAACGCCAAGTTCCTGCTGGACCTCTACCACCTCTCGATGAACGGCGAGGACCTGAGCCAGGTCATCAAGGCGTACGCCGCGAAGACCGGCCACGTCCAGATCGCCGACAACCCGGGCCGCGGCGCGCCGGGCACCGGCTCGCTCCCGCTGGAGCGGCTCCTGGACGAGCTCAAGGACGCGGGTTACGCGGGTTGGGTCGGCCTGGAGTACAAGCCGGGCGACCGTCCGAGCGCGGAGTCGTTCGACTGGCTCCCGGCGTCGGCCCGAGCGGCCGGCTGACCGCCCGATTCCACCAAGGGGTGAGCCCAACCCCCCTCAGACCCACCGGCAATCGGGGGGTGGGTCTTACGCACACACGCTTTTCAGGAAGGCACCCTCATGAGCAACAACCTCCCCAAGGTTGCGTGGATCGGCCTCGGCATCATGGGCTCCCCCATGTCCGAGAACCTGATCAAGGCCGGTTACTCCGTCACCGGATACACCCTGGAGCAGGACAAGATCGACCGGCTGGTCGCGGCCGGCGGCACCGGCGCCTCCTCGATCGCGGACGCGGTCAGGGACGCGGATGTCGTCATCACGATGGTGCCCGCATCGCCGCAGGTCGAGGCCATCGCCTACGGCCCGGACGGCATCCTGGAGAACGCGAAGCGCGGCGCGCTGCTGGTGGACATGTCCTCCATCACCCCGCAGACCTCCGTGGACCTCGCCAAGAACGCGGCCGAAAAGGGCATCCGGGTCCTGGACGCGCCGGTCTCCGGCGGCGAGGCCGGCGCCATCGAGGCGGTCCTGTCCATCATGGTCGGCGGCGAGCAGGCGGACTTCGACGCCGCGAAGCCGCTGCTCGAAGCGCTCGGCAAGACGATCGTGCTCTGTGGCCCGCACGGCTCCGGCCAGACGGTGAAGGCGGCCAACCAGCTGATCGTCGCGGTCAACATCCAGGCCTGCGCCGAGGCTGTGGTCTTCCTGGAGAAGTCCGGCGTCGACCTCGCCGCCGCGCTGGACGTGCTCAACGGCGGCCTGGCCGGCTCGACCGTGCTGACCCGCAAGAAGGACAACTTCCTGAAGCGGGACTTCGCCCCCGGCTTCCGGATCGACCTGCACCACAAGGACATGGGCATCGTCACGGACGCCGCCCGCAACGTCGGCGCGGCCCTGCCCGTCGGCGGCGTGGTCGCCCAGCTGGTCGCCTCGCTGCGCGCCCAGGGCGACGGCGGCCTCGACCACTCGGCGCTGCTGCGCTCGGTCGAGCGGCTGTCCGGCTCCCAGGTCTGATCCCTCCCCCGGCTCCGCAAGGAGCCCCTGGCCCCGTACGGGGCCACGGCCCGCACACGGCGGGCCCCCTGAACTCCGGGCCGCGGTGGCGCTGACACCTGTCCTGTCGCGCCCAGGCGCTGCCGCGGCCCGGAACCACACACTTCGTTTTCAACAAACTGTTGACGTTGTCTCGCGGCGAATCTACGCTCCTCAAGCCGTCAGCAGCTCGTACGAAAGGTCATCCCGCCACATGGCTAAGCGTGTGCTCACGACCGAGTCAGGCGCCCCGGTCGCCGACAACCAGAACTCCGCCACCGCCGGTGTCGGTGGACCGATCCTCCTCCAGGACCAGCACCTCCTGGAGAAGCTCGCCCGCTTCAACCGTGAGCGCATTCCGGAGCGCGTGGTGCACGCCCGCGGTTCCGGCGCGTACGGCTACTTCGAGGTCACCGACGACGTCACCGGCTTCACCCGCGCCGACTTCCTCTCCTCGGTCGGCAAACGCACCGAGACGTTCCTCCGCTTCTCGACCGTCGCCGACTCGCTCGGCGGCGCGGACGCGGTCCGCGACCCGCGCGGCTTCGCCCTCAAGTTCTACACGGACGAGGGCAATTACGACCTGGTCGGCAACAACACCCCGGTGTTCTTCATCAAGGACCCGATCAAGTTCCCCGACTTCATCCACTCGCAGAAGCGCGACCCGTTCACGGGCAAGCAGGAGCCGGACAACGTCTGGGACTTCTGGGCGCACGCCCCCGAGGCGACGCACCAGATCACCTGGCTGATGGGCGACCGCGGCATCCCCGCCTCGTACCGTCACATGAACGGCTACGGCTCGCACACCTACCAGTGGACGAACGCCGAGGGCGAGGCCTTCTTCGTCAAGTACCACTTCAAGACGAACCAGGGCGTGCGGTCCCTCTCCGCCGACCAGGCCGCCGAGCTCGTCGGCAAGGACGCCAACTCGCACCAGACGGACCTGCTCCAGGCCATCGAACGCGGCGTCAACCCGTCCTGGACGCTGTACGTCCAGGTGATGCCGGCCGCCGAGGCGGCCGACTACCGGTTCAACCCGTTCGACCTCACCAAGGTGTGGCCGCACAGCGACTACCCGCTCCAGCGGGTCGGCCGCCTGGTCCTGGACCGGAACCCGGACAACGTCTTCGCCGAGGTCGAGCAGGCGGCGTTCTCGCCGAACAACTTCGTGCCCGGCATCGGCCCGTCCCCGGACAAGATGCTCCAGGGCCGGCTGTTCGCCTACGCGGACGCGCACCGCTACCGCCTGGGCGTCAACCACACCCAGCTGCCGGTGAACGCGCCGCGGACCGCCGTCGTCGACAACTACGGCCGCGACGGCGTCCACGCGACCCGCAACGGCTCGCGCCACGACAAGAACTACGAGCCCAACTCGTACGCCGGTCCGGCGCAGACCGACGCGGCGCTCGCCGCGCCGCTCGCGATCCACGGCTGGACGGGCACGCACGAGGCGCCCGCCCACACCAAGGACGACGACTTCTTCCAGGCGGGCGAACTCTTCCGGCTGATGTCGGAGGACGAGAAGGGCCGCCTGGTCGCGAACATCGCCGGAGGCCTCTCGCAGGTCACCCGCGACGACGTGATCGAGAAGAACCTCGCCCACTTCCACGCCGCCGACGCCGACTACGGCAAGCGCGTGGAGGAGGCGGTCCGCGCCCTGCGCGAGGACTGAGCTTCCCGCTGTACCCCTGCTCGTACCGCGCACCCGGATGAGGGGTGCCGCGCGGCACGGGCAGGACGACGAGGCCGCGGCGGTCGAGCGATGCCAGTGCGGTGGTGAAGGCCCGGGGACCGTCTCCTGACCTGAAGGAGACGCCCTCACCCGGGCCGATCGCCGCCGCCGCGGTCCCTGTCACCCCCTGAACGAGGGCGTGGAGTACGGATACGGTCCCGTACTCCACGCCCTTTCGCATGCCGCGCCCACCCAGCCCGTCCGGCGCTATCCAGCCCGTCCGGCGTTTGAGGACGGAACCGTCAGGGTGATGGGGCCGCACCATACCCAGCCCGTCCGGCGTTTGAGGACGGAACCCTCGCGCGGGTGGGCGCGCACGCTTCGAAGCAGGGACGCCACCGTGCCCCTCACGCGGAAGACGGCCCGCTCCAGCCCCACGGTTCCGTCCTCAAACGCCGGACGGGCTGTAGGTCCGGCCTCGCTTGACGCGTGTAGCTAATAGCATTAGCCTTTAGCTAGTCACATTAGCTTTTGCACCGAGCAGGGAGACGCCATGACCGAGTTCATCTCCGTCCCGGGCGGCACCCTCGCCTACGAGACCGCCGGCGAGGGCCCACTGGTCGTCCTGGCCCACGGCATGGGCGACAGCCGCGCGGCGTACAGATTCGTCCTGCCGCGCCTGGCGGCGGCGGGGTACCGCGTGGCCGCGGTCGACCTGCGGGGCTGCGGCGAGTCGAGTGCGACATGGCCTTCCTACTCGCGCACCGACATCGCGGGCGATCTGCTCGCGGTGATCCGTCGCCTCGACAGCGGCCCGGCCGTCCTGGTCGGTCACTCGATCTCCGGCGGAGCCGCCACCATCGCGGCCGCCCAGGATCCCGACCTGGTCAGAGGCGTCATCGAGCTGGCCCCCTTCACGCGCGCACAGTCGATCGCGTTCGGCGACCTCCGCTCGAAGCGCTACCGCAAGGGCGCCTTCCTGCTGCTCGGCGCCGCCCTCTTCGGCAGCGTGGGACTGTGGTCCCGCTACCTCGACCACGCCTACCCGGGCCGCAAGCCCGCCGACTGGGCCGACCGGCTCGGCCGCGTCCGGGCGACGCTGGGCGAGCCCGACCGGATGCGGGCGTTGCGCAAGATGGGGCAGTCGGCGCCGACCGACGCCGGCGCCCAGTTGGGCAACGTACGGACCCCCGCCCTGATCGTGGAGGGTTCGCTCGACCCCGACTGGGTCGATCCGCGCGCCGAGGGCGAGGCGATCGTGGCCGCGATGCCTGCCGGTGTCGGGGAGGTCGCGGTGATCGAGGGAGCCGGCCACTACCCGCACGACCAGTACCCCGAGGAGACGGTGTCCCTGATGCTCGCCTTCCTGGAAACGCACACCCGTGCCTAGGGCGGGCCTCGACACGAGCGCCGTCGTCGCGGCGGGAGCGGCGCTCGCCGACGAGGTCGGCTGGGCGGGCCTGACCATGGGGCTGCTGGCCGACAGGCTCGGCGTACGGCCGCCGTCCCTGTACAAGCACGTCGCTTCCCTGCACGAACTGCGGCACGGCATCTCCGTCCGGGCCAAGCGCGAACTCGCCCAGCACCTGGCCCGGGAGTGCGTCGGCCGTTCCGGCCCGGACGCGGTGCGGGCGTTCGCCGACAGCTACCGCCGCTGGGCCCTGGAGCACCCCGGCCGCTACGCCGCCACCGTCCCCGCTCCGGCGGCCGGTGACGAGGAGGACCGGGACGCCGGCGAAGAGGCGTTGCGGGTTCTGCTCGACGTCCTCGCCGGTTTCGGCCTGCCCGACGCGCGGGTCGTCGACTCCGCACGGGCGCTGCGATCGGCACTGCACGGGTTCGTCACCCTTGAGGGCGCCGGCGGCTTCGGTCTGCCCCGTGACGTCACGCGGAGCTACCGCTTCCTCGTCGACACCCTGATCACCGGCTTCGAGGCCGCCCCTCCGGCTCACACCTCCGCACCGTGAGGACCGGGACACGACCTCCGGGGCACGACCCCGTCCGCGGCGGCCTGCGCTTCGCCGTCGAGATGACCGCCTGGGTGTGCACCCCCTGGGCCCTGTGGTCCCTCTCCGTCCCGCTGGCGATCGGCGCCGTCCTGCTGTTGATCGGGCTTCCTGCCCTCTTCGGCACCCCGGGCGACCGGCCCGGCGGTGACCCGCCCGTCGCGGTGCCCGGCATCGTCACCATCGCGCTGGTGGTGCTCCAGGCGGTGGCGGCAGCGGCGTCCGCATGGGCGCTGTGGGGGACGTGGGTCGCCACGTCGGTGACTGCCCTGTGCCTGATCCTGCCCTTTACCGAACTGCCGCGCTGGCGAGCCCTGTTGAGCGCGACCCACCGGCCGGGCTGACCGCACGGCGCGCCGTTCGCAGCGGATCCGGTCCGCGGTCGAAGCGCGAGGGCCCCTGCCCCGGAGGCTTCTCCGGGGCAGGGGCCCTCGTTCGGTGCCGGGCGGGTCAGGACACGGTCAGGGGGCGGATCGCGGTGGGCGCGTGGGACGGGTCCGTGGCGATGTCCTCGAACTCGTTGACCGACGCGATGTCCGTACCGCTCATCGCGATGTTCGTGACCCGCTCCAGGATCGCCTCGACGACGACCGGGACGCGGAACTCCGCCGCCAGCTTCTTCGCCTCCTCGAAGGCCGGCAGCAGCTGGTCCGGCTCGGTGACCCGGATCGCCTTGCAGCCGAGGCCCTCGACGACCTTGACGTGGTCGACGCCGTAGACGCCCAGCTCCGGGGAGTTGAGGTTCTCGAACTCCAGGTTGACCTGGAAGTCGATGTCGAAGTTGCGCTGCGCCTGGCGGATCAGCCCCAGGTAGGAGTTGTTCACCAGGACGTGGACGTACGGGATGCGGTGCTGCGCGCCGACGGCCAGCTCCTCCAGCATGAACTGGAAGTCGTAGTCGCCGGAGAGGGCGACGACCGTGCCCTCCGGGTCCGCGGTGGCGACGCCCAGCGCGGCCGGGATCGTCCAGCCCAGCGGGCCCGCCTGGCCGCAGTTGATCCAGTGGCGCGGCTTGTAGACGTGCAGCATCTGCGCACCCGCGATCTGCGAGAGCCCGATCGTGGTGACGTAACGGGTCTCCGGGCCGAACGCCCGGTTCATCTCCTCGTACACGCGCTGCGGCTTGAGCGGCACGTTGTCGAAGTGGGTCCTGCGCTGGAGGCTCGCCTTGCGCTCCTGCGTGGAACCGGCCCAGGCCGACCGGTCCTTGAGCTCGCCCGCGGCCTTCAGCTCGCGCGCCACCTCGACGAAGAGCTCCAGCGCGGCCTTGGCGTCGGAGGCGATGCCGAGGTCCGGGGCGAAGATCTTGCCGATCTGGGTGGGCTCGATGTCGACGTGGACGAAGGTGCGGCCCTGGGTGTAGACGTCCAGCTTGCCGGTGTGGCGGTTGGCCCAGCGGTTGCCGATGCCGAGGACGAAGTCGGACTCCAGGAAGTTCGCGTTGCCGTAGCGGTGCGAGGTCTGCAGGCCCACCATGCCGGCGTTCAGCTCGTGGTCGTCGGGCAGGATGCCCCAGCCCATCAGGGTCGGGATAACCGGGACGCCGGTCAGCTCGGCGAACTCCACCAGCAGCTCGGAGGCGTCGGCGTTGATGATGCCGCCGCCCGCGACGAGCACCGGGCGCTCCGAGGCGTTCAGCAGCTGCACGGCCCGCTCGATCTGCTTGCGGGAGGCGGCGGGCTTGTGCACCGGGATGGGCTCGTACAGCTCGGGGTCGAACTCGATCTCGGTGAGCTGGACGTCGATCGGCAGGTCGATGAGGACCGGGCCGGGGCGGCCGGTGCGCATCAGGTGGAAGGCCTGCTGGAAGACGCCGGGGACCTGCGCGGCCTCCAGGACGGTGGTCGCCGCCTTGGTGACCGGCTTGGCGATCGACGCGATGTCGACGGCCTGGAAGTCCTCCTTGTGCAGGACGGCAGTCGGCGCCTGGCCGGTGATGCACAGGATCGGGATGGAGTCGGCGATGGCGGAGTACAGACCGGTGATCATGTCGGTGCCCGCCGGGCCCGACGTACCGATGCAGACGCCGATGTTGCCGGCCTTGGCCCGGGTGTAGCCCTCGGCCATGTGGGAGGCGCCCTCGACGTGACGGGCCAGGGTGTGCTGCACCCCGCCGGAGGCCTTGAGGGCCGCGTAGAAGGGGTTGATCGCCGCACCCGGCACACCGAACGCGTTGCTGACGCCTTCGCGCTTGAGGATCTCAACTGCCGCTCGGGCAGCGGTCATACGAGGCATTGAGTGCTCCTGCTCGGGATTGGTGGAGTCGGGCTCTGTCGCGCCACCTGAGAGCACCAATTCCGCATTACGGAAATTCAGTTCTGCTATACGGAAGCAATCTAAAACCTGGGACGACCCCCGTCAAGGGCGTGAACCGCCCTCCGCCCGTACGAAGTGCGTCAATCCCTTCCCCAGAGCCTCGCTCCTGGTGGACCATGGAGTGACGAGGGAGGCACGGAGCGCAAGCGGTCGCGCGTCCGTGCCGGAGGGAGAGTTACGTGGAGTCCGTGCCGGTCCGGTGTCCTGTCTGCGGCCGGGACCACGCCTACAGCACACCGGCCTACCCCTGCCCGTGCGGGACGCCCACCGCCCCGCCGCTGCTGCCGGGCGCCCCGGCGGTCCTGGTCACCCATCGCAGCTGGAACGACGTCTGGGTCACCGTCCGCTGCGCCTCCTGCGCCCGGGAGGACCAGTGGCCGCAACCCGAGCTGTGCTGCCCGTGCGGGACCGTCCTGCGGATACCGGTGCGCCCGGTGGCCGCCGCCCCGGCCCCGGCCGCGCCGGTCTCCCCGGCCCATATCCCGCTGCCGCGCACCGCCGCGCACCCGCGCCCGACGTTCCACCCGATGACGATCCGCACGGGCCACGACGCGGTGAGCGCGGCCGGCCTCTATCTGACGTGGCTGGGCTACCGCGACGTCGGCCGGCCCGGGGCGGGCCCGGCCTCCGGGATCGATCTGCGGGCCGACGGGCTGATCGCCCAGGTCGACTCCAGCACCCGGCCGACGACGCTCCGCGCGGTCGAGACCCTCTGGCTCAACGCGCTGGGCGCCTCGGCGACCGGCGTGTTCTTCTCCCTCGCGGGGTACGCGGCCGAAGCCCGGGCCCGCGCGGACGGCGTCGGACTCCCGCTCTTCGTCATGGACCTCACCGGGACCCCGCAGCCGGTGAACAGCCCGGCGGACGAGCTGGTCAGCACGGGCGCCTGAACGGACGCCCCGGGCTCCGCCGGGAGGTGGATCCGGCCACCCGCGTACCGGTGGGCCGTCCGGCGCGGCACACTGAGTACATGCGTATCCGCTCCGCCAGACGCTCGGATCTTCCGCTTCTCCAGGACATCGAGCGCGCCGCAGGGGAGCCGTTCCGGGCCCTGGGCATGGCCTTCGTGGCCGACGACGATCCGCCCCCGCTCGACCTGCTGGAGAGCTACCGGCAGGCAGACCGTTGCTGGGTGGCCACCGACCCTCTCTCCGCCACCGGCGACCGGCCGCTCGGCTATGTGCTCGCCGACCCCGTCGACGACGCCCTGCACATCGAGCAGGTCTCGGTGGACCCGTGCGCCGCACGCCGGGGCATCGGCCGGGCCCTGATCGCCCACCTGGCCGAGCTGGCCTCGGCCCGGGGAATGGCGGCGCTGACCCTGACCACCTTCACCGATGTGCCGTGGAACGCCCCGTACTACGCCCGGATCGGCTTCCGGATCCTGCCCGAGGCCGAACTCACCGACGGGCTGCGCACGATCCGCGCCGAGGAGGCCGAGCACGGCCTCGACCGCTGGCCCCGGGTCTGCATGCGCCGCGAACTGACACCGACGGCCCGAACGCCCGCTGCCCGGCCTTCGGATGCCGTGACTGTCAGCGGTGGCACGTAAGCTGTGCGCATGGCTTTACTCCCGGACAGCTCCCTCCCCGCAGACCGCCCCGCGCCCGCCGCCGAGCAGGCCAACGAGGCCATCCGCGCGCTCGTCGACTCCTCCGGACAGGGCTGGTCCGCGGCCGAGGCGGCGACGTACGAGGTGCTGCTCATCGAGTGGGCGGCGGCGACCCGGGGCGGCCCCGACATCATCGAAGCCGCCTGACCCGCCGCCCGCCCGCTCAGTCCGCGTAGGTCTCGCGCAGCTCGATCTTGCGGACCTTCCCGCTGACCGTCATCGGGAAGGTCTCCAGGATCCGCAGCCTGCGCGGGATCTTGTAGTGCGCGAGCCGCTCCCGGCAGTGTGCGGTGATCTCCTCCAGGGTCGGCGGATCGGCCGGATCGCGGGGGATGACGCAGGCCAGGATCTCCTCGCCGTAACGCTCGTCGGGCACCCCGACCACCTGGACGTCGGCGATCTTCGGGTGGCTGTACAGGAACTCCTCGATCTCCCGTGGGTACACGTTCTCGCCACCCCGGATGATCATGTCCTT
Source organism: Streptomyces sp. WY228 (assembly GCF_019287315.1). Lineage (NCBI taxonomy): Bacteria > Bacillati > Actinomycetota > Actinomycetes > Kitasatosporales > Streptomycetaceae > Streptomyces > Streptomyces sp. WY228. The sequence continues at coordinate 6,937,920 of NZ_CP079114.1, read as the reverse complement.
GATCCGGCCGACGACCTGGACATAGCCGTCCTCGCGCATCACCGCGAGGTCCCCTGTGTGCATCCACCGCCCCGCGTCGACGACTTCGGCGGTGCGGTCGGGCTGGTCCCAGTAGCCGAGCATCACGCTGTAGCCCCGGGTGCGCAGTTCGCCGGCGCTGCCGCGCTCCAGGGTGACGCCGGTGACCGGATCGACGATCTTGACCTCGATGTGCGGCAGCACCCGGCCCACCGTGCCGGTACGGCGCTCCAGGTCGTCGTCACGGCGGGTCTGCGTGGAGACGGGTGAGGTCTCCGTCATTCCGTAGCAGATGGAGACCTCGGCCATGTGCATCTCGGCGACGACCCGCTTCATCACCTCGGCCGGGCAGGGCGAACCGGCCATGATCCCGGTGCGCAGCGAGGAGAGGTCGTACGCGGCGAAGTCCGGCAGGTTCAGCTCGGCGATGAACATGGTGGGCACGCCGTACAGCGAGGTGCAGCGCTCCTGCTGGACGGCGGCCAGCACGGCGGCGGGCTCGAAGGACGGGCCCGGGATCACGACGCAGGCGCCGTGCGAGGTGGCGGCGAGGTTGCCCATCACCATGCCGAAGCAGTGGTAGAAGGGCACCGGGAGACAGACCCGGTCCGCCTCGCTGTAGGCGATCGTCTCCCCCACGAAATAGCCGTTGTTGAGGATGTTGTGGTGGGAGAGCGTCGCCCCCTTGGGGAAGCCCGTGGTGCCCGAGGTGTACTGGATGTTGATCGGGTCGTCGCAGGACAGCTCCGCCTCGCGGGCGGCCAGTTGTCCGCGCGTCACGGCGGGGGCGGCGGCGGTCAGCTCCGCCCAGGACGGGTCGCCGATGTAGTGGACGGCCCGCAGGCCGGGGCAGTTGCCGCGGACCTCCTCGACGAGGGTGCGGTAGTCGCTGGTGCGGTGCGAGAGCGAGGCGACCAGCAGGGAGACGCCGGCCTGCTGGAGGACGAACTCCACCTCGTGGGCGCGGTAGGCCGGGTTGATGGTGACCATGACGGCACCGATCCGGGCCGTGGCGTACTGCACGAGCACCCACTTGGGGCAGTTGACCGCCCAGATGCCCACCCGGTCGCCCTTCGCCACCCCGGACGCCATCAGGGCGCGGGCCAGCTCGTCGACGTCCGCGGCGAATTCCGTATACGTCCAGCGGCGGCCGGAGGCCACGTCGACCAGTGCCTCGCGGTCGCCGTGTGCGGCGACCGTACGGTCGAGGTTGCGGCCGATGGTGTCGCCGAGCAGCGCGGTGCCGCCGGTGCCGTGTGCGTAGGACAGCTTCTCGGGTGCCGGCTCGCTCACTTCAGGTCCCCCTCGTCGAACTCGACGCCGGTGCCCAGGGCGGTGCGCTCCCTGAGCTCGATGCGGCGGATCTTGCCCGAGACGGTCTTGGGCAGCTCCGCGAACTCCAGCCTGCGGATGCGCTTGTACGGGGCGAGGACCGCCCGGGAGTGCTCGAAGAGGATCTTCGCGGTGTCCGGACCCGGCTCCCAGCCCTCCGCGAGCACGACGTACGCCTTCGGGACGGCGAGGCGGAGCGGGTCGGGGGCGGGCACGACGGCGGCCTCGGCGACCGCCTCGTGCTCCAGCAGGGCGCTCTCCAGCTCGAACGGCGAGATCTTGTAGTCGGAGGCCTTGAACACGTCGTCGGCCCGGCCCACATAGGTGATGTAGCCGTCCTCGTCGCGTGCGCCGATGTCGCCGGTGCGGTAGTAGCCTCCGGCCATCGACTCGGCGGTGCGGTCCGGGTCGCCGTGGTAGCCGGTCATCAGGCCGACGGGGCGGTCGGAGAGGTCGAGGGCGATCTCGCCCTCCGTCGCGCCGGGCTGTCCCGTCACCGGGTCGAGCAGTTCGACGGTGAAGCCGGGGCTCGGGCGGCCCATGGAACCGGTCTTGAGGAGCTGGCCGGGGGTGTTGGCGACCTGGACGGCGGTCTCCGTCTGCCCGAAGCCGTCCCGGATCGTGACGCCCCACTTCCGCCGGACCGTCTCGATGACCTCCGGGTTCAGCGGCTCCCCGGCCGCGACGACCTCGCGCGGCGGGACCTTCAGCTGACTCAGGTCGGCCTGGATGAGCATCCGCCAGACGGTGGGCGGGGCGCAGAAGCTGGTGATGCCCGAGCGGTCCATCTCGGCCATCAGACGGCCCGCGTCGAAGCGGGTGTAGTTGAAGATGAAGACGGTGGCCTCGGCGGACCAGGGGGCGAAGAGGTTCGACCAGGCGTGCTTGGCCCAGCCGGGCGAGGAGATGTTCAGATGGACGTCGCCCGGCCTGAGCCCGATCCAGTACATGGTCGACAGGTGGCCCACCGGATAGGACACGTGGGTGTGCTCGACCAGCTTGGGGCTGGCGGTGGTGCCGGAGGTGAAGTAGAGCATCAGCGGCTCGTCCGCGTCCGTCTCCCGGCCGGGCGTGAACACGGCGGATGCCTCCGCCGCACCCGCGTACGACCGCCAGCCCGCCACCTCCTCGCCCACCGCGATCCGGGTGTAGTCCCCGGGCACCTCGTCGAACTTCGCGGTGTCCGCGTCCCGCACCAGCACATGGCGCACCCGGCCGCGCTCCACCCGGTCGCGCAGGTCGGCGGGGCCGAGCAGCGGGGTGGCGGGGATGACGACGGCGCGCAGCTTCATCGCGGCGAGGGCGGTCTCCCACAGCTCGGTCTGGTTGCCGAGCATCACGAGGATGCGGTCGCCCTCCCGTACGCCCTGCGCCTTCAGCCAGTTGGCGGCCCGGTCGGAGCGCTCCGACATCGCGGCGAAGGACACCTCGGTGCGCCGGCCGTCCTCCTCCACGATGTGCAGGGCGGTGCGGTCGTTTTTCTCGGCGATGACGTCGAACCAGTCCAGCGCCCAGTTGAAGTGGTCCGCCCGGGGCCAGCGGAAGCCCGCGTACGCGGTGTCGTAGTCCTCGCGGTGCGCCAGCAGGAAGTCCCGGGCGGCCCGGAACGTCTCGGTCGCGCTGGTTGCCGACATGTGCCCTCCTCATTACGGACCGGTCACCTGACATCATGTAAACAGTGACCCAGGTCTCACCACCCCCGGACGGGGGTGGTGCCCTCCCCCGTCCGGGGGAGGCGATACGGGCCGGGTGGAGGGGCGTCGGAGTGCCGGAACCGGTCGATGCGGTCGAGATGCAGGCGGCACTGTTGAGGCTGCGCCGCACCAGCGGGCTCCCCGTGGCCTTCGGCGGTCTGCTGTCCGACGCGCGCCACGCACGGATCGCCGAGCTGAACGGGGCACAGACCAGCGCGCTGCGGGGCCTGGTCATCTCCGCCGGGAGCGGCCTCGGCGGCAAGGCCATCGCGCTGTCGCGGCCCTGTGCGGTGACGGACTACGCCTCCTCCCGCCACATCAGCCACGAGTACGACGCGGCGGTGGCGGCGGAGGGGCTGCGCTCGGTCGTCGCGGTCCCCGTCGTCGTACGCCGGACGGTACGGGGCGTGCTGTACGGGGCGCTGCGCACACCGGTCACGCTCGGCGACCGGACCTTCGACGCGGTGGTGGCGTCGGCCCGTGATGTGGAGCAGGCGCTCGCGGTACGGGACGAGGTGCGGCGGTTGCTGGCGGCGGGCCGGGAGCAGGTGTGCGATCCGGGCACGGTGCCCGGCGCCTGGGAGGACGTGCGCGAGGCCCACCGCGAACTGCGCGCGCTGGTGCCGAGGGTCGTCGATCCGGCGCTGCGCGACGAGCTGCTGGAGGTCTGCGGGCGGCTGGCCTCGGCGTCGGGGGCCAAGGCGCCCGCGGCCCGGGAGGTCCGTCTCGCGCCGCGCGAGGTGGATGTGGTGGCGTGTGTGGCGGCGGGCGCGACGAACGCGGCGGCGGCCGAGCGGCTGGGGCTGCGGCCCGAGACGGTGAAGGGGTATCTGCGGTCCGCGATGCGGAAGTTGGGGGCGCACACCCGGCTGGAGGCGGTGGTGGCGGCCCGCCGGGCGGGACTGCTGCCCTGACCCTCGGCCCCGTACCCCGTAAGAGAGTCTCAGTCGCCGAAGTCCAGGAACGTGCCGAACCGGACGTCGTGGTCCGTCGCGTCCGTCATCACGGCCAGCATCCCCGCCGCCTCGTCGGTGATCTCCGCGCGCTCGGCGCGGGCCAGGCTCCGGAGCGGCTGGACGGTCAGGCGCGCCGCGCCGCCCTCGCGTTCGATGCGCCAGACCGCGTCGAAGAACCCGTCGATCAGCACCGTGCCGTACGCCTGGTTGCCCACCCCATTGCGCCCCTTGTTCACCGCGGGAATGACGCGGGTGCGGTCGGCGTGGCCGAGGAGGACGTTGTCGAACTCGGGCAGGAAGCGCGGCGGGGCCGGTGTGCCGGGGTCGGGGCGCGGGGCCTCGGGCAGGTCGAAGAGCTCGACGCCCCGCTCGTCGCGGAAGGTGAGCAGCCCGGGCCTGAGCCGTTCGAAGACCTCCTTCGTGCGGGTGAGGCCCGCCCAGGACTGGAAGTCCATCACCGAGGCGGGGCCGAACGCGCCGAGGTAGCGCAGCACCGTGGCGTCGAGCTCCCGCACGGGCTCGGCGGGCCGGCCGAGCCAGTGCTCCACGGTGGTCAGGGCGACCTGCCCGCTGCGGCCCCACAGTCCGCGCGGGGTGACCTGGACCAGCGGCAGCAGACAGCGGGCAGCGGCGGTGAGCGCGAGCGGGTCGGCCTCCGGCCAGTGCGCGAGGAGTTCCTTCCGCAGTTCCCCGACCGGGCGTGGGCGCTCCCGGACCAGCTCCTCGGCCACCGTCGCCAGCCGGTCGAGGTCCACCCCCTCCAGCCCGCGCCGGAAGCCCTTCAGCTCCCGCTCGCGTGCCGCCTGCACCAGCGGGCGCAGGGTGAGCGCGTCGTCCGCCGTATGGGTGTGGAGGGTGGAGCGCAGGGTGACGATCCGGACCACCTCGCGGGACTCCATCAGGGTGGACAGCTCCGCGGGGTCGAACTCCGTGAGCCGGGCGTACAGCTGGAAGTACGGCGGCTTGGTGTTCTGCGCCTGGAGCCCGACGAGGTGGGCGACGGCGTCCTTCGCGGACATCGGCGACCTGCGCAGCAGAAGCTGACGGTCCAGGGTCGCCCGGTTCAGTGCCCGGGCGGACAGGACGGCGGGGTGTGCGGCGGTGCGGTGCGTCTTCGCGGCCATGGTCCGAACGCTACCGGCAGTTGCGGTCGGATACGGTCCGCAAGTCGCGGCGTACGTACGTTACGCCCACCGGGCCCGTGCGGCGCGCGCCCCGGGCGGCCCGCCGCCATGATGGGCCGGTGATCAGTGTCCTGTTCGCCGTGCTGACCGCCCTCAGCAACGGTTGCGCCTCGGTGCTCCAGCGCCGGGCGGCGATGGAGGTGCCCGACAGCGAGGCGATGCGGCTGTCGCTGATGACCCGTCTGGTGCGGCAGAAGGTGTGGCTGGCGGGGATCGGGCTGGTGATCGTGGCGGCCGTTTGCCAGGCGATCGCGCTGGCCACCGGTCCGATCGCGGTGGTCCAGCCGATCTTCGTGATCGAGCTGCCGCTGACCCTGCTGGTCGCCGGTCTGGTGATGCGGGTGCGGGCGGACGCGGCCGTCTGGTCCGGGGTCTCGGCGGTCACGGCGGGCCTGGCGCTCGGTATGGCGGCGGCCGCCCCGGTCGAGGGCAGCGACACGGTGGAGGGCGTCGCCTGGATTCCGGCGCTGCTGGTGACCGGGGTGTTCGAGGCGGGGCTGATCGTCGCCGCGCTCCGCACCCGGGGCAACCTCCGGGCGGCCCTGCTGGGTATGGCCGCCGCCTGCGGCTACGCGCTGACGGCGGCGCTGATGAAGGACGCGATGGCGAACCTGGACGACGGCGGGGTGGTCGCGCTGCTGGCGTCCTGGCAGCTGTACGCCACGGCGGCGGCCGGGGTGGGCGCGCTGTTCCTGCTCCAGAACGCGCTGCAGGCGGGCAGTCTGGTGGCCGTTCAGCCGATGCTGACGCTGGGGGACGCGCTGATCAGCATCCTGTACGGGGTGACGCTCTTCGACGAGCAGCTGCGGACCGGCTGGTGGCTGCTGCCGGAGCTGGCGGCGCTGGCCCTGATCGCCACGGGGTGCGTGCGTCTGGCCCGTACGCCGCTGGCCAGAGGCACGCTCGCACCACCACCTCCTCCGCCGCGCGTGCGGTAGTCCGGCCGGCTCAGCCGGCGTCCGGCGGGGTGACCCGTTCGCCCGACGGCACGGGGCCCGGAGGGGTGCCGTCCCCGAAGGGACGGCCGCCGAGCTGCTCGCGGTGGTGCGCGGTGGTCCAGCCGGAGAGGTCGGGGCCGACGGGGACGATGCCGGTCGGGTTGATGCCGGTGTGCACCCGGTAGTAGTGCCGCTTGATGTGGTCGAAGTCGACCGTGTCGCCGAATCCGGGCGTCTGGTAGAGGTCGCGGGCGTACGCCCACAGGACGGGGTCCTCGGTCAGCTTGTTCCGGTTGCACTTGAAGTGGCCGTGGTAGACGGGGTCGAAGCGGACCAGGGTGGTGAAGAGGCGGATATCGGCCTCGGTGATGGTGTCGCCGACCAGGTAGCGGCGGTCGGCGAGGCGCGCGGAGACCTGGTCCAGGCGGGCGAAGAGGGCCTCGTACGCCTCCTCGTACTCCTGCTGGGTGCTGGCGAAACCGCACCGGTAGACGCCGTTGTTGACGTCCCGGTAGATGCCCTCCATGACCTCGTCGATCTCCGCGCGCAGCGGCTCGGGGTAGAGGTCGGGGGCGCCGGGGCGGTGCAGGGCGGTCCACTCGGTGGCCAGGTCGAGGGTGATCCGCTGGTAGTCGTTGGTGACCAGCTTCCCGCTCGGTACGTCCACGATCGCGGGCACGCTGACGCCGCCGGGGTAGTCGCGCTCCCGGGCGTCGTAGGCCTCGCTCAGGTAGCGGATGCCGAGGACCGGGTCCTTGCCACCGGGGTCCAGCGTGAAGCGCCAGCTGCGGTCGTCCTGGATCGGGTCGGCGACGGCGAGGGAGAGCGCGTCCTCCAGGCCGAGCAGCCGCCGGGAGACGAGCGCGCGGCTCGCCCAGGGGCAGGCGCGGCTGACGACGAGGCGGTAGCGGCCCGGTTCGACGGGCCAACCGTCGCGGCCGTCCGCGGTGATCCGGTCGGGGAAGTGGCTCCTGGACCGCTTGAACGGCTTGTGGCCGTAGGAGTCGTTGCCTTCGCTCCCGGCGCCGCCCGCTCCTGTCGCGTCCGCTGTCGTGTCGTTCATGCCGCGCTCCTCGATGCGTCGTCGGTGGATCGGTCCGCTGTACGTCGTCTGCCCCGTCGGTCGGCCGCGACGTCGGCCAGCGCCACGATCAGTCCGGCCAGTACGAAGGCGACGGACACGATGAGCCCGTGGTCGTAGGCGTCGGCCCAGCCGTCCGGGCCGACCTGGGCGAAGAACACCGCGCCCACGGCGGCGATCCCGATCGCGGAGCCCACCCGCTGCCCGGTCTGCAGGGTGCCGCCGGCGCTGCCTGCCCGGTGGACCGGGACCTCCGCGAGGGTCAGGGTCTGGTTCGGGGCGATGACCAGACCGCTGCCGAGGCCGGCGAGGAGCAGCGGGGCGACCATGGCCCAGCCCGCTCCGTCGCCGGGGACCAGGTGGACGGCGAGCGCGGTGCCCGCGAGGCCGAGGGCGACCATGGCCAGGCCCGCCACCACCAGCGGGCGGCCGAAGCGTCCGACGAGCCGGCCGCCGATGGAGGCGGCGACGCCGGAGCCGAGGGCGAAGGGGGTGATGGCGAGTCCGGCCTGGAGGGCGGAGTAGCCCAGGCCGGACTGGAGGTAGAGGGTCGTGACGAAGAAGATCGAGGTGAACCCGGCGAAGTAGAGCAGGATCAGCAGACAGCCCAGCCAGTAGGAGCGCAGCCGGAACAGCGACAGGTCCAGGACGGGGTGGGTGCGGCCGCCCGTGCACCGCGCCTCCCAGGCGACGAACGCGGTGAGCAGCGCCGCGGCCAGGACGAGCAGCAGCCACTTGGCGTTGCCGGGCCACTGCTGGGCCTGGACGAACGGCAGCAGCAGGGCCAGCACCCCGGCCCCGAGGAGGGCAACGCCCACCGGGTCGAGGTCGCGCGGCCGGACCCGGCCGGCGGAGGGGGTGTCGGGCAGCAGGCGGTGGGCGAGCAGCAGGCAGACGGCGCCGAGCGGGAGGTTGACGTAGAAGACCCAGCGCCAGCCGTGCTCCGGTCCGGCTGCCTGGATGAGCAGTCCGCCGAGCAGCGGGCCCACGGCCGTGGAGATGCCGACGACGGTGCCGAACATGCCGAAGGCCCGGCCGCGTTCCCGCCCGGAGAACATCTGCTGGATCAGCGCGGAGATCTGCGGGGAGATCAGACCGCCCGCGATGCCCTGCACCAGCCGGGCGATCACCAGCCACATGCTGGACTGGGCGGCCCCGCAGGCGGCGGAGGACAGGGTGAACAGGGCGAGGCCCACCATGAAGACCGCCCGGCGGCCCCGCGCGTCGCCGAGGCGTCCGGCGGGGATGAGGAAGAGGCCGAAGGCGAGGGCGTAGCCGGAGAGCACCCACTGGAGGTCGGACTCCGGGGTGTTCAGGCCCTCCCGGATGGAGGGGAGGGCCACATTGACGATGGAGACGTCCAGCAGGGTCATGAAGCCCGCCACCAGGCAGACGCCGAGTGCCCGCCAACGCCGGGGGTCGGGGCCGTCCGGGGCGGCGTCGCCCCCGGCCGGCCCGTGGGTCGCCGCGCTCCGTGCCATGGTTGGCACCTTAGGCGGGGTGGGGTGTTTCCTCATCCGGGACACGTCCGCGCCGGGTGGCCGGATGCCCGGGCCGGACACCGGCCCGGGTCCGGCACGGCGTGTCCGGGGCCGCCGGGGGTATCCGTTCCCGCATGACTGTGGAGAAGACGAGCGTCCTCGTCCTTGACTGCGCCGAGCCCATGGAGCTGGCCGAGTTCTACGCCGGACTGCTCGGCGGGGAGATACGGATCGGCACCGACCCCGATTTCGTCGAGATCGTCGGCAACGACGGCGTCCGGCTGGCGATCCGCCGCGACCACGGCTACGCCCCGCCGAGCTGGCCGCGCCCGGAGGACTCGCAGCAGGCGCATCTGCGGATCCTGGTCGCGCGGGAGGACATCGACGAGGCCGAGCGGGAGGCGATAGGTCTGGGCGCCCGGCCCGTCGACACCGGTGAGAGCAACAGTGGGCCCCGGGACGTGCGGGTGTACGGGGATCCGGCGGGGCACTCCTTCTCGCTGGCGGTCTATCCGCTGCCGACGGGCTGACCGGCACGGAGCTGAGGGCGGACGGCGGAAGGGTCCCAACGGGCCCTTCCGCCCCGCGCGTTAATAGACAGGAAAGTTTCCCACCACCGTTGACGTCAATTGGTAGGAACCTTTACTTTCAGTTCTGCCGACATGGCGCCTCCCACCCCCCTCCGAAGGGAGCACCACCATGCACCAGCGCACCAATCCCCCCACCGGTTCCGCCCCCAGGACCGGCCGCCGCGGACTGGCCCGCAAGGCCCTGCTCGCCGCGTCCGCGCTCGGTGTCGTCACCGCACTCATGGCTCCGGTCCGGGCCGGAGCAGCACCCGCCCCGGCCTCCCCCACCGGCGCCGCTCCCACCGCCGCCACCCCGCTCGCCGCCAACGGGCAGCTCTCCGTCTGTGGTCTCCAGCTCTGCAACGCCTCCGGCGAGGCGGTCGCCCTCAACGGGATGAGCACCCACGGCACCCAGTGGTACGCCCAGTGCGTCACGGACGGCTCGCTCGACGCGCTCGCCCAGGACTGGCGCTCCGATGTACTGCGCGTCTCCACCTACGTACAGGAGGGCGGCTACGAGACCGACCCGGCCGGATTCACCGCCCGGGCACAGAAGTTCGTCGACGCGGCGCACGCGCGCGGCATGTACGCGGTCATCGACTGGCACATGCTCTCGCCGGGCGACCCGAACGTGAACCTGGACCGGGCGAAGACCTTCTTCACGGCGATGGCGAAGAAGTACAAGAACCACCCGGGCGTGCTCTACGAGATCGCCAACGAGCCCTCGGGGGTGAGCTGGTCGGGCATCAAGTCCTACGCCGAGCAGATCATCCCGGTGATCCGGGCCGAGGACCCCGACGCGGTGGTGCTGGTCGGTACCCGCGCCTGGTCGTCCTTCGGGGTGTCCGAGGGCTCCAGCGAGTCCGAGGTCGTGAACAACCCCGTCAACGCCTCGAACATCATGTACACCTTCCACTTCTACGCGGCCTCGCACCGCGAGGAGTACCTCAACACCCTCGACCGGGCCTCCGACCGACTGCCGGTGTTCGTCACGGAGTTCGGGACGCAGGACTACGCGGGCGAGGGCGCCAACGACTTCACGATGTCGCAGCGCTACCTCGACCTGATGAAGCGCAAGAAGATCTCCTGGACCAACTGGAACTACTCCGACGACCACCGCTCCGGCGCCGTCTTCAAGACCGGCACCTGCAGCGGGAGCAACTGGACGGGGACCGGGGTCCTGAAGGAGGCCGGGGTCTGGATCCGCGACCGCATCCGCCAGTGACCCCGGCCCGCTCCCCGCGCCGTCAGGCCGAACGGCGGCGCAGGGACGCGTCGGTGAGGACCGCCGGGGTGTAACCGGCGTCGCGTGCAGACAGGTTGACGCCGGGCGGGACGATCTCGTCGATCCTGTCGAGGACGTCCCGGCTCAGCCTCACCTTGTCGGCGCCGAGCTGGCTCTCCAGCTGCGCGAAGGTGCGCGGCCCGATGATCGCCGAGGTGACGGCCGGGTGCTCCAGCACGAAGGCCAGGGCGAGTTGGACGAGGGTGAGTCCGGCCTCCTCGGCGAGGACGGCGAGCGCGTCGGCGGCGGCCAGCTTGGCCGCGTTCTCGGGCGCGGTGATGTCGAACCGGGCGGCCTGGCGCTCGGCGCGGCTGGAGGCCGGCTGCTCGGCGCCCTTGCGGTAGCGGCCGGTCAGCCAGCCGCCCGCCAGCGGACTCCAGGACAGCACACCGAGCCCGTACCGCTGCGCCACCGGAAGCACCTCGCGCTCGATGCCCCGGGCCAGCAGCGAGTACAGGGGCTGCTCGGCGACGACGCGCTCGCGGCCCCGGCGTTCGGCGGTCCACTGGCCCTCGACGATCGCGGAGGGCTCGAAGGTGGAGGTGCCGATGTAGCGGATCTTGCCCTGGTGGACCAGGTCGGAGAGCGCGCCGAGCGTCTCGTCGAAGTCGGTGTCGGGCTCGGGGCGGTGCACCTGGTAGAGGTCGATCCAGTCGGTGCCCAGCCGGCGCAGGCTGTTCTCCACCTCGCGGATGATCCAACGGCGGCTGTTGCCGAACGCGTTGGGGTCGTCGCCCAGGCGGCCGTGGAACTTGGTGGCCAGCACCACGTCGTCACGCCGGCCGCCCGCGAGCGCCTTGCCGACGATGGTCTCGGACTCGCCCTGCGAGTAGACGTCGGCGGTGTCGACGAAGTTGATGCCGGAGTCCAGGGCGTGGTGGATGATCCGGACGCTGTCGTCGTGATCGGTGTTGCCGCGCGCCCCGAACATCATGGTGCCCAGCGCGAGCGGGCTGACCCGGACGCCGGTGCGGCCGAGGTTGCGGTATTCGGTCATCTGGCACTCTCCTTGACGAGCTGACTGGTGGTGTCGGGGTGGTCCCGGTCGGGCACGGCCGGAACGCCGGTCTGCCGGAAGGCCTCCCACAGGCGGTGGTACGGACCCCGCGCCGCGAGGAGTTCGGTGTGCGTCCCGCTCTCGACGACGGCTCCGGCGTCGAGGACGACGACCCGGTCGGCGCGGGCGGCGGTGGTCAGCCGGTGGGCGACGACCACGGTGGTACGCCGACGGCACAGGGCGTCCGTCGCGGCGGCGACCCGGCGTTCGGTGGCCAGGTCGAGCGAGGCGGTGGCCTCGTCGAGCAACAGGACGTCCGGGTCGACGAGTTCGGCGCGGGCCAGGGCGAGGAGCTGGCGCTGTCCGGCGGAGAGGTTGCGGCTGCGCTCCCCCACCTGCTGGAGGTAGCCGAGCCGGAGTCCGGCGATCATCTCGTGCGCGCCCACCGCCCGGGCCGCGGCCTCCACCTCGGCGTCGGTGGCCTCGGGCCGTCCGTAGGCGATGGCGTCCCGCACGGTTCCGCTGAACAGGTACGGCTCCTGCGGTACGAGCCCGAGTCTGCGCCGGAAGGCGGGCAGGTCGAGGTCGCGCAGATCGTGGCCGTCGACCCGTACGGTTCCGGCGGTCGGGTCGTAGAAGCGGGCCAGCAGTTTGACGACGGTGGACTTGCCCGCTCCGGTGGCCCCGACCAGGGCCACGGTCTCACCGGGCGCGATGCGCAGCCGCAGCCCGTGCAGGACCTCCTGGCCGCCGCCGCCCGCGTAACCGAACGACACCTCGTCGAACTCCACCTCGCCGCGCAACCGACCCACGGCGACCGGCTGTTCGGGCTGCGGGGTGCCGGCCGGGGTGCGCATCAGGGAGCGGAGGCGGCCGAGGCCGATGACCGCCTGCTGGTAGCCGTCGAAGACCTGCGAGAGCTGCTGGATGGGCGAGAAGAACAGCTCCACGTAGAGGAGGAAGGCGATCAGGGTGCCCGCGCTCAGCTCGCCGGAGCGCACCTGGCCCGCGCCGACGACCAGGACGGCGGCGGTGGACAGGGTGCCGAGGAACTCCACGAACGGGAAGAACGTGCCCATGTACCGCTGGGCGCGCAGCCGTGAGTCCCGGAACCCCCACGCCAGTTCGGCGAAGTCGCGGGCGTTGTGCTGCTCGCGGCGGAACGCCTGGGTGACGCGGATGGCGGTGACGTTCTCCTGGAGGCAGGCGTTGACCGCGCTGACGCGTTCGCGGGCCTCGCGGTAGGCGGGGACCGAGTAGTGGCGGAAGAGGGCGGTGGCGCCGATCAGGACGGGGAGGGCGAGGAGCAGGACGACGGCGAGGCCCGCGTCGATGACGAGCAGGGCGACCAGCACGCCGAGGACGGTGAGGAGGCTGACGACGGCGGTGATCAGACCGGTCTGGAGGAAGTTCGACAGGGCGTCCACATCGGTGGTCATCCGGGTCATGATCCGGCCGCCGAGCTCCCGCTCGTAGTAGTCCAGGCCGAGCCGCTGGAGCTGGGCGAAGGTCTTCACCCGCAGGGTGTAGAGCAGCCGTTCGCCGGTGCGGCCGGTGGTGCGGACCTGGGCGATCCCGATCAGCCAGTTCGCCGCGACGACCAGCCCGGCGACGGCGGCGGCCGCCAGGAGCACTCCTCCGGCCTGCCGGGCGACACCGTGGTCCACCCCGTGCCGGACGAGGACCGGTACGGCGATCTGGGCGGCGGCGTCGAGGGCGACCAGCAGCAGCCCGAGGAGCAGCGGCAGCCGGAAGGGCCGCAGCAGGGTGCCGAGGTGGAACTCCGGGTCGGCGGCGACGGCCTGTTCGGTGGTGACCTTCGGGTCGGCCTCGGGCAGCGGGAGGCGGGCGAGTCCGGCGATCAGCTCGGGGCTCGGCGGGGCGGAGCCGAGGACCCCGCCGCCGGGTCCGCCGCGGCCGGGCCCGGAGGTGGCGGCGGCCTCGGCCAGCGCCTGGGCGGCCCGGACGGCGGTGGACTCCTCGGTGTCGACGCCCGCGGCCTCGTCCCGCAGCCACAGGTCCGCGGTGACCCCGCCGGCCGGCGCCTCGGCCACGGGCTCGGAGGCCGTGGGCTCGGCGGTGGACAGCAGCGTACGGAACAGGGCCGAGCGGGAGCGGAGTTCGTCCAGCGTGCCGGTGTCGGTGACACGGCCGCCGTCCAGCACGGCGATCCGGTCGGCGAGCTCCAGGGTGGAGCGGCGGTGCGCCACGATCAGGGTGGTCCGGCGGCGGGTCTCGGCGTGCAGTCCGGCGTGGATCTCGGCCTCGACGCGGGCGTCGATGGCGGAGGTCGCGTCGTCCAGGACCAGGATCGCCGGGTCGCCGACCAGGGCGCGGGCGAGCGCGATGCGCTGGCGCTGGCCGCCGGAGAGGGTGAGGCCCTGTTCGCCGACGACGGTCTCGTAGCCCTGCGGGAGCCGTTCGACGAAGGCGTCGGCGCGGGCGATCCGGGCGGCGGCGCGGATCTGCTCGTCGGTGGCGTCCGGCGCCCCGTAGGCGATGTTGGCGCGCACGGTGTCGGAGACCAGCAGGCTCTCCTCGAAGACGTAGCCGATCCGGGAGCGCAGCGAGGCGAGGGAGAGTTCGCGCACATCGGTGCCGTCGACGGCGACCATGCCGGAGGGGACGTCGTAGAACCGGGGCAGCAGCGCGGCGGCGGTCGACTTGCCGGAGCCGGCCGCGCCGATCAGGGCGAGGGTCTCGCCGGGGCGGACGTCGAGCGTGAAGCCGTCGAGGAGCGGCGGTCCTTCCCCGTAGCCGAAGGTGACGTCCCGCCAGGAGAGCGCGGGCGGCCGGTCGGGCAGCTCGCGGGCGGCCGGGGCGTCGGTGATGACGGGGGCCTCGTCGATGACCTCCAGGACGCGTTCGGCTCCGGCGCGGGCCTGCTGCCAGACGGTGAGCAGGGTGGCGACCTGGCGGACGGGGGTGACGAAGGAGCCGAGGTAGGTGGTGAAGGCGAGGAAGGTGCCGAGCGAGATCCGGCCGTGCAGGGCCATCCAGCCGCCGAGGGCGAGGACGGCGACCTGGCCGAGGGCGGGCACGGCCTGGAGCGCCGGGTTGTAGCGGCCGGTGAAGCGGACGACCCGCAGCCGGGAGGCGAACAGGCCCCGGGCGCGCTCCTCCAGACCGGCCAGTTCGCGGTCCTCCTGGCCGAAGCCCTTCACGACGCGGACGCCGGTGACGGTCGCCTCGACGGTGGAGGCGACCTCGGCGGCCTCCTGCTGGGCGTGCCAGTTGGCGGGGAAGAGGTCGCGGCGACTGCGCAGGGCGATCAGATGGAGCAGCGGGCCGACGACGAGGGCGACGACGGTCAGCAGCGGGGAGAGGAACGCCATGAGGACCAGCGAGGTCAGGAACATCAGGGCGTTGCCGGTGAGGTTGGGCAAGAACTGCAGCAGGGTCTGGACGAGGGTGATGTCGGAGATGGACCGGCTCACCACCTGTCCGGTGCGCAGCCCGTCCTGCTGGGCTCCGCCGAGCCGCAGCAGGGCGGCGAAGGCGTCGTTGCGCAGGTCGTACTGGACGCCGAGCGAGAGCCGTCCGGAGCGGTAGCGGCGGGTGAAGCTCGCGCCGAAGCGGACGGCTCCGAGCCCGGCGAGCAGGGCGATCCACGGGGCGAGGGAGCCGGTGGAGCCGGCGAGGCCGTCCACGACGTGGCGCAGGACGAGCGGCAGGGCGGCGGTGGCCAGAGCGGCGACGAGCGCCGCGCCGAAGGCGAGGAGGAGGTCGGTGCGGTGGCGCAGGCAGTAGGCGAACAGCCTCCGGGCCCAGCCCTGTTCGGGGTCGGGCCGCCGGCCGGCGCCGGTCCCCGGGTGCGGCCGGGGACCGGCGCCTTCGCGCGCCGTACAGTCCGTCACCGGGCCCCTGCCGGGGCCGGGGCGGCGGCCACGTGGTCCGTGCCGGTGCCGAGGGGGTCGAAGAGCTGGTTGGCGGGGCGCGGCAGACCGTAGTGCTCGCGCAGGGTGGCGCCGGTGTACTCGGTGCGGAACAGGCCGCGTTCCTGGAGGATCGGGACGACCCGGTCGACGAAGACCTCCAGGCCCGAGGGGAGCACGGCGGGCATGATGTTGAAGCCGTCGGCGGCCCCGCTGTCGTACCAGTGCTCGATGGTGTCGGCGACCTGTTCGGCGGTGCCAGCGAAGGTGCGGTGACCGCGTCCGCCGCCGAGCCTGCCGATGAGTTGACGGATGGTCAGCTTCTCGCGCCGGGCGAGTTCCACGATGAGGGTGTAGCGGCTCTTGGCGCCCTCGATCTCGTCCTCGGTGGGGATGTCCTCGGGGAGTTCGGCGTCGAGGTCGAGGTCGTCCGGGGCGATCTTCAGCCGCAGGGCGAGCTGCCGCTTGGCGTACTCGGGGACGATGAGGCGGTCCAGCTCGGCGTCCAGCTCCCGGGCCTCGGCCTCGGTGTCGCCGATGACGGGGACGATGCCGGGCAGGATCTTGATGGTGTCGGGGTCGCGGCCGAGCGCCACGGCCCGTGCCTTGACGTCCTTGTAGAAGGCGATGCCCTCCTCCAGGGTCTGCTGGGCGGTGAACACCGCCTCGGCGTAGCGGGCGGCGAAGTCCTTGCCGTCCTCGCTGGATCCGGCCTGCACCAGCAGCGGGTAACCCTGCGGCGGGCGCTGGACGTTGAGGGGTCCGTCGACGCGGAAGAACTCGCCGCGGTGCTCGATGGCCCGGACCCGGTCGGCGAGGGCGTGGACGCCCTTCTCCTTGTCGGCGACGACGGCGTCGTCGGCCCAGCTGTCCCAGAGTTTGGTGGAGACCTCCACGAACTCCGCGGCGCGGCGGTAGCGCTCGTGGTGCAGCGGGGTGTCGTCCAGGCCGAAGTTGCGGGCGGCGTCGGCCCCGGCGGTGGTGACGATGTTCCAGCCGGCCCGGCCGCCGGAGACATGGTCCAGCGAGGCGAACCTGCGGGCCAGGTTGTAGGGCTCGTTGTAGCTGGTGGAGGCGGTGGCGATGAGCCCGATGTGCTCGGTGGCCCCGGCGAGCGCGGTGAGCAGGACGGTGGGCTCCAGCTTGGCGGCGGGGCGGCGGCCGGGGTCGCCCATCAGGACCGGGCTGTCGGCGAGGAAGAGGGAGTCGAGGCGGCCGCGTTCGGCGATCCGGGCGAGGTTCTTGTAGTGCTCGATGTCGGAGCCGGCCTCGGCGGGGCTCTCGGGGAGCCGCCAGGAGGCCTCGTGGTGTCCGGTGGACATGAGGAAGGCGTTGAGGTGGAGCTGCTTGCGGGGTTCGGCGGAAGGCATGGGTGTCTCCAGGCGGGTGCGGGAGGAGTTCCCGTACGGGTGAGGTGAGGTGGCGGTCGCGCACCACCGCGGCGGGCCGATGCGGGTCTGCGCGTACGGGGCGGGCGGCCGGTGCCGTACGCGTTACGGGTCAGGCGGACGGTGCCGTACGCATACGGGGCGGGCGCCCGGTGCCGGACGCGTACGGGTCAGGCGGACGGTGCCGGCTGCTCGACGCCCAGGGCCGTGAGCAGGGCGTCGCGGTACTCCTGGAAGCGGGCGTCGCGGCGGGAGCGCGGGGTGGGCAGGTCGATGGCGAGGTCGACGGAGACCAGGCCGTCCTCCAGGACCAGGACCCGGTCGGCGAGCTCCACGGCCTCGTCCACGTCATGGGTGACCAGGAGCACCGCGGGGCGGTGGCGTTCGTACAGCTCGCGCAGCAGTCCGTGCATCTTGATCCGGGTGAGGGCGTCGAGCGCGCCGAACGGCTCGTCGGCCAGCAGGAGTTCGGGCTCCCGGACCAGGGCGCGGGCGAGCGCGGCGCGCTGCTGTTCGCCGCCGGAGAGCTCGTGCGGCCAGGAGCGGTCGCGGCCGGCCAGGCCGACCTCCGCCAGGGCGGTCAGACCGCGTTCGCGGGCGGCGGGGCCGCGCAGCCCGAGGATCACGTTGTCCAGGACGCGGAGCCAGGGCAGCAGCCGGGAGTCCTGGAAGGAGAGCGACACCCGTTCCGGGACGGTGAGTTCGCCGGAGCCCTCGACCGTGTGGTCCAGCCGGGCGACGGCCCGCAGCAGGGTGGACTTGCCCGAGCCGCTGCGGCCGAGGAGGGCGGTGAACTCCCCCGGTGCGATGTCCAGGTCGATCTCCTTGAGGACGACCCGGTCGCCGAACCTCCGTACCAGCCGTTTCGTCCGGACCGCGGGGTGGACCTCGGTGATCAGCCCGCCAGGGTGCGTCGCCATGACAGGGCCCTCCTCTCGATGGCGCGTACGGCCGCGTCCGAGGCGAAGCCGAAGATCCCGTAGGCCACCAGGCCCACGATGATCACGTCGGACTGGGCGTACAGCTGGGCCTGGAACATCATGTAGCCGATGCCGCTGGTGGCGTTGATCTGCTCGACGACGATCAGTCCGAGCCAGGACGAGGTGACGCCGAGGCGCAGGCCGACGAAGAAGCCCGGCAGCGAGCCGGGGACGACGACCTTGCGGACGAACTGGGCGCGGCTGAGGTCGAGGCCCTCGGCGAGCTCCACGTACCGGCTGTCGATGGAGGTCAGGAAGGCGAAGGTGTTGATGTACATGCTGACCGCGACGCCGAGGGCGATGACGGTCACCTTCATCTCCTCGCCGATGCCGAGCCAGAGGATCAGCAGGGGCAGCATGGCGAGCGAGGGGATGGCCCGCTTGATCTGGAGCGGTCCGTCGATCAGATACTCGCCGCCGCGGCTCAGTCCGGCGGCGACCGCGAGCACCACTCCGCTGGTGACGCCGAAGAACAGGCCGAGCCCGGCGCGTTGCAGGGAGATGAGGACGTTGTCCTGGAGGCGGCCGGTGGCCACCAGGTCGGAGGCGGTGGAGATCACGCTGCCGGGTCCGGACAGGATGCGCGGGTCCAGATAGCCGGAGGCGGAGGCGGCCCACCACAGGGCGACGAGCAGGACGGGGCCGATGAGCCGGCCGAAGGGGAGGGGCCGGCCGGGGCCGAGCCGGCGGCGGGTGCCGCGGGCGACGGTGGGGCCGGTGTCCGGGTGCGGGTCCGCCGGTGGGGCCGCGCCCTTGGTGAGAACGGTGGGTCCGCCGGAGCGGGCGCTGGGCAGCAGGTCGGTCATGAGCTCTCCCGGTACTGGGCGGGAACGGACTCGGCCGCCAGGCGCTCGAAGCGGCGGTCGAACAGGTCGGCGACGTCCTGCTTCGGTACGAAGCCGCCCTCGGCCATCAGGTCGGCAGTCTCCTGCTCCCACTGGATGGCCTTGTCCCAGCTGAGCGGGAACTGCGGCTTGTTCAGGGAGGAGACGATCCGCTTGCCGTCGGCGACGGAGACGCCCTGGTCCTTCACGTAGTACGTGTCGATCCACTCGTCCTGGTGCTCCCAGGCCCAGACGAGGCCCTTGGCCCACAGCGGGACGAAGTTGCGGACGGCGGCGGCCTTCGCCGGGTCGTCGAGCACCGCGACCGGGGCCCACAGGACGGTGAGCAGATCCACCACATCGGTCTTGAGGCCGGTGGCGCCGTCCTTGCCGTACTGGTCGAGGTACTTGGTGAGGGTGGGTTCGCCGAGCGGCGCCACGTCGACCTGCTTGGACTGCAGGGCGGTGAGGAACTGGGTGCTGGGCAGGGCGACGAGTTCGACGTCGCTGTTCTTCAGGCCGGCCGCCTTCAGGGCGCGCAGGACGACGACGCCCTGGGCCTGGCCCTGGGAGAAGCCGATCTTCTTGCCGCGGAAGTCCTCGGCCGAGGCGATGTCCGAGCCGGGCGCGGTGGCGAAGGTGTAGAGGGGCAGCGGGCGCACCTGGACGGCGACGATCTTCGTGTCGACGCCGATGGCCTTGGCCTGGATCGGCGGAATTCCGGCGTTCGATGCGAGGTCGATGGATTCGGCCCGGAATCCCTGGATGATATCCGGTCCCGCACTCAGGTTCGGCCATTCGGAAACGGTGAAGGCGAGGTCCTTCTTGAGACCGGCGGGTTCGATCTGGAGCCGGGTCTGGCGGACCGCGACGGTCAGTTTCGTACCGGCGGGTGGAGGGCCCGAGGGAAGCTTTCCGGCGGGTTCGGAACTGGCCGCGTTCTTCGTCTGCGGTGAGCAGGCGGCGAGGCCGAGAACCGTTCCGGTGGCGAGGGCGAGAAAAGACCTGCGGCCCACGGTTCTCGCAGTGGTGGTGGATTCATCGGTCCGGTGACGTGACATGGGGTGCATTCCTGGGTCTCAGAGGGAGTGGTAGGCGCCGTCGTGGAACAGCAGCGGGGCCCGGCCCTCGTCGAGCCAGGATTCGGTGACCCGGGCGATGACGATCCGGTGGTCGCCGGCGGGCACGATCTGTTCGGTCTCCAGGCGCAGCCAGCCGGCCACCCCGTCGAGCACCGGCTCGCCCTCCGGCAGCCGCCGCCAGGCGGTGGGGGCGGCGAACCGGTCGATGCCGCTGGTGGCGAAGGTGCGGGCGAGCGATTCCTGGTCGGCGCCGAGGAAGTTGACGACGGTGGAGGACGCCACCTCGACGTGCGGCCAGGAGGAGGTCGTGGTGCCGATGCCGTACGAGACCAGCGGCGGGTCCAGGGACAGCGAGGTGAGCGAGGTGGCGGTGAATCCGACGGGCCCGCGGCCGGAGTCGGCGGTGACGACGACCACGCCCGCCGGATGGCGGCGGAACACCTGCTTGAAACAGTCGGGGGCGTAGGCGGGGGCATAGGAGGGCACGGTGACGGTCAACATCTCTCCCGGAGTGGAAGGAGGGGAATGCGGGAAACGGGCGCACGGATTGGGGGGAGGACAGCGCGGATCACCCGGCGGGGCACATCAATGCCCCGCAGGAATCGGCTTCTCGCCCCTGCGCCCGGAAGTCTGCTGGGTTTATCGGGAACCCGGACAGCGGCGACAACGACAGGGCCGGGAGAAAACCCTCACCGGCGCAGCCGTGCGACAGCGGCGAGCCGTGCGGGGCACGCTCTGCTGAATACGCTGTCGGCTGGTCATGAATCCATTGTCCTGTGGTGCTGTCGGGCCGGTCAACAATGCAACGTTCTGAATTAAGTCGGGTTCCGCACCGGCGGCGGACCGGGGCCGGTGCGCGGGGTCAGGAGACCGCGGGCAGCGCGGGCCAGGGCCCCAGCGGGTCGGTGTACAGCGCGCCGAGCGCCACCGCGCCGCCCGCCGTGGCCAGCACCGATCCGGTGAAGCTGCTGGGCACCACGGCACGTTCGGGGTCGTCGCAGACCCACGAGCGCCGCGCCACCTCCGCCCGCAGGTCCGCCAGGCACTCGGGGATCCGGCCCGCTCCCGGTTCGACGACCACGAGGACCTCCGGGTCGAACATGTCCAGGAGCAGGGCGGCCGCCCGGCCGACGAGCAGGGCCCGGCGGCGGAAGAGCGCCAGCGCCCGCGGGTCGCCGGCCAGGGCGCCGTCGAGCAGTTCGGTGAACGAGGAGACGTACAGGCCCTGTTCGGCGGCGCGCCGCACCATGGCCCGCTCGGAGACCTCCGACTGGAGGCAGCCGGTGCGCCCGCACGAACAGGGCTCGGCCCCGCCCGATCCGCCTGCCCCCAGCGGCAGATGGGCCACGCTGCCCGCACCGGAGCGGGGGCCCAGATGCATGGTTCCGGAGCTGGCGAACGCCGCGTCCACCACGGCTCCGACGAAGAGCAGGACGGTGCTGGTCCGGGTCGACTCCTCGCCGAACAGCTGCTCGGCGCGGGCCAACGCCCGGGAGTGGCTGTCCACATGGACCGGGAGGCCGGTGGCGGCTTCGAGGATCTCGCGTACCGGGACGTTGTGCCAGCCCAGGTGCGGATGCTCGACGACGACTCCGGCGGCGGGGTCCACCCGGTGGCCGGTGGCGAAGCCGAGGGCGAGGACGGTCCGGCCCGCGGCGTGCTCCTCGACGAGCCGGGGCAGCCGGTCGGCGAGGTCGCGCAGCAGGGCCGGGCCGCTGACCAGGCCGCGCGCGGAGCCGCCGGGGACGGTGGCGTACGGGCCCGTCGCGCCGATGGCGTGCGGCTGCCGGTCCTCGGCGACGATCCGGCCGCGCAGGTCCATCAGCGCGACGGTGGAGTGCGCGACGGCGACATGGGCCCCGGCGACCAGATAGCGGCCGGTGTCGATCTCGACGGGTATGTGGGGGCGGCCGAGCCCTTTGGGTCCGGCGGTCTCCGCGCCCTCGCGGACGAGTCCGCGCGCCAGCAGCTGCCCGACGTGGCCGGTGACCGCCGCCGGGGAGAGGCCGGTGAGCCGGGCGACGGTGGACCGGGCGACGGGCCCGTGGTCGAGGATGGCGCTCAGCACGGAGCCGGTGCCGGAGGCGCGGCGGGCGGGGGCGGCGGCCGGGATGTCCGAGCGGCGCAGCGGAGCGGGGCGGCGGGCGGGCACGGGCGGACGCTTCACAGGTGTCTTCACAGGTCCTCGATGGCAGCGGGCCGTGCGGGAAGGCGTCCGGACGGAGCCTCGGGCCGAGCCCGGCCGGCGCCGGGCCGGAGAGGGGTCGGCTTCTCCCGTGGAACGGTGTGCCCCCGGGTGCGCGCACCGGAAGGGCTCCGGAGGCGGTCGCGACGGGGCGGGTGCGTTCAGGCCCGGTGACACGCCGCGGAGCACACGCGCTTCAGGTCGACATGACCTCGCGTCGTCAGGTGTGCGGATCGCTGCATGGCGCGCAACCTAATCGGAACGGCGTAACCCGGTCAAACCGTTGACCGCATGGTGGACGGCCGTCTCAGCAGGGCGTGTTGCCCGTCCGTTGCCGCACGTGACAGGCGTGTGGCGGGCGCGCGAAGCGGGGGTGCGGCGATCGGTGCGGGGCGGTGAGACCCGTCCTCCATCCGGATGATGCCGGGAATTAACCGATGATGCCTTGTCATGCCTTGTTCTACGCGCATAGCTTTTGCCCCTACTACTCAGTTCAGTTGGGGGCACCTCCCGTGCAGATATACAGATCCGGTTCCGTCCTGCTGACCGGCGCCGTCGCCGTCGCGCTCGCGGTGACCGCCCTGCCCGCCGCCCAGGCGGCCCCGTCCGCCACCGCCGTCATCTCCGAGGTGTACGGCGGCGGGGGCAACTCCGGCGCGACGCTGACCCGGGACTTCGTCGAGCTGGCCAACGCCGGCTCCGCGCCCTTCGAGGTCGGCGGTCTCAGCGTCCAGTACCTGCCGGGCAGCCCGTCGGCCGGTTCGCAGTGGCAGGTCTCCGAGCTGACCGGGTCGATCGCGCCCGGCGGCCGCTACCTGGTCGCCCAGGCCGCGGGCACCGGCGGAACGGTCGCGCTGCCCACCGCCGACGCCACCGGCACGGTCGCCATGGCGGCGGGCAGCGGCACCGTCGCCCTGGTCTCCGGGACGGCCCCGCTCACCTGCAAGTCGGCGGCGGACTGCACGGCGGACACCCGGATCGTCGACCTGGTCGGCTACGGCTCCGCGGTCGTCCGGGAGGGCAGCGGCCCGGTCCCCGGCGCCTCGGCCACCGCGTCCGTGGCGCGGGCCGCCTCGCTCGCCGACACCGACGACAACGCGGCCGATCTCACCGCGGCCGCCCCGACCCCGGTCAACACGAAGGGCGAGACGTCCGGCGGCGGCCAGGAGCCCGAGGAGCCCGGCCCCACCGAGCCCGGTGACGTACGGATCCACGACATCCAGGGCACCACCCGCCTCTCCCCGCTCGACGGCTCGACGGTCGACGGCGTCCCGGGCGTCGTCACCGGCGTGCGCGCCGGCGGCTCGCGCGGCTTCTGGATCCAGGACACCGCGCCCGACGACGACCCGCGCACCAGCGAGGGCCTGTTCGTCTACACCGGCTCCGCCGTCCCGGCCGTGCGGGTCGGCGACGCGGTCCTGGTCAGCGGCAAGGTCGCCGAGTACTACCCGGGCACCGGCACCCAGTCGATCACCCAGATCACCGCGCCGCGCACCACCGTCCTCTCCTCCGGCAACGCGCTGCCCGCCCCGGTCGTCCTCGACGCCCGCTCGGTTCCCGGCCGCTACGTGCCCTCGGCGGACGGCGGGGCGATCGACGCACTGCCCCTGAACCCGAAGCGCTACGCCCTGGACCTGTACGAGGCGCTGGAGGGCTCCCGGGTCCGGATCGCCGACACCCGGGTGACCGGGGCGACGACCGCGTACGACGAGATCTGGGTGACCGTCAAGCCGAAGGAGAACCCGACCCGGCGCGGCGGCACGCTCTACGCCTCGTACCAGGACCAGAACACCGGCCGGCTCAAGGTGATGTCGCTGGACCCGGCACAGCCGGTGCCGACGGCCAACGTCGGCGACGTCCTCAAGGGCCGCACCACCGGCGTCCTCGACTACGCCTCGTACGGCGGCTACAACGTGCAGGCCACCGAGCTGGGCACGGTCGTCGACAAGAAGCTGCGGCGCGAGGTGACCCGCAAGCAGAAGAAGGACGAGCTGGCGGTCGCCACGTACAACGTGGAGAACCTCGACGCCGGCGACGACCAGGCCAAGTTCGACACCCTGGCCGAGGGTGTCGCGGTCAACCTCTCCTCCCCCGACATCGTCTCGCTGGAGGAGATCCAGGACGACAACGGCGCGGTCAACGACGGCACGGTGGGCTCCGAGGCGACGCTGAAGCGGTTCACGGACGCGATCGTCGCGCAGGGCGGGCCGCGGTACGCCTGGCGCTACATCGCCCCGGAGAACAACAAGGACGGCGGCGAGCCCGGCGGCAACATCCGTAACGTCTTCCTCTACAACCCCCAGCGGGTCTCCTTCACCGACCGTCCGGGCGGCGACGCCACCACGGCGGTGGAGGCCGTGAAGGCGGGGAAGGGCGTCCGGCTCTCCGCCTCGCCCGGCCGGATCAACCCGGCGAGCGTGGCGTGGGCGGACAGCCGCAAGCCGCTGGTGGGCGAGTTCGTCTTCCGGGGCAAGCCGGTCTTCGTCATCGGCAACCACTTCGCGTCCAAGGGCGGCGACCAGCCGCTGCACGGCCGCTACCAGGAGCCGACGCGCTCCTCGGAGACGAAGCGGATCCAGCAGGCCGCCGAGGTCAACACCTTCGTCGCCTCGCTGCTCAAGGCGGACAGGTCCGCCAGGGTCGTCGCCCTTGGGGACTTCAACGACTTCGAGTTCTCGCCGACGATGAAGGCGCTGACCCAAGGCAAGGCGCTCAAGCCGCTGATCACGACGCTGCCCGCGTCCGAGCGGTACAGCTACGTCTTCGACGGCAACGCGCAGACGCTGGACCACATCCTGACGAGCCCCGGCATCCGCCGCCTCGACTACGACGTGGTGCACATCAACGCCGAGTTCGCCGACCAGGCGAGCGACCACGACCCGCAGGTGGTCCGGATCAAGGCCGAGGGTTCGCACGGCCACGGGCACTGAGGCCGTGATCCGGTGGGGCGGACCGGAGGTTCAGGTCCGCCCCACCGGGGCGCCCGCCTGGCGCGGCAGGGTGACCGCGCCGGCCACCGGCTCGCGTCCGGTGAAGAACCGCGAGACCAGCGAGGCCACCTCGTCGGCCCGTTCCAGCGCCACCCAGTGGTCGGCCTCCCCGATCGTCAGGAACCGGCTGCCCTCGATCGTCGCGGCGAACTCCCGCTGCCGTGCGGGCGAGGTGACCGTGTCGTGCTCCCCGGCGAAGACCAGCGCCGGTACGCCGGTGAGCCCGCCGGAGAAGTCGGGCCGGTCGGCCAGCGCCCGGTAGAGCGAGTCCGCCGCGTGCGGTGAGTGGGTGAGCGCGTGCAGGAACGAGCGCCGCACATAGCGGCGGGCCAACTCCCGCCGGTGCACGTGGCGTTCAGGGTCCAGGCACATCAGCGCGTCGGCCGCCGTGGCGGCGAACCCCTCGCGGTCACCCGCGGCCAGCTGCTGCCGGGCCCGCTCCCAGCAGGCGACCTGGGCCGCGTCGATGTGGACCGGGACGCCGCCGAGGGCCAGGCGCGCCACCCGCTCCCGGTGGTGGCGGGCGAAGCCGAAGGCGATGGCGGTGCCGTAGGAGAAGCCGAAGAGGTTGATCCGGGGTGCGCCGAGGTCGTCGGCGATGGAGAGGACGGCCCGGCGCAGCAGATCGGCGGCGGGGCCCGGCGGGAGCGGGTCGGCGCTGCCCATGCCCGGCAGGTCGGCGGTGACCACGTCGGCGGCCGGGCCCAGATGGTCGTCCATCTGGGGCCAGCCGAACATGCCCTGGAGCGCGCCGCCGAGAATGAGCGTCGGTTCGGTGGCGGGGACGCCGCCGGAGCGGGGGTGCGGCAGGACGCGGTAGCTGTAGCGCACCCCGTCGACCGACAGGGTCCGGATGATTTCCTCGGGCATGTGCTGGCCGCGTTCCCTTCCGTCAGGCCTTGGTGAGGACGAGTGCCGCGTTGTGTCCGCCGAAGCCGAGCGAGGTCTTGACGGCGCAGTCGAACGAGGCGGCGCGGGCCTCCTTGGCGACCACCTCGACCGGGATCCGCGGATCGGGTGCGTCCAGGTTGACCGTGGGCGGGACCAGCTGGTGCTGGAGGGCGAGGACGGTGAGCGCGGTCTCGATGCCGCCCGCCGCGCCGAGGGTGTGGCCGGTCATCGCCTTGGTGGAGGTCACCAGGGGGTGCTCGCCGAGGACCCGGCGGAGCATGGTCGCCTCGATCAGGTCGTTGGAGAGCGTCGAGGTGCCGTGCGCGTTGACGTGCCCGACGTCGGCCGGGGCGAGGCCCGCGTCGGCGAGCGCGGTGCGCAACGCCCGTTCGATGCCGAGGCCTTCGGGGTCCGGGGCGACGGCGGAGTGGGCGTCGCTGGAGGCTCCGTAACCGCTCACCCGGGCGCGGACGGTGGCGCCCCGGGCGCGGGCGTGCTCCGGGTGTTCCAGGACCACGAGTCCGGCGCCCTCGCCGACGACGAAGCCGTCGCGGTGGGTGTCGAAGGGGCGGCAGGCGGCCGCGGGGTCCTCGCGGCGGGTGGAGACGGCCTTGAGGCTGCAGGCGCTGGCGATCAGGAGGCGGGTGCAGGTGGACTCGGCGCCGCCCGCGATGACGATGTCGCACGCCCCGGAGCGGAGCATCTGGTGGGCGGTGCCGATGGCGACGGTGCCGGAGGAGCAGGCGGTGGAGACGGCCTGGCTGGGTCCATGGACGCCGAGGTCCAGGCTGACGCTGCTGGCCGCGCCGTTGACGACGCAGAGCGGGGCGAGCTTCGGGGAGACCCGGCGGGGGCCGCGTCCGGCGAGGGCGGCGGCCTGTTCGTCGTAGAAGGGCAGTCCGCCGTGGGCGGAGCCGATGACGACGCCGACCCGGCCGCTGTCCCAGACGGCCGGGTCGAGCCCGGCGTCGGCGACGGCCTCGCGGGCGGCGATGACGGCGAACTGGGCGAAACGGTCCATCAGCCGCTGGGCGGCCACCCCGAGGACGGCGCCCGGGTCGCAGTCGGTGACGGAGTAGAAGAAGTCGCAGGGCAGGTCGGCCAGTTCGGGCCGGGGGGCGGCGGCCGGCGCGAGGCCCTCGGTGACCCCGCGCCAGGCGGCGTCCACGCCCGTACCGGCCGAGGTGACCAGGCCGACGCCGGTGACGGCGGCGGCGAACGGGGCGAGCGGCGCCCGCCGGTAGGGCCGTGCGGTCGCCGCGCTCATGCGGTGACCTTCCCGTGGACCGCCTCGACGAGGCGGCCGACGGTGTCGCGCGAGGTGAGCGCGACGTCCTCCAGATCCACGTCCAGCCGGTCCTCGATGAGCAGCCGCAGCTCCTCCAGCGCGAGGGAGTCCAGCCGCAGCCGGTGCAGCGGAACATCGGGGCCGATCGCCCCGGGGTCGGTTCCGAACTTGGTCACCAGCAGCGTGCTGATCTCTTCCGACGTGCTCATTCGGCTCTCCTGGGCTCGGTGACGCGGTGACGTCGGCCGCGTGGTGAGGGGAGGTGGGGGGAGGGGCCATCGGGGGACGCCGGCTGCTCCGGAAGGACCCTTTATACGCCTTCGCGGACGGGTTCCCGGTCCGCGTTCCCCCGTGCGGTGGGAGGGGTGTCCAGGTGTACGAATCCGGGGTGCGCCGCGGGTGGGTGCCAGGATGGGGGCGGAGCCCGTACGGGAGCGCACGAGAGAAGGAGAAGCCCATGACGGCCGAGCAGGACGGCGAGCGCGACGGCACCCCGGAGGTCGCGCCGAGCCCCGCCGACTGGGTCGCCCGGCAGGCCGAGCTCTACGAGTCCTCCGGCGGCACGAAGGGCACCACCCAGCTCGGGGTGCCGTGTCTGCTGATGGACTACGTGGGACGGCGCAGCGGGACCGTGCGGCGCACGGTGCTGATGTACGGGCGGGACGGCGAGGACTATCTGATCGTGGCGTCCAACGGCGGCTCGGACCGGCCGCCGCTGTGGTATCTGAACCTCCAGGCCAACCCGGAGGTGCGACTGCGGGTGAACACCGAGCGGTTCGGGGCGGTGGCGGCGACGCTGCCGCCCGAGGAGAAGGCGCGGGTCTGGCCGGGTCTGGTGGAGCTGTTCCCGCGGTACGGGCAGTACCAGGCGGGCACCGAGCGGGACATCCCGGTGGTGCGGCTGACGCGGAGCTGAACCGGCGGGCCGGGAGCCCTTATGACGCTCGGCCGAAACCGTGAACTCCGCGATCATGACCATGGAAACGGTTCAGGCCGACCCGTCCGCCCCCGGCGGCCCCGCTCTCTTCGAAGCAGCTGATACAGGCCGCCGTCCGGGGGCCCAGCGGCGGCAACATGCAGTGTTACGAGTACGTGATGGTGACCGACCGCGCGGTGATGGCGCGGCTCGCCCCGCTGTGGAAGCGGTGCGTGGACGCGTATCTGGCGACGACCGGGAAGTACGCGCCCGCGGGCAACTTCGGGCCCGTGCGGCGGCGCCCGGTCGCGGACGTCATCCACCGCGACCGCTGGTAGCGGCGGAGCCCGCGTCAACCGGTACCGGCACCCCTGTCGGGTGACGCTCGATGTCACCCGACAGGCTCAGCCGGCCGGGCAACTGCCGTGCATTTGCAGGAAGTTGCCAGCCGAATCGCCGGTGCACCCCTTTGTCATGTCCCACTCACATCGATAGCCTGGCCGGGTTCGGCATCCCTCTGGCCCACCCGGGCCCGAGGGCTTTTTACTTCCTCCCACGGAGCAGGAGCCCCCATGCCCCCACGCACCGCCGCCAGCGCCCGGGCCCGCGTCTGCGCCCTGGCCCTCCTCACCGCCACGGCCCTCCTCGCGACCGGGCAGCCCTCGAACGCCGCCCCGCACGCGGACACGGCCGACCCGGTGAACCGCGCCTTCGCCGAGGCGGCACACGCGTACGACGTCCCGCGCGATCTGCTGGCCGCCGTCGGCTACGGCGAGTCCCGGCTGAACGGTCACGGCGGAGAGCCCAGCCAGGCGAACGGCTACGGCGTGATGCACCTGGCCAGCAACCCCGTCAACCGCTCACTGGAGAAGGCCTCCGAGCTGACCGGCGAGAGCGCCGCCCGGCTGCGCCGGGACACCACGGCCAACATCCTCGGCGGCGCGGCCGTCCTGCGCGACCACGCCGACGCGCTCGGCCTGGACGCCGCCGAGCGCCGGGACGTGGACTCCTGGTACCAGGCGGTGGCCCGCTACAGCGCCGCCGAGGGCCAGGCAGCCACGCTCTACGCGGACACCGTCTTCACGTTCCTCGCCGAGGGCGTGACCGCGAAGGTGCCCGGCGGCGAGGAGGTCCTCGTGCCCGCCCGGCCGGTCGACCCGGACAAGGGCGAGCTGTCGGCCTCCGACGTCTACGTCCAGAGCGAGGACTACCCCTCGGCGCGCTGGGTGCCCGCGTACTCCGGGAACTACGTCGTCGACCGCAAGGCCACCGTCGACAAGGTGGTCATCCACACCACCCAGGGCTCCTACGCCGGTTCCATCAGCTGGTACCAGAACCCGGAGTCGAAGGTCAGCGCGCACTACACGATCCGCTCGTCGGACGGCGAGGTCACCCAGTCGGTGCGGGAGAAGGACACCGCCTGGCACGCCGGCAGCGTCAACTCCTCGTCCGTGGGTATCGAGCACGAGGGCTACGTCGACGACCCGGCGTGGTACACGGAGGCCATGTACCGTTCCTCGGCCGCTCTCACCAAGCACCTCGCGGCGCGGTACTCCATCCCGAAGAACCGGTCGCACATCATCGGGCACAGCGAGGCGCCCGGCGCCACCCACACCGACCCCGGCCCCAACTGGGACTGGAACCACTACATGGAGCTGATCGACGGCGACCCCGGCAGCGGCGGTGACGGCCTGACCTTCCCCGTCTACTCCACCCAGCAGTCCGGCTCCTCCGGACCGCAGGTCTCCGCCGTCCAGACGCTGCTCACCGCGCAGAAGTACCAGCCCGGCACGGTGGACGGCCAGTTCGGCGCCGCCACGAAGAGCGCCGTGCAGGCGTTCCAGAAGGACCGTTCGCTCGGCGCCGACGGGATCGTCGGCCCGAAGACCTGGACGGCCCTGCTGTCGGCCGGCTCGACCCCGCTGCTGAAGCAGGGCAGCACGGGCGAGCCGGTGAAGCGGCTCCAGCGGGCCCTGACGGCGGCGCTCGGCACCACCGTCGACGCGGACGGCAGCTTCGGCCCGGCCACGGACACGGCTGTCCGCACCTACCAGACCACCCGCAAGCTGGGCGTCGACGGCCAGGTGGGCCCGGCCACGTGGGAGGCCCTGCAGAACGGGAAGTGAGCACGGACCCGGGCGGGGCTCTCCACCGCACGGAGAGACCGCCCGGGGCCCCGGACGCCCGGGGCCCCGGAGACCTGCTCCCGGACCACGCGGCCCGGCCGCCCCGCCGCTACTCCCCCGCGCCGGCCGGGTACCCGATCTCCTTGATGTCCTCGGCCAGTTCGCCGGGCACCCGCTCGGGGTTGAGCGCGGCGATCACCTCGTCGGTGAGCGGCCGCAGCGCGTAGACATGGCGTACGGCTTCGAGGTCGACGGAGACGTCGAAGTAGTCCTCGGCCCACTCCTGGTACGACTCGGGGGTGCCCGTGACCAGGAGCTGGAAGAGCCAGTCCGCGCCGTCGGAGTCCTCGCCGTCCTCCGGGAACTCGATACTGCCCGCCCGCCAGCGGTCGTCGCCGCTCTCGCGCCAGAGGCAGGCGGTGACCACCGGCAGGCCGAACTCGTCGCTGAACGACGGCTCGTCCACGTAACGGCGGAACACCGCGGGCACCTCGTCGAGCACCCCGGGCCAGGGGCCGTCCTCCACGTACGGGCTCATCGGCGACTCGTGGTCGAAGCCCCGTACGTACGCCCCGTCGGCGGAGACGACCACGGAGTACTCCCCGCCCGA
This sequence comes from Streptomyces sp. WY228, assembly GCF_019287315.1. Lineage (NCBI taxonomy): Bacteria > Bacillati > Actinomycetota > Actinomycetes > Kitasatosporales > Streptomycetaceae > Streptomyces > Streptomyces sp. WY228. The sequence continues at coordinate 6,907,230 of NZ_CP079114.1, read as the reverse complement.
CCCGTCCCGCATCGAGGCCATCTGCTCCGTGGGCGACCACCGCGCGTCGAAGGCGTGCCAGCGGCTGTCCCACTCCGGGCAGAGGATCGCGTCGAGCATCGCCAGCGAACGGCAGAGATCGGTGAGGACGGATATGCCCGGCAGCCTGCGGGCCACGTCGTGAACGCTCATACGCTCATCCAACCGCACCGGAGGACGGCGCTCCGCACGCGCACCCCCGGGAGCGGTCCGGGCACACTGTCCCGATGAACGCCGAACACCCTTCCGCCCCGCCCCGCCTGCGCGCGCTGGAACATGTCGCCGCGCTGTCCTCGGGCGCTCCGCTGGACGCCGGACTGCGCGTCACCCTGAACTTCCACCCCGACCGTACGGTGGCGGGGCGGCCGATCCTGGAACGGCTGGGCGAGGACGGCCTGTACGTCTCCCAGTTCGTGACCGGCACCAGCAACGGCGGGCTCACCGCCCGCCCCGGAGGGGACCGGTGGCGCTGGGAGAGCCGGATCTTCGGCGGCGCGTACGACCGGGCCGGGCCCGCCGAACGGCCCGTCTACGGGGCGCTGGACGTGCGGCGGGCCTCCTTCGGCGCCGCGCCCCGGTTCGGGTCGGCGCACTTCCGGCTGACGGCGGACGCGCTGGGCTCGGCCACCTTCTGCTATCCGGACAGCGCTGCCGAGCCCGAGCACTTCGGGGTCGCGGCCCGGATGTCGGGGCTGGTCGAACGGGCGGCGGCGGACCGCCGTGACGCCCTGGACGACTACATCGAGGCGCAGATCCACGCCCCGGTGCGGCTGGAGAGCGATGTGGAGGCGCTCGTGCTCGACCCGGCGTTCCGGGGCACGGCGGTGGAGGCGGCGGCCGGGCGGCTGCCGTGCCCGGTCGAGTGGCACGAGGGGTTCCGGCTCGGCGTCGACGAGCTGCGCCGCCGGCCCGGCTACCGGGGGCCGGAGTATGTCGAACTCGGCGCGACCCTCGCGGTCGACGGGTATCTGGACGCCCGGATCATCGGTGACGCGGCGCGTGCCGGGGGCCATGCGGAGCAGGACCTGAAGAAGGTCTGGCATCTGCTGGCCCGGTTCGGGCGGACGGCGGCGGGCCTTCCGGCCGGGGGCTGACCGGAGAGGGCCCGCACCCTCCGGAGAGAGCCCGCACCCTCCGGGGAGGGTGCGGGCCCAGGACGCGTCAACAGGTCGCGTCAGCGGGTGACTTCAGCAGGTCACTTCAGGCCGAAGGCCCGGATGATCTCCTGGTCGACGACGAGCCCGCCGGGGCCCTCCGCGTGCGCCTTGAGCGAGACCGAGGCCGCGCCCTTCGACGGGGTGCGGAACTTCGCGGTCCACTCGCCGGTCTTCTTCTTCCGGAGGTCCAGCTTCGTCCAGTGCTTGCCGTCGTCGTAACTGACCGACAGCGAGACCCTGTTCGCCTTCACCGCGCCCGGCAGCCATTCCTGGGTGCCGGAGGAGAGGCCGATCTCCGTCGTGCGGCCGGCCCGGACGTCGCCCGCCAGGTCGGTGTCGACGGCGTAGTCCAGCTGGAGCATCGGGATGTCGGCCTGGTACGGGCCGCCCTCCGCCAGCGCGCCGGAGACGAAGCCCCACTCGGAGTGGGTGCGGGTCGACGTCTTCCAGGTCTCCGCGTCCCGCCGCGAGTCGATGACCAGGCGGTAGGGCAGCTTCTCGGTGGAGAGGTCGCCGATGTAACCGGCCCGGCCCGCGCCCTTCTTGAGCTCCTTGTCGCCCTGGTAGAAGGCGTACGAGGTGGTGTCGTACTCGTTCTCCGGCATCGAGCCGGAGTGACCGGCGCCCGCGTCGGTCCACGGGGTGATGTTGAACTGGAGGTCGTCGTACACCGTGCGGAACGGACCCCAGTAGGCGGTGCCCAGACGCGGCCGGGTCACCGGGGCGAACCACTCGGCGCGGTAGTCCTCGCCCGCCCGGTAGTCCAGCTCGGTGCTGCGCATCTCGTGCGCCCGGTCGGACTGTTCGGCGTTGAGGACCGAGTGGTTCTCGTACCAGAAGGAGTCGCCCGGCAGCGGGTTGACCCACTCCGTGCGGACGTCCGGGAACTGCTCGTACTCCTCGAAGCCGAGGCCGGGACCGTAGTCCGGGATGTCGTAGCGGTAGCCGCCGCCGAGCGTCTCCTTGTGGCCGTAGAAGGTGTTCTCCACCTTCGCCAGCTGCCGGGCCGAGGGGGCGAAGGCCAGCGAGCGGTCCGGGATCGCGCCGTCGTGGCGGTCCACCAGGTCGTACAGGTAGTCCGCGAACCTCTTCTGGTCGACCCGGACCTTCTTGCCGCGCTGGGCCGCCCGGATCAGCGTCTCGCCCGCGGAGGCCTGGACGGAGGCGACCGGGATGGTGGTCTGCTCGCCGTACGGGGTGTAGCTCTCCATCGCCACGCCGCGTCCGTCGTTGACGACGAACAGGGCCTCGGCTCCGGCGTCCAGCGCGGCCGCGAGGCGTTCGGCGGGGGTGACGTCGGCGCTGCGGGTGATCACGACGGCCTTGCCGCGCGCGTTCACGCCCCGGTAGTCCGCGGGCGCGCCCTTGCCCGCGTGCACCGCGTTCAGCTTCTGCCGGCGGTCCTCGGCGATCGCCGCGCCGCCCTGCACGAAGACCGGTATGTCACGGCCGTCGGCCTCGACGTCGACCAGTTCCTCGCCCTGCCGCCAGCGGGTCAGGAAGCTGAAGCCGCCCTGGGTGACCTTCTTGGTGGGGCTCGCCCACAACTGGTCGTAGGTCAGCGGTATTTGGTACGCGTCGCGCTGGACGGTGCCGTCCGGGGCGGTGCGGGCCATGTCGTAGCGGAGCTGGCGGGTCTCGGTCTCCTTCGGGGTGCGCACGCTCACCTTGCGGGCCTTGGAGGCGTCGAGGGTGACGGTGGTGGAGCCGGTGAGGATCGTCTCGGGGGCCGCGAGGAACGCGACGGCCTTCGCGTCGGGGCGGTCGCCGTCGATGTCGACGGAGGCCCAGGCGGTGTAGTTGCCGGGCGGCAGCCGCAGTGTGGTCTCGCCGCCGCTGACCTGGACGAGGCCGAGCTGCGGGTCGCCCAGCTCGGCGAGGACGACCAGGCCGTCCATCGGCTTGCCCGACCGGTCGCGGAGCTTCAGCGTCAGATCGTGCAGCTCCTTCTCCTTGGTGAGCGCGAAGCCGGTGTGCGCGACCGTCGTGCCCGCCGCGTCGGTGGCGACGACCTGGCCGGAGAAGGTCGTGTCGTTGGCGACCTTCGCCGGGTCCAGCGACAGGACCGCCTCGGCGGTGCCGCCCGCCGGGACGGTCAGCTGCCCGGTGGAGAGGGTGTAGGCGGCCTCGTCCGTGTCGGTGGCGAGGTTCAGCGTCACGTCCGCGTCACCGGTGTTGCGGTAGGTGATGGTGCGCTCGGCGACCTCGTCGGACGGGCTGTGCGGCCAGGCGTAGGAGGCGACCTCGACCGATCCGGTGGCCTCGATCGTGGTGTCGATCGCCGCCTTCACATCGAGCCGGCCGGTGCCCTGCTCGTACGGGGTGTACGCGTCGAGTTTCCTGGACGAGGTCATCAGCGCGTCCTTGATGCGCTGCCCCGTCCAGTCCGGGTGACGCTGCTTCAGGATGGCCGCCGCGCCCGCGACATGGGGCGTGGCCATCGACGTACCGGACATCGAGCGGTACATGCCCTCGGTGCCGGGTACGGACTGCGAGGCGGCGGCGCTGATGTCGACGCCGGGGGCCGAGAGGTCGGGCTTGAGGCCGTGGGAGCGGACGAGCGGGCCCATGGAGGAGAAGTCGGCGCGGCCGTCCTGCTTGTCGACGGCGGCGATGGTGAGCGCCTGCTCCGCCGAGCCGGGCGAGCCGATGGTGCCCGCCCCGTACGCGTTGCCGGCGGCGATCACGAACAGCGGACCGCCGTCGGCCGAGAGGGAGTTCACGGCCTGGGACATCGGGTCGGTGCCGTCGTCGGGCACCGGGGAGCCGAGGCTCATGGAGACGATGTCGGCCCCTTCGGCCTTCGCCCACTCCATGGCCTCGATGATCCCGGAGTCCGCGCCGGAGCCCTCGTCGCTGAGGACCTTGCCGACGAGCAGGTCGGCGGCCGGGGCGACGCCCTTGTTCGCGCCGTCGGACGCCGCGCCGGATCCGGCGATGGTGGAGGCGACGTGGGTGCCGTGGCCGTGCTTGTCGTCGACCTCCTCGCCGGGTATGAAGCTGCGGGAGCCGACGAGGCGGTCCTTGACGTCCGGGTGGTCGGCGTCGATGCCGGTGTCCAGGACGGCGACCTTGGCGCCCTTGCCGTCGAAGCCGTCGGCCCACGCCTGCGGGGCGTTGACCTGCGGCACCGACTCGGCCAGCAGCGCCTCGGAGCGCCCGTCCAGCCAGAGCTTCGCGATCCCGCTGTCGAGCGAACGGGCGCTCGGGGTACGGGTGACGGCGTCCCAGAAGGTGCGCGCCCCGGCCTTGTCGGCGGTGAGGGCGGCGCCGTGGATCGAGGCGAGGGTGCGGACCTTCTTCGCGCCGCGCGGGGCGGCGGGCAGGGCCTTGGCGCGGGCGGCCGGATAGGTGGCGATGACCGGGATGGCACCGCTGCCCTCGTCGTCGTACCCCATCCGGACCAGGGCCGAGACGTTGAAGAGGCGGCGGTCCAGGGTGCCCGCCGCGATCAGTGTGGTGGCCTCGTCGGGCAGGACGTACACGTCCTCGCCCGCCTGCTGGATACGGACGCCGCCGCTCGCGCCGTCCGGGCGGTCCACGGTGACGGTGTCCTGGTCGCCGGGGCCGTCGACGTATCGCACGACGTCGCCGGTGACCAGGGTGACGGTGTGGCTCTCGGTGCGCGGGGCGGGGCGCTGGGCGTCGGCGCCCGGTACCGGGGCCGCGCCGGCGGTGCCCGCTCCGGCGAAGGGGACCAGCATGCCGCCCATGAGGGCCGCCGAGGTCGCCAGGAGCAGGGCTCTGCGTCCTGGGCGAGCGGATCTCGCCCGGCCGGGAACGGAGGAGGGGGAAGAAGTCATGCAGCTGATCTACCGGTAAATCCGGGGTGGCCGCTGCGTTCGGGGCGGGCGGGAAACCGCCGTGGCGGTAACCCGCCCGAGGTGGACGGGGCGTTGACGGGCGTGTCGGGCCGCCTCAGGCCACTGAGGCAAGCGGCTGTCCGCTGCTGTCGTGGTGGATGGGCGTGTGGGCCCCGGTGAGCGGTACGCCGCTGCCGCCGCGCCGGACCGCGACGATCTCGGCGGCGATGGACAGGGCCGTCTCCTCCGGCGTACGGGCGCCGAGGTCGAGGCCGATGGGCGAGTGCAGCCGGGCCAGTTCGCGGTCGGTGAGGCCGACCTCGCGCAGCCGCTCGTTGCGCTCCAGGTGGGTGCGGCGCGAGCCCATCGCGCCGACGTAGGCGACCGGGAGGCGCAGGGCGGCCTCCAGGAGCGGTACGTCGAACTTGGCGTCGTGGGTGAGGACGCAGAGCACGGTACGGGCGTCGGTGCCGGTCCCCGCGAGGTAGCGGTGGGGCCAGTCGACGACGATCTCGTCGGCCTCGGGGAAGCGGGCCGCGGTGGCGAAGACCGGGCGGGCGTCGCAGACGGTGACCCGGTAGCCGAGGAACTTCCCGGCCCGGACGAGCGCGGCGGCGAAGTCGATGGCGCCGAACACGATCATGCGGGGCGGCGGCACGCTGGACTCGACCAGCAGCTCGATGGGCCGGCCGCAGCGCGAACCCTCCGCGCCGATGGTGAGCGGCTCGGTGCGGCCCGCGTCGAGCCGGGCGCGGGTCTCGGCGGCGGCGGTCCGGTCGAGCGCCGGGTGGCCGCCGAGCCCGCCCTCGTAACTGCCGTCGGCGCGGACCAGGAGCGGGAGCCCGAGCAGTTCCTCGGGCCCGTCCGTGACCCGTGCCAGCGCGGCCGCCGACCCCTCCGCGGCGGCCGCGAGCGCTGCGGCGAACACCGGGCGGGCGGGGTCGTCCGCCCGTACCGGTGTCACCAGGATGTCGATGACGCCGCCGCAGGTCAGGCCGACCGCGAAGGCGTCCTCGTCGCTGTAGCCGAAGCGCTCGCGGACGGACTTCCCGTCATCGAGCGCCTGTTGGCACAGCTCGTAGACCGCCCCCTCCACGCACCCGCCGGACACCGAGCCGATGGCCGTTCCGTCGCGGTCGACCGCGAGGGCGGCGCCGGGCTGCCGGGGCGCGCTGCCGCCGACCGCCACCACGGTGGCGACGGCGAACTCGCGTCCCTGCGAGACCCACCGGTGCAGCTCTTCGGCGATGTCCAGCATGGCGTATCTCCTTAAGCGGGAAGGGGGCCCGGGCGTCAGTGGACGCCCAGCCAGCTCTCGATCGGGTTGAGGGCGAAGAAGACGATGAAGATCACCGTCAGCCCCCACATGAAGGCCCCGACCTCGCGGGCCCGGCCCTGGGCGAGCTTGATGGCGCTGTACGCGATGACACCCGCGGCGACACCGGTGGTGATGGTGTACGTGAAGGGCATCAGGACCACGGTCAGGAAGACCGGGATGGCGACCGAGCGGTCGCCCCAGTCCACGTGCCGGGCGTTCTGCATCATCATCGCGCCGATGACGACGAGGGCGGCGGAGGCCACCTCGGTCGGCACGATCGCGGTGAGCGGGGTGAAGAAGAGGCAGGCGGCGAAGAAGAGGCCGGTGACGGCGGAGGCGAGCCCGGTCCGGGCTCCTTCGCCGACGCCGGTGGCCGATTCGACGAAGACCGTCTGGCCGGAGCCCGAGGCGACACCGCCGATGACGCCGCCGGCGCCGTCGATGAACAGCGCCTTGGACAGGCCCGGCATGCGGCCCTTGTCGTCGGCGAGCTTGGCCTCGGTGCCGACGCCGATGATGGTGGCCATCGCGTCGAAGAAGCCGGCCAGCACCAGGGTGAAGACGATCATGCCGACGGTCATCACGCCGACGTCGCCCCAGCCGCCGAACTCGACGTTCCCGAAGAGCGAGAAGTCGGGTGTGGAGACCGCGCTGCCCTCCAGCTCCGGCGGGCCGCTGCTCCACGACTTGGGGTCGATGTCGACGATCGCGTTGATGACGATCGCGATCAGGGTGCCGACGACGATGCCGATGAGGATCGCGCCGGGGATGTTGCGCGCCTGGAGCATGAAGATGAGGAGCAGGGTCACGCTGAAGATCAGGACGGGCCAGCCGGCCAGTTCACCGGCCGGGCCGAGCGACACGGGGGTCGCGCCGGCGCCCTTGTGGACGAATCCGGCCTTGAAGAGGCCGATGAAGGCGATGAAGAGCCCGATGCCCATGGTGATGCCGTGCTTGAGCGCGAGCGGAATCGCGTTCATGATCATCTCGCGGAGGCCGGTGACCACCAGGAGACAGATCACCACACCGTAGATCACACACATGCCCATGGCCTGCGGCCAGGTCATGTTGGGCGCGACCTGCGAGGCGAGCACTCCGGAGACGCTGAGTCCGGCGGCGAGCGCCAGGGGCACCTTGCCGACGAAGCCCATGAGCAGGGTCGTCGCGGCTGCCGCGAAGGCGGTGGCGGTGATCAGGCCGGGCTGGCTGAGGAGGTTGCCGTTGACGTCCTCCCCGCCCAGGATCAGCGGGTTGAGCAGGAGGATGTACGCCATGGCCATGAAGGTCGTGACGCCGCCGCGCACCTCGCGCGCGACCGAGGAACCTCGTTCGGATATGTGGAAGTACCGGTCGAGCCATGATCTTCCGGCGGGGATGCGCGAGCCGGGGCCCGCGCCTTCCGGGCTGGTCTTCGGTTCCACTGACTGCTGGGTCATGATGCCTGACTCCCAAGGTTCACAGGGGCACCCGCGTGGAGATTCCTGAATGCGGGATTTGGGATGACTGCGTCGGCTGCACGACCCGGGGACGGCCGGGACGGACTGTTGAAGCAGAACGGATGTGCCGGCGGCACGGATGATCCGTGAGGCGCGGCCGTGCTCTCGGCACGGCGGTGAAGAACCGCGAGCGGTGCGGTACTCGGGCCTCCGGGCGGTGCGGGGTGCGGAAAAGTGTGACGTTCTCGGCTCTGCGCACCGCCCGGAGAGATGGGGGGGACCGCTCGGAGGCTGCCGGGTGACGGCCGGTGGGAGGTCACCCGGCAGGCTCTCAGGTGGTGGTGAGGTGTTCGGGCCGCACCGGTGTCCTGTTGAGCTCAAGGCCCGTCGCGTTCCGGATCGCCGCGAGGACGGCCGGGGTGGACGACAGGGTGGGGGCCTCGCCGATGCCGCGCAGCCCGTACGGGGCGTGCTCGTCGGCGAGTTCGAGCACGTCGACCGGGATCGTCGGCGTGTCGAGGATCGTGGGGAGCAGGTAGTCCGTGAAGGAGGGGTTGCGCACCTTCGCGGTCTGCGGGTCGACGATGATCTCCTCCATCACCGCGACGCCCATGCCCTGGAGCGTGCCGCCCTGGATCTGGCCGAGGACGGAGAGCGGGTTGAGCGCCTTGCCGACGTCCTGGGCGCAGGCCAGTTCGATGACCTTGACCAGGCCCAGCTCGGTGTCGACCTCGACGACCGCGCGGTGCGCGGCGAAGGAGTACTGGACGTGGCCGTTGCCCTGTCCGGTACGGAGGTCGAAGGCTTCGGTGGGGCGGTGGCGCCACTCCAGCTCGATGTCGATGGCCTCGTCCTCCAGGACGTCGGCCAGGTCCGCGAGGACCTCGCCGCCGTCGGTGACGACCTTGCCGCCCTCCAGGAGGAGTTCGGCGGTGGCCCAGGCCGGGTGGTAGGTGCCGAACTTGGTGCGGCCCAGCTCCAGGACCTTCTCCCGGACGGCTTCGCAGGAGTTCTTGACCGCGCCGCCGGTGACGTACGTCTGGCGGGAGGCGGAGGTGGATCCGGCGGAGCCGACGCGGGTGTCGGCGGGGTGGATGGTGACCTGGTTGACGCCGAGTTCGGTACGGGCGATCTGGGCGTGCACGGTGACGCCGCCCTGGCCGACCTCGGCCATCGCGGTGTGCACGGTGGCGACCGGCTCGCCGTTGATGACCTCCATCCGCACCCGGGCGGTGGAGTAGTCGTCGAAGCCCTCGGAGAAGCCGACGTTCTTCAGACCGACCGCGTAGCCGACACCGCGCACGACGCCTTCGCCGTGGGTGGTGTTGGAGAGCCCGCCGGGAAGCGCCCGGACGTCGATGGAGGTGCCCTCGCTGCCCGCCGCCAGCCACTGCTGCTCGGGCGGCAGCGGCCGGGACTTGACCCGGCGCAGCAGCTCGGCGACCGGGGCCGGCGAGTCGCAGGGCTGTCCGGTGGGCAGCAGGGTGCCCTGCTCCATGGCGTTGAGCTGCCGGAACTCCACCGGGTCCATGTCCAGCTTCGCGGCGAGCTTGTCCATCTGCGCCTCGTAGGCGAAGCACGCCTGGACCGCGCCGAAGCCGCGCATCGCGCCGCAGGGCGGGTTGTTGGAGTAGAGGGCGATCGCCTCGATGTCGACGTCCTCGATCTTGTACGGGCCGACCGAGAGCGAGGAGGCGTTGCCGACGACCGCCGGGGAGGCGGAGGCGTAGGCCCCGCCGTCCAGGACGATGCGGCACTTCATGTGCGTGAGCTTGCCGTCCTTGGTGGCGCCGTGCTCGTAGTGGAGCTTCGCCGGGTGCCGGTGGACGTGTCCGAAGAAGGACTCGAACCGGTTGTAGACGATCTTGACGGGCTTGCCGGTGCGGAGCGCCAGCAGGCAGGCGTGGATCTGCATCGAGATGTCCTCGCGGCCGCCGAAGGCCCCGCCGACGCCGGAGAGCGTCATGCGGACCTTGTCCTCGGGCAGGCCGAGGACGGGGGCGATCTGGCCGAGGTCCGAGTGCAGCCACTGGGTGGCGACGTACAGCTCGACGCCGCCGTCCTCGGAGGGCACCGCGAGGCCGGACTCGGGGCCGAGGAAGGCCTGGTCCTGCATGCCGAAGGTGTACTCGCCCGTGACGATGACGTCGGCGCGCTCGGCGGCCTTGTCGGCGTCGCCGCGGATGATCGGCTGCCGGTGCACGATGTTGGGGTGCGGGACGTGGCCGATGTGGTGGTCGTCGCGGTTCTCGTGGACGAGCACGGCGTCCGGGGCGGTCGCCGAGGCCTCGTCGGTGATGACGGGCAGCTCGCGGTACTCGATCTTGATCTTGGCGGCGGCGCGGCGCGCGGTCTCCGGGTGGTCGGCGGCCACGATGGCGACCGGTTCACCGTGGTGGCGGACCTTGCCGTGGGCGAGAACCGGCGTGTCCTGGATCTCCAGGCCGTAGTTCTTCATCTCGGCGGGCAGGTCGTCGTACGTCATCACGGCGTAGACGCCGGAGGTGGCCAGCGCCTCGGAGGTGTCGATCGAGACGATCTCGGCGTGCGCGACGGTGGAGCGCAGCGTCTGGCCCCAGAGCATGTCCTCGTGCCACATGTCGGAGGAGTACGCGAACTCTCCGGTGACCTTGAGGGTGCCGTCGGGGCGGAGCGTGGACTCGCCGATGCCGCCCTTGGTGGGCGAACCCTGGGTGATCTTGGTGGGCGTGCCGGCCGGTACGGTCTGGGCCTTCGGCATCGTGGCCGCGGGGCGCGTGGTGGCTTCGGGGCGCGTCGTCATGACTGGACCGCCTCTTCCTGGCGGGCGGCCGCGAGGCGGACCGCGTCGAGGATCTTCTCGTAACCGGTGCAGCGGCAGAGGTTGCCGGAGAGCGCCTCGCGGATGTCCTGGTCGGTCGGCGAGGGGGTGTTCTCCAGCAGCTCGTCGGCGGCGACCAGCAGGCCGGGGGTGCAGAAGCCGCACTGGACGGCTCCGGCGTCGATGAACGCCTGCTGGATCGGGGACAGCTCGACGGCCTCGCCGGTCTGGCCGTCGGTGGGCTTGGACTGCCAGCGCTTGGCGGCGTCCAGGGTGGTGCCGCAGGATCCGGCGGCGCAGCCGCCACCGGGGTGGGCGTCCTCGCGGTGCTTGGCGTAGTCGGCCAGGCCCTCGACGGTGACGACCTCGCGGCCCTCGACCTGACCGGCGGCGACCAGGCAGGAACAGACCGGGACGCCGTCCAGGCGGACCGTGCAGGAACCGCACTCGCCCTGCTCGCAGGCGTTCTTGGAGCCGGGCAGGCCCATGCGCTCACGCAGGACGTACAGGAGGGACTCGCCCTCCCACACGTCGTCGGCTTCCTGCTGACGGCCGTTGACCGTGAAATTGACTCGCATGGTTACGCAGCTCCTTCCAGCGTGCGGCCCGCGCCGCGGTACTGCTCCCAGGTCCAGCCGAGCGTGCGGCGGGCCATGATGCCGACCGCGTGCCTGCGGTACTTCGCCGTGCCGCGTACGTCGTCGATCGGGTTGCAGGCGCCGGACGCGAGGGCGGCGAACTGCTTGGCGATCGCGGGCGTGATGATCTTGCCGTTCTCCCAGAATCCGCCCTCGTCGAGCGCGGCGTTCAGGAATGCCTCGGCCTCCTTGGCCCGGACGGGCGTCGGGGCGGCGGAGCCGATGCCGGTGCGCACGGTGCGGGTCTCGGGGTGCAGCGCGATACCGAACGCGCAGACGGCGATGACCATGGCGTTGCGGGTGCCGACCTTGGAGTACTGCTGCGGTCCGTCGGCCTTCCTGATGTGCACGGCGCGGATCAGCTCGTCCGGCTCCAGCGCGTTGCGCTTGACCCCTGTGTAGAAAGCGTCGATCGGAATCAGCCGCGTGCCGCGCACCGATTCGGCCTCGACCTCGCAGTCGGCCGCGAGCAGGGCCGGGTGGGCGTCGCCGGCCGGCGAGGCGGTGCCGAGGTTGCCGCCGACGCCGCCGCGGTTGCGGATCTGCGGCGAGGCGACGGTGTGCGAGGCGAGCGCCAGACCGGGCAGCTCGGTACGCAGGTGCTCCATGATGCTGCTGTACGGCACGGAGGCGCCGAGCCGCACGCTCTCCTGGCCCACCTCCCACTCGGACAGCTCACCGATGCGGTTCAGGTCCAGGAGGTACTCGGGCCGCCGGTGGTCGAAGTTGATCTCGACCATCACATCGGTGCCGCCCGCGATGGGCACAGCCGTGGGGTGCTCGGCCTTGGCGGCGAGCGCCTCCTCCCAGCTGGCGGGGCGAAGGAAGTCCATGAGTGGCTCTCTTCTCAATCGGGTCGTTCGCCGGGGCCGGGGACGGCCTGCCTCGACTGGCTCGTTCATGTGGTGTTCACGTGGTGTGTGGCCCAGTACACAAGCCCAGCCCCTGTCGGTGCAGTCACCGAAACACTGAAGGAGTTGGCTGGTGTCCGTCCTCGTCTTGTAGATTCGAACGAATGGCGGGGATCAGTAACCTCACCGCAATTCACAGATACCCGCTCACCCCACTGCTCTCCCCCTCACGACCTCCTTCCCCCTCCCCTTTCACCTGCTCCCCCTACGGAAAGATCGGCGGCGACGAGATGCGGCTGCGCGCACTGCTGGAGACCGACGCGCTGGGCCTGCGGCTGCTCGGCGGCGAGGACGAGCTGGACCGCACGGTCCGGGGCGTCATGACGACCGACCTGCGCGACCCCAGCCGCTATCTCTCCGGCGGTGAGCTGGTGCTCACGGGCCTCGCCTGGCGCCGGGACGCGGCGGACTCCGAGCCGTTCGTCCGGATCCTGGCGGGCGCCGGGGTCGCCGGTCTCGCGGCCGGTGAGGCGGAGCTCGGCGACATCCCCGCCGATCTGGTCAAGGCCTGCCTGCACCACCGCCTCCCCCTCTTCGCCGTGCACGAGACCGTGGCCTTCGCAACGATCACCGAGCACGTCGTCCGCCAGGTCTCCGGCGAGCGGGCGGGCGATCTGGCCGCCGTGGTGGACCGGCACCGCCGGCTGATGACCTCGGGCCCGGCGGGCGGCGGCCCCGAGGTGGTCCTGGACCTCCTCACCTCCGACCTGGACCTGCGGGCCTGGGTCCTCTCCCCCACCGGCCGCCAGATCGCCGGGGCGGGCGCCCCGCTGCCCGGTCCGCTGGGCGCGGCGCTGGCCGGGCACCACCTGGCCGCGACCCGCACCGGCCGCCGGGGTCCGTACCGGGCGGCGGTCGCCGGTACGACGTATTCGCTCTTCCCGATCCGGAACACCGGCCGGGGCGCGGTGCCGGCCGCCCGCGACGTACGGGAGTCGGTGCTCTCCGACTGGCTGCTGGCTGTCGAGGCGGACGCCTCGGACTGGCCCGCCGCCCGGCTCGACCTGCTCCAGGGCGTCACCCAGCTGATCGCGGTCGAGCGCGACCGCCGCGACGCGGCCCGTACGGTACGCCGCAGACTCGCCCAGGAGGTCCTGGAGCTGGTCCAGGCGGGCGCCGCGCCCGCCGAGATCGCGGCCAGGCTGCGGGTGGCCGCGCCGGTCCTGCTGCCCGGCCTCGGCGTCGCCCCGCAGTGGCAGGTCGTGGTGGCCCGGGTGGACTGGAGCGCCTCAAGCCAGGGGGCCGCCGCGGGCGACATCGCGAGCGGTCCGGTGGCCCAGGCGCTGCTGGAGGAGATCCTCGTCGACCCGGCGGTCAGCGGGCCCGACTCCGCCGACCGGATCGCCGTCGCCCACACGGGCGAGGAGGCCATCGCCCTGGTGCCGCTGCCCACGGTCGTCACCGTGCCGGCGGAGTCCGGTGAGGGCGAGGGCGGCGACGCGGCGCGGGCGGCCGTCGAGGACGCCGACGCGCTCGCCGGGGAGCCCGGGCTGCACGCCGACGCGCTGCTCGCCTCGGTGCGCGAACCGCTCTCGGCGGGGCTCGCCGACGACGGCCGGCTGACACTCGGTGTCAGCGCGGCCGTGCATTCCGCCGAAGGGCTGCGCGGGGCGCTGGAGGAGGCCCGGCACGCCCGCCGGGTGGCCGCGGCCCGACCGGGGCGGGTCTGCGCGGCCGGTCACCACGAACTGGCCTCGCACGTGCTGCTGCTGCCGTTCGTCCCCGACGACGTGCGGCGCGCCTTCACCGCCCGGCTGCTGGACCCGCTGCGCGACTACGACCGGCGCCACCGGGCGGAGCTGATCGAGACGCTGGAGGCGTTCCTGGACTGCGACGGTTCCTGGACCCGCTGCGCGGCCCGGCTGCACCTGCACGTCAACACACTGCGCTATCGCGTCGGACGAATCGAGCAGTTGACGGGGCGTGACCTTTCGCGCCTGGAGGACAAGCTCGACTTCTTCCTCGCCCTGCGCATGAGCTGATCTTCCGGCCGCGCACGGGGTCCGGCGGTTCGCCGTCGCACTCCGACCGATTGTGAAATCTTTCACCTGACATTGTCCGGACCCCTTGGCCCGGCGTGCCATTCCATGCTGTGATGCGCCGTACCCAACAGCACAATGGCGCGCTCGGGGAGGGCAATGTGGCGCATACCGCCATGTCTGGTTCCGGAACGACAGCAGATGACGATCCGCCGCTCCAGACCGCGGTATGGCGGCTGCGGTCACGCGCCTGCTGGACGGACGCGGCCGCACTGCTGGAGCACCACGCGCACACCGATCCGGCGGCGGCGCTCCAGCGCACCGCCCTGCTGACCGAGCGCTGTCTCTACACCGGTCAGGGCTGGACCGACGCCGAGGACGCCCTGCGCACGGCGGAGGCCGTCGCCCGCGGCGACGACGAGCGCGGCGCGGCCGCCTCCGAGCGCGGCCATCTGGCGTACGCCTCGACCCTCCTGGCGGTACGGGACCGGTCCGACGAGGCGAGCGTGGCGCTGAGCCGGTCGGCCGCGCTGCTGGCCCCCGCGTCCCCGGCCCGGCCGCTGCTGGACTTCCGGCGCGGGCTGATCGCGCAGAACATCGCGGAGTCGCCGGAGTCGGCGCGCGCCGCGTTCCGCCGGGCGCACGCCGGTGCGACGGCCCGGGGCGACGAACTGCTGCTCTCGTCCACCTGGCGGCATCTGGCCGCGCTGGCCCTGCGCGAGGGCGAACTGGCGGAGGCCCGGCACGGCTTCGCGGAGTCGCTGCGGATCCGGGAGGAGCTGGGGTTCCTGGTCGGTACGGCCCCGGCGCTGATCTCCCTCGCGGAGGCGGAGGAGGAACCGGAGGCGGCCCGGCTGCGCGCCGAGGCCGGCCGGCTGTTCCGGCTGCTGGGCGGTGTGCCGACCTGGCTGGCCCCGTATCTGGGGCCGCCCGCGCCGCGCACCGCACAGGCGAGCTGAGCGGACCGACCGACGGACGGCTGGCTGGCTGGCTGGCTGGCTGGCTGAACGGACGGTACGGGGCGGACGCGCGGTGGTCCGCCCCGGTCGGCCGCGTCCGGTCAGCCGCCGGTCCGGTCGTCGACCGGGTCCCCCGGCTGCCACCGCGCGTCGGTCCAGTCCGGCTCCGGGACCGGGCGCGGCGGAGCGGGCGGCGGGTTCGGTCCCCGGTTGGGGTTCTGCGGTACGACGGTGGCCCCGGAGCCCGAGCCGCCGCCGTCCCGGCGCGGCGGGATCACCGGTGTCTTCGGCGGTACGGGCCTGCTGGTGCGCGGCACGGGCAGGGGCGCGCCGGGCGTGGACCGGGGCGGGACGGTGGGCGGAGCGGTCGTCGCGGGGGCGGTGGTGGGGCTCGGCGAGGCGCTGGGACTCGGGCTCGCGCTCTCCCCGGCGCTCGCGCCGGGCGTCGGCGTGGCGGAGGCGCTCGTGGCGGATGCCGTCGGGGCCTCGGGCGTACGGTCGTCCGCCCCGTCCGAGCAGCCCGCGAGCCCCGTGACCAGCGCGGCCGCCGCCATGGCCGCCGCCACCGGACCCCGCGGTCGTCTTCGTGCCTTCGCCGTACCCGCCATGTCCTTGCCCCTGCTTCCCGTGCGCCTCGTGCGTCTCGTGGGCACCACGGGGAAATGATCATGTCCGCGCGGTGCGGGCACACCCTATCCGGCGGGGCGGCGGCCCCCGGTGGGCCGTCGGGGTCAGCCGTCGGCGCCGGTGAAGTGTTCGCGGACCAGCGACTGGACGACGTTCAGGTCCTGGGCGATGAGGGCGTCGAGCAGGGCGGTGTGCTCGGAGGCGTCCGCCAGCAGGTCGGCCCGGCGGGTGGCCGGGCTGGAGACCAGCGGCCACTGGGAGCGCCGGTGCAGTTCGTCGGCGACGCTCACGAGCTGCTCGTTGCCCGACAGGGCGAGGACCGCGCGGTGGAAGGCCCGGTCCGACTCGGCGTAGGCGGCCCGGTCCCCCACGGCCGCCGCCGTGACCGTGGCCTCCGCGAGCGGGCGCAGGACGCTCCAGCGGTGCGCCGGGACCGTACGCGCCAGGCTCAGCATCACCGGTACCTCGATCAGCGCCCGCACCTCGGCCAGCTCCGCCACCTCGCGGGGGCCGCGTTCGCTCACCCGGAAGCCGCGGTTCGGCACGACCTCGACGGCGCCCTCGACGGCCAGCCGCTGCATGGCCTCGCGCACCGGCGTGGCGGAGACCCCGAAGCGGGCGCCGAGCGCGGGGGCCGAGTAGACCTGGCCGGGCACCAGCTCGCCGTCGACGAGGGCGGCGCGCAGGGCGTCCAGGATCTGGCCGCGTACCGAGTGGCGCCGGACGACACGCGGCGCGGGAGGCTCACTGTGGGTGTGCTCGCCCCGGGCGTGCTCGGTGCGGGGCTGTTCCGTCCGGGGCTGTTCCGTCCGGGACTGCGCGGTCTGGGACTGTTCGCCCCGGGCCTGTTCCGGCACCCGGCCCTCCGGAATCCGTCGCTCCGCCGGGGCGTGCGGGAACACTCCGGGGGCGTACGCCGGACGTGCGCCCTCACGCGCGCTGCCCTGCTCCACCCGGACCTCCTCCACCTGCCGCGGACCGACTCGCGTACGCCGGGCCTCCTGTGCACGATAGATGCAGGAGGCTGCAGTTCAAACATCGATGACGTCGGGTAAGGTTAGCCTTACCTGCCAACGATCCCGATTCGGTGGTCCCCTGCATGCCCCTCTCCCCGCCGTTCACCGGTACCGCGACGTCCCCCGTGACCGCCGCGTACGCCCGACTGACCGAGGTGTTCCCCGGTCTGCGGGCCGACGTGCTCGACGGCGACGCCGTCGCCCCGTCCGGCGCGGGCTGGGTCGGCGCGGCGGAGCTGGCCGCCGGCGGCCCCGCCGTGGACGCCTTCCTGGCCTGGGACAACGCCCAGGTGCTGCGCGACCACGGCCGGCAGGCCCGCCCGGACGTGGTGGCCAGCTTCGGTCTGCACCGGTACGCCTGGCCCGCCTGCCTGCTGGTGACGATGCCCTGGTTCCTGCAGCGCCGGGTGCCCCGCATCCCGGTCGAGGACGTGGCCTTCCAGCGGGCGCTCGGGCACCTGACCGTGCGGATCCGGGAATTCGCCTGTCTGCCGGACGACCCGGCGGCCTCGCTGCCCGGAGCCCGGGTGGTCGCCGACGAGGCGGCGCTGCGGGCCGAGGTCCTGGCCTCCCTGACCGAGCACCTCGCTCCGGTGCTGGACGGCTTCGGACCGCGCATGCGGCGCGGCAAGCGGGCCCTGTGGGGGATGGCGACGGACGAGATCGTCGAGAGCCTCTGGTACATCGCGCATCTGCTGGGCGAGGAGCGCCGGGCGATGGCCGAGCTGGAGCTGCTGCTCCCCGGCACGACCAAGCCGTACGTCGGCGCCGCCGGCTTCCGTGAGCTGACCGGGCCCGACGGCCGGTCGCTGCCGACCCGGGACCGGGCGAGCTGCTGCCTCTTCTACACCCTGCGCCCCGAGGACACCTGTGTGACCTGCCCGCGTACCTGCGACGCCGACCGGGTGCGCAAGCTGAGGGCAGCTTCCTGATCCACACCGCCCGTCCGGATGACGTGGAATCGAACGCAACTCGGCCCGACCGGGCGGCCGTTCGAGAAGATTCCACCCATCGATAGCCTCTCCCACCCCCATGGCGTGCTCTTGTCCCGAAACCACCGGAGCGGGACGGGAATTCCGTCACGATGGCGCACGAAACGCCCTACGTGACGCAAGGGACCGCGCATGAGACTGACCGACATATCGCTTGACTGGCTGCTTCCGGGCGCCGTACTGCTCGTGGGAGTCATGGCGGCGGTGACGGTGGTCGCACGCGGCAAGCGTGCCGCCGGCAAGGCCGCGGCCGACGACTCCTGGGAACGCAGCGAGGAACGCCGCAGACGCAAGGAAGCGCTGTACGCCACCGCCAGTTACGTCCTGCTGTTCTGCTGCGCGGCGGTCGCCGCCGCGCTCTCCTTCCACGGGCTCGTCGGCTTCGGCCGGCAGAACCTGAATCTCAGCGGAGGCTGGGAGTATCTGGTCCCGTTCGGACTCGACGGCGCCGCGATGTTCTGTTCCGTGCTGGCCGTACGGGAGGCGAGCCACGGAGACGCGGCTCTCGGCTCCCGGCTGCTGGTGTGGACGTTCGCCGGGGCCGCCGCCTGGTTCAACTGGGTGCACGCCCCCCGGGGCATGGACCACGCGGGTGCTCCGCACTTCTTCGCGGGGATGTCGCTCTCGGCCGCGGTACTCTTCGACCGCGCGCTGAAGCAGACCCGCCGCGCCGCGCTGCGCGAACAGGGCCTGGTGCCCCGTCCGTTGCCGCAGATCCGGATCGTCCGCTGGCTGCGGGCGCCCCGGGAGACCTTCGGCGCCTGGTCGCTGATGCTCCTGGAGGGCGTCCGCACCCTGGACGAGGCGGTGGACGAGGTGCGGGAGGACCGCAGGGAGCGTGAGCAGGACCGGCTGCGCCGACGCGACCAGGAGAAGCTGGACCGGGCCCGGATCAAGGCCCTGAACCGGCAGAACCGGGTCTGGGGGCGCGGCGGCCGGGCCGGGCAGCAGGTGGACGTGCCCGCCCTCACCCCTGCCTCGGGCGGCGCGCCGGCCGTCGCGGAGCCCGCCATAGCAGAGCCGGGTCAGCTGCCTCTGCGACCCCGGCCATCCCTGCAAGCCGTCGGCCCGAAGCAGGCGGCGGACGGTTCGAGCTCGAAGAGCCTGGACGCGCCGAACCAGGGAAGTGACCCGCGGACCGTCGACCTCACCGCGGAGGACGACACCCAGACACTCCCCCGGCTCGACTCGCTGGAACAGAAACTGAAGGATCTGGAGCAGCAGTTCGGCTGATGGCGCCTCGCGGCGGAGGGCCCCTCAGGGCCTTCCGCCGTGCAGCTCGAACCAGACGACCTTGCCCAGGGCCTGTGCCTCCACGCCCCAGGCGTCGGCCAGGCTCCGGACCAGGATCAGGCCCCTGCCGTGCGTACCGTCGTCGGCGTTCGGTACGTACGGCGCGGGCAGATCCTCCGAGGCGAAGTCCTGTACCTCCACCCGCAGTCGGGCGGTGGTCGCCGTGGCGGTGACCACGGCTCCGTGCCGGGTGTGGATGAGGGCGTTGGTCACCAGCTCGCTCACCAGCAACTCCGCCGCGTCGGTCTGCTCCTGGCCGGAGCGATGTCGGAGGAACTCCCGCAGCTCCCTGCGCACGTCCCCCACCGCCGACCGTTCGGTGTGGCCGACCCTTCGGCGCATCCGGGCCGGCAGCGGCGCCTCACCCGGTCTCCGCCCCCGGGGGCCGCGCCCCTCGACGGCCGTGGTCCTCTTCTGGCGCTTCGTCATTTCCCCCGCCCGCACAGTGAACCGACCTCCTTCACTCAGGCTGTCCGTCGAACAGCCTCACGGGATGCATGCCCCTGTACGCACACGGTCACGCTTGTCGACTCATCAATAAGTGAACGGTCGGGAGCGGCGAGGGGCGCACGGAACATCCCACCCGCGCACGCCATCACCACATAGGCGCAGCTCCGGTTAACGTCCGGCGAATACACCCGAGTTGGCGTTGACGGCCCGACTTCTACGCGCGTCATCATGATGGCATGCGCATCCCCCCACGCATCACCCGGCTCGGCGGCTCGGCCGCCCTCCTGTCCCTTCTCCTCGCCTCGGGCCCGGTCACGGCCCAGGCCGCCACCCCGGCGACGACCTCCACCACCGCCTACTCCGCGACCGCGTTCCGGACGGCGGCGGTGGGCAGCATCTGCTACTCCGCCCTGCCGTCCCAGGCGCACGACACCCTGGACCTGATCGAGCAGGGCGGGCCGTTCCCGTACGAGCAGGACGGCACCGTCTTCCAGAACCGCGAGGGCCTGCTGCCCGATCAGTCCACCGGCTACTACCACGAGTACACGGTCATCACGCCCGGCTCCGACAACCGCGGCGCCCGCCGGATCGTCACCGGCGAGCAGGTGGAGGAGGACTACTACACCGCCGACCACTACGCCTCCTTCGACCTGGTCGACCACGACTGCTGACCCCGCTTCCGAGGGGTGTTCCGCCCGCTCCGGGGGAAGGGAAACCTGAGCCGTCAGGCCAGGACCCCACGCCTTCCCGAGGAGCTGTGATGCACGACGACCGCACCCTGGTGGAGGGCCGCCTGGAGAGGGCCCTCCACCAGTTCGTCCGCCCGGCCCAGTACGCCGCCCGCGCCCCGCTCGCCCTGTCCGTATGGCACGTTCCGGGCGAGCCGGTGCCGGTGGCCGAGGCCCTCGGGGCGGACTTCGCGCCGTTCACGGCCGGTACGGAGTGGGGGAAGCCCTGGTCCACCAGCTGGTTCCGGCTCCGGGGGGCGGTGCCCGGTCAGTGGTCGGGGCGCCGGGTGGAGGTGGTCGTCGACCCGGGGTTCACCGGCCAGGGTCCTGGCTTCCAGGCGGAAGGCATGCTGTACGACCATCTGGGCGTCCCTCTCAAGGGTGTTCATCCCCGCAACCGGCACCTGACGCTCGCGGCCCCGGCGGCGGGCGGGGAGCCGGTGGACCTGCTGCTGGAGGCGGCGGCCAACCCGGCGGTCCTGGAGCACGGCTTCGCACCGACGCCGCTCGGCGATGTGCTGACCGCGGGCGACCGCCCGCTGTACCGCTTCGCCTCCGCCGACCTCGCGGTCCTGGACGAGGAGGTCTGGCATCTGGTCCTGGACATCGAGGTGCTGTCCGAGCTGATGCACGAGCTGCCCGACGACCGTTCGCGGCGGCACGAGATCCTGCGGGCGCTGGAGTCGATGCTCGACGCGCTGGATCTGCACGACGTCTCCGGCACCGCGGCGGCGGGCCGGGCGGCGCTGGCCGAGGTGCTGGCGCGGCCCGCATCGGCGAGCGCGCACCGGATCTCGGCGAGCGGGCACGCGCACATCGACTCGGCCTGGCTGTGGCCGCTGCGCGAGACCGTCCGCAAGGCCTCCCGTACGTTCGCCAATGTCACCGCCCTCGCGCGGGACTACCCGGAGCTGGTCTTCGCCTGCTCGCAGGCCCAGCAGTACGCCTGGGTGAAGGAGCACCAGCCGCACATCTGGGAGCGGATCAAGGAGGCGGTGGCGGCGGGGCAGTGGTCTCCGGTCGGCTCGATGTGGGTGGAGTCGGACGCCAATATGCCGGGCGGCGAGGCGCTGGCCCGCCAACTGGTGCACGGAAAACGCTTCTTCGCCGAGGAGCTGGGCGTGGACACGGAGGAGATCTGGCTGCCCGACTCCTTCGGTTGCACCGCCGCCTTCCCCCAACTGGCGAAGCTGGCAGGGGTGAAGTGGTTCCTCACCCAGAAGCTGTCCTGGAACCAGCACAACAGGATGCCGCACCACACCTTCTGGTGGGAGGGCATCGACGGCACCCGGGTCTTCACCCACTTCCCGCCGGTCGACACCTACAACGCGCAGCTCCACGCCCGCGAACTGGCGCACGCGGAGAAGAACTTCGCCGACAAGGGCCGGGCGACGCGCTCACTGGTGCCGTTCGGCTGGGGCGACGGCGGGGGCGGTCCGACCCGCGAGATGCTGGAGCGGG
Source organism: Streptomyces sp. WY228 (assembly GCF_019287315.1). NCBI lineage: Bacteria > Bacillati > Actinomycetota > Actinomycetes > Kitasatosporales > Streptomycetaceae > Streptomyces > Streptomyces sp. WY228. The sequence goes on along the minus strand of NZ_CP079114.1, from coordinate 6,885,644 downwards.
CCCGCCGGCTGCGGGACCTGGAGGGCTCGCCGCGCGTGACGGTCGAGAAGCCCTCGGCGTTCTTCGCGGCGGCCGAGGAGGAGTACGGGGAGCGGGCGCCCGTCTGGTCGGGCGAGCTGTATCTGGAGCTGCACCGGGCCACGTACACCACACAGGCGAAGACGAAGCAGGGCAACCGCCGCAGCGAACATCTGTTGCGCGAGGCCGAGTTGTGGGCGACGGCGGCAGCCCTGCGCTCGCCCGCCTATGCGTATCCGTACGAACGCCTCGACCGGGTGTGGAAGACAGTGCTGCTGCACCAGTTCCACGACATCCTGCCCGGCTCGTCGATCGCCTGGGTGCACCGCGAGGCGCGCGACACCTATGAGGAGGTGCGCGCCGAGCTGGCGGACGTGGTGGCCGACGCGGTGACCTCGCTGGGCGCGGCCGAGGGCATGGTGGCGCTCAACTCCTCGCCGTACGACCGGTTCGAGGTGATCGAGCTGGACGCGGAGGCGGCCGGGGTGCTGCCGTCCGGGGCGCGGGTCCAGGAGCTGGGCGAGGGCCGGGTGGCGGTGCCGGCACGGAGTCCGGGGCTCGGGGCGGGGCTGCTGGACGGTGCCGCGGTCCCGGAGCATCCGGTGACGGCGGAGGTCTCGGATTCCGGTGAGATCGTCCTGGACAACGGGCTGTTGCGGGTCGTGGTGGACGGGGACGGGCTGGTCCCGTCGGTCCGGGATCTGGTCGCCGGGCGTGAGGTGCTGGTCCCCGGCGCCCGCGCCAACCTCCTCCAGCTGCACCCGGACCACCCCAACCACTGGGACGCCTGGGACATCGACCGGCACTACCGCCGCAGCCGCACCGATCTGACCGCCGCCGATTCCGTGTCGCTGGTGGAGGACGGGCCGCTGCGGGCGGCCGTGCGGGTGGTCCGCTCCTTCGGGAAGTCGACCGTGGTGCAGGAGCTGCGGCTCGCGGCGGGGGCCCGGCGGTTCGACATCGACACCGAGGTGGACTGGCAGGAGTCGGAGAAGGTCCTCAAGGCCGCCTTCCCGCTCGACGTCCACGCCGAACGGTTCACCGCCGAGATCCAGTTCGGTCATGTCCACCGGGCGACCCACGACAACACCTCCTGGGACGCCGCCCGTTTCGAGATCTGCGCCCACCGCTGGCTGCGGGTGGCCGAACCGGGCTACGGGGTCGCGCTGCTCAACGACTCGACGTACGGCCACGATGTGACCCGCACCCCGCACCCGGACGGTCTCGGCACCACGGTCCGGCTGACGCTGCTGCGCGCCCCGCACAGCCCGGACCCGCACACCGACCTGGGTGTGCACCGCTTCCGCTACGCGCTCGCGCCCGGCGCGGAGGTGACGGACGCCGTACGGGAGGGCCTGGCGCTGAACCTTCCGCTGCGGGCGGCGGTGGCCCCGGCCGTGCCCGCCCTGGTGTCGACGGGGCATCCGGCGGTGACGGTCGAGTCGGTGAAGCTCGCCGAGGACCGGGGCGGGGACGTGATCGTACGGCTCTACGAGTCGGCGGGCGGCCGGGCGCGGACCCGGCTGACGGTGTCGTTCCCGGTCGCCGACGCCCGGATCACCGATCTGCTGGAGCGGCCGCTGCACCCGGCGGAGACCGACGAGGACGGGCTGGTCCTCGACCTGCGGCCGTTCCAGATCCTGACGGTGCGCCTGACCCCGGCCTGAGCGACCTCAGGGGCGCGGCACGTTACGGAGGTTGGAGCGGGCCATCTGGAGCATTCGGCCCACTCCGCCGTCCAGCACGATCTTGCTGGCGGAGAGCGCGAAGCCGGTGACCATGTCGGCGCTGATCTTCGGCGGGATGGAGAGCGCGTTCGGATCGGTGACGACGTCGACGAGCGCGGGGCCCTTGTGCTTGAACGCGTCCTTGAGCGCGCCCTGCAATTGCTTGGGCTTCTCCACGCGTACGCCGTAGGCGCCGGCCGCCCGGGCGATGGCGGCGAAGTCGGGGTTCTTGTTGGTGGTCCCGTACGAGGGCAGCCCGGCCACCAGCATCTCCAACTCGACCATGCCGAGGGAGGAGTTGTTGAACAGCACCACCTTCACCGGCAGGTCGTACTGGACCAGGGTGAGGAAGTCGCCCATCAGCATGGAGAATCCGCCGTCGCCGGCCATCGCGACGACCTGCCGGTTCAGGTCGGTGAACTGGGCGCCGATCGCCTGCGGCAGGGCGTTGGCCATCGAGCCGTGGCTGAACGAACCGATCACCCTGCGTTTGCCGTTGGGCGTCAGATAGCGGGCGGCCCACACGTTGTTCATGCCCGTGTCGACGGTGAACACGGCGTCGTCGTCGGCCATCTCGTCCAGCACGGAGGCCACGTACTCGGGGTGGATCGGGACGTGCTTCTCGACCTTGCGGGTGTAGGCCTTGACCACGCCTTCCAGGGCGTTCGCGTGCTTCTTCAGCATCCGGTCGAGGAACGTGCGGTCGGACTTGGGCTTCACCCGGGGGGTGAGACAGCGCAGGGTCTCGCGCACATCGCCCCAGACCGCGAGGTCGAGCTTGGAGCGGCGGCCCAGGTGCTCGGGGCGTACGTCGACCTGGACGATCTTCACATCGTCCGGGAGGAAGGCGTTGTACGGGAAGTCCGTGCCGAGCAGGATGAGGAGGTCGCACTCGTGGGTCGCCTCGTACGCCGCGCCGTAGCCGAGCAGCCCGCTCATGCCGACGTCGTACGGGTTGTCGTACTGGATCCACTCCTTGCCGCGCAGCGCGTGCCCGACCGGTGACTTGATCCTCTCGGCGAACTCCATCACCTCGGCGTGCGCCCCGGCCGTGCCGCTGCCGCAGAACAGCGTCACCCGTTTGGCCTTGTCCACCATGCGGCAGAGCTTGTCGATCTCGTCGTCGCCGGGGCGTACGGTCGGCCGCGCGGTGACGAGGGCGTGCTCGACGGACTTCTCGGGTGCGGGCTTGGAGGCGACGTCGCCCGGCATCGAGACGACGCTGACACCGCCGCGCCCGATGGCGTGCTGGATCGCCGTCTGGAGCAGCCTCGGCATCTGCTCCGGGTTGGAGATCATCTCGTTGTAGTGGCTGCACTCCTGGAACAGCAGCTCGGGATGGGTCTCCTGGAAGTAGCCGAGGCCGATCTCGCCGGAGGGGATGTGCGAGGCGAGGGCCAGCACCGGGGCCATGGAGCGGTGTGCGTCGTACAGACCGTTGATCAGGTGCAGATTGCCCGGACCGCAGGAGCCGGCGCAGGCCGCGAGCGAGCCGGTGACCTGCGCTTCGGCTCCGGCGGCGAAGGCGGCGGTCTCCTCGTGCCGGACGTGGATCCAGTCGATGGCGGAGTTACGCCGGATGGCGTCGACGACGGGGTTCAGGCTGTCACCGACGACGCCGTACAGGCGCTTGACGCCCGCCCTGGCGAGGATGTCGACGAACTGCTCCGCCAGGTTCTGCTTGGCCATGGGTGCGCGCCCTTCCTTGCCCGTGCTCCGTGCACGTCGGTTGTCCGGGGACCGGAGCGGCGAAACACCGTTCCGCCGGGCTCCGGAACCATCAACCCACGGCGGGCGCGGTTACGCCTCCCAGACGGCGGCGCAGGTGCGGTCGTCGGCGTACCCCTTGACCCGGAGCTGGGTGTCGGCGAGGAAGGCGGGCAGACCGGGCGCCCCTTCGCTCCCCCAGCGCTCGGCGAGCTCACCGGGGAGCGCCGCCTCACCGCGCATCGGCTCGGCGAGGCCGTTGCTGCACAGCATCAGCGTGTCGCCGGGCCGCGCCACGGAGGCCCGGAAGCGGAAGGGCTCGGCGGGCGGCTGTGCGGGCCCCTCGATGTGCGGGGCCGGCGGCGCGGTGATCTGGAGATCCATGGTCAGCCGGTCCCCGTCGGGGCCTTCCTCCTGCTCGTCGCCCGGCCGCGGGGCGGCGCCGCTCTCCGGGATGTAGGGCTCCAGGTCCTGCCAGAGTCCGTCGCGGAGGCGGAAGAGGCCGCCGCTGCCGACGCCGAAGAAGACCCGGGTGCGGCAGTCGGGGTCGGCGGAGAGCAGGAGGCAGCGGAGGCTCGCGGTGTACGCGTCGGGTTCGACGCCGAGTTCGGCGGCGCGGGCGCGCAGCTTGCCGTACGTACGGTCGGTGAGCCGGTGCAGCCCGGACTTCAGGTCGCCCCGGCGGCCCGCTCTTATGTCCTCGGAGAGCCGGACGTGGCTGCGGGCGACGGCCCCGCCGATCCAGCGGCAGGCGTCGGCCGCGGCGAGGTGCGCCGCTTCGGCGTCCCGCCTGCCGCCGGCCACGGCGACGAGGACGAGGGCGCTCTCGGCGGCCCCGAACCGGGCGGTGAGCAGCCCGTCGCGCCGTGGTTCGCCCCGGAAGCGGGCGGAGTCGCCGCGCACGGAGACGGCCCGCAGGGTGTACGTCCCGTACCGCGCGCCGTCCAGGACGGTGTCGGGGACGAGGCCGTCCAGATTCTCCGAGGTGGCGGAGGGCAGGGCGGCGGGCTCGGCGTCGTAGGTGGGCGGCCGGTCCCCGAGATGCCCGACGGCGGGCCGGCCGTCGTCGCCACCGCCGTCGGCGAGGTCCGGCAGCCGGTGCAGGGCGCTGGGGTCGGGCGCGAGATCGGGCTCGGGCACTTCCGCCGCCCGCGGCACGGCGAACGTCCGGGGCCCCGAGCGCCCGGCGGGCGCCTCCCAGGGGGCGGGAAAGGCAGTGGTGCGGGGTGGGGGCGGCGGCGTAGGTGTGGGGGTCGGGGCGGCTGCGGCGGAGGCGGCCGGTACCGGCTCCGGCCGCGGGTCGCGCCGCGTGTACGGGTCCCAGGCCGAGCGCGGGTCCGGCACCGGATCCGGCACGGCGTCCGCCACCTGCGGGACCTCCTCGCGTTCCGCGCGCGGAACGTCGGGGCGGTCCGCGTACGGGCTCTCGTCGCGTTCCGCGTCCGGTTCCTCGTAGCGGTCCGCGTACGGGTCCTCGTACGCCTCCGCGTACGGATCCCGGACGCCTCCGCGCACGGTGTCCGGGCCGCGGTGGTCGTCCACCGGTCTGCTCACCGTGTCCGACACGGAGTCGAAGCGGTCGTCGAGGCTGTCGGCCGCGCTGCTGGGACCGGTGTCCGGCGCGGTCTCGTCGTACAGCTTGCGCCACCAGTCGTCCTCGTGGGCGGCGGGCTTCTCCCCCTGCTGACTCATGCCCTTATTGTCCACCGCGAAGGTGCTCCGAAAACGGGGCATCGGGAAAAAGTGGCCCGTAAAAGAGGTCCGCCGGGCGGCCCCCACCCCCCACGGGAAGGGACGCCCGGCGGACCGGTCGCGGTGATCGGCAGATCAGCGTTTCAGCGCGTCGACCGTTCGTACGAACACCCGATCACCGGGTCGACGGCTCATCGGCCCCGCCGCTTCACCGCACCGCGTACGCGTCGTCGACGGTCTGGACGACGGTGTTGCCGTTCGCGTCGGTCAACTCCGTCCGCAGGGCGACGGACTTCCCGCTCGCGTCCGCGTGGTCGACGGTCGCGGTCCAGCGCCCGCCCTGCCGCGCGGTGGTGGCCGCGTGCCAGGTCTCGCCACCGTCGTAGCTGAAGGAGACCTTCGCGCCGGTGAGTTCGCCGGGGGTGTATCCGGCGTGCCCGGTCGCGTCGAGCCCGATCCTCTGGCCGTTCTTCGCGGGCACGGTCTTCATCCCGTCCTCCGGCACGTCGTAGCGCGGGAAGAGCAGCGGGAGACCCTGCGACACCACGTCCGGCTTCCGCTCGGAACGGAACGTCCAGGTGGTCTCGGTCTGCGTGGACCGCTTCCAGACCGCGGCGGGCGAGCCGATCTTCGTGGTCGTCATGGTGAGTTCGTACGCGGCGGCCTCGGCGGGTACGTCGAAGACGCCGAACGGATAGCCGCTGCTGCCGACGAGTTCGCCCTCGCGCTTGAGCTGCACATTGCCGATGTCGCCGAACGAGCCCTGCTGGCCGATGTGTTCGGAGTCGGTCAGGAACGCCGGGGCGACGCCGATCCGATCGCCCTGCCGCTCACCGGCGAGCGCCTCCTCGCCCTTCGCGTCGCGCGGGGCGCCGGGGACCAGCAGGCCCCGGTACCACTCCTCCGTCTCGGCCCGGCCCGCCCGGTACGTACGGGCCTCGCCCGTCATCAGCTCGCCCCAGGGGAAGCTGGAGGAGAGCATCTTCTGCCAGACGGTGTCGCCCGCCGTGTAGTACTCGGTGCGCTTTCCGGGGGCGGAGACCAGGGCGAGCGAGGACGCGCCGAAGGTCGCGCCGTAGGGGCGGGAGACCAGGAGCGTGTCGACGTAGTCGGCGGCCACGCCCATGGCCGCGTGGGTGGAGACCACCGAACCGAGCTTCCTGTCACGGACCTTGTAGGTGCGGTCCGAGGTGATCCGCCCCTGCTCCGGGAAGGAGAGGTTGTAGACGAAGGGGCTGACGGCCGTGGCCGTCCAGGAGACCTCCGCCTTGCCCTTGCCCAGTGCCTTCTTGAGCACGGCGGCCTCGTCGGCGCGCAGTCCGAGCACCGGCAGGGGCGCGGCCCCATAGCCGAGGGACGGCTGCCAGTCGCCGACCGACGGCCGGTGCACCAGGAGCGCGGTGGCCCCGGCGTCCTGGGCGGCCCGGGCCTGGGTGAGGACGGCCGAGGAGTCGTCGCCGACCTTCACCAGGGCGATCCGGCCGCGCGCTCCGGCGGCCTCCAGCTCGGCGGCGCTGCCCGCACCGGCGTCGACGACCTCGGCGCGGCCGGTGCCGTCCAGGTTGACCGAGCCCGTGGTGGCGGGCCGGGGGTGCAGGGCCGCTCCGCCGACGAGGGCGAACTTCTGGATCTGCGGGGCGTAGGCGCGCCAGAAGGAGGCGAACTCGAAGTCCCCGTCACGGGCCTTGCCCTGGACGTCGACCAGGTAGTCCTTGACGATCCCGGTGCCGGAGATGGACCCGGAGTGCAGCCAGGTGTCGTCCCAGGAGCGCCCGAACGCGAGGGTCGCGCCGCGCGTCTCGGCGGCCCGGTCCTCGGTCCGCACCTTCAGGCGGTGGGCCTTGCGGGCGTCGAGGACGAGAGTGGTGTCCTTGGAGACATTGAGCTGAGGGTGTGCCAGATAGCCGACCGAGCCCACGAGTTGACCGGTCGCGTCGGTGGTGTCGGGCGAGGCGATGAAGCTGGAGACGAAGTACGCGCCGGGCCGGACCCGGTAGGTCTGGTCGGTGGCGCCCTCGTTGAAGCGGCGTTCGCCGGACGCGGTGTCGGTGCCGATGAGGTCGAGGGAGGAGACGCCGTCGGCGGGCTTGCCGGTGCGGTCGACGAGCTTGACGCGCAGGGTGACCGTCTCCGGTTCCACGTACAGCGAGAACGGTGTGGAGACCCGCACTCCGCCGGGGGCCGTGGCGAGGACGCGGCCGGTGACGTCGCCGTACTGGGCGGCGGTCAGCCGGGCGTCCGGGTCGAGGGCGAGCGGCACCTCGACGGTCGCTCCGGCGGGCACGGTGACGGATGTCCGGCCGAGCGAGGCGACCTTGGAGCCGACGGTCGAGCCGTCGTTGCCGGTGACGCCCGCGACCTTCAGCGAGAGCTTCACGGGCTTGCCGCTCGTGTTGGTGTACGGCACGGCGACGGTGGTGCGATCGCTCGTGTCCTGCGGCCAGTTGAAGGTGCCGCCCTGGACCGCCGGTGCGCCGAGCAGGGGCGTACGGATCGCGCGGTCGACGTCGAGACGGCCGCCTCCGGTCTCGCGCACGTCACCGGGCACGGCACTGTGCGCCGAGGAGACGAGGGCCGCCTTGATCTGCTGGGCGGTCCACTCGGGGTGGCGCTGCTTCACCACGGCCGCCGCGCCCGCGACATGCGGGGTCGCCATCGACGTACCGGACATGGAGCGGTACGCCTGTGAGCCCCGGCCGCCCGCGGCGGCGGCGGAGATCGCGACGCCGGGCGCGGCGATCTCGGGCTTGAGGGTGTGCGAGACGATCGCGGGACCGCGGCTGGAGAAGTTCGCGGTGGAGTCGTCGCGGTCGACCGCGCCCACGGTCAGCACGCCGGGGGCGCAGCCGGGCGAGGAGACGGTGTTCAGGGACGGGCCGAGGTTTCCGGCGGCGACCACGAACAACGTGTCCTTGTTCTTGCCGAGTTCGGTGGCGGCCAGGCTCATCGGGTCGGTGCAGTCGGTCGGTTCGGCGCTGCCGAGGCTCATGGAGACGACGTCGGCCTTCTGGTCGACGGCCCACTCCATGCCCGCGATGATCCAGGAAGCGGCGCCGGAGCCACTGTCGTTGAGGACCTTGCCGACCAGCAGATCGGTACCGGGCGCCACGCCCTTGTTCTTCCCGTCGCTCGCCGCGCCGGAGCCGCCGACGGTGGACGCGACATGGGTGCCGTGGCCCTGGCGGTCCTCGGTGTCGGCGGAGTCGGTGAAGTTCTCCGATGCGGTGATCCGGCCCTGGAGGTCAGGGTGTTCGGCGTCGGCCCCGGTGTCCAGGACGGCGACCTTGGTGCCGGTGCCGTCATAGCCGGCGGCCCAGGCGAGATCGGCGCCGACCTGCTTGGTCGACTTGTCGAGACTGGCCTGAACCTTGCGGTCGAGCCAGAGCTTCTCGAGTCCGGAGGCCGACCGGGAGCGGGGTGCGGTGAGGTCGGCCCAGAAGGCGGCGGCCTTCTTCTTGTCGGCCTTCAGCGCGAGTCCGCCGATGATGTCGAGGGCCGCTCCCCGCTCGGCCCCGCGCGGGGTGACGAGGGTGCGGCGGGCGGTGTCGCCGGTGTACGTGGCGATCAGCGGGACGGAGTCGGTGCGGCTGTCGTCGTAGCCCTGGCGGATCAGCCCGGTGACGTTGAACAGTTCCTCGTCCACGGTGCCCGCGGCGAGCGCGGACACGGCGGACTCGGGGTAGACGTACAGGTCAGGGCCCGACTGCCGGGTCTGGACGAGCGGCACGGTGCCGTCCTCGCGGGGCAGCGCGGTGGCGGTGGACGCGCCCGAGGGGTCCGTCGTCACCAGCACCGTGTCGCCGGTGACGAGCGTCAGCGTGACGGGCTTCGGCCCCTCGGCGGCGGCCGCGCTTCCGGTGATCGGTCTGTTCGCGTCCCGCTCGTCCGGTGGCGCGGCCACCGACGGCGCGATCACGGTGACGGCGAGCACGGCGGCGGTCGCCGCTCCGAGTGCCGTACGCGATATCGGGCGCATCGCTCTCCCCAGGTCATTCCGGAATAAAGCAGCCCAAGAGGCCGCATCCCGGAGGTTGTTGGTGCTGCGGTGGCGCCACAGTGGCAGAGGGTCCAGGGGTACAGGGGATGATGTGGGCGGCGGGTTTACGCCGTGGCCCTTTCCCGCCACCCAGGACCCCGCCGCAGGGGCGCCGTGATGCGCGATCACCACACCAGGGGAGGTCGGGAGAATGCTGGGGGCCATAGGTCTCGACGAGAGGCAGGAGAGCGCGTACCGCGCGCTCGTCGCCGCGGGAGCCGCGGAGCTCACCGATCTCGCACACCGGCTGGCGCTGTCGGAGGCGGAGGCCGAGCGCGTGCTGCGACGGCTGGAGCAGCAGGGTCTGGCCGCCCAGTCCTCGGCCCGTCCCGGCCGCTGGGTGGCGGCGCCGCCCGGAGTGGCGCTGGGCGCACTGCTGATCCAGCAGCGGCACGAGCTGGAGCAGGCGGAGCTGGCGTCCGCGCTGCTCGCCGAGGAGTACCGGGCCGAGGCGAGCGAACCGGCGGTGCACGATCTGGTGGAGGTGGTGACGGGGGCGAGCGCCGTCGCGCAGCGCTTCCACCAGCTGCAGCTGGGGGCGGTGTCCGAGGTGTGCGCCCTGGTGACGGGCAAGCCGATCGCGGTGACCGGGATGGAGAACGAGTCCGAGGAGCGGGCCACCTCGCGCGGGGTGAGCTACCGGGTGGTGGTCGAGCGGGAGGTGCTGTCGACGCCGTTCGGGATCCTGGAGCTGTCGGCGGCGCTGAGCCGGGACGAGCAGTGCCGGGTGGTGGACCGGGTGCCGACGAAGCTGGTGGTCGCCGACGGGAGCCTCGCGATGGTCCCGCTGACCGGTCGCGGCGAGGAGCCCGCCGCCCTGGTGGTGCACGCCAGCGGTCTGCTGGAGTCGCTGATGGGTCTCTTCGAGGCGGTGTGGCGGGAGGCGATGCCGCTGCGGCTGGGCGAGGGCGGCGGCGGGGTGCGCGAGGACGGGGTGGGGCCGGATCCGACGGACCTGGAGATCCTGTCGCTGCTGCTGGCGGGGCTGACGGACGCCAGTGTGGCCAAGCAGCTGGATCTGGGGCTGCGGACCGTGCAGCGCCGGGTCAAGGGCCTGATGGAGCTGACCGGGGTCTCCACCCGGCTCCAGCTGGGCTGGCATGCGTACGAGCGTGGCTGGGTGGCCCGTACCGAGCCGGCCTGAGGCATACCGCCCGGGGCGGCATCGGCGCAGGTGGCCGCAGGTCGCCGGGGCGCGCTGACGGGCGGAGCGGGGCACTCTCCGGCAGGCTGGTCAGATGAGTGTCTGGCAGCTCGTCGCCGTGGGCCTGGTCATGCTGCTGGGCCTGGTCGGGGTGCTGGTGCCGGGCGTGCCGGGGCAGGCGATCGTCTGGGCGGCGGTGCTGTGGTGGGCGCTGACGGACATGACACCGGCGGCCTGGGGCGTCCTGATCGGCGCGACGGCGCTGATGCTGCTGAACCAGGCCCTCAAACCGCTGCTGCCGCCGCGCCGCCCGGGTGAGTCGGGGGCGCCGCGCCGGACGTTGATGATCGGCGGGGTGGCGGGGATCGTCGGCTTCTTCGTGGTGCCCGTGGTGGGCGGCGTCCTCGGGTACGTGGGGGCCATCTTCGGCGCGGAGCGGCTGCGTCTGGGCAGTCGCGGCGCGGGCTGGGCGTCGGTGCGCTCGGTGATGCGGGCGACGGGCTACGCGGTGCTGGTGGAGCTGTTCTGCTGCCTGCTGGTGGCGGGCGCCTGGCTGGGCGCGGTGCTCTGGTCCTGACCGGAGCCCCTCCGGCGGCCGGGGCCGGGCAAGGTCAGGCCGGGACCGCCGTCTCCGCCGCGCCCGCCGTTTCCAGGTGGCGGACGGCGTAGGAGCGCCAGGGCCGCCACCGCTCCGCGCCCGGCGTTCCGTACGGGTCGACGTCGGGGTCGCCGAGCGCCCGCAGCCGGATCAGGGCGGCGGTGCGCCGGCCGATCCCGGGCAGCGTCAGCAGCGTCCGTTCCGCCTCGTCCCGGTCGGCCCCGGCGTCCAGCCGCAGCCGGCCGTCGGCGAGCGCGGCGGCCAGGCCCGCGAGCGCCGGATCCTCGGCGGAACCGGCGAGCACGTCCGGCTCCGGGAACACATGCGTGAGCCCGCCGCACGGCACGTCCAGCGCCTTCCCGTACCGCTCGACCAGCTCCGCGGCGGCCGCGCGCCCCAGCAGGGTCCGCAGCGCGGCTTCCTCCGGGTCGGCCGCGCCCGGCGAGCGCAGCCCGGGGCGGGCGGCGACCAGCGGGGCGAGCCGGGGGTCGGCGGCCAGGGCCTCGTCCACGGCGTACGGATCGGCGTCCAGGTCGAACAGCCGGCGGACCCGCTGGACGGCGGTGGTCAGATCGCGCAGGTCGGTGAGCTGGACCCGGGCCTCCAGCCAGGGGCCGCCGGGCGACGCCTCGTCGACCGCGACGAGCCCGGTGCCGTACGGCAGCCGCAGGGTGCGCCGGTAGGTGCGGCGGCCGGGCGGTCCCGCCACCTCCTCCACCCGCGCGACCGCCTCGGCGGCCAGCAGGTCGAACAGGGCGCCGGTGGCGTACGGGCCCCGATGGGCGAGCCGCAGCGGGATCCCGGCCCGCAGCCCCTCGCGGCGCCCGCCGCCGAGCCCCGTGCCGGCCTCGGCGCGCAGGGCGCTCGGGGTGCGGGCGTAGATCTGCCGGATGGTGTCGTTGAACTGCCGGACACTGGCGAACCCGGCGGCGAAGGCGATCTCGGTGACCGGCAGCCCGGTGGTCTGGAGGAGCACCCGGGCGGTGTGGGAGCGCTGGGCCCGGGCGAGCGCGACGGGTCCGGCGCCCAGCTCGGCGTTGAGCTGGCGCTGGACCTGCCGGGCGCTGTAGCCGAGCCGCCCGGCGAGTCCGGGTACGCCTTCGCGGTCCACGACGCCGTCGCCGATCAGCCGCATGGCCCGGCCGACCACGTCCGCGCGGACGTTCCACTCGGCGGAGCCGGGCACGGCGTCCGGGCGGCAGCGGCGGCAGGCCCGGAAACCGCCCGCCTGGGCCGCCGCCGCGGTGGGGTAGAAGCGCACGTTGGCGCGTCTGGGGGTGACGGCGGGGCAGCTCGGCCGGCAGTAGATGCCGGTGGTCACGACGGCGAAGAAGAACGCGCCGTCGAACCGTGCGTCGCGGCTGCTCACCGCCTCGTACCTGGTCCGTTCGTCCATCACACCGTCCAGTGTGCGGCAGCCGGAGCCGCCGCACTCGCGGGATTCGGACGTCGAATCCGTACGCCCCCGGCTACCGGACCCGGCCGCGCTTGGCCTGCATGGCCGCACGCCCCTCCGCGCCCTTGCGCTTCCAGTCCCGCAGGATCTCGGCGCGTACCCGGGCATCGGTCTTGGCGACGATCCGCTGGTTCTCGCGGATCAGCTTGCGGTAGCTCTCCAGCCGCCGCTCGGGCAGGGTCCCGTCCTCCAGGGCGCCGAGGACCGCGCACCCCGGTTCGGCCTCGTGGGCGCAGTCGTGGAACCGGCACTCCTCGGCCAGCTCCTCGATCTCGGAGAACACCTCGCCGACCCCGGTCGCGGCGTCGAAGAGGCCGACCCCGCGCAGTCCGGGGGTGTCGATGAGGACGCCCCCGTGCGGCAGGAGCAGGAGGTTGCGGGTCGTGGTGGTGTGCCGGCCCTTGCCGTCGACGTCACGGGCGGCCCGCACCTCCATCACGTCCATGCCGAGCAGGGTGTTGGCCAGGGTGGACTTGCCCGCTCCGGAGATGCCGAGCAGCACGCTCGTACCGCCGGAGACGATGGCGCCGAAGACGTCGAGCCCTTCGCCGGTGGTGGAGCTGACGGGCAGCACCTGGACGCCGGGGGCGATGGCCTCGACGTCCTGGACGAGGTGGGACAGGGTGACCGCGTCGGGTACGAGGTCGGCCTTGGTCAGGACCACGATCGGCTGGGGCTGCCGCTCCCCGCCCGAGCCGTCGCCCAGCAGCGCGGCGCCCTCCGAACTGGACAGGGCGAGCGCGAGGAACCGCTCGACCCGCCCGAGGTCCAGCTCGACCGCGAGTGAGACGCAGATGGCGATGTGGTCGATGTTGGTGGCGAGCACCTGCCCCTCGGACCGCTGCGACGAGGTCGAGCGGACGAAGGCGGTCCGGCGCGGCAGCAGCGTACGGACGAAGCGCGGGTCGCCGTCCGCGTCGAGCGCCACCCAGTCGCCGGTGCAGACGATCCGCATCGGATCACGCGGCACCACGAACGCGGTGTCGGCGCGGACCGTGCCGTCGGCGGTGATCACGTCGCACTGACCGCGATCCACCCGCACGACCCGCCCCGGCACGAGCCCCTGCCGGGCGTACGGGGAGAAGGCGGCCGCCCAGTCCTCGTCCCAGCCGTACGGAGTCAGCGGGTGCGAGGAAGAGACAGCGGAAGAAGAGAGGGAAGGAAACGAGAAAGACAAGGGAGACCCTTCACAGGGTGGCCCCGGCACGCGCGCTCGGCGCGGATCAAGGAGAGAAGTGGTCAGCCGGTGGCCACGGGGATGAGGACGATGCTCTTCCGGTTGTGGGCAGTGCCCACCGCAACGACAGTCATCAATGTCCTCACCTCCTGATTCCTCTGATTCCTCTGATTCCTCTGGTTCCTCCGGCTTCCGGCTTCCGGCTTCCGGCTTCCGGCTTCCGGCTTCCGGCGGAACGGTGATCACCCTAGCCCGGCCCCCCGGAGCAGCGTCAACCGATTTATCCGGGCCCACGGTCGAGGGATGCCCGGACAGGCACATGCGCGAGGAATAACCGCAATCTCCCTCGATCGGGTGATACGCATGCATGAGGCCCGGTTCATGGCCGTTAGGGTGCCGAGCATGACCACACCCCAGGGCTCCACCGTCACGTTCACACAGGCCCAGTTGGGCACCCAGATCCTGATCGGCTGGAGCGGCCGGCAGCCCGACGCCGACCAGGACACCGCCTTCCTCCTCGCCTACTCGCTGGGCGACGGAAAGGACGGTCCGGTGGTCGGCCGCGAGGCCATGCGCGCCGCACTGGAGCGCGCGGGCCTCCAGGTCGGCGGCGCGATCCAGGACGCGGCCGAGTCCCCGGGCATCCAGGCGAAGCTCCTCGTCCAGGCGGGCCGGGCCGTCCTGACGCTGCCTCACCTCACGGCGCAGTACCCCGCCCCCGCGGAGTGGCTGGCCGCCGCTCAGGCACAGGGCCAGGTGTACGGGATGTTCGCCACCAGCCCGTGGCCGGAGGCCGTTCCCGGGCAGCCGGTCAGCGAGGACCAGCTGCGGGCCTTCGCCGCCGACGAGGAGGTCGTCCGCACGGCCGCCCACTGCCTGCTCCCGGTCCGCTCTCTGGGCTGAGCCCGCCACCCCCGCCGCTCCGCACGAACGACGAGGCCCACCACCCCCCGTGGAGTGGTGGGCCTCGCCCGTGCCGCGGTGCGACCGTGTCGCCGTGCCGCGGAAACGAGGACGGGCGGCCCGGAGCGTGATCTCCGGACCGCCCGTGCTCGGTACGTCAGTTGTTGCCGACGCCGTTGCCCGAGAGGACCGGGATGTCGTCCAGGACGTGCGACAGCGGCTCGTCGCCCTTGGCCTGGGTGGAGTTGTCGGCGCACTGCTGGTTCTGCGGGTTGGACAGGACGTTGATGTCCTGGACCGCGACCGGCACGAGGCCGACGAGCGAACCGACGTTGGCCTTGGCCGGCAGGCCGATGCAGAGCTTGTTCAGCGTGCCCTGCACGAGCTGGTTCTGCGGGCTCCAGTCACCCTTGGTCTCGGCGTTGCCGAACTCCTGCTCGGCGCCGTTGCCGTTGACCGTGGTGGTGCCACCGTCGTTGCCGATCGCCATGGCCGTGGGAGCCGCGGCTGCGGACAGACCGAGCAGGGACACAGCCACTGCCGCGCCGGCCATCATCTTCTTCATCAAGCTTCACCTTTCGGAACGTCCCGTTGTGGAACGCACTGATCAACCGACGCGGACCGTGATCGGTTGCGCAGTACCACTCAAATGGGTTTGATCCGGCGCAAGGTCGACGCCGTCGTTCACGTCCCGGCGGCCTCGTCCGAGGAGCGCGCCGCCGGGACGAAGCCGGTGCGGGGGGCGGCCGGCTGCCGGGGGGTCTCCGGCAGGGGGTCGTGTCCGGAGGCCCGCCACTCGGCGACGAGCCGGTCGTAGATCGGCGTGCCGCTCGGTGCGGGCTGCTGCTCTCTGCGCTGCGGGGGCTGACTGCCGTACGGATCCATGGGGATGCACTACCCGGGCACGGTCGGACCGTCAGCAGGTGCTACGGCATCCGGCCCAACCGCCCGCCGCCCTCCGCTCGCCCACCGCTCACACCCGCTCGTCTTCGCGCGGGACGCGTCCGTACACGCCGAAGGGCCAGCCCGTCCGGTCCGGCGAAGAACGGTCGCCGTACGGAAGAGCTGGCCCCGGGGTCGTGCCGGGTGGCGTCAGTTGTTGGCGACGCCGTTGCCCGAGAGGATCGGGATGTTGTCCAGGATGTGCGACAGAGCCTCGTCACCCTTGGCCTGGGTGGAGTTCTCGGTGCACTGCTGGTTCTGCGGGGAGGACAGGACGTTGATGTCCTGGACCGCGATCGGCACGACGCCGACGAGGGAGCCGAGGTTCGCCTTGGCGGGCAGGCCGATGCAGGGCTTGTTCAGCGAGCCCTGGATGAGCGCGAACTGCGGGCTCCAGTCGCCGTGGGTGGCGGAGTTGCCGTAGGCCTGCGAGGCGCCGTTGCCGTTGATCGACGTGGTGCCGCTGTCGTTGCCGATGGCCATGGCGGAGGGGGCGGCCGCAGCGGAGGCACCGACGACCGAGGCAGCGACGGCTGCCGAGGCCATAATCTTCTTGATCATGAAAAGCCCTTCTGGATGAAACGTGTGCCCGCCTGTCCGGAGCGATCTGATCAACTCGTTCCGGCGGGGTCTGGTTATGCCCATTCACTCGAACGGTGCTTTTCCTTCCGGGTGTCCACGATTTCGGGTGTCCACGAGAAGGGAGAACGGCACCGGAGGAAGGGGACCGGCGAAAGCCGGTGGAGCCGCCGTCCTGGACGGTCAGCCGCCGAGGGGCACTCCGCCGAGCAGCGGGGCCGCGCCTCCGGCCACACCGGTGGCCTCGCCCGCCAGCTTGCCGACCGTGCCGTCCTTCGAGACCGTCTCGGTGGTGTCGCCGACGGTCTCGACCAGCGGTTCCACGACCTGCGGGGCGCTGGCCATGACCTGGTTGAGACCACGGTCGAGGCTGAAGTTGGGGGCCGTGACGTCAGTAGCGGCGAAGGCGGGAGCAGCCGCTCCGAGGGCGGCCACGGAACCGGCAACGAGCGCGGCGGTCTTCGCGTACTTCACTGGGAATCCCTTCTGCGCGGCATCTGTTTCGGTCACGTTCCCGTGCCGCACACAAGCCTTCTTTACCTGTGACTTCTGCCGCTTTCTCCTTGAATAACGATCAGGTCGCTTTCTGGAAACTGCGGGGCGGCGAGTTTCTCCGGCGGTGCACGAGAAGGGCCCCGGGCGGCGAATGCCGTCCGGGGCCCACCGGCTCACGAGCGCGCGGCCCGGCCGGTCAGAGGTTCACTTGTTGATGCAGGTGTTGCCGAACGCCGGGTTCAGCGCACCGATCACGTTGACGGTGTTGCCGCAGACGTTCACCGGAATGTGGATCGGGGCCTGGAGGATGTTGCCCGACAGCACGCCCGGGGAGTGCGCGGCAATGGCCTCGGCGCCCGAGTCGGCCATGGCCGGCGCGGCGGCACCCATCGCCATGAGCGTTCCGGCGGCGACGGCGGCAATCTTGGTGTACTTCACTTTTCTTCCCTTTCCTCGGCGGAGTCCGGTGCGGTCACGACATTCGTGCCGCCCGAGCCGGGTCCTGATCGCTCGTGACTCCGGCGCTGCTATTCGTAACGACGGAGGTTCGCGATCGAAACTCTTCCGGGAGCGGTTTTCCGGAGAACCGCCCGAATGCCGCAATGCCCGGTACAGCAGCGGGCCCGAGCCGCTCGGTGGAGGAACTCCGAGGGCCCGGGCCCGGGTATTTCAGCCGTATCAGCCGTTGTTGGCGCCGTTGCCCGACAGGATCGGGATGTCGTCCAGGATGTGCGACAGAGCCTCGTCACCCTTGGCCTGGGTGGAGTTCTCGGTGCACTGCTGGTTCTGCGGCGAGGACAGGACGTTGACGTCCTGGACCGAGATCGGCACGAGGCCGACGAGCGAACCGGCGTTGGCCTTCAGCGGCAGACCGACGCAGGGCTTGTTGAGCGAGCCCTGGACCAGGCCGAACTGCGGGCTCCAGTCGCCGTGGGTCTCGGCGTTGCCGAAGGACTGCGAGGCGCCGTTGCCGTTGACCGAGGTCGTGCCTCCGTCGTTGCCGATCGCCATGGCCTGCGTCGCGCCGAGACCGAGGATGGAGGCGGCGACAGCGCCCGTAGCCAGAACCTTCTTGATCACGATGAACCCTTCTCGTACCGATTGCCCCGCGGCGGAGCCCCCTGGTCAACTCGCGACCCGGCGTTTGGTTCCGCCCATTCACCCGAATGCCGGACAGAGGGCAGCCCCCCACCTCTGTTCGTACGGCCGTCCGTTCGTGAAGAAATTGCGCACGCCCGTCCCGAAACCTTTCGCCCGAACGGGTGGGCGAGGATCGACGGCCGTGACGCCGCTCCGCATCCGGGGTGAGCATTTCCCCGGGGTCAACACCGTCGGACTGCGGCCCAGTTGAGGGCGAATCGTTTTTCTCGCGCTGCGCACCGGGATGCGCGGGATCGAGAGACACCACCCGTTCGGGTGATTACACAATTTCCACGCAATTCCAAGTTTCCCGTACGCACCCGCATCGTTATGGCAATCGTCCAGCGCGCACGTCTTCATCACTTTCACCATGGCTTCCCACGCGATCCGGCTGTGCAGCGGCTCCGCCCGATGGCTGCCCGTCCGCGCGCGAAGCACCCACGCGATGTCCTCGCGAATGTCCTAAGGAAGGGCAAGTAATGCGACAGGTCTTGAACAAAAGCATTATCGTCATGGCGGCCGCCTCGGGCCTCCTGGCAGCGGTGGGCGGCACCGCGCACGCCGACGCGTCGGCCGAGGGCGCGGCCGTCGGTTCGCCGGGGGTCGGTTCGGGCAACGCCGTGCAGGTGCCGGTGCACGTCCCGGTCAATGTGTGCGGCAACACCGTCAACGTCATCGCTCTGCTGAACCCGGCCTTCGGCAACAAGTGCGTGAACGCCGACGGCCCGAAGCACGAACACCCGCCGGTCAAGCCCCCGGTGGACGAGCCGCCGGTCGACGAGCCGCCCGTGGACGAGCCGCCGGTCGATGAACCCCCGGTGGACGAGCCGCCGGTCGACGAGCCGCCGGTCGACGAGCCGCCCGTCGATGAACCCCCGGTGGACGAGCCGCCCGTGGACGAACCGCCGGTCGACGAGCCGCCCGTGGACCAGCCGCCGGTCGACGAGCCCCCGGTCGACGAGCCGCCCGTGGACCAGCCGCCGACCGACACCCCCGGTACCGACACCCCCGGCTCGGACACGCCCGGGTCCAACACCCCCGGGGCCAACACCCCCGGGGCCAACACCCCGGGCGCGCACCTGGCCGACACCGGTGCCGCCGACCTCGGCCTGGCGGCCGGCGCGAGCGCCGCGCTGCTGCTCGGCGGTGCGGTGCTGATGCGTCGTACGCGCAACGCGCGGGACTGACGGAGCTCCCGCGGAAGAACGAGGTCCGGCCGGACAGCGGGGACTGTCCGGCCGGACCTTCTGTGGACGACGGGAAGGGCCGGGAACGTGGCGACCGCGTTACGTATCGGGGTGGTCGGCGGCAGTATCGCGGGGTGCGCGGCGGCCGTCGCGGGCCGGCGGGCCGGGGCGGAGGTCACCGTGTACGAGCGGAGCGAAGCCGAGCTGCAGGACCGGGGGTTCGGCATCGTGATCCCGCCGCCGCTCCACGCGGAGCTGGTCGGATCCGGGTATCTGGACGCGGCGATGCCGACGGCCCCGGTGGGCACGCGGGTCTGGCTGACCCGGGAGCCCGGTGGCCGGTCGGCGCGGGAGCTCGCCCGGCAGCCCTCCCCCGTGACCCCGTGCAACTGGGGCCTCCTGTGGCGGTCGTTGCGCGCGAGCGCCGGAAGCGCGCGCTACCTCCGGGGGCTGCCGGTGGTCTCGGTCGGTGCGGGCGGATCCGGCGGGGCGGTGATCACCACCGCGGGGGGCGGGGAAACGTACGACATGGTCGTGGGCGCCGACGGGCACGCCTCCGCCACCCGGCAGCTCCTCGCCCCGGGGCTGCGGCCGCGGCCCGCCCCGTATCTGGTCTGGCGCGGTGCGATCCCGCTCGACGCGCTGGCCGGGCACCCCCGGGAGCTGGAGCTGCTGCGCGGCGCGTGGGTGACCCTGGGGTACCCCGGCGGGCACGGCATCTTCTATCTGATCCCGGGCGGCCCGCAGGACGGTGACGGAAGCGGTGGTGCGGGCAACCGGCTGCTGGCGTACGCCATTTACGGCCGCCCTCCCGAGGGGGCCGAGCCGGGGCCGTACGTGCACGAGCTGGCGCGGGAGCACTTCCCCGCCGCGTGGGCGGAGATCGTCGCGCGGGGCGGGCGGCGGGCGGCGGTCTGCCACCCGGTCGCCGATGTGCAGGCGCCCCGGGTCGCCCGCTCACCGCTGCTGCTGGCCGGGGACGCGGCCGGGGTGACCAGGCCGCACACCGCCACCGGCGCGGTCAAGGCCCTCCAGGACGCCCTGTGTCTGGAGCGGGTGCTCCGGGAAGGGCCGGACCTCGCCGCGGCGCTGGAGCGGTACGCGGACGAACGCACGGCGGCGGGCGCGCACTTCGTGGAGCTGGGCCGGCGGATGGGGCGCGCTCTGGTCGAGGAGACCCCGGACTGGCCGGCGATGGGGCAGAACGAGGTGGACGTCTGGTTCCGCGGGGTACTGGCCGGGGCGCGGCACTACTTCTACGAGGAGACCGCCGTCGTCCCGTGAGGCGGCGGCGGCCCGACTGCCCTCAGTCCGCGATGCGTTCGAAGACCGCGGCGAGGCCCTGGCCGCCGCCGATGCACATCGTCTCCAGGCCGTACCGCGCCTGGCGGCGGTGGAGTTCGCGGGCGAGGGTGGCGAGGATGCGGGCTCCGGTGGCGCCGACCGGGTGGCCCAGCGAGATGCCCGAGCCGTTGACGTTGACGCGCTGCTCGTGGTCCTTCTCGCCGAGGCCCAACTCCCTTGTGCAGGCCAGCACCTGGGCGGCGAACGCCTCGTTCAGCTCGATCAGGTCCAGGTCGGCGAGGGTGAGTCCGGCCCGGCCTAGGGCGGTGCGGGTGGCGGCGACGGGGGCGATGCCCATCGTCGCGGCGGGCACCCCGGCGCGGGCGAAGGAGACGAGCCGGACGAGCGGGGTGAGGCCGAGGCGTTCGGCGGTTTCGGCGCTGGTGACCAGGCAGGCGGCGGCCGCGTCGTTCTGGCCGCTGGCGTTGCCCGCGGTGACGGTGGCGTCCGGGTCGGACTTCGCCATCACCGGCCGGAGGGCGGCGAGTTGTTCGGCGGTGGTGTCGGGACGGGGGTGTTCGTCGGCGGTGACGGTCGTCTCACCCCTGCGGGTGCGTACGGTGACGGGGACGGTCTCCGCGTCGTAGCGGCCCTCGGCGACGGCGCGGGCGGCCCGCTGCTGGGAACGCAGGGCCAGGGCGTCCTGGTCGGCGCGGCCGATGCCGTACTCCCGGCGCAGGTTCTCCGCCGTCTCGATCATGCCGCCGGGGACCGGGTGGTTGACGCCTCCGGCGGTGACGCGGCCCCGGGCGAGGGCGTCGTGGAGCTGGAGGCCGGGGCCCTTGATGCCCCAGCGTCCGTCGTGGGTGTAGTAGGGGGCGGCGCTCATCACGTCGACGCCGCCCGCGATCACGACCTCGCTAAACCCGGCCCGGATCTGCATCGCCGCGTCCAGCACCGCCTGGAGCCCGGAGCCGCAGCGGCGGTCGATCTGGGTGCCGGTGACCGTGGTGGGCAGTCCGGCGTCCAGGGCGGCGACCCGGCCGATGGCGGGGGCCTCGCTGGTCGGGTAGGCGTGGCCGAGGATCACCTCGTCGACCCGGTCGGGGTCGATGCCGGTGCGGGTGACGATCTCCGCGATGACGCGTGCGGCCAGCGCGGCCGGGGTCTGCTGGGCGAAGGCCCCGCCGAACCGGCCGATGGGGGTGCGCAGGGGTTCGCAGATGACGACGTCGAGCGGCACGGCGGGGCCTTTCCTTCAGGGCGACGGGCGGGACGCGGGTGGCGGGGTGCGCGGAGCGGCGGGTGCTGAGGCGACCTTCGCATCCGGTGACTGAGCCGGTCCAATACCGGATGTGTCCGCCATCGAGAGGCCCGGCGTCTCAATCGGTTCGCCGCGTGGTCCGCGTACGGGGGTCGGCAGGGCGTCCCGGGCGACGGCGAGCACGGCGTGCAGGGCGGCGGAGGGGTTGTCGGCACGCCAGGCCAGGGCCGCCTGGCGGCGGATGGGCGGTCCGGCGAGGGGCCGGTAGATGAGTCCGCTCTGCTGGATGTGGCGTACGGAGGTGACCGTGAGGGTGACGCCGACCCCGGCGGCGACGAGCGCCATGATCGTGTACGAGTCGGGGGCCTCCTGGACGACGCGCGGGGTGAACCCGGCGCTCTCGCAGGCCTCGGTCATGGCGTCGCGCACGGTGGAGCCGGTGTTGGCGGGGAAGGAGACGAACGGCTCGTCCGCCAGCTCGGCGAGCGGCACCGCCGCGTGCCGGGCGAGCGGGTGGTCGAAGGGCAGGGCGCACAGCAGCTCCTCCTCGTCGATCACCCGGTGGGCCACTCCGGGCCGGGTCACCGGCAGCCGGACGAAGCCGAGGTCGAGCGAGCCGTCGGCGACCCGGGACAGCGCGACGTTGGCGTACGTCTGGCCGGTCATGACCAGTTCGAGCCCGGGGTGTGCGGCGCGCACGGCGCGGGTGAGACGGGGCAGCGTCTCGTGGCTGGAGGCGCCGGCGAAGCCGATGGTCACCCGGCCGTACTCGCCCCGGCCCGCCGAGCGGGCGGCCCGGACGGCGGTGTCGAGGTCGTCGAGGACGGTCCGTACGGGATCGAGGAAGGTCTCCCCCGCGCCGGTGAGCCGGACGGAGCGGGTGTTGCGGCGGAAGAGCTGGACGCCCAGCTCCTTCTCCAGCTGCCGGATCTGCTGGCTCAGGGGCGGCTGTGCCATCTGGAGGCGTTTGGCGGCCCGGCCGAAGTGCAGTTCCTCGGCCACGGCGAGGAAGGCCTTCAGGTGGCGCAGTTCCATATGTCTGCCTCCCCTCCCGGTCCTCCGAGGCCCGAATGAGACCTGATGCCTCTCAATGCGAGCCTAATTCGGTATTGGACACCGATCAATGGCCCCTGGCACGGTGGTGCGACCTGTACACCGACGCCGGGGAGCGCTGTGGAACGGACGGCCGGCAAGGTCGTGTCGATGCGGGAGGCCGTCGCGCGCTTCGTGCACGACGGGGAGACCGTGAGCCTGGAAGGGTTCACCCATCTCATCCCGACCGCCGCGGGCCACGAGATCATCCGGCAGGGGCGGCGCGGGCTCACCGTCGTGCGGATGACGGCGGACATCGTGGTGGACCAGATGCTGGCAGCCGGGTGTGTGGCGCGGCTGGTCTCCTCCTTCGTGGGCAACTCCTCCGCCGGTTCGCTCGGTGAGCTGCGGCGGCGGATCGAGCGGGCCGACCCGGAGCCGCTGGCGTTCGAGGAGTACAGCCACTACGGAATGGTGTGCCGGTATCTCGCCGGTGCGCAGCGGCTGCCGTTCCATCCGCTGCGCTCGTACGGCGGCAGCGACCTGCCCTCGGTGAACCCGGGCATCCGCAAGGTGACATCGCCCTATCCCGGGCCGGACGGGCGCGAGCCGGAGCAGATCTACGTGGTGCCGCCGGTCAACCCGGACGTGACGTTCGTCCATGCGCAGCGCGCCGACCGCCGGGGCAACACCCAGATCTGGGGGCTGACCGGGGTACAGGCCGAGGCGGTGTTCGCGGCGGAGCGGGCGGTCGTGGTGGTGGAGGAGCTGGTCGCGGACGAGGTGATCCGCTCGGACCCGAACCGCACGCTGATCCCGGCGCACGCGGTCGACGCGGTGGTGGTCTGCCCGCGCGGGGCGCACCCCTCGTTCGCACAGGGCTACTACGACCGGGACAACGCCTTCTACCGGTCCTGGTCCGCGATCAGCGCGGACCCGGTGCGGCTGCGGGAGTGGCTGGAGGAATGGGTGTACGGAACGGCCGACCACGCGGCGTACGTGGCGAAGCTGGGCGAGGAGTTCTGGGCGGGGCTCGCGGTCGGTGAGGCCCTGAGCGAGCCGGTGGACTACGGGCGGCGGCTGTGAGCGGCCGGCCGGCGGAGACCACCGAGTCCACGGAGCCCACGCGGTCCGTCACCTCCTCGGAGCTGCTGTCCGTCGTCGCCTCGCGTGAACTGGCCGGGCGCCGCACGGTGTTCGCGGGCATCGGGCTGCCGACGCTGGCGGCCGAGCTGGCGCGGCTGACGATCGCGCCGGACATCGAGGTGGTGTACGAGTCCGGGGTCTGCGGCGCGCACCCCTCCCATCTGCCGGAGACCATCGCGGACGCCGTCCTGATCACGGGCGCCGAGGCGGTGGTGTCCATGCCGACGCTGTTCGGCTCGGTCCTCCAGGGCGGGCACATCGACGTGGGCTTCCTGGGGGCCGCGCAGATCGACCGGTGGGGCAGCCTCAACACCTCGGTCATCGGGGACTGGGACCGCCCGTCGGTGCGGCTGCCGGGTTCCGGGGGCGCGGTCGAGGTGATGGCGAACGCCCGGGAGGTGTTCGTGGTGATGCGCCGCCACACGCCGCGTTCCTTCGCCGCTGAACTGGACTTCTGCACCACGCCGGGTCCGGAACGGGCGCTGGCGGACGGGATCCGTCCGCTGGGCGTCGGCGTCACCCGGGTCGTCACCGAGCTGGGCGTCCTCGCCCGGGAGGGCGTCGGCGACGAACTGCGGCTGGTCGCCGTGCACCCCGGGGTCACCGTGGAGCAGGTCCGGGCCGCGACCGGCTGGGAGCTGGAGGTGGCCGGCACGGTCGCGACGACGGACCCGCCCACCCCTGCGGAGCTGCTGCTCCTGCGCGACGATGTCGACCCGGGCCGGGTCTACCTCCGTTGAACAAACCGTGTACTCCACCGCGGGTACCGCCGTCGAAAGGGCTCTCACCGCCATGCGTATCAGGATCGTCGGAGCCGGGGCCATGGGCCGCGGTATCGCCCAGTGGGCGGCGAGCGCCGGACACACCGTCGAGCTCGGGGACGTACGGCCCGAGGCGGTGACGGAGGCTCTGGGCTTCGTCGCCTCGATGCTGGACCGGGCGGTGGCCAAGGGCCGGATGTCCGCCGCCGACCGGGACGGGGCCGTGGCCCGGCTGGTGCCGCTCGCCGAGCCGTGGGCGGCGGGTCCGGAGGTGGAGCTGGTGATCGAGGCCGTGCGGGAGGATCTGGAGACCAAGGCGGAGGTGTTCGGGAAGCTGGAGCGGGCACTGCCCGCCTCCGCCGTCTTCGCGACCAACACCTCCTCCCTGTCGGTGACCCGGATCGCGGCGACGCTCCAGGACCCCTCGCGCCTGGCCGGGCTGCACTTCTTCAACCCGGTGCCGCTGATGCGGATCGTGGAGGTGGTGCCGGGCGCGGCCACCCGCCCGGAGATCCCGGCGCTGCTCACCGAGCTGGTGGAGGGGTGCGGACACCGGGCGGTGACGGTGGCCGACACCCCCGGGTTCCTGGTGAACCACGCCGGGCGGGGGCTGGTGACCGAGGCGCTGGCGCTGCTGGAGGAGTCGGTGGCGGACCCGGCGGAGATCGACCGGATCGGCCGGGACGTGCTGGGGCTGCGGATGGGCCCGTTCGAGCTGATGGATCTGACCGGTCTCGATGTGACGGCCGCGGTGATCGACTCGATCTGGCAGGGCTTCCGGTACGAGGACCGGCTGCGCCCGTCCTTCCTGACCCCGAACCGGGTGGTGGCGGGGCTGCACGGCCGTAAGACGGGCCGGGGCTGGTACGCGTACGGCGACGGGGCGGCCGGCCCGGCACCGGAGAGCGCGGTCACCGGGGACGCGGATCGCCCGGTGTTCCTGGTGCCGGGCGGGCGGCCGGAGACCGCCGCGTACGAGGAGGCCCTGGCCGGTGCGCTGGAGGCGGCGGGGGCCCGGCTGGAGCGGGGTGCGGGTCCGTCGGCGGATGCCGTGGTGCTGGTGCCCGTCTGGGGGACGGCGGTGTCGGCGGCGGTCGCGGCGGGCGGGCTGCCCCGGGAGCGCACGTTCGGCGTCGAGGTGCTGCCGGCGGCGGGGCGGCGGCGGGTCCTCGCGGTGACGGCGGCCGGTGATCCGGCGGCCGCCCGGGACGCGCGGGCGGTGCTGGCGCGGGCCGCGGAGGGCGGTGAGCCGTACGCGGTGTCGGTGGTGCGGGACACCGCGGGCACGGTGGCGCAGCGGCTGCTGTCCTCGGTCGTCGCGGTCGGCTGCTCGATCGCGGAGCGCTCGCTCGCCGCGCCCGCCGACATCGATCTGGCGGTGACCACGGGGCTCGGCTATCCGGCCGGTCCGCTGGCCTGGGGCGAGCGGGTCGGGGCCGCGAGGGTGCTGGGGCTCCAGCGGTCGCTGCACGCGACGACGGGCGACCCGCGCCACCGACCGACGCGGTGGATCACCGAGCGGGCGGCCCTGGGCCTCGCGCTGACCGATCCGGGGACCTCGCCGGAGGACTGCCTGGGGTGAACCCGCCGGTTCGGGTGACCGATTCGTACAAGACGGCCGCGGTGCCGCGTGCCTACGGTCGGGGCATGACTCCACGACTCGACGCGATCAGTATCGTCACGGCGGACCTGGCGGCCTCGCTCGCCTTCTACCGCAGGCTCGGCCTCGACATCCCCGACGGGGCGGAGTCCGCGCCCCATGTCGAGGTGACCCTGCCGGGCGGGCAGCGGCTGCTGTGGGACACGGAGGAGGTCATCGCCTCGTTCGATCCCGCCTGGAAGCGCCCGGCGGGCGGCGGTGAGCGGGTCGCCCTGGCCTTCGTCTGCGACAGCCCGCGGGAGGTGGACGCGGTGTACGCGGAGCTGACCGGGGCCGGGTACACCGGGCATCTGAAGCCGTGGGACGCGGTGTGGGGGCAGCGCTACGCGGTCGTGCTGGACCCGGACGGCTGCGGGGTCTCGCTGTTCGCCGCGGCCGACGCCTCGTAGCGCCCGAAGTGGGCCCCGAGGGTCGTGCCGGCCAGGTCGCGCATCTCGCGGGCCAGGTGCGCCTGGTCGGTGCAGCCCGCCCGGTACGCGGCCTCGGCGTAGGGCAGGCCGGTGCGGATCAGGGCAAGGGCGCGTTGGAGCCGGAGGATCCGGGCCAGCGTCTTGGGGCCGTAGCCGAAGGCGGCGAGTGAGCGGCGGTGCAGCTGGCGGGGGCCGAGGCCGGTCTCGGCGGCCGTCGACGCCACGGAGCGGCCGCGCCGCAGCCGGTCGGCGACGGCCGCCGTGAGCGGGTCCGGGGGGCCCGTGTCGGCGGCCCGGCCCAGGGCGAACTCCTCCAGGGCGGTGACGGGGTCGGCGGCCCGGTCGATCCGACCGGTGAGTTCCCGGACGGTGGTGCGGGGCCAGAGGTCGGCGAGTTCGACCCGGTGGTCGCGCAGTTCGTACGCCGGTACGCCGAGCAGGACGGGGGCGGTGCCGGGCCCGAACCGGATCGCGGCGCAGGAGCCGCGGTCGCGGGGGTCGACCTGGAAGGCGTGGGTGTCGGGCCCGGCGACGACGAGACGTCCGGCGGTCCAGATCAGGTCCATGCAGCCGTCGGGCAGGACGGGCCGGGCGGTCTGTCGCGGGCCGGGCGGAACGTCGAGCGTCCAGACGACGGCCCCGTCCAGCCGGGAGGGCCGCTCCCGGTAGCGCGGGTGCTCCTGGTCGCGCTGCTCTTCCCGGGCCATGCCTCCACGCTAACGCGAGGGCGGCTCCTCGGCTTCCCTGGCGTGCGTGGGTTCCCTGGGCTCCTGCGGGTCCTTGGGTTCCTTCTCCCAGGTCGCGTGCAGCCGGGACTTCACGTCGTCGGGCGGCAGGAAGCGGGACCAGCGTTCGGGGAACTCGGAGGGCATGTACGCCGGGCCGTCGTCCTCGTCGTCGTCATCGTCGTCCTCGTCCAAGGCCTCGTAACCGGTTGAGCGGGTCCGGGCGACGAACTCGGCGGCCTGCGCGGCCCGGACGCGCTCGGTGGCCTCGCGGGCGGCGGCCGTGGCGAGCGAGGGCCACACCCGGTCGATGGCCGCGTTGACCGCGGCGCCGACCAGGACCGCGAAGGCGGAGATGCCGATCCACAGCAGGACGGCGATGGGCGCGGCCAACGAGCCGTAGATGGTCGGGCCTTCGACCGTGTTGGTCAGATAGATACGCAGCAGGAAGCTGCCGAGGACCCACATGCCGAGCGCCACCAGCGCCCCGGGCACATCCTCGATCCAGGGGGAACGCACCGGCACGGACACGTGGTAGAGCGTCGTGAGGAACGCGACGGTCAGCAGCATCACCAGCGGCCAGTACAGGACGGCTATGACCTCGGTGCCCCAGGGCACGAACTCGACCACCCGGTCCGGGCCGACGACCAGCAGCGGCAGCACCACGGCGCCGAGCAGCAGGGCGACGACGTACAGCAGGAAGGCCAGCAGCCGGGTCTTGACGATGCCGCGGTGGCCGTCGAGTCCGTACATGACGGTGATGGTGTCGATGAAGACGTTCACCGCGCGGGAGCCCGACCACAGGGCGATGGCGAAGCCGATGGAGATGACGTCGGGGCGGGCCCCGGTCGTGACGTCGGCGAGCAGCGGTTTGGCGAAGTCGTTGACCCCGCGTTCGGACAGCACGGTCTGTGCGGCGGAGAGGATGTTGCGCTCGATGGAGGCGACCGTGGTCGTGGTCGTCCACTCGTCGACGTAACCGAGCAGTCCGATCAGGCCGAGCAGCAGCGGGGGCAACGAGAGCAGGGTGAAGAACGCCGCCTCGGCCGCGAGCCCCAGAATGCGGTACTCGATGCACGAGTTGACGGTGTCCTTGAGCAAGTGCCACGCCATCCGCCTCTTGGAGACGTTGCGGTAGAGCACTCGCGCCCGGTGGAGCCGGCCCGGTGGCCGCTCGGGTGTTTCATTTGCTGCCTGCACGTCCTTACCGTATCGGCATGGCAGCCACCACCCACACCGTGACCAATCAGGTTCCGCCGCTGGTCGGCTATGACGTCTTCGCCGCCGACCGGGTGCTGTCCGAGGCCGTCGAGCGTCATGTCGAGCCCGGTGTCCGGCCCGTGGCACGGGAGGAGCTCGGGGAGCTCGGCCGGTCCGCGGGCTCCGCGCAGGCGCGGGAATGGGGTGCGCTGGCGAACGCGTATCCGCCCGTCCTGCGCACCCATGACCGTTATGGGCATCGCATCGACGAAGTGGAGTTCCATCCGTCCTGGCACCGGCTGCTGGGGCACGCGGTCGAGGCCGGGCTGACGGATGCCTGGGGGCGGCCGGCCGGCCATGTCCGGCGTGCGGCGGGGTTCCTGGTCTGGACGCAGGCCGAGGCGGGGCACGGCTGCCCGCTGTCGATGACGCACGCGGCGGTGCCCGCGCTGCGGACCGATCCGGCGCTGGCCGCCGAGTGGGAGCCGCTGCTGACCTCGCATGTGTACGAGGAGGGGCTGCGGCCCGCCCGGCTGAAGAGCGGGGTGCTCTTCGGGATGGGCATGACGGAGAAGCAGGGCGGCACGGATGTGCGGTCCACCACCACGCGGGCGGAGCCGGCCGGCGGCGAGGGCGCGTATCTGCTCACCGGGCACAAGTGGTTCTGTTCGGCGCCGATGTCGGACGGCTTCCTGGTGCTGGCGCAGGCGCCGGGCGGACTGAGCTGCTTCCTGGTGCCGCGCGTGCTGCCCGACGGTACGCGCAACGTCTTCGCGCTCCAGCGGCTCAAGGACAAGCTGGGCAACCGGTCCAACGCCTCCGCCGAGGTGGAGTTCGACGGGACGTGGGCCCGCCGGGTCGGTGAGGAGGGGCGCGGGGTGCGCACCATCATCGAGATGGTGGCGGCCACCCGGCTCGACTGCGTGGTGGGTTCGGCGGCGCTGATGCGGCAGGCGGTGGCGCAGGCGATCCATCACAGTGCGCACCGCGCCGTGTTCGGCGGACCGCTGATCGACAAGCCGCTGATGCGCAACGTCCTGGCGGATCTGGCGCTGGAGTCGGAGGCGGCGACCGTGCTGGCGATGCGGCTGGCCGCGGCGTACGACACGGACACCGAGGAGGAGCGGGCCTTCCTGCGGCTCGCGGTGCCCGCCGCGAAGTACTGGGTCACCAAGCGCTGTCCGGCCGTGGTGGGCGAGGCGCTGGAGTGCCTGGGCGGCAACGGGTACGTGGAGGAGTCCGGGATGCCCCGGCTGCTGCGCGAGGCGCCGCTCAACTCGATCTGGGAGGGCTCGGGCAACGTACAGGCGCTGGACGTGCTGCGGGCCCTGCGGCGGGAGCCGCGGGCGCTGGACGCGTTCCTGCGGGAGGTGGGGAAGGCGCGCGGGGCCGATCACCGGCTGGACGCGGCGATCAAGGACCTGCTGACGGAGCTGGCGGATCTGGAGGGCATCGAGGCGCGGGCGCGGCGGCTGGTGGAGCGGTTCGCGCTGGTGCTCCAGGGTGCGCTGCTGGTGCGCTGGGCTCCGTCGGAGGTGTCCGACGCGTTCTGCGCCTCGCGGCTGGGGCGGGACCGGGGCACGGGGTTCGGGACGCTGCCGCACACGCTGGGGCTGGCCTCGGTGGTGGCGCGGGCCCGGCCGGTCGTCGACTAGCAACCGCGCGGCGGAGAAGCGACGGAGGGTGGTGCTGCGCCGACACGGCACCACCCTCCATGCTTCTGCACCACCGGGCGACCGGGACAGGCCCGGCGCACAGTGTTCTGCCAGTCTTGTACGGACCCGCGGGCATCGCCAGAGTTGCAAAGGGTTGCAACCATTGTGTGGACTGATCGGTGGCTCCGGGCCGTTGGGCGGCAGGATGGGACGGGCCGGGGGTCGGGAAGCGTTCGGGGGGAACGGGGACCATGACGGAGACAGGTTCTGTGGGGGTGGTGCGGGTGACGGGCCAGGGGGCGGGCCGCCAGGCGACCCGGCTGCTCCACCGGGCGCGGGAGGCCCGGCTGGCGGGCGAGCGGTCCGCGGTCGCGCCCCGGGCGGAGATCGACGCGTCCTGGGACCGGGTGGTGCGCAGCGGTATCGATCCCGGCCAGTCGCCGGAGAGCCGGTTGCTGGAGGCGGACGAGATCGAGCACCGGCGTCGTAGTACGGCGCTCGGCGAGCTGATGCCGTTGCTGCGGGCGGGGCTGGCCTCGATCGCGGACGCCGCGCAGCAGATCATGGTGGTGACCGACACCGAGGGCCGGGTGCTGTGGCGGCAGGGCAACGCCGGGGTGCTGCGCCGGGCCCACGACATCTGTCTGGAGGAGGGGGCGGCCTGGGCCGAGGCGGCGACCGGGACGAACGCGATCGGGACGGCGCTGGCCGCCCGGGTCCCCATCCAGGTCCACTCGGCCGAGCACTTCATCCGGGCACTGCACGGCTGGACCTGTGCGGCGGCCCCGGTCCGGGATCCGCGCGACGGCCGGCTGATCGGGATCGTGGACATCAGCGGACCGGCGTCCACCTTCCATCCGGCGACGCTGGCCCTGGTCGACTCGGTGGCCCGGCTCGCCGAGGGCGAGATCCGCACCCGCCATCTGATGGAGATCGAGCGGCTGCGGGCGGTGGCCGCGCCGATCCTGTGCCGGGTCGGCGGCCGGGCGCTGGCGGTGGATGTGCACGGGCGGCTGGCGGCGGTGACGGGCATGGCCCCGGTGGACCGGCTGCCGCTGCCGAAGTCGCTGCGGCCGGGTCCGGTGTGGCTGCCCTCGCTCGGCATGTGCCAGGTGGAGCCGCTGCCGGGCGGCTGGCTGGTGCAGGTGGACGACGGCGGGGAGCGGGGTGTGCCGCGCCGGGTGGTGCTGGATCTGAGCCGGCCGCGGGCGCTCGCGGTGCATCTGACCGGGCCGCTGGGGAACCGCACCGAGCGGCTCTCGCCGCGTCACGCGGAGCTGTTGTACGCGTTGGCGGTGCACCGGCAGGGGCGGACGGCCTCGGAGCTGGCGCGGGACGTCTTCGGGGACGCGACCCGGACGGTGACGGTCCGGGCCGAGGTGTCCCGGCTGCGGCGTCATCTGGCGGAGGTGCTGGCCCACCGCCCGTACCGCTTCGGCGACGGGGTCGAGGTGGAGGTGATCCACCCGGAGCACGGTGCGGATCTGCTGCCGCACTCGATGGCGCCGGTGGTGGCGGAGGCCCGCAGGGCGGCTCGGGCCACCTGAGCCGGGAGGGGGCCGCTGTGCGGGGGTGGGCGAGGGCATGGTTTTCTGGCCGTCATGAGCGACATCCAGCAGCCCGCAGCGCCGACCACCGAGGTGACCGTCTGGTCGCTGGAGCAGACCTCGCCCGCCGATCTGCGTCCGGCGCGTGAGCCGGAGGGCGATGTACGCATCGTCCGGTCCGAGGTTCCGTTGCCGGAGTTCAGCCGCTTCCTCTACTCCGCGGTGGGCGGCGACATCCGGTGGACCGACCGGCTGAGCCTGACGTACGCCCAGTGGCAGGAGGCCCTGGAGCGGCCCGGGGCGGAGACCTGGGTGGCGTACGAGAACGGGACGCCGGCCGGGTACGTGGAGCTGGACGCGCAGGACGACGGTGTGGTCGAGATCATGTACTTCGGGCTGATCCCGGCGTTCCGGGGCCGGCGGATCGGCGGTCACCTCCTGTCGTACGGGGTGGCGCGCGCCTGGGATCTGGCGGAGCGCTGGCCGGAGCGTCCGGCGACGAAGCGGGTGTGGCTGCACACCTGCTCGAAGGACGGCCCGCACGCGATGGACAACTACCTGCGGCGCGGCTTCCGGCTCTTCGACACGAAGACCGAGGTGGAGCCCGAGGTGGCGACGCCCGGTCCGTGGCCCGGGGCGTACGCCTCCTGACCGTCGGTGTTCCGGGGGCGGTGGAACGGCCGCCCTCTCCTCGGCGATCCCCGCACGGGCGATTTGTCGCCTATGCCGATCCTCCACTCCGTGACGAGCGCCACATCGTCTCACCTTTCGAGACCCAGCCGTCCACATGGCGGATAGTGGTGGACTGCCCCGAGATGCGCGTGACACGCTTCCGTCATGTCTGGAACTGGAATTGCCTTGGTGAGTCGACGCCACGTCGACCTCGGCCGCATGTCCAGCGCCATCTGTCCGGCGAGCTGAGAGACCCAGCACCGCCGCACTTCTCTTACCTCTGAACCGCCCTGCGCACCGCCGCGCCTCAGCGCGAGTGTGCCGCTCAGAGCCGCCCTCCCGCAGTCCCGAAGGACGTATTGCCATGGCCGCTACCCCGGAACAGCCTGCGACCGCCACGCCCCGCCGCAAGGCCGGACGGCACCGTGGTGAAGGTCAGTGGGCCGTGGGCCACCACACGCCCCTCAATGGGAACGAGCAGTTCAAGAAGGACGACGACGGTCTCAACGTACGGACGCGTATTGAGACGATCTACTCCAAGCGCGGTTTCGACTCCATCGACCCCAACGACCTGCGCGGACGTATGCGCTGGTGGGGGCTGTACACCCAGCGCAAGCCCGGCATCGACGGCGGCAAGACGGCCGTGCTGGAGCCGGAGGAGCTGGACGACAAGTACTTCATGCTGCGCGTCCGGATCGACGGCGGCCGGCTGACCACGCGGCAGCTGCGGGTGATCGGAGAGATCTCCCAGGAGTTCGCGCGCGGTACCGCCGACCTCACCGACCGGCAGAACGTGCAGTACCACTGGATCCGCATCGAGGACGTGCCGGAGATCTGGCGGCGGCTCGAAGAGGTGGGCCTGTCCACCACCGAGGCCTGCGGTGACACGCCCCGTACGATCCTCGGCTCGCCCGTCGCGGGCGTCGCGGAGAACGAGATCATCGACGGCTCGCCCGCCATCGACGAGATCCAGCGCCGGTTCATCGGCAACCCGGACTTCTCCAACCTGCCCCGCAAGTTCAAGACGGCGATCTCCGGCTCTCCGCACCTGGACGTGGCGCACGAGATCAACGACATCGCCTTCGTCGGCGTGAACCACCCGGAGCACGGCCCCGGCTTCGACCTCTGGGTCGGCGGCGGCCTCTCCACCAACCCCAAGCTCGGGGTGCGGCTCGGCGCCTGGGTGCCGCTGGACGAGGTGCCCGACGTGTACGGCGGGGTCATCGGGATCTTCCGTGACTACGGATACCGGCGGCTGCGCACCCGCGCCCGGCTGAAGTTCCTGGTCGCGGACTGGGGCGCGGAGAAGTTCCGCCAGGTCCTGGAGGACGAGTACCTGAAGCGGAAGCTGGTCGACGGGCCCGCGCCCGAGGAGCCCGCCCAGACCTGGCGCGACCACCTCGGGGTGCACCGGCAGAAGGACGGCCGCTTCTACGTCGGCTTCGCCGCGCGCGTCGGCCGGGTCGACGGCTCCACGCTCACCAAGATCGCCGAGGTCGCCGAGGCACACGGCTCCGGCCGGGTGCGGACCACCGCCGAGCAGAAGATGATCGTGCTGGACGTGGCCGAGGAGCAGGTGGAGTCCCTGGTCGCCGGCCTGGAGGCGCTGGACCTCAAGGTCACGCCGTCCCCGTTCCGGCGCGGCACGATGGCCTGCACCGGCATCGAGTTCTGCAAGCTGGCGATCGTCGAGACGAAGGCGCGCGGCGCCTCCCTCATCGACGAACTGGAGCGCCGCATCCCGGAGTTCGACCACCCGATCACCATCAACATCAATGGCTGCCCGAACGCCTGCGCCCGCATCCAGGTCGCCGACATCGGCCTCAAGGGCCAGCTGATGCTGGACGCCGACGGCAACCAGGTCGAGGGCTACCAGGTGCACCTCGGCGGAGCGCTCGGCCTGGAGGCCGGGTTCGGCCGCAAGGTCCGTGGCCTGAAGGTCACGTCCGCCGAACTGCCGGACTACGTCGAGCGGGTGCTCGGCCGCTTCCAGGAGGAGCGCGAGGACGGCGAGCGCTTCGCCACCTGGGCGGCGCGCGCCAGTGCGGAGTCGCTGTCATGAGCGAGCGAGCCGCCCCGTTCTACTGCCCGTACTGCGGCGACGAGGACCTGCGCCCCAACGAGACCGGTCACGGCGCCTGGGAATGTGCTTCCTGCAACCGCGCGTTCCAGCTGAAGTTCCTGGGTCTGCTGACCCGGGGCGTTCAGCGCAACGACGGTGAAGGGGACCGGATATGACGGACACTCTGCTGAGCGGCGAGCTGACCGACGAGGAGCTCCGGGAGCTGGCCGAGCGGGCCGGGCGGGAGCTGGAGGACGCCTCCGCGACCGAGATCCTGACGTGGGCGACCGACACCTTCGGGCCGCGTTTCTGCGTCACCTCCTCGATGGAGGACGCCGTGGTCGCGCATCTGGCCTCGCGGGTGCTGCCGGGCGTGGACGTGGTGTTCCTGGACACCGGCTACCACTTCCCGGAGACCATCGGCACCCGGGACGCGGTGGACGCGGTGATGGACGTCAACGTCATCACGATCACCCCCCGGCAGACGGTCGCCGAGCAGGACGCGGAGTACGGCGAGAAGCTGCACGACCGCGACCCGGACCTGTGCTGCGCGCTGCGCAAGGTCAAGCCGTTGGAGGACGGCCTGACCGCGTACGCCGCGTGGGCGACGGGGCTGCGCCGCGACGAGTCCCCGACCCGGGCGAACACCCCGGTCGTGGGCTGGGACGCCAAGCGACGCAAGGTGAAGGTCTCCCCCATCGCCCGCTGGACCCAGGACGACGTGGACGCCTACGTCGCCGAGCACGGGGTGCTCACCAACCCGCTGCTGATGGACGGTTACGCCTCCGTCGGCTGCGCACCCTGCACCCGCCGGGTGCTGGAGGGCGAGGACGCACGGGCCGGCCGCTGGGCCGGACGGGGCAAGACCGAATGCGGGCTGCACGGCTGATGACGACTGATCAGGAGACTTCGATGAGCGTGACGGAGACGGGGGCCACGATCTGGCTCACCGGTCTGCCGAGCGCGGGCAAGACCACCATCGCGTACGAGCTGGCGGGCCGGCTGCGGACCGAGGGCCACAAGGTGGAGGTGCTCGACGGCGACGAGATCCGCGAGTTCCTCTCCGCGGGCCTCGGCTTCTCCCGCGAGGACCGGCACACCAACGTGGCCCGGATCGGCTTCGTCGCCGAGCTGCTGGCCGCCAACGGCGTGAAGGTGCTGGTCCCCGTCATCGCCCCGTTCGCCGACAGCCGCGAGGCCGTCCGCAAGCGGCACGCCGCCGAGTCCACCACCTACCTGGAGGTGCACGTCGCGACGCCCGTCGAGGTGTGCTCCGTACGCGATGTGAAGGGGCTGTACGCCAAGCAGGCGGCCGGCGAGATCAGCGGTCTCACCGGGGTCGACGACCCCTACGAGGCCCCCGAATCGCCCGACCTGCGGATCGAGTCGCACCAGCAGACCGTGCAGGAGTCCGCAGCGGCGCTCCACGCGCTGCTCACCGAGAGGGGCCTGGCGTGAGCACCGTCGCCACCGTGCCGGAAGGCACCGTCAATCCGTACGCGCTCAGCCACCTGGACTCCCTGGAGTCCGAGGCGGTCCACATCTTCCGTGAGGTGGCGGGTGAGTTCGAGCGGCCGGTGATCCTGTTCTCCGGCGGCAAGGACTCCATCGTGATGCTGCACCTGGCGCTCAAGGCGTTCGCGCCCGCGCCGGTGCCGTTCACGCTGCTGCACGTGGACACCGGGCACAACTTCCCCGAGGTCCTGGAGTACCGCGACCGGACGGTGAAGAAGCACGGGCTGCGGCTGCACGTCGCCTCCGTGCAGGAGTACATCGACGCCGGGAAGCTCCGCGAGCGCCCCGACGGCACCCGCAACCCGCTCCAGACGGTCCCGCTGACCGAGGCGATCCAGCAGCACCGCTTCGACGCGGTGTTCGGCGGCGGTCGGCGCGACGAGGAGAAGGCGCGCGCCAAGGAGCGGGTCTTCTCGCTGCGCGACGAGTTCTCGCAGTGGGACCCGCGCCGGCAGCGGCCCGAGCTGTGGCAGCTGTACAACGGCCGGCACGCCCCCGGCGAGCACGTCCGGGTCTTCCCGATCTCCAACTGGACCGAGCTGGACGTCTGGCAGTACATCGAGCGCGAGTCCATCGAGCTGCCGGAGATCTACTTCGCCCATGAGCGCGAGGTCTTCAACCGCAACGGCATGTGGCTGACCGCCGGGCACTGGGGCGGGCCCAAGGAGCACGAGGCCACCGAGACGCGTCTGGTGCGCTACCGCACGGTCGGCGACATGTCCTGCACCGGCGCCGTCGACTCCGAC
The DNA here is from genome assembly GCF_019287315.1 of Streptomyces sp. WY228. Classification (NCBI taxonomy): domain Bacteria; kingdom Bacillati; phylum Actinomycetota; class Actinomycetes; order Kitasatosporales; family Streptomycetaceae; genus Streptomyces; species Streptomyces sp. WY228. The sequence goes on along the minus strand of NZ_CP079114.1, from coordinate 6,849,164 downwards.
GCCACCACGCTGGACGCCGTGATCACCGAGATCGCCGCCTCCCGGCTCACCGAGCGGGGCGCGACCCGCGCCGACGACAAGATGTCCGAGGCCGCGATGGAAGACCGCAAGCGCGAGGGGTACTTCTAAATGACCACCACAGCTGAGCAGTTGAGCGCCACCACCCTGCTGCGCTTCGCCACCGCCGGGTCCGTCGACGACGGCAAGTCCACCCTCGTGGGCCGTCTGCTGCACGACTCCAAGTCGGTCCTCACCGACCAGCTGGAGGCCGTCGAGCAGGCCTCGCTCAACCGCGGGCAGGAGGCGCCGGACCTGGCGCTGCTGACCGACGGGCTGCGGGCCGAGCGCGAGCAGGGCATCACCATCGATGTCGCCTACCGCTACTTCGCCACCACCCGGCGCCGGTTCATCCTCGCCGACACCCCGGGCCATGTGCAGTACACCCGGAACATGGTGACCGGCGCCTCCACCGCCGAGCTGGCCGTGGTGCTGGTCGACGCCCGCAACGGGGTCGTCGAGCAGACCCGCAGGCACGCCGCCGTCGCCGCGCTGCTGCGCGTCCCGCACGTGGTGCTGGCGGTCAACAAGATGGACCTGGTCGACTACGCGGAGCCCGTGTTCGCCTCGATAGCCGAGGAGTTCACCGCGTACGCCGCCTCGCTCGGCGTCCCGGAGATCACCGCGATCCCGATCTCGGCGCTGGCCGGGGACAATGTGGTGGAGCCCTCCGCGCACATGGACTGGTACGGCGGGCCGACCGTTCTGGAGCACCTGGAGACGGTGCCGGTCAGCCATGACCTCACCGCCTGCCACGCGCGCTTCCCCGTGCAGTACGTGATCCGCCCGCAGTCCGCCGAGCACCCCGACTACCGGGGGTACGCCGGTCAGATCGCGGCCGGGGTGTTCCGGGTCGGCGAGTCCGTCGCCGTCCTCCCCTCCGGGCGTACGACCACGATCACCGGCATCGACGCGCTCGGCGAGAGCGTCGACATCGCGTGGGCGCCCCAGTCGGTGACGCTCCGGCTGGCCGACGACATCGACATCTCGCGCGGCGATCTGATCGCCCCCGCCGGCGACGCCCCGCCGGCCACCCAGGACGTCGAGGCGACCGTCTGCCACGTGGCCGACCAGCCGCTCTCGGTGGGCCAGCGGGTGCTGCTCAAGCACACCACCCGGACCGTCAAGGCGATCGTCAAGGACATCCCGTCCCGGCTCACCCTCGACGACCTCTCCCAGCACCCGGCCCCCGGACAGCTGGTCGCCAACGACATCGGCCGGGTCGTGGTGCGCACCGCCGAGCCGCTCGCGCTCGACGCGTACGAGGACTCCCGGCGCACCGGCTCGTTCCTGCTGATCGACCCGGCGGACGGGACGACGCTGAGCGCCGGAATGGCGGGCGCCGCGTTCGCCGCGGCCGCCGAGGCCGTCGGGGCGGCCGACGACGACGCCGAGTGGGACTTCTGATGGCCACCGACTTCTTCTCCTCCTTCGCGAAGGAGGGCGGCCGGGTGGGCAGCGGCGCCCTCGGCAGCGGCCAGGGCGGGGTCGGGCGATGTGCGTGATGACGTACGCGCACCGCTCGCGCGCCCCGCACCCCCCGCACCCGTACCGCCGAAGACCTGCCGACCTCCCGGCCGCGCCCCCCTGACCAGACAGCGGGGCACGGGACCGGGTCAACGAGAGGAAAACCTCCCGTGCCTGCCCCCCGTTCCACCGTTCGCCGCGGCCTCGCCGCCGTCGCCGCCCTGCCGCTGCTCGCCCTGGCGGCCACCGCCTGCGGCTACGGCTCCGAGGCGAAGGAAGACGACGCCAAGACGAACGTCTCCGCCGGAGGGAAGAAGCTCTCCTCCGACACCGTGAAGATCGGGTACTTCCCGAACCTCACGCACGCCACCGCCCTGGTCGGTATCCAGGAAGGCACCATCCAGAAGGAACTGGGCGGCACCAAGGTCGAGTCCACGACCTTCAACGCGGGCCCCTCCGAGATCGAGGCGCTGAACGCCGGGTCCATCGACATCGGCTTCATCGGCCCCTCCCCCTCCATCAACGCCTACACCAAATCCCAGGGCAAGGGGCTGCGGATCATCTCCGGTTCGGCCTCCGGCGGCGTGAAGCTGGTCGTCAACCCGGACAAGATCAAGACCCTGGACGACCTCAAGGGCAAGAAGATCGCCACCCCGCAGCTCGGCAACACCCAGGACGTGGCCTTCCTCAACTGGATCTCCGAGAAGGGCTGGAAGGTCGACGCCCAGAGCGGCAAGGGCGACGTCTCGGTGGTCCGCTCGGACAACAAGGTGACGCCGGACGCCTACAAGTCCGGTGATCTGGACGGCGCGTGGGTGCCCGAGCCGACCGCGTCCAAGCTGGTCTCCGAGGGCGCGAAGGTGCTCCTGGACGAGACGGACCTGTGGCCGGACAAAAAGTTCGTGATCACGAACATCATCGTGTCGCAGAAGTTCCTCGAGGAGCACCCGGACGTGGTCGAGGCGGTGCTGAAGGGTTCGGTGTCCACCAACAAGTGGATCAACGCCAACCCGGAGGAGGCCAAGGCGTCCGCCAACAAGGCGCTGGAGAACCTGAGCGGCAAGGCGCTGCCCAAGGAGATCCTCGACCCGGCGTGGGAGTCCATCGAGATCACCGACGACCCGCTGGCCGAGACGCTCAAGACGCAGGCCGGGTACTCGGTGAAGTCCGGTCTGCTCAAGGACCCGAACCTCCAGGGCATCTACGACCTGGGCCCGCTGAACAAGATCCTCAAGGCCGAGGGCCGACCCGAGGTCGCCGACGCCGGCATCGGCGTCAAGTAGCCCGCCCATCCGTACCAGGACCAGGATCCCCAGGAGGTGACGACCATGGCGACCACCACCCTCACCAAGGCCGAGGACCGTACGACGGTCGAGCACGCCGCCCGTCTCTCGCACGTCTCGAAGTCCTTCGCCGGACCCACGGGTCGGCAGCTCGTCCTGGACGACATCACGCTCGATGTCGCTCCGGGCGAGTTCGTCACCCTCCTGGGAGCCTCCGGGTGCGGAAAGTCGACGCTGCTCAATCTGGTGGCCGGACTCGACCGCCCGTCCGCGGGGTCCATCGAGACCCCCGGCGGGCGGCCGGCCCTGATGTTCCAGGAGCACGCCCTCTTCCCGTGGCTGACCGCGGGCAAGAACATCGAACTGGCCCTGCGGCTGCGCGGGGTGCCGAAGTCGGAGCGCCGCACCGAGGCGGAGCGGCTGCTCGAACTCGTCCGGCTCGGCGGCGCGTACGGCAAGCGGGTGCACGAGCTGTCCGGCGGTATGCGGCAGCGCGTCGCGATGGCCCGCGCGCTCGCCCAGGACAGCCAACTGCTGCTGATGGACGAGCCGTTCGCGGCGCTGGACGCCATCACCCGCGATGTGCTGCACGACGAGCTGACCCGGATCTGGCGGGAGACGAACGCCTCGGTCCTCTTCGTCACCCACAACGTGCGCGAGGCCGTACGGCTCGCGCAGCGCGTCGTGCTGCTGTCGTCCCGGCCGGGCCGGATCGCCCGCGAGTGGACGGTCGACATCGAGCAGCCGCGCCGTATCGAGGACACCGCCGTGGCGGAGCTGTCCGTCGAGATCACCGAAGAACTGCGTGGGGAGATCCGCCGACATGGCCAGCACTGACATCACGTCCGACCGGAAGCGGCCGGACGGGGCGGCCGGACCGGTCGACACGAAGCCCGACGATCTGGCGGGCCTGGAGGCCGGGCTCGACGCCCTGGACGCGGTGCAGATCCGCCGCACCCCGGTGCGCGAGGTCCTGCTGCGCAAGGTGCTGCCGCCGGTCGTGGCGGTGACCCTGGTCCTGGTGGTCTGGGAGCTGCTGGTCCGCGCCCAGGTCACCGAGGTCTACAAGCTGCCGCCGCCGTCCGCGGTGTGGGACAGCGCGCGGGAGATGTGGCTCAAGGGCACGCTGCTGGAGGTCGTCTGGACCAGCGTCTCGCGCGGTCTGCTCGGCTTCCTGCTCGCGGTCGCCATCGGTACGCCGCTGGGGCTGCTGGTGGCCCGGGTGAAGCTGGTCCGGGCCGCGATCGGCCCGATCCTGTCCGGGCTCCAGTCGCTGCCCTCGGTCGCCTGGGTGGCCCCGGCGGTGATCTGGCTCGGTCTGAACGACCAGATGATGTTCGCGGTGATCCTGCTGGGCGCGGTGCCCTCGATCGCCAACGGGCTGGTCTCCGGCGTCGACCAGGTGCCGCCGCTGTTCCTCCGGGCGGGCCGCACCCTGGGCGCGACCGGGATCCGCGGGACGTGGCACATCGTGCTGCCGGCCGCGCTGCCCGGCTATCTGGCGGGGCTCAAGCAGGGCTGGGCGTTCTCCTGGCGTTCGCTGATGGCCGCCGAGATCATCGCCTCCTCGCCCGAACTGGGCCTGGGGCTCGGGCAGTTGCTGGAGAACGGCCGCAGCAACTTCGACATGCCCGGGGTCTTCCTCTCGATCCTGCTCATCCTGTTCGTCGGCATCGCGATCGACCTGCTGATCTTCAGTCCGCTGGAGCGGTGGGTGCTGCGCAGCCGCGGTCTCCTCGTCAAGAACTGAGTCACGCCATGTCCCGTCCCACGCTTCTCGTCATCGCCCACGGCAGCCGCGACCCCCGGCACGCCGCTACCGTGCACGCGCTCACCGAGCGGGTACGCGCCGAGCGGCCGGGGCTGCGCGTGGAGACCGGGTTCCTGGAGTTCAACGCCCCTTCCGTGCCCCGGGTGCTGGAGCGCCTGGCCGCGGAGGGGGCGGACGAGGTGGTGGCCCTGCCGCTCCTTTTGACCCGGGCGTTCCACGCCAAGACCGACATCCCCTCGGTCCTGCGCGAGGCCCGCGCCCGGCTGCCCCGGCTGCACATCCGGCAGGCCGACGTCCTCGGCCCGTCCCCGCTGCTCAACGCCACCCTCGGGCGGCGGCTGCGGGAGGCCGGGATCCGTCCCGGCGACCTCCCCCGGACCGGGCTCGTCCTGGCCTCGGCGGGATCCACAGACCCGGAGGCGATCGCAGTGATCGCTGAAATCGCGCGGGAGCTGCGGCACACCGGTTGGTGCGCCGTGCGGCCTGCGTTCGCCTCCGCACTCCTCCCCCGTACCGAGGACGCGGTACGGGCGCTGCGCGCCGAGGGCGTGGCCCGGGTGGCGGTGGCCCCGTACGTCATCGCGCCCGGCCGGCTCCCCGACCGCATCGCGGCGGGCGCCGAGGCGGCCGGTGCGGACGTCCTGGCCGATGTGCTGGGCCCCGCACCGGAGCTGGCGCGGCTGCTGCTGGACCGGTTCGACGAGGCACGGGGGCGGGAGCGGGCTTCGCTGTCGGCGTGAGGCCGGGACGAGCGGGGCGGCTCTCAGCCGATCACTCCGGCGACCGCGCAGACGACGGCCCCGAGCGCCATGGTGTCCGCCCCCACCGACCAGGTGTACCGCCGCTCCACCGCCGCGTAGCGTGAGGACGCCTTACGCGACCGGGGCGAGCCAGACCGGGCCGAGCGCGCTCGGGGCGACTTCGATCGGGCCGTGCGGACATGGGCTTCCATGGCGTCGGCGCAGACGCCGGAGAAGTCGTAGAACAGGTCCCACAGAGACCCGTCCAGCCACCAGAAGTGGACCTCTTCCCCCGCATGGGTCTCCAGGGCGAACGGTGAGCGGCCCTCCGGACGGACGAGCCGCCTCACGGCGGAGCAGGGCACGACGGTGTGACGCCACAGGCCGTGGCGGACGATCGCACCGGGACGCAGCACCACCCTGATTAGGGAGAACCGCCAGACGGCGGACGCGATCACGAGGACTAGGGCCTGTCGTCAAACTGCCGTCGTCGCCCGAAGGGCGGCCGGGCGGCGCATGGTGCGTGCGATCGCAAGGCGCCGGAATGGTCTCGTAGCGGAGCTACTTGGCCATTTCGGCAACGCAGCGAGCGTGCGTGCCAGGCGTCGCCCGGCAGACGGCAGTTTGACGACAGGCCCTAGGGTCCCCACCAGGCCTCTCTCGCCGGTGTCCGCGGCGGGGGGCGGGTCCAGGGTCACCGCCAGAGCGATGACGGCCAGGAGCACGGCCGCCACCCGGATGCAGCCGATCCGCGCCCAGCGCGCCAGCTTGATGTGCCCCCGCCGATTCGGGCGGTAGCTCCGCACGCGCTGCACGAGCGGGGTCCCCGGCCCGTACCAGGCCCTCAGCCCCGCGTCCCACAACCCCGCCCCCGTCGCCATGTCCTCGATCCTAAGGACGGACCGGCGCGGACTCACCGGCGGCCCGGCGGCTCAGTCGTAGGACAGCCCGCCGGAGCGGGCTCGCTTGAGTTCGAAGAAGCCCGGGTGGTTCGCGAGGACCCGGAAGCTGTCGAAGAGTCCGGCCGCCTCCTCGCCGCGCGGGATCGCGTTGAGGACCGGGCCGAACCAGACCGTGCCGTCGACGTGGATCGTCGGCGTGCCCACGTACGCGCCCTGTTCCGGGTCCTTGCCCGCGTCGTGGCTGCGGGCGACCTCGTCGTCGTACGCCGTGGAGTGCGCGGCTTCCGCCAGGGCGGCGGGCAGTCCGAGTTCGGCGAGGGAGGCGGCGATCACCGCGTCGAAGTCCTCCTCCTTGTGCCGGTGGATGCGGGTGCCGAGCGCGGTGTAGAGGTCGCGCAGGATTCCGTCCCCGTGGGCGGCGGCCGCGGCGACCGCCACCCGGACCGGGCCGATCGACTTGTCGACCAACTCGCGGTACCAGTCGGGCAGGTCGTTGCCCTCGTTGTGCAGGTACAGGCTCATGGGGCGGAAGCGCAGCTCGATGTCCCGGTGCCGCTCCACCTCCAGCATCCAGCGGGAGGCGATCCAGGCGAACGGGCAGGCGGGGTCGAAGAAGAAGTCGACGGCGGTGCGGGCAGCGGGCCCGGTGGTGGCGTGCTGGGTGCTCATGCGTCCGAGCCTAGACAGCGAGTGGCATGAGATCCCGGGCCAATCCGCGGCCGGTGCGGTGGGCCATTTCGGTACGCCGTCCAGGGCGCGGAACGGCCGAACAGGCGCCGTTGACGGGCAACGGGCCTCATGTCAGCGTCGGTTCGCGCGGAGCGACCGCGCGCGGTCCCGCCGGCAGGGCGGGCGGCCGGGAGGGGAACCATCATGAGAAGACGCGGGTCGACGACGATTCCGGCGTTGGCGCTGGTGCTGTCCGGGGCGATGCTCACCGCCGGGGCGGCCGCACCGGCCCTGGCCGCCGGCAGCGGGCACACCGGCACTCCGCCGGCCGCCGGGGCGTTCCGGCTCCAGGCCGATCCGACGCCCGCGGAGCAGGAGCGTCTGCGGGAGATCGCGGGCGCCATCTGGACGCCCCAGCTCGCCGCCGGCTGGAACATGAACGCCGAGGTCGCCGACGTGCTCTCGCAGGCCACCGACCAGATCCTGCGGTGCTCCGAGGCGTTCGCGCTGGTGCCCCGGCCGCCGGGCTTCGTGCCGGGCCTCGGCTATCTCGTGCAGTACGGGAAGAACCTGCGCGACTACTTCCTCGTGGTGAAGGACAACCGCACCTACCGCGCCTGCGTGGTCGCGACGGCGGCCAACTACCGCTCCGTCATCGAGATGGCGTCGGCGGGCATCTGAGTCCGTCCTCGGGCGGGCCGTCGTACGGACGGTGCGTGCGGCGGCCCGTCACGGGGATCACCAGCCGTGGGGTCAGGGGTGCGGCGCGGTGCGGCTGCCGGACCAGGCGCGCCAGAGGGCGGCGTACGGGCCGTCCGCGTCGCGCAGTTCCTCGTGCGGGCCGCTCTCGACGACACGGCCGGCCTCCAGCACGACGACCCGGTCGGCGGCGACGGCCTGGGTGAGGCGGTGGGCGACGACCAGGGCGGTGCGGCCGGCGAGGGCGGCTTCGGCGGAGCGTTCCAGGACCCGGGCGCCGGCGCTGCCCGCCTCGGCGGTCGCCTCGTCGAGGACGGCGAGAGCGGGGTCGGCCAGGACGAGCCGGGCGAGGGCGAGTTGCTGGGCGCGGGCCGGGTCGAGGCGGTGGCCGCCCTCGCCGACGACGGTGCCGAGCCCGTCCGGGAGTGCCTCGGCCCAGTCGAGGGCGTGCACCGTGGCGAGGGCCGCGCGCAGGTCGGCGTCGGTGGCGTCGGGGCGGGCGAGCCGGAGGTCCTCGGCGAGGGTGCCGGTGAAGACGTGGACCTCCTGGGTGACCAGGACGACCGCCGCCGCTCCGGTGCCCGCCGGTGCGGTGACCGTGCCCGAGGTGGGCTGCTGGACGCCCGCGACGATCCGGGCGAGGGTCGATTTGCCGGCCCCGCTGGTCCCGACGAGCGCGACGTGTTCGCCGGGCTCCAGGGTGAGGGAGACCTCGTGCAGTACGGGGCGGCCGGGTCCGTAGGCGTGACCGACGGCGTGCGCGGTGACGGCGGCGGTGGCGGGCACGGTGTCGGGCGCGGTGCGCTGGTGCGGTACGGGGCAGGGGTCGGGGTCCGCCTTCCCGGCCGCCGGGCCCGGGTCCTCCGCGAGGTCGGTCACCCCGACCAGCCGGGCCAGTCCGGCCGCCGCCGACTGGGCGTCGTCCAGCAGCACCAGGGCGGCGTTGACGGGCCCGAAGAGGCTGTGGAAGTAGAGGGCGGCGGCCGTGGCCGTGCCGATGGAGACCGCGCCGTCGCGGACCAGCCAGAATCCGGCGATCAGGACGGCGGCCAGGCCGATGTACTCGGCGATGTGCAGCCGCCCGTAGAAGCCCAGCACCAGGTTGACGCTGCGCATGGTCAGGTCGACGGCCCTGCGCGAGCGTCCGGCGCTGCGCTCGGTGTGCCGCGCCTCCAGCCGGTGGCCGCGTACGGTCACGGCGCCGCCGATGGTCTCCAGGAGCTGTTGCTGCTGGGCCCCGTTGGCGATCCGCTGGTCGGCGTAGAGGGTGAGGGCCCGGCGTACGTACCAGCGGGCGGTGAGCAGTTGGACGGGGACCGCGAGGAGCGCGGCGAGCAGGAACCGTACGTCCAGGAGGGCCAGCGCGCCGAGGGTGAGGACGATCGCGAGGACGGAGCGGGCCATCTCGGGCAGCGCGGAGCGGACGGCCTCGGCGACCCGGGCGACGTCGCCGGTGACGCGGGCGGTGAGGTCTCCGGCCCCGGCGCGTTCCAGGCGGTCGGCGGGGAGGTTCAGGGCGCGTTCGACGAACCGCTCGCGCAGCCGGGCCAGTACGGTCTCGCCGAGCCGGGCGACGCGGGTCAGCCCGATCGTCGTGGTCAGGCCCTGGACGGCGGCGACCGCGACGAGGAGGACGGCCGGGAGGGTCAGGTCGGCTGCGGGGCGGCCGTCGGCGACGATGTCGACGATCCGGCCCAGCAGCGGCTGCACGAGGAGGCCGACGGCGGTGGCCGCGACGAGGACGCCGATGCCGGTGAGGGCGAGGCCCCGGTCGGGGCGGATCAGTGCGCGCAGCGCGGCCCGGGTGCGGGCGGGGGTGGCGACGGGGAGCAGTTCGGCGCTGTCGCCGCCGCTCTCCGCGCGCTCGGGCATGTCCGCGGTCGTGGTCATGTGAGCACCGCCGTGCGGTAGACGGGATGGTCGCGTACGAGGTCCTCGTGCGGGGCCTCGGCGGTGATCGTGCCGCCGTCGACGAGGACGACGCGGTCGGTCGCGGCGAGCAGCGCGGGGCTGCTGGTGACCAGGACGGTGGTGCGGCCGGTGCGGGCGCGCCGGATGCCGGCGGCGATCCGTGCCTCGGTCGCGGCGTCGACCGCGGTGGTCGGGTCGTGGACGACGAGGACGCCCCGGTCGGCGGCGAGCGCCCGGGCCAGGGCGACGCGCTGGCGCTGGCCGCCGGAGAGCGAGCTGCCGCGCTCGCCGATCCGGCCGCCGACGCCGCCGGTCAGGGCGGAGGCCACCTCGTCGACGGCGGCGGCGTCCATGGCGGGGTGCGGGTCGGCCCCGGCGGGGGCGGCGGCGGTGACGTTGTCCAGGAGGGTGCCGTCGAAGAGCTGGGCGTCGTGCTCGGCGACGAGCAGCGCGGAGCGCAGGGCGGCGGGGGCCAGTTCGGTGAGGGGGACGCCGTCGAGTTCGACGCTCCCCCGGTCCGGGTCGCAGCGGCGGGCCAGGCAGTGCAGCAGGGTGGCGGCGTCGGCCGGGTCGGTGACGACGATGCCGAGGTGTTCGCCCGGGTGGACGGTCAGGTCGAGGTCGTCGAGTCCGGCGTGGCCGAGTCCGTTCAGGCGCAGTTCGCCGGGGGCGTCGGCGGCCGGTTCGGCGGTGCCGCCGGTGGTCTCGCCCGGGGCGGCCAGGACGTCGGCGATCCGGGCGGCGGAGGCGCGGCCCTTGGCGAGTTCGGCGCCGACCCGGGCCAGCACGCTGATCGGTCCCGGCAGGAAGAGGGCGAGGCCGACGGCGGAGACGAGGGCGCCGAGGCCGATGGAGTCGCTGAGGACCAGGCGGCCGCCGACGAGGGCGACGAGCGCGATGAACGCGCCGGTGAGGGTGAGCATCAGGCCGGTCTGGAGGGCGGCGGCCCGGGCGGCGCGCACATTGGCCTCGCGGGAGGCCTGGCTGGTGGCGCGGTAGCGGTCGACGGCGGCGCGCTCGGCCCGCAGGCCCTTGAGTACGCGGACTCCGGCGACCAGGTCGGCGGCGACTCCGGAGGCGTGCGCGGCCTGTTCCTGTTCGGCCTCGCTGCGGTGCTCCAGGGGGCGGGCCAGGAAGTGGCCGAGCGCCATCAGGAGAGGGGCGCCGACCAGGACGAGGAGCCCGAGGGGCAGGGAGGCACGGAGCAGGAGCACCGCGCCCGCGACGACGCCGACGACGGCGGCGATGCCGAGGGTCAGGGCCATGGTGACGGCGCCGACCCGGCGGGCGTCCTCGGTGGCCACGTTGACCAGCGCTCCGGGCGGGCGGCCCGCCTCCGCGCCGCCGTGCGGGGCGAGGACCCGGCGTACGACGTCGAGGCGCAGCTGGTGGGCGGCCTGTTCGGCGGCGCGTTCTCCGGCGCGGGCGCCGAAGCGGAAGCCGAAGGAGAGGAGGGTGTAGACGACGGCGAGGACCACCAGCCAGATCGCGAGGGCTCCGCCGTCGGGGCGGACCACGGCGCGGTCGACGATCAGCCCGATGAGTACGGGGACGAGCGCCTCGCCGATCTGGTGGCAGGCGCCCAGCAGCGATCCGACGACGACGTCCCGCCGCTGACCTGCGACGGCCCGGCGTATGACCCCGCGCCCGGCGGTATCGGACCCCACGTCATCTGCTCCTCAGCGTGTCACGGACAGCGGAGAGGCGATTTCCGGCCACCCATCTCCAGCCAAACGCAGGCAAGGCTAACCCGTATCCGGCACGGCCGGACTCCCGGCCCCCGCACCGGCGGGTCAGACCTCGGCGGCGGGCCCGGCGAAGGGGTCGTCGAGGACGTCGTCGCTGAACGGCGTCGCCTGGTGGAAGTAGAGCCGCCAGCCCTCCGCGGTCAGCCGCCACAGGGAGCTGCGGTGCGAGCGGACCCCCTTGGACTCCGTGTCGAAGGTGAGGTGCACCAGATCGGCGCAGAGCTGCTCGCCGCGCATCCGGGAGGCGGTGAGCGGGCCGGGGCGCGGGGCGTCGTCCGCGGTGAGCGAGGCGATGATCGTCTCCCGGCTCCAGAGCCGGCCGCTGGTGCCGATCTCCCGGAAGTCGGGGTGCAGCAGCGAGGCGAGGAGCCCGGCGGAGGCCCGTACCGCCGGGTCCAGCAGGCGCAGTTCGCCCTCGATGGCTGCGGCCACGGCGGACGAGGGCTCAGCCACGGGTCATCTCCACGAGTTTCACCACGGTGTTCCAGTTGCGGGAGGTGGCGGTGAGGCCCTTGACATGGCGCGGTCGGCCCAGCGCGACGGCCAGTTTGGAACGGCCGAGCCCGTCGGGGGCGTACAGATACAGACAGCGGTCGCCGAGCCGGAACTCCTCCGGCAGGAACTCCGCCGCCGCCAGGTCCGCGAAGCGTCCGGCGTCCACGGGCCGGTCGAAGTAGGTGACGTGGAGCTGCCTGCCCTCCAGCTCGGCGGCGGGGAAGGGGCAGGCGTCGGCGACGGCGGCGAGATAGCCGGCGTCGCGGACGAGGCAGTCGACGGCGAACCCGAACCGGCGGCGCAGGGCCTGTTCCAGGTCGACGGCGAGCGCGTCCTCGTCGTCGCTCCCGCTCCGGAAGACGGCGTTCCCGCTCTGCAGATAGGTGGCGACACCGGTGTGTCCCAGTTCGGTGAGCACGGTGCGCAGTTCGGGCATCGGGACCCGTTTGCTGCCGCTCACGTTGATCCCCCGCAGCAGCGCCGCGTACGTCGTCGTCATGGCCACCCACCCTAGGCCCTCGCGCCGGGATCCGGCCGGATTGGCCGGATCGGGAACGGGTCCGGCACGGGCCGGCGGAGGTCAGTGGACCAGGCCGTTCCGGTAGGCGTAGACGACGGCCTGGACCCGGTCGCGGAGGGCGAGTTTGGTGAGGATGCGGGAGACGAAGGTCTTGACGGTCTCCCGGCTGATCACCAGGGCCGCGGCGATCTCGGTGTTGGACAGGCCGTCGGCGATCAGCCGGAGGACCTCCAGCTCACGGGGGGTCAGCGGGCCGGCCGGGTCCGCGTCCGGGGTGGCGGGCCTGATCCGGGTGGCGTACCTGCCCACCAGGGTGCGCGTCACCTCGGGGTCCAGCAGGGCCGCGCCCGAGGCGACGGTACGGATGCCGTGCAGCAGCCGGTCCGGTGGCGCGTCCTTGAGGAGGAAGCCGCTGGCTCCGGCGCGCAGTGCCTCGTAGACGTAACTGTCCAGGTTGAACGTCGTCACCACCAGCACCTTCACGGGCCGGTCCACCCCGGCTCCGGCGAGGAGCCTGGTGGCCCCGATTCCGTCGAGGCCGGGCATGCGCAGGTCCATGAGCACGACGTCGGGCCGTACCGCGGCGGCGAGGTCGACCGCGCTCCGCCCGTCGCCGCATTCACCGGCCACCTCCATGTCGGGCTGGGCGTCGATGATGGTCACCAGTCCGGTACGGATCAGCACCTGGTCGTCGCAGACCACGACCCGGATCGGCGCGGTCATGAAGGACCGCCCGGAGCGGGGACGGAGGCCGGGCCGGGGGTGGGCGAAGTCGCGGGGACGGGCGCCTTCACGGGGATGGCGGCCCGCACCACGAAGCGGCCGCCGGGCTCGCGGCCCGCGGTGAACTCACCGCCGAGCGTGTCGACCACCCGCTCCCGCAGTCCGGCCAGGCCACGGCCGCTGCCTCCGGGCGACCGCCCCCGGGGCCCGGACGCCCGGGTGCCGACCTCCACCGTCGTCTCCTTCTCGCCGTGGCGCACCCGGACCGTGGTGTCGACGCCGTGGGCGTACTTGAGGGCGTTCGTCAGGGACTCCCGTACGACGCGGTAGGCCACGAGGTCCGCGTCGCGGGCGGCCTCTCCGGCGGCCCGCTCCTCGGCGAACTCCTCGTTGAACTCCACGGGCTGGCCCGCCCGGCGGGTCCGCTCGACGAGGTCGTGGAGCCGGCCGGAGCCCGGGGAGCCGGCCGGTGCGCCATGGCCGGGGTCGAGGAGATCGAGCAGCTGACGCAGATCGCCGATGGCCGCGCGTCCCGTGGCCGTGACGGCGGTCAGGGCCTCTTCCAGCCGGTCGGGCGCGGCGGTCAGATAGCGGGCCGCCTCCGCCTGGACGACCATCGCCGTCACATGGTGGGTCACCACGTCGTGCAGTTCGCGGGCGATGCGGGTGCGCTCCGCCTCCCGGGTCTCCTCCGCCACCCGGCGCCGGTGCTCGGCCTGGGCGATCCGCGCGGAGCGGAGCCGCGAGCCGATCCACCACACCAGGGCGCACGCCAGGTAGAACATGACGAACTCGCTTGCGGGCTCGCCGGATCCGAGCCGCGCGAGGGCGACGGCGAGGGGGACATAGGCGAGGGAGAGCCCCAGGACCGTGGCGCGACGGTGGTCGTCCAGCCGCGATCCGGCGCCGAGGAGCGCGAAGGCGAAGGCCGTGCCCGCCAGCGAGTGGTATCCGCGCAGCTGGTCGACGGCGAAGCCCGCCGACACCAGGGCGAGGACGGTCACGGGCCATCTGCGGCAGACCGTCAGCGGGAGGCACTGGAGGGCGATGGCCACCACGGCGAGGAGATCGTAGGGGCGGTCGGGCACTCCGCCGACCTGGGTGCCGTGGGCGTGGAAGGCCGGTACGAACGCGGCCGCCAGCAGCAACGGCCCCAGGGCGACGAACCAGTTGGTGACGTCGAACCGCTGCCACCGCCCGGCGGCCCAGCGCCGCCGGACCCGGGCCGGCATCCCCGTAACCGTCATCGGGCGAGCCTAGTCGTTCGCGGCGGAGGCGGCTCCCGCCGTGACCCGCCGGATGGCCGCGGTGGCGAGGTCGGGCCGGTCGACGTGGATGTAGTGGCCGCTGCCGGGGGCGGTGCTGAGCTTGCTGTTGCCGGAGAGCAGCCGCCACTTCTCCTGGCCCGCCGACCACATGCGCTCCAGGGCGGGCCCGTACTCGGGGACCTCCGCGTACTGGGACGCGTGCTGGAGGATCTCCACGGGGATGTCCCCGGCGGGGCGGACCTCGCCGTCCGGGATGACCAACTGCTCGGGGTTCTCGCCCTTGTTGACCGCGATGGCCTGGTCCCGCAGCTGCGCGGGCATGCCGGTGGCGGAGGCGGGGATCGTCCGGGAGATGTCGGCGGTCAGCGTCGGGACGGTGGCGTCCAGCAGCACGAGGCCCTTGATCCGGTCCGGGTGGGCGGGCGCGTAGCGGGCGGCGAGTTGACCGCCCAGCGAGTGGCCGGCCAGCACGACCGGGCGGTCGCCGGCGAGGCGGTCGAGCACCGAGGTGAGGAGCGCCGAGCTGTCGTCGATGCTCTGGGGCCCGTCCGGCTTGTCGCTCGCGCCCTCGCCGAGCCGGTCGTAGGAGCAGACCCGGGACTTCTCGCTCACGGCCTTGCCGAGCGGGGCCATGGTCTCCAGGCCGTCGCCGCCGCCGGCCATCAGCAGGACGAGGGGCCCGGGCCCGGAGGCGTCGCCCGTGCAGGAGACGTTGACCGAACGGCCGTCGATCCGGATCTTCTTGGTTCCGGTGAACGGGTCGCCGAGAGAGCCCTCGGAGCGGGTTCCCGGCGAATCCTTCTTGATGAACTCCTCGTAGCCGACCAGGCCCATGCCGCCCACCGTGCAGACGACGGCGATGGCGGCGAGGGCCTTGAAGAGGGTGCGGAACACGGGAAAGCCTCCAGGGAGCGGTGCGCGGATATGGCCGGGCCCGGGCCTGTCGTGACGACAGGCGCGGTGAGCCCCGGCTGATCGGAACGCTATGGAGATCGCGGCCCGAAAGCGTCACCCCGCGGTGGACACCTCGGTGTAGCTCCCGTGGGGGACGACCGCTCCGGATCCGCGCCCGGACACGGCGCAGCCGCCGCGCCCCGTGGGGGAGAGCGCGGCGGCTGCTGTGCGCGGGGCCGGGCCGCGGTGGTACGTGACCACCGCGGCCCGGCGTCCGGTCGGAACCGGAGTGGTTACTCGACGACCTTGAGGAGCAGGTTCGCCGTGCCCTCGGTGGCGTTGCTGATGGCGTCCGGGGTGGCTCCCTCGGTCAGCGCCGTGGCGACGTCCTCCGGGGTGGCGTCCTGGTGGCCCGCCAGGTAGACGGCGGCAGCGCCGACGACGTGCGGGGTGGCCATGGACGTACCGGAGATGGTGTTGGTGCCGGTGTCGCTGTCGTTCCAGGTGGACGTGATGTCCGAGCCCGGGGCGTAGATGTCCACGATCGAGCCGTAGTTGGAGAACGAGGACTGCTCGTCGGCGTCCGTGGACGAGGCGACGGTGATCGCCTCGGGGACGCGGGCGGGCGAGCCCTGGCCGGCGTCGCTGGACTCGTTGCCGGCGGCCACACCGAAGGTGACGCCCGCGGCGATGGCCTTCTGGACGGCCTCGTCGAGCGCCGGGTCGGCTCCGCCGCCGAGGCTCATGTTGGCGACGGACGGGCCCTTGGCGTTGGCGGCGACCCAGTCGATGCCGGCGATGACCTGCTCGGTGGTGCCCGAGCCGTTGTCGTCCAGGACGCGGACGGCCACGATGTTCGCCTTCTTGGCGACGCCGTGCGCGGCCCCGGCTATGGTGCCCGCCACGTGGGTGCCGTGCCCGTTGCCGTCGTCGGCGTCGTCGTCGTTGTCCACGGCGTCGAAGCCCGAGGTGGCGCGGCCCTCGAAGTCCTCGTGGGTGACGCGGACACCGGTGTCGATGACGTACGCGGTGACGCCCTCGCCGCCGGCGTCCGGGTAGGTGTAGGCGTTGTCGCCCGCGGTCTCGGTCTGGTCGATGCGGTCCAGGCCCCACGACGGCGGGTTGTCCTGGGTGGCGTCGATGGTGAACTTCTTGTTCTGCACCACCTTGGCGACGGCCGGGTCGGCGGCGAGGCGCTTGGCCTCCGTCTCCGAAAGACCGCTGGCGGAGAAGCCGTTGATGCTGGAGGTGTAGTTGCGCTTGAGCTTGCCGCCGTACTCCTTGGCGAGCTTGGACTTGTCGGCCTTCTTCTCGTCCAGCAGGACGATGTAGCTGCCGGACACCGCGGTCGCGGCGTCCGCGCCGTAGACCGTGCCCATGGGAGCCGGTGCGGCGCCCGCGAACGAGGTACCGAGAAGGGTGACTCCGGCGGCGGCCGCCACGGCGGTGATCGCGGCGGTCAGCTTGATGCGACGGGTGCGCTGGTGCTTTGCCATGAAGAGGGCACTCCTCGTCATTCTTTGTGGGGGGATTGGCCCTCGGCCGGACGATCTCCGGGGGCTGGCTCGAAACCCTGACCGATTGACGAGCACAGTTCAAGGCCTTCATGGAGGTGTGACTTCCTCAACAAGGTTGCGTAAGGGGAAATCGGCCATGGCTGGTCACACGGGCCGCGGAGGGCCGACAGACGTCCGGCTCGCCCGGAACGACCGATTCCGAGCCGCTCCGGCAGAGCGCTCGAACTGTCCATATCGCCTGCTCAGAGCGGCCCTTGAGGGGTCGGGGGCCGGCCGCCCGGCCACCACCCGCACCTCACCGGGAGCCCCATGGGGCAGAAGTGACCATGCGTGAAGACACGTGAAGACCCGTGAAGGTGTGCGCGCGGGGCGTGAACACCCGGTTCCTGGTGTGAAATCGCCAGGGCGTGCGTGCAGATGCGCCGACCGCACCCGTCGTGACAGAGGCTTCACAGAGCCGAAACACAGCCGTCCCGCCCCGGAAAACCGCAGGTGCGGCACGTGGGGCGGGACGGAGAACGTCCGGATAGCAGTCGGCCGGTTCCGCTCAGCGCGACAGTTCGGCCTCGATGAGGTCGGCGGCCCGTGGGGTGCCGCCCTCCCGCGCCGTCTGTTCGCTCAGACGCTCGCACCGGGCGCCGACTTCGGGGTCGTCCACGAGGGCGAGCACGGCGGCGCGCAGGCTCGCGGCGTCGGCCTCCTCCATCGGCAGATGCCGGGCCACGCCGAGCGACTGGAGCATGTCGGCGTTGCCGAACTGGTCGACGGCCTGCGGGACGGCGACCATCGGGGTGCCGGTGACGAGACCTTCCTGGCTTCCGCCCGCGCCGGCGTGGGTGATGAAGGCGTCGGCCTGCTTGAGGACGGCCAGCTGCGGCACCCAGCTGCGCACCTCCACCCGGTCCGGTACGTCTCCGAGTTCGGCGGGGTCGACGTGCGCGCCGATCTGGAGCACCACATGCCAGCCGGGCAGGTCGCGGAAGGCTTCGACGCACGCGCGGTAGAAGGCGGGCTGCTTGGTGAACGAGGAGCCGAGCGACACCAGCAGCACCTTCTCCGCACCGGCCGGCCGGACCCACTCCCCCTGGTCCGCGCGGTCGCCCTGGCAGGCGCCGACGAAGGTGTACATCTCGCGGTTCACCCGGTCCGCGTTCGGCTGGAGCGCCTCGGGGATCAGGACGAGGCCGCGGCGCGGGCGGGCCACGAAGTCGTCGCTGGAGACATGGCCGAGGCCGTTCTCGGTGAGCCAGTCCGCGAAGCGCGCGTAGTACGCCTTGCCGCGCTCGGTCTGCTTCAGCTCGGCGGTCATGGGCTCGCCGACCTCCTTCTCGTACCCCTCCCAGGGGACCAGGTTGGGCCAGAGGGAGACGGCGGGGACGCCCCAGCGGTGGGCGAGGACCCGGGCGGGATAGGAGGTGATGTCGTGCAGGACGAGGTCGGGCTCGTCGCCCGCGAAGGCCTCGGCGAGCTGCGGCAGCGCCTGGATCGCGTCGTTCAGGAAGGGTTCGATGTTGTCGATCAGCTCGGTGCCCCAGGCCTCGGGGTCCTCGTCGGTCGGCAGGGTCGAGGTCCAGATCACGGGCTCGGCGCCGGTGGCGGCGACCTTCTCGGCGAAGGAGGCCGGGATGGCGTAGCTGACACGGTGTCCACGGTCGACGAGCTCGCGGATGACGTCGAGGCTCGGGTTCACATGTCCGTGGGCGGCGATGGAGAACATGGCGATGTGGGCACGCGGGGATTCCGTCATGCCGTGGACACTAAACGAGACGAGACGTCTCGTGCAACCTCTTTCCGTGCCCGGATCCTCCGGTGCCGGGGTCAGCGTTGATAGCGGGCCAGCACCCGGTTCCCGTCCTCCACCAGCCGTTCGCTCAGCTCGTCGGCGTCGATCGCGCCGCTGTAGTACTCCTGGAGCGCGGGGGTCGCCACCTTGTCCTTCCACTCCGGATAGCCCCGCACCGACGGGGCCGGCGCCGGCCGCAGCCCCTTCGCGAGCGCGGTGCCGACGGCCCAGCCGTGCTCGGCCGTCCGCAGCGACGGATCGGCCAGCGCCTCGGCCCCGGTCGGCAGCATCCAGTCGCCGCGCGCCAGGCGCACCATGTTCGGCGGCCGCAGCAGGAAGTCGATGAACGCGACGGCCTCCTTCTTGTGCGGGCTGTCCTCGGCGACCGACAGCGTCTGCGGGCTGACGCCCTGGACCGCGCCGCCCGCGCCGGCCGGCATCGGCAGCACGGTCCAGCCGAACCCTTCGGGGGCCTGCTGGATGACCTGCTGGCGGTAGGAGAACCCGAGCGGGAGCATCGCGTACTTGCCGCCGAAGAACCCGGGCAGCGCGTCCGATCCGCCCATGCCCAGCGCGCTGCGGGCCGCGCTGCCGTCGGTGTTGACCTGGTCGTGGATGGTGCCGGTGACCACTCCGTCGCCCGGCTCGAAGCGCAGGACCGCCTTGTCCTCGTCGTCGCGGTGGAAGAGCCGGCCGCCGCCGGACAGGCCGAGGTTGAGGGTGACGGAGACCGGCTCCTTGAGCGGCCAGGCGATCCCGTACCGCCCCTCGCCCGTCAGCTCCTTCGTCACCCGCCGGAACTCCTCCCAGCTCCAGGGCCGTTCCGGGGTCGGCATGCGCGCGCCCGAGGCCTTCAGCAGCTTCGTGTTGGCGATCAGCACCCGGGGCTCCTGGAGGAAGGGCACCCCGTGGACGCCCTCGCCGAACGTGGTGGTGCGCCAGGACTGTTCGGGGATGTCGGCCTTGAGCCGGTCGGGCAGGAAGGGGCGCAGGTCGGCGAGGTAGCCCCCGTACGCGAAGTCGGCCAGGTCGTCGGAGGCGTCGTGGATGACGTCGGGGGCCTCGCCGCCCTCGAAGGAGGTGAGCAGCTGGTCGTGGACGCTGTCCCAGCTGCCCTGGACGTAGTCGACCTGGACGCCGGGGTGGGCCGCGTTCCACTCCTTCACCAGCTGCTTGTTGGCGTCGACGGACTCCTTCTGCCAGGCCAGCGACTGGAACCGGAGCCGGATCGTGCCGTCCGGGTCGCGCCCGTCGTCGCCGCCTCCGGAGCAGCCGGTGAGCAGCAGGGCCAGTACGGCGACGGCGGTGGCCGCCCGCCGGATCGGCGCGCGCATCAGTTCTTCACCGCCCCGGCCGTCATCCCGCCGGTGATCCGCCGCTGGATGAAGGCGAAGAGGACGAGGGAGGGCAGGGTGGCGAGGAAGGCGGCGGCGGCGAGCGGGCCGAGGTCGGCCACGCCCTCCGCGCCGAGGAAGTGGGTGAGGACGACCGGCAAGGTCTGCTTCTCCGGGGTCTTGAGCAGGACGAGCGCGAAGAAGAACTCGTTCCATGCGGTGATGAACGCGAACAGCGCGGTGGCGACGATGCCGGGAGCGAGCAGCGGGGCCACGACCGATACGAGGGTGCGCACCCGGCCCGCCCCGTCGACGGCGGCGGCCTCCTCCAGCTCGGTGGGTACGGCGCGCACGTATCCGGCGAGCATCCACAGCGCGAAGGGCAGCGACCAGACGACGTAGACGAGGATCAGGCCCCACAGGGTGTTGATCAGATGCAGGTTCTTCAGGATCAGGAAGAGCGGAATGATCACCAGGACGAACGGGAACGCCTGGCTGACCACGACCCAGCCGGTCGCCGCCGTGGCGAGGCGGCCCCGGTGGCGGGCCATCACATAGGCCAGCGGCGTGGCGATCACGACGGCGATCACGGCCGCGCCGACGGCGGCGAGCAGGGAGTTGGCTGCGGCCTGGAGCAGCGGCTGCTCGTCGAAGGCCTGCCGGAAGTTGTCCAGGGTGGGCTGCTCGGGGATCCAGGTGGGGTGCAGCGAGCCCAGTTCGCGGGCGGGTTTGAAGGCGGTCGAGATCAGCCACACGAACGGGAACGCCAGGAAGACCAGATACGCCAGGAGGGCCGCGTACTGCCCGGTGCGGGCGGCCCGGCCGGTACGCAACCCGGTGGACTCCCGCCCGGAGGCCGCGCGTTTCGACGGCCCTCGCCTCATCGGTCCTCGGCGGATCGGTTCCCGGCTCGTAGGTTCTCGGCTCATCGGTCCTCGCCTCCCCCGAGTCGGCCGACGAGATGGACGGCGAGGAGCACGGAGATCACCGCGACCATCACACAGCCCATCGCGGCGGCATAGCCGAACTGCCCGTAGCGGAAGCCCTCCTCGTAGGCGAACAGCATCGGCAGCCGGGTCCGGCCGCCGGGTCCTCCGCTGGTCAGGACATAGACCAGGGCGAAGGAGTTGAAGTTCCAGATCAGGTTGAGCGCGGAGATGGCGAGCGCGATCGGCTTGATCGCGGGCCAGGTGACCGTACGGAACCGGCGCCAGGCGCTCGCCCCGTCCAGGGCCGCCGCCTCGTGGAGTTCGCGCGGGGTGTTCTGGAGTCCGGCGAGCAGGGCCACGGTGGTCTGGGGCATGCCCGCCCAGATGCCGACGAGGATGACGGCGGGCAGCGCGGTGGCGAGGCCGGTGAGCCAGTCGCGGCCGTCGCCGAGTCCGAGATCGCGGATGGTCTCGTTGAGGATGCCGGCGTCCGGGTTGTAGACGAGCCGCCACATGATGCCGACGACGACCTCCGGCATCGCCCAGGGGATGATCGCCAGCGCCCGGGCCAGCCAGCGCATCCGCAGGTTCTGGTTGAGCAGCAGGGCCAGGCCGAGCGCCAGGAGGAACTGCGGGACGGTGACGCCCACGGCCCAGATGAGGCCGATCCGGAACGAGTCCCAGAACAGGGTGTCGTGCAGCAGGTCCTGGAAATTGAGGGTGCCGATCCACTGGGTGGAGCGGGTCCGGCCGGACTGCGCGTCGGTGAAGGCGAGAGCGATGCCGTAGAGGAGCGGTCCGACGCTGAGGATCAGGATCGGGATGAGCGCGGGCAGCACCAGGAACCAGCCGGCCCGGTCGCCGAACGCCTTGCGCTCCGGCTGCTCCGGCCGGCGGAACCTCCCCGCGCGCCCGCCCTTTCCACCGCGCCCGCCGCGCCCGCCCTGCCCGTCCCGTCCGCCCCGGCCGCTCCGCCCGTCATGCGGGCCGTCCGGTCCGGACCGCTTCGTCGCGGTCACCGATGTCACGAAGAAGACCCCTCTGTCCTGTAAATCACTGATGTGCCTGAGGTGGACTTCATCCCGTTCTGACGTTCCGGGAGGCCTCCGTCATCGTGCTGACGGTCCGTCGGTTCGTCAAGGTGGCCGCCGGGGGTGCGAAAATCGCATCCATGAACGAGATGCGTGCGCGCGAGGTGCTCACGGCCGCCGGTTTCCCCGGCACGGCGGAGCTGCTCGCGCTGGGCGAGAACGCGGTCTTCGCGGCCGGCGACCTGGTGGTCAAGGTCGGCCGGGACGCCACCGGCCACCCCGAGCTCCGTGAGCGGGCCGAGCGTGAGGTGGCCCTCGCCGACTGGCTCGCCGCGTCCGGTGTCCCGGCCGTCCGAGCGGCCGAGCGGCGTCCGCGCCTGGTCGAGGGCCACCCCGTGACCCTGTGGCACCGGCTTCCCGATCCCGTACGCCCCGCCGAGCCGCGCGACCTCGCCCCGCTGCTCGCCCTGGTGCACGCACTGCCCGCCCCGACGGAGTTCACCCTGCCGCGCCGCGAACTGCTGGGCGGTGTGGAGCGGTGGCTGAGCCTGGCGGGAGACGCGATCGACCCGGCGGACGCCGACTACCTCCGTGAGCGCCGTGACGGCTTCGCGGCCGCGGCCGCCGATCTCGTCCCGCATCTGCCGCCCGGCCCGATCCACGGCGACGCGCTGCCGCGCAACGTCCATGTCGGACCCGACGGCCCGGTCCTGGTCGACCTGGAGACCTTCTCCGCCGATCTGCGCGAACACGACCTGGTCGTCCTCGCCCTCTCCCGCGACCGCTACGGCCTCGACCCGGCGGCCTACGACGCCTTCACCTCCGCGTACGGCTGGGACGTCCGGGAGTGGGAGGGGTGCGCGGTGCTGCGCCAGCCAGCACGCCCCGGCCAACCCGAAGGCGCTCGCCGAGTTCCGCCGCCGGGTGGCCTCGCTGCGCGAGGGCGACCCCGAGGTCCGCTGGTACCCCTTCTGAACGGCCCGGCGGGCTCCGGGCGGCTCAGCGGCTCACACGCCGAGAAGCACAGCGATTCAGCAGCTCAGCGGCTGCGCGGGATGAGCGGCCAGGACGACTCGACGACCGCCGCCGGGTCGGCCGTGCGGCGCAGATAGGCCTGGAGCGAGGCCGACTGCTCGGCGGCCGCCCGGATCTGAAGGGCGTGCAGCTCGGCGGGCGGCAGGGTGCCGACCGGCCGGTGGCGCTCGCCCATCCGGCGCACCACACGCACCGCGGCCACCGCGTCGGCGCTCGCCTCGTGGGCTCCGTCGAGCGTGACCCCGTAGTGGTCGCACAGCGCCTGGAGGGCCCGCTTGCCCTTGCGGTACTTGTCGACGTGCTTGTCGATCACCAGCGGGTCGATGACCGGCGAGGGCGCTCCGCCGACCCGCTCCTCGACCGAAGGCAGCGCGTACCTGCGGCACTCGCGGTCCAGCAGCGAGAGGTCGTAGCGCGCGTTCATCACGACCAGCGGGATGTCCGAGCGCAGCACCTCGGCGACCGCGTGGGCGATCTCCTCGACGGCGGAGGAGGCCCGCGCCCCGTGTTCACGGGCGTGGTCGGTGCCGATGCCGTGGATCGCGGACGCCTGTTCGGGTATGGCCACGCCCGGGTCGAGCAGCCAGGTCCGCTGCTCGGCCACCGTCCCGTCCGGCTCCAGCCGGACGAGTGCGGCGGTGACGATCCGGTCGTGCTCGACGTCGGTCCCCGTCGTCTCCAGGTCGAAGCCGACCAGTGTGCCCTGGTGCCAGCTCATCCCGATACCTCCTTCATCATGCTCCCCCGTGGTGCTCCCCCCGAGTGATGACCACCTTCGCACGGGCCACTGACAGAGCCCTCGTGCGGCCCACGGCGCACGGCCCGCCAGAAGAGCCACCGGACCCCACCGCAGGACCGGGCCGAGGCCCGTCAGGAGACCGGCCGGGAGTCGGTCCAGACCGACTCGAACTCCTCGCGGTACGTCTCGAAGAGGCCGTGCTCGTTGTCCTGTCCCGCCCGCACCACCGTGCGCCTGCCGCCGCCGCGCAGCACCAGTACGGGCGCCTCCATGCCCCGGGCCCGGCGCAGATAGGGCTGGACGACGCCCACCGCGTCCGGCCCGTCGCCGTCCACCAGGTAGGCGGTGAAGCGCGGTGTCTCGTCGAAGACCTGGATCTCGAAGGCGCCCGGGTCGCGGAGCTTGGAGCGGACCCGGCGCATGTGCAGGATGTTCATCTCCACCGAGCGGCTCAGCTCGCCCTTCTTGAGGCCGAGTTCCCGCTCGCGGCGGCGGACCGCGCTGCTGGCCGGGTTGATGAACAGCAGCCGGACCCGGCAGCCCGACTCGGCGAGCCGGACGAGCCGGCGGCCGGAGAAGTTCTGCACGAGCAGGTTGAGGCCTATGCCGATGGCGTCGAGCCGCCGCGCCCCGCCGAACAGGTCCTCGGCGGGCAGCTGGCGCTGGAGCCGGACCCGGTCGGGGTGGACGGAGACCACGTCCGCGTACCGGTCGCCGACCAGCTCCTCCACCGCGTCCACCGGCAGCCGGTCGGCCGAGGGCACGCCGGCCCCGCTGCCGAGGATGTCCAGCAGCCGGGCCGAGGCCCGTTCCGCCTGGGCGAGGACCGCCTCGTTCAGCGCGCGGTTGCGGGAGACGACGTTACGGGCGACCTCCAGCTCGTCGAGGGCCAGCTCGACGTCGCGCCGGTCGTCGAAGTACGGCTCGAAGCACGGCCAGTGCTGGACCATCAGCTCACGCAGCTGCGGGAGCGTCAGGAAGCTGAGGACGTTGTCGTCGGCCGGGTCCAGCAGATAGCCCTTGCGGCGCGAGACCTCGCGTACGGCGACGGCGCGCTGCACCCACTCCTGCCCGGCCGGTCCGGCCGCGGCCACCACCCACTCCTCGCCGTGCACCGGCTCGTAGATCGGCCGGAGGACGGCGGCGACCACTGCTCGAAGGCGCTGTTCGACCAGATTCAGCCAGATATAGGCCCGCCCGGCGCGCTGGGCGCGGGTCCGCACCTCGCCCCAGGCCTCCGATCCCCAGTCCAGCTCGGCGCCTATCTCCATGGGCTGCGCGAGGGACACCGCCCCGGGCGGGGCATCGGTCGATTCCCCCTCGTGACCTGCGTCACCTGGGGGTAGCTCGAACCCTCCCGAGCTCACCCGCGTACCCGCCTTCCACTCCCCCACCCAACGATCAAGGAAGGGTACTCCGGGAGCGTGATCCGACGCAGCCCGATGCGCAGGCGACTTTCTCAACTCCCCCATTGCCGAGGCTTGTTCCTTGCGGCGAGATCGGGTGGAGTGAGCGGATTCATAGTGATTGGAACCCCTGCCGCCGGTCGGGAACCGGACGCCCGCCGGACGACACGGCCCGGATGCGTGTCCGGGGCGGCACGGGAGTGTCCGAAGTTGACCGGTGCGGGCCGGGCCGGGCGACGGGACCCGGCCGCACCGCGCGACGTCCTAGGTGAGCACCGTATTTTCGGGGAGTATTCGGGAAGTAACGGGCCGAGGAAAGCCACCGCACCCGGATCAGAAGTGGAAGAGTCTTCATCATGCAGGTCTGGCCGGGACACGCTTATCCCCTCGGCGCCACGTACGACGGCGCCGGCACCAATTTCGCGGTCTTCTCCGAAGCCGCCCACCGGATCGAGTTGTGCCTGTTGCACGACGACGGTTCGGAGACGGCGGTGGAGCTCCGCGAGACCGACGCGTTCGTGCGCCACGCCTATCTGCCCGGGGTGATGCCGGGTCAGCGGTACGGCTTCAGGGTGCACGGACCCTACGAACCCCAGCGCGGGCAGCGGTGCAACTCCGCGAAGCTGCTGCTGGACCCGTACGCCCGTGCGGTCGCCGGGAGGATCGACTGGGGCGAGGCGGTGTACGGCTACCCCTTCGGGAGGCCGGACGCCCGCAACGACCTCGACTCCGCGCCGCACACCATGAGCTCGGTGGTGGTGAACCCCTACTTCGACTGGGGCGACGACCGGCGCCCCCGGACGGACTACCACCGCACGGTGATCTACGAGGCCCATGTGAAGGGCCTGACGATGCTGCACCCGGGCCTCCCGCCCGAGCTGCGCGGTACGTACGCGGGCCTCGCGCACCCGGAGGTGATCGCCCATCTGACCGAGCTGGGCGTCACCGCGATCGAACTGATGCCCGTCCACCAGTTCGTCCAGGACCATCGGCTCTCCGACATGGGGCTCACCAACTACTGGGGCTACAACACCATCGGCTTCTTCGCCCCGCACAACACCTATGCCTCCTGGGGCGACCGCGGCGAACAGGTGCTGGAGTTCAAGCAGGCGGTGAAGGCGCTGCACCAGGCGGGGATCGAGGTCATCCTCGATGTGGTCTACAACCACACGGCGGAGGGCAACCACCTCGGGCCCACGCTTTCCTTCCGCGGCCTCGACAACGCCTCCTACTACCGCCTGACCGACGATCAGCGCTACTACATGGACACCACGGGCACCGGGAACTCGCTGCTCATGCGGTCCCCGCACGTCCTCCAGATGATCATGGACTCGCTGCGGTACTGGGTGACCGAGATGCATGTGGACGGCTTCCGCTTCGATCTGGCGGCGACACTCGCCCGCCAGTTCCACGAGGTGGACCGGCTCTCCTCGTTCTTCGACCTGGTGCAGCAGGACCCGGTGGTCAGCCAGGTGAAGCTGATCGCCGAGCCGTGGGACGTCGGCGAGGGCGGCTACCAGGTGGGGAACTTCCCGCCGCTGTGGACCGAGTGGAACGGCAAGTACCGCGACACGGTCCGCGATCTGTGGCGGGGCGAGCCGCGCACCCTGGCGGAGTTCGCCGGGCGGCTCACCGGCTCCTCCGACCTCTACCAGGACGACGGCCGACGCCCCCTCGCCTCGATCAACTTCACCACCTGCCACGACGGCTTCACCCTCCACGACCTCGTCTCGTACAACGACAAGCGCAACGAGGCCAACGGGGAGGACAACCGGGACGGCGAGAGCCACAACCGCTCCTGGAACTGCGGAGCGGAGGGCGAGAGCGACGACCCGGAGGTGCTGGAGCTGCGGGCCCGGCAGATGCGGAACTTCATCGCCACGCTGATGCTCTCGCAGGGCGTGCCGATGCTGAGCCACGGCGACGAGTTCGCCCGTACGCAGCAGGGCAACAACAACGCCTACTGCCAGGACAACGAGCTGGCCTGGGTGCACTGGCCCGATCCGGACGAACCGGCCGACGCGCCGGCCTCCACCCTGCTGGAGTTCACCCGGGCCATGGTGTGGCTGCGCCGCGACCACCCGGTCTTCCGGCGTCGCCGGTTCTTCCACGGCCGGCCGGTGGAGGGCACCCACGACGAGCTGTCCGACATCGCCTGGTTCACACCCGAGGGTGAGGAGATGACGCAGCAGGACTGGCAGGCGGCCCATGCCAAGGCGATGACCGTGTTCCTGAACGGCCATGCGATCTCGGAGCCGGGGCCGCGCGGCGAGCGGATCTCCGACGATTCGTTCCTGCTGATGTTCAACGCGAGCGCCGAGACGCTGGAGTTCGCCGTCCCGGTCGACCACGGGGAGCAGTGGCAGGTCGTCGTGGACACCGCGCGGCCGGACGGAGTGGAGCCGGGGACGGGGCCGAAGGTGGCCGAGGGCGAACAGGTCACGCTGATCGGGCGCAGCCTGACCGTGCTGAAACGGCCCGCCTGAACGGTGGGCGGGAAGCGACGGCAGGAGTGAGTGTTCCGCCCGGGGTGACACGGATCGCCCCGGGCGGGGTACGTAGGAATCCATGACGCCCTCCGCCACGTACCGGCTTCAGCTCCAGCCCGACTTTCCGTTCGCCGCCGCCGAGAAGGCCGTGCCGTACCTCGCCGAGCTCGGCGTCTCGCACCTCCACCTCTCGCCCGTGCTGGAGGCGGTCCCCGGCTCCCGGCACGGCTACGACGTGGTCGACCACAGCCGGGTCCGGGCGGAGCTGGGCGGTGAGGAGGGGCTGCGGTCGCTCGCCTCGGCCGCCCGGGAGCACGGGCTCGGCCTGGTCCTGGACATCGTGCCCAACCACATGGCGGCCTCGCCCCGGCACAACCGCCGGCTGTGGGAGGTGCTGCGCGAGGGCCCGGCCTCCCCGTCCGCCCGTTGGTTCGACATCGACTGGGCGGCGGGCGGCGACCGGGTCCTGCTGCCGGTGCTCGCCGGGCCGCTCGGCCGGGAGCTGGAGCACCTGGCCGTGGACGCCGACCGGGAGGTACTGCGCTACCACGAGCTGGAGTTCCCGTTGCGCGCCGGTACGGCGGGCCTTGCGCTGCCGGAGCTGCTGGACGCCCAGCACTACCGGCTCGGCTGGTGGCGGCTGGCCCGCACCGAGCTGAACTACCGGCGCTTCTTCACCGTCCCGGAGCTGATCGGGGTGCGCGTCGAGCATCCGGAGGTCTTCGACGCCACGCACGCCAAGGTCATCGAACTGCTCCGCGACGGAGTGCTGGACGGGCTGCGCATCGACCATCCGGACGGTCTCGCCGCGCCCGCCGCCTATCTGGAACGGCTGAACGAGGCCACCGGCGGCCGCTGGACGGTGGTGGAGAAGATCCTCACCGGCGACGAGCGCCTCCCGGCGGACTGGGCGGTCGCGGGCACCACCGGGTACGACGCGCTGCGCCGGATCGACGGGCTGTTCACCGATCCGTCCGGCGCGGCGGAGCTGCTCGCCCGCTACCGGGAGTTCGCGGGCCCGCCCGGCGACCGGGGCGGCGACTGGACGGCCACGGTGCGCCGGGCCGCGTACCGGGTGGTGACCCATGAGCTGGCCGCCGAGACGGCCTGGCTGACCCGGCAGGCCACCGGGATCTGCGACCGGGATCCCGCACTGCGCGACCACGCGCCGTGGGCGCTGCGGACGGCGGTGCGGGAGCTGCTGGTACGGGTGCCGGTCTACCGCCCGTACGTCACGGCGGGCGAGCCGCCGACCGGGATCGCCCGGGAGACGCTGACCGACGAGGCGGTACGGGAGGCCAAGGCGGTGTTCTCCGTGCCGGAGGAGGCGGCGGCCGTCGACGTCGTACGGGATCTGGCGCTCGGGCTGCTCGGTGGCGGAGAGCAACAGGCAGCGTTCTGCGCCCGGTTCGCCCAGACCGCTTCCGCGCTGCACGCCAAGTCGGTGGAGGACACGGCGTTCTACCGGTACGTCCCGCTGACCTCGGCCACCGAGGTGGGCGGGGACCCGGGGCGGCCGGCGGTGTCGCCGGAGGAATTCCACGCCTTCGCCGCCCGGACCGCCCGCGACCGGCCGGCCACCGGCACGGTCCTGACCACGCACGACACCAAGCGCAGCGCGGACGTCCGGGCCCGGATCGCGGTGCTGACCCAGTGCCCCGAGCGGTGGGCGGCGCTGGTGGCGCAGCTGACGGCGGCGACCGCCGTCGCGGCCCCGGATACACAACTGGCCTGGGCCGCCTGGCAGTCGGCGTACGGCTGCGCGGAGCTGCCGGCCGATGAGCTGTTCGAGCGGCTGGAGCCGGCCCTGCTGAAGGCGGTGCGCGAGGCGGGCCTGTTCACCAGCTGGACGGAGCCGGATCCGGCGTACGAGCGGGCGGTGTCGGAGTTCGTCGCCGCCGGTCCGGGCGACGGGTCGGGCGTGGCCCGGACGCTGATCGCCGAGTTCGCGGACGCGCTCGCCCCGCATGTGCGGGCCCAGGTGCTGGGGGCGGCGCTGGTGCATCTGACGATGCCGGGGGTGCCGGATCTCTACCAGGGCACGGAGAGCGAGTACCTGGCCCTGGTCGACCCGGACAACCGGCGGCCGTTCCGGCGGCCCGAGGTACCGGACGAGAAGCAGGCGCTGACGGCCCTCGCGCTGGGGCTGCGGCGCGAACTGCCGGACGTGTTCGGCGCCTCGGGTACGTACGCGCCGCTGGCGGCCGACGGCCCGGCCGCCTCCCATCTGCACGCGTTCCACCGGTCCGGCGAGGTGGTCACGGCGGTGACGCGGCTGTCGCTGCGGCTGGCCGAGGGCGGCGGCTGGCGGGACACGGTGCTGGAGCTGCCCGCCGACGGGCCCTGGCGGGATCTGCTGTCGGCCACACCCGGCCGGGAGTTCCCGGGCGGCGCGGTGGCGGCGGCGGAGCTGTTCGCCGAGCGGCCGGTGGCGCTGCTGCGGCGGGTGCGGGACTGACGGCCACCGGGGGTCATGGCCCCGGCGGTCAGGACGGGCGTACGAGCAGGGTGCGCGGGCCCCGGGTCAGCAGGCCGCCCGCCGCCGGGCGGAAGCCCTCGGCCCAGCGGATGCCGGGCATCGCCGTCAGCAGGGCGCGCAGACCGTGTTCGGCCTCCAGCCGGCCGAGGAGGGCGGCGGGGCAGCCGGCCGGGCCGATGAGCAGCGGGTCGGCGTCGGTGCGCAGCGGGTCGAACCGGTCGGGTGCGCCGAACCGGGCCGGGTCGCGGCCGGCCGCGCCGATGAGGCAGGCGACGGGCGCGTCGGCGGGGAGCGTGCCGCCGCTGACGGTCACCTCGGTACGGGTGCGGCGCAGCACGATCTGGACGGGCGGATCGCGGCGCAGCGTCTCGGTCCAGGCCCGCCCCAGCAGCGTCCCGGGCCCCGCTCCGGTGCCGGGTCCGGCCGTCGCGGCGGCCAGCAGGTCGGGGTCGTCCAGCATGTTCGCCAGGAACGAGGCGAGTGCGTGTTCGCGCAGTGCGGTGGGCCCGGTGCAGTCGTCGGCCGCCCCGCCGGTCCGCCGCTGGTGGGCGTGGCGGGGCAGCGTGCTCAGGTCCGGGTAGGAGAGCCCGGCCGCCGCCGCGGCGGCCCCGGCGGGCAGCCACCGGCAGAAGTCGGCGACCAGGTCCGCCCGCTCGCGGCCGGCGATCCGGCGGGCCAGGACGTACGCGGTCCGCTCGACGGCGGGTGCGGCGGCGCTCCACGGCACGGTGGACGGACCGCAGACCAGGCTGCCCCGGCAGAGGCCGAGCGGGACGGGGGCCCGGCCGCGCGGGGCGCCGTCGTGCGGGTAGCCGGTGAACCGGGGGTCGGTGAGGGCCTGGGCCACGTCCATGTAGCGGCTCAGCAGCCAGGCGCCTAGGCCAGGGTCGTAGCCGAGGGGGTAGTCGGTGCGCAGCAGGCGGTAGAGGCGCAGCCGGTACGGATCCGTCGTGGCCCCCGGCGTCAGCAGTCCCGGCCGGCCGCCCGCGAGCCGGTGCGGACGGCGGGCGGCGGGCAGGGATTCGGGGCGTTCGACAGACATCTCGCACCCCCTGGAATTCGGTGCGCCGGCTACCGGCGCGCGTTCTCCCAGGGGACCACCGCCGGGTGCGCGCCGCAGTCGGCGTACGCCCGTTCGGGTGAGGCGGCGGTGGGGTGCGGCGGGCGTATCCCGGTGACCGGCAGGGTGGCGAGCAGTTCGGTGAAGGCGGCCGCCGCCCCGGTCAGGGGGACGCGGGAGAAGACGGCGAGGGCGCGCAGCCAGGGCGGGTCGACGCTCAGGACCGCGCAGTCCTCGCCGAGAGCGCCCCGGACGGTGTGGCCGGGTGCGGTGGAGACGCCGACCCCGGCCGCCGCCATCCGGATCGCGGTCGAGGTGTGCTCGGTCCGCACGGCCGTACGCGGTTCGAAGCCCGCCGCGCCGCAGATGCCGTCGAGGAAGGGGCGGCCGTCGACGACCGGTTCCATCGCGCACCGCACCCAGG
Source organism: Streptomyces sp. WY228 (assembly GCF_019287315.1). Lineage (NCBI taxonomy): Bacteria > Bacillati > Actinomycetota > Actinomycetes > Kitasatosporales > Streptomycetaceae > Streptomyces > Streptomyces sp. WY228. The sequence continues at coordinate 6,817,791 of NZ_CP079114.1, read as the reverse complement.
CCCGGTCGGCGAGCTCGTGCAGGGCGACCGAGGAGCGCCCGGCCAGCGGGTCGTCGAACGGCACGACAAGCACGATCTCCTCCTCGCCCACCGGGACGAGGGGCCCGCTCCACCGCTCCGGGACCGGCCCCAGGGCGAGGTCGGCGATGCCGCGTTCCACCTGGTCCGCCAGGGCGTCGGCGCTGGCGTACTCGTGGAGGACCAGGCAGACGCCCGGATGGGCGCGCCGCCAGTGCGCGAAGACGTCGGGCAGGACGCCGACGGCCACCGAGTGCACGGTGGCGATGTGCAGTTCGCCGCCCTGCGCCCCGGCGGCCGCGCGGGCGGCACGGCGGGCCTGGGCGGCGCTGCGGACGGAGCGTTCGGCGTGCGGGAGGAAGGCCCGGCCCATCGGGGTGAGCAGGACGCCGCGCGGCAGCCGCTCCAACAGCTCGCCGCCGACCGCCCGTTCCAGCGCCTTGATCTGGTGGGAGAGGGCGGGCTGGGTGACATGGAGGCGTTCGGCGGCACGCGTGAAGGAGGACTCCTCGACCACCGCGACGAAGTACTCCATCTGACGCAGGCTCATGAACCGCACCTCCTCATGGACTTCACCGGCCACCACGTCCACGTCCCATGAACGTTGTGCATCGACTTCACACGCATTCTGCCTTGGACGCATGACCGGGCCCCGGGCCAGGGTGGAGCCATGACGCGGACGAACACGGAGCAGGCGACGGATGTACTGGTGATCGGCGGCGGCACGGGGGGCTACTCCACGGCGTTGCGGGCCGCCGCCCTGGGGCTGAAGGTCGTGCTCGCCGAGCGGGACGCGATCGGCGGCACCTGTCTGCACCGCGGCTGCATCCCGAGCAAGGCGATGCTGCACGCGGCCGAGCTGGTCGACGGGATCGCCGAGGCCCGGGAGCGGTGGGGGGTGAAGGCGACGCTCGACTCGGTGGACTGGCCCGCCCTGGTCGCGACCCGGGACGACATCGTCGCCCGTAACCACCGGGGGGTCGAGGCGCAACTCGCCCGGGCCGGCGTGGAGGTGGTGCGGGGCAGTGCCGAGCTGACGGGCCCGCGCTCGGCCCGGATCGGCGGGTACGGAGAGGTCGTGGCCCGGCGGGGCGTGGTGCTGGCGACCGGTTCGCGGCCGCGGATGCTGCCGGGGCAGGCGGTGGACGGGCGGCGGGTGGTGACGAGCGACGACGCCCTGGACGCACCGGGGCTGCCCGGGTCGGTGCTGGTGGTCGGCGGCGGGGCGATCGGTGTCGAGTACGCCTCGTTGCACCGGTCGATGGGGGCCGAGGTCACATTGGTGGAGGCCGCCGACCGGCTGGTGCCGCTGGAGGACGCGGAGGTGTCGCGGCATCTGCTGCGGGGGCTCAGGAAGCGGGGCATCCGGGTGGAGGCGGGCGCGCGGCTGCTGGAGTGGGCGGTGGTGGACGAGGGGGTGCGGGCCGTCGTGCGGACCGCCCGGGGCGAGAGCCTCACGGTGGCGGCCGAGCGGCTGCTGGTCGCGGTCGGCCGGGAGCCGGTGACCGAGGGCCTGGGGCTCGCGGCGGCGGGGCTGACGACGGACGGGCGGGGCCATGTGGTGCCGGCCGACTGGTCGCGGCTTGAGACCGCGGTGCCGGGCGTCCACGTGGTGGGCGACCTGCTGCCGCCGCCCTCCCCGGGCCTGGCCCACGCCTCGTTCGCCGAGGGGCTGTTGGTCGCGGAGACGCTGGCCGGGCTGCGTACCGTCCCGGTCGACTACGCCGCCGTTCCCCGGGTCACGTACTCCTCGCCGCAGACCGCGGCGGTGGGGCTGACCGAGGCGCAGGCCCGGGACGCGGGGCACGACGTGGTGGTGAACACCCTGCCGCTGACCGCCGTGGCCAAGGGCATGGTGCACGGCCGGGGCGGCATGGTGAAGGTGGTCGCCGAGCGGGCGGGCCGGGTGCTGGGCGTCCATCTGGTCGGCCCGCAGGTCTCGGAGATGATCGCGGAGAGCCAGCTGGTGGTCGGCTGGGACGCGGAGCCCGCCGATGTGGCCCAGCACATCCACGCCCATCCGACGCTCTCCGAGGCGGTGGGCGAGGTGTTCCTGACGTTGGCCGGACGCGGGCTGCACCAGCAGCACTGACGCCCCGGCCGGGCACGGGCCCGGGCGTCCCGGCGCGGGGTCAGCCGGGCGGGAGGCCGGGACCCTGCGGCGGGCGGTCGGAGCCCTGCTCCGGGCGGCCGGGCCCGTTCGACGGGGGTTCGGGGGCGGGCGGCGGGAGCTGGGGCGGAGCGGCGGCGGACGGCCGGGGCGCGTGCGGTGGCAGTTCGGGCGCGCGGGCGGCGGACGGCCGGGCCTCGGGCGGGCGGGGGGCCGGGGCGGTGAGGCGGAAGCTCATCCGGCCGAAGCTCACCTGGTCGCCGTCGCGCACCGGAATGGAGCCGACGAGCCGCTGGCCGTTGACGCAGGTGCCGTTGGTGGAGCCGAGGTCGCGCAGCACCCAGCGGCCGTTCTGCGCGGAGAGTTCGGCGTGCAGCCGGGAGACCGTCTCGTGGTTGAGGCGCAGTCCGTTCGCCGGGTCGCGGCCGATGAGCAGCGGATACGGGCCGGGCGCGGGGAGCAGCAGCTTGGGGAGCCGCTCGGTCTGCCAGGCGCGGCGCAGCCGCCCGGGGAAGGCGGAGATTCCGCCGACCGCCCGGACCAGGCCCTGGGACCAGCGGCCGCCGCCGTCCAGGTCGGAGGTGAGGGCCGCCAGCTCCTCGGGGCGGCGGGCGACGAGGGCGAGCTCCATGCGCCGCATGAAGGTGTCGTGCGACAGCTTGCCCTGGGCGGCACCCTCTCTGAGCAGGCCGAGAACACGGTCGCGCTGGGCGTCCGACAGCCGCGCGGGACTCGTGTGGAACTCGAAGGAGGATGTCACGTGGACGATTGTCGGGCCGAGGGGCCCGAGGTGTCCAGACGAGACCGTGTTTCCTCCCGCGCTGACCTGCGCCGCTTTCTCACGGGACGGCCGCCGGGCCCCTTGCTAGGGTCTGCCGCGCACCCACCACGAGGAGACCGTGTGCCCCCTGCGCCATCCCGCCTGACGATCCGCCCGCTGTCCGGGCCCGGCGAACTCGACCTGTTCCGCCGCCTTTCGTACGTTCTCGACCATGAGCTGGCCGACGACCTCGCCACCGGACGCCGCCTCCCGGAGTGGATGTGGGTCGCCCTGGACGGCGGGCGGGTCGTCGCCAGGGCCGCCTGGTGGACGAACGCGCCGGGCGGCGAGCCGCTGGCGCTGGACTTCTTCGACCTGGACGACGCGCTGCCCGCCCCGGAGCGGATCGAGATCGGCGTCCGGCTGCTGGAGAGGGCGACGGAGGCCGTGGTTCCGGCCGGGGCGCAGCGGCCGGAGTACGGGCGGTTCGTACCGCCGGACTGGCGCGAGGACCCGGTGGCCCGGGAGGCCGTCGGGGCCCGGATCGCGGCGGTGGAGGCGACCGGCGCGCGGATGCTGGTGGAGCGGCTGCGGCTGGAGTGGCGGGCCGGTACGCCGGTGCCCGGGGACTCCGGCCGGCTGGTGTTCCGTCCGGTCACCGGCCGGGAGGATCTGCTGGCGCTGATGACGCCGGTGATGGAGGGCACTCTCGACGCCCATGGGCAGGAGGACCTGGCGTCCGGGCTCGACGCCCGCGCGGCGGCCGAGAAGCACTACGACGAGGAATTGGCGGGGTACTCGACCCCGATGGCCTGGTGGCGGATCGCCGAACTGCCCACCGGCGAGCCGGTCGGCTTCGTGATCCCGGCCCGCAACAACTACCACCCGATCATCGCGTACATCGGGGTGCTGCCCGCCCGGCGCGGCCACGGGTACATCGACGATCTCCTCGCCGAGGGCACCCGGGTGCTGGCGGCCGAGGGCGTGGACCGGATCCGGGCGGCGACCGATCTCGGCAACGTACCGATGGCGAAGTCCTTCGATCGGCTCGGGTACGTCACCTTCGAGCGGGCGTTCAACATGGTGTGGGACGCGGAGAAGAGCGAGGAACGCACCGGATGAACGCGTGGTCGGCGTTGGCGGCGGACGAACCGGTGGTCGTCACGGTGCTGGGCGTGCTCGTCGCGCTCCTGGTGCTTCTGGTCTTCGGCGGGCTGGCGATGGTCGTCTTCGTCAGCCCGCGCAAGCACCGTACGCCCGAGGACCGGAGGCGGGCCCGCGAGCGGAAGGCCGCCCACCGTCGGCAGGCCGCGCTCCGCAAGCGCCGCGAGGCGTTGCGGCGCCGGAGCCGCGACCGGGAGTGAGGGGCCCCGGGCACGCCCGGAAGAAGGGTCACGGATTCGCGCCGGAAACGCGGTGGACGGCGGTATCGGCGTCGGCTACGGTCTGTCTCGACATCCGACGCCCGTCGTGGAAGGAGGCGAGAGATATGCGCGGGAACAGCCGCACCACCATCCGCAGTACATCTTTCTCGCGCTCCCGTCCCGTCCGCCGGGCGGTGTCGGACCTCGTCTGACCGGGAGCGCGGCATTCCGTCCCGGAGGACACCTTCATGACCGATCCGGTCATCCGCGCGCTCACGCCGAGCGACGCCGCACTCTTCACCACGTTCCAGGACAGCCCCTTCGTCGGCCGGGCCGCCTTCGGCCACGCATACACCTCGACCGCCGACGGCGGCGAGTACCGCCCCGACTGGTCGTGGGTCGCCCTGCGCGGGGACACCGTCATCGCCAGGGCCGCCTGGTGGGGCGGGCCCGGGGACACCGAGCCCGTCGTGCTCAACTGGTTCGACTTCGCGGACGGGGAGGCTCAGGCGGGCGCCGAACTCCTGCGCCGCGCCCCGTTCGACAAGGAGTACGAGCTGATCGCGCCCGCCGGATGGCGGGACGACCCGGCGGCGCGGGCCGCCGTCGAGGAGCGGGTCGCCGCCGCGACGGCGGCCGGGATGAAGCCGCTGGTCGAGCGCTACCGCTACCGCTGGACCCCCGGCTGCCCGCTCCCCGAGCGGACGGGCCGGCTCACCTACCGCCCGGAGCCGGACGACGAGGTCATCCTCGATGTGCTGCGCCGGGTGCACTCGGCGACGCTGGACGCCCACGCCCGCAAGGCCATCGAGGGCCCCGGCGGCCTGGAGGCGGCGGCGCGCGAGGAGTTGGATTTCTTCCACTGGTGCCCCTCGCCGAGGGAGTGGTGGCGGCTCGCGTACACCCCGGACGGGGAGGTCGCGGGCATCCAGATTCCGGCGCACAACCCGTCGGGGCCCTGCGTCGGCTTCATCGGGGTCGTGCCCGAGGCGCGCGGGCACGGCTACGGCTACGACCTGCTGGTGGAGTGCACGCGCTTCCTGGTCGAGCAGGGCGCCGAGTTCGTCGCGGGGGCGACGGACCAGGGGAACGCGCCGATGGCCGCCGCGTTCGCCCGCGCCGGGTACCCCGTCATCCAGGAGTGGGTCCATCTGGCGTGAGGGCCCCGGCCTCCTCGGCCAGCCACTCCAGGCGCAGGCGCTGCTCGGCGGGGATCGTCGCGTCCTCGCCGCGCGGCCCCACGTTGAGCAGCACGTTCCCGCCGTCGGCCGCCGTGTCCCGGACCAGTGAGGTCAGCGCCTCGCGGCCGATGAAGGAGTCCGGCCCCGAGGCCCGGTTGTAGCCGAAGCTGTGGTCGACGCCCCGGGTGATCTCGTACGGGTCGGAGCCCTCGTAGCGGGCGTACTCCGGGGTGCGGAAGTCGAAGACGGGCGGTGTGCGCGGGACGAAGCCCTCGCCCTGCGCCACCGTCCGGCGGTCCCACCAGTTGTACAGCGCCTTGGCGCCCGGCAGGTTCAGGCCCCGCCAGTGCGGTGCGTACGGCAGCAGACGGTCGTTGACGACGCCGTGCGGCACGGTGAAGCGGTAGAAGTCGACCAGCGAGCGGACCTCGGCGGCGGAGGCGGGCCAGGCGATGTCGTTCCAGAGGATGTCGGGGCGGTAGCGGCGGATCAGCTCGCGCAGCTGCGCGTCGGCGTACGCCGGGTAGGCGCCGCGCGGGACCGCGGAGAACATGGCGGCGGCGGTGCCGATGGGCCGGTCGTCGAAGGTCCAGTCGAGTCCACCGGAGTAGTAGACGCCGAAGCGCAGGCCCTCGGCCCGTACGGCTTCGGCGAACTCGCCGACCACGTCCCGGGTGGTGTGCCAGCCGGAGCGGTGCGGGTTCTCCGTCTCGGAGGGCCAGAGGCAGAACCCGTCGTGGTGCTTGGTGACCAGGACCGCGTATCCGGCGCCCGCCTCGCGGAAGGAGCGCGCCCAGGCGGCCGGGTCCCAGCCGGCGAGCCCGTCCTCGAAGTCGTGGCCGAAGTCGGTGTAGGGGCGCTTCCCGTAGGTGGCGCGGTGGTGGGCGGAGACCGGGGAGCCGGGGAAGCGGAGGGAGTTCTCGTACCACTCCGCGTACGAGGTCCAGCCCAGCGGAGCGCGCCGGCCCGCCGCCGGGAGTTCGGCGGCGGGGACGTAGGGCGGGGCCCAGCCGGGTACGGATGCGGGTGTCCAGTGAACGAAGATCCCCAGCCGGGCCCGGGACCACCATGAAGCGACCATGGCGGGAAGTATTGATCACTCGGGGGGTGCCGCGTAAGCCCCCTCGACCGCCGGGTTCCGCTTCTGTGTCTTCTGTGCGCGGATCAGGTCGCGGTACCAGGCGTACGAGGCCTTCGGCGTACGGGTCAGCGTCTCGTAGTCGATGTGGACGAGGCCGAACCGCTGCGAGGCGCCCTCCGTCCACTCGACGTTGTCGGTGAGCGACCAGGTGAAGTAGCCGCGTACGTCGACCCCGGCGTCCATCGCCGAGCGCAGGGCGGTGAGGTGGCTCTCCAGGTAGGCGATGCGGCGGTCGTCGGCGTGCGGTTCCTCCAGGGCGCAGCCGTTCTCGGTGATGTAGAGCGGCGGGAGGCGGTCGCCGTAGCGGGTGTGCAGCGTGGTGACGATCTCGGTGAGGCCCTCGGGGACGACGGGCCAGCCGAAGCCGGTCTTCTCGTACCCCTCGATCTCCCGTATCCCGAAGGGGAGTTCGGCGGGCATGGCGAAGCCGGAGAAGGTGTCCAGGGCTTCGGGCCGGGGCGCTCCCACGAGGGTCGGGTTGTAGTAGTTGACGCCGTACCAGTCGAGCGGGGTGGAGATGACCTTCAGGTCGTCGGCGACCGGGCCCGGCATCAGGGCGGCGAGGCCCTCGTCCGGGTAGCGGCCGGTGAGGACCGGGTCGGCGAAGAGCCAGTTGGTGAGCGTGTCGTACAGCTCCGCGCCGAAGCGGTCCTCGTCGGTGTCCCCGGCCGTCCAGACCGGGGCGTGCGAGAAGGCGGCCCCGATGTTGTCCGCCCCCACCGCGCGCAGGGCGCGGACCGCGAGGCCGTGGGCGAGGAGCTGGTGGTGGGCGGCGGGCAGGGCGTCGAAGAGCAGGGTGCGGCCCGGGGCGTGCTCGCCGAGCGCGTAGCCGAGCATGGTGACCTCGGCGGGCTCGTTGATCGTGATCCACATGGGGACGCGGTCGGCGAGGCGTTCGGCGACGATGCCCGCGTACTCGGCGAAGCGGTGGGCGGTGTCCCGGTCGAGCCAGCCGCCCGCCTCCTCCAGCGGGAGCGGGGTGTCCCAGTGGTAGAGGGTGGGGGCGGGGGTGATGCCGTGGGCGCAGAGCTCGTCGACGAGCCGGTCGTAGAAGTCGAGCCCGTCGGCGTTGACGGCTCCGCTGCCGCCGGGCACCACACGGGGCCAGCTGACGGAGAACCGGAAGGCGTCGGCGCCGAGCCCGGCCAGCAGGGCGACGTCCTCGCGGTAGCGGGCGTGGAAGCCGGTGCCCCGGGTGGTGTCGGTGCCGTCCTTGATCCGGCCGGGCCGGGCGGCGAAGGCGTCCCAGCCGGAGGGGCCCTTGCCGTCCGCGTCCACCGCCCCCTCGGTCTGGAAGGCGGAGGCGGAGGCTCCCCAGAGGAAGCCGGGCGGGAACATCGGCAGGGTCATCGCGGCCTCCAGCAGCCGTGCGTCTGAGCGGAACCGGTACGTGTCGCCAAAACCAGTACGTGTGCGCGAAATCCGTATGAGCGGGAACGCGCCGGGCAATGATCAGGACCAGACCTTAATCGCCGGTGGCGGGCGGCAACAGAGCCTGTCGCGTGGAGCGTGAAGCCCGGCCGCGGGCCGCGCGCGCCCCGCCCAGGGACGAGGAGTGGTGGATGCAGTTCGAGGTGTGGGCCCCCGAGGCGGACTCGGTCGTGCTGGAGGCGGCGGACGTCCGCTCCCCGATGGAGCGCGACGCGGGGCGCGAGGGCTGGTGGACGGCCGAGGCGGAGGCGTCCGACGGGGACCGTTACGGGTTCCGGGTGGACGACGGGCCGCTGCTGCCGGACCCCCGGTCGCGGCGTCAGCCGGACGGGCCGGACGGTCCGAGCGCGGTCGTCGACCAGGAGGCGTACGCCTGGCGCGACGGATGGGCGGGGCGGCGGCTGAACCGGGCGGTGCTGTACGAGCTGCATGTGGGGACGTACACCGCCGAGGGCACCTTCGACGCGGCGGCGGCGCGGCTGGGCCATCTGGCGGAGCTGGGCGTCACCCATGTGTCGCTGATGCCCCTCTGCCCGTTCCCGGGGGTCAACGGCTGGGGCTACGAGGGCGTCTCGCTCTGGGCGGTGCACGAGCCGTACGGCGGGCCCGAGGGGCTGAAGCGCTTTGTCGACACGGCGCACGGGCTGGGGCTCGGGGTGGTCCTGGACGTCGTCCACAACCACCTGGGCCCGTCCGGCAACCACCTGCCCGCCTTCGGCCCGTACTTCACCGACACCCACCACACCCCGTGGGGCGCGGCGGTCAATCTGGACGCGCCGGGCTCCGACGAGGTGCGGGCGTTCCTGCTGGGCAGCGCGCTGGCCTGGCTGCGCGACTACCGGCTGGACGGGCTGCGGCTGGACGCGGTGCACGCGCTGGCCGACACCCGGGCGCTGACCTTCCTGGAGGAGCTGGCGGCGGCGGTGGACGCGCTGGCGGTGGAGCTGGGGCGGCCGCTCGGGCTGATCGCGGAGTCCGACCTCTGCGACCCGCGCACCACCACTCCGCGTCCGGCGGGCGGCCTCGGGCTGCACGCGCAGTGGAACGACGACTTCCACCACGCCCTGCACACCGCGCTGACCGGCGAGTCGCAGGGCTACTACGCCGACTTCGCCCGCGCCCCGCTCGCCGCCCTCGCCAAGACGGTGACGTCGGCGTTCTTCCACAACGGGACGTGGTCCAGCTTCCGGGGCCGGACCCACGGCCGCCCGGTCGACGTGTCCCGTACCCCGGCGCACCGCTTCGTCGGGTACGCGCAGACGCACGACCAGATCGGCAACCGCGCGCTCGGCGACCGGCTCGCCTCCTCCCTCTCCCCCGGGCTCCAGGCGTGCGCCGCCGCGCTCGTGCTGACCGGTCCGTTCACGCCGATGCTGTTCATGGGCGAGGAGTGGGGGGCGCGCACCCCGTGGCAGTTCTTCACCGACCACACGGACCCGGAGCTGGCCGAGGCCGTACGCAACGGCAGGCGGCGGGAGTTCGGCGCGCACGGCTGGGCCGAGGAGGAGATCCCCGACCCGCAGGACCCGGCGACCCGCGACCGCTCGGTCCTCGACTGGACCGAGCCGGAGCGCGAACCGCACGCACGGCTGCTCGCGTGGTACCGCGAACTGATCGCGCTGCGGCGGACGTTGCCCGATCTGCACGACCCCGACCTGGCGTCGGTGAAGACCGCGTTCGACGAGGACGCGCGGTGGTTCGCGTACCGCAGGGGCGATCTGCGGGTCGTGGTGAACCTGGCCGACAAGCCGGCGGCGATCCCGCTCGGTCTCGGCCGCCACCGCCGGTCCGGAGGACGGGTGCTGGCGGCCTGGGAGCCGGTGGAGGCGCCGGGGGCGGACGGGGTGCTGCGTCTGCCGCCGGAGTCCTGCGTGGTGCTCGCGGACGACTGAACTCCCGCGCCCGCGCGCCTACTCCACGACGGCCAGTTCGCGGGCGGTGGTGTTGAGCCGCCGCCCGCCGTCCCCGGTGACCGCCACGATGTCCTCGATCCGGACGCCGAAGCGGCCCGGGAGGTAGATGCCGGGCTCCACGGAGAAGCACATGCCGGGCACGAGCGGCTGCTCCTCGCCCTCGATCATGTAGGGCGGCTCGTGGGTGGTGACGCCGATGCCGTGGCCGGTGCGGTGGATGAACCGGTCGCCGTAGCCGAACTCGGTGATCACCGCGCGGGCCGCCCGGTCGATCTCCTGGCAGGCGACGCCGGGCCGGACGGCGGCGCAGCCCGCCTGCTGGGCCTCGCGGACGATGTCGTGGACCCGCTGCTCCTCGGCGGTGGGCTCGCCGACGTGGACCGTACGGGAGGTGTCGGAGCCGTAGCCGTGCTTGAGCCCGCCGAAGTCGAGGACGACCATGTCGCCGCGCTCGATGGTGCGTTCGCCCGCCTCGTGGTGCGGGTTGGCCCCGTTCGGGCCGGATCCGACGACGGTGAAGTCGACCTGGGAGTGTCCGAACTCCCGCAGCAGCGCGGCGAGATCGGTGGCCAGGTCGATCTCCCGGCGGCCGGAGAAGCGCATCTTGAGGATTTCCTCGTACGTGGCGTCGGCGGCGGCCCCGGCGGCGGCGAGCCGTTCCAGCTCGGCGGCGTCCTTCACCGCACGGAGCATCGGCAGCGCCTCGGTGAGCGCGGTGTAGGAGGTGCCGGGCAACTCCCGCTGGAGGCCCAGCAGATGCATCGCCCAGGCGTTGTCGCTGACGCCGAAGCGGCCCTCGGCGTCCAGCAGCGGGGCGGTCACCGCGTACGGGTCCTTGCCGTCGGTCCAGTCCCGCAGGGTGAGGGCGGGCGCCCCGGTGGCGGCGGCCGCGTCGGGGGCCTCCAGGGTCGGGACCACCAGGACCGGGTCCTGACCGGCCCGCAGCACCAGGAGCGTGAGGCGTTCGGTGCTCACGGGGCGGTAGCCGGTGAGGTGCACGAGGTCGGGGCCCGGCGCGACGATCACCCCGGCGAGCCCGGCCTCGGCGGCGGACTCGGCGGCCCGTGCCATCCGGGCCCGGTAGTCGTCGGCGGTGAAGGGCGCGGGCGGGACGGGCTGCTGGGCGGACGGGGTCGGGCTGGACATTCGGGGCCTCCTGGCGGTGCGACACGGCACACAGCATCCTGCCCGCCCGGCGGGGCGTACGCGACCGGCTTGCCGGTGTGTGTCGGACGCCTTGGTCGGGTGCCGGACACTGTGACCGTGTGCCGTACGCCGTGGCGCGTGCCGAGCGCCGTGGCCGTGTGCCGTACGCCGTGGCGCGTGCCGTACGCCGTGGCCGTGCGCCGGGAGCGCCCGGCGGGTCAGAGGCGCACGACCAGGTCGGCCAGGTCGCGGCCGCCCGCCACCAGCCGGGCGTTCGCCTCGTCGGAGCGGGCCACCCACTCTTCGGCGTCCGGCCGGGGCCGGCCGTGGCGCACATGGCGGTCGACGAGCCGGCGCACCCGGACCTCCGGGTCGAGGTCCAGGAACCACACCTCGTCCAGCAGCCCAAGCACCGGCGTCCACGGCCCTTCGTCGAGCAGCAGGTAGTTGCCCTCGGTGACGACGAGCGGCACGTCCGGCGGTACGGGCAGCGCACCGGCGACCGGCTCCTCCAGCGACCGGTCGAAGGCGGGCGCGTAGACCACGTGCTCCGGGTCCGGGTCGCGCAGCCGGCGCAGCAGGGCCGCGTACCCGGCCGCGTCGAAGGTGTCCGGCGCGCCCTTGCGGTCGGCGCGGCCCAGGCGGTCCAGTTCGGCGGCGGCGAGGTGGAAGCCGTCCATCGGGACGAGGGCGGCGCGTCCGTCCAGGGCCGCGACCAGCCGGTCCGCCAGAGTGGACTTGCCGGCTCCGGGCGGGCCCGCGATCCCGAGGACGCGCCGCTGTCCGGCGTCCGCGAGCGCGCGGGCCCGGTCCGTCAGGGCGGCGAGGCCGCGGTTGCTCGTACCGTCCACGATGTCCATGCGGAGCATTGTGCGGCGGCGGGACGCCCCGGCGTTAGTGTTACGTATAACCTCACCGTCGGAAGGACTCCCCCGCCATGTCCCACATCGCCCTGGTCACCCTGGTCGTCCGCGACTACGACGAGGCGCTCCCGTACTACCGCGACGCGCTCGGCTTCGAGCCGGTGGAGGACACCGACCGGGGCGACGGCACCCGCTGGGTGGTGGTGCGCCCGCGCGGGGCGGCCGCGGGCACGGGGCTGCTGCTGGCCCGGGCGAAGGACGAGGCGCAGACCGCGGCCGTCGGGGCGCAGACGGGCGGCCGGGTCGGCTTCTTCCTGCACACCGAGGACTTCGCGGCCGACCACGCGCGGATGAGCGCGGCCGGGGTGCGGTTCCTGGAGGAGCCCCGGCACGAGACGTACGGCTCGGTCGCGGTCTTCGAGGACCTGTACGGCAACCGCTGGGACCTGCTCCAGCCGGCCGCCTGAGCCCGAGGACCACCTCCTGGGCCCGGGGCTCAGTGCCCGCCCCGGCCCTCCAGGTAGGCCAGCACCGCGAGGACGCGCCGGTGCACGGTGCCGTCGTCCGGCTCCAGGCCGAGCTTGGCGAAGATCGAGCCGATGTGCTTGCTCACCGCCCTTTCGGAGACGGTGAGTTCGGCGGCGATGGTGCCGTTGGCCTTGCCCTGCGCCATGTGTTCCAGGACCTCGCGCTCGCGGGCGGTGAGACTCTGGAGCGGGCCCGCCGAGGACTTGCGGGTGAGGAGCTGGGAGACGACTTCCGGGTCGAGCGCGGTGCCGCCCGCCGCCACCCGGTCCAGCGCCTCCAGGAACTGTTCGACCCGGCCCACCCGGTCCTTGAGCAGATAGCCGATGCCCCGGGCGCCCTGGGCGAGCAGTTCGGCGGCGTACGTCTCCTCGACGTACTGCGAGAGGACCAGGATCGGCAGGTCCGGCAGTTCGGCGCGGGCGGCGAGCGCGGCCCGCAGGCCCTCGTCGCGGAAGGTGGGCGGCAGCCGTACGTCCAGGACGGCGACGTCCGGACGGTGTTCGAGCAGGGCGGGCAGGATCTCCGGGCCGGCCGCCGCGTCGGCCACCACCTCGTGTCCGGAGCTGGTGAGCAGCAGGATCAGGCCCTCGCGCAGGAGGGCGTTGTCCTCGGCGATCACGATCCGCACGGCAGCTCCACTTCGATGTCCGTCGGCCCCCCGGCGGGGCTGCTGACGCGGGTGGCGCCGTCCAGTGCGGCGACCCGCCGCCGGATGCCCACCAGCCCGCTGCCGGCGCGTTCGTCCGCGCCGCCGCGACCATCGTCGCCGATGGTCACCCGCAGCAGACCGGGGGGCCGGTCGATGCGGACCCGGGCGGCGGTGGCGCCGCTGTGCTTGCTGATGTTGGTGAGCGCCTCGGCCACCACGAAGTAGGCGGCGGCCTCGATCGCGGCGGGCAGCCGCCGGCCGTCCTCCACGGCGTCCAGGTCCGCCGTGACGGGTACGGCGACATCGGCGGCCAACGCCCGTACCGCACCGGCCAGTCCACGGTCGGTGAGCACCGGCGGGTGGATGCCGCGCACCACGTGCCGCAGCTCGGCGAGCGCGGCGTCCGCCCCGTCCTGGGCCTCGTCCAGGCGGGCCCGCGCGGCGGCCGGGTCGCGGTCGAGGAGCTGTTTGGCGAGCCCGATCCGCATCGACAGGGCGACGATCCTGGCCTGGGCCCCGTCGTGCAGATCGCGTTCGATGCGCCGCAGTTCCGCCCCGTGCGCGGCGACCGCACCGGCCCGGCTCTCGGTGAGGTGGGCGATCCGCTCGGTGAGTTCGGCGGCGGGCGGCGGGGCGAGCAGGGCCAGCGTCCAGCCCGCCGAGAGGTCGGCCAGCACCGGGTGCCAGCGCAGCGCCCAGCCCGGCCGCTCGGGCGGCTCGGTGCCGTACTCGTCGGCCCGCCGCCGGTCCACCAGTCCCACGACGGGCAGGACGATCCCGTCCACCAGCAGGGCGACGGGCCACAGGACCATCGCGAGATAGCCGAGGCCCATCCCGAAGAGCGTCTGCACGGGCAGCCAGAGCGCGAGCCGCCAGGTGGTCCGGTCGGTGAGCGTCCACCGGACCCGTTCGGACAACTCGCCGCCGGGCGGCGGCGGGTAGGAGACCGGCCGGTGTCCGGGCCCGAGCCGGGCCGCCGCCCGGCGGCTCTCCGCCCCGGCGGCCCGGCGCAGCAGCGTGGCGGCCTCCGGCAGGGCGGGCAGCCCGATGATCGCGACGGCGAACAGGAGGGCCGCCACCACCAGGAACGCGCCGAGGTAGGTCAGCAGCGCGATCCCGATGCCGAGGAAGAGGTAGCGCGAGGCGTCCCAGGAACGCCGGACGGCGAGCGTGAGAGGGGCGGACGGGGAGCTGCTCATGGCAGCCCACGGTACGGGGGCGGGCCCACCGCCGGAGGGGGGCGGGCCCCCGGCCGGGGGTGCAGCTGGCTCCACCCCCGGTCCGGTAGTGCGCACCCTCGCCCGGCCGCGCCCGGGCTCATAGCGTTCTAGCAGGTCAAACAGCTTGTGGACGGTACGGGGACGGTGGAGGCGAACAGTGCGCACGACGATGGTGGAGCAGGCGGCCGCGCTCGGTCTTGAGGAGGTGAACCGGAGCTACGGGCGGCGCGGAAGCGGCCGGTGGACGGCGGCGCTCGACGCGGTCAGCTGTACGGTCCCGGCCGGGAGCTTCACCGCGGTGGTCGGCCCCTCGGGTTCGGGCAAGAGCACCTTCCTCCAGGTCGCGGCGGGCCTGGACCGGCCGACCTCGGGGACGGTGCGGATCGCCGGCGTCGATCTCGGGTCGCTCTCGGAGGCGGCGCTGACCCGGCTGCGCCGGGACCGGATCGGGTTCGTCTTCCAGTCGCACGCGCTCAATCTGGTGCCGTCGCTGTCCATCGAGGAGAACGTGGTGCTGCCGCTGGTGCTGGGCGGTGCGGACCCGGGCGGACCCGAGGTCCTGGCGCGGGGACGGGAGTTGCTGGCCCGGGTGGGCCTGGCGGGGCGCGGCGGCGACGGGCCGTCGACGCTGTCGGGCGGCCAGCAGCAGCGGGTCGCGGTGGCCCGGGCGCTGGTGACGGAGCCCGAGGTGATCTTCGCGGACGAACCGACCGCCTCGCTCGACCCGGAGTCCGCGACGCTGGTGCTGGCCCTGCTGCGGGACGCCGTACGGATCGAGGGCCGCACGGTCGTGATGGTCACCCATGACCCGGTGGCGGCGAGCTGGGCGGACACCGTGCTGACGATGGACGGCGGCCGGCTGCGATGAGGAAGCGTACGACGACGAAGAAGGCGGCCGTGGTGGAGGCGGCCGCGGTGAAGCCGCCTGCCGCGAAGTTCGCCGGGACGCGTTCCACCGCGGCACGGGAGCGGTCGGGCACGGCGGCCCGGGAGGCGCGGGGCGTACGGCGGGGGTCACGGCGGGCGTCGGCCTTCCTGGCCCGGCGGTCGCTGGCCACGCACCGGCGGGCCTGGGCGGCGGTGATCGTGGCGACGGGCGCGGCGGCCGCGCTGATCGGCGCGTTCGCGTTCGTGGTCGGCTCGCTGCTGGTGGCCGCGCCGCCGGTGCAGCGGTACGCGGGCGCCGACGCGGTGGTGGCGGCGGACCAGAAGGTGTCGTACACCGCGAAGCCCTGGGGCGGTGAACCGCAGACGGCGACGGCGTATCTGCCCGAGCGGGCCCGGCTGGACCGGTCGGTGCTGGCCGCCGTCGCCGGGGCCGACGGGGTGGCGAAGGCCGTCGCGGACGACTCCGTGCCGGTGGCCACCGGCGACGGGCGGCCCGCGGTGGGCCGCTCCTGGCCGTCCGCCGCGCTCACCCCGTACGAACTGGCGGAGGGGCGGGCCCCACGCGACGCGACCGAAGTCGTCCTGGACGGCACACTGGCGGCCGACGGCCCCGCCCCGGGAGGACGGATCGTCCTGCGGGCCGACGGGACCGCCCGGACGTACACCGTCAGCGGCATCGCCCGCGCCGGGCACAACGGCGACGGTCCCCCGGCCGTGTTCTTCACCGAGCCCCGGCTGACCGCCCTGGCCGGGCACCCGGGCCGGATCGACGCGATCGGTGTCATCGCGGAGCCGGGCGTTCCGCCGAAGGCGCTGCGCGACGCGATCGGCGCGGTGCTGCCCGAGGACGCGGGCGTCGCCGGATCCGACCGGGGCGTACGGGTGCTGACGGGGGCGGAGCGCGGGGAGGCCGAGCAGGTGGACGCGCTCGGCGGGCGCGGTGACCGGCTGGCCCTGCTCGGGTCGATCGGCGGGACGGTGCTGATGGTGGCGCTCCTCGTGATCGCCTCGACGCTGTCCCAGGCGATCCATCAGCGGTCCGGGGAGCTGGCGTTGCTGCGGGCGGTGGGGGCCTCGCCCCGTCAGCTCCGGTCCGCGATCGGCCGGGAGGCGGGCCGGGTCTCCGCGGTGGCGGCGCTGCTGGGCGGGCTCGGGGCCGTACCGCTGGGGCTCGCGATGCGTTCGCTGCTGACCACCGGGACGCTGCCGCTGCCGGTGCCGTGGTGGCTGCCGCCCGCCGCCGCGCTGGCCGGCGGGCTGCTGGTCGCGCTGCTGGCGCGGCCGGTCGCGATGCTCGCCGCCCGGTCCATCACCCGGCTGCGGCCCGCGGCCGCGCTGGGTGCGGCGACGGCGGACGAGCCGAGCGGGCCGGGGCGGTTCCGTACGGTCGCGGGTGTGGTGCTGGCCTTCGCCGGGGTCAGCTCGGCGGGCGTGGCGACAACGCAGAGCGGTCAGGCCGCGGGCGCCGCCGCCTCGGGCGCGGCGCTGTCGCTGGTGATCGCGGTCGCCCTGCTGGGGCCCCGGGTCGCCCGGATCGCCCTGGGTGCGCTGGGCCGTCCACTGCGCCGGGCGGGCGGCGTCTCGGGGTTCCTGGCCGAGCGGGCGGCCTCGGCGCACACCCGGCGGCTGGCCGCCGCGTTCACCCCGATCGTGCTGGTGGTCGCGTTCGTCTGTGTGCAGCTCGCCGCGGGGCCGACGCTGGAGCGGGCCTCCGACCGGCAGGCGTCCGCCGCGCTGCGGGCGGACCTGGTGGCGACGGGCGGTGCGGCGGGCCTGCCCGCCGGGGCGGCCCGGGCGGTGCGGGAGGCGCCGGGGGTCACGGCGGCGACCGGGGTGCTGCGTTCGGCGGTCGTCCTGGCCGACCGGGAGGCGGGCGAACCGGTGCTGACCCGACTGCCCGTGCTGGGCGTGGAGGCGCGCGGCCTGTCCGGCATCCTCGACCCGCGGGTCACGGCGGGCGACCTGGACCGGCTCACGGGGCGGGACGCGGTCGCGGTCGGGGCGGACCGGGCCAAGAGCCTGGGGGTCGGACCCGGGGACCGGGTGGCGCTGCGGCTCGGCGACGGTACGCGGGTGGAGCCCCGGGTCGTCGCGGTGTACGGACACGAGCTGGGCCTGGGCGAGTTCCTCTTCCCGCGCGAGGCGCTGGCGGGCCATGTCTCGGCGGCACGGGACCAGGTCGTCCTGATCCGGACCGGGGCCGGGGCCTCGTCCGGTGCCGCGTCCGGGGCGGACCCGGTGGCCGCCGTGCGGAAGGCACTGGCCCCGTACGGAGGCGGGGTGGCGGTGCGGGCCGCCACGCCCGACGACATCAGGACCGCTCCGCCGGTGCCGGACGAGGACAACGCCATGATCGTCATCGGCGTCGGGGTGATCGGCGGCTTCGCCCTGCTGGCCGTGGTGACCACGCTGGCGCTGATCACGCTCGGCCGCCGGGGCGAGTTCCGGCTGCTGCGGACGGTCGGCACGGGCCGTCGGCAGCTGCGGCGGATGCTGGTGCTGGAGACCGGTCTGGTGACGGTCGCCGGGCTGGTGATCGGCACGGCGGTGGCCGCCGTCCCGCTGACCGCGTTCGCCGTCGCGGTGGCGGGCACGGCCCCGTACCTCCCGCCGGCGCACTACGGAGTGATCGCGGGGGCGGTGGCGCTCGCCGCGGCGGCAGGAACGCTGGTCCCGGGCGCGTCGGGCGGACGCTTCGTCCTGGGGCGCGGGGCGCGGTGAGGGCCAGGGGCGCGGTCACGGGTGGCGGACGGCCGCCGCCCCCGACCGCGCCCCGTCGCCATTCGGCCCACAGCCGAGGCGCGGCCGGACACCGTCCGATGACCAGGGGTCCATGGAGGCCAAGGAGTCCACGGGGAGCGCCGCGCCCGCCGAGCGGCACGCCGGCTGGAACGAGCTGTTCTTCGACCTCGTCGTCGCCGGGGCGGGACAGCTGGCCCATCTGCTGCACGGCGGCCCGCACCTGGCGGACAGTTCCCAGTTCCTCTACGACCCGGGCCGGGCGGATGCGGCGGCGACCGGGCTGCGGGGGGGCGCGGGATCAGGCGACGTACGCGCCTTACGTGACCCGGGCGCGCACGACCGGGCACGGCCCGAGGGAGGGGCGGGCGCTCAAGCCCACCCGCCGGGAGCGGCGGCGCTCGGGCCCGCCCCGTCGGCCGGGTGCGGGCGGGCCGGCGCTCAGGCGCGGGCCAGCCCCGCTTCCCGTACGGCCACCGCCTCCATCGCGACCAGCACCGGCCGGATCAGCGGATGGCCCTCGGCCCCCTGCCGTACGGCCGCGAAGACCCGGCGGGTGGGGGCGCTGCCCTCGACCGGGCGGACGACCACCCCGGTCAGCTCCATCCCGCGCAGCGCGGACCTCGGCACCAGGGCCACTCCGGCGTCCGCCCCGGCCAGGGCGACCACGGCGTGGAAGTCGTCCGACGCGTGTTCGAGGCGCGGGGCGAACCCGGCGTACTCGCAGGCCAGGACCACCACGTCATGGCAGGGGTTGCCCGGATACTGGCCGATCCACAGGTCCTTCGCGAGGTCGGCGATCGCCACCTGGGCCTGGTCCGCGAGGCGGTGGTTCACCGGGAGCACCACGTCGAACGGCTCCGAGTACAGCGGTACGCGGGTGAGGCGGCGGTCGTCCTCGGCGGGCGCGCCCCGGTATTCGACGGCCACCGCCACGTCGACCTGCCGGTCCAGCACCATCGGCACGCTCGCGTCGCCCTCCGCGTCCTGGACCTTGACCCGGATGCCGGGTGCGGTGCGGGCCAGCTCGGTGAGGGCGGGGGCGAGGACGAGGCCGATGCCGGTGGCGAACGCGGCGACCGTGACCGTACCGGCGACACCCGCGCTGTAGTCGGCCAGCTCCGCCTCGGCCCGCTCCAGCTGGGCCAGGACCAGGTTGGTGTGGCTGAGCAGGATCTCCCCGGCGGCGGTGAGCCGGGCGCCGCGCGCGCCGCGTTCGACGAGGCGGTGGCCGGTCTCCTGCTCCAGGGCGGCGAGCTGCTGGGAGACGGCGGAGGGCGTCAGATACAGGGCGGCGGCGGCCGCGGTCACCGTGCGGTGGTCGGCCACCGCACGGAGGATTCGCAGCCGCCGCGCATCGATCATGTGCCCATTGTCCCAGGTGGCGGCGGAACCACCGACCCGGTCGGCGGGTCAGGTGGTCTCCGCCTCCAGCGCGGCCCGCGCGTCGACGAACGCGTCCACGGCGCGGTTCACGTCGGCGGTGGAGTGCGCGGCCGAGAGCTGGACCCGGATGCGGGCCGCGCCCTGCGGGACGACGGGGTACGAGAACCCGATCACGTACACGCCGCGCTCCAGGAGCAGTTCCGCCATCCGGCCCGCCTTGCCCGCGTCGCCGATCATGACGGGGGCGATGGCGTGGTCGCCGGGCAGGATGTCGAAGCCCTCTGCGGTCATCCGGGTGCGGAACAGCTCGGTGTTGGCGGCCAGCTGCTCGCGCAGGTCGCCGGCGGACTCCAGCAGGTCGATGACCTTGAGGGAGGCGGCGGCGATGACCGGGGCGAGGGAGTTGGAGAAGAGGTATGGGCGCGAGCGCTGGCGCAGCAGGGCGACGATCTCCGCGCGGGCCGCGACGTAACCGCCGGAGGCTCCGCCGAGCGCCTTGCCGAGGGTGCCGGTGATGATGTCGACCCGGTCCATGACGCCGTGCAGTTCGGGCGTGCCGCGACCGCCGGGGCCGACGAAGCCGACGGCGTGCGAGTCGTCGACCATGACCATGGCGTCGTAGCGGTCGGCCAGGTCGCAGATCTCCTGGAGCGGGGCGACGTAACCGTCCATGGAGAAGACGCCGTCGGTGACGATGAGGCGGCGGCGCGCCCCGGAGGCCTCCTTCAGCTGCGTCTCCAGCTCGGCCATGTCGCGGTTGGCGTAGCGGTGGCGCTTGGCCTTGGAGAGCCGGATGCCGTCGATGATGGAGGCGTGGTTGAGGGCGTCGGAGATGACCGCGTCCTCCGGGCCGAGCAGCGTCTCGAAGACTCCGCCGTTGGCGTCGAAGCAGGAGGAGTAGAGGATCGTGTCCTCCTGGCCGAGGAAGGCCGAGAGCCGCTGCTCCAGCTCCTTGTGGACCTCCTGGGTGCCGCAGATGAAGCGGACCGAGGCCATTCCGTAGCCCCAGCGGTCCAGTGCCTCGTGGGCGGCGGCGATGACCTCGGGGTGGTCGGCGAGGCCGAGGTAGTTGTTGGCGCAGAAGTTGAGGACCTCGCCGGCGCGTCCGCCGGAGGTGACGGCCACGGTCGCGGACTGCGGGGTGCCGATCACGCGCTCGGGCTTGTGCAGCCCGGCGGCGCGGATCTCGTCGAGGGTGGTGCGCAGATCGTCGCGTACGGAGTCGAACATGCGGATTCCTTAAGGAGTGCGAGGAGAAGTTCGAGGATCAGACGGTCAGACGGTCCAGTCGAGGATGACCTTGCCGCCGAGGCCGCTCGCGGCGTCGTCGAAGGCCGCCTCGAAGTCGCGGAAGCCGTACCGGCCGGTGATCACGGGGGCGAGGTCGAGGCCGCCCTCCAGCAGGACGGACATGGCGTACCAGGTTTCGAACATCTCGCGGCCGTAGATCCCCTTGATGGTGATCATCGAGGTGACGATGCGGGACCAGTCGACGGCGAACTCCTCGGCGGGCAGGCCGAGCATCGCGATCCGGCCGCCGTGCGTCATGTTCGTGACCATGTCGCGCATCGCCTCGGGGCGGCCGGACATCTCCAGGCCGATGTCGAAGCCCTCGCGCAGGCCCAGCTCGCGCTGCCCGTCCGCGATGGTGCGGTCGGCGACGTTGAGGGCGAGGCTGACGCCGACCTTGCGGGCGAGGGCGAGGCGGGCCTCGCTGACGTCGGTGATGACGACGTTGCGGGCGCCGGCGTGCTGGGCGACGGCGGCGGCCATGATGCCGATCGGGCCCGCACCGGTGATCAGGACGTCCTCGCCGACCAGCGGGAAGGAGAGCGCGGTGTGCACGGCGTTGCCGAACGGGTCGAAGATCGCCGCGATGTCGAGGTCGACGGGGGCCCGGTGCACCCAGACGTTGGAGGCGGGCAGGACCACGTACTCGGCGAACGCGCCGTCGCGGCCGACGCCGAGGCCGACGGTGGAGCGGCAGAGGTGGCGGCGGCCGGCGAGACAGTTGCGGCACTTGCCGCAGACGAGGTGGCCCTCGCCGCTGACCAGGTCGCCGGTGGCGATGTCGGCGACGTCGGAGCCGATCGCGGCGACCTCGCCGACGAACTCGTGGCCGAGGATCAGCGGGGTGGTGACCGCCTGCTGGGCCCAGCCGTCATAGGCGCGGATGTGCAGGTCGGTGCCGCAGATACCGGTGCGCAGGACCTTGATCAGGACGTCGGTGGGGCCGTACTCCGGCTCCGGCACGTCCATCAGCCACAGTCCGGGTTCGGCCTTCTGCTTGACGAGTGCCTTCACGGCTGCGGCTCCCTGACGTCGGTACGCGAAGTGGATACCCCGGGCCTCGGGGCATGTCGGAGGAACCCTGCGGCCCGGGGTGGATCTTGGGTGTCACCCACCATGGTGGGGGTTCGGCGGGACGGGACGGAGCATCTCGAAAGGCTCCACGCGCCGTTTCCGGCCGTCACCGAGAAGGCTGCCGTACGGCGGGGCCCCGGGTCCATCGAGGATTTCTTAAGCGCCGCCGCAGGAGATCTTCACACCTGGCCGTGGCTTCACGGACCGCTGCCGTTCTCCGGCCTTCGTTTCCTCGGCTAGGGCCTGTCGTACGGGCCGAGGAAGCGGGGGCGGCCCTGCTCGATCCGGTAGAGGAAGATCCCGCTCTCGTACCGCACCTGGCGGGTCGAGGCCTGGAAGGCGAGGGTCCGCACGATGCCCCGGTGCTCGGTCCGCACGATCCGCCCGCCGATACCGCTGCGGACCTCGCCCGACGCGCTGGTGGTCCCGGCGGCTCGGGCGATCAGGCCGACCGCGTCGTACGCCTCGGCGGCCCAGGTGGCGGGCGGTGCGCCGAAGCGCTTGCGGTGGGCGGCGGTGAACGCCTCGGCTGCCGGGAGGGCGGCCGGGTCGGCGTACGCCTCGGCGAAGACCCAGCCCTCGGCCGCCTCGCCCGCCCCGTCGAGGAAGGCGGGCCCGAGGGCGGATCCGAGGGCGACCCGGGCGCCGGTGAAGCCCTCGTCCGCGAGCGCGGTGGCCAGGCGGGCGGCCCGGGACGCGTCGCCGCTGCCGAGGACCACGGCGTCGGCCTTGCCGGTGACAGCCTTGCGGGCGACCGCGCCGAAGCCCGCGTCGCCCCGGACGAGGGGGTGTTCGAGGAGCGTGGCACCGGTGGGGGTGGACTCGCGGAACGCGCTCCCGACCTCCCCAGCGAGCCCGGGATCGGCGGCGTCCTCGACGAGGAGGATGCGGCCGGCGGGGGTCGTGCGGGCCAGGTGGCTGATCAGGCCGGTGGTGAGCATGTCGTCCAGGGGGCGGGTCACACAGAGGTGGAGCCCGGTGCCGGTCTCGACGGTGCTGGCGCCCGCCGCGACGACGACGGTCGCCAGCCGCGCCGCGCCGTACCGCTGGACGAGCTCCTCGCGCAGCAGCTGCCCGGTGGGGCCGAGGACGGCGATGACCGAGGTGTCCGCCGCCAGCCGCTCGGCCACCCGGAGCGCCGCCGCCGGGTCGCCCGCGTCGTCCTCGGTCCGCAGGGCGAGCCGGAACGCCTTGTCCTTACGGGCGTTGTGGTCGGCGACGGCGAGCTGAGCACCGCGCTGATGGGCCAGCCCGGTGGCCCGGCCGGGTCCGCCGAGGTCGGCGTGGAGCCCG
The DNA here is from genome assembly GCF_019287315.1 of Streptomyces sp. WY228. Classification (NCBI taxonomy): domain Bacteria; kingdom Bacillati; phylum Actinomycetota; class Actinomycetes; order Kitasatosporales; family Streptomycetaceae; genus Streptomyces; species Streptomyces sp. WY228. The sequence continues at coordinate 6,794,797 of NZ_CP079114.1, read as the reverse complement.
ATCCTGTACGTGTCCGGCTCCCCGGACCCCGCCGACGAACCGGCGTCGCCGCGCCCGCGCAGGGCGTTCCGGACGGCGGCGGTCCCGCCGACGAGGAGGACTGCCCCGGCGGCCCCGGCGGTCAGGACTCTGCGGCGGCCGGGACCGCTTTTCCGGCCTGTGGCTTCGTCCCCGACGGTCTCGTCCGTGGCCGGGGTGAGCGTGCTGGGCAGCGGTTCGGGGTCCGGCAGCGCGAGGGCGGCGGCGGACCGCTCGGCGATCAGCGCGGGAAGCCCGGCGGGGGCCTGCCAGGGGGCCGGGGCAGGGGCAGAGGCAGGGGCGGGGGTGGTACGGGCGGGCTTGCCCGGGGCCGATGCCTCCGGCCGAGCCACGTCAGGGAACTCGCCCGGGGCCGGGTCCGGGTCCGAGGCGGCCCGGAGGGACTCGCGCGGGTCCGGCGGACCCGGCCGGGCCGGGTCCGCCATCGCCCGCCCGGCCGGGTCCGGGGCCGCATCCCCGCCCGGCTCCAACGCCTCGCGGACCCGGCTCGCCGTCGGCCGGGCGGCCGGGTCCTTCGCGAGGCAGGCGGCGATCAGCGGGGCCAGGCCGGGCGGAACGCCCGTCAGGTCCGGCTCCTCGTGGATCGTGCGGAACAGGGCGCCCGCCCCGCCGCCCTCGCCGAACGGCGGCCGGCCGGCGGCCGCGTACCCGAGGACGCAGCCGAGCGAGAACACGTCGGCCGGCGGCCCCGGCGGCGCGGCCGAGGCCTGTTCGGGGGCCAGGTAGCCGGGCGTGCCGATCACCGCGCCGCTGGTGGTGAGCGCGGTGGCGCCCTCGTGGCGGGCGATCCCGAAGTCGATGAGGCGGGGGCCGTCGAGGGCGAGGAGGACGTTGCCGGGTTTGACGTCGCGGTGGATCAGCCCGGCCTCGTGGACCGCGACGAGGGCCGCGGCGAGCCGGCTGCCGAGCGCCCGCACGGTGGCCTCGGGCAGCGCACCGCCCGCTCCGACCACCTCGGCCAGCGAGGGCCCGGGTACGAACGCGGTCGCCAGCCACGGTTCGTGGGCCTCGGTGTCCGCGCCGAGGACCGGGACCACCCACGGGCCGGTGATCCGGGCGGCGGCCTCCGCCTCGCGCCGGAAGCGGGCCCGGAAGCCGGGGTCGGCGGCGTGCTCGGCCCGGATCACCTTGACGGCGACGAGCGTCCCGCCCGCCGAACGCGCCAGATAGACCACGCCCATGCCGCCCGCGCCGAGCCGGACGAGGGTGCGGTACGGGCCGACGGTGCGCGGGTCCTCGGAGGTGAGGGGCCGCACGTCAGCTCTTCGGCTTCGGGGCGGGGCCGACGTAGCGGAGGCGGCCGTCCTCCACCCGGTACAGGTGAGCGTCCTGGCCGACGAGTTGCTGACGCTCCTCGTCGAACGCGTAGGAGCGCGAGACCCCTTCGTACCGGGCGGCGGCGATCGCGGTGGTGAGCGCGGACCGGGTGGGCCGGCCGTCGCCGGAGGGCGTCGCGCCTGCCGACGGGCTCTTGTCACCGGCGGTCGCGCTCTTCGTCCCGGCCGTCGCCGCCTTGGAGGCGGCCCCGGCGAGGGTGGCCAGCTCGCGGGCGACGAGCCCTGCCACGTCGTACGCCTCGGCCGACCAGGCGGCGGGCGCGGCGCCGAAGCGTTTGCGGTGGGCGGCGGCGAAGGTCGCGGCGGCCGGGGTGGTGGCGTCGATGAACGGGGCGACGAACTCCCAGCCCTCGGCCGCCGCGCCCGCCTGTTCCAGGAAGTCCGGCCCCATGACGGTGTGCTGGGCCATGCGCGGCCCGGCGAAGGACTGCTCGGCCAGGATGCGGGCGACTTTGGCCGCGCCTGCCGCTTCACCGGCGTAGAAGAGGGCGTCGCTCCGGTGCGACAGGAGGTCGGTGACGACCGGGTCGAAGACGGTGGTCCCGGCGGGCACCACCCGGGGGTGGGTGGTGCCCGTGGTGAGTTGGGGCGTCATCAGGTTGACTGCGTAGCCCGCCTGGTAGGCGGACTGCCCGCCGGACCGGTCGATCAGGATGCCCAGCCGCTCGACGTCGGGGCGCAGCAGCAGGTGGTTGACGACGGGGAAGGAGAGCTCGGCGTAGGTGGGGGAGGCCTGGAAGAAGGAGGCGTTGGCACGCTCCGGGAAGGCCATCAGGAGGACCGACACCGTCAGGACCGGCATGACCGCCTCGTCGTACGTGGACAGGGCCGCCCCCGCCGCCGCGTCGCCCGTGGGGCCGATCACCGCGATGACCTCCGGGTCGCGGGCGAACTCCTCGGCGACCCGGGCCGAGCGGGCGGCGTCTCCCTGGTCATCGAGGACCTTCACGGCGAGCCGGAAGGGCTGGTCGCCGAGGGAGTTGAAGCGGTCGACGGCGAGCCGGACGCCGCGTTCCTGGGCACGGCCGGCGGCGCTCAGGGGCCCGGTGAGATCGGCGTGGACGCCGATGATGAGGCGCCGTCCGCCGGGCGCCCCGTCGCCTCCTGCCCCGTCTGCTCCGTCGCCGGTGAGCCGTACGGCGGCGAAGGCCCCGGCGCCGAGCGCGAGGGCGCCACCGGCCGCGAGGAACAGGAAACGCCGTCGGCCGGGGGCGGGGCGCGGGGGTCCGGGTTCCTCGGTGACGCCGACGGTGGCGTCGATGTCGGGCAGGGCCAGCAGGGCGGCGGCCCGGTCCGCGATGATCCGGGCGACGTCCTCGGGCAGCCAGTCGGCACTGGCTCCGGCGGGCACGTCCTCGGCGATCAGGGTGTCGAGGTCGGCGGCGGCCGGACGCTCGTCCGGGTCCTTGGCGAGGCACCGGTCCAGCAGCGCGCGCAGCCCGGGGTCGTCGATGCCGTCGAGGTCGGGTGCGCCGTGCACGGTGCGGTAGAGGACGGCGTCGACCGCGCCGCTGCCGAAGGGCGGCCGGCCGGTGGCCGCGTACGCCAGGAGGCAGCCGAGCGAGAAGACGTCCCCGGCGGAACCGGCAGACCCGTCGGCGCCGTCCGCCCCGGTGGCCCCCGTCGCACTGCCCGACGCCTGCTCCGGCGGGAGGAAGCCGGGGGTGCCGACGATCAGTCCGGTGGCGGTCAGGGCGGTGGCGTCGGCGGCGCGGGCGATCCCGAAGTCGATCAGGCGGGGGCCGCTCGCGGTCAGCAGGACGTTGCCCGGTTTGACGTCGCGGTGGACGAGCCCGGCGGCGTGCACGGCGGCCAGGGCGCGGGCGAGCAGCCGGCCGAGGACGGTGACGCTGCGCACGGGCAGCGGACCGCGCCGGACGACGACGTCGGACAGGGTCGGCCCGGGCACGAACTCGGTGGCTAGCCACGGCCGTTCGGCCTCGGTGTCGGCGCCGGTGACGGGCACGGCCCAGGGGCTGTCGACCCGGCGGGCGGCCTCGGCCTCGCGACGGAAGCGGGCCCGGAAGTCGTCGTCCCCGGCGTGCTCGGGCAGGATCACCTTGATCGCGGCGAGCGCGCCGGCGTCGGTGCGCCCGAGGTAGACGACGCCCATGCCGCCCGCGCCGAGGCGGCCGAGGAGCCGGTGGCCGCCGATCCGGGCGGGGTCGGTGGGTCGCAGGTCGTCCATCGTCCGGCCTCAGCTCTGCTTCTCGACGGCGGATTCCAGCCGGGCCAGCATGGCGCCCTGCGCCTGGACGACGAGTTCGTCGATCTCCCGCTCGGTGCGCCCCTTCGCCCCCTTGCCGGTCACGGCCACGGTGAACTGCAGGGTCTGCGCCTGCTGCCAGAAGTAGTGGTGCGGTCCGCCGAGTTCGGAGCTCCGGTACTCCCCCAGCTCGGTGAGGGAGTCCTCGGAGGCGGTCTGCGTGGCCTCGCCGCCGAGGAGCGCACCGGCGATCATGGACCCGATCTGTTCGCCCTCGCGCAACTGCTGGGTGGGGCAGCGCATGGACTCCTCGATCGACTCCGCCATCTCCCAGGCCGCGTCCTCGCGGGTGCGGTGCACGGTGACGATGGCGGCGAGGCGCACCGGCCCCTTGCCCTTCTCCGCGGGCAGCTCGAACGACCGGGTGAGGGTGGCGAGGACACTGCGGGCGGGCTTCCGCTGCTGCCAGACGCAGTCCTCGCCGAGCACGGGCCAGGTGGCCGGGTCGCTCTCGTACGGGCTCCGCTTCACCACTCCGGGGCCGAAGCTGTCGGGCGCGGCGATGACGTGGTCGATGAACGCGCGTGCCGAGGCTTTGGTCCTGGGCAGCCGGGCGGGGTCGGGTTCGAACGTGGCCGACGCCCCGGGGCCCGGTCCGCTCCCGGTTCCACCACCGGAGTCCGCCCCCGCACCCGCACGCGAACTCGCGCTCTCACTCGCAGAGGTGTCGCGCTTCTCCGCGCCCCCGGGGTCGTCCGCGGCTCCGGAGCAGCCGGCGAGCAGCACGGTCGTCAGTGTCAGGGCCAGTACCCGGGTCAGGGGCAGCGCGAAGCGGACCCCTCTTAACGGCACGCGACCGGTCACAGCGTTTCCCCGTTCCTCCTCGACGCCGCGTCGATCATAAGTTCGCCCGGCGCGGCAGGCGGGGGCTTGTCCAGGGACTGTTACCGCGTCGGGACCTGGGCGGCACCGCCCCGGGGCCGCCCGGCCGAGGCCGTCGGGCCGTCAGGCCGTCTCGGCGAGGAAGGCGCCGATGTGTTCGACGAGGGCGTCCGGCCGGTCCCGGGGAAGGAGCGTGTAGCTGTCGGCCACCTCCACCAGCCGCCCCCGCGGCAGGATCTCGGCGAGCCGGCGCCCGTGCTCGACCGGCATGACCCGGTCCTCGGTCGCCCAGATCACCAGCGCGGGCCGGTCGAACGTACGCAACTGCTCGGTCCACCGCAGCAGTTCGGCCTTCTCGGGGACGCCGAGCACATAGGCGCGCAGGTCGCGCCGGATCTCCGCCGAGCTCTGCGCCGGCCGGAACCACCGGTCCATCGTGGCGTGCGGGACGGGCCGCTTGCTCATCCACCCCCAGGTCATGGGCAGCCGCCGCGCGGGCTTCAGCCGGAGCAGCGAGAAGGCGAACCCGAGCCCGCCGGGCACCCTGGCCAAGGTCGCGAGGTTACGGCCGGGGAGCCCGGGCGGATAGTTGTCGAACGCCTCGCAGGACGTGATCACGAGCCGCCCGATCCGGTCGGCCCGCCCGTCGGCGACCAGCGCCTGAGCGCCGCCCCAGTCGTTCATGACCAGGGTGACGTCCTCCAGCCGGAGGGCTTCCAGGAACTCCGCGACCAGCCGCGCCACCCCGAGGACGGACAGGTCGGCCCCGGCCTCCATGGGCCTGCGGTGGCCGCCGAGCGGCAGGGTCGGCACGATGCACCGCACCCCGTCCCCGAGTCCGGCGACGACGTCGTCCCACAGCGATCCGTCCATGGCCACGCCGTGCAGGAGGACCACCACGGGCCCGTCACCACCGGTGTCGCGGTACTCGATCACGCCCGCCGAAAGCCTCACGTCGCCCATGAGGTCAACCTAGTCCGTCCACCCTCGGGCCGACCTCGGGCCGGGGCCTGACGCAGCGTAGGGATTACCTCCCCGTCCTTGATAGCGTCGCCCCCGCGGCTGCGGACTTCTCCCCCGACCCAGCCGTACGGGGGCAGGCACGGGGACCGGGCGCGGCAGGACGAAGAGGGCCGACAGATGAGCCTTGCACAGGTGCACTACACCTCCGCCGCGCCGGGGGCCGAGGGATCCGAAGGGTCGGCGGGCCGGTTCACGGCGGTCGGAGCAGGGGTGTCGAGCGCCCTGCTGGCGGAGATCGAGCCCTTGCTGCGCCACGAGCTTCCCGGAGGCGTTCCCGACCGGCCGTCCGACAGTGAACTCCGTTCACTGCCGCAGGCGTTCACGTACGCGACGCTGTCCGACGGCAGCAGGCTGGTGGCGCGTTCGGCCCCGGTACGGGACACGGGCGGCGGCAGCGACTCGGCGTCGGGGTCAGGACCGGGGTCGGGGTCGAGGCAGGGCATCCGGTTCCATGCGCACGCGGTGCACCTGCCGCCGGGGGTTCCGCTGCCGGGCGACCGGCTGCCGGTCGAGGCGTGGCGCTCGCCGCTCTGGGTGTCGACGACGCCCGCCGGGGCGATACCGGACCCGCTGACGCTGCCGCCGGGCCCGACGGCGGTCTCCGAGGGCCTGGACGACTTCGCCGTCTCGCGCGGCCCCTGGCTGGCGGCGGTGCTGGCGGATCTGCGCCGGGCGAGCGAGGCGGAGGCCTTCGACGGCCGCCCGGTGGTGCTGGTGGAGCGGCAGTGCGCGGACGTGGCCCGATGGCTGGGACTGGCGTCCGTGACCCTTCCGAGAGAGGGCGTGGAGCGGCTGACGTTCACCACGTACACCCGGCGGCCGGGGAGTTCGGCGTCGCGGGTGGTGGGGGTGTTGCCCGAGGACGCGGCGGCGGCGCGGGCGGCGGGCCTGCGGGTGCACGAGTGCGCGGGGCAGGCTCCGGTGGCCGGTACGGACGACGACGTATGGGCGACGACGGCGGCCCGGATCTGGCGGAGCCGGTCGCCGGAGCTGTTCCGGGAGGCGCGCGAACTGCCCGGAGAGCCGTTCGCCGCGGGCCCGTTGGCGGTGACGGCGCTCTGCGCGGGGATCGCGCTCGGCCCGGACGGGCGCGCGGCGGCGGCCGGTTGGGCGGCCGACCGCCCCTACACCCTTGACGCGAAGCGCACCGGCCAGCTGGTCGAGGCCCTCACCTCCCCCGGCATCGACGACCGTACGGGCCCCGAATTCGACGCGGCCGGGCGGCTGTTCGGCGCGCTGGAGGGCCGCTGCCCGGCCTCGGTCACCGCGCCGCTCGCGGCGATGCTGGTCACCGAGGCGGTACGGGGCGGCAACGGCTCGCTGGAGCTGCCGCGCCGGGACGCGTTCGTGGGCCCGGAGGGCGCGGAGGTCGCCGGACGGCTGGGCCCGGAGATCCTGACCGAACTGGCCGACACCGTGGGTTCCCGCTCGGTGGCGCGGACCGTACAACTGCTGCGGGTGGCACGGCTGCTGGGCGTGGACGGCACGGACCTGCTGCCGGGCGTGGTGGCCCGCCTGGCGCCGGCACTCCTGGCGGAGGCGGCGCAGGAGGAGGGCGAAGGGGAAGGCGAAGGCCCTGAGAGCACCCCGGCCTTCGCACCCGCCCTGCTGGAGTTGCTGGACGAGCAGTTCGAGGTGCGGACGGCGCTGCTCGGCGCACTGGACCGGATCGCGCCGCAGGACCCGGGGGCGGTGGCCCGGTTCCTGGAGCGGGTGACGCTGCCGTTCACGGGTACGCAGGCGCTGCCGCATCTGCGGATGTGCGCCGAGGTGCCGGGCGCGATGGCGACCCTGGGCGGTGACCGGGCGGCGGTGTGGCACCGGGTGCTGCGGGCGGCGGGCCTCTCCCCCTTCGCCGAGCCGCTGGTGCTGCGCACGGCGGTGGGCCTGGTCTGGGAGGACCGCGCCCCGACGGTGGAGGAGGCCCGCCTGCTGCTGGACGCGGCCACCTCCGACTCGCACCGCGCGGCCGGTACGTGGGCCCGCCTGGTCGACGCGGCGCTCGGCGCGTCCGCCGCCGGCACGGACGAGGCGGCCGGCCTCGCCCATGACCTGCTGCGCGGCTATCCGACCGAGATCGGCGGCCGCGAACGGGCCGGCCTCCTCCTGCTGGACCTGATCCGCGAACTGCGCACGGGCGCACCGGAGCCCGGCTGGGCGGAACGGGTCCGCACCCTGTGCGCCCGGGCGGAGCCGGTCGAACCGGCGCTCCGGGAGCGGGCGTACGCGGCCCTGGTCGAACGCCTGCTGGCCCCGGACCGCCCGGGTGCCGAGCTGTACGACTTCGTCCACGGCGACGACCCCGACCTGATCGCCGCGTACGACCGCACCGCCCGTACGGAAGCCGTACGGACCCGGCTGCGCACCCAGCCCGCCTACGCGGCGGACTGCTTCACCGTCTGGACCGCCCACCCGCACGCGGGCCGCACCTGGCCCCCGGTGGCCGCCGCCCTCCTGGAGGAGGTCCTGCGCCCCGCCGTCCGCGCGATGGCGGCCGAGGACGTCGCGGAGGTCGAGGCGACGGTGGGCCGCACGGGCAGCAGCGGCCGCGCCGACGCCTTCCGCACCTGGAACCGCGTCAGCACCCTGGGCCGACTGGGCCGCCGGATCGCTGGGCGGGTGCGGCGAGGGTGAGCGGGGGCGGCGCCGGCATCCGGGAGCTACGCATCCATCACGCCTGGTCGCCTCGGGGCTCCGCGCCGCTCAGAACGGTCTTCACCGCGTACACCGGGTTGAGGGGCTCCACGAGTTCCCTGGTGGCGACGGCCACGAGGCGGACCGGCGCGTCCCCCTCCAGCAGCGCGGTCACGTACTCGATGGCTTCGGCGGGCGAGAGCGCGGGGAGCTTCCGGCGCAGGGTCCGCACAGCATGCATGCGTCCGCGCGTGAACGCGGCGTCACGAAGCGCATCGTGCAGATCATCCACGGCTGTGCGTACCGGCAGCCCCCGTATACGGCCCCGGTAGTCGTCCTCCCACGCGCCCGTCACCGACGAGACGACGCCGATCTCGTGCAGTCCCCCGTCAACGCGATCGACCAGGTACGGCCCACCGCCTGCCAGGATGAACGACGGATCCCCGGTGCGCACGAACGCCTCGGACGTCCAGTGGACGATCCACACCAACGCATGCTCCTCGACGTCCACCACAGCCATGCGGAGTGCCGCTTCGTCCACGGCGCGCCACCTCTGGTAGTCACGCTCCAGTTGCGCCTCGACGGCCCTGACCGCAGATTCTCGATCGATCACATCCGCAGCATTCCGCACCGCCTCGGGGCCGTCCAGCGCGCCGAGGCACCCGCACACCACCGTTGCTTCCGCGGTCACGGGACAGGGCGGCGCATGCGCAGGACTTCGCCGACGCGCGGCGGTCAGCCTGCGCTTTACTCGCAGTTGGAGGCAAGAGCCTTGGCCGCGGGCGCTTCCGATCGTGACGTGACCGTGGGACGCGCCGCCTTCAATGCCGCCACGAGGGCATCGGCGCTCTTTCCGGCGAGTTCGTCCTCCAGCCGGGGCACGGGATCGTCGGAGCCGGACAGGGCAGCGGCGACCTCCTTGGCCGACTGTTCCCCGCCTTCCATCTCTCCCTGGCCGATGGTGTCGTCGTCGTACGGCACCGTGCTTCCCTCGCCGAGCCCCACCCAGCGCGCCGGCTCCTCGGGGTCGCCTTCGGAGCAGGTCGCTCCCCGCCAGGCGAGCGCGATGATGTAGTGGTGCCCCAACTCGATGCGCGGCCTTTCGGCCAGGGCATATTCGGTGCGGTTGTCGAGGTCGCCCTCCTTGAACACCCACCCCGATGAACTGCGCTGCCAGGTCGCCGGTGCGGGCTGGGCCGGATCACTTCTCGACCAGAGAACCTTCTCGACCTTCATACGCACATCACGACCGATCATTCCCTCCCCCCGGTCCACCTCACTCCGGCCCGGAGCCACTTCACTTTCCTTGGTCGGTGTGGCGATGACGACATGGTCCGCATAGGTCACCCAGTCCTCAGCGGTACGACTGGGCATACGGTCCTTGCCCTCACCCCGAATCGGTCCGACCACCGTATCCGCACCGTCGGAACATCCCGCCAGCAATACGGCGGAGACGGCGAATCCCAGAAAGCCGAAGATACGCGCACGACTCATCACGGTCTACCTCCACGTATTCGCTCAGTAGGTGCCATTGATGTTGCTCACGTTGTTGCTTCCGAGATCACTGCTGTAACCGTGGGCAATCATGCAGCCCAGCCTCGAATCTTCGGAGGGCAACGCCGGATATGCGCTCCCACCATGCAGCAGGCCCACTGCGTGGCCCATCTCATGACAGGTGATACTGGGGTCGTAATTTCCGTTCCCCCGGATCCTGATCACTTGCTGATCACACTTGTACCCGGAGACGGGGTCGTCGCACCATGCCATCCCCTCCGCATCGTCGTCCAGACCCTTCGCCCCTTCCTGCCAGACGACATCCGTTTCTGCCGACCCCGAGAATTTCGGCGTGGCATCGTACTTGATCACCAGGTCGGTCGGAGAATACTCGCCCTTGAGCATGGCAGTGACATACGACTTGTCCACCGCTTCCAGCTTGAACTCGCCGCTGCTGTCCATGTAGTAGGTGACATCTTTGTTGTCCGTCTGACACACCCGCCCCTTTGTACAAAGATGCGGTGTGCTGATCGTGGGCACCATGTTGTCGGTGACCACAGCCGCTGCCGCAGCCCCCACAGCGATGACGGTAGCCCCGATCGCGGAAACCACGACGCCGCCTCGGGAACCGCGTAAATACCGTCCGAACGATCGCACGCCATCCCCCCGCTTCGCATACCGACTTCCCATGGAGCAGCATGCGGAGAAACTCCACTCTCGGCATGACGCCGAATGTCGCGGCAGCCTAGCCCGCCCAAGGACAGGAAGACACAGTTCCGGTGCACGACAGCGATGCCGCCGGAAAGAACGGCGCATTTTGAGCCAGGAAAAGCACCCACCCAACCCGTCAAACGCGGTCGTGAAGCGTGACGTGGTAGCCGTCGGGGTCGGCGAAGGTGAACGTGCGGCCGAAGGGGCCGTCGACGGGGGCCGAGACGATGGTGTGGCCGGCGGCGGCGAGCGCGTCGTGGATGGCCTGGACGTCCGTGGCGTGGAACCAGAGCGCCACCCCGACACCGGGCTGGGCGGCGGACGCGAGGTCCGTGCCGGGGATGAGCTCGCGGAGTGCGAACGCGATCGGCTTCGTCTCGAAGACGACGGCGTGCGGAGGCCCGGCCTGCGAGCGGACGAGGCCGAGGTACTGCTCGTAGAACGCCTGCGAGGCGTCGAGGTCGCTCGTCTGGAGCGAGAGGAAATCGGGACCGGTGGCGGGCATGGCGGTGCCCCTTCGCGTCGCACTTCGTGTCAGTTATCTGACATGCACCACTGTATGTCAGACTTCTGACATGAGTCAAAAGAGCCCCGGCGTCGACCTGGACACATCACTGGGCTACCTGCTCAAAGAGGCTTCGAGCGCCCTGCGCGCAGCCATGGAGGAGGTGCTGCGGCCACTCGGCATGACCGTGACGCACTACTCCTGCCTGGAACTGCTCGCGCAACGGCCGGGCATGTCGAACTCCGAGCTCGCGCGCGGCGCGTTCGTGACACGGCAGACCATGAACGTGCTGCTCCAGGCGCTGGAGCGGGACGGCTACGTGGTCAGGCCCGCGGAAGCGGCAGTCGGGAAGGTTCTTCCGGCGCAGCTCACGCCCCGCGGGCGGCAGAGCCTGGAGAAGGCGACCGCGGCGGTCCGTTCCGTCGAGGTCAGAATGCTGGCCGGCATGACCGAGACCGAACAGGCAACCGCGTTCCGGGTCCTGCGGAGCATGGTTCGCTCCTTGCGCGAGGGCGACCACGACGACAGCGCCTGACAGAGGCTGCCGCGCCGAGGACCCTCGGCGCGGCAGATCCGGGTCCCGACCGGGCAGCCGGAGGGTGGGAGCCGCCGACTAGAATGTTCTTTCATGTCGAAGCCTGACGAGTTGCTCTCCGCTGTCGCAGCCCTGGTGGAGTCCGGGCACAGCAACCAGATGTCCCTGACCGTCGTCGCCGGAGGCGCTGTCATCACCGGCCGCCTGGCCCCGGAGTCCGTCTGGAGGCAGCGGGTCTCCGAGGTCCTGGCGGACTCGGACCGGCTGAGCGAGTTCGCCGCCGTCTTCACCTCCGCCGCACGCAAGGAGGGGCCGCCCACGCATCTGCATTTCCATGTGGCCCGGATCCTCCAGGGATCGGTGGGAATCCCGGAGACGGGCGGGATGTACCGCGTGGCCATCGAGGATGTCAGCGCCTGGACCATGGGCGACTTCAGCTACTCCGACCACTGACCCGCCCACGCCCCGCAGTCCACTGCCCTCCGTCGGCCGGACCACCAGCGCCGTCCGCTCGAACCGGCCCCGTGCCCGCCCGTCAGGCGGCCGCGGGGCCGCCGAGCAGTGCGGAGGCCTGCTGGAACGGGCTGAGCACACGCCGAGGCGCGACAAGTGCGCGCTCGGGCACGGCGGTTGCGGCCGTCGCGGCGCCGCCGGTGCAGGTGAAGCCGAGTCGGCTCATGGCCCGGAGGACTTCGCTCGCGCTGAAGTCGCGGCGGTCCTGGCGGGTGATGACCTGCCCGACCTGCTTGACCGGGTAGGTGCGCCGCCCGATGATCACGGACTCACCGCTGACCTGCTCGGGCTTGATGCCCCTCATCGACTCCAGGACGCCGCTCTTGGTGAGGTCGAAGGGGAAGCGGGCGATGACACAGCGCATGTTGCCTCACAGAGTGAAGGGCGAAGGGCGAAGGAAAAGCGGCGAAGCCGCGAGAAAGGGCGAGGAACGGCCGCGAAGGCTAGGCGGCCGCACCGAACGACGACTGACGCCCCGCCGCACGCCGGGTGGCGGAGGCGGAGCCGCGCCGTCCGCGCGGGGCCGCACTGCGCCGACGCCGCTCGGCCACCGGCGCGGTGATCGTCACGGGGATGCCGGACGGGGCCTGGGATCCGGTGATCCGACTGAGCGCCTCCTCGCCGGAGCGGACCTGCGTGGTCAGGGGAACGATCCCGGCGGCGGTCATCAGGCGGGTCATGTCGCGGCGCTGGCCGGGCGTGACCAGGGTGACGACGCTGCCGGTCTCCCCGGCGCGTGCGGTACGGCCGCCGCGGTGGAGGTAGTCCTTGTGGTCGGTCGGCGGGTCGACGTTGACGACGAGGTCGAGGTGGTCGACGTGGATGCCGCGCGCCGCGACGTTCGTGGCGACGAGGACGGTGACGTGCCCGGTCTTGAACTGGGCGAGGGTGCGGGTCCGTTGCGGCTGGGACTTCCCGCCGTGCAGGGCGGCTGCCCGTACGCCGCTGTGCAGCAGGTGATCCGTGAGCTTGTCCACCGCGTGCTTGGTGTCCAGGAACATGATCACCCGGCCCTCGCGCGCCGCGATCTCGGTCGTCGCCCGGTGCTTGTCGCCGCCGTGGACGTGCAGGACGTGGTGCTCCATCGTCGTGACGGCCCCCGCGGACGGGTCGACGGAGTGGACGACCGGGTCGGTGAGGTAGCGGCGGACCAGGAGGTCGACGTTACGGTCGAGGGTCGCGGAGAACAGCATGCGCTGGCCCTCGGGGCGGACCTGGTCCAGGAGCGCGGTGACCTGCGGCATGAAGCCCATGTCAGCCATCTGGTCGGCCTCGTCCAGCACGGTGATCGCGACCTGGTCCAGGACGCAGTCGCCGCGCTCGATGAGATCCTTGAGCCGCCCCGGGGTCGCGACGACGACTTCCACGCCGCCGCGCAGCGCGCCCGCCTGCCGGCTGATGGGCATGCCGCCCACCACCGTGGCCAGGCGCAGCCTCACCGAGCGGGCGTACGGGGTGAGCGCGTCGGTGACCTGCTGGGCCAGCTCACGCGTCGGTACGAGGACCAGAGCGAGCGGCTGACGGGGCTCGGCACGCTGTCCGGCGGTACGGGCCAGCAGGGCCAGGCCGAAGGCGAGGGTCTTGCCCGAGCCGGTCCGCCCCCGGCCGAGGACGTCACGGCCCGCGAGGGTGTTCGGCAGGGTCGCGCCCTGGATCGGGAACGGAACGCTCATACCCTGCACGGTGAGCGCGGCCAACAGCAGCGCGGGCATGTCGAGTTCGGCGAACGCCTCGACGGCGGGCAGTGCGGGGGTGAGCGTCTTCGGCGGTGCGAACTCGCCCTGGACCACGACGGGCCGCCGACCGCGGCCGACCGGACGCGGGCTGCTCGGGCCGCCGGTACGGCTGCGGTTGCGGGAAGTGCGTGAGGTGCGGTCGTTCGTACGGGTGGAGTTCACAGGAAGCCTTCCTTGATACGGCACGTACCAAGGAATTCCCGCAGCGGATAAACAGCGCGGGGAATCACAGGAACGGGCCGAAAGAAACGTGCGAGAAATTTCGACGCGCAGACACACAGGCACACAGGCACACAGTCGGAGGAGAGCACGAAGCAGCAGATACGAGATGCGGGCGAGGTCAGGCGGGAACGATGTTCTCGGCCGTCAGACCCTTCTGGCACGACATGATGTCGAAAGTGACCTGCTGACCTTCGAGCAGTTCACGGAAGCCGTCGGTGGCTATGTTGGAGAAGTGGGCGAACACATCGTCCCCACCGCCGTCCTGCTCGATGAATCCGAAGCCTTTGGCTGCGTTGAACCACTTCACAGTGCCGGATGCCATGTCGTGTCTCCCTTGGGGCAGTACACCGGCCCGTGAGGTACGGATGCCGGGTCGCCGCGGTGATGCCCCACCCGGAGAACGATGTCCGGAGAAACCGAAGCGCCTGCACCAGCCGTAAATCGGCGGCGGCGCTCGAAGTTTGGGAGACAGCAAGACTGCAACTGGGAATGACAGTAGCACGCCGTAGTGATCCGGATGCCGAGAATAACCCCGCTCCCCCACTCGAAGCAAAAACCCTCTTCGCCCGACGAACCGAAACCTCATGCGACGGCCACAGATATTGCCCCACCCGGAGCGCAGCGTTTCAGGTCCGGGGAATCAGAAAAAGAGCTCACGGTTACACTCCGACATTTTCCGATAACCTGGATGAGCAAAGGGCGTGAGCAACAGCCCGAGAGCGCTTCAGGAGGCAGACCATGATCCATGCAGCCGAAATCCGTGAGTGGCGCGACCGGAACGTCATCGACCCGGAGGGCCACAAGATCGGGGGGCTCGAAGCGGTCTACGTGGACACCTCCACCGACGAACCGGCCATGGCCACCGTGCGTATCGGGCTCCCCACCCGTCACCAACTGGCCTTCGTCCCCCTCGGCGAGGCGCTCGTCGGCCCGGACTACGTCAGGGTCGCCTACGACAAGGCGCTGGTGAAGAAGGCGCCGTCGATCGGCATGGACGACATCCTGCCCGCCGAGGCGGAAGAAGAGGTCTTCACGTACTACGGGCTGCCCTACCGGCCGGGCGCCGGCGGAGAGCGTCAGCTCGCCCGCCGCTGACCGCACACGACCAACGCCCGCCCCGGCCGGAACCGTCAGTGCAGCAGGTCCAGCTCCGCCCGGACCGTCTTGCCCGGGTTGCGGTCGAAGACCGCCCAGCGGTCCGCCAGGGCCTCCACGATCAGCAGCCCGCGCCCGCCGTCGGCGCCGCCGTCCGGCACGGTGATCTCACCGGGGCCGGGCGGCCGGCGCTCGCCCCGGGTGTCGGACACCTCGATCCGCAGAAGGCCGGGCGCGGCCGGGTCGCCCGGCATGTACGACAGGCGCAGTTCGAAGTTGCGGCCCGGCACCCGGCCATGGGTCGCCGCGTTGGCCGTCAGCTCACCGATGATCAGGGCCGCCGACTCCGATGCGTCACTGAGATACGGGATGCCCCAGGTGTGCAGCTTGTGGAGGCCGACACGGCGGGCGAGCCGGGCACCGCGTGGATCTGCGCAATATTCACGGTTGAACACACGTACGGTTACGGGGGGTTGGGTCTTCGTAGATGCTTCCATGCCCCCAGATTCCGGGCCTCCGACCCGGTCCACCAGGTCAGCAACCCGTACGCTCAGTCAGCGTACGGGTGCGAAGGGTAGACGGTACGGGTCACGTTCCGTGAGCATGGACAGGTCTCGGACCAGGACAGGCGCACGGGGAGGTGGCCGTACATGACGCACGGCACGGACGGCATCGACAGCACCACGTACGGAACCTTCGGCAACGGCGGCGGGCGCAGCGGCGAACCCGAACCGCAGTACATCCTCAAGATGTTCGGAGAGGTGGTCAAGACCTTCCGCAAGCGGGCACGGCTGACGCAGGAGCAGTTCGCCCCGCTCGTCGGGTACTCCCCCGAGACCGTCGCCTCCATCGAACAGGGCCGCCGCCTCCCGCCTCCGGACTTCGCGGAGCGCGCGGACAGCATCCTCGACGCGTTCGGGGTGATCCTGGCGGCGGCGAAGCATCTGACGCGGCGCAAGGGGCTGGCGAGTTGGTTCCGGCAGTGGGCACAGCTGGAGCTGGAGGCGCTGAGCCTGTACACGTACGAGTGCCGTTTGATTCCGGGGCTGTTGCAGACGCCCGCGTACGCACGGACGCTGTTCGTCGACCAGTTGCCACCGCTCGCCGACGAGCAGATCGAGGCACAGCTCGCGGCTCGGCTGGAACGTCAGGAGCTTCTGCGGAACCGGCCCAACACCGCGTTCAGCTTCATCCTCGAAGAGCACTTGTTCTTGCGGGACTTGGGCGGCGAGCAGGTCACCAACGAGCTGATCGACCACATCCTCGATCTGTCCGAGCTGCGCAATGTGGACGTGCAGATCATGCCGCTGGTACGGCATCATCACGCGGGGCTGCACGGGCCGATGCAGCTGCTGGAGACGCCGGATCACCAGTGGCTGGGCTACTTGGAAGGGCAGGAGCACGGGCAGTTCGTCTCCGACCCCAAAGTGGTCAGCGCACTCCAGATGCGGTGTGCCAGTATGCGTTCACAGGCTCTCTCGTTGGACGACTCCAAGAGCCTGATGCGGCGGATGCGAGGAGCGAGATGAGCACCACAGACCTGGCCTGGTTCAAGAGCAGCTACAGCAGCGGCTCCGGAGACTCCTGCGTCGAAGTCGCGCTGGCGTGGCACAAGTCGAGCTACAGCAGCGGCTCCTCCGGCGACTGCGTCGAGGTCGCCGCCTACCCCTCCACCGTCCATGTCCGTGACTCCAAGATCGAGGAGAGCCCGCAGCTCGCCCTCGCCCCGGCCGCCTGGACGCACTTCCTCGCGTACGCCGTCCAGGGCTGACAAGCAGCCTGAGGCCGCCGGTCCCAACGCGAGCATGCCTGCCCGGGTCATGCCTCCTGATCGTCCGTCACGGGCAGGCACTCGGTGAGCAGGTCGACGACGTCGCGCCAAGCGCGCCGCGCGTGTTGTGGGTGGTAGCCGACGCCGGGGACCGTGGGGTGGTCGACCGGCGGGTGGTGGAAGGCGTGCAGGGCACCGCCGTAGACCGTGAGACGCCAGTCGACGCCCGCGGCCTGCATCTCGGCGGTGAACGCCTCCCGTTGCGCGGGCGGCATGATCGGGTCCTCCGAGCCGACCCCGGCCCACACCGGGCAGCGGATGCGCGCCGCCTCGCCCGGCCGGCCCGTGGTGGTCGCGTTGACCGTCCCGATCGCGCGCAGGCCGACGCCGTCGCGGCCGAGCTCCAGCCCGACCGCGCCCCCGGTGCCGTAGCCGATGGCGGCGATCCGGTCGGGGTCGGTCCGCGGTTCGGCGCGCAGCACGTCGAGCGCCGCGTGGCCGATGCCCCGCATCCGGTCGGGGTCGGCGAGCAGCGGCAGGCACCGGGCGAGCATCTCCTCGGGATCGCCCAGATAGCGCCCGCCGTGCAGGTCGAAGGCCAGCGCCACATAGCCCCGTTCGGCGAGCGCGTCGGCCCGGCGGCGCTCGACGTCGCTGAGCCCCATGCCCTCCGGTCCGATCAGCACGGCGGGGCGGCGGCCGGCACCGGCCGGGAGCGCGAGGTGCCCGACCATCGTCAGACCGTCGGCCGGGTACTCGACCGTACGCGTCGTCACCGTTGTCGTCGCCGTAGTCATCGTCGTCGTCGCCATGGGACCGGACTGTAGTGACCGTCGAGCCCGGTCCGGCCGGTGTTCTGCCGACGGCAGAGCAGCGAGGCTAATCGCCGGTCCGGGCGCCGAGACCGCCCGTGATCAGGTCGGTCAGCGCGGTGACCGCGTCGTCGGCGGAGACCCGCCCCCGGTTCAACTCGGCGGCCATCACCTCCGCCGCGCCGAGCACGCCCACGCACCGCAGCCGGAGGGCTTCGGGTGTGTGGCCGGAGTGCGGCAGCAGCGCCGCGGCCATCAGGTCCGCGTAGCTGTCGAGCAACTCGCGCTGGACCGCCTCCATCTCCGGATTTCCCTTCAACGCGGCGGATACGGCGTTGAGTTCCGGCATGCCCGTGGCGCAGGCGAAGTACGCGGCGCTGATGACGCGGGCGGCCTCGTCGGCAGTGGGCGCGGCCTCCTCCAGCGCCTGGACGATCGCCGCGCGGTGACGTTCGTCGAGGCGTCGGTAGAGCGCGAGCAGCAGGCCGGGGCGCGTGCCGAAATGGTCGTACACGATCGGCCTGCTCACCCCGGCGGCCTCCGCGAGGGTGACCAGCGTCAGGCCGTCGGCGCCCTGGTGCCGCACGATCGTCACGGCGGTGTCGAGCAGCTGCTCCCGCCGGGCCTGCTTGGGCAGACGGGTCGAGGTGGTGGCCATGGTCCTCCGTTGTGTCGCCCTCCAGGCGATGTTACAAAACGTAGCCTACAAAATGTAGCTTCACGGATGCGAGGGCTCACGGTGGAACGGTCGAAACCAGTACTGATCTTGGGCGGCTCGGGGCAGGCGGGCTCGGACACCGCCGCTCTGCTGCGCCGGTGGCACCCGGAACTGCCCCTGACGATCGCGGGTCGCGACATCGGCCGCGCACGGCGGGTGGCCGACGGCCTCGGCGGCGCGACAGCCGTGACCGTCGATCTGCGACGCGGCGATCTCGGCTTACCGGCCGGGCACAACTACGCGGCGGTGGTCGCCGCGCTGTGGGACGACCGCCTGAACGGGCTGCGCTACGCGCAGGACCGCGGCGTGCCCTACCTCAGCATCTCCAGCAGCCTGGTGGAGATCGCCCCGGAAGCCCTCGCCGCCGCACAGCGCGGAAACACCTCACCGATCCTGGTGGCCGGCCACTTCTGCGCCGGTGCCGTCGTGCTCGCGACGCTGGCCTCGGCCCGGGAGTTCGACCGGGTCGACACCGTCCGGATCGGCGCCGTACTGGACGAGTCGGACACCGGCGGGCCCGCGGGGCAAGCGGATCTGGAGCGGTGGGCAGTCGCCACCACGGCGGGGACGGTGCGCCGGGACGGCGTCTTCACCTGGGTCGACGGTCCGGACGCCGAGGCGGATGTGGCCCGTACCGACGGTGTCGTCCTGCCCGGCCGGAGCATCGCCGTCCTCGACGTACCGAGCCTCGCCCTCGCCACCGGAGCGGCGAACGTCCGCTTCGACATGGCCGTCGGCGAATCCGCGGCACGCTGCCGCGGTGACGCCGCCTCCAGCGCGATCCGGATCGACCTCGAAGGAGTGGACACGAGCGGTGCACCGCTCAGCAGCAGCCGCTACCTCGTTCACCCGGCAGGACAACGTCCGCTGACCGCACTCGGTATCGCGCTCGGTGTCGAGCGACAGCTCGGCCTGCGCGGCGAAGCCGCACCGCCGGGCCTCCACACCCCGGAGACCCTGGTCGACCCGGCCTACGCGGTCGAGCGCATGGCGGAGATCGGCGCCGTCTTCATCGACAACTGAGCATCAGACAGGCGGCATCAGATCGCTCGCGCTGACGGTGTACGTCAGCGAGGGGTAGACGAAGTCCGTTTCCTTGTTCTCACGGCGTCGCAGTCGGTAGAACTCGCTCTGCTGCTCCTCGTCGGCCGACGTGAGACGCGCACCCTGCGGAAGGTGCGCGTGTCCGTCACGGAAGCGGACCAGCGTCTTCGACGTCCGGAAGGTGACACCCAGCCAGGAGTTGTCCGCCGTCCGGTCGGGCGCGTCCAGAACGATCTTGTGCTTGAGCCGCCGATTCGATGCGACGGAGAACACGACGACGCTGTTGTGGGCGAGGGGGATCTCCAGCTTCTCGCCGCCGGAATCACCGGAATCAGCGGCCGTCTCTTTCACTTCGAAGATCAGCTTCCTCGGCGGGCTCGCCTCCGGATGCTGATAGCAGGAAAAGACGGCGATGAACGAGTCGTCGGCCAGATCAAGAGCCTGGTCGGAATGGAAGCCCATGGTCGTATAGGCGTTCGTGTAGCTCTCGATGAGGGCGTTGTTGAACGCGGCGGCCGAAAGCTCCGCACGTTCCTGGATCTGTTGCGCCAACCGCTCGTGCACCGCCCGGAAGCGCTGCGTCGGGCTTCCGTACCGCGTGGTGGTGCGCACGAGCGGCACTCCACCCGCCTCGTCGATCCTGGCCAGCGTGGCGCCCCGCCGGCCTTTCCCCACGTCTTCCCAACGAACCGATTCCGACAGCTCCGCGAAAGGATTCGGCTCGATCGGCAGCGCGTACGAGCGGATCTCGTCCGAGAAGTCAGCGCGGTCAGAGCGATCAGAGAGGTCAGGGAGGTCAGGGAGGTCAGACCCGGGGCGCATCGTAGTCTCCGGAGTTCATGCTGAAGAGGAACTTGTCGCCGTAGTCGATGAAGGACGCGGTCCTGTTCTCCTCGGCGTACAGCCTGCGCAGATCCTCCATGCCGTCCTCGGTGGGCGGCCCCAGCCTCACCAGGCCTCCGGCCTTCTTGAGGTAGGTGCCGCCGTCCTTGTGCACGGCTTCGGCGCTCGAACAGCGCACCACATAGCCCAGGCGGGTCGGCAGCAGCTCGGCGTCCAGACCCGAGGGCCGGATCTCGTGCGTGTACAGGCGGTTGGTGGACAGCGGCATGAAGAAGACGGAGCCGGGATAGAGCGTCAGCGCGAACTGCTGCGGAAGCGCGGTCTCTTCGGGCCCCTCCACTCCCTCTGCCGACTTCTTGAGGCGGAAGTGCAGTCTGGTCAGGCCGCTGGCACGCTTCACACCGTGGTCGAAGGGGTCTTCGGCCAAGGGGCGCAGTTTGTCGAGACCGTCGTAGAACGTGCAGAAAGCCATGATGCCGTTGGCGGGCATGTCCTTGGTCTTGTCGGCATGGGCCGAGATCTTCGCCTTGGACTGTTTACGCTCGGGCGTCGCAAGGGTGTTGTGGTAGACCTGCGCGAGGACGTGGTTCAGCGGCGCCTGGTCACGGAATACGTCGGCGGCCTCGCGATTCAGCGCATCGACGATCTGCGTATCGGTAGGGCGGAAGCTTTCGGTCGGCCCCGAGAAATTCGTGGAACACCGGAGCAGACGGAAATGCAGTCCGTCGCCGTCCTCCGTGACGGGCGTCAGATAGATTCCGCTGCGGTGGGCGGTTCCGGGCTTGGTGGACTCCGTCAGGGACTGGAACGCGTGCTCCGCGCTGATCCGTCCGAAGTGATCGGCGTCGCGTTCGAAGAAGCGGCGGTAATACACGCCGACTCCGTGCACGCGGAGAGGAACCCTGCCGATGCCGACGACGGCCCACGGCGCGTCGGCGCCCTCGCCGTAACCGCTCGACAGCTCGCGCACGACGAACACCCGGTCGGCCGCGCGCAGTTGGCTGTCGCTGATTCCGGATACGTCGCCGCACAGGTAGACGGTCTTCCGCGCGAGGTCCGGCGCACCAGAGGCAAGGTGCTCCGGCGTGATCGTGAGGCCGAAGAAATCCCGGACCACGTCGTCGTCCTGCAATGCCGAAGGAGCGACCAGGACGTTGTTCGCGTCCTCGATGCGGGCTTCTGATACCTCTGTTGTATACATCGGACGTGATGCTCTCACGGGGTCTCGACGGCGAGCAACGAAGTTCCCAGTAGTCCCCCGTGGGCCCCGTGGCCTCCGTGATCTCCGTGGCCCCCGTGTTCTCCGCCGTCTCTAGTAACGTAAAGAGGTAATGATCTGACTCATGGGCCTCCTGGCGGGCTGCGTGAACCCAGGAGGAACCACATGACGACCAACCGTGGACGCAAGGACGTCATCCGCGACCGGATGGCCGCCACCGGCGAGTCGTACAACGTCGCCGCCCGCAACCTCAAGGCCATGAAGGACATGGGCGCCACCCGCGAGGCCGTCCTCGTGCAGCGCTGGACGCCCGCCGACTCCTTCGACGTGCCGTGTCCGTGCGGCGGGACCTGCGAGCCGGGCGAGACCTGTGACCGCTGCCACGCCCGCCACCGCCATGTGAAGCGCTACCCGGGCTCCACCACCGAGGTCGAGACCTGGGCCGACCGCTACGAGTGCACCGGCTGCTCCTCCTCGTACACCCTGACCATCCACCTGGCCGGGCGGCCCTGGGGCGTCGCGGAGACCGTCGTCCGGGGCGGGTCGGCCGAGGAGTTCGTGCAGGCGACGGTCTTCCCGGGCGTGATCCACCCGCTGCTGCGGTCGGAGGCGGAGACGCCCTCGGACGGGTGATCCCCCCGCCGTGGTGGGGGTGACAGCACTGTGCCCCCGCCCCCTCCCGCGTATGCCGGGAAGGGGCGGGGGCACAGCTGTGAGCCCGGCCGGGCTCAGCTCTCGTCCGGCGCCAGGGTCAGCGAGATCGAGTTGATGCAGTAGCGCTGGTCCGTCGGGGTCGGGTAGCCCTCGCCCTCGAAGACATGGCCCAGGTGCGAGCCGCAGCGGGCGCAGCGCACCTCGGTGCGGACCATGCCGTGGCTGCGGTCCGCGATCAGCTCGACCGCGTCGGTGTCCTTCGGGTCGTAGAAGGACGGCCAGCCGCAGTGCGACTCGAACTTGGTGTCGGAGCGGAACAGCTCCGCCCCGCAGGCCCGGCAGGAGTAGACGCCCGCCGTCTTGGTGTCGGTGTACTCACCCTTGAACGCGGGCTCGGTGCCGGCCTGGCGCAGCACCGCGTACTCGGCGGGGGTCAGCTCTTCCCGCCACTGCTCGTCCGGCTTCTCGACGTCGTACGGCACGGCTCGCTCCTCAGCTCGACAGATGGTCGCTCGCTCCGGTCGCCTCTCGGCTACCGGGCGCTCGACAGGTGGTCCAGGATGCGCGGGCCGAGGTCGGTGACGTCGCCCGCTCCCATGGTGAGAACGAGATCGCCGGGCTTCGCCATTCCCGCGATCGCGGCGGGCACGTCCGCCTGGTCGTGGACGGCGGTGACATCGGCGCCCGCCGCCTTCGCCGCGTCGATGATCAGGGCGCTGGTGATGCCCGGGATCGGGTCCTCGCGGGCCGGGTAGATGTCCAGGACCACGGAGGCGTCGGCCAGGGCGAGTGCCTGGCCCATCTCGGTGCCCAGCTCCTGCGTACGGGAGAACAGGTGCGGCTGGAAGACCACCAGGATGCGGGCGTCGGCGGCGGCGCCGCGCATGGCCTCCAGGTCGGCGGTCATCTCGGTGGGGTGGTGGGCGTACGAGTCGATGACCTGCACGCCCGCCGCCTCGCCCTTGAGCTGGAGGCGGCGCTTGACCCCGGTGTACGAACCGAGGGCGGAGGCCAGGTTGTGCGCCGGGATGCCGAGGGCGACCCCGGCGGCGAGCGCGGCGACCGCGTTGTGGGCGTAGTGGGCGCCGGGGACCGAGACCGTGAAGGTGAGGAACTTGCCGTTGAGGAGGACGGTGACCTCGCTGGTCAGGCCGCGCGGGGTGACCTTGTGGACGCGTACGTCGGCGTCCTCGGCGGAGCCGTACGTGACGACCTTGAGGTCGGAGAGGTCGCGGACCCGGCGGGTCAGCTCGACCGCGCCGGGCTGGTCGGCGGAGACGACCAGGGTGCCGCCGGGGACGATCTTGCCGACGAAGGTCTCGAAGGAGTCGTAGATCTCGTCCATCGAGGCGTAGTTCGCGTGGTGGTCCAGCTCCACGTTGAGGACGATCGCGACCTCGGGGTCGTACTTCTGGAAGCTGCGGTCGCTCTCGTCCGCCTCCGCGACGAAGATGTCCCCTTCGCCGTGCGTGGCGTTGGTGCCGGGGCCCTCCAGGTCGCCGCCGATGGCGTACGAGGGGGCGAGGCTCAGCGAGGAGAGGGCGACGGCCAGCATCGACGTCGTCGTCGTCTTGCCGTGGGTGCCGGCCACCGCGATGGCGCGCAGGCCGTTCATCAGCGAGGCCAGCGCGTCGGAGCGGTGCACCACCGGGATGTCCAGCTCGTTCGCCCGGAGCAGCTCCGGGTTGTCGGCGCGGATGGCGCTGGAGACGACCACACAGGACGCGTCGTCGGCCAGATGGCCTGCCGCGTGTCCGATGTGCACGGTCGCCCCCAGCGCCCGCAGCGATGCGGCGGTGGCGGACTCCTTGGCGTCGCTGCCCGCCACCTTCGCCCCGCGCTGCGCGAGGATCTTCGCGATGCCCGACATTCCGGCGCCGCCGATGCCGATGAAGTGCGGTCGTTCCATGGCGGCGGGAATGCCGGGTGCCATCTGTGCTCCTCTGGACGTGTGCTCTCGGGCGCGGTC
Organism: Streptomyces sp. WY228; assembly: GCF_019287315.1. Classification (NCBI taxonomy): domain Bacteria; kingdom Bacillati; phylum Actinomycetota; class Actinomycetes; order Kitasatosporales; family Streptomycetaceae; genus Streptomyces; species Streptomyces sp. WY228. The sequence continues at coordinate 6,770,835 of NZ_CP079114.1, read as the reverse complement.
CGGTGCCACTCCGGGCCGCGGGCCCAGCCTATTCGCTGTGCGCGAAGAGCTTGAGCACCGGGACGCCCACCTTGTGCCGGGCCCGGGAGGCCCAGTCGCGGTGGAAGAACTCCTCCACGTAGTGCGGGGCCGTCAGGACGATCACCTCGTCCGCGCCCGCGTCCTCGACCACGGTCTTCAGCTTGTCGAGCGGGTGATCCTCGATCACCTGTCCGACCGCTTCGGAGCCCGCCTCGCGCAGTGCCCGTAGGGAGTATTCGAGGCCGATCTCTGCGGGTTCGCGGGCCTCGTTGCCCTCCGGCTCCTCCCCCTCGCGGACCGCTTCCTTCAGTTCCCCCATCGCCACGTCGTCGATCGCGCGCAGCAGGACATCGGCCTGGTCACCGCGCGGCTGCAACAGAACGACGAACGAGATCCGCTCCTCGCCGTGGAGGGTGGTGACGAAATCCACGTCCTCGGGAGTGAGCGGCTTCTCGATCATCAAAACGCTTGTGAACACGACAGGCGCCCTTCCGCTTCTTCGTCTCGTCGACTGCCGGCTCGACCGTCGACGGTCGTTTGCTGAAACCATCCTTCCCCGCGCTTCCACGGGGACTGCAGGGGTAAGTGTGCCCAGCCGAAGCTAAGCGGAACGGGAAATTCCGCTAACTGTCAGTCCGACGGTACCGAGTGAAGAGGAAACCGGCCTCTTCCAGCAGTGATGCCAGGAAAAAACGTTCCGGCACGGCGACCCCGGGCCCCCCGGCGATGCGCTGGGCGTCACCCGCTGTGAGCATCGGGGAGATCGTCAGGCACAGCTCGTCCAGCACACCGGCGGCCACGAACTGGCCGAGCAGCCGGGGTCCGCCCTCGGTGAGCTGCCGGGTCAGCCCCCGGCCGGCCAGCTCGCGCACGGCACGGGCCGGGTCCACCCGGGCGCCGTCGCCCGCGATCACCACCTCGGCGCCCGCCTTCCGGGCCGCCGCGATCCGGTCGGCGGGGGCTCCGGCGCCGGTCAGCACGAGGGTCGGGACGAGCGGCTCGGTGAAGAGCGGCAGCGAGAAGTCCAGGTCCATCGAGCCGGTCACCACGGCGACGGCGGGCGCGGGCCCCTGCCCGGCCGCCGCACGCCGCGCCGCGAACGCCTCCCGGGCGCGGGCCGGACGGTACCCCTCCAGCCGTACGGTCTCGGCCCCGGCGATCACCACGTCGGCCAGGCCCCGCAGGGTGCCGAAGATCCGCATGTCGGCGGCGCAGGAGATGGGCTGCGAGCGGCCGTCGTGCTGGGCGGCTCCGTCGAGGGTGGAGACCATGTTGGCGCGCAGCCAGGGGGTCCCGGCGGCGAGGCCGGCGGAGGGGTCGGCGCCGAGGCCGGCGGAGGGGTCGGCCGTGAGCTCGGCGGGGTAGGCGTACGCCTCCGCCAGCTCGTCGAGGCTCCACTCGCGGTCGGGGGCGGCGGGGCCCGTCGTTGTCAGGTCCGTCACAGGGAACAGGCTTCGCATGGGTTGCAGTCTGGCACGGGCCTTAGGGTGGAGAGTTGTGTCGTCATCCACCGCGTTTCCGGGGCAGAGCCCCCTTTCCGAAACGGCCCCGCTGTCCCTGTGCGCCCGTGAGCCGCACGTCCCCGCAGACCGTCTGGTCGCCGAGATGGTGCCGCCGCCGCGCTTCGATTCGGTGCGCTTCGACACGTACGTACCCGACCCGAACCAGCCCAGCCAGCGCGAGGCCGTCACGGTCCTGGCGGACTTCGCCGCCGGGCTCGGCGGGGCGCACGCGACGGGCGCCGGGCGGCGCAAGTGGTTCGGAAGCAGGAAGCCGGCCGCGCCGACCGGGCCGCGCGGCGTCTATCTGGACGGCGGCTACGGCGTCGGCAAGACCCACCTGCTGGCCTCCCTCTGGCACGCCACGCCCGCCGAGCCGTCACTGAAGGCGTTCGGCACGTTCGTGGAGCTGACCAACCTCGTGGGCGCGCTGGGTTTCCAGCAGACCGTGCGGACCCTGAGCGGGCACCGGCTCCTGTGCATCGACGAGTTCGAGCTGGACGACCCGGGCGACACCGTGCTGGTGTCCTCGCTGCTCAGCCGGCTCGTGGAGGCCGGGGTGGCGCTCGCCGCGACCTCGAACACGCTGCCGGGCAAGCTCGGTGAGGGCCGGTTCGCCGCCGCCGACTTCCTGCGCGAGATCCAGGGCCTTTCCGCGCACTTCCGCCCGCTGCGCATCGACGGCGAGGACTACCGGCACCGGGGGCTGCCCGAGGCCCCGCCGCCGTACGACGACGAGCAGGTCACCCGGGCCGCGTACGCCACGCCCGGCGCGTCCCTCGACGACTTCCCCGGCCTGCTGGAGCACCTGGCCCGGGTCCACCCGAGCAGGTACGGCGCGCTGACCGACGACCTCGGCGCGGTCTGTCTGACCGGCGTGACGGCGGTGCCCGACCAGTCGACCGCGCTGCGCCTGGTGGTGCTCGCCGACCGGCTGTACGACCGGGAGGTGCCGGTGCTCGCCTCCGGGCTGCCGTTCGACAAGCTCTTCAGCGACGAGATGCTGAACGGCGGGTACCGGAAGAAGTACTTCCGGGCGATCTCCCGGCTGACGGCGCTGGCGCGTGACGCGAAGGGACTGGTGGCGCAGTAGGTTCGGGGGCGTAACGCAACGGGGCACCGCGCGCCGCGAGGTGCCTCCTGTTATCCCGTACCACCGCGCACACCGTCCGAAGGGATCCAGCATGGCTACCACGCGTCAGGCGCACACGAACTGGGAAGGCAACCTGATCGAGGGCAAGGGGGTCGTCACCTTCGACTCCTCCGGCATCGGTGACTACCCGGTCTCCTGGCCCGCCCGCTCGGAGCAGGCGAACGGGAAGACGAGCCCCGAGGAGCTCATCGCCGCCGCCCACTCCAGCTGCTTCTCGATGGCGCTCTCCCACGGTCTCGCCGGGGCCGGCACCCCGTCGACCCGGCTGGAGACCAAGGCCGAGGTGACCTTTCAGCCCGGTACGGGCATCACCGGCATCCACCTCACCGTCGTGGGCGAGGTGCCCGGTCTCGACGAGGACGCCTTCCTGAAGGCCGCCGAGGACGCCAAGGCGAACTGCCCGGTCAGCCAGGCGCTGACGGGCACGACGATCACGCTGTCGGCTTCGCTGGCCTGATCCTCCGCGGACGGCTGCTCCCAACGGGGCCCGTCCCAGCGGCAACACGGGGCGCGGGGGTACGCATGGTTCCCCCGCGCCTCAGTGCGTGCTACACACGTGCGGGTCACTTCACCTGTCCGCCAACAGGGAGTCACCTCATGTCAACCGCACCCCGCACCACCACCACCCGACGTCAGGTCCTGGCAGGCAGCGGCGCAGCCGCCGCAGTCGCCTTCACGGGAGCCTTCTCCGAACTCTTCGCGGGCACGGCCGCCGCACGCGGCCACGCCGGCTACGGCCCCCTCGTCCCCGACCCGGACGGTCTGCTCGACCTGCCGAAAGGATTCCGCTACCGGGTGCTGTCCCGGGAGGGCGAACCGCTGCGCTCCGGCGAGGGGCCGGTGCCCAGCAACCACGACGGGATGACCGCCCTGCCCGGCCGCAACGGGCGGGTCCACCTCGTCCGCAACCACGAGAACCGGCACACGGCCGAGATCGGCGTACCGACCGTCGAGGGGCTGACCTACGACCCGGCGGCCAAGGGCGGCTGTACGTCGCTGGAGCTGGACGGCCGCAACAAGGTGCTGGGCGAGCGCGTCGCCATCGCGGGTACGGCGGTGAACTGCGCGGGCGGGCCCACCCCCTGGCGCACCTGGCTGACCTGCGAGGAGACCGAGGACAAGGCCGGGACCAACGGCTACACCAAGGACCACGGCTTCATCTTCGAGGTGGACGGCGCCGATCCGCACCGCACCGGGGCCGTCCCGCTGACCGCGATGGGCCGCTTCCAGCACGAGGCGATCGCCGTCGACCCGAAGTCCGGGATCGTGTACGAGACGGAGGACGCGTTCGAGAAGCCGTTCGGGCTCTTCTACCGCTTCCTGCCCGAGAAGCCGCTCGGCGGCACCGGTTCGCTGCGCGCGGGCGGGGCGCTGGAGGCGATGCGGGTGCCGGGCGTGCCGGACCTGTCGGCCGTCCAGGAGACCGGCGCGAGCTTCGACCGGATCGAGTGGGTTCCCGTACCGGATCCGCTGGCCGCCGAGACGGCGATCCGCTTCCAGGACTTCGGGCCGAAGGGCATCACGCACGCGCAGAAGCTGGAGGGCTGTTACTGGGGCGGCTCCTCGGTCTACTTCGTCTCCAGCTTCGCCCACCGCGACGAGGGCTCGGCGGCCGACCACTACGGGCAGGTGTGGCGCTACGAGCCGAAGAAGCGGCGGCTCACGCTGGTCGTGCTCTTCGGCCCGGACACCGACATCCAGCTGCCCGGCGAGTCCCCCGACAACATCTGCCTGGCGGCCGACGGCGGGCTGATGGTCTGTGAGGACGGCGGCGGCGCGCAGCACGTGCTCGGGGTGACGCGGCGCGGCGAGGTGTACGCGATGGCGCGCGGGCGGCAGAACATCGGGACGCCCGAGGAGCCGGAGTGGGGCGAGTTCGCGGGGGTCACGTTCTCGCCGGACGGCTCGACGATGTACGTGAACTGCTACACGCCGGGGACGACGTTCGCGGTGACGGGGCCGTGGTGCTGAGGTAGCCCGGACCGCCCTGGTGCGCCGGCTCACCGGAGTGCCGTCAGAAGATATGACCATCTTGTCGGATATTTTCCGTGAGTGATCACTGCTGCACGGAAGATGACGACACTGACGGTTCTCGGGGCGCTGACCGGCGCCGCTCTGAGCGGGTGCGGGGCGAGTCCCCCACCCGCTCCCCCCACCCCCTCCCCAAGACCTCCGCCCCCGCCCCCGCCTCCGCCGTACCGGAGAAGCCGCCCACGATGGCCCCCGGTCCGGCGGGCCGCACCCCGGTCTTCGAGCGGAGACCGACGGGCGGGGGCACGGCGGGCCGCTCGGCGGAGAAGGTCGTGGCACTGACGTTCGACGCCGACATGACGGCCGATCAGGGCCCCCGGGCCGCCTCCGGCGAGCGTTTCGACAACCCGGAACTGATCGCGCTGCTGCGCCGGCTGAAGGTGCCCTCCACCGTCTTCATGACCGGGCGCTGGGCCGAGGAGTACCCGGCCCAGGCGAAGGCCATCGGCGCGGACCCGCTGTTCGAGGTCGCCAACCACTCCTACAGCCACCACGCTTTCAGCGCCCCCTGCTACGGCCTGCCGGTGGTCGAGAAGGCCGCCATGACCCGCGATGTGGAACGCGCCTTCACGGCGTTCCGGAAGGCGGGCGTACGGAACGTGGTGCCGTACTTCCGCTTCCCCGGCGGCTGCTACGACGACACGGCGCTGCGCGCCCTGGCCCCGGCCGACGTGACGGCGGTGCAGTGGGACGTGGTCAGCGGCGACGCGTTCGCGACGGACGCGGGGGCGGTGGCCGAACAGGTGCTGGACGGGGTGCGGCCGGGGTCGCTGGTGGTGATGCACTGCACCCGCAGCGCGGCCCCGGCCACCGAGGCGGCGGTACGCCGGATCGTGCCGGAGCTGCGCGAGCGCGGCTACCGCTTCGTGAAGGTGTCGGAGCTGATGGAGGACGGCGCCTGAGCACCGGGGCTGCTCAGCTGCAGTTGATCCTCGCCCCGGTTTCCAGGCTGTAGTTCGCCCACACCATCGCGTCGCGGGTCGCCATGCCGTACTCCCCGTCGGGGACCACCTTCACCTTCTTCTGCACGGCGATGAGCGCCGACTCGGTGAGACCGCCGAAGATCCCGTCCGTCTCCAGCTTGTAGCCGTAACAGGCGTTCAAGTTCTTCTGCAGAGCCTGGACCCCCTTGTTGTTGTGCCCCCGGACCATCCAGCAGTACGGAGAACCCGAGGCGTAGGGGAGGACGATGTAGGAGGTGGGATTCGTGGCGCTGTTCTCCCGGTACCCGGCCGCGTTGCAGGCCGGATAGGGAGTCGCGGTCGCGGAAGGCTGTCCGGCGGCGACCGCCGACGACGCTCCGGTCAGGGAACCGCCGAGAAGACCGGCGACCAACGCGCCTGCGGCGAGAGCCGACTTGGCGTGCACGTTTCGAATCGTGAGCATGCTCAACTCCAGGTGTCGATGTCCGACCGCGCGTGCGCCACGCCCCTGCCCGGCGCACTCCCGTACGGGGCGACAGATGCCCGTGCCCTTCGCCCCGCGGCAGACCTTAGAACCGATGGAGGGGCCGGACTGTGTCCTGCGTGCGGGGGGCTGTTCCAGCCGTGCTCCACCGCGGCCGGAATCGTTGCGCGGTGGCCGGACCACTGCCATGCTCATGCGATGTCGTCCGCTGGTGAGGGGTGGCTTGTGAGCGAACGGGCAAGGGTGTCACCAGGCTCTTCGCGAGGTCGGCGGGAACAGGGCCCGGCCCGGTGAGCCCGGTCCTGGACACCACGTTCGTGCCACCTCGGGACCGGGCGGAGACGTTCCGGCACGCGGTGTGGGAATCCGTCGTACCGGTCGACATCGATCACCACCTTCCGGCGGAGGATCTCTCGGTCCACATCGGGCTCGGCTCCGTCGGAACGATCAGGATCTGCTCGGCGCGAGCGACGGCACTGACCGTGGAACGGACCGAGCGGCTGGCCCGGCTGGACGAGGAGCCGGCCGTCTTCCTCGGACTTCAGGTGACGGGCACCAGCCTGGTGGTGCAGAACGGCCGCCAGTCCGTGCTGCACCCGGGCGACTTCGCGCTCTACGAGACGACCAAGCCCTACACACTTCTCTTCGACGAGGGAGTCGCCCATCACTTCCTTCGCTTCCCCCGCTCTGCCCTCGCGCTCCCCGAGCGGTCGCTGCGCGCCGTCGCGGCGGTCCGCCTCGGAGCCGACAACCCCGTCGCGGGCCTCGCCTCCACGTACTTCTCCCAGCTCGCGACCGACGTACATCTGCGCGGGCACCTCCATGCCGACGCGGTCGTGGAACCGAGTCTGGAACTCATCCGTGCCGTCGTGACATCACAGCTCGGCGACACCGATACGGCCAGGGCACCCTTGGAGTCGACGCTCAGCCTGCGAATCACCCAGTACATGCGGGCTCACCTGGCTGAACCCGATTTGTCGGCCACGCGGATCGCCGCCGCGCACGGCATCTCGGTCCGCCATCTCTACACCGTGCTGGGCCGGTCGAACATCAGACTCGGGGAATGGATGCGTTCACATCGCCTGGCCGAATGCCGACGGGAGCTTGCCGGTCCGCACGGCCACCTGCGCACCATCGCGGCGACAGGGCGACGCTGGGGCTTCGTGGACGCGAGCCACTTCAGCAAGGTGTTCAAACAGGCTTACGGCATCTCGCCCCGGGACTGGCGTGACCTGAACCGTCCCAGGCCCACAGCCTGAGCCGACGGGCACGACCGCCGGACGTCCTGCAGGAAGCCCGGCCCGCGCACCCCGCGCGGCAGACTCCCCACTGTGCACCTCAGCCGGAACAGGCCGTGCGGCCCGCCTCCTGCCAGGCGCAGACCGGGCAGAGCGTGGCGCCCTTCGTCGACTCCGGGTACTCGGTCGGCTCGCGGCACAGCACGCACTCGGCGTAGGGAGGGCCCTCGGCGGCTCCGGCGGGCGGGGCGGGCGCGATCGGTCCCGGGGCCTCGCAGTACGAACCGTTCGTGTCGTGCGTGTCGTCGGTGTCCACGTCCACGAGCCTACGCATCCGCCCGGCTCATCCGCGCCGGGCGGCGAGCCGGCAGACCGCGAGCGCCACCGCCCCGGCGAGAGCCGCCGCCCCGAGCAGGGCCAGGGCGGGCGGCTGGAACGTCCCGGTCCGTGATCCCGTGACCAGGGCGGTGACCGCGTAACGCGCCGGGGATCCGGTGGTCACCAGCGCCAGGAGCGAGCCGAGCACCGCCGCCGCCACGGACCAGCCCCGGCGGACCGTCACCGGGCGGCTGCTGAGCGCCCCCACGACCGCGCCCAGCAGGACGCAGCACAGGGCGGCCGCCAGTCCGGCGAGCGCGGCGGACGGTCGGGAGACCGCGTGGGCGCCGTCGTCGGTGGCCGGGCTGCTGACGAGCAGGACGACGGCGGTGCTCACCACGGCGAGCGCCGCCGCGCAGCCCGTGGCGGTGAGCAGCGCGGCCAGGTGCGCCCGCCGGGGGCCCACGGCGGCCGAGGCGACCGTCCGGGCGGCGGGCGGCTCCTGGGTGACGCAGAGGTGGACGGCCCACGCGGTCACGGGCAGCAGGGCGGCGACGCCGAGCGAGCCCAGCACGGGCTGCCCGCCCTGCACGCCGACGGCGAGGACGGCCGCGTACAGCAGGAGGGGCGCCAGCCAGCGCTGGGAGCGGGCGAGCACGGCGGTCTGGTAGCGGAGGAGGGCGGTCATGATGCTTCGGACACCTCTGCCGCTGCCTCGGAGGACTCGGGTGACTCGGGTGACGTGACCGGTGCGGGGGCTTGTGCCGGGGCGACCTGTCGGATGTGCCACGGCGGGCGGGCCGTGAGCAGGGCTGCCAGGAGCGCGTCGGAGTACGGGGCGGGGACGGTGAGGCGTACGACGGCGGAGCCCGCGCCGTGGTCGGGTCCGTCACCCGGGCCGGGGCCGGGGCTGTAGTCAGCGGTGCCGCCGCCCGGGACGGAGACGGCCGCACCCGCGCCGAAGCCGCCCGTCCCGCTCCTCCGCTCCCGGACCGGGTCGCCCGGCAGGGCCTCGGGCAGCGTCGCGCCCGGTGGGCCCACCGCCTCGATCAGAACCCGGGGGCCGGGGTCGGGGCCGGTCGCTGTCGCGGCCGTCGCCCGGTGCACCCCGCCGTCGGCGGTTCGCAGGGTGAGGTCCGCCGCCCCGGCCAGGCGTCGCGGGTCGTGGTCGACGAAGACGACGGTGGCGCCGGCCGCCACGCGTTCGGCCACGGCGCGGTCCAGCTCGGCGCGGGCCGCCGTGTCCAGGCCGGTCCAGGCCTCGTCCAGAACCAGCAGGTCCGGCGCGGCCAGCAGCGCCTGGGCGACGGCGACCTTCTGGCTGGTGCCCTTGGAGAGTTCCGTCAGCGGGGTACGGGCGTGATCCGCCGCGCCGAACCGGTTCAGCCACTCCCCCGCCCGCCGCTTCGCCTCGGCCGTGCGCAGCCCATGGATCCGGCCGAGGTGGACGAGGTAGCCGGTGGCGGTCAGCGGCAGCGCGGCCGGGAAGCGCTCGGGAACGTATGCCGTACGGGCCGGGCGGCCGGTGATCCGTCCCTCGGCGGGGGCGTCGATCCCGGCGAGCAGCCGCAGCAGGGTCGACTTGCCGACCCCGTTGGCCCCCTCGACCCGGACGAGCGCCCGCGCGGGCAGCGCGAGGTCGACCCCGCGCAGCACCCAGGCGCCGCGGAGGCCGTACCGGTGGCCCACGCCCCGGAGATGCAGGGTCAGTTGGAGGTCTTCTCGGGCCGGGCCTCGCTGGGCCGCACGATGACGAAGCCCTCGCCCTGGAGCATCAGCTGAACCGCCTCGCCGGAGCCGCCGCGCACCATCGAGCCGACGCTCTGGGAGCGGTTGAGGCTGGTCGCGAGCTGCTGGCTCCAGCCGACGACCGCGTCCGTGTCCACGTACACCGGCTGAGCGGCCGTCACGGGGATCACGATCGGCGTGCCCTCGCACATCAGGCCGAGCTTGCCGTAACCGGTGAAGACGCTGTTGAAGAGGCCGCCGCCGACCATTCCGGCGCCCTTCACCGTCTTGATCTCGTAGGAGAGCGTCGGGTCGAAACACAGGACGTTGCGGCCGTTGATGGTGATGGAGTCGCCCTGGTCCAGCTCCACGATGAAACAGTTCGCCGCCTCGTGCGCGAACCACGCCTCGCCCTGGCCCCGGACCGCCATCAGCGCGAGGCCCTCACCGGTGACCGCGCGCTTGAGCAGGCCGCCGATGCCCTGGCCCTTGCGCTCGAACTGGAGGTTGCCGCGGAAGGCGATCATCGAACCCTGCCGGGCGTGCATCTCCCCGTTGACGGCGTACTTGATCGACTTGGAGTTCTGCAGGGTCATACCGGGGGCGGTGGCCGGCTGGGCCATGTGCTCGCTGGAAAAGAGATCGCTCTTCATGCGGAGCATCCTCACCCGGAGCCGGTCGTTCCGCCAAGGAGGTGAACCGACCACCTGGCAGACTGGGGCGGTGACCAGCAACGACACCCCTGTCTCCGAAAGCCCGTTCCACAACGGTCCGACCGACCGCGACCAGGCGCCGCAGTTCGTGCTGCCGCTGGTGCTCCACCTGGAGAAGACGGACCCGCCCGCCCGCACCGACGCGCTGCGGACCGCCGCCCGTGCGGTGCTGACGATCCTCTCCGACGAGCGGTCGCTCGGCGACGGCGAGTGGGCCGCGGCGATGCGGGACTGGCAGGACGCCCGGATCCGCAAGGTCGTGCGCCGGGCGCGCGGTGCGGAGTGGCGCAAGGCCACGGCGCTGGACGGCATCACGGTGACGGGCGAGGACGGCGCTGAGGTACGGGTGTTCCCGCCGATCCCGCTGGACGGCTGGCCGAAGGAGCTGGCCAAGCTCCAGGTGTCGGGCACCGACCTGGAGGAACCCGAGCCGCCCGCCGCGCCCGATCTCTCGGGCCCGGTGCTGTGGCTGAACCCCGAGGTGGACATGTCGGCGGGCAAGACGATGGCCCAGGCCGGGCACGGGGCGCAGCTCGCCTGGTGGGAGCTGTCCGACGCCGAGCGCAAGGCCTGGCGGGAGGCCGGGTTCCCGCTCTCCGTCGCCACCCCCGGCCCGGAGCGCTGGCGGGAGCTGACGGTGAGCGGGCTGCCGGTGGTGCGCGACGCGGGGTTCACCGAGATCGCCCCGGGCTCCTGCACGGTGGTCGCCGACCATCCGGCGCTGCGCCGCTGAGCGGGGCGGTGACCGCGACGGATCGCCCGTGTCGCGGAGCCGCCGAGCGGGACACGACCACATCGCCGCCGTGCTGAACGTTTCCGGTCCCTTCTCCGTATCTCCCGGTACTGCCCTTTCGGCATTACCGCCAAGTAGCCTGCGCAGCCGGTCGACTGGCGGTTGATTGACGCCTGTTCGATCGACGCTGCCACGCCTCGGCCCCGGGAGACACCTTGTTGCGACGCATCAACGGAACGGCCCTCATCATCGCGGCGCTGGTCGCCACCATCGGCGCGCTCGCGTTCCCCGTCTGGTCCTACGCGGACCGTTCGGGCACCGGCGAGGCGAACCTCAACGCCTCCAGTGTCGCGACCCAGTGGGGACCGCTCTCCGCGACCGACCGGGACTTCCTGGTCAAGGTGCGGCTCGCCGGGCTGTGGGAGCTGCCCGCCGGGCAGCAGGCGATCGAACGGGCGCCCAGTGAGGCGACGAAGGCCGCCGGGGACCACCTCGTCGTCGGGCACGCCGATCTGGACCGGCGGGCCCGGGACGTGGCGGCGAAGCTCGGGGTGGAGCTGCCCAACCAGCCGACCGCCCAGCAGCAGGAGTGGCTGCGGGAGCTGACGGCGGCGAGCGGGGACGAGTACGAGCGGAAGTTCGCCAACATCCTGCGCGCCGCCCACGGCAAGGTCTTCGGCCTGATCGGCCAGGTCCGCCACACCACCCGCAACACGCTGATCCGGCAGCTGGCGAGCGACGCCAACCAGACCGTGCTGGACCACATCACCATGCTGGAGGCCACCGGGTTCGTCGACTTCGACGCCCTGGCGCGCGAAGCGGCGAGCGGGTCGACCGCCAGTCCCTCCGGCCCGTCGATGCCCCGGGACGGCCAGGTCCCGCCGGCCCCGGTGCCGGCGACGCCGACCGGCGACCAGTCCTTCACCTCGCGGCCGGTGCCGCCCACGATGATGCCGATGCCATAACGAGGCCGCCGGTCCCGGAACCTCAAATCCAGCTCTGAACGTCCCCTCTGTCGGGTTCAGCACCGTTCGGCGGGGTCATGACCCCTGGACAGAACGACAGAGCGAAGGCCTGGGTGAGCAGGGGGACACCATGAAGCTGGGCATCGGTATCGGCTGGCGGCCGGAGATCGCGGACGAGGTGGAGGCGCTGGCGGGGATCGACTGGGTCGAGGCCGTCGCGGAGAACCTCTGCGCCGACCATCTCCCGGATTCCCTGGTACGGCTCCGGGAGCGCGGGGTGACCGTCGTGCCGCACGGGGTGGCGCTCGGGCTCGGCGGTGCGGACCGGCCCGACCCCGGCCGCCTCGCCGCTCTCGCGGCGCGCGCCGAACTGCTGGGGACGCCGCTGGTGACCGAGCACATCGCGTTCGTACGGGCCGGGGGGCCGCTGACCGCGTCACCGAGGCTGGAGGCGGGGCACCTGCTGCCGGTGGCGCGTACCTGGGACGCGCTGGACGTGCTGTGCGAGAACGTGCGGATCGCGCAGGACTCGCTGCCGGTGCCGCTCGCCCTGGAGAACATCGCGGCGCTGATCTCCTGGCCGGGCGAGGAGCTGACCGAGGGGCAGTTCCTCGCGGAACTGGTCGAGCGGACCGGGGTGCGGCTGCTGATCGACGTGGCCAATCTGCACACCAACCACGTCAACCTCGGCCAGGACCCGGCGGAGGCACTGGACGAGCTGCCGGTGGAGGCCATCGCGTACGTGCATGTGGCGGGCGGGGTCGAGAAGAACGGCGTCTGGCACGACACGCACGCCCACCCGGTGTCCGCACCCGTCCTGGAGGTGCTGGCCGAGCTGCGCTCCCGGGTCGACCCGCCGGGCGTGCTGCTGGAGCGGGACGACGCGTTCCCGCCGGGCACGGAGCTGGCGGGCGAACTGGACGCGATCCGGGCGACGCTGCGGCAGGCGGCGACCGTTCACACGCCGGCCGAATCCGGTGAACGTACGGACACCGCCGAATCCGGTGAGCGTACGGGCGTCGCCGACCCCGCGCCCGCCGAAGGCCGCGCCGCGGCCGACCCCGTGCCGGCCGGCACCCGTGACCGTACCGCCGTCGCGCAGACCGCGCTGCTCTCCGCCCTGGTGGTCGGGACCCCGGCCCCCGAGGGCTTCGACCACCGGCGGCTGCGGGTGCAGAGCCGGGCGCTGGCCGCCAAGCGCGCCGACGTCGTCGCCAAGGTGGCCCCCGAGCTGCCGGAGATCCTCGGCGACGGCTACCGCCCCGCGTTCCTCGCGTACGCCGGCAGCCGCCCGATGTCCGGTGGGTACCGCCGCGACGCCCTGGACTTCGCGGAGCATGTGCTCATCGCGGGCGGTCCCGCCGATCCGGTGGCGCGGCGCCGGCTGACGTACTGGTGGCAGGACCGGTCGGGCGCCCGGCCGCCGGGCCGCACCACCCGTCTGGTCCGGGCGGCCCGTGCCGTCCTCGTGGGGAAGTGACCGCTGTGAACGTCTTCGCTGTGCTGGCGACCCTCGGGGTCGTCGTCTCGTCGGTGCTGCTCGTCGTGAAGGCGGTGGCCGAGCGGTCCCGCCGCCCCGCCCCGGGGCCCGGCGTCGCCCTTCACGACCTGTACGAGGTCGCGTTCCTCAACGGCGGTCCGGCCAGGGTGGTGGACACCGCTCTCGCCTCGCTGCACGCGGACGGCCGGCTGGCCGTCGGCGGGCCCGGCATCGTCGCCGTACAGCGGGCGCAGGCGAACGACCCGGTGGAACGCGCGGTGTTCCAGGAGCTGGCCGCCGCCCCGAGCGGCGCCCTGCACGTCCTGCGGGAAGCGGTGATGCGCCACCCGGCGGTCCAGGAGGTCGGCGACGGGCTCGCCGCTCGCGGGCTGCTGGTGCCGCCCCACCGGATCCGGCCGCTGCGGCGGTGGGGGCTGATCCAGGGGGTGGCGTGCCTCATCGCCCTGCCGTTGAGCCTGGTGGTCACGTTCGTCCAGCTCGCGGTGGTCGACACCATGGACTTCCCGGTCCCGTTCATCGTGAAGATCCTGCCCGCGATCGTGATCGGCGCGTTCAGCGGCCTGATCGTCGCGGGCGCCTCCGCGAGCCGCATCACGAAGTCGGGGCAGCACGCCGCCCTGGCGTTCCGGACCGCCTACGCCCATGTGGTGACGCCCGCCCACCTCGTCGCCACGCTGGGGCTCCGCGCGCTGCCGGACCCGGTGCTCCAGGCCCAGCTGGTGGCCGCGGCACGGCTGAGCGCTCCGCGCCGGCGGTCCTCGTCGTACGTCGCCGGGTCCACGGCGGCGGGCGTCACCGCCGTCGGCGTCGCGACGGTCTGGTGCGCCGCCGCCGGCCCCGGCGGCTCCAGCTGCGGCGGGTCGACCGGGGGCGGCTCCGGATCGAGCTGCGGCGGCGGGTCCGGATGCTCCTCGGGGTCCGGATGCTCCTCCGGGTCCGGGTGCGGAGGCAGCAGCGGTTCGAGCTGCGGCAGCTCGGGCGGCTCCAGCTGCGGGGGCGGTGGCGGCGGCTGCGGCGGCGGGTCCTGAACCGCTCCTGATCCGGGCGAACCGAGGCCACTCGTACGGTTGTTGACCGCCCATCAGGGTGGTTCCCGGTGACATTCCGGGGCGGTACTGGACATCGGCGCCCGTCCGCCCGACCATCCCTCTCCGCATCCGCAGAGAGGCCCCGCGCGTGAGAACAGCTGCGCTGTACACATCGATCGGCTCCCTGGTCCTGTCCGCCCTGGCCGCCGCTCCCGCGAACGCCTGGGAGGCGCCGGGCTCCGCCGAGTCCCGGGGCACCGCGATCGCCGCCGCCCGGGCCACCGCCGCCGGGATCGACTTCGCCGCCTGCCCCGAGGAGGAGATGCTCCCGGACTCCCTGAAGTGCGGCACGGTGAAGGTGCCCCTCGACTACGCCGAGCCGGACGGGCGGCAGCTCGAACTGACCGTCAGCCGCACGCCCGCCACCGGTCCGGCGCAGGAGCGGCAGGGCTCGTTCGTCTACAACCCGGGCGGCCCCGGCGCGTCCAGCATCACCTTCCCGCTGGCCGGGGAGCTGCCGGAGTGGAAGGAGATCGCCGAGGCGTACGACCTGGTCGGCTACGCCCCGCGCGGGGTGAACGGCTCCTCCGCCCCGCTGTCCTGCCAGGACCCCGCCGCGTACACCAAGGGTCCGACGGACGCGCCGACGCACCCGACGCAGGCGTACAAGGAGCGGCGCGTCGCCCGTGCGAAGGCGTACGCGCGGGGCTGCGCGGAGCACGCGGGCGCGACGCTGCGGCACTACACCTCGCTGAACAACGCCCGTGACCTGGACGTCCTGCGGGCCGCGCTCGGCGAGAGCCGGCTGACGTTCATGGGGGCGTCGTACGGGACGTACTTCGGCGCGCTGTACGCGACGCTGTTCCCCTCGCACGTACGGCGGATGGTCTTCGACTCGGTGGTCGACCCGGACCCGGAGCAGATCTGGTACCGCTCCAACATGGACCAGTCGCTGGCCTTCGAGACGCGCTGGGAGGACTTCCGCCGCTGGGTGGCCCGGCACGACGACGTGTACCACCTGGGGGCCACCCCGGAGGCGGTGCAGCGGCGCTACGACGAGGTGCGCGCCGAGCTGGCGGTGAAGCCCGCGGGCGGCAAGGTCGGGCCGGGGCAGCTGCATTCGGCGTTCCTGGGGGCCGGTTACTACGACGACTACTGGGCGATGCGGGCGACGGCCCTGTCGGAGTACGTGCGGGGCAACCCGGAGCCGCTGGTCGCACAGGCCTCCCCGCGTGCGGTGGCGGCGAAGGACAACGAGAACGCGCAGGCGGTGTACACGGCGGTCGAGTGCAACGACGCGCCCTGGCCGGAGGAGTTCGAGATCTGGGACCGCGACCACACGGACCTGGCGCGGGTCGCTCCCTTCGAGACCTGGGACAACGCCTTCACCAACCTGCCGTGCGCATTCTGGCCCGCGCCCCGGCAGCGGCCGCTGGAGGTGGGGACGCGGTGGGGCGAGCTGCCGCCGGTGCTGATCCTGGCGGCGGAGCGGGACGCGGCGACGCCGTACAAGGGGGCGCTGGAGCTGCGGAAGCGGCTGCCCGGGTCGTCGCTGGTGACCGAGCGGGGCGCGGGGACGCACGGCGTCGGCGGGGCCGGGAACACCTGCGTGGACGATCATCTGCGCCGGTATCTGCTGACCGGTGAGGTGCCGGGGCGGGGTGCGGACTGTGCCGCGCACCCGGAGCCGAACCCGGTGTCGCTGGACTGAGCCGAGTACGGAGCGGGGGCCGCCGCACCTTCACGGTGCGACGGCCCCCGAAGCCGAACCCGGTGTCGCTGGAGGGGCGGACGGCACGATCGGTGCCCGGTGCCCGTCCCTCTGATCTTCCGGGTTGGGGTGGTGCGGGACTCGCTGGTTATGCGAGCCCGGCCACCAGGTCTGCGACGCTCTTCCTGCGGCCCGTGTAGAACGGGACCTCCTCGCGCACGTGGAGCCGTGCCTCGGAGGCGCGCAGGTGACGCATCAGGTCGACGATGCGGTACAGCTCGTCCGCCTCGAAGGCGAGGATCCACTCGTAGTCGCCGAGCGAGAACGAGGCGACGGTGTTGGCGCGGACGTCCGGGTAGCCCCGGGCCATCTTGCCGTGGTCCGCGAGCATGCGGCGGCGGTCCTCGTCGGGCAGCAGATACCAGTCGTAGGACCGGACGAAGGGGTAGACGCTGATGTAGTCGCGGGGCGTCTCGTCGGCGAGGAACGCCGGGATGTGCGACTTGTTGAACTCGGCGGGGCGGTGCAGCGCCATGTTCGACCAGACCGGGTCGAGCGCGCGGCCGAGCTTGGTGCGCCTGAAGAGGTTGTACGCGTCCTGGAGCTGGTCCGAGGTCTCCGCGTGCCACCAGATCATGATGTCCGCGTCGGCCCGCAGCCCGGAGAGGTCGTAGGTGCCCCGGACGGTGACGTCCTTGGCCGCGAGCTGGTCGAACAGCTCCTGGACCTCGTCGGCGTAACCGGCGCGGTCCAGCGGGAGGACGTCGCGCAGTTTGAAGACCGACCACAGGGTGTAGCGGATGACCTCGTTGAGGTCCTTGGCCTTCTTGCCGGCGTTCGGACTCTTGCTTGATGTCACAGTCTCAGGAGCACTCATACGGCTATTGTCCCGCCTCGCTCCCCGTGCCCCGAACCAGGGTCGGCGTGGCGATGATCTCCCTGGTGATCTCGTCGGCCGCCCGGTGGGCGCTCGCGATGCAGGCGGGGATGCCGACGCCGTCGTAGACCGCGCCGCAGACCCGCAGGGCGGGCAGCTTGGCGACCTCGTCGCGGATCCGGGCGACCCGGGTGAGGTGGCCGACCGGGTACTGCGGCAGTCCGCCGATCCAGCGGGTGACCTCGCTGTCGACGGGCCGGGCGGTGAGTCCGGTGGCCGCGGCGAGGTCGCGCAGGGACACGGAGACCAGTTCCTCGTCCTCGCGGTGGAGGTGGTCCTCCTCGCCGTACCGGCCGACGGAGGTGCGGAGCACGAAGAGGCCGGGGGCGGCGTCGGCGACCCACTGCCATTTGTTGCTGGAGAACGTGGACGCCTTGATGGTGTGCCCGTCGACCGGCGGTACGAGGAAGCCGGAGCGGCCGCGCAGGGCCGAGTACGCCTCGATGTCGGTACGCCGGAAGGCCAGGGTGACCAGGGCCATCGAGGCGTACTCGACGCCGGACAGCTCGGCGGAGGCGGCCGGGGACTCGGCGGCCAGCAGGGTGCCGGCGGACCAGGCGGGGGTGGCCAGGACGATGCCGTCGGCGGCGATCGTCCGGGTGTCGGTGCGGACGGCCCAGCCCGTTTCCGTACGGGTGAGACCGAGGACGGGCGTCTCGGTGATGATGTCGCCGCCCCCGGCCCGTACGGCGTCGCCGACGGCGGCCGGGAGGGTGCCGATGCCGCCCTCGATGCCCTGGAAGACCGGGCCGGCCTGCTGCCGGGCCGCCGCGCGTTCCTGGATGCGGCCCACGGCCTCCAGCAGCGGGCCGCCTTCCTTCACCGCTTCGAAGAGCTGGGGTACGGCGGCGCGCATCGAGATCCGGTAGGCGTCGCCCGCGTAGACCCCGCCGAGGAGGGGCTCCACCAGCCGGTCCACGACCTCGCGGCCGAGCCGGTCGGCGACGTACGCGCCGACCGCGACGTCCTCGCCCACGGGCGTCGGGGTGAGGTCGCGCTCCTCGGCGATCCGGGCCAGGCCCTCGGGTGACAGCACCTCGCCGAGGACCGCGGGGTCGCCGGGGACGCCCATGACATGGCCCTTGGGCATGGGGCGCAGCGCGTCGCGGGTCCAGAGCGAGGCGGTGGCGGTGGCGGGCGGCTGGAGGCGGTCGGCGAGGCCCACCGCCTCGGCCAGGGCGACCGCCTCGGGGCGCCGGGCGAGCATCGACTCGGCCCCCAGGTCGACCTGGACGCCCGCGACCTCGCCGGTCATGAGCTTGCCGCCGAGCCGGTCCGTGGCCTCCAGGAGGGTGACCCGCACTCCGGTGGTGACGAGGCGGTGGGCGGCGGCCAGGCCGGCGATGCCGCCGCCGATGACGACGACGTGGCCCGGGGGCGTTTCCGCACGCTGTTGAGAACGCTGCATGGGTCCACTCTCTCAAACCCGTACCGCGTCCCGACCGTGACCACTTCGAAACCGGTGGGCGGCAACCGGCCCCGGGGCCGCCGCGTCGAACCGACGATGTCAACCAACGTCCTGGGGGGACCAGTTATGGATCCGGTTACGGATGGGGAGAGCGGAAGCCGTCGGTCGTTCGTCCGCGCACGTGCGGCGCTCGTGGCCGGGGCGCTCGGCCTGCTGCTCGCCGTCGGCGGCTGCGGGGCGTCGGGCGACGCGTCGGACGACGGCGCGAAGGCGGCGGACGGAAAGGCCGCGCCGCGCGAGGGGTTCGCGGACGAGGCCGGGGCAGCGGCCTCCGCCGCCCCCGAGGAGCAGGCCGACGGGAAGGGGGCCGGGAAGAAGGCGGCGCCGAAGCCGGGGGGCACCCATGTGATCCGTACGGCCACGCTCTCCGTCGAGGTGAAGAGCGTGCCGAAGGCGGTCGCCGCCGCGCGCGGTGCCGCCGAGGGCGCGGGGGGCCTGGTGGCGTCGGAGAACACCGAGCGCCTCGACGACACCTACGAGACCTCGCATCTGGTGCTGCGGGTGCCGCAGGAGCGGTTCCAGGAGGTGCTGCGGGAGCTGTCCGGTTCCGGGAAGCTGCTGTCGCGCACCTCGGACGCGAAGGACGTCACCGGCCAGGTGGTCGACGTGGACAGCCGGATCTCCACCCAGCGCGCGAGTGTGGCGCGGGTGCGGGAGCTGATGGACAAGGCGGAGCGGATCAGCGATGTGGTGGCCCTGGAGGGCGAGCTGAGCAGCCGTCAGGCCGATCTGGAGTCGCTGCTGGCCCAGCAGGCGAGTCTGAAGGACCGCACCTCGCTGGCGACGATCACGCTGGACCTGACGCCGCCGGACGCCCCGGACGACGACGGGGAGAAGGAGGACGACCCGGAGTTCCTGGAAGCGCTGGGCGGCGGCTGGGACGCGTTCGTGACGGTGCTGCGGTGGATCGCGGTGGCGTTCGGGGCCGCGTTCCCGTTCCTGGTCACCGCCGCCGTGGCGGTGCTGGTCTGGCGGGTGCTGCGCGGGCGCGGGGCGGCCCGCGGTGCCGCTCCGGCGGTGACGGCGCCCGCGGCCGGGAAGGACGACGGCGCCTCGGACTCCTGAGCCGCCCGGGCGTCGTAGCGTGGGGCCCTGACCGCCGGTTCGCCGAATCGGCGGACCGGCGGAAGGGACCCGGCATGGCAGCGGAGCGACTGGTGGTCATCGGCGGTGACGCGGCGGGCATGTCCGCCGCGTCCCAGGCCCGCAGGCTGAAGGGGCCGGACGCGCTGGAGATCGTCGCCTTCGAGCGCGGCCACTTCGCCTCGTACTCCGCCTGCGGCATTCCGTACTGGGTGGGCGGCGACGTCGGGGAGCGCGACGACCTGATCGCCCGCACCCCCGAGGAGCACCGGGCGCGCGACATCGATCTGCGGATGCGGACCGAGGTGACCGAGCTGGACGTGGCCGGGCGACGGGTGAAGGCGCTGGACCTGGAGAGCGGGCGGACGTACTGGACGGACTTCGACAAGCTGGTGATCGCCACCGGGGCCCGTCCGGTGCGCCCGGCGCTGCCCGGCATGGACGCGGCCGGGGTGCACGGGGTGCAGACCCTGGACGACGGGCAGGCGCTCCTGGACTCGCTGGACGCCCTGGGCGGCGGGGAGACCCGCCGGGCGGTCGTGGTGGGAGCGGGGTACATCGGTGTGGAGATGGCCGAGGCGATGCTCAAGCGGGGCTTCGAGGTGACCGTGCTCAACCGGGGCGAGCAGCCGATGGCGACGCTCGACCCGGACATGGGGCGGCTCGTCCACGAGGCGATGGACGGTCTGGGCATCACCACGGTCAACGGGGCGGCCGTGACGGAGATCCTGACCGGCCCCGGCGGCCGGGTCACCGGCGTGGCGACGGAGGCGGGGACGTATCCGGCGGACGTGGTGGTCCTCGGCATCGGCGTGGAGCCGGAGACGGAGCTGGCGCGCGAGGCCGGGCTGCCGGTGGGTCCGCACCGGGGGCTGCTCACCGACCTGTCGATGCGGGTGGTGGGCCACGAGAACATCTGGGCGGGCGGCGACTGCGTGGAGGTCCTGGACCTGGTGGCGGGCCGCACCCGGCACATCGCGCTGGGCACGCACGCCAACAAGCACGGCCAGGTGATCGGTTCCAACGTCGGGGGCGGCTACGGCACGTTCCCGGGTGTGGTCGGTACGGCGGTGAGCAAGGTCTGCGACCTGGAGATCGCCCGGACCGGGCTGCGGGAGAAGGACGCCCGCGCGGTCGGGCTGCGCTATGTCACGGCGACCATCGAGTCGACGGGGCGGGCGGGCTACTACCCGGGGGCGAAGCCGATGACGGTGAAGATGATCGCGGAGCTGCGCACGGGCCGGCTGCTCGGGGTGCAGATCGTGGGCCGGGACGGGGCGGCGAAGCGGGTGGACGTGGCGGCGGTGGCGCTCACGGCCGGGATGACGGTGGAGCGGATGACGGCGCTCGACCTGGGCTACGCCCCGCCGTTCTCGCCGGTCTGGGACCCGGTGCTGGTCGCCGCGCGCAAGACGGTGGCGGCGGTGCGGGGCGCGGGAGGCTGACGAGGCCTCCCGCGCCCGGGGCGCGACTGCTTCAGCGCGCGGTCTGCTCGTGCACGTGGCTCACGAGGCGGGTCAGCGCGTCCGGGTCCATGGTCGGCATGACTCCGTGGCCCAGGTTGAAGATGTGGCCCTCCAGACCGGCGGCGGCGTCCAGCACCTCGCGGGTCTTCTCCTCGACGGCCGGGGTCGGCGCGTACAGCACGGCCGGGTCGAGGTTGCCCTGGAGGGCCTTGCCGGGGCCGACGCGGCGGGCGGCCTCGTCCAGCGGGACCCGCCAGTCGACGCCGACGACGTCCGCGCCGGCCTCGCCCATCAGGCCCAGCAGCTCGCCGGTGCCGACGCCGAAGTGGATGCGGGGGACGCCGTAGGGGGCGACGGCGTCGAAGACCTTCGCGGAGGCGGGCAGCACCGCGCGGCGGTAGTCGGCGGGGGCCAGCGCGCCGACCCAGGAGTCGAAGAGCTGGACGGCGGAGGCGCCGGCCTCGATCTGGACCTTGAGGAAGGCGCCGGTGATCTCCGCGAGCCGGTCCACGAGGTCGGCCCAGAGCTGCGGGTCGCCGTACATCA
This sequence comes from Streptomyces sp. WY228, assembly GCF_019287315.1. Classification (NCBI taxonomy): domain Bacteria; kingdom Bacillati; phylum Actinomycetota; class Actinomycetes; order Kitasatosporales; family Streptomycetaceae; genus Streptomyces; species Streptomyces sp. WY228. Next base: position 6,749,289 of record NZ_CP079114.1, on the reverse strand, counting down.
TGGCCTTGGTGCGCTCGTGGTTGCGCGAGGGGCCGCCCTCGACGAGGTAGCTGGCCAGCGTGAACGGGGCCCCGGCGAAGCCGATGAGCGGGGTGGCGCCCAGCTCGGCGGTGAGCATCCCGATGGCCTCGGTGACGTACGGGACGTCCTCGGGGGTGAGGTCGCGCAGCCGGGCGAGGTCGGCGCGGGTGCGGATCGGGTCGGCGATGACCGGGCCGACGCCGGGCTTGATGTCGAGGTCGATGCCGATGGCCTTCAGGGGCACGACGATGTCGCTGAAGTAGATCGCGGCGTCGACCTTGTGGCGGCGCACGGGCTGCAGGGTGATCTCGGTGACCAGCTCCGGCATCATGCAGGAGTCGAGCATCGCGATGCCCTCGCGGACCTTCAGATACTCGGGCAGCGAGCGCCCCGCCTGGCGCATGAACCAGACCGGCGTGTGCGGGACGGGTTCACGGCGGCAGGCCTTGAGGAACGCCGAGTCGTGGGTGGCGTGGCGGACCGCGTCGAGGCTGGCGGAGGTCGTCGTCTGCTGGCCCGAAGGGCTGTCGTTGGCACTCACGCACAGAATCTTCGCACGCGTGCCGAAGGAGCCCGGCCCCGCACGGGTGTCTCTCCCTGCGCGAGGCCCGCCTTCCGCCTACTCTTCCCCGCATGGCTCCGGCTCAGGGACAATTTTCCGATCATTCCGACGGCGTTGACAGCAAGGAACGCGCGGAGGGTCCTTCCGCACCGCCCGCGTTCCTGGCGGCGGTCGAAGCGCTGCGCTCCGCGCGCCTCCGACCGGAGCTGGAGGTGGAGGTGACCAGGCCGCCCCAGCGCCTCGCGCCGCACGCGTACGCCCTGGAGGCGGCGGTGGTGGACGGCGAGGACGATCTCGCGGACGGCAGGCTGGTGCTGCTGCACGATCCGGCGGGGCACGACGCCTGGCAGGGCGCGTTCCGGCTGGTGACGCTGGTCCGGGCGGAGCTGGAGCCGGAGATGGCGGCGGACCCGCTGCTGCCGGAGGTGTGCTGGTCCTGGCTGACGGGTGCGCTGGACGCGCGGGGCCTGTCGTACGGAGAGGCCGGCGGAACGGTGACACGCGCCGGATCGCACTACTTCGGTGCGCTCTCCGCGCGCCGTCCGGCGACGCAGATCGAGATCCGCGCCTCGTGGACGCCGCGCGAGGGCCGGGGCGGGGTGCCGGACGCGGCGTCACACCTGATGGCCTGGGGCGACCTGCTGTGCCAGATCGCGGGGCTGCCGCCCTCGGATCCGGCGGACGCGGCGGTGGTGACGCTGCCGCAGCGGCGCGGGCCGCAGGTTTCGTAACACTCCGTCACCCGTTTCGCACAAGTACCGGCTCTCTTTTCGTACAATCGATCGCGCGTCCTATTTGCCCGAATTGTTACTCACCAAATCGTGATCTTCCCCTAAAGGAGGACGGGTCCGCTGCCGAAGAGGTCAATGACCCTTCAAGCACGGTTCGCCCCCGGCTTCATCCCCCGAGCCGGCCCGTCCCGCCACTCCCCCCAGGAGGCCTGGTGTCCGTTCTCCTTGAGCAGCCCGCAAGCCTGGTCGCCTACCGCCCGAACAAGCCGACGGCCATGGTCGTCGTGGCCGACCCGCGCGTCCGTTCCACCGTCACCCGCCATCTGTGGGCCCTCGGAGTACGTGACGTCATCGAAGCGTCGTCCATCGCGGAGGCACGCCCCCGCGTCGGCAACCCGCGCGACATCTGCATTGCCGACGTCCACCTGCCCGACGGTTCCGGGCTGACCCTGCTGTCCGAGACCCGCGCCGCAGGCTGGCCCAACGGTCTCGCCCTCTCCGCCGCCGACGACATCGGCGCCGTTCGCAACGCCCTCGCGGGCGGCGTGAAGGGCTACGTCGTCACCGGCACCCGAACCAACATCGGCCACCCCACCCGCCCCGGCGTCGCCCCCATCGGCGCCAACGCGGCCCGTATGCACCGCAGGCCTCCCGGTTCCCCGAGCCACCCGGGCGGCTACCGCGAACTGTCCGGACGTGAGGTGGAGGTGCTCCGCCTGGTCGCCGAAGGCCAGTCCAACAAGGCCATCGGCGTCTCGATGGGCCTCTCCGCCCTGACCGTCAAGTCCCACCTCGCCCGCATCGCCCGCAAGCTGGGCACCGGAGACCGGGCCGGCATGGTCGCGGTCGCCCTGCGGACGGGCATCATCCACTGACCGCACCCCGCCGGGACGTGCACCGATGCGCCTCCGGCTGGAATACGTGCATGGCCGCCCGTCGACGGAACGTTCCGTCGACGGGCTCCGTGCATACACAGATACCCTTGACACGTGACCGACGCCCAAGAGACCGCAGCAGACACTTCACTGCGAACCACCGGGGGCGCTCCCCCGGACGACGTCGCCCCGGCGCCGATCCCCTTGCTCGAACCTCGCGAGGGCATTCCCCCGGTGGTGACGTCCGACGACGCCCTGGCCCGGGTGATCGCCGCCTTCGCCGCGGGCACCGGCCCGGTGGCCGTCGACGCCGAGCGCGCCTCGGGCTACCGCTACGGCCAGCGCGCCTACCTCGTACAGCTGCGCCGCGACGGCGCGGGCAGCGCCCTGGTCGACCCGGTCGGCTGCCCCGACCTCTCCGGCCTCGGCTCCGCGCTGAACGGCACCGAGTGGATCCTGCACGCCGCCACCCAGGACCTGCCGTGCCTGCGGGACATAGGCATGACCCCCACCTCGCTGTTCGACACCGAGCTGGCCGGACGGCTCGCGGGCTTCCCGCGCGTCGGCCTCGGCGCGATGGTGGAGAACGTCCTCGGCTACGCCCTGGAGAAGGGCCACTCCGCGGTCGACTGGTCCACCCGCCCGCTGCCCGAGCCCTGGCTGCGCTACGCCGCACTCGACGTGGAGCTGCTGATCGACCTGCGCGACGAGCTGGAGGAGGAGCTGGAGCGGCAGGGCAAGCTGGAGTGGGCCCGCGAGGAGTTCGACGCCATCGCCGCCGCGCCGCCCGCGCCGCCCCGCAAGGACCCGTGGCGCCGGACCTCGGGCATGCACAAGGTGCGCCGCCGCCGTCAGATGGCCGTCGTCCGGGAGCTGTGGACCACCCGTGACCAGGTCGCCCAGCGCCGCGACGTCTCGCCGGGCAAGGTGCTCGGCGACGCCGCGATCGTCGAGGCCGCGCTCGCGCTGCCGAACGATGTGCAGGCCCTGACCGCGCTGCCGGGATTCGGCCACCGGATGGGCCGCCGTCAGCTGGAGCAGTGGCAGGCGGCCGTGGACCGGGCCAGGGCGCTGCCCGAGTCGGAGCTGCCGCAGCCCGGTCAGCAGCCGGCCGGACCGCCGCCGCCGCGCTCCTGGGCCGACAAGGACCCGGCCGCCGCCGCCCGGCTCTCGGCCGCCCGCACCGCCGTCTCCGAGCTGGCCGAACGCCTTCGCATGCCCCAGGAGAACCTGATCACCCCGGACACCGTGCGCCGGGTCTGCTGGGAGCCGCCGAAGAACCCGACCCCGGGCGCCGTCGAGGACGTCCTCGCCGGGTACGGGGCGCGGAACTGGCAGATCCAGCAGGTCGCCCCGCTCCTGGTCCGGGCGCTGAACGCCGGCGCCTGACCTCGGGAGACACGGACACGGGGGCGGACACCGGGGGGCGGCCGTGGGGACCACGACGTACGGGGACTGGATACGCGACTTCGAGGCGGCGCGCCGTGAGCGGGCCGAGCGGGGCGATCCGGACTGGCGGACCGGGGTGAAGCAGCACCCCGCGATCCGGCGCAGTGTGCAGCGTTTCCAGGTCGGTGAGGACGGCGACGGGGCCGGGCTGATCACCAAAGCGGAGGCGGCCGGTGACGCGGAGTACGCGTCGGCGGTGCGGATGTTCGTCGCGGAGGAGCGAAATCACGCCAGGTTGTTGGCGCTCCTGCTCGCCTCGGGCGGCGCGCCGCTGATCGCCTCGGACTGGAGCGACCGGATCTTCGTGGCGCTGCGCCGGGCGCTGGGGCTCCGCCTCGAACTGCTGGTCCTGATGATCGCGGAGGTGGTCGCGCTGCGCTACTACCGGGCGCTGCGGGACGGGGCCGGCGATGCGCTGACGCGCGAGGTGGCGGGGCGGATCCTGGCCGACGAGGAGCGGCACGTGCCCTTCCACTGCCACCGGCTGCGCCGGGCGCTGCGCCCGCTGCCGCCGCCGGTGCGGGTGCTGGTGACCTCCGGGTGGCGGGCCGCCCTCGCGGCGGCCGCGCTGGTGGTGGCGGTGGACCACGGCCCGGCGCTGCGGCGGCTGGGAGTGGGCCGGTTCCGGTTCGCCCGTGAGGTGGTCCGGTCCTCGGGTCCGATCGCGGCGACGATGCGGTGAGAGGTGTGACCTTCGACGCTCCGGCCGTGGGGGGTGGGCAGTCTGGTTACCCGCAAGTAGCATGATGGCAGGCGGTGCGCCCCCGTGGCGTGCCCCGCAGCAGTGCCATCCCGCACCCTGGAGGAGAGCCACCGTGCCTCGTACCATCCGGGACGTCGTCTTCGTCGACGGCGTCCGCACCCCGTTCGGCAAAGCGGGCCCGAAGGGCATCTACCACGAGACCCGCGCCGACGACCTCGTCGTGAAGGCCATCCGGGAGCTGCTGCGCCGCAACCCGGACCTGGACCCCAAGAAGATCGACGAGGTCGCCATCGCCGCGACCACGCAGATCGGGGACCAGGGCCTGACGCTCGGCCGCACCGCCGGAATCCTGGCCGGTCTGCCGCAGTCCGTCCCCGGCTACTCGATCGACCGCATGTGCGCGGGCGCGCTGACCGCCGTCACCTCGACGGCCGGTTCCATCGCCTTCGGCGCGTACGACGTCGTCGTGGCCGGTGGCGTCGAGCACATGGGCCGCCACCCGATGGGCGAGGGCGTCGACCCGAACCCGCGTTTCGTGTCGGAGAAGCTGGTCGACGAGTCCGCCCTGTTCATGGGCATGACGGCGGAGAACCTGCACGACCGCTACCCCACGATCACCAAGGAGCGCGCCGACGCCTACGCGGTGCGTTCGCAGGAGAAGGCCGCCAAGGCGTACGCCAACGGCAAGATCCAGCAGGACCTGGTGCCGGTATCGGTGCGCCGCACCAACGCCGAAGCCGGTGAGACGGGCTGGGGCCTGGTCACCGCCGACGAGCCGATGCGCCCGGGCACCACCATGGAGTCCCTCGCGGGCCTCAAGACCCCCTTCCGCGCCCACGGCCGCGTGACGGCCGGTAACGCCGCAGGTCTCAACGACGGCGCCACCGCCTCGCTGCTCGCCGCCGAGGACGTCGCCAACGAGCTGGGCCTCCCGGTCAAGATGCGCCTGGTGTCCTACGCCTTCGCGGGCGTGGAGCCGGAGGTCATGGGCTACGGCCCGATCCCGGCGACCGAGAAGGCGCTGGCCCAGGCCGGTCTGTCCATCGAGGACATCGGTCTCTTCGAGATCAACGAGGCCTTCGCCGTCCAGGTGCTCGCCTTCCTGGAGCACTACGGCATCGCCGACGACGACGCCCGGGTCAACCAGTACGGCGGCGCGATCGCCTACGGCCACCCGCTGGCCTCCTCCGGTGTCCGGCTCATGACGCAGCTGGCCCGGCAGTTCGAGGAGCAGCCCGAGGTCCGCTACGGCCTGACGACGATGTGCGTCGGCTTCGGCATGGGCGCCACGGTCGTCTGGGAGAACCCGCACTTCAACGCCGACGGAGGCACCAAGTGAGCTCCACCACTGAGCTTCTGAAGGGTGCGGCCGAGCTGTTCCCCGGCGAGGTCGTCACCCAGGCGCACGTTCGTCACCTGGACCTGCCGTTCGGCGCGGGACGGTTCGCGCTCATCACGCTGGACAACGGCCTGGACCACACCAAGCCGACCACCTTCGGACCGCAGTCGCTGGCGAACCTGAACGCCGCGATCGACCAGGTCGAGAAGGAGGCGGCCGACGGCGCCGTCACCGGTGTCGGCATCACCGGCAAGCCGTTCATCTTCGCGGTCGGCGCCGACCTCAAGGGCGTCGAGCTGCTGAGCCGTCACGAGGACGCGCTGGCCATCGGCAAGGGCGGCCACGACGTCTTCCGCCGTCTCTCCGGCCTCGCGGTCCCCACGTTCGCGTACTACAACGGCGCGGCCATGGGCGGCGGTGTCGAGGTCGGTCTGCACTGCACCTACCGCACCGTCTCCAAGGCGCTGCCGGCGTTCTCGCTGCCCGAGGTCTTCCTCGGTCTGGTCCCCGGCTGGGGCGGCTGCGCCCTGCTGCCGAACCTGATCGGCGCGGACCGCGCGGTCTCGGTGATCATCGAGAACTCGCTGAACCAGAACCGTCAGCTCAAGGGCAAGCAGGTCTTCGAACTCGGCATCGCGGACGCGCTGTTCGAGGGTGCGGACTTCCTGGAGCAGTCGCTCGTGTGGACCGCGAACGTGCTCAAGGGCACGGTCGCCGTCGAGCGCGCCGAGGTCGACCGCGGTGACGCCTGGGACGCGGCCGTCGCCCGCGGCCGGGCCATCGCCGACTCCAAGGTGCACGGCGCCGCCCCGGCCGCGTACCGCGCGCTGGACATCATCGCCGCGGCCAAGGACGGCGACCTGTCCGCCGGCTTCGACGCCGAGGACCAGGCGCTCGCGGACCTGATCATGGGCGGCGAGCTGCGCAGCGGCATCTACGCCTTCAACCTGGTCCAGAAGCGCGCCAAGCGCCCGGCCGGCGCCCCGGACAAGAGCCTGGCCCGCCCGGTCACCAAGGTCGGCGTCGTCGGCGCGGGCCTGATGGCCTCGCAGCTGGCGCTGCTGTTCCTGCGCCGCCTGGAGGTCCCGGTCGTCCTCACGGACATCGACCAGGAGCGCGTCGACAAGGGTGTGGGCTACGTCCACGCCGAGATCGAGAAGCTGCTCGGCAAGGGCCGCATCAACCAGGACAAGGCCAACCGCCTCAAGGGCCTGGTCTCCGGTGTCCTCGACAAGGCCGAGGGCTTCGCGGACGCGGACTTCATCATCGAGGCCGTCTTCGAGGAGATCGGCGTCAAGCAGCAGGTGTTCGCGGAGGTCGAGGCGGTCGCCCCGGCGCACGCGATCCTCGCCACCAACACCTCCTCGCTGTCGGTGACCGAGATGGCGTCGAAGCTGAAGAACCCCGAGCGGGTCGTCGGCTTCCACTTCTTCAACCCGGTCGCGATCCTCCCGCTGCTGGAGATCGTGCGCGGCGAGCAGACCGACGACGCCTCGCTGGCCACCGCGTTCGGTGTGGCCCGGAAGCTGAAGAAGACCGCGGTCCTGGTGAAGGACGCCCCGGCGTTCGTCGTCAACCGCATCCTCACCCGCTTCATGGGCGAGATCCAGAACGTCATCGACGAGGGCACCCCGGTCGAGGTCGCGGAGAAGGCCGTCGAGCCGCTCGGCCTGCCGATGTCCCCGCTGGTGCTCCTGGAGCTGGTCGGCCCGGCCATCGGCCTGCACGTCTCCGAGACCCTGAACCGCGCCTTCCCGGAGCGCTTCACGGTCTCCGAGAACCTCGCGGCGGTCGTCAAGGCCGGCAAGCGCGGCTTCTACGTCTACGACTCCGGTGCGCCGGTCCTCGACCCCGAGGTCGCCGCGCTCCTCAAGCAGGGCGACACCGTCCTCACCGAGGAGCAGACCCGCGACCGCGTGCTCGACGCGGTGGCGCAGGAGATCGGCCTGATGCTGGACGAGGGCGTCGTCGCCGAGGCCCAGGACATCGACCTGTGCCTGATCACCGGTGCGGGCTGGCCCTTCCACCTGGGCGGCATCACGCCGTACCTGGACCGTGAGGGCGTCTCCCAGCGGGTGAACGGCAAGCCGTTCCTCGCGCAGGGTGTGGCGAGCGTTCCGGCGTAACCACGCCGCCCGGAACCAACGCGCTCGGGCCGTACGGGAGTTGCCTCCTGTACGGCCCGAGCGCGTATCCGGTCCGGTCGGCCGGTTTCCGGACACCCATTCCCACAGACACCTGTTCTATAGTGCTCGGTCAGTCGCCCCTTCACGGACCGGTCACACCCCCCACCCGAGTCCCACCTACTCCCCTGCCCTCCCCGGGCACCGAGATGCGAGGACTCGACCACGATGAGCAACGACGAGACGACACCGGGCTCCCGCGCCTCCCGCCGCCGGGCCGGACCCCGCAAACGCCGCCGCGGCCTCACGATCGCGCTCGGCGTCCTGTGCGTCCTGCTGCTCGCCGCCGGTGGCACCGCCTACTGGCTCTACAGCCGGCTCGACGGGAACATCAAGGGCGTCGACATCGAGAAGGCGCTCGGCGAGGACCGCCCGGAGCGGCTGCCCACCAGCGGGCAGAACCTGCTGGTCCTCGGCTCGGACTCGCGGGCCGGGGCGGAGAACGAGGAGCTGGGCGGCGGCGGGGCCGTCAGCGGCGCCCGCTCCGACACCGCGCTGGTCGTGCACATACCCGAGGGCCGGTCGAGGGCCGTCGCCGTCTCCATCCCGCGCGACACCCTGGTGACCCGGCCCGAGTGCGCCGGCGACGACGGATCCACCGTGTCCGCCAAGGAGCGCGTCATGTTCAACTCCGTCTACGCGCAGGTCGGTCCGGCCTGTGTGGTGAAGACGGTGGAGAAGATGTCCGGCGTCCGGATCGACCACTATCTGGAGATCGACTTCGCCGGGTTCAAGGACCTGGTCGACGCCATCGGCGGCGTCACCGTCGACGTACCGCAGGACATCCACGACAAGGCGTCGGGGCTGGACCTCACCGCCGGTCCGCAGAAGCTGGACGGCGCCGAGTCCCTCGCGTACGTCCGCACCCGGTACGGCATCGGCGACGGCAGCGACCTCGGCCGCATCGGACTCCAGCAGCAGTTCCTGCTGGCCCTGCTGAGCGAGGTCAAGTCGCAGGATCTGCTGGGCAGTCCGGCGAGCTCCTACCGAATCGCCGACTCGGCGACCAAGGCGCTCACCACCGACTCCGGGCTCGCCTCGCTCACCTCGCTGGCGGAGTTCGCCCGCTCCATGAACGGCGTCGACCCGGGCTCCATGGAGACGATCATGCTGCCGGTGGCGTACGACACGATCGACCCTAACCGCGTGATCGCGGCCGAGCCGCAGGCGGGTCAGCTGTGGAAGGCGATCCGCGAGGACGGCACGATCCCCGAGGAGGCCAAGAAGTCCCCCGCCACCGGCGGCTGACGGCCCGTCGCGCCCCGCTCGGCGTGACACCCTGCCGGAATGAGCGACGACGGCAGGGCACTGGTGATCGTGGACGGGGCCAATGTGGTCGGTTCCGTGCCCGACGGGTGGTGGCGGGACCGGCACGGGGCCGCCGTACGCCTGCGGGACGCGCTGGCCCCGTACGCGACGGCCGGGCTGCCCGGGCTGCCCGGCCCGGTGGAGCTGGTGCTCGTCGTCGAGGGGGCCGCCCGGGGCGTCGCGTCCGTGGCCGGGGTCCGGGTCGAGTCGGCCGCCGGCAGCGGCGACGACCTGATCGCCGGGCTGGCGGCCGGGGCCGCCCCGGACCGCGACTGCGTCGTCGTCACCGCCGACCGCGGGCTGCGGCGGCGGGTCGAGGCGTACGGGGCCCGGTGCGTCGGACCCCGTACGGTACGGCCCTAGACCGACCGGCAATTGGAGGGTGGGAGAAGGAGCGGGGCTGGGTGCGTGCAGCTGCAAGGCGGAGGATTGAGTCAACGCGGAGCGTTGGTGATTGACGACAACGCCGCAGATGCGCGTGCCCAGCCCCGTGACGCCGCCCCCCAATTGCCGGTCGGTCTTAGCGGCCCCGCTTGCCCAGCAGGCTGTGGGAGCGCCCGTACACGAAGTAGATGACCACCCCGAGGACCATCCAGGCGCCGAAGCGCACCCAGGTCTCCACCGGCAGGTTGAGCATCAGCCAGACCGAGGCGGCCACCGAGACGATCGGGAGCACCGGCACCCACGGGGTACGGAACGCGCGGGGCAGGTTCGGCTGGGTGCGGCGCAGGACCAGGACGCCGAGGGCGACGACGACGAACGCGAAGAGCGTGCCGATGTTCACCAGGGTGGCCAGTTCCTCGATGCTGGTGAACCCGGCGATGATCGCGATCAGCACGCCGAGCAGGATCGTCGGGCGGTAGGGCGTGCGGAAGCGCGGGTGCGTCTTGGAGAAGAAGCGCGGCAGCAGCCCGTCACGGCTCATCGCGAAGAAGACCCGGGTCTGGCCGAGCAGCAGGATCATGCAGACCGTGGTGAGACCGACCGCCGCGCCGAAGCTGATCAGACCGGCGTAGAAGGGGTGTCCGGTGGCCTTGAAGGCGTCGGCGAGCGGGGCGCTGACGGAGAGTTCGCTGTAGTGCTGCATGCCGGTCACCACGAGCGAGACCGCCACGTAGAGCACCGTGCAGATGACCAGCGAGCCGAGGATGCCGCGCGGCATGTCGCGCTGGGGCAGCTTGGTCTCCTCGGCGGCGGTGGCCACCACGTCGAAGCCGATGAAGGCGAAGAAGACGATGGAGGCGGCGGTGAAGATGCCCATCACGCCGAAGTTCGTGGGCTCGTAACCGAACATCAGCTGCACGAGCGGCGCGTCCCAGCCCGAACCGGCGGGCTGCGACTCGGCCGGCGGGATGAAGGGCTTGTAGTTGTCGGCCTTGATGAAGAACAGGCCCGCGATGATCACCATGAGGACCACCGCGACCTTGATCGCCACCACCACCGAGGTGACCCGGGCGGACAGCTTCATGCCGATGACCAGGATGACGGTCAGCACCAGCACCAGGGCGAAGGCCAGGATGTCGAAGCCGAATCCTTCCGCCACGTCCGTGCCCGAGAGCACCTCCGGCATCGTCCAGTCGACGTTGTCCATCAGTGAGCGGACGTAGCCGGACCAGCCGACCGCGACGACCGCGGTGCCCAGCGCGAACTCCAGCACCAGGTCCCAGCCGATGATCCAGGCCACCAGTTCGCCGAGCGCGGCGTACGCGAAGGTGTACGCGGAGCCGGCCACCGGGACGGTGGAGGCGAATTCGGCGTAGCAGAGCGCGGCCAGCGCGCACACGACGCCCGCCACGGCGAACGCGATGGCGGTGGCGGGGCCGGCCGTCTCCTTGGCGACCTGTCCGGTGAGGACGAAGATGCCGGTGCCGATGATGACGCCGACGCCGAAGACCGTCAGGTCCAGGGCGGAGAGGGACTTCTTGAGCGCGTGTTCCGGCTCCTCGGTGTCCTGGATCGACTGTTCGACGGACTTGGTGCGGAACATGCCGTTTCCGCGGGGTGGTGTGACCTGCGCGCTCACCTGCGTTACCTCCACGCATTCGTTGTGAACGCCATGATTCGGACAGGTCCGGCGCGGGATCGCGCCATCCGGTCCGTTTCACGCGAATGGGCCGGGAGAACCACCCGTACAGGGGCGGTTCGCCCGGCCCATCCGGCCGTACGAAGGCGAGCGCGTCAGTCGCGGGCGGGCTCGACCGCGCGGCTCTCGAAGCGGCCGTCGAGCTTGGCGACCAGTCCGGTGACCTGCCGGGCGATGTCCGGTGCGGTCAGTCCGATCTCGGCCATGACCTCGCCGCGCGAGGCGTGGTCGAGGAAGACCGGCGGGATGCCGAAGTCGCGCAGCGGTACGTCGACCCCGGCGTCGCGCAGGGCCTGGGCGACGGCCGAGCCGACACCGCCGGCCCGGCTGTTGTCCTCGACCGTGACGACGACCCGGTGGCGCTCGGCGAGCGGGGCGAGCGCCTCGTCGACGGGCTTGACCCAGCGGGGGTCGACGACGGTGGTGGAGATGCCCTGGGCGTCCAGCAGGTCGGCGATCTCCAGGCACATCGGGGCGAGCGCGCCGACGGAGACGACCAGGACGTCCGGGCGGGCGGCCTTCGGCCGGCGCAGGATGTCCATGCCGCCGGCCTTGCCGACCGCCTTGACGGCGGGGCCGACCGCGCCCTTGGAGAAGCGGACCACGGTCGGCGCGTCGTCGACGGCGACGGCCTCGCGCAGCTGGGCGCGGACCTGGTCGGCGTCGCGCGGGGCGGCGATCCGCAGGCCGGGCACGCACTGCAGGATCGACATGTCCCACATGCCGTTGTGCGAGGCGCCGTCCGTGCCGGTGATGCCGGCCCGGTCCAGGACGAAGGTGACGCCGCACTTGTGCAGGGCGACGTCCATCAGGACCTGGTCGAAGGCGCGGTTGAGGAAGGTGGCGTAGACCGCGAAGACCGGGTGGAGTCCGCCGGTGGCGAGGCCCGCCGCGGAGACCGCGCCGTGCTGCTCGGCGATGCCGACGTCGTAGATCCGGTCCGGGAAGGCCTCCTCGAACTTGCCGAGGCCGACCGGCTGGAGCATGGCCGCGGTGATCGCGACGATGTCCTCGCGCTCCTGGCCGAGCTTGAGCATCTCCTCGCCGAACACGGAGGTCCAGTCGAGGCCGGAGGTGGAGATCGGCAGGCCGGTGTCCGGGTGGATCTTGCCGACCGCGTGGAAGCGGTCGGCCTCGTCCTCCAGGGCCGGGGTGTAGCCGCGGCCCTTCTCGGTGAGGCAGTGCACGATGACCGGGCCGCCGAAGCGTTTGGCGCGCTGGAGCGCGGATTCCAGGGCCTCGATGTCGTGGCCGTCGATCGGGCCGACGTACTTCAGGCCGAGGTCCTCGAACATGCCCTGCGGGGCGATGAAGTCCTTGAGGCCCTTCTTGGCGCCGTGCAGGGTCTCGTACAGCGGGCGGCCGACGACGGGCGTGCGCTCCAGGATGTCCTTGCCGCGGGCCAGGAACCGTTCGTAACCGTCGGTCGTACGGAGCGTGGCGAGGTGGTTGGCCAGGCCGCCGATGGTCGGGGCGTAGGAGCGCTCGTTGTCGTTGACGACGATGACCAGCGGGCGGTCCTTGGCGGCGGCGATGTTGTTCAGCGCCTCCCAGGCCATACCGCCGGTGAGCGCGCCGTCACCGATGACCGCGACGACGTGGTCGTCCTTCTTCAGGACCTCGTTCGCCTTGGCGAGGCCGTCGGCCCAGCCGAGGACGCCGGAGGCGTGGCTGTTCTCGATGACGTCGTGGTCGGACTCCGCGCGGGAGGGGTAGCCGGAGAGGCCGCCCTTGCTCTTGAGGCGGGAGAAGTCCTGGCGGCCGGTGAGGAGCTTGTGGACGTAGGCCTGGTGGCCGGTGTCCCAGAGCACCCGGTCCCGGGGCGACTCGAAGACCCGGTGCAGGGCGATGGTGAGCTCGACGACGCCCAGGTTGGGGCCGAGGTGTCCACCGGTCTTGGACACCGCGTCCACGAGGAAGGTGCGGATCTCCTCCGCGAGCTGGTCCAGCTCACCGAGGCTGAGCCGGTCCAGGTCGCGCGGTCCCTTGATGCGGGTCAGCAGATCCACCCGTGCCTCCTTGCGTTTGAGCTGATCGAGCGTGCCGATCCGATGAGTCTAATGTTCCACCGCCGGACGTGGGCAGCGGGAGCCTGTGTTCGAACGCCGCGTGCCGCGCACGCGCAGGTGCCCGGCACCCCCGTGGGGTACCGGGCACCTGCGCGGTTCCGCGGTCAGGCGCGGCCCGCGGTCTTCTGGGTCTTACGGGTGACGGAGTCGATGACGACCGTGGCGAGCAGCACGGCGCCGGTGACCATGTACTGGATCGGCGTGGCGATGCCCTCCAGCGACAGTCCGTACTGGATGGAGACGATGACCATGACGCCGAGCAGCGCGTTCCAGGTGCGGCCGCGGCCGCCGAAGAGGCTGGTGCCGCCGATGACGGCCGCCGCGATGACGTTCATCAGGAGGTCGCCGGTGCCGGAGCCCTGGTTGGCCGCCGCGATCTTGGAGGCCCAGAACAGGCCGCCGATCGCCGCGAAGGTCCCCGCGATGGAGAAGACGGAGATCCGGATCGCGGTGACGTTGATACCGGCGCGCCGGGAGGCCTCGACGCTGCCGCCGAGCGCGAAGATCTTCCGCCCGTAGGCCGTACGGCGCAGCAGGAAGTCCGTGCCGACCAGGACGATCAGGAAGAGGACCAGGGCGAGCGGCAGGCCGCGGTACTGGTTGAACATGTACGCGGCGGCGAAGGCGAACACCGCGAGGACGACGGTGCGCACCACGATGTCGGCGATCGGGCGGGCCGGGATGCCGGCCGCCTCGCGGCGGCGGGTGTCCAGGAAGGCCGCGGCGAAGTAGCCGAGGACCGCGATGGCGGCGAGCCCGTAGGCGGCGGCGACATCGGTGAAGTAGTACGTGGTCAGCTGGCCGACCACGCCTTCGCCGTCGAGGTTGATCGTGCCGGAGTCGCCGAGCAGCTGGAGCATGAAGCCGAGCCAGAACAGCAGGCCGGCCAGGGTGACGGCGAAGGCCGGCGCCCCGATCCGGGCGAAGAAGAAGCCGTGGATCGCGCCCATCACCGCACCGCTGACGATGGCGACGAGGATCGCCAGCCATTCGTTGAGGCCCTGGGTGACGCTGAGCACCGCGACGAGGGCGCCGGAGACACCGGAGACGGAGCCGACCGAGAGGTCGATCTCGCCGAGCAGCAGGACGAAGATGATGCCCACGGCCATCATGCCGGTGGCGACCATGGTGACCGCGATGTCGCTGATGTTCTTCGCGGAGAGGAACTCGGAGTTCATGCTCTGGAAGACGATGGCGATGATCGCGAGGCCGACGACCACCGGGATCGAGCCGAGGTCACCGCCGCTGATCTTGCGCTTGAACTCGGTGAGGTAGCCGGCGAAGCCCTGCTCACGGATGAGCAGACGGGGGTCGACGACCGTGGCGGCGCCCTCGGCCGCGTCCGGGTTGCCGACCGGCGGCGCGTCCGCGACGGCCGTGCCCTTGTCCAGCGAGGTGCTGTTCTCGTCCACCGGGTTGGTGGTCTCGTCGGTGGTCACTTGGAAACCTCCGCGTTGCGCGCCGCACGTCGGGTCACGGCGTTGTCCGTGGCGCCCGTGATGGCGGAGATGATCTCTTCCTGGGAGGTGGTCTTCACATCGAAGACACCGTTGTTCCGGCCCAGCCGGAGCACGGCGACCTTGTCGGCGACGGCCTTCACATCGGCCATGTTGTGGCTGATGAGGATGACCGCGTGACCGCGCTCGCGCAGCCGCTCGACGAGGTCGAGGACCTGGGCGGTCTGCTCGACGCCGAGGGCTGCGGTCGGCTCGTCGAGGATGACGAGCTTGGGCTCGCCGAGCATCGACCGGGCGATGGCCACGGTCTGGCGCTGGCCGCCGGAGAGCGAGGCGATCGGGATGCGGACGCTCGGGATGCGGATGGAGAGCGTGGAGAGCAGCTCACGGGAGCGGCGCTCCATCTCGACCTCGTTGAGGACGCCGAACCTGCGCAGCTCGCGGCCGAGGTAGAGGTTGCCGACGACATCGATGTTGTCGCACAGCGCGAGGTCCTGATAGACGGTCGCGACGCCGAGGTTCTGGGCGTCGTGAGGCTTGTCGATCTGCACGGCCCTGCCCTCCCACTCGATGACACCGTCATCGATGGGGTGCACTCCGGCGATCGTCTTGACCAGCGTTGATTTACCGGCGCCGTTGTCGCCGACCAGGGCGACCACCTCGCCGGCGTGGACCTCAAGCTCTACATCGGTGAGTACCTGTACGGCACCGAATCGCTTGGAGACCCCTCGCAACGCCAACACGGGCGTAGCGGACACATGAACCATCTCCTTCGCCGCCTGACCGGCGGGGATGCCGCACCCGGGGGAAGGTGCGGCGGTGTCGAGCAAAGAACAGATGAGGTGTGAGCGTTCCGTCCGGCGCCCCGCCCGGTAGCGGGACGGTTGATGTGCGGGGCGCCGGACAGGCTTCGTGCGCGCGCGGGCCGGGGTACGGCTCTCGCGTACGCGGGCGGTGGGGCCGCCGCGCCCTCGCGCGGGCGCGCTGGGCGTTGCGACGGGCGGGACCCGGCGGCTCGGGGGCGGGCCGGGTCCCGGGGGCCGGGGCCCCTGAGGACTACTTCAGACCGATCTTGTCGCACTCGGCCTTGTACTTGGCCGTGCAGATCTCGTCCAGGGTCCAGATGCCGTCCTTGAGAACGGTGTCCTGGATGTTGTCCTTGGTCAGCGAGACGACCGGGACGAGGACCGTCGGGATGCCCTTGGTGGTGGCGCTGTCGACCTTGGAGGTGGCGATGGAGTCGAGCTTCTCGCCCTTGGCGAGGGCGACGGCCATCTCCGCGGCGACGATGCCCTCGGCGGGGTAGGACTTGTAGACGCTCATGAACTGCTCACCGGAGACGATGCGCTGCACACCCGCGAGCTCGGCGTCCTGGCCGGTGACCGGCGGGAGCGGGTCGATGCCGGCGGCCTTGAGGGCGGTGATGATGCCGCCCGCCATGCCGTCGTTGGCGGAGTAGACGCCGTCGATCTTGTCCTTGCCGAGCGCGGTGATCGCCGCTTCCATGTTGGCGTTGGCGTTCTCCGGCTTCCACTCCTTGGTGTCGTACTCCTTGCCGTACTTCACCTTGCCGTCGAGGACGGACTTGGCGCCCGACTTGAAGAGCGCGGCGTTCGGGTCGGTGATCGCGCCGTTCATCATCACGATCGTGCCGCCGTCGGCCTTGTCGCCCAGGGCCTCCAGCAGGGCGGTGCCCTGGGCCCGGCCGACCTCTTCGTTGTCGAAGGAGGTGTAGGCGTCGATGGGGCCCTCGGCGAGGCGGTCGAAGGCGACGACGGGGATGCCGGCGTCCTTGGCCTTCTTGACGCTGTTGGCGATCGCCTTGGAGTCGACCGAGCCCAGGATGAGGGCGTCGACCTTGTTGGTGATCATGGTGTCGACCTGCTGAGCCTGCGTGTTCGCATCCTGCTTGGCATTGGCGTAGGTGACCTTCGCCTTGCCGCCGGTGAGCTCGTCGATCTTCTTCTCGATGATCGGCCGGTCGAACTTCTCGTAACGGGCCGTCTGGTTCTCGGGGAGGAGCAGACCTATCTTCAGGTCGTCGCCCTTCTTCTCCGAGCTCTGTTCGGCCTTGTCGCCGGACTCCTTGGCGCTCCCGCAAGCGGCCAGCGAGATCGCCATCGTGGTGGCGGCAACGGCAACGGCGGCACGACGCATACGCGTGTTCATTCTCGAACCTCCCTGACGAGGCCGCGACGTTGCGGCCGAGGTGGCTGGAAGTCAACTCGGCCGCAGCGTCAGCGTCAAGGAGTAAATCCTTAACGAGATGACAACGGTGCCATTCGTTATCTAAGTGAAGGCAGGAGTCGCTGCGGGGAGGGTGCTCTCCAAAAGGGTTGAATCCCCCATCTCGCTGAGCACCAGGGCGAGGGCGCCCAGCACTTCGGCACGGCCGCCGAGCGCGCCGGGGAGCACCGAGAGCTGCCGGGCGGCGCTGGGGATCGCGTACCGCGACACGGAGTCCCGTATGGGCCCCAGGACCAGCTCCCCGGCCTCCGCCAGCGAGCCGCCGAGCACGACGCGGCTGGGGTTGAGCAGATTGCACAGGTTGGCCACGCCGCTGCCTATGTGGCGGCCCACGTCCCCGATCACCCGGCGGCAGCCCGGATCGCCCTCCCGGGCCAGCTGGACCACCCGCTCCATGGTGAGCCCGGGGCCGTGGCTGGGCTGGAGCAGCGGCAGGACGTAGCGGGCGGCCGTGAAGGTCTCCAGGCAGCCGCGGTTGCCGCAGCGGCAGACCGGGCCGGACTCGTCGAGGGTGATGTGTCCGATCTCGCCGGCCGTGCCGCCCGGGCCCCGGTAGATGGTTCCGTCGATCACCAGACCGGCGCCGACGCCGCTGGCCACCTTGATGTACGCGAGGTCCTTGACGCCCCGCCCGCTGCCCCAGACCAGCTCGCCGAGCGCTCCGAGGTTGGCGTCGTTGTCGACGTACACGGGCACGCCGAGGCGGCCGGAGAGCTCCTCGCTGGGGTTGATGCCCGTCCAGCCCGGCAGGATCGAGGTGGAGCCCAGCGTGCCGGACTCGACGTCGATCGGGCCCGGCACGCCGAGCCCGATGCCGATCACCTTGTCCGGGCCGATGCCGGTGGCCTCGATCAGCCGCTTGACCAGGACTTCCGCCCGGTCGAAGCCCTCCGCGGACGAGGCGTCGACGTCCAGCGGCTCGGACTCCTCGGCGAGCACCTGGTGGGCGAGGTTGCCGACCGCGACGCGCAGGTGCGTATGGCCGAAGTCGACGCCGATGACAATGCCCGCGTCGCCGCTGAGCGAGACGCTGCGGGCCCGGCGGCCGCCCGCCGAGGTGGGGGTGACCTCGACCGTTCCGCCGTCCTTCAGTTCGCGGACGATATTGGAGACCGTGGCTGCGGAGAGCCCGGTGCTCCGGGCGATCTCCGCCTGGGTGAGCGATCCCGCCATCCGTACAGCGCGTACGACCCGCTCCAGATTGGCCCTGTGCAGCGATGTCTGCGACCCGGGAGTCTCCATCGACTCATCCACTCCTGCCCTTGGCGGGCGGTCCCTGAGGACCGCCCCGACCGGGGCCGCAGCGATGAGACCCCGGCTTCCTCCAACATGTGAACTCTAAGCTGACCGTTTGGGGGTGCCTCCCGTCAAGACCTGAGCGGGCAGGGGCTCACGTGCGCGGACACGGCCCGGTGCCCCGGCGGAGGAATCCTCCGCCGGGGCACCGGGCCGTGTCCGTAAGGTGATCCGCTACTTCAGGGCGCCCGCCGTCAGACCGGAGACGACCTGGCGCTGGAAGATGATGTACGCGGCCAGCACGGGCAGCATCGCGATCACCAGGCCGGCGAAGAGGCCGGAGTAGTCGCCCTTGTAGCCCTGGCTGGAGGCCAGCTCCACCAGGCCCTGGGCCAGCACCCGCTTCTCCGGGTCGGTGTTGAGCACCGTCGGCAGCATGTACTGGTTCCACTGCCCCAGGAAGTTGAAGATGCCGACGCTGATCAGGCCGGGCTTGGCCATCGGCAGCATGACCTGGAAGAACGTGCGGGTGTGCGAGGCCCCGTCGATGATCGACGCCTCCGCCACCGAGGTCGGCAGCGTACGGAAGAACGAGGTCAGGAAGAACACGGTGAACGGCAGCGAGTACGCGATGTACACCAGGATCAGGCCGTGGATCGTGTTCAGCAGCCCCATGTTGTCCATGACGTAGAACAGCGGGACCAGCGCCAGCATGATCGGGAAGCTCATGCCGCCGACGAACAAGAAGTAAATGAAGCGGTTGCCCGGGAACTCGAAGCGGGCGAGCACATAGGCGGCCATCGACCCGAGGACCAGGGTGCCGACGAGCGAACCGCCCACCACCAGGATGGTATTCAGGAAGTACTCGCTCATGTGGGCCTGGCTCCAGGCCCGGCCCCAGCTGTCGAAGTTCAGCGAACTCGGCAGCGACCACGGGGTGTTGAAGATGTCCGAGTCGGTCTTGAACGAGGACATCACCGCCCAGAACAGCGGCAGGACGACCATGATCGCCCACAGGATCAGCATCCCGTGCGAGAAGACGTTGAGGACCTGGCCCTCACTGCTCTTCACGGGGGCCGACGAGCCCTTGGAGACCGTCCCGGCGCGCTGGGCCGGGACCTTGGCCGCCTCGGCGTCGGACGGGGGGCCGGAGGGCCCGGAGGGAGGGGTGTCAGTGGTCTTCATCAGAACTCCAGCCGCTCGCGCCGGCCCACCCGCATGACGATGGCGGCGAACGCCAGGGTCACGATGAGCAGGGCGACACCGATCGTGGTCGCGTAGCCCGCCTGTCCGTCACGGAACGCCGCCTGGTAGACGTACAGCGGCAGGACGGTGGTCGAGTAGTCGGGCCCGCCGGGGCCGACGCTCATGATGTGGACGATGGCGAAGCCCTCGGCGCCGAGCGCCAGGATGCCCATGTAGACCCAGCCGGACTGGACCGTGTCCCACAGCAGGGGCAGCGTGATCCGGAAGAAGGTCGTGAAGCGGCTCGCCCCGTCCAGCAGGGCGGCTTCGTAGAAGTCCTTGGGGATGGAGGCCATGCCCGCGGAGAACAGCACCACGAAGAAGCCGGTCGTGCACCAGACGAGGACCGCCATGATGCACCACAGGGCCAGCTCGGGATCGCCCAGCCAGTCCGGTACGTCGCTGATCCCCACGGCCTTGAGCGTGCCGTTGATCATGCCCTGGGCCGGGTCGAAGGCGAACTGGAACAGGATGGCCACGATCGCGATCGAGAGCACCTGCGGGAAGAAGTACGCGATCTTGTAGAAGCCCGAGCCCCGTACGCCGGTGACGGCGGCGCCCTTGCGGCGCCGCCCGCCCACGTTGAGCATGAAGGCGAAGAAGAGCGCGAGGCCCAGCGTCACCAGCGGCAGCAGCACCGCCAGCAGCACACTGTGCTGCAGCGATTTCCAGAAGATGTCGTCGTCGAGCATCTTGGTGTAGTTGTCGAACCCGACCATCTTGAAGTCGGGGCTCAGACCCGTCCAGTCCGTGAACGAGTAGTAGATGGACTGGATGAAGGGCCAGATGACGAAGATGACGTACAACGCCATCGGGACCACCAAGAACCCGACTATGAACCGGTATTTACCGTGTTGCATCGTTACCGACTCCGACCTTCCCGTGCTGCCCGCCGCTGGTGACGCGTGGTCACTGGTGCTTGAAGTGCTTGATGGACTGGTCCTTGGCGGTCGCGTCGGCGAAGGCCTGGATCTTCTTGATGGTCTCGGCCGGCTTGGCGCGGCCGGCCATCATCTCGCCGAGCGCGGCGACACCGATCTGCTCCTTCTGGAGCTTCACGTACCAGTCCTGCAGGCGCGGGTTGACCACGTTGGTGCCGGCCTTCTCCAGCGCCGCGACACCGGACTTCAGGCCGTCGGAGAGCTCGATGCCGTCCGTGCCGCCGTTGAAGGCGGAGAGCGACTTGGTGCTCGTGGTGAAGGACTTGGAGGAGGCCTCGCTGAGCATGATGCGCAGCTGCTCCATGCCGCCCTCGGGGTTCTTCGCCTTGCTCGGGACGATGAACGGCTCGCCGCCGGACGCCCAGAGGGTGCCGAAGGGCATCTTGTCCGAGGAGTCGAGGCTGGAGGGGGCGCCCACGGCCAGCTTGAAGTCCTTGGGGATGATCGCCGCTTCCTCGTTCTCGACCCAGGAGCCGTTCGGGATGAACAGCGCCTTGCCGCGGGCCCACGCACCCTGGGAACCGCGGTGGTCCAGGCCCGGGGTGCCCTTGAGGATGTAGTCCTTGGCGACGAGCTCGTAGTACGCCTCGAAGGCCGCCTTGACCGCGGGGTGCTCCCAGGCCTTCGGCTCCAGGTTGTCGATCGCGTCGAGGACCTCGACACCGCCGATCTTGGCGATGAAGGGGTACAGCGAGAAGGGGAGGTAGTAGGGGTGCTTGCCGGGGTAGGTCCAGCCGGCGATGCCCTTCTTCTTCGCCTTCGCGCAGAGCGCGAGCATGTCGTCCCAGGTCTCCGGGTACGTGGCGTCGAGCTTCTCCAGCGCGGTCTCCGAGTACCAGACGCCGTAGACCGTGTACGCGTAGTACATGATCCAGACCGGGTCGCCGTCGAACTGGCCCATCTCGACGATGCCCGGCCGCAGGGTGTCGCGGACCTTCTTGGCGGGGTCGTCGATGGAGGGGGCGTCGAGCAGCGGGGTCAGGTCGGTGAGCTGCTTCTTGCCGACCAGGACGCCCATGTCCATCTGCTGGGCGCCGGAGTTGTCGATCAGGTCCGGCGGGGTGCCACCGTTGAACCGCGGCTGAAGAACCGACTGGATCTTCTGCGTCGCGGAGAACTTGACCTTCGCCTCGGGGTAGGTCTTCTCGTAGACGGCCTTGGCGTCCTCGGCGTACTTGGTGCCGAAGCCACCGTCGAAGATGACGATCTCCAGCGGCGCGCTGCCGTTGACGGCCAGCGGGTTCTTCTCGGTCTTTTCGCCCTTTTCGACCTTGTCGTCGCTGCTGCTGTCGCCGCTCGCGCAGGCGGACAGGAAGCTCATCGTCGGAACAGCGATCAGGCCGAGTGCGGCAGAACGCTTGATCAGATCGCGACGGCCAAGGCCCTCATTGTTGTGGGCGGAGGTGGATCCCATGCTCAAGTCCTCGCCTTCTCCAGGACTCAGGCGGTGTACCGGTCGCCCGTAGAAAATTCGCCTCAGGCGAAGGGCCCCGCCACCGCGGTCAGTTGCGCTTGGGTCGTGCAGATATGCAGATGTACCGGACAGGGCCGGTGCAGTGGGGATGCCGGAAGACCGTACAGCGAGGACACCCCTGGCGTCCTCGCGACCGTCTCTGTATCCCCCGTGCGCACGTCCGCGCGAAGCGGCTGTGCAGATGCCGACAGGTATAGTCCACTCGTCGCCAACTGAGCAAGATCGAATGCAGGTTTGGGCGGCAGTCTTTCCCGAGTTGAGACCTCACGGACACCTCGGCGCAGCGCCCCCTCCTCCCGCGGCGGCTATTTCCCCATTCCGGCCGATTCGTCGACGAGCCCTGCGGCAACACCCTTGACACGTCCTGTCACTTGGATCCCTACTGGACCTTGCATCCCGCTATGACAACGTTGTCCATGCATTTTCCCGGGGAGGAACGGCTCGGCATGCAGCCACCACGCGGCCTCAACCACGGCTCCGACAAGGCCCCTCACGCGGTCCCCCGCCCGGCCCCGCGCCGGAGACGGACCCCCACAGCAGCCGCCCTGGCGGCATCCCTCGCCCTGGTGGTGATCGCCCCCGCGGTCGCCACCGCCCAGCCCGCGTCGCCGGACCGGAAGCCCTCCGGCGAGCGGACGTTCACCACCTCCTTCGAGGCGGACGAGAAGCAGCCGGACTGGCGCAACACCGTCGAGGAGGGCCCCGACGGCAAGCCCCGCTCCTCCGGCGTCGACGGAGGCTTCTCCTCCGGCATACCGGGCAATGTCACCGACCGGGTCACGGAGCTCCGCGCGAGCGCCGAGAACACCGCCGGCGGCGAGGTCAAGGAGAACCTCGTCGACGTCGAACCGGGCTCCAAGTGGCTGACGTTCGCGAAGACCGGCTGGGTCGAGTTCGATCTGGACGAACCGGTCAAGGTCGTGACGTACGCGCTCACTTCGGCCAACGACCACGCCGAACGCGACCCGAAGGACTGGACGCTCAAGGGCTCGGCGGACGGCAAGGAGTGGACCGACCTCGACACCCGCAGCGGCGAGACCTTCGCCAAGCGGCACGAGACGAAGAGCTACGACTTCGCGGGCGACACCGCGTACCAGCACTTCCGGCTGGAGATCACGGCGAACGGCGGCGCGGACGCGCTCCAGCTCGCCGACGTTCAGTTCTCGAACGGTGACACCTCCGCGCCGGTGCCCGACGAGATGCGCAGCCAGCCCGACCGCGGCCCCTCCGGCTCCCCCACCGCGAAGTCGGGCGCGGGATTCACCGGAAAGAAGGCACTGCGGTACGCGGGTACGCACACGCCCGACGGACGCGCCTACTCCTACAACAAGATCTTCGACGTGAACACGGCCGTCACCAAGGACACCGAGCTGTCCTACCTCGTCTATCCGCAGATGGGCGAGACGGACCTGAACTACCCGGCCACGCACGTCGCGGTGGACCTCGCCTTCACCGACGGCACGTACCTGAGCCAGCTGAAGGCCACCGACAGCCACGGCGGGCTGCTGACCCCGCAGGGCCAGGCGGACGCCAAGCGCCTCTACGTCAACCAGTGGAACAAGGTCGCCGCCCGCCTCGGCACGGTCGCCGCGGGCAAGACGGTCGACCGGATCCTGGTGGCGTACGACTCCCCCAAGGGCCCGGCGAAGTTCCAGGGCTGGATCGACGACATCACGATCGCCCCGAAGAAGCCCGAGAAGCGCAAGGCGCATCTGTCGGACTACGCGCTGACCACCCGCGGCACCAACTCCAGCGGCGGCTTCTCGCGCGGCAACAACATTCCGGCCACGGCGGTCCCGCACGGCTTCAACTTCTGGACGCCGGTGACCAACGCCGGTTCGCTGAGCTGGCTGTACGACTACCACCGGGGCAACAACGAGGACAACCTCCCCACGCTCCAGGCCTTCGGCGCCAGCCATGAGCCGAGCCCGTGGATGGGCGACCGGCAGACCTTCCAGGTGATGCCCTCGGCCGCCTCCGGCACCCCGGACGCCTCCCGGACGGCCCGCGCACTGCCGTTCCGGCACGAGAACGAGACCGCGACGCCGCACTACTACGGCGTCACGTTCGAGAACGGCCTCAAGGCCGAGATGACGCCGACCGACCACGCGGCCCGGATGCGGTTCACCTATCCGGGCAAGGACGCCAGCCTGATCTTCGACAACGTCTCGAACGACGGCGGCATCACGCTGGATCCGAAGACCAGCTCCTTCTCCGGCTACACGGACGTCAAGAGCGGCCTGTCCACCGGTGCGACCCGGATGTTCGTGTACGGCGTCTTCGACGCGCCGGTCACCGACAGCGGCAAGCTGAAGGGCGGCGGGGGCGACGACGTCACCGGGTTCTTCCGCTTCGACGCGGGCAAGGACCGCACGGTCAACCTGCGGCTGGCCACCTCGCTGATCGGCGTCGACCAGGCGAAGCAGAACCTGGCGATGGAGATCCCGGAGTCCGCGTCCTTCCAGAAGGTGCAGCGCAAGGCGCAGAGCGCCTGGGACGACGTCCTGGGCACGGTCGAGGTCGAGGGCGCCGACGCCGACCAGCTGACCACGCTCTACTCCAGCCTCTACCGGCTCTACCTCTACCCGAACTCCGGCCACGAGAAGGTGAAGGGCAAGAACAAGTACGCCAGCCCCTTCTCCAAGGCGACCGGTGAGAACACCCCGACGCAGACCGGCGCGAAGATCGTCGACGGCGAGGTGTACGTCAACAACGGTTTCTGGGACACCTACCGCACGACCTGGCCCGCCTACTCCTTCTTCTCCCCGAAGAAGGCCGGCGAGCTGGTGGACGGGTTCGTCCAGCACTACAAGGACGGCGGCTGGACCTCGCGCTGGTCCTCCCCCGGCTACGCGGACCTGATGACCGGCACCAGCTCGGACGTGGCGTTCGCCGACGCGTACGTCAAGGGCGTGAAGTTCGACGCCGAGGCGGCCTACGACGCGGCGCTCAAGAACGCCACCGTGGCCCCGCCGTCCTCGGGCGTCGGCCGCAAGGGCCTGGAGACCTCGGTCTTCACCGGTTACGCCGACACCGCCACCCACGAGGGCCTGTCCTGGTCCCTGGAGGGTTACGTCAACGACTACGGCATCGCCCGCATGGGCCAGGAGCTGTACAAGAAGACGAAGAAGGCGCGGTACAAGGAAGAGTCCGAGTACTTCATGAACCGGGCGCAGAAGTACGTCAAGCTCTTCGACGACAAGGCCGGGTTCTTCCAGGGCAAGAAGCCGAACGGCGACTGGCGCCTGCCCTCGGACCAGTACGACCCGCGCGTCTGGGGCTACGACTACACCGAGACCAACGGCTGGGGCTACGCCTTCACCGCCCCGCAGGACAGCCGGGGCCTGGCCAACCTGTACGGCGGCCGCGCGGGCCTGGGCAAGAAGCTGGACACGTACTTCTCGACGCCGGAGACGGCGGGCCCGGAGTTCGTCGGCAGCTACGGCGGGGTCATCCACGAGATGACCGAGGCCCGGGACGTGCGGATGGGCCAGTACGGGCACAGCAACCAGGTCGCCCACCACGCCACGTACATGTACAACGCGGCCTCGCAGCCGTACAAGACGCAGGAGAAGGTCCGCGAGGTGCTGGGCCGGCTGTACGTCGGCAGTGAGATCGGGCAGGGCATCCACGGCGACGAGGACAACGGCGAGCAGTCGGCGTGGTTCCTCTTCTCCTCGCTCGGCTTCTACCCGCTGGTGATGGGCAGCGGGGAGTACGCGATCGGCTCGCCGCTCTTCAAGAAGGTCACCGTCCGCATGGACAACGGCCGCAAGCTGGTCGTGAAGGCCCCGAAGAACAGCGACAAGAACATCTACGTGCAGGGCGTGAAGGTAAACGGCAAGAAGTGGACCTCCACCGCGCTCCCGCACGACGTGCTGGCCAAGGGCGGCACGCTGGAGTTCGCCATGGGCCCGAAGCCGTCGGCCTGGGGCACGGGCAAGGACGCGGCCCCGGTCTCGGTGCAGAAGGACGACAAGGTCCCGACGCCCAAGGGTGACGCGCTCAAGGGCGACGGCGCGCTCTTCGACGACACCTCGGCCACCACGGCGACGGTGGAGTCGGTGGAGCTTCCGATCGACGGCTCAGCCTCGGCCACGAAGGGCGTCCAGTACACGCTGACCTCGGCGGCGGCGGACAAGGCCCCGAAGGGCTGGACGCTCCAGGGTTCGACGGACGGCGAGAAGTGGACGGACCTCGACCGCCGCTCCGGCCAGTCGTTCGCCTGGGACAAGCAGACCCGGGTGTTCTCGGTGGCCGAGCCGGGTGCGTACCAGCACTACCGGCTCGTCCTGGACGGCTCGGCGACGCTCGCGGAGGTCGAGCTCCTGAGCTGATCCGTCTCCCCGGCAGGTGCGGGGCGACGCAGGGGGCGGGAGTGGCCGAGCCACTCCCGCCCCTTCCTTTTGCGTTACGACGCCGGGGACTTGCGGGCCGAGGTCACCTGGCACGAGTAGACGAGCCGGTCGTTGGTGGGGTGCGAGGCGTGGAGCGAGATGGACCGGTCGCCGCCCGGAGTGACGGTCACCGTCTTGTACTGAGAACTGATGCTCTTGCTCGCGACGGTGGAGTTGGGGTACTTGCCGACCCTGAACTGCACCGTGAAGTTGTACCGGTAGGCGAACTCGGTGGACGCGTTCTGGATGTCGACCTCGTAGGTGATCCGTCCGGTGGAGCGCTGGTAGCTGCAGTTCTCGCCGATGACCTCGCTGTTGGCGGGCGCGTTGTACTGCGGCCGCGACGTCGGACCGCTGCCGCCGCTGCCACCGGTGGTGCCGCCCGACGTGCTGCCGCCGCTTCCGCCGCTTCCGCCGGAGGAGAGCCCTCCGGAGGTGAGCCCTCCGGAACCGCTCGATCCGCCCGACGAGGCGCCCGGAACGTCGGGCAGTCCGCTCGGCCGCAACGAGAACGACGGATTCGGCATGCTCGGCTGCACAGGAGCGTCGCCGAGGCCGCCGAAGGCCTTGTCGCTCGGGTTGTCGGTGCAGCCGGAGAGAGCGATGGCGGCGGTGAGTGCGAGAGTTGCTGCGCCGACGGCGCGACGAACACGCATGTGATGATCCCCCGAAATGAATGCGTAGCTGGCTCAGTCGAAGCGGATTCGGCTGGTGCGGTCCGTTCGCCGAACGGCGACGGGCCCGGCGCAGGCTACCGGATCACGCCACCGGAATCGCAGTCGCTCACGGCCCGAGCGCCGTGTGTGGCACGAGCCGAGGCCTTGGTAGTTTGGGCCGCTCGCACACTCATGTGTGGGCAACGCATTCACATCGGGGGACGACTTTGAGCCAGCCCTGGCAGCCACAGCCACCGCAGCACAACCCGTACGGTCAGCCCGCACCGCAGCAGCAGCCGGGGTACGGCTACCCGGCCGCCCCCTACCCTCCCCAGCAGCCGATGCAGCAGGGCTGGGGCTCCCCCTACCAGCAGGGCTTCCGGCCCGCCGGCGGCCCGCGGGCGGGCAAGGCCTTCTTCCTCGGGCTGCTCGTCTCGGGAGCCCTCGGGCTGGTGTACTCGGGCATCCTGCTGGCCACCCACAAGGACCTGTCCCGGGTGGGCCTCCAGGCGAGCTACCTGGTCCTCGCGGCCGCGCTCGCGGTGGGCGTGGGCGCGGTGGTGGGCCGCACCGGGGGCCGTGGGGCCGGACCGCAGGTGTGGGCCGCGATCCTGGCCGCGCTGGCCGCGTACTTCGGCGTCGCCAACGGCTATGTGTTCACGCTGCTCGACGCCGGCGGTGTCGATCTGCTCGAACTGGTGCTGGAGAACGAGCCGCTGGCCCCGCACAAGTTCTGGTGGCATCGCCTCAACGGCGGCGTCGCCCTCGTGGGTCTGGTCGTGGCCGCGGGGGGCGCCTTCGCCGTGGCCAACGTGATCGGCAAGAAGCAGCAGCCTCAGCAGTACTGAACCCGCGCCCGAGAGCGCACGAGGGCCGCCGCCCATCCTCGTATCCGAAGAGGATGGGCGGCGGCCCTTCTGTTCGAGCCCCCGCGGTTCGAGCCCCTGGGTTCAAGCCCCCTGCAGGCTCTCCGGCAGGGCCACGTTGAGTGCGACGACGACCGGTCGGCCGTGTTCGGTGCCGAGCCGGGAGACGGCGCCGGTGGCGAGCTGGAAGAGCCGCCCCTCGGCCGGGGTCAGGCCGAGGTAGCGGGCGGTGAGGACGCGCAGGAAGTGCGAGTGCGCGACGAGCGCGATGTCCTCGTCGTCCGCGACCTCCTCGGCGGCCGACCGGACGCCCGCGAGCACCTGGTCGGCCCGTTGCCCGATCTGGGCGGGGCTCTCGCCGGGGTGCTCGTCGGAGCCGGGGTCGACGCCGTCGGTCCACAGGTTCCAGAACGGCCGGGTGCGGCGGATCTCCCGGGTGGTGACGCCCTCGTACCCGCCGTAGTCCCACTCCCGCAGCTCCGGGGTGACCCGGGGCTCGGCGAGTCCGGCCAGTTCGGCGGTGCGGCGGGCCCGGATCATCGGACTGACGAGCGTGAGCCCGATGTGCCGGTCGGCCAGCAGCGGGACGAGCGCGCGGGCCTGGCGCTCGCCGCCGTCGGTGAGGGGAAGATCGGTCCAGCTCGTGTGCTGTCCGGAGCGGGACCACTCGGTCTCGCCGTGCCGGATGAGGATCAGCTCGCCCATGGGGTCCGTTCGCTTTCTGTACAGACGGTGCCGGTGGTGGGGGTGGGACGGGTGAGGACCGCGGGTCCGGGTCCCCGGCCCACGATCGCACCCGGGAGCGGCGGTGCGCCGGAGGCACGTACGGTTGGGCCTTCACCTGATCGATTTCCCGTGGGGGGACCTCATGTCCGACGCTTTTCCGCCTCCGCCGCCCGATCCGGAGCCGCAGGCGGCTCAGGAACCGCAACAGCCCGCGTTCGCCCAGCCGTCCTCGCCGTGGGCGCCGCCCGCCGCGCCGCCGCGAGGGCAGCGGCGTACGGGGCTGATCGTGACGCTGTCCCTGATCGGCGGGCTCGTCGTCACCGGTGCGACGGCGGCCCTGGTCTACGCGTTCATGCAGGAGGCCTCGGAGTCCTTCGCCCGGACCGAGGACCGGGTGACGTCGCGGTACGACACGACGGGGCCGGGGGACGGCGAGGGCTGGGAGGAGTTCGACGAGCTGGAGGACGCCGAGGACTTCGGGGAGTCCGGGGACTTCGAGGCGCCGGAGGACGACGGGCCACCCGCCGAGCAGGACGCCACGATCACGAAGTGCACGCGGGACGCGCTGATCAACTGGATCTCCGCCGACATCAAGGTGGTGAACGGGAGCACGAGCACGGCGTCCTACGTCGTCTTCGTCTCGTTCCTCGACCGTGACGGCGATGTGGTGACCGAGGGCCTCGCGGTGACGGACGACGACGTCGCCCCCGGCGCGACCGCCAGGATCGAGGCCCAGGGCGTCGGCGAGGTGCCGGCGGGCACGAAGTGCCGGATCGACCGGGTCGAGCGCGAAGCGATGACCGGCTGACCCGAGGGCCCAGCACGGCGGAAGGGCCGCACCCCGGGAGGTCCCGGGTGCGGCCCTTCTTCAGTCGGCCGCCGGCCGCCGGATCGGCTAGCTGCGGATCAGGCTGCGGAGCACGTACTGCAGGATGCCGCCGTTGCGGTAGTAGTCCGCCTCGCCGGGGGTGTCGATGCGGACGACCGCGTCGAACTCCACACCGGTGTCGGTGGTGACCTTGACCGTACGGGGGGTGGTGCCGTTGTTCAGCTCGGTGACGCCGGTGAAGGAGAAGGCCTCCTCGCCGGTGAGACCGAGGGTCTCGGCGTTCTGTCCCTCGGGGAACTGGAGCGGGAGGACGCCCATGCCGATGAGGTTCGAGCGGTGGATGCGCTCGTAGGACTCGGCGATGACGGCCTTGACGCCGAGGAGCGCGGTGCCCTTGGCGGCCCAGTCGCGGGACGAGCCGGAGCCGTACTCCTTGCCCGCGAGGATCGCGAGGGGGGTGCCGGCGGCCTGGTAGTTCTGCGAGGCGTCGTAGATGAACGACACCGGACCGTCGGCCTGGGTGAAGTCGCGGGTGTAGCCGCCCTCGGTGCCCGGCGCGATCTGGTTGCGCAGGCGGATGTTGGCGAACGTGCCGCGGATCATGACCTCGTGGTTACCGCGGCGCGAGCCGTAGGAGTTGAAGTCACGGCGCTCGATGCCGTGCTCCGTGAGGTACTTGCCCGCCGGGGTGTCGGCCTTGATGGCGCCGGCCGGGGAGATGTGGTCGGTGGTGACCGAGTCGCCGAGCTTGGCGAGCACCCGGGCGCCGGTGATGTCCTCGACCGGGGTCGTCTCCATCGTCATGCCCTCGAAGTACGGGGGCTTGCGCACGTAGGTGGACTCGGAGTCCCACTCGAAGGTGTTGCCGGTCGGGATCGGCAGCGCCTGCCACTGGGCGTCGCCCGCGAAGACGTCCTGGTAGGACTTGTTGAACATGTCCTCGCCGATGGCGTTCGCCACGACGTCGTTGACCTCGGCCTCGGAGGGCCAGATGTCGGTCAGGTAGACCGGCTTGCCGTCCTGGTCGACGCCGAGGGCGTCCTTGGTGATGTCGACCTTCATCGAACCGGCGATGGCGTACGCGACGACCAGCGGCGGGGACGCCAGGTAGTTCATCTTGACGTCGGGGTTGATCCGGCCCTCGAAGTTGCGGTTGCCGGAGAGCACCGAGGTGACCGCGAGGTCGTTCTCGTTGACCGCCTTGGAGACCTCCTCCGGCAGCGGACCGGAGTTGCCGATGCAGGTGGTGCAGCCGTAGCCGACGAGGTTGAAGCCGACCTTGTCGAGGTACGGGGTCAGGCCCGCCTTGTCGAAGTAGTCGGTGACGACCTTCGAGCCCGGGGCGAGGGTGGTCTTGACCCACGGCTTGCGGGTCAGGCCCTTCTCGACGGCCTTCTTCGCCACGAGCGCGGCGGCGACCATGACGTAGGGGTTCGAGGTGTTGGTGCAGGAGGTGATCGCGGCGACGGTGACGGCGCCGTGGTCGATCTCGTACGTGGAGCCGTCGGGGGCCGTGACGGTGGTCGGCTTCGACGGGACGCCGTTGGAGGACGCCGGGGAGTCGGAGGCCGGGAAGGACTCCTTGCCCGCCTCCTCGTCGTCGGCGACGTAGTTGCGGACGTCCTGGGCGAACTGCGCCTTGGCGTTCGCGAGGACGATGCGGTCCTGCGGGCGCTTCGGGCCGGCGATGGAGGGGACGACCGTGGCGAGGTCGAGCTCCAGCTTCTCGGAGAAGTCCGGCTCGGCGGCCGGGTCCAGCCAGAGGCCCTGCTCCTTGGCGTACGCCTCGACGAGGGCGACCTGCTGGGCGTCGCGGCCGGTCAGACGCAGGTAGTTCAGCGTCTCGTCGTCGATCGGGAAGATCGCGGCGGTGGAGCCGAACTCCGGCGACATGTTGCCGATGGTGGCGCGGTTGGCCAGCGAGGTGGCGGCGACGCCCTCACCGTAGAACTCGACGAACTTGCCGACGACACCGTGCTTGCGGAGCATCTCGGTGATGGTCAGCACGAGGTCGGTGGCGGTGGTGCCGGCCGGGAGCTCGCCGGTCAGCTTGAAGCCGACGACGCGCGGGATGAGCATGGAGACCGGCTGGCCGAGCATCGCGGCCTCGGCCTCGATGCCGCCGACGCCCCAGCCCAGCACGCCGAGGCCGTTGACCATGGTGGTGTGCGAGTCGGTGCCGACGAGGGTGTCGGGGTAGGCCTGGCCGTTGCGGACCATGACCGTGCGCGCCAGGTGCTCGATGTTCACCTGGTGGACGATGCCGGTGCCCGGGGGGACGACCTTGAACTCGTCGAAGGCGGTCTGGCCCCAGCGCAGGAACTGGTAGCGCTCCTTGTTGCGGCCGTACTCCAGCTCGACGTTCTGGCCGAAGGCGTCCTTCGTGCCGAACTTGTCGGCGATGACGGAGTGGTCGATGACCAGCTCGGCCGGGGCCAGCGGGTTGATCTTCGCCGGGTCTCCGCCGAGCTCCTTGACGGCCTCACGCATGGTGGCGAGGTCCACGACACAGGGAACGCCGGTGAAGTCCTGCATGATCACGCGGGCCGGCGTGAACTGGATCTCCTGGCTGGGCTGCGCCTGGGAGTCCCAGCCGCCGATGGCCCGGATGTGGTCGGCGGTGATGTTCGCGCCGTCCTCGGTACGGAGCAGGTTCTCCAGCAGGACCTTCAGGCTGTACGGGAGGCGCGCGGAGCCCTCTACCTTGTCCAGCTTGAAGATCTCGTACGACTCGTCGCCCACGCGCAGCGTGCTGCGGGCGTCGAAGCTGTTCGCCGACACGACAGTCTCCTTCTTCAATGTGCGCGTCTACCGCGCCGCGCCTCATTGGCAGCCGGCGCCGCGTTTTGCCACCTACGGCCCCGGCCATCCGCTAAGGTAAGGCTTAGTTAGGTAACCCTTACCGGGCGGCGGCTGTGGTGCGCCTCGGCAGATATCTCGATGTCGAGATAACTCTAGTACATAGCCGCCGCTCGGTCATGCCCAGGTGCCCCTGACCGGCGTTCGGCCGGGTGTCGTGCCCGAGGACCACTCGGCGAACCACTGCTCGGCACCGTAGGCCTCGAACCGCTCCACCTCGATGAACCCCAGCCTTTCCGCGAGGCGCATCGAGCGGGCGTTGGCGGTCTGGGTGGCGAGCACCACCGGCTCACCGGGCACCGCGCCGGCGAACCAGCCGAGCACCGCGGCGCAGGCCTCGGCGGCGTACCCGTACCCCCACGCCTGCGGCAGGAAGAGGTAGCCGAGCTCGGCCCTCCCGGCAGCGCGGGCGAGGTGCCCCGAATCCCTGGTGAGCGTGACCTGGCCGATCATCGCCCCGTCGAGGTCGACCACGAAGAGGCCGGAACGCCGTGCGGGCGCCGCGGGTATCGCGCGCTCCAGCTCGTCACGCGGCCGGGCGCCACCCAGATAGGCGCCCACCTCCGGCGAGGACAGCAGCTCGACGAACGCCGGCCGGTCCCGGGCCTCGGGCTCGCGGAGCAGGAGCCGCTCGGTCGCGATCGGTACGGGCGGCCGGGGGACGGATCCGAGTTCGGGCATGGCGGGCAACCTATCGCAGACCCGCGAGAGCGCCCCGGAGCACTGGGGGACCGGAGCACCGGAGGGACTGGAGAAGCCGGAGAGGCCAGAGGGACCGGAGAGGCCGGAGGGACCGGAGAGGCCGGATCACGCATCCGTTCCGGGCCTGCGACGGAGTCGCCGATAGAGTCCCGGTGAGTACGACATCACCGGGGGCCTGATGACGGCAGCGGACGCACCACCGATCGTCTTCGTGCACGGGACACGCTTCAGCGCGGGACAGTGGAGTACACAACTCGCCGCGCTCCGGGAGGAATTCCCGGTGGCCGCCGTCGACCTGCCGGGCCACGGCGCACGCTCGGCCGAGCCCTGGAGCCTGGGCGCCGCGGCCGAGGTCGTCGCCCGCGCCGTGGACGCGCTCGGCCGCGGGCCGGCCCTGGTCGTCGGGCACTCGCTCGGCGGATATGTCGCGCTGGAGTTCGCCCGGCGGCGTTCGGAGCGGTTGCGCGGACTGGTCCTCGCGGGTGCCAGCGCCTCCACCCGGGGGCCGTGGGCGACGCCGTACCGGTGGGTCGCCGGGCTGGTTCCCCGGATACCGGCGGACCGGCTGACCCGGTGGAACGACCGGCTGCTGCTGCGGCACTACCCGAAGGGCGTGGTGGAGGCGACCATCCGGTCCGGCTACGCCTTCCACACCCTGCCCGCCGCCTGGGGCGAGGTGCTGGGACGCTTCGACGCGGGAGCGATGCGCCATGTGGCGGCTCCGGCGCTGATCCTCAACGGCGAGCAGGACACCGTCTTCCGGTCCGGCGAGGCGGACTTCGCCCGCGCGCACCCGGACGCCCGTGTCGAACTGATCCCCCGGGCCGGGCATCTCGCGAACTTCGACGCCCCGGACGCCTTCACCGACGCCGTCCGCCGCTTCGCCCGGCAGCTTCCGGGCGACGGCTGAGAACGCCGGACCGGATCTCTCCGGCAGCTCTCACCCCGTCCGGTTCAGTCGAGGCAGAACTCGTTGCCCTCGACGTCCTGCATCACGAGGCAGGACTCGTTCTCCTCGTCGGCGACCAGCATTTCCACCCGGGTCGCCCCGAGCGGGATCAGTCGCGCGCCTTCGGCCTCCAGTACGGCGACGCGCTCCTCGCCCACCAGGCCGGTGCCGGCCCGTACGTCGAGATGCACCCGGTTCTTGACGACCTTGCCCTCGGGAACGCGCTGGAAGTACATCCGCGGGCCCACCCCCGTGGGGTCCTGGCAGACGGCTCCCGCGTCCCGCTTCTCGGGCGGCAGGGTGAGTTCGTACGCGTCCCACGTGGCGAACCCCTCCGGCACCGGCGGAAGGACGTACCCCAGCACCTCGCACCAGAAGCGGGCTACGCGCCAGGGCGACGCACAGTCGAAGGTGATCTGGACCTGCTTGATCGACGGCATCGGGCCACCCTAGTGGCACGCCGCTCGCCGGGGCTCGGGGGTTTTTCCCGCCGGTGGATGCCGGACCGGCCGGAAAAGGAGGAGCGGGGTGTGGAGCGCGCTGAAAGGATGACGTGCTCCAGAACCCGCCCCGTACATCTCTTACTCCTCGTACACCCCTCTTACTCCTCTTACTCCTCGTACACCTCGTACACCCCGCCAGGAGACACCCACCGTGACCCGCACCAGCGCCGTTTCGCTGATCCGTTCCCGCACCCTCTCCGACGTGGCCGAGTACGCCTACGCCGCCACGGCGCCCGCAGGGTCGCGGCTGATCTTCCTGGCCGGTTCGTGCCCGCTCGACGAGCACGGCGCCACCGTGGCCGTCGGCGACTACGCCGGCCAGGCGGCGAAGGCCATGGAGAACCTGCGGACCGCGCTCGCCGACGCGGGCGCCACGGCCGAGGACGTCATCAGCACGCGGGTCCTCGTGGCGTCGGCCCGGCAGGAGGATCTCGTGGCCGCCTGGCAGGTGGTCCGGGACTCCTTCGGCGACCACGACGTGCCCAGCACCCTGATGGGCGTCACCGTGCTCGGGTACGCCGACCAGCTCGTCGAGATCGAAGCCGTGGCCGCCGTCCTGGACGCCCCGTAACCCGGCGGTTCGGCGACCGGCGCCCGGCGGTTCGGCGCCAGGCAGTTCGGCGGCCACGCAGTTCGGCTTGCCGCCCGTCGGCGTAATGACGGCAGGAGCCTGCTCGCGCCCGCACCCTGAGGCGGGTGAGTGCTGACCGGGCCGCCGCCGAGCAGGCCGACGAGAAGAGCGCGGACCGTCTGACGACCCTGTCCGACGGGATCTTCGCCATCGCGATGACCCTGCTGGTCCTCGACCTCCACATCGAACCGGGCCTGGACAAGGACGAGTTCACCGATGCGGTGCGGCAGGCGCTGCCGGACCTCGGCGCGTACGCGCTGAGCTTCACGATCCTGGCCGGGTTCTGGCGCGACCACCGGTTGATCGTGCGGCTGGTCCCGCGCTTCGAGGGTGTGTCGCTGCGGTTCGCGCTGATGTGGCTCGGCGCCATCGCCCTCGTACCGTTCCCGACCGCCCTGCTCTCCGAATACGCCGCGCGTCCGCTGACCGTGGCCGTGTACGCCGGCATGGTCGCCGTCACGAACCTGCTGGAGCTGGCGATGTTCCTGACCGGCAGGCGGGCGACGGAGCACGGGACGGATGCCGCCCGGGGCGATGTGGGGCGGGCGGTCATCGCCGACCTGGCCTCGACCGCGGCGCTCTTCGCGGCGACGGTGCCGGTCGCCTACCTCGTCTCCCCCGTCGCGGCCATGTGGTGCTGGCTCGCGCTGGTCCCGGTCAAGCTCGGCCTCGCCCACCGGAAGCGCGCCACCGCCCGCCGGCACGGCCGAGCGGGCTGAGGGCCGGGGGGGCGGAGGCCCCGGGGGGGGGCGGAGGGCCCGAGCCGGAGAGCGGAGCCGGAGGGCCGAGGCGGAGGGCCGAGGCGGAGGGCGTCGCTCCGCAGCCCCGTACGGACGCGCAGACCGCGCCCTTCTCACCCGTGCGGGCAACCATGGGAGAGACCGGGCGTACGCGGAGCCGGTACACACCTGTCACTCGAACGGCACACCCCCACATCATCCTCATCTCATATCTGAGATAGCCTGCCGCCATGTCAGACGACTACCTCGTACGTATCGGCAAGCTCATCCGTGACGCCCGCCAGCACCGGGGCTGGACACAGACCCAGCTGGCCGAGGCGCTCGCCACGAGCCAGAGCGCCGTCAACCGCATCGAGCGCGGCAACCAGAACATCAGCCTTGAGATGATCGCCCGCATCGGTGAAGCCCTCGACAGCGAGATCGTGTCGCTCGGTTACGCCGGGCCCATGCATCTGCGGGTCGTCGGCGGCCGGCGGCTCTCCGGGGCCATCGACGTCAAGACCAGCAAGAACGCCTGCGTCGCGCTGCTGTGCGCCACGCTCCTCAACAAGGGCCGCACGGTGCTGCGCCGGGTGGCCAGGATCGAGGAGGTGTTCCGGCTCCTGGAGGTGCTGAACTCCATCGGGGTGCGCACCCGCTGGGTCAACGACGGCGTGGACCTGGAGATCGTGCCGCCCGCGCAGCTGGACATGGAGGCGATCGACGCCGACGCCGCGCGCCGCACCCGCTCGATCATCATGTTCCTGGGCCCGCTGCTGCACCGGATGGAGCAGTTCACCCTGCCGTACGCGGGCGGCTGCGACCTCGGCACCCGCACGATCGAGCCGCACATGATCGCGCTGCGCCGGTTCGGCCTGGAGATCGCGGCCACGGAGGGCCTGTACCACGCGCAGGTCGACCGTTCCGTCTCGCCGGGCCGCCCCATCGTGCTGACCGAGCGCGGCGACACGGTGACCGAGAACGCCCTGCTGGCCGCCGCCCGGCACGACGGCACGACCGTCATCCGCAACGCCTCGTCCAACTACATGGTCCAGGACCTGTGCTTCTTCCTGGAGGCGCTGGGCGTACGGGTCGACGGCATCGGCACCACGACGCTCACCGTGCACGGGGTCCCGCAGATCGACGTGGACGTGGACTACTCCCCCTCCGAGGACCCGGTCGAGGCGATGAGCCTGCTGGCCGCCGCGGTGGTGACCGAGTCCGAACTCACCATCCGCCGGGTGCCGATCGAGTTCCTGGAGATCGAACTCGCGGTCCTGGAGGAGATGGGCGTCGACTGCGACCGCACCCCGGAGTACGCCGCCGACAACGCGCGCACCCGCCTGGTGGACCTGACGGTACGGCCCTCCAAGCTGGAGGCCCCGATCGACAAGATCCACCCGATGCCGTTCCCCGGCCTCAACATCGACAACGTCCCGTTCTTCGCGGCGATCGCCGCCGCCGCGCACGGCCAGACCCTGATCCACGACTGGGTCTACGACAACCGCGCGATCTACCTCACCGACCTCAACCGCCTCGGCGGCCGCCTCCAACTCCTCGACCCCCACCGGGTCCTGGTCGAGGGCCCGACCCGCTGGCGCGCCGCCGAAATGATGTGCCCGCCCGCCCTGCGGCCCGCCGTGGTGGTGCTGCTGGCGATGATGGCGGCCGAGGGCACCTCCGTACTCCGCAACGTCTATGTGATCAACCGCGGTTACGAGGAACTGGCCGAGCGGCTCAACTCGGTGGGCGCGCAGATCGAGATCTTCCGGGACATCTGATCGGCAGGGTGCTGTGCCCGTTGAACCCAAGGGGCACAGCACCGCAGCATGCCATCTGAGCGGGACTCGGTGGCGACGCCTTCCCGCCTCGCGACAGACCCTGCTCGCCCTGGCCCACCTGAGGTGCGGTGACACCTACGCCCAACCGGCCGCCGGGATCGGGACTGTCTACCGTTACATACGTGGAGCCGCCGAGGCCCTGTCCGCCGTCGCCCCCTCCCTGACCGAGTCGATGAGGACGATCCGGCCGAAGGCGTTCCCTCAAGGGGTGGCGCCTCCTGCGGAAAATCCACTGCAGCACCGACCGAGTCACCGACGTCGTGAAGGCCGTCCTGTTCCTTCACCACGCATCAACGTGAGGCCGGAAAAGGCTCACTGGTGTATCGACTCGGACACGCCGAACCTGCGTAAGGACGTGCACCAGGTCGTGGGCGCCGGTTAGGCGTCCGGGCGGCGCACTCCGCCCTGCCCGGTCCGTTGTCACCTCTGCTTCTGCGCGCAGCGGCCCCGTTGGATCGCGAACGGTCTGTCTATTCTGGCGACCATGACCGCAACGCCTCCGGAGCCCGCTCCGCGCCCTGTCCCCTTCGGGGAACTCCGCGCCTCCCACGACGACCGGGAAGCGGTGGTGGAGCTGCTGCGCGAAGCGGCCGTCGAAGGTCGCATCGGTTTCGACGAGCTCGACTCGCGCCTGGAGCAGGCCCTGCGGTCCAGGACGCATGCCGAACTCGCCGAGCTGACCTCTGACTTGCCGAGGCCGCAGCCGGCCGGGAGCGCGCCGCCTCTGGTGCTCAAGGGCGGCCTGTACGGAGCGTCCCGGGGCCCCGGGCGCTGGGAGGTTCCCGGGCAGGTGATCGCCCACGGCGGCGTGGGCGGTGTGAAGCTGGACTTCACCCGGGTCGAGTGCCGCCTCCCGGAGGTGGCGGTGGAGGCGTACGGGGAGACCTCCGGTGTCACGATCGTCATCCCCGACGGCTGGGCCGCGGACACCGGCGGCATGGATCCCGGCTTCGGCGGCCTGAAGGACGAGACCACGTCCGACCGGCTCCCCGGCACGCCCCTGATCCGGCTCACCGGGGACGGCGGCACGGCCGGTGTGGTCGTCCGACACCCCAACCACCGAGAACGGCGCAAGCTGCTCAGGAACCCGCCGCAGGACTGAGGGCACCCGCACCCGCACCCGCCCAGGGGAAAGCGGTGCGGTGACTCTCCTCTTGTCTTGTGCAATGTCACACCGTACATTGCGAGTTCCGGTCCGCGGTCAAGGAGGAACGAGCATGTCGGATGCGCGTCAGGGGCAGGCCGTGGCCGATGAGCCGGACGAGAACAGGGCGCGGAAGAACGGCCTGTACGGGGAGGTGAGCAGCGAGCTGACCGAGAACATGCGGCAGGGCTGGGCGGACACCGAGCGTCATGACCTTGCACCCGTCGCGCAGGCGGCGTACACCGCACACCGCCGGGCGGCGCTCTCCGCCCGGTTCCCCGGTGAACTCCTGGTGGTCCCCGCCGGAAACCCGAAGGTCCGCGCCAACGACACGAACTATCCGTTCCGGCCGTCCTCCGACTACGTCCACCTGACGGGCGACCAGTCGCAGGACTCCGTGCTGGTCCTGGAGCCCGGACCCGGCGGCGAGCACCGGGCCATCGCCTATCTGCTCCCCCGGTCCGACCGCGAGAACGGCGAGTTCTGGCGCGACTACCACGGCGAGCTCTGGGACGGCCGCCGCAACAGCCTCACCGAGAACGAGCGGCTCCTCGGCCTGCCCTGCCGCGATGTCCGCACCCTCACCGAGCGGCTCGCCACGGCCTCCGGCCCCGTTCGGCTGCTGCGCGGGTACGACGCGGGCGTCGACGCCGCCCTCCACGACAGGGTGACCGCCGAGCGCGACGCCGAGTTCCGCGCCACGCTGTCCGAACTGCGCCTGGTCAAGGACGCGTTCGAGATCGCCGACCTGCGGCACGCCTGCCGGGCGACCGTCCGCGGCTTCGAGGACGTGGTGCGCGCCCTCGGCACGGACACACCGACCCCGGAGCGGGTCGTCGAGGGCACCTTCTGGATGCGGGCGCGGATCGACGGCAACGACGTCGGTTACGCGTCGGTCTGCGCGGCGGGACCGCACGCCACGACCCTGCACTGGGGCCGCAACGACGGCGAGGCCCGTCCGGGCGAGCTGCTGCTGATCGACGCCGGGGTGGAGAGCCGCAACCTCTACACCGCCGACGTCACCCGCACCCTGCCGGTCGACGGCCGCTTCACGCCGGTCCAGCGCCGGGTGTACGACGCGGTGTACGCGGCGCAGTCGGCCGGTGTCGCCGCGGTCCGGCCCGGCGCGAAGTACCGGGACTTCCACCATGCCGCCCAGCGGGTGCTGGCCGAACACCTGGCCTCCTGGGGCCTGTTCGGCGGACGGTCGGTGGACGAGGCGTACGGACTCGGGCTGCACCGCCGCTGGACGCTGGCCGGTACGGGGCACATGCTCGGCCTGGACGTCCACGACTGCGCGAAGGCCCGCACCGAGCTGTACGTGGACGGGACGCTGGCGGCGGGCATGGTGCTCACCGTGGAGCCCGGCCTGTACTTCCAGCCGGACGATCTGACCGTACCCGAGGAGCTGCGCGGCATCGGCGTGCGGATCGAGGACGACTTCCTGGTCACCGAGGACGGCAGCGAGAACCTCTCGGCCGGCCTTCCGCGGGCCGCCGACGAGGTGGAGGCGTGGATGGCCCGGCTGCGGGGCTGACGACGGGGCGAGGGGACGACGGGACGACGAGAACGGGCACACGGGCCGGACACCTGATGCGCGGGTGCCGGATGACGGGAGGGCATGCGGTGGAACAGCGGGACGGCTCGCGCGGGGCCAGGAGTCACGACCGTCAGGTACCGGCCGTGGTCGCCGAGGTCTTTCGGCAGGGGTGGGCGGACACGGGCCTAAGGCTTCCGCCCGTCTCCGGGGCCGCGAGCGCGGCCAAGCGGCGTGCGGCGGTGTCCGAGCGGTTCCCCGGCGAGCGGATCGTCGTCCCGGCGGGCGGGCTCAGGACCCGCAGCAATGACTTCGACTACGCCTTCCGGCCGCATTCCGCGTTCATTCATCTCACCGCCGAGCAGGGGACGTCGGCGGTGCCGGACAGCGTGCTCCTCTTCGAACCCGCCGGCAGCGGGCACGAGGTCACCCTGTTCACCCGGCCGCGGTCACCGCGCGACGCCGGTCCGTCCGGGTCGGAGTTCTACAGCGACCGGCAGCACGGCGAGTTCTGGGTCGGCCGCCGCCGCACCCTCCGGGAGACGGCCGACGCACTCGGCGTCGAAGCGGCCGCCCGGGACGGCCTGGAGCGGGCGCTCGGCGGCGGCGTCCCTACCCGGGTGGCGCGGCACGGACGCGTTCGTCGACGCTCTGGTCCCGCCGTCCGCACCGGCCGACGCCGAACTGTTGTCGTTCCTTTCGGAGTTGCGGCTGGTCAAGGACGCGTGGGAGATCGAGCAGCTGCGGGCCGCCGTGGGGCACACGGTCGCCGGCTTCCGGGACGTCGTCGGTGAAATGCCCCGCGCCACCCGCCTCGCCCGAGGTGAGCGGTGGGTCGAGGGCACCTTCAACCGGCGGGCCCGGCTGGAGGGTTACGGCCTGGGGTTCGAGACGATCGCGGCGGCCGGCGCGCACGCGTGCGTGCTGCACTGGATGCACAACGACGGTCCGGTGCGGGAAGGGGAGCTGCTCCTGCTGGACGCGGGTGTCGAGGCGGACTCGTTCTACACGGGGGACGTCACCCGGACGCTGCCGGTCGGCGGCCGTTTCACCGATGTCCAACGGCGCGTGTACGACCTGGTGTTCGCGGCGCAGTCGGCCGGCATCGCGGCCCTGCGGCCCGGTGCGCCGTACGGCGCGTTCCACGACGCCGCGACGCGCGTCATCGCCGAGGGGCTGGACGCCTGGGGTCTGCGGCCCGGCGGCGGGGCGATCCCGCACGAGCCCGACCTGTACCGGCGCTACACGGTCTGCGGCACGGGCCACATGCTCGGCCTGGACTGCCACGACTGCGCGGCCGCCCGCAGCGGGACGTACCCGGGCGGTGTGCTGGAGGAGGGCCATGTGCTCACCGTCGAGCCCGGGTTGTACTTCCAGCCCGACGATCTGACGCTTCCCGAGGAGCTGCGCGGCATCGGTGTGCGGATCGAGGACGACTTCGTCATCACGGCCGAGGGCGCGCTGTGCCTGTCGTCGGAACTGCCGCGCGGCGCGGACGGGATCGAGGCGTGGATGGACGCTTCGCGGTGACGCCATCGAGGCTCCGGGCGGTGTCCGGACACGCCGCGTTGACTCAATAACTCTCTTTTTTGGCACACTTGTGATCGAGGTCAGGCCACCTTTGTGCGGCCGGTGCGCAGATTTTTCAGAGATTCCCCCATCCGGAGGAGCGCACTACGGCATAGGATCATGCCGCGCGCCCCTGGGGCCTCTGCTGCCCCACCAGCATCGCTGACCCCGTCGGCATGTCCTCACCGACACCCCCACAACCCGTTAACAGGTATCTGAGTGTCACCGATATTCGAGCCCGGTTCCGGCCATGGAGCCGCGCAGTGAAAATCAATCGTCGCCTCGTACTCCTCGTCACCGCACCGCTCACCGTCGCCGTCACCTTCTCGGTTCTCGCCCTTGCACCGGCGACGAACCAGGCACTCCAGGCAGGCCGATTGACCTCGATGGTCGATGCCGCCGCCGGAGCGAGCGAGCTGGCCCACCAGTTACAGCGTGAGCGGGCAGCGGCCACCGCCCTGATCTCCGAACAGGGGGACGCGGAAGCCTTCCGGATACGTACGAGCGCCACCGACAAGAGCATCGCCACCTTCCGCGGCCGGACCAAGGGTCTCTCCTCGGTGCCCGGCAGCGCGCAGGGCGCCCTGGACCGGATCGAGCGCTTCATCGAGGAGATGCCCGGGCTCCGCGCCCAGGTGCGCTCGGGCAGCAGCACCGTCTCCGCGCTCGCCTTCGGCTATCGGATCGTGATCGCCGACCTCAACAGCTACCGCGACGGCATCGCGCAGGCGGACGGCGTCGACGCCGACATCGCGGACCGGATCCGTGCCGCGGCCGCCCTGTCGGAGGCCGCCGAGCACACCGCCCAGCAGCAGGTCACCGTGGCGCGAGCCCAGGCCGCCGGCGGTTTCACGACCGCTTCGCAGCGGACCTTCGACGCCGGCCGGCTGGGCTACACCGAGTCGATCGGCGTCATGTTCGACCTCGGGCCCGGCGAATGGCGGACCTGGCTGGAGCGCACCCTCTCCGGGGCGAAGGCGCTGGAGGCCCGCCGGCTGGAGGACGAGATCGGCCGCACGGGCACCGGCAAGGACATCACGGTCACCCCCGAGGAGTGGCAGAAGGCCGCCAACGACCGGCAGGAGCTGCTGCGTTCGGTGGAGAAGCGGGTCGACGCCGCCGTCCACGCCCAGGTCTCCGACGTACGCACCACCCTCGTCTGGACGGCCGGCGCGGAGGTCGCCCTGGTGCTCCTGACGCTGGTCGGCGTCGTCGTCGTCGCGATCCGCCTGGGCCGTGTCATGATCCGGCGGCTGCGTGATCTGCGCAACGCCGCGCACGAGGTCGCCCACTCCGGGCTGCCCGCCGTGATGAACGAGCTGTCCCGGCCCGGCGCGCTGCGCGGGGCGACGCCCGAGGAGGTGGCCCGGCGGACCGGCGACCCGGTCAGGACCACGGGCCAGGACGAGATCGGCGAGGTCGGCGAGGCGTTCAACGCCGTCCACCACGAGGCCGTCCGCCTCGCCGCACAACAGGCTCAGGCGCACGAGCAGTTGGCCGAGACGCTGGTCGGGGTCGCGCGCCGGGGAGCCCGGTTGACCGCGGTCATGGTGTCCGAGCTGGACACCGTGCAGCGCGACGAGGCCGACCCCGTACGGATGAAGACCCTCTTCGCTCTCGACCACCTCGCGGTCCGCATGGAGCGCAACACCAACAACCTGCTGGTGCTGGGTGGTTACGGCAACGCCCGGGTGCGTTCGGCCGATGTCGGGTGCTCCACCGTCATCGTGGCCGCCGCCCAGCAGATCGAGCGGTTCGACCGGGTCTCGCTCGGCGTGATCGAGTCGGGGATCGGCGTCACCGCCCGCGCCGTGCACGACGTGGCGCACATCCTGGCGGAGCTGCTCGACAACGCGACCCGGTACTCGCCCCCGGACAAGCAGGTCGGGGTCGCCGTCTGGCGGCTGTGGGACCGGGCGGTCGTACAGATCGTCGACGAGGGCGTGGGCATCACGGCGGAGCGCCGCGCGGTCCACAACGCCGCGCTGCGCGAACCGCAGGCGGGCATCGGCGACGTACGGTCCATGGGTCTGCATGTGGTGGCCCGGCTCGCCGCGCGCCACGGCATCGTTGTCGAGCTGCGCGACTCCTCGGGCCCCGGCACGATCGCCGAGGTCACGCTGCCCGCGAAGGTGCTGGCCCTGGACTTCAAGGAGGTCCAGGCGCCGTCGCAGAGCGAGCTCGGCAACGATGTCGGCTACGAGGCGCCGCGCCCGGTCACACCGCCGGGGCCGAGCGGTCGGCGGCAGACCACCGCGACGGACGCCCGGCCCGGCCGCGGGGGCGCCCCGGTCGGCTCGGGGGTCATCGCCCGTGAACGGGGGCACGACACCGCGCCCGGCGCCGTACCCACGCGTGAGCACGGGCACGACACGGCGTCCGTGCCCGCGTCCGCCCCCACGGACGAACGGGGGCACGACACCGCTCCCGCGCCGCATCCCGTGCACGACGAGCCGGTGTCGCGGGTCGCCGGGGTCAGTTCCTCGGGGCTGCCGGTGCGGCAGCGCAGAACACCGCAGCAGTGGCCCGCCG
Organism: Streptomyces sp. WY228; assembly: GCF_019287315.1. NCBI lineage: Bacteria > Bacillati > Actinomycetota > Actinomycetes > Kitasatosporales > Streptomycetaceae > Streptomyces > Streptomyces sp. WY228. The sequence continues at coordinate 6,704,906 of NZ_CP079114.1, read as the reverse complement.
GGGGCAAGCGGGGCGGCGCCGAACAGCGGCCCGCCGCCGCTGCTCCGCGGCCGTCGCCCCGCCGCCGGGACAGCCGGCAGGTCTCCGACGTACTGGCGGCCTACGCCCAGGGGATCAACCGGAGCACGAACCACCGGGGGCGTTCCGCCCCGGACGACAACACCGAACGGACCGAGAAATGACCACCTCCTCCGACCTGAGCTGGATCCTGAGCGATTTCGCCGGGCGCATCCCGGAAGTCACCCAGGCGATAGCGGTGTCCGTGGACGGACTCGCGCTGGCCTACGCCGGCGTGGAACGCGACGACGCCGAGCGGCTGGCCGCCATCGCGTCCGGCATCGTCAACCTGCTCTCCGCAGCGGCCCAGTTGACCCAGACCGACCCCGTGGAGCACAGCCTCACCGCGATGGAGGGCGGCTACATGTTCTCGATGGCCGTCTCCAGCGGCGCCTCGCTGCTCGTGACCACGACCAGGGACGCGGACATCGGCGAGGTCAGCTACATGATGTCCGAACTGATCAACCAGGTCGGCGACTCGCTGTCCCCCCAGGTCCGCGACGCGAGCCTGCCGCCCGCGCGCTGACCTCCGGCCCGGCCTCCCCCGGCCGCGCCCCGTCCCGACCGGGACCCCTCGATCCTGCCGCCCCCCGCCCCGCCCGCTGTCCCTCCACCCCTGATGAGAGCCCTCATGTTCCCCTTCACACCATCGAGTCCCCGCCACCGCAGATTCCGTCCCGTCGGCGCTGCCGCCCTCGCCCTCGGCCTCGCGGCCGTCACCGGGTGCAGCGGCGACAGCGGCTCCTCCGACGACACCGTGAAGGTCGGTCTGGTGGCCTCCCTGTCGGGCACGTACGAGCCGGTCGGCACGGAGCTGCGGGACGGCTTCAAGCTGTATCTGGACACCCACGGCAACAAGCTGGGCGGCCGCAAGGTCGAGCTCATCGTGGCGGACGAGGGCGACGGCCCGCCGACCGCCGTGCCCGCGGCCACCAAGCTGGTCAAGAAGGACAAGGTCGACGTGTTGACGGGCTTCGTCGGCGGCGGCTCGGTCAACGCGGTGCTGCCCCTGACCCAGCAGGCGAAGATCCCCTTCCTGGGGTCGAACGCCCGGCCGCCGGTCAAGGACATCGAGTACGTGTGGACGACGAGCTTCCTGTCCGACGAGCCGGGCAAGGCCATCGCTCCGTACATCAAGGAGAAGGTCGACGGCCCGGTCTACGCGATCGGCCCGGACTACCAGGGTGGTTACGACGAACTCCGCGGCTTCACCGATGAGTTCAAGCGGGTGAAGGGCGAGCTCGCCAATCCGGACGGCAAGACCACCTGGACGCCGTTCCCGAAGACGACCAACTTCATGCCGTACTTCGCGGAGATCGCCAAGACGGACGCCAAGGCGGTGTACTGCTTCTACGCCGGCAAGGCCGCGATCGACTTCGCCAAGCAGTACGCCCAGTCCGACATCGCCGATCTGCCGCTGTACACGGCGTTCGTCACCGAGGGCAGCGTGCTCCAGGCCCAGGGGCCGGCGGCCAAGGACATCTACTCCGTCCTGAACTACGCGGCCGACCTCGACAACGAGGCGAACCGCAAGTTCGCCGCCGACTGGACCGCGGAGCACGACACCCAGCCCACCACCTACGCGATGTCGTCGTACGACGCGGCCGCCGTGCTGGACAAGGCGATCGCCGACGCGGCGAAGGACGGCGACGTGACGCCGCAGACCATCAACAAGGCCATCGCGGGTCTCGGCCAGATCGACAGCCCGCGCGGCGCCTGGGAGTTCGGCGACAAGGCGCACTCGCCGGTGCAGACGTGGTACCTGCGCCAGGTGCGGCCGGACGGCTCCCAGCTGGCCAACGTCATGGTCCAGGACCTGGCGACGCTCGGCAGCTGACATGGACCTCCTGGATGCCCACCTCGTACCGGCGGTGGACGGAGTGGCCTTCGGGCTGCTGCTGTTCGTGGTCGCCGCCGGTCTGAGCCTCGCCTTCGGCACGGCGGGCGTACTGAATCTGTCGCACGGCACGCTGTACGCGATCGGCGCCTACACCGGCGCCGAGTTGAGCGACGGGACCTGGGGCGGGCTCGCCCTCGGCCTGGTCGCCGGAACAGCGGCGGCGTGCGTCGCCGGGGCGGGGCTGTCCGCCGCGACGGCTCCGCTCGCCCGGCGTGGGCATCTCGCGCAGGCACTGCTGACGTTCGGGCTCGCCCTGATCGGCGGTGATCTGCTCGTCCAGTTCTTCGGGGCGGACGAACTCCCGGTACGCGTACCCGAGGTCCTCGACTCCTCGGTGACGCTGCTGGGGCACCGCTACCCCGCCTACCGGCTCTGCTTCATCGTGATGGCCGTACTGCTCGCCGCGTTCGGTACCTGGGTGCTGACCCGGACCCGGATGGGCGCGGCGGTACGGGCCGCCGCCGACGACCCGCAGATGCTCGCGGCCACCGGGCTCAGCCCCCGGGCGGTGCACACCGGCGTCCTCGCGGCGGCGGGTGCGCTGGCCGGGGCGGCGGGTGTGCTCGGGGCGCCGATCATCGGCCCCGGGCCCGGCACGTCCGAGAACGTGCTGATGCTCTCCCTGGTGGTGGTCGTGCTCGGCGGCCTGCGCTCGCTGTGGGCGACCTTCTTCGCGGCGGTCGCCGTGGGCGAGGTACAGACGCTGGGCGTCTCGCTGGCGCCCGAGCTGGCCCCGTATCTGCTCTTCGCCGCGATGGCGGCGGTGCTGGTGCTGCGCTCCCGCTTCGCGGAACCGGCGACGGGGCACGGACCCGATGGCCCCGCTCCAGACCCGGTCGCCCGGCTGCGGGGCGCTCTCGCGGCACGGCTGCGACGGCCGTCGGGCGGTGCGGCACGGCCGACGACGACCACGGCGAAGGCGTCGGAGGCGGATCGGGGCCGAGGTCAGGACCGGGCCCCGGACCGGAGCGCCACGGCGCCCCGAGCGGGCGGGAACCGGGCACCGGCGTGGGTCGGCCGGCTGCCCGGCAGGGCCGCGTGGTGGCAGGCGGCTCCGCTGCTCGTGCTGCTCGTGGTGCTCATCGCCCTGCCGGCCCTGCTCGACGCGTACAGCATCTCGCTGGCCGGTTCCGCGCTGGCCCTGGGGCTGCTCGCGGTCAGCGTCACCATCCTCACCGGTTACGCCGGGCTGCCCACCCTGGGGCAGACCGCGCCGTTCGCCGTGGGCGCGTACGCCACCGCGAATCTCGCGGACGCCGGGTGGACCGTGGGCCCCGTCCAGATCGTCCTCTCGGCGCTCGCCGCCGCCGTCTTCTCGGCGGTGGTGGGGCCTGCGGTGATCCGGGCCCGTGGCACCACCGTCCTGATGATCACGCTGGCCGTCGGCGAGCTGACCGGCGCGGTCGTCAACCAGCTCAAGTCCGTGACCGGCGGCGCCGACGGACTCGTCGGTTTCCCGGCCACCCAGGCGCTCTGGGGCGGGGAGGGGATGCTGGCGGAGAGCGAGCTGTACACCTACGCGCTGGTCGTCGCCGTCGTCGCCGTGGCCCTCACCCTGCTCGTCCTGCGCTCCCCGGCGGGGAAGCTGCTGACGGGCACCCGGGGCGCCGAGGCGCGGATGCGCGCCTCCGGGCATCCGGTGGGGCGCTATCTGCTGGTGGCCCACATCTGCGCGGGCGCGCTGGCCGGTGTGGGCGGTTCGCTGATGGTGACCGTCCAGCAGTACCTCTCCCCCGCCGACGTCGGGTTCGAGATCGCCGCGTTCGCCCTGCTGGCGGTGGTCATCGGCGGTACGACGTCGGTGATCGGCGCGCTGTTGGGCGCCGGGCTCATCGTCGCCACCCGGGACTGGGTCGCCGGTTCCTGGCCCGGCCACGGACCGCTGCTGCTCGGCGTGCTCTTCGTCGCCACGGTGTACGTGCTGCCGCGCGGGCTCGCGGGTCTGCGCGGCGGATCCGGCGGCGGCAGCGGACCGTCCTCCGACGCGCCCCGGCCGCCGGACCGGCCGACGCCCGTTCCCACCTCGGCCCCCGCCGGGAAGGTCTCCCCATGACATCCGAACCGACCACCGCGGCACCGGCATCCGCCGCCGCTACCGCCCCGCCGCCGCCCGTGCTGGACCTCACCCGGCTCACCCGCCGGTACGGCACGCTCACCGCGGTCGACGACGTCAGCCTCCGGCTCCCGGCGGGCGCCCGGCACGCCGTCATCGGCCCCAACGGCGCGGGCAAGACCACCCTGCTCAACCTCATCGCGGGCACGGACCGGCCCGACCACGGCACGATCGCTCTCGACGGCGCCGACATCACCCGTACATCCACCGCCAGGCGCAGCCGCCTCGGCATCGCCCGCAGCTTTCAACAGCCGTCCGTGATATCCGAGTTGTCGGTGCTGGACAATGTCGTCCTGGCCGGCTGGCCGCACCATCCGAAGCGCCGCGGGGCATGGCGCAGCCCGTCCCGCTACCGGCAGCACACCGAGTCCGCGGGCCGCCATCTGGAGACCGTGGGGCTGGCGGACCTCGCCCGCCGCCCGGCCTCGACGCTCTCGCACGGGCAGCGCCGCATGCTCGACCTCGCCGCCGCGCTGGCGGGCGCGCCCCGGCTGCTGCTCCTGGACGAGCCCGCGGCCGGACTGACCGACGGCGACATCGGCCGGCTGCTCGGCATCCTCGGCGGTCTGCCGGCGAGCGTGGCGGTCATCCTGGTGGAGCACCACGTCGAGGTGGTCGCCCAGATCGCCTCGACGGTCACGGTGCTGGCCGCCGGAAGGGTGCTCGTCACCGGCGAGACCCAGGAGGTGCTGGCGCACCCCGAGGTCCGCGACGCCTACCACGGCACCGGCCCGGGAGCGGCCGCGACCGAAGCGGCACCCGTCACCGAAGCGAGAGGATGACCGGCCCCCGATGCTCGAACTCACCGGCCTGACCGCGGGCTACCACGGCGGCACCGTCCTCCACGCGCTCGACCTGTCGGTGTCCGCCGGCACGGTCCATGCCGTCGTCGGCCACAACGGCGCCGGCAAGACCACCCTCGTCCACACCGTCGCCGGCCTGATGCGGCCGAGCGCCGGAACCGTCACCCTGGACGGCCGCGAGGTGACGGGCCGGCCCGCGCACCGGATCGCCCGCGCCGGGATCGGGCTCGTACCTCAGGGCCGGCGGGTGTTCGCCGGACTCACCGTCGAGGAGCACCTGCGACTGTCCTACCGTCCGCCGCGCCGCGGCGACACAACGCGCCCCAGCGTGTGGACCCCCGCGCGGGTCCTGGAACTGCTGCCCCGGCTGGGCGAGCGCCGGGGCAACCGGGGTACGGATCTGTCCGGCGGCGAGCAGCAGATGCTGGCGCTGGCCCGCGCGTTGCTCGGTTCGCCACGGGTGCTGCTGCTCGACGAGCCGACCGAGGGCCTCGCGCCGGTCCTCGTCCGGCAGGTCCACGAGCTGGTGACGACGCTGGCCGCGGAGGGCATCGCCGTCCTGCTGGTGTCCCCCAGCCCCGCCCAGGCCGCCGAGTGCGCCCGTACGCTCACGGTCCTCACCTCGGGGCGGGTGACGCTGCGCATGTCCGGTGCGGACGCCCGCGCCGACGCCACCGCGCTGCACGCGGCGCTGGAGCTGGCCCCGACGGCGGCCTGAGACGCGACGACCGTACGGGCACGGGCGCGGTGACCCCGTGAGGCGTGAGGTCACCGCGCCCGTGCCGCGCGCACTCCGCGCCTACCCGGCCTTCATGCTGTGACCGCCGAAGCCGCTGCGCCGGTCGGAGCCCTTGTTCTGGTCCTGCCACCAGGTGTCGAACTCGGCCTGGCCCATGGCGGACCAGTCCGGGGTGTTCTCGACCTGCGCGGCGCCCATCCGGCGGGCGAGGGCCACCATGGCGGACCCGACGGGCCCGCGCCCGGCGTCGTACCCCTCCAGGACCTCCTTCCAGCTGCCCCCGGCCTTCCAGGCGGCCTCCAGCGCGGTGGCGTCCTGGAGCGCCTTCACGCTGCCGCCGCCGATGTGCGGGCGGGCGACGCTGGCGGCGTCACCGACGAGCGCCATCCGTCCGGAGGTGTAGTGCGGCACCTCCAGGTCGTAGATGGGCTGGATGAAGGTGGTGTCGGCGGGGGTGCGGAGCACCCTGGAGGCCCAGTACGGCGGGAAGTTGTCGGCGACCAGGGCGCGAAGTCGCGCGGTGAGTTCGGAGTTGAGCCGGCCCGGCGGCAGTGAGGTGGGCGTCCGCAGGTCGGGGTGGAGGCCGTCGGCCTGCGGCGGCGCGGTGTAGAGCACCCAGTTGAGCCGGTGGCCGCCGACGCCGTCCGGGATGCGGTAGATCATGCAGTGGCCGCCGGGGAAGACAATGTTGTGCGCGTCGTTGCCGTCCGACGGAAGGTCCGCGACGTCCGACGAGGTCCCGCGCCAGCCGATGTATCCGGCGTACGTGGCGTCCGCGCCGGGGAACATGGCCTCGCGGACGACGGAGCGGTATCCGTCGGCCCCGATCACCACGTCGAAGTGCTCCTCGTACCCGTCCGCGAGCCGCAGCGTCACCCCGTCGGCGTCCGGCTCCACCCCGGTGACCACCGCACCGGGACCGGCAGGCGCCTCGCTAGGCCCGGAAGGGGAACGGCTGCTCGCCGACGGCCCGGCCGTGGTCCGCCTCGCCGTCGCGCACGCTCCACACCCGCCGGGTCAGCGGCGCCCAGGGCATCTCCGGCGCGACGTACCCGGCCTCCCGCAGCTCCTCGTACCGGTCGCTCTGGAGGGCGATGCCCACCCCTCGGTCCCGGAGCCGGTCGTCGGCCCGCTCCAGGACGGTGATCCGCTCCGCTCCCCCGCGCGACGCGGCCAGGGCCGCGGCACACCCCGCTATGCTGCCGCCGACCACGGCGACGCTGCCTCCACGCATGACTGGCGCTCCACTCACTCGGTGTTCCGGCTGTCCCGGCCGCCCGGCGGACGCACTTCTCGTGGCGGCCTTCTCAATGGCGGCGCGGCAGGGCGTAAACCGCCCTGTTTCAGGACCTGTTGACCGGCCCATGACGTGAGGTCAGGGCCGGACCGGATCCTATCGGGCGAGGAACGCCCGGCTCCGGGCGGTGCGTGCCCGGCCGGCGGGCCGGCGGGGGCGCGTGCTCCGGACGGCCGCCCCCGCGCTGCGCGCACACCCGGCCGCCCTTACTGTCTGTGCTGACGTCGTCACCCGGGGAGCCGGTCGTCGCCGTGGCCCGCACCCGGCGGGGCGCCCGTCCCGCCCCCGTACAGGAGGAGCCCATGCCGGAGCTGTTCATCGATGGCCAGTGGACCGCGGCCGCCGGGGGGCGGAAGCGGGAGATCCGCTGTCCGGCCGACGGCACGCCGGTGGCCGAGGTCGACGAGGGCGGGGCCGAGGACGCCGCAGCCGCCGTCGCGGCGGCCCGGCGCGCCTTCGACCAGGGGGTCTGGCCGGGTACACCGGCCGCCGAGCGGGGGCGGCTGCTGCTGCGGGTGGCGGAGCTGCTGGAGCGGGACAAGGACGTCTTCGCCCGGGCCGAGTCGCTGGACACGGGGAAGCGGCTGGTCGAGAGCGCCTACGACATGGACGACATCGCGAACTGCTTCCGGTACTTCGGCAACCTCGTCGCGGCCGGGGACGCGGGCCGGGTCGTCGACACCGGGCTCGCGGACGTCGACAGCCGGATCGTGTACGAGCCGGTCGGCGTCTGCACGCTCATCACGCCGTGGAACTATCCGCTGCTCCAGACCGCCTGGAAGGTCGCCCCGGCGCTCGGGGCCGGCAACACGTTCGTCCTCAAGCCGAGCGAGCTGACCCCGCACACCGCCATCCTCCTCATGGGGCTGCTGGCCGAGGCCGGGCTGCCGGACGGGGTCGCCAATCTGGTGCTCGGGGCGGGAGGTGTGGTGGGGGCGCCGCTGACGGAGGATCCGCGGGTGGACCTGGTGTCGTTCACCGGCGGGCTCGTGACCGGGCGGCGCATCATGGCGGCCGCCGCGCCCACCGTGAAGAAGGTCGCCCTGGAGCTGGGCGGCAAGAATCCGAACATCGTCTTCGCCGACGCCGATTTCGACACCGCCGTCGACTACGCGCTGATGGCGGTCTTCCTGCACTCGGGGCAGGTCTGCTCCGCCGGGGCGCGGCTCCTCGTCCAGGACGAGCTGCACGACCGGTTCACCGACGAGCTGGTGGCGCGGGCGGGCCGGATCAGGCTCGGCGGGCCGTTCGACGAGGAGGCGCGCAGCGGGCCGCTGATCTCGGCCGCGCACCGCGACAAGGTCGAGGCGTACGTGGCGGAGGGCATCGCCGAGGGCGCGGTGCTGCGCTGCGGGGGCGCGCGGCCCGAGGATCCGGCGCTGGCGGGCGGCTTCTACTACCCGCCCACCGTGCTGGACGAGTGCGCCACCTCGATGTCCGTGGTGCAGGACGAGTCGTTCGGTCCGGTGCTCACGGTCGAGCGGTTCCGGGACGAGGACGACGCGGTCCGGCTGGCCAACGACACCGTGTACGGGCTGGCGGGCGCGGTCTGGACGCAGGACGGCGGGCGCGCCCACCGGGTGGCCTCGCGGCTGCGGGCGGGCACCGTGTGGATCAACGACTTCCACCCGTACGTACCGCAGGCGGAGTGGGGCGGTATGAAGCAGTCCGGCTTCGGCCGCGAGCTGGGTCCGGCCGGTCTCGCCGAGTACCAGGAGGCCAAGCACATCTGGCGCAATGTCGCGGCGGTCCCCCAGCGGTGGTTCGAGTGAGCGGCGCCAAGGGCCCCGAAGGGCGGGCGGTGCCGGACAGCAGCCATGACGACGACGCGCTCGGCGAGCTGGGCTACAAGCCCGAACTCCGGCGCACGCTCGGCAACTTCCACACCTTCGCCGCCGGGATCAGCTACATCTCGATCCTGACCGGCACCTTCCAGCTGTTCTACTTCGGCGTCAGTTTCGGCGGCCCCGCCTACTGGTGGTCCTGGCCGATGGTCTTCTGCGGGCAGCTGATGGTGGCCCTGTGCTTCTGCGAGCTGGCCGCCCGCTATCCGGTGGCCGGTTCGGTCTACAACTGGGCCAAGAAGATGGGCGGTCCGCACGTCGGCTGGCTCGGCGGCTGGATGATGATGACGGCCACCATGGTCACCCTGTCGGCGGTGGCGCTGGCGTACCAGATCACGCTGCCGCAGATCGACGACTGGTTCCAGTTCGTGGGCGACGGCAGCGGCAAGAACGACCAGGCGGCCAACGCCGTCCTGCTGGGCACGGTGCTCATCCTGTTCTCCACGCTGGTGAACGCGTTCGGCGTGAAGCTCATGGCCCGGATCAACTCCGCGGGCGTCTTCATCGAGCTGATCGCCGCCGTGGCCCTGATCATCTTCCTGGCCGCCCACATCACCCGGGGCCCCAGCACCGCGCTGACGGAGACGTACGGGCTGGGCAGCGGCCAGTCGCTGGGCTACTTCGGCGCGTTCCTCACCGCGTCGCTGGCCTCGGCCTATGTGATGTACGGCTTCGACACCGCGTCCTCGCTCGGCGAGGAGTCGCACAACCCGGGCCGCAACGCGCCCCGCGCCATTCTGCGGGCGCTCATCGCGTCCTTCCTGATCGGTGCGTTCATCCTGCTCTTCGCGCTGCTCTCGGTGCCGGACCTGCACGCCGAGGAGCTGTCGACGGGCGGTCTGCAGTACGTGGTGCTGGCGACGCTCGGCGACACCGTCGGGGAGATCTTCCTCTGGGCGGTGGTCGTCGCGATCACGGTCTGTGTGCTGGCCGTGCAGGCGGCCGGGATCCGGCTGATGTTCGCCATGGCCCGGGACAACAACCTGCCCGCCGGATCGAAGCTGGCCCGGGTCAGCCCCCGCTTCAAGACACCCGTGGTGCCCGCCGTGCTGATCGGGGTGGTGGGCGTCGTGATCCTGGTGGTGAACATCAACCAGCCGCAGATCTTCTCGGTGATCACCAGTATCGCGATCATCATGATCTACGTGGCCTATCTGCTGGTCACCGTGCCCATGCTGCTGCGCCGGCTGCGCGGCGGCTGGGAGCCGCGCGAGGGCGCGTTCTCGCTGGGCCGCTGGGGGCTGCCGGTCAATGTGCTCGCGGTGCTCTGGGGCACGGCGATGTCGCTCAACCTGGCCTGGCCGCGCGCCGAGGTGTACAACGCGACCGGTCCGCAGCACTGGTATCTGCGGTGGGGCGCGTTCCTGTTCATCGGCGTCGTCGCGCTCGGCGGCTTCGCCTACTACTGGTTCGTCCAGCGGCACCGGACCGGCGTCCTCGCCGAGCACCGGTTCGAGGCCCAGGACGACCCCACCGCCCCCACCGCCCCGCCCCCGCCGGCCGGCTGACGTCCCCGCAGGCCGGCCCGACCCTGGAGACCCGATGTCCGAAGCACGCCCTGTACCCGCGTTCGATTACGTCGTCGTCGGCGGCGGTACGGCCGGCGCCGTCATCGCCGCCCGGCTCACCGAGGACCCGGACGTCACCGTCTGCGTCCTGGAGGCGGGCCCCTCGGACGTCGGGGACGACAGCGTCCTGCGGCTGGAGCGGTGGATGGCGCTGCTGGAGTCCGGTTACGACTGGGACTACCCGGTGGAGCCGCAGGAGCGGGGCAACAGCTTCATGCGGCACGCCCGCGCCAAGGTGCTGGGCGGCTGCTCCTCGCACAACTCCTGCATCGCCTTCTGGGCTCCGGCCGAGGACCTCGACGCGTGGGGCGCGCTGGGCTGCACCGGGTGGAGCGCGGCGGACTGCTTCCCGCTCTACCGGCGCCTGGAGACGAACGACGCGCCCGGCGACCACCACGGCCGCTCCGGTCCGGTCACCATCCGTACCGTGCCGCCCCGCGACCCGTGCGGTACGGCTCTGCTGGAGGCCTGCGCGGCGGCGGGCATTCCCACCGTGCCGTTCAACACGGGCTCCACGGTGATCCGGGGCGCGCACTGGTTCCAGATCAACGCCCGCGAGGACGGCACCCGTTCCTCGGCCTCGGTGTCGTATCTGCACCCGGTGCTGGGGAAGCGGCCGAACCTGGAGGTACGGACCGGGCTCCAGGCGAAGCGGCTGCTGTTCGACGGCGACCGGTGCTCGGGGGTGGAGTATCTGGAGCCCGACACCGTGCACAGCGGGGCGGTGCGCGCGCGGCGCGAGGTGATCGTCTCCTGCGGGGCGATCGACTCGCCGAAGCTGCTGATGCTGTCCGGCATCGGCCCGGCCTGGCATCTGCGGGACACCGGCGTGGACGTACGGGTGGACTCCCCCGGCGTCGGCTCGCACCTCCAGGACCATCCGGAGGGCGTGATCATGTGGGAGGCGAAGCGGCCGATGGTCACCACCTCCACCCAGTGGTGGGAGATCGGGATCTTCGCCGACACCGAGCCGGGGCTCGACCGGCCGGACCTGATGTTCCACTACGGATCGGTGCCGTTCGACCTGAACACCTACCGGCGCGGCTACCCGACCTCGGACAACGCCTTCTGTCTGACCCCGAACGTCACCCGCGCCCGGTCGCGGGGCACGGTCCGGCTGCGGACCCGGGACTTCCGGGACAAGCCCCGGGTCGATCCGCGCTACTTCACCGACGAGCACGACGTACGGGTGATGACGTACGGGCTGCGGCTGGCGCGGGAGATCGTCGCGCGGCCGGAGATGGCGGCGTGGGCCGGGGCCGAGCTGGCGCCGGGGCCCGGCGCGACCACGGACGCGGAGCTGTTCGACTACATCCGCGAGACGCACAACACCGTGTACCACCCGGCCGGGACCGTCCGCATGGGCCCGGTGGAGGACGGGGAATCGCCGCTCGACCCGCAGCTGCGGGTCAAGGGGGTCCGGGGGCTGCGGGTGGCCGACGCCTCCGTCATGCCGTTCCTGCCGACGGTCAATCCGTGCATCACCACGATGATGATCGGCGAGAAGTGCGCCGACCTGATCAAGGAAGGTCCTCTCCCCGTCACCGCTTGATCATGCGTCGTCACCGCCCGACTATTCGCACACATGCTCGAATAGCGTTACGCTCACCCCATGGCCGTACACCTGCAGAGCTCACTTTTCGACCAGGAGGCCGAGGTCGGCACCCGCCCCCTGAGCGGGCTGCGCCGTACCGACCTGGGCCACGGAGCCTGGATCGACGTGCTGCCGCAATGGCTCCGGGGCGCGGACACGCTGTTCGAGACGCTGGTACGCGATGTCGCCTGGCGGGCCGAGCAGCGCGTCATGTACGAGCGCGTGGTGGCGGTCCCCCGGCTGCTGGCCCACTTCGGCCGCCGCGACCCTCTTCCGCATCCGGCGCTGGAGGCCGCCCGCACCGAGCTGAGCAGCCATTACGTGGCCGAGCTCGGCGAACCGTTCACCACGGCGGGGCTGTGCTTCTACCGCGACGGACGGGACGGGGTCGCCTGGCACGGGGACACCACCGGGCGGGGAAGCACCGAGGACACCATGGTCGCGATCCTCTCGCTGGGCGCGCCCCGGTACCTCGCCCTCCGGCCGCGCCGCCCGGGCCCCGCCCCCGTGCGCAGGCCGCTCGGCCACGGCGACCTGATCGTCATGGGCGGCAGCTGCCAGCGCACCTGGGAGCACGCGATCCCCAAGACCGCACGGGCCGTCGGGCCGCGCGTCAGCGTGCAGTTCCGGCCCGACGGGGTGCGCTGACGCCGATGCCCCGCCGGCCCGGCCCGGGGCACCGCGGTTGTGCCGGTCCCGGGCAGGGCGGATTCTGAGGGTAATGAAACGGGCCGGGGTCGCGCCGTGAGCGCGGCGAACACGGCGGAGAGCGCCGATTTCCGTGGCCCCCTGGACATCACCAGGGCGGCCACGATGGTTCTGGACGATGAGAGCACCGTCATCGGCTGGAGCCCCGCGGCCGCCGAGCTGCTCGGCTACGAGCCCTCCGAGGTCCTGGGACGGCCGCTGAGCGCGTTCCTCTCGGCGCACCCGGTCACCGTCGGCGGCGCTTCTTCGGACGGGCCGCCCCGGCCGTCCCCGGCGCCCGAACCGCTCGATCCTTCCGGACCGGACGAACCGCTCGATCCTTCCGGACCGTCCGACCCCTCCGATTCCTCCGACGTCGCCGGAACGGCCGCTCCCGGTCTCGGACCCTCGTCCCTCGTCGGCGACGAGATCCACGTGGCCCGCACCCGCGACGGCCATGAGCTGCTGGTGGCGACGGCGACCTGCCCGCTGCCCGGCGGCGCCGGGGGCAGCGGGACACCGGGCGCGCCGGACCGGATCATGGTGGCGGCCGAGGTGGGCGAACTGCGCCACTGGGAGTCCCGGATCGCCCTGCTCCAGGGGCTGGCCACCCAGTCGCCCGTCGGACTGGCGATCTACGACACCGATCTGCGGCTGACCTGGTGCAACACCGCCTACGAACGGGAGATCGGGCAGCCGCTGGCCGCGTTCCGGGGCATGCGGGCCGATGAGCTGTACTCCGGCGGCTCCTTCGTGAGCCCGGGCTACCCCCAGACCCTCGACGGCGTCATGCACCAGGTGATCGACACCGGCGAGCCGATCCTCGACCTGAACTTCCGGGGGCAGCCGCCCAGCGATCCGGGGAGGGACCATCTGTGGTCCTGCGCCTACTACCGGCTGGAGGACGCCCACGGGCATGTGTTCGGCGTCTGCGAGGACGCCTTCGACATCACCGACCGCTACCGGGTCCAGGAACGGCTGGCCCTCCTCGTCGAGGCCGGCCGCCGGATCGGCACGGTCCTGGACGTGGCCACCACCGCCGAGGAGATCGCCGAGGTGGCCGTGCCGGACTTCGCCGCCGCCGTACGGGTCGATGTCACCCGGGCCGCGGTGACCGGGGAGACGGCGGCGGTGGGCAGCACGGCGGACATGTCCCTGCTGCGGGTCGCGGAACGCTCGGAGCCGGGCGGCGGCGCGCCGGACCTCGCCCTGCCGGAGACGGGCCCGCCGGAAGCCGCACAGGCCCCCGACGCCGCCGACGCCTCCGACGACGCCCCGGCAGCCTCCGGCGAGGCCCCGGAGCCGTATCCTCCGGTCGGCTATCCGCCCGGTTCGCCGCAGCACCGCAGTCTGTCCTCCGGCGGGCTCGTGCTCGACGAGGGCACCCTCGTCGTCCCGCTGCGGGCCGGGGGCGGCATCCTGGGGCTCGTCACCTTCGAGCGGGGCGTGGGCCCCGACGCCTCGGGCCGGGCGCTCGCCCCCGACCGGGCGACCACGTTCGACAACGGCGAGGTCGCCCTGGCGGACGAGCTGACCGCCCGGACCGCCGTCTGCATCGACAACGCGCGCCGCTACACCCGCGAACGCACCGCCTCCCTCGCCCTCCAGCGGCAGTTGCTGCCCCACCACCTGCCGCCGCAGTCCGCGGTGGAGACCGCCTACCGCTATCTGCCGGCCGACGATGTGACCGGTGTCGGCGGGGACTGGTTCGACGTGATCCCGCTGTCCGGCACCCGGGTCGGCCTGGTGGTGGGGGACGTGGTCGGGCACGGGCTCCAGGCGGCCGCCACCATGGGCCGGCTCCGCACCTCCGTACGGGCCTTCGCCCAGCTCGACATGGCCCCCGACGAACTGCTGACCCGGCTGGACGACCTGGTGGGGCAGCCCGCGGAGGACCGGTCGGACGCGTACGGCGGGGCGGTCGAGACGTACGACGTGACCACCGGGGCGACCTGTCTGTACGCGGTCTACGACCCGGTCTCCCGGCGCTGCGTCATGGCGCGTGCCGGGCATCTGCCTCCGGCGATCGTCGAACCCGGGGGCCGGGTGTCGTTCCCGGACCTGCCCGCGGGACCGCCGCTGGGCCTGGGCGGCCTGCCGTTCGAGTCGATGGAGATCGACCTGCCGGTGGGCAGCCTGCTGGCGCTGTTCACCGACGGTCTGGTCGAGGCCCGGGACCACGACATCGGGCAGGGCCTCGACGCGCTGGGCGGGGTGCTCGGCGGCGGTTGCGCCTCGCTGGAGGAGCTGTGCGACCGGGCGGTGTCCGAGCTGGTGCCCGGCGGCACGAGCGCCGACGACACGGCGCTGCTCCTGGTCCGTACCCGCGAGCTGGACGCGGAACAGGTGGCCGACTGGGAGTTGACCGCCGAACCGGTGTCGGTGGGCCGCGCCCGCGAACTGGCCACCGGGCAACTGGCCGCCTGGGGACTGGAGGAGCTGTCGTTCGCGACCGAGCTGGTCGTCAGCGAGCTGGTCACCAACGCGGTGCGGTACGGGGGCGGGCCGCTGGGGCTGCGCCTCATCCGGGACCGCACCCTGGTGTGCGAGGTCTCGGACACCGGTCACACCTCGCCGCACCTGCGGCACAGCGCGGAGGACGACGAGGGCGGGCGCGGCCTGTTCATCGTGGCGCAGCTCGTCCAGCGGTGGGGCACGCGGTACACGCCGACCGGGAAGACCATCTGGACCGAGCAGACCCTCCCGTCGGCCGGAACCGGCTGACTCCTGCACTCCTGCACTCTGCACACCTGCACACCTGCCTCATGCGCTCCTGCACGCCTGCGGCCGGGACGGGCCGCTTTGTTGACAACCCAACAGACATCGACTTAGGTGTGCCTTACCTAAGTCGACTGGGTGTCCGTGGTTCTGGTTACCGATGCCGAGAAAGGTGCTCATCACATGAGTGCTGTTCCCTCCACCCGCACCGTCGCCCGCACGGGTCTCGCCGCGTTCGCCGCCGCCGCACTGGCCGTGACCTTCGCCTCCCCCGCCGCCGCCGCGACCGGTACCCGTACGGTCACCGACGGGGGCACCACCTACAACCTGTCGCTCACCGCACCCGACACCGCGGCCGCCTCCGGCGCCAACATCACGGTCAGCGGCAGCGGTTACAACTCCTCGCAGGGCGTCTACGTGAGCCTGTGCGTGGTGGACGGGGCCCAGGGCGACAACAAGCCCTCGCCGTGTCTCGGCGGTCAGGACGAGTCCGGCACCACCGGCGCCTCGCACTGGGTCTCCAGCCTGGGCGGCGGCCTCCCCAACACCTCGCCCTTCGGCGCCGGCGGCACCTTCAGCGTCCAGATACACGTCAAGGCCGACCTCGGCGGCGGCAACGTCTGCGGCGACACCGTCGAGTGCGCCATCGTGACCCGCGCCGACCACACCGACACCAACGACCGCAAGTACGACGTCCACGCCCCCATCGACTTCGTGTGACACGGGCCCGTGCGACACGAACTCGGGTGGCGCAGGCCCGTGTGACACCGAGCAACTTCCTTCAGTAGTACAGCCATGCGCCCGGTCCCGGCAGCTCGCGCCGGGGCCGGGCTCCCCCGCGTCGTGACGAGGAATGACATGACATCCACTCCGGGCACCGCTTCGGGCACCGCCCCCGGCACCCCGCCGAGCGGCCGCGGCAGGCTGAGACGCCGGGCCGGTACGGCCGCCGTCGCCGCCCTGCTGCTCGCGGCGATCCCCGCCGACGCGGCGGTCAGCGCCGACGCCGGCACCCCGAGCACCGCCACCGGTCCGCAGGGCCAGACGCTCACCGTCTCGGCCACCACCGGACTCGACCCGGCCGGGCAGAAGGTCCGCGTCAGCGGCGAGGGGTACGGACTGACCACCGGCATCTACGTCGCCCTGTGCAAGGACAACGGCGACAACCGGGTGCCCTCCCCCTGCCTCGGCGGCGCGGACATGAGCGGCGATTCGCAGACCTCGCAGTGGATCGTGCCTCCGGGCGACCCCTACGAGGGCGATCTCGCGCAGGCCTTCGGGCCCGGCGGAACGTTCGACGTGGAGATCGAGGTCACGGCGAAGGGCGACGGCCTCGACTGCGCCGAGGTCTCCTGCTCCGTCGTCACCCGCGCCGACCACCGCGCCGCGGGCGACCGTACGCAGGACGTCCGGATACCCGTCGCCTTCGCGGGCGAGGAGCCCGGCGAACCGGGCGGCGAGGGCGTCGACGTACCCGCGGGGACCGTCTCCTACAAGGCGGTCGCCGACTTCACCTCGGCGGGCAAGCCGCTGGACCTGCTGCTGCACCCCGAATCGAAGAAGCTGTACGTCGGTGCGGACAACCTCCCCGACACGGCCGACGTCGACGAACGCGGGCTGCATGTGCTGAACCCCGAGGACGGTACGTCGGAGAGCTGGATCAGCCTGGCGCCCGGCTCCACCGGCGAGCTGCGCGCCTCGACGGCCGCCCGCATCGCGGGCCCGCTGCCGGGCGACGGCGTCGTCTACAACTACCCGCTGCGGGGCGTCGGGGCTGCCGAGGCGGGCGACGAGGCGGCCTCGGGCGTCTGGCTCACCGGGTCCACCATCACGGACATCGCCCCCGGGACGACTCCGGAGACGGTGCTGGTCGCCCAGGGCGCGAAGCTCTCCGAGATCGTCCGGGCGACCGGCGAGGCCACCCGGACTCTCACCCTGCCGGGCGGCGCCCAGTTCGCCGCCGACCCCGAGCGGGGCACGCTCTGGTACAGCGACTTCGCGGCCGGCAAACTGCACCGGGTCGACCTCACGTCGTTCGAACCGACCGGCTCCTTCGACGTGCCCGGCGCGCCGGGCATGGCCGGATTCACCGAGACGGACCCGGCCACCGGTGCGGTGTGGGTCGGCGTCAACCGCTCCGTGCGGGTCTTCGACGCCACGGGCACGCTGGTCAAGACGCTCGTCGGGAAGGACCTGGCCCGCGACGCCGCCTTCGACACCGACAGCGGCCGGGCCTTCGTCGTCTGGCAGGACGGCGGGGACCTCTCCGACCCGGCCAACGACAACAACGGCACGCTGACCGTGTACAGCAGCGACGACTTCGCGGTCGCCGCGAAGGACCTGTCGCTGCCCGGCAACCACAGCCAGTCCGGCGCGGCCTCGCTCGCCGTCGAACCGGGCGGCGGCACGGTCTTCGTGACCAGCCCCGCCGAAGGGAAGATCACCAAGCTGGCCCGTCAGGTGTCGCCCCTGGTGACCCGGGCGCCCGTCGACCTCACGGCCCGGGACGGCGAGGAGGTCGCCCTCACCGCGGAGGCGGAGGGCGCCCCGGAGCCCACGGTCCGCTGGCAGGTCAGCACGGACGGCGCGCAGACCTGGAAGGACGTCGAGGGCGCGACCGGTCCGGAGCTCTCCTTCACCGCGCGCACGGCACAGGACGGCTACCGCTACCGCGCCGAGTTCCGCAACGACGTCGGCACCACCCGGACCACCCCTGTGACGCTCACCGTCACGGCGGCCACGGGCGGCGGCGAGACGGGCGGCGACACCGGCGGCTCGGGTGAGACCACGAACGGCGGCGGCAGTACGGGTGGTGACAGTTCATCAGGCACCGCCGGCGCGACCGGCGGCGACGCGTCCACGGGCGGTGACAGCTCGACCGGCGGTGACAGCGGTACGCAGTCGGGCGGCGGCTCCACCTCCGGCGGTTCCACCGGCGGCTCCTCCGGTACGGTCGGCGGCTCCGGTTCGACGGTCGGCGGTTCCGGGTCCGGAGCCGCGGTCGGCGGCGGTGTCGCGGGCGGCGCCGGGGTCACCCCGTCCTCCGGCGGCGGCAGCCTGGCCGCCACCGGGGCGACTGTGATGTCGGTAACTCTCGCAGCAGTCGGGCTCGTTGGCGCCGGACTGCTGGTCCACCGGCGCACCAAACGGCGCACGGACGGCGCGTTCTGACCCCGTAGCGACCCTCGCCGTCCGTTCACCACCCCTGGCGGCACGGCGAGGGATCACGCGAACCCCCTGGCCGGGCACCCGCCCGCCAGGGGGTTCGCGCGTTCCCGGCGCGGCGCACCGGAGCCGAGGCCTCCGCACACCGCCCACGACCGCCTGCCGGCACAAGCGCTTACTCGTCTGTCGCACCCTCAACATCCGTACGCACAAGGCGACATCGGATGGTTCCGGCCGATCGGAGGTGTCTGGACCGAGCCGTCTGAACTTCACGAGAACTCCAGCGAAATGGCACGTGTGTGGATATCGTGCACCGAGCGAGGGCGCATCCGTCAGTCCATGGGATCGACGGATGCGTCCCGTTTGTGGGGGTGCGACTGTGACTGGGGGGTTCATGGGGCATGTCGAAATACCGGAAACCGACCTATCCGGACCGGTGGGGCTCCGGGGCGCGCCGCGTCCCCGCACCGCCGCCTCCCGGAATCGCACGGCGGCCCTGGAGCAGCTGTGGAGGGCCCCGACGGCACAGCGCGACCCGGCCCGCCCGGCACCGGCCCGGCGGCGGAGGGCGCCCGGTCCGGCCCTCGCCGCACTGACCGACCTGCTGGGTCTGGCCGGTCCGGCCTGGCTGCTGCTGCGCGCGGGCGACCAGCCCCGCCCGGTGGCGGCCGCCGCGGTGGCGGGGCTGATGTGGGCCGGGCTGCGCGGCGCCCGGGGTCGGTACGCGGACCCGCCGGGGACCGAGCCGGGCGGCGCGGTCGGCGCGGTCGGGGACTGGCTCGTGCTCATCGGTCTGCTGGCCGTGCTGCACACGGCGGCGGGCAGCCCGGTGGACCCGGCCACGGCCGTGGTGGCCGTGGCGCCCGGGCTGCTCGTCGCCACCGCGGTGGCGGGGCTGCGCCGGTGGCCGCTCTCCGGACGCCGGGACCACCGGGTCCGCAGGGTGCTGCTGGTCGGCGACGCGGCGGGCGTGGACCGGGCGGCCGAGCTGCTCAACTCCCGTACGGATCACGACTTCTCACTGGTCGCCGTGGTTCCGGTGGGGGCCGCACGGCTGGAGCTGGACGGGGTGCAGATGCCGGGGCGTCTCGCCTCCTGCCCGGCCGACGACGATGTGAGCACGGTGCTCGGCGGGGTCTACGCCCATGCGGCGGACCTGGTGCTGGTGGCTCCCGGGCCCCAGCTGACCGGTGACCGGCTGCGGCGGCTCGGCTGGGGGCTGCACGACGGGGGCGTCGCCCTGTCCGTGCTCTCGGAGCTGTCCGGGGTGGCCGCCGAGCGGGTGCGCCCGGTCACGGCGGCCGGGCTCACCCTGCTGCACATCGCGCCGCCGTTGCGGGGCGGCCCGCAGGCGGTGTTCAAGAACGTGCTGGACCGTACGGGCGCCCTGTTCGGACTGCTGGCCCTGGCACCGCTGTTATTGGCGGTGGCGCTGAGCGTCCGCCTCTCCTCGCGGGGGCCGGTCTTCCACCGGCAGGTCCGGCAGGGGCAGCACAACCGGCCGTTCACCATGTGGAAGTTCCGCACGATGGTGGCGGACGCGGAGGAGCTCAAGGCACAGCTCGCCGCGGCCAACGAGGTCGACGGGCCGCTGTTCAAGATGCGCGGCGATCCCCGGGTGACCCCGGTCGGGCGGCTGCTGCGGCGTACCTCGATCGATGAACTTCCGCAGCTGTTCAATGTGTTGCTGGGCCATATGTCGCTGGTCGGTCCGCGGCCGCCGCTGCCGGAGGAGGCCTCGCGCTACGACGAGCGGGAGCATCGCCGGCTCGCGGTGAAGCCGGGGCTCACGGGCCTGTGGCAGGTGAGCGGCCGCTCCGACCTGAGCTGGCAGGAGACCGTCTCGCTGGACCTCTGGTACGTCGACAACTGGTCGGTCGCCGCCGACCTGGGACTCCTCGCCCGCACCGTGCGCGCCGTCACCGACGGCCGCGGGGCGTACTGAGGGCGGGGCGGGCGTGCGGATGCGAGGAGCGGCGCCGGTGTGCCGCCGTGAGACCTCTCACGGCGGCGAACCATCACTGTCCGGACGGGAGTTGGCCCAGCCACCAGGCGTAGGTGCGGGCGATGCCGTCACGCAGCGGGATCTGCGGCTTGAAGCCGAGGGAGGACAGGCGGGTCACGTCGAGCAGCTTGCGGGGCGTCCCGTCGGGCTTCGACGTGTCCCATCCGATACGCCCCTGGTAGCCCGTCACATCCCGTACGGTCTCGGCGAGTTCGCGGATGGTCAAGTCCTCGCCGCAGCCGATGTTGACGGGCTCGTCACCGTCGTAGGCCTCCAACAGGCGTACGCACGCGGCGGCGAGGTCGTCGACATGCAGGAACTCGCGGCGCGGGGAGCCGGATCCCCACAGGGTCACCTCGGGAGCCCCGTCGCGCCGCGCCTCGTGGAAGCGGCGGATCAGCGCGGGCAGGACGTGCGAGGTCTCCAGGTCGAAGTTGTCGCCGGGCCCGTAGAGATTGGTGGGCATGGCGCTGATGTAGGAGGCGCCGTACTGCCGCCGGTAGGACCGGGTCTGGACGATTCCGGCGATCTTGGCGAGGGCGTACGCCTCGTTGGTGGGCTCCAACTCGCCGGTGAGCAGGGCGTCCTCGCGGATCGGCTGGGGTGCGAGCCGGGGGTAGATGCACGACGAGCCGAGGAAGAGCAGCCGCTCGGTCCCGGCCGCGTGCGCGCCGGCGATCACGCTGAGCTGGATGCGCAGGTTGTCCTCCAGGAACTGCACCGGATACGTGCTGTTGGCCATGATCCCTCCGACCTTGGCGGCGGCCAGCACCACGACGTCCGGGCGGACCTCCTTCAGATATGTCTCGGTCCGCGCGGCGTCGCGCAGATCGAGCAGGTCGCGGCCGCGGGTGAGCACCTCGTGGCCGTCGTCGGCGAGGCGGCGGGCCACCGCCGAGCCGACCAGGCCGCGGTGTCCCGCGACGAATATGCGGGAGCCGGGCCGCAGTAGGGAACGGGTGGATTCCTGGGGCGGGAAGGGGAGTTCGGTCGTCATGGCTCGGATTGTGCCAGCAGAAAAGGACTGCGGTGACTCTTTGCCGCAGAACGCTCCAATTCCGATATGTCGGTGAACATCGCCGTCGAGGCGATCAGCAGAGAAGGGGGAATCGTGGCGAAGACCGCGCTCATCACCGGAGTGACCGGCCAGGACGGTTCGTATCTGGCCGAGCTGTTGCTCGACAAGGGGTACACGGTGCACGGGCTCATACGGCGTTCGTCGAGCTTCAACACCGAGCGGATCGACCACATCTACCAGGGCCCCGAGGAGCCGGAGCGCTCCTTCGTCCTGCATCACGCGGACCTCTCCGACGGTGTCGCGCTGGTGAACCTGTTGCGCGACATCCAGCCCGACGAGGTCTACAACCTGGGCGCGCAGTCGCATGTGCGGGTGTCCTTCGACGCCCCGCTGTACACCGGTGACGTCACGGGGCTCGGCACCATCCGGCTCCTGGAGGCGGTCCGGGCCAGCGGTATCCGGACCCGGATCTACCAGGCCTCGTCCTCCGAGATGTTCGGCGCCAGCCCGCCCCCGCAGAACGAGAAGACCCCGTTCCACCCGCGCAGCCCGTACAGCGTGGCGAAGCTCTACTCCTACTGGGCCACGGTCAACTACCGCGAGGCGTACGGCATGTACGCGGTGAACGGGATCCTCTTCAACCATGAGTCGCCGCGCCGGGGCGAGACCTTCGTGACCCGGAAGATCACCCGGGGCGTCGCCCGGATCAAGGCGGGACTCCAGGACCGGCTGCATCTGGGCAACCTGGACGCGGTCCGGGACTGGGGGTACGCCCCGGAGTACGTGGACGCCATGTGGCGGATGCTCCAGTGCGACACCCCCGACGACTATGTGGTCGCCACCGGCGAGGGGGTCAAGGTCAGCCAGTTCCTGGAGTACGCCTTCGAGCACGCGGGCCTGGACTGGCGCGAGCATGTGCGCTACGACCCGAAGTACGAACGCCCCAGCGAGGTCGACGCGTTGATCGGCGACGCCTCGAAGGCCGAGGAGCTGCTGGGCTGGAAGCCCGAGGTGAAGTCGCGGGAGCTGGCCCGCATCATGGTCGACGCCGACATCCGCCAGCTGGACGACCAGCTGACCGGGGCCGCCGTCCGGGTGGACCGATGACGGGGCGGGACCGCCGTCCGGGTGGGCCGGTGCGCGGGCGGCGCCTCGACGTGCGCCGCTCCCCCGGCGGCCGGCCCGGTCCGCTCCACCGCCGGTCCGCCGTTCCCTTACCGGACCGACCGACCGTGTGACCGCCGAGGCCCGGACCGGGCCGGCGGCCACCCATGACCCCCGGCCGGCGCTCGCCGCGCCCGTGACCGGGACGATCGCCGGCGCCACCGCCGATCTCCACCGACCGCTCGGTGGAGCTCAACGCGCCGGCCATGGGCGGGGCCCCGGCCCCGCCTCCCCACTCGCCCGGTCCGCGGCGGAACGCACCGTCCCCGCCGCCGGTCGGGCGAGGCAGGATCCGCGGCCTCTCGGCCGCAGCTCGAATCTCACCTTCGGAGCTGAATGATGAACGGAAGTACGGGGCGCAGAGGCGGAGGACGCGGCCGTGTGCGGGCCGTGTCCGCCGCTCTCGGCCTGCTGGCCGGAGCCCTGACCGCGACCACGGTCGGGGCCTCCGGGGCGGCGGCGCTGACACCACCGGTCGCCATCACCGCGGACGACCTCTCCACCTGGCAGACCAACGGCATCGTCTGGTCGATGGCCGCCGGCGACGGCGTCGTCTACGCGGGCGGCACCTTCTCCACCCTGCGGCCCCCCACCGCGGCCCCCGGCACGAGCGAACAGCCCGCGGTGAACTTCGCCGCGTTCGACGCGGCGACCGGGGCGCCCACCGACTGCTCGCTGTCCTTCACCATCTCCTCGGGGACCGCGACCGTACGGGCCCTCGCCCTCTCCCCGGACGGCGAAACCCTGTACGCGGGCGGCCAGTTCGGCGCGGTCAACGGTGTCGGCGTGAGCAACATCGCGGCGATCGACACCGAGACCTGCACCGTCAGCAACTCCTTCAAGATCGGGGTCTCGGCGACCGTGCGGGGGCTCGCCGTCACCGACGACACGGTCTATCTGGCGGGCGACTTCACCACGGTCGGCGGGCAGACCAGGAGCCACTTCGCCGCCGTCACGACCGGAGCCTCACTGCTGCCCTTCACGGCCAACGCCGACGAGGTCGCACGGGCCGTCGAGGTGACTCCGGACGGGCAGAACGTGCTGCTCGGCGGGGACTTCTTCCGGATCAACGGCACGAACACCCACGCCCTGGCCGTCGTCGACGCCACCACCGGACAGCTCACCAAGTCCTACCCGGGGTTCATCCACAACAACTCCACGGTCCAGGACATCACCACGGACGGAGCCGGCTTCTACACGGGCAACGAGGGCACCGGCGGGGGTGTGTTCGACGGACGCATCGCGCTGAACCTCAGCGACTTCGAGCAGCGCTGGCGGGACACCTGCCTCGGCGCGACCCAGGCCGTGCTGGTGCACTCCGGGGTGCTGTACAGCGGCAGCCACGCCCACGACTGCGCCAGCATGGGCGCGTTCCCGGACCAGCCGCGCAAGCACCTGCTGGCCCAGTCGGTCGACGACCCGAAGCTGCTGCCGTGGTTCCCGGACACCAACGACGGGATCGGGGAGCCGGTCGGGCCGCGTGTGATGAGCCAGACGAGCAGCGGCGGGCGCCACTACCTGTGGGTGGGCGGCGAGTTCACCACCGTCAACACCAAGCCGCAGCAGGGGCTGTCCCGCTTCGCGGACGGCCCGGACACGGGCGCGCCCTGGGTGCCCAACGTCAGCCTCTCCACGCTGACCCCCGGGCAGATCGACGTGAACTGGCAGACCAGCTTCGACACCGACGACGGTGAGCTGACCTACCGGATCTACAAGGACGGCTCCGCCACCCCGATCCACACCACGACCGGCTACTCGGTCTTCTGGGACCGGCCGCAGCTCACCTGGACGGACACCGACGTCGCGCCGGGCGAGACCCACTCGTACCGGATCACGGCGAGCGACGGCACCAACACCAGCGCCAAGTCCCCGGCCCAGTCCGCGACCGTGGCGAGCGCGACGGAGGCGTACCCGGCGCGGGTCCGGTCCGACGGGGCGAGCCTCTACTGGCGCTGGGACGAGGGCATCTCCACCTTCGCGCACGACAGCAGCGGCAATCTGAACAACGGGTTCATGCGCAACGGCCCCGCCTACCGGCAGACCCCGGCGGCGGTCGCCGGGCCCTCGACGGCGATCGGGTTCAACGGCACCGACGAGTACGCGTACAGCAACCGGCTGCACACCCAGCCCGCCCGGTTCACCATCGAGACCTGGATCAGGACGACCACGACCCGGGGCGGTAAGATCGTCGGCTTCGGAAACAAGACCCAGCAGAACAGCACCCGTCACGACAAGCACCTCTACATGCGCAACGACGGGCGTCTCGTGTTCGGCGTCCAGAGCGGCGGGGCCCGCACCGTCGCCACCTCGGGGGCGTACAACGACGGCCAGTGGCACCACGTCGTCGCCACCCAGGGTCCGCTGGGTCAGGGCATGTCCCTGTACGTCGACGGACAACTGCGCGCGTCGAACATCCTGGTCTCCGGCAACGACAACCAGCCGGGCTACTGGCGGGTCGGCGGGGACAATCTGTCCGGCTGGCCGAACCGTCCCACCAGCAACTTCTTCGCCGGGCAGATCGACGAGACCGCCATCTACCCGACCGCGCTGAGCGCTTCCCAGATCAGCGCGCACTACGCCCTCAGGAACGGCTGAGAGATGAGAAACCCGTTCCTGGCCTGCGCCGCCGTCGTCCTGACGGCGGCGGCGCTGGCCGCCTGCGGCTCGTCCGCGGACGGGAACGACCCGGAGGCCGCGGGCGCCCGGCGCCCCGCGGCCCCCGGGCCCGCCGTCCCCGGCCCGTCCGCCACCACGGCCACCGAGCCCACCGCACCGCCCACCGAGGAGCCGGCGGCATCGGGGTCCTCCGCCCCGGCCGCCACGGCCGAGGGCCCGAAGACGCCCGTCGACGAGATCACCCCCGCCACGGGGACGTTCACCAAGAAGCAGAAGGAGTATCTGAAGGACCGGGTGCCGAAGGGGATGGACCCGGCGGCCGTGCTCCAGACCGGCCAGGAGACCTGCGACAAGCTGCGCTACCTCGTCAAGGCCGACCGGGACACCGCGGTCGGCGCGATCGTGACGGGCGAGATCCCGGACGCGAAGGACGCGGTCGCCGGGCTCTGCACCCAGCACCAGGCCCTGGTCGACGAGGCGGCGTACGGCTACCCGGACGGCAAGCACTCCGGGAAGAAGCTCCGGCCGGGCGTGTACCGCTCCGCCTCCCCCACCACGGACTGCTCCTGGCAGATCGAAGGGGCGGGCGGCAAGGAGCTGGCCTCCGGCGCCTCCGACACCGGGAAGTCCCGGAAGATCACCATCCCCGATTCCGCCCGCACGTTCACGTCCACAGGCTGCTATGCCTGGCTGCCCGAAGGAGCCGCGGGATGACCGCAGGTACGCCGAAACTCCCGATAGCCGTGGCGATCCCCACGAAGAACGAGGGTCTGAACATCGCGGAGGCGGTGAAATCGGTGCTCGGCCACTTCGAGGCGGTCGTCGTGGTGGACTCCCACAGCACCGACGACACCGTGAAGATCGCCGAGGAGTGCGGGGCGGAGGTGGTCACGTACACCTGGGACGGCGGCCATCCGCGCAAGAAGCAGTGGTGCCTGGAGAACGTCCGCACGGACCTGGACTGGATTCTGCTGCTCGACGGCGACGAGCGGCTCAGCCCCGGGCTGCTGGCCGAGCTGCGGGAGGCCTTCCGTGATCCGGCGGCCCCGAAGCCGGCCGCGTACGACATTCCGCTCGGCTACTGGTTCTCGGGCAAGCGGCTGCGGCACGGATACACCATCCGCAAGCGGTCGTTGACCGACCGGACCCGCTGCCACTACCCGGAGGTCGGGGACCTGGACGCGCCGGGCATCGGGGAGGTGGAGGGCCACTACCAGCCGGTGGCGGCGAGCGTGGGCACGCTCACCCACCCCATCGAGCACCAGGACCTCGACCCGGTGACCGCCTGGTTCGAGCGGCACAACCGCTACTCGGACTGGGAGGCCTGGCTGGAGCAGCACCCCCAGGTGAAGGAGCAGGTGCGCCAGGTCAAGTCGCGCCAGGGGCAGTTGTTCCACAAGGCGCCGTTCAAGCCGGCGGTGTCCTTCGCCTACATGTATCTCTACAAGCGGGGGTTCCTGGACGGCCGGGCGGGCTTCGACTTCGCGCTGGCGATGAGCTTCTACCGCTGGCAGATCGCGCTCAAGTCCCGTGAGAAGCCGATACGTTGACGTGTACGCCCTTCACCCTCGCCTCCGGCGGACCACGTCCTCGTAGGTCCGCCGGAGGGTGGCGGTGACGGCCTCGATGGTGAACTGCTCGTTCACCAACTCCCAGGCGGCCTTGCCGGCCTGCTCGGCGGCCTCCGGCTCCAGCAGCTCCAGGATCGCGTCGGCGACCTTGCGGGCGTTGGCCGCGTCCTCGCCGACCCGGCTGTCGATGACCCGGCCGGAGCCCGCCCCCGCCACATCGGGGGCCTGCCCGCAGGTGCGGGTGATGACGACCGGGGTGCCGACCGACATCGCCTCCAGCACCGAGACCGGGAACGGCTCCTCGATCGCGGGCAGCACATACACATCGGCCTCGCGGTCGGCGGCCAGCACCTCGTCGTGCTCCAACGGGCCCACGTGGTCGAGGGATGCGGACACGCCGAGCTTCCGGGCGAGCGCCAGGGTGCCGGCCAGCGCACCGGTGTCGGGACCGGCCAGCACGAAGCGGGCGTCCGGGTGGCGGGCGAGGACGTGCGGCATCGCGGCGACGAAGTCCTCGGGCCGCTTGCGCTCCTGGATCCGGGCCAGATACAGCACGGTGGGCGGGCGGCCGGGCTCGCGGGCGGGCTTGCGCTCCTGCGGACGGACCCCGTTGACCAGCCGTACGGTGCGGGTGAGCGGGACGGGGGCGGCGACGGCGTTCACATCGAGCCGCTCCATCTCGGTCAGATGCAGGACGGCGTCCGCCTCGCGCAGCACCTTGCGGACCCCGAGGAGGTCGGTGAGCTGGGCGACCTTCTTCTCGGTGGGGTCGATCATGCCGTGGGTCTGCACGACCAGGGGCGTGCGGGTCGCGAGGGCGAGGAGCGCCGCGGGCAGGGTCACCAGGTCCCGCATCAGATGGACGTGGACGAGGTCGGCGCCGCGCATCATGCGGTGCGCCGTGCGCAGCAGCCCGGCGGAGGTGATGCCGCTGACCTCGAACATCGGGAGGAGGTGGCGTGCCTGGAAGAGGTGGACCGGAACTCCCTCGACCCGGCTGGGCAGTTCACCGCCGGGGAAGCCGTCGCCGAGGGCCATGACGCGTGCGTCGTCGCCGTTCGCCCGCTGGACCTTGGAGAGGTTGAACGCCACGCGCGTCGGACCGCCGAAGGCGTGATCCGGAGTGTGGAGCGTGACAACGTGCAGGATTTTCACCAGAGTTCCCCTCGACTATGGCCACGTCTTCACAGCGTAGCCATCGGCCCCCCTCAAGTGGGCTGATTCGTTAGAGTGTTCAGCGGTTCACTGATCCCGGGGGGGCGCATGACGTCGGTGCACACGTCGGCGCCGGGGCGGGCCGCTCCCACCGTCGTGGGCCCGCGGGGGCCCGGGGCTCCCGGTGGTCCCGCCGAGCGGCCGATCGCCTGGTCGATGCTGTCGCGGGCGCTGTCCGTACCGCTCATCCTCGGCCTGGTCTGCTTCCTGCCCGCGGTGATCGCCGCCCAGCCCGGCGACGGGGTCCGGGACACGGCGTACTGGCTCCAGCTGGTGCTGACCTGCTACGCGGGCGCCCGGCTCGCGACGATGATCCTCTCCACCCGGCGGCGGCTGCTCCAGGGCGTCTTCTGGATGTTCGTGTACATCGCGATGGGCGTGGCGCCGTTCGCCCAGGTGGTGATCGGTCAGACGCCCACGCCGATGGTGGGGCCGCGCCAGGACCTGGTCACGGCCATCGCGATGGTCCTGGTGGGGTGTGCCGCGTACGACCTGGGGGCGCTGCTGGCCTCACGGCGTCCGCTGCGCCGCCGGACCCCCTCCGCGCGCGGCCCGGGCGGCGGGCCCGCCGTCGTCCATCCGCTGCGGCTGCGGCTGCTGGTGCTGGTGGCGTTCACGGCGAGCGCGTTCTACGTGATGAAGCTGGGCGGGCCCGCGGTCTTCTTCGCCAGCAGACAGGAGATCAACGAGACCGTGGCCGCGAGCGGGGTGGTCACGGAGGGGTCCAATGTCGGCTCGGCGTTCCTCAAGGGCTTCGGGCAGGTCCCTGCTCTGCTGGCGCTGCTCTTCTACACCCGCCGTCTGGCCACCTCCTACCGGGCCCGCCGCAGACCGTCGACGGTGCTGGTGTGGGTGGCGCTGGCGGCGCTGAACCTGCTGGTGAACAACCCCATCTCCAACGCCCGTTACTGGTTCCTGACGGTGGTGGTGGCGTTCGTCTTCGCCGCGTTCCCGAGCAGTGCGGCGGTCTACCGGACGGTGCTGACGGCGGGCGTGGTGGGGGCGCTGGTGCTGTTCCCGTACGCGGACAGGTTCCGGTACGAGGAGGGGAGCCAGCGGTCCGTGCAGTCGACCTCGGTCTTCGATCCGCTGGTGACCAAGGACTACGACCAGATGGTGATGTTCGCCAACACCATCTCGTGGGTCGACACCCGGGGCCACACCTACGGCCGCCAACTTGCGGGCTCCGGGCTGTTCTTCGTGCCGCGCGCGGTGTGGAGCGGGAAGCCGGAGGACACCGGGGTCCGGGTCGGGCAGTGGATGGGGCTGCGGATGACCAACCTCTCGGCCCCGCTGTGGACGGAGTTCTGGGTCGATCTCGGCGCGTCCGGCATGATCGGCGGAATGGCGCTGATCGGCTACGCGTCGGCCCGCACCGACCGCCGCTACGCCTTGGCCGTGACCCGGGCGGGGCCGGGCCCCGGGAGCGTGCTGGCCATCGCCGCGCCGCTGATCGCCGGATACACCTTCATCCTGCTGCGCGGCCCGCTCCTCCAGGCGGCGGGGAAGCTGGCCATCGCCGCGCTGTGTCTGGCGGCGATCGCCACGTTCACGGAGCGGCGGGCAGGGCGTCGGCGCTGAGCGATCCGCGACGAGGGTCAGGCCTCGACGCGCACCCAGGTGTCGCCCGCCCGGATCCAGAGGAATCCGTCGCGGCCCTGGCCGCAGTGCATGACGACCCGCCCGGGCGTCCGGATCCGGCCCCTGTCGGTCACCGACCAGGTGTCGCCGTCGAGTTCGGCTCGGAGGAGTTCGGTGAACCGCTTGTTGTGGTCGCGGCGCGTGAAGACGGCCCGGTTGCCGCGGACCGCGAAGCCGTCCGGCCGCTGAACGGGGCTGCGGTAGCTGGTCACGGCACCGGTGGCGGGGGTGATCCGGGTCAGGAAGGTGCCGCCCCGGGAGCTGCCCGGGTACCAGACGAGCCAGGCCCGGTGGTCCTCGGTCGCGGCGGTGCACCCCTGCAGGGGGTGGTCGGGCAGCCGTCCGCCGGGTGACCAGATCGCCTCGCCCCGGGCGTTCCAGCCCGCGAGGCCCGCTCCCGACTCGGGGTGGCTGCCGTAGATGCCCTCGTCCCCGTAGGCGGTCCAGATGGATCCGTCGGCGTCGGTGACCAGGGCGGCGATGTCGTCGCCGAGGCAGAACTCGGCTTCGGGAGAGCCCGACGCGGAGTACACCACGGTGTTGGCCCGCCAGGACTCTCCGTTCTCGCCGCGTGACGTACGGCCGCTCACCAGCAGGAATCGGGAGTCCGGGAGCAGCGCCAGGTAGCTCGGGCTGATCCGGATGTCCGTCACCCGGGTGCGCTGCTCCTCATGGTCCGTGATCGTGACCAGCTCACCCGTGAACGGGGTGTCCGGCCGCCATCCGGGCCATCCTCGGGGGTACCGGCCCCGGCTCAGGTGCTTCAGGGAGACCAGCAGGACGGCGAGCTCACCGGCAGGGCCGACGGTCCACCAGAGGGCTCGTCGTCCCCGCACGGCGTCGGCGGCGGGAAGGCGCCACACCCGGTGCAGGGTGGGGCCGGGGCGGTCGGGCGTGGTGCGGAGAGTCATGGACGGTCGCCTCGGGGACTCCGAGGGCGCGGCCGCTCGAAGATCATGACTTTACCCGTCCCGGCCCGGAAGGCCCGGCCCCCGTTTCAGGCCCGTCCGCCGACCGCGTCCTCGGTGGCCGCCACGGCCCGGTCGGGCGCCACCGCGCGCCGGCGCAGCCGCGCCACTCTGATCCAGGTGGCGACCGCCTTGCAGAGCGAGCCCAGGAACAGCCCCCAGGCCGCGCCCGGGACGCCCCCGACGGCGTAACCGCCC
This sequence comes from Streptomyces sp. WY228, assembly GCF_019287315.1. Classification (NCBI taxonomy): domain Bacteria; kingdom Bacillati; phylum Actinomycetota; class Actinomycetes; order Kitasatosporales; family Streptomycetaceae; genus Streptomyces; species Streptomyces sp. WY228. Next base: position 6,674,025 of record NZ_CP079114.1, on the reverse strand, counting down.
GCGAGGAACGCCACGGCGGTGAGCGAGAAGACGATCTGGATGGCGAGCGTGGTGCGCGGGTCGAGCATGCGCAGGGCGAGCAGCCCGCAGGTGCCGACGGCCATCGCGGCGTACTGGCTGCCGGTCGCCGGGAGCAGTGCGGCGGCCACCGGCCAGGTGTCGCCGAGGAGTTGGCGGCCGGCGGCGTCGGGCAGCAGGGCCAGCACCGTGGCCCAGAGGGCGGCGGTCGCGGCGAGGACGGCGGCGAGGGCGGCGGTGGCCCGGACCCGGCGGCGCTCGTCGCCGATGCGGCCGAGCAGCGGCGGGCCGAAGGACGTGGCGGAGGTGTAGAGGACGTTGAGCGGGCCGAAGAGGGTGGTCGCGCCGCGCAGTGCGCCGACGAGGAGGGGGTTGCCGACCGCGCCGAGACCGAGGACGGAGAGCTGGCCGGTCGCGTTGCCCACGCCGAACTCGACGGTGAAGCGCTGCCCGAGGTGGCCGCGCCGCAGCATCGGGCGCAGCCGCAGCGGGGCTCCGGCGGTGGCGCGGTGCAGGAGGGCGGCGGAGAGCAGGAGTGCGGGCAGGGCGGACAGACCCCAGACGGCGATCAGTCGGGCCGGGGAGACTCCGTGGTCCTGCACGGAGAGCGCGCCGAGCACGCAGGCGAGCCGCAACAGGTCCGAGGCCAGGGCGAGATGGGGCTGCTGGAGGGTGGAGAAGGCGTAGCGTACGGCGTCCTGTCCCAGCACCACCGGGAGGACGAGGCCGAGCATCAGCAGGGCGCGGGCGGTGTCGCCGGGGACGAGGGCGCAGACGACGGCCAGGGGTGCGCCGAGCGCGGCGGTGGCGAGCACGGTGAAGGCGACGGCGGACCGGCAGGCGGACCGGGTCTCCTCCCCCGCGCCGCGCCGGAGCACCAGCGGCTGCCCGGTGTACGCGCCCGAGACGCCGAGGAGCACCGTGAAGACCAGGTAGACCGCGGAGAACCGGGCGAAGTCGGCGAGGGTGGAGAGCCGGGCGGCGGACACCAGCACCAGGATGTTGGTGAGCGCCGCCACGCCCTGGTCCGCGACCGAGCAGAGGACGGCGGTGCGGGCTCTCACCGGCGGGCGGCGGGCAGGTTGACGGAGCGCAGGCCGAGGGTCTCGGCGGGATCGCCGGTGAGCTCGGGTGCGTCCGCCCCGGCGGGCGGGGCGCCGCCGCCTCCGTCGCCGGTGGAGCGGCGGCGGGTGGCCCTGGCGCGGCGCTCGGCCCGGCGCAGGCGGCCCCGGGCCGGGTGGAGCAGGGCGCCGAGCACGGAACCGCCGGAGGCTCCGATGATCTCGCGGATGCGTTCCAGGTCGCTGCGGTGCACCTCGCGCGGGTCGCAGACGATCATGACGCCCTCGACCCGGTCGACCAGGGCGACCGCGTCCGCGTAGGACAGGACGGGCGGGGCCAGGACGATGACGACACCGCCGGGCCGGTCGGCCTCGGCGACGATGCGGCCGACGGACGGTGAGGTCAGGGCGCGCGGGACGTTGTCGGCGGTGGTGCCGGGGATCAGGGCGAAGGCTCCGGAGCCGGGGACGTCGACATTGGAGCGGCCGCCGGTGGGCCAGGTGCCGTCGCTCTCCTCGGCGGCCCACCGCGGCGGCCGCACCTCGTGGGCGGCGGAGCCGAGGTCGTCGGCGAGCGACGGGGTGCGCAGATCGGCCTCGACGAGCAGGACGTCCCGGCCCATCTCGGCGAACGCGGCGGCCAGGTTGGCGGCAGCGGCGGCGGCCGCCGCGTTGTCGCCGCGCGGGGAGGTGACCAGCAGACGGCGGCTCTCGGCGAAGGAGGGGTCGTAGGCGAGCCGGAAGGCGACGGCGCGGTACTCCTCGGCGAGCCGGGAGCCGCCGCGGCCGATGGCGAGCAGGCCGCCGGCGGTGGCGCGTTCCCGGGGCAGGGTGCCGAGCAGGGGTGCACCGAGCGAGTGGACGAGCTCGCGGGTGGAGCGTACGGCGGGGTCGAAGACGAGCCGCACCCAGGAGAGCAGCAGCCCGAGCGCGAGACCGACGACGCCGCCGAGGCCGAGGAGCAGGGGCAGTCCGGGGCCGGTGGGCGCGGTGGGGGCGACGGGCTTCTTGTTGAGGTAGCCGGGGGTGGTGTCCAGGGCCTTCAGCTCGGATATCTTCCGGCTCAGCTCGGAGATGGAGACGATGATGTTGGCGCGGGCGCTGGTGACGTCCTCGGCCGCCGCCGCACCGGCCTGTTCCTCCAGCAGGTCGCGCTTCTCCTCCAGCGGCTTCAGCTGGGCGCGGTAGCCGCCGGCCATGTTCTCGATGCTCTCCTCGGTGCGCGCCTTGCGGTGGGCCAGGTAGGCGCCTGCGAGGGCTTCGGCGCGGGCGCGGGACTGTTCGGGGGTGTCGCCGGTGTAGGAGAAGCGGAGGGTGAGGGTGTTGGGCGGGTTGGTGACCTGGAGTCCGGCGAGCAGCTTGCGGGCGGTGACGTCGTCGCCCGCCTTGAGGAGGGTTCCGGCGGCCAGGGTGCCCACGGTGTCGCTGACGGCGGTCTGGCGCTCGGAGCCGATGTTGATGCCCTTGTCGGCGGTGGCTCCGGCGGCGAAGGGGTCGGAGATCGCGGAGCGGACGAGGACCTCGCCGGTGGCGGTGTAGGTGTCCTCGCCGCCGAGCGCGAGATAGCCGCCGCCGAGCAGGCCGATGATGACGCCGGTGACCAGCAGGGAGCGGTAGCGCAGGAGTTGGCGGAACTGGTCGCGCAGGAGCGCCGGCTCGTCCTGGTCGTCCGGGGCGCGGTGCTGTGGCGTCATCGGCGGGAGCTCCCTCGTGCGTCCGGCAGGGCCTCGGCGAGCAGATCGTCGAAGCGGGCGAGGCCCGCCTCCCGGCTCAGATGGCGGGCGACGTAGCGCGGGCCCTCGGCCCCGAGGGCGTCGGCGGCGGCCGGGTCGGCGGCCAGCTTCCGGACCGCTTCGAGCAGGGCGGCCGGGTCCTCGGGGGCGACGAGGAGCCCGGCGCCCGAGCGGCGGACCTCGTCGGCGGTGCCGCCCTCGTCGGCGACGGAGGCGAGCACGGGGCGTCCGGAGGTGAAGTAGGAGGTGAGCTTGGAGGGGACGCTCATGTCGAGGACGGAGGCGCGCTGGGTGACCGCGAGGACGTCGGCGGCGGCGAGGACGTCGGTGAACTCCTCGGCCCGCGCGGGCTCCAGGAACTCCACGTTGGCGAGTCCCTCGGCGCGGGCGCGCAACGCGTCGCGCTGGTTTCCGTCGCCCATCAGGACAACGCGGAGGCCGGGGTCGAGGCGGGCGGTGTCCACCAGGACGTCCAGGCCCTGCTTGAGACCCATGTTGCCGGAGTGCAGGATCACCGGGACCCCGTCGGGCCAGCCGAGCCGGGCGCGGGTCGCGGCGCGGTCGGCGGTGGGGCCCTGCACATGGGTCCAGTTGGGGACGAGGCGGATGCGGCCGGGGTCGACGCCGAGGGCCCTGACGCCGGGGACGAAGCTCTCGTGGATGACGCCGACGAGGGCGGCCCCGCGCAGTGCGTACCGCTCGGCGGCCGCGGCGACGGCGGCGGCCCTGCCGCCGCCCCGGATGCCGCTCTGTGCGGCGGCGGCGCCCATCAGGTCCTGGACGACGGGAAGATGGGGGACGCGGTGGTGCCGGGCGAGCCGGGCTCCGATGACGCCGCCGGCGAGGCTGGGCATCTGGGAGATCACGGCGTCGGGCCGGCCGGGCGGCGGCGCGAACAGCCCGGTGGCGAGGACGCTCGCCTCGAACGCGGCTCGTTTCAGGGCTGTCTGACGGGGCGGCACATAGTGCCTGCGTCGGTGCACTCCGACGCCGCCGCGTATCTCCACCGTCCGCCAGACGCCTCGGTAGTTCTCGTCGAGCCGCCAGGACGGGTAGTGCGGCATACCGGTGAGCGCCCGTACCCGGGCGCCGGACGCGGCCCAGTGCTCCGCCAGTTGGGTGGCGTACGGACCGATGCCCGTGAGCTCCGGGGCGTAGTTGGTCGAAACCACCAGAAGCCGGCGGCCTCGCAGCGGACTGGGCCTTGATGTTTCGGACATCGGACGATCGCCTTCCCCCCACGACAACCGCTGTCCCCACCGGGGAACAGCCCCTGCCGAGCTTATCCGTTCACGGCTTGCACAAGTGTTCTTCACAGTAAGGTCGTTGGAACATCACCGGATCACGTTCACCGTGGGGGGAGAGATACGGATGGTGCAGCACAGGGTGGGTTACGCACCCGGGGTGTACGACCTGTTCCACGTCGGGCACCTCAACATCCTGCGGCACGCCCGCAGTCAGTGCGACTACCTGGTCGCGGGGGTCGTGTCGGACGAGATGGCGGCCCTCGCCAAGGGGCACACGCCGATGATCCCGCTCCGCGAACGACTGGAGATCGTCCGCAGTGTGCGGTTCGTGGACGCCGCGTTCGTGGAGACCGTGCCGGACAAGGTCGAGACCTGGCAGCAGGTCCGGTTCGACGTGATCTTCAAGGGCGACGACTGGCGGGGCACCGAGAAGGGCCAGAAGCTGGAGCGCGACTTCGCCGAAGTGGGCGTGGAGGTCGTCTACTTCCCGTACACCGTGCACACGTCCAGCACCCAGCTGCGCCGGGCGCTGGACGTGCTCGTCAGCCTGCCCGGAGCGCTTTCAGCTCCCTGAACCACTTGGTGAGGAAGGCCGCCAGGAACAGCGTGTGCACCACCGCGAGCGCGGCGTACCCGGCGCGGAAGGCTCCGGGTGCGCCGAGCAGCAGGAACACCAGGCAGAACACGCCGTAGTCGGCGGGGAGCAGGACCACGGCACGCACACGGGACACCGGCTGCGCGGGCGTCGCCGGTTCCGCCCAGGACGGGCCCCGGGCGCTCGCCGCCGCCTTGCCGAGCTGTTCGCGCAGCAGCCCCGCGCAGAAGGTCACTACGGCGGCCAGCTGAAAGCCCAGCGGCAGCAACAGCCAGGCATCCGACGGCAGTTCGCCGAAGCGGTAGAAGGAGATCAGGACGGCCGTGTGGACGAGCACCAGCTTCCCGCAGTCCACGACATGGTCCAGCCACTCCCCGTCCGGCCCGCCCCGCCCGGTGAGCCGGGCGAGCTGCCCGTCGGCGGAGTCGAAGGCGAAGCCGACCGCGAGCGCCGCGTAGACCAGCACGGCGAGCGTCCACGACGGCTCGACGAGCGCCACCGACGCCAGCGCGCCGTAGGTGAACAGTGCGCTGGTCAAGGTCACTTGATTGGGCGTCATCCCCGCCCGGTAGGCCCCGGCCGCCAGCACCCGCCCCGCGGGCCGGTTCACGTACCGCGAGTAGAGCGAGACGCCCTTGGCGCTCTTCTGTGCGCCGCGCAATTCGCGCAGCACGGTGCCCGTGCTTCCCACTACGCCCCCCAGCGTCCGGCAGTGCCCGCATCATGGCACGCGGGCCCGGAGCCGTGGGGTGTTTGGCCGCGACGGGCCGGGCGCAGGCGCCTACTTCCCGTCGGTGAGCTGTTCGTCGAGTTCGTCGAAGAGCAGCTCGCTGTGTTCGACCTGGCCGGTGCGGTACGCGGACCGGGCCACCAGGTGCGAGGCCACCGGGCTGCTGAGCATCTGGAAGAAGGCGATGAGAGCGAGGGTGGCGAGCTCCATGCCGCCGCGCAGCCGCAGTGCGACCCCGGCCAGCACCAGGATCATGCCGAGGGTCTGCGGCTTGGTCGCCGCGTGGCTGCGGGAGAGGACGTCGGGCAGCCGGAGCATGCCGATCACCCCGAGCAGACAGATCGCGGCGCCGATGAGGAGCAGGACGGCGCCGGCCGTGTCGACGATCTGGAGCCAGAGGTTCACCGCGGGCCGTCCTGGGTGTCGTCGGGGTACGTCCGGCCGGGCCTGTCGCGTACGGCGATGAAGCGGGCGATGCCCACCGAGCCGGTGAATCCGAGGAAGGCCAGCACCAGCATGATCGGGAAGTAGAACGGGTCGAGCGCGAACGCCGACTTGGCGGCGAGGCCGGCGATGATCAGGGCGGCGCAGACGTCCAGCGAGATCGCCCGGTCCAGCATGGAGGGGCCGCGCCAGATCCTGGCCAGCAGCAGCGCCCCGGCGACGAGGATCAGCACGACGGCGGTGATCAGCAGGATCCGGTCGACCTGTTCGGGTGCGGTCATGGTGCGGGCCTCCCGGCGGCGAGCTGGGGCGGTGGCGGGGGTTCGGCGACCCGGGCGATCTCGTCGCGGGTGCCGAAGGCCCGTACGGTCAGTTCCTCCAGCCGCCACACCTTGCGGCGGGCGGCTTCGAGCTCCTCGGGCCGGTCGGCGTCCAGGACGTGCAGGAAGACGGTGGCGGTGGCCCGGCGCACCTCGATGATGGAGCCGCCGGGGACGTTGGAGACGGCGACGGCGGTGGCGGCGAGCATCAGGTCGCTGCGGCAGCGCAGCGGGACGCCGATGACGGCGGCCCGGTGCGGCAGGCCGAAGAAGGTCTGCCGGGTGACCTTCACCCCCGAGGTGTACATGTCGTGGAAGAGATAACCCGCCAGACACACGATGCCCCAGGGGTGGAGCCGCAGTCCGAGATCGACCCTGGGCAACGGGAAGGCCAGGCACACGACGACCGAGACGACCAGGCCGGTCAGGACGTTGGCCCAGGTGAGGGTCGACCAGAGCAGGACCCAGATGACGGTGAGCCAGGCGATCAGCGGCAGGTCGATCACCCGTCGGCGGCGGGTGCCGAACTCGCAGCTCAGCGGCGGCAGATCGGCGTTGCTGAACGAGAAGCGCAGGATGCGTTTCACCGGCCCAGCACCTCCTGGATGTAGGGGGTCCGCTGGAGGAGTTCGGCGGCCGTGCGGTCGGTGTAGGCGGTGAGCGGATCGGCGAACACGGTGAAGGCGAGGCCGATCGCGATGGTCGCCGCGGTGGCCGCGACCATCGTGCGGGGCAGTCGGCTGGTGGTGATGACGGCCCGTCCGTGCAGGGTCGCGGCGACGGCCCGGCCGGCGGGCGGGGGCATGGCTCCGACGCCCTCGTCGCCGGTGCCGGGGATGTCGTCGGGGCCCGCGTCGGAGTCGTCGTCGCTGTCGTCGCCGGACTCCAGGACCGTGCCCGCGGCGGCCTGTCCGGGCGGGGCGGCCCGCCAGAAGGCGAGGTTCCAGACCTTGGCGACCACGTACAGCGTCAGCAGGCTGGTGGCGGCCGAGCCGGCCACCAGGAGCCAGGCCCAGCCGCCGCCGTCGGCGACGCCCGCGCGCATCAGCCCGAGCTTGCCGATGAAGCCGGACAGCGGCGGGATCCCGGCGAGGTTCATCGCCGGGACGAAGAACAGCAGGGCGAGCATGGGCGCCGCGCGGGCCATGCCGCCGAGCCGGGTCAGCTCCGTGGTGCCGCCCCGGCGTTCGATGAGCCCGGCGACGAGGAACAGCGTCGTCTGGACGGTGATGTGGTGGGCGACGTACACGATGGCCCCGCCGTACGCCTCGCGGGTGGCGAGGCCGATACCGAAGACCATGTAGCCGATGTGGCTGATCAGGGTGAAGGAGAGCAGCCGTTTGAGGTCGGTCTGGGCGACCGCGCCGAGGATGCCGATGACCATCGAGGCCAGGGCGATGGCCATCAGGAGGTCGCCGATGCGGTTGCCGGGGAAGAGCAGGGTCTCGGTGCGCAGCATGCAGTAGACGCCGACCTTGGTGAGCAGTCCGGCGAAGACTGCGGTCACCGGGGCCGGGGCGGTCGGGTAGGAGTCGGGGAGCCAGGCGGCGAGCGGGAAGACGGCGGCCTTGATCGCGAAGACGGTCAGCAGCATCGCCTGGATCAGGGTCTGTACGCCGACGGGGAGTTCGGTCAGCCGCACCGCGAGCTGGCCGAAGTTGGCGGTGCCGGTGGCCGCGTACGTCATGGCGATGGCGGTGAGGAAGAGCATCGAGGAGAACAGCGAGATGATCACGTACGTGGAGCCCGCCCGCATCCGGGGCCCGGTGCCGCCGAGGGTGAGCAGGACGAAGCTGGCGACCAGCATGATCTCGAAGCCGACGTAGAGGTTGACGAGGTCGCCCGCGAGGAAGGTGCAGGAGACCCCGGCGACGAGGATCAGATAGGCGGGGTGGAAGACGGCGAGCGGGGTCTCCTTGTCCCGGTCGGTCATGCCCTGGCCGAGGGAGTAGACGAGCACGCAGAGCGTGACGGCCGAGGAGACCGTGAGCATCAGCCCGGACAGCCGGTCGGCGACCAGGGTGATGCCGAGCGGCGGGGCGAAGTCGCCGAGGTGGACGGAGAGCGGGCCCTGCCGGTCGGCGGCGACCATGAGGGTCGCCGAGAGCGCGGTGACGGCGGTGAGCACGGCCACGCTGATGAAGCGCTGGAAGCGCCCCAGCCGGGTGCCGAAGGCCAGGCTCAGGCCGGTGGCGCACAGCGGCAGCAGCACCGGCAGCGGGACGAGCGCGTTCATCCTCGGGCTCCTCGGTCACGGGGGTAGCGGTCGTCCGCCTTGGCGTCGCCGTCGCGTGCGTAGTCCTCGGGGTCCGCGCCCAGCACGTCGTTCCACAGGTTGCCGGAGGCGTCGCGGCCGCGGGCCTGGCGGGCGCGGTCGGCGCGGAGCCGGTCGCGGAGCCGGCGGCGCTCCTCCCGGTAGCGTTCGCGCTCCTCGGCGGTGGGTTCGGCGCCCGACCGGAACTGCTCGCGCAACTGGGCCCGTTCGCCGAGGACTTCGGCGCGGAGCACGATGCGCCGGTCCTCCAGGTCGTCGTGGACCTCGTCGGTGCCGGTGATCTGGTGGCTGCGGTAGGCCATGGCCAGCAGGAACGCGGTGGTGGCCAGGGTGATGACGATGGCGGTCAGCGCGATGGCCTGCGGCAGCGGGTCGGTGACCCGGCTGAGCGAGACCCCGTACAGCAGCGGGGCGGCGCCGGCCCGGCCGGTGGAGGAGAGCACCAGCAGGTTGATGCCGTTGCTGAGGACGACGGCGCCGAGCAGGATGCGGGTCAGCGGGCGGGTGAGCATGAGGATGCCTCCGACCGTGCAGAGCACGACGGCGGTGGCGATGAGCGAGGCGCTGACGATCATCGCAGGGGCCCTCCCGCCTCGGGGCCGCCGTCGGGTGTGAGGACGCCCGCCGCCCGTTCGATCTGCCGGTCGACCTTGGCGCCGAGGGCCCGCACGATGTCCAGGACGACGCCGAGGACCAGCAGATAGACGCCGAAGTCGAAGAGGACCGAGGTGCTGAGGTGGTACTTGCCGAAGACCGGCAGGTGTCCGTAGTACGTGAACGCGTGCAGGACGGTGCCTTCCGCGAGTCCGATGAGGCCGACCCCGGTGGAGATGAAGAGGCCGAGGCCGGTGAAGAGTCCGGGCTGCAGGGGTGCCGCCTCGGCGAGTTCGAAGCGGCCGCCCGCCAGATAGCGGGTGATCAGGGCGACCCCGGCGACCAGTCCGGCGACGAAGCCGCCGCCGGGCAGTGATTCGGCGCAGAACAGCAGATAGACCGAGAGCACCAGGATCGGGTGGAACAGCAGCCGGGCCACCACTTCGAAGACGATCGAGCGGTGCTCGGGGGCGAGGGTGGCTCCGGCGGCCAGCCAGCTGCGTTCGGGGGCGGCTTCGTCGCCGAGCGGCAGCCGGGAGGAGTGGTGTGCCGAGAGGGACCAGGCGGTGCGGCCCCGCAGCTCCTCCTGGGCCATGGTGCCCTCGCTGCGGCGGTGCAGATAGATCAGGCTGGTGACGCCGACCGCGGCGGCGGCGAGCACCGCGGACTCCCCCATCGTGTCCCAGGCCCGCAGGTCGACGAGGATCGTCGCGACGACGTCCTTGTACCCGTGGTCGGCGACCTCCTGGACCATGGCGGCGCCGGCCGGCGGGGCGGTGCGCGCGGCGGCGGCGACCCACATCCCGACGCCGACGGTGGCGGCCGCCGCGAGGGCGACGGGCACGCGGGTGGCGCGCCGCCAGGTGCTCACGGTCTCCTGGAAGTGGACGGGCATCCGGCGCAGCACCAGCACGAACACGATCATCGCGACGGTCTCCACGCAGAACTGGGTGAGCGCCAGGTCGGGCGCTCCCTGGACGACGAAGAGGAGCGCGGTGCCGTATCCGGTCAGCCCGGCCAGGACGACGGCCTTCATGCGCCGGCGCACCGTCAGACAGAGCAGGGCGGCGGCGCAGGTCAGGGCGGCGACCGCGCCCTGGAGCGGGTTGTCCCAGACTCGGGGGCGTACGGCTCCGTCCCAGGGGGTGTCGACCAGCAGGACGGCGAGCTGGCCGCCGAGCATGACGAGCAGGGTGGTGGCCAGGTACACCGAGAGCGAGCCTCGCTGGATGAAGCCGGTGACCTGGAGGGCGAGACGTTCCTGCCCGAGCAGCAGATGGCCGAAGACGCTGTCGGCGGTGGGCCAGGCGATCCGCCGTGAGAGCCGGGTGACCCGGGCGCGCCCGAGGAAGAGCACGGCGCCCGCCGCCCAGGCGACGGCCGACAGGAGCAGCGCGAGGCCGAATCCGTGCCAGAGGGCGAGGTGGTACGGGTCCGGCTCGGCCGGGAACGTGTCGGCGTACGCGCCCAGCAGCCGGTCGGTCCAGCCGACGCCGGGCCCGAGGACCAGGCCGAGCGCGGCGAGCAGGGCGGGCGGGGCGAGGAAGGCCGGGCCGACGGAGTGGACGGGGGTGTCGGGGACGCCGCGCTTGCGGGCGAACGCGCCCCAGACGAACCGCAGGGTGTACGCGGTGGTCAGCGCGGAGCCCGCGACGACGACGCCCAGCGCCCACCGGTCGGCGGCCGATCCGTGCAGCAGCGCCTCGAACGCGGCCTCCTTCGCGGCGAAGCCGAGCAGCGGCGGCACGGCGGCCATGGAGGCGGCGGCGAGTACGGCGACCCCGGCGACGTACGGCAGCGAGCGGCCGACGCCGGAGAGCTTGCGCAGATCACGGGTGCCGGCGGCGTGGTCGACGATGCCGGTGACGAGGAACAGCGGGGCCTTGAAGAGGGCGTGTCCGAGGATCATCGCGACGGCGGCGAGCGCGGTGTTACGGTTGCCGGTCCCGGCGAGCAGGGTGAGGAAGCCGAGCTGGCTGACGGTCCCGTAGGCGAGGACGAGCTTGAGGTCGTTGAGGCGCAGCGCCCGCCAGCCGCCGAGCAGCATGGTCGCGCCGCCGAGGACGATGGCGACGGGCTTCCAGACGGGGACGTCGGCGAAGGCGGGGGCGAGCCGGGCGACCAGGTAGACCCCGGCCTTGACCATCGCGGCGGCGTGCAGATAGGCGCTGACGGGGGTCGGCGCGGCCATGGCGTTGGGCAGCCACATGGAGAACGGCCAGATCGCGGACTTCGACAGGGCCCCGCAGAGCACCAGGACGACGGCGATCGACACGGCGAGCGTCGTCTCGGGCGGATCGGCGAGGATCGCGGAGATCCGGTAGGTGCCCGCCGCCTGACCGAGGATCAGGAAGCCGACGAGCATGGCGAGGCCGCCGAAGGTGGTGACGACGAGGGCCTGGAGGGCGGAGCGGCGGCTGTGCCGGTGTTCGCTGCCGTGGCCGATCAGCAGATAGGAGAAGACCGTGGTCAGCTCCCAGAACACATAGAGCGTGATCAGGTCGTCGGCGAGGACGAGGGCGAGCATGGCGCCCGCGAAGGCGAGGAGGTTCCCGGCGAAGCGGCCCAGTTGCGGGGTGTCGTCGGTGAAGTAGGAGGCGCAGTAGAGCAGGACGAGCGCGCCGACCCCGGCGGCGAGCAGCACCATCAGCTCGGACAGCGCGTCCAGGCGGAGGTCGAGGGTGACGCCGTAGTCCGGGATCCACTCCCAGGTCCAGGTGTCCGCGCCGCCGGAGGCGGCGGTGTTCCAGCGGGTGAAGGCCCAGACGGTCGCGGCGGCCGGGGGCAGCGCGAGCACGACGAAGGCCCGTCGGCCGAGCCGGTGCACCAGCGGGCCCGCGCAGGCCGCCAGCGCGAAGTGGGCGACGATGAGCGCGATCACAGCGGGGTGTCCGGGTCGGGCGACGGGGCATCCGGAATAAAGGGCACTAAATACAGATATATCCCTCAGGCCGATTCACCCGACCGGCGCGCCGCGCACCCTTCGGCCGCTGTGTCCGGGGCCCGGCCGCGCGGACCGGCTCAGCCGTGTTCGGCGCAGTGGCCACTGTGGTCGCAGTACGGCGTGTTGCCGGTGGCGCCGCAGCCGCAGAGCATCACCCGGGTCTCGTGGCGGGGGCCGTACGGGGTGGCGACTTCGAGGTCGCCGCGCAGGTGGAGAACCCCGTCGGCGTGCAGCGACACATGGGTGGGGACGTCGGGGACCTCGTCGGGCATGCCGTCGGTGCGGTGGTACTGGAGGGCGCCGCTCGGGCAGCGGTGGACGACGTCGGCGACCTCGTCGGCGGGGGCGTTGCCCGGCTGGACCCAGGGCCTGTCGTCAAACTGCCGTCGTCGCCCGAAGGGCGGCCGGGCGGCGCATGGTGCGTGCGATCGCAAGGCGCCGGAATGGTCTCGTAGCGGAGCTACTAGGGCATTTCGGCAACGCAGCGAGCGTGCGTGCCATGCGCCGCCCGGCAGACGGCAGTTTGACGACAGGCCCTGGGGGCGGCGGCCGACGTCGAAGACGGTGGGGAGCCCGCGCACGCACTCGGCGGCGTGCAGGCAGCGGTGCGGGTCGAAGCCGACGACGATGCCCTCGCCGTCGTAGGACTTGGCGGCGGGGCGCGGGGGCGGCTGGCTGGGCACCGCTGAATCTCCTGGGCTGGTCGGCATCCGGACCCTTTCAGCCTCGCCCCGCCGCCGCGCCGCCGCTACTCGGGCGGGCGGCGCGCGGCGGGGAGTCCCGGGGCCGAGGCCTCACGGCAGGACCGCGACCCCGTCGATCTCGACCATCGCCTGCTCGTCCCAGAGCCGGGCCACCCCGATGACGGCCATCGCCGGGTAGTCGCGCCCGGCGAGTCTGCGCCAGATCCGGCCCAGCTCGGCCGCGTGGGAGCGGTAGTCGGCGATGTCGGTGGCGTAGACGGTGACCCGGGCGAGGTCGGCGGGGGCGCCGCCGGCCGCGTGGAGGGCGGTGAGCAGATTGCCCAGCGCGACGGCGAACTGGTCGGGCAGCGTGGCCCCGACGACCTTGCCGTCCGGGTCGAGCGCGGTCTGCCCGGCGAGGAAGACCAGATGCCCGCCGGTGGCGACGACGGCGTGCGAGAAGCCGGTGGGCGGGGAGAGTTCGGCCGGGTTGATCCGGTGGGACGGACTCATGCGGGCGGCTCCTGGGTCGGGGACGCGGACTGCTGGGCGGACGGTTCGGGCGTTGCGGCGGGCGGCCGGTGGGGGCCGGGCAGCTGTGCGGCGTTCGCGTACAGCTCCTTGGCGATGATGGTGCGCTGCACCTCGCTCGCGCCCTCGTAGATGCGCGGCGCGCGGACCTCGCGGTAGAGGTGTTCGAGCAGATGGCCCCGGCGCAGGGCCCGGGCGCCGTGCAGCTGGACGGCGGCGTCGACGACGTACTGCGCGGTCTCGGTGGCGTACAGCTTGGCCATCGCGGCGCGGCGCGGCACCCCGCTCTCCCCCGCGTCGTACGCGGCGGCCGCCGCGTACACCAGGAGGCGGGCGGCCTCGGTGCGGGTGGCCATCTCGGCGACCTGGTGCGAGACGGCCTGGAGGTCGCTCAGCGGACCGCCGAACGCGGTGCGGTGGGCGGTGTGCTCCAGGGTCGCGTCGAGGGCGGCGCGGGCCATCCCGACGGCGAAGGCCCCGACGCTGGGCCGGAAGAGGTTGAGGGTGTTCATGGCGACCCGGAAGCCCCGGTCGGGCTCGCCGAGGACGTCGTCGGCGGTGACCGGTACGCCGTCGAACTCCAGGGTGCCGATCGGGTGCGGGGAGAGCATGTCGAGGGCGGAGCCGGTGAGTCCGGGCCGGTCGGACGGGACCAGGAACGCGGTGATGCCCCGGGAGCCCGCGCCGGGGGTCGTCCGGGCGAAGACCACGGCGAAGTCGGCCTCGGGGGCGTTGGAGATCCAGCACTTCTGGCCGGTGAGCGCCCAGCCGGCCGGGGTGTGCTCGGCGGCCAGGCTCAGGGCCGCCGCGTCGGAGCCCGCGCCCGGCTCGCTGAGCGCGAACGCGGCGACGGCCCGCCCGGCCCGGACCTCGGGGAGCCAGCGCTCGCGGTGGGCGGGGGTGCCCGCCTGGACGATCGGGGTGGTGCCGAGCCCCTGGAGGGCGAGCGCGGTCTCGGCCTCGGTGCAGCCCCGGGCCAGGGACTCACGGAGCAGGCACAGATCCAGCGCCCCGGAGCCGAACATCCTCTCCAGCAGGCCCAGCTCGCCCAGGGCGGCCAGCAGCGGCCGGTTGACCTGCCCGGGCTCGCCCTTCTCCGCCAGCGGGCGCAGCTCCCGCACGGCGAGGGTGCGCAGCTCCTCGCACCAGGCGGTTTGTTCAGGTTCGAGGGAGAATGCCGTCATGGCGGCGCCTCTCTTGTCGCGTCGTTTCGCGTGTCCTGTCGCGTCGCGTGGCAGTTCGTCGCGTCGCATCGCACGTCCTGCCCTTGTGCACCGCACGTCATGTCTTATCGCGGACCGTTGACTACCGTCACCCAAACGATACGCTCCAGAGGCGACAAGGGGGCGATCCTTCATGGAGCCGAATTCCTCGCCGAACACGCCCACAGCCGCCGCCGACGCGTCCGTACGCGTCCCCGGCGCGCCTCACGAGCCGGCCGGGCCCGCCGCCGGCGCCCACATCGACACCTTCGCGCGCGACCATCTCCCACCGCCGGACCAGTGGCCGGAACTCCTCCTGGACGATCCCGCACCGCACTACCCCGACCGGCTGAACTGCGGGCACGAACTGCTGGACCGCACCGTCGAGGAGTTCGGCGCCGACCGCCCCGCCCTGCGCTCCGGCGACGGAACCGTCTGGAGCTACGGCGAACTGCGGGAGACCGTGGACCGCGTCGCCCATGTGCTGACGGAGGACCTGGGCGTCGTACCGGGCAACCGGGTGCTGCTGCGCGGGCCGACCACGCCCTGGCTGGCCGCCTGCTGGCTCGCCGTCATGAAGGCGGGCGCGATCGCCGTCACCGTACTGGCGCAGGCCCGCGCGAGTGAGCTGGCCACCATCTGCTCGCTGGCCCGGATCGGCCACGCCCTGTGCGACGCCCGGTCGACGGCGGATCTGGCGGAGGCGGGCGTGACCGGTCTGCGGGTCACCGGGTTCGGCGGGGACGGCCCCGCGGACCTCACCCGGCTGGCCGCCGCGCACTCCGGTTCCGGCCCGTACCGCGCGGTGGACACGGCCGCCGACGAGGTCGCGCTCATCGCGTTCACCTCGGGGACCACCGGGCGCCCCAAGGGCTGTATGCACCTCCACCGGGATCTGCTGGCCATCGCCGACACCTTCTCCGCGCAGGTGTTGCGGCCCTCGGCCGACGACGTGTTCACGGGCAGCCCGCCGCTCGGCTTCACCTTCGGCCTGGGCGGGCTGCTGGTCTTCCCGCTGCGGGCCGGGGCGTCCACGCTGCTGCTGGAGCAGGCGGGCCCGAAGCAGCTGCTGCCGGCGCTGGCCCGGCACCGGGTCTCGGTGCTGTTCACCGCGCCGACCGCCTACCGCACGATGCTCGGCCAGCTGAACGGCCACGACCTCTCGGCGCTGCGCCGCTGTGTGTCGGCCGGGGAGAACCTGCCGGCGGCGACCTGGCAGGCCTGGTACGAGGCGACGGGGCTGCGCATCATCAACGGCATCGGCGCCACCGAGCTGCTGCACATCTTCATCTCGGCGGCCGACGACGCGATCCGGCCGGGCACGACGGGGGTGCCCGTGCCGGGCTGGCAGGCCCGGGTGGTGGACGAGCACGGCGACGAGCTGCCCGACGGCGAGGCGGGCCTGCTCGCCGTACGCGGCCCGGTCGGCTGCCGCTATCTCGCCGACCCGCGGCAGACGGAGTACGTGCGGCACGGCTGGAATCTGACCGGCGACACCTTCGTCCGAGAACCGGACGGCTACTTCCGCTACGTGGCCCGCGCCGACGACATGATCATCTCCTCCGGCTACAACATCGCGGGCCCCGAGGTGGAGGACGCCCTGCTGCGCCATCCGGAGGTCGCGGAGGCCGCCGTGGTGGGCCGGGCGGACGAACTGCGCGGCGAGATCGTGGTGGCGCACGTGGTGCTGACGGAGGGCTCGGAGCAGACGGCCGACGCACTGCGCGCCCATATGAAGGCCCATCTGGCCCCGCACAAGTGCCCGCGCGTCTTCGTGTTCGAGGACTCCCTGCCACGCACCGCGACCGGCAAACTCCAGCGGTTCCTGCTCCGGGAAGACCTCCGGAAGGACAGAGCCTAGAGTGATCACGTGGCCGAGCTGCGCACCCCCCGCTCCCTGATCATCACGCTCTACGGCGCCTACGGCCGTCCGGCGGACGGTTCGCCGTTCGCGGTGTCGGAGCTGATCCGCCTGCTGCACGCCGTGGGCGTCGACGCCCCGTCCGTACGGTCCTGCGTCTCGCGGCTGAAACGGCGCGGGCTGCTGGTGGCCGCCCGGGCGGCGGACGGCTCGGCGGGGTACGCGCTGTCGCCGGAGGCCCGGCAGCTGCTGGACGACGGCGACCGGCGGATCTACCGGCACCCCGCGCCGCGGCTCGCCGACGGCTGGGTGCTCGCGGTGTTCTCCGTGCCCGAGGCGGAGCGCAGCAAGCGCCATCTGCTGCGCTCCCGGCTGGCCCGCCTCGGCTTCGGCACGGCCGCGCCCGGGGTGTGGATCGCCCCGGCCGGTCTGTACGAGGAGACCCGGCACACCCTGGAACGGCTCGAACTCGCCCCGTACGTCGACCTGTTCCGCGGCGAGCACCTCGGCTTCGCCGCCACCCGCGAGGCGGTGGCCCGCTGGTGGGACCTGGGTGCGGTGGCCCGCCTGCACCACGACTTCCTGGAGCTGCACGAGCCGGTGCTGCGGGACTGGGAGGCGGCCGGGGACGCCGAGGACGAGCCCCGTCCGCAGACCGCCTACCGGGACTATCTGCTGGCGCTGGACTCCTGGCGGCAACTCCCGTACGCGGACCCGGGTCTGCCGCCGGAGCTGCTGCCCGCGGACTGGCCGGGCGGCCGGTCGGCGGAGGTGTTCGGCCGCCTGCACGAGCGGCTGCGGGACGCCGGTGAGCTCTTCGTGAGGCAGTGAGGGCGGGGCAGCCCTCACGCGCGGACGGGACGAGCGCGTCGGCTGTCAGACGCGGCCCAGCTCGGCAGCGCCGAAGGAGACGTTGAACCGGTCGCACCAGATGCTGACGCTGGTGAAGTCCGCCGGGTCGAGGCCGGCGGGCAGCCGGTAGTTGTGGGATCCCTTGTTGCCCTTCAGGCTGCCGAGGCTCTCATGGAGCCCGTCGTCGAAGACGAACCACCCGGCCCGCCCCTCCTTCACCGGTGCGTCGGTCAGCCACACCCTGAGATCCGGTCCGTTGCTGGTGTCGAGGTCTTCCAGCCTCACGACGTGCGAACCGTCGGCGAGCCGCAGCAACTTCACCGTGCCGGAGGTGGCGTGCTCATGGCTGATCAGATCGCCCGAGGCCACGGTCACCGGCGCGGTCCGTTCGGGGCCGGGAGCCTTCCGCGGCGTAGCCGACCGGCCCGCGGAGGGGTCGGCGGACTCCGCTGCCGTCGCTTCGGGCAGGGCTTCCTGAACGGTGTCGTCCTGCCAGAGCGTCCACGGCTTGAACCAGTAGAGCCCCACACCGACCAGCACCACGGCCACCGCAAGAGCCCCTGCGACCATCGGCCGCGTCAGCATGCTCCGCACCCGCCCCATCCTGTGCCCCTCCGCTCAGCTGGGCCGATCAGTTCCACCGGCTCCGGACTCCCATTCAATACGGCCGGCCCGGCTCGCTGCGATCACTTCCCCATGACGAGAGTCTTACGGCAACGCCATCGCCGACCGCGGGACGGGACGCCGGGGAGCAGTTCGCACGAGGCGGGGCCGCTGCGGGGGAAATCCGGATGCCCCGGCAGCCCGCCCCCGGGCAGGATGAGGCATGACCTGGACCTTCACCGACGACGTCGACGTGTTCCTCGCCTCCGCCGGCCCCTCGCTCGCCGCGCGGCCGGTCGAGCACACGGTGGCGCTGACGGTCACCGAACGGCTCAGGCGCTCCGGCCCGCATCACTACGGTGCGGACGATCCCGTGCTCGGCTGGTGGCGCGGGGCGGACGGGGCGGTGGCGGGGACCCTGGTGCGCACTCCCCCGCACGGGGCGCTGCTGACCGCCGTGCCCGCGGAGGCGGTGGGACCGCTGGTGGCGGCCCTGGGCCCGGGCCCCGACCTCGACGACGTCACCGCGGACCGGGACACCGCGGCGCAGCTGGCCGCCCTGCTGCCGGGCCACCGGACCGTGCAGGAGCAGCGGCTGTACCGGCTGGGCACGCTCCGGCCGCCCTCCCCCGTGCCGGTGGGCCGGGCCAGGGCGGCGACGCGGGCGGACCGGGAACTGCTGGTGGTCTGGGTGCGGGGGTTCGCCGACGCGACCGGGCAGGCCAAGTCCTCGGCCGAGTGGCTGGTGGACGAGGGCACGGAACGCGGTTCGTTCACCCTCTGGGAGAGCGGCGGGGCACCGGTGGCGCTGGCGGGGCGCTCCCGGATGCTGGCGGGCACGGTGCGGGTGACGTCGGTGTACACGCCGCCGGAGTTCCGTGGCCGGGGGTACGCGGCCGCCGTCACGGCCGAGGCGTCCCGGGCGGCGCTGGCGGAGGGCGCGGCGGAGGTGCTGCTCTTCACGGATCTGGCGAACCCGACGAGCAACGGCGTGTATCAGCGCATCGGTTACGAACCGGTGGCGGACCGGGTGCAGTTGAGGAGGAACACGTGACGGCCGAGCCCGTCGCGCCGGAGCCGCTGTGGCTGGTCGCCGCGAACGTCGTGCGGTGGCGGCGGTACGGGGACGGCGGACAGGAGCTGCGGCCGGGCACCAGGACGTACCGGGGCGGCGCGAAGGTGTACGTCGTCGACACCTACCCGGGCATGGCGCACGAGCAGGTGACCACCATCGGGCGGGCCCGCACCGGCCGCTGGATCACGGTCGACACCGGCTCGCGCCATCTGCACACCTTCCGGGCGAAGTCGGTGTTCGCACCGGCCGTGCTGCGTCGGGCCGAAGCGCTCGGCGTGCGCCCGCGGTCCCGGGAGGAGACCGAGGAGCTGGCCGGCCTGCTGGAGCGGCTCGCCGCCGGATACCGCGACACCCACCACGGCGCTCCGCACCCCGCCGGGTGCCTCTGTCACACGTGCCCGGTCAGCCCAGCGTGAGCCGGGGCTTCGGCGCGTCGGTGCGGCCGGTGGGCGGGGTGCGGCTGCCCGCGCCGTACGGCAGGGGCCAGGGCGCGCCGGGTCCGCTGTAGCCCTGTTCGGCCGCCGCGTGGAGGGTCCAGTGCGGGTCGTACAGATGGGGGCGGGCCAGGGCGCAGAGGTCGGCGCGGCCCGCGAGGAGCAGGGAGTTGACGTCGTCCCAGGAGGAGATCGCGCCGACCGCGATGACGGGGACGCCGACGGTGTTGCGGATCCGGTCGGCGTACGGGGTCTGGTAGGAGCGGCCGTATTCGGGGCGCTCGTCGGGCACCACCTGACCGGTGGAGACGTCGATGGCGTCGGCCCCGTGCTCGGCGAAGGCGCGGGCGATCGTGATGGCGTCGGCCGCGTCGGTGCCGCCCTCGGCCCAGTCGGTGGCGGAGATCCGGACGGTCATCGGCCGTTCCCCGGGCCAGACTTCGCGCACGGCGTCGAAGACTTGGAGGGGGAAGCGGAGCCGGTTCTCCAGTGGTCCGCCGTAGGCGTCGGTGCGGTGGTTGGTGAGCGGCGAGAGGAAGCCGGAGAGCAGATAGCCGTGGGCGCAGTGGAGTTCGAGGAGGTCGAAGCCGCTGCCCGCGGCGCGTCGGGCCGCCGCCACGAACTGCTCGCGCACGGCGTCCAGTCCGGCCCGGTCCAGCTCCGCCGGGACCTGGTTGACACCGGGCACGTACGGGAGCGAAGAGGCGGCCTTCAGGGGCCAGTTGCCGCGCTCCAGGGGCTGGTCGATGCCCTCCCACATCAGCTTGGTGGAGCCCTTGCGGCCGGAGTGGCCGAGCTGGACGCCGATGGCGGCGCCGGGGGCCGAGGTGTGGACGAAGTCGGTGATCCGCCGCCATCCGGCGGCCTGTTCGGTGTTCCACAGGCCCGTGCAGCCGGGCGTGATGCGGCCCTCGGGGCTGACGCAGACCATCTCCGTCATGACGAGCCCGGCGCCGCCGAGCGCGCGGGCGCCGAGGTGGACGAGGTGGAAGTCGCCCGGGAGCCCGTCGGTGGCGGAGTACATGTCCATGGGCGAGACGACGACACGATTGCGCAGTTCGAGGCCGCGCAGCCGGAACGGGGTGAACATCGGCGGGGTGCCCGGCGGGCAGCCGAACTCCTCCTCCACGGCCGCGGTGAACGACGCGTCGCGCAGCCGCAGGTTGTCGTGGGTGACCCGGCGGCTGCGGGTGAGCAGGTTGAACGCGAAGCGCCGGGGCGGCTGCTCCCCATAGGTGGCCAGCTCCTCGAACCAGCGCAGGCTGGCGGCCGCGGCGCGCTGGGTGGAGGCGACGACCGGGCGGCGCTCGGCCTCGTACGCGGCCAGTGCCGCGGGCAGGTCCGGCTGTTCCTCGACGCAGGCGGCCAGCGCCAGGGCGTCCTCGACGGCGAGCTTGGTGCCGGAGCCGATGGAGAAGTGGGCGGTGTGGGCCGCGTCGCCGATGAGCACCGTGTTGCCGTGGGACCAGCGGGAGTTGGTGACCGTACGGAAGGCGAGCCAGGAGGACCGGTTGCCGTGGAGGGGGCGGCCGTCCAGGGCCTCGGTGAAGAACTTGGCGCAGCGGGCGGTGGATTCGGCCGCGTCACAGGTGTCGAGCCCGGCGGCACGCCATACCTCCTCGCGCATCTCGACGATGACGGTGGAGGCGTCCGCCGCGTACGGATAGCCGTGCACCTGCATGACGCCGTACGGGGTTTCGGCGATCTCGAAGCGGAAGGCGTCGAACGCGAAGTCGGCGGCGAGCCAGATGTAGCGGTTGCGGTGCTCGGTGATGTGCGGGCCGAAGGCGTCGGCGTGCGCGACGCGGGTGGCGCTGTGCACCCCGTCGGCGGCGATGACCAGGTCGTGGTGGGCGGCCAGCTCGGCGGCGGGCGGGGCCACGGTGCGGAAGCGGAGGTCGACGCCGAGGCCGGCGCAGCGTTCGTGCAGGATCTCCAGGAGCCGGCGGCGGCCGAGGGCGGCGAAACCGTGGCCGCCGGAGGTGTGGACGCGGCCGCGGTGGACGATGTCGATGGTGTCCCAGCGGACGAACTCGCGGCTCAGCGCCCGGTAGACCTCGGGGTCGGCGTGTTCGATGCCGCCGAGGGTCTCGTCGGAGAGGACGACGCCGAAGCCGAAGGTGTCGTCGGGGGCGTTGCGCTCGAAGACGGTGACCTCGCGGTCCGGGTCGAGGCGCTTGAGGAGGGCCGCGGCGTAGAGCCCGCCGGGGCCGCCGCCGATGACCGCGATGCGGCGTACGGATGATCCACTGCCCGTCATTGCTACCGCCCCTGCCATTTCGGCGGCCGCTTCTCGGTGAAGGCGGCGTGGAACTCGGCGTAGTCCTCGCCGTGCATCAGGAGGGCCTGGGTGTTGGCGTCCAGCTCGACGGATGCGGCCAGCGGCATGTCCAGCTCGGCGGTGAGCAGGGCCTTGGTCTGGGCGAGGGCGAGGGCGGGACCGTCGGCGAGGCGGCGGGCCAGCTCGGCGGCGCGCTCGTCGGCCTTCCCCTCCTCGGCCAGCTCGCTGATCAGGCCGATCCGCTCCGCCTCGGGGGCGCGGACGGCCTCCCCGAGCATCAGGAGCCGGGTGGCGTGGCCGAGGCCGACGATCCGGGGCAGCAGATAGGCCGCGCCCATGTCGCCGCCGGAGAGGCCGACCCGGGTGAAGAGGAAGGCGAAGCGGGCCGAGGGGTCGGCGACCCGGAAGTCCGCGGCGAGGGCCAGGACGGCGCCGGCGCCCGCGGCGACCCCGTGGACGGCGGCGACGACGGGGAAGGGGCACTCCCGCAGGGCCCGGACGACCTGCCCGGTCATCCGGTTGAAGTCGAGGAGCTGGGCGGTGTCCATGGCCAGGGTGGCGCCGATGATCTCGTCGACGTCTCCGCCGGAGCAGAAGCCGCGCCCCTCACCGGCGAGGACGAGGGCGCGGACGGAACGTTCCCGGGAGAGCTCGGCGAGAAGGTCGCGCAGATCGGCGTACGCGCCGAAGGTGAGCGCGTTGAGTTTCTCGGGCCGGTCGAATGTGACGGTTGCCACACCGTCGTCCCGGGTCAGCCGCAGATGTCGCCATTCCTCGGTGCTCGGGGCGGAGCTGGGAAACGGGCTCATGGAGGGGTCCCCTTCAGCGATCGGGCTGGTGCCGGCCGTGCGCGGGTCGCGTTCCGCCTCCGAAGTTATCACTCATACGTGACTGCCGTCACGAGGTCGCAATACCGCATCCATGAGACTGTTGTGGCGAAAGTCCCCTTTGCTCCGGCCGACCGCCTCTATGGCTGGACCGGAGCGGTTCGTAAGGTTGAATCCAGGAAGTCCCGACACGAGTACGACGTGAACCCCGCACGACGCGTACCCGAGAGCCGAGACCTCCCGCTCAGGAAGACCCGCTCCCGAACGGAAACCCTGCCGTGCCGCCCGACGTCCCCGTTCCCGCCTCCTGGCGCATCGCCCTGCCGCACTCCACCGCGGCCGTGCCGATCGCGCGTGCTCTCGTCCGTACGGCGCTGTCGGACATCGACGCCCCGGCCGACAGCGACACCGCCGAGCTGCTGACCGCCGAGCTGGTGGCCAACGCGGTCGAGCACACGCGGGGCGGCGAGCCCATCGAGCTGGTCGTGGAGCTGCTGCCCACCGGCTGCCAGGTCGAGGTGCACGACCGCGACCCCGCCCCGCCGGGCGACCTCTCCCGGCCGCAGCCGGGCTGTGAGGTCGATCCCTGGCAGGAGCACGGCCGCGGCCTGCTGCTGATCCGGACCCTCAGCTCCGCGTGCGGTCACCGCACCACGGAGCACGGCAAGGCCGTGTGGTTCACACTTCCGGCGATACCGGCGCAGCCGGGTCCGTCGCCGGGGAGCTGACCAGCCGGGAGCGCTTGCGGCCGTAGCCGGCGTAGAGCAGCGAGCCGACGGCCAGGAAGACCGCGAACTGGACCCAGGTCGTCCAGCCGGTCCCGTACATCAGATACAGGCAGAACACAACGCCCAGCAGCGGGCTGACCGGGTAGAGCGGCACCCGGAAGGTCCGCTTCAGCTCGGGGTTGCGGCGGCGCAGCACGACCACCGCGACATTGACGGCGACCATGGTGGCGAGCGTGCCGATGGTCGTCAGGTTCACGACGACGTCGAGCGAGACGAACGCGGCCGGGACCGCGAAGACGCAGGCGACGATCCAGGTGTTGACGACCGGCGTGTGGGTCTTGGGGGAGACCCGTTCGAAGACGCGCGGGATGAGCCCGTCGCGGGACATCGACATCAGGATGCGGGTCTGCCCGTACATCACGGCGAGCACCACCGAGGCGATGGCGACGACCGCGCCGAAGGCGATGATGCCGCCGCCGACCGAGGAGTCGGTGACCTCGTTGACGGCGATCGAGAGAGCGGCGCTCTTGTTGGCCACGGCGTCCGAGCCGATCGCGCCGATGGCCGAGAGCGCCACCGCGCAGTAGAGCAGGGTGACGACGCCGATGCAGATCAGGATGGCGATCGGAATGTTCCGGCGGGGGTTCTTGACCTCTTCGCCGGCGGTGGTGATGGCGTCGAAGCCGATGTAGGAGAAGAACGCGAGCGACGCGCCGGCGGTGATCCCGCCGAGCCCGTGGGTGGCGAACGGCATGAGGTTGTCGTCCTGGAACGCGCTGAACGCCACGGCGCAGAACGCGATCAGGATGCCGATCTTGAGGACCGCCATGGCGGCGGTCGCGGTGGCGCTCTCGCGGACGCCGCGCACCAGCAGGGTGGCGGCCATGGCGATCACGACGACCGCGGGCAGGTTGATCACTCCGCCGTCGCCGGGCCCGGAGGACAGGGCCTCGGGGAGCTCCCAGCCGATCAGACTGTTCAGCAGCTCGTTGACGTACTGGCTCCAGCCCACCGCCACGGCGGAGACCGAGACGCCGTACTCCAGCAGCAGGCACCAGCCGACGAGGAAGGCGGTGCGCTCGCCGAGCGCCGCGTACGCGAAGGAGTAGGAGCTTCCGGAAACCGGGATGGCGCTGCCGAGCTCCGCGAAGGACAGGGCCGTGAAGATGCAGGTGATCGCCGCGAGGACGAACGAGATCACGACGGCGGGTCCGGCCTCGGCGACACTGTCGGACAGCCCGACGAAGATGCCGGTGCCGACGATCGCGCCGACGCCGAAGCAGACGAGCTGGAAGAGGCCCATCGTGCGCTTGAGGCCGTGGCCCTCCAGGTCGCCGCCGGATTCGGCGATGAGCTGCTCGGGGCTCTTGCGGCGCAGGCCCGACGGGTGGGGGCCGGAGGGCTTCGGGGTGCCGGATCGCGGCAGACCGGTGCTCATGCGGACGTTCTCATCTCTGGTGGTGCAGTGGGGGGACGGCCCGTGCGCCGGCGGGCGGCGGCACAGGTAGGGCGTGTCCGCCGGACACGCACCAAGGGGCTCGGGCCCCGCAGGGGGTCTCCCCCGGGTCCGAACCCCACCAAGAGCCGACATCGTAGCCACCAGTACGCATGTTCACCCAATCGGGTGTATGAGCATGCGAACCGCCGCCCCGTGTCCGTACGCACCGCCGCCCCGGATCCGTACCGGGCCCGCGTGCGGGCGGGGCTACTTCCCGGCCAGCGTGGCCACCAGCACGGCCTTGATGGTGTGCATCCGGTTCTCCGCCTGATCGAAGACGACCGAGTGCGCGGACTCGAAGACCTCGTCGCTGACCTCCAGCTCGGTCAGCCCGTAGCGGGCGTGGATGTCCCGGCCCACCTGGGTGCCGAGGTCGTGGAAGGCGGGCAGACAGTGCAGGAACTTCACGTCCGGGTTGCCGGTGGCCCGCAGGACGTCCATCGTCACGGCGTACGGGGAGAGCGCGGCGATGCGCTCGGCCCACACCTCCTTGGGCTCCCCCATCGACACCCAGACGTCGGTGGCGACGAAGTCGGCGCCCCGCACGCCTTCGGCGACGTCGGCGGTGAGGGTGATCGTCGCACCGCTGACCTCGGCGAGCTTCCGGGCCCGCGCCACGACGGCCTCGTCCGGCCAGTAGCTCTCGGGGGCGACGATCCTGACGTCCAGGCCGAGCAGGGCGCCGGTGACCAGGTAGGAGTTGCCCATGTTGAAGCGGGCGTCGCCGAGGTAGGCGAAGGCCGCCTCCGTGACGGGCCCGTCACCGTGCTCGGCCATGGTGAGCACGTCGGCGAGCATCTGGGTGGGGTGCCAGTCGTCGGTGAGCCCGTTGAAGACCGGCACCCCGCCGTACGCGGCCAGCTCCTCGACGGCCTGCTGACTGTCGCCCCGGTACTCGATCCCGTCGAACATCCGGCCGAGCACCCGGGCGGTGTCCTTCACGGACTCCTTGTGGCCCATCTGGGAGCCCGAGGGGTCGAGGTAGGTGGTGGAGGCGCCCTGGTCGGCGGCGGCAACCTCGAACGCGCAGCGCGTACGCGTCGAGGTCTTCTCGAAGATCAGCGCGATGTTCTTCCCGCCCAGCCGCTGGACCTCGGCCCCGGCCTTCTTGGCCGCCTTGAGCTCGGCGGCCAGCGAGACCAGGCCGAGAAACTCCTCGGAGGTGAAGTCCAGCTCCTTGAGGAAGTGGCGGCCGGTGAGGTCTATGGCCATGATGACTGCTCCTGGTTCGGGCGGGGATCGGCGCACTGCGCGCGGCAGAACTGGAAGTCTATACGACTCACCGCATTCCTATACAGGGGCAGAGGGGCGCGTTCCGGCGGCCCCTCATGCCACCGGGTCCCGCTCGACCGGGCAGCTCATACAGCGCGGCCCGCCACGCCCCCGGCCCAGCTCGCTGCCCCGGATCTCGATGACCTCGATGCCCTGCTTGCGCAGATAGGTGTTGGTCGTGGCGTTGCGCTCGTACGCGACGACCACACCGGGCTCGACCGCGAGGACGTTGCAGCCGTCGTCCCACTGCTCGCGCTCGGCCGCGTGGACGTCCTGGGTGGCGGTGAGCACCCGGATGGAGTCGAGGCCGAGGGCGGCGGCGATGGCGCGGTGCATGTGCTCGGGCGGATGGTCGGTGACCTTCAGCTCCCGGGGGCCGCTGCCGGGCTCGATGGTGTACGAGCGGAGCATGCCGAGACCGGCGTACTGGGTGAACGTGTCGCCGTCGACCATCGTCATCACCGTGTCCAGGTGCATGAACGCGCGGGCCTTCGGCATGTCGAGCGCCACGATCGTGCGCGCCGAACCGGCGTCGAAGAGGCCCCGGGCCAGCATCTCCACCGCCTGCGGGGTGGTGCGCTCGCTCATCCCGATCAGGACCGCGCCCTGCCCGATGACCAGGACGTCACCGCCCTCGATGGTCGAGGGATAGTCGTCCTGGCCCTCCGACCAGTGGTGGAAGGCGCCCGCCTCCGAGCCGGTGAAGAGCGGGTGGTGGCGGTAGATGGCCTCGAAGTGGACGGTCTCGCGCTGCCGGGCCGGCCAGCGCATCGCGTTGATGGAGACCCCGTCGTAGATCCACGCCGAGGTGTCGCGGGTGAAGAGGTGGTTGGGCAGCGGGCCCAGCAGGAAGTCGTCCAGGTCCATCACATGGAAGCGGACCGAGGTCGGCTCGCTGTGCCGCTCCAGGAACTCCCGCTTGGTCATCCCGCCGACCAGCGCCTCCGCCAGCTCCTCCGAGGACAACTCCTCGAAGGCGGCCCGCAGATGCTCGGTGGCGAGCGGGCCGTACTCCTTCTCGTCGAAGACCCGGTCCAGCACGAGCCGCCGGGCGACCGGGATGTCGAGCGACTCGCGCAGGAGATCGCCGAAGAGGTGCACCGCGACCCCGCGGTCGCGGAGCACATCGGCGAACCCGTCGTGCTCCTCCCGGGCGCGGCGCACCCACAGGACGTCGTCGAACAGGAGCGCGTCCTTGTTCCTGGGGGTGAGCCGCTTCAGCTCCAGATCGGGGCGGTGCAGTATGACGCGGCGCAGCCGCCCGGCTTCGGAGTCGACATGGAATCCCATGCCTTCATCCTCACCGCGCGGAGCGCCGTTCACCCGGCGAATCGCTCATCGGTTCGTTCAGAGCCGCGGGTCCACCGGCTCCGACTCCAGGGCCAGGACGGCGAACACCGCCTCGTGGACCCGCCACAGCGGCTCGCCCTCCGCCAGCCGGTCCAGCGCCTCCAGGCCCAGTGCGTACTCCCGGAGCGCCAGCGAGCGCTTGTGGCCGAGGAACCGGGAGCGCAGCCGCTCCAGATTCTCGGGACGGGTGTACTCGGGGCCGTAGATGATGCGGAGATACTCCCGGCCGCGCACCTTGATGCCGGGCTGGACGAGTCGGCCCTTGGCGTCCCGGACGAGGGCGCCGAGCGGCTTGACGACCATGCCCTCGCCGCCGCGCCCGGTCATCTCCAGCCACCAGTCGACACCGGAGCGCACGGAGTCCTCGTCGCCGGTGTCGACGACGAGCCGGCGGGTGACCTGGAGCAGCCCGGTCGGGTCGTGCTCCACCAGCCGGTCCAGCCAGGCGAGCTGCTCGTCGTGCGGGACGCCGGCCAGCGAGCGGCCCTGGACGGCGAGGATCTGGAACGGGGCCAGGCGCACCCCGTCCAGCCCTTCGGTGGTCCAGCAGTAGCGTCGGTAGGCCTCGGTGAACGCGGCAGCGTCGTGGGCCCGGTCCTGCTGACGCCCGGTGAGCTCCGCCACCTCGATGCCCCGGGCCACCGCCTGCTCCAGGGCGGCGACGGCCGTCGGGAAGACCGCGCCGGAGGCCGCTCCGACGGCGGCGTACTGCGAGCGCAGCAGCCCGCCGGCCTTGAGCGACCACGGCATCAGTTCGGCGTCCAGGAGCACCCAGTCGGTGTCCCACTCCGCCCAGAGCCCGGCGGCGGTGACGGCGGTACGGAGCCGGTCCAGGACCGCTTCGGTCATGGCCGGGTCGTCCAGGAAGGGGCGACCGGTGCGGGTGTACAGCGCGCCGGTGGGTCCGGTCGTGCCGAAGCGCGCGGTCGCCGCCTCCGCGTCCTTGCAGACCAGGGCGACGGCCCGGGAACCCATGTGCTTCTCCTCGCACACGACCCGCTCCACACCGTCGGCGGCGTACTGCGCGAAGGCCTCGGCCGGGTGCTCCAGGAAGCCGTCCTCGCGGGAGGTGGCGGTGGGAGCCATGGTGGGCGGGAGGTACGGAAGGAGCTGCGGGTCGACGGCGAACCGGCTCATCACTTCCAGCGCGGCGGCGGCGTTCTCCTCGCGCACGGCGACACGCCCCAGGTGCCGGGTCTCCACGACCCGGCGGCCCTGCACGTCGGCGAGGTCCAGCGGCCGGCCCTCCCGCCCCCCGGGCGCCTCGGTGACCAGCGGCTTGGCCGGCTCGTACCAGACCTTCTCGGCGGGTACGTCGACGAGTTCGCGCTCCGGCCAGCGCAGGGCGGTCATCTTCCCGCCGAAGACGGCCCCGGTGTCCAGGCAGATGGTGTTGTTGATCCAGGAGGTGCTGGGCACCGGGGTGTGGCCGTAGACCACGGTGGCGCGGCCCCGGTACTCCTCGGCCCACGGGTAGCGCACGGGCAGGCCGAACTCGTCGGTCTCCCCCGTCGTGTCCCCGTACAGCGCGTGCGAGCGGACCCGGCCGGAGGTACGGCCGTGGTACTTCTCGGGCAGCCCGGCGTGACAGACCACCAGCTTGCCCTCGTCCAGGACGTAGTGGCTGACGAGCCCGTCGATGAACTCCCGCACCTGCCCCCGGAACTCGGGGTGCTCGGCGTCCTCGCGCTCCATCTGCTCGACGGTCTCGGCGAGTCCGTGGGTGAGCTGGACCTTGCGGCCCGCGAGATAGCGGCCGAGCTTGTTCTCGTGGTTGCCGGGAACGCAGAGGGCGTTGCCCGACGCCACCATGGACATGACGCGGCGCAGCACGCCGGGGCTGTCGGGGCCCCGGTCGACGAGGTCGCCGACGAAGACGGCGGTACGCCCTTCGGGGTGGGCGCCGTCCACGTAACCGAGCGTGCCGAGCAGGGTGTCCAGCTCGGAGCGGCAGCCGTGGACGTCCCCGATGATGTCGAACGGGCCGGTGAGGTGGCGCAGGTCGTTGAAGCGGCGCTCCAGGACGACTTCGGCGCTCTCGGCCTCCTCCTCGGTGCGCAGGACGTGCACCTTGCGGAAGCCCTCGCGTTCCAGGCCGCGCAGGGAACGCCGCAGCTCTCGGCGGTGCCGCTGGATGACGTGGCGCGGCATGGAGGCCCGGTCGGGGCGGGCCGCGTTGCGCGCGGCGCAGACCTCCTCGGGGAGGTCGAGGACGATGGCGATGGGCAGGACGTCGTACTTCCGGGCCAGCTGGACGAGCTGCTTGCGACTCTCGGACTGGACGCTGGTCGCGTCGATCACGGTGAGCCGCCCGGCCTCCAGGCGCTTGCCGGCGATGTAGTGCAGCACGTCGAAGGCGTCGCGGCTGGCGCTCTGGTCGTTCTCGTCGTCGGCGACCAGGCCCCGGCAGAAGTCCGAGGAGATGACCTCGGTCGGCTTGAAGTGCTTGCGGGCGAAGGTGGACTTGCCCGATCCG
Organism: Streptomyces sp. WY228; assembly: GCF_019287315.1. Taxonomy (NCBI): domain Bacteria; kingdom Bacillati; phylum Actinomycetota; class Actinomycetes; order Kitasatosporales; family Streptomycetaceae; genus Streptomyces; species Streptomyces sp. WY228. Next base: position 6,644,391 of record NZ_CP079114.1, on the reverse strand, counting down.
CTGGCACCGATGAGGACGACGAGGGAGAGGTCGGTCACCGGCAGGGTGCGCACGGGGCCCGGGGCGGCGGCGGTGGCCCGGCCGACGGTCTCGGCGGTCTGCGCGGTCGGCGCGGTCTCGGCGGCCTCCGCGCCGGTCGTGCTGTGTTCGTTGTTCATGCGGCTTCCGCCTCCTTCTTCTTCTCGCTCTGCGCTGTCTTGCCGGCCTTGCCGGCCTGCTCGGTGGTGCGGGTGAACACGGCCATCTGGGTCGGCGGCCCCACCTCGGGGTCGTCCGGCCCGACCGGCTCGTACCGGACGGTGTAGCCGTGCCGTTCGGCGACCTGCCCGGCCCAGTCCCGGAATTCGGCCCGGGTCCATTCGAAGCGGTGGTCCCCGTGCCGGGCGTGTCCGGCCGGAAGGGTCTCCCAGCGGACGTTGTACTCGACGTTCGGTGTGGTCACGAGCACGGTCCCCGGTCGTGCCGCGCCGAACACCGCGTACTCCAGGGCGGGCAGCCGGGGCAGGTCCAGATGCTCGACGACCTCGCTGAGCACGGCCGCGTCGTACCCCGCCAGCCGCTTGTCGGTGTAGGTCAGCGAACCCTGCCGCAGGGTGACCCGGTCCGCCTGACGCTCTCCCATCCGGTCCAGCTTCAGCCTGCGCGAGGCGATGGTGAGGGCGCGCATCGAGACGTCCACGCCCACGATCTCGGTGAAACGCACGTCCTTGAGGAGCGCCTGCACCAACTGGCCCTGACCGCAGCCGAGGTCGAGCACCCGGCTCGCCCCTGCGGCGCGCAGCGCGTCGAGGATCGCGGTGCGCCGCTGCGCGGCGAGCGGCACCGGCTTCTCCTCGGTGTCGGTGTGCTCGTCCACCGCGTTGTCGACGCTCTCCACGTCGAGGTCGTCCGACTCGGCGAGCCGGACCAGCTCCAGGGCCTGTTCGGCCTGGCGGGTGAGCCCCCAGCGCCGGGACAGATAGCGCCGGGTGATCAGCGTCCGCTCGGGGTGGTCGGCCAGCCAGCCCTCCCCGGCCCGCAGCAGTTTGTCCACCTCGTCGGGCGCGACCCAGTAGTGCTTGGCGTCGTCGAGCACCGGCAGCAGGACGTAGAGCTGCCGCAGCGCGTCCGCGAGCCGCAACTCGCCCTCCAGGACCAGACGTACATAGCGCGAGTCGCCCCACGCGGGGAACTGCTCGTCCAGTGGTACGGCCGTGACCTCGACCCGCTCCCAGCCGAGCGGCGCGAACAGCTTGTGCACCAGCTCGGCGCCGCCCCGGGCCGGCAGGGCGGGCACCTCGATCCGCAGCGGCAACGGACGTGCGGCCCGCTCCGGCATGGCCCGGCAGACACCGCCGAGCGCGGACTTGAACACGGCCGAGAGCGCGACCGAAAGCAGCGAGGACGCCGCGTAGGGGCGGTCGTTGACATACTGCGCGAGCGCCGCGTCGGGCGCTCCTCCCCGGCCCTTGCCCTTGCCGCGCCGCACCAGCGCCACCGGATCCACCTCCAGCAGGAGTGCGGCCGTGCAGCGCTCGGCGGACGCCTCGGGGTAGAAGACGTGCGCCGTGCCGTGCGAGGTGGAGAACGTCTGCGCCTTGTCGGGATGCTTGTGCAGCAGGAAGCCCAGGTCCGTGGCGGGACGTTCAGGGGTGCCGGTCGTACCGATTGTCAGGAACACCTGTCCGAGTATGATCCTCACCCCCTGCCCCCACCAGGCATTTTCGCCGCGCCCCAGGACACCCCCGCGACGCCCCCGGGGAGCTCTGAACTCCCTTAGCTCTCCAGCCGCCCGGCCAGCTCCGTGATCAGGTCCGGCCCCACCCGGCAGCAGCCCCCGACCAGCCGGGCCCCGGCCGCGGTCCAGGCCCGCACCCGCCCGGGGTCGAAGGTGGAGCGCCCGGTCCACCCGCGCGCTCCGGCGTCCCAGCCCTCCCCGCTGTTCGGATAGACCACGGCGGGCCTGCCCGTGACCGCCACCGCCTGCTCCACGGCCTCCCCCGCTTCCTCCGGCTCGCAGCAGTTGACCCCGACCGCGAGGGCGGACGCCCGCCCCGCCGCCACCGCGAACGCCTCCTCCAACGGCTGGCCGGCCCGGGTCCGGCCGCCCGCCACGCTGTAGGAGAGCCAGTACGGCAGTCCGGTCTCCTCGGCCACCCGGACGAGCGCCTCGGCCTCGTCCAGGTCCGGCACCGTCTCCAGCGCCAGGGCGTCGGGCCCGGCGGCGGCCAGCGCCGCCACCCGGGGGCGGTGGAAGCGCTCCAGCTCCCGGACGCTCAGCCCGTAGCGCCCCCGATACTCGCTGCCGTCCGCGAGCATCGCCCCGTACGGCCCGACGGACGCGGCGACCCAGGTCCGCCGCCCGGGTCCGGCCCGGCGCGCCGCGGCGGCGGCGCCCCGGGCCAGCTCCACGCTGCGGGCGAGCAGGGCGTCGGCCCCGGCCCGGTCGATCCCGTACCGCCCGAACCCTTCGTAGGTGGCCTGATAGCTGGCCGTGATGAGCACCTGCGCCCCGGCCCGGAGGTAGGCGAGGTGAGCGGCCTCGATCTGTTCCGGCGCGTCGGCCAGCAGCCGGGCCGACCAGAGCGCGTCGGACAGATCGCAGCCCTGCGCCTCCAGTTGGTTGGAGAGCCCGCCGTCCAGCAGGACGGGCCCGGCGTCCAGTGCCTCAACGAGCGTGCTGCCCGTACTCACGGCCGCCTCCTCCTTCGTTCGGGTCGGATCAGGTCAGGTCAGGTCAGGTCAGCTGGGACTGGATCTGCGAGGAGATCAGTTCCAGATGGTCCAGGTCGTCGAGGTCGAGGACCTGGAGATAGATCCTCGACGAGCCGATCGCCCCGTAGCGGCCGATCTTGTCGACGACCTCGGCGGGCGACCCCGCAAGCCCGTTCGCCTTGAGCTCCTCCACGTCCCGGCCGATGGCCGCCGCCCGGCGGGCGACCTCGGCGTCGTCCTTGCCGGTGCAGACGATCAGCGCGTTGGAGTACACGAGGTCGTCCGGTGAGCGCCCGTGCGCCTGCGCGGCGGCCCGGACCCGGCCGAACTGCTTCTCGCTGTCCTCCAGCGAGGCGAACGGGATGTTGAACTCGTCGGCGTACTGCGCGGCGAGCCGCGGCGTGCGCGTCGCACCGTGGCCACCGATCAGGACGGGCACCTTGGCCTGGGCGGGCTTGGGCAGCGCGGGCGAGTCGGTGAGCTGGTAGTAGGTCCCGTCATAGCTGAAGGTCTTGCCGACCTCCGTCGCCCACAGGCCGGTGACGATCGCGAGCTGCTCCTCCAGGCGGCCGAACTTCTCCTTCGGGAACGGAATGCCGTAGGCCTTGTGCTCCTCCTCGAACCAGCCTGCCCCCAGGCCCAGTTCGATCCGGCCGCCGGACATCTGGTCGACCTGGGCGACCTGGATGGCCAGCACCCCCGGAAGCCGGAACGTGCCGGCGGTCATCAGCGTGCCGAGCCGGATCCGCCGGGTCTCGCGCGCCAGCCCGGCCAGGGTGATCCAGGCGTCCGTCGGTCCGGGCAGACCGTCGCCGGAGCCCATGCGGAGATAGTGGTCAGAGCGGTAGAAGGCGTCGAAGCCCAGGTCCTCGGCGGCCTTGGCGACGGTGAGCAAGGTGTCGTAGTCGGCCCCCTGCTGGGGCTCGGTGAAAATGCGAAGATCCATGCCTCCATCCTGCCTCTCCGACTCCCGGTCCTCCTGACCGGCCCGGCCGGGCCCCCCGATATCTCCACCTCTCCCCCGGGCTCCTCAGGGCCCCGCCGCCGACGGCGCGGGGCCGCGTATGCCGCCGTAGGGGCCGTCGCGCTCCCTCTCCCGCTCCGCCAGCCGTCTCAGCATCCCGTGCACACGGTCCAGTGATTCGTCGGCCGCGTCCATGGCCTCGATGCACTGCCAGTACAGACCGTCCTCCCCCGTGTCGCAGGCCACCCCGACCAGCGCGATCCCGGCCTCGCCGAGCAACAGCGCGAGCCCGGCCAGGGCCGGCCGCACCTCGGCGATCCCGGACAACTGGGCCGCCCTGGCCCCGCCGGAGAGCACCGACGGATGGTCCAGCGCCGAGCATCCGGCGCCGATCTCCCCCAGCGCCCGCGCCTCGCTCCGTAATTCCACCGGGCCGTCCAGCGCCAGCCGGCTGCCGATGGCCCGGGCGAGCGCCTGTGCCTGCCAGGCCTCCGCCATGACGTCCAGCGCGCCCCGGCTGACCGCCAGAGCCCGCCGACCCGCCTCGATGAGTCGCTCCGCTTCCATGTGTCTCCCCCGTCCGTACGAAAACCCGCTCACCTCATTCATTACCCACAGTGAGGTAGACAGCACCGTAAGGCCAGAGGAAATCGGAAATCTGTGGACAGGAAGTCGAATGTGGATATCTCGATCACTCCGAAGAGTGACGATCGCGGAGTTCCGGAGCGCCCGGCACGGGGAATCGCTTCTCGTTCCGCTCGATCTTGTCCGCCAGCGCCGCCGTCGGATCGATGCCCAACACCTCGCAGAACTGCAGGAGATAGGCGAGCACGTCCGCCACCTCGTCGGCGACCCGGTGGGCCGATTCGGGCTTCTCCATGATCCGCGCCGACTGTTCGGGCGTCAGCCACTGGAAGATCTCCAGCAGTTCCGAGGCTTCGACGCTGAGCGCTGCCGCCAGGTTCTTCGGGGTGTGGTACTGCCCCCAGTCCCGCGCCGCCGCGAACGCGGCCAGCCGCCGCTGGAGTTCTGCCACATCGATGTCCGTCACAGCCCCAGGTCTATCACCGGCCACCGACAGCGCCCCCTCGCCCGCCCGCGGCAGCGGCGGCATGTGCGCGGCCGGGGGCGGCGGTCCGAGCCGGCTGCCGCCCCGACTGCCGCTTCCTACGAGTGGGCGATACCCGCGGGCGTGACCCCCTCGACCTCCATGCCGACCGGCGCGAGCAGGAAGACATTGCGGTCGACGCGGTGCATGCCGCTGCCGAGGCCGAAGACCACACCGCTGCTGAAGTCGAGAATCCGCTTGGCCACGTCCGTTTCCGCCGCCGTCAGGTCGAGCAGCACCGGCACCTGGGCGACCAGGTACTCGGCGACCTCGCGCGCGTCCGCGAAGACCTGCACCCGCAGCACGACGAGGCGGCGCTGTTCGGCGGCGCGCTCGTCCGGGACGGTGCGGTGGTCGATCCGGGACGGCCACTCGTCGCGGCCGCGCAGCGGTACGACCTGGGCGAGCCCCTCCCACTGTTCGTCGGTGGCGTCGTATCTGTCGTACCTGTCGTACCTGCTCACGCGGCCACCCCGTCGTCGAGCCGGTCGGGTCGCCGCCGGCTGCACTCACTGTTCATCGGGCAATCCTCTCGTCCCTCACCCGTTCGGCGTACCAACGACACGGCGAAGTCGGCCTCTGTGTCACTTCCGGTACTCACCCGTATCGCTTCCGGTTCCCACCCGTGTCGCATCCGGTTCCCGCAGGCGGCCCCGACCATCCGGCACCTGGCGCTTCCCGTACCCGACGGACGCCGGTTCAGACCGCGATGACCTGAACCCCGGCCTCGCCGAACCGGTCCCTGGCCTCCGCCGCGATGTTGGAGTCGGTGACCAGGACGTCGACCAGTCCGAGGTCGCAGACTCGGGCGAAGGCCCGCTTCCCGATCTTCGACGAGTCGGCCGCCACCACCACCCGCTGGGCCTGTTCCGCGAGCAGCCGGTTGACGCTGGCCTCGCCCTCGTGGTGGACGTACGCGCCGCGTTCGATGTCGATGGCGTTCACCCCGAGGACGGCGACGTCCAGGGTGATCTCGTTCATCACGCCGACGGCGAGCGGGCCCGTCAGTTCGTACGACTGGGGCCTCGCGACCCCGCCCGTCACGACCATCTTGATCTGCGGCCGGATCGCCAGCTCGCTCGCGATGTTGAGGGCGTTGGTCACCACGGTCAGCGTCGGATGTCCGCCCGCCGCCGTCGGCTCGCCCACGATGTCCTGGCGCACCGCCAGCGCCCTGGCCACCTCGGTCACGGTCGTCCCGCCGGTCAGGCCGACCACCTCGCCGACGGCGACGAGGCCGGAGACCGCGCGGCCGATGGCCTGCTTCTCCGGGGCGTGACGGCCCGTCTTGTAACGGAGCGCCAGTTCGTAGGAGACCCCGTGCGCGACCGCGCCGCCCCTGGTCCGGGTGAGCAGATGCTGTTCGGCCAGCTGATCCAGATCGCGGCGGATGGTGGCGGCCGAGACGTCGAGCGCCGTCGCCGCTTCCTCGACGTCCACCCTGCCGTGCTTGCCGACCAGTTCCAGCAGCGCGTCCCACCGGGCGTCCCTGGACAAGAGCGTCTCCTCACCGTCCGGCGCGGGCACCGCGTTTCGCGGGAACGCGGTCGCCGGTGGCCGGACCGCCGCAAGCGTCGCACAGGGCCTCTCGCGGGCCCCTCACCCACCTGCACCTTGCTTGTTTTTGCTCGATAACTGCATGTAACGTGCAGAATTCTACATGCGGGCTTCATCGGCCCCTTTCCCGTGGTCCACCTCGTTCCCGTGGAGTGCAGACGTGTCGTATGCCGAGACCGAGACAGCCAGTCAGCCCGCATGCTGGCGGCGCGCCGCCGCCCTGGCGGACGGCCCCGAGGCCGCAGCCCTGCCCGTCGCGGGCGAGCGGATCGCGGTCGTCGGCTGCGGTACCTCCTTCTACATGGCGCAGGCCTACGCCGGGCTCCGCGAGGGCTCGGGCCAGGGCGAGTCGGACGCCTTCGCCGCCTCCGAGTTCCCCTTCGGACGCGGCTACGACCGGGTCGTCGCACTGACCCGCTCGGGGACCACGACCGAGGTGCTGGCGCTGCTCGACCGGCTGCACGGCACCTGCCGCACGGTGGCCGTCACGGCGGACCCGGAGACTCCGGTCAGGGCGGCGGCCGACGATCTCGTCGTCCTGGACTTCGCCGACGAACGGTCCGTCGTGCAGACGCGTTTCGCCACGACCGCCCTCACCCTGCTGCGGGCCCACCTCGGCCTGCACTCCGATTCCGTGGTCGCCGACGCGGAGACCGCGCTCGCCGAGCCGCTGCCCGAAGAGCTGCTGCGGAGCACCCAGTTCTCCTTCCTCGGCCGGGGGTGGACGGTCGGTCTGGCCCATGAGGCGGCGTTGAAGATGAAGGAGGCGTCGCTCTCCTGGACCGAGTCCTACCCCGCGATGGAGTACCGCCACGGGCCCATCAGCATCTCCACCGCCGGCACCGCGACCTGGATGTTCGGCGAGGCCCCCGAAGGGCTGGCGGATCAGGTGCGCGCGACGGGCGCCCGGTGGGTGGACGACGCCCTCGACCCGCTCGCCGACCTCGTACGCGTACAGCGTCTCGCCCTCGCCCGCGCGGCCGCACAGGGGCTCGACCCGGACCTGCCGCGCCACCTGAGCCGTTCGGTGGTGCTCGACTGGGCCTGAGGGACCATGGACACATGCACCTGACCCTGTCAGCGGCCCGGGAGCTGTCGGCCGGCCCGGAGCCTCAGGGGGGTATCGCCGGCTGGGCCGCCGGTCTCGTCGAGACGTTCGGCGGGCCCGGCGCGGGTGCGGCCATCGCGCTGGAGAACGTGTTTCCACCGCTGCCCAGCGAGATCATCCTGCCGCTGACCGGGTTCGCCGCCTCGCAGGGCGTGCTCAGCATCGCCTCGGCCCTGTTCTGGACGACGCTCGGCTCGGTCGTCGGGGCGGTGGTCCTGTACGGGATCGGGGCCGTGTTCGGCCGGCAGCGGATGCACGCCTGGTGGGCGAAGCTGCCGCTGGTCACGTCGTCCGACCTGCTGCGGACGGAGGCGTGGTTCGCCCGGCACGGCACCAAGGCCGTCCTGCTGGGCCGGATGGTGCCGGTGTTCCGGAGTCTGATCTCGGTGCCCGCGGGCGTGGAGCGCATGTCGCTGCCGGTGTTCGTGGCGCTGACGGCGACGGGGAGCCTGGTGTGGAACACCGTGCTGGTGATGGCCGGATACTGGCTCGGCGACCAGTGGGACGTGGTCGGGGCGTACGTCGGCGTCGTGTCCAAGGCCGTGCTGGCGCTGGCCGTCGTCGCCCTGGCCGGTTACGTCGTGCTGCGCGTCCGGGGCCGCAAGCGTGGACGCCCCTGACGGCAGGGCTCGGCACGGAAGGGCTCGGCTCGGGGCGGCACGGAGGCGCTGCCCGAACTGCCCTGGTTCACCCTGGCCGTCCTGGCCGTCCGGTCGACGAGACGCCCCCGAGGGGGCGTCTCACGCACGACCGCTCCGGACCCGACGTAGGCCTCACTCCTCGAAATAGGCGTCCAGGACCTTGTCCAGCTCGGCCGGCCAGCCCTTGAGCTCACCGCGGCTCGCCGCCTCGACCTCGGCGTTGAACCAGCGGCGGGTCGAGAGGTGGACGGTGACCGTGAACCTGCGGCCGAAACGGGCCGGGGTGGTCTCCACGGCCCCGATCTCGTCCCAGCCGAACTCGGCCTCCTGGTCGTCCAGCCGGAACCGGACGCCTTCCCGGGCCACCCGGATCGAACCGCGCCGGTCGCTGACCTCGAATACGGGGCCCTCCTCGGCCTCGTCGCCCTCGGCCCCGTCCTCCGCTTCGGCGGCGTCCGCGGCCGCTTCCGCCTCCGTGTCCGCATCGGCCTCGGCCTCCGCGGCCGCCGCCCCGGACGCGTCGTCGCGGTCCGACTCCGACTCCGACGCCGATTCCGACACCGCGTCCGATCCCGACTCCGGAGCGGCGTCCTCCGGACCGTCCTCCGATTCCGCTTCGGGCTTCCGGGTCGCGACGGGCGCCGCCAGTCCGGGCAGGGGGATGAACGCCGGGTCGGTGCCTGCGGCGAACTCGGGCTTCTTGTTCGAATCTATGCTCTGCTCCACGGCGGGCAGTATGGTCGACGAACCTGTACGTGACCAGTCGTCACCGCCGCGGCGCGGCTCCCGGCCCCCGCCTCCCGGGTGAACTCCCTTCCACGGAACGCCCGAAGCCCTGTCGCCGGCCGTCCACCGTGACCTGCGCCGATCGGGTCGTGGTCCTCGACGAGGGACGAGAGTGCCGCTGCGTTCGGCATGCCGGGCCCTCAGAGCACGCCCTTGCGCCACTCCCGTACCAGCAGGTAGCCGAGGTAGGCGCCGCCGATGGCCATGGTGTAGATCCCGACCGGCAGATCGTCGAAGAGGGCCAGCTGCTGTGAGCAAAGGTCCGCGAGCACCAGCAGCAGACCGCCGGTGAGGGCGGAGAGCAGCAGATGCGGACCGGAGGAGGAGCGGGTGAGGCGTTTGGCGATCTGCGGCGCGGTCAGGGCGATGAAGGCGATGGGTCCCGAGACGCTGACCGCGGCGGCCGAGAGGGCGATGGCCAGGAGCACGGCGAGGGTCTTGGCCTTCTTCGGTTCGGAGCCGAGCCCCTCGGCGATGTCGTCGCCCATCTCGCCGATGTCGAGCCGCCGGGAGATCAGGGCGGCCGGCAGGGTGGCGGCGAGCAGGACCAGCCAGACGGTGGTGGCGTCGGTCCAGGAGCGGGCCGTCAGGCTGCCGTTGACGTAGGCGGTGAGGACGGAGGCCTTGTCGCGTTCGAGGGCGTAGACGACGTACTGGGTGACGGCCGCGCCCATCGCGGCGACCCCGATCCCGGCGATGACGAGCCGGGCGGGGTTACGGAAACCGGTGCCGGTGGAGACGTACACGAGGGCCATCGCGAGGATCGCGCCGATGAGCGCGCCGACGGGGACCGGGACGGTGCCGGGGAACATCAGCGCGCAGAACGCCGCGCCCGCGCCCGCTCCGGCGGAGAGCCCGATGACGTCGGGGCTGCCGAGCGGGTTGCGGGTGACGGACTGGAACAGCGCGCCGGACAGGCCGAGCGCCGCGCCGACCCCGATGGCGACGGTGAGGCGGGGGCCGCGCAGCCGGTTGAAGACGAACCGGTCCTTGCCCTCGGCGTCGCCGAGCAGTGCGGCGGGCAGGTCGGCGAGGTCGATGCCGAGGCGTCCCCAGGTCAGCGTCGTGACGGCGGCCGCGAGGAGGAGGACGAGGAGCCCGGCGCCGGCGACCACGGAGGCCCGGCGCATCGGTATCGCCACGGTGCGGCCGATGACCAGATAGCCGCGGGGGGCCGTGCGGACACGGGTGGCCCGGTCGGTGACGGTGCGGTCGGTGACGGTCATGAGGTGCCCCTCATCCTGCGTACGGCGATGAGCAGCGCGGGTGCGCCGATGAAGGCGGTGACGACGCCGACCATGAGTTCGGTGGGGCGCATGACGACCCGGCCCACCACGTCCGCGAAGAGCAGGAGGGTGGGGCCCAGCAGGGCGGAGAAGAGGATCTGGACGCGGAAGTCGACGCCGGCCAGGGCCCGTACGACGTGCGGGACGGCGAGGCCGACGAAGGCGATCGGGCCGACGGCCGCCGTCGCGGCGGCGCTGAGCAGGGTGGCGGCGAGCAGTCCGCCGCCCCGGGTGCGCCCGGGGTGCGAGCCGAGGGCGACGGCGGTCGCGTCGCCCAGGGCCAGGGCGTTGAGGCCGGGGCCGAGGGCGAGGGCGAGCAGGAAGCCGACGGCGGCGAAGGGCAGGACGGACCAGAACACGTCGAAGTCCCGGCCGCCGAGGGCCCCGACGACCCAGTAGCGGTAGCTGTCGAAGACCTGCGGCTTGCTGAGCGTCACCGCCTGGATGAACGCCATGAGCACGGCGGTGAGCACGGCCCCGGCGAGCACCAGGCGCACCACGCTCGTCCCCGTACCGGCGGAGCCGATGACATGGACGAGGACTCCGGCGGCCAGCGCTCCGGGCAGCGCCCACCACATGGTGTCGGTGGCGCCGGAGGCCCCGAGCCAGGCGGTCGCGGCGACGATGCTCGCGGAGGCTCCGGCGTTGATGCCGAGGAGGCCCGGTTCCGCCAGCGGGTTGCGCGAGACGCCCTGCATGAGGGTGCCCGCGACCGCGAGGCAGAGTCCGGCGAGAACACCGAGGACGGTGCGGGGGTAGCGGCTCTCGATGATGACGGTGATGTTCGGGTCGGCGCTGCCGCGCAGGACGTCGAGCACATCGCCGAACGAGGTGGAGCGGCTGCCGAACATGACGCTCGCGCAGAGCGCGATGGCCAGCGCGACCAGCCCGAGGAGCAGGAGGAACGCCGTCCGAGCGGCGCCGGTACGGGAGGTACCGGCGCCGCTCGGCGGTGCGACCGTGGTGGTTGCCATGGGAGTGGAGTGTGCCTGGTGGCCCTGGTCTTCCGGATACCCGGCCGGGGTTACTTGCCGGCGGTCTTGACGGCCTGGTCGATGATCGGCAGGTAGCGCTCGATCGTCCAGGGCACGGTCAGCGGGTTGATGATCGAGGAGGCGGTGACGAAGGAGTTGTCGTCGCTCGCGACGACGGCGCCCTTCTTGATCGCGGGGATCGCGCCGTACAGCTTCTGGCCCTCGATCTCCTTGCGGTTCTTCTCGTCCGTGTAGAACGTGAAGATCAGGTCGCTGTCCTTGAGCTTCTCGGCGTTCTCCAGGCCGATGAGGGCCGAGTCGGTGCCGGGGGTCTCCTTGAAGCCGTTGACGACCGGGTCGACCTTCAGGCCGAGCGAGGAGACCATCTTGACGCGCTGCTCCTCGGGCTTGAAGACGCCGAGGGTGCCGGGGCCGGAGTTGTAGATGTAGGAGAAGGTGACGTCCTTGTAGTTCGGCCGGGTGGCCGCGGCGTCGGCGAGCTGCTTCTCGATCTTCTTCTTGAGGGCGTCGGTGTCCTTCGTCCGGCCGAGCGCCTTGCCGATGATGTCCATCTGCTGGTCCCAGTCGGTGCTCCACGCCTGGTCCGGGTAGGCGACCGTGGGGGCGATGTCCTTGAGGACGTCGTACTGCTTCTGCGTGATGCCCGACCAGGGGGCCAGGATGACGTCCGGCTCCAGCTCGGTGATCGCCTCGAAGTCGATCTCCTCGCCGCCCGTGAACTGCTTGGGGAGCTTGTCGCCGGACTTCTTCACGGCCTCGTTGATCCACGGCAGGTAGCCGGACTTGTCGCTGCCCCACGGGTAGCTCTCGATGCCGACCGGGGTCTGGCCGAGGGCTATCGCGGTCTCGGCGGAGCCCTGCCCGAGGGTGACGATGCGCTCGGGCTTGCCCTTGATCGTCGCGGTGCCGAGCGAGCTCTTGATCGTGACGGCCGCCTCGTCCTCCTTCTTGTCGCCGCCGTCCTCCGAGGAGCAGCCGACCAGGGCGACGGCGAGGGCGACGGTGGTGGCCGTGGCGGCGAGGGTGTGGCGACGCACGCGGGTGAAGCCGAGCATGGAGGGTCCTCAGGGTTTGGCCGAGCAATGAAGGTTAGGCAAGCCTAAGCCAGCCGGACCGGAGCTCCAACCGGACCCCCCTCACCCTCTCCCAAAAACCGGGAAGCGACACAATCGCGCAACATTTAATCTTCTGACAGATGATTGACCAGCAAATCAATAATCCGTACCGTCGGGTCCCGTGCCACGAACCCTTCGACGCGAACGCCCTTGAACGGACGGAGCACCATGCCCCCGCTCGACCTCACCGCCGATGAAGTGCTGTCCACCACCCGGGCGGTGCGCAAACGCCTCGATCTGGCCCGGCCGGTGGAACGCGAGCTGATCGAGGAGTGCCTCCGGCTCGCCGCCCAGGCCCCCACCGGCCGCAACCGGCAGCGCTGGGACTTCGTCCTGGTCACCGACCCCGGGAAGCGGGCCGCACTGGCGGACCTGTACCGGCTGGGGCTCGCCCGGCCCCGCCAGCAGGTCGTCAGGGACGGGGTGAACCGGGGCGATCCGGTGCGCGGGCAGCGGATCGCGGACAGCGCCCAGTACCTCTACGACCATCTGCACGAGGTGCCGGTGCTGCTCGTCCCGTGCATCCGGGTCCAGGGCCGGCACGAGAACGGTTCGCACGTCGGGCAGGCCAACACCTGGGGGTCGATCCTCCCGGCCGTCTGGCAGTTCATGCTGGCCGCCCGCTCCCGGGGGCTCGGCACCGCCTGGACCACCCCGCACCTGCACTACGAGAAGGAGGCCGCCGAGCTGCTCGGTATCCCGTACGAGACGGTGCTCCAGGCCGCGCTGATCCCGCTCGCGCACACCATCGGCACGGATTTCCGGCCGGGGACGCGGGTGGCGGCGGAGCAGATCGCGCACTGGGACGCCTGGTAGACGGCGGGAGGGCGGCGGGGGCAGTGGGGTTTACGGGCTCCGGGCCGGTGGGGCTTACGGGCTCGGGCGGTTCGGCCGGCCCGGCCCGCTCAGGCGCGATCGGCAGGCCCGCCCCGCTCAGCCCGTACGGCCGGACTCGGCCGCGGGGGCGTTCCCGCCGGTCCCGGGGGCGGGCTCCGGGGCCGGCGGGATGTTCGCGAGTTCCGCGCCGATCCGGTCCGCGAGCACGTACTCCCCCGCGGCCGTGGGGTGGAGGCCGTCCGCGTACAGCCTTCCGGCGTCCGCCACGGGCGCGATGGCCGACCCGTCCAGCAGATGGAGAGCGCGGTCGCCCAGCCGTTGCAGCACCCGCACCGCCTCGGCGGCCAGGGACCGGGTGTCCTCCAGCGTCAGCCCGGCGCTGTTGACGGCCCGTTCGCGCTCGGGCGAGGAGAGCGGGGTGAGCACCACGACCGGGGTGTGCGGGTGGCCGTCGCGGATGGTCTCCAGGAACCCGCAGACGGCCGGGCCCCAGCTCCGGGCGGTGAACGCGCCCCGGATATGGGCGTTGATGCCGAGTTCCAGGGTGATCAGGTCCGCCGGGGTGTCCCGGATGATCCGGGCCACCAGCGGATCGAGGTACGCCTCCCCCGCGAACCCGAGGTTGCGCAGCCGCCAGCCGCGCCCGGCCGCGACCAGGGCGGGCCAGCTCTCCGAGGGCCCGGCGGCGTACATGCAGTGGGTGAGTGAGCTTCCGTGGACCAGCAGGCGGCGGCCGGTGCGCTCCACCGCGAGCAGCTGCCGGTGGCCGCGCAGGGTCACCGCCGCGATCCGGGTGACGCTCAGATGCGGGAGCCAGACCTCCACTTCGGCGGGGCCGCCGCCCGCGCCGGGCAGCGGGAAGGCGATGCGGTGGCGTCCGGGGCCGCCCGTCCAGCGGTGGGCCAGGGCGCCGTCGACCCGGACGTCCAGCGGGGAGCCGCCGGGGTCGTTCTCCACCTCCAGCTCCAGCTCGGAGGCGTCCGCGCGGACCGCGAAGCGGACTCCGGCGGTGGTACGGGCCAGTCGGGAGAAGTTGGCGGACATCGCGGTGGCGAGCCGGTCCACCGGCATCCGCAGCGGCAGCTCGGCGTGGTGGTCGCCGCCGCCCCGTTCCCAGCCGGCGATCCCGTCGAAGGACAACCGCGGGTCGCCGGGGGCGAGCCGTTCCGCCATGGCGCTCTCCGGACCGACCACCGCGGGTAAGGGGGAATCCGACATCGTTTACCGCGCTCCTTTTCATCTATCTCCAAACAATCTTGCGGGAAAGCGTAGTCGTGACTCATGGAGGTGCGTAGTGCGTGTGGAAGCGGCACTAGGCTGGGGGAGAGCGAAAACGTTCTGGGACCGGACAATCTCGACTCACCGGATGGCCCGCCGTCCTGGACCGCAGGAGGAGCAGTCATGACCGCCGCACAGCCTTCCCGCCCCACCTCGCCGAGCCGGGATCCGGAGGGCGGCGAACGCGAGCGGTATTTCTCCCGGCTGGCGCGGGAGCGCCCCGACATCGCACTGTGCCGGGCGACGACGCTGGTGGCCCGCGCGGTCGACGAGGAGTTGTCCGGGCACCGCCTGACGGTGGCCCAGCATCTGGTGCTGAAGATGCTGAACGACGTGGGCCCCTGTTCCCAGCAGGAGTTGAGCGAGCAGTTGCGCATCGACCGCAGCGTGATGGTCGGCTGCATCGACGGGCTGGAGGACTCCGGCCTCGTACGGCGTGAGCGTCACCCCCGGGACCGCCGGGCCTATGCGGTGACCCTCACCCCGGAGGCGGGGCCGGCGCTGGCGGAGGCGGAGGGCGGGGTGCCGCGGCTGCTGGACCGGGCCTTCGGATCGCTGACGGCCGCCGAGCGGCGGACCCTGACCCGGCTGGTGGGCAAGATCCTCGACGTGAACTGAAGCCCGGCCGGAGGGCGCGACGGTCCGCTCAGTGCCCGTGACCGGCGGATTCGCCGTGCTCCGGGGCGGACTTCTCGGGCGCCGCGCCTCCCGCGTGCACGGTGAAGGCGGCCGTACGGACCTTCCCCTCGTGCCGGAAGTCGAGGAAGAGGCGGTAGGCCCCCTTGCTCGGAGCCGTCGCGGTGAAGGAGACCTCCGGCCCGGGCTTCGTCCGGCCGTCGCCCGGTTCGCCGTTCGGGTGGACGTGGAGGTACGCCAGGTCCCCGGCGCGCAGGGCGACGAGGTGGCCGTACGCGCCGAGGTAGGGCTGGAGGTCGGTGACCGGCCTGCCGTCCTTCTCGACCGCCAGCTTCAGCTCGCTGCCCGACCCGGGACGCAGCGCCCCGTCGAGCGTCACCTCGTACCCGTCGACGGTCACGGTCCGCTGCTCGCGCGGCAGCGGCTCGGGGCGTGCGTCGCCCGATACGGCGAGGTCCGCGCCCAGGGTGATGCCCTCGGCGTTCTTCACGTCCGGGGTGAAGTCGGCGAAGACCCGGTAGCCACCGGCCTCGGGCAGCTCGACGGGGGCGGACCAGGTGCCGTCGGCGGCCCGTACGGGATGCAGGTGCCGGTAGGTGGTGAGGTCGTTCGACGCCACGATCAGATGCAGCTCCTTGCCGTGCTCGCGGCTGAACGCGGTCACGTTGCGCGAGGTGCCCTCGTCCACGACAGCGAAGCGCAGCTCGGCCGGCTCGCCCGCCTCGACGCGCTCGGTGCCGAGGTCGAGGGTGAAGCCTCCGTCGGAGACCTGGAGACCGCCGGGCAGCTCCGAGCCCTTCCCCGCGCCCTCCTCCGCCGCGCTCTCCTCGGCCGCCGGGTGGTCCTTCGCTCCGTGGCCGTCGTTCCGGGCCGTCTCCTTCGGGGCGACGGCGGGATCGAGGGCGTCGCCCACCGCGTACGCCGAGCCGAAGGCCGCCGCGAGCCCCACGGCGAAGGCCGAGATCTTGAGACCGGTTTGCATGACCCACTCCCTCGTCAAGGCCGCCGGGTCGCGACCACACACCTCGAAGGATACCCCCCAGGGGTATGAAGTCAACCGACACCGATCTTGCGGGGAGCGGGTCGGAGCCAGGAGAATCGCCACCATCGGGCAGGCCGGAGCAGGGGGAGAGCGGGACTTCATGGGGACGTTGGTCGCGTTACTGGCGGTGCTGGGCGGAGTAGCCGCGTGCTGTGCGGTGATTCTGGTGCGGCGCGGCCGCCGCGGGCCCACCGAGAACGCGGACGGGTTGCTGATCGAGCAGGAGGCCCGGCTGCGGGCGCAGCAGATGCGGAGCAACGGGCGGGACTACCGGGCCCACCCGCACGGAAATCCGGGATCCACCTCAGGACCGGGCCGCCGCTGACCTTCGTCGGCTCAGGACCGCGACCGGCCGGGGGCGCGCGTCGTCACCGGCCCTCGCCGCTCGACTCGCTCAACTCACCCACGTCGCCCGGCTCGTTCATCGCCGCCAAGGTGCGCAGCAGGGTGTCCGTCTGCTCGTCCATCGGGAAGAACGACTCCACCGCGAGCTCCGAGAGGGTCACGTCGGCGGGGGCTCCGAAGGTGGCGATCGTGCTGAAGAACGCCATGTCGCCGAGCGGCGTACGGATGCGCAGCGGGACGACGAAGCCCGTCGGGTCCACCGGGCCGGGGTCGACGGCGAGGTCCGGCGGGGCCGGGTAGGCGGACACCTCCTCGTACAGCTCCCGCAGATCGCCGTGGCCGGTGGTGTCGACCTGGTGCCGCAGCCGGCCGAGGGCGTGGGCGCGCACCTGGGCGAAGTTCAGACACTGCGAGGCGAGCCCCTCCGGGTGGAGGATCAGCCGCATCACATTGGCGCCCGACTCCGTCAGGTGCGGCGGCACGGTGGCGAGCAGGAGGGACATCGCGTCGTTGTGGTCGACGATGTCCCAGATCCGGTCGATCGCGGCGGCCGGATACGGTTCATGGCCGGCCAGCATCGCCCTGACGGCGGAGCGGACCATGGTCATCCGCTCGCTGTCGAGCGGCGACTCCCGGTAGGCGGGGGCGTAACCGGCCGCCAGCAGCAGGCCGTTGCGGTCGCGCAGCGGGACGTCGAGGTGTTCGGCGAGCCGGAGGACCATCTCCCGGCTCGGCCGGGCGCGGCCCGTCTCCACGCAGGAGAGGTGCCGGGTGGAGGTATCCGCCATCAGGGCCAGGTCGAGCTGGCTGAGCTTGCGGCGGCGGCGCCACGCGCGGAGCAACAGGCCTACGCGGGGCGGCTCTTCGGTCTCCATGACCTCACCGTATCCGGGGCCCGCGGCCACCCGTCCATGACCTCGGAGGTCATGGAGTCCGGGACCTGCGGCGTGGCACGGTGTCATCGCCCCACCCACCCGAGGAGGTCCGAGATGACGTACACCCTTTCCCCGTCCGCGGCGACGGTTCCCGCACGGGACACCGCCCGGTTTCTCCGTCTGGTGCTGCGCGTCGACGGCGTGAGCACCGCCGTGATGGGCGTCGTCCTGATCGCGGCCGCCGCACCGCTCGGCTCCGCGACCGGGATGCCGGTGGCCTTCGCCGTGGCGTTCGGCGTCTTCCAGATCGGCGGGGCGGCCTGCCTCGCCCTGATCGCGGGCTATCCGGTGATCCCGCCCGCCCTGGCCAGGACGGTCGTCGCGGTGAACGCCCTGTGCGCGGTCGGGTGTGTGGTGATGGCCTTCGCGGACTTCATGCCGCTCAACGGGTTCGGGACGGTGTTCCTGATGATCGGCGCGCTGATCGTGACGGTCTACACCGCGCTCCAGTACACGGGACTGCGACGGATGACCGGCGCGGCGGTCTGACCCGGCCGCGCGGGGGCCTCAGTCCCCCGCCAGGTCGTCCGGCGTCGAGCGGGCCAGGTCGGCGAGGGTAGCGAGGGCCCGGGAGAGCACCTCCCGGGTGGGAGAGGCCAGGCCGAGGCGGATCGCGTGCGGGCCACGGGGGCGGCCGGCGGCGAACGCGGCGGCCGGGGTCACCGCGATGCCGTGCCGCGCGGCGGCGGCGACGAAGGTGTCGGCGCGCCAGGGGCCGGGCAGCTCCCACCAGCGGTAGCAGGAGACCGGGTCGCTCCGGGTGCGGAAGTCGCCGAGGTGGCGGTCAGCGATCTCCTGCCGCGCCCGGACTTCGCGCTGTTTGGCCCGTACGAGCGCGTCGACGGTGCCGTCCGCCTGCCACCGCACCATCGCCTCCAGGGGGAAGCGCATGGGCGTCCACCCTCCGGAGCGCAGGGCCCCCGCGACCCGGCCCGCCGACGCGGCGGGGGCCACGGCGAAGCCGAGGGACAGCCCCGGCGACAGGCGTTTGGAGAGGCTGTCGACGAGGACCGTGTGCTCGGGGGCCCGCGATGCGAGGGGCGGCAGGTCGTCCCGGAGGAAGGCCCAGACGGCGTCCTCGATCGCGTGGATCCCCGCGGTCAGCAGGACATCGGCCAGTCGGTCGAGCCGCCGCCCGGGCATGGTGACCGACAGCGGGTTGTGCAGGACCGGCTGTACGTAGACGGCGTGCAGCGGATCCGCGCGGTGCGCGTCCTCCACCGCTTCCGGGATCAGCCCGTCCTCGTCCATCGCGAGGGGCACGAGGGTGACGCCGAGCCGGGCGGCGATGGCCTTCAGCACCGGGTAGGTGAACTCCTCGACACCCAGCCGGGCGCCGGGCCGGGTCAGTGCGGCGACGGCGGCGGAGATGGCCTGGCGGCCGTTGCCGGCGAACAGGATGCGTTCCGGATCGGGCCGCCCGCCACCCCGCGCGAGAACGTCGGCGGCGGCTTCGCGGGCGGCGGCCGTGCCGTCCGGCCCGACCGGGCGGAGCACCGACTCCAGGTGGTCGGAGCGCACCAGCTTCTCCAGGCCGGCGGCGAGCAGCCCGGCCTGTTCGGGCACGACGGGGTGGTTGAGCTCCAGGTCGACCCGGCTGGCGGCGGGCTCGGACAGGGCGGGTGCGGGAGCGGGCGCACCGGGCGCGTCCGTGACGAAGGTGCCGCGCCCGACCTGGCCGACGGTGAGACCACGCCGGGCGAGCTCCTGGTAGACGCGGACGGCGGTGGAGTTGGCGATGGCGTACCGCCGGGCGAACTCCCGCTGTGGAGGCAGGCGTTCCCCGGCCCTGAGCCGGCCTGCCGCGATCTCCGCCGCCACGAGGTCGGCGACGGACCGGAAGTCCTTCACGGGCCCCCTCCCCTGGTGCGTGGAACGGTATCGAAGCACAGCATTGCACCGAGTGCAATGTCCCCTATTGAACCGACCAGAAAGGCGAACCTAGACTCAGATTGCACCGAGCAGTGTGGTCGGCGCACAGAGTGCCGGGCTGTCCGGCTCCGGGTGAACAGAGCGGCGGACACGCATGGTTGAACTGAGCGGGGTGCTGGGTGTCGCGCTCGTGGCACTGGGCATGGTGCTCACCCCGGGCCCGAACATGATCTACCTCGTCTCCCGGAGCATCACCCAGGGCCGTCGTGCGGGCGTGGTGTCGCTCGGCGGGGTGGCGGTGGGCTTCCTGGTCTATCTGCTGGCCACCAATCTCGGTCTGTCGGTGGTCTTCCTCGCGGTGCCCGAGCTGTACGTGGCGGTGAAGCTGGCCGGCGCCGGCTATCTGGCCTACCTCGCCTGGTCCGCCCTGCGGCCCGGCGGCATCTCCGTGTTCGCGCCCAAGGACCTGCCGCACGACTCCTCGCGGAGGCTGTTCACGATGGGCCTGATGACGAATCTGCTCAACCCCAAGATCGCCATCATGTATCTCTCCCTCATCCCGCAGTTCATCAGCCTGGAGGCGGGAAACGTCCTCCTCCAGGGCTTTCTGCTGGGCTCCGTCCAGATCGCGGTGGCTCTCACCGTCAACCTGTGCATCGTCCTGGCGGCCGGAGCCATCGCCGTCTTCCTCGCCCGCCGCCCCTCCTGGCTCCGCGCCCAGCGCTATCTGATGGGCACCGCCCTGGGTCTGCTGGCCGTCTCGGTGGCCATGGACTCCTCGGCTCCGGCGACCTCGGGCTGAACGGGCCCCGGGGTCAGAGCATGATGAGCAGGCGCGTGTCGGCCTTGAGCTTCCTGTTCACCGAGCGGCTCTGCACATAGACCTCCAGCTTGGGGTTGTTTCCGGCCTTCACCGAGACGGTCCCGCGGACTCCGGCGCCGAACAGGAGGTTGCGCGCGGCCTCGCCCGTGTAGGCGCGGTCGGTGTCCTTCTCGACCACGATGACCTCCTTGTCGGGCTGCACCTGAACGCGGGAGCCCAACTGGTAGTAGCAGGAGCCGCGTTCGTACGTGACGCCCGGGTGCGAGTCGACGAAGGCGCGGATCTCCGTCTCCTTGTCGACCTTCAGCAGGCGGTACTTGTCGGCCGCGACCGGTTCGAGGGTGGCCCGCACATCGTCAACGGATATGTCCTGGCCGACGGCGAACAGGTTTTTCGTACCGCGCACGCCCTGCTCGCGGCCCCGGAGGAAGCTGGTGGCGGCGGCGCGCACCGTGCCGATCGCGTCCTCGACGCCCTTCTGGGAGTCCGCGTCCCAGATGGCGATGTTGCCGGCCGGGAAGCCGTAGTTCTGGGCGGTGCGCTTCGCCAGGGAGTTGGGGACGAGGATCGCGGAGGTCCAGTGCCCCGGGAGTCCGTTCATCTTCGCGGTGATCCGGTCGAGCCACGGGCCGAGGATGCGCATGTCGCCGTCGTGCCGCCGGTCGCCGCCGGAGGCGTTCTCCTCGCCGTCCGTCACGACGATCTGGAGGAAGCTGTGCTCGCCGTACTCCTCCCAGATGTGCCCCAGGTCGTCCAGGGACTTCAGCGAGGCCTCGATCAGGGCGGTGGCGCCGTTGTTGACCTTGTACAGCCCGCGCATCGACGGAAGATGCTTCACGTCCATGTCCCAGACCAGGTTCTCCACCCGGTGGTCGAAGGAGTAGAGGCTGATCCGGGTCTCGTGGCCGAGGCTGTCCGACTCGGCCTTCAGCCCCGCGACGAACTCGTCCACGACGCGGATCAGCTGACCCTGGTGCTGGTACATCGAACCGGAGGCGTCCACGACCAGAGCGACGTGATTCACCTTGTGCTGGATCCTGTTGGCGGACATGGCTGTGGCCCCTTCTCCGGTGTTCCCCGACTCCCCCGGCGCGTTCCCCGAGCGATGTCTTCGACTGTAGGGGGAGGCACTGACAGTGGGCCCGGGGCCGGACGCGCGTGGCGTCCGGCCCCGGCCGGAGGGTGCGGCGGGCGGATCAGTGGGCGGTGGTCAGGGTGGCCCCGCCGAAGGTGCTCGCGGCGTGCAGGCTGATGTAGTTGGCGCCCGCGGGCGGGTTGGTGACGGTCAGGGTGTGGGTGTTGCCGGGGCCGGTGTCGCGGCTGGTGTACGCGGTGGTGGTGGCCCAGCCGGTGCCGCTGTAGTAGAGGTCGGCGTCGCCGGTGCCGCCGCTGACGGTGATCTTCAGCTGTGCGGTGCCGGCCGGTATGTACAGGTAGTGGTAGGCGTAGTTGCCGGTGGTGGCGGAGAGGCCGCTGCGGCGGCAGTTCTCGCCCAGGACGCGGGTGTCGGGGTCGGTGCACTCGGAGACGGGGGCGGTGGAGCCGTCGCCGCAGTCACCGGCCGCGCAGCCCGCCAGCCAGGTGCGGAAGTCGCTGTCGTAGCGGGTGCCGACGGTGCCGGTGAGGTGGGTCCGGGCGGCGGCCCACTCCCCGGCGCGGTAGTGGCCGAGCACCGTGTCCATGTCGGCGCGGTGCTGCTCCAGCATGTAGCGCACGGCGAGGTAGCCCCAGCGGTACACCCGGGTCGTGTCGTGACTGTAGTCGGTGCCGAACAGGGTGCTCAGGGCGTAGGTGCCCTTGCCCGCCTCGGTCATCGCCGCGGTGTAGGGCTCGCCCCGGTGGTGGTAGGAGATGTACTCCGCGAAGCCCTCCACCCACCAGACGGTCGGGGTGCTCATGCCCTCGGCGAAGTCGCCGTACATGGTGAACCGGCCGTCGAGGTAGTGGGTGTACTCGTGGTTGAGGTTCCAGATGTGGAAGTCCGGCCGCAGCCACTCGGCCTCGTAGGCGATGAAGCGGGGCTGGTTGCCGACGACGGAGGGGTCGCCCTCCAGGTACATGCCGCCGTTGTTGGTGTCGATGCCGTACATCGCGCCGGCGTACGTCTGGTAGTCGGCGCTGGAGTCGTAGGCGATCACCTCGATGGAGGTGTTGTTGTCGTCGGCGACCGGGCCGTCGTCCTTGGCGATCCGGTGGAAGTAGGCGTCCTGCTCGATGAGGCTGGTGCAGCTGGCGGCCAGCTCGGCGGACGTCATCTGCTGGGCGAGGATGCGGATGCTCGGGCTACAGGTGTGACGGACCGGCAGGACCTCGCGCTTGAGGCGTTCCTGGAGGTCGCAGACCCCGTAGTCGGAGCAGTTCGCCTTGTCGTAGTAGTCGGCCATCTCCGCGATGCCCACCCAGAGCGGGGCGGTGGGGCCGGTGATGGAGGTCTGCTGGAGCAGGGCGGTGGCCGGCGGGCGGGCCTTGCCGCGCAGGCTCTCGTGCTGGAGGAAGCGGCCCAGCTCGCGTCCGGCGTTGGAGGTCAGATACGCCTGGTCGCCGCCCAGCAGGGCGAGGTGGTCGGCGGCGAAGCGGTACAGCGCGTCGATGAGGCCGGGGTCCGCCTCGACGGCGCTGACGAACGCGGGCACCTGATGGCCCCGGAAGGTCACCGTGTACACGTTGTTGACCGCGGCGAGCATCCGCGCGTAGGCGTTCCAGGAGGAGTCGTAGTCGGCCAGCATCCGCTTGACGACGTGGAGGTAGCGGGCGTTCTCCTGGGCGCTGTCGATCAGGATGACCGCCTCGGAGAGCGTCTCGCCGTTCTCGTCGGTGACATCGTGCGAGCGGGGGCTCGCGAAGAAGGTGTCGAGGCCCGAGCGGATGGCGGTCGTCAGGGCGCTGCCGTACGGTCCGACGACGTCCGGGTTGTACCACTGCACGTAGTACCCGGCGCGGAGGTAGAGGACGAGCTGCGGGGTGCCGGTGCTCGCGTCGCCCGGGTAGTAGGCGGCGTTGTCGCGCAGCGCGTAGGCCACGGTGACCATCTGGGTCTCGCGGAAGGCCAGTTGGGCGTTGCTGCCGGTCAGGCCGAACAGGGTGTTGACGCAGTCGATGGTGGAACCCTTGATCTGCCGGACCAGTTCGCTTCCGGTGCGGCCGGTGAAGTCGGCCGGGTCGCACGCGGCGGCCGCCTTCGCCGATGGCTTCTTGACCGCGTCCCGCTTCCGCGGGGCGTCGTGGTGGCCGTAGGCCTCCTTGAGGGCGGACTTGTCGGCGCTCAGCGGGGGAAGCTGCGACGCCTTCAGCCGGTCCTTGAGCTGGTGACCGGTGTCCGGGGCGGGGGACTGCTGCGCCTGCGGCGCGGGGTCGGCCGTCCCGGCGGGGCGGGACGGCTGCGACGCGTTCGATGCCGTGGCGGCCGAAGGGGAGTTCGGCTGCGCCTGGGCCGGCTGCGCGAGCAGCGCGACGCTCATCGCCCCGGCGAGAGCCAGGGGCAGAACGGCACCCACACCTCGGCGGACGAGTGTGGTTCTCACGTTGTTTCCTCCCATGAGGGATCGGAGGCACGCACCTGCGTGACCGATGGGATGTCCGGGGCGTGGGCCGGGGGGGGGTGTTGCGCCGTGCTGTCGGCCGGACGGGATGGGGCCGGGTCCGGAGTTGACATGCCCACGCCCTGTGCCATGTACCATTGCACAGGTCACACTTCACGGGGAAGGCGTAGGACCGAATCCGATGCGGCTTCCCGGTGAACGCGGCACCGGCGGGCCGGGCGCCCCGGCCCGCCGGGTGCCGCTCAGTCCGTTTCGGGGAAGTGGCAGGCGGCCGTGCGCGCGCCGGAGCCGACGACCCGGAGCAGCGGCCGCTCGGTACGGCAGACGGCCTGCGCCTTGGGGCAGCGCGGATGGAAGCCGCAGCCACTGGGCGGCGCGGCCGGGCTCGGCGGGTCGCCGAGCAGCAGGATCCGCTCGCGGCGGCGCTCCGCCGCCGGGTCGGGCAGCGGGACCGCCGAGAGCAGCGCGCGGGTGTAGGGGTGCGCGGGGCTGTCGTACAGCTCGTGCTTGTCGCCGATCTCGACGATGCGGCCCAGATACATCACCGCCACCCGGTCACACACCCGCTTGACGACGGACAGGTCGTGGGCGATGAAGAGGAACGACAGGCCCAGCTCCTCGCCCAGACGCTCCATCAGATTGACGACCTGGGCCTGGACGGACACATCGAGCGCGGAGACCGGCTCGTCGGCGACGATCAGACGGGGTCCGGTCGCCAGCGCCCGGGCGATGCCGATGCGCTGGGCCTGACCACCGGAGAACCGGTACGGATGCCGGTCCAGGTGTTCGGAGCCCAGCCCCACCAGATCGAGCAGTTCGGCGGCCCGGTCCCGGGCCGCCCCGACCGTGGCGCCCTGCACCAGCAGGGGTTCGGCGATGATGCGGGCGACGGTCTGCCGCGGGTTCAGGGAGGCGTGCGGATCCTGGAAGATGATCTGGAGGCGCCGCCGGACGGGCCGCAGTTCGCGCGGGGAGAGATGGGTGATGTCGCGGCCCTCGAACTCGACGGTCCCCGCGGTGGGTTCCAGCAGCCGGACCAGCATCCGGCCGGTGGTGGACTTGCCGCAGCCGGACTCTCCGACCAGCCCGAGCGTCTCCCCCGCCGCGAGCTCCAGATCGACACCGTCCACCGCGCGGACCGGTGCTGCGGCGCGCCCCAGGACGCGGCGGCCGGGGAACGCCTTCACCAGACCGCGTACGGACAGCAGGGGTGCCGCCGCCCCGATGCCCTCGACCGAACGGGCCCGCGAGAGCGGAGAGTTGATGTACGTGGGTTTCATCGGGCCTCCTCGGCCGGTACGGGCACCCCACCGGCCGGACCGGCGTGCGGGGTGGCCGGGGTGGGCGGCAGGGGTAGATGGCAGGAGACCAGCCGGCCGCCGCCGGGCACGTCCCGGGGGTGCGGGCTCTCCCCGGCGCAGCGGGCCCGCTCCGGGGCGGTGGCGGCGGCCGCCCGGGGGCAGCGCGGCGCGAAGGGGCAGCCGGCCCGTGGTGCGGCGGGGGACAGCGGGGAGCCGGGGATGGCGCGCAGCGGGGCGTCGTCCGGGTCGTCCAGGCGGGGCAGCGAGTCCAGGAGGCCCCGGGTGTAGGGGTGGGCCGGGCTGTGGAACAGGTCGTCCACCGGGGCCTGTTCGGCGCCGCGCCCGCCGTACATCACGAGCACCTCGTGGGCGACGCGGGCCACCACGCCCAGGTCGTGGGTGATCATCAGCACGCCCAGTCCGCGTTCCTGCTGGAGCCGGGCGATGAGTTCGAGGATCTGCGCCTGGACGGTGACGTCGAGTGCGGTGGTCGGTTCGTCGGCGACGAGCAGTTCGGGTTCGCAGGCCAGGGCCATGGCGATCATGGCGCGCTGGCGCATGCCGCCGGAGAACTGGTGCGCGTACTCCCCCGCCCGGCGGGCCGGTTCGGGGATGCCGACCTCGCCGAGCATCTCCACGGCCCGTCTGCGGGCGACGCGCCGGCCGCTGCCGAAGTGGTGGCGGTGGGCCTCCGCGATCTGTTCGCCGACCGTGTACGCGGGGTGCAGTGCGGACAGCGGGTCCTGGAAGACCATGGCCATCCGGCGTCCGCGCAGCCGGCCGAACCGGCGGTCGGTCAGGCCGAGGAGTTCCTGTCCGGCGAGGGTGACCGATCCGCTCACCCGGGCCCGGCGGTGCAGGCCCATCACGGCGAGAGAGGTGACCGACTTGCCGGAGCCGGATTCGCCGACCAGACCCAGGGTGCGGCCAGCCTCCACGGTGAAGGAGACCCCGTCGACCGCCTGGACGGTGCCGGCGGGGGTGTCGAAGGCGACCCGCAGGTCGTGGACGCGCAGCAGGGGCCGGTCCGGTTCGAGGAGTCGGTCCGGTTCGGTGGTGGACGGCACGTCAGTTCCTCACCCTCGGGTCGACGACGGCGTACAGGAGGTCGATGACGACGTTGGCCGCCACGATGAAGAAGGCCGCGAGCAGGGTCACGCCGAGCACGACGGGCTGGTCGGAGCGTTGCAGGGCGTCGTAGAAGAGGCGGCCGACGCCGGGGATGCCGAAGATGGACTCCGTGATGACCGCTCCGGCGAGCAGGGCGCCGAGGTCCATGCCGAAGAGCGTGAGCACCGGCATCATCGCGGAGCGCAGTCCGTGTTTGACCACGACGGTCCGGGCGGGCAGGCCCTTGGCGCGGGCGGTCCGGATGTAGGGCTGCGCCATGGTCTCGATCATCGAACTGCGGCTCTGCCGGGCGTACATCGCGGCGTAGAGCAGGGCCAGCGCGATCCAGGGCAGCAGCAGGTTGGACGCCCAGGCCAGGGGGTCGTCGGTGAGCGGGACGTAGGCGGGGTAGGGCAGCAGCCCGGTCAGCCGGACCAGGCCGTAGAGCAGCATCATCGCGGTGAAGTAGACGGGCAGCGAAGCGGTGGCCACCGCGCCGACCATCAGGGTGCGGTCGAGGAGGCCGCCCTTGCGCAGGGCGGCGGTCACCCCGGCGGTCAGCCCGAGCACCAGCCACAGGCAGGCCGCGCCGAAGGCCAGCGACACCGAGACGGGCAGCCGGTCCATCAGCAGGTCCCACACCGGCAGGGCGTTCTCGTAGGAGTAGCCGAGGCAGGGGAAGCCGCACTGGATCGCGTGGGGGCCGCTGCCCAGCTCGCGGCCGGCGAAGATCCCGACGAGGTAGTCGCCGAACTGCCGCCACACCGGCTGGTCGAGGCCCATGAAGTGGCGTACTTCCGCCAGGCGTTCGGGGCTGCACGTCTTGCCGCAGGCCGCCGCGGCCGGGTCGGCGGGCAGCAGGTAGAAGATGACGAAGGTGACGGCGCAGATGGCGAGCAGGACGCCGGTCACGCCGAGGATCCTGCGGACCAGGTAGGCGGTCACGGGCGTCCTCCCTGGGGGTCGAGGATGTCGCGCAGCGCGTCGCCGAGGACGGTGAAGGCGAGGACGGCGACGAAGAGGAAGACGCTGGGGACGATGAAGTACAGGGGGTCCGTCTCGTAGTACGCGACGGCCTCGGCGATCATCTGGCCCCAGGAGGGGGTGGGCGGGCGCACGCCCACCCCGAGGAAGCTGAGCGCCGCCTCGGTGCTGATCATTCCGGGGATCAGCAGGGTGGTGTACGCGATGACGGGCCCGGAGATGTTGGGCAGCACCTGCCGGGTGAGGATGCGCCAGGGCCCGCTGCCGCAGGCGCGCGCGGCCTCGACGTACTCGCGGTGGCGCAGCGAGAGGGCTTCGGCGCGCACCACGCGGGCGATGCCGGGCCAGCCGAAGACGCCGATGACGACGGTCATCAGCAGGACCCGGTTGACGTCCTGGGCCACCGACATCATCGCGATCATGAAGATGAGCGAGGGGAAGGACATGGTGAGGTCCATCAGCCGGCTCAGTACGGTGTCGACCCGGCCGCCGAAGTAGCCGGCCGCGATACCGGCGGCGGTGCCGGTGACGACGACGATCGCGGTGGCGGCGAAGGCGATCAGCAGGGAGACCTGGGCGCCGTGGACGACGCGGGCGAACAGGTCGCGGCCGGTTACCGGTTCGACGCCGAGCCAGTGTTCGGCGCTGATGCCGCCGAGGGTTCCGCGGGGCAGGCCGCCGAGGTAAGGGTCGATGGCGTCGGCGTCGAAGGCGGTGGGCGTCCAGCCGCCCAGCCGGCTGAGCAGGGGCGCGGTGAGGGCGACCAGGACGAGCAGGGCGGCGGCGATCAGGGCGGTCCGGCTGCCCCGGTCGCCCCACAGGCGGCGCCAGGTGGCCCGCCAGGGAGCGGCGGGCGGGGCCGGGGAGCCGGGTCCGTCGGCGGCCGGGTTCACGGGCGGCCCGGCGCCCGGTCCCGTGGGCGGTCCGGCGGTCTGCTGGGTGACGGGAGTCATGGCGATGCGTCCTCGTTCCTTCGGTGTCTCCGGTCTCTTCAGCCCCTGCTCCGGGACGGGTCCTTCAGCCCGATCACCGCGAAGTCGAACTGGCCGGTCCAGGACGGGTGTCCGAAGGCCCCGGCGATGTTGTCGCCCACCAGCAGCGGCTTGCGCTCCCAGAGCAGCGGAACGGCCGGGGAGGAGCGCTGGATCTCCTGGTCGAGCGCGGTCCACGCGGTGTTGGCGGCGGTCGCGTCGGGCATCGCGGCGATCTCGTCCATGCGCCGCTCCACGGCCTTGTCGCGGAACTGGGAGACGTTGCCCTGGTTGCCCTTGGGCTTGATGGTGCGGCCGTCGAAGACGAACGGCAGGAAGGTGGCGGCGGACGGGTAGTCCGGGCACCAGCCGCTGATGGCCATGTCGGGGGCGCCCGCGGTGTCGCCGATGGTGTCGTAGTAGACCGAGGGGTCGACGGTCTCGATGCGCAGCCGTATGCCCACCCGGGCCAGGCTCTGCTGGAGCGCCTCGGCGCGGGTCCTGTCGCCGGTGGACACGGTGATCGTCGTGTCGAACCCGTCGGCCCTGCCCGCCTCGGCGAGCAGCTTCTCGGCCTTCTCCACATCGCCGGTGGCCGGTCCGTCGTGGACCGGTTCGGCGGGCCGGCCGCCCGTCAGCGACGGGGGCAGATAGCCGGTGGCGACGTCGTTGAGGGCCGGTCCGCCGTTGGCGGTCACCTGGGCCTCCTTGTCCACGGCGTACTGCATCGCCTGACGGAGCATCGGGTCGTCGAAGGGCGCCCGGGAGGTGTTCAGCGCGAGCATGTCGGTGCAGCCGGTGCGCTCGGCGGAGAGCCGCTGCCGGATCGCGGGCTTCGGCAGCACCTTGGCGACGCTGGAGGGCTGGAGGTCGGACCACTCGACCGCGGAGGCGTCGGCGCCCGCACTCTCGATGATCCGGTCGTCGATCTGGCCGCCCTTGAGCCCCTGGATCACCACGATGCGGTCGGGGTACGCCTTGCGCACGGGGTCGGTCGCCGCGTCCCAGTGGGGGTTGCGGACCAGCACCAGCTTCTTGCCGCGTGCGTAGCTCTCGATGCGGTACGGCCCGGAGGAGAAGGGCCGCAGGTCGTACTGGACACCCTTCTCCCGGGACTCGGGCACGGGAGAGAAGGTCGGCAGCGTGACCGTGTAGGAGAACTCGGCGACGGGCCTGCGCAGCGAGAAGACGATGGTCCGGTCGTCGGGGGTACGGACCGAGTCGAGGTGCTCGCCGTCCAGCGGACCGGCGTACCCCTCGGTGCCGGCCAGATAGCGCTGGGCGTAGTCGGGGCCGCCCGCGAGGTCCGGGGCGAAGGAGCGCTCGACGTTGTACTTGATGTCGCGGGCGCGGACCGGGGTGCCGTCCTCGTAGACGAGTCCCGGCTTCAGGGTGAAGGTCCAGGTGCGGCCGCCGTCGGAGGATCTGCCGAGGTCGGTCGCGAGGTCGGGGACGATCTCGCTGCCCCGCTTCCCGGGCGCGGCCCGGAAGGTGGTCAGGGTGCGGTAGATCAGCCGGGTGCCGAAGTCCATGGTCGGCATGACCCAGTTGCGGGCCGGGTCCAGGTGGGCGAAGTCCTGATTGGACAGCACGGTCAGGGTGCCGCCGCGCTTCGGGGTGCCGCCGATGACGGTGCCGGTCGCCACCCCGGGCTGCCGCTCGTCCGGGCCGCGGTCGTCACCTCCCTGTGCAGAGCAGGCGCCCAGCAGGGCCAGGGCGAGCGAGGCGCTCAGGGTCGCGGACAGCGTGCGGGTGCGACGGGACATGGGTGCACTCCTCGTACGGGAAGGGGGACGCGGCGGAGCGGAACGGGCCTGACCGGGCCGGGAGGTGCCGGAGAAAGGGTGAGGTGGGCCGGGCCGGAGGGCTCGGCGGCGATCCGGGCGGCCGAGCGGCCGCCCGCGTCCATAGCGTGTGACCCGTAACATAGTAATGTGAAATTGCACAGCCAAGATGTACGTCGCCCCGTTACCGAAACGTGTCCCCTCGAACCCGGACCGCGCACCGGTCCCCGTGCCCCTCGACCACCCTCCGGAGGGTGCCGCCTCGCCGCGCAACGTGACATTGTATGGTGCGGTGACAAATCGTGAAGGGGAACGCATGAGTGAGCTGAAGTCCCGCAAACTCATCTCGGTGCAGGAGCATCTGCGCGACCAGGTGGCCAACGCACTGCGGGCCGCGCTGATAGCGGGTGAGCTTCAGCCCGGCGTGATCTACTCCGCGCCCACCCTCGCCGCCGAGTACGGCGTCTCGGCGACGCCCGTCCGCGAGGCCATGCTCGACCTGGCCCGCGAGGGTCTGGTCGAGGCGGTGCGCAACAAGGGCTTCCGGGTCACCGAACTCTCCGAGCGCGACCTGGACGAGTACACCGAGATCCGTGCGCTCATCGAGATCCCCACCATCGGCCGCGTGACCCGCACCGCCTCCCGCGAGCAGTTGGAGGCGCTGCGCCCGGTGGCCGAGGAGATCGTGACGGCCGCGCAGGGCGGCGACCTGATCGCCTATCTGGAGTCCGACCGCCGCTTCCATCTCGAACTGCTCGCCCTCGCCGGGAACGCCCGCCTCGTCGAGACCGTGGCCGACCTGCGCAAGCGCTCCCGGCTCTACGGGCTCACCGACCTGTCCGAGGAAGGGTCGCTGGTGAGTTCGGCGCGGGAGCACACGGCGCTCCTGGACATCATGATCGCGGGGGACGCGGAGGCGGCCGAGGAGCACATGCGCGGCCATCTCGCGCATGTGCGGACCCTGTGGGCGGCCCGGAAGCGGGAGGCCGAACGCGCCGCCCCGACCCGCAGGCTCGGCGCGCGCTGACGCGGAAGTCCGGTGGGGGCGGGCCGTGTTGAGGCGGAGGCCCGATGCGGTGGCGTGCGCCGACGCGGAAGCCCGGTGGGGGCGGCGGGCGTTGAAGCGGGGCCCCTACGTCGTGGCGCGCGCCGACGTCGAAGTCCGCCGCGCGCGGCGCGCGTTGAGGCCGAGACACCGGCGCGCACCTCAGCCGCGCCTCCCCACCGTCCCCGTCTTCCGCCGGTAGGCCGCGACCGCGACCACCAGGTCCTGCCAACCCGCCCCGCAGGTCTTCACGACCAGCGGGCGGTCGGCCCGTGCCCCGGACAGGTCCGCCGGGGTGACCAGGCCGTCCGGGGCGAGCGTGCCCTCGCGGATCGCCAGGACGACGTCGCCCGCCTCCCGGAGGGCGATCCCACGGCTCTCCACCACAACGGTGGCACGCCCCATCAGCACGCTGTCGAGCTCCCGTACGTCCGGCTCGTGCGAGCCGACCGCCAGGACCACCGCGTCGTCGCGCACCAGCCGCCCGTCGACCACCGGCCTGCGCGCGGACGTCGCCGTGACGACGGCCTCCGCCCAACGCACCAGGTCCGCCACTCCCCCGTCGTCCGCCGCCAGATGCCGGTCCGCCCAGCCCGGAACGGGTCCTCCGCGCCGGGTGACGACCGCGACATCGGCCACCGGCACATGGGCCCGTACGGTGGCGACGTGCCCCTCCCCCTGGGGGCCCGCGCCGAACACCACCAGCCGCAACCCCCGGCCCTCGCCCCCGCACCCGGCCGCGAGCGCGCGCAGCCGCTCCAGGCCCACCGCGACCGAGACGGCGGGGGTGCGCAGGGTCGTCAGCGCCACCCCGTCCAGCAGGGCCACCGGTGTCAGGGTCGCGCTGTCGTGCAGCAGATAGGTGGCGTTGATCCGCCGCAGCCCGCGCGCGGTGTTGCCGGGTGCGACGGTGGCGACCTTCACTCCGTACCAGCCGCCGTGCTCGGAGGGCATGAGCAGCCCCTGACCGTGCGCCAGCGGCACCACCGCCCGCGGTACGTCACCGTCCGGGTCGAGCCCTCCGGCCAGAGCGTCCCGGACCGCGGCGACGGCGGCCACCGGACCGAGCGCGGACACGTCCGCCGCGTCGAGCGACACCGTCGTCGCAGGCCGGACCCGGCGGGTACGAGGGTGTCGTCGGGTACGAGGGCGTCGTCGGGTACGAGGGCGTCGTCGGGTACGAGGGCGTCGTCGGGATCGACGGTGAAGCGGCCGGTTCCGGTGGCGTACGCGGTGCCGGTCAGGGTCGGTCCGGCGCAAGAGTGAACGCTCGTACGGTGAAGGCTCATACGGTGAAACCTGTCGGGTAGGGGTCCGTCGGGTCGAGCAGATACTGCGCGGTTCCGGTGATCCAGGCGCGGCCGGTGACCGAGGGCAGGACGGCGGGCCGGTCGCCGACCGTGCCTTCGCCCAGGATGCGGCCGGTGAAGCGGGAGCCGATGAAGGACTCGTTGACGAAGTCCTGCCCGGCCTTCAGCAGTCCCCGCGCGTGCAGTTGGGCCATCCGCGCGCTGGTTCCCGTACCGCAGGGCGAGCGGTCGAACCATCCGGGGTGGATCGCCATGGCGTGCCGCGAGTGCTCGGCGGTCGAGCCGGGGGCCTCCAGATAGACGTGGTGGCAGACGTCGATGGCCGGGTTCTCCGGATGGACCACCGGGTTCTGTTCGTTGATCGCCGCCATGACGGCCAGGCCCGCGTCGAGCAGCCGCCCCTTCTCCGACCGGTCGAAGGGGATACCGAGGTCGTCGGTGCGCACGACGGCGTAGAAGTTGCCGCCGTACGCCATGTCGTAACGGACCGCGCCGAAGCCCGCCACCTCGACCACCTGGTCCAGCGCGTGGCTGTAGGAGGCGACGTTCTCCAGGGTGACGGACTCGGCGCGGCCGTCGCGCACGGCGACCCGCGCGGTGACGAGACCGGCGGGTGTGTCGAGGCGGATCAGGGTCTCCGGTTCGACCGCCTCGACCATGCCCGTCTCCACCAGGACCGTCGCCACGCCGATGGTGCCGTGGCCGCACATGGGCAGGCAGCCGGAGACCTCGATGAACAGCACGCCGAAGTCGGCGTCCGGCCGGGTCGGAGGCTGGAGGATCGCGCCGGACATGGACGCGTGCCCGCGCGGCTCGCACATCAACAGGGTGCGCAGCCCGTCCCGTTCGGCCATGAACCGCTGCCGCCGCTCGGCCATGGTCGTGCCCGGCAGTACGCCCACCCCGCCGGTGATCACCCGGGTCGGCATGCCCTCGGTGTGCGAGTCGACCGCGTGGTAACAGACCTTCGAGCGCACGTCAGTTCACCCCCGCGTCGATGAGGGCCTGGGTGGCGGAGCGGACGACGGCCTCGGTCTCCGGGTCCAGGGCCTGCCGGGGCGGGCGGCAGACTCCGCCGGTCCGGCCGATCATGTCCTGGCCGAGCTTGATCGCCTGGACGAACTCGGTCCTGCTGTCCCAGCGCAGTACGGAGTGGAGCCGGCGGTAGAGCGGCAGCGCGGTGTCGAGATCGCCCGCCAGCGAGGCGTTGTAGAGGTCGAGGCAGGCGCGCGGGAAGACCTGGGGGTAGCCGGCCACCCAGCCCTTGGCGCCGGCGACGGCGACCTCCAGGACGGTGTCGTCGGTGCCGATGATCAGGTCGAGGCCGGGGGCGAGTTCATTGATGGCGTAGCAGCGGCGGACGTCTCCGGAGAACTCCTTCACGCCCACGATGAAGCCCTCGGCGTGCAGTTTGGCCAGCAGCTCCGGGCGCAGGTCGACCTTGGTGTCGATGGGGTTGTTGTAGGCGGTGACGGGAAGTCCGGCGGAGGCCACCATCGCGTAGTGCTCCAGGACGGCGCGGTCGTCGGCCCGGTAGGCGTTGGGCGGCAGGCACATGACGGCCTGGCAGCCGGCGTCCCTGGCGAACAGCGCGTGCCGCCGCGCCTCGATCGCGCCGTACGCCCCGACGCCCGGCATCACGGTGAAGCCCTCGGGGGCGTGGGCGACGGCGGTCTCCACGACGCGGTCGCGTTCCTCGTACGTCAGGGTCTGGTACTCGCCCAGCGAGCCGTTCGGGGCGACGCCGTGCAGGCCCTGTTCGGCGAGCCAGGCGACGTTCTCGCCGTAGGCGCCGTGGTCGACGGCGAGGTCCTGGCCGAAGGGGAGGCCGGTCGCGACGATGACGCCGTGCCAGGGCGTCCGGGGACGGGGGGAGGTGCGGTCCATGGGAACTCCTCAGGTGGGATCGGAGGCGGGAGCGGGGTCGAGGTCGGGGGCGGGATCGAGGGGCGGACCGGGTGGGGACGCGTCGGCATCGGCGAGCGCACCGAGGGTGACGGGGGTCGCGATCAGCCGCTCGGCAGGGGCGTAGGGCTGGTCGCGGGCCACGAGGCAGTGCACGGCGGGCCCGCACATCCGGCCCTGGCACCAGCCCATACCGGCCCGGGTCAGCTGTTTGACCTGCCGGTGGTCGGCCGCCGCGTCATCGGCGCGGGCGGACCGGACCGCACCCGCGGTGACCTCCTCGCACCGGCAGACCGGGGTGTCGTCGGTGAGCCAGGCGGGCCAGGCCGGTGGCAGCGGGTGGGCCCGGGCCATCGCCCGGGCGAAGGCGCGGTGCCGGGTCACCGTCCGGCGCTCCGCGGCGAGCCGCCTGCTGTTCGGCAGGCCCGGCGCGGAGAGGTCGGTGAGAATCGAGACGGCGGCGACGCGGCCCTCGCTCACCGCGAGCGCGGCCCCGCCCACCCCGCAGGTCTCCCCCGCCGTGTAGAGCCCGGGCACCGTGGTGCGCTGTCCGTCGTCGACGGCGGCGGCCATGGTGCCGTCGCCCGCGTCGGCGAGGTCGCAGCCGAGCGGGAGCAGGAGGTCCACCTGGGGTACGAAGCCCCAGCCGACGCCCACGGTGTCGGCCGCGATCCGGCGCTCCGTACCCGGCAGCGGGTTGCCGTCGGCGTCCAGGGCGGCGGTGAGGACGGAGGCGACCCGGCCCTCCGCTGCTCCCCCGACTCCGGCCTGTCCTCCTGCTCCTGCTCCTGCTCCTGCTTCGGCGCCGATGATCGCGGTACGGGTGCGGACCGGGATCCGGTGCCGGGCGAGGGTGCCCGCGTACCGGGCGGCCTCGGCCCACTTGGCGGGGTTGCGGAGCAGGGCCGCGGGGTGGCGCAGCCAGGCCGAGGGCGCCGCCGCCTCGCACACCGCGACGACCTCGGCCCCGCGGACGGCGAGAGCCGCCGCGACGGGCAGCAGGAAGGGGCCCGTACCGCCGAGGACCACCCGGCGGCCGGCCACCGCTCCCCCGCCCTTGAGCAGCGCCTGAAGCCCTCCGGCGGTGAGCACACCGGGCAGGTCCCAGCCGGGAAAGGGGAGTTGGCGGTCGTAGGCGCCGGTCGCCACCAGCAGGGCCGGGGCGCGCAGCACGACGGTCCGCTCCTCCGGCGCCCGGCTCCGGTCCACCGCGTGGACGGTGAATCCGTCGTCCTCACGGGCCGTGGTCCACACCGGGTGGTTCAGCAGCAGCGCGAGCCGGCCGGTGCGCTCGTGGGCGGCCAGCCTGGCGCACAACTCCCGGTAGACGCCCAGGCCGTGGTGGAGGTCCGCGGTCGGCACGGCCTCCTGCGCCAGGGGCGGTGGGTGGCGCCAGAACTGGCCGCCGAGAGCGGCCCCCGCGTCGACGAGGACGACCCGCAGTCCGCCGTCCAGGGCGGTGGCGGCGGCGGCCATACCGGCCGGGCCCGCGCCCACCACCACGAGGTCATGGGGCTCACCCGTCACCAGGAGGTCGCCGGACTCACTCATCGCCGTCCTCCCCGGTCGTGACGGCCATGCCCGGACGGGCCAGGACCAGACAGGCGCGCTGTCCGCCCCTGCCGTCGACGGTCACCAGGCAGTCGAAGCAGACGCCGATCCCGCAGAAGATCCCCCGGGGCCGCTGCCCGCCCCGGGTGGTCCGCCAGGCGACCCGGCCCGAGGCGACGAGCGCGGCGGCCAGGGTCTGTCCGGGGACGAACGCCAGCGGCTCGCCGTCCACGGTGAACGCGGTCTCCGCCATCTCTGCCGACTCTGCGGTCACTTCGGTCACTTCGGCGCACCTCCGGTGGTGAGGAATCGGTCGGGCAGCAGGCCGGTGTGGGCGGCCGGATCGGCGCCGCGCCAGGGCTTGCCGAGCAGCTGGGCGGTGACCAGGGCGCCGGTCGCGGGGGCCAGGCCGATACCGGCGCCCTCGTGGCCGCACGCGTGGACGACGCCGGGGACGCGGGGGTCCGGTCCGACCACCGGCAGATGGTCCGGGCAGTACGGCCGGAAGCCCCGGTAGGCGCGGATCAGGTGGACGCCACGCAGAAACGGGAAGAGGCGGCACGCCCGGGCCGCGAGCGCGGTCACCACGGCCGGGTTCATCGCGGTGTCGAAGCCGACGCGTTCCCGGCTGGCGCCGATCAGGATGGTGCCGGCGCGGGTGCCCTCGACGACGCACGAGGTCTCCAGGCCCGCGTCGCTGGAGGCGACGTTGGCGACGTAGTCGGCGGAGTAGACCTTGCGCCGGATCATCGGCGGCAGCGGCTCGGTGACGAGGACGAAGCCCCGGCGCGGCAGGATCTCGACGGGTGCGCCGAGCCGGCGGCCGACCTCGCCGCCCCACGTTCCGGCCGCGTTGACCACGGCGTCGGCGGCCAGTACCGAACCGCCGGCCGTGCGAACTCCGGTGATCCGCCCGCCGGTTCCGGTGACGGCGGCGACGGCCTCGCCGGTGTGCGTACGGGCTCCGCGGCGCACGGCGGCGCGCAGCAGCCCGGCCGCGGCGAGAACGGGCTGCACCTGGGCGTCCTGCGGATAGTGGACGCCGCCGGGCAGACCGGGTGCGATGTGCGGTTCGAGGTCGCCGGGGCGCTCGACGGGTTCGGTACGGACGCCGGACTCCGCCTGGCGCGCGGCGAACGCGTGCAGGGCGGTGAGGGCTTCGGGCGTGCTCGCGACGACCAGGCCGCCCTTGGTCTCGAACTCGACGCTCTCCGGGCCGAGTTCCGCGGCGACCTCGCCCCACAGTCCGCGGCTGAGCCGGGCCAGTTCCAGTTCGGGCCCCGGCTCCTTGTCGGAGAGGAGGATGTTGCCCTCGCCCCGACTGGTCGTGCCCGCGCCGACAGGGCCCCGGTCGAGCACCGTGACGTCGAGGCCGGCCGCGACGGCGTGGAACGCGCAGGCGGCGCCCACGATGCCCGCGCCGACGACTACGACTTTCATGGCCACCCCTTTGGCGCCCGCACGGCCGCCGCTAGTGCAATGTCACATGCCATTGCCTAGGCTATACATCCGGACGACCCGAGGACAACGCCGCCGCCCCGGTGACTTTCACCCGGGCACCCGACGACGGCGCGCCGGACACCCGGCGCGCCCGGCCGGGCCCGGTCCCACAGCATCCGGTCTCACACCACCGGGGTGAACTCCGGTAGGACCAGCGCCGAATGAGCAGGCCGGCCCTCCGCCGGGGGCGGCGCGACAAGACCGCGCAGCATGGCGTTGCGCTGCTCCAGGGCCCGGGCGGTGGCCGGGAAGAGCACGGCGTCCCCCTCGCCGACCCGGTCCTGGTTGAGCGTCACGAACGCACGGGTGTCCCGCTCGTAGGCGGCGAAGCCCGCGGTGTGGTCCCGTTCGGCCGCCAGGGAGCCGGCCAGCATGTACGCGCCGACGAGCGCGAGGCTGGAGCCCTGTCCGGTGAGGAACGAGGGCGCGTACGCGGCGTCGCCGACCAGGGCGACCCTGTTGTCGGACCAGCGGGGCATGCGGATCTGGCCGACCGCGTCGAAGAACAGGTCCTCCGCCTCGCGCAGGGCGGCGAGCAGGCCCGGGACCTCCCAGCCGGCCCCGGCGAACACCTCGGCGACCAGGTCGCGTTGGGCCTCCGGGTCGCGGAACGCGCCGGACGGCGGTTCGGGGCGGGCGAAGTTGAGGAGCGCGTGGACCTCGTCGCCGTCCTCCACGGCGTACAACACGGCGGCCCGGCCCGGGGAGTTCCACATCGTGGCCTCGCGAACGAGCCCGAAGGTGTTGCGCACGGTGAATCCGGCGAAGCAGTAGCCGAGGTACCGGTGGAACCCCTCCTCGGGGCCGAACACGAGCTCGCGGGTACGTGAGTGGAGCCCGTCCGCCCCGACCACGAGGTCGAACGTACGGCTGCCGCCACCGCGGAAGGTGACGTCGACCCCGTGGCGGTGCTGGTCGAGGGTGTCGATGGAGTCGTCGAACAGGAACTCCACGTCGTCACGGACCGCCGCGTACAGAGCCCCGGCCAGCGCCCCGCGCCGTACCTCCAGGTCCTCCCCCGCGACTCCGCCGGTGACGGCGTTCGGGTCGACCGAGGCCACCTCGCCGCCGTCCTCGTCGAGGAAGGTCAGCCGGCGCAGGTCGATGTGCGCGTCGCGCAGGCGCGGCAGGATGCCCATCCTCCGGACGACGTCGAGCGCGGTGCCCCGTACGTCGATGGGATAGCCGCCGCCGCGGAGCGCGCCCGCCTTCTCGACCACGGTGACCGCGCATCCGTAGCGGTTCAGCCAGAACGCGAGGGCGGGCCCCGCGATACTGGCCCCGGAGATCAGGACCGTGCGCCTCCGCACGGCGGGGGCTCCCTGGGACAGAGCGGTGCGGGTCATTCCTGGTCTCCTTTGTTCAGGGTGCGGACGACGAGCAGGGACAGCGCCGTGACGGCGCCGGCCAGGACGAAGCCGGTGACGAAGGCCGATTCGGCCGGGATGTTCGATCCGGTGGGGGTTCCGGCGGTGAGGATCGCGCCGCTGATCTGCACGCCCACGGCGAAGCCGATCACGCGCGTCACCAGGACCAGGCCGGTGGCGATGCCGGTGTCACCGCGGTCGACGGAGGTGGCGGTGCCGGTCACCAACGCCGTCACGCACAGGCCGTTGGCGAGCGCGATCAGCAGCTTGCCAATGACCAGGTGCCCGACCTCGTCGTGCGCGGCCGCCAGGGCGATCAGGGCGGCGCTCATGATGACGATCCCGGCGGTGACCACGGCACGCGAGCCGTACCGCCGTGCCCCGAACCCGCTGACCGGCCCGGCCAGCGAGGCGGCCACGGCGCCGGGCAGCAGGAAGAGGCCGATCTGCGTGGCGCTCGCCCCGAAGCCGTATCCGTCGGCGGACAGCCCGAGGAGCTGCGGGACGAGATGGACCGCCATCGAGGTGCCGACGCAGATCACGAACGTCAGCACACAGGACTTCCACACGGCGGGGCGGCTCAGCATGCGCAGATCGACCATCGGCGAGGCCGCCCGGCGCTCGACGGCCACCCATCCGGTCACGAAGGCGGCCAGCAGCACGGCCAGGGCGCCGAGTACGAGAGGCCGTGCGGCGATCTCGGGCGCCAGCGCGAGGACGAGCATGAGCGTGACCAGCGTGCCGCTGAGGAGAACCAGGCCGGGCAGGTCGACGCCGGCGCCGTCCGAGCGGCGCGGCGGATCGTGCGGCAGCACCCGGTTCACCAGCACGGTGGCGCCGATGACCGCGAACGTCGGCAGCGCGAACATCCAGTGCCGGGACAGCCCTTCGGCGACCGGCCCGGCCGCCAGCGTCCCCGCCATCCCGCCGCCGACGAACAGCCCGCTGACCACTCCGACGGCCACCTTGGCCTCGCCCGCCGGGAGGTGTTCGCGCACCAGGATGAACGACAGGGGCAACGCGCCCACCATCGCCCCCTGGAGGATCTGACCGAGCAGCAGCACCGGCAGGTTCGGCGCCAGGGCGGACACCAGACCCCCGGCGCAGACCACCGTCATCAGCCGGACCATGATCTGTTTTCCGCCGTGGCGGTCGCCTAACTTTCCCGCGATCGGTGTGACGAGCGCGCCGGTGACGAGGAGCACGATGCTGAGCAACGCCCCTTCGGAGGGGCTCAGTTCGAGCTCGCGCTGCAGGAGCGGGAGCGTCGGCGTCACCACCGATTCCAGTGCGCCGGTGGCCACCGCCAGCGCGCCGAGGGCTCCGACGGCGGCCTTCCCGACACGGAGCGGCGGAGTCTGGGTCGTGGTCATGGACATCCTTTCCGTCACGGCCCGGCGAGAAGGAGTCGGCCACGCACGGATGGACGCGTACGGAGGACGCGTACGGCGCGCACCGGGCCAGAACTACACTACACCGTGCAGTGTAGAACGGTTAGGATGAGTCCATGCCGACCACCAAGACGCTGCGCGAGGGATCCGCACACAAGCGGGCCGCCATCCTCTCGGCGGCCCGGGAGCTGTTTCTCGCCGACGGCTTCGACCGGTCCAGCGTGGACGCGGTCGCCGCCCGGGCCGAGGTGTCCAAGCGGACGGTCTACGACTACTTCGGCGACAAGCGGACGCTGTTGCGGGCCGTCGTCGACTCCGTCGGCCAGTCGCTGATCACCACGATCCGGCGCACGCTGGACGACACCCTCACCGAGCTCACGGACGGCGACGAGCTGGAGGAGCGCCTGGTCACGTTCGCGATGCGCATCGCGACCGACATGCTCGGCTCGGCGGAGTACGCCACGCTGCAGCGGCTCCTCAGGACGGAGTCGGACCATCTGCCGCACCGGGACTACAACTCGATGGCCGACACCCCCGACGAGGCCATCGCCGACCGGTTCGCCGCCTTCGCCGAGGCCGGCCTGCTCGACGCCCCCGACCCCCGGCTGGCCGCCGACCAGTTCCTCGCGCTGACCTTCGGCGTCGCCCTGGACCGGCTCGGCTCCGCGAACGCCGCGCAGGACGCCCGCGTACGGCCGCTGGTCGTCGAGGGGGTACGGACCTTCCTGCGGGCCTACCGTTCCGGCCGGGGCCCGAGCGGCACCGCCTGACACCGGCCGGCGGGCCGGGCTCCGACGCAGGCACCCACCCGCGGCCACGCCCTTGGAAGACGCCCGCTCCGAACGCCCGCGCCCCTAGGGCCTGTCGTCTAACTGCCGTCGTCGCCCGAAGGGCGGCCGGGTGTCTCCCGGCAGACGGCAGTACGGCACCCCCTAGCCGCCGTTCCACCCCGCGACCAGCCCGCCCAGGGCGTCGACGGCCTCCTCGGTGTCGCGTCCGTCGTCCGCGCGGGCGTGGCGGGCCAGCTCGACGTGGACGAAGCGGGCGTGTTCGCGGTCCGCCGAGCGGCCCTGGACGTTGGCCCGGCCCTCCAGCGGGCAGCGTGCCGCCCAGGCCCGGCAGACCCGCAGGCCCTTGTCGTCCATGCGGTCGGCCATCGCCACCACCTCGGCGGGCGCCGTCTCGACGGCGCCGGTGGAGACGACGGCGTCGTAGGGGCGGTCGGCGGAGTCGGTGAATCCGTGCAGCTGGACGCCGGGCACCCCGCGCTTCTGCAGCTCCACGACGATCGTGTGGAAGGCGCTGTCCTCGCGGTGGGCGACATCGGCCGCGTCGTTCTCGCCGGCCCGGCGGTGGGCTCCCGCCAGAACGAGAGCGCCGCCGGGGTTCTGCTCCAGGAGCCGGACTCCGAGGACCTCGGTGTCGCGGTCGGAGACAGGGTGCGGGACCTGGGCGTTCCAGCGGACGGTGGAGTCGGCGTTCAGGTAGAGCCGGCCCCAACGGGCACTCCGGCCCGGCCCGGTGGCGGCGATCTCGTCGTAACGGCGGCCCGAGTCGGTGTCGGTGAGGCGGGTGAGGCCGAGGCCGAGCGGGGCGAGCTGCCGCTCCGCCTCCTGGGCGTCACCCGACAGCAGGCTCCCGACGGCCTTCGCCAGCCGTACGCGCTGCGCCTTGCCCGGCGGACTGTAGGGAGCATCGGCACGGAGCTTCGCCGTGTACCCGAGCACGCGGCTGCGCAGGTCGACCAGTTCCCGGGCGCGCGGAACGGAATCTTCCGGGGTCGGGGACGTATCGGCCTGGCAGCCGACCAGAGCCAGGAGCAAACCCAGGGCGATGAAAGTGCGCAGCAAATGTGACCATCCCGTGATGACAATCCGAAGGTCGGTCATGAGGGCCATGTAAGTATGACTTAGTGACAATCCGTAATTCTCTCGGTATGGGTCGCTCGCTGACCCTCCTGGCGATGGCCGTCGGCCTCACCGTGTCGTGCGGCACCAAGCCGGCGCAGCCCCAGGCCAAGGCCGGTGGGCGCAGCTTCACCGTAGCCGCGGCCGGCGATGTCCTCATCCATCCGGAGCTGGTCGAACAGGCCGCGAAGGACGCGAAGGAGAGCGGTCGCGGAGAGGCCGGACTGGACTTCGGACCGCTGCTCGCCGGGGTGAAGCCCGTGATCAGCAAGGCCGACCTCGCGATCTGTCACATGGAGACGCCCGTCGGGAA
This sequence comes from Streptomyces sp. WY228, assembly GCF_019287315.1. Lineage (NCBI taxonomy): Bacteria > Bacillati > Actinomycetota > Actinomycetes > Kitasatosporales > Streptomycetaceae > Streptomyces > Streptomyces sp. WY228. The sequence goes on along the minus strand of NZ_CP079114.1, from coordinate 6,602,391 downwards.
GCCCGAGGGGCCGTTCCAGGGATACCCGGAGTTCCTCGTTCCGCCGCAGATCCTGACCAGCCTGAAGGACGTGGGGTACGACACCTGCTCGACGGCCTCCAACCACACCTTCGACCATGGGCTGAAGGCCGTGCGGCGCACGCTGGACACCATGGACAAGGTGGGCCTCGGGCACAGCGGGTCGGCGCGGACGCCGGAGGAAGCGGAGAAGATCAACATCCTGGACGTCAACGGCGTCAAGGTCGCTCACCTCTCGTATTCCTGGGAGTCCTTCCTCAACCCCACGCCCAAGAAGCAGAGCTGGGCCTTCAAGCGTTCCAGCACGGACGAGATCAAGAAGGCCGAGAAGCGGGCCCGCTCCCAGGGCGCCGAAGTGGTGCTGCTCTCCGTGCACTGGGGCCTGGAGCACTACAACGAGCCGAGCGTCCCGCAGTTGGACATGGCCCAGCGGCTCACCGAGGAGACCGGCGTCGACCTGGTGATCGGCCATCACGCCCATGTGGTGCAGCCGATCCAGAAGGTCAACGGCACCTGGGTCGCGTACGGCCTCGGCAACCAGGTGGCCCGGCACTCCTCGCCGACCGGTCTCACCGAGGAGGGGGCCATCGGCTGGTTCGAGTTCCGCGAGACCGCCGACGGCTGGGACGTCTCCGCCCGTTACCGCACGACGCAGATGGACATCCCGCCCGAGGTCGAGCCCGGGGAGAAGGCCCCCGAGGGTGCGGTCGAGAACCTCCGCCTCGTCGACGTCCAGCAGGCCCTGGACCACCCCGAAGGGCTGTCCGACGACCGGATCGCCCGCTACCGGCTGGCCGAGGACCGTACGCGCGGCTTCCTCTACAACCGGGGCGCGCCGGGCGGTGACGGCCTGAAGCGGCTGTCGCTGGACAAGTGATCAGGCCCACATTTTTCTGCACGCTGACAGACACAACCTATTAGGCGCTTATCCGTCTTTTATGTGACAGCGTCTCGCAGCCATGCGACAGCGGTGCTTCCTCGGCACTGAGCACACGCAGCGACCAAGGAAGAAAACCGGTGACATCGACTCCTGCCGCGCCCCTCGTGCCGAAAGGCCGGCGGCGCAGCCGCAGACGTGCGGACATGCCGCTGCTGGGCGGTATCCGGCCGCCGATCGCGTTGCTGTGCGTCCTGATCCTCGCCCTCGCGGGTCTCACGGCCAAGGTGCTGGGGCCGGGCGCGGAACCGGTCGTGCCCAAGGCGGTGCTCTCCTCGCAGCAGTACTTCGCCCAGGACGGCGCCATCGCCCTGCGCGCCTCGATCGACGAGCGGGTCACGGACCTCGAACGCACCGCCACCGCGCTGAACGCGGGCAGCACGACGGACCCCGAGCGCGTTCTGTCGGACCTGAGCAAGGCGTACCAGAAGTGGACCGGCACCACCGTGCTGGACCTGGGCACCGGCAAGGTGCTCGCCGCCCGCGGCGAGCGCATCCCGCTGGCCTGGGTGGACAAGGACGTCCTCACCGGCGACAAGGCCCTCACCCCGCGCATGGTGCGGCTGGAGACCGGTGACGTACGGCTGATGACGATGGCCGTGCTGGAGGGCGAGGAGGGGGCGCAGCAGCTGCTGGTCGCCTCCAACAGCCTCTCCGTGCCGCCCATCAACCTGGGCCCGTTCCGCAGCATGGCCGTCGTGGCGCGGGGCGGCGAGATCCTCGCCACCGCCGGCTTCGAGCAGTCCGAGGCGCTCAACTCGGACGCGGAGCGCAAGGAACTCACCTTCCTGCAGAAGCAGATGACCCGGCTGTCCGACCAGGCGGCCGAGGAGAGCGAGCAGAATCCGGTCAGCGCCCGGGAGCCCGGTTCCCGCGGCTACCCCGGAGTCAGCGGCACCCTGGTGGGCGGGGTGTACAACGGCCGGGTCGCCACCATGGGGTACGCGTCGCTCGCCGCCTCCGACCCGGAGGACGGGGAGAGCGTCGCCGCCGGCCTCGGCCTCACGGTCGTCGCCATGCTTCCCGTGGTCCAGCAGCAGACCCTCGCCGAGGACAACCGGCAGCTCTTCGGTCTGCTCGCGGCGGGCGCCCTGGTCCTGCTCGGACTGCTCTCGGTCGCCGTGCTGTGGATGACCGTGCAGCGTCCGCTGCTCGGCCTGTTCCTGGAGTCCCGCCGGCTCGCCCGGGGCGATCTGGTCCGCCCGGTCACGGTGCCCCGCTGGGGCGAGGCCGCCCGGATCGGCGCCGCGCTGGAGCGCATCCGCGGTCAGCTCGGCGGCGCGAGCGCCCAGGACGGGGTCGTCGGTGTCCGGCCGCCCGGCAGGTTCCGGGGCGGTGCGCGCGGTCCGCTGGTGCTGACGGCGGTGCTCCTGCTGCTGTGGTGCGTCCCCGTGGGGCTGCTGCTCAACCGCACGGACGGGACCGTGAGCATCCCCGCGGTCATGGTCAACGACCAGCGCGACCGCACCGATCTGGTCGCCGACCGGGCCCGCCGGGCGCTCAACGAGGCCCAGGCCGACCTCGTGTCCACCTCGCGTCTGCTCGACACCGACGACGTGGCCGCCACCGAGAACCTGCTGAAAGGCGCCCTGCGGGAGCACTCCCGCTATCAGGCGCTGTACGTCGTCGGCAAGGACGGCTCCGTCGTCGCCCGGGCCGGCGACGCCCCCCACCCGTGGACCGCGGAGAAGGACTCCTCGCTGGTCCGTGTCTCCGGCCAGGGCGAGAAGAAGCCCGTCGTGCAGGCCGGGGCGCCCGTGCCGGAGCACGAGGGCATGACCCTGGTCGGCGAGGTGCGGGTGGAGTTCCTCAACTCGCTGCTCAAGCGGCCCGGTCTCGGCGAGGTCCGGATCGTGAACACCGAGGCCCGGACGCTCGCCGCCAGCGACGGCTTCCGCGCCTTCGAGGGGCTGCCGAACGACGCGCTGCCCGATCTGGTGCGCGCCGCCAATGTGCGGGTGGGCGCCGGGCCGCTGGAGAACGGTCTGCTCATCCGGGACGGGGGCGCGGTCACCGTGGCCGCCGCCGCGCCGTTCACCGGCGGCGGTGTCGCCTCCGACGTCGGCTGGACCGTCGTCAGCTGGCAGAACGCCGCCCGGTTCGAGATCACCGCCTACGAGCGCGAGGACCGCAGCGTGCTCGCCAGTCTGCTGGGCCTCGCCCTGATCGTGGTCTGCCTGGGCTGGATCCACCTCGTCGTCGTACGGCCCCTGCGGGCCCTCGCGGCCGGTGCCGAGAAGCTCGCCGACGGAGACCTCAAGACCGTGCACTACCCCCGCTACCAGGACGAGGTCGGTGCTGTCGTCCGGAGCCTCGAACTGATCCGCCAGCAGTTGCAGGCCCGCCGGCAGACCCAGGCGCGCCGTCCCGCCGAGTCCCGGCCCGGCGCCGGAGGAAGGTGACCAAGCGTGCTCTATCTGTACTTCGTCCTGTTGACCGGCAGTCTGTTCCTACTCGTCGCGGGCATCGTGGAGCAGCGCAGGCACTACGCCGCGCTGCACACGATCCCCTCGCGGGTGCTGGTCAACGGCATCCGCGGCAAGTCCTCCATCACCCGGCTCTGCGCGGGCGCGCTGCGGGGCGGTGACCTGATCACCGTCGCCAAGACGACCGGCACCGCCGCCCGCTTCATCCACCCGGACGCCACCGAGGAGCCGGTCTACCGCAAGTTCGGCATCGCCAACGTGGTGGAGCAGATCGGCATCGTCCGCCGGGCCGCCACCTACCGGCCCGACGCGCTCGTCATCGAGTGCATGGCCGTGATGCCGGCGCTCCAGGAGGTCAACCAGAGCAAGCTGATCCGCTCGACGATCGGCGTGCTCTGCAACGTACGCGAGGACCACCTCGCCGAGATGGGCCCCACCCTCGACGACGTGGCCCGCTCGCTGTGCCGCTCGATGCCCGAGGACGGGATCTGCGTCACCGCCGAGAAGGAACGTTTCCACATCCTCCAGGAGGAGGCGGACGCCCGGAACTGCCAACTGGTGTACGCCGATCCGGAGACCGTCAGCGACGAGGAGCTGCGCGGCTTCAGCTGGTTCACCTTCAAGGAGAACGTGGCAATCGCCCTGGTCGTCGCCGATCTCCTCGGCGTGGAGCGCGAGGTCGCCCTCCAGGGCATGTACGACGCCCCGCCGGACCCGGGTGTGCTCTCGGTGGAGCGGTATGTGGCCCCCGACGGCAACCGGCTCGCCTTCGCCAACGTCTTCGCGGCCAACGACCCCGAGTCGACGCTGATGAACATCAATCAGCTCCTCGACCTCGGCGCCATCCGCCGCCCGCTGAACGTGGTGATCAACTGCCGCCCCGACCGCGTCGAGCGCAACGGGCAGATGGGCGAGATCATCCCCGACCTCCAGCCCGACAACGTCTTCGTCATCGGGCACCCCGCCAAGAGCGCCATCGACGCCATCCCCGCCGACTGGCAGGACCGGGCGGTCGACCTGGGCGGTGAGAAGCGGGCCGCCGAGGAGTTCATGCCGGCGATGCTCGGCCGGATGTCCGACGGCGCGTCGCTGGTGGCGATCGGCAACATCCACGGCCAGGGCGAGGAGTTGCTGGAGTACCTCGCCGAACTCCCCGCCGACGAGAGCGAGATGGACGAGGAGACCCCGGGCCCCGTCGCCGCCACCCCGGCGCAGGCGCCCCGCCTGGACCCGTTCGCCTCGTACCACCCGGCGTACGAGGAGCGCTACCAGGCCTCGCAGACCCAGGAGATCCCGGTGGTCCACATCCCGGTCCAGCCCTCGGATTCCCACCGGCAGCGGCCCGAGCACCACGAGCAGTACGCCCAGCGGGAGCCGTACGCACAGCCCGAGCGGCACGCACAGCCCGAGCGGCACGCACAGCAGGAGCCGTACGCCCAGCAGGGCCAGGTGCAAGACCGGAGCCAGGACCGGCCCTTCGAGTTCTTCGGCGGCGCGCGGCAGCAGCCTCACGAACCCGCCCAGCAGACCTGGCCGCCCCACGACGAGCCGCACGACGACGCCCGGAGATCCCGTTGACCACCGCCGCACTGACCCCCGAGATGGCCGCCCTGGGTATCGCGATAGGGCTGTTCTTCTCGCTGCTGTGCTACCTCACGACCAACCTCTCGCCCGGCGGGATGATCACTCCGGGCTGGCTCGCCCTGACGCTGATCGAGGATGTCCAGCGCGCGGCCATGGTGCTGGGCGTCACCGCCCTCACCTACGCCGGCACCAAGGTCATGCAGCGGCTGGTGATCCTCTACGGCAAGCGGCTGTTCGCGTCGGTGGTGCTGCTCGGCGTGCTGCTCCAGAGCACGGTGATGATCCTGCTCTCGCTGGAGTTCCCGCTGCTCTACGGCAACCAGACGCTCGGCTTCATCGTGCCCGGCCTGATCGCCTATCAGCTGGTGCGCCAGCCCAAGGGCCCCACCCTGCTGGCCACCGGCACGGTCTCGCTCATGGCCTACATCGTCGTCGCCGCCGGGCTGCTGCTCGGCATCATGCCCGCTGTCTGACAGCCCGCCCACGAACAACCGAGGAGTAACCGATGGCAGGGAAGAAGAAGTCGCGACCCGTCGTCTCGGGTCTGGTGGTGCTGGCGCTCGTCGCGACCTCCGGCTACCTCACCCTGGAACTGCGCAAGCAGGAGATGCCCGGGGTGACCGAGGTCCGCAACGTCGGCGTCCTGGACGGCGGCAAGGCCTCCGGCGCCTCCGACGACAAGGGCGAGGCCGCCTGGTCCCGGCTGGAGAACCCGGCGCGCTCGGTGCTGCGCGGCTCCGACGGCCAGATCAAGGCGGTGTTCACCGACGGGGCGCGGCTGGCCACCCTCACCGGCCCGGCCCGCACCTTCACCGAACCGGCCTCCACCTCCTCCAAGGTCTCCACCACGGACTGGGTGCGTCTGATGCCCGAGCCGTGGAAGAAGGGCGCCGAGAAGCAGAAGTGGTTCAAGGACTGGTACGCGGAGTACGAGGACAGCAAGGAGGACGACCTCTTCGCCATCTCCTTCCAGTACGTGGCCGGCGCCCCGCAGAAGAAGGACGAGCAGGGCGTCGCCTACGCCGGTGACGCCAACTTCGGGCCGCTGAACACCACCGGCGCGGAAGGCGGCGACCTGCGCCTGGAGCAGTCCGACTTCTACGACTACCTCGGCCTGCCCTACCCCTTCCGCGACGGGCAGACCGGCAGTCCGGAGTCCATGCGCGCCAAGTCCCTGGACTGCTCGGGCTTCGTACGGATGGTGCTCGGCTACCGCACCCGCTACCCGCTGATGTCGTCGGACACCTCCGGCGACGGCCTCCCGCGCACCGCCAACGGCATGGCCCGCTCCGACGAGGGAGCCGACGTGCTTCCGCTGACCGGGGTGAGCGCCGACGACCGCCCGTCCGCCATCGACCAACTCCAGCCCGGCGACCTCGTCTTCTTCAAGCTGGACGCCCGTACCAAGGACCGGCTGGACCACGTCGGCATCGTCCTCGGCTACGACACCGAGGGCCACCTGATCTTCGTCTCCAGCCGCGAGGAGATCAACGGCCCGACCATCGGCGACGTCGGCGGGGTCTCCCGGCTGGACGGCAACGGCTACTACGCGAAGACCCTGCGCAGCGCGAAGCGGCTCTGAGGCCGTGGGCCCCGCCGCCACGGCGGCGGGGCGCGGCGGTCCGGGCCGTCGGCTGAGCTCACCCCCGTGAAGCTCGGCCCCCGCCCGACCGGTGCCGCCACCCACCCCCTCGACACTTCAGTGGTGACGAAGCATTGGTAACGTACACCAGAGTGACTGCCCGGCGTCAACCAAAGTGTCGCCGGATCCGGCCCAAGAGGCTTCGAGAAACACTGTGGTGGACGAAAGCTCGGCATCACGCCAAGGAGGTCGTGTACGTGGAGGATGACCGGTCACCCACCTTCGCCCAGCTCCTGGACCACCTCTTCCGCGAGGTGCACCCGCCGTCCCGGGGGCCGTACACCTACGCGGAGGTCGCCGAGGGAATCCGCAAAGCGGCCACATCGGAAGGGCGCGGGGTGACGGCGAGCGCCATCCAGCAATTGCGCACCGGCGCCAAGCGGAACCCGACGCGGCACACCATCAAGGCCCTGGCCGACTTCTTCGGCGTACCGGCGGGCTACTTCGTCGACAGCGCGGCGGCCGAACGCACGAAGGCGGAGATCGGCCTCCTCGCCGCCATGCGTGACCAGGACGTCCGCAAGGTGGCGCTGCGCGCCAACGGCCTGAGCGTCGACAGCCTGAAGATGCTGTCGACCGTGATCGAACAGGCCCGGAAGCTCGAAGGACTCACCACCGACGACAGCGGGCACGATCTGAACCTGGACGACTGAACCGCGCACCCCGCCCGCCGGGGGACGTCTCGAACATGTCAACATTGGTGCGCTCGCACGGGCTTCAGGGGGTGATCCGCCCCGGTCCGAACACCCGACCGGCGTCACCAGAGTGAGGACATGGACTTCGAGCAGCTTCGCGCCGCGTGCGAGGCGCGCGTCGAGGCGCTTCGGCTCCCGCACCGCTTCAGCACCCGCGACCTCCGCGACGCCGTGGCCGAACAGCGCGGACGCCCCATCGTCCTGCGGCCCCTGAGCAGCCTGGGCGCCCTGGACGCCCCGTGCGGCATCCGCCTGGAGACCCCGGACGCCGACCTGTTGTTCTACGAGGAGGCCACCTCGCCCCTCCACCAGAACCACATCCTGGCCCACGAGATCAGCCACATCATCTGCGACCACGCCGGCAGCCTTGAGCTGGACCGGGACACGCTGCGCGCGATCGGCTTCGACCCCGCCCTCGTGCGACGCATGTCCGGCCGGACCAGCTATACGAGCGAGGACGAGCGCGAGGCCGAGGTGATGGCCAGCGTGATCCGCCAGCTCATGTACCGGGGCCGCGAAGTCCCGTCGAGCCGGCCCGCCAGCGGCGCCGAGAGCTGGGACGCCCTGTTCGCCGAGCCACACAGGAAGAAACGCCACCGGAAATGATCACTGTCCTGTTCACGGGCACGGCCGTCGTGCTGCTGTGCTTCGCCGCGTACTGGGTACAGGGACAGAATTGTACACTTACAGGCACCTGGGCGATAGCGCGGCACTGCTGGCCTCGTTCGCTCGCGCCCCGCGCGCCACTGCCAATGGCGCGCGGTCAGTCGGTGGTCTACGTCGCCCGGCTACTCAGCAACACCTTCACCCTGACGGCGGCCACCTCGGTCACTGCTCGCAAAACTGCGGATGACGCTTGTCGGGTCTCAAACGCGTCCTTCGCCTGGCTTCTCTCGCGCGTGGCGACCTTCTTCGTCATGAAACTCACGGGCCGGAACCCGGTGTTCGTTTGGCGCGTTGCTACGATGCTGATCATCTCGCCACCGGCGCAACGACTGCTGCGCCAGCGTGGCGGGCTGCGCTCTGCGGTACCATCGGCCTCGACACAAGGCTCGTTCCCGACCACGCCGGTCAGCCGCCACGGCTGCGGCGCGCGCCGCCGATGTCCTCGATATGACGCCAGCCCGCGCGCGCAGGACGGCGCGATCTCGCGCAGTGCGGAACATTATGCGCCGGCGGGACAGACCGCGGCGCCCGTTCAGTGTCCGGGCCGTGGCGCCAGCCAGACCGAACCGCCTGGACATGGACCGCGGCGACGCGAAACGCGGTCGACTTCACCACCATCGGCGGCCCGTTACCAGTGTCGCGATCGCAGCACCGAAACGCCCGACGTTGCACCGATCGCTGCCGGAACGCCGCCCTTTCTTGGCCCACGCGACCACACCGCGCGGCGCGCACCCAGCGATACCACTGGCGGCGGCTGACCGCGCTTCGACGCTGCGCCTGTTCATTACGCGGACTGCCAGTGCCGTCGGGTGCCGATCCGGCGTTCATTGCCCGCGCCACCGCCAGGATCGGACCATCCTGACGCCACCACCGGTTTCTGTGGCGCGCCACATTTCGCTCAGCTTTGACGGCGCCGGACGTTGTCCACAACGCTCGCTGCGACTGCCGGTGATGCCTTCCGGCCTGCAACGCGGCGATAAACCGGCAGTTGGCGCATGCGCTGGCCGACGGTGAGATCGCCTGACGTTTCTTCGGTCCGTATGCGTGGTGTGATCTCCTCGTTCACTGGCCCGGTCAGCTGTGTGGGCGCTGGTTCGATGGCAACAAACACGCAGTTCGAGGATATAGCAGTTCGACGATCCGGTGGCCGTCGCGGCCCGTGAAGGACGCGGATGGCCGGGACCGTCGCCACTGCCGCCTGTCGGCTCGGAACGATTGGGGCCGACGGAGGCGACCGGGTCGTGGAGATAGACCTGCACCACTTCGGTCCCCTCCCGCGCACCGGTGTTGCGGACCGTGCAGGAGAAGGTGAACTCCCCTTCCGTCGTGGCCCGTCCGCACTCCACGACGAGGTCGCCCCAGGCGAAGGCGGTGTACGTGAGACCGTGGCCGAACGCGAACGCCGGGGCCGGGTCGACGCTGGACACATCGCTCGCGTGGCCGAGCCGCGCCGCCAGGTAGGTGGACGGCTGGGAGCCCGGGTGGCGCGGCACGCCGACGGGCAGCCGGCCGGACGGCGCGGTGCGGCCGCTGAGCACCGAGGCGATGGCCGTCGTGCCCTCCTCGCCGGGAAAGAACGACTGCACGATCGCGGCCGCCTCGTCCACCGCCCGCCCGAGGGCGTACGGACGCCCGGCGAGCAGGGTGACGACAACGGGCGTGCCCGTGTCGAGGAGGGCGTCGAGCAGTTGCTGCTGGACGCCGGGAAGGGCCAGGTCCTCCGCGTCACAGCCCTCCCCGCTCGTACCCCGCCCGAAGAGCCCGGCCCGGTCGCCGAGCGCGAGGATCACGAGGTCGGCGCTCCGGGCCAGTGCGACGGCCTCGCCGAACCCGTCGGTGGACGTGCCGTCGATGTCCGCGCCCCGCGCGGTGACGAGCTCGCTGCGGGGGAACTCCGCCGCGCATGCCTCGCGCAGGGTGGGCAGGTCGATGCCGAGCGGTGTCCCCGGGTGCCGGCCCCCGACGTGGACGGGAAAGGCGTAGCAGCCGAGGACGGCTGTCGGGGTGTCGGCGTTGGGGCCGACGAGGGCGATACGGGCCGGGGCGCCGGCGTCCGCCGCCAGGGGCAGGGTGCCGTCGTTGCGCAGGAGCACGACGGCCTGTTCGGCGACGCGCCGGGCGAGCGCGCGGTTCTCGTCGGTGTCGAGCCGGACGGTCCCCCGCAGCGCCCGCGAGTTCCCTTCCGTCGGGCCGTCCGGGCCGACGGCCGCGGCCAACACCGCCGGCTCCGGCCTCCAGTCCGCGTCGAGCAGCCCCAACTGGACCTTCTGGACCAGGACTCGGCGTACGGCACGGTCCACCAGGGTTTCGGACACCAGGCCCTGGGCGAGCGCGTCGGCGAGCGGGCCGCCGAACGTCTTCACGGTCGGCAGCTCCACGTCCACCCCCGCGCCGAGTGCGGCACCGGCCGCCTCCCCGAAGGTTCCCGCCACCCCGTGCAGCGTCTTGAGGAAGGCGATGCCGAAGTAGTCCGCGACAACGGTCCCGTCGAAGCCCCAGGTGTCCCGGAGCAGACCGGTCAGCAGCTGCCCGTCGGCCGCGGAGGGGACGCCGTCGGTGTCGGTGTAGGCGTGCATCACCGACCGCACGCCGCTCTCGCGTACGGCCATCTCGAACGGGGGCAGGATGATGTCGGCCCGCTCCCGCGCACCCATGCCGACGGGGGCGAGGTTGCGGCCCGCCCGTGAGGCGGAGTACCCGGCGAAGTGCTTGAGCGTGGCGACGACTCCGGCCGACTCCAGTCCCTGTACATACGCGGTGGCGACGGTGCCCACCAGATACGGGTCCTCGCCGATCGTCTCCTCGACGCGCCCCCAGCGGGTGTCGCGTACGACGTCGAGGACCGGGGCGAGCCCTTGGTGCACGCCGACGGAGCGCATGTCGCGGCCGATCGCGGCGGCCATCTCACGGATCAGTTCCGGATGGAAGGTGGCGCCCCAGGACAGCGGCACCGGGTAGGCCGTCGCGCCCCAGGTGGCGAAGCCCGCGAGGCACTCCTCATGGGCGAGCGCCGGAATGCCGAAGCGATTCGCTCCGGCGATCCGCTCCTGGGTGCGTGACAGCGAGAGGGCGCCCACGGCCGGGTCGACCGGAGCCGTTCCGAACGGGCGGGTGAGCTGGCCGAGGCCGTGCGGAAGAAGCTCGTCGAGGTCGACGGCCTCCTCCATGTCGTGCTGGAACGGCGCGACTTCACCGCCCTCGTCGGATGCGCCCACCCAGACCCCGACGAGCTGGGAGAGCTTCTCCTGGAGGGTCATGGCGTCGATCAGGGCGTCGGCCCTGGCCTCCGGGGTGAGGGCCGGATCGTGCCAGGGCCCGGTGCGACGGCCCGTGCGGCCGGACACCGGCGCCACGGATGCGGTGGTCCCGGCGGCGGCTTTCCGCGGACCGGCGTTGTCGATGTTGGCGGTCACTTTCCTCCGACCCCCATCAGCCCCTGTACCAGGGCCCGACGAGCGAACAGGTAGACGATCAGGATGGGGAGCATGGACAGGACGACCGCGGCGAGCAGGCCGGGTGTGTCGACGCCGTGCTCCGTCTGGAATTCGTAGAGCCCCATGGTGATGACCTTGGTCTCCGCGGACTGTGTCAGGACGAGGGGGAAGAGGAAGCCGTTCCACGCCTGGAGGGCGGAGAAGACGACGATCGTCGCGAGCCCGCTCCTGGACAGCGGCAGCACCAGCTGGAAGAAGACGCGCCGGGACGAGGCGCCGTCCATCGTCATCGCCTCGTACAGATCGGGGGTGATGTCACGCATGACGCCCGTGAGGATCAGGGCGCACACCGGCATGGCGAAGGCCGCCGTCGGCAGGATGACGCCGATGAGGTTGTCGTAGAGGCCGGCCTCGCTGATGACGAAGAACATCGGCACGATGACCGCCTGCGAGGGGATCGCCAGCCCCAGGAGGAACAGCCGGAAGACCGTGGTGGTGGCACGGCCCCGGCTTCTGACGATGGTGTACGCCAGCGGCGGTACGAGGAGGACGACGATGCCCACCACGCACACGGTGACGACGACCGTGTTGAGGAAGTACTGCGCGAAGCCGCTGTTGAGGTCCTTGATGTAGTTGTCGAGCGTGAAGTGCTCGGGGAAGGCCAGCGGGCCGTTCGCCGCGTAGTCGGGGCGCGACTGGAACGTGGCGATGAGCATCACGTACAGCGGCAGCCCCACGACGAGCAGCCAGACCACCGAGCCGAAACCCGCGAGGTGGTTGGGACGGCTCCTGCTCACAGTCCCTCCATGGTGCTGCGCATCTTGTCGTAGCCCGAGAGCCGCACCACGATCAGCGAGATGAGCGTGGAGACGAGGACCAGGAGGAGGGCGATGGCGGACGCCGATCCGTAGTCGAAGCTCTTGAACGCCTTCTGGTACATGTAGTAAGCGCTGATGGTGGTGTCGCTGCCCGGTCCGCCCTGGGTCAGGATGAGCACGGTGTCGAAGGTCGTGAGCCCGCCGACCACCATCAGGATCATCGAGGTGATGATCGCGTTGCGCAGCTGCGGCAGCGTGATGTGGAAGAACTGCCGCACCCGGCCCGCGCCGTCGATCTGCGCCGCCTGGTAGAGGACCGGCGGGACCGCGCGCGCCGCGCCCTGGTAGATCAGCGTGTGCAGCGGGGTGAACTGCCAGGTGCTGACGAAGACCAGGACACCGATCGCACTGGCCTGCATCCCGAAGAGGTTGCCGTCGCCGAACAGCCAGGTGGCGTGCGCGGGGACGCCGAGGTTGGGGTCGAGGAGAGCGCGCCACAGCACGGACACGGCCGCGATGGACAGCAGCATCGGGACGAAGTAGATGGCGGACAGGACGGCCCGGTTGCGCTGGTGTCCCGCCGCCCAGACCCCGAGCAGAATGCTCAGCGGGGTCTGCACGGCGACCCCGAGCACGGTGAGCAGGACGCTCAGCCAGAGGCTCTTGATCATGACGGGGTCGTCGAGGAGCTTCTTCCAGTTGGCGAGGCCGGCGAACTCCGGGTCGCTGAGGCCGTCCCAGCTGGCGAAGGAGAGTACGGCGACCATGATCAGCGGGACGATCGCGAAGAGGCCGAAGAAGACGGCGGCGGGGGCGGCCCAGAGGAACCCCGGCCGGCTCGCTCCGATGCCGACGGACCTGTCTTCACCGACAGGTCCGTCCTTCTTGGAGACCTTCGCGGCTGTCCCCTTGCCCCCGGGGCTTTCGGATGCGACGGCGGTGGGATTCATGTCATCGGTTCCGCGTCCGGATTCGAGTGAGGTCACGAGGTCGGCAGCGCCTGCATGGCCTCGATGAAGGCGTCCTCGTCCATCGAGCCGTTGAAGAACTGCTGGAGGGCCTGGTACATCGCGGTGGCCGCCGACTGGGGGTACGCCTGGTCCCAGGAGAGCTGGAACGCCGGGGCCTCCTTGACCATGTCGTACTGGAACTTCGCGAACCCGGGGCTGGCGGCGGTGTCCAGGAGGCCTTCGGTGTTGGTCGTGGTCGGCAGGTTGCCGATGGAGAGCTGCGCCTTGACGAACCGTTCCGAGTACATGAGCTTCAGGAACTCGGCGACGGCCTTCGGGTGCTTCGTCTTCTTCACCACGGAGTAGAAGTTGTTGGTGTTGCCGACGAGGTTCGCCCGGTCGCCCTTGCCGCCCTCGACGGAGGGGAAGGCGCTGAATCCGAGGTCGTTCTTCGCGAACTCCGGGTGGGCGTCCTGCTGCGTCGAGTACTCCCACGAGCCCATCAGCTCGAAGCCCGCCTTGCCGGTCGCCAGGAGCGTGGGGGAACCCTGGTCGGTGAACTTCACCGAGTCGTAGTTGGTGCCGAAGGCCCCGGCGTCCACCAACTCCCTGATCATGCTCAGCGCCTTCCGGCTGTCCGGGCTCGCCCAGGCGTCCTTGTCGCCGTCCAGCGCCTTCTGGAAGAGCTCGGGCCCGGCGATGCGGTCGTAGAGGTACTCGAACCACATCAGCGTCGGCCACCGGTCGCCGCCGCCGAGCGCGATCGGGGTGACGCCGTCGGCCTTCAGCGCCTTGACCGCCGCCAGCAGATCGTCCCAGGTCTCCGGAGGTTCGACACCCGCCTTCTTCAGGACCTTGCCGTTGTTGAACAGCAGGACGGGCTGCGTGCCGCGCATGGGGATCCCGTAGGAGGCGCCGTCGATCACCGCGCTGTTGAACACGGACGGCAGGAAGTTCGCCTTGAGGCCGGGGTCGTCGGCGATGAAGGAATCCAGCGGGAGCAGCAGACCGGCATCGACGAACGGCTTGATGCTGCCGCCGCCCCAGTTGAAGAAGACGTCCGGCGCCTGCTTGCTCCTGATGATGGTCTGCAGCTTGGCCTGGTAGTCGGCGCCCGGGATCGTGTCCAGGACGACCTTCACCTCCGACGTCTCGTTGAAGGTGGCGACGAGCTCCTTCTCCACCTTGTTCGCCGCGTCCCCGTAGACCAGGACATGGATGGCGTCGTCACCGGCCGCGTCGGAGCCTCCCCCGCACCCGGTCAGGGACAGCACCAGGGCCAGCGCGGCACCACCGACGACAGCGGTACGCGAGAACCGTGCGCGTTGTTTCATCGACTCGCCTCTCGAAACTGTTTCGGAGTCATTGCCGAAACTTGTGATTCGGGACGCTAGGACTCCCCCTCCGAGGGGTCAACCCTCCGTCACTGCGTTACCAAAAAGTTACGTACGGTGGGGGAGGCAGAGCCGTGCTTTATGCTCCTCGGCATGCGCGATGACGAGGAAATGGGCCGCATCACCCTGGCTCAGGTGGCCGAGCGGGCCGGCGTCTCCATTTCGACAGTTTCGAAGGTCCTCAACGGGCGGCAGGACGTGGCGGCCCCCACGAGGGTCAAGGTGGAGCGCCTGCTGGAGGCCCACGCCTACCGGCGCACCACCCGGTCGGCCCGCGAGGCGCCGCTCATCGAGATCGTGTTCCACGAGCTGGAGAGCATCTGGGCGATGGAGCTGATCCGGGGGGTGGAGAACGTCGCCAAGGCCCACAACGCCGGGGTCGTCCTCACCGAAAGCGGAACCCGCCACGCGCCCGGCCCGGAGTGGATGGAGGCGATGCTCCAGCGCAGGCCGCTCGGCGTCGTCCTGGTCTTCTCCACGCTGCCCACCGCAGTGAAACAGCAGCTCAGGTCCCGCTCGATCCCCTTCGTCATCATCGACCCTGCGGGCGACCCCGACCCCGACGTCCCCTCGGTCGGCTCCGCCAACTGGAACGGCGGACTGGCCGCGACCCGCCATCTCATCGAACACGGACACCGGCGCATCGGCATCGTCACCGGCCCCGAGGACATGCTCTGCTCCCGCGCCCGGCTCGACGGCTACCGGTCGGCGATGGCCATGGCGGGGCTCGAAGTGGACCCCGACCTCATCCTGTTCGGCGACTTCCACGTGGAGGGCGGATACGACCGCGCCACCGAGATGCTGTCCGGCCCCCACCCGCCCACGGCGATCTTCGCGGGCAGCGACCTCCAGGCCCTCGGCGTCCTGGAAGCCGCCCGCACCCACGGCCTGCGCGTCCCCGACGACCTCTCGGTGGTCGGCTACGACGACGTATCGATCGCCCGCTGGGCAAGCCCGGCCCTGACCACGGTGCACCAGCCGCTGCGCCGGATGGCGGAGGAGGCCACCCAGATGCTGATGCGTCTACGGGCCGATGAACCGGTGTCCACCCGGCTGGAGCTGGCGACGAGCCTGGTGGTGCGGAAGAGCACGGCGGCGGTGCCGACGGGGAGCCCCGACGGCCGCGGCCGCGCCCGTTCCTGACGGCCGGACAGCTCGTCACCACCGGCCGTCGGCGAGCCCTTCGGGTCAAAGCCGCGTGAGACGCGGGTCGGTGCGTCTCAGCCGGTGGGGCCGGTCCAGTTCGTGGGTACGTGGCCGAGGCGGACCCGCTGCGGATGGTCGCCGACGGGGATGGAGGTGACCTTCTCGCCGGTGGCGAAGTCGATCGCCGTCACCTGGTCGGCGCCGCTCTCGGACACCACGCAGTGCTTGCCGTCTCCGCTCACCGTGGCCCAGTACGGCTTGGAGACGCTGACGAGCGGGCCCTCCTGAAGCGTCTCGCGGTTCACGACGGTGACGTAGTCGTCCATGGTTCCGGCGATGCAGAGCTTGTCGCCCCGAGGACTCATGGACATGCCGTGGTGCCGGGAGTCATTGACGAAGGTGGTGCGTTCGTCGCTGGTGTCCGGATTCTTCGGCAGCGTCTTCACCCGGGTGATTCTGTCGTTGTGCACGTCGTACTCGACGAAGCCGTTGAAGAAGGAGACCTGGAAGTACATCTTCGACTCGTCGGGCGTGAAGGCGACGGGGCGCAGCGCGTCGGAAAGGTCCTCACGGCCGAAGGCGTCGAGCCGCTCGCGCATGTCGATGACCTTCTTGACCTCGAAGGTCTTCGCGTCGGCGACGGTGATGCGCCGGTCGCCCTTGGTGAAGTCCTGCCAGGGCGCGTCAAGGTCGGTGTTGACCTCGCCGATGGCCATGTTCCAGAGGTACTTGCCGCCATCGGTGTAGACGTTCTCGTGCGGCTTGTCACCCGCCTTGAACCTGCCCGCCTCCTTACCCGTCGCCATGTCCAGCACGTGCACGGTGTTGGAGGTGGAGGCGGAGACGGCGACCTGGGTGCCGTCGGGGGAGACCGCCATGTGGTCGGAGCGGAAACCGGACACCGGGAATCGCCAGTTGATCTTGCCGCTCTCCACGTCGATGGAGACCACGTCGGCGAAACTCGGCCGGGAGGCGACCACGGACCTGCCGTCCTTCGTGGTGTACATGTCGTCGACGTACTGATCGTGACCCTCACCCGGGCCGAGCCGGATACCGAGGAAGAAGGCGAGCCTGACGGGGTTCAGGTAGATCTCCCACAGGCGCTCCTCCTTGTCGGGAATCATGTCGATGCGGCCGATCCTGGCGTAGTCCCCACGGGAGTTGATGACGTCGGCGGTGCCCTCCCAGTTGTTGCCGACGAAGAACACCTCCTTGAGCCCCTCCGGGGCCGCCTCCCGCACCGGCCGCGGGATCTCGCTCGCGTCGGCCGAGCCGGGGATGCCGGGCAACGCACCTGCCGTGAGTCCCGCGGCGAGTAAGGCGACCATGCCGAAGAGGTGTCGGCGGCGAGGGGTGGTGGAACGCGTCATGGTGGGCTCCAGAGGCAGGGGGGACAGGCGGCTCGCCATCAGGCAGGCCCGTATCTGTTACTGGAGGTAACGTAGCCAGGAGAGGGGCAGTTGAACAGGGCCCATCGGGGTTCCTCGGCCGCTCGGGCGGCGAGGGCCGCACCGGCCTGGAGAACGCCCTCACGGCACTGCGCGAACACTGAGCCGGTGGACCTCGGCAAGCGGTGGCGAACGAGCCGGGGGCGCTGACGCCGTTACTGAGCAGCGCCCCCGATCCGGTCAGCACACCGCTGTTGCCGTGGTCACCGCCGCAGCAGCGGCCCGTCCAGCCCACTCGTCGCGCAGGCGTCCAGCAGCGCTCGAAGGCGTCTTCCCACCGTTCTCCTCATGCGCGGCAGGACGGGCCGGCCGCTCATCGTCGTGCTGCCGTCCCGCAGACCTTGCCGTTCAGCCTGAAGACCTGTGGGTCGTGCACGAGGCCGGCGGGCCGGCCGTTGAAGCCGAACCGCACGGTGCCGCCGGGCGCGACCGTGGCGTTCCAGCTCAACGCCTCGGCGGCGACCCGGGGGCCGGTCTGCGCGATGCCCGCGCCCCAGGTGTCGGTCACCCGCTGCTGGTCGGCGAACGTCCAGTCGAGCCGCCAGGGCTGCACGGGGCGGTCGCCGGTGTTCTTCAGAGCGATGTGGGTGGTGAAGCCGTCGCTCCAGCGCTGCGAGGTGTAGGTCACCTCGCACTGCGTCCTCACGGGCTCGCCGCCGCCCAGATCGTCCACATAGGACGCGACATAGGCGAGCGGGGCGTTCCAGTTGATGGTGATCTCGTTCGTGGCCCAGGACTCGATGTCGTCGATGTAGCACATCGCCGGAGCGCAGCCCTTCAGCTTGGCCTGCGCGACCGGGTCCTCGATGGATGCGTTCGGGCCGCCGGCCAGGGACCCCGGTGCGGGGTTCGGCAGTGCGGGGTCGAGCTGGTTGGCCCAGAACCGGTGGTGCTGGTTGCGCGAGTCCCGCTCGCCGTACCCGGTGACATAGGACTGGTTCAGCGCGTTGCGGCCCAGGAGATAGTCGAGCCCGCGCAGTACGGCATCCCGGTAGACGGTCCTGCCGGTCAGATCGTGCGCGAAGCCCAGGACGACCATGTTGTTGGCGACCTGACTGTTCGAGCCCCATACGTAGTGCCCGTCGTCGGGGGCGTACGGAAGGCCGTACGCGGCCCGGGCCGAATCGGCCGCGTACCCGTCGGCGGCCTCGGTCACCATGCCTCGCACCGTGGCGAGCTGATCGGCGGACAGCCCGCCCGGTACACGCGCGAGGTTCAGGGCTCCGAGCCCGGCGACCGAACCCCAGGACATGCCGCCGCGCGGGAAGACCGCGTCGGTGTCACCGTGCAACGGGGAGCGGAGGACTTCCTGGCGGTAGCTGTCCTCGCCCGTGGTGAGGAAGAGTTCCGCCGCGGCCCAGTAGAACTCGTCCCGTACGTCGTCGTCGTTGTAGGCGCCGCCGCCCGTGGCGTCCTGCGGATCGGCGAGGATGTCCGGATGGGCCTTGGCCGCCGTCCACGCGGAACGCGCGGCCGCCCCGCACCGAGTGGCGAAGTCCGCGTCGTAGGCCCGGAAGAGGCGGGCGCACTGGGCGGCGGCGGCCGCCAGGTTGAGGGTGGCCGCCGTGGTCGGCGGATGCAGTTCCCGGGGCTGGGGGTCACGGTCCGGCCGGAGCGGCAGCCCGGTCCACGCCTGGTCGTGCAGCTTGTGGTGGGCCATACCGGCGAGCGGCTCCCCTGCGGGCACCTGCATCCGCATGAGGAACTCCAGCTCCCAGCGCGCCTCGTCGAGGATGTCGGGAGTGGCGTTCCCGTGCTCGGGCAGCCGGAGCTCGCCGTCGCCGAGCGGCCCTGCGTCGGCTGTCTCCTCGTACAGGGTCCGCTCGAACACGGCCATCAACTGGGCGACCGATATACCGCCGTTGACCACGTACTTGCCGTGGTCACCGGCGTCGTACCAGCCGCCTCGCGCATCGAGACGGTAGTCGCACTCGCCCGGCCGGCAGGGTACGTCGCTGTCGCCCTGGTTGGGGCTCACGCCCAGATGACCGGCCGGCCGCGCGTACCGCTCGCCCACGATGTCCGCGTCGATCTCGATGCCGCTGCGGTTGTGGTAGAAGTACGCGAGCGCGTCGGTGCGCAGCGTCGCGTACAGGTCGTCGCCGATGGCGAACGGCTCGCTCCTCTCCCCGTCGACGGTGACGGTGTATCCCTCTCCCACGGCCGTCACCGCACTGAAGTCGAACGTGTGGACGTTCCTCCGGGATGCGGTGTCCACGCCCGCCGGAGCGGTGGTGCCGTCGGCCACACGCGTCCCGGCGGCCGAATGGAGCGTCCAGGACAGCGGGTCGGTCCGTTCGGTGACGACGGTTCCCGCCTTGGGCCCGTGGGTGAGGTATCCGACCTGGTTGACGCGGACCGGGGATCCGGTGTCCGGTTCGTACGGCGGCTGCGCGGTCCCACCGCGCAGCGATACGTCGTCGACGCAGAAGGTGAAGGCTTCGGCGCTGCCCCCGATCTGGAAGGCGAGCTGCGCCGCGTCGTGGTCGGCCCCGGCCGTGAAGGTCTCCGTGACACGTTCGACGGCCGTCCCGACCTGTTGTGCGGTGGCGAGTTCCGTGGTCCACGGTTCGTTCGCCATCTGCACGTTGGTGTGGATGGTGACCGGCACGGTCGACGTCGCCGAGTAGCTCAGGGTGTAGCTTTCGCCGGCGGCGAGGGCGAGGGCGTTCTGCCCGACGATGGCGTCCCACGCGTTGGCCGTGCCCGCGGGGACGTCGGCGCAGAGCCGTCCGTCCGAGACGGCGATGGGGCTGTTGGCCGTCGACCACCACGGGGCGGTGCCCGCGGAGAAGTCCCCGTTGACGATGAGCTCGGGGGCCTCGTCGAGAGGCTGGGCCGCGCCGACGGGTACGGCGAGGGTGCCGGCGGCCAGCAGCCCGGCAGTTGCCGCGACGCCCGCTAACACGCCGAGGCGCCTGGATCGGTACGGACGGCGGGACGTACGGGCCCGGTGGGGAACGAGCTGGTCGTATCGCGGCACACTGAAGTCCTTACGAGGTGGGGACGGACAGAAGTGGGAGCGCTCCCAACTTCAAGGCCGAGGCACGTTCCGTCAAGCCGTTGGACAGGATTCGTCGCCTCCGGGCGCCGCCCGACGAGCCGCCCGCGCGTCCGTCGATCCGCTCGGCACAACTCCGGCAAGGGGCCTCCGACGGGTTGTCAGGAGCACGGCAACGCTTCTACAGTCCATGAGGATGGCTGGTGGGAGCGCTCCCAACTGTGAATGGCCGGGCGCCTCCGATTCCGTGATCGCCCCATCCGGTCCCCCTCCTGGAGAGGCCCCGCATGCGAGCTTCAGCACACTCCCCCAGGACCACGCGCAGCCCGCCCGTCACGCTCGCCGGCCGGTCCGCCCATGGACCCCCGCACGACGACGGCCGCAAGAGAGAAGCGCAACCGGAAGAACGCACCCACTCAGGCACAGGAGACCTCATGGCCCGACGCAAAAAGCTGTTCGCCTTCATGGCGGCGGTGCTCGCGACACTGCTCGGTGGAATCGGCCTGACATTAATGGGCCAGA
This sequence comes from Streptomyces sp. WY228, assembly GCF_019287315.1. Lineage (NCBI taxonomy): Bacteria > Bacillati > Actinomycetota > Actinomycetes > Kitasatosporales > Streptomycetaceae > Streptomyces > Streptomyces sp. WY228. The sequence continues at coordinate 6,581,710 of NZ_CP079114.1, read as the reverse complement.
GCAGCGCGCAAGCACACGGCGTCACGATGACGCCGGGATCGCGTACCTACCTCTGCATGCTGGACGCCAAGACCGCCACCGGCGCTCTGGACCCGACGAACCCGGCATGCAGGGCCGCGCTCGACGAGAGCGGCGCGAACGCGCTGTACAACTGGTTCGCCGTACTCGACTCCAACGCGGGCGGGCGAGGCGCCGGTTACGTACCGGACGGAAAGCTGTGCAGTGCCGGCGACCGGTCGCCGTACGACTTCGCGGGCTACAACGCCCCACGCTCCGACTGGCCACGGACGCACCTGACGTCCGGAAGCACGATCCAGATCAAGCACAGCAACTGGGCGGCGCATCCGGGCTCGTTCCGGGTGTACCTGTCCAAGCCCGGCTACTCGCCCAGCACCGAGCTGGGCTGGGACGACCTGGAACTGATCGAGACGGTCTCCGACCCGCCGCAGTCGGGCGGGCCCGGCACCGACGACGGTCACTACTACTGGGACCTGGACCTGCCCTCGGGCCGCTCCGGTGACGCGGTCATGTTCATCCAGTGGGTGCGCTCGGACAGCCAGGAGAACTTCTTCTCCTGCTCCGACATCGTCTTCGACGGCGGCAACGGCGAGGTGACCGGCATCCGCGGCTCGGGCGGCACCCCGAATCCGACGCCCACTCCGACCCCGACTCCGACACCCACCGACCCGCACACCGGGTGCATGGCCCTCTACAGCGTGACCAGCTCCTGGAGCGGCGGGTTCCAGGGGTCCGTCGAAGTCATGAACCATGGCACGGCCGCACGTGAGGGCTGGGCCGTCCGGTGGAAGCCCGGCACGGGCACCGAGGTCAGCAGCGTGTGGAACGGTGCGCTGACCAGGGAGCCCGACGGCACGCTGACGGTGAGGAACGTCGACCACAACCGCACCATCGCACCGGAGGGCAGCGCCACCTTCGGGTTCACCGCGACATCGACCGGCAACAACTTCCCCGTCGGCTCGATCGGCTGCGTCGCTCCGTAGCCGCCGTCGCGTGCAGCGCCGGTTCCCGCATCGCGCGTGAACCGGCGCTGTCGTGCGCGACACCCCACCCGCACGTGAGCCGCGGAGCGCGGCCGGCCCGCGGGGCCGAGGCCATCTCCGACCAATCAGAGAACAGGCCGCAGTTCATCGAACTCCAGCGCGTCCCCTGGTTGGGCCGGCCCACCGGACGATCGATCCGCCGTTCACCACCGTCGGGCGGTCGACATGCCGTGGGCATCCTGGGCGAAAGTTTCGAGGATCCCCGAATTCTTCGACGGCACAAGCAAAGGACGTGCGGGCTCTCGATCAAGACTTTCCACTGATCCGTCCATGAACAGCACCTCCCCTTCGGGCCTGACAAGCGATAGCGCCGAGCGGACCTCTGCTGAATGCGTGAATGCAGTTCTCCCAGCCCAGGACGCATGCATGGGAGAGGAGAGCCAGGCACGCAGCGTCCGCACACTCACCCCGGTCGCGGCCCCACGACGCGCGCCAACGGCGGCACCGAGGCTGCATTCCCCCTCGCCAGGGGGACAGAAAGTTTCGAATCATCAACCGAAACTTCTTCTGCGAGAAGTATTGACGGCCCATCACCGATGCCTCAATCATCCCTGTCTGAGGAACTGACCGTGGTCCGAGACGCCGAACGTCGACCTCGGCCCTCTGTCCTGCACGACAGATCCGCGCCCCCCATCAGTCCCCACCTTGGAGGCACAGTCATGGGCTCCTACGCCCTTCCCGGACCCGGTGTCCGCCGGAAAACTCGCAGCCTGCTGTTAGCACTGGTCATCAGCGCCCTCGGTGCGTCCGCCGCGCTGGTCGCACCACCGGAAGCACACGCCGCCGAGAGCACGCTGGGCGCCGCGGCGGCGCAGAGCGGCCGCTACTTCGGCACCGCCATCGCCTCGGGCCGGCTGGGCGACTCGACGTACGCGTCGATCGCGAACCGTGAGTTCAGCATGGTGACGGCCGAGAACGAGATGAAGATCGACGCCACCGAACCGCAGCGGGGCCAGTTCAACTTCAGCTCCGCCGACCGCGTCTACAACTGGGCGGTGCAGAACGGCAAGGAGGTGCGCGGCCACACCCTGGCCTGGCACTCCCAGCAGCCCGGCTGGATGCAGAGCCTCAGCGGCAACGATCTGCGCCAGGCGATGATCGGTCACATCAACGGCGTGATGGCCCACTACAAGGGCAAGATCGTCCAGTGGGACGTCGTGAACGAGGCCTTCGCCGACGGAAGTTCGGGAGCCCGACGCGACTCCAACCTGCAGCGCAGCGGCAACGACTGGATCGAAGTCGCCTTCCGCACCGCGCGCGCCGCCGACCCGTCCGCCAAGCTCTGCTACAACGACTACAACGTCGAGAACTGGACCTGGGCCAAGACCCAGGCCATGTACTCCATGGTCCGGGACTTCAAGCAGCGTGGCGTGCCGATCGACTGCGTCGGCTTCCAGGCGCACTTCAACAGCGGCAGCCCCTACAACAGCAACTTCCGCACCACGCTGCAGAACTTCGCCGCCCTCGGAGTCGACGTCGCCGTCACCGAGCTGGACATCCAGGGCGCCTCGCCCACGACCTACGCCGACGTGACCCATGACTGCCTGGCCGTCGAGCGCTGCCTCGGCATCACCGTCTGGGGTGTGCGCGACAGCGACTCCTGGCGACCGGAGCACACGCCGCTGCTGTTCAACAACGACGGTAGCAAGAAGGCCGCCTACTCGGCCGTCCTCAACGCACTCAATGGCGGCGGCACAACGGAGCCCCCGGCGGGCTCCGGACAGATCAAGGGCGTCGCTTCGAACCGCTGCCTGGATGTACCCAACGGCAGCACTGCCGACGGCACCCAGCTCCAGCTGTGGGACTGCGGCAGCAGCGCCAACCAGCAGTGGGTGGCCACCGACTCGGGTGAGATCCGGGTCTACGGCGACAAATGCCTGGACGCCGCCGGCACGGGCAACGGCAGCAAGGTCCAGATCTACAGCTGCTGGGGCGGCGACAACCAGAAGTGGCGCGTCAACTCCGACGGATCCATCGTCGGCGTCCAGTCCGGCCTCTGCCTCGACGCCGTCGGGACCGGCACCGCCAACGGTACCCAGATCCAGCTCTACTCCTGCTCGAACGGCAGTAACCAGCGCTGGACCCTCACCTGACACGACCTGCCACAGACGAAGGGACGCTCCGATGACGGCCTGCGGTGCGGTTCTCCCGCCCTCCAGGAAGACATCGTTGACGGACCCGGGTCGCCGCAGTGAATCCGGGGCCCGTCGAGGCGGTGAGAGGTAGGACGCTCGGCCTACGCCCCGGGGACCCGGAAAGCGTCTTCGCCCCTGTCCAAGCCGGGCAGCGGCGAAGGCGCATCTGTGTCGCGATCGTGAGCGGGGTTCCGCCCTCTCCCAGGGCGCGGATTCAGCGCGTGGAGTATGGAATGAGGCGGGTGTTGCGGGGAAGAGCTACTGCTCGTCAGCGCGGCTTCTCGACGGGCTCCAGAATCGCCACGTACTCGACATGATGCGTCATCGGAAAGAGGTTAGCCTGGGCGAGTCACGGAAAAGACCAGGTCAGACGCCCTTTTCTCAGCTCGCCATCCTGGGTGGGGGACCTGGAGCGTCAAACGAGCGTCACTGCCGACAGTCAGTGACCAGACTGCCCGCCGGGGCCGGCTACAGGTGCAGTCCCACATAGTTCACGATGAACCGCTTCTCCTCGGAGTCGAGGGAGAAGTAGATGCGTCCCACCTCGTTGGGCGAGATGGTGTCCCGTACCTCGGTGGGCCTGCGCGAGAAACCTCGCCCCGTCCTGGTGCACGATGGTCACGACACCCAGCTACCGACCCACGGCGGCGGGCCCGAGCTCTCTGGGCGTCCTGTCCCGGCGCGGCCTGCATCGCCATCGCGACGCCGCAGGAGATGGGTGACCCCGTCCTGATGTGCTCGGACCGCCCTGACCGCCGAAGGTCGTCCGTCCGGCCCGGGCCATGACACACGCCGTCTTCTCGTAGCTGCGCAACGCTGTTGCCGGGAAGCCGCCCGAGGCGCCCCGGCCACGCCGGACTCCAGGACTACGTCGACCACTTCGCGGCCCGCCTGGGCGACCCGCACCGACGACGCGACGCTCCTCGCCCTGCGCCGGATCGGCACGTAGGGCTGGGGCAACGCGCGGGAAACAGGGTCCGACCGAGGATCTCAGCGGCGGCCTCGATGTACCGGCCGGAACACGGCCGTGCGGGGCGGCGTTGGCTACGAGTTCCGCGACGAGCAGCGCGGTGGTGCCGGATGCCTCGCTGCCGTGCGGCAGGCCCCATGTGTCGAGCTGGTGCAGCAAGAGCCGACGGGCAAGGTGCGCGCCACGCTGGGTGGAGGTGAACCGCTGGAGGAACTCAGCCGCGAAGGGTTGCGCATGGCCGGTGCGCGGCACAGGCGGCCACACCCGGCCGATTCACGTCCGGAGACGGCACCGTGGAGGACCTCGGACCGTGTCGAGGGGACACTCTCTGTGCTTCAGAGGTCTTGCAGGCGGCTGCGCGGAGGCTGGTTCGACGGCGTTGACAAGGCGTCCGCGGCTGCTTCTATGTTGACGTCGACCTGGACTCTGCGGAACTGTTCAAGGGTTTCGAGCTCCTGGTCCGTGAAGCCGCCTTCGCTCAGACGGATAGCCTCCGCTAGGAATTGAATGGTCAGCCCAATGCGAACGGCATCCTCCGCGGCGCCGCGGTGGAGCGATCGATAGGACGTGGCAGTAGCGCCCTGCCAGCCGGTCTCGATGCCGTCGACGATCTCGTCCATGCGCTTGAACTGCTTGCCGAGATACTCGTGCATGTCGTCCAGATCGTCCGCCAGTTTCTTCAACTGCGACGACGTATAGGCGAGTTTGGGCTCATCACCCATGTCGGTCCCCCACGTTTAAACCTGTGTTGCAAGCCGACCAACCCTAGCAACACGAACACGACTTCACAGGCATGGGGCGTCACGCACACACGCACCTCTATCACCCCTGCCGCCGAGGGGCCATGCTTCGAATTGGGCAGATACGTGACCCGATGCCCGCACAGACTCCCCTCAGGTGATGAGTAGCATCATTGGTGACTGCTTCTAGGGGGATCATCACCGTGCCGGACGAAGACCGCATCACCGTCAATTTTGCAACTTTGCAACAGCTTTCGGGTGACCTGGAGGGCATCCTCCGCGTCCTCAACGAGAAGCTGGACACGTTGTACGAGCGGAGCGCCAAAGCCGTGCTGAGCTGGGACGGTGAGGCACGCGAAGCGTTCATCGACGAGCTGGACAAGTGGAGTCACTCCGCCAGCGACCTCAAGGCAACCCAGGCTTGGCTCCACGAGGTGGTGGTGAAGGGGCACCTGAACTACGCCGCGGCCAACAGGTCCGTACTCGAAGGCTGGGGAGGCGGTGCCTGATGGCCGGCCCTTCCTCACCCGCCCAGCCGCCGGGTGGTAGCGGCACCATCGACGTCAAGCCGAGCGACCTCTGGTCGGTCTCCGGTCGGGTCGCCGCACAGCAGGACTTCCTGGTACGGGGTGCCAAAACGCTTCTCGAGGAGCTGGGCAAGTACCCCGACGCAGGCGGTGCCGGCACCGAGGCCGAGAAGTTCGCCCAGGCGTACAAGAAGATCGGCAATCGCTGGCTGGAGGTCTGGGGCCGGTCCGTGCTCAGCGTCGGCGGTGTCGCAGTCGGGTTCACCGAGACAGCCAACGCCTACACCAAGGCCGACGTCGCGGCCCACCCCAAGCCCGGCAAGACGGCCGAGCAGCGCCCCAGGCCCACGGTGATCGACAAAGCCCCGAACTTCGGCTCCATCCCCGACATCAAGTGGGGCGACGACGACGGCGGCGACGACATCCTGCGGGGCTTGATGGAGGGCATGCCCGAAATCGTCCGGGATCTTCTCCATCCCTTGTGCAAGCACGTCTTCCGGGTCGGCAGGGTGGCTGACGTTTACCCCTATCCGGAACAGCACTATCTCAACTCCCTCTGCCACAGCTGGATGAGAGTGTCCGTCACTGCCTCGCTGGGGGCGGACCAGCTCACCCAGGCTGTCGGTGCTATCACCAACCACCAGCAGGCCGAGTGGGAGGCCGCGATGCGGACCTTCTGCAGCGCCCTGTGGGGAGGAACGGCCTGGGGGCAGCGACAGCACGGCTACCAGTGGGCGCAGACCGCCAACTCCGGTCCGGGCACGCCACGCGTCCCCACGGGCAGTCAGCCCGTCCTGGCCGTACTGAAGGACACGGCCGATGACATCGCCACCATCCTGCGCGAGTACGCGGAAGCCGCCGTCGACCTGAACCGCGACGTCAAGGACGAGCTCGACCGCGCCATGTGGAAAGCCGCCAAGGACATCATCGAGGACCTGGCCAAGCCCAAAGACCTAAAGAGCGCGCTCGGCGCCGCCACATCTCTCCTCGGCAGCGGCGCCGGCCTGCTCCTGTCGTTCGACGTCAAGACGGTACTGAACCTCGACACCGGCAAGCTGAACGGGATCGTCGCCAAATACACCGGCATTCTGGACGGCCTGACCACCCGCATGAGGGCGCTGGAAGGGCCGCTGGACGAGGCGTACCGCAGCGCCCCCAAGTTCGAGGCCGGCGTCGCCCGTGCGCACGGCTTCGGTACCCGGGCCCTGGAGGAATTCAAGGACTCGAAGGTCTGGCTGAAGGTTGATTCGAACGGCAACTACGATTTGAATCTCGCCGCTAACGAATACATGGCGAATGGTCATACTTTGGACAAGCATGTCGGCAAGACGGACGAGCAGTTGGCGCAGCGCCTGCGTGACCAGCAGTCGGGTGGCCCGACAGCGGCCTGGCCCCATGGCAAGCCGATGCCCAGCGGCTCCTCCGCCTTCCCGAGCTACCAGCGCGCCGAGGAATTGACCGAGCGCAATCTCAACAAGAACAAGGCCGCCATCGAGGCATGGATCAAGGGGCCTCCGCCGGCCTCCGACGGCGACGTCAAGTCGTTCTACGACACGGTGCCCAGCGGTGAGAGCAGTGGCCGTAGCGTGAGTAAGCAGCCGGTGGACCCCAACGACCCGCTGTCCGGGTACAAGCAGGGCGGTCTGAATGCCAAGGCGTACGACGTGAGCGGTGTCGACACGCGTATCCGCTACGACAGCAGCCGCAACCCTCCATTCACTGTCATGACGTCGATGCCCTCCAAGTCCTAGCGAAAGCCGAGAAAGGCCAGCACTACATGTCCGTCGACCAGACCCCCTGGGAAGCCGCGGTACGCCACTTGTACGAGGACGCGTACCCGTACGACGCCACGGGCCCGCGTCGCCACGCGAACTGGGTCCTCGACGTCCTCGCTCTGATGGCACGGGCCCCGGACCCCCGCGGCTGGACCGGTCTTGATGACGCGGCTCAGGACCCGGAGCGCGAGGCGTCCCCCACCTACCCCTTCGTCGCCCACCCGCCGGAGTACATCGCGAGCCGCCTCCAGGAGATCGATCGGGGCAGCGCCGAGAACCTGCTCCTCGCCCTTACCGACGACGGCTGCACCCTGTCCAACCTGAGTCGCTTCGCCGAGAGCGAGACGGAGCTTCGGGCGATGGCGCGCACGATCCTCACGCGCTATGGGGACTCCGCCAGTTTCCACACCAACGTCAACAAGCCCGGTCACGTGAGCGGCACGCTCGACTTCACATCGTCGGGCTGGGCGTACAGCCCGCTGAGCGTGTACTCGGAGGACTACGGCCTGATCGTCGTCTCGGACACCGAGGTGGGCATGTTCTGGAACTTCGCCGACTACTGAACCGCCTGCCACCCGTGGGAGCTCGGCTCCTGGCGAGGTAATTTGAGAGGATGCCCCGTGCTGACCCGATCCGCCTCCTATCCCGACCGGGAGACCGCCCAGTGGGCCACCCAGCAGGTGGTGACCGCCAACGAACAGGCCGTCCACCGCTGGCTCGCCCAGAACACCCGGGTCCGCCTCACCATCGAGGCAGCCTGGCCGTCCCGTGAGGAGCCCGTGGGCCGGGTCCAGCTGGAGGGCGACCTGCTGGCCGGGCGCGGCCCCGTCGATGTGCACGCGGCGCGCGTGGTGCTGCGCCGCGAAGCGACGAGTCCGCTCGGCTTCGTCGTCCACACGACCGTCCCGTTCTACCTGTAGGGGTCACACGCACATGTCCATGAAGCCCCTCGAACACGACCGGCGGTACGGCGAGCTGGACCAGGTGATGCGCGCGTATCTGGGTCAGCCGGCCGACGACACCCCGGAGCGACGCAGTCGCGCCCTGGACGCATATCTCCGCCATACCTGGCATACCCGCCCCTCGGCCATCGCAGAGGCGGAGCGACAGCTGCGCGAGTACAGCCGCAATCCTCCAGGCCGCCTCCGGCAGGAGCTGGGCGAGTTCTACTCAATCCCGGACACCGGAAAGCCCCAGTCGGACATCGGTGACTGGCTAACAGTGCTGGCCGACCACCTGAAGAGGAGCATCGAGGAGGGCGACGTCCCGGAGCCATCGTCCCCGCAGACGCGCTGGGAGTGGCACGCCCGCTTTCCGGAGACCGCGCAACTGCTGGGGGGCTGGTTCTCGCAGGACATCGTTGACGAGTTTCGCGGCCACGACGCCGCAGTCGCCGACTACGCCGACACCACAAACCCGCAGTTGGTCGCCCGCCTCGTGGGTGAACTGCACGAGTTGCTCGCCCTCCCCCTAGACGAGGGGGACTACGCCCTGGCTGCCGCCGAACTCGGCATGGAGGTCGGCCCACCGGACCCGTTCTCCTACGGCGCCTGGTTCCAGTCGCTGGCGGCGACGCTCTCCGGTGTCCGAGTCGGCTGAGCGGTCGCGGAACGGGCTCTCCACAGCTGCAGGATGGCACGAACATGGACAGCACCTCAGGGCCGAGCCCTCGCGAGACACAACCTGAAGGTCCGTCCGGCCGGTGACCGCAGTCCTTTGAGAACATCGCCAGGGCCTCAACAGAGCAACCCGGAGGAGACGCAGGCGATCCGCAGTCCGAAGGCGGATGTATCTCAGCGCCCTGGCCGCACCGACCGGGACCAGGACGGCTACACCGACCTGGCCACCTGGGCGGCCAAATGGCTTGCGGCGGCCAAGAAACCTCTCCGCCATGATGACGCGACGCCCCGTACTGCGCCGTGGTTTCGAGGCTCACCTGACGCACCATGAGAGCGAGCGTCAGATGAGCGTCGAGCCCGTCGTGCACCATTCCCAACGAAGACCGCCGCAGACTGCCTGCCCCTGCACTTTTGGGTGAAACCGCAGGTCAGAGCAGTGTGCTGGGACTGCTGCGCGCTCCACGTCGCGTCCGGTGGAAAACATGTCGAGCGCATCGCCGTGCCTGAGAACCCCGGGAAAACGGCAGGTCAGAGCCCCTTTGCCGCAGGCTCCAGAATCGCTACGCACTCAACATGCGAAGTCATCGGAAACAGATCGAACGCCCGCAGCGTCCGCACCCTGTATCCCCCGTCCCGGAAGTACGCCAGGTCCCGCGCCAGAGCCGCCGGGTCGCAGGCCACGTAGGCGATCTTGCGGGCGCCCAGGGCCGACAGGTGCTTGACGACCTGCTTGCCGGCGCCCGCGCGCGGCGGGTCCAGGACGATCAGGTCGCATTCCGTGATGCCCGTGCGGGGCAGGACCTGGTCGACCTTGCCGTGTTCGATGCGGACCCGGTCGAGGTCCTTCAGGTTGTGGCGGGCGTCCTCGACCGCTCGTTTGCCGGACTCGATGCCGAGGACCGCGCCCTTCTCGCCGATGCGCTGGCCGATGGCGCCGGCGAACAGGCCGACGCCGCAGTAGAGGTCGAGGGCGGTGTCGTTCTTGCGGGGCAGCAGGCCCTGCATGACCGCACGGACCAGGGTGTTGGCCGCCTGCGGGTGGACCTGCCAGAAGCCGCCGGAGCCGACGCGGTAGGTGCGGTCGTCGGCGCGTTCGCGGACGAAGGCCGCCGACGCGGTGGACCGGCGTCCAGCGTCGACCGGAGTACCGACCGGCTTTCAGCTCGACCGGGCGGTCGTGAGGGACCTGTCGCGGCGGTCTGATCTCGACGCCGTTCTCGACGCAGTTCGACGGAGGCGATCGCTGGCCCGCGGTCGGCGTCGATGGCGTACTGGACCCGGGTGCGCCAGGCCGGCACCTCGCCCGCGGGGAGCTTGTCGCCGTCGGCCGGCATGACCGTGCCGTCCCAGCCGGCCTCCTCGGGGGTCAGGCCCGCCAGCCGCTGGAGCTGCTCGGCGATGACCTCGCCCTTGAGGCGGCGCTGCGCGCCCGGCTTGGCGTGCTGCCAGTCGCAGCCGCCGCACATGCCGGGACCGGCGTACGGGCAAGGCGCCTCGACCCGGTCCTTGGACGGCTCGATGATCCGTACCGCGTCGGCCCGCAGGAAGCGGGAGTCCGTGTCGCCGTCGGTGACCTTGGCGATGATCTTCTCGCCGGGCAGCGTGTGGCGGACGAAGAGGACCTGGTTCTCGGCGGTACGGGCGATGCAGTGGCCGCCGTGTGCGACGGGCCCGACCTCGACCTCGTACTCCTCCCCGACCAGCGACGACGTGGGTTCGTTCTGCATGTGGGGAGGCTCCAGGGAGGAAGGGGGTAAACGGTCGGGCGTACTGCCGGACGACAGCCCACCAGTCTACGCGGGCGCGGTCAGGGTGCTTACCACGAGACACCCGTCACGCCCCTCACCCCTTACGGTGCGGCATCCTGCGGTGCGGCTCCTTGTGGCGTTCCACCGGGCCCCGGCGGACCGACCCCGGAGCGCTCCAGTCCGCGCGCCTGCGGGCCCGCTTCTTCGCGGCCTCGGAGGACTGGAGCTGGTACGGGACGGAGGTGACCATCACGCCGGGGGTGAACAGCAGGCGGCCCTTGAGGCGCAGGGCGCTCTGGTTGTGCAGCAGGTGCTCGTACCAGTGGCCGACCACGTACTCGGGGATGTACACGCTGATCACGTCGCGCGGGCTCTGGCGGCGCAGGCCCTTGACGTACTCGATGACCGGGCGGGTCACCTCGCGGTACGGGGAGTCGAGGATCTTGAGCGGGACGTTGATGCCGCGTCGTTCCCAGTCCTCGCGCAGCGCCTTCGTCTCGGCCGGGTCGACGCTGATGGAGAGCGCCTCCAGGTGGTCGGCACGGATCAGTTTCGCGTAGGCGAGCGCGCGCAGGGTGGGGCGGTGGAGCTTGGAGACCAGCACGATCGCGTGCACGCGGGAGGGGCGCAGGGTCTCGTCGGTGGGGGCCTCGTCGGCGGCGATCTCGGCGGCGACCCGGTCGTAGTGCTTCCGGATCGCGGTCATCGTGCCGTAGAAGATGACCATGCCGAGCAGGGCCACCCAGGCGCCATGAGTGAATTTGGTGGCCAGGACGATCACCAGGACCACACCGCAGAAGAAGGCGCCGAAGGCGTTGATGGCGCGGGAGCGGATCATGTGGCGGCGACGGGCCGGTTCCGTCTCGTCGACCAGCAGGCGGTTCCAGTGCCGCACCATGCCGGTCTGGCTGAGGGTGAAGGAGACGAACACCCCGACGATGTAGAGCTGGATCAGGTGCGTGGAGTCGGCTCCGTAGATCCAGACGAGCAGGATCGCGGCGCCCGCCAGCAGCACGATGCCGTTGGAGAACGCGAGACGGTCACCACGGAGCTCCGGAGGTCCAGCCGAGCAGCCGGTCAGGACCAGCGAGCCGAAGATCGGCGACCTGGGCGATGACCGGGTCCTGGGTGAAGCCGGCACCGACCGGGGAGCCGTCACGGATCAGGTCCACGGCCGGGTTCTCGGCCATCTTGACGTCGGTGGCCAGGGCCAGACCGATGATCCCGCAGAACATGGTGACGGCGAGCAGGCCCATCATGGCGAGCGTGGTCGCGGCGTTCTTGCTCTTGGGCTTGCGGAAGGCGGGCACTCCGTTGCTGATCGCCTCGACGCCGGTGAGGGCGGCGCAGCCGGAGGAGAAGGCGCGCAGAAGCAGAAAGACGAGCGCGAAACCGGCCAGTCCCTCGTGTTCGGGTTTGATCTCGAGGTCGGAGGTGGCGGCGTGCATCGTGTCGCCGAGGATCAGTCCGCGGAAAGCGCCCCAAAGGATCATGAGAAAGACGCCGGCCACGAAGAGATAGGTGGGGATGGCGAAGAGCTTCCCGGACTCCTTCACACCGCGCAGGTTCATCAGCGTGAGCAGAACGATGGCGCCGACCGCGCAGAGCGTCTTGTGCTCGATGACGAACGGGATCGCGGAGCCGAGGTTCTCGACGCCGGACGAGATCGACACGGCGACGGTGAGGACGTAGTCGACGAGCAGGGCGCTGGCGACGGTCAGTCCGGCCTTCGGCCCGAGGTTGGTGGTGGCGACCTCGTAGTCGCCGCCGCCGCTCGGGTAGGCGTGGACGTTCTGCCGGTAGGAGGCGACGACCGTGAACATGAGCACGACGACCGCGAGGGCGATCCAGGGGCTGAAGTGGTACGCCGACACCCCCGCGATGGACAGCACGAGGAGGACTTCTCCGGGTGCGTACGCCACCGAGGACAACGGGTCGGACGCGAAGACGGGGAGCGCGATGCGCTTGGGGAGAAGGGTCTCCCCGAGCTTGTCGCTGCGCAGCGCCCGGCCGATCAGGATCCGTTTGGGCACGTCGGTCAGTTTGGACACGCTGAGGATCGTAAGCGCAGCCCGTGGCCGAAACGCACGCCCTTTCGACGTGGCCCCGCAATCTCCTGCGGTCGGCCGAGAAAGCCGCGCCATTCTTTAACGCGATCCTTGCGCACGCCCACCCTGTTTTGCTTTCCCTTTACCGGAGTGGGCGAGGATACGGACCCGCGGATGAGGCAGGGACCTCCCCGGCGCATAAGCTCGACTCCGGGCCACACCGCGGGTGTGTGCCCCGTTGTTTGCCCAGCAAGCTGAGAGAGAAGTGTGAGCAGCGTGTTTTCGCAGGTCAGCCGGATGACCAGGACGGCGGGGTAGGCGCACAGTGCACATCGTCATCATGGGCTGCGGGCGCGTCGGTGCCGCTCTCGCGCAGACCCTGGAACAGCAGGGGCACACCGTCGCGGTGATCGACCAGGACCCCACGGCGTTCCGTCGCCTCGGGTCCGGATTCGGCGGTCGCCGGGTCACCGGGGTCGGTTTCGACCAGGACACCCTCCGTGAGGCGGGCATCGAGGACGCCGGGGCGTTCGCCGCGGTCAGCAGCGGCGACAACTCCAACATCATCGCGGCCCGGGTGGCCCGCGAGATGTTCTCCATCGAGAACGTCGCGGCGCGGATCTACGACCCCAAGCGCGCCGAGGTCTACCAGCGTCTCGGCATCCCCACCGTGGCGACCGTGCGCTGGACGGCGGACCAGATGCTGCGGCGGCTGCTGCCGTCGGGCGCGGAGCCTCTGTGGCGCGACCCGAGCGGGGGTGTGCAGCTCGCCGAGGTGCACACGACGCCGTCCTGGATCGGCCACAAGATCAGCACGCTCCAGGAGGAGACGGGGGTCCGCGTGGCCTTCCTCACCCGGTTGGGCGAGGCCATACTGCCGACCTCGCAGACCGTCCTCCAGGAAGGCGACCTGGTCCACGTGATGATGCGTACGGACGAGATCGCCAAGGTCGAAGAGGCCTTCGCCCAGGGTCCCGAGGAGGACGGTCACTGATGCGTGTGTCGATTGCCGGGGCGGGTGCGGTGGGCCGTTCCATCGCCGCCGAGCTGCTGGAGAACGGGCACGAGGTGCTGCTGATCGACAAGGCGCCGACCGCCATCTCGGTGGAGCGGGTCCCGATGGCCGAGTGGCTGCTCGCGGACGCCTGTGAGATCACGTCGCTGGACGAGGCGGCATTGCAGCGGTGCAACGTGGTGATCGCCGCGACCGGGGACGACAAGGTCAATCTGGTGGTCTCGCTGCTCGCCAAGACCGAGTACGGCGTGCCGCGCGTGGTGGCCCGGGTGAACAACCCGAAGAACGAGTGGCTGTTCAACGAGTCCTGGGGCGTGGACGTCGCCGTCTCGACGCCGCGTCTGATGTCGGCCCTGGTCGAGGAGGCGGTGAGCGTCGGCGATCTGGTCCGGCTGCTGCGCTTCAGCCACGGCGACGCCAACCTGGTGGAGCTGACGCTGCCGCCGGAGTCGGCGCTGGCCGGTACCCGCGTCGGCGATGTGGCCTGGCCCGAGGACACCTCGCTGGTGACGATCATCCGCGGTACGCGGGTGCTGACGCCGAGCCCCGAGGAGTCCCTGGAGGCCGGTGACGAGCTGCTGTTCGTGGCCGCCCAGGCGCGCGAGGAGCAGTTGGAGGATCTGTTGTCGGTCCGGCGCGACCCGTCGGACGGCTGATCCCGCGCAGGACGACGGAAGGGCCCGGGACCGCTGAGCGGTTCCGGGCCCTTCGTCGTACCGTACGGGCTCAGGCCTTCGGGTCGCGGAGCGCGGCCGCCGCGGCCTTGCGCTCCTTCTCTGCCTTTTCCTCGGCCTCCATCTCGGCGAAGACATCGATGGGCGGCGGCGCCTTCGCGAGGAAGATCCAGGTCAGGTAGACCGCGAGCAGGAACGGCGGGATCTTCAGGGCGATCAGCACCCAGCCGAACTGGGTGGTGTCCGCCCACCAGTAGAGCGGAAAGAGGATCGCGCACTTGGCGAGCAGGATGAAGCCCCAGGCGTAACTGGCCTTGGTGTACGCCTTCTTCCGGCCCGGGTTACGGGTCCGCCAGGAGAGGTTCTCCTTGAAGACCGGGCCGAGGATGAGGCCGATCAGCGGCACCCCGGCGGCGGCTGTGGCGATGTAGGCGACCGACAGGCCCAGGGTGTAGAGCATGCCCGGCAGATAGAAGTCCTTGGCGTCGCCCGTCATCTTCGCGAAGAGGACGCCGAAGGCCACCCCGAAGACGCCGCTGAAGGCGTGCTTGACGGTGTCCCGGCGGACCAGCCGGACGACGACGAGGGCCAGGGACACCGCCAGGGCCGCGATGGCCGAGGCGTTCAGGTTCTTGTTGATGGTGAAGATCGTGACGAAGAGCAGCCCGGGGAGGACTGTCTCCACCATGCCGCGCACCCCGCCGAAGGCCTCGAAGAGAGCGGCCTCGGTGACAGCCTTCGACTCGGCGTCCTGCTGGGCGGCGTGCCTCCCGCCGGTGTGCTGCGGGTCGGTGCGGTGGGGCTGGTCCGTGTCGGACGTCGGCTTGTCGAGAGACGTCACCGGCTACTCCTTGCCGAGCGGTCGGAGTTCGTATGTGGGGTTGAACAGCACCCGGCGGCCGTGGCTCATGGCGACCCGCCCCGAGGCGATGATTCTGCGGCCGGGCTCTATGCCGACGATGGAGCGGCGGCCGAGCCAGACCACGTCCAGCGGTTCGGTGCCGTCGAAGAGCTCCGCCTCCAGGGCGGGCACTCCGGCCCGGGGACGGAGGGTGACGGTCCGCAACGTACCAGCCACCTTCACGATCTGCCGGTCGGAGCACTCGGAGATCCGGGTGCATCCGGTGGCCTGCGCGTCGTCCCGCAGCTCCTGGGACTCCAGGTCCTCCTGGGAGCTGGACAGCCGGTCGAGCATACGGCGGAAGCGCCCGGAAGGTCGCGCCGCCTTCCCGGCCTTCCCGGCTTTCTCGGATCGGGGAACAGCACTCATACCCGAAGAGTACCGGTCCTGCGGGCGGTACACGCGGGGCCGCGGAGACCACTCGAAAGGGTGAGCCGGTGCGGGGTCAGCCCCGCTCGAAGCGGTAGCCCATGCCCGGCTCGGTGACGAAGTGCCTCGGGTGCGAGGGGTCCGCCTCCAGCTTGCGGCGCAGCTGGGCCATGTAGACCCGCAGGTAGTTGGTCTCGGTGCCGTAGGAGGGGCCCCAGACCTCCTGGAGCAGCTGTTTCTGGCTGACCAGCCGGCCGCCGTTGCGGACGAGAACCTCCAGCAGGTGCCATTCGGTGGGGGTGAGCCGTACGTCGCGGCCGGCCCGGTGCACCTTCTTCGCCGCCAGGTCGACGGTGAAGCCGGCCGTCTCGACGAGGGCGATGTCCTCGGCGCCGCCCTCCTGGCCGAGCGGTTCCGCACGGCGTACGGAGGCGCGCAGCCGGGCCAGCAGCTCGTCCATGCCGAAGGGCTTGGTGACGTAGTCGTCCGCCCCGGCGTCCAGGGCCTCCACCTTCTCGTCGGAGGTGTGGCGCGCGGAGAGGACCAGGATCGGCACCCGGGTCCAGCCGCGCAGCCCCTTGATCACCTCGACCCCGTCCATGTCGGGCAGCCCGAGGTCGAGGAGGACCACGTCGGGGTGGCGGGCGGCGGCGAGCTGGAGGGCGGTCGCCCCGTCGGGCGCGGCGTCGACCTCGTACTGGCGGGCCTTCAGGTTGATCACGAGGGCGCGGACGATCTGCGGCTCGTCGTCGACCACAAGCACCCTGGTCATCGCGGTCCTGCCTTTCTGCTGTACGGGGAGGGGGAAGGAAGCGTGTGGGGGCGGCCGGCGTGCGCCCCGGGGGGTGTCACGAGGTGACCTGGGCCGGCAGTTCGGCGTCGGCCCGGGCGCCGCCCGGCGCCGCGGTCAGCGTCAGGACCATGGTCAGCCCGCCGCCGGGGGTGTCCTCGGCGTCGAGGGTGCCGCCCATGGACTCGGCGAAGCCCCGGGAGACGGCGAGGCCGAGGCCCACGCCGGCGCCGCGCGGGGCGTCCCCGTACCGCTGGAAGGGCTCGAAGATCCGCTCCTTGGCCTCGTCGGGGACGCCCCGGCCCCGGTCCACGACCCGTAGCTCGACCCGGCCGCCCAGTGCGCTGGCGGCCACGGCGACGGGCTCCGGGCCCGGGTTGTACTTGACGGCGTTCTCGACGATGTTGGCGACGACCCGCTCCAGGAGCCCGGGGTCGACGGCGACCATCGGCAGCGTCTCGGGGATGTCGAGGTCGACGCTGCCCTCCGGGACGCCGCCGAGCGCCATCGGGACCACCTCGTCGAGGTCGATCTCGCGGATCAGCGGGGTCACGGTGCCGGTCTGGAGGCGTGACATGTCCAGCAGATTGCCGACGAGGTGGTCCAGCCGGTCGGCGCCGTCCTCGATGCCTTCCAGCAGCTCCGCCTCGTCCGCCTCGGACCAGGCGACGTCGTCGGAGCGCAGCGAGCTGACGGCGGCCTTGATCCCGGCGAGCGGGGTGCGCAGGTCGTGGCTGACGGCGGCGAGCAGCGCGGTCCTGATCCGGTTGCCCTCGGCGAGCCTGCGGGCCCGGTCGGCCTCCGAGACCAGCCGCTGGCGGTCCAGGACGACGGCCGCCTGGGCGGCGAACGCGCCGAGCACCCGGCGGTCCTCGGCGGGCAGCACCCGGCCGGACAGCGCCAGGGCCATGTTGTCGCCGACCGGCATGTCCACGTCGGCCTCGTCGGGGCGGGTGACCGGGGCCGGCCCGACGGATCCGGCGCAGGTCCACGGGTCCACGTCGCTGCTGCGCTCCAGCAGGGCGACGGACTCCATGGCGAAGGTCTCCCGGACCCTCTCCAGCAGGGCGTCCAGGGCGGTCTCGCCGCGCAGCACGCTGCCCGCGAGGAAGGAGAGGATCTCCGACTCGGCACGCAGCCGGGCGGCCTGGTGGGTGCGCCGGGCCGCGAGGTCGACCACGGAGGAGACCGCCACCGCCACCGCGAAGAAGATCACGATGGCGACGAGGTTCTCCGGGTCCTGGACGGTCAGGGTGTGGGTGGGCGGGGTGAACCAGTAGTTCAGCAGCATGGAGCCGACGGCGGCGGAGGCCAGCGCGGGTCTCAGCCCGCCGAGCAGGGCCGCGGCCACCGTCAGGAAGAGGAAGAGCAGGACGTCGTTGGCGAGGCCGGGTGCGTCCTCCATGCCGCGCAGCACGACCGCGAGCAGGACGGGGCCCACGACGCCGACGAGCCAGCCCCAGATGATCCGGGCGCGGCCCAGCCGGGCGCCGCGGGCGATGGGCAGGCCGCGGCCCTTGGCGACCTCTTCGTGGGTGACGATGTGGACGTCGAGGTCGGGGCCCGACTCACGGGCGACGGTCGCACCGACCCCGGGGCCGTAGATGTACTGCCAGGTCTTGCGGCGGCTGGAGCCCAGCACGATCTGGGTGGCGTTGACGCCGCGCGCGAACTCCAGCAGGGCCGCGGGTATGTCGTCGCCGATGACGTGGTGGAAGGTGCCGCCGAGGTCCTCGACCAGGGTGCGCTGGACGGCCAGCTCCTTCGGGGAGGCGGAGGTCAGGCCGTCGCTGCGGGCGATGTAGACGGCGAGGATCTCGCTGCCGGAGCCCTTGGCCGCCATCCGGGAGGCGCGACGGATGAGGGTGCGGCCCTCGGGCCCGCCGGTCAGCCCGACGACGATGCGTTCGCGGGCCTGCCAGGGGGTGCGGATGTTGTGCTCGCCCCGGTACTGCTGGAGGTATTCGTCGACCCGGTCGGCGACCCAGAGCAGGGCCAGCTCGCGCAGCGCGGTGAGGTTGCCGGGGCGGAAGTAGTTCGAGAGGGCGGCGTCCATCTTGTCGGGCTGGTAGATGTTGCCGTGCGCCATCCGGCGGCGCAGCGCCTGGGGCGACATGTCGACCAGCTCGATCTGGTCGGCCCGCCGGACCACCTCGTCGGGCACGGTCTCGCGCTGCCGGACGCCGGTGATCGACTCGACGACGTCGCCGAGCGACTCCAGGTGCTGGATGTTGACCGTGGATATGACGTCGATCCCGGCCCTGAGGAGTTCTTCGACGTCCTGCCAGCGCTTGGCGTTGCGGGAGCCGGGGACGTTGGTGTGGGCCAGCTCGTCCACCAGGACCACGGCCGGGGCGCGCTCCAGGACGGCGTCGACGTCCATCTCGGTGAAAACGACGCCGCGGTAGCTGATCTCGCTGCGCCGGACCTGTTCCAGGCCGTGCAGCAGCACCTCGGTGCGTGGCCGGGCGTGGTGCTCCACGAAGGCCACCACGCAGTCGGTGCCGCGCTCGACCCTGCGGTGCGCCTCGGAGAGCATCGCGTACGTCTTGCCGACGCCCGGTGCCGCGCCCAGGTAGATCCGGAGTGTGCCGCGTCCCATGGCCCCATTGTCTTCTTCCGTCCGGCGGCGTCCTGTCGACGGCCGGTGGCGCCCGGTGCGGCCGCCGCCCTCGACGCTACTCCGCCGCGGGCCGTGGTTCGGTCCGGGGAGTGCAGGTGGGGGGCGTATTGACGGAACTCTGATGCGCGCCGGGAGGGCCGGGCCGGGCCGGGGCTCAGGCCTGTTCGACGATGTGGCCGTCGCTCAGCTCCAGGACCCGGTCGGCCAGGCCCAGCAGCTGGGGGTCGTGGGTGGCGACGAGGGCGGTGACGTTCTCGCTGCGGACGACCGCGCGGAGCAGTTCCATCACGGCGAGCCCGGTCTCGGCGTCGAGCTGCCCGGTGGGTTCGTCGGCGATCAGGAGGGCGGGCCGGTTGGCCAGCGCGCGGGCGATGGCGACGCGCTGCTGCTGGCCGCCGGAGAGTTCGCCGGGGCGCTGCTCGGCGTGGTCGGCGAGGCCGACGAGGGAGAGCAGCAGCGCGACCCGCTCGTCACGCTCGGCCGGGTCGGCCTTGCGCAGCCGCAGGGGTACGCCGACGTTCTCGGCGGCGGTGAGGATCGGGATGAGGCCGAAGGACTGGAAGATGAAGCCGACCCGGTCCCGGCGCAGCTCCAGCAGGCCCTTCTCGCCGAGCCCCGACAGATCGGTGCCGTCGACGGTGATCCGGCCGCCGTCGGGGGTGTCCAGGCCGCCGACCAGATTGAGCAGGGTGGTCTTGCCGGATCCCGAGCGGCCCTTGAGCGCGACCAGCTCACCGCGGGGGATCTCGAAGGAGACCCCGCGCAGGGCGTGCACGGCCGCCGCGCCGCTGCCGTACGAGCGGTGCAGGTCCTCGACGGTGACCATGACCGTACGGGCCGGGTCCTCGGCCAGGGCCGTGCCGGACTGCCCGCTGGTGCTCTCGGTCATGCTGCTCCCCCGTCGTACGTACGTGGCCTGCGTCGTCGCCCGCCAAGTATGTGCGGGCGGGACACGGCCGGGCAATGGCCGGTGGGCCGCACCCGGGGAAAGGGTGCGGCCCACCGGCCTGTGCTGCGAAGTGCGGCGAGCCGCCGCGGCGTGGTGCCGACGCCGCTAGCGGACCTCGGTGATCTCGGGGCCGCGCTGGAGCTGGCCCATGCCGCCGGAGAACTTCGAGCTCTCCTGCTCCTCCTGCTGCACGCCCTCGGGCACCATCTGGGCGTCGTTGGGGAGCTTGAGGACGATCGGGTCGCGGGGGGCCATCGGGCCGTCGCCGCGGACGACCACGGTGTCCCGGAAGATCGTCTCCAGCAGCCCGGCGGCCTCCGGCTGGACGGCGCCCTGGCCGGAGATGACTCCGCGCAGGAACCAGCGCGGTCCGTCGACGCCGACGAAGCGCACGAGCTGCACCCCGCCCGTGCCGTCCGGCAGCTGTACGGGGACCTGCGCGCGCAGCTCCCAGCCCAGCGGGCCCTCGACCTCGTCGATGATGCCGCCCTGCTGGGTGATGCCCGAGGCGATCTCGTCGCGGACCTCGCCCCAGATGCCCTCCTTCTTGGGGGCGGCGAAGGCCTGCAGCTGGACCGCGCTGTCGCGCAGCACCACGGTGGCGGCGACGATCGCGTCCCCGGCCACCTCGACACGCAGTTCCATGCCCTCGACCCCGGGGACGAAGATGCCGCCCAGGTCGACCCGGCCCTCGCCGGGCTGGGTGACCTCGGTGCTGTCCCAGGGTCCGTCGGGCCTGGGGGCCGGCGGAAGATTCATCCGACGGGTGCCCTTCGCGGCACCGTCGCTGCCCTCGGGCTCGTCGGCGACCTGCTCGGCCTCGCGCACCTCGTCCGCCGCGTCCTCGGCGGAACCACTCTTCTTGCGACGTCCGAACACGTCACTGTCCTTCCCGGTCGGATACGACCGAAGCGTAGCTGTTCCCACCGTGGGTGATCCCGCCCTCGGCGCCGTCCACCGACGCGTGGCCGCCGGTGGACCCGAAGCCCCCTTCGGCCCGCGCCGAGCCGGGAAGTTCCGCCACCTCGTGGAAGCGCACCTTCTCGACCTGCTGGACAACCAATTGGGCAATCCGGTCGAACCGTTCGAATCGCACGCTCTCGCGTGGATCGAGGTTGACCACGATCACCTTGATCTCCCCACGGTACCCGGCATCCACGGTCCCTGGGGCATTCACGAGGGCCACTCCGCAGCGGGCCGCGAGGCCCGAGCGCGGGTGCACGAACGCGGCGTACCCGTCGGGCAGGGCGATCGAAACACCGGTGGGCAGCACCGCGCGCTCGCCGGGGGCGAGTTCGGCGGCCTCGGTGGTGACCAGGTCGGCCCCGGCGTCGCCCGGGTGTCCGTACGCCGGAATCGGCACGTCCGGGTCGAGGAGGCGGATCAGCACGTCGACGGGGCTGCGGGTCACGGGTTCACCTCGAAGGCGCGGGCGCGCCGGACCTGGTCGGGGTCGGACATGGCCGCCTGGATCTCGGCGGGCCGGCCGTTGTCGATGAAGTGGTCGACCTTCACCTCGATGAAGAGGGCGTCGGCCCGGACCGCGACGGGTCCTTCGGGGCCGCCGATCCGGCCGGTGGCGGTGGAGTAGATCTTCCGGCCGTGCACGGCGGTGATCCGGGCGTCGAGGTGCAGCACGGTGTCCACGGGGACGGGGCGGACGAAGTCGGTCTCCAGCCGTCCGGTCACCGCGATCGTGCGCAGCAGCCAGTTCAGCGAGCCGAGGGTCTCGTCCAGCGCCGTGGCGAGCACACCGCCGTGGGCGAGGCCGGGGGCGCCCTGGTGGGCGGGCTGCACGGTGAACTCGGCGGTGACGCTCACGCCTTCACCGGCCCGCGCCATCAGGTGCAGTCCGTGCGGCTGTCCCCCGCCGCAGCCGAAACAGTGTTCGTAGTGCGCTCCGAGGAGCTCGCCGGGGGCGGGCGCGTCGGGGTGCCGGACCGGCGCGACGGCGTCGGCCGGGGGTGTCAGAGCTGCTGATGTTCCACTCACAGGCGCAGACCTTACCCGCGCGGCGGTGCGCCGGTCGCGCCGTGCCAAGCTTGGTTCCATGCAGCCCTCCGCAGCCCCCTTCGACGAACGTCTCACCGCACCCCGCTCCTGGTGGTTCATCGCCTTCGGGATCGGTATCGCCTGTGCTCTGATGCTGCTGCCGCTGGGCACCCTGCCGCTGCTCGCCGGTCTGGTCGGCGGCACGGCCGCGGCCGCGGTCCTGGTGAGCAGTTACGGCTCCGCCCGGATCCGGGTGGTGGCGGGGGCGCTCGTCGCCGGCGACGCCCGGATCCCGCTGTCGGCGCTCGGCGAGCCCGAGGCGCTGGACGCCGAGGAGGCGCGGGCCTGGCGCACGCACCGGGCGGACGCGCGGGCGTTCATGCTGCTGCGCGGCTATGTGGAGACGGCGGTGCGGGTGGAGGTCACGGATCCGGACGACCCGACTCCGTACATCTATCTCTCCACCCGGGATCCGCAGGGCCTGGCGGCGGCGCTGAGCGGCGCCACGACCGCCTGAAACGGCCTCCGGCACACCGCCCGGCCGGTCTCAGGGGCCCTCGATCTCCTTGGGCAGCTCGGCCGGGTGCAGCGGCTGCTCCAGCGGGGGCAGCGCGGCCAGCCGGTCCCAGGGGATCTGCTGCTTGCGCAGGTCGCTCCTGACCCGGTCGGCGAGCTTGCGGGTGTCGCGACGGTTCATCACGGCGCCGACGGTGGCGCCGATCATGAACGGGATCAGGTTGGGCAGATTGCGCGCCATGCGCTTCATGATCTGCTGGCGCAGCTCGCGCTTCATCTGGCCGCCCAGGGCGGCGTTGAGCGTGGTGGGCCGGGTGACGTCGATGCCGCGCTCCTCGGTCCACGACGTCAGATACGCGGTGCTGCGCTGGCCGAGATTGCCCGGGGGGCGGAGGCCGTAGACCTCGTGGAGCTCGGCGACGAGCTTCATCTCGATCGCGGCGACGCCGGTCACCTCCGCCGCCAGCTCGGCGAGCATGGCGGGCGGTACGGGCATCATGGCGGCGGCCCCGATGCCTGCGCCGACGGTCGCGGTGCCCCGGCAGGCTCCCGTGACCAGCTTGTCGGCCAGCTCCTCGGGCCCCAGCCCGGGGAACTGTCTCCGCAGGGTGGCGAGGTCGCGCACCGGCACGCGCGGGGCCGTGTCGATGATGCGGTCGGCCAGCTGTGCGGCCAGTGCCTTCGCGCTCTCCCCGCCCTTGCGTACGCCCCGTTTCACTGCGTGCAGGCGGCTCCCGGTCGTGGGATCCGCCTGGTCCTGCTGGTCGTGCTCGTCCTGCTCCCCGGCCCGGTCCGGCAGTGCTGCCGCCCCGGCCACTTCGAGCGAGGCCGAGTGGCCTCGCTCGTCGTCGGAGCTGCCGGAGTGATCCGGCAGGGCGGCGGACCGCTCGGCAGACGCGTGAACGCCTTCTGCCGGGCCTGTGCCGCCTGTACCGTCCTGATGGGCCTGCCGGCCGTCCCGACGCCAGGGGCGCCGCTTCCGGAACGGTGTCTCGCCTGCCACGGCCGACTCGACCTCAGTCGCAGTCGCGGCAGATGGGCTGACCGTTCTTCTCGCGGGCCAGCTGGCTGCGGTGGTGCACCAGGAAGCAGCTCATGCAGGTGAACTCATCGGCCTGCTTGGGCAGCACCCGGACGGCCAGCTCCTCGTTGGAGAGGTCCGCGCCGGGCAGCTCGAGTCCCTCGGCCGCGTCGAATTCGTCGACGTCGACGGCGGATGCCGTCTTGTCGCTCCGACGCGCCTTGAGCTCTTCGAGGCTGTCCTGGTCCACATCGTCGTCGGTCTTGCGTGGGGTGTCGTAATCCGTCGCCATGTCGCTCTCCCCCTCTTGGGTGTCTACGGGTGTCTCAGCGCACGTAACGCGTGAGAGGCCGGACTTGTGCCCGACCTGAGGCGGAGATTTTGCCTCACATCAAGGTCTGTTACTCAATCGACACCCAACCGGTCGCCTCGGCGAGGCTTTGCTTGGGTGGCGATGGGGACCGTACACGGTCCCGACTGTGCAGTTCACAGGCGCTACCCCGTGTACTTCCCGTGATAACGATCCCCGAAAACCCGGACGATTACCGGCTTTACGGCAGAGTCGTGATCACGGAGCGTAGATGGTCGGAAAATCGGCCCTGTGATCGATCACACACGACTCACCCGGGAACGGGTCCTGAAAATTCCGCCCAAAGCGAACATGAAGATTCGGTGCAGCGTCACATCGTGCAGCCTCTCAGACCGGCAGGGTGACGCGCATCACGAGACCGCCGCCCTCGCGGGGCTCCGCGATGATACGGCCTCCGTGCGCCCGCGCGACGGACCGCGCGATCGACAGGCCGAGCCCGACCCCCTTGTCGCTGCCCGTACGCTCCGTACGCAGCCGCCTGAAGGGCTCGAAGAGGTTGTCGATCTCGTACGCCGGGACCACCGGGCCGGTGTTCGAGACCACCAGCAGGGCCTGCCCGTCCCGTACCTCGGTGGTGACCTCCACCCAGCCGTCCTCGGGCACGTTGTAGCGCACGGCGTTCTGCACGAGGTTCAGCGCGATCCGCTCCAGCAGGACCCCGTTGCCCTGGACCACGGCCGATCCCCGCTCGCCGCGGATCTCCGTCTTTCCGGCCACCGCCTCCGCCCGGGTCTGGTCGATGGCGCGCTCGGCCACCTCGGCGAGGTCGACCGGTTTGCGCTCGACGATCTGGTTGTCGCTGCGGGCCAGCAGCAGCAGGCCCTCCACCAGCTGCTCACTGCGCTCGTTGGTGGCCAGGAGCGTCTTGCCGAGCTGATGGAGCTCCGGCGGGGCCTCCGGGTCGGAGAGTGAGACCTCCAGCAGGGTGCGGTTGATCGCCAGCGGGGTGCGCAGCTCGTGCGAGGCGTTGCCGACGAACCGCTGCTGCGCGGTGAAGGCCCGCTCCAGCCGGTCCAGCATGTCGTCGAAGGTGTCCGCCAGCTCCTTCAGCTCGTCGTCCGGGCCGTCCAGCTCGATCCGCCGGGTGAGGTCCGTACCGGCCACCCGGCGCGCGGTCCGGGTGATCCGGCCGAGCGGGGACAGCACGCGTCCGGCCATGGCGTAGCCGAAGGCGAAGGCGATGACGCTGAGGCCGAGCAGGGCGAGGAGCGAACGGTTGAGCAGGGTGTCCAGCGCCTCCTTGCGCTGATTGTTGACGCAGGCGTTCATCGCGGCGTTGAAGGCGTCCGGGCTGGCGTCCGTGGGCAGGCTGCAGATCTCGCTGGCGACCTTGCCGCTGACGATCTCGAACGGCAGCTTGCTGCCCACGTGCAGCGCCTGCGCGGCCAGCATGTAGATGATCGACAGCAGTACGATGCCCGCGATCAGGAACATCCCGCCGTACAGCAGCGTGAGCCGTATCCGGATGGTCGGGCGCAGCCAGGGGTACGGGGGGTCCTGCTGCTTGGGCTCCCAGGTGGGCTTCGGGGGCGCCGCGGGGGGCTCGGGGGTGGTGGCCATGGTCCTCAGATCCGGTATCCGGAGCCCGGTACGGTGACGATCACGGGCGGTTCGCCGAGCTTGCGGCGGAGCGTCATGACCGTGACCCGCACCACGTTGGTGAAGGGGTCGGTGTTCTCGTCCCAGGCCTTCTCCAGCAGCTGCTCCGCCGAGACGACCGCGCCCTCGCTGCGCATCAGGACCTCCAGCACCGCGAACTCCTTCGGGGCGAGCTGGATCTCCACCTCGTCGCGGAAGACCTCGCGGCGGTTCGGGTCGAGCTTGATGCCGGCGCGCTCCAGGACGGGCGGCAGCGCCACCGTCGTACGGCGGCCCAGCGCGCGCACCCGGGCGGTCAGCTCGCTGAAGGCGAAGGGCTTGGGCAGATAGTCGTCCGCGCCCAGCTCCAGGCCCTCGACCCGGTCGCTGACGTCGCCGGACGCAGTGAGCATGAGCACCCGGGTGGGCATGCCGAGCTCGACGATCTTGCGGCAGACGTCGTCGCCGTGCACCACCGGGAGGTCCCGGTCCAGCACGACGACGTCGTAGTCGTTGACCCCGATGCGCTCCAGGGCCGCGGCACCGTCGTAGACGACGTCGACGGCCATGGCCTCCCGGCGCAGTCCGGTGGCCACCGCATCGGCGAGCAGCTGCTCGTCCTCGACGACGAGTACGCGCACGGCGCAGTCCTTCCTTCGGTCCTTCGATGGGTTCACAGATCGAGCGGCCCACGCGGGGCCGCTCGGACACGGGCAGCGATGCCGACTGTGCGCCTCCATCCTGCCCGCAACGCGTATAAACCGGCGGTAAGACGGCGGCGGGCCGGACCTTCCGGCGGCGCCCCGCCCGGAAAGCGGCGGATTTTCGGGCCAGTTGAGGTTTCTCTGAGCCATGGCGTGGGGAAGAGGGGTTCACACCCGCGATCTCGCCTGTCACGTGGCCTGCCACGGCCCGCTCCTTTTTCCCCGGAGCGGCGGCGCGATCACCCGCTCCTCCGGCTCCCCTGGCCGGGGGACCCCGGGCACACCCCGTGCCACCGACCCACGATGAGGGGGCGCATCATGGACGCTTTCACCGCAGGTCTGCTGCAACGCATCAAGACGACCGAGTCCGACCTCACGCGGGCGCGCGAGGACGGCGACGACTTCCTCGCGGACGTCGAGCAGGGCGAGCTGGACGATCTTCGCCGGCTCGCCGCCGAGCACGGCGTGGAAATCGGCGCCACCAGCGTCTGAGCCGTACGCCACGGGGCCCCGGACACCGTCTTGGTGTCCGGGGCCCCGTGGCGTGTGCGGCGGCCTCAGGACCCTCGTCAGGGCCTTCGTCAGGCCTTCCGCGAGTCGTGGCCCGTCAGTCGTGCCAGGCGCCCAGCTCGTCGAGGGCGGCCTGCAGCGGCTCGAAGACGCCCGGGGTGGCGGCCACCGTCAGATCGCCGTCGGCGGGCAGCCCCGGGCGGCCGCCGGTCAGCGCGCCCGCCTCCCGGGCGATGAGGTCGCCCGCCGCCAGGTCCCAGGGGTGCAGTCCGCGCTCGTAGTAGCCGTCCAGCCGGCCGGCCGCCACATCGCAGAGGTCGACGGCCGCCGAGCCGCCGCGCCGGATGTCCCGGAGCCTGGGGATCAGCTGCTGGGCGACGTCCGCCTGGTGGGCGCGGACATGGGCGACGTAGTTGAAACCGGTCGAGACGAGGGCCTGGTCCAGCGGCGGGGCGGGCCGGCAGCGCAGCGGTTCACCGTTCGCGAACGCACCGCCGCCGAGGACCGCCTGGTACGTCTCCCGGCGCATCGGGGCCTCGACGACGCCCACGACCCGCTCGCCGTCGCGCTCGGCGGCGATGGAGACGGCCCAGGTGGGCAGGCCGTAGAGGTAGTTCACCGTGCCGTCGAGCGGGTCGATGACCCAGCGGATGCCGGTGGAGCCCGGGGAGCTGGCCCCCTCCTCGCCGAGGAAGCCGTCGTCGGGGCGGAAGTCGGTGAGGTAGCCGGTGATCAGTTTCTCGGCGGCGATGTCCATCTCGGTGACCACGTCGATGGGGCTGGACTTGGTGGCGGCCACCCCCAGGTCGGCCGGGCGGCCGTCGCGCAGCAGGGCTCCGGCGCGGCGGGCCGCCTCCAGGGCGAGGTCGAGCAGTTCGGACAGGGCGGGGTCGGTCACGGGTGCTCCCAGGGGGCTCGACGGGGACGGAGGCTCTACACGTACGGGCTGTCGGCGCCCGCGGCGGCCGGCTTCGGGGCCCTGGCGGGGCAGCAGCCGACCGGACAGAGGTCGTGGGAGGGCCCGAGGGAGCCCAGCGCGCAGCGCTCCACCGCCCGGCCGCGCTCGCTCGCGGCGCGCTCCAGGACCAGGTCCCGTACGGCGGCGGCGAAGCGCGGGTCGTCCCCGACGGTGGCGGACCTGCGGACCGGCAGACCGATCTCGGCGGCCTTCGCGGTGGCCTCGGTGTCGAGGTCGTACAGGACCTCCATGTGGTCCGAGACGAAGCCGATGGGCGCCATCACGACGGCGGGGACGCCCTCGCCGTGCAGGGTCTCCAGGTGGTCGCAGATGTCGGGCTCCAGCCACGGGATGTGCGGGGCGCCGCTGCGGGACTGGTAGACGAGCTGCCAGGGGTGCTCGACGCCGGTCTCCTCACGCACCGCCTCGATGATCAGCCGGGCCACGTCGAGGTGCTCGGCGACATACGCGCCGCCCTCGCCGTGCGCCTCCACCGGGCCGGAGGCGTCGGCGGCGGAGGTCGGGATGGAGTGGGTGGTGAACGCGATGTGCGCGCCCGCGCGGACGTCCTCGGGGAGGTCGGCGAGCGAGGCGAGGACGCCGTCCGCCATGGGTGTCACGAAGCCGGGGTGGTTGAAGTAGTGCCGCAGTTTGTCGACCCGGGGCACCTCCAGGCCTTCGGCCTCCAGGGCGGCCAGCGACTCCGCGAGGTTCTCGCGGTACTGGCGGCAGCCGGAGTAGGAGGCGTAGGCGCTGGTGGCGAGGACGGCGATCCGGCGGTGTCCGTCGGCGGTCATCTCGCGCAGCACGTCGGTCAGGTACGGGGCCCAGTTGCGGTTGCCCCAGTAGACCGGGAGGTCCAGGCCGTGGTCGGCGAAGTCCTTGCGCAGGGCGCCGAGCAGGGCGCGGTTCTGCGCGTTGATCGGGCTGACCCCGCCGAAGAGGAAGTAGTGCTTGCCGACCTCCTTGAGGCGTTCCTCGGGGATGCCGCGGCCGCGGGTCACGTTCGCCAGGAACGGGACCACGTCGTCCGGGCCCTCGGGACCGCCGAAGGAGAGCAGCAGCAGGGCGTCGTAGGGAGCGGGATCGCGCAGATCGGACATGACGTCGATCCTGCCACCCGCCGGTGACCGGGCGGCAACCGACATCCGACGCTCCGTCGGGAAGAGCGGCGAGGCCGTGGGGCTCGGGGTTCGTACGCCTGCTTCCGCTCCCCCGGGCCGCCCCGTAATCCGGTGTCCGGCGCATCCGCCCGGCCGTAAGCTGTATGGGCCAGCTATACGCCTGACAGGCACGACCGGAGTACCCCTTGCCCAGCCCCTACCGCGTCATCTTCTCCGCCCCCGGTACCAAGGGGTTCTCCACCGCAGGCTTCTTCGGCCGGATGCCGTTGTCCATGATGGGCATCGGCGTCGTGACGATGATCTCGCAGCTCACCGGCCGTTACGGGCTGGCCGGGGCGCTCTCGGCGACCCTGGCGATGTCGGCGGCGGTCTGCGGCCCCCAGGTCTCCCGGCTGGTCGACCGCTACGGGCAGCGCCGGGTGCTGCGCCCGATCACGCTGGTGGCGGTGGCCGCGGTGGCGGGTCTGCTGATCTGCGCCCAGCAGGGGGCGCCGGAGTGGACGCTGTTCGTCTTCGCGGTGGGCGCGGGCTGTGTGCCGAGCGTGGGGTCGATGGTCCGGTCCCGCTGGGCGGCGATCTACCGGGGCTCCAGCCGGGATCTGCACACCGCCTACGCGTGGGAGTCGATCGTCGACGAGGTGTGCTTCATCTTCGGCCCGATCATCTCCATCGGTCTGTCCACCGCCTGGTTCCCGGAAGCCGGGCCGCTGATCGCCGCCGTCTTCCTGCTGGTCGGCGTGTTCTGGCTGACCGCGCAGCGCGCCACCGAGCCGGTGCCGCACCCGAAGTCGCAGCACACCGGCGGCTCCGCGCTGCGTTCGCCGGGACTGCAGGTCCTGGTGGCCACCTTCGTGGCGACGGGCGCGATCTTCGGCGGTGTGGACGTGGTGACCGTGGCCTTCGCCGAGGAGCGCGGCCACAAGGCCGCGGCCTCCCTGGTGCTGGCCGTCTACGCGCTCGGATCGTGTCTCGCGGGGGCCGTGTTCGGGCTGCTGCACCTCAAGGGGAACCCCGGGACCAGGTGGCTGGTGGGTGTCTGCGCGATGGCCGTGAGTATGATCCCCCTCCAACTGGCCGGGAACCTTCCGTTGCTGGCCGTGGCGCTCTTTGTCGCGGGCCTCGCCATCGCACCGACGATGGTCACCACCATGGCCCTCGTCGAAGCGCACGTACCGCGCACCAAGCTGACCGAGGGCATGACCTGGACCAGTACCGGGCTCGCGGTCGGAGTGGCGCTCGGCTCCTCGGCCGCCGGCTGGGTGGTCGACGCCGCCGGGGCGAAGGCGGGGTACGCGGTGCCCGTCGCGGCGGGAGCGCTCGCGGCGGCGGTGGCGTTCCTGGGGTATCGCCGGCTGGCCGGGCCGGCTGCGACGGGAGGGCGCGGGGAAGATGACCGACACCTACGCACGGACGACGACGAGCGCGTGGCGTAACTGGGCGGGCACCGTCACAGTCCGGCCCGCCCGCACCGAGTCCCCCGCGTCCGTGGACGAGCTCGCGGACGTGCTGCGCCGGGCGCACGAGGACGGCCTGCGGGTGAAGCCGGTCGGCACCGGCCACTCCTTCACGGCGGCTGCCGCCACGGATGGGGTGCTGATACGCCCTGACCTGCTCACCGGGATCCGGAACATCGACCGTGAGGCGATGACCGTGACGGTGGAGGCGGGCACTCCGCTCAAGCGGCTCAACACCGCGCTCGCCCGCGAGGGCCTCTCGCTCACCAACATGGGCGACATCATGGAGCAGACGATCGCCGGGGCGACCTCCACCGGTACGCACGGCACGGGCCGCGACTCGGCGTCGATATCCGCGCAGATCCGGGCGCTGGAGCTGGTCACCGCGGACGGTACGGTGCTGCGCTGCTCGGCCGGGGAGAACCCGGAGGTCTTCGCCGCGGCGCGGGTCGGGATCGGCGCCCTCGGGGTGATCACCGCCGTCACCCTCGCCGTGGAACCGATCTTCCTGCTGACGGCCCGCGAGGAGCCGATGACCTTCGACCGGGTCACCGCGGACTTCGACGCCCTGGTCGCCGAGAACGAGCACTTCGAGTTCTACTGGTTCCCGCACACCGGCAACTGCAACACCAAGCGCAACAACCGCAGCGCCGGTCCGGCCGCCCCGCCCGGCCGGGTGAGCAGCTGGATCGACGACGAGCTGCTGTCCAACGGGGTCTTCCAGGTGGCCTGTTCGCTCGGCCGCGCGGTCCCGGCGACGATCCCCTCCATCGCCAGGCTCTCCAGCCGGGCGCTGTCGGCGCGTACGTACACCGACATCCCGTACAAGGTGTTCACCAGCCCGCGCCGGGTGCGGTTCGTGGAGATGGAGTACGCCGTTCCGCGCGAGCGGGCGGTGGCGGCGCTGCGGGAGCTGAAGGCCATGGTCGAGCGGTCACCGCTGAAGGTCAGTTTCCCGGTCGAGGTGCGCACCGCGCCGGCCGACGACATGGCCCTGTCGACCGCGTCGGGCCGGGACAGCGCGTACATCGCCGTCCACCTCTACAAGGGCACGCCCCACCGCTCGTACTTCACGGCGGTCGAGCGGATCATGACCGCGCACGCCGGGCGGCCGCACTGGGGCAAGATCCACACCCGGGACGCGGGCTATCTGGCCGAGGTCTACCCGCGCTTCGGGGAGTTCACCGCGGTGCGCGACCGGCTGGACCCGGACCGCCTGTTCGGCAACGACTATCTGCGGCGCGTGCTCGGCGACTGAGCTCCGCCGGCCTCCGGTACGCCGTCGGCCCCGGCTTCCTCCTGACCGGGAGGGAGCCGGGGCCGCTGCGTGTCGTGCGCCCGTCCGGTACGCCGGTCACTCGGCGTCGGCGCCGGGCGGGGCCTGTTCGCCCTGTCCGGGGGCGACGCCCGTGCCGGTCGAAGGTGCGCCGGTTCCGGTGTCGCCGGAGGCCGAGGGGGTGGGCGGTGCCGGGTCGGGCGTGGTCCCGCCGGAGCCGGAGGGCGTCGGGGTGGGGGTGGGCCCGGTGGTCGGGTTCTCGCCGCCCGTGCCCGTACCGGGGTCCGGACTCGTGCCGCTGCCGTCGCCGCCGTCCGTCGCGGGCGCCGATCCGGTGCCGTCGCCGGGGGTCGGCTGCTGCTCGTCGGCTCCCTTGTCCTGTCCGGTGTCCCCGGAGGGCGTGGGGTCGGCGG
This sequence comes from Streptomyces sp. WY228, assembly GCF_019287315.1. Taxonomy (NCBI): domain Bacteria; kingdom Bacillati; phylum Actinomycetota; class Actinomycetes; order Kitasatosporales; family Streptomycetaceae; genus Streptomyces; species Streptomyces sp. WY228. The sequence goes on along the minus strand of NZ_CP079114.1, from coordinate 6,549,850 downwards.
GCCCGGAGTCCCGGTCGCCGCCGCCTCGGACGACGGAGCTGAGCGTGGTGCCCTGGCCGCCGCTGAGGTCGCCGCCCGAGATCACCTCGTAGGCGGTGATCCCGGCCATGGAGACGGCGAAGACCGCGGCCGCCGCGAGCGCGGGACGCTTCCAGCCGCGCATCCGGGTGCCGCGGGTGACACCGTCGCTGAACGCGTCGTCGGCGACGGGCGCGCCCGCTCCGGCCCGCGGGAGCATCCGCGTACGGTCATCGGCCCGCGGGATCGCGTACGTACGGTCGTCGGCGCCGGAACCCTGGGCCGGCGGAACGCGGAGCATCCGGGTCCGCGCGTCGCCGAGGTCGAGCAGCTGCGTTCGGTCCGGGTCGACGGGCTTGAGCAACCGGGTGCTCTCCGCGTCCGGGACCACCTCCGGGACCGTGCCCGGGCCGACGGTGGGCAGCACCGTGGTGGCGTCGTCGGCCGGCTCCGGCTCGGACCGCCGCGTGGAGGATCTGTGCCCCGAGGGCGTCGTCTCCTTGGTGTGCACCGTCACCTGGCGGCCCTCCGGGTGGGTCACCTGGACCGTCACCTCGCGGATCTGCTCGCCGGTGCGGCGGAAGAAGTGCTGGAAGACCGAGCCGCCGCAGGTGGCGACGACGCTCATCACGCCCGCGCCGGCGATCGTGCCGTACACGCCCAACTGCGAGGCCGCCACCGCTGCCGCGACGGCCGCCACGGCGCTCCCGGCGACCTGCGGGAGACTCAGATCTATGCGCCTTTCCTTGGGTTCTGTGTCACTTTCCGGCTTCTGAACCATTACCAGCCCCTGCTTGACATCTCTCCCACCATGCACCAGGAAGGGACAAATGAGCGAAGTGGATAGTTCCGTTTCCGGTGATTGTGTGAAGCACAACACGCATCAGGGGCATTTCGCGGAGAACTGGGTATCTCAACTCCCGCGCCCGGCGAGAACTTCGGCGGCGCGCCGCTCCACCCCGGTGGCCCGAATGGAGTACTGTGACGAGCCCTGGGGCGGAGTCCGACGTGGGAATCCGTAGTCACCGGAGGGGGCCGACGACGGCACTCGAACCGGGGGCGGCAAGGCATCACACGGGTGCTTGCTGCACAGAGCGGCCAAATCGGTCACTTTGGGTCGCAATGGGTAACCGTGTCATGGTGGTGCACCAGGACGAGCGCCCGACACGCCGGGCAACTTGGCAAGGTTGTGGCAGGCTGCACCCGGGCAGGTCACACTCGACTAGCGGAAGCAGCGACGCACGTGACGTCGGCAGGCACCACCCGGGAGGTTCCCATGCCCGAACTGCGTGTCGTGGCCGTCTCCAACGACGGCACACGACTGGTGCTCAAGGCTGCGGACAGCACGGAGTACACGCTTCCGATCGATGAGCGGCTGCGCGCCGCGGTGCGCAACGACCGCGCACGACTCGGCCAGATCGAGATCGAGGTGGAGAGCCACCTCCGGCCCCGCGACATCCAGGCCCGTATACGGGCCGGTGCCTCCGCGGAGGAGGTCGCCCAGTTCGCGGGCATCCCCGTCGACCGTGTACGCCGCTTCGAGGGCCCCGTGCTCGCGGAGCGCGCCTTCATGGCCGAGCGGGCCCGGAAGACTCCTGTGCGCCGTCCCGGCGAGAACACCGGCCCCCAGCTCGGCGAGGCGGTGCAGGAGCGTCTCCTGCTGCGCGGCGCCGACAAGGAAACCGTCCAGTGGGACTCCTGGCGCCGCGACGACGGCACCTGGGAAGTCCTGCTCGTCTACCGGGTCGCGGGCGAACCGCACTCGGCGAGCTGGACGTACGACCCGCCCAGGCGGCTCGTCCAGGCCGTGGACGACGAGGCGCGCTCGCTGATCGGCGAGACCGACGACGTCGCCGCGCCCGAGCCCAGCTTCCCGTTCGTGCCCCGGATCGCCCGGCTGCCGCGCGACCGGCCGCTGGACCGGAGCCTCGACCGGCAGATCGAGCGCGACCGCCCGCTGGACCGGGCCCTCGACCGGCAGATCGAGCGGCCCGCCCCGGCCGCCGCCGAGCCCGAGGAGTACGTGAGCAGTGCCTCGGCCGGTGAGCGCGACTCGCTGACCAGCCTGCTGGAGGCGGTGCCGAGCTTCCGTGGCGACATGGTCGTTCCGGAGCGGCCCACGCAGCCCGAACCGCCCGCGCTGGAACCGGCGGAGGAGACGGAGGCGGACGAGCCGCCCGCCGCGGCCGCTTCGGCGGGTGCGGGGTCGGCCTATGCGGATGTGCTGATGCCCCGGGCGGTGGCCGGCCACCGTGACCGGCTGACCGGGACGACGGACCGTCAGGCCGAGGCGGACGGAGTCCGGCCGGGCCGCCGGGCGGCCGTGCCGAGCTGGGACGAGATCGTGTTCGGCACCCGGCGCAAGAAGCAGGACTGACCGGGAATGACGACCGGTGGGAGCGGGGTCCGTACGCGTTCGCGTACGGACCCCGCTGTCTTACCGCCCGCCCGTCGTGCGGCGGGACTACTGGGGCTCGGGGCCGGTGGCGACCGGCCGGGAGGGGTCGGCGGACCACTCGGACCAGGAACCGGGGTAGAGGACGCCGGTGAAGCCCGCGATCTCCAGGGCCAGCACCTCGTGCGCGCCGGAGACCCCGGATCCGCAGTAGACCCCGACGCCTTCGGCGCTGTCCGCCGCGCCCAGTCCGGCGAACCGCTCGGCGAGCAGCTCGGCCGGGAGATAGCGCCCGTCCGCGTCGACGTTCGCCGTGGTCGGTGCGGAGACGGCTCCGGGGATGTGGCCGCCGACGCGGTCGATCGGCTCCACATCGCCCCGGTAGCGCTCCGCCGCGCGGGCGTCCAGCAGCAGACCCGACCGGGCGAAGGCCGCCGCGCTGTCCGCGTCCAGCGTGGGCAGGGCCCCCGGCTTCGGCCGGAAATCGCCCTCGGCGGGGCGCGGGGTCTCGGTGGAGAGCTCGCCCGTCCAGGCGGCGAGGCCGCCGTCCAGGACCCGGACGTCCGGGTGTCCCGTCCAGCGCAGCAGCCACCAGGCGCGCGCCGCGGCCCAGCCCTGTCCGCCGTCGTACACCACGACGGGGGTGTCCTGGCCGACCCCGGCCCGGCGCATCACGGCTCCGAAGGCCTCCGGGTCCGGAAGCGGGTGGCGGCCGCCGTCGCCCGCCGGGCCGGCCAGTTCCGTATCGAGGTCGACGTAGACCGCGCCGGGCAGATGGCCGGCCTCGTAGTCGGGGCGGCCGGGGGGTCCGCCGAGCTGCCAGCGGACGTCCAGGAGCACCGGCGGCCGCGCTCCGGCCGACTCGCTCGCACATGCGGATGCGGTGATGATGGGCTTCATGGGTGCCATCCTCGCGCAGCGGAACCGGCGCCCGTAACAGCATCCGAAGGGACGGCCGGCGGGAATCCGGTCGTCCTTCGTCGAGAACGGGTACGACGCGGCGCGGCCGGTGCGCCTCCCGCGCCGGGGGGTGCAAGCATCTGCACGGGGCACGCGGACCACCTCCCGACCCGGGACGGCGTCCCTGTCCCGTTCCCCCGCACGGCCACCACAACGGTCCGAGGAGAGAGAACACGATGACCGAGGCTGCCGCCCGGCGCACGCCCGGAACACCTTGCTGGGTGAGTCTGATCGTGCACGGCCTGACCACGACCCAGGAGTTCTACGGAGCCCTGTTCGACTGGGAGTTCCGGCCGGGCCCCGAACAGCTGGGCCCCTATGTCCGCGGGCTGCTGCACGGCAAGGAGGTCGCGGGCATCGGCCAACTGGCGCCCGACCGGCACCTCCCGATCGCCTGGACCACCTACCTCGCCACGGACGACGCGGACGCCACCGCCGAGGCGATCCGCTCCTGCGGCGGGACGGTCGCGGTCGGACCGCTGGACGCGGGCGAGGCCGGGCGGCTCGCCATCGCCTCGGACCCGAGCGGGGCGGTCTTCGGCATCTGGCAGGGCTCCCGGCACATCGGCACGATGACGGCGGGCGTGCCCGGCACCCCCGTCTGGAACGAGCTGGTGACCCGCGAGACCTCGATGGTCGCGAAGTTCTACCAGACGGTCTTCGGCTACGAGACGGAGGCGGTCGTCTCGGCCGACTTCGACTACCAGACCCTGCACCTGGACGGTGTTCCGGTGGCGGCCCTGCACGGCGTCGGCCACGCGCTGCCGCGCGACCGGGGGCCGCACTGGATGACGTACTTCGAGGTCGCCGACACCGACCGGGCGGCGGCCCGGGTGGTGGAGCTGGGCGGGCGCGTCCTGCAGCCGCCGCGCGAGGGATCGAGCGGGCGGCTGGCGACGGTCGCGGACCCGGAGGGAGCCGTGTTCACGGTCATCAGGTCCTCCGGGAGCGCATCCGCGGACCGCTAGGGCCTGTCGTCGAAACGGTGCACGACAAACCAGTAGTCGTCGTCCTCCTCGGTGAGGGCGCACAGCCGCCTGCCGTCCGGGGACATCGCGATGACCAGGGAGCCGGCCCCGGGTACGAGGGCGGTGGAGAGCGCGGTGTGCGGGGTGAGGCGCACCCGGACCCAGTCGCGATCAGCCCCCCGCACCAGGAAGCAGCCCTCACCGTCGATGACGGCGGCGGTCCGCGCGTGCTCCAGCCACAGCCGGTCGGCCTCCGCCGACGCCCCCGGCGCCGAGCGCGCCACGGTGGCCCGGGGGACCACCTCGACGTTGACGACGGCCTTGAAGGCCCGCGCGTACGAGGGCAGTTCCCCGGCGACGCCCTGCGCCACGACCTCCAGCCCGGCCTTCGCCGGCTGCGGCGCCGGCGCGCCCCCGCTGTGTTCGTCCGCCATCCTCGGCCACCGTTCTCGTAGGACAGGCTCTCGGGCTCCCTCGGCCTGCTGCAGTGTGCAGGAGACCTTGTCGCACCCCGCGAAGGTGTAGACGCTGCGGAAGAGCGAGCCCTCGATGGTGCCGTTGGGCCAGGTGTCCTGTGCCTCAGTCCGACGACACCGGCAGGACGTCCGGCGAGAGCGCGCCGGCGCGGGCGGAACCGCTCGTCATGCGGCGGCAGTGGTGCCGGCGGCACAGCACCTCGTAACCGACCTCGCCCGCCTGCCGGTTGACGTCGCCGACGACGACCTGGGCTCCCTCGACGACCATCTCGCCGTCCACCGTACGGGCGTTGTGCGTGGCGCGGGCGCCGCACCAGCACAGGGCCTCGACCTGGAGGGCCTCTATCCGGTCGGCCAGCTCGATCAGCCGCTGGGAGCCGGGGAACAGCTTGGTGCGGAAGTCCGTGGTGATGCCGAAGGCGAAGACGTCGAGCCCCAGATCGTCGACGACCCGGGCCAGTTGGTCGATCTGGCCGGGGGCGAGGAACTGCGCCTCGTCCACGATCACGTAGTCGACCCGGCCGCCCCGGCTCACCCGGTCGACGATGTGCGCGTAGACGTCCATGCCCTCCTCGGCCTCGACGGCGTCGGTCACCAGGCCGAGCCGGGAGGAGAGCTTGCCCTCCCCCGCGCGGTCGTCGCGGGTGAAGATCACGCCCTGGAGGCCGCGCGCCGAACGGTTGTGACCGATCTGCAGGGCCAGCGTGCTCTTTCCGCAGTCCATGGTTCCGGAGAAGAACACCAGCTCGGGCATGAGAGGTCGAGCACCTTTCGGAGGGGGTACGGCGGGAGGGGTTACGAGCGTACTTCGAGGAGGGGGACGAGCTGTTCCACGGGGGTCAGGGAGCCGTGCACCCCGGCCATCGCCGACTCGTGCGGCTCGTTGACGGAGGCCGTGATGATCACGTCGTCGTGGGCGGCGGCGACCACGTCGCCGATCCGGCCGTACACCCGCTCGTCGATCGTCGGACCGAACCAGCCGGCCGCGACGGCCTCGTCCCGGCTCGCGATCCAGAACTGCTCGCCGAGCACCTCGCGCCAGACGGCCAGGACGTCGGACTGCGCGCCCGGCACCGCGTACACATGGCGGGCGCGGCCCTCGCCGCCGAGGAGGGCGACGCCCGCGCGCAGCTCCCAGTCCTCGTCGAAGTCGATCCGGGACTGCTCGTCGAACGGGATGTCGATCATGCCGTGGTCGGCGGTGATGTAGAGCGCGGAGCGCGGCGGGAGCTGCTCGGCGAGGCGTCGGGCGAGCCCGTCGACGTACATCAGCTGACCGCGCCAGGCGTCGGAGTCGATGCCGAAGCGGTGCCCCTTGCCGTCGACCTCGCTGTAGTACGTGTAGACCAGCGAGCGGTCGCCGGCGGCCAGGCGCTGGGCGGCGACGTCCATCCGGTCCTCGCCGGAGAGCCGGCCGAGGAAGGAGCCGCCGCTCAGCGCGACCTTGGTGAGGGGCGTCTGCTCGAACGTCGGCGCGGAGACCTGCGCGGTGTGCACGCCCGCGGCGTCGGCCAGCTGGAAGACCGTGGGGTGGGGCTGCCAGACCTTCGGCGCCGTCCACGGCTTCCAGCGGAGCTGGTTCATCAGCTCGCCGGTCTCCGGGTTGCGCGCGGTGTAGCCGGGCAGACCGTGCTCGCCGGGCGGCAGCCCCGTACCGACCGAGGCGAGCGAGGTCGCGGTGGTGGAGGGGAAGCCCGCGGTGAGCGGGCGGCCGGTGGAGCCGCGCGAGGTGGGCAGGAGCGAGTGCAGGAAGGGGGCCTCGTCGGGGTGGGCCTTGATCTGCTCCCAGCCGAGGCCGTCGATCAGGAAGACGCAGTTGCGGTCGGCCGGGGTCAGCTCGGGGATCACGGCGGTGAACCCCGGCACCTCCTGTCCGGCGACGAGGGTCGGCAGCAGGTCGGCGAGCGAGCCGCTGCCGTACGCCGGGACGGGCGCGGTGTCGAGGGAGAGCGGGACGGGGTCCTGCCAGGCGGGCTGGGCCATCAGCGGCCACTCGCCGCGGTGGCGGCCGTGGCCTCGGAGAGCGACTGGGCGAAGGCGAGGGTCTGGCGCACCGCGTCGGGGCCGTCCCCGGCCTCGCTGACCCGCAGGCTCAGGTCGTCGGCGGTGGAGCTGCCGGTGTAGCCGTGGTCGGCCTCGCAGTTGGAGTCGCCGCAGGCGGCGGGCTCCAGGTCGATCCGGGAGACCGCGCCCCAGCCGATGGTGAGGACGACCTCGCGGGGCAGGGTGCCCGGGACGTACTTCTCCGGGTTGGCCACCACCCGGCTGACCACGACGGAGGAGATCCGCTCCAGCTTCACCGACTCGGTGGAGGTGGTGGCGTACGGCGTCGGGGAGCTGGTGTCGGCGGCCTGCTCGTCGGTGTGGCTGACGATGAAGCGGTGCTCGGTCAGGACGAGGACCGTGACGTGACGGCGGACCTCGTTGGAGTCGAACGTGGTCTCCTGGTGCACCAGGTACGAAGCGACCGGTTCCCCGCCGACGGCGGCCTCCACCGCCTCGGCCACGAGGGCCGGGTAGTAGCCGCTGCGCTCGATCGCCGCGCGCAGCCCCTGGGTCGTCGTACCGGTCTTTGCCATGAGCACCATCCTACGGCGGGCCGGTGACTGCCGGGGACGCCCCGGCAGCCGGCGGCGGTCAGTAGTTCGGAAGGCGGCGGGGGCCGAGGTCGTTCCGGGCGGGCGGCGGGGCGAGCCGGACGCTCGCGCCGAGCACGGTCAGTCCCTGCGGGGCGACGACGACCGGTTCGAGGGCGACGGAGACCACCTCGGGGTGGTCGTCGACCAGCCGGGACAGTCTGAGCAGCAGCTCTTCGAGCGCGGCCGTGTCGACCGGGGCCGAGCCCCGCCAGCCGAACAGCACCGGAGCGGCCCGGATGGACCGGATCAGCTCGGCGGCGTCGCGGTCGGTGGCGGGGACCAGGCGGTGCGCGGTGTCGCCGAGCAGTTCGGAGGGCGCTCCCGCGAGGCCGAAGGAGAGGACGGCCCCGGCGGCCGCGTCGATGGAGGCCCGTACGACGGTGTCGACGCCGCGCGGAGCCATCGCCTGGACGACGGGGAGCAGCTCGGCGGGCTTGCCGAGGAGGTCGGTCAGGTCTCCGTACGCCCGGCGCAGCGCCTCCTCGTCCGCGAGGTCGAGGCGGACCCCGCCGAGGTCGGCGCGGTGGCGCAGGTGGGGTGCGGTGGTCTTGAGGGCCACCGGGTAGCCGAGCCGGGCCGCCGCGGCGACGGCCGCTTCCGGGTCGGGGGCGGGCAGGGTGGGGCGTACGTCGACGCCGTAGCGGCCGAGCAGTTCGCGGGCCTCGTCGTGGGTGAGCGGGCGCCCGCGCGGGTCGGGTGCGGTGGAGAGCTGGGCCTCGATCAGGGCGGCGGCCCCGGCCTCGTCGATGGTGTCGTCGAGGAACTCGGGAACCTTGCCGGGGACGGCCGCCTGGCGTCGCCACTGGGCGTACTTCACCGCCTCGGCGAGGGCCCGTACGGCGCGTTCGGCCGCGGGGTAGGCGGGGATGCGGCCGGGGCGGGGGGCGGCTTCCGGGGCGGTGGTCGCATCGGGGGTGGCCGGCGCGGTGGTGGCTTCCGGGGCTGCGGGCGTGCCGGTGCCGGTGGTTGTGGCCTGGGCTGCGGGCGTGCCGGTGCCGGTGATCGTTGCCCGGGCCGTCGTGGCGGTGGTGGCCGCTCGCATCCGGGCGGCGGAGGTCACCGTACGGGGGCGGGGGGCGGCCGTGCTGCTCGCGGCGGCCAGTGCCTCGGCGAGGCCGCCGATCTCGACGTGGACGACGGCCACCGGCTTGGCCGATCCCCCGGCCACCGCCTTGGTCAGGGCCTCGGCCAGCACCTGGCCGTCACCGGTCTCGGCCTCGCCGTTCTCCCCCACCCACGGGATGGCGGTGACGATCACGGCGTCGCAGGTGCCGTCCGCCAGCGCCTCCGCCAGCGCGTCCCGGAAGTCCTGCGGGGAGGCGGCGGTGGTGAGGTCGATCGGCGGGCGCGGGCGCAGCCCCTCGGCCAGGCAGGCGTCGTACGTCAGCAGGCCGAGGGACTCGGAGTTGCCGAGGATGGCGACCCGGGGGCCGGCCGGCAGCGGCTGGCCCGCCAGCAGGAGTCCGGCGTCGACCATCTCGGTCACGGTGTCGACCCGGATGACGCCGGCCTGGCGCATCAGCGCGGAGACCGTGGCGTCCGGGATGCGGCTGACCGGGACCGCGTGGCCGGGCGGGGTGGAGCCGCTGTGCCGGGCGCCCTTCACCACGACGACGGGCTTCACGGCGGCGGTGCGGCGGGCGAGGCGGGTGAACTTGCGCGGGTTGCCGAGCGATTCGAGGTAGAGGAGGGCGACGTCGGTGTCCGGGTCCTCGAAGGAGTACTGGAGGAAGTCGTTGCCGGAGACGTCGGCCCGGTTGCCCGCCGAGATGAAGGAGGACAGGCCCGCGCCGCGCCGGTGGAGGCCGGAGAGCAGGGCGATGCCGATCGCGCCGGACTGGGTGAACAGACCGATCCGGCCGCGGGCGGGCGACTCGGGGGCGAGCGAGGCGTTCAGCCGGACGGACTCGGCGGTGTTGATGATGCCGAAGGCGTTCGGGCCGATGATCCGCATGCCGTACGAGCGGGCCTGGCGGACCAGTTCGCGCTGGAGCTCGCGGCCGTCGGCGCCCCGCTCGGCGTAACCGGCGGAGAGGACGACCAGGCCCTGGACGCCGTGCTCCCCGCAGTCGGCGACGGCCTCGGGCACCCGGTGGGCGGGGACGGCGATCACGGCGAGGTCGACCTGCTCGTCGATCTCGCCGAGCGAACGGTGGGCCGGAACGCCGTCGAGGGTGGCGAGGCCCTCGTCGAAGGCGCGGTTGACGGCGTAGGTGCGGCCGGTGAACCCGGCGGCGAGGAGGTTGCGCAGGACCGTGCGGCCCACCCCGCCGTGGTTGCGCCCGGCGCCGATGACCGCGACGGAGCCGGGGGCGAGGAGGCGCTGCACCGAGCGGGCCTCGGCGCGCTGTTCGCGGCCGCGCTGGACGGCGAGGGACTTCTCGGTGGGTTCGAGGTCGAGGGTGAGGTGGACGGAGCCGTCCTCGAAGCTGCGGCGCTGGGTGTATCCGCCGTCCCGGAACACCTTGATCATTTTGTTGTTGGCGGGGAGCACCTCGGCGGCGAACCGCCGGATGCCGCGCTCGCGGGCGACCGCGGCGATGTGTTCGAGCAGCGCCGAGGCGACTCCGCGGCCCTGGTGGGCGTCCTGGACGAGGAAGGCGACCTCGGCCTCGTCGGCGGGCGCGGAGGCGGGGCGGCCCGTGTCGTCGATGCGGTCGTAGCGGACGGTTCCGATGAACTCGCCGCCGATCGTGACCGCCAGTCCGACCCGGTCGACGTAGTCGTGATGGGTGAAGCGGTGCACGTCCCGGTCGGATAGGCGGGGATACGGGGCGAAGAAGCGGTAGTACTTCGACTCGTCGGACACCTGCTCGTAGAAGCTGACCAGTCGCTCGGCGTCGTCCGTGGTGATCGGCCTGATGCGCGCGGTGCCCCCGTCGCGGAGCACCACGTCCGCTTCCCAGTGGTCGGGGTACGCGTGATGCGGACTCTGCTCCGGCGTGGGCTCCATGGCCAAAGCCTACGGCCGGACGGGAGGCCGGGCACAGCACCACGCACTGCATGAGAGACTGGTCTAGACAACCGTTGATATGTGAAGGGCAGAACCATGGCTGAGCGCCGCGTAAACGTCGGTTGGGCCGAGGGCCTGCACGCCCGCCCCGCTTCCATCTTCGTCCGTGCCGCCACGGCCTCCGGCGTCCCGGTGACGATCGCCAAGGCCGACGGCAACCCGGTGAACGCCGCCTCCATGCTGGCCGTGCTCGGTCTGGGCGCGCAGGGCGGCGAGGAGATCGTGCTCGCGTCCGACGCGGACGACGCCGAGGCCGCTCTGGACCGGCTGGCGAAGCTCGTCGCCGAGGGCCTGGAAGAGCTTCCGGAGACCGTCTGACCCACGCGACTCCGGGTCCGCCCGGATGCGACCGGCGAAAGAGCCGTGATCCCGTGAAGGGATCACGGCTCTTTCGCTTTCGGGAAAGATTCAGAAAAGACCCGCGCCCCGATAATGCGGGCAGCCTGAATGGCGCACCGGAATTACTTCTCTTTGTATACGGCTCTTTTGTTAATGCCGGACACTCGCCGTGTTTACGCCGTGTTGCGAACTTCTCACCGGCGGAACGGCGGCGGTGCGACGCCCCGCGAGATCGGGGCGGCGGAGCCGGTGGGCGCCGGTGGCGCGTTCCGCGTGCTGGGCGGTCAGTGCCCTCGCCCGCTCCGCGTCGCCGCGCGCCACGGCGTCCACGATCGCGCCGCGCTCGGCCCAGGCGTCGACCGGACGGGCCGGCTGCTCGACGGCGTACATCCAGGCGATCTTGTGCCGGAGCTGGGTGAGCAGCGCGATGAGGCCGGGGCTGTTCGACGCCTGGGCGAGGGTCTCGTGGAACCAGCCGCCCAGCGAGCGCAGATCCTCGCCCTCGCCCCGGCGGGCCCGCTCCTGGCCCAGCCTGACCAGACCCCGGAGCACCTTCAGATGGGCCTCCGTGCGGCGCTGGGCGGCGCGTGCGGCGCCCAGCGGCTCCAGGAGCATCCGCAGCTCCAGGAGGTCGGCCGCCTCCTGCGCGGTGGGTTCGGCGACACAGGCTCCGGCGTGTCTGCGGGTGACCACGAAGCCCTCGGACTCCAGGGTGCGCAGGGCCTCGCGGACAGGGACGCGGGAGACCCCGTAGCGGCGGGCCAGCAGCTCCTCGGTGAGGCGGCTGCCGCGCTCGTAGACACCGGAGACGATGTCGTCACGGATTGCCGTGCATACCGAATGCGCGGGAATGCGCATGTCCGAACCTCCGCCTTGATCCCCGCGAAACGCGGCCGCCCGACGTCTGTTCCGTGACTCTATGGCAATCTGCCGGAATTTCCGATGGCAGGCCGGAATCCAGGGAAATCTTCAGGCCGGAATTGCCGAAGGCCCCGGCGGGTGCCGGGGCCTTCGGGTGGGATCGCGCACAGGCGGGTCAGACGTTCAGACCGTGCGAGCGCAGGTAGCCGACGGGGTCCATGTCGGAGCCGTAGTCGGGGGTGGTGCGGGCCTCGAAGTGCAGGTGCGGGCCGGTGGAGTTGCCGGTGGAGCCGGAGAGCCCGATCTGCTGGCCGGAGGAGACGCTCTGGCCGACGGAGACGCCGATCGAGGAGAGGTGGCCGTACTGGGTGTACGTGCCGTCCGACATCCGGAGCACGATGTTGTTGCCGTACGCGCCGCCCCAGCCGGCCTCGACGACCGTACCGGCGCCGACCGCGACGACGGAGCTGCCGGAGGCGGCCATGAAGTCCACGCCGGAGTGGCTGCCGGAGGACCAGAGGGAGCCGCCGGTCTTGTAGCCGGTGGTGACGTGGGAGCCGGCGACCGGGAGGTGGAAGGCGTTGAGCCGGGCGCGCTCGGCGGCGCGGGCGGCACGGGCCTTCTCCTCGCGGATCTCCTTGGCGCGGGCCTCGGCCTTGCGCTGGGCCTCCGCCTTCGCCTTGGCCTTGGCGGCCTTCTCGCGGGCCTCGGCGGCGGCCTTGGCCTTCGCCCTGGCGACCGCCTCGGCCTGCTGCTTCTGGGCCTGGGCCTGGGCGTCGATCTGGTCGGCGAGGGTGGCGTCGAGGGAGATGGCCTGGGTGAGGCCGGTGTCGGCGACCTTGGCGGCCTCGGTGTCCGCGGCGAGGGCCGGGGAGGACAGCGAGCCGAGGACTCCGGTGGTGGCCAGGGCCGCGATGCCGGCGGCCTGGGCGCTGCGACGCGTCAGGCGGCTCGGGGCACGGTGCTTCCCGGTGGCACGGGTGAACGCCATGGAGAGGCTGATCCTTTCCTTCCTTCTCGCCTACCGGGTTAGCTGACGGGTTCGGAGCAGGAAGGTCTCCTACGGATCCCCGCGCCGGTTCACGGCACGGGCCTCCGATTCACCCCAGGGACTGCGTGTGGGTCCCCGGCTCCCCAGGCTCGCGCCTGACGGGGACTCGGCGATGACTGCCCGGCGCCGCGGATGCGGCATACGGGTGACGGACAGCCGGGCCGACGCTAGGCGGGGCGACTTCCCATCACCAAACGGACAGGGGGATTTGTCGCGCATCCCACAGGGCAGACAGGCAACCTCTCCAACAAAAGGGAGCGAAGCTAGCCAATCGGGCAAAAAGGGAGGACCCCGGCGAACTTCCGTCCGTCGGGGTCCTCTTCGCGGCGGTGTGCCACAGGTGCCGTCAGCCGGTGACGACGGACACCTCGCCGATGCCGAGCGCCTTCACGGGCTCCGCGATCCGCGCGGCGTCACCCACGAGGACCGTGACGAGACGGTCCACCGGGAAGGCGTTGACCACGGCGGCGGTCGCCTCCACGGTGCCCGTCTCGGCGAGCCGGGCGTAGAGGTCGGCCTGATAGTCGTCGGGGAGGTGCTGCTCGACCTGGTCGGCCAGCGTGCTCGCGACGGAGGCGGCGGTCTCGAACTTCAGCGGGGCGACGCCCACCAGGTTCTGCACGGCCGTCTCGCGCTCGGCGTCGGTCAGCCCCTCGGCGGCCAGCGTCCGCAGGACCTTCCAGAGGTCGTCCAGCGCCGGTCCGGTGGACTCCGTGTCCACCGAACCGCTGATCGCGAGCATCGCAGCGCCGCCCGATTCGGGGCCGCTGGAGCGCAGCACCTGGGCGAAGGCGCGTACGCCGTAGGTGTAGCCCTTCTCCTCGCGCAGCACCCGGTCCAGCCGGGAGGTGAGGGTGCCGCCCAGGCAGTACGTGCCGAGCACCTGCGCGGGCCACACGCGCTCGTGCCGGTCGGCGCCGATCCGGCCGATCAGCAGCTGGGTCTGGACCGCGCCGGGGCGGTCCACGATGACCACGCGGCCGGTGTCGTCCGCGGTGATGGGCGGCACCGGGCGGGCCTGGGCGGTGTTGCCCGACCAGTCGCCGAGGGTCTCCGCCAGCAGCGCGTCCAGGTCGATGCCGGTCAGGTCGCCGACGATCACGGCCGTCGCGGTGGACGGGCGGACGTGGGCGTCGAAGAAGGCGCGCACGGCGGCCTGGTCGATCCGCCGGACGGTCTCCTCGGTGCCCAGGCGCGGGCGGGACATCCGGGCGGTGGCCGGGAACAGCTCCTTGGAGAGCTGCTTGGCGGCGCGCCGGGACGGGTTGGCCTGCTCGTGCGGGATCTCGTCGAGGCGGTTGCCCACCAGGCGCTCGATCTCGCTCTCGGCGAAGGCCGGGGCCCGCAGCGCCTCGGCGACCAGGCCGAGGGCCTTGGCCAGCCGGGAGGCCGGGACCTCCAGGGAGACCCGGACGCCGGGGTGGTCGGCGTGCGCGTCGAGGGTGGCGCCGCAGCGCTCCAGCTCGGCGGCGAACTCCTCGGCGCTGTGCTTGTCGGTGCCCTCGGAGAGCGCCCGCGACATGATCGTGGCCACGCCGTCCAGGCCCTCGGGCTCGGCCTCCAACGGCGCGTCCAGGAAGATCTCCACCGCGACGACCTGCTGGCCGGGGCGGTGGCAGCGCAGCACGGTCAGTCCGTTGGGCAGGGCGCCGCGCTCGGGCGCCGGGAAGGCCCAGGGGCGGGCCGTGCCGGCGGTGGGCTGCGGGTGGAACTCCATGGCTACTCCAGTCACGGCGGCGTCGCTCACTTGGCCGCCCCCTCGTGCGCGTCGGTGCCCTCTTCGCCCTCGGCGCCCTCATCGGCCTCGTCGGTCGGCTCGACGGGCTCGTACACCAGCACCGCCCGGTTGTCGGGGCGCAGGGCCGCCTCGGCCGCCGCGCGCACCTCCTCCGCGGTGACGTCCAGGACCCGGCCCACGGCGCTCAGGGCGAGCTGCGGGTCGCCGAACAGCACCGCGTAGCGGCACAGTTCGTCGGCGCGGCCGGCGACCGTGCCGAGCCGGTCCAGCCACTCGCGCTCCAACTGCGCCTGGGCCCGCTCCATTTCCTCGGGGGTGGGCCCCTCGGCGGCGAACCTGGCCAGCTCCTCGTCGACGGCGGCCTCGATCTGCTCCACCTCGACCCCGCCGGACGTCTTCACGTCCAGCCAGCCCAGCGAGGGCGCCCCGGCCAGCCGCAGCAGCCCGAAGCCCGCCGCCACCGCCGTACGGTCGCGGCGCACCAGGCGGTTGTGCAGCCGGGAGGACTCGCCGCCGCCCAGCACGGTGAGCGCCAGGTCGGCCGCGTCGCAGGCGCGGGTGCCGTCGTGCGGGAGGCGGTAGGCGGCCATCAGGGCGCGCGCCGGGACCTCCTCGTGGACCACTTCGCGCAGCTGCTCGCCGATGATCTCCGGCAGCGTCCCGTCGCGCGGCGGCTGCTTGCCGTCGTGGGACGGGATGGAGCCGAAGTACTTCTCGATCCAGGCGAGGGTCTGCTCGGGGTCGATGTCGCCGACCACCGAGAGCACCGCGTTGTTGGGCGCGTAGTACGTACGGAAGAACGCGCGGGCGTCCTCCAGCGTGGCCGCGTCCAGGTCGGCCATGGAGCCGATCGGGGTGTGGTGGTAGGGGTGGCCCTCGGGGTAGGAGAGGGCGGTCAGCTTCTCGAACGCGGTGCCGTAGGGCACGTTGTCGTAACGCTGGCGGCGTTCGTTCTTGACGACGTCGCGCTGGTTCTCCATGGACTCCTCGTCGAGCGCGGCGAGGAGGGAGCCCATCCGGTCGGCCTCCAGCCAGAGAGCCAGCTCCACCTGGTGGGTGGGCATGGTCTCGAAGTAGTTGGTCCGCTCGAAGCTGGTCGTCCCGTTGAGCGAGCCGCCGGCCCCCTGGACGAGCTCGAAGTGGCCGTTCCCCTTGACCTGTCCGGAGCCCTGGAACATCAGGTGCTCGAAGAGGTGAGCCAGACCGGTGCGTCCCTTGACCTCGTGGCGCGAGCCGACGTCGTACCAGAGGCAGACCGCGGCGACCGGGGTCAGATGGTCCTCGGAGAGCACCACACGCAGGCCGTTGGCCAGGCGGTGCTCGGTCGCTGTCAAGCCGCCGGAGCCGGCCTGTGCGGTGGCCGTGTGACCCATGGGCATGTACGTCCCTTCGATCGCGATACTGGACTTCCTGCCAGACCTGCCACTCTAAGCAAGCGCACCGGCACCTGGCGAAGTTCCCGTTCCGTGGATGTTTCCGTCGATGGTGTCGCGGACGCCCTCGCGGGCGCGCCGCCCCGACCGCTTCGGACCGGCCTTCGGACCGGCCTTCGGACGGGTCGAGGTCGGCGTTGTCAGTGGCGAGGTCCACAATGGACCGCGTCAGCAGCTCGTGTTGTACCGAACAAGCTCAGGTTGTCCGAACAGAATCCGTGAAGGAGTCGCAGCCGCGATGGCCCGCCGTAGCACGAAGACCCCGCCGCCGGACGACTTCGAGGAGAAGATCCTCGACATCGACGTCGTCGACGAAATGCAGGGCTCCTTCCTCGAGTACGCGTACTCGGTGATCTACTCCAGGGCCTTGCCCGACGCCCGCGACGGCATGAAGCCGGTGCACCGGCGCATCGTGTCCCAGATGAACGAGATGGGACTGCGCCCCGACCGCGGCTATGTGAAGTGCGCCCGCGTCGTCGGCGAGGTCATGGGCAAGCTGCACCCGCACGGCGACGCCTCGATCTACGACGCCCTGGTGCGCATGGCCCAGCCGTTCTCGATGCGGCTCCCCCTGGTCGACGGCCACGGCAACTTCGGCTCCCTCGGCAACGACGACCCGCCGGCCGCCATGCGGTACACCGAGTGCCGGATGGCCGACGCCACCTCGCTGATGACCGAGGCCATCGACGAGGACACCGTCGACTTCCAGTCGAACTACGACGGCCAGGAGCGCGAGCCGGTCGTCCTCCCCGCCGCCTACCCCAACCTCCTGGTCAACGGGGTCTCCGGGATCGCCGTGGGCATGGCCACCAACATGCCCCCGCACAACCTGGGCGAGGTCATCGCCGCCGCCCGGCATCTGATCAAGCACCCGGGCGCCGACGTCGAGACGCTGATGCGTTACGTCCCCGGACCCGACCTGCCCACCGGCGGCCGCATCGTCGGACTGGGCGGCATCAAGGACGCGTACACGAACGGCCGCGGCACGTTCAAGATCCGCGCCACCGTCTCCGTGGAGAACGTGACGGCCCGCCGCAAGGGTCTCGTCGTCACCGAACTGCCCTTCACCGTCGGCCCGGAGAAGGTGATCGCCAAGATCAAGGACCTGGTCTCGGCGAAGAAGCTCCAGGGCATCGCCGACGTCAAGGACCTCACCGACCGGGCGCACGGCCTGCGTCTGGTCATCGAGGTCAAGAACGGCTTCGTGCCAGAAGCGGTGCTGGAGCAGCTCTACAAGCTGACGCCGATGGAGGAGTCCTTCGGCATCAACAACGTGGCGCTGGTCGACGGCCAGCCGCTCACCCTGGGCCTCAAGGAGCTGCTGGAGGTCTATCTCGACCACCGCTTCGAGGTGGTGCGCCGACGCAGCGAGTTCCGCCGCACCAAGCGCCGCGACCGGCTGCACCTGGTCGAGGGCCTGATCGTCGCCCTGCTCGACATCGACGAGGTCATCCGGATCATCCGGGACAGCGACAACTCCGCGCAGGCGAAGGAGCGCCTGATGGCGCACTTCTCGCTGAGCGAGATCCAGACGCAGTACATCCTGGACACCCCGCTGCGCCGGCTCACCCGTTTCGACCGGATCGAGCTGGAGAGCGAGCGCGACAAGCTCAACGGCGAGATCGAGGCGCTGACCGCGATCCTGGAGTCGGACGCGGAGCTGCGCAAGCTGGTCTCCTCGGAGCTGGCGGCGGTGGCGAAGAAGTTCGGCACGGACCGGCGCACGGTGCTGCTGGAGTCGGCCGGTTCGCAGGTCGCGTCCGTGCCGCTGGAGGTGGCGGACGACCCGTGCCGGGTGCTGCTCTCCTCGACGGGTCTGCTGGCCCGTACGGCGAACGCGGACCCGGTGGAGATCTCCGAGGACGCCCGGCGGACCAAGCACGATGTGATCGTGTCGGCGGTGGCGGCGACGGCCCGGGGCGATGTCGGGGCGGTCACGTCGACCGGCCGGCTGCTGCGGATCTCGGTGATCGACCTGCCACAGCTGCCGGACACGCACGCGGAGCCGAATCTCTCCGGCGGGGCGCAGATCTCCGAGTTCCTCAGTCTGGAGGCGGACGAGGAGCTGATCTGCCTCACGACGCTCGACGAGGCCTCGCCGGGTCTGGCGATCGGCACGCTCCAGGGCGTGGTGAAACGCGTCGTGCCGGACTACCCGGCCAACAAGGACGAGTTGGAGGTCATCACCCTCAAGGACGGTGACCGGATCGTCGGCGCGACCGAGCTGCGCACCGGCGAGGAGGATCTGGTGTTCATCACCTCCGACGCCCAGTTGCTGCGCTATCCGGCGGCCCAGGTACGCCCGCAGGGGCGGCCCGCCGGAGGCATGGCGGGCGTCAAGCTGGCGGCCGGGGCCGAGGTGCTGTCGTTCACGGCGGTGGACCCGGCGGCCGACGCGATCGTGTTCACGGTGGCCGGCTCGCACGGCACGCTGGACGACTCGGTGCTGACGTCGAAACTGACCCCGTTCGACCAGTATCCGCGCAAGGGCCGGGCGACCGGCGGCGTGCGCTGCCAGCGGTTCCTGAAGGGCGAGGACGTCCTGGTGTTCGCCTGGGCGGGTCCCACCCCGGCCCGGGCCGCCCAGCAGAACGGCACCCCGGCGAAGCTGCCGGAGCCGGACCCGAGGCGGGACGGCTCGGGCACGCCGCTGCTGGAGAAGGTGGCCGTGATCGCGGGACCGCCGCTGTAGGCGCCCGTTCCGTAGGGCACGTACGGCAAGGAGCGGCCCGGGGGCGTTATGCCTCCGCGGCCGCTTCCTGTGGTTCGGGGGCCTGCTCCTGTACGTACCGGAGCACGCCCCACATGCCGCGTTCGACGGCGTCGGCGTCGGCGGAGACATCAGCGGTGGACGCGTCGGAGGCGGTCGCGTCGGGGGCGGGCTCGTCCGCGCGGCAGGCGGCGAGTCCGGCCAGCAGCGCTTCGGCGTCGATGCCCGCGCCGATCATGACGAGCTGGGTGAGCCGCTGTTCGCCGCGCGCCCACGGCCGGGGCACGAAGCGCAGGAAGCGGCCCACCGCGTGCAGCGCGTACGTGTTGTCCCGGTCGCCCGCGCCGAAGTCCGCGAACCCCTTGATCCGGTAGAGCCCTTCGGGCCGGGAGTCGAGGAACGCCATGAAGCGGCGCGGGTCCAGCGGCACGTCGGCGGTGAAGTCGACGCTCTCGTACGAGGCGTGGAGGTGGCCGCCGTGCCCGTGGCCGTCGCACTCCTCGTGCTCGTCGCACTCCTCCTGGCGCAGCAGGTCCTCGAAGCTCAGCTGACCCGCCATCTCCTCGTGGTCCGGCCGCAGCGCGGGGTCGAAGAGCAGCTCGGGGTCGATCCGGCCGTGCACGGCGGAGATCACGGCGGCCGGACCGCTCAGCTCCGCGACCGTCGCGCGCAGCCGCTCCCGCTCGGCCTCCCCCACCCGGTCGGTCTTGTTCAGGACGACGAGGTCGGCGACGGCGAGATGGCGGTCGAGTTCCGGATGCCGCTCGCGGGTGGAGTCGAACTCCGCGGCGTCGACGACCTCGACGAGGCCCCCGTACCGGATGTGCGGGTTGTCGCTGGCCAGCAGCATGCGCACGAGTTCCTGGGGTTCGGCCAGTCCGCTCGCCTCGATGACGATCACGTCCAGCCGGGCGGAGGGCCGCGTCAGCGTCTCCAGGAAGGTGTCGAGTTCGCTCGCGTCGACGGCGCAGCACAGGCAGCCGTTGCCCAGCGAGACCGTCGAGCCGACCTGCCCCGAGACGGTCATGGCGTCGATCTCGATGGCCCCGAAGTCGTTGACGATCACGCCGATCCGGGTGCCCGCCCGGTTGCGGAGCAGATGGTTCAGGAGCGTGGTCTTGCCGGAGCCGAGGAAGCCCGCCAGGACGACGACCGGGATCTGCGGGGTGCGGGGCGGGGTCAACGGGAGCCTTCCTGGGGGCGTCGTCAGGGTGCCGGGACCGGCTGCGGCGGGGGTGCGCCGACGTAGCGGGCCGCCGGGCGGATGATCTTCGAGTCCTCCGCCTGCTCCAGGATATTGGCGCTCCAGCCGACCACTCGCGCCGCACAGAAGGTGGGGGTGAACATCGCGCGCGGCAGCCCGCACAGCTCCATGACCACTCCGGCGTAGAACTCCACGTTGGTGTGCAGCTCCCGGCCCGGTTTCAGCTCGGCGAGGATGGCCTCGACCTGGCGTTCCACCTCCACGGCGAAGTCGACGAGCGGGCCGCCGAAGCCCTGGGCGAGGGACTTGAGCATCCGGGAGCGCGGGTCCTCGGTGCGGTAGACGGGGTGGCCGAAGCCCATGATGCGGCGTCCGGCGAGGACCTGTTCGCGGATCCAGCCGTCGATGCGGTCCGGAGTACCGATGGCGTCGAGGGTGTCCAGGGCCCGGCTGGGGGCTCCGCCGTGCAGCGGTCCGGAGAGCGCGCCGACCGCCGCCACCAGGCAGGCGGCCAGATCGGCTCCGGTGGAGGCGACGACCCGGGCGGTGAAGGTGGAGGCGTTGAAGCCGTGGTCGATGGTCGAGATGAGGTACTGCTCGACGGCCCGGACCCGGTCGGGCTCCGGCTCCGATCCGGTCAGCATGTACAGGTAGTTCGCCGCGTGCGGCAGGTCCGTGCGGGGTTCGACCGGCTCCAGGCCCTCGCCCAGGCGGTGGAGGGCGGTCAGGATCGTGGGGACGGCCGCGCAGGCGGCGAGCGCGTCCTCGCGTCGGCGGTCGGCCCCGATGTCGTACACCGGGCGGAAGCCGGCCGATGCGCCGAGCAGGGAGAGCGCGGTACGGAGTCCGGCGAGCGGTCCGGAGACGGCGCTCGCGCGGGCGATGGCGGGCAGGGCCTCGCGCACCTCGGCGGGCAGGGTGCGCAGCGCGGCCGTGCGGGCGGTGAAGTCGGCGGCGGCCGCCCGGTCCGGCAGTTCGCCGTGGACCATCAGGTACCAGACGTCCTCGAAGCCGCGGGTCCGCGCGAGCTCGATCGCCGAGTACTGGCGGTAGTGGTAGAAGCCCTCGCGGCCGCGGACGTCGCCGAGGGCGGTGTCGGTGACGACGACGCCGGCGAGGCCGCGGGGGACGGCGGGGACGACAGGGGTGGTGGTCATGGCCGTTCTCTCCTCCGTGCATGCAACATTGATTCGACTGTCCATGCTTGACTTGAGATCTGTCAATGTTGATTGAATCAATGTCAACCTGTGGTGGATACGGTGGTCTCCATGACGGATCAACCAGAGCCCGGCTCCCGACCGGACGCACCCCGGCTGACCACCCGTGAGGCGGCCGAGCTGCTGGGTGTGAAGCCCGAGACGGTGTACGCGTACGTCAGCCGGGGCCAGCTCAGCAGCGTGCGGGCGGCCGGAGGCCGGGGCAGCACGTTCGACGCCGAGGAGGTGCGGGCGCTGGCCCGGCGCTCGGGGCGGCGCGAGCCGTCACCGGCCGGGGGCGACCTCGCCTTCCGCACCGGCATCACGCTCATCGAGGGCGACCGCTGCTTCTTCCGGGGCGTCGACGCGACGGAGCTGGCCCGGCGGTACGGCTACGAGGAGGTCGCCGAGTGGCTGTGGACGGGCGAGCTGCGGCCCGGTGCCCGGTTCACCGCACCCGCCGCGACCCTCGCGGCGGCCCGCCGGGCGGTCGGCGCACTGCCGGAGCACAGCGGGTCGACGGACCGGCTGCGGGTGGCGGTGACCGCTGCGGCGGCCACGGATCCGCTGCGGTTCGACCTGTCGCCGGAGGCGGTGCTGAGCAGCGCCCGGGGGTTGATCCCGACGCTGGTGGGCGCTCTGCCGGCGCTGGGCGGCCCGGCGGGCGAAGGGGGCTCGCTGGCGGCGGCGCTGTGGTCACGGCTCACCCCGGAGCCGGCCGACGCCGCTTCGCTCGCCGTGCTGGACGCGGCCCTGGCCCTCCTGATCGACCACGATCTGGCGGCCTCCACGCTGGCCGCCCGGGTCGCCGCCTCCGCGCGGGCCCACCCGTACGCCGTGGTCTCGGCGGGCCTCGGTGTGCTGGAGGGGCCGCTGCACGGGGCGGCGAGCGGTCTGGCGCACCGGATGCTGCGGGAGGCGGTGGACCGGGGCAGCGCGGTCCCCGTGGTCGCCGATCATCTGCGGACCGGGCGGCGGGTGCCGGGCCTGGGCCATCGGCTGTACCGGGGCGAGGACCCCCGGGCGACGACCCTGTTCGCGCTGCTGGAGGACGTACCGCAGGCGGCCGGGGCGCTGGCGGCGGCCCGTGAGGTGGTCGCCACGACGGCCCGCCACGCACCGCTGCACGCCAACATCGACCTGGCGCTCGCCGTCCTCTCCGTCTCCCGCGGAATGGCGGCGGACGCGGGAGAGACGGTGTTCGCGGTCTCCCGCACGGCGGGCTGGATCGCGCACGCGCTGGAGGAGTACGGGGAGCGCCCGCTGCGGATCCGGCCGAGCGGGCAGTACGTCGGCCCCCGGCCGCCCCAGCCCCTCCCCGGGGACGGGTCAGGTCCGGACCAAGGGCCGGGCGGCGCAAATTAGCTACGGATCACAGGGAATTCTCGCGCGGCGGCTGGGCGGTGGAGCCGCGCACCACCAGCTCCGGTTCGAAGAGCAGCTCGTCCGAGGGCACGGTCCGCCCGCCGATCTGGACCGAGAGCAGCTCCACGGCCGCCCGCCCCATGGCCTCGATGGGCTGGCGGACGGTGGTCAGCGGCGGCTCGGTGCAGTTCATGAAGGCCGAGTCGTCGTAGCCGACGACCGACACGTCGTCGGGCACCGAGAGACCCCGGCGGCGGGCGGCGCGCACGGCGCCCAGCGCGAGCGGGTCACTGGCGCAGATGATGCCGGTGACGCCCTGCTCCAGCAGGCGCATCGCGGCGGCCTGTCCGCCCTCCAGCGAGAACATCGCGCGCGCCACCCGCTCGTCGGGGATGCTCGTGCCCGCCTCATCGGCGAGGATCCGGGCGGCGGCGAGCTTGCGTTGCGAGGGCACGTGGTCGGACGGGCCCAGGACGAACCCGATGCGCTCGTGGCCGAGTGAGACGAGGTGGCGCCAGGCCTGCTCGACGGCGACCGAGTCGTCGCAGGAGACACCGGGGAAGCCGAGGTGTTCGATGGCCGCGTTGATCAGGACGACCGGGATCTTGCGGTCGGCGAGCACCTTGTAGTGGTCGTGCGGGGCGTCGGCCTGGTGGTAGAGGCCGCCCGCGAAGACCACGCCGGAGACCTGCTGCTGGAGGAGCAGCTCGACGTAGTCGGCCTCGGAGACGCCGCCCTTGGTCTGGGTGCAGAGCACCGGGGTCAGCCCCTGCTGGGCGAGCGCGCCGCCGACCACTTCGGCGAAGGCGGGGAAGATCGGGTTCTGCAGCTCGGGCAGGACCAGTCCGACCAGCCGGGCCCGTTCGCCGCGCAGCTGGGTCGGGCGCTCGTATCCGAGGACGTCCAGCGCGGAGAGGACGGCCTGCCTGGTGGCGTCGGAGACGCCCGGCTTGCCGTTCAGCACCCGGCTGACCGTCGCCTCGCTGACTCCCACCTTCTGGGCCACTTGAGCAAGTCGTCGCGTCATGAGCGCAAGATTAGCGCAAGAAAAGCAAGAAGATTGCGTTGATGGCAAACTCCCTCGGAACGCCCACCGGCACAGCCGGAACGCTCACAGACATGGCGCCGGGAGGCAAGAGGCCGGCATGGCGGAGCCCTCGGTACGCGACCTCGCGGGGTCCCGCGCAAGCCCTCGAACGAGCCCCGGATACCCGGCGACGCACGGCCGAATTTCCGCCCCGGCCGCCCGGCCCTTACCGTCTCTACGATGAACGCCCCACCGATCTCCGGCCGAGGACCGCGCCGGTTCGGCTGGCCGCAGCGGGTCTTCTCCCAGGTCCTGCTGATGCAGCTGGCCATCATCACCGGCGTGATCGTCCTGGTCACCGGCCTGTTCCTGGCCCCGCTCGGCGAGCAGCTGGACGACCAGGCGATGCGCCGCGCGCTGGCCATCGCCCAGAGCACCGCCGCCCAGCCGGAGATCGTGCGGGATCTGAGCAGCACCGACCCGTCCGACCGGGGTCCTGTCCAGTCGGCCGCCGAGCGGGTCAGACGGGCCACCGGGGCGGAGTACGTCGTCGTCATGGACCGGCGCGGGGTGCGCTGGTCGCACCCGGAGACCGACCGGATCGGCGCGGTCGTCTCCACCGACCCCGGTGAGGCGCTGCGCGGCCGCGAGGTGATGGAGATCGACAGCGGCACCCTCGGCCGCTCGGCGCGGGGCAAGGTGCCGCTGTTCGGCCCCACGGGCGAGGTCATCGGCGCGGTCTCGGTCGGGATCGAGTACGACAGCGTCCGCGCCCGTCTCCTCGGGGCGATCCCGGGGCTGCTCGCGTACGCGGGAGGGGCCCTGGCCGTCGGCGCGCTCGCCGCGTACCTGATCTCCCGCCGGCTGCAACGGCAGACCCATGACCTGGCCTTCTCCGACATCTCCGCGCTGCTCACCGAACGCGAGGCCATGCTGCACGGCATCCGTGAAGGGGTCGTCGCCCTCGACGGGGCCGGGCGCGTCCGGCTGCTGAACGACGAGGCGCAGCGGCTGCTGGGCGTGGGCCCGGAAGCGGCGGGCCGGACGCTGGAGGAGGTGCTGGGCGAGGGCCGGACCGCCGATGTGCTGGCCGGCCGGGTGGTCGGCGACGACCTGCTGGCGGTACGGGGCAGCCGGGTGCTGCTCGCCAACCGGATGCCCACCGACGACGGCGGAGCGGTGGTGACCCTGCGCGACCGCACCGAGCTGGAGCACCTGGGCCGGGAGCTCGACTCCACCACGGGGCTGATCGACGCCCTGCGCGCCCAGGACCACGAGCACGCGAACCGGCTGCACACCCTGCTGGGGCTGCTGGAGCTGGAGATGCACGAGGACGCGATGGAGTTCGTCACGGAGGTGGTGGGCGTGCACCGGGCGACGGCCGAGCAGGTCACCGAGAAGGTCCAGGACCCGCTGCTGGCCGCCCTCCTCGTCGGCAAGACGACGGTCGCCGCCGAGCGCGGCGTCTCGCTGCGGCTGGCTCCCGGCACGCTGCTGCCGGACCGGGTGGTCGATCCCCGGGGCCTGGTCACGGTGGTCGGCAACCTGGTCGACAACGCCACGGACGCGGCGGCCGGATCGGACGCCGCGCGGATCGAGGTCGGGCTGCGTACGGAGGGCCGTACGGTGGTTCTGGAGGTGCGCGACAGCGGCCCCGGCGTCCCCCGGGAGCAGCACGCGTCGATCTTCACGGAGGGCTGGTCCACCAAGGACCTCCCGGCGCACGGCAAGCGCGGCCTCGGGCTCGCCCTCGTACGGAGGCTCGCGGAGCGCCAGGGAGGCAGGGTGACGGTGTCGGCGGCGGACGGGGGCGGTGCGGTGTTCACGGTGGTGCTGCCGGACGCGCTGGCCGAGCCGGGGCCCGAGCCCGGCCCGGGGGCCTTGACCGGTGCCGACGGCCCGCCGCCGCCCGCACGTCCGGCCACGACGGGAGAGCAGCGGTGATCCAGGTCCTGATCGTGGACGACGACGTCCGGGTGGCGCGGATCAACGCGGCGTACGTCGCCAAGGTGCCCGGATTCCGGGTGGCGGCGCAGGCCCACTCGGCGGCCTCGGCGCTGGCGACGGTCGAGGAGGTCCCGGTGGACCTGATCCTGCTGGACCACTACCTGCCCGACCGCAACGGCCTCGCCGTCGTACGGGAACTGCGCCGCCTCGGCCGTCAGGTCGACGTGATCATGGTGACGGCCGCCCGGGACGTCGCGACCGTGCAGGACGCGATGCGGCACGGCGCGCTCCAGTACCTGGTGAAGCCGTTCACGTACGCGGGCCTGCGCTCGAAGCTGGAGGCGTACGCGGCCCTGCGGCACACGCTCGACGGGGGCGGGGAGGCCGAACAGGCGGAGGTGGACCGGCTCTTCGGCGCGCTGTGGGCGGCGGGCGAGCCGGATCTCCCCAAGGGCCACTCCCCCACCACCGCCGAGCTCGTCCGGCAGGCCCTGCGCGGCGCGGAGGGCCCGCTCTCCGCCCAGGAGATCGCCGACAGCGCGGGGATGAGCCGGCAGACGGCCCAGCGCTATCTGAAGCTGCTGGAGCGCACCGGCAAGGTCCGGCTGACCCTGCGGTACGGCGAGACGGGCCGCCCGGAACACCGGTACGCCTGGGCCGCGGGCTGAGCCCTCGACGGGCCCGTCACGCCGCCCCGGCCCCCGTCAGCGCCCGTACCTCGGTCTCGGCGTGCTTGGCCTCGTCGGGCTTCTCGGGCGAGGTGACCGTACCGATCCAGCCGGCCAGGAAGCCGAGCGGGATGGAGACCAGGCCCGGGTTCTCCAGCGGGAAGAGCTGGAAGTCGACGCCGGGGAAGAGGGACGTGGGGCTGCCCGAGACGACGGGCGAGACCAGCACCAGCACGACCGCCGGGATCAGCCCGCCGTACACCGCCCAGACCGCGCCCCGGGTGGTGAAGCCGCGCCAGAACAGCGAGTAGAGCAGGGCAGGGAGGTTCGCCGACGCGGCCACGGCGAAGGCGAGGCCCACCAGGAAGGCGACGTTGAGGTTCTGGGCGAGCAGTCCGAGGCCGATCGCGACGACGCCGATGCCCGCGGCGGCGACGCGCGCCACGGCGACCTCGCCGTGCTTCTTGCGCCCGGGGCGGCGGAGCGAGGCGTAGAGGTCGTGGGCGACGGACGCGGACGAGGCGAGCGTGATGCCCGCGACGACGGCCAGGATGGTGGCGAAGGCGATGGCGGCGACCACGGCGAAGAGAATCGTTCCACCGGTGGACCCTTCGCCACCGCCGAGGTGGAGGGCCAGCAGCGGGACCGCGGTGTTGCCCGCCGCGTTCGACGAGCGGACCTCGGCGGAGCCGACGAGGGCGGCCGCGCCGAAGCCGAGCACGATCGTCATCAGGTAGAAGCTGCCGATCAGGCCGATGGACCAGACGACCGAGCGGCGCGCGGCGCGGGCGGTGGGCACGGTGTAGAAGCGCGACAGGATGTGCGGCAGCCCCGCCGTGCCGAGGACGAGGGCGACGCCCAGGCTGATGAAGTCGAAGCGTGAGGTCCAGTCCCCGCCGTAGCGGAGGCCGGGCGCGAGGAAGTCCTTGCCGTGGCCGCTGCGTTCGGCGGCGGTGTCGAGCAGGTTGTTGATGTTGCCGTGGAAGTGGACCAGGACGAGCACGGTGAGGGCGACGGCCCCGGCCATCAGCAGGACGGCCTTGACGATCTGGATCCAGGTGGTGGCGCGCATGCCGCCGAAGGACACGTAGATCACCATGAGCGCGCCGACGCCGACGACCGTCCAGGACCGGGCCGCGTCGCTCGTACCGCCGAGCAGCAGGGCCACCAGGCTGCCCGCGCCGACCATCTGGGCCACCAGGTAGAGCACGGAGACGGTGACGGAGGAGGTGCCGAGCGCGGTGCGCACCGGGCGCTCCGCCATCCGCGCGGCGACCACGTCGGCCAGGGTGAACCGGCCGCAGTTGCGGACGAGTTCGGCGACGAACAGCAGGACGACCAGCCAGGCGACGAGGAAGCCGACGGAGTAGAGCATGCCGTCGTACCCGAAGAGGGCGATCAGCCCGGAGATGCCGAGGAAGGAGGCCGCCGACATGTAGTCGCCGGCGATGGCGAATCCGTTCTCCATGGGCGAGAACAGGCGTCCGCCGGCGTAGAACTCCTCGGCGGAGCCCTGCCGGTTGCGGCCGACCCAGGTGGTGATGAAGAGCGTCACCGCGATGAACGCGCTGAACAGCAGCAGGGCGAGTGTCTGGTGGTCGCCTCTCAACGTCCGAGCCCTCTCGTCATCTCCTGGGTGTCCCACCGCAGATCGAGCGCCGCGCGGTCCCTGCGCAGCCGTGCGTGCCGTGCGTACGCCCACGTGAGCAGGAACGTGGTGAGGAACTGGCCGAGACCCGCCACCATCGCGACGTTGACCGCACCGGCGACCGGGCGGGCCATCAGCTCGGGTGCGGTGGTCGCGGCGACGACATAGGCGAGATACCAGAGGAGGAAGGCGAGGGCGGCGGGGGCCACGAAGCGGCGGTAGCGGCGGCGCACTTCGCGGAACGCGGCGCTGCGGTGCACTTCCAGATAGATGTCGGCCGCGCTGGGGGCCGGATCCGGCCATGGCGTACCGGACGCGTCGAGGCCGCCGACGTCTCCCGTCCCGTCCCGGTCGCCCCGGTCGGCGACCGGCGCGTCGTCCCACGGGTCGTCGAGCCGCACTCCCGCGGTCTCCGGCCCTGCTTCCTTCTCCACCGAACAACTCCCCTGATCCGCCGACCTTTTCGGCCGCACGGACCACCATGGGCGGTTCGGGAAGATCGCGGGCGCGTCATTCGCCCGACTTCACCCCTTCAGGTGACAGAAGTCCCGGACGGCTGCGCACTTCCCCGGCAGAGCCCCGCGAAACGTCCGCGGCCCCCGCTCCGTGGGACGGGAGCGGGGGCCGGGCGGGTGTACGGGGGTCAGGCGTCGATGCGCGAGCGGTCCAGGGTGGCCGCGGAGCTGGTGATGAACTCCTTGCGGGGCGCGACCTCGTTGCCCATCAGCAGGTCGAAGACCTGCTCGGAGGCTTCCAGGTCGCCGATGTTGATGCGCCGCAGCGTGCGGTGGCGCGGGTCCATCGTCGTCTCCGCCAGCTGATCGGCGTCCATCTCGCCCAGGCCCTTGTAGCGCTGGATCGATTCCTTGATCCGGACGTTCTTGCGCTGGAACTCCAGGAGGGTCTGGCGCAGCTCGTTGTCGGAGTAGGTGTAGACGTACTTGTCCTGCCCCTTCTTGGGCTGGACCAGCTCGATCCGGTGCAGCGGCGGAACGGCGGCGAAGACCCGCCCGGCCTCGACCATCGGGCGCATGTAGCGCTGGAAGAGGGTCAGCAGCAGGGTCCGGATGTGGGAGCCGTCGACATCGGCGTCGGTCATCATGATGACCTTGCCGTAGCGGGCGGCGTCGATGTCGAAGGTCCGCCCGGACCCGGCTCCTATGACCTGGATGATCGCGCCGCACTCGGCGTTCTTCAGCATGTCGGAGACGGACGACTTCTGTACGTTGAGGATCTTGCCGCGGATCGGCAGCAGTGCCTGGAACTCGCTGTTCCGGGCCAGCTTGGCCGTGCCGAGCGCCGAGTCCCCCTCGACGATGAACAGCTCGCTGCGCTCGACGTCGTCGCTGCGGCAGTCGGCGAGCTTGGCGGGCAGCGAGGAGGACTCCAGCGCGGTCTTGCGGCGCTGGGCGTCCTTGTGCTGGCGGGCCGCGATGCGGGTGCGGGCGGCGGCCACGGCCTTCTCCAGCACCGCCCTGGCCTGGGCCTTGGCGTCCCGCTTCGTCGAGGTCAGGAACGCCTTGAGCTCCTTGGCGACCACGTTGGCCACGATCCGGTTGGCCGCCGAGGTGCCGAGCACCTCCTTGGTCTGCCCCTCGAACTGCGGCTCGGCGAGCCGGACGGTGACGACGGCCGTGAGGCCTTCGAGGGCGTCGTCCTTGACGACGTCGTCCTCGGCGACCCGCAGCATCTTGGCGGAGCGCAGCGCCTCGTTCACCGTCTTGGTCAGGGAGCGCTCGAAGCCGGTGACGTGGGTGCCGCCCTTGGGGGTGGCGATGATGTTCACGAACGACCGTACGGTCGTGTCGTAGCCGGTACCCCAGCGCAGGGCGATGTCGACGGCCAGCTCTCGGGTGACCTCGGTGGCGGTCATGTGGCCGCGGTCGTCGAGGACCGGGACGGTCTCCTTGAAGGTGCCCGTGCCACTGAGGCGCTGGACGTCGCAGACGGCCTTGTCCTGGGCCAGGTACTCGCAGAACTCGCTGATGCCGCCGTCGAAGCGGAACGTCTCCTCGGTCTTGCCCTCGCCGTCGAGCCCGCGCTCGTCGCGGACGATGATCGTGAGACCGGGGACGAGGAAGGCCGTCTGGCGGGCGCGCTGGTAGAGCGTCTCCAGGTTGAGCTTGGCGTCCTTGAGGAAGATCTGGCGGTCCGCCCAGTACCGCACCCGGGTACCGGTACGGGTCTTGGGGACGCGCTTGCCCTTGCGCAGGCCGTTGGCCGGGTCGAACGGGCTGTCCGGACCCTGCTCGGTGAACATGCCGGGGACACCGCGCCGGAAGCTGATCGAGTGGGTCGCGCTGTTGCGGTCGACCTCGACGTCCAGGCGGGAGGAGAGGGCGTTGACGACGGAGGCGCCGACGCCGTGGAGGCCGCCGGACGCGGCGTAGGAGCCGCCGCCGAACTTGCCTCCGGCGTGCAGCTTGGTCATGACGACCTCGATGCCGGAGAGGCCCGTCTTGGGCTCGACGTCGACCGGGATGCCGCGGCCGTTGTCCCGGACCTCGACGGAGGCGTCGTCGTGGAGGATGACCTCGATCTGGTCGCAGTAGCCCCCGAGCGCCTCGTCGACGGAGTTGTCGATGATCTCCCAGAGGCAGTGCATCAGGCCACGGCTGTCGGTGGACCCGATGTACATCCCGGGGCGCTTGCGGACCGCCTCCAGGCCTTCGAGGACGAGAAGGTGCCGCGCGGTGTAGTTGGAGCTGTCCCGGTCGCCGCCTGCTCCGGTCAGCATCGCGGTGGACGGCACGGACGTTTCGGCGGTCACGCGGTTCGCTCCTCGCTGAATTTCATCTGGGGCCCCCGTGGGTACAGGGCTGGGCTTCGGTTGCCGCTGAGAGCCTACAGAGGCCTGGTAGAGCGGTTGTAACGCCACCCTCGGGGAATCCTCATGCTAGTCGAGCTTCTTCCAGGCTCGCATGGGTGTTCGATCATTCGTTGGAGTGACGTGCACATCACGTTCCCTTCGACGCATGAACCATTTAGGCTCCGGGCACGTCCTCATGAACAAACCGGCAAGCCGGCCGGCGGGACCAACCCCCTAGACAAGCAATGCGAAACCGTAGCGCTCCGCATACGGCACATTCGCCGCCAACCGGCAACAGACAGCCACACCGAGAAGAAGTTTCGAAGAAAAGCCACGAGCGGGAACGTTTTCGGCCTGGTTGGATGTTGACCCTGGTACGACAGCTCGTCGAGCTAGAGAAGAGGCGACGTGACTACTGTTCTGACCCCCGCGAGCCCGCTGACCGCAGCAGACCGCTGTGACCGTTGCGGCGCCCAGGCATATCTGCGCGTCGTCCTGATCAGTGGCGGTGAACTGCTCTTCTGTGCCCACCACGGGCGCAAGTTCGAGCCGGAACTCAAGAAGATCGCCGCGGAAATACAGGATGAGACGGATCGGCTCACCGCCGTGCAGACGGCTTCCGCCGACGAGGACCAACACTGACACCTCGCATCCACGACGAGCCAGGGGCCGGTCCAGGACCGGCCGACGGGCGGCTCCCCCACCGGGGGAGCCGCCCGTTCTCGTCGTGACGGCCGGACCGCCCACGCGGCCCGGCCGGGCTCAGATGCGGCCCGCGGCCCATTCCAGGGCGGCGGAGACCCGGGTGTACACCCCGGGGCTGCCCGCGCGCCCGCAGCCGCTGCCCCAGGACACCAGGCCGATGAGCCGCCCACGGGCCACCAGCGGCCCGCCGCTGTCGCCCTGGCACGCATCCCGGCCGCCCGCCGGATCGCCCGCACAGACCATCGCCGAAGCCTTGTACGTGCCCTCCTGGCCGCCCGGGTAGGCCCGCGCGCAGTCGCTGTCCGGCAGGACCCGCACCCGCGCGGAGCGCAGCACGGAGGCGTACGTACCGCTTCCGGTCGTGTCGCCCCACCCGTAGACGTCCGCCGCGGTCCCGGCCCGGTAGGCGGCGTCCCCGCCCCGGGCCATCGGGATCACGCCGTTCTTCGGCAGCGCGCGGGACAGGGTCAGCACCGCGAGGTCGCCGGCGTTGGAGACGGGGTCGTACGCCGGGTTCACCCAGATGGACCGGACCAGGATCTCCTGGCCGCCGGAGTCGCTCAGCCGTTCCCGCCCGGCGATCACCAGCAGGTCCTTCACCCGGTTCGCCGGTCCGCCGAGCGCCTCGTCACTCAGACAGTGGGCGGCCGTCAGGACCTTCGTGGGCGCCACGGCGACGCCGCCGCAGAACTGACCCGAGCGCGCCCCTCCGAACCGGTCCCGGCTCGACAGCGCCACCGCCCAGGGGCTGTCCGCCACGGGGGCGGGCCGGCCGCCGACGATGATGCTGTCCGCGGCGGCCGGTGCGGGCGAGGCGAACGGCAGCACGGCCGCGGCGGCGGTCAGGGCGAGCACCCCGGTCAGGGCACGGACGACGGGACGGGGCATGGAGGCTCCTGACGCTGAGGTGACAAGTGATCCACCCAGCGTGATCCAGCCGGTCCGGGTACGCACCCGAGGACACGCCGGAGGGCCCGGATCCCCTGGGGGTTCCGGGCCCTCGGCCGGTGAAAATACCGCGATCTAGTCGAGGTAGTCGCGCAGCACCTGGGAGCGCGACGGGTGACGAAGCTTCGACATCGTCTTCGACTCGATCTGACGGATGCGCTCTCGCGTCACGCCGTAGACCTTGCCGATCTCGTCGAGCGTCTTCGGCTGGCCGTCGGTGAGACCGAAGCGCATCGAGACCACGCCGGCCTCACGCTCGGAGAGCGTGTCGAGCACCGAGTGGAGCTGCTCCTGGAGGAGCGTGAAGCTGACCGCGTCCGCCGGGACGACGGCCTCGGAGTCCTCGATCAGGTCACCGAACTCGCTGTCGCCGTCCTCGCCGAGCGGGGTGTGCAGCGAGATCGGCTCGCGACCGTACTTCTGGACCTCGATGACCTTCTCGGGGGTCATGTCGAGTTCCTTGGCCAGCTCCTCCGGGGTGGGCTCGCGGCCCAGGTCCTGGAGCATCTGGCGCTGCACGCGCGCGAGCTTGTTGATGACCTCGACCATGTGCACCGGGATACGGATGGTGCGGGCCTGGTCGGCCATGGCGCGGGTGATCGCCTGACGGATCCACCAGGTGGCGTACGTGGAGAACTTGTAGCCCTTGGTGTAGTCGAACTTCTCGACCGCGCGGATCAGACCGAGGTTGCCCTCCTGGATCAGGTCCAGGAAGAGCATGCCGCGACCGGTGTAGCGCTTGGCCAGGGAGACCACCAGACGGAGGTTGGCCTCCAGGAGGTGGTTCTTGGCCCGGCGGCCGTCCTCGGCGATGATCTCCAGCTCGCGCTTGAGCTTCGGCGCGAGCTTGTCGGCGTTCGCCAGCTTGTCCTCGGCGAAGAGACCGGCCTCGATGCGCTTGGCGAGCTCGACCTCCTGCTCGGCGTTGAGGAGGGGAACCTTGCCGATCTGCTTCAGGTAGTCCTTGACCGGGTCGGCGGTGGCGCCGGCGACGGCGACCTGCTGGGCAGGTGCGTCGTCCTCGTCGTCGTCGGAGAGGACGAAGCCCTTGTTCTCGCCCTCGCCCTCCTCTTCCTCACCCTTGCCCGCCTTGACTTCCTCGGCGGCCTCGTCACCTTCGAGCAGCTCGTCGTCCTGCTTGCCGGACTTCTTCGCCGCTGTCTTCTTGGCCGCCGTCTTCTTCGCGGCGGTCTTCTTGGCAGCCGTCTTCTTGGCTGCCGCCTTCTTGGCGGGAGCGGCCGCGACGGCGTCGTCGGCCACCGCGTCCGCACTCTCGGCCGCCGGGGCGGCGGTGGCCGCGACGGTCCTGGTCACGGTGGTCTTCGCCGCGACGGTCTTGGTGGCGGTGCGCTTGACCGGGCTCTTCGCTGCGACGCTCTTGCGGGCGCGCTTCGGCGACTCCGCGGCACTGACCATCAGCGTCACACCCTCTTCCTCGAGGATCTGGTTGAGGCTGCGCAGAACGTTCTTCCACTGGGTTGGCGGAATCTGGTCAGCCTCGAAGGCCCGACGCACGTCATCGCCGGCGATCTGCCCATCAGCCTTTCCCCGCTCGATGAGCGCCATCACAGACTCGGACTCGGCGATCTCCGGCGGGAGCGTACGGGATGTGCTGGCCGACACGAACAACCTCTCGGAACGATGGAAACGGCTTCCGGCCCTGCCCTGGAGAGGGCGGGAACCGACGACCGTCGACTGGGGATGTCGCCGACGGCGCGGGTCAGGCCTCAGAACTGCACAGCGCGCCCAAGGGCTGCTGTATTCCTTCCGCGACGCTCACCTCTTAAGTCATCGCGCTGCTTCGAGGAGTGTTACGGCCAATCCGCGTGGCCCGAGTCACACCGCATTTCTGGCGAACCGGTCCATGGACGGCATCCCCTCACAATTGTGCCGCCGGACCCGTGCGGCCCGGCGGCACCGGGCGCACACATCCGGCCGCACCCCGGTCAGTGCTCGCGCGGCGCGGGAACCACACGCTCGACGTCGGGGTGGACGACGAGCAGCTGACGCATGGCCGTCTCGGCGGCCCCGGCGTCACCCGAGGCCAGGGCGTCGGCGATGCGCGCGTGATGGGCGAGCGAGGTCTCACCCGGCCGGTCACAGCCGGTGACGGGACCGCCGGAGACATGGAGGGCGGCCGAGACGATGCCGGAAAGGTGTTCGAGCATCCGGTTGCCCGCGGCCTGGATGAGCAGGGCGTGGAACTCCGCGTCGGCGCGGGAGAACGTGATCGCGTCCCCCTGTCCCATCGCGTGCCCCATGATCTCCACCATGTCGCCGAGGCGCTGCTGAATGTCGTCCCGGCCATGCCCGGCCGCGAGGCGGGCCGCGAGCGGTTCGATGGTCCAGCGGAGCTCGGCCAGCTCACGGCGCTGGTCGTCTCGCTGCGGGCCGAAGGCCCGCCATTCGATGATGTCGGGATCCAGCAGGTTCCAGTCGCTGACCGGGCGGACCCTCGTCCCCACATTGGGGCGCGCGCTGACCAGCCCCTTGGCTTCGAGGACGCGCAGGGATTCGCGTACGACGGTGCGGGAGACCTCGAACCGCTGGCCGATCTCCTCGGGAACGAGGGGGCGGTCCGCGCCGAGGTCACCGGAAACGATCATCTGGCCCAGCTGCTGGACGAGTTGGCCGTGGAGACCGCGCCCGCGGCTGGCCGCCCCCCGTCGGCTCGCCCGTCCCAACTCGGAATCGGCACCGCCCCAGGACCGGGCTGCGGCACGCTCGCCGGCCTGCGCCTCCGTATAGGGGTAGCGGTCGAGTTCGCCCGAGCCGGCCAGGCCGGAGTCGACGGTGCGGGCGGCGGTCATCATGGTGTGCGCAAGGGTACTCACGCATCCTTTGTCGGCGCGGCTCGCCCGCCCCTTGAGGTCTTTGGTGAAAAGCACACGAAAGGGTGATCGGCGCTCGCTCCGCAATTGACGCCATATGCCTACAAATCCGGCATTTCTCAGGGAGTTGTGGGCTCCTGTCCTCGACGCGGGACGACCGTGATCACCAACGCGCCTTCCCTCGAAGGCTGGTGAACAGATACGCGCAGATCAGGGCTGACAACGACAGGGCGAGCGCTGTCCCGACGGGTTGGGCCACCACCCGCGCGACGGCGAGGACCCACTGGTCGGCCTGTTGCGGCAGCTGCCATCCGGCCAGTTCGCGCAGCCGACCCGGGAGTCCGGCCACCGAACGCGCGGACGGCGCCGCGAAGAGCTTCTGCACCAACGGAACGACGAGCACCGGAACGGCCAGCACCGCCGCGATGCCCGCTCCGGCCACCCGGAAGACGCCGGCCGCCAGCAGCCCCGCCCAGGCACAGCCGACCGTCAGAGCGGCCCAACTCACGCCCAGTGCGACGGCGTTCGAAGGGATCTCGACCAAGTCCGGTCCGTATACGAGCCGGAGGCTCTGCGCTCCGCACACCACGACGAGACCGGCGAGCAACAGGGCGAAGCCCGCGGTCACGGAGAGCTTGGCCAGCAGCAGCCCGAGCCGCCGGGGCACGGTGCCGCGCGCGGCGGCGAGTGCCGGATAGCGGAACTCGTCCCCGAAGGACAGCGCCCCGAGCAGACCCGCGCCGAGTGCGGCGGGAGGCAGCGGCAGCAGGGCGGGCCAAGCGGCGAGCACGCGGGGCAGCGCGGTGCCGTCGGTGCGGGCGAGCAGAACGGACACCGCCACCGACACCACCAGAACGGCCGCCATGATCATGGCCGTTGTCCTGACGCCGAGGGAGCGGCGCAGTTCGTACCGGAGCGGGCGCAGGGGGCCGCGTGCGGGGCGCACCCGGATCGGGGGCGGCAGCTCGGACAGGGCGGCGGCCGAGTCGTCGCGCTCCCCGCTCCCGCTCTCCGCCGGGGCGGCGGGTCCGGTGTCGCCGATCTCGTCGGCGAGCTGGTGCACGGGGACGCCGTGCCGGTAGGCGGTGTCGCCGATCTCCGCGCAGTTGCTGCCGTAGACCGTCAGCCGGCCGGCCGCTTCCTCGACCACTTCGACGGAGCGTTGTGCGGCCCGGGCCTCTCTGCTGACCACGGCCGCCAGCCGGGCCGCGTGCGGGGTGCGGACGGCGACCCGGGCCCGGAGCCGGGTGCGGGCGAAGTCGGCGACGTCCTGGTCGGCGACGAGGCGCCCGCCACCGATGGTGACGACGCGGTCGGCCGTGCGAGCCGCCTCCTTGGGGTCGCCGGTGGTGTGGAGAACCGTGCCGCCCTGGGCCGCGTGTGCGCGCAACAGCCCGTACAACCAGCTGTTCTCGCGTGGGGACAGCCCCTCCGCGGGCTCGTCCAGGATCAGCGTGTGCGGGTCTCCGAGCAGCGCGGAGGCGAGGCCGAGCCGACGGTCCATGCCCACCGAGAGCGTGCCCAGACGCTGGTCCCCGAGCCCGGCGAGACCGACCACTTCGAGCACTTCGTCGGCCCGGGTGGCGGGCACTCCGGCTGCCGCGCAGAGCATGCGGAGGTGGCCCCGGGCGGTCCGGGAGGGGTGGCCCGGCACATCGCCGAGCAGTACGCCCACTTCCCGTGCCGGATGGGCGATGCGGTGCAGCGGCCGCCCCCGGAAGTAGGCGACGCCCCGCCCGGCGTCCAGTTCGAGCATCAGGCGCAGGGCCGTGGTCCTGCCCGAGCCAGGGGCGCCCAGCAGGGCCGTGACACGGCCGGGCGGAGCCTCGAAGGTCAGATCGTTCACGGCGGGCGGAGCGTCGCGACGGGGGGTGCTGGTGAGTCCGATGGCCTGGAGCATCGCTTCTCTCGCGTCTCTCGCGGAAGGTGAGACCGCTCGGCGGCAGGGGGTTACCCAGCAACATAACGCGACATTTCCGACTTTTGGTGCAGGGGTGAGTCGACAGGCGTTCCGCGCGGCCATCAACGGCGGAACGCCCGGTGACTCAGACCTCGGGCCGCAGCATCGGCGGATTGAGGACCGTGGCCGCCCCGGCCCGGAACAACTGCGCGGGCCGGCCGCCCTGTCGCGTGGTCGTCCCGCCGGAAGGCACCAGGAATCCGGGCGTTCCGGTGACCTTGCGGTGGAAGTTGCGGGGGTCGAGGACCACGCCCCACACCGCTTCGTACACCCGGCGCAACTCGCCGACCGTGAACTCCGGCGGGCAGAACGCCGTGGCCAGCGAGGAGTATTCGATCTTGGAGCGGGCCCGCTCCACTCCGTCGGCCAGGATCCGGGCGTGGTCGAAGGCCAGCGGCGCCGCCTGTTCGCCCTCACGTCCGGTGCCGGGGTGCAGCAGATCCTCGACCGGCGCCCAGCGCGCGCTGTTGGCATCACCGCCGGCCCGGGGCGCGGGCAGGTCCGGTGCGAGGGCGAGGTGGGCGACGCTGACCACGCGCATCCGGGGGTCGCGCGCCGGATCGCCGTAGGTGGCCAACTGCTCCAGATGTGCGCCGTTGCCCACGGCGGGTTTCGCCGGATCGTGTGCGCAGAGGCCGGTTTCCTCGACGAGTTCACGTGCCGCCGCGGACCCCAGATCCTCGTCCATCCTGACGAATCCGCCGGGCAGTGCCCATCGGCCCTGGAACGGGGTCTCTCCGCGGCGGACGACCAACGCGCAGAGCGCGTGACGGCGCACCGTGAGCACGACCAGGTCGACGGTGACAGCGAAGGGCGGGAAGGTCGACGGGTCGTAGGGCGGCATGTCGCGATCATAGTCGTCTGCCTGACGATAAACACTCCCTTCGGCATGCTCGTGATCAGTCCGGGTTCCGGGGTCGGTTCCGGGTGACGGGTCATCGGCGCGTCCTGGTGCCGCGTCGGCCGTACCGCCGGGCCTCGCTCGGCCGCCGCCCGGCCGCCGAGGGCCGGGGACGGACCGATCCCGGTGCCGCCTTTCCCCGCTCGGCGCCCGGAAGCCGGGGAGCACGCCCGCGCCGTCGGCCGCCGTCGGGCAGCCGACGGACCCTGCGGACCCGCAGCGGGGTGGTACCCCGGTCGGCGGCGGTGGACGCCGACTCCTCCGCCGCCCCGGCGCCGGAGCCCGTCTCCGCACCCACGGCCTCGCCCTCGCCCGGTCCCCCGTCCGGGCCCTCGTCCGCGGTCTCGCGCAGGCAGCGGCGCAGGGCCTCCGGATCGAGCCCTTCGTTGCAGGCCCGGTGCAGCAGTTGGGCGAAGGTGTAGTCGGGATCGGCGCGCAGCGCCAGCGTCAGCGCGACCCGCGCGCCCGGCTCGTCCCCCGTGGACCAGGACACCCAGCCCGCCAGCGTGAGCGGAGCGGCCGCGTGCTCCCCGTACCGCCCGACGCAGCGCCGTGCCAGGGCCCGCCACAGACGCAGCGCCGACTGTGCTTCCGCCCCCTCCATCCAGGCCGCCGCCCTGTCCCGGGTCTCCCGGTCCTGGAGCCCGAGGATGACCGCGGCGGCCTCGTCGGAGCCGATGAGCTGGTCGTCCCCCGCGTCCGCGAGCGCGGGAGGAGCCGGCTGCGCCCGTTCGATGCGGTCCATGAGCGTGCGCGCCAGCCGAAGGGTCCGGGCCGCGACCTCCCGCCTGGCCCGCTCGTCCAGCAGCCTCGGCATCAGCACCGGCACAGCCCTGTCCAGGGCCTCCTGCTGCGTGGTCACGTCGACCGGGGTCCGCCAGGGCTGAAGCCTCGCCTCCATGTCGCGGAGCGTGCCCCGGACATGGACGCCCGCGTAGGTGGCGGCCGCGGCCATCACCGTGGTGCCGGGCATGGCCAGCGGGTTGCCCTGCTCGGGGCAGCACCGGGGGTCGGGGCAGCAGTAGGACCAGTAGCGGCCATCGGAGATGCAGAGCGCTTCGAGGACGGGCACGTCGAGCGCTCCGCACGCCGTGCGCAGGCGTTGCGCGAACGGCCTGAGCCGCTCCATGGTCAGCGGGCCGCCCGAACCGTCCGGCGAGTCCTGGCAGAGGAAGATCACGATCGCGTCGGGCCGTCCTTCGCGGCGCTCGCTCCCCGATACCAGGCACTCCGCCAGTTGGTCGGCGACCGGCCCCCATTCTCCGGGCGCCTGCGGAATGCCGAGCCGGAGCCGGCCGCCGAACCGGCCCTGGCCGCCGTGCAGGGCGACCATCACGACGCTGTCGTTGGGGTAGAAGCCCATGAGATACGGGAGGGCGTCGGCGAGCTCGGCGGGGCCGCGCAGGGTGATCTGCTGTTCCCCGGCCGGGCCGGTGGATTCGTGGTGCTTGTTCATGGCTTGACGGTCCCGCAGCCCGCCGGATCCCGCGACCCCTGTGGATAACGTTATCCACAGGCTCGCCCTGTCGTTCGCGGTTTGTCGTGGCCATCGGGTTGCATGGGGGCATGACCAACGCAGATCGTGCAGCGCTCAGGGCTTCGGCCGATTCCGTCCTCGCCCGCCTGGTGGGCGATGCCACCGGTACGGCCGTGCTGCGCGAGGACCAGTGGGTGGCCATCGAGGCGCTCGTCGCCGACAAACGCAGAGCCCTGGTCGTGCAGCGCACCGGCTGGGGCAAGTCCGCCGTCTACTTCGTGGCGACCTCGCTGCTCCGTGCGCAGGGCGCCGGCCCGACGGTGATCGTCTCGCCACTGCTGGCCCTGATGCGCAACCAGGTCGCGGCGGCGGCCCGGGCCGGGATCAGCGCCCGCACGATCAACTCGTCCAACACGGAGGAGTGGGAGAGCGTCCAGGCCGAGGTGGCGGCGGGCGAGGTCGACGTCCTCCTCGTGAGCCCGGAACGCCTCAACAATCCCGACTTCCGCGACCAGGTGCTGCCGAAACTGGCGGCGGCGACCGGGCTTCTCGTGGTCGACGAGGCCCACTGCATCTCCGACTGGGGGCACGACTTCCGGCCCGACTACCGGCGGCTGCGGACGATGCTCGCCGATCTGCCGACGGGGGTCCCGGTGCTCGCCACCACCGCCACGGCCAACGCCCGGGTGACGGCGGACGTCGCGGAACAGCTGGGCACCGGCGCGGGCACCGACGCGCTGGTGCTACGAGGCCCGCTGGACCGGGAGAGCCTGAGCCTGAGCGTGCTGCGACTGCCGGGCGCGGCACACCGGCTGGCCTGGCTGGGCGACCACATCGGCGAGCTTCCCGGCTCCGGGATCATCTATACGCTGACCGTGGCGGCGGCCGAGGAGATCACGGCCTATCTGCGTCAGAACGGGCACGCGGTGGCCTCGTACACCGGGCGGACCGAGAACGCCGAGCGCCAGCAGGCCGAGGACGATCTGCTGGCCAACCGGGTCAAGGCCCTGGTCGCCACCTCCGCGCTGGGCATGGGATTCGACAAGCCCGACCTCGGCTTCGTCGTGCACCTGGGCTCGCCCTCCTCCCCCATCGCCTACTACCAGCAGGTCGGGCGTGCGGGGCGCGGTGTCGAGCACGCCGAGGTGCTGCTGCTCCCCGGCAAGGAGGACGAGGCGATCTGGCAGTACTTCGCGTCCGTCGCCTTCCCGCCGGAGGAGCAGGTGCGGCGCACCCTGGACGTTCTGGCCCGCGCGGAGCGGCCGGTCTCCCTCCCGGCGCTGGAGCCCCTGGTCGATCTGCGGCGGACCAGGCTGGAGACGATGCTCAAGGTGCTGGACGTCGACGGTGCGGTGAAGCGCGTCAAGGGCGGCTGGATCTCCACGGGTGCCCCTTGGGTCTACGACGCCGAGCGTTATGCCTGGGTCGCCCGGCAGCGGGAGGCCGAACAGCAGGCCATGCGTGACTACGCCTCGACGACGGCGTGCCGGATGGAGTTCCTGCGGCTGCGCCTCGACGACGAGGAGGCCGCGCCCTGCGGACGCTGTGACAACTGCGCGGGCGCCCGGTTCGACGACAAGGTCTCCACCGCCGCCCTGGACGGAGCGCGCGACGAACTGGGCCGGCCCGGTGTCGAGGTGGATCCCCGCAAGATGTGGCCCACCGGCCTGCCCGCGGTGGGCATCGATCTCAAGGGGCGCATCCCGGCGGGAGAGCTGTCCTTCACCGGCCGGGCGCTCGGCCGGCTCTCCGACATCGGCTGGGGCAACCGGCTGCGTCCCATGCTCGCGGCACAGGCTCCGGACGGGCCGGTGCCGGACGATGTCACGAACGCCGTGGTCACCGTGCTCGCCGACTGGGCGAAGGGGCCGGGCGGTTGGGCCTCCGGTTCGGCGGACGCCGCTCCGCGGCCGGTCGGTGTGGTGACCGTCGCCTCGCGCCGCAGACCGCAACTGGTCGGGTCGCTCGGCCTGCGCATCTCCGAGATCGGCCGGATGCCCCTGCTCGGGACGGTCTCCTACGCTCCGGGCGCCGAGGACATGATGATGTCGCAGACCAACAGCGCGCAGCGGGTACGGGCGTTGCACGAGGCCCTGGTCGTGGAGCCGGAGCTGGCGGAGGCGTTGGCGGCCGCGGACGGCCCCGTTCTGCTGGTGGACGATCTTTCGGACACCGGCTGGACCCTGGCCGTGGCCGGGCGGCTGCTCCGGCGGGCCGGAGCACAGGGGGTGTTTCCGCTGGTCCTCGCGGTTCAGGGGTGACAGGAGGAGTCATCCCGGGCGGGTCTGGGCAGGGATATCAGTGTCATTCCGGCTGATTCCCGTCAGCCGCAGTAATTGCTCGTTGCCGCCTGCCGGTAGGCCAGGGAGAATTGGAGATGCCCCCGCACAGTTCCTCATCGGGCCCGGAAGGGCTGTGTCGCGGCGCGCCCTCACTCGACCCTGCCCGCACCACGGGCGCGTAGCGAAGGGAGGACCGTGACCTTCGGATTCGCCCCGCCCACAGCCACTTCGACAGCGGCGTCCTCGGTTTCCGCAGACTCCGTCAACCGCCTTGCCCGGATGCTCGAACCGGCCGAGTGGGCCTCGGCGGGCATACCTCTGCTCCGCAGTCCCCGGGAAGTCGTCAGCGGGCTGCACTCCCGGCACCGGCCGGTGCCGGCCACCGCCGTGGTCGCGGTCCTCGATCATGAGGAACGGCTCACGGCCAGCGCCTCGTTCGCCCGCCGGACGACGGTGGCCGCGGACGGCTGGGAGTTCCGCAACGCCCTGCTGGCGCAGTTGCGGCGCGTCATCCCGCACGATCTGCGCCGCCGCACTCCGGTCCGTACGGCCGTTCTGCTGTACTGCCGCGACGGCGACGAACGGTGGACCGAGGAGGACGGCGCGTGGATGTGGGGCCTCCGGGACGCCTGCACCCTGCACGGGCTCCGCTGCGGTGCCTACATCACGCTCACCCGCGGGGGCTGGCAGGTGCTCGGGGAGGGAAGGGGCGGGCGACGGCCCAGTTCACTGTCGGAGCCCTCGTTGCTGGCCGACTCCGTCAGCGACCACCTGACCTCCCCGACCCGGTCGGGCGGCGGCGCGGCGGAGGCCCTGCGCCGGACCGCCGCCCGCTGAACGGACACCGATCCGGCAGGCGCCGGTCCGGGCAGGCAGGGGTCAGGCCCGGTGCACGGCCCGAAGACCGGCGGTGGTGCCTCCGGCCGCCCGTGCGGGCGGCCGGGGACACCGGTGGGGCGTGTTCGGACCGTGTTCAGACCCCGGCGCCGAGCGCGGAGTTGATCGTCTGCGGGTCGCCGCAGACGATCAGCAGCGCCGCGGCACGGTCGCGTGCGACGGGCAGCGTCCGGGCCGCCGCGGTCCGGTCGGCGTCGTTGACCGCGACGACGACCACGGGCCGGGAGCCCGCCTTCTGCGCGAAGGAGGCGTCGGCGAAGAAGACGTCGTCGCCCGCGTCGTGCTGGGCCCAGTACGCCGCTTCGCCGAAGGACAGCTCGTGGGCGGCCCACGGGTGCTGTTCGCCGGTGGTGAGCACCAGGATGTCGCCCGGTGCGCGACCGGACTCCAGCAGCAGGTCGACGGCCTCCTCGGCCGCGTCGAGTGCGCCCGCCGCCGGTGCCGGGATCAGCTGGATCTGCGGCGCGGAGCGATCCTCCGTCGGCGCCGGGCGGGTGGGTGCCGGTGCGGCGGGCGCCGCGGGGGCGGGGTGGGCGCGCTGCGCCGGGGGCGCGGGGCGCGCGGGGCCGGGGCCCGGGCGACCGGGACGCGGGGTGGCCGCGGAACGCGGGCCGGGTACGGGACGGGGGGTCGGCGCGGTGCGGCCGGCGGCCGGAGTGACGCGGGGACCCTGGGCGCTCTCGGGAATCTGAGGCTCCTCGAAGATCAGAGGCAGGAAAGTGGTCGGTGCGAACGCCGATGTCGTCGGCGTCGGTAAAAGGGGCGCGTGTGCGCGATCAGAATTCGAAGCCGAGCTGGCCCCCGCTTTCGAGTGCGGCCGCCTCGGCGGAAATACGGACCTTCTTCAGGTGCTGCCACCGGGGCAGCGCGTCCAGATACGCCCAGGAGAGCCGGTGATGGGCCGTGGGCCCCCGCTCCTCCAGAGCGGCCCGGTGCACCGGC
Source organism: Streptomyces sp. WY228 (assembly GCF_019287315.1). NCBI lineage: Bacteria > Bacillati > Actinomycetota > Actinomycetes > Kitasatosporales > Streptomycetaceae > Streptomyces > Streptomyces sp. WY228. Next base: position 6,506,442 of record NZ_CP079114.1, on the reverse strand, counting down.
GAGGGGTACCCCGCGTTGGCGTCGAAGGCGAAGCCGGAGCAGTCCTCGGACGCGGCGCCCAGCTCGGCCATCATCCCGTCGCGGTGCACCTTGGCGATCACCGAGGCCGCCGCGACCGCGATACAGGACTGGTCGCCCTTGATCACGGTGCGGACCTTCCAGGGGGCGCCCAGGTAGTCGTGCTTGCCGTCGAGGATCACCGCGTCGGGCCGCACCGGCAGTCCGTCCAGGGCCCGCACGGCGGCGAGCCGGAGGGCGGCGGTCATGCCGAGGTCGTCGATCTCCTGCGGCGAGGCCTCTCCCAGCGCGTAGGCGGTGACCCAGCTCCGGAGTACGGGGGCGAGTTCGGCACGCCGTCGGGGGGTCAACAGCTTGGAATCGGTGAGGCCTTCGGGCGGTCGGCGCAGTCCGGTGACCGCCGCGCACACGGTGACGGGTCCGGCCCACGCACCGCGTCCGACCTCATCGACACCGGCGACGGTCCTGGCACCGGTGGTAGCGCGAAGCGAGCGCTCGACGGTGTGCGTGGGTGGTTCGTACGGCATGGCGCCTGACAGCGTACGCCGAGTGCCACGGCAGCAACACCCCGGGGCGCCGGGCATACCGCGAATCAGTCGTCGGAGGCGGCTTCGAGACCTCGTGGCCCCGCCGAACCCATGGGGCTCGGCGGGGCCTTCGCCCCGGCGGGACGTGCTCAGTACGGGTCGTACCCGTCGTCGTCCGGCTGGTAGCCGTCGCGGGTTCCGCTCCGGCCCGCCCGGTAGCAGTCGCGGCCGTCGCCCTCGACCGGCCGCTTCTCCAGGATCTCCTTCGCCCGCGCCTCGCCCCAGCTGGTCGCGTACCAGGGGGTGTCGGCGTGGAGGACTTCGTTCTGGATGATCCGCAGCGCACAGGAGCGTTCCGGTTCGGGCAGTCGGTCCAGGGCAGGCACGGCGTCGGCGGAGAGGTCCTTGACGTAGTCGATGTCGATGGCGGTCGACGTGCTGTTCTCGAAGCGCTGGACGTTCTGTTCGGCGATCAGTCCGTCCGGCGAGAGCAGCCCGAAGGCCAGGACCCCGGCGGCCGCGCTCACCGCGATGGCGCGCGGAAGGAACCGGGCCCCGAAGACTCCGGCCGCCAGGATCAGGATCAGCACCACCCCGAGCCAGAGCTCCATCGCGGCCACGGATATCCGGAGCCTGGTCAGGCCGTACTCCTCGACGTACAGGTCCATGCGGCGCAGCGCGGAGGCGACGACGACGAGGGTGAGCGCACAGAGGGTGCCGAGGACGGCGCGCACCAGCGTCCGGTCCCGGCTGCCGCCGCGCGGCGCCCAGCGCAGGGCCAGGGCGATCACGAGGAGGGTGAGCAGGGTGGCCCACAGCAGTTGCCAGAAGCCCTGGCGGGCGTACTCGGCGTGATCGAGCCCGGTCTCCGCCCGCACCTTCTCGTAGCCCCCGAGGAGGACGACGAGCTGGAGGGTGATGAACGCGGCGAAGAGCAGGTTGAGCACCATCAGCGGAAGGGCCCACTCCGCCCGTCCCCGGGGTTTGCCGGGCCGTACGGTGAGACCGTCCCAGCGCACCGGGGCCGCGGCGGCGTACGCGGCGGCGAGCGCGCCCGCCAGTCCGAGGGCGAACAGGAAGATCCGCCACGGCCCCTCGCCGATCGAGGCGTCGGGCATCAGGCTGCCGAGCAGATCGGCGAACGCGGCGTCCGCACTGGCGAAGAGGGTTCCGAACACCACCAGCAGCACGAGCGCCACCGCCGTGGTCCGCAGGGCGGCGCCCCAGCGCGCCCGGGAGCCGTCGGCCCGCGCGCGGATCCCCCGTACGCCCCAGATGATGCCGGGCACGACCGAGTCGAACAGGCCCAGCGAGCCGACCAGCACGCCCAGCCAGCTGCGGCTGCCGTGCAGCGCCAGCGAGCCGAGCGCCAAGGCCGACACCACGGCGAGGAAGGTGGGCCAGCCCGCGTCCCGGAGCGCCGGTACCGCGAGCAGCGCGAGACCTCCCAGCGCCCAGGTCGCGGTCCAGGGCCGCAGCCTGCGACCCGCGGCCCGTGCGGCGAAGAACGCGGCCAGCGCGGCGGGCACCGCCACGATGAGAAGGTTCACCCCGATTCCGTCGCCCAGGAAGAGCGCGCTCAGGACGGCGGTGGCCAGGACCGACCAGAGCACTGCGGGGCGGATGAGGGGCGGAGCGGCGGGGCGGAGCCGGGCCGTCACACCGTCGTCCTTGGCGCCGGGCGCCCCTGCGGCGTGCTGCCAGGGGCCGCCGGGCTTACCGGCACCGGCGGCGGCCCGCGCACCGGTGGCCTGGGAGCGGGCCGGCTGCGGCTTGTCCGCGGACGGTGTGGCGGTGACCTCGGCGGGCTTGGCCGCCTCCGAGGCCGCCGGCGGATCCGGCTGCTCCGGTGGCCGGGGCGTACCGGCCTCCTCGGACTTCTCCGGCGGTCTGGACGGTTCGGACGGCTGATCGGACATGGGACCCCTCCCCGACCGGGTCCACGCGCGGCCCGGGGCCGTCCGCCTGTCCCGGCGTCTCATTCGGCGCACGCCCTCAAGATCAACCAGGGGCGGCGTGGCCGAAAGAGTAATCCCGAACTCGCGTTCGCAGGCGCTTCACCGACACGCCGAGGGCTCCTGTGGCAGGACCGTGACAGAGGACGGCGCGAACGGTGTCAGCCCGGAACCGGGATCGGTGCGGCGGCCGGGATCAGCTCAGGAACCGGCATCAGCGCAGGGCCCGGGTCAGCGCAGCGACGGGGTCATCCACGCCGGCGGTTCCTCCGTCTGTGCCAGCCAGTCGGCAGGCGGTGCTCCGGCCTCGCCCGAGGCGACGACACCGCCGACGATGGCGCACGTCGTGTCGACGTCGCCGCCGGCCTGGGCCGTGACCCAGAACGCCTCCTCGTAGTTCCCGAGGCTCCGGGCCGCCGACCAGAGCGCGAACGGCACGGTGTCGTGTGCGCTGGTCCGGCGGCCGTTGCCGAGGACCGCGGCGACCGTCCCGGCGTCCCGGTAGTCCAGCATGTCGCGGGCCCGGCGCAGCCCCGCGCCGACGGCACTGCGCGGCACGAGCGCGATGACGCCGTCGAGGAGGTCCTCGGGGCTCGGCGGCCCGCCGGGGGCGGCGGCGAGCGAGGCGGCGGCGGCCACGGCCATCGCGCCGACGACGGCCTCGCGGTGCTGGTGCGTGGTGTACGAGGAGATCTCCGCCTGGTGCGTGGCCTGCTCGGGATCGTCCGCGTACCAGGCGCCGAGCGGGGCGATGCGCATCGCCGAACCGTTCCCCCAGGAGCCCTGGCCGTTGAAGAGCGCCGAGGACAGTTCCCGCCAGTCGCCGCCCTCCCGTACGAGCCTGAGGAGCCGGTTGACGGCGGGGCCGTAGCCCCGGTCGAAGTCGTGGCGTTCGGCGAAGGAGCGGGCGAGCGCGTCCTGGTCGATGCGGCCGTGCTCGGTGAGCACGGCCAGGACCGAGCAGGCCATCTCGGTGTCGTCGGTCCACTGCCAGGGCCCGGGCGGCAGGGCGCGCTGTTTGAGGAGGGGGTAGTTGACGGGGACGAAGAACTGGGAGCCCAGGGCGTCTCCCACGGACAGCCCACGCAGGCTGGCCAGGGCGCGTTCGAAGCGCCGCGCGGAAACAGAATCAGCGGTCATCGCACAGCCACTCTATCCGGTGCGGCCGTACGGCTCAGGGGTTCGCCAGCGTTGAAAGGGCCGGTCGAGCGTGTAGCGGCCGTTCTCGCCGAGCAGCAGGGTCCGCGTCTCGCCGTTGCCCGGGTTGGACAGCGACTCGAACTCCGCGACCGACCAGTGGAACCAGCGCATGCAGAACAGCCGCATCGTCAGTCCGTGGGTGACCAGCAGGACGTTCTCCGGGTGGTCCGGCTCCTCGAAGCTGCGGTGCAGGCTCTCCAGGAACGCCCCGACCCGGTCGTAGACGTCGGCGCCGGACTCGCCCTGGGCGAAACGGTAGAAGAAGTGCCCGTAGGCGTCCCGGTAGGCCTTCTGCTGCCGTACGTCGTCCCGGTCCTGCCAGTTGCCCCAGTCCTGCTCGCGCAGCCGGGGCTCCTCGCGGACCCGGACGCGTGCCGGGTCCAGGCCGAAGGACCGGAACGTCTCGTGGGTACGGCGGTACGGCGAGATGTAGACGCTCACCCGCTCCTCGCCGAACTGCTCCCGCAGCTCCTCCCCGGCCGCCCGGGCCTGCCGCAGACCCGTGTCGGTGAGCCGGAGCGCGTGGTCGGGCTCCCGCTCGTACACCGTGTCGTCGGCGTTGCCCTCGGACTCGCCGTGCCGGACGAGGACTATGCGCTGCGGTCGTGCCATGTCCCGAGCCTAGATCGGATCGGAGCCGCACGACCGGCCGGGGCGGCCGGAGGGGGCCGCGCGGGTCGCCCGGTCCGGGAGGGGCCGGGCCGCCCGGGTCACACCGTCCAGGACGGTTCCAGGTCCACGACGTCGCCCGTCAGCTCGATCACGTCCGTCTCGGTCTGCGCGCGGGCCGCCAGCCGCTCGGCCCCCGCCGTGCGGTACTTGCCGCGCTCGGCGCTCGACTTCCACAGGGACAGCGCCAGGAACTCGTTGCCGGGCGCCTCGCCGAACACACCACGCACCATGCCGGGCGATCCGGCCATGGCGGGATTCCACACCTGCTTCTGCATCAGCACGAAGTGCTCCGCGCGCTCCTCGTGCACCCGGCTGTGCGCGACCCTGACGACGTCCGCCTCCGCGAAGTGGGGTTCGAAGCCCGTCTTCACGTCGAAGCGGCGCTCGAAGAGGGTGACCTGCATATCCCGGAACATGCCCGACTGCCCGGCTGCCAGCCGGTCGTGTCCGCGGGCCATGAAGGAGTCGTAGAAGACGCGGTTCTCCCAGAAGGCGAAGACATGGGCGACGTCGGGGCGCGTTCGGCTCCACCCACCGCTCTGTCCTATGAACCCCGGCTCGCCGAGCAGCCCCGCCCACTTCCGCTGTCCCCGTTCGAAACCATGACGGTCCACCACGGAGCAGCGAATCCACTTCACCAGCACCGCGCCATCGTACGGCGCGGAACGTGGCGCCGGTCACGGTCCCGGTGGGTGGCCCGAATCCGCCGTCCGGTTCCGGGGCAGTTGGTTCGGCGGCCGGTTCCGTACATGATCGGGTCAGTCGTGTATCGGGCGAAGAGAACGGTCCGTGGGCCGTAGGCCGGGAGGGGAGTTTCTTGAGCACTCCGAACAAGGACATCGAGAAGGTCGAAGTGCGGGTCAAATGGGACCCCAGCCCGCACGGGGCGCCGGCCAACGACCTCGACATCATCGCGGCGACCTACGCGGCCGACGATCCGTACGGCGCCCCCGCCTATCTGGTCCACTTCGACAGCCGCTCCCCGGACGGCACCATCACGCTGAACCGGGACAGCCGGACCGGCCAGGGCTTCGGCTTCGACGAGGTCATGACCATCGAGCTGAACCGGCTCGCGGATCGGTACGGGCGGGTGGTGGTCGGCGTCGCCATCCAGCAGCGCGAGGGTCACAAGACCTTCGGCGCCATAGGGAGTACGGCGATGGAGATCGTCGAGGGCTACACGAAGCTGGCGGAGAACGACTTCTCCGACGTGGCGTGGGCGACCGCGGCGGTGGTCGGGGAATTCACCCGGGACGGCTCGGGCCCCTGGGGTTTCCGGTCGGCCGTACGCGGTTACGACGGCGACCCCGACGCGTTCGCGGCCGCGATGGGAAGCCGGGCCGCCGAGGGCTGACAGCGGTCAGTTCCGGACAACCCGGGACGGCATGCCGAAGGGGACCGGCCGGTGGCCGGTCCCCTTCGTGCACCCGCAGGTCAGCCGGACCCTACGCGGTGCCGCTCACGCTTCCGCGGCCGGTCAGCTGCAGCCGCTCGTGGAGCCGCAGCCCTCGCAGATGTAGCAGGAGCCGGCGCGCTGCATCTTCGTACCGCAGGAGAAGCAGAGCGGGGCGTCGGCGCTGATGCCGAGCTGCATCTCGACCAGTTCGGCCGAGGTGTGCGCCGTCCTCGGCGCGGGCTTCGCGGCGGACTCCTGGGGAGCCGCCACCACCTTCAGGGGCTCGGCGTGGACCGGGGCCGACTGGGCCAGGCTGTCCGCGTCCAGGCCGTCCGCCTCGAACGACGGCTCGTAGCTGCCGGTGTCCAGGTGGCGCTGACGCTCCTCGGCGGAGTGGATGCCGAGGGCCGAGCGGGTCTCGAACGGCAGGAAGTCGAGCGCCAGGCGACGGAAGATGTAGTCGACGATCGACTGTGCCATCCGCACGTCCGGGTCGTCCGTCATACCGGCCGGCTCGAAGCGCATGTTGGTGAACTTCGAGACGTACGTCTCCAGCGGGACGCCGTACTGCAGACCGACCGAGACGGCGATGGAGAAGGCGTCCATCATGCCCGCCAGGGTCGAGCCCTGCTTGGACATCTTCAGGAAGACCTCGCCGAGACCGTCGTCCGGGTAGGAGTTGGCGGTCATGTAGCCCTCGGCGCCGCCCACCGTGAAGGAGGTGGTGATGCCGGGACGGCCCTTGGGGAGGCGCTTGCGGACCGGGCGGTACTCGACGACCTTCTCGACCGCCTCGCGGATGGTCTCCTCGGCCTTCGCGGTGACCTCTTCCTTCTCCTTGTCCTTGGTCTTGGCGGAGAGGGGCTGGCCGACCTTGCAGTTGTCGCGGTAGATCGCGAGCGCCTTGACGCCCATCTTCCACGCCTCGAAGTAGACCTCCTCGACGTCCTCGACGGTGGCCGTCTCGGGGAGGTTCACCGTCTTGGAGAGCGCGCCGGAGATCCACGGCTGGATGGCCGCCATCATCCGGACGTGGCCCATCGCGGAGATGGAGCGCTCGCCCATCGCGCAGTCGAAGACCTCGTAGTGCTCGGTCTTCAGGCCCGGGGCGTCGACCACGTTGCCGTGCTCGGCGATGTGGGCGACGATCGCCTCGATCTGCTCCGGCTGGTAGCCGAGACGGCGCAGCGCCTGCGGCACCGTGCCGTTGACGATCTGCATCGAGCCGCCGCCGACCAGCTTCTTGAACTTGACCAGGGCGAGGTCGGGCTCCAGACCGGTGGTGTCGCAGGACATCGCGAGACCGATGGTGCCGGTGGGCGCGATGACCGAGGCCTGCGCGTTACGGAAACCGTTCTTCGCGCCGAGCCGGATCACGTCCTGCCAGGCCTCCGTCGCGGCGGCCCAGACCGGCGAGTCGAGGTCGTCGACGTGGACGGCCTTGGCGTTGGCGTCGGAGTGCTGCTTCATGACGCGCTGGTGCGGCTCGGCATTGCGGGCGTAGCCGTCGTACGGGCCGACGACCGCGGCCAGTTCGGCGGAGCGGCGGTAGGAGGTGCCGGTCATCAGCGAGGTGATGGCGCCGGCGAGCGCGCGGCCGCCGTCGCTGTCGTACGCGTGACCGGTCGCCATCAGCAGGGCGCCGAGGTTGGCGTAGCCGATGCCGAGCTGGCGGAAGGCGCGGGTGTTCTCGCCGATCTTCTGCGTGGGGAAGTCCGCGAAGCAGATCGAGATGTCCATCGCGGTGATGACCAGCTCGACGACCTTGGCGAAGCGCTCGGACTCGAAGGACTGGTTGCCCAGGCCGTCGTCCTTGAGGAACTTCATCAGGTTCAGCGAGGCGAGGTTGCACGAGGTGTTGTCCAGGTGCATGTACTCGCTGCACGGGTTCGAGCCGTTGATCCGGCCGGACTCCGGGCAGGTGTGCCAGGCGTTGATGGTGTCGTCGTACTGGATGCCCGGGTCGGCGCACGCCCAGGCGGCCTCGGCCATCTTGCGGAAGAGGGACTTGGCCTCGACCTCTTCGATGACGTCGCCGGTCATCCGGGCGCGCAGCCCGAACTTGCCGCCGGACTCGACGGCCTTCATGAACTCGTCGTTCACGCGGACCGAGTTGTTGGCGTTCTGGTACTGGACGGACGTGATGTCGTCGCCGCCCAGGTCCATGTCGAAGCCCGCGTCGCGCAGGGCGCGGATCTTCTCCTCCTCCTTGACCTTGGTCTCGATGAAGTTCTCGATGTCGGGGTGGTCGACGTCGAGAATGACCATCTTGGCCGCGCGGCGGGTGGCACCGCCCGACTTGATCGTTCCGGCGGACGCGTCGGCGCCGCGCATGAACGAGACCGGTCCCGAGGCGTTGCCGCCGGAGGAGAGGAGCTCCTTGGAGGAGCGGATGCGGGAGAGGTTCAGGCCGGCGCCGGAGCCGCCCTTGAAGATCATGCCCTCTTCCTTGTACCAGTCGAGGATCGACTCCATGGAGTCGTCGACGGCCAGGATGAAGCAGGCGGAGACCTGCTGCGGCTGGGGCGTGCCGACGTTGAACCAGACCGGGGAGTTGAAGCTGAAGACCTGGTGCAGGAGGGCGTAGGCCAGCTCGTGCTCGAAGATCTCGGCGTCCGCGGGAGAGGCGAAGTAGCTGTTCTCCTCACCGGCCTTGCGGTACGTCTTCACGATCCGGTCGATCAGCTGCTTGAGACCGGTCTCGCGCTGCGGCGTGCCGACAGCTCCGCGGAAGTACTTGCTGGTGACGATGTTGACCGCGTTCACCGACCAGAAGTCGGGGAACTCGACGCCACGCTGCTCGAAGTTGATCGAGCCGTCGCGCCAGTTGGTCATGACGACGTCACGGCGCTCCCACGCCACCTCGTCGTACGGGTGCACGCCGGGGTTGGTGTGGATGCGCTCGATACGCAGACCCTTGCTCGCCTTGGCGCCCTTGGTGCGGGAACCTCGTGCCGGGCCGCTCGCCGTCTCTGTCATGCCGCCTCCCATATGTGGGCGAAAACGCCCTGAAGTGCCCAGATCTTCCCAGGCACAATGTGTGTCCGTTGCCCCGGAAGCCGCACTCGGCAGCCGGAAGCACTCTCATGTCGCCCTGCCGCCGGTCCACAGAGATACGTCTGCGGGCACGGGCGTCCCGGGCGGGTACCGCTCTCAGTCGGCGGCAATGGCGGGCGCGGGGACCTCAAGGGTCTCGCCGCTCCCGCAGTCCTCGGTGGAAGGCCGCTGCTCACGCAGTTCCACGATGGCGGCCTCGAAGTCTTCCAGGGAATCGAACGCCCGGTACACGGACGCGAAGCGCAGGTACGCGACGAGGTCGAGTTCCTGCAGGGGGCCGAGGATGGCCAGGCCCACGTCGTGGGTGGTCAGCTCGGCGCTGCCGGTGGCGCGCACCGCCTCCTCGACCCGCTGGCCGAGCTTGGCGAGGGCGTCCTCCGTGACGGGTCGCCCCTGGCAGGCCTTGCGGACGCCGGAGATGACCTTGGTGCGGCTGAAGGGTTCGGTCACGCCGCTGCGCTTGACCACCATCAGCGAGCAGGTCTCCACCGTGGTGAAACGGCGGGAACAGTCGGGGCACTGCCGACGGCGACGGATCGACGTCCCGTCGTCGGTGGTGCGACTGTCGACGACCCTGCTGTCGGGGTGCCTGCAGAAGGGGCAGTGCATGGCTCCCAACCCTCCTTCACACGCACGACTGAATAGCCTCTTCAGGGCCGTGTTCGGGCCCCTGGAAGCAGTCCCCAGCATAGGCGATGACCACGGCGCGGTTGAACCGAGACCACAACTTCTGGGTGACTGGAGCAATCCAACCACTAGATCTAGGGTTGAGTCGCGTTTTGGGCCCTATCGCGTGTCGCGCGCCGGACCTCTCGCCGAGGCCGCCCGGGGGACGCGTGGGCCAGGGAAGAGGGTACGGGAAACACGGGGCCGCCGAGCCGCCGGGGCTCCGGCGCACAGGTCCGGATGAAAGACTCGGCCCGGGAACGCGACCGCGCCTCCGCGGAGGCCGTGCGCGGCCCCCGAACTACCGCTCATACACCTGTCGGTAGCACCGCGGCACCCCTTTATTCGTTTTTCACTCGAACGTGTGTTTGGCGCAACCTTTCGAAAGCTACTACCGTTGTCCAGCTAGGGAGAACATTCGAGAGGGGCCGACGTGACCACCACCGCAGACAGTGCCACCATCACCGCCCGGGACCACCGCTCCCAGAGCCGACTTGAGCCGGTGCATGCCATGAATGACTCAGTCACGAACACGGATGGGCCCGAGCCCGCACGCCCGGGACGATCCATGCCCGGCAGGCCTCCCGGCATCCGGGCGGACAGCTCGGGGCTCACCGACCGGCAGCGGCGGGTCATCGAGGTCATCCGGGACTCCGTGCAGCGGCGAGGGTACCCGCCCTCCATGCGGGAGATCGGTCAGGCGGTGGGTCTGTCCAGCACCTCGTCCGTCGCCCATCAGCTGATGGCGCTGGAGCGCAAGGGATTCCTGCGCCGGGACCCGCACCGGCCCCGGGCCTACGAGGTGCGCGGCTCCGACCAGCCCAGCACCCAGCCGACCGACACCACGGGCAAGCCCGCCGCGTCCTATGTGCCGCTGGTGGGCCGGATCGCCGCCGGTGGCCCGATCCTGGCGGAGGAGTCCGTCGAGGACGTCTTCCCGCTCCCCCGCCAGCTCGTCGGCGACGGTGAGCTGTTCGTTCTGAAGGTCGTCGGCGACTCGATGATCGAGGCCGCGATCTGTGACGGCGACTGGGTCACCGTCCGCCGCCAGCCCGTCGCGGAGAACGGGGACATCGTCGCCGCCATGCTCGACGGCGAGGCGACGGTCAAGCGCTTCCGCCGGGAGGACGGTCACGTATGGCTGCTCCCTCACAACGCCGCGTACCAGCCGATCCCCGGCGACGAGGCGACCATCCTGGGCAAGGTGGTGGCGGTGCTGCGCCGCGTCTGAGGAGACGGAAGCATCGGTCACGGCTCGTCCGGCCCCGGGATCTCTGCCTAGGACGTCGATCATGACGTCGGTCCCGGGGCTTTGCCTTGCCCCGGGCACCCATCCGTCTACGCGTCGTCCGCCTTGGCCTTGGCGTCGATGGCGGCCAGTGAGCGGCGCGCCTGGTTCCGGTCCGTGGTGTACCAGAAGTCCGGCAGCGAGGCGCGCAGATAGCTTCCGTACCGCGCGTTGGCGAGCCTCGGGTCCAGCACGGCGACGACACCCTTGTCGCCCGTGGCCCGGACCAGTCGGCCCGCGCCCTGGGCCATCAGCAGAGCGGCGTGCGTCGCCGCCACCGCCATGAAGCCGTTGCCGCCGGCCTCCTCGACCGCCTTTTGCCGGGCGCTCATCAGCGGATCGTCGGGCCGGGGGAAGGGAATCCGGTCCATCACCACCAGCTGACAGCTCGGCCCAGGGACGTCGACGCCCTGCCAGAGCGACAGGGTGCCGAAGAGGCAGGTCTCCGGGTCGGCCGCGAAGTTCTTGATCAGCTCGCCGAGCGTCTCCTCGCCCTGGAGCAGGATCGGCTTGTCCAGGCGTCCTCGCAGCTCCTCGGCCGCCGCCTTCGCTCCCCGCATCGAGGAGAAGAGCCCCAGCGTGCGGCCGCCGGCCGCCTCCACCAGCTCGGCGAGCTCGTCCAGCATGTCCGTACGCGAGCCCTCGCGCCCCGGGGTGTTGAGGTGCCGGGCGACATAGAGGATGCCCTGCTTCGGATAGTCGAACGGGGAGCCGACGTCCAGCCCCTTCCACTGCGGGACGTCCTCGCCCGCCGTGCCCTCGGGGGCCAGCCCGAGGGACGCGCCCACGCCGTTGAAGTCCCCGCCGAGCTTGAGGGTGGCCGAGGTCAGCACCACGGACCGCTCGGCGAAGAGCTTCTCGCGCAGCAGCCCGGAGACGGAGAGCGGGGCGACCCGGACGGAGGCTCCGAACCGGTCGTGCTGCTCGTACCAGACGACGTCGTACTCGGAGCCCTGGGTGATGCGCTCGGCGACGCCGTGGATCGACTCGACCGAGGCCAGGGCCTGCTTGCGGACGGCGTTCTCGTCCTCGACCGACTTGTCCCGGGTGGCGCCGATCGCGGAGATCACCGTGCGCGCCGCGTCGCGCAGCGCCATCAGCGCGTACCCGAGGTCCTCGGGCACCTCTTCGAGCCGGCCGGGCAGCGCCAGCTCCATGACCCGCTCGAAGCCCTCCGCCGCGGTCTGGAGGGCGTCGGCGGCCTTCTCGTTGACCAGCTTCGCCGCCCGCCGGACCGCGCGGTTGACCTGGGCGGGGGTGAGCTCGCCGGTGGCGACGCCGGTGACCCGGGAGACCAGCTCATGGGCCTCGTCGACGATCAGCACCTCGTGCGAGGGCAGCACCGGCGCGCCCTCGATGGCGTCGATCGCGAGCAGCGCGTGGTTGGTGACGACCACGTCCGCGAGCTTCGCGCGCTCGCGGGCCGCCTCGGCGAAGCACTCCGCGCCGTACGCGCACTTCGTCGCGCCCAGGCACTCGCGCGAGGAGACCGAGATCTGCGCCCAGGCCCGGTCCGAGACGCCGGGGGTCAGATCGTCCCGGTCGCCCGTCTCCGTCTCGTCCGACCAGTCCCGCAGCCGCAGCAGGTCCTGCCCCAGCTTGCTGGACGGTGCCGCGGCCTCGAACTGGTCGAAGAGCCCCTCCTCCTCGTCCTGCGGAACCCCTTCGTGGAGCCGGTGCAGACAGAGGTAGTTCGACCGGCCCTTGAGCATGGCGAACTGCGGGCGCCGGCGCAGCAGCGGATGCAGCGACTCGACCGTACGCGGAAGATCGCGCTCCACGAGCTGGCGCTGGAGGGCGAGGGTGGCCGTGGCCACGACGACCCGTTCCCCGTGCGCCAGGGCCGGCACCAGATAGCCGAGCGACTTGCCCGTACCGGTGCCGGCCTGGACGAGCAGATGGGATTGGTCGTCGACGGCCTCGGCGACGGCTTCGGCCATGGTGACCTGGCCGGGCCGTTCCGTACCGCCGACGGCGGTGACGGCGGCGTGCAGGAGCGCGGGGAGGGATGGCTTCGTCATAGCCCGACCACCCTACGGCGCACCACTGACAACGGCGGTCACTCCCGGATCCGGGCGGAGGGATGCAACGGGTTGGGGACCGTGCCGTGGATCGCCGCGTGCGGGCGGCTGGCCCGGTCCCGATAGCCGTCGACATGCAGGCGGTTACGGTTCAGACAGAGGCGTTCGATCTCCGGTGTGAGCATGTCGAACAGCTCGAACCGCTCCTTCAGCTCCGGGAAGCGCCCGTGGTGGCGCACGATCTCCGCCCGGACGAGTGACCAGAAGGTGTCCTCGGAGACGCCGAGCTGCTCCTCGCACAGGGGGGACAGATAGCGGAAGACGCCCACGAAGAGTCCGGAGTGGATGAACTGGGTGAGGAAGGACGGCTCCTCGGTGAGAAGGACGGCGCGCACCTCCTCGGGCATGGCGTCGTGCTCCGGCAGCGGGTGGGCGCTGATGTTGACGTCGTCGACGAAGTCCTTGATCGCGAGCCGTACGGGCACGTCGTTCTCGTCGAACACGACGATGGCGTTCTCGCCGTGCGGGGAGAAGACGGTGCCGTAGCGGTAGAGGAAGTGCAGCAGGGGCGGCAGGAGCGCGGCGAAGAGCCGCTTCAGCCAGGTCTCCGGGGAGAGACCGGAACGCTCGGCCAGCTCGGCGGTGAACGCGCGGCCCGCCGGGTCCGTATGAAGGAGCGAGGCGAGCGTGCGGGCGCGTTCGCCCGGGGCGAGGCGGGGCGGCAGGGGCTCCCGCCAGATCGCGCCGAGAAGTTCCTTGTACTGGTAGGGCGCTTCGGGGAGGTGGTCGTACAGCGGATGTTCCACGGCGACGGAGGCGACCTCGCCGAGGAGGACGACCCGGCAGGTGTCGCGCAGGAACGGGTCGCCCTCGCACAGCCCCTGGACCCAGGCGGTGACCGCGGGCGCGGCGAGGGTCCGCTCGGTCGGCAGACCGCGCCAGACCAGGGTGTTGAGGATGGAGAGCGGGAGCTTCACGGTATGCCGCTCGGGCCGTTCCACGTTGGCGAAGGTGCGGATGGACTGCTGCGGAAGGCGGGCGTCGCCGTCGGTGTGCAGGGCCACGATGTCGCCGTCGGCGATGGCCGGGGCGAAGAGCGGCACGATCCACTCGTCCCACTGCCAGGGGTGCACGGGGAGGTAGAGGTAGTCCCGCGGGTCGTGTCCCCGGCTCCGCAGCTCTTCGGCGAAGGCGTCCTGGACGTCCCGGTCGAGCTCACCGGCGTACAGCCGGCCGGGGGTGGTGAGGCGGCCGACGCCCCGGTACTGCGCGATGCGGGTGCTGACCGCGATCCACGGCAGCCGGAGCGGGCTGCGGGTCTCGGGGGTGAAGCGGGCGGCGTCGGCGGCTGAGAAGCCGAGCCGGCCCTTGCTCGCCACCAGCCAGGGGTGGCCGGTCTGGTGGCCCTCCAGCTCCGCGTAGTCCAGGGCGGCGAGCCGGTCCGCGGTGAGCGCGGTGTGGTCGAGCCGGGCATCGGCGGACAGGGTCCGGGTCAGCTCGCGGATGAGGTGGCCGAGCGTCGTGCCGTCGAGCCCGAGGAGCTCGCGGGCCCGGGCGAGGAACGTCAGCGGGTCGCGGAACGGCCGGGGTCCGGTGGCGGTGGCGGAGCCGTTGGACAGTGCGTCGACTGATCCGGTGGTGGCCGGGGTGCCGTTGGACGGTGCGTCGGTGGGCGCGGCGGCCGGGGGCCGCGCGGTGATCTCGATCGAGTCGGGGTCGACGCGCCAGCTGCCGTAGACACCGCGCCGGGCGGCGAAGGCGAGCACGCCCCCGTCGTCGAGGGTCAGCCGGTGGAGCCCGTCGGTCCCGGGCCCCGGGACCGGCTCGATGATCTTCTCGTAGGCGAACTCGCCGAGCATCTTGGCGAGGAGCCGTGCTGCGGCCCGGTCCCAGATCTGTCGGTCCAGCTCCGGAGGGCTGAACAGCTGCGGGGACTCGGCTGAATCACGGCTCGCGGGATATGTCGGCACGGGGACTCCTCCGGATGGAACCTATGAGGTTCGAGCGGTGTGGAAAGTGCGGCGAGTAAGTCACAGCTGGTCTCGGTACGTTCGGTCGCGGATCATCAGCGCGGCGCGTTTGTCGGGGAGATCCACTTCGGCGGAGAAGCGGAAACCGGCGCTGAGGAACGCGGAGACGGACGGGGTGTTGCGCAGGTCGGGCTCGGCGACGACCCGCCCGCACCGCGGAAGGTTGTCCAGGACGAGGTCGGCGACGGCGCGGATCAGGGTGGTGCCCACGCCCCGGCCACGGTTGTTCACGCCTCCGATGAGGAGGTGAATGCCGGTGTCGTGCGGGCGGGCCGGGTAGTGGCGGGCGAGGGGGTCGAGGTCGGCGCGGTAGATCTCCCAGTAGCTCATGGGTGTGCCGTCGAGCACGCCGAGGCAGGGAATGCTGCGGCCGTCTCCTTCGAGCTGGGGCCCGAGGTGGTCGGCGGTGACGGACTCCGGTCCGGCGAGCTCCCAGAAGGCCGCCACGGCAGGGTCGTTCATCCAGCGGCTGAGGACGGGGAGATCGCGCTCCGGCCGGACGGGCAGCAGCGCGAACTCCCCCGCCGTCGTGGCCGCGGGCGGCCAGGCCCCCGGGTCGCCCAGCAGCTCCTGGGGTACCCGGTCCCGGGCCCGGTCCGCCCCGGTGTTCCGCTCCTCGGCGATCAGCGCGAGGAGCTCCTCGGTGAGCTTCAGGTCGAGGGTGTCCTCGACGGCGTTGTGCTCACCCGCGCCGCTGCCGGACCGTTCGGCCGAGCCGGGGCCGGCAGCCGGGGCGGAGCCGTGGTCGGCCGGTGCGGCATCGGTCTCCGCTGAGGCGTCGGCGGGAGGCACGGTGGCGCTCTCCTCTCTGGACCGGGTGCGGTCGGTGGGCTGCTCCGGAGCGGGTGCGCTCGGAGTCTGCCTGGTGCGGGTGCTCAGCTGTGCAGCGGGTTGGCGATGGTGACGTACACCGACTGCGTGTCGACCGGTCCGACCAGCTCGTCGAGGCCGTGCAGCCGGGTCAGCAGGTTGGCCTTGCAGCGCAGTTGGCGGTTCTGAAGGAGATACGCGGGCAGGGGCGAGCCCAGTTCCGCACTCTCGGTGAGGAATTGGCGCAGGACGGTGAGGAGTTCCTGTTCGTCCGCCAGGCGCTGGGCACCGAACGCCCCGATCAGGCCGAGGACGTTGTTGATGCCGAGGTAGTAGGCGAACCGCTCGTCGGTGACCGGGTCGGAGACGAAGGTGTCGCTGACGGTGCCGATGCCGGGAAGCCGCTGTTCCAGCTCGGCGCGGCGGGAGTCGCGGAAGTAGTAGCCCTGGTTGTCCCGGTAGCGGCCGCCGACGGGCCAGCCGTCCGGGTCGAGCAGCACGAGGGTGTTCTGCTGGTGGGCTTCGAGCGCGACTCCGCCGTGGGCGTCGAGCCAGAGCACGGGGCGCACGATGTGGTGCAGATAGCGCCGGAACCATTCGGCGGAGACGGCGGTGGTGGAGCGGCCGGTGCGGGCGGCCAGCCGGGAGACGGCCTCGGCGAGCCGGGAGCGCGTGCCGGGGCTGCCGGGCCGGGGGCGCTCGGCGGTGAGTCCCGCGATGCAGGCGGCGTCGTCGGCCGGACCGAAGGGGTTGTGGCGGAGCACCACGTCGAGCCCGGTGACGGGTGCGCCCTCGGGGTCGTCGACGGCGAGCCAGGCGGGGTCCCGGACGATGTCGAAGCCGGGGTGCTCGCGCTGCCACTGCTCGGCGAGTCCGCTCGACAGCAGGCGGTGGACCTCGGCGCCCCGGTGCAGCTCCTTGCGGAGGTTCTCCCGGCGGGAGTTGGTGATGCGTACGCCGAGGGAGAGCTTGAGCATCACCCGCGCGCCGGGCCGGTGCACGGTGCGGATGGAGGAGGTGGGGTGCCAGTGCTCGCCGTGCGGGCCGAGGTCGTGGAGCAGACCGGTGGCGGCGAGGGCCTGGACCCCCGGGCGGTGGAGCAGGTCGGCGGCCTGCCAGGGGTGTACGGGGACGGCGACGGTGCCCGGCGGCGGGGTCAGCCCTTCGGCGTGCGGGGCGAGCAGTTCCTCGGCGGTGGCCGGAGCGCCCTCGGTCCAGGCGGAGTCGGTGGCGACCAGCGACCGGTCGACGGCGAACCAGTGGAGCGGGAAGGAGCCGTGGAGCTCGGGCGAATAGCGCCGGGCCTCCGACGCGGAGAGGCCTTCGCGGCTCTTGGGCGTGGGGTGGAGGGGGTGGCCGAGCAGCAGGGACTGTTCGGCGGTGAGGAAGAGGTCGGCCTCGGCGGGGTCCGCCGGGCTGCGCCGGCGCTGCTCGATGAAGACGGCGGTGTGGCGTACGGAGTCGGCGACCCGGCCGACCAGATCGCCCGCGCCGCTCTCGCCGCCCTCGCGGCCGATGAGGACGGCGACGGTGGCGGCGTCGGCGGGCGGGGCGTCGGCGGGGGCGTTCTCCAGGACGGGCGCGCCGAAGCGGTGGGCTCCGGTGGCGGACCAGTAGCGCACGGGGACGAGGAGGGCGGTGCCGCTGGCGGGGAAGGCGATGCGCAGGGTGTCGCCCTCGGGGCGGGGCAGGTCGGTCTCCCGGGTCCAGCAGCGCAGCAGGCTCTCCGTGCCCGCCGCGTCGGCGGCCCGCGCCGGGTCCGGGTCGTGGAGTGCGTCGGGCTCCCGGTCCCGGTCCTGGCCGTCCCGTGGATCGGAGCCCGAACCCGGCCCGTACGAGCGGGGGTTCGGGTCGCCGTGGTGGGAGGTTTTCTGGCGGGGCACCGTCGTCGCCTCGACCGTGCCGGGGGCGGCCGGTCCGTCCTGCCCTCGGAGCTGGGGGGTGCCGGGGCCGTCGGCCTCGGACGCGGGGGTGGGGTTCACGGCGTTCTTCCTTGTGGGGATTCCGGGCTCAGGTGGTCGGCCCGGCGGTGGTCCGACGGTGCGGGGAGCGTGTCGCGGCTGCCAGCGCGTCGGCGAGACGGTCGACGACGGCACTCGCCTGCTCGTCGGTGAGGGTGAGGGGAGGCAGGAGGCGGACCACGGCGTCGTGCCGGCCGCCCAGTTCGACGATGAGGCCGCGCCGCAGGCATTCCTGCTGGACGGCGAGGGCGAGGGCCGGGTCGGGCGGCGGGGCCGGGGCGGGATCGGCGGCTTCGGCGGGCAGGGGCGCGCGCTCGGGATCCACCAGCTCCAGACCGATCATCAGTCCCCGCCCCCGTACGTCACCGATGCCCGGGTGATGCGCCCTCAGTTCCCTGAGACGGGCGAGCATCCGGGCCCCCAGGACCGCCGCGCGGTCCGCCAGTTGGTTCTCCCTGACGTACGCGAGCGTGGCCGCGCCCGCCGCCATGGCGAGCTGGTTGCCACGAAACGTACCCGCGTGCGCGCCCGGCTGCCAAAGATCCAGCTCAGCGCGGTAGACGATCACCGCGAGGGGCAGGGAGCCGCCGATCGCCTTGGAGAGGACCATGACGTCGGGCACGATCCCGCTGTGCTCGACGGCCCAGAACGCGCCGGTCCTGCCGACCCCGGTCTGCACCTCGTCGGCGATGAGCGGGATGGAGCGGTCCGCGGTGATCCGGCGCATGCGGCGCAGCCAGGCGTCCGGGGCGGGGTTGACGCCGCCCTCGCCCTGGACCGGCTCCACGATCATCCCGGCCGGGGTCGGCACTCCGCCCTTGCGGTCGTCCAGGAGGTGTTCGGTCCAGCGGGCGGCGAGCGTCGCGCCGTGCTCGCCGCCGGTCCCGAACGGGCAGCGGTAGTCCTGCGGGAAGGGCAGCCGGGTGACCCGTACGTCGGTGGCTCCGCCGGAGGCCGCCAGGGCGTCGGCGGTCACGCCGTGGTAGGCGCCGGTGAAGGTCAGCAGGCCGGTGCGGCCGGTGGCGGCGCGGACCAGTTTGAACGCGGCCTCGACGGCGTCGGTGCCGGCGGGGCCGCAGAACTGGATGCGGGCGTTGTCGGCGAACTGCGGCGGCAGGGTGGCGAACAGCTCGGTGGTGAAGGCGTCCTTGACCGGGGTGGCGAGGTCCAGCACGTGCAGCGGGGCGCCGGAGTCGATGACCTTCCGGATGGCTTCGAGCACGACGGGGTGGTTGTGCCCGAGCGCCAGGGTGCCCGCTCCCGACAGACAGTCCAGATAGCGCCGTCCGTCCGCGCCCTCGATGGTGAGCCCCCGGGCGCGGACCGGGACGATCGGCAGGGACCGTGCGTAGGTGCGGGCCGCCGATTCGCGCAGGGACTGGCGGCGGAGGATGCCCTCGTGCGCGGAGGGCGTCGCCACCGGTGCGGGTTCGGTCACGGACACGGCTCTTGATCCTCCTGCGGTAACAGTTGCGTTGCACGTCGGTACGTTTTCGCGCGGACGCACCAAGGGCGTGAACGCTGTCCTGGTGTCCCCCGTACGTACCAACGACGCCGTCCGCGATGGATCACGGGTAAATCGGAACATCCTCGCGGCGACGGAACCGCGGACCTGCCGCGTACCGTCACCATCGGCACCGGCATAGTGGGGGCCGCACAGCGGCGCGGAAGCACCTGCTCCGGCGCCCGAAGTGTCCGCAATGCAGCACGAGTACCGAGTGACGAAGTCCCAGGGGGATCACGAGATGCGACCCATTCGCCCGACCGATACCGCACGGCGCGGGAGGCGCGCACGGCGCATGCCCTCCTCCGCGCTCGCCGCGACCGCCGTCGCCGCCGTGCTGGCGCTCACCGCCACGGCGTGCGGCCCGGAGGAGGACAACGCGGGCGGTACGCCCAGCGCCTCCGCCGAACAGTCCTCCGACGGCAAGGTCACGATTCCGGACGACCTCAAGAACCGTCTCAAGGAACACGGGATCGACCCCGACAAGTGGCGGGACGGTGAGTGGAAGAACTGGGACAAGGACAAGTGGCTGCGTGAGGCCAAGGACTTCGTCAACCCGATCATCGACGGTCTGTGGGACCCGGACCGGATGCGCGAGGCCGACAAGCCCCCGGAGAACCCGGTCGACAACGACATCTCGGGCGACGACGGTGTGACGGACCCGACGCCGGCCCCGGTCCAGGCCGCCGGTGTCGCGACGCCGTACCACGACAACGCCCCGGAGTCCGGGAAGCTGCTCTTCGACGGCCCGCAGGGCTCGATGGTCTGTTCCGCGACCGTGGTGAAGGACCCGGCGAACCCCGGCAAGTCCAACATGGTGTGGACCGCCGGGCACTGTGTGCACGCGGGCAAGAAGGGCGGCTGGTACCGCAACATCGCCTTCGTCCCGGCGTACAACAACGACGGCCTGTCGCTGGACCAGCTGGAGACCGCGCCCAAGGAGAAGATCGCTCCGTACGGCGTGTGGTGGGGCCAGTGGGCCCAGACCTCCGAGCAGTGGATCGAGCAGGGCGCCGCGGTCGGCGGCCAGGGCGCGCCGTACGACTTCGCGGTGCTGCACGTGACGCCGGAGAAGGGTGCGGGCGGCAAGTCGCTGGAGGAGACGGTCGGTTCGGCGCTGCCGGTGGAGTTCAACGCTCCGGCCGTGCCGCAGATCACCGACATGACGGCCACCGGCTACCCGGCCGCGCCGCCGTACGACGGCCAGAAGCTGCTCCAGTGCAAGGACAAGCCGGGCCGGCTCTCCGTCTTCCAGGACCAGCCCACGATGTACCGCATCGGCTGCACGATGACCGGTGGCTCCTCCGGCGGCGGCTGGGTGGCGGCGGGGCAGGACGGCAAGCCCGCCCTGGTCTCGAACACCTCGATCGGCCCGGTCACGGCGGGCTGGCTGGCCGGTCCGCGGCTCGGCAAGGAGGCCGAGGGCATCTACCGCGCGGTGAGTGAGAAGTACGCGGGTCAGTAGGACCCGCCGCAGCATGTACGTCCGTGGCCCCCGGCAGTCGACTGCCGGGGGCCACGGACGACCGGCCGCCGACTCCGGCACCCGGCGTGACAAGCACATGACACAATGCTCGACCGCGCCCGCGCACCACCGCGCTTCCGCGCATCGTGCGCCCGCGCGCCACCGTACGACTCAGTTGGTTCAGGGGGATCTCTTCCATGCGATCGATACGTCCGCTGCTGGCCGCCACCGGCCTCGTCGCGGCGCTCACACTGACGGCCACGGCCTGCGCCCCGGACGAGGACGCCGCCTCCGCCGCCAAGCCGTCCGCCTCCGACGGGGCGGCCGACAAGGGCCCCGGCGGCGGCCTGGCCGGTGATCTGGGCGACGCCCTGGAGAAGCACGGGGTGGACCCGGAGAAGTGGAAGGACGGGGGGTGGAAGAACTGGGACAAGGACAGCTGGCTCCGCAAGGCCGAGGACTTCGTCAACCCGGCCATCGAGGGTCTGTGGGAGCCGGACCGGATGGCCTCGGCCGACGAGCCCGCCAAGACGATGGCGGCCGGTGACCTCTCCGCGGGCCAGGACGTCAGCGACCCGGAGCCCGCACCGGTGCGGGCCGAGCCGGAGAAGACCCCGTATCACCGGCACGCCGCCCCGGTCGGCAAGGTCTTCTTCGACTCCCCCAAGGGCTCCATGGTGTGCTCGGGCACGGTCGTGAAGGACCCGAAGAACCCGGGCCGGTCCAACCTCGTGTGGACCGCCGGACACTGTGTGCACGCGGGCGCGGGCGGTGGCTGGTACCGCAACATCGTCTTCGTGCCCTCGTACAACGACCAGGGCAAGAACGCGGCGCAGCTGCGGACCGCGCAGCCGCAGGAGATCGCCCCCTACGGCACCTACTGGGCGGACTGGGCCGCGTCCTCCGGCGAGTGGATCTCCGGCGGCGGCCCGACGGGCGGCGCGGGCGCGCCGTACGACTACGCGATCCTGCACGTGAAGCCCGAGAAGGGCACGAAGTCGCTGGAGGAGACGGTGGGCAACGCGCTGCCGGTCTCCTTCGACGCTCCGGAGGTCCAGCAGATCAGCGGCATGGGCGCCTGGGGCTACCCGGCCGGTCCGCCGTACGACGGTCTGCTGATGCACCAGTGCGTCGACCGTCCCGGCCGGCTCTCGATCGCCCCGGGCACCCCGACCATGTACCGGATCGGCTGCACGATGACCGGTGGCTCCTCCGGTGGCGGCTGGTTCGTCGCCGGTCCTGACGGGAAGTCGATGCTGGTGTCCAACACCTCGATCGGCCCGGTCACTTCGGGCTGGCTGGCCGGTCCTCAGCTCGGTGAGGACGCCCGGCGCACCTTCACGATGATGAGCGACAAGTTCGCCGGCCGGTAGTCCCGGCCACCGGCCGTACGCCGAAGGCCCGGCCCCCTCTCCCGGAAGAGAGGGGGCCGGGCCTTCGGCTGTCGTACGGCCGTCAGTGCGCGACGGGGACGAAGGTCCCCAGCTCGGCGGCCAGCTCCTCGTGGACCTGGGCCTTGAGCAGGGTGCCGTCGGCGGTGTGCTCCTCGGAGAGCACCTCGCCCTCGGCGTGCACCCGGGAGACCAGAGCCCCCTGGATGTACGGCACGAGCACCTCGATCTCGACGGAAGGACGGGGCAGCTCGGCGTCGATGAGCGCGAGCAGCTCGTCGATTCCGGCGCCGGTCCTGGCCGAGACCGCGATGGCGTACTTCTCGTTGCGCAGCAGCCGCTGGAGGACCAGGGGGTCCGCCGCGTCCGCCTTGTTGATCACGACGATCTCTCGTACGTTCACCGCGCCGACGTCCCGGATGACCTCGCGCACCGCGGCGAGCTGCTCCTCCGGCACCGGGTGGGAGCCGTCCACCACGTGGAGGATGAGATCGGACTCGCCGACCTCCTCCATGGTGGAGCGGAACGCCTCGACGAGGTGGTGCGGCAGATGCCGGACGAATCCGACGGTGTCGGCCAGGGTGTAGATACGGCCGCTCGGCGTCTCGGCCCGGCGGACGGTCGGGTCCAGGGTGGCGAACAGGGCGTTCTCCACCAGGACTCCGGCCCCGGTCAGGCGGTTGAGCAGCGAGGACTTGCCCGCGTTGGTGTAGCCGGCGATGGCGACGGAGGGCACCTTGTTGCGCTTGCGCTCCTGCCGCTTGATCTCGCGGCCGGTCTTCATCTCCGCGATCTCCCGGCGCATCTTCGCCATCTTCTCGCGGATCCGTCGCCGGTCCGTCTCGATCTTGGTCTCACCGGGACCACGGGTGGCCATGCCGCCACCGCCGCTGGAACCGCCGCCGCCCATCTGACGGGAGAGCGACTGACCCCAGCCGCGCAGCCTGGGCAGCATGTACTGCATCTGCGCGAGCGAGACCTGTGCCTTGCCCTCCCGGGACTTGGCGTGCTGGGCGAAGATGTCGAGGATCAGGGCGGTCCGGTCGACCACCTTCACCTTGACGACGTCTTCCAGGTGGATCAGCTGGCCGGGGCTCAGCTCACCGTCGCAGACGACGGTGTCGGCACCGGATTCGAGCACGATGTCACGCAGCTCCAGCGCCTTGCCCGAGCCGATGTAGGTGGCCGGGTCGGGCTTGTCGCGCCGCTGGTACACCGCGTCGAGCACCTGGGCGCCCGCCGTCTCGGCGAGTGCGGCGAGCTCCGCGAGGGAGATCTCCGCGTCGTGCACCGTCCCCGAGGTCCAGACGCCCACCAGCACCACGCGCTCCAGGCGCAGCTGGCGGTACTCGACCTCGGTGACGTCCTCGAGCTCCGTGGAGAGACCGGCCACGCGGCGCAGCGCGGCACGCTCGGAGCGGTCCAGCTGTGCGCCGTCCCGTGCTCCGTCGATCTCGTGGCTCCAGGCGACGTCCTCTTCCATCAGGGCGTCGGCCCGGCGGGCCTCGGTGAGGCTCTCGGTGGTGTTCTCCGTGGCGCTCTGCGCGTCCTGCGCGTCCTGGGGAAGGGAAGAAGAGGAGGTCATTGGATCCTTACGTCGATAGAAGTCTTTACGCCAGTCACAACGTGTGATCTTCCCGGATGATTCCCTTCCGGGAACTCCGGTGCGGTCCGCCGCGCCGACGCGTCGATAGTGGCACGCCCCCACCGGGCCCGTCACGCGGGTTTCGCGCTGCTCCAGTCCGGGTGCCCGGGCATCGGCGGGGTCTTCTTCGCGTACAGCCAGCCGTCGAAGAAGGCGGTCAGATCACGGCCCGCGATGCCGGAGGCGAGCCGTGTGAAGTCCGCGGTGGTCGCCGTGGAGTCCCGGTGCACCCGGACCCAGGTCCGCTCCAGCCGGTCGAAGGCGGCCTCGCCGATCTCCTGGCGCAGGGCGTAGAGCACCAGCGCACTGCCGTCGTACATGACCGGGCGGAACAGGCTGAGCTTCTGCCCCGGGGCCGGGCCGTCCGGGTGCGCCGGAGGGCCGCCGTCCGCGCGCCAGCCGTCGGACAGCTCGTACGCCTGTCGCATCCGCCGTTCCAGGGTCCCGCCGCCGTTCTCCTCGGCGTACCGGGCCTCGTACCAGCTGGCGTGTCCTTCGTTGAGCCACAGGTCGGACCAGCTCGCGGGCGAGACGCTGTCGCCGAACCACTGGTGGGCCAGTTCGTGGATCATCACCGATTCGACGTACCACTGCGGGTAGCCGGGCTCGGTGAAGAAGGACTTCCCGAACAGGGAGAGCGTCTGGGTCTCCAGGGCGAAGCCGATGGGGCTGTCGGCGACGAGCACCCCGTACGTCTCGAAGGGGTAGCGGCCGACCTGCTCCTCCATCCAGGTCAGATGGGCCGGGGTCTTCTTCAGCCAGGGCTCCAGCTTCTTCCGGTCGGCGGCCGGGACGACGTCGCGCACCGGCAGCCCGTGCGGTCCGGTGCGGTGCGCGACGGCGGAGCTGCCGATGGAGACCTGGGCCAGCTCGGTGGCCATGGGGTGCTCGGTGCGGTAGGTCCAGGTGGTCGTGGCCCCGTGCCGGGTCTTCCCCACCGGCAGGCCGCCCGCGACGGCCGTCAGCTTCTCGGGGGCGGTGATCCGGAAGGTGAAGTACGCCTTGTCGGAGGGGTGGTCGTTGCTGGGGAAGACGCGGTGGGCGGCGTCGGCCTGGTTGGCCATGGCGAGCCCGTCGGCGGTGCGGACCCAGCCGCCGTCCTCGCCGGATCCGCTCGGGTCGCTGGTGTGCCGGACGGTGATGTTCAGCGGTACGCCAGCGGGGAGGCGGCGGGGGGCCTGGAGGACGAGGTCCTCGTTCTTGCTGCCGAAGTCGACGCTCTGCCCGTTGACCTCGACGTCCCGGACGGTGCCCCGGGCGAAGTCGAGGTTGATCCGGTCGAGCGGGGCGGTGGTGCGGGCCTTGATGCTGGTGACGGCGTCCAGGGGTTCGGTGTTGCTGCCGTGGTACGTGAGGGCGATGTCGTACGCGAGGACGTCGTAGCCGGGGTTGCCCAGCTCGGGGAAGAGCCGGTCGCCGATGCCCAGGGGCTCGGGTGCGGGCAGGGTGGCGGCGACGAGGGTGGCCGAGGCGGTCGCCAGCAGGGCGGCGCGCAGGCGGCGGGTCAGGTGCGGCATGCACTACCGCTATCAGCGCGGCGCCACCCGGCCGGGGAGCCGCGCGCCGCACCACCCGAACGAGAACGCCCGGACCGTGGCCGCTCGGCCGCCCATGGCCGCTCGGCGGCCCGTGATCGGTCGGCCGCCCGTGATCGGTCGGCCCACTGGACCGTGCAGCCTGCTGGAACCCTTCAGCCGGCCGGGGCCGGGTGCTGGGCGCGGCTGACGTCGTAGACCCCGGCGACCTCGCGCATGGCCCGCATCAGGGCGGGAAGGCCCGCCGCGTCGGGGAGCTGGAGGGTGTAGGTGTGGCGGACCCGCTGTTCGCTGGGCGGTTCCACGGTGGCGGAGACGATCGCCGCCTCGGCGGTCGCGATGGCCTCGGTGAGGTCGGCGAGGAGCCGGGGGCGGCCGAAGGACTCGGCGACGAGGGTGACCCGGCAGCCCGCGTCGGACTCCCGGCCCTCGGCGTCCGCCCAGCGGGCCCCGACCGGGTCGCGGCCGATCTCCTGCATGGCGGCCACGGCGGGGCACTCGCGGCGGTGCACGGTGACGGCGCCGCCCCGGACGACGAAGCCGGTCAGCTCGTCGGGGGGCACCGGCGTACAGCAGCCGGCCAGGCGCACCGGGCCACCCGCCCCTTCGACGACGACGCCCGTGGCGCGGGGGCCGGAACGGGTGCGCGCCGGTGCGGTGACCTGGGCGTCGCGCTCCGGGGCGAGGCCGGTGGGACCGGGTGCGCCCGCGTCCGCCGACGTCATCATCGAGGGGGCGGGCTTCGCCTCGTCGGGGTGGTCGGTGAGCCAGCCGGTGATCGCGATCCGGGCGGCGGGGGTGCGCACATGGTCGAGCCAGTCGGGCGAGGGGCCGGACGCGGTGTCCTGGGCGAGCAGCAGCTGCACGGTGTCGCCGTCGCTGAGGACGGTACTCAGGGTGGCGAGGCGGCCGTTGACCCGGGCGCCGATGGAGGTGTGGGCCCGGTCGCCGTACTGCGCGTAGGCGGCGTCGACGCAGCTGGCCCCGGCGGGCAGTCCGAGGGTGCCGCCGTCGGTGCGGAACACGGTGATCTCGCGGTCCTGGGCGAGGTCGTCGCGCAGGGTGGTCCAGAAGGTGTCGGGGTCGGTGGCGGACTCCTGCCAGTCCAGCAGCCGGGAGAGCCAGCCGGGCCGGGTCGGGTCGGCACGCTCGTCGGACGGCTCGGCGTGCTGGGCGGCGGCGTGGTCCTGGGCGTACGGGTTGCCCAGCGCGACGACGCCCGCCTCGGCGACCTTGTGCATCCGGTGCGTACGGATGAGGACTTCGGCGACGGCGCCCTCGGGGCCGACGACGGCGGTGTGCAGCGACTGGTACAGGTTGAACTTGGGGGCGGCGATGAAGTCCTTGAACTCGGAGATCACCGGGGTGAAGCAGGTGTGCAGTTCCCCGAGGACGGCGTAGCAGTCGGCGTCCTCGGCGACCAGGACGAGCAGCCGGCCGAAGTCGGTGCCGCGCAGTTCGCCGCGTTTCCGGCGGACCCGGTGCACGGAGACGAAGTGGCGTGGCCTGATGAGGACTTCGGCGCTGATGCCGGCGTCGCGCAGGGTGTGGCGTACGTTGTCGGCGATGGTGTCGAGGGGGGCGTCCGGACCCGCCGCGGCGGCGATCAGGGCGCGGGTGTGCTCGTACTCCTCGGGGTGCAGGATCGCGAAGACCAGGTCCTCCAGCTCGGTCTTGAGGGCCTGCACGCCGAGCCGTTCGGCGAGCGGGATGAGGACGTCGCGGGTGACCTTGGCGATCCGGGCCTGCTTCTCGGGGCGCATCACACCGAGGGTGCGCATGTTGTGCAGCCGGTCCGCGAGCTTGATCGACATGACCCGGACGTCGTTGCCGGTGGCGACGAGCATCTTGCGGAAGGTCTCCGGTTCGGCGGCGGCGCCGTAGTCGACCTTCTCCAGTTTGGTGACGCCGTCGACGAGATAGCAGACCTCGTCGCCGAATTGTTCCTGCACCTGATCGAGCGTCACCTCGGTGTCCTCGACGGTGTCGTGGAGCAGGGAGGCGGTGAGGGTGGTGGTCTCCGCGCCGAGCTCCGCGAGGATCAGGGTGACGGCCAGCGGGTGCGTGATGTACGGCTCGCCGCTCTTGCGCATCTGGCCGCGGTGCGAGGACTCCGCGAGGACGTAGGCCCGGTGCAGGATGGTCAGGTCGGCGTCGGGGTGGTGGGCGCGGTGCGCCTCGGCGACATGGCCGATGGCGTCGGGGAGCCGGTCGCGGGAGACCGGGCCGCGCAGTGCCACCCGGCCCAGTCTGCGCAGATCGATCCGGGGGCGGCTCCGCCTGCGAAGGGGAGCGCCCGGATCGGCGGCCTCTGCACTCATGGGCACCTCCGGCGACTCGGCCGGCGGGGCGAGGTCCGGATGCGCCTCGGGGCCGGTGCTTGATGCTATCGAGCCCACCACGTGGCGCAGTCCAGCTCTCGCCCAGCGTGAAACGGATCACCCATTCGAGCGAAGCTCCGGCCGATCACCGTTTCGAGCGAAACCGGCCGGGTGGCTGCTTCGGGACGGTCGAAAGGGCCTAGTCGGTGACTGCGTCGAGCCAGGCCGGGTCGATGACGCCCTCGGCGACGATCACGGCGGGGCCGGTCATGTCGATCGAGCCGTCGGGGTGCTCGGTGATGACGAGGGTGCCGCCGGGGAGGTCCACCCGATACGTCACGGGGAGGCCGGTCCCGGCGGGGTCGGCGCCGTCACGGCGGGCGGTGGCGACGGCGACCGCGCAGGCGCCGGTGCCGCAGGAGCGGGTCTCGCCGGAGCCCCGCTCATGGACGCGCATACCGACGTGGCGCGGGCCCCGGTCGACGACGAACTCGACGTTGACGCCTTCGGGGTAGACGGCCTCGGGGCTGATGGGCGGGGCGGTGAACAGGTCGCCGGCCTGGTCGAGGTCGTCGACGAAGGCGACCGCGTGGGGGTTGCCCATGTTGACGTTGCGGGCGGGCCAGCTGCGGTCGCCGACGGTGACCGTGACGCTCTCGTCGGGCAGCACGGCGCGCCCCATGGAGACGGTGATGTCGCCGTTCTTGGCGAGGTGCACCCGCTTGGGGCCGCCCCGGGTGGCGACGGTGAGGTCGCCCTCCTCGACGAGGCCGGCGCGCTGGAGGTAGTGGGCGAAGACGCGCACGCCGTTGCCGCACATCTCGGCGATCGAGCCGTCCGCGTTGCGGTAGTCCATGAACCACTCGGCGGTCTCCGCCATGTCCCGTGCCTCGGGGTGCGCTGCGGACCGCACGACGTGCAGCAGACCGTCGCCGCCGATACCGGCCCGGCGGTCGCAGAGCCGGGCGACGACGGCGGCGGGCAGCGTGAGGGCGTTGTCCGGGTCCGGGACGATCACGAAGTCGTTCTCGGTGCCGTGACCCTTGAGGAAGGCGATCTGCGAGGTGCTCACAGGCCAACTGTACGAGGCGGCGCCGACAACCCGCACGAGCGGCCCGGTCGCACGGGCCGCGCCGCCGTCAGCGCAGCCGGGCCACGCGCCAGACGGCGAGGGCGACCAGGGCGACGCCGGTCGCGGCGTACAGCGCGATCACCCGCCAGTCGGGGCGGTCGCCCGAGCCGCGGGAGGGCAGGCCCGGCCAGGTGTGGCCGACGCGGCGGGCCGCCATCATGCCCCAGCCGGCCGCGCAGCAGCTGATCAGGAGACCCAGCATGGCGACGATGGCGCCGCCGTCACCGAACTCGAAGGCGAGCGGGAAGGCGAACATCAGCGAGCCGACCGCGGCCAGCATGACGATGGGCGCGAGCTGCCAGATCCGCAGCTTGCGGGTGGGCCGCAGCTCGACCTCGACCTCGGGGGTCACGTCCTGCTCGTCGGGCCCGTCCGGGCTCAGCCGTCCCGCGGTCTCCCGCTGTGACGGCACCTCGTGCTCTGTGTCGCGCTGCTCCGTGTCGCGAGGGCCGGCCTCCATCGCCACGCGCCCTCCCAACTCGGACTCCACTGGTGGATCGATGCTCGATGATGGCACGATCACGGGTGCCGAATTGACGGCCGGAGCTTCCCGATGCCATCACGTGATCAGGCTGTGACCGCTCGTTCGACCAACGTCAGCGCCCGGTGCGGGAGTTCCCCCCGGTCACGGTGTCCGCCGCCGAGCCACACGACACGCGGGTCACGGCGGAACCACGAGTCCTGACGGCGGGCGAAGCGCTTGGTGGCGCGTACGGTCTCGGCCCGCGCGTCGTCCTCGGTGCACTCCCCCGCGAGCGCCGCGAGGATCTGCTGGTAGCCGAGGGCCCGGGAGGCGGTGAGGCCCTCGCGCAGCCCGGACTTCTCCAGGGCGCGCACCTCGTCCACGAGTCCGGCCTCCCACATCCGGTCCACGCGCAGCGCGATGCGCTCGTCGAGTTCGGGGCGTTCCACGTCGACGCCGATCTGCACGGCGTCGTAGACCGGCTCGTCGCCGGGGAGGTTGGCGGTGAAGGGCTTGCCGGTGATCTCGATGACTTCGAGGGCGCGCACGATGCGGCGGCCGTTGCTCGCCAGGATGGACCGGGCGGCGTCCGGGTCGGCGGCGGCGAGGCGGGCGTGCAGGGCTCCGGAGCCGCGCTCGGCCAGTTCCGCTTCGAGGCGGGCGCGGACCTCGGGGTCCGTACCGGGGAACTCCAGGGCGTCGATGGCGCCCTTCACGTACAGCCCGGAACCGCCGACCAGGACGGGGGTGCGCCCCTCGGCGAGCAGCCGGTCGATCTCCAGGCGGGCCAGGCGCTGGTACTCCGCGACGCTGGCGGCCTCGGTGACGTCCCAGATGTCCAGCAGCCGGTGGGGCACGCCGTCGCGCTCGGGGAGCGTCAGTTTCGCGGTGCCGATGTCCATCCCCCGGTAGAGCTGCATGGAATCGGCGTTGATCACCTCACCGCCCAGCCGCTGGGCCAGGAAGACCCCCAGATCCGATTTTCCGGCTGCGGTGGGGCCTACGACGGTGATGACGCGGGGGGCGGAAGCGGGAGGGGTCACCCGGACAGTCTCCCAAATATCCGGGCCGTCCCGAACACGTCGGGCGGGGCAGGGGGCGCCGCCGGGTGCGGAGAGCGACGTCAAGGACGCGCTCGGAAAACGCCTGCGGGCGCTACAGGGCGAGTAAAAACGGCAGGAACGGACAGGTGACGGACAATGGGGGCGGGAGAACGCTCCCGAGAACAGTCCTCACTGCACGGAAGGTGACCCAATGGGGTTCCTGGACAACCTGAAGGCCAAGCTGGGTCCGGCCAAGGACAAGGTCGGCGACCTCGCGCAGCAGCACGGGGGCAAGATCGAGCAGGGCCTCGACAAGGCCGCGCGCACGGTCGACCAGAAGACCAAGGGCAAGTACAGCGACAAGATCGATTCGGGTACGCGCAAGGCCAAGGAGGCCGTGGACAAGCTGGGGCAGAAGGACGGCGGCACTCCGCCTCCGCCGCCGCCCGCCTCCTGACGCGGTGGCAGTACCCCGGCGGCGGGTACGGAGCCGAGTGCTCCGTACCCGCCGCCGGTCTGTTCAGGACCAGGCGGCGACGGTGTAGCCCACGCCGTACGGGGCGCCCTCGTACAGCAGCCGTCCGGCGAGCCCGGCGTCCCGCGCGGCGCCGCCGAGCAGCTGCCAGGGGGCCCGTCCGGCCGCCTTGAGCTCGTGGGCGAGCGTGGCGTCGAGCGCCGCGAGGGCGTCGAGGTCGGCGGAGCCGAGCGCTTCGGTGGCCCCCGCGTCGAACGCGGCGGCCCGCTCGTCGAGGTAGCCGGGCGCCTTGAGGGTGCGGCAGGCGCTGCCGTCGCCCATCACCAGGAGCGCGACCCGCTCGGCCCGTCCGGCGAGGGCCCGCCCGGCCGACGCGCACTCCTCGGCGGCCTCCCGCTCGGCCACGGCGAGCCCTTCGACGGGCGCGCCCGTCCACCGGGCCCGGCCCAGCAGCCACGCGCCCACGGTGAGGGACTGCGGCAGCGGCCGGTCCGGGACCGCCGCGTCCCGCGGTGCGTCGCCGAGCGTCACATCGAGGTCCACGCCGACGCCCCGGAAGGTGCCGTGCGCTCCCGCCGGGTAGCGCCCGGCGGAGCGGTCGTCGCCCGGTCCCACCACGACGAGCAGGTCCGGGCGCGAGGCGGCGAGCACCCCCACGGCGTCGAGGCACGCGTCCCGCGCGGCGTCGAGCTCGGCGGAGGCCCCGGCGGCGACCTCGGGCACCAGGAGCGGCGGACAGGGGCACACGGCGGCGGCGACAAGCATGCCGGTCAGCGTACTTGCCGGGGGTGCCGGCCGGGCCCGGAGCGCCGGCCGATGCCGGGCCCGGGGCCGTCAGCCGATGCCGCAGGCCGGGGCCGCGGCGGCCGGGAGCGGGTCCGGGGCGCCGATTCCGGGGAGGCCGAGCATCACTCCGGCGGGCTTGGCGGCCGCCTCGGTGGTGCGCTTCTCCCAGGCGTCGCCCGCGCGGGTGGACCGTACGGCGAGCGGAGTGCCCTCGGCGAGCAGGTGGTGCGGGGCGGCGTAGGTGATCTCGACGGTCACCACGTCACCGGGGCGCACGGCCTTCTCGGGCTGCGTGAAGTGGACCAGCCGGTTGTCGGGGGCACGGCCGGAGAGGCGCTGGGTGGCGCCGTCCTTGCGGCCCTCGCCCTCCGCGACCATGACGTCCAGGGTGCGGCCGACCTGCTTCTTGTTCTCGTCCCAGGAGATCTGCTCCTGGAGGGCGGACAGGCGCATGTAACGCTCCTGGACGACCTCCTTGGGGATCTGACCGTCCATGTCGGCGGCGGGGGTGCCGGGGCGCTTGGAGTACTGGAAGGTGAACGCGTTGGCGAACCGCGCCTCGCGGACGGCGTGCATCGTCTGCTCGAAGTCCTCCTCGGTCTCGCCGGGGAAGCCCACGATGATGTCCGTGGAGATGGCGGCGTCCGGCATCGCGGCGCGCACCTTCTCGATGATTCCCAGGAAGCGCTCCTGACGGTAGGAGCGGCGCATCGCCTTCAGGATGGTGTCCGATCCCGACTGCATCGGCATGTGGAGCTGCGGCATCACATTGGGCGTCTCGGCCATGGCGGCGATGACGTCGTCGGTGAAGTCGCGGGGGTGCGGCGAGGTGAAGCGGACGCGCTCCAGGCCCTCGATCTTTCCGCAGGCGCGCAGCAGCTTCGAGAAGGCCTCGCGGTCGCCGATGTCGGAGCCGTACGCGTTCACGTTCTGGCCGAGCAGGGTGATCTCGGAGACGCCCTCGGCCACCAGGGCCTCGATCTCGGCCAGGATGTCGCCGGTGCGGCGGTCCTTCTCCTTGCCGCGCAGGGCCGGGACGATGCAGAACGTGCAGGTGTTGTTGCAGCCGACGGAGATGGAGACCCAGGCGGCGTAGGCGGACTCGCGGCGGGTGGGGAGCGTGGAGGGGAAGGCCTCCAGCGATTCGGCGATCTCGATCTGCGCCTCCTCCTGGACGCGGGCGCGCTCCAGGAGGACCGGCAGTTTGCCGATGTTGTGGGTGCCGAAGACGACGTCGACCCAGGGGGCCCGCTTGACGATGGTGTCGCGGTCCTTCTGCGCGAGACAGCCGCCGACGGCGATCTGCATCCCGGGGCGCTTGGTCTTCATGGGCGCGAGGCGGCCGAGGTTCCCGTACAGCTTGTTGTCGGCGTTCTCGCGCACCGCGCAGGTGTTGAAGACGACGACGTCGGCGTCGCCGTCGGAACCCTCGGGCGCCCGGACGTAACCGGCGCCCTCCAGGAGACCCGACAGCCGTTCGGAGTCGTGGACGTTCATCTGGCACCCGTAGGTGCGCACCTCGTAGCTCTTCTGGACGTCCACTGCTTCGCTCCGGTTGCCGCTGCTCATGGGACAAGGGTAGGCGGTTGCCGGGCAGGCCCCTCCCGTAGCCTTCCGCAACCTCGTGCCGCCCCTCCCCTGGGCCGTCCGCTGTGGGCCGGGCCTCACGGGGAAGCCTGGCCAGGGGGGTGGGTGAGCTGGCAGGATCGCGCGCATGTTCCACGCTCTGTCCCGATTCGGCCGCCGGCGCACCCTGCAGACGGGCGCCGTCCTCGCCATCGTGCTCGGGCTGCTCGCGTGGTGGCTCCAGCCCCAGGGGGACGACGGTGACCCGAGCGGGTCGCTCACCTTCTCCACCGGGGTGCCCAGCGGCGTCTACCAGCGGTACGGGGAGCGGCTGGAGGGCGCGCTCGCCAAGGACATGCCGGAGGTGTCCATACGGCTGCGGACCAGCGAGGGGTCGCAGCAGAACCTCGCCCGGGTGGCGACCGGCGAGGCGGACTTCACCATCGCCACCGCCGACGCCGTGGCGACCTATCTGCGGGACGGGCGGCCGGGGGCCCAGCGGCTGCGCGGCTGCGTCCGGCTGTACGACGACTACGTCCAGCTGGTCGTGCCCCGCGACTCCGACATCCGCACCCCTTCCGACCTGCGGGGCAAGCGGGTGGGCGTCGGCCAGCAGGGCTCCGGGGTGCGGCTGGTCGCGGACCGGCTGCTGGCGGCGGCGGGGCTCGATCCGGCCGAGGACATCACACCGGTGCCGGTGGGCATCGACACCATGCCCGTACGGCTGACCCAGGGCCGGCTCGACGCCTTCTTCTGGTCGGGCGGGCTGCCGACCGCGGCCGTGCAGGAGCTGTCGCATCGCTTCGACATCCGGCTGGTGCCGCTGGAGGCGGCCCTGGTCGCGAAGTTGCAGGCGGCGACCGGCCCCACCCGCTTCTACCGGTCGGCGATGATGCCCGCCGACGCCTATCCGGAGGCCCAGCAGGGTCAGTCGGTGCCCACGGTCGCCGTCGCCAATCTGCTCGTCACGACCGACCGGACGGACGCGGCGATGACCGAGGCCTTCACCCGGACGGTGATCAACAGCCGGGACCGGATCGGCCGCGAGGTCCACGCGGCGCAGCTGGTGGATCTGCGGACGGCGATCTACACGGATCCGCTGGATGTGCACGACGGGGCGAAGGACTACTACCGCTCGGTGAAGCCGTGAGCGCTCCTCGGCGAGGGCGCGAGGCTTCCTGACGCGGGACTGCCGGCTCAGCCGCCCGGCCGTTCGCGGGGCAGTGAGACCGTCACCCGCAGGCCGTGCGGTGGGTGGTGCTCGTACGCGATCGAACCGCCGCCCGCCGCGAGCAGCACCCGGGAGATGGAGAGGCCCAGGCCCGATCCGCTGACGTTCTGGTGGCGGGTGCTGCGCCAGAAGCGGTCCCCGACGCGCTCCAGCTCCGCCTCGGTGAGGCCGGGGCCCCGGTCGGCGACGACGACGGTCGCCGCGACGGCTCCGGCGGCGACGGTGACGGTGACGTCCTCTCCTGCCGGGGTGAACTTCAGGGCGTTGTCGATCACCGCGTCCAGGGCGCTGGAGAGCGCGATGGGGTCGGCCCAGGCGGTGGCCGCCGGGGCCCCGTCCAGGGTGAGGGCCACCCCTTCCCGCTCCGCCATCGGCCGCCAGGAGGCGACCCGTTCGGCGGTGAGCGGGACGATGTCGATCAGCTGGAGGTCCGCCTCGGCGTGCTCGGCCAGCGCGAGGTCCAGGAGATCGTCGAGGACCCGGGCCAGCCGCTTGCCCTCGGTGCGCACGGCCGCGATCTCCTCGCTGCCCTCGGGCAGTTCGAGGGCGAGGAGCTCGATGCGCAGCAGCAGGGCGGCGAGCGGGTTGCGCAGCTGGTGCGAGGCGTCGGCGACAAAGGCGCGCTGCTGCTCCAGCACGTCCTCGACGTTGTCCGCCATCTCGTTGAAGGAGCGCGCCAGGCGTCGGAGCTCCGGCGGCCCGGCGGAGGCGGCGACCCGGGAGCGCATGCGGCCGCCGGCGATGTCGTGGGTGGCCGCGTCCAGGGTCCGCACCGGCAGCAGGACCCAGCCGGTGAGCCGGACGGCCGCGCCGACCGCCACCAGCAGGGCCAGCGCCTCGCCGAGGCCGATGAACAGCCAGGTCCGCAGGGTCCGCGACCGCATCTCGCCGGTGGGCGAGTCGATGACGACCACGGCGACCACATCGCCGTCGCGCACCACGGGCGAGGCGACGACGACCCGGCCGTCGCGCCAGGGCCAGACCTGCGGCGGGTCGTGCGAGCGGCGGCCCAACAGCGCCTCGTCGAAAGCCGTACGCCCCTCGCCCTCGGCGGGCAGGCTCCAGAAGCTGGGCGCCTTGGCCAGGGCCCGGTCGTCCCGGAAGAAGACGCCGGCGCGGATGTCGTACACCGAGGTGTAGACCTCCAGGTCGGTCTGGAGGGTGCGGCGGCGCTCCTCGCTGTCCGGGGAGGTGTCGGTGATGGCCTGTGCCAGGGCGGCGAACCGTGCGGTGTCGTCGATCCGGTCGATCACCAGACGCTGCTGTTCGGCCGCCGCCACACTGACCGCGAGCGGCAGGCCGAGGGTGAGCAGAACGGCGGCCATCAGGACGATGAGCAGCGGGAGCAGACGGGAGCGCACCGGGGAAACGTACCCGCCGGTTACGCGGACGGCGCGACGAGCCGGTAGCCGACGCCCCGTACGGTCTCGATCAGGGCGGGCAGCCGCAGTTTGGAGCGCAGGGAGGCGACATGGACTTCCAGCGTGCGCCCGGTGCCCTCCCAGCTGGTGCGCCAGACCTCGCTGATGATCTGTTCGCGGCGGAAGACGACGCCGGGACGCTGGGCGAGGAGCGCCAGCAGGTCGAACTCCTTGCGGGTGAGCTGGACTTCCTCGCCGTCGACGCTGACCCGGCGGGTCGGCAGCTCGATGGCGACCGACCCGAGCCGCAGGGCGGCGACGGGGGTCGGCGCGGTGTCCTCGCCGCTGGTGGTGCGCCGGGCGACCGCGTGGATACGGGCGAGCAGTTCGCCGGTGTCGTACGGCTTGGTGACGTAGTCGTCGGCGCCCAGGTTGAGTCCGTGGATGCGCGAGCGCACGTCGGCGCGGGCGGTGACCATGATCACGGGGGTGGCGGTGCGCTTGCGGATCTTTCCGCACACCTCGTAGCCGTCCTGGTCGGGCAGGCCGAGGTCGAGGAGGATCACCCCGAAGGGCTCCTTCTCGGCGGGCAGCAGCGCGCGCAGGGCCTCCTCGCCGTTGCGGGCGTGCACGACCTGGAATCCGTGCCGGGCGAGCACGGCGGACAGGGCCGCCGCGACATGGTCGTCGTCCTCGACGAGCAGCAGTCTCATGGCCCTCCTCTCCGCGTCTCCCGGGGCCGAACGGCTCCTCGGGTTCCTTCGCGCCACCGTTGCACGGTGTCACCAGGTGTTATCTCACGTTTCACGCCGCTTCACCCGGAAGATCGTCTGCGAGACCTTCCGTTCATCGACGCTTCGCGTCTTCCTTGCTCAAGGCATCCACGCCGATGAGCGGCACACCAGTCAAGAGCCTGCCGGTTACAGCAGGGTTTCCGTTATGCACCCGGTACGCCCCGGGGCGGCGCGTGACGTCCCGTTCACGCGGAGTGTCCGGTTGCCGCCGGATCGTTATGCTCAATTTCCGCTCAGATGTAATGACGTTGGTCGCACTGCGTCATTAGTGTCCTGCTTCAACCGAGGAGGACGGAGCAAGAAGCCGATGAGCGGAGTTTCAGTGACCAAGGACGCCGAGGATGCCGCGCCCGCGGCGAACGACCTGGTCGTACTGAGCAACGTCAACAAGCACTTCGGCGCGCTGCATGTGCTCCAGGACATCGACCTGACCATCGCCCGTGGCGAGGTCGTGGTCGTCATCGGGCCTTCCGGGTCCGGCAAGTCCACGCTGTGCCGCACGATCAATCGCTTGGAGACGATCGATTCGGGAGCGATCTCGATCGACGGCAAGCCCCTGCCCCAGGAGGGCAAGGAGCTGGCGAGGCTGCGCGCCGACGTGGGCATGGTCTTCCAGTCGTTCAATCTCTTCGCACACAAGACGGTGCTGGAGAACGTCATGCTGGGCCAGGTCAAGGTCCGCAAGGCCGACAAGAAGGCGGCGGAGGAGAAGGCCAGGACACTGCTCGACCGGGTGGGCGTCGGCGTACAGGCCGACAAGTACCCGGCGCAGCTCTCCGGTGGCCAGCAGCAACGCGTCGCGATCGCACGGGCGTTGGCGATGGACCCGAAGGTCATGCTCTTCGACGAGCCCACGTCGGCTCTCGACCCGGAGATGATCAACGAGGTCCTCGAGGTCATGCAGCAGCTGGCCCGGGACGGGATGACGATGATCGTCGTCACCCATGAGATGGGCTTCGCCCGTTCCGCCGCCAACCGCGTCGTGTTCATGGCCGACGGGAAGATCGTCGAAGAGGCGACCCCCGAGCAGTTCTTCAGCAATCCGCGCAGCGACCGGGCCAAGGACTTCCTGTCGAAGATCCTTCACCACTGACGACAACGACCTACGAACTTAAGGATTGTTCACATGAAGCTCCGTAAGTCCGCCGCCGTCGCGGCCATCGCCGTCCTCGCCCTGACCGCCACCGCGTGTGGTGGCAAGGAGGGCTCCGCCGGTGACAAACCGGGCGGCACGAAGCCGGGTTCCTCCGAGGCCCCCGCGCTGCCCACGTACACCGTGGCCAAGGACGTCGCCCTGGACTCCCCGGTCTTCAAGAAGGCCAAGGAGCGCGGCAAGCTGGTTCTCGGCGCCAAGGCCGACCAGCCGTTCCTCGGCTTCGAGGACCAGTCGACCAAGGAGCGCTCGGGCTTCGACATCGAGATCGCCAAGATGGTCGCGGCCGACCTCGGCTTCTCCGACAAGCAGATCGAGTGGAAGACCGTCGACTCCGGCGTCCGTGAGACGGCCATCTCCAAGGGCCAGGTCGACTACTACGTCGGCACCTACACGATCAACGACGAGCGCAAGAAGCAGGTCGGCTTCGCCGGTCCGTACTACAAGGCCGGTGCGGCCCTCCTGGTGCGCAAGGACGACAAGTCGATCACCGGCAAGGAGTCGGTGAAGGGCAAGAAGGTCTGCTCGATCGTCGGCTCCACGCCGCTCCAGGAGATCAAGAAGCCGGAGTACGGCGCGAGCGTCGTCGAGCTGGCCAAGTACTCCGACTGCGTGCAGCAGCTGCTGACCAAGCAGATCGACGCCGTCACCACGGACGACTCGATCCTCAAGGGCTACGCCGCCGCCAACTCCGGCAAGCTCCAGGTCGTCGGCGAGCCGTTCACCGACGAGCCCTACGGCATCGGCCTGAACAAGGACGACAAGGTCCTCCGCGAGGCCATCAGCAAGTCGCTGGAGGAGCGCGTCAAGGACGGCACGTACAAGAAGATCTACGAGGCCACGCTGGGCCTGTCCGGTTCGGAGTACGTCGACCCGCCGGCCATCGAGCGCTACTGACGCCGTCGGGCGCCCGGCACCGCCGGGCGCCCGAGCGCCGACACCCGTCACGACGCCCCGCGAGTGACCCAGGCGTCCCGTACGCCGCCGCCGTGGCCCTCTCCCCGGGGCCGACGGGCGTACGGGGCGCCCCTTCCCCTGCCCTGATGCCGCTGACCGCCGACGCGGAGACCTCATGAACGTACTGCTCGACAATTTCCCAGAGTTCCGCGACGGCTTCATAGGAACCGTGTCGATCACCGCCGTCAGCTCGGTTATCGCCCTGGTCCTCGGTGTGCTCATCGCCGGATTCCGGGTCTCGCCGGTGCCGCCGCTGCGGTACTTCGGCACCGCCTGGGTGACGCTGATGCGCAACACCCCGCTGACGCTGCTCTTCCTGATCTTCTTCTTCGTCGTGCCCGAGATCCTCTTCCCGGGGATGAGCCCGTTCGTCCTCGGTTCGCTGGCGCTCGGCTTCTACACCTCGTCGTTCGTGTGCGAGGCGGTCCGCTCCGGCATCAACACCGTGCCGCTGGGACAGGCCGAGGCCGCGCGCTCGATCGGTATGACGTTCGCCCAGACGCTCCAGATCGTGGTGCTCCCCCAAGCGACCCGGACCGTGATCCCGCCGCTGAGCAGCATCTTCATCGCGCTCACCAAGAACTCCGCGATCGCCGGGGCCTTCAGCGTCGCCGAACTGTTCGGCTGGCAGAAGCTGATGAGCGACAAGGGTTACGACATCGTCCCCGTCTTCATCTGGGTGGCCCTCGGCTATCTGGTCGTCACGTTTACCATCAGCGGCCTCTTCCGGCTGCTGGAGCGTCGCATGGAGGTCGCCCGATGAGCGCCAGCGTTCTCTACGACGCCCCGGGTCCCAAGGCCGTCGTCCGCAACCGGATCTACGCCGTCGTCGGCACCCTCGCCATCGCGGCGCTGATCGGCGCCAGCATCGTGCGGCTCGCCGACAAGGGGCACCTCGCCCCCGAGATGTGGGACATCTTCAACTACGCGGGCATCCGGCAGAACATCGCCGACGCCCTGATCGCCACGCTCAAGGCGTTCGGTCTCGCCGCGATCGGCTCGCTGGTCCTCGGTGTGCTCCTGGTGGTGGGCCGGCTCTCCGACCACAAGCCGATCCGCTGGGCGGCGACCACCTTCATCGAGCTGTTCCGCTCGCTGCCGCTGCTGATCACCATCTACGCCATCTGGGTCGGCTTCCTCACCGACTACTCGATGTGGGCGCTCGCGGCGGGCCTGTCCGTCTACAACGGCTGCGTCCAGGCCGAGGTGCTGCGGGCCGGCATCAACTCGGTGCCCAAGGGGCAGAGCGAGGCGGCGTACGCGCTCGGCATGAGCAAGACGCAGGTCATGGTCAGCGTCCTGATGCCGCAGGCCGTCCGGTCCATGCTGCCGACGATCATCGGTCAGCTCGTGGTGACCCTCAAGGACACCTCGCTCGGCTTCATCATCCTGTACCCGGAGCTGCTCCAGACCGCGCGTCTGATCGCCTCCAACACCCAGGTGAACGGCCAGTACCCGTACGTCTCCACGATCGTCGTGATCGGCACGATCTACATCGCGATGTGTCTGCTGCTCTCGGCGCTGGCGACCTGGATCGAGAAGCGCGGCCGCCGCGCCAAGACCGGCATCAAGGTGGCGCCCGGCGCCCCGGCCGCCGGCATCCCCGCGGTGGACGCCGTGCCCGGCCCGGACCTGGGGGGCGCAGGGGGCGCAGGCCCCACGGACGGCGGTGCCGGTGGGGCCGGAGTGACGAAGGGCTGACCACCCCGGGGTCCTGCCGACCCCTCCCGGCAGGAGCATTCGAGGCAGCGGCGCACGCGTCGCTGCCTCGGTCACTTGACGCAAGCACCACCAGTGGGTTGCATACGTTCTGTGATCACGCACCCGGCTTCCTATGCCACGTTCCGCATGACCGTACGGGCCGGAGGGTACGCGCCGTGGACCCGGTGATCGTCGTCGGCGCCGGGCCCGTCGGCCTGACGCTGTCGCTGGCCCTCGCCGCCCAGGGCGTCCCCTCGGTCGTTCTCGACGAGGGCCCCGGCGCCGAGGAGCCCCGTCCCGCCCGCACGGTCGTGCTGCGCGAGGACACCGCCGACCTGGTCGGCCGCCTGGGCTGCCGGGAGCTGGACCGCGTCGGGCTGCGCTGGGCCGGGTGGCGTTCGATGCGCCGGAAGCAGCTGGTCCGGGACGTGCCGCTGAGCGGGGGCCGCGGGCACGAGGAGGCCGAGGAACCGCTCCCCGGGCTCCTTCCCTCGCCGCTCCATGTTCCGCAGCACGCGCTGAGCGGCGCGCTGCGTGCGGCGGTGGACAAGGCGCCGCTGGTCCAGCTGGTGCCGATGAGCCGGATCGACACGCTGGAGCAGGACCCCGACGGCATCACGGTGCACACCCGGGAGCCGGGATCGACCTGGTGGCGCGGGAGTTATCTGGTCGGCTGCGACGGCGCCCGGTCGACCGTGCGCAAGCTGCTGGACATCCGGTTCCCCGGCCGTACGGCGGTGGAGCGGCACGCCGTCGCCGCACTCCGGGCCGAACTGCCCTGGCCGGACGAGGCCGTGTCGCACCGGCAGCCTCCCTGGCGGACCGGGGGCGCCGAGATCTCCGCCCGGCCGCTGCCGGACGGCGTCTGGCGGCTGGACTGGCTGCTGCCGCCGCGCGGCGAACTGGTCACCCCCGAAGCCCTGATCACCCGCATCCGGGACACGCTGGCCGGCTGGTGCGGCGAGACCCCGGCGTACGAACTGCTGGACACCGGCGTCCATACGCTCCACCACCGGCTCGCCCGGCGCTGGCGCAAGCAACGCGCCTTCCTGGCCGGGGACGCGGCGCACCTGCTCGGCGCGCTGGGCACGCAGGGGCTCGACGAGGGTCTCCGGGACGCCGAGAACCTGGCCTGGAAGCTGGCCCACGCCTGGCACCACGGCCCGGCCGAGCACCTGCTCGACAGCTACCAGGCGGAGCGCCGGGCCGCGGTGGCCGCCCGGCTGCGCGCCGCCGACCAGTCGCTGCCGATACTGCGCGGCGGAGGCGGCCTGCGGACCCTGGTCCCGGGCGCCGCGCGCGGTCACGACACCCTGCTCTCCGACGGCCATCTGGGCTGTGGAGCCCTCGGTGCGCCCCCTTCGTACTCGCACTCCCCCCTTGCGCCTCCGCACGCCGAGGCGCACACCGTCGTCGGTACGCCCCCCGGTGCGCCGGTCACCGATGTGACGGTGACGGCGCCGGACGGAACGACGGGGCGGCTGCGGGAGCGGCTCGGGCAGGGCAAGCCGCTGGTGATCCTGGTCGCACCGGGGACCGGCGTCTGGGACCGGCGGCACTGGCGGACCGCGGGCGTCATGCCCCGCCTCACGGACGCCGTCGCGGCGCTCCCGGGGCCCACGGAGCTGCTGGTGACCGAGAGCTATCCGGGGGCCTCGGCCCACACCGTGCTGCTGGTCAGGCCCGACGGGCATCTGGTGGCGGCCTTCGGCGGCGTACGGCCCGCGGAGCTGTACACCGCGGCACAGGCCGCGCTGGGTGGTGCGCCGCGCGGTACGCGGGAGCCCGCGGGACCGGAGGACGGCGAGGGCGAGCGGAGCGCGGACCACGAGCGGCCGCCCCGGGCACGGGTGCACGCCGACGGGACCGCCGCGATCACCTGACCGATTGACCGCCACAGGCGCGCATGGTGTACTCCAGATCATGACCGACACCGATGTGCGCCTGTGGCGGAGGGTCCATATGGACCTCGTCCGTTACGCGGGCTGCGTGTGTCGCCCGTCCTGCTGAATCGCTTCCCTCTGCCGATCCGTGCCGCCTTTCCGCACGGCCGGGCTCCCATGCGAACTCTCAGGACGGTCCTCGTGTCTTCCCCTCACTCCGCCGTGCCCACGGCTGTCTCCGTTCCTTCCCCTTCCGCCCCGGTGGCCGCCACCGCGTCCGCCCCTGCCGGGTCCTCCGCCACCGGGTCCTCCGCCGCCGCGCCGACGGTCGCGGAGCTGATGGATTTCGTCCGCGACACCGCCCGGGACGAGGCCCTCATCGCCTCGCTCCCCCTCGATCCGGAGGGCCGCACCTGGATCCGGCTCGACGGGCCGGGCGGCAGCGAGGCGTGGCTGATCGGCTGGCCGCCGGGCACCGGCACGGGCTGGCACGATCACGCCGACTCGTTCGGCGCGTTCACCACCGCGTCGGGCGCCCTCAAGGAGCACTCGCTGGCCGTGCGGCTGCCCACCGACGGCTGGAAGACGCTGGAGCTGACGGAGGGGGTGGACCGGTCGAGGGTGCTGGCGACCGGTCAGGGCCGGGCGTTCGGTCAGAACCACGTCCACGAGGTCCTCAACGAGTCCACCGACGCCCACGCGGTCTCCGTCCACGCCTACTACCCTCCGCTGCCGCGGATCCGCCGGTTCAGCCGCACCGGTGCGGTGCTCCGTCTGGAGCAGACCGAGCGCCCGGGGGACTGGCAGTGAGCGCGGACCGGAACGCCGCGGTGCGAAGGGTTTCGGCACCGGTGGGCACTGCTCCGGTGGGCATCGACGAGCTGCTGGAGCGGGTCCGGGCCGGCTACGACCGGATCGGCCCGCCGGAGGCCGCCGCGGCGGCGGAGGCCGGGGCCCTGCTGGTGGACATCCGGTACGCGGCCCTCCGCGACCGGGACGGACTGATCCCGGGCGCGCTGGTCGTCGAACGCAATGAGCTGGAGTGGCGGCTCGACCCCCAGGGCAGCCACCGCGCCGCCGAGGCGGTCGGCCACGACCTCCGGATCGTCGTCATCTGCAACGAGGGTTACGCCTCCAGCCTCGCGGTCGCCTCGCTGCGGCAGCTGGGCCTGCACCGGGCCACCGACCTGATCGGCGGCTTCCAGGCGTGGCGGGCCGCGGGACTTCCGGTCACCTCCGTCTGACACCGGCACCTGATACCTGTGGTCCGACACCCGTGGCCCGACACCTGAGCTCGGGTGTCGGGCCACGGGTGTCGCACACCCGAACGCCACGTTCCACTGGAGCAATCGCCGTGCGTAACCGACATTCGCCTCACACAAGAGGTCCGAAATGTACGGAGATGACGCACTCATGGCGATCGCTGTCCTCACCCCGGAACAGCTCGACGACCAGGCCTCCCGGCTGCACGACACCCAGGCGTGGCAGCAGATCGTCACGGGGTGGGAGTACACCGCCCCCGAGCCCCCGCTCGCCCCCGCGAGTCCGGCGGAACCTTCGCCCCCGGGCCCCTTCGACTGGCGGAGCCTGCTGTCCGTGCCCGTGGACCGGCTCGTCGGCGACACGCTGCGGACGCTGCCCGCCCCGCCTCCGGACGAGCGCCCGCTGCCCGGGCGGCTGGGTGCGATGCTGCCCGACCGCGTCCACCTCTGGCGTCGGGTCGGGCAGGGCGACCTGCGCCCCTCGACCCAGCTCGGCTACGCACGGCAGATCCTCGCCGAGTGGGGCTGGCAGAACACCCCGTACCGGCTGCGGAACGCCCGTGGCGCACGCTGCGTCTGCGGCGCCCTGATCTCGGCGCACCGCCTCGGCTACGGCTCCCTCGACACCGTGGACCGGGCCGGCGCCTGGCTGATCACGGAGCTGCGTGCGCAGGGGTGGCCCGGGCTGATCGGCCCCTGGAACCGCGTGCCGGGCCGCACCGCGGCGGACGCGCTGGCCCTCGTCGACGGGGCCGCCCGCCTCGCGGCCCTGGCCGGACAGTAACCACCGGACAGGAGCTCCCGTCAGAAGGGCTCGTCCAGGCCTTCCGTGTCCTCGCCCTCCTCCTCCAGCGCCTGCCGCACCACCCGCAGGGCCATGCCCTCCCCGTACCCCTTGCGTGCGAGCATCCCCGCCAGCCGGCGCAGCCGCTTGTCACGGTCCAGGCCCCGCGTGGAGCGGAGCTTGCGGGCCACGAGCTCGCGAGCCGTCTCCTCCTCCTGATCCGCGTCGAGCTGTCCGACCGCCTCGTCGATCACGGCGGAGTCCACGCCCTTCGTCCGCAGCTCACGGACGAG
Source organism: Streptomyces sp. WY228 (assembly GCF_019287315.1). Classification (NCBI taxonomy): domain Bacteria; kingdom Bacillati; phylum Actinomycetota; class Actinomycetes; order Kitasatosporales; family Streptomycetaceae; genus Streptomyces; species Streptomyces sp. WY228. The sequence goes on along the minus strand of NZ_CP079114.1, from coordinate 6,462,096 downwards.
GGCACGGCGCGCGAGCCCCCGGCCGTGGTGCCGGGACTCCACCCATGCCCCGGCGAACGCCGCGTCGTCGATCAGCCCGACGTCCTCGAAGCGCGCGAGCACTTCCTCGGCCGCCTCGTCCGGGATCTCCCGCTTGCGCAGGGCGTCCGCGAGCTGCTTGCGCGTACGCGGTGTCCCGGTGAGCAGGCGCAGACAGATGGCGCGCGCCTGCTCGACCGGGTCTCGCGGCTCCCCCTTCTCGGCCCTCGACGAGGAAGGGGAGCCGCTGCTTCTGGTACCGGAGCGGGCACGGCGGCCCGCCCCTTCGCCGAATCCGCTCCGGGCGCCCGCTCCACCGCGTGAGCGGCGCCCGGACCGCGCCCCGACGTCGTCCGCTGCCGCCCCCCGCGCGGCGGCGGACGTGTCGGTGGGCCCGTAACCGGATCCGGGATCGCCGCCGGGCTCGGCAGGGCTGCCCGGCCACTCCGTACGACGTGTCACGGCCTAGCTCTTGGCCGCCGCGGTCTTGGCCGGCTTGGCCTTGGCGGCCGCGGTGGTCGCCGGCTTCGCCGCCCCGTCGGCCGCCGGTGCCGCGGTCGCGGCGGCGTCCGCGGCGGGCTCGCCCGTCCCGTCGTCCGGACGGACGCCGACACCCAGCTTCTCCAGGATCTTCTTCTCGATCTCGTTGGCGAGGTCGGGGTTGTCCTTGAGGAAGTTGCGGGCGTTCTCCTTGCCCTGGCCGAGCTGGTCGCCCTCGTACGTGTACCAGGCGCCGGCCTTGCGGACGAAGCCGTGCTCCACGCCCATGTCGATCAGTCCGCCCTCGCGGCTGATGCCCTGGCCGTAGAGGATGTCGAACTCCGCCTGCTTGAACGGCGGCGCGACCTTGTTCTTGACGACCTTGACGCGGGTGCGGTTGCCGACCGCGTCGGTCCCGTCCTTCAGCGTCTCGATACGCCGGATGTCCAGACGCACCGAGGCGTAGAACTTCAGCGCCCGGCCACCGGTGGTGGTCTCCGGGGAGCCGAACATCACGCCGATCTTCTCGCGCAGCTGGTTGATGAAGATCGCGGTGGTCTTGGACTGGTTGAGCGCGCTGGTGATCTTGCGGAGCGCCTGGCTCATCAGGCGGGCCTGCAGACCCACGTGCGAGTCGCCCATCTCGCCCTCGATCTCCGCACGGGGCACCAGGGCCGCCACGGAGTCGATGACGATCAGGTCCAGGGCGCCGGAGCGCACCAGCATGTCGACGATCTCCAGCGCCTGCTCACCGTTGTCCGGCTGGGACAGGATGAGGCTGTCGATGTCGACGCCGAGCTTCTTCGCGTACTCCGGGTCCAGCGCGTGCTCGGCGTCGATGAACGCCACCGAGCCGCCGAGCTTCTGCGCGTTCGCCACGGCGTGCAGCGTCAGCGTCGTCTTACCGGAGGACTCCGGTCCGTACACCTCCACCACACGGCCGCGCGGCAGACCGCCGACGCCGAGGGCGACGTCGAGGGCGGTCGATCCCGTGGGGATGACCTCGATGGGCTCGTTGGGCCGCTCGCCCAGGCGCATCACCGCGCCCTTGCCGAACTGTCGTTCAATCTGTGCGAGTGCGGCGTCCAGCGCCTTCTCGCGGTCGTTGCCTGCCATGGGTTCCACCCGATTTGCTTGAGTCGATCGCTTCACGTCACAGACGCTAACCCCTGCCACTGACAATGGGCCTCGACGTCCTCCCGGCCTGTGGACAACTCCACGGTCGGGCCCGGGAAAACCCGGCCGGAATCCCATCAGAATGGATGTTCGATTTTGGTGTCAAGCGCACCACGCTGACCTCACGCGCACTACCGGGCGGTTTCCAGGGCACGGTCGAGGGCCGCCCGGCCCGCAGGCCCCCATGTCGGCTTACCGCCGGGAAGGCCCCGGTCCCCGTTCCGGCCCACGAGCATGAGGACCAGGCCCTTCAGAACGGCCAGTCCGCGGGCGCGCCGGATCGTCCCCTCGTCCGCATGCGCGTAGGCGTCGAAGAACCGCGATGCGGTGCCCGCCGGAAGGATCACCCATGCGGCCGCCAGATCCCATGCCGGATCACCGGCGAACCGGTCGCCGAAGTCGATCACACCGGAGAGCGTCCCGTCCGAGACGACGACATTCGCCGGGTGCAGGTCACCGTGCACCCATACCGGCGGCCCCTCCCACGCGGGCGCCGCGACGGCATCGGCCCAGACGGCCCGGATCGCTTCGGCGATGTCGCCGGGGGCAACGGCCTCGAAGAGGCCGTCGAAGCCGTCCGTGCATCCGCTGGGATGGGCACCGCGGTCCGAGCTGATCGGCGCCCCGGCGGGCGCCTCCACATGGAGCGCCCGGAGGAAGCCCGCCAGGGCTTCGGCCGCGTGGTCGCCACGGCTGATGGAGGCGTGGTCCAGGGGCTCGCCGGGGACCCACGTCATGACGGTCCAGGGCTTCGGGAAGAGCGCGGACGGTTCACCGGTCCGCACGGGGTTCGGGACCGGGAGAGGCAGGCGCGGGGCCAGGACGGGCAGCCACCGCCGCTCCTTGCGCTGCAGATCGGGGGCGCGTTCGGTGCGCGGCATCCGTACGGCCAGCTCGTCCCCGATCCGCCACTGCTGGTTGTCCCAGCCGCCCGCCACTTCGCGGACGGCCAGCCCCGCAAGGTCCGGGTGCTGCTCCCGCAGCAGGTCCCGAACCAGCTCCGCGGTGATCTCGGCTCCGGCCTCGGCCTCGGTCCCGTTTTCGATCTCGGTCTCGGCATCGGTCATGCGCATGCACGGTACTGGAGCAGGAGGAGCGCCTCCCGGCCTGCCGTCGGCGCGCGACCACTAGCTTCTGGCCGCCGACGCTCGACAGCGCCTGCACACCTGAACGTATCGCCCTATATTCGATCGTTATGGGAGCGACCGCGGAACCCGGAACACCCCACGGAGGGCAGGCCCCCGCATCCGACCTGGCCGGCCGTGTGGCGCTCGTCGCCGGTGGTACCCGCGGGGCCGGCAGAGGCATTGCCGTCCAGCTCGGCGCCGCCGGTGCGACCGTGTACGTGACCGGGCGTACGAGCGGGTCCGAGCGCTCCGAGATGGACCGGCCCGAGACGATCGAGGAGACCGCGGCCCTGGTCGACGCGGCGGGTGGACGGGGTATCGCCGTCCAGGTCGACCACCTGGTGCCCGACCGGGTCAGGGCGCTCGTGGCCCGTATCGCGAGCGAGCAGGGGGCCCTGCACATCCTGGTGAACGACATCTGGGGCGCCGAGATCGAGTGGGACAAGCCGGTGTGGGGGTCGTCGCTCGACACCGGGCTGCACACCCTGCGGCTGGCCGTCGACACCCATGCCATCACCAGCCACTTCGCGCTGCCCCTGCTGATCGAGACTCCGGGCGGCCTGGTCGTCGAGATGACCGACGGGACGGACGAGTACAACGCGTCCCACTACCGCGTCTCGTTCTTCTACGACCTGGCCAAGGCCGCGGTGAACCGGATGGCCTTCGCCCTCGGCCATGAACTCGCACCGCACCGTGCGACGGCCGTGGCGCTCACCCCCGGCTGGCTCCGGTCCGAGGCCATGCTCCAGGCCCACGGGGTGACCGAGGCCACCTGGCGCGACGCCGTGGCGCACGCGCCCCACTTCGCGATCTCCGAGTCCCCCGCGTACGTCGGCCGCGCCGTGGCCGCCCTCGCCGGCGATCCCGAGGTGGCCCGCTGGAACGGCAGGTCGCTCTCCAGCGGGCAGCTCGCCCAGGTCTACGGCTTCACCGATGTGGACGGGGACCGGCCCGACGCCTGGCGTTATCTGACCGAGGTCCAGGACCCGGGCCTGCCGGCCGACGTGACGGGCTACCGCTGAGGCGACCCGACGTCACGGACCACCCCTGAGGCGCCCGCTGCGACCGGCTACTGCGGACGCGGGCCGTCCTCCGCTTCCCCGCGGCCGTTCAGCAGACGGCGTATCCGCGACGGCAACGGCCTCCGGGGAGCGCGGCTGCTTCCGCCGTGCACCCGTGGGTCGTCGGTGACGTCGTACCGCTTCACATAGGCGCCGAGGAACGCCTGGAGCGTGGCGACGGCGGGGATGGCGACCAGCGCGCCGACCGCACCGAGCAGGGCCGTGCCCGCGATGACCGAACCGAAGGCGACCGCCGGGTGGATGTCGACGGTCTTCGCGGTCAGCTTGGGCTGGAGCACGTAGTTCTCGAACTGTTGGTAGATCACCACGAACCCGAGCACCCACACCGCGTACCAGGGGTCGACCGTGAAGGCGATCAGCATGGGCAGGGCGCCCGCGAGATACGTGCCGATGGTGGGGATGAACTGCGAGACGAGTCCGACCCAGACCGCGAGCGCCGGGGCGTACGGCACCCCGAGGATCACCAGCAGGATGTAGTGCGCGACGCCGGAGATCAACGCCATCAGACCGCGCGAGTAGATGTACCCGCCGGTCTTGTCGACCGCGATCTCCCAGGCGCGCAGCACCTCGGTCTGCCGGGCCGGCGGCAGGACGGAGCACAGCGCGCGGCGGAGCCGGGGGCCGTCGGCCGCGAAGTAGAACGAGAACAGGAAGATCGTCAGCAGCCGGAACAGCCCGCCGATGACCGTGGTGGAGACGTCGAGCACGCCGGTGGCGCTGTTCTGGACGTACTTCTGCAACCAGTCGGAGTGCAGCAGGCTGTCCTGGACCTCGACCCGGGAGAGTTCGGTGTGGAAGGTCTGGTTGACCCAGTTGATCACCGAGTCGATGTACTTGGGGAACTCGTCGACCATGTCGACGATCTGGCCCGCGAGCATCGACCCCAGCAGCACCACGAACCCGACACCGAAGATCATCAGGCAGAGGAAGACGAGGAACGTGGCCAGCCCTCGGCGTATGCCACGATGCGCCATCCGCCCGACCGCGGGCTCGATGGCGAGCGCGAGGAAGAACGCGATCAGCACGTTCGTCAGCAGCCCGATGAGCTGGTCGAACGCCCAGCTGCTGAGCTGGAAGCAGGCGTAGAGCGCCAGGGCCAGCACCATCGCACGCGGCAGCCAGCCGGGCATACGGACCCCGCCGGCACCGGACGGCGGCGCGGGTGGCGCGGCCGGCGGGACGGGCGGGGAGTCGGACGGCTGGACCGGGACGGTCTCGTCTGTCGATGGCACGGGACAAGTCTGGCCCATGCCTCCGGCCGCCGGTCCCCCCGCCCCGAGTCGACCTCTCCTGTTCAGCGCCTGTCCGCCGGGACGTCCATGGCCGCGCAGACCCCGCGCCAGACGTCCTTGGCGTCCCAGCCCGCGTCCAGGGCCTGGTGCACCGTGCGGCCGCCGAGTTCGGCCATCACATGGTCACGGGCGAAGGAGTCCGCGTACGCCGCACCGAAGTGGTCGGCCATCCGCTCCCAGAAAATCGTCAACCGCATGCCACCAGTATCCCGCTCCTGAGAGTGCAGCCGGTCCGCCCGGCACATGCCGGGCGCCTTTCCCCTCTACGGTCGGTCCATGGCTGGAACCGGAGCAAACACCCTCGCCCGCGCCGAGCAGTTCATCTGGCTCACGGCCCGCGTCCTCGAACAGCGGAGGTTCGCCCATGGCTTCCTCGGCGGAGGTCCCGACGCCGTCGAGACGGCCCTCTCCGCCTATCTGAACGAGGACGGCGGCTACGGTCACGCGCTGGAACCCGACCTCCGGGGTCCGGTCAGCCAGCCGCTGCACACCGCTCACGCACTGAGCGTTCTTGACTCGATCGGCCGCTGCGACGGACAGCGCGTGGAGCGGATCTGTCGCTATCTGACCGATGTGTCAACCAAAGAAGGCGCACTGCCCGCTCTGCTGCCCACCCAGCGCGGCTATCCCGCCGCGCCGTTCATCCCGATCGTGGACGATCCGCCGGCGGAGCTGCTCGCGACCGGTCCGGTCGTCGGGCTGCTGCACGGCAATCAGGTGTGGCACGCCTGGCTGTTCCGGGCGACGGACTTCTGCTGGAGCGCCGTCGACGCCCTGGAACAGTCCCATCCTTACGAGGTCGAGGCCGCGATCGCCTTTCTGGACGGCGCTCCGGACCGGGCCCGCGCCGAGGCGGCGGCCGACCGGCTCGGCCGCCTGGTGCGCGAACAACGGCTCGCGGTGCTCGATCCCTCCCGGACGGCGGACTACCCGGTGGCGACGGGCTACGCCCCGGGTGAGCACCACTTCCCGCACGACTACGCCCGTACGCCCGGGTCGCTGGCCCGCCGCTGGTTCACGGACGAGGAGCTGGAGCGCTCGCTCGACCACCTGGCCGCCGAGCAGCAGGACGACGGCGGGTGGCCCGTGACCTGGCGCCGGTGGGCCCCGGGAACCGCGTTGGAAGGACGCCCCCTGGTGACGCTCAGAGCCTTGGAGACGCTCCGCTCGTACGGTCGCCCGCTCGGCTGACCACCGCGGAAGTACCCGGCCGGCGGTACGGGGCCGCTCGCTCAGGCCAGCGCGCGTACGACCGCCGTGACCAGGACGCCCGCACCGACGACCACCAGGAACGGAGCGCGCAGGACGAGGGCGAGCGCGGCCGCCGCGAGACCCGCGGCACGGGCGTCGAGGACGAGCTGCTGGCCGTCGCCGAAGGTCTGCTGCGCGGTGAGAGCCGCCAGCAGCGCCACGGGCAGCAGAGCGGCCATCCGCTGGACCAGCGGTCGCTCCAGCACGCCCGCGGGCACCAGCAGGCCCAGGAGCTTGGCGAGGTAGCAGCCCGCCACGGTCAGTCCGATGGCGATCCAGACGTTCATGAGCGCCGCCCGCCCTTCTTCCGCTGTGTCACCGCGTCGTCCTCGGTTTCCGGTCCCCGCTTCGCACGTCCCATCAGGAAGAGGACGACCGGCGCCGCGAGCGCCGACAGCAGTACGGGCACACCGGCCGGCAGGACGGGCAGCAGGGTCAGGGCCAGCAGAACGGCCACGCCCGCCGTGACGCGCTCGGTGGTGCTCTTGAGCATCGGCGCGAGGAGGGCGAGGAACACCGCGGGACTCGCCGCGTCCAGGCCCCACGCGTCGGTGTCGCCCAGCGCCTCGGCGCCCAGAGCGCCCACCAGGGTCGTGAGGTTCCAGAGCACGTACAGGGTGAGCCCGGTGACCGTGAAGCCGATGCGCGCGGCTCGCCGGGTGGGCTGCGGCAGGGTGACCGCGGTCGTCTCGTCGATGACCCAGTGGGCGGCGAAGGGGCGCACCGCGCGGGGAAGGGCGAGCAGCTGGGAGAGCCGCAGTCCGTAGAAGGCGTTCCGCACGCCCAGGAAGAACGCCCCGGCCGCCGCGGTGTAGGGGTTGCCGCCCGCGGCCAGGGCGCCGACCAGGGCGAACTGCGAGGCGCCGGTGAAGACGAGCAGACTCAGGACGCAGGTCTGGAGCAGGCTGAGGCCGGAGCCGGCGGAGGTGACGCCGAAGGCGAAGCCGGAGAGCCCGACGGCGATGCCGACACCGAGCGCGTCCCGCACGACCGCGGCGTCCGGCTTCTCCGGTCGGACCTCGGCCGCCGGGCCGGGCGGACCGGCGGATATGGCACCGGGCGCGCCGGTGCTCTCTGGGGGTGCTGTCTGTTCTGCCACGCCCGGAACGCTACGGGGATCGTTCGGGCCGGGTCTTGTACGTTCTTGCACACCCGCCGGCATGTTCTTGACCCCCACCGGCCACCGGTTTCCCACCCACCGGCGCCACCGGTTTCCCACCCACCGGCACCGGGCTTTCATCCACCGGGCCGCAGCACGCCGCGCTCGCGCTGGTAGGCGCCGGGCGGCACCCCCACGATCCGGGTGAAGTGGCGGTTGAGGTGCGGCTGGTCCGTGAAGCCGACGGCGGTCGCGGCCTCGGCGGGGGCGACGCCGGCGTCGAGCATGCGGCGGGCCCTGCGTACCCGGGCGTCGGTGAGCCAGGTGTGGGGCGGCATGCCGTACTCCTTCTTGAAGGCCCTCAGCAGCGCGAACGGGCCGGTTCCCAGCTCCGCGGCGAGCGCCTCCAGCGTGGGCGGGGCGGCCATGCGCTCCTCCAGCGCGGCACGGGCGCGTACGGCGTTCCGCGCGCTCCCGGCGTGCGTGGTCAGGCCGGGCAGCGGGCTGCCGTGCCGGCTGAGGAGCCGGGTGACCAGGACCCGCAGCAGGCTGTCGGCCGCCAGTGCGTTGCCCTCCTCCGCCGCCCGGTGCACCTCGGTGATCAGCCGGGACGCGTGGGGATCGGTCACCCGGCTCTCGGCGAAGCCGACCGTGCCGCGCAGGGACGTCACCTCGGCCGCGATGTCGTTGACGACCTGGGCCGACGGGTAGAGCGTGGCGTACGCCCAGCCCTCGGGCGCCCCGGAGCGGGCGGTGTGCGGCACCTCCGGGTTGATCATGACGACGGTGCCGGGGACCGCGTGGACGGTGCCGCCCGGCAGTCCCACGTCCTCCACCCCGCCGGTGACCGCACCGAAGACATAGCCCTCGTGGCTGTGCCGGGGGAAGGTGTGGCGGACGTACCGGGCGCGCAGCAGATCGAGGTCGGGCAGGGCGGCGTACTGCCAGTGCCGCGCCCATTCCGCCGTGCCGTCCGCTCCCGTCATGGGGACATTCTCGCAGGTCCCGGCCGTGTGCCGGGGCGTGAGCGGACGGTCGCGGGCGGTCGTTCCGGCCGGTTGTCAGTGGCGGGGTGCACGATGGGGGACATGACCGGCTCCGCTCTCGACGCCTTCTCGCCCGCGACCCGCAGTTGGTTCAGCGGGGCCTTCAGCGCGCCCACCGCGGCGCAGGAGGGCGCCTGGCGGGCCATCGGCGAGGGCAGCGATGTCCTGGTCGTCGCGCCGACCGGTTCCGGGAAGACGCTGGCCGCGTTCCTCGCCTCGCTGGACCGGCTGGCGGCCGGGCCGCCGCCCGCCGAGGCGAAGAAGCGCTGCCGCGTGCTGTACGTGTCCCCGCTCAAGGCCCTCGCGGTCGACGTCGAGCGCAACCTCCGCTCGCCGCTGACCGGCATCCGCCAGGAGTCGGTGCGCCTGGGGCTGCCGGAGCCGGAGGTGCGGGTCGGCATCCGGTCCGGGGACACCCCGCCCGCCGAGCGGCGCTCCCTGGTGACCAGACCGCCGGACATCCTGATCACCACGCCCGAGTCGCTGTTCCTGATGCTGACGTCCTCCGCCCGGGACGCGCTGGCCGGCGTCGAGACGGTGATCCTCGACGAGGTGCACGCGGTCGCCGGGACGAAGCGCGGCGCCCATCTCGCCCTCTCCCTGGAGCGGCTCGACGAGCTGCTGCCCCGCCCCGCCCGGCGCATCGGCCTGTCCGCGACGGTCCGGCCGGTCGACGAGGTGGCCCGTTTCCTGTCACCGCAGCGCAAGGTGGAGATCGTCCAGCCCCGGTCCACCAAGGAGTTCGACCTGTCGGTCGTCGTCCCGGTCGAGGATCTGGGCGAGCTGGGCGGCTCCCCCGCCACCGACGGCGACTCCGGCCAGGCGGACAAGCCCTCGATCTGGCCGCATGTCGAGGAGCGCATCGCCGATCTCGTCCAGTCGCACCGCTCCACCATCGTCTTCGCGAACTCCCGGCGGCTGGCCGAGCGGCTGTGCAACCGGCTGAACGAGATCGCGTACGAGCGGGCCACCGGCACCGCGTTCGACCCCGACGACCCGGCCCCCGCGCTCCCGGAGGCCCATGCACCGGCGGAGATCATGGCCCAGTCCGGCGCGGGCAGGGGCGCCCCCGCCCTGCTGGCCCGCGCCCACCACGGCTCGGTCTCCAAGGAGCAGCGGGCCCAGGTCGAGGAGGACCTCAAGGCGGGCCGGCTGCCCGCCGTGGTCGCCACCTCCAGCCTGGAGCTCGGCATCGACATGGGCGCGGTCGACCTGGTGATCCAGGTGGAGTCCCCGCCCTCCGTCGCCTCCGGCCTCCAGCGGGTGGGGCGCGCCGGGCACCAGGTGGGCGCGGTCTCCACCGGGGTGGTCTTCCCGAAGTACCGCGGCGATCTGGTGCAGGCCGCCGTCGTCACCGAGCGGATGCGCGAGGGCGCCATCGAGGCGCTGCGCATCCCGGCCAATCCGCTGGACGTGCTGGCCCAGCAGCTGGTCGCCATGGTGGCCCTGGACAGCTGGCAGGCCGATGACCTGCTGGCCCTGGTCCGGCGGGCCGCCCCGTTCGCCTCGCTCCCGGAGTCGGCGTTCACCGCCGTGCTCGACATGCTCGCCGGGCGCTATCCCTCCGACGCCTTCGCGGAGTTGCGCCCCCGGGTGGTGTGGGACCGGGTGGCGGGTACGGTCACGGGCCGCCCCGGGGCGCAGCGGCTCGCCGTCACCTCGGGCGGCACCATCCCCGACCGGGGGCTCTTCGGGGTCTTCCTGGCCGGGGCCGACCCGAAGAAGGGCGGCGGCCGGGTCGGCGAGCTGGACGAGGAGATGGTCTACGAGTCCCGCGTCGGCGACGTCTTCACCCTGGGCACCACGTCCTGGCGGATCGAGGACATCACCCGGGACCGGGTCCTGGTCTCGCCGGCCCCGGGCGTTCCGGGGCGGCTGCCGTTCTGGAAGGGCGACCAGCTGGGCCGCCCGCTGGAGCTCGGCCGCGCGTTGGGGGCGTTCCTCCGTGAGATCGGCGGCCTCTCCGAGGAGGATGCCCGGCTGCGCCTGCTCGCCGCCGGACTCGACGCCTGGGCGGCGGACAACATCCTGGCCTATCTCGACGAGCAGCGCCGGGCCTGCGGCCATGTGCCGGACGACCGGACGATCCTGGTCGAGCGGTTCCGGGACGAGCTGGGCGACTGGCGGGTGGTCGTGCACTCCCCCTTCGGCGCCCAGGTGCACGCCCCGTGGGCGCTCGCCCTCTCCGCCCGCCTCGGCGAGCGGTACGGCATGGACGCCCAGGTGATGCACGCCGACGACGGCATCGTGCTGCGGCTGCCCGACGCGGACATGATGGGCCTGGACCTGCTCGACTTCGACGCCCCGCCGGCCCCGGACTCCGGGAGCGACGGACCCGCGCCGGGCACCGTGGCGTACGACAGCGACCAGCCCCCGGTGGCGGCCGCCGACGTCGTCTTCGACCGGGGCGAGGTCCAGCAGATCGTCACCGACCAGGTGGGCGGCTCGGCCCTGTTCGCCGCCCGGTTCCGGGAGTGCGCCGCGCGCGCCCTGCTGCTGCCGCGCCGCTCCCCCGGCAAGCGCACCCCGCTCTGGCAGCAGCGCCAGCGGGCCTCCCAGCTGCTTCAGGTCGCCTCGGAGTTCGGCTCGTTCCCGATCGTCCTGGAGGCCGTCCGCGAATGTCTCCAGGACGTGTTCGACGTCCCCGGGCTCACGGAACTGATGGGCGACCTGGAGGCGCGCCGGGTCCGGCTGGTCGAGGTGACCACCCAGGAGCCCTCGCCGTTCGCCCGCTCGCTCCTCTTCGGTTACGTGGCGCAGTTCCTGTACGAGGGCGACTCTCCGCTCGCCGAGCGGCGCGCCGCCGCCCTCTCCCTGGACTCCCATCTCCTCGCCGAGCTGCTGGGCCGGGCGGAGCTGCGGGAGCTGCTCGACCCCGAGGTCCTCACCGAGCTGGAGCGGGAGCTGCAGTGGCTGACCGAGGACCGGCGGATCAAGGATGTCGAGGGGGTCGCCGATCTGCTGCGCGTGCTCGGTCCGCTCACCGACGCCGAGCTGGCGGAGCGGGGCGCCGAGCCGTCCTGGGCGCCGGAGCTGGCGACGGCCCGCCGGGCGATCCAGGTCCGGATCGCCGGCGCCGACCACTGGGCGGCGATCGAGGACGCGGGCCGGCTGCGCGACGCCCTGGGCACCGCGCTTCCGGTCGGCGTGCCCGAGGCGTTCACCGAGCCGGTGAAGGATCCGCTCGGTGACCTCCTCGCCCGGTACGCACGGACGCACGGGCCGTTCACCGCCGCCCGGGCCGCCGAGCGCTTCGGGCTCGGCACCGCCGTCACCGACGGCGCGCTGCAACGGCTCTCTGCCTCCGGCAGGACCGTGCAGGGCGAATTCCACCCGGCGGGCATCGGCCAGGAATGGTGCGACGCCACGGTGCTGCGCCGACTCCGCCGCCGTTCGCTGGCGGCGCTCCGCCAGGAGCTGGAGCCGGTGGAGCCCGCGGCCCTCGCCTCCTTCCTCCCCCAGTGGCAGCACTTCGGCTCCAGCAGCCTGCGGGGCATCGACGGGCTGGCCCGTGCCGTCGAGCAGCTCCAGGGCGCGCCCGTGCCCGCGTCGGCGCTGGAGAAGCTGATCCTGCCGAGCCGTGTCACGGGCTACCACCCGGCGATGCTCGACGAGCTGACGACCACGGGCGAGGTCGTCTGGGCAGGGGCGGGGGCGCTGCCCGGCAAGGACGGCTGGGTCTCCCTCTACCTCGCCGACAGCGCGCCGCTGCTGCTGCCTCCCCCGCACCCGCTGGAGCTGTCGGCACTCCACGAGTCCGCGCTCACCGCGCTCTCCGGCGGATACGGCCTCTTCTTCCGCCAGATCGCCGACCAGGTCCGGGCCACCACCCACCCGGACTGCACGGACCAGCAGCTGGCCGACGCCCTGTGGGACCTGGCCTGGTCCGGGCGGCTGACCAACGACACCCTGGCCCCGCTGCGTTCGCTGCTGGGCTCGGGGCGGACGGCGGGCTCCACCGCCCACCGTTCCCGGCGCAGCGTCCCACGCGGTCGCTACGGCTCGCTCACCGCGGCCGCCCGCCCCGCGTCCCGCACCGGCCCGCCGACGGTCTCGGGCCGCTGGTCGCTGCTCCCCCCGGTCGAACCGGAACGGACCCACCGTGCCCACGCCCTGGCCCGTACCCTCCTCGACCGGCACGGTGTGGTGACCCGGGGCGCGGTACAGGCCGAGGGGGTGGAGGGCGGCTTCTCCGCGACGTACCGCGTGCTGGCCGCCTTCGAGGACAACGGGCAGGCGCGGCGCGGCTATGTGGTCGAGGGGCTGGGGGCGGCCCAGTTCGCGATGGACGGCGCGGTGGACCGGCTGCGGGCGGCGTCCACCGCGCGGGACCGCCGGGATCCGGACACCGCGCCGCAGGCCCTGGTGCTCGCCGCCGCCGACCCGGCCAACGCGTACGGCGCGGCCCTGCCGTGGCCGGAGTCCCCGGACGGCGCCGGACACAAACCGGGCCGCAAGGCGGGGGCGCTGGTGGTCCTGGTCGACGGTGAGCTGACGCTCTACATGGAGCGCGGCGGCAAGACCCTCCTGGCCTGGCCGTCCGACCCCGAGGCGCCCGCCCTGCGCGCGGCGGCCGAGGCACTGGCGGCCTCGGCCCGGGCCGGAGCCCTGGGCACGGTGACGGTGGAGCGGACGAACGGCGTCTCCTCCCTCACCTCGCCGCTGGGCCGGACGCTGGAGGCGGCCGGGTTCCTCGCCACCCCGAGAGGCCTGCGTCTGCGCGCCTGACCCGGCCACCTGACCGCGCCCCGGACCACTGGCGGACACGGGCCGGCGCATGGACGCCCCGGCACACGCACGGGCGCCCCAACGCACCCATCATGGAGGCATGCCCGAAGGAGACACCGTCCTGCAGACCGCGGCCCGGCTGCACGAGGCCCTGGCGGGGCAGGTGCTGACCCGGTCGGACCTGCGCGTCCCCCGCTTCGCCACCGCCGACCTCACCGGCCGCACCGTCCTGGACGTCACCGCGCGCGGCAAGCACCTGCTGACCCGGATCGAAGGCGGTCTGACCCTGCACAGCCACCTCCGGATGGACGGGGCCTGGCGGGTGTACGCCCCGGACGAGCGCTGGCGGGGCGGCCCGGGGCACCAGATCCGCGCGATCCTCGGCAACGCGGAGCACACCGCGGTCGGCTACCGGCTCCCCGTGCTGGAACTGCTCCGCACCAGCGAGGAGAGCCGGGCCGTGGGCCATCTGGGCCCGGATCTGCTGGGCCCCGACTGGGACCCCGGCCTCGCCGTGGACCACCTGCTCGCCGCGCCGGAGCGCCCCCTCGGCGAAGCGCTCCTGGACCAGCGCAATCTGGCGGGCATCGGCAACGTCTACAAGTGCGAGCTGTGCTTCCTGGCCCGCGTCACCCCCTGGCTCCCCGTGGGCGCCCTCCCCGACGGCGTACTCCCCCGGCTCGTCGCCCTGGCCGAGCGCCTGCTGCACGCCAACCGCGACCGCCCCACCCGCACCACAACCATCACCTCCGAACTCCGCACCCCGCCGGGACCGAACACGAGCCCCGGACCGGCCCCGAGGCCTGCCCCGGCCCCTGGCACCGCCCCGAGCCCCACGCCGCCCGCCGGTCTCCGACCCCGTACCCGGCCACCCGTTCGCGTACAGGAGCGGCTGTACGTCTACGGGCGCGCCCGCCGCCCCTGTCTGCGCTGCGGCACCCCGGTCCGCCTCGCCGACCAGGACGACCGCCCCACCTACTGGTGCCCCGGCTGCCAATCGGGCCCGACGCCCTAGTTGACGCCCCGTCAGACCCGGTCGTACGGTCCCGTCATGCCCCTCTCCGCGTACGACCTCACGGGCCGCGCCGCGTTCGTCACAGGTGCGGCGAGCGGTATCGGGCGGGCGAGCGCCCTGCTGCTCGCGGCGGCCGGAGCCACGGTGCACTGCGCGGACCGTGACGAGACGGGCCTGCGCCGGACGTACGACCGGATCGCCGACGCGGGCGGCAGCGCCCGTACGCACCCCCTGGACGTCACCGAGCGCGACCAGGTCAGGGCGGCCGTGGAGGCCGCCGGGCATCTCGACATCCTGGTCGCGGTGGCCGGGATCATGCACACGAGCAGTGTGCTGGAGACGGCGGACGAGGATCTGGACCGGGTGCTGGCGGTCAATTTCAAAGGCGTGCTGTACGCCTGCCAGGAAGTGGCCCGCTCCATGACGGCCCGCTCCGCCCCCGGCTCGCTGATCACGATGGCGTCCGGAGCCGTGGACTCCGCCGGCGCGGGCCTGCTCTGCTACAGCGTCGCGAAGGCCGCCGTGGTGCAGCTCACCAAGACGCTCGCCACCGAGCTGGGCCCCCACTCCATACGGGTGAACGCCGTCGCGCCCGGCTGGATCCGTACACCGATGACCGACCGGCACGATGCGGCGAGTCAGCACCGCGCGGAGGCGACGATGGCCCGGATCTCTCCACTGGGCCGGGTCGGCGAACCCGAGGACGTCGCCCACACCGTCCTGCACCTGGCCTCGGACGCCTCGGCCTTCATGACCGGCCAGATCCTCCGCCCGAACGGCGGCGTCGCCATGCCCTGGTGAACAGCCCGAAAGACCGCCCCCACCACCGAAGCCACCCCACCGGCCCCACCGAACTCAACGCCCTCGCCGCCCCCACCGAACCCGGAGGCCGCGACAGACCCGCTGCCCCCACCGGACCCGCCGGAGCCAGTGGCTCCACCGGCCCGACGGGCGGCACCGACCGCACCGAGCCCCCCGCCCCCATCGACGCGACATGGACCGGCAGCAGGCTCAGCCCCCAGCCGCCCGCCGCCACCGCCCCCTCCACCAGCCCCGCCTGCTCCGGTTGCAGCACCAGCCGGAGCACCGCCCACCACCACAGTCCACCGAGGACCAGCGCCGGCACCCAACGCCGTTTCATCGCTGCCTCCTGCGGCCGACGTCCTTTCCGGCAGTTTCCCCTGGCCGCGGCGGCGGTGCATCCAGAACGTCCGGCCGAAGGGCCACCCACACAGGAGTGCCCCCGCCGATCCGGCGGGGGCACTCCGATGCCACGCGAGCCCTGGTACGCGCCCGCAGGGACGCAGGGCCGAAGGACTACTTGTCGTCGCCGCTGAGCGAGTCCTTGATGCCCTTCGCACGGTCGCCGGCCTCGTCCACCGCGTCCTTGGCCCGGCCCTTGGCCTGATCGGCCTTGCCCTCGGCCTCCTTGCGGTGGTCGCCGGTCAGCTTGCCGACCGCTTCCTTGCCCTTGCCCTTGAGCTTGTCCATGGCGCTGTCATCACTCACGATGTCGCTCCCTTTCGCTCGGTCACTCGTTTCGCGCGGATCACGCGGATCGCTCAGCCGCAGGTCAGGCGCTTTCCGCTTGGAACATCCAGGCGTGCTTCTCAAGCTCTGCCGTCAGCCCGATCAGCAGGTCCTGGGTGATCGGGTCCGGCTCGTCGGTCGCCTCGATGCGCTCCCGCATCCGGCCGATGACCACGCCCAGCGCGTCCACCAGGATCCGCACGGCGTCGGCGTCCTTGATCCAGCCCTCGGGCACGGACGCGATGGCGGTCTCCTTGGCGACCGTGCCGGAGCGCCCGTCCGGGTTGACCCCGACCGCGGAGGCGCGCTCGGCGACCGTGTCGGAGTGCTGCCGGGCCGTGACGACGACCTCGTCGAGCTGAAGGTGCACGGAGCGGAAGCGCGGACCGACCACGTTCCAATGGACCTGCTTGGCCACCAGGGAGAGGTCGACGAGATCGACCAGAGCGCCTTGCAGCGCTGTTCCCACGACCTTGAGATCGCCTTCGGACAACGTGCTCTTGACCACAGACATGTGCGCTACTCCCATCCGTCAGCTTTCACTGACCGTCTCGGTGCATCACCCACGATGGCACATATGAACCAAAACGGTCACGCGGGCCTTGTCATCCGTGTGCCCACTGACCCCCGCCTCACACACGAAGCACCCCACACAACCGACCCCGCACCCCGCACAGAGAACGCAGAAGTCCCGGCCGACCCCGTCAGGGGCCGACCGGGACTCCGGTCGAGCACTTGTGCCGCGTGGATCAGGCGGCGACGACGTCCACCGCTTCCGCGGGCGCCTTGATGGTCACCCGTCCCGACGGCACACCTGCGACCGAAGAGACGGAGACCGAATTGAGCATGGGACGAACCGGTACTGGGACCGGATCACTGGCAGCTGCCGACTCGGCCAGCTCAGCGAGCGAGAGCTCGTCGCTCACTTCACGCATGAGCTCGGACATCCGTACGTCAAGCGCGTCGCAAATCGCGGAGAGCAGTTCGGAGGATGCCTCCTTCTGCCCCCGCTCCACCTCGGAGAGATAACCGAGCGAGACCCGGGCGGACGAGGAGACTTCGCGCAGAGTACGGCCTTGGCGCTGGCGCTGCCGACGCAGCACGTCACCCAGCAGGCGACGGAGCAGAATCATCGGTGGCTCCCTCCTCGGACCGCGTAGCCGCATCCTTCACGCTCTACCGTACCGCCTTGTGCTGCGGCCGTGCGGGGAGCGATGTCGTGTTCACTCAGGGCTGCAAACATCAATTCCCCCCGTGTTGTTCCGTATCCTGTGCCCGCGCATTCTCACCGAGTTCGCCGGCGAGCAGTTCGAGGACGCTTCGCACACTCTCACTACGGATGTCCGCCCTCCCACCATTCAACCGCAGTGCCGTCACTTTCTCGACGCCGGAAGGCCCTGCCACGGCAACGAAGACGGTGCCGACCGGCTGCCCGTCCTGCGGCTCCGGCCCCGCGACCCCCGTGGTGGAGACGCCCCAGTCCGCGTCGAGAACCCGGCGCACACCGGCCGCCATCTGCAGCGCGACCTCGGGGTCCACGGCTCCGCGCTCCGCCAGAAGGGCCCCGTCCACGCCCAGGACGTCCCGCTTCAGGACGGTGGCGTACGCCGTCACCGATCCCCGGAAGGACAGGGAAGCGCCGGGTACGGAGGTCAGCTCGGCGGCGACCAGGCCGCCCGTGAGCGATTCGGCGACGGCGAGCGTCTCGCCCCGCGCTCCGAGCAGCCGGAGCACCCGGGCAGCGGCTGTCACCGCTCGGCCTCCGCGGCGTCGCGCGCCTCGGCGGCCTGACCAGAGGCCGGTCCGGCTGCCGGACCGGCGCCGACCGCCGTGCCCGCAGGGGTCTGAAGGGCCTCCACGGCCTCCGCGGCCCGCTCGGCGGCGGCGGCGCGCTCGGCGGCGAGGCCCTTGCGGCGCAGGACGACGGCCTGGCGTACGTAATCGAGTCCGGTGACGACCGTCAGCACGACGGCGACCATCATCACCCAGAAGCGCAGCGTCGCCAGCGGCCCGGTGAGCACCAGGACGTACATCCCGGCCGCCGTCCCCTGCGCGAGCGTCTTCAGCTTGCCGCCTCTGCTGGCCGGGATCACCGCATGGCGGATGACCCAGAACCGCATCAGCGTGATGCCCAGCTCACGGGCGAGGATCACGCCGGTGATCCACCAGGGCAGATCGCCCAGGACGGAGAGGGAGACCAGCGCCGCGCCCATGATCGCCTTGTCGGCGATCGGGTCGGCGATCTTCCCGAAGTCGGTGACCAGGTTGTACGCCCGTGCCAGATGACCGTCGAACAGGTCGGTGATCATCGCGATGGCGAAGGCCGCCCAGGCGAAGGAGCGCCAGACCGGGTCGTATCCGCCGTCGTGGAACAGCAGCAGCACGAAGCCGGGCACGAGCAGCAGTCGCACCATGGTCAGGATGTTGGCGATGTTCCACAGGCTGGCCTGGTTGACGGCCGCAGTGCCCAGCTTGCCGCCGCGGACCGGCTTCGCGCCGGAGCCGCCTGCCGCGGATGCCGGGACTCCCGTCATCTGGCTACCTCCGCAAGCTCGTGGTGTTCGGCCACCAGGTCGACGCCCTCGGTGCCCACTGCCTTTGCCTCGACCATACGGCCCGGCACGAGTCCCTCGCGTGTGGTGAAGACCACCTGGCCGTCCGTTTCGGGAGCCTGGTGGGCCGCACGCCCGATCGCGACCTCGCCGTCGTCCTCCGACTCCACGGACTCCACCAGCACCTGGAGGGTCTCGCCGACGCGCTCCTCGGCCCGCTGCGAGGTCAGCTCCTCGGCCAGCTGGGAGATATGGGCCAGGCGCTCCGCGATGGTGTCGGCGTCGAGCTTGTTCTCGTAGCCGACCGCCTCGGTGCCCTCCTCGTCGGAGTAGCCGAACACGCCGATCGCGTCGAGGCGGGCGCTGGTGAGGAAGCGTTCCAGCTCGGCGAGGTCCGCCTCGGTCTCGCCGGGGAAGCCGACGATGAAGTTGGAGCGGGCGCCGGCCTCGGGGGCCTTGTTCCGGATGGTGTCCAGGAGCTCCAGGAAGCGGTCGGTGTCGCCGAAGCGGCGCATCGTGCGCAGCACGCTCGGGGAGGAGTGCTGGAAGGAGAGGTCGAAGTACGGGGCGACCTTCGGCGTCGAGGTGAGGACGTCGATGAGGCCGGGGCGCATCTCGGCGGGCTGGAGGTAGCTGACCCGGATCCGCTCGATGCCGTCCACGTCGGCCAGCTCGGGCAGCAGGGTCTCCAGGAGGCGGATGTCGCCGAGGTCCTTGCCGTAGGAGGTGTTGTTCTCGGAGACGAGCATGACCTCCTTGACGCCCTGCTCGGCGAGCCAGCGGGTCTCCTGGAGGACGTCCGAGGGGCGGCGCGAGATGAACGAGCCGCGGAAGGAGGGGATGGCGCAGAAGGAGCAGCGACGGTCGCAGCCGGAGGCGAGCTTCACCGAGGCGACGGGGCTGGTGCCGAGCCGGCGGCGCAGCGGTGCCCGCGGCCCGGAGACCGGCGCGACGCCTTCGGGCAGGTCCTCGGGGGCCGGGGCGGGCGTCTCCTGGGCGTGGCCGGGCAGCGCGACGGCGGCGTCCTGTCGCTCGGCGGGGCTGATCGGCAGCAGCTTGCGGCGGTCGCGCGGGGTGTGCGAGGCGTGGATGCCGCCGTTGAGGATGGTCTGGAGCCGGTCGGAGATGTCGGCGTAGTCGTCGAATCCGAGGACGCCGTCCGCTTCCGGCAGGGCCTCGGCGAGGTCCTTGCCGTAGCGCTCGGCCATGCAGCCGACGGCGACGACGGCCTGGGTGCGGCCGTGATCCTTCAGATCGTTGGCTTCGAGCAGGGCGTCGACGGAGTCCTTCTTGGCGGCTTCGACGAACCCACAGGTGTTGACGACTGCGACATCCGCGTCGGAGGCATCCTCGACGAGGTCCCAGCCGTCCGCTGCCAAGCGGCCTGCAAGCTCCTCCGAGTCCACCTCGTTACGGGCGCAGCCAAGAGTGACAAGGGCGACGGTACGGCGTTCGGGCATGGACTCAAGACTACTTTGTCCCGGCGGCCCCCCTGCCGTGCAGGGTTGCCTGCCCGCGTCACTGTTACTCCCCGTAGCGGCGAGCCGGGCCGGGGAACGCCGACGGGCGCCCGGCGCGAGGCCGGACGCCCGTCGGACGTCCACGGGAACGGAGGGCGGCGGATCAGCCGGCCTCGGGGTCGCCCTTGGTGTAGGAGAGCCGTTCGACCTGGCCGGGACCGAAGCGGTCCTCGACCTGCTTGCCGTTGACGAAGAGGTCGATCGCCCCGGCGTCGCCGAGGACGAGGTCGATGCGCTCCTTGTCCTGGAAGGTCTTGGACTCGCCCTGGAGCAGCAGCCCGTCGAAGAGCAGCCGGCCGTTGTGGTCCTTGGCCGAGATCCAGCTCTTGCCCCGGTCCGCGCTGAGCTTGACCGTCACCTTGTCCCGGGGGGCGGCGGCGATGGCGCTCTCGGAGGGCACGGGCTCGGGGTCGGCGGGCTTGGTGGCGGTGGGCTTGGCCGCGGTCTTGTCGGGCTTGGAGCCCTCCGCGATCTGTGCGGTGCTGGAGGGTTCGTCCTCACCGTCGAAGAGCGTGAAGCCGACGAACCCGACGACGGCGACGATGGCCGCGACCATGGCCGCGGTCCAGTTGGGCCGCCGGGGTTCGGAACGGATGCGTTCCGCTTCGAACAGCGGTGCCGCGGGGGTCGGTGCGGGACGGCCGCCGTGATCGGCGTCGTACTCCTCGACCAGCGGTTCCGGATCGAGGCCGACGGCACGGGCGAACGTGCGGATGTGACCGCGGGCGTAGACGTCGCCGCCGCAGCGGGAGAAGTCGTCCTGCTCGATCGCGTGCACGATGGGGATGCGCACCCGGGTGGAGCTGCTGACTTCCTCGACCGTCAGACCTGCGGCGATACGAGCCTGCTGGAGGGCACGACCGATCGAAGGCCGGTCGTCTTCGGGGGAGTTGCCGATGGACACGGGGGCGCCTTTCGAGCGTGAGCCACCTGCTGGATGTTCAGTCTAGGGGGGGTACGAAAGGGAGGGGCAACCGGGAGGGACGACTTTGTACGCCATCGGGCTCGCCGGACGGCCCCGCCACCGGCTCCGGGGTGGAGCGGGGGCGGAACACAGCCCCGATCGAGGACTGGGCAACCTGTAGTGGGCCGAACGGGGTGGGGTTACGGGTGAGGTGACGACGGAGCGGGCTGCGGGGAGGAGCACGGTTCCGTCCCTCCCTTCAACTGGACGTACGACCGTACGAAACGGTTGCCCACAAAACCTTTACGGAGCGGATTCTGTGACGACAGGCCCTAGGGAGCGGATTCCCCGCGGATGACGGCCAACACCCCGTCGAGCTCGTCGGGTTTCACCATGACGTCCCGTGCTTTGGATCCCTCGCTGGGCCCGACGATGTTGCGGGACTCCATGAGGTCCATCAGCCGGCCCGCCTTCGCGAAGCCGACCCGGAGCTTGCGCTGGAGCATCGAGGTCGATCCGAACTGGGTGGAGACGACCAGCTCGGCGGCCTGGCAGAGCAGGTCCAGGTCGTCGCCGATGTCCTCGTCGATCTCCTTCTTCTGCTTCGTCCCCACCACGACGTCGTCCCGGAAGACCGGGGCCATCTGGTCCTTGCAGTGCTGGACGACGGCGGCGACCTCGTCCTCGGTGACGAAGGCGCCCTGCATACGGGTGGGTTTGTTGGCGCCCATCGGGAGGAAGAGCCCGTCGCCCTTGCCGATGAGCTTCTCGGCGCCGGGCTGGTCGAGGATGACCCGGCTGTCGGCGAGGGAGGAGGTGGCGAAGGCGAGCCGGGAGGGCACGTTCGCCTTGATCAGACCGGTCACCACGTCGACCGAGGGGCGCTGGGTGGCGAGCACCAGGTGGATGCCGGCGGCGCGGGCCAGCTGGGTGATGCGGACGATCGAGTCCTCGACGTCGCGCGGGGCGACCATCATCAGGTCGGCCAGCTCGTCGACGATCACCAGCAGGTACGGGTACGGGGACAGCTCGCGCTCGCTGCCCTCGGGCGCCTTGCACTTGCCGTTGCGCACCGCGTGGTTGAAGTCGTCGATGTGCCGGTAGCCGAAGTTGGCGAGGTCGTCGTAGCGCAGGTCCATCTCCCGCACGACCCACTGGAGCGCCTCGGCGGCCTTCTTGGGGTTGGTGATGATCGGGGTGATGAGGTGGGGGATGCCCTCGTACGCGGTGAGCTCGACGCGCTTGGGGTCGACGAGGACCATCCGCACGTCGTCCGGGGTGGCCCGCACCATGATCGAGGTGATCAGGCAGTTGATGCAGGAGGACTTGCCGGAACCGGTGGCGCCGGCGACGAGGACGTGCGGCATCTTGGCGAGGTTGGCCATCTCGTAGCCGCCTTCGACGTTCTTGCCGAGCGCCACGAGCATCGGGTGGTCGTCCTCGGCTGCGTCCGCGAGGCGCAGTACATCGCCGAGGTTGACCATCTCGCGGTCGGAGTTGGGGATCTCGATGCCGACGGCGGACTTGCCCGGGATCGGCGAGATGATCCGCACGTCCGGGCTGGCCACGGCGTACGCGATGTTCTTGGCGAGCGCCGTGATCTTCTCGACCTTCACGGCGGGGCCGAGCTCGATCTCGTAACGGGTGACCGTCGGGCCCCGGGTGAAGCCGGTGACCGCGGCGTCGACCTTGAACTCCGAGAAGACGTTGGTCAGCGAGGCGACGACCGCGTCGTTGGCGGCGCTGCGGGTCTTGCCCGGTCCGCCGCGCTCCAGCAGGTCGAGCGAGGGCAGCGAGTACGTGATGTCGCCGGACAGCTGGAGCTGCTCGGCGCGGGCGGGCAGGCCCTCGGAACGCTCCGGAGCGGGCTTGGTCAGGTCGGGAACGGCACCGGACCGGTCGGAGGCGCCACCGGAACGGTCACCACCGGTCGGCTCGTCGGTGTCACCGGACCGGCGGCCCGCCCCGCTCTTCCCCGCTCCGTCCCGCTCGGCCTCCCGGGCGCCGGGAACGGGCGTCCCGGTGCGCTCGCGGTCCACGGAGACGCCCTGGGTCAGATCGGCGACGATCGGCGAGGGCGGCATGCCGTTGAGCACGGCCCCGTCGAGCGCGGCGGCAGCGGCGGCCGCGACGTCCACCGCGTCCAGCGGCCGGTTCATCGCGGGCTGCGCGGCGGGCCTGCGGGACCTCCTGCGCTTGGTGAGCGCCTCCGCCTCGGCCTGGTCGTGGTCGTAGACCGGGTCTGCGTCCGGGTCCGTGCGGCGCGCGCCGCGCCGCTGGTGCCGCTCGGGCAGTGCCTCGCGCCACTGTTCGTCGTAGCGTTCGTCGTCGTTCTCGTCCCCCTCGCCGGCCTCGGGCAGCGGTTCCACGATGCCGAGGCGGACGCCGAGCTGGCGCAGCCGCTGCGGGATGGCGTTGACCGGGGTGGCGGTGACGACGAGGAGTCCGAACACGGTCAGCAGCACCAGCAGCGGTACGGCGAGGACCTCGCCCATCATGAAGATCAGCGGCTTGGAGGTGGCCCAGCCGACCAGCCCGCCCGCGTCCTGCATCGCCTCGGTGCCCTCGTCCCGGCCCGGCGAACCGCAGGCGATGTGGACCTGGCCGAGGACTCCGATGACCAGCGCGGACAACCCGATGACGATGCGTCCGTTGGCCTCGGGCCGCTCCGGATAGAGGATCAGCCGTACCGCCATCGCGCCCAGCAGTATCGGCGCGAGCAGATCGAGCCGGCCGAAGGCCCCGGTCACCAGCATCTCGACCAGGTCGCCGACCGGCCCCTGGAGGTTGGACCAGGTGCCCGCGGCGACGATCAGCGCCAGGCCGAGCAGCAGCAGCGCGAGGCCGTCCTTGCGGTGGGCGGGGTCAAGTCCTTTGGCGCCACGCCCTATCGAGCGGAACAGCGCGCCGACGCCGTGCGCCGCCCCGAGCCAGACCGCCCGCACCAGCCGGTAGATGCCCCCGGTGGGTGACGGTGCGGGTTTGGGCGCGGGCTTCTTGGCCGCCGCCTTCTTCGCGGGGGCCTTCTTCACGGGAGCTGCCGACTTCTTCGGCGCGGTCTTCTTGGCGGGCGCGGCTTTCTTCGCCGGGCCCGAGGTACGGCCGACGCGCTTCGCGGTGCCCGCCGTGCCCTGGGAACCCTTGCCGGACGTACGTGAGGCCATGATGCCGAGGTTACCGCTGTCGTCGCCCGTGAACACGTTCGCCTACGGGTTCACTCGACCGTGTCGCCTCCGGACGGCCGGGAACTGACGCCGCCTCACGGCAGGGGACAGCCGGTCAGCCCTGCGCGGGCAGCACGCCCGTGCCTCCGCCGGTGCCCGGCTCCAGCGCGTCGAGCGCGCGGCGCAGGCCGGTCAGCTTGCGTTCGAGATGGGCGGCGGTGGCGACCGCCGCGGCGTCGGCCGATTCGTCGTCGAGCTGCTTGGAGAGCGCTTCCGCCTGCTCCTCGACCGCCGCGAGCCGCGCGGAGAGCTCGGCCAGCAAACCGGCCGGCTCCTTCTCGTGCTCGCCGCCCGCGTGGCCGTCGCCCTCCAACTGGAGCCGCAGCAGAGCGGCCTGCTCGCGGAGCTTGCAGTTCTTCATGTACAGCTCGACGAAGACCGAGACCTTGGCGCGCAGCACCCACGGGTCGAACGGCTTGGAGATGTAGTCCACCGCACCGGCCGCGTAGCCGCGGAAGGTGTGGTGCGGACCGTGGTTGATCGCGGTGAGGAAGATGATCGGGATGTCCCGGGTCCGCTCCCGCCGCTTGATGTGCGCGGCGGTCTCGAAACCGTCCATGCCCGGCATCTGGACGTCCAGCAGAATGACCGCGAAGTCGTCCGTGAGCAGCGCTTTGAGCGCCTCCTCCCCTGACGATGCCCGGACCAGTGTCTGATCGAGCGCAGAGAGGATGGCCTCCAGCGCCAGCAGATTCTCCGGCCGGTCATCGACCAGGAGGATCTTGGCCTTCTGCACCATGGCCCGCCCTCCTCGCCCCGGAAATGCACCGGGTGCCGCCCCAGGGGACGACTCCCTTGCGCCGTCCGTCCTTGTGCCGGTCATGGTAGCCGCACCCCGCCCGTCACCACACCCTGTCACCGCGATGTCACTGTGCACATACCGCAAACGCGGTGGGAGACCAGAAGGTTCCCCGAATGCAGCGCCTTCACACCCGTTCGAGCACAGTCGGTCAACAACTCACGCCAATTCGTTCAATCCTCGATCACTCTCCGTGCATCCACTGCTCCATCACCGCGAGCAGGTGATCAGGATCGACCGGCTTCGTCACATAGTCGGAAGCCCCGCAATCGATGGCCTTCTCCCGGTCGCCCTTCATCGCCTTCGCGGTGAGCGCCACGATCGGCAGGCCGGCGAACTGGGGCATCCGCCGGATCGCGGTCGTCGTCGCGTAACCGTCCATCTCGGGCATCATGATGTCCATCAGCACGACCGTCACATCGTCGTGCTGCTCCAGCACTTCGATGCCCTCACGGCCGTTCTCCGCGTACAGCACCGACAGTCCGTGCTGCTCCAGCACGCTGGTGAGCGCGAAGACATTGCGGATGTCGTCGTCGACGATGAGCACCTTCTCGCCGCGGAAGCGGAATGTCCGCCGGGGCGCCGGCTCCTCCGCCGCGGCCTGGCCCTGAACCTGCCCATCGCCCTGGCTCCCCGGCGCCCGCTCCTCCTGCTGCGGGGCGCTCTCGGACGGGGTGCGGCCGGCCGGCAGCGCGGCCCTGCCCGCCGCCTCCCCCAGCGCCTTGCGCCGCCGCCGGAACATCCCGGCGGAGTTGGCCGGATCGCCGTACGGAGCCGACTGGCCCTGCGGGGACTGCGGCTGCCCCAGCTCGCCCGTACCGCCCAGCACCTCGGCGGAACCGGAACCCACCGGCGGGTAGCCCTGGGGCGGCAGTTCGGCGCGGTGCAGCGGCAGGTACAGGGTGAAGGTGGAACCGCGCCCCGGCTCGCTCGCCGCGTGGATCTCGCCGCCGAGCAGCCGTGCGATCTCCCGGCTGATGGAGAGACCGAGGCCGGTGCCGCCGTACTTCCGGCTCGTCGTGCCGTCCGCCTGCTTGAACGCCTCGAAGATCACCAGCATCTTGCTGGACGCGATCCCGATCCCGGTGTCGGTCACCGAGAAGGCGATCAGATCGGCGTCCGCGTCCCGCAGCGAACCCGCCTCCAGCAGGTGTTCACGGATCGCGTTGGGCACATCGGCGCCGGCCGGCCGGATCACCAGCTCCACCGCACCGCTGTCGGTGAACTTCACCGCGTTGGACAGCAGGTTGCGCAGCACCTGGAGCAGGCGCTGCTCGTCGGTGTGCAGCGTCGCGGGAAGCTCCGGCGACACCCGTACGGAGAAGTCGAGCCCCTTCTCCGCGGTGAGCGGGCGGAAGGTCGCCTCCACGTAGTCGACCAGCTGGACCAGCGCGATCCGGGTCGGGCTGACGTCCATCTTGCCCGCCTCGACCTTCGACAGGTCCAGGATGTCGTTGATCAGCTGGAGCAGGTCGGAACCGGCCCCGTGGATCGTCTCGGCGAACTCCACCTGCTTCGGCGAGAGATTGCCCTCGGCGTTGTCCGCCAGCAACTTGGCCAGAATCAGCAGTGAGTTGAGCGGCGTACGCAGCTCGTGCGACATGTTCGCCAGGAACTCGGACTTGTAGCGCATCGAGACCGCGAGCTGCTCGGCGCGCTCCTCCAGCACCTGCCGCGCCTCCTCGATCTCGGTGTTCTTCACCTCGATGTCGCGGTTCTGCTGGGCCAGCAGCTCGGCCTTCTCCTCCAGTTCGGCGTTGGACGCCTGGAGGGCCTTCTGCCGGTTCTCCAACTCCTGCGAGCGGTCACGCAGTTGCTCGGTCAGCTCCTGCGACTGCTCCAGCAGCTTCTCGGTCTTGGTGTTGACGCTGATCGTGTTGACGCTCGTCGCGATCATCTCGGCGAGCTGGTTGAGGAAGTCCCGCTGGATGTGCGTGAACGGCTGGAAGGAGGCCAGCTCGATCACGCCGAGAACCTTGCCCTCGAAGAGCACCGGCAGCACGATCACATGCGCCGGAGGGGCCTCACCCAGACCGGAGGAGATCTTCAGATAGCCCGGCGGCACGTTGTCCACCTGGATCGTCCGCTTCTCCTCGGCCGCCGTCCCGATGAGCGTCTCACCGGGCCGGAAGGAGGTCGGCATCGAACCCGCGGAGTAGCCGTAACTCCCCCGCATCCGCAGCTCGTACGCGCCGGCCTCGCCGTTGTCCGGACCCACCTCGTCCGAGTCGCCCGCGGCCATCGCCAGGAAGAACGCACCGTGCTGCGCCGAGACCACCGGCGTCAGCTCGCTCATGATCAGCGAGGCCACGTCGTCCAGATCGCGGCGGCCCTGCATCAGACCGGAGATCCGGGCCAGGTTGCCCTTCAGCCAGTCCTGCTCCTTGTTGGCGAGCGTGGTGTCGCGCAGGTTCGCGATCATCGTGTTGATGTTGTCCTGGAGGACCTGGATCTCCCCGGCCGCGTCCACATCGATCTTGAGGTTCAGATCGCCGCGGGTCACCGCGGTGGCGACGGCCGCGATGGCCCGCACCTGACGGGTCAGGTTCCCGGCCATCTCGTTCACCGACTCGGTGAGGTCGCGCCAGGTGCCGTCCACGTCCCGCACCCGCGCCTGACCGCCCAGCTGCCCCTCGGTGCCCACCTCGCGGGCGACCCGGGTCACCTGCTCGGCGAACGAGGACAGCTGGTCGACCATCGTGTTGATGGTGTTCTTCAGCTCCTGGATCTCACCGCGCGCGTCGATGTCGATCTTCTTGGTCAGGTCGCCCTTGGCGATGGCGGTGGTGACCGTGGCGATCTGCCGCACCTGACCGGTCAGGTTGGAGGCCATCGAGTTCACGGACTCGGTGAGGTCCTTCCACGTACCGGCGACTCCCGGCACCCGGGCCTGGCCGCCCAGCTCGCCCTCGGTGCCCACCTCGCGGGCCACCCGCGTGACCTCGTCGGCGAACGAGGAGAGCGTCGTCACCATCGTGTTGACCGTGTCGGCCAGCTCCGCGACCTCGCCGCGCGCCTCCACGGTGACCTTCTTCGTCAGATCGCCGTTGGCGACCGCGGAGGAGACCCGGGAGATGTTCCGCACCTGGCTGGTCAGGTTGTTGGCCATCAGGTTGACGTTCTCGCTGAGGTCCTTCCAGATGCCGGTCGCCCCGCGCACCCGCGCCTGACCGCCCAGGATCCCCTCGGTGCCCACCTCACGGGCCACCCTGGACACCTCGTCGGCGAAGTTCAGCAGCTGGTCGACCATCGTGTTGACGGTCGTGACCAGTTCGAGGATCTCGCCCTTGGCGTCGACGGTGATCTTCTTGGAGAGATCGCCCTTGGCGACCGCGGTGGTGACCTCGGCGATGTTGCGGACCTGGAGGGTCAGGTTGTTCGCCATGCCGTTGACGGACTGGGTGAGGTCCTTCCACGTACCGGACACGCCCTGCACCTCGGCCTGTCCGCCGAGGATGCCCTCCGTACCCACCTCACGGGCGACCCGCGTCACCTGCTCCGCGAAGTTGGACAGCTGGTCCACCATCGTGTTGAGGGTGTTCTTCAGCTCCAGGATCTCGCCCCGGGCGTCCACGTCGATCTTCTGCGACAGGTCACCGCGGGCCACCGCCGTGGCGACCTGCGCGATGTTACGGACCTGAGCGGTGAGGTTCCCGGCCATGCCGTTCACCGAATCGGTGAGATCGCGCCACACTCCGGCGACGCCGGGCACCTGCGCCTGACCGCCGAGCCGGCCGTCCGTGCCCACCTCGCGGGCGACCCGGGTGACCTGGTCGGCGAAGGCGGAGAGCTGGTCGACCATGGTGTTGATGGTGTTCTTGAGCTCCAGGATCTCGCCCCGGGCGTCCACGTCGATCTTCTGCGACAGGTCGCCCCGGGCCACCGCCGTCGTCACCTGGGCGATCTGCCTCACCTGTGAGGTGAGGTTGCCCGCCATGAAGTTGACGGAGTCCGTCAGCTCCTTCCACGTACCCGAGACGCCGTCCACCCGCGCCTGGCCGCCGAGGCGGCCCTCGGTGCCCACGTCGCGGGCCATCCGCGTCACCTGGTCGGCGAAGCTGGACAGCTGCGCCACCATCGTGTTGACGGTGTTCTTCAGCTCCAGCATCTCGCCGGCCACGTCCACGGTGACCTTCTGCGACAGATCACCGTTGGCGACCGCCGTGGTGACCTGCGCGATGTCCCGGACCTGACCGGTGAGGTTGCGGAACGCGGTGTTCACCGAGTCGGTGAGGTCCTTCCACGTGCCGGCGGCGCCCGGCACCTCGGCCTGGCCGCCGAGCCGTCCCTCGACGCCGACCTCCCGGGCCACCCGGGTCACCTCGGAACCGAACGACTGGAGCTGGTCCACCATCGTGTTGACGGTGTTCTTCAGCTCCAGCATCTCGCCGGCCACGTCGACCGTGACCTTCTGCGACATGTCGCCGCTGGCCACCGCCGTGGTGACCTGCGCGATGTCACGCACCTGCGTCGTCAGGTTCCGGAAGACCGTGTTCACCGAGTCGGTGAGGTCCTTCCAGGTCCCCGCGGCGCCCGGCACCTGCGCCTGACCGCCGAGCAGCCCCTCGCCACCGACCTCGCTGGCCACCCGCGTCACTTCGTCCGCGAAGGTGCGCAGCGTCTCGGTCATCTGGTTGATCGTCTCGGCGAGCTGCGCGACCTCGCCGCGCGCGCTCACCGTGACCTTCTGCGTCAGGTCACCGCTGGCGACCGCCGTCGTCACCTCGGCGATACCGCGTACCTGGGAGGTGAGGTTGCCCGCCATCGTGTTGACGGAGTCGGTGAGGTCCTTCCACACGCCGGCCACACCCGGCACGGTCGCCTGACCGCCCAGCTCGCCCTCCGTGCCCACCTCACGGGCGACGCGCGTCACCTCGGAGGAGAACGAGGACAGCTGGTCGACCATCGTGTTGACGGTGTTCTTCAGCTGGAGCATCTCACCGGCCACATGGACGGTGACCTTCCGCGACAGATCACCCTTGGCGACCGCCGTCGTCACCAGCGCGATGTCCCGCACCTGGGCCGTCAACCGGTACGCCATGGTGTTCACGGAGTCCGTGAGGTCCTTCCAGGACCCGGACATCCCGCGCACCTGCGCCTGGCCGCCGAGCTTGCCCTCGGTGCCCACCTCGACGGCGACCCTGGTCACCTGCTCGGTGAAGACCGACAGCTGGTCGACCAGGTTGTTGACCGTACGGGCGACCTTCAGGAACTCCCCGCGCAGCGGCCGGACCGTCTCGTCCTGCGTGTGCGACCGCAGCTCCATCCGCTGCTCCAGATCACCGTCGGCGACCGCCGACAGCACCCGGCCCACCTCGGACACCGGTCGCGCGAGATCGTCGACGAGCTCGTTGGAGGCGTCGATCGCGGCGGCCCAGGAGCCCTCGCAGGCGCCCGTCTCCAGCCGCTCCGTGAGTTTGCCCTCGCGCCCGACCACCCGCCGTACGCGCGCCAGCTCACCGGTGAGGTGGAGATTGCGGTCGGCGACCTCGTTGAAGACCGCCGCGATCTCCGTCATCACACCGTCGCCGGAGACGGTGAGCCGCCGGCGGAAGTTGCCGTCGCGCATCGCCACGAGGCCCGCGAGCACTCTGTTCAGAGCTGCCGCGTCCACTTCGACGGTGCCATTGCGCTGCTTTTTCACGGACTGTCCGCCTTTTGTACGCGCCTTCGAACCCTGCGCCGCCACGCCAGACTCCACCGTGTCCCTCCCGCAGGGGTTGACCGTTTCACTCGGGCCTATCCGGAAGCTTGCCCAGTTCCACTTTGGCTCACCGCCACTGCACACCGTCAACGGGCGACCGGGCGGACGTCAAATCATGGCAACGTACCAGGCCGGAACCGGTCGGCGGGCAACCTGCACCGGTTGCCCCCCATCCCTTGCACCGGGAGTCCATACTTGTGCGCCCGCGCACCACCGCCGGACCGCTCTGTCCCGAACTCGGCCCTCGTGTACCCGGCACACTCGACGAACGTCTAGCCTGGCAAGCGAATCGAAGCGGCGATAAACGGGCACAGGACTCGGGGAAGCGACGAGACACCAATATGGGGAGTGCTGTGATCACCGCGCGCGCGGCCGCCACCTTCGAACCGGTCGGACGCTCCGTCGCGACCGCCCGCGCCTTCGTCCGGGACACGCTCCAGGGGTGGGGCTACAACGATGTCGTCGACGACGCCGTCGTGCTCACCAGCGAGCTCGTGACCAACGCCGTCGTGCACGCGGGGACCGCGGCCGACGTGCTGTGCCTGCGCACCGAGGACGGCGTCCGGGTCGAGGTCTCCGACCACTATCCGGAACGCGAGGTCCCGCTCCAGAGCAACGGTCTCGACTTCGGCAGCCCCGACCGCGAGAACGGCCGCGGTCTGCTGCTCTGTGCCGCCCTGGCCTCCCGCTGGGGCGTCGAGTACTCCCCCACCCGTAAACACGTCTGGTTCCAGCTGGACCTGCCCGACCGGCCGGTGGGCATCCGCTCCGCCGGCCCGGTCCTGCCCACCTCGCTCCTCCCCGTCACCGACCAGCGGGTCCGGGTCGCCGTCGTCCAGATCGACAGCACCGGCGCGATCAGCGCGTGGAACGACGACGCCGCGTACGTCTTCGGGCACACCGCGGAGCAGGTCACGGGCAAGCAGTTCACCGACTTCGTGGCCTGGCCGCACACCCCGGGGACCAACACCGGCATCGCCGACGCCCTCCAGCTCTCCCGCTGGGAGGGCAGTTACGGGATCCGCGGCGCGGACGGCCGGACCATCGCCGTCTACGCCTCGCACCTGCGGGTCCGCGACAACGACGGCGACCCGTCCACGGTCTGCCTCCTCGTCCGCGACGACGAGCGCGCCGTGCTCCAGACCCCGGTCCGCGCCCCGGTCTCCGACGCCACCTCCGACAGCCGCGCCGCGGACCCCTTCGAGGTCTTCATCGGCTCCCCCGCCCCGGACGACCTCGACGGCCTGCTCCAGCGGACGGTCGAGCGGGCCCGCGACATGCTCGACGCCGACGCCGCGTTCCTGCTGCTCGCCACGGACGACGAGACGGAGCTGGAGGTCCGCGCCACGACGGGCCTGCCCTCGGCCCGCCAGCGCTTCGCCCGGGTCCCCGTCGAAGCCGGAACGGGACGCTACGGCTCCGCCCGGATGCCGGCCGTCCACGAGGACCTGACCGCCGTCCCCGGCGCCGTCCCGCTCCTGACCGACACCGGGATGCGCTCGGTCGTCACCGTGCCGCTGAAGGTCGAGGGCCGCCTCACCGGCTCCCTCGGCGTCGCGGCGGAGGGCGCGGGCCGCTACTCGAACGAGGAGGCCCTGCGCCTCCAGTTCGCCGCCGACCGCATCGCGCTGGCCGTGGAGTCCGCCCGCCTCGGCGAGCTGGAACGGCTGCGCCGCGGCTCGCTGTCCTTCCTCGTCGAGGCCTCCGACCTGCTGGCCGGCACGCTCGACCGGGACCAGACGCTGGCGCTGATGGCCCAGATGACGGTCCCGACGCTGGCCACCTGGTGCGCCGTCTACACGATCGCGGACCAGTCGTCCGAGCCGTACCTCTCGTACGTGCTGCACGAGGACGAGGACCTCATCGACGGCCTCAAGGCCCTGCTCTCCAAGATCGCCCCGCCGGATCCGGTCCCGACCCCGGGCGCCCGCGTCTGGGCCGCCCCCTCGGAGGCGGGCCACCGCGCGGCCCTGTCCACGTCGACCCGCAGCCTGCAGCACGACGCTCCGCTGAGCATGAGCACGGCCACCCGCACGACGCTCGCCACGGCCCAGGCCGTCGGCGGTGAGACGGTGGTCCTGCCGCTGGTCGCCCGTAACCGTGTGATCGGCATGCTGACGCTCGGGAAGCCTTCGGACGACCACTTCCGCCAGGAGATCCTGGAACTGGCCGAGGACCTCTCCCGCCGGGCCGCCCTGGCCCTGGACAACGCCCGCCTGTACTCGGAGCGCATGGCGATCAGCCAGTCCCTCCAGCGCAGCCTGCTGCCCCCGGGCCTCCCCGACGTGCCGAACGTCGAGATCGAGGTCATCTACCGCGCCGCGGGCGAGGGCAACGAGGTCGGCGGCGACTTCTACGACGTCTTCCCGATCAGCGACGGCGCGTACGGCTTCGCCATCGGCGACGTGTGCGGTACGGGCCCGGAGGCGGCCGCCGTCACGGGCCTGGCCCGCCACGCGCTGCGTCTGCTCGCCCGCGAGGGTTTCGGCGGCCCCGCGGTCCTGGAGCGCCTCAACGCGGCGATCCTCGACGAGGGCGCCCGCAGCCGCTTCCTGACCCTTCTGTACGGCGAGCTGTGGCCCCAGGAGGACGGCAGCGCCCTCCTGAAGGTCGTCTGCGCCGGCCACCCGCTGCCGCTGCGCCTGCGCCAGGACGGCTCCGTGGAGTCCGCCGCGGAACCGCAGCCCCTCCTCGGCGTCATCGAGGACCTCGACCTGTACGAGCAGGAGGTCGTCCTCAACCCCGGTGACGTCCTGCTGTGCGTCACGGACGGCGTCACCGAACGCCGCGAGGGAAGCCGCATGCTGGGCGACGACGGCCTCGCGGACGTCCTGTCGACGTGTACGGGCCTGACGGCCGGAGCGGTCGCCTCACGCATCCTGCGGGCCGTGGAACGCTTCGCCGCCGAGCCGGCCTCGGACGACATGGCCATCCTCGCCATGCGCGTCCCGGAACCGCCCCTCGTCTGAGCCCCGCTCTCCACACCACCAACGCGAAAGGCCCCCGCCAGTCGGCGGGGGCCTTTCGTTGTGTTCTGAGCCCCAATGCGGAATCGAACCGCAGACCTTCTCCTTACCATGGAGACGCTCTACCGACTGAGCTATTGGGGCCTCGTTGCGCTGTGGCAACGAGGTAAACCATACACGGGATCCGGAGATGCTCATAATCGCGCCCGGCCCCGGTCCGACAGCTCCCGCACCCCTCCCACCAGGCCATACGGTCAGGGCACAAGGCGCTTGGAGTACCGCCCGGGAAGCACAGCCCCACAGGCCGGCGACCGCACCCGGAACGCAGAAAAGCCCCGCACCAAAAAGGTGCGGGGCTTTCCCGGAAAAATTGTTCGGCGGCGTCCTACTCTCCCACAGGGTCCCCCCTGCAGTACCATCGGCGCTGAAAGGCTTAGCTTCCGGGTTCGGAATGTAACCGGGCGTTTCCCTAACGCAATGACCACCGAAACACTATGAAACTGTGAACACCGGATGTAAACACGGCCGTTCATTATTTCAGAACTAACACAGTGGACGCGAGCAACTGAGGACAAGCCCTCGGCCTATTAGTACCAGTCAGCTCCACCCGTTACCGGGCTTCCACATCTGGCCTATCAACCCAGTCGTCTACTGGGAGCCTTAACCCCTCAAAGGGGTGGGAATACTCATCTCGAAGCAGGCTTCCCGCTTAGATGCTTTCAGCGGTTATCCTTTCCGAACGTAGCCAACCAGCCATGCCCTTGGCAGGACAACTGGCACACCAGAGGTTCGTCCGTCCCGGTCCTCTCGTACTAGGGACAGCCCTTCTCAATATTCCTACGCGCACAGCGGATAGGGACCGAACTGTCTCACGACGTTCTAAACCCAGCTCGCGTACCGCTTTAATGGGCGAACAGCCCAACCCTTGGGACCGACTCCAGCCCCAGGATGCGACGAGCCGACATCGAGGTGCCAAACCATCCCGTCGATATGGACTCTTGGGAAGATCAGCCTGTTATCCCTGGGTACCTTTTATCCGTTGAGCGACAGCGCTTCCACAAGCCACTGCCGGATCACTAGTCCCGACTTTCGTCCCTGCTCGACCCGTCGGTCTCACAGTCAAGCTCCCTTGTGCACTTACACTCAACACCTGATTACCAACCAGGCTGAGGGAACCTTTGGGCGCCTCCGTTACTCTTTAGGAGGCAACCGCCCCAGTTAAACTACCCATCAGACACTGTCCCTGATCCGGATCACGGACCCAGGTTAGACATCCAGCACGACCAGGTGGTATTTCAACGACGACTCCACAACCACTGGCGTGGCCGCTTCAAAGTCTCCCACCTATCCTACACAAGCCGAACCGAACACCAATATCAAACTATAGTAAAGGTCCCGGGGTCTTTCCGTCCTGCTGCGCGAAACGAGCATCTTTACTCGTAGTGCAATTTCACCGGGCCTATGGTTGAGACAGTCGAGAAGTCGTTACGCCATTCGTGCAGGTCGGAACTTACCCGACAAGGAATTTCGCTACCTTAGGATGGTTATAGTTACCACCGCCGTTTACTGGCGCTTAAGTTCTCAGCTTCGCCAACCCGAAAGTCAGCTAACCGGTCCCCTTAACGTTCCAGCACCGGGCAGGCGTCAGTCCGTATACATCGCCTTACGGCTTCGCACGGACCTGTGTTTTTAGTAAACAGTCGCTTCTCGCTGGTCTCTGCGGCCACCCCCAGCTCAAGCAGCAAGTGCTATCACCGGTGATGGCCCCCCTTCTCCCGAAGTTACGGGGGCATTTTGCCGAGTTCCTTAACCATAGTTCACCCGAACGCCTCGGTATTCTCTACCTGACCACCTGAGTCGGTTTAGGGTACGGGCCGCCATGAAACTCGCTAGAGGCTTTTCTCGACAGCATAGGATCATCCACTTCACCACAATCGGCTCGGCATCAGGTCTCACCCTTAACGTGTGACGGATTTACCTACCACACGGGCTACACCCTTACCCCGGGACAACCACCGCCCGGGCTGGACTACCTTCCTGCGTCACCCCATCGCTTACCTACTACAAGTCTGGTTCATCGGCTCCACCACTACCCTCAACTCCGAAGAGATCGGGCCGGCTTCACGGACTTAGCATCGCCTGATTCAGTACTGGGCGTTTCAAAGCGGGTACCGGAATATCAACCGGTTGTCCATCGACTACGCCTGTCGGCCTCGCCTTAGGTCCCGACTTACCCTGGGCAGATCAGCTTGACCCAGGAACCCTTAGTCAATCGGCGCACACGTTTCTCACGTGTGTATCGCTACTCATGCCTGCATTCTCACTCGTGAACCGTCCACAACTCGCTTCCGCGGCTGCTTCACCCGGCACACGACGCTCCCCTACCCATCCGTACTCCCGTTGGGGATACATGTACGAATGACACGACTTCGGCGGTACGCTTGAGCCCCGCTACATTGTCGGCGCGGAATCACTTGACCAGTGAGCTATTACGCACTCTTTCAAGGGTGGCTGCTTCTAAGCCAACCTCCTGGTTGTCTCTGCGACTCCACATCCTTTCCCACTTAGCGTACGCTTAGGGGCCTTAGTCGATGCTCTGGGCTGTTTCCCTCTCGACCATGGAGCTTATCCCCCACAGTCTCACTGCCGCGCTCTCACTTACCGGCATTCGGAGTTTGGCTAAGGTCAGTAACCCGGTAGGGCCCATCGCCTATCCAGTGCTCTACCTCCGGCAAGAAACACACGACGCTGCACCTAAATGCATTTCGGGGAGAACCAGCTATCACGGAGTTTGATTGGCCTTTCACCCCTAACCACAGGTCATCCCCCAGGTTTTCAACCCTGGTGGGTTCGGTCCTCCACGAAGTCTTACCTCCGCTTCAACCTGCCCATGGCTAGATCACTCCGCTTCGGGTCTAGAGCGTGCAACTCAAACGCCCTATTCGGACTCGCTTTCGCTACGGCTTCCCCACACGGGTTAACCTCGCTACACACCGCTAACTCGCAGGCTCATTCTTCAAAAGGCACGCAGTCACGACACAAGGACAAGTCCTTGTGCGACGCTCCCACGGCTTGTAGGCACACGGTTTCAGGTACTATTTCACTCCGCTCCCGCGGTACTTTTCACCATTCCCTCACGGTACTATCCGCTATCGGTCACCAGGGAATATTTAGGCTTAGCGGGTGGTCCCGCCAGATTCACACGGGATTTCTCGGGCCCCGTGCTACTTGGGTGTCTCTCAAACAAGCCGCTGATGTTTCAGCTACGGGGGTCTTACCCTCTACGCCGGACCTTTCGCATGTCCTTCGCCTACATCAACGGTTTCTGACTCGTCTCACAGCCGGCAGACTGTAAAAGAGAGATCCCACAACCCCGAATGCGCAACCCCTGCCGGGTATCACACGCATACGGTTTGGCCTCATCCAGTTTCGCTCGCCACTACTCCCGGAATCACGGTTGTTTTCTCTTCCTGAGGGTACTGAGATGTTTCACTTCCCCTCGTTCCCTCCACACTGCCTATGTGTTCAGCAGCGGGTGACAGCCCATGACGACTGCCGGGTTTCCCCATTCGGAAACCCCCGGATCAAAGCTTGGTTGACAGCTCCCCGGGGACTATCGTGGCCTCCCACGTCCTTCATCGGTTCCTGGTGCCAAGGCATCCACCGTGCGCCCTTAAAAACTTGGCCACAGATGCTCGCGTCCACTGTGCAGTTCTCAAACAACGACCAGCCACCCATCACCCCGCCCTTAACAGACGAGTTCACTGGGACCGGATCAGAAGGCAGCCTCTCGGCCGTACCCTCAGACACCCAACAACGTGCCCGACACGATCAACCCGTTCCCGTTTTCCACGCCGAAGCAGTACTAACGAAACCGTGCTCACCGTGCCGAATAGTCAACGTTCCACCCATGAGCTGACCACCGTCGAACATTTGCCGACGTAGTGGCTCTGGATTCCTTGCGGAATCTAGATGCTCCTTAGAAAGGAGGTGATCCAGCCGCACCTTCCGGTACGGCTACCTTGTTACGACTTCGTCCCAATCGCCAGTCCCACCTTCGACAGCTCCCTCCCACAAGGGGTTGGGCCACCGGCTTCGGGTGTTACCGACTTTCGTGACGTGACGGGCGGTGTGTACAAGGCCGGGAACGTATTCACCGCAGCAATGCTGATCTGCGATTACTAGCAACTCCGACTTCATGGGGTCGAGTTGCAGACCCCAATCGAACTGAGACCGGCTTTTGAGATTCGCTCCGCCTCGCGGCATCGCAGCTCATTGTACCGGCCATTGTAGCACGTGTGCAGCCCAAGACATAAGGGGCATGATGACTTGACGTCGTCCCCACCTTCCTCCGAGTTGACCCCGGCAGTCTCCTGTGAGTCCCCATCACCCCGAAGGGCATGCTGGCAACACAGAACAAGGGTTGCGCTCGTTGCGGGACTTAACCCAACATCTCACGACACGAGCTGACGACAGCCATGCACCACCTGTATACCGACCACAAGGGGGGCACCATCTCTGATGCTTTCCGGTATATGTCAAGCCTTGGTAAGGTTCTTCGCGTTGCGTCGAATTAAGCCACATGCTCCGCTGCTTGTGCGGGCCCCCGTCAATTCCTTTGAGTTTTAGCCTTGCGGCCGTACTCCCCAGGCGGGGAACTTAATGCGTTAGCTGCGGCACCGACGACGTGGAATGTCGCCAACACCTAGTTCCCAACGTTTACGGCGTGGACTACCAGGGTATCTAATCCTGTTCGCTCCCCACGCTTTCGCTCCTCAGCGTCAGTAATGGCCCAGAGATCCGCCTTCGCCACCGGTGTTCCTCCTGATATCTGCGCATTTCACCGCTACACCAGGAATTCCGATCTCCCCTACCACACTCTAGCTAGCCCGTATCGAATGCAGACCCGGGGTTAAGCCCCGGGCTTTCACATCCGACGTGACAAGCCGCCTACGAGCTCTTTACGCCCAATAATTCCGGACAACGCTTGCGCCCTACGTATTACCGCGGCTGCTGGCACGTAGTTAGCCGGCGCTTCTTCTGCAGGTACCGTCACTTTCGCTTCTTCCCTGCTGAAAGAGGTTTACAACCCGAAGGCCGTCATCCCTCACGCGGCGTCGCTGCATCAGGCTTTCGCCCATTGTGCAATATTCCCCACTGCTGCCTCCCGTAGGAGTCTGGGCCGTGTCTCAGTCCCAGTGTGGCCGGTCGCCCTCTCAGGCCGGCTACCGTCGTCGCCTTGAGGCCATTACCCCACCAACAAGCTGATAGGCCGCGGGCTCATCCTTCACCGCCGGAGCTTTTAACCCCATCCCATGCGGGACAGAGTGTTATCCGGTATTAGACCCCGTTTCCAGGGCTTGTCCCAGAGTGAAGGGCAGATTGCCCACGTGTTACTCACCCGTTCGCCACTAATCCACCACCGAAGCGGCTTCATCGTTCGACTTGCATGTGTTAAGCACGCCGCCAGCGTTCGTCCTGAGCCAGGATCAAACTCTCCGTGAATGTTTACCCGTAATCGGGTGCACACATCACGAGAGCGGAACAACCGGTCGGAATAAGACCCGTTGTTCACAGCGTCCTCGCTGTGTATTGCCTACCGCCACCCACAAGGACGGAACGGCAGGACTTTCAAAGGAACCACCAACCTGCCGAAGCAGGCCGGGGTATCAACATATCTGGCGTTGACTTTTGGCACGCTGTTGAGTTCTCAAGGAACGGACGCTTCCTTCGGTCCCGTTTCACCGGGGCCCTCCGGGCGCTTCCCTTCGTTCTTGCGTTTCCGACTCTATCAGACTCTTTCGTGTCCGATTCCCGGTCGAAGCGGGGTGCTTTCGAGGTTCTTCGCTTTCGCGTTTTCCCTTTCCGGCGGTTCCAACTTTACCAGACTCTTTTTCGTTCCGTTTCCGGTCCGAATTCGATTTCCGGTGGCCTGTGGAGTGGCCTTGCCTTTCGGCGGATCCGACTTTATCAGAGATTCTGAGTCGGAATTCCCGCCCCGTTCGGGGGCCTCCGGGCACACGAGTGCGCGCGGTGCTTCCCGTTCAGGCGGAGACGTAAACGTACTGGAGCGGGGCTCCCCGATGCAAATCGAGGGCCCCGCTCCAGGTCAGGCGGTTGCGAGGGGTCAGACCTCGACGACGACCGGAAGGATCATCGGGCGCCGGCGGTAGGTGTCGGAGACCCACTTGCCGACGGTCCGGCGGACCATCTGCTGGAGCTGGTGGGGCTCCATCACGCCGTCCTGCGCCGACTTGTCCAGGGCTTCCTGGATCTTCGGGGTCACGCCGGCGAAGGCGTTGTCGTCGATGCCGGAGCCGCGGGCCTGGATGTGGGGGCCGCCCACGATCTTGCCCGAGGAGCTGTCGACCACGATGAAGACCGAGATGATGCCCTCGTCGCCGAGGATGCGGCGGTCCTTGAGGGAGGTCTCGGTGACATCGCCGACGGAGAGGCCGTCGACGTAGACGTAACCGGCCTGGACCTTGCCGACGATCTTGGCCTTGCCGTCGATGAGGTCGACGACCACACCGTCCTCGGCGATGACGATGTGGTCCTTGGGTACGCCGGTGAGCGCGCCCAGCTCGGCGTTGGCCCGCAGGTGGCGCCATTCGCCGTGGACCGGCATCAGGTTCTTCGGCTTGCAGATGTTGTAGAAGTACAGCAGCTCGCCGGCCGAGGCGTGGCCCGAGACGTGGACCTTGGCGTTGCCCTTGTGGACGACGTTGGCGCCCCAGCGGGTCAGGCCGTTGATCACGCGGTAGACCGCGTTCTCGTTGCCGGGGATGAGCGACGACGCCAGGATCACCGTGTCGCCGGGAACGATCCGGATCTGGTGGTCGCGGTTGGCCATCCGGGAGAGGGCGGCCATCGGCTCGCCCTGCGAGCCCGTGCAGACCAGCACGACCTCGTCGTCCGGGAGGTCGTCGAGGGTCTTGACGTCGACGACCAGGCCTGCGGGGACCTTCAGGTAGCCGAGGTCGCGGGCGATGCCCATGTTGCGGACCATGGAGCGGCCGACGAAGGCGACCCGGCGGCCGTACTCGTGGGCGGCGTCCAGGATCTGCTGGATGCGGTGGACGTGGCTGGCGAAGCTCGCCACGATGATGCGCTTCTGGGCGTTCGCGAAGACCGTGCGCAGGACGTTGGAGATGTCCCGCTCCGGCGGTACGAAGCCGGGAACCTCGGCGTTCGTGGAGTCGGACAGGAGGAGGTCGATGCCCTCCTCGCTGAGGCGCGCGAACGCGTGCAGGTCGGTGAGACGGCCGTCCAGCGGGAGCTGGTCCATCTTGAAGTCACCGGTGGCCACGGCCATGCCCGCGGGGGTGCGGATGGCGACGGCCAGCGCGTCCGGGATCGAGTGGTTGACCGCGATGAACTCGCAGTCGAAGACTCCGATGCGCTCGCGCTGCCCCTCCTGCACCTCAAGGGTGTACGGGCGGATGCGGTGCTCCTGGAGCTTCGCCTCGATGAGCGCGAGGGTCAGCTTCGAGCCGATGAGCGGGATGTCCGGCTTCAGGCGCAGCAGATACGGGACACCACCGATGTGGTCCTCGTGGCCGTGCGTGAGGACGATGCCCTCGATGTCGTCCAGGCGGTCCCGGATCGTGGTGAAGTCCGGGAGGATCAGGTCGATGCCCGGCTGCTCCTCCTCGGGGAAGAGGACACCGCAGTCGACGATGAGCAGGCGGCCGCCGTACTCGAAGACCGTCATGTTGCGGCCGATCTCGCCCAGGCCGCCGAGCGGGGTGACCCGCAGGGCGCCCTTCGGGAGCTTCGGCGGGGTACCGAGTTCAGGATGCGGATGACTCAAAAGACTCTCCTTACCACGCACGCCACGTACCGCTGAGGCACGTGGCGCGCATGTCATTCGTGCACTTGCTGTTGTCTTGGGGTGATGCTCGATGCGAGTCGCCTCGCGTGTTCAGTTGTGAAGTCTGTGATCAGAGCTGTACCCCGCCGGCGGCGAGATCGATCTTGAGCTGTGCCGTCTCCTGGGCGGTGAGCTCCACCAGGGGCAGGCGCAGCGGTCCGGCCGGGAGGCCCTGGAGGGTCAGGGCGGCCTTCGTGGTGATGACGCCCTGGGTGCGGAACATGCCCGTGAAGACCGGGAGCAGCTTCTGGTGGATCTCGGTGGCCTTCTGGACGTCACCGCTCAGGTGCGCCTCGATCAGGGCCCGGAGGTCCGGGGTGACCATGTGGCCGACCACGGAGACGAAGCCGACCGCGCCGACCGAGAGGAGCGGCAGGTTGAGCATGTCGTCGCCGGAGTACCAGGCGAGTCCCGATTCGGCGATGGCCCAGCTGGCGCGGCCCAGGTCGCCCTTGGCGTCCTTGTTCGCGACGATCCGCGGGTGGTCGGCCAGCCGGACGAGGGTCTCGGTGTCGATCGGGACGCCGCTGCGGCCGGGGATGTCGTACAGCATCACGGGCAGGCCGGTGGAGTCGGCGATGGCCGTGAAGTGCCGGAGCAGGCCCTCCTGCGGCGGCTTGTTGTAGTACGGCGTGACGGCGAGCAGGCCGTGGGCGCCGGTGCGCTCGGCCGTCCGGGCGAGCTCGACGCTGTGGCGGGTGTCGTTGGTGCCGATGCCGGCGACGACATGCGCCCGGTCGCCGACCGCTTCGAGCACCGCCCGTACGAGCTGGTCCTTCTCCGTGTCACTGGTGGTCGGGGACTCACCGGTGGTGCCGTTGACGATCAGGCCGTCATTGCCTGCGTCCACCAGGTGGGCGGCGAGCCGCTGGGCGCCGTCGAGGTCGAGAGCGCCGTCCGCCGTGAAGGGCGTGACCATAGCGGTGAGGACCCGCCCGAAGGGGGTCTGCGGAGTGGAGATCGGAGCCATGGGTAACACGCTACTCGCTGCTCAGCGCGCGGGGTCCCCTCGGGGGGACGGGGAAGAGGAGCCCGGCACTGCCTGCTCGGGGGTTCAAGCAGTGCCGGGTCCGTTTGATCAGCCTAGATGAACTTCTCGAAACGCCGCAATACGGACACCGCCTACGGGGCTACGCGTCCATTTTTGTTGAAGGCCGCATGAGTCAGCGGCATAAGCCGCTCCCAGTGGGATTCCATCTGCTCGCCGACCATCTCGATCTCGCGCTGCGGGAAGGACGGGACCTTCGCCAGCTCGTGCTGGGTGCGCAGGCCGAGGAAGTGCATCAGGGAGCGTGCGTTGCAGGTGGCGTACATCGAGGAGAACAGGCCGACCGGCAGGACCGCGCGGGCGACCTCACGGGCCACGCCCTCCGCCAGCATCTCCTGGTACGCCGCGTAGGAGGCCCGGTAGGACTCCTCCATGGCCCGGGTGGTGACGTCGTACTGCTCCTCGGTGCCCTCGACGAAGACGTACTTGCCGGGGCGGCCCTGCTGGACCAGCTTGCGGGAGGTTCCGGGGACGTAGAAGACCGGCTCCAGCTCCCTGTAGCGGCCCGACTCCTCGTTGTACGACCAGCCGACGCGGTGCCGCATGAACTCGCGGAACACGAAGATCGGGGCGCTGATGAAGAAGGTCATCGAGTTGTGCTCGAACGGGCTGCCGTGCCGGTCCCGCATGAGGTAGTTGATGAGCCCCTTGGAGCGCTCGGGGTCCTTGGTGACCTCTTCGAGCGACTGCTCGCCGGCGGTGGAGACCCGGGCGGCGAACAGCACGTCCGCGTCGCGCGCGTCGCTCTTCACCAGCTCGACGGTGACATCGCTGCGGAAGTGGGGCTTTGCGGGTTCGGGGGTGTCGGTCACCGACAGGGGTCCTTCCAGGGGCTTCGCTCGGGCGGCGACCACTTTACGGGCCGGAGGACCGTGCATGTACGTGGCGGTCTCGGGCAGCCGTTCGTGGAGTTCCCCCAACAAGTACGGCGATTCGGGCACCGATTCGGGCTGTCGTACGTCTGACTCAATAGCAGCACCCGTCATGCAGATCAAGGAGAGTTTCCTCATGTTCCGCCGGCGTGAAGCCGTCCCGTTCTCGTTCGTCGCCGAGTCCGACCGGTTCCGCAGTAATGTCACTCCCCCTCCCGCCACCCGCGCCACCGTTCCCGAGCTGCTGGGGCGGTCCCTCGTCGGGCTGACCGTGGTCGCCGGTCTCGTGGGCTCCCTGCTGCTGGGGCTTCCGGCGCTCGACTCCGGGCCGTCCGCGCAGCACGGCAAGCAGTCCACCGCGTCCCAGGGCCGCTGACCACGGACCGCTGTCCCCTGGTCCGCTGACTCGTACGGCCCCCCTGGGGTGGTCGGGTCGGTGGCACCCTCGGTAGCCTCACCGGGCACAGCAATCGAGCGTGCTTGTGAGTGAGGATGAGTCGTGCCCCTGCCCTTTCTGACGGCCGACCGCGCATTCGATGCGAGCGCGGAGGACGTTGCTCTGCCGTTCGACGACCACGACAGCTGGCGGCGGCCCTACCGCCCCGGCCCGTGGCGGGTCGCGGCGGCGGCCACCCTGTTGTTGCTGG
Organism: Streptomyces sp. WY228; assembly: GCF_019287315.1. Lineage (NCBI taxonomy): Bacteria > Bacillati > Actinomycetota > Actinomycetes > Kitasatosporales > Streptomycetaceae > Streptomyces > Streptomyces sp. WY228. The sequence continues at coordinate 6,418,143 of NZ_CP079114.1, read as the reverse complement.
CCTCGTTCGTTCTGCTCGCGGCCATGATCATCGGTGTGGCCGGAGCGCCTTCGGGCGCCACCGTGTGTCTGGTTCTGGCCGGTGCGCTGATCGCCGCTGCCCTGCGCCTGCTGCGGGTCGGCGCGTGGGTCAGCCGCCATGGTGTGCGGCGGGTCGGCTTCTTCGTGACCACCACGGTGGCCTGGAGCGGCACGTCGGCGGTTCGTACGGTCCAGCAGCCCGTGAAGTGGATGGGCTTTCCCCGTACGGTCCAGGGCCAGGCGCTCGTCGTGGTCCGGCGGAGCGGTGAGACGCTGCCGCCGCTGGCCACCGATCACAACGCGGATTTCCTCGGGCGTGAGGAAGCGTTTGAGCGGGCGACGGATGCGGTGGAGGCCTGGGCGGACGAGTATCGGCAGGGGTGAGACTCTGTCTGCCGTCGTCTGTACGTGAGTGAGCCCGGGGCCCTTGTGGGTCCCGGGCTCATCTGCGTACGGCGGGAAAGATGTCCTCAATCGCCGGACGGGCTTGATTGGTGTCCTCAAGCGCCGGACGGGCTGGAGGGTGCGGCCGGGCTGGAAGGTGCGGGGGTATCCAGCGCGCTGGAGGGGGTGGAGGTACCCGGTGCGCTGGAGGGGGTGGAGGTATCCCGTGCGCTGGAGGGAGTGGGATGGGTTGAAGGAGAGCGTGGGCCGGAGCGGTGCAGGGCGATGGCTCGCTGCATGGCCTTGCGGGCTCTGGGGGTGTCCCTCGCGTCCTGGTAGGCGACCGCCAGTCTGAACCAGGTGCGCCAGTCGTCCGGGGCATCCTCGGTCTCCTCGCGGCGCTTGGTGAAGACCGCGTCCGCCGCGTCCCGGTCGATGCGTCCGGACGGCGTGCGGGCCAGGTCGTCGACCGGGAGGCCGCCCTCTGCGTCCAGCTCGGCGGCCAGGGCGTTGGCGCGGCGGACGAACTGGGTGTTCTTCCAGAGGAACCAGACGCCGATCACCGGCAGGATCAGCACGGCGATGCCGAACGTGACCGTGACGAGCGTGCCGTGCCGGATGAGCATCAGGCCGCGGCTGCCGACCAGGACGAAGTAGAAGACCAGGACGGCGGCCGTGACGAGGTAGGTGATCTTTGCGCGCATGGTGGGCTCAGTCAGTTCAGGTCGAGGAAGTGTTCCAGGCCGAACGTGAGGCCGGGAGTGGTCGCCACGCGGCGGACACCGAGCAGGATGCCCGGCATGAAGCTGCTGTGGTGCAGGGAGTCGTGGCGGATGGTGAGGGTCTCGCCCTCGCCGCCGAGGAGCACTTCCTGGTGGGCCAGCAGGCCCCGGAGCCGGATCGCGTGGACCGGGACGCCGTCGACGTCCGCGCCGCGCGCGCCGTCCAGGGCGGTGGCGGTGGCGTCCGGCTGGGGCGCGCTGCCCGCTTCGGCGCGGGCCGCCGCGATGAGCTGGGCGGTGCGGGTGGCGGTGCCGGAGGGGGCGTCGACCTTGTTGGGGTGGTGGAGCTCGACGACCTCGACCGATTCGAAGTAGCGGGCCGCCTGCGCCGCGAACTTCATGGTCAGGACGGCGCCGATGGAGAAGTTCGGGGCGATCAGGACGCCCGTCCCCGGGGAGTTGTCCAGCCAGGTGGTCAGCTGCGCGAGCCGTTCGTCGGTCCAGCCCGTGGTGCCGACGACGGCGTGGATGCCGTGCCGGACGCAGAAGTCGAGGTTGCCCATCACCGACGCGGGGGTGGTGAGCTCGACGACGGCCTGGGCGCCCGCATCGGCGAGGGTCTCCAGCTTGTCGCCCCGGCCCAGGGCCGCCACCAGCTCCAGGTCGTCGGCGGCCTCGACCGCCCGTACGGCCTCGGAGCCGATACGGCCCTTCGCACCGAGAACGGCTACGCGCAGCTTACTCATGGTGATTCCTTAAGGGATTAGGAGACCGCTTCGTCGAGGCGGTCCGCCTGCTTGTCCTTGAGCGGGCCGATGACCGAGAGCGAGGGGCGGTGGGTGAGGAGTTCGCCCGCCACCTCCCGCACGTCGTCGGGGGTGACCTCCGCGATGCGCGCGAGCATGTCGTCGACGGACATCTGCTCGCCCCAGCACAGCTCGCTCTTGCCGATACGGTTCATCAGCGCGCCGGTGTCCTCCAGGCCGAGGACGGTGGACCCGGAGAGCTGGCCGATGGCACGGGCGACCTCGTCGTCGTCCAGGCCGTGTGCGGCGACCCGGTCCAGCTCGTCGCGGCAGATCTTCAGGACGTCGTGGACCTGGCTGGGCCGGCAGCCCGCGTACACCCCGAAGAGGCCGCAGTCGGCGAAGCCCGAGGTGTAGGAGTACACGCTGTAGGCCAGGCCGCGCTTCTCCCGGACCTCCTGGAAGAGGCGGGAGCTCATGCCGCCGCCGAGGGCGGTGTTGAGGACGCCGAGCGCCCAGCGGCGGTCGTCGGTGCGGGCGAGGCCGGGCATGCCGAGGACCACGTGGGCCTGTTCGGTCTTGCGGTTCAGCAGCTCGACCTTGCCGGCGGTGCGCAGGGTGCGGGAGCCCTCGCGGGGCGCCATGGGCGCCGCGTCCGTACGGGAGAGGGCGCCGGCCTTCTCGAAGGCCTTGCGGACCTGGCGTACGACCGTGGCGTGGTCGACGTTGCCCGCGGCGGCGACGACGAGGTGCGTGGGGTCGTAGTGCTTCTTGTAGAAGCGGGCGATCTGGCCCCGGTTCAGCGCGTTGATCGTGTCGACGGTGCCGAGGACCGGGCGGCCGAGGGGGGTGTCGCCGAGCATGGTGTGCGCGAACAGGTCGTGCACGCAGTCGCCCGGGTCGTCCTCGGTCATCGCGATCTCCTCGAGGATGACGCCGCGCTCGGCGTCGACGTCCTCGGGGGCGATCAGCGAGCCGGTCAGCATGTCGCAGACGACGTCGATGGCCAGCGGCAGGTCGGTGTCCAGGACCCGCGCGTAGTAGCAGGTGTACTCCTTCGCCGTGAAGGCGTTCATCTCGCCGCCGACCGCGTCGATCGCGGCGGAGATGTCGAGGGCGGTGCGCTTCGCGGTGCCCTTGAAGAGGAGGTGTTCGAGGTAGTGGGTCGCGCCGTTCAGGGTGGGCGTCTCGTCGCGGGAGCCGACGTTCGCCCAGATGCCGAAGGTGGCGGACCGGACGGAGGGCAGGGTCTCGGTGACGATCCGCAGACCGCCGGGGAGGACGGTCCGGCGGACCGTTCCGATGCCGTTGCTGCCCTTGAGAAGCGTTTGGGTACGGGCGACGGCCCGCCCCTCCGAGGAGGTGCGGGCCGTCGTCGCGGAACTACGGGACGTCACTTGTCGGTGTCGTCCTTCTTCTCGTCCTCTTCGCCCTCGATGACGGGGATGAGGGAGAGCTTGCCGCGGGAGTCGATCTCGGCGATCTCGACCTGGACCTTGGCGCCGACGCCGAGCACGTCCTCGACGTTCTCCACGCGCTTGCCACCGGCGAGCTTGCGGATCTGCGAGATGTGCAGCAGACCGTCCTTGCCCGGCATGAGCGAGACGAACGCACCGAAGGTGGTGGTCTTGACGACCGTGCCCAGGTAGCGCTCGCCGACCTCCGGCATGGTCGGGTTGGCGATCGCGTTGATCGTGGCGCGGGCGGCCTCGGCCTGCGAGCCCTGCTGGGCACCGATGTAGATGGTGCCGTCGTCCTCGATCGTGATGTCGGCGCCGGTGTCCTCCTGGATCTGGTTGATCATCTTGCCCTTGGGGCCGATGACCTCACCGATCTTGTCCACCGGGATCTTGACGGTGATGATCCGCGGGGCGTTCGGGGACATCTCGTCCGGGACGTCGATGGCCTCGTTCATGACGTCCAGGATGTGCAGACGCGCGTCACGGGCCTGCTTCAGCGCGGCGGCCAGGACCGAGGCGGGGATGCCGTCGAGCTTGGTGTCGAGCTGGAGCGCGGTCACGAACTGCTTGGTGCCGGCGACCTTGAAGTCCATGTCGCCGAAGGCGTCCTCCGCACCGAGGATGTCGGTGAGGGCGACGTAGTGGGTCTTGCCGTCGATCTCCTGCGAGATCAGGCCCATGGCGATACCGGCGACGGCGGCCTTGAGGGGCACACCGGCGTTCAGCAGCGACATGGTGGAGGCGCAGACCGAGCCCATGGACGTCGAGCCGTTGGAGCCCAGCGCCTCGGAGACCTGGCGGATCGCGTAGGGGAACTCCTCGCGCGTCGGCAGGACCGGCACGATGGCGCGCTCGGCGAGCGCTCCGTGGCCGATCTCGCGGCGCTTGGGCGAGCCCACGCGGCCGGTCTCGCCGACGGAGTACGGCGGGAAGTTGTAGTTGTGCATGTAGCGCTTGCGGGTCACCGGGGAGAGGGTGTCCAGCTGCTGCTCCATCCGGAGCATGTTGAGGGTGGTGACGCCCAGGATCTGGGTCTCGCCACGCTCGAACAGCGCCGAGCCGTGCACGCGCGGGATGGCCTCGACCTCGGCGGCGAGCGTACGGATGTCCGTGACGCCACGGCCGTCGATGCGGACCTTGTCCTTGATGACGCGCTCGCGGACCAGCTTCTTGGTCAGCGCGCGGTACGCGGCGGAGATCTCCTTCTCGCGGCCCTCGAAGGCCGGGAGCAGCTTCTCGGCGGCGATCTCCTTGACGCGGTCCAGCTCGGCCTCGCGGTCCTGCTTGCCGGCGATGGTGAGCGCCTGCTTCAGCTCCGTCGTGACGGCCTTGGCGAGGGCGTCCAGGACGTCGTCCTGGTAGTCCAGGAAGACCGGGAACTCGCCCTCGGGCTTGGCGGCCTTGGCCGCCAGGTCCGCCTGCGCCTTGCAGAGGGTCTTGATGAAGGGCTTCGCCGCTTCCAGACCGGCGGCGACGATCTCCTCGGTGGGAGCCTCGGCGCCGTCCTTGACGAGCTGGATGGTCTTCTCGGTGGCCTCGGCCTCGACCATCATGATCGCGACGTCGCCGTCCTCCAGGACGCGACCGGCGACGACCATGTCGAAGACGGCGTCCTCGAGCTCGGTGTGCGTCGGGAAGGCGACCCACTGGCCCTTGATCAGGGCGACGCGGGTGGCGCCGATCGGGCCGGAGAAGGGCAGGCCCGCGAGCTGGGTGGAGCAGGAGGCGGCGTTGATCGCGACCACGTCGTACAGGTGGTCGGGGTTGAGCGCCATGACCGTCTCGACGATCTGGATCTCGTTGCGCAGGCCCTTCTTGAAGGAGGGGCGCAGCGGGCGGTCGATCAGGCGGCAGGTGAGGATCGCGTCCTCGGAGGGCCGGCCCTCACGGCGGAAGAAGGAGCCGGGGATCTTGCCGGCCGCGTACTGCCGCTCCTCGACGTCCACCGTGAGGGGGAAGAAGTCGAGGTTGTCCTTGGGCCGCTTGGAAGCGGTGGTGGCCGACAGCACCATGGTGTCGTCGTCCAGATACGCGACGGCGGAGCCGGCGGCCTGCTTGGCCAGGCGGCCCGTCTCGAAGCGGATGGTGCGGGTGCCGAAGGTGCCGTTGTCGATGACGGCCTCGGCGTAGTGGGTCTCGTTCTCCACTAGTGATTTCTCCATACTCGTCGTCTTTCGTCCGCACGCCCGTGTGGCGCGGGACGGTGCGGGAGAGGCGCACCGTGGATGCGGGCCGGTCTTCGATCGAAGCTCCCGGGCATGTTCCCGGGGGCCACTACCGAGGACCGGCGGCGGCGTCGTAGCGCCTCTCCCTCGTTCTTGCTCGTTCCTGCGGGTCGCGCGGGTTCGTCGCGCGGGTCTTGCGGGTCGTGCGGGTGTCGCTACGCCCAGGTTACTGAGCTTGACACCGGTCGTGCACGTACGGCAAAGGGAGCGGTCCCCTCAAACGCGGGAACCGCTCCCTTTCCACAGCGTCCTTACTTGGCGCCGCCGGCCGCGCCACGGCGGATGCCGAGGCGGTCGACGAGCGCACGGAAGCGCTGGATGTCCTTCTTGGCCAGGTACTGAAGGAGGCGGCGACGCTGGCCGACCAGGATCAGCAGACCACGACGGGAGTGGTGGTCGTGCTTGTGCGTCCGGAGGTGCTCGGTCAGGTCCGAGATCCGGCGGGAGAGCATGGCGACCTGGACCTCGGGGGATCCGGTGTCACCCTCCTTCTGGGCGAACTCGGACATGATCTGCTTCTTCGTAGCGGCGTCGAGCGGCACGCGTACTCCTCTTGATGTTCGAAGCGCCCACGAGTGCCCCTGGTCTTGATCTCAGGGGAGCTTCCGTGACTCGGAGGCGAAGGTCCGATGAGCGCAGCCCCCAGGATGATCCGAGGACGCGTACACAAACGGCCACGGGACAGACTACCAGCCGTTCGGGTCACGCCCCGCCGCCCCGCCGCCCTGGTCAGGCGGCGGGGCGGCGGTGATCAGCCGGTGAGGGCGCGGGCCCGGACGAAGACGTCGAGGACCGCCAGGCAGAGCGGGACCAGCGAGAGCAGCACCACGCTCTCGGTCAGGTCGAGGAGACGGCCCCAGAACGGGGAGAGCCCCTTGCGCGGGATGACCAGGCCGATCGCGGTGAGCAGGGCGGCTCCGGCGGCGACGGCGGCGGAGAGCCAGATCGTACGGATGTCCAGGGCGCCGCGGTCGCCGTAGCGGACCAGTTCGTACAGGAGGTCGGTCGGCGGGTTCAGGGAGAGGCCGAGGACGAGGAGCCCGATGGCCCCGATGCCGGCCACCAGGACGCAGGCGACCTGGGAGGTGTAGCGGAAGAGGCGGGCGCGCAGCAGCATGGCGAGGCCCGCGGCCAGGGCGAGGACCTGGCCCCAGATGTTGTCGGAGAAGCCGAGGACGGCGGCCGAGCCGACGACCACGGCCGCGCAGCCGCCGACGAGGCCGAGGAGCATCTCGTGGCCGCGGCGGGCCTGGGCGGCGATGCGCTCGGCGTCCACGGGCTCCGGGTCGCCCTCGGGGGTGTTCGGGTCGGTGTCGTCGTAACCGGCCGGAGCGGTGCGCGGCGAGGCGTAGCCGATGGGCAGGCGGGCGAAGCGGGCGGAGAGACCGGGCAGGAAGGCGACGAGCCCGAGGGCGACGGGGGCGCAGACGGCGGCGGTCTCGGTGGCGGAGGCCTCGGTGAGGATCGCGACGAAGGTGGCCAGGGTGCCGACGGTGGCCAGGAAGGTGGTCGCGACGAAGGGCGCGTCGCCGCTGGGGGTCAGGGCGACCAGGACCACCGAGGCGATCAGCACGGCGACGCAGCCGAGCAGGAACTGCAGGCGGCCGGGTCCCTGACCGGCGTCCGGGCCGATGATTCCGGAGCCGGCGATGAGGACGAGCGGGAGGGCGCCGAGGCCGAGGGCGACGGCGGTGGAGCGGTCGCCGTACACCCGGGCGCGTACGCCGGCGAAGGCGGTGAGGAGCAGTCCGGCGGAACCCGCGATGATCCCGGGCAGGCTGTGCATGTCGTGGCGCACCGGGTCGGCGAACCAGATCACGAAGGCCATCAGGACGAGCAGCAGGACGCCGCCGACCAGGCCCGCGCCGCGCAGGAGTTCGTCGCTCCACAGGTGGCGGTCGCGGGTGACGGCGGAGGCGACGGCGTCGGAGACGTCGTCGAAGACCGCGGGCGGCAGCGACTGGGCGAAGGGGCGCAGGCTGAGGATCTCGCCGTCGAGGACCTGCTGGGCGCCGAGGGTGCGGGCGCCGTCCAGGACCGTTCCGTCGCGGCGGACGAGGTGGAATCCGGTGGGTGTTCCGGCGGCCTGGGTCTGGCCCGTGAGACGCAGGATCTCGGGGTAGACGTCGGCGACGGCGATGTCCTCGGGCAGGGCGACGTCGATCCGGCTGTCGGGTGCCACGACGGTGACGCGGCAGAAGCCCGTAGCTGCGGTCGTACTCACGTGTCTGGTCCCCCTGATTCGCGGTTGCGCACGGTGCGCGCGCCACCCTACCGGGAGGGCGCCGGGTGGCCTGCAAGTAGGATCGCCGTCGCGCGGACGGAAGTTGTGCGCGCACGCAGCCACGGGGGCGTCGGTGCGGATCAAGACCGGCCTTCCGCCCGTCCGTATCGAGGGATTGATGTTCCGGTGAGCCAGATCGTCGTGAAGCGACCTCCGCGGTCCCTGCCGCCGGAAGTACCGGCGGAAGAATTGACGTTGGAGACCCCTCCGGAGCTGCCGCGCGGGCAGCAGGAGGGCATGCTGATGCAGATCCTGCCGGTGCTCGGCATGGGCTCGTCGGTGGTCTTCTTCTTCTCTCCGCAGGCCCCTCCGTTCATGCGGATCATGGGTGTCCTGATGCTCGTCTCGACGGTCGGCATGGTGGTCGCCCAGCTTGTCCGGTATCGCCGCGGTACGCAGGGGCAAATGGCAGATGTCCGCCGTGACTACCTCAAGTACCTGGCGCAGACGCGGCGCACGGTCCGGCGGACGGCGCGCAAGCAGCGCGATGTGCAGCTGTATCTGCACCCGTCCCCCGAGCAGTTGTGGTCGGTGGTGGCGGAGGGCTCCCGGCTGTGGGAGCGGCGCGTGGGCGACAAGGACTTCGCGCAGGTGCGGATCGGCCTCGGCGCACAGCAGTTGTCGACGCCGCTGGTCGCTCCGGACACCGCGCCGGTGGACGAGCTGGAGCCGATGTGCGCCGGTGCGATGCAGAGGTTCCTGGCGGTGCACGGGTCGCTGGACGGGCTGCCGATGGCGGTCTCGATGCGGGCCTTCTACCACGTGACGGTCTCCGGTCATCCGGAGGCGGCGCAGTCCACGGCGCGTTCGATGGTGGCGCAGCTGGTGACGCTGCACTCCCCCGAGGATCTGATGGTGGCCGTGGTGGCGGCCCCGGGCGCGGTGGAGCGCTGGGACTGGACGAAGTGGCTGCCGCACGCGCAGGTGCCGGGTCAGATCGACGGGGCCGGTACGAAGCGGCTGTTCGGCGACGACCTCGGTGAGCTGGAGCAGCTGCTGGCGGGCCGTCTGGACGGCCGGCCGCGGTTCGGCCGGGACAGTCAGCCGGTGCTGGACCAGCCGCACATCGTGGTGGTCCTGGACGGCGGGATGGTGCCGCCGGACTCGCTGTTCGCGGCGGCCGAGGGGCTGCAGGGCGTGACCATCGTCGAGGTGGTCTCCGGCGATCTGGACGAGCAGCGCGGTGGTCTGTCGGTGGTGGTACGGCCGGGGCTGCTGCGGCTGGAGTCGGGGGCGGGTCTGGCGTACGAGGGTGTGCCGGACACCTTGTCGCTGCCGGCCGCCGAGGCGCTGGCCAGGCAGCTGGCGCCGCTGCGGACGGGCGGGGGCGACGACGACGAACCGCTGCTGGCGAACCTGGACTTCACGGATCTGCTGAATCTGGGGGACGCGGGTTCGGTCGATGTGGCGCGCACCTGGCGGCCCCGGTCGGTGTCGGAGCGGCTGCGGGTGCCGATCGGCATCGGGGAGGGCGGCGCGCCGGTGATGCTGGATCTCAAGGAGGCCGCGCAGGAGGGCATGGGGCCGCACGGGCTGTGTGTCGGCGCGACGGGTTCCGGCAAGTCGGAGCTGCTGCGGACGCTGGTGCTGGGTCTGGCGGTGACGCATTCGTCGGAGACGCTGAACTTCGTGCTCGCGGACTTCAAGGGTGGCGCGACCTTCGCCGGTATGTCCCAGATGCCGCACGTGGCGGCGGTCATCACGAACCTGGCGGACGACCTGACGCTGGTGGACCGCATGGGCGACGCGATCCGCGGTGAGCTCCAGCGGCGGCAGGAGCTGCTGCGGTCGGCGGGCAACTACGCCAACATCCACGACTACGAGAAGGCGCGGGCCGCGGGCGCGGCTCTGGAACCGCTGGCCTCGCTGGTGCTGGTGATCGACGAGTTCTCCGAACTCCTCACCGCCAAGCCGGACTTCATCGACATGTTCATCCAGATCGGCCGGATCGGCCGTTCGCTGGGTGTGCATCTGCTGCTGGCCTCGCAGCGTCTGGAGGAGGGCAAGCTGCGCGGTCTGGACACCTATCTGTCGTACCGGATCGGTCTGCGGACCTTCTCGGCGTCGGAGTCGCGTACGGCGCTGGGTGTGCCGGACGCGTACCACCTGCCGTCGGTGCCGGGTTCCGGCTATCTGAAGTTCGGTACGGACGAGATGACCCGTTTCAAGGCGGCGTACGTGTCGGGGACGTACCGCACGGGCGGTGCGGATCTGTCGGTGGGGCAGCTGTCGGTCGACCGGAGGCCCGCGGTGTTCTCGGCCGCGCCGGTCCCGGTGGTGTACCGGGCGCCGGATCCCGAGCTGCTGGCCGCGGAGGCGGCGCGGGCGCAGGCGGAGGACGACGCGCTGGCGGACACGGTGCTCGATGTGATCGTGCGGCGGCTGGAGGGCCAGGGGGTGCCGGCGCATCAGGTGTGGCTGCCGCCGCTGGACCGGGCGCCGACCCTGGACCAGCTGCTGCCGGGGCTCGCGCCGACGGCGGACCGCGGGTTCACCTCGACCGAGTACACGCGTCCGGGCGGGCTGGTCGTGCCGCTGGGTCTGATCGACAAGCCGTTCGAGCAGCGGCGCGAGGTGCTGTACCGGGACTTCTCCGGTTCGGCCGGTCATCTGCTGATCGTGGGTGGTCCGCAGTCCGGCAAGTCGACGCTGGCGCGTGCGCTGATCTCGTCGTTCGCGCTCACGCACACCCCGGCCGAGGTGCAGTTCTACGGGCTGGACTTCGGTGGTGGGGGCATGGTCTCGCTGGAGGGGCTGCCGCATGTCGGCGGGATGGCCTCGCGGCTGGATCCCGAGCGGGTGCGCCGTACGGTCGCCGAGGTCGCGGGGATCCTGAACCGGCGCGAGGAGTTCTTCCGCGCCAACTCCATCGACTCCATGGCCACCTACCGGCGCAGGCGTGCCCGTGGTGAGCTGCCCGGTGAGGCGTGGGGCGATGTGTTCCTGGTCATCGACGGCTGGAGCGCGTTCCGGACCGAGTACGAGATGCTGGAGGAGGTCGTCACCGATCTCGCCTCGCGCGGCCTCGGGTACGGCATCCACCTGATCGCCACGGCGGCCCGGTACATGGAGATGCGCGCCGCGCTGAAGGACCAGATGCTGGGCCGGCTCGAACTGCGTCTCGGTGACACCATGGACTCCGAGTTCGACCGCAAGGTCGCGGCGAACGTCCCCACGGGGGTGCCGGGCCGCGGTCAGGTGCCGGAGAAGCTGCACTTCATGGGTGCGCTGCCGCGTATCGACTCGGTCAGCGACGCGGCGGACCTGTCGGAGGGCACGGAGGCGTTCGTCTCCACGCTGCGGGCCAACTGGTCGGGCCCGTCGGCGCCCGCCGTACGGCTGCTGCCGCGCAAGCTGGACGCGGACCGGTTGCCGAAGGGGTTCGAGTTCCCGGAGCGGGGCATCGCGATCGGCATCGACGAGACGGCGCTGGAGCCGGTGTTCGTCGACTTCGAGACGGATCCGTTCTTCCTGATCTTCGGCGACAGCGAGTCGGGCAAGACGAACCTGCTGCGGCTGATCGCCAAGCAGATCGCGGAGCGCTACTCCCCCGACGAGGCGAAGCTGGTCGTCGGCGACTACCGCCGGGCGCTGCTGGGCGCGCTGCCGGAGCAGTATCTGCTGGAGTACGCGCCGATGGCGAGCTCGATGCAGATGCACATGGAGGCGCTGGCCGGGGTGTTCTCCCGACGGCAGCCGCCGACGGACGTGACGCCGCAGCAGCTGCGCGACCGCAGCTGGTGGACCGGTCCGCAGATCTTCATCATCGTGGACGACTACGACCTGGTGGCGACGAACGCGGGCAACCCGCTGGCGGCGCTCGCGGAGTATCTGCCGTTCGCCCGGGACACCGGGGTGCGGTTCATCATCGCGCGCAGTTCGGCGGGTGCGTCGCGGGCGATGTACGAGGGGTTCATGCAGCGCATCAAGGAGCTGGGCGCGCAGGGTGTGGTGCTCTCGGGCGATCCGGCCGAAGGCGATCTGATCGGCACGGTGCGCGGTCACGCGATGCCGCCGGGGCGCGGGTACTTCGTCTCGCGGCGGCGCGGGGCGCCGATGGTGCAGATCGGGCGGCTTCCGGAACAGCACTGAGACAGAACCGAGACCGGGAGCCGTACACCGAAGCGATGTACTGGAGCCCGAGGAAGGATCCATCGGTGCGCACGAAGAACCGCACCGGCCATGACCGGCGGATACGGGGATTGTGATGGGTTTCGACGAGGAGTGGGCGCAACTGCGGGCCGAGGCCACGCAGCGGCAGGCGACGAGCACGCGGCTCAACGGGGTTCCCGACGAGCCGGGCCCCGGTTTCGGGAACAACGTCCTGGCCTCGACGCCGCAGGAGAAGGCGGCGGCGTCCAAGACGATCCAGGAAGAGCTGCTGGGCAGCACCGCCAAGGCCACGAACCACGCGGACGAGTCGTCGAAGGCGGCGGCCAGGGAGTTCACCGACTGGGCCACGGGGCCGGCCATCAAGAAACTGGACGAGACCTGGGACAAGCAGGTGAAGACCTTGACGAACCGGCTCCAGACCGAGCGGGACGGCCTGAGCGGGACGGCGAAGAACTTCGCGGGGCAAGAACTGGACATCAGGTACCAGTTCTCTCCGCTCATATCCCGGTACGGCGCGGGGACGTCGGTCGGCGACGGCCAGAAATAGGCGCCGGGGGCGCGATGTCTGCGCCCATCTCCCGCCCCTCCCCGTACACGCACGTCGAAAGGTCCCTCCCTTCCATGAAACGAACACGGCTGTGCCGCGGCGGCGCGCTGGGTGTGCTGCTCGCGGCGGCACTGCTGACCGGTTGCCAGCAGGACGGTGGCGACGGCGCATCCGGTGCGGCAGCGGACGGGACCGTGAGCGTGTCCGCGCTGCGGGCGGCGGTCGACGAGGTCGGGCCGGACGGAGCGGACGAATGTCCGCTGCCGTACGACGTCGCCGAGGCGGCGAAGAAGGCCGGACTGTCCGGGAAGACGGGTGCGGGGCCCGCGCCGGGCGACGACTCGGACGATCCCGCCGTCACCGGCGAGTCCAAGTGGGCCGTGGACGGGCCCGGCGGCTTCGAGAGCCATCCCGGAGCGCTGATCAGTTGTCGGTTCCATGTCGGCGGCGAGAGCGTCGAGGTCCACACGGTCGCCACGGAGTCGCGGACGGCCGAGAACGTGCTGATGCCGGTGATCGTGAACGCCGGCGCGCTCTCGCTCGATGACGGCACGTCGTACCTCGAGCGGACGGCGTCCGCCGCGCCCGGTGAGGCGGTGGCCACCGAGAACGGGGGCTGCGTGACCGTACGGGTGAAGCCGGCCGACGACGGTGACGCCGCTCTGGTGGTGACGGCGGGCGAGGGCGACGGCGACGGGCCCGGCCGCGAGAAGCTCACCGCCCTGGCTTCGGCGCTGCACGCTCAGCTCGGCTGACCGGACGCCGCCACCGGACGGCCCGGTTCCCGCCGCCCGTCCGCTTCGACGAACACCGCATCAAGGGGGAGAGATGCTCACCTACAGCGAGGTCATGACGACCGACCTGGGCAAGCTGACGACGGCCGCGGACAAGTGGGACCACGTGGCCGCGGAGATCAAGAAGGTCGAGACCCGCTACCAGGACACCGTGCAGCGCATCAGGATCGGCCAGTCCTGGTCGGGTGCGAGCGCGATCGGCGCGGGGCTCAACTTCGCCGCCACCCGGTACGAGTACGCCGCGGCGCAGACCCAGGCCAAGGCCATCGCCTCGCTGCTGCGCGACGCGCACAACGACTTCGTACGGCTGAAGCGGAATCTGGAGAACCAGCGTGCCGCGGCGATCAAGGCGGGCATGAACGTCTCCGAGGGCGGAGTCGTCTCGTACGACTACCAACGGCTCACGGACGGCGAGCGGTCCGCCGCCCGCCACGACCCGGACTACATGGAGAGCATCCGCAAGGCCGTGGCGTCCTGGTCGAAGGCGCTCGACGACTGTGTCAAGGCGGTCGACGACGCGGACCAGGGCGTGAAGCTCGCGCTGGAGGCGGTCACCAAGGACGGTCACGGCGACAAGAACGACAACACGCTCGGCATCGGCTTCAACGGGAACGCGAAGGGCGACGTCGAGGCGTACGAGGCGGCGAACACCGCGGACATCGCCACCCGCCTCAACAACGGCGACGACGTCTCCGCGGCCGAGATCGCGGAGTTCCAGCGCTCGGTGCGGGACAACAGCCACGACAAGCGCTTCTCCGAGACGCTGCTCAACAGCCTGGGCCCGGACGGGCTGATCAAGACCAACAACAAGCTCAACGACCGCGCCTACGACTCGGACACCAAGAACAAGAGCCAGTACCTGGAGATCCAGAAGGGGCTGGCCAACACCGTCGCGACCGCCACCCGGGTGCCGGGCAGCGTCAAGGACGCGCCGCCCGGATCGAAGGCGTTCAAGGACTGGGTGGCGTCGGACCAGGGCAAGTTCTACCGGGAGTTCACCGGTGAACTGCACCGCGAGGGCACGACCAATGGGGCGAAGAACACCAACCCGCTGTACGGGTACCAGTCGTTCGTCAGCCTGATGCAGCACGCCGACACCAAGTTCGACGATCAGTTCCTCTACGAGATGGGGGACAAGATGATCGAGGTGGAGGAGGACAAGCCGGGAATCTTCACCAAGTGGGGCCCCGGCCACGACGGAATCACGACCGACGCCATCGACGGCCTGCTCGGGGTGATGAGCAAGAACCCCGACGCGGCCACCGCGTTCTTCGACCCGGACGGCAACGGCAGCGGGGAGAACCACGTCGACAACAAGCATCTCGCCTATCTGGTCGGCGACGGCGACAACTCCCGCGACTGGCCCCGCCACACGGTGACGGGCATCGCCAACGTCACCTACGACGACCCGACCAGCAGGATGGGTCTGGGGCTGGCCCTGGAAGCCGCGGCGACCGGGCGCGAGCCGTTGGCGTCGGGGCAGGACCCGTGGCCCGAGGCCAAGCACACCGAGGAGCAGGCCCGGGTCATGAACGGGATCCTCGGCCAGCTCGCCCCCGGCGAGGACGGCGGCACCGAGGCCGGAGTGCCCGCGAACCTCCGGCGCCCCGTCGCGAACGCGCTGGCGGAATACGCGTCGGACACCCACGAGATCCTCGGCCTCGTGAACGAGGACTACAACAACGCCGCGGCCGAGGGGTACTTCGGCGAGGGCGGGAACGGTCACCTGGCGACCAATTCCAAGGAACTCACCCAGGTGATGCGGGGGTTGTCCGAGGATCCGGACGCTTACGCCGCGCTGCACAAGGCCGAGGCGCGGCACATCAACAACGAACTCGACCGGATCCCCGAGGGTGCGACCGGTTTCGCCCAGAGCGGCAACTGGGACCGGGCAGGGGCGGTGCTCGGCACGTACACCGCGATCCGCGAGGACGTCATCAACGACGAGCGGATGGCCGGGTACAGCGAGGCCGACTGGAAGGCCAAGGTGGCGTACCACATCGTCGGCGGCATCGTGACCCCCATGGCCATCCCCACAGCGGGCGGTTCCCTCGTGGTCGGGGACGCCCTCCAGCGCGGTGTGGACACCTGGGCCTGGCAGTGGGGCAACGACATGAAGGCCGGGCACGACGCCAAGGCCAACGCCGCCGTCGCCGATCTGTACCTCCAGGATTCCAGCCAGATCACCAACACCGTCCAGGGCTGGGCCAACGGACGCAACGACCTCGACCTCACGAACGCGACCGACAAGGACACCGTGACCACCCTCAAGACGACGATGCTGGGCGGCTCCGACCGAGGTGAGAAGCAGGCCCACAAGTACCTTTCCGATATGTCCAACTGATCCGCCACCACGTCCGGCTCCACCTGCCCCGAGGAAACGTCCATGCCCGACTCCGCCCAGCGCCCGAGCCGTTCCCGCCGCACTCGGCGATCCGTCCTGAGCGCGGTGAGCGTCCTGGCCGCCGGGGCGCTCGCCACGGGAACGTGGCTGGTGGTCGCGGACTCCGACGACGGGCCGGCGGACTGCGGGCGTCTGGTGGAACAGCAGCGGATGCGGACCGCTCTCGGCGACCGGGCGCCGAAGGGCCCGGAGTGCAAGGAACTCGGGTCGGCGATCGTCGCTGTCACCGGCGGCGACGCCCCGGGGCCGCGCACGGCGGAGCAGGCCGGTGCGATGAAGAACGTGGTGCTCGCGGTGGAGAGCGCGGCAGGGCGGGACGGCGGAGCCGTTCCCGCGCCACTGCGCCGTCCGCTCGGGCAGGCGCTGCGGGGGTACGCCGGTGACCTCTACGAGATTCTTCACGGCCTGAACCCCGCTTACGTCAACACCGCGGCAGTCCCCTCGTCCGGTCCCTGGGAGGACGGGACGGGCGCGCATTTCGCCGTGCCCGCCGACACCGCGCTCCGGGCCGTCCGCGCCGTCTCCGACGGACCGGCGGAGTATGCCGCGCTCCGCTCCGCGCTGGACGACGAGGGCGTACGACGGTTCGCCGCCCTGGCCGAGGACGCGCGGGGAAGCGCGACGACGGCCGTGGCCGCGACCGACGCCCGCGTCACGGGAGCCCTCGCCGGAGTGGCCGACCAGGTGGCCGAGGGGGCGAGCGGAGGCGCGGACCGCTGGTACGGGGAGGTCTTCGCGGCTCTGACGGAAGGGGACCGGCAGGTCCCGTCGGCGGCGTCGGACATCGGCGGTCACCTCACGGGGTCCTGGAAGTCCTCCCTGCGGGCGGCGGCGGAGCCGGACCGTGCGGATCTGCTGCTTCAGCGCAGCGAGCGGCTGTTCGTCCTGTGGGCGGATGCCCGGAAGGTGCCCGCCCCGGAGCGAGACGCGACGCTTCTCAACTGCCGTAAGAACGCGCAGGGCGCCTTCGAGGACGCCGTCGCCGCGCTGAGCGGAGACTGATGCGTATCGGGTTCGAGGGCCTGCGCGACCACCGGCGGAACACCGGCGGGCAGGACAGGGGATGAGAGACGGGAGGGGCCTCGTGGACCGCTCCGGGAAGTGGTCGCGTCCCAGGATCCTTGTCGCCTGGTTCACCGTGCTCGCCGTGGCAGTCGGGGGCCTGTGGTTCTTCCTCGGCCCCGAGGCGAACCGCGACCGGGCCGGCTGCGAGGAGCTGGGTCGTGACGCACGTGTGCGGGCGGCTCTGGCCGAGGCGCACCGGCCGGACATGACGTGCGAGGAACTGGGCCGGGCCATGAAGCGGGCGGCCGTGCCCGGTTCTTCCGCGGACGGGCATACCCGGGAAGCCGCCGCCGCGATGAAGAACATCCTGCTGGCCGTGGACGACGACATCCGGCGCCGGGAGCAGTTGGGGGTCGACGCGGGCCTGCGGCGGCCTCTGGCGGAGTCGCTCGCCGCCTACGCGGACGTCAACGTCATGCTCACCGACCCGACGGACTCCGTCTACGTCCGGGAGAGTCTCTTCTCCCGTGGGCCGTGGGAGGCGGAGGACGGCTTTCACCTGGCGGTGAACGACGACACGCTCGTACGGGTGATCAGGGCCGTGTCCGCGGACCCGGCGGCGTACGCGGTGGTCCGTCAGGCGCAGACCTCCTGGGAGGCAGGGCGGCTGGCCGCGTTCCCGGCCGGTTCTGAGGCCCTGCGGTGGAGCGTCGGCGCTCGGGCGCTGGGGAAGCTGGACGGTGTGGCCGAGCATGTGCGAGAAGGGCTCTCCCAGGACGAGGCCCGGGAGTGGAACGCCGCCGTGGTACGGAAGTTGAGCGCCGGGACGGCCATAAGGGAGGGCACCGAGGCGGTGCCTGCCGCCGGGCGGATCGAGCGGGCCTGGCAGCGCGCGCTCGCCCGGGCGCCGGAGGCGGAGCGGGACGCGGTCGTGGAGCGTCAGTGCGCGGTGATGCTCGACGCGGCCGGTCTCACCGCGGCCACGGACCAGTGCCTCAGTAACGCGTCCGGGACCGCCTCACGTGCGCTGCGCGTCCTGCGCGCGGTGTGACCTGCCGTGCGGGGCCCGGCCGATGGCCGGTCCCCGTCCCCGCGCGCCGGGGACGGAGATAATCTGCGACGGGGCGATGAGCACGTTCCCGCGGCGCGAGAGAGAGGCAACTGATGGGCACCCAGCAGGAGAAGGACGAGCTGTACGCACTCGACATCTCGGGGGTGGAGTGGCTGAGCGCCCCGGGGACGGAGGAGGCGGAGGAGCGGGTGGAGATCGCTCATCTGCCGGGCGGCGCCGTGGCGATGCGGTCCTCGCTGGATCCGGACACCGTGCTGCGCTACACGGAGGCCGAGTGGACCGCCTTCGTCCTGGGGGCGCGGGACGGGGAGTTCGACCTGAAGTAGCCGGTACGGCATGCGAGAGGGGCACGCTCACGGTGGAGCGTGCCCCTCTGTGCCGTCCGCGCGCGTTGGTGCGGAGGGTGGTTCAGAACGCCTCGGTGAACAGGCGCGAGGACTTGACGTCCGTGGAACGGTAGCTGTCCTTGCCGTTCTCGATGATCTGGGCGACCGACTTCAGGCGCAGGTGCATGTCGTCGGCGCGCTTCTTGTACTTGCCCTGGAGGATGACGTACTCGGCGTGCGCCTCACCGTCCCAGGTGCCGGTGACGACCTTGAGGGCGGCGTCCATCTCCTGCAGGTCCTTGGCGATGTTGGCCGAGACCTGGCGGATGCGGTTCGCCATCTCCTGGACGCTGTCGTACCTGACCTTGGTGTTGCTCGGATCCGCGGCCATCAGTGTCTCCCGTGTGTGCGGCGGTAATGGGTGTGGTGGAACGGCTCAGATGCCGTTGAGCGCGGAGCTGTTCTTGGCCTTGGCGAAGGCCGCGTAGACCTCTTCGTCGTTGGCGTTGCTGAGGTTCTTGGTCTGGCCCACGGCGTCCAGGAGCACCCTCAGGAGGCGTCGGATGACGTCGTGGTCCTCGTTGAGCTGGATCTGCGCGGACGCGAATCCCGCGGCTCCGACACCCGTCCAGCCCGCGCCCGCGGTGGCGAGGATGTCGGCGAGTTCCCGGGACTGCCGGGACACGGCGGTGGCCGTCTCGATGATCTTGTTCTTCGCCTGGACGACCGGGTCGTCGGCCAGTCCGAAGTTGGCCGAGGGGTTGGGCGTGCTCATCCGAGGTCCTCTCTCTCGATTTCCGGGCCTGTCCGCGCGATGCGGGCAGGTTCTCTGTCCCCCGTGTGATCCGGATCAGGAGTGGGGTTCAGGCAGGTCCCTGAGGTGCGTGGCGGTGTTCCCACGCCCTGGACATCGGACTCGGCCACTTCTCGTTCCCCCATCACACACGTGAAGTCTGCTACCACCCTAGCCACTTCGTCATCTCACCCCAACTGCGGTTTATCGGGAGAGAGCTACCTCACCCGCCGCCCCTCCCAACGCAAAGTGCTCCGTCGCCGGACATCACGGACGACGGTCGCGGTGCCCGCCACGACGGAGACGAGGACGGCCGCGAGGGCGAGCGCGTAGGTGGCGTAGCGCTCGCTGCGCTCCTGCGAGGTCTCGGACATGGCCAGGTGGGCGGGTTCGGGCGCGGGGGCCTTCGGCATCGGCGGATCGGGCTTCGGCGCGGCCTGCGGGACGTCGTCCTTGTCGCCCGCGAGGGCGCGGACCGGGTCGACGACACCCCATCCGACGAACGGGTCGTGGCCGGTGACGGAGCGTTCGGCGGTCTGCTCGATCCGCGCGATGATCTCGGCGGGCTTCCAGGACGGGTACTTGGCGACGAGGAGGGCGGCCACTCCGGCGACGTACGGGGCGGAGAAGCTGGTGCCGTTGTCGCTGCACTGTCCGAAGCCGGGCACGGTGGAGATGATGTCGACGCCCGGGGCGGCGACTCCGACGAACTCGCCGGCCTGCGAGAAGGCGGCCCGCTCGTTGTTGCGGTCGGAGGAGGCGACGGCGAGGACTCCGTCGAAGGCCGCCGGATAGGTGTTCTTCTGCTTGCCGTCCACACCGTCGTTGCCCGCGGACGCGACGACCACGATCTCCGCCCGGATCGCCCGTGCCACGGCCCGGCCGAGCGCCGAGTCGGCGGTCAGCGGCTTGGTGGTGTCCTGCGAGATGTTGATGACGTCGGCCTTCTTGGCGATCGCGTGGTCGATCGCGGTGGCCATGGTGGTGTCCTTGCCGCTGTTCTTCTCGTCGTTCTGCCGGATCGGGATGATGGTGGCCTCGGGGGCCAGGCCCACGAATCCGGTGCCCTTGGCGGGGCGTGCGGCGATGATCCCGGCGACCTTCGTGCCGTGGCCGATCGTGTCGCCGGTGCCGTCCGCCTTGCCGCCCTTGAGGAGGTTGCGTCCGGCGCTCGTGTCGACGGCCGGCTTGAGCTGCGGATTGGCGTTGTCCACGCCGGTGTCGATGACCGCGACCCGGACGCCCTTGCCCTTGGTGTCCTGCCACAGCTCGTCGAGCAGGACCCGCTGGAGCGACCAGGGCCGCCCCTCGAACTGCTTCTTCATCGGGAAGGAGCACTCGCCGCTGCCGTCGATCCCGAGGCCCACGGCACCGGGTCCTTCGACGGCGTACGCGGCGTGCGGCACGGCCAGGACCGCCAGTGCGGCGGCCGTCACCATCGGCAGCCGTACGGTCTTCCGGTCCACCATCTGTTCCTCTCCCCCGAGTTGTACGGTATCGCGCGTCCGGCCCGGCGGCCGGTCAGGAGCCCTGCGGCTGGCGGGCGCTGTTGGTGTCGAGCCGCGGCCCCTTGGAGAGCCAGTCCGACCACTCGATCGGGACCAGCGACGGGGTCACCTTCTCGTAGCCGAGGCGGATCTGGGCCTGGCTGGGCTCGGGGCGGCCGTCCTGGGTCTTCTGGCCTCCGGTGCCGATGTCGGAGCGCTCGGCGTCACTGTCGCCGTTGGCCTGCACGGCGTACCGCAGTCCGGTGTCGGTGACCAGGAACAGCGAGCCGTCCGGCCGCGTCTGGCCGGTCCGCATCTGTGTGTAGAGGAGACCGCTGCCCGGGGTGACGTAGGTGCTGGTGCCGCCGGCGTTGATGTCGGCGGGATAGGCGGTGCCGGCCCAGGTGGTCAGTGTGGTGCGCCCGCGCTCGTCGACCTTGGTGAGCACATTGCAGACGGTGTCCCGACTGCCCTCGCCACCGGTCGAGTTGACCTGTGCCGCCTTGCGCTCCGGCCAGCGCCGGCCCTGTCCGGCGAACGTCTCGCCGTCGGGGACGAAGTCCTGGAGGCCGACCGCGCGGGCCTCGCTGTTGAGGTTCAGCTCGGCGGTCTGCGGCGAGTTGATGAGCAGCCAGGCGGTGAACTCGGAGATCGGCTGGACCTTGCCGGCCAGCACCACGTAGTGCTGAGTGCCTTCTCCGGTGCGGGTCTTGAGCACCATGCCGATCTTGTTCTCGTCGGCGGAGAGCTGCCCCTGCACTCCGGCCTGCGCGCCGATGTCACCGGGGATCTCCGGGAAGGCGACCGGGCTGCCCCGGTGGAGGGTCGCGAGCCAGTCGTCGGTGACGGGCTGCGGTGTGCGGCTGCCGACCAGCGCGTTGGTGAGGATGCCGTTGTCGGCGGCGGTCTCGTCGACCAGGTACTTGGTGCCGGTCGCGTCGACGAGATAGCGGGCCTTGCCCTTCTGGCCCTGGACGTACAGCACCTGACCGCCGCTGAGCTGCTTGGCGCCTTCGGTGAGCTTGTTGTCGCGGCCCGCGAAGACGAAGGCCGCCTTCTGCACGGTGTTGCCCTTGCCGCCCGGCTGTACGCAGACGGCCCAGCGCTTGGCGGTGCCGGCGTCGGTCGCCTCCGGCAGCCGGTCCGGCGCGTACGGGATGCCGAGGATCGGGCCGCGCGGCGGCTTGCCCGCGTCCAGGATGTTGTCGGCGACCTGGATGACGCCGAACTCCTGCGGGGTGAGCAGCAGCCGGGCCGAGGCGAGGTTGAGCACGGGGTGGAGGAGGTTCTTGCGGTCCTTGCCCTTGCCGGTGGGGAGCACCACGTAACGGGTGGTGGACTCCTTGCCGACGATCACCTTGGATCCGGCCTTGTCCCAGCCCTTGGGCGCGGTCGGCTTGAACATGCCCCAGGCGCCGAAGCCGGCCAGCACCAGCGCGCCGACGATCAGACTGGGAACGATGGCGCGCAGCGGCCGGGGGGCGCCCTCCTCGGTACCGGTGGCCGACGGTTGGAGGAATGCGGCGACCGTGCGCTTCTTCGCAAAGGTGTACGCGTTGAGCTCATCCCGCCGTGATGCCATGAGTCTGTCTGTCTCCCGTGTCTCCCCGCGCGGCCCCGGGAGCGGGCGATGCCCTCGCTCCCGTGCCGGACCCCCGATGCCGGACGCTGCTGCCGGACCGGCCCCCTACTATGCCTGCTGACGCCGGGCCCCGGTGGGCCGGGTAGGGTGATCCAGCCCCCAAGCCCCCGGCGGGGCAGGGGCGATCGGGTTGACTTGAGGCCTTACGAACGGGGGAATGCCGGAATGATGGCATCCGCAACGCGGACACGTCAGGCCGGGCGAGGGGCCTCCTCGGGGGTCCGCGGAGCAGGGGGGCCACCGGCGCGAGGCCGGGGTTCGCGCTCCGCCGCCCGGGGCGCCCCGGACCCCGCGGCCCGGACCGGCGGAGCGGCCGCCCCACGGCTGAACGGACGTGCCGGACAGTTCGGTTCGTTCCGTTTGCAACAGCTCGTACTCATCGAAATCGCCGCCGGTCTGCTGCTCACCGCCTGGGTGATCGATCCGCTGATGCTCGCCCCGGCCGGGATGATCGCGGCGGTGCTGGTGCTGCTGGCCGTGGTCCGCAGGCACCGCAGGTCGCTGCCGGAGTGGCTGAGCACGGTCATCGCGCTGCGGGCCCGTACGCGCCGGGCGGCAGCGTCGACGCTGCCGCCGGACGTCGAGCCGGGGCTGGCCCCGGCCGTCGAGTGCGATCCGGCGCTGCACACGCTCTCCTTCAGCGACGGCGACCGGCGGCCGGTCGGAATCATCGGCGACGGTACGTTCGTGACGGCGGTGGTCCAGGTCGAGTCGGACGCCACCGCGCTGCGGCCCGACCGCTCGGCCCGCCCGCTGCCGTTGACGCTGGTCCGGGACGTGCTGGAGGTCGACGGCATCCGGCTGGAGTCCGCGCAGGTCGTCCAGCACACCCAGCCCGCACCCGCTCCGCACCTCCCGCAGCAGTCCGTCGCCGCGCGCAACTACGCGCCGCTGCAGGCCCAGACCGGTTCCCCGGCGCTGCGGATCACCTGGATCGCCCTGAAGGTCGACCCGGAGCTGTGCCCGGAGGCCGTGGCGGCGCGCGGCGGCGGCATCGTCGGAGCCCAGAAGTGCGCGGTACGGGTGGCGGACCAGCTGGCGAGCCGGCTCACCGGCGCGGGATTCCGGGCGACGGTGCTCACCGAGCAGGAGCTGACGTCCGCGATCGCCACGTCGGCCTGCGTCAGCCCGATGGCGATGACCCACGCCAGTCGCGCCGAGACGCCGGGCCGGCGGACCCAGGAGACGGCGCGCACCTGGCGCTGCGACGACCGGCGGCACACCACCTACTGGGTGGCGCGCTGGCCGCAGCTGGGAGGCGGCGGTGCGTCGATGCCGCAGCTCGTGGCGCTGCTCACCTCTCTCCCGGCGCTGGCCACCACGTTCAGCCTGACGCTCGCGCAGGGCAACCGCTCCGAGGTCTCGGTCACCGGCCATGTCCGGATCACCGGCCGCAGCGACGAGGAACTCGTCGCCGCGCGCCATGAGTTGGAGCGCACCGCACGCGGTGTGAAGACGGCGCTGGTGCGGCTGGACCGCGAACAGCTGCCCGGCGTCCTGGCCACACTGCCGCTGGGCGGAACCCGCTGATGCCGGCGGCGGAGAAGACGGCAGCGGAGCCGACGAGCGCGAGGAAGCCCGCGGCGGAGAAGACGGGGAAGCACGTGGTCATGGTCACCGGGACGTACGGGAGCAGGTACTGATGTCCACTCCGACGAGGCCCGCCCAGGCGGCCGGCCGTGCCCGGCGCGGTTTCGGGCTGATCGGCCCCCGCCGCGGCCGTCACACGGTCTCCCTCGACGAACTGGCCACGCTGGGGCTGCCGGTCGGCGACGACGGCACGGTGATCGGGGTCGACGCCGAGGGCCGCCCGGCGGTGATCGGCATCAACCGGCCCACCCCGTACGAGGTGACGCTGATCGGCGGCATCTGGACCGCCCAGGTCCTGGCGCTGCGCGCCGCCGCGACCGGGGCCCGGATCGCGGTGGAGACGGGCCGGGCCCAGGCCTGGACCTCGCTGGCGCAGGCGGCGGGCGGCGGGCAGCCGTGCATGTCGCTGCACGACGTCGGCCGGGTGCCGCCGCAGGGCGCTTCCGCCGGTTCGCCGGTGGTCGTCGTCCGCGACTGCGGGATGCGGCCGCCGCGCGGCCGGGTGGTGTCGGGACCGTGGCAGTCCGTGGTGACGCTGCTCCCCTATCTGAGCCCGGTGGCGCCGCGGCTGATGAAGAAGTCGGCGCTGGTCGGCGTCCAGCGGGTCTCTCCGGACGAGGCGGCGCAGATCGGCCGCATCCTGAACCTCTCGCCCGCCGAGACCCAGGCGCTGTCCACCCTGGCCGACGGCGTCACCCTGTGGTGCACGGACCGGGACCGCCAGTTCGTGATGACCCAGGCCACGGACGCCGAATCCGGGCTGCTGGGCGCCGCGCGCCGGATGGACTGAGCGGGCGGCGGCCCCGCGCTCCGGCCCGGCGACGCTCGTCACCGTCCCGGCCGGCCGGTGGGCCGGCGTGTGCGGGTCCTGTGGGGACTTTGCACACCCGTGCCGCTCTTGGACCGTTCTCGTAGCGTTCCCTGTCCGCTCCTGGTCGGCCGGTGACGTAACGGACAGGTTGAGCGATGCCGAACGGCCTGCCTGAGTTCACCGGATGGCGATTAGGGTGGGTGGGGCGCGGCAGAGGAAACCTGCGAGCAGGTGATGCGCGTCGCAAGGGGGAGAGCCGGGCGGACCGGTACGTCGGGAACGGTCGCCCCCACCCACCACGGCACAAGGGTGCTCGACCACATCAGGAGGCAAAGTGAACGGCGATCGGAACGAGATCCGCGACGGATGGGACCTGCCCGTCGACGAGTCGTCCGACGCGGATCCCGCCGAGATGACGGGTGAGTTCACCATCGACTACACCCCTCCCGCCTGGTACACGCAGAACGCGGCGGGGGACTCGTCGGGCGGCGCGGGCTCGCATCTGGCGCCCCCTCCGCCGCCGGTCGGGGCACCCGTGGCCGCGCCCGACCTGTCGGCGGCGCCCGGCGGCTTCGACCCCAACTGGGCGCCCGCACCGCCGGCGCCGGCCGAGCCGGTGGCTCCCCCGGCTCCGGAGACCCCGGTCTCCCCCGCCGTACCGGAGACACCGCGGACACAGACACCGCAGGCACAGAGCCCGGCCGCGCAGACGCCGCCCCCTCCGGCCACCGACGCGACCGGGGACACCGGTCCGTTCGGCGGCGGGGACGTGGAGAGCGGCGCGACGATGCGGTTCTCGCCCGCCGCGCTCAAGCGGGAGATCGCGGAGCGCGAGGCGGAGGCCGCCGCCCAGGCCGGGTCCGATGCCGCGTCCGATGCCGGGGCGAAGAACGAGGAGGACAACAAGGAGGACAGGGAGGACGGCAAGGACAGGAACGACGAGAAGGCCGGCGCCTCCGTCTCCGCCCCCGTCTCTGCCTCCACCCCCGCCCCCGTCACGTCCTCGGAGGACGCGTCCCCGTCCGGCACGCCCTCCGAGCCTTCCGCCTCTCTCCCCTCGCCCGGCGACACCGACTCCTCCGCCGTCTCCCGTACGGACGCGGGCTCCGCGGATTCCGAGGACGGCGACGCGGCCGGGGCGCACTCCGACGGGGCTCCGGGCTCCGTCGCCGTAACCGACGCCGTCGCGGACGCGGGCCCCCAGGACGCGCCGCCGCAGGACGCGCCGCCGACGCCCGTCGCCGACGCCCCGCAGCCCGCCGCCGCGCCGGTGCCGTGGTCGCCGCCCGCGCAGGGCGGTGCGCTGCCGCCGCTGCCGCCCGCCTTCCAGCCCGCCGCTCCGGCGCCCTCCGCGCCGCAGCCCGCGGCGCAGTGGCCCGGTTCCGTCCCGGCGAACGAGGCGCCCGGCGGTGGCTACGGCTTTCCGCAGGCCGCCCAGACACCCCAGCCGCCGCAGGCTGCCCTGCCTCCTCAGGCACCTCAGCCGCCGCACCAGCAGCAGCCGTACCCCGGTCAGCCCGGTCAGCCCGGCGCACCGCTGCCCCCGCAGGCGCACCCCCAGGCCCCCCAGGGCGCGGGCGGCTACGGCTTCCCGCCGCAGGGCGGCTACGGCTTCCCCCAGCCCGGACAGCCGGGGCAGCCCGGACAGCCCGGACCGGCGCCTCAGCAGGGTCTGCCGGGGCAGCCCCCCAACGCGCTCCAGCCCAACGCACCGTTCCCGGCCCAGGGCACTCCGAACCTCCCCGCGCCCGTCGCCCCGCAGCAGCCGGAGGCGTACGGGCAGCAGCAGCCCCCGGTCCAGGGCCAGCCGCCGCACCAGCAGCAGCCGCCCGTCGACCCGCGTACGGGCGGGGCCTGGCCCACCCCGGTCGCGCACGACCAGCGCGAGCGGTCGGTGCCCGGCGCCCCGCTCGGGTACACCGCGGCCGTCGAGCTCTCCTCCGACCGGCTGGTGCGCGGCAAGCAGAAGGCCAAGAGCAGCCGTAACCCCTCCGCCGCCTCCCGGTTCAAGCTGGGCGGCAAGAAGGAGGAGGCCGAGCGGCTGCGCAAGCTGGAGCTGATCCGCACCCCGGTGCTGTCCTGCTACCGGATCGCCGTCATCAGCCTCAAGGGCGGCGTCGGCAAGACCACCACGACGACCGCCCTCGGTTCGACGCTGGCCACCGAGCGGCAGGACAAGATCCTCGCCATCGACGCCAACCCGGACGCGGGCACGCTGGGCCGCCGCGTGCGCCGCGAGACCGGGGCGACCATCCGCGACCTGGTCCAGGCGATCCCGTACCTCAACTCGTACATGGACATCCGGCGGTTCACCTCGCAGGCGCCCTCCGGTCTGGAGATCATCGCCAACGACGTGGACCCGGCGGTCTCCACGACGTTCAACGACGAGGACTACCGGCGCGCGATCGAGGTGCTCGGCAAGCAGTACCCGATCATCCTCACCGACTCCGGCACCGGGCTGCTCTACAGCGCGATGCGCGGGGTGCTGGACCTCGCCGACCAGCTCATCATCATCTCGACGCCGTCGGTCGACGGCGCGTCCAGCGCCTCCACGACGCTGGACTGGCTCTCGGCGCACGGGTACGCGGACCTGGTGCAGCGTTCGCTCACCGTCATCTCGGGCGTCCGCGAGACCGGCAAGATGATCAAGGTGGACGACATCGTCCAGCACTTCGAGACGCGCTGCCGCGGCGTCGTCGTCGTCCCGTTCGACGAGCACCTGGCGGCGGGCGCCGAGGTCGACCTCGACATGATGCGGCCCAAGACCCGTGAGGCGTACTTCCACCTCTCGGCGCTGGTGGCCGAGGACTTCGCGCGGGCCCAGCAGCAGCAAGGGCTGTGGACGGCGGACGGCCAGAATCCGCCGCCGCAGTACGCACCGCCGCTGCCCGGCCAGCAGGGCTATCCGGGACAGGGCCAGCCGATGCCGGGCCAGCAGATCCCGGGGCAGCCCGGAGCCGGACAGCAGGTTCCCGGACAGCCCGGAGCCGGACAGCAGATCCCGGGGCAGCCGATGCCCGGTCAGCAGCCGTACGCACCGCAGCAGCCCGGCCCCGGACAGCCCTATCCGCCACAGCAGCACCCGGGGCAGCCCGGGCAACCGCAGCCGGGGCAGCAGCCGTACGCGCCGCAACAGCCCCAGGGTGGACAGCAGCCGTACGGCGGGCAGCCGCCGTACGGGGGATATCAGGCGGCGGGTCAGCCGGGTGCTCCGCAGGCCCCCTACCCTCCGCAGCCGGCCCCGGGCGGACCGCAGAACGGATGGCAGCAGGCGCCGCCGCCGCAGGCCGGGCCGGGTGCGCCGGGGGCCGGTGCGCCGCAGCAGGGACAGCCGGAGCAGCAGGGTGGTCAGGGCAACCCGGCAGGCCAGCCCGATCTGCACGGTCCGGTGCCTCCGGCCGGCTGGCAGCAGACGCCTCCGCAGCCGCCGCCGGCGCCTCCGCAGTAGGCCCGGCGACAGGCCGCCACCCGGCCAAAGTGGTTTAGACCAATGAGGGCTCGCATCGCTCACGCGGTGCGAGCCCTTCCGCATTCCCGCAGCCCACACACGGTTTGACACACCGTTGACGAGCCTCGACCACCGCTGATAAACCTTCGCTTCACCAACTGGCGAACCAGAGATCTGCCCGCCTTCTCCCAGCGAGTGATGACGCGAGGTCCCCGTCCATGGTCACAAGAGTCCCCACCCGCTCCTCCCGGCCACGCCGACGTCTGCGCCTCCTGCTGGCCTCCGGCGCGGCCGCCCTGGCGCTCGCCGCCGGGTCCGTCGTCCCGGGAAATCCGCTCGCGCCCGCGCCCTCCGAGGCCCGCGCCGACGACGGGAAGACGACGCTCACGGTCGCCGTCGCGCAGAGCGTCGACTCGCTCAGCCCGTTCCTCGCGCAGCGGCTGGTCAGCACGAGCATCCACCGGCTGATGTACGACTACCTCACCAACTACGACGCCAAGGACAACAAGGCGATCCCGGGCCTCGCCACCGCATGGGAGCCCTCCGCCGACAAGCTGACGTGGACGTACACGATCCGCTCGGACTCGAAGTGGTCCGACGGACAGCAGGCCACCGCCGAGGACGCGGCCTGGACGTTCAACAAGATGATGACCGACGAGGGCGCCGCGACCTCCAACGGCAGCTTCGTCGGGAACTTCGAGGAAGTGACCGCGCCCAGCAAGGACAAGCTGGTCATCAAGCTCAAGGAGCCGCAGGCCACGATGGCCGCGCTCGACGTCCCGATCGTCCCGAAGCACCTCTGGGACAAGGTCGGCGACTTCTCGAAGTTCAACAACGACCAGGAGTTCCCCATCGTGGGGAACGGTCCGTTCATCCTGACGGACTACAAGGTCGACAGCTATGTGAAGCTCAAGGCCAACAAGGACTTCTGGCGAGGCTCGCCCAAGTTCGACGAGCTGGTCTTCCGCTACTACAAGGACCAGGACGCGGCCGTGGCCGCCCTGCGCAAGGGTGAGGTCTCCTTCGTCGCGGGCAGCCCCAGCCTGACGCCCGCCCAGTCCGCCTCGCTGGAGAACGCCCCGGACATCAAGGTGAACGACGCCCCGGGCCGCCGATTCTTCGCGCTCGCCGTCAACCCCGGAGCCCGGACCAAGGACGGACAGAAGTTCGGCGACGGGCACCCGGCGCTGCTGGACCAGAAGGTGCGGCACGCGCTGTTCATGGCGGTCGACCGCAAGACCATCATCGACAAGGTCTTCCAGGGCCACGCCGTCGAGGGCGAGGGCTACATCCCGCCGCGCTTCGGCGACTACTTCTGGAAGCCGGCGGACGGCCAGAAGCTCGCCTACGACCCGGCGAAGGCGGCCTCCCTCCTCGACGAGGCCGGGTACAAGAAGAACGGCGCGGGCAAGCGCGTCGGCAAGGACGGCAAGCCGCTCGACTTCCGTATCCTCTGCCACGCCACCGACCCCAACGACAAGGCGATCGGCAAGTACCTCCAGGAGTGGTGGGGCGCGCAGGGCATCGGGCTGAAGGTCGACTGCCTCGACAACGTCTCCGACCCCTGGTACGCCGGTGAGTACGACCTCGCCTTCGACGGCTGGTCCGTCAACCCCGACCCCGACTTCGTCCTCTCCATCCACACCTGCGCCGCCCTGCCGTCCAAGGCGAAGGAGTCGGCCGCGACCGACAACTTCATCTGCGACAAGCAGTACGACGAGCTCTACAAGAAGCAACTGGCGGAGTACGACCCCGCCAAGCGGGCGGATCTGGTCAAGCAACTGGAGTCGCGGCTGTACGACACCGGGTACATGAACGTCATGGCGTACCCGAATGCCGTCGAGGCCTACCGCACCGACCACATCGAGTCCATCACCACCATGCCGTCGGCCGCGGGCAACATCTACGGCCAGGACGGTTACTGGAGCTGGTGGTCGGCGGTCCCGGCCGCCGGGGCATCCTCGTCCGGTTCCTCCGACTCCGGTGGTTCCTCCACCGGGGTGCTCATCGGGGTCGGGATCGCCGTCGTCGTCCTCGCCGGTGGCGGACTCCTGTTCGCCATGCGTCGCCGCTCCACCGCGGAAGACCGTGAATAGTCCATGAGCTCAGAAAGCACTCCCGCGCTGTTGAAGAGCGCGGCAGGCGTGGAGAGCACCGCATCCGGCGGCCCGGCTCCGGCCGGGCCGTCGGCCCGCTCCCCGCGCTCCCGCTCCACCGCCGCCTACGCCCGTTACGCGGCGGGCAAGCTCGCCGGTGCGGCCGTCTCCCTCTTCGCCGTCCTCGTCACCAGCTTCTTCCTCTTCCGGCTGATCCCGGGCGACCCGGTCAAGCAGATGACCGGCGGCCGCCAGGTGTCGACCGAACAGATCGCGGCGATGCGCCGTGAGTTCGGGCTCGACCTGCCGCTGTGGCAGCAGTTCACGCAGTACTGCGGCAAGGCGCTGACCGGCGACTTCGGTACGTCGTACCAGTTCCGCGCCCCGGTCGTCGACAAGATCGCCGAGGCGCTGCCCGCCACCCTGCTGCTGACCGGCACCGCCTTCGTGATCTACACGCTGCTCGGCATCTGGCTGGGCGCGCGCTCCGCCTGGCGCAACGGCAGCGCCGGGGACCGGGCCAACACGGCGTTCGCGCTGACGCTGTACTCGGTGCCCTCGTTCTGGCTCGGTCTGCTGCTCATCATCACGCTGTCGGTGGGCATCGGCCCGATCCCCGGGATGTTCCCGACCGGCGGGATGGAGTCCGGGAACACCGAGGGCTTCGACCGGGTGCTGGACATCGCCCACCACCTGGTGCTGCCCGTGATCACGCTGGTCGCCGTGGAGTACGCGCGGACCCTGCTGGTGATGCGCTCCTCGCTGCTGGACGAGATGGGCAGCGACTATCTGACCACCGCCCGCGCCAAGGGGCTGCGCGACGACCTCGTGCGCCGCAGGCACGCCGTGCCGAACGCGATGCTGCCGACCGTGACGCTGCTCTTCGTGAACCTCGGTACGACGGTGGCCGGCGCGATCCTGGTGGAGACGGTGTTCTCCTGGCCGGGTCTCGGCGGCCTGTTCTACCAGGCGCTGAGCGTGCCCGACCTGCCGTTGGTGCAGGCGCTGTTCTTCGTGTTCGCCGCCGCGGTGATCCTGATGAACACGCTGGCCGATGTGATCTATCCGCTGCTCGATCCCCGGGTGGGCCGATGACGACGTCGATGGAGAAGCCCTCCGAACCGCGGGAGCCGGACGCCCGCAAGCCCCCCGGGGAGGTCCGGGGACCGAGCCCGCGGGCGCTCACCCGGGCCCGGCGGCGGCAGGCGGTGGCCCGCTTCTGGCGGCAGTACCGCACGCACCGGGCCGGGCTCGTCGGACTCGCCGTGCTCGCGGTGATCGCCCTGCTCGCACTGACCGCCCCGCTGCTGGTGGGGGCCGACTCGCAGAGCGTGACCAATGCTCCGGGCGGCCCGATGGAGGAGCCGAGCGGTGAATTCCCGCTCGGCACCGACCAGTTCGGGCGCAGTCTGCTGGCTCTCATGCTCTGGGGCACCCGGGTCTCCCTGACCGTCGGGCTGCTCGCCGCGTTCCTTTCGGTGGCGATCGGCACCCTGGTCGGTATCACCGCGGGGCACTTCAAGGGCTGGTACGCGACCGTCGTCATGCGGGTGACGGACTGGTTCCTGGTCATGCCGACCCTGGTGCTGGCCATCGCCCTGGCCACGGTCCTGTCCCGGTCGGTCTGGACGACGATCCTGGCGATCGGCGTGACGACCTGGCCGACGACCGCCCGGCTGGTCCGGGCCCAGACGCTGTCCGTCGAGTCCCGCCCGTACATCGAACGCTCCCGGGCGCTCGGCGGCGGGCACCGCCACATCATGTCGCGGCACGTCCTGCCCAATGTGATGCCGCTGGTGCTGGCCCAGACCACGCTCGTGATCTCCACCGCCATCCTCACCGAGGCGACCCTCGCCTTCCTCGGGCTCAGCGATCCCACGATCGTCTCCTGGGGCGGTCTGCTCCAGGACGCCCGCGAGGCCGGCGCGGTCAGCTCCGGCAACTGGTGGTACCTCGCTCCGCCCGGACTCGCCATCGCCGTCGTCGCCCTCGCCTTCACGCTGTGCGGCCGCGCCATCGAGTCCGTGCTCAACCCCAAACTGGGGGTGTCCCGTTGACCGCCGCCACCACGACCACCACACCGAACCCGGACCCGTCCGGCTCGCCCGGCACGACGAAGCCCACCGGTGATCCGCCGCTCCTGGAGGTGCGGAATCTGACCGTCACCTACGGGAGCGGGGCCGACGCCGTGCCCGCCGTACGGGGCGTCGATCTACGGGTGGAGGCCGGGCAGAAGCTCGGCATCGCCGGAGAGTCCGGCTGCGGGAAGTCGACGCTGGCCCTCGCGCTGCTGCGGCTGCTGCCGACGACGGCCACGCTGTCCGGCGAGATCCTGCTCGACGGCGAGGACGTCCTGACCATGAAGTGGGGCCGGCTGCGGGCGGTCCGCTGGGCGGGCGCGTCGATCGTCTTCCAGGGCGCGATGCACTCGCTGAACGCGGTGCACCGGGTCGGCGACCAGATCGCCGAGCCGATCCTGCTGCACAGCGGGGCCACGCCCGCCGCCGCCCGCAAGCGGGCCGGTGAGCTGCTGGAGCAGGTGGGGCTGCCCGCCGCCCGCGCCCAGGCCTATCCGCACGAGCTGTCCGGCGGGCAGCGGCAGCGCGTGATGATCGCCATGGCGCTGGCCTGCGATCCGCGCCTGATCGTCGCGGACGAGCCGACCACCGCCCTCGACGTGATGATCCAGGCGCAGATCCTGCGGCTGATCGAGCAGCTGGTGGCCGACCAGGACGTCGGGCTGATCATGATCAGCCATGACCTCGCGGTGCTCGCCGACACCTGCGACCGGCTCTCGGTGATGTACGCGGGCCGGGTCGTCGAGGAGGGCCCGGCCCGGCAGGTGTACGCGGACGCCCACCACCCGTACGGCAGGGCGCTCTCCGCCGCCTTCCCGAGGATCGGCGATCTGTCCTCCCGGCACGCCCCGCGCGGGCTGCCGGGCGATCCGCCGGACCCGGCGGCGCTGCCGGGCGGCTGTACGTTCCATCCGCGCTGTCCGGTGGCGCTCGACCCCTGCGCCACCGAGGACCAGGTGCTGCGGGCGGCCGGGGGCGAGCGCCGGGCGGCCTGTGTGCTGGTGGACGCGGACCGCGCACAGCACGGGGACGAAGATGCGAGGAGCACCCGATGAGCACCACCCCTCAGGCCGGGCCCTCCCCGGCCGGCACCGCTCCCCTGCTCAGCGCCGAGACGCTGAAGGTAGCCTTCCCCGGCCGGCGCGGAGCCGCCACCGCCCGGGCCGTCGACGGCGTCGACCTGGACATCCGGCCCGGCGAGATCGTCGCGCTGGTCGGTGAGTCCGGCTGCGGCAAGACGACGCTCGCCCGGTCGCTGCTCGGCCTGGTGCCGCCCACCTCGGGGCGGGTCACCTTCGGCGGCGCACCGCTCGACTACACGGGCCGGGCGCTCAAGGCGTACCGCAAGCGCGTGCAGCTGGTCCTCCAGGATCCGAGCGGGTCGCTCAACCCCCGGCACACGGTGTACGACGCGGTGGCCGAGGGGCTGCGCATCCACGGGTACGCGGGCGACGAGCGGGCGGCCGTCTCGGAAGCCCTCTCCCGGGCCGGCCTCCGCCCGCCGGAGCGGTTCTTCCTGCGCTTCCCGCACGAGCTGTCGGGCGGTCAGCGTCAACGCGTCGTGATCGCCGGGGCGTTGGTGCTGGAGCCGGAGCTGATCGTGGCCGACGAGCCGGTGGCGTCGCTGGACGCGTCGGTACGGGGCGAGATCCTGGCGCTGCTGCTGCGGCTCCGCGACGAGCTGGGGCTCTCCGCGCTGGTGGTCACCCACGATCTGGGGCTCGCCTGGAACATCGCGGACCGGGTGGCGGTGATGTATCTGGGCCGGATCGTGGAGACGGGCCCGGTCGAGCAGCTGCTCACGGCCCCGCGGCACCCGTACACCCGGGCCCTGCTGTCGGTGCTCCCGGAGGCGGAGGGCGAACCGGTCGTGCTGGCCGGGGAGCCTCCGGACCCCTCGAAGGTGCCCTCCGGCTGCCGGTTCCACGTCCGCTGCCAGGTGCTGGCCTCGGGCGAGGCGGAGCGGGCGGGGGTGGCGGAGGCGTGCCGCACGGTGGATCTGCCGGTGCTGGACGGAGGCGGGGCCGCCCAGGTGGCGTGCCACTGGGCGGCGGCGTGCGGGGAGAGCGCCGAGCTGCCGACGGGCTGAGGCCGGGGCTCCTCAGCGGGTCCGGTAGCAGGCGTAGATCAGCCCACTCGCGGCGAAGGCGCGCTCCTCGACGAGTTCGAGGTCGAGGCGCACGCCGTCGGGGAAGAAGCGTTTGCCGCCGCCGACGACGCTCGTGGTGATGAAGAGGTGGTACTCGTCGACCAGGCCGGCCGCGATGGCCTGGGCGGCGAGGTTCGGGCCGTCGACGGTGAGGTCGGCGTCCGCCTCGTCCTTGAGCCGCCGGACCGCTTCCGGGTCGAAGGACCGCTCGATGCGGGTCTTCGCGCTGGACACCGAGTCGAGCGTCGTGGAGTAGACGACCTTCTCCGCGGCCTGCCAGTCGCGGGCGTACTGCGCGATGTGCGGCGGCTGATCGGGCTCGTCGAGCGCGGTCTCCCAGTAGACCATCGTCTCGTACATCCGCCGGCCGTAGAGGTAGGTGCCGACGGGGCGGAAGAGGTCGTTGACGAAGGTGTGCACCTCCGGGTCCTCGGCCCCGGTGCCGAGGCCGCCCTCCGCCGCCTCGGCGTAGCCGTCGAGCGAGGTGATCATGGAGTAGATGAGCTTGGCCACGGGGTCTCCTTCAGCGGCGGGCACTTCGGTCTGCGGGTGTTCCCGGTGTGATGACCTCCGGACCGGCCGGAACTCATCGGTCCCGGTGGATCGCGCCGGTCAGAGCGCCGAGCGGGCGGCCCGTGCCGCCCCAGCGGTGCTGGATGATCTCGGCGGCGATGGAGACGGCCGTCTCCTCCGGGGTACGGGCTCCGAGGTCGAGGCCCACGGGTGAGGCGAGGCGTTCGAGGTGCGCCTCGTCCACTCCGGCCGCGCGGAGCCGGGCCAGCCGGTCGTGATGGGTGCGGCGGCTGCCCATCACGCCGATGTACGCGGCGGGCGTGCTCAGTGCCGCGACGAGCAGGGGCACATCGAACTTGGGGTCGTGGGTGAGGACGCAGATCACCGTGCGGGCGTCGACCTCGGTGGCCTCCAGATAGGTGTGCGGCCAGGCGCGGACCACCTCGTCGGCGGTGGGGAAGCGTTCCCGGGTGGCGAAGGCGGGGCGGGCGTCGCAGACGGTGACGCGGTAGCCGAGGAACGAGCCGATGCGGGCGGTGGCGGCCGCGTGGTCGATCGCGCCGAAGACGAGCATCCGGGGCGGCGGGGCGTACGTCCGGACGAAGACGGCGACCTCCTGCATCCGGCGCTGACCGTGCGCCCCGTACCGCTGGATGCCGGTGAGGCCCTGGGCCAGCAGGCCCCGCGCGTCGTCGGTGACGGCGGCGTCGAGCCCTTCGTTCCCCAGCGTGCCGGTGGTGGGCCCGGCGTCGGCGGGGCGGACCACCAGGCGGGCGCCGGTCTCCGCCGCGCCGGACAGCACGGTGGCCTCGGCGACCGGGCGGCCGGCGGCGATCAGGTCGAGCAGCGCCGCGAGCTCGGTCCGCTCGCCCTCCGAGGCGTACGCGCGCACCAGGACCTCGATGGTGCCGCCGCAGGTCAGCCCCACGCCGAACGCCTCGTCGTCGCTGATCCCGTACGACACCAGGCGCGGCCCCGACCCGGCGAGCACCTCGCGGGCCACCTCGTACAGATCGCCCTCGACGCAGCCGCCGGAGACGCTGCCGAGGACCGTGCCCGCCG
Source organism: Streptomyces sp. WY228 (assembly GCF_019287315.1). Classification (NCBI taxonomy): domain Bacteria; kingdom Bacillati; phylum Actinomycetota; class Actinomycetes; order Kitasatosporales; family Streptomycetaceae; genus Streptomyces; species Streptomyces sp. WY228. Next base: position 6,382,372 of record NZ_CP079114.1, on the reverse strand, counting down.
CGTCGACGGCCATGACCGCGCCGGGATCGCGGGGCGCGCTGCCGTGCACGGCGACGACGGTCGCCAGGGCGAAGGGGACGCCGTCGGCGCACCGGGCACGGAGGTCGGGCAGGATGTCGCGCACCCTGTCAGCATCCGTCGTCCGGGCTCCGGGTGCACGGGGACGGCGTGCGTCAGTGGGTGACGTCAGTGGGTGACGTCAGTGCGCGCGGTCGTACGCGGCGATCAGCTCGCTGGAGCGCTTCACATCGGCGGCCATGGCGACCAGGAGGTCGTCGATCGAGTCGAACTTCAGCATGCCGCGGACGTACGCGAGGAATTCGACGGCCACGTGCAGCCCGTACAGGTCCAGGTCGACCCGGTCGATGGCGTACGCCTCCACGGTCCGGTCGACGCCGTCGAACTGCGGGTTGGTGCCGACCGAGATCGCGGCGGGCATCGACTCGCCGTTCACCTCCAGCCAGCCGGCGTAGACGCCGTCGGCGGGGATCGCGGTGTGCGGCAGGGTCTCGACGTTGGCCGTCGGGAAGCCCAGCTCCCGGCCGCGCTGCGCGCCGCGCACCACGATGCCCTCGACGCGGTGCGGGCGGCCGAGGATCTCGGCGGCCCCGGCGACATCGCCCTCGGCGATCAGCCGGCGGGTGAGCGTGGAGGAGAACGGCTGTCCGCCGCCCGCTTCGCCGGTGACGTACAGGTCGATGACCTCGACGGTGTAGTCGTAGGTGGCGCCCAGCTCGGTCAGCAGCGCGACGTTCCCCGCGGCCCTGTGGCCGAAGCGGAAGTTGGGACCCTCGATGACGGCCTGGGCGTGCAGCCGGTCGACGAGGACCTTCGCGATGAAGTCGGCGGGCGACAGCTTCGAGAACTCGGTGGTGAACGGCAGGATCAGCAGGGCGTCCACGCCCAGCTCCGCCATCAGCTCCGCGCGGCGGTGGTGCGGGGCGAGCAGCGGCGGGTGGCTGCCGGGCCGGACGACCTCGCTGGGGTGCGGGTCGAAGGTGACGACGACGGACGGAACGCCCAGCTCACGGGCGCGTTCGACGGCCCGGCCGATGATCAGCTGGTGTCCGCGGTGCACGCCGTCGTAGGAGCCGATGGTGACGACGCTGCGCCCCCAGTCCTGGGGGATGTCCTCCAAGCCACGCCAGCGCTGCACTGTGACCGCTCCTCGCCCGAACCTGTGTACGTGTGTATGTCGATTACGCAGGTCTAAGACTGCCATGCTCGCGCCCCGCCGCCTGCATCGGCATCGGCATCGGCGGACGTGATGTCTCCAACGCCTCGACCGTGCGCCGGGCGCTCGGGCCCACGACCGCCGCCCACTCCTGCGGGGCGTCGGCCAGCCAGCGGGTGACGAGGGCGGCGAATCCGGGCACCTGGCGGGCGAGTTCGACCAGGCCCCGGTCGAAGCGGGCGGCGCCCTCGGGGGTGCGGACCAGCAGCATTCCGGTGCGGTGGACGAGGGCGCGGGTACGGATCTCCGGGCGGTGCCCCGAACCCTCGGCGGCGGCCCGGAGCAGGGCCTCCAGCACCTCCGGGTCGCGGCCGGTGACCTGCTCGAACTCCAGCAGGACCTCCAGCAGCTCGGCCCGCAGCGGCCCGGACGCGGGGCTTCCGGCCCCGGCGAGGACCCGGGCGAGCGCGGCCCGCACCGGCGGCGGGGCGGGGCGGTCCCGCAGCAGCCCGGTGACCAGGGGCAGCAGGAGCGCCCGGGCGGCGGGACCGTGCTCCAGGCGGAGGTCGACGTACTCGGCGGCGTGCGTGCCGTCCTCGGGGTGGGCGTCGATGTACTCCCGTACGAGCCCGGCGACGTGCAGCGCGAGCGCGGGCGTGTCGAGGCCGGCCAGCGCCCGCAGCACCGCTCCCCCGCCGTCGCCGGGGCGGGCGAGGCGGGCGCGGAGGGCGGCGAGGACCGGCTCCGGGTGGGCCGGGAAGACCTCGGCGAGCAGTTCGACGGAGAGCCGGGAGTCTCCGGCGGCGAACGCGCGCAGGGCCGCCGGGAGGTGGCTCCTCCTGGCCACCGGGTCGCGGACGAGGAGGGCGAGGGCGGCGGCGTGCAGCTCGGCGTCCTCGGCCCGGTCCAGCAGCACGAGGGCGGCGGAGCGCAGCAGGGCCCGGTCGCCCTCGGCGGTGACCCGCTGCTGGAGGAGTCCGGCGTAGCGGGCGGCGGCCGAGCGCCGGGCCGGGCGGTCCTCGTCGCGGGCCCAGCGCTCGACGGCCCGGCAGAGCGCGGTGGGCTCGTCCTCCGCGAGGGCCAGCAGCAGCTCCCCGGCCCGCTGGTGCGGGGTGGCGATCAGCGCGTCGGTCAGATCGTCGACGGCGAGGTCGCGGCGGGCGTAGAGCAGGGCCTGCGCGGCGGCGGCGACGGTGGGCCGTAGCGGGACGTCCGGCGCGTCGGGGCCCACGAGCAGCGGGCGTTCGTCGGTGAACCAGCGGCACAGCAGCGGCTGCACGGCCGGGGCGTCGAGGGCGAGGCGGCGGGCGACCGCGTCCAGATAGCGCTCGTCGCCGTCGGTGCGGGGCAGTCCGTCGGCGGGCACCAGGCGGCGGAGCAGGTCGATCCGGTCCTCCTCGGGCAGCCGCAGCCGCCGCCAGAACCAGGGCCCGAACTCGCCGTACGCCCCGAGGTCGCCGGGTCCGTCGGGGGCGGCGGAGCGGCGGGTGATGCGTCCGGCGAGGACCCGCAGGACGCCGAGGTACGGGCGGGCGTCGGGCACCCGCAGCAGGCTCCCGTTCAACAGGTGGGCCGCCCACCAGGCGGCGTCCTCGTCGCGCGGGCCCTCGTCGGTCCACAGCCGGTCCAGCGCCTCGATCAGGTCGGCCATCCGGTGCGCGAGCGCGGCGGTGCCCTGGCGGCGGCCGAGGAGCACCATCGCCTGGATCACCGGCCCGATGCGGTGCCGGGGCACGGGCAGGCTGCGGGGCTCGCCGCCGCTGTGGGGGTGCGGGGCGGGGCCCGTGCTCCCCCGGTGCCAGCGGTGCACCAGGGAGCGCAGGGCGGCGTCCAGGTCGAGGTGGGCGCCCTGCACCCAGTCGCCCAGCTCCTCGTGGGCGAAGCGGTAGCCGGCTCCGGCGGGCACGAGGAGGCCCTCGGTGAGCACGGCGGAGGCCCAGCCGGTGCGCCAGGGGAAGATCTCCTCGAACGCCGCCCGGTCCAGCTCGCCCTGGCCGGGGCCCAGACAGCGGCGGGCCGCCTCGTGGACCTGGCCCGCGACCCGGGCGGCGAGCCGGCGCACGGCCGCGCCGCGTGGCTGCTCGTCGGCGGCGGCCGCGATCCGGACGGCGGCGCGCACGCACAGCAGGTCGAGGTGGGCGCCGAAGACGTCCTCGGTGTCGGGGCGGCCCGGCACCCCGGGCGGCAGGGCGGCGCGGACCTCGGCGAGGAGCCGCAGGGTGAGCGGGTGCCGGTCGTGGCCGGGGGCGAGGGCGGCGGGCGGGATGCCGTACGCCTCCTTGGCGCTCTCGGCCTGCTCGGGGGTGAGGTCGCCGAGCCGCAGGGCGGGCGGCAGCCGGCGGGCGGGGCGGTGCGGGCGGTGCAGGGCGTCAGGGGGCCAGAGGGCGCCCGCGGTCTCCCAGTGTTCGGGGCGGCAGGCCACGACGAGCCGGACGCCGTGCTCGCGCAGCCAGCGCGCGGTGCCGGCGGTCCAGTCGGCGAGCCGGTGGGCCAGCAGCGGCGGCATCTCCTCGGGGCCGTCGAGGACCACCAGGAGCGGGTGCCCGGCCTCGGCGGCGAGCCGGGCGACGCGCTCCGGGGTGGCGGTGCCCATGTCGCCGCGGGTGCCCGCGGCCGAGACGATCCGGCCGGAGCGGATGAGCGTACGGCTCGCGGCGTCGGCGACGGAGGTGTCGTCGGCCAGCAGGTCCGCGCCGCGCAGCCAGAGGGTGGGGGCGGGCGCTCCGCCGTCGGCGCGGCGGTCGGCGAGGGCGGCCAGCTCGGTGGTGCGGCCGGTGCCGGGCGCTCCGACGAGGCCGAGGACCGGCCCCGTACCGGCGGTGAAGGCGGCGAGCTCGGTGTGCACGTCGTCGCGCTCGACCGGTGCGGTGCGGGCCCCCGGGCCGTCCGCCGAGCCGACGGAGGTGGCGGTGAGCTGGAGCGCCCCGGCGAGGTTGAGGTCGGGGCCGTAGGCGGGGGCGGCGGTGGCGTTGCGGCGCAGCAGGGCGTCCAGGGTGTCGTCCGTGCCCCGGACGATCGGCAGGGCGAGGCCGGCCGCCTCGTGCGGGGCGGTGAGGGCGGTGCAGAGGATGCCGAGGACCGCGCCGGTGGCCGGGTCGGTGACCGGTCCGCCGATGGCCGCCCCGCCCGAGCGCAGGGCGTCGCGCCCGTCGGTGCCGAGGGCCAGCTCCAGGGCGGCGGGGACCGGGTGGGCGGTGCCGTCCGGTGCGGTGCAGGTGGCGGGGGTGGTGCCGAGCACGCGGGCCTCGCGCCGTCCGTGGGCGGCGATGTCCACGTAACCGCCCGGCTCGGCGCGGTCGCGTCCGGCGATGGGCAGGGGTTCGGCGTCGAGGACGTCGGGGCCGCCGGTGCGCAGGAGGGCGAGGCCGAGGGCGGGCAGCGCGGTGATGTCGTCGGGGGCGACGGAGCAGGTGCGGCCGTCGGTGCCGTGGAGGAGGAGCGGGCCCGGGGAGGTGACGGCCTGATGGGCGGTGACGACCGTGCCGCGGTCGTCCGCGACGAATCCCGTCCCGCGCGGCCGGCCGGCCTGATCACAGATTCTTACCAGCTTCGACCGGTCCCCACTGCCCATGGTCCGACGGTAGGCCGCCGGTGATCTCCTGGAGCCCACGGACAGGGAAAGCGCCCCCCACGCCCCCGGTATTCACTCCGAGCGCCCGTCCGTTGGGGTGAATAAGCGTGTCCTGCGAGGAGCAGGGATGGTGCCGGGGAGGGGAAACGTGGAGCGGGCACCGGTTGGGGGTGGTGCCCGCTCCACAACGATCGGTCGGCGCGTCCGCCGGACACGCCCCGGGTCAGGCGAAGACGGCGAGGCTCTTGGCCTTGCCCTTCTCCTCCTCGACGAGCACGAGGAACGTGCCGTCGGGCCCGAAGACCGCGACCGGCCCCCGCGGATGCGCGGGCATGTCCAGCCGTACGCCGTTGAGGAGCAGCTTGGCGCGCTTCTCGTCCACGTCCCAGCGGGGGAACGCGGTGGCGGCCGCCTCGGCGACCGGCATCACGGTCAGCGCCTCCTGGTGCTGATCGAGCGTCCGGGCCGCGTCCAGTCCGTACGGGCCGACCCGGGTGCGGCGCAGCGCGGTCAGATGGCCGCCGACGCCGAGTCCGGCGCCGAGGTCGCGGGCCAGCGCCCGGATGTACGTCCCGGAGGAGCAGACGACGGAGACGACCAGATCGAGAACGGGGGTGCCGTCCTCGGCGACGGCCTCGCGGACGTCGTAGACCCGGAAGGAGGAGACGGTCACCGGGCGGGCCGGGATCTCGAACTCCTCGCCGCCGCGCACCCGCGCGTAGGACCGCTTGCCGTCGATCTTGATGGCGCTGACCTTGGACGGCACCTGCATGATCGCACCGGTCAGGGCGGCCACGCCCGCGTCGATGCCGTCACGCGTCACACCGGAGGCGTCGGTGGACGAGGTGATCTCGCCCTCGGCGTCGTCGGTGACGGTGTCCTGGCCGAGCCGGATCGTGCCGAGATACTCCTTCTCGGTCAGCGCGAGGTGACCGAGCAGCTTGGTGGCCCGCTGGACGCCGAGCACGAGCACTCCGGTCGCCATCGGGTCCAGGGTGCCGGCGTGGCCGACGCGGCGGGTGCGGGCGATGCCGCGCATCTTGGCGACGACGTCGTGCGAAGTGAAGCCGGACGGCTTGTCGACGATGACAAGGCCGTCCGGCGTGGTGGTCTGCTCGGTCATGCGGAGGCGGGGCCCTCGTTCTTGTCGGTCGAGCCGGGGGTGTCCGCCTCGTCGTCCTCGTCCTCGGGCTTGCGGTACGGGTCGGCGTCGCCGGCGTACGTCGCGCCCGTGGACACCTGGCGCACCTCCGCGTCCTTGGCCCGCGCCTTGTCGAGGAGGTCCTCGATGGTGCGGGCGTTGTCCGGGAGGGCGTCCGGGACAAAGGCCAGGCTCGGCGTGAACCGGACCCCGGTCTGCCGTCCGACCTCGGAGCGGAGGACGCCCTTGGCGCTCTCCAGCGCGGCGGCGGAGGCCGCGCGCTCCTCGTCGTCGCCGTAGACCGTGTAGAAGACCGTGGCCTCCCGCAGGTCGCCGGTGACCCGGGCGTCCGTGATCGTCACGAATCCCAGCCGCGGATCCTTGATTCGCCGGTCCAGGGTCTCCGCGACCACGACCTGGATGCGATCGGCCAGCTTGCGGGCCCGCGCGTTGTCGGTCACCGGTCCGTCACTCTTCCTTCTGATTTCGCTCGACTGTCAGTCTTCGTCACTGTGCAGCCGCCGTCTCACCGACAGCAGCTCCACCTCCGGGCGTCCCGCGACCAGCCGCTCGCAGCGGTCCAGTACGTCCGTGAGGTGTCCGGTGTCACCGGAGACCACGGCAAGGCCGATCTCGGCCCTGCGGTGGAGATTCTGTCCGCCGGTCTCGGCCACGCTCACCGCGTACTTGCGCTGGAGCTCGGCCACGATCGGGCGGACGACGGAACGCTTCTCCTTCAACGACCGTACGTCGCCGAGGAGCAGATCGAAGGACAGGGTCCCCACATACATGCGTGTCCGGATGTCCCGCCGGTTCGGGTTCGCGCCCCGCCAGAGCTTGCCGGGGACATCAGAACCGTACCGGAACGGCCGGAGCCGATCGACGGAAATACGCCCCGTCGACCGGCCCCGACCGTGGTGGCCGGGTTCCGGGGGCGAACCCCCGGGACCCGGCCCAATCCTTGCGGATCAGCCTCGCGGCTTCTCGCGCATCTCGTACGTCGCGATGACGTCGTCGATCTTGATGTCGTTGAAGTTTCCGAGGTTGATACCGCCCTCGAAGCCTTCGCGGATCTCGGTGACGTCGTCCTTGAAGCGGCGCAGACCGGAGATGTTGAGGTTCTCCGCGATGACCTTGCCATCGCGCAGCAGGCGCGCCTTGGTGTTGCGCTTGACCTCGCCGGAGCGGACCAGCACACCGGCGATGTTGCCCAGCTTGGACGAGCGGAAGATCTCGCGGATCTCCGCCGTGCCGAGCTCGACCTCTTCGTACTCCGGCTTGAGCAGGCCCTTGAGGGCCGCTTCGATCTCTTCGATCGCCTGGTAGATGACCGAGTAGTACCGGACGTCCACGCCTTCGCGCTCGGCCATCTGCTCGGCACGCCCTGCGGCGCGCACGTTGAAGCCGATCACGATGGCGTCGGAACCCGTCGCCAGGTTGATGTCCGACTCGGTGACCGCACCCACACCGCGGTGCAGGATCCGGATGTCGACCTCTTCACCGACGTCGAGCTGGAGCAGCGAGGACTCGAGAGCCTCCACCGAACCGGACGCGTCGCCCTTGATGATGAGGTTGAGCTCCTGGACCAGACCGGCCTTGAGCGCCTCGTCCAGGTTCTCCAGGGAGAACCGGACGCCCTTGCGGGCGAAGTTGGCGTTGCGCTCACGGGCGGCACGCTTCTCGGCGATCTGACGGGCCGTACGGTCCTCGTCGACGACCAGGAGGTTGTCGCCGGCGCCCGGGACGTTGGTGAGACCGAGCACCAGGACGGGGGTCGAGGGGCCCGCTTCCTGGACGTTCTGACCGCTGTCGTCGAGCATCGCCCGGACCCGGCCGTACGCGTCGCCCACGACCACCGTGTCGCCGATGCGCAGCGTTCCGCGCTGGACCAGGACGGTCGAGACGGCACCGCGACCGCGGTCGAGGTGGGACTCGATCGCAATACCCTGCGCGTCCTGCTCCGGGTTGGCCCGCAGGTCGAGCGAGGCGTCGGCGGTGAGGACGACGGCCTCCAGGAGAGCCTCGATGTTGAGGCCCTGCTTGGCGGAGATGTCGACGAACATCGTGTCGCCGCCGTACTCCTCGGCCACCAGACCGAACTCGGTGAGCTGACCGCGCACCTTGGTCGGGTCGGCGCCCTCGACGTCGATCTTGTTGACCGCGACCACGATCGGCACGTCGGCCGCCTTGGCGTGGTTCAGCGCCTCGATCGTCTGGGGCATCACACCGTCGTTGGCCGCCACCACGAGGATCGCGATGTCGGTCGACTTCGCACCACGGGCACGCATGGCGGTGAACGCCTCGTGACCCGGGGTGTCGATGAAGGTGATCTTGCGGTCCTCGCCGTTGACCTCGGAGGAGACCTGGTAGGCACCGATGTGCTGGGTGATGCCACCGGCCTCGCCCGCGACGACGTTCGTCTTGCGGATCGCGTCGAGGAGTCGGGTCTTACCGTGGTCGACGTGACCCATGACGGTCACGACCGGCGGACGCGAGACCAGAGCCTCTTCGCCGCCCTCGTCCTCGCCGAACTCGATGTCGAAGGACTCGAGCAGTTCGCGGTCCTCCTCCTCGGGGCTGACGATCTCCAGGACGTAGTTCATCTCCTCGGCGAGAAGCCGGAGCGTCTCGTCGGAAACGGACTGCGTGGCGGTGACCATCTCGCCGAGGTTCATCATCACGGCGACGAGCGACGCCGGGTTGGCGTTGATCTTCTCCGCGAAGTCGGTGAGCGAGGCGCCGCGCGACAGCCGGACGGCCTGTCCGTTGCCGCGAGGCAGCATGACGCCGCCGACCGACGGGGCCTGCATGGCCTCGTACTCCTGGCGCCTCTGCCGCTTCGACTTACGGCCACGACGCGCCGGACCGCCGGGACGGCCGAACGCACCCTGTGTGCCACCGCGGCCACCGGGACCACCCGGACGGCCACCGAAGCCGGGACGACCGCCGAAGCCGCCGCCGCCACCGGGACGACCGGCACCGCCGCCGCCACCGGGACCGGCCGGACGACCGGCGAAGCCGCCGCCGCCACCGCCACCGGGACGACCTGCGAAGCCGCCGCCACCGGGACGACCGCCGCCACCGGCACCGCCGGGACGACCGCCACCGCCGGGACCACGGCCACCGCCGGGGCCACCACCGGGACGCGGGCCCGCGGCGGGACGCTGCGGCATCATGCCCGGGTTCGGGCGGTTACCGGCGGGACCGCCGCCGGGACGCGGAGCCTGCGGGCGGGGCATGCCGCCCGGAGTGGGACGGGCACCGCCCTGACCCTGACCACCCTGCGGACGCGGGGCGCCGCCGGGGCCGCTGCCCTGGGGGCGCGGGGCGCCGGGGCGCTCCTGGCCGCCACCGGGGCGCGGGGCACCGCCGGGACGGGGCGCCGAGGGGCGCGCCATGCCGGTGGAACCGCCGGAGGTGAAGGGGTTGTTGCCCGGACGGGGACCGGCCGGACGGGCGCCGCCGGGGCGCGGTGCGCCCTGGCCCGCGGGACGTGCGGGGCGGTCGCCGCCACGCTCGCCGCCACGGCCGCCGTCACGCTGGCCACCGTCGCGCTGACCGCCGGACGGAGCCGGACGGGCGGGGGCGGGACGGGGACCCGGGGTGGCGCCCGCGGGACGCGGGGCCTGGGGCTGCTGGGGGGCAGCCGGCTGGGCCGGAGCCGGAGCCGAGAACTCGGCGGCCGGGACCGGGGTCACCGGGGCCGCCTTCGGCGCGGGCTTCGGGCCCGGACGGGGGCCCGCCGACGGCGCGGAGGGCGCCGCCGGGGTGCTGCTCGGGGCCTCGGCGGCGGCCGGCTTGGGAGCCGGTGCGCCGGGCTTGGGGGCAGCGGGACGTGCCGCAGCGGCCGGGGAGGGCGCTGCGGGCTTCGCGGGCGCCGCCTTGCGGGGCGCACCGGGCTTGGCAGCGGACTTGCCGGCGTTGCCGCCGGGCCCCTGCAGTGCGTCGGTCAACTTACGTACAACCGGCGCCTCGATCGTCGAGGACGCCGAACGGACGAATTCACCGAGTTCTTGGAGCTTGGCCATGACGACCTTGCTCTCGACGCCGAACTCCTTGGCGAGTTCGTATACCCGGACCTTAGCCACTTCGCTCCTTTTAGGTCCGGGTTACCGCCGGACCGTCGCTACTTCATGGGCGTACTCATCGCGTACTCATCGAGTGCTCATCGCAATCTCGACCTACTTCCAACTCGCGAGGTACCTGACCGCACGGGGTCCCGTGCCGTTCACTTTTCTTACGGTGTCGCCCGCTCGACGAACCGCGTGAGTGCCGCGGTGTCGAACGGCCCCTTGGCCTTGAAGGCCCGGGGGAACGCCCGGCGGCGAACCGCCAGGTCGAGACAGACAGAGACAGGGTGCACGTAAGCACCCCGGCCGGGCAGCGTACCGCGTGGATCAGGGGCGCAGGCGCCCTCGTCCACCACGATGCGCAGCAGCTCGCTCTTGGCCGCCCGCTCCCGGCATCCCACACAGGTTCGCTCGGGGCAAGCGCGTGCTTGCGTCCGGCCAGACACGTTTAAGTCTACCTCCCCGTACCGACCTCACCCCTTTGGGGCAAAAATCGAACGGATGTTGTCGTGATCTCAGCGACGTACGGCCAAGATCTATTCCCTGGACCCGCTCCGGGTCAACGCCTTTCCGAGCGCTCGCGGGCCCGCTCGGCCCGCTCGCGGTCGGCGTTCTCGCGCTCCTCGTCCGTCTCGGTGTCGGGACGGATGTCGATGCGCCAGCCGGTGAGGCGGGCGGCGAGCCGGGCGTTCTGGCCCTCCTTGCCGATCGCCAGCGACAGCTGGTAGTCCGGCACGGTGACCCGGGCGGAGCGGGCGCCGAGGTCGACGACCTCGACCTCGCTCACCCGGGCGGGCGACAGGGCGTTGGCGACCATCTCGGCCGGGTCGTCGGACCAGTCCACGATGTCGATCTTCTCGCCGTGCAGCTCGGCCATGACGTTGCGCACCCGGCTGCCCATCGGGCCGATGCAGGCGCCCTTGGGGTTCAGGCCGGCGCGGGTGGAGCGTACGGCGATCTTGGTGCGGTGGCCGGCCTCGCGGGCGATGGCCTCGATGACCACCGAGCCGTCCGCGATCTCCGGGACCTCCAGCGCGAAGAGCTTCTTCACCAGGTTGGGGTGGGTGCGCGAGAGCGTCACCGACGGACCGCGCACGCCCTTGGCGACCCGTACGACATACGTACGAAGGCGCAGACCGTGGGTGTACTCCTCGCCCGGGACCTGCTCCTGGACCGGAAGCATGGCTTCCATCTTGCCGATGTCCACCAGGACGTTCTTGGGGTCCTTGCCCTGCTGGACGACGCCCGTGACGACATCGCCCTCGTGGCCCGCGTACTCCCCGAAGGTGCGGTCGTCCTCGGCGTCGCGCAGCCGCTGCAGGATGACCTGCTTGGCGGTGGTCGCGGCGATCCGGCCGAATCCGGACGGGGTGTCGTCGAACTCCTTGGGCTCCTGGCCCTCTTCGAGGTCGGCCGGGTCCTCCTTGGCCCACACGGTGACGTGGCCGTTCTCGTCGAGCTTCACGCGCGCCCGGCGGTGGCTGCCGTCGGTGCGGTGGTACGCGATGAGGAGGGCCGACTCGATCGCCCCGACGAGCACGTCGAAGGGGATCTCCTTGTCCTGCGCCAAGCCCTTCAGAAGCTTCACATCGATGTCCACGGCTACGCCTCCTCTTCCTTCTTGTCCTTGCGGTTGAATTCGATCTCCACGCGCGCCTTGGCGATCTCGTCGAAGGCCAGGCGGCGGGCGGTGGGCTTGCGGCCCTTGACGCCGGGCACTTCGAGGTCGAGCCCGTCCTCGTCGACGGTGAGGATGCGGGCGACCAGCTCACCGGATCCGTCGCCGGCCAGGTGGAACCTGGCCAGCCGGCCGATGGCGCGTACGTAGTGGCGGTGCTCGGTCAGCGGGCGGTCCGCGCCGGGGGAGCTGACTTCGAGGACGTACTCGCCGTCGCCCATCGCGTCGGTCTCGTCCAGCTTCGCGGAGATCGCGCGGCTCAGCTCCGCGCAGGCGTCCAGCTCCACGCCCTCCTCGGAGTCCACGATGATCCGCAGCACTCCCCGTCGGCCGGCCCGGGACACCTCGATCTCCTCGAGGTCCAGCTGCTGCGCGCTGACGAGCGGTTCCAGCAGCCCGCGCAGCCTCTCGCTCTGGGTGGTGCTCATCCGGGTGACTCCTCGGCCGCGTGTGCTGTTGTGGGGATCGTCGTGCGTCAGGTCAAAGGGTATCCGGTCGCCAGGGGTGTTGCCGTCCGCCTGCCGCTCGGCCGCGGGTACGCTCGCCTGCGGTGATCACATCAGGACAGATCCTGTCAGGACCGGTCCAGGCCCGAAGGAGAAACGTGCGGCGCACGGGGACGACGCGCAGGGGGGCGCTCACCACGACGGGAGCCCTCGCCCTGGGTGCGGTGCTGACCGGCTGCGGGGGCGGCGACGGGGCGAAGGAGAGCGGAAGACCGGCGCACTCCGGCGCACGGGCGACCGCCGCGAAGGCCGAGAGGACGCTCCGCGAGAAGGCGGTGCGCGACGGCGCCCTCCTGCTCGCCCAGTACGACCTGGTGGCCGGGGCCCATCCGGCGACCGCCGCGGGCCTGGCGCCCCTGCGGGCAGCCGTACGGGAGCACGGGAAGGCGCTGGCGCCGCCGCGCGAGAAGGGCCGCCCGAAGACCGGCGCTCCTGCAGCGGCGCCCGGGCCGGTGTCCGCCGAGCCGAAGGCGGCGGTGAGGGAGCTGGCGGCCGCCGAGCGACGCCGGGCGGACGCGTACGCCGAGGTCCTGCTGACCGCGGAGCCGGAGCTGGCCCGGCTGCTGGCCTCGGTGGCCGCCGCCGCGGCGGCGCACGCCTATCTGCTGACCGAACTGGCCGAGGAGACAGCCGCATGAGCATCCGTTCCGAACGGCGATCCGATGACGCCGACGAGTCGGACGCCGACTCCCCCGAGCTGACCGCCGTCCAGGCGGCCCTGGCCGCCGAGCACGCCGCGGTGTACGGCTACGGGGCGCTGGGCGGCCGGCTCGACGGGAAGCGGGGCGCCGAGGCCCGTGCCGCGTACGACGGGCACCGGGCCCGCCGGGACGCGCTGGCGCGCACCGCCCGGGACCTGGGCGGGCGGCCGGTGGCCTCGGACGCCGCGTACGCTCTGCCGTTCGCCGTCGCGGACGCTCCGTCGGCGGAGCGGCTGGCCGCGGTGCTGGAGGACCGGATCGCGGGCGCGTACGCCGATCTCGTACGGGCCACCGAGGGCGACCGGCGCAAGGACGCCGCGGGCGCGCTGCGGGAGGCCGCGGTGCGGTCGGCCCGCTGGCGGGGCGGCAACGTAGCCTTTCCGGGGCTCGCGGAGCGGGCCGCCGGTGCGGATCCGGCCGCGACGGGCCCGGTGGAGGCCGCCGGCGCGGACGGCACGCGCTGAGACGAAGGACCGGAAAGGGAACACACGACGTATGGGTTTCGAACCGCCGCAGCGCCTGGTGCGCGCGCTCGGTGAGATGTACGGGGACGGTGCGGCGGCCGACTGGCTGGCCGGGCTCCCCGCGCTGACCGAACGGGCGCTCACCGCCGGGGACGACCTCACCGCGGAGCGGGTGGCCGCCCCCGGCGGGCGCAGCTCCCTGGTGGTTCTGGTGCGGCGGGCCGACGGGACCCCGGCCGCGCTGAAGATCGCCCCGCCGGTCGCCGGTCCCGAGCTGGAGCGGGCCGCGCTGGAGCACTGGAACGGCTGGGGCGCGGTGAAGCTGCTGGAGGCCCCGGAGACCGACGCGTCGGGGGCCCTGCTGCTGGAGCGGCTGCACCACGAGGTGTCGCTGCGCTCGCTGCCGGAGGCGAAGGCCCTGCTGGAGGCGGCGGGGACGCTGCGCCGGCTGTGGGTGGAGCCGCCCGCCGGGCACGCCTTCGAGAGCGTGGCCGGGCGGACCGAGCGGCAGAGCGCCGGGATGCGGGCGGCCGCCGAGGCGGACGCGGAGCTGGCCCCGCTGGTGGACGCGGCGCTCGCGGCGCGGGCGGAGCTGGTCGAGGGCTCGCCCGAACTGCTCCTGCTGCACGGCAACTTCCGGCAGAGCAAGGTGCTGTCCGGGGAGCGGGCGCCGTGGCTGACGGTGGGTCCGGAACCGCTGGTGGGTGAGCGCGCCTATGACCTGGCGCGGCTGGTGCGGGACCGGGTGGAGGATCTGATCGCCTCCCCGGGCGGCCCGGTGACGGCCCGGCGGCGGGTCAAGAGGCTGGCGGAGTCGCTGGAGGTGGAGCAGGCACGGCTGCACGGCTGGACGCTGTTCCGGGCGGTGGAGTCGGGCACCCGCGCGCTGGCCGAGGGGCGGCGGCAGATGGGCGAGGTCAATCTGGAGTTCGCGGGCTGGCTGTGAGCCGAGCACGTACGAGGAGGGCCCCCGCGCAGCGTGCGCGGGGGCCCTCCTCGTGGGCGGTGTGCGTGATCAGGCCAGGTCGGCCGTCAGGCGGGCGATGGCCTCGTCGACGGTCAGCTCCTCGCGCTCGCCGGTGCGGCGGTCCTTCAGCTCCAGGACGCCGTCGGCGGAACGGCGGCCCGCGACGAGGATCTTGGGCACGCCGATGAGCTCGGAGTCGGTGAACTTCACGCCGGGCGAGACGCCGGGGCGGTCGTCGACCAGGACGCGCAGGCCGGCCGCGTTCAGCTTCTCGGAGACCTCCAGGGCCAGCTCCGTCTGGAGGGCCTTGCCGGCGGCGACGACGTGGACGTCGGCCGGGGCGATCTCGCGGGGCCAGCACAGGCCCTTGTCGTCGGCGGTCTGCTCGGTGAGGGCGGCCACGGCGCGGGAGACGCCGATGCCGTACGAGCCCATCGTGACGCGGACGGGCTTGCCCTGCTGGCCGAGCACGTCGAGCTGGAAGGTGTCGGCGTACTTGCGGCCGAGCTGGAAGATGTGGCCGATCTCGATGGCGCGGTCGAGGGTGAGGCCGGTGCCGCACTTGGGGCAGGGGTCGCCCTCCTCGACGACGACGACGTCGAGGTACTGGTCGACCTCGAAGTCACGGCCCGCAACGACGTTCCTCGCGTGCTTGCCCTCCTTGTTGGCGCCGGTGACCCAGGAGGTGCCGGGGGCGACGCGGGGATCGGCGAGGTAGCGGACCTTCTCCAGCCCCTGGGGGCCGACGTAGCCGCGTACGAGGTCGTCACGGCCGACGAAGTCCTCGGCGGTGACCAGCTCGACGACGGCGGGGGCGAGGTGCTCGCCGAGCTTGCCGAGGTCGACCTCGCGGTGGCCGGGGACGCCGACGGCGACGATCTCGCCGTCCACCTTGACCAGCAGGTTCTTCAGGGTGGCGGAGGCGGGGACGCCGAGGTGCGCGGCGAGCGTCTCGATGGTCGGGGTGTCGGGGGTGTCCAGCTCCTCGACCGCGCCGTGCGCCGAGCCGTCGACCGGGGCGAGCGCGAAGGTCACGGCCTCGGTGTTGGCGGCGTAGTCGCAGTTCGGGCAGTCCGCGAAGGTGTCCTCACCGGCGGCGGCGGGGGCCAGGAACTCCTCGGAGGCCGAGCCGCCCATCGCGCCGGAGACGGCGGAGACGATGCGGTGGTCCAGGCCCAGGCGCTCGAAGATCTTGATGTACGCGGCGCGGTGCAGGGCGTAGGAGTGCGCGAGGCCCTCGTCGGTGGTGTCGAAGCTGTACGAGTCCTTCATCTGGAACTCGCGGCCGCGGAGCACGCCGGAGCGGGGGCGGGCCTCGTCGCGGTACTTCGTCTGGATCTGGTAGAGCATCACCGGCAGGTCCTTGTAGGACGTGCACTGGTCCTTGACGGTCTGGGTGAAGATCTCCTCGTGGGTCGGGCCCAGGAGGTAGTCGCCGCCCTTGCGGTCCTTGAGGCGGAAGAGCAGGTCGCCGTACTCCTCCCAGCGGCCGGACGCCTCGTAGGGCTCCTTGGGCAGCAGGGCGGGCAGCAGGACCTCCTGGGCGCCGATGGCGTCCATCTCCTCGCGGACCACGTGGGAGATGTTGTCCAGGACCTTCTTGCCGAGCGGCAGCCAGGACCAGATGCCGGCCGCGTTGCGGCGCACGTACCCGGCGCGGACCAGCAGCTTGTGGCTGAGCGTCTCGGCGTCCGCCGGGTCGTCGCGCAGTGTCTTGATCATCAATCGGGACATGCGCTGGACCTGGGCCATGGTGAACTCCTGCTCGCGAAAGTGGTGAGCCCGAGGTTAACCGGGCGGCGCGGGCGGGCGGAAATCCATAAGTCCTACCGAAGCAGCGGGAGAGGCGCTCCCATGACCGCGTACGGCTGCGGTGCGCTCGGGAAGACGACCTGGCGGGCCAGGTCGCGGTAGCCCAGCGAGCGGTACAGCGTGCGGGCCGGGCTGTCCTTGTCGATCGCCGAGAGGATCGACCGGGGGTGGCCGACGGCGTCGGTGATGGCGGTGATCAGGGCGCGGCCGATGCCGCGCTGCTGGTGGTCGGGGTGGACGTGGAGTTCGGTGATGACGAAGGAGTCGTCGAGCCAGCCGTCGGAGCCGGTGGCCCGCAGATAGGGCTCGACGACGGTGGACCACCACTGGGCGCGGTCGTTGGGCAGCCCGTAGACGAAGCCGACGAGCCTCCCGTCGGGGGCGAGGGCGCCGAGGGCGCGGGCGTGGGGGTGTTCCAGGTGCCTGAGGACGATGTGGCGGCGTACGTCGATCTCGTCCTGGCTCAGTCCGAAGGCGGCCGCCTGGACGTGCAGGGCTTCGTCGACGCGGGCGGCCAGGTCGACGGGGCCGATCTCGACGTCGGGTGCTGCGGGGCCTTCTGCGGGGGCTGCCATGCCGGAACCCTACTGGCCGCCGCGGACGCCCGGGTAAGCGCGGCGGTTCAGAACAGGACGCTCATGAACGCGCCGACCTCGCGGAAGCCGACGCGGCGGTAGGCCTTGCGGGCGGGGGTGTTGTAGTCGTTCACGTACAGGCTGACGACGGGGGCGACATCCGCCAGGGCGTAGCGCAGCACGGCGGCCATGCCCGTTTCGGAGAGGCCCTTGCCGCGGTGTTCGGGGGCGACCCAGACGCCCTGGATCTGGCAGGCCTGGGCGGTGGCCGCGCCGATCTCCGCCTTGAAGACGACCTTGCCGTCGTCGATGCGGGCGAAGGAGCGGCCGGTGCCGATGAGTTCGGCGACGCGGGCCTGGTAGAGGAGGCCGCCGTCGCCGGCCAGCGGGGAGATGCCGACCTCCTCGGTGAACATCGCCACGCAGGCCGGCATCAGGATCTCGGTCTCGTCCTTGCGGATGCGGCGGACCAGCGGGTCGGGCGTGACGTCGGCGGAGAGGCTCTCGGTGACCATGAGGGGCTGGTTGCCGCGGACCTCGCGGGCGGGGCCCCAGCTGGGTTCGAGGAGCCGCCAGAGCTGGGTGGTGGGTTCGGCGGGGCCGACGATGGAGGAGCAGCGGCGGCCGGCCCGGCGGGCCCGGTCGGCGAAGGCGCGGACGGCCTCGGGTCCGGCGCAGATGGGGACGAGGTTGGCGCCGGAGTAGCACAGGGAGCGGAGCCTGCCGTCGGCGTACCAGCCCCACATCTCGCCGCCGAGGCGCCATGGATCGAGTCCCGCGACCTGGACGCGGGACGTCACAAAGGCGTTGGCCACGGGCTCGCTCTCCAGGATGGCGAGCGCTGCGCCGAGGTCGCTGGGTTCGAGGACCCGGGTGGTGGTCTGCGTCAACACGAGGGGGCCTCACCATGCGGTCTGCTGATTTCCGCACTGTAACCGACACGGCCCTCGAACGCTGCTCGAGTCCGGGGGCCGGATTTCCGGGACCGGCCCCGGTACGCCGCCGCCCCGCCGGGCACAGGGCCCGGCGGGGCGGCGAAGGCGTGGAAAGGGGTTGGTCAGGCGCCGATGGAGACCTGGGGTTCGCCGGACGCGATGCCGTCCTTCTCCATCTGCTCGGCGATCTTCATGGCCTCTTCGATGAGGGTCTCGACGATCTTCGACTCGGGGACGGTCTTGATGACCTCGCCCTTCACGAAGATCTGGCCCTTGCCGTTGCCGGAGGCGACGCCGAGGTCGGCCTCGCGGGCCTCGCCGGGGCCGTTGACGACGCAGCCCATGACGGCGACGCGGAGCGGGACCTCCATGCCCTCCAGTCCGGCGCTGACCTGGTCGGCGAGCTTGTAGACGTCGACCTGGGCGCGGCCGCAGGACGGGCAGGAGACGATCTCCAGGCGGCGCTGCTTGAGGTTCAGCGCCTCCAGGATCTGGAGTCCGACCTTGACCTCCTCGGCCGGCGGGGCCGAGAGCGAGACGCGGATGGTGTCGCCGATGCCCTCGGAGAGCAGGGCGCCGAAGGCGACGGCCGACTTGATGGTGCCCTGGAACGCCGGTCCGGCCTCGGTGACGCCGAGGTGCAGCGGGTAGTCGCTCTGGGCGGCGAGCTGGCGGTAGGCGTTGACCATGACGACCGGGTCGTTGTGCTTGACCGAGATCTTGATGTCGCCGAAGCCGTGCTCCTCGAAGAGCGACGCCTCCCAGAGGGCCGACTCGACGAGGGCCTCGGGGGTGGCCTTGCCGTACTTCTTCAGGAGCCGCGCGTCCAGGGAGCCGGCGTTGACGCCGATCCGGATCGGGGTGCGGGTCTCGGAGGCCGCCTTGGCGATCTCCTTGACCTTGTCGTCGAACTGCTTGATGTTGCCCGGGTTCACCCGGACCGCCGCGCAGCCCGCGTCGATCGCGGCGAAGACGTACTTCGGCTGGAAGTGGATGTCGGCGATCACCGGGATCTGCGACTTCCGGGCGATCGTGGCGAGGGCGTCGGCGTCGTCCTGGGTCGGGCACGCGACCCGGACGATCTGGCAGCCGGACGCCGTCAGCTCGGCGATCTGCTGGAGCGTCGCGCCGATGTCCGACGTACGTGTCGTCGTCATCGACTGCACGGATACGGGTGCGTCGCCGCCGACCGCGACCGTGCCGACCTGGATCTGTCGGCTGACCCTTCGGTCGGCGAGCTTGGTCGGAACGGCCGGCATTCCGAGAGAAATCGCAGTCATGCGCTGTGCATCCCCAAGGTGTGGATCAAGGTCCCGAGATCGGCGGGCTCCAGCCTTCGAGGTTACGGCACCGGAGCCGGGACGGCCGCACCGTGTCGACAAGTCCACCCATTGGTGAGCGGCCGGACACAACGCGTGTGCCCGGCCGCAACCCGTGGGACGGAAGGGACGATCAGGTGATCTTGACGGGGTTCACGATGTCGGCCACCAGGACCAGCAGCGTGAAGCAGATGAAGAGTCCGGCGACCACATAGGCGACCGGCATCAGCCGGGCCACGTCGAACGGGCCCGGGTCGGGGCGCCGGAAGACCCTGGCCAGATTGCGCCGCAGGGACTCCCAGAGCGCGCCCGCGATGTGCCCGCCGTCGAGCGGGAGCAGCGGGAGCATGTTGAACAGGAACAGCGAGAGGTTGAAGCCCGCGAGCAGGAACAGCATCATCGCGACCTGGTTCTGCGCCGGGATGTCGAGGTTCATCACCTCGCCGCCGATCCGGGCCGCGCCCACCACGCCGACCGGCGAGTCGTCGGCGCGTTCGCCGTCGCTGAAGGCGGCGTCCCACAGGGCCGGGATCTTGCCGGGCAGGGCGATGATCGAGTCGACGCCGTTCTCGATCATGTCGCCCATGCGGACGACGGAGTCGCCGAAGCCGAGCGGCACGATCTCGGTCTGCGCGGCGAAGCCGAGGTAGCCCGCCTTGACGAACTTCTCCGGGATGACCTCGCCCTTGCTGTCCTTCTCGGCGACCACGTTCTCGCGCAGGACCGCGTTGAGCGTGACTTCCTTGCCGTCGCGTTCGACGACGATGGTGGCGGGGCCGATGGTCTCGCGGATGCGGTCCGAGAGCGTCGCCCAGTCGTCGACCTTCGCACCGGCGAAGGCGACGATCCTGTCGCCCTCCTGGAGCCCGGCGGCCTTGGCGGGCGAGGGGTCGTCGCCGGCCTTGCAGGTCTGGCGCTTCTCGCTCTGCGCGATCACGCACTGCTGGACGCCGCCGACCTCGGTGGTCTGGGTCTGGAAGCCGAAGGTCATCGCGACGCCCATGAAGATGGCGACCGCGAGGATCAGGTTCATGAAGGGACCGGCGAACATCACGATGACGCGCTTCCACGGCTTGCGCGTGTAGAAGAGCCGCTTCTCGTCGCCCGGCTCCAGCTCCTCGAAGGCGGCGGAGCGGGCGTCCTCGATCATGCCGCGCCACGGGGAGGTGGAGCGGGCTTCGAGGCGGCCGTCGGGTCCGGGCGGGAACATCCCGATCATGCGGATGTAGCCGCCGGCCGGGATGGCCTTGATGCCGTACTCCGTGTCGCCCTTCTTCTTCGACCAGATCGTCGGGCCGAAGCCGACCATGTACTGCGGCACCCGGATGCCGAACATCTTGGCCGTGGAGAGGTGGCCCAGCTCGTGCCAGGCGATGGAGAAGAGCAGCCCCACGACGAAGACGGCGATCCCCAGGACCGTCAGCAGGACCGAGGTCAGACTCATGCGCGCGCCTCCGCTGTCGCTTTCGCCGTCAGTTCCCGGGCCCGTGCGCGGGCCCAGGTTTCCGCTTCGAGGACGTCCGCGACGCTGAGCGAGGTTCCCGGGGCGGGGGTGCCGTGTTCGGACACCACAGCCGTGACCGTATCCATGATTCCGTTGAAGGGCAGCTGTCCGGCGAGGAAGGCGTCGACGCATTCCTCGTTCGCCGCGTTGAAAACGGCCGGCGCGGTGCCGCCGAGGGTGCCGACGTGCCGGGCGAGACCGACCGACGGGAACGCCTCGGTGTCCAGCGGGAAGAACTCCCAGCTGGAGGCCTTCGACCAGTCGAAGGCCGGGGCGGCGTCCGGGACGCGCTCGGGCCAGCCGAGGCCGATGGCGATGGGGCCGCCCATGTCCGGCGGGGTGGCCTGGGCGAGCGTGGAGCCGTCGCTGAACTCCACCATCGAGTGCACGTAGGACTGCGGGTGGACCACGACCTCGATCCGGTCGAACGGGACGTCGTAGAGGAGGTGCGCCTCGATGACCTCAAGTCCCTTGTTGACCAGGGTCGCGGAGTTGATGGTGATCACCGGGCCCATCGCCCAGGTCGGGTGGGCGAGCGCCTGCTCCCGGGTGACGTCGGCCAGTTCCGCGCGCGTACGGCCCCGGAAGGGTCCGCCGGAGGCGGTGACGACGAGTTTGCGGACGTCGGCGCGGGTGCCGGCGGCCAGCGCCTGGAAGAGCGCGGCGTGCTCGGAGTCGACCGGGATGATCTGGCCGGGGGCGGCGAGCGCCTTCACCAGCGGGCCGCCGACGATCAGCGACTCCTTGTTGGCGAGGGCGAGCGTGCGGCCCGCCTTCAGCGCGGCCAGGGTCGGGGCGAGCCCGATGGAGCCGGTGATGCCGTTGAGCACGGTGTGGCAGGCGCTTCCGGCGAGGGTGGTGGCCGCGTCGGGTCCGGCCAGGATCTCGGGGAGCGGCTCGCCGGCCCCGTACTGGTCCCGCAGCGCCTCGCGCAGGGCGGGGACCGCGTCCTCGGCGGCGACGGCGACCGTGTTCACCCGCAGTCGGCGGGCCTGCTCGGCCAGCAGGGCGACCCGGCCGCCTGCGGCCGAGAGCGCCGTGACCCGGAAGCGGTCGGGGTTGCGCAGGACCAGGTCGATGGCCTGGGTTCCGATGGACCCGGTGGAGCCGAGGATCACGAGATCCCGGCGGCCGTCCGCGGCGTCGAAGACGAGATGCGGATCGGCGAGGGGGGCGGGGCTGTCGCTCATGCCCCCCATTGTTGCCGCTCCGGCTGTGTGCGGGGACAGCGCGTCCCGGTGGGCCGTACCCGTGCCCCCGTTCAGCGCCCCCGGAGGTCGTGCGCGAAGTCCGCGAACACCTCGTGGAAGCGCGGGAACGTCTTGCGTACGCAGCCGGGGTCGTCGTACGTCAGACCCGGGGTGCGCAGTCCGGCGACGGCGAAGGACATCACGATGCGGTGGTCGCCGTGGGTGGCGATCTCGGTGGGCTTCGGCGTGCCGGGGTGGATCTCGATCCGGTCGGGCCCGGTGTGCACGGTGACGCCCATGGCGCGCAGGTTCTCGGCGCACGCCTCCAGCCGGTCGCACTCCTTGACCCGGGTGTTGGCGACGTCCTCGATCGTGACGGGCCCGTCCGCGTACGGCGCGATGGCGGCGAGGGTCGGCATGGTGTCGGAGATGTCGCGCATGTTGACGGTGATCCCGCGCAGCCGGCCGGTGGAGCGGACGGTGGTGGCGTCGGCGCCCACCGCCACCTCGGCGCCCATGTCCCGCAGCACGTCGACGAAGCGCAGATCGCCCTGGAGCGCGCCGGTGCCGAGACCGGGGACGGTGACCTCGCGGCCGGTGAGGGCGGCGGCGGCGAAGAAGTAGCTCGCGGTGGAGGCGTCGGGCTCGACGGCGTAGGCGGTGGCCCGGTAGCCGCCGGGTGGGACGGTGAAGGTGTTCCCCTCCCGCTCCACGTCCACGCCGAAGTCGCGCATCATCGCGAGGGTGATCTCGACGTACGGCGCGGAGACCAGTTCGGTGACCTCGATGCGCAGCCCCTTCGCGGTGAGCGGCCCGAGCATCAGCAGCGCGGTGAGGTACTGGGAGGACTCCCCCGCGTCCAGGGTGAGTTCGCCGCCCTCGATCCCGGCGGCCCGGACGGTCAGTGGATGGTGCCCTTCTTCTCCCCCGTGGCGCAGGTCGACGCCGAGGGCGGTGAGGGCCCGGGTGAGCGGGGCGAGCGGGCGGCGGCGCATCTGGGCGGAGGCGTCGAAGCGGTACGTGCCGGAGGCGGCGGCCGCGACGAGCGTGGGCAGGAAGCGGGCGGTGGTCGCGCCGTCGCGGCAGAAGACGTCGGCCTCGGTGGCGGCGGGCCCGGCCGGGCGGCCCTCGACGCGCCAGCGGTCGGCCTCCTGCTCGACCGCGTAACCGAGGTTCTTCAGCCCCTCGGCGAAGCCCTCGGTGTCGTCCGAACGCAGCGGCCGCAGGAGGGTGGTGGTGCCGTCCGCGGCGGCGGCCAGGAAGAGGGCGCGGGCGGTGACGGACTTGGAGCCGGGGATGTCGATGACGGTCACGGCGCTCATCCTGCCCTGCGGCGGGCGGGGCGTACGGGGTACGTCCGGTGCGTGGACGTACCCCGTACGACTGTCCCTAGCGGACCGGTCGGTGCTGGTTCTCCTGGACGGAGGGGCCGGGGGTGGCGTCCGCGATCCAGGGGCCTTCGCCGCTGGGGTCGACGACGCCCTCCTCCAGCCAGGTGTACGTCCCCGACAGGACGCCGTCGACCACGCGCCGGTCGAGGTCGTCGGTGTTGGACCACAGCCGGGTGAACAGCTCCTCCACCCGGATGCGGGACTGCCGGCAGAACGCGTCGGCGAGCTGGTAGGCCTCACGCCCGTGCTCCCCGGTCCCGCGCAGATGCTCGGCACGGACGCAGGCGGCGCTCATCGCGAAGAGCTCCGCGCCGATGTCGACGATCCGGCCGAGGAAGCCCTGCTTGGTCTCCATCCGCCCCTGCCAGCGGGACATGGCGTAGAAGGTCGACCGGGCGAGCTTGCGCGAGCACCGCTCGACGTACCGGAGGTGCCCGGAGAGGTCGCGATGCCCGGCCGGGTGGAACTCACCGTACGTACGCGGGAGTTGCCCGGCGCCCGTCACCAGCTGGGGCAGCCAGCGGGCGTAGAACCCGGCGGCGTTGGCGCCCGCCTTCGCCTTGGCGGAGAGCGGCTTGTCGGGGTCGATGATGTCGCCCGCGACCTTGAGGTGGGCGTCGACGGCCTCGCGGGCGATCAGCAGGTGCATGATCTCGGTGGAGCCCTCGAAGATCCGGTTGATGCGCATGTCGCGGAGCATCTGCTCGGCCGGGACGGCCCGCTCGCCGCGGGCGGCCAGCGACGCGGCGGTCTCGAAGCCACGCCCGCCACGGATCTGGACCAGTTCGTCGGCGATCAGCCAGCCCATCTCGGAGCCGTACAGCTTGGCGAGGGCGGCCTCGATGCGGATGTCGTTGCGGTCCTCGTCGGCCATCTGCGAGGAGAGGTCGACGACGGCCTCCAGGGCGAAGGTGGTGGCCGCGATGAACGAGATCTTCGTGGCGACCGCCTCGTGCCTGGCGACGGGCCGGCCCCACTGCTCGCGTACGGCGGACCATTCGCGGGCGATCTTCAGCGACCACTTGCCGACGCCCACGCACATCGCGGGCAGCGAGAGCCGGCCGGTGTTGAGGGTGGTCAGGGCGATCTTCAGCCCGGCCCCCTCGGGCCCGATCCGGCAGGCGCCGGGCACCCGGACCCGGTGGAAGCGGGTGACGCCGTTCTCGATGCCGCGCAGGCCCATGAAGGCGTTGCGGTGCTCCACGGTGACGCCGGGCGCGTCGGCCTCGACGACGAACGCGGTGATGCCGCCGGGGTGCCCCTCGGAGGCGGGCACCCGGGCCATGACGACGAGCAGATCGGCGACGACCCCGTTGGTGGTCCAGAGCTTCACCCCGTCCAGGACGTAGTCCGGCCCGTCGGGCACCGCGGAGGTGGCGAGGCGGGCCGGGTCGGAGCCGACGTCCGGCTCGGTCAGCAGGAAGGCGGAGATGTCCGTGGTGGCCAGCCGGGGCAGGAAGACGTCCTTCTGCTCCTGGGTGCCGAAGATCTTCAGGGGCTGCGGTACGCCGATCGACTGATGCGCGGAGAGCAGCGCGCCGATCGCGGGGCTGGCGGAGCCGACCAGGGCGAGCGCCTTGTTGTAGTACACCTGGGTGAGTCCGAGCCCGCCGTACCTGGTCTCGATCTTCATCCCGAGCGCGCCGAGCTCCTTGAGCCCGCTGATCACTTCATCCGGGATCCGCGCCTCGCGCTCGATCCGCGCACTGTCGATGTGCGCCTCGCAGAACGCCCGCAACCGCGCCAGGAACTCCTCGCCGCGCCGGATGTCGTCGGGCGGCGGCAGGGGGTGCGGGTGGATCAGGTCGAGCCGGAAACGCCCGAGGAACAGCTCCTTGGCGAAGCTGGGCTTGCGCCAGTCCTGCTCCCGGGCGGCCTCGGCGACCCGGCGCGCTTCGCGCTCGGTGACCTTGGGGGCCCTGGGGACCTGGGGGGTGTTGTGTGGTGCGGACATGAGGGACCTCACCTCGCCGCTCGTCGCTGCTGCTTCTGGGCTGCTGCTGGGCTGCTCTGGTCCGTATGTAACCCGTGTACCCGTGGTTCGGCACCCGCACCAGCCCCCGCGCACGAGGTGGGCCGCCCGGGCGGAGGTTCGTTGTGCGTACGGTGCGTCCTTCGCACCCTGGAGGCAGCCGCATGTCCCTGATAGAGACGGAAACGGCCTGAGCCCCCGCACAGCGGGCTCAGGCCGTTCCTTCGCGCGCCCCCGCCCGCACCCGCTGTCCGGGCGGGGGCGCGGGCGGGGGTCGTCCGGGGTGTTACAGGGCGAGGCCGGTGAGGACCAGGACGCGCTCGTAGGTGTAGTCGTCCATGGCGTAGCGGACGCCCTCGCGGCCGACGCCGGACTGCTTGGCGCCGCCGTACGGCATCTGGTCGGCACGGTACGAGGGGACGTCGCCGATGATCACGCCGCCGACCTCCAGGGCGCGGTGGGCGCGGAAGGCGGTCTGGAGGTCGTGGGTGAAGACGCCTGCCTGGAGGCCGTACTTGGAGGAGTTGACGGCGGCGAACGCCTCGGCCTCGCCGTCGACCTTCTGGAGCGACATGACCGGGCCGAAGACCTCTTCGCAGGAGAGCTTCACGTCGTCGGGGAGGCCGGCCAGGACCGTGGGGGCGTAGGTGGCGCCGTCGCGCTTGCCGCCGGTGAGGAGTTCCGCGCCGCCCCGGACGGCCTCGTCGACCCAGGACTCGACGCGCTTGGCGGCGTCCTCGCTGACGAGCGGGCCGACGTCGGTGGTGGCGTCGGCCGGGTCTCCGGTGACCAGGGCCTCGACGGCGGCGACGATCTTCGGGACGAGCCGGTCGTAGACCGAGGTGTCGGCGATGACGCGCTGCACCGAGATGCAGGACTGGCCGCCCTGGTAGTTGGAGAAGGTCGCGATCCGGGTGGCCGCCCAGTCCAGGTCCTCGTCCGAGGCGTAGTCGCCGAGGACGACCGCCGCGCCGTTGCCGCCGAGCTCCAGGGTGCAGTGCTTGCGGGGCACCGACTCCATGATCGAGTAGCCGACCGGGCCGGACCCGGTGAAGGAGATGACCGGCAGCCGCTCGTCCTGGACCAGGGCGGGCATCCTGTCGTTCGGGACCGTCAGGACGGACCAGGAGCCGGCCGGGAGGTCGGTCTCGGCCAGCAGCTCGCCCAGGATGAGCGAGGAGATCGGGGTGGCCGGGGCCGGCTTCAGGATGATCGGGGCGCCGACGGCGATGGCCGGGGCCACCTTGTGGGCGCTGAGGTTGAGGGGGAAGTTGAAGGGGGCGATGCCCAGGACCGCCCCGCGCGGGAAGCGGCGGACCAGGCCCAGGCGGCCGGTGCCGCCGAGGTCGGTGTCGAGCCGCTGGGCCTCGCCGCCGTTGAAGCGGCGGGCCTCCTCGGCGGCGAACCGGAACACGGACACGGCCCGGCCGACCTCGCCACGCGCCCACTTGATCGGCTTGCCGTTCTCCGCCGAGATCAGCTGGGCGATCTCCTCGGTGCGCTCCGTCAGCCGCCGTACGACGTGGTCGAGGGCCGCGGCCCGGACATGCGCCGGGGTGGCGGCGAACTCGTCGCGTACGGCGTGGGCGGCGGCGACGGCCTCCTCGACCTGGGCGTCGGTCGGCACGCTGACGGTGCCGACGAGGCGTCCGTCGTACGGGTTGGTGACGTCGAAGCTGTCGGCACCGGTGGCCCGGCGGCCGGCCACCCAGAAGGCGTGGGGCGAAGTCATGGAGGTTCCGGCCCTTCGGAGGTCGTGAGTTCGGAGGTCGTGAGGAGGTGGGGGTGTGTCTCGTCGTGGGCGCCCGGAAGGCTCCCCTCTGTGGTCCCACGGTAGGGCGGACAGGCGCTCAGGGCGTTTGTCCGGCGTGGAGCGGAGCGGGTGCCGGGTGCTCCGAAATGGCGGAGGGGCCGCCCGGTCCGGCCGCGCCCGGCTTCTCCGTACGCCGGAGCAGATCCGGTACGAGGGTGAGCAGGCCGGTCACCGCGAGGCCCGCGCCGAGCCAGAGCGGGGCCCGCAGGCCGAAGCGGTCGAGGCCCAGGCCGCCCAGTGCGGAGCCGAGGACCACACCGAGGGTGATGAAGGAGCTGTGCACGGTGTTGACGAGCGGGCGGGCGTTGCCGGTCCGCTGCACCCGCGTGACCAGGGCCGGGTTCATGGTGACCCCGACGAGGCCGATGCCCAGCATGCAGAGCACCGCCCAGGCCTCGATCCGGGCCAGCAGGGCGAAGCCGGCGAGGAACACCGCGTTCAGGGAGAGGCCGAGGAGCAGGACGGGAAGGGTGTGGCGGTCGGCCAGTCGGCCCACGACGGTGTTGCCGATGACGGTGGCGGCGCCGTACGCCAGGAGCAGCAGCGGGACCGCGCCCGAGGAGAATCCGGTGACCCGGGTGAGGATCGGGTTGAGGTAGCTGAAGGCGGAGAAGGTCGCGCCGATGACCATCGTGCTGGTCAGCAGGGTGAGCCAGAGCCTGGGTGCGCGGAAGGCCGTCAGCTCGGAGCGGAAGGTGCCGCTGCCCTCCGGCCGGCCCGTCCGGCGTACGCCGATCGCGGTGCACAGGGCGGCGGCGACCGTCAGCGCGGAGATGGCCCAGAACGCGGCCCGCCAGCCGTACCGTTCGCCGGTCAGCGTGGCCAGCGGCAGCCCCAGCAGGGTGCCGAGCATCAGCCCGTTGAGGATGACCGCCACGGCCCGACCGCGTATCTCGGGGCGGGTGAGCTGGGAGCCGAGCGAGATCGCGACGCCGAAGAAGGCCTGGGACGCGACCCCGGTGATGATCCGCGCGACCACCATCGCCGAGTAGCCGGACGCGGTGGCGGCCAGCACGTTGCCGGCCAGGAAGAGCGGGAAGAGGACCATGAGCGCGGTCTTCGGCGGGAGCCGCAGCAGGGCGATGGAGAGCAGTGGGCCGCCGAGCGCCATGGAGAGGGCGAAGACGGTGATCAGGTAGCCGATCTGCGGGACGGTGACGCCGAGGCCGTCGGCCATCTGCGGCATCAGTCCGGCGACGACGAATTCGCTGGTGACCATGGCGAAGATGCCGAAGGCCAGGACGTGGACGGCACGAGGCACGGAGTTCCCCCTGTAGGTGCGTACGGTTGTGCGGAGGTGGTTTTGGATAGATCGGTTCAAAACTTGGACATGGGTCGGCCCGCCTTCACACGGCAGGCGGGCGGCCTTCAGCGGGTCAGGGCGTCCATGGCCGTGTCGGCGACGGCCTGGACGGCGGCGCGGTCGGCTCCGCCCTGTGCGGTGACGCGCATGCCGCCGATGACGGCGTTGACATAACGGGCGAGGGCGTTGGGGCCGCGCGTGGCGGCGATGGAACCGTCGCGCTGCCCGGCGGCGATGACGGCGGACAGGGTCCGCAGCCGACGGGCGGCGTCGCGGCCCAGGAGCCGGGCGGCCTCGGGGTCGCGGGCCGCGAGCTCCACCGTGCTGTTGACGCCCAGGCAGCCGAGGCTGCTGCCGCCGGGGCGGTTCTCGAACTCGTCGGCCACGATCTTGTCGAACAGGGCCCGGACCCGCTCGACGGGCGGACGTGTGGCGTCCTCCAGCACGGCGTCCTGGGCGTCGGCCATGGCGTCCAGATAGCGCGCGAGCGAGCGCGAGAACAGCTCACGCTTGCTGCTGAAGGTGTTGTAGATGCTGCTGCGCCCCAGCCCCGTGGCGGCGCACAGGTCCTGGGTGGAGGTGGCCTCGTAGCCGTACTCCCAGAATGCGCGCATCGCGGCGTCCAGGGCCCGTTCCTCGTCGAACTGTCTCGGTCGGGCCATGGCAGCACTCTAGGGTTTTGGACCGGTCGTTGCAATACGGTTCGGGCCGGTCGCTCAGTCCTCGGCGGTCGCGGTCGCCGCCGTCGCCTTGAGGGCGAGCCACAGCTCCATGCGGACGTCCGGGTCGTCCAGCGAGCGGCCGAGGATCTCCTCCACCCGGCGCATCCGGTAGCGCAGGGTGTGCCGGTGCACGCCCAGGTCGGCGGCGGCGGCGTCCCACTGGCCGTGGCGGGAGAGCCAGGCGCGCAGGGAGGCCACGAGGTCGCCGCGGCCCTTGGCGTCGTGCTCGTACAGCGCACGGAGCATGCCGTCGGCGAAGGCCCGTACCGCGTCGTCGGCGAGCAGCGGCAGGACGGATCCGGCGGCCAGCTCCTCGTGCTCGACCAGCGCCCTGCCCCGGCGGCGGGCGACGGAGAGGGCCTGTTCCGCCTGCTTGTACGCGGCGGAGACGGCGATCGGGCCGGAGGGGGCGGAGAGCCCCACCACGACGTCGCTGTCCTCGGCGCCGCCCTCGCGCGGGGCGCGGTCGTCCTGGGCCTCGGCGTAGGAGGCGCAAGCGGCCACGGCGGAGCCGCCGTCCGCGGCGAGCACGACGACGCGCTCGCCCTCGGGGACCAGGAGCAGCGCCTCGCCGGTACGGGCGGCGGCGGCCTCCATGGTCTCGGTGAGCAGTTCGGGCCCGGCGGGCGCGGCGGCCTCGGCGATGAGCAGCCGGAACGGGGCGTCGAGCAGGTCGCCGTAGAGGTCTCCGGCGACGGCCCGCGCGTGGTCGGGCTGTCCGGCGAGCAGCATTCGCAGGACGGCGGCGCCCAGGCGCTGTTCGGCGCCCTGGAGGGAGCGGGAGCGGGCGGTGGTGAGGGTGAGCAGGGCGACGGCGGAGTGCACGGCGTACCGCCCGGCGGTGCCGAGTGCGGCTCCGGTGCCGACGGCGAGCGCACCGCGGGCCCGGCGGCCGGTGCCCAGCGACTGGAGCTCGACCCGGTCCTCGCTGTCGGCGACGACGATGCTGGCGGGGGCGGGGCGGTCCCGGAGGCGTTCGACGTCGGGGGTGAGGCGGGCGGCGCGGCGGGCGGCCCAGTCGGGGGCGGCGGCGAGGACCGCGCCGGAGGTGTCGTACAGGGCGGCCCAGCCGTCGATGTGGGCGGCGAGCCGGGCGAGGAGATCGGCGGGCCCGTCCCCGGCGAGCGCGGCCCTGGTCAGCTCGCGCTGGGCCTCGAAGCCGGCGGTGACCGCGCGGTACTGGTCGGCGGCGATGGCGGCGGAGACGGCCTTGCTGATGGCGAGGAACGGGGTGCGGCGGGGCACTTCGAGGAGCGGCAGGCCGGCTTCCTCGGCGGCTTCGACGAGCGCTTGCGGGATGTCCTCGTAGTTCACCCCGACCCCGAATCCGACCCCGGCGACCCCGGCTCCGGCCAGCCGCCGCACGTATCGCCGCATGGTCTCGGCGTTCTCGGCGTCGAGGTTGGTGGCGGTCACCAGGAGGAGTTCGCCGCCGTCCATGTACGGGACGGGGTCGGCGAGCTCGCTGGCGTGGGCCCAGCGCACAGGCGTGTCGAGCCGGTCCGCGCCCGCCCGCACGGTGAGCTTGAGCGCCGAGTGCTGGACGAGCGAGGCGAGCGTGGGGGGCATGGGCCGGGAACCCTCGGGGTCGGGGATGAGGTCGCGCGCGCCGCCGTACGGACGACCGGTCCCCCGGCCATGACGGCGACCCCGCATTGCGCCGTCCCGTATGAACGGCTGCCTCCGATTCTGCCAGGCTGGCAGGGTGCCGGTAGCCGCTCTCCGTCGACCGTCGCGTTACTTCCGGGTAGCCGGCTCGGTCGTCTCAGCCGTCTCAGCCGTCTCAGCCGTCTCAGCCGTCTCAGCCGTCTCAGCCGTCTCAGCCGTCTCAGCCGTCTCAGCCGTCGAGGTGAACGAGGAGGGGGGGTGCGTGTTCGCCATCGACATTGGCCAACCGGATGACCGCGTGACCGGCCGGGACCGCGTACGCCAGCTCCGAGGCCGACCAGCGCTCCCGCTCGACCTGCCGCACGGTCACCGCGTCCGTGGTCACGGCCTTGCCGGTGACGAGCTTGCGCAGGGCGTGCAGGGCGCGGGTGAACGGCTGGTCGGCGAAGACGGTGTGCTGGGCGACCTCGCGGGTCTCGACCCATTCCTTGCCCCAGGCTTCGGCGAAGCGCTTGCCGTCCCAGGTGGTGATGCCGGAGAAGGCCGCCGTGCAGCCGACCGCCCCGAGCAGCGGGGTGTGCAGGGCCTCGGGAACGTCGTCGACGGTGCGCAGGGCGAGCACCGCCCCGGCGTTGACCGAGCGCAGCCGGCGGATGCCGCGGACGGTCTCGGCGGTCACGGCGTGGGTGGCGTCGTCCAGGACGAGGCAGGCGAAGAGGGTGGTGTCGGTACGGGCGGCTGTGATCGCGGTGAACTGGGCGAGAAGCAGCCGGGTGAGCAGCCGGGACGCCTCCGCGTGGCCGCGCTCCGGCAGGTCGACGCGGACCCTCAGCGGGTGCTGGCCGAGCGCGCGCAGCGAGAACGGGCGGGCGTCCGGGCCGGTGGCGAAGAACCCGGCGAACGCGGGCCGGTCGAGCAGGGCGACCCGGTCGGCGAGGGCCGGTGCGGGGTCGCCGGGGCCGCCCGCCTGCCGGGACCGTGCGTCCAGCTCACGCACCATCGCGTGTTGGCCGGCGGCTTCGAGGGTGGCGCGGAGCCCGGCGAGTGCGGCCGGTGTGCCGTCGAGGAGTTCGCGCAGCTCGGGCACGGAGGGGAAGTGCCCGTGGGCCGCGTGGTACGGGCCGAGCAACTGGGCGAGGACGGTGGCGGCGCGGCGGCTGTCGAGGCTGCCGACATCGCCGACGAGCCCTTCGGCGAGGACGGCTGCCGCCTCGTCGGGGTCGGTGGTGCCGCCGTACAGGTCGATGTCGTGGGCGGAGCCGGGGTGGCCGACGCGGACGACCACGTCGAAGGCGTCGTCGGGGCCCAGCGGCGCGCCCGCCCCGCCGACTGCGAGAACCGCGGCCTGTCCGGCCAGGGCGCGCAGCGCGAGGGCCTCGACGACCGGCCGGATCAGCCGGGCGGACTTCCCCGAGCCGGGCGGTCCGACCGCGAGCAGGGAAGTGCCCAGCAGCGCGGGTTCCAGGGCGAGGCCGGTGCCTCGGCGGACATAGGGGTTGTGCGGGTCGTCCGCGCACCGGCCGATCCTGACTTGGCCGGTGAGGACGTCGTGGCGGGCGGTGCGGCGGGGCAGGTCGCGGTCGCCCGAGGGATGCAGTGCGGCGGCACCCCCGGTGCGCAACACGGCCTCCGTGAGAGGGGCGAGCCGGTCGGGCCGCCGGGTGGCGAGCGTCCACGCGTGGCGCAGCCGGGCCACGTCCACGTCGTTCATCCGGCCGGTGCGGACCTCGGCGGTGAGGGTGTCCGCGGCATCGGTCCAGCCCGCGGCGCGCAGTTCGGGCCACTGGTCGGCGGAGGTCGAGGTGGCGGGAGCGGCGTGGGCCGGGTCCGGGGCGGCGCTCCCCCGGCGGGCGGCGCTCAGTTCGCGCCAGCGGCCGAGGCGGGCGAAGGGCCAGAGGACGGCGGCGGCGATCAGACCGTAGATCACGTTGACGACGGTCTGGCTCTGATAGATCTCGCCGCCCGCGACAGCGGCGACCAGGACCAGGATCGGACGGACGACCGGAAGTGTCTCCTTCCAGACCAGCAACTGGGTCAGGCCCGCCGCGGCGGCTGCCGCGACGGCGAGGAAGGGTTGCCCCCGCTCGACGACGTGGCGGTGGAACAGCTCGGAGAAATTGCCGATCCGGCCGCAGCCGTAGGCCAGCAGCCCGAACAGGATCGACTCGTAGACGGTGAGGGCGTCGCTGCCCTCGATGGTGCGCGGGCCACCGGACGTTCCCGGGTACCACCACTCGCCCGGGGTGAAGAGCTTCAGCGGGACGAGGCGGTACGGGAGATAGCCGTTGCGCCACAGCGACCACAGCAGCAGCGCGGTGAGCAGTGAGATCAGCGCGCCGACCAGCAGCGACCGGTCGGACACCCGCTCGGACGCCTCGGGCGGAGGCGGGGTGTACCCGTACCGCCAGACGCCCGGTTCCTGCGGCGGGCGGGGGGTGCGCAGCCAGGCGTCTACCGGGGCGCCGGGGGGCGGCTGCCCGATGGACGGGGCCGTTGCGGGCCGGGCCGGGCGGTGTTCGACCGGCGGGGCCGGGTGCGGGGCCGGCACGTACGGGCCGGCAGTCGTCGGCGGTACCCGCGGCGGGGCCGTGGGCGGTGGCGGGACGGCCGGTCCGGGCACCTTGTCCGCGCTCGATCCCCGTACGCCCCGCGTGCCGTCGTCGTCCATGAACCACTGCCCCCTTGACCTGCCGGTCCGTCCGCTGCCCCGGTCAATGTAGTGCGCGCACACGGTGAGTTCAGCAACGCGCCCGGATAGTCACCGTCGGAGGCGCCGTGGATGCGGACCACGCCGACGTGGCGGGCGGGTTCCGCCATCTGTCCGCCAAGGACAAGGACACACCCCCACCACTCCCGATCGGAGCATGCCCGCACCCCTCCCCCACCCCTAGCCTGCGAGGACAAGAGCGTCCGAAACATCCCCCAGGAGCCCCTCATGACCGCAATCCCGCAGGAGCGCCGCGTCGTCACTGCCATCCCCGGCCCTAAGTCGGTCGAGCTGCAGGCTCGCCGGGTCGCGGCCGTCGCCGCAGGTGTGGGCTCCACCCTGCCGGTGTTCACCGCCCGTGCGGGCGGCGGGATCATCGAGGACGTGGACGGCAACCGGCTGATCGACTTCGGGTCCGGGATCGCCGTGACCTCCGTCGGCGCGTCCGCCGAGGCCGTCGTGCGCCGGGCCTCCGCGCAGCTCGCGGACTTCACCCACACCTGTTTCATGGTCACGCCGTACGAGGGGTACGTCGAGGTCTGCGAGCAGCTCGCCGAGCTGACGCCGGGTGACCACGCGAAGAAGTCCGCGCTGTTCAACTCGGGCGCCGAGGCCGTCGAGAACGCGGTGAAGATCGCCCGCGCCTACACCAAGCGCACCGCCGTCGTCGTCTTCGACCACGGCTACCACGGCCGCACCAACCTCACCATGGGCATGACGGCGAAGAACATGCCGTACAAGCAGGGCTTCGGCCCGTTCGCGCCCGAGGTCTACCGGGTCCCGGTCGCCTACGGCTACCGCTGGCCGACCGGTGCCGAGAACGCCGGGGCCGAGGCGTCCGCGCAGGCCATCGACGCGATCACCAAGCAGATCGGCGCGGACAACGTCGCCGCGATCATCATCGAGCCGGTGCTCGGCGAGGGCGGCTTCATCGAGCCCGCCAAGGGCTTCCTCCCGGCGATCGCGCAGTTCGCCAAGGACAACGGCATCGTGTTCGTCGCGGACGAGATCCAGTCCGGCTTCTGCCGCACCGGCCAGTGGTTCGCCTGCGAGGACGAGGGCATCGTCCCGGACCTGATCACCACCGCCAAGGGCATCGCGGGCGGTCTGCCGCTGTCCGCCGTGACCGGCCGCGCCGAGATCATGGACGCCGCGCACGCGGGCGGCCTGGGCGGTACGTACGGCGGGAACCCGGTGGCCTGCGCCGGTGCGCTCGGGGCCATCGAGACGATGCGCGAGCTGGACCTGAACGGGAAGGCCAAGCGGATCGAGGAGGTCATGAAGGGCCGCCTCTCCGAGATGCGGGCGAAGCTCCCGAACGGCGACATCATCGGCGACATCCGCGGCCGCGGCGCGATGATCGCGATCGAGCTGGTGAAGTCCGGCACGAAGGACCCGAACCCGGAGGCGGCCGGCGCGCTCGCGAAGGCCTGCCACGCCGAGGGGCTGCTCGTCCTGACCTGTGGCACGTACGGCAACGTCCTGCGTTTCCTGCCGCCGCTGGTGATCGGCGAGGACCTGCTGAACGAGGGCCTCGACCTGATCGAGCAGGCTTTCGGCCGGCTCTGATCCGTCGAAGATCTCAGCGAACCGGAAGGCGGGCGGAGCGGCCTTTCGCCGCTTCCGTCCGGCATCCGGGTGAGGGCCTGTGAAGAACGTGTGCGAGGGCGATGGCGGGAGGCGGTGGCGACTGTCGGCCGCCCTTCCGCTGCCGTACGGTTTCTGCAGATGAGAGAAACACCTCGGCCCCGGGAAACCGCGGCCGACTCCGGACCGGGGCTTCCCCAGCGCCGTCCGGGGCGTGCGTTCGCGCACACCGGAGCCTCCGGCTCCGGGACTCCTCACCGATCGGACGGCCGCCCGCCCCACACCCCCCGGGGCGCGCGGCGAACCGATCTCGCCGGCCATCCCGGAACAACCCCCCCTGTTCCCGGGTGGCCGGCCCCCCTCGTTTCCGGATACGTCTCCGGCTTCCTCGGTCTGCTCGCGGTCCTCTTCGCGCTGATCACCTGGCAGGTCGTCGTCGAGGGTCCGCTGCTGCGGCTGGACGAGCGGGTGGGCCCGAAGCTCTTCGGGCAGGGGCCCGGCGCGCTGACCCAGGTGCTCTCCGATCTCGGCGGGACGGCGGTGGCGCTTCCCGTGCTGACCGTCGTGATCGCGTACGCGCTGTGGCGTCGCGCCCTGCGGCTCGCCGTGTACGCGGCCCTCACCATGGCGGCGGTGCCCGCGCTGGTGATCCCGCTGAAGGTGGCCACCGCCCGGCAGGGCCCGCTGACCGAGGCGGTCAACTACTACCCGTCCGGCCATACGGCGACGGCCGCCGTGGCGTACGGGGCCTCGGCCCTGGTGCTGCTGGCCCTGCCCCGTCCGTCGTGGCTGCGCCGGGCGTCCTGGCCCCGGGCGTGGATGATGCCCGTCGCCGCGATCCTGTTGACCACGGCGACGGGCATCGGTCTGGTGCTGCACGGCTACCACTGGCCGCTGGACGTGCTGGCCAGTTGGTGCCTGGGGCCCTTGGTGCTGGCGCCCCTGTGGTGGGTCAGTTGCCGAAGTAGCCGTCGAAGTTCCGGCTGAACTCCCCGTTGTTGAAGCGGTCCCAGTTGATCGACCAGGTCATCAGGCCGCGCAGGTCGGACCAGGTGCCGTGGGTCTGGTAGGAGCCGCAGGACGTCTTCTTGATCAGGCAGTCGAGCGCCTTGTTGACCTCGGCCGGGGTGGTGTGGCCGTTGCCCGCCTGGGTGGAGGCCGGGAGGCCGATGGCGACCTGGTCGGGGCGCAGGCCCGGGAAGACCTTGCCGGTGTCGCCCGCCACCGGGAAGCCCGCGAGCAGCATGTCGGTCATCGCGATGTGGAAGTCCGCGCCGCCCATCGAGTGGTACTGGTTGTCCAGGCCCATGATCGGGCCCGAGTTGTAGTCCTGGACGTGCAGCAGGGTCAGGTCGTCGCGCAGCGCGTGGATGACCGGCAGATAGGCGCCGGCGCGCGGGTCCTGGCCGCCCCAGGGGCCGGAGCCGTAGAACTGGTAGCCGAGCTGCACGAAGAAGGTCTCGGGCGCCATCGTGAGGACGAAGTCGGAGCCGTACTTCGCCTTGAGCGACTTCACCGCGGAGATCAGGTTGACGATCACCGGTGAGGTGGGGCTGCGGAAGTCGGTGTCACCGGTGTTGAGAGAGAGCGAGTGGCCCTCGAAGTCGATGTCGAGGCCGTCGAGACCGTAGGTGTCGATGATCTTCGAGACCGAGGTGACGAAGGCGTCCCGGGCGGCGGTGGAGGCGAGCTGCACCTGTCCGTTCTGGCCGCCGATGGAGATCAGCACCTTCTTGCCCGCCGCCTGCTTGGCCTTGATCGCGGCCTTGAACTCCGCCTCGGACTCGACGTTCGGGCACTCGGCGACCGGGCAGAGCGAGAAGCGGATGTCGCCGGAGGTGACGGAGGTGGGTTCGCCGAAGGCGAGGTTGATGACGTCCCAGGAGTCGGGCACGTCCGCCATCCGCGTGTAGCCGGAGCCGTTGGCGAAGCTGGAGTGCAGATAGCCGACGAGCGCGCGGGCCGGGAGCTTGGTGTCGCCGCCTCCGCCGCCCTCCGTGGTGGTCGCCGTGATCGCGGCCGACTTCGCGGACTCGCCGGCCGCGTTGGTGGCGGAGACCTGGAAGCTGTACGCGGTGGAGGGCGTCAGGCCCGTCACGGTGGCGGAGGGGCCGGTGGCCGTGGCCACCTTCGTACCGCCGCGGTAGACGTGGTAGCCGCTCGCACCCGATACGGCGTTCCAGGAGAGCGCCACGGACGACGAGGTGAGCGCGGTGGTCTTGAGGCCCGCGGGGACGGCCGGGATCACGACGGGCTCGCCGCCGGGGCCGATGAGGGTGAGGTCGTCGACGTAGTGGGCGGGGGTCCCGTACCAGCCGTGGGTGTAGACGCTCACGGAGGTGGTGGAGGGGCCGGTGGTGAAGGTGGTGGTGAGCTGCTTCCACGCGTCGGGCGACTGGGTCCAGGTGGAGACGTCGGTGGTGCCGGTTCCGGACGCGCCGAGGTAGACGTGACTGCCCTGCACCCAGGCGCCCAGTGTGTACGTGGAGTTGGGCTTGACCGCGATGGTCTGGGAACACTTGGCGTGGTCGCTGCCGGCCGGGGTCGCCTTGAGCGCGTGGTCACCGGTGCGCTTGGGCGCGGTGACGGCCGCCCCGCTCTGGTTGGCGCAGTTCCAGCCGTCCAGGCCCGCCTCGAAGCCGCCGTTGCGCACCAGATCCGCGTCGGCGGCGCTCACGGCCGGGGCGGAGGCCACCAGGGTGGCGGCCGCCAGCAGGGTGGCCGAACAGACGGCCAGAAGTC
Organism: Streptomyces sp. WY228; assembly: GCF_019287315.1. Lineage (NCBI taxonomy): Bacteria > Bacillati > Actinomycetota > Actinomycetes > Kitasatosporales > Streptomycetaceae > Streptomyces > Streptomyces sp. WY228. The sequence goes on along the minus strand of NZ_CP079114.1, from coordinate 6,344,920 downwards.
CGGAAAATCTGACGGTTGGTCCGGTGCGTTCCACAACAGCCTCCGCGCAGGGGGAAATTCGGGGTGTGGCGTGCGCACAACATGGTCCAGACCAATCAGGTTGTCAAGACCTCTGGCGGCCGGCTCAGCTCTCCGGCCGCTCCTGCCGGGCGTCCCGGGCGGCCGCGCCCGCCGCCTCGTGCATCGCGAGTTCGAGGATTCCGGCGTCGGTGAGGGTCCCCGAGCCGTCCGGCGGAACCAGCCAGCGCACTCCCCCGGTGGCCCGCCCCGGATACGGGACGACGATCCAGGTGCCCTGGCCGCAGCCCCTGATGCCGGTGCCGATCCAGCGGGAGACGGTGCCCGGCGGGACGAAGAAGCCCATGCGGGACTCGCCGAAGTCGGCGAGGACGGGGCCCGGTCGGTCGATCAGCCGGGCGAGGACGTCGAGCGTCGGATAGCCGAGAGCGCCCGGAAGGATCAGGACGTCCCAGCGCTTGCCGGCGGGAAGGAGCGCGATCCCCTGGGGATTGCGCTCCCACTCCCACCGGCAGGCGGCCGGGTCCGGCGCCACCGCTGTGAGCCATTCGACCGCGGCCTTCGTTTCCGAGCCAGTCATGACCAGCCTCCCGTTGACGTGGGCACCGGCAGGGTTCTGCGGTGCGTACACAGGCGAGAGAGCGGTCGGCGCCGACTATGACGCGGGTTGAGGCTACTTGTTGGTAGTGAACTGGGTCACAGCAGCGGTGACCCGGGTCAGCTGTCGAAGCCGAGGCCCAGCTTGTCCATGGTCTTCAGCCACAGGTTGCGGTGCCCGCCGTGGCTGTCGGCGTGGGCCAGGGACCGCTTGGTGATCTCGATGCCGGCCCAGGCGAAGGGCTCCGGCGGGAAGGGCATCGGCTTGGAGCGGACCATCTCCAGCCGGGTCCGCTCGGTCTCCTCGCCGGAGAGGAGGTCGAGCATGACATCGGCGCCGAAACGGGTGGATCCGACGCCGAGTCCGGTGAATCCGGCGGCGTACGCGACCCGCCCCTGGTGCGCCGTTCCGAAAAAAGCGGTGAAGCGGGAACAGGTGTCGATCGCACCGCCCCAGGCGTGCGTGAAATTCAGCCCGGAAAGCTGCGGGAAACAGGTGAAGAACTGCTCGGCCAATTTCAGGAACGTCTCCGGACGCTGGTCGAGATCGGCGCTGAGCCGGCCCCCGTACGGATAGATCGCGTCGTATCCGCCCCACAGGATCCGGTTGTCCGCGGAAAGCCGGAAGTAGTGGAATTGGTTGGCGCTGTCGCCGAGCCCCTGGCGGCCCTTCCAGCCGATGGATTCCAGCTGCTCGGGGCTGAGCGGCTCGGTCATCAGCGCGTAGTCGTAGACCGGCACGGTGTACGGCCGGACCCGCTTGACGAGCGAGGGGAAGACATTGGTGCCGAGCGCGACGCGCCGGGCGAAGACCCGGCCGTACGGGGTGCGGACCGCCATGCCCGTACCGGAGCGGACGAGATCGAGGCCGCGGGTGTGCTCGTGGATCCGTACGCCGAGCTCCAGGCAGGCCCGCTTCAGGCCCCAGGCGAGCTTCGCCGGGTGCAGCATCGCGACGCCGCGCCGGTCCCAGAGCCCGCCGAGGAAGGTGGGCGAGTCGACCTCGGCGCGCAGGGCGTCGCGGTCCAGGAAATCCACGCCCGTGATGCCGAGCCGCACGAGCTCCTCGTGCCATTCCCGCAGCTCTTCGAGCTGGTGGGGCTCGGTGGCGACATCGATCTCGCCGGTCCGCTCGAACTCGCAATCGATGCCATAGCGGGCGACGGCGGCCTCGATGGCGTCGAGGTTCCGCTCCCCCAGCTCCTCCAGCTTCGCGATCTCGTCGGGCCAGCGCTCCACACCGTTGGCCAGGCCGTGGGTGAGGGAGGCGGCGCAGAAGCCGCCGTTGCGGCCCGAGGCGGCCCAGCCCACCTCGTGCCCCTCGATGAGGACGACGTCGCGGTCCGGGTCGCGCTCCTTGGCGATGAGCGCGGTCCACAGGCCGCTGTAGCCGCCGCCGATGACCAGCAGATCGGTGTGCTCGTCGCCGGTGAGGGCGGGAAGCGCGTCGGGTTTGGCCGGGTCGTCGAGCCAGTAGGAGACCGGCTTGGCGCCGGCGATCGATGGTGCGGCCGTACGCATGGCAGCTGGGGCCATGGTTTCCAACTCCTTCAGGACTTTCAGGTTCGAGCGGTGCTCTTTCGCCGGTTCGCGATGAGCTGGCCGACGAGAACCATCAGTACCGCAATGATGAACATGGCGGTGCCGATGACATTGATCTGCACGGGCGTGCCGCGCTGTGCCGAACCCCAGACGAACATGGGGAACGTGACGGTGGAGCCCGCGTTGAAATTCGTGATGATGAAATCGTCGAACGAGAGCGCGAAGGCGAGCAGGGCTCCCGCCGCGATTCCCGGTGCTGCGATCGGAAGGGTGACCCGGACGAAGGTCTGCACCGGACCGGCGTACAGGTCGCGGGCTGCTTCCTCCAGTCTCGGGTCCATCGACATGACGCGCGCCTTGACGGCCGTCACCACGAAACTGAGGCAGAACATGATGTGCGCGATCAGCACGGTCCAGAAACCGAGCTGGGCGCCCATGTTCAGGAAGAGCGTGAGCAGCGACGCGGCCATGACGACCTCGGGCATCGCCATCGGCAGGAAGATCAGCGAGCTGATCGCGCCGCGCGCCCGGAAGCGGTAGCGGACCAGCGCGAAGGCGACCGCCGTGCCGAGCGCGGTGGCCCCGAGCGTCGCCCAGAAGGCGATCTGCAGCGAGAGGGAGAGCGAGCCGCAGAGGTCGGCGACGCCGCACGGGTCCTTCCAGGCGTCCAGCGAGAACCGCTGCCACTCGTAGTTGAAGCGGCCGTTGGGCTTGTTGAACGAGAACACCATCACGACGATGTTCGGCAGGATCATGTACGCGAGGGTCAGCAGACCCGCGATGACGACCAGGTTCCGGCGTATCCAGCGCAGTACGGGCATCAGACCAGGTCCTCCGTCCCGGAGCGGCGGATGTAGAAGGTGACCATCAGCAGGACGATCGCCATGAGGATGAACGAGAGCGCGGCGGCCGTCGGATAGTCCAGGACCCGCAGGAACTGGCTCTGGATGACGCTGCCGACCATCTTGGTGTCGGTGGAGCCCAGCAGTTCCGCGTTCACGTAGTCGCCGCTGGCCGGGATGAAGGTCAGCAGCGTGCCGGAGACGACGCCGGGCATGGAGAGCGGGAACGTCACCTTGCGGAAGGTGGTGGCGGGGGTGGCGTAGAGGTCGCCCGCCGCCTCGTGCAGCCGGCCGTCGATCCGCTCCAGCGAGGTGTAGAGCGGCAGGATCATGAACGGCAGGAAGTTGTACGTGAGGCCGCAGACGACCGCCATCGGGGTGGCCAGGACCCGGTTGGACTCGGTCCAGCCGAGCCAGCTGGTGACGTCCAGGACGTGCAGGGTGTTCAGCACGTCCACGACCGCGCCGCCGTCGGCGAGGATCGTCTTCCACGCCAGCGTACGGATGAGGAAGCTGGTGAAGAACGGGGCGATGACCAGCACCAGGACCAGGTTGCGCCAGCGGCCCGCCTTGAACGCGATGAGGTAGGCGAGCGGGTAGCCCAGCAGCAGACACAGGATCGTGGCGGTGCCCGCGTACAGCAGGGACCGGATGAACTGCGGGTAGTACTCGCGCAGCGCGTCCACGTACGTCTGGAAGTGCCAGGTGACCTCGAAGCCCTGCTCCAGCGAGCCGGTCTGTACGGAGGTGGAGGCCTGGTAGACGAGCGGCAGGGCGAAGAAGACCAGCAGCCAGAGGATGCCGGGCAGCAGCAGCCAGTACGGGACGAGCCGTTTACGGGTGGAGGGCTTGCGGAGCTTGAGCTCCCGGGGCTCCTCGGGGCCGGGGGACGGCGCGGGCGGCGCCTCGGTGAGGCTCACTCCGCGTCCTCCACGCTCGTCGCGCCCGCGTCGATGTCCTGGGCCGCGTCGAGTCCGAAGGTGTGGGCCGGGTTCCAGTGCAGGACCACCTCGGCGCCGGGGACCAGTCGCGTGTCCCTCTCGATGTTCTGTTCGTACACCTGGAGCGCCTTGCCCGCCGGGCTCTCGACCACGTACTGGGTGGAGACGCCGATGAAGCTGGAGTCGGTGATGCGGCCGGTGACGCGGTTGCGGCCGGCGGCTATGGCGTCGGCGTCGTCCGCGTGGGCCAGGGATATCTTCTCGGGCCGGATGCCGAGGAGCAGCCGTCCGCCGTTGTCGGTGGGGGCCGAACATCGCTCGCGGGGCAGCGTGAGCTTTCCGCCGCCCGCGGCTACCACCGGGTCGCCGCCCGTGGACACGACCTCGCCCTCGATGAGGTTGGAGGTGCCGAGGAAGTTGGCGACGAAGGTGGTGCGCGGGTTCTCGTAGAGGTCGGCCGGCGCGCCGAGCTGCTCGACCCGGCCGCCGTTCATCACCGCGACGGTGTCGGCCATGGTCATGGCCTCCTCCTGGTCGTGGGTGACGTGCACGAAGGTGATGCCGACCTCGGTCTGGATCCGCTTGAGCTCCAGCTGCATCTGGCGGCGGAGCTTGAGGTCGAGGGCGCCGAGCGGTTCGTCGAGCAGCAGGACCTGCGGGTGGTTGATGAGCGCGCGGGCGACGGCGACGCGCTGCTGCTGGCCGCCGGAGAGCTGGTGCGGTTTGCGGCGGGCGAAGTCGCCGAGCTGGACCAGTTCCAGCATGTCGTCGACCTGCTTCTTCACCGACTTGATGCCGCGCCGCCGGAGTCCGAAGGCGACGTTCTCGGTGATGTCCAGGTGCGGGAAGAGCGCGTAGCTCTGGAAGACGGTGTTGACCGGCCGCTTGTACGGGGGCAGGTCGGTGATGTCCTTGTCGCCGAGGAAGACCGTGCCGGTGGTGGCCTCCTCCAGGCCCGCGATCATCCGCAGGGTGGTGGTCTTGCCGCAGCCGGACGCGCCGAGCAGGGCGAAGAAGGAGCCCTGCGGCACGGTCAGGTCGAGCGGGTGCACGGCGGTGAAGGAGCCGTAGGTCTTGCTGATCCCGGCGAGGCGGACATCGCCGCCCGCGGTCTGCTGCTGCTGCTGTGTCATGGGTCGCAGTCCCAGTGTGTTCGGGGAGGGAGTTCGAGGAAGGGGTGACCGGGCGCGGGAGCGTGCCGGGTCAGGCGCCGATGAGTTTGGCGAACTTCTCTTCGTACGCGGTCTCTTCCTCGGTGCTCAGGGAGCGGAAGGAGCGGGACTTCGCCGCCATCTCCTTGTCGGGAAGGATCAGCGTGTTGGAGGCCATCGACTCGTCGATCCTGGCGAGTTCCTCGCGTACGCCGTCGACCGGGCAGACGTAGTTGATGTACGCGGCGAGCTGGGCGGCGACCGGCGGCTCGTAGTAGTAGTCGATGAGCTTCTCGGCGTTGGTCTTGTGCCGGGCCTGGGCGGGGACCAGGAGGCTGTCGCTGGAGGTGATGTATCCGGCGGCCGGGATGGCGTACTCGATGTCCGGGTTGTCGGCCTGGAGCTGGATGATGTCCCCGGCCCAGGCGACGCAGGCGGCGATGTCGCCCTTGCTGAGGTCGGCGGTGTAGTCGTTGCCGGTGAAGCGGCGGATCTGCTTCTTGTCGACGGCCTTCTGGAGGCGGCCGATCGCCCCGTCGAAGTCGGCGTCGGTGAACTTCCCCGGGTCCTTGCCCTGGTCGAGCAGGGTCATGCCGACGGAGTCGCGCATCTCGGAGAGGAAGGAGACCCGGCCCTTGAGCTTCGGGTCGTCGAGCAGCTGGGTGACGGAGTCGACCTTGCGGCCGCCGGTCGCCTTCTTGTTGTACGCGATGACGGTCGGGATGCCGGTCCACGGATAGGAATAGGCGCGGCCGGGGTCCCAGTCGGGGCTGCGGAACTGGGCGGAGACGTTGGCGAAGGCGTGCGGAAGGTTCGACGGGTCGAGCTTCTGCGCCCAGCCGAGCCGGATGATGCGGGCGGCGAGCCAGTCGGTGACGCAGATGAGGTCGCGCCCGGTGTCCTGCCCCGCGGCCAGCTGGGGTTTGATCTTGCCGAAGAACTCGACGTTGTCGTTGATGTCCTCGGTGTACTTGACCCTGATCCCGGTGCGCTTCGTGAACGCCTCCAGGGTGGGGCGGCTCTTCTCGTCCTCGCTGACGTCCATGTACTCGGTCCAGTTGGAGAAGTTCACCACCTTCTCCTTCGCCGAGTGGTCGTCGGCGGCCGCTGCTCCCTCGGTGCGCCCGGCGGGCGGGATGCCGCACGCGCCGAGGGTGGCTATGCCGCCGATGGCCAGCGCGCCCATGCCGGAGGCGCGCAACAGCGACCGGCGGGTGAGGGCTCCCCTGCCGCTGGTCAGGGATCGCCTCATGGCCGCCAGTTGGACCGGCGTGAGGCGCTCGGGCTCGTAACTCTCCATACGCGTTTGCCCTTTCGGGTGGGAGGCCGCCGGGGCCCGCCGTCGTGGACGGGCCCCGCTCGTGCGGCAGCTGCTATCGGTCCCCGAAGATCGTGCGGTGCCAGTCCTTGCGGGCGACCGCGGTGTTGTCGTACATGACGTGCTTGACCTGCGTGTACTCCTCGAAGGAGTACGCCGACATGTCCTTGCCGAAGCCGCTGGCCTTGTATCCGCCGTGCGGCATCTCGGAGAGGATCGGGATGTGGTCGTTCACCCACACACAGCCCGCCTGGATCTCGCGGGTGGCGCGGTTCGCGCGGTACAGGTCGCGGGTCCAGGCGGAGGCGGCCAGTCCGTACGGGGTGTCGTTGGCGAGCGCGATGCCCTCGTCGTCGGTGTCGAAGGGCAGGACGACCAGGACCGGGCCGAAGATCTCCGACTGGACGATCTCGCTGTCCTGGGCGGCGTCCGCGACGAGGGTCGGCCGGTAGTACGCGCCGTCGGCGAGGTCGCCGCCGGGGGCCTCGCCGCCGGTGACGACGCGGGCGTAGCCGCGGGCCCGCTCGACGAAGGCGGCGACGCGGTCGCGCTGGGCGTGGCTGATGAGGGGGCCGAGGTCGGTCGACGCGTCGAAGGGGTCGCCGAGCCGGACGGTCTCCATGAGCGCGGCGACGTCCCGCACGAAGGCGTCGTAGAGGGGGCGTTGGACGTAGGCGCGGGTGGCGGCGGTGCAGTCCTGGCCGGTGTTGATGAGGGAGCCGGCGACCGCGCCGTGGACGGCGGCCTCCAGGTCGGCGTCGTCGAAGACCACGAAGGGGGCCTTGCCGCCGAGCTCCAGGTGGAGGCGTTTGACGGTGGCGGTGGCGATCTCGGCGACGCGCTTGCCGACGGCGGTGGAGCCGGTGAAGGAGGTCATCACGACGTCGGGGTGGCCGACGAGGTGCTCGCCGGCGTCCTTGCCCGCGCCGGTGACGATGTTGATCACGCCGTCGGGGATGCCCGCCTCGGTGGCGGCCTGGGCGAACATCAGCGAGGTGAGCGGGGTCAGCTCGGCGGGCTTGAGGACGATGGTGTTGCCCGCGGCGACGGCCGGGAGGACCTTCCAGGCGGCCATCTGGAGCGGGTAGTTCCAGGGGGCGATGGAGCCGACGACTCCGATCGCCTCGCGGCGTACGTAGGAGGTGTGGTCGCCGTCGTACTCGGCGGCGGCCTTGCCCTCCAGGTGGCGGGCCGCGCCCGCGAAGAAGGCGGTGTTGTCGACGGTGCCGGGGACGTCGAACTCGGTGGAGAGCTTGATCGGCTTGCCGCACTGGAGGGACTCGGCGTACGCGAAGTCGTCGGCCTGCTCGGCGAGGACGGCGGCGAAGCGGTGCATCGCGTCGGAGCGTTCGCCGGGCGTCGTGCCGGACCAGCCGGGGAAGGCGGCGCGGGCGGCGGCGACCGCCGCGTCCACGTCGTCGGCGCCCGCCAGCTCGTAGCGGAGCACGCTCTCGCCGGTCGCGGGGTTCACGATGTCGTGGTGGCGGCCGGATGTGCCGGGGAGCAGCTTGCCGCCGATGTACTGCGCACCTTCCGCGAAGCGGTCCTGAACCTGGAAGCCGTTGCTCATGACGCTCTCCTCCGCCGCTGTACCCGCTGGGCGGGGTCGGCGTAGCTTCTTCCTGAATTGAGTGCCGATCCTGACAGAGGGGTTCACGCCCAACAAGTGATTCCGTTGTTTCCTTTTGGTTACGCGACGGAATCTGTCGACCATGTGTCGTGTCGGTGCGGAAATCCCCGTACGGAGTGTCAGTGGCGGATGCCACACTCACATGCATGGGACCGATCGATGAGCTTCTGGCGGACGTGGCGCGGGGCAAGCGGGTGAAGTATCTGCCGTTCTGGGGGCACCGGCCGCGGCCCGACGGACGGATCGGTGCGAGCAGCCTGAGCCAGTGGTGGCCGTCGCCGTTCACCGTGGACGGGGTGACGTATGCGAGCGCCGAGCACTGGATGATGGCGGGCAAGGCGCGGATCTTCGGCGATCCGGAGGCGGAGCGGGCGGCGGTGACGGCGAAGAGCCCGGCTGCGGCGAAGAAGGCGGGGCGGCTGGTGCGCGGCTTCGACGAGGACGTGTGGATACGGGAGCGGTTCGCCCTCGTCGTGGCGGGCAGCGTGCACAAGTTCGGGCAGGACCCGGAGCTGGGCGGCTATCTCCTGTCCACCGGTGACCGGGTGCTGGTGGAGGCGTCTCCGCTGGACCGGATCTGGGGCGTCGGGCTGGCGGCGGACGACGAGCGGGTGGAGCGGCCGCAGCAGTGGCGGGGGCTGAATCTGCTGGGCTTCGCGCTGATGGAGGCCCGACAGAGGCTGCGGGCGGGCTGAGCCCGCTTCCGGTACGGCGCGGGGCCGAGCCCTTTACGTACGGATGCCGCTCGCGACGCCTCTCGTACGGGCGCCGCTACGACGTCCGGCCGGGCGGGGAGCGCTTCCCCTGCCCGGCCGGGATCGACACGACGTCCCTGGGGTGTCCGCCCTAACGGCGGTCCTCCACGACCAGTGACGTGGCGAACGGGTCGTCGTAGCTGTCGCCGTATTCGCTGTCGCTGTCCGCGTTCGTGGCGGCCCAGATGATCAGGCCGAGGATCGCGGCGCCGACGACGATGCCGACGGAGCCGAGGATGACCCCGGCGAGCGCCATGCCCCGGTTGGTGGCCTCGCCGCGCTTGGCACGGCCGAGGCCGATGATGCCGAAGATCAGCGCGAGGATGCCGAGGATGATGTTGACGCCGTACATGCAGAAGCCGACCACCGAGATGATGCCGATCACCATCGCGGCGGTGCCCAGACCGTTGTTGGGCGCCGGGCCCCAGGCGGCCGGACCCATGCCGTAGGCGCCGTAGCCCGGGTAGCCGCCGTACGGCTGCGCGGGCGGGGCCGGGTAGCCGTAGTGGCCGGCGGCGGGCGGCGGGGCCGCCTGGCCGGGGCCGTTCGGGCCGATCGGCGGCGGCGGTACGTCCGAGGGCGCGGGCCCGAAGCCGGGCTGCGGCTGGGGTATCGGCCCGGTGCCGTCCCCCGCGGCCGGCATCGACGTCACGGTCGGCTGGTCGTGGACCGCGGGCGGCGTGTGCGCGGCGGGCGGCGGCGTCTGTGCGCCCGGCTTGTTCAGCTCCACCCGGCCGCTGTCCGGCGGTGCCCATGGATCGCGCGGCGCGGCCCCGCCCCCGGGCTGCTCTGTGTTGTCTGACATGGGCCTCCCCCATCGTGGTCCCGTCATGCTACGGCCAGGCCCGACGGCCCCGGACCCCGCCTACGATGATCGGTGCGGCCGGTACGCCCGGCCGACGTCACGCCGAACCGGGAGATTTCCGATGACCGATCCGCATCCCTTCATCGCCGGGCTGCCCAAGGCCGAGCTCCATGTCCACCATGTCGGGTCGGCCTCGCCCCGGATCGTCGCGGAGCTGGCCGCCCGCCACCCGGACTCCAAGGTCCCCACGGACCCGGAGGCGCTGGCCGACTACTTCACCTTCACCGACTTCGCGCACTTCATCGACGTCTACCTGTCGGTGGTGGACCTGGTCCGCACCCCCGAGGACGTCCGGCTGCTCACCTTCGAGGTGGCGCGGGACATGGCCCGGCAGAACATCCGGTACGCCGAGCTGACGGTGACCCCGTACAGCTCGACCAAGCGGAACATCCCCGAGGTCGGGTTCATGGAGGCCATAGAGGACGCCCGCAAGGCGGCCGAGGCCGAGCTGGGCGTCGTCCTGCGCTGGTGCTTCGACATTCCGGGCGAGGCCGGGCTCCACGCGGCCGAGGAGACCGCCCGGCTCGCGGTGGAGCGGCGGCCCGACGGGCTCGTCTCCTTCGGTCTCGGCGGGCCCGAGATCGGGGTGGACCGCCCGCAGTTCAAGCCCTACTTCGACCGGGCCATCGCCGAGGGCCTGCACTCGGTGCCGCACGCCGGGGAGACCACCGGGCCGCAGACGATCTGGGACGCGCTGACCGCACTGCGCGCCGAGCGCATCGGGCACGGCACCAGCTCCGTGCAGGACCCGAAGCTGCTGGAGCACCTGGCCGAGCACCGTATCGCCCTGGAGGTCTGCCCGACGTCGAACATCGCCACCCGCGCGGTCACCGACATCGAGCGTCATCCGATCCGCGAGATGGTCCAGGCGGGTGTGCTGGTGACCGTCAACAGCGACGACCCGCCGATGTTCGGCACCGACCTCAACAACGAGTACGCGGTGGCCGCCCGGCTGCTGGAGCTGGACGAGCGCGGCATTGCGGACCTCGCGAAGAACGCCGTGGAGGCCTCGTTCCTCGACCCGGCGGGCAAGCGGAAGCTGGCCGAGGAGATCGACACGTACACGGCGAACTGGCTCCGGACCCCCGGCCGCTGACCCGGTCGTCGACAATGGACCCATGGCCAACTCCGTCACCAGCGTCACCGCCGTGGGACATCGCGGCGACCCGTATCTCGCCCGCGAGAACACCCTGCCCTCGATCCGCTCCGCCCTCGAACGGGGGGCGGACGCGGTCGAGATCGACGTACGGGTGACCCGCGACGGGGTGCCCGTCCTGCTGCACGACGCGACGCTGGAGCGGCTGTGGGGCCACGACCGGCGACTGGAGAGGATCGACCACGCGGAGCTGAAGGAGCTGACCGGCGGCGGGGTGCCCACGCTCCGCGAGGCGCTGCTCGCCGTCGGAGCGCACCGGGTGATGGTGGACCTGCCCGGCTCCACGGACGCCTCGGTGAAGAAGATCGTGGGGACCGTCCGTGAGTGCGGGGCGGGCGACCGGGCCTACTACTGCGCGAGCGCGGACGCGATGCTGCGGGTGCGTGCCGCCGACCCGTCCGCCGAGATCGCCCTGACCTGGACCACGCTGGCCCCGCCGCGTCCGGAGCTGCTGGCCGCGGTGAAGCCGCGCTGGCTGAACTACCGCTTCGGCCTGGTCAGCCGGGAACTGACGGACCGGGCACACCGGGACGGGCTGCTCGTCTCCGCGTGGACGGCCGACACCAAGCGCACGATGCGTCGGCTGATCGAGCGCGGCGTCGACTCGATCACCACCAACCGGATCGACACGCTCCACCAGCTGCTCGCCAACTCGCCCGGGCGCGGGGGCTCTTGATCGGTCCGGCATGATGGAGAGCCCGCACGACCACGCGAGAGCCCGCACCGCCCGCCGCCGCACCGCCCCACGCGGCACGCGGGCCCCTCCGTCACCGAGGAGCCAGACGTCATGGACCCCCGCCCGCAGACCGCCACCGCCCGGATACGTTCCGACGTCGCGCACAACGCGCGGGTGTGGAACTACTGGCTGGGCGGCAAGGACAACTACCCGGTGGACCGGGCGGTGGGCGACCGGGTCACCGGGATGTACCCGAGCATCGGTGAAGTGGCCCGCGCGGACCGGGCGTTCCTCGGCCGGGTGGTGCGGCAGCTGGCGGGCGACGCGGGCATCGACCAGTTCCTCGACGTCGGCACCGGGCTGCCGACCGGGAACAACACCCATGAGATCGCCCAGCACACCGCGCCGCACGCGCGCATCGTGTACGTGGACAACGACCCGATCGTGCTGGCCCACGCCCGGGCGCTGCTGACCAGTTCGCTGGAGGGCGCGACCGAGTACATCGACGCGGACGCGCGCCGCCCGGAGCAGATCCTGCGGGCCGCCGAGCCCACCCTGGACCTGGGCCGGCCGGTCGCGGTGATGATGCTCGGCATCCTGAACTTCGTGCTGGACACGGACGAGGCCCGCTCGATCGTGCGGACCCTGATGGCGGCCGTGCCGTCGGGCAGCCACCTGGTGCTGACCCACCCGACGCTGGAGCTGGGCGGCGAGGGCAACGAGGCGGCGATGCGCTTCTGGAACGAGAACGCCACCCCGCCCATCACCGCCCGCAGCCGCGAGGAGTTCGCCTCGTTCCTGGACGGTCTGGAGATCCTGGAGCCGGGCATCGTCTCCTGCTCCCGCTGGCGGACGAACCCGCGGGAGCCGGAGGTCGCTCAGTTCGGTGCGGTGGCCCGGAAGCCCTGAAGCTCGGGCGGCCACCGGGAGGGCTCAGGCGCTCGCCGGAACAGCCGGCGGGTTCGCGGCGGTCGCCGCCCGCTCCAGCACCTCGAGCCGCTTGATCATGCGGCGGACGACCAGCAGCGGGATGACGCCGAAGACCCCGAAGGACATGTCGATCACGCTCCACCAGAACGGGATACCGCGGATCGGGCCGCAGATCAGGGCGAGCGGGATGATCCCGGCGCAGGCGATCATGCCGAACTCGATGACCCAGATGTTGCGGACCGGGTCACGGTAGGGGCCGTAGAAGGCGACCGCGATGACCAGGTGGGCGAAGGCGAGCCAGTCGGTGCCGTACAGCATGAAGGGCTGCTCGCGGTCGATGGTGTCGAGCCCTTCACGGACCCGGGTGATCCACTCCATCAGCCCGGGGAAGTGCTCGGGGACCGGGGAGGCGGAGGCGCTCAGCAGGTCCTCCGTCCAGCGGAGTTCGGTGACGAGCGGGAAGGCCGTGAGCCCGCTCAGCACCAGACAGACGATGAAGAAGACCAGCCACCTGCGTATCCCCCGTGTGAGGGCTTGTCGCTCGCTCATATCCGCAGCGTACGCCCGTGTTTACCGCCCCTTTACGCCACCCCTGTTACCGCTTCACAAGCCAACGATCCCGTTCCACTTCTTGGCGAAGTCCATCCGTTCGTCGGAGGTGATGTCGCGGGCGATGGCGAGCCGTTCGCGCATCGCGTCGTCGGGGAAGATCAGCGGATCCTCGGCGAGCGCGGCCGTCTCCTCGTCCTTGGAGGAGGCCAGGACGTCACGGGCGGCGGGCACCGGGCAGACGTAGTTGACCCAGGCGGCGAGTTCGGCGGCGACCTCGGGGTCGTAGTAGTGGTCGATCAGCCGCTCGGCGTTGCGCTTGTGGCGGGCGAGGTTGGGGATCATCAGGGACTCGGCCCAGAGTTCGGCGCCCTCCTCGGGAACGACGAACTCGATGTCGGGGTTGTCGGCCTGGAGTTGGATGACGTCGCCGGAGTAGGCCTGGCAGGCGAGCACATCGCCGGTGGCGAGGTCCTTGATGTAGTCGTTGCCGGTGAAGCGGCGGATGTGCTTCGAGCGGACGCGCTTCTCGGTCTGCTCGCAGATCTCGTGGAAGTCGTCGGCCGTCCAGCGGGTGATGTCGACGCCGTTGCCCTGCATCAGCAGCGCGAACGACTCGTCGAGCCCGGAGAGCAGGGTGACCCGGCCGCGCAGGTCGTCCGCCCACAGGTCGCCCGTGGACCGGATCTCGCGGCCGAGCTTCTTGCGGTTGTACGCGATGCCGGTGATGCCGGACTGCCAGGGGACGCTGTGGCGGCGGCCCTCGTCGAACGCGGGCGAACGCAGCTGCGGATCCAGGTACTTGGCGACATTGGGCTGCTTCGCCCGGTCCATCTCCTGGACCCAGCCGAGCCGGACGAAGCGGGCGGCCATCCAGTCGCTGATGACGATCAGGTCCCGGCCTGTCTGCTGGTGGTTCATCAGGGCGGGGCTGATCTTCCCGAAGAACTCGTCGTTGTCGTTGATCTCCTCGGTGTACGTCACGGAGATCCCGGTCCGCTTCGAGAAGGCTTCCAGGGTGGGCCGCTTCGACTCGTTGTCGTCGTCGGTGTCGATGTAGAGCGGCCAGTTGGCGAAGTGGAGCGTGTGGTCGGTGGCCGAACTGTCGTGTCCGGCCCGGTCCCCCGGCTCGACGAAGGCCGCGGGCACCCCGCAGCCGGCCAGGGTGGCGCCGGCCGCTCCCGCCCCGAGGGCGCGCAGCAGGGAACGGCGGGACATGGGGTTCTTCCTGATCGCTCGCACCCGCGCAGAATGCCGGTCGGCGCTCGCGCGGGCAATGGACCAAGCGTCCAGCGGGGCGGGCCCGCCCCGCACACCTTGTCCAGACACGCGTACGGCCCCGGGCCGGAGCCCGGGGCCGTACGACGCGACGGCGATGGCGAGATCAGTCCTCGATGGACGTCATGACGTGCTTGATGCGGGTGTAGTCCTCGAAGCCGTACGCGGAGAGGTCCTTGCCGTAGCCGGACTTCTTGAACCCGCCGTGCGGCATCTCGGCGACCAGCGGGATGTGGGTGTTGATCCACACGCAGCCGAAGTCGAGGTTCTTGGACATCCGCATGGCGCGGGAGTGGTTCTGCGTCCAGACCGAGGAGGCGAGCGCGTACTCGACGCCGTTGGCGTAGGCGACGGCCTGGTCCTCGTCGGTGAAGGACTGGACGGTGATGACGGGGCCGAAGACCTCGTTCTGGATGATCTCGTCGTCCTGCTTGAGGCCGGAGACGACGGTGGGGGCGTAGAAGTAGCCCTTGTCGCCGACCCGGTGGCCGCCCGCCTCGACCTTGGCGTGGGCGGGGAGCCGCTCGATGAAGCCGCTGACCTGCTTCAGCTGGTTGGCGTTGTTGAGCGGGCCGTACGCCACGTCCTCGTCGTCCGGCTGCCCGGTCTTCGTGTCGGCGGCGGCCTTGGCGAGCGCGGTGACGAACTCGTCGTGGATCGACTCGTGGACCAGGACGCGGGTGGCGGCCGTACAGTCCTGGCCCGCGTTGAAGAAGCCCGCCTCGGAGACGCCCGAGACCGTCTTGGCGATGTCGGCGTCCTCGAAGACCACGACGGGCGCCTTGCCGCCGAGCTCCAGGTGGACGCGCTTGACGTCCTTGGCGGCGGACTCGGCGACCTGCATGCCGGCCCGGACCGAACCGGTGATGGAGGCCATCGCCGGGGTCGGGTGCTCGACCATGGCGCGGCCGGTGTCCCGGTCGCCGCACAGGACGTTGAAGACGCCCTTGGGCAGGATCTGCCCGATGATCTCGGCCATGAGGACCGTCGACGCCGGGGTGGTGTCGGACGGCTTGATGACGACCGTGTTGCCCGCGGCGAGCGCCGGGGCGAACTTCCACACGGCCATCATCATCGGGTAGTTCCACGGCGCGACCTGGGCACAGACGCCGACCGGCTCGCGGCGGATGATGGAGGTCAGGCCCTCCATGTACTCGCCGGCCGAGCGGCCTTCGAGGAGGCGGGCGGCCCCCGCGAAGAAGCGGATCTGGTCCACCATCGGCGGGATCTCTTCACTGCGGGTGAGACCCAGCGGCTTGCCGGTGTTCTCCGACTCGGCGGCGATCAGGTCCTCGGCCCGCTCCTCGAAGGCGTCCGCGATCTTCAGCAGGGCCTTCTGGCGCTCGGCGGGCGTGGTGTCGCGCCAGGCGGGGAAGGCCGCCGCTGCGGCCTCCATGGCGGCATCGACGTCGGCCTGGCCGGAGAGCGGCGAGGTTGCGTAGACCTCTTCCGTCACCGGGCTGACCACATCGATGGTCCGCCCGTCCGCGGCGTCCCGGAACTCTCCGTTGATGTAGTTGCGCAGACGGCGCACCTCGGTGGTCACAACCACCCCTCCTGTCGGCTGTCCGATGGGTGAGACATCCACCCTAATCGGTTCGGCGACGCTTTCGACATACCCAACCGCCCCCAACTTCGGATTCAGTCGGTTTCGAGCATCTCTTCAACGAATTTCATCGATCTGGGGTTGCGAGACAGACGAGGAGCGGTGCATGGTGGGTCCGTGGCCAGTCGCAGCGCAGACTCCAGGACAGGGAACGGATCACCGGCAGCGGTCGATGCCGTCTCCCTCGCAATCATCGAGCAGCTCCAGGAGGACGGACGGCGTCCGTACGCCGCGATCGGCAAGGCCGTCGGCCTCTCCGAAGCGGCGGTGCGCCAGCGCGTCCAGAAGCTGCTCGACCAGGGCGTGATGCAGATCGTCGCCGTCACCGACCCGCTCACCGTGGGCTTCCGGCGGCAGGCGATGGTCGGCATCAATGTCGAGGGCGACCTCGACCCGGTGGCCGAAGCCCTGTCGGCCATGGCCGAGTGCGAGTACGTGGTCATGACCGCGGGCTCCTTCGACCTGATGGTGGAGATCGTCTGCGAGGACGACGACCACCTGCTGGAGACGATCAACAAACGCATCCGGACCCTTCCCGGCGTGCGCTCCACCGAGAGCTTTGTTTACCTCAAGCTCAAGAAGCAGACCTATATGTGGGGAACCCGATAGCCGTGAGCAAGGACCTCAGCCGAACCGCGTACGACCACCTGTGGATGCACTTCACCCGCATGTCGGACTACGAGAACGCGCCCGTTCCCACCATCGTGCGTGGCGAGGGAACGTACATCTTCGACGACAAGGGCAAGCGCTACCTGGACGGTCTCTCCGGCCTGTTCGTGGTCAACGCCGGTCACGGTCGTCACGAGCTCGCCGAGACGGCGTACAAGCAGGCCCAGGAGCTGGCCTTCTTCCCGGTGTGGTCCTACGCCCACCCGAAGGCCGTCGAGCTGGCCGAGCGGCTCGCCGACTACGCCCCGGGCGACCTCAACAAGGTCTTCTTCACCACCGGTGGCGGCGAGGCCGTCGAGACCGCCTGGAAGCTGGCCAAGCAGTACTTCAAGCTCAAGGGCCAGCCGACCAAGTACAAGGTCATCTCGCGTGCCGTCGCCTACCACGGCACCCCGCAGGGCGCGCTGTCCATCACCGGCCTCCCGGCCCTGAAGGCCCCCTTCGAGCCGCTGGTCCCCGGCGCGCACAAGGTGCCGAACACCAACATCTACCGCGCCCCGCTCTTCGGCGACGACCCGGAGGCCTTCGGCCGCTGGGCCGCCGACCAGATCGAGCAGGAGATCCTCTTCGAGGGCCCCGAGACCGTCGCGGCCGTCTTCCTGGAGCCCGTGCAGAACGCGGGCGGCTGCTTCCCCCCGCCGCCCGGCTACTTCCAGCGGGTCCGCGAGATCTGCGACCAGTACGACGTACTGCTCGTCTCCGACGAGGTCATCTGCGCCTTCGGCCGGCTCGGCACGATCTTCGCCTGCGACAAGTTCGGCTACGTGCCGGACATGATCACCTGCGCCAAGGGCATGACCTCGGGCTACTCCCCGATCGGCGCCTGCATCGTCTCGGACCGCATCGCCGAGCCGTTCTACCAGGGCGGCAACACCTTCCTGCACGGCTACACCTTCGGCGGCCACCCGGTCTCCGCCGCGGTCGGCCTCGCCAACCTCGACATCTTCGAGCGCGAGAACCTCACCCAGCACGTCCTCGACAACGAGAACGCCTTCCTCACCACGCTGCAGAAGCTGCACGACCTGCCGATCGTCGGCGACGTCCGCGGCAACGGGTACTTCTACGGCATCGAGCTGGTGAAGGACAAGGCCACCAAGGAGACGTTCACCGACGAGGAGACCGAGCGCGTCCTGTACGGCTTCCTCTCCAAGGCGCTGTACGAGAACGGCCTGTACTGCCGGGCCGACGACCGCGGCGACCCGGTCGTCCAGCTCGCCCCGCCGCTGATCTCCGACCAGTCGACGTTCGACGAGATCGAGGGCATCCTGCGGACCGTCCTCACGGAGGCCTGGTCGAAGCTCTGACCGTCACCAGGCCCCCCGGCCGATCGCCGTCCGGCGGTCATTTCATACGGTTCACCGGCCCGGATACGCCCCTTCGAGTGAGAAGGGACGTATCCGGGCCGCGTGCTGTGCGCTCACACCGGTCCGACTATCTACGGTGCCCAGTGACCGATCGGCCGCGTCTTCGTTCCCCCGTACGGGGGAACGGGAAATCTGACCTGAACCGAGGTGTACGCCATGGTGGCCCCGCCGGACAACGACGTGATCTGGGCGCGTTCCCTGCACCACTCCCACAACGGATCGCCCGGTCTCGGCGGTGTCTCCATCGGCGTCCGGGACGCGGAGATCCTCGCCGTGACCGGCCCGCGCGGCAGCGGGAAGACCACCCTGCTGCACTGTCTCTCGGGCCGGCTGGTGCCCCAGCAGGGCGAGGTCTGGTTCAACAGCGTCCCCGTCCACACCATGGCCCCCCGGGTCCGCGAACAGCTGCGCCGGGAGCGCTTCGGCTGGATCGCCTCCGATCCCGAGCTGGTCCCGGAGCTGACCGTCTGGGAGAACACCGCGCTGCCCCTGCTGCTGCGCGGCGTCTCGCACCGGGCGGCCCGCAAGGCCGCCACCGAGTGGCTGGAGCGCCTGGACATCGCCGCCTTCGCCAAGAAGCGGCCGCACGCCCTGCTCCAGGCGCAGCGCCAGCGGGTCTCGGTGGCCCGCGCCCTGTGCGGCACACCGACCGTGATCTTCGCGGACGAGCCCACCGCGACCCTGCACCGCGCGGACCGCGCCCAGGTGCTGCGCACGTTCACCACGGCGGCCCGCTCGCACGGCATCACCGTCGTGCTGGCCACGCACGACGCGGAGGTCGCCGCCCTCGCCGACCGGTCCGTGGCGCTGCTGGACGGCCGTCGCGTCGCCACCGTCACCCTGCCCCCGGAACCGGAAGCGGAGGGCCGCGCGGCGTGCTCGCTCTCCGTCTAGCCCGCGGTTCCCATCCCCTCGTCCTGGTCCGGCGGCTGCTGGTGGCCGCCGCCTCGGCCGGCGTCGGATTCCTCCTCCTGTGCGCCCTCGGGTACGCCGCCGCGCACCCGGCCTCCGCGGGTTCGGTGCTGCGGCTGCTGTGGTGCTTCGTCCCGCTGGCCGCCACCGTGCAGTTCGCCGTGGCGGTCGCCCGCACCGACCCGAGCACCCGGCCCCGGCCGGGTCTCTCCTCCGTGGGCCTCGGCCCGGTCCGGCTCTCCGCGCTGGCCGCGGTCTCCACGGCCGTATCGACCACCCTCGGCTCCATGGTGGCGCTGCTCTTCTTCCTGCATCTGCGCGGCGATCTGACCGGGATGCCGTTCGACGGCGGTGCGGCGGAGTTCCTCGGCGCGGGCAGCCCGCTGCCGCTGGCCGCCGCCCTGGTGCTGCTGGCCCTCGTGCCGGTGGCCGCGTCGACGGCGAGTGCGCTGGCGCTGCGGTCGCGGCCCGACCCGGCACGGGACACCTTCGGCTCGGAGGAGCTGCCGGAGCCCGCACCGGCTCCGGCCGGGCTGCCCTGGGGCGTGGCGCTGACGGCCGCCGGGCTCGCGGTGGAGGCGTACGCGTCCCGGGGGGCCACCGGCAACGCGTTCCCGCTGCCCGGCCGGTTCGACGCCACCCCGGTGGCGGTGCTGATCGGGTGGACGCTCACGGCGGTCGGCCTGGCGATGGCGGGCCCGAGCCTGACGTATCTGTGCGGGCGGGCGCTTCAGGCGGTACGCCCCGGGGCCGTACGGCTGCTCGCCGGGCGGGTCCTGATGGACGAGGCGCGCCGGATCGGCCGCCCGCTCGGGGTCGTCTGCGCGGTGGTGTCCGCGGCGATCGCCGCTTCGGCGCTGTACGGGGGCGACGAGCGCCCGTACGGCCCGCTCACCGCACTCGGCGCGGTGCTGGTCCTCGGCTGTACGACGGCGACGCTGCTGACCTCGGCGCTGGAGGCCAAGCACGCCCGCGCCCACACCGTCGAGGCGCTGCTCAGGATGGGCGCCCCGGCCGCGACGCTGCGCAGGGCGACGGCACTGCGCGCGGGCGCGCTGCTGGCCCTGTTCGCCCCGCTGACCTGGGTGATCGCCCAGCTCGCGGCGCTTCCGCTGACCTAGGGCCTGTCGTCAGGGGTGGGCGGCGAGGCGGGCGGCGAGAGCGTCGAAGAACGCCTCCCAGCCGTCCTCGGCCGCCGCGTACTGCTCGGGGGTGAGGTTGCCGCCGCGCTGCTGGAAGGCCAGCTCGGTCCGGCCGCCCCCGAGATCGCTGAAGGTGACCGTCACGGTCTCGCCCTCGGCGTCCTCGGGGGCGGAGCGGTCCTTCAGCGTGAAGACGAGCCCGTCGGGCTCGCTCACCTCGCGGTAGACCCCGTGGAAGGGCATCTCGACGCCCGGCATCACGATGACCAGGCTCCATGAGCCGCCGGGCCGTACGTCCATCGCCACCCGGTCCAGCGGAACGTCCGCCTCGCCCCCGTACCAGGCGGCGAAGTCCTCCGGCGAGGTCCAGGCGGCGAAGACCCGCTGCTGCGGGGCGTCGAGGACGCGGGTGAAGTCGATGCCCTCGCGGTTGCCACCGGTCATGATCACGGTCCTTGTCCGATCCTGCCGTCCCCACGGAGCCCGGACGGCCGGCCGCGGGATGGTCCGCCTCCAGCTTGCCCGGCCCGTCGCCCGCCTGCCACGCCACGCTCAGGAGCGACCGGGGTCCGCCAGCACCACCGTCTCCGCCGCGTCGAAGCGGACGCCCACGACCGCGCCCTCGTCCGGGGTGTCCCGCAGGGCGCACTCGGCCTCCAGCACCGGCGCGTTCTCGGGCAGCAGCCGTACGGTCACGTGGTTCCCGCGGAAGGTGCGGACGCCGACCGCGCAGCGCAGGCCGTCCTCGGGGGCGCCGAACCGGACTCCGGCGGGGCGGACCAGCAGATCGACCTCGCCCTGCGGGGAGCCCTCGGGCACCGGGACCTTGCCCCAGGCGGTGGCGGCGGCCTGTCCGGTGACCGTGGCCGCGGTGACGTTGTCGAAGCCGAGGAAGCGGGCGACGAAGGCGGAGGCGGGGCGCTGCCAGACGTCCAGCGGGCTGCCCTCCTGTGCGATCCGGCCGTCCCGCATCACGACGACCCGGTCGGCGAGCGCGAACGCCTCGCCCTGGTCGTGCGTCACGGCCAGCACGGTCGTCCCCAACTCCTGGAAGAGCGTGCGCAGTTCGACGACGAGCCGTTCGCGCAGGCTCCGGTCGAGCTGACCGAGCGGCTCGTCCAGCATCAGGAGTTTCGGGCGCGGGGCGAGCGCGCGGGCCAGGGCGACGCGCTGCTGTTCGCCGCCGGAGAGGGCGGCGACCGCGCGGCGTTCCGCGCCCGGCAGGCCGACCAGCTCCAGCAGTTCACGGACCCGGGCGTCCGTCTCGGCCCGCCCGACCCCGTGCATCCGCAGCCCGAAGGCCACGTTGGCGCCGACGTCCCGGTGCGGGAAGAGCTGGTGGTCCTGGAACATCAGGCCGAGGCCGCGCCGGTGCACCGGGACGCCCGCCTGGTCCTGGCCGGCCAGCAGCACCCGGCCGCCGTCCATGGGCTGGAGTCCGGCGACGGCCCGCAGCAGGGTGGACTTCCCGCTGCCGCTGGGCCCCAGCACGCAGACGATCCGGTGGTCGGCGACCTCCAGGTCGACCGCGTCGAGCGCGGCCCGCTTCCCGAACCGTACGGTGGCGGCCTGCAAGCTCAGCATGTCGTTCAGAACTCCCCGGATCGGTCGGTGCGGATACGCTCCAGGAGCAGCAGCGACACCGCGCACACGAGCATCAGAATCGTGCTCAGGGCCATCGCCTGCCCGTAGTTGAGCTCCCCCGACCGGCCCAGCAGCCGGGCCACGGCCACCGGCAGGGTCGGGTTGTCGGGCCGGGCGATGAAGACCGTCGCGCCGAACTCCCCGAGGGAGACGGCGAAGGCGAAGCCCGCGGCGACCAGCACGGCCCGTCGCACCAGCGGCAGATCGACCTCCCGCCAGGCCCGCAGCGGCGAGGCCCCGAGCACGGCGGCGGCCTCCCGCAGCCGCTCGTCGACCGCGCGCAGCACCGGCAGCATGGTCCGTACGACGAAGGGGACGCCGACCAGCGCCTGGGCCAGCGGGACCAGGATCCAGGAGGTCCGCAGGTCGAGCGGGGGTTGGTCCAGGGTGATCAGGAAGCCGAAGCCGACGGTGACGGCGGAGACCCCGAGCGGCAGCATCAGCAGCGCGTCGAAGCCGCGGACCAGCCGCCCGGCCCGCCGGGTCAGGGCCGCCGCGGCGAGCCCGCCGACGACGAGGGCGATGAGCGTCGCGACGAGCGCGTACCGCAGGGAGTTGCCGACGGCCTCCAGCGGCGGCACCAGGAAGGTGGAGGAGCCGCCCGCCCCGGCCGACTGGAGGGCCCGGTAGTAGCCGAAGCCGTAACCGCCGGCTCCGCCCGCTCCGTCGAAGGAGCGCTCCACCAGCACGCCGAGCGGCAGCAGGATCAGCAGCAGGGCGGTGAGCAGAACGCCGCCGAGCAATGCCCACTGGCCCGCGCCACGCGGCCTCCGCGAGGTCTGCGCCGGATCGACCAGCTTCAGCGCCCGCTCCCGGCGGCGTACGGTCGCGGCGTGCACGGCGAGGATTCCGCCGACCGCGGCGAACTGCACCAGGGTCAGCACGGCGGCCGTCGGCAGGTCCAGCAGTTGCGCGGTCTGCCGGTAGATCTCCACCTCCAGGGTGGAGTACGCCGGTCCGCCGAGGATCTGTACGACGCCGAAGGAGGTGAACGTGAAGAGGAAGACCATCAGCGCGGCGGCGGCCACGGCCGGGGCGAGCGCGGGCAGCGTCACCCGGCGGAACGCGGCGAACCGTCCGGCGCCCAGCACCCGGGCGGCCTCCTCCTGACGCGGGTCCAGCTGGGACCAGAGCCCGCCCACCGTCCTGACGACCACGGCGTAGTTGAAGAAGACATGGGCCAGCAGGATCGCCCACACGGTGGTGTCGAGACGGACGCCCCACAGCTCGTCGAGGAGCCCGCCGCGTCCGAGCAGCGCCAGGAACGCGGTGCCGACGACGACGGTCGGCAGCACGAACGGCACGGTGACGACCGCGCGCAGCACCTGCTTGCCCGGGAAGTCGAAGCGCGCGAAGACATACGCCCCGGGCAGCGCGATCAGCAGGGTGAGCGCGGTCGAGGCGAGGGCCTGCCAGGTGGTGAACCAGAGGACGTCGAGGATGTCCGGGCGGCTCAGCACGTCACCGATCCGCCCGAACTGCCAGTCGCCGCCCGCCTTGAGGCCGCGGCCGACGATCGCGGTCACGGGGTAGGCGAAGAACACCGCGAAGAACGCGACGGGCACGGCCATCAGGCCGAGCCGCACCGCGGCCCCGCGCCGCCCGGCCCCCCGGACGGACGGCGCGGGCCGGGCGGTGCGCTCCTCGGGCCCTACTTCAGGACCAGCGACTGCCACGACTGGATCCACTGCTCACGGTTGGCGGTGATCTTCTCGGGCGCGACGGTGGGAGGCGTCTCGACGCTCTCGCCGTGCTGCGTGAACAGCTCCGGCAGCTTCGCGTCCTTCACGACCGGGTTCACGAACATGGTGAGCGGCATGTCCTCCTGGAACGTCTTGCTGATCATGAAGTCCAGCAGCGCCTTGCCGCCCGCCTCGTTCTTCGCCCCGGTCAGCAGCCCGGCGTACTCGGTCTGCCGGAAGCAGGTGCCGGTGGCGACCCCGGTGGGGGCCTCCTTCGGCTGCGGGTCGGCGTAGAGCACCTCGACGGGCGGGCTGGAGGCGTAGGAGACGACGAGCGGCCGGTCGGCCTTGGCCTTCTTGCCGCCCGCGGAGCCGGAGAACTCCTCGTTGTACGCCTGCTCCCAGCCGTCGACGACCTTGACGCCGTTGGCCTTGAGCTTCTTCCAGTACGCCTCGTAGCCGTCCTCGCCCTCGGCGGCGATGGTGCCGAGGAGGAAGCCGAGACCGGGCGAGGAACTGGCGGCGTTCTCGGTGACGAGGAGGTCCTTGTACGCGGGCTTGATCAGGTCCGCGAAGGTCTTCGGCGGCGCGAGCTTCTTGTCGGCGAAGTACTTCTTGTCGTAGTTCACGCAGATGTCGCCGGTGTCGACGGGCGTGACCCGGTGCTTCTCGTCCGTCTGCGTGTCCGCCGCGACGCGGTCCAGGCCCTTGGCCTCGTACGCGGTGAACAGGCCGTTGTCGAGGGCGCGGGAGAGCAGGGTGTTGTCGACGCCGAAGAAGACGTCGCCGCGCGGGGAGCCCTTGGTCAGGATCTCCTGGTTGAGCGCGGCCCCGGCGTCGCCGCTCTTGAGGGTCTTGACCGTGTAGCCGGTCTCCTTCGTGAACGCCTTCAGCACGTCCTCCGAGACGTTGAAGGAGTCGTGGCTGACCAGGGTGACGGTCTTGGAGCCGCTGCCCTTGGAGGCGCCGGAGCCCGCCGAGCCGTCGTCGCCGCAGCCCGCGAGCAGGGTGACGCCGAGGGCGGCGGCGAGCGCGGTCGCCGCGTACTTCGTGGTGGTGTTCATCTGATTCCTCCTGGAGGTGACCAGGAAGAGACGCGGCCCCGCCCGCTGTCCGGCGAACCGGAAGCGGGCAGGGCGCAACAGCTTGAGTAAGGTCCGAACTTCCTACCCGGAATGACCCGGGCGAGGTTCAGAGGGTCTGCGGCCAACCTGTCCTTGGTGCCGCACTCTCAGCGCTGTGGCGCTCCCCTGTCGGAATATGAAGTTGATTTCGGGCCCAGGCTACACCGGCGGTTTCCGGCCGCCCGGGGAGGCTAGCGCTCGGAGGCCGCCAGCTGACCGCAGGCCCCGTCGATCTCCTGGCCCCGGGTGTCCCGGACCGTGACGGGCACGCCGTGCGCCGCGATGGCCTCGACGAACGCCTTCTCGTCCTCGGGTCGCGAGGCGGTCCACTTGGAGCCGGGCGTGGGGTTGAGCGGGATCAGGTTGACGTGCACCCGCTTGCCCTTGAGCAGCCGGCCGAGCAGGTCGCCGCGCCAGGCCTGGTCGTTGATGTCCCGGATCAGGGCGTACTCGATGGAGATCCGGCGGCCGGACTTCTCCGCGTACTCCCAGGCGGCGTCCAGCACCTCGCGGACGTTCCACCGGGTGTTGACGGGGACCAGGGTGTCGCGCAGCTCGTCGTCCGGGGCGTGCAACGAGACGGCGAGGCGGCACTTGAAGCCCTCGTCGGCGAAGCGCAGCATGGCCGGGACCAGGCCGACGGTGGAGACGGTGATCCCGCGCTGCGAGAGGCCGAGGCCGTCCGGCTCGGGGTCGGTGAGCCGGCGGATCGCGCCGACGACGCGGTTGTAGTTGGCGAGCGGCTCGCCCATGCCCATGAAGACGATGTTGGAGAGCCGCGCGGGGCCGCCGGGCACCTCGCCGTCGCGCAGGGCGCGCATGCCGTCGACGATCTGGTGGACGATCTCGGCGGTCGACAGATTGCGGTCGAGGCCGGCCTGTCCGGTGGCGCAGAAGGGGCAGTTCATGCCGCAGCCGGCCTGCGAGGAGATGCACATCGTGACGCGGTCCGGGTAGCGCATCAGGACGGACTCGACGAGCGTGCCGTCGTGCAGCTTCCACAGGGTCTTGCGCGTGGTGTCGTCGTCGCAGCTGATGTGCCGGATCACGGACATCAGGTCGGGGAACAGCGCCTCGGCGAGCTTCTCCCGCGACGCGGCCGGGATGTTGGTCCACTGGGCCGGGTCGTGCGCGTACCGCGCGAAGTAGTGCTGCGAGAGCTGCTGGGCGCGGAACGGCTTCTCACCGGTCGCGGCGACCGCTTCCTTGCGCTCGGCGGGCGTGAGGTCGGCGAGGTGCCGCGGCGGCTTCTTGGCTCCGCGGGGCGCGACGAAAGTGAGTTCTCCGGGCTTAGGCATGGTTCATCCAGTGTCGCAGACAGACGGGTGAGGGCCCGCCGCCCTGTGGACGACGGACCCTCACTCGTGGAACGTGCAGGTGGGACAGGGTGCCGGAGTGCCGGGAGACTCAGCCGGAGCCCACGAACAGCACCAGCAGCAGCCAGACGACCGGTGCGGTCGGCAGCAGCGAGTCCAGCCGGTCCATGATGCCGCCGTGGCCGGGGAGCAGGGTGCCCATGTCCTTGATCCCGAGGTCCCGCTTGATCATGGACTCGCCCAGGTCGCCGAGGGTGGCGCTGACGGCGACCGCGAGGCCGAGCAGCAGACCCTGCCACCAGGCGCCGCCGTCGATCAGGAACTCCATGCACAGCGCGCCGGCGACCATCGCGAAGGCGACGGCTCCGAACAGGCCCTCGCGGGTCTTGCCGGGGCTGATGCGCGGGGCGAGCTTGTGCGTGCCGAAGCGCCAGCCGACGGCGTAGGCCCCCGTGTCGCTGACCACGGTGAGGACCAGGAAGGTCAGCACGCGCCACGATCCGTCGTCCGCCGTCAGCAGCAGGGCGACGAAGGTGGCCAGGAACGGCACGTAGAACGCCGCGAAGACCCCGGCCGTGACGTCCTTCAAATACCCGTCCGGCGGTTCGGTCATCCGCCAGACCAGCACCGCGAGGGCCGTCAGGGCCATCGCGATCCAGGCCCCCTCGGGCCCCCGTGCGTAACCGGCGACGACCATCGCGGCTCCGCCGACGGCCAGCGGCACCAGGGGCGCCTTGATGCCCTTGCGTTCCTGGAGGCGGGAGGTGAGCTCCCACAGGCCGACGACGACGGCGATCACTATCACGCCGATGAAGACGGCCTTCACGATGAACAGCGAGAGGCCGATGACGGCGCCGAGACCCACGCCGACCCCTATGGCGGCGCGCAGATCACGCCCCGCACGCTTCTTCTGCGGCGGGGGCGGCAGCGGGGTGGACATGGGCTCCTGCGGCATCTCGTCACGGAACAGGGGGCCGCTGACGTGAGCGGCATCCCTGTCCCGGTCGTCGCGGTCGGCTGCGTCTCTACCTGCGTCGGGAACGTCCGGCACGTTGGGCATGGGCCGAGTCTGCTGGGCATCACGCACATCGTGGGCAGGACCCGCCGGGGCGGCGCTCATCTCGGGCGTGCCCCAGTAACCGGCTCCCTGCGGGGCGCCCCAGGAAGAGTCGTTCATCAGACTTCGAGCAGCTCGGCTTCCTTGTGCTTGAGCAGCTCGTCCACCTGCGCGACGTACTTCGCGGTGGTGTCGTCGAGCTCCTTCTCGGCGCGGCGCACCTCGTCCTCGCCGGACTCCTTGTCCTTGACGAGCTTGTCGAGGTTCTCCTTGGCCTTGCGGCGGATGGAGCGGATCGAGATCTTGGAGTCCTCTGCCTTGGTCTTGGCGACCTTGATGTACTCCTTGCGGCGGTCCTGGGTGAGCTCGGGGAAGGTCACCCGGATGATGTTGCCGTCGTTGCTCGGGTTGACGCCGAGGTCGGAGTCGCGGATCGCCTGCTCGATGTTGCGCAGCGCGGTCTTGTCGAACGGCGTCACGACGGCCATCCGCGGCTCGGGAACCGAGAACGAGGCCAGCTGGTTGATCGGGGTCAGCGCGCCGTAGTAGTCGGCGACGATCTTGTTGAACATCGCCGGGTGCGCACGGCCGGTACGGATCGCGGCGAAGTCCTCTTTCGCGACGACAACGGCCTTCTCCATCTTCTCCTCGGCCTCGAGGAGGATTTCTTCGATCACCACGTGCTCCTGCGTGTCTTGGGTGGGCCCGGCGTCGTCATCGCCGCGCCCTGCGGGTCCTGCGTCGCGTCCTCACCTGCACGGTGTCCGACCGGCAGGCCGTTGTCCATCCTGGGGGGCCGTCAGGCCCGGGTGCTCACGTCGCTCACGAGCGTGCCGATCTTCTCACCCTTGACCGCGCGGGCGATATTGCCCTCGGCGGTCAGCTCGAAGACGAGGATCGGGAGTTCGTTGTCACGGCAGAGCGTGATGGCGGTGGCGTCGGCGACCTTCAGGTCGCGGGTGATCACCTCGCCGTACTCCAGAGCGTCGAACTTGACCGCGTCGGGGTTGGTCTTGGGGTCGGAGTCGTAGACCCCGTCCACGCCGTTCTTCCCCATGAGCAGCGCCTCGGCGTCGATCTCCAGGGCGCGCTGGGCGGCGGTGGTGTCGGTGGAGAAGTACGGCATGCCCATACCGGCGCCGAAGATCACGACGCGCCCCTTCTCCAGGTGCCGGACGGCCCGGAGCGGGATGTACGGCTCGGCGACCTGGCCCATGGTGATGGCGGTCTGGACGCGCGAGTCGATGCCCTCCTTCTCCAGGAAGTCCTGGAGTGCCAGGCAGTTCATGACGGTGCCGAGCATGCCCATGTAGTCGGACCGGGCCCGGTCCATGCCGCGCTGCTGGAGCTCGGCACCACGGAAGAAGTTGCCTCCTCCGATGACCACCGCGATCTGGGCGCCGTCGCGGACGACGGCGGCGATCTCGCGGGCGATGGTGTGCACGACGTCGGGGTCGACGCCGAGGCCACCGCCACCGGCGAACGCCTCACCGGAGAGCTTCAGCATGAAGCGCCCGGAACCCTTGTCGTCGTCGCGCTTGTCGTCGGCCTGAATGGCGTCCGCGCCCTTGTCCATGGAAATTCTCCTCGTGCACATACGAAGAAGGCCATTGCCGGTGGGTCTGGTGTCCCTACAGCGGCAATGGCCTCCTCGTCAGATCTGCGGTCGTCCGGCGTGGGTGCGGCCGTCGACTGCGTCAGACCCTATCGGGTCCGGCGCTGTTCGCCCGGACGGACTCAGATGCCGACCTTGATGCGCGAGAAGCGCTTCAGGGTGACACCGGCCTCGTCCAGGACCTTCTGGACGGACTTCTTGGCGTCCAGCGCGTACGGCTGGCCGAGGAGGGTGGCCTCCTTGAAGAAGCCGTTGACGCGACCCTCGACGATCTTCGGGAGCGCGGCTTCGGGCTTGCCCTCGGCGCGCGTGGTCTCCTCGGCGACGCGGCGCTCGGCCTCGACGACCTCGGCCGGGACGTCCTCGCGGGAGAGGTACTTCGGGGCGAAGGCGGCGATGTGCTGCGCGATGCCCTTGGCCAGCTCGGCGTCGGCCTTGTCCAGCTCGACCAGAACACCGATCTGCGGGGGCAGGTCGGGCATGGTGCGGTGCATGTACACACCGACGTAGGCGCCGGTGAACTGCGCGAAGCGGTCCAGGACGATCTTCTCGCCGAGGTTGGCGTTGGCCTCGTCGACGTACGCCTGGACGGTCTTGCCGGCCTCGATCTCGGAGGCGAGCAGCGCCTCGATGTCGGCCGGGGAGGTCGCGGCGACGTGCGCGGCGAGCGTGTTGGCGACGGCCTGGAACTTGTCGCCCTTGGCGACGAAGTCCGTCTCGCACTTCAGCTCGAGGATGACGCCGGACGTCTGGTCCTCGGAGATCAGGGAGACGACGGCACCGTTCTCGGCAGAACGGCCCTCGCGCTTGGCGACGCCCTTCTGACCCTTGATACGGAGCGCCTCGACGGCCTTGTCGACGTTGCCGTCGGCCTCGTCGAGCGCCTTCTTGCAGTCCATCATGCCGGCGCCGGTGAGCTCGCGGAGCTTCTTGACGTCAGCGGCGGTGTAGTTCGCCATGAGTCTGTATGTCTCTCTCGAAGTCTGAAAGATCTACGGGTGAACGGCGGGGGCGACGCTTGTGGCGTCGGCCCCCGCCGTCAGCAGCCGTGACGGGTGTCAGGCCTGCTCGGCGTCCGCGTCGGCGGCCGGGGCGTCGGCGGCCGGAGCCTCGACAGCGGCCTCGGCCTCGGCGACGGCCTCGGCCGGCTTCTCGGCGTCGGCGACCTTCTCGGTCTCGGCGGAGGACTGGACCTCGGCGGCAGCCGCGGTCTCGTCCTTCTTGTCGCCCTCGAGCAGGTCGCGCTCCCACTCGGCCAGCGGCTCGCCGGCGGCCTTCTCGCCCGGCTTCGAGTCACCGGTGGCGGCACCGGAGCGGGCGATGAGGCCCTCGGCGACGGCGTCGGCGATCACGCGGGTGAGCAGGGTGACGGAGCGGATCGCGTCGTCGTTGCCCGGAATCTTGTAGTCGACCTCGTCGGGGTCGCAGTTGGTGTCGAGGATCGCGACGACCGGGATGTGGAGCTTGCGCGCCTCACCGACGGCGATGTGCTCCTTCTTGGTGTCGACGATCCAGACGGCGCTGGGCACCTTCTGCATCTCGCGGATACCACCGAGGGTCTTCTCCAGCTTGGCCTTCTCGCGCGAGAGGACCAGGAGCTCCTTCTTGGTGAGGCCGGAGGCGGCCACGTCCTCGAAGTCGATGAGCTCCAGCTCCTTCAGGCGCTGGAGGCGCTTGTAGACGGTGGAGAAGTTGGTGAGCATGCCACCGAGCCAACGCTGGTTGACGTACGGCATGCCGACGCGCGTCGCCTGCTCGGCGATGGCCTCCTGGGCCTGCTTCTTCGTACCCACGAACATGATGGAGCCGCCGTGGGCGACGGTCTCCTTGACGAACTCGTAGGCGCGGTCGATGTACGACAGCGACTGGAGCAGGTCGATGATGTAGATGCCGTTGCGCTCGGTGAAGATGAAGCGCTTCATCTTCGGGTTCCAGCGACGGGTCTGGTGACCGAAGTGGACGCCGCTTTCCAGCAGCTCCCGCATCGTGACGACGGCCATGGCCGTACTCCTTGAGGTACTCGGTTATCGCGACCGCAGGTTTGCGGTCGCGCCTGACGCCCCGACGCGCCGTGCCACGAGGGACCGAGGAGCGCGGCCACCTCCGCGAAGAGGGAGGTGGCGGGGCGTGCGAAGTCGACCCGGTGACCCGGATCGCCGTAAGAAGTGTACGGGACCGGCTGAGTGCCGGGTGACCGCGATGTCCACAAGCGCGTGACCCCGATCTCCACGGTCGGGTGACCGGGATATCCACAACCGGCGAGTAGCCCACAGGAACGGTGCGTGATCCCCGGAATCCCGGCCTCCGGGTCATCGTGGCGACATGCGCCATCAGCCCGCACCGCACCGCTCCCCCACCCACCGCACCCTGCTCCCGCTCGCGCTCCTGACCCTGCCGCTGTCCCTGCTCGTGCTGTGCGGGCTGCTCCCGGCCGGGCCGCCCGCGCCGGGCCCGGCGGTCGCACCGGCCGGAGCCGTGGCGGCCTTGCCGGGCGCGGACGCCGACGTGGACGAAGACGCTGATGCGGATGCAGACGCGGATGCGGATGCGGATGCGGAGCCAGATACGGCCCCCGACGCAGACGCAGACGCGAGTGCCGACGACGGCGGCCGGAGCTGGCCGCTGGCCGGGAGACCCGCGGTGTTACGGGGGTGGGAGCCGCCCGCCGGTCCGTACGGGCCCGGCCATCGCGGCGTGGACCTCGGGGCCCGGCCGGGCGCTCGGGTGCTGGCGGCCGCCGGGGGCCGGGTGTCGTTCGCGGGGCGGGTGGCGGGCCGCGGGGTGCTCGCCGTCGAGGTGGCCGACAGCGGTTCGCCGCCGCTGCGCACCACGTACGAACCGGTGCGGGCACTGGTCGAGGAGGGGGCGCGCGTACGGGCCGGGCAGCCGGTCGGGGTGCTGGAGGACGGGCCGTTCCACTGCGCGGAGGGCTGCCTGCACTGGGGCCTGCGGCGCGGGGACGCCTATCTGGACCCGCTCTCGCTGCTGCCGCCCGCGCTGCTGCGCACAGGCCCCTCGCGGCTGCTTCCGGTGTTCGGTGTGCCGGAGCCGGAAGCGGTCCGGGTCAGCCGCTCAGGCCGCCGGTCACACCGTGCAGGACCATCGCGACGACGGTGTCCGCGATGACGCCCGGCTCCTCCGCGACGCCCAGTTCGATTCGGCGCACGGCGGCGTCGACCGAACCCTGCAGGAGCATGGCGGACAGCCTGGGCTGCTCGTTGCCGAGGTCGCCCAGCGCTTCGACGATCATGGCGATCAGTCCGCCGTGCGCGGCGCGGATCTTCTCCCGGGCGCCCGCGTCCAGCTCGCTCGCGGAGATCGCGACGACCGCGCGGTGGCGGCGGTCCCCTACGAGGTCGAGCTGCCGGCGCACATACGCCTCGATCTTCGCCTCGGGCGTATCGGCGCGCTCCATGGCGTTCTCGACCTCGGCCGCCCAGACGGGGAAGTCGACGGCGCACAGCTCCTCGACGACGGCGGCCCGGGAGCGGAAGTACTCGTACACGGAGGACCGGGCGAGGCCCGTGCGCTCGGCGAGTGCGGGGAAGGTCAACGCCTCCGTACCGCCCTCGGACAGCAGGGAGCGCGCGGCGTCCAGGAGGGCGCCGCGCTGCATGGTCCGGTGCTCGGCCACGGAGGCCGCTCGAATCCTGGGCACATGTCCACTCTACGGCGGCAGACGTGCGGGGGAAGGGCATGGCCACCGACCGGATGGCCGGAGAGGGCAGGGGTGGGCTCGGGAAAGGGCCGGGAAGGCGTCTGTCAGCGGCCCGCGTCGGCGAGCTTCGCGCGGAGCTGCAGCACGGACTTGGTGTGGATCTGGCTGACCCGGCTCTCGGTCACCCCGAGGACGTTGCCGATCTCCGCGAGAGTGAGGCCTTCGTAGTAGTAGAGGGTCACCACGGTCTTCTCACGGTCGGGGAGGGTGTTGATGGCCCGCGCGAGCAGCCGTCTCAGCTCACGGTCCTCGGCGACCTCCACCGGATTGTCGGCGGCGGTGTCCTCCAGCGTGTCCATCAGGCTCAGCCGGTCGCCGCCCTCGCCGCCGACGTGCAGCAACTCCTCCAGGGCGACCACATTCGCCAGCGACAACTGGCTGAAAACCGCGTGCAGTTCCTCCAGCGCGATGCCCATCTCCGAGGCCACCTCGGCCTCCGACGGCGTGCGCCGGAACCGCGCCTCCAGCGTGGCGTAGGCGCGCTCCACGTTCCGCGCCTTCTGCCGGACGGACCGTGGGATCCAGTCCAGCGCCCGGAGTTCGTCGATCATCGCGCCGCGGATCCGGGTGATCGCGTACGTCTCGAACTTGATGGCCCGCTCGATGTCGAACTTCTCGATGGCGTCGATCAGTCCGAAGACCCCGGAGGAGACGAAGTCGGCCTGCTCGACGTTGGACGGCAGCCCCACGCTCACCCGGCCCGCGACGTACTTCACGAGCGGCGAGTAGTGCAGGATCAGCTGCTCCCGCAGTCGCTCGTCGCCCGTGGTCTTGTAAGAACGCCACAACTCGTCGAGGGAGGAGGGAGCGGGAGGGCGCACAGTGCCACGCGCAACCGGTGGTACTGCCGCGCGGTCAGACCCGGAGGTGTGCTGGGGCATGTGGTGCCTTGAGCCGTTCTGCCGTGAAGTGCTGGGGGACTTTTGTCTGGGGCGGAATCCTTGTGAGCGTAGCGTGACTGAGGCGTCGCAGTCCGCGCAGGACGGGAGTTCCCTGCCGCGTGACGGCGTGCCGCCGTTCACGCCGCCCGCGCCCGCCGGGGGCCGGGGCCGCCACCGTGGGCATGGGTCCCGGGCAGGTCACCGATCGATCGTGCGAGGTCATCGGCCTTACCTTTTCACCCGAATGCTCCAGGTCAAGAACCGCCTCGCCGCGCGTCGTCGTTGCGTACCGAAGGAAGCGTCAACCGCCAGCCGTCGCCTTCGCGTTCGACGAACCCCAGTGAGTGCAGTTCGTACAGTCGACCGAGGGTTTCGTCGGCCGAAGTCCCCGCGGTGCGGGCGAGGTCGCGGGGGTGGCTGACACCGTGGTACGGAAGCGCTTCGAGGACTCTCGCGGTGACCGCGTCCAGGTGGTCCCTGGGCAGCACCGGGCCGCGTCGGACCGGTGGGAGGTCGCCGATGTCCCCGACCAGCTCGACGACTTCGTCGGCGTCGGTGACGAGCGCACCCTCGCCGCGCAGCAGCTCGTGAACCCCTGCCGACAGCCCGCTGGTGGCGGGTCCGGGCACCCCCATCGCGAAGCGGCCGAGCCGTTGGGCCTGGCGGGCGGTGACCAGCGAACCGCTGCGGTATTCGGCCTCGACCACGACCGTTCCCCTGGTCAGTGCGGCGATGACGCGGTTGCGCAGGACGAATCTGCTGCGGGTGGGGTGCGAGGAAGGCGGCAACTCGGCGACGATGAGACCCTGTTGGGCCAGCCGCCCGAGCAACTCGGCGTGCCCGCGCGGGTAGGGTACGTCGACACCGCAGGCCAGCACGGCCGTCGTCGCCCCGCCCGCCGCGAGCGCGCCCCGGTGGGCGGCCCCGTCCACCCCGAACGCGGCCCCCGACACCACCACCCAGCCGCGCTCCGCGAGCCCGGAGCCGAGGCTCGCCGCCATGTGCGCCCCGTACGGGGTGCAGGCTCTCGCTCCGACCACCGCGACCGAGCGCAGGGACCACAGCCGCAGGTCGGGCCGTCCCCGCACCCAGAGTCCGACGGGCCGCGCGTCGCCCAGGTCGTCCAGCTGGCTCGGCCACTCCCGGTCCCCCGGGCAGACGAAGCGCCCGCCCACCGCGGCGACCGCCGCCAGATCCCGTTCCGGCTCCGCGGCGGCCGCCCGCAGCCGGTAGCCACCGAGCCGGAGAGCGGTCATCCCCGGCAGCCTCTCGGCGGACCCGTCCTCGACGGTGAGCCGCCGCAGCAGCTCGACCGCACCGGTCGCCCGCAGCCAACGCCCGGCCCGCTCGTCCCCCGGCTCCAGCACCCGCGTCAACGCGGCCCTGGCCACCCGCTCCCGCTCCCGCTCCCGCTCCCGGCCTGCTGCCCGGTCGCCATCGCGGCCGTCGCCCCGGTCGCCATCGTGACCGTCTCGCCGCTCCCGGCCTCCTGCCCGGTCGCCATCATGACCATCGCCCCGTTCGCGGCCGTCGCCCCGGTCGCCACCCCCGTGCCCCTCGCCCCGGTCGCCGTCCCCGTCGCCGTCATCCGGGCCGGGGGCGTGATCCCGGCCCGGACGCCCATGGCGACCACGGTCCCGGTCGGGCTCCGGCGAGTGGCCCCACAGCGGCTCCGGCAGGCACGCCCGTTCCACCTCCGGCGCACGCACCCGCGCGGGCTCCGGCAGGCGCGCCCGCGCCGGCTCGGCCCCGCCCTCCCGGTCCGCCTCCGCGCCTCCCCCGTACTCTCCTCGTCCTGGTCCGCAGCCCGACTCGCGCTCGCGGCCCACAGGGCGCTGCCCGCCCCGCTCCGGCCCGTGCGCGGGGTCCGTGCCGCGCTCCCGGTCGCGGCCGGGCGTTCCGCTCTTCCCGGGCCCGGAGCCCGGCTCCTGCTCCCTCATGACACCGCTCACCGCTCCCCCGCCCCCATCGGCACCCCGCGCTGGATGCCCGTCCGCAGTTCCAGGGCGACCGCCACATCGGAGTCGTCCGGGCGGTCCGCACCCCGCAGGTCCGCCACGGTCCAGGCCACCCTCAGCACCCGGTCCAGGCCCCGGGCCGTGAGGATGCCGCGCTCCAGGTCCCGCTCCGCCGCCGCCAGCGCTCCCGGGGCCGCGAGCAGCCGGGTCCGCAGCTCATGGCCGGGCACCTCGCTGTTCGTGGTCCACGGGGTGCCGGCCAGCCGCTCGGCCGCCCGCGCCCTGGCGTCCCGTACCCGAGCGGCGACGACGGCCGTCGACTCGCCCCGGCCGCCCTGCCCCAGCAGGTCCGCGCGGTCGACCGGCTCCACCTCGACCCGCAGGTCCACCCGGTCGAGCAGCGGCCCGGACAGGCGCGCCTGGTAGCGGCGGACCACCGAGGGCGGGCATTCGCAGCCCGCGCCGGTGAGCGTGTGCCGGCCGCACGGACACGGGTTGGCGGCCAGCACCATCAGGAACCGGGCGGGCAGCCGCACCACGCCAGCCGCCCGCGCGACCACCACATGACCGGACTCCAGGGGCTGGCGCAGCGCGTCCAGGGCCTTGCCCGAGAATTCCGGGGCCTCGTCGAGGAAGAGGACCCCGCGATGGGCCAGGGACACCGCCCCGGGCCTCGGGATGCCATTGCCGCCGCCGACCAGGGACTGCATGGTCGCCGAGTGGTGCGGGGCGCAGTAGGGCGCTCTGGAGACGAGCGGTTCACCCGGGGGGAGGATGCCCGCCACGGAGTGGACCGCCGTCACTTCGAGGGATTCCTGCCGGGTCAGCGGCGGCAGGACCGCCGACAACCGCTCGGCCAGCATGGTCTTGCCCGCGCCCGGCGGGCCCGAGAAGAGCAGATGGTGTCCGCCGGCCGCAGCCACCTCCAGGGCCCGGCGCGGGCGCGGCTGCCCCGCGACGTCCGCCAGGTCCGGCCGGTGACCGTCACCGCGCGCGGCGGCCGGGGCAAGCCCCGCGCCGAGGCCCGTACCGGGAATCATGAGCCCGGCCAGCATGGCGTCGGGGCGCCCCTGGTCGTCCGCGGGTTCCTCGGGCACCGGTTCGTCGCACAGAACCGCGATGAGCTGGCGCAGGCTCCGGACCCCGAGGACCGAGATCCCCGGCACCAGCGCCGCCTCCCCGGCCGACTGCTCGGGAACGACGACCTGCTCGTACCCCGCTTCGGCCGCCGCCAGGACGGCGGGCAGCACGCCCCGGACCGGACGGACCCGGCCGTCCAGACCCAGTTCGCCGATCATCACCACTTCGGCGATCGCCGCGGGGTCGATCCGCTCCGCCGCGCCGAGGACCGCGCTCGCGACGGCGAGATCGAAGCCCGAGCCGCTCTTCGGCACGGAGGCCGGCGAGAGCCCGACCGTGAGCTTCTTCTGCGGCCACTCGGCCCCGGAGTTGACCACCGCGGCCCGCACCCGGTCCCGGCTCTCCACCAGGCTCTTGTCCGGCAGCCCGA
This sequence comes from Streptomyces sp. WY228, assembly GCF_019287315.1. Classification (NCBI taxonomy): domain Bacteria; kingdom Bacillati; phylum Actinomycetota; class Actinomycetes; order Kitasatosporales; family Streptomycetaceae; genus Streptomyces; species Streptomyces sp. WY228. The sequence continues at coordinate 6,308,474 of NZ_CP079114.1, read as the reverse complement.
CCAGGGTGAAGGCCGCCACCCCCGGCTCCAGATCCGCCTGGACCTCCACCACCACACCCTCGACGCCGACCAGCGCCACGGAACACGCTCGTGCGAAGCCCATCAGGACACCCCCCGGGCGTGCTCCGTGACCGGGGCCCCGCGCCGGGGCACGATCACCCCGACCAGGTCGATGCGGACGCCGCCGGGCGGTGGCCCGCCGTGCCGGTCGAGCCAGATCTCGGCGAGCCGCCGCAGGCGGTCCGCCTTGACCGGGCCGACCGCCGCCATGGGGTGTTCGAAAGCGTCTGACCTGCGGGTCTTCACCTCGCAGAAGACCAGGGCGTCACCGTCCCTGGCCACGATGTCGATCTCTCCGGCGCGGCAGCGCCAGTTGCGCTCGACCACCGCCATTCCGGCTTCGGCCAGCAGCCGTGCCGCCAGATCCTCGCCGTACCGCCCGAGTGCCCCCCGTGCGTTCATATCGGCACCACCTCCGGCACCGACTGTGACCCGGCCCGCCCGAAGTTGTGGATCTTGGTGGACAACTCCGTGGATGTGGAAAACCCGGCCACCCACATGGGTGACCGGGTCGCTCACCGCGACGCGCGTATCGGCGGCCCGGCGGCGCGGGCCGCGCGGGGTCAGCCTCCCGGAAGTTCCAGATCGCTCTTGTTGAGCTCTTCGATGTTGACGTCCTTGAAGGTCAGCACGCGGACCTGCTTGACGAATCTCGCGGGCCGGTACATGTCCCAGACCCAGGCGTCCGCCATGGACACCTCGAAGAAAACCTCACCCTGGACGGAGTGCACCTGCATCTCGTAGTCGTTGGTGAGGTAGAAGCGCCGTTCGGTCTCGATCACATATTTGAACAGACCGACGACATCGCGGTACTCCCGGTAGAGCTTCAGCTCCATCTCGGTCTCGTACTTCTCGAGGTCCTCGGCGCTCATGGCATGTTTCCCCTTCAGCCGTGCGTGCCCCCATTGTGCGTCAGCCTCCGGCACCCCTGGACGATTAGACGATTTCGGGGGCCAGAACCAACGGATCACGCGGGGGACCCTCGTCGAGAAGCGTGCGCAGCAGCTCGGCGAGTCTGGTCGGGTACACCGTCTCACGCGTCGCGAGCAGTTCGGCGGAAGTCCACCACCTCAGACCGGCGACGCTGCGCAGTTCCAGGTCGGTGAGGCCCTGCGGGGCGGTGGCGGTCTGTGTCGTACGGGCCAGGAAGTACCACTCGTCCTGGTCCCAGCGCCGCCCGTCGAACGGGAAGGAACAGATCCGGGTCCAGAGCAGCGGGCCCAGCGCGATGTCCGTGATGCCGGTCTCCTCGGCGAGCTCGCGGCGGGCCGCCTGCTCCCGGGTCTCCTCGCCCTCCAGACCGCCTCCCGGGGTGAACCACCAGGTGTCGGCCGGGTCGTCCGGCTCATGGCCGTGCAGCAGCAGTACGCGGTCGTCGGGGTCCAGCAGGACCACCCTGGCGACCCTGCGGGGCTCCGAGGTCACCGGGCCCCTCCGGCGGCCGTCCTGCGGCGGGCCAGACGCGCCGCCACGGGCCCGTACACCGCGCCGCCGAGGATCAGGACCACGCCCACCAGGATCGCGCCCAGCTGGAGCGGCAGCGGCCCCGCGGCGGACACCCCGCCGGGCAGCGCGGCGAAGGAGGAGGGTCGGGCGATCATGCCGTTCATCGGCCAGGCCACCGCGTCCACCCGGGCCTGTACGGCGCTCAGCGGTACGGAGCCCTGGCCGGCGTCCTGGAGGTGGACCCGGGAGTCCAGGGAGGTGGCCCGTTCGTCGCCGAGCAGGAAGATCTGGCCCTTGGGCACGGTGGCGGAGAAGTCCTGGGGCGAGGCGGGGGCCGCCGAGCCCGCGGCGGCCTGTCCGCGGTCGAGATACGGCTCGTCGACGGGGGTTCCGTTGACGGTGAGCCGCCCGTCCTCGTCGCAGCAGGCCACCTTGTCGCCGCCGACCCCGACGACGCGCTTCACCATCGCCGTGGCGCCCCAGACCTCATCGGTGAAGACCACCACGTCACCGCGCCGGACGTCGGCGCCGTCTATCCGCTCGGCGAGCACCCGGTCGCCGGGTTTCACCGTCGGCGCCATGGAGTCGGTCGGAATGGTGTACGGCTGGTAGACCACCGCCGCCCAGACGAAACCACCGAGGAAGAGCACACAGCCGACGGCCACGGCCAAGCCCGACATCATGGCGCCGAGCCGGCCGCGGCCGTCGTCCTTGCGTCCTGTACCGCTCATCCCAGCGCTCCCCCGTCGGAGATCGACAATCGCTGATCCGAGCGGCACCCTACCCGGCGGTACGCCCGGCGGTCAGCCTCCGGCGGCGCCACAACACGAGGGGCACCGCTCCGGCTACGCCCAGTGCCGCCGGGGCCATCGCCGCGGCCGCGTTCAGACCGGGCTGGTCGAAGGTGTCCGGGACCGGGAGGGTCGCCCAGCGGCCCAGCGGCCAGGCGACGACGACGGCGCGGCCGACGACCTCGTCCGTGGAGACCGTGCCCTCTCCGGGGAGCTCCTGGTGGTAGCGCGAGTCCAGGGAGTTCTGCCGGTGGTCGCCCATGACGAAGATCCGGCCGTCCGGCACCTTGATCGGGCCGAAGGGCTTGTCGTTGCACGGGGTGTTCCCCGGGAAGATGAACGACTTCTCGTCCAGGCTCTTCCCGTTGACCGTGACCGGCCCGTTCTCCTTGCACTCCACGGTGTCGCCGCCGACCGCGATGACCCGCTTGATCAGGTCCTTCTCCTCGGAGGACGGCATCAGGCCGATGAAGCTCAGGAACTTCTGCACCGCGTTGGGCTCCGGGGTAGCGGTGTCCTCCAGCCAGCCGCCCGGATCGTGGAAGACCACGACCTCGCCGCGCTCCGGCTCGGAGCCGAACCACGGGGTCAGCTTGTCGACCAGCACCCGGTCGCCCCGCTGCAGCGTGTTCTGCATGGAGTCCGAGGGGATCGAGAAAGCCTGGACCAGGAAGGTCTTGATCAGCAGCGCCAGGACCAGGGCGATGCCGACGAGCAGCGGCAGCTCCACCCAGAAGGAACGCTGCTTCTTGGGACGACTGCCGCCACCGCCCGGGTTGTCACCGCCGTCGTCAGGGGGGCCGTCACCGCCCTCCGGCGGGACCGCCGCCCCGCCCGCGGGAGACTCGTCGCGCTCCGGCCGGTCCTCGGGTTCGTCGTGTCCGGATCGTGCGCCGACCGCCAAATCCCCCACATCCACTCCTCAGTACGTGCCACTGCCCGCGCCCCATCGGACGCAGGCCCACCACTCCCATAACGAGCGGGAGTTCCGCAGGGGTCGGGAGCCGGACCATTCCATCGCGATCCGGAGGTGCCACACTATTCGACGGGGCCGGAGCCGCTGCCTCCGATCCGCGCCCGTCCGGGACCGCGGTGAAGGTGTCGCGCTCTTCCAGGGTGCTCCAGTGGCCGAACGGCCAGGCGATCACGACGGCCCGCCCCACCACCTCCTTCTCGGAGACCGTGCCCCGGTCGGGTTCGTCGAGGTGGAAGCGGGAGTCGGCGGAGTCGGACCGGTGGTCGCCCATCACGAACAGCCTGCCCTCGGGGACCTTCACCTCGAACGAGATGGCCGAGGGCCGGTCGTCGGGGTGGAGGTACGTCTCGGCCAGCGGTACGCCGTTGACGGTGATCCGGCCGTCCTCGCCGCAGCACTTCACGGTGTCGCCGCCGACCGCGATGACCCGCTTGATCAGGTCCTGCTCGTCGTCGGACGGCAGCAGCCCGATGAAGGTCAGCAGTTCGGTGGCCTGCTTGACGCCGATCGGCGGGTCCTTCTTCTCTCCGGGGTTCTCCTGCTGGAGCCAGCCGCCGGGGTCCTTGAACACCACGACGTCGCCGCGCTCGGGCTTCGATCCGAACCACGGGGTCAGCTTGTCCACGAGCACCCGGTCGCCGATCCGGATGGTCTGCTCCATCGACCCGGACGGGATGACGAACGCCTGGACCAGGAAGGTCTTCAGGACCAGCGCGATCAGCAGCGCCACGACGACGAGGACGGGTATCTCCCGCATCGCGGACCTGCGGCGCTTGCGCCGGACCTTCTTGGCGAGCTTGCGGCGCTCCGCCCGGGTGGGCAGCGAGCGCGGCCCGGTGGGCCTGGTCCCGGTCGGCAGGGACGCGTCGGGGTCGGGTGCGCCGCGCGGACGTCCGCGGTTACCCATGCGCCCCGCCGGGCGCCCGTACGCCGCCGAAGGCGCCGGTCCCCTCCAACGAGCCCGTCCGGGCGGGCGGCCAGCCCAGCCAGTCCACCCGGCCGGTCACCCGCTCGACGGGGACCATCCCGCCGCCGGGCGAGCCGAGATGGTCCCGGGAGTCGCTGGAGCGGCTGCGGTGGTCGCCCATCATCCACAGGGTGCCGGCGGACACCACGATGTCGAAGGGCGCCCGGGAGGCGGTGTCACCGGGGTACAGATACGGCTCGTCCACCACGGTGCCGTTGACCGCGAGCCTCCCCTTCGCGTCGCAGCACACGACGCGGTCGCCGCCCACACCCACCACCCGCTTCACGAAGTCGGTGTCGGCAGGCTCCGCGAGCCCCAGGGAGGCCGCCGCTCCGCGCACCAGTCCGGTCAGCGGGTTCGCGTCGAGGTCCTCCCGTACGAACGAGCCGGTGCCGTCGAAGACCACCACGTCGCCGCGCTCGGGCTCGGCGCCGAAACGGTACGCCAGCTTGTTGACGAGGACCCGGTCCCCGACCTGCAGCGTGGGCTCCATCGAGCGGCTGGGGATCAGGAAGGGCTGGACCACGTAGGAGCTGAACAGCAGCAGGGCGACGGTGGCCAGGACCGCCCCGGTCAGCACCCGCCGCCAGGTCAGTACGGAGGCGACGCGGTCCCGCGTACGCGAAAAGCGCGACCCCTCCCCGGACCCCGCGTCGGGTTCCGAGGAGCGGTCGCGCTCCGAGTGCTGTGCTTGCGTGTCCATCGCGGCCGAAGCTTATCCGGCCGCGCTGTGAACGCGGGAAGCAGCTCAGTTGTCGCGCTTCTCCTTGATCTTCGCGGCCTTGCCGCGCAGCTCACGGAGGAAGTACAGCTTGGCGCGGCGGACGTCACCGCGGGTGACGAGCTCGATCTTCTCGAAGATCGGGCTGTGCACCGGGAAGGTGCGCTCGACGCCGACGCTGAAGGAGACCTTGCGGACCGTGAAGGTCTCGCTGACGCCCGCGCCCTGGCGGCGGATGACAACACCCTTGAACTGCTGGATACGGGAGCGGTTGCCCTCGATCACGCGCACGTGGACGTTGACGGTGTCACCGGGGCGGAACGCCGGGACGTCCGACCGCAGGGTGGCGGCATTGACGTCATCGAGCAGGGAAGCCATGGTTTCTGCTTTCTTCGCCGATGCCACAGGTCATCGACGGGATATCGAGAGGAGTTCGGAGTGCTGATCGCGTCGGGCGGGCGTCTTTCCCCCTGTGGCAGGGGCGCACACCGGACGTACAGCAGCGGCCTATTCTTCCACGGCGGTGGGCCTGCGCCAAAATCGGCCGCCGGGCTCCGGCGCGAAGCCCAGGATGGAGAGGATCTCGCGGTCCTTCTCGTCGAAGGCGCTCGCCTCGCACCGCTCGATCAGGTCGGGCCGGTTGAGGGCGGTCCGGGCGAAGGCCTGGTCCCGCCGCCAGCGCGCGATCTTCCCGTGGTGGCCGCTGAGCAGCACGTCCGGGATGGACCGGCCGCGCCACTCGGGCGGCTTGGTGTAGACGGGCCCCTCCAGGAGGTTCGCCATCGCGCCCGGCGCGAAGGAGTCGTCCCGGTGGGACTCGGCGTTGCCGAGGACGCCGGGCAGCAGCCGGGCCACGGCCTCCGTGATCACCAGGACGGCCGCTTCCCCGCCGGCCAGGACGTAGTCACCGATGGAGACCTCGACGACCCGCAGCCGGGTGGCGTACTCGTCGATCACCCGGCGGTCGATGCCCTCGTACCGCGCCGGGGTGAAGACCAGCCAGGGTGCGGCGGAGAGTTCGACGGCCAGTTCCTGGGTGAACGGGCGGCCGCTGGGCGTGGGCACGACGAGCACCGGGGAGTGCGCCCCGGCCTCGTAGCCGTCGGCCAGCGCGTCGTCCAGCGCCTCGCCCCAGGGTTCGGTCTTCATGACCATGCCGGGGCCGCCGCCGTAGGGGGTGTCGTCGACCGTGTTGTGCCGGTCGTACGTCCACTCCCGCAGGTCGTGGACGTGGACGTCCAGGACGCCGCGGGCGCGGGCCTTGCCGACCAGGGAGACGTTCAGCGGTTCCAGGTACTCCGGGAAGATCGTGACGACGTCGAGCCGCATCAGGCGTCGCCCTTCGGCGCCTCGTCCGCGTCCGCGGGGGCCGCATCGCCGGTCACCTCGTCGCGGGAGGAGGCGACCACGGCCTCGCTCTCGTCGATCAGGCCGGGCGGCGGGGTGATGACCGCGCGCTGCTCCTCCAGGTCGATCTCGGTGACGATCTCCTCCACGAAGGGGATCATCACCTCGCTGCCGTCGGGGCGCTCCACGATGAACAGGTCCTGCGAGGGCAGGTGCGAGATCTCGGTGATCCGGCCGATCTCGGTGCCGTCGGCGAGCACCACGTCGAGGTCGATCAGCTGGTGGTCGTAGAACTCGTCCTCTTCCTCGGGCAGTTCCTCCGGGTCCACCTCGGCGATCAGCAGGGTGTTGCGCAGCGCTTCGGCGGCGGAGCGGTCGCGTACGCCCTCGAAACGCAGCAGGAGCCTGCCGCTGTGGACCCGGCCGGTCTCGATCGTCAGCGGACCCGTCTCCGCCGGTTCGGTGGCCAGGACGGCGCCGGGTCCGAGCCGCAGCTCCGGCTCGTCCGTTCGTACCTCGACGGTGACCTCGCCCTTGATGCCGTGGGCGCGGCCGATCCGCGCGACTACCAACTGCACGCTGTTCTCCGATTGATGGGGTGCGGACGTGGAGGAGGAGACGTCCGGGTGGCCGACGACAAAGGCCGGGGACGGCCCGAAGGCCCTCCCCGGCCCTGGCCGGTGTTCAACTCGCTGATCAGCGAACCTGGTCCACATCGACGAGGTCGACACGGATCCCGCGGCCGCCGATGGCACCCACGACCGTACGCAGAGCGCGAGCGGTGCGGCCGTTACGGCCGATCACCTTGCCGAGGTCGTCGGGGTGGACCCGGACCTCCAGCACGCGTCCGCGACGCAGGGTGCGCTCGGCAACCTGCACGTCGTCGGGGTTGTCGACGATGCCCTTCACGAGGTGCTCGAGAGCCTCCTCGAGCATGCTCAGGCCTCGGTCGACTCGGTGGACGCGGGGGCCTCAGCCGCCTCGTCCGCCTTCTTGTCGGACTTCTTGGCCTTGGGGGTGATGGCCTCACCCTTGGCCTCGTCGCCGTCCGCGGACAGCGCCTCGAACAGCGCGCGCTTGTCAGCCTTGGGCTCCGGCTGCAGCAGCGGCGCGGGGGCCGGGAGGCCCTTGTGGGCCTGCCAGTCACCGGTGAGCTTCAGGATCGCGAGGACCGGCTCGGTCGGCTGGGCGCCGACGGACAGCCAGTACTGCGCGCGCTCCGAGTTGACCTCGATGCGCGAGGGGTTCTGCACCGGGTGGTACAGGCCGATCTCCTCGATGGCCCGGCCGTCACGGCGGGTACGGGAGTCGGCGACGACGATGCGGTAGTGAGGCGAACGGATCTTGCCCAGACGCTTCAGCTTGATCTTGACTGCCACGGAAGTGGTGTCTCCTGGTCTATGACGTGGTTGGGCACAACTAGATGCCACGTGGGGTTGCGGTACTCGGAGTGCCCGATGGACGCGTCAGCCGGAGGAGAGAGGGGTCCTGTGCGACTGTCGAGTACAGCTAGCCATTGTGCCACACCACATCGGCTCACCCCACCGCGACCGCCGCTTCCGGGATCCGGAACGGCTTGCCGCAGCCACCGCAGACGATCGGCGCCTGCGCCAGGACCGACGGGACGACGCGGACGTTGCGTCCGCAGTCGCAGACGGCCTTGACCCGCACACCGCCCCCGGAGGAACCGTGCCGGGCGGCAGGTCCGCGGAAGGAGCGCTTGGTGTCGGCGGCGGTGGCGACGGTGTGCGCCTTGAGGGCGCGCTGCAGCCGTTCGGTGGTCGGACGGTACCGGCGCTTGGCTTCCGGATTCAGCGTGACCAGGGAGAATCCGCTGCTGGGATGGGGTTCCTCGGCATGATCGAGGCCCAGCTCCTCGGCGATCGCAAGGAAACGTCGGTTGTGGTAGCGGCCGGCGCGGGAGGTGTCACGGACTCCTCTCGCGGCGGCGATGCCGTGGACTGCCTCGTGGAGCAGTCGCTCGAAGGAGAGCTCGGCGCCACAGGCGGACGAGGACTCTCCGATCAGGGACTCGGGCGCGGCAAGATCGGGCAGCTCGGGGTGGTACCGCTGAATGTCGGCCCACGCCTGTGCCAGCTCTGCGGCAAGTACAGGTGGTGTCGTGCTCACGTCGTGATAACGAGCCCGAGTGCTCCGGTGTTCCTATTCCGGGGCATCCCAAATAATTTGCACGTACCAGTCAGTTGCCGTTGATGCGTCCGGACGAGGGCGGGTACGCAGAACTGCGGAGAAGGCGCACAGCTCGCACCAAGGTGGTGCACAGCGCGCGGTGCGCCCGGCGCTTCGGATGTGAGGTGCGCGGGCGGCCCGCGGTCCTGACGAATCCGCCCGAGAGACTACCCGCCCCGGCGCTCGACGTGCCCGGCGCGGGGTGTCGGGTAAGACTGGTCGGAGAGCAGACGCGGGACGGGGCGCACGAACGGTGCACGCAAGCACTGCCCCACACCCCCTGGACGGAACGGCGGATGCGCAGTTCTCTGGCTAGGGGGGTGCGGAACATACGCACACGGGGGAGTCCACTCGGGCACGACCGACCTCTTGGCGGATTGGGGCACTTTCCATGACACCAACGCTCGTCCGGAACCAGCCGGCCGCGGACGTCTCCGCGCCGGCGGACGCCGGTACCCGCGCACGCGACTGGGCCGAGATCCAGGAACGCATGCTCGCACCGCTGTACGAGGCGGTGTACGACCGGATGGAAGTCGGGGCCGCCACCCGGATGCTGTCCCTCGGCTGCGGCTCGGGCCTCGCGATGCTCGTCGCGGCGGCCCGGGGGGCGCAGGTCACGGGTGTGGACTCCGACCGGGAGCGCCTGGCGCTAGCCCGCGCGCGGCTGCTGCCGGACGACGGCTGGGACGACGCGCCCGCGCACTCCCCGCAACCGGCCCGCCGTCGGGCCCGGCTGCTGGAGGACGGGCGGCCCGCGCCCGCCGGCGCGGACGGTGCTCCGTACAACCTGATCACGGTCTTCGAGCCGATCGGCTGCGCGGCCGGGGACTCCGAGGGGCTGGTGCCGGCGCTGCGGTCGGCGGTGCCGCTGGCCGTCCGGGGCGCCTCGGTGGTGCTGACCGGCTGGGGTCCGCCGGAGCGCTGCGCCACGGCGGCGGTGCTGCGGGTGGCCGCGCGGCTGGCGGAGTCGGCGCGTCCGCCGCGTACGGAGCCCGGCAGGTGGCGGCCCACGCTCCGGGACGATCTGGAGGACGTGGCGGCGCGGGCCGGGCTGAAGCCGGACGGTTCGGGGCGGGTGTCCTGCCCGTTCGGGTACGCGGACGTGAACAGCGCGGTGCGCGGGCTGCTGTCCACCGGGCTCTTCGACGCCGCCGTACGGGCCACGGACCGCTCCCAGGTGGAGAAGGAGGTCGCCGAGGCCCTGCATCCGCACCGGCGGCAGGACGGCACGGTGTGGATGCCGAACGTCTTCCGCTATCTGGTCTGCGTGACCTGAGCCCGTACGTCCTTCGGACATGCGTAAGGGGCGCCCTCTCTCAAGGGCGCCCCTTACGCATGTCTCGTGCCGTGCCGCTTACATGAACTTCTTGAACTCGTCCGGCAGCTCGAAGTTCTTGTCGCCCTGGGCGGGCAGACCGAACGCGCCGCCCTGGGCGGCCTGCTCGCGGCGCTCCGCGGCGGCGGCCTCCTCGGCCTTGCGCTTCATGGGGTTGCCGCTCTTGCGCTTGCCCTTGGCCTGCTTGACCTGCTTCTTCTGCCGGCCGGGACCGCCGCCCATGCCGGGCATCCCCGGCATCCCGGGCATGCCGCCGCCCTGGGCCATCTTCGACATCATCTTGCGGGCCTCGAAGAAGCGCTCCACCAGGCTCTTGACCGCGGAGACCTCGACGCCCGAACCCTTGGCGATACGGGCCCGGCGCGAGCCGTTGATGAGCGTCGGCTCGGCGCGCTCCTTGGGGGTCATCGACTTGATGATCGCGGCGGTGCGGTCGATGTCGCGCTCGTCGATGTTGTTGATCTGGTCCTTGATCTGCCCCATGCCGGGCAGCATCCCGAGCAGCTTGGAGATGGAGCCCATCTTGCGGACCTGCTCCATCTGGGCCAGGAAGTCGTCGAGGGTGAAGTCCTTTCCACCCTTGCTCGACTGCAGCTTCGAGGCCATTTTGGCGGCCTCTTCCTGGCTGAACGTCTTCTCCGCCTGCTCGATCAGGGTGAGCAGGTCACCCATGTCGAGGATGCGGGAGGCCATCCGGTCCGGGTGGAACGCGTCGAAGTCCTCCAGCTTCTCGCCGTTCGACGCGAACATGACCTGCTTGCCCGTGACATGGGCGATCGACAGGGCGGCGCCACCGCGGGCGTCGCCGTCGAGCTTGGAGAGGACCACGCCGTCGAAGCCGACGCCGTCGCGGAAGGCCTCGGCGGTGTTGACCGCGTCCTGACCGATCATCGCGTCGACGACGAAGAGGATCTCGTCCGGGCTGACGGCATCGCGGATGTCCGCGGCCTGCTGCATCAGCTCCTGGTCGATGCCGAGGCGGCCGGCGGTGTCGACGATGACGATGTCGTGGACCTTGGCCTTGGCGAACTCGATGGAGTCCTTGGCGACCTGGACCGGGTCGCCGACGCCGTTGCCCGGCTCGGGGGCGTACACCGCGACGCCGGCGCGCTCGGCGACGACGCTCAGCTGGTTGACGGCGTTGGGGCGCTGGAGGTCACAGGCGACGAGCAGCGGGGAGTGGCCCTGGCCCTTGAGCCAGAGGCCGAGCTTTCCGGCGAGCGTCGTCTTACCGGCGCCCTGGAGGCCGGCGAGCATGATCACGGTGGGCGCGGTCTTGGCGAACCGCAGCCGCCGGGTCTCGCCGCCGAGGATGGCGACGAGCTCCTCGTTGACGATCTTGACGACCTGCTGGGCGGGGTTCAGCGCCTGGGAGACCTCGACGCCGCGCGCCCGCTCCTTGACGTTGGCGATGAAAGCCCGGACCACGGGCAGGGCGACGTCGGCTTCCAGCAGGGCGATACGGATCTCGCGTGCCGTGGCGTCGATGTCCGCCTCGGACAAGCGGCCCTTGCCCCTGAGGTTCTTGAAAGTCGCGCTAAGGCGGTCGGAGAGAGTATCGAACACGGCGCTCGTCGGTCCTCAGGGTCGGGGGCGGGGCAGGTCAATCGCCCTCCAGGGTATCCGTCCCCCGGAGAACACCAAGCCCTCGCCCGGATCCGGTGCCGGGCGAGGGCTTGAAAAAGCGTCCCGCACGTCAGCCGAGGGCTTTCTCGACCTCCCGGGCGACCTCGGCGGCCCGGTCCGGGAACAGGGGTTCGCCGTCGGTGCCGGTGACGTAGAAGGCGTCCACGGCGTTGGCGCCGAGGGTGGAGACATGGGCGCTCCGCACCCGTACCGCACTCCCCTCCAGGGCCCGGCCGATCCGGTGCAGCAGGCCCGGGGCGTCCTGGGCGCGGACCTCGATGACGGTGGCCCGGCGGGAGCCCGCGGCGGCCACGGTGACCCGGGGCGGCGGGGCCTTCACCCCGCGCCGGCGCGGATAGGCGGCCTCGCGCTCGGCGAGCCGGGCCCGGATGTCCAGGGAGCCGTCCAGGGCGCGTACGAGGTCGGCGCGGAGCCGGGCGGCCTGCGGGAGGGAGCCGTACTCGGCGGCGACCCGCCAGCTGAGCAGCAGCAGGTCCGCCCGCTCCCCCAGCTCGTTCGGCAGCTCCACCGCGCGCAGGTCGGCGGCGCGCACGGTGAGGCGGTGCAGGGCGAGGACTCCGGCGGCGGCGGGCAGCACGCCGGGGCGGTCGGGCAGGGCGATGAGGAGTTCGACGCCGACGGGTTCCACCTCGCCGTCCCCGGCGGGCTCCTCGGGCTGGGTGTGCAGGGCGAGGACGGGTTCGCCGGTGCGCAGGGCCTCGATGGCGAGGCGTTCGTGCTCGGCGCTGGGGGCCGCGTCGTCGGGCTCGTCGGGGAACTCTCCGGCGAGCACCGCTGCGACCCGTTTGACCAGGTCGGCGACGAGAGAGGCGCGCCAGGCGGACCAGGCCGCGGGCCCGGTGGCGAGCGCGTCGGCCTCGGTGAGGGCGTGCAGCAGCTCCAGGGTGGAGGCGCTGGAGACGGCGGCGGCGACGGCCTGGACGGTGGCGGGGTCGTCGAGGTCGCGCCGGGTGGCGGTGTCGACGAGCAGCAGATGGTGGCGTACGAGGGTGGCGATGACGCCCACGTCCTGCTTGTCGAAGCCGATCCGGGTGGCCATGTCGCGGGCGATGACCTCGCCGGCCACGGAGTGGTCGCCGGGCCAGCCCTTGCCGATGTCGTGGAGCAGGGCGGCTACCAGGAGGAGGTCGGGGCGGTGGACGCGGCGGGTGAGGGAGGCGGCGCGGACGGCGGTCTCCACCAGGTGCCGGTCGACGGTCCAGGTGTGGACGGCGTTGCGCTGGGGGCGGCAGTGGACGCGTTCCCAGTCGGGCAGCAGCCGGGTGATGATCCCTTCCGCTTCGAGCGCCTCCCAGACGCCGACGGTGGCCTCGCCCGCGCCGAGCAGCGTGACGAGTTCCTCGCGGGCCTCGGGGGGCCACGGGACCGGCAGCGGCTGGGCGGTGGTCGCCAGGTGGCGGACGAGGTGGCGGGAGAGCGGGAGTCCGGCCTCGGCGGCGGCCGCGGCGGCGCGCAGGGTGAGGACCGGGTCGCGTTCGGGGCGGGCGGCGCGGGCGAGGACCACTTCGCCGTCCGCGTCGACCACGCCGTCGGCGAGCGGGGTGCGTTCGGGGGCGGCCTTGGAGCCGAGGCCGCCGCTGAGCATGGCGCGGAGCTTCGGGCGGGCCGAGCGGGCGCGCAGGACCCGGTTGACCTCGCGCCAGGTGACGTCGGTGGCGTACGAGACGGTGCGGGCGGCCTCGTAGACCTTGCGCAGCAGGACGTCGGCGTCGAGCAGGCCGAGGGCCTCGGCGACCTGGTCCTGCTCCTGGAGGGCGAGCCGGTCGGTGGCGCGCCCGGTGGTGAGGTGGAGGGCGTCGCGGGCGTCGAGGAGGGTGCGGCGGGCCTCGGCGAGTCCTTCGCGGGGCGCGTCGGCGACCCAGGAGGCGGCGACCGCGCGCAGGGCGGTGGCGTCGCGGAGGCCGCCGCGGGCCTCCTTGAGGTCGGGTTCCAGGAGGAACTGGAGCTCGCCCATCCGTTCCGCGCGTTCCCGGCAGAGCTCGTGGAGCGCGGGGAGGCGTTTGGGCGCCTGGTTGCGCCAGTCGGCGAGGATCGCGGTGCGCAGGGAGGCGACGAGGCCGAGGTCGCCGGCGACCGGGCGGGCGTCCAGCAGGCCGAGCTGGACCTTGAGGTCCTCGCCCGCCGTCCTCCGGGCCTCGCCGGGGGTGCGTACGGAGTGGTCGAGGGCCAGGCCCAGGTCCCAGACCGGATACCAGACGGCGTCGGCGAGGGCGGCGAGGGCCGCCGCGTCGGCGCTGCCGTCGTGCAGGAGCAGCAGGTCGAGGTCGCTGCGCGGGGAGAGTTCGCCGCGGCCGTAGCCGCCGACGGCGACGAGGGCGGCGCCGCGTACCCCGGCCCGGGTCGCGGCGGTGGTGAACAGGCCGGTGAGCCAGTCGTCGGTGAGGCGGGCGAGGGCCGCACGGCGCGGCGGCCCGGACCGCGCCTCCTGCTGGAGGAGGCGCAGCCGGGCCGCCGCGTAGCCGCTGGGTCCCGAGCCTTCGGTTTCGGTGGTCACTTCGGTACTCGTCACCCAGCTGCCTTCCGTTTGCGGGCCGTCGGTCAGAGGGCGTCCGGGCCGCGCTCGCCGGTCCGTACCCGGACGGCGGTGTCGACCGGGACGCTCCAGACCTTGCCGTCACCGATCTTGCCGGTACGGGCGGCCTTGACGACGACCTCGATGAGCTGTTCGGCGTCCTCGTCCTCGACGAGGACCTCGATGCGGATCTTGGGCACCAGATCGACGGTGTACTCGGCGCCCCGGTAGACCTCGGTGTGGCCGCGCTGCCGCCCGTAACCGCTGGCCTCGGTGACGGTGAGCCCCTGGACGCCGAAGGCCTGGAGGGCCTCCTTGATCTCGTCCAGCCGGTGGGGCTTCACGACCGCGGTGATGAGCTTCATGCGTCCACCTTCTTTGCCTTCGGTGCTGCCGTCGTGTCGGGGGCGGGGGCGGGGGCGGTGGTGCGGGAGACCGAGCCGCCGCCGGTGCCGCTGAAGTCGTACGCCGTCTCGGCGTGCTCGACCTGGTCGATGCCGGAGATCTCGTCGTCCTCGGAGACCCGCATCCCGATGGTCTTGTGGAGCAGGAGGGCGATGAGGCCGGAGACGACCAGAGAGTACGCGAGGACCGCGACGACGCCGACGACCTGCTTGCCGAGCTGATCGACGCCGCCGCCGTAGAAGAGGCCCTTGGCGTCGGACTGGACACCGCCGGTGGCGAAGAAGCCGACCAGGATGGAGCCGATGATGCCGCCGACGAGGTGGACGCCGACGACGTCGAGGGAGTCGTCGTAGCCGAACTTGTACTTCAGGCCGACCGCCATGGCGCACAGGACACCGGCGATGGCGCCGACCGCGATCGCGCCGAGCGGGGAGACGGAACCACCCGCCGGGGTGATGGCGACGAGTCCGGCGACCGCGCCGGAGGCGGCGCCCAGGGTGGTGAAGGAGCCGTGGCGCAGCTTCTCGTAGACGAGCCAGCCGAGGACGGCCGCGGCGGTGGCGACCTGGGTGTTCAGGAACATGACCGCGCCGACGCCGTCGTCGTTGCCGAGCCAGGATCCGGCGTTGAAGCCGAACCAGCCGAACCACAGGAGGGCCGCGCCGAGCATGACGAGCGGCAGGCTGTGCGGCCGCATCGGGTCCTTCTTGAAGCCGACGCGCTTGCCGATGACCAGGATGACGCCGAGGGCGGCGGCGCCGGCGTTGATGTGGACGGCCGTACCGCCGGCGAAGTCGATGACGCCCATCTCGAAGAGCCAGCCGCCGGTGCCCCAGACCCAGTGGGCGACGGGGAAGTAGACGATGCTGACCCACAGGACGATGAATACCGCCCAGGCCGTGAACTTCACCCGGTCGGCGAGGGCGCCGCTGATCAGGGCCGGGGTGAGGACGGCGAACATCAGCTGGAAGACGGCGAAGACGTAGACCGGGATGGTGTAACCGTCCCAGAGTTCGGTGACGCCGATGTTGCTGAGGCCGACGTAGTCGGAGCTCCAGCCGATGACCGAGCCGACATCGGAGCCGAAGGCGAGGCTGAACCCGTAGAGCACCCACAGGATCGTGACGATCCCGAGGCTGATGAAGCTCATCATCAGCATGTTCAGGGTGCTCTTGACGCGGACCATGCCTCCGTAGAAGAAGGCCAGGCCGGGGGTCATGAGCATCACCAGGGCCGAGCAGATGAGCATGAACCCGGTGTTGGCGGCAGACAGCTCAGGGGCGTCTGCGGCAAGCGTCGTGATGCCTGGGGGCATCGGCGTCTCCTCGTCGTCGGTGCGGCCGCGGCGTGCGGGGGAATGCTGCGGGACCACTGGGAAGGTGCGGGCCGGTTATGAGCCACGAGGTTGGCCGAGGGCCGTTTCCGGGGATGCCGCACGATGTTTCGCGAGCGTGACGAAGAGGGATCGCGTGTTACGGCCGAATGAATCCGGGGTGGCGCGTCCGGTGCCCTGCCTATCCTGCGGCGCACGCCGCATACGGCACGGTGGAAACGCCGGGGAGCCGGTGAACACGAAACCGGCCACGGCGGCCCTCCGTGTGACCAGGCGATGGGGGAGCCGAGTCGGGCTGTACGGAAGGGGCGCCGCGGCCGGGGCCGGTGGTGCCGGTCAGACCGCCTCGGCGGTCTCCGGCAGCTGTTCGTGGAGCAGCTCGGTGAGCCGGGCGACGTCGGCGACATCGCCGAAGTCCCTGGCAGCGGTGTCGACGGTCTTGCGCAGGCGGGTGTTCACGCGCTCGGAGCGGACCTTCTTGGCGATCTTCAGGGCGCGGGTGGCGAGCACGGTGGACTCCTCGGGCTCGCGCTGGAGGAGGTGGACGGTGGCCATGCCGATGAGGTTGAGCGCGTAGGAGCGCTGGTGCTCGTCGTCCTCGCCGAACAGCTCGACGGCCTTCTCCATGACGGGCTCGGCGAGCGAGGCGTAGGTGGGGCTGCGGCCGGCCACATAGGCCAGGTCGCGGTAGGAGTGGGCGTTCTCGCCGTTCAGCTCGGCCTCGGAGAAGAACCGGATCCAGTCGGGCTCGGGCTCGCCGTCGAGACCGGCGTCCAGGAAGGTGTCCTCGGCCATCCGGACGGCCCGCTTGCACTTGCTGGGCTGGCCCATGTTGGCGTAGGCGCGGGCCTCCATCGCATACAGCATGGCCTGCGTACGGGAGGTGGCGCAGTCGCGGCTGCCGTACTGCGCGAGGTGGATCAGCTCCAGGGCGTCGTCGGGGCGGCCCAGGTGGATCATCTGGCGGCTCATGCTGGAGAGGATGTAGCTGCCGAGCGGCTTGTCCCCGGCCTCCTTGGCGGCGTGCAGCGCGAGCACGAAGTACTTCTGGGCGGTGGGCTGGAGGCCGACGTCGTAGCTCATCCAGCCCGCCAGCTCGGCCAGTTCGGCGGCGCAGCGGAAGAGCCGCTGGGCGGTGGGGCCGGGCTGGGGTTCCTGGAGCAGGTCGGTGACCTCGTGCAGCTGCCCGACGACGGCCTTGCGGCGCAGCCCGCCGCCGCACTGGGCGTCCCACTGCCGGAACATCGCGGTGGTCGACTCCAGCAGGTCCAGCTCGGGCCGGGAGAGCCGGGAGGGGCGGTGGTCGGCGGCCGGGGCCTCCGGTTCGCCGGGGCTCTGGGTGGGGACGGGCACCAGCCAGCGCTGCATCGGCTCGATGAGCGCGGGCCCGGCGGCCAGCGCCAGCGAGCTGCCGAGGAAGCCGCGCCGGGCGAGCATCAGGTCGCTGCGGGAGAACTCGCTGAGCAGGGCGACGGTCTGCGGGCCGGCCCAGGGCAGGTCGACCCCGGCCACCGAGGGTGACTGGTGGGCGGTGCGCAGCCCGAGCTGCTCGACGGCGACGACGGCGCCGAAGCGCTCCGAGAACAGCTCGGAGAGGATGCGCGGGATCGGCTCGCGCGGCTGCTCGCCGTCGAGCCAGCGCCGCACCCGGGAGGTGTCGGTGCTGATGTGGAGGGCGCCCATCTGCCGCGCCCGCCGGTTCACCTGGCGCGCCAGCTCGCCCTTGGACCAGCCACTGCGCACGAACCACGACCCCAACTGTCCGTTGGGACGCTTTCCGGCATCCGTGTCGCCTGCGCCGCTGCCACTCACTGGAACGCCCCCATTCCGCTGAAACCTCATCGCGCGAACCATTATCAGAATGCCGTGCATCGGCGCTGTCCGTCCGGGAGTTACCCCCGTCGACATCACGACTTCACCGACATCGTCGAACAGGAAATCGGGTTGCCCGCGGCATACCCGTGGGTGCACATACTCCCAGGGTTCGTGTACCGACGGTAATCCTACGATCACCCCTCCCGCGAGGGGAATTGAGGAAACGCCACCATTCGCCACCCCTTCGAATGAACCCGACTGCCGCCGGGCGCGCTTGACTTGAGCGCACAGGACCGAGGGCGAGCGGGCGGAAGCACTCGGGGGCGCGTACACCGTGTCGCACTCCCTTTCGCGCTACCGCGCACGCCACTCGATCGAGTTGCGGCGACGGAGGGTTACCCGAGCGACGCGGGTCGTAACCACCGACGATCCGGACCCGTTGGAGGGGGCATGGGCTTCACGATCGGCGGCATCCGCGAGATGCGATCCGGTGCGCGGCGACGCCACCGCGGCACCGAGGGCACGGCGGTGGCCGAGTACACAGGGCTGTGGGGCTGGGCGGTGACGCCCGGGGCCCGGGCCGCGGCCGGCTCCTGCTCGTGCGGCGAGCCGGCCTGCCCGGCGCCGGGAGCCCACCCGCTGGGCTTCGCCCGCGAGGTCCCGGCCGGCACCGGCCTGGACCGTGCGTCGGACGCCTGGGCGGAGACGCCCGGAGCAGCGATGCTGCTGCCGGTGGGCCGCTCCTTCGACGTCCTGGAGGTCGCGGAGCAGGCCGGGCGACGGGCGCTGGTGCGGCTGGAGCGGATGGGGCTGCCGTCGGGGCCGGTCGCGGTGACGCCGACCGGGCGGGCACAGTTCCTCGTCGCCCCCGGAGCCGCCGCCGAGCTGCCCGAGCTGCTCTACCGGATGGGCTGGGACGACGCCGCTCTCGACCTGCGCGCCCTGGGCCCGGGTACGTACATCACCGCCCCGCCCTCCGACCTCGGCGGCCTCGGCCCGGTCCGCTGGCTGCGGCCCCCGGTGCTGGACACGGCGGCCGCTCCCCCGCAGGCGCGGCTGCTGCTGGGGACGCTGGCGTACATCTGCCACCGCTCGTAGGGGTCCGGGAAACGGCGGATCCGAGCGGTCCTGGAAACGGCGGACGGGCGGCGGGCCCCTCGCAGGAGCCGCCGCCCGTCGGTACCGGACCCGGTGCGGTTCAGTCGCCGATCAGGGCGTCCACGAAGGCGCCCGGCTCGAACGGGGCGAGGTCGTCCGCCCCTTCGCCGAGGCCGATCAGCTTCACCGGTACGCCCAGCTCGCGCTGGACCGCGATGACGATGCCGCCCTTGGCGGTGCCGTCGAGCTTGGTGAGGACGATGCCGGTGATGTCCACGACCTCCGCGAACACCCGGGCCTGGACGAGACCGTTCTGCCCGGTGGTGGCGTCGAGGACGAGCAGCACCTCGTCCAGCGGGCCGTGCTTCTCCACGACGCGCTTGACCTTGCCGAGCTCGTCCATGAGACCGGTCTTGGTGTGCAGCCGGCCGGCGGTGTCGATGAGGACGACGTCCGCGCCCTCGGCGATGCCTTCCTTGACCGCGTCGTAGGCGATCGACGCCGGGTCGCCGCCCTCCGGCCCGCGGACCGTACGGGCGCCGACGCGCTCGCCCCAGGTCTGGAGCTGGTCGGCGGCGGCGGCGCGGAAGGTGTCGGCCGCGCCGAGCACCACACTGCGGCCGTCGGCGACGAGCACCCGGGCCAGCTTGCCGGTGGTGGTGGTCTTGCCGGTGCCGTTGACGCCGACGACCATGACGACGCCGGGGGTCTCGGCGCCGCCCTCGGTCTTGACCTCGCGGTCGAAGTCGGGGCCGAGCAGGGTGATCAGCTCTTCGCGGAGCAGGGTGCGCAGGTCCTCGGGGGTACGGGTGCCGAGCACCCGGACGCGCTCGCGGAGCCGCTCGACCAGTTCCTGGGTGGGGGCGACGCCGACGTCGGCGGTGAGGAGCGTGTCCTCGATCTCCTCCCAGGTGTCCTCGTCGAGGTTGTCGCGGGAGAGCAGGGTGAGGAGCCCCTTGCCCAGCGAGTTCTGCGAGCGGGCGAGCCGGGCCCGCAGACGGACGAGCCGGCCGGCGGTGGGCTCGGGGACCTCCAGCGCGGGGGCCTCGACGACCGGAGCCTCCTCCTCCACGGGCGCGGTGGCGTCCGGGAGGCCGACTTCGTCGATGGTGCGCCGCGCTTCGTCGCGCGGCGTCTCGGCCTCCTCGCCGACCTGCGGCTCGGCGGGAGGAGTGATGGTCGGCGCGCTCGGCGGCGGGGGCGGCAGCTGCTTCTTCTTGCGACTGCCCACCACAAGCCCGCCGACCACGCCGACAGCGACCAGGGCGATGACTACAGCGAGGATGACGATTTCGACGAGTTCCATAACCCGTCCAGTATCGGCCACGGCCGTGCCGCGGGCGCTGCCCCGGCTGGCCCCCGGCGATCCGCCCGCCCCTTATGCACCTTTTGGCGGCAATCCGGAGGCGAGCCTCTACACTTCTGACGCTCCGTCAGGTACGGTGCCGCCGCCCGCCTGCCCGTACAGCAGCCCGCTCCGGCGAAGGGACGCCCCCGATGGCCTTCACAGTGGTCCGGTTCAATCTCGTCGACCCGGCGGCCGAACCCGTGGCGCTCTCGGCCCGCTATCGCGCCGCCCTGGAGATGGCGGCGTACGCGGACGAGCACGGCGTCGACACGGTGCAGACCGAGGAGCACCACGGGGTGGCGAACTCCTGGCTGCCCTCCCCGTTCACCTTCGCCGGGGCAGTCTTCGGCGCCACCCGCCGGATCGCGGTGACCGTCTCGGCGATCATCGGGCCGCTGCACGATCCGCTGCGGCTGGCGGAGGACATCGCGGTGCTGGACCTGCTGAGCGCGGGCCGGCTGGTGACGGTGGCGGGGATCGGCTACCGCCCCGAGGAGTACGAGCGGGCCGGGGTCGAGTGGGGGCGGCGCGGCCGGCTCCAGGACGAGCTGCTGGAGACGCTGCTGGCCGCGTGGACCGGGGAGCCTTTCCCGTACCGGGGCCGCACGGTACGCGTCACCCCGCGCCCGTACACGAGGCCGCACCCGTTGCTGCTGGTCGGCGGCAGCTCGCGGGCGGCGGCGCGGCGGGCGGCCCGGCTGGGGCTGCCGCTGTTCCCGAGCGCACATCTGCCGGAGCTGGAGGCGTACTACCACGAGCAGCGCGCGGTCCACGGGACGGAGGGCTTCTGCATGATGCCCGCGGCCGAGACGCCGCTGCTGCACGTGTCCGAGGATCCGGACCGTACGTGGGCGGAGTACGGCGAGCACTTCCTGCACGAGGCGCGGACGTACGCCTCCTGGCAGTCCAAGGACATCCGCTCGGCCGTCCGCTCGGCGGCGACGACGGTGGCGGAGCTGCGCGAGGAGGGCGTGTACCGGATCGTCACCCCGGACGGGCTGGCGGACCTGGAGGCGGAGAGCCTGGTGCTGCATCCGCTGTGCGGCGGGATGCCGGTGGAGGAGGGGTGGCGGAGCCTGCGGCTGTTCTGCGAGGCGGTCACCTGAAACGGCACCGCCCCGGCTCGGGTGAGCCGGGGCGGTGCCGTGAGGAGAGGGACAGCGGGGCAGGGGGCGCCCGGCCCAGCCGACCGGGCGCCCCCTCAGCCCATCTCCTCGAGCGTTTTGCCCTTGGTCTCCTTCACGAACTTGAGCACGAAGGGGATCGAGAGCACGGCGAAGCAGGCGTAGATGATGTACGTCCCCGAGAGGTTCCAGTCGGCCAGGCTCGGGAAGCTGGCGGTGATCGCCCAGTTGGCGATCCACTGCGCGAAGACGGCCACACCGAGGGCGGCGGCGCGCAGGCGGTTCGGGAACATCTCGCCCAGGAAGACCCAGACGACGACACCCCACGACAGGGCGAAGAAGAGCACGAAGGTGTGGGCGGCGATCAGGGCCACGGCGCCCTGCGCGGTGGGCAGCTTGCCGTCGACCAGGTCGGCGGAGAAGGCCCACGCCTCGACGGCCAGCGCGACCGCCATGCCGACGGAGCCGACGAGGGCGAGCGGCCTGCGGCCCACCCGGTCCACCAGCACCATCGCGATCACCGTGCCGATGATGTTGATGATCGAGGTGGTGAACGAGTAGAAGAACGAGTCGGTCGGGTCGACGCCGACGGACTGCCACAGCGTCGCCGAGTAGTAGAACGCGACGTTGATGCCCACGAGCTGCTGGAACATCGAGAGGCCGATACCGACCCAGACGATGGGCAGGAAGAAGAAGCGGTTGCCGAGCAGGTCCTTGAAGGAGGACTTGTGCTCGCGGTGCATGGCGGTCTCGATCTCGGTCACCCGCGCGTCGAGGTCGATCTTCTTGCCCTCGACCTCTTCGAGGATCTTGCGGGCCTCGGCCTTCTTGCCGACCGAGATGAGGAAGCGCGGCGACTCGGGGATGGCGAAGGAGAGCAGCCCGTACAGGACGGCCGGGACGACCATCACGCCGAGCATCCACTGCCAGGCCTCCAGACCCAGGATCTTGCCGCGCTGGTCGCCGTCGGCGATCTGGAGGACGGCGTAGTTGACCAGCTGGGAGATGGCGATGCCGATGACGATCGCGGCCTGCTGGAAGGAGCCGAGCCGGCCGCGGTAGGCGGGCGGGGAGACCTCGGCGATGTAGGCCGGGCCGATCACGGAGGCCATGCCGATGGCGAAGCCGCCGATGATGCGCCACATCGCCAGGTCCCAGAGGGCGAACGGCAGCGCGGAGCCGATCGCGCTGGCCGTGAAGAGCACCGAGGCGATCTGCATGCAGCGGATGCGGCCGATCCGGTCCGCGATCCGGCCGGCGGTGGCGGCGCCGATCGCACAGCCGATCAGCGCGATGGCGATGACCTGGGCGAGGGTTCCGGAGCCGATGTCGTACCGGTCGCGGATCGCCTCGACCGCGCCGTTGATGACGGAGCTGTCGTAGCCGAAGAGGAAGCCGCCCATCGCCGCGGCCGCGGTGATGAAGATGACATGGCCGAGGTGGTCCGGATGGGCCGCCCTGGCCCCGGACTCGGGTCCGTTCGCTGTGCTGGTCACGTGAACTCCTGATGCCTGGCCGCAAGTCAGACGTGGGGGGTGAGCCTTCCCAGTGGGGCACAACTTCCGGCCCGCCACCACTTGAAGGCGAAATCAACTTTGCAGAGGCTATGCGTTCAAGAAACGAAGTCAAACAGCGGGTCCGGCGCCGCCTGCCCAGGAGTGCACAAAAGGTGCATTGAACCTCTGATGGTTCGGTCGTTCCGGTAAACGGGTCGTGCCGGTAAGGATCAGCGCAGCCGCTGGCTGATGACCTTCGAGACCCCGTCGCCCTGCATGGACACGCCGTACAGCGCGTCGGCGACCTCCATCGTCCGCTTCTGGTGCGTGATCACGATCAGCTGGGAGCTCTCCTGGAGCTCCTCCATGATCCGGATCAGCCGCTGCAGATTGGTGTCGTCGAGCGCGGCCTCGACCTCGTCCATCACGTAGAACGGACTGGGCCGGGCCTTGAAGATCGACACCAGCAACGCCACGGCCGTCAGGGACCGCTCGCCGCCCGACAGCAGGGAGAGCCGCTTCACCTTCTTGCCCGGCGGACGCGCCTCGACGTCCACTCCGGTGGCCAGCATGTTGTCCGGGTCGGTCAGGATGAGCCGCCCCTCGCCGCCGGGGAAGAGCCGCGAGAAGACACCCTCGAACTCACGGGCGGTGTCCCGGTAGGCCTCCGTAAAGACCTGCTCGACCCGCTCGTCGACCTCCTTGATCACCTGGAGCAGATCGGCCCGGGTCTTCTTCAGGTCTTCAAGCTGCTCGGACAGGAACTTGTGCCGTTCCTCCAGCGCCGAGAACTCCTCCAGGGCGAGCGGATTCACCTTCCCGAGTTGCTGATACGCCCGTTCGGCCGCCCGCAGCCGCTTCTCCTGCTCGGGCCGCCGATACGCCTTCGGCTGGTTACGCGGGTGCTCGGGGTCCTCCGGCAGTTCCTCGCCCTCCGCGGCGGGCGAGGGCGGCACGAGCTGGTCGGGGCCGTACTCGGAGACCAGCCCCGCGGGCTCCACGCCCAGCTCCTCCAGGGCCTTCGTCTCCAGCTGCTCGATCCGCAGCCGCTTCTCCGCGCCCAGCACCTCGCCCCGGTGGACCGAGTCGGTGAGCTTGTCCAGCTCGCCCTTGAGCGCCCGGCCCCGGTCGCGCTCGACGGCCAGCTCACGCTCCCGCTCGCCCTTCGCCGCCTCGGCCGACGTCCGTTCCTGGTCGGCCCGTACGAGGGACACCTCGACATGCGCCAGCAGCTGACGGGCGCCCGAGGCCACGGCGGAGGCGACCTCGGCCTCGTACCGCAGCCGGGCCCGGCGCTGTTCGGCACGGGTGCGTGCCTCGCGTTCGACGCGGGCGGCCCGGTCCAGCGAATCGGCGCGGCCGGCCAGCGCCTTGACCCGCTCCTCGTGCGTACGGGCCTGGAGCCGGGCCTCCATCTCGGTCTGGCGGGCGTTGGCCCCGTCGGCGGCGAGCCGGTCCCGCACCGAGGTGTCCGGCTCCTCCTCGGCCGGGGCCTCCTCGGCGACCAGCAACCGCTCCGCCAGCTCCTCGGCCTCCTCGGTCGCCCGTTCCAGGGCCTCCTGGGCGCGGGCGGCGGAGGCGGTCATCCGCTCGGCCTCGCCCGCCGCGCCCCGGGCCTGCCCGGCGAGCCGCCCGAGCTGCTGGGCGACACCGGACTTCTCCCGCTCGGCCGCCCGGCGGCGCTCACCCAACTCCTCGACGAGCGCGGTGCGCTCCGTGCGCCGCTCCCCCGCCAGCCGCTGGGCCTCCGCCAGCTCCTCGCACCGTACGGCCAGGTCGGCCAGGTCGGCGGCGGCCTCGTCGACGGAGGCCTGCACCTCCAGGAGGCTGGGCGCCCCGGCGGACCCGCCGTGCGCGAAGTGGGCGGAGAGCACGTCCCCTTCACCGGTCACCGCGGTCAGCCCGGGGTGCGCGGCCACCAGCGCCTCGGCGTCCTCCAGCGTCCCGACGACCACCATGTCCGGTACGAGGCGGCGCACGGCCCCGACGAGCGCGGCGGGCCCGCGCACGAGGTCGGCGACGGCGGGCGCGGCGAGGGCGGTGACCGCCTCGGCTCGGCCACCCGGGAGGGCGACGCCCGCGGGCGAGGCACTGTGCCGCGCGGACGGCCCGGGTTCGGTGGCGTTGTGGGTGCCGCCCTGACCGGGCAGCACGGCGGACGCGGGAAGCGGAGCGCCTTCCCGTTCAGGCGTCGGTGTCTGCTCACCGGACTGCTCAGGCACGGGCGTCTGCACACCGGACCCCTCCGGCACGGGCGTCTGCACACCGGACCCCTCCGGCACGGGCGGCTGCTCCCCCGGCTGCTCCGGTACGTGGTGGGGCCGGGTCCCCGCGCCCTCGGCCGCCGCCGTGCCCAGCAGCATCGCCGCGCGCCCCGCGTCCCGTTCGCGCAGCAGCCTGATCGCGTCGGCGGCCGTGGCCGGGTCCGTGACGGCCACCGCGTCCGCCGCCGCTCCGAGGGCGGCCGCGACGGGGATCTCGTACCCGGGCTCCACGGTCAGCAGTTCGGCGGCCGGGCCGAGGAGCCCGGCCAGCCGGTCGCGGGCGCCGAGCAGCACGCCCGTGCCGTCCTTGCGGCGCAGCCCGAGGGCCAGCGCCTCGTGCCGGGCGGCGACCGCCGCCCGTCTGCGCTCGGCGGCCGTGGCCTCGTCACGGGCCGCGCTGTGGGCGGACCGGGCCTCGGCGAGGGCCTCCTTGGCCTCCTCGTGGCGGGCGGCCAGCTCCTCGTCGACGTCGTCCAGTCCGTCGACCTCGGCCTTCAGCTGCTCGTACTCCTCCTGCGCGGCCACCGCGCGCTCCTGCGCCTCGTCGCGCGCGGCGGCCAGCCGGTCGATCTCGGCCTGGGCCGAACCGGCCCGGCTGCGGGCCGCGTTGACCTGACCGTTCAGCCGGGCCAGCCCCTCGCGCCGGTCCGCGATGGCGCGGGCGACGTCCTTGAGGCGGCGCTCCTCGGCGGCCAGCTCGCGTTCCAGGTCGGCGCGGTGGGCCGCGGTGTCCTCCAGCGCGTGTTCGGCCGCCTCCAGGGCCGCCGTCAGCTCCGCCTCCTGCTCGCGGATCCGGGCGGCCTCGCGCTCCATGTCCTCGGGGTCACGGCCCCGGCGCTCCTCGGCGGGCGGCTGTGAGGCGCTGCGGACCCGGGCGTCGGCCAGCGAGATCGTGCCGCGGACCCGTTCGGCCAGCTGCGACAGCTCGTACCAGGTCTGCTGGGCTCGCTGGAGCCGGGGCGCGAGCCGGCGCACCTCGCCCTCCAGCTCGGCCTCCCGGGCGAGCGCCGCGCTGAGCTCGGCCTCGGCCGCGTCCTTGCGCTTCTTCAGCTCCGCCTCGTCGGCGATCTCGTCGCGCAGCGCGTCCCGCAGGGTCACCAGGTCGTCGGCGAGGAGCCGGAGCCGGGCGTCGCGCAGATCGGCCTGGATGACGGCGGCCCGGCGGGCGACGGCGGCCTGTCGGCCGAGCGGTTTGAGCTGGCGGCGCAGTTCGTCGGTGAGGTCCTGGACCCGGGCCAGGTTGGCGCCCATCGCGTCCAGCTTCCGCAGCGCCTTCTCTTTCCGCTTGCGGTGCTTGAGGACACCCGCGGCCTCCTCGATGAAGGCCCGGCGACCCATCGGGTCGGCGTGCAGCACGGAGTCCAACTGGCCCTGGCCGACGATGACGTGCATCTCGCGGCCGATGCCGGAGTCGGAGAGGAGTTCCTGGATGTCGAGCAGCCGGCAGGTGTCGCCGTTGATCTGGTATTCGCTGCCGCCATTGCGGAACATGATCCGAGTGATCGTCACTTCGGCGTACTCGATGGGCAATGCGCCGTCGGAATTGTCGATGGTCAGCGACACTTCTGCGCGGCCGAGCGGGGGCCGCCCGGTCGTCCCGGCGAAGATCACGTCTTCCATCTTGCCGCCGCGCAGGGATTTGGCGCCCTGTTCCCCCATGACCCAGGAGAGCGCGTCCACCACGTTGGACTTTCCGGATCCATTGGGTCCGACGACGCAGGTGATCCCCGGTTCGAACCGCAGGGTGGTGGCGGACGCGAACGATTTGAAACCACGCAGGGTCAGGGCCTTGAGGTGCACGCCGCCGGACTCTACCTTTCGCTCTCGGTTTCGCTGATGAAGGTGCAGGGCACATCAGACGGTAAGCGAAGGCCGGTAGGTCCCGGGTGGGGGTCGGGCAAAGAAAAAGGGACGCCGAAGCGTCCCTGTGAATCTTGCTGGCGACACGGTGGATCCAGCTGCGGTCCTGCGCGGTGCATCGCAGAGCGACCGGACAACGACGTCCCCGGTGCTGCGGGGACCCCGGTGTTCGGGGACGGCGATCCGTGACGCAGGACGAATCAGAGGTGTTCCGAGGCTGCTGAGCGTGCCCGGCCCGACCGGCCCGAAGGGGCCATCATGGTCAGGTCAGCGCAGGCTCGCCCTGGGGTACGTCGATGTCGATGCTGTCGAGCAGCGACTCTTGGTGCTGGGCGGCGGCGTTCAGCGCGTCGTTCTCGTCCTGGATCCGGGTGAGTTCGGATTCCAGGTCCTGGACGCGCTGCTGGAGCCGTCGCATCTCGGCGAGGAGTCGCGGGTCGGAACCGCCGACGTAACCGAGAAGCGCCTTTGCCATGATGGATGGTCCTCCACAATGAGTGACCGACCGATGCGGTGTGGGTCGTCTGGGAATCGCACCCGCGGTGCTCGGCAGGGCTCTGTCACCACTGCGGTTCTGCTGCTAATCAGCTCTACCGAACAGCTAAGGTGCGCGGGGTTTTCAGCGTCTCACCAAAAAGTTTGACGGTCAACACGATCACACCCTGTGTACCCGGGTGTCCCGGGGGCGCGCGGCCGGACGATCATGCGGCGCGACTCTCCTGCGGGACCCCGAGGGGTGTGCGGATCTTCGTCAATGCCGCAGCCTTGCACGACATCCCGTATCTGGCAACCATCGGTCGCCACCGGGTCCCGTCGCAGGTCATTTCGGGTGCGGGGCCCCGGCCGGCGTTCCGGTGACCGTTCGGGGCGCGGCGTTCACCGAGCGGATCCGAGGGGGCCTCACGGGGCGGGATCAGCGGATGGCGAATCCGTCGTATCCACCGCGCGGGGTGTCCCAGATCTCAGTGACGCCGTCCACGCGCCCGGGAGTGTCGTCGGACCGCAGCCAGTCCAGCAGACGGTGGCAATTCTCACGTGACCCTTCGGCCACGATCTGCACTCTGCCGTCGTCGAGATTGAGGGCGAACCCGATGAGGCCGCCGATCTCCAAAGCATTTGCCCTGGTGAACCAGCGGAATCCTACTTGCTGTACTCGGCCGCGTACCCACACGACGAGGCGCGCTTCTTCGTTCATGCCCGAACGCTAACCGGCCAATTGCTCTCGAAGCACGTCGCCCCCTTTCGCCCATGGGCTACAGTCCCGTCGCAACAGCCTCACTCGATCGGGTGAGTATCGGATGGACGTGGACGGAAAGTCGATCAATCGGCATTCGCTTCGCGTGCGACCGAATTCGATCATCGGGGCAGTTCAGCAACGGGGCAGTCGCGTGACGTCACAACGGCGTCCGGAGCATCAGGAAGGCACAGCGCATGGGACGCCACCGACGATCCGCCGCAGGCCCCGCCGCTGAAGAACCCGCGGCCGGGGCCGCTTCCCGGCGCCGGGGCACGCGCCGGAAGAAGTCCGCCGTGCCGATCCGCACCGGGCTCCTCGGCGTCTCGGCGGCCGTGGCCGTCGGCGCGGTGGCCGTCGCTTCCGGCCTGCTGCCCGGCGGCGACACCTCCACCTCCGGCAACACCACCGCCGCCGACCAGGTGCGCACCGGCGGCGCTCCGGACCTGCTGACGCAGGGCGGCAGCTCCACGGCGCCGGCCGACCGGTCCTCCTCCCCCGCGAGCCGGGGCAGCGAGCGCCCTGAGGCGCCCGGCACGTCCCCGTCGAAGTCGCCGTCCACGACGCCCTCGGCCTCGGACTCCCCCTCGAAGACGCCGTCGAAGTCGGCCGCGCCCGCCACCTCGAAGAAGGCGGAGGAGTCGAAGAAGCCGGCCGCCACCCCGTCGAAGAAGTCGAAGGCGCCCACCTCCACCCCGGAGAAGAGCACCGCCCCGGCGAAGACCCCGGCCCCGCCGAAGACCTCCACGGCCCCGCCGCCCACCAAGAAGCCGAGCCCTTCCCCCACCGACGCCTCCGCACGCTCCGAGGTGCTGGCGCTGGTGAACCAGGAACGCGCGAAGGTCGGCTGCTCCCCGCTGTCCACCAGTGCCCCGCTGACCTCGCTCGCGCAGAACTTCAGCGAGGACATGGCGGCCCGCGGCTTCTTCGACCACACGGACCCGGACGGCGACACCCCCTGGGACCGGGCCGCCCAGGCCGGCGTGCAGGGGCTCGGCGCGGAGAACATCGCCCGCGGCCAGGCGGACGCCCAGGCCGTGATGGAGGCCTGGATGAACAGCGAAGGCCACCGCGCGAACATTCTCAACTGCGACTACAAGACCATCGGCATCGGCGTCCACGAGGGCTCCGGCGGCCCGTGGTGGGTCCAGAACTTCGGCTTCTGACCCACGCCGGACCCACCGGTCCACTTACTCCCGCACAGCGCTCCCTCGGGGTGAGCACTGTGCGGGAGTAAGCTTTTGGTATGGCCAGCGATACGGGTGCGGACAGCACGAGTACGGACAGCTTCGACAGCCTCGCGTTCGACGTCTTCTCCCGCGCGTGCCCCTCGCGCTCGACGCTGGAGCACGTCACCGGCCGCTGGGGCGGTCTGACGCTCGGCGCGCTGTACGAGGAGAGCCTCCGCTTCAACGAGCTGCGCCGCCGGGTCGACGGGGTCAGCGAGAAAATGCTCTCCCAGACCCTGCACGCGCTGGAGCGCGACGGGCTCGTCCTGCGGGAGGCCCAGCCGGTCAATCCGCCGCGGGTGGACTACGAGCTCACCCCGTTCGGCCGCGAGGTCACGGAGAAGCTCCTCGGGCTGATCCATCTCGTGGAGGGGCGGATGGGCGAGGTGCTCACCGCCCGTGCGCGTTACGACGAGGCGCGCGGCGGCCGCTGACAGCGCGGGCAGTAGTAGCTGGAGCGGTTCATCCAGGCTCGCCGGCGCATCGGGGTGGAGCACCGGTTGCAGGGCTCGCCCTCCCGGCCGTACGCGTCGAGCGACCGGTCGAAGTAGCCGGACTCGCCGTTCACGTTGACGTACAGGCTGTCGAAGCTGGTGCCGCCCTGGGCGAGCGCCGCGTTCATGACGTCGCGGGCGTGGCCGAGCAGTTCGGCGGACTTGGGGCGGGTCAGGGTCGCGGTGGGCCGGTCGTAGTGCAGCTTGGCGCGCCAGAGCGCCTCGTCCGCGTAGATGTTGCCGACGCCGCTGATCAGCGACTGGTCGAGCAGGGCGCGCTTGACCGTCGTACGGCGCAGGCGCAGTGCGGTGTGGAACGCGGCGTCGTCGAAGAGCGGGTCGAGCGGGTCCCGGGCGATGTGCGCGATGGTGTCCGGCAGGCCGTCGGGGGTGTTGTCGTGCAGCGAGAGCCCGCCGAAGGTGCGCTGGTCGACGAAGCGCAGCTCGGTGCCGAGCGCGTCGTCGAACCGCATCCGGATCCGCAGGTGCTTCTCGTCGGGGGCGTCGGCGGGCTGCACCAGCAGCTGTCCGCTCATGCCGAGGTGGCCCAGGAGCGAGGCGGAGGCCTCCTCGATCGGCACCCAGAGGTACTTGCCGCGGCGCATCGCCGCCCCCATGCGGGCTCCTCGGAGCCGGGCGGCGAAGTCGACGCCGCCCGCGAGGTGCCGGCGGACCGAGCGCGGGTGCAGGACCTCGACCTCGGTGACCGTGCGACCGCTGACCCAGCGCTCCAGGCCCCGGCGGACGACTTCGACCTCGGGCAGCTCGGGCACGGTGCACCACTCCAGACACATCGACGGTAGTACGGGGCGGCGCGGATACGCGAGGACCGCGGTGGCCACAGCGATCCGGGAGCCGCCCCCGGACAGGGAAAACCCCTCGGTGCGCAGGGCGCCGAGGGGTTTCCTTCGTGCTTCAGGCCGGAGCGGCGTCCGTGTTGGGCGACGGGTCGGCAGGGGTGTCGGCGGCCCCTCCGTCGGCCGCGGACTTCTCCGCGGCCTGCCGTGCCTCTGCGGCGGCGCTGATCTCGCGCCAGGCGGACTCGGCCGCCTGCTGCTCCGCTTCCTTCTTGCTACGGCCGGTGCCGGTGCCGTACGAGACACCACCGACGCGAGCGGCAGCAGTGAAGGTCTTCTCGTGATCCGGACCGGTCTCCGTGACGAGGTACTCGGGGACTCCGAGGCTCTCGCTCGCGGTGAGCTCCTGGAGGCTGGTCTTCCAGTCCAGGCCGGCGCCGAGGTTCGAGGACCTGTCGATCAGCGGGTCGAAGAGCCGGTGGACCAGCTCCGAGGCCGCGCCGAGGCCCTGGTCGAGATAGACCGCACCGATCACTGCTTCCAGTGTGTCGGCGAGGATGGAAGCCTTGTCCCGGCCCCCCGTGCCCTCTTCACCGCGGCCGAGCCGGATGAAGGAGCCGAGTTCGAGGCCGCGGCCCACTTCCGCAAGCGCACGCGAGTTGACCACCGCGGCCCGCAACTTGGCCAGCTGGCCTTCGGGCAGGTCGGGGTGGGTGCGGTACAGCGTGTCCGTGACCACCAGGCCGAGCACCGAATCCCCGAGGAATTCGAGCCGCTCGTTGGTGGGCAGACCGCCGTTCTCGTATGCGTACGAACGGTGGGTCAGCGCACGCACCAGAAGGGCGGACTCGAGGTGATACCCGAGCCGCCCTTCCAGAAGCGTGTGGGACGAGGCTGTGTTGACGTTGTCTGCCTGCTTCTTGGCGCTGGACAACTCAGACATCGGGCCTCTCACCAGCCGCTCAGACCTCGAGGACCTGGCGCTTGTTGTAGGTGCCGCAGCTCGGGCACGCAATGTGCTGGAGCTTGGGCTCCTGGCAACGCTCGCACGAAACCAGGGTGGGGACCGCAGCCTTCCACTGCGACCGGCGGTGGCGCGTGTTGCTGCGCGACATCTTCCGCTTCGGAACAGCCACGGCTACTTCTCCTGCTTCTCGTCGACGCCCGGTTCGGCGCCGCCCATGTTGTCCTTCTCGCCGTCCTGAACGGTCTCGGCGAGTCCTTGCAGTGCCGCCCAACGGATGTCGACGGCATCGTGGTGATGGTCCGGATTCTCGTCCAGCCTGATTCCGCATTCGGAACACAGACCGGCGCAGGTCTCCTTGCACACCGGCTGCATGGGCAGTGCGAGCACTACCGCGTCACGCAGCATTGGTTCGAGGTCGAACAAGCCGTCCTCGAGGAAGAACCTGTCCTCGTCGTCCTCGGCGTCGTCGGCCGGTTCCGCAGTGCTGCGGCCCCGGTCATCGGCGTCAGGGTACGAGAACATTTCCTGGAAGTCCGCGTCGACCTCTACGGTCAGCGGCTCCAGACACCTTACGCACTCCCCCTCGGCGGTCGCACGGGCGGTGCCTGTGACAAGCACCCCTTCCATGACCGATTCGAGGCGGAGGTCCAGCTCCACCGGTGCGCCTTCCGGCACACCGATGACGCCGTCGATGCCCAGGACCGGTGAACCGGGTGCTTCCACCGAGCGGGTCAGCCGCTTCATGGCACCGGGACGCCGGCCCAGCTCGTGCGTATCGAACACGAGAGGGTTGCGGTGGTCGAGGTGGCCGTTCAGGGCTTTTCCTGCTTTCGAATCATGGGTGTCGTCCTGCGAAGGAAGGGTCGTCTGCGGTCCGGGACGAACCGCCTCCGTTCCGAGACGAAACGGGCAGCCGAGATCGCGGACCTATGTGCGACCGAGGATTCAGGATACTGGACGGACCGCTCAGCACCCAATCGGGTCGGCCCGCCCCGGGGTCAGCGGCCCTCTTCGTACCGGCGCAGCTGCTCCAGGTCGATCATGCTGGTGTCGAAGAGGCTGGTCTCGTCCAGCGCGCCGCCGCCCTGCTGGACCGGTCCCTGGGGCTGCTGGGGCTGTTGCTGCCAGCCGTAGTCCGGCTGGGCGGCCGGCTGGGGCGGGTAGCCGTTCGGGTCGTACCCCTGCTGCTGGTAGGCCGCGTACGGGTCGGGCTGCTGCTGGTAGCCGTACGCGTCCTGCATGCCCTGCTGGACCGGCTGCTCCTGGTAGCCGTACGACGCCTGCGCGTAGCTCGGCTCGCCCTGCGGCTGTACGGGGTACTGCGGCTGCTGGGGCGCCTGCTGCGGTTCCGGGGTGGCGAGCTCGGCGAGGCCGGCCAGATAGTCGGCGTCGCTGGTGTGGCCCTGGCCGCCCGCCGCGTCCTGGGCGGCGATGTGCGCGCCGAGGTCGTCGGTGGCGACCCGGCCGTGCAGCTTCTGCCGGCCCCGGCCGACCGCCTCCAGGGTCTTGGCGAGGACGGCCTCGAAGGCGCCGAACTTGGCGTCGACATAGGCGTCGGCCCGCTGCCGCAGGGTCTCCGGGTCGGCGCTGCGCTCGGGGGCCTCGGCGAAGTCGGGGTCCTGGTAGCCCTGCTCGTCCAGGCCCTGGCCACGGCCGAGGAGCTTCTCGCGGCCGCGGTCGACGGAGCCGATGGTCTTGGTGAGGACGACCTCGAAGTTGGCGAGCTTGCTGTCGACGTAGTCGTCGGCCTCGGCCCGGACCTCCTCGGCCTCGCGGCGGGCCTCGGACAGGATCCGGTCGGCCTCGCTCTGCGACTGGCGGACGATCTCGGTCTCGGAGATCAGCGAGGAGCGCTGGGTGTGCGCGGACTCGATGATCCGCTCGGCCTCCTGCCGGGCCTGCTCGGCGAGCTGCTCATGGCCGCCGAGCAGCTCCTGCGCCTGGGCGAGCGAGCCGGGCAGCGCCTGGCGCACCTCTTCGAGCATGGCGAGCAGCTCGGCGCGGTTGACCACGCACGAGGCCGACATGGGCATGGATCGGGCGCTCCCGACCGCTTCGACGATCTCGTCGAGCTTCTTCTGCACGTCCACCGTGTGCTCGCCACTCTCTGCTGCTCTGTTGAAGCTGCTGCTCCGTTGGAGACGGACGGGACGACTGTAAGGCCAGTCGGCCACCGCCCGACACCTGGTGACGGCCCGTCAGGATCTCAGCGTTCGCCGAGGCGCTTCACCAGGGCCTCGTGGACGGCCGGCGGCAGCAGGTGGGAGACGTCGCCGCCCCAGGTCGCCACCTCCTTGACCAGCGAGGACGACAGGAAGCTGTACGTCGGGTTGGTCGGCACGAAGAGCGTCTCGACGCCCGAGAGCCCGTTGTTCATCTGGGCCATCTGGAGCTCGTAGTCGAAGTCGCTGACGGCCCGCAGGCCCTTCACGATCGCCGGGATCTCCCGCTGCTTGCAGAAGTCGACCAGCAGGCCGTGGAAGGACTCCACCTCGACGTTGCCGAAGTCGGCGGTGACCTCGCGGATCAGCTCGATCCGCTCGTCGACGGTGAACAGTCCCTTCTTGGACTGGTTGATCATCACCGCCACGTGCACCACGTCGTACAGCTTCGAGGCTCGTCCGATGATGTCGAGATGTCCGTTGGTGATGGGGTCGAACGACCCCGGACAGACGGCGCGGCGCACTGTGATTCCCTCGCTCTCCGGTCCGGTCATCGTGCGTCTTCGCACGTAGCGGCGGCGCGACCGTACCAAAGCGTTCCCTCGCCGTAGCGACGGGACCGCAGTGGTTCGAATCCCGCGGGCCAGCCGAATTCTCCGCCCCGGGTGCCCCGTTCCACGGTGACGAGCGCATCGTCCGTGAGCCACCCCTGAGCACGGAGTGTGAGCAGGATCTCGCGAAGATCGTCATCGGTGACGGCGTACGGCGGGTCCAGGAAGACGATGTCGTACGGGTCCGAGGGCGCCGGTCCTGTCACGATCTGCTCGGCTTTGCCGGCCCGGACCTCGGCGCCGGGGAGGCCGAGGGTGCGGACGTTGTCGCGGACGGTGCGGACGGCCTTCGGGTCGGCCTCGACGAGCAGCGCGTGGACCGCGCCCCGGGAGAGCGCTTCGAGGCCGACCGCGCCGGATCCGGCGTACAGATCGGCGACACGGCTGCCTTCCAGGGTGCCGAGCAGCGCCTGCCAGGTGGAGAAGAGGCCCTCGCGCGCACGGTCGGAGGTGGGGCGGGTGCCGGTGCCGGGCGGGACGGCCAGGCGGCGTCCGCCGGCCGAGCCGGCGATCACGCGGGTCATGGGTGTGGGGTCCTCGGGGTCGGGGGCGTGCGGAGGGGCTCGCGGTGTGCGCGGGCCGTGCGTCCACGATATGGCGTGCGGCCCGCACCGGCAGGACGCCCCCGCGTCCTCACCCCTTGTCGAGATACCCCTCGCGCTCCTTGTCCAGCAGGGCGGCCAGCACCGTGCGCAGCTCCGGCAGGTGCTCCAGCTCCGGGTCGGCGGCGACGATCGCGACGGCCTCCTCGCGGGCGGCGGCGATCACCTCCTCGTCGTCGATGACGGTGAGCATCCGCAGCGAGGAGCGCACTCCGGACTGGGCCTGGCCCAGCACATCGCCCTCGCGACGCTGTTCGAGGTCGATCCGGGAGAGCTCGAAGCCGTCGAGGGTGGCGGCGACGGCGGAGAGCCGGGCGCGGGCGGGGCTCGCCTCGTGCGCCTCGCTGACCAGCAGGCAGAGCCCCGGGGCGGATCCACGCCCGACGCGGCCGCGCAGCTGGTGGAGCTGGGAGACGCCGAAGCGGTCGGCGTCCATGATCACCATGGCGGTGGCGTTGGGGACGTTGACGCCGACCTCGATGACGGTGGTGGCGACCAGGACGTCGACGTCACCGGCGGCGAACCGGCGCATGACGTCGTCCTTCTCGTCGGGGTGCATCCTGCCGTGCAGCACCTCGACGCTCAGCCCGGCCAGCGCGCCCTTGCGCAGCTCGTCGGCGATCTCCAGGACGGCGAGCGGCGGGCGCTTCTCCGGATCCTCCTCGGCGGTCTTCTTCTTCGCCCTGCCCTTCTTCCCCTCGGCCTCCTCCGCGTCGTCGCCGATGCGGGGGCAGACGACGTACGCCTGGTGGCCGTTCTCCACCTCCTCGCGGACGCGCTCCCAGGCGCGGGCGAGGAAGTGGGGCTTGTCCTTGGCGGGGACGACATGGCTGGCGATCGGGGAGCGGCCGGCCGGGAGCTGGTCCAGGACGGAGGTCTCCAGGTCGCCGAAGACGGTCATCGCGACCGTACGGGGGATGGGGGTGGCGGTCATGACGAGGAGGTGGGGCGGCTGCTTCCCCTTGGAACGCAGGGCATCGCGCTGTTCCACGCCGAAGCGGTGCTGTTCGTCCACGACGACCAGGCCCAGGTCGTGGAACTGGACCTTGTCCTCGATGAGGGCGTGGGTGCCGATGACGATGCCCGCCTCGCCGGTGACGAGGTCGAGCAGGGCCTGGCGGCGGGCCGCCATGCCCATGGACCCGGTGAGCAGCACGACCTTGGTACCCCGGTCCGAGCCGCCCAGCATGCCGCCCTCGGCCAGCTCGCCCATCATCTCGGTGATCGAGCGGTGGTGCTGCTGGGCGAGGACCTCGGTGGGGGCGAGCATCGCGGCCTGGCCGCCCGCGTCCACCACGGCGAGCATGGCGCGCAGGGCCACCATGGTCTTTCCGCTGCCCACCTCGCCCTGGAGGAGCCGGTGCATCGGGTGCTCGGTGGCCAGGTCGTCGAAGATCTCCTTGCTGACCTTCTCCTGGCCCTCGGTGAGGGTGAAGGGCAGCTTGGCGTCGAACGCGTCCAGCAGGCCGTCCGCGACGGGGCGGCGGGCGACGGCGGGCAGCTGGGTGTCGGCGTACCGGCGGCGGGCCAGGGCGACCTGGAGGACGAACGCCTCGTCCCACTTGAGCCGGGCCTTGGCGTCCTCGATGTCCGCCTTCGTCTGCGGGCGGTGCACCTTCAGCAGCGCCTCGGGCAGCGGGGTGAAGCCGCGGCCCTCGCGGAGCGAGGCGGGCAGCGGGTCCACCGCGTCCCGCGCGCTGGGCAGCACGGCGTCGACGGCCTTGGCGATCCGCCAGGAGTCGAGCTGTTTGCAGGCGGGGTAGATCGGCAGCAGCCGTCCGGCGAAGGCGTCCACGACCTCGGTCGCCTCGTCGGCGTCGGAGGCGTCGAGGAGTTGGTACGTGGGGTGGGCGAGCTGCATCTTGCGGTTGAAGACGGAGACCTTGCCCGCGAACATCGCCTGGCGGCCCGGCAGCAGCTCCTTGTGCGGCTTGTGGACGCCGTGGCCGAAGAAGACCAGCTGGAGGCGGCCGCTGCCGTCGGTCAGGGTGACCTCCAGGCGTTTGCCCCGGCCGTTGTTGAACATCAGGATCCGGGCGTCGGCGACCTGGGCGACGACCGTGACGTGCTCGTCCAGCGGGAGGTCGGCCAGCGCGGTCAGCTTGCCGCGCTCCTCGTACCGCCGCGGGTAGTGGTGCAGCAGATCACCGACCGTGTGCAGGTCGAGGTGTTCGGCCATCACCTTCGCGGTGGCTCCGCCGAGCAGCTTCTTGAGAGGTTCATCGAACGAGGACACGCGATCCATTGCACACCACGGCACTGACAGCTGTCCGCCGGGCACGCACGGCCGGTCGGTGCCACGCGCCGCTACTCGACGCCGATCAGCAGCGGTGCGCGCTGGTGCCCGCCCCGGTAGACCACGGTGTCCACGGCGAGATGGCCCTCGCGTACGTGCTCCTCCAGCGCGTCGGCCAGCGCGTCCGGGACGTCCTCGCCGAGGACGAGGGTGACCAGTTCGCCGCCGGCCGCCAGCATCCGGTCGAGCACGGTGCGGGCGGTGGCCGGGACGTCGGCGCCGATCACGGCCACGTCGCCGTCGATCAGACCGAGGATGTCGCCGGCCTGGCAGACCCCGGCCATGGTCCACGACTGGCGTTCCGCGACGGCCAGTTCGGCGTAGCGGGTGGCCCCGGCGGCGGCGGTCATGGCGACCACGTCCTCGTCGAAGCCCCGGTCCGGCTCGTGGACGGCGAGGGCGGCGATGCCCTGGACGGCGGCGCGGGTCGGCACGAGCGCGACCCTGACCCCCTCGGTCCTGGCCTGTTCGGCGGCGGCTGCGGCGGTGTGGCGCAGGGCCGCGTCGTTGGGCAGGAGCACCACCTCGCGGGCGTGGGCGCGGCGGATGGCGTCGACCAGTTCGCCGCTGGCGGGCGGTTCGCCGGGGCGGGCGATCACGGTGGTGGCGCCGGCCTCGGTGCAGAGCCCGGCCAGGCCGTCGCCGGGGACCACGACGACGACGGCGCGCTGGGCGGGTTCGGCCTGGACGCGGACGTCGTGGCCGCTCTCGGTGGCGAAGTGGGTGATCCGGATCCGGTACGGCCGGCCGGCCTCGACGCCCGCCTCCACGGCGGCCCCGGCGTCGTCGACGTGGACGTGGACGTGCCAGAGCCCGTCGCCGCCGACCACGACCAGGGAGTCGCCCAGCGCGTCGAGCCGGGTCCGCAGCCGGGCCACCTGCTCGTCGCGGGCCTCCAGGAGGTAGATCACCTCGAACGCGGGCCCGGCGCCGCCGTCCTCGGGGCAGTCGAGCGGCCCTTCCACCGGAGCGCTCGCCGCGAGGCCCCCCTCCGTGACGCCCTCCACCGGAGTGCCGCCCACCGGCAGCCCCACCACGGAACCGCCGTCCACGGTCACGGGCGCCCTCCCGGAGTTCCCGGAGTTCCCCGAACCGGTACGGGGTCCCCGTACGGGAGGCCGCCCGGTCACCGTCTCCACCAGCGCGCCCAGCACCGCCACCAGACCCCGGCCCCCGGCGTCGACCACGCCCGCCCGGCCGAGGACGGCGAGCTGCTCGGGGGTGCGCGCGAGGGCGGCGCGCGCCCCCTCGTAGGCGGCGGTGACGACGGCGCCCAGGTCGGCGTGGTCCCCCCGGGCGGCCTCGGCGGCCTCGGCGGCGACGGTGAGCACGGTGCCCTCGACGGGGTGGGCGACGGCCTGCCGGGCCGCGTGGGCGGCGCTGGTGAGGGCGAGGCGCAGATGGGCCGCGTCGCCGCCGTCGGCCAGCACCCCGGCCATGCCGCGCAGCAGCTGGGCGAGGATCGTGCCGGAGTTCCCGCGGGCGCCGATCAGGGCGCCGTGCGCCATGGCGCGTACGGCGTCGGCGGTGGCGGGTGCGGTGGTGCCGGTCTCGTGCGCGGCGAACACCGCTTCGACGGCCGCGGCGGCGGACTCGACGGTCAGATAGAGGTTGGTGCCGGTGTCCCCGTCGGCGATGGGGTAGACGTTGATCGCGTCGATCTCCGCGCGTTCCCGGCCCAGTGTCTCCAGGGCCAGTGAGCACCATGTGCGTACCGCGACGGCGTCCAGGTCGTCGGGGAGCTGCGGCACCGATGGTCCTCCTTGAAGCGGCCGTGGCAACGGGCTGCACCGCAGGTTAGCCCGCCTGCCGGGGTCCCGGCAGGGACAGGGGCCGGGAGGGCGGGCGGCCGAGCCGTGGTAGTTTCGTATCTCCGAAGCAGGCGTTGTATGCTGCTCCGGTTGCCCGATGAGAGTCGGGCCATCCCTCCGGTACCGCCACTTCAGTCGAACTGATTCCGGCGCGCCGGAATTCACTGTAAGTGCATCTGAAGTCTTTGGAGTGACCCGTGGCTGCCAACTGCGACGTTTGCGGCAAGGGGCCGAGCTTCGGCAACAGCGTTTCGTTCTCGCACCGCCGTACGTCCCGTCGCTGGAATCCCAACATCCAGCGCGTGCGTGCCGTGGTCGGTCGGACGCCGAAGCGGCTCAACGTCTGCACCTCGTGCATCAAGGCCGGCAAGGTCGCGCGCTGACGTCCCCGTCGTAGCGCAGCCTTCCGGTTGCCCAAAAAGCCGGTCCATCTCGGTGGACCGGCTTTTTGCTGCGCTCAGACAGCTGTCCGGGTCAGCCAGCCGTGGTCGACCGGACCGATACCGCCGCCGAGCGGGAAGCCGGCCTCGATCGCGCCGGTGACGTACGTCTTCGCACCCTGGACCGCCGTGGGGACGTCCATCCCGAGCGCGAGCCCGGAGGCGATGGCGGAGGCCAGGGTGCAGCCGGTGCCGTGGGTGTGGCGGTTGTCGTGCCGGGGGGCGCGCAGCCAGTGTTCCGCGCTGCCGTCGGTGAGCAGGTCCACCGCCTCGCCGGGCAGATGGCCGCCCTTGATCACGACCCAGCGCGGTCCGAAGCCGAGGATCTCCTCGGCGGCGCGGCGCATTCCGCTCTCGTCGGTGACCCGGACGCCGGTGAGCTGGGCCACTTCGTCGAGGTTCGGGGTGGCGACGGTGGCGACGGGCAGCAGCTTCGTCCGTACGGAGTCGAGCGCCTCGGCGGCGAGCAGCGCGTCGCCGTGCTTGGAGACGCCGACCGGGTCGACGACCACCGGGGCGTCGGTTCCGGCGAGGAGTTCGGCGACGGTCTCCACGAGGGCGGCCGAGGCGAGCATGCCGGTCTTCACGGCCTGGACGCCGATGTCGTCGACGACGCTGCGGTACTGGGCGCGTACGGCGTCCACCGGAAGCTCCCACGCGCCCTGGACGCCGAGGGAGTTCTGTGCGGTGACGGCGGTGAGCACGCTCATGCCGTGCACGCCGAGGGCGAGCATCGTCTTCAGATCGGCCTGGATCCCCGCACCGCCGCCGGAGTCGGATCCGGCGACGGTGAGCACACGGGGCGGGACAGCGGTACGTATGGGCATACGCAGCAATCTAACGGTCACCGGTGCTGGTGGGTGTCCTCGATGGAGCCGAAGTGGTCCCAGCCGCCCTTGCTGGTCCAGGGCGCGCCGTCGACGGTGACCTGGGGCAGGGCGGAGGGGTTGAGGACCTCGCCGATCACCTTCCAGCGGGCGGGCAGCTTCACGTCCGGCGGGAAGGTCGCCACGATCGCGTGGTCCTCTCCCCCGGTCAGCACCCACTGGAGCGGGTCGACGCCGACGGCCTGGCCGATGTCGGACATCTGCGAGGGGATGTCGATCAGGCCGGAGCGCAGGTCTATGCGGACCTTGCTGGACTCCGCGATGTGGCCGAGGTCGGCGACGAGGCCGTCGCTGACGTCGGTCATCGCGGTGGCGCCGAGTCCGGCGGCCGCGGGGCCCGCGTGGTACGGCGGTTCCG
The DNA here is from genome assembly GCF_019287315.1 of Streptomyces sp. WY228. NCBI lineage: Bacteria > Bacillati > Actinomycetota > Actinomycetes > Kitasatosporales > Streptomycetaceae > Streptomyces > Streptomyces sp. WY228. The sequence goes on along the minus strand of NZ_CP079114.1, from coordinate 6,267,850 downwards.
GCCGCCGGTGGGCCTCGACGAAGGCGCGCGGCGAGCGGAAGCCGCGGGAGAGCACGGCGTATCCGGCGGCGGACCAGCCGAGCCAGCCGGTGACCGCGACGACGTCGCCGGGGCGGGCGCCGCCCCGGGTGACGGGTTCGTGGTTGCGCAGATCGCCGAGCGCGGTGATCGCGACGGTGATCGTGTCGCCGCCGACCACATCGCCGCCCACCACGGCCGCGCCCGCCACCTGGCACTCGTCGCGCAGCCCGTCCATCAGCTCGGCGGCCCAGGTGACGGGGAGGTCGGCGGGGACGACGAGGCCGAGGAGCAGCGCGGTGGGCACGGCGCCCATCGCCGCGATGTCGGCGAGGTTCTGGGCGGCGGCCTTGCGGCCGACGTCGTACGCCGTCGACCAGTCGCGGCGGAAGTGCCGCCCTTCCAGCAGGATGTCCGTACTGGCCACGACCCTGCGGTCGGGGGCGGCCACGACCGCGGCGTCGTCGCCGGGCCCCAGCCGTACCGCCGGAGTGGTGGTGAGCCGGGACGTGAGCTCTCTGATGAGCCCGAACTCCCCCAACTCGCCCACGGTTCCCTTCACCGAGTCTCACCTCTCCTTTATCGCCCCGGACACCCGTCCGGGCCCCCGGTCGCGAGCCGTCTGTGCTGTCGGTACCGTCAAGAGATACGTCAACTTCTGCGCCCTGTACGCCACGCTGTGGGCGTCATCCGGCCCGTAGGTCTCCCCGCGGCCCGCGGCAACGCGATAACGTGGCGTCCCTTTCCCCCACATGATCCTCGTGGCCGCCCTGGAGGTTCCGTGGTACAGGCGTACATCCTCATCCAGACCGAGGTGGGCAAGGCGTCGATCGTCGCCGAGACCATCTCCAAGATTCCGGGAGTCATCCAGGCAGAGGACGTCACCGGTCCGTACGACGTGATCGTGCGGGCCCAGGCAGACACGGTCGATGAACTCGGCCGCATGGTGGTCGCCAAAGTGCAGCAGGTGGACGGCATCACACGAACCCTGACCTGCCCGGTCGTCCACCTCTGACCCCCGTCTAGGCTGGGCCGGTGACGTCATCCGCCCGCCGTTCCCCACGCTCGATATTCCTCGGTCCGTCCGCTGCCGTGCTCGTGCTGGCCGCGGCGGGCTGTTCCCTCAGCGACGCGCAGCCCTCGGTCACGGTTCCCACACCGTCCTCGGAGGCCGCAGCGTACTGCGAGGCCCTGCACGAGGAACTGCCGGAGGCCGTCCTCGAACTCGAACGCAGCGACCCCTCCCCGGCTTCGGAGCTGACCGCCGGCTGGGGGGACGGGGCGATCGTACTGCGCTGCGGGGTCCCCCGGCCCGCGAAGATGGACGACCCCCAGTCACAGGGCGTCGAGGCGGACGGGGTGCAGTGGATGCTGGAGGAGCCCGAGGACTCCGGGCCGCGGTTCACCACCACGTACCGCAAGGCGTACGTCGAGGTCACGCTCTCCTCGGCGTACGCCCACGACATCACGCCGCTGGCCTCGTTCGCCGGCCCCATCGCGAAGACGGTCCCGAGCCGGTTCTGAGGCCCGCGGGCATTTCCGTCAGCGCAGTCCGGTGGAGCGGTTCAACGCGGCCTGGATCAGCCGGTCGACCAGCTCCGGGTAGTCGACGCCGCTCTCCTGCCACATGCGCGGGTACATCGAGATCGGGGTGAAGCCCGGCAGGGTGTTGATCTCGTTGATGACGAAGGTGCCGTCCTCGGTGAGGAAGAAGTCGGCGCGCACCAGGCCCTCGCAGGAGACGGCGTCGAAGGCGGCGACGGCGAGCCGCTGCACCTCGGCGGTCTGCTCATCGGTGAGCGGGGCGGGCACCAGACCGGCGGCCGAGTCGATGTACTTGGCCTCGAAGTCGTAGAAGTCGTGCGCGGTGACCGGCGGGATCTCGGCGGGCACGCTGGCGCGCGGGCCGTCCTCGAACTCCAGCACCCCGCACTCGATCTCGCGGCCGCGCAGCAGCGACTCGACGAGGAACTTCGGGTCGTGGCGGCGGGCCTCCTCGATCGCCTCGTCGAGGCCTTCGAGTCCGTCGACCTTGGTGATGCCCATCGAGGAGCCGCCGCGGGCGGGCTTGATGAACAGCGGCCAGCCGTGCTCGCCGGCGAAGTCCACGATCCGCTTGCGGGCGGCGGCCGGGTCGCTCTCCCACTCGCGGGGGCGGACGACCTCGTAGGGTCCGACCGGCAGCCCGAAGGAGCGGAAGACCCGCTTCATGTACTCCTTGTCCTGGCCGACGGCGGAGGCGAGGACCCCCGCGCCGACGTAGGGCACTCCGGAGAGCTCCAGCAGCCCCTGGAGGGTGCCGTCCTCGCCGTACGGGCCGTGCAGCACGGGGAAGACGACGTCGACCTCGCCCAGCGCCTTGGGCACCGAGCCCGGTTCGCTGTAGAGAACCTCGCGGCTGCCGGGGTCGACGGAGAGCGTGACGCTGCCCTCGGCGGACTCGGCGAGCCCGTCCACATCGGGGACCTTGCGGTCGGCGATGGCCATGCGTTCGGGCTCGTCCGCGGTGAGCGCCCAGCGGCCGTCCGTCGTGATGCCGATCGGCAGGACGTCGTACGTGGTCCGGTCGATGGCCTTCATGACGGCGCCGGCCGTGACGACCGAGATGCCGTGTTCGGAACTGCGGCCGCCGAACACGACCGCCACACGGGGCTTGCGACGCTGCTGCTCAGGGCTCTCGCGGCGCTCAGGGCTCTGGGGGAGGTTCTCGCTGCTCATATCGCGATGAGCGTACCTGCTGGTAGAGGAGGAGTCAGCGTCGCTCGGCCTTGGCGCTCCGCGACATCAGCTCCTTCACCGCGACGACCGGGGACTTGCCCTCGTGGACGATGGAGACGACCGTCTCGGTGATGGGCATGTCGACCCCGTGCCTGCGGGCCAGGTCGAGGACCGATTCGCAGGACTTGACGCCCTCGGCGGTCTGCTTGGTGACGGCGATCGTCTCCTGGAGCGTCATGCCGCGGCCGAGGTTGGTGCCGAAGGTGTGGTTGCGCGAGAGCGGCGAGGAGCAGGTCGCCACCAGGTCGCCCAGTCCCGCGAGTCCGGAGAACGTCAACGGGTCCGCGCCCATGGCCAGACCCAGACGGGTGGTCTCGGCGAGGCCCCGGGTGATGAGGGAGCCCTTGGTGTTGTCGCCGAGGCCCATGCCGTCCGCGATGCCGACGGCGAGGCCGATGACGTTCTTCACGGCGCCGCCGAGCTCGCAGCCGACCACGTCGGTGTTGGTGTACGGGCGGAAGTACGCGGTGTGGCAGGCGGCCTGGAGGCGCTGGGCGACGGACTCGTCGGCGCAGGCGACGACGGCCGCGGCGGGGCGGCGCTCGGCGATCTCCTTGGCCAGGTTGGGGCCGGAGACGACGGCGATACGGTCGGCGGAGACCTTGGTGACGTCCGCGATCACCTCGCTCATCAGCTCGGCGGTGCCCAGCTCGACGCCCTTCATCAGGGAGACCAGGACGGTGTCCGGCCCCAGGTGCGGGGCCCAGTCGGCGAGGTTGGCGCGCAGCGTCTGCGAGGGCACCACGAGGAAGGCGAACTCGGCGCCGCGCAGGGCCTCGGCGGCGTCGGTGGTGGCGCGGACGGTGTCGGGGAGCGCGATGCCCGGGAGGTAGTCCGGGTTGGTGTGCGTGGTGTTGATGGTCTCGGCGACCTCGGCGCGGCGCCCCCAGAGGGTGACGTCGCAGCCCGCGTCGGCGAGGATCACGGCGAAGGCCGTACCCCATGAGCCGGTTCCGAAGACGGCTGCTTTTACGGGGTGCGTCACGTGGGTCCCTTTCCCTGGGCCCTGCGCCGTTGTTCAGCACGGGCTTTGCGGTGATCGTAGAGCTCGGCGGGCGCCTTCTCGCCGCGCAGGTCCTCCAGCTCGCGGGTGATGGCCGCCATGATGGCCTCGGTCGCCTCGCGCAGCACCTCGGGGGTGGGCTCCAGGCCGTGGAAGCGGCTGAGGTCGACGGGCGGTCCGGCCTGCACCCGGAGCGTCTTGCGGGGGAAGAGCCGGAACTTGTTCTCCTTGGCGTACGGCGGCATCGCGTGGTTGGCGCCCCACTGGGCGACCGGGATGACGGGCGCCCGGGTCATCAGGGCGACCCGGGCGGCCCCGGTCTTGCCGGCCATCGGCCACATCTCGGGGTCGCGGGTGAGGGTGCCCTCGGGATAGAAGGCGACGCACTCGCCGCGCTCGATGGCCTCCACGGCGGCCCGGAAGGCGTCCAGGGCGTTGGTGGTCTCGCGGTAGACGGGGATCTGGCCGGTGCCGCGCAGCATCATCCCGACGAACGGGGTGCGGAAGAGGCCGGCCTTGGCCAGGAACCTCGGCACCCGGCCGCTGTTGTACTGGAAGTGGCCGTAGGAGAGCGGGTCCAGATAGGAGTTGTGGTTGACGGCGCTGATGAATCCGCCGTCGGCCGGAATGTGTTCCATCCCCCGCCAGTCGCGCTTGAACAGAACCACCAATGGCGGCTTGGCGATAACCGCCGCCAGGCGGTACCAGAAGCCGATTCTGCGGCGGGACACTCGGACACCTTCCTTAGGGACTTTGACCTGCTGGCTGGCTACTGACGGTCAAGTCTCGCCCCAGGCCCCTGCTCTGTCGAGAACACCGTACGCCTCACGTTGCGGAGTGGTCCTCCGGGTTGTCGTACCGGCAGGCGAGAATAGGCGCTGATGCGTACGGAGGGGGAGATCGCCACGAACACCGATCCGGCCGGGCCCTGGTCCCTGGTCGTTCCGCTGAAGCCGCTCGCACGGGCCAAGAGCCGCCTGGGGCGGGCGGCGGGCGAGGCCGCGCGGCCCCTGCTGGCCCTGGCCTTCGCCCAGGACACGGTGGCGGCGGCGCTGGCCTGTGCCCGGGTGCGGGATGTGGTGGTCGTCACGGACGACGCCGCGGCCGCGGCGGCCCTTTCCGCGCTCGGGGCGCGCATCGTGCCGGACGCTCCGGGGGCCGGGCTCAACGCGGCGCTCGCGCACGGCGCCCGCTCGGTGCGGGCCGTCCGGCCCGCCGCCGCGGTGGCCGCGCTCAACGCCGATCTGCCCGCGCTGCGCACCGGTGAATTGGAGCGGGTGCTCGATTTTGCTTCCGCTTTTCCCAGCGCATTTCTCCGGGACGCGGCAGGAATCGGTACGACATTTCTGTCCGCCGCGAGCGGTGCGGAATTCCGTCCGGCTTTCGGTGGCCCGTCCGGGTCACGGCACCTGGCGTCGGGGGCGGTGGAAATAGTGCTGTCCGGTGTCGACTCGGTGCGCCGGGACGTCGATACGGGCGAGGATCTGCGGGTGGCCCTGGCCCTGGGGGTGGGGCCGCACACGGCGCGGATCGCGGCCGTGTCCGCCCCGGCGGCCGACCGATAGGCTGCCGCCCATGCAGGCGACCTCGTACACGTACGACCCCGAGACCCGCAGCGGCAGCGTGCTGCTGGACGACGGCACCCCGGTGGAGTTCGGCGCCCCGGCCTTCGACGCGGGCGGTCTGTTGCTGCTGCGTCCGGGGCAGCGGGTGCGGATCGAGGGCGAGGGCGAGGGGGCGGCGCTGCGGATCACGCTGGTGACCCTGCAGACGTTCTAGAAGCTGTTCGCCGGGGCCTGGGCCGAACGGGGCCCGGACAGCCCGCGGGCCGGGCTCCCCCGGAGGGGAGCCCGGCCCGGCGCGTTGTGAGGTGCGAGCGGGTGGCCCGGTCTCACTTCTTGCGTGCGGTGGCCTTCTTGGCCGTGGTCTTGCGCGCCGTGGTCTTCTTCGCGGGCGCCTTCTTCGCCGTGGTCTTCTTGGCGGGCGCGGTCTTGCTGGCGACGGTCTTCTTGGCCGCGGCGGAGGTCTTCTTCGCCGGGGTCGCCTTCTTCGCGGCCGCGGACGCCTTCTTGGCGGTCGCGGTGGTCTTCTTCGCGGTGACCTTCTTGGCCGCGGCGGTGGTCTTCTTCGCCGGGGTCGCCTTCTTGGCGGTGGTCTTCTTCGCGGTGGCCTTCTTGGCGGCCGACTTCTTGGCGGCGGCGGCCTTCACCGTCGTACGGGCGGCGGAAGATCCGCCCGAGAGGCTGCCCTTGGGGGCCTTCTTGACGGCCACGTCGTTCTTGGGGAGCTTCTTCGAGCCGCTCACCAGGTCCTTGAAGCCCTGACCCGCGCGGAAGCGGGGCACCGAGGTCTTCTTGACCCGGACGCGCTCACCCGTCTGCGGGTTGCGGGCGTACCGGGCGGGGCGGTCGACCTTCTCGAACGAGCCGAAGCCGGTGACCGAGACACGGTCCCCGGCGACCACGGCACGGACGATCGCGTCGAGTACCGCGTCGACGGCGTCCGCGGCCTGCTGACGGCCGCCGACCTTGTCGGCAATCGCTTCTACGAGCTGCGCCTTGTTCACGTCTTCCCCTTCGGAGACATTGCCAGAACGAAAGTGTTCAAGCTTTTTCGCACGTTAGGCAGATATATACCGCAAATCAAACACGAAACGGGCTAATCACCCTAGTGCCGCAACGAAGTCGACCGATGCGCAGTTCCACGTGTCAGTCACCTTCGGGGAATCGGCCCTCATCGAGGTCCTTCATCAACCGGTCCAGACGCCTTGCCGCGTCCGGGAGATCGTGCTTCGCCGCGGCCGTGACGACCAACAGCTTCCGGGTCAGCGCCATCCGTACGCCCTCCGGGACTTGCAGTGCACGCACCTTCGCGTGCGCTTCCTTCAATCGGTCGGCGACTTGGCCATAGAGCTTGAGTTGGCTGTCGCGTTCCATGCACCGATTGTGCCATCTGGGGCGAGTTGTCGCCCGACGGGGTCTCAACAAGCGACTGCGCCCCCTGCCGGGAGGCAGGGGGCGCAGTCCTGGAAAAGTGCTGCTCAGGCGGCAATGGTACGCGGCTTGAAGGCCGGCCTGGCCGCCTCGTACGCGGCGATGTCCGCTTCGTTCTGAAGGGTGAGGCTGATGTCGTCGAGGCCGTTGAGCAGGCGCCAGCGGGCGTTCTCGTCGAGCTCGAAGTCGGCGGTGACGCCCTCGGCGCGGACCTGGCGGGCTTCCAGGTCGACGGTCACCTCGGCGGTCGGGTCGGCCTCCGTCAGCTCCCAGAGCGCGTCGACGACCTTCTGCTCCAGCACCACCGTGAGCAGGCCGTTCTTCAGCGAGTTGCCGCGGAAGATGTCGGCGAAGCGGGAGGAGATGACCGCCTTGAAGCCGTAGTTCTGCAGGGCCCAGACGGCGTGTTCGCGGGAGGAGCCCGTACCGAAGTCGGGACCGGCGACGAGGACCGACGCGCCCTGGCGCTCGGGGCGGTTGAGGACGAAGTTCTCGTCCTTGCGCCAGGCTTCGAAGAGCCCGTCCTCGAACCCGTCGCGGGTGACCTTCTTCAGCCAGTGGGCGGGGATGATCTGGTCGGTGTCGACGTTGCTGCGGCGCAGCGGGACGACCCGGCCGGTGTGCGTGGTGAAGGCTTCCATGGCTATCGGACTCCGGCGGGGGTACGGGCGTCGGACAGGTCGGCGGGCGAGGCCAGATGGCCCAGCACCGCGGTGGCGGCGGCGACCTGGGGCGAGACCAGGTGGGTGCGGCCGCCCTTGCCCTGCCGGCCCTCGAAGTTGCGGTTCGAGGTGGAGGCGGAGCGCTCGCCGGGGGCCAGCTGGTCGGGGTTCATGCCGAGGCACATCGAGCAACCCGCGTGCCGCCATTCGGCGCCGGCCTCGGTGAAGACCTTGTCCAGGCCCTCGGAGACGGCCTGGAGCGCGACCCGGACCGAGCCGGGGACGACCAGCATCCTTACGCCGTCGGCGACTTTGCGGCCGTCCAGGATCGAGGCCGCGTTGCGCAGGTCCTCGATGCGGCCGTTGGTGCACGAACCTACGAAGACGGTGTCGACGCTGATCTCGCGCAGCGGCTGTCCGGCGGTCAACCCCATGTACTCCAGGGCCTTTTCGGCGGCGAACCGCTCCGAGGCGTCCTCGTACGAAGCAGGGTCGGGGACGTTGGCCGACAGGGGCGCGCCCTGGCCGGGGTTGGTGCCCCAGGTGACGAACGGGGCGAGTTCGGCGGCCTCGATGACGACCTCGGCGTCGAACACCGCGTCGTCGTCGGAGCGCAGCGTGTTCCAGTACGCGACGGCGGCGTCCCAGTCCTCGCCCACGGGGGCGTGGTCGCGGCCCTTGAGGTAGTCGTAGGTGGTGGCGTCCGGGGCGATCATGCCCGCGCGGGCGCCGGCCTCGATCGACATGTTGCAGATGGTCATCCGGGCCTCCATCGAGAGCTTCTCGATGGCGGAGCCGCGGTATTCGAGGATGTAGCCCTGGCCGCCGCCGGTGCCGATCCGGGCGATGATCGCCAGGATCAGGTCCTTCGCGGTGACCTCGTCGGGCAGTTCGCCCTCGACCGTGATGGCCATGGTCTTCGGGCGGGCCAGCGGCAGCGTCTGGGTGGCCAGGACGTGCTCCACCTGGCTGGTGCCGATGCCGAACGCCAGCGCGCCGAACGCGCCGTGCGTGGAGGTGTGGGAGTCGCCGCAGACCACGGTGGTGCCCGGCTGGGTCAGCCCCAGCTGCGGGCCCACCACGTGGACGACGCCCTGCTCGACGTCGCCCAGCGGGTGCAGCCGGACGCCGAACTCCGCGCAGTTCTTGCGCAGGGTCTCCAGCTGGGCACGCGAGACCGGGTCGGCGATCGGCTTGTCGATGTCGAGGGTCGGGGTGTTGTGGTCCTCGGTGGCGATGGTGAGGTCGAGGCGCCGCACGGGACGTCCGGCCTGCCGCAGACCGTCGAAGGCCTGCGGGCTGGTCACCTCGTGCAGCAGGTGCAGATCGATGAAGAGAAGGTCGGGCTCGCCCTCCGCGCGCCGGACGACATGGTCGTCCCAGACCTTCTCCGCGAGTGTCCTACCCATCGCTTTCCCTCCGGCCGGCGTCTTCGCCGGCCCAACTAGAGATTGGTGTGCCTCCGTCCGGACCCCCGTGCGGGGCGGTGGCTACGAGCCGTTGTGGGGCCGCCCGTACAGGTTCGCAACTTCCGCCGAAAATTGAACTTGCGTTTCACAGAGTGAGACGGGAGTATCGTCGTATGGACAACTCTAGCGGCGTCGGCGTTCTCGACAAGGCAGCTCTGGTATTGAGCGCCCTGGAGTCCGGTCCGGCCACCCTCGCCGGGCTGGTCGCGGCGACCGGGCTCGCACGGCCCACGGCCCATCGACTGGCCGTGGCACTGGAACACCACCGGATGGTGGCGAGGGATATGCAGGGCCGGTTCATTCTCGGCCCCCGGCTGTCGGAACTGGCAGCCGCGGCGGGCGAGGACCGCCTGCTGGCCACGGCCGGACCGGTGCTCACCCACCTGCGCGACATCACCGGCGAGAGCGCGCAGCTCTACCGCCGGCAGGGCGACATGCGGATCTGCGTGGCGGCGGCGGAAAGGCTGTCCGGACTCCGGGACACGGTGCCGGTCGGTTCCACGCTCACCATGAAGGCGGGCTCCTCCGCCCAGATCCTGATGGCCTGGGAGGAGCCGGAGCGGCTGCACCGGGGCCTCCAGGGCGCCCGGTTCACGGCGACGGCGCTCTCCGGCGTACGGCGACGGGGCTGGGCCCAGTCGATCGGCGAGCGGGAGCCGGGCGTGGCCTCGGTCTCCGCCCCGGTGCGCGGCCCCTCGAACCGGGTGGTCGCCGCCGTCTCGGTCTCCGGGCCGATCGAGCGGCTGACCCGCCACCCGGGCCGGATGCACGCCCAGGCCGTCATCGACTCGGCAGCGCGGCTGAGCGAGGCCCTGCGCCGCACGGGCTGACCCCGCCCGCCCGTCACCGGCTCCGCTCCCCCGCTCCCCCCTCTCCCCGTCTCTTCTTCTCACCGTCTCCCGGAAGGCCGCCCCAGCGCCGTGGCGGCCCTTTTTCTTTCCCCTGCCAACAGCGTTGCCACATGGGCCACTTGGCCCGGGACGCCCTGGTCCGGGCAAGCGGAAAGGCCCTTCACCGAGGTGAAGGGCCTTTCCGTACCGCTCTGTTGTACCCCCGACCGGATTCGAACCGGCGCTACTGCCGTGAGAGGGCAGCGTGCTAGGCCGCTACACAACGGGGGCGTGATTACTGCTGACTTGCGCTGGGCTACCAGGACTCGAACCTAGAATGACGGTACCAGAAACCGTAGTGTTGCCAATTACACCATAGCCCATGGTGTGACAAGTACCCCCGACCGGATTCGAACCGGCGCTACTGCCGTGAGAGGGCAGCGTGCTAGGCCGCTACACAACGGGGGCCCTAGCGATCCTGCATCGAGAGCGATGGGTGCGACCCATGATGTTCTCGCGGGAAGGATCTGTACCCCCGACCGGATTCGAACCGGCGCTACTGCCGTGAGAGGGCAGCGTGCTAGGCCGCTACACAACGGGGGCTTGTCCTGCTGGTCGTGCTCGTACTGCTTGGTCTTACGCTGGGCTACCAGGACTCGAACCTAGAATGACGGTACCAGAAACCGTAGTGTTGCCAATTACACCATAGCCCACTGAAATGCAACCCCTGGAGGGGGCTTCACTTCTGTCTGCGCTTCCCGGCCGGATCTTTCGGCCCGCTCGGGCGGCGCAGAAAGAACATTACCCGAAGGTGTCCGGCGCTCCAAAACGGGTATCGCCTGCAAGCAGGCCGGGGAGCTGGTCCAGCCCGGTGATCGTCACGAGGTCCGGTCGCCCGCCCCTCCCCCGCCGGTCGAGCCAGATCCCCGTCAGCCCGGCGGCCACGGCCCCGCTCGCGTCGATGTCGGGTTCGTCGCCCACGTACGCCACCTCGTGCGGCTCCAGCGCGAGCGCCTCGCAGGCCGCGTGGAAGGCGCCGGCCTCCGGTTTGGAGATCCCGAGCTCCACGGCGCAGACCATCGCCTCGAAGCGGTCCCGGACACCGAGCGCGGTGAGCTTGCGGTGCTGGTTGTGGCCGCTGGAGTTGGAGAGGATCGCGTGGCGGTAGTCGGGCGCCAGGCGGTCCAGGACCGGCAGCACGTCCGGGAAGAGCGTCCAGGCGGCCTCGTAGTGGGTCAGATGACCGGCGAACCAGGCGTCGGCCTCCGCGTCCGCCATCGTCCGCGCGAGGAAGTCCCGCACCCGGTCCCGGCGCTGGCCGAGGAAGTCCGTCTCCCCGGCGGCGACGCGCGCCCAGTGCACGGCGGTGATCGCCTTCCAGGCGGCCAGCGCCTCGTCCACCGACGCGTACGCCTCGGGCAGCCCCGTGCTCTCCAGGTGGAGCCGCATTCCGGTCCGGTCGGCGCCCGCGTAGTCGAAGATCGTGTCGTCGATGTCCCAGAGCACGGCGCGGATCGGCATGGATCTCACGGTAGCCGCCCGGAGGACCCGAGAGGAGGGCCGCAGCCGGTCGGCTGCGGCCCTCCCCGGGGCGTTCCGTGCTTGCTTACGCGGTCAGCTTCGCCAGCGCCGCATCCACCCGGGCCAGGCTCTTCTCGCGGCCCAGGATCTCCAGGGACTCGAAGAGCGGCAGGCCGACCGTGCGGCCGGTGACGGCGACGCGGACCGGGGCCTGGGCCTTGCCGAGCTTGAGGCCGTGGGCCTCGCCGGCGGTGAGGACGGCGTTCTTCAGCGACTCCGGGTCGCTCCAGTCGGCCGCTTCCAGGTTGGCGCGGGCCGTGGTCAGCAGGGCCACCGGGTCGCCCTTCATCGCCTTGGTCCAGGACGCCTCGTCCTCCACCGGCTCGTCGAGGAAGAGGAAATCGACGTTGTCGGTGATGTCGGAGAGCACCGTGACCCGGGTCTGGGCGTACGGGGCGATCCGGGTCCACTTCTCCGCGTCGAAGGCCTCGGGGGCCCAGGGTGCGAAGGGGGCCTTCAGCCAGGGGCCGCAGGCCTCGGTGAAGGTCTTCACGTCGAGCATGCGGATGTGCTCGGCGTTGATGTGCTCGGCCTTCTTCAGGTCGAAGCGGGCCGGGTTGGCGTTGACGTCCTTGATGTCGAACGCGGCGATCAGCTCGTCCATGGAGAAGATGTCGCGGTCCTCGGCGATCGACCAGCCGAGCAGCGAGAGGTAGTTCAGCAGGCCCTCGGGGAGGAAGCCGCGCTCCCGGTAGAGATTGAGCGAGGCCTGCGGGTCGCGCTTGGAGAGCTTCTTGTTGCCCTCGCCCATGACGTACGGCAGGTGACCGAAGGCGGGGGTGTCCTTGGCGATGCCCAGCTCGATGAGCGCCCGGTACAGGGCGATCTGGCGCGGGGTGGAGGAGAGCAGGTCCTCGCCGCGCAGGACGTGGGTGATCTCCATCAGGGCGTCGTCGACCGGGTTGACCAGCGTGTAGAGCGGGGCCCCGTTGGCGCGGACGATGCCGTAGTCCGGGACGTTCTCCGGCTGGACGGTGATGTCGCCGCGGACCAGGTCGGTGAAGGTGATGGCCTCGTCGGGCATCCGGAAGCGGACGATCGAGGTGCGGCCCTCGGCCTCGTACGCCGCCTTCTGCTCGGCGGTGAGGTCGCGGCAGTGGCCGTCGTAACCGGACGGCTTTCCGGCGGCGCGAGCGGCGTCGCGGCGGGTGTCCAGCTCCTCGGTGGTGCAGTAGCAGGGGTAGGCGTACCCGCCGGCGAGGAGCTTCTCGGCGACGTCCTTGTACAGGTCCATCCGCTGCGACTGGCGGTAGGGGGCGTGCGGGCCGCCGATCTCGGGGCCCTCGTCCCAGTCCAGGCCCAGCCAGCGCATCGAGTCGAGCAGCTGCTGGTAGGACTCCTCCGAGTCGCGCGCCGCGTCGGTGTCCTCGATCCGGAAGACCAGGGTGCCCTGGTGGTGCCGGGCGAAGGCCCAGTTGAAGAGCGCCGTCCGGACCAGGCCCACGTGGGGGTTGCCGGTCGGGGAGGGACAGAAACGTACACGGACTGGTGCGTTAGCCACGCTTGATCACCTTGTTGGTGAGAGTGCCGATGCCTTCGATGGTGACGGCGACCTCGTCGCCGACGTGCAGGGGACCGACCCCTGCGGGGGTGCCCGTGAGGATCACATCGCCCGGGAGCAGCGTCATGGCCTCCGTGATGTGGACGACCAGGTCCTCGATGGAGCGGACCATGTCGCTGGTGCGGCCGAGCTGTCGCTGCTCGCCGTTGACCGTCGCCTGGATGGTGAGGTCGTGCGGGTCGACGTCGGTCTCCACCCAGGGGCCCAGCGGGCACGAGGTGTCGAAACCCTTGGCGCGGGCCCACTGCTTCTCGCGCTGCTGCACATCCCGGGCGGTGACGTCGTTGGCGCAGGTGTAGCCGAGGATGACGTCCTTGACGCGCTCGCGCGGGACCTCGCGGCACATGCGGCCGATGACCACGGCCAGCTCGGCCTCGTGGTGCAGCTCGTTGGAGAAGGAGGGGTACTCGATCGCGTCGCCGGAGCCGATCACCGAGGTGGTGGGCTTGAAGAAGGTGATCGGCGCGTCGGGGACCTCGTGGCCGAGTTCGGCGGCGTGCTCCGCGTAGTTGCGGCCGATGGCCACGACCTTGTTGGGGAGCACGGGGGGCAGCAGCCGGACCTTGTTCAGCGGGACCTTGGTGCCCGAGAGCTCGAAGTCGGCGTACGGAATGCCCTTGATGATGTCGAGGACGAGGTCACCGGATTCCACGGTGCCCTGCCCCTCGACGGCGCCGAAGGCGACATTGCCGTCGATGGAGAACCTGGCGATGCGCACGGGATGCTGTCGCCCCTCACTTGCTGGCTGGCTGAAGACTGACGCTCCAGGCTAACTCCGCGGGAGGGGCACAGCTCGCGTATACCGACGGTGGCTACTGGGCGGCCGCGACCGGGGCTTCCATCAGGATGGTGCGGCGCGGGTTGGCCGTCACGTTGGGCAGGTCGGCGGCGTGCTCCGGGGCCGGCGGCGTCTGCAGCGCTTCGGCGTCCTTGAGGTGCGCCAGCGTGGTGCGCCGGGGGTTGGCAATGTTGCGGAACATCGTCGTCGTCTTCATCTGCCGTCAGGACCCTGTCGGTGAGGGCACCGCTCGTCGCGGCGCCGGCTTGTCGGATTCGCCATCCCTGTAAAGCGTCAGGCTAAACATCCGATTCCCCGCGCGAGCCGGGATGAGGCGACGATCATCATGTGAGTTTGCTCACGAACTAATCGACAATTCACTCATTACGGACAGTCGATCGTGATCCAGAAAACGGACATTGCACCACTGAATCCACCATTCCGCTCCTGATCATCGCGACTGGGACACCCCCCACCCCTAGATGACTCGCCCCTAATAGTCCGCTTTACCCACGATCACTCTCCACTGCTTGTTACTCATTCATCACAACGTGTCACCCAGGTCACAGCCCGGTACATGGGCCTTGTTGGAGATCCTGCACTGTGCTGGAATTCCACGCACCGCCGCGGGCTTCAGATCCGGCGCGCCGGGGCGCAACGCAGCGCCGAGTGGCGGCGGGAGGGGGAAGTACGCCGGTCACTCATACGACCACCATGGGGCGCGTCCAGCGCCCCACGACGCCGACACCGTTCTTGTCCGCATACCTGCGGGCGGGACGCCTGGTCCAGAGGTTGCGACGCTAGTGCAGGGACGTTTCAAGAGGGATGGCAGCGCTCCGGCGGAACAGGAGCCGCGCGGCGGGACCGACCGCGGTTCCTCGCCCCAGCACGCCCAGAGCCCCGGGCCGGCCGCTGCCGGCGACAACAGCGACCGTGCGCAGCGCCCGGGCTCCACGACGGGCGGCGGCGCCGAGCCGAACACGCCCGCACAGCCGCGTGGCCCGATCGACACGGGTTCGCGAATAGCGCTCCGTAACTGGCGCATCAGTACGCGACTGGTCTCGCTCCTCGCCCTCCCCGTGGTCGCGGCGACCACGCTGGGCGGTCTGAGGATCAACGAGTCCATGAACGACATGCAGCAGCTGGAACACATGCAGCTGCTGACGAAGATGACCAAGCAGGCGACCACGCTCGCCCGGGAACTCCAGGTGGAGCGCGACCAGTCGGCCGGTCCGCTGTCGAACAAGACCAAGGCCACCGACTACAAGGTCACCGGGCCCCGGGACAAGACGGACCGGGCCAAGGACGCCTTCCTCGACGAGACCGACTCGATCGGTGACTCCGAGGGCGACGAGGCGCTCGACAGCATCCACGCGAGCATCTCGCAGATCGCTTCCCAGCTCGGCACCATCCGTACGATCCGCAAGACGGCGTACGAAGAGGGCACGCCGAGTCTCAACACGATCGACCAGTACAACCAGCTGATCACCTCGCTGCTGAGCCTCTCGCAGGACATGGCGCAGGCGACCAACAACCCGGACATGATCAAGCGGACCCGGGCCCTGGCGGCGTTCTCCTCCGCCAAGGAGTACGCCTCGGTCCAGCGCGCGATCATCGCCGCGGCGCTGCCCGGCGGTTCGGTCAAGGAGCCGCACCTCAACCCGAACGACCGGCAGTTCGGCTCCAACGCGCTCGCCAAGGAGTCCCGCGCCCTCACCTCGTTCAAGACGATCTACGGGACGACCGGGGAGAGCGCCGAGGAGCTCATGGCTCCCCTGGACAACGGCAACCCGGAGATCAACGCCGGGAACATGTACGCCAAGCGGATCCTGGACACCACGAACGGGATCGAGGGCAAGCAGGTCCGGTCCTACCTCGACTGGTACGACCAGAGCAGTATCAAGATCAAGGCCATGGAGACGATCGAGGCCACCCTCCTCAGCGACATGGAGGCCAAGGCCCGCGAACTGCGCCAGGCCTCCCAGCGCGAGGCGATCGTCAACGGTGCGGTCATCCTCCTCGTGCTCGGCGTCTCGCTCGTCGGCGCCTTCGTGGTGGCCCGCTCCATGATCCGCTCGCTGCGCCGCCTCCAGGACACCGCCACCCGGGTCGCCCAGGACCGGCTGCCCGAGCTCGTCAAGCAGCTCTCCGAGACCGACCCGCAGGACGTCGACACCTCCGTCGAGTCGGTCGGTGTGCACTCCCGGGACGAGATCGGCCAGGTGGCCGCGGCCTTCGACGACGTGCACCGCGAGGCCGTCCGCCTCGCCGCCGAGCAGGCCCTTCTCCGGGGCAACGTCAACGCGATGTTCACCAACCTCTCGCGCCGCTCCCAGGGCCTCATCCAGCGCCAGCTCTCGCTCATCTCCGAACTGGAGTCCCGCGAGGCCGACCCGGACCAGCTCTCCTCGCTCTTCAAGCTCGACCACCTCGCGACCCGCATGCGCCGTAACGGCGAGAACCTCCTCGTCCTCGCGGGCGAGGAGCCGGGTCGCCGGTGGACCCGCCCCGTCCCGCTGGTCGACGTGCTCCGTGCCGCCGCCTCCGAGGTGGAGCAGTACGAGCGCATCGAGCTCTCCGCGGTGCCCGCCACCGAGGTCGCCGGCCGGGTCGTCAACGACCTCGTGCACCTGCTCGCCGAGCTGCTGGAGAACGCCACGTCGTTCTCCTCGCCGCAGACGAAGGTCCGGGTCACCGGTCACGCGCTGCCCGACGGCCGGGTGCTCGTCGAGATCCACGACACCGGCATCGGCCTCTCGCCCGAGGACCTCGCCGCGATCAACGAGCGGCTCGCGCAGCCGCCGACGGTGGACGTCTCCGTCTCCCGCCGCATGGGTCTGTTCGTGGTCGGCCGTCTTTCGCTGCGTCACGGCATCCGGATCCAGCTGCGCCCCTCCGACTCCGGCGGTACGACCGCGCTGGTCATGCTGCCCGTCGACGTCGCGCACGGTGGCAAGCAGCCGCCGTCCAAGCAGGGTTCCGGGCAGCAGTCCGGCGCACCGGGCGGACTGCTCGCGGGCAACGGGAACGGCGCGGGCAGCGGCCAGCGCGCCGGTCTCGGCAGTGGTCCGGGCGGTCCGGGTGCCAAGAGCCTCGGCGGTGGGCCCGGCGCCCAGCGCGGCCAGGTCGGCGCCGGCGCGGGTCCCCGGGCGGCGCTGCCGTCCCGGGACGGTTCGGCGGGCCGGCAGCAGGGCCCGCAGGGCGGCGGCCAGCCGAACAACGACGGCCCGGGTCAGGACTTCCCGGCCCAGGGCCAGGCGCCCCAGCGCCAGGGCGGCGGTCTCTCCGGCGCCTTCGGCAACAGCGCCCGGCTCGGCGCCCGCGGCGCCCAGGGCGGCTCCCCGAGCGAGGCCCCGGCGCAGCCCAACCTGTTCGGGCACGGCGCTCCGCCCTCCCCCGGGCAGAACGGCCGCCCGGGCCCGTTCGCACCGCAGAACCAGCAGAACCAGCAGGCCCCGTCCGGCTGGCAGAACCAGCAGGGCCAGCAGAACCCGTCGAACCAGCAGGGCCCCGGGGCGCAGCAGCCCCAGGGACGGCCGGGACAGAACGGCCCCGCCCAGGGCGGTTTCCCGCAGTCCGGCGGCCCCGGCCGTCAGCTGCCGCCGCCCGGTGGACCGCGTGCCGAGCTGCCCGGGGGCAACCCGCAGCCGCAGCGTCCGGCGGCCACCAGCTGGGGCGCCGACACCCCGCGCGGTCACGAGGAGCACGACACGACCGGGCAGTTCGCCCGGCCGGCGGGCCCCGGCCAGGACCCGTTCGCCCCGCCGAACCAGCGGCCGGCGGACGACCGGCAGGGCCCGGGCGCGACCTCCGAGTTCGCCCGTCCCGACTTCTCGGCTCCCGGGGCTCCGCAGGACCGCTCGTACCCGCAGCAGGCTCCGCAGGGCCAGGACCCGGCGAGCACCGCGCAGTTCGCGCGGCCCGACTTCGGTGTCCCGCAGCAGCCGCACCAGGACCAGCAGGGCCAGGGCGGCAACCAGCAGGGCCAGGGCGGCTATGACCAGGGCCAGGGCGGTTACGACCAGGGTCAGCAGCAGCTGCCCGCGCCGCGTCGGCGTGGCCCGGAGGGCAACGACTTCGGCGCCCCGCGTCCGGCGCTGCCGTCCCAGCCTCAGCAGCCGGAGGCCCTGCCGCCGGCCGGTCCCGGGGACGGGCGTACGCCGCTGTACGACACGCTGGAGACGAACTGGTTCCACGGTCCGGGCCAGGGCGGCCAGCAGCAGCCCGCCGAGCCGCAGGCGCCGGCCGCTCCGGAGCCGACCGGTGTGCCCGTTCCGCCCATGCCTCAGCGTGGTGCGGCCGACCCCTCGGTCACCAGTTCCTGGCGGGCCTCGCCCAACGACGAACTCGTACGCCAGGCCGAACGGGTCAAGAAGCCCGCGGCCGGCGGTGTCACCACTTCCGGGCTGCCCCGCCGTGTTCCCCGCGCCAATTTGGTTCCGGGGACCGCACAGCAGCAGAATCACCAGTCCGGACCTCAGGTTTCGCGTGCGCCCGATGACGTGCGCGGTCGTCTGACCAATCTCCGCCGGGGCATCCAGCAGGGTCGGCAGGCCAACAACGGCTCGCAGACCGGCAGTATCCATCTCGGCCCCACTCACCAGCAGGAGCGTTAGTTGAGCCCCATGAGTCAGGCCGCGCAGAATCTGAACTGGCTGATCACCAACTTCGTGGACAACACCCCAGGGGTGTCCCACACGGTGGTGGTCTCCGCGGATGGCCTGCTGCTGGCGATGTCCGAAGGATTCCCGCGCGACCGCGCCGACCAGCTCGCCGCTGTGGCGTCCGGGCTGACCTCGCTGACCGCGGGCGCGTCCCGGATCTTCGAGGGCGGCGCCGTCAGTCAGACGGTTGTGGAGATGGAGCGGGGATTCCTCTTCCTCATGTCCATCTCCGACGGCTCGTCCCTCGCCGTTCTTGCCCACCCGGACGCCGACATCGGTCTGGTCGGGTACGAAATGGCCCTCCTGGTCGACCGTGCGGGCACCGTCCTCACGCCCGACCTCCGCGCCGAACTCCAAGGCAGTCTGCTCCACTAGACGGCCATCCAGCGGATTCACGACACGATCCCCCCAGGTAATGCCCACAACCCTCACCCGACAGGCCGCTTTAGTCCCCTCACCGGCCCCTTGCAGACGGCAAGCCGAGAACCTGCTGTCACGCCCGGAGGATTCATGACCCCGCCACCCGCCTCACCCGATCCGTACGGCGCACTGCACCACGCGTCGTACGACGGGGAAGGCGACCAGCCGCTGGTACGTCCTTATGCCATGACCGGCGGCCGGACCCGGCCGCGCTACCAGCTCGCGATAGAGGCTCTGGTCAGCACGACGGCAGACCCGGCGCATCTGGGGACCCTGCTCCCCGAGCACCAGCGGATCTGCCACCTCTGCCGTGAGGTCAAGTCGGTGGCGGAGGTGTCGGCACTGCTGTCGATGCCGCTCGGCGTCGCCCGAATCCTGGTGGCGGACCTGGCGGAAGCCGGCATGGTGGCCATCCACCAGCCGGGCAACGGAGAGGCCGGCGGCGCGCCGGATGTGACACTGCTCGAAAGGGTGCTCAGTGGACTTCGCAAGCTCTAGCGGCGGTACGGGCCGCGCCACCACCTCGGCGAAGATCGTGGTGGCGGGCGGCTTCGGCGTGGGCAAGACCACGTTCGTCGGGGCCGTGTCGGAGATCAACCCGCTGCGCACCGAGGCCGTCATGACGTCCGCGTCCGCGGGCATCGACGATCTGACCCACACCGGGGACAAGACGACGACCACCGTCGCCATGGACTTCGGCCGCATCACGCTCGACCAGGACCTGATCCTGTACCTCTTCGGTACGCCGGGTCAGGACCGTTTCTGGTTCATGTGGGACGACCTGGTCCGCGGCGCGATCGGCGCCGTCGTCCTGGTCGACACCCGCCGTCTCGCCGACTGCTTCCCGGCCGTCGACTACTTCGAGAACAGCGGCCTCCCGTTCGTCATCGCCCTCAACGGCTTCGACGGACACCAGCCCTACACGCCCGACGAGGTACGTGAGGCGCTCCAGATCGGTCCGGACGCGCCCATCATCACCACGGACGCCCGCCACCGCGCGGACGCCAAGAGCGGCCTGATCACCCTGGTCGAGCACGCTCTGATGGCACGCCTGAAGTAGTCCTTCCACCAGGCGTAAGTCGATATCGGTATACGGAAGTTGCAGTAGTCACGCGGGGGCGGCCTGTGTCGTTTGACACGATCCGCCCCCGCGTTCATAACGTTTCGACAGAGAATTGACTCCACTCCGCCACCCGATGCATCCATTCGGTGCCACTGCGCTCACATGAGCCCCGCCTTTTGACGGGGCTCACTCTTTATGTCCGTTTTATCTGAGGCCTGGGCCACTCGGAATCAACGATTCCGAGTGTTTGGAACGGGGCCGGTACCCGTGCTGCAATTCGACGAACTCCCCAGTAGTACGGCCCTGAACGAAATAATCCGGCACAGCGTAGGTGCCGACGCCGAGAGGTTGTTGGTCGAGTGAGGCGAAGCAACGAGGGCTCCGCGGCGCAGCCCGAGCGGGGCAACTTCACCCCGCCCTCGCGCGCTGCGGCGTCCCCTGCGGATGTGCCCGGCACGGAGCCCGCCGAGGGCGGCAGCACCAGTCGGCTGTCCCCGCGCAACTGGCGCGTGGCCACCCGGCTGAACGCGATCCTCCTGATCCCGGTGCTGGTCGGCCTGGTCATGGGCGGTTTCCAGGTGAAGGGCTCCATCGACACCTGGGGCGAGGCGCAAGAGGCCGAGAAGATCGCGGTTGTCGTGCGTGCCGCGTCCGACTACGGGCAGGCGCTGCTGAACGAGCGCGACCTCACCGCGGAGCCGCTGCTCTCGGGCGACCGTGACGCCGATGTGGTCGAGCAGACCCGGGCCACCACGGACGAGGCGGCGCGGAAGTTCGACGCCGCGGTCAAGGACATGCCGTCGAAACCGGGCCTGGAGCGCCGGCTGAAGCTGTTCAAGGGCGAGGAGCCCAAGCTTCCCGAGCTGCGCAAGGCCGCCTACTCGCAGGCCCTGGACCCGGTGAAGACCGAAGAGGGCTACGTCCAGGTCCAGCACTCGCTGATGGAGTTCTCCAACGAGCTCGGCCTCGGCACCGGCAACATCACCAGCTACGGCCGTACCGTCTACGCGATCGAGCTGTCCAAGGCTGCAGAATCGCTTCAGCGCTCGATCGGCATGCACCTTCTGGTGCGCCCGAGCCAGAAGCCGGGCACGTACAACGACCAGGTCAAGGCCTTCGGCTCGTACAACTACCTGGAGCAGATCGCCCTCGGCGAGTTCAACTCCGGTGGCACCCAGGCGGACGTCGACCGGCTCAAGCAGGTCATGACGGGCAAGGCCGCCGAGGGCGCCAAGCAGCTCAAGGCCGCCAAGGAGCAGGCCGAGGCCGCGGGCAAGCCCTTCGTGGCGCCGCCGAGCATCGACGGTTCGGTCTTCGACGGCATGGCCCAGGAGATCGGCAAGGGCCAGGACCCCAAGGACCTGGCGGCCAAGGGCATCACGCCCGAGACCTGGATGGCGGCGGCCACCGCGAAGTTCGAGGGGTACGCCACCGTCGAGGACGAGCTCGTCACGAAGGCGGTGGACGAGGCCGCGGACATCTCCTCCGACGCCAAGACCGACGCCATCGTCGACGGCCTCATCGTCGTCATCGCGCTGCTGGCCGCGTTCATCCTGGCCGGGCTCATGGCCCGCCAGATGAGCCGCTCGATGCGCCAGCTGCGTACCGCCGCCTTCGGCATCGCCGAGCAGCGGCTGCCCTCCCTCGTCGACCAGCTCTCGCGCACCGACCCGGGCCGGGTCGACACCCGGGTGCAGCCGATCCCGATCACCACGCAGGACGAGATCGGCGAGGTCGCCCGCGCCTTCGACCAGGTGCACCGCGAGGCCGTCCGGCTCGCCGCCGAGCAGGCCATGCTGCGGGGCAACGTCAACGCGATCTTCACCAACCTCTCGCGCCGCAACCAGTCGCTCATCGAGGGCCAGCTGACCCTCATCACCGACCTGGAGAACAACGAGGCCGACCCGGACCAGCTGGAGAGCCTCTTCAAGCTGGACCACCTGGCGACCCGTATGCGCCGCAACGGCGAGAACCTCCTCGTCCTCGCGGGCGAGGAGCCCGGCCGCCGCTGGGACCAGCCCGTGCCCCTGGTCGACGTCCTGCGCGCCGCCTCCTCCGAGGTGGAGTCGTACGAGCGCATCGAGCTGTCCGGCGTTCCCGAGGCCGAGATCCACGGCCGGGCCGTCACCGACCTCGTGCACCTGCTGGCCGAGCTGCTGGAGAACGCCACCACGTTCTCCTCGCCGCAGACCAAGGTCAGGGTCACCGCGACCCGGCTGCCCGACGGCAGGGTCATGGTCGAGATCCACGACAAGGGCATCGGCCTCACCGCCGAGGACTTCGCCGACATCAACCACAAGCTGGCCAACCCGCCGACCGTGGACGCCGCGGTGTCCCAGCGCATGGGCCTGTTCGTGGTCGGCCGGCTGGCCGACCGGCACGGGATCCGGGTCCAGCTGCGCCCCTCGGGCGAGCAGGCCGGGACCACCTCGCTGGTCATGCTGCCGGACGCCATCACCCACGGTGGCGGTGGCGAACCGGGCGGCGGCCAGGACGACTTCACCGTCTCCTCGATCATCCCCGAGCAGCAGCAGGCCTTCGAGCCGGCGCCGCAGCAGGCTCCGATGCGTACGGCGGCGGAGCTCGGCTTCGACGACTCCCGCTACGAGATCCCGGCGGACCCGGGTCAGCTGGACCCGGTCAACCGCTCGCTGATGCGCGAGGAGCGCAGGGCGGCCCTGGAGGCCCAGACGGGCACCGGCGGCCCGTTCGGCGACAACTCCCAGGAGCAGCAGGGCTACGCAACGGATCCGTACGCGGGCGACCCGTACGGCGGGCAGCAGCAGCCGCAGCAGGGGTACGCCGACGAGCAGTACGGCCAGGACCAGTACGGGCAGCAGCCGCAGCAGGACCAGTTCCAGGGCTCCTACGAACAGCAGCAGCAGTACGGCGCCGGGGACGGCTATCCGCAGCAGGAGCAGCAGCCGCAGCAGGGTCAGCAGCGCCCCGGAGACGGCTTCCAGGAATCGGCATATGCAGTGCCCGACGACCGGCAGGGCCCGTACGCCGACGCGTACGCGGCTCCGGCCGCCGACCAGTCCCACCAGGACGACTGGCCTGTTCAGAGCGGTTTCCAGAACACTTATGAGCCGATTGCTCCCGCCGCATCGGAATCTGTTCCGAGCACGCCCGCGGAGCCGTCGGAGCGCGTAGGCTTCGACCGTCCGGGACCCACCCCGAACGTCGGCCACGAGCTGACCGAAGCCGGTCTGCCGCGCCGCGGCGGTCAGCAGCACTGGCAGCCCGGCCCCGGCGGCCGCGCCGACGACCAGCCCGCTCCGACTCCGCAGCGCCGGCCGCAGCAGGAACAGCGGCAGGACCCGCAGACGGACGGGGACGGCACCGACGACTGGCGCTCGACGAACGACGAGCGCTGGGAGCGGGCCGAGAAGCTCCGTGAGCCGAAGGCGGGCGGAATCACCCCCTCCGGTCTCCCCCGGCGCGTACCCAAGGCCAACCTGGTCGAGGGCACGGCGGAGCAGACCCAGCAGGGCGGCCCACAGGTCTCCCGCGCTCCCGAGGACGTCCGCGGCAGGTTGAGCAACCTGCGGCGGGGGATCCAGCGGGGACGCAGCGCGGGGTCGGACACCAGTACCACCTACAACCAGGAGCGTTAGTGTGAGCCCGATGAGCCAGGCGGCGCAGAATCTCAACTGGTTGATCACCAACTTCGTGGACAACACCCCCGGGGTGTCGCACACGGTGGTGGTCTCCGCCGACGGACTCCTGCTGGCGATGTCCGAAGGTTTCCCGCGCGACCGCGCCGACCAGCTGGCGGCCGTCGCCTCCGGTCTGACGTCGCTGACCGCGGGCGCCTCGCGGATCTTCGAGGGCGGCGCCGTGAATCAGACCGTTGTGGAGATGGAGCGGGGATTCCTGTTCATCATGTCCATCTCCGACGGATCCTCGCTCGCCGTTCTGGCCCACCCGGACGCCGATATCGGTCTGGTTGGGTACGAAATGGCCCTTCTGGTCGACCGCGCGGGCAGTGTCCTGACTCCGGACCTCCGCGCCGAACTTCAGGGAAGTCTTCTTAACTAGTAGACAGACAGTGCGTTTCTCGCCACCGCGCCATAAAGTGCGGTGGCGCGGCCCCACTGGGATCGGCGACCGGCAGTCGGAGGAGGAAACGTGGCAGCACCCACAGGCGGGCACCCATACAACGGTGACCAGAGGGTTCCGGGTGAGCACGGTGACAACCGTTTCGGCTTCCCTGCCGCTCCTGGCGGGCAGGGCCCCGGGCAGTATCAGCCATATCAGCAGCCGCAGCAGCAACAGCCGCAGCAGGGTGCTCACGGCGCGCAGGGGTCCGAGTGGCCTCCGCAGCAACCGGGGTCGGGGTGGCCGCAGCAACCGCAGCAGCCCCAGCGGTACGACGCGCCCCAGCGGTCGCGTATTCAGCCGGTGCAGCAGCAGCGGCGGGCTCCCGAGCCCGAGAAGCCCGCCGCCCACAACCCGTTGGTCCGTCCGTACGCCATGACCGGCGGCCGGACCCGACCGCGTTACCAGCTCGCCATCGAGGCGCTGGTCAGCACCACGGCCGATCCGTCCCGGCTGCAAGGGCAGTTGCCCGAGCACCAGCGGATCTGCCGGCTCTGCATCGAGATCAAGTCGGTCGCCGAGATCTCGGCCCTTCTCTCGATCCCCCTCGGCGTTGCCCGGATCCTCGTCGCCGACCTGGCCGAGGCCGGACTCGTCGCTATCCATCAGCCCGGCGGCGACGAGGCCGCCGGCGGCCAGCCAGATGTGACACTGCTCGAAAGGGTGCTCAGTGGACTTCGCAAGCTCTAGCGGCGGAGCGGCCCGCTCCACTACCTCGGCGAAGATCGTGGTGGCAGGGGGCTTCGGCGTGGGTAAGACCACGTTTGTCGGTGCCGTTTCGGAGATCAACCCGCTGCGCACCGAAGCCGTGATGACGTCCGCCTCGGCGGGCATCGACGATTTGACCCACACCGGGGACAAGACCACCACGACGGTGGCCATGGACTTCGGACGTATCACCCTGGACCAGGACCTGATCCTGTACCTCTTCGGTACGCCGGGTCAGGACCGTTTCTGGTTCATGTGGGACGACCTGGTCCGCGGCGCGATCGGCGCCGTCGTCCTGGTCGACACCCGCCGTCTCGCCGACTGCTTCCCGGCCGTCGACTACTTCGAGAACAGCGGCCTCCCGTTCGTCATCGCCCTCAACGGCTTCGACGGGCACCAGCCCTACACGCCCGACGAGGTGCGTGAGGCGCTCCAGATCGGTCCGGACACCCCGATCCTGACGACGGACGCCCGCCACCGCGCGGACGCCAAGAGCGCGCTCATCACGCTGGTCGAGCACGCCCTGATGGCACGGCTGCGCTGAGCCTCCGGGTTACGGCACGACGGAAGGGCCCCGCACTCCTGAGGAGTGCGGGGCCCTTCCGTATGAGGTGGAGCGGGCGGGTGGTCAGCCCTGCCAGCTGTGCGGGGCGCGGAAGCCCGGCGTGCGCTCCAGACGGCGCCAGCCGGCGGTGTCACGGCCCCGGTGGGCGGGGGCGGCGGGCTGGGCGGCGGCGCGGGCCATCAGGACGGCGGTGATGGCCGCCAGCTCCTCGGGGTCGGCGTGACCCTTCTCGACGCGCAGGACGGACTCGGCGGACGTCAGGCTCATGGTGGGGTGTCTCCGTCTTCTCGGCAGGATGTCGTGGACCGTGCGGCGGATCGCGCCGCTGCGGCGGAGGACTACTGCGGGGGGTTGCCGTGCTTGCGGGACGGCAGGTCGGCGTGCTTGGTGCGGAGCATGGCGAGCGAGGCGATGAGGACCTCGCGGGTCTCGGCGGGGTCGATGACGTCGTCGACGAGGCCGCGCTCGGCCGCGTAGTAGGGGTGCATCAGCTCGGCCTTGTACTCCTTGACCATGCGGGTGCGCATGGCCTCGGGGTCCTCGGCGTCCGCGATCTGGCGGCGGAAGATCACGTTGGCCGCGCCCTCGGCGCCCATGACCGCGATCTCGTTGGTCGGCCAGGCGTAGGTGAGGTCCGCTCCGATGGACTGGCTGTCCATGACGATGTACGCGCCTCCGTAGGCCTTGCGGAGGATGAGCGAGATCCGCGGCACCGTGGCGTTGCAGTAGGCGTACAGGAGTTTGGCCCCGTGGCGGATGATCCCGCCGTGCTCCTGGTCGACGCCCGGCAGGAAGCCGGGGACGTCCAGAAGGGTGATGATCGGGATGTTGAAGGCGTCGCACATCTGGACGAAGCGGGCGGCCTTCTCGGAGGCCTCGATGTCCAGGACGCCGGCCAGGGCCTGCGGCTGGTTGGCGACGATGCCGACGACCTGGCCGTCGAGGCGGGCCATCGCGCAGATGATGTTGCGGGCCCAGCGCTCGTGGATCTCCAGGTAGTCGCCGTCGTCGACGAGCTCCTCGATCACCTGGTGCATGTCGTACGGACGGTTCCCGTCCGCCGGGACCAGGTCGAGGAGGACGTCGCTGCGGCGGTCGGCCGGGTCGTCGCTCTGAGCCGTCGGCGGGTTCTCGCGGTTGTTGGAGGGCAGCATCCCGATGAGGTACCGGACCTCCGCGATGCACGTCTCCTCGTCGTCGTACGCGAAGTGCGCCACGCCCGAGGTCTCGGCGTGCACGTCCGCGCCGCCGAGACCGTTCTGGGTGATCTCCTCGCCGGTGACCGCCTTCACCACGTCCGGCCCCGTGATGAACATCTGCGAGGTCTCCCGGACCATGAACACGAAGTCCGTCAACGCCGGGGAGTACGCCGCACCGCCCGCGCACGGGCCCAGCATCACGCTGATCTGCGGAATCACACCGGAAGCGCGGGTGTTGCGCTGGAAGATACCGCCGTAACCAGCGAGCGCCGAGACGCCCTCCTGGATACGGGCGCCCGCGCCGTCGTTCAGCGACACCAGCGGCGCACCCGCCGAGATCGCCATGTCCATGATCTTATGGATCTTCGTCGCGTGCGCCTCACCCAGCGCCCCGCCGAAGATCCGGAAATCGTGCGCGTACACGAAGACCGTCCGGCCCTCGACCGTCCCCCACCCGGTGATCACACCATCGGTGTACGGCTTCTTCGC
Source organism: Streptomyces sp. WY228 (assembly GCF_019287315.1). Lineage (NCBI taxonomy): Bacteria > Bacillati > Actinomycetota > Actinomycetes > Kitasatosporales > Streptomycetaceae > Streptomyces > Streptomyces sp. WY228. Next base: position 6,240,968 of record NZ_CP079114.1, on the reverse strand, counting down.
CTCCAGCCCGAACCCCGTCGCCCGGTGACGCCGCAGCTGCTCGACCTCCTTGAACGAACCCGAATCCAGCAGCAGCTCGATCCGCTCCCGCGCGGTCAGCTTCCCCTTGGCGTGCTGCGCCTCGGTCGCCCGCTCACTCGGTCCGCGCAGCGCCTGCTCGCGCAGGGCCAGCAGTTCGGCCACCCGGCCTCGGGCGTCGGTCGGCTCGCCCTGGGTTTCGTCCACAACGGTCATGTACCGACCCTACGAACCCCGACCCAGAAATCGTGCCGTCGACTCCGAACAGTCTCCTGCCCGGTTTCGTGGTGGGAGTGAACAGAACCACGGCATCGTGCACGCGATCCACCAGCGAAACGCCGCCTCGCCTTGTGGAGACCCCACAAATGGCGGATGTGCCGTGGACCACATGCCCCTGAGGGGGCCCGAAGGCCCCCTCAGTATGGCCCAGCACGGTTCAGCCCGGCTCCACCACGGAACGACCGCCGTTCGGCGTAGGTTCAACTTCCGCAGTGGAAGCGGGCGTTGCCCCAGTCGGCGTGGTCGTTTCCGTTGCCGTCGCCGCCGTCCCGGACGACCAGCTCGACGTACTTCGCGCCCGTGACGTCGGCGGTGAGCTTCCAGGCGGGGTCGGCCGCCCCCAGTACGGGCGACACCACCTTCTCCGTACCGTCTGCCGCGACCGAGAACCGTACGCTGCCCCGGGTGGCCTGGACGTCGTCCACGCCCACCTCGGCGGTGAAGGAGGTGCACTTCCCGCCCAGGTAGTAGCGGATCTTCGCCGGGGCGTGCGTGCCCAGGCCCTTGTCGTAGGCGACGCCGCCGATCTTCAGCGGTCCGCCGTCGCCGGCCCCTGCCTCCCCGTTGGACCGGTCGCGCTCGACCGGGCCCCAGCCGTTCTCCGAGGCCGTCCAGTCGAGATCACTGGCCCAGCCGTCCTCGGTGGGCGGCGGCGGGAGCGTACGGACCGAGGTTCCCGCGCCGAGCGTACGACCGGCTCCCGCGACGGCGTACGTGGCCCGGGCGTCCAGCGCGTACGTGTCGTAAGGGGCGTCCACCGGCGGGGTGACCCGCCAGCTGCCGGTGACCTTCGCGCCCGGGGCCACCGAGTCGAAGGCGACCGCGCCCACGGGCTCGGCCTGCCAGCCCTCGGGCACGGTCAGCGCGAGCTCCACGCCGGTGGCGGCGCTCGCCTCGTCGTTGCCGAAGGTCGCCTTCACCGTGTTCGGGGCCCCGGGCTCCAGGGTCTCGGCGTCCGCCGCCACGTCGAGCGTGCCGCAGACGGCCTCCTGCCCGGCGGGGGCCGGTCCGAGGTCGGTCACGGTGAAGTCGTCGAGGACGAAGTCCGCGCCCTCGGGTGCTCCGGCGAGCTTGCGCAGCCCGGTCCAGGTGTCGCCGCAGCCCGCGGTGAGGGTCCGGCTGAACCGCCCGGTGGTGCGCTGCTGCCCGACCGGGGTGGCCCGGGTCTCGGTCGAGGCGGCCTTGCCGTCGGCGACCCGGTCGTAGCCCTCGACCCAGCTGTAGGCGCCCGCGTGGCTGGACTGGTAGGCGAAGTCCACCTGGTAACGGTGGCCGTTCTTCATCGGGACGGTCCAGGGGGCGGTGCGGTAGACGAGGCCGGTGTTCTCCTCGTGCGACTTCAGCGACTCCTTCCCCCCGAGCACGTCGTCGATCAGCTTTCCGTTCCAGCCGGACTGGGTGTACGGGGCGTTCAGCTGCGAAACGCTGGTGCGGGGGTCGGTGGAGCCGCCCGCGTTGCCCTTGAGGAAGGGGCCCCAGCCCTGGTCGACGGCCTCGAAGTCCTCGTACGCCACCGTGCCGGGGCGGGTCGCCGGGGCGTTCGCGACGATCCGTACGTCATCGGCGCGGACCTTCGCCGTGGAACCCGCCGCCGCCTCGATCCGCAGGGTGGTTCGGCCGTTCGCGGGGGCGGTGAAGGTGACCTTGGCGCGCTGGAAGGAGGTGCCGTGCCAGTCGGACGCGGCGACGAAGTCCTCGGCCGTGGACCGCTCGACGGCCACCGACGTGCCGCCCGCGCTCAGCACCGTACGGCGGCTCTCGCCGGGCTCGACCTCGATCAGGGCGGAGGCGGTGTAGCGCTTGCCGGGTGTGAGGCCGGTGACGGTCTGGGCGAGCGCGGCCGTGCCGGAACCGGACAGCTCGGCGCTGTTGCGGCCCTGCTCGTCGGTGTCGCGTACGGCGGTGCCGGTCTTCGTCCAGCCCGTGAGGTCGCGGTCGTTGAAGCCGGGGTCCTTGAGACCGGTCCCCTGTCCCCAGTCGGCGGCGGTCTCCTTCGGGGCGCGGTCGGGGTAGAGGACGTAGGCCTGTCCGGCGGTGGCGGTCAGCGTGATCTTCCCGCCGGAGGGGCGGACCGTGGCGGCCTTCTTCCGGCCGTTGTCGCTCAGCTCATAGACGGTGTACGCGCCCTTGCCGGGCACCTCCCAGCTGCTGGTGCCGCCGGTCTCGCTGTAGTGGTAGAGCTTCTTGCCGCCGTCCCACGGCAGCAGGTAGTCGGTGCCGCTGAGCACCTTGCGGCCCTGGTCGTAGAAGGTCCGCTGCCCGTTCTCGACCGTGCCGCGCACCCCGCCGGTGAAGGTGATGTCGTTGCCGTCCCAGCGGGTGATCCGCTGCTGCTGGAGGTACTTGGCGGGGAGGTTCTTCTGCCAGATGTTGGCGGTGAAGGCGTTCCAGTCGGTCTCGCCGGTCCAGCCCTCGAAGTCCTCCAGGGCGCTCTGGCCGAGGACCGGGTGGTTGTTCCAGATGTCCTTCTCGCCGTTGCGGATGAACCGGATGATCTGCGAGTTCAGACCCTTGTTGGTGGCTCCGCCGTAGTTGAGGTCGTTGGCCCAGTGCGACCAGAGCGAGGCGCGCTCGAACTTGTCGGCCCACTCGGTGCCGACGGTCCAGCCCTGCTTCTGGACGGCCTGGATCGTCTTGTCGGCGATCCAGCCGTGGCTGTAGTAGACGTCGATGTAGAGGAAGTCGAGGTTCTGGTCGGTCTCGTCGCGCAGCTGCCGGAAGCGCTTCTCCAGGTCGCCGCTGTTGATGTCGCGGCGCTGGTCGATGTAGTAGCTCTGGTTGAGCCAGTTCCAGCCGGGCTTGGTCTTGTCGACGAGCTGCTCGGAGAAGGCGTTGGCCTCCGGGTAGGACTCGGTGGCGTTCACGTGGACGCCGAAGTCGGCGCCCCACTTCTTGCCGGCCTTGAGCAGGGTGTTGAGGTCCTTCAGCCCGCCGGCCCGCTTGTTGTAGTTGCCGCCGTAGTCCGGGTGGGCGGAGTCGTGGCCCTCGGAGCCGTAGCCCTTGAGGACGGCGAGCTGGCCGAGGCCGTCGGTGGCCTTGGAGATCCGCTTGACGTCGTCCAGGGTGCGCAGGAAGGGGTGGGTGGCCTGGCTGGCGAAGTTGAACGGGATGTGGGTGACGACGCGCTTGGCGGTGTCCTCGCTGCCGGGCGCGGTGACGCCGATGGAGCGGAAGGCGACGGCCCCGTCCTGCCAGTCGACGGCCTGGTCGCCGTTGGCGTCCGGGGTGACGACGACCTTGGCCCACGGCAGGTTCGCGCCGCTCTCGGGCTTCGGCGCTCCCTCGCCCCGGTAGGTCCACTGGCCGGACCAGACGCCGACCCGGACGCCGCCGCCCTCCTCGGTGCGCGCTTGGCGCCAGAAGCGGGCGTCGTCGCCGCCGGTGGGCCCGGAGGGCTTGTCGTACGAGGAGTTCGACTCGATCGCCGCGGCGAGGGAGCCGTTGTTGAGGATCGCGTAACTGGCCCCGACGGGCGCGGTGTCGGGCTTCGTCTCCGCGGTCACCTTGCCGAAGACATCGGCGGTGCGGGTGGAGTCCGGGTCGAGCGTGGTGAACGCGGTGGCGGCGCCGGCCTCGGTGGACCCGACGGAGATCAGGTCGTGCCCGGGGATGTCGATGGTCCCGACCCGGAAGGCGGACGTGTCGCGGACGGCGGTGACCTTGAAGGTGGTGACCCGCCCGGAGACGGTGAGCGAGGCGTCGATCTCGACGCCCGGCAGCGCGTCGAAGGCGAGGGTGTAGCGGGCGGCGTCGCCGCTGATCCTCGGCGCGCCCTTGAGCTTCACCGGGCGGGCGGTCCCGTTGAGGGTGACGGCGGTGACCGGCCGGGTGGAGCCGAGCAGCTGCTCGCCGCTCGCCCGGTCGGTGTACGACAGGACGCGCGGGAAGTCGTCGGCGACGGCGACGGCGAGCCGGTCGGACCGGATCACGGCGGACCCGGTGACCTCCGCCGCTTCGGCCGGGGTGGGAGACGGCGGGGCGGCTGCGGCGGGGAGGGCGGCCCCCACGAGCGCCAGGACGGCGGTGGAGGCCGCGGCGACCAGGCCGGGGCGAGGGAATCTTGGCGACATGGCCCCTGAGTAGTCGCCCTGTCCGGACACCGTCAACGAACTTCGGCCGCGGGGGCCGACTCCGTCCAACAACCCCGGTGCGTTAGTCCAAGTCAGGAGAGGGCGGAGGCGTACCGGGGGCATGTCCGCCTCCTGGCGGCCGACTTCATCTCTTGGCGGTCGCCGTCCTCCGACGGTCACGGTTCGCACCCGCTCGGTTCCGGCAAGTACCGCTTCGGGGCGTCGAGTTGTGAAGACTCGGAATTTTTGAGAGCGCTCTCAGTCACAAGTCTTGACGCTCGTGCCGGGCCTGGCGAGAGTGGTGCGCACCGCAGGCACCCCCACGGTTCCTGACCCTCCCCGCGCCACCCCCCACCCCCGCCTGCGGCCCCCCACCATCTCGGGAGTCCCCTCGTGATTTCACGCCGAATGTTCCTGACCGGCGCCGCCGCCTCGGCCGCGGCGCTCACGTACCCCGCCTGGGGCACCGCCCTCAGCCCGCGTGCCTCGGCGGCGCCCGCCACCTGCGAAATCGCCCTGGAGAACAAGTCGTTGCCGGGCACGGTGCACGCGTACGTCACCGGCCACGAGCTGGGCACCGACCGCTGGGTGCTGCTCCGGCCGAACGGCGAGGTCTACCGCCCCGACTCCCCCGGCGCCCCGCAGACCCCGCTGCCCGTCGACTGCGCGATCCCGCTCAACGGCGCGGGCGCGGCCCCGGTGGTGCTGACCCTGCCGCAGATGTACGGCGCGCGGGTCTACTTCGTCCGCGACGACAAGCTGGACTTCTTCCTCAACCCGGGCCCGTCCCTGGTGGAACCGGCCTTCGCGACGCCGACGGACCCGAACTACGGGCGGACCTGGGCCTTCGCCGAGTTCACCTTCAACACCGAGCAGCTGTACTCCAACATCAGCTACGTGGACCTGATCACCGCGCTTCCGATCGGCATCACGCTGGAGGGCGACGGCACCCACGTGGTGGCCCCGCACCCCGAGGGCGCGGTGGAGCGGATCGCCGAGGACCTCACCGCCCAGGCCGCCGCCGACGGGCAGCCGTGGGACAAGCTGATCACCCGGGGCGACGACGGCAAGGTGCTGCGGGTCGTCTCGCCGCAGAACATCATGGCCCCGTACTTCGACCGGCCCGCCGAGATGCCGTTCCGGGACCTGTTCACCGCCCAGATCGACGAGGTCTGGGAGAAGTACCGCTCCGAGGACCTGCGCATCGACCTCCAGGGCGGCCGGGGCACGCTGGCCGGCCGGGTGAGCGGTGACGTCCTCACCTTCGAGGGCGGCCACACCTTCACCAAGCCGGAGACGAAGGACATCTTCACCTGCAACCACGGCCCGTTCACCAACAACCCGGGCGACTCCGACGACAAGAAGGCGATCCTGGCCCGGCTGGCGGCGGGCTTCAACCGCTCGATCATGCTGAGCCACCCGAGCCAGCCGAACGGCACGTCGACGGCGGACTACTACAAGACCCCGGTCACCAACCACTGGTCCCGGGTGGTCCACGCGAACAGCCCGATCGGTTACGCGTTCCCGTACGACGACGTCCGCCCGGACGGCGAGCCGGACGTCTCGGGCGCGGCGCACGACGGAAACCCGCGCCGCTTCACGGTGAGCGTGGGCGCCTGACGCCCGCCCGGTAGGACCGTGTGCCCCCCGTCCGTGCGGCGGGGGGCACACGCATGTCCGGAGTCGGCGGGTGCGGACTCGGCGTGTCCCGACTCCGGCCCGCCCGGCATCCGATACCTCATCAATTGACACGGTGTGCGGCGTTCTTGACTTCGGCCCGGCGCCCCGGGACGGTTCCGTATGCGAATGAACCGACTCCCCCGCCGCATGCTCGCGGCGGTCGCCGCCGGATTCCTGCTCACCGCGGCGGCTCCGGCGCACGCGGACCCCGCCCCGCCGCCCTCGCCCGCCCCGCAGGCCCCCGGCGCGCACGGCCTGCCCGCCTTCCAGAAGAGCTACGGGCTGCCTCCGACCGGCCGGATCGACACGGCCACCGCCCACCTCCTCAAGACCGCCCCGGACAGCGAGCTGCGGGCGTTCTTCGCCGCCCCGTCCGACCTCGGCCCGGAGCAGCTGGCCCACGCCCGGACGGTCATCGGCGTCGGAAAGGGGGCGGACCTCTCGGAGGAGGCGCAGATCATCGCCCTGATGACGGCGATGCAGGAGTCGAAGTTCGTCAACCACACCACGGCGGTCGACCACGACTCGCTCGGTGTCTTCCAGCAGCGCCCCAGCATGGGCTGGGGTACGCCGGCCCAGATCACCCACGTACCGACCGCGTCCAAGTCCTTCTACGGACTGCCCTCGCCCAGCGCCAACCCCGGGCTGCTCCAGATCGACGGCTGGGAGTCGATGGACCCGGGCGACGTGTGCCAGGCGGTGCAGCGGTCCGCGTACCCGGACCGGTACGCGCAGTGGGAGGACTTCGCCCGGGACCTGCTGGCGCAGGAGGGCCCGGACGCCGATCCGATCCCGTGACGCGGTGGGGGCCGCCCTTGGTGCGGGGCGGCCCCCGGGCCTGCGCCGCGGTCAGCAGCCGCCGCAGTTGTAGTACGTGACGTCCCAGTGGTTGCCCTCGTCGGCGTAGATGTTGCCGGAGCCGGACTGGTACTGACGGGCGCCGTCGCCCCGGGTGCCGATGTAGGTGAAGGTGCCGGTGACGTAGTTGTTCAGGCAGGTGCTCTTGGCGAAGTCGAGCTTGTAGCCGTTCCAGTGGGAGTACGTGCCGCCGGCGTGCCCGGTCTCGGTGCCTCCGGTGATCCTGAGCGCGCAGCCGGTGGCGCTCTTGAGGGTCTGCGCGCCCTGGGCGCTGGGCAGGTTGAGCTGGTCGAAGGACGTGCAGGTGGGGTTGGACCGGTCGGAGCAGCCGCCCGAGGACGACCAGGTGATCCCGGACGAGCTGAACCGGGAGGTCGCCTGCGCGTGGGTCAGCTTGGTCACGGCGTGCGCCTCGGTGGCGCCGCTGCCGAGGGCGCCGATCCCGGGCACGAAGAGCGCGCCGAGGACGAGGGCCAGGGCGGTGAGGGCGGAGCGGAGTCGTGGACGGGTCACCATGGGGGGATTCCTCCTGCTCATGACAAAACAGTGGGCGTACGGACACGGGGCCGCGCACGCCGGGCAGGGAGATAGTGCCCGAGTTCTACGCGCGTCCGCCAGAGGGCGGGGCGCCCCGCCCTCGACGGCGACGGCAGGGCCGCGAGGACCGCGCGCGGGACACCCGCGACGGAAAGGTTGAACTTTGAACAAGATGGAGTTACAGTCAATCTCGTTGAAGGTTAAACAACCTCCACGAACACGTCCCCCGAGGAGGAGCCATGGCTCTGTTCACCCGCAAGTCGACCGCCACCACCGTCACCGAGGCCCCCGCGGTGGACCCGGCACTTGCCGCCCTGACCGGCACGTACACCCTGGACCCGGCCCACAGCAGCATCGGCTTCACGGTGCGCCACGCCATGGTCACCAACGTGCGCGGCTCCTTCGGTGAGCACGAGGGCACCCTGGTGCTGGACGGCACGGACCCGGCGAACTCCTCCGCCTCCATCGACGTGAAGATCGCCAGCATCGACACCGGCATCGCCGACCGCGACGGCCACCTGGTCAGCGGCGACTTCTTCGACGCCGAGAAGTTCCCGCTCATGACGTTCCGCTCGACCAAGGCCGAACAGCGCGGCGGCGACACCTACCGGGTCACCGGCGACCTGACCATCAAGGACGTCACGCGCCCGCTCTCCATCGACCTGGAGTTCAACGGCTCCGCCACCGACGTCTACGGCAACGAGCGCGTCGGCTTCGAGGGCAGCACCGACATCCTTCGTTCGGACTGGGGCCTGACCTGGAACGCGGCGCTGGAGACCGGCGGTGTGATGGTCAGCGACAAGGTGAAGCTGACCTTCGACATCTCCGCGATCAAGGCGGCCCCGGCGGCCTGACCTCCTCCGTACACACGCGCAGCGCCCCGCACCCGGATCTCCCGGGGACGGGGCGCTGCGCGTGTGTACGCCGGGCGGCTACTTCGCGACCTTCTCCGCGAAGAGCGGGACGACCTTCTCCAGCGCGTACGAGACGGACAGGATCGAGTCCGTGGCGAACGCCTGCGAGATGTCCTTGTCGTCGAAGACGATGTCGTTGCCCGCCTTCACCGACGGGACGGCCTTGTACAGCGGGTCGTCGCTGATGTCCGTGGCCGGGATGCCGATCGGGGTCATGACCGTCAGATCGGCGTCGAGCAGGTCCAGGTTCTCCTTGGAGACGGAGACGGAGAAGCCCTCGCCGGCCTGGGCCTCGGCCTTCGGGTTGTTCGTGAAGCCGAGCCGCTCGACGAAGTCGATGCGTCCGGTGCCGCCGACGTAGACGCCGAAGCCCTCGGACGTGCGCGAGCCGACCGTGATCGTCTTGTCCTTGAACTCGGGGTGGGCCTTCGCGGCGGCCTCGAACTTCTTCCCGGTCTCCGCGATCAGCTCCTTGCCCTTCTCCGGCACGCCCATGGCAGCGGCGATCATCGTGGTCTGCTGCTCCCACGAGATCTTGTACTGGTCGCCGCCCTTCGGCACGCCCACCGTCGGGGCGATCTTCTTCAGGGTGTCGTAGCGGGTCTGGTCGCCGCTCGACTTGGTGTCCAGGATCAGGTCGGGCTGGAGGGAGGCGATCTTCTCGAACTCCGGCTCCATCGTGCCGATGAGCTCGGGCTTCTTGTCGTACATGCCCTTGGCCCACGGGCCGACGCCCTCGCCGCCGAACGGCAGCCAGTCACTGGCCCCGACCGGCTGGCCGCCGAGCGCGAGCACGGTCTCGGCGTCGCCCCAGCCGAGCGCGACGATGCGCTTGGGCTGCTTGTCGACGGAGACCTCGCCGAACTTCGTCTCGACCTTGGCCGGGAAGGCGCCTTCGGAGGCGCCGCCGGAGGCGGAGGAGGACGCGGAGCTGTCGGAGTCGTCCGACGAGCCACAGGCCGAGAGGCCGACGAGGAGGGCGGCGACGGCACCGGCCATGAGGATGGGGGTGCGGCGGGGGCGCCGGGCACGGGGAGCGGAAGCGTTCATACCCTTTAGGTTAGCCTCACCTAATGACAACGGTGCCATCGGGTTGGCCCGAAGAGCTCCTCCCCGTACGTACGCGGCTCAGGCGGCCGGGTCCTTGATGTGGTGGCGGCCCAGCGGCACGACCATGGGGGTGGCCGACGCCGGGTCCTCGATCACCGAGCAGCGCATCCCGAAGACCTCGCCGACCAGCTCCTCCGTGACGATGTCGACCGGCCGGCCCTCCGCGACGATCCGCCCCGCCCGCATCGCGATCATGTGGTCGGCGTACCGGCAGGCCAGGTTCAGGTCGTGCAGCACGGCCACCATGCTGACGCCCCGCTCGCGGTTGAGGTCGGTGAGCAGGTCCAGGACGTCCAGCTGGTGGCTGGCGTCCAGGAAGGTCGTCGGCTCGTCGAGCAGCAGGATGTCCGTGCGCTGGGCCAGTGCCATCGCGATCCACACCCGCTGGCGCTGGCCGCCGGAGAGCTCGTCCACGGAACGGTCGGCGAGTTCGAGGACGTCGGTGGAGAGCAGCGCCTGCGCGACCGCCTCGTCGTCCTCGGAGCTCCACCGGCGGAACCAGCCCTGGTGCGGGTAGCGGCCGCGCCCGACCAGGTCGGAGACGGTGATGCCCTCCGGGGCGGTGGGGCTCTGCGGCAGGATCCCGAGCACGGAGGCGACCTCCTTGGTCGGCATCTCCTGGATGGACCGGCCGTCCAGGAGCACCGCCCCGGCGGAGGGGGCCAGCAGCCGGGCCATCGCCCGCAGCAGGGTCGACTTCCCGCAGGCGTTGGGGCCGACGATGACGGTGATCTTCCCGGGCGGCACGGTCACGCTCAGACCGGGGACGATCTCGCGTTCGCCGTAGCCGAGCCGGACGTCCCGGGCTTCCAGAGTGTGTTCGGCCACGGCAGGGCCACGCCTTTCGTCGTCGTCTTCGTCGTCTTTCCGAACCATCTGCTCCTCCATGTCAGCCCCCGCTGCCGACGCGGTTGGCGCGGGCCAGGAGCAGGAGCAGATACGGGGCGCCGATGATGCTGGTGGCCACGCCCACCGGCAGCTGCACCGGGAACAGGTGCTGTGCCCCGAAGTCGGCGACCAGGACGATCAGCGCCCCGGTCAGGGCCGCCTGCGGCAGGGCGGCGCCCCGGCCCGGGACCAGGCGGCGGGCGATCGGCGCGGCGACGAACGCCACGAACCCGACGGGTCCGGCGGCGGCGGTCGCGATCCCGGCGAGCGCGGTCGCGCAGCCCAGCAGCGCGAGCCGACCGCCCTCGACCTTCGCGCCGAGCCCGGCGGCCGCGTCGTCCCCGAGCTGGAGGGGGCGCAGCGCGTGGGCGGCAAGGACGGTCAGCGGGACGAGCAGGCCGAGGGCGATGAGCAGCGGCCACACCTGGTTCCAGGAGCGGCCGTTGAGGCTGCCCGCCAGCCAGCGGAACGCCTCCTGCGCGTCGGTGACCTCGGAGCGGGCCATCACGTACCAGACGATGCTGGAGAGCCCCATGCCGACGCCGATGCCGACGAGGACCAGGCGCTGACCGGCGATGCCCTGCCGCCAGGCGAGCAGATAGATGGCGGCTCCGGCGACCAGCGAACCGGTGAGGGCGCTGGCGGAGAGCGCGAGTCCGCTGACCTGGAAGAGCAGGGCGGCGGTGACGGCGACCGCGCTGGCCCCGGCGCTGATGCCGATGAGGTCGGGGCTGGCGAGCGGGTTGCGCAGCACGGTCTGGAAGACGGCTCCGGAGAGCCCGAAGGCGGTGCCGACGAGGATCGCGAGGAGGGCCCGGGGCAGTCGCAGCTCCAGCACGACGAACTGCGATCCGCCGTCGCCGCCGCCGAACAGGGTGGCCACCACCTTGTCGATCGGCGTCACCAGATCGCCGTAGCTGAGCGAGACGCCGAACATGACGATCACGGCGGCGAGCAGGCCGGTGCCGACGAGGACGGAGCGTCGCAGGCTCCGGCCGCGTACGGCGGAGACCCGGCGTACGGCGTCGGCGAGCCGGGCGTCGGACGCGGACGCGGTCTCCTTCGGGCGGGACCCGGTCACGGTGGTTCCGGTCACCGGGCTGCCGTTCATCGGGCTGTCGTTCATCGGGCCGTCGGGGCGGGGCGCGGTCACAGCTCCACCAGCTTTCTGCGCCGGACCAGCCAGATGAACGGGATGCAGCCGATCGCGGCGGTGATCACGCCGACCTGCACCTCGCCGGGGCGGGCGATGACCCGGCCGACGATGTCGGCGACGAGCAGCATGATCGGGGCGAGCACCATGCTGTACGGGAGCACCCAGCGGTAGTCGGGTCCGGTGATGAGGCGGGCGGCGTGCGGTACGGCGAGCCCGACGAAGCCGATGGGCCCGGCGACGACGGTGGCCGCGCCGCACAGGATCACCACGGCGAGGGCGGACACCATCCGGATCGCCCCGACGCGCTGGCCGAGGCCGCGGGCCAGGTCGTCGCCGAGGGAGAGGGCGTTGAGCTGCGGTCCGAGGGCCAGCGCGAGGACGGTGCCGACCGCGATGAACGGCGAGACCTGCCACAGCACCTCGGAGCTCCGCGCGGTCAGCGCACCGAGCTGCCAGAACCGGAACTGGTCGTAGCTGCCCCGGTCCTGGAGCAGGATCGCACTGGTCACCGAGGTGAGGACCGCGGCGGTCGCGGCCCCCGCCAGCGCGAGCTTCACGGGCGTCGCGCCTTCCCGCCCGAGCGAGCCGACCCCGTACACGAGGAGGGCAGCGAGCAGCGCGCCGAGGAAGCCGAACCAGATGAACTGGGTGGCGACCGTGAACCCGAGCAGGGTGATCGAGCACACGACGGCGACGGACGCGCCCGCGTTGATGCCGAGGAGCTGGGGGTCGGCGAGCGGGTTACGGGCGACGCCCTGCATCACCGTGCCCGCGAGGCCGAGCGCCACGCCGGCGAGCAGCCCGGCGACGGTGCGCGGGATGCGGACCTCCTGGACGATGAGCTGCCCCTTGACGGAGACGTCCGGGTCGAGGACCCCGTCGACGACATCGCGGAAGGGCACATCGCCGGAACCGACGGCGAGGCTGGCGACCACGGTGAGGAAGAGCACGGCAAGGGCGGCCAGAAGCCCGAGGGCGAGCACGGGCCGACTGCGCCTGCGCCGCGTCTCCTTGTCGCCGCCCGGCGGCTTCTCCTTCACCAGGAGGGCCGAGCCGCTCACGACCCGGCCACCGGGGCGGCCGGAATGCGGTGCTGCACTTGTCGTTCCTCACGCTTGTTCGTCGGCGCCGGGGGCACCCCAGGGGTACGGGAGACGCCCTCGTCGACCGGTCCACCCCGGACGGGGAACACAAGGGGGCCCAAAGTAAGGTCACCCTAACAGCGTCAGTTCGACAGCGCGCTGCCGCACCCCACGAGCTTCGGAGCCCCTTCCTTGTCGTACGCCGACCCCACCGACACCACAGCCCCCGCCACCGGTCCGCTGGCCGGGGCCGTGCCCCTGGGCTCGGCGGACGAACTGCGCGAGCTGCTGGGCACCCCGCACCCGATCGTCATCGACAAGGTCCACGACCGGCTCACCGACGAGGACCTCGCCCTGCTGGCCCGCTCCCCGTTCTGCACCCTGGCCACGTCCGACGCGGCCGGCAACTGCGACGCCACCCCGCGCGGCGATACCCCCGGCTTCACCCACGTCCTGGACCGGGGCACCATCGCCCTGCCCGACCGCCCGGGCAACCGCCGCGCGGACAGCTTCCACAACATCCTGGCCAACCCGCACGTGGGCCTGCTCTACCTGATACCCGGCGCGATGGACGTCCTGCGCATCAACGGCAGGGCCCGCATCCTCACGGACGCCCCGTTCTTCGACGCGATGACGCTGAAGGGCCAGCGCCCGAAGCTCGCCCTGGTCGTCGAGATCGACGAGATCTTCCGCCACTGCCCGGCGTCGCTGAAGCGGTCGGGGGTGTGGGCGCCGGAGACGTGGGCGGGGGCGGAGGCCCGCGTCGGCGGCGAGTGACGCGCGCGGCCTCGGTCGGCAGGTGACGACGCGACCTCGACCGGCGGGTCGGCGGCACGCCCCTGTCCGACAGGTGACGGCAGGGCCTCCGGCTGCCGGGAGTCTCGACCACCGGAGCCCATGTAAGCCTGGGCTTACGGGACTTGCGCGGGTTCTCGCGGGGCCGCGACGCTGTTCCCACCGCTGAGCCGCCCGTCTCCGCACACGGAGAACGGCTCCACCGGCTCAGCGCCGACCGGCTCGCCGCCCCGCCCGGTAGCTGTTCCCGGTAGCCGCTCCGCCCGACCCGTGGAACGGCTCCCGCCGGGCATCGACCTGTTCACCGCTTCCCGACCCTGGAGTCCGTGTTGAACACCGCCCGCCCCAGCCGCCGAGGTGTGATGAAGGCCGCCGCCTCGCTCACCGCCCTGACCGCGCTCGGCGCGGGAGGAGTCCTGGCATCCGCCTCGGCCGCCCACGCCGCCGGCGACGGATTCGGCCTGCGCATCGTGGACCGCAACGAGTCCGACGCCCGGATGCGCTACTACCGCTTCGCCACCTCCGCCATCGGCTGGAACCCCGGCGTCAACGTCCTCCTCCCGGACGGGTACCACACCTCCGGCCGCAGATACCCGGTCCTCTACCTGTTCCACGGGGGCGGCACCGACCAGGACTTCATCACCTTCGACCGGATGGGCATCCGCGCGTGGACCGCCGGGAAGCCGCTCATCGTCGTGATGCCGGACGGCGGGCACGCCGGCTGGTACTCCAACCCGGTCAGCTCCAACGTCGGCCCGCGCAACTGGGAGACCTTCCACATCGCCCAGCTGCTGCCCTGGGTCGACGCCAACTTCCGTACGTACGCCGAGTACGACGGCCGGGCCGTCTCCGGCTTCTCCATGGGCGGCTTCGGCGCCCTGAAGTACGCGGCCAAGTACTACGGCCACTTCGCCTCGGTCAGCTCGCACTCCGGCCCGGCCAGCCTGCGCCGCGACGCGGGCCTCGTCGCCCACTGGGCCAACCTCTCCTCGGCCGCCGTGGAGCTGGGCGGGGGCACGGTCTACGGCGCGCCGCTGTGGGACGAGGCGCGGGTCAGCGCCGACAACCCGGTGCAGCGGGTGGAGAGTTACCGCAACAAGCGGGTCTTCCTGGTGGCCGGGATCAGCCCGGACCCGGTCAACTGGTTCGACACCGTCAACGAGACGCAGGTCCTCGCCGGGCAGCGGGAGTTCCGGGGCCGTCTCGGCTCGGCCGGCATTCCGCACGAGTGGCACGAGGTGCCCGGCGGGCACTTCGTACGCCCCGACCTCTTCCGCCGTGACCTCGACGGGATCGTCGCCCGCCTCCGTAAAGCCTGATGCTCACCTCGCCCCCTTCCTCCGTCCAACCCAGCAGGGAGCCCGCCATGCAGAGGACGCCTCCGCCCAGCCCGGCCCCGTACGAGGCCGGCGGTCCGAGCCGGCGTGCTCTGCTGCGCTCCGCCGCGATCGGCGGGCTCGCCGTGGCGGGTGTGGGCGCCGGCGGGCGCGGGGCGGTCGCCGCCCCGCGCGTCACCGGGGCGAAGGTGCGCGACCTCACCGGGCCCGCGCATACGGGGCGGTTCGCCGCGCCGTGGACGGACCTCGGCATCCCGGTCCGGTGCCCCGACGGGTCGGTGCTCCTCGTCTGCGGTGACACCTTCGACGGCGAGGGCGTCGGCGGACCGGACTGGCGCTCGCCCGTGGGACTGCGGTCCTCGAACGCCGCGCCGGGGGCGCTGCTGGTCGACGGCGCGGTAGGGGGAACCCGCGCCGTCGGCCTGGTCCCGGAAAGCCATGACGGGGGCACCACCGCCATCCCGTCCGATGTGTTCACCGTCGGCTCCACGATGTACATGCACCTGATGCGCGGGGTGATCTACCGCACCCACCACACGGACTTCTGGCGCTCCGACGACAACGGCGCGACCTGGCACTACCTCTGCCAGTGGCCGGGCGACCAGTACGGCGGCCAGTTCCAGCAGAAGACCTACGCGGTCGCCGACGACGGCTACTGCTACGTCCTGTCCACCGCGTTCGACCGGGACGCGGTGTCGGGCCTGCTGCTCCACCGGGTGCCGCAGGACGCGCTGGGCACCCCTGCGGCCTACCAGCCCTGGGGGTACGCGGACGGCCGGTGGGACTGGGGCAATCCGCCGACGACGGTGACCGGGGCCAGGCGCTGGGGCGAGATCTGCTTCCGGGCGATGGACGGCCGGTACGTGCTCAGCTGGCTGAACATGAGCCCGTTGGACCTCAGGGCCCAGGTTTTCGCCGGGCCCACCTCGAACCTGTTCACCACGCCGGAACAGACGACGATCGTCCCGACCGTCCCGGGCCGGGAGACCGGCAACGCCGTGGCGAGCCCGTACGGCGGATTCATCGTTCCGGGCTCCACCGTCGCCGATCTCCACCTGACCGTCAGCCAGTGGTACGACAACCGCAACTACCGGGTGATGCTGTACCGGGTGAACGGTGTGGCCGGGTGAGCGGGCGAGCGGGTGAGCGCCGTGGCCGCCTGAACGCTGTGGCCGGCTGATCCGCCGGCCCGTCCGACGATCGGTCAGCCGGACACCGCGTCCAGGAGTCCGTAGAGGCTCTGGTACGTGAGGAAGGACGCGGGAATCGCCACGGCGAGGCTCAGACCGCGTTCCTTCCAGGTGCGCCCCAGCAGCAGCGGAAGGCCGCAGGCGAAAGCCCCGCAGGCCACCGCCTGAGGCGCGTACCCCAGGCCGAGCCAGTAGTGGAGGCCCTCACTGCCGAAGAGGCCGCCGAGTGCGCCGAGCGCCACGTAACGCCGCCAGGGTTGCGTGGCGCGCCTCGACCACGCGCCCGCGATGCCGAACAGCGGCCCCGCGACACAGGCCATGGCGAGCCAGAGCAGCGGAAAGGTGAGCGAGCCCATTCCGTCCCGCCCGAACTCGGCGTACCCGTAGTAGCCGACGACGAGCCCGATCTCCGCCAGGGCTCCGGCTGCCGCCGGAACGCGACGGTCGTCGGTACGGCTCGCGAGGACGACGCCCGCGGCGAACGCGAGCATCGTCCACACCGCGCCGGAGTTCGCCAGGTTGTTCCACGCCCCGGGCAGCCAGCCCTGCAACAGGTTCGTCAGGATGCCCCCGGCGAGCCCGGCGCCGAGGCACAGAGCAGACGCGCCCGGAGCGTTCTTCAAGCGCAGGCGGGGCGGAGCGATCGCATCGGTAGCAGCCATGCCCTGACTATACACAGAGTCTATACACCTGGTTTATACGCGTGGTTCATAGTCGGGCGCCGCTCGGGACGGGCGTGCACGGCAGGCGGCGGCAGGTGAGGGGCGAGGGCCCTGTACGGCGGTCAGTCCCGCCGCCGCGGCCAACTGTCCGGCGGGAGCAGGTCCCAGGAGTCGCGCCCCAGCCATTCGCCGAAGGTCACGGGCCGTGCGCCGCCCGCGTGGTCCAGGGACAGCGGGACGATCAGGTCGCAGGTGGCCCGGCCGTCCCACCACACGGTGCCGGACAGCGGGCCGGTGAGGGCCAGCAGGGTGGCGAAGCCGCAGCCGTGCTCCTTGAGGACGACGGCTCCGGCGGTCTTCCGGTCCTCGAACTCGCCCGCCTCGTCGTCCCATGCGGTCCAGGCCCGCGAGAACGCTTCCTCGTCGTCCGGACAGTCCTCGGCCCGGGGCTCACGCAGGAGGAGCGCGTCGTCGGCCTCGTCGTAGGAATCGGGGTGCGGGAAGGGCAGGGCCAGCAGATCGCGTCGCGTGGCGGTGTTGTCCGTCCACCACCAGACGCCCTCGGTCCGCTCCAGCCGGGCGAACGCCTCGCCGCCGGCGCTCACCTCCAGCAGGTGACGGCGGTACTCCGGAGGGAAGGTGACGCCGAGCTGGGCCTCCGCTTCGGCCGTCTCCGCCTCGGTGAGCGGCGGTGGCCCGGCCGGCCGCCGTACGGGATCCGCGGCGAGGCGGGCGCGTACCGCCCTCAGCAGGCGGGTCACGACCACGTCCGGGTGGACAGCACCAGCAGATAGCCATCCGGGTCCCGGAGCGTGACGCCCCAGGTGTCCCAGTACGGATTGTGCGCGGGCACCCGCGTGCCGCCGTGCTGTTCGAGCCGCTCCACGAGAGTGTCCGGCACCTCTTCGCCGAGGTAGACCACGAGCAGGTCCTCGGGCGTCGGGCGCGGTTCCACGGGGTCCGCCGGATCGTGGACGAGTTCCAGGTGCCAGGCGGCGCCGGGCCAGCCGACCATGAGCAGCGAGTGGCGACCCGGCGTGCCGTCCGCCTCATGGCGGTACCGGACGTCGAGGCCGAGCCCCGCGACCCAGAAGCGTTCCGCCGCCGCGAGGTCGCGGGACGGGCGGGCGATGCGCACGTGAGCCGTGGCGTCTGCCGGCATCGCGCTACCTCCTGATCTGCGTGGATCGGCCGGCCGTGGACGGCCGGTCGTCCGGGGAGCTTATGGAGTGAGCGATCATGCGCGCATCGGCCGCTCGGCCTAGGCGGTGTCTTCAAATGATCATCGTTGGTGGATCATGGTGTCGTGATACGTCGTCATGAACTGTCTGATGCTGAGTGGGAGTTCGTCCGGCCGTTGCTGCCCGTGTCGTTGCGGGGGCGGAAGCGGCTGGATGACCGCAGGGTCCTGAACGGGATCGTGTGGAAGTTCCGGACCGGGACGGCCTGGCGGGATGTGCCCGAGCGCTACGGGCCGTGGGCCACGCTGCATACGCGTTTTCGCAGGTGGGCGGCGGACGGGACGTTCGAACGGATGCTGCGGGCCGCGCAGGCGAGGGCCGACGCGGCGGGCGACATCGAGTGGCTGGTGTCGGTCGATTCCACGGTCGTCCGGGCCCACCAGCATGCTGCCGGGGCTCGAAAAGGGGGCTCTGCGACCCGGCCCTCGGCCGGTCCAGGGGCGGTCTGACCAGCAAGGTGCACCTGGCCTGCGACGGCCGGGGCCGTCCGCTCGGCTTCGTCGTGACGGGCGGCAACACCAACGACTGCACCCAGTTCACCGCCGTGATGGACGCGATCAGGGTGCCCCGGATCGGCCCCGGCCGTCCCCGCGTCCGGCCCGATCACGTCCTGGGCGACAAGGGCTACAGCTCCAAGGCGATCCGCACCTGGCTCCGCCGCCGCGGCATCCCCCACACGATTCCCGAGCGGGCCGACCAGATCGGCAACCGGGCCCGGCGGGGCAGCCGCGGTGGCCGCCCGCCGGCCTTCGACCGCGAGGCCTACAAGCACCGCAACGTCGTGGAGCGGTGCTTCAACCGTCTGAAGCAATGGCGCGGCATCGCCACACGCTACGACAAGACCGTCCAGTCCTACGAAGCAGCCGTCACCCTCGCCTCACTCCTGATGTGGGCGTGACATTTGACGACAGAACCTAGGACCGCGGCCGCACAGGCAGCTCGCGCCGGGCGTCCACGCGCCCCGGCACGCCTCTGTGCGCTCACTCGAACGCCACGTTCCCTCGACCCGGCCATGTCGTTGTCGGGATGTGGCAGCAGAAGTCTCTCGGAGGAACGCGGCACCCCATGACTGAAGAACACATCCTGCTCAGGGACTTCCTCGCCACGATGAACCGTCTCCAGGCGGACTTCGAACGGCGACTCGACGGCATCGAGTACGACGCCCTGTCGGGGGCCGCGCCGGGGACACCGGCGTACGGCGACTCCCAGGAGACAGCCGACCTCCGGCAGCCCTGGCACGCTCACGAAACGCGGCGGCCCCTCGGGCTGGAGGCCATCTGGACCGAGGCACGCCGTTCACCGGACGGGCGGACCGGCGGACACGAAGCGCGGAGAAACCATTCTTCTCCGCGCTCCCCGTCCCACGGTGCTTTCCCACCGGCAGATCCAGAAAGAAACGTTTCCTTCTGAGCCTTCCGAGACCGCTACGCCGCGTCCACCGGGCGCGGCTCCCGTCGCATCACCCACAGCGCCGGGCCGCCGCCGGGAAGGGCCGCCTCGCCGAGCACCGTGAAGCCGAAGTGCTCGTAGAACGGCAGGTTGTCCGGCTTGGAGGACTCCAGATAGACCGGCAGGCCCGCCGCGTCGGCCTTGGCCAGTCCGGAGCGCAGCAGCGCCGCCCCGTGCCCCTGGCCCCGGGCGGCCGGGTCCGCGCCGACGACCGCCAGGTACCAGTGCGGCTCCTTGGGGCCCTGCTCGGCGGCGGCCGCGACCGCGTCCCGGAACAGCGGCGCCCGGTCGCCGAGGATCTCCTCCAGCTCCGCGACCGTCTCCGCGTCGGGAACGGTCTTCTCCTGGCCCTCCGGCGCCACCCAGAACGCGGCCGCCGACGCGGTGCGCTCGCACACCCCGTGGCGGCCGTACTGCCGGGTGAAGATCGTGGTGAAGTAGCGGACCAGGTCCGGCTCGCGCGAGGCTCCGCCGGGGAAGAACCACTCCATCATCGGGTCGTCCTGGAAGGCGCGGGCCAGCGTGCCGCTGATCGCCGCGGCGTCGTCGAGCGTGGCCGCCCGAGGCGTGTTCGATATCGACATACAGGTCATTCTGCACCTTGATGATCTTGAACGGTGCGCGGGGGTGTCTGCTCGCCGTGCCCCGCGTATAGCCTCGCGCGATGGATCGACGACTGGCCGCGTACGCGGTGTGCATCGAGGACGGGCGGGTGCTGCTCGCGTTGGCCGTGGGCCCGGACGGCGACCGCACCTGGACCCTTCCGGGCGGCGGGGTCGAGCACGCGGAGGACCCGTTCGACGCGGTGATCCGGGAGGTCGCCGAGGAGACCGGTCTGGAGGCCGTGGTCGAGCGGCTGCTCGGCGTGGACTCACGGGTGGTTCCGGCGGGCGAGCGCCGCCGGCCCGGGGCGCCCGAGTTGCAGAACATCGGCGTCTTCTACCGCGTCCGCGTCACCGGCGGCCGGCTCCGGCCCGAGCCGAACGGCGACACCGCCGAGTCGGTGTGGACCCCGCTGCCCGACGTCGCCCGCCTGCGCCGGTCCTCGCTGGTGGACATCGGGCTCGATCTCGCGCGGACGCTGCCGCCCACCGGGCACGTCGACCCCGTCCCGGTCGGCGGCCCGGTCCAGCACTGAGGAGGACCGGGCGGCGGCGGCGCGTGCCGAGGAATCACCGCCCCTGGGCCGGATCAGTGGCGGCTGGATATCCAGGCCCAGGCCACCGCCACCACCACGCCCAGCAGGATCGCGCCCGCCACGACCGCCAGCAGCACCGTCAGCCCACAGCCTCCCGCGATACCGGCGTGGACCTTCGCCCTCAGCGCCTCGGCCTCGGCGTCCGGATTCCGCTCGGACTCCTCGCCGCCGTACCAGTCGTATCGCTGCATCGTCGCCCCCCCCTGGGATCGCAGCCAGCCTAGAACCGGCGACCCGGCACGGTCTCCCCGGCCCCCGGCCCCCGGTACGCGGTACGCGGGCGACCGAGCGGGGAAACGCCGCGGGCCCTCATCCGTCGGCCGACGAAGCCGACGGATGAGGGCCAGCATGTCGTACGGCCCGGAAGCGGGCAGCGGCCCGGGCCTCAGGCCTTGCGCTGCATCGACGTGCGCGCCGGATTGGCCTGTTCCGCCGCCTTCGGGTCCTTCTCGCCCGCCTTCGCGCGCACCCCCTGCTCGATGCGCTTGCCGAGCGTGCCGTCGACGTTCGACCAGTACTGGAACGCCCGCTGGAGGACCGGCTCGGTCACCCCGTTCAGCAGGTGGCCCACCACGTTGTCCACCAGCCGGTCCCGCGCCGCGTCGTCCAGGACCTCGCGGACCATGGTGCCCGCCTGGCCCCAGTCGTCGTCCTCGGCGTGGTCGACGTACGCCGCCCGGGTGATGTCACCGTCGGCGTACCAGCTCGGCGGGGTGCCGTAGCGTGCCGTGTCCGCCTCCGGGCCGCCCTTGGAGTTCGGGGCGTAGACCGGGTCGCTGGTCTTGCGGTACGCCATCGCCCCGTCCTTGGAGTACGTGTTCACCGGCGCGACGGGGGCGTTGACCGGCAGCTGCTGGTAGTTGCCGCCGATGCGGTGGCGGTGCGCGTCCGCGTAGCTGAACAGCCGCGCCAGCAGCATCCGGTCCGGGCTCGGGCCGATGCCGGGGACGAAGTTGTTCGGCTGGAACGCCGCCTGCTCGATCTCGGCGTGGTTGTCCGTGGGGTTGCGGTCCAGCGTCATCCGGCCGACCTCGATCAGCGGGTAGTCGCCGTGCGGCCACACCTTGGTCAGGTCGAACGGGTTGAACCGGTAGTCCTTGGCGTCCTCGTACGGCATGATCTGGACCTTCAGCGTCCAGCTCGGGAATGCGCCGTCGCGGATGTGCTCGAAGAGATCACGCGTGTGGTAGTCCGTGTCCGCCGCCGCCATTTGGTCGGCCTCGTGCTGCGTGAACGTCTCGACGCCCTGGTCGGTCTTGAAGTGGTACTTCACCCAGAACCGCTGTCCCTGCGCGTTGATCCACATGTACGTGTGCGAGGTGTAGCCGTTCATGTGGCGCCAGCTGCGCGGGATGCCCCGGTCGCCCATCAGCCAGGTGACCTGGTGGGCCGACTCCGGCGAGAGCGTCCAGAAGTCCCACTGCATGTCGTGGTCGCGGAGGTTGTTGTCCGCCCGGCGCTTCTGCGACCGGATGAAGTGCTGGAACTTCATCGGGTCCTTCACGAAGAACACGGGGGTGTTGTTGCCCACCATGTCGTAGTTGCCTTCGCTGGTGTAGAACTTCACCGCGAAGCCGCGCGGGTCCCGCCAGGTGTCCGGGCTGCCCCGCTCCCCCGCCACGGTGGAGAACCGGATCACCAGGTCGGTGGTGACGCCCGGCTGGAAGAGCGCGGCCTTCGTGTACGCGGACACGTCCGCGGTCACCTCGAACTTCCCGAACGCGCCGCTGCCCTTGGCGTGCGGCTGGCGTTCGGGGATGCGTTCGCGGTTGAACTGGGCCATCTGCTCGATCAGGTAGGAGTCCTGGAGCAGGATCGGCCCGCCCGGGCCGACGGTGAGCGAATGCTCGTCGCTCTCCACCGGGGCGCCGGAGTCGGAGGTGGTCGGCTTGCGCGAGGTGTCGGTCATGTCGTCGTTTCCTCTTGTTCGTCTTCCGCAGACGCGTCGGCGTTGGCTCCCACTACGGCTGCCCTACTGACCCCCTGCCAATGTAGGCAAACGCGGACGAATGCACTCGTCGAGGAGGCCCTCGTTCCCGGTCTCCCGGGGCCCTGCGCGTATCCCCGTCACGGAAGCTCACACCTGTCCCGGCCCCCGGGCCCCGGCCTCGCCCCACGGCCCGGCCATTCACGGGCCCGCGTTACGCCGGACGGGAAACGGGACTGAGTACCTGCCCCTACCTCTCTGAGTACGGCACCGCCTCCGCCGGCCCGCCCCGGCCGTGCGACTCTTCACCCCACGGAGCCGGGGGGCTCCGGTCACCGGTCGCCGCTCGTGCGTGGCGGGTGATGGGGCGGGACAGGAGCGGTCGTGGATCTTTTCGATGCGGAGCTGGGCGGACAGGACGAGCCCGAGGCCGGCGACGGGCGCGGCTGCTCCTGGGTCACCGCCGTGATCCTCGGGATATTCGTGCTGCTGGCGGTGCTGATCCATACGTTCTTCGGGTGGGCGCGCGACCTCCTCGGCGCCCTGTTCTCGTAACCGCGCCCGATCAGCCGCGCCGCCGCGCCGCCACCGCGTCACGGGTGTCCTCGGCGATCAGGTCGCCGTTGATCGCCCCGCCCGCCATGAGGCCCGCGGCAGCGGCACCGATCACCTGTTCGGTGAGGCGGGTGACGTTGCCCGCCGCCCAGACCCCGGGCACCTCCGTCGCACCGGTCGGGTCGGCCGGGACGTACGAACCGATCACCACCCCGCCCATCTCCTGCGCCACGGCCTTCAGCCCCAGCGACTCCAGGACCGCCGAGCGGGCGGTGAACCGGGCCTGCACCACCAGCGCCTCGCGCGCGACCACCCGGCCGGACGCCAGCCGTACGCCGGTGAACCGGTCGTCCGCGACCTCCAGGCCCGCCACCTCGCCGTCCACGACCGCGACGCCGCGGGCCGCCAGCTGCTCGTACTCCTCCTCCGACGGCTCGGGACCCGTGTGGAGGAAGAGGGTCACGTCCTCGCTCCACTGCCGCCACATCAGCGCCTGATGTACGGCGAGGGGGCCGGTGGCCAGCACGCCGATCGGGCGGTCCGCCACCTCGTGCCCGTGGCAGTACGGGCAGTGCAGCACCTCGCGGCCCCAGCGCTCCGCCAGCCCCGGCACGGGCGGCAGCTCGTCGACGAGCCCCGTCGTCACCAGCAGCCGCCGCGCCTCGACGCTCCGGCCGTCCTCGGTCACCACTCGGAAGCCGTGATTCCCGTCCCCGGGCAGCCGCTCGGCCGAGGCCACCCGGCCCTCGACGATCTCCGCCCCGTACCCGGCCGCCTCGCCGCGCCCGATCGCCAGCAGCTCGCCGGGCGGGGTCGACTCGCGGCCCAGGTAGTTGTGCACGTGCGAGGCGGGCGCGTTACGGGGCTCGCCCGCGTCGATCACCAGAACCGAGCGCCGGGCCCGCGCCAGGGTCAGCGCCCCGCTGAGACCGGCCGCACCGCCGCCCACGATCACCACGTCGTACCGCTGCTGCTTCATGTCGCTCCTCCTTCGTCACGCGGCATCACCACCGCTCGATGACGAGAGTGCGCCCGTTCAGGCCGAAACGACAAACACCCTTGCCGAAACGGCAAATCATTCGATGCTGAACTCGCACCACACGATCTTGCCGGGGTTCCGCTCGGCCACGCCCCACTTGTCGGCCAGCGCCGCGACGAGCAGCAACCCGCGCCCGCCCTCCTCGTCGGCCCCCGGCACCCCGTCCGCCGGCCGCACCTCACCGTCGCCGCTGTCGTGCAGCTCGACGCGGATCATGTTCTCGACCCGCTCCAGGTAGATGTGGACCTTGAAGCCACGCCCCGGCGGCACACCGTGACGGAGGGCGTTGGTCGCCAGCTCGGTTACGCAGAGCAGCACGTCGTCGGCACGCCCTTCGCACTCCCACTCGACCAGCGCCTTACGGGTGAACTTCCGTACGACCGGGATCGACCTGCGCTCACGGCAGTAGAAGGCGGCGCGGTAGTACGGAAGTTGAGTTGTCTCGTTCATGCTTCCACGCTCACACGGTGTAACTACGCTGAAGCAGAGCGGACAGGCGTACAAAAGCTTTTGTACGGGTTCTGACGGGTAGACAGCAGGGTCAATGGGGGGATAGCCACGTCATGCAACCGGGAACACACAGCATCAGGCGAGTCACTTCATGGCAGTTGATCGGCGCGCAGCTGCGCCACTTCCGCAAACTCGCCGGGCTGACGCAGGCCGCCCTTGCCGAACAACTCGGGGTGGGCGAGGACACGATCGCCTCGATCGAGCAGGGGCGACGGGCGCTCCAGCTGGACTTGGCGGTCCAACTCGATGAGCTGCTGGACACCAAAGGGGCGCTCAAGGTCGCCGTGGAGCGGGTGCCGAAGAAGGAGCGCTACCAGGCGCTGGTCAAGGACTTCGTGCAGTACGAGCAGGGCGCGGTGAGCCTGTTCTCGTACGAATCCCAGCTCATCCCCGGGCTGCTGCAGACCGAGGCGTATGCGCGGCTGGTCTTCTCCAGCCACTACCCGCCACTCGAAGAGGACGTGATCGAGGAGCGGGTGGCGACCCGCCTCAACCGACAGAAGATCCTGAATCGCAAGCCCCGGCCCATCCTCCACTTCATCCTGGAGGAGAGCATCCTGTACGCCGAGTTAGGCGATCCCGAGGTCATGCGCGAGCAGCTCATCCACTTGCGACGCTGCATGGATCTGCCCTTCGTCAGCATCCAGATCATGCCGCGGAAGACGCCGAAGCACGCGGGGCTCGCGGGACCGCTGGTCCTACTGGAGACCCCCGATCACGATCAGCTCGCGTACGTCGAAATGCACCTGCGAGCAGAGCTGTACGACGATCCGGCCGACGTCAGCGCTCTCATGCAGAAATATGGGATGCTGCGGACGCAGGCGCTGACCGCCGAGGAAAGCGCCCGGCTTCTGGACGCACTGCTCGCAGCCTTGCTTGGAGAGACATGAACCGCGCCGCCCTCCCCGTCTCCCGTTCCGCCGCCCTCCATTGGTTCAAGTCGAGCTACAGCAGCGACCAGGGCGGCAACTGCATCGAAGTCGCCTACCACTGGCGTAAGTCCAGCTACAGCAACGGTGACGGCGGAGCCTGCGTAGAAGTAGCCGCCCACCCCGCCGCCGTCCACATCCGCGACTCCAAGGTGACCGACGGTCCCGTCCTCACCGTCGAGCCCGCCGCCTGGAGCGCCTTCGTCCACGGCAGCGGCGCCGCCCTCTGAACGCCCGGCACCGCCCCGGCCGCCGCCGCGGCCGGGGCGGTTCGCTGTCCGCCCGCTACCTCAGTAGCGCACCCACAACTCGTACACGCTCGGATTGCCCGCGAACGGGTTGCAGATGAAGACACGGCTCCAGAGGGCGTTGTCGGCGCCTGCGTTCCCCACCGCCTGGCATTCCGCGAGGCTGGCGTGATGGCTGCGGAGCCAGAAGCCGGGGCCCGTGGCGGAGGCGGTCGAGGCGGTGCCGAGGAGCATCGCTCCGGCGGTCGCCACGGTCACCGCGAGAGCGGCAATACGTCTGTGCATGTCGGTAACTCCGTTTTCAGTCAACGCACATGACTGTGCGTCAGTGAATGAATGAGTCGGGCCGATCCGAACAGCGCGCGCCGCCAGGAGAAAGCTAGCGAGCCGGGCACGCCCGCACAATAGGTCTGGACCAATAAGGCGTTGCATATGCCCCATGGCCGTAAACCTCTGTCATGAGCGAAGGTGGCCGGGTGACTCTCCTGCTGACCCGTTCCCAGATCACCGGCCTGCTCGACCCCGACACCGTGATGGCCGGGCTTCGCGCGGGCTTCACCGCGCCCGCTCCGGACGTCCGGCCGCTGCGGATCCGTACGGACCTGCCCGGTCCGGGCACGGCGACCGCGCTGCTGCCCGGGGTGATCGACGGGGTTCCGGCCTACACGGTGAAGGTCAACGCGAAGTTTCCCGACGCCGCTCCCGCGCTGCGGGGTCTCGTCTGCCTGCACGACCTGGCGGGCGGGGAGTTGCTGGCCGTACTGGACTCGGTCTCGGTCACCGCTTGGCGCACCGGCCTGGCCGCCGCCCTGGCGACCCACGAGCTCGCCGCCGAGCACGCCGACTCGGTGAGCGTCGTCGGCGCGGGGGCGCAGGCCCGGATGGTGCTGCGGGGTCTCGTCCGGCTGCGCACGGTGTCCAGGCTGACCGTGTGCGACACCGACCCCGTGCGGGCGGCCGCGTTCGCGGCGGAACACGAAGAGCTTCTGGGCATCGAGGTCGAGACGGTCGGCGAGCCGCGGAGTGCCGCCGCGCGCGCGGACATCGTCGTCCTAGCGACCTGGTCACGCGGCCCTCTGCTGACTGCCGCCGATCTGCGCCCGGGCATACACGTCACGACGCTCGGCGCGGACGAGCCCGGCAAGGTCGAGCTCGCTGCCGACGCCCTGCGACGCGCCCGCACGGTGGTCGACGACGTCGAGCTGGCCGTCTCCATGGGGGCGCTCGGCAACAGCGGGCTGAGCGCCGACGCGGCGCACGCGACGCTCGGGCAGGTGCTCGGCGGTGAGCGGACCGGCCGCGAAACGAGCGAACAGATCACCGTCTACGCGCCCGTCGGGCTGCCCTGGCAGGATCTGGCCCTGGCCTGGCCCGTCTACCGGGCCGCCGCCGACGCGGGCTCCTGCCGGAGCGTCGACTTCCTGGCCTGACCAGACAGGACAGGAGAAGGGCGGCAGGGAGGCGGATTCGCCTCCCTGCCGCCCTTGGCGTGTTCGCCGGTCGGCTCAGCTGAACCGGGCGTCCTCCACCGTGCTGGTGACCGTGCCGGCGGTGGAGGTGGTCGCCCCGGCCGCGCCGTCGACCAGCTTGCCGAGGTCGCCGACGTCGTCCAGCGCGCCGAGGCTGACCGGCGGTTCGGCGGCGTGCGCCGCGTCGCCGCCTCCCGGGGGCGGGCTGATCGCGGCGATGACCGCTCCGGCGGCGAGGGTGACAACGGCGAGTACGCTTCGCTTCTTCATGCCCCGTTCAACGGCCGAGACCCCGCAAAGGGCACGCCCCGATCGGCGATCACTGTCGCGGACACGCACACGGACGCCGTCACACCGGGCCGCGGGGGCACCGTCACCGTCACGGTGCGGCGGACGCGTCGTCCGCCCGGCGCAGCTCTCCGGCCCCCATCACGATGACAGCCACGCTCGTCGCGGCCAGGAACCCGGAGGCCCGTCTGCCCCCTGCCCGGCAGGCGGCGGAAGGCACGGCAGCCGCCCTGGCGTGCAGCGTGCAAGCTCCCTCTCATGGGCCGGAGCCCTGGCCGGAGCCCGTCGGCGGTCGCCACGCCCCCGCGGCGCTCCGCTTCCTCCTCGGCGGCGTGGCCGCCTGGTACCCGGCTCAGGCGGCCCGCCTTCCCGGTTCGTCTGAGCGGGGACGGCAGGCACGCTCATGTGCACGGACGGCAGCCGGGCTCAGGAGAAGTCCAGGACCACGCGGCCCCGCAGGCCGCCCGCTTCCAACAGGCGGTGCGCCCGGGCGGCTTCGGCGGCGGGCAGCACCTGCGCGACGCGCGGCGTCAGAACGCCCGCCTCGGCCTGACGGCAGAGTCTGTCCAGGCCGGCCGTGTCGCCGATGCGCTCGGGCACCATCACCGGGCACACCCTGATGCCCCGCCCGGCCGGCCCCGGCCACCCCCGGAGCTCGACGAGCGTGCCACCGTCCCTGATCGCGGGCACCAGCTCGGCGGTCTGGGCCGACCCGTCCACCGCACCGGCCACGCCTTCCGGCACGAGCGTACGGATACGGTCGGCGATTCCGGCACCACGCTCGACGACGTGGTCGGCCCCGAAGCCACGCACCGTTTCGACATCGCGCCCGGCCGCGTCGGCGATCACCGTCAGCCCGTCCGCCCGGGCCAGCTCGACCGCGTAGCCGCCCACCGCACCCGCGGCACCGCTCACCGCGACCGTTCCGCCCGGCGGCAGGTCCAGCACGTCGAGGGCCAGTCGCGCGGTCATGGCGTTCATCGGCAACGTCGACGCCTCGGGGAAGCCCATCCCTTCCGGCGCCGGCACGACCGACGCGGCCGGTACGACGACCTGTTCCGCGTAGGCGCCCCCGTGCGGACCGGTGAACAGCACCAGCGCCACCACGCGTTGGCCCACCGCGAGCCGGCCCCCGGCCCCGGGCCCGATCTGGTCGATCACCCCGGCGGCGTCCATGCCCGGTACGAACGGAGGCCGCCGGCCGGGCATCCGTACCGCGTGCCCGCCCGTACGCAGCATGACGTCCGTGGGACTCACCGCGGCCGCGTGCACCCGGACGCGGACCTCACCGGGGCCTGCCTGGGGTTCGGGCAGATCCAGCACCCGCAGGGCTTCCGGTCCGCCGAACTCGCACACGCCGACAGCTCTCATGCCTCGCCCAACCGGCTGTGCCCGGCGGGCATTCCCGGTATCTCCAGGAGATCCGCCATGGACAAGAATCCTCGCCCGCCTCGGCGTTGTCAGAGCCACCTGGCACCATGATCGGCATGACCGATACAACTGAGCCTGAAGAGAATGAAGTTGCTGACGCTCCGACCACACCGGAGGAGTGGCGTGTCTTCCTGGAGCGGTACGGCGAGCTGTACGTGAAGGTCCGTGCCGACGAGGAAGAGTTGGTCGACCTGCTGGACGAGGATCAGCTGGACGCCCTGGACCAGGACGAGCGGGTCGAGGCGTGGCTGGGTGAAGCCCCTGCCCGGGAGGAAGCCCTGGCGGCGGCCGAGGAGCGGCTCGGCGTGCGGTTCCCGGCCGGCGTGCGGGGGTTCTTCCTGGCGAGCGACGGGTGGACGCGCCTCGACGGCTGGGTGGACGGTGTCCATCCGTGCGACCGCGTCGTGTGGATGCGGGACAGCGAGGCCGGCGGACGCGTGACCGAGATCTACGCCTCGATACCCGGCAACGAGGAGGACGTCGAGCTCTTTCGCCGGTGCATCGAGATCGCCCGGGGAGAGGACTTCTGGCTGCTCGACCCGACCGACGTCGGGCCGGACGGCGAGTGGGCGGCCCACGAGTTCACACCGAAGTACGGCGACACCACGAAGTACGCCAGCTTCTCGGCGTTGTTCCGCTCCGGGTTCGAGAGCATGGAGGAGGACGAGGACTGAGTCCGCCCGAAGCAAGAACCCGGGTCCCGGCTGAGGGGATCCGCCGGAACCCGGGGCGCTGCGGGAAGACCGTGACGCCCGGCGCGCTGCGGACCGGCCGTGCTGCCGGGAGGCTCGGACAGCGCCGCCGGTCTCAGAAACCGCCGCCGTCGAAGCCGCCGCCCCCGAAGCCTCCGCCGTCGCCGAAGCCGCCCCCGCCGAATCCGGAGGAGTCGAAGTCGGAGCCGGAGAAGTCGCCGCCGCCCCAGTCACCGCCCGCGCCGCCGCCGAAGTCACCGCCGCCGTACTCGGAGGCGTACGCCGGGGTGGCGAGCATCGAGCCGAGCATGGTGCCGACCAGGAGGCCGGGGAGCAGGCCGCCGCCGAAGTAGCCGCCGGCCCAGGGGCCGTACGCGGGGCCCGCCTCCCAGTACGGGCGGCGGTTGCCGTCGCCCACGTCGACCGTACGGCTCAGGGGGTCCTCGCCCCGGCTCAGCCGGACCTCGTCCGCACCGCAGACCGGGACCTCGCGGGCCGCGCCGCCGGACGGGGTCCACACGACCTCCGTGACCGCGGGGCCGTGGCGCGGGTCGAAGAAGCACGGCGGGCGGCGGGCCGGGATCTCCGCGCCGGTGCGGCGGGCTTCCAGGACCGCGAGGGAGTAGCGGCCGTCCTCCAGGGACTGGGTGACTCCGCGGACGTCCGAGGGGTGCGTGGCCTTGTCCATCCTGGTCTTGGCGGTCTCGTAGGAGTCCAGGGCCCGTTCGTAGTCGGCGCGCATGGTGTCGTCCGCGCCCTTCTCGGCGGGGTGGAAGTCCAGGCGCTCCAGGGTTTCGCCGTACGCCGTGATGTCCTCGTCGACGACGACCCGGAGCTTGTCGAGCGCGATGCGCTCCTCTTCCTCCTTGCGGCGCTTGTTGCGGCGGGAGATCGCGTACGCGCCCGCGCCGCCCGCCGCGACCAGCGCGCCGAGCGTGATCAGGCCGCCGACCGGGGCTCCGGTCCGGTCCGCCGCGCCTCCGCCGCCGGACCAGGAGGCGGGGGCGGTGCCCCGGGCCTGCTCGACGGCGCGGTCGACGAAGGCGTTGAGCTGGGTGTTCGGGTCGGCAGCGGTGGCCGGGTTCTCCACCGACGCGGTGAGGTTCTCGACCGCCCGGGTGGGCATGACCTGCGGGTCCGCGCCCGCGTCGAAGCCGTCGCCGAGCCGTATCGCGTACACGCCGGTGATGCCGGTGTCGCTGCGCAGGGTCGGGAGGAGGCCTTCCTCGGGGAAGGCGGAGGTATCGGGGAGGACGGCCACGAACACCGGCTTGTCGGCGTCCGTGATCTTGTTCTCCAGGGCCTTCTCGTCAGCGACGGAGAGCTGATCGCGAGCGCCCGGGTCCACGTAGACCGGGTCGTCGCGCAGGGCCTGGGCGGCGTCCTGGATGGTCGCGGCGGGCGCGGCCGACGCGGGGGAGGTCAGGGCGAGAGCCGCCGCTGCGATGATGAGCAGCAGGCCCGCCAGCAGCGCGGGGAAGAGCCTTTTCCTCATACTTCACGCTACTCCAGACGGGCGACGAACGCCGTCGCCCGTCCGGAGAGCGGGGTGCCTACGCGGCCCGGTAGGCCGTGCGCAGCTTGGCGACCGCGCCGGTCAGGTCGCCCTTGAGCAGCAGGTGGTCCGCCTCCGCGAAGGGCTTGGCCACCGCCTGGCCGAACTTTCCGTCGATCTTCTGCTGGACCAGCAGCCGGGCCTGGTCCACGATCGCCTTGCCCGCCGGGGTCTTCCCCAGCTTCGCCTTCTCGGCGACCTGGGCGGCGACGGCGAGGGCCGCGAGGGTGAGCTCGCCGCCGGCCGGGGGCTTCTTCAGGGTGGTCAGGCCCCAGCCGTACGGGAACTGGGGGTCGTACGCCGTGTCCCCGACGTTGATCGGGAGCTGGGCCTCCGACTTCGGCCAGGTCACCGGCAGCTGTCCGGTGAAGGCGCGCCTGCCGTAGAGGACGTCGGCCACGCCGTCGCCCTCGGAGCCCGGCAGCCAGGAGGCCACCAGCGCGTCCATGTCCCCGAGCCGGTCGCCGATGAGCTGCGGGCGGCCCGAGACGATGAGCACCGCGCACTTCATCGCCGCGCAGACCTTGTCGACCGCCGCCTTGTCGGCCGCCGTCAGCTCCAGGTCGTGGCCGTTGCCGACGTCGCCGATGCCCTCGGCGTACGGGGTCTCGCCGACGACCACCACACCGACGTCGTAACCGTCCGTGGCGGCGGAGGCGTCGCGCGAGTAGGTGACGGACCCCGGGCTCCTCGCCGCCTTCTTCATGCCCTCCAGGATCGTCGTGCCGGTGGTGGTCTTCCCGGAGGAGCCCTGCCAGCTGATGGTCCAGCCGCCGGCCTGGTTGCCGATGTCGTCGGCGTTGGACCCGGCGACGTACACCTTCTGGTCCGGCTTGAGCGGCAGGACGGCCCCGTCGTTCTTCAGGAGCACCTGCGACTTCGCGGCCGCCTCACGGGCCACCGCACGGTGCTCGGCCGAGCCGACCTTGTCCAGGTGGGTGGTGTCCGCGTACGGCTTCTCGAAGAGGCCCAGGCGGAACTTCTGGGTGAGGATGCGGGCGACCGCGTCGTCGATCCGGGCCTCGCTGATCCGGCCCGCCGCCACCTCGTCCTTCAGCGTCTTCGTGAAGTCCTGGTACGCGGTCGGGACCATGATCATGTCGAGTCCGGCGTTGATCGACGTACGGACGTCGCTCGGGTAGTCGCCGGGGATCTGGTCGATGGCCTGCCAGTCGCTGATGACGAAGCCCTCGAAGCCCATCCGGTCCTTGAGGACCCCGTTGATCATCTCGGCGTTGGCGTGCATCTTCACCGGGCCCTGGTCGTCGCCCAGGATGTCGAGCGAGGAGTACGAGGGCATGACCGTGCCGACGCCCCGCTTCACCGACTCGGCGAACGGCGAGAGGTGTACCGCCTCCAGCTCCTGGCGGGTGACCTTGGTGATGCCCTGGTCGGTCGTGTACGAGCCGGTGGTGGCGGAGCCGTACTCGGTGCCGCCGTCGCCGACGAAGTGCTTGGCGCTGCCGAGCACCTTGTCGTTGCGGTGCAGGTCCTTGCCGGAGGGGCTGCCCTGCATGCCCTGGATGACCGTCTCCATGGCCTCGACCAGGGCCGGGTCCTCGCCGAAGGCCTCGTAGGAGCGGCCCCAGCGTTCGTCGCGGGTGACGCAGACGCACGGCGCGAAGTCCCACGGGACGCCGGTGGCGCGTACTTCCTTGGCGGTGACCGCGCCGGTCCGCTCGGCGCTCTTCGGGTCGCGGCCCGCGCCGATCCCGATGTTGTGCGGCATGATCGTCGCGCCGACGACGTTGTTGTGGCCGTGCACCGCGTCCACGCCGTAGATCAGCGGGATCTGGAAGCGGGTGGCCTGGGCGCGCAGCTGGTAGGAGTCGACCATCTTGGCCCAGGCGGCCGCGGTGTTGGGCGTGGGGACCGAGCCGCCGCCGGAGAGCAGCGAGCCGAGGTCGTAGGCGGCGATGTCACCGGGGGTGCGGAGCGCGTTGCGTTCGGCCTGGGTCATCTGGCCGGCCTTCTCGGCGGGCGAGAGGCGTCCCAGCAGGTCCGCGACGCGCTGCTTCACCGGCAACTTGGCGTTCTGGTACGGGAGTCCATGGGCGTCGATGACGACCTGCGGGTTCTCCCGGGGGGCCTTCGCGCCGGTGACGGTCAGCTCCAGCGGGATCGTCTTCGCCTCGGCGGGCTTCGACGCCTTCGCCGTGCGGACGGTGACCTTGTGGGTGGTGCCGGAGGCGGTGCCCGCGGGGAAGGTGTGGCTGCCGGTGACCGGGGTGTAGTCCTTCCCGGCCTCCGCCGTGCCGCCCTTGGTGGCGTACGCGACGGTCACCGGCTCCTCGGTGGGGACGGAGCCGGTGGTGGCGACGGAGAGCGTCAGCTCGGCGGTGGCGCCGTTCTTCACGGGGCGTACGGCCGTGTCGGTGATCACGCTCGCGGTGAGCGCCGGGTCCGCCTTGCCGTACAACTCGACGGCGTCCAGCGCGAATTCGCCGGGTCCGCCGCCGGGCAGGGTGAGGGCGTAGCCCCACACCTCGTTCAGGCCGAGGACCTGGTCGATGCCGCCGACGGGCTGGTAGTCGGCGCGGTAGACGAAGTCCGCGAACGGGATCTCGACCAGGTGCCAGCCCTCCCAGTCGTCGGTGAAGGAGGTGGTCCACAGCTCGGACGCGCCGCCGTTCGCACCGCCGTCCTTGATCTCGAAGTTGATCTTCTTGCCGGAGCCGGGCGGCAGCGGCGCGGTGTTCTGGCCGTACCACCAGAAGCGGATGCCCTGGTGGGCAGTCCAGTTCTGCGGCGGGGTGTCCACGGCGAACTCGTGGCTGAACCCGCCGTACGCGCTGATGTCGTACGAGCCTTCGAGGACCTTCTCGCCCTCGGGGGCGTCGGCGCGCTCGGCCAGCTTCAGCTGCGGGTGGTCGTCCGCGTCGCCGCCCCAGGTGAAGATCGCGTCGGCGGGCGGGTTGTTGCCGAGCGGCACCTCGCCCTCGAAGCGGTCGACGAGGACGGGGGCGGGTTCGTCGGCGGCCGCCGCGGGGCCGGTGGCCGAGCCGGCGAGCAGGGTGGCCAGCACGGCCGCGGCGGCGAAGGCGGCCGTCGCGGGTCTGGCTCTGCCCTTACGGGGGCGGAGGTGCGGGGTACGCGTCATCTGAGAGCGCTCTCATCTCGGGTCGGGGTTGCCTGACGTACGGGCGGATCAAGGGTGTCGGGAAGTTACGCGGTGTCGGCGTCGCGGGTGAGGCGGATCGTGTCGCGGTACCACTTGGCGCTGTCCTTCAGCGTGCGGAGCTGGGTGTCGTAGTCGACGCGGACGATGCCGAACCGCTTGTCGTAGCCGTAGGCCCACTCGAAGTTGTCCATCAGCGACCAGGCGAAGTAGCCCCGGACGTCGGCCCCTCGGTCGCGGGCGGCGACGACGGCGGCTATGTGGTCGGCGAGATAGGCCGTGCGGTCGGCGTCGGGGACCGAGCCGTCGGCGGCGACGGTGTCGTCGAAGGCCGCGCCGTTCTCCGTGATGACGGTCGGAAGGGCGTAGTCGCGCTCCAACCGCACCAGCAGGTCGGTGAGTTCGGTCGGGGTGATCTCCCAGTCCATCGCGGTGCGCGGCAGATCGCGGTCAACGGCCCGGACGACCGGCAGGCCCTCGGCGTCGAGCGGCGAGCCGTCCTCGGTGACGCCGGAGAACTGCATGCCCCGGTAGAAGTTGACGCCGAGGACGTCGAGCGGGGCGGCGATGGCGGCCAGATCGCCTTCCCTGACCGGGAGTTCGATGTGCTGGGCGGCCAGGTCGGCGACGATGTCCTCGGGGTAGCGGCCGTGGACGAGCGGGTCGAGATAGAGCCGGGTGCCCATGCCGTCGGCGCGGCGGCACGCCTCGCGGTCGGCCTCGCTGTCGGTCTCGGGGGTGGCGGTGCCGAGGTTCAGGGTGATGCCCAGCTCCAGCGGGTCGCTCCCGGCCGCGTCCCGCAGCGCGCCGGCGGCGAGACCGTGGCCCAGGAGCAGATGGTGGACGGCGGTCATGGCGTCGCCCAGGTCGCGGCGGCCCGGGGCGTGCAGCCCGTAGGCGTAACCGAGCATCGCCGAGCACCAGGGCTCGTTGAGCGTGGTCCAGTGCTCGACGCGGTCGCCGAGGGCCTCGTGGGCGAGAGCGGCGTACTCCGCGAAGCGCAGGGCGGTGTCCCGCGCGGGCCAGCCGCCCGCGTCCTCCAGCTCCTGCGGCAGGTCCCAGTGGTAGAGCGTGATCCACGGGGTGACGCCACGCCCCTGGAGCTCGTCGACCAGCCGCTTGTAGAAGTCCAGCCCCTTCTGGTTCGCCGGACCCCGCCCGCCCGGCTGGATGCGCGGCCAGGCGAGCGAGAAGCGGTACGTGTCGACGCCGAGGCCCGCGATCAGCTCCACGTCCTCGGGCATCCGGTGGTAGTGGTCGCAGGCCACGTCGCCGTGCTCACCGCCCTCCACGGCCCCGGGCACCCGGCAGAAGGTGTCCCAGATGGACGGGGTGCGGCCGTCCTCGGCGGCCGCGCCCTCGATCTGGTACGAGGAGGTGGCGACGCCCCAGCGGAAATCGGCCGGGAGTCCGCGTACCGGGGCCGGACGAAGAATGCGCTGCGGGGTGGTGGCGAGGTTCATCGGTCTCCGTACGTAGGAGGGGAAGGACCTGGTCAGACGTGCAGATGGCAGGCGACCTCGCGGCCGGGTTCGCCGGTCGGCGGGGCCAGCGGCGGGACCTCGGCGGCGCACGGGGCGAAGGCCTTGCCGCAGCGCGGGTGGAAGGCGCAGCCGGTGGGCATCGCGGAGAGGTGGGGCGGGGAGCCGGGGATGCCGGTCAGTTCGCGGCGGGGGCCGTGGAGCGCGGGGAAGGAGTGCAGGAGCCCGTCGCTGTAGGGGTGGCGGGGGTCGCGGTAGATCTCCGCCGCGCCCGCCTGCTCCACGATGCGGCCTCCGTACATGATCGCGATCCGGTCCGAGAATTCGATCAGGAGCGAGATGTCGTGGGTGATGAACACGACCGAGAAGTTGAGCTGTTCCCTCAACTGGACGAGCCGTCGCAGGATCTGTCGCTGCATCACCACGTCGAGCGCGGTGGTCGGCTCGTCCATGATGACGATCTCGGGTTCCAGGGCGAGCGCCATGGCGATCATCACGCGCTGTCGCATGCCGCCGGAGAGCTGGTGCGGGTAGGCGGCGAGCCGGTCGGCGCTGATGCCGACGAGCTCCAGCAACTCCTGTGCTCGCTCGGTGCGTTGGCGCTTCTTCAGTTCGGGGCGGTGGGCGGCGAGTACGTCGGTGAGCTGACTGTGGACGGTGTGCACCGGGTTGAGGGAGTTCATCGCCCCCTGGAAGACGATGGACAGCTCCTGCCAGCGGAAGGCGCGCAGCTGGTCCGGTGCGAGGGAGAGGATGTCGACCCGGTCGCCGCCGGGCCGGTGGTAGTGGACCTCTCCCCCGGTGATGACGCCGGGCGGTGACAGCAGCCGGGTCACCGCGTAGGCGAGGGTCGACTTGCCCGAGCCCGACTCCCCTGCCAGGCCGAGGACTTCGCCGCGGTGGAGGGTGAGGTCGATGTCGCGCAGGGCGTGGACGGCGCTCGCGTCGGTGCCGTAGTCGACGTTCAGTCCGCTGATGGTCAGGACCGGCTCGGCGCTCATGTGCGCGGCTCCTTGCTGCTCTGCCCGGGACGGCCCGTGCCGGGGGTCTTCCGGGCCACGGGGGTGAAGCCGACGCGCATCTTCACCTTCCGGGAGGATCCGGTGGCGGTGCGCAGGCGGGGGTTGACGAACTCGTCGATGCCGAAGTTGATGAGGGCGAGCGCGGTGCCCAGCAGGGCGATGCAGAGGCCGGCCGGGACGAACCACCACCAGGCTCCCTGGGCGAGGGCCTGGTTGGACTGGGCCCAGAAGAGCACGGTGCCCCAGTTCCAGTGGGAGATGTCGGCGACGCCGATGAAGGCGAGGGTGATCTCGGTGAGGACCGCGAAGATGACCGTGCCGACGAAGCCGGAGGCGATGACGGCGGTGAGGTTCGGCAGGATCTCGAAGAGAATGATCCGCGGGGTGGACTCGCCGGTGGCGCGGGCGGCCTCCACGTAGTCGCGGCGGCGCAGCGACAGGGTCTGGGCGCGCAGGATCCGCGAGCCCCAGGCCCAGGACGTCAGGGCGATGGCGACGGCGATGACGATGTCGCCGGTGTCGGGGACGAAGCTCGCGACGATGATGATCAGCGGGAGTCCGGGCAGCACCAGGAAGATGTTGGAGAGCGCGGAGAGGATCTCGTCGACGGCCCCGCCGAGGAATCCGGCGCTGACCCCGATCAGGACGGACAGGGCGGTCGCGATGACGGCGGCGAGCAGGCCGACGACGAGGACGCCCCGGGTGCCGACGAGGATCTGCGAGAAGACGTCCTGCCCGGTGTGCGTGGTGCCGAACCAGTGGTCGCCGGAGGGCGGCTGGAGCAGCTGGTCGCTCATGGCGTCGGGGTCGTACGGGGCGAGCCACGGTCCCGCGACGGCCAGCAGGACGAAGAACGCCAGCAGGATCAGGCCGGTGCGGGTCTTCCCGCCGCGCAGGAACCGGAGCCGGGCCCGGCGGGTGGGGGCCGCGGGTGGAGGTGCGCCGTCCAGGACGGCGACGTCGGTGGCGGTGATGGACACGGGGCCCTACGCCTCCTTCCGGGTGCGGGGGTCGAGGGCGGCGTAGACGAGGTCGGCGAGCAGGTTCGCGGCGAGGACGGAGAGCGTGATGATCAGGAAGACGCCCTGCATCAGCGGGTAGTCCTTGCCGCCGACGGCCTGGAGCAGCTGGAAGCCGATGCCCGGGTAGGTGAAGACCATCTCGACGAGGAGGGTGCCGCCGACGATGAAGCCGAGGGAGAGGGCGAAGCCGGAGATGTTGGGGAGGACGGCGTTGCGGGCCGCGTAGCCGAACATCACGCGCCGCTCGGACAGGCCCTTGGCCTGCGCGACCATCACGTAGTCCTCGGAGGAGACGGTGACCATCATGTTGCGCATGCCGAGGATCCAGCCGGCCACCGCGCTGAGGACGATCGTCACGCCGGGCAGGACCGCGTGGTAGAGGGCGCTGGAGATGAACGGCCAGTCGAAGGCCGGGACGAGCGCGTTGTCGTAGCCGCCGGAGTTCGGGAACAGCGACCACTTCTCGGCGAAGAGCGCGATGGCGACGAGGCCCAGCCAGAAGTACGGGATGGAGGAGATGAAGGTGGTGACCGGCAGCAGCCCGTCCAGCCAGGAGCCGCGCTTCCAGCCGCTGTAGACGCCGATGCCGGTGCCGAGGACGAAGCTGATGAGCGTGGTCGTGCCGACCAGGGCCAGGGTCCAGGGCAGCGACTGGCCGATGACCTCGCTGACCGGGGTGGGGAAGAAGGTGAAGGAGAGGCCGAGGTCGCCGTCGAGGAGGTGGGCCCAGTAGTCGGTGTACTGCTGCCACATCGACTGCTGCTCGTCGAGGCCGAACAGGGCCTTGAGCGAGTCGATGGCCTTGGTGTCGAGCTGCCCCTGGTAGCGGCTGAGCAGGGCCTGGACCGGGTCGCCGGGCATCAGCCGGGGGATGAGGAAGTTGATGGTGATCGCGGCCCAGGCGGTGACGGCGTAGAAGGCGAGGCGCTGGAGGAGGTACTTCACCGGGAGACCTCCTCGGCGCTCGCGCCCGCGGCGGCCCGGGGGTCCGCGCCCGCCGTGGCCCGGGTGTCCGGGTCCGTCGCGGTCCGGCGGTCCGTGCCCTCGTAGAGCCAGCAGGCCGCCCACTGTCCGTCGGGCAGGTCGAAGCGCGGCGGCAGTTCGGTGCGGCAGCGCTCCATCGCCTTGGGGCAGCGGGGGTGGAAGCGGCAGCCGGCGGGCGGGGTGATCAGCGAGGGCGGTTCGCCGGTGCCGGTCTCCTCCTGTTCCGCCTCGGCGGCGATCCGGTCCGGGTCGGGTGCGGAGGCGATGAGGAGCTGGGTGTAGGGGTGGGCGGGGTGCTGGGTGACCGTCTCGCTGTCGCCGCCCTCGACGATCCGGCCCGCGTACATCACGAGGGTGGTGTCGGCGAAGTAGCGGGCGGAGGCGATGTCGTGGGTGATGTAGAGGATCGCCAGGTGGAGGCGTTCCTTGAGGTCGCGGAGCAGGTTGAGGACGCCGAGCCGGATCGATACGTCGAGCATGGAGACGGGTTCGTCGGCGAGGAGGACCTGCGGGTCCGCGCCGAGCGCCCGGGCGATGGCGACGCGCTGGCGCTGCCCGCCGGAGAGCTCGTGCGGGAACTTGTCCAGGAACTGCTGGGGCGGGGTCAGTTGGACCCGGTCCAGCAGGGCGGCCAGGTTCTCCGCCAGCTCGGCGTCGCCGTTGCCCGCCCGGCCGTGGATCTTCAGGGCGCGGGTGAGGTGGTAGCGCACGGTGTGCACCGGGTTCAGCGAGGCGAAGGGGTCCTGGAAGATCAGCTGGACCCGGCGTACGTAACGGCGGAAGGACCGGCCACGACCGGCCACCACCGGCTCGCCGCCCAGCCGTATCTCGCCCGAGGTGAGCGGATAGAGCTGGGCCAGCAGCCGGGCGACGGTGGACTTGCCCGAGCCGGACTCCCCCACCAGGGCCGTGACGGTGCCGCGTCTCAGCCGGAGCGAGACGTCGTCGACGGCGTGGACGCTGCGGCGCTCGCGGGCGAACAGGTCGCGGGCGGTGCGGCGCAGGGGAAAGTGTTTGGTGACTCCGCGCGCTTCGAGCACCACATCGGTGCCGTCGGGCGCGGTCTCGGGCTGTTCGCTCGTGGTCATGGCCGGTTCTTTCCGTCCTTCCCGTCGTTCCCCGTGCCTACTTGGAGGCTGGCTTGAGGTTGAGCACGATCTCCAGGGCGGTGGGCTGGGTGTGCTGCGGCGGGGCGTACGGGTTGGCCTCGGTGGGCCAGCCGATCCAGTTCTTCGTGGAGTACTCGGCTCCGATGGGCGCGGCGGCCGTCGGGATGACCGGGGCCTCCTCGACGAAGATCTTCTGGAGGGTGTTGAGCGCCTTGGTGCGGTCCGCGTCCCCGGTGGCGTTGGCGTACTCCTTGAGCGCGGCAGTGGCCTCGGGGCTCTTGAAGCGCCCGAAGTTGCCCGTCTGGGAACTCTTGCCGATGGGCTGGAGGATCGCCCCGTCCATGATGTTCTGGTACATGTCGTAGGGGGTCGCGCCGCTGTTGGTCCAGTGCAGGGTGGCGTCGAAGTTGCCGTTGGCGACGTCCGCGCCCCAGGCCTCGGCGGTCTGCGTCTTGACCTTGGCCTCGATGCCGAGTTCCTTGATGTTGTCCTTGATGATCGCGAGCCCGGTGATGTAGTCGTTCCAGCCGGCCGGGTCGGTGAAGGTCAGCTTCACCGGCTTGCCGGACGGGTCCTTGAGCACCCCGCCGCTCAGGGTGAACCCGGCCTCGCTGAGCACCTTCTTGGCTCCGGCGACATCGGGCTTGGTGGTGGCGTCCTGGTATTCGGGCGCGAGGAAGGGCTCACCGGCGGGCAGCGGGATGCCGGTCGGGTTGGTGATCTCCGGGTAGAGCGTGGCCTGGGCCTGGATGTGGATGGCCTTGCGGTCGACGACCATCGCCATCGCCTTGCGCAGCGCCGGGTTGTCGAAGGGCTTGCGGGCGGTGTTGAACCAGAGGCCGTGGATGCCGAGGCCGGAGGGGAACCAGAGCTGGTGGTTCTTGGGGTCCTTGTCGATGAAGAGCTGCTTGTGGTTCGGCATGAAGACGAAGGACCACTCGACCTTGCCGGTGGCCAGCGCGGTGGTGGCGGCGCTGTTGTCGTTGTACGCGGTGTAGCGCAGCTCCTTGACCTTGGTGGTGCCGTTCCAGTAGCTGGGCGTGGCGGTCAGGGTGGTGGTCTGCGGGGTGAACGTCTTGAGCTTGTACGGTCCGGAGCCGACCGGGGTGCGGTTGGGCCAGGTCTCCGGGTTGTCGACCTTCTCCCAGATGTGCTTGGGCACGACGAAGGTCTGGATGATCTTGTTCTGGTTGACGAACTGGGACTCCTTGAAGGTCAGGACGACCTTCTTGCCCTCCACGGCGATCCCGTCGAAGGGGATGCCGTTCCCGTTGAGCGCCGGGTGCTTCTTGAGGAGGTTGAAGGTGAACTCCACGTCGGCGGCGGTCAGGGGCTTGCCGTCGGCCCACTTCGCCCGGTCGTCGAGGGTGAAGGTGACCTTGGTGAAGTTGTCCTCCCAGGCCCATTCGGTGGCGAGCCAGGGGTCGGCCTTCTCGGTGGGCTTGATCATGTTCGTCATGGCCAGCGGCTCGTAGATCATGTAGCGGTAGCCGAGGACCGCGCCCGCCGAGGTGTTGAGGAACGGGTTGCTGTTGTTCGTCTGCGGTCCGTCCGGCTTGCCCAGGGTCAGCACGCCGCTCGCGGCGCCGCCCCCCTTGTTGGCGCCCGAGTTGGCGTTCGAGCAACCGGCGGCGAGCGCGACCACGACGGTGGCTGCGGCGACCGCTCTGAGGGTGGTGCGACGGCGTACGGACATGGCGTCTCCAGGAAGGGGCTGCCGGGGTCGGGAGAGCCCGGCGGGCGGAAGGGTGCGAAGAGAGCGGGGCGCGGCCGTGCGGCCGGGTCCTCAGGGCGCCGAGTGGCGCACGACCAGTTCGGTGGGCAGCACGGCCGGTCCGTCCGGTACGGGCGTGCCGCCGAGGTGGGAGAGCAGCATCCGGGCCGCCGTCTCGCCCATCCGGCGGGTGGGCTGGCGCACGGTGGTGAGGGGCGGTTCGGTGTGTTCGGCCATCGGGATGTCGTCGAAGCCGACGACGGCGATGTCGTCCGGGACCCGGCGTCCGGCGGCCCGCAGGGAACGGAGCACACCGGCCGCGCTGATGTCGTTGTGCGCGAAGACGGAGTCGAACGCGACGCCCCGTGCGAGGAGTTCCTCGACGGCGAGCCGGCCGCCGCGTTCGGTGAAGTCGCCTTCGACGACCAGATCGGTGGGCAGGACCGAACGGAATCCGGCTGTCCGGTCCCGTACGCAGCCGAAGTGCTGGGGGCCGGTCAGGATCAGGGGCCGGGAGCGTCCGGCGGCGTGCAGGTGGCGGGCCGCGGACGCGCCTCCCTCGTGGTTGGTGGTCACGACGGAGGGGAATTCGGGGTGATGGCCGCGATCGTCGATGAGCACGATCGGCAGGCCGTCGCGGTGCAGTTCGGTGAGGTGGCCGAGGGTGTTCTCGGGCTCCACGACGACGAGCCCGTCGAAGGCGCGCGCGGACACCTGGCTGGTGAAGCGCTGGACGGACTCGGCCCCGCGGTTGCAGGTGAAGAGCAGCAGCCCGTAGTCGGCGGCCTCGACGGTGTCGACGACGCCCTGGAGCAGTTCGCCCATCCACGGCCAGGTCAGCGAGGGCACGAGCATGCCGACCGTACGGCTGGAGCCGCGGGCGAGGCCGACGGCTCCGGAGCTGGGTACGTAGCCGAGCTGTGCGATCACTTCACGAACACGGGCGGCCGTGGAACGGTCCACCTCGCCCTTGGTGTTGATGACCCGTGACACGGTCGTCTTGCTGACGCCGGCCTCGCGGGCGACATCGGCGATGGTGACACGCATCTGGGCCTCCGTTGGACCAGGCAAGGGCAAGGAACAAGCAGGTGGGAGCAGGGTGCGAGCAGGGTGGGGCAGCGCGGCGGGCAGCGATGCGACACCGCGGCCGACGCGTTCGGTACCGGTTCCGGAACCGGTACCGGCGTTGCGGCTGGAGTTAACCGCGCCGATACGGGGCCGTCAATACTTCACGTCGAGATTGGTCCGGACCCATCGGCCCACCAGGCAGGACGCATTGTGCATTCACCTCTTGAACGCAGAAGAGCCACCGCCCGGTGACGGGCGGCGGCTCTCGTGTGCTGCGGTGCCGGCGGGCTACTCGGTGGGCTCGACGCCCGCGCGCAGCAGACCGTAGGTGTACGCGTCCTCCAGCGCCTGCCAGGAGGCGGCGATGACGTTCTCGGCGACCCCCACGGTCGCCCAGTCGCCGGTGCCGTCGCCGGTGGTGATGAGCACCCGGGTGGTGGATTCGGTGCCGGTGCGGCCCTCCAGGATGCGGACCTTGTAGTCGACCAGCTCCAGCTTGGCGAGCTGCGGGTAGATCCGCTCCAGGGCGACGCGCAGGGCCCGGTCCAGCGCGTTGACCGGGCCGTTGCCCTCGGCGGTCGCGACGATCCGCTCGCCCTTGGCCCAGAGCTTCACGGTGGCCTCGTTGGCATGGGTGCCGTCGGGGCGGTCCTCGACGATCGCCCGCCAGGACTCCGTACGGAAGTAGCGCCGGGCCCGGCCCTCGACCTCGCCGCGCAGCAGCAGTTCGAAGGAGGCGTCGGCGGCCTCGTAGGTGTAGCCCTTCAGTTCGCGTTCCTTGACCCGCTCGACGACCCGGCCGACCAGGGCGCGGTCGTCGCCGAGGTCGACGCCCAGCTCCTTGCCCTTCAGCTCGATGGAGGCGCGGCCGGCCATGTCGGAGACCAGCATCCGCATGGTGTTGCCGACCAGCTCCGGGTCGATGTGCTGGTAGAGGTCGGGGTCGACCTTGATCGCGGAGGCGTGGAGCCCGGCCTTGTGGGCGAAGGCCGAGACGCCCA
Organism: Streptomyces sp. WY228; assembly: GCF_019287315.1. Lineage (NCBI taxonomy): Bacteria > Bacillati > Actinomycetota > Actinomycetes > Kitasatosporales > Streptomycetaceae > Streptomyces > Streptomyces sp. WY228. The sequence goes on along the minus strand of NZ_CP079114.1, from coordinate 6,197,342 downwards.
CGTACGGCTGATGGGTGGAGGGGGTGAGGTTGACGACCTCGGCGATGGCGTGCGAGATCCGGGTCATCTCGGCGAGCGCACCCTCGGGCAGCACCTTCATGCCGTACTTGAGTTCCAGGGCTGCGACGACGGGGAAGAGGTTGGCGTTGCCGACCCGCTCGCCGTAGCCGTTGGCCGTGCACTGGACGTGGGTGGCGCCGGCGTCCACGGCGGCCAGCGTGTTGGCGACGGCGCAGCCGGTGTCGTCCTGGGCGTGGATGCCGAGCCGGGCGCCGGTGTCGGCGAGGACGGTGGAGACGACGGCCTGGACCTGGGCGGGCAGCATGCCGCCGTTGGTGTCGCAGAGGATGACGACCTCGGCGCCCGCCTCGTACGCGGTGCGGACCACGGATTTCGCGTACGCGGCGTTGGCGCGGTAGCCGTCGAAGAAGTGCTCGCAGTCCACGAAGACGCGGCGGCCCTGTTCGCGCAGGTGGGCCACGGTGTCGCGGACCATCTCCAGGTTCTCGTCCAGGGTGGTGCGCAGGGCGAGCTCGACATGGCGGTCGTGCGCCTTGGCCACCAGGGTGATCACCGGGGCGCCGGAGGTCAGGAGCGCCTTGACCTGGGGGTCCTCGGCCGCGCTGCCGCCGGCTCTGCGGGTCGCGCCGAACGCCACGAGCTGGGCGTTCTCGAAGGTGATCTCCTGCTGGGCACGGGCGAAGAACTCGGTGTCACGCGGGTTGGCCCCCGGCCAGCCGCCCTCGATGTACCCCACACCGAAGGTGTCCAGATGACGGGCGATGGTCAGCTTGTCGGCGACCGTCAGGTTGATGCCCTCACGCTGAGCACCGTCGCGCAGTGTGGTGTCGAAGACATGGAAACTGTCGTCGGTGGCGTTGGCCTTGGTGGTCATGCTGATCTGGCTCCTGTCGGATGAGTGGATCCGGACGATCGGGTTCCACTTGCCCCCATCATCCCGCGTGCTCCGTCCGGCCCGGGTACGGGCCGGAAAACGAAAAAACCCCTCGCGGGTGCGAGAGGTCTGCGCGCGGGTCTGGGGCACGGTGGCCGTGCCGTACGGGGTGGTACGGGACGGTCACTGCGGACCGGCGCGCCTGCTGCCAATAATCATGACGAACGAGGACACGGCAGAAGTCTCGCACAGTGACGCGCCCGTGACGCCGGGCGTCTCAGGATGCGGTCGTGACGCCGGTCGCATCTCCTCCGCCGCCGCGCGGCGGATCACGCGGTCGTCCACGCGGGGCCCGGCGTCAGCGTCTCGTCGAGGAACTCCGCCACCTGCGCCAGCACCTGCTCGCGGCCCGTTCCCGGGATCCCGACCGTGACGTGGATGCTGAACCCGTCGAGCAGCGCCCGCAGCCGGGCGGCGAACCGGTCGGCGTCCACGGGCCGGAACTCGCCGCGCGACATCCCCTCGGCGAGCAGCGCCACCAGGTCGCGGTGCCAGGCCCCCTCGATCGCGGCCTGCCGGGCGCGGGCGTCCTCGTCGGCGTTCTGCGAGCGGCCCCAGACCTCCAGCCAGAGCGTCCAGTGGGGGTCGCGGTGGCCGGCGGGCAGATAGAGACCGATGTACGCGTCCAGCCGCTCCCGGGCGGATCCGGCCCCGGAACCGGGCTCGGCCAGCAGGGCACGCCGCTCGGCCCCGAGGCGGTCCTCGCTCCACTCCAGGGTCCGGAGCAGCAGTTCGTCCTTGGTGCGGAAGTAGTAGAGCAGGTGCCCGCTGCTCATCCCCACCTCGCGCCCGAGCCCGGCCATGGTCAGCCCGTCGAGCCCGCGCTCGGCGATGGTGGCCATGGCGGCGGCGAGGACGTCCGCGCGGGGCGGTGCGGCGTGGTGGGTGCGGCGGGGGGCGGGGGTCATGGGTTCGCTCGTACCTTCGGCTGCTGCTGGGTGATGCAGTGGATGCCTCCACCGCCGGCGAAGATCGTACGGGCGTCGACGAGGGTCACCGTACGGTCCGGGAACAGGCCCCGGAAGATCGCGGCGGCCTCCTCGTCGCGCGGGTCGTCGAAGGCGCAGAGGACCACGCCGTCGTTGCAGAGGTAGTGGTTGATGTAGGAGTGGTCGACCCACTCGCCGTCCTCGTCGCGCAGCACGGTGGGCGCGGGCACCTCGACGACCTCCAGGGCGCGGCCCCGGGCGTCGGTGGCGGCGCGCAGCACGGCCAGCAGCTCCCGGGTGACCTCGTGGTCGGGGTGGGCCGGGTCGGGCTGGACGTGGGCGAGGACGGTGCCCGGGCGGGCGAAGGCGGCGACGATGTCGACATGGCCGAGCGTGCCGTACGTCCCGTAGTCGCCGGTCAGCCCGCGCGGCAGCCAGATGGCCTTCTCGGTGCCGAGGCGGGCGTGGATCTCCGCCTCGACCTGCTCCTTGCTCCAGCCGGGGTTGCGCTCCTCGCCGAGCTGGACGGTCTCGGTGAGCAGGACGGTGCCTTCGCCGTCGACGTGGATCGCGCCGCCCTCGTTGACGAGCGGGGAGCTGTGGGCGGGGACGCCGGTCAGCTCGGCGACGGCCCGGGCGATGTGCCGGTCCTGCTCCCAGCGGGCCCAGCCCTGGGCGCCCCAGCCGTTGAACGTCCAGTCGACGGCGGCCAGCGTGCGGCCGTCGGTGACGAAGGTGGGGCCGATGTCCCGCATCCAGGCGTCGTCGAGAGGCCGCACGACCAGCTCCACCTCCGGCCCGAGCAGCGCGGCGGCCCCCTCCTCCTGCCCGGGCCCGACGACCATCGTGACCGGCTCGAAGCGACGCACGGCCCGGGCGACGGCGGCCCAGGCACGACGGGCCTCGGCCAGCTCGGCGTCGGAGGCGAAGGTGGGGTTGGGCCCGGGCCACGCCATCCAGGTGCGCTCGTGCGGGGCCCACTCGGGGGGCATGCGGAAGGGGGCGGGGGTGGGCGGCATGGGGGCTCCTGGTCGGGGTGATTAGAGTGCCACTCTAACCAGACGACTGGGCCACACCAAAGCAACGTGGTGTTTCGTTCGAGCAGCGCTCTAAGCTTCGCGTACGGAAAAGGCCGCACCGGCGAGCAGCCGGGTGCGGCCTTGTCCTGGGTCCGGACCCTTTGCGGGATGCCTAGCCGAGCGGGTGCATCCAGCCGTGGGTGTCCGCGACGACGCCGCGCTGGATGTCGAGAAGGCGCTCCCGCAGCTTCATGGTGACCTCGCCGGGCTCGCCGCCGCTCTGGGTCCACTCGCCGCCCTCCGACTTCACCAGGCCGACCGGGGTGATGACGGCGGCGGTGCCGCAGGCGAAGACCTCCACGAGGGTGCCCTTAGCGGTGTCGTCGCGCCACTGGTCGATGGAGACCCGGCCCTCCTCGGAGCCGTAACCGAGGTCGCGGGCGACCTTGAGGAGGGAGTCGCGGGTGACGCCGGCGAGGAGGGAACCGGTGAGGGCGGGCGTGATGATCTTCTTCGTGCCGTCCTCCTGGGCGTACACGAAGTAGAGGTTCATGCCGCCGAGCTCCTCGACCCACTTGTGCTCGACCGCGTCGAGGTAGGCGACCTGGGCGCAGCCGTGCTCGGCGGCCTCGGCCTGGGCGAGGAGGGAGGCCGCGTAGTTGCCGCCGGTCTTGGCGTCGCCCATGCCGCCGGGGACGGCGCGGACGCGGTTCTCGGAGAGCCAGATGGAGACCGGCTTCACTCCACCCGGGAAGTAGGCGCCGGCGGGCGAGGCGATGACCAGGAAGAGGTACTCGTTGGCCGGCTTCACGCCGAGGCCGACCTCGGTGGCGATCATGAACGGGCGCAGGTAGAGCGACTCCTCGCCGCCGTGCGCCGGGACCCACGCCTTGTCCTGCTGGACCAGCGCGTCGCAGGCCGCGATGAACGTCTCGACGGGCAGCTCGGGCATGGCGAGGCGGGCGGCCGAGCGCTGGAAGCGGCGGGCGTTGGCGTCGGGGCGGAAGGAGGCGACCGTGCCGTCGGGCTGCCGGTAGGCCTTCAGCCCCTCGAAGATCTCCTGCGCGTAGTGCAGGGTCATGTTGGCCGGGTCCAGCGACAGCGGGCCGTAGGGGACCAGCTCGGCGTCGTGCCAGCCGCGGCCCTCGGTCCAGCGGATGGTCACCATGTGGTCGGTGAAGTGCCGGCCGAATCCGGGGTTGGCCAGGATCGCCTCGCGCTCCGCGTCGGACAGCGGGTTCGAGGAGGGCTTGAGCTCGATCGTGGGCGTCGTCATGAGTGCGTGTCCTTCACCGGTTTTGTGTGTGATGGACCGCGCTCACGCCCGTCTCTGCCCGACGTTTTCGGTCAGGTCCTAGGACGTCCGAGCTTTACCGCGAGCCACGGCCCCGCGTTCGATTATCACTTGCGGGGGGCCGTGCACGAAATGGGGTGAATGCGGTCCAGGGGTCGATGGTGGCACCCGGGGGCCGCACAGGAGAAGCCGCCGGGCGCTGATGCGACCCGGCGGCTTCGAAGTGGAGTCGTCGGGTCAGCTCGCTACGCGTACCGCGAGAGCGTCGCCGATCTCGTCGGTCGTCCGCGTGGCAGCACCGTCGCGCTCCGCGAGATCGGCGGAGACGGCGTCCTCGATGCGCGCGGCCTCGGTCTCGTAGCCGAGGTGGCGCAGCAGGAGGGCGACGGAGAGAACCGTGGCGGTCGGGTCGGCCTTGCCCTGCCCCGCGATGTCGGGGGCGGAGCCGTGGACCGGCTCGAACATCGACGGGAACGCGCCCGTCGGGTTGATGTTGCCGGAGGCGGCCAGGCCGATTCCGCCGGTCACGGCGGCGGCGAGGTCGGTGAGGATGTCACCGAAGAGGTTGTCGGTGACGATGACGTCGAAGCGCTCCGGCTGAGTGACGAAGAAGATCGTCGCGGCGTCGACGTGCAGATAGTCGGTGGAGACCTGCGGGTACTCGGCGGCGACCTTGTCGAAGGTGTTCTTCCAGAGGTGGCCGGCGTAGACGAGGACGTTGTTCTTGTGGACCAGCGTCAGCTTCTTGCGGGGCCGGGCGGCCGCGCGCTCGAAGGCGTCCCGGACCACGCGCTCGACGCCGTACGCCGTGTTGACGCTGACCTCGGTGGCGACCTCGGCGGGGGTGCCGGTGCGCAGCGAGCCGCCATTGCCGGTGTACGGGCCCTCGGTGCCCTCGCGCACGACGACGAAGTCGATGTCGGGGCGGCCGGCGAGCGGGGTCGCGGTGTTCGGGAAGAGCTTGGAGGGGCGGAGGTTGATGAAGTGGTCGAAGGCGAAACGCAGCTTCAGCAGCAGCCCCCGCTCCAGGACGCCGGACGGCACGGACGGGTCGCCGATCGCGCCGAGCAGGATCGCGTCGTGGTCCTTAAGGGCTTCCAGCTCCGCGTCCGGGAGGGTGTCACCGGTGCGGTGCCAGCGCTGGGCGCCGAGGTCGTACTCCTTGGTCTCCAGCTTCACATCCTGCGGGAGGACAGCGTTGAGGACCTTGAGGCCCTGGGCCACCACTTCCTGGCCGATTCCGTCACCGGGGATCACTGCGAGATCGATGCTGCGAGACATGCCGGAAGCCTAACGGTGCGTCCCACCCCATGACATCCGACGTCCACCATTCGGACGGAACGCAAGGGTGTTCGGTGTACGGGCGGGCGGAGCGTGGGGTGGGAGGGGTGGCGGCTCAGTGGCCGGTCGAGCCGCCGTTGTCGCGGCGGTCGAGGGCGCGCTGGAGAGCGGCGGCGGCGTTCTTGCGGTCCGACTCCGACGGACGGGGAGTGTGGCGGACGCGGCGTGCGGTGGAGGTGGCCATGATGGATCGACTCCTTGAGATCGCGGGGATGTCGGGACCGGGCGCCGGGGAAACGGCGCGGCACGGTGCCGAGGGATCAGGATCGGATTTCGAGGCGCCGGAAGGAGCGGGGAGCGTACGCCGCAGGGGTTACCTGCTTCGGGGCGCGCGCCCGCAACCGCCACAGTCGCTCGATCGAGCGATTCGTTCGGCTCCTACAAAGCTAGGACAGTCGGGCCGCTCTGTCTCCACAGTTAGTCGGACTTCCTACTATCTGAGACGGCCGACTCCACGCGGTCCGCCCGCAGCTCCCGGATCAGCGCCCGCACCGCGAGCGATCGTGCCTGCTCAGGGGTGGTGACATAGCCGATCGAGCGGGTGGGGCGGTCGGGTCCGAGAGCGGTGATCTCCGTTCCGGCGGGTGCTCCGTACAGGGACAGACCGGGCATGATCGCCATGCCGAGGCCGCGCGAGACCATCGAGAGCACCGCCCCGTCGTCCTCGGCCTCGACCGTCGCCCGGGGGATCCACTCCTGGGCCGCCCACCAGTCGCGGGTGTACGAGGTGCAGTTCTCGACCCAGTCGACCAGCGGCAGGGTGCGGGGCGCCGCGTGTCCGGCCGGGTGCACCAGGGAGTACTCCTCCTCCAGCAGGACGCCGCCGACCAGCCCCTGCGGCACCGGCGAGGTGGTCCCGAGCGTCGCGACGGCCAGGTCCGCCCGCCCGTCCAGCACCTCGCCCGCCGTGCCCCGGCCCACCTCGCGGACCATCCGGACCACCGGTTCGATCCCCGGATGGCGGGCGGTGAGGCGCTCCAGCGCCGGCGGCAGCAGATACAGGGCGGCACTGCGGAAGGCGGCGATCCGCAGCGGACCGCTCATCGTGTCCGCGCCGCCGGCCCCGGCGGCCACCCCCCGGGCCTCGGCTCCCAGCACATCGAGCAGCCTGAGGATGCGCCGGGCGTGCCCGGCGACCACGTCACCGGCGGCGGTGGGCACGGCGCCGAGGCGTCCGCGCTCGAAGAGCACCGCGCCGACCTTGCGCTCACTGGCGCGTACGGAGTGGGAGACGGCGGACTGCGTCATACCGAGGGTCCGGGCGGCGGCGGAGAATCCGCGGGCGTCGGCGACGGCGGCGATGACGCGGAGTTCCTGCGGCAGGAGATCGGTCACCGCTCCGCCCGCCCCGCGTCCCGTACCTCTGGTGATCCCGCCCCCGGGCCCCCCGCATGAATGCTGTTCATGGAAAGGATTGTTCCATCGACGACGCCCCCTGTCCGGCCGTCGCGTTCCCTCCTACCGTCGTCGGCATGACGACACAGCGCACCGCACGCGCCTTCCAACTCGCCGCCCGCCCGCACGGTTTCCCGACCGCCGACCTCTTCACCGTCGAGGAGTCGCCCGTACCGGAACCGGCTCCGGGCACGGCCGTGGTGGAGAACGTCTACCTCTCGGTGGACCCGTACCACCGCGAGCTGATGGACGAGGGCGGCTGGGAGCTGGGCGTCCCGCTGGAGGGCCGTGCCATCGGCCGCGTGACGGCATCGCGCGCCCCCGGCCTCACGGAGGGCGACCTCGTCTTCCACCGTGCGGGGTGGCGGACCCACGCCGTGGTGACGCCCGGCGAGGGCGGCGTGCGGACGGTGCCCTCGTACGACGGGGTCCCGCTCGCCGCCCATCTCTCGATCCTCGGCGGCACCGGGCTCACCGCCTATGTGGCGCTCACCCGGACGCTGGAGTTCCGGGCCGGTCAGGACCTTTTCGTCTCGGCGGCGGCGGGCGGGGTCGGCACGGCGGTGGCGCGGATCGCGCGGCTGCTGGGCGCCGGACGTCTGATCGGCAGTGCGGGAACGCCCGAGAAGGTCGCCCGGCTGACCGGGGAGCTCGGCTTCGACGCGGCCTTCGACTACCACGACGGACCGGTCGGCGAACTGCTGGCGAAGGCCGCCCCGGACGGCATCGACGCCTATGTCGACAACGTCGGCGGGGACCATCTGGAGGGCGCGATCTCGGTCCTCCGCGACCACGGCCGGATCGCCTGGGTCGGCGCGATCTCGCAGTACCACTCCGCGCACGAGCCGCCCGCCGCTCCGCGCAACCTGTTCGACATCGTGGGGAAGAGCCTGCGCCTGGAAGGGGTGCTGGTGCGCGACTACGGTTACGCGCAGGCGGAGTTGGAGGCGCTGCTGGTGCCGCATCTGCAGAGCGGGCTGATCGCGCCGGACGTCACGGTCGTGGACGGCTTCGACCGGACGGTGGACGGGTTCTTCGGCATGCTGCGGGGCGAGAACACCGGCAAGATGCTGATCAAGATCGCCGACTGACGCACCGGCAGGGCTCGTCGGACCGGCGCCGCCGCCGCATCAGGTCGCGGTCACCATCACGTCGCCGTTGCGCCAGGTAGCCGTCACATCAGGTCGCCGTTGCGCCAGTCGAAGTGGAGCGGGTGGCCGGGCGCCGGCAGCGGGTGCCCGGCCGCCGGGCGTACGTAGGTGCTGCCCTCCTCCTCGGGCAGCGCCACGGGTCCGTCCGGCCCGAGGGCCCCGAGCCGGCCCGGCCACACCTGCCAGCCGCGCGCCGTGTAGAGCGCCGCGCCCGCGTCGGACGCGGAGAGCGCGCCGAAGTCGTAGGCCGCGTCGATCACCCGCTCCAGCGCGGCCATCACCTGGTGGCCGAGGCCCTCGCGGCGGCGGTCGGCGCGGACGGCCACGCCCTCGACGTATCCGGCCCGGTAGGAGCGCTTGCCGTGCAGCACCCGGCGCTGGACGACCGAGCCGTGGGCGATCGGGCGGCCCTCCGCGTCGCGGATCAGGGCGTGGACGCCACCGAGGGCGTGCTCCCAGTCGTGGTCGTCGAAGGCGCCCTCGAAGGCGGTGTCGAGCAGATCGCGGATCCGGGCCCGTTCGGCGGGGGCGAGCTCGGAGGTGTGGGCGATGTGCACTGCGGGAGGCGGGACCATGGCGTCAGCCTTCCAGCCCGCTCTCCCGCCCGACAGCGAATTACGCCGCCGCACGCGCGGACCCGCCCGGACCGGGGTGCGCGGCGGTCCGGGCGGGCGTCGGGCTCGTACGGCCGGATGGGCCGGATGGGCCGGATAGGCCGCCTAGGGGATCAGGGGGCTCAGTACACCGTCACGCCGTACGCCGAGAGCGCCTCGGTGACCGGCTGGTGGATGGCCGAGCCCGCCGTGCCCGAGCAGCCGGAGCTGCCGGAGTGGATGCCGAGGGCGACGGATCCGGCGAAGTGGGCGCCGCCGCTGTCGCCGCCGGCCGAGCAGGCGGTGGTGCGGACCATGTTGTAGACGGGCCCGTCGCCGTAGTTGACGGTGACGTTGACGGCGGTGACGGTGCCGCTGGTCACCTTGGTGGTGGAGCCGCTCTTCTGGATCGCCTGGCCGACGACGGCGTTGGCCGCGGAGGTGATGTCGCGGCTGGAGCCGTTGTAGAGGTCGACCGTTCCGGCGGGCGAGGAGCCGTCGGTGTAGCGGACGATGCCGTAGTCGTTGGTCGGGAAGCTGGTGCCCTCCCGGACGCCGATGACCGAACCGCCGGAGCTGGCTGACCAGTTGGCGGAGATGTTGGTGCAGTGCCCGGCGGTCACGAAGTAACGGGCCCCGCCCTTGGTGACGTTGAAGGCGGCCGAGCAGCGGCTGCCGCCGCCGTAGATCGCGCCGCCGCCGAGCACCTCGCGGCGGAACTCACCGGGGACGCGCTTGATGTCGACCGCGCCGTCGAGCCGTTCGGCGACGGCTTCGAGGCGGGCCAGGTCCCGTGCGGAGACGGAGGAGTCGGCCTCGACGGCGACCCGGTTGGTGCGCGGGTCGATGCCCCAGGAGGTGCCGGTGATCTTCGCCTCGGCCTCCAGGGTCGCCATCGCGGCGTCGAGCTGGGCGGCGCTGCGGGCCACCCGGCGGACGGTGGCTCCGGTGGCGCGGGCCTGCTCCTCGGCCCGGTCGGTGGTGACGGTGACGACCAGCTTCCCGGTCTTCGCGTCGAGGTAGGTTCCGGCGGTGGCGGCGCCGAGGGAGCGTTCCACTTTGGCGTCGAGCGCGTACGCGGACGGGGCGGGGATCGCCGAGGGCGCGGCGGGGGTGTCGGCGGCGGTGGAGGGGGCGGCTCCGAGGCCGAGGGCGCCGGCGACGAGCAGCAGGGAAACGCCCAGGCGCGCGCGGGAGTTGCGTCTCATGGGGGAGCTCCTTCTGGGGTGACGTGTGGGGACGTACCGAGAAGGAATTTGACATGCCCATTACCTAAACCACAAGACCGCGTGACCCGGGACCGCGCCGGCGGCCCCGTACCCGGGCGCACATGGAAACCGCCCCCCGGCCGGCAGGGGGGCCGGTCGGGGGGCGGTGCTCTGAGAGGGCTCCCGCAGGGGAGCCCGGGTCCGGGGCGCCGTGCTGCGGCGCCCCGGGAGGGCGTCAGCCCTGGTGGGGGTAGGTGTAGTCGGTCGGCGGGACCAGCGTCTCCTTGATGGCCCGGGTCAGGGTCCAGCGCTGGAGGTTCTGCGGGGCGCCCGCCTTGTCGTTGGTGCCGGAGGCACGGCCGCCGCCGAAGGGCTGCTGGCCGACGACGGCGCCGGTCGACTTGTCGTTGATGTAGAAGTTGCCCGCGGCGTAGCGGAGCTTGTCCATCGTGTACGCGGCGGCCGCACGGTCGCCCGCGATGACCGAGCCGGTCAGCGCGTAGTCGGAGACCGACTCCATCTGCTCCAGCATGGCGTCGTACTTCTCGTCCTCGTACACGTGGATCGCGAGGATCGGGCCGAAGTACTCGGTCGTGAAGACCTCGTTCTCGGGGTCGGAGCAGACGATGACGGTCGGGCGGACGAAGTAGCCCACCGAGTCGTCGTAGGTGCCGCCCGCGATGATCGTGCAGGTCGGGTCGGACGTGGCGCGGTCGATCGCGGCCTTGTTCTTGGCGAACGAGCGCTCGTCGATGACGGCACCGATGAAGTTCGACAGGTCGGTGACGTCACCCATCGTGATGGAGTCGACCTCGGCCGCGAACTCCTCCTTGAAGCCGGAGTTCCAGATGGAGGCCGGGACGTACGCCCGCGAGGACGCCGAGCACTTCTGGCCCTGGAACTCGAAGGAACCGCGGGTCAGCGCGGTCTTCAGGATCGCGCGGTCGGCGCTGGGGTGCGCGACGACGAAGTCCTTGCCGCCGGTCTCGCCGACGAGCCGCGGGTAGGTGCGGTAGTTGGCGATGTTGTTGCCGACCGTCTTCCACAGGTGCTGGAAGGTGGGGGTCGAGCCGGTGAAGTGGATACCGGCCAGGTCGCGGTGGTTCAGCGCCACCTCGGAGACGGCGATGCCGTCGCCGGTGACCAGGTTGATGACGCCCTTGGGCAGACCGGCCTCCTCCAGGAGCTGCATCAGCAGCACGGCGGCGTGGGTCTGCGTCGGGGACGGCTTCCACACCACGACGTTGCCCATGAGGGCCGGAGCGGTGGGGAGGTTGCCCGCGATGGCCGTGAAGTTGAACGGCGTGATCGCGTAGACGAAGCCCTCCAGCGGGCGGTGGTCCATGCGGTTCCACACGCCCGGGGAGTTGGCCGGGGGCTGCTCGGCGAGGATCTGGCGCGCGTAGTGCACGTTGAAGCGCCAGAAGTCGATGAGCTCGCAGGGGGTGTCGATCTCGGCCTGCTGGGCGGTCTTGGACTGGCCGAGCATGGTGGAGGCGGCCAGCGTCTCGCGCCAGGGGCCCGACAGCAGCTCGGCGGCGCGCAGGATGATCGCCGCGCGGTCGTCGAAGGACATCGCGCGCCAGGCCGGAGCGGCGGCGAGGGCCGCGTCGATGGCGTCCTGGGCGTCCTGCTCGGTGGCGCCGGCGAAGGTGCCGATGACGGCCTTGTGGTTGTGCGGCTGTACGACGTTGACCCGCTCGCCGCCACCCATCCGCTTCTCGCCGCCGATGGTCATCGGCAGGTCGATCGGGTTGTCGGCGAGCTCCTTGAGCTTCACCTCCAGGCGGGCGCGCTCCGGGGAGCCCGGGGCGTAGGAGTGGACCGGCTCGTTGACCGGCGCGGGGACCTGGGTGACGGCGTCCATGATTGCCTTGTCTCCTTGGTGTCGGCGGGGGTGTGGGTCAGCCCGGGGGCTGCTCAGCCCTTGGTGAGGATCGAGCGGCCGAAGAACAGCAGGTTGGCCGGCTTCTCCGCGAGGCGGCGCATGAAGTATCCGTACCAGTCGGTGCCGTACGCCGTGTAGACGCGCATCCGGTGGCCCTCGGCCGCGAGCCGGATGTGCTCGTCGCTGCGGATGCCGTACAGCATCTGGAACTCGTACTCGTCCAGTTTGCGCCCGGCCTGGCGGCCCAGCTCCTGGGCGATGGCGATGAGACGGGGATCGTGCGACCCGATCATCGGGTAGCCCTCGCCCTCCATCAGGATCCGGGTGATCCGGACGTACGCCTTGTCGATCTCGGCCTTGTCCTGGTAGGCGACGGAGGCGGGCTCCTTGTAGGCGCCCTTCACGATGCGTACGCGGCTGCCGGCCTCGGCCAGGCGGCGGGCGTCGTCCTCGGTGCGGAAGAGGTAGGACTGGATGACGCAGCCGGTCTGCGGGAAGTCCTTCCGCAGCTCCTCGTGGATGGCGAACATCGAGTCGAGGGTGGTGTGGTCCTCGGCGTCCAGGGTGACCGTGGTGCCGATGGCGGCGGCGGCCTCGACGACCGGGCGCACGTTGGCGAGGGCCAGCTCGTGGCCGCCCTCCAGCGCTTGGCCGAACATCGACAGCTTGACGGACATCTCGGCGCGGGGGCCCAGGTCCAGGACCTTCAGGCGCTCGACGAGCTCCAGGTAGGCGTCGCGGGCGGCCTCGGCCTGCGCGGGGGTGGTGATGTCCTCGCCGACGACGTCGAGCGTGACCTCCAGGCCCTTGTCCGCGGCGTCCTCGACGATCGGCACGACCTGGTCGACGGTCTCCCCGGCGATGAAGCGGTCGACGACCTGCTTGGTGCCGGGCGCGGCCGAGATGAACCGGCGCATCTTGTCGCTGCGCGATGCGGCGAGAATCACGGGACCCAGCACGGGGCACCTCCACGAATGTACGGACGAAGGGCCGTAACGGTGCGAACGTGAACGGACCGGTACGGCACGGATAACCACCGTGAAATCTAGGGACCGCTCCGATCCTGTGCCATCGACACCTGTCACGCATCCGTGGCCGCCATCTCAGACATCTGTCTGAAGAAGGACGCGAACGGGTGCAGAATGGCGGAGTGACAGGCGATTACCAGGAACTGGTCGACGAGATCTCGGCCCTCCTCGACGCTCCGGCCACCCTGGAGAACCGGGACTTCGGCCTGGTCGCCTTCGGAGCCCACGACAGCGACGACGACACCGCGATGGACCCGGTCCGCACCCGCTCGATCCTGACCCGGCGCTCCACACCGGCCGTGCGCGCCTGGTTCGAGGGGTTCGGCATCACCCGGGCGACCGGCCCCGTCCGGATCCCCGCCGCCCCGGAGGCCGGGGTGTTCCGGGACCGCATCTGTCTTCCCGTACGCCATCGGGGCGTCGTCCTCGGGTACGTCTGGCTGCTCGACGCGGACCCGGGCCCGACCGACGAGCAGCTGGCCGCCGCGATGGAGGTCGCCGCCCGGATCGGGGCGCTGCTCTCCGACGAGGTGCGGGCGGGCGCGGACCTCTCACGGGAGTTCGGCGCGGTGCTCACGGCGGGTCCGGGCCGGCAGCACGACACCGCCGTCGCCGCGCTGGGCGAGGCCCTGGGCCGGGACGCGGAGGGGCTGCACACGGTGGTGTGCGTGACCCCGTGGGCGGACGACACGCCTTCGGTACGAGGAGTGGCCTCGACGGCCGCGCTGGCGACCGTCACCGCGCCGGGGGCCGCCGGGCCCCGGTCGCTGGCCGCGCTCGTCCGGCTGCGCTCGCCGGACCGCCTCGACCCGGCCCTGAGCGCCGCGGACCGGCTGCGCACCGGCGCCGGACCGGCCGCCACCGGGGGGATCGCCGCGCCGCGCCGGGGTCTGGAGGAGCTGACGGTCTCCTGGCGCGAGGCCACGGCGGCAGCCCGCGCGGCCCGCGCCGAGACCCGCTTCGGCCCGGTGGCCCGCTGGTCGGCGATCGGCCCGTACCGCCTGCTGACCGCCCTCCCGGGCACCGGCAGCGACCCCGGGGACCCGGCGGTCGCCTCGCTGCTGACCCCGCTGCACCGGGAGCTGGCGCACACCGCCGAGGTGTTCCTGGACTGCGCGGGCCAGGCGAGCCGGACGGCCGCCGCGCTGGGCATCCACCGCCAGACGCTCTACTACCGGCTCTCGCGGATCCAGCAGATCACCGGCCTGGATCTCAACGACGGCGAGGACCGGCTGCTGCTGCACATGGCGGTGAAGCGGGCGCGGCTGTAGCCGGTCCGGCGGCGCTCACTTGCCGAAGCGGCGTTCCCGGTTGGCGTACGAGCGCAGCGCGCGCAGGAAGTCCACGTGCCGGAAGGCCGGCCAGTAGCAGTCCACCCAGTGCATCTCGGCGTAAGCGGACTGCCAGAGCAGGAAGCCGGACAGCCGCTGCTCGCCGGAGGTGCGGATGATGAAGTCGGTGTGGTCGGCCACGGGTGAGTAGAGGTGGCGGGAGATGTCGTCGATCCCGAACCGGGCGACCAGCTCGGCCGGGTCGCCGCCGGCCGCGATGTGCTCCTCGAAGGCGCTCTTCACGGCGTCGACGATCTCGCGCCGGCCGCCGTAGCCGACCGCCACGTCCACCTTGAGGCCGCCGCGGCCGGTCGTGGCGGCGGTGGCCTCCTTGAGCACCCGGGCGCTGGTGCCGGGCAGCATGTCCAGCGAGCCGATCGCCCGGACCTCCCAGTCCCGGCCCTCGGCGGTGATGTCCCGGACGGTCTCCTCGATGACCTCGATCAGCGGGCCGAGCTCCTCGGCGGGGCGGCCCAGGTTGTCGTCGGAGAGCATGAAGAGGGTCACGTGCTCGATCCCGGCGGCCGTGCACCAGCCCAGGAACGTGGTCACCTTGGCGCCGCCCGCCCGGTAGCCCTCCCGGACGTCCGTGTGCCCGGCCTTGCGGGCCCAGCGCCGGTTGCCGTCGACCATGATCCCGACGTGCTGGGGGCGCGGCAGGCCCACCAGTCCGGCGGCGAGCCGGCGCTCGTACACCGCTTCGATGGGCCTTCGGAGGAACAGGGGGAGCAGCTTCATGAACCCTCTCCAGCACGGGACACCGGCACGGGACGGCGCCACGGGGCAGCGGCACGGGACAGCGGATGTCGACGGACCTTATCAGCGGCTCCGGAGCAAGGCGTCGGATCGTCCCGGACCGGGGCTTCCGGAGGCCGGACCGGCTCTGCGCGGGCACAATCGAAGTGCTGCTCAGAACGCCCCCGCGCGAGAAGGGGTACCACGTGGACCACCGTCCCGGCGGGCCGGGCACGCCGCTGCGTGCCGTACTCGCCCGGCTGCCCGTCCCACGGACCCTCCGGCGCGCCGTGGGCGCGGCCACGGCGATGAGCGGCACCCGCCGCCTGGAATGGCTCAACGCGGCGGGCGACCACATCGGTACCACGCTCGACCTGGACCGGACCGCCCAGGAACTGGCGGACTACGCCGTACCGAAACTGGCCGACGCGGCCGCGGTCGACCTGCTGGAATCGATCCTGCGCGGAGGCGAGGGGGAACGGAGCGGATCGGCCGAGGCGCCCCTGACCCGGGCCATGGCCGTGGCACACATCGACGAACTCGGGAACCTCGAACCGGACCCGGTGGGGGAGCTGACCACCTCCCACCCCTCCAAAGTGGCCCATCAGTGCCTGATCACGCGCCGGCCGGCGCTGGTGAGACGCATCGCCCCGCACCAGTACGAGTACATCGCCCCCACCTCGCACGCCGCCCTCGTCCTGCGCCGCGCGGGAGTGCACAGCTACCTGGCGCTGCCCCTCGTCTCCCGGGGCGTCCTGCTGGGACTCGTCGACTTCCTCCGGTCCGGGGACCGGCCGCCGTTCTCGCACGCCGACGTGGCCCTGGCGTGCGAACTGGCGGCGAAGGCCGCGGTGTTCGTGGACAACGCCCGCCTGTACGGGCGTGAGCGCGCGGCCGTCGTCACGCTGCAACGCGCCCTGCTCCCCCGCGCCGCCCCCTCCACACCGGGCCTCCAGGTCGTGTCGGGCTACCGGCCCGCCGTCGACCCCGGCGGTGTGGGCGGCGACTGGTTCGACGTGGTGGCCCTGCCGAGCGGACGCAGCGCCCTGGTCGTGGGAGATGTGATGGGCCATGGGCTGGCGGCCGCGGCGACCATGGGCCGGCTGCGCTCCGTCGCCCGTACCCTCCTGGGTCTGGACATCTCACCGGAACGCGTACTGGCCCGGCTCGACCTGGCCGCCCGCGACCTGGAGGAGGACCAGGTCGCCACCTGCCTGTGCGCCGTCTACGACCACGCCGAGCGGACGTACCGGCTGGCCAGCGCGGGGCACCCGCCGCCCCTGACGATCGACGCCGCCGGTCGTGCCGCCTTCCTGGACGTGCCCCCGGGCGCCCCCCTGGGCGCGGGGGTCATCCCCTACGACGAGGTGACGGCAAAGGTGCCGGAAGGCGGCCGCATCGTGATGTACACCGATGGGCTGATCAAGAACCGGCACGAGGACGTCGATGTTCTGCTGGAACGCCTGCGTGCGGCGGTCGACGGCCCGCCGGCCGCTCTCGCGGACAGCTGCGAGGCGGTATGGACCGGGACCGACAGCTGCGGTGGCGGGCGATTCGACGACGCCGTCGTGCTCATGGCCGAGAGCCTGTCGCAGTCCGACGCGGAAGTCGTCGTCTGGTCGCTCCCGTCCGACGGGTCGGCCGCCGGAGCCGCGCGCCGTCTGGTCCGCGCCCAGCTGGAACGCTGGTCGCTCACCGAACTGATGGACGTCACCGAACTGGTCGTGAGCGAGCTCGTCGGCAACGCCCTGCGCTACGGCGGTGGGCCGAGCGGGCTGCGCCTGCTGCGCCACGACCGGCTGTGCGTCGAGGTCTCGGACATCGGGCCGGATCTGCCCCAGATCCAGCACGCCCCCCTCAGCGCCGAGGGCGGCCGCGGTCTCCAGCTGATCAACATGCTCTGCCGCCGGTGGGGCTCCTGCCGGACACCCGACGGAAAGGTCGTCTGGGCCGAGCAGGATCTGCCCTCTACGACGGCGAACCCTCATCACGCGCCGCCACGGCCCGGTCGCTGACCAGCGCCGCCAGCACCAGCGGCTGGTCACCGTCGCTCCGTCCGAGGGTCAGGGCGAGCCGACGGCCGGTGGCGCCCACCGGGCCCCACACCACCAGGTCCCCGTACAGGTCCTGCCGGAACAGGGCCTCGAACAGCGGGTCCACCGCCGAGCCGCCCTGCCACCGGAGCAACGGCACATGCAGGGGGACCTCGGTGTGCGGGCCCCATCGGTGGCCCAACTCCACCGCCAGGGACATCAGGCGGGCCTCGGCCGCCTCCTCCGCGTCGCTCCACTCGGGGGCGTACACACCGGTCATCGGGTCGCCCTCCCAGAGCGGGACGATACGGAAGCCGGGCCCCTGGGTGGCGGTCCACTCGCCGGTCGCCGGGTCGCCCGCCGCGGTCGTGGGGCCGGTGAGCGGCAGGGGCACGGTGAGGAGGTCCTCGACCTCGGTCAACGCCCGCCCGAGGTCGAAGGACTCCCCCGCCCGGGCGGTCACAGCACCGCCCGGTCCATCGGGCGGGGCAGCGGGGCCAGCGCCCCCGCCTCGCGCAGCCGCTCGTACACCCGCACCACCGTCGCGCTGTCGCCCGGGGCCGCGATGCTCAGCAACTCCCCGCCGCCGGGCAGGGGTTCGCGGACCGTCTCCAGGTCGCCGGGGACGAGGGCGGCGCGGGCCGGGGAGAGATAGCCGGTCCGGCCGACGACCGGGTCGCCGACGGAGTACCCGGCGTCGTCCTCCAGCGCGTCCAGCACGTCGTCGTCGCTCACATCGCCGAAGTCCGGTTCCCACACCCGGGCGACGAGGGACAGCAGCGCCTCCTCGGGCACCACGGCCTCGTCCGGGGCGTGCAGGGTGATCGCGAGCGACTGGAGCAGGAACTCCGGTGCTCCCCCGGCCAGTCCGCTGACCTCCGCCTGCCAGCCGCGCGCCCCGGTGCCGACGAGCCGCAGCCCGGTGCCGGTCAGATCCGACCAGTCGGCCGCGCTCTGGGCGGTGCGGAGCGCGGCGAGCAGGGTGTCGCCGTCGGCGGTGAAGGCGGTGGCGGGCCCGTTCCCGTGGACCTGGCCCCAGACGTCGGCCGCCTGCGGGACCAGTTCGGCGAGTCCGTCGAGGGTCCGCCGCCACCGGTCGGCCAGCGCCTCGGCCGGCTCCGGCCTGGGACCCCAGAAGCCCCGCACTACACGTCGCATGCTCGTCTCTCCTCCGTCGCCCGGCCCGCTGCACCCGCGGTCCCCCGGCCGGACGGCGGCCGGGATCACCACGCGTTGCAGGCTACTCGGCTACTCGTCGAAGGCTCCCGGTTTCCTCGTGCTGTCGTTCGGCTTCGTCGGGCTGTGGACCACCTTGACGGGCAGCCCCTCGTCACGGAACGCCTTGCGCGCGGCCTTGGCCACGTCCGGGTCGGAGAAGTGCCACTCCACGGTCCGGCCGCCGGACGCCTCCACCTGGGCGCGGGCCTCGGTGACGAACTTGTCCTTGCCGGACGGGGTGAGGGTGCCGCTGTCGGTCTTGGACAGATAGCTGCCGTACCCGTTCTTGGCCTCCAGGAACGTCTGCCGGGAGGAGTCCCATCCGTCGTACTCCACCGCCGGCTTGCCCTCGCGCGGATGCGGAACGACGTACTCCTGGCCCCGGTTGGTGCCGGTGACCTGCTCCTGGTAGCGGAGCCAGGACTCGTTCTTCCAGTTCGGCGCGGGGTTGCGGTCCCGGCTCGCCCAGTAGCCGTCGCCCGCGTCGGCGTCCCCGAGCGTACGGTCCTTGAGGTCGTCGGCCCAGGACGGCGGGTTGTAGTTGCGCGGGTCGGAGGTGTCGTTGCGCTGCGCCTCGGGGTACTTCTTCTTGTCCAGCTCCGCCTTGCGCGCCCGCTCCGGCTCCTCCAGCCGCTTCTGCTCCAGGTGGGCGGCCCGCTCCGCCGCCCGCGCCTCGGCGGCGGCCGCCTTGGCCGCCTCGTCGCAGCCGCCCTCGGCGAGGATCACCCGGGCCGGGGAACCGGCCGCCAGCACACCGGTGCCCGCGCCCGGCACACCGCCGGCGCCGCCGGAGCCGTACCGCACGAGCGGCGGCCCGCCCGCGATGGCGCAGCCGGTCCGGCGCGCCGCGTCCTCGGCGGTGTCCGCCGCCTCGTCGGCCTCCTTCGCCGCTTTCCGTACGCCGTCGAGGTCGCCGGCCTCCGCGGCCTTGCGGGCCCGGCGGGCCGCCGCGCCCGCGTCGTCGGCGGCGCGGCCCACGGCTCCGGCGACCTTGCCCAGCACCCCGAGCTTGCCGACCTTGCCGACGACCTTCCCGACGTTGTAGCCGGGGATGAAGATCGATCCGACGTTCCAGATCACATCGGTGACGGCCCGGGTCTTCTCGCCGTTGTTCCAGCGCTCGCGGACCTCGTCCCCGACGAAGATGTCGTCGCCCACGGAGACCACGGTGTTGACGGAGGCCCCGCCCCAGTCCAGGAGAGCGCCCAGGTAGTCGCCGTCGGCCCACTTGTCGCCCGCGCCCGAGGAGTCCTTGACCCACTGGTCGCCGAGCTGCTTGCCGTAGTCGACCAGCCCCGACCAGGTCTCCGGCTTGAACAGGTCGATGATCCCGGAGATGTCGCCCCAGATCCCGTCGACCACGAGGCCCTTGAAGACCTGCGTCGTACGGTCCCAGGCGCAGCCGAAGAAGCCCCAGCCGCCGCAGTCCTCCTTCTCCTCGGCCTGCTCGCCGCCCTCACCGTCACCGTCGTCGGACGCCTGTACGTCGTAGGCGGCCTCGGGCTCCTCGTTGTCCTCGGGGAAGGTGTCCTCGCCGGTGCCGGGGCGGTCGGCGTCGTCGGGTCCGCCGGTGCCGCCGCTCGTCGTGGTGGAGCCGGGGCCGCCGGAACTCTCGCCTCCGGTGGCGCCTTCCGTGCCGCCGGTGCCTTCCGTGCCGCCGGCGCCTTCCGTACCACCGGTGCCGCCGGGCCCTCCTGTGCCGCCCGTGCTGCCCGTGCCGCCTGTGGCGTCGCCGCCGGTCGTGCCGCCGGTCGTCGTCGAGCCGCCGTCGGCTCCCCCGTCCGTACCGCCGTCCGCGCTCCCCGACGTACCGCCGTCCGTTCCCCCGCCGTCCGTGCCGCCACCGTCCGTGCCGCCGCCCGGCTGTTCGCCCGCCTCGACGGAGCCGCTGCCCGGCGAGACCGGGCAGGAGCTGCCGGTCAGCGAGCAGATCGCGGACTGGAGGCCCTCGGTGATCCGGCCGCCGAGGCCGCCCACGGTCAGGGCCGCGATCAGCGCGACGACGATCAGGACCAGGCCCAGGTACTCCAGCGCGGTCTGGCCCCGGTCCCGCTTCCAGGTGATCATGTGCGGGAGCGAGAACTTCGGCGGCCGGCCGCGCTCGCCGGGCGGCAGCCGGAACCACTCCCGGCTCCCCCGGCGGTTGACCAGGACGAGGATCAGGACCGGCAGGACCAGCTGCGTCAGTCCGTCCGGCGAGCCGTCGCCGAGGTTGGCGAGACCGCCGAGAATCAGCCAGATCTGGACGGCGACGATGCCCCACCGCACCCGTGCGCCACCGGTCCGCACATGCCGGGCCAGCAGCGCCGCGAGCACCCCGGGCGCGGAGGCGTACAGCAGGATGCCGAGCACCTCGGCGCCCATCGCGTCCACCGCGAGCGCCGAGCCGGACAGGCCGATCGCGCCCAGCACCGTGGCGCCGAAGAGGACGAGGAGAGCCACCCGGACCGCGGTGAGCGGGCCCGGAAGGTCACGCCGCGGGGCGACGGCCGGGGCCGGGCCTCCCGCTACGGGTATGCCACCGACAGCAGACATACGCGATCCGACCCCCGGTGCCCATGAGTGACATGACAACCGGTCACCCTAGGGTCGGGCGCCCCTTCACGTCGTGGGCCCCAGGGCCCAACCCCGGGCCCACCCGGACGGGTTGACCCGCGGCGGAACGACGGCTGCCGGGCGCCCCGGTGGAGGGGCGCCCGGCAGCCGGGGTCGTGCGGGGCGGGTCAGTCGGTGAGGTTCACCGAGCGGGCCGAGGACGCGCCGATCTCCTCGGCAATCTCGGTCAGCACCGGCTGCGGGACCGTCTCGTCGACGGTGAGGACGACCAGCGCCTCGCCGCCCTCCGCGGCCCGGGACACCTGCATGCCCGCGATGTTCAGCCCGGCCTCGCCGAGGATCTTGCCGACCGCGCCCACCACACCGGGACGGTCCTGGTAGCGCAGGACGACCATGTGGTCGGCGAGCGCCAGATCGACGTCGTGCTCACCGATGGCGACGATCTTCTGGAGGTGCTTCGGGCCGGCCAGCGTGCCGGAGACCGCGACCTCCTGGCCGTCGGAGAGCGTGCCGCGCACGGTGACCACATTGCGGTGGTCCGGCGACTCGGAGCTGGTGGTGAGGCGGACCTCGACACCGCGCTCCTGCGCGAACAGCGGGGCGTTGACGTAGGAGACGGTCTCGTCGACGACGTCCTCGAAGACGCCCTTGAGGGCCGAGAGCTCCAGCACCTTGACGTCGTGCTGGGTGATCTCGCCGTACACCTCGACGTCGAGCCGGGCCGCGACCTCGCCCGCGAGCGCGGTGAAGATCCGGCCGAGCTTCTCGGCGAGCGGCAGACCGGGGCGTACGTCCTCGGCGATGACGCCGCCCTGGACGTTGACCGCGTCCGGGACCAGCTCACCGGCGAGCGCGAGGCGCACCGACTTGGCGACCGCGATGCCCGCCTTCTCCTGCGCCTCGTCGGTGGAGGCGCCGAGGTGCGGGGTGCAGACGACCTGGTCGAACTGGAAGAGCGGGGAGTCCGTGCAGGGCTCCTTCGCGTACACGTCGAGGCCGGCGCCGGCGACGCGGCCCTCCTTCAGTGCGGAGTACAGCGCCTCCTCGTCGACGATCCCGCCGCGCGCGGCGTTGACGATGCGGACCGAGGGCTTCACCTTGTGCAGCGCCTCGTCGCCGATGAGACCGAGGGTCTCGGGGGTCTTGGGCAGGTGCACGGTGATGAAGTCGGCGACCTCCAGCAGCTCGTCCAGGCTGAGGAGCTTGACGCCCATCTGCGCGGCGCGGGCCGGCTGGACGTAGGGGTCGTAGGCGACGACCTTCATGCCGAAGGCCGACATGCGCTGGGCGACCAGGACGCCGATGCGGCCGAGGCCGACGACGCCGAGGACCTTCTCGCTGAGCTCGACGCCGGTGTACTTGGAGCGCTTCCACTCACCGTTCTTGAGCGCGGTGTTGGCCTGCGGGATGTTGCGCGCGGTGGCCACCAGCAGACCGCAGGCCAGCTCGGCGGCGGTGACGATGTTGGAGGTCGGGGCGTTGACGACCATCACGCCGGCCTTGGTGGCCGAGGAGACGTCGACGTTGTCCAGGCCGACGCCCGCGCGGGCCACGACCCGGAGTTTCCCGGCGGCGGCGATGGCCTCGGCGTCGACCTTGGTGGCGGAGCGCACCAGGATCGCGTCGACGTCGGCGATGGCGGGGAGCAGCTCGGCGCGGTCCGCGCCGTTGCAGTGCCGGATCTCGAAATCCGGACCCAGAGCGTCGACCGTGGCGGGCGACAGCTCTTCAGCGATGAGTACGACAGGCTTCGAGCTCACGTGAGTCCTCACAAGTCCAGTGCGGACGGCCGTCCCGACGGCCGCAGGCGGTGGAGGGGCTAGCCGCGTGGTAGACGCACGACACTGTGGGCCCTGACGCGTGTATGTGTTGAGAAGTGTAGTCATGCGGCGGGCTTCGTACTGCGCCCCGGTGGAAGGATCACCCGCACGAGGGTGGACGTCGTGGACACCCGTACGGAACAGCCCCTCCGGACCCCCGTACGGAGCGACTCCTCCGGCTGCTACGGAGCGGGGCGGGTCCTGTGGCCAGGACCCGCCCCGCTCCCCCGAGGCCTAGGCCTCTTCGTCGTTCACCCAGCTCATGAGCTTGCGCAGCTCACGGCCCGTGGTCTCCAGCAGGTGGTCGCTGTCGGCCTTCTTGTACTCGTTGTACTTGGGCAGACCGTTGTGGTACTCGGCCATCCAGTTCTTGGCGAAGGTGCCGTCCTGGATCTCGGCGAGGACCTTCTTCATCTCGGCCTTGGTGGCGTCGGTGATGATCCGCGGGCCGGTGACGTAGTCGCCCCACTCGGCGGTCTCCGAGATGGACCAGCGCATCTTCTCCAGGCCGCCCTCGTACATGAGGTCGACGATGAGCTTCAGCTCGTGCAGGCACTCGAAGTACGCGATCTCCGGCTGGTAGCCGGCCTCGGTCAGCGTCTCGAAACCGGCCTTGACCAGGGCGGCGGTGCCACCGCAGAGGACGGCCTGCTCACCGAACAGGTCGGTCTCGGTCTCCTCGGTGAAGGTGGTCTTGATGACGCCGGCGCGGGTGCCGCCGATGCCCTTGGCGTACGAGAGGGCGAGCTCCAGGCCCTTGCCCGAGGCGTCCTGCTCGACGGCCACGATGCACGGAACGCCGCGGCCCTCCTCGTACTGGCGGCGGACCAGGTGGCCGGGGCCCTTGGGGGCGACCATGCAGACGTCGACGTTGGCCGGCGGCTTGATGAAGCCGAAGCGGATGTTCAGGCCGTGGCCGAAGAACAGCGCGTCGCCGTCCTTGAGGTTGTCCTTGACGGACTCCTCGTAGACCTGCGCCTGGATCGGGTCCGGGACGAGGATCATGATGACGTCGGCCTCGGCGGCGGCCTCGGACGGGGTCACCACGCGCAGGCCCTGCTCCTCGGCCTTGGCCTTGGACTTCGAGCCCTCGTGCAGACCGACGCGGACGTCGACGCCGGAGTCACGGAGCGACAGCGCGTGGGCGTGGCCCTGGCTGCCGTAACCGAGAACCGCGACCTTGCGGCCCTGGATGATGGACAGGTCGGCATCGTCGTCGTAGAACAGCTCGGCCACTGGGTCTTCTCCTTGGTGTGCAGGTGTTGCGTCCCACCGTACGGCGGGGTGCGTCGTATGCGTTGTCGGGTCTCGCCATGCGAGCGGAGCGCGTGACTCCGCCCGGGGGTCCGTCGGCTCAGGCCGAGCGGTCGAGGGCGCGCAGGGACCGGTCGGTGATCGAGCGCGCGCCGCGCCCTATGGCGATGGTGCCGGACTGGACGAGCTCCTTGATGCCGTACTGCTCCAGCATCTTGAGCATCGCCTCCAGCTTGTCGGCCCCTCCGGTCGCCTCGATCGTGACGGCCTCCGGGGAGACGTCGACGGTCTTGGCGCGGAACAGCTGGACGATCTCGACGATCTGGGAGCGGGTCTCGCTGTCGGCGCGGACCTTCACCAGGACGAGCTCCCGCTGGATCGCAGCGGACGGCTCGAGTTCGACGATCTTCAGGACGTTGACCAGCTTGTTGAGCTGCTTGGTCACCTGCTCCAGGGGCAGGCCCTCGACATTCACGACGATGGTGATGCGGGAGATGTCGGGGTGCTCGGTGGTACCGACCGCGAGCGAGTCGATGTTGAAGCCGCGTCGGGAGAACAGGGCGGTGATCCGGGCGAGGACACCGGGCTTGTTCTCGACCAGGACGGAGAGCGTGTGCTTTTCGGACATGGGAGTCGTTCTCTCTCTGTCTCTCAGTCGTCTTCGTTGTCGCCGAAGTCGGGGCGGACGCCGCGGGCGGCCTGGACCTCGTCGTTGGAGGTGCCGGCGGCGACCATCGGCCAGACCATGGCGTCCTCGTGGACGATGAAGTCGATGACGACGGGGCGGTCGTTGATGGAGTTGGCCTCTTCGATGACCTTGTCCAGGTCGGCCGGGTCCTCGCAGCGGATGGCGTAGCAGCCCATGGCCTCGGACAGCTTGACGAAGTCCGGGACGCGGGTGCCCTTGGCGGCGTTGCCTTCCGTGTCCGCGCCGGAGTGCAGCACGGTGTTGGAGTAGCGCTGGTTGTAGAAGAGGGTCTGCCACTGGCGGACCATCCCGAGGGCGCCGTTGTTGATGACGGCGACCTTGATCGGGATGTTGTTGAGCGCGCAGGTGGTCAGTTCCTGGTTGGTCATCTGGAAGCAGCCGTCGCCGTCGATGGCCCAGACCGTGCGGTCGGGCATGCCGGCCTTGGCGCCCATCGCGGCCGGGACCGCGTAGCCCATCGTTCCGGCGCCGCCGCTGTTGAGCCAGGTGGCGGGCTGCTCGTAGTCGATGAAGTGGGAGGCCCACATCTGGTGCTGGCCGACGCCCGCGGCGAAGATCGTGCCCTCGGGGGCGAGCTTGCCGATGCGCTGGATGACCTGCTGCGGCGAGAGGCTGCCGTCCTCGGGCAGGTCGTAGCCCAGGGGGTAGGTGTCGCGCCAGCGGTTGAGGTCCTTCCACCACGCGGTGTAGTCGCCGGTGTGGCCCTCGGTGTGCTCCGCCTGGACGGCCTGGACCAGGTCGGCCAGGACCTCGCGGGCGTCTCCGACGATCGGCACGTCGGCGGTGCGGTTCTTGCCGATCTCGGCCGGGTCGATGTCGGCGTGGACGATCTTGGCGTACGGGGCGAAGCTGTCCAGCTTGCCGGTGACGCGGTCGTCGAAGCGGGCTCCGAGGGCGACGATCAGGTCGGCCTTCTGCAGCGCGGTGACGGCGGTGACCGCACCGTGCATGCCCGGCATTCCCACGTGCAGCGGGTGGCTGTCGGGGAAGGCGCCGAGCGCCATCAGGGTGGTGGTGACGGGCGCTCCGGTCAGCTCCGCGAGGACCTTCAGCTCGGCGGTGGCGCCGGCCTTCAGGACACCGCCGCCGACGTACAGCACGGGCCGCTTGGACTGGGTGATCAGCTTGGCGGCCTCGCGGATCTGCTTGGCGTGCGGCTTGGTCACCGGGCGGTAGCCGGGCAGGTCCTGGGTGGGCGGCCAGCTGAAGGTGGTCTTCGCCTGGAGGGCGTCCTTGGCGATGTCGACGAGGACCGGTCCGGGGCGGCCGGTGGAGGCGATGTGGAAGGCCTCGGCGATGGTGTGCGGGATGTCCTCGGCCTTGGTGACCAGGAAGTTGTGCTTGGTGATCGGCATCGTGATGCCGCAGATGTCGGCTTCCTGGAAGGCGTCGGTGCCGATCGCCTTGGAGGCGACCTGGCCGGTGATCGCGACGAGCGGCACGGAGTCCATGTGCGCGTCGGCGATCGGGGTGACCAGGTTGGTGGCGCCGGGGCCGGAGGTGGCCATGCAGACGCCGACCTTGCCGGTGGCCTGTGCGTACCCGGTGGCGGCGTGACCGGCGCCCTGCTCGTGGCGGACCAGGACGTGGCGGACCCGGGTGGAGTCCATCATCGGGTCGTAGGCGGGGAGGATCGCACCGCCGGGAATGCCGAATACCGTGTCGGCGCCGACTTCCTCGAGAGAACGGATGAGGGACTGCGCGCCCGTGACGTGCTCAACGGTGACGGACGGCTGTCCGCCGGTACGGGCGCGCGGCTGCGGGTGGTGGGCCCCGGTGGCCTGCTCGGTCATCGGCATTCTCTTCTCGAAGCTGAGGGTTTTCGCGGGTGTTTTGCAGCGGTTTGAGCGGTGTCAGTGCAACAAAAAACCCCTCGTGCCGTGAGGCAAGCGAGGGGAGCGCGCCGGGTGCGGTCCGCAGAGTGTCGTGGAGTGACTCTGCTTCAGCCGACGCGCTTTCCAAGTACGAGAATTCGGGTGCGCATGGCATTGACCCTCTCTCCGGCACGCATGACGTGTCAAGTGGGTGGGACGGGCGTCTCAGTATGTGATCCGGTGAGCAGCGGGATCGAGCCGCCCGCCATCACCGGCCGGGGGCTCGGAATGCCCGGTACGGGGAACTCCCCGCGGACCAGGGCGCGTCGCAGCCGGTACTCGTCGAGCGGTCCGGAGAAGGCCATCCCCTGGCCGTGGGTACACCCCATGGCGCGCAGGGCGAGGACCTGCTCGGGCACGTCGACGCCGTCGGCGACGGACTGGAGGCCGAGATCGCAGGCGATCCGCAGGAGACCGCTGGTGATCTTGTGCAGCCGGGCCGATTCGACGACGCCCTCGACCAGATTCCGGTCGAGCTTCAGTACGTCGATGGGGAGCCGGCGCAGGGCGTTGATCGCCGCGAAGCCGCTGCCGAAGCCGTCGAGCGCGATCCGTACGCCGAGCCGGCGCAGGGCCACCAGGCGCTGCTCCAGGGCGTCGAAGGAGACCCGGGGGTCGCTGTCGGCCACCTCGATCATCAGGGCGCCCGAGGGCAGCCCGTGGCGCGTCAGCAGCGCCTCGATGGAGCCGGGGGGCGGGCCGGCGTCCAGCAGCCGGGCGGCGGAGAGCCGGACGGAGACGGCGACGGGGTGTCCGGCCCTGGCCCGGTCGGCGGCCTGTTTCACGGCCTCCTCCAGGAGCCAGCGGCCGAGCTCCGCGGTGCGGTCGTCGTCGCCGGTGACCCGCAGGAACTCGGCGGGGGTGAACAGGATGCCCTGGGCGGAGCGCCAGCGGGCCTGGGCGGCGACGGCGGCGACGGAGCCGCTGGCGAGGTGGACGACGGGCTGATGGAGCAGGGCGAACTCGCCGTCGCGCAGGGCGGTGCGCAGCCGGGCGGCCAGCTCGGAGCGGCGTACGACGTCGGCCTGCATCTGCGGGGCGTAGAGCTCGACCCGGTCCTTGCCGCCGGCCTTGGCGCGGTACATCGCGAGGTCGGCGTTGCGCATGAGGTCGGTGGGGCTGATGGCGGGCTCGGCGAAGGCCACCCCGATGGAGGCGGCCACCCGGACCTCGCTGGGGCCGATCCGGTAGGGCTGGGAGAGGGTGAGCCGCAGCCGGTCGGCGATCTCGTGGACCTGGTATTCGCGGGCGCCCTGGTCGCGGGTGCCGTCGCCCATGATGAGCGCGGCGAACTCGTCGCCGCCGAGTCTCGCCGCGGTGTCGCCGGCCCGGACGGAGTCCTGGAGGCGGCGGCCCGCCTGGATGAGCAGCTCGTCGCCCGCCTGGTGGCCGATGGTGTCGTTGACCTGCTTGAAGCCGTCGAGGTCGATGAAGAGGACGGCGGTGCCGGGGTCGCCCGAGCGGCGGCCGCCGAGCGCCTGGCGGACCCGGGCGGTGAACAGGGCCCGGTTGGGCAGGTCGGTGAGCGGGTCGTGCTCGGCGTTGTGCTGCAACTGGGCCTGGAGCCTGACCCGTTCGGTGACATCCCGGCTGTTGAGGAGGAGGCCGCCCTGGTGGCGGTTGACGGTGGACTCGACGTTGAGCCAGTCGCCCGTGCCGGAGCGGAAGCGGCACTCGATCCGGGTGGTGGGCTCCTCGTGCGGCGGGCCGGCGAGGAAGCGGCGCAGCTCGTGGACGACCCGGCCGAGGTCGTCGGGATGGATGATCGAGGACAGCTCGGAGCCGACGAGATCCTCCGCCTCGCGCCCGTAGACCCCGGCGGCGGCGGGGCTGACGTAGCGCAGGGTGCCGCTGGGCGCGGCGATCATGATGACGTCGCTGGATCCCTGCACCAGGGAGCGGAAGTGGTTCTCCTTCTGGGCCAGTTCCTGGGTGAGGGAGATGTTGTCGAGGAGCATGATGCCCTGCCGGACGACCAGCGCCAGGACGACGGTGCACGCGGTGAAGATGACGACCCGGTCCACCCGGCGGCCCTCGACCACGTTGTACAGGATGCCCAACGTGCAGACGGCGGCGGCGAGATACGGCGTCAGCGCGGCCAGCGAGCCGGCGATGGGCCGGCTGGCGATGGCGCGCGGGGGCCCGGGGCGGGCGGGCTGCCGGTCGGCGCGCCGGGCGCCCCACGGGGCGTAGGCGAGGAGCAGCGACCCGGCGAACCAGCCGGCGTCGAGGAGTTGGCCCGAGTGGTAGGTGGAGCGCAGCAGCGGCGAGGTGAACACCGCGTCGCTGAGCACGGTGAGGGCCAGGGCGGCGATGGCGGTGTTGACCGCGGAGCGGTTCACTCCGGCCCGGCGGAAGTGCAGGGCGAGCACCATCGAGACCAGCACGATGTCGAGCAGCGGATAGGCCAGCGAGAGGGCCGCGGGCGCCACGGTGGTGTCCTGGAAGCCCGCCAGGTGTGTGGTGTGCGCGAGGGCCAGGCTCCAGGCGAGCGTCAGCAGCGAGCCGCCGATCAGCCAGGCGTCCAGGGCCAGACACACCCAGCCGGCGCGGGTGACGGGCCGTTTGGCGAGCACCAGCAGTCCGACGATGGCGGGCGGCGCGAAGCAGAGGAAGAAGACGTCGGCGAGGGAGGGCGTGGGCACGGGGACGCCGAGGATCACCTCGTACCAGCCCCAGACGGCGTTTCCGCAGGCCGCCATGAGAGAGGAGAGCGAGAACAGCAGCCAGGCGGGCCGCAGCCGGCCCGCGCCCGTCCGCGCGTAGAGGAAACAGGAGACCGCGGCGATCAGCGCCGCCGCCGCGAGACCGAAGTCGCCCATGAAGACGGCGACCTGCGGCGAGCCCCAGCCGACGGCGGCGCCCACCGAATACGCCGCGCAGACGAAGCCCAGCAGGATCCGGGACCGCATCCCTGTGGAGCCGGAGGCGGACCGCGAGGCGAGCAGGGCCCCCAGCGCGCTCACCGGAGGGCTCCCCGCCCCGGGCCCGCCGGGCAGGTGCGGCCCGGGGCCCGGAGCCTCGCGGGGCGCCCTCGGCGCCGCTCGCTCCGGCTCGGCCCGGGCGGCGTCGGCGATGCCGGTCCGGGGCAGGAATCCGGCCATCCGCGGGTGCTGTGCTCCGTCGTCGCGGACGGCAGCGGCCGTCCGCCCGTCCGCTTCGGATCGTCTCTCCATGGCCAGCACATCGCCCGTCGCCCCCTCGCGTTCCGGT
The DNA here is from genome assembly GCF_019287315.1 of Streptomyces sp. WY228. NCBI lineage: Bacteria > Bacillati > Actinomycetota > Actinomycetes > Kitasatosporales > Streptomycetaceae > Streptomyces > Streptomyces sp. WY228. Next base: position 6,167,798 of record NZ_CP079114.1, on the reverse strand, counting down.
GCTCCCCCCGCGCCGTCCCTTCCACGGCGCAGCCCCCCGGATCGGACGATACACCAGATCCGTCACTCAGGGCCATAGATTCTCTACGCTCCGTGACGAAAGGCGAGGTGAGCGGCACTGCGTGCATCCGGACCACCCCGTAGCGTGGCCGCCTCGGCGGCTCAGCCGGTGGTGCGTACCACGTTGCGCACCGGCTCTCCGGCGGCGAACCGGGTGAGCTGCGCGGCCAGCAGTCGCTTGGCGCGCGGTTCGAACGCCGAGGTGCTGCCGCCCACATGGGGCGTGATCAAGACATGCGGAGCATGCCAGAGAGGATGGCCGGCGGGCAGGGGTTCCGGGTCGGTCACGTCGAGTGCGGCCCGCAGCCGTCCGGATTCCAGTTCGGACAACAGGGCCTTGGTGTCGACGACTCCGCCGCGCGCGACGTTGACGAGGAGCGCGCCGTCGCGCATCGCGGCGAGGAAGTCGGCGTCCACCAGCCCCTGCGTGGACGGGTTCAGCGGGGTGGAGAGGATCACGATGTCCGCCTCGGGCAGCAGGGCGGGCAGATCGTCGAGCGTGTGTACGGGGCCGCGTGCGGTGGTCCGCGCGGAGCGCGCGACGCGCGCCACCCGCGCGCACTCGAACGGGACGAGCCGGTCCTCGATGGCCGATCCGATGGAACCGTAGCCCACGATGAGAACGGACTTGTCGGCGAGCGCGGGGTAGAAGCCGGACCGCCACTCCTCCTTGTCCTGTCCGTGGACGAACCCGGGGAAGCCGCGCAGGGAGGCGAGGACGAGCGCGATCGTCAGCTCGGCGGTGGACGCCTCGTGGACCCCCTTGGCGTTGCAGAGGCGTACGCCGGCGGGCAGCACGCCGAGGCCCGGCTCCACATGGTCGATGCCGGCGGAGAGCGTCTGCACCACCTGGACGGCGCCCATCGCGGCGAGCGGGCGCACCGCGATCTCGGGGCCCTTCATGTAGGGCACGACGTAGTAGGCGCAGTCGGCCGGGTCCGCGGGATAGTCCGGTTCGCCGTCCCAGAAGAGGTAGTTGAGGCCATCGGGCAGCCCGTCGATCTCCTCGGCCGGGAAGGGCAGCCACACATCGGCAGTCGTCGCAGTCATGGTCAGGAGGCTATGCGACGGGTGTGCGAACACTCCAGGACGGCGGCCCGGACTCCGGGGCCGTCGGCGCGGGTCCACCGTGCGCGGAGCCGGTCTCTCGGCAGGTTGCACAAACTCCGCCGTCGGTGATTGCCGCGATTGCGCAGAGACGGCCACCCGCCACTCGCCCAGGATGTGCGGTCGGACACCGATGTGACCCGGACGCGTCACCCGGTCCACCCCGACGTCAGGAGTCGCCGTGCTGTGGAGAAGGAAACTGCTCGTCCCGTTGGCCGCGCTCGCCCTGGCCCTGACCGCGTCGACCGGCGCGGGCACCGCGGTGGCGGCCCCGGACACCCCCGTGGCCGCCGCCGCGCCCACCGCTTCGGCCGCCGCCGACTTCGGCGCCCCCGGCCCGTACGCCACCGCGGTGGAGGTCGGCGCGATCACCACCCTGTACTACCCGCGCGACATCGCCGACAGCGACCGCCGTCACCCGGTGATCGTGTGGGGCAACGGCACCGGCGGCGTCCCCCTCGTCTACCGGGAGCTGCTGCTCCACTGGGCAGGGCAGGGCTTCATCGTCGCCGCCGCGAACACCCCGCAGTCCAACCTCGGCATCTCCATGCGTGCGGGCATCGACCTGCTCACCGGCCGGAACGCCGACCCGGGCAGTGTCTTCTTCGACCGCGTCGACCTGGAGCACATCGGCGCCTCGGGGCACTCGCAGGGCGGCGCGGCCGCCATCGTCGTCGGCGCGGATCCCCGTATCGACGCCATCCTGCCGATCCAGCCCGGTCCGCTGGCGAACATCAACGCGGTGCACGTGCCCGCGCTGCTGCTGGCCGGCCAGCAGGACAGCATCGTCTTCCCCGCCCTCGTCCGGGCCTTCTACCACGCCGCCGACCATATTCCGGCCCTCTACGGCGAGTTGCGCGGCGCCGACCACTTCACGGTCGTCGGCGACCCCGGTCCGTTCGCCGCGCCGACCACCGCCTGGTTCCGTGCCCACCTCATGGGCGACCAGGAGGCCCGCGCCCAGTTCTTCGGACCCGGCTGCGGCATCTGCGCCGACACCGCCACCTGGTCCGACGTCCGCCGGAACAGCCTGGCCCTGAGCCTCCCGGCCACCACTCCGTAACCCGCCCCGACCGATCGGACCGGCATGGACATCATCGCGACGACGCGCCACGGGAAGGTACGCGGCCGCGTCGACCGGGGCATCGCCTCCTACCGGGGAATCCCGTACGCCGCCGCGCCCTTCGGGGTCCACCGGTTCCGCGCCCCCGCCCCCCTCGAGCCCTGGGAGGGGGTGCGCGACGCGCTGGAGTTCGGGCCGACCGCGCCGCAACGCCCCTACCGGCCGCCGCTGGACCGGCTGATCCCCGAGGTGGACGTCCCCGGGGACGAGTGCCTCAACCTCAACGTCTGGGCGCCCGAGCGGGCCGCCGGACCTCTGCCGGTGCTGGTGTGGATCCACGGAGGCTCCCTGCGGAACGGTTCCGCCGCCATGCCCCTGTACGACGGCGAGGCCTTCGCGCGCGACGGTGTGGTCCTCGTATCGGTCAACTACCGGCTCGGGGTCGAAGGGTTCGGCGTCTTCCCCGACGCGCCCGACAACCGGGGGCTGCTGGACCAGATCGCCGCCCTGACCTGGGTGCGGGACAACATCGCGGGGTTCGGCGGAGACCCCGCGCGCGTCACGGTGTGCGGCGAGTCCGCCGGAGCCATCAGCATCGCCGCCCTGCTGACCAGCCCTCGGGCGGCCGGTCTGTTCCACCGGGCGGTCCTGCAGAGCGGCGCGCCGCACACCGTGCCGCGCGACCGGGGCGCGCGGACCGTGCGCGCGATGGCGAAGGCGCTGCGGGCGCCGGCCACCGCGGAGGCGTTCGCCGCGGTGGACCGCGCACGGCTGCTGGACGCCCAGCACGAGGTGGCCGGCCGGGCCGACCCGATCAGCGGTGGTCCCGGCTTCCACATCGTGGTCGACGACGACGTGGTGCCGGCCGATCCGCCGCCGCCCTCGGTCGATCTGCTGCTGGGCTGCAACCGGGAGGAGTACCGGCTGTGGTTCGTGCCGAGCGGGGCGCTGGACCGTGTCAACGGACTCACGCTGCGGCTGGCCCTGCTGAAGTTCCGGATCCCCGGCCGGGTGGCGCGGCTGTACCGGGCGGGCCGGCCGGGCGCGAAGCCGGGGGTGATCCTCGGTGAGATGGCCACCGACCTGCTGCTCCGGGGGCCGCTCAACCGGCTGGCGGACTCCCGGCTGCCGGGCGCCGGGCTCCCGGGCTCCGGGCACTCCGGTGCCGGGACCGGCGGCTCCCCGGCGGCCGCTTCCCCGCCCGGCGGCCCCGCGGTCTCCGGTTCCCGGCCCGCGCGGACGTTCTTCTACGAGTTCGCCTGGCGCTCGCCGGTCCTGGAGCTGGGCGCCTGTCATGCGCTGGAGATCGGTTTCGTCTTCGACAACCTCCGGTACGGCGAGGCGCTGACCGGCCCGGACGCCCCGCAGCCGCTGGCCGACGCCATGCACCGGGCCTGGGTCGGCTTCGCCGCCACGGGCGACCCCGGCTGGGCCACCTGGGACGGCAGACGGCCGGTCAGGGTCTTCGACCACCCCGGTACGTCCACGGTGCTCGCGCCGCGCCAGGAGGAGCTGCGGGCCTGGCTGTAGCGGCGAACGTCAGACGCCCCCCAGGGCCCGGGCGACCAGCGCGGCCTGGAGCAGCCGCGCGTCGGCGGGCACGTTCGGGTCGAGACCGGTCAGGGTGCTCACCCGGTGCAGCCGGTAGTCCAGCGTGTTGCGGTGGACGCACAGCTCCGCGGCGCTCCGGCTGCGGTGGTGCCCGTGGTCGACGAAGACCCGCAGCGTCTCCAGCAGGTACGGATGGTCGTCCAGCGGGTCGAGCTTGGCGGCCAGCCGCCGCAACGCCTCGCCGGGACGCGCGAGCTGGTACTCCAGGAGCACGTCGTCGAGCCGGTACAGCCCCGGCGGGCGGCCCAGCCGCCGGACGAGTTCGCGTACGCGCCCGGCCTCCTTCGCCGCCGCCGGAACGGCCTCCGGCCCGGCGGCCGGGGAAGCGGCCGCGCACACCCGCTGCCCGATGTCCTTCCCGAGCGCGTCCGGCAGGCCGGAGAGGTCACGGCCGCCCGGCAGCAGCGCGATGCCGGCGACATGGTCCATCAGCACCGGGACGCCCACGTGGGCCTCGATCGACGACTGCACCAGCCGGGCCGGCGGATGCGACGCGAAGGCCAGGGCGAGCACCTCGTGGCCCCCGGTCACCGTGACCCCCGCGGCCTCCGCCAGTTCCTCGTACGGCCGGCCGGCCAGCAGCGCGGTCAGCAGCGCCCGCCGCACCCGCTTGTCCTCGCTGTGGATGTCCTCCTGGGCCGTGCGGTGCGCGAGCACGACGGCGGGCATCGCCGCGTGCAGACAGGCCAGCAGCGTGGCTCCGGCTCCGGTCAGCTCCTCGGGCTCCGCCGTCTCGGCCAGCGTCTGCCACCAGACCTCCGCGCCGACGAGGTAGGCGGCGATCACCGCCTCCAGCGGCACCCGCTCCTCGGCCCGGCGCCCCGACCACTCGATGAGCCGGGTCAGCTCGCCCGGGCTCAGCACGCCGTCCTGGCGCAGCGCCCGCAGCAGCAGATCGTTCACGGCCGTGACCGAGCGGGTGACCTCGCCCTCCAGCGTGTGGCGCGGCAACTCCCCGTAGAACGGGATCTCCGCCGTGCACCGGGCGACCACGGCAGCGGTGAGGTCACCGCTGCGAGCAGCCATCCGTGCGTGTAGGGCGGGCATCGGCGTATCGTCACATCGCCCAAACGCTTCCGTCAATCACTCCCCGAACTCCCCCGACAGGGACCTGCGTCGTGGATCGGACGGGCGTGGCCGTCCGGGTCCGGGACCGCGTTTCCCGCGCCGTTCCCGGAGGAGCCGCCCGTGGACCGCGGCGGAGGGGAACGGCGGAACGGCGCGTCCAGGAAAGGGTTCGGGGAGTTGGAGAGCAGGACAATCGGGGCGGCGGGGCTTGCCGTGGGCACGGTCGGTCTCGGCTGTATGCCGATGAGCTGGGGTTACAGCGCGTCGCAGCAGCTCGGCGACCGTTCGGTGCGGACGGTGCACGCGGCTCTGGACGCGGGCGTCCGGCTGCTCGACACCGCGGACATGTACGGCCCGTTCACCAATGAGCTGCTGGTGGGGCGGGCGTTGAAGGGCCGCCGCGGGGAGGCGTTCATCTCCACCAAGTGCGGGCTGCTGGTGGGCGATCAGCACATCGTCGCCAACGGCCGCCCCGGGTACGTCCGCCGGGCCTGCGACGCCTCGCTGCGGCGGCTCCAGACCGATGTGATCGACCTCTACCAGCTGCACCGGGCCGACCCCGAGGTGCCGGTGGAGGAGACCTGGGGTGCGCTGGCGGAGCTGGTGACCGCGGGCAAGGTGCGCTCGCTCGGACTGTGTGCGGTGGGGGCGCGGGCCCCGCGCCGTTCGGGCGAGGGGCCGCATGAGGGAACGATCCGCCAACTGGAGCGGATCCAGCAGGTCTTCCCGGTCAGCGCCGTGGAGGCGGAGCTGTCGGTGTGGTCGCGCGAGGCGCTGGCGGAGCTGCTGCCGTGGTGTGTGGCGCGCGGGGTCGGGCTGCTGGCCGCGATGCCGTTGGGCAGCGGCTATCTGACCGGGACGCTGAAGCCTGGCCAGGGTTTCGAGCCGGAGGATCTGCGGGCCAGGCATCCACGGTTCACAGCGGAGGTGATGGCGGCGAACCAGCCGGTGGTGGCCGGTCTGCGGCGGGTCGCGGAGCGTCGGGGGGCGACCGTGGCCCAGGTGGCGCTGGCGTGGGTGCTGCGTCAGGGCCCGCATGTGGTGCCGGTGCCGGGGGCGAAGCGGGAGCGGTGGGCGGTGGAGAACGCCGGGGCGGCACGGGTGGTCCTGGACGACCGGGACCTGGCGGAGATCGACGCCCTGCCCGCCGCCCGCGAATCGTGGGACTGATCGGGGCGGGTCCGGTGGACCGGGCGTCTCGGCCCGGACGGCGGGAGAATGGGCGGATCGGGAACTCCTGGGCCGGCCGAGGTGGAGGAACAGGGTGCGGGAGCAGGTAGTCGGGCAAGCGTCGAAAGGAATCGGTTCCGTGCGTGGTGCTCAGTTCGGACCTGTGCAGCCCCGGGCGATGCGCAGGGGGGTGGTGGCGGCGCTGGCGTCGGCCGCCCTGCTGCTGTCGGCCGCGTGTTCCGCCGACGGGGACGGGGGTGCGTCCGGGCGGCCCGCGGGTTCCCCGACCGCCTCGGAGGGCTCCGCTCCGCCGGCCTCGCCGAGCCGCTCGGCCGATCTGCCGCCCGCGAAGGGGTCGGAGAAGGTTCTCTCGACGCTGACCGAGGAGCTGAAGTCGCCCTGGGGTCTGGCCGCGCTGCCGGGCGGTGATCTGCTGGTGTCCTCGCGGGACGAGGGCACGGTCCACCGGATCGACGGCGAGAGCGGGAAGCAGACGCTGCTGGGCTCGGTGCCCGGGGTGGCCCCGGCCGGCGAGGGCGGGCTGCTCGGGCTCGCCGTCTCCTCCACGTTCGGCGCGGACCAGCTGGTGTACGCCTACTTCACCACCACGTCCGACAACCGGATCGTCCGCATGAGCTACGACGAGAAGCGCCCGGCGGGGCAGCAGCTCGGCGCTCCGGACACCGTCCTGCGCGGCATCCCCAAGGGCAGCATCCACAACGGCGGCCGGATCGCCTTCGGCCCGGACAAGATGCTGTACGCGGGCACGGGCGAGACCGGGGACACCGGGCTGGCCCAGGACAAGGAGTCGCTGGCGGGCAAGATCCTGCGGATGACCCCCGACGGCGAGCCGGTGCACGGCAATCCGGAGGCGGACTCGGTGGTGTATTCGTACGGGCACCGCAATGTGCAGGGGCTCGCCTGGGACAAGGAGAAGCGGCTGTGGGCCGCCGAGTTCGGCCAGAACACCTGGGACGAGCTGAATCTGATCGAGCCCGGCGGCAACTACGGCTGGCCCGAGGTCGAGGGCGAGGAGGGCGAGGACGGGTTCATCGACCCGGTGGCGCAGTGGAAGACCTCGGAGGCCTCCCCCAGCGGGATCGCGTACGCGGAGGGCTCGATCTGGATGGCCGGGCTGCGCGGTGAGCGGCTGTGGCGGATTCCGCTGTCGGGCGAGAAGGCGGCGGAACCTTATGCCGACCCCCAGTCGTTCCTGGAGGAGAAGCACGGCCGCCTGCGCACTGTGGTGAGTGCGGGGAGCGACCGCTTGTGGCTGGTCACCAGCAACACGGACGGACGGGGCACGCCGAAGCCCGGGGACGACAGGGTCCTCCTGGTGGAAGTGGAGTAGCCGCTCGCCCGCGAGGCATGTCGGAGGGAGCACGGCCGGTGTTCAATTTCTTCGAGGAGCTCTTCGCCCCGGGACGCAAACATGTCTCCGACGAGCAGAAGCGGCTGGAGTTGAGCCGGGTGGATCTCGGCATCGGCGATCCGAACCGGGGGCCGATAGACCTGACCTCCGGGAAGGTGACCGTGCGCGCCCCGGTGCTGGACGGTGCCGCCGAGCCGGAGCACCGGAACGGGCGTATGCGGCCGGTCGCGCCCGAGCAGGACGCCGTGCTCGACCGGCCCCGGGCCGGGAAGCCGGTGAGCGGGCCGGAGCGCCGGGCCGAGGAGGATCCCGAGGGCTAGGGTGTTTCCGGCGGATCTTGACCGGGTTTACGCGGTCGGGTAGAGGCGCAGGCGGTGGGCGAGGGCGGCCGCCTCGCCCCGGCTGGAGACGCCGAGCTTGGCCAGGATGTTGGAGACGTGCACACTCGCGGTCTTCGGCGAGATGAACAGCTCCTCGGCGATCCTGCGGTTGGTGTGCCCCGCCGCGACCAGCCGGTGCACGTCCTGCTCGCGCGGGGTCAGCCCGAAGGACGCCACGGCGGCGACGGCCGGGTCCTGTTCCTCGCCCGGCGCCGGTTCCCGGCCCTCTCCGCCCGGCTCGGCGGCCAGGACGGCCGGGTGGATCCCGCTGTCGTCGCCGGGCGCCGTGCCGGGGCCGTCCAGGGTGATGCGGGCCCGGGCCGCCAGTTGTACGACCGCCTCGGCGAGCGGGCGGGCGCCGAGCCGGCGGGCGGCCTCCAGGGAGCGGTGCAGCAGGGCGGTGGCGGTGGCCCGGTCACCGGGGGCGATGAGCAGCGACTCCGCCCAGCGGCGGTGGATCTGGGCCAGTTGGTACGGGCGGCACAGCGGGCCGAAGGCCTCGGCGGCGCGGGCCCAGTGGCCGGGGGTGTCCGTGCCCTCCGCCCGGGCCAGCTCCGCCTCGATGAAGACGCCGTAGGCCACCCATACGGGAACGAGCATCGGGAGGTTCTTCAGGCACCGGCGGATCAGGGCGAGCAGCCTCGGCCGGTCCGGTTCGGCGGCGGGCAGTCCGCGGGCGTCCGCCTCGATCATGGCGGCGGTCTGGAGCAGCGGCAGGGCGTAGCGCTGGGTGCCGGGCGGGAAGCCGGCCCCGGCCAGCTCCTCGAACGCGGTCCGGGCCTCGGCGAGCCTGCCCTGGAGGGCGGCCAGCACCATGCCGTGCCGGACGGGGTCGATCACGTGCTGGTGCTGCGGATCGCGGTGCCCGAACAGCTTGTGCACCTGGGCGAGCAGCTCCTCGCCCTCGGCGAAATCACCGCGGGAGACGGCCAGTTCGGTACGGCGCAGCGCGGCGAGGCCCTTGCCCCTGGAGCCCAGCGCCAGCCGGGCGGAGGACGCGGCGGCGGCCTCGCTCTGGGACCAGTGGCCGAGGGAGAACAGGGACTGCGACTGGTTGGCGTACACCCAGGCCCCGGAGTCGGCCAGGCCGTGGCTGTGGCAGATCTCGATGCCGTGGTCGGCGGCGGCGACGGCCTCCAGCGAGCGGCCCATCGCTTCGAGCGAGGAGGGCAGGTTGACGCTGACCCGGCCGAGGAGGTTCATCAGGTGCAGTTGCTCGGCGCGGTCCCGGACGGCGTACATCTCGGCGAGGCCGTCCTCGACGCCGCCCGCGTCAGCGGTGAGCCAGCCCCGGGTGAGACGGGCGTGCAACTCGATGTACTCGTCGCCGACGAGCCGGGCGTACTCCACCGCGCGGTCGCTGTCGGCCAGCGCCTCCGATCCCGGCCGGTGCAGCGCCTTCCAACTGGCCACGTTGGTCAGGACGTCGGCCTGTACGGCGGACGGCGGCAGTCCGCGTACCCGTTCCTGCGCGGTGGCCAGCTCCTCCCAGCCGTCCCCCTTGTCGAGGGACTGCGCCAGCCGGCTGCGCTGCACCAGGAACCAGGCCTCGCGCAGCGGGTCGGACTCGGAGGCCAGGACCCGCATGGCCTTCTTGGAGATGGCCAGGGCGCGGGTGCGGTCGCCGCCGAAGTGGGCGGCGACGGTGGCCTCGGCCATCACGTCCAGGTAGCGCAGCGGGGTGTTCTCCGGGTCGCACGCGGAGGCCGGGTAGACCTCCGCGTAGTCGAAGGGGCGCAGGGTGGCGCGTACCGCGTCGGGAACGTCGTCCCACAGCTCCATCGCCCGCTCCAGGAGCCGCAGTTGCTCGGAGTAGGCGTAGCGGCGGCGGGCTTCGACGGCGGCCCGGAGGACGGCGGGCAGGGCCTTGGGGGCGTCGTGGGCGGCGTACCAGTAGCTGGCGAGGCGGGTGGCGCGTTCGTCGTCCCGTACGAGGGAGGGGTCGGCCTCCAGGGCTTCGGCGTAGCGGCGGTTGACGCGGGTGCGTTCGCCGGGCAGCAGGTCGTCGCTGACGGCCTCGCGGACCAGCGAGTGCCGGAAGCGGTAGCCGTCGCTGTCGGGTGCGGGTTGCAGCAGGTTGGCGCCGACGGCCGCGCGCAGGGCCTCGTCGAGCTCGTCCTCGCCGAGTCCGGCGACGGCGGCGAGCAGTTCGTGTTCGACGAACGAGCCCCCCCTCGGCGACCAGTCTGGCGATCCGCTGGGCGTGCTCGGGCAGCGCCTCCACGCGGACGAGCAGGAGGTCGCGGAGCGATTCGGTCAGCCCGGAGCTGTCACCGCAGCACTCCAGGGAGCGGGCGAGCTCCTCGACGAAGAAGGCGTTGCCGTCGGAGCGGTCGAAGATCTCGTCGACGAGTGCGGCCTCGGGCGTCGCGGCGAGGATGCCGGCGAGCTGGTGGCCGACCTCGTCGTGGCTGAACCGGTCGAGTTCGACGCGGGTGACGGTGCGCAGCCGGTCCAGCTCGGCGAGGAGCGGGCGCAGCGGGTGGCGGCGGTGGATGTCGTCGGCACGGTAGGTGCCGACGACCATGAGGCGGCCGGTGCTCAGGGTGCGGAAGAGATAGGCGAGCAGATGCCGGGTGGAGGTGTCGGCCCAGTGGAGGTCCTCCAGGACGAGGACGACCGCCCGGTCGGCGGAGATCCGCTCCAGCAGCCGGACGGTGAGTTCGAAGAGGCGGGCGGTGCTGTGCTCGTCGGTCGCGTCCCGGTGGACCTCGCCCAGCTCGGGCAGCAGGCGGGCCAGTTCGCCCTCCTGCCCGGCGACGGCGGCGGCCATCTCCTCGGGCAGGGCCCGGCGCAGGGCGCGCAGGGCGGTCGGGAAGGGGGCGAACGGCAGTCCGTCGGCCCCGATCTCGACGCAGGAGCCGACGGCCACCACGGCGTCGCGCCGCTCGGCCGCCGTGACGAACTGCTCGACCAGCCGGGTCTTGCCGACGCCCGCCTCGCCGCCGATCAGCAGCGCCTGGGGGTCGCCGGACGCTGCCCGCCCGAGCGCCTCGGTGAGCGAGGCGAGCTCCTCGGCGCGCCCGACGAACACGGGGCTCACTGACCTGGTCTCCACGCCGCCGAGCATCGCATACGCGTGCGAGGCGGCGGGATGTTTTTCGCCGACGGTGATCATGCTCCGGGCGCGGTCCGGTCCCGGCTCGGCGGTCGTCCCGGGCCCGGACACGGTCAGGCGGCCGGGGCGAAGCGGGTGGGGTCGGCCTCCATCACCTTCCCTCCCGGATCGCCGCGTCCGGTACGGCGGGCGGCGCGGCGGAGGCGGCGGGCCCGGCCGGTCTCGCGCTCGGCGTCGGCCCGGCGGATCAGCTCGGCCGAGGTGTGGCGGTAGAGCTCGTACGCGTACATGAGGTACTCCCCGATTCCTGGTCGTGGCAGCGGACCGGAGGGGTGCCCGGCCGGTCGGCCGGGGCCCTGTGTTCGCCGTGTGTCCACTGTCGTCGGCCAGGAGGGGGTGCCGCATCGGGCGAGTTCCGCATCTTCGCGGCGGTGGGGGCCTTAGGCGGGCTCACCCCGTGTCCGAGGGATGAGCGGGGGCCTTAGACGTGTGCCGTACGGGGCGCGGCCCGGGTCAGCCGGCGGCCGGAGTGCCCGCGGTGGGCAGCGCGACGAAGAGGTCGAAGTACATGCCCACGGAGATCAGGACGCCGAGCGCGCCGAGGGCGACACCGGCCAGCGCGACCGCGCGGACCCAGCCGGGCTGCGGCTTCTCGGAGGGGACGCCGAAGGCGGGGCGGACCAGGACGAAGACGCCGACGAGCAGGGCCAGGACGGCGAAGACGCCGTTGACCAGGGCGGTGGTGTGCCAGGCGTCGCCGTAGATCTCGGAGATCTGCTGGGCCGCGCTGCCGCCGCCGGAGGTCTTGATCTGGCCGATGAGCGTCTCGCGCTCGGCGGCGACCCGGCCGGTCCACGCGCCGGTCAGGGCGACGACGCCCAGGGCGGCGGAGACGACGGCGGCCGCGCCCGCGCCGACGCCGCGCCGGGCCTCGGTGAAGGGGTCGGGCTCCAGGTCCTCGTCGGCGTCGTCGGCCTCGGCGGTCCGGTCGGCCCGGTCGGTCCCGTCGGCGACGTCGTCGGAGGCCGTCGTGGCGTCGGCCGCGCCGGACGGCGTACCGGTGGCGTCCTTCGCGAGCGGGTCCTTCGCCGTGGCGTCCTGGCCGGTCGTGTCCGGCCCGGTCGTGTCCGGCCCGGTCGTGTCCGGCCCGGTCGCGTCCTGTCCGGTCGCGTCCTCCGTAACGGCGTCGGCGGTGCCCTCGGCGGGGTCGGTCGTCCCGGCGGGCGGGGTGGTCGGGGACGGGGTCGTCGTCCTGGAGGGGGTGGTGTTCATGCGCCGCACGCTAGGGGGCCCGGATGAGAGCCCCCTTAACGCCGGGCGTGCGCCGGGCCTCAGCGCCCCGCGCGGGCCTTCCACTCCGGGGCGAGGACGGACCAGATCTCCGAGTCGTGGCGCTCCCCCCGGTAGAAGTAGCTCTGCCGGAGCACCCCGTCCCGGGTCATCCCGAGCCGCTTCGCCACCGCGATCGACCGGGTGTTCCCGGGAGAGGCGTCCCACTCCACGCGGTGCATGCCGCGTTCGTACACCGCCCAGTCGATCAGCCGCTCGGCGGCGCGGGTGATCAGCCCGCGGCCCTGGGCGGCGGGCTCCAGCCAGACGCCGACCTCGCAGTTGCCCCGTTCGGCGTCGAAGGACGGGAAGAGGACGCCGCCGACGAGAGTGCCCGCCAGCCAGATCCCGTACAGCCGTCCGGTGTCCGCCGCCTGCTTGTCCGCGTACTTCTGGAGCAGGGCGCGCGCCGAGTCCAGGTCGGTGGCGTACGAGGCGAACGGGATCCACGGGTCGAGCAGTTCCCGGGCCCGGTCCATGTGGGCCAGGAACTCCACGGCCTGCCAGGGCTCCAGCGGGCGCAGCTCCGCCGTCTCGTCACCCAGCGATATGGCGAACATCGTGCTCCTCCTCGGTGTGCGCGGCGCCCTCCTCCGTGGCGCGCGCCCCCGGGATCTTCGCATGGAGCGGTACGCAGTCGGGCGGCTCGATGCTGATCCTGGGCAGCCGTCGCTCCAGCCAGCCCGGCAGCCACCAGTTCGCCCCGCCGAGCATGTGCATCAGGGCGGGCACCAGCAGGGTGCGCAGGACGAAGGCGTCCAGCGCCACGGCGGTGGCGAGCGCGATGCCGAACATCGCGATGACCCGGTCGCCGCTGAGCACGAAGGCGAGGAAGACGGAGATCATGATCACGGCGGCGGAGTTGATCACCCGGCCGGTCTCGGCGAGGCCGACCCGGACGGCCCGTCGGTTGTCGCCGGTCTCCAGCCACTCCTCGTACATCCGTCCGACCAGGAAGACCTGGTAGTCCATGGAGAGGCCGAAGAGGACCGAGACCATGATCACGGGCAGGAAGGGTTCGATGGGCCCGGCGCTGCCGAGGCCGAGCAGTTCGCTGCCCCAGCCCCACTGGAAGACGGCCACGACGACGCCGAAGGAGGAGGCGACGGCGGCGACGTTCATCACGGCGGCCTTGAGCGGGATGCCGATGGAGCGGAAGGCCAGGAGCAGCAGCAGGCAGCCGAGTCCGATGACCACGCCGACGAAGAGCGGCAGCTTGCCGACGATGATCTCGGCGAAGTCGTCGTAGCTCGCCGTCACCCCGCCGACATGGGCCTCCAGCGAGGTCGTGTCCTGGACCGGCGGGAGCACGTCGGCGCGGATCCGGTCGACCAGCTCGCTGGTGTCCTGCGACTGCGGTGACGAGTCGGGTACGACGGTGAGGAAGGCGGTGTCGCCGCCCGCGTTGTAGGTGACCGGGCTGACGGAGGCGACGCCCTCGGTGGAGCGCAGCGTCTCGGGCAGCGAGTCCAGCGCCAGCCGGTCGTCCGCGCCGTCGAGCTGGGCGGCGATGGTGAGGGGGCCGTTGACGCCGGGCCCGAAGCCGTCGGCGAGCAGGTCGTAGGCCTGCCGGGTGGTGGCCGTGGCCGGGTTGTTGCCCTGGTCGGAGGTGCCCAGGTGGAGGCCGAGGGCGGGCAGCGCGAGCACCACCATGACGATCGCCGCGACGCCGCCGAGCAGCTTGGGGTGGCGCTCGACGAAGGCGGACCAGCGGGCGGCGAAGCCGGTGGGCAGTTCGGGCCGGGGTCCGTGTTCGGCGAGCTGTCGCCGCTCGCGGCGGCTGAGCGCCCGCATCCCGATGCGGGAGAGCAGCGCGGGCAGCAGGGTGACGGAGGCCATCACGGTGAGGACGACGGTGAGCGAGGCGGCGATGGCGACGCCGTTGAGGAAGCTCAGCCGCAGGATCAGCATGCCGAGGAGCGCGATGCAGACGGTGGCCCCGGCGAAGACGACCGCGCGCCCGGTGGTCGTGACGGCGTTCTCGGCCGCTTCGTCGACCGACATCCCGCGCCGGAGTCCTCTGCGGTGTCTGGTGACGATGAACAGGGCGTAGTCGATGCCCACGCCGAGCCCGATGAGCATGCCGAGCATCGGGGCGAAGTCGGCGACGGTCATCACCTGGCCGAGCAGCACGATGCCCGCGTAGGCGGTGCCGACGGAGACCAGGGCGGTGGCGATGGGCAGCAGACTGGCGGCGAGCGAGCCGAAGGCGAGGAAGAGCACGACGGCCGCGACGACGACGCCGATGCCCTCGGCGAGGTGGACGGAGGGCGCTTCGGTGAGGGCGACGGCGGTGCCGCCCAGCTCGACCTGGAGCCCGTCGGCCTCGGCGGCCTTCGCGGTGTCGACGAGGGCCTGTGCCTGGGCGGCGGGGATCTCGTCGGCGGGCTTGTCGAAGGTGACCGTGGCGTAGGCGGTGTGGCCGTCCTCGCTGATCTGCCCGGAACCGGCGGCTCCGTAGGGGCCGGTGACCCCGCCCACGCCGGGCAGGCCCTCGATCGCGTGGAGCGTGTGGGTCATGGTCTGCTCGACGTCGGCGGCGCGGACCGTGGAGCCGGTGGTGTGCCAGACGACGGTGTCGGTGTCGCCGCCGAGGTCGGTGAAGCCGCGCGAGAGGAGTTCGGTGGCCCGGCCGGATTCCGTGCCGGGGACCTCGTAGTCGTTGGAGTAGGCCGAACCCACGAAACCCGCCGCGGCGGTGGTTCCGCCGAGGGCGGCGAGCCAGATGAGGACGGCGACGAGGCGGTGCCTGATGCACCAGCGGGCGATGGCAGCCAACGGATGAGCTCCCTGCGGGTTCGTGGACCTTTACCCGCAGATAACGTGATCTGCCCGCAAACGTCTCATGACCTGAGACCGTCACTCTGTCAGCAGAACGTGATCCTTTGTCCGTTTCGTGGCCATGGTCACAGGGCTTGATCTGTTCCCTACACGGGCTGGATCAAGCCCTGTGACCCCTCGGATCCGGTCAGCCGGAGACGCTGGCGCGGCCGTTCTCGATGTGCCCCATGAGCCGTCGCCGGAAGCCGTCCTCGCCGTCGACGGTGACCTCGATGTCGTACCAGCCGTGGGCGTCGGCCGCCGAGTGCACGAGCGACCGGCCGCGGCCCGGCTTGACCGTGACCCGGCGGGTCCAGTCCCGTACGTCGTCCTCGTCGACGTAGCCGAGCGGCCGCACCAGGAAGGTCAGGGGCCGGCGGCCGGTGTTGCGCAGGGTGAGGTGGATGTCGCGGTCGCGGTGGTCGATGCGGCCGGCGACCTCCGCTCCCCCGTCGGCCGGTCCGGCGAACTCGCGCCGGAAGCCGTTCGGCCCGGTGACCGTGAAGCGGTACGCCTCACCGGTCAGCGGCACGGTCCAGTGCGCGCTGCCCCGGACGTCCTTGTGCTGCGGGGCCGGGAACTCGCCCGCGTACGGGTACAGCGCGAAGTGCGCCGAGGACCGGCCGGTGTTGTCGAGCTCCACCCGCAGCGCGTCGCCCGACCGCCGAGCGTGGGCGTCCGGCCGGTAGGGCAGCGGGCGCGCCGGGCGTGCGCCGGGCTCCTGCTCGGGCAGCTGCTGGACCGCCGGCGGCTTCGGCTGCCAGCGTCCGCTGACCGGCGGGATCGCGCCGGGCTGCTCCACGGCGGGCTGCCGCCGGGCCCGGGTGAAGTCGAAGGCGGAGGTGAGGTCGCCGGTGACACGACGCCGCCAGTCGCTGATGTTGGGCTCCTTCACCCCGGTCCAGCGCTCCAGGAAGCGGATGACGGAGGTGTGGTCGAAGACCTCGGAGCAGACGTATCCGCCGACGGTCCACGGCGAGACGACCAGCAGCGGCACCCGGATCCCGAGGCCGGTGGGCCGGCCCTCCCACTGCTCGTCGGTGACCTCGGGGGGTGCGACGGGCGGCGGGACGTGGTCGAAGAAGCCGTCGTTCTCGTCGTAGTTGATCAGTACGGCGGTGTGCCGCCAGACGTCCGGGTGCTTGCCGAGCGCGTCGAGGATCTTGTAGACGATGGTGGCGCTGTGCACCGGCGACGAGGTGCTCGGGTGCTCGGAGTCGATCGCCGAGGGCACCAGGTAGGAGACCTCCGGCAGCGTCCCGGCCGCCACGTCCTTGGCGAACTCGTCCGCCAGCGTTCCGGTGGGCACCCGGCGCAGCGCCCTCTCGAACAGGCTGCGCTCCTGTTGCGTGAGGGTGGCGACGCCCTCCTCCAGCAGCCCGAGGAGCCGGGTGCGCTCGGCCTCGGAGGCGCCGCGGACCTTGGCGTAGAAGGACTCCATGTAGGTGTGGCCGCCGGTCTTGGCCAGTGCCTTGCGGGCGACCGCCTTGAAGGTGGCGTAGAACTCGATCTGGTTGTCGGTGAAGTTCTCCCACTCGGTGTACGTGCGCCAGCTGCGCCCGGCCTTCTCCAGCCGCTCGGCGTAGGTGGACCAGTCGTAGCCGGGGTGGGTGCCCTCGCTGTAGGCGTCGTTGCCGACGGCCCGTTTCCCGTTCGCCTCGAAGCCGGTCTTTCCGCTCCAGAGGTGGTTGCGGTTGGGGCTGGTGGAGGTGTGGATCGAGGAGTGGTAGGCGTCGCAGACGGTGAAGGTGTCGGCCAGCTCGTAGTGGAGCGGGATGTCACGGCGGTCGTAGTACGCCATCGTGGCCGCGGTCTTCGCGCTGATCCAGCCGTTCATCCAGCCGCCGGCCCAGGCTTTCGCGCCGCCGTTCCAGGAGTGGTCGAGGGCGCCGATGTACTGGAGGTCCTTCTTCTGCTCCTCGGCCGCGCCGCGCACCGGGAAGGGCAGCACGGTGGAGCCGGCCGCGTCGGGCTGCTCGAACACCGTGGAGCCGGTGGGCAGCTCGATGGCGTTACGGTCGCCGAAGCCGCGGACGCCGCGCAGGGTGCCGAAGTAGTGGTCGAAGGACCGGTTCTCCTGCATCAGGATCACCACATGCTTGATCGACCCGAGCCCGCCGGACCCCGCGTGGGCGGGCTGCGCGGCGATGGCGGCCTGGAGCGACGGCGGCAGGAACGATCCGGCCGCAGCGGCGCCGAGTGCGCCGCCGCCCAGCGCGAAGAGCCGTCGCCGTGACATGTCCGTGGTCAAAGGAGCCTCCTGGTTCCGGTGGTTACAGCCGGGAAGCTAGTCAGACCGGGTGGCGTCGGGAAGGACTGCGTACGGCCCGGTGGTGAACGTCCAAGAGGTCCCACCCGAAAGTCCAACCCGCGGTGACGGCGTCCTCACACCCCGATGAGGTGCAGCGACCCCCACAGTGCGAGGGTCGCGGCGAGCAGCGTCGCCGGTACGGTCGCGAGGCCGAGGCGGGTGAAGCGGCCCAGCTCCGGGGCGTCCCCGTGGGCGTGCAGGATGCGCCGCCACAGGAGCGTGGCCAGCGAGCCGACGTAGGTGAGGTTCGGCCCGAGGTTCACCCCGATCAGGGCGGCGAGCAGCGGTCCGGGCCCGGCCGGCGCGACGATCGGCAGCAGGGCGAGGATCGCGGGCAGGTTGTTGATCAGGTTGGCGAGCAGGGCCGCGACCACGGCGACGCCGAGCAGGGCGGGCAGGGTGTGGCCGTCGGGCAGCAGGGCGGCGATGCCGTCGCCGAGGCCGTTGTCGACGACCGCCTTGACGACGACGCCGAGCGCGAGGACGAAGAGGCAGAACAGCGGGTTGGCCGAGCGGACGACGGCGAGCGGTGTGGTCTCCCGCTTGGCGAGCGCCCGTACGGCGAGCACCAGGGCCCCGGCCAGCGCCGCCCACAGCGGCTCGGCCCCCTCGAACGAGGTCACGACGAACCCGGCGAGGGTCAGCGCCAGCACGACGAGCGTGAAAACGGGCACGGGGGTGCGCTCCGCCTCGGGATCCGGCGCGTGCGCCCCGGCGGCCAGGTCGTCCCGGAAGGCCCGGCGGAAGACGGCGTACTCGACGGCGATGGCGGCGAGCCAGGGCAGCGCCATCAGCGCGGCGAACCGGGTGAAGGAGAGACCGCTCGCGGTGAACGCCAGGAGATTGGTGAGGTTGGAGACGGGGAGCAGGAGCGAGGCGGAGTTGGCCAGGTGCGCGCAGGCGTAGACGTACGGGCGGGGCCGCGCGCCGACCCGGGCGGCGGTGGCGAGGACGACCGGGGTGAGCAGGACGACGGTGGCGTCCAGGCTGAGGACGGCGGTGACGATCGAGGCGACGACGAAGACCCCGCCGAGCAGGGGCCGGGTCTGCCCGTGACAGGCGCGGGCGACCCAGTCACCGGCGGCCCGGAACAGCCCTTCGTCGGCGCAGAGCTGCGCCAGCACCAGGATCGCGGCGAGGAAGCCGACCACCGGCAGCAGCTCGCCGACCTGCTCCCGCGCCTCGGGCCAGGAGACCGCACCGACCACCACGACCAGCACGGCGGCGGGCACGGCGACGGTCGCCTCCGGCAGGCCCCGGGGGCGTACGACGGCGAAGGCGAGGACGCCCAGCAGCAGGGCGAAGGAGACGAGCTCGGCGGTGACGGTGTTCAGGGGTTCTCTCCGGACGGGTGGAGGGGCGGTGCCCCCGTGTCACGGGTGCACCGCCCCTCCGGGTGGTGATCGGGGTGATCAGCCCTCGACGCCGAGCTTCTCCAGGATCAGCTCGCGCACGCGCCCCGCGTCGGCCTGACCGCGGGTGGCCTTCATGACCGCGCCGACGAGCGCGCCCGCCGCCGCGACCTTGCCGCCGCGGATCTTGTCCGCGATGGCCGCGTTGCCCGCGATGGCCTCGTCCACGGCCGTGGACAGCGCGCCCTCGTCCGAGACGACCTTCAGGCCGCGCTTCTCCACGACGGTGTCCGGGTCGCCCTCGCCCGCGAGGACGCCCTCGATGACCTGGCGGGCCAGCTTGTCGTTGAGGTCGCCCTTGGCGACGAGTGCGGCCACCCGGGCGACCTGCGCCGGGGTGATCGGCAGCTCGTCCAGACCGCGGCCGGTCTCGTTGGCGTTACGGGCCAGCTCGCCCATCCACCACTTGCGGGCCTGGTCCGCGGGGGCGCCCGCCTCGATCGTGGCGACGATCAGGTCGACCGCGCCCGCGTTGAGGATGGACTGCATGTCGTGCTCGGAGACGCCCCACTCCTCCTTGAGCCGCGCCCGGCGCAGCCGGGGCAGCTCGGGGAGGCCCTTGCGGAGCTCCTCGACCCACTCGCGGGCCGGCGCCACGGGCACCAGGTCCGGCTCGGGGAAGTAGCGGTAGTCCTCGGCGTTGTCCTTGATGCGGCCGGCCGTGGTGGAGCCGTCCTCCTCGTGGAAGTGCCGGGTCTCCTGCACGATCGTGCCGCCCGAGGACAGCACGGCGGCGTGCCGCTGGATCTCGAAGCGGGCGGCCCGCTCGACGGAACGCAGCGAGTTCACGTTCTTCGTCTCGGAGCGGGTGCCGAACTCCTCGCGACCGTGCGGGCGCAGCGACAGGTTCACGTCGCAGCGCATCTGGCCCATCTCCATGCGCGCCTCGGAGACCCCGAGCGCCTTGATCAGCTCGCGGAGCTCGGCGACGTACGCCTTGGCGACCTCCGGCGCGCGGGCGCCCGCGCCCTCGATCGGCTTGGTGACGATCTCGATGAGCGGGATGCCGGCCCGGTTGTAGTCGAGCAGGGAGTGGGACGCGCCGTGGATACGGCCGGTGGCGCCGCCGACGTGCGTCGACTTGCCGGTGTCCTCCTCCATGTGGGCGCGCTCGATCTGCACCCGGAAGATCTCGCCGTCCTCCAGCTGGACGTCCAGATAGCCGTCGAAGGCGATCGGCTCGTCGTACTGGGAGGTCTGGAAGTTCTTCGGCATGTCCGGATAGAAGTAGTTCTTCCGGGCGAAGCGGCACCAGTCGGCGATCTCGCAGTGGAGCGCGAGACCGATCTTGATGGCCGACTCCACGCCGATCTCGTTGACGACCGGCAGCGCGCCGGGCAGTCCGAGACAGACCGGGCAGGTCTGGGAGTTGGCGTCCTGCTTCAGCTCCGTGGAGCAGCCGCAGAACATCTTGGTCTTGGTGCCGAGCTCGACATGGACTTCGAGGCCCATGACGGGGTCGTAGGACGCGAGCGCGTCCTCGTACGACACCAGGTCAGTGACAGTCACGGTGAAACTTTCCCTCTCAGCCCAGCAGGACGTCGTCGTCGCCGAGACGCTTCAGTTCGCGATAGAGGATCGCGAGTCCGGTGACGATGGCGGCCGCGGAGACGGCAGCGTCGACGAGGCGCAGGATGTCGTTGTCGTTGCGGGCGAGCTTCGCCTGCTTGACGACACTGATGGCGCCGAACGCGGTACTGCCCATCGCGATGTACGCGCCCGTCTTGGACTTCTTGAAGTTCTTGGCCTTCTTTGCCATGGCACTCACAGCGACGGAGCCTCCTCAAGCAGCGGATGCCCCCACTTTTCCACGAACGCGGCCTCGACGGCCGCTCCGACCTTGTAGAGCCGGTCGTCCTTCATGGCGGGGGCGATGATCTGCAGTCCGACCGGCAGACCGTCCTCCGGGGCCAGGCCGCAGGGCAGCGACATGGCGGAGTTGCCGGCCAGGTTGGTGGGGATGGTGCACAGGTCCGCGAGGTACATCGCCATCGGGTCGTCGGCGCGCTCGCCGATCGGGAAGGCGGTGGTCGGGGTCGTCGGCGAGACGATCACGTCGACCTGCTCGAAGGCCTTCGCGAAGTCCTGGGTGATGAGGGTGCGGACCTTCTGGGCGGAGCCGTAGTACGCGTCGTAGTAGCCGGAGCTGAGCGCGTACGTACCCAGGATGATGCGGCGCTTGACCTCGTCGCCGAAGCCGGCCTCGCGGGTGAGGGCGGTGACGTCCTCGGCCGACTTCGTGCCGTCGTCGCCGACCCGCAGGCCGTAGCGCATGGCGTCGAAGCGGGCCAGGTTGGAGGAGCACTCGGACGGCGCGATCAGGTAGTACGCGGAGAGCGCCAGGTCGAAGGACGGGCAGTCCAGCTCGACGATGTCCGCGCCCAGCGACTTCAGCAGCTCGACCGACTCGTCGAAGCGCTGGAGCACACCGGTCTGGTAGCCCTCGCCGCGGAACTGCTTGACGACGCCGACGCGCATGCCCTGGACGGAGCCGTTGCGGGCGGCCTCGACGACCGGCGGGACCGGGGCGTCGATGGACGTCGAGTCCATCGGGTCGTGCCCGGCGATGGCCTCGTGCAGCAGCGCCGCGTCCAGGACCGTACGGGCGCAGGGCCCGCCCTGGTCGAGGGAGGACGAGAAGGCGACCATGCCGTAGCGGGAGACGCCGCCGTAGGTGGGCTTGACGCCGACCGTGCCGGTGACGGCGGCGGGCTGGCGGATGGAGCCGCCGGTGTCCGTGCCGATGGCGAGCGGGGCCTCGTAGGAGGCGAGGGCGGCGGAGGAGCCGCCGCCGGAGCCGCCGGGGATGCGGGTGAGGTCCCAGGGGTTGCCGGTGGGGCCGTAGGCGCTGTTCTCGGTGGAGGACCCCATGGCGAACTCGTCCATGTTGGTCTTGCCGAGGATGACGACGTCGGCGTCGCGCAGCTTCCGCGTGAGCGTGGCGTCGTACGGCGGGACCCAGCCCTCAAGGATCTTGGAACCGACGGTGGTCGGCATGTCCTTGGTGGTGAAGATGTCCTTCAGCGCGAGCGGGACGCCGGCCAGCGGGCCGAGCTTCTCGCCCGCCTCGCGCTTGGCGTCCACGGCACGGGCCTGGGCGAGCGCGCCCTCGCGGTCGATGTGCAGGAAGGCGTGGACCTTCTCGTCGACCGCGTCGATCCGGGCCAGGTGGGCCTCGGTGACCTCGACGGCGGTCAGCTCGCCGGAGGCGATCTTCCCGGCGATCTCGGCCGCGGTGAGCTTGATGATGGTGCTGATGTCCGTCATGGCGATTAGTCCTCCCCCAGGATCTGCGGCACCTTGAAACGCTGCTGCTCCTGGGCCGGGGCGCCGGAGAGCGCCTGCGCGGGGGTGAGCGACGGACGGACCTCGTCCGCGCGCATGACGTTGGTCAGCGGCAGCGGGTGGGAGGTCGGCGGTACGTCTTGGTCGGCGACCTCGGAGACGCGGGCGACCGCGCCGATGATGTCGTCGAGCTGACCGGCGAAGTGATCGAGCTCTTCGCCCTTCAGCTCCAGACGCGCCAGCCGGGCGAGGTGGGCGACCTCCTCGCGCGTGATGCCAGGCATGCAGCGATCCTCAGGGGTTGGTGTGTGGTTTTGAGCCCAATCCTATGGGGTCCTTCGACGCCGGGTGCCCCGGCCCGATGGGGCTACGCCTGTGCGGGCTCCGCTCCCGGGGATCTTCAGGGGGTGTCGGTCTCCGCGGCGCTGTTCACCGCGCCGTTCAGCGACCCGTTCATCGAGCCGGTGGCCGAGGCCGTCGCGGACCCCGCGGCGGCCGCCGCCTGGGCCTTCAGCTCGGCGGGCCTGCGCCAGCCGTGCTCGCCGCGCGCCCGCAGCCAGGCCGTCGTCTCCTGCGGCGGCATCGCGGCCGCCACCAGCCAGCCCTGCACCGCGTCGCACCGGAGGTCCCGCAACCGCTCCCAGGTCTCGTCGTCCTCGACACCTTCGGCGACGACGACCAGGCCGAGCGAGTGGGCCAGGTCGATGGTGCAGCGGACGATCTCCGCGTCCTCGTGGTCGACGGCGAGACGGGCCACGAAGGACCGGTCGATCTTCAGTTCGCTGACCGGAAGCCTGCGCAGGTGGACGAGGGAGGAGTAGCCGGTGCCGAAGTCGTCGAGGGACATCTTCACGCCGTGCGCGGTGAGCCCGGCCAGGGTATCGGCGGCGCGCTGCGGATCCTCCAGCAGCACATGCTCGGTGATCTCCAGTTGGAGCGCTCCCGCGGGCACGCCGTGGCGGGCCAGGCGGGCCGCGACGCCTCCCGCGAAGCCGGGGGTGTGGACGTCGCGCGGGGAGACGTTGACCGCGACGGGGACGCACAGGCCCTGTGCCCGCCAGCGGGCCACCTGGGCGAGCGCCGTCTCCAGGACGTACTCCGTGAGGTGCGGCATCAGGCCGGAGGACTCGGCGATGGCGATGAACTCGTCCGGGGGAACCCGGCCGCGCTCCGGGTGCACCCAGCGCACCAGCGCCTCCAGACCGGCGACCTGCCCGTCGAAGCGGACCTTGGGCTGGTAGTGCAGCTCGACCTCGCCCGCGTCCAGCGCCCGGCGCAGATCGCCGAGGAGCCCGAGCCGGTCGGGGGTGTTGCTGTCGCGCTTGGACTCGTAGACCTCCACGCCCGTGCGGTCCCGCTTGGCCTGGTACATCGCGACGTCCGCCCGGCGCAGCAGGCCCTCGGCGTCCAGGGCGTGGTCGGGGTAGACCGCGACCCCGGCGCTGGCCTCCAGGACGAGGGTCAGCCCGTCCAGGTCGAGCGGCGAGGACAGCTCGGCGACCAGATGGCGGGCGACCTGCTGGGCGCTGGTGGTGGAGTCGGTGTGCGGCAGCAGGACGGCGAACTCGTCGCCGCCGAGCCTGGCCGCCTCCGCACCGCGCGGCAGGGCGAGCCGCAGCCGCTCCGCTATCTGCAGCAGCAGCCGGTCGCCGGCCAGGTGGCCCAGGGTGTCGTTGACCGCGCGGAAGCGGTCCAGGTCGATGAGGACCAGGGCGGAACGGGTGCCGATGGACTCCGCGTCCTCCAGCGCCGACCAGGTGCGCTCCAGCAGCCACTGGCGGTTGGGCAGCCCGGTCAGCGGGTCGCGCAGCTGCTCCTCGGCGCGGGCGCGGGCGATCCAGAGCGTGGAGTCCAAAGCGATCAGCGGCACCGCGAAGAGCGGCAGCAGCACGGGCATGGACATCGCGACGGCGCAGATCAGCGGGGCGAGCCCGAGGAGCGCGACGGCGACGAGGCCCTGCCGGAGCATCGCGGTCCGGGCGATGGTGGGGAGCCCGCCGTTGTGCGGTGCCTGGGCGTACCACAGCAGGACCCGGGTGACGAGCAGATACGTGGACGCCGTCAGGAGCAGTTCCGGGACGGCCGCGATGCCCCAGTCGAGTGGCTGCCAGGGCTCCTCGACGGTGGGCACCTCGCCGAAGGCGGCCAGCACCAGGGCGGCCGCGCCGATGCCCAGCATGTCGACGCCGCCGTGCAACAGCCCCTGCCACCAGCGGTGCCGGCGGGCGGTCCCGACGAGCACCACGACGGCGAGGCTGACCAGCACGGCCGGCAGCCAGCCGTACAGCAGCAGCACCGCGAGGGTGAGGGCGGCCCCGGAGCCCGTGCCGCCCCACCAGCGGTCACGGCCGAGCGCCACCAGATGGCCGACGATGATGCCGGTGAGCACGGCCAGCGACCAGCCCACCGCCCCGTCCGGGAAGAGCGCGTGGCCCTGCTGGACGGTCCGGTAGGACCCGACCGCCAGCAGTAACGCGGCGATCCCCACGACGGCGGCGCCCACGGGGGGCGTGAGGCCGACGAAACCTTGCAGGCGCGACACCGGTGCGGCGCTCTCGGTCGGTTTCATTCCGTCCCTCTCACAGCCGGCGGTGCCGATGTCCCTCGGTGGCGCCCGCTCCCGTGGCGTCACGGCCCGGTCGAGCAGCCGTGCACGGCGGGCGCACCTCTCAACAGTAGGCCGCGAAAGGCTTCCAGGGGCAGCGCTCTACAGCTCTTGCCCGAATGCGAGCCGACCACCCGTCACCATCTGCTAATGGCCCGAACGGGTGGTGCGCCAGGGCCATTCGGGGAACGGCCGACCCTTCTTCACCCCTCTGCCCCGTTTCCTTCCCCGCCCGGGCCACGCCACGCCGGAGCAGCGTCTCGAAGGCGTCTCGATCCGGAGAACAGCGAGTGACGCGCGGCCCGGCGGTCGGTCACTCCGCGTCTACTCCGCGCTGTCCGCCGGGGCCGCCGCGGGCTCGGATTCCGGTACGGGAAGGGCTGCCTCCCGGGCGCGTTCGGGTCCCTCTTCGAGCAGGATCGCGAATCCGTCCTCGTCGAGCACGGGCACCTTCAGCTGCATCGCCTTGTCGTACTTGGAGCCGGGGTTGTCGCCGACGACGACGAAGGCGGTCTTCTTCGACACCGATCCGGCGACCTTCGCGCCGAGCGCCTGGAGCGCCTCCTTGGCGCCGTCGCGGGTGTGCCCGGCGAGGGTGCCGGTGACGACGACGGTGTGTCCTTCGAGGGGGCGGGGGCCCTCGTCCTCGTCGGAGCCCTCGTCCACCATCCGCACCCCGGCCTCGCGCCACTTGCGCAGGATCTCGCGGTGCCAGTCCTCGGCGAACCACTGCTTGACGGAGGCGGCGATGGTCGGCCCGACGCCGTCGGCGGCGGCCAGCTCCTCCTCGCTCGCCTCGTCGATCCGGTCGACGGAGCGGAACTGACGGGCCAGCTCCTGGGCGGCGACCGGACCCACGTGCCGGATGGAGAGCCCGGTGAGGATCCGGGCGAGGGGGGCGTCCTTGGCGGCGGCGATGCCCTCCAGCATGGCGACGGCGTTCTTCTTGGGCTCGCCCTGCTGGTTGGCGAAGACCGTCGCGATCTTCTCCTCGCCGGTCTTCGGGTCGCGCTTGGGCAGCCCGCTGTCCTGGTCCAGGACGTACGCCCGGATCGGCAGCAGCTGCTCGACGGTGAGCGAGAACAGATCGCTCTCGTCCTTGAGGACCGGCTCGGCGGGCTCCAGCGGCCGGGTCAGCGCGGCGGCGGCCACATAGCCGAAGTGGTCGATGTCCAGGCACTTGCGCCCGGCGAGGTAGAAGACCCGCTCGCGCAACTGGGCGGGGCAGGTGCGGGCGTTGGGGCAGCGGAGGTCGATGTCGCCCTCCTTCATGGGGCGCAGCTCCGTCCCGCACTCGGGGCAGTGGGTCGGCATCTCGAAGGCCTTCTCGGTGCCGTCGCGCAGATCGACGACGGGGCCGAGGATCTCCGGGATGACCTCGCCGGCCTTGCGCAGGACGACGGTGTCGCCGATGAGGACGCCCTTGGCCTTGACCACGTTCTGGTTGTGCAGGGTGGCGAACTCGACCTCGGAACCGGCTACTTCGACCGGCTCGACCTGGGCGTACGGGGTGACGCGGCCGGTGCGGCCGACACCGACGCGGATGTTGACCAGCTTGGTGTTGACCTCTTCGGGGGCGTACTTCCAGGCGATGGCCCAGCGCGGGGCGCGCGAGGTGGAGCCCAGCCGCCCCTGGAGCGGGATCTCGTCGAGCTTGACGACGACGCCGTCGATCTCGTGCTCCACGGAGTGCCGGTGGTCGCCGTAGTACGCGATGAACTCCCGTACGCCTGCGAGGGAGTCGACGACCTTGTTGTGGCGGGCGGTGGGCAGGCCCCAGGAGTGCAGGAGGTCGTACGCCTGGGAGAGGCGGTCGATGCTCAGGCCCTCGTGGGCGCCGATGCCGTGGACCACCATGTGGAGCGGGCGGGCGGCGGTGACCTTGGGGTCCTTCTGGCGCAGCGAACCGGCCGCCGCGTTACGGGGGTTGGCGAAGGGCTTGTCGTCGGCGGCGACCAGCCGGGCGTTGAGCTCCTCGAAGTCCTCCATGGGGAAGAAGACCTCGCCGCGGATCTCGACGAGCGCCGGGATGTCCTCGCCCTTCAGGCGGTGCGGGATCTCGGCGATCGTGCGGACGTTGGGGGTGATGTCCTCGCCGGTGCGGCCGTCGCCGCGGGTCGCCGCCCGGGTGAGCCGGCCGTGCTCGTAGGTGAGGTTGACGGCGAGGCCGTCGATCTTCAGTTCGCACAGGAAGTGGTGGTCGGGGGTGCCGACGTCCTTGGCGACGCGCTCGGCCCAGGCGGCCAGCTCGTCGGCGTCGAAGGCGTTGTCCAGCGAGAGCATGCGCTCGCGGTGCTCGACGGAGGTGAACTCCGTGACATAGGGCCCCGCGACCTTCTGGGTCGGCGAGTCCGGGGTGCGGAGCTGGGGATACTCCTCCTCGAGGGCCTCCAGCGAACGCATCAGCCGGTCGAACTCGGCGTCGCTGACGACCGGCTGGTCCTTCACGTAATACCGGAAGCGGTGCTCCTCGATCTGCTCGGCCAGCAGCGCGTGGGTCTCCCGCACGCCCGCCGGGACCGAACTCTCCTGCTCCACCCGCTGTTCGCCCGCCATCGTCCCGTCCTCCTGTGTACCCGTCGTCCCCGTCACTCAGGGTTGTCCGCGAGCGACCTCGCCGCCCGGGCGCTGTGGGCGAGCGCGGTACGGGCGTACGCGGGCGACGCACCCGCGAGACCGCACGACGGGGTGATCGTGACGGACTCGGCGAGAGTCCCCGGATTCAGCCCCAGCCTGCTCCACAGCGTCCTGACTCCCCTGACGCTACCGCCCGGGTCCGACAATCCCTCCGAAGCCGCGTCCGTGGAGGGCACCACGCCGAGGAAGAGCTGGGTGGAGCCCTCGACGGCTTCCCCGATCGCCTCCTCCTCACGCTCGGTGAGCAAGGAGAAGTCGAAGGAGATGCCGTGGGCCCCGGCCCGGCGCAGCAGTGCGAACGGCACTTCGGGGGCGCAGGAGTGGACGAGCGTCGTGCCGTCCTCGCCCGCCGCCGCGAGGACGTCGCGCAGGGCCGACTCGACGATCTGGCGGTCGACGGCGCGGTAGGTGCGGTAGCCGCTGGCGGAGCGGATCCGGCCCAGCAGGACGGCGGTCAGGGAGGGTTCGTCGAGCTGGAGGACGACCTTCGCCCCGGGCATCCGGCGGCGGACCTCCGCGAGGTGGGCGCGGAGTCCTTCGGCCAGGGATCCGGCGAGGTCGCGGCAGGCGCCCGGGTCGGCCAGCATGGCTTCGCCGCCGCGCAGTTCCAGGGCGGCGGCGAGCGTCCAGGGCCCGACGGCCTGGACCTTGAGCAGCCCCTCGTACCCCTGGGTGAACTCCTCCAGGGCATCCAGGTCCTCCCCCAGCCAGGAGCGGGCGCGGCGGGTGTCACGGCCGGGGCGGTCGCTGATCCGCCAGCCGCTCGGCTCGACGTGTCCGTACATCTCGACGAGCATGCCGATGGTCCGGCCGATCATGTCGGCGCCGGGCCCGCGCGCGGGCAGTTCCGCCAGGTACGGCATGCCCTGGCCGTCGGCGAAGGAGCCGGTGACGGTCTTCGCCGCCTCCCTCGCGTCTCCCCCGGGCATCGACCCGATGCCGGTCGCCGGACACCCGCTGAACTTGCTCTTCTCGCTCACCCGGGAAGCCTACGGTCACCGGCGGGTCCGCTGCTCCCCAGGGCTCAGCGGCCGGGGCGGACGGTGAGGTCGTTGACCTCGGCGTCGCGCGGCAGGTCGAGCGCCATGAGGATCGTGGTCGCCACCGACTCGGGGTCGATCCACCGGGCGGCGTCGTACTCCTTGCCCTCCTGCTGGTGGACCTTGGCCTGCATCGGGCTGGCGGTGCGGCCCGGGTAGACGGTGGTGACGCGCACACCGTTGGCGTGCTCCTCGTGGCGCAGCGAGTCGGCGAGCGCCTTGAGGCCGTGCTTGCTCGCGGCGTACGCGCTCCACCCGGCGTGGGCGTTGAGCCCGGCGCCGGAGTTCACGAAGAGGACGTGGCCCTGGGCGGCGCGGAGCTGCGGGATGAGGAGGCGGGTGATCTCGGCGGGGGCGATCAGGTTGGCGTTGAGCTGGAAGTGCCAGGCCTTGGGCGTGAGCTCGCCGACCTCGCCGAGTTCGACGACGCCCGCGATGTGCAGCAGGGTGTCGATCCGCTCGGGCATGGTCTGCTGGCCGAACGCCCAGGACAGCCGGTCCGGGTTGCCGAGGTCGCCGACGAGGGTGCGCGCGCCCGGGTAGCGGTCGGCGAACTCCTTGGCGCGGCCCGCGTCACGGGCGAGCAGGACCAGGTCGTCGCCGCGCTCCAGGAGACGGCGGGCGACAGCGGCGCCGATGCCGGATCCGGCGCCGGTGATGAGGTGAGTAGCCATGGGGCGATCCTAGGTCCGGCTCTCCTGCCGGCGTCCGGCGGTCTCCTCCGGGTGGGCGAGCGCCGGTCCCGGATCCGGGCCGCTCACCGAAGTCCCGCGGACTCCTCCAGGTAGGCCAGCGCGCCGACGCCGTCCTTGGCGAAGAAGACCAGGTCGGTCAGGGGCAGCGGCAGGAAACCCTCGTCCTCCATGCGCTGGAACTGCTGGCGCAGGCCGTCGTAGAAGCCCGCCGTGTTCAGCAGGACGACCGGCTTGGTGTGCTTGCCGTGCTTCTTCAGCTCCAGGATCTCTGTGGCCTCGTCGAGCGTCCCGGTCCCGCCGACCATGATCACGACGGCGTCGGCCTTCGCCAGGAGGAGCGCCTTGCGCTCGGCGAGATCGCGGGCGATGACCATCTCGTCGGCGTTGGTCCGGGCCTTCGCGGCGAGGAAGTCGACCGAGACGCCCACGAGCCGTCCGCCCGCCGACTGCACGCCGTCCGCGACGACCTTCATCAGCCCGCTCTCCGATCCGCCCCAGACGAGGGTGTGGCCGCCCCTGCCGAGCAGCTCGGCGAACTCCCGGGCGGGCACGGTGTAGCGGTCGTCGAGGTCGGCGGCGGAGAGGAAGACGCAGATGTTCATGGGGCAACCGTACGACCCGCCTCGGACACTCCCCCGTTCCGGGGACGGATCGGCAGACACGATCGGCGTACGGAATCGGCGTACGGGATCGGCTACGGGAAGAAGACGGCCCCGTACGCCGCTGAAACAGGCATGACTGCCACCCGAGGACACCGCATCACCGTCGAGCAGGGCACCGAGCACGTCCGGGCGGTGCACGAGGGCCGGGTGCTGGCCGAGAGCCGCCGCCCGCTCGTGCTCCGCGAGACCGGCTGTCCGGTCCGCTACTACCTGCCGCCCGAGGACGTCCGTACCGAGCTGCTCTCCCCGTCGGACACCTCCACCCACTGCCCGTTCAAGGGGGACGCCTCCTACTGGTCGCTGCCCGGGGCCGCCGATCTCGTCTGGGCCTATCCGGACCCGAAGCCCGAAGTCGCCGCGATCAAGGACCACTTCTGCTTCTACGCCACGGAGACGGTCGCCGGCTGACCCGCTCCGGGCGGTCCGCGGAAGTTTTTTCCGGCGGAGCGATGAGTTTCGCGGACCGCCCCGGTCTCCTCTCCCATGGACAGGATTCTCTCCGCCGACGGCACGCCGATCGCCTACCGCCGCCAGGGCGAGGGCCCGCCGCTGGTGCTGGTCGGCGGGGCGCTGAGCACCGCCGCGACCGAGGCGCCGCTGGCCGCCCTGCTTGCGCCGCGTTTCACGGTGCTCACCTACGACCGCCGGGGCCGGGGCGCGAGCGGGGCCGCCGGGCGCTGCACCGTGGCGCGCGAGGTCGAGGACCTGGCCGCCGTCGTCGGCGCGGCCGGGACGGGCGCGGCGGTCTTCGGGATGTCGTCCGGCGGGGCGCTGGCGCTGGAGGCGGCGGCGGCCGGGCTCCCGGTGGGGCTGCTCGCCGTGTACGAGCCGCCCTACACGCCGGGCGCGTCCGGCCTGCTGTTCAAGGCCCGCTGCACGGCCCGGCTGCAACGGCTGCTGGCGGCCGGGGACCGGGCCGGCGCGGTGGAGCTGTTCCTGTCCCTGACGGGCGTCGCGGCGGAGACGGCCGCCCTGATGCGGCGCACCCCGGCGTGGGCGGAGCTGGAGGCGATGGCGCACACCCTGGCGTACGACGACGCGCTGCTGGGCGACGGATCCGTCCCGGCCGAGCGGTTCGGGGCGGTCACCGCCCGGACGCTGGTGATCTGCGGCGGCTTCAGCAGCGCCCCGGCCCGCGCGGCGACCCGCACCCTGGCCGAGGCCCTGCCGCGCGGCCGGCACCGCACGCTGACGGGCCAGATGCGCGAGGTGGCGCCCCAGGTGATCGCGCCGGTGCTGACGGACTTCTTCGCCAGGGACGTGTACGCGTACCGACAGGCGTCGTGAGCCGACTGTGGGCCGAGCGCCGTGACCCGGCTGTGGGCCCGAGCGTCGTGAGCCGCCCGCGGACCGGGCTCAGCCGCCCGCGGCCACCCGTTCGCGTCGGACGGTCGTGGCGATGGTGGCCGAGCCGACCACGCGGGTGCCGTCGTACAGGACGACCGCCTGGCCGGGGGCCACGCCCCGGACCGGCTCGGTGAAGGTGACGTTCAGCTCGGAGCCGTCGACCAGCTCGGCCGTGACCTCGGTCTCGCCGCCGTGGGCGCGCAGCTGGGCGGTGTACGTGCCCGGCCCGGACGGAGGCGTTCCGCACCAGCGGGGCTTGATGGCGGTCAGCGAGGTCACGTCGAGGGCCTCGACGGGGCCGACGGTGACGGTGTTGTTCACCGGGGAGATGTCGAGGACGTAGCGCGGCTTGCCGTCGGGGGCCGGGTGGCCGATCTTCAGGCCCTTGCGCTGGCCGATGGTGAAGCCGAAGGCGCCCTCGTGGGTGCCCAGCTTCGTACCGGACTCGTCGAGGATGTCGCCCTCGGCCGGGCCGCCCAGGCGGTTCGCGAGGAAGCCCTGGGTGTCGCCGTCGGCGATGAAGCAGATGTCGTGGCTGTCGGGCTTCTTGGCGACGGCCAGGCCCCGGCGCTCGGCCTCGGCGCGGATCTCGTCCTTGGTGGTGAGGGTGTCGCCGAGCGGGAACATGGCGTGGGCGAGCTGCTTCTCGTCCAGGACGCCGAGCACATAGCTCTGGTCCTTGGCCATGTCGGAGGCGCGGTGCAGCTCACGGCTGCCGTCCTCGGTGAGCACGACGGTGGCGTAGTGGCCGGTGCAGACGGCGTCGAAGCCGAGGGCGAGGGCCTTGTCGAGGAGCGCGGCGAACTTGATCTTCTCGTTGCAGCGCAGGCAGGGGTTGGGCGTGCGCCCGGCCTCGTACTCCGCGACGAAGTCCTCGACGACGTCCTCACGGAAGCGTTCCGCCAGGTCCCAGACGTAGAACGGGATACCGATGACGTCGGCCGCGCGGCGGGCGTCGCGGGAGTCCTCGATGGTGCAACAGCCGCGCGCCCCGGTCCGGAAGGACTGGGGATTCGCGGACAGGGCGAGGTGGACACCGGTCACGTCGTGGCCCGCCTCGGCGGCACGGGCCGCGGCGACGGCGGAGTCCACGCCGCCCGACATCGCGGCGAGGACACGCAGGGGGCGCTGGGAAGTCTGAGTCATAGCCTCTCCAGGGTACGGGTCCGCGGGAACCGAACGCTCGCGGATATGCGTTGACGACCACATGGGCAACAACGGGAGCACCCGGGCCGCGCGCAAGCCTTCGGGGAAGCCTTCGCGGAAGAAAGCTGACGGCGTCAGCCGGCGCGCGCTGCTGATCGGCGGCGGTGCGGTGGTGGCCGCCGGCACGGTCGCCGTGCTCGCGCGCGACCAGGTGAAGCGGCTGTGGTGGCAGGTGCCGGGCATCGAGAAGCCGCGGAAGCCGGGCGAGCTGGATTACGCGGGGGCGACCTGGGTGGCCGCGTCGGAGGCGAACTGGCGGCGTGCGGACCGGCCGGACGACTTCCCGATCGACCGCGTGATCATCCATGTCACCCAGGGCAGCTTCGACAGCGCGGTGAAGGTGTTCCAGGACCCCGCCCACCAGGCCGCGACCCACTACATCGTGGGGCAGGACGGGCGGGTGGTGCAGATGATCCGCGAGCTGGACGTGGCGTACCAGGCGGGCAACCGCTCCTTCAACGAGCGGGCCGTCGGCATCGAGCACGAGGGGTTCGTGGACCGGCCGAAGGACCTCACCAAGGCGATGTACGAGTCCTCGGCGCGGCTCACGGCGTCGATCTGCGCCCGGCACGGCATACCCATCGACCGCAAGCACATCATCGGGCACGTGGAAGTGCCGGGCACCGACCACACCGATCCGGGTCCGCACTGGGACTGGGACCGGTACATGGAGCTGGTGCGCCGGGCCGCGACCGCGCCGCCCTCCCCCACGCCCGCCTCCTCGGCCTCCGCCTCCGCTTCCGCGAAGGCCTCCGGGTGACGGCTCTCAGCTGAGTCCGGCGGTCCTCGCCCGCTCGACCGCCGGGCCGATCGCCTCGGCGAGCGCCTTGACGTCCTCCTCGGTGGAGGTGTGGCCGAGCGAGAAGCGCAGGGTGCCCCGGGCCAGGTCCGGGTCGGTGCCGGTGGCGAGCAGGACGTGGCTGGGCTGGGCGATCCCGGCGGTGCAGGCGGAGCCGGTGGAGCACTCGATGCCCTGGGCGTCCAGCAGCAGCAGGAGGGAGTCGCCCTCGCAGCCCGGGAAGCTGAAGTGCGCGTTGGCCGGGAGGCGTCCGGCCGGATCCGGGTCGCCGCCGAGCACGGCGTCCGGCACGGCCCGGCGTACGGCGTCCACCAGGTCGTCGCGCAGCGAGCCCACGCGGCGGGCGAACTGCTCGCGCCGCTCGGCCGCCAGCCGCCCGGCGACCGCGAACGAGGCGACGGCGGGCACGTCCAGGGTGCCGGAGCGCACATGCCGCTCCTGGCCGCCGCCGTGCAGCACGGGCACGGGGGTGTGGTCGCGGCCCAGCAGCAGCGCGCCGATACCGAACGGGCCGCCGATCTTGTGCCCGCTGACCGTCATCGCGGCCAGTCCGGAGCGGGCGAAGTCGACCTCCAGCTGACCGAAGGCCTGCACCGCGTCGGCGTGCATGGGGATGGCGAACTCGGCTGCCACCTCCGCCAGTTCACGGACCGGCATGATGGTGCCGATCTCGTTGTTGGCCCACATGACCGTGATCATCGCGACGTCGTCGGGGTTGCGGAGGACGGCCTCGCGCAGATCTTCGGGGTGCACCCGGCCGTAGCGGTCGACCGGGAGGTAGTCGACGGTCGCACCCTCGTGCTCGGCCAGCCAGTCGACGGCGTCCAGGACGGCGTGGTGTTCGACAGGGCCGGCGAGGACCCGGGTACGGCGGGGGTCGGCGTCGCGGCGGGACCAGTAGAGGCCCTTCACGGCGAGGTTGTCGGCCTCCGTGCCGCCGGAGGTGAGGACGACTTCGCTGGGGCGTGCGCCGAGGGCGTCGGCGAGGGCCTCTCTGGACTCCTCGACGGTACGGCGGGCCCGGCGTCCGGCGGCGTGCAGCGAGGACGCGTTGCCGGTGACGGAGAGCTGGGCGGTCATCGCCCCGATCGCTTCGGGAAGCATCGGAGTGGTCGCGGCGTGGTCGAGGTAAGCCATGGTGGGGCCGATTCTACGAGCCCCGGGTGGGGCGCATGCCGGGCGCGTCACGGCCAGGTGCCCGCGCACGCCCGTACGGGACGCGGCGGACCGGCTCGACGACCGGCCGGGCCCCCGGTCCGGAGCCCGATCCGGCACGGGGTGAGCGGCTCGCGGGGCCGCTCCGGGGGTGCGGGTCAGCCGCCGAGGCTCCAGGCGACCGTGCCGTTGGCGGTGACCAGGACGGCGAGCACGGCGAGGTCGGCGACGCCCAGGGCGAGGCCGAGCCAGGCGCGTCCCCGGCGGCGGGTGCGGCGGGCCAGGGCCAGCAGCGCCATCACGATCGCGGTGGGCCCGAGCAGGATGTTGAATACCAGCAGTCCGACGAGGCCGAGGACGAAGGAGGCGACGGCGAGACCGTCCGCCTCCCGGCCGGCGGCCCGGCGCGGAGCGGAGTCGGGGCGGGAGTCGGAGCCGGGGGTCTTCCGCGGCGCCGCGCCCGTGTCGACGACGTCCTTGCCGTGGGCGGCGTCCGTGCGGCGGGTGCGGTCGATGAGGGTGAGGGTCATGGTGCGAGCTCCTTCGGATCGTTTCGGGAAACGGCAGGCTCGGCGGGTGCGGGTGCGGGTGCGGCGGGTCAGTGGGTGCGGCGCGACGCGCGCTCGCGTACGGCGAAGATCAGCAGCCAGCAGCCGATCACGGCCGCGGCGGCCAGGGCCAGCGGCAGCGGGATATGGGCGACCGCCCCGAGGACGATCCCCAGCAGGAGCAGCGCGGCGACGAGGACGAGCACGGCGGAACCTCTCTGTGCGACGACGCATTCCGTCCGGGGACGAGCCGGACAGCATTCGGAGTACGAGTGTTCACTGACTTGGAAGTCTAAACCCCCGACCCCTTCCTCGACTCGGAGAACGGTTGTTTACTGAATGGCATGAGTCACACCTCCGTCGGAATCCGCCAGACCCAGAAGCTCAGAACCCGCCAGGCCCTCCTGGACGCCGCCCTCGTCCTGCTGGAGCACCAGAGCCTGAGCAGCCTGGGTCTGCGGGAGGTCACCCGGGCCGCCGGGGTCACCCCGACGGCTTTCTACCGGCACTTCGAGGACACCGCCGCACTCGGCGTCGCCCTGGTCGAGGAGACCCTGGGCAGCCTGCACGGACTGATCGCGGCGGTGCTGGTGGAGACGGGCGACAGCGAGCAGCGGCTGGACCGCAGCGTGGAGGTGATAGCGCGTCATGTCGGCGCGCAGCCCGCCCACTTCCGGTTCATCGCCCGGGAGCAGCACGGCGGGGTCGGCCCGGTGCGTGAGGCCATCGCGGCCCAGCTGCGGCGGTTCGCGGAGGAGGTGGCCTGTGCGCTCGGCCAGGAGCCGGGGGCGGCCGGGTGGAGCGAGGAAGATCTGCTGATGCTCGGCGGCCTCTATGTGGACCACATGGTGATCACCACGTCGACCCTGCTGGAGGCCGGGCCCGAGGGCGAGGAGGAGGTCGTCCGGGTGGCACGGCGTCGGCTGCGGCTGGTCTCCATCGGCCGCGAACACTGGCTGGACGAAAGCTGACCGCGACGCCCCCGACGACCGTCGGCCGTCCTCGGCCGCCCTCGGTGGCCGTTGGCGGGCGGCCCTTGACCCTCCCGCGACAGGAGGCTCTACGGTCCCCCGGTATGAAGATCGTCGTCCATGACACCGCCTCCGCCCTGCTCGGCCTCCTCCGCCGCCCCGTGGCCCAACGGCCCGACGCCCTCCGTGAGATGTACGCCCCGTTGCAGGAGGTGATGTCCTCGGTGGGGGTCGGAGACCTGGTCGAGACGCACCGCGCGGGCAGCGGTTTCCCGCTCGACCGGGACGACCCGCGCCTCCTGCCCGCCCTGGAGCGGATGCGCGAGGCCCGGGTGTGGCAGCGGATCGAGGACTCGCTCGCCGCCGCACAGGAGCGGCTGGGCGCTGCGGCGCCCGGGGCGCGGACCGCCGGCACCGTGCAGGTGGTCCTGGCGCTCGGCGACCCGGACGACCCGCTGCTCAGCCTGAACCAGGGGTACTTCGGCCTCGGCGGCATCCCGGGCGCGATCCTGCTGATGATGTGGCCCACCGAGACCGGCCTGGCCAAGATCGGACACGCCGCCGCCCACGAGCTGCACCACAACGTCCGCTACGCCAACGTGACCTGGGACCCGATGGCGGTCACGGTCGGCGAGCAGGTCGTGGCCGAGGGGCTGGCCGAGGCGTTCGTGCGGGAGCTGGCGGGCGAGGCCGCCATGGGGCCCTGGGCGACGTCCCTGCACGGCCCGGAGCTGGACGAGGTCTGCGCGAAGGTGGCGGCCGGGATCGATGTGGCGGGTATGGCGCACCTGTCTCCGTACGTGTTCGGCGACCGCACCGCCCGTCGGCTGGGGCAGGAGCCGGTCGGGCTGCCGGACTTCGCCGGGTACGCGGCCGGGCTGCGCTTCGTGGACGCGCACCTCGCGGCCACCGGGCTGACCGCCGCCGCGAGCGTGGCCCTGCCCGCACGGGAGATCCTGGCCGCCGCCGGCGTGCCGACCGCCGCGTGACCCGGCTCCGGCTGCGGGAGACTGGGCCGGTGAGCAACGAGGAGCGCCGCCCCGGGAAGCCGCCCGCCGGCGGTCCGGCCGACGGGCTGACCGTCGGGCGGACCGCCGCGCTCGTCGGGGTCAGCGTGAAGACGCTGCACCACTGGGACACGATCGGTCTCGTGCGGCCGGGCGGGCGCACCCGGTCCGGCTACCGGGTGTACGGGGACGACGACGTCGCCCGGCTCCACCGGGTCCTCGTCTACCGGGAGATCGGCATCCCGCTCGCCGCGATCGGGCGGCTCCTGGACGACCCGGAGGTCGACGCGCGCGAGCATCTGCGCCGGCAGCGGGGGCAGCTCGTCGACCGGATCTCCCGGCTGGAGCGGATGATCGGGGCGGTGGACCGGATGCTGCTGGAGTCGAGGCCCGGAATCCGGCTGACGCCCGAGGAGCAGGTGGAGATCTTCGGGGCGGACTGGCAGCCCGGCTGGGCCGAGGAGGCCGAGGAGCGCTGGGGCGGCACGGACCAGTGGGCGCAGTACACGGAGCGGGCGGCCGGGATGAGCGCCGAGGACTGGAAGGACGTGGCGGCGGCCACCGAGGCGCTGACCGCCGACCTCGCCGAGGCCTGCCGCACCGGCGTCGCCGCCGGCTCGGACCCGGCGAACGCCCTCGCGGAGCGGCACCGGGCGCAGATCTCGACGTACTTCGACTGCACGCACGCCATGCAGGTCTGCATCGGCCGGACGTATGTCACCGACCCCGGGTACGCCGCGTACTACGACGCGATCGCCCCCGGGCTCAACGACTGGCTGTGCGCGGTGATCGCCGCGAACGCCCGGGCCCACGGCGTCGATCCGGAGTCCGCGAGCTGGGAGTGAAGGCGGCGGGCCGGGTCAGCCGTCGGCCGCGCACATCTCGACGACCCGGGCGGCGGCATCGGCCAGCAGGGTGCGGGCCTCGGGCGGGTCGACGACCTCCACGGCCGCCCCGAAGGCCAGCAGGGACCGCGCCCCGGGTCTGGAGCAGCAGGAGGACGGAGAACAGCCGGTCGGATTTCACCGCTCCATGACGGCCGGATCCCCGGTTGCCGCGACTCCGCGCCGCGGCTACTTCTCGCGCGGGGCCTTGGCCAGCTGACGGGACTGGGCGACGAGGCGGTCGGCGCTGTCCCAGACCTCGGCGTCCTCCTCCAGGAAGCCGCCCGCGAGATTCCGGGTGGTGATGGCGACGCGCAGCGGGCCCGGGGCGGGGCGGCAGCGGATATGGGTGGTCAGCTCGACGGTGGGGGTCCAGCCGGTCAGGCCCAGCTCGAAGGAGGTCGGCGGCAGGGCGTCCACGGTGAGCAGCAGCGACAGCGGGTCCGGGTCGCGGCCGTCGGCCAGGCCGAACCAGCCGCGCATCTCGCCCTTGCCGGACGGGGCACCGATCGCCCAGCCGACGGTCGCCGGGTCGAGTTTGATGTCGAGGCGGTCGGTGATGGCGGAGCTGCCGGGGATCCTGGGCGCGCCGTCGCTCGGGCCGAGGCAGTGGTCGCGGTCGGGCATGGCGGGCGGCAGGGCCGTCGTGCGGACGTCGTCGGGGAGCGTGTCCAGGTCGCCGTAGGTGGCGAGCACCCGGATGCGCTCGACCTCGCTGCCGTCCTCGTCGTACTGGAAGAGGGAGGCCTGACCCGTGGAGAGGGTGCGGCCGGTGCGGACGATCTGGGTCCGGATCACCGCGGGGCCGGGCACGGAGGCGGTGAGGTAGTGCGCCGAGACGGAGAACGGGTCGGAGTGCGGCAGGGCCTCGCCGAGCGCGCGGCCGAGCAGGGCGAGCAGATAGCCGCCGTTGACGGCGTGGATGATGGTCCAGCCCGCGGAGAGCTCGGCGTCGTAGACGCCCTCCTCGCGCAGGATGACCGCGGTGTCCCGGTCGAACTCGCTGTCGCCGATGGTCGCCGGTGCGGTCCGCGCCGCTCCGGTCACTGCCTCAGTCGCTGCCTGTGCCATGGCATGCACGGTACATCCATTGCATTACTGAGCGGTAGCTTTTTCGTTGCCGAATCATGGCGGACGGATCGCGGCCCAAGACACCCCCTAGGGCCCTAGGTCGCGGCCGAGCCTTCCTCGGCCCGCGCCGACGACCGGTTGTACGCGCGCGGCGCCCGCCAGTGGAAGCGCAGCGCCAGCAGCCGCAGGACGAACGCGGCGATCACCGCCAAGCCGCTGGTCAGGGCGTTGAGGGTGTCGAAGCGGATGCACAGGACCACCATGGTCGCGCCGACGATCGCGGGCACCGCGTACAGGTCGCGGTCCCAGCGCAGCAGCGAGGGCACCTCGTTGGCCAGGACGTCGCGCAGCACACCGCCGCCGACCGCCGTGGCCAGGCCCAGCGCCGCCGACGCGGTGAGCCCGAGGCCGTACTCGTACGCCTTCACCGTGCCGGTCACACAGAACAGGCCGAGCCCCGCCGCGTCGAAGACGTTGACGCCGACCTGGATGCGTTCCACGTGCGGGTGGAGGAAGAAGACCAGCACGGCGGCGAAGAGCGGGGTGATGAAGTAGCCGAGGTCGGTGAAGGCGGCGGGCGGGATCGCGCCGATCATCACATCGCGGAACAGCCCTCCGCCCAGCGCTGTCACCTCCGCGAGGACCGCGATGCCGAAGACATCGAAGTTCTTGCGGACGGCGAGCAGGGCGCCCGAGATCGCGAAGACGAAGATCCCGACGAGATCGAGCGCATGCTGGACGGAGGGCGTGAACAGTTCGGTGAGCACCGGGCAATTGTGCCGGTACTAGACCTTGGGGCTGCCCTCCGCCTTCTCCGCGGCGTCGGCGTCGGCCTGAGCCGGCACGGCCGCGGGCTCCTCCGACTCCTTCTCGTCGGCCTTGTCGGCCT
The DNA here is from genome assembly GCF_019287315.1 of Streptomyces sp. WY228. Lineage (NCBI taxonomy): Bacteria > Bacillati > Actinomycetota > Actinomycetes > Kitasatosporales > Streptomycetaceae > Streptomyces > Streptomyces sp. WY228. The sequence continues at coordinate 6,128,237 of NZ_CP079114.1, read as the reverse complement.
CGCCGGCCTTGTCGGCCTCCGGGACCACCGTGTCGCCCTCCGAGACCTCCACCGCCTCGGCCGCCACCGTCTCCGTCCCCGTGACCGCCTCGATGCCGGTCGCCAGGGTCTGCTTCACCGTGCCGGCCTCGATCTCGGCCGTGAAGTGGCAGGCCACCTTGTGCCCGTCGCCGGTGTCCAGCAGCGGCGGGCGCTCCGTGGCGCACTTGGTCTCCTGCACCCACGGGCAGCGGGTGTGGAAGCGGCAGCCGGCCGGCGGGTTCGCCGGGGAGGGCAGGTCGCCGTGGAGCAGGATCCGCTCGCGGCGGTCCTCCACCTCCGGGTCGGGCACCGGGACCGCCGACATCAGCGCCTTGGTGTACGGGTGCCGGGGCCCCGCGTACAGCGCGTCGCTCGGGGCCTCCTCGACGAGCCCGCCGAGGTACATCACCCCGATGACGTCCGAGATGTGCCGGACCACCGCGAGGTCGTGCGCGATGACCAGGTAGGTCAGGCCGAGGGACTCCTGGAGCTCCTCCAGCAGGTTGATGACCTGCGCCTGGACCGAGACGTCGAGCGCGGAGACCGGCTCGTCGCAGATGATCACGTCCGGCTCCAGGACCAGCGCGCGGGCGATGCCGATGCGCTGGCGCTGACCGCCGGAGAACTCGTGCGGGTAGCGGGACATCGCGTTGGACGGCAGGCCGACCTTGGCGAGGATGTCCTTGATCTTCTCCCGGCGCTCCGCCGCGTCCTTGCCGATGCCGTGGGCGGCCATGCCCTCGGCCAGGATGGACTCGATGTTCTGCCGGGGGTTGAGGCTGCCCAGCGGGTCCTGGAAGACCATCTGGAGGCGGCGGCGGAAGGCCCGCATCTCCTCGCCCGGCAGCTTCGCCAGATCGGTGCCGTCGAAGACGACCCCGCCGTCGGTGATGTCGTTCAGCCGCAGGACCGCCCGGCCGAGCGTCGTCTTGCCGCAGCCCGACTCGCCGACCAGGCCGTACGTCTGACCGGCCTCGATGGACAGCGAGACGCCGTCGACCGCGTAGACGTGGCCCACCGTACGGTCGAAGAAGAGGCCCTTCTTGACCGGGAAGTGGACTTTGACGTCGTCCAGTTCGAGAAGGCTCATGCCGGGACCTCCGCCTTGGGCAGGACCGGGTTGACGCAGCGCACCTGGTGTCCGGCCGTGCGTGGTTCGGTCAGTTCGGGGGTGCCGGTGAGGCACTCCATCGTGTAGTGGTCGCACCGGGGTGCGAACGCGCAGCCGTCGGCCCAGGCGATCTTGTCGTTGATGGAGCCGCGGATCGGGTTGAGCGGCTCGCCGCGCGGTGCGTCGAGGCGCGGGATGGAGCCGAGCAGCCCGTGCGCGTACGGGTGGGTGGGGTGGGCGAACAGCTCGCGGCGGCCCGCCGATTCCACCGCCCGGCCGGCGTAGAGGACGTTGACCTCGTCGCAGAGGCCGGCGACGACACCGAGGTCGTGCGTGATCATCAGCAGGGCGGTGCCCTCCTGGTCGACCAGCTCCTTCAGGAGCTCCAGGATCTGCGCCTGGATGGTCACGTCCAGCGCGGTCGTCGGCTCGTCGGCGATCAGCAGCCGGGGGGCGCAGGCGACCGCCATGGCGATCAGCGCGCGCTGGCGCATACCGCCGGAGAGCTGGTGCGGGTACTCCTTGAGCCGCCGGTCCGGGTCGGGGATGCCGACCCGGTCGAGCAGGGACGCGGCCTCCTTGCGGGCCTTCTCGCCCTTCAGCCCGCGGTGGCGCTGGAGGATCTCGGTGACCTGGATCCCGATGGGGACCACCGGGTTCAGCGAGGAGAGCGGGTCCTGGAAGATCATCGCCAGCTGGCTGCCGCGCATGTCGCGGAGCTTGCGCTCGCTCATGGTCAGCAGGTTCTGGCCGTCGAACTCGGCACGGCCGCCGATCCTCGCGCCCTTGCGGGGCAGCAGCCCCATCAGAGCGAGCGAGGTGACGGACTTGCCGCAGCCCGACTCGCCGACCAGGCCCACGACCTGGCCCTGGTCGACCTCGAAGGAGACGCCGTCCACGGCCGTGGCGTCCTTGCGGCCGCGGGCGGTGAAGGTGACGCTGAGTTCCTCAACGGAGAGCAGTGACATGGGACTTCAGCCTCGCAACTTCGGGTCGAGGGCCTCGCGCATGGACTCGCCGAGCAGGGTGAAGCCGAGGGCGGTGATGATGATCCCGACGGCCGGGTAGGCGGCCATCATCGGCTCGTTGTCGAAGAAGCGCTGCGCCTGGGAGAGCATCACGCCCCACTCGGGAACGGCCGGGTCGGGGTTGCCCAGGCCCAGGTAGGACAGGGCCGCGGCCTCGATGATCGCGGTGGCCAGGCTCAGGGTGGCCTGGACGATCACGGGGCTCAGCGAGTTCGGCAGGATCTGCGTGAGCACGATCCGCTTGCGCCGGATGCCGACCGCCTTCGCGGCGAGCACGTAGTCCGCGCCGCCCTGGACCAGCATCGAACCGCGCAGCAGGCGGGCGAAGATGGGGATCTGGACGACACCCACGGCGATCATCACGGTGGTCAGCGACTGGCCGAGGACCGCGGCGATGGAGACCGCGAGCAGCAGCGAGGGCAGCGACAGCATGATGTCGGTGAAGCGCATGATGACGGTGTCGACGCGCTGGCCGACCTTGCCGCCGAGGGTGGCGGCGGCTCCGGAGAGCACACCGACGAGCGCGCCGACGATCAGGCCGATGAGCATGGAGACGACACCGACGAGCAGCGTCTGCCGGGCTCCGACGAGCCAGCGGGAGAACATGTCGCGGCCCAGGTGGTCCAGGCCGAACCAGTTCTCGCCGCGCATGCCGACGAACTTGCCCTGGTTGGGGAAGACCTCACTGCGCCAGTTCTGCGCGGTGGGCCCGTGCGGGGCGACCCAGGGGCCGACGATCGCGACGAGGACGAACACGGCGATGATCGCCGCGCCGATGATCGCCATCTTGCTGGAGCGCATCCTGCGGAACGCCTCGCGCCACAGGCTGGTGCCGGTGACGGTCTCGGTGCTCTGGGTCAGCTCCGCGAGGCGGTCGATCTTGTCTGCTTTGTTGGTCATGATCGTCACGTCAGTGCACCCGCACTCTCGGGTCGATGATGCTGTACGCCAGGTCGACCAGGAGGTTGATGAGCACGTACACCATCGCGATGAAGAGAATGAATCCGACGAGGACCGGGTAGTCACGGCCGTCGATGGCGGTACGGATGAAGGAGCCGATGCCGCCGAAGTCGAAGACGGACTCGGTGAGCACCGCTCCGGAGAGCAGGCTGCCGGTCAGCAGGCCGACCGCGGTGATCACGGGCAGCAGCGCGTTGCGCAGCACGTGGCGGCCGCGCACGGTCTTCTTGTCCAGGCCCTTGGACTCGGCGGTGCGGATGTAATCCTCGCCGAGCACCTCCAGGACGCTGGCGCGGGTCATCCGGACGATCACGGCGAGCGGGATCGAGGCCAGCGCGACGGCGGGCAGGATCAAGTGCATGATCGCGTCCCAGCTGGCGTCGAACTCGCCGGTCAACAACCCGTCCAGTACGGAGAATCCGGTGATGTCGGTGGCGTTGAGTCCGGTGGTCAGCCGGCCCTGGCTCGGGAACCAGCCCAGTTCCACGGAGAAGATCCCGCGCAGCAGCATGGCCAGGAAGAAGACCGGGATGCAGATGCCGAGGAGGGATCCGGAGACGGAGGCGACGTCCAGCCATCCGCCGCGGTGCTTGGCCGCCAGGTAGCCCATCGGGATGCCCACGACCACGGCGATCAGGATGGCGGCGACGCTGAGCTCCACGGTGGCCGGGAAGCGCAGGGTGAATTCGTCCCACACCGGCTGGCCGGTCTGGGTGGAGGTTCCAAGGTCGAGCTCGAAGATGCGCTTGAGGAACCGCCAGTACTGGACGTGGACCGGCTCGTCGAGCCCGAGTGCCCGGTTGATTCTCGCTACTTCGGCTTCGGTGGCCCGCTCGCCCAGGATCGCTGAGGCGGGTCCGCCGGGCAGTCGGTTCAGCCAGAGGAACAGCAGGACCGACAGGCCGAGCAGGGTGGGAATGAGCTGGAGAAGTCTTCTTACGACGAGTCGCAGCACCCCGCATGCCCCTTTCTCACGTGCGTCGAAGCAGGACCGCCCGGCCACCTGGTTGCTGTGGCCGGGCGGACCCGCTGGTGTGCGATTACTTGAAGGAGACCTCGGCGAAGTTCTCCTGCGTCAGCGGGGAGACCTTCGGCGGGTTGACGTTCTTCGCGAACGCGATGGCCGGGGGCGACGAGGAGATCGGCACGCCCGGGACGTACTCCGCGATGACCTCGTTGGCCTTCTTGTACGCCTCGGTGCGGCCGGCCGGGTCGGTGACCTTGGAAGCGGCGTTCACGGCGTCGAAGACCTTCTGGTCCTTGAAGCCCCACTGCTTGTCCGGTCCGGCGAACCAGGTGCCGATGAAGTTGTAACCGTCGTTGAAGTCACCGGTCCAGCCGAGCATGTGCAGGGCGCAGGAGCCCGCCTCGGTGGCGTCCAGGTAGTCCGGGGCCCACTTCATCGCCTTCGGCTTGATGGTGATGCCGGCCTTCTCCAGGTCGGCCTTCATCAGCTCGAACATGTCCTGCGGGGCAGGCATGTACGGGCGGGTGACCTCGGTCGGGTAGCAGAAGTCGATGGAGAGCTTCTCCTCGCCGGCCTGCTTGAGGAGGTCCTTCGCCTTGGCGGTGTCGAACGGGTACGTCTTCACCTTGTCCGAGTAGCCGGCGACCGTGTCGGGCATGAACTGGGTCGCGACCTTGCCGCCCTCGGGCAGCTGGGTGTTGACGAGGTTCTCGCGGTCGATGGCGTGCGTGATCGCCTGGCGGACCTCGGGCTTCTTCAGCGCCGGGTTGGCCGACTGGCTCATGCCGACGTAGAAGATGTTGAAGACGTCACGGGTCGGAACCTCGTAACCCTCCTTCTCCAGCGTCGTCACATCGGCCGGCGCGACCAGGTCGTAGCCGTCGATGTCACCGGCCTGGAGCGCCTGGCGGCGGGTCTCCTCGGTGGAGATGGTGCGGAAGACCAGGTTCTTCACCTTGGCCTTGTCGCCCCAGTAGTCGTCGAAGCGCTCCAGGGAGACTTCCTTGTTCCCCTTGTTCCACTTCACGATCTTGTACGGGCCGGTGCCGGCGACCGTGCCGGCCTCCTGGCTGTACTTCGGGTACGTGATCGCGTCGCCCTTGGCGGTCGCGTTCTGCTTCGCGTACTCCTTGAGGGCCTTCGGCGAGTGGATCGCCAGGGCCTGCAGCGAGAAGCCGCCCGGGAGGTTCGCCGAGGGCTCGTTGACCTCGATGACCGCCGTGTTGTCGTCCTTGGCGGTGCAGGACTTGTAGTTCGCCTTGGGCGTCTCGGGGTCCTCGTTCTTCGCGAACCCGCCCATGATGGTCTGCCAGTAGTAGGAGACCGCGCTGGACTGGTACGTGCCCGTCCAGTTGAACCAGTAGTCGTAGTTCGCGCAGACCGCGGCGGCGTTGAACGCCTCGCCGTCGTGGAACTTCACGCCCTTGCGCAGGTTGAACGTCCAGACCTTGCCGGCCGGGTCGCTGTCCCACGTCTCGGCGAGGCCGCCGACGAGCTTGCTCCCACCGGGCTCGTGCTCCAGGAGCGCCTCGAACGCCTGGCGGGTGACGCGGAACGTCTCGCCGTCGCTCGCGAGGGCCGGGTCGAGGGAACCGGGGTCACCGGCTCCGGCGAAGACGAAGGTGTCCTTGTCGCCCCCCTTGGAGCCGCCTTCGTCCCGCTCGCTGGAACAGCCCGTGGCGATCAGACCGACAGCGACCGCTGTCGTGATCGCCCGGACAGCCCGGGACTTGAATATTCGCATGGGTCCACCCCTGGTTCGCCATGTGGTGAGGTTTGATGGCCGCACACTACAGACGGTGCCCGCCGCAAGAGAACAGTCCGGATAGCGGTGAGACCTAGTCGAGACCCGGACAGTTAACAAACCGTCCAGTTCCGGGACATCCTCCCGGGGGAAGTTAACAAGCCGGACATCGAGGGGTGTTCGACGGAGGGTGACCGAGGACGGAGATGGCGGGCGCCAGGATACGGAGACGGCGGGCGCGCGGGTACGGAGACGACGGGCGCGCCCGACCGCCCGGCCGCTCGCCCTGGTCCGGGGCCGGCCCGCCTGCGCTAGCTTCGCCTCATGCTTCCGCTCATCAGTTCACACGCCCAGGTGTACGACAGGGAGTTCCGCAGGCGCGGAGTGCGCGAACAGGGGTGGGGCCGGGGAATGGTGGCCGTGGCCGTCCTCATCTGGCTCTGGCTGGCCTACCAGCTCTTCTTCTCGTTCACCATCGAGTACGGCGTGCGCTCCGAGACCATCGCGTGCGATTCCCGCGCCTTCCACCGTGACGCTTCCTCCGACGAGGCGTCGCACTCCGAGACCGAGCGCAGACTCTGCGCCGCCGAACGCGACTGGGGGCCGATGCTCGCCGCTTTCCTGCTCTCCCTCCCCCTCGCCACGGTCGGCGCCGCGCTGTACGCCTCGGGCACATCCGCGCTGCGAACCGCCGACTACGCCGCTCAGGTCACCCGTCTGAACGCCGTCGAGGAGGCCTGAAGCGCGGCCGGCCGGGCCTTCGGGCTCAGCGGGGCTGGGGCGGGTAGCCGTATCCGGGGGCGGCGAGGGGCGGCGGGCCGGCGGGGGCGTGGGCCTCGCGGTCGTAGAAGGGGCGGGCGTTCGCGCGCAGCCACATGCCGACCGGGTCGTACTCGTCGGACAGGGCGACGGTGGAGACGGGCAGCCCGTCGGGGACCGCCGCGACCGACTGCCGCATCATCTCGCGCACCGATTCGACGGCGGCGCGGCCGGTGTCGTAGAGGTCCAGGCCGATCGCGAGATACGGGACGCCGACCGCCGGGTGCACCCAGGCGCGGCGCAGCGAGCGGATCGCGGGGGTGCGGTGGGCGTTCTGGGTGAGCAGGGCGTAGAACTGCGGGAGCTCGATGGCGGGTTCGGAGAGCCGGAGCGGCCCGGCGGGCAGCCGGTCCAGGCCGGTGGCGATGCGCCGCAGGTCGAGCCAGGGGATGCCGACGCCGCCGCCGGGGGCGTGCGGGTTGAGCCAGATGCCCCAGCGGTCGGGGAAGAGGGCGCGGGCGATGTCGCGTCCGGTGACCAGCTCGTGCGAACGGTTCCAGCCACTGGCGGAGAGCTCCTGGGCGGAGGTGACGCAGGGCGCGTACCCCAGGCCCTCGATCTCCATGTTGCCGTACTGGGCGTCGGGCGAGCCCGCCGTGCCGTGCCAGAGCAGCATCCAGATCCGGCCCTCGGCGACCGCCGCGAGCAGCGCCTCGTAGGTGTCGTAACGCCCGGGGGTCACCTGGCGCAGCATGTGCTCGACCTTCCCGGCCGCCGCGGTGCCTGACGCACTCACCCTGGGTCCCGCCCCTCGTCGATCCATCGCGTTCGCGCCACCGCTCCCGGGCACACGGGAGCGACCACGCCATCAAACCAGCTTATGCGCCACTTCTGACACCGACTTGACGCCACGGTCCGGCGGCACCCGGTCCGGTCGCCTTCGGCGGGCCTCGTACCGGTGGATCAGTGGCCCTCGCGCCGGTAGAACGGGCGTACCTTCTCCCGCATCCAGTCGCCGACGAGGTCCTGGGCCACATCCAGCAGGACCAGGTTGACCGGCCAGGGCACCTGGACCCGGCCGAGCGCCCGGCCGATGGCGTCCATGGGGGCGCTCTGGCCCGCGCCGTCCCAGGTGGCGAACTCGACGCCGACGAAGAGGACCGGGTCGCCGCCCTCGATGCTGGCCAGCGACCGGCGGGCGGTGCTCACCACGCCGGTGGCCTCGAACTCCTCGGACACGGCGGTGAGGAAGTCGACCGGGTCGTGCTGCCAGTCCGGTTCGTACAGTTTGACCCGGCCGCCGGTGGCGGGCCCGTCCAGGGCGGTGCGCCCGGCCCGGCAGAGCTCGGCGACGGCGGGCGGCGGAAGCGGTATGCCGACCGCGCCGCCGGGGTTCACCGCGATGCCGACCTGCGGGGGCAGGCCCCGGGCGAAGTCGCGGGCGGGCGCGACGGCGAAGGACATATGGCTGCCGACGCAGCTGAGGAACTGGGCCTCGGAGCTGAAGACGGGGACGAAGGCCGCGCCGTCGATCTCCATCATCGGCAGGTCGAGGTCCGCGCTCGCGGGGCTGCCGCCGCCCGGCAGCGGCACCCAGACGGAGCTGCGGCCGAGCACCTCGACGAGGCGGCCGCCCGCGTCCGGGACGCCGAGCGAGGCCGTCAGCACCTCTTCGAGCTCGTTGGCGGGCCAGCCCTGCTGGGGGTGCGCCGGTGCGGGTGCCGGAATGTCCACTGCCTCTGTGCCCTCTCTCGACCCTCGGCCGTCGCGCGCGGCGGCCGTCGTGCTCAGGCCAGCACCCTAACCTTCAGCGGCTCGCGGGGGCCTCGGCCTCCGTGAAGGAGATCCGTCCGAGCGCCCCCGCCGCCGGCCGGTCCAGCAGCACCGCTGAGGCACAGCCGGCGGGCAGCAGCCCTTGCTCGGTGTCGCGGAGCAGCCGGGCCACCGCGTTCCGGTGGCGGGCGAAGGCGTAGCCGGAGACCCCTCGGCCGCGCTCCCGCTGCCCCTGCCGGGCCACCTCGGGCGTCACGTCGAGCAGGATCAGATGAAGGGCGCGGCCCCGGCTCACCGCGTGCCGGGCGAGCCAGCCGCGTACCCAGGTCTGGGTGCCGCAGTCGTGCACGACGACGGATTCACCGGAGCGCAGGGCGTTCCAGAGGCCGAGGTAGTGCGCGGCGCGCACCAGGGGGCGGTAGAGGGCGTAGGGGAGTAAGCGGGGCAGCGCGGCGGCCCAGCTGTCGCGGGTGTTCTGGGAGTCGATGGCGCGGCCGCGCACGGCCCGCCGGATGAGGGTCGACTTCCCGCTGCCGGGGAGCCCGGAGACGACCACGACGTCACCGGCGGTGAAATCGAGGCAGTACGGGGCGCGGCCGGTGCGCCCGCGCAGGTCACGTACCACCGGCGCACCCCGTGTGAGCTGCTCTCTTACGGGTGCGCCGGGTTGTGCGGGCATCGCGTCGTGCGCGACCCCCGCGGTCGGTACCGACCGCTGCAACGTCATCGCCCATCCCCCTGCCGTCGGGTCACCCACGCCTGCTCCTGAAGTGTAAAGAAAAGGCAATACGGCACAACCGACCTCGCCGTCTTCCCCCGAGTGGGGACCGGGCCCCCACTCTCCCCCGATGCGTGCGATGATGACCCCGCAAACTGCATACCGGCCGTTCGAATCCGCGCGGGAGAGTTCCGGCCACAGTGTGAGCCGGGCGCCGAAGGAGCAAGATCCTCCCTTGAATCTCTCAGGCCCCGTACCGCGTGGATGAGGCAGATCTGAAAAGCGAGCCGCCCTGCGGCTCCACCCAAGGTGCAAGCCGAGCCCTGTGAACAGGGGCGCCCCCAGGGGCATACCCCGTCAGGGGCTATCGGCGAACCTCTCAGGTTCCGATGACAGATGGGGAGGATTTTCCGTCCTGACGTCGTCATGCCCTGGAGCCGTATCCATGAGCACTGCCCCCCGTCTCACCGCCCTCGACGCGCTGCACCGCTCGCTCGGCGCCACCATGACCGACTTCGCGGGCTGGGACATGCCGCTGCGGTACGCCAGCGAGCGCGACGAGCACAACGCCGTACGCACCCGGGCCGGGCTCTTCGACCTGTCCCACATGGGCGAGATCACCGTCACCGGCCCCGAGGCCGCGGCCTTCCTGAGCTACGCGCTGGTGGGCAACATCGCCACCGTCGGCAACGGCCGGGCCCGCTACACGATGATCGTCCAGGAGGACGGCGGGATCGTCGACGACCTGATCGTCTACCGCCTCGGCGAGACGGAATACATGGTCGTCGCCAACGCGGGCAACGCCCAGATCGTGCTGGACGCGCTGACCGAGCGCGTCGGCGGCTTCGACGCCCAGGTGCGCGACAACCGGGACGCGTACGCGCTGCTCGCGGTCCAGGGCCCGGAGTCGCCCGCCATCATGAAGGCCGTCACCGACGCCGACCTGGACGGGCTGAAGTACTACGCGGGCCTGCCGGGCACGGTCGCCGGGGTTCCGGCGCTCATCGCCCGTACCGGGTACACCGGCGAGGACGGGTTCGAGCTGTTCGTCGCGCCCGAGCACGCCGAGGCCCTGTGGCAGGCGCTGACCGAGGCCGGCGCGCCGCACGGCCTGATCCCGTGCGGGCTCTCCTGCCGGGACACGCTGCGCCTGGAGGCGGGCATGCCGCTGTACGGGCACGAGCTGACGACCGCGCTGACCCCGTTCGACGCGGGCCTGGGCCGGGTCGTGAAGTTCGAGAAGGAGGGCGACTTCGTCGGCCGCGAGGCGTTGCAGGCCGCCGCCGAGCGCGCCGAGACCGCCCCGCCGCGCAAGCTGGTCGGCCTGATCGCCGAGGGCCGCCGGGTCCCGCGCGCGGGCTTCCCGGTCGTGGCCGACGGCAAGGTGATCGGCGAGGTCACCTCCGGCGCCCCCTCCCCGACCCTGGGCAAGCCGATCGCCATGGCCTACGTGGACGCGGCCTTCGCCGCCCCGGGCACCGAGGGCGTGGGCGTGGACATCCGGGGCACGCACGAGCCGTACGAGGTCGTCGCGCTGCCGTTCTACAAGCGCCAGAAGTGATATCCCGGAGGGAACGGTGCATTCCGGGCCCTCCTCACCGGCGCGCGGGCGTCACAGAAGTGACGTACCTCCGTCTCACACCGTAAGACCACCGTTCATCAGCACTCCCCCGCGTACAGGAGAATTCAGGTCATGAGCAACCCCCAGCAGCTGCGGTACAGCAAGGAGCACGAGTGGCTGTCGGCCGTCGAGGACGGCGTGGCCACGATCGGCATCACGGAGTTCGCGGCCAACGCGCTCGGCGACGTCGTCTTCGCGCAGCTCCCGGAGGTCGGTGACACGGTGACCGCGGGCGAGACCTGCGGTGAGCTGGAGTCGACCAAGTCCGTCAGCGATCTGTACTCGCCGGTGACCGGTGAGGTGACGGCGGCCAACCAGGACGTCGTGGACGACCCCTCGCTGGTGAACTCCGCTCCCTTCGAGGGCGGCTGGCTGTTCAAGGTGCGCGTCGCGGAGGAGCCGGCCGATCTGCTCTCCGCCGACGAGTACACCGCGTTCTCCGGCAACTGAGACCTTAAGGGACCCCCTGATGTCGCTTCTGAACTCCTCCCTCCACGAGCTGGACCCGGACGTCGCCGCCGCCGTCGACGCCGAGCTCCACCGTCAGCAGTCCACCCTCGAAATGATCGCCTCGGAGAACTTCGCTCCGGTCGCCGTCATGGAGGCGCAGGGCTCCGTCCTCACCAACAAGTACGCCGAGGGCTACCCCGGCCGCCGCTACTACGGCGGCTGTGAGCACGTCGACGTCGTCGAGCAGATCGCGATCGACCGGATCAAGGCCCTGTTCGGCGCCGAGGCCGCGAACGTCCAGCCGCACTCCGGTGCGCAGGCGAACGCCGCCGCGATGTTCGCGCTGCTGAAGCCGGGCGACACGATCATGGGCCTGAACCTGGCCCACGGCGGTCACCTGACCCACGGCATGAAGATCAACTTCTCCGGCAAGCTCTACAACGTGGTCCCGTACCACGTCGACGAGAGCGGCACCGTGGACATGGAGGAGGTCGAGCGCCTCGCCAAGGAGTCCCAGCCGAAGCTGATCGTGGCCGGCTGGTCCGCCTACCCGCGCCAGCTGGACTTCGCCGCCTTCCGCCGCATCGCGGACGAGGTCGGCGCGTACCTCATGGTCGACATGGCGCACTTCGCGGGCCTGGTCGCGGCCGGGCTGCACCCCAACCCGGTGCCGCACGCCCACGTCGTCACCACCACCACGCACAAGACCCTCGGCGGTCCGCGCGGTGGCGTGATCCTCTCCACCCAGGAGCTCGCCAAGAAGATCAACTCGGCGGTCTTCCCGGGCCAGCAGGGCGGCCCGCTGGAGCACGTGATCGCGGCCAAGGCGGTCTCGTTCAAGATCGCGGCGGGCGAGGAGTTCAAGGAGCGCCAGCAGCGCACCCTGGACGGCGCGCGGATCCTGGCCGAGCGCCTGGTCCAGCCGGACGTCACCGAGGTGGGCGTCTCCGTCCTCTCCGGCGGCACCGACGTGCACCTGGTCCTGGTCGACCTGCGCAACTCCGAGCTGGACGGCCAGCAGGCCGAGGACCGGCTGCACGAGCTGGGCATCACGGTCAACCGGAACGCCATCCCGAACGACCCGCGCCCCCCGATGGTCACCTCGGGTCTGCGGATCGGCACCCCGGCGCTGGCCACCCGCGGCTTCGGCGCCGAGGACTTCACCGAGGTCGCGGAGATCATCGCCGCCGCCCTGAAGCCGTCCTACGACGCGGACGACCTCAAGGCCCGCGTGGTGGCGCTGGCCGAGAAGTTCCCGCTGTACCCCGGCCTGAAGTAGCACCTGGCCTGCGGTTCTGCACGTTCGGGCGGGGCACCGCGCACACTGAACAGAGTGAGCGCGGTGCCCCGATCCGTGTCCCCGATGATCCTTCTTGTTCCGCTCGCCCCGCTTATTCCGCTCGCCCCGCTTGTCCCGCACCACCCAGGCAGACAACGGCGTCTTCCAACCCCAAGGAGTACTCCCGTGGCCATCTCGGTCTTCGACCTCTTCTCGGTCGGCATCGGCCCGTCCAGCTCCCACACGGTGGGCCCGATGCGTGCCGCCCGGATGTTCGCGCGCCGCCTGAAGAACGAGGGCCTGCTCGCGCACACCGCGTCGATACGGGCCGAGCTGTACGGCTCCCTCGGCGCGACCGGACACGGGCACGGCACGCCCAAGGCGGTCCTGCTCGGCCTGGAGGGCGAGTCGCCCCAGACCGTCGACGTGGAGACGGCCGACGCCCGGGTCGAGGCGATCCGCTCCACCGGCCGGATCAACCTCCTCGGCATGCACGAGATCCCGTTCGCCTTCGACGACGACCTGATCCTGCACCGCCGCAAGGCGCTCCCGTACCACGCCAACGGCATGACGATCCTCGCGTACGACACCGAGGGCGCCCCGGTCCTGGAGAAGACGTACTACTCGGTCGGCGGCGGCTTCGTCGTCGACGAGGACGCGGTGGCCGGCGAGAACCCGATCGTCCCGGACGACACCGTCCTGCGGCACCCCTTCCGCACCGGCGACGAGCTGCTGCGCCTGTCCCGCGAGACCGGCCTGTCCATCTCCTCGATGATGCTGGAGAACGAGCTGGCCTGGCGCACCGAGGCGGAGATCCGCGCCGGACTGCTGGACATCTGGCGGGTCATGCAGGCCTGCGTCTCGCGCGGCATGTCGCGCGAGGGCATCCTGCCCGGCGGCCTCAAGGTCCGCCGCCGCGCCGCGAACTCGGCCCGCCAGCTGCGCGCCGAGGGCGACCCGCAGGCCCACGCGATGGAGTGGATCACCCTCTACGCGATGGCGGTCAACGAGGAGAACGCGGCGGGCGGCCGCGTCGTCACAGCCCCTACCAACGGCGCCGCGGGCATCATCCCCGCCGTTCTGCACTACTACATGAACTTCGCGGCGAGCGGCTGCACCGAGACCGAGAAGGAGGACAGCGTCGTACGCTTCCTCCTCGCGGCCGGGGCGATCGGCATGCTGTTCAAGGAGAACGCCTCGATCTCCGGCGCCGAGGTCGGCTGCCAGGGCGAGGTCGGCTCGGCGTGCTCGATGGCGGCCGGAGCCCTGGCCGAGGTCCTCGGCGGCTCCCCCGAGCAGGTGGAGAACGCCGCCGAGATCGGCATGGAGCACAACCTGGGCCTCACCTGCGACCCGGTCGGCGGCCTCGTGCAGATCCCCTGCATCGAGCGCAACGGCATGGCGGCGGTGAAGGCGGTCACCGCGGCGCGGATGGCGCTGCGGGGCGACGGCAGCCACAAGGTCTCCCTCGACAAGGTCATCAAGACCATGAAGGAGACCGGGGCGGACATGAGCGTGAAGTACAAGGAGACGGCGCGGGGCGGGCTCGCGGTGAACATCATCGAGTGCTAGGCCGATGGGCCCTGACCAACGTGTTCGCATCATTCAGCGCGGCTGAGCGCCGCGGACCTGTGGCGTACCGGAACACGCTTCCGGCGTGGAATTCCACCGAAGCCGCCCGGTCGGACTCTGCGCTCGATCGCCTGTCTGTTCGGCCACCACGGATTCGCTTTCGGTACGGCTGCACAAGGCCGGACGCTCCCGCCCTGCCCCGCCATGCCGCAGCTCTGACCTGCCACAACCAGCTTGTGGAGCACGCCATATGAGGCACCGCCCATGCCTCCCCTCACACACGGGGTGATGCCACTCACACACCGACGGATTCGCTGGCCGGGCCAGCCCTTGGCTGGAATCGTCTGCTTGCGCTGCTCCGGTGTGGTTCCGTGCCGCAGAAAGTGGTCCGCCGGAGAACAAGGAGGATCTATGTCTGTACTGGGTCGTGCGGCCGTGGCCGCTGTGAGCGCTGTCGCGCTGGTCGGGATGATGGCCTCGCCTGCTTCCGCAGCGGACAAGACGCTCTCGCTCGGCGCCGCCGGCTACATGAAGTTCATCGACAAGGGAGACATCTTCAAGGTCTGCGACACCAGGGCGGAGGGGTCCGGTGTCTACGGCACCCTCTGGTACGACTCGTTCGTCACCACCGGCGGCTACAAGCGGGTCTTCAACCTGTCGGACGGCGGAGACAAAGGCTGCGGCAGGAAGGTTCACGACATCGGCAACGGTGGCCACTACGTCATGACCGTTTGTCCCGGAAGGTATCCGACGAACCCGTGGGATCTCGAAGGTTCCTGCACCCACTCCGGCGGGTTCAACGAGTAGACACCGAGAGGGGTGAACCGGTAGCAGGGTCACCCCTCCGTCTGCCGCCGGCGCCGCCTCGCGGCGGACGTGCGGGGCTGAGCGCGGAGACCGGGTGCCGGGTATTGATCAGGTATCCGTGAATCCGCCTCCTCGGATGTATCCGGAGCACAGGGGTGGCTTAGCTTCGGGCCGCGGTGACCGGGCTTACGGAGGGAACCTGCGCGCGTCGTCCTTCGGGGTCCCAGCCGGAAGGGCACTGCGCCCTGTGTGTGGCAGTCGGCCGGGCGTGCTCCGCTGCGCGCCGTTCCGTCGAAGGGCCCTCCGTACGCCCGGCACCGGCGCCCTCCCCCGTGCACGGAACGTGACCGCGGGCGACCGTCCGTGAAGAGGTGCGTCCGTTGCCGTTCGCCCAGAATGGGCCTGGGCGCACTGCGGTGGGCCGGGCCCCGGGACGACGGAGAGCGAGGGTGGCGACGTGATCGCGACGTGTGGTTCTGCCCGGCGGTCCCTCGCCCGCGCCTTCGCCGACCCGGACGCCGGGCCGATGCTGTTGTACGTCGAGGGCGCCGCCGGACTGGGCAAGACGCATCTGCTGAGCGAGCTGGCCGGCCTGCCCGAGGCCCCGGATGCGGCCCGCCTGTGGTGGCGGTGCGGAGCCGGGGACGGACAGCAGGTGGCGGACGAGCCCTGGGGGAAGCCGGCCCTGCTGCTGGTGGACGACGTCCACCGGGCGGACGAGGACGAGCTGCGGCGGCTGCGGCGGGTGCTGGAAGGGCTGGAGCCGGGTTCGGCGGCCGCGGTGGCCTATCGCCCCGAGGAGCTTCCCGTTCCCGGTCTGCCGCTGGGCGGTTCGGCGATGGCCTATCCCTTCCGGCTGACGGTGCTGACGCACCGGCTGGCGCCCTGGGACGAGGAACGGGTCCGGCGGGCGGCCGCGGACGTCCTGGGCGAGAGCGGCGGTACGGCCGAGGCCGTGGGCACGCTGCACGAGCGCACCGGTGGGGTTCCCCGGGCGGTCGTCGATCTGCTGGCCCTGCTGCGGGAACAGCGGCCGGCCTTCACCGGCACGGCCGCCGAGGTGGCCGCGGCCGGGGTGCCCACCCGCCTGGCGGAGCTGGTGCTCAGCCGCACGTACGCGTTGTCCCCGGCGCACCGGCCGCTGGTCTGGGCGGCCGCCGTCCTCGACGGGCCCGCCGCCCGGGACGAGCTGATCGCGGTGTCGGGGCTCGGGGCCGTGCCCGGGAGCGACGCGCTGCTGCGGGCCCTGGAGAGCGCGGCCCTGGCGGAGCCGGGCGAGGGACGCTACGGCTTCGCCGTCCCGCTGGCGGCCGCCGCCGTACGGGACACCGTGCCCGGGCCCGTACGGCAGGATCTGCACCGGCGGGCGGCCGGTGTGCTCAGCCGCAGGCAGCCGGTGGCCTGGACCGCCGTGGGCGAGCACCACCGGGCGGCCGGTGACGACCGTCGGTGGCTCAGGGCGGTGGAGAAGGCGGCCGAGTCGGCGGCGGCGTCCGGCCGGCACCAGGAGGCGATCGTCCTCCTGGAGCGGACGCTCGCCGCCCCCGGCATCCCGCCGCAGGCCCGGGCCCGGCTGGCGCCGCTGCTGGCCCGTAACGCGGTGACCGGGCTGCGCTCGGACCAGACCGTGGAGGTGCTCGCGCAGATCGTGCAGGACGGGGACCTTCCCCCGGCCGTACGCGGTGAGCTGCGGCTCGACCTGGGGCTGATGCTCTCCAACCAGATGGGCCGGTTCGCCGACGGCTGGCGGGTGCTGGAGATCGCCGCCGCCGAGCTGCGCGAGGTACGGTCCGTGCTGGCCGCCCGCGCCATGGCGGCCCTGGTCACCCCGTACTGGCCGGGCGCCTCCCTCGACGTCCACCGGGGGTGGCTGATCAAGGCCGTGGCCGCGGCGGACGACAGCGGGGACGAGGCCATGCGCACCGCCGTCCTCGCCAACCAGGTGGGTCTCGCCATGAGTTGGGCCGATCCCGAGGCATGGGACCTGGTGGAGCGGCTGCCCGTGCAGAGCACGGACCCCGCGTGCGTCCGGCAGGCGGCGCGCGGTCTGTGCAACGCCGCGGACTCCGCCGTCTGGCTCGGCTTCTACCGGCGCGTGGACGGTCTGCTGGCCGAGGGCCGTGAGCTGGCCACGCGCAGCGGCGCACCGTACACCGAGCACAGCGCGTCGGGGACCCGGCTGCTCCAGGAGTGGTGGACCGGCCAGTGGCTGGGCCTGGCACGGAGGTGCGAGGAGTTCATCGCCGACACCGCGGACATGCCGTTCCTCGCCTCCGACGCCTACGTCGTACGCGGCTTGCTGGCCGTCGCCCAGGGGGACTGGGGGGAGGCCCGGTCCTGGCTGTCCCAGCGCGGGACGTTCGGGACGGAGAATCTGCCGGTGCCGCTGGGCGCGACCGCGGCCGGCGCGGTGATCCGGCTGACGCTGGCCCGCCAGGAGGTGGCGGACGCGGCGGAACAGGCGCGGGCCGCGTGGACGGTGGTGGCCGAGAAGGGGGTGTGGCCCTGGGCGGCGGAGCTCGCGCCGTGGGCCGTGGAGGCGCTGGCGCGGGCGGGCGACACCACCGGCGCGCAGGCCATGGTCCGCGACTTCGCCCAGGGTCTCGGGGCGGCGGACGCGCCCGCCGCCAGGGCCGCGCTGGTCTGGAGCCGGGCCGTCCTCGCCGAGAACGAGGCACTGGCCCAGGGGAAGCCGAGGGGTCTGCTGGCGGCCGCGGAGGCGTACCGGAAGGCGGCGGCGGCCTATGCGGAGCTGCCCCGCCCCTACAGTCAGGCGCTGACCACGGAGTGCGCCGGACGCTGCGTGCTCGCGGCGGACGCCGTGGGCGAGGCGGGTGGGGCCGACGGTACGCAAGCGTCCGAAGGCGCGGCGGACGGCGCGGGAGCCCACGGCTCCGGAGCGTCAGCGGCGGGCGGCTCCGCCGCCCCGGCCGGCGACCGCGCTTCCACCGCGTCCGCCATCGCCGAACTGGAGTCCTGCGCCCAGCACTTCACCGACCTGGGCGCGGTCTGGGACGCGACCCGGGCCAGAGCCCTGCTGCGGACCCGGCAGCCGGCCAAGAAGGGCCGCCCGCCCGGACGCCCGTCGCACTCCGACCAGCTGTCCCCCCGGGAGGCGGAGGTCGCCCAGCTCGCGTCCTCCGGACTGACCAACCGGGAGATCGCCGCGACCCTGCATCTCTCCCCGCGGACCGTGGAGCAGCACATCGCCGGTGCCATGCGGAAGACCGGCGCGCTCTCCCGCCGCGATCTCGTTCACCGGCTCTGACGAGGACGAGGCCCCACCGGCAGAAAGGACCGGCCGGCCCAGAAGCTCCGGTCGTGCTCCCATACGGCCACGGTCGCGGCCGTCCAGTCGAACACCCAGCCGGACCGCACCCCGCGCGCTCCCCAGCCGTCCGGACGCCGGCGCGGGATGGCGAAGCCCGCCTTCTGTGCGGCGACCGCCGCGTCGCACGCCTCGCGTGCGATGCGCAGCGCGTCCGACTCGGTCTCCGCGCACCCGGTGAAGACGTGCAGGCCGCACCGCTCGGGCTGCAGAGCGTTCCGGGTGGGGACATTGACCTGGAAGTACAGCTCGCCCATGACGCCATCTCCTCGGTGTCGCGGTTTCCTGCCCTACCGGCGCGGGCTGCGACGGATGCTCGCCGGCGGGGCTTGTCTCCCTCGCGCCGGATCCACCACTGGCAGGTTCTCCCACCGTACGAGGTGCGCCCGGTCCTCAATATCCGGAATGACCCGATCACCTATACGTATCTCGCGCGCGTCCCGTACGTACCCCGGCATTCCACGGGCGGTCCCGGCCGCGCTCGCCGTGCATCCGGGCGACGGAGCCCGGCGTGAGCGGACGGACGGGGAGCCCGCCGCCTCCGCCCGGGCCCACCCCCGTACCGGAGCGGGCGGGACGGGGCGTACGACGCCGTATCCGTGATTCCCGGCTACGGATAAAAACGCCCACGCCCGGTCACTAGGTTCCCCCCACCGACGCACGACATCGCCATGCCCATGAGCATGCCCATGACCAAGGGACCCATGAGCACCTCCATGAAATTCATCCGCCCCGGAATCGTGGCAGGATCCTTCGCCCTGCTGTTGGCCGGTGGCTGCCAGTTATCTCCGGCCGAGACCGCCGACGAGAAGCCGATCACCATCGGGACGTCCAGTGTTCTGGCGGGACTGGACCCCGCCGGGGTGTACGACGCCGGCTCCTGGGCGGTCTTCACGAACATCTATCAGAACCTGCTCACCTTCGAGCCGGGGTCGCCCACCCCGAAACCCGACGCGGCCGAATCCTGCGCCTTCACCTCCGCCGCACTCACCACGTATCGGTGCGAGCTCCGTGACGGCCTCACGTTCTCCAACGGGAACCCCCTCACGGCGGCGGCGGTGGAGCGATCCTTCGAACGTATTCTGCGCATCCGCGATCCGCTGGGGCCGGGACCGCTGTTCGCGAACCTTCTCTCCGTGGACGCCAAGGGTTCGCTGGTGACCTTCCATCTCGCGACCGCGGACGCCACCTGGCCGTCGAAAATCGCCACGGGCGCCGGGTCCATCGTCGACCCGGCGGAATTCCCGTCGCACCGACTGCGGGAGGAGAAGAGCGCATCGGGGTCGGGGCCCTATGTCATCGCGTCCTACACGGCGGGAAAGTCCATCACCCTGAAACCGAACGCCGATTACCGAGGCGCCGTGACCAAGCGGGGAGTCGCGATCGAAGTCCATTACTTCGAGACCTCGCAGAACGTCGAGGAGGCCTGGAACGCCCGGACGGTCGACATCGCCTACGCGGGACTTCCGGCCGCCACCCTCGCCGGGATCGACCCCGGCGACACGGACGTACGGCTCTCCGCCGGAGACAGCGCCGAGGCGCACTATCTCGTGCTCAACATGCGCTCACCGCAGCGGCCGTTGGGGCAGCCCGCGACCCGCAGAGCCCTGGCCGCGCTCGTCGACCGCGGGCATCTGGCGAGCGAGGTGTTCGAGCACACGGTGACGCCGCTGTACTCGCTCGTCCCGCAGGGCGTCGTCGGACACAGCACGGCGTTCTTCGACCGCTACCCGGAGGCGGATCCCGCGTACGCGGCCGAGCGCCTGCGATCCGCCGGTGTCACCACTCCGGTGCGCATCAGACTCGGCCACCAGACCGGTATCGCCGCCGTCGAGGCACGCGAGCTGAAGGAACAGTGGGAGAAGGACGGGCTGTTCCGGGTCGAGCTGGTCGAGGAGCGCGATTTCACCACGTATCAGAAGCGCTGCCTCAAGGGTGAGTTCGACGTCCACCTCTATCAGTGGATACCTGATTTCCCGGACGCGGACACCTTTGTCCAGCCGCTGGTGGGGACCGGCAACGTCCTGGGCAACGGCTATGCGTCGGCCGAGGTCGACCACGCCATCAGGGACACCCAGCGGTTCACCGACCGCAGCAAGGCCATGCAGCGGTTCCGGGCGGTCCAGGACACGATCGCGAAGGACGCTCCCCTGATCCCCGTCTGGCACAAACAGCGCCAAGTGGTGACGCGTTCCACCGTTCTGGGCGGGCATCTCCTGGCCGAGGACGCGATCTGGCGGCTGTGGGAACTCCGGCGGCTCTGAGCCCCAGGGGGGCCGGTCCGGATGCCCGCGCTTTATCTGCGTATCCGTGAATGCGCCGATCCGGGTATCCCGCCGGACGCCGGGCCTCAATAGTTCGGCTCGCGGCGAGTTCCGAACTCGCCGTCGGCCAGGGCCCGGCGCTTCACCCCCCATACGGGTCTCCGGCCGTCATCCGGAAGGAATCAGCGTGCGCAACAACACACGTAAGTACGGCCTTGCCGCCGCGGGCGTCCTGCTCTCGGCCGCCACGGTTCTGGGAACCCAGACCATGGCCCAGGCGCAGGACGGGGCGACCACTCCCCGCTACCAGCCCGAGATGGTCCGGGCGTTGGCCGCTTCGCTCGGTGTGAGCGAGCGGGCGGCGGTCGACCGGCTGGACCGGCAGGACGCCCAGCAGGCCGCCCTCGCCGACCTGCACAAGCGCGGGATATCCGGCGACGGGGCGTTCTTCGACGCCTCGGGCCGGCTGACCGTCAACGCCGGCGACCGGGCCGAGGCGGCCCGGATCGAGAAAGCCGGGCTCGACGCCCGGGTGCCCGCCAGAGGCCAGGCCGCACTCGACCGGATCAAGGCCGAGCTGGACCGCCTCGCCACCGGGAGGACTCCCTCCGGCGTGGTCGCCTGGTCCGTGGACCTGCCCGCCGACCAGGTGACCGTGAAGGTCAACAACGACCGGGGCGCCGCCGCCAGGGCCTTCCTCGCCAAGGCCGCCGAGCACGGCTCCGCCGTCCGGATCGTGCGGGGCCAGGAGAAGCTGGAGGCCAAGGCCGCCATCTACCCCGGCAGCAAGATGACGTTCAACAACACCACCCAGTGGTGCTCCGTCGGCTACGGCGCCCGTGACAGCTCCGGCAAG
This sequence comes from Streptomyces sp. WY228, assembly GCF_019287315.1. Lineage (NCBI taxonomy): Bacteria > Bacillati > Actinomycetota > Actinomycetes > Kitasatosporales > Streptomycetaceae > Streptomyces > Streptomyces sp. WY228. The sequence goes on along the minus strand of NZ_CP079114.1, from coordinate 6,106,979 downwards.
CAGTATCTGGTGACCGCCGGGCACTGCGTCACGAACACCCTGCGCTACGACGGTGCGGCGTTCGCCCAGGGCTACAGGACCCGGTACGCGCTCGGCACCCGCAGCGTCGACATGGGCATCCTGACCATCAACTCCGGCCACTCGATCACCACCAGCGTCGGCACCTGGGGCAACAGCAGCCCGGTCGCCGTCCGGGGCGGCACCCGCGCCTCGTCCGGCGCCGCGGTCTGCAAGTCCGGCGCCACCACCGGCTGGACCTGCGGCACGATCGGCTCGTACAACAACACCGTCACCTACGTCGACCTCAACGGCGGCCCCGACACGGTCGTCAGCGGCCTCGCCACCTCCAGCGTCTGCGTGGAGGGCGGCGACAGCGGTGGCGCGTACATCTCCGGCAACCAGGCCCAGGGCATGACCTCCGGCGGCCCGACCAACCAGAAGTGCACCGGCGGGGTCAACTCGCGCGGCTCCTCCTACTTCCAGCCGCTCGACGACGCCCTCCGCTACTACGGGCTGACGCTCAACACCAACTAGCCACACCCGTAACGGAACCGGCCGGGGGCCGCTCGCGCGACCGGCGAGCGGCCCCCGGTCGCGCCACCACCCCCCATTCCGGGACAAAACGCCCGACATGTTGCTAGCTTTCCCTGGTTGGCCGATGACCGCATCGACGAGGGAACCCATGAGCCATGCCGAGGCCCCGCCGCGACCGGCCGCCAAACTGACGCTCCTGACCCTGACCGCGATGGTGGTCGGCTCGATGGTCGGGGCCGGAGTCTTCTCGCTGCCGCGGCGGTTCGCGCAGGAGACCGGGGTCGCGGGGGCCCTGATCGCCTGGGCGGTCGCCGGGACGGGCATGCTGATGCTCGCCTTCGTCTTCCAGGCGCTCGCCGTGCGGCGGCCGGACCTGGACGCCGGGGTCTACGCGTACGCGAAGGCGGGGTTCGGCGAATATCTCGGGTTCTTCTCCGCCTTCGGCTACTGGGCCAGCGCCTGCGTCGGCAACGTCACCTACTGGGTGCTCATCATGTCGACGGTCGGCGCGGTGGCGCCCGCGCTGGGCGACGGCGACACGGTGACGGCGGTGGTCGTCTCCTCGGTGGGACTGTGGGGGTTCTTCCTGCTGATCCGGCGGGGCGTGAAGGAGGCGGCGGCGATCAACCGGATCGTCACCGTCGCCAAGATCGTGCCGATCCTCTTCTTCGTCGTGCTGGCGCTCTTCTACGTCGAACCCTCCGTCTTCGCCGACAACTTCAGCGGGACCGCCGAGGCCGGCACCCTCTTCGACCAGGTCCGGGGCACCATGCTCGCGACCGTCTTCGTCTTCCTCGGCGTCGAAGGGGCCAGCGTGTACTCGCGGCACGCCAAGCGCCGCGAGGACGTCGGCCGGGCCACCGTCCTGGGCTTCCTGAGCGTGTTCGCCGTCTTCGCCTCCGTCACGATCGTCAGTTACGGACTGCTGCCGATGGCCGAGATCGCCGAGCTGCGGCAGCCCTCGATGGCCGAGGTGCTGGAGTCGGCCGTCGGGACGTGGGGCAAGGTCTTCATCAGCGTCGGCCTCATCGTCTCCGTGCTCGGGGCCTATCTGGCCTGGACCCTGATGGCCGCCGAGGTCCTCTTCGTCGCCGCCCGGGACAAGGACATGCCGCGCTTCCTGGGGCAGTCGACGGCGGCGGACGTCCCCGAGAACGCCCTGCTCCTGACCACCTGCCTGAGCCAGATCGTGCTCGTCGTGACGCTCTTCTCCGACGACGCGTTCACCTTCGCCCTCGATCTGACCAGCGCACTGAGCCTGATCCCGTTCCTGCTGGCCGCCGGCTTCGCGGTGAAGGTCGCGGCCCGGCCGGGGCGCTGGGGCGCGGTGGGGCGCTCCACCCGGCGCGAGCTGGTCGTCGCCGTCGTGGCGACGCTCTACACCGCGTTCCTGCTGTACGCGGCCGGGCCGAAGTTCGTCCTCGTCTCGCTCATCCTCTACGCCCCGGCGACCTTCCTCTTCGTCAAGTCCCGCAGGGAGCAGCGGCGCAGGCTCTTCTCCCCCGGCGAGGCGGTCGTCTGCGCGGTGTCGGTCATCGGCGCGGCGGTCGGGATCGCGGCCCTGGCCGCCGGCTGGATCGAACTCTGAGCGCCCGCACCTCACCGCCCCGTCTCCCCCACCGAGTGAAAGGCCCACCGTGACATCCACCGCCCCCGCCTCCGCCCTCGGCGTCCACTCCGAAGTGGGGCGGCTGCGCAAGGTCCTGGTCTGCGCCCCCGGCATGGCCCACCGCCGGCTGACCCCGACCAACTCCGACGACCTGCTGTTCGACGACGTGATGTGGGTGGAGAACGCCCAGCGGGACCACGCCGACTTCGTCGCCCAGCTCACCGAGCGGGGGGTGGAGGTGGTCGAACTGCACGCGCTGCTCGCCGCGACCATGGCGATCCCGGAGGCCAGGTCCTGGCTGCTCGACCGGAAGATCGACGCGAACGAGGTGGGCCTCGGCCTGGTCGACGACACCCGCGCCTTCCTCGACACCCTGACGCCACGCCGGCTGGCCGACCACCTCATCGGCGGTCTCGCCATCGCCGACCTCCCGGAGGAGTTCCGCTCGGCGTACGTGGGTCTGGCCCGGGAGGGCACGGGGGCGCGGGAGTACCTGATGCCGCCGCTGCCCAACACCCTCTACACCCGGGACACCACCTGCTGGCTCTACGGCGGGGTGACGCTGAACCCGCTCTACTGGCCCGCCCGGCACGACGAGACCCTGCTGATGAAGGCGGTCTACACCTTCCACCCCGACTTCCGGGGCTCCACCGTCTGGTGGGGCGACCCCGAGAAGGACTGGGGCCGGGCGACGTTCGAGGGCGGGGACATCATGCCGGTCGGCAACGGCGTGGTCCTCATGGGCATGAGCGAACGGACCTCCCGCCAGGCGATCACCCAGGTCGCCGCCGCGCTGTTCGCGCAGGGGGCGGCCGAGCACGTCATCGTCGCCGGCATGCCGAAGCTGCGCTCGGCGATGCACCTCGACACGGTGTTCACCTTCGCGGACCGGGACATCGTCACGCTGTACCCGCGCATCATGGACGACGTCCACACGTTCTCGCTGCGGCCCTCCGACCGGGCGCCCGGGATCGCGATCACCGACGAGGGCGCCACGCCGTTCACCAAGGTCGTGGCCCGCGCGCTGGGCCTGCCCCAGCTGCGGGTGATCGAGACGGGCGGCGACGTCTACGCCTCGGAGCGCCAGCAGTGGGACAGCGGCAACAACGCGGTGGCCCTGGAGCCGGGGGTCGTCTTCACCTACGACCGGAACACCCAGACGAACGCGCTGCTGCGGCGGGCCGGCGTGGAGGTCATCACGATCGTCGGCGCGGAGCTGGGGCGGGGCCGGGGCGGCGGGCACTGCATGACCTGCCCGCTGATCCGCGACGCGGTGGCGTTCTGAGGGGTACGGGGGCGGGCCGGGCGCGCGTCACTCCGCGGCCGCGGTCCTCTCGCCCGCCTCGTCGCTCTCCTCGTCCGGCTCCTTCGGCTCTCTCTTCTCCTTGATGGTGAGCGATACGAGCACCGCGAGGAGACCGAGAGCCCCCAGGGCGAGGAAGACGGTGTTGATACTGCTCCCCATGCCCTCCAGGATCGGGCGCGCGACTCTGGGGTCGAGCGTGCCGAGCACCGACGTGTTGTCGAGGTCGATGCCCTCGGTGCCGTCGAGCAGCCCGTCGAGGACCTTCTGGTCGGCGGCGCTGGACCGCACGGCCGGGTCGTTGATCGCCGACCGCAGCTCGGGCGAGTTCCGTACCGAGGCGAAGGAGTCGATGATCCGGCCGGCGGCGATGCCGAACATGACCGAGAGGAAGACCGCCGTGCCGGAGATGGCGCCGAGCTGCCGCGAGAAGCTGTACAGCCCGCTGGCGACGCCCATGTCCTTGCGGGGAACGCTGTTCTGCAGGGCCGTGAGGACCGTCTGCATGAAGACGCCGAGCCCCAGGCCCATCGCGACGGCCAGGGCGCCCATGATCCAGAGCGGGGTGTCCACCCCGACCGTGCTGAGCACCAGATAGGTGACGCTGAGCATGGTCAGGCCGCCGGCCAGCATGAACTTGTAGCGCTCGGTCCTGGCGACGACGGGTCCGGCGAACTTGGCTCCCACGGTGGTCGCGATCGACTGCGGCAGCAGGAGCAGGCCCGCGGTGGTGGGTGAGAGGCCCTGCACGATCTGGAGGTGGAGCGGCAGGAACGTCATGGAGGTGAAGGCGCCGATGCCTCCGATGAAGTTCACCACGTTCACCCGCGTGAACGCGCTGTTCCTGAAGAGCCGGGGCGGCATCAGCGCCTCGTCGCCCATCCTGCGCTCCACGAGCAGGAACCAGACCGCACCGGCCGCGCCCAGCGCGAACAGCGTCAGCGAGAGCGGCGAGGCCCAGCCCCATTCCTTGCCCTGTTCGGCGACCAGCAACAACGGCACCAGGGCGATGACCAGCGAGGTGGCGCCCCAGTAGTCGACGCGCTGGGGGACCCGGACGCTCTTCAGGGTGAACAGCTTGCCGACGACGACCAGGGTGATCAGGCCGATCGGCAGGTTGACGAGGAAGATCCAGCGCCATCCCTCGATGCCCAGGAAGCTGTCCGAACCGGCGAAGAGCCCGCCCACGGCCGGGCCCAGGACGCTCGCGACGCCGTAGACCGCGCCGAAGTTCGCCTGGTAGCGCACCCGCTGGTCCGGCGGCAGCATGTCGGCGAGCACGGCCAGGGCGACCGACGCCAGCCCACCGCCGCCCAGTCCCTGGATGCCTCGGTACAGGGCGAGTTCGTACATCGACTGGGACGTCGCGCAGAGCAACGACCCCAGCAGGAAGAGCGCGATGGCCACCATGTACAGCCGCTTGCGGCCGAAGATGTCGGAGAGTTTTCCGTAGAGCGGCAGCGACATGGTCGCGGTGATCAGATAGCCGGTGGTGGCCCAGGCCTGCAGGGTCTGTCCGTGCAGGCTGTCGGCGACCGTCCGCATCGCGGTGGCCATGATCATGCCGTCGAGCGCGGACATGAAGACCGCGAGCAGCAGCCCGGTCACCACCAGGGTGACGGTCCGCCGGCTCAGCTCGGGGTACTGCGGTTCCTCGTCCGCCGCGACTGCCTCAGCCATGGCTGGTACGTCCCTTCTCGCTTCGCGCCATGATGGTCAGAACACCGGCCGGGGCTGCGGCACCGTACGGTCGCGGTCGGTGTGCCGGGTCGCCATGGTGCGCTCCTCCGGTCGGTCGGCCATGGGCCGGCATCCGGTGACCATTGGGCCACCTCAACCGAACTTGAGGTCAAGTCGCGATACGGGCTCCGGGGGCGCGCAGGGCCTCCTCGCCGGCCAGGGCGCGCGCGGCGCCCGGGAAGCCTCCCGCGGTCTCCCCGGACACGGCCGCGGGCCTGCGGACGATCCGGTCGGCGTCGACGGTCTCGGCTACCGTCCGCCCCGCGCCCGCTCCTTCGCCAGCCACGGGCCGAACTCGCTCTCCAGCACCAGCCGTCCCAGCTTGCGGTACTCCTGGAGCACCGCCGTGACCAGCTGGTCCATGTCCAGCGGCGTCCCCGACTCGGCCGCGAGGTAGGCGGCGGTCACCGCGCAGGCCCGGATCGAGCCGCCGGCCAGCTCGAAGCGGTTCGCGCAGAACTCCAGGTCGAGCGCGGGGTCGCGCGGGATGGCCGGGCCCAGGCAGCGGTCCCACAGGGCCAGGCGCTGTTCGGCGTCGGGCATCGGGAACTCGGCGATCACATCGAGGCGGCGGGTGAACGCCTCGTCGAGGTTGGCCCGCAGATTGGTGGTGAGCACGGCGATGCCGTCGAAGGACTCCATGCGCTGGAGGAGGTAGGCCGACTCCACATTGGCGTGCTTGTCGTGCGCGTCCTTGACCTGGGACCGCTTGCCGAAGATCGCGTCGGCCTCGTCGAACAGCAGGATGCCGTTGACGTCGGACGCCTCGACGAAGATCCGCTCCAGGTTCTTCTCGGTCTCCCCGATGTACTTGTCCACCACCGTGGACAGGTCCACCACGTAGAGCTCCATGCCCAGTTCGGCGGCGATCACCTCGGCGGACATGGTCTTGCCGGTGCCGGACTCCCCGGCGAACAGGGCGATGACGCCCCGGCCCCGGCCGCCGCCCGGCCGCATCCGCCACCGCCCGAGCACCGTCTCGCGGTGGCGGGCGCGCAGGGCGAGTTCGGAGAGCTGGGTGCGGGTCGGCGGGGGCAGCACCAGGTCGTCCCAGCCGACGGCGGGTTCGATGCGGCGGGCGAGCCGTTCCAGGCCCGCGCCGTTCTGGGCGCGGACCGCCGTGCGCAGGTCCTCCGGGGTCACCGGCCGGGGCCCGAGGACGGCGAGCCGGGACGCGACGGTGGCGGCCCTGCGCAGCTGGCCGGAGTCGAGCCGGTAGGCGGCGGCCGCCTCGATCAGGGCGTCGTCGGCGGTCGCGTGCGCGGCGGACAGGCCGACGGCCCGGCCCGCCTCGGCGAGCGCGCGCCGCCACTGCCGGGCCACGCCGTCGGGTCCGGGCGGCAGGACGGTGACGGGCACCGGGCTCTCCGCCGTCCACAGCGGGTCCCAGTTCTTCCTGCCGTACGCGATGAGGGGTGTGGTGTCGAGCGCCGCGCAGAGCGAGGCGAGCACCCGGGCGCCCTCGGGGCGTTCGGGGGCGAGCGTTTCGAGCGGGCCGAGGACCACTCCGGCCCGGCCGAGGCGGGCCTCGGTCGCCAACGCCCGGACGAGCGGGGCCGGTTCGGCGGCGGTGGCGAGCGCCGCGAGGTCGACGACCAGCGGGCGCCGGCCGGCGGCGTGCAGTGCCTCGACCGCGAGGCCGCGCGGGTCGCCGCCCCGGTCGAGGAGGTGCACCAGACCGCTGCCGGTACCGAGGGCGGCCGCGATCCGGGGGACCTCGGGTCGCTCGTCCGGTTCCGTCGGGGGCGTGGCCTCCCGGACCAGCCCGCGCAGCCGGCCGTCGGTCTCGTCGTCGCCGAGGAGATGCGCGGCGACCCGGTCCGGTACGCGCAACAGCCGCGAGAGCAGGGGCCGTTCGGGGTCGGTGATCTCCAGCAGACCGCCCGCGACGAGCGGGGCGGCGGGCGAGAACCGGAAGCGTCCGGAGCCCGCCGCGGGCAGTCCGCAGAGCTCCAGGGCCAGACCGATGGTGGTCCGGCGCCGGGTGAGGTCGTCGTTGAGGTAGCCGTACAGCCGCTCGAACCGGGGGTCGATGTCCGGGGCCAGGGCCACCAGCAGGAGTTCGACGTCCAGCGGCACGAGGCCGAACCGCTCGGCCAGTTGACCGAGCCGGCTCCCGGCCGGGGTGTCCGCCGGGCCGCCGTCCTCGTACGGCGGTACGGGCGCGAACGCGTCGCGGGTCTCCAGGATCCGGGCCGCGGCCTCGGGGGTGAGGTACTGCCCCCGGTAGGGGTCGTCCGGGTCCGGGTCGACGGACCGGCGGGCCGCGACGGCTTCCCGGACCCGCTGCTCGATCCGGCCGAGCCGCTCCCAGACCTCCCCGATCTCGGTCAACGGGCTCTGTTCGTACGCCTGTTGTGGTGCCAGGGTCATCGTGCCGCGTTCCCCCGCCTGCGCCGGCCGGGCGGCAGTCGCCGTTCACGGGGTGCGGCGAAGCCCGCCGCGCCGGGGTCGGACGCCCCGTCGTAGCGCAGTCGGCGGCCGGGGCCGCCGTCGTCGCCGTGGTCGTTCAGGTGCGGTGCCGCCTTCATCACGAGTCCTTCGGTGACCGGCGGGCCCGCGGGGGTGCGTTCGCCGGCCAGCGGTGCGACGACCCGGAGGTCGATCGCGGCCTTCAGCTCGCCGCCGAGCGCGGACCAGACGTCCGAGACGGACGGCCCGCCGGCGCCGGGCCCGGCCGCCTCCAGCTCCACGGTCAGCCCGAGTTCGGCGAGGCTGCCGGTGTGCAGCCGGGCGGGCAGCACATCGGAGCGGACAAGGGTGCGCAACACCTCGGAGAGCAGCCGGTGTTCGTCCTGCGGGCGGTTGGTCCAGGCGGTGACCAGATAGGTCAGCTCGAACCAGCGCGGCGGGGTCCGCCAGCCGGTGACCACACCCTCCCCGTCGTGCACCTCGGCCGTACCGGTGCGCCGTCTGCCCGCGTCCTCGCGGATGCCGTGCAGGAAGACGCTGACGGTCGGGGCGTTGCGGCGGGCGGACCAGTCCTTCGTCGGGGCGTCGAAGACCAGCTCGACGCCGCTGTCCTCCAGACCGGCCTCGGCCAGCAGCAGCCGCAGCCCCTCGTCGACCTCGTGGATCATCGGCGGATCACCTCGTCGGGCGGGGTGATGGTGCCGAGCACCACGAGGAAGTCCGTCTTCACGGGGCTGAACCCGGGGCCCTTCGCGGTGATGTCGCGCGGCCCGGTCTCGTCCTTGGCCAGGATGAGGAGCTGGGCGATGAACGTGCCGTCGCCCAACGGCCGGGTCGGGGCGGCCGCCGCGGTGATCCCGGGCTTCCAGCTGAGGGTGACGGGCGCGCCGGGCGGGAAGTCCTTGCCGCGTACGGAGGTGACGAAGCCGGGCTTGCCGACCTTGGGCACCGCGACGATGCGGGGCTGGAGGATGCGCAGCGGGATCCGGGAGACGTTGTCGCGGAGGTTCGCGTCGGTGCCCGTGGTGGTGAGCGACGCGGTGATCGTCGTACGGAGCGCCCTGTCGGGCGAGAGGACGACGCTGACCACGGTGGACGCGCCCGGTGCCAGGTCGGGAAGCGTGCAGGTGCCGCCGGTGCAGCCCGCGGGGGACGGTCCGGCGGGGATGTTCGCGGGCAGTCCGAGCTTCAGCCGGAGTCCGGTGGCGAGCGCGTTCCTGCCGTTGCGCACGGTGTACGTGACGACGACCTTGCCGCCGACGTAACCGGGGCTGGGCTGGGCCCGCACGGTGACGCCGGGCCCGGCCTCGGGCGCGGGCGGCGGAGGCGCGGGGGCCGGCGGCGGGGGCGGCGTGGTCGTCGGCGGCACGGAGGTCGTCGGGGTGGGCGTGGGGTCGGGGGGCGTCGGGGTCGGGGCGGGCGTCGTGGGCGTGGGGCTCGGGGTCGGCGGCGGCACGTCCTCGACCGGGACGATCGTGCCGGTGGCGTTGTCCGTGGGGTTGGGGTCGAGGACGGCCCCGGTGACGGACCAGTTGATCCGCTGGTCGCCGATGGTCACGCCGGTCAGCCGGGCGGTGACGGTCACGTCGGTGCCGGGCGGGACGATGCCGAGGTCGCACTGGGGCGTTCCGGCGGCGCAGGTTCCGGCGTCGGTGGTCAGCTCCTCCAGCCGTACGCCGGGCGGGGCGTCGACGGTGAGGGTGGTGCCGGGCGAGGGCGAGGGGCCCCGGTTGGTGACGGTGATCGTCACCTCGGTGGAGGAGCCGACCTCCACCGCGGGGACGGTGGGCGGTGCGGTCAGCGCCAGATCGACCGACTGCTGGAAGGCGGGCTCCTTCTGCCGTCCGTCGTGCGTGTTGTCGACGGGGGCCTGGTCGCCGGAGGCGATGTCGAGTACGGAGAGCTGCTCCATGGAGTTCGGTGCGAGCTCCCGGCGCGAGGTGAACAGCAGCTTGGAGCCGTCGGGCGACCAGGCCACGTCACGGGGCTGGTGGGGGCCGGTCGCGGTGGTGTCGGGGATCGGCAGGTCGCAGCCGGCGGGGTTGTCCTTCTGGACGGAGGGCAGCACGACCCGGCAGCCGCCGCCGCGCAGCGGCTTGATGAGGACGCCGGCCTGCTCGTTGACCCGGCCGCCGCCGTCCTTGCGGTTGAACGCCACCTTCAGACCGTCCGGGGAGAACGCCGGACTGTCGTCGATGACTTCGCAGTCGCCGGGGCAGATGGTGGCGCTCAGGTCCCGCTGCCGGTCGAGGTCGGCCACCGGCACGACCCAGATGTGCTTGTTGCCGCCGTTGCCGTTGATGACCTCCTTGCGCGTGAAGGCGAGGTTCACGCCGTCGGAGGACCAGGTCGGCTGGGCGTCGTCGCCCGCCTGGCGGCCCTCGGGCGGGCGGATCTCGTCGAGGATCGCGCCGGTGGCGACGTCGGCGATGAGGATCCGGCCCGGCCCCGACGCGTCCCCGACGCCGCCGGGCGAGGTACGGGTGAACGCGAGCTTGGTGCCGTCGGGCGAGAAGGTGGGGTCGGTGTCCCAGTCGTTCGGGCCGCGCCCGGCGAGCGGCAGCACCGCCGCGTTCGTCCCGTCGGCGTCGGCCATCCAGATCCGCTCGATCCGCCCGGCGTCGGAGTCCTCGAAGCGGGTGACGACGATGCGCCGGCCGTCGGGGGTGTAGTTCTGCCGCTCGTGCCACGGGTCGTACCCGTCGGCCGGCCGGAACAGAGGGTTCACGGCGGGGTCCTCGTTCGTGCGGGCCGCCGGGTCCTCCTTGAGGATGGTGAGGTGCAGGTCGCGCGGGTCGGAGCCGTCCTGCCGGACGTCCTGGAGCGTCACGATGTGGGCCGCCGACAGCAGGCCGTCCGGCTTCGTGGTGATCCGGGGCACGATGACGGTCCCGGCGGGCGGGAACCAGGTGGGCGGTCCCACCTCGCGGTTCTCGTTGACCAGTTGGTCCGGCGGCTCGTCGCCCTCGAAGGCGGTCACCCGGTAGACATGGTCGAAGTCGTCGCAGCCGCAGGTGTGGTACGGGCTGAGGAAGACGATGTCGTTGCCGTCGGGCAGCCAGGACGCCGAGCGGGTGCCCCATGCGGCGTGCGCGCCGGCCAGCAGCGGCCGGTCGGTCCCGATGCCCTGGGTGGCGCGGAGTTCGGTGCCGTCGTCGACGTCCGGGTCGGGGTTCGTGGTGAGCGTGTACGCGACGAGGCCCCGGCGGGCCTGGTCGTCGACCGGGTTCCAGGACGGCTCGGTGGCGTCACCGGCCGGGCCGTCGCTGATCCGGGTCTGCGGACCGCCGTCGACGGCCCGCTCGTATATCTGCCACCCCCGTGCGGCGTCGCCGTCGCAGGCGTACGCGATCCTCGTGCCGTCCGGCGACCAGGTCGGGGACTCCTCGTTGTCGGCGGTGTCGGTGAGCCGGCGCAGGTCCGTGCCGTCGACGCCGACCGACCACAGGTCGCGCTGGACCGTGCCACCGGGCCCGGGCTCGGCCGAGTCGAAGACCACGGTCCGGCCGTCCGGGGAGAGTTCGGGGTGGGCGGCGTCCCGGTCGGTGGTGAGCCGGAGCACCGACCCGTCCGCGCCGCGCACGTACACCTGGGGCCTGGCGCTGTCGCGGAGGCTGGTGAAGACCAGGACGTCACCGCGGGCGGAGGGGTCCTGGTCGTAGTGGGCGGGCCCGTCGCCGAACAGCGGATCGGTGGTGTCCTCGTCGTTCGCCCGCCCCAGGCTGCGGTGCTCGGTACCGGCGAAGGCGATACGCCCCGCCTGGAGCGGATCCGCGTCCACCGGGGCGGCGACGGCCTGGCCCGCACCGTGCGGGGCGGCGGCCGAGCCGACCAGCAGCAGGGGCGCCAACAGCACCACCGCACCGGTCAGTCGGCCCAGCCGGGAATGCTTTGCCGGGCCAGCAGTGCCGGTCACGGCCCACCTCACAGTCTGTCGATGACTCTCCACCGGCCAGCCTCACCCGCGCGCGGGTCCGAAGAACAGGCCGCGAGTACCCGGGGCGGGGGAAGGGACCGCTGCCCTTTGCGGCGGCGGGGCCCCGTTCCCGGGGAAACAGCCGCGGGGACGGGGCGGCCCGGCCACCTGCCGCCCGGGCCGCCCCGCTCCCGCCCGGGCCGCCCCTCAGATCAGCCCGTGCCGCATCGCATAGCCCACCGCGTGGGCCCGGTTGCGCAGTTCGAGGCGGGTCGCGACCTCGTGGAGCACGTTCTTGACGGTGCGTTCGGAGTACGAGGTCTTCTGGGCGATCTCCGCGGTGTCACAGCCCTCCGAGACCAGCCGGATCATCTCCGCCTCCCGCGCGGTGAGCGTGGAGAGCGTGAGCCCGCGCGGGTCGAGGACCGTCCGCTGGAGGGAGCTGACGTGGTCGAGGAGCTTGCCGAGGAGATCGCCCGGGAGCACGCCCTCGCCGTTGGCCATCGCCCGGACCAGGTGGACGAGCCGGTCCTGGTCGGCCTCGCCGCGCCGGAGGACGGCGGCGACGCCGCACTCGATCATGGTCTGGAGGGCGCCCGACTCGAAGAAGCCCACGACCAGTCCGGTGCGGGTGGCGGTGTTGCGCTGGAGGCGGTGGAGCAGCTGGACGGTGGGCTCGTCCACCATGTCCACCACGACCAGGGAGACCTGGGCGCGGTCCGCCTCGTCCTCCGGCAGCAGTTCTATCTCGGGCCGCACCCGCAGTTGGTGGATCATGCCGGTCTGCAGGATCAGGTCCTCCGCGTACACCGCCACGGAGACCCTGCCGCCGGGCGCTCCCCCGGAGGCGGGCGTGCGGCGGCCCGAGGCGTCGGGCCTGCGGTAGTGCCCGCGCGTGGCCGTGCTGCCGGCTGTGCCGTTCACCGTGGTGCTCGTCGTGCTGTTCGTCGTGTCCGTGATCGTCGTCATCGTTCCGTGCCCGTCTTCCTCAGGTACTTCAGCCCGATATGCCTGCTGGCGCTGTCCGCCGGTCCTCGTATCGCCTCCGCCGGCCGCGGCAGGGCGCGCGGGCGCGCGGTGGGGGCGCGGGGACACCGTGCCGGTGGGCCCTCGGGGCACCACCCCTGCCCGCTTGTTGCCCTCGCGTCTCTGCTGCCGAGCGGTGCGGGCGGCCTACCGTCGCAGAGTGACCACATCTGCCGAACTCGAAAGCCGCACGGTGACGGTGTCGCCTGGCGGTACCGCGACGACCACCCTGACCGTGCGCAACGACGGCGACATCGTCGAGGCCTACACACTCGAAGTGGTCGGCGACTGTGCCGCCTGGAGCACGGTCGAGCCGGCACGTGTGTCGCTGTACCCGGGCACCTCCGAGACGGTGACCCTCACCTTCGCCCCGCCGCGCTCCCACGAGGTCCGGGCGGGCGAAACCCCCCTGGCCGTACGGGTGCTGCCCGCGGAGCGGCCCGAGTCGGTGGTGGTTCCGGAGTCCACGGTGACCGTGGAGCCCTTCCACGAGCTCCGTACGGAGCTGGAACCGCGCCGCCGCCGGGGCTGGTTGGGCGCCCGCTTCCGTACCGCCGTGCAGAACAAGGGGAACACCCCGGTCGACGTGGCCCTCGCGGCCAAGCAGGCGGGCGAGGATCTGCGGCTGGCCTTCACGCCGGACAAGAAGCGGCTGGAGCCGGGCGAGTCGGCGGAGGTCCGGCTGAAGGTCCGGGCCCGCAAGCTGATCTGGTTCGGCGAACCCGTCACCTGGCCGTTCGAGGTCACGGCGACCGAGGGAACCGAGGGGGAGGCCGAGGACGCGCTGCCCGGTGGATCCGAGCCGCTGCCCGGGGAGTTCGCCCAGATACCGGTGCTGCCCAAGTGGCTGCTGATCGTGCTGGCGGCGTTGCTGGCCCTGCTGCTCGCGTGGTTCGCGCTGGTGCGGCCCGCGGTGCAGAGCACGGCCAAGCAGGCCGGGACCAAGGCCGCGCAGGAGGAGACCGAGCGCGGTAAGGAACAGGGGTCGACCCCGCCGGGCGGTGCGGACAACCCGGCCGGTGGTCAGGGCCAGGGCACCGGTCCGGACGGAACGGGCCCCGGTACGGGCGGCACCGGACCGGGCGGCTCCGGCGGAGGTGGCGGCAACGGCGGTGGCGGGGTCGGCGGCGGTCAGCAGGCCTCCGAGACCATCGACGTGCAGACGCGGGCGGGAGCCACGGAGGAGCGGGCCTACAAGGTTCCGGCCGGGAAGGTGTTCGGCGTCACCGACATCGTGGTGGCGAACTTCCAGGGTGACGAAGGCGTCGTGACGATCTCCTTCGGAGAGCGCAAGATCACGACCATCGCACTGGAAACCTTCCGCAACCAGGACTATCACTGGGTCACCCCCATTCAGGTTCCGGAGAACGCCACCGTCACCGCTTCCGTCACCTGTGCCAAGCCCGGCACCCCGGCTACCGGAACACAAGCTTCCGGATGCCATCAGGTTCTGAATGTCAGTGGCGTGCTGAGCGATCTCGCACGATAGAAACAGCGACGCCGAGCGCTCTGCTTCGCCTGTCAACGAGACAACAGCAGAAACCCGGCCGAGAGGAAACCCGGCGTGCCGGGCGATGGCGGATTCGCCCTCCCGGATACGCCAAAGGCCTCTACCAGTTCGGTCGCCCGCGGCGGCGACAGCACCGGAAGAATATCCGCTTCCGATGGACGGGCGCCCGAACGGGCCTGCTCAGGACCGGTCCTGACGGCTCGGGGGCGGAAGCGGGGTGCCCGTTCGGAGTGTCTCGGCGCCCGCTTCCGCCCTCCGCACCCGGCCGGATTCCCCCGCCTTCCCGGCGCATTCTGGCCGAATCGCGTCACCTCGGCGCGTCTCCCCGGCAGCCCCGGACGTCTGTCGGCCTTCCGGCGTTTACCGAGAAAAAGAGATACCAAACACATAGGCTCCCCGGCGCGCCGTCCTCCCTTTCGCCCAATCCCCCGACAGGGGCGGCCGCTTCGGGCGGTTCCGTAACGCGTTGTTCTCCTTCTCTTCACACGGCCGGCGGAATACGCGTCGGCGTCCGCGAATAGGCGGACCGTTCCGGCCGGCCCGCCAAGGGCAGTTTTCCCGTGGATACGAGGGCCCGGAAAGGCAGCCTCATTGCCCCGCGTCCAGGACTCTGGGGCCTACTCTCCGCCCGGGCGGCCGGTCGAGACTGGACAGTGATCGAGTGACCGTCCAGAAGGAGCGAGCATGCCGTCGTACCTCACCCCCGGTGTTTACGTGGAGGAGGTGCAGTCCGGAGCACGGCCCATCGAAGGAGTCGGCACCGCGGTCGCAGCCTTCGTCGGCTTCGCCGAAGCGGGCCCCTTCCACCAGCCGACGCTGGTGACCAACTGGGACCAGTACGTCCAGACGTTCGGCACCTTCACCGCCGACACCTATCTCACGCACGCCGTGTACGGCTTCTTCGCCAACGGCGGCGGCGCGGCCTACATCGTGCGCATCGGCGGCCCCGCGCAGGGCTCGGAGGGTACGGCGCAGGGCGCGGTCGCCCCGGCCCCCGCAGCCGTCGCGCTCGGCGGCTTCCTGGTCGAGGCCAAGCCCGGCACGGGCGACGGCCTCTCCGTGGAGATCGCCGACGCCGAGGGGGAGAATCCGCCGGAGGACCGCTTCCGGCTGCTGGTGCGCCAGGGCGGCAAGACGGTGGAGACGTACGACGTGTCCACCCGCAAGAACGTCAAGGGCTATCTGGTCACCCAGACCCGCGACTCCAAGTTCGTCCAGGTCACCGAGCAGCCCGGCACGGCCCAGAGCCGCCCCGAGAAGCAGACCGTCGCCCTCGCCGCCGCGGGCGCCCCCGGCACCGGCTCCGGTGTGGCCCGGATCGACGCCTCCGAGTACGTGGGCGACGCCTCCGCGCGGACCGGGTTCGCCGGTCTCGAAGCGATCGACGAGATCACGATGGTCGCCGTCCCGGACCTGATGAGCGCCTTCCAGCGCGGCGACATCGACGCCGAGGGCGTCAAGACCGTGCAGCTCGCGGTCATCTCGCACTGCGAGCAGATGGGCGACCGGGTCGCCGTCCTGGACACCCCGCCGGGCATGAACGCCCAGCGCGTCCGCACCTGGCGCAACGAGGACGCCGGCTACGACTCGCGCTACGCGACCCTCTACTACCCGTGGGTCAAGGTCTTCGACCCGGCGAGCGGCCGCAACTCCCTGGTCCCGCCGAGCGGTCACGTGGCCGGCGTCTGGGCGCGCAGCGACGGCGAGCGCGGAGTGCACAAGGCCCCGGCCAACGAGGTCATCCGCGGCGCGGTGGACCTGGAGATCCGCCTCAGCAAGGGCGAGCAGGACCTCCTCAACCCGATCGGCGTGAACTGTGTCCGCGCCTTCCCCGGCCGCGGCATCCGCATCTGGGGCGCGCGCACCCTCTCCTCCGACCCGGCCTGGCGCTACCTGAACGTGCGCCGCCTCTTCAACTACCTGGAGGAGTCCATCCTCCTGGGCACCCAGTGGGTGGTGTTCGAGCCGAACGACGACCGCCTCTGGTCGAGCATCCGGCGCAATGTCACCGCCTTCCTCACCGAGGAGTGGCGCCGCGGCGCACTGTTCGGCCGTACGGCCGAGGAGGCGTTCTACGTCCGGTGCGACCGGAGCAACAACCCGCAGGAGTCGATCGACCTCGGTCAGGTCGTCTGCGAGATCGGGGTGGCGCCGGTGAAGCCCGCGGAGTTCGTGATCTTCCGTCTCTCGCAGTTCTCGGACAGCACCAGCCTCGTCGACGAGTGACCTTCGCGGTCCTCCCGCACCCCTTCACTTCCCTTCCCGATCAGAACAGGTGACACACAGTCATGGCAGAGGGCGACGCTCTTTCCACCCACGTCTTCGGCGTTCAGCTCGGCGGCTATCTCGTGGAGTCCATCCAGGAGATCAGCGGCATGACCGTCGAGGAAGAAGTCGTCGAGGTCCGTCAGGTGACCGCCGAGGGCAAGCAGATCATCCGCAAGCAGCCGGGCGCCCGCCAGGCGGGCGAGGTGACGATCACCCGCGGCCTCGACAAGAGCAGCGAGTTCACCACCTGGATCAAGGAGACCCTGAACAACGGGGCCGTGGACACCGCGCGGCAGAACCTCACGATCGAGATCAAGGACTCGACCGGAGAGACCGTCCGCCGCATCCAGCTGATGCAGGGCTGGGCCTCCAAGTGGGAGGGCCCCTCCCTCAAGGCCGGCGAGTCCAGCGCGGCGACCGAGACGGTGACCATCACCTTCGAGGAGATCGTGGTCGAATGAGGCGCCGGACCGTTACGCCGGGCGCGGGCCTCGAAGAGGTCCTCGACACCCTCGCCGCCGCGCCCGCCGCACGCGAGGAGGCCGCCGCTCCCGCGCCCGCCCGCCCCCGGGAACGGGAGACGCTGCAGACGGAGTTCGCCTTCGAGCTGCCGCGCGGGTACGTCGACGACGAGGGCCAGGTGCACCGGAACGGCACCATGCGGCTGGCGACGGCCCGGGACGAACTGCGCCCGCAGATCGACCTGCGGGTGAAGGAGAACCCGGCGTATCTGTCCGTGGTGCTGCTCAGCCAGGTGATCACCCAGCTCGGCCCGGTCACCGATGTGCACGCCGGGATCGTCGAGCGGATGTACGCGACCGACGTGGCGTTCCTCCAGGACTTCTACCGGCGGATCAACAGCGAGGGCCACACGCATGCCGCGGTGACCTGCCCGCTGTGCCACGGGTCGTTCGAGGTGGACCTCTCGGGTGGGCGCCTGGGGGAATCGTGACGTACGCGCTTCCCCGGCTGCGGGAGGAGATCGCGTACGTCGCCTACCACTTCCATTGGCAGCGTGAGGACATTCTCGACCTCACCCACGGCGAACGTCAGCAGTGGGTACGGGAGATAGCGCGGATCAACACCCGCGTCAACGAAGGCGGGTGATCGTGTGGGGCTCGGCGACTGGCTGCGCCGGACGGACCGACGGCGGTCCGGCGCACCCGTGCGGGAGAACGGCGAGGGCACGGGCCGGGACGCGGGCGGCACCGCCGTACCCGCTTCCGCCACCGCCCCTGCCTCCGGCGCTGCTTCGGTGTCCACCGCTCCGGCCTCCGGCGAGGGCGACGGCGGTGGCTGGGACGGCGGCTGGCGGCGGGTGGCCCCGCCGTCGGTGACCGTCGCCCGGTCCTCGATCGGCGTGAGCGACGGGCTGCGGTTCCGGTCCCGGCTCGCCTCCTGGCAGAACCCGGCCCTCGGCGGCGAACTCGGCCACTCCGTCCTGCCGTCGGCCCCGGTCGGCCTCATCCACGGCGTCGCCCGCCCGGGCAGCGCCCGGACCGCCTCCCCCGGCGGACCGCTGCTGCTGCGCGCGGTCCGGCCCCAGGAAGCCGACGAGCCCGCCGAGCCCACGCCGAACCTGCCGTCCGCCTCGGTGAACCGGGCTGCGGGCCGGGACAGCCGGGCCGGCGGCCGTACGGGGTCGGGTACGGGTTCGGCTTCTGGTACGGGGGCCGGGAAGCCGGGTCCTGGAGCGCCGTCGGTCCAGCGGTCGGCCGGGGCTGCCCCGTCCGCCGCGCGCGGGTCGTCGTCGGGGCCGGCCGGCCGGTCGGGGGCTTCCGGTTCGTCGAAGTCCTCGGGTCCGTCCGGGGATTCAGGAACTTCGGGGGCTTCAGGGGCTTCAGGGCCGTCGCGTTCTTCCGGTCCGTCCGGCTCATCCGGCTCCGGGGCCTCCTCGCGTGCGGCTCGCGTGAGCGACCCGCACACCACCACGGGCCACGCCCACGGCGACGGACCGGACTCCGGGTACCGGGCCCGGCCCGCGGCCGTGCGTCCGCAGCGGATCGCCCCGCCGCTGATCGTCGCCCGGCGTCCGGTGATGCCGCTGCGGCAGATCGCCGGGCTCCCGCCCGCCGCACCCGTCACGCCCGTCACACCTTCCGGTCCTGCCGCCCCTTCGGCCGCTCCTTCCGCTCCGGCTGCGGCTGCTCCGGCCACCGCCGTCCAGCGGGCCGTGTCCGAGAGGCGGAGCGGTCCGGACCGTACGGCTCCGGAACCCCCGTCCCCCGACCGCGCCTCCGGCCCGCCCGCCGCCGAGGTGGTGCGCCCGGCCCTGGGCAAGCCTCTGCGCGCCCTGCCCGACGGAGCGAGGCCGGCCGGCGACGGCGGTCCGGCGGGCGTCGGCGTCGTACCGTCCGCGCCCGCGTCGCCCCCCCCGGCCGCCGAGCTGCCGGTGCTCCAGCGCCGGGCGACGGACCCGCCGAGCCCTCCGGCCACGCCGCACGCGACGCCCCGGGTGCCCGCACCCGGTTCGGCGCAGGCCCAGGCGAAGGCGTCGGCTCGGCAACAGCCGACGCCCGACTCCCGGCCCCGGACGTCTCAGCCGTCCCAGCAGACCCAGTCGTCCCAGCAGACGCAGTCGTCGCGGTCGGCCCAGCCGTCCCAGTCCGCCCGGACGTCCGGGCCGTCCACGCCTTCGGGACCCGCCCCCTCCGTGCAGCGAGCTCCGGCCCCGGGCGGCGCGACGCCCACCGCCTCCTCCCCGGCATCCCGGCCCGACGCCTCCGGCGGTTCCCGGGCCCGGGTGCGGGGCGGGATCGGCACACCGCTTCCCTCACTGCCGCCGACCGCCCGGCTCGGCGGCGACGCTCCGCTGCTCGGCGACCGTACGTCTCCGGGGACGGGGACACGGCCGGACCCGCTCCGCGCCCCGGGCCACGGACCGGCGACGACCCCGGGTTCCGGGCCCGTCGTTCCGGCGCACGCATCCGCGCCGCAGGGCCCGCCCGCCGCGATGCCGGTGCGATCGGCTTCCGCCGCACCCGCCACTTCCGCCGTGCCCGCCCCGCCCTCTCCCGGAACCGCCGCCGTCCAGCGCGCGGCGGCCCCGGGCCCCGCCCGTACCTCCTCCGACGCTCCCCCGCCCCCGGCACGCATCCGGCCCGTCGCCCGGGACCGGGCGACGCCGCGGGGCTCCGGCGGTACGGCACCGTCACTGTCGCTCTCGCCCACCGTCCAGCGGTCACGGGCCCTGCTCACCGAACGCCGCCTGACGGTGAACACCGGTTCCGCCGAAGGGTTTTCGGCGCCGCCGGCGGCACCTGCGGCAGGCGGCGGCACCGCCCGCCCGGTCGTCGCGGCCACCTGGCGGCGTGACGTACCGCAGCCGGGCCCCGCCGACGCCCGGACCGGGGACCTGCCGAGCGCCCGGCGGGCGACGCCTTCCGGTGCGGTGCCGAGTGACCCGGTCCAGCGTTCCGCGACCACGAACCCCGTTCACCGGGACGGCGGCGGCCCGGTCGCCCCCGGCCACGCCCCGCACCCCACGGCCGACGCCACCACCGACGCTGCCGCCCCGACCCCGCCCGGCGGCGTGCTCCAGCGACTCGTACGACGGCCGGGGCGGGCCACGAACGCCTCGCCCGCATCCCCGAGCGGTCCGCAGCCGGGCCCCGCACACCGCACCGCACCGGCGGCCCCCGTCGTCCAACGCGCCGCCGCCTCTCCGTCCGCTGCATCGGCCCCGTCCGCACCCGCCGCGCCGCTCCCGTACGCCCGGTCCGCCCGGCCGGGCACGCCCTCAGCACCGCCAACGCCTTCCGGGGCATCGGCATCCGCGACCGCCGCCGGTCCGCGCCGCGTTCCGGTCGTACGGCCGCATCCGCCCGGGGCCGCGCGGCCGGGAGCCGACGCCGTACCCGTACAGCGGCTGGCGATGCCGGTGGTGCCCGACGGCGCCGGTCCGCCGGCCGCCGGACCGGCCCCCGTGGACGGTGCCGCGCCCGCCGGGCCGCCGGGTCTCTCCGTACGGGTGCCGCCCCGCACACCGGCACAGACCGCCGGTGCGGGTCGCCCGGAGAGCAGGGCGCAGGCGGTCCAGCGTGCGGCGGCGAACGCCGGGATCACCGGGGTGCCCGTGCAGGCCGCCCCGGCGAAGCCCGCCGTGCAGCGGGCGGGCCCCGCGGCCGGGGCCGAGGACGGGCCCGACGCCTCTCCGGCGAACCGGCTGAGCGGTACGGAGATCGAGGAGCTGGCCCGCCGGCTCCTCGACCCGGTGAGCCGGCTCATCCGCGCGGATCTGCGGCGGGGCCGGGAACGCAGCGGGCGGCTGCACGACGGCCGCCGCTGACGCCACGACGAGCCCGGCGCCGGACCCGCACCCGTAACCGCCCGCCCCCGCACGACCCGTACGACCGACAGCAGAGAAGAAGACGAGAGACGCATGACGGACAACATCTTCGCGACGAGCGTGTTCTTCAAGCTCGCGATCGGCGGCAGCGACCTGGGCGCGTTCCACACCTGCTCCGGTCTGGGCGCCGAGGTGGAGATGGAGACGTACGCCGAGGGCGGCAACAACGGGTTCACCTGGCAGCTGCCGGGGCGGATCACCTGGACGAACATCACGCTGACCCGCCCGGTGACCGCCGACACGATGAAGATCGCGCGCTGGCTGAACGAGACGATCCAGCGGGTCGAGCCCAAGGACGGCGAGATCGTGGCGCTTCGCCCCGATCTCAGCCGGATCATCAGCTGGCAGGTCCACGGCATCGTGCCGGTGCGCTGGCAGGGGCCGTCCTTCGATCCGGCCAACTCCCAGGCGGCGATCGAGACGTTGGAGATCGCGCACGAGGGGCTGGAGCCGTCCTGACCGCCCCCGGCGGGACCGCGACCGAGGCGAAGACCAGGACGAAGGAAGGAGGAACGCCATGTCACCCGCTCTCCGTGCGAGCCGCGCTCGTGCCCAGCTGACCATCATGGAGCCGCCGTCGACCGTCGGCGCCAAGCCGGGCGGCACGCTCGCCCGGCTCACGTTGCAGTTCAACCCGGCGAAGCTGTCGCTGAGCAAGAGCACCGAGTGGCGGCGCACTCCGTCCCGGATGGCCGGGCAGTCCGCGCTGCCCGAGTTCGTCGGCAGCGGGCCCCGGGCCCTGTCGCTGGAGGTCTTCCTCGACGCGACCGCCACCCACGACAACTCCGTGGAGAAGGCGGTGGAGCAGCTGATGACCGCCTGTGTCCCCACGCCCAGCAGTCTGGCCCGCAAGACGCCCGCCAGCCCCTGGGTGCGGTTCGACTGGGGGACGTCGAAGACGACCTCGTTCGACGGGGTGCTCTCCAACCTCTCCGTGTCGTACACGCTGTTCGACGTGGACGGGAAGCCGCTGCGCGCCACCTGCTCCCTGTCGATCGAGGAGGCGAGCGTCGACCCGGCCGGCCAGAACCCCACCTCGGGTTCGAAGGAGGCGCGGCGCACCCACCGGGTCGTGGCCGGGGACAGCCTGCCTCTGCTGGCCTGGCGGGAGTACGGCGACGCCACCGCCTGGCGGACCATCGCGTACGCCAACGACATCGACGACCCGATGCAGTTGACGCCCGGCCGGGAACTCCTGGTGCCCGGGCGGGAGGACCACCTGGCGGAGGAGAGCCGATGAGTGGAAAGGACGCCCCCGGCCGTTCCTTCGCCGCCGACCCGATCGTCGAGGCGCCGGCCGAGCTGCCCGCCGTCTGGGCCACCCAGCTGGTGAGCTGTGTGGTCGACGAGAACGTGGGCCTGCCGGACACCGCCGTCCTGACGTACCGGGACCCCGACCACACCTTCCTCGCCAAGACCGGCATCGGCATGGGCACCCCGCTGAAGATCTCGGTGGTCACCGTGCAGGACCGGGCGCGCGAGCGGCTGTTCACCGGTGAGGTCACCGCGATCGAGCTGGACACCGACACCACCGGCTCGTTCACCGTCGTGCGGGCGTTCTCCAAGGCGCACCGGCTCCAGCGCGGCCGGAAGGTCGTGGCGTACCGGAACATGAAGACGGCGGACATCGTCCGCAAGGTCGCCACCGGAGCCGGTCTGGCCTGCGGGCGGATCGAGGCCGCGTCGATCACGTACAAGCAGCTGACCCAGCCGAACGTGTCGGACTGGGAGTTCCTCCAGCATCTGGCGGCCGAGAGCGGCGCGACCGTACGGGTCGACGACAAGGGCCTGTTGCAGTTCACCAAGCCGGACCCGGCCTCCTCGGCCCCCGCGCCCTCGACGTCCGCCACGCGCAACCCGATGGTTCTGGAGTACGGGAACAATCTGCTGGCCCTGCGTGCGGTGCTGACGGGTGCGGACGGGGCGGACAGTGTCGAGGTGCGCGGCTGGAACGTCGACACCAAGACCCGGCTGGTGGCCCGGCAGCAGTCCATCCGCAGCGACACCGTCGTGCCGGGGATGAGCCCGTCGACGGCGGCGCGGATCTTCGGCTCCGGCGGCTCCCGTACGACGATCGCCGACACTCCGTACCGCACCCAGGCGGAGACCCGGGCCGTGGCGGGTGCGCTCGCGGCCTCGGTCAGCTCCGGCTTCGGTGAGGTCGAGGCCGTCGCGTACGGGAACCCCCAGCTGCGGGCGGGTCTGCCGGTGGCCCTCGGCAACGTGGGGCCCGCGTTCTCCGGCCGCTACACCGCCACCGCCGCCCACCACGTCCTCGAACCGGACACCGGCTACCGCACGACGGTGATCGTCAGCGCCTCGCCGGACCGTTCGCTGTCCGGGCTGACCGCCGGCGGCAACGCCCCCTCGCGCGGACCGCGGATGCCCGGTCTGGCGATCGGGGTGGTCACCGACATCCGCGAGGAGGGCAAGGGCCAACGCGGCTGGGTGCGGCTGAAGTTCCCGTGGCTCGACGACACGTACGTCACCGACTGGGTCCGCACCGTGCAGTGGGGCGGCCAGGGCGGCGGCGGGGTGTTCAGCCCCGAGGTCAACGACGAGGTGCTGGTCGGGTTCGAGCAGGGGCTGCTGGACAGCCCGTATGTGCTCGGCGGCCTCTACAACGGGGTCGACAAGCCGTCGCCGCACGACGTCCCGCTGGTCGACCCGACGAGCGGCAAGGTCAACCGCCGCTCCCTGGTGTCCCGTTCGGGCAACCGGCTGGAGCTGCTGGACGCCCCGCGCGGGCCGTCGGGCGTACGGATCGCCACCGGCGACAAGCGGCTCGACGTCGTCCTCGACGAGAAGAAGGGCGAGATCACCCTGACCGTGAAAGCCCGTGGCGGAACGCGGGAGTTGAGCTCGGTGACGCTGTCCGCCTCGGGCATCACGCTCGACGCGGGCGCCACCGGCGACGTGAACATCAAGGGCCGCTCGGTGACCGTCAACGGCAAGACGGGGGTCACGGTCGACGGCGGACTGCTCGCGGTCCTCAAGGCCAAACTCATCAGGATCAACTGACCGACCACCGACCCGCTTTCCCCCGAAGCCCCCGTCCACCACTCACTCGCACCCCTGAAATCCCTTTCGCAGCAAGGAGAACCCCGGCCATGCCCCCCGCAGCCCGCACGGGCGACAGCACCGCCCACGGCGGTCTCATCGCCACCCCGCCCCCGGGTGCGGTGGCCGTGGCCACCGTGCTCATCGGCGGCCGGCCCGCAGCCGTCACCGGGAGCCTGCACGGGTGCGTCATCCCCCCGCACGCGGCGCTCGGGCCCGGCAACGTGATCATGCCCAACCCCGCCGCCGCGATCGGCGGGGCGGTGCTCATCGGCGGACTGCCCGCGGCCCGGATGGGCGACAAGACCACCTGCGGCGCGCCCATCATCAGCGGTGCGTTCAACGTCCTGATCGGGGGCCCGATGTGAGCGGCGGCGGATTCATCGGACGCGGCTGGGGCTTCCCGCTGCGGGTCGGGCCGACGGGCGGGATCGCGCTGGTCGAGCGGGACCGGGAGATCGAGGAGGCGATCGGGCTGATCCTCGGCACCGCGCCGGGCGAGCGGCCGATGCGACCGGAGTTCGGCTGCGGTATCCACGAGTACGTCTTCGCGCCCGGCGACGGGGCGACGGCCGGGCGGATCGCGCAGGAGGTGCGCACCTCGCTGGAGCGGTGGGAGCCGCGCATCGAGGTGACGGACGTGGTGATCGCGTTCGACGCCATCGAGGAGGGCACGCTCTACATCGACGTGCACTACACCGTGCGGGCCACCAACGACCTGCGCAACCTGGTCTTTCCCTTCTACACGATCCCGTCGTCTCAGGGTCCGGCCGCGGAGACCTCTCAGGAAGCGGGGATGCGCTGATGGCCCTGCCTTCGCCCAATCTGGACGACCGGCGCTTCCAGCAGCTCGTCGACGAGGCCAAGCGGTACGTCCAGCAGCGCTCTCCCGAGTGGACCGACCACAATGTGTCGGACCCCGGGGTCACGCTGATCGAGACGTTCGCGTACCTGGTCGACCAGTTGCTGTACCGGCTCAACCGGGTGCCGGACAAGAACTACGCGGCCTTCCTCGACCTGCTCGGCGTGACGCTGTTCCCGCCGACCGTGGCCCGGGCCGAGATCGACTTCTGGCTGTCCGCGCCGCAGCCGGAAACCGTGCATCTGCCCGCCGGTACGGAGGTGGCGACGGCGCGCGGGGAGGCCGAGGAGCCGGTGGTGTTCTCCACCGCCGACGACCTGCCGATCGTGCCGAGTTCGCTGGTCCGGCTCGTCACCGCGCCGGTGTCGGGCGAGCAGACGGACCGGACCGCGCCGCTCGGCGCGGGCAAGGACATCCCGTGCTTCCAGAGCCGTCCCGAGCCCGGTGACGCCCTGCTGTTCGGGCTGCCGACGGCCGTGCCGCGCTGCATCGTCGCCGTCCGCCTGGACAGCCGGGTGGAGGGCGTGGGCGTCGACCCGCGTCAGCCGCCGCTGGTGTGGGAGGCGTGGGACGGGGCGCGCTGGGTGATGTGCGCGACCGGCACCGACAGCACCGGCGGGCTCAACAGGCCCGGCGAGGTCGTCGTGTTCGTCCCGGCCGGGCACACCGCGTCCGTGGTGGCGGGCACCCGCGCGGGGTGGCTGCGCTGCCGGGTCACCGCCCCGGAGCCGGGCCAGCCGTTCTACTCGGAGTCGCCGACGATCCGGGAGGCCGAGGTGTTCACGGTCGGCGGCACGACGGCGGCCGAGCACGCGGAGACCGTCATCGACGTGCCGCTCGGGGTGTCGGAGGGCGTCGCCGGGCAGCGGTTCACGGTGAGCCGGGCGCCGCTGCTGCTGGACGGGGAGCCGCCGGTCGTCCAGGTGTCGGCGGACGAGGGCTGGCAGATCTGGACGCCGGTCGAGCACTTCGGCGCGTCCGGGCCCGGTGACCGGCATGTGCGGATCGACGCGGTCTCCGGGGAGTTCGCGTTCCCGCCGGAGGTGCGCGAGCCGGACGGCACGATGCGCGCGTACGGTGCGGTGCCGGAGAAGGGCGCCCAGCTCCGCGTTCCGCGCTACCGCACGGGCGGCGGGGCGGCGGGGAACGTCGCCCGGGGCGCGATCTCCGTGCTGCGCAGCTCGGTGCCGTACGTCGCGGACGTGAACAACCGCGAGGCGGCGACCGGCGGGGTCGACGGCGAGACCGTGGAGAACGCGAAGGTGCGCGCGCCCAACATCCTGCGGGTGCAGGAGCGGGCGGTGACGGCCGAGGACTACGAGCTCATCGCCCGGGAGGCCGCGCCGTCGCTGCGCCGGGTGCGCTGTGTGCCGGCGGTGGCGGGCGAGGCCGGCGCGGTACGGGTGCTGGTGGTGCCCGACGCGGTCGCCGACGAGGACGGCCATCTCCGCTTCGAGCAGCTGATCCCCTCCGACCAGGTGCTGGCCGCGGTCACCGAACGGCTCGACGAACGGCGTCTGGTGGGCACCCGGCTGATCGTGGAGCCGCCCGCCTACCAGGGCGTCACGGTCGTCGCCCGGCTGGTGGCCGCGCCGGGCGACGTGGACCGGGTGCGGGCGCAGGCGCTGGAGGCGCTGTTCCGGCACATCGACCCGTTGCGCGGCGGGGCGGACGGCCGGGGGTGGCCGTTCGGGAGGCCCGTGCAGTACGGAGAGGTCTTCGCCGTGCTCCAGAGTGTGGAGGGGGCCGGTCTGGTGGAGGACGTCCGGCTGTTCCCGGCGGACCCGATCACCGGCCGGCGCGGGGCGGCGGTGGACCGGGTCGACGTCGCGCCGGGCGCCCTGGTCTTCTCGCACCAGCACCAGGTGGTGGTCACCGCGAGCGGGGCCGGTGAGGACGTATGACACGGGCCGCGATACCCGGTCTGCCGAGCCGCTACCCGATCGGCGAACTGCTGCCCGCCCTGTACGCGGACGACGACCTGGCCCAGCGGTTCACGGCGGGCCTGGACACGGTGCTGGCGCCGGTCCTGTCCACACTGGACAACCTGCCCGCCTACGTCGACCCGGCGCTGGCCCCGGCCGACTTCCTGCCCTGGCTGGCCTCGTGGGTGGGCGTCGAGACCGATCCGGCGTGGCCGGTCGAGCTGCGCCGGGCGGTCGTCGCGCGCGCCGTCGAGCTGCACCGGTGGCGCGGCACCCGGCGGGGTCTCGTCGAGCGGCTGCGGCTGGTCTGCGGGGTGCACGCGGACGTCCGGGACGGCGGGGGCGCCACCTGGTCGG
This sequence comes from Streptomyces sp. WY228, assembly GCF_019287315.1. Taxonomy (NCBI): domain Bacteria; kingdom Bacillati; phylum Actinomycetota; class Actinomycetes; order Kitasatosporales; family Streptomycetaceae; genus Streptomyces; species Streptomyces sp. WY228. Next base: position 6,080,109 of record NZ_CP079114.1, on the reverse strand, counting down.
CCGAGCCCGGCGGGGCGCTCCCGCCGCCGCCGACCGGTGAACTGCTCGTCCGGGTCTGGCCGGTGCGCGCGGACGTCCCGGTGGACGCCCACCGCGTCCTGGACGTCGCCACGGCCTCGTGCCCCGTCCACCTCACCTGCCGGGTGGAGGTCCTGCCGGGCCCGCCCGAAGAGCCCGAACAGACAGGAGGCTGACGCGATGCGTTCGTGCCCGGCGTGCGGTACGGCCAACGGCGAGACCGACGACTTCTGCGGCAACTGCGGCAGCTACCTGGGCTGGTCCTCCCAGCCGGTACGGCGGACGCAGGCTGCGGCTCCGGAGCCCGAGCCGGAGCCTTCTGTAACGGAGCCGGAACTCGGGCCGGAGCCGGAGCCTTCCGTGGCGCGGCCGCCCCTGACGGAGCCGGAGACGCCGGTGGCGCAGCCGCGCGCCGTGGCGGCGGAGCCGGAGCGCCCGGTGGCGCAGCCGCGCTCGGCGGAGCCGCAGGGTTCGGACGCGGTGCCGCCCGTCCCGGTGGCGCAGCGGGAAACCCCGGAGGCGCAGGCGCCCTTGGCCGAGCCGGACGCCTCGGTCCCGGTGCCGCCTTCGGCCGAGGTGCGTGCCCCGGAGCCGGAGGCCGCGCCCACGCCGGAGCCGGCACCGGAACCTGCCGGTCCGCCGACGCCCACGCCCGCGCCCGGGTCGGCGCCCGCATCCGCACCTCCGCCCACGCCCACACCTGCTCCCACGCCCGCGACGCCGACCGCGCCGGACGCCGACCGGCCCCCGCGCCCGGCCCCGCCCGCCCCCGCGCAGCCCGCACCGCCCGCACCGCCCGCACCGGCGGCACCCTCCGAGCGCCCCGAGCCGCCCGCGCGCCCCGAGTCACCGCCACGCACCGCGCCCGCGCGCCCCGAACCGCCGCCGGAGCCGCCCCGGACGGCGGCCCCCGCACGGCCCGCCGCACCCACCCCCGTACCACCGCAGCCGACCGCGCCCCCGGCGGCGTCGGCACCCGTACCGGCGAGGCCGTCCACACCGCCTGTGCCACCCGTGCGGCCCGCGCAGCCCGCTCCCGTACGCCCCGGAATCCCGGCGTCCGCGCCGGTGCCCAGGCCGACCGCGCCCGGGTCCGCGTCCGGAGCTGCCTCGGACGCGGACGAGCCGATCGGCGCGGTGCAGCCGGCCAGGCCCGTGACCCGGCGGCCCGTCGTGCGGCCGGTGGCGGAGGAGGAGACTCCGGACGGCCCGCCCTGCCCGGCCTGCGGTACGCCGAACCTGCCGGGGCGGAAGTTCTGCCGCCGGTGCGCCGCGCCCCTGGAGGCCAAGGAGGCACCGGCCGCCCTGCCGTGGTGGCGCACGGTGTGGCCGTTCCGCCGCCGGGTGCGCGGCGGTTCGGGCCGGGCGCTGCGGCGGACGCTGCTGGTCCTGGCCGTGGCCGGGCTGCTGGTCGCGGGCTTCCTGTTCTTCCCGCTGGGCCGCTACGTCTACGAGGACGTCCGGGACAAGCTCGGCGGCACGGCGGAGATCAGTCCCACCGGGGTGACCGCGAGCGCGGCGGCTCCCGGGCACCCGGCGAGCGCGGCGATCGACGGCCTGACGAACAAGTACTGGGGCGCGCCCGAGCTGGGCGCGTCGCTGACCTGTTCGTTCGGGACGCCGTTCCGGCTGGTCGGCGTCGTGGTGCACACCGGTGTGTCGAAGGAGCCGCAGGAGTTCCGGCAGGGCGCGCGGCCCACCCGGGCGGATCTGATCGTGGAGACGAAGGACGGCACGGTCCACGAGAAGGCGGTGACCTTCAACGACAAGCCCGGCAAGCAGACCGTACGGACGGGCATCAGCGATGTCGTCTCCGTCCGGCTGGTGCTGCGGGAGGCGGCCGGACAGGGCGGGGGGCGGCCGATCGCGCTCGGCGAGGTCGAGTTCTTCCGGCGCACATGAGCCACTGCCGTCGCGAGGAGCCCCACGACTTCACCAACTACCCAGTAGTGGTCAGAGAGTTCCTGCCGATCAGACAATTTCGGTCACAAATGGCTTCCCTCGGCACCCCCACAGGGGGTTGACTGGGCATTACACATGGTGACGCGCCCGCCCACCGGCTCACCGACCCTGCCCCGGCCGCCCCGGCACCCGGCGGAGGAAGGAGGACAGCTGTGGCCCTCCCACCTCGCACGGTCGCCCCGTCGCCCGCCCCCCGGGCTCCCGGCCGCCGCTTTCCGGTGGGCCTGTCCTTTTGCTCGATCACCCGGAATGCGTCGTTCACATCGTCCGCCCGTATTCATCAGACGAGGGGCAGCAATGAGCCAGATCACGTTACCGGCGTTTCACATGCCGTTCCAGAGCACCGGGTGTAATCCAGGCCTCGCGGAAACTCGTGGGGCCGCCTGGGAATGGGCCGAATCCGAAGGTCTCGATCTTTCCGTACCGGCCCGGAAGAAGATGATCCGGACCCGTCCGGAACTGTGGATATCCCTCATCTTCCCGAAGGCCACCCAGGAGCATCTCGACCTGTTCTGTCAATGGCTCTTCTGGGCCTTCCTGGTCGACGACGAGTTCGACGACGGCCCGGCCGGACGTGATCCGCTGATGTGCGAGCGGGCGATCACCCGTCTGGTGGACGTCTTCGACGGGGCCGCGCCGAACGGACCGATGGAGCGGGCGCTCGCCGGGCTGCGGGAGCGGACCTGCCACGGGCGGTCGCCGCAGTGGAACCGGCAGTTCCGACGGGACACCGCCGCCTGGCTGTGGACGTACTACGCCGAGGCCGTCGAACGGGCCGCCGGACAGGTGCCGAGCCGGGCCGAATTCGCCAAGCACCGGCGGGATTCGGTCGCCATGCAGCCCTTTCTCTGTCTGCATGAGATCACCGCCGGAATCGATCTCCCGGATTCCGCCCGGAGCCTGCCCGCGTATATCGCCCTGCGGAACGCGGTCACCGATCATTCGGGGCTCTGCAACGACATCTGCTCCTTCGAGAAGGAAGCCGCTCTCGGCTACGAGCACAACGCCGTACGGCTGATTCAGCGCGACCGGGGTTCGACTCTCCAGGAAGCCGTCGACGAGGCCGGAATCCAGCTGGCCCGGATAGCGGAACGGGTGGTGCGGGCGGAAAAGGAACTGATCGAGGAGATCGAGGCGGCGGGCATCACCGGGCCGACCCGCGCGGCCCTGGAGCGCTGCGTCCAGGACTACCGGGGACTGGTCCGGGGCGACTTCGACTACCACGCGCGCGCCGAGCGCTACACCCGTCCGGACCTGGTGGAGCTGGACGAACGGGACTCGCTGTCCCAGTACTTCGCCGCCTGAGACGCGGCGCACCCCTGCGGCAGGGCCCGGAATCACTCCCCGGGCCCTGCCGGACGCCGCTCCGGGCGCCGGCCGGTCCACCCCGTCCGGGTGGTGTCAGGGACCGCCCCTCACGGGCAGGGATGGCTCTGCCCGGGTCACCGCACCGCGAGAGGGGTTGGCACGCACCATGTCCGACATCGTGGCGGGCGCCGCCCCGCGGGTGACGACCGTGCACGGCACCGTGCGCGGTGCGGTGGAGCGGGGCGTCGCGGTCTTTCGCGGTGTCCCGTACGCGGCCGCGCCGGTGGGCGTACGGAGGTTCCGCGCGCCCGGACCGCCGGAGCCGTGGACCGGCGTGCGCGAGGCCGTGACGTACGGGCCCACCGCCCCCAAGCGGCCCTACGCCCCGCCGCTGGACCGGCTGCTGCCGGATCCGGCGGTGGCGGGCGACGACTGGCTGAACCTCAATGTGTGGACGCCCGCGCCGGGTGCCGCCGGGCTGCCCGTCCTGGTGTGGATCCACGGCGGTTCGCTGGTGCACGGCTCATCGGCGGTGCCGGTGTACGACGGGGCCGCGTTCGCCCGGGACGGGGTGGTCCTCGTCTCCGTCAACTACCGCCTGGGCGTCGAGGGCTTCGGCGTCCTCCCGGACGCGCCCGCCAACCGGGGGCTGCTGGACCAGCTGGCCGCCCTGGAGTGGGTGCGCGACAACATCGCGGCGTTCGGCGGCGACCCGGACCGGGTGACGGTGGCCGGGGAGTCGGCGGGGGCGGTCTCCGTCGCCGCCCTGCTGGCCGCACCCCGGTCGGCGGGGCTGCTGCGGCGGGCGGTGCTCCAGAGCGGGGTGCCCACCGCCCTTCCCCCGGACGCCGCGCGCGGGACGACCGAGCTGATCGCGAAGCGGCTCGGGGTGCCCGCGACGGCGGCCGCGCTGGCCGCCGTGGACCCGGAGGCCCTGCTGACCGCGCAGACCGGGGTGACCAGCGGCGGAAACCCGCTGACCGGCCGCAACTCCTTCCAGCTGGTCGTGGACGGCGAACTGCTGCCCCAGGACCCCGTGGCGGCGCTGCACGCGGGCGCGGCCGCCGGGGTCGATCTGCTGATGGGGACGAACAGCGAGGAGTACCGGCTCTGGTTCGTGCCCGGCGGCCTGACCGAGCGGATCGGCCGGCTGCGGCTCCGGCTGGCGCTGCTGAAGTTCGGGGTGCCGAACGCCACCGCCCGGGTCTACCGGGCCAACCGGCCGGACGCCACCCCCGGCGAACTGCTCGGCACGCTCGCGACGGACCTGCTGCTGCGGGTCCCGCTCAACCGGCTGGCGGACGCCCGGACGGACGCGCCCGGCTCCACGTACGTGTACGAGTTCGGCTGGCCCACCCCCGTACAGCGGCTCGGCGCCTGTCACGCGCTGGAGCTGGGCTTCGTCTTCGACACGCTCGCCCACCCCGACACGCAGGCCCTGACCGGCCCCGACGCCCCGCAGGATCTGGCGGACGCGATGCACCGGGCGTGGGTGGACTTCGCGACGGGCGGGGACCCGGGGTGGCCGTCCTGGGACGCGCGGCGCCCCGTGACGGTCTTCGGACCGGGCGCCCCGGAGCTGGTCCTGGCCCCGCGCGAGGACGAGTTGCGCGGCTGGAAGCCGTACAGGCACCCGGGCACACCCTGAGAAGTCATCTCCGTCGGCTCGGCACGCTCCACACCGACAAGGGCTACGAATACCGGTGCCGGCGCATCATGAGCACACGACGGCTCGGCTCGCCGGATGCCGTCGCCTCCACCGAGATGGATGGCCGATGCCGTATGGCGATCTGTGGAAAGTTCATGCCCCCTATACAGTGCCGAGATGGTTTCGGAGCTGCAGCGACTTGTCGACGCGTTCGGTGCCCGCCTTGGCCGGTCGATCGCCGTCGACGACGCGCGGCTCAGGCTGCTCGCGTACAACGCGCACACCGGCGACGTGGACGATGCCCGGATCGAATCGGTCATGCACCGTGGTGTGTCGACCGCGCTGGTCGCGCACGTCAGCGAGCAGGGCGCTGCCCAGGCTTCCGATGTCTTCACTCTTCCGCCGTGCCCCCGGCTCGGCATCACGATGGAACGGGTCGGTATACCGATCCGCTACGACGATGCCCTGCTCGGCTACGTATGGCTGATCGGCTCCGATGGCCCGGTCGGCGACCGGGACGTCGAGTTGCTGCGCGAGGCGGCTGCGCAAGCCGCCGTGGTCCTGCACCGCGGCCACCTCGGCGTCGACGTGACTCGCAGCCATGCCAGGGAGCTGGTCCGCGACCTGATCGCCCCGGACCAGGCGCTCCGGACGGAGGCGGGTGTCGCGCTCGTCGAGGAGGAACACGCCGTGGCCGGCCCGGTCGCCGTCCTGGTAGCCATGATGGGGGGCGAAGAGGGCGAGCCCCTGGCTGAAGAACGCCGTCTGGCCCTGGAGCTCGTGGTCGACCGCTGTCGACGGCGGCTTCCTCCCTCGCGCGGATTGGCCCTGACGCGTCCGGATCACGCGCTTCTGCTGACGATCTGGCCCGGGGCACGTTCCCAGGTCATCGAGCGCAATGCCGCCGAGCTTGCCGAGGTACTGCGCGAAAAGCTGGAAGCGGAACTCGGCTTGGGACGGGCCGCCTGCTGGGTGGGCGTAGGCGGGCCACGCCCACGCCTCACGGAGGCCCTCTCTTCCTACGAGGAAGCTCGCCGCGCTGCCGAGGTCGCCCGCATCACGGGCACCCTGGGTCACGTGGTGGCTCATAAACAGCTGGGGGTGTACGCGCTCTTGGGCAAACTCACCCCCGACCAGCTTGCCGAGGGCATCCACCCGGGGCTGCGACCCCTGCTTGCGAACCCCGCGCACCGTGGGCTGGTGGAAACTCTGCGGGTGTATCTCGATCACGCCGGCGATGCCCAGCGTGCCGCCACCGCCCTACATGTCCACCGCTCCACACTCTACAAACGGCTGCATCGCGTTGAGCAGCTCACCGGACTGCGACTGGACGTCGGCGATGACCGGCTGGCCGTGCATCTCGGCCTGAAGACGGCAGAGCTGCACCCTCGCTCGCCGGCATCGACGCATGCGCCGGACGTGGTGTTCTGACTCGCCCGTCAGGCGGCCGATGCGCTTCCGGACGGCGCGAGCGCGCCTGCCCCCCGGGGGCAGGCGACACCCCGCGTCAACCGAGCACTGTGCCCGTGGACGGGGCCGGCCGACGTCGGCGTGAGAACGCACCGAGGTCGATGGTTCGGCCGGTGTGTTCGCAGGTGTGCGTGAGCGCACTCCGGTCGTGGTCGTGCCCGCCTTCGACACCATGGATCAGGGTGGTCATGAGGCGGCCTACCAGAGGGGCGTTCTTGAACTGATTACCGCTGGTGCCTATGGCCACGTAGAAGCCGGCAAGCTCGGTTCGGTCGTACACGGGGGTCCAGTCGTCGGTCACGTCGTATACGCCTGCCACACCACGGGGCTTGTTGGGAACGCGCAGGCCGGGCAGTCGGCGGGCCGCCCGCGTCACCTGCGTCCTGAACTGCGACACGGTCGGGGTGGGACTCCCGTCGTCCGGATCGTCGAGCCATTCCAGCGGGTCGCACTCGGGTTCCGTGCCGCCGACGAGCAGGAACTCCCTGCCATCGGGCCGTATGTACGTGCCGAGGTCCATATCGGCCAGCACCGGTGCGTGCCCGTCGTCGGCGGCCTCGTGGTAGCCGGCGGGCGCCGCTACGTGGTGTACCTCCTGGCGCAGCGGCCGCAGACCGACGGTGAAGTCGCCGCCCACTTCGGCGAGCCGGTTGAGCTGCCCCGACCATGGGCCGGCCGCGTTGACGACCACCCCGGCGGACAGTTCGGTTCCATCCTGGAGGCGCACCCCGCGCACACGTCCTCCGCGCCGCGTCACCGCGGTGACGGGGGTCTTCCACCGAAAGACGGCGCCGTGCCGTCGGGCCGCCGTGGCAAGGTTGTGAGCGGCGAGTTGCGGGTCGTCGATGAAGCCCCCGTCAGGCGTGTGGAGAGCACCGAGCCGGGCGGACGCGTCGGCGAAGAACTCGTCGTCATCCACGAGGCGGGGCGGGAAGTACCGGCCGGTGTCCACGGCGGGCAACCGCTCGGACAGCTCTCGCGCATCCCATTTCTCGTACGGGACACCGACCGTGTCGAAGTGTCGCGTGAACATGCCGCAGGGCGCGAAGTCCACGTCCAGCAGGGTGACACCGCAGCGGTTGAACGCTGCGAGGGGTTCACTGGCGGGTGCCTGGAGATGGTCGCGCCACGCTTCCCAGCAGTGACGGGACTCCCAAGCCGCATTGACGCCCGCGATCGTGGGATAGGTGAAGCGGACCACGGCGCTCGATGCGCTGGTGGAGCCGTTGCCTGCACCGCCGAACTTGTCGACCACGACGACCCGCAGCCCGCTCCGCACCAGTTCGAGGGCGATGGAGGACCCGATCACCCCGGCCCCGACGACGACTGCGTCTGTGCTCTCAGCCATGTTCCAACCCACCTTCTCGTTGCCGGACCAGACAGTTGCTCTGGCGGCGCGGGGGGGCGCCGCTCTGCCCGTTGTCGGCACATTACGCAGGTCAGAGACCATGTTGCGGCGACGGTTGTCGCCACTTGCCGTGCTCCTACCCGACAGTTGTCGCGCGCGCGTGCGCCGACGCTCAGCTGTCAGGACCCACTCATGCGCAGGATCAAGGCGACCGCGTCCTCGGGCCGGGTTCCGGGAGCCAGGACTTCCTGCAGGAGGAGGCCGCGAATCGCGGCAACGGTGACGGCGGCCGTATCCCGCGCCTCCGTCGCGTCGAGCCCTTCGCGTTCCGCGAGTGAGGACAGCATCTCGGTCAGGTCGCCGATCGACTCCACGAACGCACGGAAGTCCTCGGGGCCGTACGCGGCCAGTCCGGCGACGTAGAAGAAGCCGCGGGCGCGCGACAGCTGCTCCGGCCGGGTGTAAGTACGCCAGATCGCCACGACGAAGTCGTCGAAGGTGCCCTGCTGGGCGGCCTCCAACAGCGCCTCGTTGTCACGGGATCGCTGCGCCGTGAGCATGGCGGCCAAGACACCCGGGAGTGACCCGAAGTGGTAGCGCAACAGGGCGTGGCTGGTCTCGATCCGGGCGGCGACCTCGCGGAGCGACATCTCCGGCGGGGGAAGGGCCTCGCCGAAGGCGTCGAGAAGCCGTGCCAGGAGTCGCTCGCGCGCGCTGCCCTTACGTTCCGAGGTTGACAGGATCACTCCCACAGTTTATCCATTGGAAAAGACAGTTCGGCGGTTCCGTGTTGCTTCGCACATGGTCGCAGCCGGCTCGCAACGACGATCGGCCATCGACGGATCGGGGCGGCGACGGATGCGAGAACCTCGACTCGGCGACGGTGAGCGGCGCCGACTGACGATGACTGATCGACGACGTCCACCTGGGCCTGGGCCCGTCAGCCGCGCAGCGCCGCCGAGATAGCGGCGGACATCTTCGCCACGGCCGGCGCGACGCTCGACGCCGGCTTCACCACCGTTCGCGACACCGGCGGGATCGACGGCGGTGTCGTCAACGCGATCGCGAAAGGCAAGGTCAGAGGGCCACGCACCCTGTCGTGCGGACCGGTTCAATGCCAGATCGGCGGGCATGGCTACTACGGAGCCGAATGGGAACCCACCGAGCTGTGGAGCAGCCACCACATCCCGGGCCTGTGCGCCCTCTCCATGATGGCGGGCAACGCGGACGAACTGCGACACAACGTCCGCGAAGCCTTCCGTCGCGGAGCCTCCTTCCTGAAGCTCTGCGTCACCGGCGGAGTGGTGGGCGCACATGATCGACTGTCCGACACCCAGTTCACCGCGGAAGAGATCGCTGTCGCGGTTCAAGAAGCTGCGGCACGGAACACCTATGTGACCGTTCACGCCCACAACAACGAGGGCATACGCAATGCGGTCGAGGCCGGCGTGCGCTGTGTCGAGCACGGCACCAGCCTCGACGAATCCACAGCGGCCCTGATGGCCGCTCGCGAGGTCGCCCTCGTGCCCACGTTCGCTGTCGTCGAGCAACTGCTGAACGACACCGCCGGAGCCGGTCTCGCCGAGTCGACCCGCGACCGGGTCGAGGGCGTACGCGAGCAGATGACGAAGGCGCTCGCTGTCGCCAAGCACGCAGGAGTACTGATCGGGCTGGGTTCCGACCTCATCGGTCCGGCCCAGGGCCGTCGCGGCAAAGAACTCAGCCTGCGCGCAGCCCTCGAGACGCCGATGGAAGCGATCGTGGCGGCGACCCGGACCAACGCGGAGATCCTCGGCCTGTCCGGCCAGGTGGGGGTCATCGCTCCCGGCGCGCAGGCAGACCTCGTGCTGTGGAACGGCAACCCGCTCGAAGACCCGGAACTGCTCTCCGACCCCAACAACGCCGTCCTCGTCATCCAGGCCGGCCACATCGTGAAGGACCTCAGATGAGCACCATATGGCAGGGCTGCCTCGCCCACACCGACTACTTCGAGATGCGCTCCAGCGGTGGACACGACTACGGCATCTGGGTCACCACGCCACCGAACTACGACCCTGCCGTGGCGCAAGCACCTGTCGTGTACGTGCTCGACGGCAACTGGGCCGTGGGCATGACGGCTCCACTCATCGTCACGCAACTGGACCCCATGCAGTCCATTCAGCCCTACGTCCAGGTCAGCGTGGGCTACGCAGGCGAGGAAGCAGAGCAGTGGGAGCGGCTGCGCAACCGCGACCTCGTGCCCCCCGGCGAACCCATCGCGAAGGAGTACGTCGATGCGGTGGAGATGGGGATCGAAGCGGGCACGATGACGCGCGAGCAGGCCGACGCCTACCTCGCTGAATTGAGCGACTCCCGCGGGGACATGTTCCTGAACTTCCTCACCGACGACCTGCACCCGCGGATCGAACGCGACTACGGCACGGCCCCGAGCGGTCACGGCCTCTTCGGCTACTCCTACGGCGGACTCTTCAGCCTCTACGCCTGGCTCACCAACAGCACCTTCTTCGAGAGCATCGGCGCGGGCAGCCCCGGCATCATCAACGGGGACAGCCAGGCCTTCGCCCTTCTACAAGCCATGGGTGACACCCTGCCCGAAACCAAGCTCCACGTGACCTTCAACGACCGGGAGATCCTCGGAAACATTGCGGTCTACCAGAACCTCGCGAAGAACGCGGCCACGTTCCTCCACCACCTCACCGCACGCAACGGCTCCGTCACCAGCGCACTCATGCACGAAACGCACGTGACCGGGTTGCAGGCGTCATTCCTCAGCTACCTCAGGACCTGCCGCGCCCAGTAGGCCTGGACCCGGCGGCACTGCCTGACCGCCGTGCGGGCCTGTCGCGCCGGGAAGCGCGCCACCCGGGGGAGGACCGAACGGAGCAAGGGGCGCGCCAAGGCTTCCACCGGTCTTTCGCGCACGTCGTCCACGAACCGGCTGCCCGGCAGCGCGGGTGCCATCCATGGTGCAGTCATAGGTGAGACAACTTCTCTGGAGGTGTGCGGGTGTCCGAGCGGGACCTCGTCAGCACGACGACCCCTGCCGTGGGTATCGCCGAAGTACTCGGGCGACGGCTGCCCGCCGGCCGGGTGGTGACTGATCCGGACATCGTCGCCGGTCTCTCCCACGACCAGGCGATATGGGCGCCTGTTGGCCGAGCGGTGGCCGTCGTACGCGCCAAGAGCACCGCCGAGGTCCGGACCGTGGTTCGTGTGTGCCTGGAGCAAGGAGTCCCGTTGGTCGCACGCGGCGCCGGTACTGGATTGTCGGGGGGCGCCAATGCCGTCGAAGGATGCGTGATCCTCGCGCTGGACGGCATGGATCGGGTGCTGGAGGTCGATGAGTTGGAGCGCCTCGCCGTCGTGCAGCCCGGCGTGGTCAACGACGACCTGCGCGCCCATGTAGCGACGCTCGGCCTGTGGTACCCGCCTGACCCCGCCAGTTCGCCCTGGTCGACCCTAGGAGGAAATGTCGCGACGAACGCCGGCGGAGTGTGCTGCCTCAAGTACGGCGTCACCCGCGACTATGTCCTCGGTCTGGAGGTCGTGACCGGGACGGGCGAGGTGGTCCGGCTCGGACGCCGTACGTCGAAGGGGGTCGCCGGCTACGACCTCGTGGGCCTCATGGTGGGTGCCGAGGGCACTCTTGGTGTCGTCACCGAGATCACGGTCCGACTGCGACGCCTGCCTCCGGTCGGCGTGACCGCCGTCGGCTACTTCGACAGCATCGGGCAGGCCGGCGCGGCGGTACGGGCGACCGCTGCCGCCGGGCTGCGGCCGGCCGCGCTGGAACTCGTCGACCGGCACTGTCTGCGCGCGGTCGACGCCTGGAAGAACATGGGGCTCTCGGCCGAGGCGGACGTGGTTCTCCTGGCCCGTTTCGACGATGACGGCCGCGCCGCCGAGGACGGCGCCCGCCGGATCGTCGACTGCTTCCGCGGGGCCGGCTCCACCTGGGCGGACCGGTCGGAGACGGACGAAGAGGCCGAGATGCTCTTCGCGGCCCGTCGGCTGGCCTTCCCCGCGCTCGAGCGGCTGGGGCCGGTACTCACGGAGGACGTCTGTGTGCCCATCGGGGCAGTGGCGGAGATGCTGACCCGCATCGACCGGACGGCGGAGAAGCACCGGATCACCATCGCCAACATCGCGCACGTCGGCGACGGCAACCTGCATCCGCTGCTGGTGACGGAACACGGTGACACGGCGGCTCGGATCCGGGCCCGCGCGGCGTTCGACGACATCATCGCGGACGCCCTTGAACTGGGTGGGACGGTGACGGGTGAGCACGGCGTGGGACTGCTCAAGCGGCACGGCCTCACCCGTGAACTCGGCCCGACCGTTCTGGAGATGCATCGGGCGGTGAAGCGTGCTCTCGACCCGGCCGGAATCCTCAACCCCGGCAAAATATTCGGGCCGGCATGACCCCTTGGCCAGCAGGTAGGGCCACAGGCCCCCCGCCAGGGCAAAACGCTCTTCAGGGCCGTAGGGAGATCCAGTGCGGGTCGGGGACCACGGTGAGGATCGCCGAGACCACCACGACCAGACCCAGCACGACCTGTTCGCGGCGGGCCAGCAGATGCGCGACCGACGGATCGGCGTCCCGGAGCATCCGCCGCCGGGCCGCCACCGCCAGCGCGCTGACCAGGGCCATCAGCGCCAGCTTGACCAGCAGGGTGCGCCCGTAGGCGGAGGTGAACACCACGTCCAGCGGCAGCCGGCGCAGGGCCGAGACCGTACCGGTGGCGGCGAGGGCGACGTACAGCCAGATCGCCAGACGCGCGTACCGGCCGAGGAGCGCGCGGGCCGCGACGGGTGAGCCGCGCCAGAGCCGCATGGTGCGCAGGACGTACAGCAGGCCGCCGGTCCACAGCGAAGCGGCGGTCAGATGGACGACGGTGAGCGCGGCACCGAACTCGGGGCTGTACGCCTCCGGGTGGGCGCGCAGGGCCTCCGCGCCGATGACGACGGCGAGCGGGGCGAGGGCGAGTGCCGGGCGTTTGCTCGCGGCGCAGAGGGCGGCGAGGACCAGGCCGTTGGCGATGAGGAGGAGCAGGCCGCCTTCGCGGGTGCCGTACGTCTCGGTGATCCCGAGGTCGCTGACGGCGGCGAGCCGGACGATCTGCCCGGCCGCGGCGGCCGCCCCGGCGAGCGAGGCGAGCACCGCCCAGCTCCGTACGGCGGTACGGGGGCGGCCCCGGACGGGCCGGACGAGCTGCGGGCCGAGGAGTTCGCCCAGGTGGAGGGCGAGCGCGGTGAACAGGACGGTGCGGAGCACGGTGGTGAGCCCCGCGCCGGGTATCCGGAGCTCCCCGGTGCCACGGGCCGCGATGCCGGGGCCGAGCAGGGCCACGAGGAGCGCGAGGGCGCCCGCGGCGCAGAGCAGGAGCGGGGTCGTCCAGGAACGCCCGGCGGGACGGACGGTCGGCCCGTCGGATATCTCGCCGCTGAACGACGCGTCGGATATCCGGTCGGCGAACGGCGCGTCGGCCGCCGGCGCCGGTGCGGCCACGGCGGGAGGCGAGCCGGGCGGCGCGGTCGGCCCGGGAGCCGTGCCGGGCGCGGCCGGGTCGGCAGGGGGTCCGGAGTACATCACGGCCCGATCCTCGCCGGTGGACAAAGACACAGCAAGCCGCGCACGGCGGGCGCGGGGGCCCGAAGGCACCCGGATGGGGCCCTTGGGACACCGGGCCGTGCGGTGGCCGGCACCCGACGGCGCGGGGCCGGCCGCCGCACGGAGGCTCAGGCCTTGTTCTGCGCGGCCCAGAACTCGTCGAAGGTGAGCAGTCCGTCACCGTTGGCGTCGTGGGCGTTGATGATCGCCTGCGCCACCGTCTCGGTGACGAAGGGGTCGCCCAGCTGGGCCATGGCGCTCTTGTACTCGTTGGCCGTGATGAGGCCGTCGCCGTTCTGGTCGAACCGCTCGAATGCCGTCCGCGCCGACTCGATGTCCGCCACTGTTCCGCCCCTTCGTGATGCCGAATGTCAGGGGTCAGATTATCGGGCCGTCCGGGTGACGCCGGTGGCCGGTCGGCCCATCAACTCCGTGGCCGTCACCGCACGCAGTCCGCGCCGGCCGATCTCGGCGAGGAGCAGCGGCAGCGCGTCGACGGTGACCGGGCGGCCGAGGCTCAGCTCCACCACCGATCCGTTGCGGAGCTCCCCGGCGACCTTCCGGGTGACGGTGGCGACGCGGGTGGCCGCGTGGTCGAGCGATTCCACGTCGCAGCCGAGGACATGGGGGTAGCCGGCCCGCTGGGCGAGGCGCTGGACGAGCGGGGAGGCGTACGCGGTGGGCGAGGGGCGGAACCAGGCGCCGATGGACCCGGTGAGCCGCCGCAGCCGCCGGGCACAGGCGTCGATCTCCTCGTACGCCGCGCGCTCGTCCAGGGCCGCGAGGTCGAGGTGGTGCTCGGTGTGGTTGCCGATCTCATGACCCCCGTCGAGGATCCGGCGGGCCAGGCCGGGGTGTTCGGCGAGCCAGGCGCCGACCGCGAACACCGTGACGCGCGCCCCGGCCTGTTCGCACCGGGCGAGTGCGGTACGGGCGAGGCCGGGGTCGCCCCGCCCGTCGAAGGTGAGGGCGACACGGGGCAGGTCGCGGGGGCCGTGGGCGATGCGGAAGGGCAGACCGGGGAAGCGGCGCGGGGCGGGGGCCGCGGCCGGACCCGCTTCCGACACGGCGGGTCCACCAGGTCCACCGGGTCCGCCCGCCGCCCGGTCGCTCCGGGCGCATCCGACGGCGAGGGCGGCGGCCAGCACCCCGGCCCCCGCGCCCAGTGCGTCACGGCGGCCCATCGGAGCCCTGCGTCCGTCCATGCCCGACCACCTCACGTTCCACGGGTTCCACCGATTCCCGGGGACACAGTAGGGGCGCATTGGGCGAAATGAGCTGATTGTGCAGTTCAGCAGATGATCAATGAATCATTCAAGCGCTGCCATAAAAATGCATGGAAAACCAGGCAAGTGACCGAGCACACCTGCGATTCAACCAGGAGCTGCCCGTTTGTTCCTTAAATATTCCGACAAGTCGCTTTGGCACCAGGGTCGCCCATCTGCCATAGTCGGATCCACGACCCCCATTGACCCGGGCAAGGTCGTCATGAGCGGCCGTGAACACACCCCCCATGTCACGGCCCCCGCCAGAAACCCCCGCAGCGCCGCACCACGGCCGACCGGGGGTTTCTGCCTGACCGGGGGTTTCCGCCGGTCAGCGCGACGCGCGCGTATCAGCGGTCGGAGATCCGCATCTCGAACCAGGTGGTCTTGCCGCGCGGCAGCAGATCCACACCCCAGCGGTCGGAGAGCTTGTCGACGAGGAAGAGCCCCCGGCCACTGATGTCCATCTCGCGCACCGGCATCAGACACGGCAGTCCACGCGAGGGATCACGCACCTCGATGCGGATCCACCCCCGCCGGCGCACCATGCGTAACCCGAACACCCGGGCCCCGGTGTGGCGCACCGCGTTGCCGACCAGCTCGGAGACGAGGAGCACCGCGTACTCGGCGGTCTGCGGCGAAAGGGCCCACTGCCGGAGCACGACACAGGAGGTGAGCCGACGGGCCGTCGCCGCCGACTCCGGACGGGACGGCAGCCGGACTTCCCCCTCGGTCGGATTTCCGAACAACTCCAGCGCCTTGAACGCCTGTTCGTCATCCATGATCGACGAACTGCGTGCCGCCGTCGCGCTGCTGCGCGGTCGCGGCTGATCCACACCCTCCAGGCCCGCCATGCCCACCATCATGGCCGCACGCATCGGCCTCCGGGGCCGTTCCGCAGGAATCCGTACCCCGGAACGACTCATTCCGCAGAAGGCTATAGGCATATGCCAATGACAAAAGAGAACCCCGAAGGGCCCCGCTGACCTGCGGCGATACACCACCCCACGAGGGTTGCCCGGCAGGCGAGGGCACCGGGCCTTAAGGTTGCCTTAAGGCCCGGATAATCCGCCCTGACGGATGAACTCCCGAAACGGGGCCGTCCGACCCGACTACCGGCCGCCCCGATCCGACTATGGACAGTCGGCCATCTGACTACGGATCAGATGGAACCGGCTCAGAGGAACGTGGCCTTCCCCGGCCCCTCCTCCACGAAGCTGCGCATCCCCCGCTCGCGGTCCTCCGTGGCGAAGAGTCCGGAGAACCAGTTCCGCTCGATGGTGAGCCCGGTGTCGAGGTCCGTCTCCAGTCCGGCGTCGATCGACTCCTTGGCCGCGCGCAGCGCCAGCGCGGGGCCCTTGGCCAGCTTGGCGGCCCAGGCGTGTGCCTGGTCGTAGACCTCGGCGGCCGGGACCACCCGGTCGACCAGGCCCAGCGTCAGGGCCTCCTCCGCCTTGACCATGCGGCCGGTGAAGATGAGGTCCTTGGCGCGGGAGGGGCCGATCAGGCGGGCCAGGCGCTGGGTGCCGCCCGCGCCGGGGATCAGGCCGAGGAGGATCTCCGGCTGGCCGAGCCTGGCGTTGTCCGCGGCGATCCGGTAGTCGGCGCAGAGCGTCAGTTCGCAGCCGCCGCCGAGCGCGTAACCGGTGACGGCGGCGACGACCGGCTTGGGGATGCGGGCGACGGCGGTGAAGGCGTCCTGGAGGCCCTTGGACCGGAGCACCATCGCCGTGTGGTCCATCGCCTGCATCTCCTTGATGTCCGCGCCCGCCGCGAACACCTTCTCGCCGCCGTAGAGGATCACGGCGCGCACGTCCTCGCGCCGGGTCGCCTCCTCGGCCAGCTCCCGCAGCCGGTCCTGGATCGCGACGTCCAGGGCGTTCATGGGCGGCCGGTCGAGCTGGATGGTGCCGACGCCGTCGCGTACTTCGAGAGTCACAGTCATGCCAAGAGGTTAACCACCGCTAACGCGGGCGGGCCCGGTGCCGTTGGTCACAGCACCGGGCCCGCCCGGGTCGTTCAGGAGAGGAAGAGGGTTACTTCTTCCACTCCTCCCAGTCCATGTTCCAGCCGTTGAGGCCGTTGTCCGGGGCGATCTGCTTGTCCTTCGAGTTCTTCACGATGACCACGTCGCCGATCATCGACTTGTTGTAGAACCACGCCGCCGGCGTCTGGTTGTCGTAGCCGCCGCGCACATCGCGCAGACCGACACAGCCGTGGCTGGTGTTGGTGTTGCCGAAGATGGAGGACGCGCCCCAGTAGTTGCCGTGCAGGAAGGTGCCCGAGGTGGACAGCCGCATGGCGTGCGGCACGTCCTTGATGTCGTACTCGCCGCCGAAGCCGACGGTGTCGCCGTTCATCCGGGTCACCTTGAGCTTCTCGCTGATGACCATCTGACCGTTGTACGTGGTCGTCGCCGGGGCGCCCGCGGAGATCGGGATGTCCTTGATCTGCTTGCCGTCGCGGACCACCTTCATCCGCTTGGCGTCCGCGTCGACGGTGGAGACCTGGCTGCGGCCGATGGTGAACTTCACCGTCTTGGCCTGCTTGCCGTAGACGCCCGGCCGGCCCTCGACGCCGTCGAGGTTGAGCTCGACGGTCACCTTGGTGCCCGCGGCCCAGTAGTTCTCCGGGCGGAAGTCGAGGCGGTCGTTGCCGAACCAGTGACCCTCGATCTCGACGGCCGGCTCGGCCGTCACCTTGATCGCCCGCTCCACCGCGTCCGGGTCGGTGATGCCCCGGGTGAAGTTGATGGAGACCGGCATGCCGACGCCGACGGTCGAGCCGTCCTCCGGGGTGTACTGCCCGATGAAGGTGTTCGCCGGGACGAGTGTGGTGAAGGTGGTGTCCTTCGCCGACTCACGGCCCTCGGCGTCCTTGGCGACCGCGTGCACCGTGTACTTGGTGGCGGCGGCGAGGTGCCGCTCCGGCGCCCAGCTCGCGCCGTCGGCCGCGATCTCGCCCGCGACCTCGTTGCCCTTGGGGTCGGCGACCTTCACCGTGGTCAGCTTGCCCTGCGTGGCGCCGATCTTCAGCGCGCCGCTGGTCGCCACGGACTCCGCGCCGTCCTTCGGCGCGATGGTCACGACCGCCTGCGAGGCGGTCGTGTCCTCCTTCTTCGTACCGCCCGCAGGGCTCTTCTTGTCCCCCGCGTCGGCACTGCCGCCGCACGCCGTCACCAGCAACAGCAGTGCGCCCAGAACCAGGGCCAGAAGCCCCGGCCCGCCGCGCCGCTTCCCGCTCGCCCCGGCCGATGCCCCCGATATCGGCTGCCCGTTCACTGTGGTCGTCTCCCCTCGCACGGCCTGGCCCCGCCATGGCCCGCACCCCCGCGCGCAGAAAAAGCGCGCCGCCGCAAGATAATCACATCGCGACCGGGATGAACTCCCTCCGGAATGTCACCGTTCCGTCCCAACTGCTCGGGGAGCTGCGCAGGTGGCGCGGGGTGCCGGGGCCGACCGGAGGGGGCGGCCGGAGGAGTCGGCCGGAGGAGTCGGCCGGAGGAGCTGCCCCGGACGCCCGGATGCCCGGGCGCGGGGAGCGGTCGCGGGCTCGGCGGGGCCTCAGCGCAGGGCGGAACCGGCCTTCCACTTCTTCCAGCCGAGGTTCCAGCCGCTGAGCCCGTTGTCGGGTGCGACCTTCTTGTCCTTGGAGTTGACCACCTCGACCACGTCGCCGATCAGGGTCCGGTCGAAGAACCAGCCGCCGGGGGCGGAGCCGCTGCCGCCCTTGGCGTCGCGCAGCCCGATGCAGCCGTGGCTGACGTTCTCCTCGCCGAAGACGGACTCGTCGGCCCAGTAGTTGCCGTGCAGGAAGGTGCCGGACTCGGTGAGCCGGATCGCGTGCGGTACGTCCTTGATGTCGTACTCGCCCTTGCCCTTCTTGTCCGTGAAGCCGACGGTCGCCCCGTTCATCCGGGTCACCTCGTGCATCTCGGTGACCACCATCTTCCCGTTGTACGTGGTCGTCTTCGGGGCCCCCGCGGTGATCGGGACCGTCTCCACGAGCTCTCCGTCGCGGCGCACCTCCATCGTCTTCTCCTCCGCGTCGACCCGGGAGATCTGGGAGCGGCCGACGGTGAAGACGACGGTCTTGTCCTGGCTGCCGTAGACCCCTGGGGCGCCCTCGACGTCCCGCAGCCCGATGTCGACGGTGACCTCGGTGCCGGGTTTCCAGTACGTCTTCGGGCGGAAGTCGAGCCGGTCCTTGCCGAACCAGTGGCCGGCGACCTCCACCACCGGATCGGACGTCACCCGGATGGCCTTCTCGACCGCCGCCCGGTCGGCGACGGGCCGGTTGAAGGAGAAGGAGACGATCATGCCGGTGCCGACGGTGGACCGGTTCTCCGGCTTGAAGTAGCCGATGAAGCGGTGCTCGGGCACGAGCGTGGTGAAGGTGGCGTGCCGGGCGGAGCGCCGGCCCTGTCCGTCCACGGCCACCGCGTCGATGCTGTACTTCGCGGCCAGGGCGAGACGGGCCACCCTGGGCTCCGGGGCCCAGGAGCGCCCGTCCTCGGCGATGCGCCCGGCCACCGTCTGCTGCTGCGCGTCCTCGATCCGCATGACCTTCACGCTCTCCAGCCGCCCGTCGGGGACCTTCACCGCGATCCGGGTCTCCTCGTCGACGTCCTCGGCGCCGTTCTCGGGGAAGACGCTGATCGCGTCGCCGGAGGATCGCGCCTTGCCGTTGAGCAGGGCCTCCCGGGTGTCGGTGCAGCCGGTCAGAAGGGCCAGCACGGTCAGCAGTCCTGCCCATGTCAGCACGGCGGCCGAGCCGGCCCGTGCGCTCTTCGCTGTGTGGTTCACGCTCCCCCAACGACCAGGGCCGGTCGGGGGAAACGTGAGTGCGGGCCGCCCGGTGGGCAGAACAGAGGGGAGGACTACCGAGAAGGGGCCGCGGCCGGGACGCCGCGCGCCCCCTCGCAGGTGCCCGTCCCACGAGCCGCGGGAGGCCGCACGGTGTCGAGCGCAGCCGAGCAGGAGGCAGTACAGGACCAGGAGCCGGTGCGGGGTCAGGAGCCGGTGCCGGTGCCGGTGGCTGATCCGGACGCGGTGGCCGCCGTGCGGGCGGAGGTCGCCCAGGCGCAGCGCGCCGACGCCGTACGGTCGGGGGCGGCCGCGCCCGCCGTGTGGCCCGGGGCCCCGATGCCGCTGGGGGCCCGCTTCCGGGTCGGTCCGGACGGGGTGGCGGGGACGAACTTCGCGCTGTGGGCGGGCGGGGCCGAGGCGGTCGAGCTGTGCCTGTTCGACGAGCGGGGCGTTGAGACGCGGTGCCCGCTGAGCGAGCTGACGCATGAGATCTGGCACGGCTTCGTCCCCGGCGTACGGCCCGGTCAGCGGTACGGCTACCGGGTGCACGGCCGCTGGGACCCGTGGACAGGGGCCCGCTGGAACGCGGCGAAGCTGCTGCTCGACCCGTACGCCCGTGCCGTCGACGGGACCTTCGCCCTGCCGCCCGAGGTGTACGGGCACGTCCGGGACTGGCCGGACCAGCATGTCGCCGACACCGTGCGCGACGACCGGGACTCGGCCCCGTACGTCCCCAAGGGGGTGGTCGTCCACGATGACGACGACTGGGTGGAGGACCGCCGGCCCAAAACGCCGTGGGCCGACTCCGTCATCTACGAGCTGCACGTACGCGGCTTCACCAAGCTCCACCCGGACATCCCGCCCGAGCTGCGCGGCACCTACGCCGGCCTCGCGCACCCGGCCGCGATCGAGCACCTCACCCGGCTCGGGGTGACCGCCGTCGAACTGCTGCCGGTGCACCAGTTCGCCCACGAGGACCACCTGCTGCGGCGCGGGCTGCACAACCACTGGGGCTACAACTCCATCGGCTACTTCGCCCCGCACGCCGACTACTCCGCCTCCGGCACCGCGGGACAGCAGGTCGGCGAGTTCAAGCGGATGGTGCGCGCGCTGCACGACGCCGGGATCGAGGTGATCCTCGACGTCGTCTACAACCACACCGCGGAGGCGGGCGAGCTGGGCCCGATGCTGTCGCTGCGCGGCATCGACAACCGCGGCTACTACCGTCTGGAGGGCGATCCGCGCCGCTACGCCGACTACACCGGCTGCGGCAACACCCTGCACGTGGTGCAGCCCCAGGTGCTGCGGCTCATCACCGACTCGCTGCGCTACTGGGTCACCGAGATGGGCGTCGACGGCTTCCGTTTCGACCTGGCGGCGGCGCTGGCCCGCTCGATGCACGACGTCGACATGCTCTCGCCGTTCCTCGCGGTGATCGCCCAGGACCCGGTGCTGCGCCGGGTCAAGCTGATCGCCGAACCGTGGGACGTCGGCAACGGCGGCTACCAGGTCGGGGCCTTCCCACCGCTGTGGACCGAGTGGAACGACCGCTACCGCGACGCCGTACGGGACTTCTGGCGCGGCGCGCTCCCCGACGTACGGGATCTCGGCTACCGGCTGACCGGCTCCAGCGACCTGTACGCCTGGGGCGGCCGCCGCCCGTACGCCTCGGTCAACTTCGTCACCGCGCACGACGGCTTCACCCTGCGCGACCTGGTCTCCTACGAGCAGAAGCACAACGAGGAGAACGGCGAGGGCAACCGGGACGGGACGAACGACAACCGGGCGTGGAACTGCGGGGCCGAGGGCGAGAGCGACGATCCGGAGATCAACGCGCTGCGCCGCCGCCAGCTCCGTAACCTGCTGACCACGCTGCTGCTCTCCACCGGGGTGCCGATGCTGGTGGCGGGCGACGAGATGGGCCGGACGCAGGGCGGCAACAACAACGCCTACTGCCAGGACAACGCGACCGGCTGGGTCGACTGGTCGCTGCTGGACCAGCCGCACTGGCGGGAGCTGACCGCACTGACGGCCCGGGTGCTGACGCTGCGCCGGACCCATCCGGTGCTGCGGCGCCGCGCGTTCTTCTCCGGCCGGGCGCAGGCCCCGGACGGGCTGCGGGATCTGGCGTGGTTCGCCCGGGACGGCCGGGAGATGACGGAGGGCGACTGGTACGCACCGGCGGCCACGCTCGGGCTGTATCTCTCGGGCCGGGACATTCCGGGGCGGGACGCGCGGGGCGAACCGGTGAGCGACGACAGTTTCCTGGCGGTGCTGCACGCGGGCGCGGAGCCGGTCACCTTCGAACTGCCGGGCGCGCCGTGGGCGGACGCCTACGAACTGGTCCTGGACACCTCGCGGGAGGACCAGGCGGAGGCCCCGGGCACGGTCATCGACGGCGGTACGGAGGTGACGGTGCCGGCCCGTTCGGTGCTGCTGCTGCGCGTGGCGGAGTAGCCGGGGCCTCAGCCGAGGATGCCCCGGTCGTAGCCGACGGCGACGGCCGCGGCCCGGTCCTTGGCGCCCAGCTTGGCGAAGACGTGGGTGAGGTGGGTCTTCACGGTCGCCTCGCTGATGAACAGCTCGGCGGCGATCTCCCGGTTCGTCGTGCCCCGCGCCACCAGGACCAGCACCTCGCGCTCGCGGGCCGACAGCGCGGTTTCGGCGGGACCGGCGGCGGGGGTGCGGACGCGGGTCATCAGCCGGGAGGCGACGGCGGGCGACAGGACGCTGCGCCCGTCGGCGGCGGCCCGGACGGCGGCGAACAGCTCCTCGCGCGGGGCGTCCTTGAGGAGGTAGCCGGTCGCGCCCGCCTCGATCGCGGGCAGGGTGTCGGAGTCGGTGTCGTACGTCGTCAGCACCAGGACCTTCGAGCGCGCGCCCCGCCGGGTCAGCTCCGCGATGGCCGCCACTCCCCCGCCGCCGGGCATCCGCAGGTCCATCAGGACGACGTCCGGGTCGAGGCGCTCGGTGACCGCGAGGGCGTCCACGCCGTCCGCCGCCTCGCCGAGCACCTCGAAGCCGGGGGCCGCGGCGAACATGCCGCGCAGTCCGTCGCGGACGACCGGGTGGTCGTCGACGACGACGAGGCTGATGGTGCGGGCGGGGGTCTCGGTCATGACGGCACCGTACGGGGGCTCACGCCTGTCTGACCAGCGGCACCCGGGCGGACACCGCTGTGCCGCCGCCCGGTTCCGACTCCACCTCGACCGCTCCCGCGATGCGTTCCGCGCGGGCCCGCATGCCGCCGAGGCCGAAGCCTCCGGTGCGGCTCGCCGGGGCGGCCGCCGCCGGGTCGAAGCCGCGGCCGTCGTCCCGTACGTCCAGGGTCAGTTCGTCGTCCATGAAGGACAGCGTCACCCCGACCCGCGAGGCCCCGGCGTACCGCCCGGCGTTGGCCAGGGCCTCGCCCGCGATGCGCAGCAGGGTGGCGGCGATCTCGTCGTGGACCGGTTCGACGGTGCCGGTGACGGTGAAGTCGGCGCGGACGCGGTGCTGTTCGGCCCAGTCGGCGACGGTCTTCTCCAACGCCCCGGCCAGCTCGTCGTGTTCCAGGGCGACGGGCGCC
Organism: Streptomyces sp. WY228; assembly: GCF_019287315.1. Taxonomy (NCBI): domain Bacteria; kingdom Bacillati; phylum Actinomycetota; class Actinomycetes; order Kitasatosporales; family Streptomycetaceae; genus Streptomyces; species Streptomyces sp. WY228. Next base: position 6,057,103 of record NZ_CP079114.1, on the reverse strand, counting down.
AGATTGTGCACGGAGCGGCGGGCCTCGCCGAGGCTGTGGCGGGCGAGCGCGGCGGCCCGTTCCAGGTGGAGGCGGGCGGTGGCCGGATCGCGCTCCGTGACGGAGGTGACGACCTGGAGCTGGGCGATGATCCCGGTGAGGCCCTGGGCGAGGGTGTCGTGGATCTCGGCGGCGAGCCGGCGCCGCTCGTCGTCGACCCCGGCCTCCCGGGCCTGGACGAGGAGCTGGGCGTGCAGGGCCGCGTTCTCCGCCATGGCCTCCTCCAGCCGGAGGTTGGTGCGCTCCAGCTCGGCGATGGTCTCGACCTGGATCCGGGCCTTCTCCTCCTCCCGCATCCCGATGTGCCAGAAGAAGAGGGCGAGGGCGGAGTTGATGAGGTAGAGCGCGCCGAAGGCGACCCAGTTCATCAGGGTGGCGGGCGGCAGTCCGCCGCTCTGCGAACCGGCCAGGGTGACGGCGGTGGCGAGCAGCCCGCCGCGCACGGCCCGCTGGGGCAGCAGGGGTTCGACGTCGAAGTAGCCGAGGGCCGCGTAGATCGCGAAGAACGGGTTGAGCCAGGACAGGGCGAAGGCGAGGACGGTCCGGGCGGCGTAGTAGAACACCCCGGCCGCGGCGCGCGGCGCGGTACGCGGTCGGGTCCGGCCCCACCAGACCTGGAGCCCCAGCGCCGCCGCGACCAGGACCCCGGCGGCGTACATCTCGGTACGGGTCATGATCAGGTCGGCGGCGACGCCCCCGACGAGGGCGGACAGGGCGAGGACGGCGTAGGGCCCGTACCGGTGGAACTGCTCCCAGCGGTCCTCGATCGTGCGGGGCCCGGTCGCGCCGGACGGGTACGCGGAGCAGGGCGGCTGCGTCATGCGGGCAGTCTCCGTCACTGCCACCGGAAGAGTCGACCGGCCGCGATGCCCAGGATCACGGTCCACAGCGCGACGACACCGAGGTACGCCCAGCTCGGCCAGTGGCCGGATGCGGCCTGGTCCAGGGCCTGCGACGCGGCGCCGAACGGGGTCAGCTGCACGACGCGGCGCAGGGTGTCGGGCATCGCCTGGACGGGCACCCAGACCCCGGCGGTGAACATCATCGCGAGGTAGGCGACCGAGCCGACCGCGGTGGCCGCCTTCGTCGTACGGGACAGGGCGCAGATCGTCGCGCCCAGGGCGAGCACTGCGGCGACCGCGAGCAGCAGCGCCAGCGCGTAGCCGAGGAGCTGTCCGGGCAGCGCGACCCCGTAGCCGACGCGGCCGACGGCGACGACCAGCAGCGCCGAGCCGAGGGCGGCCGCGCCGTGCAGGGTGATCTGGGCGGTGAGAAGGGCCGAGGGCCGCACCGGGGTGGTGGACATCCGGCGCAGGATGCCGCGTTCGCGGTACGCGGTGAGGACCGGCGGCATCGCCTGGAGTCCGGCCATGATCATGGCGAGCAGGACGGAGACGGGGACGTAGAGGTCGATGACCCGGCGTCCGCCGAGATTCTCGTCGGCCTCCTTGAAGGCCGGGACGAAGCCGAGGATCACCAGGAGGACGGTCGGGAAGGCGAGGATCCAGAAGAGGCTGCCCGGTTCGCGCAGGAAGAGCCGGGTCTCGGTGAGCAGCACGGCCGCCATGGGGCCGCGCCGTCGGACGGGCGCGGCGCTCTGCGGCGTACGGGGCGGGGTCGGGACCGGGGTCTGGGTTGAGGTCGGGGTTGGGGTCGGGGTCGATGCGGGGTTCATGTCAGGCGTCCTGTCCGGTGAGGTCATGTCCCGTGAGGTCGTGCTCGGCGAGGTCGTGCTCGGTGAGGTCGAGGAAGGCGTCGTCGAGGCTGGTCTCGGTGATCCGCAGCCGCTGGGCGGTGACGCCGAGTTCGGCGAGCAGGGCGATGAGCGGGGTGACGGTGTCGTCGGTGGCGTGCAGAACGAGCACGCCGGCGGCGTCGGGCGGGGTCACCGAGGCGACGCCGGGCAGCGCGGCGAGCCGGTCCAGTTCGGGTCCGGCCGGGGTGCGGGAGGGGACGAAGGAGACAACGGTGGAGCCGGTGGCCCGCCGGATCAGCCCGGAAGGGGTGTCCAGGGCGACGACCCGGCCCCGGTCGATGACGGCGATCCGGTCGCAGAGGCGCTGGGCCTCCTCCATGAAGTGGGTGACGAGCAGCACGGTCACCCCGCTGTCGCGGACCTCCTCGATGAGCTTCCAGGTGTCGCGGCGGGCGCGCGGGTCCAGGCCGGTGGTCAGCTCGTCGAGCACGACGACCTTCGGGTCGCCGATCAGGGCGAGGGCGATGAACAGCCGCTGTTTCTGGCCACCGGAGAGCTTCGCGAACCGGGTGGAGAGCCGGTCGGTCAGGCCGAGCCGGTCGGCGAGCGGCCGCCAGTCGACGGGGGCCGGGTAGAGGGCGGCGTAAAGCTCCAGCGCCTCCCGTACGGTCAGCTTGGCCTGGAGCTCGCTCTCCTGGAGCTGGGCGCCGAGCAGGTGCGTCACCCGGTCGTGGTCGGCGACGGGGTCGAGCCCGGCGACCCTGACCGTGCCCGCGTCGGGGATGCGCAGGCCCTCCACGCACTCGACGGTGGTGGTCTTGCCCGCCCCGTTGGAACCGAGGATGCCGAAGATCTCGCCCTCCTCGACGGAGAAGGAGACGCCGTCGACCACGGCACGGCCCGCGTAGGTCTTGCGTACCTCGTTGACTTCGATGATGGCCATGTCCACCAGGGTTCCGGCGGACGGTCCCGGGCGGTATCCGCCGTCACGCTCGACGGCGCATCGGCCGATCGGTTGATCGAGGGGTACGACCCGGGGTGCGGCCCGAGGTGCGTTCCGGTGTGCGGTCGGGGGTGCGTTCCGCCGGACCGGGCGGGGAGGAGGGCTCGGTCCGGCCGAAATTGGGAGGACCGATGTCAGTGGTGAAACGTATGGTCGGCCCTGATGCCCGAAAAGCCTGCAGAGCGCACGGACCGGTCCGCCGTGCGCTCCCTCCTGCGCCTGTGGCCCTATGTCCGCCCCGTGCGGGTCCGCCTGTTCACGGCCGCCTTCGTGGCGATCGTGGCGTCCTCTCTGGGGCTGGTGATCCCCCTGGTCCTGAAGTGGATGGTGGACGGTCCCGTCGCCGACCGCGATCCGGGCGGGGTGTGGCTGGGGGCGCTGTATCTGCTGTTGCTGGGCATCGCGGAGGCGCTGCTGTTCGGGTTCCGGCGATGGCTGGTGGCACGTCCGCTGGCCGGGGTCGAGGCGTCGATGCGGGCGGACCTCTTCCGCCATCTGCAACGGCTTCCGGTCGCCTTCCACGACCGCTGGGCCTCGGGTCAGCTGCTGTCGCGCGGGACGACGGACCTGATGCTGCTGCGGATGTTCCTGGCGTTCCCGCTGACCTTCCTGATCGTCAACACGACGACGATCCTCCTCGGGTTCGTTCTTCTGTTCGCCCAGGACTGGACGCTCGGTCTGGTGCTGCTGGCGCCCGCGGTGCCGCTGATGATCCTGTGCTCGCTGTTCGAGACGAAGTACTCGGTGGTCGCGCGCCGGGCCCAGGACCAGGTCGGCGACCTCACCACGGTGGTCGAGGAGAGCGTGCTGGGCATCCGCATCGTCAAGGGCTTCGGCCGGCACCGCAGCCAGGCGCAGGCCTTCCGGGCGCTGTCGCACCGGCTGCGCACCACGGAGCTGGGCAAGGCCCGGCTGCTCGCCGGGATCTGGGCGCTGATCACCGCCATCCCGGAGCTGGCGATCGGCGCCGCGCTGGTCCTCGGCACGATCCAGGTGGCGGACGGATCGCTGTCGGCCGGCACGCTGGTGGCCTTCCTCTCCACCGCGCTCGCGCTGCGCTGGCCGGTGGAGTCGATCGGCTTCCTGCTGGCGATGAGCCAGGAGTCGGCGACCGCCACCGACCGGTACTTCGAGGTGATGGACGTCCCGGAGGAGCCCGGGGCCGTCGCCGTGCGCGAGGACGCGCCGGCCACCGCCGCCGGGATGGTGTTCGAGGGCGTCGAGTTCCGCTACCCGGACGCGGATCCGGGCTCGCCGCCGGTCCTCGCCGGGATCGATCTGCACATCCGGCCGGGCGAGACGCTGGCCCTCGTCGGGGGTACGGGGTCGGGCAAGACGACGCTGACCGCTCTGGTGCCCCGGCTGCACGAGGCGACCGGCGGGCGGATCACGCTGGACGGCGAGGACATCGCCACGATGGAGCGCTCGCGGCTGCGGGAGCTGGTGTCGGTGGCGTTCGAGGAGCCGACGCTGTTCTCCGCGACGGTCGGCGAGAACGTGACGATGGGCGCGGCGGGCGCGGACGAGGCGCAGGTGCGCCGGGCGCTGTCGGTGGCCCAGGCCGACTTCGTGCACGAGCTGCCGCACGGGCTGGACACCGAGGTCGGCGAGCAGGGCCTGAGCCTGTCCGGCGGCCAGCGCCAGCGTCTGGCGCTGGCCCGCGCCGTGGTCGGTGAGCCGCGCTTCCTGGTGCTGGACGACCCGCTCTCCGCGCTGGACGTGCACACGGAGACGCTGGTGGAGGCCGCGCTGCGGCAGGTCCTGGAGCGGACGACGGCGGTGGTCGTGGCGCACCGCCCGTCCACCGTGATGCTGGCCGACCGGGTGGCGCTGCTGTCGGGCGGCCGGATCGCCGCGGTCGGCACCCATCAGGAGCTGCTGCGCGACAACGCGGAGTACGCCTGGCTGATGTCGGGCGCCGAGCCCGGCGATCCGGCCCGTCCGCACGAGGGCGCCGGGCCCACCGGCACCGGGCACGAGGACCACCGGGGCACCGGCCACGAGGCCGGGCACGAGGACCGCCGGGGCGCCGGCGACGAGAATCACCGGGCCGCCGTCGGGCAGGTCCCCGCCGAGGAGGGCAGTGCCCGATGACCACGACCACCGACGACGCCTCACGTCCCGCGGCCGAGGACGACGGCCCGCGGAAGAAGAGCCCGCCCGCCCCCGAACGGCCCCTCTCCGACGACCCGTTCGACCAGGACGACCTGCCCGCTCCGCCCGGGGCCACGCGGTCGCTGCTGCTCTCGCTGCTGGCCCCGATGCGCGGCCGGGTCGCCGTGGCGGCCCTGCTCCTGCTGGTTCAGCAGGGTGCGATGCAGGCGGGCCCGCTGCTGGTGGCGTACGCGATCGACAGCGGGGTTCCGGCGTTCCGGGACCACGACTACGGCCCGCTGATCGCGGTCGCCGTCGGCTACGCGCTCTGCTCCGTCGGCGCGGGCGTCCTCCAGTACGGCTTCATCCGGGCCGCCGCACGGATCAACCAGGACGTGCTGCTCGATCTGCGCGGCCGGATCTTCCGGCACGCGCAGGCGCTCAGCGTCGACTTCCACGAGCGCTACACCTCGGGCCGGCTGATCTCGCGCTCCACGACCGATGTGGAGTCGTTGCGGGAGCTGCTGAGCGAGGGGCTCCAGGAACTGATCGGCGTGGTCCTGTCGTTCGTGTCGATCTCGCTGGTGCTGCTCTGGCTGGACCTGGGCATCGGCGCGATCGCCACGCTCTCCTTCGTACCGCTGTATCTGATGGTCCGGATGTACCGGCGGCGGGCGTCCGTCGCGTTCATGGCACGGTCGACGGCGATCGCGGCGGTGATCGTGAAGTTCGCGGAGACGATGAACGGCATCCGCCCGGTCCAGGCGTTCCGCCGGGAGCGGAGCAACGACGCCGCCTTCACCGAGCTGAACACCCGCCACGAGCGGTCGAACGGCGACGCGATCCTGGAGATGGCGCGCTATGTCGTCGGCTCGCGGCTGATCGCGAACACGGCGGTGGCCGGCATGGTGCTGTGGGGCGCCTACCGGGTGGCGGACGGCACGCTGGCGCTCGGTGTGCTGGCGGCGGCGGTGCTGTATCTGCGCCGGCTGTACGACCCGATCGACCGGCTGGGCATGTTCCTCAACTCCTACGAGTCGGCCGCGGCCTCACTGGCGAAGATCGCCGGTCTGCTGGCCCAGACGCCGAACGTCCCGGAGACCGACCACCCCAGGGAACTGCCGCCGCGCTCCGGCGACCTCCCGGGCCGGGAGGTCACGTTCGACGGGGTGCGGTTCGCCTACCGGACGGGCGGCGAGGTGCTGCCCACCTTCGACCTGCACATCCCGGCGGGCCGGACGGTGGCGGTCGTCGGCTCCACGGGCGCGGGCAAGTCGACGCTGGCCAAGCTGCTGGCCCGGTTCTACGACCCGACCGAAGGCCGGGTCCTGCTGGACGGCACGGACCTGCGCGACCTGGACACCGCCGAGCTGCGCCGGGGCGTGGTGATGGTGACGCAGGAGGCGTTCCTGTTCTCCGGAACGGTCGCGGAGAACATCGCGATCGGCCGCCCGGACGCCACCCGCGAGGAGATCGAGCACGCCGCGAAGGCGATCGGCGCGCACAACTTCATCGCCGCCCTGCCGGACGGCTACGACACCGACGTACGCAAGCGGGGCGGCCGGATCTCGGCGGGCCAGCGCCAGTTGGTGGCCTTCGCCCGTGCCCTGCTGGCGAACCCGTCGGTGCTGATCCTGGACGAGGCGACCAGCTCCCTGGACATCCCCGGCGAGCGGGCCGTGCAACGGGCCATGGACACGGTGCTGCACGGCCGCACGGCGGTGGTGATCGCCCACCGGCTCTCCACGGTGGAGATCGCGGACCGGGTGCTGGTGATGGAGCACGGCCGGATCGTGGAGGACGGCGCGCCGTCCGAACTGATCGGCGGTACGGGGCGGTTCGCGGGACTGCACCGGACGTGGAAGGACAGTCTGGCCTGAGCGGACCCGGCTGCGGGTTCGTGCTTCGGTGCGCACCGTTCCGGCGCGGCGAGACGGTCAGGACCTTCGTTTCCCTGGCCCGGAGCATGCCCGGAGGCCCCGTCGACGCCCCCTCTCCCGCCCCACCCGTTCTGGCATGATGCGCGCTGTCAAGTGCCCGGGAGGGCTGCGCCGTTGGCAGAGGAGGGGCCGTGTTCGACGGACTGGAGCCGGAGGACCCGCGACAGGTGGGGCGGTACCGGATCGTGGCGCGGATCGGCGCGGGCGGCATGGGGCAGGTGTACCTGGGACGTTCGCCCGGCGGCCGCCCGGTCGCGCTGAAGGTGGTACGTCCGGAGCTGGCCCGGGACATGGACTTCCGGCGCCGCTTCGTTCGTGAGGTGACGGCGGCCCGCAGGGTGAACGGGGCCTTCACCGCCGGGGTCGTCGACGCCGACCCCGACGGTTCCCCGGCCTGGCTGGCGACCGTCTACGTATCCGGTGTGTCGCTGGGCGAGGCGGTTGCCCAGCACGGGCCGTGGCAGGCCGAGCACGTGCTGGCACTCGGCGCCGGTCTGGCGGAGGCCCTGGAGGCGATCCACGCCGCCGGCGTCGTGCACCGCGATCTGAAACCCTCCAATGTCCTGCTGGCCCCCGACGGCCCCCGAGTGATCGACTTCGGCATTTCGACAGCGAGCGAGGCCAGCGCGCTGACCCACACCGGCACGACGATCGGCACGCCCGGATTCATGTCGCCGGAACAGCTCACCGGCAGGCCCGTCGGGCCCCCCAGCGACGTCTTCGCGCTCGGCGCGGTACTCGCCTACACCGCTGTCGGCGTCGGCCCGTTCGGCACGGGCACTCCTCACGCCCTGCACTTCCGGGCCGTGTACGAGGAGCCCGACCTCGACGCTCTTCCCCCGGAACTGCGCCGGACCGTGGCAGCCTGCTTGGCCAAGGAGCCCGACCAGCGGCCGACCCTGGCCGACCTGCTGCACCGCATGACCACCGCGGGCGAGCGGGCTACGGCCGAAGCGACGACCCTGCTCACGGAGCCCGGCTGGATGCCCGACGAGGTCGACCGGCTGGTCCGGGCGAAGGCCTCCACTCCGCTGCCCCGCAGTCCCGCCTTGCCGACCGCCCCTGCCGCAGCACCGACCCCCACCGCGCCGGATCTGCCCGCCGCACCGCACGGAGCCGCGCCCGAACCGCTGCAGACGCCTGCCGCGCCCGACACCCCTCCGGTCACCGCCCCGGCCCTGCACGACGAGCCCACCCGGACCGCCGGGCAGGCCGTGCACAGCCCCGTGTCCCCGCCGCCTCCCCTCTCCCGGCGCGGCGCCCTGTTCGCCCTGACGGGTACGGCAGCCGCCGCCGGGCTCGCCGTCGCGGTCTGGAAGACCGCCGACGGGCGTTCCGGCTCCGCCGGCTCGCCCTCCACCCTTCAGCCATCCGCACGGAAGCCGACCCGTACCGCCTCTCCGCCGGCCCCCCGCAAGCCCGGCGAGCAGCTCTGGTCCTTTCGGACCGACGCCGAGGTGAAGTCGCAGCCGACCGTCGCGAACGGCGTGGTCTACTTCGGCAGCAACGACAACCACGTGTACGCGCTGGACGCTGCCACGGGCAAGAAGCGCTGGTCCCTCGACACCGGCAATGTGGTCTACTCGGCATCGGTTGTCGTGGGCGGTCTCCTCTACGTGGGCACCTACCTCAACGGCCTGTACGCGGTGGACGCCGCCACCGGCAAGAAGCGCTGGGTCTTCGGCGACGGATCAGTATTCTGGTCGCCGGTCGTGGTCGACAACATCGTCTACGCCGGAAGCGGCGACGGGATCCTCTACGCGGTGGACGCGATAACAGGCAAGAAAAGATGGGACTTTCGCTGCCGCGAGAACGGCGATGTGACAAAGGCGCCGGTCGTGGTGCACGGCGTCGTGTACTTCGCCAGCGACGACAACCATCTCTACGCGCTGGACGCCAGGACGGGAAAACGACGTTGGGCCTTCCCCGTCCTCGACGGCGTGAACTCCGCCCCGGTCGTGGCCGACGGCCTGGTGTACGTCACCAGTGGTCGCTTGTACGCGGTGAATGCCGTGACCGGGAAGCAGCAGTGGTCCCGCACCGGTGCCAGATACAAGAAGGTAGGAGCCGGCAACCGCGCTCTCCTGGCGCCGACCGTGGCCGATGGCGTGGTGTACGTCGGCGACAGCATCGAGTACCTGTTCGCTCTGGACGCCGCGACAGGCAAGCAGCGCTGGGCTTTCGAAACCGAAAGCAGTATCTTCTCCGCCTCGGTCGTGGCGGACGGGGTGGTCTACGTGTGCAGTGAGGACAGTCATCTGTACGCGGTGGACGCGCGAACAGGGAAGAAGCGCTGGGCCTTTCGCACGGGCGCCGGCCTGGAGTCCTCTCCGACGGTGGCAGGCGATGCGATCTACGTGGGCAGCAAGGACCACGCTCTCTACGCCGTCCAGACATGACGCCGCCTCCTGATGCATGACCCGAGGAGCACTGCCCAGGGCCTGTCGTCACACTGCCGTCGTCGCCCGGCAGGCGGCAGGCGGCAGACGGCAGACGGCAGACGGCAGACGGCAGACGGCAGACGGCAGGCGACGACACGCCCTAGGCCGCGAGCAGTTGCGGGGCGAGGTCGCGCCATGCCTGGCGGGCGAAGGCGCCGAAGGTGTCGGTGACCACCTGGACGGCGATGTGATCGGCTCCGGCCCGGTGGTGCTCGGTGAGCCGATCGGCGATCTCGTCCGGTCCGCCCCAGGCGAACAGCTCGTCGATCAGCCGGTCGCTGCCGCCGCCGGACAGGTCCTCGACCGCGAAACCCCCGCGCAGCCACGCCGACCGGTAGTTGCGCAGCCCGAGGTAGGGGGCGAGCATGGTCCGGGCCGTGGCGCGGGCCTTCTCGGCGTCGAGGTGCGGGATGACGGTCTGTTCCAGCGCCGGCAAGGGCCCTTCTCCCAGCATCGACCTGGCCCAGGCGGTATGGGCGGGGCCGACGAGGTAGGGGTGCACTCCCGTGGTCCTGGCTGCTGCCAGCCGGGTCATCTGCGGCCCGTGCGCACCGATGATGCGCGCGGTCGACGGCAGTGGCGGATCCGCCGCGTCCAGTGCCTCCAGGTAGGAGCGCAGCGCGTGGTACGGCTCGTGGTACCGGCCGGCGATCTCGGCATGGCTGACGCCCAGGCCCACCAAGAGCCGGTTCCGTTGCCGTTCCGGCAAGGCGTGGTAGGCGGCGGCGAGTTGGCCGGGGGGCCTGTCCCAGATGGACACGCACCCGGTCGCGACGGTGATCCGGCTCGTCGCCGACAGGACCGCCGAAGCCGTGAGCAGGTCCGCGCGCGGGTTGCCGCCCGGGCTGCCGCCGAGCCAGATGGCGCCGTATCCGAGCTCTTCCAGCTCGGTCGCGGCGTCCCGCGCCTCGGCGCGGTCCCCGTGCGTGAACGCCAGGCTCCAGATACCGATCGTCCCGAGCTGCACGGCGAAGCCTTCCTGAGGGTGGAAGCTCCGTTGTAGCGGTGCGGGCGGGACCTGTCGCCCGGAAGGCTCCGTCCTGTCCGGAAGCCGGTCGTCGGCGTCCGGTCACTCCGCCTTGACAGCCGGGTGCGATGCCGACGGGATTCGAACCCGCGGACGAGACGGGACAGGTCCGCCCCTGCCTCATCGAGTCGCCGCGCGGAGGACCTTCCCCGCGGCGATCGCCTTGGACCGCTCGGCCACGGCACCGCACCCTGCGGGACCGCGCGGTCCCGGTCCGCCGATCGTAGGGTGCGCGCCCGCGCTCGGGCGACCGTATTCGCGCCCGCCTCACCCCGGCAGCAGCCGCACCGCCCCATCGCGCAGCCGGGTGCGTTCCGTGCTCATGAAACGGTGCAGGGTCCGGGAGGCGAAGGCGGTCCGCTGGGCGCTGCGGCGGCGTTCACGGTCGTAGGCGCGCAGGGCTCCGGTGACGCCCGCCGGGCCCGGGGGTGCGGCGGCGAGCGCGCGGGTCAGGGCGTCCGCGTCCAGGATCGCGGTGCAGGCGCCCTGGCCCAGGTTGGGCGTCATGGCGTGGGCCGCGTCGCCGACCAGGGCGACGGGGGCCGCCGATGAGTCGGGCCCGGCGGCGGAGGGCCCGGCGGCGGAGGGCCCGGCGGCGGAGGGCCCGGCGGCGGAGGGCCCGGCGGCGGACGGGGCGTGGCGGGCGTCCACAGATACGAAAGTCGGCAGTGCCGGGTACAGGTGGCGCATCTCGTAGCGGATCCAGGCCGCCGGATCGGTGGCGTCCAGGATGCGCGGGATCGGGTCGTGCCAGCCGGCGAAGAGGCCGCGCAGTTCCTCGGCGGTGGTGGCCTCGGGGGCGGTGGCGTACCAGTTGGTGCGGGCCCTGCGGCGCCGACCGGGTCAGCGCGAAGAAGCGGCTCGCCGCCGGCGCACGGCGTGCTCGCCGCCGCAGCCGGGTCGGTGCCGAAGGTCGCGCGAATGCCGCAGTCCAGCAGGGCGACGGCCCGCCTTGCGTTCGATGCGTTCCAGCGGGAGGCGGGCGATCGGCGTTCCGTCCGGGGTGCGGATGTGCGCGTCGCGGTAGGGGACGGCGTGGTCGCGCAGCGCGTCGCCGACGCCGAGCCGGTCGAGCGCGGACTGTGCGGTGGGGTGGATGCCGAAGGCCGCACCGTACCGCTCCAGTTCGGTGCGCCGCTCCAGCACGGTCACGCTCCAGCCCGCGCGGCGGAGTCCGATCGCGGTCGCCAGTCCGCCGATGCCCGCGCCGACCACGGTCGCCGTTCCCGTCATGTCGCACTCCCGAAGCTCGTCCGGCCGGTGCAGAAAAACCACCACATCCGTGGTACCACGCTTGGGGTAACATCGGCAAGGGCGGAGGCCGGGGGCGACAGCGGTCCGGGAATGACGGCAGCGGTACGGGAGTGAGGGAGCGCGCGTGAATCCGGACCGGCGGGACCGGCTGCGGGACGCGGCGATCGAGGTGCTGGCCCGGGACGGCGGGCGCGGCCTGACCCACCGGGCCGTGGACCGGGCCGCCGAGGTGCCGCCCGGCACCACCAAGAACTACTTCCCGACCCGCGACGCGGTGCTCCGCGCGGTGGCGGAGCGCTGCCTGGAGCAGTACGTCGCACTCACCGCGCAGCTGGCCGCCCACCCGGGGCCGGCGGACCGCGAGGGCCTGACCGCCCTCTTCCGCTCGCTCCTGGAGAACGTCGCGGGGCCCGGCCGCGCCCGTCTCCTCGCGGTGCTGGAGCTCCAGGCCGAGGCGACCCGGCGGCCCTGGCTCTCCGGCATCCTCGACCCGATGGCCACCGGCGACTTCGCGGGCTTCGAGGCGGCCCAGCGCGCCGCCGGGCTGCCCGTCACCCCGCAGCGGGCCGCCGTCGTCACCCTCGCCCTGCACGCGGCGGTCCCGCATCTGCTGACGAACGGCCCCGGCACCCTCGCGGCGGCGGGACTCGACGACCTCGACCGCTTCGTGCGCGACCTCCTGGACGCGGTCTACCCGCCGGACGCGACCGCCTGAGCTCCGCCCCGCGCCGGGCCGCATCCTGACGGACCGGCGCATTCCGGCGTGCGGATCTGGCCAGAATCCGACGTCGTCTCATCAGGCGGTCATCACGCCACTTCCCGCCCGCGCCCGCGCGGTGCCCGTCGCGCGCGAAACCTGTGACCACCCTGTGAATACCGGTCTCCACAACGCCCGGTAACACTGCGGCAATGATCGGCGAAACGTCCGCTTAACGAACATGACCTTTCCGGCAACGAACGAAAACCGGCCAAGTTATTGACGCGCTCCTGACAGACACGGTCATCTGCTGACACTCTTCACCCCGTTCTGCGCACCGCCTGCACCGTCCGGACGGCCCGTCCAGCGCCGCCGGTACCCCCCTCGCAGAAGGAGTCCGCGTGAGATCCACGCCCAGCCGTCGCGCCACCGCGACCGGCGCTCTGATAGCCGCAGCAGCCCTCATAGCCGTCGCCGTTCCGTCCGGCGCCGCCACCGCCACCTCCGCGCCCGCCTCGGCCCCGCTCGGCGGCATCACCGCCGGCACCAAGGCCGACCCGGGCGCCCTGCCCGCCAAGCTCTCGCCCGCCCAGCGCGCCGAGCTGCTCAGCGAGGCGAACGCCACCAAGGCGGCCACCGCCAAGGAACTCGGCCTCGGGTCCACCGAGAAGCTCGTGGTCCGCGATGTCGTCCAGGACCGCGACGGCACGACGCACACCCGCTACGAGCGCACGCTGGACGGCCTCCCCGTCCTCGGCGGCGACCTCGTGGTCAAGGAGTCCGCGGCCGGGCGGACCGAGGGCGTCAGCAAGGCGTCGAAGGCGACCAGCGCGCAGCTGAAGGCCGTCGGCCTCACCGCCGACGTGGCCCCGGCAGCGGCCGAGAAGCAGGCGCTCGGCGCGGCCAAGGCCGAGGGGTCGAAGGCCGAGAAGGCGGAGAACGCCCCGCGCAAGGTGGTGTGGCTGGGCAGCGGCGCGCCGCAGCTCGCGTACGAGACCGTGGTCGGCGGGCTCCAGCACGACGGCACCCCGAACGAGCTGCACGTGCTCACGGACGCCACCACGGGCGAGAAGCTCTACGAGTGGCAGGCCGTCCACAACGGCACCGGCAACACGCAGTACAACGGCCAGGTCACCCTGGGCACCGCGCCCTCGTACACCCTGACCGACACCACGCGCGGCAACCACAAGACGTACAACCTGAACCGGGGCAGCTCGGGCACCGGCACCCTGTTCTCCGGCCCGGACGACATCTGGGGCGACGGCACTCCGCAGAACGCCGAGACGGCCGGCGCGGACGCCCACTACGGCGCCGCCGAGACCTGGGACTACTACAAGAACGTGCACGGCCGCTCCGGCATCCGCGGTGACGGCGTCGGCGCGTACTCCCGCGTCCACTACGGCAACAACTACGTCAACGCGTTCTGGCAGGACAGCTGCTTCTGCATGACGTACGGCGACGGTAGCGGCAACGTCAAGCCGCTGACCTCCCTGGACGTGGCCGCCCACGAGATGACGCACGGTCTGACCTCGGTCACGGCCAAGCTCGTCTACAGCGGCGAGTCCGGCGGTCTCAACGAGGCCACCTCCGACATCTTCGCCGCGGGCGTGGAGTTCTACTCCAACACCAGCGAGGACCCGGGCGACTACCTGGTCGGCGAGAAGATCGACATCAACGGCGACGGCACGCCGCTGCGCTACATGGACAAGCCCTCCAAGGACGGCGCGTCCAAGGACTACTGGTACTCGGGCATCGGCAACGTCGACGTCCACTACTCCTCGGGCCCGGCGAACCACTGGTTCTACCTGCTCTCCGAGGGCAGCGGCGCCAAGACCGTCAACGGCGTGAACTACGACTCGCCGACCTCCGACGGCCTCCCGGTGACCGGCATCGGCCGGGACAAGGCGCTGCAGATCTGGTTCAAGGCGCTCACCACCAAGTTCACCTCGACGACGAACTACGCCGCCGCTCGCACCGGCACGCTCGCGGTCGCCAGTGAGCTGTACGGGGCCACCAGCCCCGAGTACGCGGCCGTGGCCCACGCCTGGGCCGGCATCAACGTGGGCGCCCGCCCCGGCGGCGGCGACCCCGACCCGGGCGGCAAGGTGTTCGAGAACACCACCGTGGTGAACATCCCGGACGCCGGTGCGGCCGTCACCAGCTCGGTCACCGTCTCCGGCGTGGCCGGCAACGCGCCGAGCGCCCTCAAGGTCGGCGTGGACATCACGCACACCTGGCGCGGTGACCTGGTCGTCGACCTGGTGGCCCCGGACGGCACCAACTACCGGCTGAAGAACCGCTCCTCCGGCGACTCCGCGGACAACGTGGTGGAGACCTACACGGTCAACGCCTCGTCCGAGGTGGCCAACGGGGTCTGGAAGCTGAAGGTCCAGGACCTCGCACGGCAGGACACCGGGCGGATCAACAGCTTCAAGCTCACCTTCTGATCCACGCGCACCGCACCGAACGGCCCGGGAGGGGTTCCGCCCCCTCCCGGGCCGTTCGTCATGACACCCCCCGGGTCAGGCGGGGTTGTTCGCGTGGGTCAGGGTCTCCCAGGCGACGAAGAGGTTGTTGGATCCGGCGGGCCGCTGCCGCTCGGTCAGCGTCTGCGTGTTGGTCATCGCGTAGCCGAGCCGGTTGGCGAGCGCGTTGAAGCCGACCTCGGTGACCGGCCCGAGGTGGTCCTTGAGCGAGCCGCCGCACAGCGAGGACGGCACGGGCGTGCCCAGCTGGTGCTTGGAGTGCAGCCCCATCGCGTGCCGCAGCCGGTCGGCGACCTCCGGGTAGAGGTCCTGGCCCTGGATGCGGCTGGTCTCGGCGATGTGGGAGATGGCGGAGATGCCGTAGCCGGTGTGGGTCAGATCGCGGCAGGTCTCCTGGGAGAGCCCGTCCATGAAGGTGGACTGGCCCTGCCAGTAGTTGATGACTTTGGCCCGGGTGTCGAGACCGCTGCCCGGTGCGACCTTGGGCAGTGAGCCGTCGGCGGTCACATAGATGTACGCGGGGACACGTCCGCGGAACTTGCCCACGGCCCTGTCGTACGCGGCGCGGTCCTCCAGGAAGACCGCGATGCCGATCGCCGCCTCGGTCATCGACAGCTCCCAGTTGCCGTTGGAGTGGGAGCCGCCCGCGACCTTCGGCAGGTAGACGTTACGGAGCATGGTGCCGAAGCGGCCGGAGTTCGGCCAGCTGCTGTAGGTGTACTTGATGATCTCGGCGGCCCTCGGCCAGGAGGAGCCGGCCCAGCCGGTCTGGAGCGGGGCGTTGCTGTTGGTGTGGTCCTTGATCACGGCCGACCAGGCGTCCATGATCTCGATGGCCTTCTGCGCGTACCGGCTGTCCTGGGTGAGGTACCAGGCGAGCGAGAGCGTGTACGCGGCGATGGCGTCCTCGCGCTCGTCCGTGCAGCCGTAGTTGGGGTTGGAGTACGAGCCGCACTCGACGATCGCGCGGGGTTTGGCGGTGCGGGTCAGCGAGGCGTACTTGCTGCCCATCATCTGGTCGTAGGCGCTCTTCCAGGGCTGCGCGCCCGCCTGCACCCGGCCCCGGACGAAGTCCAGTTGGGGGCGGCTGACGAGTACGCCGGGGTGGGTGAAGTCCGCCGGGGCGGCGGCCGTGACGGGGGCCGCCGCGGGCGCCTTCGCCGGGGATCTCTCCGCGAGGGCCGGTGCGGCGAGGGCCGTGGTGAGCAGCGCGGCCAGGGCGGCGGCGGTGCCGAGGACGCGGGGGATGGTGCCGGTGCGCATGTGGGGTGCCTTCCGGTGCGGTGACGGTTCGACGGCCCGACCCGACAAGGGTGGTGATGGGAGGTCACCGGAGTTCACGAGGTTCAAGGATGTGAACTCTGGGCCGCATGGTGAACCCTGCGATGAGTCAGGAACGTAAAGCCATTCCATGGACACGTCAAGGTTCTGCGTTCACTGCACGAAGGGAACCGCTCGCCGCACACACAGGGGCCCGGCACCGCACGGGTGCCGGGCCCCTCGGGTCGGCCGGGGCGCGCGCTCAGCGCAGCAGCACGCCCGCGCCCTCCCCCGCCGCCTCGGCCGGCAGCGCGACCAGGCCCATCTCGGCGCTCGTGGCCAGCAGCGGATGGGCGGGCAGTACGCGCACGGTGTAGCCGTACGGTCCCGTCCGGTCCAGGGCGAGCGGACCCTCGTAGAGCCAGCGGTCCTCCAGGTCCTGACCGCCCGCCGGCTTCAGCGGGAAGGTCTGGGCGTCGGCGATGGCGTCACCGGAGTCGACCCGGCCCGCGACCACCTGGACCTCCACGTCGTCCGGCTCCAGACCGCCGAGCGCGATCCGCGCCCGCAGCGCCAGGGTGGCGCCGAGCTCCGCCGAGCCGCCCGCCGCGGTGTCGGTGACCGACTCCACATGGTCGACGGCGACATCCGGCCAGGCCGCCCGGACCCCGGCCTTCCACCGGGCGAGCTCCCGCGCGGCCCCGGGCTCCAGGGCCCGGCGGGCCCGCGCGGCGGGGGCGTACAGGCGCTCGGTGTACTCGCGCACCATCCGCCCCGCCAGCACCCGCGGACCGAGATTGACCAGGGTGGAGCGGACCATCTCGATCCAGCGGTCCGGCAGCCCCTGCGCACCCCGGTCGTAGAAGCGCGGGGCCACCCGGTCCTCGATCAGGGCGTACAGGGCGTTGGACTCCAGCTCGTCGCGGCGGTCCTCGTCGACCGCGGAGCCGTCGGCGGTGGGAATCTCCCAGCCGAAGTCCGGGTCGAACCACTCGTCCCACCAGCCGTCGCGCACCGACAGGTTGAGGCAGCCGTTCAGGGCCGCCTTCATCCCGCTCGTGCCGCACGCCTCCAGCGGGCGCAGCGGGTTGTTGAGCCAGACGTCGCAGCCCGGGTAGAGCTTCTGCGCCATGCCCATGCCATAGTCCGAGAGGAAGACGATGCGGTGGCGCACCCGCGGGTCGTCCGCGAACCGGACCAGCTCCTGGACCAGCCGCTTGCCGCCGTCGTCGGCCGGGTGGGCCTTGCCCGCGACGACGATCTGGATCGGGTGCGTCGGGTGGAGCAGCAGCTCCCGCAGCCGGTCGCGGTCGCGCAGCATCAGCGTGAGCCGCTTGTACGAGGGGACGCGCCGGGCGAAGCCGATGGTCAGGACGTCCGGGTCGAGGACGCCGTCGATCCAGCCCAGCTCGGCGGTGCCCGCGCCGCGCCTGCGCCAGGAGGCGTAGAGCCGGCGGCGGACCTCGGTGACCAGCTGGCCGCGCAGATCCCGGCGCAGGTCCCAGATCTCCTGGTCGCCGATGCCGGTCACCGCGTCCCAGCGGCGGGGTGTGCCGGTGTGCGAGGAGGTCTCGTCGGCCACCGGGCCGCCCGCCAGCACCTGGTGGGCGCGGCCCTCGCCGACCTGGCCCGCGCCGAGCCGGAACACCTCGGGAGCGACCCAGGTCGGGGCGTGGACGCCGTTGGTGACGGAGGTGATCGGCACCTCGGCGGGGTCGAAGCCCGGCCAGAGCCCGGAGAACATCTCCCGGCTGACGGCCCCGTGCAGGGTGGAGACGCCGTTGGCGCGCTGGGCGAGCCGGAGGCCCATCACCGCCATGTTGAACAGCTCCGGCTCACCGCCGGGGTAGGTCTCGGTGCCGAGCCGCAGGATCTTCTCGACGGGTACGCCGGACAGCTCGCCGTCGTCGCCGAAGTGGCGGGCGATCAGCTGCCGGTCGAAACGGTCTATCCCGGCGGGCACCGGGGTGTGGGTGGTGAAGACGGTCCCGGCCCGCACCACTTCGAGGGCGGCGTCGAAGTCGAGCCCGGTGGGGATGAGTTCGCGGATGCGCTCCAGTCCGAGGAAGCCGGCGTGGCCCTCGTTGGTGTGGAACACCTCCGGCTCCGGGGTGCCGGTCAGCCGGCACCAGGTGCGCACCGCGCGCACCCCGCCGATGCCGAGCAGCATCTCCTGGAGGAGGCGGTGGTCGCTGCCGCCGCCGTAGAGCCGGTCGGTGACGTCGCGTTCGCCCGGCGCGTTCTCCTCGACGTCGGAGTCGAGCAGGAGCAGCGGTACGCGGCCGACCCGGGCCAGCCAGATGCACGCGTGCAGCGAGCGTCCGCCGGGCAGGGCGAGCACCACCCGGGCGGGGGTGCCGTCGGTCTCGCGGACCAGGTCGAGCGGGAGTTCGTTGGGGTCGAGGACGGGATAGTGCTCCTGCTGCCAGCCGTCGCGCGAGAGGGTCTGGCGGAAGTAGCCGTGGCGGTAGAGCAGCCCGACGCCGATGAGCGGGACGCCGAGGTCGCTGGCGGCCTTGAGGTGGTCGCCGGCCAGGATGCCGAGACCGCCGCTGTACTGGGGCAGGGCGGCGGTGACGCCGAATTCGGGTGAGAAGTAGGCGACGGCGGAGGGGAGTTCGGCTCCGGCGGCCCGCTGTTCCTGGTACCAGCGGGGGCCCTGGAGATACTCGGCCAGGTCGGCGGAGGCCTCGGCGAGGCGGGTGAGGTACGCCTCGTCCCCGGCCAGTTCGGTGAGCCGCCCGGCGGACAGCGCCCCGAGCAGCCGTACGGGGTCGGCGTCCGCGGGCCGCCAGCCCTCGGGGTCGGCGGACCGGAAGAGCTCACGGGTCTCGGTGTGCCACGACCAGCGCAGGTTGCGCGCGAGGTCGTGGAGGGGTCGGAGGGGTTCGGGGAGGACAGGACGCACGGTGAATCGACGAATGGCCTTCACGTACTCCACCTTTACAGGGGACTTGCGCATCCGAGCGGACGCACCACGGTGTGCGTCCCTTCCGTCACCCCTGACGGTAGCGGCCGTCCGTGGCGGGCTGCCACGGCGCGCGGACGGCGCACCAGGTCCGCGGATGATCGCCGCGCGCCGCCCCGTGAGCACTCCGCGGGCGCTTCACAGACACCTCATCCACCTCGCCCGTGATCCCCCGCCACACCGCTCACCTGGTGGTTTGGCCGATTTCTCCCCCGTACGCAGCCTTGTGGACCTCACCGGCACAGGGAAGGCTGCCGTGTGGCGCCGCAGAACGGGTATCCGGAACCTGTGGGGGCGCCTCGGGTTCCCGCGCCCACCGGGGCGTGCGCGCCGCGCGCGGCGGTTCCCGAGCGGTTGGCTACGACCGAGTAGTTAACACAGCGCCGGATTTCCCCCCGGCGGACGCGGGGAAGGCTTCCCCGGTACGCGGCACGACCCGGCCCGCAGACGTTCTCCGTGCATTCCGAAACATGCACGAAACCCCCGCGACCCACCCATTCGAGTGCCATTCGAGTGAACGCGGACAGGAGCGGCCATGCCCACAGCCCGTCAGCAGACAGCTGAGCAGCTACAAAGGACAGATCCCCGTCTTCGCGGCACACGCGGTCGGTCCTCCGCGCCCGTGCCGTCCCCCGTGCACGCCGAGCTCCTCCAGCCCTCAGGTGATTCCATGATCGGTCGTATTCCCGTCCTGGACGTCCGTCCTCTCGTCGACTGCGGCAGACGGGCGGCGAAGGCCGTCGCCGGTGAGACCTTCCAGGTCACCGCCACCGTCTTCCGCGAAGGCCATGACGCGGTGGCCGCCAATGTCGTGCTGCGCGATCCCAGCGGACGGGTCGGACCGTGGACCCCGATGCGCGAGCTGGCGCCGGGCACGGACCGGTGGGGCGCGGAGATCACCCCGACCTCCGAGGGCCGCTGGACGTACACGGTGGAGGCCTGGAGCGATCCGGTCGCCACCTGGCGGCACCATGCCGCGATCAAGATCCCGGCGGGCATCGACACGGACCTGGTGCTGGCCGAGGGCGCGGCGCTGCTGGAGCGGGCCGCCGCCGGCGTACCGAAGAAGCACGGCCGCGAGGCGGTGCTCGCCGCGGTGGACGCGCTGCGCGACACCGCCCACCCGGCGGCCGCCCGGCTGGCCGCCGCCCTGACCCCGGCCGCCGACGCGGTCCTCGCCCGTTATCCGCTGCGCGAACTGGTCACCCGCTCCAAGCCGCTGGCGGTCCGGGTGGAGCGCGAGCGGGCGCTGTTCGGGTCGTGGTACGAGCTGTTCCCGCGCTCCGAGGGGGCGAAGCGGGTGCCGGTGGATCCGGCGGACACCTCGCCGGACGCGGCGACCCGACTGGTCAGCGGCACCTTCCGGACGGCCGCCGAGCGACTGCCCGCGGTCGCCGCCATGGGGTTCGACGTGGTGTACCTGCCGCCGATCCACCCGATCGGGACGACCCACCGCAAGGGTCCGGACAACAGCCTGACGCCCGGGGAGCACGACCCGGGCGTGCCGTGGGCGATCGGTTCGGCCGACGGCGGGCACGACGCGGTCCATCCGGAGCTGGGCACGCTGGAGGACTTCGACCACTTCGTTTCGGTGGCCCGCAATCTGCGGATGGAGATCGCGCTGGACTTCGCGCTCCAGTGCTCGCCGGACCACCCGTGGGTCAAGGAGCACCCGGACTGGTTCCACCACCGCCCCGACGGTTCGATCGCGTACGCCGAGAACCCGCCGAAGAAGTACCAGGACATCTATCCGATCGCCTTCGACAAGGACATGCGCGGTCTGGTGGCGGAGACCGTACGCATCCTGCGCTTCTGGATGGACCACGGCGTGCGTATCTTCCGGGTCGACAACCCGCACACCAAGCCGGTGGTGTTCTGGGAGAAGGTCATCGAGGAGATCAACGGCGCCGATCCGGACGTGGTCTTCCTGGCGGAGGCGTTCACCCGCCCGGCGATGATGCACACCCTGGGCGCGGTCGGCTTCCAGCAGTCGTACACCTACTTCACCTGGCGCAACACCAAGCACGAACTGACGGAGTACGTCACGGAGCTGGCCGGCGAGGCCGCCTCCTACATGCGGCCCAACTTCTTCGTGAACACCCCCGACATCCTTCCCGGCTACCTCCAGGAGGGTGGCCGCCCGGCCTTCGAGGCACGGGCGGTCCTGGCCGCGACGCTCGCCCCGTCCTGGGGCGTGTACGCGGGATTCGAGCTGTGCGAGAACACTCCGGCCAAGCCGGGGAGCGAGGAGTACCTGCACTCGGAGAAGTACGAACTGCGCCCGAGGGACTGGGAGTCGGCGGAACGCGAGGGCCGCACGCTGACGCCCCTGATCACCTCGCTGAACCGGATCCGCCGGCGTAACCCCGCTCTGCGGCAGCTGCGCGACGTCCACTTCCACCACACCGACAACGAAGCGCTGATCGCCTACAGCAAGCGCTCCGGAACGAACACCGTTCTGGTGGTCGTGAACCTCGACCCGCACCACACCCAGGAGGCCACGGTCTCGTTGGACATGGAGCGGCTCGGCCTCTCATGGCACGAGCGCGTACCGGTGCGCGACGAGCTCACCGGCGATACCTACCACTGGGGCAGGGCCTTCTATGTGCGCCTAGAGCCGGGCACCACGCCCGCGCACATCGCCGTCCTGCGACCGTCCCCGCCGACCGGAGGGTCACCCACACCATGATCGTCAATGAGCCTGTCCACGACACGTTCGAGGACACTCCCGCCAAGGACCGCGATCCCGACTGGTTCAAGCGCGCCGTCTTCTACGAGGTGCTCGTCCGGTCCTTCCAGGACTCCAACGGCGACGGAATCGGCGACCTCAAGGGCATCACCGCCAAGCTGGACTATCTCCAGTGGCTCGGCGTCGACTGCCTCTGGCTGCCGCCGTTCTTCAAGTCGCCGCTGCGCGACGGGGGTTACGACGTCTCCGACTACACCGCCGTGCTGCCGGAGTTCGGCGATCTCGCCGACTTCGTGGAGTTCGTGGACGCCGCGCACCAGCGCGGCATGCGCGTCATCATCGACTTCGTCATGAACCACACGAGCGATCAGCACGAGTGGTTCCAGCAGTCCCGCACCGACCCCGACGGGCCGTACGGCGACTACTACGTCTGGGCGGACGACGACAAGCAGTTCCAGGACGCCCGGATCATCTTCGTCGACACCGAGACGTCCAACTGGACCTTCGACCCGGTCCGCAAGCAGTACTACTGGCACCGCTTCTTCTCGCACCAGCCGGACCTCAACTACGAGAACCCGGCCGTGCAGGAGGAGATCCTCGCGGCCCTGCGCTTCTGGCTGGACCTGGGCATCGACGGCTTCCGGGTCGACGCGGTGCCCTACCTCTACCAGCGCGAGGGCACCAACTGCGAGAACCTCCCCGAGACCCACCACTTCCTCAAGCGGGTCCGCAAGGAGATCGACGCCAACTACCCGGACACCGTGCTCCTCGCCGAGGCCAACCAGTGGCCGGAGGACGTCGTCGACTACTTCGGCGACTACGAGCAGGGCGGCGACGAATGCCACATGGCGTTCCACTTCCCCGTCATGCCGCGGATCTTCATGGCGGTGCGCCGCGAGAGCCGCTACCCGGTCTCCGAGATCCTCGCCAAGACCCCGGCGATCCCGAAGAACTGCCAGTGGGGCATCTTCCTGCGCAACCACGACGAGCTGACCCTCGAAATGGTCACGGACGAAGAGCGCGACTACATGTACGCGGAGTACGCCAAGGACCCGCGGATGCGCGCCAACATCGGCATCCGCAGGCGGCTCGCCCCGCTGCTGGACAACGACCGCAACCAGATCGAGCTGTTCACCGCGCTGCTGCTGTCGCTGCCCGGCTCCCCGATCCTCTACTACGGGGACGAGATCGGGATGGGCGACAACATCTGGCTGGGCGACCGGGACGCGGTGCGCACCCCGATGCAGTGGACGCCCGACCGCAACGCCGGGTTCTCCTCCAGCGATCCGGGGCGGCTCTACCTCCCCACGATCATGGACCCGGTCTACGGCTACCAGGTCACCAACGTGGAGGCGTCGATGGCCTCGCCGTCCTCGCTGCTGCACTGGACCCGCCGGATGATCGAGATCCGTAAGCAGAATCCGGCCTTCGGTCTCGGCGAGTACACCGAACTCCCGTCCTCCAACCCGGCGGTGCTGGCGTTCACCCGCGAGTACAAGGACGACCTCGTCCTGTGCGTGCACAACTTCTCGCGGTTCGCGCAGCCGACGGAACTGGACCTGCGATCGTTCAACGGACGTCATCCGGTGGAATTGATCGGCGGGGTACGCTTCCCGGCCATCGGTCAGTGGCCCTACCTGCTGACCCTCGCGGGACACGGCTTCTACTGGTTCCGGCTGCGCAAGGACGCGCCGCCGGCCTGATGCCCCCTCCGCCCGGTGCGGGACGGTTTCCGCCGTCCCGCACCGGGCACCCTGACCCCAACACCAGGCCGCGGGCTCTCACGGATCCGCCGCCCCCGGCCTTCACGGTTCCGCCGTTCGAGTCCGTAAGCACCTTCCTCTCCCGACACGTCCCGCACAGCCGGACAGCCATTGCCGCAATCCGGGACACTCTTCGCATCCTGTGTGCCCGGGGAAAGGACGCGATGCCATGTCGGAGGCTGCATCCACTCACGTCGCCCTGGCGAAGAGCACGAGGATCGGCGCAACCCCCAGCAGTACGACGGACGGGGCCCTGCTCCCGTCCCTCGCCCCCCTGCTCCACGCGTGGCTGCCCCGGCAGCGGTGGTTCGCCGGCAAGGGCCGGCCGGTCACCGGCTTCTCCCTGGTCTCGGCCACCGAGATGCTGCCGCTGGACGGCACGGCCGGCCCGGGGCTCCTGCATCTGCTGCTCCGGGTCGAGCAGCCCTCCCAGCAGTCCCGCCCCGCCGAGGACTGCTACCAACTGCTCCTGGGCGCAAGAACGTCACTGCCGCCGCTGCTCTCGGGCGCCCTGATCGGCCGGGTGGAGCGGGGCCCGCTCGCCGGCCGGACCGTCTACGACGCGCTGCACGACCCGCGCCTGGCCGATCTGCTGCTGGAACGCTTCCGCCGCCCGGGGCACCTCGGCTCGCTGCGCTTCGAGCGGACCGCCGCGATCCCGGCCGGTCTCGCGCCCCGGGTGCTGGACGCCGAGCAGTCCAACTCCTCGCTCGTCTACGGGGACGCGTTCATCCTCAAGATCTTCCGGCGCGTCTTCCCGGGCACCAACCCGGACCTGGAGCTGCCCCTCGCGCTCAGCGGCGAGGGGTGCGAGCGGGTGCCCGCGCCGGTCGCCTGGTTCGAGGCCCCGGGCCCCGAACCGCTCACCCTCGGCGTACTCCAGCCCTTCCTGCACGGAGCGCGCGACGGCTGGCAGCTCGCGCTGGCCGCGCTCGCCGCGGGCCGCGACTTCCTGCCCGAGGCGCGGGCGCTGGGCCGGGCCACCGCCGAGGTGCACACCTCGCTCGCCGCCGCGCTGCCGACCCCGGCGCTGCGCGGCACCCAGACCCGGCAGCTCGTCTCGCAGATGACCCAGCGGCTGGAGGCCGCCGCCCAGGCGGTCCCGGCGCTCGTGCCGTACGTCCCCGGGCTGCGCGCCACGTTCGAGGCGGTGACGGACCTGGGGGCGCGGGGCAGCGGCTGGGCCCAGCAGCGGGTGCACGGCGATCTCCACCTCGGGCAGACGCTGCGCTCGGCCGACGGCTTCTGGTCGCTGATCGACTTCGAGGGCGAGCCGGCCCGCCCGCTGCCCGAGCGCCGCAGGCCCGCGCCCCCGGTGCGCGATGTCGCGGGGATGCTGCGGTCCTTCGACTACGCGGCCCGCTCGCACCGTCCGTGGAACCCGGAGTGGGCGGCCCGCTGCCGTGCCGCCTACTGCGAGGGCTACGCACAGGGTTCGGGCAGCGATCCGCGCGGCGAGCCGGAGCTGCTGCGCGCCCATGAGACCGACAAGGCCGTGTACGAGGTGCTGTACGAGGCCCGGCACCGCCCCGACTGGCTGCCGGTCCCGATGGCGGCCATCCAACGGCTGGCCCGGTCCGCCGCGGCCTGAGCCTTCCCCTCGCCCCGCTCCGTCGCTCCCTCACCTCCGCCCGCGCTTCTCCCCCTTCACCCCCCGAGGAGGCCGTCCCTGTGACCGCCCGCAAGCCGTCCCGCAAGGCATCCCGCAAGACCGTCGACGTGCCGGTGGACGTCCCGCCCGTCGAGGCCGCCGCCGAACCCGCCGTCGAGATCGCCGCCGCCGAGACCTCCGCCGACGCGGCGGCCACCCCCGCACCGGCGCCCGCCGCCACCGCCACCAAGGCCGCGCCCGCCAAGCGCGCCCGGCCCCGGCGCGCCGACGCGGGCCCGCCGCGCCCCCGGCAGGCCGGTGACGGCCAGGGCGCGCGCCCCGCACCGGCCCTGGGCGGCGCGGACCGCGGCCGGCTGCTGGCCGGCGACCATCACGCGCCGCACGATGTGCTCGGCGCGCACCCGGTTCCCGGCGGGGTGCTCGTCCGGGCGCTGCGGCCGTTCGCACGGTCGGTCACGGTGCTGGCGACCGGACTCCGGGCCGAACTGCACGACGACGGCGACGGCTTCTTCTCCGGCGTGCTGCCGGTGCCGGAGGCGCCCGCGTACCGGCTGGAAGTGGCGTACGACGACACCACCGTCGAGGTGGAGGACCCGTACCGCTTCTGGCCCGCGATCGGCGAGCTCGATCTGCATCTGATCGGCGAGGGCCGGCACGAGGAGCTGTGGCGGGCGCTCGGCGCGGAGCCGATGGTCCACCAGGGGGTGGCCGGGACCCGGTTCACCCTGTGGGCGCCGAACGCGCGCGGTGTGCGGGTCACCGGTGACTTCACCTACTGGGACGGCACGGGCACGCCGATGCGTTCGCTCGGCTCGACCGGGGTGTGGGAGCTGTTCCTGCCCGGGGTCGGCGAGGGCGCGCTGTACAAGTACGACATCTGCCGCCCGGACGGTTCGCACACGGTGCGGGCCGACCCGATGGCCCGGCGCACCGAGGTGCCGCCCGCGACCGCGTCGATCGTCACCGCCTCGCACCACGAGTGGCAGGACGCGGACTGGATGGCGCACCGGGGCGACCGGCCGGTCCACGAGGCCCCCTTCTCGGTGTACGAGGTCCATCTCGGTTCCTGGCGGCCGGGGCTGACGTACCGTCAACTCGCTAAGCAGCTGCCCGCGTACGTCAAGGACCTGGGCTTCACGCATGTCGAGCTGATGCCGGTCTCCGAGCACCCCTTCGGCGGCTCCTGGGGCTATCAGGTCACCGGCTTCTACGCGCCGACCTCGCGGATGGGCACCCCGGACGACTTCCGCTTCCTGGTGGACGCCCTGCACCGGGCGGGCATCGGCGTCATCATGGACTGGGTTCCGGCCCATTTCCCGCGCGACGACTGGGCGTTGGCCGAGTTCGACGGACGTCCGCTGTACGAGCACGCCGATCCGCAGCGTGCGGCGCACCCGGACTGGGGGACGCTGGAGTTCGACTACGGCCGCACCGAGGTGCGCAACTTCCTGGTCGCCAACGCCACGTACTGGTGCGAGGAGTTCCACATCGACGGGCTGCGGGTCGACGCGGTGGCCTCGATGCTCTACCTCGACTACTCCCGCGAGGACGGCCAGTGGTCGCCCAACGAGTTCGGCGGCCGGGAGAACCTGGACGCGGTCGCCTTCCTCCAGGAGATGAACGCGACCGTCTACCGCCGCAATCCGGGCGTCGTCACCATCGCCGAGGAGTCCACCGCCTGGGACGGCGTCACCCGGCCCACCGACAGCGGCGGCCTGGGCTTCGGGCTGAAGTGGAACATGGGCTGGATGCACGACTCGCTGGTCTACATGTCCAAGGAGCCGATCCACCGCAAGTACCACCACAACGAGATGACGTTCTCGATGGTGTACGCCTACAGCGAGAACTACGTGCTGCCGATCTCGCACGACGAGGTGGTGCACGGCAAGCAGGCGCTGGTGTCGAAGATGCCCGGCGACTGGTGGCAGCAGCGCGCCAACCACCGCGCCTACCTGGGCTTCATGTGGGCCCACCCGGGCAAGCAACTCCTCTTCATGGGCCAGGAGTTCGCCCAGGGTGCGGAGTGGTCCGAGGGGCACGGCCCGGACTGGTGGCTGCTGGACCCGGCGTACGACGCGTCCGGCGACCACCGCGGGGTGCGGACCCTGGTCGGCGATCTGAACGCGGTGTACGGGGCGGTGCCCGCGCTGTGGCAGCGCGACACCGTGCCGGAGGGGTTCAGCTGGGTGGACGGCGGGGCGGCCGAGGACAACGTGTTCGCGTTCCTGCGGTACGACGCGGACGGCTCGCCGCTGCTCGCGGTCTCGCACTTCTCCCCGGCGGTCCGCAGCGACTACCGCCTCGGGGTGCCGGAGACCGGTACGGAGGGCTGGGTGGAGGTCCTGAACACCGACGCGGCCCGGTACGGCGGTGGCGACGTGCGCAACGAGGAGCCGCTGAAGGCGGAGGCGGTGCCGGCGCACGGCCGGCCGGCCAGCATCTCGCTGACGCTGCCGCCGCTGGCGACGGTGTGGTTCCGCCCGGCGTAACCGCCACGGCGGGACGATCCGGGGCCCGTACCGCGTCGACGGTGGACGCGGTACGGGCCCCTCCCCCGTTCCCGGCGGGTCAGCGCCCGGCGGCGATCACCTCGACGATGCTCGACCAGGACGAGGAGCCGTGGCCCTCGGCGACGGCCCGGTCGGTGACGGACTTCAGCCCCGCCAGCTGCGAGACGTCCAGGCCGTGGTCCTTCGAGGTGTGCAGGATGTGGTCGACGCTGGCCGCCATCATGGCGAGGTTCCCGCCCTCGCCCACGTAGGTACGCGAGTCGATGTCGGTCGCCGTGTAGGCCGCGATCGGCGGCAGGATGCCCGCGATGGTGTTGAGGTACGGGGCGAGCGACGCGCCGTCGATGCCCTCCGCGCGGGCCAGCGCGAAGGCGTGGACCAGGCCGCCCATGGCTCCGTAGAAGAAGTCCAGCATCGCCATGTCGTAGGCGGCGGCGAGCCCGTGGTCCTCGCCGAGGAAGGTGGCGGGCGCGCCGAGCGCCTTGAGGGCGGTCTCGTGCGCCTCGAACGCGGCCCGGTCGCCGGAGTGGAAGATCAGCGCGTCCGCCGAGCCGACCACGTCGACCGGCACCATGATCGCGCCGTCGAGGTAGGACAGGGCGTGCTTCTCGGCCCAGGCGGCGGTCCGCCGCGAACGGGCCGGGGTGTCCGAGGTGAGGTTGACCAGGACCCGCCCCCGCAGCGCTTCGGCCAGTGGTTCCAGGACCGCGTCGGAGGCGTCGTAGTCGACGAGGCAGACCACGACGAGTCCGCTCGCCCGCACGGCCTCCTCGGCGGACGCGGCCCGCACCGCGCCGAGGCCGACGACGTCCTCGCCCTTCCCGGGCGAGCGGTTCCAGACGGTGGTGGGGTGACCGGCCGCCAGGAAGGCGCGGGCCAGGGAGCGGCCCATGTCGCCGAGGCCGAGGACGGTGACGGGGGCGGGATCGGTGGTCGTGTTCGCTTGCTTCATGGGGACCATGCTGGGCGCGCGAACAGGGCCTGACCAGAACCCACTTGACTGTCAGATACGCACTTCGGGGAAAGGATCCAGGTCAGCGGCCGGCGGGGTCGAGTACGTCCGCCAGCTCCTGGAGCAGTCTGCGCTTCGGCCGGGCGCCGACGAGCGACTTCACCGGTTCGCCCGCCCGGAAGACCATCAGGGTCGGCGTCGCCAGTACGCCGTACCGGACGCTGATCCCGGGCGCACGGTCGACGTCGAGCTGGACGATCCTGATCCGGTCGGCCTCCTCGCGGGCGATCTCGCCCAGCACCGGGGCGAGCTGGCGGCAGGGGCCGCACCAGTCGGCGGTGAACTGGACCAGCACGGGCAGCGCGGATTCCAGCACCTCCGCGTCGAAGGTCTCCTCGGTGGCCTCGGTGAGGCCTTCGGTCCTGATCATGGGTGTCCTCCCAGTTCGCAGCGGGGCGCCGGACCGCCGGGCAGGTCGGCCGACGCCTCCAGTTCGGCTCGGGCGAGCTGGGCGCCGACCTCGGCGCGCACCGACGTGAGCTGGCCGATCAGCGCGTCCAGCTCGGCCAGCTTGCGCCGGTAGACGGCGAGCGAGGCGGGACAGGAGTCGCCGGCCGGGTGGCCGGCGCGCAGGCAGTCGACGAAGGGCCTGGTCTCCTCCAGGTCGAACCCGAAGTCCTGCAGGGTCCGGATCTGCTGGAGGAGACGCAGGTCGCCTTCGTCGTAGCTGCGGTAGCCGTTCTCCGCGCGCCGGGCGGGCAGCAGCCCGCGCGTCTCGTAGTAGCGGAGTGTCCGCGTCGTCGTCCCGGCCCGTTCGGCCAGCTCCCCGATTCGCATGGGAAGAACGTATTCCTTGACGCCGACGTCAACGCAAGCACGGCCGGCGTCGACGCGGGCGAGGGGCCGGGGTGGGTGTCAGTTCCCCCGGGCCGCGGACCGCCGGCGCACGGCCCAGACGATGCCGCCGCCCGCGGCCACCGCGGCGGCCGCCATGCCGGCGAGCGGGGCGGTGGAGTCCGAGCCGGTCGCCGCGAGGTTGCCGCCGGTCTGCGGGGTGGCGCCGCCGGTCGTCGTGCCGCCCGTGCCGGCGGAGCCGCCGGAGGAGCCCGAACCGCCGGTGCCGCTCGTGCCGCCGGTGGTGTCGGAGCCGCCGGTGGACGAGGAGCTGCCCGTACCGCCGGTGGAACCGGACGAGCCGGAGGAGCCCGAGGTGTCCGAGCCCTTGCCGGTGTCGATCACGATCTGCGCGGTGTCGTTGGCGGCGTTGCGGTCGAAGGGCCGCTCCGGGCCGCCGAAGGAGACCTCGCCCGTGGTGCGGCCCACCGCCTTGTCGATGCGCAGGACGAAGTCGTAGCTCTCGCCGCCGTTCACGTCGACCCAGGACTGCGAGGTCCCGCAGCGGTAGTGCGTCTTGGTGACCGCGTCGCAGTAGCCGTGCGCCTTGACGACGGACGTGCCCTTCGGGATGTGGACGTCGACGGTGGCCACGCTCTGGTCGCGGGCGCCCTGCACGCGGGCGGGGCCCGCGTTGGTGAACTTCACCGTGGCGGTGACCTTCTCACCGGGCTCGCCCTTCAGCTCGGCGCCGGTCAGGCCGAAGTCGGCGGTGTTGGCCGCGGTGACGTCGGCCGAGGCAGCCGACTCGGGGTGGTTCGCCCGGTCGGCGTCGGTGGCCGGACCCTTCTCGACCAGCGTGAACTCGCCGCCGGTGCCCGGCACCGGCTCGTCGGCGCCGGTGTCGCCCGAGTCCGGGTCCGGCTCGGTGACGCCGATCGTCACCCGCAGGTCGTCGTTGAGCGCGGAGTCGAGCGCCTTGAGGGAGAGAGGCTTCTCCGTGCCGTAGACGACGCCCGGCTTCAGCGGCTGGTCGATCTTGCAGGCGGCGACCTGCTCATCGGGGATCTCGTCGTGGGACGGGATCGTGTAGTAGCTGCAGTTCTTGTACGTCTCGTCCGCCTTCAGGCCGGGCGACACCGCGTACGTCACATAGGAGACGGGCACCTCCTCCGTCCCCTTGTTGAGGAAGGTCAGCGGGGTGGAGAACGCGGCCCCGGCCTGGACCCCCTTGATCGGTGCGATCGTTCCGACGCCGAGGTCCGGCTCCGGTTCGTCGGCGAGCGCCGGCGCGGCGCCCAACGCCACCAGCGCGGTGGCGGCTACGGCGGCGGTGGAGCCACGGAGGGTCCGGCGGCGGGATGGCGTGATGCGCATGGAAGTCCTTCGGTCGTGGGGCGCGTGGGGCGGACTGCGGTCCTTCACCTCTCAAGACCGGTGCCGGACAAGGGGGGTTGTGCTCGCCGAAACGGTCGTGACAGAACACGGACATAAGGACACCCGCGCCGGGGGAGGCGCGGGTGTCCTTGTGTGGGGGGTACCGCAGCGGCCCGGGGGCGCCGCTGCGGCGTCGGGGGGTGATACGGCGGTGGGGGTGGGTGCGGGGTGGTGCGGGTTCAGACCTTGGCGGGCTGCTCGGGGGCAGTGTCCCGCTGCTCGGGCAGCTCGTCGGAGCCGCCGGACGGGGCGTGGTCGTCCACGAGGGTCTTCTCGTCGAACGGGACCCGGCCGGCCAGCACCTCGTTCACCCGGTCCTTGTCGATCTCCTTGGTCCAGTGGCCGACCAGCACCGTGGCGACCGCGTTGCCCGCGAAGTTGGTCAGGGCGCGGGCCTCGCTCATGAAGCGGTCGATGCCGACGATCAGGCCGACGCCGTCGACGAGTTCGGGGCGGTGCGACTGGAGTCCGCCGGCCAGGGTCGCGAGGCCGGCGCCGGTCACGCCCGCCGCGCCCTTCGAGGCGATGATCATGAAGACCAGCAGCGAGATCTGCTCGCTCGCGCTCAGCGGGTCGCCCATCGCGTTGGCGATGAAGAGCGAGGACATCGTGAGGTAGATCGCGGTGCCGTCGAGGTTGAAGGAGTAGCCGGTCGGCACGGTGATGCCGACGACGGGCTTGCTGACGCCCAGGTGCTCCATCTTCGCGATCAGCCGCGGCAGGGCCGACTCGGAGGAGGAGGTGGACAGGATGAGCAGGAACTCGCGGCCCAGGTACTTCAGCAGCGCGAACAGGTTCACCCCGGCGACCAGCCGCAGGATCGCGCCGAGCACCACGAAGACGAACAGCGCACAGGTGACGTAGAAGCCGATCATGATGATCGCCAGCGACTTCAGGGCGTCGAGGCCGGTCTCGCCGACCACCGCGGCGATCGCGCCGAACGCGCCGACCGGGGCGGCCCACATGATCATGGCGAGGATGCGGAAGACGAGGCGCTGGATGTGGGTGATGCCACGGATGATCGGCTCGCCGGCCGAGCCCATCGCCTGGAGCGCGAAGCCCGCGAGCAGCGCGACGAGCAGGGTCTGGAGGACCTCGCCCGCGGTGAAGGCGGAGACGATCGTGGTCGGGATGATGCCGAGCAGGAAGTCCACGGTGGACTCGCTCGCGCCCGCCGCCTGCGCCTCGCCCGCGGCCCGCGCCTGGTCGGTGATGTGCAGGGTGGAGCCGGGCTCCAGGACGTTGCCGACCAGCAGGCCGATGGCGAGGGCCACGGTCGACATGACCAGGAAGTAGCCGAGCGCCAGACCGCCGACCGCGCCGACCTTGGCGGCCTTGCGGACCGAGCCGACGCCCAGGACGATCGTGCAGAAGATGATCGGCGAGATCATCATCTTGATCAGGTTCACGAATCCGGCGCCGATGGGCTTCAGCTCGACGGCCACCCCGGGGGCCGCGAAGCCCACCAGGATGCCGAGCGCCACGGCGGCGATCACGGCGATGTACAGGTAGTGGGTGCGGTCCCGTTGTTTGGCTGCCACAGCCATGGTGGGGCTCCTCGGCTCGGTGGGCTTGCGCCCCCGTCCCTGGGGGCTTCGGTGACTATCCACCGCCCTGTGACCCCGGTCACCCTTGCGTTCATATCGTTCACGGTCGTTTTCCGGCCAACCGGGAGATCTCTGGGAGCCTCCGGCCGGGCCAGGCAGACTGTGGGGTATGCGTCTCCCCCGTACCCTCCCGCGCAGCCTGGCGGGCCAGCTCTTCGCCATGCAGGTCGTGCTCATCGCCGCGGTGGTGGCCGGGTGCGCCGTCTTCGCGTACGTGTCGGGCAGCGCGCAGGCCGAGGAGACGGCCGCCCGGCAGGTGCGGGTGGCGGCCCTCGCCGTGGCCGATTCCCCCTCCGTACGGGAGGCCATCCGTACCCCGGACCCGTCCGCCGTACTCCAGCCGTACGCGGAGCGGGTGCGCGAGGACACCGGGATCGCCTTCGTCACGATCATGGACACCGAGCGGGTGCGCTGGACGCATCCGGACACGACGCAGATCGGCGACACCTTCCTCGGGAACACCGCGAAGGCGCTGCGCGGGCAGACCTTCACCGAGACGTACACGGGCACGCTGGGCCCCTCGATACGGGTGGTCACCCCGATCCGCGACGAGGGGAGGATCGTCGGCCTGGTGAGCGCGGGCATCACGGTGGACCGGGTCTCCTCGCAGGTACGGGAGCAGCTCGGCGCCCTCGCGCTCGCGGCGGGCGGGGCGCTGGCCCTCGGCGGGATCGGTACGTACGTGGTCAACGCCCGGCTGCGGCGGCACACCCACGGGATGAACGCGGCCGAGCTGAGCCGGCTGCACGACTACCACCAGGCCACCCTGCACGCGGTGCGCGAGGGGCTGCTGATGCTGGACGGGCGGCGGCGCATCGCGCTGATCAACGACGCCGGACGGGAGCTGCTGGGCCTGGGGCCGGACGCGCGGGCGGTCGGGCGTACGGTCGACGAGCTGGCCCTGCCCGCACCGCTGACCGGGGCGCTGCTGGCGTCGGAGGCGCGGGTGGACGAGCTGCATCTGACGGCGGAGCGGGTGATCGTGGTCAACACCCGTCCGGTGGTGGGCGGTGAGCAGCGCGGCACGGTGGTGACCCTGCGCGACCACACCGAGCTCCAGGCGCTCTCCGGCGAGCTGGACTCCGAGCGCGGCTTCACGCAGGCGCTGCGCTCGCAGGCCCATGAGGCGGCGAACCGGCTGCACACGGTGGTGTCGCTGATCGAGCTGGGCCGGGTGGAGGAGGCGGTGGACTTCGCGACGGCGGAGCTGGAGCTGGCCCAGGTGCTGACCGACCGGGTGGTGGGGGCGGTGGAGGAGCCGGTGCTGGCGGCGCTGCTGCTCGGCAAGGCGGCCCAGGCGAACGAGCGGGGCGTGGAGCTGGTGCTCGCGGAGGACAGCCTGATCGACGACGGGGCGCTGCCGCCCTCGCTGGCCCAGCGCGATCTGGTGACGATCCTCGGCAATCTGATCGACAACGCGGTGGAGGCCGCGTCGGAGGGCCCGGACGGTGCGGAGGAGTCCGGGGCTGCCGTGCCCGCGCCCCGGGCGGCCGGGGCTGCGGCGGGGCGGGCCCGGGTCACGGTGACCGCGCTGGCGGACGAGCGGGAACTGTTGCTGCGGGTCGCGGACACGGGCGCGGGCATCGGCCCGGAGGCTGCGGACGAGGTGTTCCGGCGCGGCTGGTCGACGCACGGGGCGGGGCGCGGCCTCGGCCTGGCGCTGGTCCGGCAGGCGGCGTACCGCAACGGGGGCACTGTGGAGCTGGACGCGGGGCCGGACGGCGGCGCGCGGTTCACCGTACGGCTGCCGCTCGGGGACCGTACGGCGGCGGGGGCCGCCGCGAAGGAGGTCACGGCATGATCCGGGTGCTGGTGGTGGAGGACGATCCGGTGGCCGCCGACGCCCACCAGATGTACGTGGAGCGGGTCGAGGGCTTCACGGTGACGGCGGTGGCGCACACCCGGGCGGCGGCGGTGCGGGCGCTGGAGCGGACGCCGGTGGATCTGCTGCTGCTCGACCTCTATCTGCCCGACGGGCACGGGCTCGGGCTGCTGCGCTCGCTGCGGGCCTCCGGCCATGGGGCGGATGTGATCGCGGTGACCTCGGCCCGGGATCTCGCGGTGGTGCGGGAAGGGGTGTCGCTCGGCGTCGTGCAGTACGTGCTGAAGCCGTTCACGTACCCCACGCTGCGGGACCGGCTGGTGCGGTACGCGGAGTTCCGGGGGGCCGCCGGGGAGGCGAGCGGTCAGGAGGAGGTGGACCGGGCGCTGGGCGCGCTGCGGGTCGCGCATCCGGCCGCGCTGCCCAAGGGGCTCAGCGGTCCGACGCTGGAGGCGGTGACCCGGGTGCTGAAGGAGTCGCCCGAGGGGGTGACGGCGGCCGCCGCCGGGGAGCGGCTGGGGATCTCGCGGATCACCGCCCGGCGGTACCTGGAGCATCTGGTGACCGTCGGCAGCGCCGCGAGGCGTCCGCATTATGGGCAGGTCGGCCGACCGGAGCTGCACTACAGCTGGCTGGCGGCGGGGCGCTGACCCGGTAGCGGGCGGTCGGCCGGAAAACGCTTACCGGTCGGTTTCTCGCCCCTGGCGGCTCTCTGCCGGAGCGGAAAAGAAAGCGCTGGTCGGGAGGTGTTCGCGTACCGCCCGCCCGGTTCGTGGCTGGAGGTTCCTACGAAGCGTGTTCTGTGGGGAACGTACCGTAGCCAAAGCAAAAATGGACTTCTACGGTGGGCCCGTGCACCCCACCCCGCCGTTCAACGCCCCCGCCGCGCGCCGTCTCCGCGAGGCACTGGGGATGGCTCCCGGCCATGTCGCCTACGGGCTCGCCGCCCAGTACGGACTCCGGATCAGCGCAGAGACCGTCATCGCCTGGGAGCGCGGCATCGCGACCCCCGGGGAACGTGAGCTGACCGCCCTCGCCGGCGTCCTCTGGTGCGCCCCCGGCGAGCTGCTGGCGGCCGCCGCCACCCTGCGCGAACACCGTATGACCCGGGAACTGACCGTGGACGACCTGGCCCGGCAGCTGGGCATGACCGGCGCCTCGTACCTGCGGATGGAGGAGTCGGGGCGCTGGCGGGGCAACGAGAAGCAGTCGGCGGCGCTGTGCCGGGCGCTGGGTCTGTCGGCGGCGCAGTTCCTGACGGCGACCGGCCGCGACGAGGAGCTGGCGGAGCTGCTGAACAGCGCGGTCACCACGCGCTGGCAGGCGTACGTCCGGCCGGTGGCCAAGATCGTGCCGCTGGACCGGGTGCTGATCCAGGACGTGCTGGAACAGCTGCACACCGACTACCAGGCGCTGATGGTCTCCACGCTGAGCTGGAGCAGCACGGGCCAGGAACGCTCCGGGTCGACGGGCGACGCGGGCCGGGCGTTCCTGGCCCGGGTGGTGGAGCAGTTCTGGCGGACCGCCGGAGTGTGACTCCGCACGGGCCGCCCGTGCGGCCCGTGCGGTTCGCATCAGAAGGACGGCCAGGAGGCCCCGGGCGGCGCCTAGAAGACCGACTCGGCCTCGTACATCCGCTCGGTGGGTACCCGCTTCAGCTGGGTGACGGCGTCGGCGAGCGGGACCATGGCGATGTCGTTGCCGCGCAGGGCGGTCATCCGGCCGAAGTCGCCGCGGTGCACGGCCTCCACGGCGTTCCAGCCGAAGCGGGTGGCGAGCACCCGGTCGTACGCGGTCGGCGTGCCGCCGCGCTGGACATGGCCGAGAATGACCGGCCGGGCCTCCTTGCCGAGGCGGGTCTCCAGCTCGATGGCGAGGCGGTTGCCGATGCCCTGGAAGCGCTCGTGGCCGTACTGGTCGATCTCGCCCTTGGCGTACGGCATGGAGCCCTCGGCCGGGT
The DNA here is from genome assembly GCF_019287315.1 of Streptomyces sp. WY228. Taxonomy (NCBI): domain Bacteria; kingdom Bacillati; phylum Actinomycetota; class Actinomycetes; order Kitasatosporales; family Streptomycetaceae; genus Streptomyces; species Streptomyces sp. WY228. The sequence goes on along the minus strand of NZ_CP079114.1, from coordinate 6,021,012 downwards.
GCGCGCCCTCGGCGACGCAGATGACGGCGAACTTCTTGCCGCGCGCGAACCGTTCCTCGACCATCTTGACCAGGTCGTCGACCTGGAAGGGCCGCTCGGGCAGGCAGATGCCGTGGGCGCCGCCGGCCATCCCGGACTCCAGGGCGATCCAGCCCGCGTGCCGGCCCATCACCTCGACGACCATCACCCGCTGGTGGGACTCCGCGGTGGTCTTGAGACGGTCTATGGCCTCGGTCGCGACGCCCACCGCCGTGTCGAACCCGAAGGTGCGGTCGGTGGCGGAGATGTCGTTGTCGATGGTCTTCGGGACGCCGACGACCGGCATGCCCGCGTCGGAGAGCATCCGGGCCGCTGTGAGCGTGCCCTCGCCGCCGATCGGGATGAGCGCGTCGATGCCGTAACGGCGGGCCAGCTCCTCGCAGTTCTCGGCGGCCTCGCGGAGCCGGTCGCGCTCCAGGCGGGCCGAGCCGAGGATGGTGCCGCCGCGGGCGAGGATGCCGCTGACCGCGTTGAGGTCGAGGGGGCGGAAGTGGCCGTCGAGCAGCCCCTTGAAGCCGTCCTCGAAGCCGATGACCTCGTCGCCGTGGCCGACGACGGCCCGGTGGACGACCGACCGGATCACTGCGTTCAGGCCGGGGCAGTCGCCGCCCGCGGTGAGAATGCCGATGCGCATCGAGGTATTTCTCCTGCTCGTTCTCGTTGGTGCCGCGCTTTTCCGGGAGGCCGGCCGCACTGGCCCCCGTGCCCTGAACCACCACGAGTCTCCCACGCCCGGCACGGACCCGGCGCTTTCGGCCGGGCCGGTACCTCCGGCGGGCGGCATAGCGGCCCCCGCAGGTATCGTCAAGAGGCAATGCAGGCCATGCCGCACCCGGCGGACCCCGGGCGGGCACGGGGGCATCACCGTACGTCCGGACGCCCCGCGGGTCGCGGCACCGAACATGGACGGGAGACCACGCGTGGCGCGCAGCGTGTACGTGACCGGGATCGACCGGGGGGACGGCCGGCAGGTCGTCGAGCTGGGAGTCATGGAGCTTCTGACGCGTCAGGTGGACCGGGTCGGCGTCTTCCGCCCGCTGGTCCATGACGGACCCGACCGGCTCTACGAGCTGCTGCGGGCCCGCTACCGGCTCTCGCAGAGCCCGGACTCCGTCTACGGCCTGGACTACCACGACGCCTCCACCGTGCAGGCGGAGAAGGGTACCGACGAGCTGGTCTCGCGGCTCGTCGAGCGCTTCCACCAGGTGGCCCGGGAGTACGAGGTGGTCCTCGTCCTCGGCAGCGACTTCGCCGCCACCCAGCTCCCGGACGAGCTGGCGCTCAACGCCCGGCTGGCCAACGAGTTCGGCGCCTCGGTGATCGCGGTCGTCGGCGGCAAGGGGCAGACCGCGGAGTCCGTCCGCGCCGAGACCCGCAACGCCTACCGCGCCTACGCCGGCCTCGGCTGCGATGTGCTGGCGATGGTGGTGAACCGCGTCGCTCCCGAGGACCGGGCGGTGATAGCGGAGCGGCTCACGGCCCGGCTGCCCGTGCCCGTCTCCGTGCTGCCGGACGACCCGGCGCTCTCCGCGCCCACGGTCGCCCAGATCACCGCCGCACTGGGCGGCACCGTGCTGCTCGGCGACGACTCGGGCCTCGCGCGGGACGCGCTGGACTTCGTCTTCGGCGGGGCGATGCTGCCGAATCTGCTGAACGCGCTGACGCCCGGCTGCATGGTCGTCACCCCCGGGGACCGGGCCGACCTGGTGGTGGGTTCGCTGGCCGCGCACAGCGCCGGCACCCCGCCCATCGCGGGCGTCCTGCTGACCCTGAACGAGCGCCCCGGCGAGGAGATACTCACGCTGGCCGCCCGGCTCGCACCGGGTACCCCGGTCGTCTCGGTGGCCGGCGGCTCCTTCCCCACGGCAGCGGAACTCTTCACCCTCGAAGGCAAGTTGAACGCGGCGACGCCCCGCAAGGCGGAGACCGCGCTGGGCCTGTTCGAGCGCCATGTCGACACCGGCGCCCTCCTGGACCGGATCTCGGTGGCCCGCAGCGGACGGGTCACGCCGATGATGTTCGAGCACGAGCTGCTGGAGCAGGCCCGCTCCGACCGCAAGCGCGTGGTGCTGCCGGAGGGCGCCGAGGAGCGGGTGCTGCGCGCCGCCGACGTGCTGCTGCGCCGGGACGTCTGCGATCTGACGCTGCTCGGCGACGTCGACGTGATCCGCAAGAAGGCCGCCGACCTCGGCATCGACCTCGCGGACACCCAGCTGATCGACCCGCAGACCTCGGAGCTGCGTGGGGCGTTCGCCGAGCGGTACGCCGAACTGCGCGCGCACCGCGGGGTGACGGTGGAGCTGGCGCACGACGTGGTGGCGGACGTGAACTACTTCGGCACGCTGATGGTGCAGGAGGGCCTGGCCGACGGGATGGTGTCCGGGTCGGTGCACTCCACGGCGGCCACGATCCGCCCGGCGTTCGAGATCATCAAGACAAAGCCGGACGCGTCGATCGTCTCCTCGGTCTTCTTCATGTGCCTGGCCGACAAGGTCCTCGTGTACGGCGACTGCGCGGTCAACCCGGACCCGAACGCCGAGCAGCTCGCGGACATCGCGGTGCAGTCGGCGGTGACGGCGGCCCGCTTCGGCGTGGAGCCCCGGATCGCGATGCTGTCGTACTCCACCGGGACCTCGGGCTCCGGCGCGGACGTCGACAAGGTGCGCGAGGCCACCGAGCGGGTGCGGGCGGAGCGGCCGGAGCTGCGGGTGGAGGGGCCGATCCAGTACGACGCGGCGGTCGAGCCGTCCGTCGCGGCGACGAAGCTGCCGGACTCGGAGGTGGCCGGGCAGGCCACCGTGCTGATCTTCCCGGACCTGAACACCGGCAACAACACCTACAAGGCCGTGCAGCGCTCGGCGGGTGCGGTGGCGGTCGGTCCGGTGCTCCAGGGGCTGCGCAAGCCGGTCAACGACCTGTCGCGCGGCGCGCTCGTCCAGGACATCGTCAACACCGTCGCGATCACGGCGATCCAGGCGCAGAGCGAGGAGCGTCCCGCATGACGACCCCCACGCCCCCGGCCACTCCCTCCGGCAACGAAAGCACGGCAGCTTCTGTGGAACCGCATCGCGTCCTCGTCCTCAACTCGGGCTCCTCGTCGGTGAAGTACCAGCTCCTCGACATGCGCGACCGCTCCCGGCTCGCCTCGGGCCTGGTCGAGCGGATCGGCGAGGAGACCTCGCGGCTGGCGCACACGCCGCTGGCCGGCGGCGGCGCCGAGCCCCGGGAGCGTACGGGCCGGATCGCGGACCACGACGAGGCGCTGAAGGCGGCGGCCGAGGAGCTGGCGGCGGACGGCCTCGGTCTCGACTCCCCCGAACTCGCCGCGATCGGGCACCGCGTGGTGCACGGCGGGCTGAGGTTCAGCGCGCCGACGGTGATCACCGACGAGGTGCTGAAGGAGATCGAGCGCCTCGTGCCGGTCGCGCCGCTGCACAACCCGGCCAACATCACGGGCATCCGTACGGCACAGGCGCTGCGGCCGGACCTGCCGCAGGTGGCGGTGTTCGACACGGCGTTCCACACGACGATGCCGGAGGCCGCCGCGCGGTACGCGATCGACGTGGAGACCGCCGACGCGCACCGCATCCGCCGCTACGGCTTCCACGGCACCTCGCACGCGTACGTCTCGCGGAAGACGGCCGAGCTGCTGGGCAGGGCCCCGGAGGAGGTGAACGTCATCGTGCTGCACCTGGGCAACGGGGCGTCGGCCTCGGCGGTCGCGGGCGGGCGGTGCGTGGAGACCTCGATGGGGCTGACGCCTTTGGAAGGGCTCGTGATGGGTACCCGCTCCGGGGACATCGATCCGGCGGTCACCTTCCACCTGAAGCGGGTGGCGGGCATGTCGGCCGACGAGATCGATGCCCTGCTGAACAAGAGGAGCGGGCTGGTCGGGCTCTGCGGCGACAACGACATGCGGGTGATCCGCCGCCGGATCGACGAGGGCGACGAGCGGGCCGCGCTGGCCTTCGACATCTACATCCACCGGCTGAAGAAGTACATCGGCGCCTATACGGCGGTGCTCGGCCGGGTGGACGCGGTGGCGTTCACGGCGGGGGTCGGGGAGAACGCGGCTCCGGTGCGGGAAGCTGCCATCGCCGGCCTGGAGGAGCTGGGCATGGCGGTGGACGCCTCGCTCAACTCCGTACGGTCCGGTGAACCGCGGCTGATCTCGCCGGAGTACGCCCGGGTGGCGGTCGCCGTGGTGCCGACGGACGAGGAGCTGGAGATCGCCGACCAGACGTTCGCGCTCGTCGGGAGGCCGTAGTCCACGGTTCGGACAGGTCGACAACTGAGCGGCCCCGCGCCCCTTTGTATCTTCCACCAGACGGAATATTCCGCAGCGAAACAAACCGATAGGATCCGCCTCATGCGCCGTTCCAAAATCGTCTGCACCCTCGGTCCCGCCGTCGACTCCCATGAGCAGCTCGTCGCTCTGATCGAGGCCGGCATGAGCGTGGCCCGTTTCAACTTCAGTCACGGCACCCACGAGGAACACCAGGGCCGTTACGACCGTGTCCGCAAGGCGGCCGCCGAGACCGGCCGCGCGGTGGGCGTGCTCGCCGACCTCCAGGGCCCCAAGATCCGGCTGGCGAAGTTCGCCGAGGGCCCGGTCGAGCTGGTCCGCGGGGACGAGTTCACCATCACCTCCGAGGACGTCCCCGGCGACAAGTCGATCTGCGGCACGACCTACAAGGGTCTGCCCGGCGACGTCACCAAGGGCGACCCGATCCTGATCAACGACGGCAACGTCGAGCTGAAGGTCGTCGCGGTCGAGGGCCCCCGGGTGAAGACCATCGTCATCGAGGGCGGTGTCATCTCCGACCACAAGGGCATCAACCTGCCCGGCGCGGCGGTCAACGTCCCGGCCCTGTCCGAGAAGGACGTCGAGGACCTGCGCTTCGCGCTGCGGATGGGCTGCGACCTGGTCGCCCTCTCCTTCGTCCGGGACGCCGAAGACGTCAAGGACGTCCACAAGGTGATGGACGAGGAGGGCCGCCGGGTCCCCGTCATCGCCAAGGTGGAGAAGCCGCAGGCCGTCGAGCACATGGAGGGCGTCGTCGCGGCGTTCGACGGTGTGATGGTGGCCCGCGGCGACCTCGCCGTGGAGTACCCGCTGGAGAAGGTCCCGATGGTGCAGAAGCGCCTGGTGGAGCTCTGCCGGCGCAACGCCAAGCCGGTGATCGTGGCGACCCAGATGATGGAGTCGATGATCACCAACTCGCGGCCGACCCGCGCCGAGGCGTCCGACGTCGCCAACGCGATCCTGGACGGCGCAGACGCGGTCATGCTGTCCGCCGAGTCCTCGGTGGGCGCGTATCCGATCGAGACGGTCAAGACGATGTCGAAGATCGTCTGCGCCGCCGAGGAGGAGCTGCTCTCCAAGGGCCTCCAGCCGCTGGTCCAGGGCAAGAAGCCCCGTACGCAGGGTGGTTCGGTGGCCCGCGCCGCCTGCGAGATCGCCGACTTCCTCGACGGCAAGGCCCTGGTCGCCTTCACCCAGTCCGGCGACACCGCCCGCCGCCTCTCCCGCTACCGCACGGCCCAGCCGATCCTGGCCTTCACCACGGACGAGAACACCCGCAACCAGCTCGCGCTGAGCTGGGGCGTCGAGTCGTACGTCGTCCCGCACGTGGACAACACCGACGCGATGGTCGACCTGGTCGACGCGGAGCTGCTGAAGCTGAACCGCTACAGCGACGGCGACACGATGGTCATCACCGCCGGCTCGCCCCCCGGCGTCCCGGGCACCACCAACATGGTCCGGGTGCACCACCTGGGCGGCGGCGAGCGGAACTGACCCGCACCCGCTCCACCGCATGACCGTGGGCCGTACTCCTGGTGAGGAGTACGGCCCACGGTGTTGTGCGGCTCCCGGACGGGTTCGGGGGCGGCGCGGCTGCTAGCCCTTGCCGCCTTCCAGGTAGTTGTTCAGTCCCGGAACGGTGAGCGTGCCGCCGAACTGGCCGGCCTGGACCACCTTCACCTTGGTGAAGAAGGCGAAGGGGACGTTCAGCGGCGGCGGGGTCTCCGGGCTGAAGGTGATCGGGATGAGGCCGAAGAGATTGCCCTTCAGCTCCTCCGTGTACATCGTCACCTCGCCGTTGCGGATCGTCGACGTGGAGCCGGGCCGCGACTTCACATGACCGGTGGTGCCCGCGGGGCCGACGGTCAGCTGGTGCAGGTCCTTGATGTCGATGGAGCTGGCAGTGAACTTCAGCACCTTCTTGATGCTGCCGTCCGCCTTCTTCACCTCGACGATGCCGTGGTAGTCCAGCCCGTTGAGGGTGAGCAGCGTCGACTCCAGGGTCCACGGGTCGGACGGGAGCAGCGGGATGCCGGGCTCCAGTTCGGCCGCGGCGAGCGCGTCCGGGTCGGCCTCGGGGCACGGGAAGCGCGGCTTGGCGCCGTCCGGGATGTTCTCGTCCTTCTTGGGGTCGAGTCCCTTGACGTCCTCGTCGAGCTCCTCGACGTCCTTGCCGGCCTTCCCGGCCGCCTCGCGGATGGCGTCGGCCGTCTTGTCGGACGTCTCCTTCGCCTGGTCGGCGGCGTCCTTGACCGGGCCCTTCGCCTCGTCCTCGGGCTCGTCGGACGCCTTCGGGGCCTCGGTCGTCGGGCTCGGGGACGGGCTCGCCGGCTTCTCGTCCCCGGCCTCCTGCCCGGCCTCGTCGTCCGTCTTGTCCGGGCCGTCGAAGAGGTCCTTCAGCGCGTCGCCGAGCCCGAGCGGGTCCAGCGGGTTCTTCGACCTGGTGGGCGTCGGGGTCGCGGAGGGCGTCTCGGCGGGCTTCTCCTGCGCGGCCTGGGCCGACTTGTCCTCGGTGCCGGGCTTCGCGCCGTCCGCCGTGTCCTCGTCCGCGTCGGAGGCCGAACCGCTCGCCGAGGGCTTCGGGGTCGCGGTGTCGTCCTTGCCGGACGCGCCGTCCTTCGTGTCGTCCTTCGCGGTGGCCGACGGGGACGGGGTGGCCTTCGGCGACTCGCTCTCGCTCGGCTCGTCGGACCGGGTGACGCACGGTCCCGGCGCGAACGGGATCTCGGCGCGGTCGTCGGCCAGGGCGAGCTTGGGGGTCAGCCCCATGCCCACGAAGACCGCCGTCGGCATCGCCGCGAGCGCCAGCGCCTTCTTGCCGCTGGGCAGGTGAAGCTTGGTCAGGAGGGACTTCTTGGGGGCCGCGTGACGGGGGCCCCTGCGCTCGCGGAAGTCGTCGCCGGGGTAGGCGTCCGTCCGCTGTCCGTCGTCACCCCGCACGATGCCTCCCGGCGTCGGCGTCGGCTGCCAGGTCGGGCCCGGCGGCCTGCTGCTGGGGCACGGCCGCGGCGTGGAGCGCGTCCTCGTACGGCAGGTCCTTCTCCGACGACGTGCGCCGGGGGTCCTGCTCGTCGAGCTGCTCCTCGTCGCTCCCGGTTTCGCCGGGGGCCCAGGAAACGGACAGGGCTCCGCCGATGAGGGCGAGGACGAACCCGATCACGAAGCCGCCGATGTTGGCGACGGGTATGGAGATCAGCGCGAGCAGGATGGCCGCGACGCCGGCGAACACCCGGACGATGTGGTGGAACCACATCGTCAGACCCAGCGTGATCAGCAGAACCCCGATGATCAGGGAGCCGGCGCCGGCGGTGGTGGACATCGTCAGCGTCATGTTGCCGAGATGCAGGTCGGCGTACGGGAAGTAGGCGATGGGCGCACCGCCGAGGATGGTGAACAGACCCGCCCAGAACGGCCGGTCACCCCGCCAGGCGCGGAAGCGTCGCCGGGCGACGCGAAGGTAGTGCTCGTTCTGCCCTGTGGACTCGGGGCTCATGGAAAACAGCTCCCTGGAACCGGTACTGCCGTGAGAGGAGGAGGGGGGTGGCCGGAAAACCCGCCGAGGGGTGTTCCGGCCACCCGGGCGAGTGCTTAGAAGCACTCCTTGACGCCCGTGTGCAGCCTCAGCTTCAGGTCGCTGAGCTTGAAGGTGCCGGCCGTGGTCGCCCACGCCGTCTGCTTCACGTTGGTCAGCGTCGCCTTGTCGGCGCGCTGCGAGAAGCCTTCCTCCTTCGCCTGGGTGCCCGGCTGGATGCCGATGCTTCCCGGCTTGTTCGGCTTCTTCAGCGAGCCGGCCGCGACACCGATGTCGATGTTCTCGAACTCGGCGTCGGCGTCGAGCTGCGCGACGTCCAGGTAGAGGTTGGTCGCCTTGACCGGCTTCTTCGGGTTCGTACCGGCGTTCAGCATGAGGCTGACGTTGCCGATGAAGGGAACCTTCGGCGTGACCACCGACTGGCACATGTTGGTGATCGTGGCGTCGCTGAAGCCCGACACCGCGACCGCGTGGGCCGCTTCCTTGCCCTCAAGGTCCTTGCCGACGGCGACGCTGCCGTACTGGACGAAGTTCTCGCCCTCCAGCTTGTCGGTGCTGACCTTGAAGCTCTGCCCGGACACACTGAACGACGCCGCCAGCGCGCCCTGTGCGAGGCCGACGCCCACCGCCGCCGTGGCGACGACGCTCGGCACCATGACCAGAGCGAACCGCTTCCATCTCGTCCCACCGCGAACCTGGGAACTCATACTTGCTCCTTCTTCTCGGACGTACATCTCCGGCCGGGCATCGTGCCCGTCTGGGATGGGAGAAGTGCTACGTCCTCGGGGAAGGAGAGCGCCCGTATCGGAGACGTGTCCCGCATCCGATCCACCGGCGTTCACCCCCGAGCGACAACCACTGGCCGCGCGTTCAGCACAGCCGGCCGGACAGGCCCCGCCCGTGAGCGGGAACCCCCCTGTCCGCGGTCGGCGCCACTGCCGCCGACCCACCCGGTGGGGACCCAACAGACCCTCAGGCACCGGCTGGAGACCGGGCTGGAGGTATTGGACCGAGCGTGGCCGATCGTGGTGCATTCACGCCCGCGACACAAGAGGGATCGTTACTGGCTAGTAACGGCCCGATAACCGCAGTGCGACAGGGCGGCATCGCGCGGCGACGCAGGGTGGCACGAAAGGGACATCGGAATGGCGGGAAACTTCCTGGAAACGGGACAGAATCACCAGCCTGCTTTACTGCGAGTAACAGCTCGCATCTTTGTCAAGATTTGGTAAAGCGAGGGCGTCCCGGACCCGCCTTTGGCGTCAGGACGGCAAAACGGCCGCACCGCCGGGGAGGCGGTACGGCCGTCTTGTCACATCGGAACAATCGGACTCGTCCGGAGCGGACGGCGGGCGGGTCTCAGAACAGGACGCGGGCCAGCGCGGTGCGCGCGGCGGTGACCCTGGGGTCCTCCGGGCCGATCACCTCGAACAGTTCCAGCAGCCGCAGCCGGGCGGTGTTCCGGTCGTCGCCGACGGTGCGGCGGACCGCCTCGACGAGCCGGCCGAAGGCGTCCTCCACATGACCGCCGACCAGGTCGAGATCGGCGGCGGCGATCTGGGCGTTCACGTCGTCCGGGTGGTCCGCCGCCTCCTTGCGGACCGCCTGCGGGTCCATGCTCTGCACCCGGCCGAGCAGCTCCGCCTGGGCCAGCCCGAGCTTGGCCTCCGGGTTGCCCGGGTCGTCCGCGAGGACGTTCTTGTACGCCTGGACCGCGCCGCCGAAGTCATTGGCGTCGAGCGCCGACGCGGCGGCCTCCAGCACGGCGTCGTACGGGCCGGCCGGCACCTCGGCCGGGGCCGCGCCCGGCGCCCCGGCGTCCGGGTCGACGACGATCCCGGTCAGCCCGAAGCGCTCCTCGCCGACCTGGATCAGCTGGTCCAGCGTCTCGCGGATCTGGGCCTCGGGGGCCGCGCCCTGGAAGAGCGGGAGGGCCTGTCCGGCGACGACGGCGAAAACGGCCGGAATACCCTGGATGCCGAACTGCTGCATCAGCATCTGGTTGGCGTCGACATCGACCTTGGCCAGCAGGAAGCGGCCGTTGTACTCGACCGCCAGGCGCTCCAGCAGAGGGCCCAGCTGCTTGCACGGCTCACACCACTCGGCCCAGAAGTCGATGACGACGGGCACCTCGGCGGAGCGCTGGAGGACATCGCGCTCGAAGCCTGCTTCATCGACGTCGATCACCAGGGCGGCGGGCGCGACGGCGCCGGTGCCGCCGCTACGGGCGGCGTCCGCGCGGGCCTGCTCCGCCTTGGCCTTGGCCTCACCGGCGGCCTTGACAGCGGCGAGGTCGACAACGCCGCTCATGGACATGTTCCTAGGCTGCATACGTACATCCTCCCCCCTGAGCACACCGTTCCGGAAAGCGAGTGCGAGAACCGGCCCGGTCCGGGCCCCCACCGGCGTGCGGGGGCGGACGGACCGGAGCGGCCGAGGGCCCCTGAAAGGCCCGGGTGGACCTTCCGGATCCCCATCCGGCCGGTCCGAGCGGCTCCGGGTCCCCACCCGGCGCCTGGGCCTCCATGAGACCCGGTGGCTGTCGCTCGTTCGTTCCGTGGCGTACGGGGGCGGGCGAGCCGCCTTCCTTACGCTACGACCCGTAGCGTAACTGCCGATCACCCTGCTGGGACAGGTGATCCCGGTGATCTGTCTCACGGGCACCAAGGCACAACAGTTCTCCCTACCGGCCGGTATGGTCGCCGCATCATGAGCGACAGCGACCCCAAAGCCACCCGAACAGGACGTCCGCGGAGCACCGCGGCCGATGCCGCGATCCTCGAAGCGACGCGGGCGTCCCTGGTCGATCTCGGCTGGTCGAAGCTGACGATGGGCGATGTGGCGACCCGCGCCGGGGTCGCCAAGACGACCCTCTACCGGCGGTGGGCGGGCAAGAACGAACTGGTCGTGGACGCGGTCGCGGTGCTCTTCGACGAGCTGGAGCTGCCCGACCGGGGCAGCCTGGCGGCCGATGTGCAGGGCGTCGTGCTCCAGTTCGCCTCGCTGCTGGAGCTACCGGAGGCCCGGACCGCGCTGATGGCGGTGGTCGCCGAGTCCACCCGCGACGACTCGCTGCGCCGGCGGATCCGCTCGGCGATCGTGGACCGGCAGAAGCGGCTGGTGCTGCTGGGCCGGGAGCGCGCTCAGGCCCGCGGCGAGCTGCGGTACGAGGACGACGCCTCGACGGCCGCCCGCAACGCGGACCTGATCTTCGACGTGATCGCCGGCGCGGTGGTGCACCGCACCCTGGTGAGCGCGGAGCCGGTGGACGCCGAGTGGGCGAGCGGCTTCACCTCGCTGCTGCTGCTGGGGCTGGCGGGCGCTCAGACGGCCTGAGACTCTCCGCACGCGGTCCGGCGCGCAGATGCGCGCCGAGCGGGAGGCAGAGGAGGACGAGCCCCGCCCACATGGCGAAGGCGAAGCTCCACAGCCCCATCATCAGCGCGATGGAGAGATGGAAGAGGAAGCCGGCCGCCAGCAGGTACAGGCGGTGGCGCTGCGGCAGCAGGAGGGCCAGGGCGAGGCCCAGTTCGATGAACAGGGGCACCCAGGTCAGAGCCGCGACCCCCAGAGGCTGCCGGACGACGAGGTCCACCACCGGGTGGAGCCAGCCGGGAGCGCCGAAGGCGAGGTTGTTGGTCCAGTACCACATCGCGGTTCCGTCCGCCCACTCCGCGTGGGGGAGCTTCGCGACGCAGGCCTGGAAGTACAGGAACGACATCTGCAACTGGGCCATGAACAGGGTGGAGCAGCAGGCGAAGGCCGTGACCTGCGAGCGTACCGAGTCTGTCCGCTCCTCCGGCGGATCGTCCCAGTGCCGGCGCCGGGGATCACCGAGGGCCGCGAGGGCGAGGAGGACGGCGAGGTTGCACGCGATCTGATCGCCGCCGTCCGGGATGGCGATGTTGGCCCAGACGCTGTAGGTGATCCACAGGTGCGGCAGCGCCGTCCACCTGGGCCGCCAGCCGGACGCGACGACGAGCAGGACCGCCACGCACACCAGGCGCGCCACGTCCAGCCGTTGCTCGGGAACGTGGCAGAACAGGCCGATCGACCGCAGGCCCTCGCAGCCCACGATGTCGTCGCGGCCCGCGGACGGGCGGAAGAGCGTGTCGGAACCGCTCCACAGCAGGGTGCCCGCTGTGGCCAGGGCCACCAGCGTGCGTGCCAGTCCGTAGACGTTGGTCCACGGCGACGGGAAGGATCTCATCCGCACGTCACCTCCAGGACCCGCACGCTCTTCGGCGTGTGGGTGTCCGCGTAGAAGTCGCGCCAGGCGTACGGAACGGGCAGCTGGTCGACCAGCGCGACCCGGCCGCACAGGGTGGGCGACGGTGACGGGTTGCCGACCGGGGTGATGTCCGCGCTCGCGCGGTCGAGACAGTCCGTCAGCGCACGGCGTTCGCAGGCGAAGGGTTTGCTGTCCTGGACCTGGTAGAACAGCAGGCCGATCTCCAGGCCCTGGGCTCGCGACTCCCTGTTGAAGCCGTACTCGGCGTGCCGGCCCGACCGCAGGCTGCGCCAGGCGCCGTCGACCGGGCCGTAGGGGTCCATGTCCGTCTCCCGCGGGGACTTGGTGAAGAACGCCCACCCTTGGGGGACCACGGTCCGCGTCGTGGATTCCACCGAGGCCTGTCCCGGCAACTTCACCGCGTTGTCCGGCAGTTGTGTCTGCACCACATACAGGAGGAGCACCGCCCACACAGCGGTGACTCCTGCCGCCATGGACCGTGGGACGCGACGGGTACGGGGCGGGGAGAGTGACGGTCGGGCCCACCGGCGGCCGCTCGCTGGCCAGTTCATACGAGGTCTTCCTTCGCTCGTCGCTCGACGCGGTCACCGTTCTCCCCGGGCACCGGGGTGCCGGGGAAGAACGGTGCGGGGTGTCCGGGCCGGGGGACCGGCTCCGGACACCCCGCCGCCGTCAGGCGTCCTTCAGAAGCGTCGTCAGGAGGGCGATGCTCTCCTCCGCCGACAGCATCGGCCGCTGCTCCATCCAGAAGTGCTGGACGTCCCACGCCACCTCGGCGTTGTAGACGGCGACGACGTTGCCGACCACCGCGACGTTCACCGCGACGACGACGGCGACACACGCCCCGGTGCTGCCGTCCCCGCTCTTCTCGATGACCTTGACGTGGTTCTTGAGCAGCGCCGAGGTGTGGTCCAGCGCCGCTTCGACCCGTCGGGGGTCGCCGCTGCGGAGATCGGCGGAGAGCCCGGCGAAGAAGCCCGGCTCGGTCTTCTCCATGACGTCCATCAGCTTGCCGACCGCGGCCACGGACTTGACGCCGCGGTTCTCCTTGAGCGTCTCCTTCGAACTCCGGTAGTAGCCGCCCGCGATGAGGCTGTCGGCCACCCGCCCCTGAGTGAAGACCAGGCCGCCGAACAGGGCGCGGCCGTCCTCCTCCGCCGATGCGGCCTTCTTGACCGCCACGGCGGCCGGCGGGGCCGTCTGTGCCGCGGACGCCTGAGCGGTGCCGACGACACCGGCCCCCAGGGCGACTGCCGCCGCAAGGCCGGTGGCGATCACCTTCGGTGAGAACTGCACAGGAATGCCTCCCATTTCCGTTCCGTGCCCACCGCCGCACCGTGCCGCGACCACGTCCGGGACCACTGGGCCGGCGTGGCTCCGCGTCGAGCGGAAGTCAGGCGGAAGACGGCGGGTGAGCGACCAATGGAGGCAACCAAAGCAGCCGGTCGGAGGCCGGGGTACCCGCCAGAAAGGGGGGTACCCCGCGCGCCCCGGCCTTCGTACGCTCACGGCAGCCGGACGCGCCGGTCCGGGCGCGACCGCCGCGCACGACGAAGCGCTCGACCGGGAACCCCCGGCCGAGCGCTTGCTCTCCTGAACCGACGCTCAGAAGCCCGGCGGCTCCGTGTAGACGCCCCACTCGTCACGCAGCACTCCGCAGATCTCGCCGAGCGTGGCCTCGGCCCGTACGGCGTCGAGCATCGGCGCGATCATGTTGGAGCCGTCGCGGGCGGCGGCGAGCATCGCGTCGAGGGCGGCGGTGACCTTGGCGTCGTCGCGGGCGGCCTTGCGGTCGGCGAGCTGGCTGACCTGGTCGCGCTCGACCTCGTGGCTGACCCGCAGGATCTCCAGGTCGCCGGTGACCGAGCCGTGGTGGACGTTGACGCCGACGACCCGCTTGTCGCCCTTCTCCAGGGCCCGCTGGTACTGGAAGGCGGACTCGGCGATCTCGCCGGTGAACCAGCCGTCCTCGATGCCGCGCAGGATGCCGGAGGTGATCGGCCCGATGGGGTGCTGCCCGTCGGGGTGGGCCCGGGTGCCGCGCTCCCTGATCTGGTCGAAGATCTTCTCGGCCTCGGCCTCGATCCGGTCGGTGAGCTGCTCCACGTACCAGGAGCCGCCCAGCGGGTCGGCCACATTGGCGACGCCGGTCTCCTCCATCAGCACCTGCTGGGTGCGCAGGGCGATCTCGGCGGCCTGCTCGGAGGGGAGCGCGAGGGTCTCGTCGAGGGCGTTGGTGTGCAGCGAGTTCGTGCCGCCCAGGACGGCGGAGAGGGCTTCGACGGCGGTGCGGACGACGTTGTTGTACGGCTGCTGCGCGGTGAGCGAGACCCCGGCGGTCTGGGTGTGGAAGCGCAGCCACTGGGCCTTGTCGGTCTTCGCGCCGTACGTCTCCTTCATCCAGCGGGCCCAGATGCGGCGGGCGGCGCGGAACTTGGCGATCTCCTCGAAGAAGTCGAGGTGCGCGTCGAAGAAGAAGGAGAGCCCGGGGGCGAAGGTGTCGACGTCCAGGCCGCGCGAGAGGCCCAGCTCCACATAGCCGAAGCCGTCCGCGAGCGTGTACGCCAGCTCCTGCGCGGCCGTGGCTCCGGCCTCGCGGATGTGGTAGCCGGAGACGGAGAGCGGCTTGTAGGCGGGGATGGCGGCGGCGCAGTGCTCCATCAGGTCGCCGATGAGGCGCAGATGGGGCTCGGGCTGGAAGAGCCACTCCTTCTGCGCGATGTACTCCTTGAAGATGTCGGTCTGGAGCGTGCCGTTGAGCACGCCCGGGTCGACGCCCTGGCGCTCGGCGGCGACCAGGTACATGCAGAAGACCGGGACGGCCGGGCCGCTGATGGTCATCGAGGTGGTGACATCGCCGAGCGGGATGTCTCCGAAGAGGATCTCCATGTCGGCGGCGGAGTCGATGGCCACCCCGCAGTGGCCGACCTCGCCGAGCGAGCGCGGGTCGTCGGAGTCGCGGCCCATCAGCGTCGGCATGTCGAAGGCGACGCTGAGTCCGCCGCCGCCCGCCGCGAGGATCATCTTGTAGCGCTCGTTGGTCTGCTGGGCGTTGCCGAAGCCGGCGAACTGGCGGATCGTCCACGTACGGCCCCGGTAGCCGGTGGGGTGCAGCCCGCGGGTGAAGGGGTACTCCCCCGGCCAGCCGATCCGCTCGAATCCCTCGTACGTGTCGCCGGGGCGGGGCCCGTACGCGGGCTCGACCGGATCTCCGGAGAGCGTGGTGAAGTCCGCGTCACGCTTGCGGGCCTTGTCGTAACGGGCCTGCCAGCGGAGGCGGCCTTCCTCGATCGCGTCAGCGTCCATACCCTCGAATTTACTAGGACGTCCTAGTAAATGTCGATGGCAAACCGCCCGGCGCTTTGCACGCGGGGCGGTTCGGGTGGTCCGGAAGCCCGGGCCTCAGGCCTTGGCGGGGGCCGGCGCCGGGTCGGTGACCAGGGCGCGGGCCTCGCGGCTGACCTTCGGTTCGACGAAGAACGAGGCGAAGGGGATGCAGCCCGCGGCCAGCACCCACAGGAGCTTGCCGAAGGGCCACTTCGCCTTGGAGCCGAGATCGAAGGCGAAGACGACGTAGACGATGAACAGCACGCCGTGGATCTGGGAGATCAGCATGGTGTCGCCGGTCTCGAAGCCGTACTTCGCGATGATCGCCGCGGTGAAGACGAGCAGCCAGACGGCGGTGACGTAGGCCATCACCCGATAGCGGGTGAGCACGTTCTGTTTCATGGCATCGAGCGTAACCGGGCGTCCGGGGCGATCTTCGCGCGGCCCCTCCGAGCACAAGCGCCTCCCCCGCGCGGGAAACCCGCGCTCACTCCTCCGAGAAGTCCTGGGCCGCCACCCGCAGCGGACGCAGCATGGCGAAGATCTCGGCGCACTCCTCGGAGTCGTACACCCCGAGGCCGAAGTCGACCGCGACCAGGTCCCGGGTGGCCGCCTCGACGACCTCACGGCCCTTGTCGGTGATGGCCGCCAGCGTGCCGCGGCCGTCGTTCGGGTTGGGCCGCTTGCCGACCAGACCCGACTTGACCAGCCGGTCCACGGTGTTGGTGACCGAGGTCGGGTGCACCATCAGCCGCTCGCCGATCTTGGACATCGGCAGTTCACCGGCCTTGGAGAAGGTGAGCAGCACCAGCGCCTCGTACCGGGCGAAGGTCAGCCCGTACGGCTTGACGACGGCGTCGACCTCGGCGAGCAGGATCTGCTGGGCCCGCATGATCGAGGTGATCGCCCCCATCGAGGGCACGGGCCCCCAGCGCTGCTGCCAGAGCTCGTCGGCGCGGGCGATGGGATCGAAGGGAAGGCTGAGCGGCTTCGGCACGGCACCGACCTTACCGACTGGTCACATGCCGGTCAGCCCCGTCTCGTCCTTCGGTATCGGACATCCGTCCGGGGGCTGTCCGGCGGACCTCGGCGACGAGCAGCAGCGTGCAGACGGTACCGATGATTCCGGATCCGGCGACCACCTGGTGCACGGGGAAGAACTCGGCCGCGAGCCCCGCCAGCGCCATTCCGAGGCCCTGGACGGTCATCAGTCCGGCGGTGAGCAGGGTCATGGCCCGGCCGCGCAGTTCCTGGGGCACGGCGTCGACGAACCACTGGTCGAGCCCGATGACGTACGCCGCTCCCGCCCCGGCCAGCGCGAGGGCGGCCAGAGCGAGCGGCAGCCCGGGCCGGACCACGTACACGAGGAGCGGGAGCAGGCCGGCGGCGGCGACCGGCAGGACGATCCGGGAGCGGTTACGGGGGCTGAGCGCGGAGCCCACGAACAGCTCGGCCCCGATGTGCCCGACGGCCATCGCGCAGAGCAGCAGCCCGAGCGCGGCGGGCGACGCCCCGATCGCGTCGGCGTACGGGGCGGCGAGCGCCTCCGGGGCCACCACGAACATCGCGGGCAGCCAGAACAGCAGCATCAGGGCGCGGATCCGGCGGTCGCCCAGGACCAGGCGGGCCCCGGAGAGCGACTCCTTGAGCAGGGTTCCGCCCCCGTCGCCGGTGGTGGCGCGGGCCGGGCGGTCGCGGGTGCCGAAGCGGAGGAGAGCGGCCGAGCAGAGGAAGGTCACCACGGTGACGGTGATCGCGCCGCGCGGGGAGAGCACGGTGAGCAGCACCCCTCCGGCGCCGAACCCGATGAGCATCGCGCTCTGCGAGACGATCCGCAGCAGCGAACGGCCCAGGACGTAGAGGTCGCCCTCGCCGAGGATGTCGGTGAGCGCCGCCATCCGCGTTCCGGTGAAGACGGGCGCGATCGCGGCGACCAGGCAGCGCAGGGCGAGAAGTCCGGCGACCGGGGTGGCGGGCACCAGCATCACCGCGACGCAGGCCGCGCAGAGCAGATCGCAGACGACCAGGACGCGGCGGGCCGGGTAGCGGTCGGCGACCCCGGCGAAGAGCGTGCCGCCGACGATGTACGGGAGCAGCCCCAGCGCGAAGGTCAGGGCGCTGAGCAGCGGGGAGCCGGTGAGGTCGTAGACGAGGACGGTGAGCGCCAGCTCGCTGACGACGACGCCGAGCAGCGAGAGCAGATGCGCGGCGAAGACGGCCCGGAACTCGACGACGGCGAAGACCGCGCGGTAGCCGCGCGGGGCGTCGGGGGCCGGGGCGTCGGAGTCCCGGAGCGTGGGCCCGGGGCCCGGGTCACGGTGGGCGGCACGCTCCGGGGCGGGAGCCGGGACCTGCTCCGCCGGGGCGGGCGGGGTACGGGGTGTGTCCGCCGGGGCGGGGCTGTCGGTCGGCATGGGACGAGCCTGGGGTCGGGGCGGCCCTCCTCCGTAGACTTTCGGCTCAGGACGAATGTCGACGATGCCGGGGCCCGGCGACGGAGGGAGAGGCGTGCCGTTCCAGCTGCACTTCGGCGAGAGCGATCTGCTGCGCTGCCGGTTCGCGCTGTCACCGCTGTTCGAGACCCAGGAGGCGGTGCGCACCCTCTCCCGCCCCTACCGCCACGGCTACCACCTGCCGTGGCTCCGCCGGACCCGGGAGGCGGCCGCGGCCCTGGACCTGGAGCCGCTGTGGCTGCTGATGCCGGACGCCGGCCACAACCCGGACTTCATCTGCCCGCCGCCGATCGGCCCGCTCGCCACCTTCGAGGAGGAGATAACGGCCGTCCGGGCGACCGATCCGGAGGTGGCGCGGGCCGACATGGCGCTGGCCCTGGCGGACCGGCCCGGCGGGACCGCGTCGGCGACGGGGCGACGGCTGCTGGCCGATCCGGCGCGGGCGGTCCGCGAGCTCGCCGATCTGCTGGAGCGGGCCTGGCAGGTGCTGATCGAGCCGTACTGGCCCCGACTGCGGGCCCTGCTGGAGGCGGACATCGCCCACCACTCCCGGCGGCTCGCGGACAGCGGGCTGGAGCGGCTGCTGGGTGAGCTGAGCCCCCGGCTGAGCTGGAACGGCTCGACGCTGACTCTGGCGGAGACCCGGGGCGACCACGAACGGGTGCTGGGCGGGCAGGGACTGGTGCTGATGCCGAGCGTCTTCGTCTGGCCCGAGGTGGTGGGCGGCCACGAGGAGCCGTGGCGGCCGGGGCTGATCTATCCGGCGCGGGGCATCGGCGGGCTCTGGACCCACGACGGCGACCGGACGCCCGAGGCGCTCGCCCGGCTGCTGGGCCGGGTCCGGGCCGATGTGCTGTGCGCGCTGGACGAACCGGCCGGGACCAGCGCACTGGCGCACCGGCTGGGCCTCGCCGCCTCGTCCGTGTCGGCCCATCTCTCCGTGCTGCGCGGGGCGGGGCTGCTGACCTCGCGGCGGTACGGGCACCAGGTGCTGTACGAGCGCACCCCGCTGGGGATCGCGCTGGCCGGCTCGGACTGAGGGCGCGGCCGGCGGCATCCGGCGTACGGGCGCGTCACGGACGGTGTCGCGCCACCACTCCCCGTAACCGTTATGTCACGATTGCCCTGTTTCCCGTGTCCGTGAGCCACCGCCGTCCGAGGGGTCTGGATGTCCGGCCGCAGAATCGTCCCCCGCGCTCTCCCCCGTACCGTCCGCGCCCTGGCGGTCCTCGCCCTGGCGGGCGCCCTCACCGCGGGGTGCTCGACACCGGAGCCGCGGGTCACCGGGGCCGCCGACGAGGGGAACGAACTCGTCCGGGGCGAGCCCGCCCCGAGCGCCGCCTCCCCGTACTGGGTCGACCCGAACAGCGACGCGGCCCGCCAGGTGCGCACCTGGGAGAAGCAGGGGCGCGAGGCGGAGGCGAAGATCCTGCGGCGGATCTCCGGCCGGCCGGTGGCCGACTGGCCCGCGTGGGACGACCCGGCCCCGGGGATCCGGGCCGCCGCGCGGTCCGCCGCCCGGACGAAGAAGACCATCCTGCTCGTGGCGTACAACATCCCGCACCGCGACTGCGGGCTCTACTCCGCGGGCGGCGCGAAGGACGCGGACGCCTACCGGACCTGGATCGGGGAGTTCGCCGACGCCATCGGGGACGCGCCCGCGACCGTGATCCTGGAACCGGACGCCCTCCCCCACATCACGGACGGCTGCACCCCGCCCGAGCACCACGCCGAGCGCTACCAGCTCCTCTCCGAGGCGGTGGACACGCTCAAGGCCCGGCCCGGCACCAAGGTCTACCTGGACGCCGGGAACCCGGACTGGATCGACGAGCCGGCCAAGATGGCGCAGCCGCTGCGGCAGGCGGGCATCGACCGGGCCGACGGCTTCTCGCTGAACGTCTCCAACTTCCAGTCGAACGACAGCGTGAAGACGTACGCGGCACAGCTCTCCGACGCGGTCGGCGGCGCGCACTTCGTGATCGACACCAGCCGCAACGGCAACGGCCCCCTGTCCGGGGGCCGTGAGGAGGCCTGGTGCAATCCGCCGGGCCGGGGGCTCGGCACGCCCCCGACCACCGACACCGGCGACGACCGGCTCGACGCCTATCTGTGGATCAAGCGGCCGGGCGACTCCGACGGCACCTGCCGGGGCGGCCCGCCGGCCGGCGACTGGTGGCCGGAGTACGCACTCGGCCTCGCCCGGCGCGCCGCCACCTGAGTCCTGGTCTCCGGATGACGCTCTCTCAGCTCCGGGCGAAGATCGGCTCCCAGCGCTTGGACGAGTGGTCCTTGGGCGTACGGGCGCCGCTGAGGGAGATCGTCTTCCGGCTGCCGATGCCGACCAGCACCAGCCGGTTCTCGTACTCCCCGCCGCCCGGTGCGATGTCCCAGGCGATCAGCCGCTCGTCGTCGACCCACGCCAGGAGTTCCTGGCCCCGCAGCTTGGCGACGCGCTCGCCCGTGCGGGGGTCGAGGACCTGGGTGGCGGTGGTCTTCACCCCGCCCGCGAAGCCCCCGGCGACGAGCCTGCCGTCCGGGGAGAGACCGGCCGGCGCGGACCAGAGGTCGATGTGGGCCTCCCCGGCCGGTGCGGTCACCTTCCGGCCGTCGAAGTCGCGGTAGATGACACCGGGGTCCATGTTGATGGGCTCGTACAACAGGGTGCCGTCGTGGTTGAAGCGCAGGTTCTCGCCGGAGCCGTAGCCGCCGCCCCCGCCCGCGTACGCGGGCAGCGCGTGCCACTCCGAGGCCCCCGTCGCCACGTCCACGACGGCGAACCCGGTCCGGCAGGGCACCCGCCACGGCTCGAAGTCGTCGTTCACCTGGACCTTGTGGGACCAGTAGGCGCGGTCCGGGTTCTTGTCGTACGTGGTGGCCACCAGCTTGCTGCCGTCGGGCGAGAAGTACAGGCCGCCGGCGCCCCGGTCCAGCGGGATCCAGCGGGTCACCTTCCCGGTACGGAGGTCGAGCAGCCCGATGCGGGGGGCCGGCAGTTCGCGTTCCAGGACGGCGGCGGTCCGCAGGCCGGGCGCGACGGCGAGGAAGGACCAGCGCTCGTCCGCCTCGTAGCGGCCGGTCTCCTGGTTCAGCACCGAGTAGGTGCGCTCGACGATCTCGTCGCGGTTGGGCTGGCGGACCTTCTTCGAGGTGAAGTACGCGGCGAGGACCTGGTCGCCGACGGCGATCCGGTCGCGCGGCGGGGACTGGTCGACATGGCTCTGGACGCCCCGGCCGGAGACCTCGCCGCCGGTCACCCGGATCCCCTTCGGCCCCTCGGTGTCGAGCAGCGTGGGTACGCCCACGGCCGCGGCGACGACGAGGGCCGTGGTGGCCGCGGCCGCGGCGAGGGTACGGCCCCGGCGGCGGCGCCGCTCGGCGAGCACCCGGCCGGCCAGACCGGGGCTCGGGGCCGGGACGTCGGCCGCCTGGTCGCGCAGGGAGTCACGAACAAGTTCCTCGACGTTCACGGTCGTACCTCCACGGCAGCGAGATTGCGGGACGACGGCTGCTCCGCGCCGGACCCGCCGAGGGCGGTGAGTTCGGGCGCGTGGGCGCGCAGTCGGGCCAGGGAGCGGTGGGTGGTGGACCGTACGGTGCCCACCGAGCAGCCGAGGAGGCGGGCCACGTCGGCCTCGGGCAGGTCCTCGAAGAAGCGCAGCACGAGGACGGTGCGCTGCCGGGCCGTGAGCCGGGACAGCGCCTCCCGCATCACCAGACGCAGTTCGGCGGCGCCCGGACCGTCCGTGCCGCTGCCGCGGTCGGGCGGCTCGGCGACCGTCAGCTCCCGTCTGCGCCCCTTCAGCCGCCAGCGGCTGACCTGCTGCCGGTAGAGGATCCGGCGTACGTACGCCTCGGGTTCGTCGATCCGCCCCCACCGTCCGGCGGCCTTGATCAGCGCGTTCTGCAACAGGTCCTCGCCCGCGTGGCGGTCCCCTCCGCTGAGCAGGACGGCCGTCTTCAGCAGCGCCGCCGAACGGTTGTTCACGAAATCGACGAAGCTCTCCTGGCCTGCCGCGTCCACGGTCACCTTCACTTCCCGGGCGGGCCCCCTGCCCTCCCTGACCGTACTGACGCGCGCGGGCCTCTCCCGCTATGCCTGCTCAGGCGACCTTGACCCACTTCGCCTCGGAGGGGATGCCGTCGGTGTCCGTGACGAAGAGCATGTACCAGCCGGGCGGCACCAGCGTGGGGTCGTCCGGCACGGTCACGCTCAGCTTGCCGCCGGCCTTCTTCAGGCCCAGCTCGATGGAGCGCTGCTCCACGTCGGTGGTGTGGGTGACGGCGCTCGGCCGCATCAGCCGGGCGGTGGCGATCCGGTCGGCGTCGGCGCTCTCGTACGTCACCGTCGCGCCGCGCTCGGCGTTCTCCGGGCCGTTCCCGATCACCGGGCGCTTGTCCTTGCCGCGGTGCAGGGCGGGCGGGGTGTAGACCTCCATCCGCTGCTCGAACTTGCCGAGCTTGGTGTTGTCCTTGTCGCCGTAGAGCGAGTCGGAGCCGAAGGTCGCCACCCGTCCGTCGGGCAGCAGCAGCGCCTCGGAGTGGTAGTTGCGCCCCACCGTCGGCTCGGCCGCCTCCTTGAAGGTGTTGGTCTTGGGGTCGTAGGACTGCGCCTTGAGGATGTTGCTGTCGCCGCGGCCCCGGTAGTCCTCGGATCCGCCGCTGGTGAAGACGGTGTCGTCGGGCATGATCACGCTGTTGAGGTAGCGCGTGCCCTGCGGCAGGTCGGGGCCCGCCTCGAAGGCCGGGCTGTCCTCCTTGAGGTCGATGACCGCCGTGCGGGCCGTGGACTTCTTGGACTCGCCGACCCCGCCGCCGCCCAGCACCATCACCTTCTGGTCCTGCACGGGCGGCAGCATCAGCGAGGCCGCCGTCTCCAGCTCGTCGGTGTCGGTCAGCCCGGGCACCTTGGTGAAGGTGTTCTTCTTCAGGTCCCAGATGCCGGGCTCGCGGCCCTTGTCCGCCGGGCCGTAACCGGCGTTGGCGCCCGGGTAGAAGAGCTTGCCGCCCTTGGTCAGGAAGAGCGCCGGATAGGTCGGGAAGTAGTGGAAGGGGCCCTTGGCCCACTTCTTGGTCTTCGGGTCGTAGATCTCGTTGTCGCCCGGCAGGATCGCGCCGACGTCGTCGAGGCCGGAGACGGCGAGCACCTTGCCGTCCTCCAGGCCGACGAGCGTCGGGTACCAGCGGGCCTCCTTCATCGGGTCGACCTTGATGTACTTCTCCGCCGTCGGGTCGAACTCGTAGGCGGCGCGGATCCCCTGGAAGTCCTGCTTGTCCATGGTGATCTTCTCGGCGAGGCCGTAGGAGTTGTCGGCCTCTTTGCCCTTGAGCCCGACGATCTCGTACTGGGCGGCGTCCGTCGCCACCGCCTCGGGGCCGTCCTCCACCGCCTCGACGAAGACGCGCTGCTCAGCGGCGGTCACCTTGGTCTTCCACGGCTTCATCTGGCCGCTCTTGAAGTAGTCGACCTCGAACTCGCGCTTGGCCTTGGGCACGGTGACGTCGAACTTGGCCCGGTACTCCACGCCGGAGGGCGAGCGGAAGACCGTGCCCTTCTTGAGCTTCAGCGGCTTGTCCGGGTTCTCGTTCTTGACCCGCATCCCGCCGCCGGCCCGCTTCACCTTGTCGTCGAGCACCTCGTAGCGGGCGGTGCCGCCCGCCACGAGGAGCCGCCCGTCGGGGAGCTGGGCGTGGCCGCCGCAGAAGAAGTCCTCGGGGGTGGGGATCTTCTGGAAGGTGTTCTCGGCCGGGTCCCACAGGACGGTGTCGAAGGTGCCCTCGTCGAAGTGCTTCTCGTCGTTGCCGGAGCCCGCGACGATCAGCACCTTCCCGGTGTGCAGGAGCGCCGCGTGGATGGCGTTGGTGCGGTACTCCTTCGGGATGTTCACCTGCTCCCAGGAGCCGTACTCCGCCTTGTACGCCGGCTGGTCGATCTTGTACGCGTGGTACCTGTCCTCGGCGAAGGACAGGGCCGCGGGCGCGTTCAGCCCGGCGAGCAGCACCACCGCGCCGCCGCCCAGGAGCGTCTTCCTCATCTTCTTCGAGGGCCGGTAGGCCATGGCTCAGTTCCCTCCTGCGGTGGTGGTGGCGGTGGTGCCGGCGCTCGCCGTGGTGGTAGCCGACGGGGCGGGGGCCGTGGTGGTGGTGACGTACGCGGGTTCGGGCGGCGGGGGCGCCGGTACGGGGACGGCGCGCGCGGCCTCGGCGCGCTTGTCCTGCCGGACGGTCCAGGCCCAGACGACGACCGGGGAGAGGGATATCGCCAGGCCCAGCGTCGCCCAGGTCCGCATCGCGACATGGGTGTGGTCGAGGTGGACGGACGCGGCGAGCGAGGAGAGCAGGACCGCCGCCCAGAAGAGGTGGATCCGGAAGGTGAGCAGCCGGTCCGGGGAGGCCTGGCCGCCCTTGGGGGTGACGACGAACCGGCCGTCGGTGCGCAGCACGGCCGAGCCGAGCGACTTCAGGTAGATCGGCGCGGAGAGCGCGGACATGGCCATGCCGGCGAGTCCGCCGGAGCCCTCGGGCTCGTGCGGGGAGACGTTGTGCCGGCGGTTCCAGAGGTAGAGCCCGATCTGGAGGGCGGCGGCGTCGCTGTAGAGCATCAGCCAGATGGAGGCGGCGACCTGGGTGCCGGACGCCCCGAACCAGAGGAACAGCACACAGCTCAGGACGCCGAGCAGCCAGTTGACCGCGGTCATCGGGTAGTAGACGAGCATCAGCGTGTAGCTGAGGAGCCGGCCGGGCGGCACCCGGAACAGCGCCTTGCCGTACTGCCTGAACAGCGTCTCGTACGTGCCCCGGGACCAGCGCAGCTGCTGGGTGAAGAAGTCCGTCCAGGAGGCGGGGCCCTCGCCGACGGCGAGCACGTCGGGGGTGTAGACGGAGCGCCAGTAGTGCCCGGTGCGCGGGTTGCGGCGGCGGTGGATCTCGAAGCCGGTGGCCATGTCCTCGGTGATCGAGTCGTACAGACCGCCGACCTGCCGCAGTGCGGCGATGCGCACGACGTTGTTGGTGCCGACGAACATCGGGGCGCCGTAGCGGTTGCCCGCGCGCTGGATGAGGGCGTGGAAGAGGAACTGCTGCGACTCGGCGGCCTTGGTGACGGCCGAGTCGTAGTTCCCGTAGACCTGCGGCCCGACGACGAAGGCGACGTCCGGGTCGCGGAAGTAGCCCATCATCCGTTCCAGGAAGTTGGGCATCGGTACGTGGTCGGTGTCGACGGAGGCGAAGAAGTCGTAGTCGCCGCCGTGCAGGGCGATCCAGGCGTTGTAGTTGCCGTGCTTGGTCTTCGCCTTGTGGACGCCCTTGTCGCGGTTCCACTCGGGCACCCCGCGCCGGGTGAAGTGGTGGACGCCCAGTTCGGCGCAGAGCATCCGGGCCCCGGGGTCGTCGCCCTCGTCGAGCAGCCAGACGTCCAGCGGACCGGGGTGGTTCAGCTGCACGGCGCCCTTGAGGGTGGCGCGGACCATGGAGAGCGGTTCCTTGCCGGGGACGTACGTGGTCAGGAAGGCGACCCGGGTGCCGGGTTCGGCCGTCACCGGCACGGGGTCGCGCGCGACGAGCGTGGCGTGCGCGATGGAGACCACGTTGACCAGCATGAACAGCTCGATGAGAGCGATCGACACCAGCATCACGGTGTCGGCGACGACCAGCCAGCGCTCGCCGTTCTCCCGCTCGGTCCAGTGCGTGGGCCAGACCAGGTAGAGCAGCAGGATGCCCGTGAGCACCGGGGCGAGCGTCATCAGCAGGACGGCTCTTATTCGGTGCTTCTCCGTCGAGAGCAGGCTCTTGTACCGCACCCGGTACCCCGTCGGATCCGGCTCAGTGAGCGGACCCGCGAGCCGGCTGTAGGTGTCGTAGTCGTAGCCCTCCGACCGCACCGTGCCTCCCACTGTCGAACGGGTTGATATCCCCACAGAAGGGGACAGCTAACGGCGTGTCGACTTGGCAGGTCCGAGTGAGCGGTTTTCGGTCCGGGACCGGAAAAGCCCCCGGCCGTGTGGTGCCGGGGGCTTTTCGGGTGAACGCGGGCCGGGCCCGCGCGACGGTGCGTCAGGAGGCGAGATGGCGCTCCACGGTCTCGACCTTGGAGGTCAGACCGTCGGTGACACCGGGCCGGATGTCGGCCTTCAGTACCAGGGAGACGCGGCCCGCGCGGGCCTCGACGGCGGCCACGGCGCGCTTGACGACGTCCATGACCTCGTCCCACTCCCCCTCGATGGAGGTGAACATGGCGTCGGTGCGGTTGGGGAGCCCGGATTCGCGGACGACGCGCACGGCGTCGGCGACGTACTCCCCGACGTCCTCGCCGACACCGAGCGGGGAGACCGAGAACGCGACGATCATGCGCTGACCGTGCCCTCGCGGCGGGCGCGGGCGGCGATGACGCCGTCGGCCTCGTACTGCTTGAGGAGCTTGTCGCCGTAGAGCCCGCCGAAGGGGATGACCGCGAGGAGGAAGAACAGGGCCACGCGCTTGAGGGGCCACTTGGCCTTGACCCAGACATCCAGCAGGAACAGCACGTAGATCGTGAAGAGAAGGCCGTGCAGCGCGCCGAGGGGCGGCATCAGGAAGTCGATGTCCGAGACCCGCATGAGCAGCGAGCCGAAAATGAGCAGCGCCGGGAAGGAGAGCGCCTCGGGAAGCGAGATGAGGCGCAGCCGGTGCAGGGCGGAAGCGGTCTTGATGTCCACAGGGGCACCTTCGGTGGGAGGGTCGCGAGGGCTTGTGAACCCGGGCACAAGCCGCCCCCATTGTGGCATCGCGCCGGTACGCCCCCGCCGCCGGGTTCCGCCCCGGCCGCGGGCGGGCGTATCGCCGCATATCAGGGCCGGTCCGGGTGTGCATCAGGGGAGCATCAGGGGCGTAACGGTTCCGGAGCATCTGGCCGGGGTGCGGCACGGAGGGCTAACGTCGTCGCGTGGCGATGTTCCGACTCCAAGGCAGCAAGACGCTCGCCGTCGATCTGGCCGGCGATTCCGTCAAGGCGAAGAACGGCTCGATGGTCGCGTACGACGGCCGGATGACCTTCAAGAAGATGACCGGCGGCGGTGAGGGGCTCCGCGGCATGGTGACCCGCCGGCTGACCGGC
This sequence comes from Streptomyces sp. WY228, assembly GCF_019287315.1. Taxonomy (NCBI): domain Bacteria; kingdom Bacillati; phylum Actinomycetota; class Actinomycetes; order Kitasatosporales; family Streptomycetaceae; genus Streptomyces; species Streptomyces sp. WY228. The sequence goes on along the minus strand of NZ_CP079114.1, from coordinate 5,994,015 downwards.
GAACAGATGACCGTGATGGAGGTGTCCGGGCAGGGCACCTGCTACTTCGCCGACCGGGCGAGCGAGATCAACCTGGTCGCGCTGCACGGCGACAAGCTGTACGTGGAGGCGAGCAATCTGCTGGCCACCGACGCCGGACTGCGCACGGGCACCACCTTCACCGGGCTGCGCGGCGGGGCGAGCGGCAACGGCCTGTTCACCACCACGGTGGAGGGCACCGGGCAGGCGGCGATCATGTCGGACGGCACGGCGGTGCTGCTGCGGGTGTCGCCGCAGTATCCGCTGACGGTGGACCCCGGCGCGTACATCGCCCACCAGGGGCGGCTCCAGCAGAGCTTCCAGTCGGGCGTGAACTTCCGGACGCTGATGGGCGAGGGCTCCGGCGAGGCGTTCCAGATCCGCTTCGAGGGCGATGGACTGGTCTACGTACAGCCGAGCGAGCGCAACACCGTCGGAGGCGATGTCTGATGCCGTTCCGGGAGATCAACTCCAAGATGGTCGAGGCCACGCTCGCCCCGGGCCAGAAGCTGTTCAGCCAGCGCGGCGCGATGCTGGCGTACCGGGGCGAGGTGTCCTTCACCCCGAACATCCAGGGCGGCCAGGGCGGCTTCGCGTCGATGATCGGCCGCCGGGTGGCGGGCGAGGCGACACCGCTGATGACGGTCGAGGGCTCGGGCACGGTGATGTTCGGCCACGGCGGCCACCACATCCAGGTGATCAACCTCTCCGGCGACACCCTGTACGTGGAGGCCGACCGGCTCCTCGCCTTCGACGGGACGCTCCAGCAGGGCACGATGTTCATGGGCTCCCAGGGCGGGGTGATGGGCATGGTGCGCGGCCAGGTGACCGGCCAGGGCCTGTTCACCACCACCCTCAAGGGACACGGCGCGGTCGCGGTGATGGCGCACGGCGGGGTGATCGAACTGCCGATCACCCCGGGCCGGGACGTCCATGTGGACCCGCAGGCCTATGTGGCCCACCACGGGGAGGTCCGGAACAAGCTGTCCACGGCGGTCGGCTGGCGGGACATGGTGGGACGGGGCTCCGGCGAGGCGTTCCAGCTGGAGCTGAGCGGCAGTGGTGCGGTGTACGTCCAGGCGTCGGAGGAGAAGCTGTGAGCACGCCCGTGGTCTTCGATCCGATGACGCTGCCGTCGGACGACAACGTCAACTCCTACACCTTCTGCGTGGAGCTCAAGGGGAGCCAGTGGTTCCTGCAGAAGGGCAAGATGATCGCCTATTACGGGCAGATCAACTTCGACGGCATCGGGCACGGCCGGTTCGAGCGGCTGGTGCGTTCCAGCTTCCATTCGCCGCTGCACGCGAGCGACTGGGTGGTGGCCGAGGGCAGCGGGAAGATGCTGCTGGCGGACCGGGCGTTCGATGTGAACTCCTTCGACCTGGACGACGGCAACCTCACCATCCGGTCCGGGAACCTGCTGGCGTACCAGCCGTCGCTGGCGCTGAAGCAGTCGATCGTGCCGGGGTTCGTGACGCTGATCGGTACGGGGAAGTTCGTGGCCGCGTCGAACGGGCCGGTGGTCTTCATGGAGCCGCCGCTGCGGGTGGATCCGCAGGCACTGGTGGGCTGGGCCGACTGCCCCTCGCCGTGCCACCACTACGACCACGGGTACATGACGGGCGTGATGGGCGGGATCCGGTCGCTCACGGGGATCGGCGGGACGTCGGGCGAGGAGCACCAGTTCGAGTTCGTCGGGGCGGGCACGGTGCTGATGCAGTCGAGCGAGGCGCTGATGGCGGAGCGGACGACGGGTGCGGTGCCCAACGAGCCGGGCGTTCCGGGCGGCGGCCACCCCGGATCCGGCCCGCGCATGCCCGGCCAGCTGGGGGACCTCCAGCGTCGCTTCGGGTTGTGAGCGGTAGTCTGCGGAGTGTGACGTCGAACGTGTGCGCCGATGGTCACACTCCCCAGATCTCCCCGATTTCGTCCGGCTTTCAACTTCTTAGGTAGAATCCATATATGGAGACCGAGACGGCCACCCGCTGGCTGAGCGACACGGAGCAGTGCGCCTGGCGCACCCACCTGGACGTCAGCAGGCTGCTGATGCACCAGCTGGAGAAAGACCTCCAGCCGTTCGGCCTGACCATGAACGACTACGAGATCCTGGTCAACCTCTCCGAGTCGGACGACCAGCGGATGCGGATGAGCGACCTCGCCGCCGCCACCCTGCAGTCCAAGAGCCGGCTCTCGCACCAGATCACCCGCATGGAGACCGCCGGTCTCGTGCGGCGTACGCACTGCGAGTCGGACCGGCGCGGACTGTTCGCGGTCCTCACCGAGCACGGCGCGGAGACTATGCGGAAGGTCGCCCCGCACCACGTCGGCTCGGTGCGGCAGCACTTCATGGACCTGCTGTCCCCCGAGGCGCTGGCCGAGCTGCACGCGGCGTTGACCCCGATCGCGGAACACCTGCGCGGCAAGCGCGGCAAGCCGTAGCGGCCGGGGCGTGTCGGGCGGATCAGGACGGGCGGGGCAGCCACAGCCGGAAGGCCGCACCGCCCTCGGCCGCCCGGTGCACCGTCAGCGTGCCGCCGTGGCGCGAGGCGACGTCCCGGGCGATGGCGAGGCCCAGACCGGCCCCGCCGTCGTCCCGGCTGCGGGCGTCGTCGAGCCGGACGAACCGCTCGAAGATCCGCTCCCGCTCCTCCTCGGGCACACCGGCCCCGTCGTCCCGGACCTCCACCCGCACACCGTGCCCGTCGGCCGCCACCGACACCGCGACACTCCCCTCGGCGTGCCGCTGGGCGTTGTCCAGCAGATTGCCGATCACCCGGGACAGCTGCCCGCGCGACCCGTTCACCTCGAACGCGCCGCCCTCCGGCACCTCCACCCGCACCGCGATCCGGTCCCCGGCCCGCTGCGACACCTCCTCCCGGACCAGTGCGCCCAGCTCCACCGTCGCGCTCCCGGGCTTCTCCCCCGCGTCCAGCCGGGCGAGCAGCAGCAGGTCCGCCGCCAGCACCTGGAGCCGTACGGTGTCGGCGACCGCGCCCGGCAGGTCCAGCAGCTCCGGGTGGGCCTCGGCCACCTCCAGCTGGGTGCGCAGCGAGGCGATCGGGGAACGCAGCTCGTGCGAGGCGTCCGCGACGAACCTCCGCTGCCGCTCCACCGACGCCTCCAGGACCGTCAGCGTCTCGTTCGTCGTCCGGGCCAGCGCCGCGATCTCGTCCCGCGAACCGGGCTCCGGCACCCGGCGGGCCAGGTCCTCGGACGCGGTGATCGCCGCCATCTCGCGGCGGATGCCCTCGACCGGCCGCAGGGCCCGACGGGTCACCAGCCAGGTCACCCCGGCGACGACGACCAGGAGCAGCGGCAGCCCGGTGAGCATGGCCCCGCGCACGGTGTTCACCGCCTCCTGCTCGGCGGCGAGCGGCGCGCCCGCGTACACGGTGAGAGTGACGCCGTCGGGGGTGGTCGCCTCGACGGCGGCGAAGCGGTAGTCGGCGGTGGTGCGGCCCACGGTGGCCGTGCCGTCGGTGAAGTCCGGGTCGTCGGAGGAGACCTCGCCCCGGCCCGGCCGGCCGCGGTCCTCGTCCCCGTCGTCGTCGGCGTCGTCGTCCCCGTCGTCATCGTCGCCCGGTGACGGGGTGGCCCCCGCCGAGGCCGAGGGCGCCGGGGTGACGCCGCTCGCGCCGGTGCCGGTGACGGCCTTCAGGTCCTTGGAGACGATGACGACCCGGTCCTCCTCGTCGGTCACCTGGACCGGGTGGTCCTCCTCGTCGTCCAGCTCCACGTCCTCGTACGGCGTGCCCGTGGCGAGCTGTCCGGCCGCCTCGCGGGCCGCCACCTCGGCCTGGAGGTCCGCCTGGTCGATCAGGTTGGCCCGCAGGACGAGGAGGACGGCGAGCCCGGCCGCGACCAGGGCGACGGCGACGACCAGGGTGGCGCCGATGGCGGCCCTGGCCCGGACGGACCTCATGCCGCCTCCAGCCGGTAGCCGGCGCCGCGCACCGTACGAATGACGGCGGCGCCCAACTTGCGGCGCAGGGTGGAGATGTAGACCTCGACGATGTTCGGGTCGCCGTCGTAGGCGAAGTCCCAGACGTGCTCCAGGATCTCCGCCTTGCTGACCACCTGCCCGGCGCGCAGGGCGAGTTGCTCCAGCACGGCGAACTCCTTGGCGGTGAGGGCGTATTCGTCCTCGCCTCGGTGGACCCGGCGGGCGGCGGTGTCGATGCGCAGGGAGCCGACGGTCAGGACGGGCGCGGCGCTTCCGGCCCCGCGCCGGCGCAGCAGGGCGCGCACCCGGGCGACGAGGACGACGTAGCTGAAGGGCTTGGTCAGATAGTCGTCGGCGCCGGTGTCCAGGCCCTCGGCCTCGTCGTACTCGCCGTCCTTGGCGGTCAGCATGAGGATCGGCACCTCGTGTCCGGCGGCGCGCAGGTTCGAGCAGACCCGGTAGCCGTTCATGCCGGGCAGCATGATGTCGAGGATCACCAGGTCGTAGCCGCCCTCGCTCGCCCGGTGCAGCCCTTCGAGCCCGTCGTGCACGACATCCACGGCGAAGCCCTCGGCGGTGAGTCCCCTGGCCAGGGACACCGCGAGGCGCTTCTCGTCCTCCACGATCAACAGGCGCATGCGCACAGCCTCGCAAACTCCACCTGAAGAAGGCTTCAGGTGGCTTCAGGTTGCGTTCAGCATCGCCCCGGCAGTGTGGAACCCGTCAACCAGCACAGCGCAGCACAGCAGCTCTCGGGGAGGAACCTCATGAAGCGCAACGTCACCATCGCAGCGATCACCGCGGCCGTTCTCATCGGCGGCACCACCGCCGCCACCGTCGCCCTCGCGGACAGCGGCGACGGCGAGCGCACGTCCACCAGGAGCGCGGGCACCGTGAGCCTCGCCGACGACGACACGTCCGGCGACCGCACGGAAGCCGCTTCCGGCGACCGGGCCCCGGCCGCCGCGAAGAGCACCCGGATCACCCTCGACCAGGCCGTCGCCGCCGCCCTGAAGAGCGTCCCCGGCACGGTCACCGAGGCCGAGCTGGACGATGACGACGACGACCACGACGGCCGGGCCGTCTGGGAGCTGGACGTCCGCGGCTCCGGCGGCACCTGGCACGACGTGACGGTGGACGCCACCACCGGCAAGGTCCTGAAGACCCGCGACGACGACAACGACGACCGCGACCGCCACGCGCCCCGCTCCGCCGCCGTCACCCTGAACCAGGCGGCGGCCGCGGCCCTGAAGACCGCGCCCGGCACGATCACGTCGATCGACCTGGACGACGATGACGATGACGACGACAACGGCGGCCGGGGCGACGTCCTGCGCTGGGACGTCGACATCACGGGCAAGGACGGCAGGCAGCACGAACTGCGCGTCGACGCGAAGACCGGCAAGGTCACCGTGGACCGCGACGACGACGGCGACGACCAGGACGACCGCGCGGACGACCGGAACGACGACCGGGACGACCGCGGCGACGACCGGGACGGCGACGACGACTGACCCAGCGCCCGTGAGCGCGGCAGGGGCCCCGTACCGCAGCTGCGGTACGGGGCTACCGCGCCGCCGACGCCCGACCGTTGCGCACCGTTTCCCGGCCCGTCCGGGAGGGTTCACGCACGGCGTTCCTCACCCGAGAGCGTGTTCACGCCAATCACGAATCAGGCATGACCCCTCTTCTCGCGCCACCAGCGCACCTGTGCCCGAGCCCGACCGGCCCACCGTCGCGATCAAGCCGTAGCCCGCGTTCCGCGTTAGTCCGATCCGCTCTCGGACCAAGCATCACCTCGAACATATTCATGATCTACACACAGGTGATGCACCATGCGCACACAAGCGCGAAGACTTGTCACAACCGTCCTCACTCTGGCGCTGCTGGCCGTTTCGGGCACCGCCCCCTCCTGGGCCTCCCCACGGGACCGACCGCCCTCCGCCTCCTCGGCCGTCACACCGCCCGCGGCGAGAACCGCCGCCGACCTCCCGAAGCCACCCGAGGCGATGACGCTCGCGGAGCGACGCCGGCAGGTGGAGCGGGAGCGGGACGAGCTGTCACCCCTGAGGGCCTATGCCGATGCCCCCTCGATCGAGAAGCCGGCCGGCCCGCCGCACGCCCGGCCGTCGAAGCCCGCCGAGCGCGGCCCTGCGTCCGCCGCACCCGAGGACAGAGCTGCCGCACCACCCGGCGCACAGGCGACGGGGAACCCGACCTGGATCACCTCGCGGGCCATCGCCTACCCGGGCAAGCTATCGATCGGCGGTCAGCTCAAGCTGCCCACGGCGACGGCGTCCTCGTACTCCGGCATGTGGTTCTACGTCGTCGACGAGGCGGGCAACTTCGTCCACCAGCAGGAGATCAAGCGGTCCACCGACGATCCGGTGGGCCGTTACGTGGACAACGGGGTCTGGTGCTACGGGTGGTGGGCCGGCAACTCCTACCCGGCCGACCAGTGCTTCTGGTGGAGCGGAAGCGACCTGAGCGGTCATCTGAAGGACGGCACGAAGTACTACACCTGGGTCTTCCTCACCGGCGCGGACGGAACGTCGAGCCCGAGCGGCACCACCTCTCCACTGGTGGAGGCGTTCTACACCCCCGACATCCCCGGGGCGCAGGCCGGCATCTGCACCTGCTACGCGCAGGCCCACCGCGCCGACCCCGTCAACACCGCGACCGGGATGTTCTTCGAGCAGCTCACCGATGCCTCGCTGGTCGGCCCCGGTGTACCGCTGATCCTGGAGCGCACCTACCGCTCCGACTCGGCGGCCGCCGGCCTGCTGGGGCGCGGCTGGGCGACGCCGTTCGACTCGAAGCTGACGGTCGCGACGGGGAAGGTGACCTACCGCGCGGACGACGGGGCGTCGTTCGTCTTCACGCAGAAGAGCGACGGGACGTACACCGCTCCGGCCGGATCAGCGGTCAAACTGGCCCGGGGCACCAGTGACTTCACCCTCACCGCCCCCGACCACACCCGGCACACCTTCTCGGGCACCGGACAGCTCACCTCGCTGGTCGACCGGGCCGGAGAAGGACTGACCTTGACCTACGCCTCCGGCAGGCTCGCCTCCGTCAAGGACGCCGCCGGCCGCACCACCACGTTCACCGTCGGCACCGACGGCCTGCTGGCCAAGGTGGCCCTGCCGGACGCGACAACCGTGACGTACGACTACACCGGCGGTCTGCTGACCTCGGTGACGGACCCGGCGGGCAAGGTCTCCTCGTACGCGTACGACTCCGGGAAGCGGCTGTCCTCGTACACCGACCCTGCAGGCGGGACGGTCCGCAACGTCTACGACGCCTCCGGCCGGATCACGTCCCAGACCGACCAGAGGGGCAAGATCACCACCTTCACCCGGGACGGCAGCCGCGAGTCGCACACCACGGCCCCCGACGGGGGCGTCTGGACGGACGTCTACTCCGGTAACGTCCTGATGTCTTCCATCGATCCCTACGGCAAGAGCGTCACCTACGACTACGACCGCGAGCTGCGGCCCGTCGCGATCACCGACCAGCGCGGCAACACCACGACAATGACGTACGACAGCGCCGGCCGGATGCTCACCCGGAAGGCCCCGTCGGCCCTCGGATACGAGGAGAGCTGGACCTACGACAGCGCGGGCAACGTCACCGGCCATACCGACGGCCGCCGCAACCGGACGGCGTACGCGTACAACGCGTCGAACCAGCTGAAGTCCACGACGGACCCGATGGGCGGCGTCACCCACTACACCCACACCGCACTCGGCGCCCTCGCGACCGTCACCACCCCGCGCGGGAAGACCACGGCCTACGGCTACGACGCGGCGGGCAACCGAACCTCGGTCACCACCCCTCTGGGCAACAGGACGACGTTCACGTACGACGCGGCCGGGCGGGTTGTGTCCCGGACGGACCCGCGCGGCAACGTCACAGGCGCCACCCCGGCCGCTTACACCACGGCGTACGCCTACGACGGGCGCGGGCTGCTCAGCTCGGCGACCGACCCGCTGGGCCACACCACACGCTACGAGTACAACGGCGCCGAGCAGTTGACTTCGGCGAAGGACCCGGCGGGCCACACCACCGCCTACGTCTACGACGACGCCGGGAACCTGACCCGGACGACCGACGCGACGGGCAAGTCCGTCACCCGGACCTACGACACCGGCGGACGCCTCGCCTCGGAGACCGACGCCCTCGGCAACAAGGCCACCTACACCTACGACAAGGTGGGCCGATTGCTCACGGCCGTCGCGCCACGCGGAAACGCCCCCGGGGCCGATCCGGCCGCCTACACGACGAGTTACGGCTACGACGCGGCGGGCAACCGCACCCGGGTCACCGACCCCGCCGGCAAGACCACCACGACCACCTACGACGCGGTCAACCGGGCGCTGGTGGTCACCGACCCACTGAAGCACACCACCGGGTACGCCTACGACGCCAACGACAACGTCACCAGGGTCACCGACGCACTCGGCAAGGCGGTCACCTCCGCGTATGACGAGAACAACCGGCTGTCCAGCACCACCGACCAACTGACGAAGACCACCACGTACGCCTACGACGACGACGGCAACCTGCTCAGCCGCACCTCGCCCCTGGGCAACAAGGAGAGCTGGACCTACGACGACGACGGCCGCCGGGCCACCGCCATTGACCCGCGCGGCAACGCCGCCGGGGCCACTCCCACCCAATACGCCACTTCCTACGGCTACGACCCGGCGGGCAACCCGACCACCGTCGAGGATCCGCTCGGCGGTAAGGGCAGCACGACGTTCGACGCGGTCGGCAACGTCACCGGACGCAGCGACGCCGACGGGCGCCGGACCTCGTACGGCTACGACGACCTCGACCGGCTCACCACCGTCACCGCACCCGGCGGAGCGGTCACGGCCTACGCCTACGACACGGTCGGCAACCTCACCAGCCGGACCGACGCCAACGACCACGTGACCGTCTACGGCTACGACGACGCCCGCCGCCTCACCACGGTCACCGACCCACTGGAGCGGGTGACGCGTTACGCGTACGACGCCGACTCGCACCTGACCGGGAAGACCACCCCGCGCGGCTCGACCGGCTACACCTTCGACCAGCGCGGTCTGCCCACGAAGATCGACTACTCGGACACGACACCGGACGTCACCTTCGGATACGACGACGCCGGGCGGATGACCGCACGGGCCAACGCGACGATCTCCGAGGACTTCGGCTACGACGCGGTCGGCAACCTCACCAAGACCCGTGGCTTCGCCTACACCTACGACGCCGCCGGGCAGATACTCACCCGTAAGTACTCCGACGGCAACACCATCGCGTACACCTACGACCCCGACGGCCGCACGGCCACCATGAAGGCCGACGGCACGACCACCACGTACAGCTGGGACCAGGCGGGCCGCCTCACCGGATCGGCGCTGCCCAACACCGAGACCGAGAACCGCACGTACGACCGGGCCGGCCGCCTGACGGCGGTCACCACCATCAAGGCGGGCACAACGATCACCCGGACCGCGCAGACCCTGTCGGCGGCGGGCCTGCCCACCCGCACGGACGTCACCCGGGCCGGAGTCGGCACAGGCGGCTGGGACCTGACGTACGACGTGGCGGGGCGCCTTGCCTCCGGCTGCTACCCGCAGCCCTGGATCGCGGGCTGTGCGGCGAGCCGCACTACGTCCTACACATACGACGAGGTCGGAAACCGCCTGACCTCCACGCTCGGCACCACGTCGACCTCGTACGCGTACGATGCGGCCGACCAGCTCACCTCGACCACGACGGGCGCCACGACGACCCCGCACACGTACGACGCGGAGGGCAACCGGGCCAAGGCGGGTGCGAACACCTACACCTACGACCTGGCCGGACGAATGTCCGCCGCCAGCATCGCGGGTTCCGGCTACGCCTACGACCACGACGCGACCGGGAACCAGGTCGCCGTGTCCAAGGGCGGCACGGTCACCAACCGCACCCAGTGGGACCCCAACGGTCCGTTGCCGGTCCTGGCGACCGAGTACGACAGCGCCTGGACGGCCAAACAGTCCTACCGGTACGACCCCCTGGGCCAGCCCGCCTCCACAAGGAACGGTGCGGGCGCGGTCTTCTACTACCACCACGACTCCCAGGGCTCGCCGGTCGGCGTCACCAGCGCCAACGGGGCCCTGCATCAGCGCTGGGCCTACGACCCGTACGGCACCCGCGTCCTGGGGACCACCGTCGGCGGGGCCCCGGCGAGCACCCCGTCCTACACCGGTGCCCGCTACGAGGCGAGCACCGGCGACCTCGACCTCCACGCCCGCCAGTACACCCCGTCCACCGGCCGCTTCGACCGTCCCGATCCGGCCACGAGGAGTCTGACCACCCCGTACGTCTCCGGCTACGCGTACGCCGACAACCAGCCCACCGTTCTCACCGACCCGAGCGGGCTGACCCCTGTGCCGGGCGACGACGGCAACGGCCATGTCGACAGCCTCGGCGAGGGGCTGAAGATCTTCGGCAACGGCTTCGTGCAAGGGCTAAAGTTGCCCTTCGAATTCGTCGGAGACCTCCATGGCGCCTTCACCGGCCAAAACGGCGGCGCTGGCGCCTTCGTCGACAAGTACCTCCCCGTTCGCCCGGCCTACCGCCTCTACCGCGCGGAGTACATGCTCCGCCAGCAGGGCTGCGACGCGCTCGCGGACCTGTACGGGGAGGCCGCGGAGGAACTGACTCAGCAGATCGCCGTGACCGGGATCGGGGGACTCACGGGATGGCGGCGGACCGCCGTGACTCCCGAACTGCGCGGGCACGACATACCCACACACGGCAAGGGTGTGGGCCCCGCCGCGGAACGGCTCCCCGGCGGACGCCCCGACGGGCAGGCCGTCGTCGCCGGCCACGGTTGGTACGTCCGCGGCACCGGGGACACCGACATGCCCAGTGGCACCTGGGGATACTTCTACGTGGCGGATGGCGTTGGCCTTCGCCAGTCCGTCGGTCTCGCGATAGAGCAGGGGAAGAAGATCAAACCCACGGAGATCGTCGGCCCGGGCAAGTCGCTCCCGGACTACACCGTGGCGCCCGGGTCCGACCTGAGAATGCTGAGCGGCTCCATCACGGTGAGCAAGGAGACCTTGCTCAGTGAGATCCTCAAACCCCATATGGGCCCGGTCCATCTGGCGATCTGCCGGAAACACTGCGACCCGCGACGCTGAGGGACAGCACATGAGCCACTACCCCGATCTGTCACCGTACTCCTACGACGAGTCACCCCGCGCCATGCTCAACGTCGGATGGCTGCATCCCCAACACGGATACGCCACCGGCGTCGTGGACGAACGGGTGGTGCAGGCGTTGGTGATCCTCAGCTCCACCTACGAGAACCAGATGCGCGGCTTTCACAGGTGCGAGTTCTGCGACACGGACCGGGTCTCCGTCTCCGGCGGGCCGAACGGGGACACCCGGGTATGGCTCGGCTCGGCGGAGATCCGGGTGACGGGGGAGGACGGAACCATCTACGCCGCTCCGAACCTGGTCATCCACTACATCACCGCGCACCGCTACCGCCCGCCCGAGGGATTCTGCCGTGCGGCGGTCGGAGCGGCGGGAATCGATGCGCCCGGACCGTTGAGTCTGGTCGACTAGCACTCTCGGCCGTGCCCGGCCACCTCACGACGGCCGGGCACGGCCCCGGGCACCGCCTCTGCCCTGAGGACGGGGGCGGCGCCCACGCCGCACCGGGGCCGTCAACACGTGCTCAGGAGCTCAGGCGCTCCCCGTCAGCCCCGCCACCAGCTCGTCCGCCGCCGCGTACGGGTCCAGGCTCCCGGCCACGATGCGCTCGGCCAGGGCCTGCAGGCGGCGGTCGCCGCGCAGGTCGGCGATCTTCTCGCGGAGTGCGGTGACGGCGATCGTCTCGACCTCGTGGGCGGCGCGGGCGGTGCGGCGCTCGGCGAGGACGCCGTGCTCCTCCATCCAGGCCCGGTGCTTCTCCAGCGCCTCGACGACCTCGTCGGTGCCCTGGCCCCGGGCCGCGACCGTCTTCACGATCGGGGGGCGCCAGTCGCCGGGGCCCCGGGACTCGCCCAGGCCCAGCATGTGGTTCAGCTCGCGGGCCGTGGCGTCCGCGCCGTCGCGGTCCGCCTTGTTGACCACGTAGACGTCGCCGATCTCCAGGATTCCGGCCTTGGCCGCCTGGATGCCGTCGCCCATGCCCGGGGCGAGCAGCACCACGGAGGTGTCGGCCTGGGACGCGATCTCCACCTCGGACTGGCCGACGCCGACCGTCTCGACGAGGACCACGTCGCAGCCCGCCGCGTCCAGCACCCGGATAGCCTGCGGGGCGGACCAGGCGAGGCCGCCGAGGTGGCCCCGGGTCGCCATGGAGCGGATGTAGACGCCCGGGTCGGAGACATGGTCCGCCATCCGGATCCGGTCGCCCAGCAGCGCGCCGCCGGAGAACGGCGAGGACGGGTCGACGGCGAGGACGCCGACCCGCTTGCCCGCCCGGCGGTAGGCGGTGACCAGGGCCGAGGTGGAGGTGGACTTGCCGACGCCGGGCGAGCCCGTGAGCCCGACGACGTAGGCGTGGCCGGCCAGCGGCGCCAGCGCGGCCATCACCTCCCGCAGCTGCGGGGACGCCCCCTCCACCAGCGAGATCAGCCGGGCCACCGCACGCGGCCTGCCTGCTCGCGCCTGTTCGACCAGCGTGGGGACGTCCACGTCCACGTTCACCGCTCCGTATCTCTCGATCTCTCGCCCTCGTGACCGTTACGGGTGTTACTTGCCCGGAACACGGATGATCAGCGCGTCGCCCTGGCCGCCGCCACCGCACAGCGCCGCGGCGCCCGTGCCGCCGCCGCGCCGCTTCAGCTCCAGCGCCAGGTGCAGGACGACCCGGGCGCCGGACATCCCGATGGGGTGGCCGAGCGCGATGGCGCCGCCGTTGACGTTGACCTTGTCCGAGGTGACGCCCAGGTCCTTCATGGACTGGACGGCGACCGCGGCGAACGCCTCGTTGATCTCGATCAGGTCGAGGTCGTCGACGGTCAGGCCGTCCTTCTTCAGGGCGTGCTTGATGGCGTTGGACGGCTGCGACTGGAGGGAGTTGTCGGGGCCGGCGACGTTTCCGTGGGCGCCGATCTCGGCGATCCAGTCGAGGCCCAGCTCCTCGGCCCTGGCCTTGCTCATCACGACGACGGCGGCGGCGCCGTCGGAGATCTGCGAGGAGGTGCCGGCGGTGATCGTGCCGTCCTTGGCGAAGGCGGGGCGCAGCTTGCCGAGGGTCTCCACGGTCGTCTCGGCGCGGATGCCCTCGTCCTTGGCGAACAGGACCGGGTCGCCCTTGCGCTGCGGGATCTCGACCGGGGTGATCTCCGCCTCGAAGAGGCCGTTCTTCTGGGCGGCGGCGGCCCGCTGGTGGGACAGCGCGCCGATCTCGTCCTGGGCGGCGCGGTCGAGCCCGAGACGCCCGTTGTGCTTCTCGGTGGACTCTCCCATCGGGATGTTCTCGTACGCGTCGGTGAGACCGTCGTACGCCATCGAGTCCAGCATCTCGATCGCGCCGTACTTGTAGCCCTCGCGGGACTTCGGCAGCAGGTGCGGGGCGTTGGTCATCGACTCCTGGCCGCCCGCGACCACCACGTCGAACTCCCCGGCGCGGATGAGCTGGTCGGCCAGCGCGATGGCGTCGAGGCCGGAGAGACACACCTTGTTGACGGTGAGCGCGGGGACGTTCATCGGGATGCCGGCCTTGATCGCGGCCTGCCGGGCGGGAATCTGGCCCGCGCCGGCCGTGAGCACCTGGCCCATGATCACGTACTGGACCTGGTCGCCGCCGATGCCGGCCCGGTCCAGGGCGGCCTTGATCGCGACGCCGCCGAGCTCGGCGGCGGAGAAGCTCTTCAGGGAGCCGAGGAGACGGCCCATGGGCGTCCGGGCGCCCGCGACGATCACTGAGGTGGTGGTACCGGTCGTTGCTGGCATGGGCACGGCCCCTTGGGATCGGATGTGAACGAGGGTTTACCTGAATGTACTGAGCCCTCCCGCGCCCGTCATCCGGCTACCGGTGTGACGGCGCGCACGTTGCGTAACCATGGCGGGAGCAGGGCGCTCGATCCATGCTGAATCCATGCTGACGCGAATCGACCACATCGGGATCGCCTGTTTCGACCTGGACAAGACGGTTGAGTTCTACCGTGCCACGTACGGTTTCGAGGTGTTCCACTCCGAGATCAACGAGGAGCAGGGCGTCCGGGAGGCGATGCTCAAGATCAACGAGACCTCGGACGGCGGTGCTTCGTACCTCCAGCTGCTGGAGCCGACCCGGGAGGACTCGGCCGTGGGCAAGTGGCTGGCGAAGAACGGGGAGGGCGTGCACCACATCGCCTTCGGTACGGAGGATGTGGACGGGGACGCCGCGGACATCCGCGAGAAGGGCGTCCGGGTGCTGTACGACGAGCCCAGGACGGGGTCCATGGGGTCCCGGATCACCTTCCTGCACCCCAAGGACTGCCACGGCGTCCTCACCGAACTGGTCACGAGCAGGGCGGACCACTGACCCCCGCATACCCGGCCCGGTAGAGTGGGCGGTTCCGGGCCGGGGCCGGGTCGGGGCCGTACCGCGTCCTCGTCGTTTGTCTGTCACCATTCCCCGGGGGACCGCTCGTCGGCGGGCCCCCGTGTGCAGAGTTGCGACCAGGGTTGGGGTCTCCCCTGCTCGAAGAGTGTGAGAGCTCGGGGAAGGATGGGACCGCGCAGTGCGGGGCTACGAACGCCAGGAGAGCCACCGAGCTGAAGACGACCATCTCTCGCGGTTCGAAGCCGAGATGGACCGGCTGAAGACCGACCGGGAGAAGGCCGTCCAGCACGCCGAGGACCTCGGTTACCAGGTCGAGGTCTTGCGTGCCAAGCTGCACGAGGCCCGGCGCAATCTCGCGACCCGTCCCGCCTACGACAGCGCGGACATCGGCTACCAGGCCGAGCAGATGCTGCGGAACGCGCAGATCCAGGCCGAGCAGATGCGCACCGACGCCGAGCGCGAGCTGCGCGAGGCCCGGGCCCAGACGCAGCGGATCCTGCAGGAGCACGCCGAGCACCAGGCGCGTCTCCAGGCCGAGTTGCACACCGAGGCCGTCCAGCGCAGGCAGCGGCTCGACCAGGAGCTGGCGGAGCGTCGCCAGACCGTCGAGTCGCACGTCAACGAGAACGTCGCCTGGGCCGAACAGCTGCGCGCCCGCACCGAGTCGCAGGCCCGCCGGCTGCTGGAGGAGTCCCGCGCCGAGGCCGAGCAGGCGCTGGCCGCCGCCCGCGACGAGGCCGCCCGGCTGGCCGAGGAGACCCGTCGGCGGACCGGCTCGGAGACCGAGACCGCCCGGGCCGAAGCCGAAGCGATCCTGCTGCGCGCCCGCAAGGACGCCGAGCGTCTGCTCGGGGCCGCCTCCGCCCAGGCGCAGGAGGCCACCAGCCACGCGGAGCAGCTGCGCTCCAGCACCACCGCGGAGACCGACCAGGCCCGCCAGCAGACCGCCGAGCTGAACCGCACCGCCGAGCAGCGCCTCTCGGAGGCCGAGACCCGGCTGCGCGAGTCCCGCCTGGAGGCCGAGAAGGTCCTCGCCGAGGCGAAGGAGGCCGCCGCCAAGCAGTTGGCCGCCGCCGAGTCGCAGAACGAACAGCGCACCCGTACGGCCAAGTCGGAGATCGCCCGGCTGGTCGGCGAGGCCACCCAGAGCACCGAGGCGCTCAAGGAGGAGGCCGAACAGGCCCTCGCCGACGCCCGGGCCGAGGCGGAGCGGCTGGTCGCCGAGGCCGGCGAGAAAGCCCGTACGGTCGCCGCCGAGGACGCCGCCGCCCAGCTGGCGAAGGCGGCCCGCAGCGCCGAGGAGGTGCTCACCAAGGCCTCCGAGGACGCGAAGTCGACCACGAAGGCGGCGAGCGAGGAGGCCGAGCGGATCCGCCGCGAGGCGGCGGCCGAGGCGGACCGGCTGCGCGGCGAGGCCGCCGAGCAGGCCGACGAGCTCAAGGGCGCGGCCAAGGACGACACCAAGGAGTACCGGGCCAAGACGGTCGAGCTCCAGGAGGAGGCCCGCCGGCTGCGCGGCGAGGCCGAGCAGCTGCGCTCCGAGGCGGTCGCCGAGGGCGAGCGGATCCGGGGCGAGGCCCGCCGCGAGGCGGTCCAGCAGCTGGAGGAGGGCGCCCGCACCGCCGAGGAGCTGCTGACCAAGGCCCGCTCCGACGCGGACGAGCTGCGCACCAAGGCGAACGGCGAGAGCGAGCGGATCCGCGCCGAGGCCGCCGAGCGCGCCGCGACCCTGCGCAAGCAGGCCGAGGAGACGCTGGAGCGCACCCGGACCGAGGCCGACGAGCTGCGGGCCGAGGCCGAGGAGCAGGCGGCGGCCGTCACGGAGGCGGCCGAGCGCGCCGCGGCCGAGCTGCGCGCGGAGACCGAGCGCGGTGTCGCCGCCCGGCAGGCCGAGGCCGCCGACGAGCTGACCCGGCTGCACACCGAGGCCGAGGCGAAGCTCGCCGCCGCCGAGGAGGCGCTCGGCGAGGCCCGCACCGAGGCCGAGCGGATCCGCCGCGAGACGAACGAGGAGTCGGAGCGGCAGCGCGCCGAGGCCGCCGAGCGGCTGCGGGCGCTGACCGAGCAGGCCGAGGCGGAGGCCGAGCGGCTGCGCGACGAGGCCGCCGCCGACGCCTCGCAGTCGCGTGCCGAGGGCGAGAACGTCGCCGTACGGCTGCGGAGCGAGGCGGCCGCGGAGGCCGAGCGGCTCAAGTCCGAGGCCCAGGAGAGCGCCGACCGGGTGCGCGCCGAGGCCGCGGCCGCCGCCGAGCGGGTCGGGGCCGAGGCCGCCGAGGCGCTGGCCGCCGCCAAGGAGGAGGCCACCCGCCGCCGCCGGGAGGCCGAGGAGATCCTCGACGGGGCCCGTACCGAGGCGGAGCAGGAGCGCGAGCGGGCCCGCGAGCAGAGCGAGGAGCTGCTCGCCTCCGCCCGCAAGCGGGTCGAGGAGGCCCAGGCCGAGGCGGACCGGCTGGTCGAGGAGGCGGACGCCCGGGCGACCGAGCTGGTCTCGGCGGCCGAGCAGACCGCCCAGCAGGTACGGGACTCCGTCTCGGGTCTGCAGGAGCAGGCCGAGGAGGAGATCGCCGGGCTGCGTTCGACGGCGGAGCACGTCGCGGAGCGCACCCGTACCGAGGCGCAGGAGGAGGCGGACCGGGTCCGCGCCGACGCGCACGCGGAGCGGGAGCGGGCCTCCGAGGACGCGGTACGCCTGCGTCAGGAGGCGAACGAGGAGGCGGACCGGCTCCGGCGCGAGGCGCACGAGGAGGCCGAGGCCGCCAAGGCGCTGGCAGAGCGGACGGTCTCCGAGGCGATCACCGAGTCCGAGCGGCTGCGCGCGGACACCTCCGAGTACAGCCAGCGGATGCGCACCGAGGCGTCCGACGCCCTGGCGTCGGCGGAGCAGGACGCCTCGCGCGCCCGTGCCGAGGCCCGGCAGGACGCCAACCGGATCCGTTCGGAGGCGGCGGCCCAGTCGGACCTGCTGATCGGCGAGTCGACCACCGAGAGCGAGCGCATCCGCAACGAGGCGGCCCAGGCCTCCGAGCAGCTCGTCGTCGAGGCCACCACGGAGGCCAACCGCCGCCGGGCCGAGTCCACCGAGAAGGCGGACCGGATGCTGGCCGAGGCGGCGGCCGAGTCCGAGCGGCTGCGCAGTGAGGCGGCCGAACGGCTGGGCTCCGCGCAGGAGCACGCGGCCCGCACCCACGAGGAGGCGGCACGGCTGCGCGCGGAGGCGGAGTCGGCGGCGGAGGAGCTGCGCGCCCAGGCCCGCCAGGAGGCGGACCGGCTGCTGGACGAGGCGCGCGAGGCGGCGGCGAAACGCCGGGCGGACGCGGCCGAGCAGGCGGACCAGCTCATCAACAAGGCGCGGGAAGAGGCGCTGCGTACGGCCACCGAGGCCGAGACGCAGTCCGACACGATGGTCGGCGCGGCCCGCAAGGAGGCCCAGCGGATCACCTCGGAGGCGACCGTCGAGGGCAACACCCTGGTGGAGCGCGCCCGGACCGACGCGGACGAACTGCTGGTCGGCGCCCGGCGCGACGCGACCCAGATCCGGGAGCGGGCCGAGGAGCTGCGGACCCGGCTGGAGAGCGAGATCGAGGAGCTGCACGAGCGGGCCCGCCGGGAGACGTCCGAGCAGATGAAGACCGCCGGCGAGCGCGTCGACAACCTGATGAAGGCGGCGACCGAGCAGCGCGACGAGGCCGAGGCGAAGGCCAAGGAGCTGATGGCGGAGGCCAATTCGGAGGCGAGCAAGGTCCGTATCGCCGCGGTGAAGCGGGCCGAGTCGCTGCTGAAGGAGGCCGAGACCAAGAAGGCCGAGCTGATCCGCGAGGCGGAGAAGCTGCGCGCCGACGCCGAGGCCGAGGCGAAGGCCACGGTCGACGAGGGCAAACGCGAGCTGGACGTCCTGGTGCGCAGGCGCGAGGACATCAATGCGGAGATCTCCCGTGTCCAGGACGTGCTCGAAGCGTTGGAGTCTTTCGAGACTCCGACCGGGGGCGGGAAACCGGCCGGCGGTTCCGCGGGGGGCGCCAAGGCCCCGGCGGCGGCGGGGACCCGATCGGGGGGCAAGTCGTCCGAGCGGTAGCCGATCCGCGGTGCGCCGTGGTTCGCCATGGACATTCAACCCTTCGAGTGGCAAGCACTCCGGGGGTCAGCCACTCAAAAGGGGTGTCATTCTCCAGATCAAACCGGCATCTGCACGCTGACACGCCGCTATGGCCCCTAGGATTCCCTCTATCACCTCACCGGTCTCATTCGACAGGAACCCCATGAGTGACCCTTCCTCCCCCTTCGGCTTCGAGCTCGTGCGCCGTGGCTACGACCGCGGTCAGGTGGACGACCGCATTACCAAGCTCGTCGCCGACCGTGATAGTGCTCTGGCCCGAATCACCTCTCTGGAAAAGCGCATCGAGGAGCTGCACCTCGAAACGCAGAACGCCCAGGCCCAGGTAAACGACGCGGAGCCGTCGTACGCCGGTCTCGGCGCCCGTGTCGAGAAGATTCTCCGCCTCGCCGAGGAGGAGGCGAAGGACCTGCGCGAGGAGGCCCGTCGCGCGGCCGAGCAGCACCGTGAGCTCGCCGAGTCGGCGGCCCAGCAGGTGCGCAACGACGCCGAGTCGTTCGCCGCCGAGCGCAAGGCGAAGGCCGAGGACGAGGGCGTCCGGATCGTCGAGAAGGCTCAGGGCGAGGCGAACACGCTGCGCTCGGACGCCCAGAAGGACGCCCAGCAGAAGCGCGAGGAGGCCGACGCCCTCTTCGAGGAGACCCGCGCCAAGGCCGCCCAGGCCGCGGCCGACTTCGAGACGAACCTCGCCAAGCGCCGCGAGCAGTCGGAGCGCGACCTCGCGTCCCGTCAGGCCAAGGCCGAGAAGCGTCTCGCCGAGATCGAGCACCGCGCCGAGCAGCTCCGCCTGGAGGCCGAGAAGCTGCGCACGGACGCCGAGCGCCGGGCCCGCCAGACGGTGGAGACCGCCCAGCGCCAGGCCGAGGACATCGTCGCCGACGCCAACGCCAAGGCCGACCGGATCCGCAGCGAATCCGAGCGCGAGCTGGCGGCGCTCACCAACCGCCGCGACTCGATCAACGCGCAGCTGACCAACGTCCGCGAGATGCTGGCGACGCTGACCGGCGCCGCCGTGGCCGCCGCCGGCACCCCGGTGGAGGACGAGCCCGCCACCCGCGGCGTCCCGGCCCAGCAGACCCGCTGACGCCCCGCAGTACCCAGCCGTACCCCCGTGTGCGCCCGGTTCCGCCCTTGTGGTGGCGCCGGGCGCTCGGGCGTTCTAGCGTGTGCGCATGATCGAGCTCGAGGGACTCACCAAACGGTTCGGCAGCAAGGTCGCCGTCGATCATCTGTCGTTTCAGGTCAGGCCGGGCATCGTGACCGGCTTTCTCGGTCCCAACGGGGCGGGCAAGTCCACCACGATGCGGATGATGCTCGATCTCGACCACGCGACCAGCGGCACGGTGCGCATCGACGGCAAGCACTACCGCGAACTCCAGGAGCCGCTGAAGTACATCGGGGCGCTCCTCGACGCCAAGGCGATGCACGGCGGCCGCAGCGCGTACAACAACCTGCTGTGCCTGGCGCAGAGCAACCGCATCCCGAGCGGCCGGGTCGACGAGGTGCTCGACATGGTCGGGCTGACCGCGGTGGCGAAGAAGAAGTCCAAGGGGTTCTCGCTCGGCATGGGCCAGCGGCTCGGCATCGCCTCGGCGCTGCTGGGCGATCCCGAGATCCTGATGTTCGACGAGCCGGTCAACGGACTGGACCCGGAGGGCATCCACTGGATCCGCAATCTGATGAAGGCGCTCGCGTCCGAGGGCCGGACCATCTTCGTCTCCTCGCACCTGATGAGCGAAATGGCGCTGACCGCCGACCACTTGATCGTGATCGGCCAGGGCAAGCTGCTCGCCGACACCTCGATGGCGGACTTCATCCACGAGAACTCGCGCAGCTACACCCGGCTGCGCTCCCCGCAGCAGGAGCGGCTGCGCGACGTGCTGCACCAGGAGGGCTTCACCCCGGTCGAGACGTCGGGCGGTGTCCTGGAGATCGACGGCGCGAGCACCGAGGAGCTGGGCGAACTGGCGGCCCGGCACCAGGTGGTGCTGCACGAGCTGAGTTCCCAGCGGGCCTCGCTGGAGGAGGCGTTCATGCAGATGACCGCCGGTTCGGTGGAGTACCACGCTCATTCGGAACGGGATCCGGCGGCCGAACCGCCCGCGGTGGGCGCAGGCTGGGGCGAGGGCTGGAACAAGCCGGGCAGCACCGACAACGAGGGCGAGTGACGACGATGGCATCGGTACCCGCGGTTCTCACCTCGGAGTGGACCAAGATCCGGTCGGTCTCCTCGACGATCTGGACGCTCATCGCCGCGTTCGCCGTGACGGTGGTGATGGGCGCGGCGCTGAGCGCCCTGCTGAACGCCACGTTCGACGATCTCTCCGAGGCCGAGCAGGCCACGTTCGACCCGACCTTCGTCAGCTTCTCCGGGACGATTCTCGGCCAGCTCGCGATGGTCGTGTTCGGGGTGCTGGTGGTCGGTACGGAGTACAGCTCCGGCATGATCCGCACCTCACTGGCGGCGGTGCCCCAGCGCGCGACCTTCCTCCTCAGCAAGATCACGGTGGCCGGTGTGCTGGCCCTGGTCGTGGGGCTGCTCACCAGCTTCGTCTCGTTCTTCCTGAGCCAGGCGATGCTGGGCCACCGGGGCACCGACATCGGCGCGGAGAACGTTCTGCGCGCGGTGGTCGGCGGCGGGCTCTACATGGGGCTGATCGCGATCTTCTCCATGGGCGTGGCGGCGATGCTGCGCAGCTCCATGCTGTCGCTCGGCATCCTGATGCCGTTCTTCTTCCTGGTCTCGCAGATCCTCGCGGCGGTGCCCGGCGCCAAGAGCGTCGCCCGGTACTTCCCGGACCAGGCCGGTTCGAAGATCATGCAGGTCGTCCCGGACGCGATGAACACCGATCCCGCCCCGTACGGTCCGTGGGGAGGGCTCGGGATCATGGTGCTCTGGGTCCTGGCGGCGGTGCTCGGCGGCTATCTGGTCCTGAAGAAGCGGGACGCGTAGGGCCCGTAACCGCGCGCTCGCGCGCTGTGCGCAACTTGGCCGGAACCGTCGGCGCCTGGTTATCCTCCTAACTCTTACGGGGGTGTGCGGCCGGGCGGCCCGAGCCCCGAACGACAGAGTGAGTCGATGGGGCTGGAGAATGATCGAGGCAGTCGGCCTGACCAAGCGCTACGGCGCGAAGACGGCCGTGGACGACCTTTCCTTCCAGGTGCGGCCGGGCGCCGTCACCGGCTTCCTCGGTCCCAACGGGTCGGGCAAGTCCACGACCATGCGCATGATCCTCGGCCTGGACCGCCCCACCGCGGGTCACGTCACGATCGCCGGCCACCCCTACCGCAGCCTGCCGAACGCCCCGCGCCAGGTGGGCGCGCTGCTGGACGCCAAGGGTGTGCACGGCGGGCGCACCGCCCGTAACCATCTGCTGTCCCTGGCCCAGCTGGCTGGCATCCCGGCGGCCCGGGTGGACGAGGTGCTGGGTGTGGTCGGCCTCCAGGACGTCGCCAAGCGGCGCTCCAGCGGCTTCTCGCTCGGGATGGGGCAGCGGCTCGGGATCGCGGCGGCGCTGCTGGGCGATCCGCAGGTGCTGCTGTTCGACGAGCCGGTCAACGGCCTCGACCCGGAGGGCATCCACTGGGTCCGCAATCTGATGAAGTCGCTGGCCGCCGAGGGGCGCACGGTCTTCGTCTCGTCCCATCTGATGAGCGAGATGGCCCTGACCGCCGACCATCTGATCGTGATCGGGCGCGGCCGGCTGCTCTCCGACATGAGCGTCACGGACTTCATCTCCGCCAACTCCGCCGACTTCGCCCGGGTCCGGGTGCCGGACGACGACGCCGTGGAGCGGAAGAAGCTGACGGCCACGCTCATCGAGGCGGGCGGCCGGGTGCTGTCGGAGCCGGGCGGGGCGCTGCGGGTCACCGGGCTGCCGCTGCCGCGGATCAGCGATCTGGCCCACGCGTGCGACGTACGGCTCTGGGAGCTGTCGCCGCACCAGGCCTCGCTGGAGGAGGCGTACATGCGGCTGACGCAGGGCCTGGTGGACTACCGCTCGACGGACGACGCCAAGGCGGGCCTCGTGGAGCCGCCGCCCCTGGACGCGTACGGCCAGGTCCTCGGCGGCGAGGACCTGGCGCCCCCGGAGCCGGTGGAGGTGCCGCAGGAGGGCTGGTACGCCCCGCCGCCGCCCGTCCACCGGGACCGGGACGCCGGGCCCGCTCCCGTACCCGCCGCCGAGCCCTCCTCCGCCGTCCCGGCCGGGGAGCAGACCAGCAAGGACCTCAGATGACGACGCCGGCCACCCCGCAGGCTGACGAGCAGGCGCCGGAAGCCGGCCCGCCGGTCTCCTACGAGTCGCCGATCCCGATCCGGCCCGCCACCCTCGGCGACGCGGTCGCCTCGGAGTGGACCAAGATCCGTTCCGTACGCGCCACGGTCTGGACGCTCGGCGTGATGGTCGCGCTGATGCTGACGATCGGGTTCGGCACCGCGCTGCTGCTCGCGGTGAACGACGCCGGCCTGTCGGGCGAGCCCGCGCTGGGGCTCGGCTTCTTCGGGGTGCTGCTGGGCTCGATCTGCGTGATCACGCTCGGGGTGCTGACCATCGGCTCCGAGTACAGCACCGGCATGATCCGTACGACGCTGACGGCCTGTCCGAGCCGGGGCCGGGTGCTCGCGGCGAAGGCGGTCGTCTTCTTCCTGCTGACCTTCGTCATCACGACGGTGACCGCCACGGTCGTGGCGGTGTTCCAGACCATGATCCTGAGCGGCACCGTCGCCGCGTCGGCCGGCCAGTGGATGTACGCCACGCTCGGCGTCGGGTTCTACATCGCGGCTCTCGGCCTGCTGTCGCTCGGGGTCGGCGCGATCGTGCGGCACTCGGCGGGCGCGATCACCATCATGATCGGCGTGGTGCTGCTGCCGCTGGTCCTCGCGCTGTTCATGTTCGCCGACGCTCTGCGGGGCCTTCAGCGCTTCCTGGTCGAGTACTCGATCCCCAACCAGCTCAGCGCGCTGTACGGCGCGACGATGACCGATTCCGGCCCGTCCGCCTGGGGATCGCCGGTGCTGATGGCGGGCCTGGCCGCCGTGGCGCTGGCCGGGGCGCTCGCGATACTGAACCGGCGCGACGTCTGAGAGGGGCCTCAGTGGCGCGGGGCGTTACGGGACCGCTGCACCCGGGTGGTGCGGCGGTCCTTCGCGTTCCAGCACGCCTTGTGCCAGTGCCTGCGGTCGTCGATTCCGCCGTACTCGGGCCAGGCGACCAGATGCGGGACGCCGGAGGGGATCTCCTGGTCGCAGCCGGGGCAGCGGTACCGCTTGCCCTGGGCGCTCGCGCCGCTGACCGGGCGCACCGACCACTCCTCGCCCTGCCAGCTCTCGGTGCCCCCTCCCCCGCCGTATCTGCCGGGCGCCGTGCCGGGGCGTTCGTCGGGACTCTCGCCGCCACGGGGGCGGTTACGGCGCGGGGACACGGGACACCTCACGGGGGCGGATCGGGCACGGTGCGTCCAAGCCTAGAGCCTGGCGTCGGGGGTGGTCGTCGGGTGCCCGGGCGGTCCGATCCGGCAGTGGAATGAGTTAGCGGAAAATCGCAACAACTTCTCCGTGGACCGTGCCTTTGGCACGTGTCAGACGTTGTTGCCAGTGGGGGAGAACGCGTCGGCCGCAAGGAGGCAATAGGCGATGCGCATCGGAACGTTCGTTCTGGCAGCCCAGTTCCCGGGACAGGGACCGGGTGAGGCCCTGCACCGGGCCGTCCGGTCCACCGAGGCCGCGGAGGAGAGCGGGCTCGACTCGGTCTGGCTGGCCGAGCACCACTTCGTGCCGTACGGAGTCTGCCCGTCGGCGACGACGCTGGCCGCGCTGCTGCTGGGCCGCACCCGCAGAATCCGGGTCGGCACCGCGGTCAGCGTGCTGCCCAACCACCACCCGGTCGCGCTCGCCGAGCAGGCCGCACTGCTGCATCTGACCAGCGGTGGACGCTTCTCGCTCGGGGTGGGCCGGGGCGGTCCGTGGGTGGACCTGGAGGTCTTCGGCGGCGGTCTCGACGCGTACGAGAACGGCTTCCCCGAGGCGCTCGGCCTGGTGCTCGACTGGCTGCGGGAGGCGCGCGTCGCGGGGCGCGGCGAGCGGTTCGGCTTCCGCGAGGTGGCGGTGGTGCCGCGCGCGGACGAGCTGCTGGAGGGGCCGGCCGACGCGGTTCCGGGCGCTTCGGGGCCGGGCGCTTCGGGGCCGGGCGCTTCGGTTCCGGGCGCTTCGGGGCCCGAGGTCGTCGTGGCGTGCACCTCGCCGAAGAGCGTGCGGCTGGCGGCCCGGCAGGCGCTCCCGATGCTGCTCGGCATGCACTGCGGGGACGAGGAGAAGGCGGAGATGGTCGCCCTGTGGCGTACGGCGGCCCGGGAGGCCGGCCATCCGCCCGAGGTGGTGGAGGGGGCCGCACATGTGTCCGCCGGGGTGGCCCAGATCGCGGACGGCGCCCGGGACGCCACGGAGATGCTGGTGAAGGCGATGCCCGGCTGGCTGCGCCAGGGGCTCGACGCCCATGTCACGGTCGACGGCAGGCACCGCGTGATGCGGGATCCGGTCGCGTACACGGAACTGCTGTGCGGACTGCATCCGGTGGGCCCGCCGCAGCTGGCCGCCGACCGGCTCGCGGCCACCGCCGAGCGGACCGGGATCACGCGCTTCGCCCTGCTGGTGGAGGGGACGGGCGATCTCGCGGCGACCGAGGAGAACGTGCGGCGGCTGGGCGCCGATGTGCTGCCGCTGCTCACCTGACCCGGGCATGCCGGTGTTCCTCGGTGACCGGGTGTTCCTCGGTGACATCGGTGGGACATGTGGTGCGGTGGTACGGGAGCTGCCGCCCCGGAGCCAGTTGCACCTCCCGCGGCCCGGGACGGCAGCAGAAGCGTTCAGCAGTCCCGTAGTTCGGGCGACTGGTTGAGCAACTGGCCCCTCACCGAGGTGAACTTGGCCAGTCGGTCGTCGACCGAGGCGTCCAGCGGGAACACCGCGACGCGGTGGCAGTTCTGGAATGCGAGACGCACTCCGAAGTGCCGCTGCAGCGCGCCGCGTATCGCATCACTCGCGAGCGCGCGCAGCAGCTGACCACGTGCCTGCTCGTCCGGCGGCGGCGTCTGGTTGTCGGCGAACTCTCCGCCGTCGACCTTCAGCTGAGCCACCAGCGAGCTGATCATCTCCCATGCGAAGGGCAGGGAGGTCCGGACGCAGTCGACGAAGTCGGCTTCGTCGACCTCGCCTCGCTCGGCCTGTTCCAACAGCGCCGGTGAGACGTCGAGCGACATGGGTTCTCCTCTCGCGACCCCGGAGAGTGGCCGGGGCCTTACGGGCAGGGAAGGGGGGCGACGACGCAGCGTGCACGGGCGGCGACCTCCTGCTTCCACGTTAAGCGCGCAGTCGGGGCCGCACCAGGAGATTGGGAACACAACCGGCCAATAACGAAGGGGCGCAAAGAGGGGCAAGCCCGCTCCGCCGCGACGCGACGCGCACCGAGTGACAGGAGGCGACTCATGGGGAAATCGCGCCGGGCCCCCGTCGTCGAGTAGCGTTGCCGACCATGCGTCTCGTCATCGCCCGTTGCTCCGTGGACTACGCGGGCCGGCTCACAGCCCACCTGCCCTCCGCCCCCCGTCTGATCCTGGTCAAGGCGGACGGAAGCGTCTCCATCCACGCCGACGACCGGGCGTACAAACCCCTCAACTGGATGTCCCCGCCGTGCACCCTGAAGGAGGGCGCCGACGGTGACGAAGGCGTCTGGACCGTGGTGAACAAGGCGGGCGAGAAACTGATCATCACGATGGAGGAAGTCCTCCACGACTCGTCGTACGAGCTGGGCGTCGACCCGGGGCTCATCAAGGACGGCGTGGAAGCGCACCTCCAGGAGCTGCTCGCGGACCGGATCGAGATCCTCGGCGAGGGCCACACTCTGATCCGCCGTGAATACCCCACCGCGATCGGGCCGGTGGACATCCTGTGCCGGGACGCGAACGGGCAGACGGTCGCCGTCGAGCTGAAGCGGCGTGGCGACATCGACGGCGTGGAGCAGCTGACGCGCTATCTGGAGCTGCTGAACCGCGACCCCCATCTGGCGCCGGTCCGGGGCGTCTTCGCCGCGCAGGAGATCAAACCGCAGGCCCGGGTGCTGGCGACGGACCGCGGCATCGGCTGCCTGGTCCTGGACTACGACGCGATGCGGGGCATCGAGGACGACAAGCTGCGGCTGTTCTGACCGCCGTCCACCGCTGAGCGACGGAAGCCGGGTGCCCCTGCGGGGCACCCGGCTTCCGTGTGTCAGGCCGCCGCCACGGTGGGCTCGTCGCTCTCCGCCGGGGCGTCGGCGCTCGCACTCGCACCGGCCGACTCGACGGGGCCGGTGGCGGAGGAGGAGCCCTCGGGCGGCCCCGGCGGCTCCTCGGTGGGCGTCTCGGTCGGCGGGGTCGTCGGCGTCTCGGTGGGCGGAGTCGTCGGCGGGGTGGTGGGCGGAGTCGTCGGCGGCTTGGTGGGCTTGGTCGGCTTTCCGCTCGGCGAGGGCGACGAGCTGCTGCTCCCGCCGTCCGTCGGCTCGTCCGTCCCCGGTGACGTACCGCCCGACGTGGACGCGCTCGGCGACGGCGAACCGGAGGTGCTGGGGCTCGCCGAGCCGGAGGGGCCGGGGGTCGCGGAGGTCTCGCCGCCGGTCGTCTCGCCCGCCGGGACGGTGTCCTCGTCCGGCTCGTCGGCGGGCAGGCCGTCGTCGGTGGCGTCCTCGGTGGCGGTCTGCTCGGTGGTGACGTTGCGGCTGTCCGGCTCGTCGCCGTCGCCCGCGGTGACGCCGAGCGTGACGACGGTGCCGAGCACCGCGATCAGCAGGGCGCCCGCGCCCGCGGCGGCCAGGTTGCGCCGGGCGCCGCCGAGGACCGCGAGGCGTCCGCCGTTGCGCCGGGCGGCCGGGCCCGGCGGCAGCGAGGAGAGGACGGTGGGCTCCTCCTCGGCGGGGTGCCGGACGAACAGCGGCGCACCCGGGCTCCCGCCCGGCGGTGTGCCCGGGGCGTCCTGGCGTACGACGGGCACCTCCTCGCCCGAGGGGGTGCGGTTCAACGGCGGGAAGTCGCCGGAGCGGTCCGCGACCAGGGCGAGCGCCCGGCGTCCGGCGACCGCGCCGGACTTGTCGGCGAGCGCGCCGCGCATGCCTATGGAGGTCTCCAGCTCGGTCCGGGCCCGGTCCGGGTTGCCGGTGCAGAGCGCGAGGACGCCCAACTCGTGGTGGAAGTAGGCCTCCTCGGCGACCTCACCGGCGATCCTGGCGGCCTCCTGGCCGATCCTGAGGGCCCGTTCCCAGGCTCCCCAGCCCAGGCCCGCCGCGAAGGCCGGAGAGGCGCTACGGGCCAGCAGGACGGCCGCGCTGGCCGCTCCCGCCTCGTCGCCCGGGACCAGCCGGGCAAGCGAGGCGACGATCGCGTCGGCCTCGGCGACGGCCCGGCGCGGGGTGACCGAGGGGTGCGAGGTCCACCAGGCGTAGTGCTGGGCGGCGGTACGGGCGTGGGCGGCGGCCTCGTCCTCGTAACCGGACGCCACCAGCTGGGCGAGGACTCCGGCGGCGAGGCGGTAGCGGGGGCCGGCCGGGGAGAGCAGTCCGCAGCCCGCGAGTTCGCCGAGCGCGGCGTCCGCGTGGGTGTCGCCCACCAGGGCCGGCAGATGGGCCTGGTGGGGCACCTCGCCGCCGAGGGCGACGGCGAAGCGCAGGGTCGCGCGGGCGGCCTCGCTGAGCCGGGAGGCGAGCAGGTCGGCGGGGGCGGCGCCCTCGCCGAGGCTCGGCAGCGGAAGGTCGAGGGTCTCGGCGGTGGGCGCGTCGAGGGGCGGAGGCGCGTCGTCCGCGCGTGGCTCGAAGTAGTCGTACTCGTCGAAGGCTTCGGGGTCCACGCGCAGCCGGTCGCGCTGGACGAGGAGGGATCCGGCCTGGACGAAGCGGAGCGGCAGGCCCTCGGACTCGAACCAGAGGTCGCCCGCCCAGTTCCGCTCCTCCTCGGTGAGGGGGCGTTCGACGACCTTCTCCAGCAGGGCCAGCGAGGCGCCGCGGCCGAGGCCGGCGAGGAGCACCTCCTCCAGGTGGGCGTCGACGCCGGGGGTGGTGGCGTCCGGGGTGGCGGCGAGCAGGAAGGCGCACTCGGGGGTGGCGGCGAGCAGTTCGTCGAGAGCCGCTCCGCCGATCTCCAGGTCGTCGATGGTGACGACGGCGCCGATGCCGCGGACGAGCGCGTGCAGTTCGTCGCGGTCGGGGCGGTGGCTCGGGGCCTTGTAGACGGTGTCGAAAAGGGCGTGCAGCAGGTCGGCGCCGGTGCGGCCGCGGCCGTTGAGGCGGACGACCCCGTCGGGGGCCAGGTCCGCGCAGTCGGCGGCGACGGCGTCGAGCAGCGCGGTGCGGCCGGAGCCGGCCTGTCCGGTGAGGCGGACGCTGCGGCCGCGGGCCAGCAGCCGGACCAGGCGCTCGCGCTCCTCCTCGCGCTCCAGGAGGGGCAGCTGCGGTGCGGGCGGGCCCGCGGGCACCGGGGGTGCGCCGGCGCGCTCGTGGTCGGCGCGTTCGGCGGGGGTACGGCGGACCGGGGCTTCGGGGCCCGAGCCGGGCGGGCAGGCCTCGACCTCGCTGCCGTCGACGGGGTTGACCGTCAGCAGCAGGTCGCCGGCGGTCAGCTGGACGACGCGGACCTGCTGCGGTGTCTGCACGCCGAAGTCGGCGCCGCCGGAGTCACGGGACGGCCGGCGGTGTCCGGGGTCGCCGCCGGAGCGGTCGTGGCCCTGCCCGTACTCTTCCGGTGCCCGGTGTGTCGGGTCCATCGCAAAGTCCCCCAGACGCGTCGTGCGTGGTTGCCCCTCCGGCCTCGCACGCCCCGCTGTCGCTTCCGGTCCGGTGTCCGCCCATGGGTTCGGTGTCATTCGGCGGACGGCCGAACCCTAGACCTTGGCACAGTATTCATGAAGCGCCGGGGTGCCAGGCCGTCCAGGTCGTCACGTTCCGGTGAGGATTGCGTGACTTTCCCGGTTGTCCGGTCACCCGCCGGCCGCTGGGCCGTGCACGTCCTAGACGCGCGGCAGTGACTCGGCGGCGATGCCGCCCTCGATGGCCAGGATGCGGTGCAGCCGGGTGGCCACCAGGAGGCGCTGCATCTGCGGCGGCACGCCGCGCAGCACGAGACGGCGTCCGGCCCGCCCGGCCCTTCGGTGGGCCCCCATGATGACGCCGAGTCCGGTGGCGTCCCAGGAATCCAGCTCGGTCAGGTCCAGCACGAGGTCGCCGACTCCGTCGTCCACGGCCGAGTGCAGGACCGTACGGGCGTCCGCCGCGCTTCGGACGTCGAGGCGGCCCCCGACGACCAGCTCGGCGTGGTCGCCCCTGATGTGCATATGCGCTCCCCGGTCATGCTCCGTAGAAGGTCCGTCTGTCTGTTCTGCCGGCGGCTCAGCCTCTGCCACCACTGACTGCCGCGACGACAGGGAAGTTGCCGTCTGTAAGCAAACCGATACCGAATTCACTCGGTGGAGTGACTTCGGTTCGTCGGAGTCCGGTCGCCGCCGGGTAGAATCCCCGGCTCCCCCGGCCCGTACGGCGGCGGGCCGACGAGCCGGGAGGGCGGATCCGGTCAGTACGTGTAGAAGCCCTGCCCGCTCTTGCGCCCGATGTCACCTGCGTCGACCATCCGGCGCATCAGCTCCGGGGCCGCGAACTTCTCGTCCTGCGACTCGGTGTAGATGTTGCCGGTGGCGTGCAGCAGGATGTCGACGCCGGTCAGGTCCGCGGTGGCGAGCGGTCCCATCGCGTGGCCGAAGCCCAGCTTGCAGGCGATGTCGATGTCCTCGGCCGAGGCGACGCCGGACTCGTACAGCTTGGCGGCCTCGACGACCAGCGCCGAGATCAGCCGGGTGGTGACGAAGCCCGCCACATCACGGTTGACGACGATGCAGGTCTTGCCGACCGACTCGGCGAACTCCCGTGCGGTGGCGAGGGTTTCGTCGCTGGTCTTGTAGCCGCGCACCAGCTCGCAGAGCTGCATCATCGGGACCGGCGAGAAGAAGTGCACGCCGACGACGCGTTCCGGACGCTCCGTCACGGCCGCGATCTTGGTGATCGGGATGGCGGAGGTGTTGGACGCGAGGACGGTGTGCTCGCCGACGACCTTGTCCAGCGTGCGGAAGATCTCGTGCTTGACTTCCAGCTTCTCGAAGACGGCCTCCACCACGACGTCCGCGTCGGCCACGGCGTCGAGGTCGGTGGTCGTGGTGATGCGGGCGAGGGCGGCCTCGGCGTCGGCCGCGTCCAGCTTGCCCTTGGAGACGAACTTGTCGTACGAGGCCTTGATGCCGTCACGGCCCCGGGTCAGCGCGGCGTCGGTGACGTCCCGCAGCACGACGTCCCAGCCCGCCTGGGCGGAGACCTGCGCGATCCCGGACCCCATGAGTCCGGCCCCGATGACGGCGAGCTTCCTGGCCACGTTCGCACCCCTTGGTTTCTGTTCGCCCGTGCGCATTTGTTCACGGCGGTTCACATTGCTCTCCGGCGGAGGTTAGTACCCGCCGGGCGCGCTGGGGCGGTGAAGAGATGCGCGTCACGTCTCAGATGACGGACATCACACCGGGACACGTCATTCGGCTCCGCGCCGCGCGTAGTTGAGGACCTGCTCGCCGAGCAGCCCCTCGATGTCGTCGAGGACGCCGAGGGCGTCCCGGGAGACCTCGACGGCCTTGCGGCCCTTCATCATCTCCTGGCTGACATAGCCGACGAGGGCGTGTTCGATCCAGGCGATCTGGCCGCCGACGAGAAGCGGCAGCGGGTCGTCCTCGCTCGCGCCGGTGTCCTCGCGGAGGGTGGCGACGACGGACTGGAGCACCTCCTGCTGGAGGTACCAGAGGCGGGCCTTGAGGGTGGGGGCGTCCTCGATGACGCGCATGAAGTCGGCGAAGCCGTCCATCAGTCCGAACTCCGGGGAGACGGCGACGACGGCGGCGCGCACCTCGCGCAGGACGGCCTCGGCGGCCGACTCCCCCGGGTCGCGGGCGCGGACGTACCGGGCGACGCGCTGGGTGACGCTCTTCATCCGGTCGAGGAAGAGGTCCTCCTTGGCCGGGAAGTAGTTGTAGACGGTGTTCACGGAGACGTCGGCCAGGTCGGCGATCTCGGCGACGGTCACCGTGACGAAGCCGTGCTGGAGGAACAGCCCGGTCGCCATGTCCGAGATGCGCTGCTTGGCCTGGCGCTTCTTGCGTTCCCTGAGTCCCTCACCCATGTCCCCATCGTAGGACGCACCGGACGATCATGAGTTCAGCGCATTTTTGGGGTTCCTCAAATTTTTGAGTGCATTGCATTTTTGGGGTCACTCTGTTTTTCTGGCCGCATGACCGTCATCAGCACTGCCGGGCTCGCCCGGACCTTCACGACGCCGAGCGGGCCGGTGGAAGCCGTCCGCTCCATCGACCTGACCATCCGGCCGGGAGAGATCGTCGCGCTCCTCGGCCCCAACGGCGCGGGCAAGACGACCACCCTGCGCATGCTCACGACCCTGCTCACCCCGACCGGCGGCGCGGCCACCGTGGCCGGCCACGACCTGCTCGCCGACCCCGCCGCCGTCCGCGCGGTCTGCGGGTACGTCGCCCAGTCCGGCGGCGTCGACCCGCATCTGACCGTCCGGGAGGAGCTGGTCACCCAGGGCCGGCTGTACCGGCTGGGCCGGGCGGAAGCCGCCGCGCGCGCCGAGGAGCTGGCCGCCGCGCTCGGCCTCGACGGGCTGCTCGACCGGAAGGCGGTGAGCCTCTCCGGGGGCCAGCGGCGACGGCTCGACATCGCCATGGGCCTCACCCACCGCCCGGCCGTGCTCTTCCTGGACGAGCCGACCACGGGCCTGGACCCGGGCAGCCGGGCCGACCTGTGGGAGCTGGTGCGGAGCCTGCGCGAGGAGACCGGCACCACCGTCGTCCTGACCACCCACTACCTCGACGAGGCGGACGCGCTGGCGGACCGGCTGATCCTGATCGACGGCGGCACGGTCGTCGCCGAAGGCACCCCCGCCGAGCTGAAGACCCGGTACGCCGGGTCCCCCGACGCCTCCCTCCAGGACGCCTTCCTGGCCGCCACCGGACGTCCCGTCACCCCTGCCGACGCCGCCCCCGTAGCCGTATAGGACCTCATCAGTGCTCTTCCACGACACCGCGATCGTCTTCGGGCGGTACGCCCGGCAGACCCTGCGCTCCCGCTTCCAGGTCCTCTTCGGCCTGCTGATGCCGCTGCTCTATCTGTTCTTCTTCGGCCCGCTGCTCCAGGACCTCCCGCTCGGCTCCTCCGCCGACTCCTGGAAGATCCTCGTGCCCGGTCTGCTGCTCCAACTCAGCCTGTTCGGCGCGTCCTTCGCCGGTTTCGCGATCCTCGTCGAGAAGTCGACGGGCGTGGTGGACCGGATGCGGGTGACCCCGGTCAGCCGGCTGGCCCTGCTGCTGGGGCGGGTGCTGCGCGACGCCCTGCTCTTCACCTTCCAGGCCGTCCTGCTGGTGCTCGCCGCGCTGCTCATGGGGTTGCGCGCCCCGCTGGCCGGCGTCCTCATCGGCTTCGCGTTCACCGCCGTGCTGGCACTCTCGCTGGCCTCGCTCTCGTACGCCCTGGCGATGCGCGTCAGCACCCCGCAGGAGTTCGGGCCGGTGATCAACGCGGTGACGATGCCGGCCATGCTGCTCTCCGGTCTGATGCTGCCCATCACGCTCGGTCCGGGCTGGCTGGACGTGCTCTCGCACTTCACCCCGTTCCGCTATCTGGTGGACGCGGTGCGGGACGCCTACAGCGGCTCGTACGCCACGACGCACATGCTGTACGGGGTCCTGGTCGCCCTGGGCTTCGCCGCCGCGGCCGTGACAGTGGGCACACGGGTCTTCCGACGGGCCGGAGCGTAACTACGCTGACCCCATGGTCAATCTGACGCGCATCTACACCCGGACCGGCGACCAGGGCACCACCGCCCTCGGCGACATGAGCCGCACCGCCAAGACCGATCTGCGGATCTCGGCGTACGCGGACGCCAACGAGGCCAACGCGGTGATCGGGACCGCCGTCGCCCTGGGCCAGCTGTCCGAGGACGTGGTGAAGGTCCTCGTCCGCGTCCAGAACGACCTCTTCGACGTGGGCGCGGACCTCTCCACCCCGGTGGTCGAGGACCCGAAGTACCCGCCGCTGCGGGTGGAGCAGAGTTACGTCGACAAGCTGGAGGCGGACTGCGACCGCTTCCTGGAGGAGCTGGAGAAGCTGCGCAGCTTCATCCTCCCGGGCGGTACGCCGGGGGCGGCGCTGCTGCACCAGGCGTGCACGGTGGTCCGGCGGGCCGAGCGGTCCACCTGGGCGGCGCTGGAGGTGCACGGCGAGTCGATGAACACCCTCACCGCCACCTATCTCAACCGCCTCTCCGACCTCCTGTTCATCCTGGCGCGGAGCGCGAACAAGGAGGTCGGGGACGTGCTGTGGGTGCCGGGCGGTGAGCGCTAGGGCTCTCTACAGCCGGTCGGCGGGCTCGCGTTCCGCCACCGCGTCCTTGGGGGCCTGCTTCGGGAACACCGTGTAGCCGCCGGCGATGATCAGGTTGATCCCGATCACGAGGCCCATCTTCTGCTGCCAGCCCTGGAGCGAGCTGATCGCCCCGTCCGGGCCGACGTACCAGATCGCCGCCTGGAGCAGGCCCAGGGCGACCACCGCGGCCAGGATCCAGCGGGCGGCCGTGCGCCACTCGTGGATCGCACGGGCCATGCCGTACTTCGGCGGCTTCACCGGCGGCGGGCCGTCGAACCAGCGGTGGGCGACCCAGGCGTCCACCTTCTTCACGGTGTGGTGGCCCAGCCCCACCGTGAAACCGATGTAGACGGCGGCCAGCCCGTGCTTCCAGTCGGGTTCGGCGCCGTTCTTCAGGTCGACGGCCGTCACCACCAGCAGCACGACCTCCAGCAGCGGCTCGCACAGCAGCAGGGCCGCGCCGAGCCTCGGTTTCCTCGCGACGTACCGCAGGGCCAGCCCGGCGGCCAGCAGAACCCAGAATGCGACCTCGCAGGCCACGACCAGTAGGGCGATCACGACTCTCTCCTCCCGTTCTCCTCCAGCCTCCCGGCCGCCGGGCGGGGATACGTCGTCGGCGGTGACGAAACGGGACTGCATCCTTCGATGTAGTCGCGGATCGGCCCGCGAAGGGAGGCCCGGGGGCGGCGGTGCGTGTTGGATGGAGGGGTGCTCACCTCGCTCCGGCCCGACCGCGACGCGGTGGCCCTCGCCGTCTCCGGGCTGCTCGGGGGGCTGCTGCTGTGGCTGCTGGGCCTCCACACCCAGGGCGGCCACTCCTCGCTCGCTCCGTGGGTCACGCTCGTACCGCTGACCGCCATGGCCGCGGCCGAGCTGCTGCGCCGCACCGCCCCGCGCACGGCGCTGACGATTGGCGCGCTCGCGCTGGTGGCGGACCAGTTCACCTGGGGCAACCTCGCCACCATCCTGATGTTCACGGACGTCGTGTACGCGGCCGTGCTCTACGGGACCCCGGCCGCCGCCCGCCGTCTCCCCGTGGCCACGCTGCTGGTCACCGTGGCGTCGACGATCGGCTTCCTGGCCTGGTTCCGCAAGCCCGAGGCGCTGCTGATCGGCCTGGTCATCGGGCTGGTCACCTTCATCCCCGCCCTCACCGGGGTCAGCGTGCGCAGCCATCGCACCGCCGCCGACGCGGCCCGGCTGGCGGCCGCGCAGACCGCGCGGCTCGCCGAGATGGACCGGACGCAGGCGGTGATCGCCGAACGGGCCCGGATGGCCCGGGAGCTGCACGACATGGTGGCCAACCACCTCTCCGCCGTGGCGATCCACTCCACCGCGGCCCTGTCCATCGACGACCCGGAGACCTCGCGGGACGCCCTGAAGGTGATCCGCGAGAACAGCGTCGAGGGGCTCGCGGAGATGCGCCGGCTGATCGGACTGCTGCGGGAGGGCGGCGAGGACCGCGCGCCGGCCGCGGCCCCGACGCTCGCCGCCCTGGACACCCTGATCGAGCAGACGAACGTCAACGGGGCGTCCGGCGGGCTGGTCTGCACCCTTCGGGACACCCGGGACCCGGCGGCCGGGGCGCTGC
The DNA here is from genome assembly GCF_019287315.1 of Streptomyces sp. WY228. Taxonomy (NCBI): domain Bacteria; kingdom Bacillati; phylum Actinomycetota; class Actinomycetes; order Kitasatosporales; family Streptomycetaceae; genus Streptomyces; species Streptomyces sp. WY228. The sequence goes on along the minus strand of NZ_CP079114.1, from coordinate 5,958,321 downwards.
CGACGCCGGTCGAGCTGGCCGCGTACCGGATCGTCCAGGAGTCCCTGACCAACGCCCTCAAGCACGCCGCGCCCGGCCCGGTCGTGGTGCGGCTCGGCCGGACCGGGGAGCTGCTGACGGTCGAGGTGACCAGTGTGTTCGGCAGCCGCCCCGGGCCCACGGCGCCCGGTTCGGGGGCGGGCCTGGTGGGCATGCGGGAGCGGGTGGCGCTGCTCGGCGGGACGATCACGGCGCGGGCGGAGCCGGACGGCGGGGAGACCGAGATCTGGCGGGTGCGGGCCGAACTGCCCGTGACGGAGAGGACGATACGGGAATGACGATCCGGGTACTGGTCGCGGAGGACCAGTCGGCGGTGCGCGCGGGGCTGGTGCTGATCCTGTCCAGCGCGCCGGACATCGAGGTCGTCGGCGAGGCGGGCGACGGCGAGGCCGCGGTGCGCCTGGCGCGTGAACTCCGGCCGGATCTGGTGCTGATGGATGTGCAGATGCCCCGCCTCGACGGGGTGTCGGCGACGCGGCAGGTGGTCGCGGAGGAGCTCGCGGACGTCCTGGTGCTGACCACGTTCGATCTGGACGAGTACGTCTTCGGGGCGCTGCGCGCGGGGGCCGCCGGCTTTCTGCTGAAGAACACCGACGCCCGCGATCTGCTGGAGGCGGTACGGACGGTGGCGCGCGGCGAGGGGCTGATCGCCCCGGCGGTGACCCGGCGGCTGATCGCGGAGTTCGCGGGGGCCACGCCCGTACGCACGAGGGAGACGGCCGATCCGGCGGTGCTGGACGCGCTCACCCGGCGCGAGCGCGAGGTGCTGGCGTGCCTGGGCGAGGGGCTGTCGAACGCGGAGATCGCGCTGCGGCTGTCGATGGCCGAGGCCACGGTGAAGACCCATGTCAGCAGGCTGCTGGGCAAGCTGGAGCTGCGCAGCCGGGTTCAGGCGGCCGTTCTCGCCCAGGAGTTGGGGATCTGAACCGAATATCGATCTTTGGTCCAGACCTCTTGACGGTTGGTCCAGACCTTTCTACTGTCACCGACACACACTGCGGTGAGTACGAGAGCACCCGTACTCAGGGCGGCGCAGGGTTTGCAGTCCACGAATCACCCCCGTTTGTTGGACCTCACCCGAGGAGCACCGTTGAGCACTGACACCCCCCAACGCCGTTCCAGATTCAGATGGATCCCCACCCCGAGCGGCAGATCCAAGGTCGTCGCGGGCCTGACCGCGCTGGTCCTGCCGCTGGCCGCGATGGTGGGGCTCGCCTCCCCCGCCTCGGCAGCCGCGTCGGCCACCGCCACGTACACCAAGAAGTCGGACTGGGGCAGCGGCTTCGAGGGCCAGTGGACGGTGAAGAACACCGGCACCACCGCGCTCTCCTCCTGGACCATCGAGTGGGACTTCCCCTCCGGCACCTCGGTCGGTTCCGCCTGGGACGCCACCGTCACCAGCAGCGGCAACCACTGGACCGCCAAGAACCTCGCCTGGAACGGGTCCGTGGCCCCCGGCGCCAGCATCAGCTTCGGCTTCAACGGCAGCGGCTCCGGCTCCCCCACCGGCTGCAAGCTGAACGGCGCCTCCTGTGACGGCGGCAGCGTGCCCGGCGACAACCCGCCCTCCGCCCCCGGCACCCCGACCACCAGCGATGTCACCAACACCTCGGTGAAGCTCAGCTGGAGCGCCGCGACCGACGACAACGGCGTCAAGAACTACGACGTGCTGCGCGACGGCGCGAAGGTCGCCACGGTCACCGGCACGACGTACACCAACACCGGCCTCACCGCCGGCACCGACTACTCCTACGCCGTGCAGGCCCGGGACACCGCCGACCAGACCGGCCCGGTCTCCGGCTCCGTCTCCGTGCGCACCACCGGTGGCGGCGGCGAACAGCCCGGCGGCGACAAGATCAACCTGGGCTACTTCACCAACTGGGGCGTCTACGGGCGCAACTACCACGTCAAGAACCTGGTGACGTCCGGTTCCGCCGCGAAGATCACGCACATCAACTACGCCTTCGGCAACGTGCAGAACGGCAAGTGCACCATCGGCGACGCGTACGCCGACTACGACAAGGCGTACACCGCCGACCAGTCGGTCGACGGCGTCGCCGACACCTGGGACCAGCCGCTGCGCGGCAACTTCAACCAGCTGCGCAAGCTGAAGGCCAAGTACCCGCACATCAAGGTCCTCTGGTCGTTCGGCGGCTGGACCTGGTCCGGCGGCTTCCCCCAGGCCGCGCAGAACCCGGCCGCCTTCGCCCAGTCCTGCTACGACCTGGTCGAGGACCCCCGCTGGGCCGATGTCTTCGACGGCATCGACCTCGACTGGGAGTACCCCAACGCCTGTGGTCTGACCTGTGACACCAGCGGCCCGGCCGCGCTGAAGAACCTCGCCTCCGCCGTGAAGTCGAAGTTCGGCGCGGGCAACCTGGTCACCGCCGCCATCACCGCGGACGGCTCGGCCGGCGGCAAGATCGACGCCGCCGACTACGCGGGCGCCGCCCAGTCCTTCGACTGGTACAACGTGATGACGTACGACTTCTTCGGCGCCTGGGCGGCCAAGGGCCCGACGGCCCCGCACTCGCCGCTGAACCCGTACACCGGCATCCCGCAGGAGGGCTTCACCTCCGCCGACGCCATCGCCAAGCTGAAGGCGCAGGGTGTCCCGGCCAAGAAGCTGCTCCTCGGCATCGGCTTCTACGGCCGCGGCTGGACCGGCGTCACCCAGGCCGCCCCCGGCGGCACGGCGACCGGCGCGGCCCCGGGCACGTACGAGGCCGGCATCGAGGACTACAAGGTCCTCAAGAGCTCCTGCCCGGCCACCGGCACCATCGCCGGCACCGCGTACGCCCACTGCGGCACCAACTGGTGGAGCTACGACACCCCGGCCACCATCGGCTCGAAGATGACCTGGGCGAAGAACCAGGGCCTGGGAGGCGCGTTCTTCTGGGAGTTCTCCGGTGACACCACGAACGGCGAACTGGTGAGCGCGATCAACAGCGGTCTCCAGTAGTCCCCACGCCGTAACAGCACCACCGCACCACCCCGGAAAAGCACCGGGGAGACGGGTCCGCCCCCCGTCTCCCCGGTTTTTCGCTGTGTACGAGCGCGTGTACGGACCGCTACGCGACGTTGACCCTCTGGCCGGGCGGCGCCGCCTCCAGCCAGGCGAGGAAGCCGGTCAGCGCGTCCTCGCTCATCGCCAGCTCCAGGCGCGTCCCCCGGTGGAGACAGCCGAGCACGACGGAGTCGGACAGGAGCGCCAACTCCTCCTCGCCCTCCGGCATCCGGCGGGCGATCACCTCGATCGCAGAACGCTCCAGGCCCCGGCGGGGGCGAGGAGCGTAGGAGAAGACCCGGAACCAGTCGACGCGGTCACCGCTGTAGCGGGCGACCCCGTAGACCCAGCCTTTGCCGAGCGCATCGGGTTCCTCCGACACGTCCCAGCGCAGGCTGCAGTCGAAGGTCCCTCCGGACCGCTGGATCAGCCGCCGGCGCAGGCCGAAGACGAACAGTCCCAGCAGGACCATGACGACGACGGACAAGCCCACCCACAATGCGAGGACCATCTCCACCGACCTCCTCGCATCGTCGAGTAACGAACACCGAAACCGTATTGCACCTGCATCGCCTCAGCCGCGACACGGCTGGATTGCTCCAGCGCGGGCCGCGGCTGAGTAAAAACATCTGTCCGTGGGGGTGCTAGAGCACCGCCACCGCACGCAGACGGATCTCGGCGCGCCGCTCAGCGGCAGCGTCGGCATCCGACTTCGCGAGCTCCAGCGCCCGCTCGGCGCGCTGGACATCGATCTCGTCGGCCAGCTCGGCGATCTCGGCCAGCAGCGACAGCTTGTCGTCCGCGAACGAGATGAATCCACCGTGCACGGCGGCGATGACGGTGCCGCCCTCGCTCGTGCGGATCGTCACCGGGCCCGATTCCAGCACACCGAGAAGCGGCTGGTGACCGGGCATGACGCCGATGTCGCCGGACGTGGTACGCGCGACGACCAGGGTGGCCTCGCCGGACCAGACACTTCGGTCCGCGGCGACCAGCTCGACATGCAGCTCAGCAGCCAAGGGTGCTCCTCGGGTCACCACCCGGCCGCCCGGCCGGGTGTTGGGTCAATTCTACGGGGCGTGGTGAGGGGGGCGGGACACACCCACCCCCCTCGGTGAGCCGGAGGCTCAGGAGACGCCGAGCTCCTTGGCCTTGGCCTTGAGGTCGTCCAGGCCACCGCACATGAAGAACGCCTGCTCGGGGAAGTGGTCGTACTCCCCGTCGCAGATCGCGTTGAACGCGGCGATCGACTCGTCGAGCGGAACGTCCGAACCGTCCAGGCCGGTGAACTGCTTGGCGGCGTGGGTGTTCTGCGACAGGAAGCGCTCGACGCGACGGGCACGGTGGACAACGAGCTTGTCCTCCTCGCCCAGCTCGTCGATACCGAGGATCGCGATGATGTCCTGGAGGTCCTTGTACTTCTGCAGGATCCCCTTGACGCGGCTGGCCGCGGCGTAGTGGTCCTGGGAGATGTAGCGCGGGTCCAGGATGCGGGACGTGGAGTCCAGCGGGTCCACGGCCGGGTAGATGCCCTTCTCGGAGATCGGACGGGAGAGAACCGTCGTCGCGTCGAGGTGGGCGAACGTGGTGGCCGGGGCCGGGTCGGTCAGGTCGTCCGCGGGGACGTAGATCGCCTGCATCGAGGTGATCGAGTGACCACGCGTCGAGGTGATGCGCTCCTGGAGCACACCCATCTCGTCGGCCAGGGTCGGCTGGTAACCCACCGCGGACGGCATACGGCCGAGCAGCGTGGAGACCTCGGAGCCGGCCTGCGTGAAGCGGAAGATGTTGTCGATGAAGAGCAGCACGTCCTGCTTCTGCACATCGCGGAAGTACTCCGCCATGGTCAGGGCGGACAGGGCCACGCGCAGACGCGTCCCCGGCGGCTCGTCCATCTGTCCGAAGACGAGCGCGGTCTTCTCCAGAACGCCCGACTCGGTCATCTCGTCGATGAGGTCGTTGCCCTCACGGGTGCGCTCGCCGACACCGGCGAACACCGACACACCGTCGTGCAGCTTCGCCACACGCATGATCATTTCCTGGATGAGGACCGTCTTGCCGACGCCCGCACCACCGAACAGACCGATCTTTCCACCCTTGACGTACGGGGTGAGAAGGTCGACGACCTTCAGGCCGGTCTCGAACATCTCGGTCTTCGACTCGAGCTGGTCGAAGGCCGGGGCCTTGCGGTGGATCGGCCAGCGCTCGGTGATCTGCGCCTCGGCCTCCGGCTCGTTCAGGATCTGACCGAGGGTGTTGAACACCTTGCCCTTGGTGATGTCACCGACGGGAACGGTGATGCCCGTGCCCGTGTCGACGACCGGGGCCTGGCGCACCACGCCGTCGGTGGGCTGCATCGAGATCGCGCGGACCATGCCGTCGCCCAGGTGCTGGGCGACTTCGAGGGTCAGCGTCTTGCGAGCGCCCTCCTCGGCCGGGTCGGCGACCTCGATGTGGAGGGCGTTGTAGATCTCCGGCATCGCGTCGACGGGGAACTCCACGTCGACGACCGGGCCGATGACCCGGGCGACGCGGCCCGTGGCAGCGGCCGTCTCAACAGTGGTCGTCATTACTTGTCACTCCCCGCGGTCGCGTCGGCCAGAGCACTGGCACCGCCGACGATCTCGCTGATTTCCTGGGTGATTTCGGCCTGGCGGGCCGCGTTGGCAAGCCGGGACAGGCTCTTGATGAGGTCCCCGGCGTTGTCGGTGGCCGACTTCATCGCGCGGCGGCGGGCGGCGTGCTCGGAAGCGGCCGCCTGCAGCAGTGCGTTGTAGATACGGCTCTCGACGTAGCGCGGCAGAAGGGCGTCGAGGACGTCCTCGGCCGACGGCTCGAAGTCGAACAGCGGGAGGATCTCACCCTTGCGGGTGCTCTCCTCGGCGACCGCGTCGAGCGAAAGCGGCAGCATCCGGGCGTCGACCGCGTTCTGCGTCATCATCGACACGAATTCCGTGAAGACGATGTGCAGCTCGTCGACGCCGCCCTCGGCCGTCTCGTTCTGGATGGCCGCGATCAACGGGGCGGCGATGCGCTTGGCATCCCCGTACGCCGGGTTGTCGGTGAAGCCGGTCCAGGAGTCCTCGACCTTGCGCTCGCGGAAGCCGTAGTACGCGACACCCTTGCGGCCGACGATGTACGTGTCGACCTCCTTGCCCTCGGAGGCAAGGCGCTCCCGCAGTCGCTCCGCGGCCTTGATGGCGTTGGAGGAGTAACCGCCGGCCAGACCGCGGTCGCTCGTGATGAGCAGGACCGCGGCCCGGGTCGGGGTCTCGACCTCGGTGGTGAGCGGGTGCTTGGCGTCGGAGCCGGTCGCCACCGCGGTCACCGCACGGGTGAGCTCGGTCGCGTACGGCTGCGATGCCGCCACCTTGCGCTGCGCCTTGACGATGCGCGAGGCGGCGATCATCTCCATCGCCTTGGTGATCTTCTTGGTCGCGGTGACGGCTTGGATGCGGCGCTTGTAAACGCGAAGCTGAGCGCCCATCGATCAGCCCTCGCCCAGGAGCTTGCCGTCCGAGGTCTCGAACTGCTGCTTGAAGGCGGCGATCGCGTCGGCGATCGACTGCAGCGTGTCGTCGGACATCTTGCCGCCCTCGGCGATGCTGGTCAGGAGGTCCTTGCGCTCACGGCGCAGGTACTCCAGCAGCTCGCTCTCGAAGCGACGGATGTCCTCGACCGGGACGTCGTCCATCTTGCCCGTGGTGCCGGCCCAGACCGAGACGACCTGCTCCTCCATCGGGAACGGGGCGTACTGCGGCTGCTTCAGCAGCTCGACCATGCGCTTACCGCGCTCCAGCGAGGCCTTCGAGGCCGCGTCCAGGTCGGAACCGAAGGCGGCGAACGCCTCCAGCTCGCGGTACTGGGCGAGGTCCACGCGAAGCCGGCCGGAGACCTGCTTCATGGCCTTGTGCTGGGCGGAGCCACCGACTCGGGAGACCGAGATACCGACGTTGAGCGCCGGACGCTGACCCGCGTTGAACAGGTCGGACTCCAGGAAGCACTGGCCGTCGGTGATGGAGATGACGTTGGTCGGAATGAACGCCGACACGTCGTTCGCCTTGGTCTCGACGATCGGGAGGCCCGTCATCGAACCGGCGCCCATCTCGTCGGAGAGCTTGGCGCAGCGCTCCAGCAGACGCGAGTGCAGGTAGAAGACGTCACCCGGGTAGGCCTCGCGGCCCGGCGGGCGGCGCAGCAGCAGGGACACGGCGCGGTAGGCGTCGGCCTGCTTCGAGAGGTCGTCGAAGATGATCAGGACGTGCTTGCCCTGGTACATCCAGTGCTGGCCGATGGCCGAACCGGTGTACGGCGCCAGGTACTTGAAGCCGGCCGGGTCGGACGCCGGGGCGGCGACGATGGTCGTGTACTCCAGCGCACCGGCCTCTTCGAGCGCACCACGCACGGAGGCGATGGTGGAACCCTTCTGACCGACGGCGACGTAGATGCAGCGCACCTGCTTGTTCACGTCGCCCGAGCGCCAGTTGTCGCGCTGGTTGATGATCGTGTCGACGGCCAGAGCGGTCTTACCCGTCTGACGGTCGCCGATGATCAGCTGACGCTGGCCGCGGCCGATCGGCACCATGGCGTCGACGGCCTTGTAGCCGGTCTGCATCGGCTCGTGCACCGACTTACGGACCATGACGCCAGGGGCCTGCAGCTCGAGGGCGCGGCGGCTGTCGGTCGCGATCTCGCCGAGACCGTCGATCGGGTTGCCGAGCGGGTCGACGACGCGGCCGAGGTAGCCCTCGCCGACGCCGACGGAGAGCACCTCACCGGTGCGCTGCACCGGCTGGCCCTCCTCGATTCCGCTGAACTCGCCGAGGACGATCGCACCGATCTCGCGCTCCTCGAGGTTGAGGGCGAGACCGAGGGTGCCGTCCTCGAACTTCAGCAGCTCGTTCGCCATGGCGGAGGGCAGACCCTCCACCTTCGCGATGCCGTCGCCGGCAACGCTGACCGTACCGACCTCCTCGCGCGAGGCCGCGTCCGGCTGGTACGACTGGACAAAGTTATCCAGTGCGTCCCGGATCTCCTCCGGCCGGATCGTGAGCTCCGCCATCTGGGTTCCCTGCTCTCCTTGTTGGGCCCGAAGTTTCTTAAGGGGGTCTGGGGGCCGACCCCCAGGAATCTTCTGCAATTTCTGCACGGCCCAACCGGGCCGCTGGTCTTGCTTCTTCTTGCTCTGTGTCAGCCGGCCATGCGGCGGGTCGCCTCTTCGAGACGCTCCGCGACGGTGCCGTTGATGATCTCGTCGCCGACGCGCACCGAGATCCCGCCGAGGACCGCGGGGTCCACGTCCAGGTTCAGGTGCATCTGCCGGCCGTAGAGCTTCGCCAGGGCGTCGCCGAGGCGCTGCTTCTGCCGGTCGCTGAGCGGCACCGCCGAGGTGACGACGGCGACCATGCGGTCCCGGCGCTCCGCGGCGAGCTTGGACAGCGAGTCCAGCCCTGCTTCCAGGCTACGTCCACGGGGCTGGGTCACGAGGCGGACGATGATCCGCTCGGTGACCGGCTGCGCCTTGCCGCCGAGCAGGCTGCGGAGCAGCTCGCCCTTGGCGGACGCCGTGGCCGTACGGCTGGTGAGCGCGGAACGCAGCTCCGTGTCGGAGCCGACGATCCGGCCGAACCGGAACAGCTCGTCCTCGACGTCGTCGAGGTTCCCGCCGCGCTGGGCCGCGGTGAGGTCTGCGGTGTTCGCCAGCTCCTCGACCGAGTCCACCAGGTCACGCGACTGCGACCAGCGGGACCGCACCAGTCCGGAGACCAGGTCGACGGTCTCGCCGCCGACCTGTCCGCCGAGCAGCCGCGCGGCCAGCTCGGCCTTGCTCTCGCCGCTCTGGGCCGGGTCGGTGAGAACCCGGCGCAGGGAAACTTCGCGGTCGAGCAGCGCGGTGACCGATGCCAGCTCCTCGGCGAGCTTCGCCGCGTCGACCGACGTGTTGTCGGTCAGCGCGTCGAGACGCTCGCGTGCGGCAGCCAGTGCTTCGCGGCTCGCGCCGTTCATCGGGCGGCCTCGGCCTTCGCCTCGAGCTCGTCGAGGAAACGGTCGACGGTGCCGCTCTGCCGGGCGTGGTCCTGGAGGGACTCACCGACGAGCTTGCCGGCCAGGTCGGTGGCGAGCTTGCCCACGTCCTGACGCAGCGCCGAGGCAGCGGCCTTGCGGTCGGCCTCGATCTGGGCGTGGCCGGCGGCGATGATCTCTTCGCGCTGCCGCTGACCTTCCGCCTTCATCTCCTGGATGATGACGGCACCCTGCTCCTGCGCCTCCTGGCGCAGACGCGCGGCCTCGTGACGGGCCTCGGCGAGCTGAGCCTTGTACTGCTCAAGAACGCTCTGAGCCTCGGTCTGAGCCGCTTCGGCCTTCTCGATGCCACCCTCGATCGCCTCGCGGCGCTCTTCCAGGGTCTTGTTGATCACCGGAAGCAGCTTCTTCGAGAAGACGAAGAAGACGATGCCGAAGCAGATCAAGCCGATGACGACTTCAGGCCAGACCGGGAGCAGAGGGCTCTGCGGTTCCTCGGCTGCCAGGTACATCATGGTGGACCTTTCGTCGAATGGAGCTACAGCCACAACGTCACTTGACGATGAACGGAACGACGAAGCCGATCAGGGCGAGGGCCTCGACGACGGCGAAGCCGAGCAGCATGTTCTGGCGGATGAGGCCGGCAGCCTCGGGCTGGCGGGCGATGGCCTGCACACCGTTACCGAAGATGATGCCGATGCCGATACCGGGGCCGATCGCGGCGAGGCCGTAGCCGATGGTGCCGACGTTGCCGTTCACGGCCGCGAGGGTCTCGAAAGCAGCAGACATGTCCGTGGTTCCTTCTCTTGATGGGACCGGTGGAAATGGTCTTCGCACCGGGCGTCTGGGGTGGGTGAGGGCTCAAGCCGGAGGGCTTGGCGGGGTCCTCAGTGGGCTTCTTCGAGCGCCTGGGAAAGGTACGTGGCGGTCAGCACCGTGAACACGTAGGCCTGAAGGGCCTGGATGAACATCTCGAACACGGTCAGGACCAGCGTCATGATGAACGACGCGCCCGCGTAGACCGTGCCCAGGACGGTGCCGAGCATGTACCAGGTGGCGATGGTGAAGATCAGGATCAGGATGTGGCCCGCGAACATGTTCGCGAAGAGTCGCACCGCCAGCGTGAACGGCCGGACGAAGACGTTGGAGATGAACTCCAGCGGCGTCAGCAGCACGTAGATCGGCTTGGGCAGACCACTCGGGACGCAGAGGTTGCGGATGCCTCCGACGAATCCGTTCGTCCGGAACGTCACCGTCATGTACGTCACCCAGACCACCAGGGCCAGGCCGACGGGATAGGCGATGACGGAGCTGACCGGGAACTGGGCGAGCGGAATGATGGCCCAGAGGTTCAGGATCCAGACGAAGAAGAACAGCGAGACCAGCAGCGGAACGAAGGGCTCGCCCTTCTTGCCGATGACCTCTTTGGAGATGCCCCGGTGGACGAAGTCGTACAGCGCCTCGGCAACCATCTGCAGCTTGCCCGGAACGACCTTGGGCTTCGAGAAACCGGCCCAGAAGAAGGCCAGGATCGCGAACGTGCCGATGATCGCGAGCAGCATGGGCTTGTTGAACTCGACAGGCCCAATGGTGAAGAGCGGCTCGAAGAGGAACGACCACACGCTGGGGGCATGGAACCCACAGTCCTTGAACAGGTGGCAGTTCGTCTCGAAGGCGAGCGTCTGGGCGTCAGTCACCAAGAGCTCCTTCTGCATGGCGCATGGATGCGGCTACCTCGTTGTGTCGGAGCGGCGGGTGGCCGCAGGTCGGCACCGGACTGGTTCTTACGGTGAGGAGGCGGCGGCCGGGCCCGAAGCCTCGCGATGAATCAAGCGACCGCCCTGTTGCCCGCGCTCGCACTACCGCAACCGAGACCGGACGATAGCAGCACGTCGAACACGGCTTTATTCCGGCCCTACTCGTCACGATCTCCCCCAGGTCCGCCCGGACGGTTCCGGGTGTCCGCGTCGGGGTCGACGTAGAGGGTCTTGCTCCGGGAATGCAGCACGGCCTGCGTGGTGATCCACGTGATCACGGCCGCGACCAGCGAGAGGGCGAAGACCTGAAGATCGAAGAGAGAGGTGTTCCGGATGCTCAGGATGAAGATGAGCAGGAGCACGAGCTGGGCCGAGTAGATCATCAGCCCCATGCCCTGGAACAGGTGGGGCATGGTCTTGCCGACCCAGTTGAGCGCCAGCAGTCCGAGCGCCATGAAGACGATCATGACCACGCAGCCGACCGCGGCACCGATCGCCCCCTCGCCGCCGGCGACGAGCCCGCCGACGAGCGTGGCGATGGCTCCCACCGCGGCGGTGGGGGTGGCGATGCGCAGTAGTTCGCGCATGTCGGACTGCATGGCGGCAGCTCCACTGGTCTGAGAGGAGGAATGGGGCGTCGTCATGGACGAGCGTAGGCCCGGTCCGCGAGGCGGATTTTCGGGCCAATGGACCGTCTCACTAGGGTCCTTCGGCTCCGTCACCGGGTCTCGTGAACGGTATCACAAACTATTTGATGAGGTCTTTACCTGGAAAGTGTGCCAACTGTCACACATGAGGGTTACCTCGCGCGTGTGTGCACGACGAGGCGGCGCAATGTCTGGTAATGCACCACAGGTTCCGAATCGTCAGCGCGACGAGTCGATGGAACGGCGATCCGGGAAGCGCGAACGAGCGCCGATCGCGGTAGCGCCGTTGACGCCGGACACCCCGACCGCCACAGGGGCCCGTTCGGCCGCCTCCTCGCCCATCTGAGCGTCCGCCGCGCCCTGTTGGGCCCCGGAGGTCACCGGTGCCGGCTTCTCGCCGTGGGAGGGCGACGGGGCGGGGGCCTGCTCGGCCGCCCGGTGCCGGTAGCGCGGCGGGACGAAGCGGTTGGCCCAGTGCGGGGCGCGCGGGGTGAAGCGGGGCATCAGCAGCAGGGCCAGGCCCACCGCGCTCGACGCGATGATGACGAACACGATCCACGAGGACGCCGAGTGCACCGAGTAGCCGACGGCGCCGAAGGCGATGAGCGCCGACCAGAAGTACATGATCAGCACGGCCCGGCTGTGCGAGTGGCCGATCTCCAGCAGCCGGTGGTGCAGATGACCGCGGTCGGCGGCGAACGGCGACTGGCCGTTCCAGGTGCGCCGGACGATCGCGAGGACCAGGTCGGCGGCCGGGATCGCGATGATCGTCAGCGGCAGCACCAACGGGATGAAGACCGGCAGCAGGGCGTGGGTGGCCTCGCGCTCGCTGCCCTCGAAGAGCTTCATGAGGTCCGGGTCGACCTGGCCCGTGATCGAGATCGCGCCCGCCGACAGCACCAGGCCGATCAGCATCGATCCCGAGTCGCCCATGAAGATCCGCGCCGGATGCATGTTGTGCGGCAGGAAGCCGAGGCACATGCCCATCAGGATCGCCGCGAACAGCGTCGCGGGGGCCGCCGCCTCGATCCCGTACCCGTACCAGAGGCGGTAGGCGTACAGGAAGAACGCCGCCGACGCGATGCACACCATGCCCGCCGCGAGCCCGTCCAGGCCGTCGACGAAGTTGACCGCGTTGATCGTGATGACGACCAGCGCCACCGTGAGCAGCGTGCCCTGCCACTGGGTGAGGGCGACCGTGCCGACGCCGGGGATCGGCAGCCACAGGATCGTGAGGCCCTGGATGACCATGACGGCGGCGGCGATCATCTGGCCGCCGAGCTTGATCAGCGCGTCGATCTCGAACTTGTCGTCCAGGACGCCGATCAGCCAGATCAGCGCGGCGCCGGAGAGCAACGCCCTTGGCTCGTTGGAGAGTTCGAAGACGCCGTTCAGGTTGAACAGGTGGTCGGCGACGATCAGTCCCGCACACAGTCCGCCGAACATGGCGATGCCACCGAGCCGGGGAGTCGGTTCCCGGTGGACGTCGCGCGCGCGGATCGCGGGCATCGCCCCGACCGCGATGGCGAACTTACGCACCGGTCCGGTCAGCAGATAAGTCACCGCTGCCGTGACACAGAGCGTCAGCAGGTAATCACGCACGGGCTGCCCCACAGAATTCGCCGGCCATCTGAGCCCCACAGACTAGTCTCTGAAACAAGGACTCCACGGTACGGGTGATGGTTCCACAGGGTTCGCCTACCCCGGGTACGGCGGATTGCGCAGGGCCAGTTCACGGACTTCCGCCGCGATCGGGCGCACATCGCCCGGCCCCCGTACGGCAGCCCCGAACAGCGCCGCGATCCTCGCCATGTCCCCCTCGTCCATCCCCTGGGTGGTGACGGCGGCCGTGCCCAGGCGGATGCCCCGGGCGTCCCCGTACGGCAGGGCGCAGGTGTCCAGGACCATGCCGGCCGCCGCCAGCCGCTCGCGCGCGGTGCGGCCGTCGACGCCGAGCGGGGCCGGGTCCGCGACCACGATGTGGGTGTCGGTGCCGCCCGTGGTGACCTCGAAGCCCTCCGCCTCCAGGCCGGCGGCGAGCACCCGGGCGTGGGCGACGACCTGGTGGGCGTAGAGCGTGTACGCCGGGGTCTCCGCCTCCCCGAACGCGACCGCCTTCGCCGCCACCGTGTGCATCTGCGCCCCGCCCTGGGTGAACGGGAACACCGCTCGGTCGATCCGCCCGGCCAGCTCCGCGCCGCACAGGATCATGCCGCCGCGCGGCCCGCGCAGCACCTTGTGCGTGGTGGCGCAGACCACGTCGGCGTACGGGACCGGGCTCGGGGCCGCTCCCCCGGCGATCAGCCCCATCGGATGGGCGGCGTCCGCGATCAGATACGCGCCGACCTCGTCGGCGATCTCGCGGAACATCTCGTAGTCGGGGTGGCGGGGGTAGGAGATCGAGCCGCAGACGATGGCCTTGGGGCGGCGGGCGCGGGCCAGGGCGCGGAGCCGGGTGTGGTCGATGAGCCCGGTGTCCGGGTCCACGCCGTAGCCGACGAAGTCGAACCAGCGGCCGGAGAAGTTGCCCGGAGCCCCGTGGGTGAGGTGTCCGCCGTACGGCAGTCCCATCGCGAGGACCGTGTCGCCGGGGCGCAGCAGCGCGGCGTACGCGGCGAGGACGGCGGAGGAGCCGGAGTGCGGCTGGACGTTGGCGTGTTCGGCGCCGAAGAGGGCGGTGGCCCGGCGGACCGCGATGCGTTCGGCGGCGTCCGCGTGTTCGCAGCCGCCGTGGTGGCGGGCGCCCGGGTAACCCTCGGCGTACTTGTTGGCGAGCGGGGAGCCGAGGGCGGCGAGGACCGCGGGCGACTGGAAGTTCTCGCCGGCGATCAGTTGGAGCGTGCTCGCCTGACGGTCCCTCTCCGCGTCCAGGACCCCGGCGATCTCCGGATCCTGGCGGAGCAGGGCGCCGAAGTCCTGGGGCAGGGCGTCGGGCGCGGGCGACACGGCTGCGGGTGCGGCGGGAGAGGTGACCGGCATGGGACGGCTCCGGGCCTGGAGGTGGGTGCGCCGGCGAGGGGTGCCGGTGTCAGCTCCAATGTAGGCCGGGGCCGGGCGCCGTGCCCGCTGTCGCGGCGTCCCGTACGCCGGTCGGCGCACCGGCCGCCCGGTGCGGCGCGGGTGTACCGCTCAGTTCGGGGCGCGTACGCCGGTGAGCGCGGTGACGACCGGGTCGAGGGCCTGGTTGATCTCGTCGCCGATGGAGCGGAAGAAGGTGATGGGGGCGCCGTAGGGGTCGTAGACCTCGTCCGCCTCGGCGGTCGGGGCCAGCAGCCAGCCGCGCAGCGCGGCGGCGGCGCGCACCAGGGCGCGGGCGCGTTCGACGACGCCCTCGTCGCGCGGGTCGGGCAGGGTGGCCGGGTCTATGGCCCGGACCAGCCGGGTGAACTCCTTGAGCGTGAAGGTGCGCAGGCCCGCGGAGTGGCCCATGGAGATGACCTGGGCGCGGTGGTCGCGGGTGGCGGTGAGGACCAGGTCGGCGCGGATGACGTGCTCGTCGAGCAGTTCGCGGCCGACGAAGCCGCTGGCGTCCGCGCCGAAGTCGGCGAGGACGACCTCGGCGTTGGCCTCCATGGGCGCGCCCTCATGGCCCCAGGTGCCCGCGCTCTCCACGATCAGGCCGCCGCTGAGCGGATCGCCGAGGCGGTCCACCAGGGCATGGCGGGTCAGCCGCTCGGTGATGGGTGAGCGGCAGACGTTGCCGGTGCTGACGTGGAGGATGCGGAAGGTGTCGGTCCGCCCCGCTATGCCACGCCCCTCGGGGGCGGTCAATTGGCCACCTCGAGGTCGGGGACCACCTTGCGCAGCTCCTCCGCGGAGAGGGCGCCGGCGCGCAGCAGGACCGGGGTGGCGCCGGTGACGTCGACGATCGAGGACGGCACGATGCCGGGCGTCGGGCCGCCGTCGAGGTAGACGGAGACGGAGTCGCCGAGCATGCCCTGGGCGGCGTCGCAGTCCTCCGGCGCCGGGTGTCCGGTGAGGTTGGCGCTGGAGACGGCCATCGGGCCGACCTCGGTGAGCAGCTCGATGGCTACCGGGTGCAGCGGCATCCGGATCGCGACGGTGCCCCGGGTGTCGCCGAGGTCCCACTGGAGGGAGGGCTGGTGCCGGGCGACGAGGGTGAGGGCGCCGGGCCAGAAGGCGTCGACGAGCTCCCAGGCCTCCTCGGAGAAGTCGGTGACCAGGCCGTGCAGGGTGTTCGGCGAGCCGATCAGGACGGGAGTGGGCATGTTGCGGCCCCGGCCCTTGGCGTCGAGCAGGTCCGCGACGGCCTCCGAGGTGAAGGCGTCCGCACCGATCCCGTACACGGTGTCGGTGGGCAGCACGACCAGTTCGCCCCGGCGGACGGCCGATGCGGCCTCGCGCAGACCCGTGGTCCGGTCGGTGGCGTCGTTGCAGTCGTATCGCCGAGCCATCAGCCGGCCTCCTCGGACAGGTGCGGGTACGGGTGGTGGTGCCGGATCCGGGTCACGGCATGGCCTTGCGGGCGGTGGCGAACCGGGGTCGCTTGTTCAGGTCGGGGTGGTCGGCGGCATCCGCCCAGCCCCGCTCCTCGGTGAAGATCCACGGCACCTGACCGCCCTGGGTGTCGGCGTGCTCGATGACGACGAGGCCGCCGGGGCGCAGCAGACGGTGGGCGGTGCGTTCGATGCCGCGGATGGTGTCGAGGCCGTCCTCGCCGGAGAACAGGGCCATCTCCGGGTCGTGGTCGCGGGCCTCGGGGGCGACGTACTCCCACTCGGTGAGCGGGATGTACGGCGGGTTGGAGATCACCAGGTCGACCTGGCCGTCGAGCTCCGGAAGGGCGCTCAGGGCGTCTCCCCGGTGCACGGTGACCCTGGACCCCTCGGCGTTCTTCCGCGTCCACCTGAGGGCGTCCTCGGACAGCTCCACGGCATGGACGCGCGAGCGCGGGACCTCCTGCGCCATGGCGAGCGCGATGGCGCCCGATCCGGTGCACAGGTCGACGACGACGGGCTCGACGACGTCCATCGCGCGCACGGCGTCTATCGCCCAGCCGACGACCGACTCGGTCTCCGGCCGGGGCACGAAGACACCGGGTCCGACCTGGAGCTCCAGGTAGCGGAAGAAGGCGCGGCCGGTGATGTGCTGGAGGGGTTCGCGGGCCTCGCGGCGGGCGATCGTCTCCCAGTACCGGGCGTCGAAGTCGGTGTCGGGCACCGTGTGCAGCGCGCCCCGCTTCACCCCGTGGACGAAGGCCGCGAGCTCCTCGGCGTCGAATCGCGGTGAGGGGACACCGGCGTCGGCCAGCCGCTGGGTGGCCTGGGCCACCTCGGCGAGCAGCAGGTTCATCGCGGTTCTCCGTACGGGTTACGGGTGTGCGGGGCGGGCGGGACGCTTACGCGTTGGCGAGCTTGGCGGCGGAGTCGGCGTCGACGCATGCCTGGATGACGGCGTCGAGCTCTCCGTCGAGGACCTGGTCCAAGTTGTACGCCTTGAAGCCGACGCGGTGGTCCGAGATGCGGTTTTCCGGGAAGTTGTAGGTCCGGATCTTCTCGGATCGGTCGACGGTACGCACCTGGCTGCGGCGGACGTCGGAGGCCTCCTGCTCGGCGGCTTCCTGGGCGGCGGCCAGCAGCCGGGAGCGCAGGATGCGCATGGCCTGCTCCTTGTTCTGGAGCTGGCTCTTCTCGTTCTGGCAGGAGGCGACGACACCGGTCGGCAGGTGGGTGATGCGGACGGCGGAGTCGGTCGTGTTGACGGACTGGCCGCCGGGTCCCGAGGAGCGGTAGACGTCGATACGGAGATCGTTGGCGTGGATCTCGACGTCGACCTCCTCGGCCTCGGGGGTGACGAGCACGCCCGCGGCGGAGGTGTGGATACGGCCCTGGGACTCGGTGGAGGGCACGCGCTGCACCCGGTGCACGCCGCCCTCGTACTTCATCCGGGCCCAGACGCCCTGGCCGGGCTCGGTGGCGCCGTTGCCGCCCTTGGTCTTCACGGCGACCTGGACGTCCTTGTAGCCGCCGAGCTCGGACTCGGTGGAGTCGATGATCTCGGTCTTCCAGCCGACGCGCTCGGCGTAGCGCAGATACATGCGCAGCAGGTCACCGGCGAACAGGGCGGACTCGTCGCCGCCCGCGCCCGCCTTGATCTCCAGGAGCACGTCCTTGTCGTCGCTGGGGTCGCGCGGGACGAGGAGCAGGCGGAGCTTCTCGGTGATCTCCTCGCGCTGCTTCTCCAGGTCCTTGACCTCGGCGGCGAAGTCGGGGTCGTCCGCGGCGAACTCGCGGGCGGTCTCGATGTCCTCGCCGGTCCGCTTCCAGCTCCGGTACGTGGAGACGATCGGGGTCAGCTCCGCGTAACGCTTGTTCAGCTTGCGCGCGTTGGCCTGGTCGGCGTGGACCGACGGATCGGCGAGCTTCTTCTCGAGATCGGTGTGTTCACCGATCAGTTCCTCGACCGCCTCGAACATTCGGGGGCTCCTGGTTGGTCTGAATTCTGCGGGCCTGCTGGAGGGCGTACTGCCCGGTGGGGTGTCCGGCGGGGGCTCCCCCGGGCACCCGACCGGAAAAAACGCCGGTTCCGACGCCCCCGGGAAGAGGGCGCCAGGAACCGGCGCAGTGGCTCGCTACTTGCTGGCGGAGCCGGCAGCCTTGCCGAAGCGGGCCTCGAAGCGGGCCACGCGGCCGCCGGTGTCGAGGATCTTCTGCTTGCCCGTGTAGAACGGGTGGCACTCGGAGCAGACGTCGGCGCGGATGGCGCCGGAGTCGATGGTGCTCCGGGTGGTGAACGACGCACCGCAGGTGCAGCTGACCTGCGTCTCGACGTACTCGGGGTGGATGTCGCGCTTCAAGGTGTCTCCTAGTTTCGGGAGGGCTCCGGGTCGTCCGCGCGGATTGCGCGGCCGTGAACCGGGGCCGACGTACCAGTCTGCCAGGACCGGCCGTATCTCCCAAAACCGGGGACGGGAGCCAGGTATTCCCCTACGCTCCGCGCACAGAGAGTGACCGGCGGATCCCGCTCCTCCGGCTCACCCGGCTCCTCCTACTCGACGACCTTCGCGGCCTCTCCCTTGTCGCCGGCCGACTTCTCGGTGGCGGAGGCGGGGATCGGCCGGTCGTGCTTGAGCGCGGCCCAGACCTGGCGGCCGGCCTCCTCCTGCGGCAGGACCCGGTTCGGGTCGGCCGGGTCGTACTCCACCGGCAGGGTCACCATGTGCACGTTGTCCGCGCCCAGCCCCTTGAGGCCGTTGGCGAACCCGGTGAGCTTCGTGACCGAGCCGAGCCCGGAGTCGGTGGTGACGGCCTTGGTGGCGGCGTCCGCGAGGCCGTAGAGCTTCTTGGGGCTGGAGAACACCCCGACGCTCTTCGTCTGCTCCATCAGCGCCTTGATGAACGCCTGTTGGAGCTGGATACGTCCCAGGTCGCTGCCGTCGCCGACGCTCTTGCGGGTACGGACGAGCCCGAGGGACTCCTCGCCGTCCAGGGTGTGGGTGCCCGGCTCCAGGTCGAGGTGGCTCTTGGAGTCGTTGATGGCGGTCTTCGTGGTGATCTCCACGCCGCCCAGCTCGTCGATGAGCTTCTCGAAGCCGGTGAAGTCGACTTCCAGGTAGTGGTCCATGCGGATGCCGGACATCGCCTCGACGGTCTTCACGGCGCAGGCCGGCCCGCCGACCTCGTACGCGGTGTTGAACATCGCCCGGTGCTCGGCGGGAACCGTCTCGTCCGTCGTGTCGCTCGCGCAGGCGGGGCGCTCTATCAGGGTGTCGCGCGGTATCGACACGACGCTCGCGCTCTTGTGGCCCTTGTCGACGTGCATGACCATCGCCGTGTCGGAGCGGGCCGCGCCCTCGTCGGCGCCGTACTTCCCGTTGTCGCCGGAGCGCGAGTCGGAACCCAGCACCAGGATGTCCTGCGAGCCGTCGTCCACGTCGTCGGGACGGTCGGCGCCGAGCTTGGCGTCGATGTCGACGCTGGAGAGATTGCCGTCGAGCGCCATGTACGCGTATCCGAGTCCGGCCCCGCCGACGACCACGACGCCCGCCACCGTCCAGGCCGCGACGACCTTGGCACGGTGCCGCCCCGAGGGCTTCCTCCGCCGGCTGCCGGTACCGCGTATGCGGCCCGTACTCCTGCTCTGCTCGCTCACGCGTCTCCCTCGTGACTCCAGTTGCCCGTCTGCCCCCTGCCGTGGTGGTCCACGCGCGGTCGGCCTCTCCTGTAGGGACGGCCGAAGCACCAAGAAGGGTTGCATACGCGTCTGTGGCCCCCGTCCGGCCGGCAGGCGCGGTACGCAGTCGGCAGTCAGCCGGCGCTCCGGCGCTCACCTGGGGTTTTCCGGCCCCGGCCGGCGTCGGCCGGAGCACTGCGGGGCGACGCTCCGTGTGGCAAAGGTCTCGGGACGGGGCGACCGACGCACGGCGGCCCCCCTCACCGGAGTGAAGGGGGCCGCCGTGTTCAACTGCCGGAAGAACGTCAGTCGTTGCCGTTTCCGCTGCCCGGCGTCGTCTTCTGGATCTGGAGCAGGAACTCCGCGTTGGACTGGGTCTTCTTCATCCGGTCCAGGAGAAGCTCGATCGCCTGCTGCTGGTCGAGCGCGTGCAGCACCCGGCGCAGCTTCCAGACGACCGCCAGCTCGTCGGTGCCGAGCAGGATCTCTTCCTTACGGGTGGAGGACGCGTCGACGTCCACCGCCGGGAAGATGCGCTTGTCCGAGAGCTTCCGGTCGAGCTTGAGCTCCATGTTGCCGGTGCCCTTGAACTCCTCGAAGATCACCTCGTCCATGCGCGAGCCGGTCTCGACGAGCGCGGTGGCCAGGATGGTCAGCGAGCCGCCGTCCTCGATGTTGCGCGCCGCGCCGAAGAAGCGCTTCGGGGGGTACAGCGCAGTCGAGTCGACACCACCGGAGAGGATGCGGCCGGAGGCCGGCGCCGCGAGGTTGTACGCGCGGCCCAGTCGGGTGATCGAGTCGAGCAGGACGACCACGTCGTGACCCAGCTCCACGAGGCGCTTGGCGCGCTCGATGGCCAGTTCGGCGACGGTGGTGTGGTCCTCGGCGGGGCGGTCGAAGGTCGAGGAGATGACCTCGCCCTTCACCGACCGCTGCATGTCGGTGACCTCTTCCGGACGCTCGTCGACCAGGACGACCATCAGGTGGCACTCGGGGCTGTTGACCGTGATCGCGTTGGCGATGGCCTGCAGGATCATGGTCTTGCCGGTCTTCGGCGGGGCCACGATGAGCCCGCGCTGGCCCTTGCCGATCGGGGCCACCAGGTCGATGATCCGCGTCGTCAGGATGTTGGAGTCGGTCTCCAGACGGAGTCGGTCCTGCGGGTAGAGCGGGGTCAGCTTCTGGAACTCCGGGCGGCCGCGGCCGGACTCGGGGGCCATGCCGTTGACCGAGTCGAGGCGGACCAGCGCGTTGAACTTCTCGCGCCGCTCGCCGTCCTTGGGCTGACGCACCGCGCCGGTGACGTGGTCACCCTTGCGCAGGCCGTTCTTGCGGACCTGGGCGAGCGAGACGTACACGTCGTTCGGGCCCGGGAGGTAGCCGGAGGTCCGGATGAACGCGTAGTTGTCGAGGATGTCCAGGATGCCCGCGACGGGGATCAGGACGTCGTCGTCGGCCACCTGCACATCGCCGGCGAAGTCGTCGCGCCCGCGACGGCCCCGGCGGTCGCGGTAGCGGCCGCGACGGCCGCGACGGCCGCCCGCCTCGTCGTCGAAGTCGTCCTGCGGACCGTTGTCACGGTTCTGCTGGCCCTGACCCTGGCGCTGCGGGCGCTGCCCGCCGCCGCCCTGCTGGCCCTGGTCGTCGCCCTTGCCCCGGCGGTCGCGCTGACGCTCGCGGCGGTCGCCACGCTCACCGCGCTCGCCCCGCTCGCCCCGCTCGCCGCGGTCACGACGGTCGCCACGACGGCCCTCGGCCGTGTCGGCGGCGGCCTCGGCCTTGGCGTCGCCCTTCGGCTCGGCGCGCTCCTCGGTCTTCTGCTCGGCCTGGGGCTCCGCCTTCGCCTTGACCTCGGTCTTCGCCTCGGTCTTGGTGTCGGGGCTGCCCGCCTGCGCGGTGGCACGGCGGCGACGACGCTCGCCCGCGGGCTGGTCGTCGCTGGCCGGCTGACCGGGGATGTCGATCTGCTGCTGGGCCGTGTCCTTCTCGGCGGCAGCGGCGCCCTCGTCCCCGGTGCGCGCCTTGGAGGTCGCGCGGCGCTTCGGCTTGCTCTCCGCATCGGCGGGGGCCGCCGCGGCCTTGGAGGAGGCCTTGGGGGCGGCGGATCCGCCACCCGCCTGCGCCTCCTTGATGACCTCGATCAGCTGGCTCTTGCGCATCCGCGCAGTGCCCCTGATGCCGAGGCCGGACGCGACCTGCTGCAGCTCGGCCAGGACCATGCCCTCGAGGCCGGTGCCGGAGCGGCGGCGCCGTGCGGTGGTGCCAGTGGCAGCACCTTCGGCGGGCGCGGCGCTGTCGACGTTCTTGTCGGCAGTCACGCCCATCAGATCGGTGGTGTCGCTCACGAAGGGTCCTTCCCTGGAGCGGACGTCGGCCTTCTGGCTCGGCGACCGGTTGTGCTGTCCGACTGTGGTCTGTTGATCTTGCTGGATCGCGGACCTTGCCGGGGCGGTGGTCCGCCGGGTACGGCGGAGAGATGAACGTGCGGGGTCCGGCGCGAGATCCCCCTGCTCGGCCCACTCCTGGACGAGCGAGGGGTGTCGTGCCGGTTCCGGAGCGTGCTCGAAACTGCTCAGGCAGGCTGCTCAGGCAGTTGGGGAGGCTCCCGGAAGAATGGCGGTCCCGGAGGGGGACACGAAGCAACGCGCCTCAAAGACGTCGGTTGCAGACTTGAGGTTAACACTACCGGCTCCAACAAACATTCCCCCTCTCGCTCACCGGTAATCACATGCGGTTACGCGGCCAGCGGCAGCACACTGGCGCCCGTCGCGTCGAGGGCCAGCCGGTTCGCCGCCCAGCCCTCCCCCGCCAACCGGGCGACCTTGTCGGCCGAGCCCTCCTCCGTCAGCGCGAGGACCGTGGGCCCCGCACCGGAGATGACCGCGGGCACACCGTCGGCGCGCAGACGGTGGACCAGTTCCACGCTCTCCGGCATGGCCGGGCCCCGGTACTCCTGGTGGATCCGGTCCTCGGTGGCGGCGAGCAGCAGTTCGGGGCGGCGGGTCAGGGCCTCGACGAGCAGGGCAGCCCGGCCGGCGTTGAGCGCCGCGTCGACGTGCGGGACGGTGCGCGGGAGCAGGCCGCGCGCCGTCTCGGTGAGCACCGGTCGCCCGGGGACGAAGACGACGGGCACGACGGAGTCGGCGGGGTCCATCCGGATCGCCCGGGCCGCGCCGCCGTCCATCCAGGCCAGCGTGAATCCGCCGAGCAGACAGGCCGCGACATTGTCGGGGTGCCCCTCGATCTCGGTCGCCAGCTCCAGCAGGGCCGCGTCGTCGAGGCGGGCGTCGCCGCCGGTCGTCACGGCGCGGGCGGCGACGATTCCGGCGCAGATGGCGGCGGAAGAGGAACCGAGGCCGCGGCCGTGCGGGATGCGGTTGGCGCAGACGATCTCCAGCCCGCGGGGCTGCCCGCCGAGCAGGTCGAACGCGGTGCGCAGGGAGCGTACGAGCAGGTGGCTCTCGTCGCGGGGCAGGGTCTGGCTGCCCTCACCTGCGATGTCGATGTGCAGCCCGGAGTCGGCGACCCGGACGACGACGTCGTCGTACAGCCCCAGCGAGAGGCCCAGGGAGTCGAATCCCGGGCCCAGGTTGGCGCTGGTTGCGGGGACGCGCACCCTGACGGCGGCGGCTCGGAACGCGGGACCGGCCATCGGTCGGACCACTCCTTGTAAGGCGGCGGGGATGCAGTGCGGGTGGCTCTGCGGCGGCGGGGCGTTGAAGACGGGGTTATGGGCGGGTGCTGAGGGCGGGGGTGGCTGCGGTGGGGTCGCGGCTGTGCGGAGGCTCCGAACGGTGCGGGAATCCGGTGACCGGCCCGACGGCCACGACGGGGACCGCAGGCGTGGCGGTCCGGCGGGCGGATGCCGGGCGGATGGGGTACAGCTTATCGAAGGAAGGTTCTGTGGCGACATAGGGCGCACAGGAGGCGCACGATGCGTGTCGCCCGCCTCCCATGCGCTCTCCGCCCCGGGGAAGGGCCGGTTGAGCCGGGTTGTCGCGGTTGCCCCGGGTCGAACGCGACGCCCGCCGCGTTCGACCCGGGGACCGGATCAGACGAGTCCGAGCTTCTCGGCGGCGGTGGCCGCGTCGACCGGGACCGTGACCGGCTGCGGTGCGCCCGCGACGGCCCAGTCGGGGTCCTTGAGGCCGTTGCCGGTGACCGTGCAGACGATGCGCTGGCCGGGGTCGACCTTGCCCTCCTCGGCGGCCTTGAGCAGACCGGCGACGGAGGCGGCCGACGCGGGCTCCACGAAGACGCCCTCCTGGGAGGCCAACAGCCGGTACGCGGACAGGATCTGCCGGTCCGTCACCTCGTCGATGAAGCCGCCCGACTCGTCGCGTGCGGCGAGCGCGTAGTTCCAGGAGGCCGGGTTGCCGATCCGGATCGCGGTGGCGATGGTCGACGGGTCCTTGACGACCTCGCCGCGCACGATGGGCGCGGAGCCGGAGGCCTGGAAGCCCCACATGCGCGGGGAGCGGCTGGAGACGCCGTCACCGGCGTACTCGGTGTACCCCTTCCAGTACGCGGTGATGTTGCCCGCGTTGCCGACCGGCAGGACGTGGATGTCGGGCGCGTCCCCGAGCGCGTCGACGATCTCGAACGCGGCGGTCTTCTGGCCCTCGATCCGGACCGGGTTGACCGAATTGACCAGCGCCACCGGGTAGTTGTCCGAGAGCGAGCGGGCCAGGGTCAGGCAGTCGTCGAAGTTGCCGTCGACCTGGAGGATCTTGGCGCCGTGCACGAGCGCCTGGCCCATCTTGCCGAGCGCGATCTTGCCCTGCGGTACGAGGACGGCGCAGACCATGCCCGCGCGCACCGCGTACGCCGCGGCGGAGGCCGAGGTGTTGCCGGTGGAGGCGCAGATGACGGCCTTCGCGCCCTCCTCCTTGGCCCGGGTGATGGCCATGGTCATACCGCGGTCCTTGAACGAACCGGTGGGGTTGGCGCCCTCGACCTTGAGGTGCACCTCGCAGCCCGTGCGCTCGGAGAGGACCTGCGCCGGAACGAGCGGCGTACCGCCCTCACGAAGTGTGACGACCGGCGTCGTGGCCGTGACCGGGAGGCGGTCCCGGTACTCCTCGATGATGCCGCGCCACTGGTGGGTGCCCTTGCTGGTCATGGGTCCTTTACTCCCCTTCAACACGCATGATGCTGGCGACACCGCGCACGGTGTCGAGCTTGCGCAGCGCTTCGACGGTCCCGGAGAGGGCGGCGTCGGGCGCGCGGTGGGTGACGACGACGAGCGATGCCTCGCCGCCGCCATCTGGACGTCCTTGCTGACGGACGGTATCGATCGATACGCCCTGCTCGGCGAAGACCGTCGCGACCTGGGCGAGCACGCCCGGCTTGTCGGCCACGTCGAGGCTGATGTGGTACCGCGTGACGACCTCGCCCATGGGGCTGACCGGCAGGCGGGTGTAGGCGGACTCACCGGGTCCGGTGGCCTCGCCCAGTTTGTTGCGGCAGACCGCGACGAGGTCGCCGAGGACCGCCGAGGCGGTCGGCGAGCCGCCGGCGCCGGGCCCGTAGAACATCAGCTGACCCGCGGCGTCGGCCTCGATGAACACCGCGTTGTACGCCTCGCGGACCGAGGCCAGCGGGTGGCTGAGCGGGATCATCGCGGGGTGGACGCGGGCGGTGACGGACTGCCCGTCGGCGGCGCGCTCGCAGATGGCGAGCAGCTTGACCGTGCAGCCCATGCGGCGGGCGGAGGCGATGTCGGCTGCGGTGACCTCGGTGATGCCCTCGCGGTGGACGTCGCCGATCTTCACGCGGGTGTGGAAGGCGATCCCGGCGAGGATCGCGGCCTTCGCGGCGGCGTCGAAGCCCTCGACGTCGGCGGTCGGGTCGGCCTCCGCGTACCCGAGGGCGGTGGCCTCGTCGAGCGCCTCGGAGTAGCCCGCGCCGCTGGTGTCCATCTTGTCGAGGATGAAGTTGGTCGTGCCGTTGACGATGCCGAGCACCCGGTTGACCTTGTCGCCCGCGAGCGACTCGCGCAGCGGCCGCACCAGCGGGATGGCTCCGGCGACGGCGGCCTCGTAGTACAGGTCGCGGCCGTACTTCTCGGCGGCGGCGTGCAGGGCCGCGCCGTCCTCGGCGAGCAGCGCCTTGTTGGCGGAGACGACGCTCGCGCCGCTCTCGAAGGCGGTGGTGATGAGCGTGCGGGCCGGCTCGATGCCGCCGATGACCTCGATGACGACGTCGATGTCGCCGCGCTGCACGAGCGCGGTCGCGTCGGTGGTGATCAGTGCGGGGTCGATGCCCTCACGCACCTTCGAGGGCCGGCGGACGGCCACGCCGGCGAGCTCGACGGGCGCGCCGATGCGCGCCGCGAGGTCGTCGGCGTGCGTCGTCATGATGCGCGCCACCTCTGAGCCGACCACACCACAGCCCAGCAGCGCCACCTTCAGCGGACGCGTACGCATCATCCGACCTCGTTTCTCATACCTAGACCCTCCGGCGATTGGGGGGCGGCGTCGCGGGTCTGGGCACGCGCATCTGCGGCGTTGTCGTCAATCACCATGGCTCCGCCATGCCTCGATCCTCCGCCTTGCAGCTGCACGCACCCAGACCCGCTCCTTCTCCCACCCCCCAATCGCCGGAGGGTCATGCTCATGTGTGGACCAGTCTCACTCACCGGACGGGAGTTTCTGACCCCCGTCCGGATTCTGAGATGACTATTTCATCAGCCGACATCGAGACGCAGGAGATCTTCCTCCGTCTCGCGCCGGACGATGACGCGCGCCTCTCCGTCGCGGACGGCGACGACCGGAGGCCGCAGCGCGTGGTTGTAGTTGCTCGCCATGGAACGGCAGTACGCGCCGGTGGCGGGGACGGCGATCAGATCGCCGGGCGCCAGGTCGGCGGGCAGGAACGCGTCCTTGACCACGATGTCACCGCTCTCGCAGTGCTTGCCGACGACCCGGACCAGCATCGGTTCGGCGTCCGAGGTCCGCGAGACCAGCGCGACGCTGTACTCGGCGTCGTACAGCGCGGTGCGGATGTTGTCCGACATGCCGCCGTCGACGCTGACGTACGTCCGCAGCCCCTCCAGGGGCTTGATCGTGCCGACCTCGTACAGCGTGAACGCGGTGGGTCCGACGATCGCGCGCCCCGGCTCGACGGAGATCCGGGGTGTGCGCAGCTTCGCGGCCTCGCACTCGCGGGTGACGATGTCGCTGAGCGCCTTGGCGATCTCGTGCGGCTCGCGGGGGTCGTCCTCGGAGGTGTACGCGATGCCGAGGCCGCCGCCGAGGTCGATCTCGGGCAGCTCGACGCCGTGCTCGTCGCGGATCTCGGCGAGCAGCTGGACCACGCGCCGGGCGGAGACCTCGAAGCCGGCCATGTCGAAGATCTGCGAGCCGATGTGCGAGTGGACGCCGATGAGGTCGAGCCCGTCCAGGGCGAGCGCGCGGCGCACCGCCTCGGCGGCCTGCCCGTCGGCGAGCGCGATGCCGAACTTCTGGTCCTCGTGCGCGGTGGCGATGAACTCGTGGGTGTGGGCCTCGACGCCGACGGTGACGCGGATCTGCACCCGCTGGCGCACCCCGTGCCGCCGGGCGACGTGGGCGACGCGGACGATCTCCTGGAAGGAGTCGAGCACGATCCGCCCGACGCCGGCCTCGACGGCCCGCTCGATCTCGGCGACGGTCTTGTTGTTGCCGTGGAAGGCGATGCGTTCGGCGGGCATACCGGCGTCGAGCGCGGTGGTCAGCTCACCGCCGGAGCACACGTCGAGGTTGAGCCCCTCCTCCTTGAGCCAGCGCACGACGGCGCGGGAGAGGAAGGCCTTCCCGGCGTAGAAGACGTCGGCGTCCGGCCCGAAGGCGTCGGCCCAGGCGCGGCAGCGGGCCCGGAAGTCGCTCTCGTCGAGGAAGTAGGCGGGGGTGCCGAACTCCTCGGCGAGCCGGGCGACGGCGATCCCGCCGACGGTGAGGGCGCCGTCCGTGTCGCGGGTGACGGTGCGCGACCAGACCTTCTCGTCGAGGGCGTTGAGGTCGGCGGCGGGCGCGGAGTAGTGGCCCTCGGTGAGGACGTCGGCGTGACGGGGACCTGCGGGGTGTGCGGAGCGACTCATCGTGATGGTTCTTTCAGGTCTCTTCTGATCGCGTCAGAGGTGTTCGGGCGCACGGATACCGAGCAGGGACAGGCCGCCTGCCAGCACCGTCCCGGCGGCTTCGGCGAGAGCCAGCCGGGCACGGTGGGCGGCCGAGGGTTTCTCGTCACCGGCGGGCAGGGGCGGGCAGGAGTCGTGGAAGTCGAAGAACGCGTGCGCGACGGCTTCCAGCTGCCGGGCGACCCGGTCGGGCGCGCGGTGACGGGCCCCGGCGAGCAGGACACCGGGGTGGTCGGCGATGAGGTCGAGGAGGGGGCGGGCGGCCGCGTCGTCAGCGGTCGTCGCGGCGGGCTCGGTGGGGCTTTCACCGTACGGGGCTGCCTCGGCGGTGAAGCCGAGGGCGGCGGCCCCCCGGGTGAGGGCGCGGGCCCTGGCGTGGGCGTACCGGACCCGGAAGAGCCCGTTGGCCTCGCCCTGGACGAGCAGTTCGGGGCCGAGGGCGGCGCGGTCGTGTCCGGCGGCCCGCAGGAGCCCCCAGCGGGCCGCGTCGGGCCCGAGCCGCTCCAGCAGCTCGCCCGCGGTGGCCCCGGCGGGAACGGGGCGGATCTCGGCGAGGGGTGCGGGGGGTGTCCCGTACGCGTCGACGGTGACGCCGAGGCGGACCCAGTCCGGGTCGGGCGCCTGTTCGCAGGTGGTCCGGCCCCGGGCGCCCTGGGCGAGGAGGAGCCGGAACACGGCCTGGGCAGTGACGGCGGCGCGGACCTCCCGCGCGTGGTGGAGCTGGTGGATCTCGGCCCGGAGCGCGTCCCCGTGCCCGTACGCGAGGCCCTGTTCCCGTACGGCGGCGAGCACGGCCCGGTCGCTCTCGGCCGGGGCGTCGAGGGTGAAGCTCAGGAACCCGGGTCCGGTGATCTCGACCCGCCCGACGCCGGGTTCGGCGGCGACGCGTTCACGCAGGATGCGGGCGACCTCCAGGGCGGGCAGCGCGGCGGGCCCGGCGAGCTGGAGCGCGACGGCGCAGGCGTAGTCGCCGCTGCCGCCGGGCCGGGTCCGCTCCACCCGCACGCGCGCGGGCACGGGCGCGCGCAACGCATCCTCGTCGACCGCGCGGCGCACGGCGTGCAGCACGGTCCGGGAGAGATCGGCGGGGGTCACGGGTCAAGCGTAGGTGAGAGAGGGGGGCACTTCGCGACCCGGTTTCGCCATCCGGTCAGCCGGCGGTGCTCCCCGCCCGCCCGGCACCGCGCCGCCCGTCCACCGGGGGCCCTTCCTCCCCGGTCACCAGCCGGCGCACGACCCGCACCAGCTCGCTCGGCTCGAACGGCTTCGCCAGGAACGCGTCGACCCCGGCCGCCACGCCCGCGTCGACCTCGTAGGGCGTACAGGCGCTGATGACGACGATGGGAAGACCGCGGGTCCGGGGGTCGGAGCGCAGCCGGGTGGCGGTCTCCAGACCGTCCAGCCGGGGCATCACGACGTCGAGGGTGATCGCGTCGGGCCGGACCCTCTCCACCAGGTCCAGGCACTCGACACCATCGGCCGCGGTCACGACCTCGAAGCCCTCCAGCTCGAGATTGACCCTGATCAGCTGCCGGATGACCTTGTTGTCGTCGACAACAAGCACGCGGCCGTACGCCCCTGACACCCTTCGAGAGTAGGTCGGCCGGACGGGCGGCGTCCGGGTTTTGTCCACTTCCGCCCCGGACGGGTGGCCTCCGGCTTCGCGCGCCGCTTCGACGGAATACCTGTTCACGGACACCCCGCAGGAGCTGGTAGTGTTTCACCCGTCGCAGAGCAACACCGCGATTCGCCCCCGTAGCTCAGGGGATAGAGCATCGGCCTCCGGAGCCGGGTGCGCAGGTTCGAATCCTGCCGGGGGCACTTCCGGATCAAGAGCCTGACCTGCATGTCAGTCAAGCGCGCCGAAGTCGCCCGGCGGAGGGATGATGGGCGTAGCCGAAGTGCCTCGGGGTGAAGCCGCGCAGGCGGTTACAACAGAGGTGAGCGCGCTGTCACGGTGACAGCGATCCCCCTGACGACATGAACGAAGCGTGATCGTCATGAGCATCCCCCAGGCCAACGTCCCGCAGTGGCGGCCCCAACCCCCGCCGCGGAATGCGCGCAAGAAGCACCGGGTCTTCCTGTGGGTTTTCCTGGTAGTCCAACTCCTCTTCCTGATCTGGCTGATCGCCGGGATCGCCTCCGGCTCAGGAACCCCCGAGGACTGCGGGGCGCTCGACAAGCAGAGCTGCAACGACGCCGAGAACGCCGGGACCGCGATCGGCGTGGGCCTGATCATCGTCCTGTGGGCCGTCGTGGACGTCATTCTGGGCATCACCTACGCGGTCTACCGGCTCGCGCGGAGGCCGTAGCCGCCCCGTCGGCACGGGACACGGCGGAGACTCAGCCCGAAGCTGCACGATCTCCGAGGAGCGGCTCGAGGAACCGGCTCGGCTCGCCGTGCCACGTGATGGCCAGCGCGTCCCGGGCGCGGGTGGCCGCGACGAAGAGCAGCGACCGGGCACGGTGCAGCTCGCGCTGGTGACGGCCGGGGTCCGTCTGTTCCCACGCGTCGACGGAGGCCCGGGGCACGAGCCCCTCCGACGCACCGGCGATGATCAGGCAGCGGTACTCCAGCCCCTTGAAGCGGTACATGGTGCCGATGTGGACGCCCTGGTCACCGCGAGGGCCGTCCTGGGTGATCTCGGACGGGGTGATGCCGGCGCGTGCCAGGCGGTCGGCGAGCTGGGTGACCATCTCGTTGGTCGGGACACAGATCGCCGTGGACTCCCGGGGCACGTCGTGCCAGGCGCGCAACTGCTCCACGACGAGATCCATCTCCTTGTCCCAGCTCGGTGCCCCGCGCAACGAGGGTTCCGTGCCGTGCAGGACGGAGCGGTATCCGGCGAGCGTGTCGGCGTCACCGTCCAGGTCGTCGTAGTCGGCCCCGCCGAGTACCCGGATGGCGTCGCGCAGGATCTCCCGGGTCGTGCGGTAGCTGAGGGTCAACCGGGAGGACCTGCCGCGGATGTGCACACCGAGACTGCCGAGGGTGACCTGGTTGTCGTAGATCCGCTGATGGGTGTCTCCGACCAGGAAGATGTCGTCCGCATCGGACGGCACCATGGCACGCAGCATCTTCCAGTGGGCGGCACTGAGGTCCTGTGCCTCGTCGACCACGATGTGCCGGTACCGATAGCGCAGCCAGGCGCCGGAGCCGGCCTCGGCATGCAGGTTGTCCAGGCCCCCGCGCTCCTCGCGTGCCTCCGCGCGCTGGTCGATCCGGGTCTTGCGGGCCATTTCCAGGCGTGCGGCCCGCTCCGCGATCTGACGGTGGGTCTCCAGGCCCTTGGTCTCCAGGCGCTGAGCGAAGCGTTCGGCCAACTGCCAGATCCCGGCGCGTTCGGAGCGGGTGACGCTACGGCCCCGGCCCGCACGACGCGCGGTGAAGTAGTCGCTCCGGTTGGACACGGCCTGCCCCAGGATGACCTGGTTCCACTCGTCGCTGAGGAATTCGGCGTTCCAGCGCGTCTGCCCCGTCTCCACGAGCAGTTCCCGCCACTCACGAAGGGCGGCCGCGTCGTCGATCCGGCGCTTCGTGTTGCCCGGGTCGGCCTCGCTGACGATACGCGTGGCGAGCTGGTCGACATGGGCGATGTCGACGCGCGCCAGAACGTCCGGCCCGCCGAGGGAGAGCAGCCGGGCCCTCAGCTCCGCGGCGAGGTTGCGGTTGAAGGTGGTGAGGAGCACGGGCTTCGTGTGGCCGGGCGGAAGTTGCCGCACCAGATGGCGGACGCGATGGAGAGCGACGATCGTCTTCCCCGTACCCGGGCCGCCGCCGACCCGGGCGGGGCCGGAGTAGCGCCGCCGGACCAGCTTCTCCTGGGTGGGGTGGAGGAAGACCTTCCAGCGGCCGAAGTCGCCCTCCTCCAGGATGCTCTGGAGGGATTCGTCGTCGGTGATCACCACGGCCTGGGAGCGGTCGACGGCCGCCTGCCAGTCGTCGGAGTCGAGGTTCTGCTCCGGTTCGGCCACGGCGACGGGCGCGGTCACCTGTTCCATGACCTCTTCGTACGGAACGCCGTCCCGCAACCGGAGGAGGACCTCCCCGGTGTGACGGGGGGCGTACTCG
This sequence comes from Streptomyces sp. WY228, assembly GCF_019287315.1. NCBI lineage: Bacteria > Bacillati > Actinomycetota > Actinomycetes > Kitasatosporales > Streptomycetaceae > Streptomyces > Streptomyces sp. WY228. Next base: position 5,926,523 of record NZ_CP079114.1, on the reverse strand, counting down.
GCGAGGCCCAGCAGTTCGTCGTCGGTCGTGAGTTTCCGGACGATCGGAAGGAGGGGCTGGGTGACGCCGAGGTCCACGAGCTGCTGGTCGGTGTACGCGCCGAAGAGCGGCTCCTCGTCCGGCCGTGTCTCCACGGGTGGACCGGAAGGGGCCGAGGGGGACGTTGCGGGGGTGGTGGGCGGCGTGAGGCCGCGGCGCAGCACGCTCTCTTCGACGACCTGGAGATCGACGTACTCGATGGCACCGGTGATGTGGTTGATGCCGTAGTTGAAGCGTTCGAGGTTCTTGTGGACGTGTCCCCGGTGTTTGACGGCGACGAGGAGCCAGTCGTCACCGCTCAGGCGGATCATCAGTGCGCGCCACTCCCGGTTGACGCGCGCCGACCAGAGGCGGTCATGGCCTTCCAGCTGTTTGAGGTCGAATCCGCCGGCGTGGGGGTTGCGGCGGAAGTCGTGCTGGAACTTGTAGAACGCCCCCAGGACCGCCCGGTCCAGTTTGACGATCTCCTTGTCCGCCTTGTCCAGCAGGCGCAGGGTCACACCCGTCCTGGGCGTGCTGTGGACCGTCATGGCTGGTTCTCCCCCCGGTCGTTCGTGGTCGTGTCAGCGCCGCCGCGCACGAGTGCGGCGAGTTCGTCCGCGTTCCATTCCTGCGCGGTACGAACCTGCCAGCCCGCGTCGCGGTAGGCACCGTCCCGCTGTTCGGCATCGATGTCCCGTCCGCTGACGGGGTCCGGACGGTGGGACAGGACGACCCCCACCCTCCGGTCGGGCCAGGCCAGTTCGGCGGGCCAGGCCGCTGTCCCCAGCTCGTGTCCCGCCTCGGGTACGGGTACGTCCCCGTCGGCGAGCGCGTGGGCGAGTGCGTCCAGTCCGGGATCCTCGACCAGCAGCTCGATCACCTCGTCCCAGGCGGCGTCGCGGACGGGCGGGACACCGTCCGCGCCGCCCGCCTTTCCCTGTGGGCCGGTCGATGCTCGGTGCCCGTCCGTGTCCGGTTCGGGTGCGTCCGGTGCGGGCTGGTGCGCACGCAGCTGGGAGGTGAGCCATCCGGCTCCGCCGGTGACCGCCAGCTCGGCCGGGTCGAACCCGGACAGCATCCCGGTCGTCAGCTGGACCCCCTCACCCTCCCCCCCGTCGAGGAACTGGAGCAGATTGCTCCAGTAGAGCCACGCGTGCCAGCGTCTGCGGTGGGCGGCCTCGTCCGCCTCGATCGTGCCGGGAGCGTCGTCCAGGACGGTCAGCGCGGTCCAGGCCGCTCCTCTCTGCCCGCGGCGCAGGTCGAGCGCGATGGTGAGCGGGCATCCCGAGCTGTCCCGGGTCGCCATGACCTGGACGGCTCCCTTCCCCGCCGCCAACCGCCGTCCGTGCAGCGCCTCGTGGATCCTGCGTCCGGTCTCGACGCCGTCGGCCAGGGCCCTGCTGGTGGAGGAGACGGCCGCGAAGCCGGCGAGGGCGCTCTGTACGCGCAGCCGCCAGGCATCCGGGTCGGGGTCGGTGAGGTACCCGATGAGCGTCTCGACGGGGTTGACCCACACCAGGCGCGTCAGATCACGGGTGTCCCCCTCGTGCATGCGCCGATGGACGTCCATGGCGGTCTTCTGGGCGGTGTTCGGGTAAGGCTTCCACACGGGATCGGTCCCCGGGGCCGTCCGCCCCGTCCACGCCTGTACATCGTCCCAGGTGAGCTGGAAGACCTGCCAGCCCTCGGCTCGCAACCGGGTGCGCTTCACCGCGTCGGCCTCGGCGGTGAGGTGTCCGGGGCCCGCGTGATAACGGTAGCCGTCCAGGTAGACGGCGACCCTGCGGTCGTCGTCGGTGCTGCGGAAGACCACGTCGGGCCGGGTGAAGCCGAGCGGAGTCTGGGTCTCCATCTGCCAGCCCCGGACGGTCCCGTCGGGTGCGGTGAAGCGCAGGGTGGTGTCCCGGGTGCCGTCGGCGGCGAGCGCGCTGCGGACGCTGACCTCGTCCACACGGTCTGCCCAGTCGAGCAGGCCACGCCGGAAGAGGGCCTCCAGTTCGCTCTCCACTTGGTGCACGAGGGTGATGTCGCGGGTGGTGGCCACCTGCACGGTGCTCCAGCGGTCTGCCCCACGGCCGAACAGCTCACCGAGCATGTCGAGGGCGTGCTCGCGGCTCACGAGCTCGTACTCGGCGTCGGTCACGTGCCGGAGCAGACACCGGTGGCAGGCGGGCCGGCCCTGCCCCACGCAGACGCAGGTCTCGATCACCTGTCGCGCATGGTCCAGGACACCCCTCAGCCCGTCCCTCCCGGCCAGGCGGTGCAGATATCCGGTACCGCCGGGCAGAGTGTCGTACAGGACGAGGAAGTGACGGCGGAGCGGGCTCTCGCCCCCGTCCTCGGGCATGGAGTCGGCGACGACCGCGAGATGGTCGGGGTCTCCGCCGTAGCTGCGGGCGATCCCGGCCAGGAGAAGGGCTTTGAAGGACGCGAGCCGTTCCTGCGTGTAGGCGGTGACGGCGGGAATGAGGAGGCGCAGCGCGTCGGTGCGCAGCTCGTGGGCGAGCAGCACCCGCTCGCCTCGCCGTGCGGCGTCGTCGGCCGCTCGCCGCCGGGGGCACCAGGGTCGGTGGTACTTCGCGTGGGCCGACGTGTCGCCGGGGTCGTGGGCGGTGGGGCCGCCGTCCGGGTCGGCGAACCCGCACGCGTCGCAGACCCAGAACGGGTTGAGCCGGACCTCCCTTCCGGCGAAGTGCGTGTCCGCGCCGCCGTCCACGCGGGTGGCTCCGACGTTGATGTGGCGGATGCGTGCCTGACGGGTGAACTCCCAGCCGAAGGTGGCGTGTTCGTGCTTCCACGCCTCTTCGATGTCGCGTGTGTCGATGTCGACGGCCGGGACGACGGAGTAGTGCCGTCGCTCCCGTTCGTCGGTGTCGTCGCGGACGCGGACGTCGTCGCGTTCGTCGCGGGAGGTGACGCGGCGGGGCACGAGGACCTTGTGCAGGCAGCCGATGTCCCCGATGGCGGCCGAACGGCAGCGGGGGCAGGGCGCGGCGTCCTGCTCGGCCCGGTGGGTGCGGACGTGACCGCAGTCGGGGCAGACGCGCCACCAGAGCCAGGCGGGGCGTCCGGGGCTGCCGATGTCGAGTCCGGTGACGCGGTGCTTGTACCCCTGCACGTAGTAGTGGTTGCCGGGGGCGAACTCGGAGAGGGCGAGGCGCGCGGGACGGCTGTGGCGCAGGGTCTTGCTGTGGTGCGTGCGTGTGCCGTCGGGGCCCTTCTCCGTCCAGGTGAGCGTGGCCTCCAGCTCGGTGGGCGAGTCGATCAGGCTGTAGTTCGGGAGCAGGCCGAGGTCGACCAGGGCCCCGTGCGCGGTGGTGCGGCTGATCTCGCGGGAGAGGCGTGCCACGTCCCGGCGCTCGGCCCGCAGTTCGCGTCCCTGCCGCTCGTGGTCGGGGTCGCCGACGACGAGCAGCCCGTGGGCTCGGTCGATGGCTTCGGTACGGCGCTGGAGTTCGGCACGCCGGTCCTCCCACCGTCGGCGCGCCGTGTCCAGGGCGGTACCCAGCCCGTCCTCACCCGCGTCGGTCGCGTAGGCGACGAGGGCGGCGCGGGCCTGCGGGCTGACGCCGGTGCCGCGGTTCTCGTCGTAGGGCGGGAACAGGTCCAGGAAGCCCTGGACGAGACGGTTTCCGGCGGCGAGTGCCGCTTCGGCGAACTCGGCCTGCCAGGCGGAGGTCCCGAAGAGGTCGGTGGCACGTCCGGGAAGGGGCCTCAGGGGCGTCCCGTCGGGTGAGACCAGCCGTCCGGCGCCCGCGAGGTCGAGGAGGTGGGCCAGGTACTGGCGGCGGAGGATCTCGGCGGCGGAGAGGTAGCAGCCGGGCGGCAGCACCTCTCCGGCGATCATGAGCCGGGGGTCTTCCAGGTAGTAGCGGTCACGCGGGCCGCGGTCGACCATGGTGAGCAGGTAGGCGTTGCCGGTGGACCGTCCGGCGCGGCCCACACGCTGGATGTAGTTGGCCGGGCCCTTCGGCAGCGAGGCGAGGACGACGGCCGACAGGTCACCGATGTCGATGCCGAGTTCGAGCGTGGGGGTGCAGGACAGCACCTGCGGGTTGGCGTAGTGGACGCGGGTGCCCTCCCGGAACGCCTTCTCCACCGCCTCCCGCCTGGCGCGGCTGAGCGTACCGGTGTGCTCGGCGGTGTTGATGGTGAAGACCCCGGCCTCGCGGTACATGCGGCGGTAGAAGTCGTCGGAGAAGTCCCGTTGCCGCAGTCCGCTGTCCAGGTCGCGTCCGGTGCCGAGGGTTCCGCCGCACCGGTAGCGGGGGCAGGGCTGCCCGTGCCACTGGTCGGCGAGGTCGGGGTGGACGGTCTGCTCCCAGAAGCACCGGGGGCAGTGCGCGGTGGCGTCGGGCAGCGTGTCGACGGCGAGGGCCCGGACCTGGATGTGGCCGGGCTGGAGTCCGTAGACGCGGGTGGTGCCGTCGAGGGCCGTCCGCGCGGAGACGACGCCCGCGTCGGCGAGTGCGGGCAGAAGGCGGGTCAGGAAGAGGCCGGCCGCTTCGGGGCGCAGCCCGAGGGAGCGTACGGCCCAGTCCTGGTACCAGCCGAGCCGGCCGGTCAGGACGTCGAAGTCCTCGCTGCCCTGCTTGGGGGTGCCGAGCAGGAAGGCGGGGGCGGAGACACCACGGGGGAAGGCCGGCATCCCGGTCTCGCGACCGCCCCAGATCGCCCATCTGCGTACCCCCGCCTGGGCCAGCCAGGGGTCCAGCCAGGCGTGCCGGACCGCTCCGCGGATACGCATCCGCTCCAGCAGGCCCCGCACGAAGCCGGTGTACCTCTCGGGTCCGGGCGCGGAGCCGTCGGAAAGCGCGATGTCACCCGGGGTGGTCAGGAGTGTCTCCCGTACGATGTCCGCCACCGCGTCGGGGTCCGGCAGCGGTACGTCGGCGGCGATGGTGCGGGTGAGTTCCAGGGTGCGGCCCTGCCGGGAGCGGAGGCCGAACTCCATGACAGTGGCGAACGCCAGGCGCTGGGCGATCAGCTCCCAGGTGCCCCGGGAGCCGCGGCTGCGTCCGGAGAGCAGCGTGTCCACCCCGCGGACGAGGTGGAGGTCCGGTGGGATGACGGCGGCCTGGACGGCCTTGCTGTCGACGACGTCCGCGATCAGGTCGGCGGCGAGGTCGTTCAGGGCGACCGGTTCGTCCTCGCCGATACGGCTGGCGAGCAGCGCCCGCAGCGAGAAGGTGTAGGAGCGGCTGGCGACGTACCCGGCGCGGTGGGCGGCGTCCTGCACGGAGTCGTTGAAGAGGAGCGTCTTGTCCTCTCCCAGGTTCTTGTCCAGTTCGCCGCCGGTGAAGAGCTGGGTGACGGAGGCGGCGGCGAGCGCGGCAAGGCCGGTACCGAGGTAGCGGATGGAGTTGAAGGTCCGGCAGGCGGGGCACTGGTCGCGTTCGGCCGCCCGGTCGCCGTCGAGGTCGGTGTGGACGAAGGCGGCGTTGTGCAGGGGTACCGGCCGACGGGCTGCCTCGCCGTCGGCGGGCGCGGTGAAGTCGGCTTCGGGCGACAGAGGGCGCAGCCGCCCGCCGGTGCCTTCCAGGACCATGACGGCGGGCCCTCCGCGCCTGCGGTCCGCCCCGGCCCCGAAAGCCGCCTCGTACACCTCGCGCGGGGTCGCGGCGATCATGTTGCGCACCCGGCGCTTGTCGCGGCCGACGGAGGCCCGGCGGATCTTGGTGGCGTTCAGGTCGAGGTGGGCGGGGTCGACCTCGGGCGAGTAGGCGGCCCAGCCGGAGCGTCCGCACTCGCGGCAGAAGACGGCCGGCAGGAAGACCTCGGCGGGCGGCGGTGCGCTGTCGTCGGCCGGTACGGCTCCCTCCTCGACGGCGTCGCGCGGCAGGGCGGGCTTCTCCCCGTCGTACGGGGACGGACCGGTGCCGGAGGTCCGTCCCGCGCGGGCCAGCGCACCGCCGGAGGTGACCCGTTCGTCGTCCCAGCGGAACTCGGCGCGGGCCCCGCTGATGCCGCGCAGGACCCGGGAGACGGAGCGCACCCAGTGGTGGATCTCGATGGAGAGCAGGGGCCGCCCGGGGTTCTCGGCGTCCCGGGCGTACGAGAGGAGGGCGAGGTAGCGGGCGAGCGCCCTGGCCGCGAGGGCCGGCCGCCGCTGCACCGCGACGCCCCAGTGGTAGGCGTACCGGGGCAGGATCTCGGTGATCTCGGCGAGGGTCCTGGGGGTGCCGTCGAGGATCTCCAGGACGGCGGAGGTGAGCCGGTGGCGGCGCAGGACGCCCCCGAGCTCCTCGGGGGTGGGGCCGGACAGGCCGGTGAACGCGGCGACGAGGTCGTCCATGGCTCCCGGGTCGCGGGTGGGGTCGCCCAGCGCGTCGACCTCCTCGGGCGAGGGGAACGGCAGGGTGAAGTCGCTCTCACCGGTGAAGCCCCGCGCCGAGCGCCGGTCCTCACCCACGACCGCGTCGGCGGGGAACGGTACGCCGAAGACCTGCTCGGCGACCTCCAGCATGCCGGGCCGCCCGGCCTCCCCCCGCCCGGTGCGCACGCCGCTGTCGCCGGGGCCGCCCTCGCCGAGGGTGGCCGAGGTCGCGACCGGGCAAACGGGTCCCAGAGGCCGCCCCGGTTCGGCAAGCCCGGTGACCGAGCCGAGGCGGCGGAGCAGCATGGCCACGTCGGTGCCCTGCGCTCCGTCGTAGGTGTGGAACTCGTCGAGCACGACGTAGGCGAGCGGGGATTCCTGCCACAGACGCTGGTCCTCGGGCCGCTGGAGGAGCAGGTCCAGCATCTTGTAGTTGGTGATCAGGATGTCGGGCCGGGTGCGGCGGATCTCGTCCCGGTCGACGGCGATATGGGGATTGGCCTGCTTGAACTCCTGGGACGGCCGGTCGCCGATGTAGAGCCCGGCCCGCACACCCGCCTCGCGCAGCCGGGTGTCCTTCGGATCGCCGAGGCGTTCGCCGATGCGGTGGGCCTGGTCGGTGGCGAGGGCGTTCATGGGGTAGAGCAGGATCGCCTTGACACCGTCCCGTCCGGCCTCACGCTCGCGGCGGCAGTGGTCGAGGATCGGAATCAGGAACGACTCGGTCTTGCCCGACCCGGTGCCGGTGGTGACGAGGGTGGGCTCTGCGGGGCTGTGCAGGGTGGAGAGCCGCTCCCAGGCCCGTTCCTGGTGCCGGTGCGGGGTGAAATTCCGGGGCCACCAGCCCAGGTGCCGCTGCCAGTCGTCGTTCTCGGCGCTCCGGAAGGGGGTGCGGACGCGGAGGTAGGGGCCGCGGAAGATGCCGTCCTCAGCGTCCTCGAGGAACCCCTCCAGGGCACGGCGGGTGGACTCGTCGGCCAGCGCGTACGTCGTCGCGAGGTACTGGCTCAGACTGGCCCGTACCTGGTCGGCGGCGAGGGTGGGACGCACGCGCGGGTCCTCCTTGGTGCGGATGGAAGCAGACCGGCCGAGGATGCCCGGCCATCGGCCTACGGTAACCGGGCGGCGGCACGAGCCTGCTCCCGCCTCACACGTCGAGCTTGCGCCCCGCGTACGCGATGCGGAGGGTGCGCTCCTCGTGGAGCAGCCGGAAGTGCATCCGGCCCGGCTTCGGGAGGAAGTCGCAGTGCCAGTCGAAGAGGTGGTTCTTGCCGTCGGCGTCGGGGAACCAGCACAGCCTTCGGCGCGACTCGAACTCGGTGCGTACGTAGGACCGCCACTGCGGTGCGATGGGCTGCCGGGCAGGGTCCCAGTCGCTGACGGCGTCCTGGAGCTCCCCGAGCCGCTCCCCCACGGGCCGCACCCACACCTCGGCCAGCTCGGCGAAGTGCTGCTCGGCGAGAGGGGTGAACTGGAGAGTCGGGAAGAGTTCCGGACAGCGTGCCCATAGTTCGGTACCCGACCGCAGGCTCTCGACGGCCTTCTGCCGTGCGGAGTTCGCCCCGCGCCGGATCCACGGAAGGTGGGTGGCGACGTGCTCGCGTCGGGCGGCGTGCACCACGTCGACCTCGGTGACGGCCGATCCGCCGTCCTCGTCGTCGACCAGTTCCTCGCGTACGAGCGTGAGCCGGTCGGTGTCCCAGCGGGAGTCGACCGGAAGCGAGATACCGAGTCCCCCGGTGAGGTGCGCGGCCCCGAGACCTTCCACGGCGTCGCCGTCGTGCCGGTACTCGACGTCCGCGTGGGTCTCCCCCTCCGGGAACGCCTCCCGGAGCGGCCACTTGGACTGGAGGATGGCCAGCCGCTGCCACAGGTCCTTGGTCCCCGGAGACCCGATCCACTTCTGGATCGCGTGGCCCTGGGCAAGCTGTAACGCCGTCACCGGCTCTCCGGAGACGAGCAGCGTTCCCGCTCGGTCCTCCCTGGCCACCGCCAGGACCGCGCGGACCATGTCGGTCATGGCCCGGTTGACCCGGTCCGGGTCGGCCTTCGTCCCACAGGACTTCTCGTTCAGGAACAGCTGCGGCATGTCTCCCCCTCCGCCACGATGTCGGTGCGCCTCACCCCGCCCTCCCCGGCGGGCGTCAGCCGATGAGCTGGTCGAGCGTGTTCTCCAGCTCGTCGAAGAAGCCCGGGGGCCACTGGTCGAGCATGCCGTCCGCGTCCACCCGCGGGCTGACGAAGTCCACGCCCGTGCCGTCCCCCCGGAAGTAGTGGAACACCGCCTGCTCGGGAGTGATCCGTCCCTGCTTGACGGCGAGCCGTACCCCGTTGATCACGTGGTCGCTGTGACTTTCCATGATCACCTGCGCGCCCTGCGCGGCGGCCGAGGCGGCGAGCGTGGCCATCTGGGTCTGGCCCTGCGGGTGCAGGTGCGCCTCCGGGTTCTCCAGGAGGATCAGGGCACCGCGGCGGGCACTCAGACAGGCGACGACGATGGGCAGGACATAGGTGAGGCCGAAACCGACGTTGCCGGGGCGACGGCGCTTGGTGGCGCCGAGCGTGCCCCGGAAGCCGTACGAGAGGCTCACGGCGTCGGTGCCCTTGATGGCGTCGGCCTGGATGTCGACTCCGGGGCAGAGGTCGCCCATCCAGGCGGCGGCCTGGTCGATCAGCAGGTCGGAGGCGGCCTTGGGGTGGCGCAGCGGCCCCTCGGGGACCGGATCCTCACGGTGGTGGCGGAGGTAGTTGACGGTGTGCTCACCGCGTACGCCGAGGAAGCCGCGGCCGATCGCCGCCTGGTGGTCGCGCGGGTAGAACTCGGCCGGCGAGATGCGGTCGGCGTGGAGGTACTGGAAGGGCGCGGTGAGGAACGCCGGGGTCACCGCCTCGGGGCCGGCCGGTCGCTCCCGTTCGCCCTCGGAAGTGTCCGGGAGGTCCGCGTCGGCCAGCGGCAGAAGATTCTGCTCGGCCTCGTACGCGGCGGTCCACCCGTAGTGGTACGCGCCCTCGTCGACGGCAAGTCCGATCCGGGGCTCGTCCTCCGGGAAGTCCTCGTGGAGGACATCCTCACCGGTGCCGAGCCCGACGAGTTCGCCGTTGAGGAGGAAGCCCCGGCCCGCCACGTTCGTACGGCGTCCGGCTCGCCTCTCCTCGGCCGTGAGCGCGGACAGCACCAGGTCGCCGGACTCGTAGGACTGGCGCAGGAGCCCGATGGACTGGAGCACGCTGCTCTTGCCGGAGGAGTTGAGACCGGTGAGGAGCGTGAGCGGGCCGAGCGGAAGCTCCGCATGCTGGAACGCCTTGTAGTTGTGCAGCGTCAAACGGTCGATCACGGTGCGGCTACCCCCCGGAACAGTCGTGCCACTTCTTGGAATCGGGTGCGGATCCTCGCCGGGCTCCCGGTCCCCACCGAGATCGACCGGTCGAAGTCCCATTCGCCCAGGAGTCGGAAGAACTGGTCGTGCACCGCCGGACGGGACGCTACCAGCCGGGCCCGCTCGTCATCATCTAGAAGGGCGAGCTGGACGGAAATCGTCTCGAACAGGGCCTTGTTGATGACGGGCGAGCTGCGCTCGCCTCGCCGCCATTTCCGGAAGGCGTGCTCGCCGAACAACTCCCGGGCACACCGCATGGCGGTCCGGAACTCCCGCGCCAGCTGATCCCGTCGCTCGTCGGACAGGGCGTTGATCCGGTACATGGAGTCGATGAGGAACTTGTTGAAGTCGGTCTCGGAGTGCTGGGACGGGTTGGTCAGACGGAAGGCGAGGAAGCGCAGCACCATCTCGCGGTCGGCCATGCGGGCGTCGGAGACGCTCCACCGGGTGGCCTCCCCGAACGACGGTTCCTCTGCCAGGTCCGCGAGGAACGTCCGGACCTTCCCCCCCACCAGAGCATGCCGGAGCTCCTGCGGCGTGAGCGGCATGCCGCCGGTGTTGATCCTGGTGAAGACGTTGTACTTGACCTTCTCCGGGGTGCCCTGCTGCATGATGTGGACGGTGAGCTGGGTCTCACGCAGCCGGATCCTCATCCGTCCCGTGAGGTCCTGGTAGGTGCTGCCGGCGAGCTGCCACAGGTAGTCCATGCCGCGCAGGGTGAGGGGTTCCAGGCCGGTGATGTCCGGCTCCATGAACCGGGCGATGGCGGTGAGCCGCTGGACGCCGTCCACCACGGCCCACCGGTCCTCGTCGCCTTGGGCCATGTGGAAGTTGGAGATCGGGATGCGCAGCAGCAGGGATTCGATCAGGCGGCTCTGCGCACGGTCGCTCCAGATGCCGGAGCGGCGCTGGAAGTCCGGCGCGAGGTCGATCATGCCCTCCCGCAGCCGGGAGAGCAGCAGGTCCACGGTCGTGGTCTCGGTGTGGATCCGGATGTTGTCGGGCCGGAACGGGGCGGAGGCGTCATCGGCGTCCCGGTGGGCGCCGTGCTCCTCCCCTTCGTCGTCGGCGGGAAGCTCCAGCTCGACGCCGGTCGGACGGCCGTCCGATCCGATCTCGATCGGCGGTCCGAGCGGCAGGAGCAGCGAGTCCGGCTGGTCGATGTCCTCGGCCACGGCGTAGCCCCGGGTTCCCAGGGTCCGACCGCTCTCGACGCCGGCCTGGTTCCCGCCGTCCTCGTCCACCGCCATGGCACCCGCAGCCCTCTGTCCGCCGCCACCGCCCTGTGCCGTGCCGTCCCCGGCCCAGCCTAGCGAGGGGGCCGGGGAGTGTCAGCGCGACCGCCCGACGCCCGTCCGCAGCGGTCGGCGGTCGGCGCTCGGTCCGACTCCTTCAGCCCGTCCGGGCGGTCGCCCCTTCGAGGTCCAGCTCGGCGACGACGGTCTTGCCGACGGGAAGCCGGTCCAGGACCTCCCAGCGGTCCGCGAGCGCCTCGACCAGCAGCATCCCCCGGCCGGTCTCGGCGAGCGCCCCGGGCCCGGGCGGGGGTACGCCCGGGGAGGGCGGACGGCTCTCCCCTCGGGCGTCGGAGACCTCAATGCGCAGGGTCACGCCCAGGAGCCTGAGGGAAACCTCGAAGTCACGGCCGGGAATCCGGCCGTGCGTGACGGCGTTGGCGGCGAGTTCGGCGACGAGCAGCGCGGCGGTGTCGGACGCGTCGCCACCGTACGGCAGCCCCCAGGCGTCCAACTGCTGGAGGGCGAGCCTACGGGCGAGCCGGGCGCCGCGCGGGGTGGAGCGGAAACGCTGGGTGAACACACGTACGGTAACGGAATCCGTTTGTGTCACGGTGGCGGTGACTGGTGCTGTCATAGGCCCAAGATCCCGCCTGGTACGGCGGGTTCACCAGTTCTGAGGCACGTACGCGGCAGCAGCGTACGCGCTGTTCGATGGACAGTACGCGTCACGGCGCGTGACGATGACGAGCGTCGGAATCGGTCCGGCGGTGGGTGGTACGGAAGGTGTCCTGCGATGGCCGGTGAGCACACGGACTGCGGTACGGGAGCGTCGGGCGGCGGGGAACCCGAGGTGTCGGACAGTCTGCGCACCTTCGGCGCGTTCGTCCAGGCCTTACGCGAACACGCGGGCCTGAGCCGGGAGGAGTTCGGCACGCTGGTCGGCTTCTCGAAGCACACGGTCGCCTCGGTCGAACAGGGCCGGCGGATGCCGGACATCGACTTCGTCGAGGGGGCCGAACCTCACCTCGGCAACACAGGCGCACTGCGCGCGGCGGCGCCCCATCTGTCACGGAAGCCGGGCCTGGCGAGCTGGTTCCGGCAGTGGGCCCGGCTGGAGGCGTCGGCGATCAGCCTGTACACCTACGAATGCCGAGTGGTGCCGGGCCTGTTGCAGACGGAGGCGTACGCGCGAGCCGTCTCCCTGAACGTCCCGCCACTGCCGGACCCGGCGGAGCTGGAGCAGCGGATCGCGGCGCGGCTGGCCCGGCAGGAACTCCTGGCGGTGACGCGGAAACCGCCGACGGCGTTCAGCTTCATCGTGGAGCAGGCGGTGCTGGAGCGGTGCACGGGTGGGAAGGACGTGACGCGGGACCTGCTGGACCACCTGGTGGAGTTGGTGGAGCGGAACTGGAACGTGGAGTTGCAGGTGATGCCTACGGTGAGGGTGAGCCATGCGGGGCTGGATGGGCCCTTGCAGTTGGCCGAGACGCCTGAACACCGGTGGTTCGGCTACTCGGAGGGGCAGAAGAACGGTCGTCTGATCGCCGACTTGAAGGAGATCAGCGTGCTCCAACAGCGCTATGCGAAACTGCGTTCACAGGCCCTGACCCCCGAGGAATCCCTGGGCCTGCTGAAGCGGATGCGAGGAGCGCTATGAGCACGTCCGAACTGGCCTGGTTCAAGAGCAGTTACAGCGGCTCCGAAGGGGACAGCTGCGTAGAGGTGGCGCAGGGCACGCAGGCGGTCCATGTCCGGGACTCCAAGGACCTGCGGAGCCCCGAACTCGCCGTCTCCCCCACCGCCTGGGACGACTTCGTCACGTACGCCGCGCAGAGCTGAGCCTCACACTGTGCCCCGCACCGGAGTTGTCCGGTGCGGGGCACAGCCGTTCATGCGGCGGGCGGCGCCCACTTCCCCTGATCGATGGCCTCCTGGAGACGCGTGGAGAAGTAGGCATGCGCCTCGCGCATCTCTTCCTCGCGGTTGGCCTTGTAGAAGGGGGCGGTGTAGCCCTCGGGAGGCTCGGACCGTTCCTTGTTCTGGTAGGCGAGGAAGTGCTCGTAGTGCTCTTTGGTCTGGCCGAAGCCGTAGGTGTAGCGGTTGCCCGCGATCTTCCGTTCGTTGGCGTCGAACCAGGTGACGGAGTCGAAGTCCTGCATGATCGGGAAGCGGGCCTTGTACATGGCGACGAGCGCGTCGGCGCTCACGCCCAGCCAGACGGCCACGAGTGCGTCGATCTCCACCAGGGCGGCTCGCCGCGCCCGCTCCGTACGCAGAGGAGTGTTCCGGTTCCATGTCGGGCCGACTGCGTGCAGTGGTTGCAGCTCTGGCCATTCACACGCCCAGGGTTCGTAGGCGGGCCAGGTGGGGTCGTAGAGCTCTTCCCACAGGTCCGCGTAGGCGTTGGTGAGGCAGTTGAGGCGGAGGGTGCGGAGGAGTAGGGCCGAGGACAGTGGATGCTCAGCGTGCGGGGCCAACATTCGGCGAGCTGGTGCCTTTTTCAGGTGCCCCACGCCTGTCGTTCGAAGCAAGTAGTCGACAGGCAACCCGGTCCAGAAACCGGCCGTCAGCGCACTCAAGCGCACGCCGCCAACGATCGCGCTGTGCACAAGGTCGACGTGTGCGGCTCCTGGCGGAACAAGCGCCACATAGAGGCTGCGCTCCGTATCAGGCGCGATCATCTCCCGCCATGCCACCCTGTAGAACTCCGTATACGGTCGCCGCAACCGCCTCAGCAGCTCCGCCTCCGTCTGGTCCTCGGTGATCTCCGAAGGCTCCACTCCAAAGCGCCCGGCCGCCGCCCCCCGCGCCCGTGTCACCTCACGCTCGGAAGCCTTGAGCTGCTCCAGAGTCCTGCCGTCGCTCCATACGTCCTGTGCGGCCCGATACGCCTCGGGCTTCGCGACGTACACGTACTCGGACTCGGGTACGGCGTCGTCCGCGAGGGTCATCGGGTTGAGCCCAAGCACTTCGCCGCCGCCCTGGCTCGGCTGCTTGAACAGGGGGTTGGCCAAGCCGATCTGCGGCCCCTTGAGAATCACCTCGGACCAGCCAGCCGGCCGACGAACCACGCCCGCCCTATCGGGCACGTTGTAACCGATGAGGTTATCGTCCTTGGCTGTCTTCTCGTTGTAGCCGCTGGTGATCTGAGGCTGGCACGTGCTAAGGCGCAGCGGATAGTCCGCCAGCGCCCTGATCGCCTGCTCCTCCGCCGTGCTTACAGGCGAAAGCAGCCTTGCCTGGCGTACAGGCTGGGTCTCATCACCAGTGAGTCTCTGCCACCGGGCGAGCATCGCTTCGTTCACACGGACGACCCGCTTACGGTGCGGGCGTTCATCCCAGCTGTCGCCGTAGCGGACCCCGGGATCAGGAGCCTTGCCGTCATCGTCAGCCGAGAGGCGCAGCGCGTCTACCGAGAAGAGCCACGAGAGGTGATCGAACCCGACCTCGCCCGCCCGACCGTAAACATGCACGCCGAAGTGGCTGGACCGTCCAACAGGCGGCGGGAAGAAGCGGTTACCCGCGTTCACGAAGTCACCGTGGATGCGGAGCCGCGTGTATGCGGCCTCTCTCAGGCGCCCTTCCTTGTCACCGCTGAAATGAGAGTCCGGGTGCACCAACCCCACCGTTCCCTCACGAGCCAGGTGAGCCCAGGTTCGGCACATAAATGCTCGGTACAGGTCAGGCCGAGTGCCCGAGATCAGCGGATAGACCACAGCGCTCCCGAGGACTTCCGCCGTCCCCGCTGTCGCGGTCAGGTAGCGTAGATACGCCCAGCGGTGATTCGCACTCGCCAGAATCTCGCTCTTTCGGTCCTTCCGATCCCCGGCCGACTGCTTCTCACTCAGCTTGAACCACGGATCGACTTCCGCCAGAACCGCAGCCTCGTCCCAGTCCGGCCGCACCCAAGGCGGGTTCCCCACCTGAAGGTCGAACCCGCCCGCCGCCCCCCGGAACACATGCGCGAAGTGCAGCTCCCAGTGGAAGAAGCCGTGGCCGTCCTCCGCCCTTATGTCCTTCTCCGTCGTGCCCGCGATGTCCTCGACCGTGTTCAGCCACGGGTAACGGAACGGGAGCAGCGCCGCCGACCGCATGCCGAGGAAGCCCTCCAGGCGGTCCTCCACATCACCCAGAACCTCCAGTGCGTCGTCCGGGCTGAGCTTCTCGATGCCCGAGAGCAGGGACTCCTCCGGCATGTCTGACGTACCGAGAACAGCCTCCAGGAACTCCAGCCAGTCGCCGAAGCTCTGGAGCGGCACCACCTGGCGCTCCGGCGGACGGGCGGAGCGGGCCGGCCTTCTGGCCGCCGGAGTCTTCCGTACGCCCCCGTCCGAAAAGACCAACGCCTCGCCCAGCTCGTCCTGCTCCCCGTCCGGGTCGTCGAACAGTCCGGCCGTCCGCCACAGCTGGTCCCCCGGCGCCGGGCCGGACGCGGGCTCGGCAGGAGCCACCGGCTCCGCCCGCTCCGGTGCGACGGCCTCCGCCGCCGTCCCAGGAACCGCCGCCCCACCCACAAGGGCGCCCCCCGTGCCGTACACCGGATCGCCGCCGTCGAGTTCGCCGACCCGGTCCAGCGGCCAGAACCACAGCGCGCACCAGGCGTCCATGACCGTCTTCAGCCGCCAGTACGGGGTGCCGTAGCGGGTCAGGTCGTCCAGGACCTTCTGCTTGTCCTCGGCCTCGGTGGACTGGTCCAGCCAGTCGGCGCCCCAGACGTCGACGCGGCGGGCGACCGCCCGTTCGGAGAGTTCCAGCCGGGTCGCGACCAGGGACCACAGGAACTCGGCGCGCCGGGCCACGCCTTGGAGGCGCCCCAACTCGGTCTTGTCGGCCGCCTTGCGCCACCGTTCGTATCGCTTGCTCCGGGCCTCGTCGGTCTCGTCGCCGCGCTCCTGGAACGGCTTCGGGCCCTTGGGGGCCTTCTGGACGCCCTTCCGCCAGCGACCGAGCGCCTTGGCCTCGGCCTCGGCGAGCTTCTTGGCCTCCGGTTCGGCGGCGACCGCGCCCCAGCCGACGGCGGGCAGCAGGAACTGGTGCACCGCTCCCTCGGGGAGGGGGCCGTCGCGGAACGGCAGGTCCGTGGGGGGCAGGGGGTTCTTCTTGGCCAGCCAGCCGCCGCCCGTGAGGGTGTCGGCCTTGTAGACCTTGCGGCCCGCGCCGATGAGGGAGTTGCCGCGCCGCAGGTGGAGGCCGAACCAGGGGGCCCGCATGCCGGGGTGCATGGAGTTGAGCCAGAGGGAGACCTCGGCCAGTTCCACGGCCGTGGCGTTGAGGTCCACGCCGTAGGCGTTGTGGAGGGCGACGTACGCCTTGGTCTTCTGGAGCTCGATCTGCCGGAGTTCGGGGTCCACCTTGCGGCCCAGCTCGCGTTCGCGGCGGCGCAGGTACTCGGCGGCGACCTGGTCGATGGCCTCGTTGAGGAACGCTCCGGAGCCGAGGGCCGGTTCGCAGATCTTCCACTCCAGGAGTTCCCTGGCCGGGGTGGTGGTGCCGTCCTGGTCCAAGCGGTGCCTGAGGGCCAGTTCGACGGTGACCTCGGTGAGGGACTTCGGGGTGTAGTAGGAGGCGGAGGTCTGGCGGTCGCGGCCGGCCAGCCGGTAGACGAAGGAGCCCCTGGGGTGGGCCACCCGCTCCCGGCGGCCGGTCTCCTCGTCGGTGCGCTTGACGAAGACGGCGTCGTCGTAGTCCTGGGCGCGGGAGGCGGGGACCATCCAGCTGCCGTTGGAGGGGTCGCCGCCCTTGGCGACCTCGTACAGCTCCTCCTCGGCGATGAAGCCGGTGTAGGACATCAGGCCCTCGTACACGGCGCCGAGCTGGTTGATGCCGAGCTGGGCGTACGAGATGAAGCCGCCGCGCTCCCTGCCCCGGCCCTTGGTGAGCATGAGGCGGCGCAGCACCTTGTGCAGGGTCTCGTTGCGCAGCCGGGTGTCCAGGAAGGGGCGGCGGCCGTCCGTTCCGCCCTCCTCGTACGCCGGGTTCTCGATCTGGTCGTCCGAGATGAGGCGGACGGCCCTCTTGGCGAACAGTTCGGAGCGCAGCGCCTCGAAGCGCAGGCCCGCGCTGGTGGAGCGCGCGGCGGCGCGACGGGCGCGGTCGGCCTCGCGGATGCGGTCGGTGTACTCGGCCTCGGTGATCGTTCCCGCGGCGAGCAGCTTCGCCGCCTCGCCCTCGGCCTTCGTCGCCTCGCGCGCCGCCTCCTCCGCCGCGAGGTCCTCGGGCTCGGTGCCGTAGCGGCGGTGGCCGTTCTCGACCTTCTCGAAGAGCAGGTCGAGCGACTCGTACAGGTGGAAGCCGCGCCGGGAGCGCTCGCCGACGAGGTCGCGCAGGACGAGGTCCCCGAGGCGCTGGAGCCCGTACCCCTGCTCGTACTCCGGGTAGTCGGAGGGCAGGATGCCGAGGGCGGGGCTGGCCTCGGCGTACAGGAGGAACAGGATGCGGTAGAGGTAGCGCAGCGACTCGCGGCTGAGTTCCTTGGCGAGCCGGGCCGGGTCGTCGAGGTCGGCGGGGGCGACGCCGTTCTCCGGTTCGCGCAGGCGGTCCAGGACCTCGTTGGCGATCCACTCGACGCTCAGCCGCAGGCCCTCCCGCAGTTCGGTGGAGACGCCGACGGCGTGTTTGCCCGAGCGGTCGAGGAAGGCGGCGAGCGGGGCGGTGCCGCCTTCGGCGGGGGCGCGCAGCGAGTCGGAGCCGAAGAGGGCGGCCAGGGTGTCGAGTTCACCGCCGTGGCGGTCGTCGCGGCGGTGCAGGGCGGCGTCGAGGTCGGCGGCGAGGTAGCGGCCCTCGGGCCAGGCGAGGCGGTCGGCGAGGACGATCACCCCGCCGACGAGCAGGAGGACGTGGCGCGGGGGCGTGTCGCATGTGAAGAGGAAGTCGGTGAGGGCCTTGGCGTCCGTGAGGTCGGGGGCCGAGGTCTCCGTCCGCACCGGGTGGAGCAGGCGGCCGGCGCCGTCCGGGTCCAGGGCCGCGTCGGATTCGGTGGTCCAGCCGCAGCCGACCGCGTACAGGCCGGGTTCGGCGTGGAGGACCTGGATGTCGTAGGCGCGGTCGGTGCTGTGGACGGTGACGGTCTGCTCGTGGGCGTCCGTGTACCCGAGGGCGCGGAGGGTTTCCAGGTGGCTCTCGGTGTACCGCTTGCGCCACCCCTCGGGCGCGAGCGCGGCGGGCTCGGCGAGCGCGGCGGCGTCCTGGGCGAGCGCGGCGCGGCCCGCGAAGTAGGGGCCGTGCAGGGCCCGCAGCCCCTCCCGGGGAGTGCGGGCGCGCGGCGGTACGGCGTCACGGTCGAGGCCCTCGCGGGCGGCCTCGGCGACCGCGTCGGCGTGGCGTCGGCGTTCGGCCTCCTCGAAGGCCGCCCAGCGGGTGAGGAGGCCGTCCTTCGCCTTCAGGTCCTTGGGGAGGACTTCGGCGAGGTAGTGCGGCGAGAGGTAGTCGCCGTGGTTGACGAAAGAGTCGTACGTCACGTCAGTTCTCCGCCTGGGCGTCGGACGGGTGGGCGGCGGACGGGCCCGGTGAGCCGGTCGGAGAGGCCGGGTCGGTTCCGGGGGCGTCGGGGGTGCCGGGGCGGTCGAGGACGGCGAGGACCCGCAGCAGCGGGCGGCCGGTAGTCTGCAACTGGTCCAGGAGGCGGGCCAGTTCGTCGGCGGTCTCCTCGACGAGGCGTTCGCGCCGGTCGGTGACGCCGGGCAGCAGGGAGTCGGTGCGCCAGCGGGCGACATGGGCGCGGTAGGCGGCGAGGGGCCCGCTGATCCGTTCCTCCCACTGGGCCCGGCCCGCGTCCAGGTGGTGGCGGGCGGCGGCGACGGCGGCGGGGACGAGGGCCTGGAGGCCGTCGGGGTCCTGCGGGCCACCGGTGCGGGCGAGCCTGGGGCCGACCTTGGCGTCGCGCAGCACGTCGGCCATGGGGCGCACCTCGGGCGTCCCGGTTCCGTCGGGGCGCAGGCCGCCCACGGCCATCCAGCGGACCACGGTCGGGCGGCCCAGGGCGTTGGAGTGGATGCCCTGGACCAGGAAGACGGGGCCGTCGACGTGCGGTGTGCTGATGACCGGGGCCTCCTGCCGGCCGAACTCGACCAGCACCTTGTCCGTCAGCCACTCCACCACCGGGTGGATGTCGGTGAGGAAGGAGACCTCGGGCCACATCGTGGTGCTGCTGCTCCTCGCCTCGTCGAGCTTGCGCTGCGCGAGGGCGCGGTCGGAGGTGACCAGCATCCGGTCCGCGACGCGCTGTTCCCTGAGGTAGGAGGGCGGCAGGGCCTTGAGGCGGTGGAGCAGGTCGGGAGCGAGGGACGGGGAGAGGGAGAAGTAGCCGCCGCCCTGGGCATCGGTGCCGGAGGCCAGGCCGATCAGGTCCGCGGCGCGCTCCTCGTACACCTCGTCGAGGGCGGTGGCGACGAAGTCGGCCGTGTCACCGTCGAAGAGCGAGATCAGTTCGGCGCGGGCGGGCAACTCGTGCTCGGTGACGGTGTCCACCTGGCCGAACAGGTCGGCCAGCGCCGTGTCCTCCTCGGCGGGCCCGGAGTCCAGGAACTCCTCGACCGTGCCGCCCCGGACCAGCTCCTTGATGAGGCGGCGCTCCTCCTCCTCGGCCCGGTAGAGACCGGACACCGCCTCGGCCGTGCCGTCGAGCTTGTGGGCCTCCTCCTCGCGGCGCAGCAGCTTCTCGGCGACCGTGCGGTCGTCCTTGGCTCCGGGGGTGGCCGAGGTGAGGATCAGCGCGTGGAAGCGGGGCTCGTGCTTCTGCCCGTACCGGTCGATACGGCCGTTGCGCTGCTCGATGCGGATCAGGGACCAGGGGATGTCGTAGTGGACGAGGTGGTGGCACTGGCGGTGCAGGTTGACGCCTTCGGAGGCGACGTCGCCGGTGAACAGGAGCCGTACGGGGGTGTCGGCGAGGCCGAACGACTCCAGGACCTTGGCCTGCTCCTCGTCGCTGAGACCGCCGTGCATCACGGCGACGGCCTTGGACGTGCCGTCGGCGCCCACCGGGAGGCCCAGGCGGGCCGGCACGACGTCGGCGAGCCAGGTCAGCGTACGGACGCGTTCGGAGAAGACGACGGCCCGTGTGGTGGACCGGGGGCCGACCCCGATCTCCTTCAGCTGGGCGACGAGCGCGTCGAGCTTGGCGGAGTCGCCGGGAGCGGTGCCGTCGCCCATGCCGTCGACGATCTGCCGGAGCCGGGCGAGCGCGGCCTGCTCGGTGGCGATGGCCGGGTCGGGCAGTTGCCCCTTCTCCTCGGCCCTGCGGACCCGGTCCTGGAGGGAGGCCACGCGGTTCGTGACCGTCTCGCCCAGGGCTTTGTGCGAGGACAGGAAGGTCTTGAGCAGGTTGTAGGCGAAGACCGGTTCGACGGCGACCGGGACGGGGTCCTGGGCGGCCGTGCCGAACTCCGTGCTCGCCGCCATGGTGGGGATCCAGTGCTCGGCCAGTTCGGCGAAGACGCGTTCCTCCGCCTCCGTGGCGGCGCAGTGGAGGGAGACCGTGGGCCCACGGTCCGGCCACTCGGTGCCCATCTCGTCCCGCACCTCGGGGCTGATCTTGGTGCGCCGGATGTAGAGGTGGCCCAGGTCCTCGGCCGGGTCGTAGTGGTCGCGGTCGGCGATGGCGGCCGGGTCCAGCAGGGAGATCAGGTCGGCGAAGGACCGTTTGTCGCCGTTGTGCGGGGTGGCGCTGGCGAGCAGCAGGGCGTCCGTGCGCGGGGCGAGGATCTCCGCGAGGGCGCGGCGCTGGCTGCCCGGGTTGATCAGGTTGTGGGACTCGTCGATCACGACGGCGTCCCAGCGGATGCGTTCCAGGTGGTGGCGGTAGCGGCCGATGTTCTTGAGGGTGTCCACGGAGATGATCACGCGCTTGTAATGCGTGAACGGGTTGCGGCCGGAGGGCAGCTCGCGCTGGACACGCTGGAGGCCGAGGGAGTCCAGCCGTACGAGCGGGATGGAGAAGCGGGTCCACAGCTCGTGCTGGAACTGCTCCAGGATGCTCTGCGGGGTCACGACGAGAATGCGCTCACCCCGGCCCCGGCGGATCAGCTCCGCGAGGGTGAGGCCGATCTCCAGGGTCTTGCCGAGACCCACGACGTCGGCGATGAGGACCCGGGGGCGGAGGTTGCGCATGGACAGGGCGAGTTCGGCGGGGCGCTGCTGGTAGACGAGCGGGTCGAGCAGGAAGCGGTCGGCGAGCGCGAGGCCTCGTTCCGACTGGGGCAGCGGTGTCTTGCGCAGGGCCGCTTCGAGGAACAGGCGGCTGCGCCGGAAGTACGAGGAGGTGTCGGGCACGAGGCGTGTCTTCTCCGGGTCCAGGAGTTCCACCGCGTCGATGCCGCTGAAGAAGACGGCCTCCTCGTCCCGGACGAACTCGGAGACGCCGACCGCCTCGATGCGCTCCCCGTCGTGGTCGGTGGTGGTGGTGTTGCGGACCAGCCACTCCTCGTCCCGTACGAGGATCTGCGCGCCCGGCGGGAACCGGGTCCCCTCCTCCGTCGCCCCCTGGTCGGTCACTCGCGGTCCCTTCCTCTTCCCGTGCTGCGTGCGCTCTCGCCGATGCAAGTCTGTCACGGCGGGAGAGGACGTCGTACGGGATGGAACGGGAGGGCCGAAGGGCTCCCCGGGCAGTGCGTCGCACCTGTCTGGGCGGGGAAGGGCCACGGCTCAGAAACGTGCCTCGCGGGCGTACGCGGCGCGCATCCCCTCGGCGATCCTCAGGGGGGCGGCGGGCCGGACGGCCGTCACCCCGCCCCGTGGTCTGCGGGTGTCCGGACGCGCGGGCTCGGCGGCCCGGTGGGCGGAGGTACCTGCCCCGGGGGTGACCTCGTCGGGGTCGTCTCCCTCCTCGCCCGCTCCGTCCGCACCGTGCTGCCCGGCTCCGGAGGACGCCGGTGCGCCTTCCCGCTCGTCGTCCTCGGCCGCCGCCTGGTCGAGGACCGCGGGCGTGTAGGCATCGGCGTCGGCCGAGGGAGCGGGTGCCGGAGGAGGGAGTTGCGGCACGATGATCTCGGGCGTGAGGTCGGTGAGGCGCCGCTTGGCCTGGAGGGCGGTCATGACGTGCCAGCCGTTCGATGCTGCCAGGGAGGGGCGGGCGTCGGGTCGGACGCCAACATGTCCGTGATCAGCGGGGGCCAGCTCGGGAGGGGCGGTACGCCCGCCATGTCAGGAGGGTCGCCGGGTCCTCGATCTTGAGGGCGACGGCCTGCCAGGTCGGTCCGCCGCCGCGAGGCGTACGTAGCGCGGTCGTGCGTCGGGTCCGCAGCACGGAGCGGGTCCGGCCGGAGGAGGGAGTTGCGGCACGATGATCTCGGGCGTGAGGTCGGTGAGGCGCCGCTTGGCCTGGAGGGCGGTCAGCCCCTGCTCGCGGATGACGTGCACCAGCCGTTCGATGACCTCGGCCAGGGAGGGGCGGGCGTCGGGGTCGGACGCCAACATGTCCGTGATCAGCGGGGCCAGCTCGGGCGGTACGCCCGCCATGTCGGGAGGGGTCGCCGGGTCCTCGATCTTGAGGGCGACGGCCTGCCAGGTCGGTCCCTCGTACGGGTAGTGCCCGGTCGCGGCGTAGAGGAGCACCGCCCCCAGCGCGTACACGTCGGCCGCCCGGTCCAGCTGCTGCTCGCCCCTGGCCTGCTCCGGGGGCATGCACAGGACGCTGCCGACAACGTAACCGGTCGCGGTCAGGGCGGTACGGCGTTCCGCGAGCACCGCGAGACCGAAGTCGATCACCTTGGGACCGTAGGGGGCGAGCAGGATGTTCTGCGGCTTGAGGTCACGGTGGAGCAGCCCCGCGTCATGGACCGTGCCGAGCCCCTCCGCGAGCAGCGCGCCGAGGCTCGCGGTCTCCGCGAGCGGCAGGGGCCCCTGGCCGGCGACGAGGGTCCGCAGATCAGGTCCGGGGACGTACTCGACGGCGAGCCAGGGCCGGTCGGCATCGGCGTCGGCCCCGACGAAGGCCGCGACGAAGGGCCCGTAGACCGTGCGCAGGCTCTCCACCTCGGACAGGAAGCGCGCCCTGGTGTCCTCGTCGAGCACGGAGGACTTGATGACCTTGACCGCAGCCTGGTGGCCGGCCGCGGACTCGCCCAGGAACACCTGGCCCATGCCTCCGGAGCCGATCCGGCAGACGAGGGTGAATCCCCCGATCTCCGTCGGGTCGTCGTCCCTCAGCGGTTCCACGGTGCCATGCCTCCCCCTCACGGCCGGCTGCCCCGCCGTTCGGTGCGGGGGATCCGGCAGGACAAGGCAGCAGTCTATGCAGCTCCTCCGTCGCCCCGTGCAGCCTCTTCGGCACCCGCGCGGGCCTGGGCCGACTCGACCGTGTGCGCGAACCACTCCAGGATGCCGCGGAGCTGCTCGCCGTGTTCGGCGAACACCTCCAGCGGGAACGCGGGACGCAGGTCCAGCTTGGCCGCCGCCAGGTCGATGCCCTCCACACCGTTCAGGCGGGCCATGAGCTCGCGCCGGAACTGCTCGTCGTCGAAGGGCGGCCGACGCCTGAGATGCTGGAAGACCACTTCGACGGTCCCCGTCACCGGATACAGGGCGAGGGGCCACACCGAGCGCGCCCGGGAACCGGCCAGGGGCAGTGTGGGTGAGCAGCTGGTCTCGCTCCTCCTGCCGTACGTGAGCACGCCGCCCCGTTCGGTCCAGAACCGCAGGCACGAGAGGACTCCCGCGACCGTGTCCGGCGTCTGGTTGTCGTGCAGCAGCTTCTCGAAGCGGGTGGCCGCGGACTCCCCTTCGGCTCCCGCCCCATCGGACTCGGGCGCGGGTGCCTCGTTCCCGAAGTCGTCCCTGCCCACCAGCGTCGCCAGGTCGGAAGCCGTCAGGCGGTGGGAGCGGCGGGCGCGGCCCCGGTCGTCGAACCGTACGCCTTCGCTCTCCAGCACCGCGCGCGGGTCGGAGGCACCCGTGTGCCCTTCCGGCCAGCGGAAGCCGGGAGAGATCTTTCCGTCCGCCATCAGCACGCGGTAGGCGCCGTGCAGGGCGGGCCTGGTGCTGATGTGGTTACCGACAGCGACGGCGTGGGTTCCGATGAGGCTCGCCAGGTCGCCGTAGGTCGTCCACGTGCCCGCCGGCATGCTCAGCAGTGCCTGGCGCAGCTCGCCCCAGCCGGCCCACTCGGCATCGGCGTGGACCACGCCGTCGAGGGGGCCCGGCCACAGGTCCAGCGCCAGCTCGGCCAGTTCGTCGGCGCGGGAAAGGATCTCCGCCCTGCCCCAGCGCTCCACGCCCGCGATGCGCTGGTTCATCCGCAGAGCGCTTGAGTCCAGGATCTGCTGCTTGCGGTGGAAGGGGTGGTTGGAGAGTCTCGCGTTGTCCCCGGAAAGCGTCAGGTTGCCGAGGGTGTGTACCAGTTGGGCGTGCAGCTCCTCCGGGCTCTCGCTCTCCCCGGCCTCCTCGGCGAGGAGGTCGAACCACTGCTGAGCGGGCCGCTGCGGCAGGACGTGCTCGACGGTGAGCTTCGCCCTGGTGAAGTCGACCGGTTCGCTGGCGCCGAAACTCTCCTCGAACCGGCGCAGCACCTCGAACCGCTGGTTCGACCGGCCGGACTTGTAGAAGGGACGGCTGCGGATCGACTCCCGCACGACGGCGTCGGAGGGCCAGACGCCGGTCCCGGTCCTGGCGGACAGGGCGTGGCGTACGGCGTCGGCGAGTGGGCGCCCGTTCTCCAGTTCCCGCTCGACCTCCTTGGGCAGTTGCATGAAGGTCCGGTTGTTGCCCGTGGTGGAGTTACCGGCGAACAGACGCCGGACCAGGTAACTCTCGGCGTAGGAGAGGGCAGTGGCGGCTTCGCCGGGTGTGCAGTCGCCCTCGTCCAGCCGGTCGAGCAGGAGGAGCGCCAGCGGGTAGTGTGTCTGACCGCTCCAACGGGCAAGGCGTTCCAGGACGTCACGCAGACGCGGGTCGCTCTCCCGCCACGGTTCGACGATCCGCATGAGGCGGCCCGCCCTCACCCGCAGCCGGAGGACCTCCGCCTCCAGCGCCTCCTCGTCGGAACTCAGTGGTTCGAGGCGCTTCTTCTGGTCCCGGTAGATCTCGCTCTGTTTGGCGCGGCTGTCGCCTCCGACGACCAGGTCGAGCCAGACGAGGAGCTCCAGCCTGCTCGGTCCCAGCAGTTCCTGCATCGGAAGCCACAGGTTGCGGTAGACGGCCTCGCCACGTCTGGGCAGGCACATGAAGAGGTAGTTGCGCAGCAGGTCGCTCTGGCTCAGGCCGACGCCGGTGTTGTTGATGGACTCGAAAATCCGGTAGACGTTGTCGCCCTCGGCTGCGGTGATCGACACGATGGAGAGAAGGTCCCGGAGGACGGACTCCACGGCACCGATCCACTGCTCGCCGGACCCGTCCTCCTCGGCGGTCTCCTCACCCTCGGTCAGGACAGCGAGGAAGTACCGGTAGGCGCCGCCGATGTTCCCCGCTCCTCCAGCCGTGGGGAGGGAGTCCACGCAGGCGATGAACGCTTCCCGATCGGCCTGCGTGGGCAACAGGCGATAGTGGTCGTTCCCGTCCTGGTAACCGTTGACCAGGATCAGGTCGTGAATGCGGGCGGCCTTCTTCTCGCGCCCACAAGCCCGGTGCCGGTCCCGCAGTGCGGTGAAGGCGAGCATCAGTGTGGTGAGCCGCTGCTGACCGTCCACGACGAGCCAGCGCTGCATCCCGCCCGCCGCGACCCGCTCCGGCGCGAGCACGACCGACCCGAGAAAGTGTGCCGCCGGCTCGTTGCCCGCCCGCTTGTCCTCGACGAGTTCCAGGACGTCGTCCCACAACTGGCTCAGCTCGTCACGCTGCCATGTGTAAGTGCGTTGATAGAGCGGGACCTGGAACTGCGTCTCGCCATGGACCAGTTTACTGAACGTCGTCTCCTGGGCGTGCACGCGCGCCCCTCCCCGCTAGCTGTGTCGCCGACCCGCCATTGTGCCGCATACGGGCCCGTCCGACGCAGAGATCTATGACAGCGAGAGCCAGAGGGTGTCCCGCTACAACACCAGTGGTTCCCTGCACCAGGACTGGAACACGCTGACCATCCTGCGATCACAGACCATGCCACCCATCAGCCTCGGCGGAGGTCGCCGACGTTTCTCGGCGCGCGCCCGCCCCGAGGCCGCCCCGCACAATATGAGGGACTGCGTTCTTGAGCGATTTCGGTAGAACCAGCAGCACCAACAGACACAGGCAGTTTCAAGACCTCCTACCCCCACCCAAAGCACGATGTCTCGCCAGCTCTCAATACGGGCCCGAAATACGTGAAAATAGCAATGATCCTTTCAGCGTTGCCTCTCCAGGGTGAGGATCGCGGCAGCGATGTCCGTCATGCGGTTCGGGTTGTGGCGGCTCCAGCGGAAGATCCGCCTGGACTTCAGGCGGGCGGTGCCTCGTTCGACGGGAGCGCGGGTCTGGGCAGGCGCCCGGTTCAGCGTCCGTTGGGTCGGTGACAGTTCGCCGTTGGTCGGGCGGCGGGTGGTGGCGCAGGAGCCAGCGCCGGTGTAAGCGCGATCGGCGACGAATGGGATGCCCTGGCGTTCGCGGATTCGGGTGATGCAGTGGGTGCGTGCGGCGGTCAGATCGTGGGCACGGACCCGGCAAGGCAGGCGAGATCCGCAGAAGCCGGCCTTCGGGATCGGTGGCTACCTATGTTCACGCCGTGGCGCCGATACTTGTGGGAGTGGTCGGCGGGTCCGTCGCCCAGGTAGTCGCACTCGCTGAGGTGCCGTCCAGGAGTACGTAGTCCGGGTCGTTCTCGCGCAGGGTCCTGAGTAGGCCCGGCGTCCAGTAGGCGAGGAGCCGCACGACGGCGGTGGCGTGGGCAGTGCCCACAGATATGCCGAACCCAGCGGCGATCTGGGCGAGTGCGTCGTGCTTGCGCAGATAGGCGTGCGCGACGAGGGCGCCCTGGTGCGGCGGGAGTTCGCAGCGGCGGTCACCCTCGCGGGTGACGAAGGCATCGTTACCTACTCGACCGGCGTGTGAGGCAGGTCGAGTGCGGCAGGATAGGGAACCAACAGGACTCCTGAGCAGGCAGGTTGAGACTTCGAACACCTCATCCAACGGCACGGGGGACCTGCCCGTTACGGACACCAAGGTCATCACTCGATCGGCGGCCACGCCAGAAAGGCTCCATAGGCCTCTTCGGCGGCCACTCCAGGGAGCGAATACCGTTCCTTGGTTGACCGGTCTCTGAGCTGCGGCAGCAGCGGGCGTCGCAACACCTCAATAAAACAGAGCACTTTCTCTTCGCAGGAAGCAGACGAGTCCCCGCACGTGACGTGACGTCAATTACTGGTCCGACCTGCGCAAACACCTCACGATCGGCAATCCTGCGGAGCCGGGTGCGCAGGTTCGAATCCTGCCGGGGGCACTTCCGGATTGAAGAACCGGACCAGCAGAGGCTGGTCCGGTTTTTTCGTGTCTCCTGTGCGTGCCGCGGCCCCGTGAGGGCGAGCGGAGTGTGGTCCGGCTCGCCCTCACGGGGCTCGGCGGGTCAGTACTTGCCGTCGACCGGGATCCAGCCGGACCAGGACTCGGGCTGGTAGAACTTGCCGGTGTCGCCGTCGTAGCGCAGGACGCGCAGGCGTACGTTCCCGGTCTCGCGGTAGTCCTTGTTGCAGGTCGCCCAGGTGTTCACGCCGAGCTTGTTGACGCAGACCTCCTCGGCGCGGCCGTAGTCGGTGTAGACGCCGACGGCCGCGGACATGCCGTCCTTCTTCGTGTCGCCCGCCCAGACGATCTGTCCGCCGTCGGCGAGCGCCGGCGTCGCGGTGACGGCCGAGAGGGCGAGTGCCGACGCCCCGGCGAGAACGCTCAACTTCGAGCGCCAGTTTTCACGCATGCTTCACTACCCCCGCGCCTGACCTCTGTGGCGAGATCATCAATTATCACATGTGAACAGGGTGTGAGACTAAGAGATCGCTGTGACGGATGGAAGAGTCTTCTGTGACGTGAGAGGTCCATGGTGCGGGTGGTGTCCTCCGGCGCTCACCTCGCGGGCACGGCGAAGGGGCGGGCACACGCGTGTGTGCCCGCCCCTTCCGCGTAACGCGTTCACCGCACGGGAGGCTCCGTGGCCCGCTCCCCCTCGGTGATCTCGGAGAACGTGACGTCGACGGCGCACTCCGCCGGGATCTCGGCGGCGGACGTCGCGCACTTCGCGGGGCCCGTCGCCTCCTGACCGCCCGTCTCGGGCGGGCCCGCCCGGCGCTTGCCCGTCTCGATGTTCTCCGTCAGACCTTCCACGGAAGCCGGGGCGGTGGAGCCGGCGGGGCGGTTGGCGTCGGCGGTGTCCGACGAGGACGAGCAGGCCACGACGCCCGCCGCGGCGCACAGGACGAGTGCGGCCGAGGCCGCGACGGTGCGAAAACGCATGAAGATCCCCCTACCCGGACGCCCGGACACCCGGGCCATCAGTTGATCCACGGTGTCACAGCGCGCGGCGCCGAGGGCGGAGAACCTGTGAAAAGGCCGGGGCGGTGTGCGCGATACGCACAGCGGTTCCGGTGCGGCGCGACAGGCTTCCGGTCCTCACCGAAACTCCGTGCGCCCCTCAGTCCGTGGAAGTGGCTCGGTAGTCGGGGTCGTAGAGGCGCAGCATGGAGACGAAGCTGTCGAGCAGGTCGAGCTGTTCGGGCCTGAGCGCCGGGGCGTTGAAGTGCATGACCGTGTTGCGGACGTTCTTCACTCTGCCGAGCAGCCCGATGAAATGGTCCCGGTCAACGAGAGGCCAGCCGAGCTTGGCCCAGCGCTCTTCGTCGTCCAGAAGCCGGATGTACTCGCCGAACATCAACTCGTCGACGGACTTCCTCCTCTTGTGCACCTGCTGGACGTCGGAATCGTCGTAGACGCGCCCCAGACACCGCCGCAGTCTCCGCTCGATCTCGCCCAGGGTGAAGAAGGGGCGGGCCACCGTGCCGAACTCGCCGGCGAGGTCGGCTGAGGTGACGATGCCGGTCACCCGTCCATCCGCGGCTCGGACGAGGACGAACTCGTGTTCACGAATGGTCGGCAGAACAGGCAGCAAATGCGCCGAGGCGTTGACGATCTCGTACTCGCCGCTGATCGCGCTGGCCAGACACATCTCGCGCCCGGTCGCGTGAATGTGGGCAATCGATGCCCACGTGACAACCCCATGGAGGGTCCCCGAAGCATCGATCACGGGAAGCTGTGAGTACCCGAACTCCACCATCCTGCCCATCGCGACGGACAGAGTCTCGTCGGGCGTGATCGATGTGACGCTGTCGGCACACCGCAGGTCGTGCACCCGCATCGCCGTCTGCGGGAACTTGCCGACGGCTTCTTCGGCGGCGTCCGCCGGATCCTTCTCGCCGTCGCCGTCGCCATCGTCCGTACCGACACCGACACCGTGCTTGAGGCCGATCGGTACGACTTCGACCTCGACGTCCTGCGGGCCGGTCGCGAAGTCCGGCACCGTGGTCAGTCCGACGCTGGTCAGATCAAGTCGGATCTGCGGCACGGAGGCGTGGTCACGGACCCGGAAGCCCCATCGGGACAGAAGATCCCGGATCGACAGCGTCACGCCCTCCAGGCTCTTGAGCACGGCATCATCCGGCGTGGGCATCGTCCGCCCCCTCACGCACCGCGACCTTGCCCATCTCCCGGTCCACGAGTTCCAGGAGCCTGGCCGTCCGGCTTCGGTAGAAGCCCTCGAAGTCGTCGGCGCGCAGCGTCTTGGCGTCGATGAGGTGCGTGCCGACGATGTCGTCGAACCAGTCACCCGGGCTGCCGGTATGCCGTTCGAAGGAGGACAGGTACGCCGACGGCACGCTGGATCCCATCGCTTGCAGCGCCCTGTAGGACAGCGGCGTCTTGTTGACGATGCTGCTCATCCGTGTCCCGTCCACGCCGTTCTGCTCGAACCAGGATTTGGGGAAGACCTGCCGGATGTCCACGTACTGCCCGATCAGGAACTGTTCGTTGATCGGCTCCTCGTGGAAGAACCAGTCGATCACCCCCTCCTTGAGGAGCAGAGCGTGCACGCCCTTGTACGCGGCACTGTTGCGCGAGGTGAGCCGGTGCAGGCGCTGCTCCTGGAACGTCGCCTCCGTGATGGTGTCGGGCTCCGGACCGCCGTCCTTGATCCACCCGACCACCTGCTCGACGTCCCGGACGAAGCGGGTGTCCGTGACGCCTCCGTAGAGCTCGCCGAGCACACCGCACCAATACCAGCGCGCGAGCTTGTCCTGAACGTCCCGGTCCTCCACGAGGCTCCCGAGGAGGACACCGATCGCCGTGAGTGGCACGATCTGGGAGCCGTACGGCAGGTCACGCTCGCGGAAGACATGCTGCGCCCCGAGGAACCGGCCGACCCAGGACAGCGCTTCGGCGGCCTTCGGCGCGATCCGGGTGTAGTCGGTGAGCGGCAGGTGCAGCAGGTCGCGGCGCTTGCAGCTCACGGCCGGCGCGTTCGTCGCCCCCGGGTGCTCCGCGAGAAACGCCTGCTTGCGCTGATGCGTGCGAACCAGCGCGATGGCCTGAAGGAAGTCCAGGCTGCTGAGCCCGGTCTCCTGACCGCCGTCCTTGTCCGTCGTCCCGAAGACCTGGTGCTCCGAGCACAACGCGCCCTTGATGGCCCGCCAGTCCTCGATGAGGCTGAAGTCCTCGCCCCCGTTGCGCTCCGCGTACTGCGCGTCACCGGCATAGGTCGCCGTGAGCAACTCGAAGACGTTGAGGACGACGCCGCCGGTGTTCACTCGCTCGAACACGGAGCACACCGCTTCCTTGCGGGTCTCCTTGGGCAGCCGGATCAGCGGCACCTTGAACCCCTTGACGGTGTCGATCACCCTGGCCTGGAAGGCCGACCACAGGTCCCAGCGGTCTTCGGCGCCACTGACGTAGACCCGTTGCCACTTCCCGGTCTGCTCCGGCTGGAAGATCAGGTTCAGGGGGAAGAGGCCGCTGGTGCACTCCTTCTCCCGTGTGGTGAGGTCGCGTGGAGCGCCCCGGCCCAACGCGCCCCGCGCGACGCGGTCCTCGGGGACGGAGAGGATCGCCTCGTCCCGGTCCGCGGTATCGTCCACGGCTTTCGCGATGTCGATGTAGTACCAGCGCTTGAGCGGTCTGTTCCGGGCGCCCGTCGTCTCCACCGGACGCTCCGACCTGAGCGCCTGGAACAGAGACGTCAGCCGCTGCTGACCGTCGAGCAACAACTGCTCCGGAACGACCTGCGGGCCCACCTCGGTGCCATGTAACGGGCGCGCCCTGAACTGGGCTTCACCGCCCGTCTCCAGCGTCATCGCGACACCCAGCGGGTAGTCGAGCGTCACGGTCGCCAGCAGAGCGCTGATCCGGTCGTCGTCCCACTTCCACTGCCGTTGGAAGTCGGGAAGCTGAATCCTGCCGACAGCGACATCGTCCAACATCTTGCCCAGGCTGGGCCCGTCGAGCGCCATCCCCACCCCCAGTGTCGAAGACGCTCCCCTGCGTCACGGAAGGGACATGCTAGCGGCACTTTCCCGTCTTCGACCGGGCGCTCGGGTCGATCGTCGACCGGACTTCGACAGGGCGGGCAGCAGATCCGCCTCTTCGCCCGCGGGTCGGACACCCGGCCCGCCCTCGGGGGCGGGCCGGATGCTTCAGGACACCGGCAGTCCCGGCGCCGGGTGGGCGTCCATCAGCTCCTTCACCTCTTCCCGTACCTTCCTGATCGCGGCCTCGTCGCCCGTACGTGCCGCGTCGACCGCCGTGGTGATCCAGGTGGCGACCGTGCCCATCGCCGAGGCGGGGACACCGCGGGAGGTGAGGGCCGGGGTGCCGATCCGGATGCCGGAGGGGTCGAAGGGCTTCCGGGGGTCGTAGGGGACGGTGTTGTGGTTGACGACGATGCCCGCGCGGTCGAGGGCCTTGGCCGCGGTCTTGCCGGGGACGTCCTTGTCGGTGAGGTCGATCAGCAACAGGTGGTTGTCGGTGCCGCCGGAGACCAGGTCGAAACCGCGGGCGGCCAACTCCTCCCCCAGTGCGCGGGCGTTCGCCACGACCTGGTGGGCGTAGGAGCAGAAGCCCGCGGTGGCGGCTTCGCCGAGGGCGACCGCGATGGCAGCCGTGGTCTGGTTGTGCGGGCCGCCCTGGAGGCCGGGGAAGACCGCGCGGTCGATGGCGCGGGCGTGTTCGGCGGTGGAGAGCAGCATCGCGCCGCGCGGGCCGCGCAGGGTCTTGTGCGTGGTGGTGGAGACGACGTCCGCGTGACCGGCGGGCGAGGGGTGCGCGCCGCCCGCGATCAGGCCGGCGATGTGCGCGATGTCCGCGACCAGGACGGCGCCCGTCTCCCGGGCGATCTCCGCGAAGCCCGCGAAGTCGATCGTGCGGGGAACGGCCGTACCGCCGCAGAAGATGAGCTTGGGCCGTTCGGCGAGGGCCAGGTCGCGGACCTCGTCCAGGTCGACCCGGCCGGTGTCCCGGCGGACCCCGTACCGGACGCCGCGGAACCAGCGGCCGGTGGCCGAGACGTCCCAGCCGTGCGTGAGGTGGCCGCCCATCGGCAGGGACATGCCGAGGACGGTGTCGCCGGGCCGGAGGAAGGCCAGGTAGGCGGCGAGGTTGGCCGGGGAGCCGGAGTACGGCTGGACATTGGCGTGCTCCATCCCGAAGAGGGCCTGGGCGCGGCAGATCGCCAGCGTCTCGACCTGGTCGATGACCTGCTGGCCCTCGTAGTACCGCTTGCCGGGGTAGCCCTCGGAGTACTTGTTCTGGAGCACGGTGCCCGAGGCTTCGAGCACGGCGGCGGAGACGTAGTTCTCGCTGGGGATCAGGCGCAGGGTGTCGGCCTGGAGCCGCTCCTCCGCGCTGATCAGGGCGGCCAGTTCCGGGTCGGATGCCCTGAGGGCCGGATGGTGTGACGCGGTGGCGGGTGTGGTGGTGATGGGCCGGGTGGTCATGGAAGACGTCCTTCCGGGTCGGCCGCCGTACGCGGCGTGGACCCGGATGCCCAGGCGGACGGCTCTCCGGAGATGACGCCCCGGGCGCACCCGGGGTGTGCCGCTTCCTCGTGGTCGGTTCCACGGAGCGCCCCTGCCGGGGCACGCGCCAGTCGCGGCGTTCGGCAGTTTAGAGGGTGGGCCGGCGCGGCGGTGGCCCGGCGCACGAAGAGGCTGCCGCGACCGCGCGTGACCGGTGACGGAACGGGGCAGATTCCCGGTGACTTTTCGGCTCGACGGTGGGGGACCGTTATGGAGTCCGGTGATCGGTACGGCGTTGCGGGGTACGGGGCCGACGGGCCCGTGCCGCCGCCTCCTGCCCATGCGCCTTCCGTCGGGCCGCCGCCGCCCGGTGCGGCTCTGCGTGCGGTCGGGGCCGCGCTGCTCAATCTGACCGGACTCGGGCTGGGTTACGCCCTGTTGGGGCGCTGGGTGCGGGCTGCCGGATGCTGGGCGGCCACGGCGGTGCTGCTGTGGGTGGCGTTGCCCGCCGATCCGGACGGGGTGCCCGCGGGTGTCCTCGTCGGGTATCTGCTCGTCCTGGTGCTCGCCGCCGCCGACGGGGCCCGGATCGCCCGGCGTTCGGCGCTGGGCGGGGCGTGGCGGCCCGTCCTGGCAGTCGGGCTCGGGGTGGTGCTGCTGGCCGTGCCGGCGGGCGGGGCGGTGGTGTACGGATCCGCGCGGGACGAGGCGCGGGAGCAGATGCTGCTGGACCGGCTGGCGGCCGGGGACGAGCGGGTCGCGGTGGCCTCGCGGCAGCCGTTCGGTTCGGCCAAGGGGGAGTACGAGAAGGGGCTCGACGTCTATCGCGCGCTCGGCGACGACCATCCCGGCTCCCGGGCCGCCCAGCTGGTCCCGGACCGCCTGAAGACGTATTACGACGCCGTCTCCGCCCCGTACGCGAAGAAGCGGCACTGCGAGGCGGTGGAGCCGTTGACCTATCTGCGCGGGCTGCCGGACTCGGTCGACGCGAAGCTTCTCGGGGCCCTGGCCGCCTGGCCGGACGAGCCCCTCGCCGAGTCGCTGTACGGCTGCGGCGATTCCGCTCCGCGCAGCTGGGCGGGCGGCGGCCACGGCCCAGGTGAAGGCGGTGAAGGGGGCCGAGCCGTGTGCGGCCACCGGCGTGCTGCGCAGCCTCGGCGCCACCGCGTCCGGGCTCCCCGCCGAAAACGTGAAGTCGCTGCGCGCCGATGCCGACGAGGGCGTCAAGAACGGCTCGTACGCCTGCGGGGTCGACCAGTTCAAGGACCGGAAGTTCGACGCGGCGCGCACGACGCTGACCGATTTCGCGCGGACGTACAAGAGCGACGGGCGGGTGCGGCGGGCGCGGGACATCGCCATCGCGGCGGAGATAGCCGACGACCGGCCGGCCGCGGGCAAGCGGCTGCCGCCGTCGAAGCGGCCCGGAGGGGCCCGGATGGAGCTGGTCATCAGCAATGACGCGCCGAACGCGGTCGAGGTGCTCTACACCGGCCCGGTCACCGGCACCGTCACGCTGAAGGCCTGTGCCGGCTGCAAGCGGTACAGCGCCTCCGACGGAGCGCGGCAGGCTTGCGGGGCGAGCGGCAGGAACTATCCGAAGGCACGGCTTCAGCTGCCCGCCGGGGAGTACCACTTCCTCTACAAGCACGGCACGGGCGTGACCGCCCGGGTGGACAGCTACTCCTCCGGCACGAAGGTCCAGCCGGGCTACACCTACACCAGTTGCACGTACGTCATCGAGCGCAGCCCGTTCGACCTGGACCTGCCGCTGCTCCCGGACCCGATCCAGCCGGTGCTCAGCCCTTGGGACGCGGGTTCTTCTCGATGACCCGGCCGTCCAGCTCGGCGGTGAGGAAGGCGCCGCCGTGCGAGTCGGAGACGTACACGCGCAGCACCGGGCGGTCTTCGTGGAAGGGCGAGGCGGGGTCCACGATCACGTAACGGCTTTCCGGCTCGTCGACGTTGAGCGTCTTCTCCGCCGTCTTCAGCAGGGCGGGCAGCACGTCCCAGTCGACGGAGTTCAGGTCGATCGTCGCGGACCCGGACATCAGGGTGCCGCCCATGTCGTCGTTCTCCGCCCGGCCGTCGCGGTAACTGAAGCGGTCGTACAGCGCGGCGTTGGACTTCAGCGGCGCCTCGGCGGAGGCGTGTTCGCCGTAGAGGGTGAAGTCGGTGACCTTCGTTCCGCCCATGAGCGGCTTCAGTGCCTTGATCGCGGCCCGCGCTCCGTCCGGGGTCAGCAGGTTCTCGGGCTCCGGTACGTCCTTCTCGTCGGACGAGTCGGACGGGTCGGACGGGTCGGACGCGCCCGCACCGTCGGCGGCCGGGGCCGGGGCCGATGCCTGCGGTGCGCTGGCGCTGTCGCGGGGGCGGTCGTCGCTGTCGGAGCCCTTGGAGAACGGGTCCACCATCCAGAGGATGACGCCCGCGATGACCACGGCCGAGACGACGGACGAGGCGGCGCTGATCATCCGGACCCGGCGCAGGACCCGGCGTTGGCGCTCTTCCGGGGAGCCCGGAGCGCCCGGAGCGCCCGGGGTGGCGAACGGTCCGGTGACGACCTGTTGGTAGCCGTGGCCGTGGCCGTGGCCGTAGCCCGTCGGTACGCGGTCCTCTGGCGCGGCGGGCGGAGACACGGAGGCCGTCTGCGTGGGCGTGGTGTGCACGGACGCGGGCCGTTCCCGTACGGGCTCCGTGGGCGTCGGGGCCGGGCTCCCGCCGGTGCGCGCGGCCTCGGCCAGCATGCGGTCGAGGGCTTCGGCGTCCGGGCGGGCCGGGATGTTCCGGGTGAGGAGTGCGGTCAGCACCGGGGTGAGGGCCCCGGCCCGGGCCGGCGGCGGGATCTCCTCGTCGAGCACGGCGGCCAGCGTGGCCAGGGTGGTGGCCCGGCGCAGCGGGTGGCGGCCCTCGACGGCGACGTACAGCATCATGCCGAGCGACCAGAGGTCGGAGGACGGATCGCCCTCGGTGCCCCGGATGCGCTCGGGGGCTATGTAGTCGGGCGAGCCGATGAGGGCCCCGGTGGCGGTGAGGCTCGTCGACTCCCGGATGGCGGCGATGCCGAAGTCGGTGAGGACGGGGCGGCCGTCGGTGCGCAGGAGCACGTTGGCGGGCTTGACGTCACGGTGCTGGATGCCGACCGCGTGGGCGGCGCGGAGGGCGGAGAGGATGCCGCGCCCCAGTTCGGCAGCCTCGGCGGGCTCCATGGGCCCGGCGGCGAGCCGTTCGTGCAGCGAGGAGCCGGCCACCAGCTCCATCACGATCCACGGGTAGCCCTCCTCGCCGGGGTCGACGATGTGGTGGACGGTGACCACGTTGGGATGGTCGACCCGGGCCAGGGCCCGGGCCTCGCGCAGCACCCGGGCACGCAGCGTGCGGGCGCCTTCGGGGTCGTAGTCCTCGAGCGCCGGGTCCGGGGGCCGGACTTCCTTGAGCGCGACATCACGGTGGAGCGCCTCGTCCCGGGCCCGCCAGACCATGCCCATACCACCACTGCCGAGCCGCTCCACCAGCGTGAAGCGGCCGTCGATCACCCG
This sequence comes from Streptomyces sp. WY228, assembly GCF_019287315.1. NCBI lineage: Bacteria > Bacillati > Actinomycetota > Actinomycetes > Kitasatosporales > Streptomycetaceae > Streptomyces > Streptomyces sp. WY228. The sequence continues at coordinate 5,890,151 of NZ_CP079114.1, read as the reverse complement.
TCTCGCAGGGGCCTCTTCGCTCATGGGCCGTAGCGTACGGGGGGCGTACGACAGCGGGTCGCGGGGGCGGGGGTCGGGAGCGGGAGCGGGCCGCAGCACGTCACGGCAGTGGACGTACGACAGCGGACGGAGGCGGTGCGGTGCGGTGGGCGGGTGTGCCGGTACCGCGCGGCACTGCGCTGCGGTACGGGCTCAGCCGGCCGACTGCCGTACGACGTGGGTGAGGTGTTGGCTGATCGCTGTTCGGCCCCAGTCCGCCGCCGCGCCGGTGCCCTTGCTTCCCTCGCCCCGGGCGCAGTTCCACAGCCAACGCTCACCCGCGCCCGCGGACGGCCCCTGGTAGTCCTCCTGGTCCGTGATCCACCGGGCCGCCGCACGGATCGTCTCCGCGCGGGCGTCCCCACGGGTGGGAACCTTGGCGAGCAGGTACGCGCGCCCGGTCGTGTAGCGGAGCAGCCCCCACGGCGGGCCTCCCCCGCCCCGGTGCTCCTGCCTCAGTGAGCGGGCGGCGAACGGTGCGTAGTCCCCGTAGTGAAGCAGCTCCCGGTAGCCGGGCCGGTTCTCCAGGATCTCGTGCCACAGGGCGAGTTCGTGACGAGGCGCCTCATCGGTTCCCGCCACCTCGATCCCGCTGACGTCCTCGGGGAATCCACCCGCGATCACCGCGACGCGGTTCCAGGCCGTCAGCGGAAGCAGGGCGTCGAGCGCCCGCAGGGCTTCCTTTCCCGCGTCCGGCCGGGTTTCCCGCACCGCGTCCAGGTCGAGGAGAAGATCTCGGCGGACCCCGTGGTCGAGTGAGTCGAGCAGGCGTCGGGTGTCGTCGGCGCACCCTTCGTTCCAGCCGCCCGGGAGCGCGACGCGTATGCCGATCTCACCGAAACCGGCCACCGCCGACCGGATGGCCGACCGCTGTTGTTCCGGGGGGCGTTCCGGCCCGGTCACCGGCCGCAGCGACGATCCGGCCCACACTTCGGGAAGCAGGGTGGCCGGTAGGCCCGTCGTCCGGTCCGCGTAGGGGGCGTCCAGCCAGGCCGGACTGTGGCGCTGCGCATGGGCGGCCCGGTGAGCTGCCCTGCGCAGCTGCGCGGTGTCGCCGGTCGTGCTCGGCGGCAACGTCCACAAGGGAGCCACCTTGCGCCGGACGTCCGGCGTGAGATCGCCGTACGCGCGCGTCGCGGACGAACGGGTCGGAAGCCTCGGCACGTACAACGGCAGCGGTACGGACATGGCGGCCCCCTCGACGCTCCACGCACCCGTCGTCCGCATCCAGCGTGCGATGGACCGGCAGGGGCGAGAAAGAGGGCGTTCTCAGCCAATCGGCGCGAAATGCGCCCGGGCGGTCCTCGCTGCCCTCTCCGGGACGAGCAGCGCGGAGAGAGCCGGCAGCAGCCGCCGTCAGGCCGAGGCGCGTTTGCGGGTGGCGGTCGTCTTCTTGGCCGTGGTGCCGTTGCTCGACGACGTCTGCTTCTTCGCCGCGGTCTTCTTGCCGGTCGCCCGGCTTCCGCCGCTGCCGCTGCCGCTGCTCCCGGAACGCGCACCGCGTCCCGACGACTTCTTCGCCGTCGATGTGGACTTCTTCGCGCCGGTGGACTTGGGGGCGGACTTCTTCGTCGTGGAGCTTCCGGAGCGGGTGACCGTCTTGCCGGTCGGGGTGCGGTGCGTGGTCTTCTTCGTGGTACCCCCGGACGACCTCGCCGGTTCTTTCCCGGTGGACCCTTCGGAGGCCTTTCCGGCGGACCTGCCGGTGGACTTGCCGGTGGACTTGCCGGTGGACTTCCCGGCGGTCTTCCCGGCGGTCTTCTTGATGGGGTGGACGTCGGCCATTTCTCCGTCGCCGTCACCGCCGTCCGCGTCCTGTGCGTCGGCGTCCTGCTCGCCCCGGGACTTCCTGGCCGCCTGCACGCTGTTCTCCAGGGCCGCGATCAGGTCGATGACCTTGCCGCCGCCTGCGTCCTCGGTCTCGGCCGGGCGCACGTTCTCGCCGGAGGCCTTCGCGGCGATGAGTTCCTCCACCGCCTCCCGGTAGTCGTCGTGGAGGCTGTCCATGTCGACCTCGCCGAGCGTGTCCATCAGGGCGTCCGCCAGGTCGAGTTCAGCGTCGCGGACCGTGACGTCGCCGTCCGGGGCGACGCCCTCGGGGGCGCGGATCTCGTCCGGCCACAGCAGGCCGTGCATGGCGATCACGTCGTCGACGACGCGGAGCATGCCGAGCCGTTCGCGGCCGCGCAGCGCGTACTTGGCGACGGCGACCTTGTTGCTGCGCTTGAGGGCCTCGCGGAGCAGGGTGTACGGCTTGGCGGCCGGGACTCCGTTGGCGGAGAGGTAGTACGCCGCGTCCATCTGGAGCGGGTCGATCTGGTCGGCGGGCACGAACGCGACGATCTCGATGGTCTTCGCCGTGGGCAGCGGGAGCTGGGCGAGGTCCTCGTCGGTGATCGGGATCATCGTGCCGTCGGCGTCCTCGTAGGCCTTGCCGATGTCGCCGGCCCCGACCTCCTCCTCGTCCAGTTCACAGACCTTGCGGTACCGGATCCGGCCACCGTCGGCGAGGTGGATCTGCCGGAAGTGGATCGAGTGGTTCTCGGTGGCGTTGACCAGCTTGATCGGGATGCTGACCAGCCCGAAGGAGATCGCGCCGTTCCATATAGACCTCACCGTTCACCCCTTGTCGACCGCCAAGGACTCTCTGGCAGATGAAAACGTTGGAAGATTCAGACGTTTTCGTCCGATTTCATGTGACTCTTATCGTATGACGCCGATCACCGAGGTGGAGGGGCGACGGGTCTCGCTCAGCAATCTCGACAAGGTTCTGTATCCGGCCACCGGGACGACCAAGGGCGAGGTGCTGCACTACTACGCGGCCACGGTGAGCGGCGTGATCCTGCCCCATCTGCGCGACCGTCCGGTGTCCTTCCTGCGGTATCCGGACGGGCCGGGCGGCCAGCTCTTCTTCACCAAGAATCCGCCGCCCGGTACACCCGCCTGGGTGGCCACCGCCGCCGTTCCCCGGAGCGAGGACCAAAACGCCCGGCAGGTGGTCGTGCGGGATCTGGCCTCGCTGATGTGGGCGGCCAACCTGGTGGTGGAGTTCCACACCCCGCAGTGGCGCACCGACGCGCCGGAGATCGCCGACCGGATGGTCCTCGATCTGGACCCCGGCTCCCCCGCGACCGTCGTGGAGTGCTGCACGGTGGCGCTCTGGCTGCGGGAGCGGTTGGCGGCCGACGGGCTGTTCGCGTACGGGAAGACGTCCGGGTCCAAGGGGCTGCATCTGCTGGTCCCGCTGGAGCCCACCCCCTCCGGCGAGGTGTCCGCGTACGCGAAGCGGCTCGCGGTGGAGGCGGAGGCGGCCCTGCCGGGGTTGGCGCTGCACCGGATGAAGCGCGCCCTGCGGCCGGGCAAGGTGTTCGTCGACTTCAGCCAGAACGCCGCGTCCAAGACGACCGCCACGCCCTACACCCTGCGGGCCCGGCCCGAGCCCACCGTCTCGGCCCCGGTCGGCTGGGACGAGATCGCGGGGTGCCGGGAGGCCGGAGCCCTGGTGTTCCGCGCCGGGGACATGGCCGGACGGCTGGACCGGTACGGCGATCTGCTCGCCCCGCTGAACGATCCGGAGCAGGCCCGTCCGCTCCCCCGCACCACCGAATCATCTTGACCGGGTCATGACCTCGTTACGGCCCGAGGAAAGGCCACAAGTGGCGGGTGGATTGTCGGAGCCGTGGTGCACACTCTGCGCAGGCGCTTTCTACGGGGCGCGCCGGGAGAGGTGTGACGGACAGGGCGCGCCAGCGTGCGCGCCGGTCCGGGCGCTGTCGTGGTCGTGGGGAGGGGATGGCGTGTTCTCGGGGATCGATGAGGTCGACTGGGCTTCGATGGAGCATGCCTACGGGCCTGCCGACGATGTGCCGGAGCTGCTGCGGGGGCTCGCCTCCGACGATCCGGCGGAGCGGGAGGCGGCGCTCGACGGCATGTACGGCGCGGTGCACCACCAGGGCGATGTGTACGCGTGCACGCTCGCGTGCATCCCGTTCCTGTTCGAGCTGGTCGTGGACCCGGGCGTGCAGGACCGGGGCAGTGTGGTCGAACTGCTCACCAGCATCGGCGGTTTCGACCTCGACGAGGACGACGAGGCGGAGATCGACGAGGACGAGATCGAGGGCGCCGCGAACTACGCGATGGCGGCTGCGGCGGTCACCGCGGGCGCGGGGGTGTTCTTCGAGCTGATCGCCGACGAGGACCCCGGCGTACGGCTCGCGGCCCCGCTGGCGCTCGCCACGCTGCACCGGCACCCCGTGCGGGTGCTCGCGCTGCTGCGCGAGCGGCTGCCGGTGGAGCCCGACGAGGAGGTGCGGCTCGCCCTGGTGGAGGCGGCCGGCCGGGTCGCGCTGCGGCACCGGCCGCTGGCGGGGCGGGCGGCGGAGTGGCTGGGCCGGCTGGCGTCCCGGGCGCACTCGCCGGGGCTGCGGCTCGCGGCCCTGGCGCAGTTGGCGCGGTGTTCGCCGGACGGGCTGCCCGGTGATGTGGTGCCGGTGGTCTCGGGGCTGCTGCGCGAGATGCGTTCGACGCCGAAGGAGCCCAGCGCCCCGGGAGGGGCCGCCGCGCCGGAAGGGGACGCCGCGCGGGCGGCGGACGAGCCGGACGCCGGCCCGGACCCGAAGCCGGACCCGACGCCGGACGCGGAGCCGGCGGACCCCGAGCCGGCCGCACCGGCGGAGACCGGGCGGGGCGAGCACGTCGTGACGCCGACGCTCGTGGGGCAGCTGCGTTCGCTCTCGGCCCAGGAGAACGCCGGATCCGGCACCCCCTGGGCCGCCGATCTGCTGCGCACCCTGCACGTCGGCCTCGACGACCGGGTGGGCGACCGCACCGCGCTGCTCGCCGACCAGTTGCGCAGCCCCGACCGCCGCCAGCGCATCGACGCCGTCCGGATGAGCGGCGGGCTCATACGGGCCTGGCGCGGCCCGTACGAGGAGCTGGTGGCGCTCATCGGCGATCAGCTCGCCGACCCCGAGCCCCGCCTGTCCGAGGCCGCGTCCCACGTCCTGGAGGAGTTGTTCGGCCTCGCCGCGCCCGCCGCCGACGCCCTGGCCGCCCGGCTGGCCGCCGACCCGGGGAGCTGGGTGAAGACCTGGGCCAGCGGTCCGCCCGGGCTCGGCTCCACCGTCAAGGCCCTGGCCCGCCTCGGCGACGCCCGTGCGGTGCCCGCGCTCGCGGCGGCGCTGGAGCTGGAGCAGGTGGCGCACGACGTGGGGTTCGCGGTGGGCCATCTGGGCGCGGCGGCCCGGCCGCTCGCCGGGGCGCTGCGGCGCAGGCTCGCGGAGGTCGAGCTGGACGAGGGCGCCTACGACCGGGCGAGCCCGCTGCTGGCCGGGCTGACCGGGCTGCGGGCGGGCGAGGCGGCCCCCGAGGTGCTGCGGGTGCTGCGCGGGGCGCCGGAGTACCGGGGCGAGTGGCTGCGTACGGCGGCGCTGCGGGCGCTGGGTTCGTTCGGGCCCGCGGCGCGTGAGGCGGTGCCGGAGCTGCGGGCGCTGATCCGCCGGCCGGGGACGGCCTCCGCGACGGAGGCGGCCGAGGCGCTGTTCGCGATCTCCGGGGACGCCGAGGCGGTGCTGCCGGTGCTGATCGAGGGCCTCCAGTCGGACCAGGTGCACGACCGGCGGGCGGCGGCGACGGCGCTGGGGGCGCTCGGGCCGCGCGCCGCGGTGGTCGCGCCCCGGCTGCGCGGGCTGCTGGCGCACGAGGAGCTGTGGCTGCGGGTGGACGCGGCGGTCGCGCTGTGGGAGGTGACCGGCCGGCCGCAGGAGTCCACCGAGGCGCTGCTCGCCGGCTGGGAGCGGAGCCGTCATGTCCGGGTCCGGGTGGCAGAATGCGTGGCACGGATGGGGCCGGTCCCGGAAGGGTCGGCAGCGGCACACGTCCTGCGGAGCGAACTCGCCTCCGTACGCCGTCACAACGCGATCGACGGCGGGTACGGCAGTCATGACATCCACGAGGACGAAAAGCTCCTGGAGCTGTGCCGACGGGCGCTCCGGGGGACGGGGAAAGGGACCACGGCATGATCATTTTCGGTACCAAGGGCTACCTCTACCAGCTGGCCGTTCTGACGATGGTCTGCGGCTGGTGCGGCAATCCGGCGGCGCACACCCTGCGCAAGCGGGTCACGAAGTTCACGCTGTTCTTCGTGCCGCTGTTCCCGTTCTCGACGAAGTACGCCACGCAGTGCACGTTCTGCGGCGGGGAGCGGCAGATACCCAAGGAGGAGGCGGACCGGCTGCTCGCCCAGGCCGCGGCCGGGCAGGACGGCAACGCCTACGGCCAGGCCCCGCAGCAGCCCGGCGCCACCCCGCCCGGCCAGAACCCGTACCAGCGCTGACCCGGATCTGAGCCGGCCCTCCCCCAGCACCGCCCCTGCGGCGACCGTGGAGCCACGCACCGTCACGCAGTGGTGCGAACCGGGCATTGCACACGGCCGTCCGATTAGGGTGTGAAGCCTCTGTCGTCGAGGAGGAGGCGAGCCGTGCGCCCGCACCGCGCCCCGGCGGCGACCCGTACCGCCGTGTTCGCCGTCGCCGCGCTCGCCCTGCTGTCCGGCTGCGGCGGGGCCGGCGGGCTGAAGAGCGCCGGGGACGCGCCGTCGGCCGTCGAGCCCCAGCACCTCTGGCCGGATCTGCCGCCCGCCTCCTCCGCCCCGTACGACTACGGCGAGGGCGAGACCGCGCGCATCCCGGGCATCCGGGTGCCCGGCGACGAGGTGCGCCGGCTGGACCCGGTGACCGTGGCCCAGGCCGGTCTGAAGGCCAGGACGAACCGGGACAGCGGGCTGGACGAGCTGCCGGACGCGACGGTCCGGCAGATCACGGCGTGCCGGACCGCCCCGGACGACTGCCCGGTGCTCGCGCCGTACTACCGCGACCTGACCGGCGACGGCAGGGACGAACTGGTGCTGGGCATCCGCATGCCCGATCGACAGCTCGCCGTGCGCGTGTACATGCCGGACAAGGGCGGGCTCACCCGGATCATGTCCACCTACGACGCCGTCATCAGCGTGGAACTGGCGGGCCGGGACGTGATCATGCGGGCTCCGTCGGTGATCCCGGGGTACGAGTACCGCACCGCGTGGTCCTGGGACGACCGGCAGCGCGCGATGCTGCCCACCCGGGACGAGATCCTCCGGACGCCCGAGCACCGGAAGGCCCCGAAGCCGCGACGCACGCCGACGCCGTCCGCCGACGCCGCCACCCGTACGCCCGCGGAGACGCCATGAGCCGTCGGCGCCGGTTCCGCTCGCCCTCCTGGACCGCGAGCCTCACCTGGAAGTCCGCGGTCTTCCTGACCGCGATGTGCTGCACCCTGGCCGCCCTCCTCGGCGTCCTGGTACACACCGCGGTCACCCGGCAGACCGTCGACCACGCCCGCGAGAAGGCACTGGCCCGGCTGGAGGTGGTCACCGACGCGTACGAGGCCGGGGAGCCGCTGCCCCGGGGTTCCGGCATCGACCCGCCGGGCCTGCCCGCCTCGCTGCGGGCCCTGGCGGCGGGCGGCGAGCGCGGCACCGTGGTCGCGGACGGACCGCACCGGCCGGGCGACCCGGACGGGCAGGGCGGCCCCGCCATGTGGGCGGCGGGCCCGGCGGACGGGCGGGCGCTGGCCACCTGGACGGACTACAGCCACAGCGCCCGCACCATCGGCGGCCTCGACCGGGCGATCATCGGCTCCTCGCTGCTGGCCATCGCCGCCACCCTGCTCGTCGGGCTGTTCGCCGTCGGCCGGGTGACCCGCAGGCTCCACCAGAGCGCCCGGGTGGCCCGCCGGATCAGCGCGGGCGACCTCGACGCCCGGGTGGACGACCCGCGCACCGCGCGTCCGGTCCGCGCCCAGGACGAGGTGGCGATCGTGGCGGGCGCGCTCGACACCATGGCCTCGACCCTCCAGCGCAAGCTGCAGACCGAGCAGCGGTTCACCGCCGATGTGGCGCACGAGCTGCGCACCCCGCTGACCGGTCTGTCGGCCGCCGCCGAACTGCTGCCGCCGGGCCGCCCGGCGGAGCTGGTGCGCGACCGGGTGAAGGCCATGCGGGCGCTGACCGAGGACCTGCTGGAGATCTCCCGGCTCGACGCCCGTACTGAACAGGTCGACCTCGCCGTGCACGATCTCGCACCGGTGGTGGAGCGGGTCGTGCGGGCCTCGGGCACCGACACCGAGGTACGGGTGAACGGCGCGGCCCGGGTGGAGACCGACCGGCGGCGCCTGGAGCGGGTGCTCGGCAATCTGGTGGCCAACGCCCACCGGCACGGAGGCCCTCCGGTGGTGCTGAGCGTGGACGGCGCGGTGGTCTCCGTACGCGATCACGGGCCGGGGTTCCCGGCGTATCTGCTGGACGGCGGGCCGCAGCGGTTCCGCACGGACGGCGCGGGCAAGGGCCACGGCCTCGGGCTGACCATCGCCCTCGGCCAGGCCCAGGTGATCGGCGCCCGGCTGGACTTCACCGATCCGCCGGACGGCGGGGCGCTCGCCCGGTTGACCCTGCCGGAGTACGTGCGGCTCGACGACGGGGATTCCGGCGGGAATCCGGGCCAGGACGGGGCCCCGGAGGGGACGGACACCCCGGACGGCTCAACGGAGGACCGCCCTCACGCATCGTGACGCGTTGCGGACTGTAAGTGGCGAACTTAGCGTGACGAGCACGAGCCCAGCTCGTGTCCCCCACGGTCCCTTCCTCATCGTATGGAGGCAGCATGTCCCCCCTGTCCCGCCCCTCGCGGCTCCGCCGGCTCGGTCTCTGCGTCGCCACCGGCACGCTCGCGGCGCTCACCGCCGCCGCTCCCGCCGCCATGGCGGCCGACCCCCAGCCGGTCGGACAGCGCGCGGAGGCCACCGCGCCGGACCCGACGTCCGACGAGCTCTCCGCCTCGGCCCTCCAGCGCGAGCACGAGGCGCAGCAGAAGGAGGCCCGCCAGGAGGCGCAGCAGCAGGGCCAGGCCAAGCCCCAGGCGCCCAAGCGGACCTACAAGGGACGGGTCATCGCCAAGCCGTACCTGCTGCTCCGTGACAAGCCGACCCGCAGCAGCCGCATCGTCGGCTCGGTGAAGTACGGCTCGGTCGTCAACATCTTCTGCAAGACGCAGGGCGACAACGTCGACGGCAACAACCGCTGGTACCTGCTGACCGACGGCACCTGGGCCTGGGGTTCGGCGCGCTACATCGAGAACATCGGCTCCGCGCCGAAGTGGTGCTGACCTCTCGTCACCCGCACACCCGCGTGTCCGTCCGCCCGTGGAGTCCGGCCCCCTCGCCGCGCGCTCCACGGGCGGACCCGCGCTCAGGGGTCGCCGGCCCGGGCGGGGCTGACATGAGCAAAGGTGTGACATAAGGGAAATACCTCGCACCTCTTGCTACGTTGCGGAGCATGACCGCAACGACGGCGGACGCTCCCCCGCCCGAGCTACGCCTGCCCAAGCGGCGCGGGGTGGAGCTCACCCTCCTCGTCGGGGGCGTCCTGATCTCCGTCCTCGGCTATGCGGTGGTCGGCCTCGCCCACGACGGCGCCGTGCCCCCGGATGTCGCCGGGTACGGCGCCGGGCTCGGCGCGCTCGCGCTGCTCGCCCATGTCGCGGTCCGCTTCCGGGCCCCGTACGCCGATCCGCTGCTGCTGCCGATCGCGGTCCTGCTCAACGGTCTCGGCCTGGTGCTGATCTACCGGCTCGATCTGGAGACCCCGAGGGACCAGGCCGCGCCGACCCAGCTCGTCTGGTCCACGCTCGGCGTCGCGCTGTTCACCGTCGTGGTGGTGCTGCTGCGCGACTACCGGGTGCTCCAGCGGTACGCGTACCTCTCGGTGGCCTCCGCGCTCGCGCTGCTGATCGTGCCGATCTTCTTCCCGGCCGTGAACGGGGCGAAGATCTGGATCCGGATCGGCGGACTCTCCTTCCAGCCCGGCGAGTTCGCCAAGATCCTGCTCGCGGTGTTCTTCGCCGCCTATCTGGCGGCCAACCACAACGCGCTGGCCCACACCGGCCGCAGGGTGTGGAAGCTGCAACTGCCCGCCGGGCGGGTGCTCGGGCCGATCGTGGCGATCTGGCTGCTGAGCGTCGGGGTGCTGGTGCTGGAGCGCGATCTCGGCACCTCGCTGCTGTTCTTCGGACTCTTCGTCATCATGCTGTACGTGGCGACGGGCCGGACCGGCTGGATCGCGGTCGGTCTGCTGCTGGCGGCCGTCGGGGCGTTCGTCGTGGGCTCCTTCGAACCGCATGTCCACGGCCGGGTGGAGGACTGGCTGGACCCGTTCGCCTCGATCGACGCGGGCCGGGGGCCCGGCCAGCTCGCCCAGTCGCTGTTCGCCTTCGCGGCGGGCGGGATGCTCGGGACCGGGCTCGGCTCCGGGCACTCCATCCTGATCGGCTTCGCCGCCAAGTCCGACTTCATCCTGGCGACGGCCGGCGAGGAGCTGGGGCTGAGCGGGCTCACCGCGATCTTCCTGCTCTACGCGCTGCTCGTGGCGCGCGGCTACCGGGCCGGGCTCGCCCTGCGCGACCCGTTCGGGCGGCTGCTCGCGATCGGTCTGGCGTCGATCCTGGCGCTCCAGGTGTTCGTCATCGCGGGCGGGGTGATGGGGCTGATCCCGCTGACCGGGATGGCGATGCCGTTCCTCGCGCAGGGCGGCTCGTCCGTCGTCACCAACTGGATCATCGTGGCGCTGCTGATCCGGGTCAGCGACGTCTCCCGCAGACCGCACCCGGAGCAGGTGGAGACCGGGGTCATCGCGGCGGCCGTGGAAGCCGGGGAGGAGGACCGGTGATCCGCTACATCCGGCGGGCAGCCGCCCTCTGTCTGCTGCTGCTCGTGGCGCTGCTCGTCAACGCGGCCCGCGTCCAGCTCTTCGAGGCCGACGAGCTGGACGACAACCCGGCCAACCGCCGGAACTCCATCGCCCGTTACGACCAGCCGCGCGGCAACATCCTGGTCGGCGACCGGCCCGTGACCGGCAACAAGGAGACCCGCGAGCAGCTCAGCTTCGAGCGCACCTATCTGCACGGCCCGCTGTACGCGCCGGTGACCGGTTACGCCTCGCAGACGTACGGCACCACGCTCATCGAGAACGCCGAGGACGCCGTCCTGTCCGGTACGGACTCGCTGCTGGCGCCGCTGCCCTTCTGGAACGAGCTCACCCGGGGCCGGCAGCCGGGCGGCGATGTCGTCACGACGATCAAGGCGTCGATGCAGGAGGCCGCGTACGACGGGCTGCGCGGGCGGCGGGGTGCGGTGGCGGCCCTGGATCCGTCGACGGGCGCGATCCTGGCGCTGGTCTCGACCCCGTCGTACGACCCCGAGCGGCTGTCCGGGACCGGTGCGGCGGTGACCGACGCATGGACCCGGCTGAACGCGGCCAAGAGTCTGCCGATGCTCAACCGGGCCATCCGGCAGACCTATCCGCCGGGCTCCACCTTCAAGATCGTGACGGCGGCGGCCGCGCTGGACTCCCGGGCGGTGACGGACGCCGACGCGGCCACGGACACCCCGTCGCCGTACGTCCTGCCCGGTACGAGTACGACGCTGCCGAACGAGTCGAGCGGCTGCGAGAACGCCTCCCTGGCGGACGCGATCCGGGTCTCCTGCAACACCGTGATGGCCCATCTGGGCGTGCAGGTCGGGCTGGACGGGATGGTGGACGCGGCGGAGCGGTTCGGCTTCAACGACGCCGGGCTGCGGATCCCGTCCGGGGTGGCGCGGAGCAACTTCGACACGGACATGAGCGAGGACCAGCTGGCCCAGTCCTCGATCGGGCAGTTCAACACTACGGCGACCCCGCTCCAGATGGCGATGGTCGCGTCGGCGGTCGCCAACGGCGGGGATCTGCGCCGCCCGCATCTGGTGGACCGGGTGACGACGAACGACGGGGACACGGTCCGGCAGGAGGGCTCGCGCCCGTACGAGCGGGCGATGAACCCGTCGACGGCCGTACAGCTCCAGCGGATGATGGTCGACGTCGTGGAGAGCGGCACCGGGGCGAACGCGGCGATCGACGGGGTGAAGGTCGGCGGCAAGACCGGTACCGCCCAGCACGGCGTCGACAACTCCGGGCTGCCGTACGCCTGGTTCATCTCCTGGGCCCAGGCCCCCGACTCCGGCCGCCCGGCGGTCGCGGTGGCGGTGGTCGTGGAGGACGCCTCCGCCGACCGGGCCGACATCAGCGGCGGCGGAAGCGCGGCCCCGATCGCCCGGGCGGTGATGGAGGCGGCGCTGGAGGAGTGAACCCCGCCGGTGCGTCGGGCAGCGGCAGACTGGCCCCATGACACCGATGCCGTCCGCCGTGGCGCGGGCCCTGGAGCGGATCGACCGGCTGGACCCGGCGCTGCACGCGTTCATCGAGGTCTGGCCGGACGAGGCGCTCCCCCGGGAACGGGAGGCCGTGGCACGGCGACTCCCCCTGGGCGGGCTGCCGTTCGCGGTGAAGGGTCCCTCCGGCATCCGGTCCTTCGCGGCCCGCCGGCTGATCGCGGCGGGCGGGGTCCCGGTCGGCGCGACCTCGGTGCCCGGACCCGGCACCCATTGGCAGACCTGGGGGCGGGGCGCGCACGGCCGTACGGTCAACCCGTGGCGGGCGGACCGTACTCCGGGCGGTTCATCGGCCGGGTCGGCGGTCGCGGTGGCGGCGGGGATGGTGGAGCTGGCGACGGGCAGCGACGGGGCCGGGTCGGTCCGCATCCCGGCGGCCTGGTGCGGGGTGTTCGGGCTGAAGACGACGAACGGGCTGCTCCCCTCGCCCGACCGGTCGGGGCTGGCGTCGGCCGGGGTGCTCGCCCGGTCGGCGGCCGCGGCGGAGCCGTATCTGCGTCAGGTGCTGGACGGGCACGAGACGCCCGCCACCGCCCCGCCCCTGAAGATGCCGACGCCTGTGCCTGTGCCGATACGTCGGGCTCTGGCTCTGCCTCAGCCTCTGCCTCTGCCTCTGCCTCTGCCTCTGCCTCTGCCTCTGCCTCTGCCTCTGCCCGCCGTGTACAGCGAGGACCTCGGATTCGCGGACGTGGACCCGGAGGTGGCCGCGGTCGTCGGCAGGGCGGTGGACCGGCTCGTCGCGGCCGGGACCGTACGCCTGGTGGAGCGCGACGCCCGGCTGCTCGACCCGGTGGGCGCCTGGACGGCGGTACGGGGCGGGGCGCCGGACGACCCGGAGGCGGTGCGGGTGCGGCGGACGAACGACGAGCGGCTGGCGGCGCTGCTCGCCGGCGGGGCCCTGCTGCTGACCCCCGCCACACCGAACCGGCCGCACGGTCACGAGGGCCCGGGCGACTTCTACTCCACGGCGCTCACCTGGGCGTTCAACCTGAGCGGGCATCCGGCGGCGAGCCTGCCCGCCGGATTCACCGGGGACGGCTGCCCGGTGGGGCTCCAACTGGTGGCGGCGCGCGGCGCGGACCTCCGACTGCTCGCCGCGGCCCGCGCGGTGGAGGACGCCCTGCCCGCGGCCCGGAGGCCGCCCGCGCGGTGACGAGCCGGCCCTGGGTGCCCGGCCGCCCCGGACGAGGAACCCCGGTCAGCCGATCGGCTTGCGGGCTTCCTCGCGGACCTTGGCCGTCTCCGCCGCCGCGGCCGCCAGGTCCACGGACTTGGCGTCCTTCAGCACGGATTCCGGGCGGATCAGCGCGACCATCGCGGCGGTGTTGTCGTCGCCCCAGGCGCACATGGGGATGTTCACGGCGCCGCCGGCCTCCTTCGACTGCACGACCTGGCACTCGACCGTGATGTCGTACCCCTCGGGCCGGAACTCCTTGGGCGGCACGATGAGCTTCGCGCCGTCGGCATCCGCCGCGCCCTTCATGATCTCGCCGCGCATGAAGCCGGGGCTGGCCAGCCGTCCGTACATCCCCGAGAGCACCAGCGCGCCGCCCTTGGCCGAGGTGTAGTGCGCGACGACCGCCTCGGCGTTGCGGATGCTGGGGTCGGGGGTGTCCTCGATCTCCTTGCCCTCGGTCTCCGACAGGTCCTGGCCGAGGGTGAACTCGTCGTCCAGGAGCTTCTGCTGCACGGTGAGCTTGTACTCCGCCTTCGGGTACACCAGGTCGCTGCCCTTGTCGGCGAGCTGGGTGACGCCGTAGACGATGCCGCCCGCCGCCAGCACCGCGCCGACCGCGATCCCGACGATCAGCCCGGTCCGCTTCCTGCGCGGCGGCTGCGGGCCCGCCGGCGGCCAGCCGCCCATCGCCGGGCCGCCCCCGCCGGGTATGCCGGGCTGTCCCCAGCCGCCCTGCTGGGGCGGGGGCTGCTGCGGGTAGCCGTACGGCTGTTGCTGCGGCACGGACCCCGGGGCGACCGGCGGCGGGCCGTAGGGGTTCTGCGGGGGCGGCGGCCCGTAGGGGCCCTGCGGCGGGTGCGGCGGGGTGGTCATGGGCTCACGGTACGACACGTTTGCGAACGGAATTTCGGTCCGGCCGATATCGGTATCAGGTCGAGAGAATGGGGCCGGAACAAGCGGCCCCAGGCGCCCGGCCCACCTCTTCCCGGGGGCTCACCCCAACGGCTCGCGCCTGCGCAGCCACGCCTCCGGCGCCCCGGCCGTCCCGGTCGCCGCCCCGACCACGCCGCCGGTGATGGCGCACGTGGTGTCGACGTCGCCGAGGCCCGCCGCGGTCGCCCAGAGCGCCGCTTCCAGGTCGTCCCCGTGACGGGCCGCGCTCCACAGCGCGAAGGGCACGGTGTCGTCGGCCCGGATGCGCTGCCCGTTGCCGAGGAGGTCCGCCGCCCGCCACGGTTCGGTGCTGAACGGCGTCCGCGCGGCGCGCCGCACCCCGTCGCGTACCGGCCCCTCGGGCGTACGTTCCGCGACCGCGTCCAGCGTCAGTTCGCCGCGCGCCGACAGCGCCGCCGCCACCGCCACGGCCACCGCACCCGCGATGCCGTCCGGGTGGGCGTGGGTGACCTCCGCCGAGAGCGCGGCCTGTGCGGCGACGAGGTCCAGGTCCTCGTGGAAGCGGGCGCCGAGCGGCGCGACCCGCATGGCCGCGCCGTTGCCGAGGCTGCCGCCGCCGAAGAGTTCGGGGGCCAGGGTGCGCCAGTCGGCCGGGGCGTCGAGCAGCCGGGGCAGCAGGAGGTGCATGCCGTGGCCGTAGCCGCGGGCCTGGTCGGCGTCGAAGGCGAGGGCGTAGCAGAGCGCCAGGTGGTCCTGGTCGACGTGGCCGCGCTCGTCGAGGGAGCGGATCAGCGCGAGGGCGAGGGCCGTGTCGTCGGTCCAGTGCCAGAGGGGTTCGGGCGGGGTGCGGCGGTCCCGGATCTCGTTCACGGCCTGCCGGGGGTCGCGGAAGAGCGGGAACCAGCGCTCGCCGAACGCGTCGCCGAGGGCGAGGGCCTGTCGTCACATTCCCGTCGTTGCCCGAAGGGCGGCCGGGCGGCGCATGGTGCGTGCGATCGCAAGGCGCCGGAATGTTCTCGTAGCGGAGCTACTAGGGCATTTCGGCAACGCGGCGAGCGTGCGTGCCAGGCGTCGCCCGGCAGGCGGGAATGTGACGACAGGCCCTGGGGCTTCGAGGCTGCGGCGGGCGGCGGCGTGACCGGCTGCGGTGGCCGCGGGCGGGTTCGTCGTCATGTCCGCATCCTGACCGACCGGCCCGTCCGCGTACATCCCTTATCGGCCCCGCCCGCCGCACCGCCCCTCAGGCGGCGTCGGCGGCGCCCTCGTCGATCGCGTCCGCGACCTCCGCCACCCGGGCCTGTTCCTCGGCGGCGAAGCGTTCGCGGTCCAGTTCCTCGGCTATCTCCTCGTCCTGCGACATCAGCAGGTCGAGGTTGGAGTCGCCGAGTTCGAGGACGCCCATGTCGACGTACGCCTTCTGAAGCCGCGGGCCCCACAGGCCGATGTCCTTGACGCACGGGACGATCCGGCTGAACAGGAGCTTCCGGAAGAGCTGAAGGTATTCCGAGTGTTCGGAGAGGTCCTTCGCCTCCTGCTTGCCGATGCCGAAGTTCTCCAGGACCTCGACGCCGCTGAGCCGGTCGCGCATCAGGTAGCAGCCCTCGATGACGAACTCCTCGCGCTCGCGGAGTTCGGCGTCGCTCAGCTGCTTGTAGTAGTCGCGCAGCGCCATCCGCCCGAACGCGACGTGCCGGGCCTCGTCCTGCATGACGTACGCGAGGATCTGCTTGGGCAGCGGCTTGGTCGTGGTGTCGCGGATCATCCCGAAGGCGGCCAGCGCCAGGCCCTCGATGAGGACCTGCATCCCGAGGTACGGCATGTCCCAGCGGGAGTCGCGCAGGGTGTCGCCCAGCAGCCCCTGGAGGTTGTCGTTGACCGGGTAGAGCATGCCGATCTTCTCGTGCAGGAACCGGCCGTAGATCTCCGCGTGCCGGGCCTCGTCCATGGTCTGGGTGGCCGAGTAGAACTTGGCGTCCAGGTCGGGGACGGACTCCACGATGCGCGCCGCGCACACCATCGCGCCCTGCTCGCCGTGGAGGAACTGGCTGAACTGCCAGGAGGTGTAGTGCTTGCGCAGCTCGCCCCGGTCCTTCTCCGTCATCTTCGCCCAGTGCGGGGTGCCGTACAGCGTGAGCGCCTCGTCGGGGGTGCCGAGCGGATCGGCGGGATCGACCTCCAGGGACCAGTCGATGCGCTTGTTGCCGTCCCACTGCTTGTCCTTGCCCTTCTGGTAGAGGGCGAGAAGGCGTTCGCGGCCGTCGTCGTAGTCCCAGCTGAACCGGGCGGCCCCGGTGGCGGGGACCTGCCAGACCGGTTCGGCGGGCGGGGTGGTGTAGAGGTCATGAGTGGACACGGACGGCTCCTTCGCCTCGGACAGCGGGACGCGATCGACAAGTTCCGTGACGCCGAAGGCAGTTGAGCGCGCGCGTCAGCCGCCTCCCCGGCAGGTTCACACGTTGGTAGACAGCGGGTCAACAAGTCGTACGGGGTCGCACGGAGTCGTGCGCAAGGGATTGACGGCCTTGCTGACAGGCAGTCTCATAAGAGGTGACCGCCGGTAACCCTCGTTCCCGGTAACCCCTGTGTGAGGTGCTCCCGCCATGACGACCGTCACCGCTCGCGATGTGACCGTGCTCCGCGACGCGCTCGGGCCGCTCCGCGACCGCGAGCAGATCGCCCTGCGGCTGCTCGCATCCTCGGCCAAGCACTCCTTCGACCCCGACACCGAACTCGACTGGGACGCGGCCGTCGAGGAGGGCAGGTGGTTCTGGCCGCCGGAGCTGCTCTCGCTGTACGACACCCCGATGTGGCACCGGATGTCGGAGGAACAGCGCCTGGACCTCTCCCGGCACGAAGGCGCGGCGCTCGCCTCGCTCGGCATCTGGTTCGAGATCATCCTGATGCAGCTGCTGGTCCGGCACATCTACGACAAGCCGGTGACCAGCAACCACGTCCGCTACGCGCTCACCGAGATAGCCGACGAGTGCCGGCACTCGATGATGTTCGGCCGCATGATCGACTGGGGCGGCGCCCCGACCTATCCGGTGCCGCGCGTCTACCACAACCTCGCGCGCGTCCTGAAGACCGTCTCCACCACCCCCGGTTCGTTCGCCGCGACCCTGCTGGGCGAGGAGATCCTCGACTGGATGCAGCGGCTGACGTTCCCGGACGAGCGGGTGCAGACCCTGGTGCGCGGCGTGACCCGGATCCATGTGATCGAGGAGGCCCGGCACGTCCGGTACGCCCGGGAGGAGCTGCGCCGCCAGATGGTGACCGCCCCGCGCTGGGAGCGCGAACTCACCAAGGTCAGCTGCGGCGAGGCGGCCCGGGTCTTCTCCGTCTGCTTCGTGAACCCGCAGGTGTACGAGAACGTCGGCCTGGACCGCCGCGAGGCGGTCGCCCAGGTGAAGGCCAGCGGGCACCGCGCCGAGGTGATGCAGACCGGCGCGAAACGGCTCACCGACTTCTTCGACGACATCGGGCTGCTGAACGGCGTCGGCCGCCGGCTGTGGCGAAGCTCCGGCCTGCTGGCCTGAGGTGTATCGCGGGTCAGCGCTTAGGCTCGGTGGCATGACCTCCACCGCCCCAGTCCCGCCGCCCCGGGCGACGTACCGCAGGCTCAGCGTCGAGGAGCGCCGCTCCCAGCTGCTGCTCGCCGCGCTCGGCCTCTTCGCCCATCGGGCGCCCGACGAGGTCTCGCTCGACGAGGTGGCGGTGGCGGCCGGGGTCTCCCGGCCGCTCGTCTACCGCTACTTCCCGGGCGGGCGGCAGCAGTTGTACGAGGCCGCGCTCGGCTCGGCGGCCGACGAGCTGACGCTGTGCTTCACCGAACCGCCGGTCGGCCCGCCCACCGAGCGGGTCGCCCGGGTCCTGGACCGCTATCTGCGCTTCGTCGACGAGCACGACACCGGGTTCAGCGCCCTGCTGCGCGGCGGCAGCGTCGTGGAGACCTCCCGTACGACGACGATCGTGGACGGGGTGCGCCGGGCGGCGGCCGACGAGATCCTGCGCCATCTCGGGCGGATCGGCGGGGCCGGGGAGCAGCCCGCCGGGCCGAGGCTGCGGATGATGGTGCGCAGTTGGATCGCGGCCGTCGAGGCGGCCTCGCTGATCTGGCTCGACGACGGGAAGCGGCCGGACGCGGCCGAACTGCGCGGCTGGCTGGTCGACCATCTGATCGCCCTGCTCACCGCGACCGCCGCCACCGACCCGGAGACCGCGGTGGTGGTGAACGAGCTGCTGGCCCTCGAGCGGCCCGACGGCCCGGCGGGACAGCTGGCGGAACGGGTGATTCCGGTCGTCGCGGAGGCGGCGCACCTGCTGTCCCCGGCCGCTGCGTCAGACTGACCCGGTGAAGAGCGAGAACACCCCTTTCCGCGGCGGCCCCCTGGACGGCCGGGTCCTGCCGATCCTGCTCGGCCCGACCGGCCACCCGCCGAAGTGGTACGAGGTCCCGGTGCCCTCCCCCGACGGCGGCCCCGCCACCGTGTACGCGTACCAGCGCGTCCCGGCCGGCTACACCAAGCGGCTCGGGCTCCAGCGCGGCTGGGTGTACGAGTACGCCCCCGGCGGCCGCGAGCACCGCACGCTCAAGTGGCCCTGGTCCAAGCCGCCGAGCCGCGACTGAACCCCGGCGGGCGGCTCTCGCGTACGGCACAGGCCCTAAGATCGACGGTCAGGTGCCGAGCGCCGGGTCACTCGGTCGCCGGAGGACGGTCACAAGGGGGGTGCGCCATGGAGGCGCTGCGTCAGGACGATCCACGCCGCTTCGGCCGCTTCACCGCGCTGGCCCGCTTCCACGAAGGCGCGAGCGCCGTACGGTACGTGGCCCGGGACGCCGCCACCGGTGAGGTGGTCCTCGTCACCGCCGCGCGCCCCCAGCTGGCCGCCGTACCGGTCTTCAGCCGCCGCTTCCGGGCCGAGGCGCGCACCGCCGAACGCCTCGCGGGCGGCTGGGTGAGTCCGCCCGTCGACCTCGGCGAGGAACCGGAGGCCCCTGCGGACGGGCCGGAGCCGCTGTGGACGGCGGCGGCCTACGTGCCCGCGCTGCCGCTGGCCGAGGCGGTCGCGATCGCCGGTCCGCTGCCGGAGCGGGCCCTGCGGATACTGGGCGCGGGCATCGCCGAGATCCTCTCCCGGGTGCACGCCTCCGGCTCGGTGCTCCAGGGGCTGGCCCCCGGCACGGTGCTGCTGGCCGCCGACGGGCCCCGCCTCACCGCCTTCGGCCCGCTGGGCGCCGCCGCATCGGCGGAGGTGGGTCCGGGCGGCCAGCTCTCGGTACGGCTCGGTTATCTGACGCCCGAGCAGATCGAGGGCAAGGAGGTCTCCGCCGCCTCCGACCTGTTCGTCCTGGGGCTGCTGCTGGCGTACGCGGCGACCGGGACGACCCCGTTCACGGAGGGCCCGGCCGAGGAGGCCGCCCGCCGGATCGCCGAGGACGAGCCCGAACTCGACGCCGTACCGGACCCGTTGCGCGAGCTGATCGCGAGCTGCCTGGCGAAGGACCCGGCCGAGCGGCCCGCCGCCGGCACGGTCGCCGCCGAACTGGCCCTGGAGGGCGCGGCGGGCCTTGCCCGGGGCGGCTGGCTCCCCGAACGGCTCGCGGCGGCGGTCACGGACCAGGAGGCGCGGGTCCTGGCCCTGGAGCCGCCGGAGGACGACACGGAGCCGGAGGCCGGGTCGACGGAGGCGGCCGAGGCGGGGGCAGGGGCCGCGGAGGCAGAGGCCGCGGAGTCCGGGCCGGAGGAGACCCCGGAGCCCGAGGACGCCCGGCCCGAGGACCCGCGTACGGACGGCGCCCGGCCCGAGGACCCGCGCGCGGTCCCTGAGCCGCAGGACGCCCGTACGGCCCCGGAGCCCGAGGACGCCCGGCCGCTGCCCGTCCCCCCGGCGGACGCATCGCAGACGAACGCGTCACCGGCCGGTACGCCACCGGCCGACGCCTCGCCGGTGAACGCCCCCGCATCGCAAGCACCCACCGCCGCACCCGTGTCCGACGGGGACATCGGTGAGGACCGGGGCACCACGCGGTTCCTCAACACCGGGCCGCGACCGCCGCAGAGCGACCGCCCGACGACCCAGCTCGCGCTCCCCCACGAACTCACCGCACCCCCGGGCGCGGCCCTGGTCCCGGCGGCCCACCCGATGCCGCCCGCACTGCCCGCCGCCCCCGGCACCCCGCAACAGCCGCAGCAGCCGCAGCAGCCGCAGCAGCCGAGTCACACGCAGGGCGGGCCCGCCCCGTACCCCGCCGCCGCGCTGCCGGCCGGGCCCGCGGGGCCCGGTGGACCCGGCGGCGGCCCGATGGTGTCGTTGCCGCTGCCTCCCGCGCCCGCCCCGGCGCCCGACCCCGGCGCGAGCCGCCGGACGCTGCTGACCATCGCGGCCGCGGCCGTCGGCGGGCTGGTCGTGGGCGGCGGTTCGGTCGCCGCGCTCGGATCCTGGGACACGGCGGCGGCGACCGACGACAAGCCCGCGCCGAAGCCCCGCCGTACGCTCCCGGGGCAGGCCCCCGAGCCGCGCTGGGTCTACGCCCACCCGGCCTCCGAGTCCTCCCCGCTCACCACCGCCGTATGGCGGGACAAGCTCCTGGTGGTGACCAGCGAGAGCCAGGCCAGCGCCGTGGACCTGCGCACCGGCAAGCGGCTGTGGCAGCGCGCGGACGGGGCGAAGGGGCAGGCCGCGCTGGCGGCCGGCGACGATCTGGTCTTCGTGGCGAGCCCCACGGAGTTCCTGTGGCTGTCGCCGAAGAACGGCAAGGTCGTGCACCGCGTGCGCTACACCGAAGCCTTCAGCGACCTGCCGGGCCTCACCGTCGGGCGGCTGGCCGGAAGTTCCGGGCCGGTCATCTGGTTCACCGGATCGCACACGGTCACCGTGAAGGCCCCGAAGCCGAAGAAGGGCAAGAAGAAGGAGAAGGACAAGGAAGTCGTCCAGGCCCACTTCTTCGCGTACGACATCGTGCAGCGCAAGGAGCTGTGGCGGACCGCCGTGCCCGCGGGCCGCTCCCCGGGCACCCCCGCCTACCGGGTGGTCGCGGAGCGCTCCGCCGACGTCCTCGTACGGCAGGACGCGGTGAGCCTGACGGCGGCCGAGGTCAAGGCGGCCAAGGGCAAGGGTTCGGTCCGCTCGTTCGACCAGAAGACCGGCAAGCTGCTGTGGACCAAGAAGTACGGCGCGGCCTCCCTGGAGGCCGCCACCACGGGCGACGAGGACGGGGCGCTGTACGCGGCGGTCGGCAAGGATCTCCAGGCCTTCGAGGCGGACACGACGAAGCCGCTGTGGCGCGTCGAGGGCAGCGACGGCTCCTGGTTCGGCACCCCGCTGATCGCCGGGCCCCTGATCCACACCACCGAACGCAGCCGGCTGGTCGGCGCGGTGGAGCGGGAGAGCGGCCGGCTGGTGTGGCGGCGCTCCACCGAGGTGCCGGGCATCGGCAACGCCCCCTCGCTCACCCTGAGCAGCAGCGAGAAGACCCTGATCGCCACCGACGCCATCCAGGTCACGGTGTTCTCGGCGGCCGACGGCGAGCGGCTGTGGAAGTTCCAGGACATCGGGTCGGCCGATCCGAAGGGGGCGACGGTGAGTGCGCCGTACCGGGCGCTGACCTTCGGCGAGACCGTCGTCGTCCAGCGGGACCGGTCCTTCTACGCCTTCCCGGTGGCCTGAGGCCCGTAGCCTCGCCCACCTTCACCGCCGTCCGGGGGATCCCCCGGACGGCGCGCCGCGCGGTGCTTGCGTCACCTGACATCGAGTGACCGGATTATCGGATTCGCCCATGTATGGACGAACCCGGTGCCGGGCTTCGTCTCCGTCCACGTCTCCGTCACGGAGGTGATGTCGTGTCAGGCCGACTCCTGCGCGCGGTCTGCTCGACCGTGCTGACCACGGCGCTCACGGTCTCGCCCGCCACCGTCGCACGGGCCGAGCCCGGCCCCGTACCCTCCCGGGAGTCCGACGAGGCGGACGCCCCGGACGTAACGGAGACGCCGGAGGAGACCGACGGGACCGACGAGTCCGAAGCGACCGACGTTCCGGGCGGGACGGACGAGGCCGACGTGCCGGGCGGGACCGACGCTCCGGAGGTCGATGCCGAGACCGCCCTCGGCGCACCCGAGGCGCCCAGGAGCGTCGTCGCCCTGCTGCGGGAGCTGCGGACGCGCTACCAGGCGGCGGAGGAGGCGACCGAGACCTACAACGCCACCGCCGAGAAGCTGAAGCAGCGGACCGCGCAGGTGAAGAAGGTGAACGCGGACCTGGCGAAGGCCCGGGCCGCGCTGGAGCTCAGCCGCGGGGACGCCGGGCGGCTGGCCCGGGAGCAGTACCAGGGGCGTACCGAATTCTCCGCGTACCTCCAACTGCTGCTGGCCCGCGACCCGTTGCGGGCCCTGGACCAGAGCCATGTGGTGGGGCGGCTGGCCGCGAACCGGGCGGCGACGGTGGACCGGCTCACCGACACCGCCCGGCGGGCCGACCAGCTGGCCGCCGCCTCCCGCAAGGCGCTGGACGACCAGAAGAAGCTCGCCGCGCGGCAGAAGAAGCAGCGCGATGCCGTGAACGGCAGGCTCAGGGAGGTCGAGGGGCTGCTGGCCACGCTCTCCGAGGAGCAGATCGCCCAGCTCGCCGGCCTCGAACAGCAGGACGTGGACAAGGCCCAGCGCGAACTGGTGGCCTCCGGGGCGCTCAGCTCCACCCGGCCGCCGACCCGGCAGGGCGGCGACGCCGTGGCGTACGCGGTCCGGCAGATCGGCAAGCCGTACGTATGGGGCGCCGAGGGCCCCGGTTCCTTCGACTGCTCCGGGCTCACCTCCCAGGCCTGGGCGGCGGCGGGCCGGGCGATCCCGCGCACTTCGCAGGAGCAGTGGAAGCAGCTCCCGAAGGTGCCGGTCTCCGCGCTGCGCCCCGGCGACCTGGTGATCTACTTCCCGAAGGCGACCCATGTGGCGCTGTACATCGGCAACGGCCTGGTGGTGCAGGCGCCCCGCCCCGGCACGAAGGTCAAGGTCTCGCCCCTGGCGTCGAACCCGCTGCTGGGGGCCGTCCGCCCGGACCCCGGCGGCGCCCCGCTGTCCACGTACACCCTCCCGGACCTGCCCGAGGGCGCACGCGACGGCGCGGACACCGGATACAGCGCGGACGCGGCGCCGCCGGACGCCTCCTGAACGGCACGGCCGAGGGGCCGAAGAGCCAAGGAACCAAGGAGCCAAGACGTACGGGGCAGAGCTCGGCGGCCGGACCGACGGTGCTGGTCCGGCCGCCGAAGCGGTGATCGGGGCGCTCAGGCCCCGGTGAGCGAGGCCAGGTAGGCGTTCGTCTTCTCGGGCTCGTAGAAGAAGTTCTCGAAGTCCGCCGGGTCGTTGAACCCGTTGGCGAAGCGGTCGGCGGCGGGCTGGAGCTGGCCGGCCGCGCCGATCAGGTTCAGCACGTGCTCCGGCGGGACGCCGAGCATCGCGTTGGTCCACTTCGTGACGTGCTGCGCGGTGTCCCAGTAACGGTCGAACGTGGACTGCATCCACGCCGCGTCGAACTCCTTCTCGCCGTGCTCGACGATCGAGTCCAGGTAGGAGTTGGCGCACTTGGAGGCCGAGTTGGAGCCCTGGCCGGTGATCGGGTCGTTGGCCACGACGACGTCCGCGACGCCGAGGACCAGGCCGCCGCCGGGCAGCCGGCCGATCGGCTTGCGGACCGTGGGGGCGTAGCGGCCGGCGAGGGTGCCGTTGGCGTCGGTCAGCTCGACCCTGGTGGCGCGGGCGTACTCCCACGGCGTGAACTTCTCCATCAGCTCCAGCGTCTTCGCCAGGTGCTCGGAGGGGTCCTTGATGCCCTGGAAGGCGTCGAGCGGTCCGCCCGGGACGCCCTCCCAGAAGAGGATGTCGGCGCGGCCCGAGGTGGTGAGCGTCGGCATCACGAACAGCTCGCCGACGCCCGGCACCAGATTGCACCGGACCGCGTCGAACTCCGGGTGCTCCGGGCGCGGGCCCATGCCGTGGACGTAGGCGACGGCCAGCGCGCGCTGCGGGGCGTCGAACGGGGAACGGGCCGCGTCCCGGCCGAACATGGAGACCAGCTCGCCCTTGCCGGCCGAGACCATCACCAGGTCGTAGGTGCGGGAGAAGTAGTCCAGGTCGGAGACGGCGGCGCCGTGGATGACGAGCTGCCCGCCGCGCTGGGCGAAGGTCTCCATCCAGCCGGCCATCTTCACGCGCTGGTCGACGGACTGGGCGTAGCCGTCGAGCTTGCCGACCCAGTCGACGGCACGGGAGGAGTCGGGGGCGGCGACGGAGACGCCGAGGCCCTCGATCTTCGGGGCCTGGGACTCCCAGAAGTTCAGCTGGTAGTCCCGCTCGTGCTGGAGCGCGGTGTGGAACATGCACTGCGTGGACATGACCCGGCCGGTGCGGATCTCGTCGGCGGTGCGGTTGGACATCAGGGTGACTTCGTAGCCTCTGGACTGCAGCCCCAGGGCCAGCTGGAGCCCGGACTGACCGGCTCCGACTATGAGTATCTTCCGCATCGCGGCTCTCCGTGCTCCGTCGTATCTGATTCGAGGCGTCAGGCGGGGGTGACGTCGAGAGCATGGCCCACGAGGGCCAGCAGCGACTCGACGACGGTGATCCTGTTACGCGCGTCCATGATCACTATCGGCACCTGCGGGGGTACGGTCAGGGCCTCGCGGACGTCCTCCGCCTCGTAACCCGGTGTTCCCTCGAAGTGGTTGACCGCCACGATGTACGGCAGGCCGCAGCTCTCGAAGTAGTCGAGCGCCGGGAAGCAGTCCTCCAGACGCCGGGTGTCGGCGAGGACGACCGCGCCGATCGCCCCGCGCACCAGGTCGTCCCACATGAACCAGAAGCGCTGCTGGCCCGGGGTGCCGAAGACGTACAGGACGAGGTCGTCGTCGAGGGTGAGACGGCCGAAGTCCATGGCCACCGTCGTGGTGGTCTTCTCCGGTGTCGCGGAGAGGTCGTCGGTCTCCTCGCTCGCCTGCGTCATCAGCGCTTCGGTCTGCAGCGGCGTGATCTCGGAGACCGAGCCGACGAACGTGGTCTTGCCGACGCCGAAGCCGCCGGCCACCACGATCTTGGTGGCGGTGGGCGCGCGGGTGTGGTCGAGCTGCCAGGCCTGGAGCGACTCCTCGGCCTGGTCCACGGGCCCTGACGCCTGGTCCCGGGCCCCCGGCTGACGCGGGGCGAAGAGCGGCGCCTCAGAGACGGCGGAGTCCATTGAGCACCCTTTCGAGCAGTGCGCGGTCGGGCTGGCCGGTGCCGTGACCGGTCCCGTACACGCGGATCTTTCCTTGGTCGGCCAGGTCGCTGAGCAGCACCCGGACGACGCCGAGCGGCATCTTCAGCAGGGCCGAGATCTCCGCGACCGTACGCATCCGGCGGCAGAGTTCGACAATGGCCTGGAGCTCCGGCATGACGCGCGACGCGAGGTTGCCGTTGGTGAGTTCGCGGCGCTCGTCGGGTGCTTCGAGGGCGGCGACGAACGTCTCGACCAGCAGGACGTGCCCGAATCGCGTGCGGCCGCCGGTGAGGGAGTACGGGCGGACCCGGGCGGGGCGCTTGTCGGCCCCGCGGACGGGGAGGCGGGGGGCGGGTTCTGCGGCGGCGGTGGTCACTGGGCGCTCTCCAACGATGTGCGCAGCTCGCTGCGGAGTTCGGGGGTGAGTACGTGTCCGGCCCGGCCGACGAAGAGCGCCATGTGGTACGCGACGACGCTCATGTCGCAGTCCGGGGTGGCGTGGACGCCGAGCAGGGAGCCGTCGCTGATCGACATGACGAAGACGCTGCCCTCGTCCATGGCGACCATCGTCTGTTTGACGCCGCCGCCGTCCATCAGCTTCGCCGCGCCGACGGTCAGCGAGCCGATGCCGGAGACGATCGTGGCCAGGTCGGCGCTGGACCCCTTGGGCCCGTCCGAGGTGGGCCCGTCCGACGTTCCGGTGGCCGGTCCGGCCGCCTTCGCGGTCAGATGGCCGGGGTCGGAGGAGAGCAGCATCAGGCCGTCGGACGAGACGACGGTGACCGAGTGGACCCCTGGCACCTCCTCCACGAGATTGCTCAGCAACCAGTGAAGGTTCCGGGCCTCGGTACTCAGCCCGAATGTGCTGGGCGCAGTCAACTGCGTGCCTCCTCGACTGTGTCCCCCGTCTCTTCGTTCCGGCCGTCCGCCCGGCCGCCGGTCTCGGCGGCCCGGGTGGTCCTTGCGTTCCGTGCGTCCTGTGCGGTGTCCGTGGTCGGTGCGGTGGTGCTCCGGTGCCCCGTGCGGTCGGCGGGTACGCCTCCGAGACCGGCGAGGGCGATGCCGCCGGTCTCGGCGATCTCCGCCTCGACGTCGCGCCGGCCCTCCTTCGCCGCCTGGTGGAAGCTGCCGAGCCGGCGGCGCAGGGCGTCCCGGTCCAGGCTGCCGGTGCGCCCGGTGACGGGAGCGGTGTCGGGCCGGACCACGTTGGGGGTGCGCTTCGGCAGCCCCTTGTCGGTGATCCGTCCGGCCTCGGGGCGGCGGGGTCCGGGGACGGTCTCGGCGGGCGCGGGACCGGCGGCGGCCTCGGCGTGCGGCGCGGGGCGGAACGCGGGCCCGTCCGGCTCCTGGTCGCCCGGACCGGTCTCGGCCGGGCGCTCGTGGCGGTCGGGGCCGATGGCGTACGGGTCGGCCTGCGCCGGGACGGCGGGGTCCGGCAGGGGCTCCTGGCGGGCCGGGTCGACCGGGTCGACCGGGGTGGCCGGGGTGGCCGGGGTGGCCGGGGTGGCCGGGTCGCCCGGCGGCTTCGGCAGGCGGACCTGCAGCGTGATCTCGGACTCCGACTCGACGTCCGGCTCGGTGCCCGGCCCGGTGTCGGTGCCCGGCCCGGTGTCGGTCGCGGCGGCGGGCTCGGCTTCGGGCTCGGCCCCCGCGAACGGCTGCTGTGCGTCCTGCTCCTGCGGTACGGCGGTGGCTTCCGGGGTCTCGTCGGCCCCTGCCTCCCCGGCTGCGGCGTTCTCGGCGGCGTTCTCACGGATCGTCCGCTCGGCGGCGGCGATCATCGGGTCCACGGCGGGCAGCGCCTCGGCCTCCGGCTCGGCGGCCGGCCCCGGGGCGGTCACCTCGTCGCGGTCCGACGGGTCAAGCAGGTCCGACGGGTCCGACAGGTCCGACGGGTCCAGCGGGTCCGACGCGGCCTCGGCCGGCGTGCCCGGCTCCGGCGCGGCCGCCGGGAGCGGTGAACGCCGGGGCAGGGCATTGGAGTTGGCCTCGGCCACCGAGCCCGGCAGGTTGAGCGTGGGCGCGTCGCCGGGCAGTTGCACGGCGGGCGGGGTGGCGGCGGGCAGGGTCTTGGGCAGCAGGGCCTGCGGCAGGACGACGACGGCCGTCACTCCACTCCCCTTCTGCTCGCGCAGCTGGACCCGTACGCCGTGCCGGGCGGCCAGCAACGACGTCACCTGGAGACCGAGTCCGGCGCCGTCGGCATTCTGTTCACCGGCCTCGAACGAGGCCGGGTCGGCCAGCCTGGCATTCAGCTCGTCCATCCGGACCGCCGACATGCCGATGCCCTCGTCCGACACGGAGAGCATCACCTCACCGCTCTCCAGCAGCCAGCCGGACAGCTCGACATGGGAGTCCGGCGGCGAGAAGGAGGTGGCGTTCTCCAGGAGTTCGGCCAGCAGGTGGCTGAGGTCGTCGGCGGCGAACCCGGCGATCTGGGCGTGCGGCGGCAGGGACTGGATGGTCACCCGCTCGTACCGCTCGATCTCGCTGACGGCGGCGCGCGCCACGTCGACCAGCGGGATCGGACCGGCGTGGCCGTGGCCGTGCTCGGCGCCCGCGAGGACGAGCATGTTCTCGCTGTGGCGGCGCATGACCGTGGCCATGTGGTCCAGCTTGAACAGGGTGGCCAGGCGCTCCGGATCCTGCTCGCGCTCCTCCAGCCCCTCGATGACGCCGAGCTGCCGCTCGACCAGGCCGAGGGTGCGCAGGGAGAGGTTGACGAAGGTGTGGTTGACCGTGTTCCGCAGCTGCTCCAGCTGGGTGGTCAGCTCGGCGGTCCGCTCCCGGAGTTCGGTCCGCTGCCGGTCCAGGGTCTCCCGGCTCTTGATCAGGCCGGACCGTTCGGCGGTGAGGCTTTCGACGCGTCCGCCGAGGTCCTGGTGCAGGGTGGTGAGCCGGCCGTGCAGGGCGTTCATCGACCGTACGACCTGGGCGAACTCGTCGTTGCGGCCGGTGTAGCGGACCGGTTCGGCGTTCTCGGGGTCCTCGGCGAGGCGGGCGGCGCCGATACGCAGGACGGCGAGCGGCTGGGTGAGGGTGCGGGCGACGGCGGTGGAGACGCCGACGGCGAGCAGGAAGCAGCCGCCGAGCAGGGCGATGCTCAGTTCGAGGGCGGTGACGTCGTCGTCGCGCAGGCCCTCCAGATGCCGGACCTGGCCGGTGGTCAGGGCGGACTCGACGCTGCGCATCCGGTCGACGCGGGCGGAGAGCGCGGCCTCCAGCTTCCTGGGGCTGACCCTGCGCTCGGCGTCCGAGAGTTCGGGGCGGTCGGTGAGGCGGGTGAGGTACTTCTCCGCGTCGTTGACCTCGGGTCCGGTGACGGTGGCGGAGAGCTTGTCGCGGGCCTCCGGGTCCGCCGCCTGGTCGAAGTCGGCGAGCGCGGCCAGCTCCCGGACGCGGGCCTGCTGGGCGGCGGCGCTCAGCTCGTCGCGTTCGCGGTCGGCCCGGGTGGCGTCCTCGTCCTGGGTCTGCACGGGCAGCCCGGTGAAGGGATCGGTTCGCGGGGCCGTCGGCTCGGGGCTGGGCACGGCGAGCGCGGCGAGGAGGAGCCCGCGGGTGGCGGAGGCCTGTTCGGACGCGCCGCCGAGGGTGAGCGGGGCCCGGGTGGCGTCGGCGGCGCGCGGCGGGGTCTTCTCCGCCAGTTCGGCGGCGATGCCGTGCAGCTTGGCGATGACGTCGGAGTACGCCTGGTGCGCCTCCAGGGCCGAGCCCTTGCCGGTCAGCGCGTCACGGCGCAGCGAGGCGACCGTCGAGAGGTCACGGCGCAGGGCCGCGGAGGCCGCCTCGTGGATCTCGTCGATCTGCTGGTCGACACGGGTGGTGCGGGCGGCGCGGTTCTTCGCGCCGTCCTTGTCGTCGGCGTCCTCGTCGCGGCCGTCGGCGATGTACGCGGTGACGGCGTCACGTTCGTCGGCGAGGGAGTGCGCGAGGGTGACCGCCTGCTGGTTCAGCTCGGCGAGGGTGACCAGCCGCTGGGACTCGGTCAGATCGGCGGAAGCCCCGAGCGCGGCAGGGGCGCCCGCCGCCAGGACGATGACGCCGACGACCGCGACACCGGCGACCAGTCGGCTGCGTACCCGCACGGTCCGCTTGTCCGCGCCGGGTGCCGGAGGCGTCGCCCCGGAACCGTCGCGCGTCGTGCCCTTGCTCCGCGGCCGCTTCTTCTGCACCGGTGCTCGCAATCTTGACTCGTCCACCCTTGAAGCAGAGGTGACGCACGGTCACATGGAAGGGCGCCCCGCTCCTGGTACGGCTTCCGACCATTCCAGCGCTTATGAGAGGGGGGCGCGCATCAACCGCTCCGCCACTCGAAGGAGTGAACATCACTCCGGAGTTGGCGAACAAGTCTGCCCTGGTGCGTCTCTGACCATGCGTGGACCATGGGGTGGAACTTCCGCTCCGCCTTTGGCAGGATGCCCGCCCGCAATCGGTCCGGAGCAGCTCCTTCCGGCCGGTGCGCACCCTTTGACCTGCTGGTACAGGCCATATCCGGTCGCGTGCGGGGACGGTGAAGGGCTCGTGCAGACTGGCTGTATGCGCATCGAACTCGCCACCGTTCCCGGCAGTCCCGAACGCCCCAACGAGGACTGGGCGTCCGGGTCTCTTCCCGCGTCCGGCCAGGGTGGGGTGCTGGTCCTGCTCGACGGCGTCACCCCGCCGCGCGGGGACGACGGTTGTGTGCACTCGGTCCCGTGGTTCACCGCACGGCTGGGCGGCGCGCTGGTGGAACTGTCCGGTTCCCGCCCTGATCTGACCCTGACCGGGATTCTGGCGGCGGCCATCTCGCGTACAGCCGACGCCCATCGGGTCACCTGTGACCTTTCTCACGTGCGTACGCCTCAGGCGACCGTGGTCCTGGCGCGTTGGAACGAACAGGCGATCGAGCACCTGGTGCTCTCCGACTCGGCCCTGCTGCTGGAGTCCTCCGACGGTACGGTCCGGGCGGTTCTCGACGACCGGCTGGACCGGCTGCCGCCGGGCTCGCTCGCGTCGCACGAGATCGCCGACTCCACGGTCCGCAACAAGGAGGGCGGCTTCTTCACGGCCGCCGCGGATCCGTCGGTGGCCGCGCGGGCGGTGACGGGCAGCACCCCGGCGGCCGGCGTCCGGGCCCTCGCCGCGCTCACGGACGGGGCGAGCCGCTGGACGGAGGTGTTCGACGAGGGCGACTGGGCGGGCGCGCTGGGGCTGCTGCGGAAGGCGGGGCCGCAGGGGCTGATCGACCGGGTGCGGGAGCTGGAGCTCGCCGACGTGGAGGCGGGGCGGGTACGGCTGGGACGGAGCAAGACGCACGACGACGCGACCGCGCTCCTGGTGGAGTTGGGCTAGCGGCCGCAGGCCGGTTCGGGCATCCCGCGCCGCAGGCCGGTTCGGGCATCCCGCGCCGCAGGCCGGTTCGGGCATCCCGCGCCGCAGGCCGGTGCCGCGGGCCCGCGCGGCAGGCGGGTCAGCTCTCCGCGCGGCTGTTCAGCTGGTGCAGCAGCCGGGCCAGCTCGGCGATCTCGGCCCGGTCCCAGTCGGCCAGCTTGCGCACATAGCGCCCGCGACGGGCGTCCCGGACGCTGCGGAAGCGGGCCAGGCCGTCGTCGGTGAGGTGGACGAGCCAGGCGCGCCCGTCGGCCGGGTCGGGCTCGCGGGCCACCAGCCCGAGGTTCTCCAGGGAGTGCAGCTGGCGGCTCACGGTGGCCTTGCCGACGCCGAAGTAGGCGGCCAGATCGGTGGCCCGCTGCCGGCCCGCCGCCTCCAGGCGGACGAGCAGTCCGTAGGCGGCGGGCTCCAGTTCGGGGTGGACCTCCCGGGCCATCTCGCCCGAGCTGGCCCGCGCCCGGCGCAGGAACACCGCCAGCTCGCGCTCCAGCGCCAGGAACTCATGGTCCACGCCGCTCTCGTCGGGCGTGCCCGGCTCCGGCTCGATGTCGTTCCCGCGCACGTCGGTACCCCTCATACGGTGCCCTGCCGATTCCTGCGGCGTCCTGCCGATCCCCACGGCGTACCGCCGATTCCCACGGCGTCCCGCCGGTGAAGGTTTCGTCCGCGACCGGTCGGCCCCGCAGCCCGGACAGTATTCCGCAGAAGGGGACCGACGGCGGCACCTGAACCCGCTTCCCCACCCAGGTCACCGGGCTCTTCGCGGTCCGAGGCCCCACTATGCACCCAGCGTATACATGCTGTGTATAGTCCTCGGCGTACCGCACGCCTGTGCGGATTTCCGCACAGAGGAGTGATGCGTCGTGCCCAGAAAGATGCCGTTGTCGGGGATGGGGTTGGCCGCGGCGCTGGTGACGGCGCTCACACTGACGCTGAGCGGCTGCTCGATGGACACGACGGCACCGGGCTCGGCACGGGGCGAGGCGGCCTCGGACGCCAAGGGCTCGTTCGGTCCGGTGGACTGCCGCAAGGCCAAGTGCATCGCCCTGACCTTCGACGCGGGCCCGGGCAAGGACACACCGAGGCTGCTGGACATCCTCAAGGAGAAGAAGGTGCACGCCACCTTCTTCCTGCTGGGCAAGCACCACGTCATCAAGCACCCCGACGTGGTGCAGCGCATCGAGGACGAGGGCCACGAGGTCGCCAACCACACCTGGACGCACCAGGTCCTGACCGACCGGAAGCCGGACGAGATACGGGCCGAGCTGGAGAAGACACAGCTGGCCATCGAGAAGATCACCGGCAAGAAGCCCCGGCTGATGCGCCCGCCGCAGGGCCGCACCGACGACACGGTCTCGGAGATCAGCAAGGACCTGGGGCTCTCCCAGGTGCTGTGGAGCGCCACCGCCAAGGACTACTCGACCAACGACTCCGCGCTGATCAAGAAGCGGATCCTGGACCAGGCGAGCAAGGACGGCATCATCCTGCTCCACGACATCTACAAGGGCACCGTGCCCGCCGTGCCCGGGATCATCGACGCGCTCCAGAAGGACGGCTACACCTTCGTGACCGTCCCCGAGCTGATGGCCCCCGCCGAGCCGGAGCCGGGCACGATCTACCGCCCCTGAGCCCCTGAGCCCCTGAGCCCCTGAGGAACGGTCCGGAGCCCGGCCGGCCCTCACGGCACGCGGAACGGCCCGCCCCCGTTGACTCGGGAAGCGGGCCGTCCGTACCGGTCGCGCACCTGATGCCGCGCCCGTCACTGCGTGGCGGTCAGGCCGCGGCCGGGATCCTTTCCGCCGGGGCCGAGGCCGGGGCGAGGGCGATCTCCAGCACCTGGCGGACGTCGGTGACCGGGTGGACGTCCAGCTTCTCCAGCACCTCGGCCGGTACGTCGTCCAGGTCGGCCTCGTTGCGCTGGGGGATCACCACGGTGGTGATGCCCGCGCGGTGGGCCGCCAGCAGCTTCTGCTTGAGGCCGCCGATCGGCAGCACCCGTCCGGTCAGCGACACCTCACCGGTCATCGCCACATCCGTACGGACCAGCCGTCCGGAGAGCAGCGAGGCCAGCGCGGTCGTCAGGGTGATACCGGCGCTCGGGCCGTCCTTGGGCACCGCGCCCGCCGGGAAGTGGATGTGCACACCCCGGTCCTTGAGGTCCGCGACCGGCAGCTCCAGCTCCGCGCCGTGCGACCGCAGGAAGCTCAGCGCGATCTGCGCCGACTCCTTCATGACGTCGCCGAGCTGACCGGTCAGGGTCAGT
Source organism: Streptomyces sp. WY228 (assembly GCF_019287315.1). Classification (NCBI taxonomy): domain Bacteria; kingdom Bacillati; phylum Actinomycetota; class Actinomycetes; order Kitasatosporales; family Streptomycetaceae; genus Streptomyces; species Streptomyces sp. WY228. The sequence continues at coordinate 5,856,870 of NZ_CP079114.1, read as the reverse complement.
CCGGACGCCCCGGTCTCCGGATCGGCGAGCGACGCCTCGACGAAGAGGACGTCACCGCCCGCCCCGGTCACCGCGAGCCCGGTGGCCACGCCCGGCACCGCCGTACGGCGCTCGGCCGGGTCCTGGGCGGACTCGGGCACGTGGTGCGGCCGGCCGATGAGGCCGCGCAGATCCGCGTCGGTCACCGTGAACGGCAGCTCGCGGTCGCCCAGTTCGTGCTGGGCCGCGACCTTGCGGAGCAGCCGGGCGACGGCCCGCTCCAGATTCCGTACGCCCGCCTCGCGGGTGTACTCGCCGGCCAGCTTGCGCAGCGCCGACTCCTCCAGAGCGACCTCGTCCTTCTCCAGACCCGCCCGTTCCAGCTGGCGCGGGAGCAGGTGGTCCCGGGCGATGACGACCTTCTCGTCCTCGGTGTAGCCGTCGAGCCGGACCAGCTCCATGCGGTCGAGCAGGGCCTCGGGGATGGCTTCGAGCACGTTGGCGGTGGCGAGGAAGACGACGTCGCTGAGGTCGAGCTCGACCTCCAGGTAGTGGTCGCGGAAGGTGTGGTTCTGCGCCGGGTCGAGCACTTCGAGGAGGGCGGCGGCCGGGTCGCCCCGGAAGTCGGAGCCGACCTTGTCGATCTCGTCGAGCAGGACGACCGGGTTCATCGAACCGGCCTCCTTGATGGCCCGCACGATGCGTCCGGGGAGGGCACCCAAGTACGTACGCCGGTGGCCGCGGATCTCCGCCTCGTCCCGGACACCGCCGAGCGCGACCCGGACGAACTTGCGGCCCATGGCGTGCGCGACGGACTCGCCGAGCGAGGTCTTGCCGACGCCGGGCGGCCCGACGAGGGCGAGGACCGCGCCGCCACGGCGGCCGCCCACCACACCAAGACCCCGGTCGGCACGGCGCTTGCGCACCGCCAGGTACTCCGTGATGCGCTCCTTCACGTCGGCGAGGCCGGCGTGCTCGGCGTCCAGGACCTCCTGGGCGCCGCGGATGTCGTAGGCGTCCTCGGTCCGCTCGGTCCACGGCAGTTCGAGGACGGTGTCCAGCCAGGTGCGGATCCAGGCGCCCTCGGGCGACTGGTCGCTGGAGCGCTCCAGCTTCTCGACCTCCTTGAGCGCGGCCTCGCGGACGTGCTCGGGCAGGTCGGCGGCCTCGACGCGGGCCCGGTAGTCGTCGGACTCGTCCTCCGGGTCGCCGTTCAGCTCGGCGAGCTCCTTGCGTACGGCGTCGAGCTGGCGGCGCAGCAGGAACTCGCGCTGCTGCTTGTCGACGCCGTCCTGGACGTCCTTGGCGATGGACTCGGCCACGTCCTGTTCGGCGAGGTGCTCGCTCAGCCACTGGATGGCGAGCTTCAGCCGGGCGATCGGGTCCACGGTCTCCAGGAGCTGGACCTTCTGGGCGGTGGAGAGGAACGGCGAGTATCCGGAGTTGTCGGCGAGCGCGGAGACGTCGTCGATCTGCTGGACCCGGTCCACGACCTGCCAGGCGCCGCGCTTCTTCAGCCAGCTGGTGGCGAGCGCCTTGTACTCCTTGACGAGTTCGGCGGCGGATCCGGGCAGCGGGTCGGGGGCGGCGGTGTCGAGGACGGTGCCCTCGACCCAGAGCGCCCGGCCGGGGCCGCTGGTCCCGGCGCCGATGCGGACCCGGTCACGGGCCCGGATGAGCGCGCCCGGGTCGCCGTCCGACAGGCGTCCGACCTGCTCGACGGTGCCGAGGACGCCGGTCCCCGTGTACGTACCGTCGATCCGCGGGACCAGCAGCACCTCGGGCTTTCCGCCGCCGGGGCGGGCGGCGGCCTGCGCTGCCTCGACGGCGGCGCGGACCTCGGTGTCGGACAGGTCGAGCGGCACCACCATGCCGGGCAGGACGACCTCGTCGTCGAGCGGCAGCACGGGCAGGTCGATCGGTGTGAACGCCTGGGACTCGTTAGTCATGATCTCCCCTTCGGCAGGCAAGTTGAGCTATGTGGACTCAATGCTCCTGAGCCGCCGAATGTTCCCCAGGGCCTGTTCGCTCTGAGCGATCAGCCACGCAGGCTCCGCCCGTCTACGGGAGCACCGCGGGGCGGACGCTTGTTCCCGCCCCGCGGAGTGCGGAACCCGCTGGCACTCGGCCCGGGCGGCGGGACAGGATGGCGGACACCGACCACCACGACCGGAGACCGGAGAGACCCACGATGTCTGCGACGGCCGCGACGCCCTCGACGCCCGCCCCCGACCCGCTGCCGACGCGCCCGGCCGACGCCCCCGTCGTCCTCGACCGCCGCGAAGGGCCGTTCGGCGAGGTCGTGCTGCGGGAGCGCGGGGAGCACTTCGAGATCATCGCCAACGGCTGCTTCCTGATGGACACCTCCGACGGGCGCTCCGAGCGGCTGCTGATCGACGCCGCGCTCGCGGCGCTGCCCGCCGGACGGACGGGCCCCTCGGTGCTGATCGGCGGCCTGGGCGTCGGCTTCTCCCTGGTCCGGGCCGCCGAGGAGGAGCGCTGGGGGCGGATCGCGGTCGTGGAGCGGGAGCAGGCGATCGTGGACTGGCACCGGGGCGGGCCGCTGGACCGGATCTCCGGGCCCGCGCTGGCGGACCCGCGGACCGAGATCCTGCACACGGATCTCGTCGCCCACCTCCGTACGGCCACGGAGCGTTACGACGCGCTCTGCCTGGACATCGACAACGGGCCCGACTGGACCGTCACGGAGGACAACGGACACCTCTACTCCGCCGCCGGTCTGGCGCACTGCCACGACCGGCTGACCCCGGGCGGCGTGCTCGCCGTCTGGTCCGCTCAGCCGTCGCCGGCCTTCGAACAGGCGTTGCGGAATGCCGGGTTCAGCGGGGTTAGGACGGAAGAGGTGGCCGTTGCCCGAGGTGTGCCCGACGTGGTCCATCTCGCACTCCGGGCCGCCTGAACCCCCCTCCCGGTATGCGGGACCCGGCGGTGGCACGGGCCAACCGGCACAAGGGCGACGATCCGGTTGCCCGGTGGGCGTGAACTCGCACGGCCGGGCAACACCCTGCGTAGCCGGGAGCCCTCCGCTGCCTTTACGCTGCTGACCGGCACACGGGATCACCCACGAAAACCACGAGCGAAGACCGTGCCTTGCGGGGGAATGGCTCCCGCGAGAACGGGCAGGGGCGGGGCGATGGAACAGACACACACCACCCACAACGGCGTCGCGGCCACCCCGGGGGCTCAGCGCCGGGTGCTGGTGGTCGAGGACGACGCCACGATCGTCGACGCCATTTCCGCCCGGCTGCGGGCGGAGGGCTTCCTGGTGCAGACCGCGCTGGACGGCCCCGCGGCCGTGGACGCGGCCGAGGCCTGGCAGCCCGACCTGATGGTGCTCGACATCATGCTTCCGGGCTTCGACGGCCTGGAGGTCTGCCGCCGGGTGCAGGCGCAGCGTCCGGTACCGGTGCTGATGCTCACGGCACGCGACGACGAGACCGACATGCTCGTCGGGCTCGGGGTCGGCGCCGACGACTACATGACCAAGCCGTTCTCCATGCGGGAGCTGGCCGCCCGGGTGCACGTGCTGCTGCGCCGGGTGGAGCGGGCCGCGCTGGCCGCCGTGACCCCGCGCAGCGGGATACTGCGCCTGGGTGAGCTGGAGATCGACCACGCGCAGCGCCGGGTCCGGGTGCGCGCGGAGGACGTCCACCTCACGCCGACCGAGTTCGACCTGCTCGTCTGCCTCGCCAACACCCCGCGCGCCGTGCTCTCCCGGGAGCAGCTGCTGGCCGAGGTGTGGGACTGGGCGGACGCCTCGGGCACCCGCACGGTCGACAGCCACATCAAGGCGCTGCGCCGGAAGATCGGCGCGGAGCGGATCCGTACGGTGCACGGCGTGGGCTACGCCCTGGAGACTCCGGCGCCATGACCTGGCCAGGGCCCGGAATGCGGCCCTTCTCCATCAAGGCCAAGCTCGGCACGCTCGTCGTGGTCTCGGTGTTCATCACCACCGGGCTGCTGATCGTCGCCCTGCGGACCCGGACCGAGTTCCAGTTCATCACCGTGTTCTCGGTGATCGCGACGCTGCTGATCACGCAGTTCGTGGCGCACGGTCTGACCGCGCCGCTGGACGAGATGCGAGCGGTGGCCCGGTCGATCTCGCACGGCGACTACACGCGCCGGGTGAGCGGCGCCGGGCGGCGGGACGAGCTGGGCGATCTGGCGCAGACGATCAACCGCATGGCGGACGATCTGGAGGCGGAGGACCGGCACCGCAAGGAGTTGGTCGCCAATGTCAGCCATGAGCTGCGTACGCCGATCGCGGCGCTGAGAGCCGTGCTGGAGAACGTGGTGGACGGGGTGTCCGCCGCCGATCCGGAGACGATGCGCACGGCGCTGAAGCAGACGGAGCGGCTGGGCCGGCTGGTCGAGACGCTGCTGGACCTGTCGCGGCTGGACAACGGGGTGGTGGCGCTCAAGTCACGCCGTTTCGAGGTGTGGCCGTATCTCTCGGGCGTACTGAAAGAGGCCAATCTCGCGGCCTCCCAGCGACGTCTGTCGTCGGGCTCGGGCAATCACTCCCGTACGGACGTCCATCTGCACCTGGACGTCTCGCCGCCGGAGCTCACCGCGCACGCGGACGCCGAGCGGCTGCACCAGGTGGTCGCCAACCTCATCGACAACGCCGTCAAGCACAGCCCGCCGCACGGCCGGGTGACGGTGCTCGCGCGGCGCGGGGTGTATCCCGAGTCGCTGGAGCTGGAGGTCATGGACGAGGGGCCCGGCATCCCGGAGGCGGAGCGCCACCGGGTGTTCGAGCGCTTCAACCGGGGCCAGGCGCCGTCCCCGCACGGTCCGGGCAGCGACGGCGGTACGGGACTGGGTCTGGCCATCGCCCGCTGGGCGGTCGATCTGCACGGCGGCCGGATCGGGGTGGCCGAATCCGCGCGGGGTTGCCGCATCCAGGTCACCCTCCCGGGAATCCCCGAGCAGCGCGGTTGACGGCGTCGTTGACATAGGGTCGAACCGGAAGGGCACGTTCATCCGTGTCCTGCCAGCTGGGGACCGCAAGGGGATACGGTCGGAGGACCGTACCCACGGTCCTGCGTACCCGGAGTGCAGTGGAACCTCGCTTGTTTCCCGCCATTTCCTGCGCCGAAACCCGCCCTTCGATGTGATGTGCACGACGAAGCACCGGCCCGGTCTGCAAGGAACGGTTCGGGGGGCGTAGCCTTGATTTCCGCTGTCCATCACCTTGTGAAGCGGAAGAGGGCGGTTGCCGCCGTGTCGTCTCAGTCCCCCAGTAACTCGAGCATCTCGACCGACCAAGCCAGCCCGGGCACCAACCCGGCCGCGGCTTTCGGCGCCAATGAATGGCTCGTCGACGAGATCTACCAGCAGTACCTCCAGGATCCCAGTTCGGTCGATCGCGCCTGGTGGGACTTCTTCGCCGACTACAAGCCGGGTGCCACCGGCACGGCGGACAAGCCCGCTCCCGGCGCCGGGGCCTCGGGGGCTCCGGCGGCCGAGGCCGCGCCCGCCCCGGCGGCCGCTCCGGCTCCGGTGAAGGCCGCGCCCGCAGCCGCTCCGGCGGCTCCCGCGCAGCCCGCCCCGGCCAAGGCCGCCCCGGCGGCCCCGGCCCCGGCGAAGCCCGCGGCGGCGAAGCCCGCCGCCGCGCCCGCCAAGCCCAAGGCGAAGGCCGACGAGTCCACCGAGGCCCCGGCAGGACCGGAGTACGTGACGCTGCGCGGCCCCTCGGCCGCCGTCGCGAAGAACATGAACGCCTCGCTGGAGCTGCCGACGGCCACATCCGTCCGCGCGGTCCCGGTGAAGCTGCTCTTCGACAACCGCATCGTCATCAACAACCACCTCAAGCGCGCCCGCGGCGGGAAGATCTCCTTCACGCACCTCATCGGGTACGCGATGGTGCAGGCCCTCAAGGCCATGCCGTCGATGAACTACTCCTTCGCGGAGAGGGACGGCAAGCCCACCCTGGTCAAGCCGGAGCACATCAACCTGGGTCTGGCCATCGACCTGGTGAAGCCGAACGGCGACCGCCAGCTGGTCGTCGCGGCCATCAAGAAGGCCGAGACGCTCAACTTCTTCGAGTTCTGGCAGGCGTACGAGGACATCGTCCGGCGCGCCCGCATCGGCAAGCTCGGCATGGACGACTTCACCGGCGTCACCGCCTCGCTGACCAACCCCGGCGGGATCGGCACCGTCCACTCGGTGCCCCGCCTGATGCCCGGTCAGGGCCTCATCATGGGCGTCGGCGCGATGGACTACCCGGCGGAGTTCCAGGGCACCTCGCAGGACACCCTCAACAAGCTCGGCATCTCGAAGGTCATGACGCTCACGTCGACCTACGACCACCGGGTCATCCAGGGCGCCGCCTCCGGCGAGTTCCTGCGCGTCCTCTCCCAGCTGCTGCTCGGCGAGAACGAGTTCTACGACGAGATCTTCAAGGCGCTGCGCATCCCCTACGAGCCGGTCCGCTGGCTCAAGGACATCGACGCCTCGCACGACGACGACGTCACCAAGGCCGCGCGGGTCTTCGAGCTGATCCACTCCTACCGGGTCCGCGGCCACGTCATGGCCGACACCGACCCGCTGGAGTACCACCAGCGCAAGCACCCCGACCTCGACATCACCGAGCACGGCCTCACCCTGTGGGACCTGGAGCGGGACTTCGCGGTCGGCGGGTTCGCCGGCAAGACGATGATGAAGCTCCGCGACATCCTCGGTGTGCTCCGCGAGTCGTACTGCCGCACCACCGGCATCGAGTTCATGCACATCCAGGACCCGAAGCAGCGCAAGTGGCTCCAGGACCGGGTCGAGCGCCCGCGCCCGAAGCCCGAGCGCGAGGAGCAGCTGCGGATCCTGCGCCGGCTGAACGCCGCGGAGGCGTTCGAGACCTTCCTGCAGACGAAGTACGTCGGCCAGAAGCGGTTCTCGCTGGAGGGCGGCGAGTCCGTCATCCCGCTGCTCGACGCGGTCATCGACTCCGCCGCCGAGGCCCGCCTCGACGAGGTCGTCATCGGCATGGCCCACCGCGGCCGGCTGAACGTCCTGGCGAACATCGTCGGCAAGTCGTACGCCCAGATCTTCCGCGAGTTCGAGGGCAATCTCGACCCGCGCTCGATGCACGGCTCCGGCGACGTCAAGTACCACCTGGGCGCCGAGGGCACCTTCACCGGTCTGGACGGCGAGCAGATCAAGGTCTCGCTGGCCGCCAACCCCTCGCACCTGGAGGCGGTCGACCCGGTCCTGGAGGGCATCGCCCGCGCCAAGCAGGACATCATCAACAAGGGCGGCACGGACTTCACGGTCCTGCCGGTCGCGCTCCACGGCGACGCGGCCTTCGCGGGCCAGGGCGTCGTCGCCGAGACGCTCAACATGTCGCAGCTGCGCGGCTACCGCACCGGCGGCACCGTGCACGTGGTGATCAACAACCAGGTCGGCTTCACCGCCGCCCCGGAGTCCTCGCGCTCCTCGATGTACGCCACCGACGTGGCGCGCATGATCGAGGCGCCGATCATCCACGTCAACGGCGACGACCCGGAGGCCGTGGTCCGCGTCGCGCGGCTCGCCTTCGAGTTCCGGCAGGCGTTCAACAAGGACGTCGTGATCGACCTCATCTGCTACCGCCGCCGCGGTCACAACGAGGGCGACAACCCGGAGTTCACCAACCCGCAGATGTACACCCTGATCGACAAGAAGCGCTCGGTGCGCAAGCTCTACACCGAGTCGCTGATCGGTCGCGGCGACATCACGCTGGAAGAGGCGGAGCAGGCGCTCCAGGACTTCCAGGGCCAGCTGGAGAAGGTCTTCGCGGAGGTCCGCGAGGCCACCTCGCAGCCCGCCTCCCCGCACGTCCCGGAGCCGCAGGCCGCGTTCCCGGTGGCCGTGGAGACCGCGGTCTCCGCCGAGGTCGTCAAGCGGATCGCCGAGTCGCAGGTCAACATCCCCGAGTCGATCACCGTCCACCCCCGTCTGATGCCGCAGATGCAGCGTCGCGCGGCCTCGGTGGAGAACGGCACGATCGACTGGGGCATGGGCGAGACCCTGGCCATCGGTTCGCTGCTGATGGAGGGCACCCCGGTCCGGCTCGCCGGCCAGGACACCCGCCGCGGCACGTTCGGCCAGCGCCACGCGGTCCTGGTCGACCAGGTCACCGGCGAGGACTACACCCCGCTGCTGTACCTGGCCGACGACCAGGCCCGGTACAACGTCTACGACTCGCTGCTCTCGGAGTACGCGGCGATGGGCTTCGAGTACGGCTACTCGCTGGCCCGTCCGGAGTCGCTGGTCATCTGGGAGGCCCAGTTCGGTGACTTCGTCAACGGCGCGCAGACCGTCGTCGACGAGTTCATCTCCTCGGCCGAGCAGAAGTGGGGCCAGACCTCCGGCGTCACGCTGCTGCTGCCGCACGGCTACGAGGGCCAGGGCCCGGACCACTCGTCCGCCCGCCCGGAGCGCTTCCTCCAGATGTGCGCGCAGGACAACATGACGGTCGCGATGCCGACCCTGCCGTCGAACTACTTCCACCTGCTGCGCTGGCAGGTGCACAACCCGCACCACAAGCCGCTCATCGTCTTCACCCCGAAGTCGATGCTGCGTCTGAAGGCGGCGGCCTCGTCCATCGAGGAGTTCACCACCGGCGGCTTCCGCCCGGTGATCGGCGACGCGTCGGTCAAGGCCGAGGACGTCCGCAAGGTCGTCTTCGTCTCCGGCAAGCTGTACTACGACCTGGACGCCGAGCGGGAGAAGCGCGGCGACACGGAGACGGCGATCATCCGCCTGGAGCGCCTGTACCCGCTGCCGGGTGCGGAGATCCAGGCCGAGATCGCGAAGTACCCGAACGCCGAGAAGTACCTCTGGGCGCAGGAGGAGCCGGCGAACCAGGGTGCGTGGCCGTTCATCGCGCTCAACCTGATCGACCACCTGGACCTCGCGGTCGGCTCGGACGTGCCGCACGGCGAGCGCCTGCGCCGCATCTCGCGGCCGCACGGCTCGTCCCCGGCGGTCGGCTCGGCCAAGCGCCACCAGGCGGAGCAGACGCAGCTGGTCAACGAGGTCTTCGAGGCCTGATCATTCACACGGGACCGTGCGAACGCCCCGGCCCTCCCACCGCGAACCTTGCGGGGGAGGGCCGGGGCGTTTTCTGATCGGCCGGGTCAGATCGGCTGAGGCTCGAAGTCCCAGTAGGGCCGCTCGCCCGACGCCAGGAACCGGGCTTGGCCGTGTTCCTTCCCGGACGTCCGGGCGAACATCTGCGCCACTTCGTCGGTGAGCAGCCCGGCCTCCCGCGCAAGGCCCGTCGTCCGCAGGTCCAGGGCGAGCCCCGCCTTGAGACCTGCCGTCAGGATGTGATCACCGCCAACGGCGTCTTCGGCCCGTTCCAGAGCCTCGCGTCCCAGCTCGATCGCACCCTCGGGATCGCCCGTGGCAGCACGGGCCGAGGACGCGTTGACAGCGCAGCCGATGCTCCAGGGATGGTCCGCGCCCAAGACGGCCGCCATCGCCGTCCGTGTCTCCTCACCGATTACCCGTGCGGCCTCGTGCTCGCCGAGGGTCCGCAGGATGACGCCGCAGTTGTCCCGGGCTCCGATGGCGTACGGGTGCTTCTCTCCAAGCCGCGCGGCGTACGTGCGGGCTGTGGACTCGGCGATGCTCCACGCCTCGTCGACGAGACCCATGTCCCGCAGGAGCATGGCGTAGTCGGTGGAAATGAGCAGTGTCTCCGGGTGGTGGCTGCCCCGGCGGTGCGTCACTCTCTCCCGGACCCGCTTCATCAGGGACTTGGCGAACGGAAGATTGCCCTCCCGGCGAGCGCACAGCGCCAGATTGTGCTGGGCCAACAGGGTCTGGGAGTGCTCCCGATCGAGCACTTGGCTGTGCAGGGAGGTGTTGCGTTCCTGGAGCGCGAAGGCTTCCGGATAGCGGCCCAGCAGGCGGAGCGTCCACGCGGTGTGCAGCGCCGAAAGCAACGTCAGGGCGTTACGGGGGCCGAGCAGCCGGACGCGTGCTTCCATGATCGACTGGTGCCGACCGAGCGAGTCCTCGTAGTGGCCGCACAGAGCGATGGCCTGGGCCAGGTTGCTGCGCAGGGCAAGAGTGCGCGGCACCGTGCTGTCGCCCAGACGCTCGATGGCCATGGCGGTCGCCGACTCGTAGAGGCGGTGCGCCTCGTCGTACTTTCCGAGAGCCATCAGCGTGCCGCCGAGCCCGTTCATGGCGCGCAGCAGCTCGATGCCCTGGGCCTCCGGTACGAGGTACAGCCGCTCCAGGATGTCCCGGCCGACGTCCTCGGCCTCGGCGTACCTTCCCAGGCGCCGCAGCATGTTGGCGTACTGGTGGGTCGCGACCAGGACGGTCCGGTCGGTGGGCTTCGACACCGTACGCCAGCGGTCGAGAGCCTTGCGGGTGATATCCCAGCCGTCGGCGTACTCGCCCCGCATACGGAGATACTCGACACAGTTGAGAACGAAGCTGCGCACGTCCTCGTCCGCCGACTCCAGGGCGCCCGAGGGCTCCAGGTGGGGAATCAGGTCCGCGTAGCGTCGCCAGTGGCGGGGCGCTGTCGGGTCCCGGGGATCGGCCGCGACCAGAACCCTGCAGGCGGTCTCGGAGGCCCGTTCGCGGTCGCGGGGCGACAGTGTGCTGCGGACGAAGCGGTGGAAGAGTCCATGCATCCGCAAGAAGCCGACGGTGAGGATGTCGTTCTGCGGTCCGGTCTCGTACTCCAGGGACATGGCGGTCGTCTCCGAGAGCCTGCGCAGCGCGGAATTCCAGGCGCTCGGCTCGCCGACCAGGCGGGCCAGGTGAGCAGGCAGGTCGGAGGCGCGCGCCGCCCGGAGCAGGCCGACCGGAACCATGTCGGCGGAGAAGTGGGCCATCAGTTTGAGGAGTTCATGGACGTGAGGCGCCTCCTCGTCGAGGGAGTTGAGTGTGGTGGACCACACGGCCTGGAACCGCTGCGGGTCGCCGCCCGAGGGCACGACTCCGAGGGCATGTGGGTCCCCCTCGCGGATGTCCGCGACATAGCGCCTGACGTCGATGAGCGGATACGCCTCCAGCCAGGCGGCTGTCTGGTCGAGAAGCAGCGGCAGGTCCTCGACCACCTCGGCGAGCTGATCGGCATCCTCCTCGCTGAGCCTGGGGGCCCTGCGGCAGACGAAGTCGATACTCTCGGCCCGGTCGAAACGGGGCAGAGCCACCACGTCGGCCCCGTGCGCGGACCACGAGGCGTCGCGTGTGGTGATCAACACGTGGCCCGAGCCGTGGGGAATGAGTTCCGCCAGGTCCTGCGGCTTCTCCGCCCCGTCGAACACGAGGAGCCAGCGCTGCCGGAGGCCTGCGAGGCGTTGCTGGGCTGCGGCGATAAGACCGCGCAGTTCGTCGCCGTCGGCGACGTGGAGCGCGGCGGCGAGCTCCGCGAAGTCCTCCCGGGCCATGAGCGGGGTGTGGGATCTGACCCACCAGACAAGGTCGTAATCACCTGCGTACCGGTGGGTGTACTCGCGGGCCACCTCCGTCTTGCCGATGCCCCCTGAACCCTGCAGGGCAACCAGGGCCGAACGGTCGGATGCGGTTGTCCCGCCTCCTCCCTGAAGAAGTCGGTGCAGCCGTTCCAGCACCCGGTCGCGCCCTGCGAAACGCCGATTGCGCCGCTCCACGTTCGACACCGGCGGGGGCTCGTCCGGGAACCTCAGCCCGCGATCGAGGTCGACCCCGGCGCGTTCGTCCAGGTCCAGTCCGCAGACGGTGAGCAGTCGCTGTTTGGCTTCCTCTCGCCGAACACCGTGCAGGCTGACCGGATCCAGGCTGCGGGCGGCCTCGGGGAGGCGATGCGGGGTAACGGTGACCGCACGGATCCGTGACCGGTGTGTGGGGAGCAGCTCGCCGAGCACGGCGGCCCAGGCCCGGTACCGTCCCGCGTCGAAGCGGAGGTACCAGTCGTCCAGCACGAGCAGTACACGTTCTTCGGCAAGCAGTTCGGTGAGTGCCTCACTGGGGGGAGGACGGCGCAGAGGATCCCAGCGGACGAGCCGCGTGACGATGCCCGCGGTCCCGCATTCCTCCTCGACCCACTTGGCCCAGGATTCGCTCTGGCCGGCGAAAAGGACGGTGATGCGGTCGGAACCATCGGTCATACGGGAACCTCCTCGGCCCACCTGTCCACCTGCGCCCAAACAATCCCATTGTGCGTCAGATATTGTGCGAGACACGGCAGTTGACGACCAATTGGCTCTGTCTGCCGCATCACACCGCGGTGCCGCCGCCCCTCGGTGTCCCCGTGCGGACCGGTGTCCCGTCCAGCCGTCGCGCTATGTGCCGGATGAGGTGTTCAAGGTCGGCGCAGTAGACGCTGGGGTGCAGGAAGCCGCTGGCGGGGGCATATCGGTGGGCGTAGTTGCCGCCTCCGCACACCCGGAGCACCGGGCAGACTCGGCACTCGGGCGCGAGCCCTTCCTCGCCGAGCTGCCGGGCGGCGATGCCCGGGTGGTGCAGCGCCTCGTCGAAGGAGTTGGAGAACACGTCGAGACCGGTTTCCGGGGCGCCCGCGTAGGCGGACTTGAGCGAGTCGACCTGTTCTATGGCGCCGTCGGTGTCGACCACGACGGCCACCATCGGGGAGAGACCGACAGCTTCGGCCGCACTCTCCCACCCCAGCAGCAGGGCCAGGATCTCGGTGAACAGCCGGACTTCCACCTGAACCCCGTCCGACTGCCACCAGAGGTCGAAGACCTCCGCCAGCCACTGCCCGTAGGGTGCCGGGCTCGGCCGGTGACGGCCGGGCGGGCCGGCTGCCCGACCGGCCGGGGGCGCCCCCCAATTGGCATGCGGCAGAAGGAAGTCCAGCCCGGACGGCCCCAGCTCCAGCAGCGAGGAGTACACCTCGCTCGGACCGCTGTCGAGATCGATCGTGCTGAGAATGCCCGCGTACTGGGTGCCGCGCCGGGCCAGCAGTGCGGCGGCACGGGCAACGGCCGGCCAGGAGGACCGTCCCCCATGACTCACTCGCCTCCGATTGAGCAGGGCGCTCCCGCCATCGAGGCTGAGGCCGACCCGGACGCCTTCGGTGGCAAGCCGGTCCAGGACCGGTCCGGTGAGCAACGTTCCATTGGTCTGGACGGTCGGTGCCACCTCGCAGTCGGCGGGGACAGCCAGGCGGATGGCCCGGACCTGGTCCAGGAGCGGTTCGGGGCCCGCCAACAAGGGTTCACCACCGTGCAGTTCCACCCGGATACGGTTCAGCCCATGGGTACGCGCATGCTCGCCGATCCGCTCCGCGGTGCGGATCATGGTCTCGTGCGCAACCCGGGGCGGACGCTCGCGCCAGCTCTGATCGGGGCTGCGGTATACGTAACAGTAGGAGCAGGCGAGATTGCACCGGCTGTGCACCTTGATCACGAACTGCCGCAGCGGGACCGGGGTCAGCCCGGCGCTGCTCAGCGTCCGGTGGGGCCACAGCGGCAGGGTGCGAGCCGTCACGGGGCGTCCTCGTAGTACGCGACCGGATTTCCGGCGTCGGCGGTACGTTGACGGAGTCCGGTGAGAACGGCGTCCAGCACCGGGTGGCCGGTCGTGCCACCGCCCTCGGCCAGTGCGACCAACTGCCCGAAAGAGGGCAGGGGGTTGCTGCTGTCCTCGCACGTCGCCGTCATTCGTCACCAGCTCCGAGCCTGCGCACGGACTCTCTCAGCCGGGACGCGACCGGGGAGTTCTCCTCGCCGTGGTCCGTCAGAACGGTCAGTGCCCGGTCGTACTCGACACGTGCGCGGTCCGGGCCGGCGATCCGTTCCAGCATCCTGGCCCGGCTCTCCAGGTGCGCAGCGGCTACGGACACCGACCCGGCAGCGAGCCAGCTGTCAGCGGCCTGCAGGTAGTGGGCCGCCGCCTCGGCGAACCGTATCTCGGCCGTGGTGGCGAGTCCGAGCTCCTCGGCCACCTCACCCCGGGCCCCGTACGCGAGGGCCCGTGTCTCGGCGTGGTCCGTGCCCCGCCCCGCCGCCCCGATGATCCAATCGGCCTCATAGAGGTCGACCACTGCTCCCGCGACCCGGTAGCGGTACAGCAGGGCACGCCCCAGGTCGAGCCTCCGTACGGCTAGTTCGGGGCTCTTCTCCGAGGTCTCCGCCACGCTCCGGCGCAGTACCCGGACGGCGTCGAACAACCCGTCCTCGGAGCCGTCGAGCTGGCCCCGCAGCATCAGCGCCACCCCGTGGCTGTGCAGACTTCCCGCGCGGCTCGGGTCGAATTCGGGTGTGCGTTCCAGCACTTCGGCCCAGGCACCCACGATCCGGTCGAGGGCCGACCGCCGGTCGATTCCCGGCACCCGGGAGCGCCGCATTTCGACGAGCGCCCTCGCCTCCAGACAACGCAGCAGAGTTGCGTCACGGTGACCGCCGGGCGGCAGTGCCTCGGCGAGCGCGAGGGCTTCGGCGAGGTCGGCCAGAGCTTGCTCCTGCCCGGTGGCCACGCCCCTCCCGAACCAGGCCAGCTCGTGGGCCTCCGCCAGGGCTTTCCACCCCTCGACGAGGTCGGTGGGCTCGGGTGCCCAGGCCCACTCCCAGTCCAGGCCCGTCCTTCCGCCGTCGGTGGTGGTGGCGTGGTCCATTCGGGCGAGCGACTGAGCCAGGTCGAGGGCGGCCGGGCCGGCGAGGGCCCGGACACGCTCGTGGTCCCCGGTCGTCGGGCGGTCCACCCGATCCGCGAAGTGCCGGGCGAGCAGAACCCGTGAGCGGCCCCGCAGATGGACCAGCGCAGGTGACGGGCTCGACGCGATCAGAGCGTCGAGCACCTCCAGCGACTGGAAAGCCATCGTCCGGTACCACTGGTCCGGCGCCTCCGGGGGCGGGTGGTAAAGGCGCAGCGCCTGATCGCCGAAATCCCGGCCCAGCTGCTGGAGCACCCGGATACGAGCGATCGCCGCCGACCGTCCGGAAGCACCGTCCTCGGAGGCCGCACGGTCCAGAACTCGCTGAGCTTCGTCCAGCAGCAGGAACCGTACGGCCTCCACGTCACCAGGCGCGCCGGCCTCGGCGGCCCGCTGCCAGTACCGCTCCGGCACGGCATCGGTACCGGCTCCCCCCACCGCCAACTCCTCGGACAGAGTCCGCAGAACGGTGGCGAGAGTCCCGTACGCCTGAGGCACGCCGGGGATCGCGCGCTCGGCGGCGGCCAGCGCGCCGCCGAGATCCTCGCCGAGACGGCGCGCCTCCCACCGCTCGACGAAGGCGACGGCGAGGTCGGCGAAGAGCCGATAGCGGTCGGGGCGCCGCCGTTCCGCCTCCGTGGCCTTGGCCAGCAGGGAAATGCCGAGGTCGAGATCGCGGGCGGTTCGCTGCCGCCGGAAGCGTCCGAGCCTTCTCCGGGCATCGGCCGCCAGCTCACCGGGAGTCTGTGCCTCGCTGGTCCGGGTTTGTGGGAGCGAACCACGCAGAACCTGAGCGGATACGATGGCGAACTCCCGCTGCAAGGGGTCGTCCAGGCCATCCGGCGGGCCGGGCGGGTCGACCGTACCGGAGAGGTAGGCCACAGCCATAGCGGGAAAGTTTCGGGCGGTGCGTCCCCAGCGTCCCTCCACGTAGCGGGAGAGATGGTTCAGGGCCCGGCCGGCATCCCCGGGGGCGAGCCTGCGGTGCAGTTCGTCCCAGACTCCCTCGCGGAACGCGTAGGCGAGGCCATCTCCGGGTTCCCGCTCGACCCGGGTGAGCAGGCCGCCCAGGAGCACTTCCGCGAGGGCATCGGGTCCGCTCTCGGGGAGCATGGCGCGCTGGAGGTGCTGCATGACCGGCAGTTCCAGCGGGGTTGTGGTCAGCCACTGGGCAAGCCTGACCGCGGTAGGAGAAGCGTGCCGGCGAAAGACCCGGACCCGCTCCGAGGCCGGGACAGCGGCTGAGCCCGCGGGCTTGGCGGCGGGGACCATCCCGGGACCGACCCACGCCGCGGCGGCGCGCTGCGTCAGCTGTCCGGCGCCGGACAGCATCCGCGCCCAGGCCCCCATCGACACGTGATGCAGGGCAAGTACGGGAACCGGAACCGTGCGCGGTGGCCTGTCCCCTGCGGAGACGAACTCCAGCCGTCCGGCCTGCCGTTCGGGCCGAAGGAGCAGGCCGGGCCGAGCAGGCAGGTGAGTGCTGCGCCACATGCGCTGGGGCAGCGGCTGGACGACCGCGACCGGCATGGCTGCGGCCCAGCAGTGCAGCAGCCGGTGCATGGCGCCGCTGCGCCACATCGGCCCGGCGCAGTCGCTGAGCAGCAGCGTGAGCTGGCGGCCAGTGGGATCGGTCAGCTGAGCCGGGGACGGCAGAGGGCTGGTGGGCGGGCGGAAATCGGTGGAGATGCCTGGGGCGCCGTCCTGGTCCTCGTGAAGGTAGTGGACGCGGACTTCACGGAACGCGCCACACCGCAGAAAGGTCTCCCGCAATTCGTCGAGCGTCTGTTCCCACACTGCGGTCGAGGACGAGACGTCCATGAGTAACTGGGCTCGTGCCTCACGGCGGTGTGCGGGACGCAGCACCGGCTGCAGTACCCCCGTCTCCGCCGCCCGGTGCACCGTGGCATTCTCGTCGAGCGTGCCCCGCCCGGACGGCGACGGTGAGTGGAAGCCCTGCAAAGGACGCAGGGCCCGCTGCAGGGCGAGCGGGTCGGGCAAGGTCGATGCGGTGGGAACCCGTACATGCGCCGCGGCCAGGCCTCGGCCTGCGTCGCCGCGGCGCCTTCTGTCACCGGCGGGGACGTGCAGGGCCGCACGCTCTGCGGGCGGGGTGTCGGAGGCGTTCGACGGCACACGAGGTGCCGGTGAAGGGCGCCCTTCACTCTCCGGGACCGTGGGGCCCTCGGGCACGCTCCGTTCCTGCTTCGTCCATGCCTCCGGCCGGCGCGGGAAGGGGTCCGTCCACTGGGCCAGCCACAAGGCGTCCGCGACGTCTTCGGCGGTGGCGTCGAGCCCGGCCTCCCGCATGCGCGCGACCAGGGCCGTGAGTGTGCTGGGTGGCCGGCCGAGGGCCTCGTCGGGAGCGGGCCGGGAGCCTTGAGGGGCTGCGGGGGTCATGGCGATGTCACCGCTGCGGCGGATGCTGCTCCAAGGGGCGCATCAGCAGCCGGGCGATTTCCTCCCGCCGGTTGCCTCCCTTGGCGTCGGTGTGCTGGGTGAGGAAGATCGCGTTGAGCAGCTCGTCCGTGGGACGCAGCCCATCGTCGCCCCGGCCGAAACGCTCCAGAAGATCGCGGTTGACCTCGTGGGCTCCCTCCCCGAAGTGGGCGTGCACCAGCGCGGCGAGCCGTTCGTTGCGCGGTGGCTCCAGGTGCAGACGAATGCAGCGACGGAGCAGTGGCCGAGGAAAGTCCCGCTCACCGTTGCTCGTCATCACGACGAAGGGAAAAGCACGGCAGCGGACCCTGCCGCCACTGACGGGGACCGTCCGGCCGTCATCGTCCAGGACCTCCGTGGCCGCGCCGCCCTCGCGCTTGGCCGCACGCTCCAGCTCGGGAATCCGGAACTCGCCCTCCTCCAGTACGTTCAGGAGATCGTTGGGCAGGTCGATGTCGCTCTTGTCCAGCTCGTCGATGAGCAGGACCCGGGGCCGTTCGGCGGGCAGAAGTGCCGTGCCCAGCGGACCGAGTTTGATGTACTCGCCGATGCCTTGTGCGCCGGGGGCATCCGGTCCGCCACGCTCGCGGGAGAGCTGGGCGTCCTGGAGGCGGGCGATCGCGTCGTACTCGTACAGCCCCTGCTTCAGCTCCGTACGGCTGACGACGGACCACTGCAGGACCCGTCCGAGGCCGAGTTCCTGGGCGACGGCATGGGCGAGGGTGCTCTTGCCTGAGCCGGGTTCACCGGTCACCAGGAGCGGTCGGCGCAGATACAGCGCGGCGTTGATGAGTTGGATCGCTTCCTCGTCCTGGACGGGCAGGAGCGGACGCCCGCCGAGGCGGCGTGTGGTCGAGGAGTCCGGCTCGGGGACCGGAAGCCCGGTCGGCTCGCCTGCGAAGGTCCGCCAAGGGGGTGGGGGCGGAAGCGCGCCGATCCGGTCCGGGGCCGGATCGCCCTCGCCCCGGTAAATCAGCCAGTCGCTCATCTTCCACTCCTCGTCGGCGATCGGTGCCTTTCCACGCTCCGGCCGACGGGGGCGGGGAGCGCCCGTGAGGGACTCCGGGAAATGTACCCCCGCGGTGCCGGGCCAAAGCTGCTTTCCGGCCACATCGTCATGGCGAATCCACCGGCCATGCCGGACGTTCGGGGATCGGTCGGCGCGGGTCGTCGTACAGGACGGCGACGGCCTCGGCCCAGTGCCCGGCCGTTCGCCCCTCGTGGATCTCCTCCCTGATCCGGCGCAGCCGGTCGGGAAGTTCGGGAGCCGATCCGGTTCCGGCCAGCATTTCGGCCACACCCTTGTGCAGATCCTCGCAGTCGGCGCCGCACGGCCCGCTGTCATGACCGTCGATGCGCCACAGGGCGATGCCGTGCCCTGCGGCGAGCAGGGACTCCATCGCCCGATTGCCGGTCCCCAGGCCCGCTCGGTGGCAGAGCACCGGGATGCCCGACGGCGGGAGTCCTGAGATGTGGCGCTCCCTCAGGAGCCCTCCGGCGGGCGGGATCCGGCCTGCGGAGAACGGGCCGGAGCCCACTGCGGCCGACCACCGTTCCAAGCGGTGCCGGTCGGGCTCCCCACGCCGGTCCACGTTCCGGAGAACGATCCGTCGCCGCACGCCCACCGGCAGGTGGGCCGGGTCACCGAGGGGTGCCTCGTCCGCCAGTTGCCAGCGGTGCACCGGCGTGTCGAAGTACGAGGCGGGGAGCACGACTTCGCACGGCGCCGGTGCTCCGCCGCTCGCTTGATCGGCGATACGGAACGCCTGGACGAGGGGGTCACGCAGATGAGTCCGGAGCCGGGCGGGCACCACCCCATTGGGGTCCTCCTCGGCGGCGAAGATCTCGTCGTCGGCGCTGCCGTCGTCGATTCTGATCTGCCAGTGCAGGGTCCCGTAAGGCAGTTCGTCAAGCTCGACGACGACGATGTGGCCGGGATCGTCGGGGCCAGGGTAGGGGATGACGATCCGCTCCGCGCTCCGCGTGTCGGGCAGTTGAGCCTGTTCGACGAGACGGCGCAACTGTGGGGGGAGCTGGTGGAGCCGGCGGGCGAGCCAGCTGTCGAGCCGGCCGGTGTCGGCCCCGTAGCCCCGGGCGAGCAGGGCAGCGAGCCGTAGGTAGTGCATGAAGACGTAGGCGGGCAGCGGTCTGCCGTCCTCGTCGTAGAGCAGTCCGTGGCCGTCCCGCCAGGTGACGGGGCCCGGGTCGATGCGGGGCAGACGCTGGTCGCGTACGTGCGAGGCCAGGTCGGCCACGACGCCTTCCGGTGGCGGAGCGAGGGCGGCCAGGTGGTTGAGGGCCTGAACCCTGTCATCGCTGGACCATCGCTCGGCCCCGGCGCTCTCGGCGGCCTCCAGTCGCGCTTGGTGCGCGATCCAGCTGCCGGTGTCCTCACGCCGCGCGTGGTGCCAGCGGTCGTGGGCGTCCATCACCTCGCGGTAGAGGGGGCCGAATCCGCGCAGGGCGGCAGCCGACACAGCCCGGCCGCCGTCCTGCCCCACACGGCCGGATTTGACGATCTCCCGTACGGCGCCGGTGGCGGGATCGAGGACGGGGCCGCCTGAGACTCCTGGCGGAAACTCGGCCTGTGGGCCGAACCGGACGGCAACGGCACCGTCATCCACGTTGGCCCGGACCTCGCCGCGCCAGAGCCCGTACACCCGGTCGTCCTCGTCCGATGTCGGCCGGAACCCGAAGGAAACCCGGTCTCCGCCCGTCGAGGCTGCGCTGTCGCCCAGCCAGACGCACTCGTGGTCGATGTGTCCGTCGAGCAGCTGCACCAGCGCCAGGTCCCGCTGGGCCGGGACCGAGTCGCTCCACACGTCGCTGACGAGCCACTGCCGCAGCCTCACACGCGTCGGCGCGACGCCGTAGCGCTGTTCGTCGCCAGCCGCCCAGAAGGGCCGGTCGGTGTCCTCGCGCAGGTATGGCAGGAGCACGTGCGCGGCGGTCACGATCCAGCCCGGTGCGACGAAGAAGCCGCTGCCCCACATTTGGGCATTGTCCGGATCGTCGTCCGGAAGGAAGCGGACCGTAGCTGCCCGGACAAGGGCATCAAGGCTGGTCAGGCCCTCAGGCATCCGTGCCGGCCGGCCCCTCCGGGGCCTGCTCGCCCAACTGCCAGACGAGGGTGACCTGCACCGATGCCTTGGCCTCGCCATCCGCCAGGATCGCGATCGCCTTGCCTGGCTTGGCAGTCAGTTCCACCCCGAAGGTCACCGACGCCTCATGTGGCTTCACGGCCGCGGCGGCGCGGAGCACCGTGCCACCGACACGCGAGATCAGTTCGTCGAGCTGCTCCAGGCGGGCCACCGCGCCGTCGGCGACGCCGACGTCCCGGTCGGAGGAGCCGTAACCTGTGGCGGCGCTCACGCGCGCATGGACAATATTGCCGTCACCGAGATCGATTCTTTGTACGCGACCACTCACGGCTCCCCCGATCCGCGCGTCAAGGCGCTGGCCCTGCAGATGACTTGATGCGGTCGCCAAGATTACGTGTCCGAAGCCCGCCGGGCGAGAGGGCTTCCACGGACACCGTCGATATCCGGCCGCAGCGGTGACGTCCTACCCTTCAGGTGAGAACATCCGCAGGCATCAGGAGCACGTCTTGTACTTCACGGACCGTGGCATCGAGGAACTGGAGAAGCGGCGCGGCGAGGAGGAGGTCACCTTCGAGTGGCTCGCCGAGCAGCTGCGGACGTTCGTCGATCTCAACCCCGACTTCGAGGTGCCCGTCGAGCGCCTCGCGACCTGGCTGGCCCGGCTGGACGACGAGGACGACGAGGACGAGTGATCATCCTCAGGGTCTGATCCTCAGACCCTGATCCACCCGGCTCAGGAAGTGCCCGCCCTGGCCCGTTCGTACGCGAGTCCCAGCGCGCCCTGGGCCAGGAGCACCGCGCCGGCCGCCGCCCAGCCGCCGCTGCGACGGCGGGCGCCCCACAGCAGGAGCGGGAGGCCGGCCGCGAGCTGGACGGCGGCGACGGCCCGGGCGCGGGGGCCGCGCACCCACGGGCCGATCCGGCTGCTCTCGACCGCGTCCAGCTCTACGCGTACGGCATCGCGCCAGCCGGCCCACTCGACGCGCTCCACCCCGCGCTGCACCGCCGCGACGCTGCGCAGCCGGTCGGCGCTCTCGCCCGGTGAGAGTCCGGCGGGCAGGGCGAGCCCCGTGCCGGTGAGGACGGCGAGCAGTCCGCGCAGCCTGGCTTCCGCGCCCGCCTCCGGGTCGGGGCGGGTGAGTCCTTCCAGCGCCTGTACGTCCAGCACCGGGTCGAGGCCGAGGCGGACCGCGAAGGTGCGCATGGCCTCGTCCTCGCCCACCGGGGTGCCGTCGGTCAGCCAGATGTAGCCCACGGGCCGGCGGAACCCGGCGGCGAGGGTGTATCCGGCCCGGTCGGCGTCCCACCACAGGGCGAGCACCGGCCAGGTGGAGCCGACCGCGAGGGCGGTGGCCCAGCCGCCCAGGACCCGGTCCACCGGCTCGGCGTCCTGCTCCGGGCCCCCGTTCCGCCAGGGCTTCCCCTCCGGGACGAGCACGCTCCACTCCTCGCCCGCGCGGGCCAGCAGCATCTGCTCGCGCAGCAGGTGGGCGAGCGGCCGTACGGTCTCGGGGTCGGCCCGGCAGAGCAGGAGGGCCCCGGTGGATGTCGCGTTCATGGCTCACACGCTAGGGCAATTTGTCATGGTTTGGCGTTCTTGATACTGCTCGACCGCCTCTCGCTCGGCCTTGACTTCACCGATCCGCGATATATCGTGTTCCGTACGAGACGCGATATGTTGCGTCGTCACGCGTTCCGGGAGGTCACATCCATGCCTGTGTCGACATGGACCATCGCCGAGCCGCGGAAGCTCGCCTTCGACGATCCGGTGGCGGCGCTCCATGTGCGCATCGTCGACGGCACGGTCAACGTGGTCGGGAGCGACGAGCCGGACGCCCGGCTGGAGATCTCCGCGGTCGAGGGGCCGCCGCTGATCGTGACCCAGGAGGACGGCCGGCTGACCGTGGCCTACGAGGATCTGCCCTGGCAGGACCTTCTGCGCTGGTTCGACCCCAAGGGCCGCCGCCGCAGCGCCGTCGTCACGCTCGTCGTGCCGGCCGCCTCCTCGGTCGAGGTCGGCGTGATCGGCGCCGGGGCCGTCGTCTCCGGGATCAGCGGCCGCACCGAGGTCCGCGGCATCACCGGCGACTCCACGCTCGTCGGGCTGACCGGCGCGGTGCGCGGCGAGTCGGTCTCGGGCAGCCTGGAGGCCCAGCGCGTCACCGGGGATCTGCGCTTCCACTCGGTGTCCGGCGATCTGACGGTGGTCGACGGGGCGGGGACCTCGGTCCGGGCCGAGTCGGTCACCGGCGACATGGTGCTGGACGTCGACCCCTCCGGGAAGCCGACGGACATCCGGCTGACCACGGTGTCCGGCGAGATCGCGATCCGGCTGCCGCACCCGGCCGACGCCAGGGTCGAGGCGAACACCGCGAGCGGGACCGTCTCCACCGCCTTCGAGGACCTGCGGGTCGGCGGGCAGTGGGGCGCGAAGAAGATCACCGGCACGCTGGGCGCCGGGACCGGGACCCTGCGGGCGACGACCGTCTCCGGTTCGATCGCCCTGTTGCGCAGGCCGCCCGCCGAGGACGACGCCCGCACCGCCGAGCCGACCGGAAAGGTTCTCTGACATGGCTCCCGTTTTCGCCCACGGCCGTCTGCGGCTGTATCTCCTCAAGCTCCTGGACGAGGCTCCGCGCCACGGTTACGAGGTCATCCGGCTGCTGGAGGAGCGCTTCCAGGGTCTGTACGCCCCGTCCGCCGGCACGGTCTACCCCCGGCTGGCCAAGCTGGAGGCCGAGGGCCTGGTCACCCATGCCACCGAGGGCGGCCGCAAGGTCTACTCGATCACCGACGCCGGCCGCGAGGAGCTGGCGGGCCGCAGCGGTGAACTGGCCGATCTGGAGCTGGAGATCCGCGACTCGGTCTCCGAGCTGGCCGCCGAGATACGCGACGACGTACGAGGCGCCGCGGGCCGGCTCCGCAGCGACATGCGGGCCGCCGCCTCGGAGTCCCGGCACGGTACGGGTACGGGGGCCGAGGACCGCAAGGGCCGGAGCAAGGGCATCCCGTCCTCCCCCTTCGGCGACTTCGGCGACTTCGGCAATCTGGGCGACCTCGGCGACAGCGAGGCGTGGCGTACGGCGAAGGAGGAGCTGCGCCGGGCCAAGCAGGAGTGGAAGGAGCAGGCGCGCCGGGCGAAGGACGAGTCCCGGCGCGCCCGCGAGGACGCCCAGCAGGCCCGCCGTCAGGCCAAGGAGGCCCAGGAGAAGGCGCGCGAGCAGATGCAGACCGCCGCCCGCCAGGTCCAGGAGCACTTCGCGCGGGGCGACTGGCCCTCCGGCGTACGGGAAGGCCTCGCGGAGATCACCGGCCAGCTCGGCGGCTTCGCCCGGTCCGGCGCCTGGCCGCCGTTCGGCAAGCCCGAGCCGGAGACCGCCCCGCCCGTCCAGGACCCGGCTCCCGGTGCGGACTGGGGGCAGGACGCGCCGACGACCGGCGACCCGGTGCGCGATCTGGACCGCCTGCTGGACCGTTTCCGCGACGGCATCCGGGACGCGGCCCGCGATCACGGGGTGACGGAGCCCCAGCTCGCGGAGGCCCGCCGCCACCTGGGTGCGGCGACGGCGCGGATCGAGGCGCTGCTGACGGCGGAGGGCGAGGACCGGGACGAAGGCGAGAGGAAGGGCTAGCGGCGACGGGGAAGGGCTGGGGCGCCCTGCCTACCGGCCTGGCGCACTCGGGGTACCGGGCTGGGGCGCCTGAGCTACCGGGCTGGGGCGCCCTGCCTACCGGCCTGGGGCACTCGGGGTACCGGGCTGGGGCGCCCGGGTACCGGCCTGGAGTGGGATGGGGGCCGCCCCCTCACCCGGCCTTGGCGTGCCCCTGGCCCCCGTCGCGTCCGTCGCCCCCGTCCGCGTCGGGGCCGTACAGCGCGCGCTGCACGGCCGCGTAGGTCGCGCCGTGCTCGGCGAGGACGTCGGCGACGACTCCGGGCTTCGCGGTGAGGGCCAGGAGCAGGTGTTCCTCGCCGATGAACCGGTCGCAGCGGCCGAGGGCCACCCGTAGCGAGTTCTCCAGCACGGTCTTCGCGCCCGGGGTGAAGGCGCGGTGCCCGGACCACCACCGGCGGCTGCGGCGGTCGGCGTCCAGGACCCCCTCGCCATGGACCCCCTCGACCTGGGACACGATGGCGCCGACGTCGATCCCGATGCCGGCGAGGGCGTCGGTGTCGGCCCTGGTGAGCCCGCCACGGCGGCGGGCCTCGGCGAAGGAGGCCTCCAGGGAGGCCCGGCGGTCGTGGAGGCCGAGGGCGGTGGCGGCGAACGCGGCCCGGCCGCTCCCCTGTTCCAGCAGCGCGAGCAGCAGATGTTCCTCGGTGACCGAGTCGGCCCCGGTGCGCTCGGCCCGGCCCACGGCGCCCTTCACGGTCGCACGGGCCCCTCGGGTGAATCGTTCGAACATCAACGCCTCCCGTACTTCTTGTGCACGGCCTGCCGGCTGACGCCCAGCTCGGCGGCGATCTCCTGCCAGGACCAGCCCTGCACGCGGGCACTTCTGACTTGTACGGCTTCGAGCTGCTCCAGCAGTCGCCGCAGTGCGGCCACCGCCCGCAGCCCGACGCGCGGGTCGCGGTCACCGGCGCGTGCGGCCAGATCCGTTGCTTCGGTCATGATGTCAACCTACATTGACACCACTCACTCGTCAATGAAAGTTGACATCATCGTCGGCCAGGCGCGCGTGCCGCTCGACGTCGTAGCGGACGTCGCCGTACCGCAGCTTGGCCCGGTCGATGCCCTCGGGTGCGAATCCGGACCGGAGCGCGACCCGGCAGGAGGCCGGGTTGTCGGTGCGGTGGCCCAGCTCCAGCCGGTACAGCCCGAGCTCGTCGAAGGCCCAGCGCGCCAGTGCCCGCACTCCGGCCGCGGCGACGCCCCGGCCGCGGGCCGACTCGGTGGTCCAGTAGGAGACCCAGCCGGTGTCATGCGTCCGGTTGACGGCGTTGAGCGCCACACAGCCGAGCGCCTCGCCCTCCTCCCCCACGACGGCCCAGGAGTAGCCGGTGCGCGCTCCCCGTTCCCGCGTGCGCTCCGCGATCCAGGCCACCGCCCCGGACCGGTCGTCCACGGGCCGGTCCGTCTGGCGGTCCATCTCCGCCGGGGCGAAGGCGCGGAGCACCGCCGAGGCGTCGTCGGGCAGCCAGGGGCGCAGCAGAAACCCTTCAGGGGTGGTCAGTTCGTCCATACGGGCCAGCTTCCCGCACGGTCACCACCACCTCCGCCCCGGGCCGTGCCACGACGAGCGGCCACCCACCGCGCGAGGGGGCGCCGAGGACGTGCGCGGGACCCGTGACGGTGACCCGCCACCCCTCGGGCGAGGGCGGCAGCGACAGCTCCGTCACCCCGGGACGGGCGGCCGCCCGGTAGGCGAGGCGGTAGGTGCGGGTGCCGGGGTCGTACGCCCCGGAGCGGACGGTTCCGGCGACGGCCGGGGCGTACGGGGTGGCCGTCCGCTCCTTGTTCGTACGGAAGCGGCCGCGTTCGTCGACCGCGCAGTAGCCGCCGCCGTAGCACCAGACGTAACCCGCCCAGCCGGAGCTGTAGCGGTCCAGGGAGGCGACGGCCTCGCGGTAGAAGCGGCCCATGTTCGGGAGGGCGTTGTTCAGCGGCCCCCACTCCCCCACGACCACGGGCATCCCGTACCGGGCCGGGTAGGCGGTGACGGCGGCCTCGTACGCCTCGATCCAGCCCGCGTCCGGGTCGTAGTCGGCGCCCGCCTCCATGGCGGTGTTGTAGAAGTGCGGGGCGTAGACGGTTCGCCGGTCCCGGATGCGCCCGAGACCCGTGGGCACGCCCTCGCCGACGATGGGGGTCGGCTCGACGAAGAGCCAGGTGTCGCGGTCCTTCGCCCGGACGGCTCGGGCCAGCCGGTTGTACATCGGCGTGAGGTGTTCGGCCTCGATCCGGCGGGCGGCGGTGGGCAGGTCCTCGCCCGCGCGCGGTTCCCCCATCGGCTCGTTGATCAGGTCGTAGCCGATGACGGCCGGGTGGTCGCGGAAGCGGGTCGCGAGGACCTGCCACATGGCGGCCTGGGCGCGCTGGAGGTCGGGGTCCTCGTAGAGGTGGGTGAAGGCCCGCTGCACGGCGGGCTGGAAATACTCGGAGAACCAGTCGTCGGGGTTGGGGGTGAACGGCAGCCCGTCGGTCCTGGTGGCCCATTCCGGGATGCCCCGGTGCCCGAACGCGGGTCCGAAGACGTCCTGGTGGGCGTCGATGAGGACATGGATGCGGTGCTTGCGGGCCCAGTCCAGGATGCGTTCGACGCGCCGGAGGTAGCGCTCGCTGTACTGGCCGCGCCGGGGCTCCAGATCGTCCCAGAACACCAGCAGCCGCGCGAAGTTGAAGCCGCCTGCGCGCAGGTCGCGGAAGTGGCGTTCGGTGATGGCGGTGAGGGCGTCCTCGCCGCGGTTGGCCTTGTCCTCGACGTTCCAGCCGCGGAGGGTCAGGGTGCGGCCCCGGTCGTCGGTGAGGGGCGGGATGGCGCGTTCGTACGAGGAGGGGGACGAGGAGACGGGTGCGGGGCGCGCCGAGGCGACGGGGGCGGGGGCCCCGGCCGCGAGCACGGACGCGACGACAACTGCCATGAGTGCTCTGCCCATTCGCATGGGCAGAGCACATCAGGAAAGCTGAGCATCCCTCAAGTATCTGTCACCGACGAGTTCTTGGCGGAACTAGGAGGTCGGCGTGAGCACGATCTTCCCGAAGAGGTCGCCCGACTCCAGGCGTTGGAAACCCTCCCGGGCCCGGTCCAACGGCAGCACCTTGTCGATGACCGGGCGCACCCCGGTGGTCGCGCAGAACGCGAGCAGGTCCTCCAGCTCGTCCTTGGACCCCATGGTGGAGCCGACGACCTTCAGCTCCAGGAAGAAGATCCGGGTCAGCTCGGCGTGCGTGGGCCGGTCGCCGCTGGTGGCCCCGGAGATGACGAGGGTGCCGCCGGGGCGCAGCGACTTCACGGAGTGGGACCAGGTGGCGGCGCCGACGGTCTCGATGACGGCGTCCACCCGCTGCGGCAGCCGGGCGCCGGGCTCGTACGCCTCCAGCGCGCCGAGTTCGACGGCCCGCTCGCGCTTGGCCTTGTCCCGGCTGGTGGCGAAGACCCGCAGCCCGGCGGCCTTCCCGAGGACGATCGCGGCGGTGGCGACACCGCCGCCGGCGCCCTGGACGAGCACGGAGTCACCGGGCCGCACCCCGGCGTTGGTGAACAGCATCCGGTACGCGGTGAGCCAGGCGGTCGGCAGACAGGCGGCCTCCTCGAAGCTGAGCTCCTTCGGCTTGGGCAGCACGTTCCAGGCGGGGACGGTGACCTGTTCGGCGAAGGTGCCCTGGTAGCGCTCGGTGAGGATGGAGCGGGGCTCCTTCGGCCCGACGCCGTGCCCCGACTGCCCGATGACGGAGTGCAGGACGACCTCGTTGCCGTCCTGGTCGACGCCGGCGGCGTCGCAGCCGAGGATCATCGGCAGCCGGTCCTGCGAGAGGCCCACGCCGCGCAGGGACCAGAGGTCGTGGTGGTTGAGGGAGGCGGCCCGAACGGTGACGGTGGACCACCCGGGACGCGCCTCGGGGGCGGGACGGTCGCCCAGCTCCAGCCCGTCGAGCGGCTGGTCGGGGTCGATGCGGGCTGCGTAGGCGGCGAACATGGCTCGACGATAGGCGGGGCGGGGCGACCACGAAACCGCCTACGCGTGTGACGCACACCAACTGGGGCGCACCCGCACCCAGCGCCTGCGGCACTTGAGCCGCACAATCAAGCCCCTCCGGCGCCAGAGGAGCACGGCGAGCCCACTCAAGTCCCTCCAGCGATCGAGGAGGACGGCGAGCGCCACTCAAGCCCCTCCGGCGATTGAGGAGCGGGGGCCCGAACCACCAGCCTCTGCGGCGATTGAGCAGCGGGGGTCTGGGGGCGGGCGCTGCCCGGACCCCGCTGCTCAATCGCCGCAGAGGCTGGAGTGGGCGACCCCGCTGCTCAATCGCCGCAGAGGCTCGAGGAAACCGCCGGAGCGGCTGAAACGCACAGGCGGGGCCCGTACCCCGTACAGGCCCCGCCCGATCACACACCGCTCAAACGCGGACTCAGCGCCGAGCCACACCCTCCGCCCGCGCAGCCGCCGCAACCGCCGCGGTGACCGCCGGAGCGACCCGCTCGTCGAACGGCGACGGGATCACGTAGTCCGCCGCCAGCTCGTCGCCGACCACGTCGGCCAGCGCGTTGGCCGCCGCGATCTTCATGCCCTCCGTGATCCGGGAGGCCCGGACCTGGAGCGCACCCGCGAAGATGCCCGGGAAGGCCAGCACGTTGTTGATCTGGTTCGGGAAGTCCGACCGCCCGGTCGCCACGACGGCCGCGTACTTGTGCGCGACCTCCGGGTGGACCTCCGGGTTCGGGTTGGCCATCGCGAAGACGTACGCGCCGGGCGCCATCGAGGCCACCGCCGCCTCCGGGACCGTACCGCCGGAGACGCCGATGAAGACGTCCGCACCGGCGAGCGCCTGCTCCAGCGAACCGGACAGGCCCGCCCGGTTGGTGAGCTCCGCCAGCTCGCGCTTGACCTCGGTGAGGTCGTCGCGGTCGCGGCTGACGATGCCCTTGCGGTCGGCCACCGCGATGTCGCCGATCCCCGCCTCCAGCAGGAACTTGGCGATGGCCACGCCCGCCGCGCCCGCGCCGGAGATCACGCCGCGCAGATCGCCGAGCGTCCGCCCGGAGAGCTTGGCGGCGTTGCGCAGGGCGGCGAGGGTGACGACGGCGGTGCCGTGCTGGTCGTCGTGGAAGACCGGGATGTCCAGCCGCTCCTGGAGCTTGCGCTCGATCTCGAAGCAGCGGGGCGCCGAGATGTCCTCCAGGTTCACGCCGCCGAAGGACGGGGCGAGCCGGACGACGGTGTCGACGATCTCGTCGGCGTCGGTGGTCGCGAGCGCGATCGGCACCGCGTCGACGCCGCCGAACTGCTTGAAGAGGATGGCCTTGCCCTCCATGACGGGGAGGGACGCCTCGGGCCCGATGTCGCCGAGGCCGAGCACGGCGGTGCCGTCCGTCACGACGGCCACGACCTGCGACTTCCAGGTGTAGTCGTGGACGAGCTCGGGGTTGTCGGCGATGGCGCTGCACACTTTCGCCACACCGGGCGTGTACGCCAGGGAAAGGTCGTCCTTGTCCCGGATCGGGACGGTGGCCTGCACGGCCATCTTCCCGCCCCGGTGGAGGGCGAAGGCCGGATCGAAGGGCTCGTCGGCCCCGGTGTCCGCTGCGCTCGTGCGCTGGATGCCACTGTCGGTGGTGCTGTCGCTGCGAGGATTGACGATCTCCGCTGCCATGGTGTTGACCCCTTAAGTCTTCATCGTTTGAGGGTGGCCACTCCTGGTTGAGGAGGGGTGGGCGGGCACCGCGTACGTGCCCCGCACCGAGCGGTTGGCCCGCCCCGGCAGGGAGAGGTACATACGCGCGGGCGCGCCGCACACGCGCCCTGAGCCCCGGATGAGGGGTGTAAACGTCTTTCTTACCGGACGAACGGTGTTACGGACGAGTCCATATCGACGCGGTGACGTGACTCATAGTCGAATATCTGGACAAGTCGGCAAACCGGTATAAATGCCGTCCACTGGTCGAGACGTACCGAAGATTCTCCGGCGAGGGGAATGAATCCCCATAGAAGGTCCGGTCCTGGCGTACCGGCCGTTGATGTTCGGGGGTCGCCCGTTATCCGATTTTGACATGGCGGGACCCCTGAATGGGCCAGTCCGAATGGCAGGATGCCGTTCACACGAGGTGGCGACACTCGAAGGTGCGTGCCAAGCCGCCCCACCAGCACCTCACCCTCACCTGCCGGAGGATCCCGACATGACCGCAAGCACCACGCGTCGTACGACCGCCAGGGCCCGGATCGCGGCGGTCGGCGCCATCGCGGTCGCCGGCACGCTGCTCCTCACCGCCTGTGGCGACCAGACCGACAGCGCCTCCCAGGAGAGCGGCAGCGGCAAGGAGACCAAGAGCGGTGCGCCGCTCTTCTCGAAGCTGCCGGAGAAGTACCAGAAGTCCGGTGTGATCAAGGTCGGCACGAATGCCGAATACGCCCCGATGGAGTCCGTCGAGAACGGAAAGATCGTGGGTGTCGACCCCGATCTGGCCGAGGCGCTCGGCAAGCAGCTCGGCGTGAAGTTCGAGTTCACCTCGGGTTCCTTCGACGGCCTCATCACCGCCCTGAACTCCGGCCGCCACGACATCGCGATGTCGTCGATCACGGACAACAAGCAGCGCCAGGAGGGCCTGGACGACTCCGGCAAGAAGCTGGGCGAGGGCGTCGACTTCGTCGACTACTTCCTCGCGGGTACCGCCGTGTACACGAAGAAGGGCAACCCGCAGAACATCAAGTCCATCGAGGACCTGTGCGGCAAGCCGGCGGCGGTGCAGCGCGGCACCACGTACGAGGAGGCCCTCAAGAAGCAGTCGAAGGCCTGTACGGACGGCGGCGAGAAGGCCATCAAGATCGAGTCGTTCGAGAACGACACCGAGGCCCAGACCCGCGTGAAGTCCGGCGGCTCGGTCGCGGGCGTCAACGACTACCCGGTCGCGGTCGACCTGGCCCGCAAGGCCGACGGCGGCAAGGCGTTCGAGGTCGTGGGCGAGCAGGTCGACGCCGGCCCGTTCGGCATCGCCGTCAAGAAGGACAACACGGGTCTGCGCGACGCCCTGAAGGAAGCCGTCGACGCGATCATCGCCGACGGTTCGTACCAGAAGGTGCTCGACAAGTGGGGCGCCGGTACGGGAGCGATCGAGAAGGCCGCCATCAACGGCGGCAAGTGACCGGACGCTTCACCGAAGGGCAGTCACCATGACTGACAAGCTCGACAAGACGCCCCCCGGCTCACCGGCCGGCCAGGTGTCCGTCTCCAAGGCCGCCACCACGGCCCCGGAGAACATCAAGGCCATTCCCGTCCGCCATGTCGGCCGTTGGATCAGCGGCGTCGTGGTCATCGGCCTCCTCGTCGCCCTCGTGTACGCCTTCTCGCAGGGCAACATCCAGTGGCAGGCCGTCGGCGACAAGCTGTTCGACAGCACCGTCGTCGCCGGTGCGGGCCGCACCCTGCTGATCAGCGTCCTCGCGATGATCCTCGGCGTGATCCTCGGCGTCGTGCTGGCCGTGATGCGGCTGTCGAAGAACCCGGTCACCAGCTGGGTGGCCTGGCTGTACATCTGGTTCTTCCGCGGCACCCCGGTCTACGTACAGCTGCTGCTCTGGTTCAACCTGGCGCTGATCTTCCCGGTCCTGAACATCCCGTTCATCTACAAGGACGAGATGACGGACGTCATGACCCCGTTCATGTGCGCCCTGCTGGGTCTCGCGCTGAACGAGGCCGCCTACATGGCGGAGATCTGCCGCGCCGGTATCCAGTCGGTCGACGAGGGCCAGACGGAGGCCTCGCACGCGCTGGGCATGACCCAGGGCAAGACCATGCGCCGCGTGGTCCTCCCGCAGGCGCTGCGCGTGATCATCCCGCCGACCGGCAACGAGTTCATCAACATGCTGAAGACCTCCTCGCTGGTCTACGCGGTCACGTACAACGAGCTGCTCCGCTCCACCTCGCAGATCGGCTCCACGTCGTACGCGGTGATGGAGATGCTGTTCGTCGCGTCCATCTGGTACATCGTGATGACCAGTGTGTTCAGCGTCGGCCAGTACTACCTGGAGCGCCGTTACGCCCGCGGCTCGCTGCGTTCGCTGCCGCTCACCCCGTGGCAGCGCGTCAAGGTCAACCTCGCCGCGTTCGGCAACCGGCCCTCCGGAGGTGTCTCCGCATGACCACCCCCATGGTGAAGGCCGAGGGCGTCCACAAGTCCTTCGGCGCCGCCCACATCCTCAAGGGCATCGACCTGGAGGTCGCCCCGCGTGAGGTGTTCTGCCTGATCGGCCCGTCCGGCTCCGGCAAGTCGACCTTCCTCCGGTGCATCAACCACCTGGAGAAGATCAACGCCGGCCGGCTCTCGGTCGACGGCGAGCTGGTCGGCTACCGGCAGAAGGGCGACAAGCTCTACGAGCTGAAGGACAGCGAGGTCGCCCTCCAGCGCCGTGACATCGGCATGGTCTTCCAGCGCTTCAACCTGTTCCCGCACATGACGGCGATCGAGAACGTCATGGAGGCGCCGATCCAGGTCAAGGGCGAGGCCAAGGCGGTCGCCCGGGCCCGCGCCGAGAAGCTGCTGGACCGGGTGGGCCTCGCCGACAAGGCGGGCAACTTCCCCTCGCAGCTCTCCGGCGGCCAGCAGCAGCGCGTCGCCATCGCCCGCGCGCTGGCGATGGAGCCGAAGCTGATGCTCTTCGACGAGCCGACCTCCGCGCTCGACCCGGAGCTGGTCGGCGACGTCCTGGACGTCATGCGGGGCCTCGCCGAGGACGGCATGACGATGATCGTCGTCACCCATGAGATGGGCTTCGCCCGCGAGGTGGGCGACGCGCTGGTCTTCATGGACGACGGTGTGGTGGTCGAGTCGGGCCACCCGCGGGAGGTGCTGACCAACCCGCAGCACGACCGGACGAAGTCGTTCCTGTCGAAGGTGCTGTAGGACCGCCCGCCGTACGTACGCGGACGAGAGCGCCCCGGACCCCATCGGTCCGGGGCGCTCTCGCGTACGGACGCCGACGGCCTACTTCACGGCGAGCACCAGGGTGTCCGAGGGGGACGCCCAGACCGCGCGGGCCTCACCGAAGCCGGAGGCGATGAGCGTACGGGCGTGCCAGTCGGCGGAGGGCATGTCGCCGTCCGCGTGCTCGCCGTAGATCGCGAACCGCTCGGCGGTGGGCGCGGCGAGGACCGGGTCCTTCGCGGCGACGGCCCACCACTCCGCCCAGTCCAGCGCCCCGGCGGCCTTGGCCCGGTCCATCGCGGCGTGCCGGTGGGCGCGCTCGGCGGCGTTGATCCGGGGCGTGCCGGTGTCGATCATGTGGTCGGCGTTCATGAACACCCCGCCGTCCCGGACGAGCCCGCCGATCTGCCCGTAGAGGACCGCCAGCGGCTCGGCGTGCAGCCAGTGCAGGGCGGTGGCGGTGAGGACGGCGTCGTACGAGGTGTGGGGCAGCCGGGCGGTCCACTCCGGGTCCTTGAGGTCGGCGGTGACGAAGGAGACCCGGTCGTCGCCGTCGAAGGTGCCGCGGGCGATGGCCAGCAGCGCGGGGTCGAGGTCGACGCCGGTGCTCGTGGCGTTCGGGAACCGCTTGAGGAGCCGGTCCGTAATACTTCCCGTACCGCACGCGAGGTCCAGCACCCGCGGTTCCGGTCCGACGACCGCCTCGACCATGTCCAGCATCACCCGGAACCGCTCCTCGCGGTCGGGCATGTACCACTCCTGCTGCCGGTCCCAGCTCTCCTGCCAGGACTGCCAGTCGGTGCCCGTAGCCGTCTCCGTCACGCCAACCTCCACGTAATACCCATACCTGCATCTCGACCATTACACTGAACGCAACTCCGACTCTAGACCGACACCGTAAGGACTACAAGTGGAACTGGCCTCTTACTCGGACTATGCCGTGCGCCTGGTCAACACCGAGGAGCCGGCCCGCAACAAGGACACGCTCACCTCCGTCGAGGCGGTCCGTGAGCTGTTCGGCGGCAGCCGGCAGGCGGCACGGCGGGCCACGGAGGCGGACGTGACCCGGTTCCGTTCCGTACGGGCACGGCTGCGCGCGGTCTTCGAGGCGGCCGACGACGGCGAGGAGACGCTCGCGGTCGACCTGCTGAACTCGCTGCTGCTGGAGTTCCCGGTGAGCCCGCAGATCTCGGGGCACGAGGTGCGGGACGAGGACGGCCGGCCGGACTGGCACATGCACCTGGCGGACCATCCGTCGAACGCCACCGCCGGTTACGCGGCCATCGCGGCGATGGGCCTGGCCTTCCACCTCACCGGGCACGGCGTGGACCGCCTCGGCCTCTGCGAGGCGGCCCCCTGCCGCAACGCCTACCTGGACACGTCCACCAACCGCTCCAGGCGCTACTGCTCGGACCGCTGTGCGACCCGGGCGAACGTGGCCGCCTACCGGGCCCGCAAGCGCGAGGAGGCCGAGCGCACCGGCCGCAGCGCGGAGACCGCCCAGCCCAGCACCGCCGTCACCGACCGCTGACCCTTCGCCAGGGGCCGGTAGCGGGCCCGCACCCGGGCCAGCACCAGCTCCTCCGGCACGGTCCCGTAATCCGTGCTGTCCCCGCCCGCGAAGGTGTTGTCGCCCCGCACCCACCAGCCACCGGGCCGCCGCTCGGTGGCCCGCTTCACCACCAGCAGGTCCTGCTGGAAGGGGTGACGCAGGATCACCACGTCACCGGGGCGCACGAGCGCTCCGTACTGCACGAGCAGCAGGTCACCGTGGTAGAGCGTGGGCACCATCGAGGGGCCCGTCACCTCCACGACCTGCAACGGACGCCGCGTCACCCGCCTGCCTCCGGACACCTGTCGCCGCTCCGGCATCTCCGACACCTCCCGCTTCCTCCTCCAGCACATCGTCAGTACATCGCGCCGGGTGCGGCCCCGTACATTCGGCCGACGGCCCGATTCCCACCCCGGACTTTTGACCTAAGCCCCTGGGGCAGCCACGGAAAGCGGCGCTCCACGGAGTAATGTCCCACCTGAGAAGACGATCACGAGGAGGACAGCTCCATGCTTTCCCGCCTGTTTGCCCCCAAGGTGAAGGTCAGCGCCCACTGCGACCTGCCCTGCGGCGTGTACGACCCGGCCCAGGCCCGCATCGAGGCCGAGTCGGTCAAGGCCGTCCAGGAGAAGTACCAGGCCAACGAGGACGCGGACTTCCGCACCCGCGCCATCCTGATCAAGGAGCAGCGCGCCGAGCTCGCGAAGCACCACGTGTCGGTGCTCTGGAGCGACTACTTCAAGCCCCCGCACTTCGAGAAGTACCCGGAGCTGCACCAGCTGATCAACGACACCCTGAAGGCGCTCTCCGCGGCCAAGGGCTCGAACGACCCGAAGACGGGCCAGAAGGCCCTGGACCTCATCGCCGAGGTCGACCGGATCTTCTGGGAGACCAAGAAGGCCTGATCTTCGGCCGGGCCGTCTGACCCGCGGTTTCGCAGGTCAGACCGCCCACCGGTCCGCACCCGGTCCGCAGGCCGCCGAGAACGGCGGCCATGGCGGGTCGGGTGCGGTCTTCTTCACGGGCCTTCCGTTCAGTTCCGGACGGCGTACCGGATCAGCCGGAGCGCTGAGCAATTGCCTGAAGGTGCTCGCGGAGGAAGGGCTCGTCGAGACGTGCGTCGATGACACGACCGCGTACTTCGGTGAGAAGCCGGCCCAGCAGTTCGGCAGTGGCGTCGTACTCATCGTGGAAGCCCATGCGCAAGTCGGTGATCTCGAACTCGAACATCACGTCGTCGACGAGGTCTGCCACGTGCGCGTCAGCGGCTGGGGTACTGGTCGCGGTCCATGTGTTCAGCCAAGGACGCAGACTGTCGGTGACCACGGTGATGAAGCTGAGGGAATACCTGGTGGGCACGGGACTGGGGTGGGTGTGCAGTGTGCTCTGCCACCAGGCGGACCAGACGTCCCGTAGAGCCTCGGCCAAGGGCAAGTCCCAGGCGGTCCAGCCCGCCTGAACCAGGCGGGCGGCGATGAGATCCTCGTCGACGTGGAGCCGGTCGGTGACGAGTGAGCGAATGATGCGCGGGGCGAGGCGGCCGTAGAGGCGAGGGAAGTCTTCCCAATGACCAGGCCGGACGCGTCACCACAGGGCGAATCACCAAGATCATTCCCTTCGGTGTGCTGGTACAGCTTGCTCCGGAGGTCGAAGGGCTCCTTCACATCTCAGAGCTGACCGACGAGCCGGTTGAGACCCCTGCCCAACTCGTCCGCGAAGGCGAGCTGATCGCAGTGAAGATCGCCGAGGTCGACCTTCAGCGTCACCGGGTGCGACTGTGCGCTGCTGACGGAGCAGGCAACTAGTGACCCGAGTCGGAGGTTCCTGAGAGTTTCGCCCTCCTCCCCGCACTGCGGCAAGTGATGCCGCGACAAGCCGAACCTCGATCGGAAGCAGACCCGACCACCGACCGATAGAGGTCGAGAACTACCGAGCAACATCCGACCCAGGTCACTGGAGTCATTCCGAAATCCGGTGGATCCTCCGCTGCCGGCGAGTCACAATCCGCCTGGGAACTGGGCCGAGGGGGAGCTTGTTTGGACGTGTTCGCGTGTGCCGAGTGCGGCACGGAGCTGACGGTGCTGGTGTCCCGGGTTGCCCTCCCTGTCCACGCTCACCACGGCGGATGGGAGGAACTCCATCCGCCGCTGATGGAGCCCGCCACGTATGCCGTCGACCCCCGGCCCACTGGACCACCCTGGCGGTTGTGGGAGGAGGTCGGAGAAGACGCGGCCGCCCGACAGGGTGTCTACGCCCCTGTGCACGCGGTCTCCTTCGGCGCGCGGAACAGGATCGTCATCGCTCCCGGCGACTCCCGGTCCATGGCCCTGATCCCCGAGAAGTGCGAGGGCTACTGCCAGGGTCTGGACGGCCGGGACGGTCCCAACCTGGCGTGCGAGGGGTGCGGGCGAGCCGCGGCGACCCGCATGGACGACTGCGGCTCGTGGCAGGCGGTGTGGCTGGAGCCCGACGCGGTCGTAGCCCGTCCCTCGGAACACCTGGCCGGTCCACCTTCCGGCTGGGACGACCTGGAGCGTGTCGAGCACCGCGTCCCACCCGTCGAACCCGACGGGTCGTGGAGTCGCCGCTGGGAGGCGGCGGTCGGAGTCGCGCTGGCCCACCTCGTGGCGACCACCGAGGGGCGCCCGGTGGCACTCCCTTCCGGCCCCGTCGCCGAGCTGCTCGGCCACGCCGTCAACCAGTACCTACCCGCCGGGCCCGGAACTCGGTCCGTGGGGCTGGCCGGCCCGGGGATCCGCACGCCCCGGCCCCGTCCCGACGTCCTCCTCGTCCCCCGCCACCCCCTTACGGGCGCGCCTTGGCGCCCGCTCGGCGACGTGGAGGCCGTGGTATCGCTGGACAGCGGAGTCTGGGCATACCTCGCCCACCCGGGCGAGACCTCGCCGATGCCCGCGACGGGGGTTCTACCGGAGGGCGTGCTGCGCGACGACTACCCTCTGCCGCCACTCCCCTGGTACCCGCTGACGCCCCACCACCGCGCCTTCGAGTCCACCTTGGTCGGGCTTCCCGCTGTACGAGGCACCCGGCTGCGCAGGTATCGCGACGCATCCCGCCAGACGTGAGCCGGAAGCTCCCCAGTAGTTCTCCGCCTCGGTCGATCGACGCCCGGTCCGCTTCCGGCCGCGGAATTCAGCTCACCTCGCATGACCGGCCACAGTTCCGGGAGTCGGACGAACCGCCTGAGGATCTCCGGCCCAGGTCACTGACGCCGGCCCGCTGAATCACGCGTCGGCCGTCACGTACTGGGTGGGGCCTGAGCCGCCCGAACCGGGAACGGATGCGATCCTGGCGGCTGGTTGGCTCTGCACACGAGGGAGGGTGTCGGTCTGGCACCGGCTGGCGCCTTCACGGTCAGAGCTCGGCCGTCCACGTCCCGACAAGGTGCTCACTCGGCGGCAGCCACAGCTGAGGTTGCGACTCTCGATGCCTCGCCTCAGCCTGCACTTCCCAAGGAAACCGGTCATCCACGTCGGGCCACGCAACTTGCAACACGGGGAAAGGAGGCCGCCGGTAGAACCCGATGGCCTGCCCGAAGAAGGTCCGATACCAGCGGAGATCCACCTGCCTGAGCGCGACGTGGTGGCCGTCGACAACGTCAGGATGCCTCTGGCCTTCAGTCAGTACAGTGCCTGCGGCGGACTTCACTCCGAGCCTGTTGAGTATGCGGTGCATGGCGTGGACATCGAGCCCGAACATGGCGAGTTCAGGTGCGCCGTGAGTGTGCGAGAGACCGATCGTGTAGGCGAATCCAGAACCGATCTCGTTCTCGGGAACCATCACGACGTGCCATCCGTGCTGCCGCACATTCTCGATGATTGTCAGACCAAGGCGGTCCGTTTCATCTCGATCACCGTAGTCATGGCAAAGGACACAACGGCACCGGAACGGATCACCAGTCATGTGCGGAGGCTACGAGGTGAGCGTTCAAGTCAGGCAGCCAGGGGTCGTGCCCCCTCAATGGAACGACGTCGTCACCCTCCGCGGCTGCTCCCCAAGATCTGTGCCAGAACCCGAGACTCGTGAACAGAGCCATGCTGGCCCCTGAACAGTCCGCAGGCCACCGACCCAGCCCATTACCAGGCGACCAAGAAGGCCTGATCTTCCCCGGGCCGCCCGGCCCGCGCTCGCGCGCGTCCGGGCGGCGGCGCAGGGCGGGCTCGATCAGTGAGCGCGGAGGGAGCGAGGCGGCGGGGTTGTAGAGGTTCGTCCCGGGGCGGACGATCTCGTCGATCCGGTCGAGGGCCGCGTCGTCCAGGGTGACCGGGGCGCCCTGGAGCAGGCTCTCCAGCTGTTCCATGGTCCGCGGCCCGATGATCGCCGAGGTGACGGCGGGGTGGGCTACCGTGAAGGCCACGGCGAGCTGCGGCAGGGTGCAGCCGATGCTCGTCGCGAGTTCGACGAGTTGTCCCACCGCGTCGAGCTTGGCCGCGTTCTCGGCGATCGCGGGGTCGAAGAACGCCGGCCGGATCGCGGCCCGGCCTGCTTCCAGGTCGATGGGCCGGCCTTTGCGGTGCTTGCCGGTGAGGAATCCGAAGGCGAGAGGTGTGAAGGCGTGAAGGCGTGACGCCTCCGGCCGACGGCACACGGCGGGCGCGCGGGCGCGGGTCAGGCGTCGGCCCTCCCCGGGTGCAGGTCGAGAGTGATGTGCGGCTCCAGTGCGCGCAGGAAGTCGCGGGCGTCGAAGATCTCGCCGGCGGGCACGACGCCGAGCGACCTGGTGCGGCCGGTCAGGACGCGGTCGAGGGCCTCGGCGACCAGGGGTGCGGTGACGGCGTAGATGTCCTGGCCGCTCGCGGTGGCCCGGCGTTCGGTGTCGCCGGAGCGGACCACGGCGTCGACGAGGAAGGTCTGGTCCGAGCGGCCGCTCCCGTCGGCGGCGGTGGGGGCCTGCGTGTCGGGTGAGACGACGTCCCGGGCGGCCTCGGCGCTCATGTACGTGGTCACGTCGGGGATCGCGAGGTGCTGGGGGACCGTGACGACGTCCGCCATCGTGAACTCCCCGATCACCGGCCGGCGGCCCACCGGTTCCGGGAACGTCCACTCCAGGGCGGGCGCGGCATCGGTGCGGCGCTCCCACCGCCCGCCCCGGTAGCGCAGGCGGTGGTCGCCGCGACGCTCGCGGGAGACCGCACCCGAGAGCCGGGTTCCGGCGGTGGGGTGCCAGCTGCTGAGCGCGTACGCGATGTGGGCCTCGTCGGCCCCGGCCCAGTCGCCCATCGCCGCCGTGACCAGCAGATCGCCGAGGCCGCCGAAGAAGGCCATGGCCGGGACGATCACCGCCCCGTCCTCCCGGGCACGCCCGCGGTAGTGGCCGAAGGTGTCGAGGTTGGCCTCCAGTTCGGCGGCCACGTCCAGGTAGGGGATCTCCGCGCGGAGCGCTGCCTCGATCATTGGGCCGGTGGTCGAGGCGAAGGGACCGGCGCAGTTGATGACCGCCACCGTGCCCGCCAGGGCCCGGTCCAGCGAGGCCGGGTCGTCGACCGACGCCACCCTGGGCTTCCAGCCTTGTCCGAGGGCCAGCTCTTCGAGGGCGTGCGCGTTGCGGCCGGACGGCACGGGGACGTAGCCGCGTGCGGCCAGCTCCGCCGTCACGAACTGGCCCGTGTGACCGTACGCTCCGAACACCGCAACCGGCTGACCTGACCCCATGGGACTCCCCTGACCACTGACTGCTCGAACGCCCGCCGCGGTGTCGCTCCGCCGGGGCTTGACACCTCTCATCCTGGTCGTGGGCCGCGCCCCGCGCGAGCGTCGGAAACGACATACCGCATACAGTTCCGGACATGCCCACTGTCGCCCTGGCCATCGTTGACGGCGTCCTCCACTACGAACTGTCCGTGGCCGTCGAGGTCTTCGGGGCCGACCTGGCCCACATCGTGGATCCCTGGTACGACTTCTCCCTCTGCGGGAGCGGTCCGGTGCGGGTCGACCGCTTCCGCCTGGAGCCGGACCACGGGCTCGACCACCTCGCACGTGCCGACACGGTGATCGTCCCCGGCTGGGCCGACACCGACCGCGAACCGCCCGCGGAGCTGGTCGAGGCGGTGCGCGCGGCCCACACGGCGGGGGCGCGGGTGGCCTCCCTGTGCACGGGCGCCTTCGTCCTGGGTGCGGCGGGGCTGCTCGACGGCAGACGCGCCACCACGCACTGGGGCCACACCCGGGAGCTGGCCCGGCGCCACCCGGCGACCACCGTCGACCCGGACGTCCTCTACGTCGACAACGGCGATGTGCTCACGTCCGCGGGCAAGGCCGCCGCCATGGACCTGTGCCTGCACCTGGTCCGGCTCGACCACGGCTCGGCGATCGCCAACAGGATCGCCCGGCGCCTGGTCGTCCCGCCGCACCGCGACGGCGGGCAGGCCCAGTTCATCGCCACCCCCGTCCCCGCCCCGGGCGGCCACCCCCTGAGCGACCTCTTCCCATGGGTGCTGGAGCGGCTGGACCAGCCGCTCACCGTGGAGGACCTGGCCCGCCGGGCCCGGATGAGCTCACGCCACCTCACCCGCCACTTCAAGCACCTGACCGGCACCACTCCGCTGCAGTGGCTGCATGCCCAACGCATCCGCCACGCGCAGGAGTTGCTGGAGACGACCGACGCCGGAGTGGACACCATCGCCGCGGCCGCCGGCATGGGCACGGCCACCACCCTGCGTCGCCACTTCCAGCGCAGCGTCGGCGTCCCGCCCGACACCTACCGCCGCACCTTCCGCCCCTGAGCCGCCCGCCGGAACCACCAGAACCACCGGCCACACCGTCGCCACTGGCTCCGAGGCTGACGATGAGCTACGCTGCACAAGCGGGATGAGACGATACGTACCGTCTCGCTCATGACCGCAGAGCACAGAACAGCGAGGTCCGCCATGGAACGCTCCATCGATGCCGCCCCCGGCGTGCGCCTCTGGGCCGAGGAGCGCGGTGCTCCGGACGCGCCTGCCCTGCTCCTGATCATGGGCGCGCAGGCGTCCGGGCTCGGCTGGCCCGACGAGTTGGTCGAGCTGCTGGCCGTACGGCACCGGGTCATCCGGTACGACCATCGGGACACCGGCCGCTCCACCGCCTCCTTCGACGAACAGCCCTATCCGCTCACCGCGTTGGCCGAGGACGCCATCGCCGTACTGGACGCCTTCGGTGTGGAGCGGGCACATGTCGTGGGGATGTCGATGGGCGGCATGCTCACGCAGTTGCTCGTCGCCGACCGCCCCGAGCGCTTGCTGAGCGCCACCGTCATCGGGACGAACGCGCTCAGCTCCACGCCGTACGCCGCGCCGGACGGACACCGCGTCCCGCCGGAGGAACTTCCCGGCGTATCGGCGGAGTTGATGGAGATGTGGTCGCGGCCCGTCGAGGACCTGGGGCCGGAGGCCGAGCTGGAGCGGCGGGTCGAGCACTGGCGGGTGCTCGGCGGTGACCTGATCCCGTTCGACGCCGCGTACGCGCGCGAGCTGGAACGGCGGATCATCGCGCACACCGGGCACCACCACGCCGGCACCGCGCACGCCCGCGCCGACTACTCCGGCATGGACCGCACCGAGCAGCTCGCCCGCACCCGGGTGCCCGCCCTCATCATCTCGGCCCCCGCCGAACCGGTCGCCCCTCCCCCGCACGCCGAGCACCTCGCCCAGGTGATCCGCGGCGCCCGGCTCGTCGAGATCCCCGGCATGGGCCACGCCCTTCCCCGCGAGGTCCACGCCCCGCTCGCGGCCGCGATCCTGGCCCACACCGGCCGGAGCTGACGCCGTGCCACATCGCCCGCGTCATACCTGAGAGCCACGTCGGAGGTGCCCCCTCCAGCGAGACGCCGACTACCACCCCCCGTCCATAACTTCCTTACCGGAAGCACCCCATGCCCCCGGTACGGAAGGACCTCGCCCCATGCCCGACCGCCCGCGCAGACCCCGTCTGCGCCGCACCCTGCTCGCCGCCCTGGT
This sequence comes from Streptomyces sp. WY228, assembly GCF_019287315.1. Taxonomy (NCBI): domain Bacteria; kingdom Bacillati; phylum Actinomycetota; class Actinomycetes; order Kitasatosporales; family Streptomycetaceae; genus Streptomyces; species Streptomyces sp. WY228. Next base: position 5,814,642 of record NZ_CP079114.1, on the reverse strand, counting down.
CACCTTCGCGGTGGCCGTGCCGGTGTCCGGAGCGGCCCGGCCCGCCGCCGTGCCCGCCCCCGCGGCGACCGCCCTCGGGCCGCTGCGGGACGCGAGCCCGGCGGGGTTGGCGGAGCGGTACGCGGTGAGTCGGCGGGACATCCGCGCGGCCGGGCGGGCGGCGGAGGCGCACGGGGACCTCAAGCGGGCCGCCTCGCTGCGGGCGATGGCCGCGCCGGGGCGGCAGTTCCTGTCCTTCGACGGGCGCGACGGCGGCCGGAGCGTGGAGGTCGTGGGCACGCTGTCCTCGGCCCGGCGGATCGCGGTGCTGGTTCCCGGTGCCGGCGTCGGGCTGGACGCGTACTGGCGGCTGCGGCGTGACGCCCGGGCGCTGCACCGGGAGTTGGGCGAGGGCGCGGCCGTCGTCGCCTGGCTGGGGTACCGCTCGCCCGCCACCATCAGCCCCGCCGCCCTGACCACCGGGCGGGCCGACGGGGCCGCGCCGGGGCTGCGGGCGCTGGTGGACGGGCTGCACGCGGTGCGGCCCGCCGCCCGGATCAGCCTGCTCTGCCACTCCTACGGTTCGGTGATCTGCGCCCGGGCCGCCTCCGGGACCCCGGCCGACGCCCTCGTCCTCTACGGCAGCCCCGGGGTCGGAGCCAAGAGCGCGGCCGCGCTGCGCACCGGTGCGCGGGTGTGGGCGGGCCGGAGCGGCGGGGACTGGATCGCCCGGGTGCCCCATGTGCGGGTGCGGGTGCCGTTCGTCGCCACGGTGGGGTTCGGGACCGATCCGGTGGCGGAACGGTTCGGGGCCGAGGTGTTCGACGCGGGCGACGGAGACCACAGCGACTATCTGCGGCCCGGGTCACGGTCGTTGACGAATCTCGCCCGGATCGCGGCGGGCACCGAACCACTGGAGGCCGCCCGATGACCGGCCTCGTCGCGCGCGTCGAGGCCGCCACCCCGCCCGGTCGTGACCGGGCCGTGGACGCCCTGCGGGCCCTGGCGATCCTGGGCGTGGTGGGCGGGCACTGGCTGGTCACCGCGCTGGTCGCCGACAGCGGCACCGTACGCGGGGCGAGCCCGCTGGCCCAGCTGCCCGAACTCGCCCCGGTCTCCTGGGTGTTCCAGACGCTCGCGGTGTTCTTCCTGGTGGGAGGGATGGTGGCGGCGGGGAGTTGGGCCTCGGCGCGGAAGCGGGGTGTGCCGTACGGGGCGTGGGTGGGCGGCCGGCTGGCGCGGCTGTTCCGGCCGGTGGCGGCGGTGCTCGTGGTGTGGGCGCTCGCGGCGGCCGTCATGCTGGTGGCCGGGGTGGGCGAGTCGACCGTGCGGGCGCTGGCCAAGCTGGTCTGGTCGCCGCTGTGGTTCCTGCTCGTCTTCGCCGCGCTGACCGCGCTGACGCCGCTGGTGGCCCGGCTGCACCCGCTGTGGCCGCTCGTGGTGGTGCTGCACGTCGATCTCGTACGGCTGGGTCTCGGCGGTCCGCGGGAGCTGGGGTGGATCAACGTGGTCGCGGGGTGGCTGGTGCCGTACTGCCTGGGGGCGCTGGTCGCCAGGGGCGGGCTGCGCGGCCGGACGGGCCGCTGGGCGCTGCTGCTCGGTGGGACGGCCGCGGCCGCGGCTCTCGTCCGGTGGGCGGGCTACCCGGCCTCCATGGTCGGCGTTCCGGGCGGCCGGATGTCGAATCTGGACCCGCCGAGCCTGGCCGCCGCCGCCTTCGGGCTGGCCCAGTGCGGGGCGGCGCTGCTGCTGCTCGGGCCACTGCGGCGGGTGCTGCGCAGGCCCGCCGTGTGGGCGGCGGTGGCGGTGGTGAACCTGTCGGCGATGACCGTGTTCCTCTGGCACCAGACCGCGATGATCATCGTCACGGCGAGCGCGCTGCTGATCGCGGACGGCCCGCTGCCGGGGCTCCACACCGTGCCCGACGACGCCGGCTGGGTGGTGGCCCGGCTGCTCTGGCTGCCGGTGTTCGCCCTGGCCCTGCTGGGGTGCTGGGCGGCGTTCCGGGGCTACGAGCAGGGCGGGCGGCGCGGCGGCGGGGGCTCCCTCGTCGTACGGGAGTCCGCCCCCGAGCGGAGGGGACGGGCGCGACGTGCCTAGTCTGTGGGCTGGTCGAGCCGAGGGGGCGGTGGGGGCCGTGACGTCATCGAGGGCGGTGCGTCTGCGGGCGGCGGTGCGCCGGGCGCCGCGTGCGCTGTACGAGGAGTTGTGGGCCGCGCCCGCCGACCGGGTGCCGCGCATGGGCGAGCCGGACGCGCCGGTGTGGCGGCCGTCGCTGCTGGTGCTGCTGATCATCGCGGCCGCCTGCTTCGCGGTGCCCCGTACCAATGAACTGGTCACGGAGGCGAGCGACGGAGTCAGCGGGTGGGCCGTGCTGGCCGCCCTGGCGCAGTCCGTGGTGCTGGTCGCCGGGATGATCCGCCCGGTCGGGGCGTGGTGGGCGGCGACCGCGCTGTCGGTGACCACGGTCCTGGTCACCGAGCCGGTCATGAGCCCGGACCGGCTGTTCCCCTGGAGCGTCATGGGGATGGTGTTCCAGGGCGGGGCGCTGTTCCTGCTGGCACTGCGCGTCCCGCTGAGCCGTGCGACGGGAGCACTGGCCCTCACGCTGCTGGCGGGCATGGCCCTCACGTTGCACCAGACCCAGCGGCACAACCTCGACCTGGACCGCTCCGCACCGGTGTTCGTCGTCGCCCTGGTCCTCGGCGCGGCATTGCGCAGCCTGCGCCTTGCTCGCAAAGACCTTGTCGTCCAGGCCGAGTTGACCGCCGAGGAGCGGGCCCGGCGCACCTTGCTGGAGGAGCGCAACCGGATCGCCCGGGAGCTGCACGACGTGGTCGCCCATCACATGTCGGTGATCTCCATCCAGGCGCAGGTCGCCCCGCATCTGGTGGAGCACCCCACCGAGGAGCTGCGGGAGAATCTGACCGGCATCCGCGAGAACGCCCTGGAAGCGCTGGCCGAACTGCGCCGGGTGCTGGGCGTCCTGCGCTCGGAGGACGCGCCCGCGCAGAGTGCGCGGCACGCCCCGCAGCCGGATCTCGACGGGATCGACGCGCTCCTCGCCACCGTGCGTTCCGCCGGTCTCGCCGTCACCGTCTCGACCACCGGCGCACCCCGCCCGCTCTCGCCGGGCGTCGAGCTGTCCGCGTACCGCATCGTGCAGGAGGCCCTGAGCAACGTGATGCGCCACGCGCCCGGGGCGAGCGCCGAGGTGGTGATCGGCCACCGGTCCACCGGGCTGACCGTCCGGGTCGTCAACTCCCCGCCCGACCGGCCGGCCACCCCCTCCGCCGGTGTCCGGCACGGTCTGCTGGGCATGCGCGAGCGCGCCGCGATGCTCGGCGGTGAGCTGGCCACCGGACCGACCCCCGACGGAGGCTGGGAAGTCACCGCGATCCTGCCCGCCGTCACCGGGACGACCGAGCCGGACACGACGACCGAGGACACCCCATGACCCCGCCCATCCGTGCCGTGATCGCCGACGACCAGATGATGGTCCGCCAGGGCTTCACGGTCCTGCTGAACGCCGAGCCGGACATCGAGGTCGTCGGCCAGGCCGTGAACGGGCTCGACGCGATCGACAAGGTCGCCGAACTCGCCCCGGACATCGTCCTGATGGACATTCGGATGCCCGAGCTGGGCGGCATCGAGGCGACCCGGCGGATCACCTCTCCCGAAGGCTCGACGGTGAAGGTCCTCGTCCTCACCACCTTCGATCTCGACGAGTACGTCTACGAGGCGCTGCGCGCGGGCGCCTCCGGCTTTCTGCTGAAGGACGCCTCCGCCGATGAACTCGCCCATGCCGTACGGGTGGTGGCGGCGGGCGACGCGCTGCTCTCGCCCAACATCACCAAGCGGCTGATCGTGGAGTTCTCGCGGACGGCCGGTGCCCCGCGCCCGCCGCTCAAGGCGCGGATCGGTGATCTGACCGAGCGCGAGACGGAGGTGCTGTCGCTGATCGCGGGCGGCCTGTCGAACGCGGAGATCGCCCGGGAGCTGATCGTCGCCGAGCAGACGGTGAAGACCCATGTGGGCCGCATCCTGGTCAAGTTGGGTGTCCGCGACCGGACCCAGGCGGCGGTGTTCGCGTACGAGTCGGGGCTGGTGCGCCCGGCGGGCCTCTGACCACCCGGGCCGGGCGCGGGGCCCGTTTCGTAGGATCGGCTCCGTGACAACGGGGAACGGGGCAGGAACAGAGAGCGGCGGAGCGGTGGCGCCCACCGGGATCGAGCGCGCGCTGGCCGCCGCGGTCGCGGGCGGCAGCGCCGAGGCGGTGGTGGAGGTGCTCGCGCGGACCCGGCTGTACGTCCTCGTCGCCCGGCTGCACGCGGACATCCCGGGCTGGACGGCCCCGCTGCCCACGATCCGCGACGAGGCCACCCGGCGGACCTGCGTCCCGGTCCTGACGCCGGGGGTGCTGCCGCCCTGGCATCCGGAGTGGGTGTTCCGCGCGGTGAGCCTCGGCGAGCTGGCCCGGACCTGGCCGTACGACGTGCGCCGGCTCGCGGTGAACCACGGCACCCCGTTCGCGGTGACGGTCGACGCCCGGCCCAAGCACCTGAAGGCCTGGCTGAAGGCCGACGAGCACTCCGGCGGGCCCGAGCACGGGGTGCTGCTCACCGACGACGGCGGTCCGCTGCACGGCCCGCTCGCCCACGGGCTGGCGCTCGGCGCCCATCTGGCCGTCACCAACGGCCTGATCTGGAACCGGCTGGGCGCCGTCTACGAGGACTACGCGACCGACCGGGCCCGGCTGCGCAGCCCGTGGGGCGTCCCGCACCGCGCCGAGTACCGCGACCGTCTCGCGTCGCTGATGAAGAACCAGCTGGTCGGGCGCGCCCAGGAGGCCGTCCTGCGCACCCGGCACACGCTGGCCGCCCGGCTGGGCCGTACGCCGGCGCGCGAGGAGTGGTCCGAGGCGGTGGCCCGTGCCGTAGCCGCGCGCGACGCCGGGGACCGGGCGCTGGCGGAACGGTCGCTGCACCACATCGCCCGGTACGAGGACCGGCTCCGGGCCGACGGCGCGCTGGCCCCGGACGGCCGCGTGGACACCCTGGCCGCCTTCGACCTCGGCCGGGCGGTCAACGTCGTACGGCTCGCGCTCGGCGCCCGGTACGGCGATCCGCACGAGGCCGAGCAGGACGTGCTGCGCCTCGGCGAACTGGCCCGGGGCGCCTACTCCTCGTGGGCGGACTTCTCCCTCGGCTACCTCATGGCCCGTATCGTCCACCGGGCCGAGGACGACGGCCCTCAGGCGGCGGAGTCCACGTACCGGCAGTCGCTCGCCGAGCACCGCACCCTGCTCCAGGACCCCACCAGCCCCTACCGGAACATCGCGTGGTCATGAACCCGATCCACCCGAACCAGCCGCCCCACTATCCGGCGGCCCCGGCTCCCCCGGCTGCCTGGGTTCCGCCGTCCGAGACCGAGCAGCTCCTGCACGAGGCGGCGCTGCGCGGCGACGGGCGGGCCCAACTGGCCGCCCTGGCCGGGGCCGAGCTGTACATCCCGGCCCCGCGCGCCGAGGTGGACGCGAGTCCGGACACCATCACCTGGCGCGCCCACCACGACCCGTCGGGCTTCGTCTGCCGGCCGGTGCTCACCCGGGGCATGCTGCCCGCGTGGCATCCGGACTGGGTCTTCCACGGGGTCTCGCTGCGCTGGGCCGCCGAGTTCGGGTGGTCCGACCCCCGCATGTTCCTCGGGGTGAACGTGGGCACGCCCGGCCAGCTGCTGCTGCCGACGGCCCCGACGGACCTGGCGCTGTGGCAGCGCGCCTACGCGGAGAACGACCGCCTCCGCGAGAACCGGCTGCTCGCGCTGCGCCACGGCGCGCTGCACGGACCGTTGGCGTACGGGCTGGCCTGCGGGGCGCATCTGGCGATCGGGAACGCGGTGCCGTGGAACGAGGTCGGCACGGTCTACCGCGAGTACACCACCGAGCGCGAGCTGCTGCGCGAGTCCTGGGGCATCACCGACCACGCGGAGTGGCGCAAGCAGCTGGACGCGCTGCTGGAGGCCGGCAACAGCCCGCCGGAGCCGGACTTCGTGCTGCGTACCCGCGACCAGCTGGCGTCCGCGCTGGGCGAGTTGCCCTCGGCCGACCTGTGGCGCGAGACCGCGGCGGGCCACGCCCAGGACCTGGGGGCGGACTCCGGCACGGTGAAGGGCATCGAGGAGCTGGTGCGCCGGATCATGCGGTACGAGGCCCGGTTCCGCGCGGACGGGCTGCTGCCGCCGGACGGCCGGGTGCACACGACGGTCGCCTACGACTACGGGCGGGCGGTGAACCTGGCGCGCTGGGGGCTGGCGGCGCGTTACTGCGCCCCCGCCGACGCGGAGCAGGCGATCGTCTACGCGGGGGCGCTGAGCAAGTCGGCCCACCGGTCCTGGGAGGAGTTCTCGGCGGGCTACTCGCTGGGGCGGGTGCTGCGGTTCGACGGGGAGGAGTACGGGCCGTTCTACGAGAAGAACGTCGTCGCCCACCGTCTGCTGGCGGAGAGCGAGGGCAGCCCGTGGCGGCACATCCCGTGGCGGTGAGACGGGGTCTGCCGGTCAGCCGCCGGGCAGCAGGTGGCGGTAGCTGTCCGGGTTCTCCACCAGGAACTCCGCGAAGCTCGTGGCCGGGTGGCCGGTGAGCGTGGGCACCGCGTCGGAGACGGCGGCCAGTTCGCCCTCGGCGATGGCCTCGTACGAGGTGACCCAGCCCGCCACTTCCCAGTCCTCGGCCCCGTAGCCGGCCCGCGACGCGTAGGCCTCCTCGCGGGTCTCGGGGACGTAGACGACGGGGCGTCCAGTGACGCGGCTCAGCTCCTCGGCCGCCTCGGCGAGGGTGAACGCCTCCGGTCCGGTGAGGTCGTAGACCCGGCCGTCGTGGTCCGTGCCCTCGTCCAGCAGCACGGCCGCCGCCGCGTCGGCGATGTCCTCGTGGGCGACGGCCGCCACCCGCCCGTCGCCGCCGGGCCCGCGCAGCACGCCGTCGGTCCCGGTCATGGCGGGGAGCCCGGCCAGATACCAGTTGTCGCGCAGGAAGGTGTGGCGCACCTCGGCCGTTCGGATGTGGGCCTCGGTGGCCCAGTGGTCGCGGGCGAAGGTGAACGTGGCGTCGGGCGCGGCCCCTTGGAAGGACACGTACACGATCCGCTCCACGCCCACCGCCACGGCGGCCTCGATCGCGGTGGTGTGCTCGCGCACCCGGGAGGGGCTTTCGTGGGCGGAGACCAGGAACAGGGTGTGGGCCCCGTCGAGGGCCCGGCGCATCGCCTCCCCGTCGCCGTAGGGGGCGGCGGGCGCATGGTCGGCGCCGGGCACGTCGGGCAGGCGGGCGGGGTCGCGGCCGAGGAGCCGTACGGGTACGCCGGTCCGGGCGAGCCGCCGGGCGACCCGGCCGCCGACCGCTCCGCTCGCTCCGGTCACCGCGGTGAGGGGGCCGATCACTGGGGTTCGTCTTCCTCTCGTCGTTCTCCGTCTCCGTGCCAGGGCCGCACCTCCACGACCGCGTCCACCGGGAGCGGTCCGTACAGATGCGGGAACTCCTCGCCGCCGGGCTTCATCGCCTCGTACCGGACGGGGTCGGCGAGGCGGCCGGGGTCGACGACCAGGACCACGAGGTCCCGGTCGTCGTCCCCGTACAGCATCCGGGCCACACCGGGAAGTTGGCGCGGCAGCGAGAGGTGGATGAAGCCCTCCTCCTGGAGGGTGCGGCCGCGGGTGGACATCTCGTACGTCCCCGACCCGCGGGCCGCCTCCCACAGAGGTGCTTCGGCGAGGTGCAGCAGGGGGCCGGTCGGCTGTTCGGTCATCGGACCACGCTAACCGGCGCTGCTCCGCGCCTGCTAGAAGGTGCGGCGACGCGCCCTGCGGGTGGCCACGAGGACCGTGCCGCCGGCGGCCACCAGCGCTGCCGCGATGGACCCGAGGATCCATTCGCCGCCCCGGGAGCCGGTGTCGGGCAGCTCACCCGGGTGGCTCGGCGAGTGCGTGGGGTGCGGCGTGTGGCCGGTGGGGGTGGGGGTCGGAGTCGGGTCCGTGGGGTCGGTGGGGGTCGGGGTGGGGTCGGTGGGGGTGGGGTCCGTGGGCGTCGGGGTGGGGTCCGTCGGCGTGGGCGTGGGATCCGTGGGCGTCGGCGTCGGGTCCGTCGGCGTGGGCGTCGGATCCGTCGGCGTGGGCGTCGGGTCCGTGGGGGTCGGCGTGGGATCCGTCGGAGTCGGCGTCGGGTCCGTCGGCGTGGGGGTCGGATCCGTCGGGGTCGGCGTGGGATCCGTCGGGGTCGGCGTCGGGTCGGGTGTGCAGGTGGGCAGATCGCCGTTGAAGGGGTACGCGTGGATCTCCTGGCCGCCGGACCTGCCCGACGAGGTGTGGGTGAGCGAACCCGCCGTGTAGAAGCGGCCGTTGGTACCGCTCATGCTGAGCACGGTGTTGCTCGTCGGCTGGCCGACCAGGATGCTGCCCTCGAACTGGGCCGGACCGGTCAGCGACAGATCGGTGGCGTCCGGGAAGTTCCACAGCAGGTTCTCGCGGAGGCCCTCGTTCGGGAACGAGCCCATGAACGTGGCGACGCTCCGGGTGCTGCCGTAGACGTTGACCAGGACGGTCGCGCCCGCGGGGATGCCGTTGAACACGAAGCCCGTGTTGCCGCCCGCCTCCGACTCCAGGTCCGCGTCCACGTCGAAGATCTGGATCGCGGACGAACCGTCCCCGGTGAACGTCATGGTGTCGCCGACCACCTGCCAGGTGCCGGTGGCCTGCCGGTGCTCGTCGCCGTCGTACGCGTAGCAGTGGCTGGCCTCGGTGAGCTGCGGGCGCAGCGCGGTGTACGGCGCCACCGCGTCCGCGTCGAAGCGCGGGGCGGTGGTGGGGCTCACCGTGCCCGTGAGGCCCTGCGCGTGTGCCACGCGGCCGGAGTGCGAGCCCTCCTCGGCGACGAGGCGCTCGCCGTCGGCGATGCTGATGTCCCCGCCGGCCGTCAGATAGTCGGAACCGTCCGGCGGCGGCACCCGTGAACCGACGCCCGCGATACCGACGTTGTAGATCTGCGAGACCCCGTCCCGCTTGTCCATGTCGAACCGGCCGAGGGTGACGACCTTGCCCTCCGCCTCGGCCGCCGCCTCCCGGACCAGGAAGTCCCCGCCGACGAAGACGTTGATGTTGCTGTCGAAGTATTCGACCGGATCATTGCTGGGGTCGTTCCAGCTGGGCGGGCAGGAGCTGCCGAGGCAGGGTCCCAGTCCACCCGGCAGCGGATCGGCACCCGCGGCCGGGGCCAGCACGCCCACCATCGCCGCGGCCGTGGCCACTGTCACTGCTGCCCGGATTGCGTTGCCGCGCCTGCGCGCCTTCTGTTCCATGCCGCGCAATATGCATGGTCATCACTTAGTCATTTTGTATGACACGCCGCTCTTGCTCCCTTGTGTAGGCCTATAGGAGGGTTCTTCGCCGCGACACGCACACGGAAGCGGTGTGTCAGGCGGTGCGTCAGAGGGCCAGCAGCTTCGCCTCCAGATGAGGGTCGAGGCCGACGGCCGGGCGGTCGGGGCGCCGGGGCGCGACGCCGCCCAGCGTGCGCAGCCAGGTCCAGGTGTCCGCGACGGTCTCCCCGACCGGACGGCAGCGCAGCCCCGCGGCGTACGCCTTGGTGTGGTCGCCCCGGTGGAGCGTGTCGTACAGCTCGCCCGGCGGCAGCCAGACCGGCAGGTCGCTCCAGGGCTCGACCCCGGCGGCCAGCAGAACCTCCGGATCGGTCCAGCGCAGCTCGGCGTCGGAACCGGTGGCGCGGACACAGTCCGTCAGCAGCTCGCCCATGGTGGCGTGGCCGGGGCGGCTGACCGTGTTGTACGCGCCGTGCAGCCCGCCCGCCGCCGCGTCCAGGAGCCACTCGGCCAGGTCCCGGGCGTCGATGTACTGGAGCTCCGTTCCGGGCGGGCCGGGGGCGATCACCGGTCCGCCCCGGGCGATCCGCGACAGCCACCAGGGCAGCCGGCCGATGTTCTCCCCGGGCCCGATGATCAGCCCGGCCCGGGCCAGCAGCGCCCGGTCCCCGAAGGCGTCGAGGGCGGCCAGCTCACCGCCGCGCTTGGCCCGGTCGTACGGCACGTCCCCGCCGTCGTCGGGCGAGGCGCCGGCCACCAGCGGGCCTTCCTCGTCGAGCCCGGCGGCGGCCGGGTAGGCGTACACCGAGCGGCTGGAGACGTAACTGAAGTGCCCGGCGCGGCCGCACAGCAGCCGGGCGGCGTCCCGGACGGCGGACGGCGCACCGCTCCAGGTGTCGACGACCAGGTCCCAGTCCGGCCCGCCCTCCGTGAGGGCCGCGAGTCCGGCAGGACCCGCGGTCCGGTCCCCGGTCAGCGCTCTCACGCCGGGCGGCGGCGCGTGACGGCCGCGGTGGAACACCGTGACGTCCCAGCCCCTCGCGAGCGCCGCATCGGTGACGGCCCGCCCGACGAACTCCGTACCACCCAGCATCAGTAGCCTCATGGGACGACCCTGCCCACCGGACGGGGGCGGGGGAACACGACCACGCTGTCAGCGGAACGGGGAACTTCCCGGCCGGGTAGGCGGAGCGGCCAGAAGCCAGAAGCCAGAAGCCAGAGGTCAGGGGGCAGCGGCCAGAAGCCAGAGGTCAGGGCGTGCAGGCCAGCGGGGAGCGGTGGCGCAGCAACCACTCGTGGTAGCCGCTCGCCCGGCGCGCCGCGTCCCGGTAGGCGTCCTCCAACTGCGCGTACACCACCTCGACGTCCGTGCCGGGCCGCGAGACCAGGAGCAGCCGCACCGCGAGCGGGTCGCCCAGCAGCGGGCGGATCACCATGTCGTCGCGCGGGCCCGACGTCGGCTGGCAGGGGGCGACGGCCTCGCCGAGCACGACGAGGGAGGCGGCGGTGAGGTAATCGCCGTGCAGGACCGGCGGGTTCAGTCCGGCGGCGCCGAGCACCCGGCGCACCCCGTCCCACTCGCCGTCCACCGTCGGGTCGACCATCCACGGGTCGCCCGCCAGGTCGCCGAGCTCCACCACCCGGCGGCGGGCGGCGGGATGGTCCCGCGAGAGCGAGATGAACTGCGGTTCCCGGTCCACGAGTACGCGCTGCTCCAGGCCGTCCGGCACGGCGAGCGGGCAGCCCTCCACCTCGTGCACGAAGGCGACGTCCAGACGGCCCGCCTCGACCGAGCGCAGCAGTGCGTGGGCGGAGACGTCGACCCGCAGGGAGATGTCGGCGCCGGGCAGCGCGACCCGCAGTCGGCGCAGCCAGCCGCCGATGACCCGGCTCGCGGTGGAGCCGATGCGCAGCCGGGAGCCGCGGGGCCGGGCGGCCTCGGCCTCCGCCAGCGCCTCGGCGACCAGTTCGCTCATGCCGTCGACGAGGGGCCGGGCCCGGCCGAGGACGGCCCGGCCCAGGGAGGTCGGCCGGCAGCCGGTGCGTTCACGGCGGAAGAGTTCGGCGCCGAGCACGTTCTCGATCCGGCGGAGTTGGGTGGTCAGGGAGGGCTGGCTCACGCCGAGGCGACGGGCCGCCTGATGCAGGCTGCCCGCGTCGGCGATGGCGACCAGCGCCCTGAGGTGCCTCACCTCCAGCTCCATGCAGCGGAGACTATGACCGCCGGCCACCGCGCACCAGACGTCCCAACCCCACCAAACAGCGGCAATTCAGGGAGTGTTGGGCCCGGAGTCCTGTGACGAATCCGTGCGGATGACGTGCCCATGGCATGTTGACGAGCCGCTGACGTGCGTGAAGAGCGGGGCGGGGTGGCGATAGAGCGGCGTTATCGCCGTTCGGCATCATCCCCGGCGACTGTGCGCTGCACCACACTCTTCCCCGTACCGCCCCACGCCTTGTCCGTTCAGCGGACACCCCCACGGCGTGGGTTCGTTCGGACAGGTAGGAGAAATCCCCCCATGAGACACCTCAAGAACGCCGTCGCCACCGCCGCCGCCGGCCTCGGTCTCGTCGCCGCGCTGGGCACCGCACCGGTCGCCGTCGCCGCTCCGGCCCCTGCCGCCCCTTCCGCCTCCTCCACCATCGCCGCGTACAACGGCTCCGGCGAGAACGCCGAGGCGAACCGCGCCTTCCTCGACGCGGTCATGAAGTCCGTCGCCGAGAAGCGCGCCGCCAACCCGGGCATCAAGGCCGTCACGGTGACCTACAGCGCGTCGAGCGCACCCTCCTTCCGCAGCCAGATAGCCAACAGCACGCGGATCTGGAACAGCTCGGTCTCCAACGTCCAGCTCCAGGAAGGCTCCAACGCGGACTTCACGTACCGCGAGGGCAACGACCCGCGCGGCTCCTACGCGAGCACCGACGGGCACGGCCGCGGCTACATCTTCCTGGACTACGCCCAGAACCAGCAGTACGACTCGACCCGCGTCACCACGCACGAGACCGGCCATGTGCTCGGTCTGCCGGACAACTACTCCGGCCCGTGCAGCGAGTTGATGTCCGGTGGCGGCCCCGGCCCGTCCTGCACCAACGCCCAGCCGGACGCCAACGAGCGGGCACGGGTGAACCAGCTCTGGCAGAACGGCCTGGCCGCACTCGCCCGCTCCGCCTCCTGACACCGGGGCGTACGCACCGGCGGCAACGGCAGCAACCAGCGGCTGTGGCCGGCCGGTCCCGTATCCCGGGACCGGCCGGCACCCCACGACAGAGGACCGTTCCGCTCGCGGAACGGTCCTCTGCGCGGCACGCCCCGCCGAACCCCGTCAGGCGTCGAGTTCACCGCGGACGAGGGCCAGCAGCTCGTCCTCGGTCATGCCCAGGTCCCGGGCGTCCGCGACCGCCTCGCGGACCCGCTCCAGCAGCCGGGCCCGCTGCGGCGACGCACCCGCGGTGATCGCCGCGCCCCGGCCGCGCCGCAGCTCGATCAGCCCTTCCTCGCGCAGCCGCTGGTAGCCGCGCAGCACGGTGTGGACGTTCACGCCGAGGGACTCGGCGAGCACCCGGGCGGCGGGCAGCCGCTCGCCCGGGGTCACCGCACCCTCGGCGACAGCGCGCCGGACCGAGGCGGCGATCTGGTCCCCGAGCGGCACGGTGGAGGTCGGGTCGACCCGGAAGAGCATGGTCAGCGCCCCGCCCGCTGCCGGTCGAGCAGCGTGTTGAGGAGCGCCGCGCCGGTGGCCGAGTCGTCGACGGTGACGGCGAACTCACGGCCGCTCGTCAGGCTGACGACGATGGCCTCGCCCGAGCGGGTGATGACCCCGCTGCGCTCGGGGCGGATGCGGTAGCCCCATCCGCCGTACTCCGCGAGGGCGTTGACGCGGCGGCTCTCGGCCCCCGCCATCCGCTCCAGCGACACCCGCACCCGGGGCCGGGGCAGCAGACCGGAGACGGTGATGCCGCGCCGGTCCACGGTGACGTGGGGGCGGCAGAAGGTGGCCATCACCAGGGCCAGAAGGATCAGCGGCACCCCGACGAACCAGTTCAGCTCGCGGCCGACGGTGACACCGGCCGCCAGGAGCAGCAGCACGGCGATCGGCGCCCACCACGCGCCGATCCCGCGCGCCCAGCCGGCCACCTCGCCGTCGGCGAGCGTCAGCCGCTCGCGGACCGCCGGTTCCCCGTCGCGCGGGTCGTCGGGTACGGGGACGAGCCGGGCCAGCAGCAGACCGAGGGCTCCGGCGGCGACGGCCGCCCCGAGGGCCACGGCGATGTGCCACAGAGGGAAGCCGTCGGGAGAGCCGCCTTCCGGGGCGTCCACGTTGACGTACAGGACGGCGATCTGCAGATAGCCGAGGAACGCGGCGACGGCGAAGCCTCCGCCGGCGTACCAGTGGTGGAAGCGGCCGTAGAGCCTGCCGGCGACCGCGATGAGGGCCCACACGGCGCCGAGCACGAGCAGCGACGAGACCGTGTAGAGGAGATACGCGGTGGAGCTCAGGTGCCCGTTGGCGGTGCCGCCGGCGTCGAAGTGGACGGCCAGCCGGTCGGGCAGACGGTCCGCGATGGCGGCGTAGAGGATGAGATCGACGAGAAGAGCGAGGACAAAGGGCAGGGCGGCGAACGTTACGCGGCCAAGGTTCTTGCGTGTCATGGAAAACCTCCGTTGTTCGCATGCTAGTAGAACAATGAGGAAGCGGCAACGGGGTAACGCGTCCGCCCCGTACCGGAGTGCGGTACGGGGCGGAGGCTGATGCGGTACGGGGCAGAGGCTGGTGAGCGGTGGGGCGGCGGGCGGGGCGGATCAGGCGTGTTCCAGCGGGAAGGCTCCCCGGTGGCCGGTGCCCGCGCCGTCGGCCGGGCGCAGCTCGAACTCGCGGCAGCTCCAGATCTCCTGGACGAACCCGGACCGCCGGTCCCACAGCCCCAGGACATCGCCTTCTCCCGCCGAGCCCCGGTAGGCGTCCTTGGCGCCGCGGAAGCAGGCGAGACCTCCGGAGAGGCCGCGGCCGGGGGCCGGGAAGTAGTCGGAGAAGGCGCAGGCGATACAGGTCTGGATCCGGACGCCGTCCGGAAGGATCCGCTGGACGGCCGCCAGGGCCACGGCGAAGTCGCGTTCGGCGCGGGCCGATTCGTACACCGCACCGTCCAGATGGAGGGCGAGATGGAGGTCCGGGTCGGTCCGGCGCAGGGAGAGCAGACAGCTGAGCGTGGCGTGGCGGAGCGTGCCCGCGACGAGGACGGGCAGCGGCAGGTCCCACTCCAGTACGCAGTCGGTGAGCGCGCCGTCCGCGAGGGCGAACGTCCCGCTCTCCGGAGGTGTGCCGGCGACCGGCCCCAGGCCGTCGAAGCTCTCGCCCTCGAAGTCGACGCCTCGGATCCGGATCCGGAGCTGCTGTCCGTCCGTGGTGAGAACGACGGCGTCGGAACCCTTGGCGTCCCGGTACCAGCCGGACCACGACTCATCTGTCATGAGCAGGGACTGTAGCCCCTGCCCGGGGCGGCCTCCGTACCACCCTCCGCGGTGGCTCAACCAGCGTGCGGTTCACGCCACATGGGGTACATCGGCGGGCCGTCCGGCAGCTCGACGGAGCGGCCGAGGAAGCGGAATCCGAGCCGCTCGTAGAGCGTCCGGCTCCGGGCGCTGCTGGCCTCCAGATAGGCAGGCAGCCCTTCCCGGTCGCAGCGCTCCAGCTCCGCCCCGATCAGCTCCGCCCCGATGCCCTCGCCCTGACGGTCGGGGGTGACGCCGATCATCAGCAGGTAGGCGTGCGCACGGTCGTGCGGGTGGATCGCTCCGGTGAGCCTGCCCACCAGTTCGCAGCGCTCGTTGTCGGGGTCGGCCGTCCGCCGCATCAGGGCGGGCGTCGGGTCCTCCTCCTCGGGGGCGCCGGCGGGCACCGGCAGCCACAGGGCCACCGCGGCCCCGTCCTCGGCGATGTCGATACGGCCTTCGGCGAGGGCCACGTCGACGAAGACGCCGAGGAACCTTCCGTGCACCGCGCGCCGGTGCTCCTCGTCGGGGAACACCCAGCTGCTGACCGGGTCGTGGTGGAACGCCTCTTCCATGACCGAGACGACCAGCCCCCGGTCCCGCTGCTCCGCCCGCTGAATCCGTATGCCCATGACCGGCCGCCGCCTCTCTGCTGCTTTCCTGTCAACCAACCTCCGGAATACTAGAGTTGAGAGGTCGGAGCCGGTCACGCGAGGTGGCTCAGCTGGTCCTGCGGGTGACGAACTCGGCCAGCGCCAGCAGGTCGCCCGCCGCGCTCGGGTCGGGAACCGCCCGGGAGAGGTGGTGGACCGCGCGGGCCATCCGGTCGGCCGCGCAGACCTGCGCCCAGTCCCGGCCGCCGGCCCGGTCCACCGCGTCGGCCGCCCGGCTCACCTCGGCGGCGCTGTTCATGGGGCCCCGGTAGAGCGCGGCGAGCTCCGCGGCGGCCGGGGTGCCCGAGGTGAGGGCGGCGACCACGGGCAGCGACTTCTTGTGGGCGGCCAGGTCGGCCCCGACGGGCTTGCCGGTGCGGTCCGGGTCGCCCCAGATGCCGATCAGGTCGTCGATGAGCTGGAAGGAGAGCCCGGCCTCCCGCCCGAACCCGTCCATCGCGCGGACCGCCCGGTCCTCCGCCCCGGCGTAGAGGGCTCCCAGCGCACAGGCGCAGCCGAGCAGGGCGCCGGTCTTGGCGGTCGCCATGGCGAGGCATTCGTCGAGCGTGACCTCGTCGGGGCCGCGTTCCTCGAAGGCGCAGTCCGCCTGCTGGCCCGCGCAGAGCTCGATGACGCAGGAGGAGAGGCGGGCGGCGGCGCGGGCGGCGGCCGGGTGGGCGTCCTCGGCGAGCAGGCGCTGAGCGAGGGCGAGCATGGCGTCGCCGGTGATGATGGCGTCCGGGATGCCGAAGACCGCCCAGGCGGTGGGCCGGTGCCTGCGGGTGGTGTCCTCGTCGATGACATCGTCGTGGAGCAGGGTGAAGTTGTGGGCGAGTTCGACGGCGACGGCGGCCCGGACCGCGCGCTCCGGATCGCCGCCCAGCGCACGGGCGGCGGCCAGCACGAGGGCCGGCCTGATGGCCTTGCCCGCCTGGCCGGCGGCGGGGGTTCCGTCGGCGTTCTCCCAGCCGAAGTGGTACATCGCGATCCGGCGTATGCCGCCGGGCAACGACTCCACGGCCGATCGCAGATGGGGGTCGACGACGGCACGGGTGCGCTCCAGGAGCGCCGCGGCCTCGTGCCCTTCCGTCGCTGCGTCCGTACTGGTCATGGTCACGGTCACTCCCTGGGGCGAGGCGATGGGTGCGGGACCCCCGGGGTGACTCGGGATCAGCGCCAGCGGCTGACCTCGACGTTCTCCAGCACTCCGAGGGCGTCCGGTACCAGGATGGCCGCGGAGTAGTACGCCGTCACCAGGTAGGAGATGATCGCCTGCTCGTCGATCCCCATGAAGCGGACCGAGAGGCTCGGCTCGATCTCGTCGGGGATGCCGGTCTGCTGGAGGCCGATGACGCCCTGCTCGGCCTCTCCGGTCCTCATGCAGATGATGGAGGTGGTGCGGGCGTCGGTGACCGGGATCTTGTTGGACGGGAAGATCGGCACCCCGCGCCAGGCGGGCACATGGTGGCCGCCGATGTCGACGCTCTCCGGGACGAGTCCGCGCCGGTTGCACTCGCGGCCGAAGGCGGCGATGGCCTTCGGGTGGGCGAGGAAGAGCTTCGATCCGCGGCGGCGCGAGAGCAGTTCGTCCATGTCGTCCGGGCCGGGCACCCCGTCGTGCGGCTGGAGCCGCTGCCCGTAGTCGCAGTTGTTGAGCAGTCCGAACTCCCTGTTGTTGATCAGCTCGTGCTCCTGGCGCTCGCGCAGCGCCTCGACCGTGAGCCGCAACTGCTGCTCGGTCTGGTTCATCGGCTGGTTGTAGAGGTCGGCGACCCGGCTGTGCACCTTCAGCACCGTCTGGGCGACGCTCAGTTCGTACTCGCGGGGCGCCGCGTCGTAGTCGACGAAGGTGTGCGGGACGACCGCCTCGCCGACATGGCCGGCGGAGAGGTCGATCGCCGCCTCGCCGTAGTGGTTGGTCCGCTGCTCGGGGATCGAGAGCAGTCCGGCGAGGTGGCCGCGGAGCGAATCGGCGCGCTCCGCGAGGTTGTACACGTCCGCCCGGCTCAGGGTGAGGAGCGTGCACGGGGTGAGCGTGCGGGCGGTGTACTCCCAGACGGCGTCGCCGTCGACCAGGCTCTGGTCACCGAAGTACGCGCCGTCGGCGAGGACCCCGAGCTCCGTCTCGTCCCCGTAGAGGCCGGATCCGACCTTCTCGATCTTGCCGTGCGCCAGCAGATAGACGCGGTCCGCCGCGTCCCCCGAGGCGGCGAGCACCTCCCCCGCGGCCACGTCCCGCTGCTCGCACCTGCGGGCGAGCTCGGCGAGGACCTCCTCGTCCCCAAAATTACGCAGAGCGGGCAGTTCTCCCAGCTCGGCGGGGATCACGGCCACCCGGTCCCCGGTCTGGACGAACGTCACCCGGCCGTCACCGACCGAATAGCTGAGCCGACGGTTCACCCGGTACGTACCGCCCTGTACCTGCACCCACGGCAGCATCTTCAGCAGCCACCGCGAGGTGATCTCCTGCATCTGCGGCGCGGATTTGGTGGTCGTCGCGAGGTTCCGCGCAGCTGCCGTCCCCAGACTCTGCTGCGGCGGCGCCTGCGTGTCGCGAACCTCTTCACCAACGGACATCTGACGTCCTTTCGATCATGGGCTGACCTGCGTACAGAAGCCTTTCAGCAGGAGAGGCGGCCCGCCATTACACAAAAGAGTGCGACTAATCCGCCTTCGGGCGGGGCACGTTGATCCCCGTCGCCGGGCGGGCCGCTTAATTTGCATCTCAGATGCCACTTACCTAATCTGGATCCATGCGGTTGACGAGATTCACCGACGTGGCCCTCCGCGTCCTCATGCGACTGGCGGTCGCCGAGGGCCAGGAGCCGCCGACCACCCGCGAGGTGGCGGCGACCATGCGGGTCCCGTACACGCACACCGCGAAGGTCGTCGCCCGCCTCCAGCACCTCGGCCTCCTCGACGCCCGGCGCGGCCGCGGCGGCGGGCTCACCCTGACCCCCGCCGGCCGCTCCGCGTCGATCGGCCCGCTGGTGCGGGAGCTGGAGGGGCCGGAGGAGGTCGTCGAGTGCGAGGGCGACACCCCGTGCCCGCTCCGCTCCGCCTGCCGGCTGCGCGGGGCCCTGCGGGAAGCCCAGGAAGCGTTCTACGCGGCGCTGGACCCGATCACCGTCACCGACCTCGTCGCCTCGCCCACCGGCCCGCTCCTGCTGGGCATCGGCAGCGGACCCCCGCCCGACTGACACCGGCCCCGACGCCGACCCGACGCCGGCCCCTCAAGCGCTCCCACCCGCCGGGGCGGTTTTCCCTGCCCTTAAATATGCATCCACCATTCCAATAATAAGGAGCCCCATGCTCTCCGACCGGTCCACCGCCACCGTCCGCGCCACGCTTCCCGTCGTCGGCGCGGCCATCGGGGACATCGCCGACCTCTTCTACGAGAAGCTGTTCGCCGCCCACCCCGAGCTGCTGCGGGACCTGTTCAACCGGGGCAACCAGGCCTCCGGCGATCAGCGCAGGGCTCTGGCCGGGTCCATCGCCGCGTTCGCGACCGCGCTGGTCGAGCGGCCCGGCACCCGGCCGGACGTGATGCTGGACCGGATCGCCCACAAGCACGCCTCGCTCGGGGTGACCCCGGAGCAGTACGAGGTGGTGCACACCCATCTGTTCGCGGCCATCGCCGACGTCCTGGGCGACGCGGTCACCCCGGAGGTCGCCGCCGCCTGGGACGAGGTCTACTGGCTGATGGCCAACGCCCTCGTCGCCGTCGAGAAGCGCCTCTACGCCCAGCAGGGCGTCGTGGCGGGAGACGTGTGGCGGGAATGGGAGGTCGCCGCCCGGGTCGAGGAGACCGAGGACGTCGCCACCTTCCTGCTGCGCCCCGCCCAGGACACGCCCCCGCCCGCCTTCCGGCCCGGCCAGTACGTCTCCGTCCAGGTCGAACTCCCGGACGGGGCCCGCCAGATACGCCAGTACAGCCTCTCCTGCGCCCCCGGCTCCCGGCTGCGGTCGATCACCGTGAAACACGTACGCGGCCAGGCCACGCCCGACGGCGAGGTCTCCCGGCATCTGCACGAGCACACCCGCGCGGGCGACCTGCTGCGCGTCTCCGTCCCCTACGGGGACCTGGTGCTCGACCACCTGGACGCGCCTCTGCTGCTGGCCTCCGCCGGCATCGGCTGCACCCCGATGCTGTCGATGCTGGAGCACCTGGCGCAGGAGGGCCACCAGGGGCCGGTCACCGTCGTGCACGGCGACCGCTCACCGGCCGACCACGCCCTGCGCAACGACCACGTCCGGCTGACGGAGAAGCTCCCGGACGCCGAGGCGCACTTCTGGTACGAGACCCCGGAGGCCGGGCACCCCGTGAACCGCACCGGCCTCGTCGACCTGGGCGGCATCACCGTACGGCCGGGCACGCACGCCTACCTCTGCGGCCCGCTCCCGTTCATGCGGGCCGTCCGCGCCCGGCTGCTGGAGGCGGGGGTCCGGCCGGCCGACGTGCACTACGAGGTGTTCGGCCCGGACCTCTGGCTGGCCGCGCCCTGAAACGCCGCCGGCGCGACGGGCGGACGACAATGGGCGGGTGAACAGCCCGCCCGACCGCCCGTCCCGCCTCGAAGCCCTCCTGCGGCCCCGGGTGCCCTCACCGCTGCCGGCCGTTCAGGACGAGCGTTTCGCGCGCCACGGGGTGACCCTGCTCCTCAAGCGGGACGACCTGATCCACCCTGACCTGCCGGGCAACAAGTGGCGCAAACTCGTCCTCAACCTGGAAGCCGCCGCCGGGCGGCCCGTGCTCACGTTCGGCGGCGCGTACTCCAACCATCTCCGGGCCACCGCGGCGGCCGGCCGGCTGCTCGGGTTCCCCACCATCGGCGTCGTCCGCGGCGACGAGCTGGCCCACCGCCCGCTCAACCCGTCGCTCGCCCGATGCGCGGCCGACGGTATGCGGCTGCACTTCGTGGACCGTACGACGTACCGCGCGAAGGCCTCCCCCGAGGTCCTGGCGGGGCTGCTGAGCCGGTACGGGGACGTGGAGGTCATCCCGGAGGGCGGCAGCAACGCCCTGGCCGCACAGGGCTGTACGGCGCTGGGGCGCGAGCTGGCCGGAGAGGCCGACGTGGCGGCCGTGGCCTGCGGTACGGGCGGCACCCTGGCCGGGCTCGCCGCCGGCCTGGCCCCCGGGCAGCGGGCCCTGGGCGTGCCGGTGGTCGGCGGCGGCTTCCTGGCCGGGGAGGTGGAACGGCTCCAGCGCGAGGCGTTCGGCGGCCCGGCCGGCAGCTGGACGCTGGACGAGCGCTTCGCCTTCGGCGGCTACGCCCGCTCCACCCCGGAGCTGGCGGCCTTCGCCGCGGACTTCGAGGACCGGCACGGGCTGCCCGTGGAACGCGTCTACGTCGCCAAGCTGCTGTTCGCGCTGACCGTGCTGGCCGAGGAGGGTGCGTTCGCGCCGGGCTCCCGGGTGGCCGCGGTGATCACCGGCGCCCCCGCGCCGCTTCAGGAGTCGTCCGTCTCCCGGTAGGCGGCCGCCTCCTCCAGATCCAGCCGGCGCAGCAGCGTACGCATCATCTCGTCGTCGATCCGCCGCTCGTCGCGGAGCCGCACGAAGACCTCGCGTTCGGCCTCGATCATCTCCCGCGACAGCCGCCGGTAGGTGTCGTCCGCCGACTCCCCGGTGACCGGGTCGGCCGCGCCCAGGCGCTCCCACACGGCGTTGCGGCGGCGCTCCAGCACACTGCGCAACCGGTCGGCCAGCGGTGGCGGCAGGCTGCTGTGCGGGTCGGCGAGCAGTGCGTCCAGGCGGGCCTCGGCGGCCGCGGACGCCTCGCTCTGGGCCTGCGCCTCGACCAGCGTGACGGTCTGCGGATCGGGGCCGGGCAGCTTCAGTACGCGGACGAGGACGGGCAGCGTCAGCCCCTGGATCACCAGCGTTCCGATGACGGTGGTGAAGGTCAGGAACAGCACCAGGTTGCGGGCCGGGAACGGTTCGCCGTCCTGCATGACCAGCGGGATCGAGAACGCGACGGCGAGCGAAACGACCCCGCGCATCCCGGCCCAGCCCACGATCAGCGGCGCGGTCCAGTCGGTGCCCGGCTCGCGTTCCCGGACGCGGCGCGAGAGCCACCGGGGCAGATAGGTGGCCGGGTAGACCCAGACGAAGCGGACCACGACGACGACCAGGAAGACGATGACCGCGTAACCGAGCGCCTGCCACACCCCGAACGAGCCGAGCCCCTTCAGGACGAACGGCAGCTGGAGCCCGATCAGGGCGAACACCGTCGACTCCAGGATGAACGCCACCATCTTCCAGACGGCCGCCTCCTGAAGACGGGTGGCGAAGTCGACCTGCCAGGAGCGGTGGCCCAGATAGAGGGCGACGACGACCACGGCGAGGACGCCGGAGGCGTGCACCCGTTCGGCCGCCGCGTACGCCACGAAGGGGATCAGGAGGGAGAGTGTGTTCTGGAGGAGCGCTTCCTTGAGATGCGTACGGAGCCAGTGCAGCGGCACCATCAGCAGCAGCCCGACGCCGACCCCGCCGACCGCCGCCAGCAGGAACTCGCCGATCCCGGCGGCCCAGCTCATCCCCTCCCCCACCGCGGCGGCCAGCGCGACCCGGAACGCGGTGATCGCCGTGGCGTCGTTCACCAACGACTCGCCCTGGAGGATCGTGGTCACCCGGGCGGGCAGCCCGACCCGGCGGGCGATGGCGGCGGCCGTCACGGCGTCCGGCGGGGCGACGACGGCCCCCAGGACCAGGGCGGCGGTCAGCGGCAGGTCCGGGATGATCCGGTAGGCGAGCCAGCCGACCGCGACGGTCGCGAAGAGGGTGTAGCCCACCGAGAGCAGGGCGACCGGCCGGATGTTGGCCCGCAGGTCCAGGTAGGAGCTGTCCACGGCCGCTGTGTAGAGCAGGGGCGGCAGCAGCAGCGGGAGCACGACGTGCGCGTCCAGGTGGTACGTGGGGACGCCCGGCAGATAGCCGGCCACCAGCCCCACGGCGACCAGCACGAGCGGGGCGGGCACCGGGGTGCGGCGGGCCGCTCCGGCGACCGCGGCACTCGCCGCGACCAGGGCCACCAGCGGCAGCGCGTCCATCCCACCGTCCTCGGATCCGTCGTAACCTGCCCATCATGAGCGAGTGTGCGCATGTAGCGGAACTGCCACGCCCCGAGCCCGTGCCGCTCGGCGACACCTGCCCCGAGTGCCTGGAGGCGGGCACCCACCCCGTGCAGCTGCGGCTCTGTCTGACCTGTGGGCACGTCGGCTGCTGCGATTCGTCGCCGCTGCGGCACGCCACCGGACACTTCCGGGCGACCGGTCACCCCGTGATGCGGAGCTTCGAGACGGGCGAGAGCTGGCGCTGGTGCTTCGAGGACGGTTCGATCGTCTGACGCCTGGGTACGTCAATGCGGCGCTGGTTCTTCGCAATTGGACGCCGCAGACCCCTAGCCACTGTGCGTACCCATGGGCTTACCATGAGTGACGGTCGGGGTATGGGGTCCGTACGACACGGCATCATGGATCCGATAACGTCGCCGAGCCGAAGAACCGTCGACGGACCGCATGGCTCCGGGCCACCCTTCCCGGAACCTCGAAAGAGTTTGTGCCACCTTGGAGGTGAGGGTGTCCCAGATCGCAGGCGAGCCCGGGAATCAGGACTTCGTGGAAGTCCGGCTGCCCGCTGCGGGTGCCTACCTGTCGGTGCTGCGAACGGCCACGGCCGGTCTCGCAGCGCGTTTGGACTTCACTCTCGACGAGATCGAGGATCTTCGCATCGCGGTCGACGAGGCCTGCGCGATCCTGCTCCAGCAGGCCGTGCCGGGCTCCGTCCTCAGCTGCGTCTTCCGTCTCGTCGACGATTCCCTCGAAGTGACGGTGTCGGCGCCCACCACGGACGGCCGGGCGCCCGAGCGCGACACCTTCGCCTGGACGGTGCTCTCCGCGCTGGCCGGCAAGGTCGACTCCACGGTCGCCGACGACCGTACGGTCAGCATCAGCCTCTACAAACAGCGCGGCGCGGGCCCCGGGCCGGCGTGAGCGACGGGAACGGGGACGGTCCTGTGCGGGACGAGACGATCCGATCCGGGGTGGTGCGCCCAGCAGGCATCCCGGAGCAGCAGGCCCGGCCGCATCCGGTGGACGGAGCGGACGGGTCCGAGGGCTTCGACGTCGCGGTGGAGCAGCAGTCGCAGGCAGAGCGGGCGGGCCAGATGAGCGAGCACGGGCACCACGATCCACACGACCGCAGCGGGGCCCGGGCCCTCTTCTTCGAGCTGCGGGAACTGCCCGACGGTTCGGCGGAGAAGGCCGAGCTGCGCAACCGGCTGGTGCGGATGCACCTGCCGCTGGTGGAGCATCTGGCGCGCCGCTTCCGCAACCGCGGCGAGCCGCTGGACGACCTGACCCAGGTCGCCACGATCGGGCTGATCAAGTCCGTGGACCGGTTCGACCCGGACCGGGGGGTGGAGTTCTCGACGTACGCCACCCCCACGGTGGTCGGCGAGATCAAGCGCCACTTCCGGGACAAGGGCTGGGCGGTGCGGGTGCCGCGCCGCCTCCAGGAGCTGCGGCTTTCGCTGACCACGGCCACCGCGGAGCTCTCCCAGCAGCACGGCCGCTCGCCTACGGTGCACGAGCTGGCCGAGCGGCTGGGCATCTCCGAGGAGGAGGTGCTGGAGGGTCTGGAGTCGGCCAACGCGTACAGCACGCTCTCGCTGGACGTGCCGGACACCGACGACGAGTCGCCGGCGGTCGCGGACACGCTGGGCTCGGAGGACGAGGCGCTGGAGGGCGTGGAGTACCGGGAGTCGCTCAAGCCGCTCCTGGAGGACCTGCCGCCGCGCGAGAAGCGCATCCTGCTGCTGCGCTTCTTCGGGAACATGACCCAGTCGCAGATCGCCCAGGAGGTCGGCATCTCGCAGATGCACGTCTCGCGGCTGCTGGCCCGCACCCTGGCGCAGCTCCGCGAGCGGCTGCTCGTCGAGGAGTGACGAGGAGGGCCGGGAGGCTCAGGCGTCGGGGGTCGTCCTCGGCCCCCGGCGGATGCCCAGGTCCTGGGTGGTCGCCGGGTTCAGGACGAGCACGAGGCCGGTGACGGCGACCACCGCCAGGACGATCCCGGTGGGGATCAGGGCGCCCTGCGAGCGCAGCAGCGTCCAGGCCACCGGCAGCGCCATGATCTGGGTGATCAGCGCGGGCCCCCGGCTCCAGCTGCGCAGCAGCAGCAGTCCGCGGGCGGCGATCAGCGGGATCGCGCCGAGCGCGACCAGCGTGATCCCGGCCGTCTCGGCCTGCTGTGTGCTCTCCAGCTTCCCGAGCAGCCCCATGACGAGCATGTAGACACCGCCGAGGGCGAGCGCCAGGCCTTCGAGGGCGTTGACCCCGGCGAGGACGGTGATCCTGGTCGGGCGCTCCGCCGCGGAGGGCGACGGCGTGGAGGGGGTCGCTTCAGTACTCACGCCCTTCAGGTTGGCATCCCGGCGGCCCGGAAGTGAAGCCGGGGTGCGGGCGAGCCTCACCCGTCCGGGCGCACGGCACGGCGTCCGGTCACGTTCCGTCACCGGTTCCGAGCGCAGCGAACGGGGACTACGGACCCGAACCGCCCGGTAGGTAGGCTGGCCGTCATGCGCGCACTCCTCGTGGTCAACCCAGCTGCTACCACCACCAGTGCCCGCACCCGTGATGTGCTCATCCACGCGCTGGCCAGCGAGATGAAGCTGGAGGCGGTGACCACGGAGTACCGGGGGCACGCGCGCGATCTGGGGCGGCGGGCGGCGGACAGCGACGACATCGATCTGGTGGTCGCCCTCGGCGGCGACGGCACGGTGAACGAGGTCGTGAACGGGCTGCTGCACCGGGGCCCGGACGTGGACGGCCTCCCGAAGCTCGCCGTGGTCCCCGGCGGGTCCACCAATGTCTTCGCGCGCGCCCTCGGGCTGCCGAACGACGCGGTGGAGGCGACCGGCGCGATTCTGGACGCGCTGGAGAACCGGACCGAACGCACGGTTGGTCTGGGCCTGGCCGCCGGCACCCCGGGAACCGAGGACGAGTCCGTTCCCGAACGCTGGTTCACTTTCTGTGCCGGGCTCGGATTCGACGCCGGAGTCGTCGGCCGGGTCGAACAGAAACGCGAGGGCGGCAAGCGTTCGACGCACGCCCTGTACGTACGCCAGGTGATGCGGCAGTTCCTCAACGAGACCCATCGCCGGCACGGGACGATCACGCTCGACGTGCCCGGCCAGGAGCCGGTGACCGACCTCGCGCTCTCCATAATCTGCAACACCGCCCCCTGGACCTACCTGGGCAATCGCCCGGTCTACGCCTCGCCGAAGGCCTCCTTCGACACCGCGCTGGACGTCCTCGGACTGAAGCGTCTGTCCACCCCGGCGGTGGCCCTCTACGGCACCCAGCTGCTCACTTCGAGCCCCGAGAAGGGGCCCCGCGGGAAGCACGCCGTTTCACGGCATGACCTCACGGACTTCACCTTGCATTCAAAGGTCCCACTGCCCTTCCAGATGGACGGTGACCACCTGGGACTGCGTACGAGCGTGACGTTCACAGGCGTACGCCGTGCACTGCGTGTGATTGTGTGAGTGGAAGGGCCGAAAGTCCTTTAACTCGAACGTTTGGACTGGGTCCCACCCCTAAGAAGTGCGCCTGTGACCTAGTCGACACCGAGGAATCAAAAAAAACTTTCCAGAAGGGGTTGTATCCGTCGCCGAGGTTTGGGAATCTCTTCATGGCGATCGGGACGGCCCGCAACACCGGCCTCCACTGAGAGCCAGAACCCCTCCTCACCATCACAGACCACACCCAGTCCATCTGGGGGTCGGCCCGTCATCTGCGGGGGGATTCGTGAAAGCGTTCACATTCACAAGCAACAAGCGTGTAATACCAAGGAGAGGTAGCAGCCATGGACTGGCGTCACAACGCCGTTTGTCGTGAGGAAGACCCCGAGCTGTTCTTCCCCATCGGCAACACCGGTCCTGCGCTGCTGCAGATCGAGGAAGCCAAGGCTGTCTGCCGCCGCTGCCCCGTCATGGAGCAGTGCCTGCAGTGGGCGCTCGAGTCCGGCCAGGACTCCGGCGTCTGGGGTGGCCTCAGCGAGGACGAGCGCCGCGCGATGAAGCGCCGCGCCGCTCGCAACCGGGCGCGCAACGCAAGCGCCTGAGCGAGAACCGCACCAAGCCTCAGCCCGGCGGCGCGTACAGAGCGTACGCACAGCCCCGCCTTCGAGTCGCAGCGCGCAGTACCCCGGAGCGCATCGCAACGTGAGCATCACGGAGCGGGCCCGGACCGTCACCACGGTCCGGGCCCGCTCTGCTGTGTGCTGCCGCTCTTCCTACTTGTCGGCGCGGACCGGGAGGTCCAGCACCACCTGGGTGCCGCGCTCGGGGGCCGGGACCATGCCGAACGTGCCGCCCAGCTCCCCCTCCACCAGGGTCCGTACGATCTGGAGTCCGAGGTTGCCGGCCTGCTTCGGGTCGAACCCCTCGGGCAGCCCGCGTCCGTCGTCGGTGACGGTGATCAGCAGCCGGCCGTCGGCGGGCGATCCGCCGCGCACGGCGGAGACCTCCACCGTCCCGTGGTCGGCGACGGCGAAGGCGTGCTCCAGGGCGTTCTGCAGAACCTCCGTCAGCACCATGGAGAGCGGAGTGGCGACCTCCGCGTCGAGGATGCCGAAGCGTCCGGTGCGCCGGCAGGTCACCTTGCCCGGGGAGATCTCCGAGACCATCGCGATCACCCGGTCGGCGATCTCGTCGAACTCGACCCGCTCATCCAGATTCTGGGACAGCGTCTCATGGACGATGGCGATCGAACCGACGCGCCGGACCGCCTCGTTGAGCGCCTCGCGGCCCTGCTCGGAGTCCATCCGGCGGGACTGGAGGCGCAACAGGGCAGCCACCGTCTGGAGGTTGTTCTTCACCCGGTGGTGGATCTCCCGGATGGTCGCGTCCTTGGTGATCAACTCGCGTTCGCGGCGGCGCAGTTCGGTGACGTCCCGGAGCAGGACGAGCGAGCCGATGCGGACGCCCTTGGGCTTGAGCGGAATGGCCCGCAGCTGGATCACCCCGCCCGCGCACTCGACCTCGAACTCCCGGGGCGCGTAACCGCTGGCCACCTTGACCAGGGCCTCGTCCACCGGACCCCGGGACGGGGCCAGTTCGGCGGTGGTGGTGCCGAGGTGGTGGCCGACCAGGTCGGAGGCGAGGCCGAGGCGGTGGTAGGCGGAGAGGCCGTTGGGGCTGGCGTACTGCACGATCCCGTCGGCGTCGAGCCGGATCAGGCCGTCGCCCACCCGCGGGGAGGCGTCCATGTCGACCTGCTGGCCGGGGAAGGGGAAGGACCCGGCGGCGATCATCTGGGCCAGGTCGGAGGCGGACTGGAGGTAGGTGAGCTCCAGCCGGGAGGGGGTGCGCACGGTGAGCAGGTTGGTGTTGCGGGCGATGACGCCGAGCACCCGGCCGTCACGGCGTACGGGGATGGACTCGACCCGTACGGGCACCTCCTCGCGCCACTCCGGGTCGCCCTCGCGCACGATCCGGCCCTCGTCCAGGGCCGCGTCCAGCAGCGGGCGGCGGCCGCGCGGCACCAGGTGGCCGACCATGTCGTCCTGGTAGGAGGTGGGCCCGGTGTTGGGGCGCATCTGGGCGACGGAGACGTACCGCGTGCCGTCGCGGGTCGGGACCCACAGCACGAGGTCGGCGAAGGACAGGTCGGAGAGCAGCTGCCACTCCGAGACCAGCAGATGGAGCCACTCGAGGTCGGTGTCGCTCAGAGCGGTGTGCTGGCGGACGAGGTCGTTCATGGAGGGCACGTGTGGAGCGTACCTGGGGTTACCGGAAGCGTTCGAACCACTGGGACCGATGAGCCGTGCAGGTGTACGGAGGTACGACGATGGACAGGCGCGGCGGTCGGCCCGAGAATGTCGTGCACGTGGATGGACACAGGTATTGGTCTAGTCCACAATGTTCATCAAGACCTCCGCTCTCCCCGCACAGGAGAGCGGACCGAGGCACCCGGCGCTCTCTGCCCTGACCGCGCCGGTGCCTCCAGTGGCCGGGGGCACCGCACACCGCCGGCCAGGTAGCTCCGGGCTGCGGTGCCGGGCGGGCTGAGGGTCCCGCTCTGGCGCCGCGGCCCGCGGGTGTTTCCGGGGCCCATTACCGCCCCGGCCTCAGCGGGTCTCGGTGACCTTCGCCAGCGCGCGGGGCGCGTCCGGGTCCTGTCCCCGGGCGATCGTCACCTCGTACGCCAGCATCTGCAGCGGCAGGATCTCCAGGATCGGCTGCAACTCCTCCGGGACGCCCGCCGTGGGCAGCGAGAAGCCGGCCGAGGCCGCCTCCACCTGGACCTTGGGGCCGACCACGAAGAGATCCGCGCCGCGTCCGCGCAAGCGGTCCAGCACCGGCTGGAGCGCCTCGCCGCCCCGGCCGTCGGTGACCACGGCGATCACCGGGGAGATGTTGTCGACCATCGCCAGCGGGCCGTGCAGCAGATCGGCGCCGGAGTAGGAGAGAGCCGGGATGTAGCTGGTCTCCATGAGCTTCAGGGCCGCTTCCTTGGCCGTCGGGTAGCCGTAGCCGCGCGAGGTGATCACCATGCGCTCGGCGAAGCGGTAGCGGGAGGCCAGCGCCTTGACCTCGGCCCGGCGGCCCAGGATCGCGCCCGCGAGGTCGGGCAGGCCGGCGGCGGCCTCGGTGCCGTCGCCGCCGCCCAGGCCCACCACGAAGAGGTAGAGGGAGAGCAGGGAGGCGGTGTACGTCTTGGTGGCCGGCAGCGCCTTCTCCGGGCCCGCCAGGATGTCGATGTGGTACTCGGAGACGGCGGCGAGCGCGGAGTCCGGGTTGTTGGTGACGGCGAGCGTGACGGCCCCGGCCTCCCGGGCGGCCCGGGTGGAGGCCACCAGGTCCGGCGAGCCGCCCGACTGGCTGACGGTGATCACCAGGACGTCCCGCAGATCGGGCTTGGCCCCGTAGGCCGTGGTGGTGGACATCGAGGCCAGTCCGCAGGGCAGCCCGAGGCGGATCTCCAGCAGGTACTTCGCGTAGAGCGCCGCGTTGTCCGACGTACCCCGGGCGGTGAGCAGCACGAACCGGGGCTTCCGGGCGGCGATCTCGGCGGCGACCTCGTTGATGCGGGGCGCGCCCTGTTCCAGGATGCGGCGCAGCATCGCGGGCTGCTCGGCCATTTCGCCGGACATGATGCGGCCGGGCTCGTCGCCCTGGCCGCTCCGGTCGGCCGGAGGGGTGGCGGACATGTGGGGGGCCTCCCTGGGCTGTCGGCATCGGCGTACGGGACGGCGCGTGCGCGGGTACGCGATCGGCGCCGTACCGGACAAGTCGACCAGGCAATGCGGTGGCCCGCCAGCGGGCCGGGGCGTGCGGGGCCGGAGGTGCGGACCGGGTGCGGCCGAAGGGCGGACTGTTCACCGTACGGCTGCTCGATTCTGCTAAATTGGGAACTTGATTGGTCTATACCACCGGCTCCCCTAGTCAGATCGGCAGGCACAGCGTGGAAGTTGTCATCGTCCCGGACGCCACGGCAGGCGGCGAACTGATCGCGGAGGCCATCGCCGCACTGCTCGGCCGCAAGCCCGACGCCCTGCTCGGCGTTGCCACCGGCTCGACCCCGCTGCCCATCTACCGCGCGCTGGCGGCCATGGTCGCCTCCGGGGCCGTCGACGCCTCGCGCGCCCGGATCTGCCAGCTCGACGAGTACGTCGGCCTGCCCGCCGATCGTGCGCCGTCGAGGGCTACGCTCGGCCGAGGACTCCAGGCGTACGACCGGGCGCTGGCGGAGGCGGGCGGTGTCGACCTCCAGCTCCTGGGCATCGGCACGGACGGGCACATCGGCTTCAACGAGCCCTGCTCCTCGCTCGCCTCGCGCACCCGGATCAAGACGCTGACGCAGCAGACCCGGGTCGACAACGCGCGCTTCTTCGACGACGACATCGAGCAGGTGCCGCACCACGTGATCACGCAGGGCATCGGGACGATCCTGGACTCCCGCCACCCGATCCTGCTGGCCACCGGCGAGGGCAAGGCGGAGGCCATCGCCCAGACGGTGGAGGGGCCGGTCGCCTCGATCGTGCCGGCCTCGGCGCTCCAGCTGCATCCGCACGCGACCGTGGTGGTGGACGAGGCGGCGGCGTCGAAGCTGAAGCTGGGGGATTACTTCCGGGCCACGTATGCGGCGAAGCCTCAGTGGCAGGGGCTGTAGGGCTCTCCCTCTTCCCTGTACGGCCGAGGGCCGGGACGCCTTGGTGGTGTCCCGGCCCTTTGCCGTGCGGTGGGGTGCTGAGCTGAATGGTGCGGCCCGTCCGGCGGGAGGCTTTGTCCTCAATCGCCGGACGGGCTTGATCAGTCGGCCCGAGCGTTCGTCCTCAGTCGCGGACGGGCGTGAATCAGTCGGCCCGGACGTTCGTCCTCAATCGCCGGACGGGCTTGAATCAGCTGCTCGTCAGCGCTTCCGCCGCCGCTGTGCCGCAGACCCGTGCCGCGCCGTGGGTGGCTATGTACAGCGCGCCCCTCGGGTCCGACTGGGGCAGGCCCATCTCGACCACGATCGTGTCCGGGCGGGCCGCCAGCAGGGCGTCGAGCGCCGCGCCCATCCAGGCGTGCCGGTGCTCGTCGCGGACCACGGCGACGATGCGCCGCTCCCCCGCCGCCGCCAGGATCGCGTCCGCGACGGCCGCGGTCTCCTCGGTGTAGGTGTCCGTGCCGGTGCCGGGCAGGATCCTGTCCAGCTCGGCGGCGATGCCCCACGGGGTCTCGTCGCCGACCGCGATGTTCGCCACCGCGCTGAACGAGGCGACGTACGCCGCCTCCGTCAGCCGGTCGCCGGAGCCGGTCACCCGGACCGCGCGGCGGGCGGCCACCAGGCCGATGTCGGAGCTGACACCGGTGCCGGGCGCGGTCCCCTCCTGCACTGCCGCGCCCGGCTCCGGGACATCCCCCCGGGCCCTCTGCGTCCAGGACGCGAGGGCTCGTACACGGGCGGCCGCGTCGGCGAGCCGCTCCTCGGTCAGTTCCCCGCTGCGCACGGCCGCGACGAGGGCGTCGCGCAGCCGCAGCACCGTCTCCTCGTCGGCCAGGCCGCCGCCCACACAGATGGCGTCGGCGCCCGCCGCGAGGGCGAGGACGGACCCGCGCTCGATGCCGTACGTACCGGCAATGGCGTCCATCTCCACGGCGTCGGTGACGATCAGGCCGTCGTAGCCCAGCTCCTGGCGCAGCAGACCGGTGAGGATCTGCGGGCTCAGGGTCGCCGGGCGGTCCGGGTCGAGTGCGGGAAGAAGGATATGCGCGCTCATCACCGATTTGGAACCCGCGGCGATGGCCGCCCGGAAGGGCACCAGCTCACGGGCGTGCAGGGTGTCGAGGTCCACATCGATGCGCGGCAGCGCGAGGTGCGAGTCGACCGCGGTGTCGCCGTGCCCGGGGAAGTGCTTGGTGCAGGCGGCGACGCCGGCGGCCTGGAGCCCCTCGATGTACGCGGCGGTGTGCCGGGCGGCCAGGCGGGTGTCGGCGCCGAAGGAGCGCACGCCGATGACCGGGTTGCCCGGGTTGGAGTTGACGTCGGCGGACGGCGCCCAGTTGAGGTTGACGCCGCACTCGGCGAGCCGGCGGCCGAGCTCCTGGGCGACGGCCCGGGTGAGGTGGACGTCGTCCACCGAGCCGAGGGCGAAGTTGCCGGGGAAGGAGGAGCCGTGCGTGACCTCCAGGCGGGTCACGTCGCCGCCCTCCTCGTCGATGGCGACGAGGACGTCGTCCCGCTCGGAGCGCAGCCGTCCGGTGAGGGCGGTGAGCTGCTCGGGCGAGGTGATGTTGCGCCCGAACAGACCGACGGAGGCGAGGCCTTCACCGACGCGGCGGAGCAGCCAGTCCGGTGCGGTGGTTCCGGTGAACCCGGGCTGGAGCACAGCGAGCGCGTCGCGCGTCACGGTGTCCGTGGTGGAAACGAGGGTGGTCATGAGCCCGCACTATCCCTTCACGGCGCCGGAAGTGAGGCCTGCGGCCATCTTCTTCTGAATGATCATGAAGAACACGACGACCGGGATGGCGATCATGGTCGATGCCGCCATGAGGGCGCCGTAGTCCGTTCCGCGCTCGGTCGTGAACGTCATCAGCCAGACGTTCAGCGTGTACTTGGAGTTGTCGTTGATCAGGATGTACGCGAAGAGGTACTCGTTCCACGCGTTCACCAGGGCGAAGATCGACGCGGCGGCGAGCCCGGGGGCGAGCAGCGGGAAGATCACCCGCCGGAAGGCCTGGAAGCGGGTGCAGCCGTCCACCATCGCGGACTCCTCCAGCTCCACCGGGATGTTCACGACGAAGCCGCGGATCATGATGGTGGCGAAGGGCAGCGTGGAGACCAGATAGACGACGATCAGGCCCCAGTACTCGTCGATCCCGCCCATGGCGTTGAGCTGGGCGTAGATCGGGATGAGCATCGCCGTGGGCGGCAGCATCTGGACCAGGATCATGATCAGGACCAGGGCCTTGCGGCCGAAGAACCGGAACCGGCCGATGGCCAGGGCCGCCAGGGTCGCGATGATCATGCCGCCGACCACCGCGGTGACCGCGACGATCAGGCTGGACTGGATGGCGGTGCCGAAGTTCGGCTGCTCGGTGGCCCGGACGAAGTTGTCGAAGGTGATCGACGTGGGCCACAGGGTCTGGTCGTAGCTGCGGATCTCCCGGTTGGGCCGCAGGGCGCTGATGACCAGCCAGTAGACCGGGAAGACCATGACCAGGGCGACGCCGAGGCCGATGAGGTCGAAGTGCAGCCGGCTCTTCTTGCGGTCGGGGCGCAGTACCTGCGGCTGGACCTGTGTCTGGGTCGAGCTGCTCATTCGACCTCTCCCGTCTTCATGAGCTGGCGCAGGTAGTACACGGCCACGCCGGACAGCAGCAGCACCGTGATCAGGGCGATCGCGGTGCCCTGGCTGAAGGAGGTGGACTCGAACGCCTTGGAGTAGGAGTAGAGGCCGAGGGTCTCGTACTCCGGCTCGGGCTTGTTGCCGCGCAGCAGCCAGATCTGGCCGAAGACGTTGAAGTCCCAGATCACCGAGAGGGTGGCGACCATGGTGAAGACCGGCTTGATGACCGGCCAGGTGACGAACTTGTAGATGCCGTAGGCGCTGGCGCCGTCGAGGGCGGCGGCCTCCTCCAGTTCCTGGGGAACCTGGGTGAGGGCGGCGTACAGGGTGACGACGACGAACGGGATGGCGCCCCAGACGACCAGCAGGGTGATGATGCCGAAGCCCTGGATCGGGTTGAGGTACCAGTTGTGTCCGAGCCAGTCCTCGCCGACGACCTTGGCGATCAGGGTGTTGATCAGGCCGTAGTCGGAGTCGGCCATGAAGCGGAAGATCGAGGCGGCCACCATCAGCGGCATCGACCAGGCGGCGATGAGGCAGGCGGTGAGCACGAGCCGGACCCAGGTGGTGAGCTTGCGCATCAGCAGGGCGACCAGCAGCCCGATCCCCATGGTCAGCGTCACGCAGATGGCCATGAAGACGACCGTGCGGAAGGTGACCCACCAGAACTCGGAGTCGCCGAGGATGTTGGTGAACTGCTCGAAGCCGACCCATGGCGCCGGTTCTCCGGACCACAGCTCACGCCGGCCCATGTCCTGGAAGGACATGATGACCGTCTTGCCGAGCGGGTAGAGGTAGACGGCGGCGATCGCCACGATCGCCGGGAGAATCAGGAAGTAGGGGAGCAGTTCCCCCTTCTTCCGCTTTCTCTTCTGCACCCGGGGCGCGTCGTCGTCGAAGGACGACTTCCCCGTCGCCTGCGGGTCGGGTGGTACGGGGACCGGCGGCCCGGCGGCCTTGGTATCAGCGGCAGACACGTGGCTGACCTTCCATCGCGGGTCCGGGGCGGGCCCCGGAATTCACGGCATTCACTTGCGGGAAAGGAGCGGGGGCCCGGCGTTGACGCCGGGCCCCGCCTGGCGATCGGAAGGTCAGGATTCCTTGTTGATCAGCGCGTTGATCTTGTCGTCGGCCTTCTTGGTGGCGTCGGCGACGGAGGAGCCCTTGACGATCTCCAGGAGCATGTTCTGGAGGATCTCCTCCTTCTCGATGGAGGCCCAGCCCGGCGCGATCGGCGTGAACCAGGCGTCCGGCACCGCGTTGGCGATGGCGGCGGTCTCCGGCTTGGCCTTCAGCGGCTCAAGCTGCTTCTCGTTGTTGGGGAGGATGTTCTTCGACGCGAGGACCTCCATGGACTTCGCGTTGGTGAAGAGGGAGATCCACTCCTCGCCGAGGTCCTGGACCTTGGACTTGGAGATCGTCGCGAGGTCCGAGCCGCCGATGAAGGACGGGAGGGCCTTGCCCTCGGGGCCGGGCATACCGGCCGTGGCGATCTTGCCCTCGAGCTTCGGGTTGCCGTTCTCGCCCGTGGTGACGCTGCCGGCCTCCCAGGCCTGGCCGTAGATGACCGCGGCCTTCTCGTTGGCCATGACGTTGGCGTGGTCCTGCTCGTCCTTCGTCACGTCGGCCTTGTTGTACTTCTTGACCAGGTCGACGAAGTGCTGGATGCCCTTCTGGGCCTCCGGGGTGGAGAGCGCGGCCTTCCACTCCTTGCCGCCCTCGTCGTACGTGGCTATCTGGCCACCGAAGGCGGCGACGTAGGACATCGCGGCGTACCAGTAGCGGCCCGGGAAGTAGAGGGAGGAGGCGCGCTTGTCCTTCTTGCCCAGCTCGGCGTCGACCTTGTCCATCGCGGCGAGGAACTCGTCCTCGGTCTGCGGGAGGGCGTCACTGCCGGTGCCGGCCTTCAGCATGTCCTTGTTGTACACGGCCAGACGGGCGCTCGCGTAGTAGGGGACGCAGTAGGTCTTGCCCTCGAAGGAGCACGTGTCCTTCAGACCCTTGATCCAGGTGTCCGAGTTCTCGTACTTCTTGGGGTCGATTTCTCCGAGCGCACCATTGAGGATGTACTGCATGGTCTCGGTATTGCCGAGTTCCACGACGTCCGGGAATTTGTCGCCACCGAGGGAGGTGTCCAGCTTCTTGACCTTGTCGGCCCACTGCTGGTACTGAACCTTGACCGTGACGCCCGGGTACTTCTTGTTGAACTCGGCGTTGACGTCCTTGACCAGCTCGGGCCAGGTGGACTGAGCCTCGCCCATGAGCCAGACGGTCAGGGTTTCCTTGCGGTCCTTCGGGTCGGCGGACGAATTCTTGTCATCCGAACCACACGCCGCGACCGAAACCAACATGCCCGC
This sequence comes from Streptomyces sp. WY228, assembly GCF_019287315.1. Lineage (NCBI taxonomy): Bacteria > Bacillati > Actinomycetota > Actinomycetes > Kitasatosporales > Streptomycetaceae > Streptomyces > Streptomyces sp. WY228. The sequence goes on along the minus strand of NZ_CP079114.1, from coordinate 5,778,946 downwards.
GACACCGATAGCCGCGATGAGCTTGCGCTTCACGTCAAACCCTCCTCAGGGATGCTGCAACCCCACCCACCGCGAAGACATTCGACGAGTTCTGCTGGGGCTGGACCTGGTCTTTAATGGTTTAGACCAGTACCGGGAGCTTGGCCTAGACCTTTAGGGGTGTCAAGGGTGTATAAGAAGTGCACTCGCGTCCGTTATAGGACCGACACCTAAGGGAGGGCGACGACCCGTGACCGGACCGTGCCACCATGTGAGCCGCGACAGACGGAGGAGCCGGTGACGGCAGCAACGCAGCAGTCGGGAAGGCGGGCCATGGGTGCCGACGGGGGCAGTACGGGGAGCGAGACCGGTGCCGGTACGCGCACGGCGCGCGTACCGAAGTACTACCGGCTCAAGCGCCATCTCCTCGACATGACCGACACCTTGCCGCCCGGCACCCCGGTGCCGCCCGAACGCACCCTGGCGGCCGAATTCGACACCTCGCGCACCACCGTGCGCCAGGCGCTCCAGGAGCTGGTCGTCGAGGGCCGCCTCGAACGCATCCAGGGCAAGGGCACCTTCGTCGCCAAGCCGAAGGTCTCCCAGGCCCTCCAGCTCACCTCGTACACCGAGGACATGCGCGCCCAGGGACTGGAGCCGACGTCCCAACTGCTGGACATCGGCTATGTCACGGCGGACGACACGCTCGCCGGCCTGCTGGACATCTCGACGGGCGGCCGGGTGCTGCGCATCGAGCGGCTCCGGCTCGCCAGCGGGGAGCCGATGGCGATCGAGACCACCCACCTTTCGGCCAAACGCTTCCCGGCGCTGCGCCGTTCGCTGGTGAAGTACACCTCGCTCTACACCGCGCTCGCCGAGGTGTACGACGTCCGCCTCGCCGAGGCGGAGGAGACCATCGAGACCTCGCTCGCCACCCCGCGCGAGGCCGGCCTGCTGGGCACCGACGTGGGCCTGCCGATGCTCATGCTGTCCCGTCATTCCGTGGACGGACAGGGCGAACCGGTGGAGTGGGTGCGCTCGGTCTACCGGGGCGACCGCTACAAGTTCGTGGCCCGTCTCAAGCGTCCGACGGACTGAGAACCAGCAGCGCGCGAACAGGCGGTGGCCCGGGGATCCCCTTCCCCGGGCCACCGCCTGTTTTCGGTCATCCCGAGGGAAGCGGGCATCGCGTGAACCGATCCCCTCTCCCGCCCGTGTCATGACTGCGGAGCTTCGGTGGAGACATCGGCGAAACACGACCGGTATGCGGACAGGGGTTCCGGAGAGCGGCCGCACCACCTAGATTTCGCGCACGTTACGACAGTGATCGCGCGAGGGGACGGATCGATATGCCGGAAACGCCCACATCAGCACCACCGGTTCCACCCGCACCCGGACGGCGGGCACCGACCCCGAAGTCCATAGTCGTCTGGAGCCTGGTGGCCCTGGCCGGCGCCATCGGCTGGGCCACCCTCGCGCTCTCGCGGGGTGAAGAGGTCTCCGCCGCCTGGATGCTGGCCGCGGCCCTCGGCTCGTACGCCATCGCGTACCGCTTCTACTCCCGGTTCATCGCCAACCGGGTCCTGAAGGTCGACAAGAACCGCGCGACCCCGGCCGAACGGCTGGACAACGGCGTCGACTTCCATCCCACCGACCGCCGGGTCCTGTTCGGCCACCACTTCGCCGCCATCGCGGGCGCGGGCCCGCTGGTCGGTCCGGTGCTGGCCGCGCAGATGGGCTATCTTCCGGGCACGATCTGGCTCGTCGTCGGCGTCATCTTCGCCGGCGCCGTCCAGGACATGGTGACGCTCTTCTTCTCGACCCGCCGCAACGGCCGTTCGCTCGGCCAGATGGCGCGCGACGAGATAGGGCCGGTCGGCGGGATCGCCGCCCTGGTCGCGGTCTTCATCATCATGATCATCCTGCTCGCGGTCCTCGCGCTGGTCATCGTGAACGCGCTCGCCCACTCACCGTGGGGCGTCTTCTCCATCGGCATGACCATCCCGATCGCCCTCTTCATGGGCGTCTACCTGCGCACCCTGCGGCCCGGCAAGGTCAGCGAGGTCTCCTTCATCGGCGTCGCGCTGCTGCTCCTCGCGATCGTCTCGGGCGGCTGGGTCGCCGAGTCGTCGTGGGCGGACTTCTTCACGCTGGAGCCGGGCACGCTGGTCATCTGGATGATCGTGTACGGGTTCCTCGCCTCCGTACTCCCGGTGTGGCTGCTGCTGGCCCCGCGCGACTACCTCTCCACCTTCATGAAGGTCGGCACGATCGGGCTGCTGGCCCTGGGCGTGGTCGTCGCCCTGCCGACCCTGAAGATGCCCGCGGTCACCGACTTCGCCTCCAGCGGCTCGGGCCCGGTCTTCGCCGGCTCGATGTTCCCGTTCGTCTTCATCACCATCGCCTGCGGCGCGCTCTCCGGCTTCCACGCCCTGGTCTCCTCCGGCACCACGCCGAAGATGGTCCAGAAGGAGACGCAGATCCGGATGGTCGGCTACGGCGCCATGCTGGTCGAGTCGTTCGTGGCGATCATGGCGATGATCGCCGCCTGCATCATCGACCCCGGCCTCTACTTCGCCATCAACGCACCCGTCGGCGTGATCGGCGACAGCGTCCAGTCCGCCTCCCAGGCCGTGGCCAACTTCGGCTTCACCATCACGCCGGACGCCCTGGCCCAGGCCGCCAAGGACGTCGAGGAGGCGAGCCTGCTCTCCCGGACCGGTGGCGCGCCCACGTTCGCGCTCGGCATGTCGGAGATCTTCTCCGCGGTGGTCGGCGGGACCGCGATGAAGGCGTTCTGGTACCACTTCGCCATCATGTTCGAGGCGCTCTTCATCCTCACCACCGTGGACGCCGGCACCCGGGTCGGGCGCTTCATGCTCCAGGACATGCTGGGCAACGTCTACAAGCCGTTCCGCGAGGTCAGCTGGAAGCCGGGCGTCTGGTTCGCCAGCGCCGTCGTCGTCGGCGGCTGGGGCTACTTCCTCTGGGTCGGTGTGCACGACCCGCTGGGCGGCATCAACCAGCTCTTCCCGCTCTTCGGCATCGCCAACCAGTTGCTGGCAGCCGTCGCGCTGGCCGTCTGCACCACCCTGCTCGTCAAGTCCGGCCGTCTGAAGTGGGCGTGGGTGACCGCGGTCCCGCTGGCCTGGGACGTGGCGGTCACGCTCACCGCGAGCTGGCAGAAGATCTTCTCCGAGGACGTGAAGGTCGGCTTCTTCGCCCAGCGCGACAAGTACCAGGCGGGCATCGACGCGGGCGAGGTACTGGCGCCCGCGAAGAGCATGGACGACATGCGGACCGTCGTCACCAACTCCACCGTCGACGGGGTGCTGAGCGCGCTCTTCGCGCTCCTCATCATCGTGGTGCTCGTGGACGCCGGACGGGTCTGCTACCGGGCCATCCGCGACCCGGAGAGCGTGAAGCTCCACGAGGCGCCGTACGTCGAGTCCAAGCTCGTCGCCCCGGCCTCGATCTTCGCGACCCCGGAGGAGAAGGCCGAACTGGCCGCCGCCGGAGTCGGCCCCGAGGGCGGCCTGCGCAAGGAGGCCGCGGGAACGGGGAGTCCGACATGACCGTCGCGGACGTCCGGCGGGTGGCGGGACGGATCCGCTGGTACGTCCGTGAGCTGACCGGCGAGTCCACGTACGACCGCTACGTGGCGCACGCGAGAAGCCACGATCCGGACGCGCCGGTGATGACCCGCCGCGCGTTCGAGCGCAGCCGCACGGACGCCCGCGAGGCCGATCCGCGCGAGGGCTTCCGCTGCTGCTGAGCACCACCGGCCGGTCGGCGGGCCCTGGATCCCGGGCCGTCGCCCGCTCCCTCGATGGAGCGGACGACGGCCCGGAGGTCTGTCCGCCGTCCGTCCACCGTTCGATTTCCCGGTGCACGGATCCCTCACCGTACGAAAAGATGCGCCCATGACATCGCGCTCCCGTTCGCCCCGGCTCCGGCCTCTCCTCCTGACCCTGCCGCTGACGCTGGCACTGGCCCTGGCGACGACCGGCTGCGGCACCGAGCCGCCGCCCGACACGATGGCGGCGGGCCGGAGTTCCTCGGACGGCCCGGCGCCGGACCGGGCGGAGCTGGAGGCGCGGGCGAGCGCCGCGCAGCTCGTCACGGAGCACGTGTGGGTGACCGAGGCCGCGGGCTACGCCCTGGCGCGCCAGTCGGTCGGGGTGCTCGGCGACGACGGGTTCAGCAGCTCCTACACCGCGCCGGACGGCGGAACGCTCCGGCTGTCGGTGGAGCGCCGCCCGCACGCCGAAGCCGACTGTACGGAGGGCTCCGCGGCCGCAAGCGGTCAGGAGCCCCTGGTGACGTGCGAGCGGGACGGCGAACAGTGGTACCGGGCCACGGAGTCGGGCCATGCGTACGCCTGGGAGCAGGGCGAACTCGTGGTCACGGTGAGCGGGCCGCGCGACAAGCCGGACCGGGCGACGCTGCGTTCGGCGGCGCTGGCCGCCCACCGCGCCGACGACCGGGAACTGGACCGGGTGCTGCCGCCGGCCGGGGAGGCCGCAGGACAGCAGCCGGTCGAACGCGGCGATCTGCCGCCGGTGGGCGACGGCGCGCCGAACAACGATGTGGGAGCGAGTGGCTGATGGATCTGACGATCAGAGTGGCGGAACCCGCCGAGTACGCCGTGCTCGGCGGGATCATCGCCGAGGCGTATCTCGGCGACGATCTGCTGGACGGCCCGCAGGACCCGTATCTGCTCAAGCTGCGGGCGGTGGAACAGCGGGCGGCCGAGGCGGAGGTGTTGGTCGCGCTCGACGCGGACGGGACGGTGCTCGGCGGTGTGACGTATGCCGCTCCCGGCACGCCGTGGCGCGACATCGCCGGTCCGGACGAGGCCGAATTCCGGATGCTGGCCGTGGCCCGCGCGGGGCGCGGACGGGGCGTGGGTGAGGCTCTCGTGCGGGCGTGCATCGAGCGGGCCCGGTCCGCCGACGGGGTCCGGGCGCTGGTGCTGTCGACGCAGCCGGGCATGCTCTCGGCCCATAGGATCTACCGTCGGCTCGGCTTTCTGCGGACCCCTGAACGGGACTGGGAGCCGGTGCCGGGCCTGCGGCTCATGACCTTCCGGCTGTGGCTGGAGGCGACGTCCTGAGGGGCTCATGAAATCGATGCGACACAACATGTGGGGGCCGCAGCATCTGGCGGCCCCCACATGTATGCTCGACCTCGCTGTCGTCGCAGGGGAATCCGGTGCGAATCCGGAACTGTCCCGCAACGGTGTGATCAGTGTGTATTTGCACACCTGAAGTCCGATGACCTGCCGACAGCGCGTCCGGATCGACCGAACCGGACGCCAGACGTCCGGGCCTCGCGGATAGGCCGGTGGACGCCGTCAGTTGTGCTGCCCCGCCCCGGGCTTCGCGCTGCCCGGCTTCCCCGCCTGCCGCAGGCCCCCTGCCGAGCGAGGGAAAGCCCAGTGACCATCGCGCCCGCCGATCCGGTTTCAGCCACCGAATCCGCCGAGTCCACCACGGCCGGGAACGCCCCGAACGACGGACCCGGGACCGCTTTGCTGCGGACCCTGACCGACCTCACCGTCGATCTGCCCGACACCGACCCCGGCCGGGTCGCCGCCGCCGCGCTGCGCGGGCGCAACGCCCGTTCCGACGAGGCCGAGTTGCGCTCGCTGGCCACCGAGGCCGCCGCGGGGCTGATCTCCGAGGACCCGGCGTACTCCCGGCTGGCCGCCCGGCTGCTGACCCGCACGATCGCGGACGAGGCCGCGGGACAGGGCGCGACGTCCTTCTCCGCCTCGGTCGCCGTCGGGCACCGCGAGGGCCTGATCGCCGACCGCACCGCCGCTTTCGTGGCGCTGCACGCGGCCGCGCTCGACCAGCTCGTCGAGCAGGCCCTGGCGGACGGCGCCGACGACCGCTTCGGCTACTTCGGCCTGCGGACGCTGCACAGCCGTTACCTCCTGCGCCACCCGATCACCCGCCAGGTCATCGAGACCCCGCAGCACTTCATGCTGCGCGTGGCCGCGGGCCTCGCCGAGGACGAGTCGGTGCGGGCGCTGGACGAGGTCGCCGCGCTCTACGGGCTGATGAGCAAGCTGGACTACCTCCCCTCCTCCCCCACCCTCTTCAACTCCGGCACCCGGCACCCGCAGATGTCCTCCTGCTATCTGCTGGACTCGCCGAAGGACGAGCTGGACTCGATCTACGATCGCTACCACCAGGTGGCGCGGCTCTCCAAGCACGCGGGCGGCATCGGTCTGTCGTACTCCCGCATCCGTGCCCGGGGTTCGCTGATCCGGGGCACCAACGGGCACTCCAACGGCATCGTGCCGTTCCTCAAGACGCTGGACGCCTCCGTCGCGGCGGTGAACCAGGGTGGCCGGCGCAAGGGCGCGGCGGCGGTCTACCTGGAGACCTGGCACGCGGACATCGAGGAGTTCCTGGAGCTCCGCGACAACACCGGCGAGGACCAGCGGCGTACGCACAACCTGAACCTGGCGCACTGGATCCCGGACGAGTTCATGCGCCGGGTCGACGCGGACACCGAGTGGTCGCTGTTCTCCCCTGCGGACGTGCCCGAGCTGGTCGACCTGTGGGGCGACGCGTTCGACGCGGCCTACCGCGCGGCCGAGGCCAAGGGTCTGGCCCGCAGGACGATTCCGGCGCGTGAGCTGTACGGCCGGATGATGCGGACCCTCGCGCAGACCGGTCAGGGCTGGATGACGTTCAAGGACGCCTCCAACCGGACCGCGAACCAGACCGCCGAGCCGGGCCGGGTCGTGCACTCCTCGAACCTGTGCACGGAGATCCTGGAGGTCACCGACGACGGCGAGACGGCCGTCTGCAACCTGGGCTCGGTCAACCTCGGCGCGTTCGTCGCGAACGGCTCGATCGACTGGGAGCGCCTGGACGCCACCGTGCGTACGGCGGTGACCTTCCTGGACCGGGTCGTCGACATCAACTTCTACCCGACCGAGCAGGCCGGGAACTCCAACTCCCGCTGGCGGCCGGTCGGCCTGGGTGCGATGGGCCTCCAGGACGTCTTCTTCCAGCTGCGCCTGCCGTTCGACTCGCCCGAGGCCCGCGCGCTCTCCACGAAGATCTCCGAGCGCATCATGCTGGCCGCGTACGAGGCCTCCTGCGACCTCGCCGAGCGCCCCCAAGAGCCTCCGACAGGCTCCGGTTCAGGGGGGACCCCCCGGGGCCCGCTGCCGGCCTGGTCCGAGACGCGTGCCGCGCGCGGTGTGCTGCACCCGGACCACTACGACACCGAGCTGAACTGGCCGGAGCGCTGGGACGCCCTGCGCGCCCGGGTCGCGAAGACCGGTATGCGCAACTCGCTGCTGCTCGCCATCGCGCCGACCGCGACGATCGCCTCGATCGCCGGGGTGTACGAGTGCATCGAGCCGCAGGTCTCCAACCTGTTCAAGCGCGAGACGCTCAGCGGTGAGTTCCTCCAGGTCAACGCCTACCTGGTGGACGAGCTGAAGAAGCTCGGCGTGTGGGACGCCCGCACCCGTGAGGCGCTGCGCGAGGCCAGCGGCTCCGTGCAGGGCTTCGCGTGGATCCCCGAGGACGTGCGGGCGCTGTACCGCACGGCGTGGGAGATCCCGCAGCGCGGTCTGATCGACATGGCGGCGGCCCGTACGCCGTTCCTCGACCAGAGCCAGTCGCTCAACCTGTTCCTGGAGACGCCGACGATCGGCAAGCTCTCCTCGATGTACGCGTACGCCTGGAAGCAGGGGCTGAAGACGACGTACTACCTGCGTTCGCGCCCGGCGACCCGGATCGCCCGTGCCGCGTCCGGCCAGGCGGCGGCCGCCGCCCCCATTCCCGTACAGCAGGCTTCGGCTCCCGACGCGGACGCCATCGCCTGCTCTCTCGAAAACCCCGAGTCCTGCGAGGCCTGCCAGTAATGAGCACCACCAACGAAGAGAAGAACCTGCTCGACCCGGGATTCGAGCTGACCCTGCGTCCCATGCGCTACCCGGACTTCTACGAGCGCTACCGGGACGCGATCAAGAACACCTGGACCGTCGAGGAGGTCGACCTCCACTCGGACGTCGCCGACCTCGCGAAGCTGTCGCCGGGTGAGCAGCACATGATCGGCCGGCTGGTGGCGTTCTTCGCGACCGGTGACTCGATCGTCTCGAACAACCTCGTGCTGACGCTGTACAAGCACATCAACTCTCCCGAGGCGCGGCTGTATCTGTCGCGGCAGCTCTTCGAGGAGGCCGTGCACGTCCAGTTCTATCTGACGCTGCTGGACACCTATCTGCCCGACCCGGACGACCGGGCGGCGGCGTTCGACGCGGTCGAGGAGATCCCCTCGATCCGGGAGAAGGCCCAGTTCTGCTTCAAGTGGATGGACTCGGTCGAGAAGATCGACCGGCTGGAGACGAAGGCCGACCGCCGTCGCTTCCTGCTGAACCTGATCTGCTTCGCGGCGTGCATCGAGGGGCTGTTCTTCTACGGCGCGTTCGCGTACGTGTACTGGTTCCGCTCGCGCGGTCTGCTGCACGGTCTCGCCACGGGCACCAACTGGGTGTTCCGTGACGAGACGATGCACATGAACTTCGCGTTCGAGGTCGTGGACACCGTCCGCAAGGAGGAGCCGGAGCTCTTCGACGACGCGCTCCAGCAGCAGGTCACCGACATGCTGAAGGAAGCGGTCGAGGCGGAGCTGCAGTTCGGCCGCGACCTGTGCGGCGAGGGCCTGCCGGGCATGAACACCGAGTCGATGCGCCAGTACCTGGAGTGCGTAGCCGACCAGCGGCTCGCCCGCCTCGGCTTCCCGACGGTGTACGGCTCGGAGAACCCGTTCTCCTTCATGGAGCTCCAGGGCGTCCAGGAGCTGACGAACTTCTTCGAGCGCCGCCCGTCCGCCTACCAGGTGGCGGTCGAGGGCTCGGTCGGGTTCGACGACGACTTCTAGACCCTGACCCAGATCCTCGGGTGAGGGCGCCGCGTGGCCGTGACAGGCCGCGCGGCGCTTTTCGTTTCCGGGGGTCCGGCCGCCCGCCGGCCGCGTTCCGCCTCGCGCAGCTGGCGGTCGATCCGGCGTTCGCGGGCGGAGCCGAGGGCGACGGGCGCGAGGACGAGGGCGAAAAGTGCCGCTACGACCAGGTAGTTCAGGAATGTGTTCATGCCTCTACTCTGGCCCGCCCGGACGAAAAACATCAGTGGCAGGACTGCCATGGGGCATCAAATAGCTGCCACACTCGCTCCATGCTGACCAATGTCGCCGCCCTCCTCCTCGACGAGGTCCATCCCTTCGAACTCGGCGTCCTGTGCGAGGTGTTCGGACTGGACCGCAGCGACGAGGGCCTGCCGGTGCACGACTTCGCGGTGGTCTCCGCCGAGGGCCCCGTCCTGAACACCCACGCGGGCTTCACCATCACCACGCCGCACGGTCTGGAGCGGCTGGAGGAGGCCGACCTCATCGCCGTGCCCGCGGGCAGCCACTTCGTGCGGCGGGAGTATCCGGAGGAGGTCCTCGACGCGCTGCGCCGGGCCGTGGAGCGCGGCTCGCGGGTGCTGAGCGTCTGCTCGGGGGCGTACGTCCTCGGCGCGGCCGGTCTGCTGGACGGCCGCCGCTGCACCACCCACTGGCGGCACGCGGCGGAGCTGTCCCGGCGCTACCCGAAGGCGGTCGTCGAGCCGGACGTGCTGTACGTGGACGAGGGCCCGGTGATCAGCTCGGCGGGCACCGCCGCCGGGATCGACGCCTGCCTGCACCTGATCCGGCAGGAGTACGGCCAGGACGCGGCCAACACCCTGGCCCGGCGCATGGTGGTGCCGCCGCACCGGGACGGCGGGCAGGCCCAGTACATCAGCCGCCCGCTGCCCCGGAACGCCTGCGACACCGTCGGCTCCACGCTGGCCTGGATGGAGCAGCACCTCGACCAGGAGATGAGCGTGGAACAGCTGGCGGCGCAGGCGCACATGTCGCCGCGCACCTTCGCCCGGCGGTTCCAGCAGGAGACCGGGACCACGCCCTACCGCTGGCTGCTGCGGCAGCGGGTCCTGCTGGCCCAGCACCTGCTGGAGACCTCCGACCGGACGATCGACACGATCGCGGGCCAGACGGGCTTCGGTACGGCGGCGACGCTGCGACACCAGTTCGTGCGGTCACTGGGCACCACGCCGAACGCCTACCGCCGTACGTTCCGTGGCCCTGCGGCCACGGCCGTGCCCGACGTCGCCTGAGAGCGGCGCGGAAGGGTCAGACGCCGCAACTGGGCGCGGACCAGTGGCGGTTGGGCCCCTGGTTGACGTGCACGTGGTCGTTGTGGCCGACGTAGCCCGGGCCGAGGATCCCGCGGAAGCCGTGGTAACGGGCCTGCTTGGCCAGGGTGCACAGCGAGTGCGGGGAGACCCCGAGGTCGACCGCGTCGCCGTACATGTGGCGGCTGTTGGAGGCCCCGCCGACGGCGGCGTTGCAGGAGACGGAACGGAAGCCGCTGGTGACCCGGATGGACTTGTCGCCGAGCGCGTGGCGCAGCGCCTCCAGCTTCCACATGCTGCTCAGCGCGTTGGCCTTGGCCGTGCCCGCCGCGACCTTCCCGCCGGCCCAGGTGCTGTTGCACTTGTTGAGCTCGGGGTACGTGAAATGGATCGGCGTGCAGTCGTTGTCCTGGAGCGCGTAGAGCTTGGCCTGGGTCGCGGGTCCGGCGACCCCGTCGGCCGCCAGACCGTAGGCCGCCTGGAACCGCTTGACGGCGGCGGTGGTGGCGGGGCCGTACGAGCCGTCGATGGCGAGCACGGAGTTGTAGCCCGGATATCCGGCCACCCTGATCTGGAGCTGGGTGACGTCGTTGCCGGTGGCGCCGGACTTCAGGGTGCGGGTCCAGGTGTAGCAGCCGTCCGCCTGCGCGGTGCCGGCGGTCAGCATCACACCACCCAAAGCGAACGAAATGGTCATGACAAGTCCGAGCAGAACGCGTGCGGTGCGTCTCAGCACAGGGGCCTCCCTCTGAACGTCACGGTCGATACGCGTGCGAGCCTGGCCCAGTCAGCTACGCGCGTCAACTGCCCCTGGGGAAACGGCAGTTATCTGCCAAGAGACCCCGGGAAACGCAAACGGGGGCCCGGCGCCGACCAACCGGCGCCGAGCCCCCGCCACGACGAACTCAGCTGTTCGGGACGGTCTCGTAGCGCGGCGTGCCCTCTTCCATCTGCCGCAACGCGTCCTTGCGCTCCCGCTTGGAGAGCCGGTCGATGTAGAGGTAGCCGTACAGGTGGTCCGTCTCGTGCTGGAGGCAGCGCGCGAAGTAGCCGGTGCCCCTGACCCGGATCGGGTTGCCCTGGGCGTCCTGCCCGCGCACCACCGCGTAGTCGGGGCGGGCGAGCGAGGCGTACGCGGTCGGGACCGAGAGGCAGCCTTCGTTGGAGTCGTCGAGCACCCGCATCTCGGGGGCCAGCTCCTCCAGGACCGGGTTGCAGACGACACCGGTGTGGCGCTTGCCGTCGTCGTCCGGGCAGTCGTAGACGAAGACCTTCAGGTCCACGCCGATCTGGTTGGCCGCGAGCCCGACGCCCTCGGCCGTCTTCTGGCTGGCGAACATGTCGTCGATCAGCTGCGCCAGCTCGTCGTCGAACGCGGTGACGTCCTTGCACTCCTTGTGCAGCACCGGGTTGCCCACGACCGTGATCGGACGGGAGGTGCCGCGTGCGCGGTAGGCCGCCTCGCGCTCCTCGCAGTCCTCCGTGTCGACGATGAACCCCTCGTCGTCCACGCCGATCCGCCCGTCCGTCTCCTGCTGCGACATGTCCGCCGTACGCCTTCCTGCAAAACCTGGGGGAACCGCACCGCGACCGGTGCGCCTACAGCCTACGGGCAGCGGTCAGCAGACTTCTTCGAGATCCCGCCACTCGCGGCTGTCCGGGCTGTCGGCGACCCAGCCGTCCAGCAGCCCGCGCACCAGTCCGGCGGGGGCCGCGAGACCGCACTCGCGCTCCGGCACCCACAGATCGCCGGCGCCCGCGGTGCGGTGGCCGAGCGGTCCGGGGTGGCCCGGCTCGCTGTGGTCGTGCGGGTCCAGGTGCTCGCCGTCGCCCTCGTCGCTGTCCATCCGGCTCTCCGAACAGGCCCGGCACAGCAGCCGTACGGAGGAGGACCAGTCCTCGGCGGCGAACCCGGCGTCCGAGGCCAGCTTCTCCAGCGCGTCCCGGTCGTCCTCGGTGGCCGCCTCGAGGAGTACCACCCAGGTCGGCACCGGCGAGGGCGCCCACAGCTCGATCTCGTCGAACACCGGATACGCGGGCCCGGCCGCGGTGACCCGCTCTCCGTTGGGCACCCCGTCGTGCAGGACGACCTCGCCCCAACGCCGCCCGGAGGACGGCAGCGGGATGGACAGCACCTCGATCCGGGCCGGGTCGAGCCGACGGCCCCAGACCACCTCGGCCTCGCCCTCCGGCGAGAGCCGCACGGCGGCGCTGCCCAGCTCCATGCCGGTCGGCTCGGTGGTGGCCGCGCTGTGCTGGCCGCCGCCGGGGACCTTCAGGCCGTACGCCTGCCAGGCCCGCCGCGCCAGTGGCCAGTCCTGGAGCGCGGTGGCCGCGATGCCCACGTTCCACCAGTCCGGGGCGCCGGACTCGCGGTCCAGCAGCGCGACCGCCCGCAGGCCCGCCGCGCGCGCCTGCTCCCAGTCGTGCCGGAACTTGTGCAGCAACGCCAGATTGAACCAGGACTCCGAGAGCCAGGGCTCCAGATCCGCCGCGCGCGTCAGCAGCGCCCCCGCGTCCTCGTACCGGCCGTCGCCGATCAGCGTGAACGCGCGGTCCGTGGCCTGCCGCCAAGAGGCGGACGGCCGATGCCGTACCTTCCCGAAGATCCTCACGATTCCCGCCTGTCCCGACTGGACACCCTCGTCATCCGCTCTGCTTTCGCATCCAACCATGCCCAGCCGGACGCCCGCTCATTACCCATGGGTTACCCAGCTCCGGCCGGGGTCAGACCGCCCCGCGCGAGGACGCGTCCCAGGGCCTCGGCCGCCTGCGGCCGGTGGCCGCGCCCGGTGCCGGACCCGAGCCGCGCCGGCGTGCCGGGCGGCCCGTCCACGCATGCCCGGCGCGGGCCGTCCTATGCGTCGGCCGTCCTGACGATCCCGGCGGCGAGCGGAACGCGGTGGCGGCCCGGGAAACGACTGCGCGGCTCACCGGGCCCCTGCGGACCCGGTGAGCCGCGCGGACGAGCGGGCGGCCGGACTGACCGGACGGCTATTCGGCGGCGGTCGCCGAGCGGTCCGGGCCCTGCGCCGTCACATCGTGATCGGGCACGGTCTCACCGGCCCGGATCAGGTCGATCCGGCCCATCACCTTGGAGCGCAGGTCGGTCGGGACGTCGTCCTGTCCGCAGCAGCGCTTGACCAGCTTCTTCACGGCCTGTTCGAGGCCGTACTTCTCCAGGCACGGGGAGCACTCCTCGAAGTGCACCTCGAACTTCGTGCAGTCGCCCTCGGGCATCTCCCGGTCGAGAAACTCGTAGAGATGGTCGAGGACCTCCGAGCAATCCGTCTCGTGCGGCTCTCCGCAGCTCATGAGGCCGAGCCCTTCCGATCGTCCGAGTCACCGGCACCGGCCGCGACGAGCCCGCGCTCACGGGCGTAGTCCTCCAGCATGCCGCGCAGCTGGCGACGGCCGCGGTGCAGCCGGGACATCACCGTACCGATGGGAGTCCCCATGATGTCCGCGATCTCCTTGTAGGCAAAACCCTCGACATCGGCGAGATACACGGCGATGCGGAACTCCTCGGGAATCGCCTGGAGCGCCGACTTCACGTCGGAGTCCGGGAGATGGTCGAGTGCCTGGGACTCCGCCGAGCGCAGACCGGTCGACATGTGCGACTCGGCCCGTGCCAGCTGCCAGTCCTCGATCTCCTCCGCGGCGCTGCGCTGGGGTTCCCGCTGCTTCTTGCGGTACGAGTTGATGAAGGTGTTGGTGAGGATGCGGTACATCCACGCCTTGAGGTTGGTGCCCTCACGGAACTGGTGGAAGGAGCCGTACGCCTTGGCGTAGGTCTCCTGCACCAGATCCTCGGCATCGGCCGGATTGCGCGTCATGCGCAGCGCGGCCGAGTACATCTGGTCGAGAAAGCCGAGGGCGTCGCGCTCGAAGCGCGCGTTGCGCTCGGCCGGCGTCTCCGGTGCACGGCCGTCGTCGGTCCCTGTGTCGGTCCCAGTGACCGGACCCACCTCCTCCAACGATGTGGCGGAGCCGAAACCGGACCCGCTCGCCTCGGAGAATAGTCGACCTTGCTTGGAGACGGCCTGTCGATTAGCGGCGCCCTTGGGCCGCTCGGAGGTGGTCTTCGCCGCGGGCAGCACGGTCCACTCCAGGTCAGCGGCGTTCGAGCGGCTGGGGCAGATGGTCGAACCCATGCGACGGACTCCCTCTCCACGTACGACGTTGTTGTACCGACGTCCCGAACAACAGCGCCCCCGCGCGGAGCATTCCCGGGGCCGGTGACACGGGTGCGACGACCGTGCGGAACGGCGGGCGCTGGGTCATCCGAGTGACGAAAGCCACCCGGTGACCGCCTCCGTGAGGATGCCCATCGCCTGTTCCTCGGTGAGACCGGACCTCTTCGGCACCGCGAACCCGTGGTCGCCGTGGGGCACTTCGGCCAGCGTGTACGAGCCGGACGGGAACGCGTCGGGCCTGCCGAACGGGTCGTTGCCGCCCTGCACCACCAGGGTGGGCACGCCGGTGCCGAGCAGTTCGTGGGCGCGGGACTTCTCCGGCTTGCCCGGCGGGTGCAGCGGGAAGCTGAGCGCGAGGACGGCCGCCGCGCCCAGTTCGGTGGCGGTCCGGCAGGCGACCCGGGCCCCGGCGCTGCGGCCTCCGGCGACGACGGGCAGCCCGGGGACGGTCAGGGCGGGCCACAGACCGCGCCAGCCGGTGTCCAGGGTCTTCGGGGCGGGCGCCACCTTCTTGCCGGCCACCCGCCAGGGCTGCTCCACCAGGGCGACGGTGACACCGTGTCCGGGCAGGGCGGCGGCCAGCGCCCGCAGATCGCGGGCCTCGATGCCGCCGCCCGCGCCGTGGCTCACGGCCAGCACGAGGCGGGGTGCGGACGCGGGGACCCAGGTGATCCTGGCCTCACCGGCGTCGGTGGTGACGTTCTGGGTACGTGGTTGACGGCTCACCGCGCCATCCTCCCTCGCGCACGCCCCGGAACGCCGCGTACGCCTCAGAAGAGCGTGGACTCCTCCGGCGCGGCCAGCTCCTCCAGCAGTTCCGGCCCGTTGTTGCGGACGTTGCTGACGGCGGTGGCGACCGGGTAGGCGCGCATCAGCCCGCCGGGCGGCGGCTCCAGCAGGGCCCGCAGCTCGTCCTCGCCGGTGCGCGAGGGGTCCAGCCAGGCGTCCCAGCGGTCCGGGGTGAGCATCAGCGGCATCCGGGGGTGGATGTCGGCGAGCGCGCCGGGGCCCTCGGCGGGGGCGACGGCCAGCGGGGTGGTCTCGGCCTCGGTGGTGATCACCGAGCAGGTCACCCACCAGGCGTTCTCGTGGTCGCCGGGCAGCGTCGTATCGCGCCAGAACTCGTAGAGCCCGGCCATCGCGAAGACCGACCCGTCGGCCGGGGTCACGAAGTACGGCTGCTTCCGGGCCCGCTTCCTGCCCTTCTTTTCCTCCAGCTGCCGCTCCTCGGCGCCGGTGACCCACTCGTAGTAGCCGTCGGCGGGCAGGATGCAGCGGCGCTGGGCGAAGGCCCGGCGGAAGGAGGGCTTCTCGTGCACGGTCTCCGCGCGGGCGTTGATCATCCGGGCGGCGCCCTCGGGGGTCTTCGACCAGGACGGTACGAGTCCCCACTTCAGGGCGCGCAGCTGGCGAACCGGACGCCGGTCGTCGGCGTCCTTAACAGGACGCTCCAGAACCGCGTAGACCTCTTTGGTCGGCGCCACGTTCCAGTCCGGCTCCAGGGTCTCGGTGGGTTCCCACTTCTCGACGCCGAAGAGCCCGGTCAGGTCCTCGGGCGCCCGACTGGCCGCAAACCGTCCGCACATGGATGCCAGACTGCCACGACCGCCCACCCCCACCGCAAGGAGTCGCCCGACGATGAACAGCACCGAACTGGGCGATCTGTGGGATCGCGTCACCGGAACCCAGTCCGCGCCCGAGCAGTGGCTGGTGGTGGTGACGGCCGCCCTGGCGCTCATCGCCGTCGTGCCGAACCCGATATGGCGGCTCGCGCGCAACACGATCACCATCGCGCACGAGGGCGGTCACGGCCTGGTGGCCCTGCTCACCGGGCGGCAGCTCTCCGGCATCCGGCTGCACTCGGACACCAGCGGCCTGACCGTGAGCCGCGGCAAGCCGACCGGGATCGGCATGATCCTCACGGCGGCGGCGGGCTACACAGCCCCCTCGCTGCTGGGGCTGGGCGGCGCCTGGCTGCTGACCAACGGCCGGATCACCCTGCTGCTGTGGGTGGCGACGGCGCTGCTCGCGGTGATGCTGGTGATGATCCGCAATGTGTACGGGGCCCTCACCGTCATCCTGACCGGCACCACGTTCCTGCTGGTGTCCTGGCTGGCGGACTCGGACGTGCAGTCGGCGTTCGCGTACGTGGTGGTGTGGTTCCTGCTGCTGGGCGGGGTGCGGCCGCCGTTCGAGCTCCAGTCGAAGCGGCGGTACGGCGGCGCCCCGGACTCCGACGCGGACCAGCTGGCCCGGCTCACCCACGCCCCGGCGGTGCTGTGGCTGTTCCTCTTCCACGCGGTGTCGCTGTGCTCGCTGATCGGCGGCGGCAGGTGGCTGCTGGGCTGGTGAGGCCGGGCGGGGAGCCGCGGTCCGTACCCCTCCTTCGTTACGGGACGATTCACACCCTTTTGGCCAGGATCCGGGTCGGCGTAAAGCCACTAAAGTGATGGCCATGACCGAGAGTTCCGTGCACCCTGCCCTCTGGCCCGCTCCCCACGCGAGCGGAGCCGTCGACGCGACCGTCACCGTGCCCGGATCCAAATCGGTCACCAACCGCGCGCTCGTGCTGGCCTCGCTGGCCGCCGAGCCGGGCTGGCTGCGCCGGCCGCTGCGCTCCCGCGACACCCTGCTGATGGCCGAGGCGCTGCGCGCGATGGGCGTCGGCATCGAGGAGACCGTCTCCTCCTCCTCCGCGAGCAGCCCGTCCGCCGCCGCCTCCCCGGACAGCTCGGGCGAGGCCTGGCGGGTCATCCCGGCGGGGCTGCACGGCCCGGCCACGGTCGACGTCGGCAACGCGGGCACGGTCATGCGCTTCCTGCCGCCCGTCGCCACGCTCGCCGACGGCCCGATCCGCTTCGACGGCGACCCCCGCTCCTACGAGCGCCCGCTGACCGGGGTGATCGAGGGCCTGCGGGCGCTCGGCGCGCGGATCGACGACGACGGGCGCGGGGCGCTCCCGCTGACCGTGCACGGCGGCGGGGCGCTGGAGGGCGGCCCGGTGTCGATCGACGCCTCGTCCTCCTCGCAGTTCGTCTCGGCGCTGCTGCTGTCGGCGCCGCGCTTCAACCAGGGCGTGGAGGTCCGGCACACCGGTGCCGTGCTCCCCTCGATGCCGCACATCCGGATGACCGTCGACATGCTGCGGGCCGTCGGCGCCCAGGTGGACGAGCCGGAGACGGGCGGCGAGCCGAACGTCTGGCGGGTCTCGCCCTCCGCCCTGCTCGGCCGGGACCTGACGATCGAGCCGGACCTCTCCAACGCCCAGCCGTTCCTGGCCGCGGCCCTGGTGACCGGCGGCCGGGTCACCATCCCCGACTGGCCCGAGCGGACCACCCAGCCGGGTGACGCGCTGCGCGAGATCTTCACCGCGATGGGCGGCAGCTGCGAGCTGACCGAGCACGGTCTGACCTTCACCGGTACGGGCCGGATCCACGGCATCGACGTGGACCTCGGCGAGGTCGGCGAGCTGACCCCGGGCATCGCGGCGGTCGCGGCGCTGGCCGACTCCCCCTCCACCCTGAGCGGCGTCGCCCATCTGCGGCTGCACGAGACGGACCGGCTGGCCGCGCTGACCAAGGAGATCAACGAGCTCGGCGGCGATGTCACCGAGACGGCCGACGGGCTGCACATCCGCCCGCGCCCGCTGCACGGCGGCGTCTTCCACACGTACGACGACCACCGCATGGCCACCGCCGGGGCGATCATCGGCCTGGCGGTGAAGGGCGTGGAGATCGAGAACGTGGGCACGACCGCCAAGACCCTGCCGGACTTCCCGGACATGTGGACCGGAATGCTCGGGGCCTAGGACATGCGCCGCTACGGGAAGAACCCCGACGAGGACGACATCCGCGT
The DNA here is from genome assembly GCF_019287315.1 of Streptomyces sp. WY228. Taxonomy (NCBI): domain Bacteria; kingdom Bacillati; phylum Actinomycetota; class Actinomycetes; order Kitasatosporales; family Streptomycetaceae; genus Streptomyces; species Streptomyces sp. WY228. The sequence continues at coordinate 5,760,708 of NZ_CP079114.1, read as the reverse complement.
CCGCCCCAACCGCAAGGGCAACCGGCCGCGCACGCACATCCGGCCCAAGCACGAGGACGCCGAGGACGGCATGGTCCTCACCGTCGACCGGGGCCGGCTCACCTGCCTCGTCGAGGGCCGGACCGTGGTGGCCATGAAGGCCCGCGAGCTGGGCCGCAAGGCCGCAGTGGTGGGCGACACCGTCTCCATCGTCGGCGATCTCTCCGGCGAGAAGGACACGCTGGCCCGGATCGTGCGCATCGCCCCGCGCCGTACGGTGCTGCGCCGCACGGCGGACGACGACGATCCGTACGAGCGCGTGGTCGTCGCCAACGCGGACCAGCTGGCGATCGTCACCGCGCTGGCCGACCCGGAGCCGCGCCCGCGCATGATCGACCGCTGTCTGGTGGCGGCGTACGACGGCGGGCTGACCCCGCTGCTGGTGCTGACCAAGTCCGACCTGGCCTCGCCGGAGAAGTTGCTGGAGGCGTACACCCCGCTCGGCGTCCCGTACATCGTGACCAGCCGCGAGGAGCTGGAGAACGGGGACGCGGCCGACCAGGTGCGCACCTTCCTCAACGGCCGGGTCACGGCTTTCGTCGGGCACTCCGGGGTCGGCAAGACGACGCTGGTCAACGCCCTGGTGCCGAAGGACCGGCGGCGGACCACGGGCATCGTCAACGCGGTCACCGGCCGGGGCCGGCACACCACCACCTCGGCCCTCGCGCTGCCGCTGCCCGGCGACCGGGGCTGGGTCGTCGACACCCCGGGCGTGCGGTCCTTCGGGCTGCACCACGTCGACCCGTCGCGGGTCATCCACGCCTTCCCGGACCTGGAGCCGGGCACCGAGAACTGCCCGCGCGGCTGCACGCACGACGAGGACCAGCCCGAGTGCGCGCTGGACGCCTGGGTGGCGGAAGGCCACGCCGACCCGGCGCGACTGGACTCGCTGCGCCGGCTCCTCGCGACCCGGGAGAGGCGCGAGGGCGACTGAAACGGCGCGGGTGCGGCCGACGGCCGCACCGTCCGGCCGGATTCCGCTCCGGCCACGCGGACACGTTTGCGGGCTTCAACGACTGGTAAAGGCATAATCGCACCGAGCGGGACGAAGCCGTCACCTATGCGGGAGGCAACTGACGATGGCGTGGCTGCTGGTCGTGGTCGCAGGACTGCTGGAGACCGGCTTCGCCGTGTGTCTGAAGCTCTCCCACGGATTCACCCGGCTCTGGCCGACGATCGCGTTCGCCGCGTTCGCCCTCGGCAGCTTCGGTCTGCTGACCCTGGCGCTGCGGAAGCTGGACGTCGGTCCGGCGTACGCGGTGTGGACCGGGATCGGGGCGGCCGGGACCGCGATCTACGGCATGATCTTCCTCGGCGACGTGGTCTCCACCCTGAAGCTGGTGTCGATCTCGCTGGTGATCATCGGTGTGATCGGCCTCCAGCTGTCGGGCTCCGCGCACTGAGACCCGCGGGCCCCTGGACCACGGGTCCTTGAGTCACCGCTCCCTGAACCACCGGACGCGACGCCTCCCGTACGAGGCGGAGCGCGCGGCTGTCCGCGGCGTCGTCGCCCGGCACCGGGACGATCACACAGGACAGCGCGAGGCGTAACGCGATCTCGCCGCGCCCGTCGGCGGCCCCGGGCGTCGCGGCCGCCATCCGGTCCCGTACCAGCGCGAGCAGTTGCCCGGGGGTAGGCGGCGGTCGCACGGCGGCCGGACGCCCCCGGGAGCCCGGCCGGCGGTCCGGGCGGGGCAGCCCCTCCGCCCAGTGCCCCGTGAGCAGCGCCTTGACCAGCGCGTCCCCGCGGGCGGCCCGTACGGTCCAGAGCGCCACGGCGGCCGGACGGTCGGGCGCGGGGGCGGTCAGGGCACGGTCCACCCCGGCGAGATAGCCGTCGGCGGCCCGTCGCAGCAGGGCCTCGGCCAGTCCGTCCTTGGTGCCGAACTCGTTGTGGAGGGTCTGCCGCGAGACACCCGCCAGGGCGGCCACGTCGACCATGCGCACGGCGCACCAGGGCCCGTCGTCCAGCGCCCGGAGGGCGGCGTCCAGCAGCGCCTGCCGCGCTGTCGGCATCGTCGCCTCCCCGCCCCGGATCCTGCGGTTCAGAGTTGACGCGCTCCCGGGGGCTGTCAAGGGGTCCGGGCGGCGGCGGGGGCGCTGTAGCCCGCGGCCCGCGGCGCTGGATACTGTGACGGTATGCCCGACTACCACGATGATCTGCGCCTGGCCCACGTACTGGCGGACGCCGCCGACGCGGCGACGATGGACCGGTTCAAGGCTCTCGACCTGAAGGTGGAGACCAAGCCGGACATGACGCCGGTGAGCGAGGCCGACAAGGCCGCCGAGGAGCTGATCCGGGGCCATCTGCATCGGGCCCGCCCGAGGGACGCGATCCTGGGCGAGGAGTACGGGATCGAGGGCAGCGGTCCGCGGCGCTGGGTGATCGACCCGATCGACGGCACCAAGAACTATGTGCGCGGGGTGCCGGTGTGGGCCACGCTGATCTCGCTCATGGAGGCGGGTGAGGACGGATTCCAGCCGGTGATGGGCGTGGTCTCCGCGCCCGCGCTGAACCGGCGCTGGTGGGCGGCGAAGGGCGCGGGCGCGTTCACCGGCCGCAGCCTCACCTCCGCGACCCGGATGCAGGTGTCGAAGGTGGCGCGGATCGCCGACGCCTCGTTCGCGTTCTCCTCGCTGTCCGGCTGGGAGGAGCAGGGCCGCCTCGACGGCCTGCTGGACCTCACCCGGGCCTGCTGGCGGACGCGGGGGTACGGCGACTTCTGGCCGTACATGATGGTCGCGGAGGGTTCCGTGGACATCTGCGCGGAGCCGGAGCTGTCGCTGTGGGACATGGCGGCGACCGCGATCATCGTGCAGGAGGCGGGCGGTCGCTTCACCTCGCTGGACGGGGTGGACGGGCCGGGCGGCGGAAACGCGGCGGCCTCGAACGGGCCGCTCCACGACGAACTGCTGGGCTATCTCAACCAGCGCTACTGAGCTTCGCGCACTCCCCCGGCGCGCGCCCGCCCACCCCTTGTCGACCCGCCCCAAGGGTGCAACTCTGAGAGTCCCCCCACTTGTGAACTTGTGAATCGACTCACAGAGTCGGCTCACCGAGGAGGTGGCTCGATTCATGCTCGTCCGTGACGCCATGAGCACGGTGGTCCTCACCATCGGTCCCACCCATACGCTCCGCCAGGCGGCCCGGCTGATGTCGGCCCGCCGTATCGGGGCAGCTGTCGTCCACGACCCGGACACCTGCGGGCTCGGCATCATCACCGAGCGCGACATCCTCGACGCGGTCGGATCGGGGCTGGACCCCGACCGGGAGACCGCGTCCGCCCACACCACCACCGACGTGGTGTTCGCCGCCCCGGCCTGGACCCTGGAGGAGGCCGCGGAAGCCATGACGCACGGCGGGTTCCGGCACCTGATCGTGCTGGACGGCGACGGCCCGGTGGGCATCGTCTCGGTGCGCGACATCATCCGCTGCTGGGCCCCCGCCCGCCGTCGTACGGTCGCGGCCGCCGGCTGACGACCGCCGGGGGGCCGGAACGACCGGTGGGCCGGACCCCCGTCAGAGGATCCGGCCCACCGTCGACGACAGGCGTCCGGTCAGCCGCGAAGGGCCTGGACCGCGGTTTCCAGCCGCTTGCCGAAGTCGCCGTCCGCCTGGCGGAAGTTGTTGATCGCGCGCTCGGCGATGTCGTCGCGCGAGACCTTGGCGATGAACCCGGCGAGGTTCTCGATCAGCCGGACCTTCTCGTCCTCGGAGAAGAGCCGGTAGAGGTCGCCCGCCTGCACGAAGTCGTTGTCCTCGGCGTGGGAGGGGGCCTCGGTGTTGCCGGTGGCACCGGTCACCGGGAGCGGCTGCCAGAGCGGCCGGTCGGTCTGGAACGGGCCGCCGAAGCTGTTCGGCTCGTAGTTCTTGGCGCCCTTGTGACGGCCGTCGTAGAGGAAGCCGTCCCGGCTGTTGGTCCGCGCCTCGGTGGCGTGCGGGCGGTTCACCGGCAGGTGGTCGGCGTTGATGCCGACGCGGTAGCGGTGGGCGTCGCCGTACGCGAAGAGACGGCCCTGGAGCATCTTGTCCGGGGACGGGCCGATGCCCGGCACGAAGTGCGCGGGGCTGAAGATCGACTGCTCGACCTCGGCGAAGATGTTGTCCGGGTTGCGGTTGAGCTCCAGCTTGCCGATCTCGATCGGCGGGTAGTCCGCGTGCGGCCACACCTTGGTGAGGTCGAACGGGTTGAAGCGGTACGTCGCCGCGTCCGCCGCGGGCATGATCTGGACCTGCACCGTCCAGGACGGGAAGTCACCGCGCTCGATCGCCTCGCGCAGATCGCGCTGGTGGCTGTCGGGGTCCTCACCGGCGAGCTTGTTGGCCTCGTCCTGGGTGAGGTTCTTGATGCCCTGGTCGGTCTTGAAGTGGTACTTGACCCAGAAGACCTCGCCGGCCTCGTTGTTCCACTGGTAGGTGTGCGAGCCGTACCCGTTCATGTGGCGCAGCGTGGCCGGAATGCCGCGGTCGCCGAAGAGCCAGGTCACCTGGTGCGTCGACTCGGGCGACAGACCCCAGAAGTCCCAGACGTTGTCCGCCTCCTGCGAGCCGGTGTACGGGTCGCGCTTCTGGGTGTGGATGAAGTCGGGGAACTTGATGGCGTCCTTGATGAAGAACACCGGGGTGTTGTTGCCGACGAGGTCGTAGTTGCCCTCCTCGGTGTAGAACTTCAGCGCGAAGCCGCGGGGGTCGCGCACGGCGTCGGCGGAGCCGAGGTTGCCCGCCACCGTGGAGAAGCGCAGGAAGGTCTCGGTCTGCTTGCCGACCTCGGAGAGGAACTTCGCCCGGGTCCACTGCGAGACGTCGCGGGTCAGCGTGAACGTGCCGTACGCACCGGCGCCGCGGGCGTGCACGATGCGCTCCGGAATGCGCTCACGGTTGAAGTGGGCGAGCTTCTCCAGCAGCGCCTGGTCCTGCACGAGGACCGGACCGCCGGCACCGGCGGTCTCACTGTTCTGGTTGTCGGCGACCGGAGCCCCGGCCTCCGTGGTGAGCGGTCCCTGCGTCACGTGCGCCTCCTGCGTCATGTCCTGCACAGCTGCCTGTCCTCTGTACAGCCCTGTCCCTTGGCGAATGCCGGTTTCGATCCTACAATGGACAATGTCCAAGTCAAGTGAACATCCAAAGTCACACTCGATCGGGACTCGATCCCGCCACTGTTAGGCTGGCCCCATGAGCGACCTGCTGGAACGACTTCGTGGACGCGGCTGGCGCATGACGGCGCAGCGGCGTGTCGTGGCCGAGGTCCTCGACGGGGACCACGTTCACCTGACGGCGGACGAGGTCCACGCGAGGGCCGTTTCCCGCCTGCCCGAGATCTCGCGCGCCACCGTCTACAACACCCTCGGCGAGATGGTGTCCCTCGGTGAGGTGCTGGAGGTCTCCACCGACCGCCGGGCCAAACGCTACGACCCGAACGCGCACCGCCCGCACCACCACCTGGTGTGCGCTCGGTGCGGCGCCATCAGGGACGTGCACCCGGCGGGCAACCCGCTGGCGGACCTGCCGACGGACGAGCGCTACGGCTTCACGGTCTCCGGCGTCGAGGTGACGTACCGCGGCATCTGCCCGAACTGCGCCGCCACCGCCTGAGCCGACGCCCACCGACGAGATCCGGGCCCGCCTGTTCGACAGGCGGGCCCGGATCTCGTGGTCGCCGGACATGACGAAGGCCCGGATCTCGATGAGATCCGGGCCTTCGTCTTCAGTAGCGGGGACAGGATTTGAACCTGCGACCTCTGGGTTATGAGCCCAGCGAGCTACCGAGCTGCTCCACCCCGCGTCGGTGAATGCAACATTACGCCAGCGGGTCGAACGGCGCAAATTCATTCACACCGGCCCCGGAGGCCCGGCCCTCCGGGGCCGGAGTCCGGCGTCCGGTTGGGCTCGCGGTGTTACGCGGTCAGCTCCTGGTGCAGCGCCTCGCGCAGCCGCGCGGCCCGCTCGGCCACCTCGGCCGGGCCCAGCTCCACCGCCCGCGCGCACCAGCGCTGCCCCTCGGTGAGCTCGCCCCGCCGGGCGGCGAGAAGCGCCAGGCGCAGCGCGGCCCGGCCGTGTCCGGCACCGGCCGCACGGGTCCACCACAGGGCGGCCTCGCGCTCGCTGCCCTCCCGGGCCAGCAGCAGCCCGAGGTTGAACGCCCCGTTGCGGCTGCCCGCCTCGGCCGCCTCCCGGTACCAGTGGGCGGCGCTCTCCACGTCCCCGCGCGCCGCCGCGAGCATGCCGACCCGGACCTGGGCACGGCGGTGGCCCTGCTGGGCGGCCCGCTCGTACCACTCCTCGCACTCGGTCTTCTCCGGCATCGGCTCGCCCAGCGCGGGCGGTCCCGGCGGCGGCTGACGCGCGTCCAGCACCCCGGCCAGCCGGAACGCGGCCTCGGCGCTGCCGCCGCCCGCGGCACAGCGCAGATGCCGCTCCGCCTCGCGGTCGTCGCCGTCCCGCAGCAGGGCCATACCGACCTGGAGCGCCGCGTCGGTGTGCCCGGCCGCCGCGGCGCGCTCGTACCAGCCCAGCGCCGTACGGTCCTCGTCGCGACCGGCGTGCAGGATGCCGAGGTTGAAGGCCGCGTCGACGCTGCCCGCCTCGGCCGCCTTGGAGAACCAGGGCTCGGCGCCGGTGTGGTCGCCCGCCTGGAGCAGCAGCACGGCGAGCGCGTTGGCGGCCTCGCGGTGTCCGGCGTACGCGGCACGGCGGTACCACTGCTCGGCCTGCGGGACGCGGTCCTGGGCGGCGCAGAGCAGCCCGAGGTTGTACGCGCCGTTGACGTCACCGGCGTCCATGGCGGCCCGGTACCAGCGCTCGGCGGTCTGCTGCTCACCGCGTGCGGCGTGCAGCGCGCCGAGCGCGTTGGCGGCGTTGCCGTCACCGTCCTGGGCGGCGCGCAGCCACCACACGGCGGCGCTCTCCTCGTCACCGGCGTCGCGCAGCAGGAAGCCGAGCGCGCAGGCGGCGCGCGGCTCGCCGTCCTTGGCGGAGGTGAGATACCAGCGTCCGGCCTCCTTGAGCTCGCCGCGCTGCTCCAGGATCGCGCCGAGGTGCAGGGCGGCCCGCCGATGGCCACGGGCGGCGGCCTGGCGGTACCACTGCTCGGCCTCGCCGACCCGGCCCGCGGCGGGGCCCGCCACGGGACCGTCGCCCTCGGCCGCACCCTTGGCCGTGCCCCTGGCGCCGGCCTCCCGCACGCCGGACTCCCGTGCGTCAGGAGTGGGCACGGGCGGGCCGCCGGGCAGGCCGAGACTCGTTCCGGTTCGTCCGGAACCGGCGCTCCGGCCCAGGCCGAAGGCGTCGTGCGGGTCTTCGACGGCCTTCCGCTCCAGGGTGCGTGCCAGCCGGTAGGCGGCCTCGCGGTGGCCCTGTTCGGCGGCGGCGCGCAGCCAACGCTCGGCGCCGACGTCGCTGCGGTGCTCCAGGAGGTCGGCCAGCGCGTACGCGCCCAGCGCGTGGCCCTGCTCGGCGGACTGGCGCAGCCAGTACTCCGCGCCGGGCTCGTCGCCGCGCTCGCGGAAGTGCCGGCCGAGCGCGTGCGCCGCGGCGGCGGATCCGGCCACGGCGGCGATGCGCCACCAGCCCGCGGCCTCGTCCGGGTAGCCCCGCTGGTGCAGCAGGACGCCCAGGTTGTTCGCGGCGGCCCGGTCCCCGTCGGCGGTGGCGGCGCGCAGATACCGCTCGGCACCGTCCAGCTCGCCCCGGCGCAGCAGCAGCGCGCCCAGGACGCTCATGGACGCGGTGTCGCCCGCGTCGGCGGCGCGCCGGTGACGCGCCTCGCTCTCGGCGCTGTCCGCGGCGTCGACCGCGTCCGTGGTGTCCTCGTCGGAGATGCTCGCGGCAGGGCTCGGGTCGGTGGCGCCGGTCCGCTGGACCGGTGCGCCCGTCCCGGCGATGGCAGCGGCGAAAGCCGCGTCTACCGCGCTTTCCGCATCTTGGCCGCGCTGCTGCACAAACCGCCCTGTCTCCAACAGAGTTGCCCTGTCCCCCATAAATACCATCGTCGCACCACCTGTAACCCGCGTACACCTGGTATATCGCGGCCAGCGAGGTCACTACAGCGCTTTGTCGACATGCCCACAGGGAGACAAGTCAAACACGCCTGGAGGCAACTGCTGCCCAGCGAACCGCACTTCACGCCCACAGCGTGGGATAGACACGGCCTGACCCACGACAGACATGACGAAGGCCCGGATCCCAAGGGATCCGGGCCTTCGTCTTTTCAGTAGCGGGGACAGGATTTGAACCTGCGACCTCTGGGTTATGAGCCCAGCGAGCTACCGAGCTGCTCCACCCCGCGTCGTTGTGTTCAAACCGTACCACGACGCGGGGTGGGCTCTGCTCAGCTGCCCTGGTCGGAGCCCTTCTCGGCTCCGTCGGCCGCATCGGGCTTCCGCGCCGGATCCGCCTTGTCCGCGTCTGCCGGCTTCGCGGCGCTCGCGGGCTCGGCCGAACTCTCCGGCTTGGCGTCGCCCGCCGGCTTCTCGGCGTTGTCGGCCTTGTCCCCCTCGCTGCCCGCCTTGGGCTGCGCGGCGGCGGCACGTTCCAGGGCCTCCTGAAGAGCCTCCTGGGCCTTGCCGTAAGCCGGCCAGTCCTGCTCCTTCAGCGCCTTCTCGCCGTCGGAGTAGGCCTTCTGGGCGTCCGCGATGGCCTTCTTGAGCGCGGCGCTGCCGGTGGCCGGGGGCTCGTCGGTCTCGCCCGGCGGATCATCGGTGTCGGGCGGTGTCGTGGCCCCGTCGTCCTCGACCCCGAAGACGGCGTTGAGCGCGTCCTTGAGGTTGTTCTCGAAGACGATCTTCGAACCGTACGAAGCGGCGACCTTGCGCAGCAGCGGGTAGTTCTGGTTGCCACCGCGCGTGTAGACCGGCTCGATGTAGAGGAACCCGCCCTCCAGCGGAACCGTCAGCAGGTTTCCGTACTCGATGTCCGAGTCGGTGCCCTTGAGGTTCCTCACGAACTCGGCGACGTCGTCGTTGCCGTTGAGCTCACTCTGTACCTGGCCCGGGCCCTTCACCGTGGAGGTGACCCGTAGCAGCCGCATGGTGCCGTAGTCCTTGCTGGCCGCGTCCGCGTTCACCGCCATGAAGGCACCCAGGTTGGGCCGCCCTCGTGGAGTGAACGTGGTGGTCAGGGAGAACTGCTGCGCCTCCTCGCCCGGCATCTTCATGCTCAGGTAGTACGGCGGAACGGAGCCCGGCTCCTTGTTGGTCGGGTCGTCCGGCACCTGCCAGGCGTCACTGCCGCTGTAGAACTGCGCCGGGTCCTCGACGTGGTAGCGGGTGAGCAGCTCGCGCTGGACCTTGAAGAGGTCCTGCGGATACCGCAGGTGGTCCATCAGGTCCTGCGGGATGTCCGTACGGGCCTTGACCGTGCCCGGGAACGCCTTGCGCCAGGTCTTGAGGACCGGGTCCTCGGTGTCCCACTCGTAGAGCCTGACCTTGCCGTCGTACGCGTCGACGGTGGCCTTCACCGAGTTGCGGATGTAGTTGACCTGGTTCTGCTGGGCGACGACCGCACGCTGGTTGGTGGTCAGCGAGTCGGCCGTGGTGTCGCCGAGCGTCGTCCGGGACGCGTACGGATAGCCGTTGCTCGTGGTGTACGCGTCGACGATCCACTGGATCCGGTTACCGACGACCGCCGGGTAGGCGTCGCCGTCGATGGTCAGCCACGGGGCGACCGCCTCGACGCGCTCCTTGGGCGTGCGGTTGTACAGGATCCGCGAGCCGTCACCGATGGCTCCCGAATACATGATCTGCGGCTCACTGAAGGAGACCGCGTACGCGGCACGGTTGAAGGCGTTGGAGAGACTGACCCCGCTGTCACCCTGGTAACTGGTGGTCTTCTCGCCGTCCTCCTCGTAGTCGAGCTCCTTCTGGGGCCCGCCGACGATGGAGTACTGCTCGGTCTTCTCGCCGTAGTAGATCCGCTGCTCGTACTTCCCGAACTCACCGGTGGAGGGCAGACCCGACTCGGTGAAGTCCGGAGACCCCGTCGGGTTGGTGCCGGTGGTGGTGCCGCGGGCCGCGATGGCGCCGTAGCCGTGGGTGTACGTGAAGTGGTCGTTGATCCAGTTCCGCTTGGGCAGGCCCTGGATGTTCAGCTCACGCAGACCGATGACGGTGTCCTGCTCCTTGCCGTCCTTGCCCTTGTAGCGGTCGACGTCCAGCGTCTTGGGGAACTGGTAGTAGTTCCTCCGCTGCTGGAGCTGCTGGAAGGCCGGGGAGACGACATTGGGGTCCATCACCCGGTAGCTGGCGGCGGTGTTGGCCGCGGCCCGCAGCTTGGCGTCGTCGTTCGTGGTCGACTGCCCGTCGTAGTCGTCCACCTTGGCGTCATCGATGTCGTACGCGTCGCGTGTGGCATTGATGTTCTTCTTGATGAACGGCGCTTCCTTGGCCTGCTCGTTCGGCTGGACCTGGAACTTCTGCACGATCGCCGGGTAGAGCCCGCCGATCAGGATCGCCGAGAGCACCATCAGGCCGAAGCCGATGACCGGGAGCTGCCAGGTGCGGCGCCACAGCGTCGCGAAGAACAGCACCGCGCAGATCGCGGCGATGCAGAACAGGATGGTCTTCGCCGGGAGATAGGCGTTGGCGTCGACGTACCGCAGGCCCGTCCAGTTGTCGGTGGCCTTGAAGTCACTGGACTTCACGGCCAGCCCGTACCGGTCGAGCCAGTACGCCACGGCCTTCAGGGAGACGAAGATGCCGAGCAGCACCGAGAGGTGGCCGGTGGCCGCCCCGGTGGCGCGGGCGCCGGGGCTGGTGATGCGCAGCCCGCCGTACAGATAGTGGGTCAGCGCGGCGGCGATCAGCGAGAGCACGGTCGCCGCGAAGCCGAAGCCCAGCAGGAAGCGGTACCACGGCAGGTCGAAGGCGTAGAAGGAGACGTCCAGCTGGAACTGGGGGTCCTTCTGCCCGAACGCCACGCCGTTGACGTACATCAGCCATGTGCGCCACTGGCCGGAGGCGGACGCTCCGGCGATCAGTCCGACGAGCGCCGTGATGGCGAGCAGCACCCACTTCTTGTAGGGGGCGATGCTCATGCGGTAGCGGTCCAGGCTCTGCTGCTCCAGCGACATCGCGCTCAGCGGCGGCCGGAGCCGGTGCGCGAGCCAGATGTTCACACCGATGGCGAGCGCCATCAGCAGTCCGAAGACGAGGAACAGCCCGATCTTGGTCCACAGGGTGGTGGTGAAGACGGATGAATACGCGACCGACCTGTACCAGAGCCAGTCCGTCCAGAACCCGGCGAACATGACGAAGGCCATGGCGAGAACCGCCAGGACACCCAAAGTCATGAGCAGGGTACGGGCGCGCCGGGACGGGCGGCCGACTCTGATCCGTGGCCCGGTCGGGCCTCCGCCGCGGTCCGGCATCTGGAAAGCCAACGTGCGCACCTCGAAGTTCGCGGTCGTGTGGACAGGCCCAGCGATCCTAGAGCCCACCTATGCAACTTACTGAGGCTTTACCTAGTTCCCGCTTCCGGGGCGGAAGGAGGCAGGATATTGCCCATGCCCAACGTTTCCCCCGCAGGACCCCCGATGGCCGCGAGTCCGCTCACCGTCGCCGTCCTCGAAATCGACGCCTATGCCTCCAACCTCGGCTGGGACCAGCCCGCCCGGCTGTTCGCCCTGGTCGACACCGCACAGCTGCGGGTCCAGGAGCCCGGTCTCGCCGCCCAGCTGGGCCTTGAGGACCCCAGCTCGTCCGTCGCCGCGCTCACCCCGATCGAGCAGGACGAACTTCCCCCGGGCACCGCGCTCGACGACTTCCTCGCCACGATCGCCTGGCCGGACGCCGTGGTCGGCTGTGCCATGACGGTGGAGCGCCTGATGCTGCCGCCGTCCGCGGAGGCCTCCGTTCCGGAAGGGCTCAGCGACAAGAAGCTGACCCAGTGGGTGGCCAAGCACCCGGACCGGCAGGAGGTGCGGATGACCGTGGCCGTCCTGCGGGACGGGGCCCGCGAGTCCGCCGTACGGCTGCGCGAGAAGGACTCCCCCACCGAGGTGCTGACCGGCGCCGGCCTGGTGCCCGGTCTCGCCGAGGCGCTCGCCGCGACGTTCGAGTCCTGATCCGGCGGCTGCCCGGGACCGCACCGCGGTTCCCGGGCGGTGCGGCCGTCAGCCGGTCGAGCAGCTCGGCAGACCGGCGGTCTTCCCCGCCTTGATCTGCTCCAGCGACTTCGTGGCGTCCTCGATGGTCTTGACCCGCACCAGGGTGAGTCCGTCCGGTGTGTCGGCGGCGGCCGAGGCGCAGTTGTCGTCGGGGGTGAGGAAGTAGCGTGCTCCGGCGTTGCGGGCGCCGACCAGCTTCATGGTGATGCCGCCGATCGGGCCGACCGTGCCCGCGTCGTCGATGGTGCCGGTGCCCGCGACGAACTTGCCGCCGGTCAGATCGCCCGGGGTGAGCTTGTCGATGATGCCGAGCGAGAACATCAGTCCGGCGCTCGGTCCGCCGACGTCCGCGAGCTTGATGTCGATCTCGAACGGGAACGTGTGGTCGGTCCCGGCCTTGATCCCGACGATCGCCCGGTTCTTCCCGCCCTCCTCGGCGCCGTCCTCGGCGGCGGGAGCCTTCGCCGTCCTGATGGTGATCTTCTCGCCGCCCTCGGGGGCGCGGCCGGCCTTCTCCGCCGCCGCGGCCTCCTTGGCGGGAACGATGGTGAAGACGACGTTCTCGCCCGGCTGGTGCTTGGTGACGAGCTTCGCCACGTCGCCGGGTTCCGTGACCTCCGTGCCGTCGACGGCCTTGATCACGTCGCCCGCGTGCAGCTTGCCCTCGGAGGGGCTGCCCTTGACCACCGTGGAGACCACGACCTGGGTGGAGACCGGGATGTCCAGCTCCTTGAGGGCGGCCACCTTGGCGCTCTCCTGGGACTGGCTGAACTCCTCGGCGTTCTCCTGGGTGGACTGCTCCTCGGTCTTGCCGTCCGGGTAGAGCGTGTCGTGCGGCACCACGACGCTGTCGTGGGCCAGCCAGCCGTAGACGGCCTCGACGATGTTCATCCGGTAGTCCGCTCCGGTGACGCGGACCGTCGTCATGTTGAGGTGGCCGGAGGCCGGGTACGTCTTGCGACCGGAGATCTGCAGGACGGGCTCGCCACGCGCTTCGCCGAGGGTGTTGACCGTCGGTCCGGGAGACATCTCCGCATACGGCACTTTGATCAGCACGCCTGCGCAGAGCAGCGCGATGAGGACGAGGGTGGAGGCGAGCATCGTCGCGGTGCGGCGTGGCATGGAACGACAGTACGGGAAGGGCCTGTCAGTGCACCGCCGGGGCCGGTCCGTACGGGGCGACCGGAACGCGGCGGCAGGTGGTCACGCGGCGTGCGGCGGTCTCAGAGAGCCTCGGAACCGGAGTGCGATTTCTCCATCGCGTCACGGAATCTGGCGTAGTCGGCGAGTTGGGTGACATCGCCGGTCGTGCGATTGCGGGCAGCCCAACTCGCCCATATCGCACCGCCGACAGCAGCGAAAAGTGGAATCAACAGCCAAGCGAGAGCCGCCATCACGACCTCCCTACCCCATGAGCGACCGGATGCCCGATCAGCAGATTAACGATCCGGAAGACCAACGCTCGTGGCGGGGGTGCGGTTACGCAAATCGGGGCCGATGCGCCCCGGGTCGGTTTGCGCTCAGCAGGCTCCGACCCACTCCTCCGTACCGTCCGAGAAGCGCTGGTGCTTCCAGATCGGAACCTCGTGCTTGAGGTCGTCGATGAGCTTGCGGCAGGCCTCGAAGGCCTCGGCGCGGTGCGGGCAGGCGACCGCGACGACGACGGCCAGGTCACCCACTTCCAGTTCACCCACTCGGTGGACGGCCGCCAGGGCGCGGACCGGGAAGTCGGCGACGACCTTCTCCGCCACTCGGCGCATCTCGTCCTCGGCCGAGGGGTGACAGGAATAGCCGAGCGCGCCGACGTCCTGTCCGCCGTCGTGGTTGCGCACGGTGCCGACGAAGAGCGCGATGCCGCCCGCCGCGTCGTCGCCGACGGCGCGGAAGACCTCGTCGACGGAGAGCGCTGTGTCCCGGATCGCCAGCAGCCGGACGGGGTCGGCTGCCGCGTGCTCGCCGGGGTGGTCGTGGGTGCGTGCCATGCTCCCATCGTGCCGTACGGCGCCGACATCCCGGAATTGCCTGTTCTACCGGCGGCCGACCGACCGGTTTGGAGCCTTCTACAGGCCCGCGGGCGCGGCGGGCGGTCAGATCCGGCGGCGGGCCTTGCGGGCGCGGCGGACCACGGCGGCGGCGCCGAGCAGGGCGACCGTGGCTCCGGCGGCTCCGGCGGCGGTGGCGTCCTTGCGGCCGAGACGGCGTCCGGCGAGCGTGTGGCGGCCCTCGACCTCTTCGAGGAGGGCGCCGAGCACTTCCTCGTTCGTCCACTTCGGCCGCCAGCCCACATCGTGCAGCCGGCTGACGCTGACCACCCAGGGGTGCATCGTGTAGGCCAGGTCGCCGGCCGGGGACGGGGTGAGGCCGATCCGGTGCAGCCGGGCCGCGGCCCCGAGCGCGACGGCGGAGGGCAGCTCCATCCGGCGTACGCCGCTGAGCTCCTCGACCTCCTCCTGCTCCAGCCAGCCGTCGCAGCCGACCGCGAACTCGCCGTCGATCTTCTCCAGGGCGGCGTACTCCAGGGCCGTCACCAGGTCCTCGACGTGGCAGAACTGCCAGGTGGGACGCGATCCGGCGACCACCAGGAGACGCGGGGACTCGAAGTAGCGGGTCAGGGCGGTGTCGGTGCCGCCGACCAGGACGGTGGGGCGCACGACGGTGACGTTGAGCCCGGGGTGGGCGCGCGGGGCCCGGCGGCCGAGCCGCTCGATCTCCAGGAGGTCGCCGACGCCGGTCGCCTCGGCGGTGGCGCGCAGCTCGGCGTCCTCGGAGAGCGGTACATCGTTGTCGGCGAGCGCCCCGTAGACCATCGCCGAGGTGCACAGCACGACCCGGTGGACCCCGACGGCGGCCGCGGCGGTGAGCACGGTCTGGGTGCCGCGTACGTTGTACGCGGTGCGGGCCGCGGGGTCGGTCTCCAGGTCGAGATCGAGGGCCAGGTGCACGACGACGTCCGCGCCGCGCAGTTTCTCTGCGATCGCCGGATCCCGTACGTCCAGGATGTGCCAGGTCGCCTCGGAGACCTCGCCGCGCCGCTCGTCGATCGCGATGACCTGCTTGATCGCGTCGGAGGCGGCGAGATGGGCGGTCAGCAGTTCGCCGATGCCGGTGGCGGCGCCGGTGACCGCGACGACGGGGCCCCGGTTTCTGGGGGCCCTGGGGCGTTTCTCTTCAGGCGCGTTCTCGGGCGAGGGGTCGGTCAGGTTTCGCGCTGCGCGAACCTGCGGATCTGGGGAACTCACCGGGCGTCTCCAGCGGTTGTCTTCAGTACGTACCCGAATGACGCGTACGTACCAGGTGGCGTCCATCCTGCCGCAGGCCGGGAGTCGGCGGAGCACTGAGGCCCGAAGCGGGCGTGGTGTCTACGCTGGATGGTGATGTCGGGCAGTCGCCGTCGGTTCGAGCCGGCGGCCCTACGAGCCGAGGAAACCCGTGAGTGACACCCCATTCGGATTCGGCCTTCCGCCGGAGGAGCCGGAGAACGGCGACGAGGGCAAGAAGAAGGACCCCACCGAAGGTGGGCAGAGCGCGGGCGGGCCCGGCGGCCCGTTCGGATTCGGGCCGGGGGCGGGCGGGGACAACCCGTTCGCCGCAATGTTCGGCTCGATGAATCCGAACGATCTCGGCGCGGCCTTCCAGCAGCTCGGCCAGATGCTGAGCTACGAGGGCGGTCCCGTGAACTGGGACATGGCCAAGCAGATCGCCCGCCAGACGGTCTCGCAGGGCACCCCGGACGGCACCAAGGACGCCAGCGTCGGCCCGTCCGAGCGCACGGCGGTCGACGAGGCGCTGCGGCTGGCGGACCTCTGGCTGGACGGCGTCACCTCGCTGCCCTCCGGTTCGGTCTCCACCGTGGCGTGGAGCCGCGCGGAGTGGGTCGAGGCCTCGCTGCCAGCCTGGCAGCAGCTGGTCGACCCGGTGGCCGAGCGGGTGGGCCTGGCGATGGGCGATGTGCTTCCCGAGGAGATGCAGGCCATGGCGGGCCCGCTGATCGGCATGATGCGGTCGATGGGCGGCGCCATGTTCGGCCAGCAGATCGGGCAGGCCGTGGGCACGCTGGCCGGTGAGGTCGTGGGCTCCACCGACATCGGGCTGCCGCTGGGCCCGGCGGGCAAGGCCGCGCTGCTCCCGCTGAACGTGGAGCGGTTCGGCAAGGACCTCAGCGTCCCGCAGGACGAGGTCCGGCTGTATCTGGCCCTGCGCGAGGCCGCTCACCAGCGGCTCTTCGCCCATGTGCCGTGGCTGCGGTCGCATCTGTTCGGCGCGGTCGAGGCGTACGCCCGGGGCATCAAGGTCGACACCAGCAAGCTGGAAGACGTCGTCGGCCAGTTCGACCCCTCGCAGCCGGAGCAGTTGCAGGACGCCCTTCAGCAGGGCATGTTCCAGCCCGAGGACACGCCCGAGCAGAAGGCGTCCCTGGCGCGGCTGGAGACGGCTCTCGCACTGGTGGAGGGCTGGGTGGACGCGGTGGTCCACGAGGCCGCGAAGTCCCGGCTGACCTCGTCCGACGCGCTGCGCGAGACGATGCGCAGGCGCCGGGCGTCCGGCGGACCCGCCGAGCAGACGTTCGCCACGCTCATCGGTCTCCAGCTGCGTCCTCGCCGGCTGCGGGACGCCTCGCGCCTGTGGGCCTCGCTCACGGACGCCCGGGGTCTGGAGGGCCGGGACGCGCTCTGGTCCCACCCGGACATGCTGCCGACCGCCCATGACCTGGACGATCCGGACGGCTTCGTCCATCACGAGCAGGCCGACTTCTCCGAGCTGGACAAGATGCTCGGCGAGGCGGCGAAGGGCTCCGGGAAGCCGAAGGCCCCCGAGGCCGAGGCCGACACCGACACCGACGCCGACGCCGACAAGGACGACGAGGACGGCAAGGGCGGCCCCGACCAGTGAGCCTGCACGACGACGCCACCCTCGTACTGAAGGGGTACGCCCCCGACGGCCCCGAGGACACGCACGGCGACCAGGTGGAGCTGCGTCGGGCCTACCTGGACCATCTGGCACGCCACGACGACGGCATGTGGAAGGCGTGCGGGGCCGGGCACGTGACGGCCAGCGCCCTGGTGATCGATCCGGAGCGCGGCAAGGTGCTGCTGACCCTGCACCGCAAGCTCCGGATGTGGCTCCAGATGGGCGGCCACTGCGAGGAGCAGGACGCCACCCTGGCGGCGGCGGCGCTCCGTGAGGCGACGGAGGAGTCCGGCATCACGGGGCTCACCCTGCTGCCCGGCGGACCGGTCCGGCTGGACCGGCACCCGATTCCGTCCCCGTGCAACTGGCACCTCGACGTGCAGTACGCCGCCCTGGCCCCGGCCGGTGCGGCGGAGCGGATCAGCGAGGAGTCGCTGGAGCTGCGCTGGTTCGACTACGCGGACGTACCCGGGGTCGCCGACACCTCGGTCGTACGGCTGATGGAGGCGACGCGGGCCCGGCTGTAGCAACGGCCGAACGGTCATGTGTAAGGGGCGGCCTCCAGAGAGGCCGCCCCTTACCGCTGTCCACCGCAGTGCTCTGTGGGTGCCGGTCAGTTCCAGGCGTTGTTCTGGTTCTGGCCGTGCGCGCCCTGCTGGCCCATGCCGAACTGGGCGCGGGCGCCCTGGCCGATCTGGGCGTTCTGCGGCGGCATGACCTCGCTCGGCTGGACCAGCGCGAAGCCCTGGCCGAGGAAGCTCAGCTCCCAGCCCTCGCCGGTGTTGCCGCGCCGCCGGAAGACACCGGAGGAGTGCGTCTGGGCCTGCATCTGCACCCGCAGGGAGCTGGACCAGGCGACGATCGCGTCCGCGTCGGCGTTGACGTACTTCTCGGGCGTGACCTGCATCATCAGCGGCTGGCCCGAGGTCATGAGGGCGACCTTGCCCGAGCCGGAGATGTTGAGCTGGTACTTGCCACTGCCGGAGATCCCGTACTGGCTGTCCACCGCGATGACCTCGGTGTGCAGCGAGGAGTCGAGCGCGAGGACGTAGGAGCTGTCCACGGTCATCCCCTCGCGGTCGACGTCCACGACGTGGATGTACTGCGCGAGGTTGGCGAGATAGACGGTGCCCTGTCCGGACACCCGCATCAGGTCCAGGCCCTCGCCGGTGTGCGCGCGGGCGCGCCGCTGGCCCTGGGACTGGTACTCCCCGTCGAAGTCCATCAGGCCCTGGTAGGCGACCATCGCGCCCTTACGGGCGAGGACGTCGTCCTGGCCGGTCAGCGAGACCCGCAGGAGCTGCGGGTTCTGGACCGCGTACCGGTCCTGGGTCTGCTGCTCGGTGTGGCTGAAAAGCGGACTCTGCATGATGTGTTCCCCCTCCCCCTCAGTTCCGGATCCGCAGGCGGTCCGTGCTGTCCTCGCTCGGCTGGACGACGACGATGCCCTGGCCGGAGAAGGCCATCTGGTACGCCTCGCCGCTGCCGCGGCCGATCAGCGAGCCGGCCTTGAAGCTGCGCTTGCCCTTCACCTTGAGGTTCGGGGACCAGGCGACGAGCGCGTCCGGGTCGACGTACGTCTCGTCCTCGCCACGTCCGCAGTCGACGACGATCGGGGTGCCCCGGGAGGTGATGGCCACCCAGCCGGTGCCCTGGATGACGACGTTCCACAGGCCCTGCCCGGCGAACTTGGCCATCCCCTTGACCTTCTCGACGCCCCAGGTGAGGTGGGCGTCGAAGGCGAGGAGGTTGGTGCCGTTGACGGAGAGCGAGTCGTTGTTGAGATTGATGACGACCACGTCGGCGCCGTAGTCGGCGAGATAGAGCAGCCCGTCGCCGGAGCACTTCATGACGGGCGCGCCCTCACCGGTGATCCACTGGGAGGCGATCTGCCGGACGGCGGGCGGGTTGGGCTCGTACTGGATGAAGCCCTCGTACGCCACCATCGAGCCGGTGCGCGCGAAGAGGTCCTGCCCGGAGGCCATGGCGACCTTGAGCATGGTCTTGCCGTGGTTCTCCATCCGGGCCGTGACGGGGGTCGGGGCGTAGCCCGCGAGTTGCTGGTTCATGACGGGCTCCCTCAGACCTCGTAGGGCTGGACGACGATGAAGTTGCCGGGGGCGCCCCGGAACTGGAGGTTCACGGTCTCCCCGCTGTGTCCGGGGTACGCGTTGCGGCGCAGCCGGACCTGGCTGGAGACGATCACCTGGGAGGCGGCCGACCAGGCGACGACGGCGTTGCAGTCGGCGAACGTGGTGGGCGTGACCGGCAGGACGACCGGGGTGCCGTGGGTCTTCACGATCACGGTGCCGGTGCCCTGGAAGAGCATGGTGAACAGGGCGCCGCCCGGGATGCCGTGCCCTTCGACCCGGCGGACCTCGTACTGGAGGGACTCGTCGAAGGCGAGGACGCTCTCGGCGGAGACGCAGATGCCGTCGCCCTGCAGTTCGATCGGGTGCAGGTGCGAGCCCTCCTCGGCGAGGAAGACCTGGCCCCGGCCGGTACAGCGCATCAGCTGCATCTCCTGGCCGGTGGCGTTGCCCACGGCGCGGCCGACGAATCCGGCGCTCTTGTAGCCGAAGTCCACCTTGCCCTGATACATCACCATGCTGCCCTGGCGGGCCAGCACTCCGGATCCGCCCATGGTCAGGTCGACCCGCATGAGCTGCTGGTTCTGCGGGGTCCAGCGCTGCCCGGTCGCGGTCTCCTTGTACGGCTGCAGGGCCGCCTGGAGACCCGCACCCGCGGCCGGCACACCCTGAGGCACGCCCTGCGGGACGCCCTGCGGGACGCCCGGAGGCATACCGCCGGGGGGCTGCTGCCCGTACGGGGCCGGCGCGGGCTGACCGTAGGGAGCGGGGGCCGGCTGGCCGAAGGGAGCGGCGGGCGGGGCGCCCTGACCGGGGACCTGGCCGAACTGCGGCTGCTGGGGTTGCTGCGGCTGGCCGTACGGGGACGGGGCCTGGGGCGCTTGGGGAGCCTGCGGGGCCGCGGGGGCATGCGGCGCCTGGGGGGCCAGCGGGGCCGCGATCGTCGGCGCCGCGTGCATCGGCTGCTGCGGCGCGGGCGGCGGCGTGGGCGCGGCCGGGGCGCCGAAGGACGGTGCGGGCTGCGGGGCCTGGGGTGCGGGCGGGGCGCCGAAGGCCGGGGGCGCGGCGGCCTGGGCCGGCGGGGCGAAGCCCGGGACGGCGGCGGGCGCGGCGGCGGGCGGCGGCTCTTCCTCGGCGACCTCGCCGCCGAAGTTCTTCAGGAGCGCGTCAAGACCACCGTCGAAACCCTGGCCGACGGCGGCGAAACGCCAGACGTCCTTCAGATAGAAGTCGCCGAGCATCACCGCGCGCTCGGTGGTGAACTCCGACCCGGTGAAGGCGTACCTCACCACTTCCTCGCCGCCCGCGACGATCCGGATGTACCCCGGACCGATCTGGGACATCTGCCCGGCACCGTCGAGCGTCGCGGTGAAGGAGAGCTTCTGGATGGCGGCCGGAATGCGGTCGAGCGTGACGCGGAACGACTCGGTGTCGCCGGACTGCGCACCGAGGAGCTGGATGGACTCCTCGGGCGATTTCGGCTGATTGAAGAAGATGAAGTACCGGTCGTCGGAGAGCTGCTCGTTGGCGTCGAGACCGAAACAGCTGATGTCGAAGGTCAGCCCCGGGGCTGCGATCTGTACGCCTACGTACAGATCCGTCCCTGGCGTGAGATCACTGATCTTGGCCTTGTGGCCGCGTTGGAATTCCCTGGCCATGCGTAACGACCGTCCCCCATCCCGAAGGTAAATGCGTCGCGTCAGGCTAACCGCAAACAAGGACATCGGACCAAGCCGGTACACACCCGGTACAGAATCGGCGAACGCGACCGGGCCCGGTCACTCCTCGCGGGCGGCGGGCAGGTGGGGCAGTTGCTCGGCGGCCACCACGCCCTCCAGATATCCGCGGGCACGCTCGGTCCGCGGGTACGCCTCCAGCAGCCGCCAGAACCCCGGACCGTGCCCGGGAACGAGCAGATGCGCCAGCTCGTGGAGGAGCACGTAGTCGACGACGTACTCCGGCATGCCCTGAATTCGGTGCGAGAGCCTGATGCTGCCCTCGGCCGGGGTGCACGAGCCCCAGCGGGTGTTCTGGTTGGTCACCCAGCGCACCGAGGCGGGCCTGGCGCGGCCGTCGAAATACTGGGCGGACAGCCGTACGGCTCGCTCCTCCAGCTCGGTGTCGCCCAGGACCCGCTTGCTCTCCTGGGCGGCGAGCTTGTCGAGCATCACCCCCACCCAGCGCCGCTCCTCCGCCTCCGACATCCGGGCCGGGATGAGCACGATCGTGCGGTCGCCCTCCCGGTACGCGGTGACCGACTTCCTGCGGCGGGTGCTCCTGCGGACCTCGACGGCGCTCGTCGCCGAAGCGCGGGGCGGGCGGGCCTCCGCGCTGCGCTGATGGGTACCGGCACTGCGCGCGGGGATCTCCCCGGCGAGGCCGGACGACGGGTCGGCGGGCACGCCACGACGTTACCCGCTGTCCACGGGAGAAGTCCCGTCCCGGGTGACGGTTCCGCGTCGATCCGCGGGATCGCACGATTCCGGGATTGCACCCATCCCGGGATTGCACGATTAACGGCCCGGACCTGTGGACAACTCGGCGCACGGTTCGGCGCGGGCCCGCATTCTGGCGGAGGTCCTGCGGAAAGAGCGCCGCGGACCGCCGGTCCGCGAGCACGCCCGTGCTCGTGACTCCGCTCGGGGGAAGGTCAGGTATCCGATGTATCCGATGCTGAAGCCCGCACTGCGTCGCGCCTGGCGCGGACGGAACACCGTGCAGTTCGGTGTGACACCCGCGCACGCCGTGACGCTGGGTCCGGTGGACATCGCCACGGGGAGCTTCCTGGAGCTGCTCGACGGCACGCGCGGTCTGCCGCTGCTGCGTGAGGAGGCCCGCGCGCTGGACCTGTCGGAACATCATGTGGACGTTCTGCTGGGCCGGTTGGCGGAAGCGGGGCTCCTCGACGATCCGAGGTCGGCCGGTCCGGGAGCCGACGCACTGCGCCGACGCGCCGAAGTGATGGACCGCCAGCGTCCCGATGTGGCCTCGCTGTCGGTCGTCCGTCCCGAACCGGGCGACGGACTGCGCCGGATGGCGGCCCGCCGGTCGATGCGGGTCCAGGTGCGGGGAGCGGGCCGGGTCGGGGCGGCCATCGCCTCGGTGCTCTCCGGTGCGGGGGTGGGCCAGGTGGAGGTGCTCGACGGGGGCCGGGCCGAGCCCTGGGACGTGGCTCCCGGGGGCCTGCCCCCGGCAGCCGTGGGGGAACGGCGCGATGTGGCGGCCCGTCGGCTCGTCCACCGGTCCGCACCCGGGCCCACGCCCCGGCGGGCGAAGACGGACGGGGCGTGGGCCGGCCGGGCAGAAGCTGACCGGGTGGGGGCCGGCCTGGCGGGAGCCGACCGGCCGGGAACCGACCGGGCGGGGGCCGGCCAGACGGGGAGTGCCGGGCAGCCGCCCGGTCTGTCCCTGATCGTCGTCGCTCCCCGGGACGGCCTCGCGGTGTACGCGCCGGTCGTGGACACGGCCGGTCCCTGGATCGCGTCGGGCACTCCGCATCTCTACGCGGGGGTGATCGAGGCCACGGGGGTGGTCGGGCCGCTGGTCCTGCCCGGGGGCACCGGCTGTGCGGGCTGCCTGGAACTGCACCGTGCGGACCGGGATCCGCAGTGGCCCCGGATGCTGGCGCAGTGGCGTTCCGGGCGGCGGGGAGCGGTGCCCGCCTGCGATCTGGGGCTCGCGACGGCGGTCGCCGGACTCGCCGCGGCGCACGCCCTCGCGTTTCTGGACGGCGACCTCCCGACCAGTACCGGAGCGCGCTGGGAGGCCGCTCTGCCGTTGCTGGACTGGCGTTCCGAGCCGATCGGCCCGCATGCGGACTGTTCCTGCGGGGCGGCCGGGGGCGCTACGGGAGAACGGGCCTCCGGTGGTGTTCCGGCACAGGACACAATGGCGGGGTGACCGCCGTCGCCGGAGTGACACCGGTGGCCCGAGCGGCACGGCAGTCTGGGAACTGGAGGGGCACATGTCTGATCTTCCCCGGAAGGCGGTTACGCGTACGGCCAAGCTGGCCGCGCTTCCGCTCGGCTTCGCCGGCCGTGCCACCTGGGGGCTGGGCAAGCGGATCGGCGGGAAGTCGGCCGAGCTGGTGGCCCGGGAGGTGCAGCAGCGCACGGCGGACCAGCTGTTCAAGACCCTGGGCGAGCTGAAGGGCGGGGCCATGAAGCTGGGCCAGGCCCTCTCCGTCTTCGAGTCGGCCCTGCCCGAGGAGGTCGCCGGCCCCTACCGGGCGGCGTTGACCAAGCTCCAGGAGGCCGCGCCACCGCTGCCCGCGCGGACGGTCCACGAAGTGCTCACGACACGGATCGGGGAGGACTGGCGGGAGTATTTCCTGGAGTTCGACGACACCCCGGCCGCTGCCGCCTCGATCGGTCAGGTGCACCGGGCGGTGTGGCACGACGGCCGCGAGGTCGCCGTGAAGGTGCAGTATCCGGGCGCGGGCGAGGCGTTGCTCTCCGACCTCGCCCAGCTCAGCCGTTTCGCCCGGCTGCTCGGCCCGCTGGTGCCGGGGGTGGACGTCAAGCCGCTGATCAAGGAGCTGCGCGACCGGGTGTCGGAGGAGCTGGACTACGAGCTGGAGGCGCAGGCGCAGCGGGAGCACGCGGAGGAGTTCGCGGGCGACCCGGATGTGGTGATCCCTCAGGTGGTGCACCAGTCCGACCAGGTGCTGGTGACGGAGTGGATCGACGGGATCCCGCTGTCCGAGATCATCTCGGACGGCACACCGGAACAGCGCGACCGTGCGGGACAGTTGCTGGCCCGCTTCCTCTTCTCCGGTCCGGCGCGCACCGGGCTGCTGCACGCCGACCCGCATCCGGGCAACTTCCGGCTGCTGCCCGAGGACGAGAAGGAGCAGGGGGAGGATGGCGGCGCGGCCGAATCGTGGCGGCTGGGGGTGCTGGACTTCGGCACGGTGGACCGGCTTCCGGGCGGGCTGCCGAGGAACATCGGCGACTCCCTGCGGCTGACGCTGGAGGGCGACGCGGCGGGGGTGTACGCGAAGCTGCGCCAGGAGGGATTCGTCAAGGAGTCGATCGACCTGGACCCGGACGAGGTGCTCGACTATCTGCTCCCGATCATCGAGCCCACGCAGGTGGAGGAGTTCACCTTCGGTCGGGGCTGGATCCGTGAGCAGGCGGCCCGGATAGCCGATCCGCGCTCCCCCGCCCATCAGCTCGGCAGGCAGCTGAACCTCCCTCCGTCCTACGTCCTGATACACCGGGTCACGCTCAGCACGATCGGGGTGCTGTGCCAGCTCGGCGCGACGGTCCGGCTGCGCGAGGAGCTCGAAGCGTGGCTGCCGGGGTTCCTCGCGGAGGAGGCGGAGGAGGCGGAGGCACAGGCCCCGGAGGCGGAGTACGCCGGTACGACGGAGCACGCCGAGGAGGAGGGCGAGCCGGAGCCGGAGGGCGAGACCGTCCAGGCGTAGAGCGGGGCGGGTGGGCGGCCGTCGTCAGGTGGTCACCGTTGCGCGGCCGCCGCCAGGCGGTCCCCGGCGCGCGGTCATCGGTGTGCGGCCCCCGGCGCGCGGCCCACGGCGCGTGGTCACCACCAGAGTGAGTCGAGGCGGCTCTCGATCGCGCGGATGTGGAGGCGTGCGCAGCCCTCGCAGAAGTGGAGGCGGCGTCCGTCCTCCACGGAGCAGAGCCAGGTCGGAGGGGCCGTGTCGCCTTCGGTGGCGGTGCCGCAGCGGGCGCACACCACGGGTCCCTCGGCGGGTTGTTCGGGGGGATGGGTCTCCTCGTCCACCTCCTGACGATATCCCCGTGATCGAACGAGTGACGGCACAACGCACCGCGGGGCCGTCCGTGTCCGGACGGCCCCGCGGTGGAGTGATGGCTGCACGATCAGTGCATGACCGCCATGGCCAGCGCGCGGCGGGCGCGCAGCGAGGCACGCTCCGCCCGGCGCTGCATCCGGCGGGCGGTGATCAGGCGGACCGACTGGCGGTCCCCCTGGGCCTCCCGCAGGCGGTCGTGCATATGCGCACGCGCCAGGGCTTCTGGGATGAGTTGCATTTCGCGGGTCCTGTTCTGACGCGAGTCGTTCGCGCCGATGATGGTGACGTCGGGGGTCGCGGAGCCGACGGGCTCCTTCGTGGGGGTGATCATTGGTGCCTGATTCCGGGGGTCATGGGTCTGGGGACGGTCGATCGTTCCGAGGCGGAGTCCGCGCGTGGGGGCGGGGACCCCACAGGTCGCGGTCACGCTGCGACCGGGTTCTTGCGCGGACGGCCACGGGGACGCTTGCGGGCCACGACGACACCCTGGACGAAGAGCTCGCCACCCCAGACGCCCCAGGGCTCGCGGCGGTCCTTCGCGCCGGCGAGGCAGGCCTCGACGAGCGGGCAGGTACGGCAGAGGGACTTGGCGTACTCGACGTCGGCGGGCGACTCGGCGAAGAAGACCTCCGGGTCGTAGGAGCGACACGGGACGGGGACGCCGAGGTTCTCGATGGCGTCGTCGAGCGCGGTGAGCGTGGTGAGCGGGGTCAAGGTGGAGTCCTCCGTGGAGCCGGGCGGCGAGATCGGGGTGGAAAGCGGTACTGACGGGGCGTGCGTTTCGATGTGCACGGTGGGTGGTGTCCTCGTCTGGTCGTGCCGGCCTGTTGGCCGGTTGGCGGCTTCTGGTACCAGGTCCTGCTTGTCCCGAGGCTCCTTCGTTCCGTCTCGTCCGTTCGGACAAAACAAAAGGGCCGCGGATCCCGAGTGGGGTTCCGCGGCCCTGAAGGCGCCGGCCTGATGCTGGATCAGGCTGGATCACTCCAGGGTTCAGGCCCACGGAAGGCCCACATCTCGTGGTGGTGCTGCGTCTGCTTCGTGAATCCGGCACCGGCTGCCGCAAAGGCATAGGCCTGAGCCTGTGCTGCCTTCGCTACTGCTGCCGCCGGTGCCTCGGTCGGTCGCTCATTGCGCTCCCGCGTCACGGGGAGGCTCGCCGGGGACAGCGGACGGGCGGCAGAGATGCCGGACAGACCGGTGGCACGGAGCGAGGCAGCCGAGGAGCGGGTGAGGCCGAGCGAGCAGGCGGAGACGACCGAGAGATCGGTCATTTTCTGGGTTTCGATGATGCTGATCACTTCAATCGCCTCCTCTCGGCGTCTCATGGGACCGGCCGGGACCGGTCCTGCGTATTCGGATAAGTACAGCACGGAATCAGGGCTTCAGAGAAGTCGCTGTTCCCGTGGTTAAGAACCTATGGTGACGACTGGTGCGGGCGCAAACTATTTTCTGGACGAGTTTTCCTCAGGTCTCCCCGACGCCCTGCTCGGACTCGCCATCAACCGTCTCACCTGCGCAGATAGCCAGAACGTCGGTGCCGAAGCGGCTCAACTTCCGGTTGCCGACGCCGGCGATGACGACGAGCTCGCCCTCGGTGGACGGCACGGCCTCGGCGATGGCCATGAGGGTCTTCTCGGTGAACACGCAGAAGTCCGGCTGTCCCAGCAGGGCCGCCTGGGCGGCCCGCCAGTCGTACAGCCGCTCGTACAGCGCCTCGTCCATGTCCGAGGGGCACTCCTCGCAGCGCATCAGCTTCATCTCGCCCGCGTCGGTGAGCGTCCGTCCGCAGACCCGGCAGCGCACCGGGCTCCTGGGCTTGCGCTCGACGGCCGGGGTCCGCCCGGCCGTCGCGGCCCGGCCGGTGCCCCGGTCGATCCCTCCGCCGCCGCCCGCCCCGCCGCGCGCGCCCGAGGCCGCCGAGCCCGGCCGCAGCCCGTTCAGGAAGCGGGTCGGCCGTCGGCTCGCCCGGCCGCCCGGCGACCGGGACAGCGCCCAGGAGAGCGAGAGGTGGACGCGGGCGCGGGTGATCCCCACGTACATCAGGCGCCGCTCCTCCTCGACCTGCTCGTCGGTCTTGGCGTAGGCGATCGGCATCATGCCCTCGGTCAGGCCGACCAGGAACACCGCGTCCCACTCCAGGCCCTTCGCCGAGTGCAGCGACGCCAGGGTCACCCCCTGGACCGTCGGGGCGTGCTGGGCGGCCGCCCGCTCGTCCAGCTCACGGACCAGGTCGGTCAGGGTCGCCCCGGGCTTCGCCGTCTCGAAGTCCTCCGCGAGGCGCACCAGCGCGGCCAGCGACTCCCAGCGGTCGCGCACGGCCCCCGATCCGGCGGGCGGCCGGGTGGTCCAGCCCTTGGTGGAGAGGACCGCCCGCACCTGGGAGGCCAGGTCCTCGGCGCCGTCGAGCAGGGAGTCGTTGCGCCCGGCGCGGGCCGCGCCGCGCAGGGCGGTGCCCGCCTCGCGGACCTCGGCCCGCTCGAAGAACCGCTCGGCACCCCGCAGCTGGTAGGGCACCCCGGCGTCCGCCAGAGCCTGTTCGTAGACCTCGGACTGGGAGTTGACGCGGTAGAGCACGGCGATCTCGCCGGCCGGCACGCCCGCGGCGATGAGGTCGCGGATGCGCCGGGCGGTGGACTCGGCCTCGGTGGGCTCGTCGGAATACTCCGCGTAGACCGGCTCGGGGCCCTTGTCGCGCTGCGAGACCAGCTCCAGGCGGTGGTCGGCGGCCTTTCCGTGGGCGTGGCTCAGCAGGCCGTTGGCGAGGTGGACGACCTGGGGGGTGGAGCGGTAGTCGCGCACCAGCTTGACCACGGTCGCCCCGGGGTGGCGGGTGCGGAAGTTCAGCAGGTGGTCGGGGGTGGCCCCGGTGAAGGAGTAGATCGTCTGGCTGGCGTCGCCGACGACGCAGAGGTCTTCCCGGTCGCCGACCCAGAGGTCGAGCAGCCGCTGCTGGAGCGGGCTCACGTCCTGGTACTCGTCGACGACGAAGTGCTGGTACTGGCCGCGCACGTGCTCGGCGATGTCGCTCCGGTCCTGGAGGATGCCGACGGTGAGCAGCAGCACGTCCTCGAAGTCGATCACCGAGCGGTCGCGCTTGAGCTGTTCGTACGTGGAGTAGATCTGGGAGAGCTCCGCCGGGTCGCGGGGGGCGTCCCGCTGGGTCTTGGCGACGGCGGCCGGATAGTCGGCGGGGACGGTCTGGGTGACCTTGGCCCACTCGATCTCGCTGGTGACGTCCCGCAGCTCGTTGCGGTCGAGCCGGAGCTGGCAGCGGGCGGCGGACTCGGCGACCAGCTGCACCTTCCGCTCCAGCAGCCGGGGCAGCTCGCCACCGACTGCTTTCGGCCAGAAATACTGGAGCTGCCGGAGGGCGGCGGAGTGGAAGGTCCGCGCCTGGACGCCGGTCGCGCCGAGCTGGCGGAGGCGGCCGCGCATCTCTCCGGCGGCCCGGTTGGTGAAGGTGACGGCGAGCACGGTGGCGGGCTGGAGGATGCCCGCCCGCACCCCGTACGCGATGCGGTGGGTGATCGCGCGGGTCTTGCCCGTACCGGCTCCGGCCAGCACGCACACCGGTCCGTGCAGGGCGAGAGCCACCTCGCGCTGCTCGGGGTCGAGCCCGTCGAGCACGGCGTCCGGGGTCTCGGGAACCTGGGGGAAGAGAGTGGAGTGCGTTGCTGCTGTCACCCCGCCATGCTGCCAGGTCCCAGGGGGCGGATGCGGCGGTTGTCCACAGGGGTGAGGTATTCGTCGTACCGGCCGGGCCGTGCGGGGCCGGCCGCCGGGGCCGGTACCGGCGCTGTGGGAATGGTGGCCGCCTCCCGTACGTTCTTTAACCTTGCGGGAGCGCTGCGGTGAGCGGCCGACCGCGACTGACGCTGCCGGCCGCGCAGCGGACGGACGAGACGAAGGAGCGCCAGCGACATGGCGGGCACTGTGACGATGTACAGCACCACCTGGTGCGGCTACTGCCGTCGGCTGAAGAGCCAGATGGACCGCGAGGGCATCGCGTACAACGAGGTCAACATCGAGCACGACCCGGAGTCGGCCGCGTTCGTCGAGAAGGCGAATGGCGGAAACCAGACGGTCCCGACGCTGCTGATCGTGGCCCCCTCGGGCACCGAGTCGGTCATGACGAACCCGTCGCTCGCCCAGGTGAAGCAGGCCCTCGCCGCCTGATCCGGCCGATGGAACGACTGCCTGTCGCGCGTACCACTGCCCCCGGCACCGCCGGGGGCAGTCGTGTGTCCGGGGGCGCGGACCTCAGGCGGTCCGCTTCACCGAGCCCGGCCTCGGGAGCGGCTTGCCGTACCAGAGCTCGATCAGGCGGGCCGCGATCGAGATGCCGAACGGGGGCATGACCTCGCCGGACTCGAAGGCGGCGGTGAGGTCCTCGCGGGAGAACCAGCGGGCCTCCTCGATCTCCTCGCCGTCGACGTCGATGTCGAAGGAGGTCGCCCGGGCCATGAAGCCGAGCATCAGGCTGGAGGGGAAGGGCCACGGCTGGCTGGCGATGTACTCGACCTCGCCGACGGTGATCCCCGCCTCCTCGTAGACCTCACGGGCCACGGAGTGCTCGATCGACTCCCCCGGCTCGACGAACCCGGCGAGCGTGGAGAAGCGGCCCTCCGGCCAGTGCACCTGGCGGCCCAGCAGAGCCCGGTCCTGGTCGTCGGTGACCAGCATGATGACCGCCGGGTCGGTACGCGGGTAGTGCTCGGCCCCGCAGGCCTGGCAGCGGCGGATGTGGCCGGCCGCCGCGATGACGGTGCGCTCGCCGCAGCGGGAGCAGAAGCGGTGCAGGCGCTGCCAGTTCTCCAGGGCGACGGCGTGCACCATCAGGCCCGCGTCGCGGGGGCCGAGGAGCAGGCCCGCCTCGCGGAGTCCGGCGGGCCGGGCCGACTGGTCCATGCGGCCGGGCAGCGAGTCCTTCTGGAGCGCGAAGTAGCTGACGCCGTCCTCGTCGGTGCCGAGAAAATACCGGTGGGTCTCGGTGACCGGGGCCTCGAAGGCCGGGGTCATGACGATCTCGGTGCCCCCGTCGGGGGTGTCGTCGATCAGCACCTGCCCGCCGGAGACGACGAAGACGCGGGTCGTCGGGTGGCTCCACGCCACGGCCAGCCACGCCTCGTCGAGGCGGTGGTGTGCCGCGCGGTCGATGCCGCTCGGCGCGGTGAGGCCGATCGGGCGGTCTGCGGTGGCGTTGTCGAAGGTGCTCACAGGTGCTTCCTACTCCCCCTGGGTGGATCGGGTGTGCGGAGGTACGTGGAGGTGCGGCGGATTCATCGGCCCAGCGCCGAGGCCAGGTCGCCCCACAGGTGGGCGGTCGTCTCCACGCCCTTGAGGAGGAGGTCCAGTTCGACCTTCTCGTCGGGGGCGTGCCAGCCGTCGGAGGGTACGGAGATGCCGAGGAAGAGGACCGGGGCGCCGAGCACGTCCCTGAGGTCGGCGGCGGGGCCCGAGCCTCCTTCGCGGGTGAAGAGGATCTTCTTCCCGAAGGCCCGTCCCATCGCGCGGGCCACGGCCTGCAGGGCGGGGTGGTCCAGCGGGGTCAGGCAGGGGCGGGTGGCGGGCTGGAAGGTGATCCGGTGGCGGATGCCCGCCGGGACACGGGATTCGGCCCAGGCCCGGACGGCCTGCTGTACGCGGTCGGGGTCCTGGCCGTCGACCAGCCGGAAGCTGATCTTCACCAGGGCCGAGGAGGGGATGATCGTCTTGCTGCCGGCGCCCTGGTAGCCGCCGCCGATGCCGTTGACCTCGGCGGTGGGGCGGGCCCAGACGCGCTCCAGCGTGGAGTATCCGGCCTCGCCGGACGCGGCGCCCGACTTCGCGGTGCGCAGCCAGGTCGCCTCGTCGAAGGGCAGCTCGGCGAAGAGGGCCCGCTCGGTGTCGGTCAGGTCGGTGACCCCGTCGTAGAAGCCCGGGATCGCGACCTTGCCGTCCGCGTCGTGCAGGGCGGCGACCAGGCGGGCGATCTCGGTGGCGGGGTTGGGGACGGCGCCGCCGAACGATCCGGAGTGAATGTCCTGGGCGGGTCCGTACAGCTGGATCTCGCACTCGGCGAGGCCGCGCATGCCGGTGCAGACGGTCGGGGTGTCCTCGTCCCACATGCCGGTGTCGGAGACGATCACCGCGTCGGCGGCGAGCCGGTCGGCGTGCCGCTCGGCCAGGGCGCGGAAGTTCGGCGAGCCGGACTCCTCCTCGCCCTCGATCAGCAGCTTGAGGTGCACGGCGGGGGTGGTGCGGCCGGTCGCGGCGAGGTGGGCGCGGACGCCGAGGGTGTGGAAGAACACCTGGCCCTTGTCGTCGGCCGCCCCCCGTCCGTACATCCGGCCGTCCCGGATCACCGGCTCGAACGGGTCGGTCGCCCAGCCGTCCTCGCGGGCGGCGGGCTGCACGTCGTGGTGGCCGTAGACCAGGACGGTCGGGGCGTCCGGGTCCTCGCTGGGCCACTCGGCGAAGACCGCCGGGGCGCCGGGGGTCTCCCAGATCTCGGCGACCGGGAAGCCGGTCTCCTTGAGCTTGGCGCTCAGCCATTCGGCACTGCGCCGTACGTCCCCCGCGTGCTCCGGCTGCGCGGATACGGACGGGATGCGCAGCCACTCGGCGAGGTCGTCGAGGAAGGCTGCACGGTGCTGTTCGGTGTACGTACGGACGGCGCTGTCCGGGGTCTCGCTCATGCTCTTGAGCCTATCCGTCCTCGGGGGCGGGCTCGTCCAGCAGGATCCGCTCCAGCTCGGCCCGGCCGGGCAGTCGTCGCGGTCGGACCGTCTCCCCGCTGCGTACGTAGAGGAAGGTGGCGGTGACCGCGTCGAGCGGCAGATCGTGCAGTTCGGCCCAGGCGAGGCGGTAGACGGCGAGCTGGAGCGGGTCGGCGGTGCGGTGGCGGGTGGTCTTCCAGTCGACGATCTCGTAGGTGTCGCCCGTGCGGTACACCGCGTCGATCCGGCCCCGGATCACCCGGCCCGCCAGGGTGATCTGGAAGGGGGTCTCCACGCGGTACGGCGTGCGCCGGGCGTACGCGGTGCGCTCGAACGCCTCCTTCAGCTCGGCGAGGTCCCGCTCGTCGGCGATCTCCGTGTCGTTGTCGTCGCCCCCGGGCAGCTCGTCGGGGCCGAGCAGGGGCAGCGGCAGTTCCTCGTAGCGCGACTCCACCCAGGCGTGGAAGCGGGTGCCCCGGCGGGCGGCGGCACCGGGCGGACGGGGCATGGGCCGGGCCAGCTCCTGGGCGAAGGCGTCGGGGTCCTCGGCCAGGCGGAGCAGCTGGGTGGCGGAGAGCGAGGCGGGGAGGTGGACCTCGCGCACGGTGGCGCGGGCCCGGCGCAGCTCCCCGGCCAGCGCGTCCAGGTCCCGGTCCCAGGAGGCGAGGGTGCGGGCCTCCTCGGGGGTGAGCCGCCCGGCCGGGTCCTCCTGCGGGTGGCGGGCGGCCGGGATGTGCGGGGCGGGCTCGGGGTGCGGGGCGGCGGATTCCGGTGCGGGCTGCCGTACGGGCTCGTGGGCCGTGTCCGCCGGGTCCGGTCCGGTCTCCGGTGTGCCCGGGGGGCGCTCGGTGGGGAGCGCGTCCCAGTCCCAGTCCTCGTCGGCCGGGGGCTCGTCGAGCGGAGGCTCCTCGTCCCAGGGTTCGTGCGCCGGTACGTCGTCGGGTCCGGGGGCGTACGACGGTGGCTGTTCGTCCCCCTGGACGGCGAGGCGTTCCAGATGGGCCAGCACCGTGTCGCGGGCGGCGCGGCGGCGGGCGAGGGCGTCGGCGTCCAGCGGGAGCGGCCAGGCCAGGTCGGCGTCGCGCTCCGCGAGGGCCGGGTTCTCCTCGTCCTCGGCGGGCTCGTCCGCCCAGGCCTCGATCTCGCCGTGGCCCGCCGCGCAGTGCTCGTACAGCGCGTCCAGGAAGGCGGACGGGCCGCGCGTCCGCTTCTGGGACGGGCCCCACCAGTGGCCGGAGCCGAGGAGCAGGGAGCGGGGGCGGGTGAAGGTGACGTAGCCGAGGCGCAGTTCCTCCGTGTGCTGGTGCTCCTTCATCTCCTCCTTGAACGCCTTCAGCCCCTTGGCGTCGAAGCTGTCGACGGCCGGGAGCGTCGCCGCGTCGCCGCGCAGGGCGTGCGGGAGCACCTTGGCCTGGGCGGTCCAGGCGTCCCGGGACTGGCCGCTGGGGAACTGGCCGGTGACCAGTCCGGGGACGGCGACGACGTCCCACTCCAGGCCCTTGGACTTGTGGGCGGTCAGCACCTTGACGGTGTTCTCGCCGCCGGGCAGCGCGTTGTCGAGGCCCTTCTCGTACTGCGCGGCGGTCCGCAGGAAGCCGAGGAAGGCGAGCAGCGACGCCTCGCCGTCCAGCGAGGCGAACCGGGCCGCTGTGTCCAGGAAGTTGCCCAGCGTCTCGCGGCGGCGGGCGGCGAGCGCCTGCGGGGAGGCGGACAGCTCGACCTCCAGGCCGGTGGTGGCCAGGACCCGGTGCAGCACGTCCATCAGGGGGTCGGCGAGCGAGCGGCGCAGGTCGCGCAGCTCCCGGGCGAGGCGGGCGAAGCGGACCCGGGCCTCGGCGGAGAACGGCAGCCCGTCGTCCCCTTCGTCCGCCGCGACCAGGAAGGTGTCCAGCGCGTCGGCGAGCGATATCACCTCGGCCGGGTCCGTGCCCTCGACGGCGTCCGCGAGCCGCTGGTCCGCGTCGGCCTCGTCCCCGTGGCCCGCCCGGTGCACGAGGAGGCGGGCGCGGCGGCCGAGGAGCGCGAGGTCACGGGGGCCGATGCGCCAGCGCGGTCCGGTGAGCAGGCGGACCAGCGAGGCGTTGGCCCCGGGGTCCTGGAGGACTTCGCAGACGGCGACCAGGTCGGCCACCTCGGGCAGATGCAGCAGCCCGGCGAGGCCGACGACCTCGACCGGGATGTCCCGGGCGACCAGGGCCGCCTGGATCTCGGGGAAGTCCCCGGCGGTGCGGCACAGGACGGCGATCTCGCCGGGCGGGGTGCCGGTGCGCACGAGGTGGGCGAGCGAGTCGGCGAGCCAGTCGATCTCCTCGGTGTGCGTGTTGAGCAGGGCGCAGCGGACCGTGCCGTCCCGCTCGGCGCCCGGGGCGGGGCGCAGCGCCTCGACGCCCTCGTGCATCGCGCGCAGCGGTTCGGCGAGGCCGTTGGCGAGCTGGAGGAGGCGGCCGCCGCTGCGGCGGTTCTCGCTGAGGCTGTAGCGGGTGGCGGGGGTGCCGTCGGCGTGCGGGAAGTGCTCGGGGAAGTCGTCGAGGTTGGCGACGGACGCGCCGCGCCAGCCGTAGATCGCCTGGCAGGGGTCGCCCACGGCGGTCACCGCGTGGCCGGCAGCCCCCGGCTCCGTACCGCTGCCGAACAGCGCCGAGAGCAGCAGCCGCTGGGCCACCGAGGTGTCCTGGTACTCGTCGAGGAGGACGACCCGGAACTCCTCGCGCAGGATCGCCCCCACCTCGGGCCGGGTGAGGGCCAGCTCGGCGGAGAGGGCGATCTGGTCGCCGAAGTCCATGAGGTCGCGGCCGCGCTTGGCGGATCGGTAGCGCTCGGTGAGGCCGAGGAGGGAGCGGCGGGCCTCGGCGGTCTCGGGGATCTTGCGCAGGTCGGCGTTGCTGAGCCTGGCGGTGGCCAGCTCCCGCAGCAGCTCGGTGTCGTACGTCTCCAGCGTCCCCGGCCGTACGAGGTGTTCGGACAGCTCGCCGTCGAGCGCGAGGAGATCGCTGACCAGGGTGGAGAAGGAGCGGGTGAGCGCCGGATAGGGGCCCGGGGCCTCGCGCAGCACCTTGGCCGCGAGCTGGTAGCGGGTGGCGTCGGCGAGGAGACGGGTGGAGGGCTCCAGGCCGATGCGCAGACCGTGCTCGGTGAGGAGGCGGCCGGCGAAGGCGTGGTACGTGGAGATGGTGGGCTCGCCCGGGGGGTTGTCCGGGTCGATGGCCTCGGGGTCGGTGACCCCGGCGGCGATCAGCGCCTTGCGGACGCGCTCGGCCAGCTCGCCCGCCGCCTTGTTGGTGAAGGTGAGGCCGAGGACCTGTTCGGGCGCGACCTGGCCGGTGCCCACCAGCCAGACCACGCGGGCGGCCATCACCGTGGTCTTGCCCGACCCGGCTCCGGCCACGATCACCTGCGGGGCGGGCGGCGCGATGATGCAGGCCGTCTGCTCCGGGGTGAACGGGATTCCGAGGAGCTCCTTGAGCTGCTCGGGATCGGTGATGCGCGGGGACACGTGAGAAACGGTAACCGGAGCCACTGACAACCCGGTACGAACCAGACCCGACGGCTACTCCACCACCTGCCGCCCCTCGGGCTGTGCGCTGCACGAGGCACGGAAGGTGCAGTGGGCGCAGTGGGTGCCGGTGGTGGGCGTGAAGCGTTCGTCCAGGACCTTTCCGGCGGCGGTGGCGAGCAGGTCGGAGACCCACTCCCCCGCCAGCGGTTCCTGGGCCTGGACCTTGGGGAAGGCGTCGCCGCCCTCCTTCTTGGGGGCGGGCTGACGGAGCTGGACCAGTTCGGCCCCGCCCGGCTCGGGGCGCCTTCCGTCGAAGACCTCGTCGACCGCGCCCTCCCGGACGGCGAGCTGGTAGACGGCGAGCTGGGGGTGGGCGGCGACCTCGTCCTTGGTGGGCGCGCTCTTGCCGGTCTTGAAGTCGACGACGTACGCCCGGCCCTCGGCGTCCTGTTCGACCCGGTCCATGGAGCCCCGGATGCGGACGGCGTACTCGCCCGCCTCCAGGGTCACGTCGAAGTCGTGCTCGCTCGCGGTGGGGGTGCGGCCGCCGCGGTCCAGGACGTGCCAGTGCAGGAAGCGTTCCAGGGCGGCGCGGGCCTGGTCCTTCTCCTGCTCGGACTTCCAGGGGGCGTCGAAGGCGAGGCCGTTCCACACGGAGTCCAGGCGTTCCATGAGGACGTCGAGGTCGGCGGGGGTCCGGCTGGAGGCGACCTCGTCGGCGAGGACGTGGACGACGTTGCCGAACCCCTGGGCGGCGGTGGCCGGGGCGTCGGCCTTCACCTCGCGGCCCAGGAACCACTGGAGGGCGCAGGTGTTGGCGAGCTGGTCCAGCGCACTGCCGGAGAGGGTGACGGGCTGGTCGCGGTCGCGCAGCGGGACGGCGGAGCGGGTCGGTTCCTCCAGACCCCACCAGCGGTACGGGTGGGCCGCCGGCACCAGCGGCTGCCCCTCGTCGTCGGTGAGCGCGGCGAGCCGGGCGAGGCGGTGGGCGGCGGCCTCGCGCAGCGCGGCGGATGCGGCCGGGTCGACCGTGGTGGCGCGCAGTTCGGCGACGAGTGCGGCGACCGCGAGCGGGCGGCGCGGGCGGCCGGTGACGTCGCGGGGTTCGACGCCGAGTTCGGTGAGGAAGCGGGAGGGCTGGTCGCCGTCGTCGGCGGGGGCCTTCACGGCGGTGACGATCAGGCGGTCGCGGGCGCGGGTGGCGGCGACGTAGAAGAGCCGGCGCTCCTCGGCGAGGAGGGCCCCGGGCGTGAGGGGTTCGGCGAGTCCGTCGCGGCCGATCCGGTCCGCCTCCAGGAGCGAGCCCCGGCGGCGCAGGTCGGGCCAGACGCCCTCCTGGACCCCGGCGACGACGACGAGCCGCCACTGAAGGCCCTTGGAGCGGTGGGCGGTCATCAGGCGTACGGCGTCGGGGCGGGCGGTCCGCCGGGAGAGGGTGTCGGCGGCGATGTCCTGGGCGTCGACCTCTTCGAGGAAGTTGAGGGCCCCGCGCCCGCCGGTGCGCTCCTCGGCGCGGGCGGCCGTGTCGAACAGGGCGCACACCGCGTCGAGATCGCGGTCGGCGTTGCGCCCGCCCGCCCCGCCGCGCAGCGCGGCCCGCGCCAGCCGGCCCGGCCAGGGGGTGCCGTTCCAGAGGATCCACAGGGCCTCCTCGGCGGTGCCGCCGCCTTGGAGAAGCTCGCGGGCCTTGCGCAGGAGCGCACCGAGGCGCTGCGCGCCGTGGGCGTACGCCGGGTCGTGCGTGACGAGCCGCTCGGGCTCGGCCAGCGCGCGGGCCAGCAGGTCGTCGGAGGGCGCGGGCACCCGGATTCCGGCGGCGCGTTCCTCGTCGCGCAGGGCCCGGCCGAGGCGGCGCAGATCGGCGGCGTCCATGGCGCCGAGCGGGGAGGTGAGGAGGGTGAGGGCGGTCTCGGTGTCGAGCCAGGAGGTGGGACCTGCTTCCGGCTGATCCTCCGCTTCCGTTTCGACCGGGCGGTGGTGCAGCGCCGCCGTCGCCACCGTGCGCAGGGCCGTCAGCAGCGGGGCGACGGCCGGTTCGTGGCGCAGCGGCAGATCGTCGCCGTCGACCTCCAGGGGGACGCCGGCGGAGGTGAGGGCGCGGCGGACGGCGGGCAGCGAGCGGCCTCCGGCCCGTACCAGCACGGCCATCTCCTGCCACGGCACCCCGTCCTCCAGGTGGGCGCGGCGCAGCAGGTCCGCGATGTTCTCCAGCTCCGTGGACGTGGTCGGGTAGGTGTACGTCTCGACACGGCCGCCGTCCCGGACGGCGTGGAGGTCGCGGTGGGCGCGGACCGTGTCGCCGGGCAGCCTGGTCAGCGGCATCCGGCGGGTGAGCAGCCGGGTCGCCGCCAGCAGTCCGGCCCCGGAGCGACGGGAGGTGGTGAGGACGCCCACCGGCGCGGGGCCTCCGTCCGCCCGGCGGAAGGTGTCCGGGAAGTCGAGGATGCCGTTCACGTCGGCGCCCCGGAAGGTGTAGATCGACTGGTCGGGGTCGCCGAAGGCGATCAGCGTCCGCCCGCCGCTCGGGTCCTCGCCGCGCCCCCGGTTCCCGGCCAGCGCGTGCAGCAGGCGCACCTGGGCGGGGTCGGTGTCCTGGTACTCGTCGACGTACACCGCGTCGTACCGGCCGGCCAGCTCCGCCGCCACCTCCGGGCGCTCGGCGAGCAGGACCGCGCGGTGCACCAGCTCCGCGTAGTCCAGGACGCCCTGGGCGTCGAGGATGTCGAGGTACTCGGCGAGGAACTGGGCGGCCGCGCTCCAGTCCGGGCGGCCGGTGCGGGCGGCGAAGGCGGCCAGCGCGTCCGGGCCGAGGCCCAGTTCGCGGCTGCGGGCCAGCACGGCGCGCACCTCGTCGGCGAAGCCGCGGGTGGTCAGGCAGGACCGCAGCTCGTCCGGCCAGCGGACATGGGCCAGGCCCTCCTTCTCCAGGTCGAGCTGGCCCGCGAGCAGTTCGCGGACGGTGACGTCCTGCTCGGGCCCGGAGAGCAGCCGCAGCGGATCGGCGAAGAGGTCGGCGTCCTGGTGGGCCCGGACCAGGGCGTAGCAGTACGAGTGGAACGTGGTGGCCTGCGGACCCCGGGCCGCGCCGAGGCGGGCGGCCATCCGGTCCCGCAGTTCGACGGCGGCCTTGCGGCTGAAGGTGAGGACGAGGATGCGGGCCGGGTCGGCGCCCCGGTTCACCCGTGCGGCGACGGATTCGACGAGGGTGGTGGTCTTGCCGGTGCCAGGCCCGGCGAGGACCAGCAGCGGACCCCCCGGGTGGTCAACCACCGCGCGCTGGCCTGCGTCCAGCAGAGGAGGATCCACCGAACCCGGCGGAGTGCGCACCAGCCGGTACGCACCCGTGGTCCGCGGCCGTGACTCACGGTGCGGACTGTGCCGGGTGGAGGAGGAACTCACGTGGATCGCCGGTCCTGTGGATATGCGTGGATGTGCGTTGATGTGCGTGGGTGTACGTAGGTGTACGGGTGAAGAGGAACAGGGTCGGTGCAGACGGGGAAGAGGAAGGGGCGGAGCGTGCCGCGCGATGACGACGCTACGCCAGCGACGGCGCGGGAGGCGGCGGCCGCGCTGCGTCCCTCGTCACGTGCGCTGCCGCGTCGGGGCGCCGCCCGGGCGGGCCGATGGCGGAAGCTGTCAGGTGTGAGCTTTCTCGCCCGGACCGCCGGCACCGACCGGACCGCCGCGCCCGCCCGGATCACCGGAACCGCCCGGACCATCCGGATCACCGGAACCGACCGGGTCTCCGGAACCGCCCGGACCGCCCCCGTCGCCGCGCGCGTGCCCGTCCCAGCGGGCGCGGCGCATGTCGATCCGCGGGATGTGCCCCTCCGCCTGCCGGGACGCCTCGCGCAGCGGGGTGCCCTCCGCGCGGTAGTGGTCCAGCGCCCGCAGCTCGTGGGAGGGCAGCAGCGTCCCGTCGGCGCGGACGACGCGCCACCACGGCACGGCCGATCCGTACAGCGCCATGACCCGGCCGACCTGGCGGGGCCCGCCCTCGCCCAGCCACTCCGCGATGTCGCCGTAGGTCATCACCCGGCCGGGCGGGATGAGATCGGCCACGTCGAGGACGCGCTCCGCGTACTCCGGCAGCTCCGCGTGTTCCGGCGGACCGCCGCCGGCCGGGGCGGTGCCGGGGCCGCCCCCGTCCGTCTGGTGCTGGCTCATCCGGCCCATCCTGCCGTACGCCACCGACAGCCCGGCCGAAACGGTTTCCGTCCGCGCACACCGCGTGCGCGCGGGTGCAAAGGAGCGTATGTTGCGCTTCCCGCGCCCGTGCGATGCACCCTGATGCCCTCCTCCGTCTACGGGCCGTGCCACCATCATGCGGGCGGTGACCGGTGATACCAGAACACGAAGACGAACCAGAGGCGACGAAGGAGCAGGGCGTGCAGCCACCGAAGGCGGCGGACGCCTCCGATGCCGGGGAGCGCCCGCAGGGCGGTCCCGAGTCCCCCGGAGCCCTCCGCGCCGACGGCCCCACGACGTCCACCACCGGACATCTGGCGGGCTCGACGCTCGCCTCCGCCGAGGCCGCCCTGACCGACCGCGTCTCCGGCGACGAACCGCTGCTCCCCGCCCGGGTGCACCGCCCCTCCGACCTGATGCGGCTGCTCATCGGGGTGCTCGCGATCGCGATCCTGTTCTCGATCGCCGCGTTCGCCCAGGGCACCACCACCGGTCTTGAGGACGACATCTCCAAGGGCACCGAGCAGGCGCCCGATCTGCTGATCAAGATCGCCGGCCTGGTGTCCAGCATCGCCGTGCTGCTGGTGCCGGTCGCCTTCGCCATCGAACGTCTGATCAAACGCGACGGGCTGCGGATCGCGGACGGGGTGCTCGCCGCCGTGCTCGCCCACGGGGTGACGCTCGCCACCGATCTCTGGGTGTCGCGGACCGCTCCCGGCACCATCCAGGACGCGCTGACCCAGCCGCAGACGACCGGCGGGCTGACCGACCCGGTGCACGGCTATCTCGCACCGGTCATCGCGTACATGACGGCGGTCGGCATGGCCCGGCGGCCGCGCTGGCGCGTGGTGCTGTGGGTGGTGCTGCTGCTCGACGCGTTCGCGATGCTCGTCGGCGGGTACACCACCCCGTTCTCGATCATCCTCACCGTGCTGATCGGCTGGACGGTGGCGTACGGAACGCTGTACGCGGTCGGCTCGCCGAACGTCCGCCCCACCGGCCAGCACCTGATGGCCGGTCTGCGGCACGTGGGCTTCCGGCCGGTCGCGGCGATGCGCACCGAGGACACCCCGGACAAGGACGGCACCGACCAGGGCGACCGGGGACGGCGCTATCTGGTCACCCTGGAGGACGGGCCGCCGCTGGACGTCACCGTCGTCGACCGGGAACAGCAGGCCCAGGGGTTCTTCTACCGGGCCTGGCGGCGGCTCACCCTGCGCGGGATCACCCAGCGGCGCTCCATCCAGTCGTTGCGCCAGGCGCTGGAGCAGGAGGCGCTGCTCGCGTACGCGGCCATCGCCGCCGGGGCGAACGCGCCCAAGCTGATCGCCACCTCCGAGCTGGGCCCGGACGCGGTGATGCTCGTCTACGAGCACATCGGCGGCCGGTCGCTGGACTCGATGGAGGACGAGGAGATCACCGACGATCTGGTGCGCAGCGCCTGGCGTCAGGTGAAGGCCCTCCAGTCGCGGCGGATCGCACACCGCAGGCTGACCGGTGACGCCCTCCTGGTGGATCGTTCCGGCAGGGCGTTCGTGACGGATCTGCGCGGCGGCGAGATCGCCGCCGGTGATCTGGTGCTGCGGATGGACGTGGCCCAGCTGCTGACCACGCTGGGGCTGCGGGTGGGCGCGGAGCGGTCGGTGGCCGGGGCGCTCGCCGTGCTCGGCCCGGACGCGGTGGCGGACTGTCTGCCGCTGCTCCAGCCGATCGCGCTCAGCCGTTCCACCCGGGCGACGCTGCGCCGGATCGCCCGCGAGCGTTCGCAGCGCGAGCGGGAGGCGGTGCTGGAGGCCTCCCAGGCGGCCAAGCAGGCGAGGGCCGGGCTCTCCGCCCCCGGGACGGACGGCAAGGCGGCTTCCAAGGCGGAGCGCAAGTCGCTGCGGACCGAGAAGCAGGCCGAGAAGCGCGCCATGGACGATGCGCTGGAGGAGGCCCGCGAAGAGGATCTGCTGGCCCAGATCCGCCGCCAGGTGCTCCTGATCCGCCCGCAGGCCCCGGTCGAACCGGTCCGCCTGGAGCGCATCAAGCCGCGCACCCTGTTCAGCTTCATCGCCGGCGCCATCGCCGCGTACTTCCTGATCTCGCAGGTCACCCAGGCCGACTTCGGCGCGGTCGTGGAGCAGGCGGAGTGGGGCTGGGTGGCGGCCGCCCTCGGCTTCTCGGCGCTGAGTTACGTGGCGGCGGCGATGAGCCTGCTGGGCTTCGTGCCCGAGCGGGTGTCGTTCCTGAAGACCGTGCAGGCGCAGGTGGCCGGTTCGTTCGTGAAGATCGTGGCGCCCGCCGCGGTCGGGGGCGTGGCGCTGAACACCCGCTTCCTCCAGCGGGCCGGGGTGCGCCCCGGTCTGGCGGTGGCGAGCGTCGGGGCCTCGCAGCTGTTCGGTCTCGGCGCCCACATCATGCTGCTGGCGCTGTTCGGCTATCTCACGGGCACGGAGAAGACCCCGGACTCGCTGACCCCGTCCCGGACGGTGATCGCGGGTCTGCTGACGGTCGCGGTGCTGGTGCTGGTGGTGACGGCGATTCCGTTCCTGCGGAAGTTCGTGGTGACCCGGGTGCGCTCGCTGTTCGCCGGGGTCGTGCCGCGCATGCTGGACGTGGTGCAGCGGCCGCAGAAGCTGCTCACCGGCATCGGCGGCATGCTGCTGCTGACCGGTCTGTTCGTGCTCTGTCTGGACGCCTCGATCCGGGCGTTCAGCGGCCCGGACGTGCCGCAGCTGAGTTACGCGAGCATCGCGGTGGTCTTCCTCGCCGGGAACGCGCTCGGCTCGGCCGCCCCGACGCCGGGCGGTATGGGCGCGGTCGAGGGCGCTCTGACGCTGGGCCTGATCGCGGTCGGGCTGCCGAAGGAGGTCGCGGCGCCGGCGGTGCTGCTGTACCGCGTGATGACGCTGTGGCTGCCGGTGCTGCCGGGGTGGATCGCCTTCAACCAGCTGACCCGCAAGGGCGAGCTGTGATCCGTACGCGCATCCGGTGGCCGGGCGGGCGGTAGCCGCCGGGGCCGGGCGGGCGGGCCGGTGGCGGCAGCCCGCCGCACGCCCGTACCGCCGCCGCCCCTCCCGTACCGGCCTCGCCGCCACCCGCATGGACCGCGCCCGGCCGCGCTCCCCGGCGCCCCGCCGCACGATGGGGGCATGAGGACTTCCCCCGCTCTGCGCGCCGCCGCCCTCGCCGCCACCGCCACCGTCCTGCTGCCGCTGGCCGCCTGTTCGGACGACGGCGACGGGGAGGGGTCCTCGACGCCCACCGGGGCCTCGACCGCCTCGCCGACCGCCACCGCCGAGGACCTGGCCTCGCAGAAGCTGGAGTGGTCCCCCTGTCCGCCGCCCAACACGTCCCAGGGCGGCGGCGAGTCGCCGTCGCCGCTGCCCGGCGGTGTGGTGTGGGAGTGCTCCTTCATGGACGTGCCGCTGGACTACGCGAAGCCGGACGGCCGCACGATCGAGCTGGCGCTGGTGCGGGCGAAGGCCAAGGAGCAGCAGCGGCGGATCGGCTCGCTGGTGTTCAACTTCGGCGGGCCCGGCGCGTCCGGGGTGGCGACGCTGCCCGCGTTCGGCACCGAGTACGACAGGCTCCGCACCCGCTACGACCTGGTGAGCTTCGACCCGCGCGGGGTGGGCCGCAGCGAGGGCGTGCAGTGCGCGGACGACGCCCAGCTGGACGCCTTCTACCAGGAGGACGCCACCCCGGACGACGCGGCGGAGGAGAAGCAGTTCGTCCAGGGGCAGAAGGACTTCATCGCGGCCTGCGAGGAGAACTCCGGCGACGAACTCCCCTTCGTCGGCACGACGAACGCCGCCCGCGACATGGACCTGCTGCGCACGGTGCTGGGCGACGAGAAGCTGCACTACTTCGGCATCTCGTACGGCACCGAGCTGGGCGGCGTGTACGCGCACCTCTTCCCGGACAAGGTCGGCCGGGCGGTCTTCGACGCGGTGGTCGACCCCACGAAGGACGCCGAGCAGTCCTCCCTCGGCCAGGCCGAGGGCTTCCAGCTCGCCCTGGACAACTTCACGAAGGACTGCGCGGAGCGCGACGACTGCGCGCTGCCCGGGG
Organism: Streptomyces sp. WY228; assembly: GCF_019287315.1. NCBI lineage: Bacteria > Bacillati > Actinomycetota > Actinomycetes > Kitasatosporales > Streptomycetaceae > Streptomyces > Streptomyces sp. WY228. The sequence goes on along the minus strand of NZ_CP079114.1, from coordinate 5,717,353 downwards.
CCACCCAGCAGGAGGTCGAGCAGTTCATCGCCGATCTGCTGGCCGAGCTGGAGGAGCAGCCCGTCGACGGTCTCGGCGACCGGGCGCTGACGCAGACGCTGGCGACCACCGGGATCGCCTCCGCGCTGTACTCCAAGGAGACCTGGCCGCTGCTGGAACAGGGCCTGGACGAGGCGGACGGCAAGAACGGCGGGCTGCTGCTGGCGCTGGCCGACTCGCTCAACGGCCGCTCGGAGGACGGGCGTTACGACAACTCCAACGCCGCCAACATCGCCATCAACTGCGCCGACAGCAAGCAGCGGTTCTCGCTGGAGCAGACGAAGGCGGCCCTGCCCGCGTTCCGCAAGGCGTCCCCGCTGTTCGGGGACTATCTGGGCTGGGGGCTGATGAGCTGCACCGGCTGGCCGGTCGCGGGCGCCTGGCAGACCCCGGACGTCAGCGCCCCGGGCGCCGCCCCGATCCTGGTCATCGGCAACACCGGTGACCCGGCGACCCCGTACGCGGGCGCGAAGGCGATGGTGGAGAAGCTGGGCAAGGGCGTCGGCGTCGAACTCACCTACAAGGGCGAGGGGCACGGGGCGTACAACAGCAAGGACGCCTGTGTGCAACGGACGGTGGACGGCTATCTGCTGAACGGGAAGGTGCCCGAGTCCGGAACGGTCTGCGGCTGATCCCGCGCCCCGACTCCCGTACCGCGTACGGCGGTTAGCATGACCGCACACCACAGCCGCCCGACGCGTCACCACCGGCTTCGGGCCTCCGAGGGAGGGAAGCCGGATCATGCGTGCGCACCGTCGCGCCCAGCGGGCCGCCGTCACGACAGGAGCGGTACTGCTCGCGGCGGGACTGCTCGCCGGCTGCGGGCTGTCGGAGCCGGATGCGGACGTGCCGGCCGACGGTCGCCCCGGCCACACCTCCGCCGCGCCCGCGCCGGCCGGTCCCACGGACTCGCCCAGGACACCGGAGCTGCCCTCGGAGCTCACCTCCCAGCGCCTCGACTGGAAGCGCTGCACGGCCCCGCGCGGCGGCAACGCCCCGGGTTCCGCCTGGCGTTGCGCACGGGTGGACGTACCGCTGGACTACGCGGATCCGTCCGGGGAGACGCTCTCGGTCGCCCTGATCCGCAAGGAGGCCCGGGACAAGGGGCGGCGGCTCGGCTCGCTGCTGTTCAACTTCGGCGGCCCCGGCGGGTCCGGCGTCGCGACCCTGCCGCGCGCCGCCGGATCGTACGCGAAGCTCAACACCCGCTACGACCTGGTGAGTTTCGATCCGCGCGGGGTCGCCGCCAGCTCCGGGGTGCGCTGCCGCACCGACAAGGAGCAGGAACAGGCCCACCGCAACGTCGACCTGACCCCGGACACGGCGGCGGAGGAGGCGGCCTTCATCGAGGACGCCGCGGAGTTCGGCGCCGGCTGCGAGCGCCGCTCGGGCACGGTGCTGCCGCACGTCGGCACCGGCAACGCCGCCCGCGACCTGGACCTGATCCGCCAGGTCCTGGGCGACGAGAAGCTGTCCTACTTCGGCTTCTCCTACGGTACGGAGCTGGGCGGAACGTACGCGCACCTCTTCCCGCACTCGGTGGGACGCACCGTGCTGGACGCGGCCGTCGACCCGACGGCCGACGGGATCGGGCACGCCCGCAACCAGACCGTGGGCTTCCAGCGCGCCCTGGAGAACTATCTGAAGGACCGGGGCCAGAGTCCGAAGGAGGGCTCCGAGCGCATCGCCCGGCTGCTGGCCCGGATCGACCGGAGTCCGCTGCCGACCGACTCGGGCCGCGAGCTGAGCGAGTCGCTCGCCATCACCGGCATCGTCACCCCGCTGTACTCCGAGTCGTCCTGGCCCGCCCTGACCGCCGCCCTCGACGAGGCGGAGAACAACGGCACGGGCAACGGTCTGCTCCGGCTCGCCGACTCGTACAACGGCCGGGACGAGCAGGGCCGTTACGACACCCAGAGCCACTCCCAGCGGGCGATCTCCTGCGCCGACTCGACGTCACGTCCCACCGTGGACGAGGCCCGTGCGCTGCTGCCGGAGTTCCGCAAGCTGTCGCCGGTCTTCGGCCCGTTCCTGGCCTGGGACACCGCGGGCTGGTGTGCCGAGTGGCCGGTGGAGGGCGAGCACGAGACACCGGAGACCAGTGCGCCGGGCGCGGGGCCGGTCCTGGTCGTCGGGACGACCGGCGACCCGGCGACCCCGTACGAGGGGGCGCGGCGGATGGCGGACGAGCTGGGCGAGGGCGTCGGCGTCCTGCTGACCAACAAGGGCGAGGGCCACGGGGCCTACGGCTCCAACGACTGTGTGACCTCGACGATCGACGACTACTTCCTGGACGGGAAGGTCCCGGCGGACGGCAGGACCTGCGGGTGACCGGAGGCGCGCACGGGAAAGGGGCCCGGTCCGCGGTGCGCGGACCGGGCCCCTGCCCGTACGGAGTGTTCTAGTACACCGGCTTCTCGGGCTCGATCTGGTTGACCCAGCCGATCACGCCGCCGCCCACGTGCACCGCGTCGGCGAAGCCCGCGGACTTGAGGACCGCGAGGACCTCGGCGCTGCGGACGCCCGTCTTGCAGTGCAGGACGATGCGCTTGTCCTGCGGGAGGTCCTGGAGGGCGGTGCCCATGAGGAACTCGTTCTTCGGGATCAGCGTGGCGCCGGGGATCGAGACGATCTCGTACTCGTTCGGCTCGCGGACGTCGATGATCTCGATCTTCTCGTCGCCGTCGATCCACTCCTTGAGCTGCTTGGGAGTGATCGTCGAGCCGAGCGCCGCCTCCTGGGCCTCGTCGGACACGACGCCGCAGAAGGCCTCGTAGTCGATGAGCTCGGTGACGGTGGGGTTCTCGCCGCAGACCGCGCAGTCGGGGTCCTTGCGGACCTTGACCTGGCGGTACTGCATCTCCAGGGCGTCGTAGATCATCAGGCGGCCGACCAGCGGGTCGCCGACGCCGGCGAGCAGCTTGATGGCCTCGGTGACCTGGATGGAGCCGACGGACGCGCAGAGCACGCCCAGCACGCCGCCCTCGGCGCAGGAGGGGACCATGCCCGGCGGCGGGGGCTCCGGGTAGAGGCAGCGGTAGCAGGGGCCGTGCTCGGACCAGAACACGGAGGCCTGGCCGTCGAAGCGGTAGATCGAGCCCCACACGTACGGCTTGTTCAGCAGCACCGCGGCGTCGTTGACGAGATAGCGGGTGGCGAAGTTGTCCGTGCCGTCCACGATCAGGTCGTACTGCGCGAAGATCTCCAGCACGTTGTCGGCTTCGAGCCGCGTCTCGTGGAGGATGACGTTCACGTACGGGTTGATGCCGAGCACCGAGTCCTTGGCCGACTGCGCCTTGGAGCGGCCGATGTCGGCCTGGCTGTGGATGATCTGGCGCTGCAGGTTCGACTCGTCGACCTCGTCGAACTCGATGATGCCGAGCGTGCCGACACCGGCCGCGGCCAGGTACATCAGGGCCGGCGAGCCGAGGCCGCCGGCGCCGACACACAGCACCTTGGCGTTCTTCAGGCGCTTCTGTCCGTCCATCCCGACGTCCGGGATGATCAGGTGGCGGGAGTACCTGCGGACCTCGTCGACGGTGAGCTCAGCAGCTGGCTCGACCAGGGGTGGCAGCGACACAGGAACCTCAACAATGCAGGTGGTCGGATGTCTACGCAGACCGGCTTCTTACGGTCGGCTACGTACGGTTGTTCTCCCCGTAACACTGCCACGCCCCTCCTCATTCCGAGATACCGGGTCCGATCCGCGAGACGATTTCGTCCCAGTACCTGGGCAGCGTCGCGAATGGGTCGCTTTGTCCGGTTCGGTCGTCCCGGTCGTTCCGGTCGTTCCGGTCGTTCCGGTCGGTGAAGAAGATCGTTCCGGCGCCCTGCCAACGGGCGATCCGCATGGCCTCCTCCAGATGGGTGCGCGGCACCCCGTGGACGAAGTGGGCGAACCGCTCCGGTGGATAGTCGGCCGTCCACTCGGCCACCTGCGACCAGCGGTAGTCGGTCCAGGGCCCCTGGAAGGTGACCAGCTGGTCGGCCGCCTCCGCGTACCCGGGATACGGGTGGGCGCCGTGGCCCAGCACCAGGCGGCCCCCGCCGTCCGCGCTGTCGCTCTCCGCCAGCAGGGCGTGGAGCGTGCCGGTGAGGCGGCGGACGGCGGGCAGTTCGGCCCGCTCGGTGGGGCAGTGGGCGAGGTAGAAGCCGCCGATGCGGTACCAGTCGATGAAGGACCGGGCGTCCGCGATCAGTTCGCCGAAGGGCCGTTCGCCGAAGGCCAGGTCGAGATGGCCGAGCAGCCGGCCGCCGGAGGCCCGGACGGTGTCGTCCGGGGCTTCGCCGTGCAGGGCGCGCTCGCGGGCGTTGCGCAGCCGCCCCGCCGCCTCCAGGCAGTGCGGGTCGGGCCGGGTGCCGGGGCCGTTCGCGATGTTGAGGACGGCCCAGTGCAGCGGGGTGCCCGGGCGGGCCAGCTCGGCCCATTCGGCGGGGGCGAGCAGCGGGTGCGCGTAGCCCGGGACGCCGAAGCCGAGCTGTTCGCCGCCCGCGGTCCGGCGGGCGTCGGCGGGTGCGGTCAGATACGGCACGCCGCCTCCATCCAGATGTCCGCGAGGGACTCCTCCAGATTGATCCGGGGCCGCCAGCCGAGCCGGTCCCGGGCGGTGCGGACATCGGCCTGCTGCCAGGCCCCGCAGCCGTCCGGATACGGGGACGGGGTGGCGGAGAGGTGTTCCATGACGGACTCGGCGGAGGTGCGCGGGGCCCCGATGGGCAGCCGCGGAGGCGGCGAGTCCAGCTCGTGGAGCGCGCCCGCGTACCCGGCGACGCGGGCGAGCACGGCGGCGGCGTCGCGGAGCCGGACGGCCCGCCCGGTGCCGATGTTGACGACGCCCTGGGCGGCGGAGAGCGAGGCGGCGTGGACGGCCCGCGCCACGTCCCGTACGTCGACGAAGTCCCGCTGCACGCCGAGCCCGCTGAGCTTCAGCTCACCGTCGCCCATCTGCATGGCCCGGCGCATCGCCTCGGCGAGCCGGCCGAGCGGCGAGCCGGCCGGGGTGCCGGGGCCGACGGGCGAGAAGACCCGCAGCACGACGGCGTCGAGGCCGGAGCCGAGGACCAGTTCGGTGGCGGCGAGCTTGCTGACGCCGTACGGGCCGCCGGGGCGCGGCACGGCGTCCTCGGCGGTGGAGGAGCCGGGCTGCGAGGGCCCGTACTCCGAGGCGCAGCCGACCTGGACGAGCCGGGCCCCGCAGCCGCTGCGGCGCAGCGCCTCGCAGACGGTGGCGACGGCGACGGTGTTGTGCCGGGTGAGGTCCCGGGCGCCGCCGCGGGTGGCGCCCGCGCAGTTGACGACGACGCCGGGGTGGACGGCGTCCAGGAAGCGGGTGAGGGCCCCGGGGCTGCCGCCCGCGAGGTCGAACCGGACGTCGGCGTCGTCGCCGCGGCCGAGAGCCGTGAGGTGGACGGCGGGGTCGGCCAGCAGACGGTCGGCGACGAAGCGGCCGAGGAATCCGTTGGCTCCGAGCAGCAGCACCCTCATCGCGCACCGCCTCGGTGCCGACGGCGGGCTGCCGGTGCGGGGGATTGGGGGGTCATGGCGGGGTTCTCCTAGGTCAGTCAGTCGGTCGTACGGTGCTGGGGCAGGGCCCGCGGCGTCGGCTCCGCGGGAGTGGTGCGGTGGTACGTCGGTGGGGCGGCGTGGGTTCTCGGATCTCTCAGCTCCGGGTGTGGGCGGAGGCCCGGGAGAGCGCGAGGGCCGCGTGCAGCAGCAGTCCGATGGCGGCCCCGCCGCAGGCCAGCGCGGACACGGCGCCCGTCCCGCCTGCCGAGACGAGGGCGTCCACGGGCCGGGCGAGGGGTTCGAGTCCGGGCAGCCGGGCGGCGAGGACGAGGGCCGGGGCGCCGGCCTCGACGGCACACGCGCCGGCCAGCGCGACGGTGCCCGGCTCGGGCAGTCCGTGGGCGGCGAGCAGCCGGGCCACGAAGAACAGCACTCCGAGGGCGACCGCCGCGACGGGCGTGCCGCTCCCGCCGAGGCCGAGGTCGGCCAGATACAGCAGGGGCAGCAGTGCGGCGAGGAAGAGGGTGACGGCCGCCAGCAGCAGGGGGCGCACGCCCGCGCCGAACTCCTCCAGGGCGCGGCTGCCGGCCAGTTTGCGGTGGGCCCGGACGGTGAAGAGGTGGGCGCACCAGGCGGCCGGGGCGACGGCGGCGGCGAGTCCGAGCAGCGGGCCGGGGGTGCCGACCCAGGGGCCGTCCGGGCCGCCGGTCATCACCTGGGCGAGCAGCCCCTCGCCGTACACCGCGTAGCTGAGCAGCCAGCAGGCGTACATCCCGGCCCGGCCCGCTCCTTCGGGGGCGCGCAGGGGCCCCCGGCCGAGACAGGCCCGGAGCGCCAGGCAGGCCAGGACGGCGCCGACGACGGTGACCAGGGCCCGGGTGCCGTCGCCGAGGACGCCCTCGGTGACCCGGAGCACCCCGGCGGTGGCCAGCGCGGCGGCCCCGGGCAACAGGGCGAGGAGCGTCCAGGCGGCCCGTGCCTCGGTGTCGGGACCGGGGCCGGGCGGCCCGCCGGCGGCGGGCTCCCGCGTACGGGGTGGCATCCGGGCGTACAGCTCCTCGGCGAGGGCGAAGACGTCCCGGTGGCGGTAGCGGGCGGCGGTGCGGTCGGTGAGGCCGTGCGCCTCCAGACCGGCGGCGATCTCCAGCGGGTCCACGGCCCGTTCGCACAGGTCGCGGTGGTCGTGCAGCAGGGACTTCACCGGGTCGGCCGGGCCGCGGCGGGTGGTGCCGGACGGCGCCCGGCGCGCTGTGGAGCGGGGCGGGATCTCGGCGGGCCGATCCGGGACGGAGGCGAAGGGCGCCGGGTCGCCCGGGAGGGTCGCCGGGTCGTCCGGACGGGTCATCGGGTGGTCTCCGTGGTCGTGGCGGGTCGGGTGGTCACGCATCGCCGTCCCCCGCGGGTCCCGCCGCGACCGCGCAGACACCCTCGGGCTCCGGCTCCCGGGTGTGCTGCGGCTCGGGCTCGCCCGGCCGGTCCGGCAGCCGGGCCCCTGGTACGACGGCCCAGCCCGGCGCGCCGACGACGGCGACGCCTGCGACGGCATCGGCACCGGCATCAGCGCCGGGAAGCCCCGGACCGTCCGGGTCCGCCGCCGGCCGCAGGTGCGCCCCGGGCTGGGTCCAGTGGCCGAGGAGGCGGGCCTCCGGCGGGGTGGCGAAGGGCAGCGGGTCGCCGTGGGCGTCCACCGTGTCGGCCTCCCGGCGCACCGGGGTGTGCGACATCAGCTCCAGGTAAATGCCGCGAAATGCCGCGAGGTTCTGTTCGACGGTGAAGAGTTCGAGCGCGCGGGCCCGTGCGGCGGCGCCCAGCCTGGCCCGGCGCTCGGGGTCGCGCAGCAGCGCGACGCAGGCGTCGGCGAGCGCCTTGGGGTTGCGCGGGGGCACCACCAGGCCGGTGCCGCCGATGACCTCGACGACCGCGCCCACGTCGGTGGAGACGGTGGCCCGGCCGCAGAACATGGCTTCGACGAGGCTGACCGGGAAGCCCTCGACGACGCTGGACAGCACGATCACGCCGCCCGCGCCGTAGGCCTCGGCGAGGTCGGGGATCTCGGGGCCGCCGATCTCCTCGAAGGTGACCGGGCTGACGCCCTCGGTGTGCGCGCCGGTGGCCTCGTCCGGGAAGAGCTGGGCGGCCAGGGCCTTGCAGTGGGCGAGGTAGGTGGTGGCCTCCTCGCTCTCGGCCGGGGCGCCGAAGACCCGCAGCCGGGCGGCGGGCTCGGCGCGGCGGACCTCGGCGAAGGCGTGGAGAAGGGCGATCAGGTCCTTGGCGGGCTCGATCCGGCCGACCCAGACCAGGGTGCCGGGGCCGCCCGGCCCGTCGTCCTCGCCCGCCGCGCCGAGCCGTTCGGCGTCCTCGCCGACCGGGCCGAAGCGCTCGGCGGCCATGCCCGGGTAGACCGTGCGCTGCCTGGCGGGGTCGGCTCCGCAGCGCTGCTGCCAGCGGCGGACATGGGTGTTGCCGGGGGTGACGAGGGCGGCCTGGCGGTAGACCTCGGTGGCGAGGCGGCCGTGGAAACCGGCGAGGAGGGCGCGCACGGAGGTGCCGTACGGGGTGTCGGAGGCGGCCAGGAAGTGCGCGCGCAGCGGAACGCCGTGCTCGGTGACCAGCAGCGGAACCCCGAAGAAGCGTTTGGCCAGGAGCCCCGGAAGCGCGGCCGCCCCGCCGGAGGCCGCGTGGCAGAGGTCGACCGCGCCGAGGCTCTCCTGGTCGTACCAGTCCAGCGAGAGCGGGCGCAGCGCGCGCTCCAGCTCGGCGGCGAGGGCGAGGTGGTCGGGGACGGTGGCGCTCTGCACGGTGCGGCCGGTGCCGTGGGCGCGGCAGGCGGCCTCCAGGATCCGCACCGTCGTCTCGGAGCGCAGGGCGAGGTGGAGTCCGCCGCGTTCGCGGGCGAGCTCGGCGAGACCGTAGAGCCCGTCGGCGAAGAGCTCGGCGCCGGGGCCGGCGCCCGCTTCCGTACCGGCCTCGTCGGGGGTGCAGATCGCGGTGGCGAGGGCGGTGAAGTGTTCGGTGAAGCGTCGGCGGTCGCGTCGCCCGTAGGACTGTTCGCCGCCGGTCACCAGCCGGGCCAGCAGGCCGCGTTCGCCGCTGCCGCGCAGGGTGCCGTCCTCGGGGGTCCACAGCGGTGCGGTGCGCACCCGGCTGACCTGGCGCGGCAGCCGGACCCAGCCCTGGTCCTCCTGGTGGGCGGAGCGGCTCAGGGCGAACAGGTCGAACTCGTGCTGCGGCAACCCGCGCACCAGTCGGTCGCACCAGAGTCTGGACTCACCGGTCGCATACGGATAACCACCGTCGGTGAGCAGTCCGATCCGCACGAGTACACCCCCGATCTCCCTTGTGGGCGGCCGCCGTTGAAACGGCGACTCACAGCGGGACGACCGTAAGCGGATACGCCGGTGGCGCGACGGACGGTTGTCCGTCGCGCCACCGAAAGGGGTGAACCGTCGTAACTTTCCCGCCCCCGTCGCGTTCCGTCGCGATACAGCGGTCGGTTGTTACGGAGGGTCAGGCCCGGGCCAGCTCCTTGCGGGCCGTCCTGCGGGCCTCCGCGAGGCCGGGATCGAGGGCGGGAACGGCCGCCAGCAGCTGCCGGGTGTACGGGTCCCGCGGTTGTCCGTAGACCTCGTCGGCGCCGCCCTGCTCCACGATCACGCCCCGGCGCATCACCGCGACCTCGTCGCTGACCTGCCGGACCACGGCGAGGTCATGGGCGATGAAGACCAGGCCGATGCCCAGCTCCCGCTGGAGTTCCGAGAGCAGTTCGATGACCTGGGTCTGGGTGGTGACGTCCAGTGCGGAGACCGGTTCGTCGCAGACGATCAGCTTCGGTTCGGCGGCCAGGGCGCGGGCGATCCCGATGCGCTGGCGCTGTCCGCCGCTGAACTCGTGCGGGTAGCGCTCGAAGTGCGCCGGGTCCAGACCGACGCGTTCCAGGAGCGCGCCCACCCGGTCCCGGATGCGCCCCTCGTCGCTCTCCCCCGCCGCCCGCAGCGGATCGGCGACGGACTCCCCGACCGAGCGACGCGGGTTGAGCGAGGCCACCGGGTCCTGGAAGACCATCTGGAGGTCGCGGCGGAAGGACCGCAGCTCCTTCTCGGGCAGCGAGCCGATCTCCGTACCCCCGTAACGGAGGCGGCCCGCCGTCGGGTCGAGGAGCCGGACCAGCATCCGGCCGAGCGTGGTCTTGCCGCTGCCGCTCTCGCCGACGATGCCGAGCGTGCGCCCGGCGTGCACGGTGAGCGAGACCCCGTCCACGGCGGCGACCCGCCCGCTCCCCCGGCCGAACTCGCGCCGCAGACCGACGGCTTCGAGCAGCGGTACGGAGGTCTCCTCCGCCCGGGGCGAGGGCACCGGCACGACCCTGCGGGTCTCCACCCTCGGCACCGCGGCCAGCAGCTCCTTGGTGTACGGCTCGCGCGGCGCGCCGAGCACCCGGGCGACCGGGCCGCGCTCCACCTCCTTGCCGTGCCGCATCACCAGCACCTCGTCCACGCTCTCCGCCGCGACGCCCACGTCATGGGTGACCAGCAGGAGCCCCATGCCGGTCTCGTGGCGCAGGTCGTGCAGCAGGTCGAGGATCTGGGCCTGCACGGTGACGTCGAGCGCGGTGGTCGGCTCGTCCGCGATCAGCAGGAGCGGTTCGCAGGCGAGCGCCATCGCGATGAGGGCCCGTTGCCGCATGCCGCCGGAGAACTCGTGCGGGCGCAGCCGGGAGCGGCGGGCCGCGTCCGGGATGCCGACCCGGTCCAGCACCTTGACGGCGCGGGCGCGGGCGGCCTTGCGGGAGACGGGGCGGTGGACCCGGTACACCTCGGCGATCTGGTCGCCGACCGGGTAGTACGGGTCGAGCGAGGACAGCGGGTCCTGGAAGACCATGGCGGCCTTCGCGCCCCGCAGCGCCCGCAGGTCACGGTCGTCGGCCGCGTTCACGTCCGTGCCGGCGACGCGGACCAGGCCGCCGACCCGGGCGCCGGTGCCCCGGTGCAGGCCGAGCAGGGCGTAGGCGGAGGCGCTCTTGCCGGAGCCGGACTCCCCCACCACGCCGAGCGCGCCGCCCGCCTCCAGGGTGAAGGAGAGCCCGTCGACGGCCCGGACGGAGCCGAAGTCGACGGTGAGGCCGGTGACCTCGACCAGGGGTTCGTGCGGGGTCATGACAGGACCACCCGTCGGTCGGCCAGCGCGTACAGCAGGTCCGCGACGGCATTGGCGAGGACGACGAAGAAGCCGGTCACCAGCACCATGCCGACCACGACGGGCAGGTCGACGACCTTGACCGCGTGGACCAGCTCGCGGCCGATGCCGGGGATGCCGAAGAGCGACTCGGTGAGCACCGCGCCGCCGAACATCGAGCCGAAGTCGAGGGCGCTGAGCGCGATGACGGGCGCCACCGCGCCCCGGAGCGCGTGCCGGCCGATGATGGCCCGCTCGCCGACCCCGTACGCGCGGAAGGTGCGCACATGGTCCTCGGCGAGGGTCTCCAGCATGGCGCTGCGGGTGAGGCGGGCGTACTTCGCGGACTCGATGAGCGCGAGTGACGTCCAGGGCAGCAGCAGTCCCCAGGCCCACTGTTCGGGGTTCTCGGTGAACGGTACGTAGGAGGGGGCGGGCAGCCACTGGAGGGTGGAGCAGAACACGATGATGAGCAGCAGCCCGATGACGAAGACCGGGGTGGCGGAGCCGGCCAGGGTCAGCCAGGTCAGCACCCGTTCGGTGATCCGGCCGCGCCGCCAGGCGGAGAGCACGCCGGTGCCGACGCCGAGCAGCAGCCAGCCGGCGAACGCGCCGATCACCAGCGAGCCGGTGACCGGGAGCTTGGCCAGGATGAGCTGGGTGACCTGCTGGTCGGACTGGTAGGAGACGCCGAGGCAGGGCATCGCGCAGTGCTCGGTGCCGGTGCCGGTGGAGAAGTCGCGGCCGGCGACGATGCCCTGGAGGAAGTGTCCGTACTGCACGTACACCGGGTCGTCCAGGCGCAGTTGCTCGGTGACCTGGGCGACCTGGGCGGGCGAGCAGCGGGGTCCGCAGGCGATCTGGGCGACGTCGCCGGGGGCCACGTAGAAGATCGCGTAGAGGAGGGCGGTCAGGGCGAGCAGGACGAGGGCGGCCCCGCCGAGCCGCCGGAGCAGGAAGCCGGTCATGCCGCTTCCCCCTTCCTGGTCGTGCCCACCCGGAGCCGGGACGCGGCGCGCGGGTCGAGTGCGGTGCGGATGCCCTCGCCGAGGACGGTGAGCGCGAGCACGGTGATGAACAGCAGCCCGGCGGGGATCAGCAGATACGTGGGGGCCGCCTGGTACCAGGTGTCGGCCTCGGTGAGCATCTGCCCCCAGGACGGGGTGGGCGGTTTGATGCCGACGCCGAGGAAGGACAGCGCCGCCTCGACGATGATGTTGGTGGGGAAGGCGAGCGCCGCGTAGGTGATGACGGGCGCGGCCAGCGAGGGCAGCAGCTCGCGGCGGGCGATGGACCACTTTCCGCGCCCGCTGAGCCGGGCCGCCGAGACGAAGTCGAGGGACTTCAGGGTGAGCGCCTGGGCCCGCACGAGCTTCGACGTACCGGACCAGCCGATGCCCCCGATGACCAGGGCGATCAGAACGGGCCGGGGGAAGGACTCGGGCACGATCGCCAGGAGCGCCAGCGCGATGACCATGACCGGCAGGGCCACGTTGACGTCGGTGATCCGGCCGAGGAGCTGGTCGACCCAGCGGCTGCCGAGGGCGGCGGCGAGCCCGATGACCAGGCCGAGGGCGATCTGGAGGACGGTGGCGACGAGGGCGACGCCGAGCGAGACCCGGGCGCCGTACACGACCCGGGCGAACAGGTCGCGGCCGGTCTGCGGTTCGACGCCGAGCCAGTGCTCGGCGCTGATGCCGCCGAAGGAGCCGATGGGGACGCCGCCGGCCGCCGAGTCGACGAGGTCGGGGTGGTAGGCGTTGGGGTCCTGGCCCGCCAGTGCGGTGAGCAGCGGGGCGGCGAGCGCGACCAGGACGAGCAGGAGGACGACGAGGGCCGCGGCGCAGGCCGCGCGCTGGGCGCGCAGCCTGCGCAGGAACAGCCGGGCCCCGGAGGCGGGGGCGACGGCCGGCGCCGCTCCCGCCTCCTGGACCAACAGTGCTTCGGACATGGTTACTTGACCGCGACCTGGGAGACGTCGAGGACGCCGGTCCAGTCGCTGATGACGATGTTCCTGACGTCCTCGCCGTACAGCCGCTTGTAGACCGGGTGGAACAGCGGGACGGTCAGGGCCTTCTCGCCGATCTTCTGGTCGAGCGCGCCCCAGCGGGTGGCGGCGGCCTTCAGGTCGGTGATCTTGTTGATCTCGTCGATCTCCTTGTTGACCTCGGGGTCGTTCAGGAAACCGGTGTTGAAGTTGGCGCCGTCCTTCACGATCTGCCGGCCGTCGAAGATCGGGGCGAGGAAGGGACCGCCGGAGGGCCAGTCGGCGCCCCAGTGGGCGAGGAAGAAGCCGGGCTCCTTCTTCGCGCTGTGGATGGTGTCGGAGTAGTCGTTGCTCTCCAGGCCCTGGAGCTTGACGGTGATGCCGGCCTTCTTCAGCGCGGCCTGGATCGCGGTGGCGATCTCCGGGCTGGTCTCGAAGTCCTTGTCGTTGGAGTGGGTGAGGGTGATGGTCAGGCCCTGGTCGTGCCCGGCCTCCTTCAGCAGCTCCTTCGCCTTCGCCGCGTCACCGGTCTCGCCCGCCGGGAAGTGGTCGTAGGGCGTGTGGCCGAAGGAGTCCCGCTCGGGCAGGAAGGTGGTGGCGGGCTCGGCGAGCGAGGAGCCGCCGGCCGCGTTGACGATCGAGGAGCGGTCGATGGCGTACGAGATCGCCTGGCGCACCTTCGGGTCGTCGAAGGGCTTCACCTTCGGGTTGAAGGCGAGGTAGTTGGTGTAGCCGAAGTGGCCGGTGCCGACGCGGGCGGCGAGCTTCTTGTCGCTGCCGACCTTGGCGAGTTCGGCCGGGCCGAGGTTGGTGTCGGTGGTGACGGCGGCGGCGTCCGCGCCCTGGGAGGCGGAGAGGCGCTGGTTGATGACGGCGGAGTCGAGGCCGGAGCGGACGTCGATCCGGTCGGGGTAGGCCTTGCGCTCCTCGTCGGTCTTCGCCGACCAGTGCGGGTTGCGCTCCAGGACGAGGCGCTCGCCGTCGTTCTCGTTGGTGACGACCTTGTACGGGCCCGAGGCGAGCGGGTGCTCCTCGTACTTGGTGCCGGTGTCCTTGGCCTGCGGGACCGGGGTGGTCTGGGTCTGGGTGGCGAGGTAGGGGAACTCGCCGACGGGCTTGTTGAGGTGGAAGACGATGGTCTTCTCGTCGGGCACCTCGATGGAGTCGAGGCCCTTCTTGTCCTTGTACGGGCCCTGGTAGTCGGCCCCGCCGATCAGCCAGTCGCGCAGGTAGGGCGCGCCGCCGGAGAGTTCGGCGGCGAAGGAGCGCTCGATGCCGTACTTGATGTCGGCGGAGGTGATCGCGGTGCCGTCCTCGTACGTGAGGCCGTCCTTGAGGGTGTACGTCCACACGGTGGCGCCTCTGCTGGGGGTGCCCAGGTCGGTGGCCAGGTCGGGGACGACCTTCGCGCCCTCGGCCCCGTCCTCGCGGTTGCGGGTGGTGAGGGTGCGGAAGACGAGGGAGGGGACGTTGCCGCCGCCGGAGGTGTAGAGCCGGGCGGGGTCGAAGTCCTGCTGCGCGTTGCTGTTCAGGATGGTGAGGGTGCCGCCCTTCTGCGGCTTGCCATCGGCCCCGGAGGCGCCGGAGGCGTTCTTGCTGTCCTCGGGGCCGCAGGCCGCGACGCCCGCGGCCAGGACGAGTACGGCGGTGGACGCTGCCACGCGGCGGGATATGAGCGACGGTTGACGCATCGGAAGATGACCTCTCGGAATGCTGCGAGCGAAAGAAGCGGAGGAAAGCGAAGGAACGGCAAGGCGGCATCCGCGCAGGCGACGACGAGAAGACGGACCGGACCCCGGCACCGGGGAACGAAAAGGAAAAGGCCGCGCCTGCGGACGGAAATACGTCCGGGCGCGGCAGTCATAAGGGCCCGCCGGAGCCGGAGAAAGGGCTCACGGGGAAAGGTGAAGAAGAAAGGGCCGACGCGCGCTCGGACAGGCGTCAGCGACAGAGAATGTCGGCTACGCAGTGCCCGGTCACGCCGAGAAGCGCCAGCTCAAGGGCGGCGATCTCGGAAGGTGCGGGGCTGCGCGACATGCCGAGAAATATGAACGACCGCCCTGACCGCTGTCAAAGCGGAACAAGACGGCCGTCTCATCATGCGGACGTACGGGGGGTCAGCCGGTGGGGTGCACCCAGGGGTTGGGCTTGCACTTGATGCCTTCCAGCTCAAGGGTCTTGGTCTGCTGCTGCATGACCGGAGCCAGAGCGCCGGGAGTGCGGCAGCTCACATGGTTGTGACCCAGCCGGTGGCCGACCTCGTGATTGATGAGCATCTGACGGTAGGCCAGCAATTGGTCCGGGCCGAAGGTGGCGGCGCCCTGGGCCCAGCGATAGGCGTTGATCATGACGCGGTCGGTCGAGGCGGAATCGCAGGAGACATTGTCGATCGTGGTGTCCAGACCGGATTTGGCACACCAGTCGCCGGTGGTCCCGGGACTGGCGAGCGTGATCACGAAGTCCGGGGTGCCCGACGAGATCCGCTCGAAGGTCATCGCGCCGTTGTGCGCCCAACTCCGGTTGTCGTTGAGCGTCTTCTGCACGGCTTCGGCGAAAAGTCCGGCGTCGAGACCGAGGCCCTTCTCCACATCGATGCGATAGCGGTGTTTCTGCCCCTTTCCGGGGGCCTTCGCCAGACCGGGCACGGCCTCGAACGTGCCGCTCGCCTTCAGATCCGCGGCGAGCGGATACGGCTGCGCCATCTTGGCGGCGTACGAGAGGGGCTTGACCTCGGGCTTGGCCGAGGGCTGCTCCGGGGTCGGGCGGGCGTCGGAGCGGGAGGCCTCCTCGCCCTGGCCCTGCCGCTCCACCTCGGCGGCGCGGGCGGCGGCGGCACGGTCGCCGGAGTCCTCGGCGACCTGTCCGGCCACCACGACCGCGAGCACGGTGGTCACCGCGGCGGCGGCGATCCCGGTGAACGTACGGCCCTTGGAGCCCCGGGCCGCGGGGCGTTCGTCCGGCTCACCGGCCTCGGCGTCGTCCGCGCCGTCGGAGGGCCCGGCGGGCGGCGCGACGGGGGCGGTGTCGGGGGCCCCGGTGTCGAAGGCGTCCAGGAACTCCCGGCGCGGGCCCGGCACCGGGGAGCCGTCGAGCGTCGGCTGCTGGGCCGCCCGGCCGTCCGCGGCGCGCTGGGCCGCGCGCTGGGCGGACACCTGACGGGCCACGGCCTGCCGACGGGCGGCGTCCTGGGGCCCACCGGGTCCGCCCGGTCCGGTGGCGTACGGCCGGGCGTCGGCGGGGTGTCCGCCCGGACCGGCGTACGGGTGGGGCGGATGCTGCTGGGGAGCGCTGTGCGGGGCGGGGGCGTCGTGGCCCTGGCCGTGGCGGGGCACCGGTCCGGTCCCCCAGCCGCCGCCCTGTTCACGCTGTTCGGGGTGGCCGCCGCGCACCTGCGGGGCGTCCGCGGTGAACGGGCCGCGCCCGTCACCGGTCGGCGGAGGCCCGGTCCGCCTGCGTCGGCCGCCGCCGGACGCGGGCCTCGCCGCGGCGCGTTCGCCGGCGGGTTCCGCCGCGTCCGGGCGGATCGCCCCGGAGCCCTTTCGACTGTGTCGTCCCACGCCCCGGATCAGCTCCCGCCGCTATCGTCCAGCAGTTCCCGGAACGCCTGGGCGACCGCCTCCGGGTACTCCATCATCGCCACGTGCCCCGCGTCGGGCAGGGTCAGCAGCCGGGCGTCGCGGAAGGCCGCGGACGCCCTGCGTGCCATCCGGTACGAGACGAGCTGGTCCCGTCCGCCGTACACGAGCTGCGTCGGTGCGAGCACGCGCTCCGCCTGGCGCCACAGTCCGTGCTGGCCGCCCAGGGTGTACGCGTCCACGATGCCCCGGGCCGAACGCGTCATCGCGTCCCAGAAGTACGGCAGCTCCAGCCGCCGCTCCATCTCGGCCACCGCATGGCGGAAGGCTTCGTCGGAGACCCGTGCCGGATCGCCGTAACAGAGTGCCATGACTCCGCGGGTCCGCTGTTCCGCCGTCCAGTCCTTCGTGAGCCGGGCGAACAGGGAGGCGACCCCCGGCACGGCCAGCAGACCGGTCGGGACGGCGGGTCGCTGCACCCGCCACTCGGGCAGGGCGGGCGAGATCAGGGTGAGGGTGCGCACCAGGTCGGGGCGGACGGCGGCGACCCGGGTGGCGACCGCGCCGCCCAGCGAATTGCCGAACAGATGGACGGGGCCCCGCTCCTCCGCGTCCAGCAGCCGGATCACCGCACGGGCGTGTCCGGTCACCGAGTAGTTGCCGTCGTCCGGCGGCGGCGAGTCCCCGAATCCGGGCAGGTCGACCGCCTCGCCGTCGACCAGGTCGGACAGCAGCGGCATCAGCGCGGACCAGTTCTGCGACGATCCGCCGAGCCCGTGCACGTACAGCGCGGGAGGCAGTCCGGTGCGGTCGCCCGGCCGGCAGCGGATGTTCAGACCGATCCCCGGCAGGGACACGGAGCGCAGCCGTTCGCCGTCGGCGACCCGGACGGCACTGACCGTCGGGGCCACCGCGGCGGCGGCGGCCTGGACACCCGGCAGCTCGGTCGAAGACATGCGGCAATGTTACGAGACGATCACGCCCTCATTCATGTGTTCGCCGTCACAAGCCCGCATCGCGGGGTGGACGGGTAACTCCTAGGCTCTAGGGGAAGGAAGGGAGCGCGCCATGACGGTCGACCCGAGCGACCCGGACACGTTCGAGAACGCCGAACCGGCGGACGCGGGGCCCGAGGCCCCCGAGGCGGACACCGCCGAGCAGCGGACGGACGTCCGGCCCGAGGACGACGAACAGCTGGAGAACGCCGACCTGGCCACCGCCAATGAGGCCGATATGGCGGAACAGCGCAGGGTGATCCCCCTCGATGAGGACGATTACCGCTGATACGCCCCGGTTTGCTCACGACCACAGAGAACTGTGGCTTCCACAGCCGTCCGGTCCATGAAATTCTGCGTCCGCGCCGCGCATACCAGGGTTACCCAAAAGTACGATGGCTGTACGGCGCAGCGTGCACGGACCGGCTGTGCTGGAACACATATTTGGGAGGCGGCGTGACAGCCATCGAGCAGACAGAGGCGGCGCGCCCGCGGGGCACACGGCTGCCCCGCCGCGCCCGACGCAATCAGCTGCTGGGCGCCGCACAGGAGGTCTTCGTCGCGCAGGGCTACCACTCCGCCGCGATGGACGACATCGCCGAGCGGGCCGGGGTCAGCAAGCCGGTGCTCTACCAGCACTTCCCCGGAAAGCTGGAGCTCTACCTGGCCCTTCTCGACCAGCACTGCGAGTCGCTGCTCCAGGCCGTGCGCACGGCGCTGGCCTCGACGACGGACAACAAGCTGCGCGTCGAGGCGACGATGGACGCCTACTTCGCGTACGTGGAGGACGAGGGCGGCGCCTTCCGGCTGGTCTTCGAGTCCGACCTGACCAACGAGCCGGCCGTGCGCGAGCGCGTCGACCGGGTCTCGCTCCAGTGCGCCGAGGCCATCTCCGACGTGATCGCCGGGGACACCGGGCTGTCCAAGGACGAGTCCATGCTGCTGGCGGTGGGACTCGGCGGCGTCTCCCAGGTGGTGGCGCGCTACTGGCTCTCCAGCCAGTCGGCCATCCCGCGCGACACCGCCGTACAGCTCCTCACCTCGCTGGCCTGGCGGGGCATCGCGGGCTTCCCGCTGCACGGCGTCGAGCAGCACTGAGCCCTCCGTGACGGGACGCGTGACGCCGTGTTCGCTGCGGGCGTTGCCGGTCGGGCCCTGAGCGCCGCTCCCGCCGGGCTAATGTGGCTGCGTACGGCGCGGTTCGCCGCGCAAGGACTGACCGTCGGAGGGACATAGCCGTGGAGGTCAAGATCGGGGTGCAGCACACGCCCCGCGAGATCGTTCTGGAGAGCGGGCTTTCCGCCGAGGACGTCGAGAGCGCGGTCGCCGCGGCACTGGGCGGCAAGGCGGAGCTGCTCAGCCTCACGGACGACAAGGGCCGCAAGGTTCTGGTGCCGGCCGACCGGATCGCGTATGTGGAGATCGGTGAGCCGACCACCCGGCGGGTGGGGTTCGGGGCGCTGTAGTCCACCGGACGCGTTGATCGCAGGAGCGGCCCGGCGGGGTTTCCCGCCGGGCCGCTCCTGTGTCATGTGCGGGAGAACCGCTCCTCCCGTTCCCGTACGAGTCGGAACGGGCCGCCGGAGGGTTGTTCTCCGCGGGCGGGGGGTAGTACCGCCTACGACCGATTTGCCCGCCCCGCACACCCCCGCGAGGTGATCGTCTGTGATCTGGGAATCCTTCGCCGCCGCCCTGCTCGGGCTCGCCCTGTCCTGGTCGGCCCTGCGATCGCTCCCGGACCGGCTGCCGTCCGGCCGTGCGGTTTATCTCACCGGTGCGCTGGGCGCCCTGTTCGGCGCGTATCTGACGCACGCGGCGCTGGGTCCCGGCCATGTCCTGGCGACGCTGATCGGAGCCGTGTCGGTCGGGGCGGTGACGCTGTCGCTCCTGATCCGCCCACGCGGCCGCCGCCTCGCCCGGTCGGCGGCGGCCCAGTAGCGGGGTGTCACGCGGCGGCGCGGTGTTACGCGGCCAGCCCCAGCGCGGCCATCCGCTTGGTGTGGGCCTCGGTGATCCGGGAGAACATCCGGCCCACCTCGGCCAGGTCGAAGCCGTCCGCGACGCCGCCCACCAGCATCGTCGAGAGGGCGTCGCGGTCGGCGACCACCCGCTGGGCCTGCGACAGCGCCTCGCCCATCAGCCGGCGCGCCCACAGCGCGAGCCGCCCGCCGACCCGCGGGTCCGCCTCGATCGCGGCGCGCACCTTCTCCACGGCGAAGTTCCCGTGGCCCGTGTCGTCCAGCACGGACAGCACCAGGGACCGGGTGTCGGTGTCGAGCCGGGCCGCGACCTCGCGGTAGAAGTCGCTGGCGATCGAGTCGCCGACGTACGCCTTGACCAGGCCCTCCAGCCAGTCGGACGGGGCCGTCTGGCGGTGGAAGTCGTCGAGCGCCTTGGCGAACGGCTCCATCGCGGCGGTCGGCTCCTCGTCCACCTCGGTGAGCCGCCGGTTCAGCTGCTCGAAGTGGTGGAACTCCGCGGCGGCCATCTTCGCCAGCTCCGCCTTGTCGCCGAGCGTCGGCGCGAGCTTCGCGTCCTCGGCCAGCCGCTCGAAGGCCGCCAGCTCTCCGTAGGCGAGGGCGCCGAGCAGGTCGACGACCGCGGCGCGGTACTGCGGGTCGGCGGCCGCGGTGGCCCAGTCCTGGGCGGCGATCCCGGTGGTTCCGGAAGCTTCGGCGGGGTTCTCTGTGGCGTGGTCAGGCGTCTCCATGAACGGAACGATAGCCCGCTCCGCGCAGGGCGGAAGGGCCTGGTCAGCAGGGGACCTCATACCGTTCCGATGAATTCGTCCAACACACATGCGCGAATCCGGGGTACAGTGGTAATGCGCTACTGAGCACTGTGCTGTGCCAGCGGCGCGCCCTTTGAATGAGGATGCCCGGTCGGTGGCCCGATCGGCTCCGACCCGACAGCCCTCCACGCGGTGCGTACGACACGTACGACTGCAGATGAGGGGCCCCCTCAGCGGCACGAGCGCTCGAGCGACGGCAGTGGTCCCGCGCCACCCGGCCCATCCACGGCCGGATGACCAACCCCGGCACGGTACGACCCCCAGCGTTCGCCTCGGGCCGCGTCTCACAGAAGAGGCAGCACCCTGACTACGTTCCGCGACCTCGGCATTCTTTCCGAGACGGCCGAAGCCCTCGAGGCGGTCGGCATCACGTCCCCCTTCCCCATCCAGGAGCTGACGCTCCCCGTAGCCCTCTCCGGCTCGGACGTCATCGGCCAGGCCAAGACCGGCACCGGCAAGACGCTCGGCTTCGGTCTTCCGCTCCTGGAGCGCGTGACCGTCCCCGCCGACGTCGAGGCGGGCCGCGCCACGCCCGAGCAGCTGACCGACGCGCCGCAGGCGCTCGTCGTCGTCCCCACCCGCGAGCTGTGCCAGCAGGTCACCAACGACCTGCTCACGGCCGGCAAGGTCCGTAACGTCCGCGTTCTCGCGATCTACGGCGGCCGGGCGTACGAGCCCCAGGTCGAGGCCCTCAAGAAGGGCGTCGACGTGATCGTCGGCACCCCGGGCCGTCTCCTGGACCTGGCGGGCCAGCGCAAGCTCGACCTCTCCCACATCCGCGGGCTCGTCCTCGACGAGGCCGACGAGATGCTGGACCTGGGCTTCCTGCCCGACGTCGAGCGCATCATCACGATGCTGCCGGCCAAGCGCCAGACGATGCTGTTCTCGGCCACCATGCCCGGTGCCGTCATCAGCCTCGCCCGCCGCTACATGTCGCAGCCGACGCACATCAACGCCACGTCGCCCGACGACGAGGGCACGACCGTGAAGAACACGGTCCAGCACGTCTACCGCGCCCACAACATGGACAAGCCGGAGATGCTCGCCCGCATCCTCCAGGCCGACGGCCGCGGTCTCGCGATGATCTTCTGCCGTACGAAGCGCACGGCCGCCGACATCGCCGAGCAGCTGGAGAAGCGCGGATTCGCCTCCGGCGCGGTCCACGGCGACCTCGGCCAGGGCGCCCGCGAGCAGGCGCTGCGCGCCTTCCGCAACGGCAAGGTCGACGTCCTGGTCTGCACCGACGTCGCCGCGCGCGGTATCGACGTCGAGGGTGTGACCCACGTCGTCAACTACCAGTCGCCGGAGGACGAGAAGACCTACCTCCACCGCATCGGCCGCACCGGCCGCGCGGGCGCCAAGGGCATCGCGATCACGCTGGTCGACTGGGACGACATCCCGCGCTGGCAGCTGATCAACAAGGCGCTCGACCTGAAGTTCCCGGACCCGCCGGAGACGTACTCCACCTCGCCGCACCTCTTCGAGGAGCTCGGCATCCCGGCGGGCACCAAGGGTGTGCTGCCCCGCGCCGACCGGACCCGTGCCGGCCTGCGCGCGGAGGAGGTCGAGGACCTCGGCGAGACCGGCGGCCGCGGCCGCAAGTCCGCCGCCCCGGCCCCCGCCCGCGAGGAGCGCGAGCCGCGCACCCGTACGCCGCGCCAGCGTCGCCGCACCCGTGGCGGAGCCGCTGCGGAGGCGGGCGCCGCGACGGTGCCCGCACCCGCCCAGGAGGCCGCCCCGGTCGCCCCGGCCGGTGACGAGGCTCCCGAGGCCCCGCGTACGCCGCGGCGTCGTCGCCGTACCCGTGCCAGCGCCCCCGAAGCCGTCGTCGAGACGGCCGTGGCGGTCGCCGAGGCGCCGGTGGTTCCCGCCCCGGTGGCCGAGGCCGCTCCGGTGACCGAGGCCGCGCCCGTGGCCGAGCCGGTCGCGGAGACCAAGCCGCGTCGTCGTCGCAGCCGTGCCGTCGCGAAGCCGGTGACCGAGGAGACGGCCGCGCCCGTCGCGGAGGCCCCGGCCACTCCGGCCCCGGCCGAGTTCCAGACCGTGGCGGTCGCCGCGGGCATCGCGGAGCCGGTCGCCGAGCCGAAGGCCGTCAGGCCGCGCCGCCGCGCCCGGATCGTGAAGCCGGCCGACGAGGTCGACTTCCAGATCGCCCCGGCGGCCGAGCCGGAGCCCGAGGTGAAGACCCGTCGTCGTCCGGCCCGCGCCACGGCGAAGAAGTCGGAGCCGAAGGCCGAGGCCGCTTCCGCCGAGCCGAAGGCGAAGGCGCCCCGCGCGACCCGGTCCCGGGCGAAGGCGGAGACCGCGGAGAAGGTCACCGAGAAGTCCGCCGTGAAGGCGGTCGCCGCCGAGCAGCCCGTCGTCGAGGCCCCGGCCGCCGAGGCGGAGGCCAAGCCGCGTCGCCGCCGCGCCACCCGCGCCGTCACCTCGACCAGCGCCCAGGAGGCCGCCGTGGTCTCCGAGGCCGAGGCCGTGGTGAGCGAGGCCGCCGCCGAGACGAAGCCGCGCCGCCGCCGCGCCACCCGCCCGGCGGGCAAGGCGTCGGCGACGACGACCGAGAGCTGACGCTTCCGGCGACACCGCACCCCACGCAGCGCTCCGCCCCGTCGATCCGGTGATCGACGGGGCGGAGTCGTCCCCGGGGCCGACAGGATCCGCGCGGTGCACGCGCCGGCGGTGCCGGATCAGTTGCGGAGGACGCGGCCCTGCTTGTCGGTGCGGTCCTTGCTGGTGAGGAAGAGGATGCCGTCGATCAGCGCCCAGACGCCGAGACCGCCGAAGGTGAGCAGCTGGGCGATGCCCACGCCGATGGACCCGACGTAGAAGCGCCCGATGCCGAGACCACCGAGAAGTATCTGGAGGACGCCGGCGATGACCTTCGACTTGTCGGAGTAGGGGCGGCCCTGCGGGTCGAAGCCGTAAGGGGCGTCCGGGGTGGGGACGGACATGAGGTATCTCCTGGGTGAGCGGAAGAGCAGCCGGATTCGAGAATTCCGGCGCGGAGCCATGAGGGAGCGACGCCGGTGGACAGCGTGCTGAAGACCCCCTGTGTCATGACAGGGTAAAGAAGATCGAGGTTCCATCGGCACGGCGATGATCGAGTTCCCGGAGCACGGCTCCCACGACGGGGCGGTGCGGCAACGAGGCCGGTGACGCCTCCCGGTGGGGCGAGGACGGGTGCGGCGGGGATAGCCTCGCCGTATGAGCCGCCCGTCCACCTTCACCCCGCCGCCCTGCGCCCGTGCCCGTGTCCTGCGTACCGAGCGCGGCGACTTCGCCGTCCTGGACGCCGTACCGCGTACCCCGGCACGGGCCACCGCCCTGCTGCTGCCCGGCTACACCGGCAGCAAGGAGGACTTCGTCGCCCTGCTGGAACCGTTGACCGACGCGGGCTACCGGGTGGTCGCCGTGGACGGCCGGGGGCAGTACGAGTCGCAGGGGACGGACCGTCAGGAATCGTACGCCCAGGGCGAGTTGGCCCGTGACGTGCTGGCCCAGGCGGCGGCTCTGGACGGCGTCGGCGGCGGGGAGCCGCATCTGCTCGGGCACTCGCTCGGCGGTCAGATCGCCCGCGCGGCCGTCCTGCTGGACGCCGCCCCGTTCCGCTCGCTGACGCTGATGTCCTCGGGCCCGGCCGAGGTCGTCGCGGCCCAGCGGGACAAGGTGAAGATGCTGAGCGACGCGCTGGCCGTGCTGTCCATGGACGAGGTGTGGCAGGCGATGCAGGCGCTGGATCCGCCGCAGGACGCGGACACCGGCGACGGCGAGGACCTGCGCCGCCGCTGGCTCGCCCACAATCCGGCGCAGTTGATCGCCACCGGGGCCCAGCTGGCGGCCGAGCCGGACCGGGTGGACGAGCTGGCCGCCGTCGGGCTGCCCGTGCATGTGCTGTCCGGGGAGCGCGACGACGTCTGGCCGGTGGAGCTGTTCGACTCCATGGCGCGGCGTCTCGGCGCCCGCCGCACCACGATCGCCGGCGCCGAGCACTCCCCCAACACCGCCCGCCCGCAGGAGACCGCGAAGGCGCTGGCCGCGTTCTGGGACGGCCTCACGCCCGCCTGACGGATCGTGGTCCCGCCTGACGAGTCGTGGCCCCACTAACGTATGCGCGGCCCCGCCCGACGGGTCAGTACTGCGACTGAAGGTGCTGCCAGAAGCCGTCGCGGAGTGCCCGCCGCAGATGGGCGTGGCCGCGCAGCGAGTGCTGGAGCAGGCGTTCGGCCTCCACCAGGAGGTCCTGGTCGACGGAGCCCGGCAGATAGGGGTGGCCCGGCAGCAGGTCGGCGAGGGACGCACGGCCCCGGGCGGCGAGCCAGGCGGCCGCGATCTGCGCGCCGACGAAGCGGACGTCCTCGCGGGAGGGGGCCGGGGCGTCGTCCTCGTACGTGGTGACGGGCCGCCGCGTGACGTAGGGGCGGCAGAAGTCGAGGTCGAAGGTGCGCTGGCTGTCGACCTCCCACAGCAGCGGTTCGGCCTGGTTGCGGCCTTCGGCCGCCTCGATGCCCCAGAGGTGCACGCGTGCCCCGTAGCCCTGGGCGGCCTCCACCGCCGATACCAGGTCCTCGTCGCCGCCGACGAGCGCCGCGTCGCTGATGGCGCGGTGCCGGGCGAGGGATTCGAGGTCGGTGCGGATGAGCGAGTCGACGCCCTTCTGCTGGTTGTTGGCGTTGAGGTTGCCGAGCCGGACCTTGACGTCGGGGAGTTCGGCGATGGCCTGCTGCTCGGTGGTGTGGATGCGGCGCCGGGCGCCGTCGTACCAGTAGACGCGCAGCAGCCTGCTGTCCGCGAAGATCGTGCGGGCCTTGTCGATGAAGGCCTCGATCAGTCCTTCGGCGTCGAGATCGAAGGAGCGCCGGTCCTCGGTGCCGGTGACGAGCAGCCCGGCCGCCGCGTACACGTATCCGGCGTCCACGAAGATGGCGTGCGTCGACGGAGTCTTGGACACCTCGATGAGCATGCGCTGGAGCAGCTCGTTGGTGCGGTCCAGGCGGGCGCCGAGGTCGGCTCCGCCGATGAGCTGTGGGTCCGCCTCGTTCATGCGAACCTCATGGTCTGTGGTGATGTGGCTACCGACGGGTACTTAGACATCCAAAAAATTTCCTTAGCGTAGGGAATGTTTGTACAGGGCAAGCCGTTGTAACCCACGTGGAACGCGAGGGAAGCCTCGCGTTCCTAGTCTTGCCGGTGGGACGCCCCACCGGCGCCAGTAGTTCTCCAGCAGGAGGATCAGACGAAGGGAAGCACTGTGCGCTTCGAGATCATGCGACTCGACGACGTCGACGGTACCGCCGTGGACAGCACCGTCGTGGACGCCGCCTCCGTCAACCGGATCGTGCAGCAGGCCGCCGCGATGGGCCAGCGCATCTACATCCGGCCGGCCGACAGTTCGGCCTCGTAACACCTGACGTTGTGAAGACGAAGCGCCCCCGCACGGAACGTCCGTACGGGGGCGCTGTGGTGCGCGGGGGCGCGGAGGTCCGCCGGGGCCTCAGGCGTTCTGGATGACCTGGGTGACGCCGTTGATGATCTGCTGGACGGCGATGGCGGAGAGCATCATGCCGGCGAGCCGGGTCACCAGGACCACGCCGCCGTCCTTGATCACGCGGATGATGACCAGCGAGTAGCGCATGGTCAGCCAGAGCACCACGTGCATGGCGACGATCGCGGACCAGACCGAGAGCTGACCGCCCACGCCGTCGGCGTGCTGCACCGCGAGGATGACCGAGACGATCGCGCCGGGCCCGGCCAGCAGCGGCATGCCCAGCGGTACGAGCGCCACGTTGACGTCCTTGGTCTGCGTCGGCTCGTCCGTCTTGCCGGTCAGCAGGTCCAGCGCGATGAGCAGCAGCAGGAGTCCGCCCGCGATCATCAGTGCGGGCACGGAGACATGCAGATAGTCGAGGATCTGCTGACCGAGCAGACCGAAGACGGCGATCACACCGAACGCGACCGTGACCGCCTGGAGCGCCATCTTGCGCTGCACCTTGGCGGGGCGTCCCGCGGTGAGGGCGAGGAAGATCGGCGTGATCCCGGGCGGGTCCATGATCACAAATAGGGTGAGAAAAAGGGATCCGAAGACAGCGACGTCGAACACAGTGAGCCTTGCGAGAGAAGAGCGGGCGGTACGGAGGGGGCGCGGGTCCGGGCAGCGTCCGTCGCGGTGCGTCGAGCACGGCGGCGGCACGCACGGGGGTGCGCGGGGAGTGGGACGTGATGCGGTGGAAGCGAGTGGGCCCTAGCGGCGGCCGGCTCCACCGGCGCCCGGCACCGGGAAGGCTCCCGTGGCGCGCCGGGTGATCTCGCCGTAGATCTCGGGGTCGGTGGTGCACGCGCCGAGTTCGACGGTCTTCCGGCTGCCGTGGTAGTCGCTGGAGCCGGTCGCGAGCAGCCCCAGGTCGCGGGCGAGACCGCGCAGCCGGGCCCGGGCGGGCTCGTCGTGGTCCATGTGGTCGACCTCGACGCCGTCGAGGCCGGCCTCGGCGAGGGCGGCGATCGTGGACTCGGGGACCACGGCGCCGCGTTTCGCGGCGGCCGGGTGGGCGAAGACGGTGACCCCGCCGGCCGCCTTCACCAGGCGGACGGCCTCGAAGGGGTCGAACTCGTGCTTCTCGGCGTACGCCCGGCCGCCGTTGCCCAGCCACTCGGGCGTGAAGGCGTCGGAGACGGTGCGTACGACGCCGAGTTCGACGAGGGCGGCGGCGACGTGCGGGCGGCCGACCGAGCCGTCCCCGGCGATGCGGGCGACCTGCTCCCAGGTGATGGGGACGTCGAGGGCGCGCAGCTTGCGGACCATCTCCTGGGCGCGCGGCACGCGGTCGTCGCGGACGAGCTCCCGGGCGCGCTCCAGCTCGGTGTCGGCCGGGTCGAAGAGGTACGCCAGCAGGTGCATGCCCACGCCGTCGACGCGGCAGGAGAGTTCGGCGCCGGTGACGAGGGTGAGCCCGTCGGGCAGCGCGTCGATGGCCTGTTTGTGGCCGCCGACGGTGTCGTGGTCGGTGAGCGCGACGACGTCCAGGCCCGCGGCGGCGGCGTTCGCGACCAGCTCGGCGGGGGTGTCCGTGCCGTCCGACGCGGTGGAGTGGGTGTGCAGATCGATGCGCACGACGCTGGACTCCGGGGCTCGCGGGCGGACGGGGGGACCGCTCAAGGATAACCGTCGCAGACCCGGCATCGGGCCGGGAAAGCCCCCTGCCCCACGTGATCTAGCGCTCGCCCGACGCCTGCCGGGGCGGGGCGTCGGGGGCGGTGAGGAGGCGCGGGGTGAGCGCGCCGCAGGGCACCAGGTCCACCTCTCCCCCGGCGTCGCGCAGATCGGTCAGCACCAGCTCGTCGTACATCAGGAGCCCCGACTGCTCGGGCCACAGGATCGCCCAGAGCCAGAGCCCGCGCGCCTCGCCCGCGAAAACGGCGCGGTCCTCCGGGGCGTTCTTGAC
Organism: Streptomyces sp. WY228; assembly: GCF_019287315.1. Taxonomy (NCBI): domain Bacteria; kingdom Bacillati; phylum Actinomycetota; class Actinomycetes; order Kitasatosporales; family Streptomycetaceae; genus Streptomyces; species Streptomyces sp. WY228. The sequence goes on along the minus strand of NZ_CP079114.1, from coordinate 5,689,855 downwards.
GTGCCAGAGCGGGGTGGGGCGGCCGGCGGCGTGCACCTTGGCGTCGGGGGCGGAGTCGATGTTCAGGTGGTGGCCGGGGTCAGGGCCCTCGATTCCGGCGTACCGGGCGCCGAGTCCGACGCCCAGCTCCTCGGCGACCAGCAGCAGTTCGCCCATCCCGCCCAGCGGACCGGGTCCGGAGCACGCCACGGCGCTCGCGCGTCCGCCGCTGCGGTCGTCGCCCGCGCTGGCGACGCCGGTGAACAGCCAGCCCACGGGGAGCGGCCAGGGCATCCAGACGGGGACCTGCGTGCGGTGCACCACCACGCCGAGGCCTTCGACGCTCGGCGGGATGACCGGCTGCATGGGGTGGACCTGGCCGTGCGCGGAGCACTGCCAGGCGTCGGCGAAGAGACCGGGCGCCCTGACCCGGCCACCGCACTTCGGGCAACTGGGTTCGCCCCTCATAAGGACCAACCGTCCTCCCCGCCGGTCCTCCCGTCAAGGACGATCACCCGTCCGCAGCGTGGCCCTGACCTCGGAAAATAGATGTAGTTTGCATTTATTAGATTGCCTAACTTATTCTGTGCATAACGCATCGACCTTGTGAGGCCGAAGGAGAAGGAGAGAGAGCCCATGCGGGAAGCGGATCCGTTCGACGAAGGGGCGACAGGGGCCGGCATCCTGCGCCAGCCGAAGGCCGTCTGGGCCACGGCCGGCGCCTCGGTGGTGGCCTTCATGGGGATCGGCCTGGTGGACCCGATCCTGCCGTCGATCGCCCGGGGTCTGGACGCCTCGGCGAGCCAGGTGTCGCTGCTGTTCACCTCGTACTTCCTGATCACCGCCTTCGCGATGCTGGTCACCGGCTTCGTCTCCAGCCGCATCGGCGGCCGCAGGACCCTGCTGGCCGGCCTCGCGCTCGTCGTCGTCTTCGCCGCGCTCTCCGGCACCTCCTCCTCCGTCGCCGAACTGGTCGGCTTCCGGGCCGGCTGGGGCCTGGGCAACGCCCTCTTCGTCTCCACCGCCCTCGCGGTGATCGTCGGAGCGGCGGCGGGCGGCAGCGCGGTGGCGATCCTGCTGTACGAGTCGGCGCTCGGCCTCGGCATGGCGTGCGGGCCGCTGCTCGGCGCACTGCTCGGGGACGCCAGCTGGCGCTACCCGTTCTTCGGTACGGCGGCGCTGATGGCGATCGGCTTCCTCTGCATCGCCGCGTTCCTCAAGGAGCAGCCCAAGCCCGCCGTCAAGACCTCACTGCTCGATCCGGTGAAGGCGCTGGGCCACGGCGGGCTGGCCTCGGTGGCGGCCTCGGCGTTCTTCTACAACTACGCCTTCTTCACGATCCTGGCGTTCACCCCGTTCGTGCTGGACATGACCCCGTACAAGTCGGGCGCGGTCTTCTTCGCCTGGGGCCTGCTGCTGGCCGTCTTCTCGGTGCTCGTCGCACCGCGCCTCCAGCGCCGCTTCGGCTCGCTCAAGGTGCTCGGGGCCTCGCTGGTGCTGCTCGCCGCCGACCTGCTGGTCCTCGGATACGGCAGCCACGGCACGGCGATCGTCGCCACGATCGTCTCCGGCGCGTTCATCGGCATGAACAACACCGTCTTCACCGAACTGGCCCTCGGGGTCTCGGACGCGCCGCGCCCGGTGGCGAGCGCCGGATACAACTTCGTCCGCTGGTTCGCCGCGGCGGCCGCCCCCTTCCTCGCCCCGAAGATCGAGGAGTGGACCGACCTCCACACCCCGTTCGTGGTGGCCGCGCTCGCCGCCCTCGTCGGAGCGGCCGTCGTGGGCGTACGGCGTACGGCGCTGACCCACGAGGCCGAGGAGCTGGAGCCGGTCCACGCGCAGGAGGACGGGGTGGCCGCCTTCGCCGACTGACGCCCCCTCAGGACGGTCGGTCAGTCCAGCGGTACGGACGTGCGCAGCGGGTCGCGCAGGTCCGTACCGTGCGTCAGCCACCGCTCCTGGAGCTCCTGCGCGCCACGCACCCGCTTCCAGGCGGCCTCGTTGTGCGTCATCGGCAGCAGCGGCAGGAAGCGCACCGGGTCCATCGGCTCGTCCAGCTCCAGGTCCTCCACCAGACCGCCGGACTCCGCGACCAGCACCGAGGTGAACGGCGCCCCGGTCCACAGCGGCTCGCCCAGGTCCAGCGAGGCGCCGGCGGCCACGATCAGCCCCTCGACCTGCGGGGAGGCGGCCAGCACGGCGAGCGGGCGCAGCACCTGGTCGGTGTCGGCGAGTCCGCCGCGCACGGACAGGATCAGCTCGGCACGGGGGCCCTTCACCGGGTCGGCGAGCGGGGAGGTGGGGTCGGCCATCGGCTGCCCGGACATGCCGAGCGTCGCGTAGCGCACGATGTCGCCGTCGAGGAAGCGCAGCACCTCGATGCGGTCCGTGCCGAGGAAGGTCACATCGGCGCGGGCGTCCGGTTCCCCGAGGGCGGAGATGAGCCGTGCCTCGACCAGAGCGAGAATTTCTGCCATGCGGCGAGCATAGATCGCGTAGGGAATGGGCAAAGTACGGGATTGGGCCTTGGGCGGCTGATAGCCTGGCCGCCGGTCGGGACAGCACGCAGAAGCGTCGCTCTTCTTCGTCCCGACGACACGTCGTCCCCCACGGGGGACCGGCCGGAGGAGGTGGGGACTGCTATGGATCCAAGTCGACCGTGCAGTACCGACCGCTCTTCCGCGCCTCGCCTTTCCCGTTGATCCGACGCCTCTCGTCGGTCGCCCGGAGCCGACATCGCCGTCGTGTCCGGACGACTCACCGACACCGGTGCGCGTGACGGAAGAGCCCTTCGTTCCTGCCTGCTTGTAGCGCCTTTTGCCTGTCTGTAGCGAACGCCGTCATCGCGCCCGCGCGGTGGAGCCCGCTTTGCGGACGTGAGCACACGTCCCCATTCCGGGCTGTTCCACGCCCTCGCCGACGGCCCTCCGTGAAGGAGCCAGCCATGTCGATGATCCGTGACCTGCGCGCCGCCGTGCGCCCGTCCCTGCGCCCGTCCCTCCGCAAGAACACCGCCCCGTACAGCGCGTACGACACCACCCGCGACCCGTCCGCCTCCTCCGCCGTCGTCGACTGCGCGGTCTACCGCGACGGCCGCCGGCTGGTGACGCCCGCCGCCCCGACGCCGCACGAGGCGATGCTCCAGGTACGGGAGGAGGGCGGCTTCGCCTGGATCGGTCTGCACGAGCCGACCGAGGCCGAATTCGCCGGTATCGCCCGGGAGTTCGGGCTGCACCCGCTGGCCGTCGAGGACGCCGTCCACGCCCACCAGCGGCCCAAGCTGGAGCGGTACGACGACACCCTGTTCACCGTCTTCAAGACGATCCACTACGTGGAGCACGCCGAACTGACCGCGACCAGCGAGGTCGTGGAGACCGGCGAGGTGATGTGCTTCACCGGCCGGGACTTCGTCATCACCGTCCGGCACGGCGGCCAGGGTTCCCTGCGCGCCCTGCGCCACCGCCTCCAGGACGACCCGGAGCTGCTCGCCAAGGGCCCCTCCGCCGTGCTGCACGCCATCGCCGACCATGTGGTCGACGGGTACATCGCGGTGGCCGAGGCGGTGCAGGACGACATCGACGAGGTGGAGATCGATGTCTTCTCCACCCCGGCCAAGGGCACCCCGCGCGGTTCGGACGCGGGCCGGATCTACCAGCTCAAGCGGGAGGTGCTGGAGTTCAAGCGGGCCGTCTCGCCGCTGCTGCGGCCCATGCAGCTGCTGAGCGAGCGGCCGATGCGGCTGATCGACCCCGACATCCAGAAGTACTTCCGCGATGTCGCCGACCACCTCGCCCGGGTCCAGGAGGAGGTCCTCGGCTTCGACGAACTGCTGAACTCGATCCTCCAGGCCAATCTGGCGCAGGCGACCGTCACCCAGAACGAGGACATGCGCAAGATCACCTCCTGGGCGGCGATCATCGCCGTGCCGACGATGATCTGCGGCGTCTACGGCATGAACTTCGACTACATGCCCGAGCTGGAGTGGAAGTACGGCTACCCCATCGTGCTGGGCGTCATCGGGGCGGTCTGTTTCTCCATCCACCGCATCCTCAAGCGCAACGGCTGGCTCTGAGCCCGCGCGCCGGGTCGCGGCCGGTCTAAGCTCGCGCCCATGACTGATGCCGCCGACCTGCTGGAGAGGGCCCTCGTCGAGGAGGCCACGAAGAAGTCCGGGCTCGTCTGGGTGCGGGGCACCGGGCCGGCCCGTGCCGTGTGGCACATCTGGCACGAGGGCGCGGCGCTGCTGGTCGGCGGGGGCCCCGGCGAGCAGCCGCTGCCCGAGGGGCTGGCCGACGGCGGCCGCGCCGAGGTGACCGTACGGAGCAAGGACAAGGGCGGCCGGATCGTCGCCTGGACCGCGACCGTGGACTTCCTGCCGCCGCGCTCCGAGGAGTGGGAGGCGGCGGTCGCCGAGCTGAAGGGCAAGCGGCTGAACGCGCCGGACGCCGAGTCGCTGACGGAGCGGTGGGCGAGCGGGTGCACGGTGGTGCGGCTGACGCCCGGAACGGTCGGCGTCGCGCTGCCGGACACCTCGCTGGCGGCCGTGCCGCTGCCGACCTCGGCCACCACCCGCCGGCCCGTCCCGGCCGCGCTCCCCCGGCTGCTGCTGAAGCGGCGCGGGAAGCGCTGAGCCGGATCCGGACCGGGGCTCCGGACCGGGGCTCCGGACCGGGGCTCCGGATCAGCCGGAGGACTTGGGGAGCTGGCCGCCGTAGTCGACGGTGTCGTCCTCCTGCGGGGCCTCCAGCGGGAAGGCTTTGCCCCAGTCGGCCAGGGTGACCGTGCCCCCGCCGCCGCCCCGGGCCACCCGTACCGGATACGGCTGCTCCTCCAGCGATACGTCGAAGGCCCCGCCCTCGCCCTTGCCGCCCAGGATCTGGATGGTGCGCTGCCCGGCGACCGTGTCACGGCCGCCCTTGTTGACCGTGCCGTGCAGCGCGAGGAGCCCGTCGAGCAGGACCTTCTTGTCGGTGAAGCCGCGCAGCTGGCGGTAGCTGGGGTCGCCCTCGGGGACCTTCACGTACTTGCCGCCCAGCTTGTCGGCGGCCGCCACATCGGCGGACCCGCCCGCCTCGGCGCTGCCCTCGTGGGACCAGAACTCGGCGGGCGCCTTGAGGAAGAGCTCGTCCTCGACCCGCAGCAGCGCGAAGCTCTGCTTCTTCGAGGTCACCGAGCCCATGCCGCCCCGTGCGTTGAGCTTCATCTCCAGCCGGTAGGTGCCGCCCTTGCTGACGAGCGTGCCCGACAGCCGTACGGCACTGGCCGCGTCGGCCGCCGCTCTGGCCTTCTTGTCGATCTCGGCGGCGGTGAGTCTGGCGACGCCGTTGGTCCCCTTGTCCGGGTCCTCCTCCGTGCCGCAGGCGGCCAGGGCCACGGTGAGCCCTCCGCACAGCACGAGAGCGAGGGCGGTCCGGCGATGGTTCCGCACGGCCGGGGCAAAAGAGGTCACGGGCGCACTGCCTCTCAACTGCGATCGGGGGTGGCAGACGGCAGCGTACCCGGGCGGAGCGCACCCTCCGGCGGCCAGCCGTACGGACGGGTCCGCCGGGGCGCGGTGCGGCGGCACGGGCTAGCCTGATCCCGGCGCACGACTGTCCGCGTACGGCGAAACGCGCTGGTCGCGGAGGCGGTCGCGGAGAAGCGCGAAGAAGTACGGAGAGGGAGGCGGCACATGGCGGCAGGAGCCCCCAGGGTCTTCGTCTCGCATCTCTCCGGGGTGCCCGTGTTCGATCCGAACGGGGACCAGGTCGGCCGGGTCCGGGACCTGGTGGCGATGTTGCGGGTCGGCGGACGGCCGCCGCGCATCCTGGGTCTGGTCGTCGAGGTGGTCAGCCGGCGGCGGATCTTCCTGCCGATGACCCGGGTGACCGGCGTGGAGTCCGGCCAGGTCATCACCACCGGTGTGGTCAACATGCGCCGCTTCGAACAGCGGCCCACCGAACGGCTCGTCCTCGGCGAGTTCCTCGACCGGCGGGTGCGGCTGGTGGACGGCCATGGCCAGGAAGGCGAGGAGGTCACCGTCCTGGACGTGGCCATCCAGCAGCTGCCCGCCCGCCGCGACTGGGAGATCGACAAGTACTTCGTCCGCAAAGGGCGCGGCGGGGCGCTGCGCCGCAAGGGCGAGACGCTGACGGTGGACTGGTCGGCGGTGAGCGGCTTCTCGCTGGAGGAGCACGGGCAGGGCGCGGAGAACCTGGTCGCCACGTTCGAGCGGCTGCGCCCCGCCGATGTGGCCAACGCCCTGCACCACCTCTCCCCCAAGCGCCGGGCCGAGGTGGCCGCCGCGCTGGACGACGACCGGCTCGCCGACGTCCTGGAGGAGCTGCCCGAGGACGACCAGGTGGAGATCCTCGGCAAGCTCAAGGAGGAGCGGGCCGCCGACGTCCTGGAGGCGATGGACCCGGACGACGCGGCCGACCTGCTCTCCGAGCTGCCCGAGGAGGACAAGGAGCGGCTGCTGACCCTGATGCGGCCGGACGACGCCGCCGATGTGCGCCGGCTGATGGCGTACGAGGAGCGCACGGCGGGCGGTCTGATGACGACCGAGCCGATCGTGCTGCGCCCGGACGCCACGGTGGCCGACGCGCTCGCCCGGGTCCGTCAGCAGGACCTGTCGCCGGCGCTCGCCGCACAGGTGTACGTGTGCCGCTCGCCCGACGAGACGCCGACCGGGAAGTACCTGGGCACCGTGCACTTCCAGCGGTTGCTGCGCGACCCGCCGTTCACGCTGGTCAGCTCGATCGTCGACAGCGATCTGGTGCCGCTGCCGCCGGACACCCCGCTGCCGACGGTGACCAGCTATCTGGCCGCGTACAACCTGGTCTCGGCGCCCGTCGTGGACGAGAGCGGTTCGCTGCTGGGCGCGGTGACCGTGGACGACGTCCTGGACCACCTGCTGCCCGAGGACTGGCGCGAGACCGATTTCCACGGCGAGGAGGGCATCCGGCATGGCCGGTGAGGAGCGGTCGAAGGCCGCCTCGACGGGCGCGTCCGGCCTGGTGCGCCCGCCGCGCACCCGGCTCGACCAGCCGAAGGCGCCGGGGCTGAAGCTGCTGCCGGAGTACGACCCGGAGGCGTTCGGCCGGTTCTCCGAGCGGATCGCGCGGTTCCTGGGCACCGGACGGTTCATCGTCTGGATGACGCTGATCATCATCGTCTGGGTGGCGTGGAACGTCTGGGCGCCGAAGGATCTGCGCTGGGACGAGTACCCGTTCATCTTCCTGACCCTGATGCTCTCGCTCCAGGCCTCCTACGCGGCCCCGCTGATCCTCCTCGCGCAGAACCGGCAGGACGACCGCGACCGGGTCACCCACGAGCAGGACCGCAAGCAGAACGAGCGCTCCATCGCCGACACCGAGTACCTCAGCCGGGAGATCGCGGCGCTGCGGATGGGCCTCGGCGAGGTCGCCACCCGCGACTGGATCCGCTCGGAACTCCAGGACATGGTGAGAGACATGGAGGACCGGCAGATCCTCCTCACGTCCGAGAGTGACGAAGGCGACCGCTGAGGGGCTACCCGCCCGTAGGGCCCAGCGCCGTAACATCGTCGGTATGGCTACGGAAGACGCGGTGCTTGAGGCACTGTCGACAGTGAACGACCCGGAGATCCACCGCCCGATCACCGAGCTGGGCATGGTGAAATCGGTCGAGATCGATCCTGACGGTGTAGTCGCTGTCACGGTGTATCTCACGGTCTCCGGTTGTCCGATGCGCGACACGATCACCCGGAACGTGACCGACGCGGTCGCCCGGGTCGAGGGCGTCTCGCGGGTCGAGGTGACCCTCGACGTCATGAGCGACGAACAGCGCAAGGACCTGGCGAGCTCGCTGCGCGGCGGGACCGCCGAGCGTGAGGTGCCCTTCGCCCAGCCCGGCTCGCTGACCCGGGTGTACGCGGTCGCCTCCGGCAAGGGCGGCGTCGGCAAGTCCTCGGTGACGGTGAACCTCGCCGCGGCGATGGCGGCCGACGGGCTGAAGGTCGGCGTCGTGGACGCGGACATCTACGGGCACAGCGTGCCCCGGATGCTCGGCGCGGACGGCAAGCCCACCCAGGTCGAGAACATGATCATGCCGCCGTCCGCACACGGGGTGAAGGTCATCTCCATCGGCATGTTCACCCCGGGCAACGCGCCGGTGGTCTGGCGCGGTCCGATGCTGCACCGAGCGCTCCAGCAGTTCCTCGCCGATGTGTTCTGGGGCGACCTGGACGTCCTGCTCCTGGACCTGCCGCCGGGCACCGGCGACATCGCGATCTCGGTGGCGCAGCTCGTGCCGGGCGCCGAGATCCTGGTCGTCACGACCCCGCAGCAGGCGGCGGCCGAGGTGGCCGAGCGGGCCGGCTCGATCGCCGTGCAGACCCACCAGAAGATCGTCGGCGTGGTGGAGAACATGTCGGGCATGCCGTGCCCGCACTGCGACGAGATGGTCGACGTGTTCGGCTCGGGCGGCGGCGCGCGGGTCGCCGAGGGGCTGACGCGTACGGTCGGCGCCGAGGTGCCGGTGCTCGGCTCGATCCCGATCGACGTACGGCTGCGCGAGGGCGGCGACGAGGGCAAGCCGGTCGTCCTGTCCGACCCGGACTCCCCGGCGGGCAGCGCGCTGCGCTCGATCGCGCAGAAGCTGGGCGGCCGTCAGCGCGGCCTGTCGGGCATGTCGCTGGGCATCACCCCCCGCAACAAGTTCTGACCCACCCGGACACCCACCCGGCCCGTCCGGACGCCGCCAACCAGCCCGTCCGGACGCCCACCCAGCCCGTCCGGCGCTTGAGGACATCTTTTCCGCCCCAGCGCCGGACGAGGCCGAGCCCAACCAGCCCGTCCGGCGCTTGAGGACGTCTTTCCCGCGCGGCGCCGGACGAGGCCGAGCCCACCCAGCCCGTCCGGCGCTTGAGGACGAAGCGGCCCGCCGGACGCCCCCGGCCTACTCGTACGACGCGATGTCCTTGATCACCGCGAACCCCAGACCGTACGCGCTCATCCCCCGCCCGTACGCCCCGATGTGCACGCCCTCGTGGGCCGACCCGGCGAGCACCCAGCCGAACTCGGACTCGCGGTAGTGGAACTCCACCGGGACACCGTCCACCGGCAGGGAGAGCGTCGACCAGGGCGCGTTGCCGAGGTCGTCGGCGAGGGTGAACGCCGTCTCGGTCTGCTGGTCCAGCCAGTCGTCGCGCAGGGAGTGGTCCATCTGCGGCGGCCAGGTGTACGCCAGCAGTCCGGAGCCCGCGAGCCAGGCCGCCGAGGACACGGTGGTGGCGTCCAGCACACCCGTACCGTCACCGCTGCGTCTCACCGGGCTCGCGGCCACGGTGATCACGGCGGCGAACCGCTCCTTGTCGGCGGAGCCGTCCGTCTTCACGGAGGGCTCGTCGCCGTGCCCGACCGCCCCGTGCTGCACCGTGCCGTCCGCCGCGGTGCCGACCTGCATCAGCCAGCGCGGGCCGGTGAAGGCCTCGTCCAGCCCGTACCAGGAAAAGGGCGCTTTCAGGTAGCCGTCGACGGTACGCCGGGCCGCCGGCACCTCCTCCGCCGTGGCCGTGCCCGGTACTCCGTCCGTATCAATCCGACTCGTCGTCTCCATCTGCGCGGCCGCCTCCTCGATCAGTCATGATCCGGAGCGGCCCGCCCCCCGCGGGCTTGGGCGTCCTCGCAACCGGACAGATGGAGAATAGCCATACCGTCCGGACGAGTCGGGATTGACCGGGGCCGGGTGGCGCGTCAGGTGGCGTCCGCGTCGAACGGCGGGCGCTCGGGCTGCGCCTGCGGCGGCGTCTTCTTCAGCAGGTCAGGAGCGGTGTCACCGGTCTTGGTGAGGCTGGTGGTGGCGCCGTCCGCCGACGCGCCCGCCGAGCCGTTCGCCGCACTGTTGGCGGTATCGGAGCCGGCCGGGGTACGCCCGTTGACCGCGTCGGTGACGTCGGCCAGGTCCTTGCGCAGGTCGAAGCTCTCGCGGATCTCCTTCAGCCCCAGGTCGTCGTTGCCGTCCATGAGCTGCTTGCGGACGAACGTCTTGGGGTTGAGGTCCTCGAACTCGAAGTCCTTGAACTGCGGGCCCAGCTCGGAGCGGATGTCTTCCTTGGCGCTGTCCGAGAACTCGCGGATCTTGCGGATGGTGCGCGTGACGTCCTGGATCAGCTTGGGCAGCTTGTCGGGGCCGAAGACCAGCACGGCCAGCACCCCGAGCGTCAGCAGCTCCAGTGCGCCTATGTCATTGAACACCTTGCTGCTCCTCGTGTTCTCCGCGTGTTCTCCGTGCGATCGCGGCCCGGGGCTCCCAGCTGCCCGGACCGCTCAAAGGTACCTGTCGAAGGTGTCCGGGCGGTACCTCGCGGTGCCGCGGGGCGGGCGGGCGTGCGACCACGGGCGCGGGCGGCCGGCGGAGCCGCATCAGCTGCCGCTCGCCGAGCCGAGCTTCAGGGTCACGGTCCGCTCCTTGCCGCCGCGGGTCAGCTTGAGGTCGAGGTCGTCGCCCGGACGGTGGGCCCGGATCTTCACGATCAGCTCCTCGCCGCTGTGCACCCGCTGGCCCTCGACCTGGGTGATGACGTCCCCGGACTTGATGCCCGCCTTGTCGGCGGGGCCGTCCTTCGCGACGGCGGGAGTGCCGTCGGCGCCCTTGGTGCCGACCTTGGCCCCGTCGCCGGTGTACTTCATGTCCAGCGTGACGCCGATGACCGGGTGGGTGGCCTTGCCGGTGCTGATCAGCTCCTCGGCGACGCGTTTGCCCTGGTTGATGGGTATGGCGAAGCCGAGGCCGATGGAGCCGGACTGGCCGCCCGCCTCGGGGCCCCGGCCGCTGTCGGCGGCGCGGATGGCGCTGTTGATGCCGATGACATGGGCCTGGGTGTCGACCAGGGGTCCGCCGGAGTTGCCCGGGTTGATCGGGGCGTCGGTCTGGAGGGCGTCGACGTAGCTGATGTCGCTGCCGTCGCCCTTCTCGCCGCCCGCGGTGATCGGCCGCTGCTTGGCGCTGATGATGCCCGAGGTCACCGTGTTGGACAGGTCGAAGGGGGCGCCGATGGCCACCACCGGGTCGCCGACCTGGACGTTGTCGGAGTTGCCGAGCGGCAGGGGCTTGAGGCCGGAGACCCCGCGGACCCGGACGACCGCGAGGTCGTAGCCGCTGTCCTTGCCGACCAGCTCGGCGGAGGCCGTCTCGCCGCTGCTGAACGTCACGGTGATGTCGCCGCTGGATCCGGCCGGGGCGACGACGTGGTTGTTGGTGAGGATGTGGCCCTGGCCGTCGAGGACGAAGCCGGTGCCCGTGCCGGACTCGGCGGTGCCGCTGACGTGCAGGGTGACCACGCTGGGCAGGGCGCTGGCGGCGATGCCCGCGACGCTCTCGGGGGCCCGGTCGCCGCTGTCGCGGGTGGCCTGCGGCAGCTCGACGGTGGTCAGCCCGCCGTTGCGCTCGATGTACGCGCCGACCCCGCCGCCGATGCCGCCGGCGACCAGGGTCAGCAGGAGCACCCCCATGAACGCCCCGCCCCGGCGCTTCTTCCTGCCGCCGGGCTCCATGCCCTCGGGAGGTCCGGGCCGGGTCAGCGGCTGCCCCGGAGCGCCCCACGGGTCGTACTGGAGCCACTGCGTGTGCTGCTGCTGCGCGGGCGCCGGCCCCGGGTGCGGCGGCGGAGGTGCGAAGGCGTCGTTGGGTGCGGGCTGCGGGGCTGCGAAGGCGTCGGCGGGCCGGGCGTGCGGGGGCGTGAAGCCGCCGGCGGGCGTGGCGCCCTGCGGGGGTGCGAAGGCGTCGGCGGGTGCGGGCTGCGGGGGCGGTGCGGCTGCCGGGGCGGGGGTCTGGGGGCCGGCGGCGTTCGGCGCGGCGTACTGCGGGGGCGGTCCTCCGGCGCCCGGCGGTACGACGGTGCCGTGGGCCGGGGTCGGCCGCTGCACCGGCGGAGCGGGCGCCCAGGGGCCGGGGCCGCCGTAGGGCGGAGTGCTGTACTCGTCGGGCTCGTGCAGCGGCTGCCCGGACGGGCGGGGGCCCGGGACCTCCTGGCCGTGCTCGTCCGGCCGCCCGGAGCCGTCGGAAGGCCGCGCCGGAACCGGAACCGGAACCGGGGCCGGGGTCTGGCTCCGGGCGGCCGGCTCGCGGTCCTCGACGGCCGGGCCACGGTCCTCGGCGACCGGCTCGCGGTCCTCCGCGGCCGGCGTACGGTCCTCGGCGGCCGGGCCGGCCGCCGAGGGGCGGCTCCACCACTTCGCCTGCGGCCCGGTGGGCTTCCCGTCGTCCATGCTCTCCCCGCAACTGGCCTCTGTACGCCCCACCGAGGCGTCCCTCACCGGAATTCAACCAGGTTTGCGAATCCCCGCGCAGGGTCCGGTCAGCGCCGGGGGGAAAGCGGGCTCGCCAGATCGTTGGTGGGCGAGCCCGGGGTCGGCCCCGAGGCGAGCGGGGAGGGCGTGGACTTCGGCACCGCACCGCCGCCGAGCGCCGCCGCCAGCAGCGGGGCCGCGGACGTCGTCGGGCGTATCAACGGCGGCACGGACACGTTCAGCACAGGAAGGGTGAAGGGGTGTACACCCGCGGCCGGGCCGCCGAACAGGTGCGGAACGGCCGGCGCCTGCCGGTTCGGCGGAGGGGTGACGGCCGGAACCACCGGGGTCGTCCCGGTGAGCGACGGGGGCACGCCGTTCAACCCGGCCATGGCCGTGCCGGACACGGGCCGCTCGGCCGCCGGGCCGTCGCCGGTCGCCGCGAGGGCGCCGCCGCCCCGGCGGCTGACCGCCGTGGCGCCGCTCTCGGCGCGGGTCTCGGCGTCGAGCGGGGTGACGGTGTTCCCGGTGCCCTCGGCGCGCAGGGGCGATTCGGGGCCGGAGTCCAGCGGCAGGGTGCCGCCCAGCGCGATGGCCGCGAGGGAGACGGCGCTGGCCGCGGCGAACGCGAAGCGCCGTCCCCGCCAGGGCGAACGGTCCGCGTCGCGGGCCACCTCGTGTATCCGGAAGGCCGAACCGGAAGCGGCGCCGCCGCGCAGCACGGCGGTGGAGCCGTGGGTGGCGGGGAGGTAGCCGAAGCCGTCCAGCGGGGAGGGCGCGGTGTCGGCGCGGGTGCTGCCGGCGGAGGGCCGCAGCCCGGGGAAGAACTCGTCGGCGAAGGGGCCCCGGCCGCCGAACGGTCCGCCGGAGCCGGTGTCGTCGCCGCCAGGACCCCCGGGAAGGCCCTGCAGGCGGGCCAGGAACCCCTCGGAGGGCGAGGGTGAGGCGGACATGGCGAAGGCGCTCTTGAGGCGGCGCTGGGCATCGGCCTCGGCCTTGCACTTGGCGCAGGTCGCCAGGTGGGCCAGGACCCGCTCGCGGGCGTCGTGTTTCAGCTCGCCGTCGACCAGCGCGGCGAGTCGGTCCCCCAGGTGTGCTTCCGCGGGGGTGGGTCCTGTGCCGCTCACGCCAGTCCGCCCTCCCCCGCCAGGACCGCGTCCGCCAGGGAGCGCTGCTCGGCGCGGGCCTCGGGCGAACGGTGCTTGAGCGCCTTGCGCAGATGCGAGCGGCCGCGGTGGATCCGGCTGCGGACGGTGCCGAGCTTCACCCCGAGGGTCGCGGCGATCTCCTCGTAGCTGAGACCCTCGATGTCGCAGAGGACCACGGCCGCACGGAATTCGGGCGCGAGGGTGTCCAGCGCCTGCTGCACGTCGGCGTCGAAGTGGGTGTCGTTGAAGACCTGCTGCGGGGACGGCTCACGGCTGGGCAGCCGCTCGGCCGCGTCGTCGCCGAGCGAGTCGAAACGGATGCGCTGCTTGCGCCGGACCATGTCCAGGAAGAGATTGGTCGTGATGCGGTGCAGCCAGCCCTCGAAGGTGCCGGGCGTGTAGGTCGACAGCGAGCGGAACACCCGGACGAAGACCTCCTGGGTCAGGTCCTCGGCGTCGTGCTGGTTTCCCGTCAGCCGGTAGGCAAGGCGGTACACGCGACCGCTGTGCGTGCTGACGATCTCTTCCCATGAGGGCGGGGTCCACGCCTGAGAATCCGCATCAGAGGCGAAGGTCGCGGTCGGTGCGGAGTCTTCGGAAGAACGGTCAGCAATGTTGGTCACGGATTTCGGCTCACCGGCCGACCTGAGCAGGCGCCTCAGCACCCCTCCCCGGTCCACAGGCGCAGCCGCACCTCCCCTATCGGCTCTGGTGGTGTCCAGTGGAGCCCCTACCATAGCCACCTCGCCCGTTAGCTCCGGATAAGCCTTTTTCCCTGATGGGGCCGGGCGTCACCCGGGACTTCGCCGCAGCTCGCCGGTCCGATCCGCGGACCCGGTCACTGCGCTTTCCCCACTCCTTGCACAACGCCCGGTCCCATCTGCGGGTTCCCGGGTCCAGCGGATACAGTCACCGTTGCGCCAACTACGGGGACAGGAGAGGGTCATTACCGCCAACCGGCAGACGAGCTGGGCGTTCGCCGACGCCTTTGTCGCCGAGGACGAAGCACTGCACGTGGCCCGGGAGCGGGCTCGCGAGCTGGGGCTTCGCCCGGTGTCACCGGGCACCGGCGCCGCGCTGCGCCTGCTGGCAGCCGCCGCGGACGCCAAAGCGGTGGCGGAGATCGGCACGGGCACGGGCGTGTCCGGCATCTATCTCCTGCACGGAATGCGGCCGGACGGGGTCCTGACCACGGTGGACCCCGAGCCCGAGCGTCAGCAGTTCGCCCGGGAGGCGTTCCGCGAGGCGGGCTTCGCCACCAACCGGGCCCGGTTCATCCCCGGCCGCGCCCTGGACGTCCTGCCCCGGCTCGCGGACGGCGGTTACGACCTCGTCTTCTGCGACGGCGACCGGCTGGAGAGCCTCGATGTGCTCGCTGAATCGTTGCGCCTGCTGCGTCCCGGCGGTCTGGTCTGCTTCGAGGGCGTCTTCGCGGACGGCCGCACCGTCGACTCCGCGGCCCAGCCGGCCGAGGTGCTGCGGCTGCGCGAGCTGCTGCGGGCGGTGCGCGAGAGCCAGGAGCTGATGTCGACCCTGCTGCCGGTCGGCGACGGACTGCTCTGCGCGGTCCGGCGCGGCTGAGCCGCGCGGGACCCGAAAACCACAGGCGGGCGAACGCACGACTGCCCGGCACGGAGACCGTGCCGGGCAGTCGTGAAGGTGATGGGCGTTCCGCGTCAGCCGACGACCTTCTTCAGCGCGTCGCCGAGGGCATCGGCCTCGTCCGGAGTCAGCTCGACAACAAGCCGACCGCCGCCTTCGAGCGGAACGCGCATGACGATGCCCCGCCCCTCCTTTGTCACCTCGAGCGGGCCGTCGCCCGTCCGCGGCTTCATGGCCGCCATGCTCGTTCCCCTTCCTGAAACCAGCTCATCGCAACCGGCGGCCCCATGACAGGCGCTGCCTCACCGGCATCGAACACATTGCTTCTTCGCCATTATCCCGCATCAAGGACCCCGATGACCAACATCGGTCTGCATCGCTTGCGCAACGCGCTCTCGCAAAACCACCCAATTCGGCGATCCGGCTGCGATACTGCGCCGCCCGGGCCCCCCAGGTGAGGGCCAATTGTTAGACGCAGGTCACATCCCTGCCCCGGTCCGCGTCGGCCATGCTTGCCTGCAAGGAGCAACGATGCCCGAGCAGCGAGGGGACACCGGAATGGCCGACGAGCAGGCGAACACCGTTCTGTACGACGTGAGCGAGGGGCTCGCGACGATCACGATCAACCGGCCCGACGCGATGAACGCGATGAACACCGCGGCGAAGGTCGCGCTGCGCGACGCGCTGCGGGCGGCGTCGGCGGACGCGGGCGTGCGGGCGGTGCTGCTCACGGCCACCGGGCGCGCCTTCTGTGTCGGCCAGGACCTCAAGGAGCACGTCGCCACGCTGACGGCCACCCGCGAGGCGGGCGGCGGGAACGCGCTGAGCACGGTGCAGGAGCACTACAACCCGATCGTGCGGGCGATCACGGAGATGGCCAAGCCGGTGGTCGCCGGGGTGAACGGCGTCGCGGCCGGGGCCGGATTCGGTTTCGCGCTGGCGGCGGACTACCGGGTGGTCGCGGACACCGCCTCCTTCACCACCTCGTTCGCGGGCGTCGCACTCACCGCGGACTCGGGCGTGTCCTGGACGCTGCCCCGGCTGATCGGGCAGAGCCGCGCCGCCGATCTGCTGTTCTTCCCGCGGTCGATCTCCGCGCAGGAAGCGCTGGAGCTGGGGATCGTCAACCGGGTCGTCCCGGCGGCCGAGCTGGCCGAGCAGGCGGCCGCGGTGGCCCGCACCCTCGCGGAGGGCCCCACGGTGGCGTACGCGGCGCTGAAGGAGTCGATGGCGTACGGCGCCGGGCACACGCTCGCGGAGACCCTGGAGAAGGAGGACGAACTCCAGACCCGGGCGGGCGCGTCGCAGGACCACACCATCGCGGTGGAGGCGTTCCTCGCCAAGGAGAAGCCGGTCTACCTCGGGAAGTAGCCGCGGGCTCAGCCCGGTGCGCTGCCGCCGCCGCGCGCCACGCAGTCCACGAGGTGGTCGTCGACCAGTCCGCAGGCCTGCATCAGCGCGTAGGCGGTGGTGGGGCCGACGAAGCGGATCGAGCGCTTCTTCAGCTCCTTGGCGAGCGCGGTGGACTCCGGGGTGACCGCGGGGACGTCCGACAGCGCGCGCGGGGCGGGGCGGCCGGCCGGGTCGGGGGCGTAGGACCAGATCAGCTCGTCCAGCTCCCCGGCCGGCCACCCGGCGAGCACCTTGGCGTTGGCGAGGGTCGCGTCGACCTTGGCCTTGTTGCGGATGATCCCCGGGTCGGCCAGGAGCCGCTCCCGGTCGGTGTCGGTGAACTTCGCGACCGCCCCGATCCGGAATCCCTCGAACGCGGTACGGAAGGTGGCGCGGCGGCGCAGGATCGTGAGCCAGGAGAGCCCGGACTGGAAGGCCTCCAGGCAGAGCCGTTCGAACAGGGCGTCGTCCCCGTGGACCGGGCGGCCCCACTCGGTGTCGTGGTAGGCGAGGTAGTCCTCGGTGGACAGGCCCCACGGGCAGCGCAGGCCGCCGTCGGGGGCGGGCAGGGCGGCGCTCATCGGCCGTCCTCCTCGGCGCGGTCCGGGCCCTCGCCCCGGTCCGCCGGCTCCGCGGGCCGGTCGCCGGGCTGCTTGAACAGGTCGGTGCCGCTCGTCACCGCGGCCGCCTGGGCTCCGGCCAGGGTGGACTCCAGCTCCGCGATCCGGGCGTCGCGCTCGGCCAGCTCGGCGCCGAGCCGGGACAGGGCCTCGTCGACGTCCGCCATGCGGTAGCCACGGGCGGCCATGGGCAGGCGCAGCGCCTCGATGTCCGCCCGGCCGACCGGGCGGCTCGTGGGCAGCGGGTCGGTGAACCGCTCGGGCGGGACGTCCTGGAGCACCGCGCTCCCCCCGCCGCCGACCACCGCGAGGGTGACCGCGGTGACGACCACGACCATCGTGAGCAGCAAGAACCAGAACACGCGCATCTCCCCGGGGGCGGAAACCTCGTCCGGCTCCGATCGTGCCATGCGGCACGGACAGTCGGGGCCGACCTCGGGAGGCCTTAGGGTCGCAGGCGGGCTATCTGAGGAGGAAACAGGGGATGCGAAGCGGTGCACTCAGGCTGGGGCGGCGGGAATTCGGGCCGCACGAGCCGGTGATCATGGCGATCGTGAACCGGACCCCGGACTCCTTCTACGACCAGGGCGCCACGTTCGGGGACGAGCCGGCGCTCGCCCGGGTCGAGCAGGCGGTGGCCGAGGGCGCCGCGATCATCGACATCGGCGGGGTGAAGGCCGGCCCCGGCGACGAGGTGAGCCCCGAGGAGGAGGCGCGCCGCACGGTCGGGTTCGTCGCCGAGGTCCGCCGCCGCCACCCGGACGTGGTGATCAGCGTCGACACCTGGCGGCACGACGTGGGCGAGGCGGTCTGCGAGGCCGGGGCCGATCTGCTGAACGATGCGTGGGGCGGGGTGGACCCGAAGCTGGCGGAGGTCGCGGCGCGGTACGGGGCGGGGCTCGTGTGCACGCACGCGGGCGGCGCGGAGCCGCGGACGCGGCCGCACCGGATCGCGTACGAGGACGTCATGGCGGACATCCTGCGGGTGACCGTGGGGCTGGCCGAGCGGGCGGTGGAGCTCGGGGTGCGGGCGGACGGGATCATGATCGATCCGGGGCATGACTTCGGGAAGAACACCCGGCACTCGCTGGAGGCGACGCGGCGGCTCGGGGAGATGGCGGAGACCGGGTGGCCGGTGCTGGTGTCGCTGTCCAACAAGGACTTCGTGGGCGAGACGCTGGACCGGCCGGTGAAGGAACGGGTCGTCGGCACGTTGGCGACGACGGCGGTCTCTGCGTGGCTGGGGGCGCGGGTGTATCGGGTGCATGAGGTGGCGGAGACGCGGCAGGTCCTGGACATGGTGGCGTCGATCGCCGGGCATCGGGCGCCGGCCGTGGCGCGGCGGGGGCTGGCGTAGTTTCTGGCCGCCTGCCCGGCGGGCGGGGCCTGGGGCGCTGCCCCTGGGCCCCGCTCCTCAAGCGCCGGAGGGGCTGGAACCGATGTCCTCAAGCGCCGGACGGGCTTGATTGTGGCGGGCCCGTCCGGGAGGTGCCGGTCTAAAGATGCCCTCAATCGCCGGGCAGGCTTGAGGGGGCTACCGGCCGACCTCCTTCGTCACCAGCATCACCGCTTCCTCCACGTCGTCCGTCACGTGGAAGAGCAGCAGGTCCTTCTCCGAGGCCTTGCCGCCGGCCACCACCGTGTCGCGGAGCCAGTCGACGAGGCCGCCCCAGTAGGCGGTGCCGAACAGGACGATCGGGAAGCGGGTGACCTTGCCGGTCTGGACGAGGGTCAGGGCCTCGAAGAGTTCGTCGAGGGTGCCGAGGCCGCCGGGCAGGACCACGAAGCCCTGGGCGTACTTCACGAACATCGTCTTGCGGACGAAGAAGTAGCGGAAGTTGACCCCGATGTCGACGTGCGGGTTGAGACCCGACTCGAAGGGCAGCTCGATGCCCAGGCCGACCGAGACGCCCTTCGCCTCCCGGGCGCCCTTGTTCGCGGCCTCCATCGCGCCCGGGCCGCCGCCGGTGATCACCGCGAAGCCGGCGTCGACCAGCGCCTTGCCGATCGCCACCCCGGCCTCGTACTCCGGCGATCCGGCCGGGGTGCGGGCCGAGCCGAAGACGCTGATCGCGCTCGGCAGTTCGGCGAGCGCGCCGAAGCCCTCGACGAACTCCGACTGGATGCGCATCACCCGCCAGGGGTCGGTGTGCACCCACTCGGAATCGCCCTCGGAGTCCAGCAGCCGCTGGTCGGTCGTGCCGGGCTGGACCTGCTCCCTGCGGCGCAGGACCGGGCCCAGCCACTGCTCCTCGGGGCTGACCGCTCCCTCGGGAACCTCCGCGCCCTCGGGGATCCGTGCGTCCTCGGCGTTGCCCATGTTCCGCTCCCTCCACCGACCCGCGTCGTGCTGGGTCGTGTCGTACTGCGTACGGCCAGCGTAGATCGGCGGAGGTTACGTACGGGGGAATGCGGGGCGTCCACCGGTCAGCCGGTCGACGCCTCGGCCCGTCAGCAGGTCAGCCGGTCAGCCAGGAGCGCAGGCGCGTCTCGCAGTGGGTGATCTTCTCGACCGCCACGTGCTCGTCGCGCTTGTGGGCGTACATCGGGTCGCCGGGGCCGTAGTTCACCGCGGGGACGCCGAGTGCGCCGAAGCGGGAGACGTCGGTCCAGCCGAACTTGGGCCGGGCGGTGCCGCCGACGGCTGTCATGAACGCCTGGGCGGCCGGGTGCGAGAGGCCGGGCATGGCGGCGCCGGAGTGGTCGTCGATGATCGTCTCGGCCACGCCGCAGTCGGCGAAGACCTCGCGGACGTGGGCGATGGCCTCCTCCTCGGTGCGGTCGGGGGCGTAGCGGTAGTTGACGACGACGGTGCAGGCGTCCGGGATGACGTTGGTGGCGACGCCGCCCTCGATGCCGACCGCGTTGAGGCCCTCGTGGTATTCGAGGCCGTCGATGACCGGGCGGCGGGGCTCGTACGCCGCCAGCTTCGCCAGGATCGGGGCCGCCGCGTGGACGGCGTTGGACCCCATCCAGCTGCGCGCCGAGTGGGCCCGCTCGCCCGTCGTCCGCAGGTGGACCCGGAGCGTGCCCTGGCAGCCGCCCTCGACCTCGCCGTCGGAGGGCTCCAGGAGGACCGCGAAGTCTCCGGCGAGCCACTCGGGGTGGGCTTCGGCGATGTGGCCGAGGCCGTTGAGGTGGGCGGCGACCTCTTCGTTGTCGTAGAAGATGAAGGTCAGGTCGCGGTTGGGCTCGGGGACCGTCGCGGCGATCCGGAGCTGGACGGCCACGCCGGACTTCATGTCGGAGGTCCCGCAGCCCCAGAGGATCCCGTTCGCGTCGAGGCGGGAGGGGACGTTGTCGGCGATCGGCACGGTGTCGATGTGCCCGGCGAGGACGACCCGCTCGGCGCGGCCCAGGTTCGTCCGGGCGACGACGTTGTTGCCGTGGCGGTCGACGGTGAGGTGGGGCAGGGCGCGCAGGGCCGCTTCGATCGCGTCGGCGAGGGCCTTCTCCTCCCCGCTGACCGAGGGGAAGTCGACGAGCCGGGCGGTGAGCGCCGGTCCGTCCAGAGTGAGGTCAAGGGCGAGGTCAAGGGTGCTGTCGGCCATGGCCCCGACCCTAAGGGACTTGGGTATCGGCCCCGGGCGGGGCCTCCAGTACGGTGGGCCCGTGCCCAGGACAGCCAGCCCCACCCGTCGCAGCCGCCTCTTCCGGTTCGCGGCCGCCTTCGCCGTGCTCGCGGCCCTGGGCGGCTATGTGGCCGTGCAGTACTCCTCCTCCGGCTCGAAGAACCCGCCGCGCTGCGTCGTGGAGGCCACCGGCGAGGACGGCGGGGCGTCGCACACGTACGAGATGAGCCTGGCCCAGGCGGTGAACGCGGCGACGATCTCCGCGGTCGGCACCACCCGGGGCATGCCCGAGCGGGCGGTGACGATCGCGCTGGCCACCGCGCTCCAGGAGTCCACGCTCCGCAACATCGACTACGGGGACCGGGACTCGCTGGGGCTGTTCCAGCAGCGCCCGTCGCAGGGCTGGGGCACGCCCGAGCAGCTCATGGACCCGGTCTACTCCGCCGGTGAGTTCTACGACCATCTCGCCGAGGTCCCGGGCTACTCGCGCCTCCCGCTGACCGTGGCCGCGCAGCGCGTGCAGCGCAGCGGTTTCCCGCAGGCGTACGCGAAGCACGAGCCGGATGCCGCGCTGCTGGCCGCCGCGCTGACCGGGCGCAGGCCGGCCTCGCTGAACTGCACCCCGTCGACGGCCACGGCGGACGGTCCGGGGGACGCCGGGCAGGTGCGGGCCGAGCTGGTGCGGGCGTTCGGCAAGGAGGTGCTGCCCACCGCGAAGGCCGCGGGCGCGTCCGCCGCCTCGACCGTCTCGGTGCCCGTCCCGGCGACCTCGGCGCGGACCGAGGACAAGGCGTCGCCGCGGCGCGGCTGGGAGCTGGCGCACTGGGCCGTGGCCCAGTCCGAGGCGCTGCGGATCGAGCGCGTGAGCTACGCGGACCGGGTCTGGGACGCCGGTACGGGCTGGCGGACGGAACGCTCGAAGGGGACGGAAACGGGCACGTCCGCGGTCAAGATCAGGGTCGTTCAGTAGTACGGCCCGTCACCCGTTCGGACCCTGCGGGCCACGCCCCGGGACCCTTTCCGCACCACTCCTCCAAGCCTCGCCGACCTGCTCCGATTCCCTTGCCGCGCAAGGGAAGTGACGGTTCATCGGACTCCGGCGGTATGGATTGTTTGCCCGGGTTCTTCCGCTGCGGATTATCGGACGCATTGCTCAGCCTTTACCTTCGCCCACCGCAACCTTCCCCTCCCCCGAAGCGGTTGTCAGTGCGTCCGATCACCGGACAGACAGATTCGTGCACAACCCGCTGAAGGAGCATCATGTCCCTCCCCCTGACCCGTCGGATCGCTCGTGCCGCGCTGCTGATCGCCGCAGGCGCAGCCCCCGTGGTCGGTGCGGCCGGCGCCGCGAGCGCCGCAGATCTCCCGGCGACCCCGGACCTGGGCGGCCTGACGGCGCTGGACGGCGCCGGGCTCGGCAACACGGTGGACAGCGCCGCCCAGCAGGGCACCCAGGCGGCCGGTGAGACCGGTGGCCGGCTCGTCGGCACGGCGCTCCCGGCCGCGGGCCAGACCGTCGGCAAGTCCGCCGCGGTGGCCGTCCCGGCCGCCCAGGAGACCGCCGGCCAGACCGCGGGCAACGCGGGCCAGGCCGTGGGCGGCGTGGCCGACGCCGCCGGCGGCGGTCTGCCCACCGACGCGCTCGGCGGCAGCCTGCCCACGGACGCCGTCGGCGGCGGTCTGCCCACCGACTCCCTCACCCAGGGCGGCCTGCCGCTGGGCGGTCTGCCGATCGGCGGCTGATCCGCCGCCGCACAGCAACGCGCCGAGGGGCCTCGGGAGTGCGCACTCCCGAGGCCCCTCGGCGCGTTGTGCCGCCGTCTCGGCGGCGGGCGGGGTCAGGACAGGCGCTTGACCGCCGACGCCACCCGCTCGTCGGTCGCGGTGAACGCCACCCGGACGAAGCTCGCGCCCGCCGGACCGTAGAAGTCGCCGGGCGCCACCAGGATGCCCAGCTCCGCGAGGTACGCCACGGTGTCCCAGCACGGCTCGTCGCGGGTCGCCCAGAGGTAGAGGCTCGCCTCGCTGTGCTCGATCCGGAAGCCGTGCGCCTCCAGGGCCGCGCGCAGGGCCAGGCGCCGGTCCGCGTACCGGGCCCGCTGCTCGGACACGTGGACGTCGTCACCGAGGGCGGCGACGGTGGCGGCCTGGACGGGGGCGGCCGTCATCATCCCGCCGTGCTTGCGGATCAGCAGCAGCTCGCCGAGGACGGCCGCGTCGCCCGCGATGAAGGCGGCCCGGTATCCGGCCAGGTTGGAGCGCTTGGAGAGCGAGTGGACGGCGACGATGCCGTCGTAGTGCCCGCCGCAGACGTCCGGGTGGAGCACCGAGACCGGCTCGGCGTCCCAGCCCAGCTCCAGGTAGCACTCGTCGCTGAAGACGAGGACATCGTGCTCGCGCGCCCAGGCGACGATCCGGGTCAGCTCGTCCCGGGACAGCACCTTCCCGGTCGGGTTGGACGGCGAGTTCAGCCAGAGCAGCTTCAGCCCCGCCGGGTCCAGCTCGGTCGGGTCGTCGTAGGCGACGGGCTCCGCGCCGCAGAGCCGGGCGCCGACCTCGTACGTCGGGTAGGCGAGCCGGGGGTGGGCGACCTTGTCACCGGCGCCGAGCCCGAGCTGCGTCGGCAGCCAGGCCACCAGCTCCTTGGAGCCGACGACCGGCAGCACGTTGGCGTGGGTCACGCCGACCGCGCCGAGGCGGCGCTCCACCCAGCCGGTGAGCGCGTCCCGCAGGGCCTCGGTCCCCCACACCGTCGGATACCCGGGGCTGTCCGCCGCGGCGACCAGGGCCCGCTGGATCAGCTCGGGGACCGGGTCGACCGGGGTGCCGACGGACAGGTCCACGATGCCGTCCGGGTGGGCCTGGGCCGTCGACTTGTAGGGCGCGAGCTTGTCCCAGGGGAAGACCGGCAGGCGGGAGGAGAGTGCGGACACGGGGCTCTGCTTTCTCGGGTTGCTCAGGCCGTTCCCGGCCGTACGGAAAACGCCTCGGTCCCGCACGGCGACACGCCGTACGGGACCGGGCAGCGCGCAGGGCGCCGTCGCCTACTGGTTCTGCGGCGGCAGTCCGGCGACGAACGCGTGGTCGCGCTCGATGAGTCCGAGCTTGGACGCACCGCCCGGCGAGCCGAGGTCGTCGAAGAACTCGACGTTCGCCTTGTAGTAGTCCTTCCACTCCTCGGGAGTGTCGTCCTCGTAGAAGATGGCCTCGACCGGGCAGACCGGCTCACAGGCTCCACAGTCGACACACTCGTCCGGGTGGATGTACAAGGACCGCTGGCCCTCATAGATGCAGTCGACGGGGCACTCTTCGATGCAGGCCTTGTCCTTCACGTCGACACAAGGCTGCGCGATGACGTAGGTCACGCTGTCGTTCCTCCTCGGTAGGGCGTTGGCTCTCGCGCGGGAGCGCGGCGTCGTCGATGCCCGCCCCTAGTATCTCCGTTCTCGGGCACGATCCGAACAGGAGGGGCGGAGAGAGCTGTGGAATTCACCATCGGCGGACGGCTGGAAGTCCGCATCACCCCCGCTGACGTGGGCAAACGCGTGTCCGTGCGGCGCCGGACGGACGGCGGCGGCACGGGCGCGGAGTTCACCGACACGGTCGGGGTGCTCACATCATGGGACCACGGTGTGCTCGCGATCACACGAAAGAGCGGGGAGTCCGTCCACATCGTGGAATCCGCGCTCGTCGCGGGCAAGGTCGTGCCCGCCGCGCCGGCCCGCCGGCGGGGCCCCGCCGCCTCCTTCGAGGAACTGGCCGCCGTCACGGCGCGCGCCTGGCAGCCCGTGGAGAGCGAGCCGCTGGGCGACTGGCGGCTGCGCGCCGCCGGGGGCTTCACCCGGCGCGCCAACTCCGCTCTGCCGCTCGGCGATCCGGGCCTGCCGCTCGGCGAGGCGCTGCGGCGGGTCCGCGCCTGGTACGAGGAGCGGGACCTGCCCGCGTACGTCCAGACGGCGACCGGGGCCGAGGGCACGCAGGAGCTCCTGTGCGCGGAGCTGGAGCGGCACGGCTGGCGGCGCGAGGTCTCGGCGGAGGTGCGGATCGCCGCGCTGGCGCCGGTCGGTGACGTGGCCGCGGACATCGCGGCGGTCCGGCTGAGCCGCGAGCCGGACACGGACTGGCTCGCCCGCTACCAGCGTTTCTCGACGCCCGGTCCGCATGTGCTGCGGGTGCTGGGCAGCGGCCCCTCGGTCTGGTTCGCCACGGTCCCCGGGGAGTCCGCCGCTCCGGCCGCGATCGGGCGGTGCGTCGTGGACGGGCGGTGGGCCGGCTTCATGGCCGTCGAGGTCGACCCGGAGCAGCGGCGGCGCGGGCTCGCCACCACCGTGATGACCGCGCTGGCGCGCCGGGCGCTGGACGAGGGCGCGTCGGCGGCCTGGCTCCAGGTGGAGGAGGACAATGAAGGGGCGCGGGCGCTGTACGACGGCATGGGCTTCGCGGCCCACCACCGCTACCACCACTACCGCTCGGCGTGAGGAACCACGCGATGAGCCACCGGGACGTGGGTCGGAAGGACAGGGGCATGGGTCGCATATGAGCGCGCTGGAATCCGGGACGGCCGAGCGGCGGCGACAGTTCGCCGAGGAGGCCCGGTCCGAGCGGCCGGACCTCGCCCTCCTCTGTCTGCTGCTGGGAGCGGAGGCCGGACCGGTGGGCCCGGCCGAGGTCCGCCCGGTGGTTCCGGGAGAGGCCGATCCCGACCCGTACGGCATCGACGCCGCGCAGATCGAGCTGGACCGGCTGGCGGGGCTGCTGCCGTACGGCTCGCGCTCCGCCGCCGGCTGGGCCTCGGCGCTGGCCGAACTGCTGGGCGAACGCTGCGGCTTCGGGGGCTCGTCGGTGGACTACCAGCGACTGGACTCCTCGCTCCTCCAGCAGGTGCTGCGCCGCCGCCGGGGCCTGCCGATCCTGTTGTCGGTCGTCTGGATCGAGGTCGCCAGGCGGGCGGGAGCTCCGGTGTACGGGGTGGCGCTGCCCGGCCACTTCGTCGTCGGCTTCGGCGGCCCGGAGCACCCGGTGCTGGCCGACCCGTTCGCCGGGGGCGCGCCGCTGACCGGGCAGGACGCGGAGCTGCTGGTCACGGGGGCGACCGGGGCGGCGCTCGAGCCGTCGATGATGGTGCCCGCGCGGCCGCTGGAGATCGTGCTGCGGATCCTGAACAACGTACGGGCGTGGGCGGCGGCCCGGCCCGAGCGCACCGACGTGGCCCTGTGGGCGGTGGAGCTGTCGCTGCTGCTGCCCTCGCATCCGGCCAGGCTCCGCTACGAGCACGCCCAGCTCCTCGTCCAGCGCGGTGAATTCCTGCGCGGGGCGGCGGAAATGGAGGAATATGCGGCCGTCCTCGACGGAATCGAGCCGACGACGGCCGAGAACATCCGGCGCAAGGCCCACGCCGCACGCGCCCTGCTGAACTGAACCGGCCCTCCGGCGAGCGATCCGCGACATCCGACCCGCACCGGCCGTCCGAACACCCTTGTGATGGCGAGACGGATGGGTCCGTGGGCGATGTGCGCTCCCGATTTACATCCGAACGCCCCCATCCGCGCCCACCGGACGCGCTTTTCGGCCCGTTCGTCCGCGTACGCGAATGCCCATGCGCTCAACTGGAAACCCGTCACCGGATGCGCACAGCCCGTCGCATTCCGCGTCCGGCGGGCCGGAAGAGAAACCTGGGGGCAGATCGATGACGACCGTGCTGTTGGTCCACACCGTGCCGTTGTGGCGCGCTTCGCTGGCCTCACTCCTCGGCACGGGGCGGGGCATAGAGGTCCGCACCGCCGAACACGGTGCGATACGCGCCGCGCTGAGCGGGCCCGGGCCCGATGTGCTCCTCACCGACCTCGACTGTCCGGGCGTACTGGACGTCCTGGACGAGGTGCGGACGATGACCGCACCGCACGGCGGGCCGTATCCGCTCGCCGTGCTCACCCGCAGCGACCGGCCGCGCGGGCTGCGGCGGGCGTACGAGGCGGGGGCGCTCGGCTACATCGACAAGTACCGCCCGGTGGACGACCTGTCCGAGGTGATGCACAAACTGGCGGACGGCGGACGGCATATCGACGAGTCGCTGGCCTTCAGCCTGCTTCAGGTGGCCGACATGCCGTTGTCCCCACGGGAATTGAGTGTGCTCTCGATGGCCGAAGGGGGTGACACCGTGGCCGGAATCGCCGCTCGACTGCATCTGACGCCGGGGACGGTCCGCAATTATCTCGCCGCCGCCATACGGAAGTCCGGGGCGCGCAATCGGCTGGACGCGATCAGACGGGCGAAGGAGGCGGGGTGGATCTGATGCCGTGCCCCTCGCCGTGCCGCTCTTCCTCCGGCTCCCAGAAGCCTGCCAGGTCCCGGTAGAGGGCGCTGGAGCGCAGGAGTTCGGCGGGGGTGCCGCACCGGGTGCGCGGGCCGTCCATCACCAGGGTCCGTTCGGCGCGGTGGGCCGAGCTGAGCCGGTGGGCGACGACGACCAGCGCGCCCGGCAGCGCGGCGAACGCCAGCTCGGCGCGGGTCTCGGCGGCCGGGTCGAGCCGGCTGGTGGCCTCGTCGAGGATCAGCAGCGGCGGGGCGGCGAGGTAGGCCCGGCCCAGGGCGACGAGCTGCCGTTCGCCCTGGGAGAGCCGGTCCGGTGCGAGCACCGCGTCCAGCGAGCCGAGCCGGGAGAGCAGCGTGTCCAGGCCGAGCGCGTCCGCCATGGCCGCGATCTCCCGGTCGCGGGCGTCGGGCCGGAGGTAGCGGAGGTTGTCCCGCAGCGAGCCGCTGAACACATGGGCGTGCTGGGGCAGCAGGACGCGTACGGAGGTGGCGTCGGCCGGGCGCGCCGGCCGCCCCCGCCACCGCACCGCTCCCCCGGTCGGCCGCTCGGTCCCGGCGAGGACGGCGGCCAGGGTCGACTTGCCGCTGCCGCTCGGGCCGACGACCGCGAGGTGCTCGCCCGCCCCGATCGTCAGGGAGAGCCGGTCCAGGACGGGGTGGGCTCCGGGCCCGTACGCGAAGGTGACCTCGTGGAGTTCGGCGACCGGGGTGCCGCGCGGCGGCGGGGTGGCGGCCCGGGCGGGGAGCGGCGGGTCGTCGGCGGGCGGGGGCGGTGCGTCCGTGAACCGGTCCAGGACCACGACGAGCCGGCCGCCGACCGTGCCCAGCATGGTCATCAGCGCCTGGACGGCGGGGGCGAGGGCCTGGGTGAGGTAGGTCAGCGCGCCGACCAGCGCGCCCGGGGTGAGCCCGTTCCGCAGCAGCCAGGGCGCGGCCAGGAGCAGCAGGATCGGGGGGAACCGGCCGCAGACGGCGAGGGCCAGCACCCTGACGGCCGACCAGCGGGCCAGCGAGCGGGAGGCGGCGAGCTGGGCCCCGGCGAGGGTCCGGGACTCGGCCACCGTCCGCCCGGCGGTTCCGGCGGCGGCGATGTCGCGTACGGAGGCGGCGAGCCGGCCCGCGTGGGCGGCGTACGCCTCGTCGGCGGCGAGGTAGTCGCGCTGGCGGGCGGCCATCGGCGGCAGGGTGCCGAGGAACAGGGCGGCCCCGAGGGCGAGCGGGGGCAGCACGGTCAGGAGGAGGGCGGGCGAGAGGGCCAGCAGGCCGGTGACGGCCCCGGCGGCCGTGAACACGAACGAGCGCAGGGTCAGGACGAGGCCGGCCCAGCCGTCGCGGGCTATTTCACTCTGATGGGTGACCTGGGAGAGGGACCGGGTGCTGACGTCGCCGGACGGTTGGGCGAGGGCCTCGGACATCGCCCGGGACACGGCGCGCCGGACCAGCCCGTCGCGCAGCGGCTCCACCAGATCGGCGAGCCGCCCGAACACCCCGCGTGCGGCGAGCACGGCGGGCAGTACGGCGACGGCGGCGACGGCCAGCCAGAGGAGACCGGTCAGCGGGCGGGCGGCGAGGAAGCCGTCGTCGAGCGCGCGGGCGACGCCGTACCCGCTGAGGAAGGTCTGCGCGAACTCCAGCAGGGACCAGCCGGCCAGCCGCAGGATCACGCCGGTGCGGGCCCGCAGGAAGGGGCGCGCCTCGCGGACGACCCGGCGGAGCGGGGCGTCACGCGGTGCCTCACGTGAGGCTTCACGCGGTGCCTCGGTCGAGGCTTCACGCGGTGCCTCACTTGTGGCGTCGCGTGGTGCCTCACTCGTGGTGTCGCGTGGTGCCTCACTTGTGGCGTCGCGTGGTGCCTCACCTGGTGTGGATGCCTTGCCTGGCACGAGGGCCTTGCGCAGGGCGTCGTGTTCGGGGCGGGTCTCGTCGTGCGTCATCGGGTCTCCGCCTCCGCTCCGGACCGCTCCGCGTGCTCGCCCGGTGGGGTGCCGCGGAAGACCGCGCGGTAGTCCGGGTCGGCCCACAGCTCCTCGTGGCGGCCCGTCGCGCGGAGCCGGCCGTCCTCCAGCCAGGCGACCCGGTCCGCCCGCGCGGCCGAGGAGAGCCGGTGGGCGACGATGATCCGGGTGCAGCGGCCGGCCCGGGCGTCCAGGGCGCGGCGGACGTGGTGCTCGGTCACGGTGTCGAGGCTGGACAGCGCGTCGTCCAGGATCATCAGGCGGCCCGGGTGGGCGAACGCACGCGCCAGGCCCAGGCGTTGGCGTTCGCCGCCGGAGAGCGGCGCGTCGGCGACCGGGGTCGCGTAGCCGTACGGGAGCAGCGCGACGAACCCGTCGGCGCGGGCCGCGCGGGCGGCTTCGCGTACGGCTTCGGGCGACGCGGTCCCGGGTCCGTACGCGATCGTGTCCTCGACGGTGACGCCGAGGAGGGCGGGGCGGGCGAAGGCGTACGCCACCTCTCGGCGCAGCCGGGCCGGTTCCATGGCGTCCAGCGGCACGCCGTCCAGCAGCACGCTGCCGGTGTCCGGGTCGAGCAGCCGCCCGGCGACCGCGGCGAGCTGCGACTTGCCGGAGCCGGAGCGCCCGACGACGGCGAGCGACGTGCCGCCGGGGACGGTGAGGTGGACGCCGGTCAGCAGCGGGCCGCCGTCCGACTCGACGCCGACGTCCCGGAGTTCGAGGTGTCCGGGGGCGTCGGGCACCGGGCCCAGGCCGCGGTGCGGCAGCGGGGCGAGGGTGAGGAGGGGGCCGAGGCTGCGGGCGGCGGCGCGGCTGCGGGCGAGGGAGCCGAGCGCGCCGGTGAGGGCGCCGATGCCGACGGCGAGGCTCGCGTAGCGGGACGCGGCGACCAGGTCGCCGACGCCGATCGCGCCCGCGCCGAGCCGGAGTCCGGCGACCGCGAGGACCAGCAGCATGAGCAGGGGCAGCAGGAGCCCGCTGCGGCCGACGGCCCGCCCGTACACCGTCCAGGTGCGCCGACCGTGTTCGGCGAGCGCGGTCAGGGGTTCCAGGACGCGGCGGTGCTCCCGGGCGCCGGTGCGGGCGGCGCGGATGGTGTCGGCGCCGTCCAGGGCCTCGGTGAGCCGGTGGGCGATGAGCGACTGGGCGCGCTGGTAGTCGGCCCCGGCGTCGGCGGTCCGGCGGGTGAAGGCGCGCAGCAGCGCGACGAGGAGGGGGGCGCCCAGGAGGAGCGCGGCGGCCGTCCAGACGTCGATGAGGAGGAGGCCGACGATCGCGCCGAGCGGGAGCAGGACGCCCGCGACGGCTCCGGCGGCGGTGACGGGCGCGGCGGCGGCGTCGGCGGTGCGGGCGGTGAGCCGGGCGGTGAGGTCGCCGGAGGGCAGCGCGAGGGCGCGGCGGGGTTCGGCGGCCAGGAGCCGGGCGGCCGTGCGGGTGCGCAGGGACGCGGTGAGTTCGGCGGTGGTGGTCGTGCCGGTCACCGCGGCCGCCGCGTCGAACCCGGTCTCGGCGAGGGTCAGGGCGGCGCAGAGCAGCAGCCAGGTCCAGGGCACGGGGCCGCCGGTCACGAGCCGGTCGACGGTGTGGCCGAGGGCGGCGGGCAGGGCGAGGGCGGCGAGCGCCCCGCCGGTGGAGCAGAGGAGGAGCCCGAGGAGGGCGGCCGGGTGGAGCCGGGCGAGCCGCCGGGCGTCGGCGGCGGACGCCGTGCCCGGGCGTGGGTGCTGCCGCACGGGGTCGCCTTTCCTGTTCCTGCGGGCACGTGGCCGGCCGGCCCGCCGGTGAGGATCACCCGCGGGCCGGCCGGAGCGGGTCACGGGGTGCAGAGGACCACGCTGAGGGAGCTGTACTCACAGACCAGCAGCGAGACCTGGCTGCCCGTGGCGAGCTCGCCGAAGGAGTCCTCGGCCGGGGTGTCCATCGCCTGGAGGTCGAGAAGCGCCATGATGTGTCCTTTCGGGGACGGTTGGTGGTGCTTGGCGGTGGTGCTAGAACGACCCCGGGTGGGGCCGGTCCGACGACCCCTGGCGGGGCCGGTTCAGGGGGCCGCTCGCGCGGCCGGGGTGCGCCGCCGGAGCGGCGGGCGGGACAGGTGGTCCGGCGGGCAGGAAGGGCAGTCCGGTGGGTCGCCCGGACGCGGCGCCCAGGGCGAGCAGCGCGCCGGCGGTCCCGGTCGCCAGGTCCATCGACAGCCGCATCAACTGTTCGCCGGGGAAGGCGAGTCCGTCGCCGTACGCCACGGCGTGGCTGCCCAGCAGCTCGGTGTGGCGGGCGGTCGCGCGGGCCCGGTCGGCCGCATCGCACAGCGGGGTGGCCGCGAGGTGCAGCAGGAGCCCGGCCGAGCCGCGGAGCAGCCCGGGCTGGACGTAGAAGGCGGAGCGCGCGGCCGGCAGGAGGGCGCGGCCCGCCGCTTCGAGCACGGGGTCCGGGCGGTGGGCGAGGTAGGCGTCGATGACGGCCGCGATCCCGGCGCTGCCCGAACCGAGGTACGGCATCAGCCGCTTGCCCTCGACGACGAGGAGTTCGCCGTCGTCCCCGGCCCGGCACCGTTCCACGTCGCGGCGCAGGGCGGTGGCCGCCAGGCCGAGCAGGGCGGCGTCGCCGGTGGTCGCGTACCGGCGTATCAGCAGCAGGGCGATGCCGCTCGCGCCGTGCAGCAGTCCGGTGCGGGGTGACGGCGGTCCGTCGACGAGCGCGCGGACGGCGAGGGCGGTGCAGCGGGCCGCGGCGGCGGACAGCGCCGGGGCGTCGGCGGCGCGGGCGGTGCGGGCCAGGTCGTCGAGGGCGAGGCCGATGCCCGCGTACCCGTTGTGGAGGCCGGGTGCGAGGCCCTCCAGCGGCTGGTCGAGGATGATCCGGAGGAGGTCGGCGGCCTCGGCGGTGCGGCCGGTCCGGTGGAGGGTCCAGGCGATGCCGGTGAGTCCGTCGTAGAAGCCGAGCGGGCTGCCGGAGGCCGGGTCCTTGGCGTGCCGCAGGAGCCAGTCCTCGGCCGGTCCGCACGGTGGGGCGCCCGCCTCGTGGAGGGCGTAGAGCACGCCGGCCGCGCCGTACGCGAAGGACTGGCCGCCGGTGGCCGTGGCGAACTGGGCGATGTCGCCGGGGAAACAGCGGTCCTCGCGCTCGGGTGTGCAGGAGGCGGTGATGGCCCGGACCATCGCGTCACGGCTGCGCGGCCAGTCACCGAGGTCGGGTACGGAAGCGGAACCGCGCCCGGAAGCGGGGGCGGAAGTGCGAACCGAAGCAGAAGGCCGGGCGGCGGGCTCCCCCGTGTCGCGCCCCGTGTCGCGCAGGATCTCCTCGACCGCCGGCCGCAGCGCCTCCTCCGTGACCGGGAAAGCGCGGGCGATGTCCCGTGCGAGCCCGGCGGCCTTCGTACGGTCGATGCCGAACAGCGTGGTGAGCGGCAGATACAGGGCGAGCCGCAGACAGGCGAGTGCGTAGCGGTCGATGTCGGGGCCGCGCCGGTCGGGCGGGGCGACGAAGGCCGGGTTGGCGACGATCTGACGGCGGCGCTCGGCGGCCGGGGAGGCGGCCTCGAAGTCGAGCAGGACGATCCGCCCGGCCTCCTCGTCGACCATGACGTTGCTCATGTGCAGATCGCTGATGACGATGCCCCGGGCGTGCACCGCCTCGACGGCGCGTTCGACCTGCCCGTACAACTCCTCGGCCCAGGCCGCGTGTTCGGCGAGCAGTTCGGGCGAAGGGTGCTGCCGGGCGAGCGGGAAGCGGCGGGCGAAGGCGGTGTTGAGGGTGGTGCCGGGGATGTACTGGAGGACCAGGAAGTGATGGTCGCCGACCTCGAACACGTCCCGGACGGCCGGTACACAGTCCAGCCCGGCCAGTTGCTCCAGCGCGGTCCGCTCCCGCTCAAGACGGGCCACGGCGTCCGCCCCGTCGGCGGCCAGACCGGCGTACGGGCGGGCCTCCTTGAGGACGACCTGCTCGCCGGTACGGGTGTCGCGGCCGAGGTAGACCCCGCCGCCGTTGGAGAAGTGCAGCGCCTTCTCCACGGTGTACGGGAGGTCCGCGAGGCCCACGGCGGAACGGGCCTCCAGGTGCGGCATCAGGAAGCCGGGCGGGGTCACCCAGGAGGGGACGCGGAAGGCCGGGCCCCGGTCGTCGGGGACGAGCCGGCCCTGCGGATCGGCGACGGCGGGCACGGGCCGCCCGTCCGGACCGGAGCAGAAGCGGGCGGCGAACGCGCCGTACCGGGTGTGCACGGGACCGTTCCCGCAGCGCAGGTCGCTCAGGATGTAGGGGCCGTGCTCTCCGTCGAGCAGCACCGTCAGGGCGGTGCACACCTCGGGGAACGCCTCGTCGGACGGCGGGTAGACGGTGATGAACTTGCCGCTGCCCGCCCGGTCGGCGTACTTGGCGTTCCGCAGGGCCAACAGCCCGGGCTTCGGCAGGCACTTGAAGGCCAGCCGGTGTTCCAGGCAGTGGGCGACGACCCGGTCGAGCACGGAGGACGCGTTGTCGAGGGCGGCCGAGACATGGATCTTCCAGCCCTGCGGCGGCAGGCGCAGCCCGTCGGGGCTGTACGCGAGCCAGTCGCCGCGCCGGGAGCGGGTCCACCCCTGGGGTACGGGGCCACGGACGGCCGCGTAGAACGAGCTCTCCTCGTCGACGGCCCCGTCCGGTCCGGGGGAACGGTGAGGTGCGTCGTAGAAGCGGCGGTCCGCCTGGCAGTACGCGGCGTACTCCGGATTCACGCACGGTCCCCTCGCTCGGTTCGTTCGCGGCGAGAGAGAAATTGTCACAACGACGAGGGCTGCCCATAGTCACTGTTGTCACGACTCGTACATGCGCTCACCTGCGCACCGGGCATGCGGAGTGCACCGTACTCATGTGCGCTTGCGCTGATCGCCCAGCTGCGGACGGGTGTGGGCCCGGAGCGGCCGGGGGCGTGCGCGGGGCGCTTCCAGCCCCCGTCAACGGGCTCCGCGCACCACCACATCCCCCGCCTCCGTACGGAAATAGAGCACGGAGCGGCCCGCCCGGCGGCGGCGCACCAGCCCGGCGTCCAGCAGGATCCGCAGATGGCGGCCGACCGAGCCCAGCCCCTGGCCGGTCAGGGCGACGAGCTGCGTCGTACTGAGCGGAGAGGCCAGCAGCACCAGGACGGCCGCCCGCGCCGGGCCGATCAGCGCGCCCAGGGCCGCGGGCGCGGGTGCGGGCCCGCGTCCGGTCTCGGCGAGCGCGCCGGAGCACGGGTACACCAGCCCGTACCGGTACGGAATGTCCCAGCAGACCCAGCACCGGTACGGGGTGACGGGGATGAACAGCAGCTGTGCGCCGCCCAGTTCGCGGGGCGGGTTGTCGTGGGTGTTGATCTGGAGCCGGCTGTCGCCCAGCCAACGGACGCCGGGGCTCATGCCGTTCAGCGCCTCGGCCCAGCCGCCGCGCCCCAACTGCGCGGCGCGGGCGATCACATCGGCCTCCAGGATCCGCCGCCGCCTCGGCCAGTCGGGCAGCACGGTGTGCGTCCAGACCCACTCCACGAGGTCGGCGGCGCGCTCGGCCAGGTCGTCCCGGTCCAGCGCGGCGGGCAGCGGTCCGCCCAGCGTCTCGGCCAGGTCGGCGCGGGCCCGGGCGGACGGGGTGGCCCGGATCCGTGCGAGCTCCTCGGCGAAGGAGGACGGGGGCCGGCCGGGCGGGGCGGGGTCGGGCGCGGGGACGAGGAAGTCGGCGGTCCAGCGGGGCGCGAGGGCGGAACGGACCACCAGCGCGGAGACCGGCTCCTCGGCGGTCCGCCTGCGGTACGCGGGCAGATGGGCCTCCAGCCAGGCCCGCTCCCCCGGGTGCGCGGCGGCGGCCCGCTCCAGGACCATCAGGCTCGCGACGGCCTCCGCGAGCGGCGAGACGACGAACCGGCTGTTCGCGAGCGTGTCCGCACCCACCTGCCACCACCCCACACGCCCCACCGCCCCGTCGTTCTCCGCCCGCGCGCCGGCCTCGCCGGACCCACCGGACCCACCGGACCCACCGGCCAGGGGACCCCAGCCCCACCGCCCCGCCCCACACTTTCGCGTCCGCGCGAAACAGTAACGGCCCCGGCGGCGGCCTCCGGAGACTCCGCACCATGCGCACCTACCGCGAACTGTTCCGGACCCCGGAGTTCACCCCCTTCTTCGCGGCCGTCTCCGTGCAGACGGCCGCGAGTACCGCGACCGGCCTGGCGCTGGGCACCCTCGTGTACGCGCGGACCGGCTCTCCGCTGCTGTCGGCGCTGGCGATGTTCGGGCCGTCGCTGGCCCAGGTCGCCGGGGCGCTCACCCTGCTGTCGGCGGCGGACCGGCTGCCGCCGCGCGCCGCCCTGACCGCGCTGGCGTTGCTGTCCGCGGCCGCCGCCTGCGTCCAGGCCGCGCCCGGGCTGCCGCTGTGGGCCGCGTTCGCCGTCCTGCTGGTGGTGGGCACGGCCGCGGCACCGGGCGGCGGCGTACGGTACGGGCTGCTCAACGAGATCGTCCCGCGCGAGGGGTTCCTGCTCGGCCGCTCCGTGCTCAACATGACGGGCGGGGCGACGCAGATCTGCGGGTACGCGGTGGGCGGGCTGCTGGTGACGGTGTTCTCGGCGCGCGGCACGCTGCTGATCGGGGCGGCCCTGTACGTCGTCGCGGC
Organism: Streptomyces sp. WY228; assembly: GCF_019287315.1. Classification (NCBI taxonomy): domain Bacteria; kingdom Bacillati; phylum Actinomycetota; class Actinomycetes; order Kitasatosporales; family Streptomycetaceae; genus Streptomyces; species Streptomyces sp. WY228. The sequence continues at coordinate 5,654,403 of NZ_CP079114.1, read as the reverse complement.
GACCGTGACCCGGTTCGGACTGACCGCCCGGCCGCCCCGGGCCGCCGGGCGCCCCTCGGTCCGGGAGACCCGCCGGACGAACGCGCTGCTCTGGTCGTCCACGCCGCGCCGGTACGTGTTCCTGGCGCTGTGGGTGCCCAACGGGCTCGTCGTCGGCTGCGAGTCGCTGTACGTGGCGTACGCGCCCGGGCACGCCGGGCTCCTCTTCGCCGCCGGGGCCCTGGGGATGCTGGCCGGGGACACGCTGGTCGGGCGGTTCGTCGCGGCCCGGTGGCGGGCCCGGCTGGGGGCTCCGCTGCGGCTGCTGCTGGCCGCGCCCTATCTCCTCTTCGCCCTGCGCCCCGGGCTGCCTCTCGCACTGGCGGTGGTGGTGCTGGCGAGCGTGGGCTTCGCCGCGAGTCTGCTGCTCCAGGAACGGCTGTTGGCCCTCACCCCGCAGGAGCTGAGCGGCCAGGCGCTCGGGCTGAGCAGCTCGGGCATGCTCGCGATGCAGGGGGTGGGCGCGGCCGTGGCGGGCGGCATCGCCCAGCTGACCTCCCCCGCGACGGGCATGGCGGCGGTCGCGGGGCTCTCGGTGGCGGTGACGCTGGCGCTGGCCCCGGGGCTGCGTGATCGTGACGAAGCCGACAGGGGCAGACTGCTCGGAGCGGACGGATCACCGCGAGCGTCCCGCACACCCAGCACACCCAGCACACCCAGCACACCCAGCACACCCAGCACGGAAGAGACGACATGAGCGACGAGACCAGGCCCAGCCAGAAGGAAGCCATGCTCTCCGGCGAGCTGTACATCGCCGACGACCCCGAGCTGGCGGCGGAGGCACTGCACGCGGCCGTCCTGAGCGAGCGCTACAACGCCACGTCGGCCGCCGACCCCGAGGCCCGGCGCGCCGTCCTGGCCGAACTCCTCGGCGAGGTGGGCGAGGGCGTGGAGGTACGGCCGCCGCTGCGGGTCGACTACGGCTACCAGACCACCATCGGCCCCCGGACGTTCATCAACTTCGGCGCGGTCCTCCTGGACGTCGCCCGCATCACCATCGGCGCGGACGTCCAGATGGGCCCGAACGTCCAGCTGCTCACCCCGACCCACCCGGTCGACCCGGAGCCGCGCCGCGCCAAGTGGGAGGCGGCACAGCCGATCACCATCGGCGACAACGTGTGGCTGGGCGGCGGTGTGATCGTCTGCCCCGGGGTGAGCATCGGCGAGAACACGGTGGTCGGCGCGGGGGCGGTCGTCACGAAGGACCTGCCCGCGAACGTGGTGGCGGTCGGCAACCCGGCCCGGGTGATCCGGAAGATCGGCGAGGCGGAGGCGTAACCCCCGGCGCTCCGCGCACCAGCGCACCCGCCGTACACCCGCGCTCCGCGCATCCGCCGTCCGCCGCGCTCCACGCCGTACGTGCGAGTGCTCCGCACCCCCGTGCGCTACGCCGCCCGCCAGGCGTCCGTGACGCACGAGACCTCGAAGTGCCACCAGCCCTCGTCCCGGCCCCGGGCCAGCAGCGCCTTGACCCCGCGCAGGTCCGCGCCGCCGGGCACGGTCAGGGCGACCAGCGGGAACTCGGCGCTGAAGACCTCGCCCGTGAGCCCGAAGCCGGCGAGCCGCTCGTGCACGGCCTGTGCGTCGTGCCCGAGCGGACCGTCCGGCACGGGCAGCACCCGCACCGTGCAGTTGCCCGACTCCGCCACCCGGCCGGCGGCCCAGTGCACCCCGTCCTCGTCCGTCCGGAACCGTACGGTCTCGCCCTCGGCGACCCCGTCCTGGAGGAAGGGCACGTTGTCCACCCGCGCGGTGTCCGGGCCGAGCCGCGTCGCCCACAACCCCTCGGTGTCGTACGGCAGCCAGTCCTCCCGCGGGACGAAGCGGAACCAGACCTTGATCTGATCGGCTTCACGAGGAGGGCGCTGCGGACCGGCGGGGGAGCTCATGGCCCCATGGTCCCCCGCGGGCGGCGCGCCCGCCTGTCCACGGCCACGGGCACCACCATGACCGGGCACGACATCAGCTTCTGAAGTCAGCGGCCGCTCGCCACCGCGCCAGGATCGCCAATTTCCCGACATTCAGGGTCAGTTGTTGGATTCAGTGCCATCTTCCGAGGCTCCTGACGCACACCTCTTGACGCGTACAGGCCCACGGGGGAAACATCACCGTAACGAGAGAGCGCTCTCCCAGCGCCTCCCCCCAAGGCTCTCTCGTCCGTTCGTCGTGCACACGTACCACGACCCAGGAGACGTACCCCATGCATGCTCCCCCCACCGCACCACGCACGCGCCGCCGCACCCGGGCCCTCGGATTCGCCGCACTCGCCGTGGCGATGCTCATGTCCGTGCCCACCGCGCAGACCGCCTTCGGCGAAGAGGTCCAGGCGGTGCCGGGCGGCGGCGACCTCGGTCCCAACGTCCATGTCTTCGATCCGTCCACGCCCGACATCCAGGGCAAGGTCGACGAGATCTTCAAGAAGCAGGAGTCGGCGCAGTTCGGCAGCGACCGCTACGCGCTGATGTTCAAGCCGGGCACGTACGACAACATCAACGCGCAGATCGGCTTCTACACGCAGATCGCCGGTCTCGGCCTCAACCCGAACGACACCACGTTCAACGGTGATGTGACGGTCGACGCGGGCTGGTTCGACGGGAACGCGACCCAGAACTTCTGGCGTTCGGCGGAGAACCTGACGCTGAACCCCGTCTCCGGCACCAACCGCTGGGCGGTCTCGCAGGCCGCGCCCTTCCGCCGGATGCACGTCAAGGGCGGGCTGAACCTCGCGCCCGACGGTTACGGCTGGGCCAGCGGCGGCTACATCGCCGACTCCAAGATCGACGGCGAGGTCGGACCGTACTCCCAGCAGCAGTGGTACACCCGCGACAGCTCGGTGGGCGGCTGGGGCAACGGCGTCTGGAACATGACGTTCTCCGGCGTCGAGGGCGCACCGGCCAACAGCTTCCCGGAGCCTCCGTACACCACGCTGGACACCACCCCGATCTCGCGCGAGAAGCCGTTCCTCTACCTCGACGGCGACGACTACAAGGTCTTCGTGCCGGAGAAGCGTGAGAACGCGCGCGGCGTCTCGTGGGCCAACGGCACACCGGCCGGCGAGTCGATCCCGCTGGACCAGTTCTACGTCGTGAAGGAGGGCGCCGACGCGGCCACCATCAACGCGGCCGTGGAGCAGGGCCTGCATCTGCTCTTCACGCCCGGCGTCTACCACGTCGACGAGACGATCAACATCAACCGCGCGGACACCGTGGCCCTCGGCCTCGGCCTGGCCACGATCATCCCGGACAACGGGGTGACCGCGATCAAGGTCGGTGACGTGGACGGGGTGAAGCTCGCGGGCCTCCTGGTCGACGCGGGCCCGGTGAACTCCGAGACGCTGATCGAGGTCGGCCCGGAGAACGCATCGGCGGACCACTCGGCGAACCCGACGTCGCTGCAGGACGTGTTCGTGCGGATCGGCGGCGCGGGCCCCGGCAAGGCGACCACCAGCATCGTGGTGAACAGCGACGACACGATCATCGACCACACCTGGGTGTGGCGTGCGGACCACGGCGAGGGCTGGGGCTGGGAGACCAACCGGGCCGATTACGGTGTCCGCGTCAACGGTGACGACGTGCTGGCGACCGGGCTGTTCGTGGAGCACTTCAACAAGTACGACGTGGAGTGGTACGGCGAGCGCGGCCGCACGATCTTCTTCCAGAACGAGAAGGCCTACGACGCCCCGAACCAGGAGGCGATCCAGAACGGCGACACGAAGGGCTACGCCGCCTACCGGGTCGACGACTCGGTCGAACAGCACGAGGGCTGGGGCATGGGCAGCTACTGCTACTACAACGTCGACCCGACCATCATCCAGGGCCACGGCTTCAAGGCCCCGGTGAAGCCCGGCGTGAAGTTCCACAGCCTGCTCGTCGTCTCGCTCGGCGGCAACGGCCAGTACGAGCACGTGATCAACGACGTCGGATCCCCCACATCCGGCCCGGACACGATCCCCTCGCAGGTCGTGAACTTCCCGTAGTCCCCGACACGGAGACGTACGGGAGAGGTACGGGAGCGGGGCCCGGCTGCTGATGAGCGCCGGGCCCCGCTCCGCCGTTGGCGGGACGCCTCCTACGTGTGCAGCGCCACCGCCCCGTGCGCCGGGACCGTGGCCGTCGCCGTGCCGTCGTCCGCGACCGTGACCTCGTTGCCGTCGCAGGCGTCCGGGGCCGCGGCGACCACGTTGCAGTACGTGCCCGCGGGCAGCGTCGTCGTGAAGGTGCGGGTCAGCTCCGCGTCGCCGTTGTTGAGGGCGACGAAGCCCTTGCCCGCGCGGGCGAAGGCGAGGGCCGATGAGCCGTCGTCCCACCAGTCGGTCAGCTCCGCGCCCGCCGTGGCGTTGTGGAAGCCGACCATGCCGGTGACCGTCTGCTGGGCGTGGACGCAGGTCCAGGCGTCGGAACCGCAGTCCGCAGCACCGCCGTTGGGCGGGCCCGCGTCCTTGTCGGACCAGGTGTAGCCGGAGAAGACGTTCGGCGATCCGTAGGGCGAGGCGAGCATGAAGACGTTGGCCAGGGTGTGGGCCGCGCCGTCCTTGTAGGTGAGGGTGGAGCCGTTGCGCTCGGTGTCCCAGTTGTCGACGAACGTACGGGCCGAGCCGCCGGGCAGTTTGCCGTCGGCGATCGACTTGAGGCCGGACAGACCGCCGCCCTGGAAGGCGGACTTGAGGTGGCCGCCGTAACGGAACTCGTCGACGTCGCCGATCGCGGTGTACTCCTCCGGCTGGACCGCCTCTCCCCCGCCGTGGATCACCTCGGTGACCCAGAAGCCGGGGTCGTCCATCTTGCCCTTGATCGCGGCGACGTCGTCGGCGGACATGTGCTTGGCGGCGTCGATGCGGAAGCCGTCGACGCCGAGCGAGCGGAGGTCGGAGAGATAGCCGGCGATCGTCGTGCGTACGGCGTCGCTGCCGGTGTCCAGGTCGGCGAGGCCGACCAGTTCGCAGTTCTGGACGTCGTCGCGGTCGCCGTAGTTCGCGATGTCCTTGCGGCAGCCGTGGAAGTCCTGGTCCTGGAAGGTGCCCGGGTAGTCGTACTTGGTGTACGACGTGCCGCCCGTCCCGGTGCCGGACCCGGCGGCCATGTGGTTGATCACGGCGTCCGCGACCACCTTGACCCCGGCGCTGTGACAGCTCTCCACCATCGCGGCGAAGGAGTCCCGGTCACCGAGCCGGCCGGCGATCTTGTAGCTGACGGGCTGGTACGAGGTCCACCACTGGTCGCCCTGGATGTGCTCGGTGGCGGGCGAGACCTCGACGTAGCCGTAGCCGGCCGGGCCCAGGGTGTCGGTGCAGGCGGCGGCGACCGCGTCGTACTTCCATTCGAAGAGGGTGGCGGTGACGGTCTTCTCGCCCGGTGGGGTCGCCTGGGAGGACCAGGGGGCGAGGACCGCGAGGCCTCCGGCGGCGAGCAGGCCCGCCAGGGTTGCGCGTGCGGCGCGGGAACTCAATTGCGGCTCCTTCGGTCGCGGGTACGGGGCGTTCGCCCGTACCCGGCGTGGGCAGCCACGCGCCTGGCTGCCGTGGGGGGAGTTCGGAGCCTGCCCGTTCGGCTATGGACACGTCAAGGCATCCGCAACGGTTTCCAGATTGTTTCTGAAAGTTCTTACGGAGTGGGCGAGTTCCCTCACGGAGTGGGGAACCCGGGGAGGTCGTCCCGGTTCCCGCCCGGCCGCCGACGACTCCGCCCCCGGCCGGAGACGTTCCCGGGCGGGGGCGGAGGGTGGAGCGGGTGGGGAGCGACTGCGGTGCCGGGCGTCAGCCCTGGCCGGTCAGGTCGATGGTGACCGTGCGCTCGGCCGGGGTCTTCCCGGCCAGGGCGGTCTTCATCGCCTGTGCCACGTCGTCCGGGCCGACCTGGTGCTCCTTGCCGTCGCCCTTGACCGCCATGATGCCGTCGAAGACGCCGTCCAGGAGCGTGTCGATCGCCTTCTTGTCGTAGACGTCGACCAGCCGGCCGTCCACGGCCTTCATGGAGAGGATCTGCGGCAGCGACCGGGCGGGGCCGAACTGGATCTGCTTGGGACCGGCCTTGATGGTGATCAGACCGGACATCGCGGGCTCGGCGAACTCCCTCATCGCCCGGTCCAGTTCGGCCTTGGTGATGGTGGGCTCGCTGGTGGTGACGGGGAGTTCGACCAGCCGCTCCTGCCCGGTCTGTACCTGGGCGCGGTAGGCGTCCCGGACCGAGATCAGGGACTGGCCGGCGTCCAGCGTCTTGCCCGGCTTGCCCGGCACCGCCACGGCCTTGTTCGGCTCGAAGCGGATGGTGCCGTCGCTGGCGGAGCCGGAGGCGCCCGCCAGGTCGGTCAGCGCCACGCCGAGCTTCTCCTCGTCGACCGGGATCACCGGGTCGGCGGGGCGCTCCCCGCCGAACAGCGAACCGATCACCGAGACGGGGTTGTAGTCGCTGCCCGCCGCGCCGCGCACGGTCTCCTGGCTGTCCAGGGTGAGACCGGCCTTTGCCGGGTCGAGCTGCTCCTCCTTGCCGTCCACCGACAGCTGGAGCGGCTTCTTGGCCCGCTCGCCGAGAGCGGCGTCGAGCTTGGCGACCGCCTCCTCCTTCGTGCCGCCGCCGATGTCGACGCCGAGCACCGTGGTGCCCTTGGGGACCTCGGCGTGGTTCAGCAGGAGGCCCGCGCCGTACGCGATGCCGAGCAGCACGACCGCGGCCACCCCGAGCAGGACCAGTTTGGAGCGGCCCTTCTTCGCGGGGGCCGGGGCCGCCGCTGACTGCTGGGCCGGACGCGGGGCCGCGGGACCGGGCGCGGGAACACCGGGTCCGCCCGGACCGCCGGGACCGCCCGCCGGCGGGCCGCCGGGGGTACCGGGACCGCCCGGGAACGGGGTGCGGGGCTCGCTGGGCACCACGGGGATGCCGCTGGTCAGCGTGGAGCCCGAGACATGTCCGCCGGGGCCGGGCTCCGGTGCCGGGGCCTGCGGCGTGAGGATCGCCGTGTCGTCGGACATCCGGGGCGGTACGCCGCCGGGGACGCCCGGGACCATCGGGCCGGGGCCGCCGAGGCCCGGGACGCCGTCGAGGTTCGGGGTGAGCGAGGAGGTGCCGGTGACCGGTCCCGTGGTGGGGCCGGACGGACCGGGCGTACGTGCCCCGGGGCCGGGGGCGTCGGCGCCGAAGGCGTCGAGCGCGCTGCGGCCGGGGCCGCCCGGAGCGCCGCCGGGCTGCGGGGCGTCCGAGAAGTACGGCAGGTCGGGACGCGAGCGGCCCGCGTCACCGCCGGGGCCGGTGGGGTTGCCCGCACCGGGGCCGCCGAGGCCACCCGCTCCCGGGCCGCCGGGGCCGCCCGTGCCCGGGGCGCTTCCGGGCCCGCCGGGACCGGAAGGCGCGCCACCGGGGCCGCCGGACGCACCGGTGCCCTGAGCGGCCGCTCCCGCTCCGCCGGCCGGAGCCTTGCGCGGGGCGAACCAGTCACTGCCGCTCTTCTCCCGGGCCGGCTTCTCCGCGGGCGTCGGGTCGGCCGACGGGCCGCCGTCCCGGGACCGGTCCGCGGGCGCTCCGCCGTCCGGGCCCGCGGCGGAACGGACGGAGGGACCCGAGCCGCCTCCGACTCCGGCCGCGGGTGCCGGCGGAGGCGTGCCGGGGCGCGGGGTGGCGCCGGTGCGCTCCGCGTCGGAACGGCCGCCGGCGATGTCGCTCTCCGCCATCGGCGTACGCATCACGACCGGCGGGATGGGACGGGACCCGGGGATGTTGATCCGGATGCGCGTCGTCAGCGTCGTCTCGGTCTTCGGTTCCTCGGGCCGGGGCGGATCCACGGATTCCGGGTTCTCGTCAGAGCCGTCCTGCGACGGGTGCGGCGACGGATACTGGCGGGATCCGTACGGCGGCGTACCCGACGGGTACGCGGCACCGCCGCGCCCCTGGGGCCCGGAGGACGAACTGTCAGTTTCACGACTCAAAGCAGGTTCTCCCGATTGGCTCCGCCGCCCGTACTTCCCCCATGCCGCAGGCCAGGGGACGGCTCGGCGCGCGCACCACCATACTGGCCGCCGCCGTCGGACACTCCGCGACCGGGGGAAACCTCCACCCCTGCATCACACCTGTGGGGGTCACGGCGGACCCGGACTTGGCACTTCACGTACCGGACCGGCCGCTGCGGATGGCTGATTGCGGCACCTTGGAGGTGGTGGCGCAGATCACAGCGGCGGCCGTCCCGCCGAGGACGAAGAGCGCCAGGCCGAGTTCGTCGCCGAAGACGTAGTCGCCCTCCGACGTGCCGCTCAGCAGAACGAACACCGTGACGAACCAGCCGGCCGCCGGGGCGAGTGCGCCGAGCTGGGTGCCGACCAGGATCCGGCCGCCGTAGAAGAGGCCCGCGCAGGCCAGCAGCGCGATGATCAACCCGCCCGGGAACCAGGCGGCTTGGAGGAGCGTTCCGGCGAGGGCGACGAGCACGCCGAGCACACCGAAGCCCAAGTAGGCGGCGATCCGGGCCGGGTTCGGACGTGCGAGGAGGCCGGTGGGCCGCTCGGGCGGCCTGGGCGGCGCGTTGCGCAGCGACGCGCGGGCGGACTGCGCGCGCTCACGGCCCTTCCTGCCGGCGTTCCCGCTCACTCGGCGCCCCCTGCGGCCCCTGTGACACCCGTGACGCCTGCGGTGCCCGTGGCGTCCGGCAGGCCCGCGAACAGGTCGTCCTCACGCGCGCCGTCGGGCCCGCCCGGTACGCCCCGCACCAGTTGGTAGCACTCGGACGTCAGCAGGGGCTGGCCGAGGTCGTTGGAGAGGGCGAAGAAGGGGCCGTCGACCGCGATCTGGGTGGCGTGGGCGCGCATCGCCGCCGACTTCGCCCCGGCGTACGCCGATCCGTCGATCTCGGCGGTGATCCGCTCCCCGTCGGTCACGCCCGGGACGTCGTCCACGGCGGCGATGCCGGGGAAGGCGTCCGGCGCGGTGGTGCGGAGGCGGTCGAAGGCGGCCTCCAGCACGGTCCGCTCCACCCGGTTCCAGTAGATCTTGGCGATGGTGTGCGGTGCGCCGGAGCCGTACGCCGGGTCGGCGGCCAGGTCGGCGGCGCGCATCGCGACGCGGTGGGCCTGGATGTGGTCGGGGTGGCCGTAGCCGCCGTCCGGGTCGTAGGTGACCAGGACCTGGGGGCGGACCTCGCGGATCACCTCGACGAGGTGGGCCGCGGCCTCGTCCACCGGGGTGGACCAGAAGGAGCCGGGGCGGCCGTTCTGCTCGGCGCCCATCATTCCGGAGTCGCGGTAGCGGCCCGCCCCGCCGAGGAAGCGGTGGTCGGCGACGCCGAGTTCCTTCATCGCCTCGGCCAGCTCGCCCACGCGATGGGGGCCGAGCACGTCGTCCCGGTCGGCGGTGAGGCGGGCGAGCGGGGGCGGGATGACCTCGCCCTCCTCGCCGAGCGTGCACGTCACCAGGGTGACGTGGGCGCCCTCGGCCGCGTACCTGGCCATGGTGGCGCCGTTGTTGATCGACTCGTCGTCGGGGTGCGCGTGCACCAGCAGCAGACGGCGGGCGGGGAGGTCCTTCATGGGGACCACCCTACGAGCCCGGAGGCCCCCCGTGCCCCCGCGCCCCTGTGCCCGCCGCTCGCCCCGTGCCGCGCGCCGCCCGGGTCAGAACTTGATGCTGCTGATCATCCCCGCCACGTTGGTCGTCAGATCGGAGATGGTCGGCGCGATGGACGAGCTCGCGATATAGAACCCGAGCAGCATGCAGACCACCGCGTGCCCTCCCTTCAGTCCGGATTTCCGGATCAGCAGGAAGACGATGATCGCCAGCAGCACTACCGCCGAAATCGAGAGCGCCACGGCGGTTCACCTCCATCAGTACGGTCGGGACGGGAGCACACGCGGAGTCAGCAGGTTCCTACCCACCGAGCGCTACGGATCATAACTATCCGTGCCAACGCATTGATCGGGGCACAGCAGCACGAGGGGCGCACGAACCGTGCCGCGCGGCCGAGTTCGGGACTAGGTTCGGAGCCATGACCTCGCAGAAGCTGTCCTTTCCCCGCCAGCAAGCACGGACCCAGCGCTTCACTCTCGGCGCACCTCGCGCCTTCACCGTCTCACCGGATGAGACACGGGTGATCTTCCTCCGGTCGACGTCCGGAACGGACCGGACCAACCGGCTCTGGGTGCACGACCCGGCCACCGGCGAGGAGCGCGTCGCCGCCGATCCCGAAGTCCTGCTGGGCGGTTCGGCGGAGAAGCTGTCGGCGCAGGAGCGGGCCCGGCGCGAGCGGACCCGGGAGGGTTCGTCGGGCATCGTCTCCTACGCGGTGGACGCGGCGGCGGAGCTGGCGGCGTTCGCCCTGTCCGGAAAGGTGTACGTGGCCGAGCTGCGGGCCGGAACCGCGCGGGCGCTGCCGGTGCCGGGCCCGGTGATCGACCCGCGCCCCTCCCCCGACGGCCGGCACATCGCGTACGTGGCCAAGGGCGCGCTGCGGGTCGTGACGGCGGGCGGCGAGGAGGACCGGGCGCTGGCCGAGCCGGAGGACGCCCATGTCACCTACGGTCTGGCCGAGTTCATCGCGGCCGAGGAGATGCACCGCTACCGCGGCTTCTGGTGGTCGCCGGAGTCGGACCGGCTGCTGGTCGCGCGGGCCGACGACAGCCCCGTACAGCGGTGGTACATCGCCGATCCGGCGCATCCGGAGCGCCGGCCCGCCGAGGTCGCCTATCCGGCGGCGGGCACGCCCAACGCCGAGGTGCGGCTCTTCGTCATGGACCTGGCGGGGGCCCGTACGGAAGTGGTCTGGGACCGGGCCGCGTTCCCGTATCTGGCCCAGGTCCACTGGTCCTCCGCGGGCGCCCCGCTGCTCCTGGTGCAGGCCCGTGACCAGCGCAGTCAGCGGTATCTGGCGGTGGACCCGGAGACCGGTGCGACCCGGATCGTCCATGTCGACGAGGACCCGGTGTGGCTGGATCTCTTCCCCGGGGTGCCCGCGTGGGCGCCGGACGGGCGGCTGGTGCGGATCGTGGACGAGGGCGGCGCGCGGGTGCTGGCGGTCGGGGACCGGCTGCTCACCGGGGCGCAGTTGCACGTCCAGTCGGTGCTGGACATCGGCGATTCGGACATCCTGGTCTCGGCGGTGGCCGGTGAGGACGCGGTCGAGCCGGAGATCGGGCAGATCCATGTGTACCGGGTGAACGAGCTGGGAATCGAGCGGATTTCCGAAGGGGTGGGTGTGCACTCCGCGGTCCGCTCGGGCGGTCTCTCGGTGGTGGTGTCGGCCGTTCCCGAGGAGCCCGGAGCCGCCGCGTGGGTGGTGCGGGACGGCAAGCGGCTGTCCCGGATCGGGAGCTTCGCCCAGGAACCGGTCATCGCCGCCCGCGTGACGCTCACCGAGGGGGGCGCACGGCGGATTCCGTGCGCCGTCCTGCTCCCCTCGGACTACCAGGAGGCGGATGGTCCCCTTCCGGTCCTGATGGACCCGTACGGTGGTCCGCACGGCCGCCGGGTGGTCGCCGCCCACAACGCGCACCTGACCTCGCAGTGGTTCGCGGACCAGGGCTTCGCGGTGGTCGTGGCGGACGGGCGGGGCGCGCCGGGCCGTTCGCCCGCCTGGGAGAAGGCCGTACGGGACAACCTCGTGCTGACCATGGAGGACCAGGTCGAGGCGTTGCACGGGCTGGCGGACCGCTTCCCGCTCGACCTCTCCCGGGTGGCGATCCGCGGCTGGTCCTTCGGCGGCTATCTGGCGGGGCTCGCGGTGCTGCGGCGGCCCGACGTCTTCCACGCGGCGGTCGTGGGCGCCCCGGTGACGGACCAGCGGCTCTACGACACCCACTACACCGAGCGCTATCTCGGCGACCCGGCGCGGCAGCCCGAGGTGTACGCGTACAACTCGCTGCTCACCGACGACGGCCTCTCCGAGCCCGCCGCCGAGGTCCGGCCGATGATGATCGTGCACGGTCTGGCCGACGACAACGTGGTGGTCGCGCACGCCCTGCGGCTGTCCTCCGCGCTGCTGGCGGCCGGGCGGCCGCACGAGGTGCTGCCGCTGAGCGGGGTGACCCACATGACGCCGCAGGAGCAGGTCGCGGAGAACCTGCTCCTGCTCCAGGTGGACTTCCTCAAGCGGTCGCTGGGGCTGACCGGGGCCTGAGCCCCGCCCGCCCCGGACTCCCCGTCACCGGATCACCGGCGCGGCGGCGGGGAGGAGGGCGGCGGCCCGAACCCGCCGCCCTGCGGAGGCCCGAAGCCGGGGGTCGGCGGCTGCTGACCGGGTGCCGCCTGCGGAGGCGGGTAACCAGAGGGCTGGGCGCCCCACGGGCCGCCGCCGCCCCACGGGCCCGGGGCGCCGCCCACGGGGATCCGCTGGACGCCCTTGCGGGCGAGGAGGACGAGCACGGCGACCCCGGCGATGAGCGAGGCGACGAAGCTCAGCATGTTCAGCTGCGTCTCGATGTCCTGGGAGGTGAACCGCTCGTACAACTCGAAGCGGATGCCCCGCCCCACGCCCAGCACCCCGGACGAGAGCAGGAAGCCGCCCGCGATCAGGCCGAGCGGGCGCGCGTAGGCCGCTCCGGCGACCGCGCCGACGGCCGCCACCAGGAACGTCGGGATGAGCAGCACGTTCATCCAGCCGGGCGGTGCCTCGGTCAGCGGGATGACCATGGGCCTCCCACCCATGAACCACGCGGGATACAGCCCGTCCGGCAGGACGAAGGTCTGCCGGATCTCCCAGCCCGTGAAGGCCACCGCCTGGAAACCGAGGAGCAGAAACGCGGCCACCCCGGCCCCCCGGCCCGGTCCCGCGGGCCGCTCCTCGCCGTCCGCCACCGGGCGGCGGCCCGCCGTCCCGACGACGACCATGGCGAGTCCGGCCAGCAGAGTCGCGTACGTGGTCAGCAGCGCCCGGTCGCGCAGTTCCTCCGGGAACGGGGAGTCGGCGATGGTCCAGACACCGGGCAGCCGCACGGCGAACGTGACGATTCCGGTGATGATCAGAGCCGGAGACGCTTGGGCGGACCGGAGCACCGCGACGGCGGTGGCGGCATGGACGACCAGCAGGATGAGAGTGGTGGCGGTGGTGGCGAGCGACGGCATGCCCCAGGGGTTCGCGGATCCCGCCCAGATGTCCCAGAGCATCTCCGGTCCGTCGACCACCCGGAAATCCCGTACCAGCCAGGCGATGGCCATCAGCGCCGGAACCGCGCACAGAACGGCGCCGGTGATTCTTGCTCCCCGTGTGAGTGTCACCCGCTGATACTCCATTGCCCCGAACGGATGAACAAGTGCGTTCGGGGATCGGGGCGGTGGCGGCGGGCAACCGGCCGGAGCGACAAGACGACGCTCCGGCCGGTCCACGGCACCCGCACGGCCGTACGTTGTTCAGCATGGGGTGTTCGTATATCGGTGCGGCGACGGCGGAGTTGCTTACTTGTTAACGATGCTGACGCCGGTTCATGACGTTTCGTCCTCACCGGACCTGGAGATCTTCCCCGGCCCGGAGACCTCCCCGGGCCCGGATGCCTCCCCGTCCCCCGGTGCCTCCGCGGGCCCCGGGACATCCAGCTCGCCCTCCGGCGGCACCACCCGCTTCTCCTCCGCGAAGTGGCACGCGGAGTCGTGCCGGGCCGGGGTGTCGGCGAGCCGGAACTCCGCCGGGACCGCCAGCAGCGGGATCTCCAGTTCGCACCGCTCCTGCGCCTTCCAGCAGCGGGTGCGGAAGCGGCAGCCCGAGGGGATGTTGGCGGGCGAGGGGACGTCGCCGTGCAGGATGATCCGTTCCCGGTGCTCGCGGGCCGTCGGGTCCGGCACGGGCACGGCGGAGAGCAGCGCCTGGGTGTACGGGTGGGTGGGGTGGTCGTAGATCTCCGCGTCGGAGCCGATCTCCACGATCCGGCCGAGGTACATCACGCCGACCCGGTCGGAGATGTGCCGGACGATCGAGAGGTCGTGGGCGATGAAGACGAAGCTGAGGCTGAATTCGGCCTGGAGCCGGTCCAGCAGGTTGACGACCTGGGCCTGTACGGAGACGTCGAGCGCGGAGACGGGTTCGTCGGCGACGATGATCTCCGGGTTGAGGGCGAGGCCGCGGGCGATGCCGATGCGCTGGCGCTGGCCGCCGGAGAACTGGTGCGGATAGCGGTTGATGTACTCCGGGTTGAGGCCGACGACGTCCAGCAGGTCCTGCACCTTCTGGCGGCGGCTGCCCTTCGGGGCGACCTCGGGGTGGATCTCGTACGGCTCGCCGATGATGTCGCCGACCGTCATCCGCGGGTTCAGCGAGGTGTACGGGTCCTGGAACACCATCTGGATGTTGCGGCGCACCGCCTTCAGGGCCCGGCCGGACAGCTTGGAGATGTCCTCGCCCTTGTAGCGGATCGCGCCGGCGGTGGGGCGTTCCAGGTGGACGAGCATCTTGGCGACGGTCGACTTGCCGCAGCCCGACTCCCCGACGATGCCCAGCGTCTCGCCCGCGTACAGGTCGAAGTCGACGCCGTCGACGGCCCGGACCGCGCCGACCTGCCGCTTGAAGAGGATGCCCTGGGTGAGCGGGTAGTGCTTGGCCAGGTCGCGGACCTGGAGGATCGGGTCGCCCTCCGTGTAGGGCGTGACGGCGTCCTCGCGGGCCTTGGAGAGCAGCGTGGAGCCGGCCGCGCCACCGCCGGTCCCCGCACTCTCGTCGCGGTCAGCGTGCATCGAGCGTCTCCTTCCAGAAGTGGCAGGCGCTCCGGCGCTGCTCGTCCACCTCGTAGAGCGGCGGCACATCGCTGCGGCACACGTCCTGGGCCATCGGGCAGCGGGGGTTGAAGGCGCAGCCCGGCGGGATACGCGTGAGGTTGGGCGGCAGGCCCTTGATCGCGTAGAGCTCCTGGCCCTTCTGGTCCAGGCGCGGGATCGACCGGAGGAGGCCCTTGGTGTACGGGTGGGCCGGGGCCTTGTAGATCTCGTGGACGGGGGCGGTCTCGACGATGCGGCCCGCGTACATCACGGCGATCTTGTCGGCGACGTCGGCGACCACGCCGAGGTCGTGGGTGATCAGGATGAGGCCCATGTTCAGCTCGCGCTGGAGCTCGGCGAGCAGGTCCATGACCTGGGCCTGGACGGTGACGTCGAGGGCGGTGGTCGGCTCGTCGGCGATGATCAGCGACGGTTCCAGCGCCATCGCCATGGCGATCATGATGCGCTGGCGCATACCGCCGGAGAACTGGTGCGGGTACTGGCCGACGCGTTCCTTCGCGGCGGGGATGCGGACCCGGTCCATCAGCTCGACCGACTTGGCCTTCGCGTCCTTGCGGGACATGCCGCGGTGCACGACGAACATCTCGCCGAGCTGCTCGCCGACGGTGAGGACCGGGTTCAGCGAGGACAGGGCGTCCTGGAAGATCATGGCCATCTCCTGGCCGCGGATCTTGCGCCGCTCGTCGGCCTTGAGCTTCAGCAGGTCCTGGTCCTTGAAGAGGATCTCGCCGCCGGCGATCTTCCCGGGCGGCATGTCGAGGATGCCCATGATGGCCTGGGCGGTGACGGACTTGCCGGAGCCGGACTCGCCGAGGACGGCGAGCGTCTCGCCCTCGGCCACCGAGTAGTTGACTCCGTTGACGGCCTTGGCGACGCCTTCGCGGGTGTGGAACTCCACGTGCAGATCGCGCACTTCGAGCAACATGGCAACCGGCTCCTCAGCGCAGCTTGGGGTCGAGGGCGTCGCGCACCGCGTCGCCGAGCATGATGAACGCGAGCACGGTGACCGCCAGCGCTCCGGCCGGCCAGAGCAGCATGTGCGGGGCGTTGCGGATGTAGTTGGCGGCCGCGGAGATGTCGATGCCCCAGGAGACGGCCGGGTCCTTCAGGCCGACGCCGAGGAAGGAGAGGGTCGCCTCCAGCGAGATGTACGTGCCGAGCGCGATGGTCGCCACGACGATGACCGGGGCGATGGCGTTCGGGGTGATGTGGCGCAGCATCATCCGGGTGTTGGAGGCGCCCAGCGCGCGGGCCGCCTGGACGTAGTCGTTCTGTTTGGCGGTGATGACCGAGCCGCGGGCGATGCGGGCGATCTGCGGCCAGCCGAGCAGGACGATGAAGCCGACGACGGGCCAGACGGTGGAGCTGGTGACGACGGAGAGGAAGACCAGACCGCCGAGGACGACGGGGATGCCGAAGAAGACGTCGGTGAGGCGGGAGAGGACGGCGTCCCACCAGCCGCCGAAGAAGCCCGCGAGTCCGCCGAGGACGCTGCCGAGGAGCGCGACGCCGAGGGTGGCGCAGACGCCGACGGTGACCGAGGTCCTGGTGCCGTAGACGACCCGGGTGTACACGTCGCGGCCCTGCGGGTCGAAGCCGAAGGGGTGGCCCGGTTCGGAGCCCTTCTGGGCGTCGTCCAGGTTGGCCTGGAGGGGGTCGCCGCTCGCGATGAGCGAGGGCCAGATCGAGATGATCACCAGGAAGAGGATGACCAGCGCGGAAATGATGAAGACCGGGTTGCGGCGCAGGTCGCGCCACGCGTCCGACCAGAGGCTGCGCGGCTTTCCGGCCGGTCCGGTGCCGTCGGCGCCGCCCGGCGTCTTCTCCAGGCTGGTGCCCTCCTCCATCGCGAGGTCCGTCGCGCCTCCGGCGCCCGCCTGGGAGATCGCTTCGTCCGGGGTCTGCGGCTCAGGCATAGCGGATCCTCGGGTCGAGTACGGCGTACAGGAGGTCGACGATCAGGTTGGCGGCCAGGAAGACGAGGACGAGGATCGTGACGAAGCCGACGACGGTCTGGGAGTTCTGCCGCAGGATGCCCTGGTAGAGCTGGTAGCCGACGCCGTGGATGTTGAAGATCCGCTCGGTGACGATGGCCCCGCCCATCAGGGCGCCGACGTCGGTGCCGATGAAGGTGACGACGGGGATCAGCGAGTTGCGCAGCAGGTGCCGTACGACGACGCGGCGGCGGGGCAGGCCCTTGGCGACGGCGGTGCGTACGTAGTCGGCGCGGGCGTTCTCGGCGATCGAGGTCCGGGTGAGCCGGGTGACGTAGGCGAGCGAGACCGAGGCGAGGACCAGCCCGGGGACGAGGAGTTCGTCGAAGGTGGGGTCGGCGGAGACCGAGGGCTTGATGATGCCCCACTTGACGCCCAGGAGGAGCTGGAGCAGCAGACCGGTGACGAAGGTCGGGACGGCGATGACGACCAGCGTCAGGATGAGGACGGTGGTGTCGACGGGGCGGCCGCGCCGCAGGCCGGTGACGACGCCGAGGCTGATGCCGATGACGACCTCGAAGACGACCGCGACGATCGTGAGCCGGATCGTGATGGGGAAGGCGGTGGCCATCAGCTCGGTGACCTTCTGCCCGTTGAACGCGGTGCCGAAGTCGCCGGTGAAGACGTTGCCCATGTAGGTCAGGTATTGCTGCCAGACCGGCTTGTCGAGGCCGAATTCGGAGCGCAGCTGGGCGGCGGTGGCCGGGTCGCACTGGCGGTCGCCGCAGAGACCCGCGATGGGGTCGCCCATCACGTTCACCATGAGGAAGATCAACAGCGTGGTGCCGAAGAAGACGGGGATCATCTGCAGCAGCCGCCGGATCACATAACGTCCCATGAGGGGCTCCGGGGGTTGGGGCGAGCAGTACCGGGCGGAGGATGCGCGGGCGGAACGGAGTGTGCGGACGGCCGGGGCGCCGGTGTCGGGCGTCCCGGCCGTCCGCGTCGCTCAGCGCGTCACTTGACGGTGATCTCTTCGTAGACCGGGACGCTGAACGGGTTCAGCGCGACGTTGTCGACCCGGTCCGAGTAGCCGGCGCTGCCGTTCTGGTACCAGAGCGGGATGACCGGCATCTCCGTGACGAGGATCTTCTCCGCGTCCTGGAAGGTGGTGACGGCCTTGGCCTTGTCGCTCTCGGCGTTGGCCTTGTCGACCAGGTCGTCGAACTGCTCGTTGCTCCACTTGCCGTCGTTGGACGGGGCGTTGGTGTAATAGAGCGGCTGGAGGAAGTTCTGGATCAGCGGGTAGTCCATCTGCCAGCCCGCGCGCCAGGCGCTGGTGAGCTTCTGGGTGGAGACCTGGGCGCGGAAGTCGGCGAAGGTGCCGACGGGGCCGCCGACGCAGGCCTTGTTGTTGCCCATGACGTTGTTGATGCTGTTGCAGACGGCGTCGACCCATTCCTTGTGGGAGCCGGTGTCCGCGTTGTACGAGATCTTCAGCTGGCCGCCGGGGATGCCGCCGCCGTCGTCGATCAGCTTCTTGGCCTCGGCCTTGTTGTACGTGCACTCCTTGCCGCAGAGCCCTTCCTTGAAGCCGCCGTCCTCGCCGAGGACCGGGGAGGTCCAGTCGGACGCGGGGGTGCGGGTCTTCTGGAAGATCTGGTCGGTGATCTGCGGCCGGTTGATCGCCATCGACAGGCCCTGGCGGACCTTGCGGGCGTCGTCGGTGTCCCACTCCTTCTCGTAGAAGGGGAAGGCCAGGGTCTGGATGATGCCGGCGGGGGTGTTGATGTACCGGTCGCCCAGGTCCGCCTCGACGTTGCGGAGCTGGGAGGCGGGCACGTCGTCGACGAGGTCGAGGTTGCCCGCCGTCAGGTCGGTGTAGGCGGTGTTGTTGTCGGTGAAGACCTTGAGGTCCACGCCGCCGTTCTTCGCCTTGTCGTCGCCCGGGTAGTCGTCCCACTTGCGCAGGTTCATCGAGGAGCCCTTGGCGTACGACTCGATGGTGTACGGGCCGTTCCCGACGGGCTTGGAGAGCCAGGCGTCGTGGTCGTCGTAGAACGCCTTGGGCAGCGGGACGAAGGCGGAGTAGCCGAGGGTGTCGGGCCACAGGGAGAACTTCTGGGTGAGCTTGGCGGTGAAGGTCAGGTCGTCGACGACCTTCAGGCCGGACAGGGTCTGGGCGGAGGCGGATCCGGACTCCGGGTGGACCTTGTCGTAGCCCTCGATGTACTGGAAGAAGTAGGCGTTCTTCTGGTTGTTCTTCAGCGCGGCGCCGTAGTTCCAGGCGTCGACGAAGGACTTGGCGGTGACCTTCTCGCCGTTGGAGAAGGTCCAGCCGTCCTTCAGCTTGATCGTGAAGTTCTGGGAGTCCGTCGTGTCGATGGACTCGGCGACCATGTTCTTGGCCTCGCCGGTCTTCGGGTCGTAGCGGATCAGTCCGCGGAAGACCATGTCGAGGACCTTGCCACCCTGGACCTCGTTGGTGTTGGCGGGTTCCAGCGGGTTCTGCGGGTCTCCCCAGGAGGAGCTGACGATGCCGTCGGCGCCGCCGCCGCTGCCACCGCCGTCACCGTCACCGCCGCCGCAGGCCGTCGCTGCCAGGGCGACGGCCACCGCACATGCGGCCCACCTGACCTGTGTGGCTCCGCGCATGAAGTGCCTCCTAGAGTCATCGAGTAGCTCAATGCCTCATATCACCCCATAACGCCACGTACCGCATGTGGGCTTACCCCGTACGGGCAGGAGCGGGCGCGGACGCGACGATGCCCGGTCCCCCGAGGGGAACCGGGCATCGGCCGGTCAGGAACCGGATACGGTCACGCCGCGTGCGCTTCCTCAGCCGACAAGAACGGACCTCTCCTCTGCGAAGTGGCACGCCGACTCGTGCGAGGCCGGAGTGGCCCCCGACACGAAGCGCTCGGGGATCGCCAGCAGGGGCTCCTCCGTCGCGCAGCGCTCCTCCGCCTTCCAGCACCGGGTGCGGAAGCGGCAGCCCGAGGGCGGGTTCGCCGGTGACGGAACGTCACCGGTGAGGATGATCCGGTCGCGTCCCTCACGGGCCGCCGGGTCGGGGACCGGGACCGCCGACAGCAGCGCCTGGGTGTAGGGGTGCGTCGGGTGGTCGTAGATCTGGGTGTCCGTGCCGATCTCGGCCATCTTGCCGAGGTACATCACGCCGACCCGGTCGGAGATGTGCCGGACGATGGACAGGTCGTGCGCGATGAAGACGTAGGACAGGTTGAACTCGTCCTGGAGCTTCTCCATCAGGTTGATGACCTGGGCCTGCACCGACACGTCGAGCGCGGAGACCGGCTCGTCGCAGATGATGATCTCCGGGTTGAGCGCGAGGCCGCGGGCGATGCCGATGCGCTGGCGCTGACCGCCGGAGAACTGGTGCGGGTACCGGTTGATGTACTCCGGGTTCAGACCCACGACGTCCAGGAGCTCCTGGACCCGGCGGCGCCGGTCGCCCTTCGGGGCCACCTCGGGGTGGATCTCGAAGGTCTCCCCGATGATGTCGCCGACCGTCATACGCGGGTTCAGCGAGGTGTACGGGTCCTGGAACACCATCTGAATGTTGCGGCGCACCGCCTTCAACGCCCGGCCGGACAGCTTGGTGATGTCCTGGCCCTTGTAGAAGACCTCGCCGGCGGTGGCCCGCTCCAGCGTCATCAGAAGCCGAGCGACGGTGGACTTGCCACAGCCGGACTCCCCGACGATGCCCAGGGTCTCACCGGCGTACAGGTCGAAGGAGATCCCGTCGACGGCCTTGACCGCGCCGATCTGCTTCTTGAAGAGGATGCCCTGCGTCAGCGGGAAGTGCTTGACGAGGTTGCGCACCTGGAGGATCGGCTCGCCCTGGCTGACGGGCGCGTCGATGGCGGCTACGGCCTCCGCCTCGGTCGCCGCGTCCACGGTCTCCACGTCGGAGACGTTCGGGGTGGCGTCCACGGGCCCCTGCTCCTTCTTGAGCTCAGCCATGGATCGTCTCCTTCCAGAAGTGGCACGCGCTGCCGCGGCCGACCAGCTCGAGACCGTCCCGCTCGGTCACCGGGGCGAGCGGCGGGATGTCCGTACGGCAGATGTCCTGTGCCTTGGGGCAGCGCGGGCTGAAGGCACAGCCCGCGGGGATACGCGTGAGGTTGGGCGGCAGGCCCTTGATCGCGTAGAGCTCCTGGCCCTTCTGGTCCAGGCGCGGGATCGAGTCCAGCAGACCCTTGGTGTACGGGTGGGCCGGGCGGCTGTACAGCTCGCCGACCGGGGCCGTCTCCACGATCCGGCCCGCGTACATCACGGCGATCTTGTCCGCGACGTCGGCGACGACGCCGAGGTCGTGGGTGATCAGGATCAGACCCATGTTGTACTCACGCTGCAGCTCGGCCAGCAGGTCCATGACCTGGGCCTGCACCGTCACGTCGAGCGCGGTGGTCGGCTCGTCCGCGATGATCAGGTCCGGCTCCAGGGCCAGCGCCATGGCGATCATGATGCGCTGGCGCATACCGCCGGAGAACTGGTGCGGGAAGTCCGAGATACGGGCCGCCGCCGCCGGGATCTTGACCTGGTCCATCAGCTCGATGGACTTGGCCTTGGCCGCCTTCTTGGACAGGCCCTGGTGCACCCGGAACATCTCGCCCAGCTGGTAGCCGACGGAGAGGACCGGGTTCAGCGAGGACAGCGCGTCCTGGAAGATCATCGCGATCTTGCGGCCGCGGATCTTCCGGCGCTCCTCGTTGGACATCTTCAGCATGTCCTGGCCGCGGAAGAGGATCTCGCCCTGTGTGATCTTCCCGGGCGGCATGTCGAGGATGCCCATGATGGTCTGCGCGGTCACGGACTTGCCGGAACCGGACTCGCCGAGCACCGCGAGCGTCTCGCCGGCGCTGACGGTGTAGTTCACACCGTTGACCGCCTTGGCCACACCGTCGCGGGTGTGGAACTCCACGTGCAGGTCACGGACGTCGAGCAGTGGACCGTCGCCACTCACGGACTCCCGCGGTGCGGGGACGTGAGCCGTCTTGTCGATGGTGGTCACGAACGCCTCCCTCAGCGCATCTTGGGGTCGAGGGCGTTGCGGACCGCATCGCCGAACATCAGGAAGGACAGCACCGTGACCGAAACCATCACCGAGGGGATGATCAGGACGTACGGAGCGTTGCGCAACTGGGCCGACGCGGCGGAGACATCGATGCCCCACGAGACCGTCGGCTCGGCGAGGCCGATGCCGAGGAACGACAGGGTGGCCTCGGCGGCGATGTAGCCGCCGAGCGCGATGGTGGCGACCACGATGACCGGAGCGATGGCGTTCGGCAGGATGTGCCGCGTCAGGATCCGGAAGGTGGAGGCGCCGAGCGCCTTGGCGGCGACCACGTAGTCGGCCTGCTTGATCGTGATGACCGAGCCACGGGCGACACGGGCGATCGAGGTCCAGCCGAGGAAGGCCAGCGACAGGATCACGACCCACACCGAGCGCTGCTCGAAGGTGGTCAGGATGACCATGGCGCCGACGATGAAGGGGACACCGAAGAAGATGTCGGTGACACGGGACAGGATCGTGTCGATCCAGCCGCCGAAGTAGCCGGCGATCATACCGATCGTCAGTCCGGTGATCGTGACCGCGATGGTCACGACGACGCCGACCGTGATGGAGGCGCGTGCTCCATGGACGACACGCGCGTAGATGGAGCGTCCCTGGCCGTCGTACCCGAGCCAGTCGGGGGCGAAGAAGTGGCCCCAGTTCGGGTGCTGGAGGTAGTGCTCGGCCAGGTTGGCGTCCCGCGGCGAGGCACTGGTGAACAGGCCCGGGAAGATCGCCATGACGACGAGCAGCAGGATCAGCACCATCGAGACGAGGAAGAGCGGGTTGCGGCGCAGGTCGTGCCAGGCATCAGACCAGAGGCTGCGCGGCTTGCCGGGCGCGGGGCCGGCGTCGGTCGCGGCGGGCGTCTGAGGCTCGGCGGCCGGAGCGTCGGTGCTCTTGGAGAGTGCGGTGGTGTCAGGCATACCGGATCCTCGGGTCCAGGACCGCGTAGAGCAGGTCGACGAGCAGGCTGCAGATGAGGTAGACGACGACGAGCAGCGTCACGACGCCGACGACGGTGGCACCTTCACGCTTCTTGAGAGCTTCGAAGACCAGGCTCCCGACGCCCTTGATGTTGAAGATGCCCTCGGTCACGATCGCGCCGCCCATGAGAGCGCCGATGTCGGTGCCGAGGAACGTGACGACCGGAATGAGCGAGTTGCGCATCAGGTGGACGCCGATGATCCGACGGCGCGGCAGGCCCTTGGCGACAGCCGTACGCATGTAGTCGGCGCGCAGGTTCTCGGCGACCGAGGTACGGGTGAGGCGGGCCACGTAGGCGAGCGACAGCGAAGCCAGCACGATGGCCGGCATGATCAGCTCGGTGTTGGTCGGCTCAAGACTCACGTTCGGCTTGGCGATGCCGAGCTGGAACGCGAAGAAGTACTGCACGAGGAAGCCCAGCACGAAGGACGGCATGGAGATCAGCACCAGCGTCAGACCGAGCAGACCGCGGTCCCGGAGGGACTCGGCCTTCAGGCCCGCGACGATACCGAGCGAGATCCCGGCGACGACCGTGAAGACGAAGGCGAAGATCGCCAGTCTGACGGTGATCGGGTAGGCCTCGGAAATGACCTCGGCGACCGGACGCTGCGTTCCGATCTGCAAACCGAGGTCGCCCTGGAACAGATTGCCCAGGTACTTCAAATACTGCTGCCAGATCGGCTGGTCCAGGCCGAGACTCGCCTTCATCGACGCGATCTGCGCAGGGTCTGCGTGCTGTTCACCGGCAAGTGCTCTGACGGGGTCGCCGGGCAGTGCGTACATCATCAGGAAGACCAGCAGGGTCGACCCGAGGAAGACCGGGATCATCTGGAGCAGTCGTCGTGCGACATAGCGCCCCATGGGTGCCTCCGTGTGGGGATAACTGCGGCGCGGGGGCCGCCTCTTGGCAGAGACGACCCCCGCGCCTCCGGCCGTGCTGAGGGGCAGCACGGGCGGATGACGGCCAGTTGGGGAATGACCCGCAGGCGTTACTTGGTGGTGACGCCGGTCAGTTCGAGGTCACCGTGGAAGTCGACCTTGACGTTGTCGACGTTCTTGCCGTGGCCGCCGTTGATGGCGTAGTACCAGAGCGGGATGGCGGGCATCTTGTCCACCAGGGCCTTCTCGACCTCCTGGTAGGCGGCGACGGAGGCCTCGAGCGAGTCCGCCTTGTCACCCTTCGCCATCAGCTCGTCGATCTCCTTGTCGGCGAACCGACCGTTGTTCGACTCCGCCTTGGAGTGGTAGAGCTCCTTGAGGAAGTTCACGTTGACGGGGTAGTCGGCCACCCAGCCACCGCGGTAGAAGCCCTTGACCTCGTTGTTGTCACGCGCTTCGAGGTCGGTCGGGAAGTCCGGCTTGGCGTCGCCGACGCAGTCGACCCCGGTGGAGTTACGGATGGACTCGCAGACCGCGGTCACCCACTCCTTGTGCCCACCGTCGGCGTTGTACTGGATCGAGATCTTGTTCTCCGGAACACCGCCGCCCTCCTTGATGAGCTCCTTGGCCTTGGCCGGGTTGAACTTCAGGATGTCGGAGTCGAGCGTCTGGTTGCCCTTGACCTGCGGGGGCGTGAAGCTCGTCGCCGGGGTGCGGGTGCCGTTCAGGACGGTCTTCGTGATGGTCTCACGGTCGATCGCCATGGACAGACCCTGGAGAACCTTGGGGTCGATGTCCTTGAACGTCTTCGAGTAGAACGCCGGGTTCAGCGACTGGATCGCGGCGTAGGGCTGCTCGATCGCACCGTCACCGAGGTCCGTCTTGTACTTCGGGAGGTCACGCGGGCCGACCTGACGGATCATGTCCAGGTTGCCGGAGATGACGTCCGCGTAGGCCGCCTCGACGGTCGAGTAGTTCTTGAACTGGATGCCCTTGTTGGCAGCCTTGTTCGGACCCTGGTACTCGGGCCAGGCCTTGACCTGGATGAGCTTCTTGTGGGTCCACTTCTCGAACGTGTACGGGCCGTTGCCGATCGGCTTCTGGCCGAACGCCTTCGGGTCGTCGTAGAAGACCTTGGGCAGCGGCGCGAACGTCGCGTAGCCAAGCTTGTAGTTGAAGTACGGGACCTTGTTGGCCAGCTCGATCGTGAACGTGGTGTCGTCCACGGCCTTCAGACCGGACATCTCCTTGGACTTGGGCGCACCCTTCTCGGGGTGGACGTCCTCGTAACCCTTGATGTCGGAGAACCAGAACGCGTTCTGCTGCTTGTTCTCGACGTTGGCGTACCAGTTCCACGCGTCGATGTACGACTGCGCGGTCACGGCCTCACCGTTGTGGAACTTCCAGCCCGCCTTGAGCTTGACGGTCCACGTCTTGGAGTCCTCGGTCTCGACGGACTCGGCGTTCGTGAGAACGATCTCGCCCTTGTCGTCGAAGTCCAGCAGCTGGGTGAACAGCGACTGGATGACGTAGGAGCCGTTGCTCTCGTTGGTGTCGGCCGGCATCAGAGGCTTCTGGGGCTCACCGACGTCGATCGAGACGTACCCGGCGGGCTGGCCCGACGTGTTCTTCTTGCCTCCGTCACCACTGTCGCTACCGCCACAGGCAGTCGCGGCCAGGGCGATGACGGCCGCTCCCGCGACCCACTTGGCGCTCTTGGCACCGCGCATGGGTTTCCTCCTCATGAGTCCACTTTTGACTACAAGAAGGGCACTGGAGAGATTCACCGACACCCCTGACGGTGATCGTTCAGTGCCCCGAGTGTGCTCGTGAGTCGGCACTCCCCACAGTGCGTGACCCATTGACCCGAGCTCAATGGAGCCAACTATTGAGTACGGCCGGGCTGTAAACCACACTTAAAGGGTCTCGGTTTGACAACATCAGACCCTCTCGTGTGCCCGAAATCCGGACAAAGCGATCCCAGACAGACACGCCCGAAACGGACTGTTAACACATGTTCCGGAGAGCGACCCCCGATATCCGGACACCACGGTCAGGAAAAGCGATTGACGAAGGCCCGGCCCACCACAGTGTCCGTGGTGGGCCGGGCCTCCTGTCAATGCCTGTGCTGACGGGCCGTCCGACGAGTCCGCAGAGGTCGCCGCGGGCCTTCGCATACGGAGCGTACGGCTCCGGGGCTCCTGGACGTGCGAGGGCGCAGACAGGACCGCCCGGAAGCCCACAGGGGCGTCCGGGCGGTCCTCAGGGCCTGTTGAGGCCGGGGATCAGCCGTTCTTGGCGCGCGAGGCCGTGCGGCCGCGCTGCTTGGCGTCCAGGACGACCTTGCGGATACGCACGGTCTCCGGGGTCACCTCGATGCACTCGTCCTCGCGGCAGAACTCCAGGGACTGCTCCAGCGACAGCTTGCGGGCCGGGACCACGTTCTCCGTGGTGTCCGCGGAGGCCGCACGCATGTTGGTGAGCTTCTTCTCCTTGGTGATGTTCACGTCCATGTCGTCGGCGCGGGAGTTCTCGCCGATGATCATGCCTTCGTAGACCTCGGTGCCGGCCTCGGTGAAGATGACACCGCGCTCCTGGAGGTTGACCATCGCGAACGGCGTCACGGAGCCCGAACGGTCCGCCACCAGCGAGCCGTTGTGACGGGTGCGCAGCTCGCCGAACCACGGCTCGTGGCCCTCGAAGATGGAGTGCGCGATGCCGGTGCCGCGGGTCTGGGTCAGGAACTCCGTACGGAAGCCGATGAGGCCGCGGGACGGCACGATCCACTCCATGCGGACCCAGCCGGAGCCGTGGTTCGTCATGGTCTCCATGCGGCCCTTGCGGGTCGCCATGAGCTGGGTGATGGCGCCGAGGTGCTCCTCGGGCGAGTCGATCGTCATGCGCTCGATCGGCTCGTGGGTCTTGCCGTCGATCTGCTTGGTGACGACCTCGGGCTTGCCGACGGTCAGCTCGAAGCCCTCGCGGCGCATCTGCTCGACCAGGATGGCGAGCGCGAGCTCACCGCGGCCCTGGACCTCCCAGGCGTCGGGGCGCTCGGTGTCCAGGACGCGGAGCGAGACGTTACCGATCAGCTCACGGTCCAGGCGGTCCTTCACCTGGCGGGCGGTGACCTTGTGGCCCTTGCCGCCCTTGCCGACGAGCGGCGAGGTGTTGGTGCCGATGGTCATCGAGATGGCCGGCTCGTCGACCGTGATCAGCGGGAGCGCGATCGGGTTCTCGGGGTCGGCCAGGGTCTCGCCGATCATGATGTCCGGGAATCCGGCGACGGCGCAGATGTCACCGGGGCCCGCCACCTCGGCCGGCTTGCGGGTGAGCGCCTCGGTCATCAGGAGCTCGGTGACGCGGACGTTGGACATCGTGCCGTCACGCTTGATCCAGGTGACGGTCTGGCCCTTGCGCAGCTCGCCCTGCTCGACGCGGCAGAGCGCGATACGGCCGAGGAAGTTGTCGGCGTCCAGGTTGGTGACGTGGGCCTGGAGCGGCGCGTCCGCGTCGAACTCGGGGGCCGGGACGTGCGCCAGGATGGTGTTGAAGAACGGCTCCAGGCTGTCGCTGTCCTGCGGGACGGTGCCGTCCTCGGGCTTGGTCAGCGAGGCGACGCCGTCACGGGCGCAGGCGTAGACGATCGGGAACTCGATCTGGTCCTCGTCCGCGTCCAGGTCCAGGAACAGGTCGTACGTCTCGTCGACGACCTCGGCGATCCGGGAGTCGGGGCGGTCCGTCTTGTTGATGCAGAGGATGACCGGCATCTTCGCGGCCAGCGCCTTGCGCAGCACGAAGCGGGTCTGGGGCAGCGGGCCCTCGGAGGCGTCGACGAGCAGCACGACCGCGTCCACCATCGACAGACCGCGCTCGACCTCGCCGCCGAAGTCGGCGTGGCCGGGGGTGTCGATGATGTTGATCGTGATCGGGTCCCCGCCGTCCTTGGGGTGGTACTTCACCGCCGTGTTCTTGGCGAGGATCGTGATGCCCTTCTCACGCTCCAGGTCGTTCGAGTCCATCATGCGGTCGTCGAGGTGCTCGGCGGCGTGGGCGGCGAACGCTCCGGCCTGCTTGAGCATGGCGTCGACCAGCGTGGTCTTGCCGTGGTCGACGTGGGCGACGATGGCTACGTTACGGATGTCGTGGCGCGTGGGCATGGGTGGCTTGCGCTTCTCTCGGATCGTGGGATCAGGCGTCTCAGTCGGTCTTCGAGTCCTCGTACGCCCGCCGGGCGGCACGCCACGGCTCGTCCCATCGTACGGGCCCCGGGCCCACCGGGCTTCCCGGACGGATCCGCAGAGGCGGTCTTCCCGTGTGATTCAGGCGATATTCAGCCGGTGTCAGGGGCCTGGCTCCGTGCCGGGCCGGATCAGGGAGCGGGGTCCGGCGCGTGCAGCTGCAAGGCGGAGGAGGGAGTCATGGCGGAGCCATGACGACCGACGACAACGCCGCAGATGTGCGTGCCGGGGCACGCGAGCCCGGCCCGGCACGGAGCCAGGCCCTTGGGTACTGCCGGGCCATCGACGTGGCCGGAATGGGGGCAGAGCTGCGGCGGGACCGCGGTCGGGCTGTGTGGGGGGTGAGGAGCGGTGAAGCGATGAACGGCCCGGGTCAGGGCAGACACCACACTGCCCGCCGGGGGAACCGGCGGGCAAGGGTTTTGAGGTGCATCTGAGCTTGGCGGTGGGAGGGTGTGGTATTTACCCGCTACTTCTTGCGGTCTGCGGGGGAACCTGCCGCTTGCCGGTTCTTGAACCCGATGTCCTGGTACCGGGGGGCCGCGAAACCGAACGCCCCGACGTTCGCGAGCTTCTTGTCGACCGCGACGAGCTGCGGACGCTGGAAGAGCGGAATCGATCCGGCGGCGGCCCAGATCCGGGCGTCCGCCTGCTTCATCAGCTCGCGTGCGGCCTTCTCGTCCAGCTCGGCGGCCGCCTGGTCGAAGAGCTGGTCGATGTGGTCGGTGCCGACCCGGGTGTAATTCTGCTCCACGAGGAGCGACCCGTCGGTGGCGGGCTCCGGCTTGGCGTAGATCGGACGCCCGTCGGTGGCCGGGTAGGCGGTGGCGGGCCAGGAGTAGAGCGCCAGGTCGTACTCGCCGGAGGCGATGTGGTCCTTGAAGTAGCTCTCGTCGGGCACCTTGGTGATCTCCGTGCCGATGCCGATCTTCTCCAGCATCGCCGCGATCTTGTCGCCGACGCTGCGCAGCGACTGGGATCCGGGCCCGGAGGGGAGCACGAAGCGCAGGGTCAGCGTCTTGCCGTCCTTGCCGAGCTGCCCCTTGGCCGCGGCGGGCGCCGGGGCGGCGGTGCCGACGGGGGCGTACGCTCCGGCGGCTCCGCCGGGCTGCTTGTCCTGCGCGGCCACGGTGCCGTCCTCGCCGACCACTCCGGCCTGGCGGAGCAGGGCCGCGCTCTGGGCGGCGGCCGTCCGGGCGGGGGCGATGACGTGGAGGCCCGAGGCGCCGCTCGCGGAGGCGTGGGCGGGGGCCTGGGCGCCGGGCTTGTTGTCCTCGCCGACGATGTAGAGGCCCTCGTCGCGGGAGGCGGCGCTGTCCTCGGAGGCGCGCCCGGCCTTCTTGTCGCCCTTCTCGTCCTCGGCTTCCTCGTCGGCCTTCTCCTCCTTGCTCTCCTTCTCGCTCTTCTCGGTCTTCGCGTCCTTGTCCTCGTCCTTCTTCGCGTCCTCGGCGGTCCCCTTCTCCGCCTCGGCGCCTTCCTTCGTGTCCTTGTCCTCCTTCGCGTCCTTGTCGCCCTTCTTCTCCGCCTCGCTGCCCGCCTTGGTGTCCTTCGGGAGCTGGGCAGCGCCGCCCCGGGTCCAGCCGGCGTCCGCCAGGAGGGCCTGGGCCTCCTTGGTGTTCTGGTCGCCGAGCGCCCCGCTGCCGTCCTTGTAGCCGGGCTGGCCCGCGAGGGCGAGGTGGCTGCCGAGCGGCTTCGCCGGAAGGCCGAGCGGCCCCAGCACCGTCTGGGCCAGCTCCTGGCGGTCCAGGGCGCGGGCCACCGCCCGGCGGACCCGGTCGTCGGCGAGCGGGCCGGACTCGCCGTTCAGCGCGAGCTGGGTGTAGGCGGGCTCCAGGGACTTGCGGACGGCGAAGTCGCGCAGCGCCTTCTGCTCGGTGGCGTACGCGACGACGGCCTTGCGGTTCTTCTCGCGGGCGGCCTGCGCGATCTCGGCGGCCTCCTCGTCGGAACCGTGCGCCAGGGCCCAGGAGCGCAGGGCCGCGGCGGGCGTGATCTCGGAGCCCGGGCCGTGGGCGGGCTGCTGGCCGTTGTTGCCCCGGTCGCGGCGGGCGAGGGTGATGCGGTCGGCGGTGGCCGCGTCGATGTCGGCGACGTCCACCGTGCCGTCGGCGAGGGCCTGGGTACGGTCCTTGGCGGCGACCGCCCGGAAGACGAGGGTGTCCAGCTTGGCCTTGTCGCCCCACCAGCGCGGGTTGCGGGCCAGCGTGACGGTGCCCTTGGACGTGCTGACGCTGCGCAGGACGAAGGGCCCGGCGGTGTTCTTGAGGGTGGTGCGCGCGCCGTCGTTGAAGGTGTCCGGCGAGCCGGTGATCTCCTTCGGGTAGAGCGGCGAGAACAGCGAGCGCCAGTCCGCGTAGGGCTTGGAGAACGTGACCCGCACCTGGAGGTCGTCCGCGCCCCGCTCGATCTTCTCGATCCGCTCGTAGCCGGAGTTGCGGGCGGTCCAGAACGCGGAGTCCTTGCCGCTGAGCGCCCGCCACTGGGCGACGAAGTCGGGGGCCCCGATCTCGCGACCGTCACTCCAGACCGCCTGCTGGTTGAGCTTGTAGAGCACGACCTGCTTCGGCTCGCGCTCGATGACCTTCGCGGACTCCAGGTAGTCCGGGTTGAGCTTCGGCTGCCCCGACTTGTCCATCGGGAAGAGGGTCGGGAGCAGGGCTCCGGTGATCCGGGTGGTGGCGCTGTCCGCGTCCGCCTGGAAGGCGTTGAAGGTGGCGGGCAGCGCGTCGACCGCCCAGTTCACCGTCGAACCGTCGGCGACCGTCTCGCGGGCGGCGGGGGCGATGTCCTGGGGCACGCCCCGGGAGGTCTCCTCGCCGCCGGAGCTGCAGCCCGCCAGCACCGGGATCGTGAGCACCCCGGTCGTGAGGAGCGCGAGCGATCGGCGCTTTCGGACCGTCCCGCGCGGGACGCCGACGTGGGACATGGCTGTTACCTCCGGGGCCGGCCCGGACCACCCCGTACCGGAATGGACCGGATAGTGCGTATGTGGTGGCATTTGCAGTTGATCACACTGATTCCTTCCGCCCACTGAAAACGCCCCTGCGCGCGAGGGGGCGTCGACACGGCGGACGGGAGGGGCAAGCTCACCCGCCCGGAGGAACGTTTCGCTCGCCCCCGGCTCACTCCCGGCCCACCCCCGGCTCACTCCCCGGCCGCGACCGCGCGTGAGCGGACGTGAGCCCCGGCACGCCGGAACGGACCGCCTTGCTCCTCCCGCGCCCCAGGATTTAGGGTGAATGCGCTTTCACGAGCCTCGTGATCGCCTCGCGGAAGAAAAGCGGACGGACGGTCGGTCGAGTGAGCGCCCCCACGGTGTACGACGTCGCCGAGCGGTCGGGCGTCTCCATTGCCACGGTCTCCCGGGTCTACCGGAACCCCGATTCCGTACGCGTCCAGACCCGCGAGAAGGTCATGGAGGCCGCCCGTGAGCTGGGGTACGTGCCGAGCGGCAGCGCCCGGGGCCTGGCCAGCCGGACGACCGGTGTGCTCGGGCTGTGCTTCCCGGACTTCGCGGACCAGGACGCCGAGACCGCGGCGGCCGCGAGCGACGCGGACGACGACCAGGCCGTCATGCTCTACTCCGACCAGATCATCCGGGGCATGGAACGGGCGGCCCGGCGGCACGGCTACGCCCTGCTGATCGCGGCCTCGCTGGAGGGCGGGCCGGAGAGCCTGGTGGCCAAGGTCGCGGGGCGGGTCGACGGCTTCGCCGTACTGGCCCGGACCGTGCCGACCGAGGACCTGGAAGTGATATCGCGCCGGCTGCCCGTGGTGATGCTCGCCGGGCCGCGCGAGATCGACCACCTGGATCACATCGTGGTGGCCAACGCGGAGGGCGAGCGCGAACTGACCCGCCATCTGATCGAGGACCACGGGCTGCGCCGGCTGGCGTTCATCGGCGGCGGGGAGGACTCGCCGGACTCCCAGGCCCGGTTCCGGGGCTTCCAGGAGGCCTGCCGGGACGCGGGCCTCCCGGTGCCCTCCCGGCCGGAGCTGCGCGCCGGGATGATGACCCAGGCCGAGGGCGCGCTGGCGGCGGACACCCTGCTGGACCGGTCGGAGGGTACGGGGGTGGAACGGCCGGAGGCGATGCTGTTCGCCAACGACCAGATGGCGGTCGGCGCGCTCCAGGCGCTGGAGCGGCGCGGGGTGCGGGTGCCCGAGGACATCGCCGTGACCGGGTTCGACGGGATCCCGCTGAGCCGGATCGTCCGCCCGCCCCTGACGACCGTCCGGCAGCCGATCCGGCTGCTGGGCGAGCAGGCGGTGGAGCTGCTGGTGCAGCGCCTGGCCGACCCTGGCCGCGCCCCGGTCTCGCTGGAGCTGCCGGTCTCGGTGACCCGGCGGGCCAGCTGCGGCTGCGGCTGAGAAGGGCTCCCGGCGGGGGCGTACGGAGGGCCCATGCCCTGCGGAGCAGTCGGCGACTTCGGGCGCTTCGGGCGCTTTTGTGCGGGTACATAGGCCGCTTTTCTTACACGGGGCGCTGATTCGGGGCTGGGAGGGCACAAGCACTGCCTACCCGAGGAGGCTGTGGTGAGCGACAGGACGGGACTGGCCGCAGTACTGACGGCCGCGAGGAACGCCGCGCCGGTGAATTCGCTCGATGTCGTGGCGCGCGATCTGCGCACCAGGTTCGGCGCGCGGTACGTGTCGTTCCTCTTCGTGGACCTGGTCGGCAGCCGTCTGCTGCGGGTCAACGACATGGAAGGCGCCACGCGCGAGGACCGGACCGAGCAGGTTCCGCTGGCGGGCACCGGCATCTACGACAAGGTGCTGCGTTCCCAGAAGCTGGTGCAGGTGGAACAGGACGGGCAGGGCCAGTGTGTCCTCGCCCCGGTGACCAACCGCGGTGACACCATCGGCGTGCTGGAGCTGTTCCTCGACGCCGTCACCGAGGAGGTGCTGGCACAGGTCGAGGACGCCGCACACGCGCTGGCGTACATCATCGTCACCGACCGCCGCTTCACCGACCTCTACCACTGGGGCAACCGCACCACGCCGGTCAGCCTGGCGGCGGAGATCCAGAGTCAGCTGCTTCCCTCCGCCTCCTCCTGCGACGCGGCGGAGTTCGCCATCGCCGGGGCTCTGGTCCCGGCCGCCGACATCGCCGGGGACACCTACGACTACAGCCTCGACACCAGCGATCTCCATGTGTCGATCACGGACGCCATGGGCCACGACGTCAACGCCTCGCTCATCGCCACCCTCGTGGTGAACGCCTCACGCGGTGCCCGCCGCGCCGGTGCGGATCTCGTCGAACAGGCCCGCCAGATGCATCAGGCCCTGCTCGACCACGGGAACACCACCTTCGCCACCGGGCAGTTGCTGCGGATCGCCCTGGACGGGAGCCACGCCCAGCTCGTCAACGCCGGTCACCCCGCGCCGCTCCGGCTGCGCGACGACTCGGTCGAGGTGATCACTCCGCGGATCGACATGCCCTTCGGCTTCCCGCCGCAGGGTCCGTACGAGGTCCAGGACCTGGACCTACGCCCCGGCGACCGCCTCCTGCTGTACACCGACGGTGCGCAGGAACGCGAATCAGCGTCGGTCGACCTGCCCGAGGTACTGCTCCGGACCGCCGCCGAGCACCCGCGTGAAGCCGTCCGCACCATCGTCACCGCGGTCGCCGACGCCTACGGCGGCCGGCCGCCCAAGGACGACGCCACCGTCCTGTGCCTGGACTGGCACGGCCCCCGGAGCGGGCCCCGCGAGCCGGAGGCCTGAGCCGGCGCCGGGGCTTCAGCCGGTCCCTCAGCCCACCGCCCCCAGCCGCGTCCCGAAGAACCGGGTCCGGTTCGCGTCCAGCTCCGCCGCCTCGGCCGTCATCCCCCGGTACGCGAAGTGCCCCGCCGTCAGCACCTGGAGCTCGCGCTCGCCGGCCAGCGCGTTGTGTACGGCGAACTGCCCCGGCGGCGGCACGGACGGGTCGAACAGGGCGGCCGCGACCAGCGTGGGCAGCGTCAGTCGGGTCGCCGCCGTCGCCGCGTCGAAGTAGCCGAGGACATCGGTGACCTCGCGGTGTGCGCGGTGGTGCGCCCGGACCGCCTCGCCGCTGCCCGCGCAGCGCAGGGTGAGCCGCAGCGGGTGGTTGCCGAAGGTGGGGACCGTGAGCTGGGCCGCGCCGAAGCGGTCGTCCCAGGGCAGCGCGAGGGCCCCGAGCCCGCCGCCGAAGCTCTCGCCGAGGTAGCCGAGGCGGGGCCCGCCCGGACGTCCGGCCCGGGCCAGCTCGGGCACCAGTTCCGTCAGGGCGGAGGCGGCGCACCAGAGGTCGGCCGCGCAGTCGCCGATGACGTAGGTGTCGCGGGAGCCGATGCCGTGCAGGACGTGCTCGGCGGCCAGGTCCGGGATGCCGTCGACCCGGCCCCGCTCCCCCATGCCCCGTACGCACGGCAGGATCGCGGCGGCCCCGGGCAGCGGCGCCGGAAGGTCCCGGCCGGGCTCCTGGCGGCCGCCGTAGCCGTGCCCGACGACGAATCCGTACCGTACGGGCCCCTCGGCGGGCAGCGCGAGCCAGCCGCCGAGCCGGACGCCGCCCACGGAGGTGTACCTCACCCCGTGGATCCGCACGCCGTCGCGCTCCTCCTCCACCGGGCCGAGGACCGGCCGGGGGTCGACCGCACGGGCCCGCGCGTACCGCTCCCGCCAGAACGCGTCGAAGCCGTCGGGGGCGGGCGGGGCCGGGATGTCCAGCAGGGCGTCCGGCGCGTCGTACCCGTAGGCCGGGTCGAACGGGAAGTCGTGGGAGAACGCGACGGATGAGGCCATGCGGCGAGGGTAGACGCCGACCACGCCCCGGCGGGCCGCAGGCCCCCGAGCGACGAATCGGTCACATCGCCTGTTGTTCCACAAACGGCGCGTTTACGGTTCAACAACAAGACGCCGGGATGTCGAGCACGTTGCACGAGTGTGACCCAGCACCCTCTTGCGGATTCCCGAACGACTGGCGCAGAGTGATGTATGCGCTTACAGGCAGCGCATACATAGCGCATAGCGCAGCATCCGGAATGCTCAAGGAGGAGCCCTCCCATGTCCCGCATCGCCAGAACCGCTCCCGCCGGCCTAGCGCTCGCGCTCGCCGTGACCCTTTCCGCCTGCGGCTCCTCCGGCGGCGACGTCGCGGCCGACGAGAAGCAGACGCTCACCGTGTGGGCCATGGGGGCCGAGGGCGAGAAGCTCGCGGACGTGGCCGAGGTCTACGAGAAGGCCAACCCGAACATCACCGTCAAGGTGACCCCGATCGGCTGGGACGTCGCCCACCAGAAGCTCGTCTCGGCAGCGGCGGCGGGCACTCTGCCCGACGTGGCGCAGATGGGCGGGAGCTACATGGGCGAGTTCGCCGAGCTGGGCGTGCTGGAGCCGGTGGACGGCAAGGTCTTCGACAAGAAGGACTTCTTCCCGGCGGGCTGGGAGCAGGGCGAGGTGGACGGCACCGCCTACGGCGTGCCGTGGTACGTCGACACCCGGGTCCTCTACTACCGCACGGACCTGGCCGAGAAGGCGGGCGTCGACAAGGCTCCGGAGAACTGGAAGGAGCTCCAGGACCTGGCAGCCGCGTACCAGAAGAAGGCCGGCACGAAGTGGGGCCTGTCCATCCAGCCCAGCGGCCTGGACACCGTGCAGAACTTCTACTCCTTCCTGTACTCGGCGGGCGGCGAGATCGTCAATGACAAGGGCGAGGCCGTCATCGACAGCCCGGAGGCGGTCAAGGCGCTGAAGGAGTACGGCAGTTACTTCGACAAGGGCCTGTCCAACAAGTCCGTGCAGCCCGGCTACGACGTGGTGAAGGACTTCGGCAACGGCCGGGTCCCGATGTTCTTCGGCGGCCCCTGGCACGTGACGCTGCTCAACGAGGGCCAGCCGCAGATCAAGGGCAAGTGGGCCATCGCCAACGTGCCCGCGGACGCCTCCTCCACCTCCATGGCCGGCGGTTCCTCGCTCGTCGTCTCCAAGGACAGCGAACACAAGGCGGCGGCCACCGAGTTCATCCAGTACCTGACCGACACGAAGGGCCAGTCCGACTGGTACGAGCGGACGAAGGACCTGCCCGCCAACACCTCCGCGTGGGAGTCCGGCGTCCTCGCCGACGACGCCGACCTGCAGATCTTCAAGAAGCAGATGGACACCGCCAAGTCCTCGCCGTCCCTGGCCAACTGGACCGAGATCACCGACAAGGTGGACCAGGCCATCGCCAAGGTGACGCAGGGCAAGGCTTCCGCCGAGGACGCGCTGAAGACGGCGCAGTCCGAGATCGAAGGCCTCGTGAAGCAGTAGCCATGGGCACCTCGACCACCACGACCGAGAAGGCCGCCGGGCCCGCGAAGGCGGGGGCGGGCCCGTCCCTCGCCCCCGCCCCGGGCGGCGGCCGCCGCAAGCGGACGCTGGGCGTGCAGAACGCGGCGGGCTGGCTGTTCTCCACCCCGTTCCTCGTCCTGTTCGCCGTCTTCATGGCGTTCCCGATCCTCGCCACGCTGGCGATGAGCTTCACCGACTTCGGGCTGCGCAACGTGACGCGCCCGTGGGAGGCGGAGTTCATCGGATTCGAGAACTACGTCAACCTCTTCGGTGACGAGAAGTTCCTCAAGTCCCTCTTCAACACGGGGTACTTCGTGGTCGTCGGCGTGCCGCTGACGATCGGGATCGGGCTGGTCGTCGCCGTCCTGCTGAACAACGGCATCGACCGGGCGCGGACGTTCTTCCGGGTCGGCTTCTACGCCCCGGTGGTCACCACGATCGTCGCGGTCGCCGTCGTCTGGCGGTTCGTGCTCGATCCGAGCGACGGGCTGATCGCCGGCCTCTTCTCCGAAGTGGGCTGGACCGCACCGGACTTCCTCGGATCCGAGACGCTGGCGATGCCCTCGCTGATCGTCATGGCGGTCTGGCGGAACGTCGGCACGGTGATGGTGCTGTTCATCGCGGGCCTTCAGGCGATCCCCACCGAGGTGCGGGAGGCGGCGAAGCTCGACGGCGCGAGCGTCTGGCAGGAGTTCCGGTCCATCACGATCCCGCTGCTGCGTCCGACGGTCCTCTACGCCACGGTGATCACGACGATCGGCTACCTCAACGTGTTCGAGGAACCGTTCGTGATGACCCAGGGCGGCCCGTCCGACTCGACCCTCACGGTCTCGCTGAACATGTACCGCGAAGGGTTCAACTTCTTCCACATGGGCTACGCGAGCGCCATGGCGTACGTCCTCTTCGTGGTGATCATGGGCATCACGGTGCTCCAGCTCCGACTGCTGAAGGACAACACGAAATGAGCGCCACCAGCAGCACCGACGCACCGGTCAAGGCCCAGGACAAGCGGCCTGCCGGAAAGCGGAGCACCGCACGCCCGCTGGTCTACGTCCTGCTCTCGCTCGGCCTGCTGGTCATGTCGGCGCCCTTCCTCTGGATGGGACTCTCCGCCTTCAAGACGCAGAGCGAGCTGTCGGCCAGCCCGCCCGTGTGGATCCCCACCGAGTGGACGCTGACCAACTTCCGGCAGCTGCTCGACAAGCTGGACCTGCCGCTGTACTTCATGAACTCGGTGATCGTGGCGGTCCTGGTGACCGTCTCGAACCTGGTCTTCTGCTCGATGCTCGGCTACGCCCTGGCGAAGCTGAAGTTCGCCGGCCGCAACAAGATCTTCGGCCTGGTGCTCGGTGCGCTGATGGTGCCCGGCAACCTGATGCTGCTGCCGCTGTTCGTGCTGATGAGCAAGCTCCAGCTGATCGACAGTTACGCGGGTCTGGTGCTGCCGTTCGCCGCCGGGGCCTTCGGGGTCTTCCTGATGCGGCAGTTCATGCAGTCGATCCCGGACGAGCTGCTGGAAGCGGCCCGGATGGACGGCGCGAGCGAGTGGTACATCTTCTGGCGGATCGTGATGCCGCTGGTGAAGCCCGCCCTCGCGACCCTGTCGATCTTCACGTTCCTGGGTTCCTGGAACAACTTCGTCTGGCCGCTGATCGCGACCAACGACCCCGACAAGTACACCCTCCCGGTCGCCCTGGCGACCTTCGCCACCGACCCCAACAAGGCCGGCGGCTCCAACGGGATGCTGATGGCCGGGGCCTTCCTGATCGTGCTTCCGGTGCTGATCGTCTTCATCGCCCTGCAACGGCACTTCACCCAGGGCATCGCCACGGCGGGCATGAAGTAGCCCCTGGGCAGCACGACTTCACGTAACGAGGCCGCACCCCACCCCTGGACGACCGCGCGGCCACACCCCACACCACCACCAGAAAGACAAGTCGCGATGACGAACACCCCTGCCCCGAACCAGCCGACGACGCCTTCCGTACCGTTCCCCGAGGGCTTCCTCTGGGGCGCCTCCACGGCCGCCTTCCAGATCGAGGGCAACAACACCAACAGCGACTGGTGGGTCAAGGAGCACACCGCCGGCACCCACATCGCGGAGCCGAGCCTGGACGCCTGCGACAGCTACCACCGCTGGCCCGAGGACATGGACCTGCTGGCCTCGCTCGGCTTCACCGACTACCGCTTCTCCCTCGAATGGGCCCGCATCGAGCCGGTCGAGGGCCACTTCTCCCCTGCCGAACTGGCCCACTACCGGCGGATGGTGGAGGGTGCGATCGAGCGCGGCCTGCGCCCGATGGTGACCCTGCACCACTTCACCGTCCCGCAGTGGTTCGAGGCGCGCGGAGGTTGGACGGCCGAGGGCGCGGTGGAGCTGTTCGCCCGGTACGTCGCGGCGTGCGCGCCCGTCATCTCCGAGGGCGTCAGCCACGTCTGCACGATCAACGAGCCGAACATGGTCGCCGTGATGGCGGGCCAGGCCAAGCGCGGCGACAACAGCTTCCCGCCGGCCGGTCTGCCCACCCCCGACGACGAGACGACCGTGGCCGTCATCGCCGCGCACCACGCGGCGGTGAAGGAGGTCCGGGCCCTGGACGCGGGCATCCAGGTCGGCTGGACCATCGCCAACCAGGTCTACCAGGCCCTGCCCGGCGCGGAGGACGTCACCGCCGCCTACCGCCACCCGCGCGAGGACGTCTTCATCGAGGCGGCGCGCGGCGACGACTGGATCGGCGTGCAGTCCTACACCCGTACGCGGATCGGCCCCGACGGACCGATCCCGACGGCCGACGACGCCGAGCGGACGCTGACGACGTGGGAGTACTACCCGCGCGCGATCGGCGAGGCGCTGCGCCACACGGCCGAGGTGGTCGGGGACGTGCCGCTGATCGTCACGGAGAACGGCATCGCCACCGCCGACGACAGCCGCCGCGTCGACTACTACGCGGGCGCGCTGGACGAGGTCGCCTCCGCGCTGGAGGACGGCATCGACATCCGGGGCTACCTGGCGTGGAGCGCGCTGGACAACTACGAGTGGGGCACGTACAAGGCCACGTTCGGTCTGATCGCGATCGACTGGGAGACCTTCGAGCGCACCCCGCGCGACTCCGCGAAGTGGCTGGGCTCGCTGGGCCGCACCCGCGAACTCCCGCGCACGACGGCGTAATTCCGGCGTCTCCCGGCACTCGGGGGACGCCCCTCACACGGGGAGCCACCTGACGGCTCCCTCCGGCCCGGGAGCCGGCGGAACCTGACGACCGCCGGCTCCCGAGCCGCCCGCACGAGCACTGTTCCCCTCTTCCCCCTTCTGCCACCAGGAGCCGGACCGATGGACCGTCGCACGTTTCTCACCGCCGCAGGGACCGGGGCCGCGGCCCTGTCGCTCGGAGCCGCAACCGCCCCCGCGACTGCGGCGGCCCCGGCGGACCCCCGCCTTCTGAAGCACTGGTTCGCCGACACGTACCGCTCGATCGAGGCGATGACGACCGACTTCGGCCTGGTCACCGACAAGATCGACCTCAGCGCCCCCGGAGCCCCCGCCCAATCGGCCCAGACCTCCCCGACCAACATCGGCTGCGGCCTGTGGTCGACGGTGGCGGCGGCAGGGCTGGGCGTGATCGGCGAGGGGGCGATGCTCCGGGCCCTGACCCGTACGGTCACGGCGGTCGAGAAGCTGGAGCGCCACCACGGCTTCTGGCTCAACTGGTACGACGCGCACGACGGTTCGGTGCTCACCCGGTGGCCGGGCACGGGCGACCCGGTGCGCCCGTTCCTGTCCTCGGTCGACAACGCCTGGCTGGTGACGGGCCTGCGGATCGCCGCCGACGCGGCTCCGGCACTGCGCCCGCGCATCCACCGCGTCCTGGCCACGGCCGACTGGTCGTACTTCTACACGCCGTACGACCCGGCCGACCCGGTGGCGGGCCCCGGCCAGCTGCGCGGCGGCGTCTGGACGGACACGGAGGAGCCGACCCCGCACCACTACGGCGCGCTCAACACCGAGCCGCGCATGGCGAGTTACCTGGGCATCGCGGACGGCTCGCTGCCCGGCGACCACTACTGGCACCTGCTGCGCACGATGCTGCCGGAGCACGAGCAGGAGCAGAAGCCGGGCGGCGCGTACGTCACGGTCGACGGCGTCCGCGTGTGGAACGGCCACTACACGCACCGCGGCCGGAAGGTGGTCCCCACCTGGGGCGGCTCGATGTTCGAGGCGCTGATGGTGCCGCTGTTCGTGCCGGAGCCGGAGTGGTCGCCGCGCGCGTGGGGCGTGACGCACCGGCGTTACGTACGGGGCCAGATCGACCACGGCCTGCGGGAGGCGGAGTACGGCTACTGGGGCTTCTCCCCCGCCAACGTCCCCGAGGACGGCTACCAGGAGTACGGGGTCGACGCGCTCGGCATGGCGGTGGACGGCTACGCCTCCAACACCGACCGCACCCACACCACGGACGGCGAACCGCTGCCCCCGCCCTCGGCGTTCACCAACGGAGTGGTCACCCCGCACGCCTCGTTCCTCGCCCTGCCGTACGCCCGCCGGGAGGCGGTGGCCAACCTCCGTTCCCTGGAGCGGGACTTCGGCGCGTACGAGGACGGGCTCGGCTTCCGGGACTCGGTGAACGTGTCCACGGGCCGGGTCAGCGACTTCATGCTCGCCCTGGACCAGGGCATGATCGTCGCGGCTCTGGCCCAGGAGCTGCGCCCGGGCCTGCTGCAACGGCCGTTCCGCACGGGAGGTTTCCGGACCCGGGTGCGGCCACTGCTGGCCAAGGAGCGGTTCTCGATCTGAGGACGGCGACGGTCACGAGGGGCGGCCCGCTCAGGACCGGGGCCGGAAGGTCCCGGTACGCCTGAGCGACGGAGCTCGGACACATACTGTTAACCTCCGGGCTGTGGCAGGAAGCGCCCTCAGGCGGTTGGCTGACAACTTGCCCCCGTGCGCCGAACAAGGTGCGAAGGAAAATGCTCATACCTCCCGATCCCTCCATCAGCGGCAGCGCCTATGCGCGTTACCTCAGCACGGACGTCCTGCTGAGCCTCCAGCGCGATACCGAGGGCCTGGTCGACCCTGACGAGATGGTCTTCCTCGTCGTGCAGCAGTCGTCCGAGCTGTGGCTGAAACTGGCGGCGACCGACCTGGAGCGGGCGCTGAGAGCAGCGGGCGAGGGCTGGCTCCCGGTCGCGGTCCGCATGATCGGCCGGGTCCGCTCCCACATCGACTGTCTGACCCGGCAGCTGGACAGCCTGGACCACATATCGCCCTGGGCCTACCAGCAGATCAGGACGCAGTTGGAGAACGGTTCGGGGTTCGACTCACCGGGATGGCGACGGGTGCGCTCGCTGGCACCCCAGCTGTCCGACCTGCTGGAGGCCGAGCTGAAGAGTGCGGGCGTGGAGCTGGAGGAGGTCTACCAAGGCGAACGGCGGTGGGAACTGCTCTTCCAGTTCGCCGAGGCGCTTGTGGACCTGGACGTGGCTTGCATGGAGTGGCGGTCCCGTCATCTCAGGGTCGTCGAACGCCTCATCGGGACCGACGCCGTCGGAGTGGCGGGCACCCCCATCGATGTACTGGCCAAGCTCGCCGACCGACGCTTCTTCCCTCGCGTGTGGGAGGTGCGTTCCCGGCTCACCGCCCAGGCGCCGATCCCGCGCACCAGCCCGGACCGGGCCCACCGACAAGACGAGAAGAACGGCAACACACCATGAAGGAGCAGCAGTCGGCGGTCCCTGACGACTGGGACGAAGTGCTGGAAGCATGCCGCCCCCACCTGGCCACGCTCCTCGATACCCAGCGCGACCCCACGGCACGCCCCGTCTACACGGATGATCCGGCGCTGCACGCCTCCGGCAAGAATCCGGCACGGCTCCCGCAGCAAGGACTCCCCCTGTCCCGGCTCCTGGAGTCGGCGGTGCCGGACATCCTCGACCGGGCCTACTGCAACGGCGCCCACCCGCAGTACTTCGGCTATTTCCACCCCCGCCCCCTGCCCGTGTCCGTGCTGGGGGACGCGGTGGCGTCCCTGCTCAATCAGAGCCCGGCCGCCTGGCGTATGGGGCCGGCGGCGGCCGCCATGGAGATCGAGACCCTGTCCTGGGTGGCCGACTTCATCGGTTACCCCACGACCGCGGGCGCGGCCCTGCCCCCCGGCATCTTCACCTCGGGCGGCAGCCTCGCCAACCTCACCGCGCTCAAGGCTGCCCGGGACCGTTCCCTGGGTCCCGACGCCCAGCTACGCGGAGGCGGCGTCCTGGACCGTGCCACGGTCTACACGTCCAGCGAGTCCCACTACTCCATCGCCCGGGCCCTGGACATCCTCGGGATGGGACGCCGTTCGCTGCGCGTCATCCCCGCCGGCCCCGACGGGCGTATCGGCGTCGACGCCCTGCATCGGCAGATCACCGCCGACACCTCCGACGGACTGCGCCCTGTCGCAGTCGTGGGCCTCGCCGGTGCCACGGCGACGGGCGCCGTCGACCCGCTCACCGAACTCGCCTCCATCGCCGCCGAGTCCGGCGCCTGGTTCCACGTCGACGGCGCGGCGGCCGCTGCCTACGCCGACCTGCCCGAGACGAGAGCTGCCTTCGCGGGACTGGACGTAGCCGACTCCGTCACCCTGGACCCGCACAAGTGGATGTTCCTCTCCTACGGACTGGGCTGCCTCCTCGTACGTGAGCCCGCAAACCTGGCCAGTAGCTTCGCCGACCACGCGCACTACTGGAACCACGACCCCCGGGACGACTTCGTCTTCCTCGGCCCCGAAGGCGCCCGCCCCTGGAAGTCCCTCGGACTCTGGCTCGCGCTGCGCTCCCTGGGCCGACAGGGATACGCCGACCTGCTGGCCCGGAACCTCGCCACCGCACACCACCTGGCACACCGCGTACAGACCACCCCCGGCCTGGAACTGCTCTGCGACCCGGTGATTCCCATCTGCTGTTTCCGACCCCTGACGAGCGACGGCATGGGCTCTGACGCCCTCACCCTGGCCGTCCACGAAACCTTGGCGGCATCGGGGTCCCACTACACCACCATCTGCCGCCCCGGGGGCACCCCGTACATCAGAGTGGCCATCAACAACTACACCACCCGCGAAGAGCACGCGGACGGACTGGTAGAAGCAGTGGTCCGCGCCCGCGCGACGCTCCTCGCGTGAACACAGGTCCTCCCGACCCGGCGGAGGGGGTTCCGGACCGCCCCCGCCTTCCCCTTGTCCCGCCGAGGGCCGGGCCCACCGGTTCATGGCTCCGGCCTGGAGCTGACGGGCCGGACTCGGTGCGCCCCGCGACGACACGGATTGCGGCAGCGCAGGGCCTCTTGCCCCCACGCGGTTTCGCGTAGAGGCAAGAGGCGGTGAGGGACGGTGGGCTCAGACGGTGTCGTGAACCACGCCCTCGAAGGGAGCGCCCAGAGGCTGTTCCGCCTCGTCCCTGAGCTGGAAGCGGACGTACTCGGCTGGCTCCTTCTCCTGGTCACGGATGGTCGGGACGGTCATGATCGTGGACGTCTCCCCGGCCTAGATCGTGTGCTCCAGCGTCCCGTACGGGACCTTCGAGAGCGGAATCGCCGGGTTGGGGATCTCGTCCACGAGCTGGGTCACCCACTCCTGGTCGACATCGTCCGTGGAGAGCTCCGGGCGGCCGCCGGGAACGGGCAGGATCTGGGTGAAGGCCTGGATCTCGATGTCGGCCGGTTCCGAGAGCGTGATGCGCCACTTCAGGGGTGCTCCCTCGGTGACGTCGGTGGCGACCGGCTTGATGGTCATCTTCGGCATCGGGTCGTCGTCCTCTACGGTGACGCCGCCGATATGAGCGCCGACGATGGTGCCCCGGACGGCCTTGACCAGGATGTCGTGGCGCTTGTCCTCACCGTGGCGCTTGTTGCCCTCGGCCTTCACCGTGACGTTGATTCCGGCAGTGCCGGGGCCGACCTCGACGAGCCTGCTGGTCGACTCGCCGGTGTCCGGGTCGATGACGTACAGCCGGACCGTTCCGGCATTCTTGCCGGTGGTGCGGGCGGGCACCTGGTACGTGCGCGAGCCGGAGTCGCCCTCCTTG
The DNA here is from genome assembly GCF_019287315.1 of Streptomyces sp. WY228. Lineage (NCBI taxonomy): Bacteria > Bacillati > Actinomycetota > Actinomycetes > Kitasatosporales > Streptomycetaceae > Streptomyces > Streptomyces sp. WY228. The sequence continues at coordinate 5,610,224 of NZ_CP079114.1, read as the reverse complement.
ACGGTGAGGCGGCCGATGTCTACGCGGGTGAGGGGCGCGGCGGAGACTGCGGGGGTGCCCGGCTTCCAGGACCAGGCGTCCATCAGCCATGCCGTGCCGGAGGAGGAGAGCGGGGTCAGTTCCAGGTGGGCGATCTTGTCGAGGTCGAGCCCCGCGTGGATGGCGGGGGTCAGAGGGACGCGGACTTCCTGGGCCCAGACCGTTGACCGGGCCCGGTCGGTGCCGGGGAGGCCGTCGATACTGACGGTGCCCAGTTCGGCGCGCTCGCCCCGGGTGTCCTTGACGTGGACGCCGAAGCGGGTGCCGCTGGTGTTCGGCGGTACGGCGATACGCAGAGCGAGGCTCTGGGCTCCCTTGACGGCGATGGGCTTGCCCGGGGTGACCTGGGCGGTGGTGCCCGGCTTCTTCCAGTCCAGGGCAACCGCGCGGCGGCCGGCTTCCTCGTCCGCGCCCCAGGATGCGAAGTGGGGGGAGAAGCCCGGGCCGCCGGACTCGCCTATGCAGGCGGTGCGGCCGCGGGCGGCGGCGTCGCACAGCCGGGCGCCGGTGACCTTCGCCCCGCCCTGCGGGTCGTCGGGCAAGAAGAGGGCGTTCCGGTTGCCGCCGACCGCGTGGGTCAGTACCCGGGCCGGGTCGGCGGAGGGGGCTCGTCGGCCGGTGCCGTCGACGAGCTGGCGTACGCGGTCGTCACCTGCGACGAAGTACTGTGCGGCGGCGGCGATGTAGGTAGCGCCCGCCCGGTGCTGCTGGTCGGCGGTGAGACGTCCGGCGGCGCCCGGCGAGCAGAGCGGGTCGTGAACGCCCGGCGGCACCCATTGGAGGAAGTCGTCCTCGGCCGGGGCCTCGGCCTGGCCCGGGGTCCACTCGGCGTTGAAGTAGTTGTGGTTGGCGCCGACCATGTGGACCGAGCTGTGCAGGGCCTTGCCCCGGCTGACGCCTCGGGTGCCGTCCGTGTAGACCTGGCCCTGGAGGTCGGAGACGTCGCCGTCGCAGCCCGGCAGGATGGTGAGTGAAGGGACGTCCGGCACCGGGTTGTGACCGAGGGCGGTGGGCGCGATCAGGACGGTGCCGCGAATGTTCCAGCGAGCCGTGGAACGGTAGCCGTCCCTGGCGGCGGGCGGGGGGTACAGGCTGTCCATGGCGGCCCGGTTGACGCCTTCGCCGCCGCGCGAGTGGCCGACGAGCAACACCTTGGACAGGTCGGCCTTCGTGCCCTTGACCGCGGCGGGCGCGGAGTCGGGCTCGGCGGCCCAGTCGGCCCAGCGGCCGAGGTGGTTGCGGATCAGCGAGGAGCGGGCTTGCGCGCCCTCGTCGTCCAGGTCGTCCTGTGCGCTGATGCCGTTGGCGGAGATCGAGACGGTGACATACCCCTGTGAGGCCAGCAGTTTCTGGTCGCGCAGGTAGCCGCGGTGGCTCGGGATCGGTTTGCTGCCCTTGGCGCAGGGCCAGGTCTCGTCCGTTTCGTCGGTGCCGGGAACGTAGCAGGTGGCGTGGCGACCGTGGAGGAAGAGAGCGAGGGGACGGTTGCCGGGGGCCTTGGCCGGGGCGACGACGACTCCGCGCATTTCCACTGGTGCGGGGAGGCCGGGGAGCTTGAGCGAGGGGAGGCTGTACTCGCCGGTGGTGGTGGCGTACGGGCCCGGCTCGCCCGGGTCGACGGTGCCGGCAGGCAGCTTGGGCGGCAGTTCCGGGGCCGGCGGGTCCGCCTTGCGGCTTGTGCTCCCGCTCGGGGCATCGTCGAGCCTGCGCCCCGCGGCCTCGACCTGGAGGCTTTCCAGGTCGGCGGTACGGGCCTCTGCGAGCGGGAGCCGGAAGGTCCGGCCGTCATCCAGTCGCTGAGGTACGCCCGCGAGTGCTCCGTTCGCACGGAACTCCACGCGGGCGTCGCCCATCGGGATCGGCTCGGGCGCACGCCACTCCAGATGGCTCCGCCCGCTCTCGACAGTGATGCGCCAGCCCGGCGGCAGCGCCCCCCCGGCATCGGCCGCAGCGGTGGCGGCGCGCGCCTCCGGCGGCGCGGGCGCGGCATACGCCCCCGTCGGCGCCACCCCCGCCACCGTCAGCACCGCTACCGCGGTGGCCCATGCTTTCCGGCCACGTACCAAAGTGATCCCTCGATTCTGGTCATAGGTGTAGCGAATACCGGCCCTCGTGCCACGGTCGGCAGGCGCTGGAACAGCGAGCCCCCGGACGCCGGTCAGGGGGTACGGCAGCACGATCGGCGCGCGGGACGACCGCGTCGGCAGGCTGCGCATCGCCTCAGCGGAGGTCGTGCCCCCTTGTCGGCTCCGCCCCGCACGACCATGCCGTCACGGTCCGGACAACTGAGCGTCGCCGTGCCGACCTGGCCCACGTTCAAAGGCCGGGCAGGACCGGTGGTCGCCTCGAACTCGGCGCGGAGCCGGGCCGCGTAACGAGGGCCCCGCACCGGAAGGGCCGGTAGCCCGCAGCGGATGAACATACTGAGTATGTATACCGAGTATGTTCGGGAGAGACAAACTCCGCCCCGTCAGCTGCCCGACCCGCCGCGCCGCCGCCCACACCCGCGGCGTGACCGGCTGCGGACGCCCCGAGCAGGCACGACCCTGATCGCTTCGCGCGCACCGAGGAAGGAGCGGACAGGGGTGCTACGCTGCCGCGCGCCGGTACCCCTGTCCGCCGCGTTGGCCGCCACCCACGCACGTTCGCACGCGCGGGGGCACCTCGCACCTCTCCTGTCATGTGCCGTCACGTGGCGCGAGATGCGGGTGCTCCCGCGCGAGTACGGCGTCCACCGCCGCGAGCGTCGGATCGACGATGTCCCAGTCGTGGGCGGAGGGGTGGCCGACGTACAGCCCGCACGCGTCCTCGCCCCGGGGGTCGATCGCACCGCACCAGCTCAGCTCCGCCAGGGTCGCCCGCTCGCCTCTCCAACGGGCCCAGACGGCGGTGCGGTTCGCGTCGTTGTCCCATAGCGCCATCGCGTGGTCGCCGTCGTGCTCGGCGGCCAGCTCGCAGAGGAGGTGTCCGGCCTCCGGGCGACGGTCACCGGGGGCGGCGAGCCGGATCACGAACTCCGGGGGCGGCAGCAGGGTTACGGCGGTGCACTGGTCCATGAGGTGGGAATCCTCCGGTCGGCCGTCAGGGCGCGTCGGTGTCGGGTACGTCAGGTGCGTCGGGCAGGTCGAGGGCGTCGGGCAGGTCAGAGGCGTCGGACGTGCCGCCGGGAGCCTCGTCCTCGGAGACGAGTCGCCGGACCTCGCTGTGTACGTGCTCGGCGATGAGGTCGCCGAGCGGATCGGTCACGGAGAAGGAGTGCGGCCCGGGGTGGTGGTCGAAGTACGCGCACGTGGTGACCGATCGGGTCGCCAGCACGCGGAGCACGGCGGGGCACAGGGGCAGCGTGTCGAGCCGGTGGACGCGGTGGGCTCCGGTGCCCGACCAGGAGAACCACAGGTCCCGGTCGTCCGGGGTGTCCGCCGTCCACAGATGCGCGGCGTGCTCGGCCGACTCGTCGTGGTCGCCCAGCTCGCACAGGACGAAGTCCTCCGGCTCCACGATGTCGGGCGGATGCGTGGGCCCGCCCTCCATGGTGGCGAGCGCCAGCAGCGTTTCCGGGTAAGGGACTTGGGTGACGGCGGTGCATTGCAGCATGCGGTCATTCCCCTTCCGTACGGGGCGGTACCGCGTGGTGCGCCGAGGCTTCCGCCGCCCACCCGCACAGGTCCACGGGCCACGCGCCGAGGGTGACGCGCAGCCCCACGAAGGGATCGACCACGGTGAGCAGGGCGGGCCGACCGGATTCCAGCGCGCTCATGGCGTGGTCCTGGCTGCCGTGGTCGCCCGCCCACGCCCGGAGCGCTTCGGGGGCGTCGGACCCGTGGAAGGCGACCGGCCGGACGTCCCGCGCCCCGAGCCACGGGGCGGCCGGGGGCAGATACCGCCCGTGCCCGTCCGCCAGCCGCAGCGCCTGCCGCCGGAGCCAGCGGAGGACGAGCCTGCGGTTCGGCAGAGCGACCCCGCCGAGCCGGAGGGCCCGGCCGCCGGCCGTGACCGTGACGGCCGCGACGTAATCCTGATTCCTCACGCGGCGCACCCCTGCCCGCCGCCGAACGGCGCGGCCGCCCTCACAGCACTTCTCCCCGGCTGCGGGCGTTGAGCCGTGCGGTACGGGCCCGTAACTGTTCCATAAGCAACGCGGGCCGTACGTAACGGGGTTCGACCTCCCACTCGCGCCCGCCGCCGATCGGCCGGAGGGACCAGTACGGGCCGGCGACGCCCTGGAACTCCCCCACACGGTCACCGCGACTGGTGTCCGCGAGGAGGGCCCCGGGGGCAGGGATGCGCGGGGGCCACTCCGTATTCGGGCTGGCGTTCTCGCCGTACACCGTTCGCTCCTCTCTGTAGCCGAACGACTACCGGGGCGACTCAGCGTGGCCTAGCGTGGAGATGTCTTCAACGTTTCGGATCTGGGGGATACGTTGGTCAACCGCAAGGAAGTGAACCCTGACGGGGGCCCGGAGGCCGCCTACGGAGCACGTCTGCGTAGGGAGCGCGAAGCACGGGGCTGGAAACAGGACGATCTCGGCGCGCGCATCGGCTACACGGGGAGGCATGTTTCCGGCGTGGAATTGTGCCACAAGTCCCCAACTCGCAAGTTCTCGATCGCCGTTGACGTGGCGATGAGCTTTACGGGAACCGCTGATTCGTTCGAGCGCGAGTGGCGCAAGATCAAGCACGGGGTGCTGTTGCAGGGCTTCCCGGAGTACGTGGCGCTGGAGGGCCGGGCGGCGGAGATCCGGCTGTTCGAGGTAGGCGTCATCCCTGGGCTGTTGCAGACCCGGGAGTACGCGGAGGCGCTGGCACGCGGGGCGGTCGACCGAGGAGTCATCACCACCGAACAGGCCGATCAGCGTGTCTCGTTGCTCATGGAACGCCAGGGCGCCCTGTTACGCACCGTGCCGCCGATGCTGATCGCGGTGCTGGACGAGAGCTGCATCCGCCGACCGATCGGCAGCCCTGCCGTGATGGACGCCCAGTTCCAGCATCTGGTCGACTTCGCCACGCAGTCCCACACCATGCTGCAGATCGCTCCGTTCAGCGTCGGCGAGCAGCGGCCCTTCAATCGAGCGGTGAATCTGCTGACGCTCCAGGACCGGTCCGCCGTCTCCTACGTCGAGTCCGAGACGCAAGGCCATCTGGACCGTGAACTCAGCTCTGTCATCCCGATGGTGAGGTCCTACCATCAGTTGCAGGCCGTGTCTCTGTCCCAGACAGATACCGTGGACATGATCCACCAGCATCGAAAGGGCACCCCGTGACGACCGAAACCACGACCCAGCAGTGGGTCAAGTCCTCCTACAGCGACAACGGCGGCACCTGCGTCGAGTGGGCCCCGCGCACCGCGTCCGCCACCGGCATCGTCCCCGTACGCGACTCCAAGAACCCCGGCGGCCCGGCCCTCACCGTCCGCGCCGCCGCGTTCAGCTCCTTCGTGGCGGGCGTCAAGGCCGGAGGCTTCGACACCACCGCCTGACCCGCACCGCTGCCACCGCTCCGGCTACGCCCCACCGTGCCCGCACGGCGGGGCGTCCCGCTGTCCGGGCGGGAACCTCCTGTGCCCGTGGCGTTCAGGGCTGCCGTTCGAGGCTACGGGACCCCGCCACGGTCATCACGACCAGCGCCCCGCCCACGCACGGCACGAGGAACCAGAAGCCGATCAGCGGATCAGGATCGGACCTGCCCACCAGGCCTTCGGGGTCGCGCAGGACCTCGAAACGGTCGCCGGGGCGGGAGTACCGGTCGCACTGGTCACTGCCCGTGACCCAGAAGGACTCCCCGCCCGACTCGACCTTGCAGCGGTACGTCTCGCCGCCGTGGTAAGACCCTGACCCACGCTCGACCTCGGTGACCGTGACGGGCACCTGCTCGCCCCTCCAGTCGAGGACCGCGCTCTTGACGCCGTACGGGGTCCCGAAGACCAGGAGAGCGCAGGGCACCCACAGCGCCAACGTGCGTTTCTCCGAGGGCATGCCGAGCTTCCACAGGCCGACTGTGAGGGCAAGGTCGATCAGCACGTAGACCAGCGCGAAATAGATGGCCGTGCCGTGCAGGACGGCCATATGAACACCGCCGCCCGCGGCCAGGACTCCGGCTCCGAGCCCGAGGAGCGCCCCCGTCAGCCGAGGCCGCCGCGAAACCCACGAGCGCGGCCTGCTCCACGCTCTCCTCGGCCGCCGCACTCCCGCCCCGGTCGGGCGTCCCGTCGCCGCCGCCATCCCCACCCCCGTCGCCGACACTTTGCCATGCGCCTACCCCGTAAGGGAGTTCGCACAACCGAGCACGCGCGCGGGTGAGTTCGAGGGCCGGCCGGCCGCCGTCGGCTACCAGCACGACCACTGGACCGACACCGTGCCGATGCAGCGGACCTTCGGCCACCCGGTTCCGGGTGTGAGCTCCTAAGCGATCCAGCAGTAGACGCCCCGGCCCTGACGGCGGGCGCTCCCGGCGAGCGCGGCCAAGTCGCCCACGATCGCGTCGGCGATGTCCGCGTCGATGATCTCGCCGTCCTCCGCACGGAGTTGAACCCATGAGGCGGCGGCGTCGCTCAGCGTGCGCCGCTCGGCGTCCGCGAGCGCGGTGAGCAGGTCGGACGAGATCGCGAAGACGAAACATCCGCCGCCGTCCTCGGCGGCGACGACACGCGGTTCACCGGCTTCGGCGACATCCTCGAAGCTGCGGCCGGTGAGCAGGGACTGCCACTCGACCACCGCCCCCAGGGGATCGAAGTTGCCCAAGGAGAGCGACTCGCACGCCTCCTCCGGTCCGGTCCGGAGAGTCAGTGCCGCCGACGTGTCGTCCGGTGCCACGAAGAACTTGACGATGATGCTCACGCGGGCATCATCCCAGACCGCCCGCACGCGACTTGGCGGGGCTTCTCGCCGTCCGGAGCGGGTCCGGAGCCGGTCCGGAGCCGGTCGTCCGGGCGCTCCGGCACCGGTCCGGGCGCTCCAGAGCCGGTCAGGACTCCGGAGCGGCCTTCCTCCTGGCGCGGGCGCGGCCCACCGCCTGGTTGGCGGCTTCCAGGACCGTCACGACGCCCATGACCGTGATCAGGCGCAGCCACCACGGAAAGTCGAGCAACTCCGCGCACACGAAGACCACGACGACCGACACGACGATTACCGCCGTGAACGGAAGGCTTTTCACCTCACTGTTCGCAGCGGTCGTCCCCGGGATATTCACGGAGAGGCAACCCCTGCGGAAATTCCGGACTCCCGCCTGCCGGAATTCCGAAGAGTGCGCCGCGTCGCGCTACGGGTGGTAGAGCGCGTGGGCGCGCACCCTGTCGGCGGGCCCGGACTCGCCGATGTCCAGGAAGTAGTTCACCTGCCACGCCTGCGTACCGCGCGCCTGGCGACCGGTCGTGATCGCGTCCGGCGGGTAGACGCGAAAGCCGCGCTTTCCGCCCACGCTGTTACGGGACACGATGCCGTGCTCGCACAACACCTCGCGCGGAAACACGAACTGCCCGAAGCGGCCGTCGGCGCGGCTGCTGACGACGAAAAGGTCGATACCGTCGTCGAGGTCGAAAGGCCGGATCGGACCCTCGGCGGAGCGCTGCCACACGGTGACGAACTGACCCACCTTGGTCGGGGTCGTCCTGGCCACGCGAAAGGCGACCGACCGGCCGTCTAGCGTGAACCGGTGAGCCGCGTAATCGGCGCTCTCCGGTTCCGGTACCGGATACGAGCAGGTGAAGCCGACCGGGTCGTACACCGATGCCTTCGCGGCCGACAGATCCTCGTGAAGCCCGGTCCACAGCCCATTCGTCACCATCCGCGCAATCCTGCCATCGCCGGGCCGGACCCTTGGCAGCATGTTGACATGACCTTGACACATTCCGCTTGCGCGGCCGAGGCTCTGAATCCTCAAGGGACAGCCTGACGACTATGAGGTGCAAGCCCATGCGATCACGCCCCATCGGATTCCTCCTCGCGACCCTCGCCGGCGCGGCACTCGCGCTCGGCGGCACCACCGCCGCCACCGCCACCGCCGCCCCCGAATCCGCGCCCTCCGGCAACGTCGGTACGGCAGACGCCTGTTACTCCTGGAGCGGCACGCTCCGGGAGGGTTCCAGCGGTGAAGCGGTACGGCAGCTCCAGATCCGGGTCGCCGGTTATCCGGGCACCGGAAACCAGATCGCCATCGACGGAGTGTTCGGCCCGGCCACCAAGGCGGCCGTGACGCGCTTCCAGGCCGCGTACGGTCTGGCCGCCGACGGCATCGCGGGCACCCAGACGTTCAACAAGATCTACCAGCTCCAGGACGACGACTGCACCCCGGTCAACTTCACCTACGCCGAGCTGAACCGCTGCAACTCCGACTGGTCCGGCGGCAAGGTCAGCGCCGCCACCGCGCGCGCCAACGCCCTGGTGACCATGTGGAAGCTCCAGGCCATGCGGCACGCGATGGGCGACCGGCCGATCACCGTCAACGGCGGCTTCCGCAGCGTGTCCTGCAACAGCGCGGTCGGCGGAGCCGCCAACAGCCGCCACATGTACGGGCACGCGGCCGACCTCGGCGCGGGCTCCCAGGGCTTCTGCGGCCTCGCCCAGGCGGCACGCAACCACGGCTTCACCGAGATCCTCGGCCCGGGCTACCCGGGCCACAACGACCACACCCACGTCGCCGGAGGCAGCGGCCGCTTCTGGTCCGCGCCCAGCTGCGGCATCTGACGTCACGGCGCTCCACCGAAGTACGGGGCCTCCGGTCAGCTGACCGGAGGCCCCGTACTCGTACCCGTACCTCCTGCCGGGACCGGGACCGGGGCCAGGGCCGGGGCTACCAGCCCATCCCCACCACCACGGCCAGCGCCGCCAGCAGGACGCACAGAGCGCCGTTGACGATCCGGTGCTCCCAGAACACCGCGACGAACTCCCGGATCGTCGCGCTCGGCCAGAAGTACGCGGCGGTGGGCGAGCCGATCACCTGGCCGCGCACGCCCTCCCTGCGGGCGGTCATCGCGGCGCGGAACGCGTGGAAGTTGTTGGTCACCACGACGCAGACGTAGCCCTCGTCGGCCGCCTCCATCAGGCGTCGGCTGAAGCGCAGGTTCTCCGTCGTCGTACGGGAACGGTTCTCCTCCAGGACGAGGTCCGGGTCCGCGCCCTCGGCCACCAGCCAGCGGCCCATCGCCTCGGCCTCCGGCAGCTTCTCGTCCGGGCCCTGACCGCCGGAGACCAGCAGGACCGGGGCCGGCCCGCCCCGGGCCGTCTGCTCCTTCTGGACACGGAGTCCGGAGCGCAGACGGGAGGCGAGCAGCGGCGGCACGCGCTCGCCGCCGATGAGGCCCGATCCGAGCATCACCACGAAGTCCACGTCGCCGCGCACCCGGATGCGGCCGTACAGGAAGGCGTAGGCGAGGAAGCAGACGAAGAGGAAGGCCACGTAGCCGGTGATCAGCACGACGGCCAGGATGAAGGATCGGTACGCGTGCGAGCCGCCGAGGTAGTCGGCGGTGACCACGAGCGCCAGGACGGCGAAGATGCCGACCCCGGCCAGGCCCGAGAGGAGGTTGGCGGGGCGGCGGCCCTCCTTGCGCACCATGGTGAGGCCGTTGACCACGAGGAACCCGCCGAGGACCACGATCGCGAGCACGGGCACGAAGAAGACCAGCGCGTACACCAGCACGGCCAGGTTGTCCGGCAGCCGGTCCACCTGCGTCAGCAGGGCGAACGACAGGCTCAGCACGGTCAGGCCGAGCAGCACCGCGTTACGGAACTGGCGGCGGTCCTGGCGTACGCCCCAGCAGAGCCAGAGCAGGAACACGGCCGTCGGGGCGAAAGCGATCACGGGGACCTCGGGTTCGTCGGTACGTCTGAGGCGGTTCGGCTGAGGCGGTTCAGCTGAGGCGGTTCAGCTGAGGCGGTACGTCTGAGCGGTACGTCGATAGCCGCTGTATCCGTGTGAGTACGGCCGCTACTGCGCGGAGCGGCGGTTCTCCGCGACCCAGTCGTCGTTCGTCTGCCAGGCGTACAGCGTGTGGTCCTCCAGCGAGACGTAGTAGGAGCCGCAGCGGCCCTGCGCACTGCTCGCGGTCCCCGAAGGGAACCAGGACGCGCTGATCTCGGGGTCCGGGGCGCTCTTGCCGCCCAGCGGTTCGCACTGCGCGGGGAGACGGCCGTCACGGAGCGCGGCCTTGAGGATGCGCTCACCGCCGGTGGTCCGCATGGCGTACTCGACGGACGCGGCATCGTCCGGCAGCCAGCGGGGAACGGACTCGCGCTCCTTCTTGGCCTCCTTGCCCGTGGCATAGGACGAGGTCTGCTCGTGACGTCCGTCGTACCACTCCTTCGCCTCGGGCACGGCCACCGCGCCCGCCACGCCGAGTACGGCCACCGCGGCCACCACGCCTATCAGAACGCCACGCATGTTCTCTCCTGTTCAGAGCCGGGGAAGATTCCTTTCCTCCATTTTCGTGGAGCTATCGAAGGGAAACATGAGACTTACAGACATATATGGATACACCTCAGGTCGCACATCCCGGAGGGTGCCCCGGAGGACACCCCCGAGACGGTGTCCGGTGACGCCCGGTCACCTGGTACCGGTCACCTGGTGTCGGCCTTCAGCAGCAGCTCGGCCAGCTCGTCCGGCACGGTGATCATGCAGTCATGGCCGCTCCGCACCTCGCGCACCTGCGACGGAGCGCCGTTCGGCTGCGTATCGGGAACAGGACGGCGCGACGCCCGGCGGCTCGCTGCCGACGCAGTGGATGTGCGTACGGGGAATGGCGTCCGCGGCCGGATTGCCCAGCCGGACCGGCTGCAGGAAGCAGCGCGCCGACTCGTCCGAGAGCATCGTGCGCAGCCAGGCCTGGTCCGCCGGATCGGTGACTCCGAACAGGCCCGCCGGCGGCGGTCCTTCCGGCAGCGGAGGGATGCGCCACGGAGCGTCGGAGGAGGCGGCGAGGTCGAGCAGGTACCTGGTGTGCGGCATGACGTCGAGTGCGCTCTCACCGTCGGCCGGCACCATCGCGTCGAGGTGGACCAGACCGGCGATCCGGTCCGGCGCCCGGTCGGCGACGGCGGAGACCACCATTCCGGCGTAGCTGTGCCCGACCAGCGTCACCCCGGTCAGGTCCTCCTCGACGAGGAGTCCGACGATGTCGGCGACATGCGTGTCGAGACCGACCTCCGGGCCGAGCAGGTGTTCCTTCTCGCCGTGGCCGGTCAGCGACGGAGCGAAGACCCGGTGACCGGCCCGGCTCAGCAGCGGCGTCACGCGGTCCCAGGCACGGCCGCTGTGCCACGCGCCGTGGACGAGGACGTACGTCTTCTCGTGTGAAGTACTCATGTCCCGGACGCTACTGATCCGATAGGTACCTCTTGGTACCCTTCGGCGCATGCGCGACTCGGCGGGAAACGTCTTCCTCGCGGACTGTCCGGCACGGCTGGCCATCGAGATCATCACGAACAAGTGGTCGGTCGTCGTCCTGTTCGCGCTCAGCCGCCGGCCGTGCCGGCACGGCGAACTCGTCGGCGGCATCTCGCGCAAGGTGCTGACGCAGACGCTCCGGAGGCTTCAGAGCTACGGACTCGTCGAGCGCCGCGTGTACGCCGAAGCGCCACCACGGGTCGAGTACAGCCTCACCGAACTCGGCACGACGCTCGTCGAGCCGATCGCCGTCCTGACGGACTGGGCCAGGGTGCACGGCGAGGCCGTCGCGAGCTTCCAGGAGGCGGCGGAGGGCGGCCCGGCAGCCGAGAGCTGACCGCCTCAGCCTCGGTCGACCGGTTCGCTGCCGGACGCCTCCCGGCCGCCGCCCCCCTCTCGCTCCGCCGGCTCCCGGCCCGCCGCGACGGCGATCGTCCCCTGGGCCACCGCGCAGAGCGTTTCCGTCCCCTCCGCGTCCACCATCAGCAGGTCGCAGCGGCAGACGACCCGGGTCCGGCCCGGGCGGACCACCTGGGCCCGGGCGCGCAGCACGTCGCCCCGTGCCGGGCGCAGGTAGTCGATGGTGAAACCGGCCGTCAGGACGGACGGGCCGACGGCCGCGCCCGCCGCGAAGGTGAGGGCGTTGTCGGCCGCGTAGCTGAGGACGCCGCCGTGCACGAAGCCGTTCTGCTGACGCAGCTCGTCGCGTACGTCCAGCTCCAGGACGGCCGCTCCGTCGCCGAAGGCGGTGAGCCGGGCCCCCAGCAGGACGCTGAAGGGCTGGGCGTCCAACACCTTCTGTCCGAACACGAGTTGCGAGGCCTTCTCCGCCTCCATGCTCCACCTCATCTCTCCGAAGTCATCGGTGTCATCGGTGTCTGCGGTGACACCGGTGTCACCTAGTGTGTGCCGGATGGAGAACACGATCCCCCGGGGCAGTTGGCTCGAATCCGACGACTTCCGCGCGCTGGTGAAAGAGGTCGACCCGCTCCGCCTGGGCTCATGGAGTCTGCCGGAGTTCGAGCAGGCCACCTCCGCGCTGGGCTGGGAGCTCCGGGAGCCCAAGGAGATCGCGGGCCAGGTCTGGCGCAGATTCGCTCCCCGGAAGGGGCCCTGGGGCGGATACGGCACCGTGATCTCCGACGCCTCGGCGCCCGAGCAGGTGCGCAAGCTGAACGTTCGCGTCGTCGACCTGCCCACCGAGGACGTGTTCGCCGCCGCGGGTCTCGTCCGGGCCGCCTGGTGGGTCATGGAGGAGGAGCTGGGCCCGCCCACGATGTGGGGAGGGGACTCCGGCCCGTGGATGCTGTGGCGGCGGCCCGGCACGGGTCTCCTCGTGCACTCGCACGACGAGGGCGAGGTGAGCCTCGAACTCCTGCCGCCCGAAGCGGGCGCCGACTCCGCCGGGCGCGGCTACTCCCGGGGGCGCTGGCGCGCCGCCGAGCCGGCCGGTCTGCCCTCCGCCTCCGCGGGCGCGCCCTCCACCACCTGGGAGGAAGTGGAGAAGCGCCTGTCCGAAACCTTTCGGTCGCTCACCTACGACACCCCGTTCTTCCCCGGCAGGTTCATCCTGCACCTCGGAGCAGCCGACGACGCCCAGCGCTTCGTGCAGTGCTGGAGCCAGGATCTGACCCTCGTCGTCGAAGCCACCGGATATCTGCACCACCCCGGTCCGGCCGACCCCGCCCGACTCACCCGGAGCGGCTGGGAGTTCTCCCGCTCGATCTGGCAACGCCGCTTCCCCGACGCCATGGACGATCGCGAGCACGCCGCGACGGCCGCCCGCATGCTCGTCGAGGAGCTGCGGCAGCTGGGCGTCGGCCTGACCGAGCTCTCGTACGACGGCACCATGAGCGGTCGCGGGCACGGCTTCCACCTCGATCTGCCGGACCTGGGGATCCCGCGCGTCCACCGCCCCGCCGAGTGAAACCCCGCGCGCGGGTGGGCCGTTGCCGGACTCATTGACAGCGGGGTGTCCCGCTGTCACCGTCTCGTCTGACGGCGGCAGTCGCGGACCGGATCCCCACCGGTCCGCCGTACGCACCTCCCCCCCCACCCCCGCGCTTCCCTCCCCGCCTCCGAGCCGCCGTCGACGATTGGGAGCGCTCCCACAGAAGGGCCGCACTCGTGAAGAGACTTCTGCGTACGCTCGTCGCCTCGACCTTCGCCTGCCTGCTCCTCCCCCTCGGCGCAGGCCAACAGGCCACCGCGGCCGACGTCACCGCCGCCCCCACCACCGCACAGGCCGACCCCATCGGCATGACCAGCGGCTTCTACACCGACCCCGGCTCGACGCCCGCCGCCTGGGCCGCCGCGAACCCCGGCGACGGGCGCGCCGCCGCCATCCGCGACAACATCGCCGCGCACCCCATGGCCCGGTGGTTCGGTTCCTGGAGCGGCGACATCGGGGCGGCGGTCGGCTCGTACGTGGGCGCCGCCGACGCCGCCGACAAGCTGCCCGTCCTGATCGCGTACAACATCCCCGGCCGCGACGCCTGCGGCGGCCACTCCGGCGGCGGCGCGGGCACCCCGAGCGCCTACCACGCCTGGATCTCCGCCTTCGCCTCGGCCATCGGCGCACGGCCCGCGCTGGTGGTCATCGAGCCCGATTCGCTGGGCGACTTCAGCTGCCTGACCCAGGCCCAGATCGACGAGCGCAACACGATGCTCAGGGACGCGCTCGCCCAGTTCAGCGCACAGGCCCCCAACACCTGGACCTACCTGGACGCCGGAAACCCGGCCTGGATCGGCGCGGCCACCATGGCGCAGCACCTCGACGGCGCGGGAGCCCGCCAGGCGCACGGCTTCTCGCTGAACGTCTCGAACTACTACGGCACCGGCGAGAACTCCGCGTACGGCAACGCGATCAACAGCTCCCTGTCGGCGTCCTACGGCTACACGAAGCCGTACGTCATCGACACGAGCCGCAACGGCAACGGCTCCGACGGCGCGTGGTGCAACCCGGGCGGACGCAGGACGGGAGCGGTCAGCCAGACCGGCGGCGGAGCGGAGATGCTGCTGTGGCTGAAGACCCCGGGCGAGTCGGACGGCGACTGCGGGGTCGGAACCGGCTCGGTGGCGGGGCAGTTCCTGCCGGAGGTCGCGTACAAGATGATCTACGGGTACTGAGGTCGGCGGGCCCTTCGCCGGTGGACGCGCCCCTTCGTCAGAAAGGGGGCCAGTTGCGGAGGGCCGTCGAGCCTGCGCTGACCGGCGGCCCCGTCCCGCCCTCAGCGGTTCCCGATCCCGTCCGTGACCCGGTCCAGGCCGTAGAGCTCGGCGACGCAGCCGCCCGGCCAGTACCGGCTGCCGCCCCGGCTGAACGGCTCCAGCATCTGACTGATCACCAGGCGCTCGTACGGCAGGACCCGTTCGCCGTTCGCCGCGCCCTCGCGCAGCCGGCGGTCCTGGGCGTCCCACTTCTCGGCGCGGGCGCGCATCGCGGTTTCCAGGTCGGTCAGGGCGATGGCCGGGCCGACGCAGACCAGGACGCAGAGCGCGGCGCACACCGCCTTCGCCGGGGCGGTGCGGTGGGCGTACCGGCGGACGGCCAGGCCCAGCAGCGTGCCCAGGCCGACGAGGAGGATCACGTACAGCAGGAGGTAGTCGTTCCACAGCCGGTTGGCGCTCGCGTCGCTCAGCCGGTCGCCGAACACGGGGTAGGCGATCACCGTGCAGAGGTAGCCGGAGACGAGCAGCACCAGCACCCCGGCGGTGGTCAGCAGCGACCAGTGCGCCGGCGGGCGGGGTGCGGTCCCGTCCGCCCGGCGGCACAGCAGGCCCAGCAGTACGCCCGCCGCGACCGCGCCGGTGTACTGCCAGGTGGTGACCACGGTGACGGTGATCTCGGCGAACGCGCGCAGCGAGGCGGCCAGGGAGTCGGAGGCGAGCAGCGACGCGGTCTCCGCGCCGAACCGCTCCCTGCGGCTCAGGGAGCCGGGTGAGGTGATGAGGACGACGGCCCCGGCGGCCGTCCCGGCGATGCCCGCCGCGCACCACCGCCGGACGAACCCCCGGTCGGGCGCGGGCACGACCCGGCCGGACAGGAGGAGCGCGGCCGGCAGCACCGTCACCACGACGATCGCCGTCTCCTCGGACAGCGTGGCGAGGAAGGCCCCCGCGAGCACCGCGACGACGAGCGCGAGGATCCGGCCCCGGCGGGAGCGGGCGAGCAGGAGCGGGATCAGGGCGGCGCAGGCCAGGACGGGCGGCAGCGTGTGCGAGACGGACGCGGCGGGCCAGTAGAACGTCTTGTACGTGTTCGGCGTGGCGAACAGGAAGAGCGCCGTGGTCATCGCCGCGAGGAGCAGCGCCAGGCCGCGCGGGGTGCGCAGGCCCGCCCTCCGCAGCGCCAGGACCGCCACCGTCCAGAGGACCGCGAGCACCAGCACTCCGCTGACCAGGGGGAACCACTGGTGGCCCGCGAGCTGGAACTTCGCGTACGCGCCGACCAGGAGCGCGTTGGCGACCCGCCCGTTGTCGTCGAAGTAGAACTTCCCGACGAGGCCGGTGACGCCGTCGTCCCGGACGACGGGCAGGAAGCACCAGTCGTCGGCGCCGGGCCGCACCCACCGGCCGAACCAGGAGGCCGCGGCGAGCAGGGCGAGGGGCGGGAGCGCGAGGGCGCTCACCCAGAGGGCGGTCCAGGGGCGGTCCGAGCGCTGCCGCCCGGCACGTACCGCCGCCGTCGCGTCCTCGCCCCGCGGGTTCTCAGCGATTACGGGAGCGTCGTCGGACATCGCGGGCCTCACCGGTCCTGGCGCGAGCGGATGGGCAGCGGGGCGGGCGACGGGCGGACGGGCGGCGGTTCGGCGGGGACCTCGACGGCCTCCGGCACGGAAGCCGGCCTGGCCTGCCGGCCCGAGGTGATCGCCCACCGGGCCAGCAGGAAGGAGACCGGCGTGACGAGGACGCCGGCCGCCAGCGCGGCGAGGTTCTTGTCCATCCCGAGCCCGCTGACCGCGCCGTGGAGCAGCGCACCGGACGCCACCAGGTTGACCAGGCCGGAGAGCGGATAGCGGACGAACGCGTGCCAGGTCGGCCGGGTCCGGCAGGTGACGTAGGAGTTGAGCAGGAACGAGCACACGATGCTGACCGCGTAACCGATGACATGGGCGGCCAGATAGGGGATCCAGAGATTGAGGGAGGCGTAGACGCCGAGGTAGACGGCGGTGTTCACGCAGCCGATGAGGACGAAACTGCCGAACTGGCGGACGGTACGGGACCGGCTGGGCGCGTTCACGACGGTCGCGGGGGCCTGGGCTCGGGCGGTGGGGGTCGCCGTGGCGGTGGCAGTGGCAGTGGCGGTGGCGGTCGCCGTCCGTTCGGCCGGGCCGCCGGTGAGCCGCGGGCGCGACGGCGGGCCGCCCGGCAGTGCCCGGCAGGTCGCGTCGGTCTCCCGCACCACGTACGGCGGGCGGTGCTTCGCCTCGTGGTAGATGCGGCCGACGTACTCGCCGATGACGCCGAGCGTCACCAGCTGGATGCCGCTGAGGGCGACGACGGCGGTGAGGAGGGTGGCGTAACCGGGGGTGTCCACGCCGTGCAGGACCACCCGCGCGATCGTCCACAGGGCGTAGACCAGGGCCGAGACGAAGACCCAGAAGCCGGTGTAGATCGCGAGGCGCAGCGGGCGGTTGTTGAAGGAGAGCAGTCCGTCGATGCCGTAGTTGAGCAGCCGTCTGCTGCCCCACTTCGAGCGGCCCGCCACCCTCTCGCTGTTGCGGTAGCGGAAGGTGACCGTGTCGAAGCCGATCCAGGAGAAGATCCCCTTGGAGAAGCGGTTGCTCTCCGGCAGCGACAGCACGCTCTCCACCGCCCGCCGCGACAGCAGCCGGAAGTCCCCCGAACCGTCGATGAGCTCCACGTCCATGCAGCGGCGGACCAGCGCGTAGTAGGTGTGGCTGAGGGTGCTGCGGAGCAGGCCCTCGCCCGTGCGGTCGCGGCGCGGGATGACCTGGTCGTAGCCGTGCCGGTGCAGTTCCAGCATGCGGGGGATCAGCTCGGGCGGGTGCTGGAGGTCGGCGTCCATGATCACCACGGCGGCCCCGCAGGACATCCGGAGTCCGGCGAGCATGGCGGCCTCCTTGCCGAAGTTGCGGCTGAAGGCGGTGTAGTGGACGCGCGGGTCGCGGGCGGCGAGGGCGTTCAGCAGCAGCCGGGTGCGGTCCCGGCTGCCGTCGTCGACGTAACAGATCTCGAAGCTGTCGCCGAGGGGGTCCAGGACGCCGACCAGCGCGGCGTGGAAGGCCTCGATCACCTCGGCCTCGTCGAAGCACGGCACGACGACCGACAGCTGAAGGCCAGTCACACGCCACCTCCGGACTTCGGGCCTCTCATGGGACGCTTCCGAGGAGACCGGGCCTCCCGGAGAACGGGACCTTCCGTGGGACGGGACCCTTCCGTGGGGCCGGGCCTGACCGGCGCGGCGCCACCGGCCTCCGGCGCCGGGCCCGGAACGCGCCACGTCGCCCCATCTGACGACGGGCGGCGGCCACCGCCTCTCCGCACACGCGCGGGGCGACCTCTTTCGTGCGGCCTTTCATGCGAACAGCCGACGCCGGCCGGCAGAACGTCGGGTCGCGGGGGCCAAAAAGCGCACATAGCCTCGCAAAGGTGATATTTCCACGATCGCCGCGGCCCCGGAGCGCCGGGCCCGGCCGAGCCCGGCGCACCGGCCCGCCGACCGGTCTGCCCGCCGGTCCGACCGCCGGTTCGACCGCCGGTCTGCCTGCCGGTCTGCTCATCGGCCTGCTCGCCGCGCTGTCCGCCGTGTGCTGGCTGGTGCTGCCCGCCGCCACGCCCGCCCGCGCCGACGACCCCGTCGAGCTGTCGCGGGACGGGCAGATCACCGACCGGGTGGGCGCGCTGGGCGACCGGACGGCGCAGGTGGAGGACGCCCTCGACCGGCTGTACGAGGACGAGCGCATCCAGCTCTTCGTGGTGTACGTACGCGATTTCTCCGGCCGGTCCGGGCAGGCCTGGAGCGACGGGACCGCCGATCGCAACGGTCTGGGCCAGGACGACGTGCTGCTCTCCGTCGCCACCCACGACCGGCAGTACGCCTACACCGTCGACGCGGGCTCCCCGCTCACCGACGCCCAGCTGCGGGACGTGGCGAACACCGCGATCGAACCCGCGCTGCGGGAGAACGACTGGGCGGGGGCCGCGATCGGCGCGGCCGACGGCTACGCCTCCGTCCTGGCCGGACGCCCGGTGACCGCTCCCGCGATCACCCCGGGACCCGCCGACCCCGGAACGGGTGACTCCGGCTCCAGCGGCGCCCGCGACTTCATCCTGCCGGTGGCCGTCGTCGGCGGCGTGGGCGCGGTCGCCGCGTACGCATACGCCCGGCGCAAGCGGCGCAGTACGACCCGCACCACCCCGGCGGCCACCGGCTGGGGCCGGGGCGCGGGGGCGGGCGGTGCGCCGGAGCCGCCGACACCGCTGCCGGAGCTGGACGCGCGGGCGAAGGAGGTGCTGGTGGACACCGATGACGCGGTACGCACCAGCGAGGAGGAACTCGGCTTCGCGACCGCCCAGTTCGGCGAGGAGGCGGCGAAGCCCTTCACCGAGGCGGTGGCGCGGGCGAAGGAGGAGCTGACGCGGTCGTTCCGGTTGCGCCAGCAGCTCGACGACGCCTTCCCCGAGGACGACGCGACCCGCCGCCGGATGCTGGAGGAGATCCTGACGCGCTGCGCGGCGGCCAACGAGGGTCTGGACACCGTCTCCGAGGACTTCGACCGGCTGCGCGCCCTGGAACGTACCGCTCCCGAGGCCCTGGCCACCGTGGACGCCACGCACCGCGAGCTCGCCGGACGGGTCGCGACGGCCGAGTCGGGCGTCGCCGGGCTGCGCGAGCGGTACGGGGAGGGCGCGGCCACGCCCGTGGCGGGCGACGTCGAGCAGGCGCGGGACCGGCTCGTCTTCGCGGCCTCGGCCGTGGAGCAGGCCCGTACGGCGGTCGACGGCGGCGAGAACTCCCGGGCCGCGGTCTACATCCGGGCCGCCGAGGGCGCGGTGGGCCAGGCGGGCACGCTGCTGGACTCGGTGGACCGGCGGGCGGCGGAGCTGGGCGAGGCCGCGCGCCGGCTGCCCGCCGCGCTCACCGAGACGGAGACCGACCTCGCGGACGCGGGCGGGCTGCTCGGAGGGACCGCCGAGGGTGCGTCCACCGCCGATCTGCGCGGCCGGATCGCCCGCGCCGAGGCGGTGCTCGCCGATGTACGGGCCGCGACGGCGGCGGGACCGTACGACCCGATCGACGCGCTGCGCCGGGTGGAGGAGGCGGACGCGGCCCTGGACGAGGCGCTGGCGGGCGCCCGGGACCAGGAGCGCGGCGCGGCGAAGGCCCGCACCCTCCTCGATCAGGCGATGCTCACCGCCCGGTCCGCGATCGGGGCGGCGGCCGACTACATCACGACCAACCGGGGCGCGGTCGGCAGCCAGGCCAGGACCCGGCTCGCGGAGGCGCAGCGGCGGTGGGAGCGGGCCCGGGAGCTGTCGGGCACGGACGCGCAGGGCGCGCTGGCCGAGGCTCAGCAGGCGGACGCGCTGGCCCGGCAGGCGATGAGCCTGGCGGAGCAGGACGTCCGCGGCTTCGGCGGGATGCAGGGGCCCGGCGGTATGCGGGGCGGGGGCGGCGGCATGGGCGGGGCGGTGCTCGGCGGCATCATCCTCGGCGGGCTGTTCGGGGGCGGCGGCCGGGGCGGGGGCATGGGCGGCGGCTACGGCGGCGGGTTCGGCGGAGGCGGCCGGTCCGGCGGCTTCGGCGGCAGCCCCGGCAGTTTCGGCGGGGGCGGCACCCGGGGGCGCCGGGGCGGTGGCGGCCGCTTCTGAACGACCGGTCCTCATCCGCTCTCCCGTATCTCCTCACCTTTACCAGCGATCTCGACCTCCAAGGAGCGATCCCATGACCAAGCAGACCATCCTCGGCCGCGTCACCCAGCTCGCGAAGGCCAACATCAACGCCCTCCTCGACCAGGCCGAGGACCCGCAGAAGATGCTGGACCAGCTGATCCGGGACTACACGAACAACATCGCGGAGGCCGAGCAGGCCGTCGCGTCGACCATCGGCAACCTCCGGCTGATGGAGCAGGACCACAAGGAGGACGTCGAGGCGGCGGCCGAGTGGGGCGGGAAGGCGCTGGCGGCCAGCCGGAAGGCGGACGAGCTGCGCGGCGCCGGGTCGGTGGCGGAGGCCGACAAGTTCGACAACCTGGCCAAGGTGGCGCTGGGCCGTCAGCTCCAGTCGGAGCAGGAGGCGAGGACGGCCGAGCCGACGATCGCCTCGCAGTCCGAGGTGGTGGACAAGCTGAAGACGGGTCTCGACCAGATGAAGGCCAAGCTCTCCGAGCTGAAGGCCAAGCGCGACGAGTTGGTGGCGCGCGCCAAGTCCGCCCAGGCGCAGAACCAGATGATGGACGCGGTGAAGAACATCGACGTCCTCGACCCGACGAGCGAGCTGAGCCGCTTCGAGGACAAGGTGCGGCGCGAGGAGGCGAAGGCGCTGGGCAAGCAGGAGCTGGCCGCCTCCTCGCTGGACGCCCAGTTCGAGCAGCTGGACAGCCTGGGCGCCAGCGCGGAGGTCGAGGCCCGGCTGGCGGCCCTGAAGACGGGCGCCTGACGCGGGCCCTGCCCCGGGTCAGTACATGCTCAGGAGCTGCTCCACGGAGAGTTCGGCGGCCGGGGCCCCGTCCGGCAGGGCCAGTTCGAACCAGACGGTCTTGCCGCGCGGGGTACGGCGCGAGCCCCAGGCGGCGCTGAGCAGGCCGACCAGCTGGAGGCCGCGCCCGCCCTCGTCGGTGTCGCGGGCGCGGCGGCGGCGCGGCTGAACGAGTCCGGCGTCCCACACCTCGCAGACCAGGGTGCGGTCGCGCAGCAGCCGGAGCCGGATCTCGCCCTCGCCGTAGCGCAGGGCGTTGGTGACCAGTTCGCTGACGAGGAGTTCGGTGGTGTCGACCAGGTCGTCGAGGTCCCAGGCGAGCAGCTGGGTGCGGGCCAGCTCACGGGCGCGGCCCACCGAACGGGGTTCGCGCGGCAGCGTCCAGTCGCCCACCGCCTCCGCGGGCAGCCCCTGGATACGGGCCATCAGCAGGGCGATGTCGTCCTCGCCGTGCCGGGTGTCCAGGGTGCTCAGGACGTGGTCGCAGGCGTCCTCCAGCTCCATCTGCGGACCGGTGAGCACCTCCCGCAGCGCCTCCAGGCCCTCGTCCAGCGGCTGGTCCCGGGACTCGACCAGGCCGTCGGTGTAGAGGGTGAGCAGGGCGTTCTCGGCCAGCTCGACCTCGACCTCCTCGAACGGCTCACCGCCGACGCCCAGCGGCATGCCGGGGGGTACGTCGATGAGCCGGGCGGGCCGGCCGGGCTCGACGACGGCCGGGGGCATGTGCCCGGCGTTGGCGAACGTACAGCGCCGGGTGACCGGGTCGTAGACCGCGTACACACAGGTCGCGAGATACACCTCGGAGAGGTCGGCCTCGCGGGACTTCTGCGCGGCGCGCGAGGGCCACTGCGCCCCGCCGCTGCCGCCGAGACCCTCGCTGCGCTCGCCGCCGCCCGGGGAGCCGAGGCCGCGGGCGACCTCGTCGAGGGCGGAGAGCACTTCGGCCGGCTCCAGGTCGAGGAGGGCCAGGGTCCTTACAGCGGTGCGCAGTTCGCCCATGGCGACGGCGGCGCGCAGGCCGCGGCCCATGACGTCGCCGACGACGAGGGCGGTGCGGTGGCCGGGCAGCTCGATCACGTCGAACCAGTCGCCGCCGACCTCGGTGGCGGTGTTGCCGGGCAGATAGCGGCAGGCGATGTCGAGCCCGGCGGCCTCGGGGTCGCCGGGGGGCAGCAGGCTGCGCTGGAGGATCAGGGCGCGTTCGTGCTCGCGGCGGTAGAGGCGGGCGTTGTCGATGCAGACGGCGGCGCGGGCGGCCAGTTCGGTGGCGAGCGCCCGGTCGCGCTCGCCGAAGGGCTCGCTGCCCTTCGTACGGGAGAACTGGACGAGGCCGACGACGGTGTCGTGGGCGACCATCGGCACGGCGAGCGTCGACTGCACGAAGCCCATCTCGTCGCCGGGGACGTCCTCGACCCGGCCGGAGCGGAGCGCCATGGCGCAGGGCGAGCCGAACGGGAAGCGGTGGACGGAGCCGAGCGCGGGCGGCAGGTCGTCCGGGCCCGGGGGCCCGCTGCCCGCCACGGCGGTGGGCAGGGCGTCGGCGACCGCGCTGGCGTGGGCGACCCGGCGCAGCTCCGCCGAGCCTCCGGCGGACTCGCGGTGCGCGGGCGCCCAACTGCCGGGCGCGGCCTCCTCGCCGGTGAGCAGCCCCTGGTAGAGGTCGACGGTGGCGAGGTCGCAGAAGCCGGGGACGGCCACGTCGAGGAGTTCGCGGGCGGTGGTCTCCAGGTCCAGGGAGTTGCCGATGCGGGCGCTGGCCTCGTTGAGGAGGGCGAGGTTGCGGCGGGCGCTGGCGGCCTCGCGGGCGGCGATGTGCCGGCGGGTGACGTCGGTGGCGAGGCCGGCGATGCCGACGGGGCGGCCGGCTCCGCTGTGCACCCGGTAGAGGTTCATGGACCAGTGGCGGCGGTCGGTGGTGCCGGGGGCGGTGCCGACGAGCTGGAGGTCGGTGACCGACTCCCCGGTCTCCAGGACCCGTTTCAGGGTGGCGGACAGCCGGTCGGCCTCGGCGCGCGGGAGATAGTCCTCCACCGTGCGGCCCCGGTGGTCCTCGGCCGCGCCGCCGAAGACCGTGGCGAAGCGCTGGTTGGCCCGGACGACGGCGAAGTCCGTGCCGAACAGCACGAAGCCGAAAGGAGATTGGCCGAATATGGCCTGTGATGCGGCGAGGTCGGTCTCGATGCGCCGCAGCGCCCGGACGTCCACGACGATGCAGAGCGCGGCCCGCTCGCCACGGCCCGTCAGACTCGGCATCACATAGACCTCGGCCACGCCGTGCGCCCCGCCCTCGCCCGGCATCCGGAACGGGACGAGACCCGTCCACTCCTTGCCGTCGAGGATCTCGCCGACCTGCCGGTGACCGTCCGAGCGCAGCTCGGAGGGCATGAAGGCTTCCACCGGGTCACGGCCGATCGCCTCGGTCGAGGTCATGCCGAACAGACCGGCGGCCCGGCTGCTCCACTGCTCGATCAGGCCGTCGGGGCCGATCGAGAAGGAGGCGACCCTGATGTAGTCATAGATCGAGCCGGGCGGGCTGCTCTGCCACACGACATCGCCGGCCGTCCCGACGACATCGCCCGTTGTCCCAGGTATTTCGCTCACGCGACCGTCCCCTCCAGCTCACACACCGGACCGGTCCTGCCCGCAGTATTCAGCACTACGGCCCCGACCGACACGGCGTTCACGATCACAGCAAGGTCTCAGTCCCTTTCAGCCAGGTTCTGCCCGACCTCTGGTGATCGCTGTGCGTCCCTCCACTCTCCTAACCAGGGAGAGCCAGCTCGAACCACACGGTCTTGCCGCTCTTTCCCCGACGCGTCCCCCAGCGACGTGCGGAACAGGCCACGAGCTGGAGTCCCCGGCCGCCCTCGTCGTCGGGTCCCGCACTGCGTTCGGTGGGTGGATCCGGAAGCGGATCGGAGACTTCCACCCGCAGTCCGGGGGCGGCGGGAGGGCGGTCGGCGAGCAGGAGGTCCCCGTCGGGGTTCGAGCGGACCAACCGTACGCCGATGGGCCCGGAGGCGTACCGCAGGGAATTGGTCACGAGTTCGCTGACGAGCAGCACCGTGAGATCACCGACCGCCGCGTCGAGCCCCCACGAGCCCAGAGCGCCCCGGACGGCGTGCCGGGCGCTGCGCACGGAGCCCGGTTCGGCCGGGAAGGTCCACTCGGCGCAGTCGCCTTCGGTCTCGATCACGCCGATCACTTCCCAGGGACGACCACGGGCGCACCCACATGAGTAAATGGGGACTAAACAGCCCATACCCACCATTTATTGCTTACTACCGCACAACGTGCCGTTTGGTGCATAAGAGTGCAGACGGGCGCAGGTGATCAGGTCAGCGCGCCCGCCGCCTTGAGGTCGTCGAAGAGCAGCTGGTCCACGGGCGGCACGAGGGCCCGGTCGGCGAAGGAGAACCACGCCATCTCCTCGATCTCGCTGCTCGCGGCGAGCGTGCCGCGGTAGTCGCCGTAGTAGCAGCTCATCCGTACGACCGCGGCGTCGGGCCGGCCGTCCACGGGGGCCTCGTACGTACCGGCGTGGACGACGGTCTCCCGGATCAGGCCGACCGTCAGCTCCTCCTCGATCTCCCGCAGGAGGGTCTGCAGATCGGTCTCCGCACCCTCGCGCTTGCCGCCCGGGATGTAGAAGACGTCCTTGCCCCGGGGCCGCGCGCAGAGGATCCTGCCGCCCTCGATCCGCACCCACGCCACCGTGTCGATCAGCACCGCCATCACTCCGCCCCGCTCGCCGCACCTCCGGCGGCTTCCGCGCCCCCGGTCGGGCGGGACCCTACCGTCCGGGGCGGCGGGCGTGCACAAGCGCGACGCGGGCGCACGCGGGCGCACAGGCACTCCGGGAGGCCCGTGGGGCCCCGGGAGGCCGTTCCGCCTCCCGGGGCCCCACGGGGCCGTCCGTCACGTCAGGGCCGGTTGCCCTGGCCCACGCGCTCCACCCGATAGACCTGGTGACGGTGGCGGTGGTCGAGGCCGTCGGCGACCTTCTGCGCCTCGGCCTGCGTGGCGTACCTGCCCACGCGATAGCGATTGCCGCCGTCGTCCTGCCGTATCACCTGCCAAGGGAGCACGGCGCCGCTGTCGCTCATCGTGCCGCTCCCCCGCATATCGCCCCTCTCCCCACCGGCGTGCACGTCTCTAAGGATCCCCAGGAAACCGCAGTACGCATATGCCCGAGCGTACGCCTGACCTTCACTCAGTGCAGGCGGCTTTACACAAAGAGATACACATCCGGCCATCACGAAAGGGGCGCATCAGAAGAATGCGCCCCCTCATGACCCATCAACATCCCCCATCGGCCCGGCCGGCACCGCTCACCGGGTCCGACGGGCCGTCATCTCACCTCATCGCACCGGCAGGTGGTACGCGACCCGGTACCGGTCGGCCGGCACCACCACATCGGCCGTCTCCACGGCCCGGCCCGAGGCGTAGTACGTACGCCCGATGACGATGACCACATGGCCGGGCACACCGCCGAGCGCCAGGAGCTCCTCCGCCAGCCCCGGGCGCGCGCCGACCTCCTCGGCGACGTTGTCCACGACGACATCGATCGCGGCCATCCGGTCGACCACCCCGCAACCGCCCAACGGGCCCTCCTCCGGCAGCATCACGGGCGTACGGCCGGTGACGGCGAGCGGCTCCCAGGAGGTGGAGAGCATGATCGGCTCGCCCCCCTCCCGGAAGACGTAGTGCGTGCGCATCACGCGGTCGCCCGGCTCGATGCCCAGCCGTCCGGCGATCTCGGGGCTCGCCCCCTCCTGCTCGCTGCGGGACTCCCAGGTCCCGCGCGCCCCCTCGGCCGTCTGCTCCTGCCGGAACGGACTGGCCCCCTTGTCCGGCCGGTAGCCGGAGCGGGCGATCATGCGCGGGACGGGGCGCTCGCGCACATAGGTGCCGGAGCCGGAACGCCCCTCGACCAGCCCCTCCGCCATCAGGACCTTCCGCGCCTCCAGGGCGACGGTGTCCGAGACCCCGTACTCCTCCCGGATGCGGGCCTGCGACGGCAGGCGGGTATGGGGCGGCAGCGCGCCGTTGACGATCTTCTCCCTGAGATCGCTCGCCACGCGCAGATAGGCGGGCTGCTCACCGAAAGTCACAGGCCACTCCCAACAGGTTGACAGTCTGCGACAGCCTGACAACCGTGGGTTGTGCACCGCAAGCATGGGCCAGAGTTTCACCCAATGTGATGATCTTGTGGCGGCCCCGGCATACATCGAGCCCGGTTACCAGATTCTTCCCGGACGTTCTCCGGCAACTCCCCTACCCTTGACCATTTTTGGTCCAGACCAATACCTTCCTGTGCACAGCACGGCTCCCGCTTTTCCGTCCGCTTTCTCTCCGTACCGGACCACGCACCGGATCACGCACAGGAACGAGCCTCATGCGCCGAAGAAGCCTGTCCCGAATGACCATCGCCGCCGTCTCGCTGGCCCTGCTGGCGGGCGTCGCGCCCGCGGCCACGGCCAGCGCCGGCCACGACCGGAGCAAGGGCGGCGACCGCGACAAGGGCCACCACCGGCCCGCGTACAAGAGCATCGGCTACTTCACCCAATGGGGCGTCTACGGACGCGACTTCCAGGTCAAGGACCTGGACACCAGCGGGGCCGCGGCCAAGCTGACCCACATCAACTACGCCTTCGGCAACGTCAGCGCCGAGGGCACCTGCTTCACCGGCAACATCCCCGGCCAGGCCGACGCCTGGGCCGACTACGCCCGTCCGTTCGACGCGGCGAGCTCGGTGGACGGCGTCGCCGACACCGACACCCAGCCGCTGGCGGGCAGCTTCAACCAGCTGCGCGAGCTGAAGGCCAAGCACCCCGGCCTCAAGGTCATGATCTCGCTCGGCGGCTGGAGCTGGTCCACCCACTTCTCCGACGCGGTCCGCACGGCGGCCTCCCGCAAGGCGCTCGTCGCCTCCTGCGTCGACCTGTACATCAAGGGCAACCTCCCGGTGGACGGAGCGCGCGGCGGCGACGGCGCGGCGGCCGGCCTCTTCGACGGCATCGACGTGGACTGGGAGTGGCCCGGCTCGGCGGCGAACGAGGGCACCGTCTTCCGCCCGGAGGACAAGAAGAACTTCACCGCGCTGATCCACGAGTTCCGCACCCAGCTCGACGCCCACGCGAAGAGCGAGGCGAAGGCCGAGGAGAAGGCGGCCAAGGGCAAGGGGCACGGCCACGGCAAGCCGAAGCCCAAGCACTACGACCTCTCGGCGTACGTGCCGGCCAACCCGGCCGCGATCGACGCCGGCTTCGATGTGAAGCGCCTCATGAAGGACTTCGACTTCGTCAACCTCCAGGGCTACGACTACCACGTCTCCGGCGAGAAGAAGACGGCCCAGCAGTCGGCCCTGTACGCGAAGAACGACTTCAGCGTCGACCGGACCGTACGCGACTGGGTCCGCCGCGGCGCACCCCGGCACAAGCTCGTGGTGGGCATGCCGACCTACGGTCAGGGCTGGACCGGAGTGAGCGGCGGCGGCAGGGGCATGGGCCAGCCGGCCACGGCCCCGGCTCCGGCGACCTGGGCGGCGGGCTACGAGGACTACAAGGTCCTCAAGCAGCTGGCCGCTTCGGGGGCGTACCAGGTGCACCGTGATGTGCGGAACGGCCACGCGTGGCTGTTCGACGGCACCACGCTGTGGACGTACGACGACCCGCAGGTCCTGCGCACCAAGGCCGCGTACGTCCGGGACAAGGGCCTCGGCGGGGCGATGTTCTGGTCGCTGGACGGGGACACGGAGGACGGCGAGCTGATCACCGCGGTCGACCGCGGGCTCAACCGCCGCTGACCCGACGGACCGACGGACAGGGCCGGGGCGGTCGCATGACGCGACCGCCCCGGCCTGTGCATGGTGCCCGGTCCTGTGCCTGGTGCCTATGACTCAGCCGTTCGGAGGTTCAGCGGTGCGGGCTCAGAAGTGCAGGCCCCAGCTGTTGATCCGGCCGGTGTCGTACGTCCAGTTGTCGCTGACCCGGAGCTTCCAGGTGCCGTTGGCGGCGACGGAGGAGGCGTTGACGGTGTACGTGGTGACCACGTCGTCGCCGCTGCCGCCGGAGCCGTACGCCTTCAGGTTGAAGACGGTGCCGTTCGGTGCGACCAGGTCGATCTTCAGGTCACCGATGTAGGTGTGCGAGATGTTGACCGGCACCTGCAGCGCGGCGGGCGCGTTGCCGGCGACGCCGGTGACCGTGACGGGCGACTCGACGGTCGCGTTGTCGTTGATCGGGTACCCGGTGGTGTTTTCGAACTTCTTGGGGTCCGGGTCCGGCGGGTTGGTGGTGCCCGTGTTCACGTTCAGGAGACGGTTGGGCGAACCGCTGCCCGGGTTGCCGACGACCCCGGTGGTGGCCGCGGCGACGAGACCGGCGGAGACCTGCGCGGGCGTCGAGGACGGGTTCTCGGCGAGGTAGAGGGCGGCGCCGCCGGCCACGTGCGGGCTGGCCATCGACGTGCCGGAGATGGTGTTCGTGGCGCTGTCGCTGGTGTTCCACGTCGAGGTGATCGAGGAACCGGGCGCGAAGATGTCCACGATGGAACCGTAGTTGGAGAAGCTGGAGCGGGCGTCGGTGTTGGTCGTCGAGCCCACGGTGATGGCCTCGGGGACGCGCGCCGGGGACTTCGTGGAGGCGTCGGTCGACTCGTTGCCCGCCGCGACGGCGTAGGTGACGCCGGAGGCGATGGACCGCTTCACGGCGGCGTCGAGCACGGAGTCCGCGCCACCGCCGAGGCTCATGTTGGCGACGGCGGGCTTGACGGCGTTGGCCGTCACCCAGTCGATGCCGGCGACGACCTGCGCGGTGGTGCCGGAGCCGCTGTTGTTCAGCACGCGGACGCCGACGATCTTCGCCTTCTTGGCGACACCGTGGGCCGTGCCCGCGACGGTGCCGGCGACGTGCGTGCCGTGGCCGTGGCCGTCCTGCGCGACGTTGTCGTTGTCGATGGCGTCGTAGCCGTTGAAGGCCCGGCCGCCGAAGTCGCTGTGGCTGATCCGTACACCGGTGTCGATGACGTAGGCGGTGACGCCCTCGCCCGCCTTGTCCGGGTAGGTGTAGCGCTGGTCCAGCGGAAGGTTCTTCTGGTCGATGCGGTCCAGACCCCAGGAGGGCGGGTTGGTCTGGGTGGCGTCGACCGTGAAGGTGCGGTTCTGCGAGACGGAGGCGACGGCCGGGTCGGCGGCGAACTTCTTCGCCTCGGCGGCGGAGGCCTCGACCGCGTAGCCGTTGAGGGCCGAGCGGTAGGTGCGCTCGATGCTCGCGCCGTACTTCTTCGCGAGGGCCTTGCCCTGGGCGGAGTCGGACTTCGCCGAGTCCTTCAGGGTCACGATGTAGCTGTTGCTGATGACGCCCGGAGCGCCCGCGTTCTCGATCACGCCTTCGGGTGCCCGCTCGGCCGCGGTCGCCGGAAGGGCGGAGGCGGTGGCGAGCGCGACGGCGGCTGCGGTGGCTATGACGGTCGCCGTGGCGAGTCTTCGACGGGCCTGGGGGGTGTGACGCGTCACTGACATGTGAGGGGTCCTCCTCATAGGCGGTGCTCTGGTGGGGGGTGGTGCCCGGAGCCGCATGACGACTCCCGACAGGGGCATGACAAATCAGCCATCGGAACGCCCCGGTTTCTGCGTCCTCCGGTGACCGCATGCCCTGCTGCCAGCGAAAGATTGACCGATCCATGGCGAACTCACAAGGGTGCGTTGGGGCATGCCATACGCACGCCATTCATCTGCCATATGCCTGACATGCTGGCGGACATGACGACCTATCACTGCCCGGTGGACGGGACCCGGTCCGAGACCACCGCCCTGACCTGGTGCTGCCCGGTCTGCCGAGGCCCCTGGGACCTCGACTTCACCCCCGTGCGGGGCGTCGCGCCGAACGCGCTTTCCGTGCGGGCCGATTCATTGTGGCGTTACGAGGAATTCCTGCCGCTCGCCACCCCGACGATCTCCCTGGGCGAGGGCCGCACCCCGCTCGTCGCGCTCACGGACACCGTCTCGGCCAAGCTCGACTACCTGATGCCGACGCTGTCCTTCAAGGACCGCGGTGCGGTGCTGCTGGTGGAGCTGGCCCGGCGGCTGGGACCGGACCGGGTGGTGGCGGACAGCACGGGCAACGCGGGCACGTCCGTCGCCGCGTACTGCGCGCGGGCCGGGCTCGCGTGCACGGTGTACGTCCCCGAGGGCACGTCGGCCAAGAAGACCGAGCAGATCCGGGCCCACGGCGCGCACCTGGTGACCGTCCCCGGCGGCCGGGAGGCGACCGCGCTGGCGGCCCGCGCGGCGGCGGACGAACCGGGGGTCTTCTACGCCTCGCACGTCTTCAACCCGTACTTCCTGCACGGCACGAAGACGTACGTGTACGAGCTCTGGGAGGAGCTCGGCGGCCGGCTGCCGGACGCGCTGGCCGTCCCGGTCGGCAACGGCACCCTGCTGCTGGGCGCGGCCCTGGCCATCGCCGAACTGCACGCGCTGGGCCTGATCGAGACCCGCCCCCGCCTGATCGCCGTCCAGGCCGAGGCGGTCTCCCCGCTGGCCGCCGCCTTCCACGCGGGCCTGGACGACCTGCCCCCGGCGGCCCCGGCCGCGCCGTCCGCCCCCACGCTCGCGGAGGGCATCGCGATCCCGCGCCCACCGCGCGCCCGGCAGATCCTGGCAGCGGTACGGGCCTCGGGCGGCACGTTCCTGACGGTGCCGGAGGACCACATCCGCGCGGCCCAGCAGGACCTGGCGTCCCGCGGCTTCTACGTCGAGACGACGGGGGTGGCGTGCTGGGCGGCGGTACGGGACGGGGGCGGTGGGACGGCCGGGGGCAGCGTGGTGGTGCCGTTGTGCGGGGCGGGGTTGAAGACGGGGATGGCGGCGGGGTGAGGGGCGGGGTGCGCCCTGCCCCGACGGACGCCGAGCCCGCCCTCCTGCTCCATCCGGCCGTCCGGCGGACGCCCGGTGCGGGGTGGGTACGCGGGGTGTGCGCGGCGTGACCGTCGGCCGGGCCGCCGCGTCCCTACCTTCGTACCGTGAGCCTCTCGCGTATCTCCGTCCTCGCACCCCTGGTCGCGGCCGCCCTGATCGCACCGCCGACGCCCGCAGCCGGCGCGGCCGGGTCCCCCGGCCCCGTACCGCTGCCGGGCCCGGCAAACCCGTCCGCCTCCCCCGCGCCGGGCCCGACCGCGTCCCCGCGCCCGTCTCCGGCCGCTTCCCCGGCCACGGCCGTGCCCGCCTGCGGCCGGACGGACGGTCCGGGCGCGCCCGGGACCCCCTGGTCCCCGACGTCCACCCGCTTCGGCGAGGCGGGCGGCTACGACCCGTACGTCGGCAACGGCTATCTCGGCCACCGCGTCCCCGCCACCGGCGCCGGATACGCGGCCACCGGCGAGAAGACCGGCTGGCCGCTCTACACACCGCGCTACGACGGCGCTTTCGTCTCCGGCCTCTACGCACGGGACAAGGCCGTCACCGAGGGCCGCGAAGTGATCGCCGCGCTGCCGAGCTGGACCGGCATCGACGTGCGCGTCGGCGAGGAGACCCTCGGCACCGACACCCCGGCCGGCCGGATCTCGCACTACCGCCAGACGGTCTTCCTCAGCTGCGGCCTCGTCCGCACCTCACTGCGCTGGACGACCGCGGACGGCCGGGCGACCGACCTCTCCTACGACGTCCTGGCCGACCGCTCCGACGTCCACACCGGAGCCGTACGCCTGCGGATGACCCCGCGCTGGAGCGGCACCGCGACCGTCACCGGCCGGCTCGACGGCCGGGGCGCACGCCGGATCACGCTCCGCGAGGACGGCACGTTCCGCACGCTCGGCACCGGTGTCGAGGGGGCCGTGGCGCAGGCGATGCGGCGCGGCTCGGGCGTGGTCGAGACGCTGCGGCCGGACGCCCGGACGTCCCCGAGGCGGACCCCGGTCCGCGCGGGCCGGACGTACACCTTCGAGAAGTACGTCGGCGTCGACACCGCCCTGACCTCCCGCACCCCGGCCGAGGACGCCCGCGAGGCGGCGCACCGGGCGGCACGGCGCGGCTGGGACCGGGTCTTCGCGGCGAACGAGGCCGCCTGGCGCGAGGCCTGGTCCGCCGATGTGCTGGTGCCCGGCGACCGTGAGCTCCAGGGTTGGCTGCGCTCGGCCCAGTACGGACTGCTGGCGAGCACCCGGCGCGGCTCCTCCGACAGCATCGCCCCGGCCGGTCTGACCAGCGACAACTACGCGGGCCTGGTGTTCTGGGACGCCGAGACGTGGATGTTCCCGGGGCTGCTCGCCACCCGCCCGGAGCTGGCGCGCTCGGTCGTCGAGTACCGCTACCGCACCCGGGACGCGGCCCGCGCGAACGCCGAGAAGCTGGGCCACGACGGCCTGTTCTACCCCTGGACGAGCGCGAGCCGGGGCCGGCTGGACTCCGAGTGCCACAGCGTGGACCCGCCGCACTGCCTGACCCAGAACCACCTCCAGGGCGACGTCTCGCTCGCCGTCTGGCAGTACTACCTCGCCACCGGCGACCGCGACTGGCTGGCGGCACGCGGCTGGCCGCTGCTGCGCGGCATCGCCGACTTCTGGCAGTCGCGCGCCACGGCGAACCCGGACGGCAGCTACTCGATCACGAACGTGGCCGGACCCGACGAGTACAGCAACGGCGTCGACGACGGCGTCTTCACCAACGCGGTCGCCGCCACGGCCCTGCGCAACGCGACCCGCGCCGCCCGCCTCCTCGGCCGGACCCCGCCCGCCGGCTGGAACCGGGTCGCGGACCGTCTCCGCATCCCGTACGACGCGGAGAAGAAGGTCTACCTCCAGTACGCGGGCTACAACGGCTCCACGATCAAGCAGGCGGACACGGTCCTGCTGACCTACCCGCTGGAGTGGCCGATGGAGCCGGGCGCCGCGGCGGCCACCCTGGACTACTACGCGGCGCGCACCGACCCGGACGGACCCGCGATGACGGACTCGGTGCACGCGATCGACGCGGCGGAGACCGGTGAGCCGGGCTGTTCGACGTACACGTATCTCCAGCGTGCGGTACGCCCCTTCATGCGGGGCCCGTACGACCTGTTCTCCGAGGCGCGCGGCGAGAAGTCGGGGGCCGAGGATCCGTTGTCCGGCTTCCCGGCCGAGGACTTCCTGACCGGGAAGGGCGGCTTCCTCCAGGTGTTCACCCACGGCCTGACGGGCCTGCGCCTCCGCGAGGACGGCGTCCGCCTGGCCCCGACGCTGCCGCCGCAGCTGCGCGAGGGCGTCACGCTGAAGGGCCTGCGGTACCGGGACGCGGTGTACGAGGTCGGGATCGGCCCCCGGACGACCACGGTCCGCCTGATCTCGGGCGCCCCGTTCACGGTCCACACGGCACAGGGGCCGCGCCGGCTGTCCTCGTCCCTCACGCTTCCCACCCGCCGCCCGGACCTGACCCCGACGGCCGACGCGGCGCGCTGCCGCCCGGTGACGGCGACCTCCGAGACCCCGGGCCTGTACGCGGAGGCGGCGGTGGACGGGGCCCCGGCGACGTCCTGGTCCCCGGACGGCGCGTCGGGATCCCTGACGGTGGACCTGGGCGCCCGGCCGCTCCGGCTCACCTCCGTGACCCCGGTCTGGAGCGACGTACCACCCGCCTCCCACACGGTGGAGACCTCCGTCGACGGCCGCTTCTGGCGCCCGTATCTGGCGGGCGACACGGCCCGCAAGGTCCGGGTGACGGTCCGCTCGGAGGACCCGGAGAAGCCGGCGGGGGTGGCCGAGCTGCGGGTGGGGACGGCAGGGCGGTAGGACGCGCCCGAACCCCGCATCAGGTGGAGCATGGAAGAAGGGGCGACAACCGAACATCTGGAGGTGTACGAGCCATGGGCATGTACATGGATGTCCACCGAGGCATGAAGGGCATCACGTCCGCGCAGCTGAAGGAAGCCCATGAGGCCGACGCGGCGATCGAGAAGGAGGAGGGTGTCCACTTCGAGCGCGCCTGGGCCGACCCGCAGTCCGGCACGGTCTACTGCCTGTCCACGGGCCCCTCGGCGGAAGCGGTCCAGCGCATCCACGAACGCGCGGGCCACGCGGCGGACGAGATCCACGCGGTGCCGCTGAAGGTGTGACGAGGCGCGCGGTGCCGTCGGCAGTGTGACCGGTCACGCGGTGCCCGCCGGACCGCGTGACCGGGCCCGCCCCGGGCGCCGCCGGACCGTGTGACCGGGCCCGCCCCTGGCGCCGCCGGACCGTGTGACCGGGCCCGCCCCTGGCGCCGCCGACGGGCACCGCCGGACCGTCCCGCCGTCTGCCCGGGCGGCTGATCGGCCTACCCGGTCGGAGGCCGCACTCTCGGAGGGCGCTCCTCCGGAGGCCGCACTTCCAGGACCGTCGCCGTGCCGCCGGGGAGGGCGTTCTCGTACAACGTGATCCGGTCACCCGGCACGAGGTGCGTCCACCGCACCGGGTCCAACGGCAGCAGCCGCACCGGGGCCCGGGCGCCGGGCGCCAGCTCCCGCGCGAACTCGACCCACACCCGGGCGATGTCCAGCACGGCGGCACCGTCGGGCCGCCGCCCGCCGGTGTCCCACATCGGGCGCAGCACCCCGCCACCGGGAATCGGGGTGCTCCGGGGCCCTTCGCCGGCGGGCAGGAGGGCCAGGTCGGCCCGGAGGACACCGGACCGCGTCTCCGTCTCCCGCCACCAGCACCACTCCCGGCTCCGCTCGAACCCCAACGCCTCTGCCGCGTGCGCCAGTTCGCCCCAGAAGCCCACGGGCGCGGTCCATGCGTCGCCCAGCTCCTGGAGCAGATCGAGCGCCACCTCCCACTCGTCGTGCGCGAGGTGGTCCCAGACATCGGAGGCGGTCACGTCGTTGTCGGTGGCGACGCCCTCCGGCACCAGCAGCGACGCGGCTTGGAGTATCCGGACAACATCCATGCGCGCATTGTCCACGCACCCGCCCGTCCACCGACGGTCCGCAGGTCCGGACCTCGTCCCGGCCTCATCCGGGCCTCATCCGTGCCTCATCGATCCGGGCCTCATCGATCCGGGCCGGAGGGTCTACCGCCCCGGCAGCCGCGTCTCTCCCGCCGCCTCGGCCTCGGCCTTCGCGTCGCTCACCGCGGCGGCGGCCTGCTTCGCGGCCTCGTCGGCGGCGGCGACGGCATCCAGCGCGAGCGTCGAGTTCGGCTCGATCTCCGGAACGCCGACGTTGTCCTTGTCGCTGTCCGCGACGTCGGCGGCGGAGTCCTGCTGCCCGGCCACCGGCGGACCCGCGGCCGCCGACTGGTCGCCGAACGCGGTGGTGACCGTACGGATCGCCTCGGTCAGCTCACCCGGGATGACCCAGAACGTGTTGTTGTCGCTCTGCGCCAGATGCGGCAGCGTCTCCAGATACTTGTAGGCCAGCACCTTCGCGTCGGCGTTGTTGCGGTGGACGGCCTGGAAGACGAGCTCCACCGCCTTGGACTCACCGTCGGCCCGCAGGATCATGGCCTGCTGCGTGCCCTGTGCCTCCAGGATGTCCTTCTGCTTCGTGCCCTCCGCGGTGAGGATCTTGGCCTGCCGCTCACCCTCGGCGTGCAGGATGGCCGCGCGCTTGTCACGCTCGGCCCGCATCTGCTTCTCCATCGCCTCTTTGATGGTGTTCGGCGGATCGATCGCCTTGATCTCGACCCGGTTGACCCGGATGCCCCACTTCCCGGTGGCGTCGTCGAGCACGGCACGGAGCCGGGCGTTGATCTCCTCACGCGAGGTGAGCGTCCCCTCCAGGTCCATGGAGCCGATGACGTTACGCAGGGTGGTCACGGTGAGCTGGTCGATGGCCTGCAGATAGTCGGCGACCTCGTAGGCCGCCGCCCTCGGGTCGGTGATCTGGTAATAGAGCACGGTGTCGATGTTGACCACGAGGTTGTCCTCGGTGATCACCGGCTTGGGGTCGGACGAATACACCTGCTCACGCACATCGAGTTTGGTGTTGACCCGGTCCGCCACCGGCAGGACGAAATTCAGGCCTGGCTGCAGCGTTCTGCGATACCGGCCGAACCGCTCGATGTTGTAACGGCGCGCCTGCGGAACGATCCGCACGGTCGCGGCCACGAGAAAAACCACGACGAGCGCCGCCACGAGAATCGGGATGACCACCGGATCCATGCTTCCTCCTTCGCTGCTCGCTTACGGAAGACGTGTCCAGCCGTTCACGGAAGGAGCTCACGGGGATACACGACCGCTGTGGCGCCTTCGATCTCCATGACGTCCACCAGCGCTCCGACCGGGATCACATGGCTTTCGTCGAGGGCGCGGGCGGTCCATTCCTCACCGGAGAGCTTGATCAGCCCATGGGTCGCGGTGACCTCCTGCATGACCTCGGCGCGCTTGCCTATGAGCGCATCGCTGCCCTCGCGCGTCAGGGGCGTCCGGTCCATGTACCGCAGGGCGACGGGGCGTACGAGAGCGAGGCCCGCTGCCGACGCCAGACCGAGCGCCACGAGCTGCCCGAGCAGGCCGATGCCCACACCGGCCACGACGGCAGTGACCAGCGCCGCTCCGGCCAGCAACCCGAAAACCAGGGTCAGAGTGAAGAACT
Organism: Streptomyces sp. WY228; assembly: GCF_019287315.1. NCBI lineage: Bacteria > Bacillati > Actinomycetota > Actinomycetes > Kitasatosporales > Streptomycetaceae > Streptomyces > Streptomyces sp. WY228. The sequence continues at coordinate 5,573,597 of NZ_CP079114.1, read as the reverse complement.
CCGCGGTGCCGAGCGCCGCGGCGGCGAGCAACCATGCGAACCACGGCATCGAATCAGCCTCCCCTTGGGGACTTACTCACCTACTACCCTTTCAGACCCCGCAGGGAACCGTTTGTCCCGCCCGATCTACGATCGGGCGCGTGGATCACTCCGGCACATGCCCGGAACACGGTGAACACCGGAACACCGGAACACCGGAACACCGGAACACCGGAACACCGAATCGTCGGAACACCGAATCGTCGGAACGTCGAAACGTCGAGGGAAACGGAACGGAATGCGTTGGATACGGGGGCGGCGCGCATGGCTTCCCGCTGCGATAGCGGGTGGTGCGGTCGCCGCGCTCACGGCGGGCGGGCTGATCTGGGGCTTCGGCCCGTGGGGCAACGGCGCGGGACAGGACCCGGCCGACACCTGCCGGGGAGCGCTGGCGGCCGCGGAGGCCGCGGAGTTCTTCGGCGGAGCGGAACTGGAGTTCCGCGGCAACACCGGGCAATGGATGGACTACGAGACCGAACGCTGTACGGCACAGGTCCGTGGCCAGGAATCCGGCAACGTACGACTCGAACTGACCCTCCGCCCCTCGGCGGCCCACCGCTCCAGCCACGCGGCGGAGAAGACCTCGGCGGCACCGATCGGACACGGCTGGAACGGCTCCATCGTGCCGGGCTACTTTCCGCAGGCCGCGGTGCTCGTCGACTGCGCGCCGGTGCCCGGCGACGGACTCCTCGTCCTGGCCGACGTATCCGGCAAGGACATCAGGAACCTCTCCGCCGAACAGGCCCTCGCCCTGGCCCGCTTCACCACCGAGTCGGCGCGCGGTGCGGCAGAGCGCTTCGGCTGCGAAGGCGCCCTCGGGAAGCGCCCCTCGACCGTGGACCGCACCGAACAGCGGAAGCGCCCCGTCGCGGAGGCGGAGGGCACCTGCGGCGGAGTCGTCAGCGAGCGGGACTCGGCCCGGCTGCGGCTCACGACGGCTTCGGAGATGCCGGCCGGCCGCGCGCTCACCGAGGAGTGCTCACTGAAACTGCCGGCCGAGAACCACAGCATCCGCCTGTCCGCGTACTACGGCCCGTCCGCCCAGCAGGAGATGTACCTGGACAAGCGCTACCCCGGCAGCGTGAAGGGCGCGATCATGCGGTCGCACCCGTGCGAGGGGGCGCTGGACACGGCGTACTTCAAGTTCGAGGAGCTGCCGCTGCAGGATGCCGGGAAGGACGTACCGCGCACGGTCCGCAGCGAGGACGGACAGCGGCTGCTGACGGCGTTCACCACCGCTTCGGCGGCTCGGCACGGGTGCCCGGCGACCTGACGGAGCTCGTGGGGCCGGCCCGTGGGGTCAGCGCGATCGGTAGGCCACATCCAGGTTGGGAATCTCGACGGAGGAGTGCAGGGTGACGCCGTCGGCCGGCTTGACGTGCTCGGCGATCAGAGCGAGTACGGCGTCCGCGAGGCGGATCTTGTTCGCGTCGGTACGCCCGTGGAGCAGGCCGATCTCGATGTGCAGCACCGCGCGGCCCTCGGTTACGGCGCCGACGACGAAGTCGTCCACCCGGCGGAAGCGGGTCTTGCAGGCCTCCAGCCGGGCGTCGACCGTGGAGACGACGAGCGGGTGCAGGGCGAGCGCGAAGGCCTGCCGGTCGAAGGCCCCGTCGAGCGCGCCGGAGTAGTCGACGGTGATCTGCGGCATGGCAGGCAACTCCTCGGAGAACGGAACGTGTTGGAAGATCCACCGGTACGGGTCGAACGGTAGCCGAACACGCGGCGAGTAGCCTCGGCTTTCCGACGGGCAACGAGTACGGAGGCCAGGCTGTGCGCAGCGCGCGTGTGACACCCGGTGGCGACCGGATCCGGTGGGTCGAACTGCCGGGCACGGACCCTTCCCGCGTCTACGTACACGGGCTCGGCGCCACATCGCCCGCCTACTTCACGGAGAGCGCGGTCCACCCTCTGCTGGCGGGGCGCCGCTCCCTGCTGATCGACATGCTCGGCTTCGGCATCAGCGACCGCCCGGTCGACTTCGGCTACACACTGGAGGCGCACGCCGACGCGCTCGCCGCGGCGATGGAGGCGGCCGGCGTGACAGGGGCCGAGCTGGTCGCGCACAGCATGGGCGGCTCGGTGGCCATCGTCCTGGCGACCCGGCACCCGCACCTGGTCTCCCGGCTCGTCCTGGTGGACGCCAACCTCGACCCGCTGGTCCCCGCCCCGGGCCCGGGAAGCGCGGGCATCGCCGCCTTCACGGAGAAGGAGTTCCTGGCGGGCGGCTGGCAGGAGGTACGCGACGCCGCCGGCGCCCACTGGTGGTCCACGATGCGCCTGGCCGGCCGGGAGGCGCTGCACCGCAGCGCGGTACACCTCGTACGCGACACCGACCCGTCCCTGCGAACGCTGCTCACGGAGCTGAAGATCCCGCGCACGTACATGCTGCCCGAGAGCGACGGCCCGCTCCGCGGAGCGGAGCTGCTGGAAGCGGCAGGCGTGAGGGTGGTACCGATCCCGGACTGCGGGCACAACATCATGCTGGACAACCCGGAGGCTTTCGCGCGCGCGACGGCAAGGGCGCTGGCGGGCTGACCGGGCGTCGACCGGCCGACGGGGCGACGCCGCGGGCACGGACGGGGACAGGGAACAACCGGGAGCGAAAGAGGCAACAGGCAACACCGCCGAACCCTGATTCTCCCGGCACGCGTCGTGCCAGACTCACTTTCGGATGCGGATCGGAACCACGCCGTCACACCGGGTGCTCGCCGTCGGGCTTCTTGCCGACCGGTGATCGCCGGACGACGGCTCCCGTGAGAGCGGACGACTCTCGTGGCCACCGTTCAAGAGGAGGTTGATGATGAGCACGAATTTACGTTTCGGCCCGGAGCTTCGCCGATTACGAGTAGAGGCGGGGCTGACTCTGACCGAGTTCTCCGTCGCGCTCACCTACGACAAGGGGCACCTCAGCAAGGTCGAGCGCGGGGAGCGTTCCGCGTCCCCCGAACTGGCCCGGCGGTGCGATGCCTTCCTCGGCGCGGACGGAGAACTGCAGCGCCTGGTCCCGCGTTCCGAGGCCGACCCGGGCGCCGCCGAACCTCCCGCCGGTCCGAGCCGCTGGAGCGTCGGGCGCCGGGCGGTCCTCTCAGCGGGTACGGGAGCGCTGATCGATCTCGGCCTGAATCTCGGCAGTCGGGAGGTTTCCTCCACCGACACTCCCCTCCTGCTCTCCTTCCGCATGCAGTTCGACCAGCTGCGGATACTCGGCCAGTCCACTGCGCCCAGGGCCCTGCTGCCTCTGCTGGAGACGCAGACCCGCATGATCACCGGGCTGGCCGCCGACGCCCAGCACGTATCCCGCGCCCCCGCACTCCTGCTCGCCTCTCGGTTCGCGGAGTTCACCGGCTGGATGGCCCAGGAGGCCGGGGACGGCGACGCGGCACTCGGCTGGACGGGCGAGGCCGCCGAACTGGCGCGCGCCGGGGGCGACCCGTACCTCGGTTCCTACGCACTGGTGCGGCGTGCCCTGGTCACGATGTACGGCGGGGACGCGGCCGGCACCGTCGCCCTGGCCCGCCGCGCTCAGAGCAGCGAACTCCCGCCGCGCATCCGGGGGCTCGCGGCCCAGCGGGAGGCCCAGGGGCACGCTCTGGTGGGCAACGAAGTCAGCTGCCTCCGCAGCCTCGACAGGGCGCGGGAACTGCTTGCCGCCGACGACGCGCACAACGGCGAGCCCGTGATCGGTACCTCCCATGTGAGCGATCCGGCGGCGATGTCGACCGGCTGGTGCCTGCACGACCTCGGCCGCCCCAAGGCCGCCGCCGAGGTGCTCGACCGGGAGTACCGCCGTCTCCCGCCGCACGCGCTGCGTACCCGCGCCCGGTACGGATTCCGCCGGTCCTTGGCCCATGCCGCTTCCGGGGAGGTCGAGCACGCATGCGAGATCGCCGGGGATCTCCTGGGCATGATGCCGGCCGTGCCCTCAGCGACGGTGAACAGCGACGTCCGGCGTCTGGCACGGGAACTCTCCCGGTTCCGGAGCAGCCGCGCGGTACGTGATCTGCAGCCCGCGCTGGCACGCGTACTCGCCCCCGCGCACGACTGACCGGCGCTCCACGGCCGACGCGGATTCGAGCCGCCCGGCCCGCCGGGCCCCCGGGTCCCTCTGGCCCTCCGGATTTCACGGCCTCCGGCACAACCCTCTGACCACCGCTCGACGCGTCGCGCCGCGCGCCCTGCTTCTTCGGGTTGCCCGCGACCGGTGACGTATCGGCGGCGGCCCTCCATCCACACACCCTCGCGTGGATGCGCCATGCCATCCACACGGTCAGAGCCCCACGGCTCGGGCGGACCGGAACCCCGGCCCACAGCCCCGCGCCCGTTCACCCGTCCTCCTTCACGAAGGGAACCTTCATGCCCGACGTCTTCGTCAACTACCGCACAGGCGACGAGGAGTCCGCAGCGACCATGATCGCTCGGGAACTCGCCCGTCGGTTCGGCGACGAGCGGATCTTCTTCGCCAGCAACTCGATCGAACCCGGACACCGTTTCCCGGTGGAACTGGTCCGGGCGGTGGAGGAGTGCGAGGCCCTCCTCGCCGTGATCGGCCCGCGCTGGGCGGAGGTGCGGGGTGCCGACGGCCGTCCCGCCCTCGAGGCCGAGCAGGATTGGACCCGTCGCGAGATCCAGACCGCACTCGACCGCGGAGTTCTGGTGATCCCCGTGCTCGTCGGAAAAGCCACGAGGATCGACCGCGCCGTCCTTCCGGACGATCTGCTGGAACTGGCGGACTGCCAGTACAGGCGGTTCGATCACCGCAACGCCGGGTCGGACCTGACGGCACTCGGCGACACCCTCGCCCGGCTCCTGCCCGAGCTGGGCGCGGTGGACCGGGACGCCCGCGCGGTGCGGGAGCGGGCGGAGGCGAAGTCCCGTAAGAAGCCGACCCGGGACACCGGAACCGCCAGGATGCGGACGCGCGATGTCGAGCAGCGCGTACGCGGCGGCATCGGCAACCTCAACGGAGACCTGTCCGGCACCTTCGTCAACGAGCCGCAGGGGCCGGTGAACACCGGCGCGGGCCATCAGTACAACGCACCTCACTTCGAGGGCGACAACACCGGGGTCCAGTTCACGGCGGGCGACAACAGCGGTACGGTCCACCAGCGCTTCGAGCGCGAGCGCCGCCCCTCGGACGACGGACGATGACCGAGCAGGACCGCGTCACCGTCAACGATCCGCGCGGCCCGGTGAACAACGGTGACGGGCACCAGTACGTCTTCTATGGGGCCGGCACGGACTGGATGATCCGCAAAGGCGTCGCGTCTCTCCGGATCACCCGCGAGGACAGGGTGCGGCTGGCCGACCGGTTCGCTCCGCCGATGGGCTACCGCGAGGCCGCCGACCGGTTGGAGAAGCCCGGATCCGTGGTGCTGCTGGGAGGGCCGCCCGGCTGCGGCCGCCGCGCCGCGGCGATCATGCTGCTGCACGGGTTCGGCGAGGACGGGGGTACCGACGAGGAGGGCATCCGGTTCGAGGAGCTTCCTGCCACGGGCACGGACGAGAGCCCTCTCGTTCCCGGGACGGGAGACCGTTTCCTCCTCGACCTCTCCGGGATCGTCGACGAGGAGGCGTACGACCACGCCCAGCGCCGTCTGGCCGTGCGCCGGTCACAGGTCCAGGAAGCGGGGGCCCACATGGTCGTCGTCCTGCCGTCGGGGATGGAGCACGCCCACCCGCCGGACCTCGACCCGCACACGGTGAGACTGGGACGCCCCAGGGGCGTCGCCGTCGTCACCCGGTACCTCCGCATGGACGGGATGCCCTTCCGCCCCGCGGATCTGGGGAGCCCGGACCTCCAGCACCTGTGCGACCGGTCTCCCATGCGGGAACTGGCGCGACTCGCGGGGCTGGTGAGGGCCGCTCGCGACAGCGGCCGGTTCGGCACCGACTTCGCCGGATGGCTCGACCAGGCGATGCACGCGGTGACCGACCGTGCCGGCGAGGTGGGCCGGCAGGTGGCCGCCGTCCGCACCGCACCCGAGCGGGCTCTGCTGCTCGCGACGGCGATGTTCGAGGAAGCCCCCGCCGACACCGTCTACGAGGCGTGGCACGGTCTGATGAAGACGGTGAGGCACAAGGAGGAAGCGACGACCGAGCTCGCGCGGAAGGACTTCGGAGAGCGGCTGGCAGGACTCGGGATCGAGCGGGATCCGGATGGACGGCTCCGCTTCGACCGGCTTGCCTACGCCGACGCGGTACGAACGTACTTCTGGGCGAACTTCCCCGGGGTACGCGATGACCTCCGGGACTGGATCGGCCGCGCCGCCGGGCTGCGCGGTCTGACCACGGACGACCGGGTGAACGTCGTCGTCCGCTTCGGCGAGCGAGCCCTGGCCGTCGAGCGGCCCGACCACCTCTTCGACCTCGTGGTGCGCTGGGCGGACCGCACGACCGGAACGCCCTGCGATCCGCGAGCCGTGGCGGCCCTCGAACTCGGTCTCGGCCACGAGAGATCCGGGGGGTGGTTTCGCAAGCGGATGTACGAGTGCGTCGCGAGATCCGGCTCCTTGTCGGACGGTCTCGCCCGCGTCCTGACCACGGCATGCGTCCAGAGCCTCAGCACGACGCACCCGGATCAGGCGGTAGTACGACTCCACTATCTCGCCGTACGGCAGGGGGAAGCGGGGCGCGAGGCCCGGGAGGCGCTTCTCGGCCTCGCCGGTCGCGACCGGCGGCTCTACCGGCTGCTGATCGACCGCCTACGGGACCGGGCGCGTCGGGAGCCGCGCGAGGCCGATCCTCATCTTCAGTTGCTCACCGAGCTGTTGAGGAACGGCCGAGCACCGGACCCGCCGCCGTGGCCGGACCTGTTCCTGGGCTGGGAGGCGGTGTTCTCCCAGCCGCCGACACCGCTCTGGAACCCGCTGGTGAGCAGCTGGCTGGACACCGTGGCGGACGACAGCACCCAGAAGATGGCGCTGGACGTGATGGTCGGGGCGACGCGCGGCCGTGCGGCCGCCCTCCACCGCCTCTACGCCATCGCCTGCGACTGGGCGGGGTCCACGCACCACCCGTCCCGCGCGGCGGTCGCCGCCCTCTTCTGGCACCACATCGACCACGTGCAGTACGGCCGTACGGAGCGTACGACCGCCGGACCACGGACCACGGAAGAGGCACGATGAGACACCGCTTTTCCAGCTTGTTGTTCGTCGCTCTCTGCGGCCTCACACCGGCTGTGCTCGGCAACGTCCTGCACTGGTCGGCGTGGCTGTGGGGCTTCATGTCCATGGTCACGGCCTCGGGCTCCCTGCTGCTCGTGATGTCGGTGCTCAGCAGTGGGCGCCCGTCGACCGACCCGTACGAGCCCGGGGAGCCCGAGCCGCCCGCGTCACCGGTGGAGCAGCCGTACCAGGAGACACAGGTGATCGACGCGGCGCTGCCGAGCGCGCTGGACGGCTACGACTTCCTCTTCTCGGCAACCGTTTGGTGGAAGCCGTTTCCGGATCACGCCGGCCGGTCCGACGACGCCTCCCCGGCCCTCGCCGTCTCCTCGGTCGTCAGCCGGGCCCGCGAGGTCGTCCGCCACGAGGAACCCGGCCGGGCCAACTTCGCGCAGTACCTCCTGGACGGGGAGTTGGGCATCCTGCTCCCGGACCGGAACGAACGCGTGAAAGCCCTGGCGGCCGACGTGAAGCTGACCCTCGCTCCCGCGGACCGCGACCGTCTGCGGAAGCTGAACGATCTCCGCAAGGACGAGGAGATCTGGGAGTACGAGCGCGAACACGAACGCAACAAGCGGCGCTACCTCGGGGACGACGTGCTCAAGAGTGCGGGCAGCGCGGTGGTGTGGTGGCTGGCCCGTCATGAGAACGAGATCGAGAAGGCGGTCCACATGATCGGCCCGCTCGCCCAGATCGCGGCGGCGGCCAACGACGAGGAGGTGCCTGAACTCTTCCGCCACCTGCTCGTTCCGCCCGCGGGCAGGCAGCTGTGGGACGAGGGGGGACCGGGAGACGAGATGTTCGACCGCGAGGAGGAAGTGGGGGTCGCGGATCGGCTGCGCCTGTTGCTGACGGCTGCGGGCCTCAAACCGGACATGGACGGCTACACGGTGCTCGTACACCGGGTGATGCGGTCTCTGCAGGCAGAGGGGCTGGACGAGGCCGCCGAGGAGATCAGGCGGTCCTTCGGCCTCGCCCCCGACGAGGCACCGGAAGACGAGCCTCCGAACGCGGGGAACAGCACGGGCCCCTGGCCGCCCCGCTCCCCCGCCCCTGAGGGCCCGTCATTCACCGATACGGACGCGGATCCGGACGCCGAGGCGGGCGGAGAGACGTTCACACCCTGGGCGGCGGAGGGCGGCTCGGCCGAAGGGTCCGGCGGCCCGTGGCAGAGGGACGGGGAAACCATGACGTCCCACCACCTCTGGGACCCCTCGCACAGCCCGCACCGGCCCGCCGAACCTCGTACCCGGGACGAGGACAGGGTCTGATCCGGCAGACGGTCCGCTCTCCGGGGCTCCCCTCGCCGCACGCAGCGGCAGGGGAGCCACACGGGACTCCACCACAACCACTCACAGCGGCCAAGCGGTCAGCACCTCACCGCGACTCGCCGTACGGAAAAGAACAGGGGTCCGACCCCTGAGTGTCGGACCCCTTCTGACCTGCATGCTTCTCGGTCAGCACGGCGGCACTGCTTCGCCCGCTCAGACGTTGAAGCGGGATTCCACGACAAGGCCCTGACCTGCGGAAATGCGGGCGCATCCCAGCACCATCCCAGCACGGGCGCCACGACAAAGGACAAGAAGATCCAATGGCGCCGAGACTACGCCGCTGGATGCGAGCTGCGCGGCATTCCACCCGATGTAATAGTCCCTGTACTAGACTGGCCCCATGAAGTCACACCGCCCCGGCGGCACGGAGAACATCTCCGTCTCGATGCCCTCGGAACTCCTCGGTGCTCTGCGTACGCGCACGGGTAAGCGCGGTGTGTCCGCCTACGTGACCGCAGCGGTCCGGCACCAGCTGGCGATGGACGGCCTCGCCGAGATCGTGGCCGCCTACGAAGCCGAGCACGAACCGCTGAGCGAGGCCGAAGTCCAAGCCGCACAGCACGAACTGTTCGGTGACGCACCGGCTCCGTACGCGTCCGGCGACAGCGCCGCATGAAGGAGCCCGCGGCCAGGTCCCTGGTGCTCGACTCCCAAGCGCTGTCGCTGCTGCTGCGCAATGACCGCCAGATGATCACCCGGATCGAGGCCGCCCGGCGAGTAGGCGTACCCGTCCTCGTGTCGGCCCTGACGGTGGTGGAAGCTGTCTACGGGAAGACGGATACCGCCCGGCTGCACTGGATTCTCTCCCGTCTTCAGGACCAGGACGTCACCCAGGCGGACAGCCTCACCGCGGTACAGCTGCTGAGCGACGCCGGCGGCCTGCACGGCCACAAGTACGCCATCGACGCTCTCGTGGCCGCGATGGCGCTCCGCGCCCCGGCACCCGTGCTCGTACTGACCTCGGACCGCGACAACTGGTCGAAACTGTGCGGCGACCGCGTACAGATCAAGGACGTCTGAGCGCGCCGAGGAGAAGCAGGCCGCCCGCGAGCGGGCCGAGCAGTTCGACATGCCGCCGCTCGAAGGCCCCGAGAAGGCGCTCGCCTGCGGCGAGCGCTCCCGGCACCAGCTCGTCACCGCCGCGTACAACGCGCTGGTGAGTGAAGGCTTCTCCGTCAAGTCTTGCGTGTTGAGTTGAGGGCCGACCGGGCCTGTCGCGACTGTTCTGACCCACGTGAACCTGTACAGCAGGTTCGAACTCGACATGAAAAACCAGCTCAATGGCCGCCGTGGCCAATCCTCGGATGGAGCCCTTTCGCGGAAATCGGCTACGGCCTCGACTAAGGCCATCGGCTCCCGGACCACAACAACGATGCGGATCGCCCCTGGTGGCCGTGTCCCTGAGACGTTCAGCGCCAGTTCACGGCCATAGGGGCGCCCTTACTTGACAACGTTGACCCTGCGTAGGGCGGCATGCGCGGCCCAGTAGCCTGACATGCCGTGTGCGCCGGCTCCTGGGGGCGTGGCGGCCGAGCAGATGAAGATCCCGTCGGCCCCGGTGGCATAGGGGTGCAGAGTGACGCGGGGACGGAAGACGAGCTGCAACGGGTCGTTGGAACCCGACACGATGTCGCCGCCGACGTAGTTGGCGTTCTTGCGGGACATTGCGGTGGTGCTGCACACGGCCGTGCCACGGATGCGGTCGCGGAAGCCGGGCGCGAAGCGTTCGATCTGGGCGACGATTGCCTCCGTCGCGTCCCCGGTGTAGCCGGCCGGCACGTGGGCGTAGGTGTAGAACGGGTGCACACCGTCGGCGGACCGCGACGGATCGGCGACGTACTGCTGCGCGGCCAGGACGAATGGCCGGTCCGGCATGCGGCCACGGGCGACAGACGCTTCGGCTGACGCGATCTCCTCGAACGTTCCACCGACGTGCACCGTGCCGGCTTGTCGGCTCGGCTCGTGCGTCCACGGCACACCGCCCTCGACGGCGAAGTCGACCTTGAAGACGCCCGGGCCGTGGCGGTAGGCACGGTACGCGCGCGCGACGTGCCGTGGGAGCCGGTCGCCGATGATGTCGGCCGCGGCGCCGGGGGCGGTGTCGAGCATGACGACATCGACGGGTCCAAGCTCGTCGACGCTGGTGACGGTGCGGCCGGTCTCGAACAGCACGCCCCGCTGCTTCGCCGCGGCGATCATCGCCGTGGAGATGGCGGCTGAGCCGCCCACGGCGGCACCCCAGCCGTAGCGGTGGGCGGCGGTGCCGAGCGCTACGCCGATTGCCGAGGACGCGAGGGTGTCGAGCGGGCGGAAGGCGTGCGCGGCGAGTCCGGCGAGCAGAGCGCGGGCCTTGTCCTGGTGCCAGCGCCGGGCCAGGAGCGAGGCGGGCTGCCCGGCGTACAGCCCGAAACGGGCGAGGTGGAGCGGATGCCTGGGGACGTGGAGCACCGGCTGGAGGAACTCGTCGGCGATCGTGTCGAACCGGTCATCCAACGACCCGAACACGCGGGTCCAGGTGCGGCCGTCGCGCTCGCCGAGGCCGCGGCCGGTCTTCTCGATGGATCGGTAGGCGGCGGCGCCGCGTCCGTGGTCGAGCGGGTGGGAGTACTGCACGGGCGGCTCCGCCCACGACAAGCCGTGCTCGGCCAGGTCAAACGCCTTGGAGAACCGGGTGGCGATCGCCAGGGGGTGGATCGCGGCGCACAGGTCGTGGACGAGTCCGGGGAGGGTCAGTTCCGCCGAGCGCGTACCGCCCCCCAGGGTGTCGGCGGCCTCCATGACGCGCACGCGAATCCCGGCGTCGACCAGGACGAGGGCGGCTGCGAGGCCGTTGGGACCGCTCCCGACGACGACAGCGCTCGTCACGGCGTTTCCTCGTCCCGGCCCATGGCCGAGGTGCTCGTCAGCGCGAGGGTGGTGCGCAGTCGCGGTTTGTCGAACTTGCCGACGGGGTTCTTCGGCACCTCGTCGACGAAGATCACGGAGGTCGGCAGCTTGAACTTGGCGATCCGGTGCGTCAGGAACGCGACGAGTTCGTCCTCGTCGAGGGACGTGCCGTTCTTGAGGGCGACGAATGCGATGGGCTCCTCGCCCATGACGGGGTGGGGGCGGCCGATGACTGCGGCTTCGAGGACGGCGGGGTGTGCGTGGAGGGCCTGCTCGATCTCCTGGGGGTAGATGTTCTCGCCACCGCGGATGATCATGTCTTTGATCCGGTCGACGATCCGCAGGTAGCCGTCCTCGTCGAGGACACCGACGTCGCCGGTGTGCAGCCAGCCGTCTTTGAGGGCCTGGGCGGTCTCCTGGGGCCTGTTGAGGTAGCCGCGCATCACGGTGGGGCCCTGGATGACGATCTCGCCGCGCTCGCCGGGCGGCATCAGGGTGCCGTCGGGGGCCATGACGGCGACCGTCTGGCCGGGGAGGGCGACGCCGACGGTGCCGGGCTTGCGGACGCCGTTCAGCGGGTTGCTCATTGAGGCGCAGGTGCCCTCGGAGAGCCCGTAGCCCTCGATGAGCACCACGCCGAAGCGTTCCTCGATCCGCCCGATCAGTGCGGCCGGCATCGGGGCCGCTCCGCAGGCGACGAAGCGCAGCGAGCTGGTGTCCGGCTCAATCTGTGCAGGTAGGTTCGCGAGCAATGTGTAGATCGCCGGAACTGCGGAGAAGTAGGTGGGACGCGCGGTCTCCAGCGTCGTGAGGAAGGTCTGCGGGTTGAAGCGGCCGGCGATGGTCGCCTGCCCGCCCGCGCGCAGGGGCGACAGCACGCTGACCACGATGCCGTTCACGTGGAAGAGTGGCAGGATCAGCAGGCTGTGGTCACGCTCGTCGAGCGACAGCGCCTCGACCATGGTTCCCGTCATGGCGTCGAGGTTGGCGTGGGTGAGCTCGACGCCCTTGGGGCGTCCGGTGGTGCCGCTCGTGTAGACGAGAAGGGCCAGGTCGTCGAGGTCCGGTTCGGCCGGGCCCGCGTCGACTGCTGCATCGGGCGTGGTGAGGTCTTCGGGTGAGAGTGTCGTGACGCCCTCCAGCGCAAGGTCGTCGTGAGTGACAAGCACGTGTGAGCCGGAGTCGGCGACCTGGTAGCCGACCTCGCCGCGGGCCAGGGCGGGGTTCACCGGTGTGACGGCGGCGCCGAGGCGCCAGGCGGCGAAGAGCGCGACCACGAGGTCCGTCCCGTTCGGCAGTCGGACCGCGACCACCGTGCCGCGCGTCCCCCCGTGTGCCGCCAGCACGCGGGACGCGGCCTCGACTCGTGCCGCGAATGCCTGATTGGTGAGCGTGCCGACGGTCTCGTCGGACAGGCACGGGCCGTCGGGCCGGGCGTCGGCGCGCAGGGAGGGAAGAGATGCGAAGTGCATGGGGCGTCCTTCGAGGAGAGGGGAACGGCCAACGAGGGGTCAGACGGGTGTCTCGTCGGGACGGCTCGGGCTCACGTCGAGGGTCCGCTGGCGGTGGTAGCCGGGGGCGGTCCAGGTGACGCTCAGCGGGACGGGACCGCCTGGCAGCCACGGCTGCTCCGCCACGCAGTCGGCGACCTTCCACGTCCCGCGCTCGACAACGCCCAGAGCGGCGTCGATCACCTGATACTGCTGGATGCGCCGGTGGATGGGCTGGGACTCGACCCAGACCACGACCAGGTCCCCGGGCTCAAGGCCGAGGCGCTTTTGCACGGCCGCGACGAGGCGGGCGTCATGCATGTGGCCGTCGCCGAAGTTGAAGCCGAGGATGCTGTTGCACACGAACTCGCCCTCACGGACGGTGCGTGTCTCGATATCGGCGAGGTGCGTGTACAAAAGGGAGAACAAGCCGCGCCCCTGGCTGTGCATCGAGCGCCAGGCAAGCGACTTCTGCAACGTCATCTCGGCATCGTCGCGCTCGTAGGGAGTCGGGAGCATGCGCTGCAGCTGGTCGATCTGGTTCTCCACGCCGGGCAGCTCATTGAGCCGCTCCTCCACGCCGGGCTTCATCGCCCACACCGCCGAGGCCCAGTTCCCCGCGTACTGGCGCATGGAAGGCAGGAAGGAGACGAGATCGGGACGCAGATTGCCCAGAACCGGCCCGAACATCAGCAGCGCGAAGACCGGGACGAGCAGCAGCGGCTCGGAGAAGTTCCAGACGGTGTACGTGCCGGGATCGAACCCGACCCACAACACGATCGCGATGAACCCGAAGAAGACATTCCACTCCAGCGGGACAGCGATCGGGAACGTCGAGGCGATGAAGATGTGGAAGGCCAGCATGCACAGCGCGCCGATCAGCGCCACGGTCGCGCTCGTGGTGAGCAGCAGGGTGATCGGGATGATGATCTCGACGGCGGTGCCGCCGGCGTGCGCCATGAAGTAGGCCACGCGGGAGGGACGCAGATCATTCGGGGCGTCCCGGTAGTGCAGACGCTTGACGGCTCGTCCTGGCATGGCAGGGCTGTTGGAGACCATCGGCGGCACGACGTTCTCGAAGTGCGCGCCGAACTTGGACACGCCGGCGCCGATCCACACGACGCAGATGACGATCTTGAACACCACGACCAGGTCGACGAAGTCCGCGGCGGCGCCGATGGTCCCCAGCAGCGCGGAGAACAACATGATCGGCAGGTACTGCTCGGACCGGCCGGCCAGGAAGACGACCTTGTCACGCAGGCCCATAAGGGGCATGAGGGCGAGAACGGGGATGAAGTAGTGCGGCGCGATGAGTTCCTGCGCGCCGGTGCCCGCCGGAAGGAACTTGCTCGGCACAGGCTCGGCGTGCGCGGCCAGCGGGTAGACGAGGCTGGCGAGCACGCCGACGTAGAGCGCGACGTCGAACCAGGTGCGCTCGTCGCCGCCGGTGAGTGGCACGCGGCTGCCCCAGGGCGCCATGCGGATGGTGCCGGGGCGGATCCAGTACCGGATGTTGCCGATCATCGGGCGGAAGTGGCCGCACAGGGGGCCGAACGCGCCGCCGAGCCCGATCACCTCAAGCAGCATCAGCCACACGGCGAGCTTCTGGTACACGACGATGTTGTGGTACCAGGAGCCGATGTCGGTGAACTCGATCCCGGAGGTCGCCGACGCGATCCAGATGCCGACACCGAAATAGAGGCCGAGCATCTTGAGGGTGTAGACGATGCTCAGCACGCGCGGTGTACCGAACCCGTCGTCGACCCAGTGGGCGCTGAGGATGCGAACACGCTCGCGCAGGGCAAGCCCCAGGAACGCCGCCGGCTCGACCGGCTGCGGCGACGGTTTGATGAAGCCCATAGGTGCTCCTCGCAGTGGTGGTCCGGGCGGCACGCATCGGCCGCCGCCCCGCCGGGGTTGGCGCGCCATCGGCTTTCAAGGCCGCGTCACGCGAACCGGACCCACGGACTTTAAGGACTCGGCGAGACCTGGGACACTGTGCCCGCGAACCAAAAGAGTTGGCCGGGATTGGTTTCCGTGCGGGGTCTCTCGCGCAAGAGCCCGCCGCGCTCCTGTACCCGGGGACCGACGCACGGCGAAAGGGCGACCATGGATTCCTCGACGGACCGCGAGGAGATCGCCCGCCGTGCGACCGCCCGCGTCGCGGACATCGCCTCAGCCACCAGCGCGCAGCTCGACGACGTGGCGCGCGAACTGCAGGTCGAACTCGCCCAGTCGATCTCGGAGCTTCGCGGAGACCCTCTGATGCTCGACCTGCTCTACGCGAGTGTGGAGAGCAACGTGAAGACCTTTTTCCACGTCACGCAGTACGGAGTCCCCATCGACACGGTCGAGGCGCCGTGGCCGGCCATCGAGTACGCGCGACGTCTTGCGCAGCGTGAGATCTCCTCGAACGCTCTGCTGCGCGCCTACCGACTCGGTCACCGGCGCGCCCTTGATTGGGTGGCCGGGGAACTGGCCGGCGTCGAGCCGGACGGCAGGGTCTCCTTCGCGGCGTTGCAGATGCTCCAGGACGCCGCCTTCGCCTACATCGATCGGGTTTCCGAACAGGTCGTGGAGGAGTACGAGACCGAGCGGGAGCGGTGGCTGACCAATCGCAGCACGATCCGCATGGCCACGCTCAGCGCGCTCCTGGCCGCAGACGAGGTGGACGTGGCCACGGCGGAGCAGGTACTTGGCTACCGACTCCGCCATGACCACCTCGGACTTGTCCTCTGGGCGGACGAACGGATGGCCTCGATGGGCCCGCTGGAGCGTCTCGGGCAGCTGACCAGCGCGATAGCCCAGGAAGTTGGTTCGGAGTCGGCACCGCTGTTCGTCCCGCAGGACCGCTTGCTCGGCTGGGGCTGGGTGCCCCTGCGCACAAGGGCGAGTATCGACCTCGACCGCCTGGCCCGAGTCCTTGGTGAGGCGGGGGACGAGGTGAAGGCGGCGATCGGCTCGGTCGGCACGGGACTCGCAGGCTTCCGTGCGACACACCGCCAAGCGTTG
The DNA here is from genome assembly GCF_019287315.1 of Streptomyces sp. WY228. Lineage (NCBI taxonomy): Bacteria > Bacillati > Actinomycetota > Actinomycetes > Kitasatosporales > Streptomycetaceae > Streptomyces > Streptomyces sp. WY228. The sequence goes on along the minus strand of NZ_CP079114.1, from coordinate 5,557,673 downwards.
CAAGCTCACCAGGTCGCCGTCATCGGAGCCGATCAGGCCCATCAGATCACCTCGTTCACCGCCCCCGGAGTCCGGGCAGCCGCGATCCTCGCAGGCGACCTCACCAATGCCCGCGACCTCGTCACATCGATGCTCGGCGGACTCGCGCAGGACGACGAAAGTGTCGAGCGCTTGCGGGAGACCCTCACCGTCTTCCTTCAGGAGAACCAGAGCTTTGTCGCGACCGCGGCGAGGGTCCATCTGCACAAGAACACGGTCAAGTACCGGGTGGACAAGGCAGTGCAGCTGCGGGGGCGACCGATCGACGAGGACCGGTTCGACCTAGAACTCGCGCTCGCCGCATGCCGCTGGCTCGGCCCCGCCGTGCTCACCCGAACTCTGTGATCTCCACCGGATCCCCGCACGGCAGAGAACACACTGGTCCACGACCACGGCACGAGCTGCACTTTTTGGTGTGTCCGACCAACGACTTCTTCTTCGCCACCAACGAGTCTGGGCGCCTTGCCACGAAGGCAACCACGCCGTGCACCGCAAGGATCACCGCACCGCCTATGGCGCGGTGCCGGCGCGGCGACCGCAGGAGCAGCGCGCGAGGGCGCGAGAGCCGGCGCCCGCAGATCAGCACCATCTATCGCCTTGAACGTCACTCAAGACGATATGCCGAGACGAGGAGAGCACCATGGCCGAGCCGTTCAACGGCACGTTCACGACGTCGGAGGAGTGGTTCGACTCCAGCGGCAACCGCTGCGCTGCGCGCCTCTACCGACCCACCGCCGCAGATCGGCCACTGCCCGTCGTCGTGATGGCCCACGGCTTCGGATCGGTACGTGCGCTGCGGCTCTACGCCTACGCGGAGCGCTTCGCCGCCGCCGGATACGCCGTCGTGGTCTTCGACTACCGCAACTTCGGAGACAGCGAGGGGGAGCCGCGCCAGGTTCTGGACATCGCGATGCAGCACGAGGACTGGCGCGCCGCCCTTGACTACGCCAGGTCGCTCGAGGGGGTCGACCCCACCCGAGTCGTGGCGTGGGGGACATCGTTCGCCGGCGGCCACGTCATCACCATCGCCGGGCAAGGAGAGCCCCTCGCCGCTGTCATCGCTCAGGTCCCGCACGTCAGCGGCCCGGCAGCGGTGAGGTCGACCGGCCTGCGGCCCGCTCTCAGGCTCGCCGTGCCCGGGATTCGTGACACGATCGCGGCCCTGCTCGGTCGCGAACCTGTGTACGTCAACAGCGTCGACCGTCCCGGCCAGACCGCGATGATGAGTTCGCCGGACGCCTATCCAGGCATGCACACGCTCCTGCGCGAATCGGGGCTGAAGGAGGACGCCTACCCCCACACCGTGGCAGCCCGCATCGCGGTCAGGATTGGCCTCTACTCACCGCAGCGCTGGGCCGGGAAGATCAAGTGCCCGGTACTCGTCCAGATCGTCGCGCAAGACGCGATCACTCCCAAGCGCGTCGCCGAACGCGCAGCAGGCAAGATGCGGCACGCCACCGTCCGCGTCTACGAGGGTGGCCACTTTGATCCTTATGTCGAGCCCTTGTTCGACACCGTCATGGCGGACCAGATCGAGTTCCTGCGCCACCACGTCCCTTCTCTGCCAAAGGAACCCGAATAAACTCCGCCCCCAAACAGCTCTATATAGGCGGAGTCCTATGACCGCACTCACCATCCTTTTCCTGGCGCGCACCCGTCGGCGGCACCCTCTGACACAATCACTCCCTGCACATTCGGCGCATAAGGTGGTGTCCCTTTGACCGAAGGACGCGCCGACGTACGCGCGCATGATCCGGGCCGATCACGCCCGGCGCACGCTGCTCATGTACGCCGACCGCCTCACCCACACCTCCGCCGACATCACCTTGCCAAACCCGGCTGCCACCACCCTGGCCCAGGCCGACAACGCTCGCGCAGTCCCTAGACACACTCGCCGGGCAGTCCGCCCCACACCCCGGTTCCCTGCCGCGCACCGTGGTGCCGGGCACCCCCAGCGGCCGCCGCCGTGAGGAAGCCCGCGACGAGGAACGCTTCCTCCTCGCCACGCTACTGCGCACCCGGCAGAGCTGAAGGACACGCGCCGGCTGCAGCCCGACGACTACACGCTGCCCCTGCACGCCACCCTCTGGCCGTGCCTGACCACCCTGGGCCCACAACGGGGAACCCGTGGACCCCGTCACCGTGCTCTGGGAAGCCCAGCACCGCGGGCTCCTCGCCGACGGACTAGACCCCGGCGACCTCATCGCCCTGGTCTCCACTCCCGTCGGCTCACCCGAATACTGGGGGGAGCGAGTCCTTCAACGCGCTCCGGCACCCGTGCCCCGCTTGTACTCCACGATCGCGGGCGCACCGTTCTCGTCGAGACCCAGCGAGTCGATAAGCCCGCCGTCGACGCAGTCGATCATGTACTCGCTCGCGAGGAACGTGACGCCCAGCATCGTCTGAATGTGCGCCTCGACGAGGTCCTGCACGTCTGCCTCGACAGCAGCAAGGCGCGGCGTGACCTCAGCCACGCCGCTATTCGTCGTGTGGAACATCTTCAGCCCCGACACCTTCCCCTCCTCGGCCAGGAGATCCACAACGTCGGGCGGGTGCAGATTTGCTTCCGGACGGGGGCCACGGAGCCATGAAGAAACAGTGGAGATGACACCTCTCCCTGCTCACCCGCCGCACCAGGCAACGCACTGTCCGAAACCCAGCACGGGCGTTCCCATCCCATCCCAGCACGATCCCAGCACGGGAAAAAATAGGGGCCCGACCCCGAAGAGCCGGCCCCTCTCCGACCTGGACGTTTGCCAGATCAGCGACGTGGTGATGTGTCAGCCGCTACACGTTGAAGCGGAACTCCACCACGTCCCCGTCCTGCATCACGTACTCCTTGCCCTCCATGCGGGCCTTGCCCTTGGCGCGGGCCTCGGCGACCGAGCCGGTTTCCACCAGGTCGTCGAAGGAGACGATCTCCGCCTTGATGAAGCCCTTCTGGAAGTCGGTGTGGATCACACCGGCCGCCTCGGGGGCCGTGGCGCCCTTCTTGATGGTCCAGGCGCGGGCTTCCTTCGGGCCTGCCGTGAGGTAGGTCTGGAGGCCCAGGGTCTCGAAGCCGACGCGGCCGAGGGTGGCGAGGCCGGGCTCTTCCTGGCCCATGGACTGGAGCAGTTCGAGGGCCTCGTCGTCGTCGAGCTCGATCAGCTCGGACTCGATCTTGGCGTTCAGGAAGATGGCCTCGGCGGGGGCGACCAGGGCGCGCTGCTCGTTCTTGAAGTCCTCGTCGACCAGTTCGTCCTCGTCGACGTTGAAGACGTACAGAAAGGGCTTGGTGGTGAGGAGGTGCAGCTCGTGGAGGAGCTTGCCCTTTTCGGTGCCCGCCGTGATGCCCGCGGCGAACAGGGTCTGGCCCGTCTCCAGGATCTGCTTCGCCTCCTCGACCGCGGCGAGGACCGCGACCTTCTCCTTCTGGAGGCGGGACTCCTTCGTCAGGCGCGGGACGGCCTTCTCGACGGACTGGAGGTCCGCGAGGATCAGCTCGGTGTTGATCGTCTCGATGTCGTCCTTCGGCGAGACCTTGCCGTCGACGTGCACGACGTTCTCGTCCTTGAAGGCCCGGATGACCTGGCAGATCGCGTCGGACTCGCGGATGTTCGCGAGGAACTTGTTGCCCAGGCCCTCGCCCTCCGAAGCGCCCCGGACGATGCCGGCGATGTCGACGAAGTCCACCGTCGCCGGGAGGAGCCGCTGGGAGCCGAAGATCTCCGCGAGCTTGTTCAGGCGCGGGTCCGGGACGCCGACCACGCCGACGTTCGGCTCGATCGTGGCGAACGGGTAGTTGGCCGCCAGCACGTCGTTCTTGGTCAAGGCGTTGAACAGGGTCGACTTGCCGACATTCGGCAGACCGACGATTCCGATCGTGAGCGACACTTTGGCGACTTCCTGGAGTGAGGCGGGGAGGGCAGGGAGCAGAGGGCCTCCGGGCCGGCTCGGCCGTTGGGGGCCGGGGGCTCGGAGTGGACCGATTCTCCAGTCTACGGGCCTGCCCGGTCCGACTCCCGCCGGTCCGGGCAGGCCGGCACCCGGACCGCTCCTACCGGGCCGACCCGTGCGGCTTTTCGGCCGTGTGACATCGAACGCAACCCCAAGGTCGGCCAAAGCGCGTGTCCAACGCCTGATTCCCCGCCCTCCGCGACCTACGTTGTGCAGGTGGAGCAGCACAGGACACGACCCCCGCAGCGCAGGCAGCCCCCGCAGGCCGCGCCCGCCCCGCCCGCGCCGGGTGGCATGCCCGGCGAGAGTTCCGCCGTGTACCGGGTGCGGGTGCGCAGCGTGCCGCCCGTGGTCCTCGCGCTGCGGCGGTTCCCCAACCCCCGGCTCACCGGGATCGGGGCCGGGCTGTTCGCCGCGCTCACGATGTTCGTACTGGCCTGTGTCGACCGGCTGCTGTTCGACAGTTCGGAGCTCGTCTACGGGCTGCTCTTCCTGCCCGTCAGCGCGCTGACGGCGCTCTGGGTCCGGCCCGCCGATCTGGTCACCGCCCCGATCAGCGTGCCCATCGCCTTCGCCGTCGGAGTGTTTCCGATCTCCGGGGGGTCGGAAGGGCTCGGCGGGCAGATCATGGGGCTCGTCACCGCTCTCGCCGTGCACGCCGGCTGGCTGTACGGCGGAACGCTGGTCGCGGGCCTCATCGCCTCCGTACGCAAGGTGCGGCAGATGCGGGCCCGGCGGCGGTACGTCCTGGCCCAGGGGGCCAAGGGATCCCAGGGGGCCAAGACGCCCCAGGGGTCCCTGGGGCGTGGTGCCGCCCCGGGGCGCGCGCCCCGGGGCGCGGCAACCGCATCCTCGACTGCGAAGCCCGTACGGGCCGGGGCGGGCACGACAGCCGCAGCCCGTCGCCCTCAGCGGCCCTGAAATCTGTCGGCTCCGCCCCGGCCCGGCCGGCCGCCCCGCTCAGCCCTTGCCGTGCCCCGTGTCCGCCGCCGCCATCGCCGCGCCCACGATGCCCGCGTTGTTCTGGAGCTGGGCCGGGACGATCTCGGCCCGGACCTTCTCGATCAGCGGCAGGAACTTCTCCGCCTTGCGGCTCACCCCGCCGCCGATGATGAACAGCTCCGGCGAGAACAGCATCTCCACGTGCAGCAGATACTTCTGGACCCGGTGCGCCCAGTGCTGCCAGCTGAGGTCCTCGTCCTCCTTGGCCTTCGTGGAGGCGTGCTTCTCCGCGTCGTGGCCGTGCAGCTCCAGGTGGCCCAGCTCGGTGTTGGGGACGAGCCGGCCGTCGGTGAAGACCGCGCTGCCGATGCCCGTGCCGAACGTCAGCAGGATGACCGTGCCCGTACGGCCCTTGCCCGCGCCGAAGGTCATCTCGGCGACCCCGGCCGCGTCCGCGTCGTTCAGGATGGTGACGGGCTGACCGATCCGCTCCCCCAGCAGGGTGCGGGCGTCCGTGTCGACCCACCCCTTGTCGACGTTGGCCGCGGTGCGGGTGATGCCGTCCGTGACGACCCCGGGGAAGGTGATGCCGACGGGGCCCGACCAGCCGAAATGGCCGACGACCTCGGCCACGCCGTCGGCCACGCCCTTCGGCGTGGCCGGATGCGGTGTCAGCACTTTGTGGCGCTCCTGCGCCAGGTCTCCGCGGTCCAGGTCCACGGGAGCACCCTTGATCCCTGATCCGCCGATATCCACACCGAAGATCTCCATGGAACCCACGGTACGGGCAGGCCGGGCCCCTTGCGCGGCTACTCGGCGGAAAGGGCGGCGGCCTCGGCGCGCAGGTCGCGGCGGAGCTCCTTGGGGAGCGAGAAGGTGATCGACTCGTCGGCCGTCTTCACCGTCTCCACGTCCGCGTAACCCCGCTCGCCGAGCCATTCCAGGACCTCGTCGACCAGGACGTCGGGAACGGAGGCGCCCGAGGTCAGACCGACCGTGGTCACACCCTCCAGCCAGGCCTCGTCGATCTCGCTCGCGAAGTCGACCAGGTGGGCGGCGGGGGCTCCGGCGTCCAGGGCGACCTCGACCATGCGGATGGAGTTCGAGGAGTTCTTGGAGCCGACCACGATGACCAGCTCGGCGTCCTCGGCCAGCTTCTTCACCGCGATCTGGCGGTTCTGCGTGGCGTAGCAGATGTCGTCGCTGGGCGGCGAGAGGAGGTTGGGGAACTTCTCCTTGATGGCGTCGACCGTCTGCATCGTCTCGTCGACGGACAGGGTGGTCTGGGAGAGCCAGACGACCTTCGACTCGTCGCGGACCTCGACGTTCGCCACGTCCTCGGGGCCGTCGACCAGGGTGATGTGGTCGGGGGCCTCGCCGGAGGTGCCGATGACCTCCTCGTGACCCTCATGGCCGATCAGGAGGATGTCGTAGTCCTCCTTGGCGTACCGGACGGCTTCCTTGTGGACCTTGGTGACCAGCGGGCAGGTCGCGTCGATGGTGGCGAGCTTGCGCTCGGCCGCCTCCGCGTGGACGGTGGGCGCGACTCCGTGCGCGGAGAACATCACGATGGAGCCCTCGGGCACCTCCGCGGTGACGTCCACGAAGATCGCGCCCTTCTTCTCCAGGGTCTGCACGACGTACTTGTTGTGCACGATCTCGTGGCGGACGTAGATCGGGGCCCCGTACTGCTCCAGGGCCTTCTCGACGGCGATCACGGCACGGTCCACGCCCGCGCAGTAGCCACGGGGAGCGGCGAGCAGGACACGGCGGGCAGGCATTGCAGTCATGTGTCCCATCGTAAGGCCGTGCCGAACGGGCGCGCGGGCCGTCGGGTCGGGAGACTGGTCGCGGTGCGCGTGTGAAGCGTGGCGGACGGTGATGGAGGGGCGATGGCTTCGGTGTCGGAGAGCGGGTCGGGCAGCGGTTCGGGCAGTGGTTCGGGCGGCGGCCCGGGTGGTGGCCCGGGTGGTGGTTCGGGAAGCAGTGCGGAAGAAGGGAAGCTGCGGCGGACACTGGGGTTCCGGGATCTGGTCGTCTACGGGCTCCTCTTCATCGCCCCGATGGCCCCCGTCGGGGTGTTCGGCACCCTGGACGCGAAGTCCAACGGGGCGGTCGCGCTGGTCTATGTGGTGGCCACGGTGGTGATGGCCTTCACCGCCTTCAGTTACGCCCAGATGGTGCGGGTCGCCCCGTTCGCCGGTTCGGTCTTCACCTATGCCCGCAAAGGGCTCGGGGAAGGGCCGGGGTTCATCGCCGGATGGATGGCCATGCTCGACTACCTCCTGATCCCGGCCGTCGCCTATCTCTTCTCCGGGATCGCGATGAACGCGCTGGTCCCCGAGGTCTCGCGGTGGGTGTGGACCGCCATCGCGGTGCTCGTGACCACCCTGCTCAACCTGTGGGGCGTACGGGCGGCCGCCCGGGTCGGATTCGCGGTGCTGGCCATGGAGATCGTGGTGCTGCTGGCCTTCGTGGTCTCGGCCGTGGTCGTCCTCGTACGGGACGGGGCGCAGCGTGGCTGGCTGACGCCGCTGACCGGGGACACCGGGTTCTCCATGGCGGCGGTGCTGGGGGCCGTGTCGATCGCCGTGCTCTCCTATCTGGGCTTCGACGCCATCGCCTCGTTCGCCGAGGAGGTGACGGGCGGCTCGCAGAAGGTGGCGCGGGCGGTGCTGTTCTGCCTGGTGCTGGCCGGTGTCCTGTTCGTGGCGCAGTCGTATCTGGCGGCGCTGCTGGAGCCGGTGAGTTCGGCGGAGCTGGCGGCGGACCCGGCGGCGCAGGGGTCGGCGTTCTACGACGCGGTGGACGCCTCGGTGGGGACCTGGCTGCACGATCTGGTGGCGGTGAGCAAGGCCATCGGGGCGGCGTTCGCCGCGCTGGCGGGGCAGGCCGCGGCCGGGCGGCTGGTCTTCGCGATGGCCCGGGAGCGGCGGCTGCCGCACCTGCTGGCGAAGGTCGACCCGAAGTCGGGCGTGCCGCGGGTGGCGATCCTGGGCGCGGCGGTCGTGACGCTGGTGGCCGCCGTGTGGGCGGCCCGGCGCGACGACGGCCTGGACCATCTGGTCTCCGTGGTGGACATCGGCGCGCTGACGGCGTTCGTGCTGCTGCACGCGTCGGTGGTCGGCTGGTTCGTCGTACGCCGGATGGCGGGGCCGCCGGTGTGGTGGCGGCACGTCCTCGTGCCCGTGGTCGGCGCGGGCGTCCTGATCGCGGTCATCGTGGAGGCGACGGCCTCCGCCCAGGTGGTGGGCCTCTGCTGGCTCGCGGTGGGGCTCGTGGTGCTGGCGGTGCAGGGGACGGGGCGCCGGGGCGGGGCGGCGGGGCCGGGCGGACCCGGGCGGTGAGCCTCCGGGTCCGTGGCACCGCTGTCGCGCGGGGCGCGCGGGTCCGTGGCACCGCTGTCGCGCGGGGCGCGCGGGTCCGGTGCGGCTCGGCCGCGGTGCTCCGCGCGGGGCGGGTGCCCTGTCGGTGGCTGCCGATACGCTCGCCCGTATGGCTCTCAACACGTCCGCGGAAGCGCCGCTGCCCGTCGGTGAGGTGTCCCGGCTCATCGGCGGGTGGATCGACCGGCTCGGCGCGATCTGGGTCGAGGGGCAGATCACCCAGCTGTCGCGGCGGCCGGGGGCCGGGGTCGTCTTTCTGACGCTGCGCGATCCGTCCCACGACATCTCGGTGAGCGTGACCTGCTTCCGGCAGGTCTTCGACCGGATCGCCGACGTGGTCACGGAGGGCGCGCGCGTCGTCGTGCTGGCGAAGCCCGAGTGGTACGCGCCCCGGGGGCAGCTGTCGCTGCGGGCCACCGACATACGGCCGGTCGGCATCGGCGAGCTGCTGGTGCGGCTGGAGCAGCTGAAGAAGTCGCTCGCCGCCGAGGGGCTCTTCGCCCTGGACCGGAAGAAGCCGCTGCCCTTCCTGCCGCAGCTCATCGGGCTGGTCTGCGGGCGGGCGTCGGCCGCCGAGCGCGATGTCCTGGAGAACGCCCGCCGCCGCTGGCCCGCCGTGCGCTTCGAGGTCCGTAACACCGCCGTGCAGGGGGTGAACGCGGTCGCCCAGGTGGTGCAGGCGGTCGAAGAGCTGGACGCGCTGGCCGAAGTCGATGTGATCGTGGTGGCCCGGGGCGGCGGCAGCGTCGAGGATCTGCTGCCGTTCTCCGACGAGCAGCTGATCCGGACCGTGGCCGCCTGCCGTACGCCAGTGGTCTCCGCGATCGGCCACGAGCCGGACTCGCCGCTGCTGGACCTGGTCGCCGACCTGCGGGCCTCCACGCCCACGGACGCGGCGAAGAAGGTCGTCCCGGACGTGGGCGAGGAGCTGGAGCGGGTGCAGCAGCTGCGTGACCGGGCGCTGCGGACCGTACGGGGGCTGCTGGACCGGGAGGAGCGGGGGCTCGCGCACGCGCTGGGCCGCCCGGCGATGGAGCGGCCGCAGCGGCTGGTGGACGAGCGCGAGGCGGAGGTGGAGGCGCTGGTCGGGCGCAGCCGGCGGGTGCTGGGGCATCTGCTGGACCGGGCCGACTCCGAGCTGTCGCACACCCTCGCCCGGGTCGTCTCGTTGTCGCCCGCCGCCACGCTGGAGCGGGGGTACGCGGTGCTCCAGCGGCCCGACGGCCATGTGGTGCGCTCCCCCGACGAGGCCGGTGCGCCCGGCGAGCCGCTGCGGGCGCGGGTGGCGGAGGGCGAGTTCACGGTGCGGGTGGACCGGGGCGGGGACGGATGAGTCACCCCACCGGCGGCCGGGGCCGTGCCCACGAAGACGTAACAGCTCACATTTAGGGTGGATCACATGACGGACGACGGTACGGCGGCGGCTGCCGCCGCCACGGGCACGCTCGGGTACGAGCAGGCGCGCGACGAGCTGATCGAGGTCGTGCGCCGGCTGGAGGCGGGCGGCACGACGCTGGAGGAGTCGCTGGCCCTGTGGGAGCGGGGCGAGGAGCTGGCGAAGGTCTGCCGGCGCTGGCTGGAGGGCGCCCGCGCCCGGCTGGACGCGGCCCTGGCCCGCCCGGAGGATGCCGACGAGGGCTGAGCCGGGCTCTCGCGCGAGGAACACGAAGTAGCTGCACTGTGCACTGGATGTGCGATGGATCACTCGTCGGCCTATTTAGTTGAAAGTTAACCTATCTCTGGCGTACCTTCGGACTCTCCCCACCGCGTTCGTTCGGAAGGTTTGCACCAGATGTCCCTCGTTCTCGACCCCGCCGCCCAGGACCTCCTCTTCCGCGAGGCCCGCACCGCCAACACCTTCACCGACGAGCCGGTGACCGAAGAGCAGGTCCAGGCGATCTACGACCTGGTGAAGTTCGGCCCGACCGCCTTCAACCAGTCGCCGCTGCGTGTCGTCCTGGTCCGCTCCGCCGAGGGTCGCGAGCGCCTGGTGCAGCACATGGCCGAGGGCAACCGCCCGAAGACCGCCACCGCCCCGCTCGTCGCGATCCTGGCCGCCGACAACGAGTTCCACGAGGAGCTCCCGGCGCTGCTCCCGCACTTCCCGCAGGCCAAGGACATGTTCTTCTCGGAGCGCCCGGCCCGCGAGTCCGCCGCCGGTCTCAACGCCGCGCTGCAGGCCGCCTACTTCATCATCGGCGTCCGCGCCGCCGGTCTGGCCGCCGGCCCGATGACCGGCTACGACGCCGCGGGCATCCAGAAGGAGTTCCTGGACGGCGACCACACCCCGCTGATGGTCGTCAACATCGGCAAGCCGGGCGAGGACGCCTGGTTCCCGCGCAGCCCGCGCCTCTCCTTCGACGAGGTCGTCACCACCGTCTGAGCCGGGCCGCACGGCTCCCTCATACGCGAAGGGGCCCCGGAACACGTGGTGTTCCGGGGCCCCTTCGCGTATGCGTGTCCGGCCGGCCGGCCGTCGCGTCAGGAAGCCGGCGTCGCGGGCGGCGGCGTCGTCTTCAGCGCGGCGGCCATCGCGACCAGGCTCTCCTTCGGCGCCGAGCCGGTCACCACCGTGGTGTGCCCCTTCCCGGGCAGCACGAGGGCGTTGTACTTCTCGCCCTCCCAGACCTGCCACTCCCGGCCCGCCACCGTCTCGGTCCGCCCGGTGTCCTCGGCCTTCTGGCTGACCTCGGGAACGTACGTGCGCGCGGCGGCGGTGGACTGCTCGACCGCGACGTACTTGCGGTCCGCGTCCAGGAAGCCCAGGTGCCAGGCCTTGCCCTCGGCCTCGTCGTACCGGACGGAGGTCGCCTTCCACTTCTCCGGCAGACCCTCCGGCGCGGCCACCGGGTAGGGCGCGGCGGTGCGTACCGTCGCCAGCTCCACGGTGAAGTCGACCGCCTTGATCGGGTCGGCGTGCTCGTCCTTCGGGATGAAGAGGTAGATGACCCCCGCGCAGGCGGCGATCACCAAAGTCGACAGGAACATGTCCCGGACTGTCTGCTTGCCTCGCTTGCTTGCCACGGCATCCATGGTGGCACGCGGCCTGACACGCCCGGCCGCAGGGTGCCGGTCACGGCCGGGACACCGGGGCGCTCATGCGTGACCCGCTCTGCTCATTTTATCGACCTACCGATAGAGTCACAGCACCCTCATATCCGGTCGTCGCCGTACAGAAAGGTGCGCTCCGATGTCCGAGCATCATCTGCCGTCCCAACTGGAGGTCTCCCCGGAGGCCCCCGACCGCAACCTGGCCCTGGAGTTGGTCCGGGTCACCGAGGCCGCCGCCATGGCGGCCGGGCGCTGGGTGGGCCGCGGCGACAAGATCGGCGCCGACGGCGCCGCCGTGAAGGCCATGCGGACCCTCGTCTCGACCGTCTCGATGAACGGCGTCGTCGTCATCGGCGAGGGCGAGAAGGACGAAGCCCCCATGCTGTTCAACGGCGAGCGGGTCGGCGACGGCACCGGCGCCGAGGTCGACATCGCCGTCGACCCGATCGACGGGACCACGCTCAACGCCAAGGGCATGCCGAACGCCATCGCCGTGCTGGCGGCGGCCGACCGCGGCGCGATGTTCGACCCGTCGGCGGTCTTCTACATGGACAAGCTGGTCACGGGGCCCGAGGCGGCGGACTTCGTCGACATCAACGCCCCCGTGGCGGTGAACATCCGGCGGGTCGCGCGGGCGAAGAACTCCGCGCCCGAGGACGTCACCGTCGTCGTCCTCGACCGGCCGCGGCACGAGGGCATCGTCAAGGAGATCCGGGAGACCGGCGCGCGGATCAAGTTCATCTCGGACGGCGATGTCGCGGGCTCGATCATGGCCGCCCGCGAGGGCACCGGCGTCGACCTGCTGATGGGCATCGGCGGAACGCCCGAGGGCATCATCTCGGCCTGCGCCATAAAGTGCCTCGGCGGCGTCATCCAGGGCAAGCTCTGGCCCAAGGACGCGGCTGAGCGGCAGAAGGCGCTGGACGCGGGCCACGACCTGGACCGGGTGCTGTCGACCGACGACCTGGTCAGCGGCGACAACGTGTTCTTCGTGGCGACGGGGATCACCGACGGTGAGCTGATGCGCGGTGTGCGGTACCGCGCGGAGACGGCGACCACCGAGTCGATCGTGATGCGGTCCAAGTCCGGCACGATCCGGTCGATCTCCTCGACCCACCGGCTGTCGAAGCTGCGCGCCTACAGCGCCATCGACTTCGACCGCGCCAAGTAGCCGACGGCCGGAGCACGTAGCCGACGGCCGCGCGCAGTGGCCGACGGCCGGGGCACCCAGGGCAGGCAGGACGCACCGAGGGGGTGCGGGGAGCGCATCGACGCTCCCCGCACCCCCTCCGCGCAGGTGCTTCAGCCCGCCGCGGCTATGTGCTCGGCCGTCGTCGCGGCCGTGAGCTCGATGTCCCGCCGTCGCCGCCGGGCCAGCGCCACCCGGCGCTCCGCCGCGGTGAGCCCGCCCCACACCCCGTACGGCTCGGGCTGCATCAGGGCGTGCTCCTGGCACTCCACCATCACCGGACACCGGGCGCAGACCCGCTTGGCGGCCTCCTCGCGGGCCAGCCGGGCGGCGGTCGGCTCCTTCGACGGGGCGAAGAACAGGCCCGCCTCGTCCCGGCGGCAGGCCGCCTCGGAATGCCAGGGGCCCGCATCGTCCTCCCGAGCGGGGGTCCGCTGGGCCGGAACGGCGGCGACCTGCAGAGGCTGATGCGGCGGTTGCAGCACGGTCTACTCCTGACGACGGCTACGGCTTCGCGAGCGAGAGACGATGCAGCACTCCCTACCCGCTGTGCGTACGCCTATGCACTGAGTGGCACCGGCGCGCGACGCACCGCAATGCGCCCCCGCGGCATTCTGGCCGATTACCGGTTACCGGAGATCGTCAGTCCTGCGGTATATACGTGGCCGATTCAGTGGCCCAGGTGTTTACGCAGCCGCCGCTGGAGATCCGCGACGAACTTTCCGCGCTTCGGCTTCGCCTCCACACTCCCGAAGACCGCATAGCCGTTCACCACGACGACCGGCGCTTCCGGGTCCGCCGATTCGAGCGACTTCACCTCGAAACCGCCGAACACACCGGTGCCGTTGCCGCGCAGCGAGATGTTCTCCGGGACGCGGACCTCGACGCTGCCGAAGATGGACGTCGCATTGATGACGGTGAAGCGTTGGCCGAAAAGCGCCTCGGTCAGATCGATCTCCACGCTGCCGAAGAGCGCGAAGGCGTTCGTCCGGCCGCCGACCCGCCAACGCCCCTTGCGCACGGAGCTGCTGAAGACCGCGACGAGATTGTCCGCGGGGCCCTCCGGAGCCTCCGGGCCGTAGCTGTACGGGCGCGGGCCCGGGCTCTCGGCGGTGGAGCCGGAGGACACGGGCAGGTCCCGGACCAGCGGCTGGAGTTCGCCGACGGTCTTGGCCCGGTAGACCAGGTCGATGCGCTCCGCGTGCTCGTCCGCCGTCAGACGACCCTCGGCCATCGCTTCCCGCAGGATGTCCGCGGTCCGGTCGCGGTCGGCGTCGGAGGCGCGGATGCCGTCGCCGCCCAGGGCTTCGGCGGGCGGCGGGACGGCCGGCGCGACAGGCTGCTGGGGCTGCTTCTCTAGGTCCACCGGCCCAGCGTACCCAAACGCGATAGATCGCGACTACCCCTCCCACCGGCGTGCCCCGGCCCTCCGGCGGCGTCCGCGGCGGAACGTCCAGGTGAGCCTTACCTCACAGGATCCTCCGAAAGGGGGCGCTCTACCCTGGTGGGTGCGCTGCCCGAGGGAGGTCAGCCGCCGTCGCCGAGTGAGGAATGGCCGTCATGGCAGAGTTTGCGTACTCCGATCTGCTCCCCCTGGGAGAGGACACCACGCCGTACCGTCTGGTGACCGCCGAGGGCGTCTCCACCTTCGAGGCCGACGGGCGTACGTTCCTCAAGGTCGACCCGGAGGCGCTGCGCACGCTGGCCGCCGAGGCGATGCACGACATCTCGCACTATCTGCGCCCGGCCCACCTGGCGCAGCTGCGGCGGATCGTCGACGACCCGGAGGCGTCCTCCAACGACAAGTTCGTGGCGCTGGACCTCCTGAAGAACGCGAACATCGCCGCCGCGGGCGTGCTGCCGATGTGCCAGGACACCGGCACGGCGATCGTCATGGGCAAGCGCGGGCAGAACGTGCTGACCGAGGGCGGTGACGAGGAGGCCCTGTCGCACGGGATCTACGACGCGTACACCAAGCTCAACCTGCGCTACTCGCAGATGGCCCCGCTGACCATGTGGGACGAGAAGAACACCGGCTCCAACCTCCCGGCCCAGATCGAGCTGTACGCCACCGACGGCGGCGCGTACAAGTTCCTCTTCATGGCGAAGGGCGGCGGCTCGGCCAACAAGTCGTTCCTCTACCAGGAGACGAAGGCCGTCCTGAACGAGGCCTCCATGATGAAGTTCCTGGAGGAGAAGATCCGTTCGCTGGGGACCGCGGCCTGCCCGCCGTACCACCTGGCGATCGTGGTCGGCGGCACGTCGGCGGAGTTCGCGCTGAAGACCGCGAAGTACGCCTCCGCGCACTACCTCGACGAACTGCCCGCCGAGGGCTCCCCCACCGGGCACGGCTTCCGGGACAAGGAGCTGGAGGAGAAGGTCTTCGAGCTGACGCAGAAGATCGGGATCGGCGCGCAGTTCGGCGGCAAGTACTTCTGCCACGACGTGCGCGTGGTGCGCCTCCCCCGGCACGGCGCCTCGCTGCCCGTCGCCATCGCCGTGTCGTGCTCGGCGGACCGCCAGGCCACCGCGAAGATCACCGCCGAGGGCGTCTTCCTGGAGCAGCTGGAGAAGGACCCGGCGCGCTTCCTCCCGGACACCACCGACGAGCACCTCGACGAGGCCGGCGGGGACGTCGTGGAGATCGACCTGAACCGGCCGATGGACGAGGTGCTGGCCGAGCTGACGAAGTACCCGGTCAAGACCCGCCTCTCGCTGACCGGCCCGCTGGTCGTGGCCCGCGACATCGCGCACGCCAAGATCAAGGAACGGCTGGACGCGGGCGAGGAGATGCCGCAGTACCTGAAGGACCACCCGGTGTACTACGCGGGCCCGGCGAAGACGCCCGAGGGGTACGCCTCCGGTTCCTTCGGCCCGACGACGGCCGGCCGGATGGACTCCTACGTGGAGCAGTTCCAGGCGGCGGGCGGCTCGAAGGTGATGCTCGCCAAGGGCAACCGCAGCAAACAGGTCACCGACGCCTGCGGTACCCACGGCGGCTTCTACCTCGGCTCGATCGGCGGCCCGGCGGCCCGGCTCGCGCAGGACTGCATCAAGAAGGTCGAGGTCGTCGAGTACGAGGAGCTCGGCATGGAGGCGGTCTGGCGGATCGAGGTCGAGGACTTCCCCGCGTTCATCGTCGTCGACGACAAGGGCAACGACTTCTTCACCGAGCCCGCCCCGGCTCCGACGTTCACCAGCATTCCGGTGCGGGGCCCGGGTCTGGCCTGACCCGTACGCGTACGACAGTGCGGCAGAGGGGGCTTGCCCGTCCGGGGCAGGCCCCTTCGGCGTCTCTCAGTCGTCCAGCAGGCCCGATGTCGCGACCAGATAGCCCAGCTGCGCCCGGCTGTTGCTGCCCAGCTGCTCGGAGACCTTGCGCATGTGCTCGGCGACGCTGCGACGGCTCATGCCGATCCGGCGGGCGATGGAGGCGTCCGTCTCGCCGTTGACGACGGCCTGGAGGATGGCGCGCTGGAGGTCGGAGGTGACGACGGGGGTGCGCAGCGGGGCGCGTTCGGGGCGGACCGGGACCGCGCGGGACCACGCCTCGTCGAAGTGGCGGACCAGGAAGCGGACCAGGGACGGGTGCTGGACGCGCAGGGCGCTGTGGGGTTCGTCGGAGAACGGGATGAAGGCGAGGTCCCGGTCGAAGACGATGAACCGGTCCATGACCTCGGGCAGCGTCCTGATCTCGGCGCCCTCGGCGGTCACCTGCTCGATGTACGCGAGGGTGGTGCGGTCCGAGCGGACGGTGTGCTGGTAGAGGGTGCGCTGCCGGATGCCGCGGCGCAGGTTGCCCAGGTCGCGCGGGAGCGACTCCTGAAGGATGTGGGCCGGGCGGCCGCCGCCGGGGTGGGCGGTGCGGACCTCGCTGCGGCAGCCGCTGACCCCGGCGTCCAGGGCCGTGCTGATGACGGCCTGGCCGGAGAGCCGGGTGAGGGCGGGCCGTTCCTGCCGGTGCATCTCGGCGTAGAGGCCCTCGAAGGCGGCGAGGGTGGCGCGGGCGGAGCGCAGGGTGCGGCGCTGCTCGACGATCGCCTCCTCGATCGGGGCGAGGGCGGCGAACGAGGCGGTCTCCGGCGGTACGGGGATGAGGTCGCCGGGCGACTCCTGGTCGGCCACCATCAGATGCAGGGAGCGCAGGCAGCGGGGCGCGGCGGCGGCCGGGAGGCTGCCCTCGGTCAGCGCACGGCGATAGGCCGCGAGCGCCGCCTCGCAGGGTTGTTCCGGTATCGACCGGTCCGAGGGTGATTTACGGCAATCACATACCGGTGAGGGGGAATGATCGTCCTTCACAAGGATGCAGATTACCTTTGTGCAATCGGCGGCACTCCGCCCGGCACCCTCGCTCGACGAGTATGTGCGGGTGACATCAGGAATCGACGAAGCGGACGGGCCGAAGGCGAACGAGGCGGGCGGCGGTGCCGGGAAGGACCGCGACACCGCGGTCTCCGAGCGCCGTTTTCGATTCCTCGTCGCCGGATACGCGGTGTCTTCCTACGGCACATTCCTGAATATGGTGGCGCTCAATCTCTTCGTCTACGAGACGACGGGCCGGGCGCTGGCCATGGGGCTGTTCATGGCGGTGCGGCTCGCCTCCGGATTCGTCGCCGGTCTGGTCGTGGGCGGTCTGCTCGCCCGGTTCAGCGCGAAAAGCATCATGCTGTGGGCGAATGTCGGACAGGGCTCCGTGATGCTGGTGCTCATCCTGGCGCCGGAGAGCCTGGTGACCGGGGCGCTGATGGCCGTCTCGGTGGTGATCGGGGCGTGCGGGACGCTGTTCATGGTGGCGTTGCGCAGTTCGATCCCGGAGATGGTCGGCGAGGACCGCAGGGCCTGGGCCAACTCCCTGTCGATCACCGGTCGTTCGCTGGCCATGGTGGCGGGGTTCGCCTCGGCGGGCGTGGTGGTGTCCCTCGTCGGGTACACCGCCGCCTTCCTGCTCGACATGGCGACCTTCGTGGTCTGCGCGGTCACGGTCGCCCTGCTGCCGATCGCGGGCGGCAAGGGGGCGACGAGCGCGGCCGGGGCCTCCGGCACCGAGAAGGCCGGGAAGGGCGAGAAGGCGGAGAAGAGCGAGAAGAGCGGGCCGCGGTGGCGGCCCGTGGCCTTCCTCGCGCTCGCCGCCGCACCCGGCCTGGGCCTGATGGTGGCCCTGCGCGGGGTCGACGCGTTCGGTTCCTCGTCCCACAACGCGGCACTGCCGATCTACTCCACCTCGCTGGACGCGTCGAATCCCGCGGTGTTCGTCAGTGCGTTCTGGTGTGTGTGGGCGCTCGGCAACATCGGCGCCCAGCAGGTGATCCAGCGGTACGCGCAGCGCACCGGACGCTCCGTGGGGGCGCTCGGATTCGGCTACGGCACGGTGGTGATGTCGGCGGCGTTCATCGCGGCGTTCGCCGGGTTCCCGCTGGCCGTCACCGCGGTGATCGCGCTGATCGCGGGGGCCGCGGACGGTCTCACCGAGGTCGCGTACACCTCGCATCTCCAAACACTTCCGGCCACGTTGCGCGGTCACGCCTTCGGTCTTTCGGCCACTTTCGAGAACCTCGGTTTCGGCGTCGGCATGATCCTGGTGGCGGCGGCCCTCGACCGGTTCACCCCGCTGGCCGTGGTGGGCTGGTCCCACGGCGCCGCCATCGTCGTCGCCGTGGTGTTCCTGCTGAGGGTGGCGGGGCTGCGGCGCGCGGAGCGTACGGGGCGGGTGGGGCTGCGAAAGGAAGAAGCCGTTGAGGGACGACCGGATCGCGGTGATCGGGACGGCGCTGAGGTTTCCCGGGGCTGACACCCCCGAGGAGTACTGGCGCGACATCCGGGCGGGGACCGGGCGGGTGCACCGGTTCACCCGGGCCGAGTTCGCCGCGGCCGGCATTCCGGCGACGGAGTACGAGCGGCCGGGGTTCGGCGGGGCGAGCGGGCTCCTGACCGGGGTGGACGGCTTCGACGCCGGGTTCTTCGGGATGAGCGGGCGCGAGGCGGAACTCACCGATCCGCAGCAGCGGCTGTTCCTGGAGTGCTGCTTCCACGCCCTGGAGGACGGGGGGTACGCGGGCGGCGGCGACGGCGGCTCCGTACGGATCGGGGTGTACGGCAGCTCCGGCTACCGCCTGTACTCGCTGCACAGCTATCTGGCGGCGAACCTGGCGGCGGAGGCCGGCTCGGGCGACTGGATGACCGCCAAGCAGGTCCAGGTCGGCAACTACAGCGACTTCACCGCCACCCGGGCCGCCTTCCGCCTCGGTCTGACCGGGCCCGCGCTCACCGTGTCGACGGCCTGTTCCAGCGCCCTGGTCTCGGTGCACCTGGCCTGCCAGGCGCTGCGCGCCGGGGACGCGGACCTGATGCTGGTGGGCTCCGCCGCCCTGCATCTGCCGCAGGTCAGCGGCCATGTCCCGGTGAAGGGCTCCACGCTCTCGCCCACCGGCACGGTCCGGGCGTTCGACGCGGGCGCGGACGGCACGGTCGGCGGGAACGGGGCGGCCGCCGTCCTCCTGAAGCCACTGGAGCGGGCGCTGGCGGACGGCGACACCGTGCACGCGGTGATTCTGGGCTCGGCGGTCACCAACGACGGTGCGGACAAAGGGGGCTTCGCCGCGCCCGGGGTCGCCGGGCAGCGGGACGCGGTGCTCGGGGCGCTGCGCGCGGCGGACGTGGACGCGGCGTCGATCGGCTATGTGGAGGCGCACGGCACGGGCACGCTGAAGGGCGACCCGATCGAGTTCGCCGCGCTGACCGAGGCGTTCCGCGCGCACACCGGCCGGACCGGCTTCTGCGCCCTCGGTTCGACCAAGCCCGCCATCGGTCATCTGGACAGTGCGGCGGGGCTGGCCGGGCTGATCAAGGCGGTGGAGGTGCTGCGGCACGGGGTGGTCCCGCCGCTGGTGAACTACTCCCGGCCCAACCCGGCGCTGGCGCTGGACGACAGCCCGTTCCTGCTGCCGGTACGGGAGCGGGCCTGGCCGCTGGCGGGCGTGCGGCGAGCCGGTGTGCACTCCATCGGCATGGGCGGTACGAACGCCCATGTGATCCTGGAACAGGCGCCGGAGGCCGAGCCCGTGTCCGCCGCGCCGACGGCGGCGCCCGCGCCCGTGCCCGCGCTGCTGCCGCTCTCGGCCGCGGACGGGGACGCGCTGCGGGCGTACGCCGTCGCCCTGCGGGACCACCTGGCGGGCGGGGCCCGCCCCTCCCCCGCCGATCTGCTGACCACGGCCGCGCTCGGGCGGCGGCTGCTGCCGCACCGGCTGGTCGTCACGGCCGAGGACCCGGTGGCCGGGCTCGACGCGTTCCTGTCCGGGGCGCCGGCGGGCGAGGCGTACACGACCGGTGTCGCCGGTTCCGCACTGCGGCCGGTGTTCCTGTTCAGCGGCCAGGGCGGCGGGCATCCGGGCATGGGCACGGAACTCGCCGCGCGCTTCCCGGTGGTGGCCGAGGTGCTGGAGACCTGCGCCCGGGTGTACGCGGAGGAGACGGGACGGGACGACTTCCTGGACCGGATCGTCGGCGGGCAGGGGCCCGCGCGGTGGGACACCGCCTTCGCGCAGCCGGCCCTGTTCGCCCTCCAGATCGCCCAGGCCCGGATGTGGGAGCGGCTCGGGGTCACCCCGTCCCGGGTGGCCGGGCACAGCGTCGGCGCGTACGCGGCACTCTGCGTGGCCGGGGCGCTGGACACCGAGGACGCGATGCGGCTGGTCTGCGGGCGCGGGCGGCTGATGCGGGAACGGTCGGCCCCGGGCGCGATGGTCTCCGCCTTCGTCCCCCGGAGCCGGGTGCGGGAGCTGCTGGCCGCCGTTCCCGGTCTTGAGCTCGCCGTGGTCAACGGCGCGGGCCACCATGTGCTGGGCGGCCCTCCGGGCGCGGTGGACGCGGCGAAGGTCCTGCTGGCGGCGCGGGGCGAGGCGTACGAGGTGCTGGCGGTGGACCGGGCGTTCCACACGGCGCTGCTCGACCCGGCGCTGGAGGAGTTCCGGGTGCTGGCCGACAAGGTCGAACTGCTGCCGCTGCACACGGAGTTCGTCGACGGCATCGACGGCTCGGTCCGCCCCGCCGGGTGGCGGCCGGATGCCGCGTATCTGGTCGCGCAGGCCCGCCGCACGGCGGACTTCGCCGCCGTTCTGGACCGGCTGGCCGGATCGCCGTCGGACGAACCGCCATCGGGCGAACCGCCGTTGACCGAACCGCCGGCGGACGGATCCTCCTCGCCCGGAGCCGCGCCGCTGCTGGAGCTGGGCCCGTCCGCCGTGCTGACGGGGATGGTCCGCCGGTCGTTGCCGGACGCGGTCTGCGTACCGACCCGGCAGTGGGAACGGGCGGTGGCCGCGCTGCACTGCGCCGGGGCCGGGGTGGACTGGGCCGCGCTGCTCGACGGCTGCGGGGGCCGGCGCGTCCGGCTGCCCACGTACCCCTTCCGACGCCGCTCCCACTGGAGGGGCCCGGCCCCGTACACGCCCCCGGCGCCCGCCGCGCCACGCACACCTCGCACCACACCTCGTACACCGCACACGGAGGACCGCATGACCGAACAGGCCGTACTGGACAGGGTGCTGGAGCTGACCGCGCGCCATCTCGGGCACCGGCCCGACGAGGTGGCCGCCGACCGCACCTTCGTCGGCCTCGGCGCGGACTCGCTCCAGCTCATCGGGATGGTGCGGCAGCTGGAGGCCGAGTTCGGCACGGAGATCAGCATGCGGGAGATCCTGGAGGAGGCGGGCACGCCCCGGCTGACGGCCGAGCTGATAGCCGGGCGGAGGGCCCCGGCGATATCCGCGTCCGCGGAGCCGACGCCCGCCGCAGACCTACCGACGCACGCGCCTGTGTCCGTGCCTGTCACCGCCGCGCCTGCGCCTGTCGCCCAAGCGCCCGCGCCCGCATCGCCGCCCGCACCCGACGAGCCCGTGTACGCCACCCGCGCCGAGGTCGCCGCTCTCTCCGAGCAGATACGTCAACTGGCCGAGACCCAGACCGCGATGCTCACCCAGCTCTCCGAGGCCGTCGCGCTGCTGACCGCCCGCACCGGGACGGAGACGCGATGAGCGCGACCACGCGGGCGTCCGCCGACGCCGTGGCCAGAGCGGCGGAGCTGTCCCGCAGGCTCACCGACCAGCTCGCGGCGGCCCGGGGCCGGGCCCCGGCAGAACAAGCCGAAGAGTCCGAAGAGGCCGAACCGGCGACCGTCGCCGCCGAGACCGCGCACGGCCCCCGTCTCGTCGTCGACGCGGCGGGCGGAATGGCCGGGGCGGGGGCCGACGCGGCGCAGCGGGCCCACACCGCCTCCCTGATCCGCCGGTTCACCGAGCGGACCCGCACCTCCAAGAGGCTGGCCCAGCAGCACCGTTCGGTGCTCGCCGACAGCCGGGCCGTCGTGGGGTTCCGGGACGCCACCAAGGAGATGCTGTACCCGGTCGCGGCCCGCTCCGCGCACGGCTCCCGGCTGGTCGACGTGGACGGCAACCCGTACACCGACATCACCATGGGCTTCGGCGCGCTGCTGCTGGGCCATGAGGCGGAGCCCGTCACCGAGGCCGTGCGCCGCCATCTCTCCGACGGCCTGCGCTTCGGCCCCCGGTCCCCGGACACCGGCGAGGCGGCCGCCCTGCTGGCCTCGCTGACCGGCATGGAACGGGTCGCCTTCGCCTCGTCCGGTACGGAGGCGAACTCGGCGGCGATCCGGCTGGCGCGGGCGGCGACCGGGCGGGACAAGGTCGTCATGTTCCGGGGCTCGTACCACGGGCACATCGACTCCGTCCTCGGCCGCCCCGGCGGCCCCGGGCAGCACGCCGTGCCCGTGTCGCGGGGCATCCCGGACAGCGCGGTGGCGGAGCTGATCGTGCTGGAGTACGGGAGCGCGGAGGCCCTGGAGACGATCGACGCCCTCGGGGACACGATCGCCGCCGTGCTCGTCGAGCCCGTGCAGTGCCGCAACCCGGGCCTGCGGCCGGTGGAGTTCGTGCGCTCGCTGCGTGAACTCACCGCCCGCCGGGGCATCGTGCTGCTCTTCGACGAGATGCTGACCGGGCTCCGCCCCCACCAGCGCGGCGCGCAGGAGCACTTCGGCGTGGTGCCGGACCTGGCCACGTACGGCAAGGCGCTCGGCTCCGGCTTCCCGATCGGCGCGGTGGCCGGGCGGGCGGATCTGCTCGACGGGGTGGACGGCGGGTTCTGGCGGTACGGGGAGCCGGGCGGGCCCTCGCGCGAGACCACGTTCATCGGCGGCACGTACATGCAGCACCCGCTGTCGATGGCGGCGGCCCGCGCGGTCCTCACCCACCTCACCGAACAGGGGCCCGGGCTCCAGAGCGGACTGAACGCCCGCACACAGGCGCTCGCGGACCGGCTCAACGCCTTCTTCCGCGACGAGGAATTCCCGCTGGAGCTCACCCACTTCGGGTCGATGTTCCGCTTCAAGCACCGCGCCGACCTGGAGTTGCTCTACCACCACCTCCAACTGCGCGGTGTGTACGTATGGGAGTGGCGCAGCTTCTACCTCTCCACCGCCCACACCGAGGAGGACGTCGACCGGGTCGCGGAGGCGGTGGAGGGCTCGTTGCGGGAGCTGCGCGACGGCGGCTTCTTCCCTCGGTCCGCCCGCCCGGCGGCGTCCGTGCGGCAGCCCGAAGCAGCGCGTCCGGCACCCGACTTCGGCCTCTACTTCTTCGGCGACTACCCGGAGTCCGCCGGGGCCGACGGCGCGGCCGGGGCCGGTACTCCGGAGGCGTACGACACCCTCTTCGAGACCGCGCGCTTCGCCGACGAACACGGCTTCTCCTCGCTCTGGCTGCCCGAACGGCACTTCGACTCCTTCGGCGGGATCTTCCCGAACCCGTCCGTGCTCGCCGCCGCCGTGGCCCGGGAGACCGGGCGCGTCCGGATCAACGCGGGCTCGGTCGTCCTCCCGCTGCACGATCCGGTGCGGGTCGCCGAGGAGTGGTCGGTGGTCGACAACCTCTCCGGCGGCCGGGTCGGCATCGGCTGCGCCACCGGCTGGCACGCCCGGGACTTCGCCCTCCACCCGGACCGGTTCGCGGACCGGCGGCGGATCGCCTTCGACCACCTCGACGAGGTGCGCCGGCTGTGGCGCGGGGAGGCGGTGCGGCGGCGCACGGGCGAGGGCGCGGAGGCGGAGATCCGGATCCGGCCGCGTCCGGTGCAGGAGGAGCCGCCGTTCTTCCTGGCCACCTCCGGGCAGCGCGCGTCGTACGAGGAGGCGGCCCGGCGCGGGCTCGGCGTCGTCACCAATCTCATGAGCCAGAGCGTGGACGAGCTGGCCGCGAACATCGCGCACTACCGGCGCACGCGGGCGGCCTGCGGGCTCGACCCGGCGGCCGGGCGGGTGACGGTGCTGGTGCACACGTATCTGGGCGACGACCACGCCACCGCCCGGGCCGAGGCGCTGGAGCCGATGGTGCGCTACCTGCGGTCCTCGCTGCTGATGCGTTCGGCGGCCACGGCCGCGGGGCAGCGGCGCGAGGACGTGGCGGCGGCGAGCGAGGAGGACCTGGACTATCTGTTCCGCCGGGCCTACGACCGCTACTGCGACCAGCGGGCCCTGATCGGTACGCCGACGAGCGTCGCGCCGTTCGTCGACGCGCTGCACCGGGCGGGCGTGGACGAGATCGCCGCGCTGGTCGACTTCGGGATGGACCGGGAGCGGCTGCGGTCGGGGCTGGAGCACCTGGACCTGCTGCGCCGCCGCACACAGGAGCGGGACGCGCGCGGGACCGAGCCCCGGGAGCGGCCGGCGCCGGAGCGGGTCGCGCGGGAGCGGGAGACCCGGGAGCCTGCGGTCCGGGAGACCGTCGCGCCCGCCACCTCGGCGCAGCGGCGGCTGTGGCTGGCCGCGCAGTTGATGGCGAACCCGGCGGCGTACAACGAGACCCAGGCCGTACGACTGCGCGGGCCGCTGGACGCGCCGGCGCTGCGGGCGGCGGTCGACGGGCTGGTGGAGCGGCACGCGGGGCTCCGGACGGTGTTCCGGGGCGAGCAGGAGGCCGGCGTCGTCCAGGTCGTCCGGGAAGGGCTCCGGATCCCGCTGACGGTCACGGACGCCGAAGGGCAGGACGCCGAGCGGGCGATCGGGGCGCTGCTCTCCGAGGAGAGCGGCCGGGCCTACGACCTGGCCGAGGGGCCGCTGTTCACACCCCGGCTGCTCCGGCTGGCCGAGGACGACCACGTCCTGGTCCTCGGCATGCACCACATCGTCACGGACGCGCACTCGGCGGCGCTGGTCGCCGGTGACCTCCGGGAGCTGTACACGGCGGCCCTCGCCGGGCGCCCGCCGGTCTTCGAGCGGCCCGCCGGAACGACCGTCGGGGCCCCCGAGCCCGCGTACGACCCGGCCGACCTGGCCTGGTGGCGCGAGCTGCTGGCCGAGGGCCCGCCCGCGCCGGCCCTGCCGACGGACCGGCCGCGCGGCCGCCGGGTGGCGGGGCGCGGCGGGGCGGTGGCCCGGACGGTGGGCCGGGAGCGGACGGAGAGGCTGCGGGAGTGGAGCGGCGAGCAGGGGGTGACGCTGTTCGCCACGCTGTGCACGGCCTGGCAGCTGGTGCTGCGGCGGCGTTCGGGGCAGGACGCGTTCCTGCTGGGCACGACGTTCGGGCGGCGGCGGCCGGAGACGGCGGACGCGGTCGGCTTCCATGTGGCGCTGCTGCCGTTGCCGCTGTCCGCCACCGACGCGACCCCGCCCTCGGAGGCCGTACGGAACACCGGCCGGGCGCTGTTCGCGGCCGACGAGCACAGCGGGGTGGACCTGGACGCGCTGCTGGCCGCCGTCCGTCCGGACCCGGGGAATCCGCGTCCGCTGGTGACGGTTTCGGTCGATCTGGACCGCGCGGCGCTGGCCGGAATCGAACTGCCCGGGCTGCGTACGGAGGAGGTGGCGGCCGGAACGGAGTCGGCGCCGCTGGACCTGGCACTGGTGGCCACCCAGCGCCGCGACGGAAGCCTGCGGCTGCGGCTGCGGCACGACGCGGATCTGTTCGACGCGGCGACGGCGGAGGGGTATCTCGCGGAGCTGGACGAACAGCTGGACGCGCTGACGGACCCGCGGGCGGCCGTGCCGGTGGCCCCGGAGACGGCCGTGCCGGTGGGCACGTCGGCGGACCTCGGCACCGATCAGCAGCTCGCGACGGCCCCCGACACCGATCAGCGGGCCACCGCAGCGCCGGAGGCCACCACCGCCGCCCTCCTCCGTGAGGTCTGGGAGTCCGTCCTCGACGTGCGCGACGCCCCCGCCGACGGCAACTTCTTCGACCTGGGCGGCAATTCGATCGCCGCGATCCGCCTCGTGAACCGGGTCCGGGACACGCTCGGCGTCGACTACCCGCTGGCGGACTTCTTCGCCGACGCCACCCTGCGGGCCATGACCGAGCAGCTGGCGGGCGAGGCCCCCGTGGCGGCGGATGCGGCCGTCGTCGTCGACCGCGCCCCCGTCAGCGACCAGCAGGACCGGATGATCGCCGGACACCACATGATGCCCGACCCCGCCGTGTGGAACGTGCCGACGCGGATCACGTTCACCGGGGCGCTGGATCCGGCGGCCCTGCGGTCCGCCGTCTCCGAGGTGATCGCCCGGCACGACGCGCTGCGGACCCGGTTCACGCAGGAGGACGCGCCGGACGGGCCCTGGTGGCAGGAGGTGCTGGCGGCGGAGCCGGTGGCCCTGCCGGTGGAGGACCTGACCGGGCTGCCGGCCGCCGAGCGCCGGCCCCGGGCGGACGCCCTGTGCCGGGCGGACGCGGCGGCCCCCTTCGACCTGGGCCGGTCGCTGCGGCCCCGGCTGCGGCTGCTGCGGGTCGAGGAGGACCGCTGGGAGCTGATGTTCGTCCTGCACCACGTGTGCGCCGACGGCTGGTCGCTGTCCGTGCTGCTCTCGGAGATCGCGGCCCTGTATACGGCGGCGGCCGCGGGCGTCCCGCACGGTCTGCCCGAACCGGCGATGCAGGCGCCCGGATACGCCCGGTGGCAGCGGGAGCACCACGATCCCGGGGCCGAGGCGGAGCGGGCCGCGTTCTGCGCGCGCTATCTGGACGGGGTGCCGTCCTCCGTGCCCGTACCGACGGACCGGCCGCGTCCGCAGAAGCTGAGCGGGCACGGGGACACGGTGCGCGGGATCGCGTCGGGTGCGGTGCGCAAGGCCGTGGAGGAGCTGGCGGCCGAGCGGCGCACCACGCCGTTCGCGGTCGCGGCGGCCGCTCTCGGGGTGTTCCTGACCCGGCTGTCGGGCGAGGAGGACACCTTGCTGAGCGTGCCGTACGCCAACCGGGAGGGCACCGCTTCGGAGTCGCTCGTGGCGATGACGTCCACCGCGGTGATGGTCCGCGTACGACTGGATTCAGCCAATCTTGACGAGAGTTGCGCGGAGCTGGCGGTCCGTACGGGCACGGGTGCGCTCGGCGCCATGGCGCATGTGCTGCCCACCGCCCGCATCATGCAGGCGATGCGGGACGCGGGCGCTGTCAGCGTCCCCGACCGGGTGCCGCACGTCCTGGCGTTCCAGAACTCCGTCGACACGGACATCGAGATACCCGGGCTCCGGGTCGAGGTGGCCGATCTGGCACCGCCGCTTTCCCGCAGCGAGCTGTGCTTCGGGCTTGCGCCGCGACGTGACGCCGCGAAGGGTTATCGAACGTTCCTGGAATTCTCCACCGACCTGTGGGACCACGCGACCGCCCACGACCTTCTCGCGTCGTACACCGATCTGCTCGCGGAGTTCTGCGCCCGGCCCGACCGGCCGGTGCGGGAGCTCCTCGCGGAGCCACCCTCTCAGTCACTGCCGAACACCGGAAAGGCGGACGCCGTATGACTCCGGCCCCCCACCGCAGCCACACCGACGACCTGCTCGCCTTCATCGCCGCCAGCCCCTCCCCCTACCATGTGGTGGCCAGTGCGGCCCAGCGTCTGGAGAAGGCCGGGTTCCGCGAACTGCGCGGCACGGACGACTGGACGGGTGCGACCGGCGGCTGCTTCGTCAGCCGTGCCGGGGCACTGATCGCCTGGTACGTCCCCGAGGGCGCGCCCGCCCACACCCCGTTCCGGATCGTCGGCACCCACACCGACTCGCCGAACCTGCGGATCAAACCCGCACCGGACACCGGGACTTCGGGCTGGCGGCAGATCGGGGTGGAGATCTACGGCGGGGTTCCGCTGAACACCTGGCTCGACCGCGATCTGGGCATCTCCGGCCGGCTCGCCCTGCGCGGCCCCGACGGCACCCCGCGCAGCCGACTCGTCCAGATCGACGAACCCCTGTTGCGGGTACCGCAGTTGGCCATCCATCTGGACCGTGCGGTGAACGACGGCGTGGCGCTGGACCGGCAGCGGCACATCGCACCGATCTGGGCGCTGGGCGACCCGCGGGAGGGCGAGCTGCTGCGCCGGGTGGCGGCGGCCGCCGGGGAGGATCCGGCGGATGTGCTCGGCTGGGACCTGATGCTGCACGACATCCAGCCGCCCGGATACCTGGGCGTGGACCAGGAGTTCGTGGTCGCGTCCCGGCTGGACAACCAGGTCTCCGTGCACGCGGGGGTGACCGCGCTGGTGGACGCGGCGACGGGGGCCACGCAGCCGTCCTTCGTCCCGGTGCTGGCCGCCTTCGACCACGAGGAGGTCGGCAGCGGTTCCGAGACGGGCGCCCAGAGCCCGCTGCTGGAGCGGATCCTGTCGCGGTCGGTGTCGGCGCGCGGCGGCAGCGACGAGGACTGGTCGCGGGCGCTGGCGGGCGCGTTCTGCGTCTCCGCCGACATGGCGCACGCGGTGCACCCCAACTACTCCGAGCGGCACGACCCCGACCACCGCCCGCTGCCCAACGGCGGCCCGACGGTGAAGGTCAACGTCAACCAGCGGTACGCCACCGACTCCACCGGCATCGCGGTGTTCACGGCGGCCGCCGAGCGGGCCGGGGCGCCCTGGCAGCCGTTCGTCTCCAACAACGCGATGCCCTGCGGTACGTCGATCGGTCCGCTCACGGCGGCCCGCCTCGGCGTCACCACGGTGGACGTCGGGGTGCCGGGTCTTTCCATGCACTCGGCGCGCGAGCTGTGCGGGGTGCGCGACCCGGGCTACCTCGCCGCCGTCCTCACGACGATCATGGTCGGGGACTGACCGAACTCCGGTAGCAGCGAGAGAGAACAGGAACGACCGTGGCCGACGAAGAGACCGTCCTCATCTGCCTGCCCTTCGCCGGGGCCGGCCCCTCCTTCTTCACGCCCTGGCAGAAAGTGGCTCCGGAGGGTCTGCGGATCCTCCCGGTGTCCCTGCCGGGCCGCGAGAAGCGGTTCCCCGAGCCGGCGTACACCTCGGCGGCCCCGGCCGTCGACGACGCGTACGCGCAGGTGACGGCGGCGCTGGGTGCGGAGGGCGGGGGCGGCGGCCCGGTCGTGCTG
Source organism: Streptomyces sp. WY228 (assembly GCF_019287315.1). NCBI lineage: Bacteria > Bacillati > Actinomycetota > Actinomycetes > Kitasatosporales > Streptomycetaceae > Streptomyces > Streptomyces sp. WY228. The sequence goes on along the minus strand of NZ_CP079114.1, from coordinate 5,528,748 downwards.
TTCGGGCACAGCATGGGTGCGGTGCTCGCGTACGAACTGGCGCACCGGATCGAGCAGTCGGGCGGGGCGGGCGGCGCGATCCGGCCGGCCGCGCTCGTCGTCAGCGGCGCGCCCGGCCCCTGGACGCCGCGCACGGACCGGGCGGACGGGCTGCCGGACGAGGAGTTCGCCGCCCGGGTCCGGGCGTTCGCCGGGTACGACCACCCGGCGCTGGCGAACCCGGAGATGCGGGAGCTGCTGCTGCCGACGCTCCGGGCGGACGTCCGGCTCCACGAGTCGTACGTCCCGTCCACGGACCGGCCGCTGGACATGCCGGTGATCTCGGTCCGGGGGCGGGAGGACACCCTGGTCGGGGCGGCGGAGGCGGCCGAGTGGGGCCGGGCGACGACAGAGAAGCTGACGGTGGCCGAGCCCGCCGGAGGGCACATGTATCTCACCGAGCGGCCGGGCGAGCTGCTGGAGCTGGTGGCCGCCGAGGTCCGCGCGGCGAGGGGCCGGTGACGGGCGGAGGCGCGCGGCCGGTGACGGGCACAGGCGCGGGCGGCGGAGGGAAGCTCGTCGGGCGGACCGCGCTGGTCACGGGGGCGGCGCGCGGTCTCGGCCGGGCCTGTGCGCTGGCCCTCGCCGGTGAGGGCGCGGACCTGGTGCTGCTGGACGTGGCGGGCGAGCTGCCCGGGGTGCCGTATCCGCTCGGCTCGGCCTCGCAGCTCGCGCACACCGCGCGCCTCTGCCGGGAGGCCGGGTCCGCCGTGCTGACCCGGCAGGCCGACGTCCGGGACCTGGCGGCGCTGGAGTCGGCGGCGGAGGCGGCCGAGGAGCGCTTCGGGCAGATCGACGTCCTGGTCAACAACGCGGGGATCGCCGCCCCTTCGGGCCGTCCGGCGCACGAGATCACCGAGGCCGAGTGGCAGCTGATGATCGATGTGGACCTGGGCGGCGCGTGGCGGGCGATCCGTGCGGTGGGCGGCCGGATGGTCGCTCAGGGGTCCGGTTCGATCGTCAACATCGCCTCGACGGCGGGTCTGGTGGGCTACCGGCACTTCGCGGGGTACGTCGCGGCCAAGCACGGTCTGGTGGGCCTCACGAAGGCGGTGGCCCTGGACTACGCGCCGCGCCGGGTCCGGGTCAACGCGGTGTGTCCGGGCTCGGTGCGGGACGACGCGGCGATGGAGGGCCGGATGCTGGCGGAGATCGCCCGCTCGCTGGAGGTGCCGGTCGCCGAGCACGAGACGGCGTTCGTCCGGGACCAGCCGATGAACGCGCTGGTGGAGCCGGGCGATGTGGCGGAGGCGGTGCTCTGGCTGGCCTCGGACGCGTCCCGGCAGGTGACCGGCAGCGTGGTCACCGTGGACGGCGGGTTCACCGCCCGCTGACAGCCGTTTTCCCGTTCCTGTGCGAGGAGTTGCGTCCGTGCCGCCTGCCCATCACACCCTGACGGTGAGCCTGCCGCCGACCGTCACCGACACCGCGCTCGCCGCCGCCCTCGCGACGGCGGCGGAGCTGTGGTGGCCCGGGGGCCGCCACCCCCGGCTGTGGTCGCAGACCGTGCCCGCCCCGGCCGGGTCCGACGCGGCGGCCCGGCGGCGCACGGCCGAGGCACGCCGCCCGGTCGGCCCCGGCCACCGGCTGCGCGCGGTGCTGCTGCGGTACGCGGACGGGCGGCGGGAGGAGGCCGCCGCCACGGACTGCGACCTCGTCCTGACCGCCGACGCGTCCGCGCTGGACGCCCGCTCGCTGCGGCTGGTCGCCCGGGTGCTGCGGGGCGAGCTCGCGGCGGACGCGGTGACGCCGCTGGACGGGCCGCTCGCCCCGGACCTGCGCCTGGACGAGGAGACCCGGCGGCTCGCCGCGGCGCTCGCGGTCACCGTCGGCCGGTACACGGGCGAGCCCTCGGTGCGCGTCGCCGTCCCCGTACCGGCCCTGGACCGGCCGCCGTACGCGCTGGGGGCGCTCGACGGGTACGCGGTGTTCGCGGCGGACCTGTCCCCCGGCCGTACGGTCGCGGAGCTGCTGGCCACCGAGCCGGTCGCCCCGGCCGAGGAGGAGGAACGACCCGCGCCGGAGCTGACGGCGGGCACCGGGGCCGGGCCCGCCACCCTGCCGACCGGCCCGGACGCCCTCCCCGTACCGGCACACCAAGTGGAGTACGTACGGCGGCAGTTGCTCGACAGCCCGCCCAACACCCCGCTCCAGCACCTGGATCCCCTCACCAGGGCCGAGTCGGCGGAACAACTGGCCCTGGGGGCGACGCCGAAGGCCCCGGCCCCGCTCCGTATCGACGAGGTCTTCGCCGCCCGGGTCGCCGCCCGCCCCGACGCGCCCGCGCTCACCGCCGGTGCCGCCACCCTCTCGTACGCCGAACTCGACGCCCGGGCCGAGGCGTTGGCGGACGGGCTGTACGCCCACGGGGTCCGCCCCGGCGATCTCGTCGGCCTCTGCCTGCCCCGCTCGGCCGACCTGGTGGCGGCGATGCTCGCCGTGCTGAAGGCGGACGCGGTCCACGTACCGATGGATCCGGAGCATCCGGCGGACCGGCGCGAGCGCACCGCACGGGACGCCGGGGTCCGGCTGACGGTCGAGGACCCGGCCCTCCTCACCGGCCACCCGCCCCGGCCGGCCGTGGAGCGGCGGAAGGCGGCCGACGCCCCGGCCTATGTCATCCACACCTCGGGCTCGACCGGCCGCCCCAAAGGGGTCGTCGTGCCGCACGCCAACGTCACGGCCCTGGTCGACGCCGTCCACGACGACTTCGGGCTCTCGCCCGACGACACCTGGACGTGCTTCCACTCGGCGGCGTTCGACTTCTCGGTGTGGGAGATCTGGGGCGCGCTGCTGACGGGCGGCCGGCTGGTGGTCGTGGACCACTGGACCACGCGCTCGCCCAGGGAGTTCCACGCCCTGCTGGTACGGGAGCGGGTGAGCGTGCTGAGCCAGACCCCGTCGGCGTTCACACAGCTCGCGGCGGCCGACCGGGGCGCACCGGACACCGTGGACCTCCGGCTGGTGGTGCTGGGCGGTGAACCCCTGGACGCCCGCCCGCTGCTGGACTGGTTCGACCGGCACCCGGAGGACCGCTGCCGGCTGGTCAACACGGATCACCGGCGTCCGCGAGGCGCTCGCCGGATCCCGGTCGGTGGGGCGGGCGCTGCCCGGCTGGTCGGTCCGGGTGGTGGACGCGTACGGGCGGCCGGTGCCGCCGGGGGTGCCCGGGGAGATCCAGGTGGGCGGGGCGGGGGTGGCGCTCGGCTATCTGAACCGGCCCGCCCTGACCGCCGAACGCTTCGTCCCGGACCCGCTGGACCCGGCGGGACGGCGGCTCTACCGCAGCGGCGACCTGGGGCGGCTGCTGCCCGACAGAACGCTGGAACACCTGGGCCGGATCGACGACCAGGTGAAGGTGCGGGGCTTCCGGATCGAACCGGGCGAGATCCGGCACGTCCTGCTGGAGGACCCGGCGGTGTCGGCGGCGGCCGTCACCGTGACCGGCGGCGAGGACGGGGACGCGGCGGCCGTGCGGATCGACGCGTACGTCGTGCCGGCCCCCGGGGCGGGCGAGGACCCCGGCCCCGTACGGGAGCGGGCCGCGCGGCTGCTGCCCGCGCACATGGTGCCTGCGGCGGTGACCTTCCTGCCCGCCCTCCCGCTCACCGCGAACGGCAAGCTGGACCCGGCCCGGCTGCCCGCACCGGGGACGCGGCGCGATCCGGTGCCGGCTCCCGCCCCTGCCCCGGCTTCGGCGCCGCACACGGCGTCCCGCGAGGCCGGTCCGGCCGCCGCGCTCGCCGCGATCTGGCGTGATGTGCTCGGCGTCGACGCGGTCGGCCCGGACGACGACTTCTGGGATCTGGGCGGCAATTCGCTGTACGCGATCCGGATCGGCACACTCGCCCGGGAGCGCGGGCTGCCCGAGGTTCCGCTGCGCCAGCTGTATCTGACGCCGACGCTGGGGGCGCTGTGCGAGGCGCTGGCCCTGGAGAGCTGACGGGAGCCGGTGGGGCGGCCGGGTTCACCCCGGCCGCCCCCTCGCACACCGTGCCTACGCGAAGCGCTGGTTGGCGCCGCCGTCGCACGTCTGGAGCTTGAGCGGGTCCTTGGCCCCCGCCAGCGTCAGGCAGAGGCCGGTCGCGGCGGCCGGGCGGACGGTGCCCGCCTGCCGGACGAACTTCTGGTTGGCCGCGCCCGAGCAGTCCCACACGATGAGCGTGGCGCCCGGGGTGTACTTGGCGCCCGACACGTCCAGGCAGCGGTCGTGGCTGAGCGCGGTGCGGGCGGTCTGCGTACCGGCGTCGTACCACCAGTTCTGGTTGCGCCCGCCGTGGCAGTCCCAGCCGCCGATGGCCGTGCCGTTACGGGTGACCGAGGCGGGCACGTCCACACAGGAGCCGGTCGCCTCGTTCTTCAGCGGGGTGAACAGATCGTCCCAGGCCGTGCCCGTCAGCACCGGGTTGCCCGTGCTCGCCGGGTCGGCGCAGCTCGCCTCGCGCAGCCCGGAGTCGTACAGCTGGGTCAGGCAGGAGGCGAAGGCCCGGTGGCCGGCCGCGTTGGGGTGGAAGGACTGCCGGACCGAGTTCTCGTCGGGCAGGCCGGGCTTGCTGAGGTCGATGTAGAGGCCGCGCGCCCAGGCGCTCTCGGTGCAGACCTCGTGGCCGTGGAAGAGCCGCGAGTTGTCGAGGTAGGTGGCGCCGGTGGCGGTGGCGGCCTTGCGCATGCCGGCCTGGAAGGCGGGCACGGCGGTGTTGCGGCCCCAGACGGTGTCGGAGTCGTAGCCGAGTCCGCCGCAGATCAGCTTGCCGGGGAACTTCGGGTTGTCGCGGAAGTCCGGGCCGATCGGGCTCGGGTAGCCCATCAGGACGAGCTTGTAGTCGTCGTTCGCGTATCCGGCGTCCGTCATGACGGTGCGCAGGTCGCGGACGGTCGCCTCGACCTTGGGGACCAGCGCGTCGACGCGGGCCTGCCAGCCGCCCGCGTACTTCGGCTCGCAGGGGCCCTGGAGGGTGATGTAGCGGACCACGCAGTCGGTCATGACCGGGCCGAACTGGAGGTCGTCGTTGGCCCCGGCGACCAGGACGATCATCTTGATCCGGGTGTTGCGGGCCTTGATCGCGAGGCTGTCGCTCTGCACGAGCTCATCGGCGTACTGCTTGTTTCCGCCGATCTTGATGTTCCCGGTATAGGCGCCGGAGCACGAGACGTTGTACGTGACGTCCGCCGCGATGCCGGTGCGGTGGATGGCGGCGTCCGGTGAGCGGTGGCACCAGTTGTCCGGCCCGTTCGTTCCCGGGTCGTAGGTGCCGACGCCCTCGCCGGAGATCTCGCTGTCGCCGAGCGAGATCAGCCCGGTCTTGCGGTCGCCGAGCGGCCGCTCGGCGGGGCTCCCGTACAGCTGGGTGGCCTCGGCGGCCCGGACGGCCTCCAGTGCGGGCGGGAGAGGGGTGGATGCGATAGAGCTGGTACCCGACTCCGTCGCGCCCGCGGGTCCGGCGGCGGCCATTCCGCCGACGGCCGCCGCGAGAGCGACGGTGACGGCGACCGTACAGCGGAGCCGGCGAAGGCTTCGGAGCCCTCGAAGTCTGGTGCTGGTGCGCCTCATTGCGCCTCCCGGTAAGTGGTTACCCCCGGTATTTACTGGCCGGTAGGCGACTTGGGAATACGTAGAACAAGACACGTGCTCATCTTTTTCAGGAGGTTTAAACACCATGGGCGACACATCAGGTGCCACGTCGGGCGACAGCGGGTTCCGGATCGAGCACGACTCGATGGGTGAGGTGCGGGTTCCCGCGCACGCCAAGTGGCGGGCGCAGACCCAGCGGGCGGTGGAGAACTTCCCCGTCAGCGGACAGCGCCTGGAGCGCGCGCACATCGAGGCGCTGGCCCGGATCAAGGGCGCGGCCGCCAAGGTCAACGCCGAGCTGAAGGTGCTGGATCCGGACATCGCCGCCGCGATCCAGGAAGCCGCCGCCGAGGTCGCGTCGGGCCGCTGGGACGAGCACTTCCCGGTCGACGTGTTCCAGACGGGGTCGGGCACCTCGTCGAACATGAACACCAACGAGGTGATCGCCACCCTCGCCACCGAGCGCCTCGGCCGCGAGGTCCACCCCAACGACCATGTGAACGCCTCCCAGTCGTCCAACGACGTCTTCCCGTCCTCCATCCACATCGCGGCCACCGCCGCCGTGACCGCCGATCTGATCCCGGCGCTCGATCACCTGGCCGATTCCCTGGGGCGGAAATCAGCCGAATTCGCGGAGGTCGTGAAGTCCGGCCGTACGCATCTGATGGACGCCACCCCGGTCACCCTCGGCCAGGAGTTCGGCGGCTACGCGGCGCAGATCCGCTACGGCGTGGAACGGCTGCGCGCCTCGCTGCCCCGGCTCGCCGAACTGCCCCTGGGCGGTACGGCGGTGGGCACCGGCATCAACACCCCGCCGGGCTTCTCCGCGGCCGTGATCGCGGAGGTCGCGGAGGCCACCGGGCTGCCGCTGACCGAGGCCCGCGACCACTTCGAGGCGCAGGGCGCGCGGGACGGTCTGGTGGAGACCTCCGGCCAGCTGCGGACCATCGCCGTCTCGCTGACCAAGATCTCCAACGATCTGCGGTGGATGGCCTCGGGCCCGCGCACCGGTCTCGCCGAGATCGCGCTGCCCGACCTCCAGCCCGGCTCATCGATCATGCCGGGCAAGGTCAACCCGGTGATCCCGGAGGCGGTCCTGATGGTCGCGGCCCAGGTCACCGGCAATGACGCGACCGTCGCCACGGCCGGCGCCGCGGGCAACTTCGAGCTGAACGTGATGCTCCCGGTCATCGCGAAGAACCTGCTGGAGTCCGTACGGCTGCTGGCCAACGCCTCCCGGCTGCTCGCGGACCGTACGGTCGACGGCATCACCGCCGACGTGGAGCGGGCCCGCGCCTACGCCGAGTCCTCGCCGTCCGTGGTGACCCCGCTGAACAAGTACATCGGCTACGAGGAGGCGGCGAAGGTCGCCAAAAAGTCGCTGAAGGACGGCGCCACGATCCGTGAGACGGTCCTGGCCTCGGGCTATGTGGAGCGCGGCGATCTGACGCTGGAGCAGCTCGACGAGGCGCTGGACGTACTGCGGATGACGCGGCCCTGAGCACCGGGCGGGGCGCCTGCCGGGAACCGGGTGACCTGAGTCGCAGCGGGCCGGTGGGAGCGCTCCGTAAGATCTCTCCATGACAGGTACGGGAGATCACGCACGCTGGGCGCCGGGGGACCGGATCCTCTGGCGCTACCGCGACAACGGCCGGGCCCACCGGACGGCCGGCGCACCGCCCGTGCACATCTGCCGTCCGGTGACCGTCGTCCAGGACACCGACGAGCTGCTCGCCGTCTGGATGGCGCCCGGCACCGAATGTGTGCGGCCGGTGCTGGCGGACGGCACCCAGGTGCACGCCGAGCCGCTGGCCACCCGCTACACCGCGCCGCGCACCACGGCCCGCTCGACGTGGTTCGGCTCCGGGGTGCTGAAGCTGGCCCGGCCGGGCGAGCCGTGGTCGGTGTGGCTCTTCTGGGACCGGGGCTGGATGTTCCGCAACTGGTACGTGAATCTGGAGGAGCCGCGTACCCGGTGGTCCGGAGGGGTGGATTCCGAGGATCACTTTCTCGACATCTCCGTGAACCCCGACCGGAGCTGGAAATGGCTCGACGAGGACGAGTTCGCGCAGGCGCAGCGCGTCGGCCTGATGGACCGGGAGACCGCGAGGCGGGTCCGGCGGGCGGGCCTGGACGCGGTCGAGGTGATCACCGGCTGGGGGCCGCCGTTCCGGGACGGCTGGGAGCACTGGCGGCCCGATCCGCGGTGGCAGGTACCGCCGCTGCCGGATGACTGGGACCGCACCCCTGCCCGGATGCCGTCGTGAGACCCTGGAGAGACCCTTCGGACGGTCCGGTCGGCAGGTCCGGTCGCACGGAGGGCTGATCGCCGCAACCAGCGGGCACCACACCGGAACTGACCACAAGTCATCACACCGGTCGTGCGGAGCGACGGGCCACGGACCCGGACGTTCCGCTCGGTCGCGGGAGCCACTACGAGGGGGTGGAGACGTGCACGCTGTCCGCTGCCTGCTCGCCGCGTCCGCCGCCGGAGGGATCGCCTGTCGGCCATCTCCGCGGCGCTCGGTTTCGGCCCCTTCATCGGGGGCATCCGGTGACAGCCGTTGTTCTTCCCGCGCTTGCCGGGGCACAGTAGCGCCCCAACACGAGGTGACTGCCTCATACAACCGGCCCGGACGGACGGAATCCCACGCGTGACGGAGCACCCCACCTCCCACGAAGGCCGGCAGCCTCTGGCGTCCCGGCAGCAGGAGCGCACCCGGCCCCGGCAGCAGGACGCCGCGGCCGCGGCCGCGGCTGCCTCGGTACCGGCTCCGGCCGCCGCGCCGAACCCGGGCCCAGGAGCGGCGGCCGTCGCCGACGCCCAGGCGGCCACCCGCCGCGAGGGTGACCGGCTGCGCTTCGTCGGCGCGGCGACCCGGCGGATCGCCCGGGGCATAGACCTGGACGAGATCGTCCTCGGCCTGTGCCGGGCCAGCGTGCCGACGTTCTCCGACGCGATCCTCGTCTACCTCCGCGATCCGCTGCCGGTGGGCGACGAGCGCCCGGTGAGCCCGTTCGTCCTGCGGCTGCGGCGCAGCGACCGGCTGCGCGTCAGCGACGAGGAGGGCGCCGAGGCGGCCGGTTCCGAGACGGAGCGGCTGCGTCCGGTGGTTCTGGACCCGCAGGCCGATCTGATGCCCGCCGCCGAGCTGTGCGAGGTGCGGGCGGGCGGTGCGCTGGCCGAGGTGCTGCGCGGGGTGCGGCCGGTGTTCGGCGACTCCGCCGCGGCGCGGGCGGCGCTGCCGGAGCTGCTCGGCCCCGGCCGGTCCGTGCCCACCGGGCACCGGGCGATCCTGGCCCCGCTGCGCGGCCGCCGCCGGGTCATCGGCGCGGCGGTCTTCGTACGCGGCACCGAGCGCTCCCCGTTCGAGGCCAGCGACCTGCTGGTCGCGGCGCAGCTGGCGACGCACACCGCGCTCGGCATCGACAAGGCCGTGCTGTACGGGCGCGAGGCCTATATCGCCGACGAGCTGCAGCGCACGATGCTGCCCGACTCGCTGCCCCAGCCCACCGGCGTCCGGCTCGCCTCGCGCTACCTCCCGGCGGCCGAGACGGCCCGGGTCGGCGGCGACTGGTACGACGCGATCCCGCTGCCCGGCAGCCGGGTCGCGCTGGTCGTCGGCGATGTGATGGGCCATTCCATGACCTCGGCGGCGATCATGGGCCAGCTCCGCACGACGGCGCAGACCCTGGCGCAGCTCGATCTGCCGCCGCAGGAGGTGCTGCACCACCTGGACGAGCAGGCGCAGCGGCTGGGCAGCGACCGGATGGCGACCTGCCTGTACGCGGTGTACGACCCGGTCGCGCACCGGATCACCATCGCCAACGCCGGCCACCCGCCGCCCGTGCTGCTGCATCTGGGCGGGCGGGCCGAGGTGCTGCGGGTGCCGCCGGGCGCCCCGATCGGGGTGGGCGGCGTCGACTTCGAGGCGGTCGAGCTGGACGCCCCGGCCGGTGCCACGCTGCTCCTCTACACCGACGGTCTGGTGGAGTCGCGGCTGCGGGACGTGTGGACGGGCATCGAGCAGCTGCGGGAGCGGCTGGCGGCGACCGCACAGCTCACCGGCGACGATCACTCACCGCCGCTGGAAGCGCTCTGCGACGATGTGCTGGACATGCTCGGCCCGGGTGACCGGGACGACGACATCGCTCTGCTGGCCGCCCGCTTCGACGGGATCGCCCCGAGCGATGTGGCGTACTGGTATCTGGAACCGGAGGACGCGGCCCCGCGCCGGGCCCGTCGGCTGGCCCGGCGGGCGCTGAGCCGCTGGGGTCTGGACGATCTGGCCGACGAGGTGGAGCTGCTGGTCAGCGAGGTCGTCACCAACGCCGTGCGCTATGCGGAGCGGCCGGTGACGCTGCGGCTGCTGCGGACCGACATCCTGCGCTGCGAGGTCGGCGACGACTCCCCGCAGCTGCCGAGGCAGCGCCGGGCGCGGGAGACGGACGAGGGCGGCCGCGGGCTGTTCCTGGTCAACCGGCTGGCCCGGCGGTGGGGTGCGACGCGCCTGTCGACGGGCAAGGTCGTCTGGTTCGAGATGGCGGCCCGGGCGCAGTAGGCGGAGCACGAGAGCAGAGGGGCGGACCCGGCTTCGGGTCCGCCCCTCTCGTCGTTCTCTCAGACCCTCACTGCGCGGCCTGCCCGTTGCCGCCGGGCCGTTCGCCCGGCTGTCCGTCGCCGTCCCCGGGCTGCGGCGGGAACTCCGGGCTGGTGGGGGGCGTGGTGACGGGCGGGCTGCTGCTGGTGGGCGGGGCCGGCGTGGTCGGGGTCTCGCTGGGCGTCTCGCTCGGCGTGTCGGAGGGCGTGTCCGACGGGGTCGGCTCCTCGGACGGGGTGGGGTCGTCCGACGGGGTGTCCGACGGGGTCGGCGGGGCGGGCGCCTCGCCGCGCTCCACGTCCTGGAGGTCGAACGTCTTGTCGGAGCCGCCGTCGAGGGCGCCGAGGGTGTAGTCGGCCCAGATGCGGGCCGGGAAGCCGCCGCCGTTGGCGCGGCCGGAGTTGGCCGTACCGGTCAGGGAGACCTGCTTGCGGCCGCCGTCGCCCTCGCCGAAGAGGGCCACGACCGTGGTCAGCTCCGGGGTGTAGCCGGCGAACCAGGCCGACTTGTTGTCCTCGGAGGTGCCGGTCTTGCCCGCCGCGTCGTAGGCGGAGGTGTTGGCCGCTCTGCCGGACCCGGCGTCGACGACCCCGGTGAGCGCCTTGGTCACGGTGTCGGCCGAGGCACGGCTGATGGCCTGCTCCCGCTTGGGCTTCTCGGGGTTCACCGTGCGGTCGCGGTGCTCGGCGGACTGGAGGATGTGCGGGGTGACCTTCTGGCCGTGGTTGTCGAGCGTGGCGTACGCGCCCGCCATGTCCCAGGTCGAGGCGTTCATGGTGCCGAGCGAGACGGCGGGACGCTCGGGGAAGTTCTTGTCCGGCACGCCGAGGGCGAGCGCGGTCTCCTTGGTGGCGGCGGGCGTCACGTCCACGATCATCTGCGCGAACACGGAGTTGACCGAGCTGTTCATGGCCTTCTGAACGGAGATCGGCCCGTAGTCCTGGCCGTCCTCGTTCTGCGGGTTGAACGGGGTGTCGCTGCCGACGACGGGCCGCTTGCTGGTGCCGTCGTAGACGGTGTTGAGCCCGATCAGCCGGCCGTCCTGGGTCTTCGACTCGTTCTCCAGGGCGGAGGCGAGCACCAGCGGCTTGAAGGTGGAGGCGGGCTGGTAGTCCTGGCGGGTGGCGTTGCTGATGTAGTGCTTGACGTAGTCCTCGCCGCCGTACAGGGCGACGACCTTGCCGGTCTTCGGGTCGACGGAGGTGGCGCCGGCCTGGACGGTGGCGTCGACCTTGTTGCCCTCGCGGTCGAGCTTGGACTCCAGCTGGTCGTCCACCGACTTCTCCAGCGCCTTCTGGCGCTTCTTGTCGATGGTGAGCGTGAACGTCCAGCCGCCGGCCTCACGGTCCGCGGCGGAGACGCCCTGCTTCTCCAGCTCCTTGTTGGCCGCCTCGACGAGGTAGCCGGTCTGGCCCTCCATGCCCGGGGCCGCCTTGGGCTTGTCCGGGTAGGGGAACTTCTGCTGGGTGCGCTCGGCGTCCGTGAGCCAGCCCATCTCGACCATGTTCCGCAGGGTGTAGGCCCAGCGCTCCTTGACCAGCTTCTTGCCGGTGTCGCTGGCGGTCGCCCAGTCGTACTGGCTGGGGGCCTGGAGGAGGGAGGCGAGGTAGGCGCCCTGGGAGACGTTCAGGTCCTGGGCGTCGATGCCGTAGTACGCCTGGGCCGCCGCCTGGATGCCGCTCGCGCCGCGTCCGTAGTAGGCGGTGTTGATGTACCCGGCGAGGATCGTCTCCTTGGACTCCTGCTGGTCGACCTTGAGCGAGATCACCAGTTCCTTGAGCTTGCGGCTCACGGTGGGGTCCTGCGTCAGGTAGTAGTTCTTCACGTACTGCTGGGTGATGGTCGAGCCACCCTGCTTGCCCTTGCCGCTGAGGGTGTTGAGGAGACCGCGGGTGGTGCCCTTGAGGTCGACGCCCTGGTCCTTGTAGAAGGTCTTGTTCTCGGCGGCGACGAAGGCGTGCTGAACGTTCTTCGGCACCTCGGCCAGGTCGACGATCTGGCGGTTGACGCCCTTGCCGGTCCGGGCGAGGACCGTGCCGTCGCTGTACTTGTAGACGTTGCTCTGCCGCTCCGCCATGGCGTTGGCGGCGGGGACGTCGACGTACAGGTAGAGCGCGCCGAAGGCGCCCATGCCCAGCAGGACGATCCCGAAGAACGTGCCCAGCAACTTCTTCCACGTGAAGAGTCTGCGTATGCCGCCGCTCTTCGCGGCCCGGCGCGACTCCTGCGCCTGGGCTCGTCGCGCATCCGCTCGACCCATTGGTGTGTTGCTCCCGCTTCTCTGCTCGACCGGCTCGCTCGGTTTCCTCAGTCCGTTCAGACCTGCCAGCTAACACCGACGGCAGGGACAAAAGACAAGCGATCCGGCCTTTTACGGACGTGAGAATCAGCACCCGTTCCCTAGGAACCGACTCCCCAGGGGTGGACAAGGTTGCGAAAACCATTAATGTGTAATCACATTGCTAGCGCGGTGCGATACCGCGCCGAACGGGGGATCCCATGACCGCACAGCACGACGACCACCGCCCGGACACCGCTGCGACGGACCTCGCCGTCGACGCTCCCGACATGCCGGCACCGCAGGTCAGGGAGGTCACCGCACACTCCATCCCGGGCGGCCTCGGACTGCTCCTGACGGTTCTCGGGGTGTTCGCCGGGGTCGGACTCGCCATCGTCGGCGGGGTCACCGGCGCGAACGGCAACAACGCCCTCGGCGTCCCGCTCCTCATCCTCGGCGTGCTCCTCGTGATCACCTCGTTCTTCTGCATGAGCGGTGTGAAGATGGTCGCTCCGGGCGAGGCCCGGGTGATCCAGCTCTTCGGCCGGTACGTCGGCACCATCCGCGCCGACGGGCTCCGCTGGATCAACCCGCTGACCTCCAGCCGCAAGATCTCCACCCGCGTCCGCAACCACGAGACCGCCGTCCTCAAGGTCAACGACGCCTACGGCAACCCGATCGAGCTGGCCTCGATCGTCGTGTGGAAGGTCGAGGACACCGCCCAGGCGCTCTTCGAGGTCGACGACTTCCTGGAGTTCGTCGCCACCCAGACCGAGGCGGCCGTACGGCACATCGCGATCGAGTACCCGTACGACGCCCACGAGGAGGACGGCCTCTCGCTGCGCGGCAACGCGGAGGAGATCACCGAGAAGCTGGCCGCCGAGCTGACCGCCCGGGTGCAGGCCGCGGGCGTCCTGATCATCGAGTCGCGTTTCAGTCACCTCGCGTACGCCCCCGAGATCGCCTCCGCCATGCTCCAGCGCCAGCAGGCCGGCGCGGTCGTCGCGGCCCGCCAGCAGATCGTCGAGGGCGCGGTGGGCATGGTCGAGATGGCCCTGGCCCGGATCGCCGAGCAGGACATCGTGGAGCTGGACTCCGAGCGGAAGGCGGCCATGGTCAGCAATCTGATGGTGGTGCTGTGCGGTGACCGCAGCGCCCAGCCGGTCCTCAATACGGGCACGCTCTACCAGTGACCGACGAGACGCCTCCCCGGCGGAAACCGGCGGGCGGGCCGCCGCAGCGCAAGCAGATGCTGCTGCGGCTGGACCCCGCGGTGCACGACGCACTCGCCCGCTGGGCCTCCGACGAACTGCGCAGCGCCAACGCGCAGATCGAGTTCCTGCTGCGGCGGGCGCTCGCGGAGGCGGGCCGGCTGCCGGGGGCGGCACGGCCGATCGCCCGCCGGGGACGGCCGCCCAAGCAGCCGCCGGAGGAGCCGGGGACCCCGCCCGGAGCCGGCGCCCAGGAGACTCCGTAGCGCCCTCCGCGGCATCGCGCCCCCGCACCGCCGACGCCGCGACCCCGGCCCGTTCCTCCGGGCCGGGGTCGCTTTCCGGACGCGTATACACAGCAGGTATACACACCGTGTAGAGTGCTCCTCATGTCTATCGGTCACACCCTCCTCGGGCTCCTGGAGTCCGGCCCCCGACACGGTTACGACCTGAAGCGGACCTTCGACGAGAAGTTCGGCCAGGACCGCCCGCTGCACTACGGCCAGGTCTATTCGACGATGTCCCGGCTCCTGAAGAACGGACTCGTCGAGGTCGACGGCGTCGAGAGCGAAGGAGGTCCCGAGCGCAAGCGGTACGCCATCACCGACGCCGGGATCACCGATGTCTCGCGGTGGCTGGCCCAGCCCGAGAAGCCGGAGCCCTACCTCCAGTCGACGCTCTACACCAAGGTCGTCCTGGCGCTCCTGACCGACCGCAGCGCCGCCGATCTGCTGGACTCGCAGCGCTCGGAGCATCTGCGGATGATGCGCATCCTGACCGACCGCAAGCGCAAGGGCGACCTCGCCGACCAGCTGATCTGCGACCACGCCCTGTTCCACCTCGAAGCCGATCTGCGCTGGCTGGAACTGACCGCCGCCCGACTCGACCAGCTCGCCAAGGTGGTGGCTCCGTGATTCCCGAAGGCTCCCTGCTCGCCGCGCACGATCTGCGCAAGACCTACGGTTCGACGCCCGCCCTGGACGGCGCGTCGTTCTCCGTGCACCCCGGCGAGGTCGTCGCCGTGATGGGCCCGTCCGGCTCCGGCAAGTCGACCCTGCTGCACTGTCTGGCCGGGATCATCACGCCCGACTCCGGCACCATCACCTACGCGGGCCGCGAGCTGTCCGCGATGTCCGACGCCGAGCGCAGCGCCCTGCGCCGCAGCGACTTCGGCTTCGTCTTCCAGTTCGGCCAGCTCGTCCCGGAGCTGACCTGTGTGGAGAACGTCGCCCTGCCGCTGCGGCTCAACGGCGTGAAGCGCAAGGCCGCCGAGCGCACCGCGCTGGAGTGGATGGAGCGCCTGGAGGTCGACGACCTCGGCGCCAAGCGCCCCGGCGAGGTCTCCGGCGGACAGGGCCAGCGGGTCGCCGTGGCCCGTGCGCTGGCCGCCTCGCCGAAGGTGATCTTCGCGGACGAGCCGACCGGCGCGCTGGACTCGCTCAACGGCGAGCGGGTGATGGAGCTGCTCACCGAGGCCGCCCGGTCCGCCAACGTCGCCGTGGTCCTGGTGACCCACGAGGCCCGCGTCGCCGCCTACTCCGACCGTGACGTCACCGTCCGCGACGGCCGGGCCCGCAGCCTGGAGCACTCCGCATGACCCTGCTCGATTCCCGTACGGCCCCGCCCGCCGCGCCGGAGAGCCCGAAGCCGCCCTCGCGCGGCGCGGCCACCCTCCGGGACCTCGGCCTCGGCATCCGGTTCGCCGCCGCGGGCGGCCGCGAGGGCTGGATCCGTACGCTGCTGACCGCCGTCGGCGTCGGCCTCGGCGTCGCTCTGCTGCTGCTCGCCTCCTCCGTACCGCATCTGCTCGACGAGCGGAACGCACGCGAGCAGGCCCGCAGCGAGGTGAAGGCCTCCACCGCGGACTCGGCGAAGTCGGACACCTCGGTTCTGCGGCTCGACACCGACACGGAGTACCGCGACCGGAGTATCGCCGGCCGGCTGCTGCGCGCCGACGGTTCGGCGCCCGTCCGCCCTCCGGGGGTGGCCCGCTTCCCCGGGCCGGACGAGATGGTGGTCTCCCCCGCTCTGAAGGAGCTGCTCGAAGCGCCCGGCAACGAACTGCTGCGCGAGCGACTGCCGTACGACATCACCGGCACGATCGGCGATGCCGGCCTGCGCTCGCCGGGCGAGCTGTTCTACTACGCGGGCAACGACACCCTGACGCCCGCCGCCGGCGCCGGACGGGTCTCCGGATACGGGGCCCACCGCGAGGCCGACCCGCTCCCGCCGCTGCTGGTCGTGCTGACCGTCATGGTCTGTGTGGTGCTGCTGGTGCCGGTCGCGATCTTCATCGCCACCGCCGTGCGCTTCGGCGGCGACCGGCGCGACCGCAGGCTCGCCGCACTGCGCCTGGTCGGCGCGGACATCCGTACCACCCGGCGCGTCGCCGCCGGGGAGGCCCTGTTCGGGGCGGTGCTCGGGCTGCTGATCGGGCTGGTCTTCTTCCTGGTGGGACGGGAGTTCGTCGGCTCGGTGGAGGTCTGGGACGTCAGCGCGTTCCCGGCCGACGTGGTGCCCGATCCGCTGCTCGCCCTGCTGATCACGGTCGCGGTGCCGCTGACCGCCGTGCTCGTCACGCTGGTCGCGATGCGCTCGGTGGTGATCGAGCCGCTCGGTGTCGTACGCCGGGGGAAGAGCCGGGGCCGCCGGCTCTGGTGGCGGCTGCTCATGCCCGTCGCGGGTCTGGCGCTGCTCGGGTTCACCGGCCGGGTCGACGAGTACGCGTACGAGCCCGTGAAGCCGTTCCCGATCGCGGCCGGGGCCGTGCTGGTGCTGGTCGGTCTCGCCCTGCTGCTGCCGTGGCTGGTCGAGGCCTGCGTGAGGCGGCTGCGCGGCGGTCCGGTGCCCTGGCAACTGGCCGTGCGCAGGCTCCAGCTGAGCAGCGGGGCCGCGTCCCGCGCGGTCAGCGGGGTCACGGTGGCGGTGGCGGGGGCGATCGCCCTCCAGATGCTCTTCGCGGCGATGAACGCCGACTTCAACCGGGCGACCGGCCAGGACCCCACGCGGGCCCAGTTCGCCGGGTACTCGGAGCATGTCACCGGCGAGGCGGCCACCTCGGCCATCGAGCAGTTCCGCGCCACCCAGGGCGTGGAGGTGGTGATCGGCTCCGTGCAGGCGTACGCCTCCAAGCCCGGCGTCTACGCCGACGACGACATCCCGCCCACCACCTCGCTGACCGTCGGCACCTGCGACACCCTGCGCGAGCTGGCCCGGATCACCTCCTGCGAGGACGGCGACACCTTCGTCGTCCACCCGCCGGGCGACAAGGACATGTCCGCCTGGGTCGACCGCACGGCCCGCAAGGGCAAGGTCGTCGAGGTCGGCACCGGTGAGGGCAAGCCGCTGCGGTGGACGCTGCCCGCCGGCTCCCCGACCGTGCAGGGCCGCAAGGACCCGATGGGCGACACGCACTACGGGATCATGGCCACCACCGGCGCGGTCGACGCGAGTACGCTGCCCGGCGCGCAGATCACCGCCCAGATCCGGGTCGACCGGAGCGTGCCGGACGTCGCGGAGTACGTACGGAACACGGCGGCCCGCATCGATCCCGGGATGCGCTTCGTCACCCTGGACTCGGTGGAGCGCGACCGCCAGTACGACAGCATCCAGACCGGGCTCAAGGTCGGGGCGAGTGTGGTGCTGCTGCTGATCGCCGCCTCGATGCTGGTCTCCCAGGTGGAGCAGTTGCGCGAGCGCAAGCGGCTGTTGTCGGTGCTGGTCGCCTTCGGCACCCGGCGTACGACGATGGGCTGGTCGGTGCTGTGGCAGACCGCCGTCCCGGTCTTCCTCGGCCTGGTGGTCGCGGTCGCGGGCGGGCTGGGGCTGGGTGCCGTGCTGGCCTGGATGATCGCCAAGTCGGTCTCCGACTGGTGGCTGTTCCTGCCGCTGACGGGGGTCGGCGCGGGGCTGATCCTGCTGGTGACGGCGGCGTCGATGCCCTCGCTGTGGCGGCTGATGCGGCCGGACGGGC
The DNA here is from genome assembly GCF_019287315.1 of Streptomyces sp. WY228. Taxonomy (NCBI): domain Bacteria; kingdom Bacillati; phylum Actinomycetota; class Actinomycetes; order Kitasatosporales; family Streptomycetaceae; genus Streptomyces; species Streptomyces sp. WY228. The sequence goes on along the minus strand of NZ_CP079114.1, from coordinate 5,511,074 downwards.
TGCGGACGGAGTAGCGGGAGCGGAAACCACACGGGTGCGGCCGGGCGAACGTCCGGCCGCACCCGCATGCGTTCATACGGGAGGGGCGTCGACCGGCCGCACCGGCAGCGGCTTCATCGCCTCGCGCAGCGCGGCGGCGAACTCCTCGAACTCGCCGCCCCGCGCCGACCCGGTCCGCATCGCCAGCGCGACCCGCCGGGTGGGCGCCGGGTCCGCGAAGTACCCGGTGGCCAGCGCCTCGTTGCGGCCGGTCTCCACGGTCACGGCGGTGCGGGGCAGCAGCGTCACACCGAGTCCGCCGGCGACCAGCTGGACCAGGGTGGAGAGCCCGGCGGCGGTCGTGGTGACCGGGGCGCCCCGGGTGCGGCCCGCCTCGCGGCAGATGTCCAGGGCCTGGTCGCGCAGGCAGTGCCCCTCGTCCAGGAGGAGCAGCGGCAGTTCGCGCAGTGCGTCGCGCGGGATGTCCGCGCGGCCGCCGAGCCAGTGGTCCTGCTCCATGACCAGCACGAAGTCCTCGTCGAAGAGCGGGATCTCGGTGACGCCCGGCACTCCGAGCGGCACGGCGAGCAGCAGCAGGTCCAGCCGTCCGGCGGCGAGCCCTTCGAGCAGCGAGGAGGTCTGTTCCTCGTGGACCTGGAGGTCGAGGTCCGGGTAGCGCTCATGGACGAGGCGGAGCACGGTGGGCAGGAGATACGGGGCGACGGTCGGGATCACGCCGAGCCTCAGGACTCCGGTGAACGGGGCGCGGACCGCCTCCGCCTCCTCCATCAGCGCGGCGACCGCCTCCAGCACCACCCCGGCCCGCACCGCGAGCCGCTCCCCCGCGGGCGAGAGCAGCACCTTGCGCGTCGTACGCTCGATGAGCTGGACACCCAGTGCCTCCTCCAGGGCGGACACCGCTCCGGAGAGTGCCGGCTGACTCATCCCGATTGCTGCCGCGGCGTCCCGGAAGTGCAGATGCTCCGCCACGGCCGCGAAGGCGCGCAGCTGCGACAGACTGGGCTGCTTGCCGGGCGACTTACCGGACTGCTTGGGTCGTATGGCCTGATTTACCTGCGCCACTGATAGGCACCTCCGATCATCTCGACCGAGTGTAGCTATTTCCGTGATCAATGCACTCTGTGCCAAGGTGGAGCCCGTCCAACCCTCAGGAAGACCCCCAAAAAGGGAATTCCAGACGTTGCAAGGAGAGCGCGTGCTCACTGTCGGTGACAAGTTCCCCGAGTTCGACCTGACCGCCTGCGTTTCGCTGGAGAGCGGCAAGGAGTTCGAGCAGATCAACCACAAGACCTACGAGGGCAAGTGGAAGATCGTCTTCGCGTGGCCGAAGGACTTCACCTTCGTGTGCCCCACCGAGATCGCCGCCTTCGGCAAGCTCAACGAGGAGTTCGCCGACCGTGACGCCCAGGTCCTCGGCTTCTCCGGTGACTCCGAGTTCGTGCACCACGCCTGGCGCAAGGACCACCCGGACCTGACCGACCTGCCCTTCCCGATGCTGGCCGACTCCAAGCACGAGCTCATGCGTGACCTCGGCATCGAGGGCGAGGACGGCTTCGCCCAGCGCGCCGTCTTCATCGTCGACCAGAACAACGAGATCCAGTTCACGATGGTGACCGCCGGTTCCGTGGGCCGTAACCCCAAGGAGGTCCTGCGGGTCCTCGACGCCCTGCAGACCGACGAGCTGTGCCCGTGCAACTGGACCAAGGGCGAGAACACCCTCGACCCGGTCGCGCTCCTCTCGGGCGAGTGAGCTGATACCGACATGGCTCTCGACGAACTGAAGTCCGCCATACCGGACTTCGCCAAGGACCTGAAGCTGAACCTCGGCTCGGTCATCGGCAACAGCGACCTCCCGCAGCAGCAGCTGTGGGGCACCGTGCTGGCCTGCGCGATCGCCTCGCGTTCGCCGAAGGTGCTGCGCGAGCTGGAGCCCGAGGCGAAGGCCAACCTCTCCGCCGAGGCGTACACCGCGGCGAAGTCGGCGGCCGCCGTCATGGCGATGAACAACGTCTTCTACCGGACCCGGCACCTGCTGTCGGACCCGGAGTACGGCACGCTCCGCGCGGGCCTGCGGATGAACGTCATCGGCAACCCGGGCGTGGAGAAGGTCGACTTCGAGCTGTGGTCGCTCGCCGTCTCCGCGATCAACGGCTGCGGCCAGTGCCTGGACTCCCACGAGCAGGTGCTGCGCAAGGCCGGCGTGGACCGTGAGACCATTCAGGAAGCCGTCAAGGTCGCTTCGGTGATCCAGGCGGTCGGTGTGACCCTCGACGCCGAGGCCGTACTCGCCGAGCAGTGACACCGCACCACCCCTGATACGAGAAGAGCCCCGAGGACGACCGACCGTCCCCGGGGCTCTTCTTTTCGCGTTCCGTGCCGCTCCGCTACTCCTGCGGCGGCCGGTTCTCCCGCGGGCGTTCGCCCGGCGCGTCCTCGGGACCGGGGGAAGCCGGTGGCGCCGCCGGGGCGGCCGTGGCGTGTGCGGGGGTCATCGACAGGGCGGTGGCCCCGTGGTGCCCGCCGCTCTCGCCCGGGGAGCCCGGTTCGCCGTACGAGCGCAGATAGCCGACCACCGTGTTGATCACGGCGACCAGCGGTACGGCGACCACCGCGCCGCCGATGCCCGCGACCAGCCCGCCGGTCGCGACCGCGAGGACCACCGCGAGCGGATGGACCCGCACCGCGCGGCCGAGGATGAACGGCTGCAGGATGTGGCCCTCGATCTGCTGCACCGCCAGGACCACCACCAGCGCCCACAGCGCGGTCCACACGCCCTCGGTGACCAGGGCGACGACCACCGCGAGCGCTCCGGAGACCACGGCGCCGACGAGCGGGATGAAGGCGAACAGGAAGATGAAGACGGCCAGCGGCACCGCGAGCGGCACATTGAGGACGTAGAGGCCGAAGCCGATGAAGATCGCGTCGATCAGGGCGACGAGCACCGTGCCGCGCACATACGCGGTCAGGGTGCGCCAGGCGCGCGGTCCGGCGCCGGCGACCCCGGGGCGGGCGGCGGCGGGCACCAGCTTGAGCGACCACTCCCAGATGCGCTTGCCGTCGTAGAGCAGGAAGAGCGTGGAGAACATCGCCAGCAGCAGCCCGGTGAGGAACTCCACCATCACGGTGACGCCCTGGAGCCCGGCGGAGGTGATCTCCTCGGTGTTGGTGCCGATGGTGTCGTTGAGGTTCTTGGCGAGGTCGTTGATCTGCGACTCGGTGACGTGGAAGGGGCTGTCGAGCGCCCAGCGCTTCAACTCGTCGATGCCGTCGCGGACCCGGTCGGAGAGCGTGTCGAGGTTCTCCATCACCTGCCACACCACGAACCAGCCGACCAGGCCGATGATGACGAACCCGAGGACGGCGGTCACGGCGGTGGCGAGCCCGTGCGGCAGCCCGAACCTCCGGAGCCGGACGACGGTCGGCTGGAGCATCGCGGTGACGAGCAGCGCGGCGGCGAAGGCCAGCACGACGAGCTGGACCGCGCTGATCACCCGCATCAGCACCCAGAGCGTCCCGGCGAGGACCAGGAGCCGCCAGCCGGCCTCGGCGGCGACCCGCATCCCCCACGGGATCGCCGCGACCGGATCGGGCTTGGCGGCGACCGAGGGGGCGTAACTGGGCGGCGCGGGCACCTGCCCGGGGTCGTCGGCCTCGGCGACGGCGGGGTCGCCTCGGAGCACGAGGGGTCCGTCGTCGTCGACGGCGCGCGCCCGTCGCTCCTCCAGTCGCGCGCCCAGCTCCGTCAGTTCGGAACCGAAGCGGCCCAGCCAGCCCGGCAGTTTCGACATGCTTGCTTTCCTTCCCCCATCTTCGCCGCCCAGCGCTGTCGGCACTCACCGCACACCGGGATGCGACCGTACACGCGCGAGGCCCCCCACCGTCTGGACGGTGAGGGGCCTCGCGAGGTTGAGAGGGCGGTCCGTGGACTTCGCTCGCTCCCTCTAATACCAGTTGTTGGCCTGCCAGAAGGACCAGGCGCCGCACGGGCTGCCGTAACGGCCGTCCATGTAGCTGAGACCCCACTTGATCTGGGTGGCCGGGTTGGTCTGCCAGTCGGCGCCGGCGGACGACATCTTGTGGCCCGGGAGCGCCTGCATCAGACCGTACGCCCCGGAGGACGGGTTGGTCGCGCGGTAGTTCCAGGTCGACTCGTGGTTCACGATGTTGCTGAAGCACTGGAACTGGTCCGCGGGGACCATCTGACGGGCCATCGCCTGGACCTCGGCCACGCTGTACGAGCCTTGCGCGGAGAACGAGGAGGCGTCGCGGACGGAAGAACGGCTGGCGCGCTCGGCGTCGTCCTTCTTCTTCTGTTCCGCCTTGCGCTCGGCCTCGACCCGGTCCTCGGCCGCCTGCTTCTTGGACTTGGCGTCCTTGGCGGCCTGGATGCGGGCCGACTCCTCGGCCGACTTCTTCGCGGCGGCGTCGGCGGCGGATGCCTGGGCATCGGCCTGCTGCGTCAGCGAAGCGGTCTGGACCGCGGCCTGCTGGCCCGCGGGGATGTCTGCGAGCAGCGTGGTGTCGGCTGCGGCCGCCTCGAAGTTGTTGTCGTCGGCGGCAGGAGTGCCGCCCGCAGCAACGCCTACGACGGCGCCTACGGTGGTGACCGCGGTGGCAGATGCCACGGCGAACCCCCGGACCGAGATCCGGCTCACATGGTGTCCTTCCAGCATCGCCCGCTTAGGTGACCTCGCGGGCGCGTTCGTGCCCCTGGCGCTGGCCTCCCTACTGCGTGGGTCACGGGAGGCACGGGCCCGATGGGCAACCCCGGTGAGGAGGCTGCCGCGTGGTGCTCGCGGGCGGCATACGGGCGTCTCGTGTTGAGTTGTGTGGTGCGTGGCGCCTCTGGAGGTGCCCAAGTGCCGTATGCGGGGCCTGACGGAAGCAAGACTCTGCCGGACGGGGACGCCAGGAGGCAATTCTGTGTTGCGTGGGAAAGGTCACACCCCGTTTGGGCCACCGGTTTTCCGGAAATGACGGCGCAGCACAATGCCGCCCGGCTAAGCTCCTTGGCTCGCCGGGCGGCATCAATGGGGCATGCGGGTCAGATGTGGCCTTCCTCCAGCATTTCGGTCACCAGCGCGGCGATCTGCGAACGCTCCGACCGCGTGAGCGTGACGTGGGCGAACAGCGGATGACCCTTCAGTTTCTCGACGACGGCGACGACTCCGTCGTACCGGCCGACCCGGAGGTTGTCCCGCTGGGCCACGTCGTGGGTGAGCACGACACGCGAATTCGCCCCGATTCGGGACAACACGGTCAGCAGGACGTTCCGTTCGAGCGACTGCGCCTCGTCGACGATCACGAACGCGTCGTGCAGCGAGCGGCCGCGGATGTGGGTGAGCGGCAGGACCTCCAGCATCCCGCGCCCGAGCACCTCCTCGATGACCTCGCGCCCGGCGACCGCCGAGAGCGTGTCGAAGACCGCCTGCGCCCAGGGGCTCATCTTCTCGGCCTCGCTGCCGGGGAGATAGCCGAGCTCCTGGCCGCCCACCGCGTACAGCGGACGGAAGACCATCACCTTCTTGTGCTGCCGGCGCTCCAGCACCGCTTCCAGCCCCGCGCAGAGGGCCAGCGCCGACTTGCCGGTGCCCGCGCGTCCGCCCAGCGACACGATGCCGACGTCGCTGTCGAGGAGGAGGTCGAGGGCGATCCGCTGCTCGGCGCTGCGCCCGTGGATGCCGAAGGCCTCCCGGTCGCCCCGCACGAGCCGCACATTGCCTTCGGCCGTCACCCGGCCGAGCGCCTTGCCGCGCTCGGACTGGAGGACCAGGCCGGTGTGCACGGGCAGCTCGGCGGCCTCGGGGACGTACAGCGTCTCCTCGCTGAACAGCAGGTCGATCTGTTCCCCGGCGAGGGACAGTTCGCTCATACCGGTCCAGCCGGAGTCCGTGATGGCGAGCTCCGCGCGGTACTCCTCGGCGAGGAGGCCCACGGAGGAGGCCTTGATGCGGAGCGGCAGGTCCTTGGAGACGACCGTGACGTCGTACCCCTCGGCCTGGAGGTTGCGTGCGACCGCGAGGATCCGTGAGTCGTTGTCCCCCAACCGGTAGCCGGCGGGCAGGACGCCGGGATCGGAGTGGTTGAGCTCGACACGGAGCGTCCCGCCCAGATCCCCGAGCGGGATCGGGGCGTCCAGCCGGCCGTACCGGACCCGGAAGTCGTCCAGCAGGCGCAGGGCCTGCCGGGCGAAGTAGCCGAGCTCGGGATGGTGCCGTTTGGCCTCCAGTTCCGTGACCACGACGATCGGCAGCACGACTTCGTGCTCGTCGAAGCGGGCCATGGCGCCTGGGTCGGCCAGCAGGACGCTGGTGTCGAGAACGTAGGTGCGCCTGTCGGGCATGCGGCGCTTAGTGCTGGTCACCACGGAAGGACGTACCCCCTCGGACGAGGTCGGGGAGTGCGACGAACGGTCGCGGAGCTTCCCGAAGGGAGAGGACGGACCGGGATCGGGCCCCACTGCGCGGGCCGGACCACGGCCTCCGCGTCGGCCGCACGCTGTGTACGGTCCTTCGTGTGCAAAGGGCCTCCCGGGCGAGCGGTCTTGGCGCCGCTCACTTGGACACGACATCCGCCTGGTTGATGACCGGACGTCGACCTGACAGGGGTATTCCCTTTATCGCGCGAAGCCATGCCGCCGCATATGACACGGTGTGGAGAAGTCCCGGTGGACGCGCGATGGCCCCCTCATATACGCGATGACTCCCCTATATAGAGGAGTCATCGGGCGGTACGCGTGCGGCGGGGCCGTTCAGGCGCCGTAGCGGCGGTGGCGGGCGGCGTAGTCGCGCAGCGCCCGGAGGAAGTCGACCTTGCGGAAGGCCGGCCAGAAGACCTCGCAGAAGTAGTACTCCGAATGGGCGCTCTGCCAGAGCATGAAGCCCGAGAGCCGCTGCTCGCCGCTGGTCCGGATCACCAGGTCCGGGTCGGGCTGGCCCCGGGTGTAGAGGTGCTCGGAGATCAGGTCGGTGGAGACGACCTCGGCCAGCTCCTCGAAGCTGGTGCCCTTCTCGGAGTGCTCCAGGAGCAGCGAGCGGACCGCGTCCGCGATCTCCTGGCGGCCGCCGTAGCCGACTGCGACATTGACGATTATTCCGTCGATACCGGACGTCGCCTCCTCGGCCTCCTTGAGGACCGTCTGCGTCTCGGCCGGAAGCAGGTCGAGCGTGCCGACGTGGTGGACGCGCCAGCGCCCGTCCGCGGCGAGGTTGCGCACGGTGTTCTCGATGATGCCGAGCAGCGGTTTCAGCTCGTGCTCGGGCCGGTCGAAGTTGTCCGTGGACAGCATCCAGAGGGTGACGACCTCGACATCGGTCTCGTCGCACCAGCCGAGCAGCTCGGAGATCTTGTCCGCACCGGCCTGGTGGCCCTGCACGGCCGATCCGCCGGAGGCCTTGGCCCACCGCCGGTTGCCGTCGAGGATGACCCCGATGTGCTTCGGCACCTGGTCGTGGTCCAGGCGGCCTTCCACCCGGCGCGCGTAGAGCCTGTACACCAGGTCGCGGAAGTTCACTGCGTTCACCCTCTCGGTTCCGTACGGGCCCGGGCCCGCCCTCCCCGTCGCCGGGGGTCCGGGGGCCGTCCCCCCACAGGGGATCGCTGCACGGTCTGCGGCGCCCGCGCGATCCCTCGGCGGCCGCGCCTCTACCACTGGCACGGGCCGCGCGGGTCTTCGCCGCGCCGCACATCGGCATTCCCCGAAGCGGCCACATTACTGCGATCGGGTCACGGGGGCCCAACCCGGTCTGTCACAACTCCGTGATAAGGAATGAAACGTGACTGATTACCTCTCCCCCGACCTGTACTACCGTGCCGCCGACACGCGCTACGACTCCATGGAGTACCGCCGGACCGGGCGCAGCGGCCTCAAGCTGCCCGCCCTCTCGCTGGGCCTGTGGCACAACTTCGGCGACGACCGGGCGCTGGACTCCCAGCGGGCGATCCTGCGCCGCGCCTTCGACCTCGGCGTCACCCACTTCGACCTGGCCAACAACTACGGCCCGCCGCCCGGTTCGGCCGAGCTGAACTTCGGCAAGCTCTTCGCCCAGGACTTCGCCCCGTACCGTGACGAACTGGTTATTTCGACCAAGGCCGGTTATCTGATGCACCCCGGCCCGTACGGCGAGTGGGGCTCGCGGAAGTATCTGCTGTCCTCCCTCGACGCCTCCCTCAAGCGGATGGGCGTGGACTACGTCGACGTCTTCTACTCGCACCGTTTCGACCCGCACACCCCGCTGGAGGAGACGATGGGCGCCCTGGCGTCCGCCGTCCAGCAGGGCAAGGCGCTGTACGTGGGCGTCTCCTCGTACAACGCGGAGCAGACCGCCGAGGCGGCCGGGCTGCTCAAGGAGATGGGCGTACCGGCGCTGATCCACCAGCCGTCCTACTCCATGATCAACCGCTGGATCGAGGACGACGGGCTGCTCGACACCCTGGAGGCGGCCGGGATGGGCTGCATCTCCTTCGTGCCGCTCGCCCAGGGCCTGCTCACGAACAAGTATCTGCAGGGCATCCCGGAGGGCTCGCGCGCCACCCAGGGCAAGTCCCTCGACCCGGGCCTGCTCTCCGACGAGGTGGTCCGCCGCCTCAACGGGCTCAACGACATCGCGCGGGGCCGCGGCCAGTCGCTCGCCCAGCTCGCCATCGCGTGGGTGCTGCGCGACAGCCGGATGACCTCGGCACTGATCGGCGCGTCCAGCGTCAAGCAGCTGGAGGAGAACGTGGCGGCCCTTGCCGGTCCGGCGCTGACCGCCGAGGAGCTGAAGGAGATCGACGCCTTCGCCGTGGACACGGCGGGCACGAACATCTGGGCCGGCCGCAGCTGACGTCGGCTCAACGGGCCCGGCCCGCAGGGGCTCCGGGCGGGTTCTCCGGCCCGGGCCTCGGGTCCGGGCTCCGGCCCACAAAAAAACGGGCCGGTCCGTGGGGGGGGGATACGGACCGGCCCGAGGGGGGGTTTCCACCATAACCCTTCGTAAGTGCCGGCGCGTGCCACGCCACTCCATCATTACTCTCCGAATTCGCCGGACCGCGCTCCGAGCAGGACGCATACGCGCCGAACCCCCGATATCGGCCCTCGTATCGAGGGGTCGCCGGACGCCGCCGCCTTGACGCCGCCGGGCGGCGTGGAGGACGGAACCTGACCTCTACGGGCCCTAGGTTCGAGGCATGACGACACGATCCCGTGGGGCCGCGGCCCCGCCCACGGCCGTGACCTGGGCCGGAGCGAACGCCCGGCGGCTGGCCCGCCAGCACCTCCACCCGGATGCCGCGGGCACCGAGCCGCCCTTCGCCTCCCCCGGCGATGCGGTGGCCGCGATGCTCGGCGCGCACGCCCAGGTGCTGTCGGCGGCCGAGCTGTCCGTGGGGCTGCGCGGGGACGGAACGACCCGTACGGACGTCCGTACGGCTCTGTGGACCGACCGGAGCCTGGTCAAGACGTTCGGGCCGCGCGGCACGGTCCATCTGCTGCCCGCCGCGGATCTGCCCCTGTGGACCGGGGCGCTGTCCGCCGTACCGACGGGCACGAGCCCCTTCGCCAAGGACGCCCGGATGACCCCGGACCAGGTGGAGCAGGTCGTCGCGGCCGTCGCGGCGGCGCTGACCGGGACGGAGCTCACGATCGACGAGCTCTCCGAGGAGGTCGTGGCGCGGACCGGGCCGTGGGCCGGGGACCTGGTGATGCCCGGGTTCCAGGCGATGTGGCCGCGCTGGCGCCAGGTCCTGCACCTGGCGGGCCACCGGGGCGCCCTCGCCTACGCCCCGAACCGGGGCCGGAAGGCGACGTACACCAACCCCGGGTGCGTCCCGCTGCCCGGCCCCGGGGCGCTGACGGCCCTGATCGAGCACTACCTGTACGCGTACGGGCCCGCCACCCCCGCTCACTTCGCCCGCTGGCTGGCCGCGCCGAGGCCCTGGGCGGCCGAGCGGTTCGCCGCGCTGGCGGCGTCGGGGGCGATCGAGGAGGTGACGTTCGCGGGCGAGGGCCCGGCCTGGGTGGTGGCGGGCGACACGGACTTCCCGGCGGAGGAGGTACGGGGCGTGCGCCTGCTCCCGTACTTCGACGCGTTCGGCATCGCCTCGTGGCCCCGCGAGAAGCTGTTCCCGGGGGCGGCGTACGAACGGGCCCTCGGGGGCGGGCAGGCGGGGAACCACCCGGTGCTGCTGGTGGACGGCACGGTGGCGGGCGTCTGGCACCAGCGCCGCTCGGGCCGCCGGATCGCGGTGACGGTGGAGCCGCTGAAGCCCCTGTCCGCGCCCCGGCTGCGGGCGCTGGAGGAGCAGGTGGAGCGGGTCGCCGCGATCATGGAGGGCACGGCGGAACTGACGGTCGGCGCGGTGACGGTGGGGCCGCACGCGTAGGGGCGGGCGTGCGGGCGGGTGACGTGCGCGTACGGGAGGGCGTGCGGGGCAGGTGACGTGCGCGTGCGGGGGGGGCGGCGTAGAACGAGACGCGGCGGGCGGGTCAGGGGCGGGGGTCGAAGCGGATCGCCATCGTGTCCCCGGCGATCACCACGAAGTCCCCCTCCTCGCACCGGATCACGGCCTGGAGCACCTCCCCCGCGGCGTCCCTGAGCTCCTGGGTGCCCACCACCGTCCACGCTCCCCCGTACGGCACCGGCGGCAGGAGGGCGGGCGGGGCGTGCTGCCAGCGGCTCGCCGGTACGCACCAGTCGGGCAGCCGCGGCCAGGTGCCCGGGGTGACGCGTAACGTCCGGTCGGAGGTACAGGTCAGCAGCACGGACTGGTCCTCCGCGAGGACGAACTCCACCGCCTCCGGCTCACCCGCCCGGCCTTCGGGCCGGTAGTAGACGCCGAGGACGGCGGTGATCCTGGCCCCCGTGAGCCAGTCGGCCTTGCCGTGCCGCGCGCGCCCGGCCGGCCCCGCACAGCCTTCCCTCTCCACGGTCATGAGCGCTTCCACTCCTTCGCTGTGCGTGCGTCCCGTCGAGTAGGACGGTGGCCCGCCCGATCCCGTTGCCTCCGGGGCAAGGCTGAACTGGCGTACGGGGTACGCCGGTTGACCGGCCGGCCGGGATCCGGCGGCCGCTACCGGGGCTTGCGGGCCTCGATCAGGAAGCGCGCGGTGCGGGCCCGGAACGGTCCTTCCGCCTCGATCCGCCGGTGCAGTGCGGCCAGTTGGGGCCGATACTGCTCGACGGTGAAGCCGGGCACCATCCAGATCACCTTGCGGAGGAAGTAGACCACCGCGCCGATGTCGCGGAACTCGGTGCGCAGGGTCTCGGAGCGCAGGTCCACCACGTCGAGACCGGCCGCCGTCGCGGCGGCCACCGCGTCGTCCGGGTGCCGGCCGCGGCGGACCTCGGGCGGCTGCGGCCCGAGGAAGTACTCCACGAGCTCGAAGACGCTGGCCGGGCCGACCTGCTGCGAGAAGTACGTGCCGCCGGGGGTCAGGACGCGCGCGATCTCCTCCCACCACGTGGTGACCGGATGACGGCTGACCACCAGGTCGAAGGCGGCGTCGCCGAAGGGCAGCGGCGGTTCGTCCGCGTCGGCGACGACGACCGCGCCGAGCGGGTGCAGCAGGGCGGTGGCCAGGGCGACGTTCGGCGGCCAGGCCTCCGTGGCGACGGTGACCGGCGGCAGCTTCGGCGCGGCGGCCAGCACCTCGCCGCCCCCGGTCTGGAGGTCGAGCGCGGCGTGGGCCCGGCCGAGCCGCTCGGCCATCGCGCGGGCGTACCCCCAGGAGGGGCGCTCCTCGGTGGCCCGGCCGTCGAGCCAGGAGAAGTCCCATCCGTCCACGGAGACCGCGTCGGCCTCGGCGACGAGAGCCTCGAACCGGTCGCGGGAGGCCGTGGAGACGAAAGAGCCGGAGGAGCCGGCGGAGTTGGCGGAGTCGGCGGAGCTGGAGGAGCTGGAGGAGTTCGAGGGTCCGGAGGTGCGGCCGGAAGGGGCGGGAGCGGATGGTTCGGGCATGCGGGAATCGTGGCAGGCGGTCGCGGGGCGCGCGAACGGATTCCGGGCGATCCTCCCTCTCACACCGCGAGCGCCCCCAGCAGCAGCCCGGTCAGCGCCCCGGCGATCATGAACGGGCCGAACGGGATGCCCGTCCTGCGCCCGGCCCGGCGCAGCAGCACCAGGCAGAGTCCGTACGCCGCCCCGAAGAGGAACCCGGCGAACCCGCCCAGGAACAGCACGGTCCAGCCGTACCAGCCGAGGGCCACGCCCAGGGCGAGGGCGAGCTTCACATCGCCGAAGCCCATGCCGTTCGGGTTGATCAGGAAGAGCAGGAAGTAGAAGCCGCCGAGGGCCAGGCCGCCCAGCAGGCCGGAGGTCCAGGATCCGGCGTGTCCGGGAAGCAGGGCGGCGCCGCCGAGGAGCAGGACGGCCGCGGCCGCCAGCGGCAGGGTCAGCGGGTCGGGCAGCCGGTGGACCCGGCGGTCGACGACGGCGAGGAGCACGGCGACCGGGGCCAGCGCCAGCCACCCGATGAGTTCGGGCCTGGCCCCGGTGGCGGCGGCGAGCGCGACACAGGCGACCACGGTGACCAGGGGGGCGAGGACGCCGGGGGCGTAGCCGGGCGACGCTCCCGGGGCGGCGGTTCCGGCGGCGGTGTCGCCCTCGGGTGCGATGGTGTCGCCCTCGGGTGCGGCGGGCGTTCCCGGGGCGGCGCAGGGCGCGCACCGGGCCGGGCCGAGCCAGCCGCGGACCGGGCCGGTGAGCGGATGGCCGGCGGGGCACGCCGTACGCCAGGGCTCCTCCGGCTCGACGGCGAACCGGTAGGCGGCACGCGGGATCAGCAGTCCGGTGACGGCACCCCAGACCGCGGCGACGGCGAGCAGCGCGGCGTCCACGGGACGACCCTAACGGGCGGCGGGAACAGGGGTCTTGGGCCCGGGGGCCCAGGAATGACCTTTCCGGGGCCCAGGCGCGGGCGTTCGGGAACCACCGGCGTGCGGCCGGGGCTACGGTCGGTGCCCATGAGGACATGGCGCGATGGCGACGGGACGCTCACGGTCGGCACGGCCTCCGAGGCCGGGGCCGGGGCCGGGCCGGGGGCGGCGGCAGGGGCCCGGGAGGTGCCGCTGCGGATAGCGGCCTCGTACCGGGCCCGTACCCGGGGGCTGCTCGGGCGGGACGGGATCGAGGGGGCGATGATGCTCACGCCGTGCGGGAGTGTGCACACCTTCCGGATGCGGTTCCCGATCGATGTGGCGTACCTGGACCGGAAGTTCAGGGTCCTGGCCGTCCGCACGATGAAGCCCGGCCGCCTCGGTCTGCCCCGGCTGCGGGCCCGGCACGTGGTGGAGGCGGAGGCCGGGGCCATGGAGCGGTGGGGGGTGCGTCCCGGCGTACGGGTGGAGTTGCGGGCGGCACCGGCCACCGCGCCGGACACACCCTAGGGCACTTCCCAGGAGCACGCGGCCTTACGGCGGGCCCGCGCCCAGCAGGGTCCAGGCCCCGTAACCGGCGGAGGCGCAGGCGAGTACGGCGAGAACGGCGGCCGTGCGTCCCGTGGTGCGCAGTCGCAGCAGGGCGACGGCGGGCGGGAGCAGCAGCGGGAACGCGGGCATCATCAGGCGCGGCCGGGAGCCGAAGTATCCGGCGCCGATCAGCGAGATGACGACGATCGTGAGGGCGTAGACGAGGACCGGGAGCGGCTGCCGCTGCCGTACGCAGAGCACCACCAGCCACCCGAGCAGCCCGAGCGCCGCGCAGAGGCCGAGGGCGGCGGGCCACGGGAGCCCGGCGATGAAGGCGGCGAGCGCGCGGCCGCCGTCGATGTTGTTGCCCCACTGCGCCTGGACGTCGAAGTAGGCGAACGGGCTGCCTTCGCGTACGGCGACGAACACCACGTACGCCAGCCAGCCGAGCGGTGCGAGCGCCACGCCCGCGATCATCCGGGCGTGGCGGCGCAGGACCGGACCGATGCCACCGCCACCGCGGCTGTCGCCCGCGCGGTACTCGCGTACGAGGGTGACAACGGCCGTGATCGCCAGGGCGGCGATGAGCGCCGCCGCCGTGGGCCGGGTGAGCCCCGCCAGGACGGTCAGCGCGCCCGCGACGATCCAGCGGCCCTTGAGTACGGCGTACAGCGCCCAGGCGGCCAGGGCCGTGAACAGGGTCTCCGTGTACGCCATCGACTGCACGAACGCCGTCGGGTACACGCCCCAGAGCGCGGCCAGCACCACGCCCGTACGCCGTCCGTACAGATGGGCGCCGACGGCGAAGACGCCCCAGGCGGCGACCAGCCCGGCCGTCCAGGCGACCAGGAGACCGGCGCCGCCGAGGGTGAGCGGGGTCACCTCGGAGAGGCCGCGTTCCAGGGCCGGGAGGAGCGGGAAGAACGCCAGGTCGGCGTGGACGGAGCCGTCCGGGAGGGCGACGGTGTAGCCGTAGCCGTTCTCCGCGATGCGCTGGTACCAGACGGAGTCCCAGCGTCCGCTGAGCGGCCCCAGGGGGTCCTTCCCGGCGGCGGACGCGGCCGCCCAGAAGACCAGGAGCCCCAGGGCCCGGGCGGCGGCGTAGACCGCGAGCGCGGGCGCGGCGGCCCGCAGCGCGACGGCGGCCCGGGACCCGGGGGTGCGGGGGCCCTGGGCCGGGCCGGCGGGCGTCCGGGTGCGGAGCTGGTGATCGGACATACGGCCGATTATGACGTCGTCGGGGGACGTTTCCCGCCACGGGCTCGCCTTCTCCGCCATGGGCGGGGGCGGGCACCGCCCGTGGCGGGACCGTCGGCCGGGCGGCAGGGTCGGCGGCCCGCCCGGCACGTCTCAGACGCCGAGCACCTCGTTCCCGAAGACCTTCCACGGCGACATCTCCACCGCGTCCATGACCGCCAGCTGCGGGTGCCGGGCCGCCGTCTCGTCCCGTACGGCGACCGTGTCCGGCCAGCTGTCGAGGTGCGCGGCGCCCTCGATGACGACGCCGTCCCAGTCGGTGGCGGATGTCGCGCCGCCGCGGTCGACGACGAAGCCGATGCAGAGCATGGAGGCCCTTCCCACCGTCCGCCGGATCGCGTTCACCGCACGCTCCCGTTCCGGCTCGGGCAGCTCCCCGACGGAGAACTCGACGGCGACGACACCGGCCCGGGCCCGCCGGATGCGCACCAGGAGGTCGAGGCCCGTGCCGGTCCACAACCGGAAGCCGACCTCGTGCAGCCGCTGGAGTCCGGCGAGGGACAGCAACTGCTCGCGGGTGACGGGCGAACGGGCGCCCAGGGAAGCGGAGTCGAGGCTGACGAGCACCGTACGGCCGGTCACCGGGTGCGCCGGACGGAGCCCCTCGGCCTCCAGGTCGCCCAGCAGCGTCCGGGCGTCCAGCCTGGTCCAGCCCAGGTGGTACGAGTAGAAGAATCCGGCACTCATGGACGCCCACCCCCATCGCTCTGCATCGCGGCGGCGTCGTGGTCGGCGACCCCCGGCATTCATGAGCGTACTGAGCTGTGGCCGGGGCGGCGTGGGCCCACGGGCCCACGGGCGGCCCCAAGCGGAACGGCCGCCACCCCCCGCCGCAACACCGCCCGCCCCGACCGCACTTGGGCCCGGCTTTGGGACCGGGGGCCCGGGCGGGGGCAGCTTTTCGGCCGTACGCTCTCAGCCGTCGGGCAACACGCGCGGGGTCGATGGAGAGGTGCACCGTGAGCGGTGGCGGGGGCTGGGGAGACCGGAGCGCGGGCCACATACCGCCGGGACGCCACGGCCTCGCGGGGCCGGGGTCCGCACACCACGGCCAACAGGGCAGCCGCTTCTTCGCGTTGACCCGAAGCTGGGTGATCGGCGGCCTCGTCTATCTCGCCCTCGGGTTCGTCATGAGCCGGGTCCTGGTCGAACTGCTGGGCACCGAGGAGCGGTTGGAGGCCTTCGGCTGGCGGCTGGCCCTGCTCCACCTGCCCGCCCTCGTCGTGACCCTGCTGACGGTCCTGGCCGCCGCCCGGATCCTGCCCGAGGAGCACCGCGAGTCCTCCCGCACCCTGTATCTGCTCGCCGCCCTGGCCGTACCGCTGGCCGGCCTGGTGTACGGCTTCGCCGTCGCCGGGGAGGTCGTCGGCATCGAGGGCGTCCTCATGCCGGCCGTCTCGCTGGCGGCCGGCGCGGCGTCGGGGGTGGCGGTCGACCGGCTGCTGGAGGAGCGCGCCACCCGGACCCCGGAGCCGCCCCGGTACTCGTACAACTGGCGGGACAGCGGCGCGACGGCGATGGAGTACCTGGGTCTCGTCGTCCTCGTCACCATGCTGATCGGCGCGATGGCGATGGCCGGGGTCGGCGGGAAGATCGGGGACCGGCTGCGGTGCGCGATCAGCTCGCTGGCCGGTGGCGGCGGCTCCTGTTCCTCCGGCGGCCAGGACCCGGAGGCGAAGCCGAAGACCGACGCGGACTACGAGCCCAAGATGTGCCAGATCTCCACCATCTCGGACACGGCGGGCGGCAAGGTCAAGATCGGCTGGTTCGAGTGGGGCGAGGAGTACGGATTCCAGCAGAAAGTCTCGCAGGCGAGCACTGATGTGAACGGTGACGGGAAGGTCGACGGCGACGACAAGGTCGTCTCCATGACGTTCACCGACGCCGCCTCCGCCGGGGCCACCGCCAGCACCCCGGGGGTGAAGCTCGGCAGCCTCGGCAAGGCGGATGTCGACATCGGCGGTGGCATCAAGATCACCAACGGTGACACCTGGATCTTCTCCAGCGAGGAGGAGGCGCAGAAGATGCGGGACGACATCGAGGAAATGAAGATGTGGGAGACCTCCACCAAGCACAGCGGCGCCTACGGCGGCGGCTGGTACTCCGCGATGAAGTGGGCGGAGAAGAAGGAGGACATCGAGAAGAAGATCGGCGACAAGAAGATCTCCTACTCGACCGTCGGTCTCAACGCCTACGCGGACGGCGGTCTCTCCGTCAAGGGCGGCGACGAGGACGAACTCGGCGCCAAACTGGGCGGCAAGGCGAAGTTCTCGCCCGAGGTGACGATCACCAAGGACGACGTGAACGGCAACGAGTCGTACACGTACACCGCCAAGCTCGAACTGGAGGGCAAGGCGAGCGGGAACGTGGGCCCGATCAAGGGGACCGTGGGAGCCAAGCAGAACCGCACCGGCGCGATCACCGTCACCCGCGACCAGAAGACCGGCAAGATCGTCCGTATCGACATGACGCAGACCGTGGAGAGCGGTTCGACCTCCGGCAAGGTGGAGGTCGGCGGCGACAACGGCGAGAGCGGCCAGGACAAGCGCGGCGGCAAGGGCAGCGCGTCGGACTCCTCGGGCGAGACCGGCATCGACGTGGTGACCAACTCGATCGTCTTCGGCAAGGACACCGACGCGGCGACCGAGGCGAACCGGGCCGTGGCCGAGCAGTGGCTGGGCGGCTCGGGCAACAACACCGCCCCGTTCGAGTACCTCTTCGGCGACCACGGCATGGAGAACCGCCCGGAGGGCAACGACCCCTTCCAGCAGCTGATGTTCGAGGACGGGCTGTCCAGCTCGATGCGGTACACCGGTGAGAGCGACGCCCAGGAGTTCGGCTTCGAGATCTCCCTCGGCATGAGCCTCGGGTTCTCGGTCTCCACGGAGCAGAAGAAGGAGTCGCTGGAGGACGCGCAGTTCCTCGGGGCCCCGCAGGGCGACCGGCGCACGTATCTTCCGTACAG
Source organism: Streptomyces sp. WY228 (assembly GCF_019287315.1). NCBI lineage: Bacteria > Bacillati > Actinomycetota > Actinomycetes > Kitasatosporales > Streptomycetaceae > Streptomyces > Streptomyces sp. WY228. The sequence goes on along the minus strand of NZ_CP079114.1, from coordinate 5,493,467 downwards.
CTACTGCGCGAACTGAACGGGCGGTGACAGAGACGATGAGTACCGGAACGCGGACGACGCGGACGGCACGGACGACGTGGACGACGTGGACGACCTGGACGGCACGGAGCACGCGGGTCAGGGGAGGCGCTCAGGTGATGCGGGGCTCGCTGGGCGTACGGGGCCCGCGCACGGCCCGGCGGCGGGTGACGGCCGCCGCGGTGGCCGTCGCGGCGGCGGCCGCGCTGCTGGCCGGATGCGGCGGGGACGAGGACACCGCCTCCGTGCCCGAGGGCTGGGGCACGCTGGACACCGGCAGCCTGCGCGTCGGCTACCCGAAGAACGACGGGTACGCGGAACAGCCCGCGGGCGAGCGGGCCAAGGCCAACGCGGCGGTCGCGCTCAAGGAGGAGGACGGCATCCGGACCGGCATGGTCTCGGTCCAGCTGGACTTCGCCACGGGCGTGCACGACGCGGCCGGGGCAGCGGCGGCGGCGGGCGCGGGCATCGGACTGAGCACCACCCGCAAGGCCACGGAGGACGTACGGCTCGCGGGCCCGGACAGCGCCGGCGAGGCGCGCGACGCCCGCCGGATCGACTACGACTTCACGGCGGACGGCCAGGAGGACACCCCGAACGCGGGCACTCCGATGACCGGGGTCCTGGTAGCGGGCGTGGACGCGAAGGGCGTGCCGTTCGTGGTGCGCCTGAACGCGGTGAAGGACGCGGTCGACGCGAAGGATCTGGACGCGTTCGTGGGGTCGATCACGGTGAAGTGAAGTAGGGCGGGGGCGCGGTGGAGCCGGGCACGGTAACGGTGAAGCCGGGCAGAGGCGCGATGGAGCCGGGCACGGTCACGGTGAAGCCGGGCAGAGGCGCGATGGAGCCGGGCACGGTCACGGTGAAGCCGGGCATGGGAGGCCGCTGTCGCGGTGTTGTCCCTTCTGCCGCCCACCCTCCGGAGGAGACCGCGCCATGGCAGAGCTGAAGATCGACGCCCTCGTGTTCGACGTGCTCGGTACGCTCGTCGACGAACCCGCCGGGCTCCGCGCCGGCATCCGCGCCCTGGGCCCGTCTGCCGGCCTGTCCCCCGGCCCGTCCGCCGTCCCCTCCGTCGGCCCGTCCGCCGTCCCGTCCCTGGACGCCCCCGGGACCGAACGGCTTCTGCTGCTGTGGCAGCGGCACATCGAGCGCGAGCAGCGCCGGATCCTCGACGGCGACCGCCCTTACCTTCCCAGCGACGCCCTCGACCGCGAGGCCGCCCGGATCGTCGCGGAGGCGGCCGGGGTCGAGGACTCGGCCGCCGTGCAGGAGTTGGCCGGTGCGGCCCGCCGCCTCCCGCCGTGGCCCGACACGGTGGCGGGGCTGGCCCGGCTCGCCGGACGCTTCCCGCTGATCGGCCTCTCCAACGCGAGCCGGACGGCGCTGCTGGAACTGAACGCCCACGCGGGACTGCGCTGGCACCAGGCCCTCTCCGCCGAGGACGCCCGCGCCTACAAGCCGGACCCGGCGGTCTACCGGCTGGCCGTCACCGTCGCCGGGCGGCCGCCGGAGCGCCTGCTGATGGTCGCCGCCCACGCCTGGGACCTGCGGGGCGCACAGGCGCTGGGCCTGCGCACGGCCTATGTGGCGCGCCCGGTCGGCGACCCGCCCGCACCCTCGGACCGGTTCGACCTGTACGCGGAGGACCTGGCGGACCTGGCCCGGCAACTGGAACTCCCCCGGGGCGTATGAGGCAGCTCCCGGGCGGCCGGTTCCTCTATCGCTTCATGCCCGCCCCGCCGCCTCGCCGCCCCGGTGGAGGGCTTCCAGGGCGGCGAGTTCGTCGTCGGACAGCCGCAGGGCTCCGGCGGCGACGTTGGCGGCGAGGTGGTCCGGGTTTCCGGTGCCGGGGATGGCGAGCACATGGGGCCCGCGGTGCAGCGTCCAGGCCAGCCGGACCTGCGCCGTGCTCACGCCGTGCGCGCGGGCGATCGTGAGCAGCGCGTCGGCGCCGGCGTCCGCGTCCGGGGCGGCGCCCGCCTCGCGCCCGGCGCCCGCGATGGCGTAGAAGGGCACGAAGGCGATGCCCTGCTCACCGCAGTCCCGCAGGAACGCGTCCTGGTCGGGCGGGGATCCGAGCCCGTACTTGTTCTGCACACAGACGACCGGGGCGATGGCACGGGCTTCGGCGAGCTGCGCGGGACCGACGTTGGAGACGCCGAGGTGGCGGATCAGCCCGGCCTCGCGCAGTTCGGCCAGCGCGCCGAAGCGCTCGGCGATCGAGTCGGTGCCCACGATGCGCAGGTTCACCACGTCGAGGTGGTCGCGGCCGAGCTGGCGGAGGTTCTCCTCGACCTGCCCGCGCAACTGCCCGGGTGTGGCGTGGTTCTGCCACCGGCCCGATGGGTCGCGTCCTGGTCCGACCTTGGTGGTGATGACGAGGTCGTCGGGGTAGGGCGCCAGCGCGCTGTTGATCAGCTCGTTGGCGGAGCGGAGCCGCGAGAAGTAGAACGCGGCGGTGTCGATGTGGTTCACGCCGAGTTCGCGGGCGCGGCGCAGCACCCGTATCGCCCGGTCGCGGTCGCCCGGCACCGCGTCGACGTCGAACGCTTCGCCCTGCTGCGGCAACCGCATCGTCCCGAACCCGATGCGGTTGACCACGAGGTCTCCGAGGGGCCAGGTGCCGGACGCCGCCGCGGTGATCGTCTCTGATGTCATGCCGAGATGATCTCCGAGCGGCGGCGGTCCCGACAACGACGTGATCCGCCGCTTCCGCCGCGAAGGGCGGGCCCTGGGTGGGCCGGAGCGGCAGCGCCCTATGTCCGCTCCGGCGCCTGGAAGCCACCGATCCGCTGCTCCAGCAGTTCGGCCAGCCGCAGCGGGGTGCGGTCCTCGAACATCGGGCCGATGATCTGCACGCCCACCGGCAGCCCCTCGGGCGACCGGCCCGCCGGTACGGCGGTGGCGGGCAGTCCGGGCAGGGTGGCCAGACCGGCCCAGACGAGCTGGTCGAAGTAGGCGAACCCGACGCCGTCGATGTCGATCCGGCGGGCCATCGGGTCCGGGTGGTGGTCGTGCGGGAACGCGGGGGTGGGCGTGATGGGGCACACCACGGCGTCGAACTCGGCGAAGAACTGCCGCCAGGCGTGGCGGTGCAGCTCACGGCGGGTGTTCGCGGCCATCCAGTCGCGGTGGCTGAACACCATGGCGCGCAGCCGCGCCGCGTCGAGGCTCCGGTCGTCGGCGCTCAGCCCGGCGGCGCGGACCCGCAGTTCCTCGTACGACTCGACGGGGAAGCTCGCGACGGAGCCGGAGAACAGCAACTGGGTGTAGAGCGTGGCGGATTCGGCCAGATCGGGCAGCAGCGGGCTGTGCCGCTCGACGCGGGCCCCGCCGTCGGCGAGGGCGTCCGCCACCCGGCCCACGCCCGCCCGCACGGCGGCGCCGGTCGGCAGGAACGGGTGGTCGTCGAGGACCAGGACCCGGAAGTCGCCGATCCGCTCGTGGCGCGCGGGCGGCAGCCTCAGGTCGTGCGCCACACCGAACGTGAGCGGGTCCGGTCCTGCCATGACATCGAGGAGCAGCCCGAGGTCACGTGCGCTGCGCGCCATCGGACCGACGACGGCGAGGTCGTGGTCGAACGGCAGGGCGGGCGTGTCGGGCGGGACCATGCCCCGGCCGGGCACCAGCCCGAGACTCGGCTTGTGCGCGTGGACACCGCAGAAGTGTGCGGGCGTGCGCAGTGAACCGGCGAGGTCGGAGCCGATGGACAGCGCGCCGAACCCGGACGCCAGGGCCGCAGCCGATCCGCCGGACGACCCACCCGACGTACGGCTGTGGTCCCAGGGGTTGTTGGTGGTGCCGTGGATCTCGTTGAAGCTCTGGATGTCCTGCAGCCCCAGCGGCACATTGGTCTTGCCGAGCACCACCGCACCCGCGTCCTTGAGCCGCGACACCTGGACCGCGTCCTCGGCGGGCAGATGGTTCCGGTACTGCGGCATGCCCCAGGTCGTGGGCAGGCCCGCGATGTCGTAGGACTCCTTCACCGTCACCGGTATGCCGAGCAACGGCCGGTCCTCACCACGGGCACGCGCCCGGTCGGCGGCGCGGGCGGCGGCCCGGGCCCGGTCGAAGTCGGGCACGCAGACGGAGTTGACCGCCTTGTCGTCCCGCTCGATACGGGTGATCGCGTCGTCGGTCAGTTCCGCCGAGGTCACTTCGCCGGCACGGAGGGCAGCCGCGAGTTCTTCGGCCGTCAGAAAATTCCACGTCATGGGGCGAACGTATGCGCCCCCGCGCGAGGGCAGGAAATACCGATGCCCGCAACGGCGACAACCGGGCAGCGGGGAGGGGGAGGGGCCCGGGATTGCTTCCCGACTTCCCGACTTCCCGACTCATCGGCTTCCCGGCTCATCGGGTAGCGGGCAGCACCCCGCGTACCGGCTCACCGGCTCACCGGGGCAGCGGGCAGGTGAGCGGAAGGACCCGTTCGGTGAGCCGGCCGGTGAGCAGGGTGTCGGTGACGACCGCCTCCGCCAGCCAGTCCGCCGTGGTCAGCCGGTCCACCAGCTCCGGCAGCTCGCCGGGGTCGACGGCGCACCAGGAGGCCAGGGCCTCCAGCTCGATGCCCCGGCCCTGGGCCCCCAGCCTGCCGTCGGCGTCGATCCCGGTGGCCAGCGCGAGGGCGAGCAGCCGCACCTCGGCCTCGGTCTTGGCCTTGCGGAGCTTCTTGTCGCCGACGACTCTCTGGGCCCATCCGCTGAGCCGGGGCCGCAGCTTCTTGCCGAACGTGAACGGGCCCGGGTCGCCGTCGTCGGGCGTCAGCGACGGCACGGTGATCCGAGTGGGGCACTCGGGGCGGGAGGCGATCAGTTCGTCGACGGTCCCGGCGATGCTCAGCCAGCCGCTCTCCACCAGCTGCGCCACCAACTGCTCGGGCTCGCGCAGGGGCAGCCCCTTGAGGTCCTGCCCGACGAGGTTGCCGACCCCGGACTGCGCGGTGCGCAGCGTCAGCATCACCACCAGGAGGCGTGCGTCCGGGCCCGGCAGGGGGGCGTGGTCGGCCACCTGCGCGAGGACGGCCCGTGCGTGGTCCCACTGCGCGGACGCGGTCAGCAGCCGTGCCACGACCGGCCCTTCCCCGTCCGGAGCCTGGCCGATGCGGTGCAGATGCTGGCGGCGGACGGTGGCGGCGGCCTGCTCGGCCCGTTGGGCGTCGAGACGCAGTGCGGTCTCACCGGTGGCCTCGGCCCAGGCGAAGAAGGCCTTCGCCTTACGGGCGTGGAGGTCGGCGAGCACCGCGAGGTCGGGTTCGGCGCGCTGCTGGTAGGCGCGGAAGAGTTCACCGAGTTCGGTGAGCTCGTCGCGCAGGGCAATGGGCCGCAGCTCGTACGGGACGAAGCGCTGCGCGATCCGCCCCCGCCGGCCGCGCTGCCGCGCGGGCCTTGCCTGCCTGGCCGTCCGGGATGCCGGTGCCGTCCGGGATGCACGTGCCGCCCCGAATGCAGGTGCCGACCCGGATGCAGGTGCCGACCCGGATGCCGGTGCCTGCTGCGGGACGGCGGCCTCGGGGGCGCGGTGCGAGAAGTGCGGGCCGATGGAGGAGAAGGTCGTCGCGGGTGCGGCGGCCGACGGCGCGCGTGAGGCGGCCGGGGCCGGGGCGGTGCCGCCGCCCCGGTGGGCGCCGCCCGTGGCCGGCCGGTCGGGGGCCGGGACGGTGGCGACGACCTTCGCGGTCGGGTGGGCGGCCGCGCAGCGCGCGCAGCACTCCATCACCCGCCACCAGCGCCCTTCCCGGTCCGTGACGACCGCCAGGACGATCGCGCCCCCGCACCGCCAGGGGGCGGGACGCTCACGCGGTCCGGCGGGCCGGATGTGCGTGTGGCAATCCTCGGCCCGGCAGACGCAGTACGCCGTGGGGCGGGGGGCCGGGCCGGCGCGCAGATGGGCCTTGAGATGCTCGACCGCCGCCGTACGTCCTACGGCGGCGGAGGACAGCACCTGCGCGGCGCAGGCCGGCCGACTGCACGAGACGCGTACGTCCGCCCGCCCGCGACCGACGGGATCCAGCCGCACCGTCCATGTGCGCCCCGCCACCCGTTCGTTCGTCGCCTGGGCCTCCACACCCATCACACCTTCCTCGCCGCACCCGCATGAACCCACAACGCAAACGACGGTCGGCCGTTCGAGTGACGGCCACGGAGGGGATGTGGCTGGTTTGCTGCCCTGCCGGGCAGGAGGACGGAGGGCCGCCCGTCAGTGCTCGCAGAGGGAGAACTCCCGCTCGTAGAGCTGCTCGTTGTGTTCGTCGACGAAGAACTTGCGTTCGTGCATGAGCTGTTCGCGATATTCCTTGGCCTGTTCGAGCGTCATGGTCGACGTGTCGGACCAGGGCTGCTGCGGCGGCACATCGGATGTCGAGACGATCTTTTCCGACGGATCGACCAGGAAGAACGCGAGAATCTTGCGGTATCCGGGGCGGGTGGGATCCGCGAGCCGGAACGAGCCGACGCGATGCTGCAGGATGTTCGGGAACGCCAGGCAGCGGCCCGCCGGGGTGGCTGCCGATCCCAGCGTCTGGTTCAGGGCGTCTTCGTCCTCCAGTCCGTAGACCTCGCGCAGACCGTTGTCGTCGTTCTGTTCGTAGCGCGGGTAGTCGAGCGCCGCCCGGAAGCTCAGCCGGCTCTCGGTGATGTTCTCGCTCTCCCAGTAGTAGATGCCGGTCGAGACGATCCGCTCGTTCAGCATTCCCTCGACATGCCAGGAGCCGCCGTCGTACGCCGGCTTCTCCGGGGTGAGGTGGATGGTGGCGAGCTTGACGATGACCTGGAGGCGGCGGCCGCGCAGATCGACCCGGGCGGAAGCGTCGGGCGACGCGGGCGGGGTGTAGTCCGGGGCGTCCGGAATGATCGGACTGCGGTTGACCCACCAGTCGTCCTGGGCCGTCTCCCACGCGCTGAGGGCCTCCGCGTAGGCCTCCTCATCGCTGAAGGAGGACTTGTCCGGATACACCGGCTCCGAGTCGCCGTACCACCCGAAGGGGTCGGCCTCGATCCGCAGGGGCCGCGGGTGGCGCAGATCGGTGAGGACGTTCTCCCACAGAGGGCGCATCCGCGCGAACAGGTCCGGGAGCACGGCGGCCAGGTCACGATGCTTCTCGGGGTGGACGTTGTTGACATACGAGCGGAAGGCGACATCGCCCTCGGTGCTGACGTCGACGTCCGTGGGCAGCCACTGGAACTTCTCGGAGAACTCGTACGCGGTGTAGCGGTCCGTCGGGTTCCGCCAAGCCCGCTCGGGTGCGCCGCTCGCCTCTCGTACCAGGCAGAAGAGGGAGGGGTGGACCAGATCCAGCACCTGGTCGCCGGAGCCCGGATGCCAGTCCTGCTCCGCTTCGGGAACCTCCTCCAGAACCCGGACCGCCGCGCGCAGCCGGGCTCCGAGCTCATCGTCGATCAGCGTGTCCGACTGCCACACGCCGTCGACGGCGGACACCTCCGCGCCGGTCCGGTCGTCCCGTAGCGCGGCGTAGTGCACGAGCTCGGCGAGCACGTAACGAACCTGCGCCTCGGTGAGCCCTTGGGCTATCGCCTCCTGCGTCCACCTGGCGACGATGCCGGCATCACGCATCTTGTCGGACCATCCCGGCTTCGCCCGGATGTGCGCGCTGCACTGCATCATCTGGAGTTCGCGCAGCGTTCGGGGGGTCGCGTACGAAACGGAACGGGAAACGTGAAAGGGCAGCGGAAAAGCGGACTGGCTGGTCAATGCTCTGGGTCTTCCCGGTCGGCGTGTGGTGGCGGGAAGGATATGGCAGCGGACTGACACAACGGGCTGACAGCGCACCCGCCGTCGCTGGGAGAGCGACGACGGGTGCGGGTGCCGGTGCGCGTATGGGTGCGGGTGCACCGACCGGTGCGTGGAGAAGGGGTCAGGCCCCCTCTCCGCGCGGGAAGGACACCTCCACGCGACGGTTCTTCTTCCGGCCCTCTTCGTTGCTGTTGCTGGCGATCGGGTACTGCTCGCCGTAGCCCCGGATCTCGTACGTGATCGTGGAGCCGAGCTGCTTCGAAAGGACCCCGTGCACGGCGTCGGCACGCTGCTTGGACAGGACGTCGCCGTGGGCCGAGGAGCCGAGGTTGTCGGTGAAGCCGAAGACGCGGACCTTGGTCGCGTTCTGCTTCTTGATCTCCTCGGCGATGGCGGCGATACGGGCGTTGGCCGCCGAGCTGAGCTTCGCGCTGTCCTTGCCGAAGAGGACTTCGGCCTGGAGCGCGAACTTGATGTCGGCGTTGCTGTCCTCACGCCGTTCCTCGCCGCCGAGGTCTTCGACGACCTGGACGATGTCGAGGACCCGGCCGGGGGCGAGGGTGCCGCCCTCCGGCATCTTCAGATCGGGGTCGTTCGGGTCGACGGGAACGGGCGGCTCCGACGTCGCCTCCGTGCCGGGCGGGACACTCGGCCCGTCGTCGGCGTACGAAGGTGCGGCTCCGAGCAGCGTGGTGCCGGCGATCAGCACGACGACCGCCACGGCTTGTCCCAGGTTGCGGGCAACCCGGGGGCGGTTGGTGGTCTTCATGGCCGCACTCACCCAGAAATCTTCAGCGAGGTGGTGGCGAAGGTCGGGAGGGTGAAGTCGACCTCGGTCGTGCTCTGCGGCGGGGCGGGGAACTGCATGAAGATCGGCGCCTTCTTGCCCGGGGCAAGTGACGTGATCGCCGTGGTGCACAGGCAGCGGGAGTCCGTGTCCCGGAGCACGTAGTAGCGCTTCTTTCCCGCCTTGTCCACCAGCGTGGCACCGGCGACCGAGTTGGGGTTCTTGTTGACGATGTTCACCTCCGAGCCGGCCCAGCCCGAGGTGGTCCGTGCCTGGTCCCCCTCATTGGTGATCGTGCCCTGAACCGTGAGGAAACCGCCGGAGTCCCGCTTGACCTCGTTGACGACCAAGACCAGGCCACCCTGCCCGCGCGTCTCCGCGAGCTTCACGTCCGGGTCCACATTCTCGCCCGCAGCTGTGTCCTCCTGCTGCGTCTCGCCCTTGTCCTCCGCGGACGGGCTGGCCGGGGCGGACGGGGTGCCGGAGCCCTCGGTGCCGGGCTCCTCGCCACCGCCGTCGCCACAACCGGCGAGGGCGAGGGCCAGGGCAGCCGTCATGGAGACAGCCGCCATCGCCCTTCTGGTCGTCGTGGTCCGCCGCATGCTCATGGTCCGATTCCTCTACTCGTCGTTCGCTTCGCTGTCACTGGTCGACCAACCGCACGTCGAAGAGCGTCGTGCTCACGCTCTTCCACGGCGGAGGGCTGCCGGGCGCGATCTCAAGGATCTTGCCGTTCCGGCACGTGAAGATGAAGAGGTCCTGGACGCCGTCGCTGTTGAAGTCGATGGCCTTCGGGTTCGGACAGCGGAACTCGATGAGCGCGGTGGCCTCGGCCTCGGCCTTCTTCTTGTCCGAACCGGGAAGCACCGGCGAGTCCACCGCATCACGGCCCTTGACCTTGACCTTGATCGTGTCCCGGAGGTAGCCGTAACGCGGTACACAGAGGGTCAGGTCGGCCTCATTGGCGCCTGCCAATCGTTCCGCCTCGTAACAGGGCGGAACGAAGGGCGCGCCCAGGAAGATATCCAGAGTGTTGCCGGGGAGCGAGGCGTAGAAGCCGGTTCCGAAGTCGTCACGCGCCTGCTGGGCGGCGGCCAGCGCGGCGGCGTCGGCGGCACCTTGGGAATCGTTGCGCAAGGCCGCGGCCTTGCCGACGGCGAAGAAGGCCAACGCAAGGAAGAGCAGGCCCGCCACCATCACGATGTAGATGGGGAAGGCCTGCCCTGCGTCGCCGTGTTGGCGCTCGCGCATCAGCCCGAGACGATGGAGGTCACCAGTCCGTCGATGCGGCTGGAGATGTTCCCGCCGATCCCGGAGGCCGCGATCGCACCGATGATCGCCACGACCACCAGAATGATGCCCAGGTACTCGAACGCCGTCTGCCCCCGGTCCTTCGCCGCGTAGCGCTTCTGGATGCTGCTGACGGCGGTGTTGGCCCAGCCGTTGACGCGGACGGCGGTCTTCAGGGTGATGTCCGACATGGTGTTCCCCTCCTGGTTCGGCCGACCGGTTGCCGGCCGACTCACACGTTTCTGCGGTGTCGCCCTCGATACCGGCTTCCTCCCGGCCGGTGCCGTTGGCGACGTGAGAAACATAGGGGGGAATCATCGCTCGCCCAGAGGGCCCGTGGGCCCATTCCCGGGCCCAAAAGGCTTTCTGGGCCCTCGCGTTGCGAGATCGCTCGGTCATGGCTGCCGCCCGGGGTTCCGGGGCGCGGTGCCGAGCCAGTGGGCGATGGCCTCGCTGCGCGTGGCGCTGTGGAGTTTCGTGAAGATGCGGTTGATGTGGTTCTTGACCGTCTTCTCGCTGATGAAGCAGGTGGCGGCGATCTGCTGATTGCTCATCCCGGACGCAATCAGGTCCATGACCTCCACCTCCCGCGAACTCAGCTTGTACTGCTGCCTGTTGGGGACGGGTGCCGACCCCCCGGACACAGAAGACTGTCCCACAGAAGGTTGCAGTTGCGAAAGACTTTCCGAGTTTTCGAGAGGGTGTGGCGGTACGTGTGCGGGCACGGGCGGCGTTGTCAGTGCCGAGCCCAGCCCCTCGGGCAGGGGGCCCCGCTGCGGGACCGCCCCCTGGCGCATGTGGGCCAGCAGGGCGTCCGCCGCCGTGGCGGTGAAGTGGGCGCGGCCGTCCTTCGTGTCGCGTACCGCCTGGACCAGTTGGTCCGCCGTGAACTCGCCGTGCACCAGATAGCCGCCCGCGCCCAGGCGCAGCGCCTCGTGGACGATCTCGCTCTCCCGGCTGTACGTCAGCATCAGCACGGGCGCGAGGCCGACCAGGTGCGGCAGGGCCGAGATGCCGTCCACGCCGGGCATCCGGACGTCGAGCAGGACCACGTCGGGGCGGTGCTGGTGCGTCTTCTCGTAGGCCTCGCGGCCGTCCGCCGCCTCCGCCACGACCTCGATGTCGGCCCGGCCCGAGAGCAGAACGCCCAGGCCCGCCCGGACCACCGGGTTGTCGTCAGCGACCACCACCCGGAGCCGTGCCGGCGCGGGGGCCGCGGGTGCGGGTGGGAACGGGGACGCGGCGGTCTCTCCGAACGGCGGGTACGGCGTCGGCGCGGCCGGGGGCTGGATCGCAGTGTGCTGGGGTCCCGGGTGTCCGGCAGGGCCGGGGGTCCGGGTGAGCGGGATGTGCGGCGACGGGTGCTGGGGGGCGGGGTGGTGGGCCGCCGCCCCGTAGCGGTTCGGCGCGGGGGAAACATCGTCCGGCATGCTGCGACCTCCTCTCAGGGTCGGGGTTACGGGTGGGGGGTCGTGACGTTCTCAGGTGCTGGTGCAGGTGCAGGCACCGACGACAGCGGCGGTGCAGGTGCAGGTGCAGACGACAGCGGCGGTGACGGCATCGAGTACGAAGGCGCGCTCCCGGCTGACGGCGCGGGCAGGGCCGTCGGCGGGGCGTTCTCCTCGGAAGCCGTGGCCTTCAGCGCCGCCAGCGGCAGCTCCACCCGCACCTCCGTGCCCTTCTCCGCCTTCCCTCGGCCGATGCGGATGCGGGCGCCGATGGAGGCGGCCCGCTCCACCATGCCGACCAGGCCGAAGTGGCCGGCCCGGCGGAGGGTGTCGAGTGTCGTGCCGGGGGGCAGGCCGCGCCCGTCGTCGTACACGCTGACGCGGAGCATGTCGCCCTTCACGCCCGCGAGGACGATCAGATACGTCGGGCCCGCGTGGCGGTGGGCGTTCTCCAGGGCCTCCGAGGCGACGGTGACGAGTTGGCGGGCGACCGCCTGCGGGACCGGTGGGACCGGGGTCTCCTCGGACAGGCGACGGAAGGTGGCCGTGACCGGGTGGCGGGCAGAGAAGTCCTGGGCCTGCGCAGCCAGTTCGGCGAGCAGGTCGACGCCTCCTTCCAAACCCTGTTCCCGACGGAGGTCGCTGAGCAGTTCCCGGGACTCTGCGGCGGCCCGGCGGGCGGCGCGGGCGACCAGATCCGCCTGGAGCTTCACGGTGGGCGGGTCCATCCGGTCCGCCGAGCACGCCAGGCCGTCGGCGGCCAGCGCCAGACCGTGCAGGGTCTTGGCGACCGAGTCGTGCATCTCGCGGGCCAGGCGGGTCCGTTCGCCCTCCACCGCCTCGGTCACCGCCAGCCGCGCCCGGGTCTCGGTGAGCGCCTGGGTCGCCGTACCGAAACGCAGGAGCAGATTGCGCAGGGTGACTCCGACCGCCCCGGCGATCACGCAGAAGCCGGGCAGGAGGAGTCCCGTCGCCCCGCCCGCCTCCAGCTTCGGGACGCTGGCGTACACGCCGAAGACGATGACCACCTGGAGGGCCGCGAAGACCGCCGCGCCGCGCCAGCCCTGGATCAGGCCGGCCAGCAGCGGGGTGCAGACGGTGACGTACGCGAGGGTCGACTCGGGGGTCGCCGTGATCAGCAGGAGCGAGCCGAAGAACACGTCGACGGCCAGCAGCCAGGGGTGGCGCAGCAGGACCGGACCGAACCGCTCCCAGTCGCGGAACAGCAGGTACGAGCCCATGAACGTGACCAGGATCGCCGAGCCGATGAACCAGGTGGGCAGTCCGGGCGCGGTGTGGCTGATGGCGTACGGGGTCGCTATCGCGATCATCGCCAGGCGGAAGCCGAAGACCTGGCGGCACATCGCCTGGAGGGCGTTGACCTGGATGGCGAAGGCCGGGCGGGCCGGGGTGCCGGTGTGGGCGCGGGACAGTTCCGCCGTCAGCCCGGGCTGGGCTCCGCTGAGCTGGAATGCCATGTGCCTGTCACCTCCGTCTCAATCGCCGTAGCGCTCGTGTTCCACAGAACCGGCCGCCTGCTTCAGCAGGCGTTCCGGAACGTAGGAGTTCCGTCCCCATCCGGCCCGTCGTTCATGTCACCCCAGCTCTCGTTCATGTCATCCGCCCGTGAGGGACGTGAGGTCGACGTCGGCTCCGTACACGAATCCGACGGTGAGGAGGAGCAGCGTGGCCGGGAGAAGGAACGTGGTCACCGCGAACGTGGCCTTCGGCACCGCCCTGGCCGCCTTGCGGCGTGCGTTCTGGGCGTCGGTGCGGCGCATGTCGTTGGCGATCTGGATGAGCGTCTCGACGATCGGCGCACCCAGCTCCTCACCCTGCTGAAGCGTCGTGACGAACATGGCGACCTGTTCGGAGTCGTTGCGCCTGCGCAGTTCCTCGAAGGCCTGACGGCGGCTGACCCCCATGTCCATCTGCCGGAGCGTGATCCGCAGTTCGTCCGCCCAGGGGCCCTCGTACTTCTCCGCGACCCGGTCCAGCGCCTGCCGGAAGCCGAGTCCGGCCGAGACGACGACCGCCAGGACGTCGAGGAAGTCCGGCAGGGTCCGCTCGATGTGCTCGCGGCGCACCCGGATCGCCGACCAGATCCCGGCCTCCACCCAGAACAGGCCGAACGCGACCATCAGGAGCGCGAGGAACAGCTGGCCGCGCAGCAGCATCGAGAACGCGCCGAGGACGCCCAGCGCGCCGTAGACCGCGCGGCGGGCGGCGTAGCGGTCGATGGTGAGGCCGCCGGGGTTGCCCGCCAGGTCGATCTGGCGGCGCTTCTTGTTGACGGCCTTGGGGCCCATCATCCGCAGGACCGCGGGGGCCCAGCGGATGCCGAGGCGGTCGATGCCGGAGCCGACCGCGCTGGTGCGGGAGGCCCCTGACTCCAGGGCCACGGCCAGGTCGCCGGGGAGTTTGGCGTCGGCCCGGTACATCCGGATGCCGTGGATGGCCCCGTAGACGGCGAGGCCGACGACCAGGGCTAGCAGCAGGTCCATGTCCGTCCCCTTTCTTCCTGGTTCCTGGTCTCAGACATCGATACGGGAGAAGCGGCGGATGACGACGAATCCGATGGCGTAGAGGACGATGGACACGACCACCGCCACCTGGCCGAAGAACGCACCCGTCATGCGGTCCAGCGCGCCGGGCATGACCGCGTTCATCAGCAGCATCGCGCCGATGCCGAAGAGCGGGACCGCGTACGCGGTCACGGTGACCTGGGAGAGCTGCGTCTTGACCTCGCGGCGGGTCTCCTTGCGCTCCTCCAGCGTCTCGGTGAGGTTGCGGAGCGAGCTGACGACCGTACCGCCGGCTCGGTTGGAGAGGACCAACGTCGTGACCAGGACGACCAGTTCGCGGGATGGGAGCCGGTCCGTCAGTTCGCTGAGCGCGTCCTCCAGGGGTTCACCGACGGCCAAGCGCCGTGCCACCCGGGCCAGTTCCTCCCCCGCCGGGTCCTCCAGCTCCTCCGCCGCCATCGACAGCGAGGTGCGCAGGGCCAGGCCCGCCTGGGTGGCGTTGGCGAGGATGCGGGAGAGCTCGGGGAGCTGGTTGATGAAGCGCTCGGTGCGCTTGACCCGCTGCCAGTTGAGGAACGCGTTGGTGCCCCAGAGACCGATCAGCGCGGCGACCGGGCCGAAGAACGCCGCGAGCATGGACGAGGCGATCATCCAGAGTCCCGCCATCGCGAAGAGCGCGTAGACGACGAACTCGCCGGGCGTGATGTCCATGCCGGTCGCGGCGAGCTTCAGCTCCAGCTTCCGGCCCGGCGAGGTGGCCCGCAGCCGGCGGTCCAGGCCCTTGAAGCGGCGACGGCGGCCCGTCTCGGGTATCTGGCCGACGTGGGAGAGCCGCTCGACGAGGGCGTCGCGGTCGGCCTTGCCGCCGGAGTAGGCGTACAGGCCCATCACGCCGAGCACGCAGCACAGCAGCGTGACGCCGACGGTGACCAGGGGGAGGTTGACGTTGTCCATGGCTCGGTACCTAGTTGGCCTCTCGGGTGGCGAGCTGTTCGGCGGACTGGGCGACGCCGAACGCCTGCGGGATGGGCTGACTGGCCAGGTAGAGGCGCTCGGCGAGCTTCCGGGGCAGCGGGAGGTACTGGAAGTCGCCGTAGATGCGGCCGTCGGGGGCCATCGGCTGGGCGTTGAACCGCGCGACCGTGACGATGCGGTACGGGTCGCGGCCGTGCGAGTCGAGGACCGCGATTTCGGTGATCTTCCTCGTGCCGTCGGCGTGCCGGGTGAGCTGGACGATCACGTCGACGGCGCTGTTGATCTGGTCGTGCAGCGCCTCGAACGGGATCTCGACCTCCGACATCGAGGCGAGGGTCTGGAGCCTCATCAGCGCGTCCTCGGCGCTGTTGGCGTGCACGGTGGCCAGCGAGCCGTCGTGACCGGTGGACATCGCCTGGAGCATGTCGAGCGACTCGCCGCCTCGGACCTCACCGACGACGATCCGGTCGGGGCGCATACGCAGCGAGTTGCGGACCAGGTCGCGGATGGTGATCTGGCCCTTGCCCTCGACGTTCGCGGGGCGGGTCTCCAGCCGGATCACATGGCTCTGCTGGAGCTGGAGTTCGGCGGAGTCCTCGATGGTGACGATGCGCTCGATGTTCGGGATCAGTCCGGAGAGCGCGTTGAGGAGGGTCGTCTTGCCGGTGCCGGTGGCGCCCGAGACGATGATGTTGAGCTTGGCCTGGACGAGGCCGGCGAGCAGCACCAGCATCTGTTCGTCCAGCGAACCGAAGCCGATCATCTCCTGGAGCGTGAAGGAGCGCGGGAAGCGGCGGATGGTGAGCGTCGCGCCGGTCAGCGACAGCGGCGGGATGATCACGTTGACACGTTCGCCGCTGGGCAGGCGGGCGTCGACCATCGGGTTGGACTCGTCGACGCGGCGGTTGACGGTCGACACGATGCGCTCGATGGTCTGCATCAGCTGTTCGTGGGAACCGAAGCGCATCGGGAGCTGTTCGACCCGGCCGTTGCGCTCGACGAAGATCTGGTCGGGGCCGTTGACCATGATCTCGGTGATGGACGCGTCCTCCAGGAGCGGTTCCAGGATGCCGAGGCCGAGCGCCTCGTCCACGACGCGGCGGATCAGCTGCGAGCGCTCCACGGTGGACAGCACCGGGCCCTCGCGGCTGATGATGTGGCCGAGGACGCGTTCCAGCCGGGCCCGCCGGTCGGCGGCGGCCAGCGAGGACATCTCCGCGAGGTCGATCTCCTCCAGCAGCTTGGCCCGGTAGGTGGCCACCAGGTGACCGTCCTCCCGTGCTCCGCCCTGCTCCTCCGGAGCGGTCATGCGTGCCCGCAGGCTCATCTGCGTAACTCTCCTCGTCGGTCGTCGGGGTCGGGACCGTAGTCCTGGCGGGGCGGGTCAGAAGCCGAAGCGGGATTTCTCGTTGGGCATGGTCGTGCTCCGCTCGGCCCACCACCCCTTCAGCCCCGGCACCACGGAGGGCACCTTGACCCGGACCGTGACCGTGACGTCCTGGCCGCCGCTCTTGCGGTAGCGGAACCCGCCGTCCTCCACCCAGTCGCTCACGGCGTCGCGGGCGTTGCTCTCGCCGCTGCCCCGGGCGTCCACGCTGGCTTCCGTACGGGCTCCGGCGCGGGCGGCCGTGCCCGCCTGGTTGGCGGCGTACGCGGCCAGGCCCAGCTGGATGGCCGCCATCGCGACGAGGAGCAGCAGAGGGAGGAAGCCGAGGTACTCCATGGCGACCTGGCCCCGGTCGTCGCCGGCCCGTGCGGAACGGGTGTGGTCGCTGTTCGGATGTGTCGTCACCTGTGTCGTCACCATGACTGCGTCTCCATCGGCGAACCGGCCGTGCCCTTGATCTCCGTGTCGAGGTCGAACAGGCCCGGCACCAGCACCGGGACCTTCAGCGTCACCGTGGCCTCGTACAGGCTGCCGCCGCCGCGGCAGGTGACGACGGCGCTCTCCGCCCAGGCGTCGGGCAGGTCTTTCATCGCGCCCTCCCGGCACGCGATCCTGGCCCCGTACTCCGCCCCGCTGCCCTTGCGCGCGCCCACGTCCGCCGCGTTGCCCGCGAGGCTGAAGGTGTAGCCGATCAGGGCGCACTCCCAGAGCACGAGCATGATCAGGATGATGAAGGGGGTCATGCCCAGGAACTCGACGGCCGTCTGGCCGCGGTCCCGGTTCCGGCCCAGTCCCCCGCGCTCACGTAGGGCGGTGATCCGCCCCCGTATGCCGCTGTGTGCCGTCCTTGTGGTGGTCATCGCTCAACGTGTCCCCTCGGAGTCTCCGGGGCCCCGGCCGGAGCCGTCGCGCCGGCGGCGCGGGCGTCCGATCGAGCCCCGGTCGTTCTTCAGAGCGCCGCTGTTCCGTTTGACCAGGGCGCTGCCGCTCTTCTTCGCGGCCGTGCTCTCCTTGACGATGCCCAGCTCTCCGGCCAGGCCCCAGAGCGCCTGCTTGACCGTGCTCTTGGCGTCCAGTTCGTGCAGGCGTCCGGAGTCGATGGACGCCTGGAGCTCCTTGAAGTTGGCGGGGATCGCCGCCGAGGCGACCCGGGTGCCGGTGATCTTCTGGATCAGCGGCGGCTGGATCTCGGTGTTGCGGGTGAAGCGGTTGACGAGGGTGACGGTCTCCTCGGCCTTGCGGATCTGGAGCCGTTCCCACATCCGTACGATGCGTTTCGCGCCGCGCACCGCGACCACGTCGGGGGTCGTGACCAGCAGGGCCACGTCCGCCATCTCGATGGCCGCCGCGTTGGCCCCGTTCATCTGGCCGCCGCAGTCGATGACGACGATCTCGTAGCGGGTGCGGAGCGCGCTGACGATCTGGCGCGCGGAGCGGTCGCTGACCTCCTCGCCGCGTTCGCCCTCGCCGGGGGCGAGCAGCAGGGCGAGGCCGGTGGAGTGGGAGAACACCGCGTCGGACAGCACCCGGGGCGATATGTCGGTGATCAGGGCGAGGTCGACGAGGGAGCGGCGGAACTGGACGTCGAGGAACGAGGCGATGTCCCCGGTCTGGAGGTCCATGTCCACCAGCGCCACCGTGTTGCCGGACGCCTGGGCGGCCAGGGCGAGTTGGATGGCGGTGACGGTCGCGCCGACGCCGCCCTTGGCGCCGGTGACCGTGACCACCGTGCCGCCGGGGCCGGTGAAGACCTCGTTGCCGGAGGTGAGGTGGCGGCGTACCCCGGCGGACCACTGGGCGGCCGCCTGGACGCGGTTGGCCAGTTCCTCGTAGCTCAGCGGCAGGGTGACCAGGCCGCGGGCGCCGGAGTCCATCGCGTCGGCGAAGAGGTTCGGGCTGGCGTCCGCGGTGATCATGACGACGCCGACCGAGGGGAACCGCAGCGACACCTCCCGGATCAGCTCCAGGGCCGGCACCGGGCCGATCCGCTCGTGGACCAGCACCACCTCGGGCAGTTCGTCGAGCGCCTCGCCCGCGAGGCGGGCCAGGGTGTCGATGAGCTGGGTGGAATCACCCACGGGGGTGGCCGGTTCGGCGTCGGGCAGCTGGCTGAGCAGGGTGGTGACGGAGCGGGCCGCGTCGAGATCGCCGACGGCCGGGAGGATTCTGGTGGTCATCCGATCCTCACTTGTCCTTGTCGAGCGTGTAGGTGCGGTCGCCGGGACGGATGGTGCCGTCGCTGCCCGGGGCGACGAGTGCCAGGCGTACGTGCTCCGCGAACGACTCGGCGTAGGCGACGCGCTGGGTGTCCAGCGTGTTCAGGGCGAAGGTGATCGGCACGGCCTCGGTCGCCCGGCTGCCCCGGTCGTCCGCGCTCGGGTCAAGGGCGGTGAGTTCGCCGACGTCCAGCACCTTGGCGTTGGCGACGATGACCTTGGACTGGGCGGAGTCGCCCTGCTGCTCGCCGGCGAACGTGGCGTAGATGTTGACCGTCGCGCCCGGTGTGATCTTGCCCGCGACACCGGTGGAGGCGTCAATCATGATGGCGATCTCCTGCTCACCGGCGCGGAGTTCGGGCTTGCGGACCATCATGTCCGACTGGAGGAGCGAGCCTTCGCGGAGCTCGGTGACCGCGATCTTCGACTCGACCTCGCGCAGGTCGGTCACGGCGTTCTCCGAGAGCCAGCGTTTGGGCATCTTGATCTTCTCGAACTGGCCGCTGTTCAGGGCGGTGTACGGAGCCACGTTGGTCTTCAGCTGGTACGCCGTCACCTCGGGTCCGACCTTCGAGTTGACGTCGCTGATCACCGAGAGCACGCCGGCGAAGGCCGCGAAGGCGCACAGGACCGACAGGAGCAGGAGTATCACGCCGCGGCGCTGGCGGGAGTTCATGGTCCGGACAACCTCGTTCGAATCGGATGCGTGGGACGGACAGCGGACAGAAGGTGCGGTGGAGCAGTGGGTGGAGCGTGGGTGGAGCGGTGGGTGGAGCAGTGCGACACCGGAGCGGTGCGGCCCTGCGGTGGGGCGGTTACGCGCTTACATGTGTGGCGGCGCGGCGCCGTGGAGGAGACGGCCCGCGGGCGGGAGCGGTGGCGCTGGGCGGTGTACGTGCGCGGGTGCGGGTGTGGGGCGAGTACGGGGACGGGTGGAACGGGGACGTCCCGCGGCGGGGGAGGACCGGCGCGCGGAGCGGTGGAGCGGGTGGCCTAGGGGCCCGGCGAAACGTCGGCCCCGTGGTGGAGGACACCGGTGGGAGGCGTGCGGTTCTCCGGAGCCGCGAGTGGTGCGGAACAGAATGCACAGCGGTCGCCGATGAGTTCCATGGCGCACCAGTGACACTTTTCCCGGCGTACGGAGGAAACCAGCTGGTAGAGCACGGAGAGGTCCGGGAGGTGGGCCGCGAACTCCACCAGCTTTCCCGTGCCCCACCAGCGCGGTGAGTCGGCCGGGACCGTGGTGTCGTGAATGGCCTGGACCTTCCAGGCGGGCGCGAGGGTCTCCTGTACCCAGTCCGAGTGCAGATTCCCTTTCGCCACCAGAAGATGCGTACCGAAATCCGGTCCGGCCGGCGGTTCGACGGTCGGGCCCACCTTGATCAGCTGCGGCTCGGGGCCGGCGAGCACGGCGAACTGGGACCCGGGGACCCAGGACTTGGCGTGGCTCTTCAGGCTGACCGGGACCCGGTCGAGCCGGGCGACGGAGTTGAGGAGCGCGCCCGCGTGGATGTAGTGCGAGAGCAGCCGGGCGGCGGAGGCGACCACCCCGGGGCTGAAGTCGCAGATGGACAACTGCCGTAGCTGGCGCACCAGTACGGCCACGCCAAGGGGCGGGAGGTCCACCTTGACGAGGGCGATCCGGTCGCTCTCCAGCACCGAGCGGATGGAGTGCAGGCGTCGCTCGTGCTCGGGCCGGATGCCCGAGGGATAGAGGGCGATCACATACCCGTGCTGTTCGAGCAGCAGGTGCATGTCGCCGATGGCCAGCTCCAGCACCTGGGCCTCGGGGGCCTGGAGCAGAGCGGCGGTCGGCGTCTGCTGATCGGTGGGCGGCAGCACCAGGTCTGCGCTCGTCACTGCTATTGCGGTCGGCACGCTCTTCCCCGTTTCGGCTCCGGTCGACGTGGGGACGTCGACCGCAATCGCTACCTGCTCCGTGCTCCTGCCCCAGCACTTTAGCCACGTCTCACCAGGCAGAGAACAGTTATCGGAGACCAGTACGCCACCATGCGAACACCGTTCCGACGAGGCCCGGGTACTAAACGGGATGAAATCGATTCCGCCCAACTCGCCTTTCGCTGCGGAGCGTTACCGAAGCCCGTGTCCGGCTTTCGATCATGTATCCATTCGCGCACGTCAGGCCGCCTTCCGGGGCACCCGACTGCCTTTTCGTAAGGGCGTTTCCGTGACGGCCCGAAGTTCTCCTGCAAGATCACTCGTGCGGGGGGGCGGCGTGCGGTCTCGGGGCCGTTTCCGTGCCGGGAATCCTCGGCCCGGCACCCCCGTACGGGGGTGCCGGAGCCCTCTCGCGACCACCCCGCCGTCGGCCTTTCACCGCCAGAGGTCTTGACAACTCGATTGGTCTGGACCAGCTTATGCGCCACAGCGGTGGCCACCGCTGTGGCGTCACGGATCCCCGCTCCGCCCACCCCCGTGCAGCCCGCCCGGCACACCCGCACGATTTGCCAGCACCGCCAACTCCCCCCGGAGGCACCAGTGGAACGCTCCGCAGGCAGCAGTCGCAGAAGAAGACGTCGCTCCCGGCCCGTGCTCGGCGGCGCCATGGCCGTCGTCGCGGCCGCCGCCCTGACCGTCACCGGACTCGTCAGCACCGCCCAGGCCGCCGACGTCAACAACGCCAAGAACGCGGGCTTCGAGTCGGGCCTCGCCAACTGGACCTGCACCGGGGGCAGCGGCACCGTCGTCTCCACGCCCGTGCACGGCGGTACGTCCGCGCTGAAGGCCACCCCGGCCGGCCAGGACAACGCCAAGTGTTCGCAGACCGTCAAGGTGAAGCCCAACTCGACCTACGCGCTCAGCTCCTGGGTGCAGGGCGGCTACGCGTACCTCGGCGCGAGCGGCACCGGAACCACCGACGTCTCCACCTGGACACCGGGGTCCACCTCCTGGACCAAGCTCTCCACCAGCTTCACGACCGGCGCGAACACCACATCGGTGACCGTCTACACCCACGGCTGGTACGGGCAGGCCGCCTACTTCGCCGACGACTTCGAGGTGACCGGACCCGACGGCGGGGGCGGCGAGGAGCCCGGACCGGTCATCCCGGCGGCCCCCGGCGGCCTCGCGGCGGGCGCCACGACCACGTCCTCCGTCGCCCTGTCCTGGAACGCCGTCTCCGGCGCCACCGGATACACCGTGTACCGCGACGGCACGAAGGCCACCACCTCCACCGGCACCTCGGCGACCGTCACCGGCCTGTCCGCCGACACCGCGTACCAGTTCTCCGTGAGCGCCACCAACGCGGCCGGCGAGTCGGTCAAGTCGGCCGCCATCAGCGCCCGTACGGCCAAGGAGGGTACGGGCCCCGGCCCCGGGCCCGCCGTGCCGAAGCACGCGGTGACCGGCTACTGGCAGAACTTCAACAACGGCGCGGCCGTCCAGAAGCTCAGCGACGTCCCGGCCGACTACGACATCATCGCGGTCTCCTTCGCGGACGCCACGCCGACCCAGGGCGCGGTCACCTTCAACCTGGACACCGCCGGGCTGAACGGCTACACCGAGGCGCAGTTCCGCTCCGACATCAAGGCCAAGCAGGCGGCCGGCAAGAACGTCATCATCTCGATCGGCGGCGAGCTGGGCACGGTCCGGGTCGACAACGACGCCTCCGCCACCGCGTTCGCCAACTCGGTGTACGCGCTGATGCAGGACTACGGTTTCAACGGGGTCGACATCGACCTGGAGAACGGTCTCAACGCCACCTACATGACGAAGGCGCTGCGCCAGCTGTCGGCGAAGGCGGGCAGCGGTCTGGTCATCACGATGGCCCCGCAGACGATCGACATGCAGTCGACGTCGGGTGAGTACTTCAAGACGGCGCTCAACGTCAAGGACATCCTGACCGTCGTCAACATGCAGTACTACAACAGCGGTTCGATGCTCGGCTGCGACGGCAAGGTCTACTCGCAGGGCTCGGTGGACTTCCTCACCGCGCTCGCCTGCATCCAGCTGGAGGGCGGTCTCGACCCGTCCCAGGTCGGCATCGGCGTCCCCGCCTCCACCCGGGGCGCGGGCAGCGGCTACGTCGCCCCGTCGATCGTGAACGCGGCGCTGGACTGCCTGACCAAGGGCACCAACTGCGGTTCGTTCAAGCCGTCGAAGACCTATCCGTCGCTGCGCGGCGCGATGACCTGGTCGACGAACTGGGACGCGACGGCCGGGTTCGCCTGGTCGAAGGCGGTCGGCCCGCACGTCCGCAGCCTGCCGTAACCCGTAGCCCGTAACGCGCGACCCGTAACCGGTAGCTCGTGACCCGCAGCGCCGCCGCTCCCCCGGCGGCGCTGCGGCGTTTCCGCGCTCCGTGCTCCGTGCCGCGCGCTCCGTACTCTCCGTACTCTCAGTTCACCAGGGCAGTTCGCGCACCTGCTGCACGCACAGCACGACGAACAGCAGGCCGGCCAGGGCGAGCATCCCGTTGCTCACCCATC
Source organism: Streptomyces sp. WY228 (assembly GCF_019287315.1). Lineage (NCBI taxonomy): Bacteria > Bacillati > Actinomycetota > Actinomycetes > Kitasatosporales > Streptomycetaceae > Streptomyces > Streptomyces sp. WY228. Next base: position 5,470,621 of record NZ_CP079114.1, on the reverse strand, counting down.
CATTGCGCCACTCACGGGGCGTACGAGGGGAGTTGAGCAGCCAGATCAGGGTCAGGGCGAGGAACGGCATGAAGAACGCGCCAAGCACCCCGTACGCGATGACCAGGCCGAAGGGCTCGTCCAGCCAGAGCAGGGTCATCGGCGGGAAGGTGAGCCAGAGGAGGTACGCGCGGAAGGGCAGCGAGCGCTGCTGGCGCTCGGTGACGGCGGGACCGGCCTGCGCCTCCGAAACCGCCGGGTCCGCCGGGTCCGCCGGAGCCGCCGGGGCCCGGAACCGCTCCACGAAGTCGGCGAACATCAGGCTCACACCGTGCCAGACGCCGATCAGCGACGAGAACGACGTGGCGAAGAAGCCGACCAGGAAGAGCTTGGCGGTGCCCGCGCCGAAGCGGTCCTCCAGCACCGCGCCCAGGTCGACCAGCCCGCGGTCGCCGGAGGTGAGGGCGACCTGCGAGGCGTGCAGCAGTTCGGCGCCGACGATGAGCATCGCCACGACGAAGACGCCGGTGGTGATGTAGGCGACCCGGTTGTCGAGCCGCATCACCTTCATCCAGGAGGAGTTGCTCCAGCCCTTGGCGTTGACCCAGTACCCGTAGGCGGCCATGGTGATCGTGCCGCCGACGCCGCCGATCAGCCCGAGGGTGTAGAGGAGCGAGCCGTCCGGGAGCACCGGCAGCAGCCCGGCGAACGAGGCCCCGACGTCCGGCACGACGCGGGCGGCCACGTACACGACCACCACGAACATGATGCCGATCAGGACCGTCATGACCTTCTCGAAGACGGCGTACCGGTTGAACCAGACGAAGGCCAGCCCGATCAGCCCGGTGACGATCGCCCAGAACTTCAGCCCCGGCCCGTCGGGGAACAGCGCCACGATGGGCAGCGCGCTGGAGGACATGGCCGTCGCCCCGTAGATGAAGCCCCAGATCACGACGTAGATCGCGAAGTAGACCGTGGTCCAGGGGCCGAGGCTGCGCCAGCCGTCGAAGAGCGTGCGGCCGGTCGCCAGATGCCAGCGGCCCGCCGCCTCGGCGAGCGAGATCTTGACGACGCAGCCGATCACCGCCGCCCACATCAGGGTGTAGCCGAACTTGCTGCCCGCGATGAGCGTCGCGACCAGATCGCCGGCCCCGACTCCGGTCGCCGCGACGACGATGCCGGGGCCGATGTACTTCCAGCTGGACTTACGTGGTCGGGAGGCCGGCTCCCCTGTCCCTGTGGTTGCGCTTGTCTCCGCCATGCCGATCAAGGAAGCGCAATCGGCGGGGCCGCACAAGGGGGCGTGCACGGCGGTAAAATCCGGAGTGGAACCGTCGACCGGCAGCTTGCGGCGGATACGGGGAGGAAGCGGGCGCGGTTCCGGCCGCTCGCTGTGGCCTTCCGAAGGAGGCGCCATGTCTCACACGATCCGGGGGACAGCGGATCCGGCCCGGCAGGAGGAGTTCGCCGGCCGGATGGTGGAGGTCCTCAACGATGCCTGCCTGGGGTATCTGTGCAGCCTCGGACACCGGACGCGGCTGTTCGACGTGATGGCGGGGTTGCCGCCGTCGACCAGCGAGGAGATCGCCGATGCCGCCGGGCTGAACGAGCGCTATGTGCGCGAGTGGCTCGGCGGGGTGACCGTGGGCGGGATCGTCGGGTACGACCCGGCGGACGGTACGTACCGGCTGCCGCCCGAGCACGCCGCATCCCTGTGCCGTGCCGCCGGGCCCGACAACCTGGCCTCCTTCCTCCAGGACCTGGCCCTGATCGGGCTGGTCGAGGACGAGGTGGTCACGGCGTTCCGGGACGGGGGCGGGGTGCCGTACTCCTCGTATCCGAAGTTCCAGGAGCTCCAGGCCGAGGAGACGGCGCGGGTGTACGACGCGGCGCTGGTCGACGTGATCATTCCGCTGGCGCCCGGTCTGCCGGAGCTGCTGGGCTCGGGCGGCGGGCTGGACGTGCTCGACGTCGGTACGGGCCAGGGCCACGCGGTCAACCTGCTGGCGCAGGCGTTCCCGGCCAGCCGGTTCACCGGGGTGGACATGTCGGAGGGCGGTATCGCGGCGGCCCGGGCCGAGGCGGCGCGGCTGGGCCTGCGGAACGCGCACTTCGACCTGGCGGACGCGGCCGCGGTGACCGGCCCGTACGACCTGATCACCGCCTTCGACGTGATCCACGACCTGGCCCGCCCGGCGGCGACCCTGGTGGCCGTGGCCGGTGCGCTGCGGGACGACGGGGTGTTCCTGATGGGCGACATCGCGGCCTCCAGCAGGCTGGAGGAGAACCTGGACCTCCCGCTGGGCCCCACGCTCTACGCCTTCTCGGTCTTCTACTGCATGACGACCTCGCTGAGCGAGGGCGGGGCGGGCCTGGGGACGGTGTGGGGCAGGCAGACCGCACTGCGGATGCTGAAGGAGGCGGGCTTCGGGGAGGTGGCCGTGCGCGAGGTGGAGGGCGACATCCTGAACGTGTACTACGTGGCCCGTAAGGGGAGTTGAGGGGAGCCTCCCGGGGGCGGGGCCCGGCGGGCCCCGCCCCCGTACCGCTAGATCACCAGGCTGAGCAGCGCCGCGACGACGAAGCCCGCGACCGAGAGCACCGTCTCCAGGACCGTCCAGGACTTCAGGGTGTCGCGCTCGCTGATGCCGAAGTACTTCGACACCATCCAGAAGCCGCCGTCGTTCACGTGCGAGGCGAAGATCGAGCCCGCCGAGATCGCCATGATGATCAGCGCCAGGTGGGCCTGGGAGAGGTCCTGGCCCTCGACCAGCGGGACCACGATGCCCGCGGTCGTGACGATCGCCACCGTCGCCGAGCCCTGGGCGACGCGCAGCACGACCGAGATCAGCCAGGCAAGCAGGATGACCGGCAGGCCGACGTCGTTGAAGGTGTCGGCGAGCGCGTCCGCGATGCCGCTGCCCTTGAGCACGGCACCGAAGATGCCGCCCGCGCCGACCACCAGCAGGATGTTGCCGACGGGCTTCAGCGACGACGTGGAGACGGACTCCAGCGACTTGCGGGACCAGCCGCGGCGGATGCCCAGCAGGTAGTACGCGAGGAACAGGGCGATCGTCAGGGCGACGAACGGGTTGCCGAAGAACTCGACGACCGAGCGGAGGGTGGAGGGGTCCAGGGCGATGGAGGAGAACGTCGCGGCGAGGATCAGGATCAGCGGGGTGCCGATGATCGCGAGGACCGTGCCGAGCGGGACCGGCTTCTCGTGCGGGGTGACCCCGGCGGCGCGCTGTTCGGCGGCCACGGCGGCCTTGGCCTCCTCGGCGGCCTCCACCATGTCCTGCGGTACGTCGACGAAGATCCGCTTGCCGATCCAGGCGGCGTACCCCCAGGCGGCGATGACGGACGGGATGCCGACGACGATGCCCATCAGGATGACCCAGCCGAGCGACACGTTGAAGAGTCCGGCGGCGGCCACCGGCCCCGGGTGCGGCGGCAGGAACGCGTGGGTCATCGACAGGCCCGCCAGCAGCGGCATCGCATAGAGCAGGATCGATTTGCCTGAGCGCTTGGCGGCGGCGTACACGATCGGCGCGAGGACGAAGATGCCGACGTCGAAGAAGACCGGGATACCGAAGACGAGGCCGGTCATCCCCATGGCGAGCGGGGCGCGCTTCTCACCGAAGGCGTTCAGCAGCCGGGCGCTCAACACCTCGGCCCCGCCGGACACTTCGAGGATCGCGCCGAGCATCGTGCCGAGCCCGATGATGATCGCGACATGGCCGAGGATGCCGCCCATGCCGGACTCGATGACCGAGACGGCGGCGGATTTCTGCACGGTGCCGAAGAGTTCGGTGACCGAGAGCCCGGCGCCGAGGCCGACGGCTATGGAGACCGCGAGCAGGGCGACGAACGGCTGGAGCCTGACCTTGATGATCAGGAAGAGGAGGAGGGCGATGCCGAGGGCGGCGACGGTCAGCAGACCGGCGGTGCCGTCGATCAGGAGGAGCAGACCACCGGTGTGCGGTGGTGTCTCGGCCGGCGAGGGGGTTGCGGCGAGCAGCATGGGGACTCCGGTGGTGCTGGAGGGCAGGGGGGAGCACGGCACGGCGCCCCCGGGGAGCGGGGCGCCGTGCCGTACGGCGTACTGCGGGAGTGGGAGTGGTTCTGCGTGCGGAGCAAGGATTCAGAGGAGAGCGGGCCGGGCGGCCGGGGGAACGGGGACCGTCAGCCGAGCACCGCGAGGGCGTCGATCTCGATGAGCAGGCCCTTGGGCAGACCGACGTAGACCGTCGTCCGCGCCGAGGGGGCCTCCTTGAGGTTCTGCTCGGCGAAGTAGGTGTTGTAGATCTCGTTCATCTCCGCGAAGTGGTCCACGTCCGTGAGGTAGACGCGCATCATCATCACGTCGTCCCAGCTCGCGCCGCCCTCCTCCAGGATCGCCTTGACGTTGGCGAAGGTCTGGAGGGTCTGCTCGCGCAGGGTGGGGCCGGCCGGGGTCGGGGCCTGGCCCTCCACGGCGGGGAGGAAGCCGACCTGGCCGGCGACCTGGAGGATGTTCCCCTTCTTCACGCCGTGCGAGAACTTCGCGGGCGGCGTGGTGTGGGTGGAGGGGGTGAGGGCGGTCTTCTCGGTCATGGCTGATCAGGCTTTCTTGGGTCGGGTGGTGCCGGAGTACTCCCGGCTGATGGTCTCGGCGGTGCGCCGGACCAGCGGGAGCAGGGTGAGGAGTTCCTCGGCCGTGACGACCACATTGGGTGCGGACACCGACATGGCCGCGACGACCCGCCCGTCCGCGCCGCGGATGGGGGCGCCGATGCAGTTGATGGACTCCTCGTGGCCACCGAGGTCGGTGGCCCAGCCCTGTTCGCGCACGACGGCCAGCTCCTTGAGGAAGGCGGCGGCGTTGGGCGTCGAACGGGACGTGTACATGGGGTAGTCGAGCTTCTCGGCGATGACGCGCCGCTCGGGCTCGGTGAGGTCGGCGAGCAGCAGTTTGGCCACGGCCGCGACGGTGATCGCGACGGGCTTGCCGATCCGGGAGTACATCCGGACCGGGTAGCGGCTCTCGACCTTGTCGATGTAGAGGACTTCCTGCTCCTCGTACACGGCGAGGTGCACGGTGTGCCCGCACCGGTCGTTGAGCGCGACCAGGTGGGAGTGGGCGATCTCGCGTACGTCGAGGTTCTCGACGGCCTCCTGCGCCAGCGCGAAGAGCCGGGCGCCGAGGCGGTAGCGCTGGTCCTCCTGGCGGTAGACGAGGCCGTGCTCGTGCAGCGTACGCAGCAGGCGCAGCGCCGTGGACTTGTGCACGCCGAGCCGCTCGGCGACCTGGCCGAGGTCGGCGGGTCCCTGGGCGAGCAACGGCAGGATGCTCAGTGCCCGGTCGACGGTCTGACTCATGGTGTGCGTACCTCCTCGGGGGCCCGGTCGGCTGCGGTCCAGCCGGGGCCGAGACGAAGTCTCCCCCAGGCGTCGTCGTCGAGGGCGGCGAGGCGGTCGGCGTGGTCGCGGGCGGGCGGTTCGGTGAGGTCGCCGGGGACGGTGAGAACGGCGGCGGCCATCAGGTGCCCGTGCCGGGCGCGGTCGCGGACGGGCAGCCCGCGCAGGGTGGCGGAGAGAAACCCGGCGGCGAAGGCGTCCCCGGCCCCGACGGCGGCGACGACGTCGACACGGAGGGCGGGAACATGGGTGACGGTGTCGGGGCCGCTCTCAGCGCCTCCGACGGCACATTCAGCCCCTCCGCCCTCCGTGGGGCCTGCGCCCGGGGCATTCTCAGCCCCTCCGCCCCCCGTGGGGCCTGCGCCCGGGGCATTCTCAGCCCCTCCGCCCCCCGTGGGGCCTGCGCCCGGGGCATTCTCAGCCCCTCCGCCCTCCGTGGAGCGTGCGCCCGGGGCATTCTCAGCCCCTCCGGCGATCGAGGAGCGGGGTCCGGGGCGGAGCCCCGAGGCGAACACCGTCGCGCCCGCACTCCCCCGCTTCACGACCACCACGGACGGCTCCGGCAGCGCCGCCCGGATCGCCTCCGCGCCGACGATCCCCCATGCCTCCTCCGCCTCGTCCTCCCCCACGAACACCAGGTCGGACCGGCGCGCCAGCTCCAGCAGCACGGACGCGTCCGCGTCGCCGCCCCGCCACAGATGCGGCCGGTGGTTCACGTCGAAGGACACCAGCGGCCGCCCCGGCCGCGCGGCCGTCAGCTCCCGCAGCAGCGCCAGGCAGTCGGCCGACAGCGCGGCCGTGATCCCGGACAGATGCAGGATCCGCCCCGCGAACAGCTCCTCGTACGGCACGTTCGCCGGCGACATCGCGGACGCCGCCGACCCGGCCCGGTAGTACGCGACCTCGTGCGTGTCGGTCCCGCGGTCCGTGGCCGTACGGAAGTAGATGCCGGTGGGCCGGTCCGGATCCCGGCGGACCGCCGACGTGTCGACCCCGTACCCCGCGATCGTCTCGACCAGATGCTCGCCGAAGCCGTCCGCGCCCACCCGGCCGACCCAGGCCGCCCGGTGGCCGGCGGCGGCGAGCGCGCAGGCCACGTTGGACTCGGCTCCGCCGATCCCGCGGCCGAACGAGGGCACGTCGGCGAGGCGGCCGGGCTGCGAGGGCAGGAACGTCACCATGGACTCACCGAGACAGACGACATCGGTGGTCGTGGCGGCGCTGGCCGTCCCTGCTGCGGGTCCGGACACGGAGGGCTCCTCGCTGATCGGCGTGCGGGCCGGTGGTCACCATTGACCGGGCATCGGCTCGGATGTTAGACAGCGTTGAGCGATATACGCAATGGGTGTTGCATATGTTGCAACGAACTTCGAGGAGCTCCCCTTGGCAGCCGAACGCCCCACCGACCGCACCGCGCCTTCCGCGTCCTCCGCGCCTTCCACACCCTCCGCATCCTCCGCGTCCTCACCTGCGTCCCTCACGGCCTCCCTCGCCGACGAACGCGTCGACCACCGTTTCAAGGCCCTGCCCCCGGACGCGGAGGGTCTGACCGTCAAGGACCTCGCCACCGAGCGCCGCAACCTCTTCACCGGCGGGTTCACCACCCCCGTCCTCGCGCTCTCCGCCGAGTCGGTGGCCCACAACCTCGACCTCCTGGAGACGTACGCGGAGCGCCACGGCCTCGCGTTCGCCCCGCACGGCAAGACCTCCATGGCGCCGCAGCTCTTCGCCGACCAGCTGGAGCGCGGCGCGTGGGGCATCACGGCCGCCGTGCCGCACCAGGCGCGGATCTACCGGGCGTACGGCATCGGGCGGATCTTCCTCGCCAACGAGCTGGTCGACGCGGTCGCCCTGCGCTGGCTGGCCGGCGAGATGACGGCCGACCCGTCGTTCCGCTTCGTCTGTTACGTCGACTCCGTGCGCGGCGTCGAGCTGATGGAGGCGGCCCTCGGCGCGGCGGGCGCCACCCGCCCGGTCGACGTGGTCGTCGAGCTGGGCGCGGGCGAGGGCGCGCGCACCGGGGCCCGCACGGAGGCCGACTGCGCGGCGGTGGCCGACGCGGTGGCGGCGGCCGGGTCGCTGCGCCTGGTGGGCGTCGCCGGGTACGAGGGCGAGGTGCCGGACGCCGACCCCGAGCGCGTACGGGCGTGGCTGCGGCGGCTCGTCGCGCTCGCGGCCGCCTTCGACGGCGAGCAGCGGTTCGCCGGCGCCGAGGAGATCGTGATCAGCGCGGGCGGCAGCGCCTGGTTCGACGCGGTCGCGGACGTCTTCGCCGAGATCCCCGAACTGAGCCTGCCCGTGCTGAAGTTGCTGCGCTCCGGCGCGTACGTCTCGCACGACGACGGGCACTACAAGCACCTCACCCCGTTCAACCGCGTCCCCGAGGAGGGCGCTCTTCAGCCCGCCTTCCGGCTCTGGGCGCAGGTCGTCTCCCGCCCCTCCGGCGAGCAGGCGTTCCTGAACGCGGGCAAGCGGGACGCCGCGTACGACCTCGATCTGCCCGAGGCCCAGGTGGTCCGCTCCGGCCGGGACGGCTCGGTCCGGCCCGCCACCGGGATCACCGTCACCGGCCTCTCCGACCAGCACACCTGGGTGCGCACGGAGGGCGGGGCGGAGCTGGAGGTGGGCGACTGGGTCGGCATGGGCCTGTCGCACCCCTGCACCAGCTTCGACAAGTGGCAGCTGATCCCGCTGGTCACGGCGGACGGCACGGTCACCGACTACATCCGCACGTTCTTCTAGAGCCGCCGAGCCGTACGGCGTTCCCCCTCCGAAAGGTGACCCATGGACCTGGTCCTGCGTGACGCGCTGGTCGTCGACGGCACCGGCGAGCCCGGCTACCGCGCCGATGTGGCCCTCGACGGCGGCCGCATAGCCGAGATCCACCCCGAGGGCGCCCCCGGCCCCCGCCCCACCGCCACCCGCACGGTGGACGCGGACGGCCTCGCGCTCGCCCCCGGCTTCATCGACATGCACGCCCACAGCGATCTGGCGCTGCTGCGCGACCCGGACCACAGCGCGAAGGCGGCGCAGGGCGTCACGCTCGAAGTGCTCGGCCAGGACGGGTTGTCGTACGCCCCCGTCGACGACCGTACGCTCGCCGAGGTCCGCCGCTCGATCACCGGCTGGAACGGCGACGGCTCCGACATCGACTTCGACTGGCGCACGGTCGGCGGCTATCTGGACCGCCTCGACCGCAACTTCGGCGGCCAGGGCATCGCCGTCAACGCCGCCTACCTCATCCCGCAGGGCACGGTGCGGATGTACGCGGTGGGCTGGGACGACCGGCCCGCCACCGACGCCGAACTGGCCCGGATGAAGGAGCTGGTGGACCAGGGCATGCGGGAGGGCGCGGTCGGCATGTCGTCCGGGCTGACCTACACGCCCGGCATGTACGCGGACGACGCCGAACTCACCGAGCTGTGCCGGGTGGTGGCCCGTCATGGCGGCTACTACTGCCCGCACCACCGCAGTTACGGAGCGGGCGCGCTCGAAGCGTACGAGGAGATGGTGCAGCTCACCCGGAACGCCGGCTGCGCCCTCCATCTCGCGCACGCCACCATGAACTTCGGCGTGAACAAGGGCAGGGCGCCCGACCTCCTGGCCCTGCTGGACGGGGCGCTCGCCGCCGGGGCCGACATCTCGCTCGACACCTACCCGTACACCCCCGGCTGCACCACCCTCGTGGCGATGCTGCCGAGTTGGGCGAGCGAGGGCGGACCGGAGTCGATCCTGACCCGGCTCGCAGACCCGGCGAGCGCGGAGAGGATCCGGCACCATCTGGAGGTGCTGGGCTCGGACGGCTGCCACGGCGTGCCGATCGAGTGGGACACCATCGAGATCAGCGGCGTGAGCGCGCCGCACCTGGCGGAGTACGTGGGCCGTACGGTGGCGGAGTCGGCGGCGGCGCGGGGCGAGGAGCCCTGGGTGACCGCGCGGCGGCTCCTCACCGAGGACCGGCTCGGCACGACGATCCTCCAGCACGTGGGCCACGAGGAGAACGTCCAGCAGATCATGCGCCACCCGGTGCACACCGGCGGCAGCGACGGCATCCTCCAGGGCGACAAGCCGCACCCGAGGGCGTACGGCACGTTCCCGCAGTATCTGGGGCGGTACGCAAGGGAGTTGGGCATCCTCTCACTGGAGGAGTGCGTCGCCCATCTGACCTCGCGCCCGGCCGCCCGGCTGCGGCTCGCGGACCGGGGGCTGGTGCGCGAGGGGTACCGCGCGGACCTGGTGCTGTTCGATCCGGAGACGGTGGCGGCGGGCTCCACGTTCGAGGAGCCGCGCACGCTCCCGGTCGGCATCCCGCATGTGCTGATCGACGGCCGGTTCGTCATCGAGGACGGCAGGCGGACCTCGGCGCTCGCCGGCCGGGCGGTCCGGGGAGCGGGGGCGGCGGCGGTCTGACGTTACGAGGCGTCAGCCGCGCGCTCCGCCGCCCAGGCGAGGTCCTCCTCGGTCGGGGCGTCGTCCTGGGTGAGGGCACGCCGCCAGTAGCCGCTGAACTCGACGGCGGCCTTGGGCAGTCGACGGTCCTCGACCAGGTGGCGGCGGAGCGCCCGGACGGCGGACGCCTCGCCCGCCACCCAGGCCGCGTCCACCCCGTCGAGGTCCGCTCCGGCGTCCCGTACGGCGTCCACCAGCGCGCCGCCCCGGTCCCGGCGCACCCAGCGGACCTCGGCCCCTCCGGCGGCGGACGGCAGTTCCCGTTCCTCCGCAGCGTCCGCGACCTCGGCGTACACCACGGCCCCGGTCCCGGCCGGCAGCGCCTCCAGCACGGTGGCGATGGCCGGGAGCGCGGACTCGTCCCCGGCGAGGAGCATCCGCCGGGCGGCGGGCAGCGGGCGGGCGTAGAGGGAGGACGGGCCGACCATGCCGAGGACGTCGCCGGGCCGGGCCGCCGCACCCCAGCGGGAGGCGGGCCCGTCCGCGCCGTGCAGCACGAAGTCCACGGTCATCACGTTGCGTTCGCGGTCGTAGGAGCGGACGGTGAAGCCGCGCATCCAGGGCCGTTCCGCCTCCGGAATCGCGAGGAACGCCTCGTACCAGCGCATGCCGTACGGATCGCCGGCGTCCCGCTCCGGCAGCAGCCCCTCCCGCACGCTCCGCCCCTCGCGCGGCAGGCACAGCTTCATCTGCTGGTCGGGGCGGTCCTCCAGCAGGCGGGGCAGCGCCTCGCCGGTGAAGCCGACCCTGGCGGTGCGCGGGGTGATCCGCTCCACTCCGGTGACCCGTACATAGCTGACCGGCATGGCCCGACTCATGACGCTGCGCCCTCCACTGATAGCCACCCTGATATCTTTACGCGGTAAAGCATTACCCGGGTCGAAGTTACTTTATGGCGTAAGGAGTCGCAAGTGGTGGTCTTTGCCGGGCAGGGCGACGCCCGCCGCTCCCTCTCCCTGCTCTGGCGCGCGGAGGTCGCCGCCCCGACGCGCGGCGGCCCCGGGCCCAAGCCCCGGCTGAGCGTGGACGCCATCGTGACGGCGGCCGTCGCGGTCGCGGACGAGGAGGGCATGGCGGCCCTGTCGATGCGGGCGGTCGGCGACCGGCTGGGCCGGACCGCGATGGCGCTGTACACCCACGTCCCGGGCAAGAGCGAGCTGCTGGACCTGATGTACGACGCGGTCCATGCCGAACTCCCGTCGGACTACGAGGAGTACGAGAGACAGGGCGGCTGGCGGGTACCGCTCACCGCGTGGGCCGGAGAGGTCCTGGAGTTCTACGTCCGCCACCCCTGGGTGCTCCAGGTCTCGCAGGCCCGGCCGGTGCTGGGGCCGCACGAGTACGCGAACCTGGACACGCTCGTCCGGCTGCTCGGGGCGACCGGGCTGGAGGCGCGGACGGTGCGGCGGCTGGTGGGGACGCTGTTCCCGCTGGTGCAGGGCTCGGCGCGGACGGTGGCGGACGCCCGACGGGCCGCGGCCGCGACCGGGAGCTCCGACGAGGAGTGGTGGGCGGCGCGCTCGGCGGCCCTGACGGAGCTGGTCCCGGACTTCGCGGAACGCTTTCCGGCGGTGACCGGGCTGGAGCGGGACGGGGCGCCGGAGCCGCCTCCGGAAGACGGCGGGCAGGACGCGGTGCCGTATCCGGAGCGGGAGGCACGCGAGACGTTCCGGGTGGGGCTGGACGTGCTGCTGGACGGAATCGAGGCGGCGCGCGCCCGGCGGCCCTGAGGAAGGTCAGGACCGCCCGGCGCGCGCCCGGGATCGCGTGGGACGACCGCTACGGCTTGGGCAGCGCGCAGCCCTCGGCGTCCAGGTCGATCTTGCTGCCGACCCCGATGCACGGGACCATGGTGTAGGTCTGCTGGGCGTAGTTGATGCCCTCGCGGACGGTCACCTCGCCGTTCTCGTCGACCTCGCACGGGTTGTTGTCCGTGCACTCCTCGCCGCTCTCGTTACCGGTGTTGTTGACGGCGACCACCTTGCCGGTGGCGTCGTCGATCACCGGCGAGCCGGACGTACCGCCGATGGTCTGGCACTCCGGGGTGTAGCGGACCGAGTCCTTCCAGGTCCACCGGCCCTCCTTGAGCTGGTGGACGAAGCCGTCGATGTCACAGCTGTAGGTGCGCTTCCAGTAGCCGGAGGCGACCGTGATGGCGGTGCCCGCCGTGGGGTGCGCGGTCTCCAGCTCCAGCGCCTGGATGCCGTAGCTGTCCTCGATCTGCTGGTAGGTGCTGGTGAGTTCGTAGAGCGAGAGGTCGGTGTCGGTCATCGTGCCGTACGCGATCTTGCTCGCCTTCAGCGTGCCGACACCGCTGCCCGAGGCGTTGAGCAGGGTGAAGGTCCGCGAGGACGGCTGGTCGAGGACGACCTCGCCGGGGCCCGGGAAGCCGGACTCCAGGCAGTGCCCGTTGGAGAGCACGAGGGCGGGGTCGGTGGGCTCGGCGTCGGGTGAACGGACGACGGAGCCCGAACAGTTGCTGAGCGCGACGGTCCCGGCGAAGGTCACGGCCTTCGCGGCGGGGGTGGCTTCGCTTGCCCGCGGCGCGGCTTCGGCCGAAACCTCGCTCGCGTTCCCGGCGGGTTCGGCCGCGACGACGGGCGCGGCACCCACTCCCAGGAGCAGGGCAGCAAGAAACGCACCGACGAGAGGCTTGTTCATGTGGGGGGTACCTCCGGTGATGCCATGGGCCGGAGATCTTCCGGCTTTTGACATGCGCATGTTGGCGCAGATGTCAGGCCATCACAAGGGGTCAATTCCGGCCACGGCGCCGGCCTCGGCCGCACCGCGGTAGATGTGGTCGCGCCCCCACAGCCCCAGCGGCTCCAGCGCCGCGTTCAGCGAGAGGCCCAGCGGGGTGAGCGAATACTCCACGCGCGGCGGCACCTCGGCATACACCTCGCGGTGCACGATGCCGTCGTCCTCCAGCTCCTTGAGATGGGAGCTGAGGACCTTCTCGGTCACCCCGGGCACGGCCCGGCGCAGCTCACCGAAGCGGCAGGTCCGCTCGTTCAGCGCCCACAGGATGAGCACCTTCCACTTGCCGCCGATCACATCCATCGCCGCGTCGATCCCGCAGACGAAAGCCCCCGGCCTCCGTACGATCCGTTTCATCGCCCGCTCCCCCACCTGCTCGCTCACCACGAGGTAACCACCCACTCCATAGTGCGTACTTGTCGCCTCCGGCACCGTCGACCAGCCTAATCGGCATGTCCGACAACACCGTTGCTCCCGTTCCGCCCGCCCCGCCCACTCCTCTCACCCTGCTCGGCCTCGGCGCGATGGGCGCCGCGCTCGCCCGCACCTGGCTCGCCGCCGGGCACCCGCTGACCGTCTGGAACCGCAGCCCCGGCCGGAGCGCCGAACTCGCCGCCGCCGGTGCGCGGGTGGCCGCCACGGCGGCCGAGGCGGTGGCCGCGAGCCCGCTGGTCGTCACCTGCCTCCTGGACGACGCCTCGGTCCGCGCGGCACTGGCCGACGCCGACCTCACGGGCAGGGACCTGGTCGACCTCACCACCTCCACCCCCGCCGAGTCGCGCACCCGCGCGGTCTGGGCGAACGAGCGCGGCGCCCGCTTCCTGGACGGCGGGATCATGGCCGTTCCGCCGATGATCGGTGTGCCGGAGGCCGGCGGCTATGTCTTCTACAGCGGTGACCGCGAGGTCTTCGACGCCCACCAGGAGGTGCTGTCCGTTCCCGTCGCCACCCGGTACGTCGGCGCCGACCCCGGGTTCGCGGCGCTCCACGACGTGGCGCTGCTCAGCGCGATGACCGCCATGTTCGCCGGAGCCCGGCACGCGGCCGCGCTGGTCGCGGGCTCGGGGGTCGACGAGAAGGAGTTCGGCGCGCTGGTGGCCGGCTGGCTCACGGCGATGGCCCCGTCGACGGCGGCGTACGCGGGCGGCCCGCTGCCCGACGACCCCACCAGCGCGGCCGTGGCGGAGGCGGGGCACGCGGCGCTGCTCCGTACGGCGCGGGAGCAGGGCGTCGACACGGCCCTGCTGGTCGCGTCGGCGGGCTCGATGAACGGCATCTGACGCCCGGGAGCCCGGAGGCCAGGGGACCCGAGGCCGGAGGCCGGGAGGCCCGGAAGCCCGGAGGCCCGGAGCCCCGGCCGCGTCAGGCGTCGGCGGCCGCGGCCTCCTTCGCGTACGTGACCGCCTGGAGCAGCGTCAGACCGGGTTCGGCCTCGCGCAGGATCTTGATGGCCGGCACGGAGTCCGCCGGGCCCTCGTGCCCGGCGGCGGCGAGGTGCTGCCGCACCCACCGGCCGCGCAGCTCCGCGGCCGGGCGCCCGGCCGATTCCTCGGCCAGCGCGAGGGCGCGCTCCAGGCCGGGGCGCTCGGCGTCCGTGGCGGTCTCCAGCGCGCTCCGGATCGCGGCGGCGACTTCGGGGGCGTCGTGGAGGACGAGGACGGCGAGGGGCTGGGGCTTCCGGAACAGGCTCATGGGGCCACCCTTCCCCGGCCGGCCCGGCTCTCACTTGAGTTGAGCAAGATCTGAGCCGCCCCGCCGTGCGCCGCGCCGCCGTGCGCCGCCCCGGCCGGTGCGCGGCCTCGGCCGGTGCGCGGCCTCGGCCGGTGCGCGGCCTCGGCCGGGGTCTCGGTCCGGACCGAGACCCCCCGGCCGCACATGTCGGTCCGCAGCCGGAGGCGCACCCGTGCCCCGGCTGCGTACGGTCGGCGTATGACACTCGACCTCGACGCGTATTTCGCCCGCATCGGCTGGACCGGGGAGCCCCGCCCCACCCTGGAGGTGCTGCGGTCGCTGCACCGCGCGCACCTGCTCGGCATCCCGTTCGAGAACCTGGAGGCCGTTCTCGGCTCCGCGCCGTCGCTGGCACTCGACGACCTGGAGGCGAAGCTCGTACGCGGCGGGCGCGGCGGGTACTGCTACGAGCACAACACCCTCTTCTCCACCGCGCTCCGGCAGATCGGCTTCTCCGTGACACCGCTGACGGCCCGGGTGGTGCTGGGTGCGGCGCCGGGCGACATCCGGCCCCGTACGCACATGCTGATGCGGGTGGACGTGGCCGGCGAGCCGCACCCGTATCTGGCGGACGTCGGTTTCGGGACGGTCGGGGCGCTGCTGGAGCCGATCGAGCTGGTGGAGGGCGCCGAGCTGTTCGACGCGCCGCGCCGCCACCGCCTGGTCCACGCGCCGCACCACGGTCCGCTGCCGCTGTGGGAGCTCCAGACCGATCAGGGCGGTTCGTGGGAGCCGCAGTACACCTTCACCCTGGATCCGTACGAGAAGCCGGACTACGAGGTGATCAACTGGTTCATCGCCACGCACCCGCGCTCGCCGTTCCGGCAGGCGGTGTACGCGCAGCGCACCCGGATCGGTTTCCACCTCGCGCTGTCCGGGCTCGACCTGGTGGAGACGGCCGACGACGGCACGGTCCGGGAACGGCAGCTGAAGGACGGCGACGAGGCGCTGCGGGTCCTGGCGGACGATTTCGACATCCGGCTCCCGGAGGGCACCCGGCTGCCGGAGTGACCACATCCGGTGCCCGGCTGCCGGGCTGCCGGAGTGATCCCTTCCGCCGTATGCCCTGCCGGGCCCCGCCGCCGGTGTGGCCCGCGTGGCGCATCTCACCCGTTCCGGCCGCCGACACCTCCTTTCCAAGCCGCGACGCCGCCCCGACCGGGCGATCCCACGGTCCGGGGCGGTGGCGGGCATGGCGATGGAAGACGGGCCGGGGCCGGAGCGCGCTCCGGAGGGCGTACGGCGGGAGCGATCCCCGAGCACCCCGCGAAACGCGGCCGTAAGCTCGCGGACATGCAGGTCATCCAGTCCACGAAGCTCTCCAACGTCTGCTACGAGATCCGGGGCCCCGTGCTGGAGGAGGCGATGCGGCTGGAAGCGGCCGGTCAGCGCATCCTCAAGCTGAACACGGGCAACCCCGCCGCGTTCGGGTTCGAGTGCCCGCCGGAGATCCTGGAAGACATCCTGCGCAACCTCGCGGGCGCGCACGGGTACGGCGACGCGAAGGGCCTGCTCTCGGCGCGGCGCGCGGTGATGCAGCACTACCAGACCAAGGGCATCGACCTCGACGTCGAGGACATCTACCTGGGCAACGGCGTCTCCGAGCTGATCCAGATGTCGATGCAGGCGCTGCTGGACGACGGCGACGAGGTGCTCGTACCGGCCCCCGACTATCCGCTGTGGACCGCCTCGGTCTCGCTGGCGGGCGGAACGGCCGTGCACTACCGGTGCGACGAGCAGGCCGACTGGATGCCGGACCTCGCGGACATCGAGCGGAAGATCACCGACCGCACCAAGGCCCTGGTGATCATCAACCCGAACAACCCGACCGGTGCGGTGTACGACGACGAGATGCTGCGCGGTCTCACCGAGATCGCCCGGCGGCACAACCTGATCGTCTGCTCCGACGAGATCTACGACCGCATCCTGTACGACGGCGCGACCCACACCCCGACGGCGTCGCTGGCCCCGGACCTCATGGTGCTGACCTTCAACGGGCTCTCCAAGAACTACCGGGTGGCCGGCTACCGCTCCGGCTGGATGGCCGTCTGCGGCCCGAAGGCGCACGCCACCTCGTACATCGAGGGGCTGACGATCCTCGCCAACATGCGGCTCTGCGCCAACATGCCCTCGCAGCACGCGGTGGCCAGCGCGCTCGGCGGGCGGCAGTCGATCGAGGACCTGGTGCTGCCGGGCGGCCGGATCCTGGAGCAGCGGGACGTGGCGTACGACCTGCTGACCTCGATCCCCGGGGTGACCTGCGTGAAGCCGAAGGGGGCGCTGTATCTCTTCCCCCGGCTCGACCCCAAGGTCTACAAGATCAAGGACGACCGGCAGATGGTGCTGGACCTGCTGCGGGCCGAGAAGATCATGGTCGTGCAGGGCACCGGCTTCAACTGGCCCGAGCCCGATCACTTCCGGATCGTCACGCTGCCGACGGTGGAGGACCTGACCGACGCGGTGACCCGGATCGGCACGTTCCTGGACGGTTACGGACAGCCGTAGCGCGCCCGGACGGCTTCCGGCGGTTACGGACAGCCGTGGCGCGACCACATTCCGGATCGAGCACAACTTTAGACTCATTCCAATGTAGGATGGTTCCACGCACCATCGGGAGGCCATCCATGTACGAGCCGATCCGCAGCCCCTCGGCCCACACCCCGGCCGACGACGCGGACTTTCCGCACCGCAGCCGCGAGGAGGAGCTGGACATCCAGCTCGCCGGACATCTGGCCGCTCTCCTCGCGGTCACCGACGAACTGGGCCTCGGCGTGCCGGGCGACCGCATCGCCGAGCAGGTGGCCCGGCTGCGCGGCGCCCCGCCCGCCCGGCACGCCGGCCTGACCGACGCCGCCCCCGCGGACCTCCACCGCCGCGCCCACGCGCTCGCGGGCCGCGCCCTGCTGGTGGCCGCGTCCCGCGCCGACACGACCGCCGCCATCCTCTCCGCCGAGCGGATGGACGCCCACACCGCGGCCCTGGCCGCACTCGCCGACGCCGCCCCCTCCGGGCAGCTGGTCGGCGCCCACTGACGGCCCCGGTCCGCATGCCGCGCAGGCGTGCGGACCGGGCGCCATGGCCTTCACCGGCCGGGACCGTTGCGTTCTGGGATGGGTCCTTCATCTGCCGTCCACCCAACTCGGCCCGGAATGTGGGTTTCCGCGAGCACGCTGCGCAGGGTGAGACGCATCGTGGGAATCGTCCTGGCGGTCGTGCTGATCGCCGGTGTGGCGGCGGCCGTCGCCCTGGGCCGTGACAGCGGGGACAGCGGCACCGCCGCGAAGACCGTGCGCGGGGTGATCGGGTCGGAGAAGGCCGAGTTCTTCGCCGACCCCGACACCGTGAAGGCCCTCGCCGCCAAGGGGTTCACCGTCCGTACGGAGACCTCCGGGTCCTGGGCCATGGACCGACTGCCCCTGAAGGGCTACGACTTCGCCTTCCCCGGTTCCAAGGCCCCGGCCGACGAGCTGCGCCGGGGAGCCGCGGACCAGGGCGGCCCGCTGCGGCCGTTCTACTCGCCGCTCGTCGTGGTGGCCCACCGCAACGCGGCCGAGGTCCTCGCCGACAACGGCCTGGCCCGGCTGCGGTCCGACGGCGGATCGAAGTTCACCACGCAGGGCACCCTGCTGATGGACCCCTACCTGGCGGCGGCGGAGGACGACCGGACCTGGCAGCAGCTCAAGGGGGCGTCCGGACATGCCGAGTTGAGCGGCACGGTGTTCATCACCAGCACCGACCCCGTCTCCTCCAACTCCGGCGCCCTCTACCTCGCCGCCGCCTCGTACGTCGCCGACGGCGGCCGGGTGGCCACGGACGCGAAGGCGGTGGAGCGCACGGCGCCGCTGCTGCGCAAGCTCGTCCAGGTGCAGGGCGCCCAGCAGACCAGCAGCGACGCGCCGTTCCGCGACTTCATCAGCGGGGTCGGCAATCCGCTCGTGCTGGTCTACGAGTCGCAGGTGGCCTCGCTCCTGATGAGCAGTCAGCGACAGGAGATCGGCGACCTCGTCGTCCTCTACCCGGACACCACGGTCTCCAGCGACCACACCCTCGTACCGCTGACCGGCCACGGCCGCGAGCTCGGCGAGCTGCTGTCCACCGACCCCGAACTGCGGAAGCTGGCGGTACGGCACGGCTTCCGGCCCCAGGGCGCGGCGGCCGAGTTCAGCGCCGCGACCGCGGATCACACCGCCTACATCGACCAGCGGCTGACCGGCGTACGCCAGGCGCCCGTGCCCACCGCGGAGGTGCTGCGCTCGATGGCGCAGCGGGCCCGCGGCTGACGACGCCCCGGTCCGCACCCGGCCCAGCCCTCCCGCAGTCAGGAGACCTCCACCATGACCCAGAACGCCGGGCCCCAGAACGCCGGACCCCGGAACGCCGGGCCCGAGAACCCCGGCCCCCAGGACCCCCGAAGGCCGTACGACCCGCCGACCACCCCTCTCGTCCTCACCCCGCCCGCCCCCGTCGCCCCCGTCCGCGCCGAGCAGGCCGCCGGGCTCGTCCCGGTCGACGAGGCCGTGCGGTCCGACATGGTCCGGCGCGCCGAGGAGTACGTCGACGGCCTCGCCGGACTCGACGCCCGCTCACCCGAGTTCGGCGCCCGGGTCGGGGAGATCGCCGCGCTCGGGCAGAACGACATCCGCAGCGCCGCCCAGCAGTCCAACCGGATGCTGGACCGCACCGTCCGCTCGCTCGCCTCCGGCGAGGGCGACGCCCCGGCCCGGGTGGGCTCCTCGCTGGTCGAGCTGCGCCGCACGGTGGAGGACCTCGATCCGCGCGACACCCCGAGGCGCGGGGCCCGCCGGCTGCTGTCCCGGCTGCCGGGCGGGCGCGGGCTGCGCGACCACGTCGCGAAGTACGCCTCCGCCAAGGGCACCCTGGACCGGATCGTGCGCTCGCTCCGCGGCGGGCAGGACGAACTGCGGCGCGACAACGCCGCGTTGTACACCGAACGCACCCGCCTCTGGGAGTCCATGGGCAAGCTCCAGGAGTACGTGGTGCTCACCGAGGCCCTCGACGGCGTCGTGGAACGGCGCGTCGCGGAGGCCGAGGCGGCGGGCGATCCGGCGCGGGCGGACGCGCTGCGGGCCGATGTCCTCTTCCCCGTACGGCAGAAGCACCAGGACCTGCTGACCCAGATCGCGGTCTGCGCCCAGGGGTATCTGGCGATGGACGTCGTGCGGCGCAACAACGACGAGCTGATCAAGGGTGTCGACCGGGCGGCCACCACCACCGTGTCCGCGCTGCGGATCGCGGTGATGCTGTCCTCGGCGCTGGAGAACCAGCGCCGGGTGACCGAGCAGGTGCAGGTGCTGCGCTCCACCACCGAGGACCTGATCCGCGGGAACGCGGAGATGCTCGCCACGCAGAGCGGGGAGATCCAGCAGCTGGCGGCCGATCCGGCGGTCGGCGTCGAGACGCTGCGCACGGCGTTCGGGCAGATCTACGCGACGCTCGACGCGATCGACACGTACAAGGCACGGGCGACCGAGACCATGGCGGCCACCGTGCAGGCGCTGACCGCCGAACTCCAGGAGGCCGGGGCCCGGTTGGACCGCAGCCGCACGGCGGATTCGGCACTGGACGGAGGCCGCTCGTGAGAGACCGCCGCCGCACGATGAAAGCCCGTCGCACGATGAGCGCCCGCCGCACGGTGAGCGCCCTTCCCGCCCTGCCCGCCCGGCGCGCCCGGGTGGCCCGGCGCGCGCTGCTCCCGCTGCTGGCCGCGCTGCTGCTCGTCCCGCTCGCCGCCTGCTCGACGGACCGGGACGCCGGGCCGGACACCGGCCGGGGCGGCGACGACGGGCGTCCGCGCACGGGCACGCTCCGGATCCTGGCCTCCAGCGAACTGAGCGACATGGAACCGCTGTTGGAGAAGGCCCGCGAGGCGACCGGGATCACCGTACGGCCCACCTGGGCGGGCACGCTGGACGCGGTGGAGCGGCTGGCGTCGGGCAAGGCGGACGGGGCGTTCGACGCGGTCTGGCTGTCGTCCAACGACTATCTGCGGCTCGACCCGGAGGCCGCCCGGAAGATCGCGTCCGAGACCCCGCTGATGGCCTCCCCGGTCGCGCTCGGCGTGCGGCCCGCGACGGTGCGGCGGCTCGGCTGGGACGCCGACGCGGTCAGCTGGGCCCAGGTCCACCGGGCGGTCGCGGACGGCGACCTGACGTACGGGATGACCGACCCGAACCGCTCCAACTCCGGTTTCTCCGCACTGATCTCGATCGCCTCCGGGCTCTCCGGCGCCCAGGCGGCGCTCACCGACGCCGATGTCCGCAGGGCCGGGCCGAAGCTGAAGGAGTTCTTCGCGGGGCAGCGGCTGACCTCCGGTTCCTCGGGCTGGCTGGCCGAGGCGTACGCCCGGCGGTCCACCGTGGACGCGCTGATCAACTACGAGTCGGTGCTGCTGTCGCTGAACCGGGACAGCGGCGCCGGGCTGACCGTGATCCGCCCGCGCGACGGGGTGGTCACCGCCGACTACCCGCTGAGCGCGCTCACCGGGGCCACACCGGAGGCCCGCGACGCCGTGCGGACGCTGACCGAGCACTTCCGGTCCACCGAGGTGCAGCGGGAGATCACCGCGCTGACGCTGCGCCGCCCGGTCGTCGCCGCCGCGCGCCCCGCCGATCCGCTCTCGCCCGAGCAGCGCCGCGAACTGCCGTTCCCCGGTACGCGATCGGTCGCGGACGGGCTGCTGTCCTCGTACGAACACCGGCTGCGGCGCCCTTCGCGGACCGTGTACGTGCTGGACACCTCGGGGTCGATGAAGGGCGGGCGGCTGGCTCAGTTGAAGTCCGCGCTGAACGGGCTGACCGGCGACTTCCGGGAGCGCGAGGAGGTCACGCTGCTGCCGTTCGGGTCCACCGTCAAACAGGTCCGCACCCACACCGTCGACCCGGCGGACCCGAAGGCGGGCCCGGCGGCGATCCGGGCGGACACGGCGGCGCTGACGGCCGAGGGGGACACGGCGATCTACTCCTCGCTCGCCGCGGCCTACGACCACCTGGGCCCGGACACCGAGTCCGCGTTCACCTCCATCGTGCTGATGACGGACGGCGAGAACACGGCGGGCCGGTCGGCGGCCGAGTTCACGGCGTTCTACCGGGCGCTGCCCGCCGCCCGGCAGGTCACTCCGGTGTTCCCGATCGTGTTCGGCGACTCCGACCGCTCGGAGCTGGACGTGATCGCCGGGCTGACCGGCGGCCGGCTCTTCGACGGGACGAAGAAGGAGGGCCCGGGCTCGCTGGACGGGGCGTTCGAGGAGATCCGTGGCTACCAGTAGGGATCCGGCGGGGAA
Organism: Streptomyces sp. WY228; assembly: GCF_019287315.1. Lineage (NCBI taxonomy): Bacteria > Bacillati > Actinomycetota > Actinomycetes > Kitasatosporales > Streptomycetaceae > Streptomyces > Streptomyces sp. WY228. Next base: position 5,449,005 of record NZ_CP079114.1, on the reverse strand, counting down.
GAGACCCCTGGCCTCGGGTACGGCGGTGGTGGCGGCCCGGGTGATCGGCTATCTGGAGTCGGCCCGGAATCTGACCGGCGGGGCCGCGGCCCTCGGCGGTCTCGCCCTCACCTTCGCCGGGTTCGCGGGCGCGTACTGGCCGGTGGTGGTCGGCGGGCTGTACGGGGCGGGCGCCCTGATCGCCCCGCCGCGCCGCCCGCCCGCCCCGGCGTTCGATGAGCCCTCCTCCCGGCTGGACGAACTGCGGTCCGACCTCGCGACCTTGCGGGCGTACCTGAAACAGGTGGACCTGCCGCCCGCCGCGGCGGAACGGCTGGAGGCGCTGACCGGGCTGCTGGACGGGCTGCTGGCGCCCGGCTGGGTCTCGGAGGCGCTGGCGGACGACCCGGAGAGCGGGCATGTGGTGGCGCGGGCGGTGCGCCGGGACGTTCCGGAGTCCGTCGACACCTATCTCCGGACCCGGTGGTGGACGCGGCTCGCGCCGGGCGCGCGGGCTCCGGAGGAGGAGCTGGAGCGGCAGTTGTCGCTGCTGCACGGGGAGGCGCAGCGGCTGGTGGACGGGTTGCGCGAGGCGGAGGAGCTGCGCCAGCGGTCGCACACGAGGTATTTGGAGGACCGGGGCGGCTCCGGGCATCCGGGCGACCTGGGCGGCTCGGCCGCAAGGGTGGAAACGGGGCGGCCCCCGGAACCGTGAGGGGGTTCCGGGGGCCGGGAGGGTGTCCTTGGTCGGGAACAGGCCCTCCGGGGCCGTCGGCGACGACTGGCGCGACGACAGGCCCCGTACCGCGGCGGATCGTTCGGCCCCACAGGTCAGGGCGGATGTCCGATGGACCCGGCCGCGGGGTCCGTGGGGTCAGTGGTGCCAGTGGGGAGTGCCAGGATCAGCCCAGGCGCTCGACGAGCGCGTGGTACTCGTCCCACAGCTCCTTGGGCGCGTGGTCGCCGAAGGTGTTGAGGTGCTCGGGGACCAGGGCGGCCTCCTCGCGCCAGACCTTCTTGTCGACCGTGAGGAGGAAGTCGAGGTCGGCCTCGGAGAGGTCCAGGCCCTCGGTGTCCAGCGCGCCCTTGGCCGGCAGGATGCCGATCGGGGACTCGACGCCCTCGGCCTTGCCCTCCAGACGCTCCACGATCCACTTCAGGACGCGGCTGTTCTCGCCGAAGCCGGGCCAGACGAACTTGCCGGCGTCGTTCTTGCGGAACCAGTTCACGTAGTAGATCTTGGGCAGCTTCGACTGGTCGGCCTTGTCCGCACCGACCTTCACCCAGTGGTTCATGTAGTCGCCCATGTTGTAGCCGCAGAACGGCAGCATGGCGAACGGGTCGCGGCGCAGCTCGCCGACCTTGCCCTCGGCGGCGGCGGTCTTCTCGGAGGCGACGTTGGCTCCGAGGAAGACACCGTGCTGCCAGTCGAAGGACTCGGTGACCAGCGGCACGGCGGAGGCGCGGCGGCCGCCGAAGAGGATCGCCGAGATCGGCACGCCCTTGGGGTCCTCCCACTCGGGCGCGATGATCGGGCACTGTCCGGCCGGGACGGTGAAGCGGGCGTTGGGGTGGGCGGCGGGCGTGGAGGACTCGGGGGTCCAGTCGTTGCCCTTCCAGTCGGTGAGGTGCGCGGGCGCCTCCTCGGTCATGCCCTCCCACCACACATCACCGTCGTCGGTGAGCGCGACGTTGGTGAAGACGGAGTTGCCCCACATGGTCTTCATGGCGTTGGCGTTGGTGTGCTCGCCGGTGCCGGGTGCGACGCCGAAGAAGCCGGCCTCGGGGTTGATCGCGTAGAGCCGGCCGTCCTCGCCGAACCGCATCCAGGCGATGTCGTCGCCGATGGTCTCCACGGTCCAGCCGGGGATGGTCGGCTCAGCGGCGAGCTTGGCATTGCTCGGCAGGCGTCGCGGGGACGGAGGCGGCGGCGTAGCAACGCCGTAGAGCCGGCCTCGGGAAGTGCGAGATGTATTTGGTGGTGTTGCAGGGCCACGGGACGTCCTCCTGGCCCTCCTCCAGGGGCGCGCCCAGGGTGTGGACGGCCTTCACGAAGAAGCCGTCGGTGCCCAGCTCGTCCAGGACGGCCTGGCCCATGCGGGTCATGGTGCGCATGGAGACGGCGACGTACGCGGAGTCGGTGATCTCGACGCCGATCGCGGAGAGCGGCGAGCCGACGGGCCCCATGCAGAAGGGCACGACGTACATGGTGCGCCCGCGCATGGAGCCACGGAACACACCGTCGGCACCGGTGAAGATCTCCCGCATCTCGGCGGGGTCCTTCCAGTGGTTGGTCGGACCCGCGTCCTTCTCCTCCTTGGAGCAGATGAACGTACGGTCCTCGACGCGGGCGACATCGCTCGGGTCGGACGCGGCGTAGTACGAGTTCGGCCGCTTGATCTCGTCCAGCTTGGTGAACGTGCCCTTGGCGACGAGCTCCCCGCACAGGCGCTCGTACTCGGCCTCGGAGCCGTCGCACCAGACCACCCGGTCGGGCTGGGTGATCGCTGCGATCTCGTCGACCCAGGAGACCAGCTCCTGGTGGTGGGTGGGGACAGTGAGGGGAGCCGCGATGTCGCGCGCCACGATCGCTCCTAGTTGAGGGTGTCAGTTGTCTGAGGCCCCGTGGGGGCTGCGACCCGGATGCTTCGTACCCTTCGAATTCCCCTGGCGCTCATCCGGTGCCGACTGCACTCATTTGATCATCCGACCGATCCGCCCATCTGTCCAGGGGGCCTCACACGTGAGCATCGCCACTCATTTGCGCCCGATATCCAGTACCTACGGTGGCGTAGGTAGCATGCGGATATGACTGACGCCGCCGCTAGCGCCGCGACCCCGGGCCCCGTCGTCCTCGACCCCGTACCCGTCAAACCACGGATGCGCGGCTGGCTGCACGCCGGAATGTTCCCGGCGGTGCTGGTCGCGGGCATCACCCTGATCGCACTGACCGACAGCACCACGGGCCGGATCGCCTGCGCCATCTACATCCTCAGTGCCTGTCTGCTGTTCGGCGTCAGCGCGGTCTACCACCGCGGCACCTGGGGGCCGCGCGGCGAGGCGGTGCTGCGCCGTCTGGACCACGCGAACATCTTCCTGATCATCGCGGGCACCTACACGCCACTGACACTGCTCCTGCTGCCCGAGTCGACCGCCCGGCCGCTGCTGTGGGCGGTCTGGGCGGCGGCCGCGGCGGGCATCGCGTTCCGCGTCTTCTGGGTCGGAGCGCCGCGCTGGCTCTACACCCCGTGCTACATCGCGATGGGCTGGGCTGCGGTCTTCTTCCTGCCGGACTTCATGCGGACCGGCGGCATCGCGGTCCTGGTCCTGGTGATCGTCGGCGGGCTGCTCTACAGCGCGGGCGGCGTGATCTACGGCATCAAGAAGCCGAACCCCTCGCCGCGCTGGTTCGGCTTTCACGAGGTCTTCCACTCGCTGACGCTGGCGGCGTTCATCGCGCACTACGTGGGCATCTCGCTGGTGGCGTACCAGCACGGATAGGGCACACGCAGGACAGACGGACGAGGGGCCGGCCGCACGAAGCGACCGGCCCCTCACTCCGTCCATGGGCGCTCACCCGCCGAGCTTGCCCGCCAGCTCCCCCGCGTCCGTCGTCGGCGCGTCGCACACGAAGTGGCGGCAGACGTACGCGGTCGGCTCCCCGCCCACCAGCGGCCGGTCCACCAGCAGCGGGAACTCGGCCCCCGCCCCCGGCCCTTCGCCGGCCGCGACCACCGCACCCGGGGCCCGCCCCAGCAACGCCGTACGGTGCAGCTCACCGCCGACCGGACCGGCCACGGCCACCTCGCGGGGCCCGTCCAGCAGCGCCTCGGCCACGGCGAGGCCCCAGCCGACGAACCGGGGGACGCGCGGGCCCAGGGCCTTCACCACACCGAGCGCGCCCTCGGCGGCGGTGCGATGGGCCTCAGACCCGGTGTGCGCGGCGTACGAGAGCAGCGCACCGGCGGCAGCGGTCCACCCGGACGGGGTGGCGCTGTCGGTGGGATCCTGGGGCCGCCGAATGAGCTGCTCGGCGTCATGGGCGGTGTCGTACAGCTGACCGCCCTCACCGGTGAACTGCTCCAGCACGATGTCCAGCAGGAACCCGGCGAACTCCAGCCAGGCGCCCTCCCCGGTCACCGCCGCCAGCGCGAGGAACCCCTCGGCCACATCGCCGTAGTCCTCCAGCACCCCGGCGTTGTCCCCGGCCCGCCCGTCCTTGGAGGTACGGGTCAGCCGGGCCACCTCGCCCAAGTGCACCCGCACGAGCAGGTCAGCGGCCTCGGTGGCCCGCTCCACGAGGTCGGGCCGATCGAAGTAGGCCCCGGTCTCGGCAAGGGCGGCGACAGCAAGCCCGTTCCAGGCGGCGACCACCTTGTCGTCCCGCCCCGGGCGCGGCCGCTCCTCACGGGCGGCCAGCAGCCGGGCGCGTACGTCGGCGAGCCGCGCGGCGTCCACGGGCCCCGCGTCCCCCGGCAGCCGGAGCACGGAGGCGCCCTCCTCGAAGGTGCCGTCCTCGGTCACCCCGAAATAGGCTGCGGCGAAGGCGGCATCGTCCTCCCCCAGCACCTCACGCAGCTGCTCCGGCGTCCACACATAGAACGCCCCCTCGACATGCCTGCCGTCCGCGTCCTCACTGTCGGCGTCCAGCGCAGAGGCGAACCCGCCCTCGGCGGTCCGCAGCTCCCGCACCATGAAGTCGGCGGTCTCCAGGGCGATCCGCCGCGCCTCGTCGGACCCGGTGGTACGCCAGAGATGAGCGTAGACACGACACAGAAGAGCGTTGTCGTACAGCATCTTCTCGAAGTGCGGCACGATCCACTCCCGGTCCACAGAGTACCGCGCGAACCCGCCGCCGAGCTGGTCGTAGATGCCGCCCCGGGCCATCGCCGAGCAGGTGTCGGCGGCCATCTGCAGTGCGCCTTCGGCCCCGGTCCGCGCATAGTGCCGCAGCAGGAACTCCACCACCATGGCCGGCGGAAACTTGGGCGCACCCCCGAACCCGCCGTGCTGCTCGTCGTACTCCCGGGTCAGCCCGAGCAGCGCCTGAGCGATCTCCGACTCCCCCGGCACCCCGTCCCCACCATGGACCAGCGACCGCCCCGCAAGATCGGCGACGATACGCCCCGCCACCTCGGCGACCTCGTCCCTGCGATCGGTCCAGGCGGCGGTGACCCCTTCCAGCACCTGCTGAAAGGAGGGCGAGCCGTGCCGGGCCTCGGGCGGGAAGTAGGTCCCGAAGTAGAAGGGTTCGGCATCCGGGGTGAGAAAGACGGTCATCGGCCACCCCCCGTGCCCGGTGGCCGCCTGCACGGCCTCCATGTAGACGGCGTCGACGTCGGGCCGCTCCTCCCGGTCGACCTTCACGGGCACGAAGTGCGCGTTGAGATAGGCGGCCACGATCTCGTCCTCGAACGACTCGTGCGCCATGACGTGACACCAGTGGCAGCTGGCGTACCCGACACTGAGCAGCACGGGCACATCCCGCTTCCTAGCCTCCTCGAACGCCTCGGGCGACCAGGGCCACCAGTCGACGGGGTTGTCGGCGTGCTGGAGGAGATACGGGGACATGGCATCGGCCAGGCGGTTCACCATGCGGGCAGTATCGCAGCACCGGCCGCGGGAACCCCGAAACCCGAACCCACTGGCGGAGTCGGTTCCAACCGGTCCGCCCGTGAAGCCCTGTCACTCGCATCGGGACTGCGGAGCCGAGCCCGACAGCAAGCACCACCCCCCCTTCTTGTGAAATTGACAATAACTGAAGTACCTTACAAAGCATGCAAGATGATGCATGGTCACCACCCCCTGTACTCCTGACGGTCGATCTCGTGATTCTGACGCTGCGGGAGGGCCGCCTCCACGTACTCGTGGTGGAGCGGGGTGAAGCCCCCTTCGAAGGCATGCCCGCCCTGCCCGGAGGATTTCTGAACCACGATCGCGAGGAGATCTTGGATGCCGCACACCGCGAACTGAACGAGGAAACAGCCCTGGCATCCAGCTGGGTACACCTTGAGCAGTTGGCTGTGTACGGAGAATCGAATCGCGACCCCCGGGGCCGAGTCGTTTCTGTGGCGCACCTGGCAATCGCACCAGGGCTACCCGACCCGGTCGCGGGAACGGATGCCACCGATGCCTCCTGGGTTCCCGCGGAAGCCGTGCTGTCGGGGCAGGTGGAACTCGCCTTCGACCACCGTCGAATTGCAACGGACGGGATCGAACACGCCCGTACCAAGCTTGAGTTCTCGTCGCTGGCCACGGCGTTCTGCGGGGAGGAGTTCACCATCGCAGAGCTGCAACAGGTGTACGAGGCAGTCTGGGGCACCGAACTCGACACGCGCAATTTCTACCGGAAGGTCCAAGCCGCGAAGGGATTCATCATTCCCGTCGGCACGGACCGCAGGAGCACGGGCGGGCGACCGGCACGGCTGTACCGGGCAGGGCCGAAAACCGTCCTGTTCCCACCGCTGATCCAACCCGCGCCGCCCGCAACAGAAGAGAACCCGAACGGGGAAGAGGAATAGATGTCGAAAGGCCCGGTGGTGATTCTCACCGCCCTCAATCTCGAGTACCAGGCCGTGCGAGAGAAGCTCGCGAGTCCGCAGGCGCACCTCCACGAGCGTGGCACCCGGTTCGAAGTGGGCACCGTGCAGGGCACGTCGTGCCGTGTCGCACTCGGCCTGACAAGCAAAGGAAATCATTCCGCCGCAGTGATCGCCGAACGCGCGATTCAGGAGTTCTCGCCGGCGGCCGTGCTGTTCGTCGGGGTCGCCGGTGCCTTATGGGACGCCACCAGGCTGGGTGACGTAGTAGTGGCGTCACATGTGTACGCCTACCACGGTGGGACCAGCGAGGACGACGGGCTCAAGGCTCGCCCGCGGGTGTGGGAAGCACCGCACGGGATCAGCCAGCTCGCCTTGCACCTGGCCCGCTTGGACGACTGGGCGGACTCCGCCTCCAGTCACGAGCACGCACCACAGGTGCGCTTCGGGGCGGTCGCCGCTGGCGAGATCGTCCAGAACTCAAGGGTCTCGGCCGAGGCGACATGGATCCGGCAGCACTACAACGACGCGCTCGCCATCGAGATGGAGGCGGCCGGGGTGGCACAAGCGGGCCATCTCAACGGGGCGCCGGTGGCCATCATCCGGGGAATCAGCGATCGGGCGGACGGCACGAAGAACAGTACGGACGACCGCAGCTGGCAGCCGCAGGCCGCAGCGAACGCGGCGGCGTTCGCCATCCGGCTGGCGGTGGAGCTGGCGGGGGAGCAGGAGAAGACCGTAGTGCCCCGAGACGACAGGGCCCCTTCGGCCGACCGACTCGACCGACACGTCAGCAACACTGCCCAGAACAGCACGGTTGGCATCATGGCCGGATCGGTCACGGGCAGCAGCGTGCACATGAACACGGCTCCGGAGGAGTCCGGACCGCTGAACCTGTTCGCGGCACTCGATGGCTTCCGAGAGAATCTGACGCGGCACCGCGCTGAAGGCGACCTCGACCAGGACACGTACCGAGAGGCCTTGGCCGACCTGGAATCCGCCATCCGGTCAGCCGGGGAACAAACCTCTGATTCGTCGAAGCGGGCGGCCATGACGCTCAGGAGACTGCGCGGACTGGTCGTGGAGTGCCCTGCGCTGATGGCCGAGCTGGCCCCGTTGATCGCCGCAGCCGGTGACCGGGCATGAGCGACAGCGACGGTGCCACGTACAGCTCTGCCGCGCACGACTCCACCATCGGGATCCAGGCAGGGGTCGTACACAACTCCAGCGTCTACTTCGTTCACCCGGATGCCTCGCCGCAGGAGAAATACAGGGTGGGCGTGCGACTCCTGGAAGACGGAGTCCCCAGCCGCGCTCTCGAAGTAATCACCGATGCGATCGCCCACGGCTACCACAACGCGGAGGTTCGATTCCACTGGGTGCTCGCCATGTTCAGCACACGCACCCATCACGACCTCAAAGCCGAAGAGGTCCAGCAGTTGCACCGCGCCTCCGGGCTCGTTCGGACCTACCCCGAGGGCGAGTGGAAGGAAGCCCTGCGCGTCGCTTTCGACCTGCTGGCGGCGCTCGGCTCCTCCGGCGGAACAACCGGACCTGTGCTGAAGCAGTTGCAGGACCTGCCTTCCCGCCAGCATGATGCGATCCTCCGCCACCTCGATCTCATGCTCACCGGGGGCCTGAAGGACGACCTGTGGGCGGAGACCCTCGAAAAGGCCGAAGTGGAACGCTTGGGCAACGACCGGGCCAAGCGGGTGTGGGCCTACTTCGAGCCTTCCCCCATCGGGGCACGGGCCGCACTCCCCCGCCTGAACACCGCTGCCGCTGCCGCTGCCCAGGCGGCCCTCCCGCCCCGGGTGGCCCTGTTCGTAGTCAGCAGTGTGGCCCTCGGAGCCCTGGCATGGATCGCCCACCCGGCCCTGGCGGTCATCGAGTCACTGGTCGCACTCGGCGCAGGCCGCGCCGCGGCCCGATGCGGCATCCAGTGGTGGGGCCGACAGCTCCGGCCGAACCAGACGGGCGGGTCCGACGCCCCACAGCCTCACAGTCCCGCACCTCCCGAGGGCGGGTTCACCAACAGCGTCCGCAACAGGTTCGATCACTACTTCAGAGTCCGCACGCCCCACGGATTCACCCCGGATGCCTGGCTTGCGCACACCGCTGAGGTCCGGAGCGACCTCGCCGCCGAGATCGCCGACCTCTACCGGGAGAGCCGGATCGGTGTCGACCGGGTCAACTGGCTGATCCGATACCTCGCCGAGGAGGCCCGGAACCGGCACGACAATGGCACCCTGTTCGATCGGCACCCACAGGACCGAACGCCGATCAGGACGAAGGTTCTGACCGTGGCAGCCCTCGCCGTTTGCGGCGCCGCGGTCCTGGCAGGGCTGGGCACTGCGGCCCGGGGCGCTGTGCAACCGCGGCCGGTGTGGGCCCTACTGGCCTTTCTCGGTGTGGCTTGGTCGGGGCACGCGGCCGCTCAGCTGTGGCTGAAGGTTCGGCGTGAAAGGCACCGTCTGGCCCTGGAGGCGCGGGAGTACCAGGAAGAGCTGGCGGCACGGCGGAAGGCTCACCAGCGCTGGAAGGCGCTCTTGGACCAAACCCGCCCCAGTGAGCTGGAGATGGAGACCTGGCTCGCCTGTGACAAGACATCGTTCGTGGATGAGGCGCTGCGGCACCACCGGCTCACCTGGCGGGATCTGATCACGCACACCATCCTGGTGGCTCCTGCGCGCCCCTACAAACGGGCCCGAGTCCAGGGCGGCCCATGGCGGTACTCGCGTTACGTCATCCGCCTGTTCCTGTTCACCAGGGACGGCATCCGCGAAGTCAGCTCCGAGCTCAAATTCTCCGACTCGACACGCAGGAACGAGCAGCGGAGCAACTACCGGTTCGACGCCCTGTCCTCGGTGCAGGTGACGGAGAACGCCGATGCCGGTTACGACCTGGAGCTCGTCCTCACCAACGGCCCAGCCCGGAAGATCCGTGTGAAGGACGCCGATGCCCATCAACTGGCACCGGACGAAAACGCCCGGGAGATTTCCGAGATCAGTCTCAGCACGGCCGGCTTCACCCATACCTTCCGCCTCCTGGAGGGGGTCGCAGCAGACGGGAAGGGCTGGCTCGAACGACACAACCCCGAAAACCTGATGCCCTTCCAGATCGCCGACTGATCCGAAATCGAGCACCGGAAGGCTGTGACCGACATGGACGATGTCACCGAGAGCAAAGTCCTGCTGGCCGAGTACGACCGCCTCAAGGAGGAACAGAAGACCCGCATAGGATTCCGCGACAACCTGCTCTACTTTACGCTCGCCGCAGTCACCGCGGTCGTAGCGGTCACCGTCCACAGTGGTCAGGCCGGACTGTTGCTCTCCGTCCCCGCGATCTGCCTGATCCTGGGCTGGACCTACCTGGTCAATGACGAGAAGATCTCGGCGATCGGCTGCTACGTCCGCGACCGGCTGGGGCCGCGTCTGGGAGAACTCGCCTCCGCCAGGGGCGCAATGTTCGGATGGGAGGTCTATCACCGCGATGTTGCGGGCCGCGCGATGCGCAAGCGGCTTCAGACAACAGTGGACCTGTTCACGTACCTGATCCTGCCCATGGTCTGCATGATCGCGTTCTGGTGCTCCCACACCGCTCACTTCCTACTCGTGCTCACTTCACTTGTGCAGACGCTCACCCTGGCGGTGCTGGGCTGGCAGTTCCTGCGCCGTGCGGAGGGGTAGCACTTGCCCTGCCGCAGCGCAAGCTCCGCGCTGATCACTCGATCGAAGGCGGCGCTTGCGTTAGGTCCGGGCAGTCAATTTCGGCGATTCAGGCGATGCCTCCGGCGGCGTTCGGTCCGACGGGTACACGGACGATCTCGCGAATGTAATAGAGATGGTCTTACACTGATTTCATGAAGCAGAATCGTTCGGGAGTCACTGAGAACGTCTCCGTATCCATGCCTTCCGAGCTGGTCAGTGAGCTGCGATCAAGGACCGGCCGCCGAGGGCTGTCCAGCTACGTCACCGAGGCTGTCAGGCACCAGCTCGCCATGGACGGGCTCGCCGAGATCGTCGCGGCCCACGAAGAAGAGCACGGTGCGCTCACGGAGCAGGAGATCGAAGCCGCTCGTCGCGAGCTGTTCGCAGACGAGAACACGGAGCGGGGCGCTGCGTGAAGGAGCAGCCGGCCCGCTCACTGGTGCTCGACTCCGAGGCGCTCTCCCTGCTTCTGCGCAACGACCGCGGCATGGCGGCTCGCATCGAGGCATCCCGGCAGGTCGGGGTCCCCGTCCTCGTGTCTGCGCTGACCATCGTCGAAGCCGTACACGGCAAGACCGATCTTGCGCGGTTGAAGTGGGTGCTCTCCCGACTGCGGGTAGAACCGGTCACCCCGGAGGACTCCCTGACCGCCGTGGCGCTGCTTCAGGACGCAGGCGGGCTGCATGGGCACAAGTACGCGATCGACGCCCTCGTCGCCGCGCTCGCGCTCCGCGTACCGGCCCCTGCGATTGTTTTGACCTCCGACCGTGACGATTGGTCCAAGCTCTGCGGTAAGCGCGTGATCATCAGAGACGCGTAGGCAGCACGGCCACATTCCGCCTCGGGCGACAACAGCCAACAGCAGACGGGGGTGCTGGCGAGCTGGAGGAGATAAAGCGAGGCGGTCTGCGCAATCCGGTTGGTCATAGGCCCGATCCACATGCACCCGACTCCCGGGCACCCGCGCCACAGAGCGTGGTACGAATGGGCAAGTGGGACAGGTCGGCGCTGCCGACTCCGGGCAGCCGGACAACACCGGGAAGCAGGCTGAGTCCAACAGCGCCGAAACTGTGCAGGCATCGAAGGAGGCACACCATGCATACGCAGATCAGCGCGGAGCAGTACGACTCCTGATCCGAGGTGCGGTGCGCCGGCATCGAGATCGTGGACGGGCTGGTCATCGTGAGCCCGAGCGACTCCAAGCGCCACAACCGGCTGGCCCGGATCCTGGCCAACGCCCTGGAGGCCGCCGCGGGCCCGGACTGGAACGCCGACACCGACTTCGACGTCCGCTTGCAGGACGTTCCCCTCGCCAACCGCCGCCCAGACGTCATCGTCTACCGGGCGGAGACCATCGACCTCATGCCTACCCGCCCCGAGCATGTACTCCTGGTCGTCGAGGTGGTGTCGCCCGGCTCGGAAACCACCGACCGGATCGTGAAAGTGGACCAGTACGCCAAGGCCGGCATCCCCTTCTACTGGCGCATCGAACAGGCCGCCACCGAGGTCCCGATCGTCTACACCTACGTTCTTGATCCCACCACAAAGGCCTACAAGGACGGCGAGATGTCCACCGGCTTGATCGAGACCATCGCCACAGCCTCCGTCACGGTCGGCCTCGGAACCCTCTGAGGAACGGAGCGACTTCGTACAGCGCACGGTGCCCACAGGGCGCTCGCAGGGTTCCTCGTTCGGGTGGCATCACCGGAGTGGAGCGTTCCCCGAAAGGGACGGCCTCGTTGGGAAGTCAGGAATTCTCGCACCCCGGCCACTGCTCGCCCGGGTCGTCCTGTCGCCTTCGCAGGAACGTATCTGCGAAGGCGTTCCAGGACGACTTGGTGGCGGTGGCCCCCACCCCCGACGGTGGCCACCGCCACCGTCACGACGGATACGAAAACCGTGAAGAAACTCATCGCGACCGCACTGTTCGCCGGCGCCTTCGCCACCGGCACCGCCATGACCGCCCCCGAGGAGCTGACCAGCCGCACCTCCGATCTGCCGGCGGCCGACGCGCTGTACGACCTGTTGCAGGAGGACACCGTCGATACGTCGGCGACCGAGGCGAGGTCGGTGGCGGCGTCGCTCCGAAGCTCTGCCATGTGATCGAACCGCCGCGCCGGGCGCGCCGGGGCCGGGCGCCCGCAGGGCCTGCGTCGCGGTGATGTGGGCCCCTCTCCGGGTCCCTGGGCCCTACTCCCGCCCACCGATGCGTCGCTACCTTCGGTCCCGGCGGGCGTGCGGCCCGGTGATACGGCGGCGAGGACGAGGTGACGCGTGAAACGCAGCGACCGGATACGACGGGGTGTGTGCGCGAGCAGTGGGCAGACCGCCGTCGAGTACCTGGCCCTGATCGCCGTGGTGGTCGCCGTGGTCGGTGCGATCGTCGCGACCGGCATCGGCGGTTCGCTGTCCCGTTCCGTCCACGCGCAGGTCTGCCGCATCGGCCCGGCGGGATTCGGGGGCGTCGACTGTTCCGATGACAACGATGTCGACACCGCTCGGGCGGAGCAGCCGAGCGGCGACGACTCCGGTGCGCCGGTCGACGAAGGAGCCGGCGAGCCCCTCGGGCGGACGCTCGACGAGCCGGTCCGCAAGTCCGTCGAACTGCCCCCCGGCAGCACCCCGAACGCACTGCCCGACCTGTGCTTCGAGCCCCGGGAGTCGAACTCCTCGGTGAAGGTGCCGGGCAGCGGGGTGCTCGGCAACACCGCAGCCTGGGGCTACTCCTGGCTGGTCAACTTCGTCATCGACAAGATCGACAACGAGAAGAACAAGGAGAAGCGGGTCAAGCTGGCGCTCGACGATCTCGCCTACTGCCTGCCGGACTACAACATCGTCATCGCCCAGCCGCACGAGGGAAACCTCCAGGAGATGGACGGCACCGCGCTGATCGAGACCGTAAAGATCAGCGGCACGACCTACCGCGTCTACGCCTTCAGGACCGGGAAGTTCACCTGGGCCGAGGACGCCGACCTCGGCTGGAAGAACCGGGCGTTCCACGGTGTGTTCGACATCAGCGAGGACCGCCGCACCGTCACGTTCCAGGAGCCGCCCAAGCCGAAGCGCAAGGAGGGCTGGAAGCCGGGCGACGAGGGCTGCCAGGTCGAGGGCCAGGAGCCGCCCGACCGCAGCCGGTACTACAACACGTACTCACCGCTGGACGACGAGGGATCGACCCAGGCGGTGCGGATGCTGGTGAACGACATGCGCCGCTGCTATCCCGACTACAACGTCGTCGCGATGCACTCCGAGCAGGACTCGCACTGGGTCGACGAGCCGGACTCCTTCGTGCACCGGGGCCGCTACCGGCTGAACTCCACCGATTACCACGAGGACGAGAAGGGCGACGACATCGCTTCCGGCCGGGCCGTGTTCGACGTCTACGTCTTCGAGAAGGGCACGTTCAAGAACGACGGCGACGGCGGCTACACCAACTGGGCCATGTACGGGAACTTCGAGCGCGACGGCATGGAGGCGACCTTCGACCGGCCGGCCCCCGCCGACCTGGACGCCGACTCCACGGCCACCGGATCCGGCACCGTCCACTTCAACGACGAGACACCGAAGTACACCGGTGGCGGCCCGTATCCCGGCACCGACTACTCCGGCAAGGTGCCCGGCGACAAGGCCGAACTGACGCACTCGCTCCTGGAGGAGTACGGCCGCAGCTTCCCCGACAAGAACATCATCACCGCCAAGTCGTTCAACGACCTCTCCTTCTCCGGGGTGTCCGGGCTGGAACACCTCGCGGTGGTGGACGGTGTCGACGTGTTCGCCGTCGACAGCGGGACGATCACCAACCGGGGCGACGGCGGCTGGAAGAACTGGGGCTTCACCGGCTCCTTCGCGTACGAGGAGGACGCGAAGGCGGTGACCTTCGCCAATCGGTGATCCGGGAGGGGGAAGCGGCGGTGCTGTTGCCCCTGCGGCGGCCGCGCGGACTCCCGCAGTCCCCCCCTCCGTCACCGCCCTCCGGCCGTGCCTTGACCGGCCCCTTGCCCGGTGCCCCTCGCGCCGGAGCGCGCTACGCAGGACACTTGACCCCGACGCTTGGTAACTGACGTTCGGTAACTGACGCTCCGGAACCCGAGGTTCGGAGCGCAGCACGACGCAGCTCTCGGAGGGGGACACATATGCGGGACAGCCATCGGGCGGAAGCCGAGAGGCTGTTGGTGCGCGCCGTGGAGGAGGAGACGCGGCGTACCGGCGGGCGGACCGATGCCGGGGTGCTGATGTCGCGGGCGCGGGCGGCGCTCGACACCATGGCGGCCAGCGCGGGCGAGGAGTACGCCGCGTACACGCAGGCGCTGGACTCGGTGGCGGCGGGCGACCGGCCGCTCGCGGAGCGCTTCAGCAGAGCGACGCTGGGAACGCCCCTGCTGGTGACGGGTGTTGCGGCCGCCGCCGCGTTCGGGGCCGATCTGGCGCTCGGCGCGAACACCGGTCTGGCGTTCGGTGCGGGCGCGGTTGTCGCGGTGGCCGGTACGGCGACGACCGTGGCGAAGGTGACCGCTTCGCACTGGCCCGCCGCCCACCGCCGGGCCGCCGCCGCCGGACAGCCGGGCGGGGCCGAGCAGTTGAGGCTCCAGTGGCTGACCGCCCTGGAGGTACGGGGCATCCGCCCGTACCTGGACCAGCAGCGGATGCTGACCCCGGCCGCCCGCGCCCCGAAGAAGCAGGCCGCCCCGGCGGGGCGGCCGTTGCGCGGCGGCGACCGGAGCGCGGCGGCCCGTACCCGGGTGGTGCTGGAGCAGTCCTTCGGTCATCTTCCGCACGCGGAGGGGCCGTTCACCGGGCGGCGGGCCGAACTGGCGCAGATCGCCCAGTGGGTGCACGCGGCCCGCGCCTCCACGCAGACCCGGCCGACCGTCGTCGTGCTGCACGGTGAGCCGGGTTCGGGGCGTACCGCGCTCGCGGTGCGGGCCGCTCATGCGCTCAAGGACCAGTTCCGGGGTGCGTGCGTGGTCGATCTGCGCGGCCAGGTGGCCGGGGAGAGCCCGCTGCCGACCCGGGACGCGCTGTTGCATCTGCTGAACCGGCTGGGCGCGCCGCGCGAGCAGTTGTTGTTCCGGGAGGGTGCTTCGGCGGAGCAGCAGGTGCGGCGGCTCTCCGAGCTGTACCACCAGCACCTCACCGGGACGCCGGTCACCGTCGTGCTCGACGACGCCACGGACGCCGGGCAGGTCCGCACCCTGGTGCCGGAGCGCTCGGACAGTCTGGTGATCGTCACCGCCCGGGAGCCGCTGGAGCTGCCCGAGGATCTGCCGGCCTGGGTGCACCATCTGCCGGTCGGCGCGCTGGAGGCGGCGGGCGCGGAGGAGCTGCTGCGCGAGGTGGCCGAGGAGGAGGAGACCGGGCCGTACGACTATCCGTCCACGGACGCGATCGTGGAGCTGTGCGGCGGACTGCCGCTGGCGCTGCGAGTGGCCGGTTCCGCGCTGGGCGCGCGCAGTCGGCACACGCTGGCGGAGGACCTGGGCGCGTACGGGCCGGTGGACCCGGTGGAGCGGGCGCTGTGGCTGCGCTACACCGACCAGGGCGATCAGGCACGGCGGCTGCTGCGGCGGCTCGCACTGGCGGGCCGGGCGAGCCTGGGCGCGGCGGCGGCTGCCGCGTTGCTCTCCGCCGACGAGCAGGAGGCGGAGCGGCTGCTGACCGTGCTGGCCGGGGCCGGGCTGCTCACCCGCGTACGGGGATCGCGCTACCGGCTGCACGATCTGGTGCGGGCGTTCGCGCTGGCCCGGCTGCTGGACGAGGAGGAGCCGGCCGAGCGGACGGCGGCGCAGGAGCGGCTGCTGACCAACTACGCGGAGCTGGCCGACGCGGTGATCCGGATGGTCGACGGGAAGATGTCGACCCGCGCCGGACAGTTCGGTTCGCACGGCTTCGGGTCGCTGGACTCGGCGCTGCGCTGGCTGGACGACGAGTCGAGCTTCATCACGGCGGCGTTGCGGCACGCGGAGGGCGTCGACCAGGCCACGGTGCTGCATCTGCTGGGTGCGCTGTGCGACTACTGCCTGCTGCGCGGCGACCTGTACCGCCTCGGCGAGATCAGCGAGCTGACGCAGGCCGTGGACCAGGGGCTGCTGGAGCGCTCGGTGCAGTGGCGTACGGGCATCGCGGCCCGGCAGCTCGGCGAGCTGGACAAGGCCCGCACCACGCTGTCCTCCGTCGTCGGGCTCTACCACGAGGCGCAGAACGACGCGGGCGAGGCGCTGGCGCTGTGCTCGCTCGGCATCACCCTGCACCACCAGGGCAATCTGACCGAGGCGGCGGCCCGGCTCGGCGAGGCGCTGGCCCTGCAGTCCTCGCCGGCGCAGGCCGAGGACCGGGCCTGGACCCTGCACGCGCTGGCGGCCGTGGAGCGTGACCGGGGCGATCTGGTGAAGGCGCTGGCGCTGCTGGCCGACGCGTTGCGGCTGCACCGGGAGGGCGAGTCGCTGCACGGTGAGGCCTGGACGCAGTTCCAGCTGGGACAGGTGCGGCTGCGCACGGGCGAGGTGGCGGCGGCCGAGGAGGCGCTGAGTACGGCCCTGGAGCTGTACGGGCGCACCCGCGACGGGCGCGGTGAGGCCTGGGCGATCACCCAGCTGGCCCGGGCCCGGCTGCTGGACGGCGATCCGGCGGCCGCGCTGGAGCAGCTGCGCGAGGCCCTGGACCGGCACCGGGACAACGAGGACGCGCGCGGTGAGGCGTGGACCCTGTACTACCTGGGTCAGGCGTTGGAGGAGGACGGGGACACGGATCAGGCGGTGCGTGAGCTGGAGCGGTCCCGGACGATGTTCTCCCGGATGCGGGACGTGTACGGGCTGGCGTGCGCCCGGCACCATTCGGGCCGGGTGACCCGGGACCAGCGGGCCGCGCAGACGGGAAACCTGCGCAATTCCGGGTTCGCCCGGCAGCTGCTGATGGACGCGCGGGCGGACTTCCGGCGGATCAAGGTGCCGTACGGCGAGGCCTGGGCGTGCGTGGAGCTGGCGCTGATCGACGCGGGCAACGGGCGGGCGCCGCAGGCGCTGGAGCTGTGCGGTGAGGCGGCGGAGCTGTTCGATTCGTACGGGGACGCGCGGGGCGGCGACTGGGCCCGGTTCCTGCGGTGCACGCTGCTGCCGTACGCCTCGCCCGGGGGCGTCGAGGTGGGCACGGTGGTCGCCCAGCAGGAGCTGGCGGACCTGGTCGAGGCCCGGCATCCGGCGCGGGACGGCAAGCTGGAGCAGTCAGCGGCGGCGTTCGCGGTGGCCCTGGAGCGGGGCGTGGACCTGGAGGACGGCTGGCAGGCGTGGCGGCTCGGGCTCACCCCGACCCGTGGCGCCGGCCAGATCATGGGCGTGCCGACGGAGCCGGCCCGGCCGTGACGCCGGGGACGGCACGGACGTAACGCTGGGGACGGGCCCGACTGTGTCGGCTGTGATGGCGGGGACGGCAGGGCGGTGACCGGGCGGGCGTCGGGGAGAACCCGGCGCCCGTGGCCGTACCCGTAACCGACGGCCCCCGTTCCCGTACACGTACACGACGGGCGTCCGGCACCGGGCCGGACGCCCTTCCGTACTCGTACGGCCTGCCGCGCCGGCTACTTCCGGGGCGCGGCAGCCGCGTCGGCGGCCGGCTCGGCGTCCGGGTCGGGGGCCTCCTCGAAGTTCACCCGGCCCATGTGGCGGTTCATCGACTTCATCAGGGCCCACACGCCGACGGCGAGCGCGGCGAACACGAGGAAGCCGAGGACGCCGGGGGTGACCTTGTTCTTGTCGAGCTCTTCGGCGGCGAACGGGACGAGGTGCGTCAGTGCCTGGGTCGCGTACATATCAGGCATTGTCGCGGATGCCCGCGAAGAGGTCGCTCTCGGGGAGGGAGGTATCGACCAGAGACTTCGCCAGCTCGTACTCCTCGGTCGGCCAGACCTCGCGCTGGATGTCCATCGGAACCCGGAACCAGCCGCCCTCCGGGTCGATCTGCGTGGCGTGCGCGATCAGTGCCTTGTCGCGGATCTCGAAGAACTCGTCGCAGGGAATGTGCGTGGTCAGCGTGCGTTCGACGCGCTCGAACTCCTTCCACCGCTCCAGCCACTCGCCGTACGGGGACTCCAGACCCCGGGCGATCAGCGCCTCGTGCAGCGCGACGGTGCGCGGCCGGTTGAAGCCCTGGTTGTAGTAGAGCTTCCGCGGCGTCCAGACCGGGCCGAACTCGTCCTCGGGGAAGCGCTCCGCGTCGGCCGCACCGTCGAACGCGATCATCGAGATCGTGTGCGTCATGATGTGGTCGGGGTGCGGGTAGCCGCCGTTCTCGTCGTACGTGGTGATGACCTGCGGCCGGAACGCGCGGATCTTCGCCACCAGGCGTCCGGCGGCGACCTCGGGGTCCTCCAGGGCGAAGCAGCCCTCGGGCAGCGGCGGCAGCGGGTCGCCCTCGGGCAGACCCGAGTCGACGAAGCCGAGCCACTCCTGCTGGACGCCCAGGATCTCCCGGGCCTCGTCCATCTCCTTCTTGCGCACCTCGTGGATGTTCTTCTCGATGTACGCGTCACCCTGGAGCTTCGGGTTGAGGATGGAGCCGCGCTCGCCCCCCGTGCAGGTCACGACCAGCACGTCCACCCCCTCGGACACGTACTTGGCCATGGTGGCCGCGCCCTTGCTCGACTCGTCGTCGGGGTGGGCGTGAACGGCCATCAGTCGCAGCTGCTCAGTCAAAGCTCGATCCTCAGTCATTGGTCGCTCTGGTTCGGTCGCTCTGGTTCGAAGAGAGGTGCCGGCCCGCGCGACGTCGGTGTGGGGCGCGGTCGGGTGACGGGCGGGCGGCTTCTATAGTGACTGAACGAGGGACCGGAAAATTCCTCGATGCCCGGTCCGGAGGGAACGATCATGACGGCGGTTCGCGAGGCTGCGCCCGAGGGGCGGTACGGCCGGACCGAGGATCAGCGTGCGGACCGCAAGCTGAAGATCGTCGGATCGGTCCTGGGCGTCGCTCTGCTCGGCGTGATCGGGTGGATCGGTTTCGACTACGTGGGCGGCCAGGGCATCAGTGCCGAGATGATCAAGTTCAAGATCGTCTCCGACACCCGGGCCGATGTCCACCTGGAGGTCCGCAAGGACCGCGAGGGCCACGGCTACTGCCTGGTGCGGGCGCTCAGCGAGGACGGCTCCGAGGTGGGCCGCAAGGAGGTCCGGTTCGACCGGGCCGAGGACCGGATCGACGAGGTCGTGAACGTGGTGACCCGGTCCCGGGCGACGGCGGTCGAGCCGATGGGCTGCACCGCCGACGACGGCCCGACCGGCTGAACCGCAGCACACCCCGTGTGACCTGCGACGATACGGGTCGCAGCGGCCGGTCCTGGCGTGTGACGGTTTACCTTCTCCCCCTTTTCCTGGGGAATTGTTAGGCTCGTGGTTTCGCCCACCCGCAGAGGCACATGCTTCTGGGTAGGGCGATGCTTTGTATTTCCCAGCACTTCCCAGTACCGACGAGGAGCACCTGTGACCCAGACCAGCGAAAACGTCACCTGGCTCACGCAGGAGGCGTACAACCAGCTCAAGGCCGAGCTGGAGTACCTGTCTGGTCCCGCGCGCACGGAGATCGCCGTCAAGATCGCGGCGGCCCGTGAGGAGGGTGACCTCCGGGAGAACGGCGGGTACCACGCGGCCAAGGAGGAGCAGGGCAAGATGGAGCTGCGGGTGCGCCAGCTGACCCAGCTCCTGGAGCACGCGAAGGTCGGCGAGGCGCCGGCCGACGACGGCGTGGTCGAGCCCGGCATGGTCGTCACCATCGCCTTCGACGGCGACGAGGACGACACGCTGACCTTCCTGCTCGCCTCCCGTGAATACGCCAGCACGGAGATCGAGACGTACTCCCCGCAGTCCCCGCTCGGCCTCGGTGTGAACGGCAAGCGGACGGGTGACGACGCGGACTACGAGCTGCCGAACGGCAAGACCGCCACGGTGAAGATCCTGGCGGCGAAGCCCTACTCCGGCTGACCCGGCCGACCACGACCGAACGACACGGGAGCCCCGGCCTCAGGGAGGCCGGGGCTCCCGTGCGTCGTCGCGCCGCGGCTCGGCCAGGCGGGCGGGCGTCCGTCCCGGCAGGTCAGGAGTGGTCGCCGGTGCGGCCGAGGGTCTTCTCCGGGGTCGCGCCGGGGCGGGTCCACTGCGGGGTGGGACGGCTGGCCGGACCCCAGCTGGCGGTGGCGTCCGCGTCCGTGCGCCAGTACCAGCAGGGCCCGCCCTCCCCCGGATACCCCTCGCGGGCCCGGCCGAGCACCGGCCGGCCCTCGGGGTTGTCCTCCCACGCCTCGCCGCGGCCGTAGGGCGTCATGTCGAGCAGCCCGAAGGACCCGTTGGCCGGCTCGATTCCGCGGCCCGTCGTGGAGTAGGTGAGGAACACCCGGTCGCCCTCGCGCAGGAAGCAGGCGAGGTGCCCCATCTCGCCGCCGATCGGCGCGTCCAGGCCCCGCACCGAATACCAGGGCTGGGTGTAGCCCATGAACGCGGTGAAGGCGGCCACCTCCTCCCAGGCCCCCGAGGTCAGGACGGCGAACGAGACGCCCCGGGCGTTGAGGTAGACGGCGTCCTTCATGTGCCAGACCGCGTCGGTGCAGCCCTCGCACTGGCCCTGGTGCGGTGCGCCGTCGTACCACATGTGCTGGTAGACGACGAGCTCGTCACGGCCCTGGAAGAGGTCCAGGAACGGGACCGGGCCCTCGGCTCCGACGACCTCGACGGTCCCGTCGGTCTCCACCATCGGCAGCCGCCGGCGGGCCGCGGCGATCGCGTCGCCCTGGTGGGTGTGGGCCTTCTCGCGGACCAGCAGTTCGTCCCTGGCCGCCTGCCAGGTGGCCCGGTCGACGACGGGCGGGCGGCCGGGCCGCTCGGAGGCCGGGTCGTGGTCGTGGCCGTCGGGAGCGGTGGTGGTCATGGTGTCCTCCGTGGTGTCTGCGGCGTCCCCCGTCCCCCTGACATGACTCGCACCGCCACCGGAACTCATCGCTCCGCCCGACGCGCGGCTGCCGAAACAGCTGTCACACGGCTACTGGGCGGAGCCCCGGTGCGCCTGTCAGGCGGCGGCCGAGCGGTACTTGCGGACCGCGAGGGTCCGGAAGACCACGATGATCAGCACCGACCAGATGACCGAGGCGAGGATCGGGTGCTCCATCGGCCAGGCCCCGGTGACGGACTTCGGCATGTTCGGCATGGTGTTGCCGAAGAGCTCACGGGCCCCCGCCACCGTGGCGCTGAAGGGGTTCCATTCGGCGACGTGCTGGAGGAACGTCGGCATGCCGGTGACCGGCACGAAGGCGTTCGAGATGAACGTCAGCGGGAACAGCCAGATCAGCCCGCCGGAGGTCGCCGCCTCCGGGGTGCGCACGGACAGGCCGATCAGCGCCCCGATCCAGGAGAACGCGTAGCCGAGCAGGAGCAGCAGCAGGAAGCCGCAGAGCACCTTGCCGATGTTCTCGTGGGTGCGCCAGCCGACGATCAGCGCGACCCCCGCGAGCACGACGAGGGTGAGGGTGGTCTGGACGAGGTCGGCGAGCGTCCGTCCGGTGAGGACCGCGCCCCGGGCCATCGGCAGCGACCGGAAGCGGTCGATGAGCCCCTTGTGCATGTCGTCGGCGATGCCCGCGCCGGCGCCCGCGGTGGCGAAGGTGACGGTCTGGGCGAAAATGCCCGCCATCAGGAACTCCTTGTACAGCTGCGGATCGGTGGAGCCGCCGATGCTGATCGAGCCGCCGAAGACGTAGGTGAACAGCACCACGAACATGATCGGCTGGATCAGCCCGAAGATCACCATCTCGGGGATCCGGGTCATCCGGATCAGATTCCGCTTCGCGACGACGAGGGAGTCCTTCACGGACTGGGTGACACCCCCGGAGGGGCGGGGAAGCAGCGCCGGGGCCTCGTCCTTGGCGATCGCGCTCACTGGGCGTCCTCCTTGCTCTGCTCGGAGACCTCGGCCGCGTGGCCGGTGAGGGAGAGGAAGACGTCGTCCAGGGTGGGCCTGCGCAGGGCGATGTCGTCGATCTCCACACCCCGGGCGTCCAGGTCGCGGATGATCTCGGCGAGCAGCTTGGCCCCGCCGCTCACCGGGACGGTCAGCTTCCGGGAGAGCCGGACGACGGTGACCTCGCCCTTGCCGAGGGCGGTCAGCACGCTCCGGGCGGGCTCGATCTCGTCGGGGCGGTGCACGACGACCTCGACGCGCTCGCCGCCGGTGCGGGCCTTCAGCTCGTCGGAGGTGCCGCGCGCGATGACCTTGCCGTGGTCGATGACGCAGATGTCGTTCGCGAGGCGGTCGGCCTCCTCCAGATACTGCGTGGTCAGCAGCAGGGTCGTACCGCCCGCCACCAGGTCCTCGATCACGTCCCAGAGCTGCTGCCGGTTGCGCGGGTCGAGGCCGGTGGTCGGCTCGTCCATGAACATCACGGGCGGCGAGACGACGAGCGCCGCCGCGAGGTCGAGCCGCCGGCGCATACCGCCGGAGTACGTCTTGGCGGTGCGGTCGGCGGCGTCGGAGAGGTTGAACCGGTCCAGCAGAACGGCCGCGCGGGCCTTCGCGTCCCGGGCGCTCAGCTGATAGAGCTGCCCGACCATCTGGAGGTTCTCGCGGCCGGTCAGATACTCGTCGACCGCGGCGAACTGTCCGGAGAGCCCGATCGAGCGGCGTACCTCGTTGGGCTTCTTCAGGACGTCGATCCCGGCCACGACGGCCGTGCCGCTGTCCGGGCGCAGCAGCGTGGTCAGCACCCGTACGGCGGTGGTCTTGCCCGCGCCGTTGGGCCCGAGCAGTCCGAGGACGGTGCCTTCGGGGACGTCGAGATCGACGCCGTCGAGGGCTCGTACGTCGCCGAAGGTCTTCACCAGACCTTCGGCGTGGATCGCACCTGGCATGGAAGAACTCCCCCGTCGTCGCGGCTGACCGCACCTGTACGTGGCCTCTCTTCGCGATCCTAGGATTCGCGGGGCTCCACCGCGCGGCGAATAACGGGATCCGGCCAATCGGCGCGAAGCGGACGGTCAGCTCATCACGCGGTAGCCCGCCGCCCGCAGTGCCGCCTCGACCTCGGCGCAGTGCTGCGGGCCCTTCGTCTCCAGACGCAGGTCGACCTCCGCCTCGGTCAGCCCCAGGCGCGGGTCGGTGCGTACATGGCTGATGTCGAGGACGTTGGCGTCGGCCACGGTCAGCGCGGCCAGCAGGGCGGCCAGCGCCCCCGGGCGGTCGGTGAGCCGCAGCCGCAGGCTCAGATAGCGGCCCGCCGCGGACATCCCGTGCCGCAGGATGCGCTGCATCAGCAGCGGGTCCACGTTGCCGCCGGACAGCACCGCCACCACCGGTCCCCGGAACGCCTTCGGGTCGCCGAGCAGCGCGGCCACCGGGCTGGCCCCGGCCGGTTCCACGACCAGCTTGGCCCGCTCCAGGCAGAGCAGCAGCGCGCTGGACAGTTCGTCCTCGGTGACCGTGCGGACCTCGTCGACCAGCTCCTCGACCAGCCGGTACGGTACGTCGCCGGGCCGGCCCACCTTGATGCCGTCGGCCATCGTGGCCGGGGAGTCGAGCGAGACGGGGTGCCCGACGGCCAGCGAGGGCGGGTAGCAGGCGGCGCCCTCGGCCTGGACGCCGACGATCCGGACGTCGGGGCGCAGGGCCTTCACCGCGACGGCGACGCCCGCGGCGAACCCGCCGCCGCCGATGCCGAGGACGATCGTGCGGACCTCCGGGCACTGCTCCAGGATCTCCAGCCCGACGGTGCCCTGGCCCGCGATGATGTCGGGGTGGTCGAAGGGGTGGATGAAGACCGCGCCGGTCTCCTCCGCGTACCGCTCGGCGGCGGCGAGGGTCTCGTCGACGACCTGGCCGTGCAGCCGCACCTCGGCCCCGTACTCCCGGGTCGCGGCGACCTTGGGCAGCGGCGCCCCCACGGGCATGAAGACCGTGGAGCGTACGCCGAGGAGCGAGGAGGCGAGCGCGACGCCCTGGGCGTGGTTCCCGGCGCTGGCGGCGACGACCCCGGCCGCCCGCTCCACCGGGGTGAGGCCGGAGATCCGGACGTAGGCGCCGCGCAGTTTGAAGGAGCCGGTGCGCTGGAGGTTCTCGCACTTGAGGTGGACCGGGGCGCCGACCAGCTCGGTCAGATGCCGGCTGCCCTCCAGGGCGGTCACCCGGGCCACCCCGGACAGCATTTTCTGCGCGCCCCGGACGTCGTCGAGGATCAGGGCCGGGTGGTGGGCGGTCGCGCGGAAGCTCATGTCCGCAAGTCTTGCAGCTCGCGGAGCACGCGGCAGACTTGTCTCATGGCGGCCTGCGGTGGTGTCCGCAGGTTTGTGCGGCACTGGTACGCGTTGCCCCGGGGCCGCGTACTCTGTCCCCCACCCATCCGACCCCGCACTGAAGAGAGCCCCCGGCCATGCCCCCTCAGGACATGACGACTGCTGCGTCTCCTTCCGGGGGCGCCGCCCCCGAACACCCGGGCCCCGACCGCCTGCTGGACGCGCTCCAGCACCAGGTGGCGGTCTTCGCCCGCCGTGCCGAGCAGACCCGCCTCGGCGGTGTCGGCCAGGTCCGCAACTCGATGGACCGGGCGGCGTACCTGCTGCTGAACCGTCTTGACCGGGAAGGTCCGATGGGCGTCAAAGCGCTGGCGGCCGGGATGGGTATCGACTCCTCGACAGTGACACGGCAGGTCGCGCCGCTCGTCGACACCGGGCTGGTCAAGCGCACCTCGCACCCCGAGGACGGCCGGGCCGTGGTGCTCCAGCTGTCGCCGCGCGGCCAGGCCCGGCTGAACGAGGTCCGCGCCTCGCGGCGCGAGCTGATGTCCCAGGTGACGGACGGCTGGTCGGAGGAGGAGCGGGACATCTTCTGCACCCTGCTCACCCGGTTCAACGGCTCGCTGGCCGCCCGGCAGGCCGCGCACCAGCCGCCGCAGTCCGACTGACGGCCCCGGACCGCGCGCACCGGCCGCGTCCGGGCTCTTGACCGGGGCGGTGCACCGGGGCTCGTATGTGGTCCATGGCAGAGCGGGCGACCCACCGGGACCGGCTCCGCGCCCTGGAGTTCGAGGCCTTCGTGGCGGGCGCGGGCGGACGCCTGCTGCACACGGCGACGCTGCTCACCGGTGAACCGGCCGAACCGCCGGGCGCGTACGTACGGGCCGAGCGGCTGCTGCACGCGGCGCTCACCCGTACCTACGCCGGCTGGGACCGGCTGCACGGCGGCGACCCCTACGACCTGGCCCGCCGGGAGCTGGCCCTCCGGTTCGCCCGGGAGGCCCGGCGCCACCAGCGGCCGCGCGGCGGTCTGCTGGACCGGCTGACCCCGATCGAACGGCTGGTGCTGGTCCTGCGGATGTACGAGGAGGTCGGCGAGGACCAGACGGCGGCGCTGCTCGGACTGCCGGCCGACCGGGTCCGCGCCGTGTGCGCCCGCGCGGTGGCGGCGCTGCGGTCGGGCGGGCCCCGGCGCGGGGCGGCCGGGGTGACGCCGTGAGCGCGGGGCGCCGCGATCCGCGCGAGGAGCAGGTCCGCCGGATGCTGGACGGCCCGCATCCGGCCCTGCCGCCGGACCTGGCCGCGCGGGCGGTCCGGCACGGTGGACGGCGGCTGCGGCTGCGCCGGGCGGCGGTCCGGACGGCGGCCTGGCTGCTGGGCCTGGCGCTCGCCGCGTTCCTCGTCTGGGCCGGCGTCGAGCAGCCGTGGGCGACCGAGCCCGCCCAGGTCACTCCACCGTTGGAGGGCTGGTGAGCCGTTGGGCCCCCGGCGCGGGAGGCCTACGCTGGAGTGGTCGGTCGTCGTACGAGCCGAGGAGGCCGTGATGACCAGGAAGACGGCGGACTGCCGTAAGTATCCGAGCGAGATGAACTGCACCCTCACCATCGTCGGTGAGGAGGACGAGGTCGTCCGGGCCGCGAGCGAGCACGCCGCGTCGGTCCACGGACACGAGAACAGCCCCGAACTGCGCGAGCAGATCAGGGGCATGCTGGAGGACGCGGACGAGAAGGTGAGCACCTGAACGCCGGAACGTCTGAACGCCGGAACATCTGAATGTCCGAACGCGAAGGGCGCCTGCCGTCACCGGCGGGCGCCCCTCGTGTCACCGCTGTCGCTCCTGCCGGATCAGCCCAGCGCCTGCGTGAGGTCGGCGATCAGGTCGTCGCCGTTCTCGATGCCGACGGAGATCCGGACCAGGTCGGCCGGGACCTCCAGCAGGGAGCCCGCGACCGAGGCGTGCGTCATCCGGCCCGGGTGCTCGATCAGCGACTCCACGCCGCCGAGGGACTCGCCGAGCGTGAAGAGCTTCGCCCGGTTGCAGACCTCGACCGCCGCCTCCTCGCCGCCCGCGACGCGGAAGGACACCATGCCGCCGAAGGCCTTCATCTGCTTGGCGGCGACCTCGTGGCCGGGGTGCTCGGGCAGGCCCGGGTAGAGGACCTGGGAGACCTTGGGGTGCCGGGTCAGCAGGTCGGCGACCTTGGTGGCGTTCTCGGTGTGCCGGTCCATGCGGACGGCCAGCGTCTTGATGCCGCGCAGCACGAGCCAGGCGTCGAAGGGGCCGGAGACCGCGCCCATGGCGTTCTGGTGGAACGCCAGCTCGTCGGCGAGTTCCGGGTCGGTCACGACGAGCGCGCCGCCGACGACGTCGGAGTGGCCGCCCATGTACTTGGTGGTGGAGTGCACGACGACGTCCGCGCCGAGCGCGAGGGGCTGCTGGAGGTAAGGCGAGGCGAAGGTGTTGTCGACGACGAGGCGGGCCCCGGCCTGCCGGGCGACCTGGGCCACGGCGGCGATGTCGGTGATGCCGAGCAGCGGGTTGGACGGGGTCTCCACCCAGATCGCCTTGGTGCGCGGGGTGATCTCGGCCCGTACGGACGCCACGTCCGAGGTGTCGGCCACGGAGAACTCCACGCCCCACCGCGCGGCGACCTTCGCGAACAGCCGGAACGTGCCGCCGTAGGCGTCGTTCGGGATGACCACGTGGTCGCCGGGGGTCAGCAGCGTACGCAGGAGGCAGTCCTCGGCGGCGAGGCCGGAGGCGAAGGCGAGACCGCGACGGCCGCCTTCGAGGGCCGCGAGGTTCTCCTCCAGGGCGGTGCGGGTCGGGTTGGCGCTGCGGCTGTACTCGTATCCGCCGCGCAGTCCGCCCACGCCGTCCTGCTTGTACGTGGACACCTGGTAGATCGGCGGTACCACCGCGCCGGTGAGGGGGTCGGCGGTGTTCCCCGCGTGGATGGCGAGGGTTTCGAAGCTGTGCTGGTCGCTCATGGGGCCGAGCGTAGTTCGTGGAGAGGGCCCTTACCGGCCACTCGCCGCTCCGGGGACAATGGGGCCATGGAGATTCTGTTGTTCCTGCTCGCGATGTGCATGCTCGCGGCGATCGTCGGCCCCTGGGTCATGCGTCGCCGGGGCGGTATCCGCCAGGTCGAACCCGGTGCGCCGGACGCCGCCGACCCGGACACGTACGGCTTCGCCCGCCAGGAGGAGCTGGACGTCCGGATGCCGGGCCCCGACCAGGATCTCCTGGACGTGCTCGACGTCGTCCAGGGCACCCAGGACTGGCGCGCGGCCTCCCAGCTGCTGGCCGGGACGCCGAAGGAGGGCGAGGTGCGCTGGCAGCGGATCCAGGCCTTCGCGGGCGCGGCCTCGCTGGAGCTGGCGCAGCGTCCCGGCGTGGGCGGCGCGTGGCTGCGGACCTGGCGCGCGGAGTCGCCGAAGGACGCGGGCGGGGCAGCGGTGCACGCGGAGTTCCTGGTGCAGCAGGCCTGGCGGTCCTCGGCCGCGGGCAGCGACGACTTCCGGATCATCCTGGAGGAGGCCCGTACGGTCTGCGGCGAGGCGGCCCTGCTCGCGCCGGGCGACCCCGTTCCGTACATCGTGGAGCTGGCGGTGGCCCGGGGCCTGAACTACACCCCCGAGCAGTTCGACCAGCTCTGGGCGAAGATCATCGACCGGGCTCCGGCGCACATGGGCGCGCACATCGCGGCGCTGCACTTCCACTGCGAGAAGTGGCACGGCTCGCGCAAGGACGCCGACGCGTTCGCCACGGCCGCCGCCGCCCGCGCCCCGCAGGGTTCGCTGCTGGCGGCGCTGCCGCTGTTCGCGGTGTACGAGCATCTGCCGGAGGTCAACCTGGTGCAGAGCTTCTACCGGGGCCAGGTGGTGACCAAGGCGGTCGAGGGCGCGATGTTCGCGGTGCACGCGGCGCGTCCGGACGACCCGATGCTGGCCCACGTACGCCACCTCCTGGTGCTGTTCCTCGTGCACATGGAGCGCTGGTCGGAGGCGATGCACCAGCTGGTCCGGATCGACGGGCACGTGGGCGCGCTGCCGTGGACGGCGGGCCCGGACCCGGCCGCGCAGTACACGGTCTACCGGGCGCTGGCGGTCGCGGGGTACGAGGCGAACGGCGGCAGCCCGGCGACGCTGCCGCACTGATATCTCCGTACGCTGCACGGCTTCACGGCTTCATGTGCGGTACGGCTTCACGTGCGGCGGTACGGCTTCACGGCTCGGCGCGGGCGGGACCGGGGCACGGGGTGAGCGCCGGTGCCCGGAATCCCGGCGGCCGCTCCCTTGTTGTAGGTACCGAAAACCGACCCCCGGAGGAGCCCCGCATGTTCCTGAACCACCGCACCCCCGTGCTCCCCACCCCGGAGCAGGCCCTCCGCGGCCGCCCCGTCCCCGAGTTCACCGTCCCCTCCCGCCACACGGTCCTCGGCAACCCGCTGGTGGGCCCGTATCCCGAGGGCCTGGAGGTGGCGGACTTCGCGCTGGGCTGCTTCTGGGGCGCGGAGCGGAAGTTCTGGCAGACCGAGGGCGTCTGGACGACGCTCGTCGGCTACCAGGGCGGCTACACGGAGAACCCGACGTACGAGGAGGCCTGTTCGGGACTGACCGGCCACACGGAGGCGGTACGCGTCGTCTTCGACCCGGCCGTCGTGTCGTACGAGGAACTGCTGAGGCTGTTCTGGGAGTCGCACAACCCGACCCAGGGCTTCCGCCAGGGCAACGACGTGGGCACCCAGTACCGCTCCGCGATCTACACCCACTCCCCCGCCCAGGCGGCGGCCGCCGCCGCGTCCCGTGAGGCGTACCAGAAGGTCCTGACGGCCTCGGGCCACAAGGAGATCACCACGGAGATCCTCCCGGCCGACGGCCGCCCGTTCTGGCCGGCGGAGGCGTACCACCAGCAGTACCTGGACAAGAACCCGGGCGGCTACTGCGGCATCGGTGGTACGGGCGTCTCCTGCCCGATCGGCGTTGCCCCGGCCGAGGGCTGAGCCGGCCCACAGGAGTCTCCCGGACGCAGGAGTCTCCCGGGCGCGGGAGTCGCGGGCCCGCGGGAGTCGCGGGGCCGCTCGCCCGGGCCCCGCGTCCTGTGGTGCCCTGCGTCCCGCGTCCTGGCTCAGCCGGTCAGCATCGCCGGAAGCACCCGCCGCAGCAGCCGTACGAAGAGGGCGTCCCGGTCGTCGGGCCCGGCCGTGGGCGGGGCGCCCGCCGCGGTGAGGGCGGCGAGCAGGTGCGGATGGCGGCCCTCGGCGGCGACCGCGGCCAGGTGGGCCGCCCGGGCGGGCGGGGTCTCGGTGTCCACCGCGAGGGCCTCCCGGCGGGCGAAGAGCGTGGCCAGGCCGCCGAGCAGGCCGATGGCCTCCAGCTTCTGGCCGGGGGTGCCTGGCGCGGGGGCCAGGATCCGGAGCGCGTGGTCGAGGTAGTCGATCGCGTGCGGGCCCAGCACCTCGCCGCGCCGGTCGTTCAGATCGGCCAGCCACGGGTGCCGGACGTGCGCGGCCTTGGACTGGCGGGCCAGGCCGACGAGATCGTCCAGCCAGTCGCCGGAGGGGTCCGCGGAGAGGTCCAGCTCGGCCGCGACCGCGTCCGCCATGAGGTCCAGCAGCTCGTCCCGGCTCCCCACGTAGCGGTAGAGCGAGGCGGGCCCCGTGCCCAGCCGCTGCGCGAGCGCGCGCATCGACACGGCGGTCAGGCCCTCCGCGTCGGCGAGGGCGAGGGCGGCCGTCGTGATCTCGGCACGGCTCCGCTCGGGTGCGGGTCCGCGCGCGCCCCGCGCGGGGCGTGACCAGACGGTCGTCTGCCGGGTCTC
Source organism: Streptomyces sp. WY228 (assembly GCF_019287315.1). Lineage (NCBI taxonomy): Bacteria > Bacillati > Actinomycetota > Actinomycetes > Kitasatosporales > Streptomycetaceae > Streptomyces > Streptomyces sp. WY228. The sequence goes on along the minus strand of NZ_CP079114.1, from coordinate 5,418,698 downwards.
GCGGTCGGCCACGGTCCGCACCTTCCCCCTCGGTCGTTCCGGACTGCTGGACTCGCTGTAGTCTAATACCGCGAACGCCGTTCGCAGTATTTTCCGCTCGGCGCCGAAGGAGCCCGTCATGACCTGGACCGAACGCCGCTTCGCCCGCAACGGTGCGGTCGAGCTCGCCCACGACCGGCTCCAGGAGGGCGCGGACGGTGAGCCGCTGCTCCTGGTGATGGGCCTTGCGGTCTCCCGGCACTGGTGGCCCGGGGAGCTGTGCGCGGCCTTCGCCGACGCCGGGTTCGCCGTCGCCCGCTACGACCAGCGGGACGCGGGCGAGTCCACCCGGCTGCCGAAGCCCGCCTCCCGGGGCAACCCCTTCGCCGCCCTGGCCGCCGGCCGCGGCGCGGCCTACACCGCCGAGGACATGGCCGACGACGCGGTCGCCGTCCTGGACGCGCTCGGCTGGGAGTCGGCGCACCTCTTCGGGCACTCGCTGGGCGGGGTCGTCGCCCAGCGCGTGGCCCTGCGCCACCCGGACCGGGTGCGCACGCTCACCTCGTCCGCCGCGCTGCCCAGCGATGTCGGCGGGCTGGGCGCCTTCCGCCACCTACGGCTCGGCACGCTCGCGAAGTTCGCCCGCATCAAGCCCGCCCGGGACCGGGCGGGGCGCATCGCGGCCGGGCTCGCGGTGGCACGGCTCTGCGCCTCGCCCGGCTACCCGTTCGACGAGGCGGAGGCCCTGGCGCGGATCACCGCCGACGTGGACACCGGTATCGCCGACCCGGACGCCCAGTCCCGCCAGATCGGCGCCCCCTGGCACGGCCCGGACCTGTCCGAACTGCGCCTCCCCACACTGGTGTTGCACGGCACGGACGACCCGCTGCTCAAGCCCTCGGCCGGCCGGGCCACCGCCGCCGCGATCCGCGACGCCCGGCTCGTCCTCCAGCCGGGCGTCGGCCACGACATCCCGCGCGAACGGCACGCCGCCGTCGCCGCCGAGGTACGAGCCCTCGCGGACCGGGCACCCCGGGGTGACCACGACCGGCCGTAACGTGCCCTCCCGCGTGCGGAGCGACCGCGCGCAATACCCCTCCGAGGTGCCCGGGCGACCGCACGCAACGCCCCTCCGAGGTGCCCGGGCGACCGCACGCGTAACACCCCCTCACGCCCCCTCGGGTCAGGCCGCCAGCAGCACGCCGCCCATCGGGCCCGCCGGGCCGCCCCGACGAGCCGGGCCCGCCGTCCGCACCGACCGGTGACCGCCCGCCGCCCCCAGCGACCCGACCCCGGACCGGGACCGGGACCGCACCGCCGTGAGGCTGACCAGCCGCTCTCCGGCCAGCGCCAGAACGTCCGCGAGGCTCAGGCCGAGCGCCTGGGCCGCGGCGGCCAGCACCTCGGAGGAGGCCTCCTTGCGGCCGCGCTCCACCTCGGAGAGGTACGCCATGGAGATCCGGGCCGCCTCGGACACCTCCTTCAACGTCCGTCCCTGCGCCTGCCGTTCACGGCGCAGCACCTCTCCGACGAGGTCACGCCAGAGCGGTTCCCGGGGCAGGCCCGGCAGCTCCGGTGTCGCGGGGATCGCCGGAGGCGCCGCCGTCGGGAGCGGGCGCAGAGGGATCACGTCGGCCTGGTTCGTCGCTCGGATGCTCACCGTCCCAGCCTAGGAGCGCGGCACCGCCCCGACACGGGCCGGGCGTTGCGCTCCCGGCGGATCTGCTGACGGCGAAGTCGCGTGACAGGCCACCGGTTCCGAAGGGAAAGGACGGCCGTCGTGGTCACGCCCGGGCTATCGTCCCGACCGACAGCGGGTTCTCTTCAGGGGGTCAGGATGAGGCGAGAACGGCAGGCCGCGGGGCGTGCGGGGCACCACGATCCACAGGCTCTCCGGCAGCACCCCTGGTTCGCCGCCAACGAAGTCCTCGCCTTCCTGCTGGAGCTCGCGGCGATCGGCTGCCTCGCCTGGTGGGGCTTCACCGCCGTGGACGGAGCCCTCGTATCGGTGCTGCTCGGTCTCGGGGCGCCGGCTGCGGCCGTGACCCTGTGGGGGCTGTTCGCCGCGCCCCGCGCCCGGTTCAGGCCCCCGCTCGCGGGGGTGCTGGCGGTGAAGGCACTGGTCCTCGGCGGTGGTGCGGCGGCGCTGTACGGGGTGGGGCACCCGGTGGCGGCCGGGGTGTTCGCCGTCGTCCTGGTCCTGAACACGGGCTGCGCGGAGTACTACCGCCGCCGCCCGCCCGCGTGAACGACTCCTTCCGGGGCTCATCCGGGGACGACGGCCGCCATCGGCCGGACGCGTCTGCCGCCGATGAGCGGTATCCAGGCGGCCGGCAGCAGTAACAGCGGTAACGCGTAGGCCAGGCGCATCGCCCAGCGGGGAACGGGCCGCTCGGTGTCATCGGCGGACGGGGGTCGGTGAAGGATCTTCAGCGTCATGACTCCACCCTCGCGGAGCAGGCACGCCGAGGAATCCCCCGCGCGAGCCAACCCGCTCCCCCGCGCGGGGGAGACCACACCTGGCGGCCTCGCCCACGCGGGGTGGCGGTGCCGGCGACACCCCCACCGGCACCGACGCCTCGCCGCGTACGGTCAGATCAGACCCTGCGCCAGCATCGCGTCCGCGACCAGCTCGAAGCCCGCGATGTTCGCGCCCACCACGTAGTTGCCGGGGCTGCCGTACCGCTCGGCGGTCGTGTAGCAGGAGTCGTGGATGTGCCGCATGATCTCGGCGAGCCGCTCCTCGGTGTGGGCGAAGGACCACGAGTCCCGGGACGCGTTCTGCTGCATCTCCAGCGCGCTCGTCGCGACCCCGCCCGCGTTGGCCGCCTTGCCGGGGGCGAAGGCGACGCCCGCCTCCTGGAAGGCCCGTACCGCCTCCGGGGTGGTGGGCATGTTGGCGCCCTCCGCGACCGCCTTGACCCCGTTGCGCACGAGGTCCAGCGCGTCCGCCTCGTGCAGTTCGTTCTGCGTGGCGCAGGGCAGGGCCACGTCCACGGGGACCGACCACACCCCCGTACCGGGCACGAACCGGGCGTGGGCGCCGCGTCGTTCGGCGTACTCCGAGACCCGGCCCCGGCCGGTCTCCTTGATCTCCTTGAGGAGGGCGAGGTCGATGCCCTTCTCGTCGACGACGTAGCCGCCGGAGTCCGAGCAGGTCACCACGGTCGCGCCGAGCTGCTGGGCCTTCTCCACGGCGTAGATGGCGACGTTGCCGGAGCCGGAGACCGCGACGGTCTGGCCCTCCAGCGACTCGCCCCGGCTGCGCAGCATCTCGGCGGTGAACAGGACCGTGCCGTAGCCGGTGGCCTCCGTGCGGGCCTGTGCGCCGCCCCAGCCGAGGCCCTTGCCGGTGAGGACGCCGGACTCGTAGCGGTTGGTGATCCGCTTGTACTGGCCGAAGAGGTAGCCGATCTCGCGGCCGCCGACGCCGATGTCACCGGCGGGGACGTCGGTGTACTCCCCCAGGTGGCGGTGGAGTTCGGTCATGAAGGACTGGCAGAACCGCATGATCTCGGCGTCGGAGCGGCCCTTGGGGTCGAAGTCCGCGCCGCCCTTGCCGCCGCCGATGGGCATGCCGGTGAGGGCGTTCTTGAAGATCTGCTCGAAGCCGAGGAACTTCACGATGCCGAGGTTGACCGAGGGGTGGAAGCGCAGGCCGCCCTTGTAGGGGCCGAGCGAGCTGGAGAACTCCACCCGGAAGCCGCGGTTGACGTGGATGTCGCCGGAGTCGTCCGACCACGGCACCCGGAAGATCAGCTGGCGCTCGGGCTCGCATATCCGCTCGATGATGCGCGCGTCGACGAACTCGGGCCGCCGGGTCAGCACCGGCCCGAGCGTCTCCAGGACCTCGCGGACCGCCTGGTGGAACTCCTGCTCACCCTGGTTGCGGCGCAGGATCTCGGCGTAGAGCGGCTCAATGACGCGGGCCGCGGCGTCGTGCGTGCGGGCGGAGTCGGGCGAGTCGGGGATGACCGGCATCTGATTCTGACCTTCCGTGGTCGGGCTCGTGCGCGTCGGCGCCCCCGTCCCGGAGGGCGCCACCGGTCCGCCTCCCCCGCCGGAGGCCCGCGGACTCCCGCTCGGGAGGACCGCGCGGCCGTCGCCCGGCCGGGCGATACGCAGGACCGTCGTACGGTCCGATTCTCCAGTGCGGCCCGATGATCTTCGAGGACCATCCACATATTGACCATGATCAGGCGTTTTGATCAGCGTCCGGAGTGCTCCGCCGGGCTCTGGGCCGCCCGCCGAACCGCTGTCACGGGCGGAGCACGCAGGCCCGGGCCGCCGCCCCGGCAGCGAACCTTTGAGTGACGAACATCACATCCCGCTTCAGCTCTCCTGTGGGTCGCGCAGCATCCAGAGCCCGATCCCGGAGGCGATCGCGGTGACGCCCGCGGCGACGCTCAGGGCGATCTGGAGGCCGCTCTCCTCGACGGCGAGACTCAGGAAGACGTTGGCGGCGAGTGCGGCGGACAGGACGAGCCAGAGCAGGGACTTCATGACGGCGATGCCTCCGTGGTCGGTGATGCTCCGAGTCTGTCGGCCGGGGCGCGCCGCGGGGAGGGAGAGCACCCCCGTATCGGGGGTGGAGCGGGCTACACCCCCGCCATCGCCGGCCGGCCGGGAACGACGTGTCCGTGCGGCCGGGAACGCCCCTTTCGTGCGCCCGGGGGCCGCCAACCGTAAGGGTCCGGTGAAACAACGCGGGGCCGTGGGAGTTACCCGTCAGGAACAGGGACACCCCGCCTGACGATCAGTCATGATGCCCCCATGACGAAGCCGCGGGGGCGTCGGAGAGGGCAGCCTCCTGACGAGTTACGGGCGCTGTACGGAGTGCGCCGGGCCGGGAGCGGCCCCGCGCTGTCCCGTCCGGAACCGCCCCCCGCACCGCCCCCGGCGCCGTACGGGCAGGCGGTTCCACGGGCCGCGTACCCGGCGTACGCCCGCGCCTCCGTGTATCCCGCCCCGGCGCCCCGGGGGCGGCCGCGCGTCCCCAAGGGCACGGGTGACATGCGGCGCTATCTGGCGGTCGGGCTCGACGCCTACCTGTGCCTGCTGGCGGTGGGCCTGCTGGTGCGGTCCTGTCTGCATTCCGGCGGGGCGGGGCACGCGGCCGCTCTGCTGGTGGTCCAGCTCGTCGTGCTGTCGTTCGCCAACCAGGTGCTGCTGACGCTGGCGGTCCGGGCGAGCGCCGGAAAGCTGATCATGGGCGTCCGGGTGATCCGGCTGCCCGACGCGGGCCGGCCGGAGTTCCGCCGGCTGGTGCTGCGCTGGCTGTACGGGCTCCTCTGGCTGCCGCTCCAGCCCTGGCACCGGCTCCGGGGCCCTGCGTCGCCCAGCGGCCCGGAGCGGCCCGGTGGCCGCCCCGCAGAGGGCCACGAGGACCTCGCGGGGGTGCGCCAGGTCCTCCGCAGCGACCTGCGGAGCTACCGGGCGGCGGTGGCGGAGGAGCGTACGGACTGAGCCGGGTCGCCTTCGGCCTCCTGCGCCGTACGGTCCTGCGCCGTGCCGTCCTGCTCCGTACGGTCCTGCGCCGCACGGCCCCCGGCCGTACGCTCCCCGGCCGTACGCTCCCGCGCCGCCCGCATCGCCGCCGCGGTGGCCGACGCGTCGTACTCCGGGCCGACGCCCGGAACGATGATCACGTCACCGCCGAGATGCCGGGTACGCAGCGGCAGGATCTCCCGGTACGCGGGCGAGGCGTACCAGGCGCGGGCCTCCTCGACCCCCGGGAAGCCGATGATCACCACCGCACCGGGCCAGGCCCCCTCCACCACCTCCACCTCGGCGCCGTGCACCAGGAAGCGGCCCCCGTAAGGCCTCATGGTGGCCTGGATCCGCTCGATGTAGCTCAGCACCTCGTCCTGGACGGGGCCGTCGGCGGGGTGCAGGTGGGCGATGGCGTACGCGGTCATGGCCGGTCCTCCGTGGTGGCGTCGGGGCGGTTCCCGGGCAGTCTCCGGGACACCCACGATGCTGCCGGGCCGGGCGGAGGGCGTCGATTACCCCGGAGGTCATGCCTGGCCCGCCAACGCCGAAGGCGGCGGCCCCGGAGTGTTCCGGGGCCGCCGCCTTCGGGCGGGGACGGGGGTGGTGCGGAGGAGCGGGGGTCAGGCCTGGGAGCCGGCCGTCCACTCGGCCCAGCTCATGTTCCAGCCGTTGAGGCCGTTGTCCGGGGTGATGGTCTTGTCCGGGGAGTTCTGGACGATGACCACGTCGCCGACGATCGAGTTGTCGTAGAACCAGGCGCCCGGCGCGTTGGGGTCGTTCGCGCCCTTCACGTCGGCGAGGCCCACACAGCCGTGGCTGGTGTTGGCGTTGCCGAAGATGCCCTTGCCCCAGTAGTTGCCGTGGATGAAGGTGCCCGACGTGGACAGCCGCATGGCGTGCGGCACGTCCTTGATGTCGTACTCGCCCTTGCCGTCGTCATCGGTGAAGCCGACGGTGGCGCCGTTCATCCGGGTCTCCTTGTGCTTCTCGGAGATCACCATCTGACCGTTGTACGTGGGGTTGTCGGGGGAGCCCGCGGAGATCGGGATCGTCTTGATGGTCTTGCCGTCGCGGGTGACCGTCATCTGCTTGGTCTTCGCGTCGACGGTGGAGACCTGGTTACGGCCGATCTTGAAGGTGACGGTCTTCTGCTGGACGCCGTAGACGCCGTCCGCACCCTCGACGCCGTCCAGCGCCAGCTTCAGGGTGACGGTGGAGCCGCCCTGCCAGTAGTCCTGCGGGCGGAAGTCCAGGCGCTGGCCGTTGAACCAGTGGCCGACGACCTCCTGGCCGCTGCTGGAGGTCACGGTGATGCCGTCCTGGACGGCCTTCTTGTCCGTGATCGCCTTGTTGAAGTTGATCGATACGGGCATCCCGACGCCGACCGTGGAGCCGTCCTCGGGGGTGAAGTTCCCGATGAAGCTGTTGTCGGGCGAGACGGTGGTGAAGGAGCTGTTCTCGTGCGCCTTGCGGCCCTTCGAGTCCTCCGCCGTGGCGTCGATCTTGTACGTGGTGGAGCGCTCCAGCTGACCCGCGGGCTTCCAGCTGGACCCGTCGGCCGCCAGCGTGCCCTCGACCGGGGTGCCGTCGGCCGTGGTCATGACGACCTCGGTGAGCTTGCCCTTGGCGACGGTGACCTGGGCCGCGTTGTTGATGCTGGCGTTGGTGGCGCCGTTCTTCGGCTTGATCGCTATCTGCGCCTCGGAGGCGTCCTCGGCTGCCGCCTTGTCCACCTCCTGCTGCGACGACTCCGAACTCCCGGCGCTCGTCTTTCCGCCCTTGTCGCCGTCGTCGGTACAGGCCGAAAGCACCAGCACGCCGCCGAGCAGTGCGGACACGGCCACGAGGCCCCTGCGCCGCTTGCTGTCCGTCATCACACGCTTCTCCATCGTTGCCGATTCCCCAAAATCCCCGGACGGGGCCGCCAGGCGGCTATTCCCCGTCAATGTTCCAAGAACACCCGGAACGGGTGCTCCGTTCCGCATCCACGACAGATGTGGGGAACACCACTCATCGACGCGGCCCCGCGGGCGGTGGTTCCCGCGATCGGGCCCCGGTTTCCGTCGCCGCACGGCGCGGCCCCGGTCCGCGGGTGAGCGGGGCCGGGGCCGGTGTTCTCACACGTCACACCCGCTGCGCGGGGTCACCGTCCTCGCCGTCGTTCTTCCCATTGTGCGCGACCGCGTCGCCGTACCCCTCCTCGTCGCCCTCGTCCTGCGGCAGGAAGAGGCCCTCGTCACCGTCGTCCGCCTCGTCCCAGCCCTCCGCGTCGGGGTCGTACTCGATGGACTCGCTGCTCCAGGAGGCCTGGGCGAGTTCGACCCCGGGCACCTCGCTGACCAGGTCGAACGGGTCGACCAGGGAGGCGAGGGCCTCAGCACCGTCTGCCCGGACCGTGGCCTCGGCATGCATCCGCTCCTCGGCGGTGTCGGTGCCGGCGACCGCCGCGACGGGGTCCCCGTACTCGGCGGCGATGGATTCGAGGGCGGTGCCGGTCAGGGCGTCGAGGTCCGTGACCTCCAGCACCATCTCCACGCGAAGTCGAACAAACCTGGATGTCTCTTCTGTGCTCATAGGCCGGAGCGTAAGGCTCGGCGAGGCCGCGACTTTCCACCGACCCGCTGCTTTGCTTAGCATCGGCCCACGGGGCTAACTCATGGTTGTCGCAAGGGGATCGAATCTGTGTCCGTCGCTCGTCGCACACTGCTGACCGCCACCGCCGCAGGCACGCTGCTGGCCGCTCTCTGGTTCGTCCCGTCGGCCAACGCGACCGGGGACACCGGGGAGAACCGCCCGCAGTCCGCACCGGCCGCCCCGGCCGGCCGCGCGGCCGTCGGCGCCGCTGACGACGCCTCGGACGCGCGCCTCGCCGACACCGGTGCCGGCCCGGAGACCACCCCGTATCTCGTCGGCGGCACCGCCCTGTTGGGCCTCGGCACCGCCTTCGTCACCTACTCGGTCCGCCGCTCCGTGGCGGGTGCGCGCCCGGCGCTCTGATCCCGGACGTACGACGAAGGGCTGCCGCTCCGGACTGGTGCGGCAGCCCTCTTACGTACGTACGGGGGCGGCTCAGGCCAGCGGTCCGGTGACCGGCTCCACGGCCGCGACCAGGCGCCCTTCGCGTACGAACGTGTCGGCGGCGGCCAGGTCCGGCGCGAGGAAGCGGTCCGGGCCCGGGCCCTCGGCTCCGGCGGCCCGCAGCGCGGCCACGGCGGCCTGCGAGGCGGGGGCGGGGACGAGACCTTCGGCGGCGCGGATCTCCACGGCGCGGGTCGCCGCGTACAGCTCGACGGCGACGATCCGGGCCAGGTTGTCCACGGCGGTACGGAGCTTGCGGGCGGCGGACCAGCCCATGGAGACGTGGTCCTCCTGCATCGCGGAGGACGGGATCGAGTCGGCGGAGGCGGGAACGGCCAGCCGCTTCATCTCGCTGACCAGGGCGGCCTGGGTGTACTGGGCGATCATCAGACCGGAGTCGACCCCGGCGTCGTCCGCGAGGAACGGCGGCAGGCCGTGCGAGCGGCTCTTGTCGAGCAGCCGGTCGGTGCGGCGTTCGCAGATGGAGCCGAGGTCGGCGGCGACGATCGCGAGGAAGTCGAGGACGTACGCGACGGGCGCGCCGTGGAAGTTGCCGTTGGACTCGACCCGGCCGTCGGGCAGGACCACCGGATTGTCGACGGAGGAGGCCAGTTCGCGCCCGGCGACGACGGCCGCGTAATCAAGGGTGTCGCGGCCCGCGCCGTTGACCTGGGGTGCGCAGCGCACCGAGTAGGCGTCCTGGACCCGGGGCGCGTCGTCCTGATGATGACCCGTCAGTCCCGAACCCGCCAGCACCCGCAGCATGTTGTCCGCGCTGACGCCCTGACCGGGGTGCGGGCGGATGGCGTGCAGTTCGGGGGCGAGGACCTTGTCCGTGCCGAGCAGCGCCTCCAGGGAGAGGGCGGCGGTGATGTCGGCCGAGGTGTAGAGGTTCTTCAGGTCGGCGAGGGCCATGACGAGCATGCCGAGCATGCCGTCGGTGCCGTTGAGGAGGGCCAGGCCCTCCTTCTCGCGCAGCTCGACCGGGGCGATGCCGTGCGCGGCGAGCAGCTCGCCCGCCGGGCGGACCGTGCCGTCGGGGCCCTCCGCTTCGCCCTCGCCCATCAGGGTGAGCGCGCAGTGCGAGAGGGGCGCGAGGTCACCGGAGCAGCCGAGCGAGCCGTACTCGTGGACGACGGGCGTGATGCCCGCGTTCAGCACGTCGGCCATGGTCCGGGCCACCTCGGGGCGTACGCCGGTGTGACCGGAGGCGACCGTCTTCAGCCGGAGGAACATCAGCGCGCGGACCACCTCGCGCTCGACGCGGGGGCCCATGCCGGCCGCGTGGGAGCGGACGATGTTGCGCTGGAGCTGCGCCCGCAGCTCGGGGCTGATGTGGCGGCTGGCGAGCGCGCCGAAGCCGGTGGAGACGCCGTAGACCGGCTCGGGCTTGGCGGCGAGCGCGTCCACGATGAGACGGGAGGCGGCCAGGGCTTCCACGGCGGCGGCGGAGAGTTCGACCCGGGCGCCGTGGCGGGCCACGGCGACGACGTCCTCGGCGGTGGTTCCGGACGTCCCCACCACAACAGTGTGCATATCCATATTCAGCAGCGTACGGATTGAAAGCCTTCATGTCACTAGTGGTACCGAGCAGGGCCCCTTACGAGGCGGCCCGAGCGCCTGAACGGGTTGCCCGCCGCGCATGATCCGTGGAGGCTGCACGCATGCGCCGACTCCTGCTGCTCGCCCCGCTGTTGCTGCTCGCCGTCTCCGGCTGCGGAGCGCTCCGCTCCTCCGAGGGTGAGGCGGCGGACGCGGCGCGGGACGTGGCCAGGAGCGCGGGCGAGCGGCTGCACAGTCAGCGTCCGCGGACGGCGGAGGAGGTCGGGTACGCCGCTTCCGGCATCGACGGGGTGGAGGTGCTGCGGGTGAAGGGCGCATCGACCCACGACGGGGACGGCGTCGAGGTGACCGTCCGGACGTCCGGCTCGGCGTACAACGAGATGTTCGACCCCGATCCGGTCACCGTGCGGCGCTGTTTCGCGATACGGGTGTCGCCGAAGTCGGAGTGGCGCGAGGTCCCGCGTGACGTGGACTGCCCGGACGGCCCCCGGCCCACCTTCGCCCCGCCGCCGGAACCGCCCCCGCTGCCGTACGAGGAGCTGCGCGCGAAGCTGCCGCGGGTGCCGGAGGGCGGCCGGGTGGACGTGGCGGAGATCCGGCGCGCGGTCGCCGCACTGGACCTGGACGAGGCGATCCGCACTGAGGTGAAGGCCGACGGCGGCCGGGTCGGCGTTCTGCTGTCGGTGCGGGGCAACGGCTACGACCCGCAGGACTGCCTCCTCGGCCATGTGCGCCCCGGCTCCACCGAGGTCTGGGTGCCGTCCCGGATCCAGCGGATGCCCGGAGAGGGCGGCTGCACCATCGGCAACGCCCTGACCCCGATGCCGCCGCCGCACTGAGACCTGGCGCCGCCACCACGCACAGCCGGTTCACGGCCGGTTGCCGCGCAGCCTGCGCCGGTCGTGCGCGGACTTCGGCGGCGAGTCCGCGAGCCGGATGACCTCGCCGTCCCGCCCGGCCACCACGGGCCCCAGCGAGCGCGCCGCCTTGGCCCGGTACTGGGCGGCGTCCGCGAGCCGGAACAGCCGCCGGGCCGAGCGCACCGGGCCGATCGGATCGCCGGTCGACGCGACCCCGCAGGCGACCCCGTCGCCCAGCTCGATCACCGCCGCCCGGTCGCAGAGTTCGGTGGCCACGCCGACCACCGCGTCCGCCGGGGGCCCGGCCGCGAGCAGACAGAACTCGTCGCCGCCGAGCCGGGCGGCCAGCGCCTGGGGCAGCATCGCCCCGCACAGCGACAGCACCGAGCCGAAACGTTCCAGCAGACGGTCGCCGACGGCGTGGCCGTGGGTGTCGTTCACCGCCTTGAGGCCGTTGAGGTCGCAGACGACGAGGCTGACGACGGTGTCGTCGACGCGGTGCAGCTCGATCGCCTCGTCGAGCCGGATGTCGACCGCGCGCCGGTTGGCGAGACCGGTCAGCGGGTCGGTGAAGGCCAGTTTGCGGACCTCCTCCAGGCGCTCGGTCTGAGCGATCCCGGAGGCGACGACGGCGGCGAGCACGGTCGCGAAGTCCGCGTCGGCCCGGTCGAAGACGGGCTGTCCGGCCGGCCGCGCCACATACAGCTCGCCCCATGCCCGGCCGTGCAGCACGATCGGCGCGACCACGCAGCAGCCCCGGCCGCGCCGCCGGAGCGCGGCGACCCGCTGGTGGCAGTACGGGCGGGCGCCGCGCGCCGGTCCGCCCGCGCCGGGCAGCCCGTCGGCGGTCTCCACCCAGGCGTCGGGCTCGCCGCCGCCGGCCCACCGCTCGTGCAGGAACTCGGTGATCTCCGGGAACTCGTGGACCGGGTAGGCCTCCTCCTCGGGGAACTCCTCCTCCCCCTCGGCCCGTTGACCCGCGTTCACCAGCACCCGCAGCCTGCCCCGGTCCCGCTCCCACACGGAGAGCGCGGCGAAACTGCCGCTCAGCGCCTCGCAGGCGCCCAGCGCCGCCGCCCGCCACGACTCCCGCGGCGTGTAGGCCGCGGCCATGGTCTGCGCCAGCGAAACCACGGCCCGCAGCCGCACATCGTCACCACCCATTTCTTTAGTTTATGTAGATTTGTCCCCTTTTGAGCGGCTTGATCAGCTTGATGCGTAACTAATTTCAACTATTTCTTCGCATCGCGCTCACTCTGTGTGAGGCACGCGCGTCGTCACTCGCCGGGCCAGTCGGGGCGCCGCTTCTCGTTGAACGCGGCCACGCCCTCCGCCCGGTCCCCCGAGAAGGCCACCGACCGCCAGGCCGCGTCCTCGACCTCCAGGCCCGCCCGCAGATCGAGGCCGTGGCCCAGCCGGAGCGCCTTCTTGGCCGCGCGCAGCCCGACCGGCGAGTTGGCGGCGATCCGGCCGCCCAGCGCGAGGGCCTCCGCGCGGTCCCGGCCCGCCTCGACCAGCTCGTCCACCAGGCCCAGTTCGCGCGCCTCGGCGGCCTCGACGCGGCGGGCGCTGAACACCAGCTCGGCGGCGCGCGCCGCACCCACCCGGCGCGGCAGCAGCTGCGTACCGCCGCCGCCCGGGATGACGCCCACGGACACCTCGGGCAGTCCGACCACGGCGGTGGCGTCGGCGACGATCACATCGCAGGCGAGGGCGAGTTCGAAACCGCCGCCGAGGGCGAAGCCGTGCACGGCGGCGATCACCGGCATCGGCAGCTCCAGGACCCCGGTGTAGGCGGCGCGGGCGGTGGGCCGCTGGCGTACGAGGTCGGCGTCGGAGAAGGAGTTGCGCTCCTTGAGGTCCGCGCCGACGCAGAAGGCCCGCTCGTGGCTGGAGGTGAGGACGGTGACCCGGACGTCCCGGTCGGCGCCGAGCGCCTCGCAGGCGGCGGCGATGGACCGGGCCATGTCGGTGGAGACGGCGTTCATGGCCTTCGGCCGGTCGAGGACCAGCTCGGCGACGTGGTCCTGTCCCTCGTGCCGGCGTACGACGACGAACTCCCCGTACCGCTGCTCGGACGTGACGGTCATGACTGCACCCCTGTCGGTCGACGGCGCCCGTTAACGAGCGTTACCCGGCAGGAATCCTAGACAGGACCGCCGGGCCGCCGACAGGGCGAAGCCGTGACCGACGGGCCCCAGGGGTGTCGGACATCTCTCAGGAGCCGGTCTTGCCCCGGCGGGCCAGCAGCCACGGCTCCACCACGCCGAGCCCGCGCACCGGACGCTGCCACATCGGCTGGAGACCGAAGCGGTACGTGGGCAGCGGCGGCTCGTCGGCGGGCTCGCGGCCTTCCTTCTCGGCGAGCCGGGCCCGTTCGGCGGCGGCCGCGACGGCCTCGGCGGCCTGCGCCTCGGACTCCGGGGCCTCGCCGTGCCGGACCAGCTCCTTGGCGAACGCCCCGTCGACCAGGACGGCGTCCTTCGGAGCTATCGAGGTGAGCCGGCTGGCGAGGTTCACCGTGGTGCCGAAGACATCGCCCATCCGGGTGGTGACCGTGCCGAAGGCGATGCCGACGCGCAGGGCGGGCATCGTCTCGTCCTGGGACATCGCCTCGATCAGCCGGAGCGCTATCTCGGCGGCCGTGCCCGCGTCGTCGGCGGCGAAGAGCACCTCGTCGCCGAGGGTCTTGATGAGCCGGCCGCCGTGCGCGGCGACCAGGTCGGCGGCGGTCGTCTCGAAGGACTCGACCAGCTCGCCGAGCTCCTCCTCCTCCAGGCGCCGGGTCAGCCGGGTGAAGCCGACCAGGTCCGCGAAGCCGACGGCGAGCCGCCGGTCGACCATCTCCTCGTCGTCCGCGGCCTGCACGACCCGGCCGGTGGCGGCGGCCAGCTGGCGCCGCCACACGTAGACGAGGAACTCCTGGAGCTCCGGGAGCAACAGCTCGACCAGCGGATACGTGACCTCGGTGCGGGTCATGCCGGGCTCGGGCGGCTCGGTCAGACCCTCCAGGAACGAGTCGATCTGCCATTCGGCCAGCCGGGCGGTGGTCTGCCCGGTGGAACGGGCGACCTGGATCGCCATCGGCTCGCTGAGCAGCCCGGCCTCGACGAGACCGGCGAGCCGCCGCAGGGCGAGCACATCGGCCTCGGTGAGCGCCTTGGCCTGGCCGATGTCGGCGAAGCCCATGGCCCGCCAGAAGCGGGAGGCCAGGTCCATGGAGACCCCGGCGGTACGGGCCGCCTGGAAGGGCGTGTAGCGCCGGTCGGCCCCCAGGATCAGCGCTTCGAGGCGGATGGCGAGGGGGTCGTCGGTCGGTTCCACCGTGTGGTCGACCTCGTGGTGGGGTGTGGCGTGGACCGAGGAGTCCGGCCCGGGCTCCTCACCCGCGCCGGACGTCGTGTCGCCGACGGTCACCAGCCGCCTCCTGCCCGTTCCCTGCGCACTGCCCTGCCGATCTGTCGCTGGATCGCCTCAACGATACGGCAGGTGTGCCCCAGCTCACGTCCTTGGTTGCCCGCCGTCGGTGCGTCGCGCGTGACAACTCAGGCATACGCGGTATCCGCCCGTACGCCCGTCGGGGGCGGGAGCCGCCTCAGGTCAGACCGCCCGCCGCGCCCCGCAGATGGACGATGTCCCCGGCCGACACCGGCTGCTGGAGGCCGCCCTCGGTGGAGAGGACGAGCCGCCCGTCGCCGTCGATCGCGACCGTCTCGCCGACCAGCGACTTCCCGCCCGGCAGCTCGGCCCGCACGGTCCGGTCCAGGGTCGCGCAGCCCGCCGCGTAGGCGGCCTGGAGCCCGCTCGCCGCCGCGTCGCCGCCGGCCGCCTTCCACCGGCCGTACCAGTCCTCCAGCGAGCGCAGGACGGCGCGCAGCAGGGTCTCGCGGTCGGTGGAGACCGCTCCGGCGAGCGCGAGGGATCCGGCGGTGGGGGCGGGCAGCTCGTCGGCGCGCAGCGAGACGTTGATGCCGAGGCCGACGACGATGCCGTCCCCGGCGAACTCGCCGAGGATGCCGCCCGCCTTGCGCTCCTCACCCTCCACCGAGACCAGCAGGTCGTTGGGCCACTTCAGCGACATGTCGACACCCGCCGACTTCGCGAGCCCGGTCGCGGCGGCCACCCCGGCCAGCAGCGGCACCCAGCCCCAGCGCTCCACGGGGATGTCGCCGGGCTCCAGATGGACGGAGAGGAAGAGCCCGGAGCGGGGCGGTGCGGTCCAGGTCCGCTCCAGCCGTCCGCGCCCGGCCGTCTGCTCCTCGGCGACCAGCACCGCACCCTCGCCCACCGCCCCTGTACGGGCCCGTCCCGCCAGGTCGGTGTTGGTGGACCCGGTGGACTCCACGACCTCCAGCGACGTCCACAGCGCGTCCGGCCGGAGCAGTCCGCGGCGCAGCGCGGTCACGTTGAGGGGCGGCCGGTCCAGGTCCGACCAGCGGTTGTGTGGCGCATCCGGTGGTGTCATGCAACCCAGCCTAGGTGTGGCAAAGGACGCACTGCCTTTCCGGAGGCGCGCCGATACCCTACGAGTCAGTAGCCAGAGCCGGACAGACGGCTGGCCGTCCCCCCGTGACCGGTGCCAGACGTCGTCCCCGTGACCAGGCAGGGAGCCGCCCCCCGATGTCCGAGCCGCTAAGCGACATCCACACCACCGCGGGCAAGCTCGCGGACCTGACGCGCCGCATCGACGAAGCGACGCACGCCGGTTCGGCCCGTGCGGTCGAGAAGCAGCACGCCAAGGGCAAGCTGACGGCCCGTGAGCGGGTCGAGCTGCTGCTGGACGAGGGCTCCTTCGTGGAGCTCGACGAGTTCGCCCGGCACCGCTCCACCAACTTCGGCATCGAGAAGAACCGCCCGTACGGGGACGGTGTCGTCACCGGCTACGGCACGGTCGACGGCCGCCCGGTCTGCGTGTACTCGCAGGACTTCACGATCTTCGGCGGTTCGCTCGGCGAGGTCTACGGCGAGAAGATCGTCAAGGTCATGGACTTCGCGCTGAAGACCGGCTGTCCGGTGATCGGCATCAACGACGGCGGCGGCGCGCGGATCCAGGAGGGCGTCGTGGCGCTCGGCCTGTTCGCCGAGATCTTCCGCCGCAATGTGCACGCCTCCGGGGTGATCCCGCAGATCTCGCTGATCGTCGGCCCGTGCGCCGGCGGCGCGGTCTACTCCCCCGCGATCACCGACTTCACGGTGATGGTCGACCAGACCTCGCACATGTTCATCACCGGACCCGACGTCATCAAGACGGTCACCGGTGAGGACGTCGGCTTCGAGGAGCTGGGCGGCGCCCGTACGCACAACACCACCTCCGGGGTGGCGCACCACATGGCGGGCGACGAGAAGGACGCCATCGAGTACGTCAAGTCGCTGCTGTCGTACCTGCCTTCGAACAACCTCTCCGAGGCCCCGGCCTTCCCGGAGGAGGCGGACCTCGCCACCACCGACGAGGACCGCGAGCTGGACACGCTGATCCCGGACTCGGCGAACCAGCCGTACGACATGCACACCGCGATCGAGCACGTCCTGGACGACGCCGAATTCCTGGAGACCCAGGCCCTGTTCGCGCCGAACATCATCACCGGCTTCGGCCGGGTCGAGGGTCACCCGGTCGGCATCGTCGCCAACCAGCCGATGCAGTTCGCCGGCTGCCTGGACATCAACGCCAGTGAGAAGGCGGCCCGTTTCGTCCGCACCTGCGACGCGTTCAACGTCCCCGTCATCACGTTCGTGGACGTGCCGGGCTTCCTGCCGGGCGTGGACCAGGAGTACGGCGGTATCATCCGGCGCGGCGCGAAGCTGATCTACGCCTACGCGGAGGCGACGGTCCCGCTGATCACCGTCATCACCCGCAAGGCGTTCGGCGGGGCGTACGACGTGATGGGCTCCAAGCACCTGGGCGCCGACCTGAACGTGGCCTGGCCGACCGCGCAGATCGCCGTCATGGGGGCGCAGGGCGCGGTGAACATCCTGCACCGCCGCACCATCGCCGCCGCGGAGGACCCGGACGCCACCCGTGCCGAGCTGATGACGGACTACGAGGACGCGCTGCTCAACCCGTACGTGGCGGCCGAGCGCGGCTACGTCGACGCGGTGATCATGCCGTCCGACACCCGGGCCCACATCGTCAAGGGCCTGCGTCAGCTCCGTACGAAGCGGGAATCCCTTCCCCCGAAGAAGCACGGCAACATCCCGCTCTAGCCGTCGGCACTTCCCAGAGAGGCCTGCCCATGATCAAGGTCGTACGGGGCAACCCCACCCCGGAGGAGCTGGCCGCCGCACTGGCGGTGGTCCGGGCGCGCGCCGCGGCGGCGTCCGCCGTGTCGTCCGGCGCGCCGCTGCCGCCCGAGCAGTGGTCCGACCCGGGGCGCATCGCCCGCACGGGCCGCCCGCGCCCGGGCCCCCGCGCCTGGGCCAGGACGTACTGGCCGGCCTGAGCCGGAACCGGGCGCCGTCGCCTCTTGAGTACCCGTACTCAGGCGCGACGGCGCCCGGCGCAGCAGGATCGGAAGCATGTTGTGGTCCGACCCCGAGAACAAGCCGCCGAAGGAACTGCGCGACGCCCAGGCCATGATGCGCAGAGCCGGCGTGCTGCTGGCGCTGGCGATGCTGGTGGCGATGTTCGTGCTCGGCATCCACTGAGCGGTGCGGCGGTACGGACGCCGGGCACTGCGGGGTCCACGGCCCTTCCGGGCCCTTCTACGATGGCCCGCATGACTGATCAGCGCCGTCTCGTGCTCGCCTCCGCCTCCCCCGCCCGTCTCGGTCTGCTGCGCCAGGCCGGGTTCGCCCCCGAGGTGATCGTCAGCGGTGTGGACGAGGACGCCCTGAGCGCACCGACCCCCGCCGAGCTGGCGCTCGTCCTGGCCCGTGCCAAGGCCGCGGCGGTCGCGGAACGCCCCGAGGCGGCGGGCGCCCTGGTCGTCGGCTGCGACTCGGTGCTGGAGCTGGACGGCGAGGCGCTCGGCAAGCCCGCCGACGCCGAGGAGGCCACCGCCCGCTGGAAGTCGATGCGCGGCCGGGCGGGCGTCCTGCAGACCGGGCACAGCGTGATCGACACCGCCTCCGGCCGTACGGCGTCGGCGACGGCGTCCACGGTCGTACGGTTCGGCGAGCCGAGCGACGCCGAGGTCGCCGCCTATGTCGCCTCGGGCGAACCGCTCCATGTGGCGGGGGCGTTCACCCTGGACGGCCGCTCGGCGCCGTTCGTCGACTCCATCGAGGGCGACCACGGCAATGTCATCGGGCTCTCGCTGCCGCTGCTGCGGCGGCTGCTGGGCGAGCTGGACGTCTCCGTCACGGAGCTGTGGGTCTGAGACCGGAGCCGCCGGACCCGCCCTAGGCAGGCGCCGGGGCGGTCTTCCCGTCCGCCGTGCCGTCGGTGCCGCCGGTGCCGTCCGCCCGGGTCTCGGGGCCGTACGACACCAGGGTGAGCACCAGCAGGGCCAGCACCACCATCATGAACGCGAAGGCGCCCCAGCCCACCAGGCCGACGGTGACCGCGCCGAGGACGCCGTGCACGACCGCGCAGCCGATCAGGACGATCCGTCCGGCCCGCCCCGGAGCCCGGTCGCGTATCCCGGCGATCAGGGCTATCAGCCCGCACAGGACCAGCAGCAGCCCGGAGACGCCGCCCATCGCCCAGGTGCCGGCGGACATGGCGTCCGGGTCCATTCCGGCGAGCGACATGTTCTGGTTCTCGGCGACCGTGGCCAGGACGGCGTTGATGAGCACGATGCCCACCGCCTCCCCGAACAGCACGAGCGCCGTCACGATCGCCACCGGTCTGCGCATCTGCGTCCCACCCCTGTTACCTCTGGTACGTGCGTAGCGCGGACCCTACTCATGGGTATTCCTTCGGACAAGAGGTTGAACGGCCCGGGCGGCGGGCAAAGAATCCAGCGGCCGTTCGTAGGGAGTCCACAAAGAAACGCCGTGAGGCGTTGACCTTAAAGACAGAGACCTGCACCACACCGGGTGGTTACTGTGCGGTTGAGGATCCCGGCGTACCGTGGTGCCACAAGGGATTTCACTACTGGGGCAAGCCTCGGATCACACTCCGTGTGGGCAAGCTCACCATTGGGGACGGGTCGTACGGCCGTGTCGGTAGTCCCTAAACTCAGCTTGTTTCGAGGAGGGAGTCATCGTGCGCAAGGTGCTCATCGCCAACCGTGGCGAAATCGCTGTCCGCGTTGCTCGGGCGTGCCGGGACGCGGGGATCGCGAGTGTCGCGGTCTACGCCGAGCCGGACCGGGACGCTCTGCATGTCCGGGCCGCCGACGAGGCGTTCGCTCTGGGCGGTGACACCCCGGCCGCCAGTTATCTGGACATGGCCAAGGTGCTGCAGGCCGCGGCCGACTCGGGGGCGGACGCGATCCACCCCGGTTACGGATTCCTGTCGGAGAACGCGGAGTTCGCCCAGGCGGTCCTGGACGCCGGACTGACCTGGATCGGCCCGCCGCCGGCCGCGATCCGCGACCTCGGCGACAAGGTCGCCGCCCGGCACATCGCCCAGCGCGCCGGCGCTCCGCTCGTCGCCGGCACCCCGGACCCGGTCTCCGGATCCGACGAGGTCGTCGCGTTCGCCGAGCAGAACGGCCTGCCGATCGCGATCAAGGCCGCCTTCGGCGGCGGCGGACGCGGTCTGAAGGTGGCCCGCACGCTGGAGGAGATCCCGGAGCTGTACGACTCCGCGGTCCGCGAGGCGGTCGCGGCGTTCGGCCGGGGCGAGTGCTTCGTCGAGCGCTACCTCGACAAGCCCCGCCACGTGGAGACCCAGTGCCTGGCCGACACCCACGGCAACGTCGTCGTCGTCTCCACCCGTGACTGCTCGCTCCAGCGCCGCCACCAGAAGCTCGTGGAGGAGGCTCCGGCCCCCTTCCTCACCCAGGCGCAGAACGACGAGCTGTACGCCGCGTCCAAGGCGATCCTGAAGGAAGCCGGCTACGTCGGCGCGGGCACCGTCGAGTTCCTGGTCGGCGTCGACGGCACGATCTCGTTCCTGGAGGTCAACACCCGCCTCCAGGTCGAGCACCCGGTCACCGAAGAGGTCACCGGCATCGACCTCGTACGCGAGATGTTCCGTATCGCGGACGGCGAGGAGCTCGGCTACGGCGACCCGGCCGTGCGGGGTCACTCCTTCGAGTTCCGGATCAACGGCGAGGACCCGGGCCGCGGCTTCCTGCCCGCCCCCGGCACCGTCACCACCTTCGCCCCGCCGACCGGCCCCGGTGTCCGCCTGGACGCGGGCGTCGAGTCGGGCTCGGTCATCGGCCCGGCATGGGACTCGCTCCTCGCCAAGCTGATCGTGACCGGTGCGACGCGTGAGCAGGCGCTCCAGCGCGCCGCCCGCGCGCTCGCGGAGTTCCAGGTCGAGGGCATGGCCACCGCGATCCCCTTCCACCGGGCCGTCGTCGCCGACCCCGCCTTCACCGCGGACCCCTTCACCGTCCACACCCGGTGGATCGAGACCGAGTTCGTCAACGACATCAAGCCCTTCGCCGCGCCCGCCGACGCGGACGCGGAGGACGAGGCCGGACGCGAGACCGTCGTCGTCGAGGTCGGCGGCAAGCGCCTGGAGGTCTCGCTGCCGTCCTCGCTGGGCATGAGCCTGGCCCGCACCGGCCTCGCCGCCGGCGCCAAGCCCAAGCGCCGCGCGGCCAAGAAGGCCGGCTCGGCCGCCTCCGGCGACTCCCTCGCCTCGCCCATGCAGGGCACCATCGTCAAGATCGCGGTGGAGGAGGGCCAGGAGGTCAAGGAAGGCGACCTCGTCGTCGTCCTGGAAGCCATGAAGATGGAACAGCCGCTGAACGCGCACCGTTCCGGCACCGTCAAGGGCCTCACCGCCGAAGTCGGCGCATCCGTCTCCTCCGGCGCCCTGATCTGCGAGATCAAGGACTGACCGCCTCGCACACTCCGAAGGGGCCCGGACCGCGTCATGAGACGTGGGCCGGGCCCCTTCGTCACCAGTGGCATCCTGGAACCCACAAGGTCCTGAGGACCGAGGGAGGGGCGGAAGCCATGGCAGGGGCGATCCCGATGGAGACGAGCACGGCGCGACCGCCGGCCCGGCCGATGCGCGCGGACGCGCGCCGGAACCACGACCGGTTGGTGGGCGAAGCGCGCAGGTCCTTCGCCGAGCACGGCACGGACGCCTCGCTGGAGGACATCGCCCGGCGGGCCGGCGTGGGCATCGGCACCCTCTACCGGCACTTCCCGAACCGGGACGCCCTGATGAACGCGGTCTTCCAGGACGCCCTGTGCTCACTCCTGGACCGCTCGCGGGAGCTGGCGGCGGCCGAGGCCCCGTGCCGGGCGCTGGTGGAGTGGCTGGGCGCGATCGTCACTCATGCGGGTGAGTACCGCGGCCTGGCGCACGGCCTGATGTCCGCCTCGCGCGACGAGACCTCGGCACTCGTGCAGTGCCATCTGCCGCTCCGGGAGGCGGGGGCGGGGCTGCTGCGCCGGGCCCAGGAGAGCGGTTCCGTACGGGGCGACGTCTCCATCGACGACCTGCTCCAGCTGACGAACGCCATCGCGCTGGCGGCCGAGCAGTCGCCGGACGATCCGGAGCTGGCGGAGCGACTGCTGCGGCTGACGCTGCGCGGGCTGAAGTAGCCGACCTTTTCGGAGCCCCTGCGCCAGGCGCGCCAGGCCGCTGCGCGGAGCTTCTCCCCGCCCCGCCCCTTCCCGAACCCGGGGCTCCGCCCCGGACCCCGCTCCTCAAACGCCGGAGAGGCTGAGAAGCGAGCAAGCGGGCGTCGCAGCCGCGAAATCCAGCCCCTCCGGCGTTTGAGGAGCGGGGGTTCGGGGGCAGCGCCCCCGACCTGCGCCTAGCGCCGGCGCAGGTCCGCCACCCGGGCCCGCTGTTCGCCCGGCACGTCCGCCAGGGCGGAAGCGCTGCGCAACTGCGGGCCGAGGCCGCCGTTCTGCGTGCGCCGCTGGCCGGGCAGCGGCATGTCGCGGCGGGGCCGGCTCCCCGGTGGGGGGCCGTCACCACCGGACGCGTCCGACTCCGGGCCGGCCACCGTGATCTCCACGCCCTGGTCCGCCAGGGCCTGGAGCTCGGCCGCGGCCCGCTCGTCGTGGAGCGGCGGCTCGTCCGTCACCAGACGGGTGATCAGCTCCGTGGGCACCGTCTGGAACATGGTGTCCGAGCCGAGCTTGGTGTGGTCGGCCAGGACCACCACCTCCGCGGCGGCCTGCACCAGGGCCCGGTCGACGCTGGCCGAGAGCATGTTGGAGGTGGACAGGCCACGCTCCGCCGTGAGGCCGCTCCCGGAGAGGAAGGCCCGGGAGACCCGCAGCCCCTGGAGGGACTGCTCGGCCCCGCTGCCCACCAGCGCGTAGTTGCTCCCGCGCAGGGTGCCGCCGGTCATGACGACTTCGACCCGGTTGGCGTGGGCCAACGCCTGGGCCACCAACAGGGAGTTGGTGACGACGGTCAGACCGGGGACCCGCGCGAGCCGTCGGGCCAGCTCCTGCGTGGTCGTGCCGGCGCCGACCACGATGGCCTCGCCCTCGCCGACAAGACCCGCGGCCAGGTCGGCGATTGCTGTCTTCTCCGCGGTGGAGAGATGGGATTTCTGCGGAAAGCCGGACTCCCGCGTAAAACCGCCCGGCAAGACCGCACCGCCGTGCCGGCGGTCGAGGAGTCCTTCTGCCTCCAGTGCCCGCACGTCCCGCCGTACGGTCACTTCGGAGGTCTGGACGACGCGGGCGAGCTCACGGAGCGATACCGCCCCGTTGGCGCGCACCATTTCGAGGATCAACTGACGACGTTCTGCAGCGAACACGAAACTGACAGTAACCTGGCCGTCGGTGAGTTTTCAGCAGTTTGCGCCGAATAACAGAAGTTGTACTTCAAAGGGGCCTCCAAGTGGTATAGGAGGCCCCTTTGTTGTTCGGCGGTGATCGTCAGGCGGTCACAGCGCCGTCCGGACTGCCGGGGGTTGCCGGGGAATGTCGGGTTTCCCGGGTGCTCAGCCCTCGCCCGTGAGCTTGCGGGTGTGCAACTGCCGGGCCACTTCGGCGATCGATCCGGACAGGGACGGGTACACGGTGAAAGCGTTTGCGATCTGCTCCACCGTCAGGTTGTTGTCGACCGCGATCGAGATGGGGTGGATCAGCTCGCTGGCGCGCGGCGCGACCACGCAGCCGCCGACCACGATCCCCGTACCGGGACGGCAGAAGATCTTGACGAAGCCGTCGCGGATGCCCTGCATCTTGGCGCGCGGATTGCGCAGCAGCGGCAGCTTGACGACCCGGGCCTCGATCTTGCCCGCGTCGACCTCGGCCTGGCTGTAGCCGACGGTGGCGATCTCCGGGTCGGTGAAGACGTTGGCGGAGACGGCCTTGAGGTTCAGCGGGGCGACCGCGTCGCCGAGGAAGTGGTACATCGCGATCCGGCCCTGCATCGCGGCGACCGAGGCCAGCGCGAAGATGCCGGTGACGTCGCCGGCCGCGTAGACGCCGGGGGCGCTGGTGCGCGAGACCCGGTCGGTGAGGACGTGCCCGGAGTCCTTGAGCCGTACGCCGGCCTCCTCCAGACCCATGCCCGCGGTGTTCGGGATCGCGCCGACCGCCATCAGACAGTGCGAACCGGTGATGACCCGGCCGTCGGCCAGCGTCACCTCGACCCGGTCGCCGACGCGCTTGGCGGACTGGGCGCGGGAGCGGGCCATGACGTTCATGCCGCGGCGGCGGAAGACGTCCTCCAGGACGGCGGCGGCGTCCGGGTCCTCGCCGGGCAGCACCCGGTCGCGGGAGGAGACGAGGGTGACGCGGGAGCCGAGCGCCTGGTAGGCCCCGGCGAACTCGGCGCCGGTGACACCGGATCCGACGACGATGAGTTCCTCGGGGAGCTCGTCGAGGTCGTAGACCTGGGTCCAGTTCAGGATGCGCTCGCCGTCCGGCTGCGCGTCCGGGATCTCGCGCGGGTGGCCGCCGGTCGCTATCAGCACGGCGTCGGCGGTGAGCCGCTCCTCGGTGCCGTCGGCGGCGGTGACGACGACCTGGCGGGATCCGTCGGCCGCCTGGAGCCCGTCGAGCCGGCCGCGGCCGCGCATCACGCGGGCGCCGGCCCGGGTGACGGAGGCGGTGATGTCGTGGGACTGGGCGAGCGCGAGGCGCTTCACCCGGCGGTTGACCTTGCCGAGGTCCACGCCGACGACCCTCGCCGCCTGCTCCACGTGCGGGGTGTCGTCGGCGACGATGATGCCGAGCTCCTCGTAGGAGGAGTCGAAGGTGGTCATCACCTCGGCCGTCGCGATCAGGGTCTTCGAGGGCACGCAGTCGGTGAGGACCGAGGCCCCGCCCAGACCGTCGCAGTCGACGACGGTCACCTCCGCGCCGAGCTGGGCGCCCACCAGGGCTGCCTCGTAGCCGCCGGGGCCGCCGCCGATGATCACGATCCGGGTCACGAAAAGTCCGCCTCGCGTTGTGTAACCCGCGGCCGCCTGCCGCCCCGGCCGGGGGTCCGGGGGATCGCCCCGGGGGAATGCAGTACGTACTCCATTGTCCCGCACGCGCCAAAGTGCTTCGCCCCGGGGCCCTCCATACGGGAAAGAGGGCTTCCGCCGTACGGGAACCGGCACCCGTGCCGTACGGGGACCAGGGCGTCCGCCGTACCGGAACCAGAGTTTCCGCCGTCCGGGAACGGGCCGCCGGAGCCGGTGCCGCGGCCCTCCCCGCACTCCCCCGACCGGGGCCTTCGTCACAGGAACCGCCGCTCCCGCGCCCACCTCCCGTACCCTCGGTCCCATGTCGCTCTACGCCGCGTACGCCGGCAACCTCGACGCGCGGCTCATGACCCGCCGCGCTCCGCATTCCCCGATGCGCAGCACCGGCTGGCTCAACGGCTGGCGGCTGACCTTCGGCGGGGAGCAGATGGGCTGGGAGGGGGCGCTGGCCACCGTGGTGGAGGCGCCGCGCTCCCAGGTCTTCGTCGCGCTGTACGACCTGGCGCCGATGGACGAGGACTCCATGGACCGCTGGGAGGGCGTCGGGCTGGACATATACCGGCGCATGCGGGTGCGGGTGCACACCCTGGACGGCGAGGAGCCGGCCTGGATGTACGTGCTGAACGGATACGAGGGCGGGCTGCCCTCGGCGCGCTATCTCGGCGAGATCGCCGACGCCGCGGAATCCGCCGGCGCACCGCACGACTATGTGATGGAGCTGCGCAAGCGCCCCTGCTGACCTGGGCGGAAGAGGCCCGGACCAGCCCTCTTCGTGCGAAAGCACAAAGACCTCCGACGTGTCTTTGCGCCCGTGCATCTACGCGCGTAGGGATTCAGCGGTTACGCTCATCCGCGTGAACGCATCTGTTATTCCGGACAACATCCAGGGCGACCCGCAGGCAGCCGCTGCCGGGGCCGCCGCCCGTCTGCGCGAGCTGACCGGCGCCGAGACCCACGACGTCGCCCTGGTCATGGGCTCCGGCTGGGCGCCCGCGGGCGAAGCGCTCGGCGTCCCGGAGGCCGAGTTCCCCGTGACCGAGCTGCCGGGCTTCCCGGCGCCCGCCGTCGAGGGCCACGGCGGCACGGTCCGCTCGTACAGGATCGGCGAGAAGCGCGCGCTGGTCTTCCTCGGCCGCACGCACTACTACGAGGGCCGGGGCGTCGCCGCCGTCGCCCACGGGGTCCGTACGGCGGTGGCCGCGGGCTGCAAGACCGTCGTCCTGACGAACGGCTGCGGCGGTCTGCGCGAGGGCATGCGCCCGGGGCAGCCGGTCCTGATCAGCGACCACATCAACCTGACGGCCGCCTCTCCGATCATCGGCGCCAACTTCGTCGACCTGACCGACCTGTACTCCCCGCGGCTGCGCGCGCTGTGCAAGGAGATCGACGGCTCCCTCGAAGAGGGCGTGTACGTCCAGTTCCCCGGCCCGCACTACGAGACCCCGGCCGAGATCAACATGGTCCGGGTCATGGGCGGCGACCTGGTGGGCATGTCCACGGTCCTGGAGGCCATCGCGGCCCGTGAGGCGGGCGCCGAGGTCCTCGGCCTCTCCCTGGTCACCAACCTGGCGGCGGGCCTGTCCGGAGAACCCCTCAACCACGAGGAGGTCCTCCAGGCCGGCCGCGACTCGGCGACCCGGATGGGCGCACTGCTGGCACGGGTGCTGGAGCGCATCTAGGGCCTGCGCGTTTCAGCCCGTCCGGCGGCCTTCTCGGCCGGTCGGTCCGGGCGGGCATTTCAGCCCGTCCGGCGCTTGAGGACCGGGGCCCGGGGCGGAGCCCCGGCCTCGCCCCGGACCGCCCGCACCCCGCCACCCCCGTACCCCCGCCCCCGTACCCCTTCCGCAGACCCCGAAAGGCGGACCCCGTGCAGCACGACCTCATCGCGCAGGCCAGGACCTGGCTGGCCGAGGACCCCGACCCCGAGACGCGCGCGGAGCTGGCCGCGCTCGTCGAGGCGGGTGACACCCAGGAGCTCGCGGCCCGTTTCGCGGGCACGCTCCAGTTCGGCACCGCCGGGCTGCGCGGGGAGCTCGGGGCCGGGCCGATGCGGATGAACCGGTCCGTGGTGATCCGGGCGGCGGCGGGCCTCGCCGCCTATCTCAAGGCCCGGGGCGAGGAGGGCGGGCTCGTCGTCATCGGTTACGACGCCCGGTACAAGTCGGCGGACTTCGCGCGCGACACGGCGGCCGTGATGACCGGCGCCGGACTCCGCGCCGCCGTGCTGCCCCGCCCGCTCCCCACCCCCGTACTGGCGTACGCCATAAGGCATCTGGGCGCCGTCGCGGGCGTCGAGGTCACCGCCAGCCACAACCCGCCGCGCGACAACGGCTACAAGGTCTACCTCGGCGACGGGTCGCAGATCGTGCCCCCCGCCGACGGCGAGATCGCGGCCGCCATCGCCGCGGTCGGCCCGCTGGCGGACGTCGTACGCCCCGAGGACGGCTGGCAGACCCTCGGCGAGGAGGTGCTGGAGGCCTATCTCGCCCGTACGGACGCGGTCCTGGCCGCCGGCAGCCCCCGTACCGCGCGCACGGTCTACACGGCGATGCACGGCGTCGGCACGTCCGTGCTGACCGCGGCGTTCGCCCGGGCCGGTTTCCCGGAGCCGGTCCTCGTCGCCGAGCAGGCCGAGCCCGACCCCGCGTTCCCCACCGTGGCCTTCCCCAACCCGGAGGAGCCCGGCGCGATGGATCTCGCGTTCGCCACCGCGCGCCGGGCCGCGCCGGACCTGATCATCGCCAACGACCCGGACGCGGACCGCTGCGCCGTCGCCGTGCCCGACACCGCCACGGAGGGCGGCTGGCGGATGCTGCGCGGCGACGAGGTGGGCGCGCTGCTCGCCGCGCACCTGGTGGAGCGGGGCGCGAGCGGGGTGTTCGCCGAGTCGATCGTGTCGTCCTCGCTGCTCGGCCGAATCGCCGAGAAGGCGGGCCTCGGCTACGAGGAGACGCTGACGGGCTTCAAGTGGATCGCCCGCGTGGACGGTCTGCGGTACGGGTACGAGGAGGCGCTCGGTTACTGCGTCGACCCCGAGGGCGTCCGCGACAAGGACGGCATCACCGCCGCCCTGCTCGTCGCCGAGCTCGCCTCCGTGCTCAAGGAGCAGGGCCGTACGCTGCTGGACCTGCTGGACGACCTGGCCCTGGCCCACGGCCTGCACGCCACCGACCAGCTCTCGGTGCGGGTGGAGGACCTGTCGGTCATCGCGGACGCCATGGCCCGGCTCCGTGAGCAGCCGCCGACCGCGCTGGCCGGACTCGCCGTCACCTCGGCCGAGGACCTGTCGCAGGGCACGGACCGGCTGCCGCCCACCGACGGGCTGCGCTACCACCTGGAGGGCGCCCGGGTGATCGTCCGCCCGAGCGGCACCGAGCCGAAGCTGAAGTGCTACCTGGAGGTCGTCGTCCCGGTGGCGGACGCGGCCGGGCTGCCCGCCGCGCGGGCCCGGGGCGCGGAGCTGCTGGCCGGGATCAAGCGGGACCTCGCCGCGGCGGCGGGTATCTGACGGACCGCTTTCACGCCGAAGGGCCGGCACACCTCCCGGGTGTGCCGGCCCTTCGGCGTTCGATGGCGTCGGCCTCAGCCGGTCGCCCCCAGCACCACCAGCAGGACGGCGCCCGCGACGGCCGGGGCGATCACCTCGTACGCCCAGCGCACCGAGCCCCGGTCCGCGCCCTCGGGGGTCGTGTCACCGGCCCGCTCGGCGATGTCCCGCAGGTCGCGGACGGTCTGGTCGGCGGAGGCGGTGCGCGCGGCGGTGTCACGGACGTCGGCGCTGACCGACGTACGGCCGTAGGGGTCGTCGTGGGCCGCCCGGGCAGCGCTGCGCGCCGCGCGCTTGCGGGCGCGCAGCGAGACGGGGATCGCCCACAGCTGGTACTTCGTGCCGTCCTGGGCGAGCAGCTCGGAGGAGTACGAGGCGCGTACGTCGGCGACCTCGGTCCAGGGGAGCCGGATCGTCCGGAACGGGTTGCGGATCCGGATGCGCTCGTCGTTCGCGAAGACGGCGGGCCGCAGGGTGAACGCCACGACCAGCGGCACCACGAGGAGCAGCGCGGCCGCCGCGAGCCACGGCGTCCGGCCCTCGCCCCGGATCATGGCGTCCCCGGCCATCCAGGCGATCAGCAGAAGCAGCAGCGACCCGCAGACCAGTGCGGCCACGGAACGGTAGGTCCGGTCGCCGTGGAGCGGCTCTGCGGGAGGTGTGGGGCTCGTCATGGGGCCGATTCTGCCTGACGGGCGTCCGCCCCGGCGGAGCGCCCGCCCGCGCTCGCGTCCCCGGGGCGGATCGCACGGATGGCCCGGCCCCCTGTACAGGTCGCTACGCGCGTAGATATGCTCATGTGGTGACCATGCCCACCACTGCTCCCGCATTTTCCGACGCGACGGCGTCCGACAGTGCGCTGCGCCGCTTCCTGTTCGGGCTGCCCGGCGTCGACGCCGTCGGCCTCGAAGCGCGCGCCGCCTCCCTCGGAACCCGTTCGATCAAGACGACGGCCAAGGCGTACGCCATCGATCTCGCCATCTCGATGATCGACCTGACGACGCTGGAAGGCGCGGACACCCCGGGCAAGGTCCGGGCTCTCGCCGCCAAGGCCGTCAACCCCGACCCGACCGACCGCACGACCCCGCGCACCGCGGCCGTCTGCGTCTACCCCGACATGGCGGCCACCGCCGCCGCCGCGCTGGCCGGCTCCGGTGTGAAGGTGGCGTCCGTGGCGACCGCCTTCCCGGCGGGCCGCGCCGCGCTGGACGTCAAGCTCGCGGACGTCCGCGACGCCGTGGCGGCCGGGGCCGACGAGATCGACATGGTGATCGACCGGGGGGCGTTCCTCTCCGGCCGGTTCCTGAAGGTCTACGAGGAGATCCTCGCCGTGAAGGCGGAGTGCGGGTCCGCCCGGCTCAAGGTGATCTTCGAGACCGGTGAGCTGTCCACGTACGACAACATCCGCCGGGCCTCCTGGATCGGGATGCTGGCGGGCGCGGACTTCATCAAGACCTCGACCGGCAAGGTGGCCACCAACGCCACCCCGGCCAACACGCTCCTCATGCTGGAGGCCGTGCGCGACTTCCGGGCGGCCACCGGCGTACAGATCGGTGTGAAGCCGGCCGGCGGCATCCGCACCACCAAGGACGCGGTGAAGTTCCTGGTCCTGGTGAACGAGACGGCGGGCGAGGACTGGCTGGACCCGCACTGGTTCCGGTTCGGCGCGTCCAGCCTGCTCAACGACCTGCTGATGCAGCGCCAGAAGCTCAGCACCGGCCGTTACTCCGGCCCCGATTACGTGACGGTGGACTGATAGCCATGGCATCCGCATTCGAGTACGCACCGGCGCCGGAGTCCCGTTCCGTCGTCGACATCGCCCCGTCGTACGGGCTGTTCATCGACGGCGAGTTCACCGAGGCCGCCGACGGCAAGGTCTTCAAGACCGTCTCGCCGAGCAGCGAGGAAGTCCTCTCCGAAGTCGCCCGGGCGGGCGCGGCGGACGTGGACCGGGCCGTGAAGGCGGCACGGAAGGCGTTCGAGAAGTGGTCGGCGCTGCCCGGCTCCGAGCGCGCGAAGTACCTGTTCCGGATCGCCCGGATCATCCAGGAGCGCAGCCGCGAGCTGGCCGTTCTGGAGACCCTGGACAACGGCAAGCCGATCAAGGAGACCCGCGACGCGGACCTCCCGCTGGTCGCCGCGCACTTCTTCTACTACGCGGGCTGGGCCGACAAGCTGGACCACGCGGGATACGGGGCGAACCCCCGTCCACTGGGCGTGGCCGGCCAGGTCATCCCGTGGAACTTCCCGCTGCTGATGCTCGCGTGGAAGATCGCCCCCGCGCTGGCCACCGGCAACACGGTGGTGCTGAAGCCCGCCGAGACGACGCCGCTGAGCGCGCTGTTCTTCGCGGACATCTGCCGCCAGGCCGGGCTGCCGAAGGGTGTCGTCAACATCCTCACGGGGTACGGGGGCGCGGGCGAGGCCCTCGTCACGCACGCGGACGTCAACAAGGTCGCCTTCACCGGTTCGACCGCCGTCGGCAAGGCCATCGCGCGCTCCGTCGCGGGCACGGACAAGAAGGTCACGCTGGAGCTGGGCGGCAAGGGCGCGAACATCGTGTTCGACGACGCCCCGATCGACCAGGCCGTCGAGGGCATCGTCACCGGCATCTTCTTCAACCAGGGCCAGGTCTGCTGCGCGGGCTCCCGGCTGCTGGTCCAGGAGTCGGTCCAGGACGAGGTGCTGGACGCGCTGAAGCGCCGGCTCTCCACGCTGCGCCTGGGCGACCCGCTGGACAAGAACACCGACATCGGCGCGATCAACTCCGCCGAGCAGCTGGCCCGGATCACCTCCCTGGTGGAGACCGGCGAGGCGGAGGGCGCGGAGCGCTGGAGCGCGCCGTGCGAACTGCCCTCGTCGGGCTACTGGTTCGCGCCGACGCTCTTCACCAACGTCACCCAGGCCCACACGGTGGCCCGTGACGAGATCTTCGGCCCGGTGCTCTCGGTGCTCTCGTTCCGCACCCCGGACGAGGCGGTCGCCAAGGCCAACAACAGTCAGTACGGGCTCTCGGCCGGCATCTGGACGGAGAAGGGCTCCCGCATCCTCGCGGTGGCGAACAAGCTCCGCGCGGGCGTCGTCTGGGCCAACACGTTCAACAAGTTCGACCCGACGTCGCCGTTCGGCGGCTACAAGGAGTCGGGCTTCGGCCGCGAGGGCGGTCGCCACGGCCTGGAGGCGTACCTCGATGTCTGATCAGAACCGTCTGAGCGTCTTCAAGACCTACAAGCTGTACGTCGGGGGCAAGTTCCCCCGCTCCGAGAGCGGCCGGGTGTACGAGGTGACGGACTCCAAGGGCCAGTGGCTGGCCAACGCGCCGAAGTCGTCGCGCAAGGACGCGCGCGACGCGGTCGTGGCCGCGCGCAAGGCGTTCGGCGGCTGGTCGGGCGCGACCGCGTACAACCGGGGTCAGGTCCTCTACCGCGTCGCGGAGATGCTGGAGGGCCGCAAGGACCAGTTCGTCCGTGAGGTGGCCGCGTCCGAGGGACTGTCGAAGTCCAAGGCGGCGGCCGTGGTGGACGCGGCGATCGACCGCTGGGTCTGGTACGCGGGCTGGACCGACAAGATCGGCCAGATCGCGGGCGGGGCCAACCCGGTCGCGGGCCCGTTCTTCAACCTCTCCACCCCGGAGCCGACGGGCGTCGTCGCGGTCCTCGCACCGCGGAAGTCGTCGTTCCTGGGGCTGGTCTCGGTGATCGCCCCGGTCATCGCGACCGGCAACACGGCGGTCGTCATCGCCTCGGCGGACGCCCCGCTGCCGGCGCTCTCGCTGGGCGAGGTGCTGGCCACCTCGGACGTGCCCGGTGGCGTGGTCAACATCCTGTCGGGCGTCACGGCGGAGCTCGCGGCCCCGCTCGCCGCCCACCAGGACGTCAACGCGATCGACCTGACCGGCGCGGACGCCGAGCTGGCCAAGGAGCTGGAGATCGCGGCGGCGGACAACCTGAAGCGCGTCCTGCGTCCACAGCCTGTGGACGCGGACAGCGCTTCGGACTCCGCCGGCTGGTCGGCCTCCCCCGGCACGCACCGCCTGACGGCGTTCCTGGAGACGAAGACGGTCTGGCACCCGACGGGCGCACTGGGGGCCGCGGGCTCCTCGTACTGAGGAAGGACCGCGCCACAGGCACCCGAGCGGGGCCGCCCTCCACCCCGGGCGGCCCCGTTCGCCGTGTCCGTGCGCGTGTCCGCGTGGGTCAGCCGGTGACGAGCTTGGTCACCGACCCCACCACGGGCAGGTCGCTCAGCGCGCCGCCGCTGGTGATCGGGTCGGTGACGATCGCCGTGGTCACCGGCTTGAAGTCGGCGATCTGCGTGCCCACGGCGTTGTCCAGCGGGTCCACGCCGGTGTTGGCAAGCGGGTCCAGCTGGAGGTCGGTGATCGGGGCGACGCTGCTGGCCAGCGAGGTCCCAAGCGCGCTGGTCACCGCGGGCCCGGCCGTCTCGCCGACCGCCTGGAGGGCCGAGACGCCCTGCTCCGGGACCTCGGCCGCGGCGGGCAGCTGGACGGCCTGCGCGGCGCCCGCACCGGCCCCCAGGGCGGCCCCCAGCGCGGTGAAGGTCAGACCGGCGCGCAGCAGGGCGCGACGTTCGGGCTTACGTGCATGAAGTGCCATGTTTTCCACCTGATCGAACCTGGTCGGGTAATCGTCCGTAAGCGCAGAGTAGTTGAGGTGTGATGCTGGATACCAACAGGAGGCCCGAGGGGTCCCCTGCGCGGGTCAATGCCTCACACTTCTGTTCTGTGAGTTCCCAACCGATCCCGACCCGCGTCGTGCTGCTCGCGGGCCCCTCCGGCTCCGGCAAGTCCGTGCTGGCCGCCCGCACCGGCCTTCCGGTGCTGCGCCTCGACGACTTCTACAAGGAGACGGGGGACCCGACGCTGCCGCGGGTGTCCGGCTCCACGGACATCGACTGGGACTCCGTCGCGTCCTGGGACGCGGAGGCGGCGGTGGCCGCCATCGCCGAGCTGTGCCGGTGCGGCCGTACGGACGTTCCGGTGTACGACATCGCCACCAGCTCCCGCACGGGCCACGAGACCTTCCACATCGAGCGGTCGCCGCTGTTCGTGGCGGAGGGCATCTTCGCGGCGGACATCGTGCGGCGCTGCCAGGAGCTGGGGCTGCTGGCGGACGCGCTGTGCCTGCGCGGCCGGCCGTCCACGACGTTCCGCCGCCGGCTGGTGCGCGATCTGCGCGAGGGCCGCAAGTCGGTGCCGTTCCTGCTGCGGCGCGGCTGGCGGCTGATGCGGGCCGAGCGGCGCATCGTGGCCCGTCAGACGGCTCTGGGGGCGTATCCCTGCGGCAAGGAGGAGGCGTTGGGGCGGTTCGCCGCGGCGGCGGCGGGACGGTGCCGGCGGGGGGCTCCCACGGCGCGGACGTCGTAACCGGGGCTCCGCCCCGGCCCCCGCTCCTCAAACGCCGGAGGGGCTGGACGGGCAGACGCCGGAGGGGCTGAAGTGCGGCCTCCATGCACGGTGGGGTCGTACAGGCCCCCAGCCCGTACGACCCCACCGTGTTCCCCCGGATCCCCTCGGTCCCCGTTTTACTGCTCCCCCGTGTTCCCCCGTGTTCCCCCGTACTTCCCCCGTGTTCCCCCGTACTTCCCCCGTGGCCCCCGCCTCCCCCGAAGCGGAGGGCCCAGCCTCAGGCCACCAGCTCGCCGAAGGACTCCTGCTCGTCACGTCCGAAGCTGAGGACCTCGTCCTCGCGCAGCCGGCGCAGGGAGCGCCAGATGCTGGACTTCACCGTGCCGACACTGATGTCGAGGATCGACGCGATCTCCGGGTCGGTGCGGCCCTCGTAGTACCGCAGGACCAGCATCGTGCGCTGGAGTTCGGGCAGCCGGGCGAGTGCCTGCCACAGCACCGCCCGCAGCTCCGTGCCGCGCATCGCGTCCGTGTCGCCCACCGTCTCCGGCAGCTCCTCGGTCGGGTATTCGTTCAGCTTGCGCCTGCGCCAGGCGCTGATGTGCAGGTTGGTCATGGTGCGGCGCAGATAGCCGCCGACGGCCGCCTTGTCGCTGATCCGGTCCCACGCCCGGTAGGTCGAGAAGAGGGCGCTCTGCAGCAGGTCCTCCGCCTCGAACCGGTCGCCGGTCAGGTGGTAGGCGGTCGCGTACAGGGAGGCCCGTCGCTCCTGGACGTAGGCCGTGAACGCCGCTTCGGCGTCCGCGTTCTCCGTCCGGGTTCCGCGATCCCCCGTGGCCTCCCCGTACGCGCCGGCCGCCGCCTTGGGTGCGTCGACCACCGCCATGTACGGCATGCGCACCTGCTCCGCAGCCGTCTGGTGCTGACGCCCGGTGCTCCGAACACACCCCCGTACGTTCGTCACACCGGACTTCTCCATGCTCCGGCCGACGTCGTGGAGACGCGTGACAACTGCGCTTGAGCTGGTGCTGTGCAGTGCGTTCATCTCGCGCCCCCTATCGGTGGAGTCCGTTCGTTCCCTGCTGACCAAGAGCTTGCCGGGGCAGTTTCATGGCGCTGTCCCCCGACTGTCACAGGCCTGTCACAGGGGCAGTTGCGGCCGTGCCCGGACAATCGGACCGGACCGCAGGTCGAACTGAAGCGCCACCATGGGCCAGAATGACGTTCGTGCCTTTCCTGTTGCTGATCGAGGACGACGACGCCATCCGCACGGCCCTCGAACTCTCGCTGTCACGCCAGGGCCACCGTGTGGCCACCGCGGCGACGGGAGAGGACGGCCTGGAGCTGCTGCGCGAGCAGCGGCCCGACCTGGTCGTGCTGGATGTGATGCTGCCCGGGATCGACGGTTTCGAGGTGTGCCGGCGGATCCGCCGCACCGACCAACTGCCGATCATTCTGCTGACCGCGCGCAGCGACGACATCGACGTCGTGGTGGGACTGGAGTCCGGCGCGGACGACTATGTGGTGAAACCTGTCCAGGGCCGGGTGCTGGACGCCCGGATCCGGGCGGTGCTGCGCCGCGGGGAGCGCGAGTCGACCGACTCGGCGACCTTCGGCAACGTGGTGATCGACCGCTCCGCCATGACCGTCACCAAGGACGGGGAGGATCTGCAGCTCACGCCGACCGAGCTGCGGCTGCTGCTGGAGCTGAGCCGCCGCCCCGGCCAGGCCCTGTCCCGGCAGCAGCTGCTGCGGCTGGTGTGGGAGCACGACTATCTGGGCGACTCCCGGCTGGTGGACGCCTGTGTGCAGCGGCTGCGCGCCAAGGTGGAGGACGTGCCGTCCTCGCCGACCCTGATCCGTACGGTGCGGGGCGTGGGCTATCGGCTGGACTCGCCTCAGTGACCGAAACCGCCAAGCGGTCGCTGCGCGCCGGCCTGCGCTGGACCAGTCTGCGGATGCGGCTGGTCGTCGTGTTCGCGCTGGTGGCGCTGGTGGCCGCGGTGTCCGCGTCGGGGATCGCGTATTGGCTCAACCGCGAGGCCGTGCTGACCCGTACCCAGGACACCGCGCTCGACGACTTCCGGCGGCAGATGCAGGACACCGCCGCGGGACTGCCGACGCGTCCCACCAAGGACGATCTCCAGCGGGCCGCCGGGGAGATGGCGTCCAGCAGCCCGGGCTACAGCGTGCTGCTGGAGGCCGAGCGGGAGCGCGGCAAGCCGATCGTGGGCTACTCCGACCTGGACACCTTCACGCTGTCCGACGTGCCGGACTCGCTGCGCAAGCAGGTGGCCCGCAAGCAGCCGCTGACGTCGAGCAACGAGCACGAGTACCACCTGTTCTGGCAGCGGACGAGCATCGCGGGCACGCCGTATCTGGTCGCCGGCACGCGGATCATCGGCGGCGGCCCGGCCGGCTACATGCTCAAGTCCCTCGACCAGGAACGGCAGGACCTCAACTCGCTGGCCTGGTCGCTGGGGATCGCGACCGCCCTCGCGCTGGTCGGCTCGGCGCTGCTCGCGCAGGCCGCCGCGACGACGGTGCTGCGTCCGGTGCAGCGGCTCGGCGACGCGGCCCGCAAGCTCGGCGAGGGCAAGCTCGACACCCGGCTCACCGTCTCCGGCACGGACGAACTCGCCGATCTCTCCCGTACGTTCAACAGAACGGCCAGCTCGCTGGAGAAGAAGGTCGCGGACATGAGCGCGCGGGAGGAGGCGAGCCGCCGGTTCGTCGCCGACATGTCGCACGAGCTGCGCACCCCGCTGACGGCGATCACCGCGGTGGCGGAGGTGCTGGAGGACGAGGCGGACACCCTCGATCCGATGATCGCGCCCGCAGTGCACCTGGTGGTCAGCGAGACCCGGCGGCTGAACGACCTGGTGGAGAACCTGATGGAGGTGACCCGCTTCGACGCGGGCACGGCCCGGCTGGTGCTGGACACCGTCGACGTCGCCGACCAGGTGACCGCCTGCATCGACGCGCGGGCCTGGCTGGACGCGGTGGACCTGGACGCGGAGCGCGGCATGCTGGTCCGGCTCGACCCGCGCCGGCTGGACGTGATCCTGGCCAATCTGATCGGCAACGCCCTCAAGCACGGCGGTTCGCCGGTGGGCGTCCGGGTGTGGACCGAGGGCGAGGAGCTGGTCATCGAGGTACGGGACCACGGTCCGGGCATCCCCGAGGATGTGCTGCCGCACGTCTTCGACCGGTTCTACAAGGCCAGCGCCTCCCGGCCGCGCTCGGAGGGCAGCGGGCTCGGCCTCTCCATCGCCATGGAGAACGCGCACATCCACGGCGGTGACATCACGGCGGCGAACTCCCCGGACGGCGGTGCGGTCTTCGAACTGCGGCTGCCGCGCGACGCCGAGAAGCTCGCACGGAACGACGAGGCGGGCGCGGGGGCCCCGGACGAGGACGGGGCGACGTGAAGCGCGGCGATGTGACGTACCGGGGGCGGAGCCCGCTGCGGCGGCGCACGGCCGTCTCGCTGGCCGTCCTGGTGGCGGCCGGGGCGCTGGCCTCCGGGTGCGGGATCCGTACGACCTCGGTGCCGGTGGACGCGGGCGCCGCGCCCTCCCGGGTGCCGTGCCGGCTGTCGTCCTCCGACGTCACCACCCGGTCGCCGGACAGTGTGACCGCCGAGGTGTATCTGGTGTGCGCCTCGCAGCTGGTCACCGTGGACCGTCCGGTGACGGCGGAGGCGGCCGGCTCCGACCGGGTGGCGGTCGCCCGCGCGCTGCTGAAGGAGGTCCAGCAGGCGCCGCCCGCGAGCGAGCGGCGGGCCGGGTTCACCACCGCGGTTCCGGCGGGGCTGCGGGTGGATCCGGCCAGGGACGGCGACCCGGCGGGCGCCCTGCGGCTGAGCAGTCAGCCGGAGGACCTGTCGGCGGAGGCGCTGGCCCAGCTGGTGTGCACGTACGCGGAGAGCGAGACGCTGGTCCGGGACGGTTCGGTGGTGCTGGGCGGGCCCGGGGACTATCCGCCGCGCGGCTACCTGTGCACCTCGCAGACGAAGACCCGGCCGGGCGATCTGGCCACCCCGGACGCGATCCGGCTGGACTGACCCGGGCCGGGTGCCCCGTGCCCGTGCGATCGGGCCCGCAGGGGCGTCTCTACGCAGCGGGCCGCGCGGGTACGGAACCGATCCTGCCGGTCGTGGCGTCTTGGTGGACGTGCGTCAGAGTTCGGACGGCCAGACCGTCATCCACTTCCGCGCGGCGGGCGTCACTCTCCTGGTCGCGCATCTGCTGTTCGTCGGGTGGCTGACGCTGCGCCCGCTGGACGTTCCCTGGATCACGGCGGCGAATTTCGAGCCGCTCGCCGGGATCAGGGCGGATCTCGCGCTGGGACCGGCCGAGGCGGCCCGCCGGATCGGCGGTGCGCTGTTGCTGCTGGCCCCGCTCGGAGTGCTGCTGCCGATGGCCGGGGGCCGGATCTTCGTATCGCCCTGGGTCTCACTGCTGCGTACGGTCGCCGCCGGGGCGCTGATCTCGCTGGCCATCGAGCTGGGCCAGACCGGGGTGCCCGGTCAGGTCGTCGACATCGACTCGCTGCTGCTGAACACCACCGGGGTGGTGCTGGCCCATCTGCTGGTCGTGCCGGCCTGCCGGGCGCGGCTGCGCCGGGCGGGACTGCCCGGGGTGCGGGATCTGCCCCGCTACCGCCAGGAGACCCGTCTCAGGGACGAGGCCCCTGGGGGGTCGACCCCGACGATTACCGGGGTCGGCCTCGCACCGTAGAGCGATGCTTCGCACCCCTTCGCGGCGGCACCATGGATACATCGGGGAGCGGAGGAAGCCGCTCCCGCCGCTACGGTTCGCGAAGGAGCCCGCCATGGCTGCCGCACTTGTCCGCCCCCGCGAAGGCCGCATGATCGGTGGAGTCTGCGCGGGCCTCGCCCGGCGCTTCGGTATCTCCGCAGGCACGATGCGCGTGATCTTCGTCGTCTCCTGTCTGCTGCCCGGCCCGCAGTTCCTGCTCTACCTGGCGCTGTGGGCGCTGCTGCCCTCGGAGAAGTCCGCCTCCTCCGCGACGGCCTGGTGACGCGCGGCACGACGGGGAACGGATACGCGCAGTGGGGCGCACACCCTGGACCAGGGTGTGCGCCCCACTGGTGGTTTCAGCCGGTTCAGCCGCCGAGCGGGATCCCGTTGGCGGAGAGACCCTGGGTGGGCAGGCCGCCGAGCAGGCCGGTGACCGGGGCGGCCGCGTCGGTGGCGTCGCCGCCGAGGACCTTGCCGACGGTGTCCTGGACCGGCGCGTTCTGGACCGACTGCGCGACCGTGTCGAGCGCCATCGTCGAGACGGGGAGCGCCCCGGCCGCGGTGTCCAGCGGCAGCGAGGGGGCGGCGGAGGCGCTGCCGGCGGCGGCAGCGGCGAAAGCGGCGCCGAGAGCGGCGACACCGAGAGTCTTGGCAGCAGACTTCTTCATGGAGAATTCATCCTTGGGGAAGGGGATGTGAGCGGCTCTGCAAGCTAGCCATCCCGCAGCTCCCTCCGCAAACATCGCGACACGCGAAAAAGGGCCGGGATTTCGCCTCCCGGCCCTTTCAGGTGTTGCGTTCATCAGCCTCCGGAGACCGCAGAACCACTGGTCACAGCGGTCTGGCGGAAAAGCCACTCCGACTTCAGCTCGGCGTATCCGGGCTTGACGACGTCATTGATCATCGCGAGACGTTCGTCGAAAGGAATGAATGCTGATTTCATCGCATTGACGGTGAACCACTGCATGTCGTCGAGCGTGTATCCGAAGGCCTCGGTCAGCCGCTCGAATTCTCCGCTCATGCTCGTCCCGCTCATCAGCCGGTTGTCCGTGTTCACGGTGATCCGGAAGTGCAGCTTGCGCAGCAGCCCGATGGGGTGTTCGGCGTACGAGGTGGCCGCGCCGGTCTGGAGGTTGGAGGTCGGGCACATC
This sequence comes from Streptomyces sp. WY228, assembly GCF_019287315.1. Taxonomy (NCBI): domain Bacteria; kingdom Bacillati; phylum Actinomycetota; class Actinomycetes; order Kitasatosporales; family Streptomycetaceae; genus Streptomyces; species Streptomyces sp. WY228. Next base: position 5,379,433 of record NZ_CP079114.1, on the reverse strand, counting down.
TCCAGCGGGATGCGCTTGTCGCGTACGTAGGAGGCGAGGCGGCCGAGGGTGACCGAGCCGTCATCGGCGACCTCGATGTCGTCGATGATCCGCACGCCGTGGCCGAGCCGGTCGGCGCCGCACCACTGGAGGGCCTGCCAGATGGACGGCAGGCCGAAGGCCTCGCCCGCGTGGATCGTGAAGTGGTTGTTCTCGCGCTTGAGGTACTCGAACGCGTCCAGGTGGCGGGTGGGCGGGAACCCGGCCTCGGCGCCCGCGATGTCGAAGCCGACGACGCCCTGGTCGCGGTAGCTGTTGGCGAGCTCGGCGATCTCCAGGGCGCGGGCGGCGTGCCGCATCGCGGTGAGGAGGGCGCCGACGCGGATGCGGTGGCCGTTGGCGCGGGCGATGCGTTCGCCCTCGCGGAAGCCCTCGTTGACGGCCTCGACGACCTCTTCGAGGGTGAGGCCGCCTTCCAGGTGCTGCTCGGGGGCGTAACGGATCTCGGCGTAGACGACACCGTCCTCGGCGAGGTCCTCGGCGCACTCGGCGGCCACCCGGAACAGCGCGTCACGGGTCTGCATGACGGCGCAGGTGTGGGCGAAGGTCTCCAGGTAGCGCTCCAGCGAACCGGAGTCGGCGGCCTCGCGGAACCAGATGCCGAGCTTGTCGGCCTCGGTCTCGGGGAGGGAGTCGTAACCCTGCGCGCGGGCCAGCTCGACGATGGTGCCGGGCCGCAGGCCGCCGTCGAGGTGGTCGTGGAGCAGCACCTTGGGGGCGCGCCGGATCTGGTCGGAATCAGGGACATTCGGGGTCTGGCTCGTCATCTTGGCACTCTAGCGCCTACGCGCGTAGAGCGCCTCGTGTCGATGCGTAACAGTGACCGCGAAGTCGGGTGGAGTACACCTCACCTTCTGACACTGTTCTGTCATGGCACAGCGCGCACTTCCCCTGCCCGAAGCCAGGCTGGGACGGGCCGTACAGACGGCCGGAGCAACGGACGAGGTCAGCGGCGTGGTTCTGCTGCTCCCGGACGGCGAGGCCGACTCACGCCGCCGCCCCTCCACCCTGTCGTACGCGGTACAGCTGCCGTTCGCGCGTTCGCTGGCCCGGGCCGGGGTGGGCGACGGGCTCGCGGTGCATGTGCTGCGCTACCGCTGGCGCGGCTGGAACGCGGCCGACGCGCATCCCGCCGAGGACGCCGCGTGGGCCGCCGACGAGGTGCAGCGGCGGTACGGCGATGTGCCGGTCTGTCTGGTCGGGCACGGGATGGGCGGACGGGCGGCGCTGCGGGCCGCCGGGCACGGCGCGGTCACCTCGGTGCTGGCGATGGCGCCGTGGCTGCCGGAGCGGACGGCGGACGGTCCGGAACCGGTGAAGCAGCTGATGGGACGGCGGGTGCTGATCGTGCACGGCACCAACGACGAGCGCACCGACCCGGAGCTGTCCTACCGGCTGGCCGAGCGGGCGAAGAAGGCCAACCGGGACACCTGCCGCTTCGAAGTGCACTCGGACGGGCACGCGTTGCGCCAGCACCGCTCCGAAGTGGTGGCGCTGGCCGCCGACTTCGTGCGCGGCTCGCTCTTCGCCCGGTCCTACGCCCGCCCGGTCGCGGACGCGCTCGCCGCACCGCCGCCGCTGGGGCTGCGGATGCCGCTGGCCGCCGGGTTCGGGCGGTCGCTGCGGCACTGAGGCGGGTGCCGGACCGGGTCGGGTCAGGCCGTCCGCCGCCGCGCCAGGGCCTGTCGTCGCCTGTTCTCCTCGGCTCAGTCCGGCAGCAGGTTCCCCCGGCGCGAGAGCAGGAAGCGCTTGAAGGCGGCGACGGGCGGGGTGTCGGGGTGTCCGTCCAGCCAGGCGACGCCGATCTCGCGGGCCGCGCGCGGGGCGGTGACCGTCAGTTCGACGACTCCGGGGCGGGCGACCGCGGGCGGCGGCAGCAGGGCCACCCCGAGCCCGGCGGCCACCAGTCCGCGCAGGGTCTCCGCCTCCTCGCCCTCGAAGGCGACCCGGGGCGTGAAGCCCGCCTCCGCGCAGAGGTCGTCGGTGATCCGGCGCAGCCCGTAACCGGGCTCCAGCGTCACGAACGTCTCGTCGGCGGCCTCCGCCAGGCGGATCCGGCGGCGGGAGGCGAGGCGGTGGTCGTCGGGGACCACCAGGCGCAGCCGCTGTTCGTCGAGGCGGCGGGCGACCAGATCGGGGGCGTCGGGCACGGGTGAGGTGAGGCAGAGGTCGAGGCCGCCCGCGCGCAGCCGTTCGATCATCGCCTCGCCGTAGTTCTGCACGAGCTGGAAGCGGACCCTCGGGTGGTCGACCCGGAAGGCGCGGATCAGGGCGGGCACGGTCTCCGAGCCCATGGTGTGCAGAAAGCCGAAGGAGACCCGGCCGGCCGTCGGGTCGGCGTCCGCCCGGACCGAGTCGGCGGCCTTCTCCACCTCGGCCAGGGCCCGTTCCGCCGAGCCGAGGAAGGTGCGGCCCGCGGGGGTGAGCGAGACGGTGCGGCCCTTGCGGGCGAACAGGGCGACGCCCAGGTCCGTTTCGAGCCGGACCATGGCGCGCGAGAGCGTGGACTGCGGTACGCCGAGCTCGTGTGCGGCGCGGGTCACATGCTCGTGGCGGGCGACCGCCTCGAAGTACGCGAGGCGGGGCGCGAGTACGGCCCGGATGTCTTCTTCGTAACTGCCCGGTGACAGCCGAGGCCCTGAGCTGCGTTCATGCACCATGGGATCGATTATGGCAGTTTCATGCATTGGACGCATGAAACGTCTCGCTCTACTTTCGACCTATGCCTCCCGCCAGTACCGGGGCATCCACCATCGCCGTGGATGCCTCTGCCCCGCAGTCCCCCGTCACCACCACCGCCGCGCCCGACGCCGCCACCCATGAGCGCCTGGAGCCCGGCCGCCCCGGCTACCGCCGGATGAGCTTCGCCCTCTTCGCCGCCGGTGTCGCGGCCTTCGCCCTCCTCTACTCCACCCAGGCGCTGCTGCCCGCCGTCTCCGCGTCGTTCGACGCGACCGCCGGGCAGGCGAGCTGGACGGTCTCGGCCGCGACCGGGGCGCTGGCCCTGTTCGTGCTGCCGCTGAGCGCGCTCTCGGAGCGGTTCGGGCGGCGGCAGATGATGACGGCCTCGCTGACCGTCGCGGTACTGGTCGGGCTGCTGGTGCCGTTCGCCCCGTCGATGGGCGCGCTGATCGCGCTGCGCGCCGTCCAGGGTGCGGCGCTCGCCGGTCTTCCGGCCTCCGCGATGGCGTATCTGGCGGAGGAGGTGCGGCCCAAGGCGCTGATCGCCGCGATCGGGCTGTTCGTCGCGGGCAACAGCATCGGCGGCATGAGCGGCCGCATCCTCACCGGCTGGGTCGCCCAGGCCTGGGGCTGGCGCGCCGCGCTCGCGGCGGTCGGGCTGCTCGCGCTGGCGTGCGCCGTCGTGTTCCACCTCCTGATCCCGAAGGCGAAGAACTTCCGCCCCGGTTCGCTGAACCCGAAGGCGCTCGCCAAGACCGTCGCCGGCCATCTGGCCGATCCGCTGCTGGTGCGGCTGTACGCGATCGGCGCGCTGTTCATGACGGTGTTCGGCGCGGTCTACACGGTGATCGGCTACCGGCTGGTCGAGGAGCCGTTCAGCCTGCCGCAGGGCGTCATCGGGTCGATCTTCCTCGTCTATCTGGTCGGTACGGTCTCCTCCGCCGCCGCCGGACGTCTGGTGGCCCGCCTCGGCCGCCGGGGCGCGCTCTACCTGGCGGTCTCCACGACGACCGCCGGGCTGCTGCTCTCACTGGCCGACCAGCTGGCCGCGGTGCTGCTGGGCCTGGTGCTGATCACGGCCGGCTTCTTCGCCGGGCACGCGGTCGCCTCGTCCTCGGTGAGCCGGACGGCCACGACGGGCCGGGCGCAGGCCTCGGCGCTCTACCAGTCGGCGTACTACCTGGGCTCCAGCGCGGGCGGCACGCTGGGCGCGGTCGCCTTCCACACGGGCGGCTGGACGGCGACGGTGGCGCTCGGCCTGCTCGCGGTCCTCGGCGTCGTCTCGATCACCCTGTACGGCACCCGGGTGGCGCGTGCGGAGCGGCGGGCGCTCGTCCCGGCCACCCGCTGAACCGCTGCCCCCCGACCCGCTCCGCCGGCCGCTGAAGCACAACCGAGACATTCCGGCGCGCAACCACGGCTCCCCTTCGCACGTCTACCAGGCGTAACCAACAACGCACTGTGGGCGAAGGGGAGTTGGCGCGCATGGGAGTCACGGCGAAGATACCCGGAAGACGGTTGCGGCGTGGGGTGGCACTGTCCGTCGCCGGACTGGTGGCCGCCCCGGCCCTGGTCCTGGGCACCGGCACCGCCGCCCACGCGGCGTCCTGCACCAAGTCCGTGGGACCGCACCAGAAGCAGGTCGAGAAGTTCCTGAAGCGGCCCGTGGACGGAAAGCAGTCGACGGCCGACTGCAAGGCGACCCAGAAGTTCCAGAAGAAGCACGGGATCACCCCGACCATCGGCTACGCCGGTCCGCTGACCTGGCGCACGATGAACACGATGCTCGCCCAGAAGGCGGCCGGGAAGAACCCCAACAAGGCGAAGAAGTGCCCCACCAACAAGGGGCGCATCGCCTGTGTCGACCTGACGCGGCAGCTGAGCTGGATCCAGGACGGCAAGAAGCTGAAGTACGGTCCGGTGCCGGTCCGGACCGGCCGGGACGGCGCGGAGACCCGGACCGGCGCCAAGAAGATCTACTGGCGCAACATCAAGCACTGGTCGACCATCTACAAGGTCTGGATGCCGCACTCCCAGTTCTTCGACGGCGGCCAGGCGTTCCACTCGGTCACCAAGTCCATGTACAACCCGCCGGGCTCCGGCGGCTGTGTCAACATGCGCCCCGCCGACGCGAAGGCATACTGGAAACTGCTGAAGAACGGCGACGACGTGTACGTGTACGGGCGCAAGCCCGGGACCTGAGCGAGGCGCTGAGCGCATCCCGAGGGGTGCCGGACGGATCGTGGCCGGAGCCACGGCGTCCGGTACCCCTTGTCCTCTTTCCGCCCCGGCTGTCAGTGGGCTGCGGTAGCTTCCGACGTACCGGGTGACGGATGCCACAGCGCGGCTGCGCGCGACAGGGGTGGAGCGATGAGCGACCTGACCACGACGACGGACGCGGGAGCGGCGGCGGGTTCCGAGGGCGGTGACGCCGGGATCGACAGCCGTCTGGAGGGGCACCGGGTCGAGCTGACCGGCTACTGCTACCGGATGCTCGGATCGGCCTTCGAGGCCGAGGACGCGGTGCAGGACACCCTGGTCCGCGCCTGGCGCAACTTCGACAAGTTCGAGGGCCGCTCCTCGCTGCGTTCCTGGCTCTACCGGATCGCCACCAACGTCTGCCTGGACATGCTGAACGCGGGCAACAAGCGGGCCCGCCCGGTCGATCTGACCGGCCCGACCCCGCTCGCCCAGGCCGCGCTGAGCCCCCGCCCGGAGAACGTCTGGCTGGAGCCGATGCCCGACGGCCGGATCCTGCCGTCGCTCCAGGACCCGGCGGAGGCGGCCGTGGCGCGCGAGTCGGTGCGCCTGGCGTTCGTCGCCGCCCTCCAGCATCTGCCGCCCAAGCAGCGGGCCGTGCTGATCCTGCGCGAGGTCCTCGCCTGGAAGGCGGCGGAGGTCGCCGAGCTGCTGGAGACCTCCGTGGCCTCGGTCAACAGCGCGCTCCAGCGGGCCCGCGCCACGCTGACCGAGACGGAGAGCCGGCCGGGCGACGCGGCGGACCCGCTGGACGAGGAGCAGCAGAAGCTCCTGGAGCGCTATGTGAAGGCGTTCGAGGGCTATGACATGGCCGCCCTGACCGCGCTGCTCCACGAGGACGCGGTGATGACGATGCCGCCGTTCGACCTGTGGCTCCGGGGCACCGGCGACATCACGGGCTTCATGACCACCATCGGCGCGGCCTGCGCCGGCTCCAAGCTGGTGCCCGTCTCCGCCAACGGCTCCCCCGGCTTCGCGCACTACAAGCCCGCCGAGGACGGGTCCGGGTTCGTGCCGTGGGCGGTCCAGGTCATCGACATCCGGGACGGGGCGATCACCGGGATGCACTGCTTCCTGGACGTCCCGCGCTGGTTCCCGCTGTTCGGCCTGCCGGACCGGCTGCCGGCGGACGCGTAACGGCCTTCGGCGGTACGTAGGTACGTACGCCCGCCCGTACGGGTCCGGCAGACGCCGGGCCCGTACGGGCGGCGCGTGCCCGGCGCCGTTCCCCCGCCGTCAGCGCGCGTCCGGCACCCGCTCCCCCGGGTCCTCCTCCAGGGCCACCACGTCGGCCAGCCCCACCAGGTCCAGCAGTGACCGGAGTTCTGGCGGTACGCGGCGCAGCCGCAGGGTGCGGCCGGACCGGCGGGCGACGAGGCCCAGCCGGGCCACCGCCTCGACGAGGGTCAGATCGGGCCGGACCACTCCGCCCACATCGCAGTCCACCGCCGCGCCCGGGGCGAGCGCGGCCCCGTGAGGACCGGCCAGGGCGCGCTCCAGTTCGGCGCAGAGGTCGGGTACGACGGCGCGGCTGACCCGGCCGGTCACGGTCAGGGCGATCGGATTTTCGGCATCCACACCAGGCAGACCGGAGCGGCGGGCGAAATTCATCGGAGCCCCGTGCGTGACCCCCGCCACGGAGGGGCTGTTTCGCGTCAACTCCGGAAGACCTGTGCTCCTTCTGTGAACCAATCCCCCCGGCTCTCCCTCTAGTTCGGTGAACCGACGGCCGCAGCCGTCATTCCTGCGTCTCTGCGGACCGGCGGGTTGAGGAACCATCGAGTTCTCCAGGGGGAGAGTTGCGCAGACACGTGAGGAACGCGTGCATACCGGCGGTCGCCGCGGCGGTGGCCGTGGCGCTGGCGGCGGGCATGACCCAGACCGCCGTCGCCCAGCCGGATCCGAAGGGGGCGTCCGGCGCCCGGGCCAAGGACCGGGAGGTGCGTCATCTGACGCTCGTCACCGGTGACCGGGTCACCGTCGACGCCCAGGGCAAGCCGGTCGCCTTCCGGCCCGCGAAGGGCCGGGAGAACATCCCGGTCCAGCGGATGAGCAACAAGGGCCACACGCTCGTCATCCCGGCCGACGCCCACCGGCTGATCGTCTCCGGCAAGCTGGACCGCCGGCTGTTCGACGTCACCGAGCTGAGCCGTCCGGAGAACCTCCGGGCCCGCAAGGACGGCCTGAAGCTGATCGTCGGCTACCGGGGCAAGCAGGCCGCCGCCGCGAAGGCGCAGGTCCGCGACGCGGGCGGCACCGAGGTCGGCCGGAGCCTCACCTCGCTGAACGCCGAGTCGGTGACGACGCCGACCGCCGACGCGCCGGATATCTGGAAGGCCCTCACCGACCGGGGCGCGGACGGCGAGCGGGTCACCACCGCGGCCGGTATCGACCGGGTCTGGCTGGACGGGGTGCGCCGGGCGAGCCTCGACAAGAGCGTCGCGCAGATCGGCGTTCCGGCGGCCTGGAAGGCCGGGTTCACCGGGAAGGGCGTGAAGATCGCGGTCCTGGACACCGGGACGGACACCACCCACCCCGACCTCAAGGGCCAGGTCCTGGCGGAGAAGAACTTCAGCGACGCCAAGGACACCAAGGACCGGGTCGGCCACGGTACGCACGTCGCGTCGATCGCGGCGGGCACCGGCGCCAAGTCGGGCGGGAAGTTCAAGGGCGTGGCCCCGGACGCCAAGCTGCTCGCGGGCAAGGTGCTCGACGACGAAGGGTACGGCGACGACTCCGGCATCCTGGCCGGCATGGAGTGGGCGGTCGCCCAGGGCGCCGACATCGTCAACCTGAGCCTCGGCGGCATGGACACCCCCGAGGTGGACCCGCTGGAGGCGGCGGTCGACAAGCTGTCGGCCGAGAAGGGCGTCCTGTTCGCCATCGCCGCGGGCAACGAGGGCGACGGCGCGGGCACCGTCGGCTCGCCCGGCAGCGCGGACGCCGCGCTGACCGTGGGCGCGGTCGACGACAAGGACCAGCTGGCGGACTTCTCCAGCCGGGGCCCGCGGATCGGTGACGGTGCGATCAAGCCGGATGTGACGGCCCCCGGCGTGGACACCACGGCGGCCATCCCGCCCGGCTCGCTGATCGCCCGGGAGGTGGGCGAGAAGCCCGCCGGCTACGCCACCATCTCGGGTACGTCGATGGCCACCCCGCATGTCGCGGGCGCGGCCGCGCTGCTCAAGCAGCAGCACCCCGACTGGACGTACGCCGAGCTGAAGGGCGCGCTGACGGCGTCGACGAAGCCCGGTGCGTACAACCCGTTCCAGCAGGGCTCCGGCCGGATCGCGGTGGACCGCGCGATCGCCCAGACCGTGATCGCCGAACCGGTCTCGGTGAGCTTCGGGGTGCAGCAGTGGCCGCACGCCGACGACAAGCCGGCCACCGAGAAGGTCACGTACCGCAACCTCGGCACGAGCGACGTCACGCTCGATCTGAAGGCGACGGGCACCAACCCGAAGGGCAAGCCCGCTCCGGCCGGCTTCTTCACGCTCGGCGCGGACAAGGTGACCGTTCCGGCGGGCGGCACGGCGGAGGTCACGCTGACCGCCGACACCCGGCTCGGCGGCACCGTCGACGGCACGTACTCCGCCTATCTGGTGGCCACCGGCGGCGGGCAGACCGTGCGCACGGCCGCCGCGGTCGAGCGTGAGGTGGAGAGCTACGACGTCTCCATCAAGCACCTCGGGCGGGACGGCCGCCCGGCCGCCTACGTGGACAGCACGCTCTTCCGCTTCGGTGTGGAGTCCGGCAACCCGTTCCTGAGCCCGCAGGTCGTCGACGGCACGGCGAAGATCCGGGTGCCCAAGGGCACGTACGTGGCCAACTCCACGGTGTACAAGGACCCGGACGACGTCACCAAGGGCGCCGACTGGATCGCGCAGCCCAAGGTCGCGGTCACCAAGAACACCTCGCTGACGTTCGACGCCCGCAAGGCGAAGCCGGTGAAGGTCACGCTGCCGGACGCGAAGGCGAAGGGTGAGCTGTTCTCCCCGGACTACGTGGTGGAGGCCGCGAACGACGCGGTCTCCTTCGGCTGGGTGATGGACTCGCCTGCCGGTATCCGTACGCTCCACGTCGGCCCGAAGATCACCGACGGTTCGCTCGCCCAGCACTGGTCGGGCACCTGGAGCAAGGGCGCGTCGACCGAGTACGACATCGCGGTCGGCGGCACGGTCAAGCAGCTCGCCACCGGCTTCGACCGGAAGTTCACCTCGGCGCAGCTGGCCAAGGTGAAGATCGCCATGGGCTCGGCCGCGCCGAAGAAGAAGGGCTCGATCACCGCCTTCCCCTTCCTGCCCACGCAGGGCGGTGGCTGGGCCACCTCGATCGACCAGAAGCTGCCCGGCACCCGCACGCTGTACGTCTCCACCGCGGACAAGGTGACCTGGACCTTCGACTTCGACCAGCAGGGCCCGCTCGACGCGGACGGCTGGCCGACGTACGAGGCCAACTACCAGGTCGGCAAGGAGGCCGCGTACAAGGCGGGCAAGACGTACCCGAAGTCCGTGAACACCGGGGTGTTCGGCCCGCTGGTCGACAAGGACTACGGCGTCGCCCGTGAGGGCAACGAGATCACCGGCTCCCTCCCGCTGCTGGCCGACGGCCAGGGCAACGCGGGCGGGATGGTGTTCACCTCGGCCAAGACCGTCCTTTACCGCAACGGCAAGAAGCTCGGCCAGAACACCGACCCGGTGACCGGCTTCGAGTCCTTCAAGGTCCCGGCGGGCGCGGCCGACTACAAGCTGACGACCACGGTCAAGCACAGCGCGAAGGTCAACCCGCTCTCCACCCGGGTGGACTCGGCGTGGACGTTCCGCTCGAAGAAGACCGCGTTCACGATGCTGCCCGTCTCCACCGTCCGGTTCACCCCGGCCGTGGGCGCCGACGGCCGGGTCAAGGCGGGCAAGACCGTCTCGGTGCCGGTGAAGGTGCACGGCGCGGCCGCGGGCAAGAACCTGAAGTCGCTGAAGACGTACGTCAGTTACAACGGCGGCAAGACCTGGAAGAAGGTCACGGTCAAGAAGGGGAAGATCACCGTCAAGAACCCGGCCAAGGGCAAGGCGATCTCCTTCTCCGCCAAGGTCACCGACAAGAAGGGCAACACCTCGTCGGTGAAGATCTACAGCGCGTACCTGGGCAAGTGACCGGGCACGAAGGGTAGTCCACCCTCGCGGGTGGCCCGCCCCCGCACGACGGCGGCCCGCCGCACGGATGCACTCCGTGCGGCGGGCCGCTCGTGTGTCAGCTGATGGGGAAGACGCCCGTGTCCAGGACCAGCCCGAACGGCTCGGGGAGGCTCAGCTTCCGCCCGTACTCGACCGTCTCCAGCACCCGGTACGTACCGCCGTCCGGCTCGCCGTAGAGCGTCGCGGTGGGGCGGCCGGAGTGCCAGGGGTCGAGGAGGAGGAAGAGCTCGACTCCAGCCTTGGCGTAGCCATTGACCTTGCTGACGCGGTGGTGGTTGGCGTTGGCGCGGGAGGTGATCTCCACGACGAGGCGGGCTTCTTCGGCGGGGACGGTGTTGCCCGGCCCGGTGGCGGAGGCGCGGTCCACGACGACAAGGTCGGGGATGTAGATCCCGCCCCGCCCCGGCAGCGAGAGGCCGAGGGTCTGGTAGATCCCCCAGTCCTCCGGAACGACGGTGTAGAGCCGGCGCTGGAGCAGCTCAGCAGTGGTGTTGTGGTCCTTGGACGGCGGCGGCGACACGGTGACGATCTCCTCGATGATCTCCACCTTGCAGCCCTCGGGCGCGTCCGTCTCCTCCCAGATCCGGACGAGGTCGTCCCAGTCCTGGCCAGGGCCGGGCACGGGGTCGACGGTGAGTGCGCTCATGGCGGTCTCCTCTATCGGTACGTCACCGAGTCCAGCATGCCGAACGGGACCGGCGGCAGTCCACCGGTCCCGTTCACCCGTACGAGAAAACCGCAGGTCAGGCGATACGTTCCCGCACCACCGGCAGCGGTGCGAACGACGTGCCGGCCGGGGCGATGTCGTATGCGTCGGGCAGCGCCTTGAGGGCGTAGTCGAACTTCTCCGGGGTGTCCGTGTGCAGCGTCATCAGGGGCTGGCCCTCGGTGACGGTGTCGCCGGGCTTGGCGTGCAGCTCGACGCCCGCGCCGGCCTGCACCGGGTCCTCCTTGCGGGCGCGGCCCGCGCCGAGGCGCCAGGCGGCGACGCCGACGTCGTAGGCGTCCAGGCGGGTCAGGACGCCGGAGGTGCGGGCCGTCACCACGTGCTGCTCGCGGGCGGTCGGGAGGGTGGCGTCCGGGTCGCCGCCCTGGGCGGAGATCATGCGGCGCCAGACGTCCATCGCGGAGCCGTCGGCCAGCGCCTTCTCGGGGTCGGCGTCCTTGAGGCCCGCCGCGTCCAGCATCTCGCGGGCGAGGGCGAGGGTCAGGTCGATGACGTCCTGCGGGCCGCCGCCGGCGAGGACCTCGACGGACTCGCGGACCTCCAGGGCGTTGCCCGCGGTGAGGCCGAGCGGGGTGGACATGTCGGTGAGCAGGGCGACCGTGCGCACTCCGCTGTCGGTGCCGAGCGCGACCATGGTGGAGGCCAGTTCGCGGGCGTCCTCGATGGTCTTCATGAAGGCGCCGGAGCCGACCTTGACGTCCAGGACGAGCGCGCCGGTGCCCTCGGCGATCTTCTTGGACATGATCGAGCTGGCGATCAGCGGGATCGCCTCGACGGTGCCGGTGACGTCGCGCAGCGCGTACAGCTTCTTGTCGGCGGGCGCGAGACCGTCACCGGCGGCGCAGATGACCGCGCCGGTGGTGTCGAGGACGTTCAGCATCTCCGCGTTGGACAGGTGGGCCCGCCAGCCGGGGATGGACTCCAGCTTGTCCAGGGTGCCGCCGGTGTGGCCGAGGCCCCGGCCGCTGAGCTGCGGCACGGCCGCGCCGCAGGCGGCGACCAGCGGGGCGAGCGGCAGGGTGATCTTGTCGCCGACGCCACCGGTGGAGTGCTTGTCGGTGGTGGGGCGGGAGAGCGCGTCGAAGTTCATCCGCTCGCCGGACGCGATCATGGCGGCGGTCCAGCGGGCGATCTCGGTGCGGTTCATCCCGTTGAGCAGGATCGCCATGGCGAGGGCGGACATCTGCTCGTCGGCGACCTCGCCGCGGGTGTAGGCGTCGATGACCCAGTCGATCTGCTCGGGGGTCAGCTCGCCTCGGTCCCGCTTGGTGCGGATGACGGAGATGGCGTCCATGGGAGTCCTTCCGGCCGGGTGCGTACGCAAGAGTCCTCGTTGACTCTACGCGCATAGAGAGGGGGAAGAGCGGTGGCCCTTCCGGGAAGGGAAGGGCCACCGCCGGGAGATACGGGTTCAGCCGAGGTGCTGCGGGCCGAACGACTGGGGCAGCATCTCGTCCAGCGTGCGCCGCCCGGCGGGCGTCTCCAGGAGGAGTTCCGGCCCGCCGAACTCGTACAGCAGCTGCCGGCACCTGCCGCACGGCACCAGGATCGCCCCGGTGCCGTCCACACAGGTGAAGTGGGTCAGCCGACCGCCGCCGGTGGCCTGGAGCGTGGAGACCAGACCGCACTCGGCGCAGAGCGAGAGGCCGTAACTGGCGTTCTCCACGTTGCAGCCGGTGACCGTGCGGCCGTCGTCCACCCGGGCGGCGACCCCGACCGGGAAGCCCGAGTAGGGGGCGTACGCACGGGACATGGCGTCCCGGGCGGCCTCCCGCAGGGCATCCCAGTCGGCCTCGCCGAAGGGCACGGCGGCGGGCGGCGGCGTCACTTGCCCTCGCCCTTGCGGTACGGCACACCGTTGGCCTTGGGCATCCGCAGCCGTTGCGCGGAGAGCGAGAGGACCAGCAGCGTGGTGACGTACGGAGCGGCGTCGACGAACTGGCTCGGCACCTGGTCGGTCAGGAAGTACCAGGTGAACAGCAGCGCCGAGACGGCGGCCGCGATCACCGCGGAGACGTACTTCTTCTTGTACAGCTGCCAGAACACCGCGATGACCAGCAGGATCGCCAGCAGGAGCAGCATCGCGTGGACGTTCTCGGCGCCGCCGCGCAGCTTGAGGCTGTCGGTGAAGCCGAAGAGGCCCGCGCCCAGCGCCATGCCGCCCGGCATCCAGTTGCCGAAGATCATCGCGGCGAGACCGATGTAACCGCGGCCGCCGGTCTGGCCCTCCTGGTAGATGCCGGTGGAGACGATCGCGAGGAACGCGCCGCCGAGGCCCGCCAGACCGCCGGAGATGGTGACGGCGATGTACTTGTACTTGTACACGTTGACGCCGAGCGTCTCGGCGGCCACCGGGCTCTCGCCGCAGGAGCGCAGCCGCAGCCCGAACGGGGTGCGCCACAGGATCCACCAGGTGGCGGGGATCAGCAGCAGGGCGACGACGGTGAGCAGGGACAGGCCGGTGACGAGCCCGCCGATGATGCCCGCCAGGTCGGAGATCAGGAACCAGTGCTGTTGTTGCAGGTCCTGCATCCAGTCCGAGAGTCCCGGAACGGTGATCCGGTCGATGGGATCGATGCGCGGGGACTGCTTCGAGGAGCCGCCCTGGACGCCGTCGAAGGCGAAGTTGGAGAGGTAGCGGGTGACGCCGACGGCGAGGATGTTGATGGCCACGCCGGAGACGATGTGGTTCACACCGAAGGTGACGGTGATGACGGCGTGCAGCAGACCGCCGAGGCAGCCGCCGAGGACACCGAAGAGGACGCCCGTCCACGGGCCCCACTGGAACCCGGCCCAGGCGCCGAACCAGGTGCCGAGGATCATCATGCCCTCGAGGCCGATGTTGACGACCCCCGCGCGCTCGGCCCACAGACCGCCGAGTCCGGCGAGGCCGATCGGAACGGCGAGTGCCAGCGCACCGCGGACCTGGCCGACGGAGGTGATGTCGTCGGCGCCGCTGATGATGCGGACCAGCGAGACCAGGGCGAGACCGCCCGCGATGATCAGCAGGACGACGGGCAGGGTGAGCTTGCGGCGGCCGTTGCCCTTCTTGGGGGCGGGGCGTGCGGCGATGGTTTTGCTGGTGCTCACAGGGCCGCCTCCTTCTCGGTCGTGAGGGCGTGTCCGGCGGCGAGTTCCTCGCCGACCTTCTGCTGCTGGCGGCGGATGCCGTAACGGCGGACCAGCTCGTAGGAGACGACGACCGAGATCACGATCAGGCCCTGCATGATCGTGGCGATCTCCTTCTCGTACCCGTACTGGTCGAGCGAGGCCGAGGACTTGTCGAGGAACGCGATCAGCAGGGCGCTGAGGGCGATGCCGAGCGGGTTGTTCCGGCCCAGCAGCGCGATGGTGATGCCGGTGAAGCCGATGCCCGTGGGGAAGTCGAGGCTGTAGGTGTGGGTGTCGCCGAGCAGCGTCGGCATGCCCGCCAGGCCCGCGACCGCGCCGGAGATCAGCATCGAGGTGAGGATCATCTTCTTGGCGTCCACACCGGAGGCCTGGGCCGCGGTCTCACTGGCCCCGGTGGCGCGCAGGTCGAAGCCGAACCGGGTGCGGTTCAGAACGAACCAGTACACGACACCGCAGCCGGCGGCGACGAAGGTGAAGCCGTAGATCTCCCCGGCCATGTCGCCCATCGGCAGCCCCGGGAACCAGCCGGACTCCGGGATCTCGCCGGTGGTCAGGTTGTTGGAGCCGGCCGGCTGCTCGCCGAAGTTCTTCGGCAGGATCATCCAGGCGACGAGCGCGGTGGCGATCGAGTTGAGCATGATCGTCGAGACGACCTCGCTCACTCCGCGGGTGGTCTTGAGGAAGCCGGCGATACCGGACCAGAAGGCGCCCACGAGCATCGCGACGATGACGATCAGCGCGATGTGCAGCGGCCCCGGCAGGTCGACGCTCGCGCCGACCAGCGCGGCCATCATGGCGGCGAGGCGGTACTGCCCGTCGACGCCGATGTTGAAGAGGTTCATCCGGAAGCCGACGGCCACCGCGAGCGCGGCGAGATAGTACGTGCCGGCCTGGTTGATGATCAGGACCTGTACGTCGGCGTAGCCGGCCGACTCGAACATGATCCGGTACGGCTCGAAGGGGTTCTGCCCGGATGCCAGCAGCACCACGGTCGTCAGCACGACGGCGACGACCAGGGCGAGCACCGGACCGGCGAAGCCCAGGATCAGCCGGTCCTTGTCGAATTTCTTCATCGGGCCTCGTCCTCCGGGCTTTCGAGGTGACCGGTGGCGGCGCCGGTCATGGCCGAGCCCAGTTCCTCCGGGGTGATGGTGGCCGGGTCGGCGTCGGCGACCAGTCGGCCGCGGTACATGACGCGCAGGGTGTCGGAGAGCCCGATCAGCTCGTCCAGGTCGGCCGAGATCAGCAGGACGGCCAGTCCTTCGCGGCGGGCCTCGCGGATCTGGTCCCAGATCTGGGCCTGGGCGCCGACGTCCACGCCACGGGTGGGGTGGGCGGCGATCAGGAACGTGGGCGCGTGGCTCATCTCGCGGCCGACGATCAGCTTCTGCTGGTTGCCGCCGGAGAGCGAGGCCGCGGTGACCTCGATGCCGGGCGTGCGTACGTCGTACTCGCGCACGATGCGCTCGGTGTCGGCACGGGCCGCCTTGTTGTCCAGCAGCCAGCCGCGGCTGTTGGGCTTCTCGGTCACATGTCCGAGGATGCGGTTCTCCCAGAGGGGCGCCTCCAGCAGGACGCCGTGGCGGTGGCGGTCCTCGGGGATGTAGCCGATGCCGGACTCGCGCCGCTTACGGGTCGGCACACGCGAGATGTCGTCCGTGCCGAGCGTGATCACTCCGGCGTCCGGGGTGCGCATGCCCATCAGGGCCTCGATGAGCTCGGTCTGGCCGTTGCCCTCGACGCCCGCGATCCCCAGGACCTCGCCCTGGTGGATGGTGAAGTCGATGCCGGCGAGCACGTCGCGGACGGTGCCGTCGGGGTCGGTGACGGTGAGCTTCAGGTCCTGGACCCGCAGCATCGGTACGTCGGTGACGGTGGACTCGCGGGTCTCCGGCGAGGGCAGCTCGCTGCCGACCATCAGCTCGGCGAGCTGCTTGGTCGTGGTGTTCGCGGGGTCCGCGGTGCCCACGGTCGTGCCGCGGCGGATCACCGTGATCTCGTCGGCGACGGAGAGCACCTCGCCCAGCTTGTGCGAGATGAAGATGACGGTCAGTCCCTCGGCCTTGAGCTCGCGCAGGTTGGCGAAGAGCGCGTCGACCTCCTGCGGCACGAGGACCGCGGTCGGCTCGTCCAGGATGAGGATGCGGGCGCCCCGGTAGAGGACCTTGAGGATCTCCACGCGCTGCCGGTCCGCGACCCCGAGGTCCTCCACGAGCGCGTCGGGCCGGATGCCGAGCCCGTACGCGTCGGAGATCTCCTTGATCTTCTTCCGGGCGCCGGCGCCGATGCCGTACAGCTTCTCGCCGCCGAGGACGACGTTCTCCAGGACGGTGAAGTTGTCGGCGAGCATGAAGTGCTGGTGCACCATGCCGATGCCGCGCTCGATGGCGTCGCCCGGGTTGGAGAACGAGACCTGCTCGCCGTTGATCGCGATGGTGCCCTCGTCCGGCTTCTGCATGCCGTAGAGGATCTTCATCAGGGTGGACTTGCCGGCGCCGTTCTCACCGACGAGCGCGTGGACCGTGCCCTTGCCGATGGTGATGTCGATGTCGTGGTTGGCGACGACGCCGGGGAAGCGCTTGGTGATGCCGTGCAGTTCTACGGCAGGGGGACTGCTGGACGCGTTGATGACGCACTCTCCTTGGCCGGACAGGAGCGGGGGCGGAGGGGCTGAGGGCTCGGGGGCCCCGGGGGGCGGGGTGAAGTTATCGCGCCGGAGGGCTGTCTACACGCGTAGCGCTGCCGAATCGTGAAACACAGATGCACGTCACGGTCCGGACGCGCGGTCCGGACCGGGTGGGAGAGCACTGCGAGAGGCGGATCTTCTTCGAGTGGTGCTGCGGACGACCTGCTCGTCGGGCGGGGACGGGCCCGCGGCCCTGTCCGTCCGCCGGGCCGGGGTGCGGCGCGGGGACGGACAGGGCCTGGGGAAACCAGCCGTTCGGCAGGAAAGACGCCGAGCTGCTTGCTTACGGAGCGGTCTTGACGGTGATCTTGCCGTCGATGATCTCCTGCTTGGCCTTGTCCACGGCCTCGATGACATCGGTCATCTTGGTGAAGGCCGGGTTGGACATCGACAGGCCGACGCCGTCCTTGTCCAGGCCGTAGCGGATCTCACCGGTCTCCGGCTTGCCGTCCTGGACCGACTTGATCAGGTTGAACACCGAGTCCTCGACGTCCTTGGTGACCGAGGTCAGGATGGACTCCTTGTAGGCCGCGAGGCCCTTCTGCTGGTACTGGTCGGAGTCGACGCCGATGTTCCACTTGCCGGCCTTCGAGACGGCCTCGATGGCGCCGGAACCGGCCAGACCGGCGGCCGAGTAGATCACGTCGGCCTTCTTGTCGAGCTGGCCCTGGGCGGCGGCCTTGCCGAGGTCGGGCTTGGAGAAGCCACCGAAGTCCGGCGGCTGCGTCAGGTACTGCGGAAGGACGTTGACCGAGGCGTCGGTGTCCTTGACGCCCTGGACGAAGCCGGCCTCGAACTTCTTGATCAGCGGGGTCTCGACACCACCGATGAAGCCGACCGTCTTCGACTTGGTGACCTTGGCGGCGGCGACGCCGGCGAGGTAGGAGCCCTGCTCCTCGTTGAAGACGATGTTGGCGATGTTGTCGCCGGTCACCGAGGCGTCGTCGATGATGCCGAAGGTGGTCTTCGGGAACTTCGGCGCGACCTTCTTGATGGCGGGCGCGTAGGCGAAGCCGACGCCGATCACCGGGTTGTTGCCGGAGCGGGCCAGCTCGGTGAGGCGCTGGACCTTGTCCGCGTCGCCCTCACCGTCGGAGGGCTCGGCCTCGCTGCCGGAGATGTCGAGTTCCTTCTCCGCCTTGGCGAGACCGGCGTAGGCGGCGTCGTTGAACGACTGGTCGCCACGGCCGCCGATGTCATAGGCGATGGCGGCCTTGTCGCCGCCCGAGCCGGACCCGGAGTCCGACGAGTTCTCGCCACACGCGGTGACGCTGAGGGCAAGCGCCGCGGACGCAATGCCCACGGTGGTGATCCTGGTGATCCGGCGCAAGGGAAGGCTCCTTCAAACCTGACCGAAGCGCCTCTTCCGGCGCTGGTTTCGCGGCGATCGTAACGCGCGTAGATGTCAGATAAGAGCACGTACGGAAGCCGTTATCGGATCGTCGTGAACAGAAGGCGGCCCGCAGGTCCACGAACGGCCTACGAAGAGTGTGTCAACGCTCCGCTAACGCTTCCCGTCGAGCAGCGCCGAGGCGGTGAACAGCTCGACTCCCACGGCGATGGCCTCTTCGTCCACGTCGAAGTTGCCGCGGTGCAGATCCAGCCCGCGCGTGTCGCCCGGGGTACGGACGCCGAGGCGGGCCATCGCACCGGGGACCTGCTCCAGGTACCAGGAGAAGTCCTCGCCGCCGAGGCTCTGCTCTGTGTCCTCGATCGCATACGATCCGCGCCGCTCGGTCATCGCGGCGTCCAGCAGGCCGATGGACTCGGCGTCGTTCACCACGGGCGGCACGCCGCGGACGTAGTTGATGACGGTCTTGGCCCGATGCATTCCGGCCACCTCGTCCACGGCGGCATGCACCAGGTCGGGGGCCGCGCGCCAGGCGTCCAGGTCGAGGCAGCGGACGGTGCCGGACAGCTCGGCGTGCTGCGGGATGACGTTGGGGGCGTGCCCGGTCTCCAGGCGGCCCCAGGTCAGCGCGAGCCCAGAGCGGGCGTCGACCCGGCGGGCGAGCAGGGCGGGCACGTCCACGGCGATCCGGGCCGCGGCGGTGACCAGGTCGGTGGTCAGGTGCGGGCGGGCGGTGTGGCCGCCGGGACCGTCGAGGGTGATCTCCAGCCGGTCGCAGGCAGAGGTGATCGCCCCGATCCGCAGCCCGATCCGCCCGACGTCCACCTTCGGGTCGCAGTGCACGCCGATGATCCGCCCGACGCCCTCCAGCACCCCGGACTCGATCGCGTCGACCGCGCCGCCGGGCAGGACCTCCTCGGCGGGCTGGAAGATCAGCCGCACGGCGTTGGGCAGCAGCCCTTCGCGGTCGAGCCCGGCGAGCACGAGGCCCGCGCCGAGCACGGTGGTGGTGTGCACGTCGTGCCCGCAGGCGTGCGCCCGGTCGGGCACGGTGGACCGGTAGGGCACGCCCGCCTTGGTGTCCGGGATCGGCAGCGCGTCGATGTCCGCCCGCAACGCCAGCATCGGCGTCACCCCGTCCCACTCCCCCACATCACACATGAGCCCGGTCCCCACGGCGAGAACCTTCGGCTTCAGCCCGGCCTTCTCCAGCCGGTCCTTGATGGCCGCGGTGGTGCGGAACTCCTGGTTGCCGAGCTCGGGGTGCATGTGGAGGTCGCGGCGGAAGGCGATCAGCTCGGCACGGAGTTCGTCGGAGAGCCTGCCGGGCAGCGCACCTCCCCCGGGCTGGCCGGCCGGGTGGTGGGGGCGGGAGGCGCGGGACTTCAACTGGTTCACCTTACGAAGCGTAGGCCCCCTGCCCCCTCAACTGGCCATGGATCTAGGAAATTTCAGCCGTGCAGGCGAACAAAGTTCGGGTGAGGGTGTGTGACAGAGGGTGGTTGCGGGTATACCAAATCCTCTTCCGGGGCGGGTGCGCGCGCCGGTGAGAAAGGCACAGGACACCGCGACAGGGTCCCTCATAGGATCGCGAAAAATCGTGAACATCCTGTGAGGAGCGCCATGAACAGTCGGTCCGACGCCGCCCCGGCCAGAGGGAGACGGACCAGGAAGAGACGGATCCGTCAGGGCACGCTCCTGGTGGCTGTCGCCGCTTCCCTCAGCACGGTCGCCGTCCTGGCCCCGCCCGTCGCGGCGGAGGAATCCCACGCCGCGTCCACCGGCGCGCGCCTGATGAACCTGCCCCCCGAGATACCGGACCGCCTGGCCACCAGCCCCGAGACCGCGTGCGCAGGTGGATTCATCGGCAACACCCGGACGACTCTGATGGCCCGGGTGGATGACGCCGACTCGCCCTCACTCACCGCGCAGTTCCAGGTCTTCGACGCAGACGGCACGGACCCGGTGGCCGAGCGCTCGGTGGCCGCCACGGCGGGCGGCACCGCCTCGGCCTCGTCGATCGACCTGCCTTCCGGTGACTACCGCTGGCGGGTCCGTGCCACGGACCCGGCGGGCGCCGCCTCCGCCTGGACCGACCACTGCCTCTTCTCCGTCGACCGCGTACGACCGGACCGGCCGCCGACCGTCTCCTCGGAGGAGTTCCCCGACGGGGACTCCGGATGGCCCCCGGTGACCGGGGACGCCCGCACTCCCGGCACCTTCACCTTCGGCGCCAACGGCGTGGACGATGTCGTCGGGTACGTCTGGTACAGCACCTTCGACCCGCAGCAGCGGGAGGTCGCCGTCTCCCCCGGCGGAACGGCGGACGTGACGGCCACCCCGCTGAGCGGCGGCCCGCACATGCTGTACGTCTACAGCGTCGACCGTTCCGGCAACCGCTCGGACACGACCACGTACCGCTTCTACGCCCAGGGCATCACCACTCCCGATGCCCCCGGCGACCTCAACGGGGACGGTGCCAAGGACATCTGGAGCCTGGACGACCGGGGCGAGTTGCTGACCTACGCGGGCCGGGGAGACGGGACCTTCGCCCCCGCTGCCGAGGCGGGGCTGACCGCGCCCGGGGCAGGCACCGCCTATCGGACCGACTGGGACGGCGACGGATACGTCGACCTGGTGACATTGGAGTACAACGTCAACACCCGAAGGAAGCAGCTCTGGGTCCACCCCAACAGTGGTCTGGGAAGGGTCGACGGCCCCCGGAGCCGACAGCTTCTGACGGTCGACTGCCCGGTCCCGGACGAGGACTACGGCTGTGTGGGCGAGCCCGGCTGGACCGGTGACGACCACTGGGGGAACGCGGAGCAGGTGATCGCCCCCGGCGATCTGAACGGTGACGGCAGGAGTGATCTCCTCGTCCAGGAGGGCGGCCGGCTGTGGATCTACCACGGCCTGTACGGGACGCAGCTGGACGTGCCGGTGCCGGTCGGCGGCTCGCAGTGGGACGACTTCACCGTCCTCGCGCCCGGCGACGTCAACGGTGACGGCCTGGCCGACCTGTGGCTCCGTGAGAAGGCCACCGGCGACCTCTACGGCGTGCACGGCGGCAACGGTACGGACGGTGAGCCGGACCCCGCTGTCTGGGGCAACCCCGAGAACCGTGTGCTGATCGGTACCGGTTTCACCACGGCCGCCCGTCCGGTGCTGGACACGGTCGGCGATCTCGACGGCGACGGTGTCGCCGATCTGCACGGCCGTACGCAGGACGGCACCCTGACACTGTGGCCGGGCCGTGTGTCGGCGGACGGCGGCTTCGGTTTCGGGGAGGGGAGGGCCATCGGGTGACTCCGCCCGCTCGGCCGGGTGTTCCTCCGCGGAACGCCTGACTCCCCGGGGCGCCCGCCGCGGCGGGCGCCCTACGCGTGGGCCGTCGAGGTCAGTCGCTGCACCCCCCGCGCCGTCTCCGTGACGCCGCTCAGGAAGCCCTGGGCGCGCGGCGAGGCCGTGGCGCGGAGCCATTCCGGGGCGATGTCGCAGACCGCGACGTTCACGCCCGTGCCGGCCAGGGCCAGCGGGAGGGTGTGGACGACCGTGGAGGGGAAGCTGACGATCGTGCGGCCGATGGGGCCGCGGCGGGCGATCAGTTCCAGCGGGAGGTCCGGGCGGACGATCTCCAGGCCGGTGGCGGCTTCCAGGGCGTGGAGCTTCTCGGCGGACTCGCGGCGGTGGGCGAAGTAGCGGGTGGCGCTGTGCGTGCGGGCCAGGGCCGCGACCGCCTCCTGGTACGGGACGGGGTCGACGACGCCCGTCTCGACCAGGGAGGTGCCGACCAGGTCCGCGCCCCTGCCGATGCTGGGCGGGCCGAAGCGGGCCCGGGTCCAGGCGAAGGTGTTCGGGGTGACCGCGATGCCGGGCGGAGCCTCGACCGGCATCGCGGTGAACACCTCGACCGTGTGGCGCGCCGTCGGGGTGAAGCGGCGGCGGGCCGTGGCGGTGACCGGGGCCAGGACCAGTTCGCGCGGTCCCGTACGGCCCCGGCGGTGCCAGCGGGTCAGCCGCTCGCCCCGGGCCAGCTGGGCGACGAACTCCATGGTGGCCGTGCCGTCGTCGACCACGGTGAGGCGGTCGGCGCGGACCAGGGTCAGCAGGAGCTGGACGTAACGGGAGAACGGGTCCCCGATCACGATGTGGTCCGCGCGCCGGACCAGTCCGGCCAGGGCGCGCAGGGCCTTCAGGGGGGCGCCGGACTCGCCGCGCGCCTCCTGCCAGCGGACGGCGATGCCCTCGTCGCGGGCCAGCTCCGCCATCCGGCGCAGCTGACCGCGCGACATCGGGTCGACCGGGGGGAGGACGACGACCGTGGTGGCGGCCGGATCGTCTCCCCCCTGGGTGTGAACCCACTCCAGGACGTTCAGGAGCTGGACCGGGCTCTCGACGAAGGCGAGGTTCACCGGTCGGCGCTCAGACCGCGACCGGCTCGGGGGCCGGCGCGTTCTCGGTCTCGGCGACGACGCCCGCGACGCGGCGGAGCTTCTTCATCGGGCCGAGCTCGGACTCGTACACCTTCTTGACGCCGTCGCCGAGCGACTGCTCGATGGTGCGGATGTCGCGGACCAGGCGGGTCAGGCCCTGCGGCTCGACGGAGGCGGCCTGGTCGGAGCCCCACATGGCGCGGTCCAGGGTGATGTGGCGCTCGACGAAGGTGGCGCCGAGCGCGACGGCGGCCAGCGTGGTCTGGAGGCCGGTCTCGTGGCCGGAGTAGCCGATCGGGACGTTCGGGTACTCCTGCTGGAGGGTGTTGATGACCCGCAGGTTCAGCTCCTCGGCCTTCGCCGGGTACGTGGAAGTGGCGTGGCAGAGCAGGATGTTGTCGCTGCCCAGGACCTCGACCGCGTGGCGGATCTGCTTCGGGGTGGACATGCCGGTGGAGAGGATGATCGTCCGGCCGGTGGCGCGCAGGGCGCGCAGCAGCTCGTCGTCGGTGAGCGAGGCGGAGGCGACCTTGTGGGCCGGGACGTCGAACTTCTCCAGGAAGGCGACGGCCTCGGTGTCCCACGGGGAGGCGAACCAGTCGATGCCGCGCTCGGCGCAGTGCTCGGCGATGGCGGTGTACTCGGCCTCGCCGAACTCGACGCGGTGGCGGTAGTCGATGTACGTCATCCGGCCCCAGGGGGTGTCGCGCTCGATGTCCCACTGGTCGCGCGGGGTGCAGATCTCCGGGGTGCGCTTCTGGAACTTGACGGCGTCGCAGCCGGCTTCGGCGGCCGCGTCGATCAGCGCGATGGCGTTGTCGAGGTCGCCGTTGTGGTTGATGCCGATCTCACCCGTGATGTAGACGGGGTTGCCGGGGCCGGCGGTGCGGGTGCCGAAGGTGCGCAGGCGGGAGGTGCTCATGGTGGTGCTTCCTTACTTGGTGGGGACAGAAGGGGAGGGAGTGGAGGTGAGGGTGGGGCCGAGCAGCCAGGCCGCGATCTCGCGGATGGCGCCGTAGCCCCCGGGGGTGGTCGTGACGGCGCGCGCGGCGGCGCGTACCGAGTCGTGGGCGCTCGCGACGGCGACGGGCCAGCCGGCGAGCGAGAAGCAGGGGAGGTCGTTGACGTCGTTGCCGACGTAGAGGACCCGGTCGGGGGCGATGGAGTGCTCGTCGCACCAGCGCTTCAGCGCCTCGTCCTTGCGGTCGATGCCGTGCAGGACGGGGATCCGGAGCTTGCGGGCGCGGGCGGCGACGACCGGGTTCTGTTCGGTGGAGAGGATCAGGAGGGGCACGCCGGCCTTGCGCAGGGCGGCGATGCCGAGTCCGTCGCCCCGGTGCACGGCGACCGTCTCGCGGCCCTCGGAGTCGATCATGACCCGGTCGTCGGTCTGGGTGCCGTCGAAGTCCAGGACGACCGCGTCCACGTCCGCGAGGGAGGGCAGCGGGGCCGGGTCCAGGAGCGGGGCGAGCGCGCGGGCCCGGGCCAGGTCGTGCGGGTCGTCGATCTCCAGCACCCGCGCCGGGTCGGTGGGCACCAGGGCGGTGTGACCGAAGAAGCGGTGGCGGTGGGTGCGGAAGCCCGCCGCGTCCATCGCGTAGGCCGCGCCGGTCTCCAGGTGGTCCTGCGGGCGGTCCTGGCGGCGGGGGCGTACGGACTTGTCGTGGTTGACGCCGTACGTTCCCTCCTCGACCGCGTGCCCGTCGCGCCAGACGAAGCCGTGGAACGGGGCGACCGTGACGGCCGTGTCCGCGCCCTCGTGGGCCACCGCCCGGGCCACGCCGTCGATGTCCTCGCGGGAGACGAACGGGCTGGTGCACTGGACGAGGAGGACCACGTCGACGGTGCGGGCGCGCTCGGCCTCGTAGACGTCCAGGGCGTGCAGCACGGCCGCTTCGCTGGTCGCCGTGTCGCCCGCGATGGCGGCGGGGCGCTCGACGCAGTGCAGCCGGTGGGCGGCCTGGAGGTCGGCGGCGGCGCTCCGGGCGGCCTCGGCGATCGCCCCGTCGTCGGTGGTGACAACGACGTCGGTGACCTCGGGGGCGCCGAGCGCGGCGCGGACGGCGCGGGCGACCAGGGGGATGCCGCCGACCTCGGCGAGGTTCTTGGCGGGGACGCCCTTGGATCCGCCGCGGGCGGGGATCACGGCGAGGACGGTCGGGGTCGGGGGCGGCTGCATCGCTGCTCCTGGTGTCATGGCGGTTCCTGAGGTGGTCGAGGCCGCCGGCGTGGTCACAGCTCTCCCATCCGGCGGATCACCGGGGCGACGCGCTGGACGCCCTGGCGGTAGGCGCCGCGCGCGGCGTTGCGGACGGTCTCGCGCACCGCGCCCCGGACCCGGCCGGGCTCCTGCGGCGCGGCCGCGCCGGGCAGGGGCGTGCCGTCGGGGGCCAGGTGGTGGCGGGCGAGGATGCCGGGGAGGTAGCCGGGGGCGGTGGCGGGGGTGTAGTAGGGGGCGAGCGGCGGGAGTTGACCGCCGTCGAGGAGGGCGGCCACCTTGGCGCGGGCGGTGTCGTAGGCGGTGCTGTACGAGCCGTCGGCGGCGACGCCCTGCCCGGCCACCCACTCCGCGTCCGGCCGGGGCCGGAGCCCGCCGTCGAGCTTGTCCCAGGAGGTGAGGAGCCCGGAGCCGACGAAGTGGTGGTTGCCGAGGGTCTCCCGTACGCCGAGGTCGGTGAGGACGGCGGTCGGGATGCGGCGGTGCAGGGACTCCAGCGCGGCGGTCGAGGAGACCGTGACCAGGAGGTCGGTGCGGTCCAGGACCTCGCCCATGTGCCCGTACACCAGGCGGAAGTTGGGCGGCAGCCCGCCGGGCAGCTTCTGGGCGAGCCTCTGGTAGGGCAGTTCCTCGATGTGCGTGGTGTGCTCGCCGGGCTTGGAGCGCAGCTTCAGCAGCACCTCGCGGCGCGGGTGCAGCCGGGCGTGCTCGACGAGCCGGCGGAGCAGATACGTACGGTCGGCGCGGGAGGCCGGTACGGAGGGCTGGGCGGCGAACACCACGGTGGCGCGGCCCTCTTCGGGCTCGTACGGGGCTCCGCCGAGGAAGGGCAACGCGGCCTCCGTGACGGCCGAGGCGTCGGCGCCCACCCCCTCGTACACCGCGCGGAAACGCCCCGCGTCGTGGGCCGAGTTGGCGAGGACGACGTCGGCCCCGTGGCGCAGCAGGAGGCCGTCGGCGAGCTTCTCGTAGACGACCCCGACATATCCGGTGACGACGACGGGCCGGCGCGGCAGGTCGAGGGCGGCCAGTCCGTGCAGCATGGCCTGGACGCCGCCGCCGACGAGGGCGAGGACGAGAAGGTCGTACTTCTCCTCGCGCACGGTGTGCAGGAACTCGACGGCGGTGACCTCGCGGACCCGCTCGGCGTCGATGCCGACCTCGCCGACCTCCGCGAGCTGGCGGGGCGTCGGGGTGGCCCGGCCGCGCAGCAGCAGCCCGCTGACCTCGACGGGGCGCGCGTCCGGTCCGTCCGCTCCGGCGGTCAGGCGGCGCGCGGTGAGCGCGCCCCATTTCCACCGGGTGTCGGAGTCGGCGAGGACGGCGACCCGGAGCGCCGGTCGGGCGGCGGGGGTCTCGGCCGGTTCGGCCTCATGGCTGGTACGTGGGGGCACGTCCTAGAAGCTAGGAAGGCATTTCGATGCGCGGCCCAACGCGATGGCAACAGATGGTTAACAGCGAGCCGACGATTGGGGAGGCACCCCGAATACGCCCTCAATTCCCGCTCCGGAAAAGCTGATTCACCTGGGCGTCGGACGTTGTTCACCTGCCGGGCGCATTGCGGAAAAGGAAGGGTCCGAGGCCGCACCTAAGGTGATGTGCGTGGTTAAGCTCTCCGTCATCGTGCCGTTCTTCAACGTGCAGACCTACGCGCCCGACACCCTCAGAAGTCTGCGGGCCAACGCCCGCGAGGACGTCGAATTCCTTCTCGTCGACGACTGTTCGACCGACGGGACACTCCCGTTGCTGCGCCGGGCCGCGGAGGAGATCCCCGGGGCCGTGCTGCTGCGGCACGAGGTGAACGGCGGTCTGGCGACCGCGCGCAACACCGGTCTGGACGCCGCCCGCGGTGAGTACATCGCGTTCCTCGACGGCGACGACTGGCTGGCCCCCGGCCACTATGCCCGGCTGCTGGCCCGGACCGAGGCGCTGGGCTGCGACTTCGTACGCACCGACCACGTCCAGGTGAACGGCAGTTCGCGGACCGTGCGCCGGGTTCCGCACGGGCCGCACGGCGTGGTGAGCGACCCCCGGTCCGCGATCCTGCCCGCCCACCGCACCACGTCGGTGGACTACGCGTTCGCCTGGGCGGGCCTCTACCACCGGCGACTGCTGGACCGGGGGCTGCTGCACTTCACCGACGGGCTGCGCACCGCCGAGGACCGGCCGTGGATCTGGCGGCTGCACCGGGAGGCGGAATCCTTCGCCGTCCTCGGTCTGCTCGGCCATTTCTACCGGCGGGGCGTCGCCACTTCCCTGACCCAGATCGGTGACGTCCGCCAGCTCGATTTCCTGCGCGCTTTCGACCAGGTGATCGCCGATACGGCCACGGACCGCGAGGCGGAGATGTTTCTGCCGAAGGCCGTCCGTACGTACTGCGCGGTCATCGCCCATCATCTGGGCGACCTCGACAAATTCGAACCGGCCGTGGCCCGCGAACTGAAGTCGCGCGGCGCGGCGGCCCTGGGACGCCTGCCGCAGAGACTGCTGGACGAGGCTCTCGACTCCATGGACGTGACACGGGCGACCCGGGTGCGCAGGCTGCGCCGCCGCCCGGCCGCGAAGGGGGCCTCGGCCGCATGACCATCCGGATCTTCCACGCCTCCTCGCCCGCCGCGACGGTGCTGCTCGCCGCGGCGATCGACGCGTGCTGCTTCACCGAGCCCGACCGCCGGATCCTGCTGCTGTCCCGGACCGGGGCGGCTCCGGAGGCCGGCGCCGATGTCTCGGAAACCATCGGCTTCGAACGGCTGCGCGCCCGGTTCGACGAGGTGCTCTCGTGGAACGACGCGATCTTCCCCTTCCACCCGGACGGCTGGCTGCCCCGGGCCGACGACGCCCCGCTGTGGGAGCGCCACTTCCGGCGCGCCTGGGGGCTCGGCGAGGAGCCGCTGGAGCTGGTGGTGGACTCCCCGCACGCCGGGCCCGCCCGGGCCCTCACCCAGGTCTTCGCCGGGGTGCCGGTCGATGTGTACGCCGAGGGGCCCGGCGGCTACGGCCCGACCGGCGAGAAGCTCCCGCCGCCGGCCGGGACCCGGGTGCGGCGGCTGCTCCATCCGGACCTGGTCCCCGGCGTGCGCCCGCTGCTGCTGGGCGAGTACGGGGTGGAGCCGCAGATCGTTCCGGTCGGGGCGATCACCAAGGTGGTGGGCGAACTCGCCGACCTGGACGGGGAGTTGTCCGACGCGGCCGGCTCGGCCCTGGAGCTGCCGGACGCGGGGGTGCCGGGCGCCGGGGCGCCGGGCGCGGGGGTGCCGGACGTCGAGGCGCCCGCGTTGCTGCTCGGGCAGGATCTCGCCGGGGCCGGGCTGATCACGGCGGCCGAGGAGGCGGGGTTGCGGCTGGAGATGGTGCGCGGGGCCGCGGCCCTCGGTCACACCCGGCTGGTGTTCGCGCCGGATCCGTACGCGCCGTGGGAGAGCCCGGCGGCGCTGCTCGCCGAGGCGGACCGGCTGGGCGTCGGGCTGACCGTGCTCGACACCACGCGGCCCGTCCCGGCCGATGTGCTGCTGCACCGGCTGCGGCCCGCGCTGGTCGTCGGCTGCACCTCGGCCGCGCTGTTCGGGGCGGCCCGGTTCCACGGTCTGCCGGTGGCGACCGTCGGCACGGGGCTGCTGCTGGAGCGCCTGACGCCGTACGAGAACGCCGAGCGGATACCGGCGACGCTCGCCGACGCCGTGCTGCCCGCTCTCGACGACGCGAAGGCGGTCGCCGCGCAGAAGACGGGCGACGCCGCGGAGTTGGACGGCACGGTGGGGTCGGGCGGCACGGTGAGGGTGAACGGTGAGGTGAAGCCGGACGGCGCGGACGAGGTGAACGGTCTGCTGGCGGCCGTCGGCTTCGCGATGCGGCCGAAGGTGCGCCCCGATCTGCGCCCGGACGCCGAGCGCTATCTGTCCGCGCACCTGGACGGCCGCACCTGGCGCTACTTCAAGCGCCGCCGCCTGGCCTCGCTCGCGCTTCCCGGAGTGGTCCCGGCGCGGCTGGCGTTCCTGCGCTCCAACCCCGCCCTGCGCCGGGTCGCCCGGCGGGCCCGGGCGCTGCGGAGGAGCGGGGGCTGAGGAGCGGCGGGGGCTCGGGGGCCGCGGGCGGGCGCGGGCAGACCGGCAGGAGCTGGTAGCCGGTGGCCGGCACGGGGGCGCGGGCGTTCAGCCCAGCACCTTGCTCGCCCCGGCGCGGCCCCACAGCAGGGCCGCGCCGAACGACAGCGCCGTCGTGGCCGCCGTGATGCCGATGACCAGCGCTCCGGCGGCCGCGCCGCTCAGGTCCGCCCGGACGAAGGCGTCGTCGAGGACGCCGAGGACGAGGACGTGCACGAGGTAGGCCCCGAACGACGCTTCGGCCAGCCGGGTCAGCGTGGGCCGCATCCGCTCCGGGACGCGCAGGCCGTGCAGCGAGACCAGGACTCCGCAGCTGAACAGGCCCACCAGGATGTGGGCGTACGGGATCGCGTAGTGCACCTCGTGCTGGTACGCGATCACTCCCGCCAGCCCGCCCGCCGCGAGCAGCAGCCAGGGCCACCGCCGTCGGCCGAACGTACCGGCCGGGGCGGCGAGCAGCAGCGCCCCGAGCACCGCGTAGATCAGCTGGTACGGGGCGAACGCCCAGCCGAAGCGCGGCAGTTCACGGCCGGTGGCCTCGGCCAGGTCGCCGAGGAACGACGGAGCGGCGGCCAGGACCAGCAGGACCGCGCCGAGCCCCCACGGCCGCTTGCCCGCCCGAACCAGCACGACCAGGCCCAGGACCATGATCACGGGGAGATAGGCGTACAGGTACCAGAGGTGGTAGGCCGGGCGGACCGAGGCGAAGACGGAGTCCAGCGCGAGTTGGCGGAGCGGGTCGTCGTTGGTGTCGCGCAGTTTGCCCCAGGCCAGGTAGAGCGCGGTCCAGACGGCGAGCGGCACCACGATCCGCACGATCCGCCGCCGCAGCCGCGCGCCGTCCTTCGGCGGGGCCCCGGCCAGGACCACCCAGCCGGCGATGGCGAAGAAGAGCGGCACGGCGAAGCGGCCCGCGGAGTCGGCGACCAGCCCGGCCCAGTAGGTGCCGGACCCCTGCGAGGCCGTCCGGCCCACGGTGTTCACGAACGCCGAACCGGTGTGGAGGCCGATCACGGCGACCGAGCAGAGCAGCCGGATCAGGTCGATGTCGTAGCGGTGCTCACGGACGGGACGCGTCGTCTCCGGGGCCGTCGAAGCCGTGGCGGAGACGGGGGCGGGGGGTGTGGTGGACATGGCTCTCAGAGGGTGGGCGGGGCGGTACGAAGGGAGGGGGCGGCGCGGTCCTCGTCGGCGGCGGACCGGGGCGCGGGAACCACGGGGCCGACGCCCGGATCGCCGAACGGGTCCGGGAGGCCGGTGAGTTCACGCAGCCGGGCGAGGTTGTCCCGGGTCACCGACCACAGCGCCCGCTGCCGGTCGTGGACGTCGGCCACCGCCGCCGCGTGGTCCGCCAGCACCGCCCGGGCCCGCTCCGCGAGCCGGGCGCCGAGGGCCCGTTCGTGGACGGAGACGCCCCAGTCGGGCCGGTCGATGTCGGCGAGGAAGTAGGCCAGTTTGGGGTGCGAGACGAGGCTGATGACGGGGGTGCCGCAGCCGAACGGGATCATCCCGGCGTGCCCGCGCATCCCGATCACCAGGCGGGTGCGCCGGTAGAGATCGCGGATGGCGTCGTTGGAGAGGAGATACAGCGGCTCCACGGGGAGGGTGAGGCCGTGTTCGCGGCGCAGATCGTCGACGAAGCGTTCGTCGGCGGGCATGTGCGCGGCGTAACGGACCTCCGCGGAGGCCGAGAGGTCCCTGATCGCGGCGGCCATCTCCGCCAGGAAGTGCCCGTAGTCGTGACCGAAGCGGAGTCCGGCCCGGTCGTAGGCGCAGTTGATCAGCACGGTGTCCTCGCGTGCCACCGGTTCGGCGAGGCGCGCGTCGAGGTGACGGGCGACGGTGGTGGGGCAGGGCTGGTAGCGGACCTTCTCGCGGAGGGAGTCGGGCAGCAGTTCGCGGACCCGGGCGACGGAACCGTGGTTGCGCAGCCCGAAGAACGCGGACCGCTCGACCAGGGTCCGCAGCGAGGCGGCGAACCGTTCGCGGCGGTAGCGCTGGCCGTCGAAGACGTTGTAGCCGACGGCGAAGACCGCCAGGGGTGCGGTGATCCGGGCGAGCACGTCGTCGGGGATGTTCCACTGCCAGCCGCTGTTGCCGTTGGGCGCGGTGTCGGGGAGGAAGAGTCCTCCGCCGCCCACGATCACCGCCCGCCGGTCGTTGAGGCGTTCGAGGCCGGCCTCGTCGACCAGCAGGTGCGCGTGCTGCTGGTGCCAGCGGTCCGGACCGGTGTCGGCGGTGAAGCAGCTGCGGACCGCTTCGGGCAGCACCTTGTCGCCCGCGTTCTCCTCTCCGTCGGCGAACAGGGCGACGTGGGCGAGCTGTTCACCGGGCGGACTGTCCGGCACAGCACCGCCCGCCGCGATCATCTCGGACGTACGGGCGTACCAGGCACGGCAGTTGGCGTCGGCCGGGTCGGTCTCCAGCCCGGCGAGCGCGTACCCCCGGGCGTCCTCGGTGCGGCCCAGCAGCCAGGCGAGCCGGGCGAGTTGGCCGTAGGCGCGCGGGGCGAAGTCCGGTGAGGCGGTGGCCAGCAGCAGATGTGTCTCGGCCTCCTCGTACCGGGACAGCGCCATCAGGCAGACGCCGAGCGTCTCGTGGCAGCGCGGCAGATCGGGGCGGCCCACGACGGCCTCGCCCAGCAGCGCGACGGCCTCGTCGTGCCGGCCGCGCCCCCGGTGGATCTCGGCGATCCGCCGGACCAGGTCGATCGGCGGTCGGGATCCCTCGGGGAACGGGAGCGCGAGGTGCAGCAGCAGGTCGGGGTGTCGGGGGCCGGTCAGGGCGAGGTAGGCGGCGCGGAACGCCTCGTCGTCCAGGTCGAAGCGCGCCCGTGCCGCGTGGGCGGGGCCGGTGGAAGTCGTGGGCGTACCGGCGAAGTTCAGGACGACGACGTCTTCGGGGACCGCCAGGTCGTCGCCCAGCCGCAGCGCCGGGAAGTCGTACCGGGGTTCCAGGGGTACGAGGACGCTCTCCGGGATGTCCCGCGCGGCGGCGGGCGGTACGGAGTGGTCGAGGTCCTGGCGCTGGATCACCAGCAGGCCGCCGTGCGGGTCCGGGGCGCCGTCGGGGCCGGGGCGTGGTACGGCGGCCACTCCCGTACGGAGTTTCAGCAGGGCGTCGAGCGGGCCGAGGACGACCATGGCGGGGCTGAGGGCGACCACGGTGTCGTACCCGTCGAGGCCGAACACCTCGTGGCGCCCGGCAGCGGTGCGCGGGACCAGCCGGGGGTGCAGCCGGCGGGCGGCGTCGAAGTCGGTGTCCGGCAGGCCGGGGTGCAGGACGACGACGTCCTCGCAGAGGCCCGGGTCGCTCAGCGCGATGCTGCGCAGGAGGGCCTGGAGTCCGGGCAGTTCGTCCGCGCCGGCGACGTACACGGCGAAGGCGATCCTGCGCTTCCCGGTGACGGCCCGGCGGTCGTCGGCGGATGCGGACCCGGCCACGGGGGTGGAGTCGTGCGTCGTCATCTCAGGGTGATCCTCACTGCGGTGTCGTCCGTGGTCCCGGTGCGCGCCCCGATCCACTCCCGCTCGCGCGGGGGGAGGGACGCCGGTCCTTCGAACCCGATGAGGTCCACCCGGGCGGGCGTGCCCAGGAAGTCGAGGAGCCGCAGCACGGTGTACGCGGTGCTCGCGGGCCCTTCGCCGTCGGCCGTCCCGCCGATGAGCGCCGGATCGTGCAGCGGGCGGCGCAGCGAGGCGTCGCCGATGCGGTCCTGCGCACCGGGGACGAGCCGGCTGCGCAGGGCGAGCCGCCAGTGCGGGAGCGGGTCGCCGAAGACCAGCCGGGTGCCGGCCCGCCGGTCCCAACGGGGGCCCTTCCACGGGGTGTCGCCGCGCAGGGTGCAGACGTGCAGGTCGGTGCGGGCGGTGGGGGCGGCATGGCGCAGGGCGTCGCAGCGCACGACGAGGTCGTAGCCCTCGATCAGGGCGGCCAGCGAACTGCCGGACCGCTGCTCCTGCTCGGCGGTGCGCGGCGTGTCGGCGACCAGGCACACCGTGCGGCCCGCGACGAGCCGGCGCAGACCGGGCACGCCGATGGGCTCGGCCCCGCCGAGGAGCGGGTCGGCCATCGGGTCGTGGTCCGAGAGCCGGCGGTGTTCGGCGTAGAGCGCGGCGAGCCGGCGTACGGCCGGGTCGGCGG
Source organism: Streptomyces sp. WY228 (assembly GCF_019287315.1). Taxonomy (NCBI): domain Bacteria; kingdom Bacillati; phylum Actinomycetota; class Actinomycetes; order Kitasatosporales; family Streptomycetaceae; genus Streptomyces; species Streptomyces sp. WY228. Next base: position 5,346,471 of record NZ_CP079114.1, on the reverse strand, counting down.
CCCCGAGTTCGGCGGTACGGCGGCGGACCAGCTCGGTGAAGGCGGCGCGGGCCTCGGCGGCGGGCAGCCGGCGGGAGAGACGGACGGCCCCGGCACCGGCACCGGTCCCGACACCTGCCCCGCCCCCGGTCCCGTCCCCGGCCCCGTCCGCGTCCCCGACCAGCGCCAGCGCCTCGTCGATGCGGTCGCCCGCGGCGCGGAGGGTGGCGATGCGGCGTTCGACGTCGCGCGAGGCGGCGGCGTTCTGCTGGAGCGCCAGGTGACGTTCGTACGCCGTGATCGCCTCCTCGCGCAGGCCGAGCGCGTCCAGGGCGTTGCCGCGCAGCCGCCAGGCGCCCTTGGAACGGCCGCGCAGGGCGGTGGCCTCGTCGGCGAGGGCCAGGGCGAGGCGGGCCCCGGCTTCGCCCCCGCTGTCCAGGGCCTGCTGCCCGGTCCGCAGCAGCGCGTCGAACGCGTCGGCGCCCGGGGTGGAGCACGCGGTGGTCAGGGCGCCGATCGACGCGATGAGCCGGGTGCGGCGGGCGTCGGTGAGGGGCCCGGAGGCGGCGAGGGCGGCGAGGTGGTCGCCGCAGTGCCGCAGGGCGGCCAGGAGCGCCGGGTCCGGTCCGCCGCCGGTTCGTCCCGGGGCGGGCGACCCCGGCCGCCCCGCTATCGCCCGTACTGACGTGAGCAGCCCGGTGAGGGTCTGGCCCATGCTCGTTCCGCCGTTCTGTGAGTCGGACGCCGGTGCCGGGGTTCGTCGCCCCGGCCCCTGGTCAGAGGCCCAGGGTGCTGCGGGTGCGCCGTACGGTGCGGCGCAGCCGGACCGCCGCTCCCCGGGGGCCGCCGCCGGGCAGGGTGAGGCTCTGCAGGCGGCGGCGCTTGAAGTAGTGCTGGGTGGTGGGGTCGAGGTGCTCCCGCAGCCATGCCTCGGCGTCGGGGCGCAGCCCGGGGTGGAGCTTGGCCTGCATGCAGTAGCCGACGGTCCGCAGCAGCGGGGCGAGGCTGTCCGGCGCGGTGCGCGGCAGACGGGGAACGCCCCCGGCGCCCTGCGCGTCCGCGCCGCCCGGACCGTACAGCGCGTCCAGGTCCGGCACGAGGTGGTCGGTGATCGTCAGCGGGATGCGGTTGCTGTTCTCGTACGGGGTGATGCGGTCGAGGACCAGCCGGGTGCCGACGCGGGCGACGGGGATGCCGTAGTAGGCGGCGGCGGTGAACATCGCGGTGGAGAAGCAGCCGACGACGAGAGTGGGCGCGCACCGCTCGTACAGCGTCTCGGCGAGCAGTGGGCCGTCCAGCGTGGTGAGCCGTACGCCGAGTTCGGCGGCGGCCTCGTCCAGGGCGCGGGAGTAGCGGGCCGGGGCGGTCGGGTGGGGCTTGAAGAGGATGGAGGTGTGCCCGGCGCGGGCGGCTCCGCGCAACATCCGGATGTGCAGGTCCTCTTCCTCCTCCGGGGTGAGGATGGTGAGGGCGGCGAGGTACTGGCCGAGCAGTATCGCGGTGGGGGCGGCGGCCTCGGCGGCGGCGAGCCCCTTGTCGCCCTCGGCCGCGGCGGCGATCTCGGAGAGGACGGCGCGGAAGGCGTCGTCGGGGACGAGTTCGGGTTCGACGCCGGCTTCGGCGAGCAGGAGCGGGCGCACTCCGGTGACCAGGTCGAGGTGGAGGACGCGCCGGATGCGGCAGGCGATGGACTGGGGCAGCCGGTTGCGGGTGGGTCCGTAGCTCATCAGGCCGTCGGCGTAGACGTGCACGGCGCTCTCGGAGAAGATCGCGGCGAGTGCGCGGGCCGGGTTGACCTGGATGGACTCGACGGCCAGGTCGACGGGGGCGTCGGGGGCGATGTCCCAGGCGAGGCGGAAGGCCCGCTGCCACAGGACGGTCTCCTCGGAGCGGGGGCCCCAGCCGCTGGGGTGGTGCGGGCTGATCGCCTCGTTCCAGTCGACGACGGCGTCGAAGCGGGCGGCGAGGGGGCCGTAACCGCGCATCTCCTCCAGCCGGAGGGCGGTTTCGGGGACGGCCGCATTGTTGGAGACCAGCAGGATGCGGTGGCTGTCGGTGGCCCGGCCGAACTGTCCGGCGTCGAGCGCGGCGGCGAGGGTGGCCGCGCCGTACAGCGTGGAGACCTGGAAGATCTGGGTGCGCGGGGGCCTGCGTACGGGGGTGGGACCGGGCGAGGATACGGGGGCGGGCTCGGGTGCGGTCATCGTCAGGCGGCCTTCTGCTTGGTCTGCTTGGTGCGCAGACGGCTGAGCAGCGTGCCGCGCCTGTCGTCGATCATCGTGAGGGTGCGGTCGAGCACGTCCTGCGGCATCCGGCCCAGCGCGGCGGTGGACTCGGCGCGCAGCCGGCGGGCGGTGGCGGGCTCGTAGTCGTCGGCCTTCTCGTTGTGGAAGGCGATCATCGCGCAGTAGGTACGGACGGCCTTCGGCAGCAGGACGTCCGCGTCCCGGTCGGCGCGCAGCTCGTCGAGCAGCGTGTCGTAGGAGGCGAAGAAGTCGAGCTGACGGGCGTCCTTGATCTGGGTCAGGGAGGTGGTGACCCCGCGCCGGTAGAAGATGCCGTACAGCCCGAGCGCCGCGTAGGTGCGGGCGCGCAGATGGAGCTGCCAGATCCACAACCGGTCCTCGGCGGTGCGCAGTTCGGTGGCGAAGCGCTGGGCGCCGTCCGCGAACAGCCGCCGGTGGTAGATCCCGGCCCAGACGAACGGGTAGTCGACCATGGTCTCGCGCTCGGGCACCCCGATGCCGTCGCGGGGGTCGAGCACGGTGTCGCGGAGCGGCGCGGGGGCGCGCCGCACGACGCGGGTGGTGCCGGTGGACTGGACGTGGTCGGTGCGGGCGAAGTCGCAGTCGAGGTCCTGGGCGGCGCGCAGCATCTGCACGAGATGGCCGGGGGCGTACCAGTCGTCGCCGTCGAGGAAGGTGAGGTAGTCGCCCTCGGCGGCGTCGATGCCGCTGTTGCGGGCGGCCGCGATGCCGACGTTCGTACCGTGTCTGATCACCCGGGCGCGCGGCAGCCGCTCGGCCCAGTGGTCGACGATGTCCTGCGTGCCGTCGGTGGACGCGTCATCGACCAGCAGGAACTCGATGTCCGGGTCCGCGTTGCGGGCCAGGCCGGCCAGCGTGGTCGGGGCGTAGGCCGCGACATTGTGGAACGGTACGACAACGGACAGTTTCGGCACGCGCGCCCTCACCTTCGATCATGGTCCCGACAACGTAGTGAGACGGCGGAAGGATCGGGTGACACCTGCCACGACAGCGGGTGAACTCTGCGCGTCCGCCGGATGACCGGGCACACGGTTGGACGAGGCCCCCGTCGCCCGGAACCGGACCTCGCCCCGCCCCGCCCCGCCTCGCCTCGCCTCGCCTCGCTACAGCTGGTCGCCTCTGCTGGGCGATTCCGGAGGGTGCGTGCCGCCACCGTCCTTGCCGTCCGCTGCGCAGGTGCGCCGGTTGGAGGACTGGTCGTTGGGGATCAGCAGCACGGCGTCGACCTGCTCGGGGTTTTCGACGTCGAGCCACTGGTCGCCCGTGCGGGAGTCGTCGGCCGGACCGAACGCCTGGGACGAGGAGATCGTCCGGCACCCCAGCGTCACGCGCTTCTCGTCGACCGCGCAGGCGTCCACCGAGGGGGTCATATGCACCGACGCCGTCGAAGCGGAAGCGGAGCTGGCCGCGTACGCCGAACCTCTGGGCCTGGACCTCACGTCCGCCTGAAGCCACCCACGGAACGGGCCGTCCCTCCGGCTACCCGCTCTACACGCTGCTGAGCGAGAGCTTGGCGGCGAACCCGAGGAACAGGACGCCCGCCGCCGAAGTGGCCCCCGCCGACAGCCGCTTGCGCCGGCGGAAGGCGGCGGCGAGACGCGTGCCGCCGAAGATCAGCACCGAGAGGTACGCGAAGCTGGCGAGCTGGAGCAGTGTGCCCAGCACCAGGAAGGACAGGGCCGGGTAGGCGTAGCCCGGGTCGACGAACTGGACGAAGAAGGAGATCAGGAACAGGATCGCCTTCGGGTTGATCAGACTGACCACCAGCGCTCGGCGGTAGGGCCGCTCCATGGAGGCCGCGGCCTGGGGCGCCTCGGCCGTCTCGACCAGTTCGGCGGTACGCCGGTGCCGCTCGCGCCACAGGGACACGGCCGCCCGCAGCATCCCGATGGCCATCCAGGTCAGATAGCCCGCCCCCGCGTACTTGACGATCGCGAAGAGCAGGGGCGTGGTCTGGAGCAGGGACGCGGCGCCGAGCGCGGAGAGCGTCATCAGGACGGTGTCCCCGGTCCAGACGCCCGCGGCGGCGGTATAGCCGGTACGCACGCCGCGTCGGGCCGCGACGGAGAGCACGTACAGCGAATTCGGGCCCGGCAGGAGAACGATCAGCGCCAGGCCGGCGAGATAGGTCGGAAGGTCGGTGACACCCAGCATGGACGGAGTCTCGCACGTCCGTACGGGTCGCCGTCCAGCGGTTTCACCAGGCGATATCAGCGGTTCGGCGCCCGGTCGGAGAGGCCCGGCTCCGGCGGGCCGGACCCGGCCATGATCCACCGGGCGCACCCTCGGGGGGCTGGACGCGCGGCGCGGGTCCGACGGAGGATTCGGTGACCGGGCCGGACGGGAATCCGTCCCGTACAGGAGGCACCGGGCCGGCGGGTGAGCCAGGGGGGACCGAGCGATGGCGGACACGAACAGCGGGCGGGACGGCCGAGGGTCGAGGGGCGGCACGGAGGGGGCGCGGGTGCGGGCGCAGGAAGCGATATCCGGTCCGGGCGTCTCGGGCCCGGGCGTATCGAGCCCGGCCGTCTCAGATCCGGGCGTATCGGGCCCGGGCGTCTCAGATCCGGGCGCATCGAGCCCGGCCGTATCGAGCCCGGGCGCATCGGGCCCGGGCGCATCGGGCCCGGGCGGGCAGGCCGTGCAGAGCGGGCCGACCGCACCGGCCGTGCCGAGCGCGGTCACCGGGACCAGCGGGCCGGCCATGGCGAACGCGTCGGCGTCGCCCTCCGGTCCGGCCCCGAGGACCGGAGGCAGCCGCCCCCGGTCCCGCCGCGTCAACGCCGTACCGATCGTCTCGATCGTCGCCCTGGCCGCCCTCGCGACCGCTTGCGAACCGGGGACCGCCACCGGGGCGCAGGACGCGCCGCCGCCGGTGCGGGCCACACAGGCCGCCGCGCCGACCGCGAGCCCCTCCCCCACGGCCTCGGCCACCGACGACGCGAAACCGCCCACGCCCTCGCCCACCACCCCGCCCCCGAGCCCGAAGGCGTCCACCGCCGCGCCCGCCCGCACCGCTCCGGCGCCGAGCACCGCACCGGCGCCGCGCGTCCTGATGCGTACGGGATCCCAGAGCGACCAGGTGCGGGAACTCCAGGCCAGGCTCCGCCAGATCGGCCACTTCGGGCGCAACCCCACCGGCTACTACGGCTCCGTCACCGCCGACTCCGTACGGTCCTTCCAGGCCAAGCGGCGGCTGCCGGTCACCGGAAGCGCCGACGAGGTCACCTGGAAGCGGCTGCTGGCCATGACCCGGGTACCGACGGCCGCCGAGCTGCACCCGCCGACCGAGCGCCCGGTGGCCACGCCGGACGAACGGTGTCTGAAGGGCCGGGTCCTGTGCATCAGCAAGAAGAGCCGGACGCTGGCGTGGATGATCGACGGCAAGGTCGTCTCCGCGATGGACGTCCGCTTCGGCTCGGAGTACACGCCCACCCGCGAGGGGGTGTTCGAGGTGTTCTGGAAGTCCCGGGACCATGTGTCGACGCTCTACGACACCCCGATGCCGTACGCGCTGTTCTTCAGCGGCGGCCAGGCGGTGCACTACTCCGCCGACTTCGCGGCCAACGGCTACGGCGGCGCGTCGCACGGCTGCGTCAACGTACGGGACAAGAAGAAGGTCGCGGCGCTGTTCGACCAGGTGAAGAACGGCGACAAGGTCGTCGTCTCCTGGTGAACCGGTACCTGGCGATCCGGCGCGAGCACGGTGTGAACAGGGAGGGAGAGGGCGCGGGCGGGACCGGGGGAACGTGTCCCGCCCGCGCCGATGCGCTGAGCCGAAGGTACGGGGGGAACCCCGGCTCGTTGCGCGGCCGATGACCAGTCGGCTCACTCTGTACTGCGCCCGGCCTCCGAAAAACGTCACACCTGGCTGTCCGAGCCGTCCGCCGGACCGCTCACGCTCCCTGGATCCGCAGGTCAGCGGGCGAGCACGGAGGCCGCGCCGGAGCTCTTCGGGAGCGGCGAGATCCCGGCATCCGCCCCGTCGGCGCCGGGCCCGGTCTCCACCGGCTGCTCCGGGGCGAAGCCGGAGCGCGGTACGGGATGGAAGGAGACGGGCGGCAGTGAGCCGCCGCCGCCCGGTCCGCTCTGACCACCGTCGTCGTCATCGTCGTCGTCCCCGCCACCGCCGGAACCACCCGAGCCACCGCTCCCGCCGCTGCCACCGTTCCCGCCGAGGAGGCGGTCGCAGAAGCGCTCCAGGTTCTTCTCACCCTTCGCGAACTCGATCAGCTGCTGTCGGCTCCGGTCGTCCAGGGTGCCGTTGCGGAAGTCCTTGCAGGCCTTGACGGACTTCTCGTACCAGTTCCCGGAGTCCGTACCGTCACCGGATCCGCCGGATTCGCCGGGGCGTTCGTCCCGGCCGTCGCCGCCGCCGGAGGTCTCCTCGCGGCCGTCGCCGCCCGGCCGGTCCGGGGTGCCCGAACGGTCGCCGCCGGACTCCCGGCTGGTGTCGCCGGTCCGTGCTCCGTCGGGGGCTTCGGCCCCGCCGGACTCACGGGTCTCGGGCGAGGAGGACGCCTCCGGTGCGTCGGGCGGGGACGGGTCCGCCGGGGACGAGGAGTCGTCGGCGGGTTCCCTGGAGGTCAGCGGCCCGGGGGTCACGGCGGCCGATACGGAGCTGGCGGGCGCGGGTGAGCCCTGTCCGCCGAAGGTTCCGGTGAACACGCCCGTACCGGCGGCGACCGCGACCCCGCCGAGCGCACAGCCCGCGAGCGAGGCGACCAGGCCGAAGCGGACCGGGCGGCTCCAGCGCGGGCGGCGGGCCGGGGTGTCGGGGGCGGAGCCGATCTGGACGGCGTGCAGGATGCCGGGGCGTCCGGGGACGGCGGCCCCGGCGTCGCGGCCGGCGAGCCGGTCCACCCCGTTGCCGTGGCCGGCCTGCCGGAACGCGGCGAGGACGGCGTCCTCGCCGGGAAGTTCGCCTGTCGCGGTACGCAGCCCTCCGCGGGCCGTGCCGAGCGCGTCGGCGAGCCGGAGGGCGTCGGTGCGGGCCTGGTCGCCGACGGGGACGACAGGTTCGCCGCGGAGCAGTCTCTCCGCCGCGTCCTTGTCAAGCCACTCGTAGTGCTCGTCGGCCATCACATGTCCTTCTGCGTCCACGGTCGCGAATGCGTCACACCGGGAGTGACCCCGGCGGGCGCCGCCGGACCGCCCCGGCCGGGCCGCTGGGAGGGCACGGCGCCGAGCCCGGCGCCCCCGCCCGCGTCGGAACCGGCCTCGCCTCCGGCGCCCTGTGCCGGGCCGGCGGCCGGGGCTCCGTCCGAGGCGAACGCGCCGTCGGCGGCCCGGGCCGCCGCGAGCTGCTCGTCGGCGCCGAGGAGTTCGGCCAGTCGCTTGAGGCCGCGGTGGGCGGCGGTGCGTACGGCGCCGGGCCGCTTGCCCAGGGTCTGCGCCGCGCTCTTCGCGTCGAGCCCGACGACCACCCGGAGAACGACGGCCTCGGCCTGGTCCTGGGGCAGCTGGGCGATGAGGGACATGGTGCGGTCGGTGTCGAGCGCCTCGATGGCGTCACCCGCGGTGTCGGACTCGGCGGCGCGCGCGGTCAGCTCGGTCTCGTCGCCGCCGATCGCGGGACGGCGGCTGCGCATCCGCAGATGGTCCAGCGAGCGGTTGCGCGCGATCCGCGCGGCCCAGCCCCGGAACCGGTCGGCGTCACCGCTGAAACGGTCGAGGTCACGCGCTATCTGCAGCCACGCCTCGGACGCCACGTCCTCGGCGTCCGGTTCCCCGACCAATGTCCGTATGTACCCCAACAACCGTGGCTGCACCGCGCGGTACACAGCACGGAAGGCGTCCTCGTCCCCGTCCTGTGCCGCGAGCACCGCGGCAGTCAGCTCCGCGTCGTCCCCCAGCACTCCCTCAACCCGCCCTGCCGTCCTCAATCGCAGCTGGTCAACTGCTGCGCAACCCTGCGCGAACCAGCACGCTACGTGCTCGGCGGGGGCCACGTCCATGACTTGTACAACCCGCAACAATTCGTCGGGCGTCTTCCGGTGTGACAGAAAACGCAGTCATGGCGCTGAGATGAGTACGGGGTCGTGCTGCGACCCCGTGGAAGACGGCCGGGGCCTCTCCTGTGGGGGGTGGCGGCCCCGGTCGTCGCTCCTCTTCGCCCTGTGCCCCGACCAGGGCTGCCCTGCGTGCAGACCCCTGTGCGATCGACGGCGTGACCAACACCGCACGGATTCCGCCCGGCCGACCGGAGCTCCTTAAACTGCGCCGGGTGAATACCGCGTCTCGACCCGCCTCCGCCTTCCGCCTGATCGTGACGGGAGGCGGCACCGGCGGCCACACGTACCCCGCTCTCACCGCGATCCGCACCTTGCAGGCACGTCTGGCGGCTTCCGGCCGCACCCTCGACGTCCTGTGGATCGGCACGGCGGAGGGCCTGGAGGCCCGGGTCACGAGCGCAGAGGGCATCCCGTTCACCACCGTGGCCACGGGGAAGGTCCGGCGTCACGCGAACCCGCTGAAGATGGTGTCGCCCGCCAACGTCCGGGACATGGCACGTGTGCCGCTCGGGGTCGCCCAGGCGCGCAGCGCCGTCTCCGCCTTCCGGCCGGACGTCGTCCTCGCCACGGGCGGTTACGTAGCCGTGCCGGCCGGGCTCGCCGCGCGGATGTGCCGGGTCCCGCTGGTCCTGCACGAACAGACCGTCCGCCTCGGCCTCGCCAACCGCAAGCTCGCCGGCTCGGCCACGCGGATCGCCGTGTCCTCGGAGTCGACCCTGCCGCTTCTGCCGGAGAGCGTGCGGTCGGCGGCGGTGGTCACCGGAAACCCCGTACGACCCGAGGTCCTGACCGGCCACCTGGACAAGGCCGTGACCGCGCTCGGCCTCCACAGCTTCGACCGGCGGCTGCCGACCGTATACGTCACCGGCGGAGCGCAGGGCTCCCAGCAGATCAACGACGTGGTCGGCGGCGAACTGCCGTGGCTGCTGGAGCGCGCCAACGTGGTGCACCAGTGCGGCCCGGCCCACCAGGAGGCGCTGTCCGCGCGCGCCGCAGGGCTTCCGGCACCCCTCGCCGCCCGGTACCACCTCACCCCGTTCGTCGGACCGGAGCTGCCCGACGTCCTGGCCTTGGCCGATCTGGTGATCTCCCGCAGCGGCGCGGGCACCCTGGCCGAGCTGACCGCCCTCGGCAAGCCCGCCGTATTCATCCCGCTCGCCACGGCGGCCGGGAACGAGCAGGCCCACAACGCCCGCCATCTGGAGGAGTCCGGGGCAGCGGTCGCCCTCCTCGGCGAGATCTCCGGCGGCCGTCTGCGCGAGGCGGTCGGCCCGCTCCTGGACGATCCGGAGCGCCGGGGCGCGATGGCAGCGGCAGCCGGGGCACATGGGCGCCCGGACGCTGCGGAGAGGCTCGTGGACGTGATCCTGTCCGCGGCGTCCCGGTAGCCGCGGAGCCCGCAGTGGCTCCGCGGTCCGCCCCCGACCCCAGGGCCGGGCCCCGGCCGGAGAGCGGCGGTTCACACCGCCTTTCGCCGCCCGTGCGCTGTCGGCGAGCTCCTGGACCGCAGCTATACAGCGTCCTTGACAGTCATTTGAATTACGCGGACGACAACTCCCCCCGAGCGGGAGACAATTGCGCATTCGAAAGACGGCCCGATCGGAACAGTGAGTTCAGGCGACGGGCGTGAAGCCTCGGACGTTCCACAAACGGCCCGTGAGAGGCCTCACTTTACGGTGAATTGAACTGTCACCAGTTGGGCGTTAACGTCTTTCACGCCCAACCGGACTGGTCCAGGCCATTTCGGAAATATGACGATGCACGGGGGGAGGCCGGCGATGCCATCAGGTTTCGCAGGCCACGACAGCATCACCGGGCCTCACCTCGTGCGCATACAACGCACTAAGGACTGTACGTGAACCGCAGCGCAATGCGCTTTCGCACGACTGTGATTTCCACCGTGGTGGCCGGTGCTGTCACCTTCACCGGTATCGGCACCGCGCACGCGGCCGAGGCGTCCGGGGCCCGGGACAACGGCGCCGGGGCCCAGAACACCGGTGTCGGCAGCGAGCCCACCGCCGAGCAGGTCGACGAGCTGGCCCGCTATCTGCAGGCCCTCGACAACGGCGACGTCCTGGATTCCCAGGGCGTGTTCGACTACGACAAGACCCGCGCCGAGTTCGGCGTCGAGTTCGCCGACGCGATCCAGGCCAAGCTCAGCGGCGACATTCCCGTCGGCGCCTACGGCAGCTACACCTCGTGCCTGCTCAAGGGCGTCGGTCTCGGCGGCCTGGGCGGCGCCACGGCGGCCATCACCGCCAAGCTGAAGAAGAAGCACTTCACGGACGCGGCCAAGCTGATCATCAAGGAGGCCGCCAAGCGCGGCATCAAGGTGGGCGTCAAGGGCGGCGTCGCGGGGCTCGCCGCCTCGCTGGGGACGTACGCCGTGTGGTGCGCCACCCCGTGGGCCTGAGCCGCACGGTGAGCTAGTCGTCTGATCCGGCGTCGGCGAAGGGGGTGCGACCGTGGGGTCGCGCCCCCTTTTCTTCTCCGGTCACCCATTCTCCGGTCACCTTTTCTCCCGTCACCTATTCTCCGGCGCCTTTCTCCGGCGCCCTTTCTGCGACGCCCTTTCTGCGGCACTGGGGCCGTCAGCCTCCGGAGGCCGTCAGCCTTCGCCGACCAGGGCCCGCAGGTGCGTGAGGTACTCCTCGAAGCGCTCCCGCCCTTCGTCGGACAGGCGTACGAAGGTGCGGACACGGCGTCCCTCGCCGCGCAGCTTGGCCAGCTCCACCACGCCCGCTTCCTCCAGGACCCGCAGCTGCCGTGAGAGCTCCGGCGAATCCAGTTCGAGGGCTTCGCACAGATCGGCGAAGGACGCGTTGTGCACGCGCCGCAGGGTGCCCAGCACGGCCAGGCGGACCGGCGAGTGCATCAGAGTGGTCAGAGCCTGCCGGTGGTGCCCGTCCTCGCCCATCAGGCCCTCCACCGCGACACCAGGTAGCCCAGCAGGACCAGCGCGGAAGCCGCGGCCGGGACCACGATGCCGATGGTGGAGTCCGGGGTGTCCCACAGAACGTTGCCCGCCGGGAGGCCCAGCAGGAAACCGGCCGCAATCCCGGCGCCGCTCTCCAGCCGGGTGTGCGGACGGCGCAGCGCGCGCTCGCGGTGGTAGTAGTTCCAGCCGACCACCACGGCCAGCGCCGCCAGACACACCGGGATGCCGAGCGCGAGCGGCACCCGCTGTTCGGCGGCCACCCACAGGGCGCCGAACAGGGCGGCCGCCGACACCACTCCCCCCACGCGTTCGCCTGTCGTGGCAGGCCGGTTGAGGGCGGGTGCGCCCTCGGCGGCGGCGAGCTGGTCGGCTGCGGTCTGCGGGTCCATCACGGAAATCCCCCCAGGTCGTGCGGATCTTTCAGTTGCGATACTCGCACTCACTTGGCAAAACAGCAAGTAATGGGCAGGAGAGGACCCGACCCCAGCGCCCGCGCCGCCCGAGCACCCGGGACCCGGGACGTCATCCCGTCCGGTGACCAGCGCCCAGCCAGGGGCTCACCCCTGGGCTCACCCCCGAGTTCACCCCCGCCCGCGGGCCCTCCGCGACATCACCGCGCGCAGCACCCGGCGGCCCTCCGTGGACAGGTCCAGCGCCTTGCGGAGGCCGGCGCCGCTGCCTGCCGTGCCGGTGGTCTCCGCGAGGATCTCCAGGATGCGGACCTGCCGCTCCAGCTCCCCCGCGACCAGCGGGCCCACGGCGGCCGGTTCGCCGCTGCGGGCCGTCTTGAGCAGGTGGTCCCCGTCCGGCGGTACGTCCTTGTCCGGGGCGTCGAACCGGCCGTGGACCCTCAGCGCGACCAGCGAACAGGCGTCGGCCCACTCCCGCAGCGGTACGGGGGTGAAGTCGGAGGGGGCGGCGCCGAGCATCGACCGTACGAGCGCGGCCGGGCCGTCGGGGACCGGCGCGTGCTCCATCTCCGTCCGTACCGCCGCGAGCCGGATGGCCCAATCCTGTCCGTCTCCGCAGCTCGCCCAGAGCGGGCGCAGAGGCTCCGCGTCCGGTCCCGCGAGCAGCGGCAGGCAGCGGTCCAGGCAGGCCACGGCGGAGGCGGCCAGGGCGCGCTCGTCGGCTCGTTCGATCAGTTCCAACAGACTCATCGACGTCTCCCTCGGTCTATCGGATACTGCGCCGAATGGCTGAAAATCGTCACTTCGGAGCCATCGTCGGCACGGAGCGGCCTTCGGTCGGGCAGCCGTCTATCGCGCGGCGGCCGTCACCGGTGGGCGCCCGGGACCACCGTGGCGGGAAGCACGCCGAGCGCGGCGCGTTCGACCTGCATCCGGGTCACCGTGCGGACGAAGAGGATCGCGAGCACCGCGGCGACGACGTCCAGCGCGTCGGAGGCCGCCACCAGGCCCGCCGCCCGCACGATCTCCGCCGGCTCCCCGGCCCGCTCCCACAGGCGCCCGGTGACGCGGGAGGCCAGGAGCGTCGCGACCCACGCGGCCCACCAGAGGTTGAGCGGGGTGCGGGGGACCGTGCGCCAGGCGCCGTCCGCGCGGGTCTGCGCGGACGCCTCCCAGACGCCGCTCGCCACCCGGTACGGGAACCAGAAGTTGGCGACCGGGACGAACCAGCCGCCCACCGCCCAGCCGGGGCCCATCCGCTGCACCCCGGCGTCGAAGACCTCGGCGTTCCGGCGGGTCCGGTGGAACCAGACGATGAAGACGACGCCGGTGGCCACGAGCGCCGCGCCCTGGGCGAGGGCCGCGATGCCGTACAGCCGCTCGGCCGTCTCGCCGTCGCCGCCGTAGACGTCCAGGGCGCCCTCCGTCGCCAGCCGGTCCCAGAGAGCGCGCACGCGCAGTCCGGTGCCGATGGCGAACAGGTCGGCGGCGATGGCCACGCCGAGCAGCGCCGTCACCGCGTGGGACAGGCCGACGGGTGAACGCGGCCAGGTGCCGACGCCCCAGCCCCCGGGTCCGGCGGCCGGGGGCTGGGGCGTCGGCAGCGGGGGCCGGGTGCCCGAGCAGAAGGTGCACAGGCCGTCGTCGGTCACGGCCGTTCTGATACGGCAACGGGTGCAGAGCATGAAGAAGTCCCCCCAGGACGCGGTGTCGGTGCACGGCCGCGCGTCCCTCCCCAGGAGCGCGCGGCCGACGGTGCGCAGGCCGGCGACTGCCGGGCTGTCCGCCTCGCATCCTCGCAGGTGGGTGAGGGTGGGGACAGCCCTTTCAGCGGCGGCTCACGGTCACCCGGCGCTGCCGGTCCGCTTCGCCAGCTCCTGGAACTGCGCCCAGCTCAGCGCGGGCTTGCGCGGGTCCCACAGCTTCTGCGAGGTCGCCACCAACGGCATCCTGATGCCGTTCGCCACCTGCTGGGTGGTCTGCGCGTTCGGCAGGTCGCCCCAGACCGCGAACCGGCCGCCGAGGATCTGCTTCGAGTAGCGGTCGGCGACGGGCTCCGTGCCGCGCAGGACCATCGGGGTCCACTGCTCGTAGATCCGCTCGCCGGTCGGGTAGACGAACGCGTTGGGCTCGCCGAGCACGTAGTAGAGGAACTCGTCGTTGAGGTTCAGCATCTTGTAGCCCTCGGCGAGGTACTCCTGCGGCGGGCGGGCGCCGATCTCCTTGCCGGTCCAGTACTCGATCTCGATGTTCTCGTCGGCCTTGACCTTCGTGCCCCGGAACAGACCGTCGTTCCAGGCCTTCGCGGTCCGGCCCTTGGGGACGACGACGTCCGCGCGGTCGTTCAGCCAGCTGGTGGCCAGGTCCTCGATGGTGGCGTCCGCGCCGTGCCGCTCCTCGGCGGCCCGCTGGAGCTGGGGGTAGGAGGCGGCCGGGTTCCGGACGGTCAGCGCCTGGTACTCGTCCGCGCCGAGGTGCCAGAAGCGGCCCGGGAACAGCTCGGTGTACTCCTCCAGGAGTTCGTCGATGAGCTTGGCCGCGGCCGGCTTGGAGATGTCGATGGACCCCTTCGACACGACGCCCGCGGTGTTGCGGAGCTGGAGGTCGGGGTGGGCGGCCAGCACCGCGCCGAGGTGTCCGGGCGAGTCGATCTCGGGGACGACCTCGATGTGCCGGCTGTTGGCGAGGCCGACGATGCGGCGGACCTCGTCCTGGGTGAGGGCCTCGTCGGAGACCACCTCGGGGTGGGACTTCGACTCGATCCGGAAGGCCTGGTCGTCGGAGAAGTGCAGGCCGAGCTGGTTGAGCTTGAGGTCGCCCATCTCGCGTATGCGGTCCTCTATCCACTCCGCGCTGTAGTGCTTGCGCGCGATGTCGAGGTTGAGCCCGCGCTGCGGCCGGTCCGGCCGGTCGTTGACGACGCCCTCGGGGAACGTGCCGTCCGCCTTGAGCGACTGTTTGAGCGTACGGGTGCCGTAGAAGACGCCCGATTCGTCGGGTGCGGTGATCTTCACCTTCGCGTCCCGCACGGTGAGCGTGTACGACTCGGCGGGGCCCGCGTCCTTGGCGCCGAGCGCCAGCTCGACGTCCCCGGTCCGCGCCGGTTCGGCGCCCCGGTAGCGGATCTTCAGCTCCTTGGCGAGCAGCTCCGCCTCGTCGGCGAGCACCTGGCTGCCCTTGGCGATGACGACCGTGCTGTCCTTGCCCGGCTGCCAGCCCGGCCCGCGCGCCGCCGTGTGCTCGCGGACCGCGGGGATCACACTCGGCGTGCTGGACATCGGGTAGCTGCGGGAGGGCGATGGGGCGGCGGCCTCGGCGGAGGTGCCGGAGGGCGACGCCGTGTCGCCGGACGGTCCGCTGCCGGACCCCTCCGGCCAGACGACGACGGTGAGGACGACGGCGGCTGCGGCCGTGACAGCCGCGCCGGTGACAAGGGCACCACGCGAGGGCGACATCGGGCAGATTCCTCCGTTGAGGGGGCAGGGACGGGTGAAACGGGTGAAGAGGGTGCAAGGTTGGCATTTTTGCCGTGGCCTCGCCCATCGAGGGCTCCGGGGGATCGGACAGGACCCCGGCCGATGCAGGTCAGACGTCCATCACACGTTCCGAAACCCTCCCGTTCGGGTGATTTTTCTCCGGTCCTTCGGACGGCCGCCGACCGGTCTCGCTAGCGTTGCGACACATTCGTCTCTCCCTTCACTCCCTCCCCGCGGAACCTGAAGACGCTCCGGCCGGTCTTTCAGGAACGGAGGGCCCTTTTCGGGGCCACAGGGTCATAGATGTCGTCGATGTCATGGATGTCGTCGCATGGATACGAGGAGTCCCCGCTGTCCAGGTCCAGCGAGTCCCCCGCCGGCCTGCCGAAGCGATCCACGCCCCCGGCCGGCCGGTCGGCCGTGCCCGTGCAGCCGCGCCACCCGGTTCCGGCCGACGGCCCGGAGGCGCCGCACACCGGCGGGCCACCGGATGATCATGCCGTCGGTCTGGCCCATTTCAACAGCCTCCCCTTCGCCGCCGCCGAGGCGGCCTTCCTGGAGTGCTGCGGAAGTCTCCGCTGGGCCCACCGGATGGCCGCCCACCGCCCCTACCCGGATCTCGGCTCCCTACTGGCCGCCTCCGACGAAGCGGGCTACGACCTCGCGCCCCGGGACATCGCGGAGGCCCTGGCCTCGGAACCGGCCCCCTGCCTGCACCACGACGCCCCGCGCGCCGCCCATCTGGCGCTGCGGGCCGCGCACGCGGCGTACGAGAGCAGGTTCGGCCACGCCTTCGTGATCTGCCTGGACGCCTACCAGCCCTCCCAGCACGTGGACCAGGTGCTGGCCGGGATCCGGGTCCGGCTGGCGCACGACCCGGACGAGGAGCGGGCGGTGACCGCCGAGGAGCTGCGACGACTCGCCCGGAGCCGGATCGTCGAGCTGGTGACCCCGGACCTCGGACGATAGCGCCCGGGGGTCCCGTGGACCGGGACACCCTCTAGCCCGTACGTGCCCCTTTGATTGCCACTTTGATCACACCAGAGGCCCCGGCGCGAACGAACCGACAATGCGTCGCTACGATGGCCGGGGCCGGTGGACCGTACCCGGCCGGGTCAGACCGACAGTCAAGCCGGCCGACCCCAATCCCCGCTCCCGGAGGGTTCTTCCGTGCCGGCTGGAACGCTGTACCGCGGCCGGGAAGGCATGTGGTCCTGGGTGGCTCATCGAGTCACCGGTGTCCTCATTTTCTTCTTCCTGTTCGTACATGTCCTGGACACCGCTCTCGTCCGCGTCTCCCCCGAGGCCTACGACGATGTCGTGGCCACGTACAAGACGCCGATCGTCGCGCTCCTCGAATACGGCCTCGTGGCCGCGATTCTCTTCCACGCGCTGAACGGTCTCCGGATCATCGCCGTGGACTTCTGGGCCAAGGGCCCGCGACTCCAGAAGCAGATGCTCTGGACCGTGGTGGGCATCTGGATCGTGCTGATGGTCGGGGCCCTGTACCCCGTCCTCGGTCACGCCGTACGCGACGTCTTCGGGAGCTGAGGCCCATGTCCAGCGAGACTTCTTCCGCAGCCGCGATCGGCGACGTCGAGGGCGTGAGCCTGTTCGACGTCGACCACCCGGCCCCGGTGATCGAGGCGCCGCGCAAGCGCACGGCCAAGACGCCCAAGGGTTCGCGCACCAACTTCGAGATGTACGCCTGGCTCTTCATGCGCCTGTCGGGCATCGTCCTGACCGTCCTCGTCATCGGCCACCTGCTGATCCAGCTGGTGCTCGACGGCGGCGTCTCCAAGATCGGCTTCGCCTTCGTGGCGGGCCGCTGGGCCTCGCCGTTCTGGCAGGTCTGGGACCTGACGATGCTGTGGCTCGCCATGCTCCACGGCGCCAACGGCCTCCGTACGGTCATCAACGACTACGCCGAACGGGACAACACCCGCTTCTGGCTGAAGATGCTCCTGTACACCGCCACGGTGTTCACCGTCCTGCTGGGCACGCTGGTGATCTTCACCTTCGACCCGAACATTCGCTAGGCGCCGGGACAGAGGGACCAGAGGAAACCATGCAGATCCACAAGTACGACACCGTCATCGTCGGCGCCGGCGGCGCCGGCATGCGCGCGGCCATCGAGTCGACCAAGCGCAGCCGTACCGCCGTGCTGACGAAGCTCTACCCCACCCGCTCCCACACGGGCGCCGCGCAGGGCGGCATGGCCGCCGCGCTGGCCAACGTGGAGGAGGACAACTGGGAGTGGCACACCTTCGACACGATCAAGGGCGGCGACTACCTGGTCGACCAGGACGCCGCCGAGATCCTCGCGAAGGAGGCCATCGACGCCGTCCTCGACCTGGAGAAGATGGGCCTGCCGTTCGGCCGCACGCCCGAGGGCAGGATCGACCAGCGCCGCTTCGGTGGTCACACCCGTAGCCACGGCGAGGCCCCGGTCCGTCGTGCCTGCTACTCGGGCGACCGCACCGGCCACATGATCCTCCAGACGCTGTACCAGAACTGCGTCAAGGAGGGCGTGGAGTTCTTCAACGAGTTCTACGTCCTGGACCAGCTGATCACCGAGGTCGACGGGGTCAAGAAGTCCGCCGGCGTCGTCGCGTACGAGCTGGCGACCGGCGAGATCCACGTCTTCCAGGCGAAGTCGGTCATCTACGCCTCCGGCGGCACCGGCAAGTTCTTCAAGGTGACGTCGAACGCCCACACCCTGACCGGTGACGGCCAGGCCGCCTGCTACCGGCGCGGTCTGCCGCTGGAGGA
This sequence comes from Streptomyces sp. WY228, assembly GCF_019287315.1. NCBI lineage: Bacteria > Bacillati > Actinomycetota > Actinomycetes > Kitasatosporales > Streptomycetaceae > Streptomyces > Streptomyces sp. WY228. The sequence continues at coordinate 5,328,615 of NZ_CP079114.1, read as the reverse complement.
CATGGAGTTCTTCCAGTTCCACCCGACGGGCATCTGGCGCATGGGCATCCTGCTGACGGAGGGCGCCCGCGGTGAGGGCGGCATCCTCCGCAACAAGGACGGCGAGCGCTTCATGGAGAAGTACGCGCCCGTCATGAAGGACCTCGCGTCCCGTGACGTCGTGTCCCGCTCCATCTACACGGAGATCCGTGAGGGCCGCGGCTGCGGTCCCGCCGGTGACCACGTCTACCTGGACCTCACCCACCTGCCGCCGGAGCAGCTGGACGCCAAGCTCCCGGACATCACCGAGTTCGCGCGGACGTACCTCGGCATCGAGCCCTACACGGACCCGATCCCGATCCAGCCGACCGCGCACTACGCCATGGGCGGCATCCCGACCAACGTCGAGGGCGAGGTGCTGGCCGACAACACCACCGTCGTCCCGGGCCTGTACGCCGCCGGCGAGGTCGCCTGTGTCTCGGTGCACGGCGCCAACCGCCTCGGCACCAACTCGCTGCTCGACATCAACGTCTTCGGCAAGCGCTCGGGCATCGCCGCCGCCGAGTACTCCGTGAAGAACGACTTCGTCGAGCTTCCCGAGAACCCGGCCCAGCTGGTCCAGGACCAGGTCGAGCGGCTGCGCAACTCGACGGGCACCGAGCGGGTCGTCGACCTGCGCACGGAGCTGCAGGAGTGCATGGACGCCAACGTGATGGTGTTCCGCACCGAGCAGACCATCAAGACGGCGGTCGAGAAGATCGCCGAGCTGCGCGAGCGGTACCTCAACGTGTCGATCCAGGACAAGGGCAAGCGGTTCAACACCGACCTGCTGGAGGCCATCGAGCTGGGCAACCTGCTCGACCTGGCCGAGGTCATGGCGACCTCCGCGCTCGCCCGCAAGGAGTCCCGCGGCGGTCACTACCGCGAGGACTACCCCAACCGCGACGACGTCAACTTCATGCGCCACACCATGGCGTACCGCGAGGTCGCGGATGACGGTTCCGCGTCGATCCGGCTCGACTACAAGCCGGTCGTCACGACCCGCTACCAGCCGATGGAGCGTAAGTACTGATGGCTACCCCCACCCTGGACAAGACCGACAACGCCGAGGCCGGCTTCGCCGACTCGCCGTTCATCACGGCCACGTTCCGGATCCGCCGCTTCAACCCCGAGGTGTCGGACGAGGTCCAGTGGCAGGACTTCCAGATCGAGATCGACCCGAAGGAGCGTGTCCTCGACGCCCTTCACAAGATCAAGTGGGAGCTCGACGGAACCCTGACGTTCCGCCGTTCCTGCGCCCACGGCATCTGTGGTTCCGACGCGATGCGGATCAACGGCAAGAACAGGCTCGCCTGCAAGACGCTGATCAAGGACATCAACCCGGACAAGCCGATCATGGTGGAGGCCATCAAGGGCCTCACGGTCCTCAAGGACCTCGTGGTCGACATGGACCCGTTCTTCCAGGCGTACCACGACGTCATGCCCTTCCTCATCACCAAGGGGAACGAGCCGACCCGCGAGCGTCTGCAGTCGCCCGAGGACCGCGAGCGGTTCGACGACACCACCAAGTGCATCCTGTGCGCCGCTTGCACGTCCTCGTGCCCGGTGTTCTGGAACGACGGCCAGTACTTCGGCCCGGCGGCGATCGTCAACGCGCACCGCTTCATCTTCGACTCGCGCGACGAGGCCGGCGAGCAGCGTCTGGAGATCCTCAACGACCGTGACGGCGTGTGGCGTTGCCGCACCACGTTCAACTGCACGGACGCCTGCCCGCGTGGCATCGAGGTCACCAAGGCGATCCAGGAGGTGAAGCGCGCGCTCATCACGCGTCGCTTCTGACCCGCTCGTAGCACCTGTTACGTCGACAGGCCCCGTTCCCGCAGCCTCACCGCCGCCGGGAGCGGGGCCTGTTGCTGCGCCCGGGACGCGTGGGCGGTACGGTTCAGCGGAGCTGAAGACCGAAAGAGAAACGGGGATCGCCGTGAGCGAGCCGAATCCGTACGCGGACGACGCGTACAAGTGGGGCCCGCCCCAGCAGCCGGGCCACCAGCCGACCGTCGCCGACGGTCAGGCGTACGGCTATCCGGCGCCGGGCGCCACGCCCGCGTACGGCTATCCGCAGCAGCTGCCGGAGTCCGCGGCCCAGCCCGGCCCCGGTTACGGGTACCCCAACGCGGCGCAGCCGACGATGCCCGGCCAGTACCTCCCGGTGCCGCAGGGCGTGCCCGGCCAGGGCGGCGTGCCGGTGCTGGCGATCGGCGACATCACCGTGATGAGCGACGCGATCGTCACCCCGTCCGGCTCGATGCCGCTCAAGGGCGCGGTCTGGACGGCCACGGACATGTCGCGCACCGAGGAGAAGATCCCGACGCACGCGGTCGTGCTGGCGATCATCTTCGCGCTGTTCTGCCTGATCGGGCTGCTGTTCCTGCTGATGAAGGAGAAGCGGACCACCGGCTTCATCCAGGTCACGGTCACCAGCGGCGGCCGGCACCACTCCACGATGATCCCGGCCGTCGGCCCCTACACCTTCCCCGCGGTGATGGGCCAGCTCAACCAGGCCCGTTCCATGAGCGCCTGAGTCACGCGTCGCCGATGGCACGGTTCGAGCACACGGTCCGTGTGGCCGCCCTGGACCGCGACTGGTTCGAGGAGGCCGCCGGACACGTGGTGGACCTCTTCGAGGCCTCCCGCGAGCAGGGCGGTGCCCTCCTGCTGCCCGACGGGCGCCCGGTCCACGGCCTCCGGCTGCTGAAGGGGCGTCATCTGCAACCGGGGGCGGAGTACGGGGAGTCACCGGATCCTGAGAAGGACGGGGCGGGCTCCCCGGAGACCGCCGTCCTGCGTGAGTGGCGGCCCTCCCGCGCCGTCGAGGTGGAGAGCCTCGTGGCGGAGGAGGGCATGTCCATGCGGGTACGGATACGGCTGCGCGAGCCCCGGACGCCCAGGGCCCTGGAGCTGTCCCTCGACGGGCACAACCCGAAGGGCGGTTCGCTGTACCGCTTCTCGGGGCGCGGCAAGGCCGACCTGCACGCCTGGTGGGCGGCGCTGGACCGGCCCGCCGCGGCTCCCCCGGCCGCCCGGGCCCCGGTCGTCGGCAAGGCCGTGCACCGGCTGGCCAAGGCCCGTCTGACGGTCACCCCGCGCCCGGCGGAGGACGGTTCCTGGCAGGTCCGTGCGGTGCTGGGCGTGCGCGGGCGGTGGCTGCTGCGGCCGGTGGGCGCGATGGCGCTGTTCTTCGCCCGGGGCCCGGTGGCGCGGGGCTTCCGCGAGGCGGTGGAGAGCGCGGCCGAGGAGTGGAACACGGCGCTCGCGGAGCTGACGCCGCTGCACGGCGAGGCGTTGCGCGCGGAGATCGCGGACGCGCTGACGGAGCCGCCCGAGCGGCCGGAGCGCGCGGAGCGGCCCGAGCGGCCCGGGCCGGAAGAGCCCAAGGTTCTCTGACCCACTCCCTGGAGACCCCTGTAGTCCTCTGTAGACCTCCGCAGACCCCTTCTTGAACATGTTCAAGAAGGGGTCTACAGTCATGCCCGAAAGCATTTTTGAACGCGTTCAAGGGAGGGTGGGGCATGGACCTCACTGTTGTCGCGTACGTCATCTACCTGCTGATCACCGTGGCGCTCACCATCTGGGTCGCCCGTACGCTCAGCCGCAACGGGCGGATCTTCCTCGCCGATGTGCTGCACGGGAACGAGAAGCTCGCCGACGCCGTCAACCACCTGCTGGTGGTCGGCTTCTACCTGGTCAACCTCGGGTTCGTCACGCTCTATCTGAAGAACGCCGACGGGGTGGCCGACGCCCGCGAGCTGTTCGAGGCCCTCTCGGTGAAGGTGGGCGTGGTCCTGCTGGTCCTCGGCGTCATGCACCTGGGCAATGTGTGGGTGCTCAGCCGGATCCGCCGCCGCGGCGCCCTGGAGCGCGAGCAGACGCCGCCCGTGCCGCCGCAGGGCTGGACGCCTCCGGCCGGCCAGGGCCCGTGGGCCGCGCCCACGCCCGGACGGTGAGTCCGGTGACCGGGTCGCCGCCCGCCCCCGTACGGCCCGGGGAAGGCTCCGTACCGCCCGGGCCCGCCCCCGTACGACGGCTCACCGTGCTCTACGACGCGCAGTGCCCGCTCTGCGTCCATCTGCGGCACTGGCTCCAGCGGCAGCGGCAGCTCGTCCCGCTGGATCTCGTACCGGCCGGATCGGCCGAGGCCCGGCGGCGGTTCCCGGGGCTGGACCACGCGGCGACGCTGGCGGAGATCACCGTGGTCGGCGACCTGGGGCAGGTCTACCGGGAGGCCGCCGCCTGGATCGTCTGTCTGTGGGCGCTCGCCAAGTACCGCTCCAGGGCCCACTGGCTGACCACCCCGGCGGGCCGGCCCTTCGCCCGGGGCACCGTGCTGGCCGCCGCCCGCTACCGCGCCAGGGCGCTGCCGCCCTGCGCCCCCGGGGCCCGTGAGTGCGCCGCCCCGCCCGGCGGACCGTGGGGCCCCCGTTAACCTTGGGCCCGTGGTGAAGGAAGAGAAGAACGTGCAGGAGAACAAGCCGGCCAAGGCCGCGAAGAGCGAGCAGACCCGCACGCTGATTCTCGAAACGGCGCTCCGGCTCTTCGCGGAGCGCGGCTACGACCGGACGACCATGCGGGCCATCGCCCAGGAGGCGGGCGTCTCGGTCGGGAACGCCTACTACTACTTCTCCTCCAAGGAGCACCTGGTCCAGGGCTTCTACGACCGGATCGCCGCCGAACACGCCACGGCGGTCCGGCCCGTGCTGGAGGGCGACGGCGATCTGACCGTACGGATCAGGGGGGTACTGCTCGGCTGGCTGGACGTGGCGGAGCCGTACCACCGCTTCGCCGCGCAGTTCTTCAAGAACGCGGCCGATCCGGACAGTCCACTCTCCCCGTTCTCCGAGGACTCGGTGGCCGCCCGCGACGCCGCGATCTCCATCCATGAGCGCTGCATCGCCGGGGCGGACGTCAAGAGCGATCCGGAACTGGCTCCGCTGCTGCCTCAGTTGATGTGGCTGATGCAGATGGGGCTGGTGCTGTTCTGGGTCTACGACCGGACCGAGGGCACCGAGCGCAGCCGCCGGCTGGTCGAGCGCACCGCGCCGATCGCCGCCCGGGCCATCGCGCTCTCCCGGTTCCGGGTGCTGCGACCGCTGGTGCGGCAGATCCACGCGCTGCTGGTGGAGTTTCTGCCGGGTACGGCGACGGCCGGACCCCGGGACGCTGCCCGGGGCCCGGCCGACTGACGTACCGGTCGGATCCGTCGATCCGTCAGATCCAGCTCAGCTCCCACAGGCGCCAGGTGCCGGTGCCGTCGGAGAGGTACTGGGAGCCGGCGACATCGGACTTGGCGACGACGTAGTCCTTCTTCTGCCACAGCGGCAGCAGCGGGACGTCCTCGCCGACGAGCTCCTGCATGTCCTTGAAGTCGCCGGAGGTGCGGCTGCGGTCGCTGAACTGCTGGGTGGCGGCGATCAGCTGGTCCATCTTCTTGCTGGAGTAGCCGCTGTGCAGGACGTTTGCGGTACCGACGAGCGGCTGGCTGAAGGTGTCGGGGTCCGGGAAGTCGGGGAACCAGCCGACGGTGTACATGTCGTACTTACCGGCGGCGTACCCCTTCTGGTACTTCGTCCACTCCACGGCCTCGACCGAGACCTTGAACAGACCGTCCTTCTCCATCTGACGGCGCAGCTCGGCGGTCTCCTTGGTGTACATGTCGCCCTCGCGGTACGCGAACTTGATGGCGACCGGCGTCTCCACCCCGGCCTGCTGCAGCAGCTGCTTGGCGCGCGCCGGGTCGGAGGAGGGGTACGCGTCGAAGAACGGGGTGCTGTGCCCGATGAAGCCGGTGGGGATCAGCGAGTACAGCGGGTCGACCGTGCCCTGGTAGACCTTCCGGACCAGGGGGCCCCGGTCGAGGAGCGCGGCGACGGCCTGGCGGACCTTCTTGTCGCCGAACGGCGAATCGGTGCGGGAGTTGAAGATGATGTTGCGGATCTCGGCGCTGGCCGCCTCGGTCACCCGTACGTCCGGGTCGTTGACGTTGAGGTCGGCGAGCGTCTCGGACGGCAGCTGGCGGTGGGCGATGTCCACGTCACCGCTGTCCCAGGACGTCTGCAGTTCCTCGGAGGTCTTGAAGTAGCGGATGGTGACCGCTTCGCCGGTCTTCTTGAGCGCGCCCTTGTACTTCAGGTTGGGCACCAGCTCGGCGCGGTTCCCCGACTCGTACGACTTCAGGACGTACGGACCGGAGCCGTCGGCCTCGTTGCCCGCGCGGAGCTTGTCCTCGGGGTACTTGGTCGGGTCGACGATCGCCGCGGCGCCGGTGGCGATCTTCTGCGGGAAGGTCGCGTCCTTGCCGGACAGGTTGAACGTGATCGTGCGGCCCTCGGTCGTCACCGACTCGAGGGTCGGGAAGAGACCCGCGGGGCCGACGTCCGACTTGATCGTGAAGATCCGGTCGAAGGAGTGCTTGACGTCCTCGGCGGTGATCTTGCGGCCGTTGGAGAAGGTCAGGTCGTCACGGAGCTTGCACTGGTACGTCTGGAGCTTCTGCCCGACGAACCCGCAGCTCTCGGCGGCGTCCGGCTCGGGTGTGACGGCACCGGGCCTGAAGGTCAGCAGCGACTGGTAGATGTTGCTGTAGATCGCCCAGGAGCCCGCGTCGTACGCGCCGGCCGGGTCGAGCGAGGTGACGATGTCCGACGTCCCGACGGTGATCGCATCGGTCTTCGCCTCCCCCGACGGGAGCAGTTGCCAGGCGCCGACGCCCGCTATGACCAAAACCGCGAGAATCGCGAGAATCCGTACCCGGACCGACCGCATTGCCGTGCTCTCCCTTACCAGCCCCACCTCGGCGGTCGCGTGGTGACGCGCACATCGCCGCATGTTCACGCTTACCCAATCACACGATTTTCACATCTGGAAGAGTAAATGGGGCACTCGCAGCCTTTTGTTGGACACGTACGGGAACCCCTGTCCGAAAAGGCTGTTTCCTGCCTCCTACCTGCGGGTTTCCGTAGCTGACGGTGACCCTTCGGTGTGGATTTCATGATGGTGGGCCGGAGCGTTCCGGAACGTCGCACCCGCAACGCTGCTAGGCCTGACGGGAGGCGAGCTCCACGACGGTGATGTCGGACGGGGCGCCCACCCGGACCGGCGGGCCCCAGGCGCCCGCGCCGCGCGAGACGAAGAGCTGGGTGTCGCCGTAGCGTTCGAGCCCGGCGACGGTGGGATTGGCCAGCTCGGCGAGGAGGTTGCCGGGCCAGAGCTGTCCGCCGTGGGTGTGGCCGGAGAGCTGGAGGTCGACGCCGTGCTCGACGGCGTCGTGGATGACGACGGGCTGGTGCGCGAGCAGGACGGCGGCGCGGCCCCGGTCCCGGTCGCCCAGCGCCTTCACGAAGTCGGGCCCCTGGCCCTCGGTCTCGCCGGCCACGTCGTTGACGCCCGCGAGGTCGAAGCCCTCGATCTCCACCCGGGCGTTCTCCAGCGGGTGCAGACCCAGCTCCCGGACGTGGTCGACCCACTGCTCGGCGCCGGAGAAGTACTCGTGGTTGCCGGTGACGAAGAAGCTTCCGTGCCGGGCGCGCAGGGCCGCCAGCGGTTCGGCGGCGGAGCCGAGGTCGGCGACGGACCCGTCGACGAGGTCGCCGACGACGGCGACCAGGTCGGGCGAGGTCCGGTTGATCGTGTCGACGATCCGGCGGGTGTGGGCGCGGCCGAGGATCGGGCCGATGTGGATGTCGCTGACCACGGCGATCCGGAAGCCGTGGGCGGCGCGGGGCAGTCTGGCCAGCGGGACGGTGATCCGCCGGACGCTCGGCCCGCGCAGCACGCCGTACGTGCCGTACCCGACGGTGGCGAGTCCGGCGGCGGCCGCCGCGCCGCCGACGACCCGGGAGACGAAGAGCCGGCGGGAGGGGTTCGGGGCGGGGGCGGGCGGGGCCTCGGCGGGGTTCGGAGCGGGTTCCGTATCCGGTCCGGTCGAGGGTTCCGCTTCCGGACCGGTCGTGGCTTCCGTTTCCGGTTCCGCCTGAGGTTCCGTCGCCGTACGCACCGCCGCGTCCGAGGTGCCGGCCGAGCGGGACGGAACCAGCTCCTCGGTACGGGGACGGGTCTCTTCCGGGACCTCGACGAGCGTTCCGGAACGCGGTGCGGAGGACGCTCCGGAAGGCGTCGCGGAAGGTGCTCCGCTTTCGGCCGTGGCCGCCTTCCGGTCGCGCCCGGCGAGGACCCGCAGGAGAACCGGACGTACGACCTCGCCCACGAGCAGCGCCAGCGTCAGGTACAGCAGGCAGGCCAGCCACAGGAAGCCCGGCCAGGCCAGCACCTGCTGGAGCCAGAAGGGCGCGCCCACCCGGCCGGACGTCATGGCGCCGACGCTCAGCAGCGGCAGGACGAAGGCGGCGACGGTGCCCGCCCGCCGCAGCGGGCTGCCCGGCGCCGTCGTGTCACCGACGAAGCGCCGCCACAGATACCGGTGCACGGCGCCGAGCAACGCCAGCACCACGAGCCCCACCAGGGCGAAGACCACTGCAGCCATCCGAGCTTCCCCATGTTCCCGTCGTCATGCGCGCTTGTCGCGCAAAGCCCGGACTCCACGCAACCCGATCACGCCGACCGCCGTCCCCAGAAGAAAGGACGTGATGGCGAGCAGCAGGTGCACCCAGAAGTACCCGGTCGGTTCGCCCGCGTCGTCGAAGGCGAGCCCGCTGCCGTCCTGCCACAGGTTCTTGACGAAAGTGATCCAGATGAACCAGCTCCACACCCCGAACGCGAGCAGGAACCAGGACACGCGGCGGCTGAGCTTCATGGGTCCAGTATCGCCGCCGTCCCCCGGTCCCCTCCCCCGGGGTGGCGTCCGAACGGGGCTGTCCCGGCGTTCCCTGCGGCGGGTCAGGCGGTCCGGCTCCGCATCCACATCTTCGCCCTGTACGTTTCCGACCGTGCCTGCTCTGAAAAAGATCGCCTTGACGGTCACCTCCGCCGCTTTGTTGTCCGGTTTCGTCCTCAGTCCCGCCGCGGCGGCCGACAAGGACAAGAGCGACGACAAACAGCCCAAGCCGCCGGGCGTCATGTCCAGCCTCGGCGGGGAGCGGCTCAGCATGTCCGGCACCCAGGTCAATCTGGGGCCGGGGGTGCCGGTGCTGCCCAAGGAGCTGACCGGCCGTTCGTGGATCGTCGCGGACGCGGAGAACGGGGACGTCCTGGCGGCGCACAACTCGCACTGGCGGCTGCCGCCCGCCTCCACCATGAAGATGCTCTTCGCGGACACGGTGCTGCCCGCACTCCAGCCCACCACCACCCACAAGGTGACGGAGAGCGAGCTGGCCGGGGTCGGCGAGGGGAGCAGCCTCGTCGGGATCAAGGAGGACCACACCTACACGGTCCACGACCTGTGGCTCGGGGTGTTCCTGCGGTCGGGCAACGACGCGGTGCACGTCCTCTCGGAGATGTACGGCGGCGTTCCGGAGACGGTGGCCGCGATGCAGAAGCACGCCGAGGAACTCCAGGCCCTGGACACGGTGGTGATCTCGCCCGACGGGTACGACGCGCCGCGCCAGGTCTCCAGCGCCTACGACCTGACCCTCATCGCCCGCAGCGGGATGCAGAAGAAGGACTTCCGCGAGTACGCGGCGACCGCGTCGGCCGACTTCCCCGGTGAGAAGAAGAAGGGGAAGAAGCGCGAGTCCTTCGAGATCCAGAACACCAACCGGCTGATCACCGGGGACATCGGCGTGGATCCGTACCAGGGCATCGCGGGCGTCAAGAACGGCTACACCACCCAGGCGGGCAACACCTTCACCGGCGTCGCGGAGCGCAACGGCAAGGTCCTGCTGGTCACCGTGATGCACCCGTCGGCGGACGAGAGCCACGCCGTCTACAAGGAGGCCGCCCACCTGCTCGACTGGGGCTTCGCCGCGAGCGGCAAGGTGACCCCGATCGGCGAGCTGGTGCCGCCGAAGTCCGTGGACACCGGCACCGGCACGGACACCGGGACCGGCGGCAAGGGCGCGGCGCCCGCCGCCGGCGCGGACCAGGGTTCGGGCGGCCGGGCGGAGGCCGCGCACGCGTCGGCCGCGAACGGTTCCAGCGGGGTCGGGATCGCCCTGGCGATCGTCGGCGGGCTGCTGGTGCTCCTGGCCGGCGGGGTGTTCCTGGTCAACCGCCGCTGGCCGCTGCCCGGCCTGACCCGCCGCACCCCGGCCGCGAGCGACGACTCGGCCGGGGCCGCCGGGGCCGCCGGGGCCGCCGGGACCACGGAACCGGCCGGGACCGCCGAGCCGAACGAGCCGACCGCCTCGACCGACTCGGCCTCATCTGCCTCCTCGGCTTCCCCGGCCGACAAGTCCTAGGCGCGAGTGGAGCCGCCGGGCGCCTCGGCCCCGGCGGTATCCCCCGCGTCGGCGCCCTCACCGTCCTCCTGGTCCTCCGCACCCTCTTCGTCCTTGCTGCCGGTCGCCGTCCAGGCGGCGCAGAACAGCAGCAGTTTCGCGGTGAAGTTGATCCACAGGAGGAGTGCGATCGGCACGCCGAACGCGCCGTACATGCTCTTGCCCGCGACCTCCCGCATATAGCTGCCGAGCAGCAGCTTGAGCAGTTCGAAGCCGACCGCCCCGAGCAGCGCCGCGACCACCAGCCGCCGCCGGGGCGGCTCCACCCCGGGCAGCAGCGTCAGCAGATAGAGCAGCAGCAGGAAGTCGGCGACGACCGCGACCGCCAGCGCGGCCACCCGCAGCAGCACGCCGCCCGCCCCGCCGTCGGGGATGCCGATCAGGTCGGCGGTCCGGCCGACCGCCATCGAGCCGATGCTGGAGACCGCCACGGTGGCGAGCACCGCACCGCCGAGGCCGACCAGCAGCACGGCGTCCTTCACCTTGGCGACGACGGGGTTGGCCCCCTGGACGTCGTCCAGCTCCCAGACCGCGCGCAGGCACTCGCGCATCGAGCCGACCCAGCCGGCACCGGTGAACAGCAGCAGCGCACCGGCCACCAGACCGACCGTGCCCGCGTTGGCGACCAGGCCGTCGATGCCCAACTGGTCCGAGATGCCGGGCACCTGGTCGGCGAGCTTGTCCTTGATGGTGTCCAGCTGTTTGTCGCTCAGCAGGGCGGCCGCGACGGCCGCGCCGACCGCGATCAGCGGGAAGAGGGCCAGAAAGCTGATGAAGGTGATAGCCGCGGCGAGCCTGGCCCAGTGGACCCGGTCCAGCCGCTCGTAGGAACGCCACGCGTGCGTCTCCATCAGCCGGGCGACCAGGGGCCCGATCACCGGGAGTTTCTTGAGCCAGTCCATGACGTAACGCGTACCCTCCTGGGCCCGGAACACCAGCGGCCCGCCCCGGACTCTCCCGGACCCGTCCGGCGGATCTCCGTCACGCTTCGCTGACACTCACTCCATCACCCGTTCCGGTGAGCGAATTCACCAATGCCGCGAAGGGGATTTCCCGGACGATACGGTCACCCTCATGTCCGTCGACACGGTGTCCTTGACCGGCTGGGGCCGCACCGCCCCGACGACCGCCGTGCGGTTCCGCCCCCGTACGTACGAGGAGGCGGCCGCCGTCGTCCGGGGGCGCGGACCCCGGGGGGTCGTCGCGCGCGGGCTGGGGCGGTCGCCCGGGGACGCGGCGCAGAACGCGGGCGGCTCGGTGCTCGACACGACGGGTCTGGCCCGGATCGGTGCGGTCGACGCCGCCTCCGGTGTGGTGCGCTGCGACGCGGGGGTGAGCCTGGAGCGGCTGCTGCGGGTGCTGCTGCCGCTCGGCTGGCTTCCGCCGGTCGTACCGGGGACCGGCAGGGTGACCGTCGGCGGGGCGATCGGCTCCGATCTGACCGGCCTCGACCACCGCCGGTCCGGTTCGTTCGCCCGGCAGGTGAGCGCCCTGGAGCTGCTCACCGCGGACGGCGAGGTGCGTACGGTGCTGCCGGGCACCGCCCTGTTCGACGCCACCGCCGGGGGCCTGGGGCTGACCGGGGTGATCCTGGGCGCGACGCTCCGGCTGCGGCGCGTCGGCACGGCGCTGATGTCCGTCTCCACCGAGCGCGCCGGGGACCTGGACGAGCTGCTGGCCCGCTTCACCGCGGGCGGCGACCGGCTGCCGTACGGCTCCGCCTGGATCGACCTGATGGCCCGGGGCCGGGCGACCGGGCGCGGAATCCTCACCCGAGGGGAGCATGCACCCCGGGATGTGCGCCCGGCGCACGCGGGGCGCACTCTGCTGGGGACGCGCTCCGGCGGGCTCCGGGGCCGGGGCGCGCTCCCCGGCCTCCCGCCGCTGCCGGGCGGGCTGCTCGGCCCGGCGGCGGCCGCCCTGTACAACGAGGTCCGCTACCGCGGCGCACCCCGCGCGCGGACCGGCGAGCCGCGCCCGCTGCCCCTCTTCTTCCACGCGTCGGACGCCCTTCCGGACCCGCGCCCGCTCTACGGCCGCGGCGGCCTGGTGTGCTACCGGTTCGCCGTCGGACACGGCCAGGAGGAGACCCTGCACCGAGTGGTGCGCCGGATCGCGGCGCGCCGGAGCCCCGCCGTGCGGGCGGTGCTCCAGAGGTTCGGGGCGGCGGACCCGGGTCTGCTGTCCTTCGCCGCGCCCGGCTGGTCCCTCGCGCTGGATCTGCCCGCGGCCCTGCCCGGTCTCGCCCGCTTCCTGGACGGCGTCGACGAGGAGGTGGCCGCCGCCGGGGGCCGGGTCTGCCTGGCGAAGGACTCCCGGATGCGGCCGGAGACGGCGGCCGCGATGTACCCGCGTCTCGCGGAGTTCCGGGAGCTGCGGGCGCGGCTGGACCCGACGGAGGCGTTCCGCTCGGACCTGTCGCGCCGGCTCGCACTGTGATCCCAGCGAACCCCATCCCATCTGACCAGGAGTTTTCCGTGAAGGATGCCTTCGGCGCCCCGCAGTCCCTGCTCATCCTCGGCGGCACCTCCGAGATCGCCCTGGCCACCGCGCGGCGGCTGATCGCCCTGCGCACCCGCCGGGTCTGGCTGGCCGGGCGACCCTCCCCGGCCCTGGAGTCGGCCGCCGCCGAGCTCCGCGGCCGGGGGGCGGACGTGCGGACCGTCGACTTCGACGCGCTGGACTCCGGCTCCCACGAGGTCGCCCTCGGCAAGGTCTTCGCGGAGGGCGACATCGATGTGGTGCTGATGGCGTTCGGCGTCCTCGGTGATCAGGCGCGGGACGAGGAGGAGCCGATGGCCGCGGTCCGGGTCGCCCAGACCAACTACACGGGGGCGGTCTCGGCCGGCCTGGTGTGCGCCGGCGCACTGCAGGCCCAGGGGCACGGTTCGCTGGTGGTGCTGTCCTCGGTGGCCGGGGAGCGCGCCCGGCGCGCGGACTTCATCTACGGCTCCAGCAAGGCGGGCCTCGACGCGTTCGCGCAGGGGCTCGGTGACGCGCTCCAGGGGACCGGGGTGCAGGTGATGATCGTCCGCCCCGGTTTCGTACGGACGCGGGCCACGGCGGGGCGGCCGGAGCAGCCGTTCGCGACCGGCCCGGAGGAGGTCGCCGCGGCGATCGTCACGGGGCTGCGGCGGCGCTCGGAGACCGTATGGGTGCCCGGTTCGCTCCGGGTGGTGATGGCGGCGCTGCGGCACGTGCCGCGCCCGCTGTTCCGCAGGCTGCCGGTCTGAGACGCTCCCTGGCGGGCCGGGGCCGTACGGCGGCTGTCGCGGCCGCTCAGGGCCGCAGCGACGGGGCCGACGAGGACGCTTCGATCGTGTAGCCGCCCTGGGCGGGGACGGCGGGCGTCCCGCCGCCCGCTCCGAACGGGAAGTCCCGGAGCTTGCGCCAGACCGCGTCCGGGCCCTGCTCGTACAGCGCGAAGGAACCGCAGGTCCAGGCCGCCTCGTAGTCGGCGAGCTCCTCGTAGGCCCGGTCCATGGCCTCCTCGGCGATGCCGTGGGCCACGGTGACATGCGGGTGGTACGGGAACTGCAGCTCGCGCACCAGGGGCCCGGAGGCGTCCCGCACCCGCTTCTGGAGCCAGGAGCAGGCCGAAGCCCCCTCGACGACCTGGACGAAGACGACCGGCGACAGCGGGCGGAAGGTGCCGGTGCCGGAGAGCCGCATCGGGAACGGCCGGCCGGCCGTGGCGATCCGGTCGAGGTGCGCCTCGATCGCCGGGAGGTCCGCCGACTGCGCCTCGGTCGGCGGCATGAGGGTGACGTGGGTGGGAATGCCGAAGGCGGCAGGGTCCCCGAAGCTCGCGCGGCGTTCCTGGAGCAGGCTGCCGTAGGGCTCCGGGACCGCGATCGAAACGCCGAGCGTTACGGTCCCCACGTCGTTCTCCTCCATCGTCGATGGTCGATTTCCGGTCATGCCGCGCGGGCCGGATGTCCGGCCCGCGCGTTCCGTCGCCGCAAGTGTGACCCCTGCGGCCATGATCTCGCCAGGGTCCTTGGACTCAGTGCTTCGCGGGCAGGAAGCCCATCCGGTCGTACGTCTGTGCCAGCGTCTCCGCCGCGACGGCCCTGGCCTTCTCCGCTCCCTTGGCCAGGATGGAGTCCAGCGTCTCCGGGTCGTCCAGATATTCCTGGGTGCGGGTCCGGAAGGGAGTGACGAATTCCACCATGGCCTCGGCCAGGTCGGTCTTCAGCGCACCGTAGCCCTTGCCCTCGTAACTCCGTTCCAGATCCTCTACGGGGCTGCCGGAGAGGGTGGAGAGGATCGAGAGCAGGTTGCTGACGCCCGGCTTCTTCTCGGCGTCGAAGCGGATCACCGTGTCGGTGTCGGTGACCGCGCTCTTCACCTTCTTGGCGGTGACCTTCGGGTCGTCCAGCAGGTTGATGAGGCCCTTCGGCGTGGAGGCCGACTTGCTCATCTTCACCGCCGGGTCCTGGAGGTCGAAGATCTTCGCCGTCTCCTTGAGGATGTACGGCGCGGGCACGGTGAACGTCTGTCCGTACCGGCCGTTGAACCGCTCGGCGAGGTCGCGGGTCAGCTCGATGTGCTGGCGCTGGTCCTCGCCCACCGGGACCTGGTTCGCCTGGTAGAGCAGGATGTCTGCGACCTGGAGAACCGGGTAGGTGAAGAGACCGACGGTGGCCCGGTCGGCGCCCTGCTTGGCGGACTTGTCCTTGAACTGCGTCATCCGGGAGGCCTCGCCGAAGCCCGTGAGGCAGTTCATCACCCAGCCGAGCTGGGCGTGCTCGGGCACATGGCTCTGGACGAAGAGCGTGCAGCGCTCCGGGTCCAGACCGGCCGCCAGCAGCTGCGCCACCGCGAGCCGGGTGTTGGCCCGCAGCTCGGCGGGGTCCTGCGGGATCGTGATCGCGTGCAGGTCCACGACCATGTAGAAGGCGTCGTGGCTCTCCTGCAGCGCCACCCACTGGCGCACCGCGCCCAGGTAGTTGCCGAGGTGGAACGAGCCCGCGGTGGGCTGGATCCCGGAGAGCACGCGCGGACGGGCGGCCGCACCGGTGCGGCCCGTCTGCGGCTGGTCGGTGGGGAGCGAAGGGCGATCAGAGGCCATGGCCCCATTGTCTCAGGTGTCCGGGGCATCTCCGGCAGCCGGTGCGGGGCGGGAAGGGCGCGTCACTGCACGGTCCCGGAGCACGGGAGCGCACGGCTGAGACGAACCCCACATTCCGGCCGCCCGGCGTGCGACGGCGGGCGCGCCGGGCGGTGGAGGTTTCCCGGCGTGGGATCCGACCGACGATACAAAGTGGGCACCACCCCCGCCCACGCCGCACGACGAACGGAGATCCCGTGTCGACCACGGAAACCGCCATCGCCTCCGCCGAGGCGCACAGCGCGCACAACTACCACCCGTTGCCGGTCGTCGTGGCCACGGCGGAGGGCGCCTGGATGACCGATGTCGAGGGCCGTAGGTATCTGGACCTGCTGGCCGGATACTCGGCGCTCAATTTCGGCCATGGCAACCGGCGTCTCATCGACGCGGCCAAGGCCCAGCTGGAACGGGTGACACTGACCTCCCGGGCCTTCCACCACGACCGGTTCGCCGACTTCTGTACGGAGCTGGCGGCGCTCTGCGGCATGGAGACGGTGCTGCCGATGAACACCGGGGCGGAGGCCGTGGAGACCGCGGTGAAGACCGCCCGCAAGTGGGGCTACCGGGTCAAGGGCGTGCCGGACGGCATGGCGAAGATCATCGTGGCCTCGGACAACTTCCACGGCCGCACGACGACGATCGTCAGCTTCTCCACGGACCCGGAGGCGCGGGCCGACTTCGGCCCGTACACCCCGGGGTTCGAGATCGTGCCGTACGGGGATCTCACCGCGATGCGGGAGGCGATGACCGAGAACACGGTGGCGGTGCTGATCGAGCCGATCCAGGGCGAGGCCGGGGTGCTGGTGCCGCCGGCCGGCTATCTCTCCGGCGTACGGGAGCTGACCCGCGAGCGGAACGTGCTGTTCCTCGCGGACGAGATCCAGTCGGGCCTGGGGCGGACCGGGAAGACGTTCGCACTGGACCACGAGGGTGTGGTGCCGGACATGTACGTGCTCGGCAAGGCGCTGGGCGGCGGTGTGGTGCCGGTCTCCGCGGTGGTCTCGTCGGCGGACGTGCTCGGGGTGTTCCGGCCCGGCGAGCACGGCTCCACCTTCGGCGGGAACCCGCTGGCCTGTGCGGTGGCGCTGGAAGTGATCGCGATGCTGCGGACCGGTGAGTACCAGCAGCGGGCGGCCGAGCTGGGCGACCATCTGCACCGGGAGCTGGGCCTGTTGACCGGCGGCGGCGCGGTGGAGACGGTGCGCGGCCGGGGCCTGTGGGCGGGCGTGGACATCGCACCGGCGCTGGGCACCGGCCGGGAGATCTCCGAGAAGCTGATGGAGCAGGGGGTGCTGGTGAAGGACACCCACGGCTCCACGATCCGGATCGCCCCGCCGCTGGTGATCTCCAAGGAGGACCTGGACTGGGGACTGGACCGGCTGCGGGCGGTACTGGGCGCCTGAGCCGGTCCCGTACCCACGGAGCCGGAGGGTTCAGAGGATGACGTGGGGCAGGAAGCGGGCGTACTCGTCCGTGACCGGCCCCGCCGACTCCCGGATGCCGAGCCCCGCCGCCTCGTCCTCGACGATCCACGCGCCGAGCACCACCCGGTTGCCGTCGATGTCCGGCAGCGGGGCCAGCTCCTGGTAGCAGCACGGCTCGTCGCGCAGGACGGGCGGGGAGCCGGGGGCGTGGATGTCGACCCCGGCGCCCTCGCGGCCGAGCAGCGGTTTGGAGACGTACCCCGCGCCGCCCGGTCCGGCCAGCTCGCGCGGGCCGTCGAGATGGGCGGGGAGCAGGTTCGGGTGGCCGGGGTAGAGCTCCCAGAGGATCGCGAGGAGCGCCTTGTTGGAGAGCAGCATCTTCCAGGCGGGCTCGATCCAGCAGGTGGTGCCGGAGCCGCCGCCGTTGTCGAGGGTGTCCAGCACCTGCGGGCCGAAGCGGTCCGTGGCCAGCCACTCCCAGGGGTAGAGCTTGAAGCAGCTGCGGATGAAGCGGAGCCGGTCGTCGACGAACCGCCCGGAGAGCCGGTCCCAGCCGATCTCCTCGACGGAGAGCGCCTCGGTGTCGATCCCGGCCTGCTGGGCGGTCTCGCGCAGATACGCGACCGTCATCAGGTCCTCGCCGATCTCGTCGCCGTCGGAGTGGACGAAGTGCAGCGGCCCGGGCGGCAGCAGGGGCGCCTGCCGCTTCCAGGCGGCCACCAGCCGCTCGTGCAGGGAGTTCCACTGGTCGGCCCCGGGGAAGCGGTCCTCCATCCAGAACCACTGCGCGCTCGCGGCCTCCACCAGCGAGGTCGGGGTGTCGGCGTTGTACTCCAGCATCCTCGCCGGGCCGCTCCCGTCGTAGCGCAGGTCGAACCGCCCGTACACGGAGGGCAGTTCGGCACGGCGGCGCCAGGACTCGGCGACCAGCGCGGCGAGGCGGGGGTCGGTGATGCCGAGGTCGGCGAAGCGGTCCTGCCCGACGATGTGCGCGGCGGCGGCCAGGCACATCGTGTGCAGTTCCTCGACGACCTCCTCCAGGGCCTCGACCTCGGGCAGCGAGAAGACGTAGTAGGCGCTCTCGTCCCAGTACGGGCGCAGCGAGTCGTCCGGGTAGCGGGTGAGCGGGTAGACGACGCCCTGCGACTCGACGGTCTCCTGCCAGCCGGGGCGCGGCTCGGTCGTGCGGCGTTCCACGGCGGTCAGCCGCCGCCGGAGCCGGAGCAGCCGAAGCCGCCCCGGTCGACGGCCGACTTGTCGAAGCTGCCGCCCTGCACCTTGCCGCTGTCGCTCTTGCCGCCGTAGTAGTACGAACCGTTCCCGCCACCGCGGCACTCGGAACTCGGCAGGGTCTTCTGCGTCGTGCGGTCGGCGCAGCGCCGGTCCGGCTCCGAACCGCAGGACGTGATCGTCAGGGCGAGCAGCCCCATACCGCCGAGCACGACCGTGCTCGACCTCAGCCTTCGTGTCGCCATGTTCGGTTCTCCCCCGTGGTACGCGATCGGATCCGGCGTCTCTTTTCCGCCACCGGACCTCTTGTCAGATTAGTGGCAGGGGTGGCCGGTTCGGAACCTGGCCCTCGGACAGGTCTACGGCAGCACCCGGCACAGGGCGTCCAGCGCACCCGCCCAGGCGCTCTCGGACGGTGAGCCGTAGCCGATCACCAGGGCGTCGCGGGCGGCCGGCGCGTCCGGGTGGCGGTAGCGCGCGAGGCCGTCCAGCGCCAGGCCCTGGAACGCCGCCGCCTGGATCACCGAACGCTCGGCGCCCGCCGGGAGTTCGAGGACCGCGTGCAGCCCGGCCGCGATCCCGCTGACCTCGATGCCCGGCGCACGCTCCGCGAGCGCCGCGACGAGCTGGTCGCGGCGGCGGCGGTAGCGCAGCCGCATGGAACGCACATGCCGGTCGTACGCCCCCGAGGCGATGAACTCCGCGAGCGTCAGCTGGTCGGGCGAGCCGGACATCCACTCGGCCACGCCCTTCGCCGCCACCACCTCCCCCACCAGGCTCCGGGGCAGCACCATCCAGCCGAGGCGCAGCGCCGGGGCCAGCGACTTGCTGGCGGTGCCGAGATGGACCACCCGCTCCGGATCGAGGCCCTGGAGCGCGCCCACGGGCTGCCGGTCGTACCGGAACTCCCCGTCGTAGTCGTCCTCCAGGATCAGCCCGCCGGTGGACCGGGCCCAGTCGACGGCGGCGGCCCGCCGGTCCGGGTGCAGCGGTACGCCGGTGGGGAACTGGTGCGCCGGGGTCAGCAGCACCGCCCCCGCGCCGCGCATCGCGGCCAGCTCACCGGTGCGCGAACCGTGCTCGTCCAGCGGCAGGCACGGGGTGCGCAGCCCGGCCTCGGTGAGCAGATTCGTATGCAGGTCGAGGCCGTACGACTCGACGACGACGTCCCGGACCCGGCGGCCGCGCAGCACCCGTCCCAGCAGCGAGAGCCCGTGCGCGAAGCCGGCGCAGATCACGATGCGCTCCGGATCGGCGTACACCCCGCGCGCCCGCGCCAGATACTCGGCCAGCACCGTGCGCAGTTCGAGGCGGCCGTGCGGGTCTCCGTAGCCGAAGGCCTCGTCGGGTGCGGCGGTGAGCGCCTTGCGGGCGGCCCTGAGCCAGGCCGTGCGCGGAAAGGCCGACAGGTCCGGCGAGCCGGGCTTCAGGTTGTACCCGGCTCCGGACCGCGCGGGCCGGGCGGGGGCCGCCGCCGGGTCCTTCCGGCGCGGCGCGGACCGCTGGGCGACCCGGGTGCCCGAGCCCTGGCGGGCGGTGAGCCAGCCCTCGGCGACCAGTTCGGCGTAGGCGTCGGCGACCGTGTTGCGGGCGACGCCCAGGTCGGCGGCGAGCACCCGGGAGGACGGCAGCCGGGTGCCGGGCGTCAGCCGGCCGGTGCGCACCGCCTCCCGCAACGCCTCCATCAGCCCGCTGCGGAGCCCCTGGCCGACCGGCTCCAGATGCAGGTCCGCGCCGAAAGTGGCCCAGGAATCCGTCATGGCAATGGACCATACCGGGGTGCCATCGGGACCGTAGCGTCGTCCTCATGACCTCGACACAGGGACACCACCACGCCCCCGCCGACCTCGCCCCCGAGCACCCGGCCCGGATCTCCGTCTCCCAGCTCCTCCCCGACGTCTACAAGGCGATGATCCGGCTCGACATCGCCGCCCGGAAGGGCCTGGACCCGGTCCTGGTGGAGCTGGTGAAGATCCGGGCCTCGCAGCTCAACCGGTGCGCGTTCTGCCTGGACATGCACAGCAAGGACGCGCTCGCGGCGGGCGAGTCCGCCGAGCGGATCGTGCAGCTCAGCGCTTGGGAGGAGTCGCAGCACTTCTACACCGAGAAGGAGCTGGCGGCGCTCGCCCTGACCGAGGCGGTCACCGTCCTGACCGACGGCTTCGTCCCGGACGAGGTGTACGCGAAGGCCGCCAAGCACTTCGAGGAGACCGAGCTGGCCCAGCTGATCGCGGCCATCACCGTGATCAACGCCTGGAACCGCTTCGGCGTCACCGGCCGGCTGGCACCGGGCCACTACACGCCCGGCGACCACAAGAGCTGACCCCGCCCGCGTGGCGTCCGGTGTGGTGCGGGTGCGGATCAGATGAGGCCGAGCTCGCGGACCGCGTCGCGCTCCTCGGTGAGCTCCTTGACCGAGGCGTCGATGCGCGCCCGGGAGAACTCGTTGATGTCCAGGCCCTGGACGATCTCGTACTTCCCGTCCTTCGTGGTGACCGGGAAGGAGGAGATGATGCCCTCGGGGACACCGTAGGAGCCGTCCGACGGGATGCCCATCGAGGTCCAGTCGCCGGCGGCGGTGCCGTTGACCCAGGTGTGCACGTGGTCGATGGCGGCGTTGGCGGCCGAGGCGGCGGAGGACGCGCCACGGGCCTCGATGATCGCGGCGCCGCGCTTGGCGACGGTCGGGATGAAGGTGTCGGCCAGCCACACCTCGTCGTTGACGACCTCGGCGGCGTTCTTGCCGGCGATCTCCGCGTGGAAGATGTCGGGGTACTGGGTGGCCGAGTGGTTGCCCCAGATCGTCAGCTTCTTGATGTCGGAGACGGCGGTGCCGGTCTTGGCGGCCAGCTGCGAGATCGCGCGGTTGTGGTCCAGGCGGGTCATCGCGGTGAAGCGCTCGGCCGGTACGTCCGGGGCGGCGGCCTGCGCGATGAGCGCGTTGGTGTTGGCCGGGTTGCCGACGACGAGGACCTTGATGTCGTCCGCGGCGTGGTCGTTGATGGCCTTGCCCTGCGGCTTGAAGATGCCGCCGTTGGCGGCGAGCAGGTCGCCGCGCTCCATGCCCTTGGTGCGCGGGCGGGCGCCGACGAGCAGGGCGACGTTCGCACCGGCGAAGCCGACGTTCGGGTCGTCGGTGATCTCGATGCCGCGCAGCAGCGGGAAGGCGCAGTCGTCGAGCTCCATGGCGGTGCCCTCGGCGGCCTTGAGGCCCTGCGGGATCTCCAGGAGGCGCAGGTTGACCGGCACGTCCGGGCCGAGCAGGTGGCCGGAGGCGATGCGGAAGAGCAGCGCGTAGCCGATCTGGCCGGCTGCGCCGGTCACGGTGACATTCACGGGAGTGCGGGTCATGGCGGTCTCCGTTTAGACAGCTGGCGGTGGGGGTCCCGGCCCCTGGTGCCGGACCCTGGTGCTGGACACCTCTTCCGCCCGGTCCGGCCTGACGACCAATCTTGACGTGAAGAGATATCCAGCGGTCAGGCTATCGGACCCGGCCGGGCCGGACCGCCCGGCCCCCTGTGGCACCGCACACAAACGGTCACACACCGCACGCGCGGGCGGGTGACGGGCGGTGGGACGCGACGGACCCACCGGCCCGGTGTCACTCGCCCGGGTCGGTGCACCCCTTCGTACCGGAGGTGAGCGTCGCGCAGGCCTTCGCGTCGGACGCCTTCTTCACCGCGACCATCGGGGTGTACGCGTCGGTGTCCCCCATGACCTCGCCGTTCTGGGGGTCCTCGCCTCCGGTGATCTGCACGGTGTCGCCGATCGCCGCCTCGGTGAGACGGGCCCAGGCGGCGGCGCAGACCTCGCTGTAGCGGACCTCGACCTTACTGCCGCCGACCACGGCGCTGGCCACCGTACGGGCGAACTCGCCGCCGCAGCCCATCGCCTCGGGGTCCTGCCCGGTGCAGTCCGCACCGCTGCACTCGACGCCCACGGGCAGCTCGGGAGCGGCCGTGGTGGGGGCCGCCGACGGGGGCGGGGTGGCCTTGGCGGCCTCGTCGCCGCCCGGGGCGAGCAGCACGGCGCCGACCACGACGATCAGCGCGCCGACGGCCCCGACGGCGAGCATGGCGCCCTTCCGCCGGCCGCCGGGCGCCTTGCCCGGTCCGGTGCCGCCCGGGCTCCGGCCGGAGCCTCCGCTGCCGTTCTCCGCCGGGTTCCGCTCCGGCCGTCGCCCGGCCTGGTCCGGCCCGCCGCCGTACGGCCGGTCCTGGCGGGGGGCGGGGTACGGTGCGGCGCCGCGCTGGGTGGGGACGGTGAGCCGGCGCGTGTCGTCGTCGCCGGGCACGTAGGCCCCGCCGCCGTACGGGCCCTTGCCGTGGGCGTCGCGGGGCGGGGCGTCCGTACCGGCCGGGCCGCCAGCGGCGGGAACCCGTGCGCCGGATCCGGACGCGCTGTGCCGGCCCCCGGTGGAGGACCGGCCGGAGCGGCCGCCTCCGGGAGCGTCGGGGGCGCCGGGACCCGTCGGGCCGAGCTCGCCGAGCGCGGCCCGGGCCTGCGTGATGCGGATGGCCTCCATCGTCATGTCGTGCCGCATCTCGGCCCGGCTCCAGGCCCGCTCCGCCAGCTCCCACATGGTCGTGAGGTGGTGCTGCGGGGTGCCCGTCACCTCGGCGAGCGCCACGACGGCCCCGCGCGGGGCGAGCAGCCGCCCGTTGAGATACCGCTCCCAGGACGTCTTGCTGTAACCCGTGCGGTCGGCCACCGCGTTGATGTTCAGTCCGCTGCGGTCGACGAGCCGGCGCAGCTGGCTGGCGAACTCCCTGATCTGCGGGTCGAGCTCTTCGGGCAGTGCCTTCCAACGAGGCATCGCGTTTCCCCCCTCATGTCCCCCGGACGTGCTTGCTGTTCCCCGCTGCGCCGGGTCCCCCGACCCGCGCCTCCCCCGGTCCGTCCGTTGTCGGTCCGTTCCGGACCGTCAACGGGACTACCCACGAGGATGCGCGGAACCAGGGTGTCAGTTCCTGACGAGGGGGCGCACGGGAGCATTCGGGACGGAGTGCGCATCTTTACGCGCCCCGATCGCTGTTCCGGCCACTGCTCTGCCTGCTTGCTCCGTGCCGCTCTGTGTGCCGTGACAGTCTGCCATCGTTGCGCGGCGATCACACCGTGCCGGAATGGTCACTTCCGTGCCACAGGCCACAGTGAGCGCTTGTTCCGGCCTTTCATGTCCATGACGCTGGAGTCCGGACGGGGCAAGGCCTCCCATCTCGCCGCATACCGGGGCTTCCTGCCCGGTGGCCCCGTTCCGCCGTGGTGTCCGTCCCTCCTCGGGGGTGGGGACGGGCACCACGGTCCGGCGGTCCCGGGCCGATCCGTCTACGACAGGTCCTAGGGGACTACGACAGGCCCTAGCGGATCGTGAAGCGGACCGCGTCCTCCAGAATCGGGACGTCCAGCCACGGCTTGGGCTGCGCGACCAGCGCGAGCAGCACGATCAGCGTGCCCATCAGCCCGTACGTGACCAGGTCGGTGAACCGGGAACGTACGGCCAGCATCCCGACCGACGGCACCACCCAGCGCAGCACGGCGCCGCCGATCAGCGCGCCGCCGATCAGGATGGTGCCGACGCGGAACGCCTCGTCGAACGGGTCCAGGACCACGATCAGCAGGCCGAGGCCCGCCGCGCAGAGCACGGTGAGCAGGGGCCACTGCCGGGCCGGGGCGGGCGCGTCGCCGGACGCCGCCCGGCCGCCGCCCTCGGGGCGGGCGGTGTCCCGGGTGAACCGGGGGAACCGCCGCGACCGGCGGGGCCGCCCGGCGACCACGGGCCCGGCCGCGGTGGCCTTGCCCGCGGCCCCTTCGGCGTCCTTGCCCGAGACCTTGTCGGCGGCCGTGGCCGCGTCCGTGACCGTGGCTTCGCCCGAAGCCGTGCCCGGGGCTTCGTCGGTGGCCCTGCCCGAAGCCTCGTCCTCGGCCGGACTCGTACCAGCACCCATGGGGTTCCCTCCGGATCCGGGCTGTCAGCCCGCGGCGGCGGCGTCGGCGGCCTCGGAGGCGGCCCGCTCGGCCGCCTCGACCACGTTGACCAGCAGCTGCGCACGGGTCATCGGGCCGACGCCACCGGGGTTCGGGGCGACCCAGGCGGCCACCTCGCGGACCCCCGGGTGGACATCGCCGACGATCTTGCCGTCCGCGTCCCGGCTGACGCCGACGTCGAGCACGGCCGCGCCCGGCTTGACGTCCTCGGGCTTGATCAGGTGCTGCACCCCGGCGGCGGCGACGATGATGTCGGCCTGGCGCAGGTGCGAGGAGAGGTCCCGGGTGCCGGTGTGGCACTGGGTCACCGTGGCGTTCTCCGTCTTACGGGTCAGCAGCAGCGGGATCGACCGGCCGATGGTGACACCGCGTCCGACGACCACGACATGCGCCCCGTTGATCTCCACGCCGTGCGCGCGCAGCAGCTGGACGACGCCCTGCGGGGTGCAGGGCAGCGGGCCGGTCTCGTTGAGGACGAGTCGGCCGAGGCTCATCGGGTGCAGCCCGTCGGCGTCCTTCGCCGGGTCCATCAGCTCCAGGACCCGGTTGGTGTCGATGCCCTTGGGCAGCGGCAGCTGGACGATGTAACCGGTGCACTCGGGGTTGGCGTTGAGCTCCCGGACGACGTCCTCGATCTCCTCCTGCGTGGCGGTGTCGGGAAGTTCGCGCTGGATGGAGCCGATGCCGACCTGGGCACAGTCACGGTGCTTGCCGTTGACGTACCACCGGCTGCCCGGGTCGTCCCCGACGAGCAGGGTTCCGAGGCCGGGAGTGATCCCCTGGGCCTTGAGTGCCGCCACACGGACGGTCAGATCGGATTTGATCGCGGCAGCGGTGGCCTTGCCATCGAGAATCTGGGCAGTCATGGGCCCATCCTCGCGGATGACCCCGCCCGCATACCAATTGCCGGTGCCACCCCCGTACCGGAGATTGCACTTGCACAACGTCCGGGGGCCCGGACTGGACAAACGCGGGTTCCGCTTATAACGATGAAGGCCGCGGTTGTACGGGGGGCGGGCCGCTGATCGATGTCCTTCCTCCGTGTGGCCATCTCGTCCCCACACGTCTGTTGAAGGAACACCCCTATGAGCTTCGGCGACCCGAACAATCCGTACGGGCAGCAGCCCGGCCAGCCGCCTCAGGGCCAGCCGCAGGGGCAGCCCGGTTACGGCTACCCGCAGCAGGCTCCGCAGGGCGTCCCGCAGCAGGGCTACGGCTACCCGCAGCAGCAGCCGGGCTACCCCCAGCAGCCCGGCCAGCCGTACGGGGCCTACCCGCAGCAGCCGGGTTACGGCGGCCAGCAGCCCGGCTACGGCGGCGGCATGCCGGAGCTGGCGCACTGGGGTCTGCGGGCGGGCGGGCTGATCATCGACGGCCTCGTCGTCGGCGTCCCCTACTTCATCCTCGGCGGCATCGGCGGGGCCATGGGCGACTCCGTGGGCGCGATCTTCGCCCTGCTCGGCTTCGTGGCGCTGATCGGTCTCGCCATCTGGCAGCTGTACCAGGAGGGCACCACCGGCCAGACGATCGGCAAGAAGGCCGTGGGCATCCGCGTGCTGCGCGAGGCCGACGGCCGTCCGCTGGGCTTCGGCATGGCCTTCGTGCGCCGGCTGGCCCACTTCCTGGACAGCATCGCCTGCTACATCGGCTGGCTGTGGCCGCTCTGGGACGAGAAGAAGCAGACGTTCGCGGACAAGGTCTGCTCGTCCGTGGTCGTCAAGGCCAACTGACCCGCCGCAGCACCCTGTACGGAGGAAGGCCGCACCCGGTTGCCGGGTGCGGCCTTCCTCCGTGTCCGGCGTTCAGTCCTCGCGTACGCCCGGGATCTCGGCCGGCTCCGGCGTCGTGCGCTCCATCACCACGAAGCTGCCGCCCCGGTGCTTGAGCCGGTAGCGCGCCTCCGGGTGCAGCTGCTCGGCGTACGCCACCGGGTCCTGGATCGGGCGGGACCAGCCGAAGTCCAGGTTGATGGCGACGATGTCGGGTGCGGTGCCCGGGGCTCCGCCGACCCAGTAGACGGTGCGGTCGGAGGTGAGGTGGGCCATCAGCGTGATGTCCGTCTCGACCCGCGACCCGGCCGGGATGGCGTCCAGCGCCGCCCGGGCCGCCTGGCTGCGGGCGTCGTCGGTGCGGTAGGTCTCCGGGCGCAGCAGATCGCGCAGCGGCAGATGCTGGGTCATCGCGACGGCGATCGCGGCCGCGACGGGCACGGCGACCTTCGCGTACGAGGCGAGCCAGGGCCGTCGCGAGTCGCGGCTGCGGCGGACGCCGTCGGCCAGTGCGAGGAAGAGCACCGGCATGAGGATCGCGCTGTAGTGCCAGACCATGCCCCAGTGGTTGCTGTCCTGCGAGAGCAGCCGCCAGCCGAGCGTGGGGACGATCAGCAGCGTCAGCGGTGAACGCAGCGCCATGAACGCGGTGATGCCGATCAGGAAGACCAGCATCTCGATCTTGACGGAGGAGTTGAGGACGCCGAGGACGGAGTCCAGCATCGAGACGTCCTGCTCGCCGTTCTTGTCGATCTTCTGCCAGTAGTCGTACGTCCCCGCGCTGCTGGCCGCCGGGATGAGGACCATGAGGGTGACCGCGAAGGCGGCGACCCCGAAGGCGGCGAGCAGCGCGCCCTGGAGGCGGCGCCCGTACACGAAGAGCAGGAAGCCGACGACGGCGACGGTCGCGCCGAGATCCTCCTTGACCAGGACCAGCGGGAGCGACCACAGGAGCGCGGCCGTGTACCGCTTCAGGAGCAGCGCCCGGCAGACGAGGGCCAGCAGCGGCACGGCGAAGGCGATCTCGTGGAAGTCGGCCTTCACCGCTTCCTGGATGCCCCAGGAGAGCCCGTACGCGACGGTGACGCAGAGCCCGGAGCGTCCGCCGAGGAGCTGCTGCGTGGTGCGGCCGACGATGACCGCGCCCAGCGCGAACAGCGCGGCCTGGGCGAGGAGCAGGGCCTCGGCCGACGGCCAGAGCCAGTAGAGCGGGGCCAGCAGCGCCACGATCGGGGAGAAGTGGTCGCCGAGGATCAGATAGCCGGGGCCCTTGATGTCGACGACCGGCGCGTCGAAGGCGGCGTACGCCCTGACCTCCTGCTCGAAGATCCCGAGGTCCCAGGAGGGCGAGCCGAAGCGGCTGTACTGGAAGTACGCGTAGAGGAAGTAGAGCGCGCACAGGACGGCGCCGGCGATGAGGTACGGGCGCAGGGGTACGCGTTCGGCGGCGGCGTCCGGGCCCGTGGAGCCGGCCGCCGGGCGGGTATCCGGGGCGGCGTCGGGCCCCGGGTCCTGGGCGGGCAGGCGCCCCGGCCCCGACCGGTCCGTTCCACTCTTGTTCAGCTCAAGCACGGTGACTGCCCCCGCTAGGGATTTCCACGGCCGTTCATCGGATACGGCCGTGTCATTAGAACAGAGCGGCGAGCGGATTCCGCACGCCGGACACGACGGCGGCCGCACCCCGGGAAAGGGGTGCGGCCGCCGGGAGACGCCTGGGCGATCAGTGGAAGAAGTGGCGCGTGCCCGTGAGGTACATGGTCACGCCCGCCTTCTTCGCGGCCTCGACGACCAGCTCGTCGCGGACGGATCCGCCGGGCTGGACGACGGCCTTGATACCGGCGGCCGTGAGGATCTCCAGGCCGTCGGGGAAGGGGAAGAAGGCGTCGGAGGCGGCGTACGAACCGGCCGCCCGCTCCGCGCCCGCCCGCTCGACGGCGAGCTTGGCGGAGTCGACGCGGTTGACCTGGCCCATGCCGACGCCGACCGAGGCGCCGTCCTTGGCGAGCAGGATCGCGTTGGACTTGACCGCGCGGCAGGCCTTCCAGGCGAAGGCCAGCTCCTTCAGCTCGGCCTCGGAGAGCGCCTCGCCGGTGGCCAGCGTCCAGTTGGCCGGGTCGTCGCCGTCGGCCTGGAGGCGGTCGGCGACCTGGAGCAGCGCGCCGCCGTCGATCGGCTTGACCTCGAACGCGGCGGCCGGGGCGTCGGGGGCGCGCAGCACGCGGATGTTCTTCTTGCGGGCCAGCACCTCGACGGCGCCGTCCTCGTAGGCCGGGGCGACGATGACCTCGGTGAAGATCTCCGCGACCTGCTCGGCCAGCTCGACGGTCACCGGGCGGTTGACGGCGATGACGCCGCCGAACGCGGAGAGCGGGTCGCAGGCGTGCGCGTTGCGGTGCGCGGTCGCGACGTCGTCGGCGATGGCGATACCGCACGGGTTGGCGTGCTTGATGATCGCGACGCAGGGCTCGGCGTGGTCGTAGGCAGCGCGGCGGGCGGCGTCGGTGTCCGTGTAGTTGTTGTAGGACATCTCCTTGCCGTGCAGCTGCTCGGCCTCGGCGAGACCGCCGTCGCCGGAGGTGTAGAGCGCGGCGGGCTGGTGCGGGTTCTCGCCGTAGCGCAGGACGTTCTTGCGGGCGAAGGTGTCGCCGAGGAACTCCGGGAGGCCCGAGTCGTCGGCGGCCGCGTAGTCGTCGGCGAACCAGGAGGCGACGGCCACGTCGTAGGCGGCGGTGTGCTGGAAGGCCTCGGCGGCGAGCCGCTTGCGGGCGGTGAGGTCGAAGCCGCCGGCCTTGGCGGCGGCGAGGACGTCGGCGTACCGCTCGGGGCTGGTGACGACGGCCACGGACGGGTGGTTCTTGGCGGCGGCGCGGACCATCGAGGGGCCGCCGATGTCGATCTGCTCGACGCACTCGTCGTCGGAGGCGCCCGAGGCGACGGTCTCCTTGAACGGGTAGAGGTTCACCACGACCAGGTCGAAGGGCTCGACGCCCAGCTCGGCGAGCTGCTCGCGGTGGGCGTCCAGGCGGAGGTCGGCGAGGATGCCGGCGTGGACGCGGGGGTGCAGCGTCTTGACGCGGCCGTCCAGGCACTCGGGGAAGCCGGTGAGCTCCTCGACCTTGGTGACCGGCACTCCGGCGGCGGCGATCTTCCCGGCGGTGGAGCCGGTGGAGACGAGCTCGACGCCCGCCTCGTGCAGACCGCGGGCGAGGTCTTCGAGCCCCGTCTTGTCGTAGACACTGACCAGGGCGCGGCGGATGGGCTTATTCACCGACATGACCGAGATGAACCTTTCGTCCCTCAATGCGACAGCCGTCACGGGCGATCCGCCCCACGGCCTCGACGAGCAGCGTGCGCTCGACTTCCTTGATGCGTTCGTGGAGAGCGGCTTCGCCCTCCGGGGTGTCCTCCTCGGTCACCTCGACCACGCCCTGCGCGATGATCGGACCGGTGTCGACGCCGTCGTCGACGAAGTGGACGGTGCAGCCCGTGACCTTGACGCCGTACGCGAGTGCGTCACGCACTCCGTGGGCGCCGGGGAAGCTGGGCAGCAGGGCGGGATGGGTGTTGACGGTCCGGCCGCCGAAGGCGGCGAGGAACGCGGGGCCCACGATCTTCATGAAACCGGCGGAGACGATGAGGTCCGGGCGGTGTTCGGCGACGGCCGCGGTGAGCGCCTCGTCCCACTCCGCACGCGTCGCGTGGTCCTTGAGCTTGCACACGAACGTGGGGATTCCGCCCCGCTCGGCCCGCTCCAGACCGCCGGTCCCGTCACGGTCGGCACCGACGGCGACGACCTGCGCCCCGTACGCCGCCGGGTCGTCGCCGATGGCGTCGAGCAGGGCCTGGAGGTTGGTGCCGGATCCGGAGACCAGCACGACCAGCCGGGCGGGAGAGGCGGAGGAAGGCGGGGAGGCCACGTCGGGGCCCTTTCTCACGTGATGACCGCGGGGTGACGCAGGTGCGGCGAACTCTTTGTAGGGTCGTACGAAAGAATCGCTTCGCCCGATACGGGGAACCCTACGAACGGGCCGACCGTCAGCAACGATACCGGCACACCGGGCGGCCCCCACGGGACGGGGGCCGGGCCGAGAGGTAGCGTCAGGGGACAGCGAGCCGTCCACCGGGCGGTCGAACCGTCCTTCGGACGGACATGACGAGATGGGGAAGACGTTCACCACATGCCGGACCGACGCCGTCGCACCGCCTTCCACCTCCCCCTGCCCGAGCGCTCCCCCTTGCTGATGCGGGAACGCCGGTCCTCTCCGCCGGACTCCTCCTCGGCCACCGGCTCCGCCGGGAAGCCGCAGGAGGACAACCCGTTCGCCGCGCCGCCCGCGGACCGCCCGGACCAGCCGTGGCAGCCGCGCCGCCCCTCGGCGTCGAACGGATCCGACGGCTCGGACGGGAACGGCGGCTCCGAAGGGAACGGCGACGGCTCCTCCGGCGACCGCCCGGCCTGGGGCAGCCAGTGGAGCAACAAGCAGCCCGGCCGGGGCGACGGCGGCTTCGGCGGCCGCCCCGGCGGCAACGGCTCCGGCGGCAACGGCCGTGGCGGACCCGAACGCGGCGGTCCCGGCGGCATGCGCTGGGACCCCACCGACCCCGCGCAGCGGCGCGCCCGCTACGCGGTGCTCGGCGGTATCTGGGCCCTCTTCTTCGCCCTGTTCGACTTCACCGAGATCGCCCTGCTGCTGGGCGCGCTCTCGACGTACTGGGCGATCAGCGCGCTCCGCACCCCGCTGAAGAACACGTCCGCGACGGACCGCACGGGAACGGCCGGGGACGCTTCCGGGACAGGGAACGGGACCGGCACCGGGTCCGGTTTCGGCTCCGGTACGGGCCCGGGCACGGGCGCCACGGTGGACGGCCGACCCGGGACCGCGCCCGCCGGGCCCTCGCCCGCCTCGCCCCTCGCCACCGCGCAGGGCGTCAGCGGCAGGCAGCAGACCACGGCGGCCGTCGGCGGCCTGGTGGCCGCCCTGCTGGCGCTGCTCATCGTGGCGACGACGTACACCGTGCAGCTCGTCTACCGCGACTACTACACCTGCGTGAACGACGCCCTGACCAAGACGGCCGCGCTGGCCTGCAACGACCAGCTGCCGAAGCCGCTGGAGCCGCTCTTCGGCGTCAAGGAGTAGCACCCGGTCCGTCCGGCTCCGCCGCAGGGCGGCCGGTGCGGCGGTCGGCGGCGGGATCGGCGGGGAAGTCGGCCATCAGGCCGCCGGAGCCCCGTTTCAGGGAGGCCCACCGGGCCTCCCTGAGGTCTTTCCCGTGCCAGGGGTCGGTCGGCAGGAAGTCGTACGGTTCGAACCCCGCCTCGTCCCGGCCCGCCGCCCCGCCCGGCAGCGCGCCGGAGGCCGCTTCGGGTGCCGGGCCGGGGGCAGGAACAGCGCCCGGAGCGGCATCCGTCGCGGCCGCCGGGTTCGCGGTGCGGCCCGGCCGCGCGTCGCCGGCCTCGCCCTCCTCCTCGTCCGCCGCGCCGCCCCGCCCACGCCACGGCGCCCACCAGCGGCGCGGACGCCCCGCGAACTCCTCCTGGTCCGCCGCTTCCGAGGGCTCCTCCATCTCCGCCACGCCCCCGTCCGCATCCACGCCCGTCTCCGCGTCCAGGTCCACGTCCCTGCGCCAGGCCCAGCCCGGGGTGCGCAGCCGCCACAGCCGCAGCAGCAGGGCCGCCGGTACGCCGACGACCGCGGTCCACGCCAGCGCCGCCGGACCGGTCAGCCACCACACCGGGCCGAACGCACTCAGCGCCCCGGTGCCCAGCGGCCCGCCGGCCACCGCCGTGAGCAGCGCCGTCGCCAGGCCGCAGCCCAGCGCGGCGAGCAGGGTGACCAGCGCCGTCTCGCGCGGGCTCCACGCCTGCGCGCGCGGCGCGTCGGCCGGGGCCGCCCTGCGTACGGTGCACCAGGCGACCGCCAGCGCGGCCGCCACCGGCACCGCCAGGGCCGCCCCGTTCAGCAGGGTGCCGGGGCCCTGGTCCGGCACGGCCGCCAGCAGCGGGAAGTGGGGGACCGCCGGGGTGCCGTCGAGGCTCAGCGGAGTGGCGGTGGCTTCGGTACCGAGCGAGAAGCCGGGCCCGAGCCCGTACGCGGCGCCCCACAGCGCGGCGTTCGGCACGAGTGCGGCGGCCAGCAGCAGCACGGCGAACCGGCCCGACCAGTCGCCCGCGAGCGCCAGGAAGTCGTTCTGGGCCACCGCCGCGTTCCGGCCGAGCGCCACCGCGACCAGCAGCGCACCACCGCCGAGCAGCACCGTCACGCCCACCGCGGCCGAACGGCAGGCCGTCCCGGCCCGGTTGCGGAAGAGCGTCCGCGCGAACGCCTCCTGAAGCGCCAGGGGCGACCAGGACGGCAGCGGACCGAACGGCCGCCCGGCCGCCGTCCACACCCCGGCCGCCGCCGCACCGGCCACCACCAGCGCCACCGGGAACACCAGCGTGTCCGGGTCCGCGCGCAGCGAACCGCCCCGGGCGTAGGCCGCCGCACCCGCCACGACCAGCAGATAGCCGGCCGTCACCGCGCAGAACGCGCCCGCCTGCGAAGGCCTGGGCCGCCCCTCCTCCTGCTCCGCCGCATCGCGCGCCGCACGGTGCGTCAGCCAGACCGGTCCCAGCACGAGCAGCAGCGGCACCATGGAGACGGGGGCGGGAACGCCGCTCAGGGTGTCGGGCCGTACGAGTCCGGCGCCGTGGGCCAGCAGCCACACCCCGGCGGCCGCGCGCAGCGCCCCGCCCGGTCCGCTGTCCGGGTACGGGGAGCTGATCCACACCACCATGACCAGCACCGTCAGCGACCCGAGGCCGAGCCCGGCGGCGACGGCGCCCCGCACCAGGGCGGAGGCCAGGGCGAGGGTGCGGTTCCGCTCGGCCGTCACCTTCGGGCTGCGTTGCGTCATTTGGGTCACGCGGCCCATGCTCCCAACGACACGCGCTTATCCCGCGTAACGCGCGAAGAGCCGCCGTGTCGCTCAATATACGTTTATGTACTTTTTCACCCAGTGCGGCGCTGCCGGGGGTCGTCCATGACCCGGAGCACGACCGACGAGGCCGCCGCGCCGTCGCTGCCCTCCCCCAAGGAGCGCCGCAGACTGCGCGAGGCGAAATCGCTGAGCGAGGATCAGGTGGCGGCGGCGGTCGGTGTCACGCGCGCCACCGTGCGCTCCTGGGAGACGGGGCGCACGAGCCCTCGCGGACGCAAGCGCGCGCTGTACGCGAAGCTGATCGCGCCCGAACCGGAAGCGCCCCCGGCTCCGACGGCGCCCCCGGCACCCACGACCGCCCCGGCTCCGGCCGCACCGGCTCCGGCAGATCCGACGGCAGTTCCGGCAGTTCCGGCAGTTCCGGTGGCCATCGTTGAAGCCGCCCCGGAAACTCCGGCCGCACCCCCGGCCGAGGCGGCGGACGCGGAGACCGAGACCGAGACGGACGCCGAGGCGGAGGCCCAGGCCCGGACCGGAGCGACCGGCGAGCGGCCCTTCTCGCCCGCCGAGGCGTTCGACGAGCTGTACACCCGCACCGCCCCCGGCCTCGTCCGGCAGACCTACCTGCTGACCGGCCGCCGCGCCCTGGCCCGCGAGTCCGTCGAGCGCGCCTTCGAACTGGCCTGGCAGCGCTGGCCCGAGGTCGCCGTCGACCGGGACCCGGCCGGCTGGGTGCGCGCGGCGGCGTACGAGTACGCCATGTCCCCCTGGCACCGGCTGCGCCGCACGCACCGGCACGCCGACGCCCCGCCCACGGAGCCGGGCAAGCGGGCGCTGTTCGACGCGCTGCTCGACCTGCCTCCGGCCTACCGGCGGACGTTGCTCCTCTATGACGGGGTCGGCCTGGATCTGCCGGAGACGGCGGCCGAGACGGAGGCCAGCACTCCGGCGGCGGCGGGCCGGCTGATGACCGCCCGTGCCGCCGTCGCCGAGCGGCTTCCCGAGCTGACGGCCGCCGCATCGCCCGCCGAACAGTCGGCCCTGTTGCACGACCGGCTCGGCGGCCTCGCCCGCGCCGAGCACGTACCCGTACCGCAGCCGGCCCGTGCCGTGCGCACCGGCAGCGAGAACAAGGCCAGGCTGTGGACCCGGGCCGCCGTCGCGGGCGTCGCCCTGCTCATCGCGGTGACCGGACTGACCCTGCACACCGCGCCCACCCACTACGAGCCGCCGATCTCCCCCGGCGAACGGGTCGGGGGCGTACCGCCGCGCGGTGGTCCGCAGAAGCTCACCGCGCAGGACCTGAAGCTGCAGAAGTCGCTGAGCGAGCAGCTGGCGCACGGCCCGGAACGGCTGGTGCCCCGCATTCCCTGAGCGGTGGAGGACGAACGGCGCGGGCCCGCACCCCTGGTCGAAAGGGGTGCGGGCCCGCGCCGTTCACGCGTGGTGCGGCTGCCTGAATCAGGCGCCGAGGATCTCGCGCGCCAGCTTGGCGGTCTCGGTCGGCGTCTTGCCGACCTTGACGCCGGCGGCCTCCAGGGCCTCCTTCTTCGCCTGGGCGGTGCCCGAGGAGCCGGAGACGATGGCGCCGGCGTGGCCCATGGTCTTGCCCTCCGGGGCGGTGAAGCCCGCGACGTAGCCGACGACCGGCTTCGTGACGTTCTTCGCGATGAAGTCGGCGGCACGCTCCTCGGCGTCGCCGCCGATCTCGCCGATCATCACGATGAGGTCGGTGTCGGGGTCCGCCTCGAACGCCGCGAGGGCGTCGATGTGCGTCGTACCGATGACCGGGTCGCCACCGATGCCGACGGCGGAGGAGAAGCCGATGTCACGGAGCTCGTACATCATCTGGTAGGTCAGCGTGCCGGACTTGGACACGAGACCGATGCGGCCGGGCTTGGTGATGTCGCCCGGGATGATGCCGGCGTTGGACTGGCCCGGGGTGATGAGACCGGGGCAGTTCGGGCCGATGATCCGGGTCTTGTTGCCCTTCTCGTTCGCGTACGCCCAGAACGCGGCGGAGTCGTGAACGGCGATGCCCTCGGTGATGACGACCGCGAGCGGGATCTCGGCGTCGATCGCCTCGACGACCGCGGCCTTGGAGAACGCCGGCGGCACGAAGAGGACGGAGACGTTGGCGCCCGTCTTCTCGATCGCCTCGGCGACGGAGCCGAAGACCGGTACCTCGGTGCCGTCGAAGTCGACGGACGTGCCCGCCTTGCGCGGGTTCACGCCACCGACGATGTTGGTGCCGTCGGCCAGCATGAGCTTGGTGTGCTTCA
Organism: Streptomyces sp. WY228; assembly: GCF_019287315.1. NCBI lineage: Bacteria > Bacillati > Actinomycetota > Actinomycetes > Kitasatosporales > Streptomycetaceae > Streptomyces > Streptomyces sp. WY228. The sequence goes on along the minus strand of NZ_CP079114.1, from coordinate 5,293,524 downwards.
TGCCCGTGGCGCCGGTCATCCCCTGGACGATGACCTTGCTGTCCTTGGTGAGGAAGATAGCCATGGTGTTGGAGTCCCTCGTCCCTTACTTCGCAGCCGCGGCGAGCTCGGCGGCCTTGTCGGCCGCGCCGTCCATGGTGTCCACGCGCTGCACGAGCGGGTGGTTGGCGTCGGAGAGGATCTTGCGACCGAGCTCCGCGTTGTTGCCGTCGAGACGCACGACCAGCGGCTTCTCGACCTTCTCGCCCTTGGACTCGAGCAGCGCGAGCGCCTGCACGATGCCGTTGGCGACCTCGTCGCACGCGGTGATGCCACCGAAGACGTTGACGAAGACGGACTTGACGTCCGGGTCGCCGAGGATGATCTCCAGGCCGTTCGCCATGACCTCGGCGGAGGCGCCGCCACCGATGTCGAGGAAGTTGGCGGGCTTCACGTTGCCGTGGTTCTCGCCGGCGTACGCGACGACGTCCAGGGTCGACATGACCAGGCCGGCGCCGTTGCCGATGATGCCGACCTCGCCGTCCAGCTTGACGTAGTTGAGGTTCTTGGCCTTGGCGGCAGCCTCGAGCGGGTTGGCTGCGGCCTTGTCCTCGAGGGCCTCGTGCTCCGGCTGGCGGAAGTCGGCGTTCTCGTCGAGCGAGACCTTGCCGTCCAGCGCCAGGATGCGGCCGTCCTTGGTCTTCACCAGCGGGTTGACCTCGACGAGGAGCGCGTCCTCGGCGACGAAGGTCTTCCACAGGGTGACCAGGGCCTCGGCGACACCCTCGGCCACGTCGGCCGGGAACTTCGCCTGGGCCACGATCTCGCGGGCCTTGACGATGTCGACGCCGGAGTTGGAGTCGACCGGGACCTTCGCGAGGGCCTCGGGGGTCTTCTCCGCGACCTCCTCGATGTCCATGCCGCCCTGCACCGAGGCCATGGCCAGGAAGGTGCGGTTGGTGCGGTCGAGGAGGTACGAGACGTAGTACTCCGCCTCGATCTCCGGGGACAGCTCGGCGATCATCACCTTGTGGACCGTGTGGCCCTTGATGTCCATGCCGAGGATGTCGGTCGCCCGGGCGACCGCCTCGTCGGCGTCGGCGGCCAGCTTGACACCGCCGGCCTTGCCGCGGCCGCCGACCTTCACCTGCGCCTTGACGACAGACTTGCCGCCCAGCTTCTCGGTCGCCTCGCGGGCTGCCTCAGGCGTGTCGATGACTTCACCGGCCAGCACCGGTACACCGTGCTTGGCGAAGAGGTCCCTCGCCTGGTACTCGAACAGGTCCACGCGCGTCCGTCCCTTTTAGTGGTATCGCGGTTCGTTCTTCTGCGTGGGCGTGCCGCGAAGGGCAACGTGACTGCGCTGTCACTAGGGAGGCGTACACGGTGTCCGAGTACGCGGCATGTCCATCCGGCAGGTTATCCCCGAGCCCGGTGTGACCCTAAATCGCAGATCACACCTGAGCGGTGATAACGGTCACAGAGGGTGGTCCCTCCGGCCCCCGGCCGGGGTGAGCCGGGAGCCGGAGGGGGCCTCGAAGAGGCTGTACGGAAGCGGGGCAGGAGCCGGAGCACCCCGGCCCGGGTCCCCCTGGGCCGAGTACTCCGGTGCGGTGAATCACTCACGGCGCGTGCGCCGTGAGCGCCCCGCTCGTTCGGCTACCGCCCGGGCAGCGCGTCCGTCACGAAGGACGGGGTGACCGAGGTGACGCCCTGGGCGCCGGTGACCGCGTGGCCGACGGCGGGGCGGGCGTCCTCGCGGACCGTGTCCGCCGCACCGCCCGCGAACGGCCGGACCTGCTGCCCGACGCCCTGGGCCAGCGGCTGCACCCGGGTGGTGACGCCCTGGGCGAACGGCGCGACCGCGTCACCGGTCAGTCCCTCCGCCAGCGGCCGGACCTCGGACCCGACGCCCCCGGCGAACGGCACCGCCGCACCCGTGACGCCGGACGCCAGCGGCTGGACCTCGGTCGTGACGCCCTGCGCGAAGGGAACGGCGGCGTCGCCGACGACCCCCTGGGCGAACGGCCCGACCTCACCGAGGACGCCCCGGGCGAGCGTGCCGACGTCGCCGACCGCCCGTCCGACGACCGGCAGTGCGGCATCGACCGCACCGGCGGCGAGCGGCGGCAGGACGGAGTCGGACGTCTGCCCGACCACGGGCCCGGCCTCGGCCAGTGCGCCCTGGACGGCGGCCGGAGCCTGGTTCTGCGCGTAGCCGGGGATCTGCTCGATCGGCCCGAAGAGGTAGTCGATCTCGTCGGCCGGCGCTGCGGGGACCTGGGGGACGCGCACGTTCTCGGGCACGTGCCGTACGTCACCGAGGTCCGGGACCTCCGGGCTCTGCGGCGCGCGCACCTGGGACGGGAGGCGGTCCCGTACGTCAGTCGCACCGACGGCCTCGCTCCCGGCCTCCGTCAGCGTGTCCTTGACGTCGGTGACGGCCTTGGCCCCGGTGACGGCCTTCGCGTCCTTGAGGACCTTGGCGTCCTTGAGGACCTTGGCGTCGGTGACGTCCTTGGCGGACGCCGTGTCCTTGACGTCCTCGACGATCTCCGTCGCGTCGGGGGTCCCGGCCGCCAGGTCCGGGGTGGAGAGCGGTACGGACACGGGCAGTTCGTCCGCGCTCGCCGCGGCGGTGCCGAGCGCCCACATTCCGGTGGCGGTGGCGGCGATGGCTATGGATCGGCGCATGTTCTTGTGCATGGGTGTGTCAGATCCTTCGAAGCTGTTCGGCAGTCCGGAGAGGTCCGGACGCGGGCAGACCTGTTCCGCCCCCGCGCGGCAGGTCGAGGCGGGGAACGGCCTGCCCTAGCCGGGGAACGCGAGGATCTCGCCGGATCTGTCGGGTATCGGGGCGGCGGTCGCCGGGAGGCCTGCGCCCCGGACGAGCGCGGCGTGCGGGCCGCCCGGGGCCGGGACCGCGTGCAGGTCGCCGCCGCGCGGCCCCTGGACATCGGCCGTCGCCGTACGCGCGAGGTCGCCGCAGGGGCCGAACGGTGCTCGGTCCTGTGCCGGCGTGGGCGCGGGGCTCTGTACGTGCCCGGCGCCCGGCGTACCGGACCCGCCCGGAACGGCCGGGGTCTCCGGGGCGGAGAACGGTGCCCGGGCACCCCGGCCGGCCTCGCGTCCGGCGGACTCGTCTGAGGTGCCCGCGGCGGCGTCGCCCGGCTTCGCGGCGCCGTCCTCGGCGCCACGACCGGTGCCCGGCACGGAAGGTGACGGAGCACCGGGTGCGTCCGATCCGCCGCCGGGCACGGGCAGCACGGAGAGGAGCGGAAGAAGCCCCGGCAGGTCCGGCACCAGCGGCCGCACCTCCCCGGCGACCCGCTCCACAGCGTCGTCCGTGTCTCCCGCGTCTTCCGTCGCCACGACCACGGCATCGCGGACCCGGGCGGGCGCGGCGGACTCCCGTACGGCCTGCTGTCCTTGTTGCGCCTGCTGTACCTGCGGTGCTGCCGTCTGCTGGTGCGCGGTCCGCTCCGCGGCCCGCTCGACCGCTGTGGCCACCGGGTCGGCGGCTCGTTCGGCGACCGGGCGGGCCGAGGGCTCGGCCGCCTCACGGGCGGCGGCCTCGGGGGCAGCATCCTCCGGCACGACATCCGGCACAACGTCCGGCACGGCGTCGGCGACGGAGGACGTGAGGGGGCCCGGGTCCGGACGTTCCTGCGCCTCCGCGCGTCCGCCCGCGAGGATCCCCAGAGCCAGCAGTCCGCCGAGGAACACCACCAACAGCCCCACCTGTACCGCGCGACGCCCCGCCGTACCCCGCGCCGGGCGCGGGTCGACGGCTGCGCGGGCAGCGGTGGTCGTGGTCACCTCGGTGGCTCCTCCCTGGTACGCGGACGGCGGAATGCGGCCCTCCGCGACCGACGGGTCGATGCTTGCACGAGCCCGTGGGGGTCACGCAAGTCCCTGGTTACTGTTGGGTCTCCTTGTCCGGTATGGGCAGTGGCCTCTTCTCGATCGCCGCCGCCATGACGTCGGGGAAGAGGTCCGGCGTACAGGCGAACGCAGGTGCGCCCAGCGCCCCGAGCGCCGCCGCGTGGTCGTGGTCGTAGGCGGGTGCGCCCTCGTCGGAGAGCGCGAGCAGCGTCACGAACTGCACGCCGGAGTCCTTCATCGCGGCGACCCGTTTGAGCATCTCGTCGCGTATGCCGCCCTCGTAGAGGTCGCTGATGAGGACGACGACGGTGTCCGCGGGGCGGGTGATTCTCGACTGGCAGTAGGCGAGCGCCCGGTTGATGTCGGTGCCGCCGCCGAGTTGGGTGCCGAAGAGGACGTCGACCGGGTCGTCGAGCTGGTCCGTGAGGTCGACGACCGCCGTGTCGAAGACGACGAGCCGGGTCGACAGGGTGCGCATGGAGGCGAGGACCGCGCCGAAGACGGAGGCGTGGACGACCGACGCGGCCATCGAGCCCGACTGGTCGATGCACAGGACGATGTCCTTCTGCGCGGACCGGGAGGCGCGCCCGTAGCCGATGAGACGCTCGGGAACGATGGTGCCCGTCCCCTCCGCACTTCCCGGTACGGGGAGGTAGTTGGCGAGATTGGCGCGGACGGTGCGGTTCCAGTCGATGTCGCGGTGGCGCGGCCGGCTGATCCGCGCCGAGCGGTCCAGGGCGCCGGTGAGGGTGGCCCTGGTGCGGCTCTCCAGACGCTTCTCCAGGTCCTCGACGACCTTGCGGACGACGGTGCGTGCGGTCTCCTTCGTCGTCTCGGGCATCGCCTTGTTGAGCGAGAGCAGGGTGCCGACGAGGTGGACGTCCGCCTCGACCGCCTCCAGCATCTCCGGCTCCAGGAGCAGGGCCGCCAGGCCGAGCCGGTCGATCGCGTCGCGCTGCATGACCTGGACCACGGAGCTGGGGAAGTAGGTCCGGATGTCGCCGAGCCAGCGGGCCACGGAGGGCGCGGACGCGCCGAGCCCCGCCGTACGGCCACCGGTGCCCCGGCCACCGGGCTTCTTGCCCGCTCCTCCGCCGTACAGCGCGTTCAACGCACCGTCCATCGCGGCGTCCTGGCCGGTGAGGGCGTGTCCGGTGCTGTCGGCGCTGTCCGCGCCGAGCACCATCCGCCAGCGCCGCAGCCGTTCGGCGTCGGGCGACGGTGTCGTCTCCGCCATCGGGTCCGTCCTCCTGTCCGTTCTGCTGGTCGTTCTGCTGGTCGTGGTCATACGGTCGCGTCCGTGGGCTCGGGTGTGCGGCCGAGCAGCAGGCGCAGCACCGGCTCCACCGCGTCGGCCCTGGCCTCGTCGAGACCGGGTCCGAAGCCTCCGGGCGCCCGGCCGGCGTCGGCCCCGCGGGCGCCTTCGGGAGCGGGCCCGCGCCGGACCAGCTCGCCCAGGGTGCGCCGTACGCCCGGTTCGTACGCGGAGAACGTGCGGCGCAGCAGCGGCAGCACATCGGTGAACAGGCCGGCCGGAACACCGGTCAGCCAGGCGTCGAGGAGGCCGAGCAGCCGCTCGTCGTGGACCAGCAGCAGGCCGCCGCCCGACGCACCGCCGGCGAACCCCTCGATCCAGGCGGCGGCGTCGGCGGGCGGGGTGCCGGGCGAGAGCGCCAGGCCCATCAGCCGGGCCGCCTCGTCCTCCGCGAGCCGTCCTTCGTCCAGGAGGAGCCGGGTGGCCCGGCCCCGGATGATCCCGGCGACGGCGTCCCGGGCCGCCAGCTTGTGCAGGACGGCGTCCCAGCGCTCCCGCAGCCCTTCGGCGGGGGCCGGTCCGGCGAGGAGCAGCCCGATCGCGCCGTGCACGGCCTCCACCTGACGGCGCAGCGCCTCGGCCCCGTCGGCGTCGAGGCCGGTGCAGGCGGGCGGCAGGCCGACGCAGATCCGCTCGGCGAGTCCGGCGGCGACCTCCGCGAGCGCCGCCGTGTCCGTGGCGCGCACGTCCCCGTACCGCAGGGAGCGGGCCAGGGCGGGCAGCGCGTCCGCGAGGTGGCCGACGTCCGCGTCGAGGGCGGCCCGGTCGGCGAGGGCCTTCATCACGACGGGCAGCGCGTCGGGCAGTCCGGCCAGGAGGCAGTGTTCGGCGAGTGCGGTGACGTCGGCCAGCGCGGTCGCCGCCACGGCCCCGGACTCGGCCTTCGCGGTGGCGGCGGTGAGCACGGTGGTGCCCCATACGCCCGCCTCCGCGACCCGGACGTGCAGTTCCGGCTCCCAGCTCAGTCGCCAGCTCTCCCGGAAGGTGCCGGTGCTGCCCCGCCCGGCGACCGGGTCGCCCCAGCCGATGCCGAGGAGACGCAGCCGGTGCAGGAGGCGGCTGCGGGCGGCGTCGGTCTCTTTGCGCAGATCGAGGTCCAGCTCGCGTTCCGACGCCTCCGGCTTGAGCCGGAGGGTGCGCTGGCTGCGGGTCAGGTCCCGTTGCAGCGGGACGGCCGGGGCGGTGTCCGGCACCTCTCCGAGGGTCTCGCCGACGATCAGCCGGTCCCGGACGAGGGCGAGCGGGACGTCGGACCCGTCGCACATGACGGCCCGCACCGCGTCGGTCGTCTCACCGAGCCCGGCCAGCGGGCGGCCCCGCAGGGCGGCGAGGGTCTCGGCGAGCCGGACGGCCTCGATGACATGGGCGGTGGAGACGAACCGGTCCTCCGCGCGCAGCAGTCCGGCGACCTTGGTCATCCAGCGCTCGATGGGCCGGTCGGCCGCGTCGAAGAGGTGCCCGTACCAGCCGGGCGAGTCGATCCCGGCGCCGTATCCGCTGTGCCGGGCGAGCCTGCGGTGGGTCCACGGCACCCAGGTCAGGTCGGTTTTGACCTTCGGGAGGCCCTTGAGCAGGGCGCGGTCGGCGGCGAGGGTGGTCCGCGCGGCGAGCGCGGGCACGTGCCAGGCGCCGCAGACGACGGCGACGCCGTCACCGAACTCCTTGCGCGCCGTACGCAATTGGATGCGCATGTACGCCTCGCGCACCGCGTCCCGGGGCTGCCCGCCGTCGCCGTACGCCTCGCGGAGCGCGCTCATGGCCTCCGCCAGCGCGACGAACGGCGCGAGCGCGTCACCGGGCGTTCCGCCGACGGGTGTCTCGCCGCCCGGTGAGCGGTGCTCGACGACGTCCTCCCACCAGCGTTCGGGGTCGTCGTATCCGGCGGTCTCGGCGAGCACCCGGATCGGGTCGACGACCGGTGTGACCTCGTCCGCCGCCCGCTCCCCCGGTGGCCCCTCACGTCCGGTGCCGGGAGCGGGTTCCTTGAGGGCGAGGGAGTGCGCGGCGGGCAGGTCGATGAAGCGGACCGGGACGTCGTGGTCGAGGGCCCAGCGGATGGCCACCCACTCCGGCGAGAACGCGGCCATCGGCCAGAAGGAGGCCCGCCCCGGGTCGTCCACGGCGTGCGCGAGCAGCGCGACGGGAGGACGCATCCGCGGGTCGACGGCGAGCGGCAACAGCGCGTCGCCCTCGGGCGGGCCCTCGACGAGGACGGCGGCCGGGCGGGCCGCCGCGAGCGCGGCGAGGACCGCGCGGGCGGACCCGGGACCGTGGTGCCGCACCCCGAGGAGCCAAGGCCCGACGTCCGCACGGGAACCCGGAACAGCCGCCCCGGTCGTGGCGGGGCTCGTCATGCGGATACCTCGCGGCAGGCGCGGTAGAAGTCCTTCCAGCCGTCCCGCTCCCGGACCACCGTCTCCAGATACTCCTGCCAGACCACCCGGTCCGCCGCCGGGTCCCGGACGACCGCGCCGAGGATGCCGGCCGCCACATCGCCGGGGCGCAGAACCCCGTCGCCGAAGTGGGCGGCGAGGGCGAGGCCGCTGGTGACGACGGAGATCGCCTCCGCGGTGGAGAGCGTGCCGGAGGGCGACTTGAGCTTGGTGCGCCCGTCGGTGGTCACCCCGTCGCGCAGTTCGCGGAAGACCGTGACCACGCGCCGGATCTCGGCCAGGCCCTCCGGCGCGGCCGGCAGGTCGAGCGAGCGGCCGATCTGGTCGACGCGCCGGGAGACGATGTCGACCTCGGCGTCCGGGGTGGCGGGCAGCGGCAGCACGACGGTGTTGAACCGGCGGCGCAGCGCGCTGGACAGCTCGTTGACGCCGCGGTCCCGGTCGTTGGCCGTGGCGATGAGGTTGAACCCGCGGACGGCCTGGACCTCCTGGCCCAGCTCGGGCACGGGGAGCGTCTTCTCGGACAGGATCGTGATGAGCGAGTCCTGCACATCGGCGGGGATACGGGTCAGCTCCTCGACCCGGGCGGTCATGCCCTCGGACATCGCGCGCATCAGCGGACTGGGCACCAGGGCCTCGCGGCTGGGGCCGTGGGCGAGCAGCTGGGCGTAGTTCCACCCGTAGCGCACGGCTTCCTCGGGCGTCCCGGCGGTGCCCTGCACGAGCAGCGTCGAGTCGCCGCTGACGGCGGCGGCGAGGTGCTCGGACACCCAGGTCTTGGCCGTACCGGGAACGCCGAGCAGGAGCAGCGCCCGGTCGGTGGCGAGCGTGGTCACGGCCACCTCGACCAGGCGGCGCGGACCCACGTACTTGGGCGTGATCACCGTCCCGTCCGGGAGGGCGCCGCCCTGCAGATAGGTGGCGACGGCCCAGGGCGACAGCCGCCAACGGGCGGGCCTCGGGCGGTCGTCGGCGGCCTCCAGCGCCTTCAGCTCGTCGGCGAACGCGTCCTCGGCGTGCGGGCGGAGCGCCTCTGCGCCCGCCTCCGGCTCGATGGCCGCGGTGGTTTCGGGCACGGTCATGGATCCCCCTCCAGATCGGTCGACCTGATCTGGTTCCACCGTGCACCATGCCACTGACAACGGGCCCTGATCGCAGGTCAGGGCCCGTGCACGCGGGGATTGTCAGTGGTGCCGCCTACCGTCGGGAACATGCTGCTATCTCACGGGGGAGAACCCTCGCCCACCGGTGGACCGGTGGCGCGCTGGTCGGTGGAGCAGGTGCTGGCGCTGGCTCCTGACGACGCATCACGCACGGCGGGCACGCGACTCGGTACGGCCGGCCCGTGGTCCGGGACGGGCCGCGACGGAGCGGGCGCGGTGTGGGGGCTGTGCAGGGGGAGCGGAAGCACGCCGTACCGGACCGTGGTCGACACCACCGGTCCGGCCTGCTCCTGCAGTTGCCCGAGCCGGAAGTTCCCGTGCAAGCACGCGCTGGGTCTGTTGCTGCTCCTGGCGTCCGACGAAACCGCGTTCCGGCCGGGCGAACCGGCCGACTGGGCCGCGGCCTGGATCGAGGGCCGACGCGGACGGGCGGCGGAGCAGGCCGGGGCGGCCACGGGCGGCGGAGCCTCGCGGGGGCCCGCCGACGCCGCCGCCGCCAGGAAGCGGGCGGAGCGCCGCGCCGAGCGGGTCACGGGCGGCGCCGAGGAGTTGGAGCAGCGTCTGGCCGACCTGTTGCGCGGCGGGCTCGCCGCGACCGACCGCTCGGGGTACGGCCTCTGGGACGAGACCGCGGCCCGCATGGTCGACGCCCAGGCTCCCGGTCTCGCGGCCCGGGTGCGGGAGCTGGGCGCGATCACCGGGTCCGGTCCGGGCTGGCCGGTCCGGCTGCTGGAGGAGTGCGGCCTGCTCCATCTGCTGGACACGGCCTGGCTCGGCCGGGAGCGGCTGCCGGACCCGCTGGCCGCGACGGTGCGGACGAGAGTGGGGCTGCCGATGTCCGCCGAGGGCGTCCCGGTCCGTGACCGCTGGCTGGTCCTCGCGCAGTACGACACCCCGGACGGCAGGATCGTCACCCGGCGGATCTGGCTGTACGGGCGGGATTCGGGCCGCACCGCTCTGCTGCTGTCGTTCGGCGCGGCGGGCCGGTCCCCGGCGCAGACGCTGCCGGTCGGCGCCACGATCGACGCCGAGCTGACGCCGTATCCGGGCGGCGGGCAGCTCCGGGCGGAGCTGGGCGAGCAGTTCGGGACCACGGCCCCGGCGGGCCCGCCGCCGGGCATCGCCGCAGCGGCCGCCCCGGCCGTCTACGGCACCGCCCTGCGCGAGGACCCCTGGCTGGACGCCTGCCCGGTCACCCTGCGCGACGTCATACCCGTGCCGTCCGAGGACGGCTGGCAGGTGGCCGACGCACACGCCGACTCCGCGCTGCCGATCGCCCCGGCCGCGCTGTCCCGGCCGGGGCTGTGGAAGCTCGTCGCCCTCTCCGGCGGCGGCCCGGTCACCGTGTTCGGCGAGATCGGCCACCGCGGCTTCGACCCGTTCGCGGCCTGGGACCCGGGCGAGAGGGAGGAGGTGGGCAGGCGCACCACGGGCGGGCCGGTCGTCCAACTGGTCTGACCGGTCTGGCTGGTCCGGGCTGGTCCGGGCTGGTCCGGCTGATCCGGGCTGGTCCGGCTGGTCCGGCTGGTCCGGCTGGTCTGAAGCGACGCAAGGACGACCGGCGACCGGCACATGGCGACCGGCCCTGGCGACCCGTGCCCGGAGACCCACCACCCGACGCCCACCACCACCGTTCCCGCCCGCCCACCATCCCCACCGGAGGGTAAAGATGCCTCGCACCACCACTCCCGCATCCGCATCCGTATCCGTATCCGCACCCGTCTCCGCATCGGTCGGCGCCCTCCCCTGGGAGGAGCTGGTCACCTCGGCGCTCCTGGGGACCGACCGCCGGCCTCCGACGCCGCGCGGCGGCCCCGTACCGCCCGCCGCTGTTCCGACGGCCCTGCTGGACGCCGTCGCGCTGCACACCGTGCGGCGGCGGGCCGGGCTGCTGCCCGCCGTTCCGGCGGCCCGGCCCGAGCCCGCCGCCCCCGATCCGCGCCCGGCGCTCCCCGAGGCCGCCCGGCACCGGCTCGCCCATCTGCTCGCCGATCGGGCCGCGCCCTCGGGCGGCGGGCGGCGCGGGACCGCGCCCGACCTCACCGAGCTGATTCCGCAGTGGCTGGCCACCGCCAACCGCAGGGGCTTCCGCGCCCCGGCGGCCCTGTTGCCGCCGCTGCTGGACGCCGCCCGCGCCCGGACGGACCTGCGCCCGCAGGCGCTCGCGTTCGCCGGGCCGCGCGGTCTGTGGCTGGCCGCGCTGAATCCGGACTGGAAGTTCGCCCTGCGGGGCTCCGCGAGCGGCACCCTCCGGCCCGACACCGAGGACCCGGATGCGGTGGGCCGGCTGTGGGAGGAGGGGCTGTTCGCGGAGCGGGTCGCGCTGCTCGACGCCGTACGGGCGCAGGATCCGCCCGCCGGGCTGGCCCTGCTCGCCACCACGTGGTCGGTGGAACGGGCCGAGGACCGGCTGATGTTCCTGGACTCCCTGCGGTCCGGGCTCGGGGCCGACGACGAGCCGTTCCTGGAGCAGGCCCTGTCCGACCGCAGCCGCAATGTGCGCGCCACCGCCGCCGAACTGCTGTCCGCCCTGCCCGCGTCCGCGCTCGCCGGCCGGATGGCGGACCGCGCGATGTCCTGCGTCAGCCCCGACCGTACGGGAGACGTCGTCTCCATCTCCGTGGAGGCGCCGCACGAGTGCGACGCGGGTATGCAGCGTGACGGCGTCGCCGCGGTGCCGCCGACGGGCCGGGGCGAACGGTCCTGGTGGCTCGGGCAGTTGGTGGAGGCCACCCCGCTCGGTGTCTGGGAGCAGCGGTTCGGCGGGCGACCGGCCGAGGAGGTCGTGGCCCTGCCCGTCGCCGACGACTGGGCCGGGGAGCTGCACGCCGCCTGGTGCCGGGCGGCGGTGCGACAGCGGAATCCGCGCTGGGCCAGGGCCCTGCTCGGGCGCCCCTCGGCTCCCCCGGCGAGCAGCCCCGGGACGGCCTCGATCGCCGAGCGCTCGAAGCTCCTCGCGATCCTGGACCAGGACGAACGAGCTGTCTGGGTCGCGGAGTTCATCGCCGCGCACGGCCTGTCGGAGGCGTTCCAGCTGCTCGGGGTGTGCACGGTCCCCTGGGCCGGGCCGCTCGGACGTGCGGTGGTCGACGCACTCGACATCGCGCGGGACGGCGGGAGTTACCCGTGGAGCTTCAGCGGAGTGATGGGCCTCGCGGAACGCTGCCTGGATCCGGCCGAGGCCGACCGGCTGGAGGTCCTGACGGCCGCGCAGGACGAGCAGGAGGGGGCGTCACCGGGAGCGGGCGGCTACTGGTCGGAGGCCTTCCAGCGCCTGGTCTCCACGCTGCGGCTGCGCGCCACGATGGAGGCGGAGCTGATGGCCTGACCAGGACGCGCACGTCGCGCCGAGCCGGCCCACCGCCCCGCGGCCGGCCGCGCCGGGCCAGACGCGCGGCCCCGGCCCGGCGAGCATCGCGGCCCCGGCCCGTCCGGCCCGGCGAGCATCGCGGCCCCGGCACGGCGGCCCGCGCCGCCCGGGGTCGGGCAGGCACAGCAGCCCCGCGCGGGCCCGTGTGCGAGTAGGCCCGCCCCGGGGGCGGCGTTCAGGCCTGGGCGGCCTGGCGGACGTTGGCGTTGACCCAGGTGACGATCTCGGTCGTCGTCGCCCCCGGCGTGAAGAGCTCCGCGACGCCCAGCTCCTTCAGCGGTGCGATGTCGTCCTCCGGGATGATCCCGCCGCCGAACACCTTGATGTCCTCCGCCTCCCGGGCCTTCAGCAGCTCGATCACCTTGGCGAACAGCGTGTTGTGCGCCCCGGAGAGGATCGAGAGGCCGATGGCGTCGGCGTCCTCCTGGATCGCCGTGTCGACGATCTGCTCGGGTGTCTGGTGGAGTCCCGTGTAGATCACCTCCATACCGGCGTCCCGCAACGCCCGCGCGATGACTTTGGCCCCGCGGTCGTGGCCGTCGAGGCCCGGCTTGGCCACCACCACACGGATCGGACCGGTCACACCCATCACTGCCTCCACCTGGTCTCCCGTGCCTGAAGGGCCGGGGATGTGAACGAACGTTATCCACAGCATCCCGCAAGCCGCAGTTTCGCGGCAGGCGGGGAGGGGGAAATCACACGTGGGACATGTTCGCCAGGCGCCGTCCCCCGTGTCGGACGGTGTTCCGGCCGCGCGGGGACCGGCACGACACACCCCCCGAGGGAGCCGCTACGAGGTCGCCGTACCACCGCGCCGCCAGCCGCACGGCACGGTGGTACGGCCCCACGTCGCCCGGCCGCCACCGGCCGTGCGCCGCTCGCGTCGGCACCCCATGAGGGCATACGGGGACCGGGAGCCGCCTCCCCCGTGCGCCAGTGCCGGAGGTCGGCCGTGAAGCTCCTCCCTCTCCCCCTGCCCCCTCTCCTCTCCCGACTGCCCCGACCGCCCCGGCTGTCGTCCGCACTGCTCGGCGCCACCGTGCTGGAGCTGGCCGTCCTCGCCGGGCACCTGGCCGTCTACCCCTTCGGCCTCACCCCGGAGCGCCGCCCGCCGACCCGGCCGACAGGCACAGAACCCGGCAGCGGCGGCGCCACCGCCCTGCCCGCCACCGCCACCACCGTCGCCGCGCCGCCGCCCGTCGTTCTGCTGCACGGTTTCATCGACAACCGCTCCGTGTTCCTCCTCCTGCGCCGCGCGCTGCTCCGGAACGACCACGGCCACCACCGCCACCGCCACCTGGAATCCCTCAACTACTCCCCGCTGACCCGCGACATCCGCGCCGCCGCCGGACTGCTCGGGCGGCATGTGGAGGAGATCTGCGCGCGGACCGGGCACCATCGGGTCGACATCGTCGGGCACAGCCTCGGCGGCCTGATCGCCCGCTATTACGTACAGCGACTCGGCGGCGACCGGCGCGTGCGCACCCTGGTGACGCTCGGAACGCCGCACGGAGGCACCGCCGTCGCCCCCGGGGCGGGCGTTCACCCCATCGTGCGGCAGATGCGCGCCGGTTCCTCCGTGATCGAGGAGCTGCGCGCCCCCGCCCCCGGCTGCCGGACCCGGTTCGTGAGCTTCTGGAGCGAGCTGGACCAGGTGATGGTCCCCGCCGAGACGGCGTGCGTCGACCACCCCGATCTCGACGCGGTGAACGTACGCGTCACCGGCATCGGGCACCTCGCCCTGCCCGTGCACCCGACGGTGGCCGCCGCGATCCGTGAGGCTCTGGATACGCCGGTGACAGGAGAGGACACGGCGCCCGCTGACGGTGCGGCTTCCGTGGCCTGAAATAGAACATCTTTCGAACGTAGGGCCAAGGCTGCGTCTGCCGTCCACCGAAAGACGGCCGATTGCCCGTTTCCTGCGGACGCAAAACCTGTCGAAGATTGTCGTCCTCACATACCGCCGGGTACAGTCGCGGCCACTGCTTCCCCCTGGGACACCCCTGACCGGGACCCAGAACAGTCCTGCTGCCGAGGCGAGAGAGAAGTTGGTGAACGACCAGCACCCCCACGCCGGGCACGTCGGGTACGACGACCGATCAACCGGCAGCTTCGACACCGACCCGCTCTTCGGCTCCCTTCCGGGCGGCCACGACACCGGCTACGACGCGGGCCACCCCGCCGCCGGATACGGCGACACCACCTACGGCGTCGGCTACGACACCGCGTACGCGACCGGACAGCCGAACCACAGCGGCCAGTACGACGCTTCCGCCTGGAACACCGGCGCACAGCAGACCTTCGCCTACGACGGCTACGCCGCTCAGGAGCACGCCCAGCAGCAGGCCCTGCAGCAGGAACCGCAGCAGTGGGACACCTCCGGGGCCTGGCAGCAGGTCACCGACCAGGATCTGACCGGCCAGTGGGCGACCGCCGCGTACAGCGCGGAGACCCCGTACGCCACGGAGGCGTACGAGACCGGAACGTACGACACGGGCGCCTACGACACCGGTACGTATCCGGCCGGCACCGCGTACGGAACCGGCGGCGTCCACGGGGCGGACGCCTACGAGACCGGGGCGTATCCGGTCGGCGCGTACGGCACGGCGGCCGTCGCCGCCGACACCGGGACGTACGCCACCACCGGCGCCTACGGCACGGGCACGTACGACGGCGGGGCCTACGACACGGGCGCCTACGACGCGACCGCGTGGAACTCCGGCGCCACGCCCGGGGACACCGCGTACGAGCCCGAACAGACGTCGTACCCGCTGTACGAACAGCAGCACGAACAGCATGCGGCCGACGCGACGGCACCCGAGGCCTCGGCCGAGCCGGACGGAACGACCGGGGATCCGGCGGCCGACCCGTCCTCCACCGCCGCGTTCGCCGCCCTCGCGCCGGATGCCGCGCAGGATGTCGCGCCGGACCGGGAGCAGGACGCCGGGGACGACTTCCCCGCCCCGCACACCGCGAACCGCACCGCCGTCCGCACCCCCGCACCCCGCAGCCGGGCCCGTCGGCGCACCCCCGCCAAGCGTTCCGCCCTGCTGACCGTCGCGGTGCCCTCCGCCTGCGTGATGAGCGTCGCGGGCATCGCCGCGGCCTCGGTCAGCGGGATGCCCGGCGGCGAGGAAAAGCAGGACGAGACGACCACCTCGCTGGCGGTCGCCGACCCCAGCACGGTCAAGCCGGTCGCCGCCAACAACCAGCTGGACAGCCAGCTGGCGCAGCTCTCCGAGGGCAGCGACGACTTCCGGGAGCGCGCGAGCCGCACCCAGGAGCGCATCGACCTGCGGGAGCGGCAGGCGGCGGAGAAGAAGAAGCGCGAGGAGGAGGCCGCACGCCGTGAGGCGCTGCGCCCCAAGTTCGTCCTGCCGGTCAAGCAGCACGGGCTGAGCGCCTACTACGGTCAGGCGGGCGTCAACTGGATGTCCGTGCACTCGGGCATCGACTTCCCCGTCTCGTACGGCACTCCGGTGATGGCCGCGACCGACGGCACCGTACGCACCCAGCTGAACAGCGCCTACGGGGTCATGGCGATCGTGACGGCGGCCGACGGTACCGAGACCTGGTACTGCCACCTCAGCAGCACCAAGATCCGCTCGGGTCCGGTGAAGGCCGGTGACGTCATCGCGTACTCCGGGAACTCGGGCAACTCCACCGGTCCGCACCTGCACTTCGAGGTCCGGCCCGGCGGCGGCGCGGCGATCGACCCGCTGGTGTGGCTGCGCAGCAAGGGCGTCAACCCGACCTGACCTCACCTGACGAGCACGTGAAAAAAAGGGGGCCCGCGGGCCCCCTTTTTTCGCGTCCGATCGCCCGTCTACAGCTTCTCGACCGGCGCGTACCGCAGCAGCAGCTTCTTCGGGCGCTCGTCGCCGAAGTCGACCGTCGCCTTGGCCTGGTCGCCGAAGCCCTCGACGGCCGTCACCGTGCCGAGCCCGAACTGGTCGTGCGTGACCCGGTCCCCGGCCACCAGGGTGACCGTCGGCTTCTCCGAGGAGCGCCGGGTCGCGAAGCCCGAGGGGCCGGTGCGGGCGCGGGAGGAGGAGAGCGAGGACGTGATGCCGGAGGTCGGTCCGGCGGGCGCGGCCATCGGGCCCTTGCGCTTCCAGTCCAGGTGCTGTTCCGGGATCTCCTCCAGGAACCGCGAGGGCGGGTTGTACGAGGGCTGGCCCCAGGCGCTGCGCATCGCGGCCCGGGTCAGGTAGAGCCGTTCGCGGGCGCGGGTGA
Organism: Streptomyces sp. WY228; assembly: GCF_019287315.1. NCBI lineage: Bacteria > Bacillati > Actinomycetota > Actinomycetes > Kitasatosporales > Streptomycetaceae > Streptomyces > Streptomyces sp. WY228. Next base: position 5,277,183 of record NZ_CP079114.1, on the reverse strand, counting down.
TGCCGACGTACGCGAGGCGGCGCTCCTCCTCCAGCTCCTTGGTCTGGCCGAGGGCCCGCATGTGCGGGAAGACGCCGTCCTCCAGGCCGGTGAGGAAGACGACGGGGAACTCCAGGCCCTTCGCGGTGTGCAGGGTCATCAGCGTGATGACGCCGGAGCCGTCCTCGTCCTCGTCGGGGATCTGGTCGGAGTCGGCGACGAGCGCGACCTTCTCCAGGAACTCCGCGAGCGTGCCCGCACCCTCCTCCTCGCCGCGTTCCTGCTCGAATTCGAGGGCGACGGCGGCGAGTTCCTGGAGGTTCTCGATACGGGTCTCGTCCTGCGGGTCCGTGGAGGCCTGGAGCTCGGCGAGATAGCCCGTGCGCTCCAGGACCGCTTCGAGTACGACGGCGGGTCCGGCGCCGGACTCGACGATCGTGCGCAGCTCCTCCATCAGCGTGTTGAAGCGCTTGACGGCGTTGGAGGAGCGGGCGGCCATGCCGTACGCCTCGTCGACGCGGCGCAGCGCCTGCGGGAAGGAGATCTTCTCGCGCAGCGACAGGGCGTCGATCATCGCTTCGGCGCGGTCGCCGATGCCGCGCTTGGGGACGTTGAGGATGCGGCGCAGCGGGACGGTGTCCTCGGGGTTGGCGAGGACGCGGAGGTAGGCCAGGACGTCCCGGACCTCCTTGCGCTCGTAGAAGCGCACACCGCCGACGACCTTGTAGGGCAGGCCGACGCGGATGAAGATCTCTTCGAAGACCCGGGACTGGGCGTTGGTGCGGTAGAAGACGGCGACGTCGCCCGCCTTGGCGTCGCCCGCGTCGGTGAGCCGGTCGATCTCGTCGGCGACGAACTGCGCCTCGTCGTGCTCGGTGTCGGCGACGTAGCCGGTGATGCGGGCGCCGGAGCCGGCGTTGGTCCAGAGGTTCTTGGGGCGGCGGCTCTCGTTGCGCTCGATGACGGCGTTGGCGGCGGAGAGGATCGTCTGCGTGGAGCGGTAGTTCTGCTCCAGCAGGATCGTCGTGGCGCTGGGGTAGTCCTCCTCGAACTGGAGGATGTTGCGGATGGTCGCGCCCCGGAAGGCGTAGATCGACTGGTCCGCGTCACCGACCACGCACAGCTCGGCGGGGGCGTCGTTCTCGCCGGCCGGGCCGACCAGCTCACGGACCAGCGTGTACTGGGCGTGGTTGGTGTCCTGGTACTCGTCGACCAGGACGTGGCGGAAGCGGCGGCGGTAGTGCTCGGCGACGTCCGGGAAGGCCTGGAGGAGGTGGACCGTCGTCATGATGATGTCGTCGAAGTCCAGGGCGTTGGCCTCGCGCAGCCGGGCCTGGTAGAGCGCGTAGGCCTGGGCGAGGGTCTTCTCGAACCCGTCGGCGGCCTGTCCGGCGAAGGTCTCCTCGTCGATGAGCTCGTTCTTGAGGTTGGAGACCTTGGCGGTGAAGGACTTCGGCGGATAGCGCTTGGGGTCCAGGTCGAGGTCGCGGCAGACCAGGGCCATCAGCCGCTTGGAGTCGGCGGCGTCGTAGATCGAGAACGACGAGGTGAAGCCGAGCTTCTTCGACTCGCGGCGCAGGATGCGGACGCACGCGCTGTGGAAGGTCATGACCCACATCGCGTTGGCACGCGGCCCGACGAGCTGCTCGACGCGCTCCTTCATCTCGCCCGCGGCCTTGTTGGTGAAGGTGATCGCGAGGATCTGCCCGGGGTGCGTGCCGCGCTCGGCCAGCAGATGGGCGATGCGATGGGTCAGCACCCGGGTCTTGCCGGAGCCGGCCCCGGCGACGATGAGCAGCGGGGATCCGGCGTGCACGACGGCGGCGCGCTGCTCGGTGTTCAGCCCGTCGAGCAGCGCGGCGGAGTCGATCACCGGGCGCGGGTGACCGTCCCGGTAGTACCCGTCCCGGGGCGGCGGGGGCGCGTCGTAGACGCCCTCGAAGAGTCCCTCCGGCACCGCTTCGGGCGCGTGGTCCTCGGGGGGCGGCGGGGGGCCGTCCTCCGCGGGCTGGAGGCCGGTCAGGAAACTGTCGTCAAAGAGGCTGCTCATCGCCTACCGAGTCTAGGCGGCCGCACTGACAACGTTCCGCCGAAGCCCGGAAGCGGCCGGGAAGCGGGCCCCGGTGCCGGCCGCCGACACACCCGTACCGGGTACGGACGGAGAGCGGACGTCCACGTTCCGTGAAGAAGTGCCCGGTCGGAGGGGACGCGGCGCCCCGGATCCGAAAAGGTCACGAAAATGTATCGGGCATATCGCTCATCGTGCTTCCCAGCGGTACCACGGGTTGGCTAGCGTGCTCGGTCAGGTGATCCGTACCTCCCTGAGGCGAACCGCGCCTAACGGACACCTCTGCCGAATTCGTGCTGCCCTCCAGGCAGTTCGGAACCGGGGACCCACACGCAGAACCGGGGTGAATCGGTCCGTGAGCTCGTATCCGGACCGTAGGACAGCCTTCCGTTCCGTCCGAACCCGACAGCTAACCCGGTAGGCGGTCCACGGAAGGAGATGCCGGTCTTGGCATCGCATCGCAAGCCGCGCACGAAGGTGCGCACCACCACTCCCGCCGTCGGTCTGACGACGGCCGCGCTGGCCTCGGTGACGTTGCTCTCCACGCAGAGCGCCACGGCCGCGCCCGCGGAGCCGAAGCCCGCCATCGAGGAAGTGCAGAAGAAGGTCGACGCCCTGTACCGGCAGGCGGGCACCGCGACCCAGGAGTACAACCGGGCCAAGGCCGCCTCCGCCACGCAGCAGAAGAAGGTCGACACCCTGCTCGCGGACGTGGCGAAGCGGACCGAGAAGATCAACGAGGCGCGCCGCGCGCTGGGCTCCTACGCGGCGGCCCAGTACCGCAGCGGCGGCATCGCGCCCACGGCGACGTTCTTCCTGGCGGACGACCCTCAGGGGTACTTCGACCAGAGCCGGCTGATGGACCGGGCGACGGAGCGGCAGCAGAAGGCCGTCACCGACTTCCGTACGCAGCAGGCCTCGGCGGCGAAGAAGCGCGCGGAGGCGGTGAAGAGCCTGGAGACGCTCACCGATACGCAGGCCACGCTCGCCTCCAGCAAGAAGGACGTGCAGACCAAGCTCACCGAGGCCCGCGGCCTGCTGTCCCGGCTGACCGCCGAGGAGAAGGCGCGGCTGGCGGAGCTGGAGCGCAAGAAGGAGGCCGAGGCCAAGGAGAAGGCGGCGAAGCTGGCCGCCCGGCAGGCCGCCGAGGCGAAGGAGAGGGCCGAGGCGGAGGAGAAGGCCCGCGAGGAGGCCGCGAAGGAGTCGGGCGGCGGTTCGGGCACAGGCTCCGGTACGGGCACGGGTTCGGGCTCCGGCTCCGGTACGGGCAGCGGTTACGCCGCCAAGGCGGAGAAGGTGCTGGCCTTCGCCCGCGCCCAGATCGGGAAGCCGTACGTCTGGGGCGCGACGGGCCCCTCCAGCTACGACTGCTCGGGGCTGACGCAGGCGGCGTGGCGCGAGGCGGGCGTGACCCTGCCCCGGACCACCTGGGACCAGGTGAAGGTCGGGACCCGGGTCGCCACGTCCGACCTGCAGCCGGGGGACCTGGTCTTCTTCTACGACGACATCAGCCACGTGGGCATCTACAAGGGCGACGGCATGATGATCCACGCCCCGAAGCCGGGTGCGAACGTGCGCGAGGAGTCGATCTACTACATGCCGATCTACGGGAGCGTCCGCCCGGCGTGACGCGGGGGCGGGGGCGGCCGGTGACCGGCCGCCCCCCGACAGGTTCAGGTCCAGACGGTGGCGATGAAGATGTTGGCGGTCGTGAGGGCGCCGACCGCGATGAACGCGCCCTTGTCGACCTTCTCCTCGTCGCGCTTGACGTAGACCAGGGCGAGGATCACGACCAGCAGCGCCAGCTTGATGCCGATCTTGACGTTGTTCACGGTCTGGTCGTCGGCCTGGTTGAGGCCGACCAGCGCCATGCCGGTGACCAGCATGGTCAGCGCGCCGTGCAGCATCGCGGGGGTGAACCGGGCGGTCCCCGACCCCATGGCCTTCATCTGCGTCAGGAAGCCGCCCAGCAGGGAGGCGATGCCGATGATGTGCAGGGCGACGAAGACATTGATGAGTACGTCCATGGCTCGGGAGCCTAGCCATGGCCAAGGTTTTACCTTTCAGTGAGGCAAGCCTTCCTCGTCGGTGAGGCACGCCCTCCTCGATCACTTCGGTCATGAGTGAGCGGCGAAACGTCACATCAGGGCAATAGCTGTCATGGCGACTCTTTTCTCCGCGCCCGGATTAGCGTCCTTCACGGACCCGCCGGTATCCCCCGGCGGCCAGCCGACAGGAAGGATGCCGCCCCCGTGGCAGCGCACCGCAGGTCAGCCCACCGAAAACCCAAGCAGCGCCCGTTCACCGGCCCTGCTGCCCGCACCGCCGCCACCCTGGCGCTCGCCGGAGCCGCCACCGCGGGCTCGGTCACCGGGGCCGGCGCGGCCCCCGCCGAACCGGCCCCCACCGCCGACCAGGTCAGGGCGAAGGTCGACCGGCTCTACCACGACGCCGAGGTCGCCACCGAGAAGTACAACGGGGCGAAGGAGAAGGCGGCCGCCGCCACTCGCAAGGTCGAGGCCCTGACCGACGAGGCCGCCCGCCGCACCGACCGTCTCAACACCACCCGCAACGCCCTGGGTTCGCTGGCCACCGCGCAGTACCGCGGCGGCACCCTGGACCCGGCCCTGCAACTGGCGCTCTCCTCCGACCCGGACGCCTATCTGCAGCGCGCCTCCTACCTCGACCGGGCGGGCGACCGGCAGAGCGGTCTGCTGCGCAACATCAAGCGGCAGGTCTCCCAGATCACCCGCGTCAGGGCCACCGCCGACCAGGAGACCGAGCGCCTCGCCGCCCGCCGCGCCGAGCTGCGCGAACACCGCACCGTGATCCGCACCAAGCTGGCCGACGCCCGCAGGCTGCTGGACACCCTGACCGCCGACGAGCGCGCCGCCTACGAACGCTCCGCCGACGCCCGGCACGGCGGCGGCCCGGCCCACGCCGACCGCTCCACCGCCCGCGGCGGTCCGGTCGCCGCTCCCGGCTCCCGCGCCGGGCAGGCCATCGCCTTCGCGCACGGGGCGATCGGCAAGCCCTACGTCTGGGGCGCGACGGGCCCCAACGCCTTCGACTGCTCCGGCCTGACCCAGGCGGCCTGGAAGGCGGCGGGCGTCAGCCTGCCGCGCACCACCTACACCCAGATCAACGCCGGACAGCGCGTCCCGCGCTCCCAACTGGCCCCCGGCGACCTGGTGTTCTTCTACTCCGGAATCAGCCATGTCGGCCTCTACATCGGCGGCGGCCAGATGATCCACGCCCCGCGCCCCGGAGCGCCGGTCCGCATCGCGCCCATCGATCAGATGCCTTTCGCCGGAGCGACCCGGGTGGCATAGTCCCCGGCGCCGACCTCACCTCCCGCCGAAGGAACTCCCGTATGACGATGGCGAACGCCGTCCAGGACTACGCCCGCACGCTCACGCTGCGGTCTCCCGACCACTACCGGGTGGGCCCGTTCACCGTCCGGCACCACCCGGGCTGGGAGCTGAAGTACGCCAACTACGCGATCCCCGACCGGGAAGCGGAACCCACGGCGGACGACGTGGCGGCCCTGGTCGACGCGTTCCGGGAGCATGAACGGCTCCCCCGCCTGGAGTTCCTGCCCGCCTGGGCCCCGGCCGTCGAACCGGCCCTGCTCGCCGCCGGTTTCACCGTGGAGAACCGGGCCCCGCTGCTGGCCTGCGGCCACGGGGACCTCCGGACGCCGACACCGGTCGACGGCCTCCGCATCGCCGTGCCCTCCACCGAAGCGGAGTTCACCGACGCCGCCCGCGTCCAGCACCAGGGCTTCGGCGGCGAGGGCGAACCCGAGCCGGGCATGACCGACTGGCTGCGTACGGCGGCCACCGGCGACGGGGTGGCCGCCCTGGCCGTCCTGGACGGCACACCGGCCGGGGCCGGGGGCTGCTCGGTCGCGGTCGACGGCCTCAGCGAACTGGCCGGCCTCGCCGTCGCCGCCCCCTTCCGCCGCCGGGGCGTCGGCGCCGCGCTCTCCGCCTGGCTGACGGACCGCGCGCTCGGCCAGGGCTGCCGGACCGTCTGGCTGGAGCCGGGCGGCCCCGACGTCGAGCGGATCTACGCGAGCATCGGCTACCGCCGGATCGGCGAGAAGGTCAACATCTCGCTGGAGCCGGGCGGGGCCTGAACGACGGCAACGACGGCCGGCTCAGACCAGCCGTCGCGCCGTGGCCCACCGGGTCAGCTCGTGCCGGTTGGAGAGCTGGAGCTTCCTCAGCACCGCCGAGACGTGCGACTCGACCGTCTTCACCGAGATGAACAGCTGCTTGGCGATCTCCTTGTACGCGTAGCCGCGCGCGATCAGCCGCAGCACCTCGCGCTCGCGCTGGGTGAGCCGGTCCAGGTCCTCGTCGACCGGTGGGGCGTCCGTGGAGGCGAAGGCGTCCAGGACGAAGCCGGCCAGGCGGGGCGAGAAGACCGCGTCGCCCTCCTGGACCCGGAAGACCGAGTCGACCAGGTCGGTGCCGGTGATCGTCTTGGTGACGTAGCCGCGCGCGCCGCCCCGGATGACGCCGATGACGTCCTCCGCGGCGTCCGAGACGGACAGTGCGAGGAAGCGGACCGGGTCCTCGGCCGTGCCCATCATGGGGGCGCAGCGGCGGAGCACCTCGACGCCGCCGCCGCCCGGGAGGTGGACGTCGAGGAGGACGACCTCCGGGCGGGTCGCGGTGATGACGGTGACCGCCTGGTCGACGTCGGCGGCCTCGCCGACCACTTCGACGCCGGTCTCCTCGGTGCGGCCGATCTCGGCCTGCACCCCGGTGCGGAACATCCGGTGGTCGTCGACGAGCACGACCCGTACCCGTCGCTCCGGGCCCCCGGTGGCTTCGGTGTTCTCGGTCATTCGCTCGCCCTCTCCATCTCCAGCTCGACCTCGGTGCCCCCGCCGGGCACCGAACGCAGCCGGGCGCTGCCGCCGTTGCGCTGCATCCGGCCGATGATTGATTCTCGTACGCCCATCCGGTCCCCGGGAACCTCGTCCAGGTCGAACCCCGGACCCCGGTCCCGTACGGACACGAAGACGGTGGTGCCCTCGACCTCCGCGTAGACCTGGACGGCGCCGCCCTCGCCACCGTACTTGGCGGCGTTCACCATCGCCTCGCGCGCGGCCTGCATCTGCGCGGTCAGCTTGTCGTCCAGGGGGCAGTCGCCGACCACGACGACCTCCAGGGGAACGCCGTGCTTGTCCTCGACCTCGGCGGCGGCCCGTTTGACCGCCTCGGCCAGGGTCTCGGGCTCGTCGTCCTCGTCCTTGCCGGTGCCCTCGGGGTTGTAGAGCCAGTTGCGCAGCTCGCGTTCCTGGGCGCGGGCGAGGCGTCTGACCTCGCCGCCGTCGTCCGCGTTGCGCTGGATCAGGGTGAGGGTGTGCAGCACGGAGTCGTGGACGTGGGCGGCGACCTCGGCCCGTTCCTGGGCGCGGATGCGCATCAGGCGCTCCTCGGAGAGGTCCTGGGTCATCCGCACGAGGTAGGGGCCGGCGAGCAGGGCGATGCCGGTGAGCACGGCGATGGCCGCGGTGAGGACGTTGCCGAGCTGGGCGGCCGAGCCGCGGACCACCATGAACACGGCGAGGCCGAGGCCGACGAGGGCCACTCCGGCGAGGCCGCGGGCCAGATGCAGCAGCTTGCGGTTGCGGCCGGTCTCCATCCAGCGGGCGCGGCGGGCGTTGTCCGCCTGCCGCCAGACCAGGACGGAGCCCGCGCCGATCAGGAGGGTGGGCCAGATGTAGCGGTCGGCGTCGCTGCCCATGTCGACGTTGACGACGAACGCGATGGCCCCGACGGTCAGGGCGACCAGGGCGAAGACCTGACCCTTGTCCGGTTTACGGAGTTTGCGGCGGCCGTCCGTCGATGTCTCGAACACCGAGCGCGGGGCGTCGACGCCGCCGACGCCGAGCGGGACGACGATCCAGAACACCGCGTAGAGCACCGCGCCGAGGCCGTCGGTGAGGAACAGCCCGAGGAAGAGGAACCGCACCCAGGCGACCGGCAGCCCGAGGTGCCCGGCGAGCCCGCGCGCGACGCCGCCGAGCAGCCGGCCGTCGGCGCTGCGGTAGAGCTTGCGCAGCGGCGGCTCCTCCGGGTCGGCGGCGAGGGAGCTGGCGGCTCGGGCGGTGGCGGCTGGCATACCCCGATCGTCACACGCGCGGACGCGGGGCGGCATCAGGGTCGGCCCCCGAAGTGACCCTGAGGCTCTCCCCCGTGTGCGGCCTGGTGCTCTCCCCTCCGCCCCGTCGGGCGGACCGGGCCCTTCCGGGGCGTGCGCGGGCAATATCAGGGACCGTCCAGGGTCGGCGCGGGTCCCGGCGGGCGGTCCGGCCCGTCACCATGGAGGCATGACCGCTCCCTCCAACGCCGCTCCCGGCGTCGCGCCCCCCGAAGCGCCGAAGCCGACGCTGCGGCGCACCCCGCGACAGAAGGTCGTCGCCGGGGTGTGCGGCGGACTCGGCCGGTACTGCGACGTGGACCCGGTGATCTTCCGGATCGTGCTCGGTGTGCTGTCGGCGACCGGGGGCATCGGTCTGATCTTCTACGGCTTCGCCTGGCTGCTGCTGCCCGCGGACGGCGACGACGAGAACGAGGCGCGCAAGCTCCTGTCGGGGCGGGTCGACGGGGCGTCCCTGGTGGCGCTGCTGCTGGCGCTGATCGGCTGCGGGCTGTTCCTGTCGATGCTGCACAACCGGGGCATGCTGGCGTTCGCCGCGCTGCTGACGCTGGCGGTCGTCGGGTTCTCCGTATGGACGCAGTCCCGGCGGACGGCGGCCCCGGAGGACCCGGCGGCCCCGCCCGGCGCACCGGCTTCCCCGCCCGGACCCGCGCACGCCGGCGGGCTCGGCACGCCGCCGCCGGAGGTGAAGGCCCCGCCGACGCCCGGCGGCCCGTCGTGGTGGCGGGACCCGATCGTCAAGGACGGGACCACGGGGCCGGTCGGCTCCGGCTATCTGTGGGGGCCGCCGGACACGGACGCCGACGCGGCGCGCGCCGATGTGAAGGCCGGGCGGCCCACGCCGGACGCCCCGTTCCGTACGCCCCGGCCGTCGCCCGCTCCCCGCGGGCCGCGCTCCATCGGCGGCCCGGTCTTCCTGACGGCGCTGGTGGCGGGCGGGCTCGGCACCGGGCTGAGCTGGGAGCACCAGCCGCTGGGCACCGCGCTCCAGATCGGTCTGGTCGCGGCTCTGGCCGTCTTCGGGCTCGGCCTGCTGATCGCCTCGGTGCTGGGCCGGACCGGCTTCGGCACGGTCCTGATGGCGATGGTCACGGCGGGTCTGCTGGCGGGTGCGGCGGCGGTGCCGAAGGACATCGACACCTCGTGGACCCGCCAGGAGTGGCGGCCCGCCACGGCGGCGGCCGTCCAGCCGCACTACGAGCTGCGCACGGGCGACGCCCGGCTGGACCTGTCCGGTCTGAAGGTGCCCAAGGGCGAGACCGTGCGCACGGGGCTCGACGTGGCGGCGGGCCGGGCGGCCGTCGTCGTCCCGGCGAACGTGACGGTGAAGGTGCGCGCCGAGGCGGGTCTCGGGGAGATCCGGCTGGAGGACGGCCAGCGGGTCCAGGTCCGGATCAACAGCGACGAGTCGACGCAGCGGACGCTGCCGCCGCCGACGGGCACGAAGCCCGCCGGCACGATCGAACTGGAACTGGAAGTCGGCATCGGACAGGTGGAGGTCACCCGTGCTGCGTCATGAATTCCGGCCCGGCCGCGCGGTGGCGGGCCTGGCGATGCTGGGCCTGGCCGGCGGGTACGCGGCCGAAGCCGCCGGGGCCTGGGAGGTCCCGTGGACGTTCTTCCTGCCGCTGTTCCTCGGCGGGCTGTGGCTGGCCGCGACGGTGACCTGGGCCGCCTACATGCTCCGGCGGCGGCGCGAGGCGAGGAAGGCGTCGGCGGAGAACACGGTGGCGCCCGCGAGCACCAGCGGCAGCCACGCCATCAGATAGGGCAGGTCGTTGCCGTAGTAGTACGGGGTGGCCTGCCAGCTCACGGTCAGCCAGAGGCTCAGTGAGATCAGCGCGCCGCCGAGCGCCGCGAGCCGGGCCCAGAGGCCGACGAGGGTGCCGAGGCCGACGAGGAGTTCGCCGATGGCGATGGCGTATCCGAAGCCCTCGGGGCTCTTGAGCGCCAGGTCGACGAGGGCGGGGACGGCGGAGGAGTCGCGTACTCCGCGCATCATCTCGCCGATGGATCCGGTGCCGGTCGCGGACAGGAACGCACTGTCGGTGAGCTTGTCGAGGCCCGCGTAGACAAAGGTGACGCCGAGGAAGATCCGCAGCGGCAGCAGGGCGTACGTGCCCGCCTGCTCCCGCAGCGTCCTGCGCTCGCCCAGACCGTACGAACCGCCGCCGTAACCGTTCATCACCACTGCCCTACTTCCCGAGGTCCCGTCGTCTCGACCATACGTACGCCTTCGGAGCGCTGCTCACCAGGGCCGCGGGAAGATCGGCGGAAGAATGGCGGGGGTCAGTCCGTCACGTCGATCGGGCAGCGGTTGGTCTCCACCCCGGCGGCGGTGACGACCTGGACGTCCACGGTGCCCGGCTCGACCTCGACCGGGACGGGCACGGTGAGGACGGTGTCGGTCGGGTTGGCGAAGCCGCCGGCGACCGGGACGAGCGGGACGTGCACATGGACGGTCCCTATCCGTACGACGAGCCGGGCGAGGCGGTCGGGGCCGCCCGCGCCGGGCGGTACGAAGCCCGCGCCCCGGATCTCGATGTCGTCGCCGGTCCGGATCGCGCCGTCCAGGTCCCCGGCCTCCCGGGCCCGTACGACGGAGAGCACGACGGGCCGGCCGCCCTCCGCGTACTTCCCGGCGAAGTAGGTCGCCGCCGAGACCGCCACCAGCAGCGCGAGCCCCCACGGCAGATCGGGCAGCTGCTCGGGGCGGCGGGCCAGGCGGACCGCGGCGAACAGCACGGCGACGGCGCTGACCAGCACGTACTGCACATCGGTGAAGGAGCCGCGCCCCGAGTCGTCGGTGAGCAGGTCGGCGGCGCGCGGCCGGTCCGCGCGCAGCTTCTGGAGCCGCTGGTTCAGCACCCGTACGGTCACCACGCGGCGCACGACGACCGCGACCGCGCACACCAGCGCCAGCACGGCCACGACCCCGGCGGAGCGCACCAGGTCGAGCCCCTCGATCAGCGCGTCCCGGTCGTCCGGGTCGGAGGCCCCGGCCAGTTGCAGCGCGAGGACGAGGACGGCGAAGACGGCGAGGAGCACCCAGGCGGCGGCGACCGTCCGGGAGGTGGAGAGCCGGTTGTCCTCACCGATCAGCGGGGCGAGGAGGCCGCCCCGGGCGCGGTGGAGCCGGGCGGCGGCGGTGAGCAGCCCGGCGGTGACGAGGGCGGCGATCAGCCCGGCGGTACGGGCGGTGGACCAGCCGGCCCCGATCGCGGTGAGGCTCGCCCCGACGAGGAGCGCCCCGGCCGCGCCCCAGACGGCGAACAGCGTGCCCCGCCACACCTGGTGCAGCCAGGCGTCACCGGCCTCCCGGGCCCGTTCGGCGACGGTACGGGCGGAACCGGTCAGCTCGTCGGAGACCCACTGCCGCGAGGCGGACGGGGACTGGGCGACGCCGGCGGGCAGCCCGTTGCCGGCCGCCAGTTCGTCGCGCTTGGCCAGGAACGCGGCGACCGCGCGCCGGTGTCCGCGACGGGCTCCGTGCGGGCAGTCGCCGCAGGTACAGCCGCCGCCGTGCGTGCCGCTCGTCCTTGCTTCGTCCAACGCCACGGAGGATTACGCCCTTTCCCGCCCCGGTACAGCCAACTCACTTGTGATATCCGCGAATTGTGCCGTACCGGGCGGCGGGACCGCGCATCGGGGCGGGCCGGGGGCGGGTGCCGTCAGAATGTTCGAACGATCCGCTGCCACAGGGGCTGGTAGTTGATCCAGGCCACCAGGTCGCTGCCGAGGTGGTCGCGGGTGGTGACGGCGTCCCGGTGCGCGATGAGCACGGGCTTCCCGGCGGCCCGCGCCAGCAGCTGTACCTGGCAGGCGCGCTCCATCGTGAGGAACCACCAGGCCGCCGCGTCCACCGAGTCGCCGACGGTCAGCAGCCCGTGGTTGCGCAGGATCACCGCCTTGTGCGGCCCGAGCGCGGCGGCGATGCGCCGGCCCTCCTCCTCGTCCACGACGACCCCGGAGTAGGCGTCGTACAGCGCGTGGTCCTCGTAGAAGGCACAGGATTCCTGGGTGATCGGCTCGATGGTCTCCCCGAGCGCGGAGAGGGCCCGCCCGTGCACGGAATGGGTGTGGGCGACGGCCACGGTGTCCGGCCGGGCCCGGTGCACCGCCGCGTGCACGGCGAACGCCGCCTGGTTGACGTGGAAGCGGCCCCGGACCACCTGGCCGTCGCCGTTGACGAGGATCAGGTCCTGCGGGGCGATGTCGGCGAACGGCGCGCCGAACGGGTTGACCCAGAAGCAGTCCGCCAGTTCGGGGTCGCGCACGGTGATGTGCCCGGAGACGCCGTCCTCGTACCCGAGCTGCCCGAACAGCCGCAGTGCGCCCGCCAGTCGCTCCCTGCGGTGCGCGCGCTCCTCGTCCGGGGAGGCGTGCACGGGCGGCATCGCGAACTGAAGCTGGTCGACGGGGATCGGGGCGGGGGCGGGCACGGCGACCGGCTCGGGCATGGCGGCTCCTCGGGTTCCCAGGGCGTACGGGACCGGAAGTTACCGCCGGGTGGACCAGGTGACCAGAGGCGGGACGTCCTCCGGGCGCCGCTCAGGTGCCGAGCACCAGATAGGCGAGGGTGAGATACGAGCGGTAGCCGCCGTAGTAGCCGGTGCGGCGGGCGTCGATCTCGGCCGTCACCTCGGCGTGCAGCGGATGGTCCGGGTTCGCCAGGGCCCAGCGCTGCCCGCGTCCGATCGGGCCCTCGGACTCGAAGAGGTCCCATTCGCGCTCGTCGGCGACGGTGACCTGGAGTGCGCGCAGCCCGGCGGACTCCGCCAGCCGGATCAGCTGCAGCAGCGAGCCGAAGTCCCCGGGCCCGGCGCCGATGCCCTCCAGCGCGGCGGGCGTGGGCTCCCGCTGCCAGACCGCCTCGCCGAACAGGACGCGCCCGCCGGGGCGCACGGTGGCGGCCAGGGCGGTGAGGGCTTCCCGGGTGGTGCCGGGCCAGGCGTGCGAGGAGCCGATGGAGACGGCGAGGTCGTATCCGCCGTCGGACCACTCGGCGGCGGGCGTCTCGTGGAACCTCACCCGGTCCGCGAGCCCCCGTTCCTCGGCGAGCTTCCGCCCGCGTGCGACGGCTTCCGGGTCGGTCTCGACGCCGTCCCCGGTGGAGCCGGGCGCGGCTTCCACGAGCCGCATCAGCAGCTCGCCCCAGCCGGATCCGAGATCGACGATCCGTGCGCCGGGAGCGGGGGCGCAGGCGGCGATCAGGCGGGCCGCGTGTTCTTCGGAGAGCGGGGTGTTCCAGGTGAGGCGGTCGTTCCCGGGAGCGGAGATGACGGCGCGGACTTCTTCGGCGGACATGGTGGAGGAGCCTGGCACGGGCGACCGGGCCCGTGCCAGGGAATTACCGGCGGCCCCGGCGGTAGATCTCGCCGAGGTCCACGTCGATCCGGAAGGGAACGGACAGGTTCATCTTCTGGTGGTGGATTCCGGTGGGCGTGTAGGTGTGCGTCGCCGGGTCGAGCTCGTAGACGTAGACGACGGGCAGGTCGTCGTCACCCTGCTCGACCCGCCAGAAGTGCTTGACCCCGGCCTCGGCGTACTTGCGCGGTTTGACGCCCCGGTCTCGCTCCAGGGAGTCGGGGGACACGACCTCGACGGCGAGGACGACGTCCTCCGGTGCGTACCAGGTCTGGTCGGGGCCGGTGTCGGCGTCGGCCCTGTACACCAGGAGGTCGGGCTCCGGGCGGTTACTGGTGTCCAGCCTGATGGTCATCTCCCGGTCCACGTCCAGATCCGCGGGGACGTGGGCGAGGAGGGCGGATTCCAGCAGCCACATGGCTCGCGTGTGGAACTTCCGCTGCGGACTCATGAAGACGAGACTCCCGTCGATCAGCTCGGTGTGGGGCGGGAGGCCCGGAATCCGGTCGAGGTCGTCCGCCGTCCAGCCGCCCTCGGGCGGAACCGGCCACCGGTTCGGCTCCTGCTCAAGCCTGTCCTCGGGTGCGGCGCTCATAGTTGCTCCCATACGCCGAAGTCTCGTCTCTTCACTCAGCGTACCCATCCGATACGACAATGCCGCCGCCCAAACGAATGAGCGACGGCATCGGCGTTGACCTGGGGGCTCCGGGGTTCAGCCGAGCCCGGGAGGGGTCACTCCCACTCGATCGTCCCCGGCGGCTTGCTCGTCACGTCGAGGACGACGCGGTTGACGTCGGCGACCTCGTTGGTGATGCGGGTGGAGATCTTCGCCAGCGTCTCGTACGGCAGGCGCGACCAGTCGGCCGTCATGGCGTCCTCGGAGGAGACCGGGCGCAGCACGATCGGGTGGCCGTAGGTGCGGCCGTCGCCCTGGACGCCGACCGAGCGGACGTCGGCGAGGAGGACCACCGGGCACTGCCAGATGTCGCGGTCCAGGCCGGCCGCCGTCAGCTCCTCGCGGGCGATGGCGTCGGCCTCGCGGAGCAGGTCCAGGCGGTCCTTGGTGACCTCGCCGACGATGCGGATGCCGAGGCCGGGGCCGGGGAACGGCTGGCGCTGGACGATCTCCTCGGGGAGGCCCAGCTCCTGGCCGACCATGCGGACCTCGTCCTTGAACAGCTGGCGCAGCGGCTCGACGAGCTGGAACTCGATGTCGTCGGGGAGGCCGCCGACGTTGTGGTGGGACTTGATGTTGGCGGTGCCGGTGCCGCCGCCGGACTCGACCACGTCCGGGTAGAGCGTGCCCTGGACGAGGAAGGCGACCTCGGGGCCCTCCTCCTGGAGGATCTCCAGCTGGGCCTGCTCGAAGACGCGGATGAACTCGCGGCCGATGATCTTCCGCTTCTGCTCGGGGTCGGAGACCCCGGCCAGCGCGTCCAGGAAGCGCTTCTCGGCGTCGACCACCTTCAGCTTCGCGCCGGTCGCGGCGACGAAGTCCTTCTCGACCTGCTCGGTCTCGCCCTTGCGCATCAGACCGTGGTCGACGTACACGCAGGTGAGCTGGGAGCCGATGGCCTTCTGGACGAGGGCCGCGGCGACCGCGGAGTCCACGCCGCCGGAGAGGCCGCAGATGGCGCGCTTGTCGCCGACCTGCTCGCGGATGAGGGCGACCTGCTCCTCGACCACGTTGGTGGTGGTCCAGTTCGGCTCGATGCCCGCGCCGCGGTAGAGGAAGTGCTCCAGGACCTGCTGGCCGTGGGTGGAGTGCAGGACCTCGGGGTGGTACTGGACGCCGTAGAGCTTCTTCTCGTCGTTCTCGAAGGCGGCGACCGGGACCACGTCGGTGGAGGCGGTGACCGTGAAGCCCTCGGGCGCGGCCGAGCAGGCGTCGCCGTGCGACATCCACACCGGCTGCTCGGTGGGCGTGCCCTCGAAGAGCGTCGAGCCCGCCTTGGTGACGTGCAGCGGGGTACGGCCGTACTCACGGGCCCCGTTGTCGTCGACCGTGCCGCCGAGCGTGGTGGCCATCAGCTGGAAGCCGTAGCACATGCCGAAGACGGGCACCCCGGCCTCGAAGAGCGAGCGGTCCAGGGACGGCGCGCCCTCCGCGTACACCGACGAGGGGCCGCCGGACAGGATGATCGCGCGCGGGTTCTTGGCCAGCATCTCCGCCACCGGCATGGTGGACGGGACGATCTCGCTGTAGACCCGGGCCTCACGGACGCGGCGGGCGATGAGCTGGGCGTACTGCGCGCCGAAGTCGACGACGAGGACCACGTCGGCCGTGGCGTCGGGGGCGGCGGGGGGTGCTGCTGGCACGGGGCGGCCTTCCGGCGGTGGTGAAGGGGGTCGGTTCTTCCGATTCTACCGGCCGTGCGCACACCCTCCGCCGGGCCGGGCGCGGGGCTCCGCGTCTCAGGATCCGGGCGCCGTTTTGTCGGGGCGGCCGGAGCGGGGCCATACTGGGCCCATGCGTCAGCACACGATCTTCGTCTTTACCTATGGCATCCGGCCCGCCGGCTGCCATGGTCGTGCTGCTTGAGCTACTGACAAGCAACGTTCCAGGCGCCCCGGGCCATCAGGCCCGGGGCGTTCTGCGTATCCGGGCCCGTTCGCCCCGGGTGGCCTCCGACCATCTGGAGTCACCACCATGAGCAGCACCACCACCGCCACGGACACCACCACCGCCACCGGCGCCCACACCGACGAGGCCGCCGCCCTGATCGGCGGCGCCCGTGAGCGCATCGACGCCCTCGACGACCGGATCATCGGCCTCGTCCAGGAACGGATGGCCGTCTCGGCGGTGATCCAGCAGGCCCGGATCACCTCCGGCGGCCGCCGGGTCAACCTCTCCCGCGAGACGGCCGTGCTCGGCCACTACAGGGACGCGCTGGGCAAGCCGGGCACCGCGCTGGCGATGACGCTCCTGGAGCTGTGCCGCGGCCGGGTGTGAGGACCGGTGGGCGGCGCGCGGACGGAACGGTTCTCCGCCCGCGCCGCACGGGCCGTATCTGCGTTCGGGCCCCGTCTCACCCGTACGGCGCGTGACCAGGAGCGCGGTGCCTTCGTTGGTCCTGATGTCCGTGCCAACCAGGGGCGGCATCGGTAGGAAACCACGCGTGGCTCCGCCGGGAAGTGTGACGCACTGCAGGTGCGTCGTGGGACCACGACCCGGCGCACGTGACCGGTCCGCAGGGGACAGCAGCCCGGTCACCCCATATGCGGCCGGGCCCGGGGACGCCCGGGCCGGCCGCATCGGAACATCTCGGCGGAGGCCCGTTCCCTCCTTCGCCCCCTCCGTACCGCTCTGCGTCGGCCGGGCGTCAGATGTGCTGCGCGCCGGACCGTCGCCGTGCCGCCGTGAACAGCAGCAGGCCCGCCGCCAGTGCCGCGGCCGCCGTGCCCGAGGCGATCAGCGCGACCGATCCCGTGGAGGCGAGACCGCCGCCGGAGCCGCCCGTCGTACCCGCCGCGCCGCCGCCGGACGTGGTCGAGGCCGAGGGCCCGGAGGTGCCGGACGAGCTCTCCGCCGGGTCCGGGGCGGAGGTCGGCGGGGTGGACGGCTCGCCGGAGCCGCCGTCACCGCCGGCCGTCGCACCGCCGGAGTCGGAGCCGTCGCCCTCACCGTTCAGGATCAGGTAGGCCGTGTTGTTGGCGGGCTTCGGGTCGAACGGAAGCTTCGGGTCCTGGAGCCAGGGGCTGCGGACGGTGACCGCGCCCTCCGCACCGACCATGCCCTTGTCGATCCGCAGCTCGAAGGGCAGGTCGAGGCCGCCGCCGTCCTTCACGATGGCGGTGGTGGTGCAGGTGTAGCGCGGCGCGGGGCTCTTCTGGTCCTCCAGATAGCCGCCGTCGGCGGTCACCGCTCGGCAGAGGTCCGGCTTCGCGGTGACGGTCGCGCCCTGCGGGACGGTGAAGTCGAGGGTGGCGACGGCCTCGTCGGAGCGGATGTAGCCGATCCAGGCCGGGCCCTCGTTGCGGAAGCCGATCTCGGCCTTGACCGTGGAGCCCTCGGCCCCGGCCACCTTGTCGCCGTACGCCACGAAGTCGGCCGTGTTCTTCGTACGGAAGTCGGCCTCGTGCTGGTTGTCCCACGGGTCGAGGTCCCCGCCCCGGGCGGCGGGCGCGCTCTTCTTCGCCTTCGTCGGGACCGCCTTCAGCACGCTGCCGGAGCCGCGCTCGAAGGGGGCGCCCGCGCGCTGGGCGGTGCGCTGGGCGGCGCTGTCCTCGTGGATGCCGTAGACGAACATGTCGTAGTAGGCGCGGTCGGTGGCCTCGATGGTCAGCGGGGTCGCCAGGGTGTACGTCTCGCCCACCTCGAATGAGCCCTCGACCGAGCAGAGGGCGGTGGTCCAGCCGATGCCGCGGGAGGCCGGGTCGTCCTCGGTGTACTCGCAGTTGGAGTAGCGCTCGGGGATGTCGAGGCCGCGGGAGTACACCAGGTTGAGGAGGACGCCGTCGGCGGCGCGGGTGCCCCGGTTGGTGAAGGTGATCGGGGCCTGCTGCTTGTCGCCCGGGTTCGTCTGCTCCTTGAAGGGCAGCTGTTCCATGATGAGGTCGGGGCCGCCGATGGTGACCTTGGTGGTGAACGGGGTGAAGGTCGCGCCCTTCGACTGTCCGGTCACCGTGATCGTGCCGGAGTCGCCCATCTCGCTGCCCTCGGCGGCGGAGAGGAGGAGGTCGTCGATGCCCCGGAGGCCGGCCCAGATGCCGTAGTCCTTGCAGACCGCCTTCGTGCCGGTGATCGTGCAGTCCGAGGTGTCCTTCACCTCCGTGTCGGCGACGCCCGCGATGCCGCTGAGGTCGAAGGTGACGGTGAACTCGGTCTCGTACTCGTCGTCCTCCTCGTCCCCGCCCGGGTTGTTGACGGTGAAGCCGACCGTGGACTGCGGCGGCGCGCCGCTCTCCGGGTACGGGTACAGGGCGGTCTCGGCGGGGCCGCCGAGGACGAGCGCCGGGAGTTCGGCGGCCTGCGCCGGGGCGGCCGCCCCGGTGAGCGAGGCGGCGGCCAGCAGGCCTGCGGCGGCGAGCGAGCCGGCTGCGCGGTGCAGCACGGTTCGCGGGGAACAGCGTGTCATCGGTGACCTCGGGGACTCGGCTGGAGCTGTGTGGCTGCTGTGACAGTTGTCGCGGTACGGGTTCGACCGCGCAGCTCCTCGAACAGTTGCCCTCCCCAAGATCACGGATTGGGCACGGTCAGGGATGGGATACGGGGGTGTTCCCGACGCCCTTCACGTCCGTCCCGGCCTCCGTCGTCCCCTTCGGCGGCACCACGGGCAGGCCCAGGAACGGCAGCTTCAGCGCGCCGAACGCCTCCTTGGGCACGGCGGGCGCGAGCGGTTCGACGGGGGCGAGCCGCTCGTAGGCCGCGTCCTGCTCCGGGCGCGGGTCCGGCTCGCCCTTGTTGGGCCACAGCGACATCGCGCGCTCGGCCTGGGCGGTGATGGTCAGCGAGGGGTTGACGCCGAGGTTGGCGGAGACCGCGGAGCCGTCGACGACGCTGATGCCGGGGTGGCCGTAGAGGCGGTGGTACGGGTCGATGACGCCCTCCTCCGCGCTCGCGCCGATCGGGCAGCCGCCGAGGAAGTGGGCGGTGAGCGGGGTGCCCATCAGCTCGCCGACGTTGGACCCGGCGAAGCCGTTGATCTCCTCGGCCAGCAGGGTGGCGCTGCGGGTGGCCTCCGGTATCTGGGTCGGGTTGGGCGCGCCGTGGCCCTGGCGGGCGGTGAGCAGGCCCTTTCCGACGCCGCCCGGTTTGCGGTACGTGGTCAGGGAGTTGTCCAGCGACTGCATGACCAGGCCGATGATGGTGCGCTCGGACCAGCGGCGGTTGGAGAGCGAACGGGCGGCGAGGGTGGGGTGCTTGACCATGTTGGCGAGCCAGCCGCGCACCCGGTGGGCGCCGTAGGGGACCTGGAGGATCGACATCGCGCCCATGGCGTTGGAGCCCTTGCCGTAGCGGACGGGCTCGATGTGGGTGTTGTCGTCGGGGTGGATCGAGGAGGTGATCGCGACGCCCTGCGAGAAGTCGGCCTTCGCGATGCCGTGCTTCTTCCGGTAGCGGCGGTCGCTGGTCTGGGAGCCGACCAGCGCCTCGGAGTTGGTACGGGTCAGCTCGCCGAGCTTCGCGGAGAGCCGGGGCAGCAGGCCGCGGTCCTTCATGGTGTGCAGCAGGGTCTGGGTGCCGTACGTGCCGGCCGCGACGACGACCTTCCGGGCCCGCAGCCGCGTGGGCTTCGCCTTGCGGCGGCGGTCGGTGGGGACGGTGAGGACCCGGTAGCCGCCCTCGGGGTCGTCGGTGATGCCGACGACGGAGGTCATCGGGTGGATGACCGCTCCGGCCTTCTCGGCGAGGTACAGGTAGTTCTCGTTGAGGGTGTTCTTCGCGCCGTGGCGGCAGCCGGTCATGCACTCGCCGCACTCGGTGCAGGCCTTGCGGGCCGGGCCCGCGCCGCCGAAGTACGGGTCGGGGACGGTGGAGCCGGGTTGGGCCTTCGCGGTGCCGTCGGCGTCCTTGCCGTCGCCGAAGAAGACGCCGACCGGGGCCAGATGGAAGGTGTCGCCGACGCCCATCGCCTCGGCGGCGGACTTGAGGTGGATGTCGGAGGGGGTCATGGTCGGGTTGAGGCGGACCCCGAGCATCCGGCGGGCCTGGTCGTAGTACGGCTTCAGCTCGTCCTGCCAGTCGGTGATCGAGGCCCACTGGCGGTCTTCGAAGAACGGGGCGGGCGGCACGTACAGCGTGTTGGCGTAGTTGAGCGATCCGCCGCCGACCCCGGCCCCGGCGAGCACCATGACGTTGCCGAGGAGATGGACGCGCTGGATGCCGAAGAGGCCCAGCGCCGGGGCCCAGAGGTAGTTCTTCAGGTCCCAGGAGGTCTTGGGGAGCGTGCCGGGGGTGAAGCGGCGGCCCGCCTCCAGGATGCCGACGCGGTAGCCCTTCTCGGTGAGCCGGAGCGCCGACACCGCGCCGCCGAAGCCCGATCCGACGACCAGGACGTCGTAGTCGTACGCGGCGTCGTCCTCGGCCGGGACAGGGATCGCCGGAATGCGGCTCGCGGCCTGTTTCTGGGCAGGGCTGTCCTGGGACATGGCACTCCTCGGTACGAAAAGGGCAGGGTTACGACGTCTCGGCGGGCGCTCAGCGCAGCCGGAACGCCTTCATCGCCTTGAGGCTGCGGGTCATGAACGCGGCGTACTTCTCGTCGTCCATCCCGAAGGCGGGCGCGAGCGGGATGAGCCGCTGCTGGGCGACGGTCTGGGCCTCGGTGTACTTGAGGATGCCCTCGGAGCCGTGCCGCCGGCCGAGACCGGACTCCTTCATGCCGCCCATCGGGGACTGGACGCTGCCGTAGGCCGGGGCGTACCCCTCGTTGATGTTGACGGTGCCGGTGCGCAGCCGGGCGGCGACCTGGTGGCCGCGCTTGGAGTCGGTGGTCCAGACGCTGGAGTTGAGGCCGTACGGGGTGGCGTTGGCCAGTGCGATCACCTCGTCCTCGTCGCTGAAGCGGTAGATGGCGACGACCGGCCCGAAGGTCTCCTCGGAGCAGACGGACATCGGTGCTTCCACGCCGTCGAGGATGGTCGGCTCGTAGAAGAGCGGGCCGATGTCGGGGCGGGCGACGCCGCCGGCGACGAGGGTCGCGCCCTTCTCGACGGCCTCGTCGACGTGCTGGGTGACGGTCTCCAGCTGACGCTCGCCGACGAGGGAGCCCATGTCGGCCCCGTACGCGAGGGCGTTGCCGAGCCGCATGGCCTTGGTCCGGGTGGCGAAGCGCTGCACGAAGTCGTCGGCGATCGACTCGTGGACGTACAGCCGCTCGATGGAGATGCAGAGCTGTCCTGCGGAGGAGAAGCAGGCGCGGACGGCTCCGGCGGCGGCCTTCTCCACGTCGGCGTCCTTGAGGACGAGCATGGCGTTCTTGCCGCCGAGCTCCAGGGAGACGCCGACCAGGCGGCCCGCCGCGCCGACGGCGACCTCACGGCCGGTGCGGGTGGAGCCGGTGAAGGAGACGTAGTCGGCGCGGCCGACCACCTCGGGTCCGACGACGGGGCCCTCGCCGAGGACGATCTGGAAGACCTCGGCGGGGAGTCCGGCCTCGATCAGCAGGTCGCGGGCCCACAGGGCGGTGAGCGCGGTCTCGGTGTCGGGCTTCATCACGACGGCGTTGCCGGAGACGAACGCGGGCAGGGCGTCGCCGACGGAGAGTTCGAGCGGGTAGTTCCAGGGCGCGATCTGGCCGACGACGCCGCGCGGCTGGCGCAGTTCGGTGACCTTGGTGAGGGTCGGGACGACGCCGGTGTGGCGGCGGGGCTTGAGGTAGGAGGCGGCCTTGCGCCCGTAGTGGCGGGCGGCGACGGCGACGGCCTGCACCTCCTCGTGGGCGTGCAGCCGGGCCTTGCCGGTCTCCAGCTGGATGAGGTCGAGGACCTCGGACTGGCGGCTCAGGACGAGGTCGTGGAAGCGCAGCAGGACGGCGGCCCGCTGCCGTACGGGGACGGCGGCCCAGACGGGCTGGGCGGCGCGGGCCCGGTCGAAGGCGGTGGCCACGTCCTCGGGGGTGGACTCGGGCAGGTCGGCCAGCTTCTCCCCGGTGAAGGGGGTGTGGTTGGCGGTGCGGCCCGACCCGACGACGCCACGGGTCAGCTGGGCGATCACCTCGGGGGTGACCACGTCGGCGGCGGTGCGCACACCGGCGGGGGCGACCGCCACGGGGTTCGTACCGAGAGGGGCGTCAGGGGCCTGCGAGTCCGTCATGAGGCCGAGAGTATGTCCAGCCGAAGCCTTTGGGTACCCGTGGGTAACAGTTTTTCACAGGACCCGCCGACCCCGCCCGACGCCCACTCCGAACGAGCCAGTGATCGCTGGCGACATAACCGCTGATCAGTGGCGTTGTGGCCGGCCACCGCATGGCGGCCGGCCCACGGCACTCAGGAAGCGTGAATCTTCAGCCCCTCGGTGACCTCGGTGAAGATCGCGTCGCCGTCCTTCGCCGCCTGCCCCTTCGCGGGCATCCGCACCCGCACGTGCCAGTAGGGGTCGCTCTCCTTCTCGCCGGGGATCAGCAGCTCCCGGAAGCGGTAGCGCACCGGCTCGTCGTCGGAGGAGGCGTACGGGGTGTACTCGGTGCTCATCTCGACCGCCTTCCGCCCCTGGTGCGTGGCGTCCTTGTACGTGACGGTGGCGTCCTCCATCTGGGTGGTGTTCGCGCCGCCCTTCTCGTAGTACGCCTTGCGGGCCGCCGGGTCGGCCCCGGGGTTGTCGTCGGTGGTGTCGTCGCTCTTCGGGGCGCGGTGCCAGAAGTCGATCTCGAAGACGCCGCTGGGGTCGGCGTACCAGACCAGTTCGCCGTCGTCGTCCTGGACCCGCTTGTACTCCTCGGGCACGGCCACGTCCGCCGACAGGACCTCGTTCTCGGGCCGGATCTGCCAGTTCTCGGGAGGTCCGTCGCCCGCGAACGGGTTGAGCAGGACCAGCACGAGCGCGACCACCACCGCCAGCGCCCCGCCGCCGAGGGCGAACTGGGCCACGCGGTTGCGGTGCAGCACCGGCGGCACCCACTTGCTGCCGCCGCCACCGCCCGCCGCGACCGCTCCGTACGGGGAGGTCACCGGCGCCGGGGCCGGGGCGGCCAGCTGCTGGAGCGTCCGGCGGACCTCGGCGGCCGGCGGGCGCGCGGCCGGGTCCTTGCGGAGCAGCTGCATCACGAGCGTGCCGAACGCGCCCGTGCCGCGGGCGGGCACCTGCGGCTCGGCGGACAGCACGGCCTGGAGGGTGGCCGGGGTGTGCGAGCGGCGGTACGGGGACATCCCCTCGACCGCCGCGTACAGCACGACGCCCAGCGACCACAGGTCCGACTCCGGTCCGGGGCGCTGCCCGAGGACCCGCTCCGGCGCGATGTACTCGGGCGAGCCGACGAACGCGCCGGTCTCGGTGAGCTGCTGTTCGCCCTCGACCTGGGCGATCCCGAAGTCGGTGAGGACGACCCGGTCGCCGGTGCCGAGCATGACGTTGTCCGGCTTGACGTCCCGGTGCAGGATGCCGATCGCATGGGCGGCCGTCAGGGCGTCGAGGACCGCGAGCCCGATCCTGGCCGCCTCGCGCGGGTCCAGGGTGCCTTCCTGGAGGCGGTCGCCGAGCGACGGGCCGCGCACCAGCTCCATGACGATCCACGGCTTGCCGTCCTCGATCACCACGTCGTGGACGGTGACGACGGAGGGGTGGTCGATCCGGGCGGCGGCCCGCGCCTCGCGCCGCATGCGCTGGTGCACGGTGCTGTGTTCCCGCTCGCCGAGGTGTTCCGGTACGCGCGGTTCCTTGACGGCCACCTCGCGGTCGACGACCTGGTCGTGCGCCCGCCACACCGTGCCCATCCCGCCGTGCCCGAGCCGGGCCAGCAGCCGGTAGCGGCCGCCGACGAGGCGGTTCGCCGCACGGTCGGGGGCGCTCGCCGGAGCGGTCGGGGAGGGGACGTACGCCGGGGGCGCGGGGTGCTGCGCGCCGGAGCCGCCCGGTGCGTGCGGTGGCTGGAGTCCATAGCTGGTGGGCTCGTTCGCCCGTCCCCCGTGATCTGTCATGCGCCCATCCTGGTTCACGCGCCGGGCCGGACACCACCGGGGACGTACGGCGGATGCAGAGCCGTGACCGTACAGCAACCCGGGCCGGGCATCGGGCGCCCGCGGTCAGCTCTTCGGGGCGCTCCAGCTGCGCAGCATGATGTCGAACTTCTTCCGGCTCTCCTCCCAGCCCTCCTGCGGAGCGGTGAGGTACAGCGCGTACTCGGGGCCGCCGGAGGAGCCGTAGTACATCTGGTCGATGCCGTGCCGGGGGCCCGGATGGTCCTTGGTCTCGTTCCAGGTGAACTCCCAGAGGGCGCCCGGCCGGTCGCGGAAGGTGTTCTTCTCCATCCCGATCCGCTGATAGCCCGGCAGCCGCTCGGAGAGCTGCTCCTCCATGTTCTCCATGTGCAGATACGGATGGTCGAAGTCCGGTTCCGGGTCGACGCTGATGCGGATCCGGTGGGCCCCGCCGTCCGGGGTGTAGTCGATCTGACCGTTCTCGTACTGCCGGGTCCAGTCCTTCGGCACGACCAGGCTGAACCCCGCTGGGTCGTCGACCCGGTGCCAGCCGTCGGGTATCTCCGGCGCCCCCCGGGCGGGGTCGGTGGGCTCCGGGGTGGTCTGCTTCGCGGGCGGGGTACGACCTGCGGACGTACCGCCGTCCGTGCCGCCCGGGGCCTCCGAGCCGTCCCCGTACTTCATCGCGAACAGCCCGCCCGCGCCCCCGAGGACGGCCGCAGCGACGACCACGACGAGCACCGTGCGCCACCGGGATCCGGCGCGCCGGGTCACCGGGGCGGAGGCGGGGCCGGTGACCGGGTGGGCGCGGTCCGGGCCGGTGGCGGGCGGCACGGTGGCGGGGGCCCCGCCGGGCAGCCGGGCGGTGGCGCCGTCGGAGCCGTCGGAGGGGCGGGATCCGTTCGCGCCGCCGGGGCCGTTCGCGTCCGGGTAGCCGTAGCGGGCGTCCTCGCCGAAGCGCTGGGTCGGCACATGCGCCTGGGCCGCGCGCGGTTCGCGGCCCTCCATGGCGTCCAGCAGCATCTGCTCGGTCTCGGCGGCGGTGGGCCGGTCGGCCGGGTCCTTGCGGAGCAGCGCGGTGATCACTGCGCCGAGCGGACCGGCGTTGACCGGAGCGGGCGGCTCCTCGGTGACGACGGCCTGCATGGTGGAGATCGGGGACGTACGGCGGAACGGGGAGGTGCCCTCGACCGCCGTGTACAGCGTCGCGCCCAGCGACCAGAGGTCGGAGGCGGGTCCCGGGTCGCCGCCGCGTACCCGTTCCGGCGCCAGGTAGTCGATGGAGCCGACCAGTTCGCCGGTCCGGGTGATGGTGGAGTCGCCCTCGATCGCGGCGATCCCGAAGTCGGTCAGCAGCACCTGCCCGTCGCGGGCCAGCAGGACGTTGCCGGGCTTGACGTCGCGGTGCAGCACCCCGGCCCCGTGGGCGGCGCGCAGGGCGCTCAGCACGTGCAGCCCGATGCGGGCGGCCTCGCGCGGGGCGACCTCGCCGCTCTCCTTGGCGGCGTCGGCGAGCGAGGGCCCGTCGACGTACTGCATGACGATCCAGGGGCGGTTGTCGTACTCGATCACGTCATGGACGGTGACGACGCCGGGGTGCGTGATGCGCGCCGCCGCCCGCGCCTCCTTCTGCGTCCGGGCGTGCAGGACGAGCCGGTCGGCCTCGGCGACGTACAGCCCGGCGGTCAACTCCTTGACGGCGACGGTGCGGTGCAGCACCTCGTCGTGGGCGCGCCAGACCTTGCCCATGCCGCCCCGGCCCAGGACCTCGCCCAGCCGGTAGCGCCCCGCCAGCACCAGTCCCGCGTCCGTGCCCTGTGATCGATCCACGTGATGTCCCCGCCCCGTTCCTCGGCTTGCCAGATTACGGAGGCGGAACGGAAAGGCGGAACCGGGGATCGCCCACGAGACCGCACTGTGATGGTTGTCGACACCGCACAACGCCCGTGGCGGTGGGGCGGCGATGACGTGCGGTCAGGCGTTGACCCGGTACGAGGCGATGGCCTGCTCGTAGATCTCGGTGACCTTGTCGCGTTCGTTCTCCGGCCCGATGACCTGGATGACGTGGTACCTGCCGTCGACGATCATCGCGAGATTACGGACGTACACCTCGCGCCCGCCGCTCTCCTGCCAGGTGAACTGCCCCTCGGCCATGGCCTGCCGGCCGACGTCGACCCGGCGCAGCCCGGAGGAGGAGGACCAGCTGGAGTCGCGGAACGGCTGGAGCTCGGGCTCCTTGTTCCGCTGGTAGTCCAGCGGATCGCTGCCGCCCGCCTTCACCGTGTCCCGGCCGGGCACCACGAGCAGGGTGAACCCGTCGCTGCCGTAGCGGATCTGACGGTCCGCGTTGGCGGGGCTGCGCTGCCAGTCCTTCGGTACGCCGACCTCGAAGCCCTCCGCGTCCTTGCGGAGCGTGTAGCCGGAGGCGAGCGCGACGGCCGACCGGCTGGTCTGCGGCTGCTGCGAGCCGGCGTCGGACGACCCGTCCGACGAGGCGGACGGCGCGGGCTCGCCGGAGGCGGCGGGCGGTGCGGCGGAGCCGGTGGGCGGCGTCGGCGCGCCGTTGTCCGCGCCCTCCCCCTGCTTCGGCAGGAACATCACCGCGTACGCGACGGCGGCGGCCATCAGCAGCAGGATCAGGACGAGCAGCAGCCGGCCCAGACTGCGCGGCGAGGACGACCGGTCGCCCCGGCGCGGCGGTTCCCGCAGCACCCGGGGCCCCTTGGGCGCGCGCGGCGCACGGGCCGGACGCTCCTCCTCCCAGGCCTCGACGGGCATCCGCACGGACCGGTCGGGCGGCAGCAACGAGTCGTGCCGGTCACGCTGCTTGCCGCCGCCGCGCTGCCCGGGCGGCTGCTGACGCTTCCCCTGCCGGTGCTTTCCGTGCGCGGCGCCGCCGCCGAAACGGCCCCGGCGCCGACGGACCAGCTCGCCCCGGCGGCGGACGACGGGGAGCCGGGTGGCGTCGGGCGCGGGCAGGGGGACGACATCGGCGCCCGCCTCCGGCTCCGGCGCGGAGCGCACCAGCGAGCGCAGCCAGCCGCGCAGCTCCTCGAAGTCCGGCCGCTCCGTGGGGTCCTGGCGCAGCAGCGACTCGACGACGGGCCGCAGCGGGCCGCACTCCTCGGCGAAGGCGGGCGGCTCGCCGCACACCATCTGGACGAGCTCGGCGGCGTTCTCCTCGGGGTAGGGGGCGTGGCCCTGGACGGCGCGGTAGAGCAGCGCGCCGAGTGCCCACAGGTCGGTGGAGGGGCCGATCGGGGGCGCGAGCTGCCAGTTGTCGTGGACCGGGCCCGCCTGCTCGGGGGCCCAGCGCTCGGTGACGGCTCCGACCACGGCGATCCGTGCCTGGCGGGCGCGTTCGGCGGCGAGCGGGGTGGTGGGGCCGCGGTAGACGGCGGGTTCGCCGCCCGCGACGGCGTCCTCCCAGGCCCGGGACGGGGACGAGGGCGGGGCGGTGCGGGCGAGCTGCTTGGGCGCGGAGGCCGGCGGTCCGGGCCGCCGGGAGTCGGCGCGCAGCGCGTCCGCGCCGGAGCCGCCCGCGGGGACGGGCCGCCCCGCGCCGGGCCCGTCGTCCCAGGTACCGGCGAGGTGGACGCGCCGGCCGGGCGGCCGGGGGCCCTCTTCGTCGTCCTCGTCGTCCTCGTCGTCGTAGGGGTCGTCGGCGGGGCTGCCCCAGGGGGCGGTCAGCCGGGGGGCTCCGGGGGCCGGGCTCTGGAAGGGGAGGTCGCCGGTGCCGGTGGTGGTGTCGCGCGTGCCCGTGTCGGTGGTGGTGTCGCCGGTGCCGGTGCCGGTGTCCGTGCCGGCGCCCGGGGCCGTGGTGCCGGTGCCGGGTGCGGATCCGGCGCTGTCGGCCTCCGGAGCGGCATCGCCCCCGGGCCGCGGCGGCTTCGTGAGGTCGGCGGGGGTGCGGTCGGCCTGCTGACGGTCCTCGGTGACCCGGGCGGCGGCCCGCGCGCCCGCCCGGTAGGCGGCGATGGCCCCGGCGCGGGCGGCCCGCAGCTGGGCGGCGCTCGCGGCGCCCGGCTCGGCGGGCGGTACGGCGGTGTACGGGACGGCGGGGGCGGCGGGGCGCGGGACGATCTCCTGCGCGTCGGCGCGCTGCTCCGGTACGGGTCCGGCCTCGCGGCCCGACGGCGGATCGTGGCGGTCCTCGCCCCGGCCGTCGTCGTACCGGCCGTCATACCGATCGTCGTCCGGGCCGTCGCCCGGGCGTGGTGCGTACCCCTGCGGCAGCGGCGGAACGGGAAACTCCCGGTCGCCACCGTCGCCCTCGCCGCTCCGGTGGTCGGCGTACTCCTGGACGGCCTCGTACTCCGCGCCGTCCGCATAACCCTCGACCGCCGCGTACTCCGCGTACTCCACCTCCGCGTCGCTCCTGGCGGCCGGCAGCGCATACGCGCCGCCGAGCTCCCGCGGCGGGGCGGGCTCGACGGCCGGGATGCCGTACGTCGTCGGGGCGGCCACCGGGTCGGCGTCGGGCCGCGGTTCGGGGGCGTACCCGCAGAGCGCCTCCTCGGCGGCGCCCGCCGCGAGGCCGGTGAGCATGACGCGGCCGTCGTCGCAGACCAGGACCGTGCGGACGGTGATGTTGCGGTGGGTCCAGCCGTGGGCGTGCAGCACCCGCAGGGCGGTGAGCACGTCGGAGCCGATCTCGGCGGCCCGGTAGGGGTTGAGGGGGCGTTCGGCGAGGAGGGCGGCGAGCGGGCGGGCCGCGACGAGCTCGCTGACTATCCACAGCGAACCCGCTTCGGCGAACACGTCGAAGACCTGGTCGAGCCGGGGGTGGTCGGGCACCTGGGCGGCGGCCTGCGCGGCCTCGATCGCCCGTCGGACCGCGGGGTCCGTGCTGCGGCGGACCGCCCGCCCGGTGGCGCGTCCGGACAGGGAGGCCCGCCCGTCGGCGTCGAGCACCTCCGCGTCGACGATCTCCGGCAACGGCACCTGGCGGACCAGGACTTCCTGGCCGCTGTAGGTGTCGAACGCCCGGGTCTCGGCCAGTTCGTACCCGTCGGACGGGGGCAGCGGAAGGCGGTAGCGGTCGGCAAGCACCCGACCCGCGTAGTCGTCCACGACGCCTCCCCAGAGCGCGCTGTTCCCCCGGCCGTCAGAGGTGCACGTATCCGTCAGTTACGGTCATTCGGCGGGCAATTGACCGGTGATTCCGGCTGCGTACGGTCTCCGGCCTCTTACGATACGTGGCAACACGGGCCGACGGGCCGGGTCGTGCCAACCCGGCCCGCACAAACGTTTCACACCGGCCCGGATCGGGCGTGCCCGGCGGTCAGTCCGTGGGCGTGAAGGTGGCGAACGCCGTGTCGCGCAGCGTCCGGCACGCGTCGCCGTCCCACTCGTCGATCTTGCAGCTGATCATGATCGAGTAACCGCGCTTGGCGTCGACCTTGAAACCGCGGTTGAGCACCCGGACCCGGACGCCGTTGTGGTTGCGCTCGAACGTCCAGTCCGCGACGGTCGGATAGCCGTTGTACTCGACCTTCTTTATGCTGCCGTGCTTGTACCCGTCGCTGAGGACCTTGGCGCTGCCGACGGCCCCGCGCCAGGCGGCCGCCGCGTCGTCCTTGGGCGAGCTGTTGAAGTCGACCTGGACCCGGGGGAAGCTGCCCTGCGCGGCGTTGTAGATGCCGCCGGAGTTGGTGCCCGCGATGCCCGTGCGCTTGAAGTCGCCGGGCATCGCCATGGTGAAGTGGAACCGGGTGTCGGTGACGTTCTCGTAGCCGGCGGGCAGGGAGTCGCCCGCGGCCGGACCGTCTCCCTCGTCGCCCTCGGGGTCGTCGCCCTTCGGGTCGTCGGAGCCCTCGCCGGACGGGTCCTCGGAGGCCCGGCCGTCCTCCTTGCCCTGGCCCTCCTTCTGGCCGTCGCCCTTCCCGCCGGCCGAACCGCCGCCGGTGTCGCCCTTGTCGTCGGCGCCGCCGGCCGAGGCTCCGGCCGACGCGGCGGTGTCGTCCTTGCCGCCGTTCCCGTCGCCGTCGCCGAGGGTGAGCGCGAGGATCGTGCCGAGGATGGCCAGCGCGACGACGGCCGCGATGATCGCGAGGGTGCGGCGGGGCACCACATCGGTGATCGAGGCACGCGTGGACGCGGGCGGGGCGGGCGGTCGCTGCCCGGGTACGGAAGCACTCGCCGTCGCCGTGGACTTCGGGGCGCCGACGGGTGCGGCGGGGGCCGCGACGGCTCCCTTCGCCGCCGTGCCGGACGGCGCGCCCGGCGTGGAAGTCCCGGGCGGGGACGGCGGCTTGGGCGGGGCTACGGGCGAACCGGTGGCGGCGGCGGCCGGAGAGCTCGCCGACGCGGCGGCCGCGCCCGCCGCGGCTCCCGTCGCCACGGCCGGGGTCTTCGCGTTGCGCACGGAGCGCAGGGCTCCGCGCAGCCGGTCGCGGGCGCCCTCGCCGGACTCGCCCGAGCCGGTGGACTGCTTCGGCGGCTTCGGGGCCTTGGGCTGCTTCGGCGTCCGCTTGACGAGGGGGTCGGCGGCGGGGACCGGCGGGATGGCCATGATCTGGGTGGAGTCGGCGGGGGCCGGCGCGGGAACGTCGGGGGCGTTGATGACGTCGTTGAGCAACGCCCGTGCCCCGGCGTCGTCGAGGCGCTGCTCGGGGTCCCGGGCGAGCAGCCCGTAGATGACCTCGGTGAGCGGACCGGCGTTCTTGGGCGGGTCGAGCGGTTCGGTCATCACGGCCGTGAGCGTGGCGATGGCCGAGCCCTTGTCGTACGGCGGGCAGCCCTCGACGCTCGCGTACAGCAGTCCGCCGAGCGACCACAGGTCGGCGGGCGGGCCCGGCTTGTGCCCACGCGCGCGCTCCGGCGAGATGTACGAGGGGGCGCCGACGAGCATGCCGGTGGAGGTGACCGACGGGTCGCCCTCGACCTGGGCGATGCCGAAGTCGGTGAGCACGACGCGCCCGTCCTCGGAGATCAGCACGTTGGACGGCTTCACATCGCGGTGCAGGATGCCCTCGCGGTGCGCCGAGCGCAGCACGTCGAGGATGGCGAGTCCGACCTCGGCGGCCCGCTTCGGCGTCAGCGTGCCGTCCTCGCGGATGGCCTCCGCGAGCGACTTGCCCTCGATCAGCTCCATGACGATCCACGGGCGGTCGTCCTCGTCGACCACGTCGTAGACGGTCACCGCGCTGTTGTTGCGGATCCGTGCGATCGCCTTGGCCTCACGCAGGGTGCGCGTGATCAGCCGGCGCTTCTCGTCCTCGTCGATCGCCGAGGGGAACCGCAGTTCCTTGACCGCGACCGTGCGGCCGAGCGTCTCGTCGTCGGCGCGCCAGACCGTACCCATGCCGCCTCGGCCGAGCACCTCACCGAGCCGGTAGCGCCCCGCGAGGAGCCGACCGTTCTTGTCCCGTTGGGGCTCCCGTGACTGCTCCGCCTCCGACATGCGTCCCCTCTGCGATCAACCCGCCCTGGCAGAGCGTCCATTGTCCCTCACCCCGGGACCGGTCCTGGTGCCGGGTCCGGGGTCCGCCGCGCCACGGCCCAAGGAGGAATCTCCCACAGCCTCCTACCGACCCGGCCTCCCCGTCCAGGCCGGACCGGGCCACGGTCCCGCCCCACGGGACCGGTGGGGCCCAACTGCCCCGGCGGCAACAGGCGGTGGCCGCCGTCCGGGGCTCGTCGGGGCGGGCGGGCGCCGAAGGGGCCCTCCTAGATCGGCACGATGTCCGGTGCGCCGAGCCGGGCCGCGTCCGCCGTGAGGTCGTCCGGCTGCCGCTGCGATTCGCGCTCGGCCTCCACCCGCTTCTCGTAGTGCTCGACCTCCCGGTCGATCCGCCCCTCGTCCCAGCCCAGCACCGGCGCCATCAGCTCCGCGCAGAGCCGGGCGCTGCGGGTGCCCCGGTCGAAGGTCTCGATGGAGATCCGGGTGCGCCGGGTCAGCACGTCGTCCAGATGGCGGGCGCCCTCGTGGGAGGCCGCGTAGACGATCTCGGCGCGCAGATAGTCGTCGGCGGCGGGCAGCGGTTCGCCCAGGACGGGGTCGGCGACGATCAGTTCCAGAATCTCCTCGGTCATTGAGCCGTACCGGTTGAGCAGATGCTCCACCCGGGCGACATGGAGTCCGGTGCGGGCCGCGATCCGGGCGCGCGCGTTCCACAGGGCCTTGTACCCCTCGGCCCCCAGCAGCGGGGTGTCCTCGGTGACGCAGGCGGCGACACGCTGGTCGAGCCCGTGCACCGCCTCGTCGACCGCGTCCTTGGCCATGACCCGGTACGTCGTGTACTTGCCGCCCGCCACGACGACCAGCCCTGGGGCCGGGTGGGCCACCGTGTGCTCGCGCGACAGCTTGCTGGTGGCGTCCGACTCGCCGGCCAGCAGCGGGCGCAGCCCGGCATAGACGCCCTGGACGTCGTCCCTGGTCAGCGGGGTGTTCAGGACGGAGTTGACGTGCTGGAGGAGATAGTCGATATCGGCGCTGGAGGCGGCCGGATGGGCCTTGTCCAGGTCCCAGTCGGTGTCCGTGGTGCCGATGATCCAGTGCCGGCCCCAGGGGATGACGAAGAGGACGGACTTCTCGGTGCGCAGGATGAGGCCGGTCGAGGAGTGGATGCGGTCCTTGGGGACGACCAGGTGGATGCCCTTGGAGGCCCGGACGTGGAACTGTCCGCGCTCGCCGATGAGGCCCTGGGTGTCGTCGGTCCACACGCCGGTCGCGTTGACCACCTGCTTGGCCCGGACCTCGTACTCCTCACCGCTCTCGACGTCCCGTACGAGCGCGCCCACGACCCGTTCGCCCTCGCGGAGGAAGCCGACGACCCGGGCCTGGTTCGCCACCCGGGCGCCGTAGGAGGCGGCGGTGCGCACCAGGTCGGTGACGAAGCGGGCGTCGTCCATCTGGGCGTCGTAGTACTGGAGGGCGCCGACCAGGGCATCTTTCTTCAGCGCGGGGGCGACCCGCAGGGCGTGCTTGCGGGAGAGGTGGCGGTGGACGGGGAGGCCCCGGCCGTGGCCGGAGGAGACCGACATCGCGTCGTACAGCGCGACGCCGGAACCGGCGTAGAGCCGCTCCCAGCCCTTGTGCTGCAAGGGGTAGAGGAAGGGGACGGGCTTCACCAGGTGCGGGGCGAGCCGCTCCAGGAGCAGCCCGCGCTCCTTGAGGGCCTCCCGGACCAGGGCGAAGTCGAGCATCTCCAGATAGCGCAGGCCGCCGTGGATCAGCTTGCTCGACCTGCTCGATGTGCCGGACGCCCAGTCGCGCGCCTCGACCAGGCCGGTGGAGAGGCCTCTGGTGGCGGCGTCCAGCGCCGTGCCCGCGCCGACCACGCCCGCTCCCACGACCAGCACGTCCAGTTCGCGCTCGGCCATGGCGGCGAGCGCTGCGGTGCGCTCGGCGGGTCCCAGTGTCGCTGTCCTCACTGCTGCCTCCCGGTGGATCGGGGTGGTCGGACACGGGAGTGCCACCCGGCCGAGGGGCCGGCCGCCCGTGTCCACCCTTCGATTCTGTCCGCGCTCCCCGAGTTCAGCCACCGCCTGTGGACAACACCCGGGCGTCCGGAACCACGCAATGCGACATATAGGTCATATTTACGCCTAGTCTGACATTGCGCTGTCCACAGCAGTTGCGATCTTCGCTCTCCGCACTTAGGGGGTCTTCCTGTATGCCCGCAGACCTCGCCGTCATCGGACTCGGTCACCTCGGCCTGCCGCTCGCCCGGGCCGCCGTCACCGCCGGAATCGACACCGTCGGCTACGACCCCGACCCACGCCCCTACGCGGAGCTCGGAGCGGGCCGCAGCCCCGTCGAGGGCACCCTCACCGCGTCCGAGATCCGCCGCATGCTCTCCGGCGGCTTCCGGCCCACCACCGACGCCGCCGAGCTGGGCCGGATCCGTACCGCCGTGATCTGCTCCCCCACCCCCCTCGGCCCCGACCGCACCGTCGACCTCACCGCCCTCGGCGACGCCGCCCGCGCCCTGGCCGCCCGGCTGCGCCCGCACACCACCGTGCTGCTGGAGTCCGCCGTGCCGCCCGGCACCACCGAGACCTTCCTGCGCCCCCTCCTCGAAGAGGGCTCCGGGCTCGTCGCCGGACGCGACTTCCACCTCGCCTGCTCCCCCAGCCGGCTCGACCCCGGCAACCGCACCCACACCTACGCCTCCACCCCCAAGGTCATCGGCGGCCTCACCCCCGCCTGCACCGAGTCGGCCGCCGCCTTCTACGGACGGCTCACCGACAAGGTCGTCCGGGCCCGCGGACCGCGCGAGGCGGAGATGACGAAGGTGCTGGAGACCAACTTCCGGCACGTCAACATCGCCCTGGTCAACGAGATGGCGGTGCTCTGCCACGACCTCGGCGTCGACCTCTGGGACGTCATCCGGTGCGCCGAGACCAAGCCGTTCGGCTTCCAGCCCTTCCGCCCCGGACCCGGCGTCGGCGGCCACGGCGTCCCGGTGGACCCGGGCTGCCTGCCCTACAGCACCCGCACCCCCGGACACCCGCTGCGGATGGTCTCGCTGGCGCAGGAGATCAACGACCGGATGCCCAGTTACGTCATCCAGCGCTGCGCCACCCTCCTGAACGAGCACGGCAAGTCCGTCCGGGGCGCACGCGTCCTGCTCCTCGGGGTCACCTACAAGCCGGACAGCGCCGACCAGGAGGCCGCCCCCGCCCGGGAGATCGCCACCCGGCTGATGGACATGGGCGCCCAGATCGGCTACCACGACCCGCACGTCCTGGACTGGCGGGTGCGCGAACGTCCCGTCCCGCGCGCCGACTCGCTGTACGAGGCGGCGGCCGGCGCCGACCTGACCGTCCTGCTCCAGCAGCACCGCACCTACGACCTCCAGGGCCTCGCGGTCAAGGCCCAACTCCTCCTGGACACCCGGGGAGCCACTCCGGCGGGGGCCGCGCACCGGCTCTGAGGGCGGTGCGCGGCGGCCGAAAAAGATTGCCGGTGACCGGATCCGGTGCGTACTGCTACCCTGCGGCGTCACAGAGCGCACAGACGTGCGCACCACGCACACCCGTGCGCAGCCGCCCCAGGGGGAGTTCCACCGTGAGTCAGCCCGTGCAGCCGCCGAACCAGCCCCAGCAGCCCTACGGCGGTCAGCCCGTAGAAGGCAACCCGTACGCCGGCCAGCCGGGTCAGCCCGCCCCCGCCGCGCCGACCGGCAACCCGTACGGCCAGCAGCCCCCGGCCCCGACCGGCAACCCGTTCGCGGGCCAGCAGCCGGGCCAGGGCGCCCCGTTCGGCGGCGGCGCGCCCTTCACCCCGGCGCCCCCGGCCCGTAACAACGTGCTGCTCGGTGTGCTGGTCGCGCTCGGCGCGGCGCTCGTCGCGGGCATCCTGTACGGCGTGATCGCGGGCTCCATCGAGCGCGAGGTCGGCTACGCGGCGGTCGGCGTCGGCTTCCTGGTCGGCTTCGCGGCGAGCAAGGTCGGCGGCTCCAACCCGGCGGTCATCGCCGCCTCGGCGGTCTTCTCGATCGGCGCCGTCTACCTCGGCCAGCTCGTCGGCATCTCGATGGTGCTCTCCGACCTGGCGCAGATCCCGTTCTCCGAGGTCATCGGCGACCACTTCGACACCGTGACCGAAGCCTGGTCGCAGGAGGCGGACTTCATGACCTACCTCTTCCTCGGCCTCGCCGCGGTCGCCGCCGTCGGTGGCGCCAAGAAGGCCGGCTGACACCCGGCGGGACCACACGGAAGGGCCCGGACCGTCACGGTCCGGGCCCTTCCGTATCCGTACGTACGGGAGATCAGCGGCGGTGCTGCGAGTCCGCCACCGTCACCTCGACGCGCTGGAACTCCTTGAGGTCGCTGTAGCCGGTGGTGGCCATCGCGCGGCGCAGGGCGCCGAAGATGTTCATCGAGCCGTCGGGGGTGTGCGAAGGACCGGTGAGGACCTCCTCCGTCGTCCCGACCGAGCCGAGGTCGACCAGCTTGCCGCGCGGCACGTCCTCGTGGACGGCCTCCATGCCCCAGTGGCGGCCGCGGCCCGGCGCGTCGGTGGCGCGGGCCAGCGGGGAGCCCATCATCACGGCGTCCGCGCCGCAGGCGATGGCCTTCGGCAGGTCGCCGGACCAGCCGACGCCGCCGTCCGCGATGACGTGCACGTACCGGCCGCCGGACTCGTCCATGTAGTCGCGGCGGGCGCCGGCGACGTCCGCGACGGCGGTGGCCATCGGGACCTGGATGCCGAAGACGTTGCGCGTGGTGTGCGCGGCGCCGCCGCCGAAGCCGACGAGGACACCGGCCGCGCCGGTCCGCATCAGGTGCAGGGCGGCGGTGTACGTGGCGCAGCCGCCGACGATGACCGGGACGTCCAGCTCGTAGATGAACTGCTTCAGGTTCAGCGGCTCGGCCGCACCGGAGACGTGCTCGGCGGAGACCGTCGTACCGCGGATGACGAAGATGTCGACGCCCGCGTCGACGACCGCCTTGGAGAACTGGGCGGTGCGCTGCGGGGAGAGCGCGGCGGCGGTGACGACACCGGAGTCGCGCACCTCCTTGATGCGCTGACCGATCAGCTCCTCCTGGATCGGCGCGGAGTAGATCTCCTGGAGCCGGCGGGTCGCGGACTCGACCGGCATCTCGGCGATCTCGTCCAGCAGCGGCTGCGGGTCGGCGTGCCGGGTCCACAGGCCTTCCAGGTTCAGCACGCCCAGGCCGCCGAGCTCGCCGATCCGGATGGCGTGCTGCGGGGAGACCACGGAGTCCATGGGAGCGGCCAGGAACGGCAGCTCGAAGCGGTAGGCGTCGATCTGCCAGGCGATCGAGACCTCCTTCGGGTCGCGGGTGCGGCGGCTCGGAACGACGGCGATGTCGTCGAATGCGTATGCCCGGCGGCCGCGCTTGCCGCGCCCGATCTCGATCTCAGTCACGATGTGTGGCCTTTCCCTCTACGTCTGCGCTGACCAGTATCCCCGACGCACACGTGAGGGGCGGACCGGAGTTCCCGGTACCGCCCCTCACCTGCGCTGACGCGTTACTTCCTGCTGTAGTTCGGTGCTTCCACCGTCATCTGGATGTCGTGCGGGTGGCTCTCCTTGAGGCCCGCCGAGGTGATCCGGACGAAGCGGCCCTTGCTCTCCATCTGGTCGACGGACGCGGCGCCGACGTAGCCCATGGTCTGGCGCAGGCCGCCGACGAGCTGGTGGAGGACGTTGGCCAGCGGGCCGCGGTAGGGCACCTGGCCCTCGATGCCCTCGGGGACGAGCTTGTCGTCCGAGGAGACCTCGGCCTGGAAGTAGCGGTCCTTGCTGTACGACCGGCCCTGGCCGCGGGACTGCATCGCGCCCAGCGAGCCCATGCCGCGGTACGACTTGAACTGCTTGCCGTTGATGAACATCAGCTCGCCCGGCGACTCCTCGCAGCCCGCCAGCAGGCTGCCCAGCATCACGCTGTCCGCGCCGGCGGCCAGTGCCTTGCCGATGTCGCCGCTGTACTGGAGGCCGCCGTCGCCGATCACCGGGACGCCCGCGGCACGGGCGGCGAGCGCGGCCTCGTAGATCGCGGTGACCTGCGGGACGCCGATGCCGGCGACCACGCGGGTGGTACAGATCGAGCCGGGTCCGACGCCGACCTTCACACCGTCGACACCGGCGTCGATCAGGGCCTGGGCGCCGTCGCGGGTGGCGACGTTGCCGCCGATGACGTCGACGCCGACGCTCGACTTGATCTTCGCCATCCAGGCGAGGGCGTTGCTGTTGTGTCCGTGCGAGGTGTCGACGATCAGGAAGTCGACCCCGGCGGAGGCGAGCGCCTGCGCGCGCTCCAGCGCCTCGGGGCTGGCGCCGACGGCCGCGCCGACGAGCAGCCGGCCCTCGGCGTCCTTGGCCGCGTTCGGGTACTGCTCGGCCTTCTTGAAGTCCTTGACCGTGATGAGGCCCTTGAGGAGGCCCGCCTCGTCGACCAGCGGCAGCTTCTCGATCTTGTGGCGGCGCAGCAGCTCCATGGCCTCGACGCCGGAGATGCCGACCTTGCCGGTGACGAGCGGCATCGGCGTCATGACCTCGCGCACCTGGCGCGTACGGTCCGACTCGAAGGCCATGTCGCGGTTGGTGACGATGCCGAGCAGCTTGCCCGCGGCGTCGGTGACCGGCACACCGCTGATGCGGAACTTCGCGCAGAGCGCGTCCGCCTCGCCGAGCGTGGCGTCGGGGTGCACGGTGATCGGGTCGGTGACCATCCCGGACTCGGACCGCTTGACCAGGTCGACCTGGTTCACCTGGTCCTCGATGGAGAGGTTGCGGTGCAGCACGCCGACGCCGCCCTGACGGGCCATGGCGATCGCCATGCGGGCCTCGGTCACCTTGTCCATGGCGGCGGACAGCAGGGGGATGTTCACCCGGACGTTGCGCGAGATGAGGGTCGAGGTGTCGACCGCGTTGGGCAGGACCTCGGACGCGCCGGGCAACAGCAGCACGTCGTCGTAGGTCAACCCGAGCGTCGCGAATTTCTCGGGCACTCCGTCGACGTTTGCAGTCATGACACCTTCCCCAAATGGCCTTGATCGGTGCGGATGTCCATGCTAACGGGCTCCACGGGTGTCTCATTCCACGATCAAGATCACTTGGCCGTTCTGTAGCTTCCTACAGAGCCCTCGGCGAGGGCCGGAACGTGCGTCTCTACTGCTCCGCGAGCGCCCGGAGCCTGCTGAGCGCGCGGTGCTGCGCGACCCGGACGGCCCCCGGCGACATCCCGAGCATCTGTCCGGTCTCCTCCGCGGTCAGCCCGACCGCGACCCGCAGGACCAGCAGCTCGCGCTGGTTCTCCGGGAGGTTGGCGAGGAGCTTCTTGGCCCAGGCCGCATCGCTGCTGAGCAGGGCGCGCTCCTCCGGGCCGAGGGAGTCGTCGGGCCGCTCCGGCATCTCGTCGGAGGGGACGGCGGTCGACCCGGGGTGGCGCATCGCGGCGCGCTGGAGGTCGGCGACCTTGTGGCCGGCGATCGCGAAGACGAAGGCTTCGAAGGGCCTGCCGGTGTCCTTGTAGCGCGGCAGCGCCATCAGCACCGCGACGCAGACCTCCTGCGCCAGGTCCTCCACGAAGTGGCGAGCATCACCGGGAAGGCGGTTCAGCCGGGAGCGGCAGTAGCGCAGGGCGAGGGGGTGTACATGGGCCAGCAGATCATGGGTGGCCTGCGCGTCGCCGTCGACGGCCCGGTGCACGAGGGCACCGATCACCGTGGTTTCGTCGTCGCGCATCGGACCATGGTGCCCTGATGCCGTCAGGTCCGCTCCATCGCGTCCCGAGTTGTGCACCGAAGCGTTATGAGCGGGTGCGCCGGATGTCATGTCCTGCGCCCTCCCCTTCCGCTCGACCGAATCGTTCCTGAGGAACTCCACGACTCAAGGATGCGTCATCGGCCGGGAAGCGTCACATGGCACCGCTGGGCGGGCGCCCGGATACGGGGTGTGGAACCGGTGGCCCGCTCCGTGACCCCGTCCGCCGGTGTGCGGACGGGGCGCGGCCCGGGCCGGTCGTCAGCGGACCAGGCCCCAGCGGAATCCGAGGGCCACCGCATGGGCGCGGTCCGAGGCCCCGAGCTTCTTGAACAGGCGTCGGGCGTGGGTCTTGACCGTGTCCTCGGAGAGGAACAGCTCGCGGCCGATCTCCGCGTTGGAGCGGCCGTGGCTCATGCCTTCGAGCACCTGGATCTCACGCGCGGTGAGCGTCGGGGCCGCCCCCATCTCGGCGGACCGCAGCCGGCGCGGGGCGAGCCGCCACGTCGGGTCGGCCAGCGCCTGGGTGACGGTGGCCCGCAGCTCGGCGCGCGAGGCGTCCTTGTGCAGATACCCGCGGGCCCCGGCGGCGACCGCGAGCGCGACGCCGTCCAGGTCCTCGGCGACGGTCAGCATGATGATCCGGGCCCCGGGATCGGCGGAGAGCAGCCGCCGGACCGTCTCCACACCCCCCAGACCGGGCATGCGTACGTCCATCAGAATCAGATCCGAACGATCGGCACCCCAGCGGCGGAGGACTTCCTCGCCGTTGGCCGCCGTCGTCACGCGCTCGACGCCGGGCACGGTGGCCACCGCGCGACGGAGCGCTTCTCGGGCAAGCGGGGAGTCGTCGCAGACGAGGACGGATGTCATGACCGTCCTCCGCAGCTGATGCGCGTCACCTTGAGCCTCCAGGCTGATACAAGTCGTCACCTGTGCGGTTGACCCCCTCGGACATGTGCCCGAGCCGGATATCCGTCAACCGCATCCGCTCTCTTAACGATGGTCACTCGAAAGAGTTACGGGTCGGGCGGTCGGGTTCGGCACTCTACGTGAAGGCCCGTGCACGGAGGAGAACGGCGCGGGTGATTCACCCGTCAACCGAATCTTCACTCGTTGGCATGCCCTATTTGGCAGCTTTTCTTCCCTTTAGGGGGTGTCTGTGGCTAGATTCGCAATCAGTCATATTTACATCTACTAGCACCGTAGATGTACGGTCGAGACTTCGGTCACACCGATCACAGACGGTCCGATCACAGCAGACCGTCGTTCACAGACGGTCCTGGATGCCGCTTCCGAAGCAGCACAGCTCCGAGGGGACAAGCAATGGCAGATTTCTCCCGCCTTCCCGGACCCAACGCAGACCTGTGGGACTGGCAGCTGCTCGCCGCCTGCCGAGGCGTGGACAGCTCCCTGTTCTTCCACCCGGAGGGTGAGCGCGGCGCCGCCCGGAGCGCCCGCGAGACCTCCGCCAAGGAGGTGTGCATGCGGTGCCCGGTACGGGCCGAGTGCGCGGCGCACGCCCTGGCCGTCAGGGAGCCCTACGGAGTGTGGGGCGGCCTGACGGAGGACGAGCGCGAAGAGCTGATGGGCCGGGCCAGAACCCGGCTGATCACCGCGGCGCCTTCCGGGGCCTCCGCCAACGGCCCCGGCGCCACCTGACACCCGTACGCCGTCACTGAACGCAGAAACGTTTCTTCGAGACCTTCAGCCATCCGGCCCGCGACCAGCCGCAGCGGGACCGGATCCCTCACCACCCGTGGGCCGCGGGGCCCGGCGGGCGCCGCGGCCCCGCGCGGTCTCAGCGCGCGGCCGTCCGCGCCAGCTGGTCCAGCGTGGCCGCCACCGCGGGGACCCGGGCCAGGTCCGGCAGGGTCAGGGCGACGATCTCCCGCTCGATCGCGGGCTCGACCGGCACCGCCCTGGCCCCCTTGGGGCGTACCGACTCGACGGCCAGCTCCGGCAGCACCGCCACCCCGAGCCCCGCCCCGACGAGGCCCATCACCGCCGGGTAGTCGTCCGTGGCGAAGTCGATGCGCGGGGTGAACCCGGACTCCTCGCAGACCTCGACCAGCTGGCGGCGGCAGCGCGGGCAGCCCGCGATCCACGACTCCTCGGCCAGCTCGCCGATGGACACGCTCGCCGCCCCGGCCAGCCGGTGCCCGTCCGGGACCAGGCCGATCAGCCGGTCGGTGAGCAGCGGCCGGACCACCAGGTCGTCCCATTCGCCGCCGGTCGCCCCGTAACGGAACGCCAGCGCGATGTCGCAGTCGCCCTCGCGCAGCAGGTCCACCGAGCGCGGCGGCTCGGCCTCGACGAGCGACACCCGGGTCCCGGGGTGTTCGGCGCGCAGGGCGGCCAGCGCCCCCGGCACCAGGGTGGAGCTGCCGCTGGGGAAGGAGACCAGCCGGACCCGGCCGGCCCGCAGCCCGGCGATGGCGGCCACCTCCTCCTCGGCGGCGGTCAGCCCGGCGAGAATGCCGGAGGCGTGCCGCACCAGCGCCTCGCCGGCCTGGGTGAGGCGCATCTCGCGTCCGGTGCGGATCAGCAGCGTGGTGCCCGCGGAGGCTTCCAGGGCCTTCATCTGCTGGCTGACGGCGGGCTGGGTGCAGCCGAGTTCGCGGGCGGCGGCGGAGAACGAGCCGGTGGTGGACACGGCGCGCAGGACACGGAGGTGGCGAGCTTCGATCACCTCTCCAGCATAAGAAATTCTTGGAGTCGGGGCGAATTAATGAGGTGGCCCTTTGGGATCGGGGGCCGTTAGCGTGACCGCATGAAGCTGCTGACCGTGAATACCGGCCAACCCCGCCACTCCGCGCAGGCCGACGGGCCCGGAGGGCTCACCGGGATCGACAAGCGACCGGTGGAGGGCCCGGTCGAGGTGGGCGACCCCGGCCCCAAGGGCGTCGGCGGCAGCGGACTCGCCGGTGACGCGGTGTGCGACCTGCGCCATCACGGCGGCAGCGACCAGGCGGTGTACGCCTTCGCACGGGAGGACCTGGACGCCTGGGAGCAGGAGCTGGGTGGCCGGAAACTGGCCAACGGCGTGTTCGGCGAGAACTTCACGACGCTGGGGCTCGACGTCAGCGGCGCGCTGATCGGCGAGCGCTGGCGGGTGGGCGCGGACCTGGTGCTGGAGGTGACCTCGGGCCGCATTCCGTGCCGGACCTTCGCCCACCACCTCGGCGAGAAGGGGTGGGTCCGGCGGTTCACCCAGCAGGGCGTCACCGGCGCTTATCTGCGGGTGATCGAGCCGGGGACCGTCCGCGCGGGCGACCCCGTCGAGATCGTGCACCGGCCGGACCACGAGGTGACCGCCGCCCTGCAGTTCCGGGCGGTGACCACCGAACGCACCCTGCTGCCCGCACTGCTGGCCGCCGGGGAGGCGCTGCACCCCGAGGCGCTGCGCAAGGCCCGGGAGTACGCCGCGCGGCAGGGCTGAGGGCCGGGCGGGACGGTCGCGTACGAGAACGGCGCCCCGGCGCGGTGACGTGGCGTCACTCCTCACGAAGGGCCGGGGCGTTGAGCGGGAACTGGACCGGCGCGCGGCGCGTCCACCACCAGGGACCTTGCGTCCGAGAAGCAGCTTTCGCGCCGCGTGGCACGTCTCAGGGGGAAGACCATGCCCGACCCGCAGCAGCCCTGGTACCACCCGGGCCCGCCGCAGCAGCCCGTACCCGGCAACCCGTACGCCTCGGAGGGCGGCGCGGCGGCGGGGTCCGGGCCGCCTCCTCCCCCGCCGCCACCGCGTCGGCGGTTCGGCCGGGGCCCGGTCGTCGCGGCGGTCGTCGCGCTGGTGCTCGCGGTGGTGGCGGGCGGGGTGTACGCCGTCACCGACCGGGGACGGGACGAGCCCACGAAGCCCGTGGCGAAGAAGTCGCCCGGCCCTTCCGGACCGGCGTCCCCGTCCCGTACGCCCGCGGCCGGCGCCCCGGAACTGAGCCGCATTCCGACGACGGCAGAGGTCGCGGCGGCACGGAAGCCGGGTGAGGCGGCGGCGTGGATCGCCGATGACAGGACCGACCTGCCCAAGCAGATCAACCCGGTCCACGACCTGTGGATCGTCGGCGACACCGCCGTCCAGGCCCTGTACCGGAAAGTCACGGCCTACCGGCTCTCGGACGGCGCCGAGGTCTGGAGCGTGACGCTGCCGTCCGCAGTGTGCGAGACACCGGCCAACCCGACGCCCGACGGCAAGGTCGTGGTCTTCCGGAACGAGAGGCCCGACAACGAGCGGAACAATCTCTGCAACCAGATGCAGATGATCGATCTGAAGACGGGGAAGCAGGGGTGGCACAAGAAGCTCGACGAGCCCGGTGACGAGGACGACACGTTCATCGTCTACAGCGCCATCAGCGGCGACGTCCTCTCCGTCGCCCGGGGCCAACGAGTCGTCACCTATCGGATGGGCGACGGGAGCAAGCTCTACGAGGTCCCCCGGGAGAACAAGAACACGTGCGTCCCCGACGATGTGGCGGGCGGACCGTCCCGGCTCCTGGTGAGCTCCGAGTGCATGATCGCCGTCGAGCGGGGCAAGAACTACGGCCAGCTGCGCGAACTCGACCCGCGCACCGGCAAGGTGCTGTGGCGTTACCGGATGAAGACCGGCTGGAGGTTCGGCAGTCTGATCTCCATGGACCCGGTCGTCTTCACCATCTACAACGACAAGGACACCGCGTCCGACTGGCGGATCACGGTCCTGGACCCCAAGGGCAAGCACCGCGTCACCTTCGACGCGCGGGACAAGGGCTTCGAGGAGTGCGCGGGAACCGGATCGGGCGGGAACATCCAGCCCTGCCGGGGCGCCTCGGTCGACAAGG
This sequence comes from Streptomyces sp. WY228, assembly GCF_019287315.1. Classification (NCBI taxonomy): domain Bacteria; kingdom Bacillati; phylum Actinomycetota; class Actinomycetes; order Kitasatosporales; family Streptomycetaceae; genus Streptomyces; species Streptomyces sp. WY228. Next base: position 5,233,006 of record NZ_CP079114.1, on the reverse strand, counting down.
GCCTCATCATGCTGGGTGGCCAGGACCAGGCCGGCGCGTACGACGTGAAGACCGGGAAGTTCCTGTGGGGGATCAAGGACAACCGGCTCCGGAGGCTCTATCCCCTGCGCGCGGAGGGCGGCACGTCGATGCTCATCTACGAGGCGGCCGGACCGAGCAGCCCGGGCCGGACCTTCCTGATGGGCCCGCGCGGCGCCGGCACCGAGACGAACGTCGTGAAGCACCCGGTGGCGACCGCGAAGTGGGAGTACGAGATGTCCATGGGGCACACGGCCTACGTCGACGGACGGCTCGTCCTGACCTCGACGCACATGAGCGGTGACGAGGACCGCGAACCCGTGCGCGAGGCCCGCATGCTGTCCTTCGCCCCGGGGGCGCCCTGACCCGGACCGCGGGGTCTCCCCCGGCCGGGCCGGGCGGGTGTCGTCCCGGGCCGGGCGGGGCACTAACGTGCCGCGTATGACGACTGCACTGATCACGGGCGCGACGGCGGGTATCGGGGCCGCGTTCGCGCGGCGGCTCGCGGCCCAGGGGCACAACCTGGTGCTGGTGGCGCGGGACACCGCACGGCTGCGCGAGCAGGCCACGGAGCTGCACGACCGGCACGGCATCGAGGCCGAGGTGCTGAGCGCCGACCTGTCCACGGACGGCGGGATCGAGGCGGTCGAGAAGCGGCTCGCGGAGCGCACGCATCCGATCGATCTGCTGGTCAACAACGCCGGGTTCGGCAACAAGGGGCGCTTCCTGGAGGTGTCCATGGCCGATGAGCTGACGATGCTGAAGGTGCACTGCGAGGCGGTGCTGCGGCTGACCTCGGCGGCCGTCGCCGGGATGCGGGAGCGGGGCCGGGGCGGGGTCGTCAACGTGGCGTCCGTCGCCGCGTTCGTGCCGCGCGGTACGTACGGGGCGTCGAAGTCGTGGGTCGTGCAGTTCACCCAGGGCGCGGCGCGGGATCTGGCCGGGTCGGGGGTGCGGCTGATGGTGCTGTGCCCCGGGTTCGTGCGGACGGAGTTCCACGAGCGGGCCGGAATGGGCACGGACAACATCCCGAACTGGATGTGGCTGGACGCGGACAAGCTGGTGTCCTCGGCGCTGGCGGATCTGGCCAAGGGCCGGACGGTGTCGATCCCGGACCCGCGCTACAAGGCGCTGATGGGGCTGGTGAAGGTGACCCCGCGCGGGCTGCTCGGCGGGGTCACCTCGCGGACGGGGCGCAAGTACGGCCCGCAGTAGGGCAGTAGGGCGGTGGCGGTACGGGAATCGCTCCGCCCCTCCCGCGTCCGGCCGCCCTGTGATCGAATGATCGCCCGTTGCTCAGGGTTCGATCATTCTGCTCCAGGGGGCTGTCTCCGTGCGCGAAGGTGCTGCTGAACGTCATGACCGGCTGCTGAACCTGGTACGCGAGCGCGGCACCGTACGGGTCTCCGACCTGGCGGACCGGCTCGGCGTCGCCACGGTCACCGCCCGGCGCGATGTCGAGGCGCTGGCCTCCCGGGGGCTGCTGGAGCGGGCGCACGGTTCGGTGTCCTGGCCCGCCGACCGGGGCCCGGCCGGTACGCCGGCGGGCGGCGGCCCGGTGATCGGGATGCTGGCCCCGGCCGCCGCCTACTACTTCGCCGAGGTGATCCGGGGCGCCCACGAGGCGGCCGCCCGGCTCGGCGCGCGGCTGATCCTGCGGGTCACCGACTACCGCCCCGAGGACGACGCGGCGCACGCGGCCGGGCTGCTGGCCGCCGGGGCGCAGGGGCTGCTGCTGGCGCCGAGCTGGACGGAGCCGGAGCACCCGGAGCGGTACGGCGAGTGGATAGCCCGGCTGCCGGGCGAGAAGGTGCTGGTGGAGCGGAGGGGTGCGCCCGGCAGCCCGCTGGAGGGCCTGGACCAGGTGGGCTCGGACCACGCGCACGGGGTACTGCTCGCCGTTCGGCACCTGGTGCGGCTGGGGCACGGGACGCCGATGCTGGTGGCCCGTTCGGACAGCCCGACGGCCCTGGCGGTACGGACCGGGTTCACGCGGGCGCTGGCCGCGCTGGGCCTCGCCGGGACGGAACCGCTGATCGCGACGGTCTCCGCCGACCGTGATCCGGCGCTCTTCGAGCGGTCGGCGCAGGCGGTGCGGGCCGCGGTGCGCGAGGGGCGGGCGAGCTCGGTGCTGGTCCACAACGACGAGGAGGCCATCCGGCTGGTGCGCCGGCTGGCCGAGCTGGGGGTGCGGGTCCCCGGGGACCTGGCGCTGGTCACGTACGACGACGAGGTCGCGGCGCTCGCCGACACCCCGCTGAGCGCGGTGGCCCCGCCCAAGCGGGAGGTGGGGCGCAGTGCGGCGGAGCTGCTGGTGGAGCGGCTGGCCGGGCCCCGGTATCCGGGCGGGGACGGGCCTTCGCCCCGGCGGCGGGTGGCGCTGCTGCCGGCGCTGCGGGTGCGGGAGTCCTGCGGGCGGCCGGGGGCGGGCGACGCCGACCGTCTTGCGGCGGTCTGACCCTCTTCACCCCTTCCTGAATCGATCATTATTCGATCATTCAATCTTTCGCTCTTGACTTCGCTCAGGCGGAATCGAAATATCGCGGCTACCCAGCTCGTACCGTCCGCCCGTACAGGAGCCATGCCGTGAGCCGCAGTTGGTCCCGTCCCGTCCATGCGCTGGTCGGCGCCGCCACCGCTCTCGCCGTCGTCACGGCGTGCGGCGGCGCCGACGACTCCCGCGCCCGAGGTACCGCCGACGACCCGGTGACCGTGTCCTTCTGGGCATGGACGAAGGGATCCCAGGAGGTCGTGGACGCGTTCAACGCCACCCACGACACGATCCGGGTGGAGTTCGAGGAGATACCCTCGGGCGGTCTCGGCGGCTACCCCAAGATCGCCAACGCGGTGAAGGCGGGCATCGCCCCCGATCTGCTCTCCATCGAGTATCCGCAGCTGTCCGCGTTCGTCAGCCAGGGGTCGCTGCAGGACATCAGCCCCTATCTGACCGAGGACGTCAAGAAGAAGTTCCTGCCGCAGACGATCGAGATGACGACGCTCGGCGGCAAGAACTGGGCCGTCCCCTTCGACGCCGCGCCGCAGATCTTCTACTACCGCAAGGACTTCTTCACCGAGCACTCCATCGAACCGCCCGCCACCTGGGACGACTTCCGGAGCGCGGCGGAGCAGGTGAAGAAGGCCTCACCGAGGACCAGGATCGCCACCTTCTTCCCCGACGACCCGACGTTCTTCCAGGCCATGGCGTGGCAGGCGGGCGCGCAGTGGTTCCGGGCCGGGACCGACGCCTGGCGGATCGACACCACCGACCCCGCCTCCGAGCGCACCGTCGCGTACTGGCAGGGCCTGATCGACGACCGGCTCGTCTCCACCGCCTCCTCGTTCAGCCCCGAGTGGACCGGCTCCCTCAAGCAGGGCACCACCGTCGGCTACCTCGGGGCGTCCTGGAGCGCGGGCGTGCTCGCGGGCATCGTGCCCGAGCAGAAGGGCCAGTGGGCGGCGGTACGGCTGCCGAGCCAGGAGGCGGACCGGCCGGCCAGCGGGATGATCGGCGGTTCCACGTTCGCCGTCAGCAAGGGCAGCACCAGGACGGCGGCCGCCGTCGAGTTCGCGCTGTGGATGTCGACGCACGAGGACGCGATCAAGGCCCGGATCGGGGCGAGCACATCGAGCGCCCTGCCCGCCTCCCCCGCCATGGTGCCGATCGCGAGGAAGGCGTTCGACACGAGCTTCTACGGCGGTCAGGACCTGTACGGGCTGTTCGAGGAGGCGGGCAGGTCCATCGGGCCCGACTGGGTGTGGGGCCCCAGCCCGGGGGCGACCAACGCCGCGCTGGGCGACGAGCTGGGCGAGGTCGTCGGCGGCGGCTCGACGCTGCCGCGCGCGATCCGGCGGGCCCACGAGGCCACCGTCGCCGACCTGCGGAAGCGCGGCCTGAAGGTGGCGGAGGGCTCATGAGCACCCAGGACACCGAACGCCGCCCCGGGGTGCCGGGGCCGCGCACCACGCCGCCCCGGGACACCGCCCGCACCGGCCGCCGGTCCACGGCGCTCAGCACCAGGGCCCGGACCCGGCTGGCGGCGGGCACGCTCCTCGCCCCCTTCTTCGCCCTGTTCACCGTGGCGATGATCGTCCCGGTCGGCTACGCGCTCTGGCTCAGCCTCTTCACCGAGAAGCAGTCCGGCCTGGGCTTCGACGGTCCCCGTACCGTCTTCGACGGGCTCGGCAACTACGCGACGGCCCTGGGCGACCAGGCGTTCCGCGACGGTTTCTGGGTGCTGCTCGGCTACTGCGCGTTCTACATCCCGCTGATGGGCGGCGGCGCGATCGTGCTGGCGCTGCTGCTGGACACCGCGCTGGCCCGCGCCCGCCGCTTCTTCCAGCTGGCGCTGTTCCTCCCGCACGCCATCCCCGGCCTGATCGCCGCGCTGATCTGGATCTACCTCTACACCCCGCAGCTCAGCCCGGTCGTCGCCGCCATGGAGGCCGGCGGCTTCGGCTTCGACTTCTTCTCCTCCGAGGGCACGCTGCCCTCCATCGTGAACATCGCGCTGTGGCAGTGGCTCGGCTACAACGTGGTGATCTTCTACGCCGCCCTCCAGGCCGTGGACCGCTCGCTGCTGGAGGCGGCGACCGTCGACGGCGCGGGGAACTGGCGGATCGCCTTCTCGGTCAAACTCCCCCTGATCCGCTCGTCGCTGGTGATGGTCCTGCTCTTCACGATCATCGGTTCGCTCCAGCTGTTCACCGAACCGCTGATCCTCAGCCGTGGCTCGGGCTCGGCGGTGACCAGCACCTGGACCCCGAACATGTACGCGTACAGCGCCGCCTTCGAGCGCAACGACTACGGTCTCGCCGCCGCCGCGTCCGTCCTGATCGCCCTGGTCGCCGCCGTCCTGTCCTTCGTCGTCACACGCTTCGCCAACCGCAGGAAGGAGGCACGCCGATGACCTCCGGCCGATGGCTGTCGAAGACGACGGTCAACGTCGTTCTGCTGATCGCCGCCGTGTACACGCTGTTCCCGCTGATCTGGCTGCTGACGGCGGCCACCAAGGACGCCGGGAACCTGCTGGGCGGCGATGTCTTCTCCTTCGAGGGCTTCGACCTCGGGCACAACCTCTCCGAGCTGACGTCCTACCAGGACGGCATCTACTTCCGGTGGTACGGCAACTCGCTGCTGTACGCGGGCCTCGGGGCGCTCGGCTGCTCGCTGGTCAGCGTCGCCGCCGGGTACGCCTTCGACAAGTACCGCTTCCGGGGCAAGGAGAAGCTGTTCGCCCTGGTGCTGCTGGGTGTGCTGCTGCCCTCCACCGCCCTCTCCCTGCCGCTGTATCTGCTGGCGGTCGAGACCGGCACCGTCAACACCTACTGGGCGGTGCTGATCCCGGCCCTGGTCAACCCGTTCGGCGTGTATCTGTCCCGGATCTTCAGCGCGGGCTACATACCCGACGAGGTCCTGGAGGCCGCCCGGATCGACGGGGCCGGTGAGCTGCGCACCTTCTGGTCGGTCGGCCTGCGGATGGTGATGCCGGGGTTCGTGACCGTGTTCCTCTTCCAGTTCACCGCGATCTGGAACAACTTCTTCCTCCCGCTGGTGATGCTCTCGGACAAGGACCTCTATCCGCTGAGCCTGGGCCTCTACAACTGGCACAGCAACGCCAACGCCGACCCGACGTTCTACCCGATGGTCGTGACCGGCTCGCTCCTCGCCGTCACGCCGCTGATCATCGCCTTCGTCCTGCTCCAGCGGCACTGGAAGGCGGGCCTGACCGCAGGGAGCCTCAAGTGACCCCCACCCCCACCGCCCTCCTCGCCATGGGCCCCGGCATCGCGGACCGCCTCTTCACCCCCGTACAACGGGACCGGCTCACCGCGCTCGTGGACACCGACCCGGCGCTCGTCGCGCACCGGCTGACCGACCCGGAACCCGAGGTGGCGGCCGCGCTCGCCGAGGCGGAACTGCTCATCACCTGCTGGGGCGCGCCCCCGCTGACCGCCGGCGTCCTCGCCGCCGCGCCCCGGCTGCGGGCCGTCGTCCACGCGGCGGGAAGCGTCAAGCACCACATCACCCCGGCCTGCTGGGAGCGGGGCGTCCGGGTCGCCTCGGCGGCCGGGGCCAACGCGCTGCCGGTCGCGGAGTACACGCTGGCCGCGATCCTGTTCGCCGGGAAGAACGTGCTGCCCGCCGCCCACCGCTACCGGCAGCTGCGCGCCCCGCACGACTGGCGGGCGGAGCTGGCGGGGCACGGCAACTACCGGCGGTGCGTGGGCATCGTGGGCGCCTCGCGGATCGGCCGCCGGGTGATCGAGCTGCTGCGCCCGTTCGACCTGGACGTGCTGCTCTTCGACCCGTACGTGGACGCGGGGGCGGCGGCGCGGCTCGGCGCGGCGAAGGCGGGCCTGGACGAGCTCTGCGCCCGGAGCCGGATCGTCTCGGTCCACGCGCCGGAGCTGCCCGCGACCCGGCATCTGATCGGCGCCGCCCAGCTCGCGGCGATGGCGGACGGGACGACGCTGATCAACACCTCGCGCGGTTCGCTGATCGACGAGGACGCGCTGCTGCCGGAGCTGGTGTCGGGGCGGCTGAACGCGGTCCTCGATGTGACGGACCCGGAGGTTCCACCGCCCGGATCCCCGCTGTACGACCTGCCGAACGTGCTGCTGACACCGCATGTCGCGGGTTCGCTGGGCGACGAGATCCACCGGCTGGCGGACTGCGCGCTGGACGAGGTGGCGCGGTACGCGAGCGGGCTGCCGTTCGCGGATCCGGTCACCCCGGACGACCTGGCGCGCAGGGCGTAGGCCGCCCGGAACGCACCGAGGCCCGGTGCCCCCGCGACGGGGGTACCGGGCCTCGGCCGTACCGGAAGGTACGGGGCCGTACTAGTGGGAGTGGCCGTGGCCGCCGTGACCGGCGTCGGCCTCTTCCTCGGCCGGCTTCTCGACGACCAGGGTCTCGGTCGTGAGCAGCAGCGACGCGATGGACGCGGCGTTCTCCAGGGCGGAGCGGGTGACCTTGACCGGGTCGATGACGCCGGCCTTGACCAGGTCGCCGTACTCGCCGGTGGCGGCGTTGAAGCCCTGGCCCTTGTCGAGCTCGGAGACCTTGGAGGTGATGACGTAACCCTCCAGGCCGGCGTTCTCGGCGATCCAGCGCAGCGGCTCGACGGCGGCGCGGCGGACGACCGCGACACCGGTGGCCTCGTCGCCGGTCTTGCCGAGGTTGCCCTCCAGGACCTTCACGGCGTGGACGATGGCGGAGCCACCGCCGGAGACGATGCCCTCCTCGACCGCGGCGCGGGTGGCGGAGATGGCGTCCTCGAGGCGGTGCTTCTTCTCCTTGAGCTCCACCTCGGTGGCGGCGCCGACCCGGATCACGCACACGCCGCCGGCCAGCTTCGCGAGGCGCTCCTGGAGCTTCTCGCGGTCCCAGTCGGAGTCCGTGGACTCGATCTCGGCCTTGATCTGGTTGACGCGGCCCTTGACGTCCTCGGTGTTGCCACCGCCGTCGACGATGGTCGTGTCGTCCTTGGAGACGGTGACGCGGCGGGCGGTGCCGAGCACGTCCAGACCGGCCTGGTCGAGCTTGAGGCCGACCTCCTCGGCGATGACGGTCGCACCGGTGAGGGTGGCGATGTCGCCGAGCATGGCCTTGCGGCGGTCGCCGAAGCCCGGGGCCTTCACCGCGACGGCGTTGAAGGTGCCACGGATCTTGTTGACGACGAGGGTGGAGAGCGCCTCGCCCTCGACGTCCTCGGCGATGATCAGGAGCGGCTTGGAGGCGCCGGCCTGGATGACCTTCTCCAGGAGCGGCAGCAGCTCCTGGATGGAGCCGATCTTGCCCTGGTGGATCAGGATGTACGGGTCGTCGAGGACGGCCTCCATACGCTCCTGGTCGGACACCATGTACGGGGACAGGTAGCCCTTGTCGAAGGCCATGCCCTCGGTGAACTCCAGGTCCAGACCGAAGGTGTTGGACTCCTCGACGGTGATGACACCGTCCTTGCCGACCTTGTCCATCGCGTCCGCGATGAGCTCGCCGACCTGGGTGTCCTGCGCGGAGAGCGCGGCCACGGCGGCGATGTCGGACTTGTCGTCGATCGGGCGGGCGGTGGCGAGGAGCTCCTCGGACACGGCCTTGACCGCGGCGTCGATGCCCTTCTTCAGGGCGGCCGGGGAGGCGCCGGCGGCGACGTTGCGCAGGCCCTCGCGGACGAGCGCCTGGGCCAGGACGGTCGCGGTGGTGGTGCCGTCACCCGCTACGTCGTTGGTCTTGGTCGCCACCTCCTTGACGAGCTGGGCACCGAGGTTCTCGTACGGGTCGTCGAGCTCGACCTCGCGCGCGATGGTGACACCGTCGTTGGTGATGGTGGGAGCGCCGAACTTCTTGTCGATGACGACGTTGCGGCCCTTGGGGCCGATCGTCACCTTGACCGTGTCGGCAAGCTTGTTGACGCCGCGCTCAAGGGCGCGACGGGCGTCCTCGTCGAACTTCAGAATCTTCGCCATGGGCTGTATCCCTCTCAAAATGAACTGCGCCCCTCGCCGCCCGGCTAGTTATCTCGCAGGGGGCCAGGGGCGCAGAACACAAGCAAACGTGGGTGAATTACTTCTCGACGATCGCGAGGACGTCGCGGGCCGAGAGGACGAGGTACTCCTCGCCGCTGTACTTCACCTCGGTGCCGCCGTACTTGCTGTACAGGACGACGTCGCCGGTCTTGACGTCGAGCGGAAGCCGCTCGCCGTTCTCGAAGCGGCCCGGGCCCACGGCGAGGACGACGCCCTCCTGGGGCTTCTCCTTCGCGGTGTCCGGAATGACCAGGCCGGAAGCCGTGGTCTGCTCGGCGTCGAGCGGCTGGACCACAATGCGGTCCTCGAGCGGCTTGATCGCAACCTTGGAGCTGGTGGTCGACACGATCCGGTCTCCCCCTTCGGAGATCTCACGGGGTTTAACAGTCTGTGGGCGGCGACCAGACCGATCCGTCGTCGCGGGTGCCGGACCTGCCCTGTCGCGCAAAGGTGGTGCTGGCACTCTCCAGGGGGGAGTGCCAGACCCGAGACTATGACCGCGATTAGCACTCGGTCAAGCGGAGTGCCAATTCACCACCCTCGCGCCGTCTCGATCACGGCTCGATCAGGGGCCGGAGTGCGGGAAAGGGCTCCGGTCAGACGTAGTCCTCCAGCTTCGCCACCGCATACCCCTTGTCCGTGATGGTCTTCATGACCCGGCGGATCATGTCGGGCATCGAGCCCTTCCAGTCGCCCTTGCCCCGGAAGTGGGTGAGGACGATGTCGCCGGGGTGCAGGTCCCGGTCCCACTCGCGCCACTCCATGTGGTCGGGGAAGGCCTCGGAGGACCACAGCGGTACGGCGGTGATCCCGCAGGACTTGGCGATGACGAGGGTGTCGCGGTTGTAGTTGCCGTAGGGCGGGCGGAAGAGGGTCGGCCGCTTCCCGTAGTGCTTGAGGATCTTCTCCTGCTGGCCGCAGATCTCCCGCTTCTGCTCGGCGTAGGAGAGGCCGGGCAGATAGCGGTGGTTGAGGGTGTGGTTGCTGATGGTCACCCCGCGCTGCTGCATCTTCTTGAAGTAGCCGTAGTCGTCGTTGGTGACGTAGTCGCTGAGGAACGCGCTGTACGGGATGGAGAGTTCGGTCATCATCCGCAGCAGCTCGGGGTCCTTCTCCGCCCCGTCGTCCATCGTCAGGAAGACGATCTTCTCCTTGGTGGGGACGGTGGTGAAGACGGGCGGCAGCCCCTTGTCGTCCCGGACCTCGAAGCCCTTGCGGGTGGTGATGGCCGGCTTCGTCCTCGGCGGCTCGGGGGCCGCGAGCGGGGTCTTGGCGAGGCCCCACTTCTTCGCGGCGACGGCCCGTGCGGCCTGCTTCTTCCGGAGCGCCTCGGCGTACGTGTCGAGGGCGCGGGCGGGCCCGGCCTGCGGGGCGGCCTCGCCTTGCTGGCCGGCGGCGGGTTTCGCGGGTCCGCCGGGGGCTCCCGTGCCGCTGCCGCCCGTCTCCGCCGCGCACCCGGAGGCGACGGCGGCGGCCAGCAGGGCCGCCAGCACGACGACGCCGGATCTGTGCCGCTTCATGGCTGATTTTTCGTTTTGTCGTACTAGCTGCATGGCGCCGCATCCTGCCAGCCGTCGGCCCGTCTCCGGCCCCGACACCGCGAGCGGACCGGCCCCGTCCCCCGGCCGGCCCACACCCGCGCACCGGCCACAATGGACCGGGTGAACGCATCGACCCCCGCCGCCCCGTCCGACGACCCCGCGCGCGCCGCCTTCGCCGCACTGCGCACCCCCGAGGGCGAGCAGCTGCTGGCCGGGCTGCGCGACCACGACCCCGCCGACGAGCTGGCCACCGCGACCCGGCTGCGCCGCACGCATCCGGCGGAGCTGGTCTCGGCGGCGCTCGGGCAGGCCCGGCTGCGGCAGCGGGCGGTGGCGAAGTTCGGGGCCGAGGACGCGTACCGGATGTACTTCACGCCCAACGGCGTCGAGCAGGCCACCCGCACCTCGGTCGCCGCCCACCGCGCCGCCCGGTTCGCCGGGCTCGGCGTGCGGAGCGTGGCCGATCTGTGCTGCGGCATCGGCGGCGACGCCATCGCGCTGGCCCGCGCCGGTATCTCCGTACTGGCCGTGGACCGCGACCCGCTGACCGCCGAGGTGGCCCGCGCCAACGCCGAGGCGCTCGGCCTTGCCGGGCTGGTCGAGGTGCGGTGCGCCGATGTCACGGAGATCGACACCGCCCCGTACGACGCGGTCTTCGTGGACCCGGCCCGGCGCGGCGGACGCGGCAGGATCTTCGATCCGGAGGCGTACTCACCGCCACTGTCCTGGGCGACGGCCGCCGCGCTGAAGGCCCCGAGGGCGGCGCTGAAGATCGCCCCCGGCATCCCGCACGAGGCGATCGGCCCGGAGGCGGAGGCCGAGTGGATCTCGGACGGCGGCGACGTGAAGGAGGCGGTGCTCTGGTACGGGGAGGGCTTCGCGCCCGGTGCGTTCCGGGCCACGCTGCTGCCCTCCGGGGCGACCCTGACCGCCCCGGCCCCGCTGCCCGCCCCGCCCGTGGGCCCGGTCGGGCGCTATCTGTACGAGCCGGACGGCGCGGTGATCCGGGCCCATCTGGTCGCCGACATCGTGGAGCGGTGCGGCGGGCGGCTGGTGGACGAGACGATCGCGTACGTCACGAGCGACGAGCCGTACTCCTCCCCGTACGTCTCCGGGTACGAGATCACCGATCAGCTGCCCTTCAACATGAAGAGGCTGAAGGCGCTGCTGCGGCAGCGGGAGGTCGGCGTGCTGACCGTCAAGAAGCGCGGTTCGGCGGTCGAGCCGGAGGAGCTGCGCCGCCGGATGAAGCTCGCCGGACCGAACGCGGTGACGGTGTTCCTGACCCGGGTGGCGGGGGCTCCGACGATGCTGCTCGGGCACCCGCTGGGGTAAGCCGGTCGCTGCGACCGCCGTCCGGCAAACCCACCCAGCCCGTCCCGCGGACCCACCCAGCCCGTCCCGCGGGCCCACCCAGCCCGTCCGGCGTTTGAGGACGGAACCGTCGAGCACGTCCCGGGTGCGGACAAGGGTCTCCCCTGCCACGGGGCCCGTAAGGGGCTCGCCCACCAGGCGAAGGGTTCCGTCCTCAAGTGCCGGACGGGCTGGATCAGCGGTGACCGGGCCCGCCGGTGCGGACATAGGGCGGGCGCACGGGCCCGGACTCCGGCGCGGCCGACGGCCGTACGGCCCCGTCCCCGGCCCCCGCACCGCCCCCGGTCCCGGCCCCCGTGCCTCCACCGCCCCCGCCGCCCCCGGTGCCCATCAGGACGCCCACCACCCAGCGGCGGTGCGCCAGGGCCGTGACCGCGCCGATCAGCGCGGTCAGCCAGGCGACCATGCCGACGCCCACCACCAGGGCGACGAGCCCGTACGTGTCCCGGCCGGGCCGGGCGCTCGCGGGCCCGATGACGCACAGGGCCAGCCCCACCGCGCCCAGGCCGAACGACAGCAGCAGCCAGATGAGGCTCATCTCGGGCATCCGCAGCCGCCGGTCGCGCTCCGGGTCGCGCGCCAGCGCGCCCCAGGCGGTGAGCAGCGTGCGGACCTTCCGGTCGCGGGAGACGCCGAGGCAGAGGAAGGCGACGGCCGGGATCAGGACCGCCGCGCCGATGACCAGGCTGACGATGCCGCCGATGACACTGACGAAGTCGACCAGGTCGATCGCCTGCTCGAACATGACGATCCCGGTGCCCACCAGGCTCCAGCCGATCGCGGCGAGCGCCGCCCACATCCACAGCAGCCCGAGCCGCCCCGGCCCCACATGCATCTTCACCAGCTCGCCCAGGACCACCGCCCGGTCGGCGAGCATCGCCTCGCGGTCGGGCCAGGTGCGGATCTCGACGGGCGGCGGAGGGGGCGGCAGCGGGGCACGGCGTGGCATGCGCAGAACATTACCGACGCGCCGCGATCACCACCGACGCGGTGCGGTCAGGCGTCGCGCAGCGCCTGGACGTCCAGCTTGCCCATGCCGAGCATGGCCTTGACGACACGCTGCGCCCGCTCCTTGTCCGGGCCGGTGACCAGCCGTTGCAGCTCGTTCGGGACGACCTGCCAGGAGACGCCGAACTTGTCCTTGACCCAGCCGCACGGTCCTTCCTCGCCGCCCTCGGAGAGCGCCGCCCAGAACCGGTCGACCTCGGCCTGGTCGGCGCAGTCGACGGAGAGCGAGATCGCCTCGGTGAACGGGAACTGCGGCCCGCCGTTGAGCCCGATGAAGTCCTGGCCCGCGAGCCGGAAGTCGACGGTGAGCACGGAACCCGTCTTGTCGGGGGCCTCTTCGCCGTAATAGGTGATGTCCCCGATCCGGGAATCGCCGCCGAAGATCGCGACGTAGTGCTCGGCCGCCTCCTTGGCCTGGCCGTCGTACCAGAGACAGGGGGTGATCTTCTGCATGGTCCACTCCTCGGGCCGTCCACCCGTCCGGACCGGGCGGTCCGGACGTCGTGGAAGGTAGACCCGGCCCGCCGCCCGAACTCATCGGACCCGCCCGGCCCCGTACCCGTACGGGCTCAGCGGGCGGCCGCGCCGCTGTCCGGCTCCACGGCCGCCGGGCCCGCGACCCCGGTCCGGCGCTCCGCCGGCAGCAGGACGTACGCCGCCAGCGCGGCCGCCGCCAGCAGGCCCGCGGCGGCCCAGAAGGCGGCCGCGTACCCCGAGGACAGCTCGGTGGGGCCGGTGGAGCCGCCGGTGACCCGGGCGGCGATGGTGACCAGGACCGCGAGGCCGAGCGAGCCGCCGACCTGCCGCGAGCTGTTGAGCAGCCCGGAGGCCATGCCGGTCTCGCCGGGTGCGACATCGGTCGTGGCGGCCGTGCCGAGCGGGACGAAGCACAGGCCGATGCCGAAGGAGCAGACCAGCGACGGGCCGAGGATGGAGACGAGGAAGCCGCCGTCGACCGTGGCGGTCGCCGCGAACCAGCCCATCCCGAGCGCGGCCAGCGTCGCGCCCACCGTCATCAGCCGCCGGATGCCGAGCGCGGCCACCGCCCGGGTGGCGAGGACCGAGCCCGCGACGACGCCCACGCAGAAGGGCAGGAACGCGAACCCGGCGGCGGTCGGCCCGAATCCGAGGACCAGCTGCATGTAGAGCGAGACGAAGTAGAACGCGCCGAACTGGGCCGAGGCGAGCAGCAGACAGAACAGGTTCGCGGTCAGCACCGGCCGCCCCTTCAGCAGGCCGGGCCGGAGCAGCGGGGAGGCGGTCCGCAGTTCGACGGCGACGAAGGCGGCCAGCAGGACGACCGCCGCGCCGAGGGAGGCGAGCGTGGTCGCCGAGGTCCAGCCGTGGTCCGAGGTCCGCACCAGTCCGAGGACCAGCAGCGTCGTCCCGGCCGTGGCCAGCAGCGCCCCGGCCACGTCCAGCCGGGCCCCGGTCCGACGCTGCCCGCCGACGGAGCCGGTGCGCGCGGCGGCGGCCAGCGCGAAGGCGACGATCGGCACGTTGACCAGCATCACGGACCGCCAGCCGGTCGCGTCGGTGAGCACGCCGCCCGCCAGCACCCCGACCGCGCCGCCCGCCGCGCCCGCCATGCCCCACAGTCCGAGCGCCCTGGACCGGGCGGGCCCGGCCGGGAAGGCGAGGGTGATCAGGGCGAACGCCACCGGGGCGAGGGCCGCCGCGCCGACGCCCTGCACCGCGCGCGCCGCCACCAGCGAACCGGGCGACCAGGCGAGCCCGCCCGCCAGGCTGGCCAGTCCGAACAGGACCAGACCCGCCGTCAGGACGCGGCGGGGGCCCGCCAGGTCGGCGAGCCGGCCGCCGAGCATGAGGAGTCCGCCGAAGGCGAGGGCGTAGGCGTTCACGACCCACAGCAGCCCGTCACCGCCGAAGCCGAGGTCGCTGCGGATGTCGGGCAGCGCGACGTTCACCACGGACATGTCCAGCGACACCAGGAACTGCACGGTGAGCGCCACCACCAGCAGCCATCGCGCGGGCCGCTCCCCCGCGCCCGGTTCCTTCGTCGTCCCGCCCATGACGTCCCCTTCCCCACGATGTGTTTCTCGGCGTGTTTCTCGACGTGCCCCTCGATCGAGAATTACCATACACGTATAGAAAATAGACGCGCCGGTACGCCGAGGGAGCCGTAAGGGGAGAATGCCCAGGTGTCAGGCAGCGAGAAGACCGAGAAGAAGCCCGCGAAGAAGAAGACCGGGGCGTCCGGGCGGCCCGTGGGGCGGCCCCGGCGGCTGGACCCGGACGTGATGGTCGCCACCGCGCGCCGCATCGTCGAGGAGGAGGGCGTGGCCGCCCTGTCCATGCGGCGGGTGGCGAAGGAGCTGGGCAGTACGCCGATGGCGCTCTACCACTACGTGCAGGACAAGGACGAGCTGCTGATGCTCACCCTGTCCGGCACCGCGGCGGCGTTCCCGCGCCCGGAGCTTCCCGAGGACCCGCGCGAGCGGATCGTGGCGGTGGCCGCGCACATGCACGACATCATCGGCCGGATCCCCTGGGTGCTGGACGTCCTGGCGCTGGGCGAGCTGACCGACCGCAACGCCCTGTGGATGGTGGAGGAGATCGTCGACTGCGCGCTCGCCTGCGGCCTCTCACCGGCCCGCTCGGTGCGGGCGTACCGGACGATCTGGAGTTACGTCTACGGCGACCTGGTCTTCCGCAGGGCGGCGGCCCGCCGGGCGGAGAACCCCTCGCGCCGGGAGTTCTTCCCGGAGATGATCACCGAGGAGGACGCGGCGGAGCTGCCCCGGCTCACCGGGGTCAAGGACCGCTGGCGGGAGTACGCCGCCGACTACGAGACCGTCGAGGAGCTGGACGCGATCGTGGACGGCCTGATCCGGCGCGGAACCCGGGGCGCGGGGGCCTGAGGCTCCCGGCGGGCCCCGCCGCTCAGCCCACCGCCTCGAAGCGCCAGCGGTGCACCGGGCGGGTGATCAGGGCGGCGTCGGGCTCGGGGAGTTCGGGCAGGTCGTCGGCGTACGAGGCGTCCTGCCACCACGTCATCACCAGCACCCGGTCCTGCGGGGCGCGCAGCAGTTCGCGGCGGTGGGGGTCGCGGGCCAGCTCGGCGGTCCGGGCGCGGGCCCACTCCAGCAGCTCGCAGCCCCGGCCCTCCACGGCCCGGGCCTCCCACATCAGGACGATGGTCGCGTCGCCGCTCATGAGTACAGGTTGTCCTTGCTGATCTCGTGCACGTGATCGTGGTCGTGCGCGTGCGCGGTCCCCGGAACGTGCGGCTCCGTCACCGGCAGCGAGGAGTCCGCCGACAGCTCCAGGTCGGAGGGGCGGCGGTTGCGGGCGACCATCTCCGCGCCGAGCGCCGCGACCATCGCCCCGTTGTCCGTGCAGAGCCCGGGGCGCGGCACCCGCAGCCGGACGCCGGCCCGCTCGCAGCGCTCCTGGGCCAGGGCGCGCAGCCGGGAGTTGGCCGCGACGCCGCCGCCGATCATCAGGTGGTCGACGCCCTCGTCCTTGCAGGCCCGGACCGCCTTGCGGGTGAGCACGTCCACCACGGCCTCCTGGAAGGACGCCGCCACATCCCGTACCGGCACCTCCTCGCCCGCCGCGCGCTTCGCCTCGATCCAGCGCGCCACCGACGTCTTGAGGCCGGAGAAGGAGAAGTCGTACGGGGCGTCGCGCGGGCCGGTCAGACCGCGCGGGAAGGCGATGGACTTCGGGTCGCCCTCCTTCGCCAGCCGGTCGATGACCGGGCCGCCGGGGAAGCCCAGGTTCAGCACCCGGGCGATCTTGTCGAAGGCCTCGCCCGCCGCGTCGTCGATCGTCGCGCCGAGCGGGCGGACGTCGCTGGTGATGTCGGGGGCCAGGAGCAGGGACGAGTGCCCGCCGCTGACCAGCAGGGCCATCGTCGGCTCGGGCAGCGGGCCGTGCTCCAGCTGGTCGACGCAGATGTGCGAGGCGAGGTGGTTGACCCCGTAGAGCGGCTTGCCGAGCGCGTACGCGTACGCCTTCGCGGCCGAGACGCCGACGAGCAGGGCGCCGGCGAGCCCGGGCCCGGAGGTGACGGCGATGCCGTCGAGGTCGCGGGCGCTGACGCCCGCCTGCTTCAGGGCGCGCTCGATGGTGGGGACCATCGCCTCCAGATGGGCGCGGGAGGCGATCTCCGGGACGACGCCGCCGAAGCGGGCGTGGGTGTCGACGCTGGAGGCGACGGCGTCGGCGAGCAGGGTCGTGCCGCGCACGATGCCGACGCCGGTCTCGTCGCAGGAGGTCTCGATGCCGAGTACGAGGGGTTCGTCGGCAGCCATCATTCAGTCCCGGTCTCTGGTGCGTGCTCGTGCACGGCTTGCTCTTGCATGGTCAGGCGCATGACGAGCGCGTCGATGTTCCCCGGCTGGTAGTAGCCGCGCCGGAAGCCGATCGGCTCGAAGCCGAAGCGCTCGTACAGCTTCTGCGCGCGGGTGTTGTCGACCCGCACTTCGAGGAGCACGGTGGCGCTCTCGAAGGCGGTCGCGGCCTTCAGCAGGTCGGTGAGGAGTTCGGAGCCGAGTCCGGTGCCCCAGGCCTCGCGGCTGACCGCGATCGTCTGGACGTCGGCCAGGTCGCCGAGGGCGGCGAGCCCGGCGTAGCCGACGATCCGGCCGGTGGCGGTCTCCTCGGCGACGACGTAGTGGCGGGTGGCGCCGGGGCCGCGGGCGTGGGCCAGCTCGGACCAGAACATGCCGGGCGACCAGGCGTCGTCCGGGAACAGCGCGTGTTCGAGCTCCAGCACCGGTGCGATGTCCCACCAGCGCATCTCGCGCAGTACGGCGGTGGCGGCGCTCACTTCGGGGTGACCACCTTGTAGTTCTTCGGGACCTGGGCGTCGGGCCGGCGCAGATAGAGCGGCTGCGGCTCCAGGAGCTCCTGCCCGGCGGCGAGCCGCTCGGCGGCGAGCGCGGCGAGCGCCCCGGCGGCCACGTGCTCGGGGCCGCGCGCGTCCGGGAAGGACTCCGGGTAGAGCCGCGCGCCCGCGCCGACCACGGGGAGCCCGGCGAGGGCTGCGGCGATGTCGGCGGGCCGGTCGACGGCGGGTTCGCCCGTACGGGTGCGGGCGTCCTCGTACCGCGCCCAGTAGACCTCCTTGCGGCGCGCGTCCGTCGCCACGACGAACGGTCCCGCCAGCCCCTCCTGCCCCGCGGCGTACGCGATCCCGTCCAGGGTGCACAGACCGTGGACCGGTACGGAGAGGGCGGAGCCGAAGGTGGCGGC
The DNA here is from genome assembly GCF_019287315.1 of Streptomyces sp. WY228. NCBI lineage: Bacteria > Bacillati > Actinomycetota > Actinomycetes > Kitasatosporales > Streptomycetaceae > Streptomyces > Streptomyces sp. WY228. Next base: position 5,215,316 of record NZ_CP079114.1, on the reverse strand, counting down.
GGTGACCAGGCCGACCCGCAGGCCGGTGTACGGGCCGGGGCCGACGCCCACGACCACGTCCGTCACGGCGTCGAGCTTCGTCCCTGCCTCGGCGAGGACCCGGTCGACGGCGGGCAGCAGCAGCTCCCCGTGGCGACGGGCGTCGACCTGTCCGGAGGAGGCGATGACGGACGTACCGTCGTGCAGGGCGACGGTGACGGCGGGCGTGGCGGTATCCATGGCGAGCAAGAGCACGCAAACAGCCTACGGCTCCGCCGACGGCGGTACGGCGTCCGTACGGCGTCCCGGTCCGCGCACGCGCTGCTGCTACCGTCACCGGGTATCCGCGGGTACGACGTAAACGCTTGTACGACATGCGGCAGGCGGCGCCGAAAGGGGAGTTCACGGTGGCAAGGAGCAGCTCGGGAATCGTGGCCGGGCTCACTGCGGCGGCGGTCGCCGCGGTCGCCTTCCTCGCTTACCAGGCCTCGGCGAACGCCCCCGACTCGGTGGCGTCCACGCCCGGCCCGAAGACGTCCGCCGCGGCCTCGGCACAGCCCTCCGCCAAGCCGAAGCCCCCGGCCGACCCGCTGGCGGTCCCGGCCGCCTCCGGCAAGGGCGAGCGCGTCGTGTACGCGCTGAAGGACCGCCGGGTGTGGCTGGTCGACGAGAACAACAAGGCGATCCGCACCTTCACCGTGATGCCGAGCCCCGTCAGCCCGCCGCCCGGGGCCCACCAGGTCACCTCGCGCTCGGGCACGGTCCAGGGCTCGGACGGCGTCCCGATCGAGCACGTGGTCCGCTTCGCGAACGTGGACGAGGTGGCGATCGGCTTCAGCGCGGCCCAGGACGGCTCGATGGCCAGCCCGGACCCGACGTCGAAGACCGGCGGCGTCCGGATGAAGCGCGCGGACGGCAACGCGATGTGGACCTTCGCGACGGTCGGCGCGAAGGTCGTCGTCGTCCCGTAGGCGGCGCCCGGCGGATCGCTGCCGTCCGTCCGTGGGCGCCGCCCGGCGGATCGCGGCCGGGTCTCCGCTACGCGGCGTCGCGCCTGGCCGGCGGGGGCACCGCGCCGCGGGCTTCGCTGTCGTCCGCCTCCTCCGCCGCGTCGCTCGGCGGGGTGGAGACGGCGGTGGCCGCGGCGCACGAGGCCAGCAGGTCTCTCATCGACAGGGCGGACGGAGTCGGTCGCGGCTGCGGTCGCGCTGCGCGCTCGGGCGTCGGCATGGATGCCTCCTGGGTGCTCCGGTGGAGGGCGCGGTTAGGTAAACCTAACCACGTCTCGTACCCATGTGACCACGACCACGGTCCCCCGCGCAACAATTTACCGACGGCTTGTCGGGAAGGGTAGAGCCGGACGTCACGGACCGGACGTCACGGACCGGGCGTTACGCCAGCTCCTCCCGCAGCCCCGCCCACCGCGCCCCGATGCCGACCAGGGTCACCTCGCGCCGCTCGTCGTCGGTGTCGCCGGTGGCGCGGTCGATGAGGACCCGCAGGCGGTCATCGGCCAGCTCCTCGACCTTGCCGTCGCCCCACTCCACGACCACCACCGACTCCGGCAGCGACACGTCCAGGTCCAGGTCCTCCATCTCGTCGAGGCCGCCGCCCAGGCGGTAGGCGTCGACGTGGACCAGGGCCGGGCCCTGGACCAGCGAGGGGTGGACGCGGGCGATGACGAAGGTGGGCGAGGTGACCGCGCCGCGTACGCCGAGGCCCTCGCCGAGGCCGCGGGTCAGCGTCGTCTTCCCGGCGCCCAGCTCGCCGGTGAGCATGACCAGGTCGCCGGGGGCCAGCACCCGGGCCAGGCGGCGGCCCAGGTCCCGCATCTGTTCGGGGGACGTGACGGTGAGCGTCAGGGTGACGGCCTCGGGCACGGCCCCCACGGCGTCGGGATCGGTCGCCCCGGCGGGCTCGGAGACGGTCTCAGCGGCCGGGCTGTTGTGCGGTGCTTCCATGTCCGCCAACGTTAGCGGCCGGCACCGTGCCGCTGCGTACGAGCAGGTCGGCCAGCCGGTCCGTGACGGTCTCCGGGTGTTCCAGCATCACCAGGTGCCCGGCGTCCGGCACGATCACCAGCTCGGCGTCGGGCAGGACGTCCGCGATGGCCTCGCTGTGCGAGCTGGGGGTGACCAGATCCTTGTCCCCGGCCAGGATCAGCACCGGCACGTCCCGGAACGCGGGCAGCGCGCCGCTCTTGTCGTGGTCGGTGAAGGCCGGGTAGAACTCGGCGACCACATCGATCGGGGTGGACTCGATCAGCCGTTCCGCGAACCGGGCGACCGCCGGGTCCACGTCCCGCGAGCCGAACGAGTACCGCTTGATCAGCCCGGCGAACAGGTCCGCCGTGGCACGCCTCCCCTTCTCCACCAGCTCCTTCTGCGAGCCGAGCGCCTTCAGCACCCCGGGCAGCACCCGGCGCACCGCGTTCACGCCCGCCACGGGCAGCCCGAAGTCGACCTCGCCGAGCCTGCCGCCGGAGGTGCCGACCAGGGCGACGGCGGCGACCCGGTCGCGGATCAGGGCCGGGTACTGGTCGGCCAGCGCCATCATCGTCATGCCGCCCATGGAGTGCCCGACCAGCACCAGCGGGCCCTCGGGGGCCGCCGCGTCGATGACCGCCTTGAGGTCGCGGCCGAGCTGGTCGATGCCGACCGGCACCCCGTCCGCCTGGGCCCGGCCGCGCTCGGAGCGGCCGTGGCTGCGCTGGTCCCAGTAGACGCAGCGCACGAGACCGCGCAGCGCGGCCCGCTGGAAGTGCCAGGAGTCCTGGCCGAGGCAGTAACCGTGGCTGAAGACGACGGTGACCGGGGCGGGCGCCTTGCGCCCGAAGAGCCGACGGCGACGGGTGCCGGAGGCGCCCTCCTCGGCCGTCGCCTGCGCGTCCTCCACCTCGTCGACCTCGTAGTACAGCTCGGTGCCGTCGTCGGCGACGGCCCGGCCCGGCGTGCCGCGCAGCGAACCGTAGGGCCCGGTGGCGTCCAGGGCGAGGCGGGCCTTCTTCCGCATGCCGCGCCCGACGGTGAGCCGCTCGACGGCGACCCCGGCCGCCGCACCCGCGGCGAGCACTCCTATCGCGGCCCCGGCGATGCCCGCCCGGCGCCAGCCCGCCGCACCGGCCACGTTCGCGGTCGCGGCCACCACGGCCTCCGCGCTGCTCTCGCTCACTGCGCCGTGCCCCCGGTCAGCTCGTCGGCCTTCTCGTTCACGTACACCCTGGGCACCCGGGTGCCGATGCGCGTGACGATCTCGTACGCGATGGTGTCGGCGGCCTCCGCCCAGTCCTGCGCGGTCGGCTCGCCCCGGTCGCCGGGACCGAACAGCACCGCCTCCGCGCCCGCCTCGGGCCGGTCGCCTTCGAGGTCGACGACGAACTGGTCCATGGCGACCCGGCCCGCGACCGTGCGCCGCCGTCCGCCGACCAGGACGGGGCCCCGGCCCGACGCGTGGCGCGGGACGCCGTCCGCGTAGCCGACGGGGATCAGGCCGAGCGTCGTGTCGGCGGAAGTCGCGTAGTGGTGGCCGTAGCTGACGCCGTGTCCGGCCGGGGCGTCCTTGACCAGGGCGACGGACGCGGCGAGCGTCATCACGGGGCGCAGCCCGAGGTCGGCGGAGGTGCCCAGTTCGGGGGCGGGCGAGATGCCGTACATCGCGATGCCGGTCCGGACGAGGTCGAAGTGCGCCTCGGGGATCGTGAGCGTGGCCGGGGAGTTGGCCAGGTGCCGCACCTCGGGCTCCACGCCCTCCTTCTCGGCGTACGCCACCATGTCGCGGTAGACGGCGAGCTGGGCGGCGATCGAGGGGTGGCCCGGTTCGTCGGCGCAGGCGAAGTGCGACCACAGGCCGGTGATCCGGACCCGTCCGGCCTGCTCGGCGGTGAGCGCCTCGGTGACCAGTTCGGGCCAGTCGGCGGGCTGGCAGCCGCCCCGGCCGAGGCCGGTGTCGGCCTTGAGCTGGACGCGGGCCGGGCGGCCCGCGGCTCCGGCGGCCGCGACGACCTCACGCAGCGCCCACATGCCGCCGACCGACACATCGAGGTCCGCCTCGATCGCCTCGCGCCAGGGGCCGCCGGGCGTCCAGAGCCAGCACATGATCCGGCCGTCGAGTCCGGCCGCCCGCAGGGCGAGGGCCTCGTGCGGGGTCGCGGTGCCCAGCCAGGTCGCCCCGGCCTCCCGCGCGGCCCTGGCGCAGGGCACCGCTCCGTGCCCGTACCCGTCGGACTTCACCACGGCCATGAGCTGCGCACCGGCCGCCCGCTCGCGCAGGACACGCACATTGGCGCGCAGCGCGGCGAGGTCGATCTCGGCACGGGCTCTCAGGGACGCTGTCTCGTTCATCGCGCCCAGTCTCTCAGAGGCATCCGCCACCTCTCGGGCAGTGCACGCCGGTATCCGGGCTTATGTACGTTTCATCACATGCTTCAGGTGATCGACCAGGACCGGGACATGGCTGTCCCCGACGTCCTTGGCCGCCGTGATCAGGGTGACCGGGCCGCCCTCGCGCACGAGGCCGACGAGCTGTTCGACCGCCTCCGTGTGCGTCGGGTCGTCCAGTTCGGTGCGGTACCGCTCGACGAACTCCGCGTGCCGGTCCGCGCGGTCGTGGTGGTACCAGGAGCGCAGCTCGTCCGAGGGCGTGACGTCCTTGAGCCACAGGTCGATGTCGGCCCGCTCCTTGGAGACGCCCCGGGGCCAGAGCCGGTCGACCAGGACCCGGGTGCCGTCGCCGTCCTCGACCGGGTCGTACGCCCTGTGTACGCGTACGGATTCGCTCACCGCTCGCACCGCCCTTCTGCCGGAGCTTCCACCATCGCCCCCGCTCAGCCCGCCCGCACGTCGCGCCAGGCCGCCGGGATGCGGTCCGCGACGTCCTGCGCGGAGACCGGGGCCCCGTCCGAGCCGTGCCGGGCGGCGAGCCCGTGCAGATGGGCGGCGACGGACGCGGCGTCGCGCGGGGCGAGCCCGGCCGCGAGCAGGGAGCCGGTGAGGCCGGAGAGCACATCGCCGCTGCCCGCCGTGGCCAGCCAGGCCGTGCCGGTCGGGTTGACCCGTACGGGCGTGTCGCGGGCCTCCGCGATCAGGGTCGTGGAGCCCTTGAGGAGCACGGTGGCGCGGTAGCGGGCGGCCAGTTCGCGGACGGCGGTGAGCCGGCCGGACTCCACCTCCTCCCGGGCCGTGCCGAGCAGGGCCGCGGCCTCGCCCGCGTGCGGGGTGAGGACGGTCGGGGCGGTCCGGGTCCGCACGGTCTCCGCGTCCAGCAGCCGCAGCCCGTCCGCGTCGACGAGCACGGGCACGTCGGCGGCCAGCACATCGGCGACGGCCGCCGCCGCGCCCCGCCCGTCGCCGAGCCCCGGCCCGACCACCCAGGCCTGCACCCGCCCGGCCTTCGACGGCGGCCCGGCGTGCACCAGCGCCTCGGGGAACCGGGCGATCACCGCGTCCGCGCCCGGTCCGACGTACCGCACGGCCCCGGCCCCGCCGCGCAGCGCGCCCGCGACCGCGAGGACCGCCGCGCCCGGGTAGCGCTCGGACCCGGCGACCACGCCGACGACCCCGCGCCGGTACTTGTCGCTCTCCGCGCCCGGCACCGGCAGCAGTGCCGCGACGTCCGCGTACTGGAGCGCCTCCAGGTCCGGCGGCTCGGGCAGCTCAGGACCGAGCCCGATGTCCACCAGCCGCAGCGCCCCCGCGTGTTCGGCGGCCGGGTCGATCAGGAGGCCGGGCTTGTAGGTGCCGAAGGTGACCGTGGCGTCCGCCCGGACCGCGTCGCCGTGCACCTCCCCGGTGTCGGCCTCCACCCCGCTCGGCAGGTCGACGGAGAGGACCGGCGCACGGTCCCGGGTCACCGCGTGCAGCAGTTCGGCGGCGTCCTCGCGCAGTCCGCCGCGCCCGCCGATGCCGGTGATGCCGTCCACCACGAGGTCGAGCGCGCCGAGCCCGTCCGGCCCGTCGACGACCCGCCCGCCGGCCGCCAGCAGCGCGGCGAGCCCGCCGGGGTGCGCCCGGTCGGGGGCGAGCAGCAGGGCCCGCACGCCCGCGCCCCGGCGGGCGAGGCGGGCGCCCGCGTACAGCGCGTCGCCGCCGTTGTCGCCGCTGCCGACCAGGAGCAGGACCCGGGACCCGTACACCCGGCCGGTGCGCCGCAGCAGATCGCCGCAGGCCGCGGCGAGTCCGGCGGCGGCGCGCTGCATCAGGGCGCCCTCCGGCAGCCGCTGCATGAGGGCGGCCTCGGCGGCCCGTACGGTCTCCACGCTGTAGGCACGTCGCATGGTCCAACCCTCCGCGATCACCCGGGCCGACGCCACCCCCGCGGGGCGTGGCGACCGGTTCGGCCGTGCGGGTGCTCACCCCTCCGCGATCACCACCGCCGAGGCGACGCCCGCGTCGTGGCTGAGCGAGACGTGCCAGCCGCGCACGCCCAGTTCGGCGGCGCGGGCGGCGACCGTGCCGCGTACCCGCAGCCGGGGCTGCCCGCTCTCCTCGACCCAGACCTCCGCGTCGCTCCAGAGCAGCCCGCCCGGTGCGCCGAGCGCCTTGGCCAGAGCCTCCTTCGCGGCGAACCGGGCGGCGAGCGAGGCGATACCGCGCCGCTCGCCGCTCGGCAGCGTCAGCTCGCTGCCGACGAAGAGCCGGTCGGCCAGCTGGGGCGTACGCTCCAGCGCCGCGCCGAACCGCTCGATCTCGGCCACATCGATGCCGACCCCAATGATCACGGCCCCCACCCTCGCTCGCTCACTCGCTCACTCCACGGTCACGGACTTCGCCAGATTGCGCGGCTGGTCCACTTCGTTGCCGCGGGCCGTCGCGAGCTCGCAGGCGAAGACCTGGAGCGGCACGGTGGCGACCAGCGGCTGAAGCAGCGTAGGCGTTGCGGGGACGGTGATGAGGTGGTCGGCGTACGGGACGACGGCCTCGTCGCCCTCCTCGGCGACGACGACGGTGAGCGCGCCCCGGGCCCGGATCTCCTGGATGTTGGACACGATCTTGTCGTGGAGCACCGAACGCCCGCGCGGGGACGGCACGATGACGACGACCGGCAGGCCCTCCTCAATGAGTGCGATCGGCCCGTGCTTCAGCTCGCCGGCCGCGAAGCCCTCGGCGTGCATGTAGGCGAGTTCCTTGAGCTTGAGCGCGCCTTCGAGGGCGACCGGGTAGCCGACGTGCCGGCCGACGAACAGCACGGTGTCGTGGTGGGCGAGGGACCGGGCCAGCTCGCGCACCGGCTCCATCGTCTCCAGTACGCGGTCGACCTCGCCGGGCACGGCGGAGAGCTGGCGCACCACCGTACGGATCTCGTCGCCCCACTTGGTGCCGCGCACCTGGCCGAGGTAGAGCGCCACCAGGTAGCAGGCGACGAGCTGGGTGAGGAAGGCCTTGGTGGAGGCGACGGCGACCTCGGGCCCGGCGTGGGTGTAGAGGACGGCGTCGGACTCGCGCGGGATGGTGGAGCCGTTGGTGTTGCAGATGGCGAGCACTTTCGCGCCCTGTTCACGGGCGTGCCGCAGCGCCATCAGGGTGTCCATGGTCTCGCCGGACTGGGAGATGGCGACGACGAGGGTGCGCTGGTCCAGGATCGGGTCGCGGTAGCGGAACTCGCTGGCCAGCTCGGTCTCGCAGGGCAGCCGGGTCCAGTGCTCGATGGCGTACTTGGCGATCATCCCGGCGTGGAACGCGGTGCCGCAGGCGACGATGACGACCTTGTCGACCTCGCGCAGTTCGGTGTCCGGGATGCGCACCTCGTCGAGGTGGAGCGCGCCCTCGCCGTCGATCCGGCCGAGGAGGGTGTCGGCGACGGCCTGCGGCTGGTCGGCGATCTCCTTGAGCATGAAGGAGGCGTAGCCGCCCTTCTCGGCGGCGGAGGCGTCCCAGTCGACGTGGTACTCGCGCACCTCGGCGAGCGCCCCGTCGAAGCCGGTGACGGTGACGCCCTCGCGGCTCAGCTCGACCACCTGGTCCTGGCCCAGCTCGATCGCGGAGCGGGTGTGCGCGATGAAGGCGGCGACGTCGGAGGCGAGGAACCACTCGTCCTGCCCCACGCCCACGACCAGCGGGGAGTTGCGCCGGGCGCCGACGACGACGTCCGGCTGGTCCGCGTGGACGGCGACCAGGGTGAACGCCCCCTCCAGCCGCCGGCACACCTGCCGCATCGCGTCCGCGAGGTCTCCGCCCGCCGAGAACGCCTCGGCCAGCAGATGCGCGACGACCTCGGTGTCCGTCTCCGACTCCAGGGCGTGCCCGCGCCCGGTCAGTTCGCGGCGGAGGGCGGCGAAGTTCTCGATGATCCCGTTGTGCACGACGGCGACCCGGCCCGCGTTGTCCAGGTGCGGGTGGGCGTTGACGTCGGTGGGCGCTCCGTGCGTCGCCCAGCGGGTGTGCCCGATGCCGGTCCGCCCGGCCGGCAGGGGCCGGTCGCCCAGTTCCTTCTCCAGATTGACGAGCTTGCCCGCCTTCTTCGCGGCGGCCAGCCCGCCGTCCGCGAGAACGGCGACGCCCGCCGAGTCGTAGCCCCGGTATTCGAGGCGCTTGAGTCCTGCGACGACGACGTCCTGCGCCGACTGTCCACCGACATAACCCACGATTCCGCACATAACGGCACCCTAAGGCCGGAAGGCAGATTCCGGGCCTCTTGAAAACTTCGTGACGCGATCGACGCTGATCTTCATACAACCTTTTCAACATTGTGGTGAAGCTCACAGACCCCTTCCTCTCATGTCGCCTATGCCGTACGTGCCTTGCTTGCCTTCGGGTGCGGCAGCTGTTGGGCTGAGCCCACCGGAAGGTGACAGCGGGGTACGAGCAGGGGGCTCGGGACGCCTTCCGGTGATGCGAGGAGGGGTTTTGAGAAGGCGCGTACTGAAGTCCGCCCTGGCCGCGGGCGCCCTGTCCGGGGTGGTCGTGGCAGCGCTCGTGACCGGACAACCGGATTCGCCCGAACAGGAGTTGACGCTCCGTCCGGTGGCGGGCGAGGGACCGGGCCACGCCGTGGAGGACTTCGCCTATCCACAGGCCGACACGATCCTCGCCGAGCAGGGGATCCTGCTGAAGCGGGGCGACGGACACATCGTGCTGGCGCAGTGCGGCAGTTCTCCGGACCTGCTGGAGATCTACGTACGCCACGAGAGCGCCGAGAAGTTCTGCTTCCGGACCACGGGCGCCTCCGGCTATCTGAGCCTGGAGCTGCCCGCCGTCTACGGCGTCCAGACCAAGGACCACGCCACCGAACTGTCCACGACGGTCGACGGCGAGGAGCACCAGTACGACGTGGCGGCCAACTCCTGGGCCCCGGTGGGCGAGACGGCCGACCCGGAAGGCCGCGAGCACGTGCTCGTGGAGATCGTCACCTCCGGCTAGCCGCCGGCACACACCCCGAAAGAGCGCCGACGGCAGGTCAGCCGCGGGGCTGTGCCGCCATGCCGCCGTGCGTAACGCCATCTGCGCCCTCACCCCAGTGAGCGGCGCGTCCAGCGTTCCGACATCGAAAGGAATTCCGTCGTGCCACCCACCATGTGGAGCAGACGCCGCATCCTCACCACGCTCTCCGCGATGACCGCCGTCGCCGCCGTACCCGGATCGCTCGTCCTGTCCGGGGCACCTGCGTATGCCGCGGACACCGGCTCCGAGCTGCCCGACAACCTTCCGGACACCGACCGCGGCCAGGTGCTGTGGGCGTATCTGACCGGTGGCCGTGCCGTACGGGAGGCCGCCGCCGCCGCGCTGCTCGGCAACGACGCCCGGATCGCGGAGTTCCTGTCGGGCGAACTCGCCCCGGCCAGGGCCGAGGACAACCGCGTGGCCGTGTTCCAGGGTCTCGCCTGGGCGGGCCGGTCCGTCCAGACGGCGGCGAGCCGGGCGCTGTCCGGCGGCGACGAGGCCATCGCCGCCTACCTCAAGGACGGCTATCTGGCGCCGCTCAAGACCGACCTGCGCGCCGAGGTCCTGCGTGTCATGGAGAGCGGCGGCACGGGCACCAAGAGCCGTGCCAACACCGCGCTGAACACGGACACCCAGGATTCGCTGGAGAAGTTCCTCCTGGAAACCCGCTTCGACGGCCAGGAGGAGGACGAGCAGGTCGAGGTCTTCAAGATCCTCGCCACCGCCTCGCCCCAGGTGAAGGAGTACGCGCAGCGCGCGCTCCAGGACGGGTCCGCGAAGGCGATCCAGTGGTTCCTGAACACCGGTCAGCACATCGCCCGGGCGCGCGACGAGGAAACGGCCACGATCGACCAGCTCGTGTCGATCGTCGAGCGCGAGGGCAAGCAGGCACGCCTCAAGACCGACAAGGCCGTCGCCGCGTCCGAGCAGGCGAAGGAAGCCGCGGTCAAGGCCAAGGAGGCCGCGCTGGTCGCGGCGGCCGAGGCCAAGGCCGCGCAGAACGACGTACGCAAGTCGGCGGCGGCCGCCAACAAGGCGTCCGACGCGGCACGCGGGGCCGCCCGCGCGGCGCAGACCGCGATCAGCGCCTCGCGGTCCGCGCAGTCCGCCTCGCAGCGGGCGGCGAACGCCGCACAGGCGGCGGCAGCGGCGGCGGCCGTGGCCGGCCGCGCTGCCTCCCGCGCCTACAACGCGGCCATCGCCGCCTCCGGTGACGCCAGCAAGGCCTCCGCCGCGCTCTCGGCGGCCAAGGGCGCCCGGGACGCCGCAGCGAAGGCGCGCACCGCGGCGAAGGCCGCCGACCAGGCCTCCATCGCCTCCACGCAGGCCTCCGCGGCGGGCGCCGCCGCCGCCAGCGCGGCCGGCAACGCCGCGGCCGCCGCCAGCGCCTCCGCCGACGCGGCCAACGCCGCCGGCGCGGCCACCGCCGAGGCCCGCAAGGCCCGTGAGGCCGCCGCCGACGCCAACGCCCAGGCGGCCCGCGCCACCCGGGCGGCCGCGCTCTCCCGGTCGCTGGCGGACAAGGCCGCGGCAGCGGCATCCGCCGCGCACAAGGCGGCCAACTCCGCGGCCGCGCACGCCGAGAAGGCCGCCGACGCCGCCGAGGACGCGGCCAAGCACGCCGGCCAGGCGATCGAGTACGCGAAGCGCTCCCGGCTCTTCGCCGAGGAGGCGGTGAAGGCCGCCAACACCGCGGCCGACGCCGTCAAGGAGGCGACGGACGTCGAGGCGGCGGCCCGCGAGGCCGAGGCCGAACGCATCGAGCAGGACACCGAGGTCGGCATCGTCGCGGCCCGCCTCAAGGCCGCCCAGGAGCAGGAGGCCCTGGACCGGATCGCCACCCAGCGCACCCAGAACGACCAGATGGCGCAGGAGATCCGCGATCTCGTCGCGCAGGCGCAGGAGGCCCTCACCGCCGGGGACCAGCCTCGGGCGGTGTCCACGGGCCGCAAGGCGGCGGTCAAACTCCTCGACAGCCACGGGACGTGGACGCGCCAGGCGGCGGAGTTCGCGCTCGCGGCGGGCGACTACGAGATCCTCAACTGGATCGACGTCGACCGTCCGGCGGCCCAGCGCCAGGACGACCGCGAGACCGTCCTGGCCCTGGCCGAGATGGCGGCGCCGGATGTCGCGGCCGGCGCGCATGTGGCGCTGAAGAGCGAGGACCCCGACGCGGCGAGCACGTTCCTCGAAGCGGGCATGACCGATTCGGCCGCCACCGAGAACCGCGTCAAGATCTTCACGATCCTCGGCCAGGACCCCGGCCGCGCGGTCAAGGCCAAGGCGGAGGCGGCCCTCGCCGACGGCAGTCCGGAGGCGCTGTTCCGCTTCCTGAGCACGGAGTACGTCGAGGCGGTCAAGGAAGACGACACCGTCGAGGTCTTCAAGATCCTCAACGAGGGCGGGGCCTACCTCCGTTCGGCGGCCCAGGTCGTCCTGGAGGGGTCCGCCCTCATGCGGCGGTCCTTCGTGGCGCACGACCAGTTCAACGTCGCCCGCCTCGACCACGACGCCGAGGCGCACGTCGCCGCGATCCGGGCCGCCATCGCGCACGCCGCCCAGATCGCCCAGCGGGCCCTGGAGGACGCCGCGCGCGCCTCCAAGGCGGCGGCGGACGCCCGGCAGGCGGCCGAGGAGGCGGCGGACTGGGCGGACAAGGCCAAGGGCTACGCCAAGGCCGCGGAGGACGCGGCCACCAAGGCGCGCAACAACGCCGAGGCGGCCGACGCGTCCGCCGCACGCGCCGCCACCTCCGCCCAGCGCGCAGAGAGCGCCGCCGTGGTGGCACGGTCCGCCGCGCGGGCCGCGAACTACTCCATGAACCAGGCGTACGCCTCCGCCGGCCGGGCCCAGGCCTCCGCCGCCTCCGCCGCGCAGTCCGCGGCGAGCGCCCGCGCCTCCGCCGAGCAGGCGGGCAAGGACGCCTCGGAGGCGGCCGCGGTCGCCTCCGACGCGCACCGCATCGCCCGCGAGAAGCGGCAGCAGGAGATCGCCGCCGCCGCGGCCGCCGCGGAACGCAAGGCGAAGGAGGACGCGCAGAGCGGCAAGAACCCCGCCGACAGCGCCGACAACGACAAGAACAAGGCGGAGGAGGACGGCGAGTTCCTCGGTCTGACCAAGGACCAGTGGATCAAGTACTCCGGCCGCGTCAGCACCATCGCCGGTACGATCTCGGCCGGTGCGGGCGGTCTGGCTCTGGCGGTCGGCTGGATCCCGGTCGTCGGCCAGGGCGCGGCCGCGATCCTCGGTGGCATCTCGCTCGTCGCGGGAGGGGTCTCCCTGCTGGCGGGCGGTGTGAACGTCATCGCGAGCTGGGGCACGGACGATTTCCAGAAGAATCTGGGCACGTTCGCATTGAGCGCCCTGTTCTTCGGGAAGGGCCGAGCGGTGGCCCATGTGTCCAAGAAGGTCGGCAGCAGCCTGTCGGGCATCGCGGACGAGGTCGGCATGAAGGTGTCCGGCTTCCTGGAGGACACCACGACGGCGGCCATCGGGCTGCTGAACTGGAGTTGACCGGGGGCTGATCGAGGCGGGTGGGCGGCACCGGACACGGCGCCGCCCACCCGCACCGCACACGGGACACTGGACGACCGAACGGACGGGAGAAGAAGCGTGCAGGCAGAGAGCTTGACGACGGCGCAGTGGTGGCTGGTGGCACTGGCGACCTCCGCGGTGCTGCTCGCGGCGGTCCACTTCACCTTCAGGAACGGCAAGGCCACGCTCCTCTCCCTGATCGCACCCGTCCTCGGCGGCATCACCGTCCTGGGCGCCGCCGGCGTACGCGACCACGCGGAGGTGGAGGCGCTGATCATGTTCTCCGCCTCGATGCTCGCCGTGGCGCTGCTGGTCCTGGCGCTCAAGCCGGAGCTGCCGAGGATCAGGGCGGCGGCTCTGGCCGGTGAGACGTACGAGATGCCGAAGTGGAAGACCGGCCTGTACGGGGTGCTGGCGGTGGCGTTCGCGGTGACGGTGGTGTTCGTCCTGTTGTAGAGCCGGGCAACACCGCCCCCCTACTCCCCCAGCTTCCGTCGCAGGGCGGCCCGCTCCGGCCCGGTGCCCGCGCGTTCCAGCGCCTCCCGGTACGCCTCGGCGGCCTCGCCGTCCCGCCCCAGCCGGCTCAGCAGATCGCCGCGCGCCACCGCGTACGGCGCGTACGCCCGCAGCCGGGGCTCTCCGGCCAGCGCGTCCAGCAGCGCGAGCCCCGCCTCGGGCCCGTCCCGCATCGCCACCGCCACGGCGCGGTTGAGCGCCACCACGGGCGACGGGGTGAGCGTGAGGAGCACGTCGTACAGGGCCACGATCTGCGGCCAGTCCGTGCCCGCCACGTCCGCCGCCTCGTCGTGCAGGGCGGCGATGGCGGCCTGCACCCCGTAGGGCCCGGCCGGTCCGCCGGTCAGCGCCCGGACGACCAGGGCACGCCCCTCCTCGATCATCGGCCGGTCCCAGCGCCCCCGGTCCTGGTCCTCCAGCAGCACCGGCTCGCCCTCCGGCCCGGTCCGCGCGTCGCGCCGGGCGTGGACCAGGAGCAGCAGCGCGAGGAGCCCGGCGCTCTCCCGCTCGGCGGGCAGCAGCCGGTGCAGTATCCGGGCCAGCCGGATCGCCTCCTCGGCGAGGTCGAGCCGCTGGAGACGGGGCCCGGAGCTGGCCGCGTACCCCTCCGTGAACACCGAGTAGACGACCTGGAGCACTCCGGGCAGCCGCTCCGGCAGTTCGTCGGGGCCGGGCACCCGGAACGGGATGCGGGCCTCGCGGATCTTCTTCTTGGCCCGCACGATGCGCTGGGCCATGGTCGCCGTCGGTACGAGGAAGGCGCGCGCCACCTCCGGTGTGGTGAGCCCGGCGAGGCAGCGCAGGGTGATGGCGGCGCGGTCCTCGGCGGCGAGGGCGGGGTGGGTGCAGGTGAAGAACAACTGGAGCCGGTCGTCGGGCAGTTCACCGACACCGGCGACGTCCGGCGCGGGCGCGACGGCCTCCGCCCGTTCCGCGTCGGCCCGCAGGACGGCGAGCCGGGCGGCGTACGCCTGGTCGCGCCGCAGCCGGTCCACGGCCCTGCGCCGCGCGGTCGTCAGCAGCCAGGCCCCGGGCCGGGCGGGGACGCCCTCGGCGGGCCAGTGCCGCAGGGCGGCCTCGATCGCCTCGGACGTCACCTCCTCGGCCAGGTCGAGGTCGCCGAACCGGCGGACGAGGGAGGCGAGCAGCAGCCCGCGCTCCTCCCGGAACACCGCCTCGACGGCGACCCCGGCCTCCCCCGCCGGGGCGTCCTCGTCCGCCACGGTTCTCAGGCCCCGAAGTCCGCGACCGGCCGGACGACGACCGAGCCGCCGTCGCGCGAGCCCGGACAGCGGGCGGCCCAGTCGAGGGCGGCGTCCAGGTCGGGCACGTCGATCACGAGGAACCCGCCCAGCAGCTCCCGGGTCTCGGCGAACGGCCCGTCCGTCACGGTCCGCTCCCCCGTCGGCGAGACCCGCACGGTGGTCGCGGTCACCAGATCGGCCAGCGACTCCCCGGAGACGTGGATCCCGGCGTCGCGTACGGCCTTGTCGTAGGCCATCCAGTCCTCGACGGTGCACTCGGGCGCACCGCCCTGCTCGTCGACGGCCCCGCTGTGGATCAGCAGCATGTACTTCATGATCGGCTCCTGTCGCCTGTGTGTCGCGCCCGCCGTGCGGGTCGCCCTACACGATGACGACGAACGGGACCGGCGCCGATCGACACGCCGCCGACATCTTTTTTCGCGGACCCTGAGCAGGAAGGTTCCACGGGCCTCAGCACGACGGCACCCGCCGGCTCTCCCCCACCGGCTCGGCCCGCCCGCAGACGCCCATGCTGCACCAGCGGCGCCGGCCGCCCGCGTCGAGGAAGAGCCACCCGCAGTCCTTCCCCGGGCAGACCCGGACGGTGAGGCGGCGCGGATGGGCGAGCAGGTCCGCGGCGCGCTGGGCCACGGCGTGCAGCGGAAGCCGGAGCCCGGACTCCGGATGGGGTCTCCAGCGCCCGAGGCCGTCCTCGCCCCGGACGAAGGCGGCATGGCACATGGCCTCCTGGATCACCTCGGCGGCCCGCCCGAAGGCCCCGCCGCCGCCCGCGCCCGGCTCCTCCGTGAGGCACCCGTACAGCGCGCTCCGGAACCCCCGTGCCGCCGCCAGTACGGCACCGGCCTCCTCGGGCCGCTCCTCCGCGGTGCGCAGCAGCCGGACGACCGTACGTTCGTCGACGAGGTCCAGGTGCCCGGCCCAGACCACGAGCGTGCGGTAGCCGCAGAGCCACTCCGAACCGGCCCGCCGTTCGCCGCCCCACCCGGCGTAGGTGTTGCAGAACTCCAGGGCCGGATCGCCGCTGGTGTTCCAGGGCAGCCACTCGCCCCGCACCCGGACGGCGTACGTGGGCGTGGCGGCCTGCCGCAGGGCCGGGTCGTCGCGGCGGACCCGTTCGTACAGGGTGCGCAGCTCCTCGCCGGGCTCGGCGTCGAAGGCGGACCGCAGGGCGCTGCGCGTGGCCCGGTAGAGCTGGAGCGCCTCCGCCGACCGGCCGCCGCGGTGCAGGGCGACCATGCTGTCCGCGACGAGGCGTTCGCGCTCGGGGTGCTCCTCGGCGAGCGGGGGCAGTTCGGCGGCGACGCGCTCGTGCTGCCCGAGCGAGAGCAGGAGCCGGGCGCGTTCCTCCGCCGCCGAGAGCCGCAGCGCGGCGAGCCGCCGGCCGATCCGGTCGCGCAGGGCGTCGGCCGCGACGTCGGCGAGGAGTTCGCCGCGCCACAGCGCCAGCGCCCGGTCGTAGCGGAGCACCCGCTCCTCGTCGTCCACGGCGGCCGCGGCCTCCCGTACCCCGTCCTCGAAGGCCCGGGTGTCGATCACATGGTCGTCGGCACGGAGTAAGTAGCCGTCGTTGCGGGTCTCCAGGTGGACGCCGTCGGGCCCGAGGGAGGCGCGCAGCCTGCCGATGTACGTGTGCACGGTGGAACGGGCCCCGGCCGGGGCCTCGCCGTTCCAGAGCAGGTCGATGAGCCGGCCGGTCGGGACGGTCCGGCCCGCCTCCAGGAGGAGGACGGCCAGCAGGCACCGCTCCTGGCGGCGCAGCCCCGCGAGTACGGGGCGCCCCCCGTGCCGCGCGGCGAAGGGTCCGAGCAACTGGAATTCCATCGGCAAAGCATCCAACTGCCGCCGCCCGCAAGGCCAGACCTTGCCTACATCTGCGCCTGTGTCGTGGCGGGTCCGTCGTGGTGAGTCTTTGGTGAGCCCCCCGGAGCATCCTTCGGCGAACAGCACGAACAGCACCACGAGCAACACGCGATCACCCGATCACCCGATCACCCGATCCCGACCTATGGAGAGTTCACATGCGCAGCATCGTTCTCGGCGCTCTCGGCGCGGCCTGCCTGGCCGTGGTGGCGCTCGGCACGGCCCCTGTGGCGGCGGCGGCCCCGGCCAAGGCCGCTCCGCAGGGATCCGGCTGGGAACCGGCTCCTTCGGCCCCGTGGGACGTACCGGCGGGAGAGCGGTGCGCCTTCCCCATCCACGGCGAGCCCATCGTGGACGAGGTCGTCCGCCGCGAACTGCCCGCGCCCGAGGGCGTGACGCGCAGCTTCTACAAGGGCGACCTCGTGGTCCGGGTGACGAACAAGGAGACCGGGGCCTATTACGACGCCGACTCCAGCGGTGTCGCCCTGATCGACGAGTACGCCGACGGGGCCCAGCGCTGGCACATCCTCGGCCCGGTGCTCCTCGGCGTGGGCGAGGGCAATCTGCCCCGGGGCATGTGGCTGGTCGACGGCGCCTACAAGCTCCACTGGAGCGCGGACCGCGTCAAGACGGTGACCGGCGCGGTGCTGTCCAAGACCGACGTCTGCGCGCAGATCGACTGAACGGGCGCGGGGCGGCGGACCGTTGACCTCACGCACTGAGCAGGGACGGCCCGCCGCCGTACGCACGGATCTCGCGGCACCCCCCGCAGCACCCCGGCGCGGCCGACCGGAAGGCACGGTCGCAGTCGTCGCAGGTCTGGAGCGGGACGACGGGCACGGCGGCGGGCCGGGGCGGCGGGAGGAGCGCGATGAGCCGGTGCCGCAGCAGCTTCGCCGGGTGCCGGAGGGGTACGGGCGGATCGTCGGTGAGCGCCGCCCGTACGGCCTCCGGCCGCATCCCGCGCTCCAGCCAGGCGGCGACGCCGGGGGTGAGCCGCTCCACGTCCGCCCCGGAGAGGCCGAAGAGGGGCGCGCCGAGGTGCAGTTCGGCGAGCAGCCGCGCGGCCTCGGCGGACAACGCGGCGCTGGGCTCGCACGGGACGGGCAGCGGCCGGGGCGGCGGCTTGGGCGCGGTGGGCGGCGGCACGAGACGGGGCGCGGGCGCGGGCTCAGACACGGGCGCGGGCACGGCTTCCGTTACGGGCACGGGCACGGGAGCGACCTCCGGCTCTGCCTGCGGCTCCGGAGAGGGCGTGGGCACCGCCCTCACCGCGCCCCGGGCCGCCGCCTCCGGGTGGTTGTACGACTCCGTACGCGTGGCGAATCGGCCGCCGCAGCCGCGCTCCCGGGTCCGGCGCAGGAACCCGTGCCGCTCCAACTCCCGTAACGCGGCGGCGATACGGACCTCGCTCTCCGGGAAGACCGCGGCCAGCGCCTTGACGCCGACACGACGTCCGGCGGGCAGCGACTGGATGTGGGTGCCGAGGCCGATCGCCAGCAGGGACATGCCCCGGTGCTGGGAGAGCCTGTTGGAGATGATCGTGTAGCCGTCGGTGAGCCGGATGTTGATGTGTACGACACCGGCGGACGGGGCGCGCAGGGGCGCGCTAACCTGCTGGGTATCCATCGGGAAGTCTCCGCTTCCTCGTTGGTCAGGCCTTCGGTCGGGATGCCAGTCCCGGCCGGGGGCCGTCTCATGTCTGGTGTGGTGGTCAGCGTGAGCATATGCCTGCCAACAGGTCATAAATCCAGCCCGGTTGGCACACTTCACCCATGCGAGTGACGACGCCCCTCGCCGAAGCCGACCGGACCCGCAGAGGTCGGACCAGAGGGTTGGGTCGGGTTATTTCCCCAGTGATCAAAGACAGGTACTCAAAAGCTTTTACGTCGCGGGTCACCGCGTCGCGGTGGACCGCGTCGCGGTGACCCACGCTCCCGGCGGCCCCTCCCGCCCCACCGGATCGCGGCTGTCACGACCCGGTGAGCGCCACCTCCGCCCAGACCGTCTTGCGCGGGAACGGCCCGTGCTCCGTGCCCCACCGCACCGACAACGCCTCGACGAGCAACAGCCCGCGCCCGCCGTCGGATGCGGCATCCGCATCCCGCTTCTCCGGGAGGCGGTCACCCCGCGTGTCGGCGACCTCGATCCGCAGCACGTCGCCGTACACGCTGAGCAGGATGCGGAAGTCCCGCCCGGGGACGTAACCGTGGAGCGCCGCGTTGGTGGCCAGCTCGCCGATGACGAGGCTCGCGTCCTCCAGCGGGAGCCCCCAGGAACGCAGTTGCTCGGTGGCGAGGAGGCGGGCGAGCCGGGCGCCCCGGCGGGTGGCGGAGAGCTGGACGGCGAACTGTCCGGTGCGGGCACGCGGTTGGGTGATTTTTCGGTTCACGTCACTCAGCGTGGCCGCGCGTATCTACGCTGAGAAGTACTGACACGGGTACGGACCGTCACTGTCCTGGGTGTGTACAGGCCTGTCCCCGTACGTACGGTGCCCGCCGCGCGGGCGCACGGGATGAAGGCGGGACGGCAGATGATCGACGGAACCGAAGAGGACCGGGAGTTCGGCCTGGAGGACGACTCCGGCGCGGTCATCGCGGCCGTGGGCCGGCAGATCAAGCTGTGGCGCGAGGAAGCCGGATTACGCGCCGCCGAGCTGGGCTCGATCATCGGATACAGCGAGAACCTCGTCTTCAAGGTCGAGGGCGGGAAGCGCATTCCCAAGCCGGAGTTCCTGGACAAGACGGACGCGGCCGTCGGGGCGAACGGCAAGGTCTCGGCGATGAAGAAGGACGTGGAGGAGGCGCGGTATCCGAGGAAGGTCCGCGACCTGGCGAAGCTGGAGGCGGAGGCGATCGAGATCGGGTCGTACGCCAACGGCGTGATCGACGGGCTGCTCCAGACCGAGGAGTACGCCCGCGCGCTGTACGCACAGCGGCGGCCCGCGTACGCGGAGGACGACATCGAGCGCCTGGTGGCCGCCCGGATGGCCCGGCAGGTGGTCTTCGACCGCCGCCCCGCTCCCCTGCTGACCTTTGTCCAGGAAGAGGCGACGCTCCGGCGGCGGACCGGAGGCAGAATGGTCCTGCGACGACAGCTCGAACACCTGCTTGAGCTGAGCCAGTTGCGGCATGTCGAGATCCAGGTCATGCCGACGGAGGCGGAGGAGCACGCGGGTCTGGGCGGCTCGCACCGCGTCCTTAAGCTCATGGACGGAAAGACCGTCGGGCTCAACGAGGTTCAGCTGATCAGCGGGCTGATCAGCGATCCGAGGCAGGTGCAGATCCTGGACATGCGCTACAACCTGCTCCGGTCGCAGGCCCTCACGCCCCGGCTGTCGCGGGAATTCATCGAGAAACTGCTGGGAGAGACATGAGCACCCCCGAGCTGACGTGGTTCAAGAGCAGCTACAGCACCAACGACGGTCCGTCCTGCGTCGAGGTCGCCGCCGCCCCCACCACCATCCACGTGCGCGACTCCAAGCAACTCCCCACCGGCGGCCCGCACCTCGACTTCACCCCGGCCGCCTGGGCGGACTTCGTCACCTACGCGTCGAGGGCCTGATCCGCAGGGACGCGTGACGAGCAGGGCCGGGCCCACAGCGGCCCGGCCCCGCGCTCCCGCGCTCGTGCCGCCGCGCGTACGGTCTGGGCGTGGCTACTCAGAGACCCCCTCGGCGATCGATAGATGATTTCGCGACCTGGCAACCCGTGCTGCGGCTCCTGCGGGCCGCCAAGGCAGGCAAGGCGGCCAAGGCCGGTGCGGATCCCGTCCCTGTGTCAGGTCGCATCGGACACGGCGGTTGGAGTCTGGCCCTCCCGCGCCCGGTGCCACCGCGCGGTCGGGCTGCCCTGACCGAGGACATACAGGACGAGATCGACGCGGTGGAGCGGGTGCAAGCGGCGCTGGCGGAGGCCGGTGTCGACGACGTCTCGTTCTCGGCGGCGATCGACCCGGCCGGGGCGGCCGTACTTCGTCTGATCAGCCGCAGCCCGGCGGTGGAACCCGGAATCGGAACCGCTCATCCCGGTGCGCTCATCCTCGTCGAAGACGCTCTTCCCGAGCCCTGGCGCCGCCTCCCCGATCCGGCGCACGAAGCGGGGCCCGCCTCCTCGGCGGACCCGGAGTCGCTGGAGCGGACGCTGCGGGAACGGCTGCCCGACGCCATCGGCGCGACGGAGGAGGAGATCGCCGCCGCCGAGGCACGCCTGGGCGTCCGCCTGCCCGAGGAACTCAAGGCGCTCTACCGGGTGACCCGGGCGCGCTGGGAGGACTGGGGCGACGACTACGAGGCGGCGGACGGCGTCTTCGCCGCGGTGCGCTGCGAACTCTCCTCCGTGGACGAGCTGTACATCGCCGATGTTTCGACCCGCCACTGCCGCTGGGAGTTCGCGGCCATGAAGGCAGTCGAGACCCCGCCCGACGCCGAGGTACAAGGCCTCGTCGGCTCACCCGGGTGGATCGTCTTCGCGGAGAACGGCGGAGGAGACCAACTGGCGGTCGACCTGACGCCCGGCCCTCGCGGACACACCGGTCAGATCATCCTGATCGGCCACGAGGAGAACGTCGGCGCCGAGTTGCTGGCCGACTCGCTCACCGACTGGATCCTGGACCGGGAGAGGCGCGGGCACCGGCATCGCAGCGAGGAGCCACCACTCGTGGCCCACGTCAACCACGCGAGCATCAAGAGCGTGCGGGAAGCCGCCCACCCCGGCCTGGAGGTCCTCTCGATCGGGGTGTGGGACGGCGCACCGTTCAGCCTCGCCCCGGTCACCGGGCTGCCCCGCCTGCGCGCCCTCTCCGCGTACGCGGGTACGCTCGCCGACCCGCTGGAGATCGCCGAGCTCACCGGCCTGGAGTTCCTGCAACTCGGCCCGCAGGACTGGCGCGTCCTCCTGGACGCCGGCGCCGTCCCCCGGAGCCTGTCGGCCGCGTGCATCACGGCGTACGGCGGCCAGGACCCCTTGCCCGTCGTGGCCATCGCCAACGAGATCCTGGCTCTCTGGGACCGGCCCCGGATCATCCAGACCGTCCTGGAAGGAAACCTCGGGCCCCTCGCGTAGGCAGGCGGAGCGGGGTGGGGACCGATGTTCCGCAGCCCCCGAAACTCCCCGGCGTACACCGCACCCAGGGTGCTAGCCTCCCGTTCCGATCATCACACCATCCGCCCCTCCATCCCAGCGCAGCCCCGCCCCGCCCCGTCCCACCCGCTCGCCCTGCCATCACCTGCCCGTTCGTCGACACGCCGCGCGCTCCCCGCGCCCGGCCCCCCACCGGTCGCGTCCGCAGCCCGTATCCGAGGACCGACGTGTCTCCGACCGCACCCGACCTGATCCGCGCGGAGTTCGACCGCTGCCGCCAGATCCCCTCCCTCGTGGACCTCCGTACCGCCGTACGCGGCAACGACTGGGACACCGTGCAGGCCTACTTCGACTTCCTGGAGGACGAGGACGAACGGGCCGTGGCCGCGGGCCTCGTCGCCGACCTCAGCTCCTCCGAACGCTTCCTGGAACACCAGGTCGCCGCCCACGGGTCGCCGCTGGCCCGCACCCTGCTCGCCGCCCGCTACATCGACGTCGGCTGGGACATCCGCAGCGGGTACACGGCGGAGCACGTGTCGCGGGAACAGTTCCAGCAGTTCCACGGCTGGCTGCGGCGGGCCGAGCAGCTGCTGATCGGCGTGTGCGCCGACGAACCCGCGTACGCCCTCGCCTGGTCGTACCGGCTGACGACCGCCCGGGGTCTTGAGCTCGGGGCGAGCGAGGCGCGGCGGCGGTACGACCGGCTGGCCGAGCACCACCCGCACCACATCCAGGCGCAGATCCTGCTGCTCCAGCAGCTGTGCCCCAAGTGGGGAGGGCGCTGGGAGGAGGCGTTCGGGTTCGCCCGGGCGTGCCTGGACGCGGCGCCCGCCGGGAGTCATGCGGGCCGGCTGGTGGTGCAGGCGCACCTGGAACGCTGGCTGGACGACAGTGACGACCGGCCCAGCGACTACCTGCGCGCGACGGAGGTGCGCGACGACATCCTGGCCGCGGCCGACCGTTCCGTACGGCACCCGGACTACCGGCCGGGCTTCCACTGGGTGGGCGACCACAACGACTTCGCGGGTGCGCTGAGTCTGGGCGGTCACTACCGGGAGGCCGCCCCGTTCTTCCGCACGCTCGGGGACAAGGCCACCGAGTACCCCTGGGGCTACTACGGCGACCGGGAAGTGCAATTCCTCAAGCACCGCAGACGCGCGATGGCGAAGGGCTGAACCGACGATGACGCAGCAGACCGACGGCCCCGCCACCACCGGGTCCGGGTTCATCACCAGCACCGAGGTCGACCGCATCCCGACCCTGATGGCGCCCACGTCCGGCGGCGGCCCGGTGACCGCGGGGCTGTACTTCCGGGTCGGCGCCGCCGACGAGACGCTGGCCACGGCCGGCCTCACCCACCTCGTGGAACACCTGGCGCTGCACCGGCACGGCGTCTCGGACCTGCACTACAACGGGTCCACCGCCGCCACCCACACCCTCTTCGTGGTCTCCGGCACCCCGGAGGAGGTCGTCGCCTACCTCAACGGGGTCTGCGCCTCCCTGCGGGACCTGCCGGTCGAACGCCTCGCCACCGAGCGGGAGATCCTGCGCACCGAGCAGGCGGGCCGCAGCCGGGGCCCCAGCCACCAACTGCCGCTGTGGCGTTACGGGGCACGGGGCTACGGCCTCGTCAGCTACCCGGAGTACGGCACCCTGCATCTGACGGCCGACGCGGTGCGGGACTGGGCCGCGACCTGGTTCACCCGGGACAACGCGGTCCTGTGGATGACCGGCGACACCGTGCCGGAGGGCCTGGACCTGACCCTGCCCGCCGGACGGCGGCAGCCGCTGCCCGCGCCCACCTCGGCCCTGCCCGTCACCCCCGCCTACCTCACGGGCGGCAGCGGCGGAGTGGTCCTGGACGGCATCGTGCGGCGCACCTCGGCGGCCCGGCTCTTCGCTGAGGTGCTGGGCCGGGCGCTCTTCACGGACCTGCGGCAGAAGGGCGGTTATTCCTACACCGCCGACTGCGACTACTACCCGCGCGACACCGACCACGCCACCATCACCGCCTACGCGGACGCGCTGCCGCAGAAGCAGGACGCGGTGGTCGGCGGCTTCATCGACGTCCTGGCCCGGCTGCGGGCCGGAACCATCGACCGAGCCGAACTCGACTCGGCCCGGGCGAAGGTCGTCAAGCAGTACGAGATCCCGGACGTCGGCGCGGCGGCGCTGCCCTTGTACGCACTGAACGTGCTCACGGGGCACGAGAACCTCACGCCGGACGAGCACCGGGCGCACTTGGCCGCTGTCACCGTCGAGGACCTGCGCGACGTGGCCCGCGAGCTGTACGACTCCGCGCTCATCCAGGTGCCGGGGCGGGGCGTGGACTGGGCGGGCTTCACCGAGGCGCCCCAGTGGTCGGGCCCGTCGTTCGGCCCCGAACCGCTGGGCACCGTGCACCGGTCCCGGGCGAGCGACGCCGTGAGCCTGGCCGTCGGACGGGAGGCCGTCACCCTGTCCACCCCCCGCGGGCGGATCTCCGTGCGGTACGACGCGTGCGCCGCGATGCGCGTCTTCCCGGACGGGGCCCGGCACCTCATCGGCTTCGACGCGTTCGTGGTGGAGGTGGAGCCGACGCTGTACGCCAAGCTCACCCCGGACCGGATGGCGCTCATCGACGCGGCGGTCCCGGCCGCCGCCGTCGTCCCGATGCCGGAGCGCGACCCCGACGAGATCCCGCAGCCGGCCGCACGGCGCGGCGGGCTGAAGGGCCGGGCGCTGGGGATGCTGCGCTCGCTGCGCCCGGGACGCGGCTGAGGGGGACTGGGGCCGGGACGCGGCCCGGCCTTCTCAACTCCTCCACAGGCAACCCGTGAACCTTTCCGCCCGCTGCGGACAACAGGGGTGACAGACACACCGACCGACGCACCCTGGAGGCGCAGTGACCGGACCACCTCCGGCCCGCCCGGGCACCGCGGGCGAGGGCAGAGACGACGGCAGGGACGACGCCGACGTCATCGCCCAGTCGCTCGACGAGCCCGAACTGTTCGCCGGGCTCTACGACCGGCACGCCCCGGACATCCACCGTTACGCCGCCCGCCGCCTCGGGGAGGGCGCGGCGGACGACATCACGGCGGAGACGTTCCTCATCGCGTTCCGTACCCGGGTCCGCTACGACACGGCTCACCGGATGGCCCGGCCCTGGCTGTACGGCATCGCGGCCAACCTGATCGGCAAGCACCGCCGTACCGAGGTGCGGGCGCTGAAGGCGCTGGCCCGGACCGGGCACGATCCGGTCGCCGCGTCGTGGAGCGACCGCTCGGACGACCGGATCGCGGTGCAGGCCCCCCTCGCGGGGGCGCTGGCCTCACTCTCGCCCGGCGACCGGCACGTCCTCCTGCTCGTCGCGTGGGCGGACCTCGGCTACCAGGAGGTGGCCGAGGCGCTGCGGATACCGCTGGGAACGGTGAGGTCCCGGCTGAACCGGGCCCGCCGCAAGGTCCGCGCGTCCCTGAGCACCGACCCCGCGTTCACGTCGGCGCTCGACTCGGCGCTCGACGCATCGCCCGCCACGGCCGGACAGGAGCTGAGCCCGTCATGGACGAAATGACCCAACTGCGGGAGCTGCGCGCCGACGCCCCCGTACCCGACCGCGCCGCCCTGGCCCCCGGCCGCAAGCGGCTGACCGACGCCATTGAGGGCAGGAGCCGCCGCGCGCTCCGGCTGCGGGCCGACTGGCGGATCGCCTCGCTCGGCGCGGTGGTGGCGATCACCGCGGCGGCGCTCTTCGTGACGCAGATCGTCGACACCTCGGCTCCCGGCCGGACGGGCCCGGCGACGGTGGCGGGCGAACTCGACCTGTCGAGCCCGGCCGCCGCCCTGGGGGAGGCCGCCGACTTCCTGGAGCGGCAGGAGGTCCCCCCGGAGCCGAGGGCGGACCAGTGGATCTACCTCCGGGAGGAGAACCCGGACCAGGAGAAGCAGTGGAAGGACGTGCCCGCCGAGGTCCGGAAGAAGATGCCGTGGTCCTACAGCCCGGACTCCTGGATCCCGTACGACGACAAGGCCGCGGAGAACGACGAGTCCGACACCGACTACCGGACCGCCCGCGAGTCCTACCGGATCGCCGCCGGTCTGCCGGAAGACCCGGAGGCACTCCTCGCGGAACTGCGGAAGGTCTTCCCCACCGGCGACGGATCCGACGGCCCCCGGGAGGACAAGGACACCCACAGCTTCCGCGCGCTGACCGTCCTCTTGCAGTCGTACCCGCTCCCACCTGACGCGCTGGCCCGGATCTACCGGGCGTTGGCCACGGTCAAGGGCATCGGCGTGACCGACCACCTGATCCGGGACGCCAGCGGCCGCCAGGTCATCGCCGTGACCCGCGCGTACGACGCGAACACCCGGAGCGAGATCCTGCTCGACCCGGTGGACTACAGCTACGCGGGCGAACGCGATGTCGTCACCAAGGCCCACGAGGTCACCGGCCCCGAGGGCACCGAGCCGATCGCCTACAAGCGCGGCGACATCCTGAGCGACTTCGCGAGGACCAGGGCGGCCGTGGTCGACGCCAAGGGCCAGAAGCCCTGACCGTACGTACCGCACAAAGCCCGGCGTGGGCCCGGTGCCCGGCACAGGGGAGCGGACACCGGGCCCACGGCCGTTCCGGGCGAAACCGGTGACATCGCCGCCGCGCCGGAGGCAGGATAGAGGAACGTGACGGACGCCCCGTCACATCGGGGAGGGGGTCCGCATGTTGACGGAAAGTCTGGCGGCGCTGGCCGCCGCCGGTGGAACCGCGGTCGTGTCGGCGGCGGGGACCGAATTGTGGGACTCGTTCCGCACCCGGGTCGCCGGGCTCCTCGGGCGCGGGAACGACACCACGGAACGGATCACCCTGGAGCGGCTGGACCGCACGGCGGCCGAGGCCGAACCGGCCGCCGCCGACCAGGCCTCCGCCTGGGCGTCCCGGTTCTCCGACGCCCTCGAAGAGGCATCCCCGGAGGAACAGGAGCAACTGGCGGAACGGTTGCGGGAGCTGGTGGACGAGATCAACAGCCATCGCGCGGCGGCCGGCTCGGGCGGCATCGCCATCGCGGGGGACGGCGGCGTCGCGGTCAACGGCGAGGTGCACGTCGAGGCCAAGGGCGGCGGGTTCGCCGCCAACGTACAGAATTTCGGATCTCCGCCCGAAAACCCTACGGTGCCCGGTCGGCCCCAGGCCTGATCGGGACATCTCCCGACCAGGAGCGCTCCGGCCTTCCCACCGCCTCCGTGTCCGAGCCCGGCGGGATCTCGATCTCCGCCCTGGGCGGCACCGCCTTCGCCTCGCACACCGCGAACATCGAGCAGCTGATCGTCGTCTCCGAGGGACTGGTCACGCAGAGGACGGTCTCCGCTCCCTCGGAAATGCCGGCACATCACGGCACGGACCGGTCCGACGCCCGACCCCCGTCCTCCGCGGTCATGCCGCTGGCGCTTCCGCAACGGCGTGTCCCCCGGGACCGGCTCCGGGGCCGGGAGGACCTTGTCACCACACTGGTCCGCGGCATCGGGCAACGTATGGGCGGGGACTCCGACGCCCCCGGCGTGTGGGTCCTGACCGGCCTGGGAGGGAGCGGCAAGACCACCGTCGCGCTGGAGGCCGCCCACCGTGTCTCCCGCACGGTGTCGCACGTGTGGTGGGTGTCGGGCGGGGACCGCGAGCAGATCTCGGAAGGCATGCTCTCCGTCGCCTTCGCCATCGGAGCCCGGCCCGCCGAGTTCCACCGCGTCAACCCCGCCGACGTCACCTGGAGACACCTCGACCGGCTCCGGGAGCCCTGGCTGCTCGTGCTGGACAACGTGGACGATCCGGCGGCCCTGCTCACGTCGAGGTCCTCCGCGGCCGACGGCGTCGGCTGGCTGCGCTCCCCCCGCCACGGCCACGGAACGGTCCTCGTCACCAGCAGGGAGTCACGCAGGGAGCGGTGGGGGTCCTGGGTCGGACACGCGCCCGTGGAAACCCTCGGGCAGGA
Source organism: Streptomyces sp. WY228 (assembly GCF_019287315.1). Classification (NCBI taxonomy): domain Bacteria; kingdom Bacillati; phylum Actinomycetota; class Actinomycetes; order Kitasatosporales; family Streptomycetaceae; genus Streptomyces; species Streptomyces sp. WY228. The sequence continues at coordinate 5,187,747 of NZ_CP079114.1, read as the reverse complement.
GGACGGGGCCCGCGTCCTGCTCGACCTGGCTCCGCGCGCCGGAGGGACGGCGTCGGCCCGCGCCCTCGCCGAGGAGCTCGGCAGCCTGCCGCTCGCCCTGGACCTGGCCGGTTCCTATCTGGCCAGGGCGCGGGAGCAGCTGTGGGAGGTCCCGGGAACGCCCCGGACCTTCTCCGCCTACCGGCACGCGTTCGCGGAGCGGCTCGGCGACATGGCGTACGACCCGGACACATCGCTCGGCCCGTCGGAGCGCGCGCGTCGGGCGATCCTGACCACCTGGGAGTTCTCGCTCGACCTGCTGCGCCGCGAGAGCGGCAACGACGACGCCCGTCATCTGCTCCGCCTGCTGGCGTGCTTCGGCCCCGCGCCGGTCCCGCACCGGCTGCTGGACATCGGCCTGCTGGCCGGGGCGGGGCTGTTCGAGGAGGCCCCGGACGCCGAGCGGCTGGAGAGCACCCTGAGAGGGCTCGCGGGTCTGCGGCTGGTGGACATCGAGGACGCGTACGCCCCTGAGGGGGACGGGGCCGAAGAGGAGGATGAGGACGGGGACGCCCAAGAACTGGACCTGGGCCTGGGCCTGGACCTGGACCTGGACCTGGACCTGGGGCGGAACATCCGGATGCATCCGCTGGTACGTGCCAGCAACCGGGCGCACCACGACTTCGCTCCTCGGGCCGGCACACACCTGCGGCTCCTCGTCGACCTGCTGAACCGTGCCACGGGCCCGATCGGGCCGGACGAACCCGAGCACTGGGCCCGGTGGCGCGTGCTCGCCTCCCACTGCGCCGCTCCCCTCTCCCTGCTGCCGCTGCTCACCCCCGGGGAGACCGACCCGGCTCTGGTCCTGGCGGCGAGCGAGCCGTCGCTCAGGGCGGTGACGTACCGCAACTACCGGGGTCTGTACGCCGATGCCCTCAAGGAGTTGGACGCGCTCACCGCCGTACGGTCGACGCGGCTCGGCGAGGACGACCCGGCGACCATCGAGGCCCGGCTGGCCGGTGTCTGGCCGCTGCGCGGCCTGGGCCGCCTCCACGAGGCCGAGGCCGTCTGCCTGGACATCGTGGCCTCCTGCGACCGGACTCTGCCCGCCGACCACGCGCTGTCCCAGTCGGCCCGGGGCAGCCGGGCCCGTGTCCTGAGAGAACTCGGCCGCTACGCCGAGGCCGAGCGGGAGCTGCGCGCGGTGCTACGGCTGCGGCTGACCGACCCCGCGACGGACCCGGCGAAGGTCCTGCGGTCCCGGCACGATCTCGCCGCGCTGCTGCACGAGAGCGGGCGGCTCGACGAAGCCGTCGACGAACTGCGCCGGATGTGGGACGTCCGGTCGCGGCCGGGCGGCCTGGACGTGACCGTGATGAGCATCGGGGTCACCCTTGCGGCCGCGCTGCGGGACTCCGGTCGGCCGAACGAGGCACAGAGCGTCGCCGCCGCGGTCGTCAAGGACTGTCGGCGCGTCATGGACGAGGACCACCCGCTCCTCCTCTCGGCCCGGCACGAACACGCCCGCACCGTCCGCGACCTGGGGCAACTGGAGCGCGCCGAGAACGAATTCGCCGAAGTCCGGGGGCTCTACACCGCACGGCTCGGCCCCGAGCACTACAACACCCTGGCCGCCCGGCATGAACTCGCCACCGTTCTGCACCTGTCCGGGCGGCACACCGAGGCCGAGGAGCATCTGAGGGCCGTTCTCGACATCAATGGACAACGGCTGGGAGCTGACCACCCCGACGTGAACGTGTGCCGCGCCAACCTGGCCCTCGTACTGAGGGAGGGGGCGGAAGCGGAGCCGGGGACGACTGAAGGGCTCGTCGACCTCTCCGGACTCTCGCTGGGCGAGGCTCTGTCCCTGGACATCTCCTCACGCCAGGCGAGGGACACCGTGACAAGGTTCGGCAGCCCCCGGCAGAGCCGGTCTGCCGTGGAGCCGCCGGGCGGAGGCTATTCATGGGTCTCCCCGACCCACACCCGTTCGGCAAAGGCCCGCAAGGTGACCAGCAGGCCGAGTGCGGTCCCGGGTCCCGATCGGTCCACCGCGCCCGCGTCCGGGAACCGCGCGACCACGTTCCACACCCTGTCCCCCGACGCTCTGCGCGCCCTGGCGACCGGCCGGGAGGACACCGGCGCGACCGGTCGGCTGCGGGCGGGCCAGCGCAGCATCCGCCTCCTGGTGCTGCGCGACCTGTTGCGGCCGGGGGCCTTCCCCGATACCTCCGGGGGTGCCCTGCCTCCCGTGGACGAGGTGCGCGCACTGCTGGAGGAGGCGGACCGCGCGGCCCGGGACGAGGTCGACGCGCTCCTCCTGCACCCGTCCGTCGGCCGGTGGATGAGCCACATGCTGCGCAGACGTGCCGCTCCGGGCTCCTCCGCCGACGTACCGCTGTGGACGGATCTGGGGCACGCGCACGCCATCGCGGCAGCGGCGGGCATCAGAGCGGGGCTCACCTTCAGGTTCCGCGTCCCCGTACGCGGGGGCCGGGTCTTCCTGCCCACCTTGGGGCACGCCGAACTCGGCACTCCGGACGCCCGCACGGCGGACATCGTCGTGAAGCGCTGGACCGTCCGCTTCCCGGGGTCCGGCATCACCGTGCGGAAGCCGCTCTCACGGCAGGCGCGCGGCTGGCATCCCGCGCACCGCGTCAGCGTGGGTACCGGGGCGGCGGCGCTGACGGTGCTGCTCGACGACGTCGACCCGTTCCGTCACGAGGACGCCACCTCGGAGCCCTCACCGGTCCGCCCGCTCGACCCGGCGGCGGTCGAACGCTGGACCGGTCTCCTCGCGGGCGCACAGAACCTTCTGCGGCGCGCGGACCCGGAACAGGCGCGGGCGCTCGGAGCGACCCTGACCGCCCTCACCCCGTGCGGCCCGGTCGGTACGGTGGTGGCGTCGCACACGTCGAGCGACGCGTACGGCGGGATCATTCTCAGCGAACCGGCCGACGCGGAGGAGCTGGCGGCGACCCTGGTGCACGAGTTCCGCCACCTGAAGCTCCACGCCGTGGCAGACATCGTGCCGCTCCACACCAGGGAGCCGGGCGGCGCGTCCGGGAGCGGGGGCGAGATGTTCCAGGCCCCGTGGCGGGACGACCCCCGGGGCTTCGAAGGCACCTTCCACGGGGTGTTCGCCCACTCCGGCGTGGCCGACCTCTGGCGGCGCGTCTGCCGCGACGCCGAAGGCCCGCTGCTGCGGAGGGCCCAGTTCGAGCTGGCGTACTGGTGGCCGCAGGTGCGCGACGCCTTCGCCGTGCTGCGGACCTCGCCCCGCCTCACCCCGGCGGGCCGGACGTTCCTGTCCCTGGCGGCCGGCTCCGCGAACCGCCCCGAAGAGCTGCTGGACGTCCCCGACGACGTGGCCCTCCTCGCCCGCGAGGCCGTCATCGGCAACCGCGCCAGGTGGCGGATCCGCCAGCTGCGAGCGACACCCGCCGACGTCGCGGACTGCGTCGCCGCCTGGCGGGCCGGGGACCCGCTCCCCGCTCACGCCGGAACCGCTCCCCTGCTGGTCCCCGTTCCCGGATCCCCGGCGACGGCCCCCGCCACGGCCCTGCTGCGCCGCGCGGCGGTCGCCACCCGGCAGAACGGCCCGCTCTGCCCGGCACAGCGGTCGTCGGACGATCCGCTCGTCCCGCCGCCGCACCCCGGGAACGAGGACGTCGGCGTCCGGACCGCATTGGCCCGGATCGCCGGGGACACGGCCCTCGCCCGCCGCCTCTGCACGGACCGGATCGCCGACGACCCGCGGGACCCCGAGGCATGGATCGGGCTCGGGGTCGCCCTGCGCCGGGCGGCCCACGGAACACCACCCGACGTCGCCGCGGCCCGCGCCCTGTCCCACCGCCCCGAACTCATCCGGGCCGTCCACATCGCCCTCACTGCCGGACCCGGACCCGCCGTGGCCCCGGTCGCCCTGGCGGCCTGGAGCGCCCGGCCCAACGACGCCGAGATTCCCGGGCTCCACCGCACCCGCCCGGAAGGGCCACCCGCCCCGACACCCACGTGACCGACCCCACCCCCCGCTCCGTTAAAACTCCCGCAACAATGAACAGGTGATCACCTCACCCGCACGGAGCCCCCAGCGTCGCACCGAGCCTGCGCCGACCCCCTACGTCGACCTCTCGCGCGACGAGTGGAGCGCCCTGCGGGACAAGACGCCGCTGCCGCTGACCGCCGACGAGGTGGAGCGGCTGCGGGGGCTCGGGGACGTCATCGACCTGGACGAGGTGCGGGACGTCTATCTGCCGCTCTCCCGGCTGCTCAACCTGTACGTCCAGGCCACCTCCGGGCTGCGCGGCGCGCTGAACACCTTCCTCGGGGACGCCGGGAACGGGCACGGGGCGCAGCGCGGTACCCCGTTCGTCATAGGGGTCGCGGGCAGTGTCGCCGTCGGCAAGTCCACCAGCGCCCGTATCCTCCAGGCGCTGCTGGCCCGCTGGCCCGAGCACCCGCGGGTCGAGCTGGTGACCACGGACGGGTTCCTGCTGCCGATGAAGGAACTCCGGGCACGCGGGCTGACCTCGCGCAAAGGGTTCCCGGAGTCCTACGACCGGCGCGCCCTGACCCGCTTCGTCGCCGACATCAAGGCGGGCAAGGACGAGGTGACCGCCCCCGTCTACTCACACCTGATCTACGACATCGTCCCCGGCGAGCGGCTCACCGTGCGCCGCCCCGACATCCTCATCGTCGAGGGCCTCAACGTCCTCCAGCCCGCGCTGCCCGGCAGCGACGGCCGCACCAGGGTCGGGCTCGCCGACTACTTCGACTTCAGCGTGTACGTGGACGCCCGCGCCGAGGACATCGAGACCTGGTACCTGAACCGCTTCCGCAAGCTGCGCGCCACGGCCTTCCAGGACCCGTCCTCGTACTTCCGCAAGTACACCCAGGTCTCCGAGGAGGAGGCGCTGGACTACGCGCGCACCATGTGGCGGACCATCAACAAACCGAACCTGCTGGAGAACGTGGCCCCGACGCGCGGCCGCGCCACCCTGGTGCTCCGCAAGGGCCCGGACCACAAGGTCCAGAAGCTGTCCCTGCGCAAGCTCTGACCTCCGACGCGCGGAAGCCCCCGGCGACGACGCCAGGGGCTTCCGTACGAGGCCGGAGCGGCAGCTCAGCCCAGCGCGGACTTCACCACATCGGCCAGCCGGCCGGCGACGGCCCGGGCCTGCTCGATGTCGGCGGCCTCGACCATGACCCGCACCAGCGGCTCCGTACCCGACTGGCGCAGCAGGACGCGCCCGGTCTCGCCGAGCTCGCGCTCCGCCTCGACGACCGCGGCCGCCAGCTCGGCCGAGGTGTTCACCCGGGTCTTGTCGACGTCGGGGACGTTGATGAGGACCTGCGGCATGCGCTGCATGACCCCGGCCAGCTCGGTGAGGCTCCGGCCGGTGGCGGCGACACGGGCCGCCAGCATCAGGCCGGTCAGCGTGCCGTCGCCGGTCGTGGCGTGGTCCAGGACGATGACGTGCCCGGACTGCTCGCCGCCGAGCGCGAAACCCTCGGCCTTCATCGACTCCAGGACGTACCGGTCGCCGACCGCCGTCTGGACGAGCCGGATGCCCTCGCGCTCCATGGCCAGCTTGAAGCCGAGGTTCGACATCACGGTGCCGACGACGGTCTCCTTGCGCAGCTGACCGGCGTCCCGCATCGCGAGGGCCAGCACCGCGAGGATCTGGTCGCCGTCGACCTCCTCGCCCGCCGCGTCCACGGCGAGGCAGCGGTCGGCGTCACCGTCGTGCGCGATGCCGAGGTCGGCCCCGTGCTCGACGACGGCGGCGCGCAGCAGCTCCAGGTGGGTGGAGCCGCAGCCGTCGTTGATGTTCAGGCCGTCCGGGTCGGCCCCGATGGTGACGACCTCGGCCCCGGCCCGCGCGAACGCCTCGGGCGAGACCCGGGCGGCGGCGCCGTGCGCCTCGTCCAGGACGACCTTGAGGCCGTCGAGCCGGTTGGGCAGGACGCCGATCAGGTGCGCGACGTAACGGTCGAAGCCCTCCGTGTAGTCGGTGACCCGCCCCACGCCGGCGCCGGTCGGACGGTTCCACGGCGCGCCGGTGCGGTGCTGCTCGTAGACCGTCTCGATCCGGTCCTCCAGCTCGTCGGCGAGCTTGTGGCCGCCGCGCGCGAAGAACTTGATGCCGTTGTCGGGCATCGCGTTGTGACTGGCGGAGAGCATCACGCCGATGTCCGCGCCGAGCGAACCGGTCAGATACGCCACCGCGGGCGTCGGCAGCACACCGACGCGCAGCACGTCGACACCGGCGCTGGCCAGGCCCGCCACGACGGCCGCCTCCAGGAACTCTCCGGATGCCCGCGGATCACGCCCGACCACGGCGGTCGGGCGATGGCCCGCGGAGGTGCCCGCCTCGGCGATGACGTGCGCCGCCGCGACCGAGAGTCCGAGCGCGAGCTCGGCCGTCAGATCGGCGTTGGCGACACCGCGTACTCCGTCCGTACCGAAGAGTCGTCCCACTGGTGTCCTCCGAAGTGCTCCGAAACCACAAACCACTGCACAGCAAACGAACTGGCAACCAAACAACACATGCAACGAAAACAACGCAAAAAAGCAAAAGGGCACGTCGGACGGCATGTCGCGGCCGACCTGCGAGATGCGCGACAGCGCTCACCGGTTCGCGGTCCCGTGCGGACCGATGAACGTCTTATGCCGTTATACGCCCGCGGGGGCTGATAAACGAACGCCCCGGCAGCACAGAGCGTGCCGCCGGGGCGAACGTGACAGTCGAGCAGGCGAGATTTAGCGCTTGCTGTACTGCGGGGCCTTACGGGCCTTCTTGAGACCGGCCTTCTTGCGCTCGACCGCACGGTCGTCGCGGGAGAGGAAGCCGGCCTTCTTCAGCGTGGCGCGGTTGTTGTCCACGTCCGCCTCGTTCAGCGCGCGGGCCACACCGAGGCGCAGGGCGCCGGCCTGACCGGAGACGCCGCCACCCGAGATGCGGGCGATGACGTCGTAGCGGCCGTCGAGCTCGAGCACCTTGAAGGGCTCGTTGACTTCCTGCTGGTGCACCTTGTTGGGGAAGTAGTCCTCAAGGGTGCGACCGTTGATCTTCCACTTGCCGGTGCCCGGAACGATCCGGACGCGGGCGATGGCGTTCTTGCGACGGCCAAGGCCGGCCGCGGGCTGCGGGTCACCGAAGCGGCCCGCGAGGGACTCGCTGGTGTACTCGCCCTCGACGGGAACCTCGGACTCGAAGGTGGTCACCTCGGCGAAGGTCTCCTCGCCCTCGGTGCCCTCGACGGGGTTCTCAACAGTGGTCTCGGCCACGATTCTCCTCAGATCTTTCTGTACGTCTTAGGGGGTGGCCGGAACTACTGCGCGACCTGGGTGATCTCGAACGGGACCGGCTGCTGAGCAGCGTGCGGGTGCTGGTCGCCCGCGTAGACCTTGAGCTTCGAGAGCATCTGACGGCCCAGGGTGTTCTTGGGGATCATGCCCTTGATGGCCTTCTCGACGGCCTTCTCGGGGTTCTTCGCGAGAAGCTCGTCGTAGCGGACCGAACGGAGACCGCCCGGGAAGCCGGAGTGGCGGTACGCCATCTTCTGGGTCTTCTTGTTGCCGGACAGGTGAACCTTGTCGGCGTTGATGATGATGACGAAGTCGCCCATGTCCATGTGGGGGGCGTAGATCGCCTTGTGCTTGCCTCGGAGGAGGTTCGCAGCCGTGGTGGCCAGACGGCCCAGGACGATGTCCTGAGCGTCAATGATGTGCCACTGGCGCGTGACATCGCCGGGCTTGGGGCTGTACGTACGCACTTCGCAGCCTTCGCTTCTTCAGTGGATGGGATCCAGACACACGGCACCTCTGAAGCGATCATGCAGCTGAGGCTCACAGTGCCGGGACGCTGCCCGTATGCGAGCCACTGGTAACTGCTCCAGGGAACCTACGTAAGGCCCTTCGCGTGAGAACGACGAAGCCAATACGTATAACAAACCTGAACCCTACCGGCCGCCCCCCACACAGGTCAAAACGCCCCTGCCGACCCAGCCCCGCCGCGCCCCTCCGGCTCCGCCGCACCCTCTCCAGCCCCGCCGCACCCTCCCAGCCCCGCCGGCGCTTGAGGCGACCTTTCCAGCCCCGCCGCGCCCCCTCCAGCCCCGCCGGCGCTTGAGGCGACCTTTTCAGCCCCGCCGGCGTTTGAGGCGCGGGGGCCCGGGGGCAGCGCCCCCGCAACGGCGCCGCACGGCCCCCCGCACCCGCACCCCACCCCGCCGACCGCCAAGGTCACCGCACCCGCTCAACCCTCCGCTCATCCCACACCGGCTCCGATGTCTCCCGCACCACCCCGTCCGATCCGAACACCAGATACCGGTCGAACGACTTCGCGAACCACCGGTCGTGCGTGACGGCCATCACCGTGCCGTCGTACACCTCCAGCCCGTCCTGCAACGCCTCCGCCGACTCCAGGTCCAGGTTGTCCGTCGGCTCGTCCAGCAGCAGCGCCGTCGTGCCCGCCAGCTCCAGCAGCAGGATCTGGAACCGGGCCTGCTGCCCACCCGACAGCCGCTCGAAGTCCTGGTCCCCCTGCCGCTCCAGCTCGTACCGCCGCAGCACCCCCATCGCCCCGCCCCGGTCCTTGGCGTGCTCCGACCAGAGGATCTCCACCAGGGTCTTCCCCAGCAGCTCCGGGTGCGCGTGCGTCTGGGCGAAGTGCCCCGGCACCACCCGCGCCCCGAGCTTCCACTCCCCCGTGTGCGCCACCGGCTCCCCCGCCAGCAGCCGCAGGAAGTGCGACTTGCCCGACCCGTTGGAGCCGAGGACCGCGACCCGTTCCCCGTAATAGATCTCCAGGTCGAACGGCTTCATCAGCCCGGTCAGCTCCAGGCCCTTGCAGGTCACCGCCCGCACCCCGGTCCGCCCGCCGCGCAGCCGCATCTTGATGTCCTGCTCGCGCGGCGGCTCCGGCGGCGGCCCGGCCTCCTCGAACTTCTTGAAGCGGGTCTGCATCGCGTGGTAGCGGTTGGCCATGTCGGGGCTGTTCGCCGCCTGCTGCCGCATCCGCAGGACGAGCGCCTTCAGCCGGGCGTGCTCCTCCTGCCAGCGCCGCAGCAGCTCCTCGAAGCGCGCGAACCGCTCCTTGCGCGCGTCGTGGTACGTGGCGAAGCCGCCACCGTGCACCCAGACGTCACTGCCCGCCGGGCTCGGCTCGACGCTGACGATCTTCTCGGCGGCCCGGGACAGCAGCTCCCGGTCGTGGGAGACGAAGAGGACCGTCTTACGGGTCTCCTTCAGCTTCTCCTCCAGCCACCGCTTGCCCGGCACGTCCAGATAGTTGTCCGGCTCGTCGAGCAGCAGGACCTCGTCGGGCCCGCGCAGCAGCGCCTCCAGCACCAGCCGCTTCTGCTCACCACCGCTGAGCGTGCGCACCTCGCGCCACTGCGCCTTCTCGTACGGGACGCCCAGCGCGGCCATGGTGCACATGTCCCAGACCGTCTCGGCCTCGTACCCGCGCGCCTCCGCCCAGTCGCTCAGCGCCTGCGCGTACGCCATCTGCGCGGCCTCGTCGTCGACGGTGAGAATGCGTTCCTCGGCCGCGTCGACCGCCTTCGCGGCCTCCCTGATCCGGGGCTGGGCCACGGACACCAGCAGGTCCCGTACGGTCCGCTCGTCCCGCACCGAGCCCACGAACTGCGGCATCACACCGAGCCCGCCGCTCACCGACACCGTGCCGCCGTGCGGCTGGAGCTCACCGGCCAGCAGGCGCAGCAAGGTCGTCTTGCCCGCCCCGTTCGCCCCGACGAGCGCGACGACGGCCCCGTCGGCCACCCGGAACGAGGCATCGCCGAGCAGCACCCGCCCGTCCGGTAGGTAGTACTCCAGGTGGCCTGCTTCGAGATGTCCCATACCGAGCATTGTCACGGTCCGCGAAGCTCTGACCCAACCGGTTTACCGATAGCCCTAAACTGCGCGCATGAGCTTTGGGCAAGGGGGGGCCTCCTGGGGGCCCGGGGGCGACGGGACTCCGGACTGGGCGGCGCTGGCGGAGGAATCCGCGGCGCGCGCCCGCCGGAAGAAACTGCTGATGATCGGCGGCGGCGTGCTGGCCACCGTGGCGATCGGCGCGATCGTGACCACGGCCGTGGTCACATCGAACGGCGGCAAGGGCAAGGCCGACAAGAACGCGAGCCAACTGCCCGCACCGGCCGAGCTCCCCGAGGACACCTCGGCGCCCGAGCCCTCCTTCTCCTCGGTCGCACCGCCGCCCCCGCCGGACCCCAAGGAGTTCATATCGAGCGCCGAGAAGGACAAGGCGCCGATCACCGTCGACGGGTTCTTCCCCGGCAAGAAGCTCACGATGGGCGACCGCGTCCACCTCAAGGGCGCGACGAGCAGCGCCGCGAACTGCGCGACCGGCACCCAGGGCGCCCTCGGCTCGATCCTCGCGAACAACGGCTGCACCCAGCTCATCCGGGCCACCTACCGCAAGGACGGGGTGGCCGTCACCGTCGGCATCGCCGTCTTCGAGACGGAGGCCCGCGCGAAGAAGACCGCCGACCAGGCATCGGGCGGCCTCGCCTCGCTCAGCGGCGGGGGCATCGACACCTTCTGCCGGGGCGGCACGGTCTGCCTGCGCACCGCCAACTCCTACGGCCGTTACGCCTACTTCAGCGTCGGCGGCTTCCTGAACGGCAAGCGGGTCACCACCGCCGACAAGGACGTCTACGCGGTCAGCAAGGATCTGACGAACTTCGCCTTCCGCCAGATCCACCGCCGCGGCCAACTCCAGGCATCCCAGGCCGCAGCGGAACCCAACAGCTGACACGGCCGGAGGCCGGGCGGCCGGGGACCGGGATCAGGGCTCAGGGATCAGCAGCAGCCAGCCCCCGGCAACGTCCGTACGTTCCGGGCCTCTTCGGCCCGCGCCGCCAGCAACTCGTCCGCCGGATACGCCACTTCCTCCAGCGTCAGCCCGTGCGGCCGCACCACATGCACCCCGGGATCGCGCACCTTCGCGGCCAGCACCTCGGCGGGCCAGGAGGCCGGCCGCCGCCCGTCGCCGACGAACAACGCCGCCCCGATCAGGGCACGGACCATGTTGTGGCAGAACGCGTCCGCCTGCACGGTCGCCGTGAGGACCCCGGACTCCGGATCCCGTACCCAGCTCAGTTTCTGGAGCGTACGGATGGTCGTCGCACCCTCGCGCTTCTTGCAGTACGCGGCGAAGTCGTGCTCGCCGACCATCAGCGCGGCCGCCTCGTTCATCGCGTCCAGGTCCAACGGCCGGTCGTGCCACAGCACATGGCCGCGCGTCAGCGGATCGACGCCACCGGGCCGGTCACCGACGCGGTACGCGTACCGCCGCCACAGCGCGGAGAAGCGGGCGTTGAACCCCGCCGGAGCGGGAGCCGCACGCCAGATCCGTACATCCAGCGGCAGCCGCCCCGCCAGCCGCCGCAGCAGCTTCTCTTCATGCTCGCCCCAGACCGCCTCCGGCAGATCCACATGGGCCACCTGGCCGCGCGCGTGCACCCCGGCGTCGGTCCGGCCCGCCACCGTCAGGTCGTACGTCACCGCCGAGCGGGTCACGGTCCGCAGCGCGTCCTCGATCTCGCCCTGCACCGTGCGCCGGCTGGTCTGCTTCGCCCAGCCGGAGAAGTCCTTGCCGTCGTAGGACAGGTCCAGTCGTACCCGTACGAAACCGGGCTCGGCCTCGTCACTCACCGCGTCTCCCTCTCCACACCCTGGTCAGCGAAACGGGCCCGCACCGCCCCGAAGGGTGATGCGGGCCCGTCCCGTGGTCGCTAAGACGCTCAGGCGTCCTTGGACTCCGCGTCGTCGGCCGGCTTGGCGTCCTCGACGGCCTCGGCCGCGGGGGCCTCGTCCTTCTTGAGGGCGTCTTCCTTGACCGCACGCTTCGTCGCGGCCTCGGCCTCACCGGTGGCCTGCTGGGCCACGGTCAGCGCCTCGACCAGCTCGATGACGGCCATCGGGGCGTTGTCGCCACGACGGTTGCCGATCTTGGTGATACGGGTGTAACCACCGGGGCGGTTCTCGTACCGGGGAGCGATCTCGGTGAAGAGCGTGTGGACGACGCTCTTGTCCGTGATCGTCTGGAGCACCAGGCGACGGTTGTGGATGTCGCCCTTCTTCGCCTTGGTGACGAGGCGCTCGGCGACGGGGCGCAGGCGGCGGGCCTTGGCCTCGGTCGTCGTGATGCGGCCGTGCTCGAACAGCGACTTCGCCAGGTTGGCGAGGAGCAGCTTCTCGTGCGCGGCGCTGCCGCCCAGACGGGCACCCTTGGCGGGACGCGGCATGGTGATTCTCCTTGTGTGCTGCACCGGCCGTATCAGGTACCGATGTCAGTTCCCGCGAGGCGGACGCCTCACGGAAGTCATAGCTGCCGGACATCAGCCAAATTCAGCCTGCCCGACGTTCACGCCGGACATCAGCCAAATTCAAGCCCGTCCGACGTTCGCGCCGGACATCAGCCAAATTCAAGCCCGTCCGGCGATTGAGGACAAAGCCTCAGCCCCGGCCCGGGGGCACCCTCAAAACCGGGCACCCCCAGCCGGGAGGCGATCAGTACTGCTCGGTCTCCACGAACCCCGCGTCCGCGTCGTCGTCGGCGCCAAAGGCGTCCGCCGCGGCGGTCGGGTCGAAGCCGGGAGGCGAGTCCTTCAGCGCGAGGCCCATACCGGCCAGCTTCGCCTTGACCTCGTCGATCGACTTCGCACCGAAGTTGCGGATGTCGAGCAGATCCGCCTCGGAACGCGCCACGAGCTCACCCACGGAGTGGATGCCCTCGCGCTTGAGGCAGTTGTACGAACGGACCGTGAGCTCCAGCTCCTCGATCGGCAGAGCCAGATCGGCGGCGAGAGCGGCGTCCGTCGGGGACGGGCCCATGTCGATGCCCTCGGCGTCGATGTTGAGCTCGCGCGCCAGACCGAACAGCTCGACCAGGGTCTTACCGGCCGACGCCATGGCGTCACGGGGACGCATGGCCTGCTTGGTCTCGACGTCGACGATCAGCTTGTCGAAGTCGGTGCGCTGCTCGACACGGGTCGCCTCGACCTTGTACGTGACCTTGAGCACCGGCGAGTAGATGGAGTCGACCGGGATCCGGCCGATCTCCTGGCCGACCTGCTTGTTCTGGACGGCGGAGACGTAGCCGCGACCGCGCTCGACGGTCAGCTCCATCTCCAGCTTGCCCTTGCCGTTGAGCGTGGCGAGAACGAGGTCGGGGTTGTGCACCTCGACACCGGCCGGGGGCGCGATGTCGGCGGCGGTGACCAGACCCGGGCCCTGCTTGCGCAGGTACATCACGACGGGCTCGTCGTGCTCCGAGGAGACGACCAGCTGCTTGATGTTGAGGATGAGGTCGGTCACGTCCTCCTTGACGCCCGGCACGGTGGTGAACTCGTGCAGGACACCGTCGATCCGGATGCTGGTGACAGCGGCACCGGGGATCGAGGAGAGGAGGGTGCGGCGGAGGGAGTTGCCGAGGGTGTAGCCGAAGCCCGGCTCCAGCGGCTCGATCACGAACCGGGAGCGGAACTCGTCGACGACCTCTTCGGTCAGCGACGGACGCTGAGCGATAAGCATGCGGTGATCCTTCAGTCGTGGGCACCCACTATTTGATGCCCGACAGATGTAACAAGGGTACGGGCGGTACGCCCCGTAAGAGGTGTACCGCCCGGACCCGGCGCTACTGACGCACGGCCGTCACCGGCCGTAGCGGGTCAGACGCGACGACGCTTCGGCGGACGGCAGCCGTTGTGCGGCGTCGGGGTGACGTCCTGGATCGAACCGACCTCCAGGCCGGTGGCCTGGAGCGAGCGGATCGCGGTCTCACGGCCGGAGCCGGGACCCTTGACGAAGACGTCGACCTTGCGCATGCCGTGCTCCTGCGCGCGGCGGGCGGCCGACTCGGCGGCCATCTGCGCGGCGAAGGGGGTGGACTTGCGCGAGCCCTTGAAGCCGACGTGGCCGGCGGAGGCCCAGGAGATCACGTTGCCCGAGGGGTCCGTGATCGAGACGATCGTGTTGTTGAACGTGCTCTTGATGTGCGCGTGGCCGTGAGCGACGTTCTTCTTTTCCTTGCGACGCACCTTCTTGGCTGCGCCCTGACGACCCTTGGGGGGCATGTCTTGACTCCAGATGGAGAGGGGAGGTGATCGGTCCTACAGCGAAGACCGCTGGTTGCTGCGGGTTCCGGGGAACCGGAGGTCCGCAGTGCGTCCGCTGAGGACTACTTCTTGCCCGGCTTCTTCTTACCGGCGATGGCGCGACGCGGGCCCTTGCGGGTACGCGCGTTCGTGCTGGTGCGCTGACCGTGGACGGGCAGGCCACGACGGTGGCGGATGCCCTGGTAGCAGCCGATCTCGACCTTGCGGCGGATGTTCGCCTGGACCTCACGGCGGAGGTCACCCTCGGTGCGGAGGTTGGCGTCCACGTGCTCGCGGATCTTGACGAGGTCTTCCTCGGCCAGGTCGCGAACGCGGGTGTTCGGGTTCACGCCGGTGGAGGCGAGGATCTCCTTGGACCGGGTGCGCCCGATACCGAAGACGTAGGTGAGGGCAACCTCCACGCGCTTTTCGCGCGGGATGTCAACACCTGAAACGCGTGCCATTCAATGGCTCCAGTTGTTAGATCGGGGGTCTTCCGCAGTGCCACTCCCGACCGCCGACCGCTCCTGAGGAGCAGTGGTACGTCCGGGTCCCCGGCCCCCGCCGGAGGTGTCGTCAGCCGTGGCTTGGACGGGCTCTGCGTATGTACGTATTACGTGCGTCGCGCGAAGAACTGCGAGATGCAGGCGGTCGTGCGTCAGCCCTGGCGCTGCTTGTGGCGCAGGTTGTCGCAGATGACCATGACCCGACCGTGACGGCGGATCACCTTGCACTTGTCGCAGATCTTCTTGACGCTCGGCTTGACCTTCATGGGATGTCAGGTTCTCCGGGTCAGTGCCATCACCCGCCGAAACGGGGTGCCGGCAAGATCTACTTGTAGCGGTAGACGATCCGGCCACGCGTCAGGTCGTACGGAGAGAGCTCCACCACAACCCGGTCATCGGGGAGGATACGGATGTAGTGCATCCGCATCTTGCCGCTGATGTGCGCCAGGACCTTGTGACCGTTCTGGAGCTCCACCTTGAACATTGCGTTCGGGAGGGACTCGATCACGGTGCCCTCAATCTCGATGGCACCTTGCTTCTTGGCCACGCTTCGCCTTTCGAATCGGCTACCTTGATCGGCTCCTGTTTCACCGGAGCGCCGCATACGGGCACACTGATGCACGAGAGCCGACGAGTCAGTCTACGTCAGCGGACTCCAAAAGACGAATCCGTCAAGTTTGCCCACTCCCGGTGATCCTTAGACCTGCCGGGCGGAACGCGTCACCCGAGAGGGTCGGGCGCGGCCGTGATCCCGTACTCCGCGAGCTTCGCCTTCCCGCAGTCCGGCGAGGTCAGGACCAGCGGGCCCTGCTCGGTCAGCGCGATGGAGTGCTCCCAGTGCGAGGACCAGGTGCCGTCCGTCGTGATGACGGTCCAGTCGTCGCTCAGGGTCTCCGTGCGGGCCGTGCCCAGCGACACCATCGGCTCGATCGCCAGGCAGACGCCCGGGACCAGCTTGATGCCCTTGCCGCGCTTGCGGGAGACGTAGTTCAGCAGGTGCGGGTCCATGTGCATCTCGGTGCCGATGCCATGGCCGCCGAAGTCCTCGATGATCCCGTACTTGCCGGTCGCCGGCCGGGGCTGGCGGCGGATGTAGGTCTCGATGGCCCGGGAGATGTCGACGAGGCGGTTGTTCGCCTTCATCGCGGCGATCCCGGCCCACATCGACTCCTCGGTCACCCGGGAGAGCTCGATCAGCTCCGGAGCGTGGCCGGTGCCCACGAAGGCCGTGTAGGCCGCGTCACCGTGCCAGCCGTCCACGATCGCGCCGGCGTCGATCGAGATGATGTCGCCGTCCTTCAGGACCGTCTTCTCGTCCGGGATGCCGTGGACGACGACCTCGTTGACCGAGGTGCAGATGGTCGCGGGGAACCCGCCGTACCCGAGGAAGTTCGACTTCGCCCCGTGGTCGGCGATCACCTTCCGGGCGACCTGGTCCAGGTCGTGCGTGGTGGCCCCGGGAACGGCCGCCTCACGGGTGGCGGCGTGAATGGCAGCGACCACCAGGCCCGCCTCGCGCATCTTCGCGATCTGCTCGGGGGTCTTGATCTGCACCATTGCTCGGCGCCTCTCTCTGCATCGACGGTGACGGGTACGGCTCGGCGTGTTCAACGATACGGGCGCAAGCAGTCGGCCGCGGCGCCCTGAGGCGCCGCGGCCGGCTTGCACTGCGGTGGTACGGGGTGACGCTCAGGCCTTGTCGGAGGCCTTCAGCGCCTCCATGGCGCGGGCGGTCACGTCCGCGACCTTGCCCAGCGCGGAGATGGTCACCACCAGGCCCTGGGCCCGGTAGTAGTCGATGATCGGCTCGGTCTGCGTGTGGTAGACCTCCAGCCGGGTGCGGACCGTCTCCTCGCTGTCGTCGTCCCGCTGGTACAGCTCGCCACCGCAGGCGTCGCAGACGCCCTCGGTCTTCGGCGGGTTGTACGTCAGGTGGAAGACGTGCGCGCTGTTGTTGCGGCAGACGCGGCGACCCGCGATCCGCTTCACGACCTCGTCCTCGGGGACCTCGAGATCGAGGACCGCGTCCAGCTTCACGCCCTCGTCCTTGAGCATCACGTCAAGGGCTTCGGCCTGGCCCACGTTCCGCGGAAAGCCGTCCAGCAGGAAGCCGTTCTCGGCGTCCGACTGAGCCATCCGGTCCTTTGCCATCCCGATGGTGACCTCGTCCGGCACCAGCTGGCCTGCGTCCATGTAGGCGCGGGCCTGCTTGCCAAGGTCGGTGCCCTGGCTGATGTTGGCGCGGAAGAGGTCGCCCGTGGCGATGTGCGGAATCGAGAGGTTCTGAGCAAGGTACGCAGCCTGCGTTCCCTTGCCGGCACCCGGAGGCCCGACGAGGACGATTCGCATCAGCGGAGGAACCCTTCGTAATTGCGCTGCTGGAGCTGACTCTCGATCTGCTTCACGGTCTCCAGACCCACACCCACGATGATGAGGATGCTCGTCCCGCCGAACGGGAAGTTCTGGTTCGCACCGCCGAAGCCTGCCAACGCCATCGTCGGCACCAGAGCGATCAGGCCCAGGTACAGCGAGCCCGGCCAAGTGATCCTGTTGAGCACGTAGCTCAGATACTCGGCAGTAGGTCGACCTGCCCGGATACCCGGGATGAAGCCACCATACTTCTTCATGTTGTCGGCGACTTCGTCGGGGTTGAACGAAATGGCCACGTAGAAGAAGGCGAAGAACACGATGAGTACGAAGTACGTCGCGATGTAGTACGGGTGGTCACCGGTGACGAAGTTGTCCTGGATCCAGGTCGCCCAGCCTGCCTGGGAGTTGGAGAACTGGACGATCAGCGCCGGGATGTAGAGCAGCGACGAGGCGAAGATGACCGGAATCACACCGGCCTGGTTCACCTTGAGCGGGATGTACGTGGACGTACCGCCGTAGGACCGGCGCCCGATCATGCGCTTCGCGTACTGCACCGGGATACGGCGCTGGGCCTGCTCGACGAAGACGACGAGGCCGACCATCACGAAGCCGATGAGGATGACGGTGCCGAACTCGATCCATCCGTCGGCCAGCTTGCCGCTCTCCTTGATGGCCCACAGGGCGCCGGGGAACGTGGCGGCGATCGAGATGAACATGAGGATCGACATGCCGTTGCCGATGCCGCGGTCGGTGATGAGCTCACCGAGCCACATGACGGCGGCCGTACCGGCGGTCATGGTGAGGACCATGATGACCGTGGTGAAGACCGACTTGTCCGCGACGATCTGGTCGCCCACGGAGCAGTTCTGGAAGAGCGCACCGCTGCGGGCGGTGGCGACGAGGCCGGTGCCCTGGAGGACGGCGAGCGCGACCGTCAGATAACGCGTGTACTGCGTGATCTTCGCCGTGCCGGACTGCCCCTCCTTCTTCAGGGCTTCCAGGCGCGGGATCACGACGGTCAGCAGCTGGAGAATGATGCTGGCCGTGATGTACGGCATGATGCCGAGCGCGAAGATGGTGATCTGCAGAAGAGCGCCACCGCTGAACATCTGCATCAGACCGAGGAGACCACCCGAGTCGGCCTGGTCGATGCACTGCTGCACCTTCGAGTAGTCGACGCCCGGGGCCGGGATGTGCGCCCCGAGCCGGTAGATCACGATGATGCCGAGCGTGAAGAGCAGCTTCTTGCGCAGGTCGGGCGTCTTGAACGCTCGGGCGAACGCGGTGAACACGGTGCCTCCTGCGACCCCCGCGCTATGCGTCAGAGGCGACGGGTCTGGATGGGTCTGGACGGGATCGGGTACAAGGCAGCCCTACATCGTAAGGAGGCCACAAAAGATTAACGGCGCCACCCTACCCGGCCCGGGACTGAGCAGGAAACACGCGCCGCACACCGGTGCACCGCCCGTCTCCCGGCCCGCGCCGTGAAAGACCGGCCAAGCCACACCATTTGGGACGTGAACGACCTCGGACTCCCCCACCGCCGGTGCGGTGGACACCCGTTCAACCTTTCCCGAGCCTTTACGGTTCCCGTACGGCGCCGTAAACACGGAAAAGCCTGGCCGGCCACCTCCGAAGAGGCGGCCGGCCAGGCCCAGTTCTGTCCCGCGGCTCAGACGAGCTCGGTGACCGTACCGCCGGCGGCGGTGATCTTCTCCTTGGCGGAGCCGGAGACGGCGTCAACCGAAACCTGCAGCGCCACGGAGATCTCGCCCTGTCCGAGGACCTTGACGAGGTGGTTGTTGCGCACAGCGCCCTTGGCGACCAGGTCGGCCACCGTGACCTCTCCACCCTCGGGGTAGAGCGTCGCGAGCTTGTCCAGGTTCACGACCTGGTACTCCGTGCGGAACGGGTTCTTGAAGCCCTTGAGCTTCGGGAGACGCATGTGGAGGGGCATCTGGCCACCCTCGAAGCGCTCCGGAACCTGGTAACGAGCCTTCGTACCCTTGGTACCACGGCCTGCGGTCTTACCCTTGGACGCCTCACCACGACCCACACGGGTCTTGGCGGTCTTGGCGCCCGGGGCAGGCCGGAGGTTGTGGGCCTTCAGCGGGCTGTTCTCCGCCATGTCAGTCAACCTCCTCAACCGTCACGAGGTGGCGGACGGTGTGCACCATTCCGCGGAACTCGGGGCGGTCCTCCTTGACAACCGAGTCGTTCAGGCGCTTGAGCCCGAGCGAACGCAGGGTGTCGCGGTGGTTCTGCTTGCTGCCGATGTACGACTTCGTCTGCGTGATCTTGAGGCGAGCCATTACGCACCCGCTCCCGCACGTGCACGAAGCAGAGCCGCGGGGGCGACGTCCTCGAGGGGCAGACCGCGGCGGGCCGCGATCTCCTCGGGACGCTGCAGGCCCTGGAGGGCCGCCACGGTCGCGTGCACGATGTTGATCGCGTTGGACGAGCCAAGCGACTTCGACAGGATGTCGTGAACGCCGGCGCACTCGAGCACGGCACGCACCGGGCCACCGGCGATAACACCGGTACCGGGGGAAGCCGGCTTGAGCAGGACGACGCCCGCAGCCTTCTCGCCCGTGATCGGGTGAGGGATGGTGCCCTGGATGCGCGGGACCTTGAAGAAGTTCTTCTTGGCCTCTTCGACACCCTTGGCGATGGCCGCGGGAACTTCCTTGGCCTTGCCGTATCCGACACCGACGGTGCCGTCACCATCGCCCACCACGACCAGCGCGGTGAAGCTGAAGCGACGACCACCCTTCACAACCTTGGCGACGCGGTTGATCGCGACGACGCGCTCGACGTACGCGGTCTTCTCGGCGGCAGCGCCACCGTCACGGCCCTTCCGGTCCCGCCGCTCGCCGCCACCGGCACCGCTTCCGCGGCGCTGGGGTCCAGCCATTGGATTTACCTCTCTCTGTTACGTCCGCTGTGCGTAGGAACCGGGGCTTAGAACTTCAGCCCGGCTTCACGGGCGGCGTCAGCCAGAGCGGCAATCCGCCCGGCGTACTGGTTACCACCGCGGTCAAACACGACGGCCTCGACGCCTGCGGCCTTGGCGCGCTCGGCGACCAGGGCGCCGACCTGCTGGGCCTGGGCGCTCTTGTCACCTTCGCCACCACGGATCGAGGTGTCCAGGGTCGACGCCGACGCGAGCGTGTGGCCCGCGATGTCGTCGATGACCTGGGCCACGATGTGGCGGTTGGAACGCGTCACGACCAGACGGGGCCGCTCCGGCGAACCCGACAGGTGCTTGCGGACGCGGATGTGGCGCCGCTTGCGAGCAGCGCGCTTGTACGCGTCGCCCTTGGCGATCTTCACACCGTATGCCATGGCTACTTACCAGCCTTTCCGACCTTGCGGCGGATGACCTCGCCCGCGTACTTGACGCCCTTGGCCTTGTACGGGTCGGGCTTCCGCAGCTTGCGGATGTTGGCGGCTACCTCGCCGACCTTCTGCTTGTCGATGCCCTCGACGCTGAGCTTCGTGGGCGACTCGACCTTGAAGGTGATGCCTTCCGGAGCCTCGATGAGGATCGGGTGGCTGTAGCCCAGGGCGAACTCCAGGTTGGAGCCCTTCGCCTGGACGCGGTAACCGACACCGCTGATCTCGAGCGCCTTGGAGTAACCCGCGGTCACGCCGGTGATCATGTTCGCCACCAGCGTGCGGGACAGGCCGTGGAGGGCCTTGTTCTGACGCTCGTCGTTCGGGCGGGAGACGTTGAGCACGCCGTCCTCACCCTTGGAGACCTCGATCGGCGCGGCAACGGTGTGCGTGAGGGAACCCTTGGGGCCCTTCACGGCGACCGTACGGCCATCGATGGTGACGTCCACACCGGCGGGAACCTGGATGGGGAGCTTGCCGATTCGCGACATGAGCTTTCCTTCCTTTCCCGACTACCAGACGTAGGCGAGGACTTCCCCACCTACGCCCTTCTTGCCTGCCTGCTGGCCGGTCAGGAGACCGTGGGACGTGGAGATGATCGCCACGCCCAGGCCGCCGAGGACCTTCGGCAGGTTGGTGGACTTTGCGTAAACACGCAGACCCGGCTTCGAGATGCGCTTGATGCCGGCGATCGAGCGCTCGCGGTTCGGGCCGAACTTCAGCTCGAGGACGAGGTTCTTGCCGACCTCGGCGTCCTCGACCTTCCAGCCGGTGATGAAGCCCTCCTGCTGGAGGATCTCCGCGATGTGCGACTTGATCTTGCTGTGCGGCATCGAGACATCGTCGTGATATGCCGAGTTCGCGTTACGCAGACGCGTGAGCATGTCTGCGATGGGATCAGTCATGGTCATGAGTTGGCCTTCGGCCTCTCTCGCCGGGGTTTCCTGTATGCGCCATCCCTCTCCCCACTCAGTGGCGGGACGGGTGCGGTGCGGGGACCTACGGCGTAGTAAGTCGGTCTTGGGCGGCAGGCGCCCAACCCTTCAAGCCTACGGCATGAAAGGACGGGCTCCTGCCGACCCAGATGCTTACCGAGAGTCTCCGGAACTTCCCTTCGCCCTAGGGCGGAGGAGAGTTACCAGGAGCTCTTGGTCACGCCCGGCAGCTCGCCACGGTGAGCCATCTCACGAAGGCACACGCGGCACAGGCCGAACTTGCGGTAGACGGAGTGGGGCCGGCCGCAGCGCTGGCAGCGGGTGTACCCGCGAACGCCGAACTTCGGCTTACGGGCGGCCTTAGCGATCAGAGCCTTCTTCGCCACGGTCAGTTCTCCTTGAACGGGAAGCCGAGGTGACGAAGGAGGGCACGACCCTCGTCGTCGTTGGTCGCCGTGGTGACCACGGTGATGTCCATGCCCCGGACCCGGTCGATCTTGTCCTGGTCGATCTCGTGGAACATGACCTGCTCCGTGAGACCGAAGGTGTAGTTGCCACGGCCGTCGAACTGCTTCGGCGACAGGCCACGGAAGTCACGGATACGCGGCAGCGCGAGCGACAGCGTACGGTCCAGGAACTCCCACATCCGGTCACCGCGGAGGGTGACGTGGCAGCCGATCGGCTGACCCTCGCGCAGCTTGAACTGCGCGATGGACTTGCGGGCCTTCGTGACGGCCGGCTTCTGGCCGGTGATCGTGGTGAGGTCCTTGACGGCACCGTCGATCAGCTTGGAGTCGCGGGCGGCGTCGCCCACACCCATGTTGACCACGATCTTGACCAGACCGGGAACCTGCATGACGTTCTCGTACGAGAACTCCTCACGCAGCTTGCCGGCGATTTCCTCGCGGTAGCGCGTCTTGAGACGCGGCGCAGTGGTGGCAGTCATCAGATGTCCTCACCGGTCCGCTTGGCAACGCGGATCTTGTTGCCCTCGTCGTCAAAGCGGTAGCCGACGCGGGTGACAACCTTGTTGCCGTCCTTCTCCACAACCAGCTGAACGTTGCTGACGTGGATCGGGGCCTCGGTGGTGACAATGCCACCCGTCTGCGAACCGCGAGCCGTCTGACCGGCCTTGGTGTGCTTCTTGACCCGGTTGACACCCTCGACGAGGACGCGGTCCTGAGCGGGGTAGGCCACGATGACCTTGCCCTGCTTGCCCTTGTCCTTACCGGTGATGACCTGAACCAGGTCGCCCTTCTTGATCTTCATGCTTACAGCACCTCCGGCGCGAGCGAGATGATCTTCATGAACTTCTTCTCGCGCAGCTCCCGGCCCACCGGGCCGAAGATGCGGGTGCCGCGGGGGTCGCCGTCGTTCTTCAGAATGACGGCGGCGTTCTCGTCGAAGCGGATGTACGAGCCATCCTGACGACGACGCTCCTTGACGGTGCGAACGATGACGGCCTTGACGACGTCACCCTTCTTCACGTTGCCACCGGGGATCGCGTCCTTGACGGTGGCGACGATGACGTCACCGATACCCGCGTAGCGGCGACCCGAGCCACCGAGAACACGAATGGTGAGAATTTCCTTCGCACCCGTGTTGTCGGCGACGCGCAGTCGCGACTCCTGCTGGATCACGTCTATCTCCTGATCGTCTGCCGGTTCCCGGCGGGTGCCTCTCCGTTACCGGAGAGGCACCCCACCGAGCCTGGCGGAACTGACCCGAGGGGAGAATCCCTCAGGAATTACTTGGCCTTCTCGAGGATCTCGACGATGCGCCAGCGCTTCGAGGCCGACAGCGGACGCGTCTCCATGATGATGACGCGGTCGCCGACGCCCGCAGAGTTCTGCTCGTCGTGGGCCTTGAGCTTGTTGGTACGGCGGATGACCTTGCCGTACAGCGCGTGCTTGACGCGGTCCTCGACAGCGACGACGACGGTCTTGTCCATCTTGTCGCTGACGACCAGACCCTCACGGGTCTTGCGGAAACCGCGGTCGGTGTTCGTCTCAGTCACAGTCTTCTCGCTCATCAGGCGCTCTCCACCGTCTCGATGCCCAGCTCGCGCTCACGCATCAGGGTGTAGATCCGGGCGATGTCCTTACGGACGGACTTGAGCCGGCCGTGGTTCTCGAGCTGGCCCGTCGCCGCCTGGAAGCGGAGGTTGAACAGCTCTTCCTTGGCTTCGCGGAGCTTGTTGAGGAGCTCCTCGTCGCCCAGCTCGCGCAGCTCGGACGCCTTGGTACCGGCCGACATCACGACTCACCTGCCTCGCGCCGAACGATCCGGCACTTCATCGGAAGCTTGTGAGCAGCGCGGGTGAGCGCCTCACGAGCAATCTTCTCGTTCGGGTAGGACAGCTCGAACATCACCCGACCGGGCTTGACGTTCGCGATCCACCACTCGGGAGAACCCTTACCGGAACCCATGCGGGTCTCGGCGGGCTTCTTCGTCAGGGGACGGTCCGGGTAGATGTTGATCCAGACCTTGCCGCCACGCTTGATGTGACGGGTCATCGCGATACGAGCGGACTCGATCTGACGGTTCGTCACGTACGCCGGGGTCAGCGCCTGGATGCCGTACTCGCCGAACGCAACCTGCGTGCCACCCTTGGACATACCGCTGCGCTTCGGGTGGTGCTGCTTGCGGTGCTTGACCCTACGGGGGATCAGCATTTCGGTCAGGCCTCCGTTCCGGTGCTCTCAGCAGCCGGAGCAGCGGCGGCGTCGGCCTTGGGGGCCTCGGCTGCCGGCGACTGCTGCGGCTTACGGCCGCGACCGCCACGCTCGCCACCACGGCCACCGCGGCCGGCCGGGCGGTCAGCGCCGCCACGAGCCGGACGGTTACCGGCGCGGGCCGCGGCGTTCTCGGCGCGAACCTCGGCGATGTTCTTGACGTCGCCCTTGTAGATCCAGACCTTCACGCCGATGCGGCCGAAGGTCGTCTTGGCCTCGAAGAAGCCGTAGTCGACGTTCGCACGGAGCGTGTGCAGGGGCACACGGCCCTCGCGGTAGAACTCCGAGCGGGACATCTCGGCGCCGCCGAGGCGACCGCCGCACTGGATCTTGATGCCCTTGGCGCCGGCCTTCATCGAGCTCTGCATGCTCTTGCGCATGGCACGACGGAAGGAGACGCGGGAGGAGAGCTGCTCGGCGACGGCCTGGGCCACCAGCTGAGCGTCCACCTCGGGGTTCTTGACCTCGAGGATGTTCAGCTGGACCTGCTTGCCGGTCAGCTTCTCCAGCTCGCCGCGGATGCGATCGGCCTCGGCGCCACGGCGACCGATGACGATGCCCGGGCGGGCGGTGTGGATGTCAACGCGGACGCGGTCGCGGGTGCGCTCGATCTCGACCTTCGAGATGCCGGCCCGCTCCATGCCCTTCGTCATCATGCGACGAATGGCGACGTCTTCCTTGACGTAGTCCTTGTACAGCTTGTCGGCGTACCAGCGGGACTTGAAGTCCGTGGTGATGCCGAGCCGGAACCCGTGCGGGTTTACCTTCTGGCCCATTACCGGGTTCCTTCCTTGCTGCTGACGACCACGGTGATGTGGCTGGTCCGCTTACGGATCCGGTAGGCACGGCCCTGAGCACGCGGACGGAACCGCTTCAGGGTCGGGCCCTCGTCCACGTACGCCTCGCTGATGACCAGCGAAGAGGCGTCGGTGTGGTCGTAGTTGTGTGCAGCGTTGGCGATGGCGCTGTCCAGCACCTTGCCAACCGGCACGCTCGCGGCCTGCGGGGCGAAACGCAGGACCGCCTGAGCCTCCGTGGCATCCATGCCACGGATGAGGTCCACCACTCGGCGGGCCTTCATGGGCGTGACGCGGATGTACCGCGCCTGGGCCCTGGCTTCCATGGTTGTCCCTTCGGTGTAAGTCATAGTCGTTTCCACCCCGCGCTTAGCGGCGCTTCGACTTCCGGTCGTCCTTGACGTGGCCGCGGAAGGTGCGAGTCGGCGAGAACTCGCCGAGCTTGTGGCCGACCATCGACTCGGTGACGAACACCGGGACGTGGATCTTGCCGTTGTGCACCGCGATGGTGTGACCCAGCATGGCCGGGACGATCATCGAGCGACGGGACCAGGTCTTGATGACGTTCTTGGTGCCTGCCTCGTTCTGTACGTCCACCTTCTTGATGAGGTGGCCGTCGACGAAGGGCCCCTTCTTGAGACTGCGCGGCATCTAAACCCGCTCCTAGCGCTTCTTGTTCGTCTTGCGGCGGCGGACGATGTACTTGTTGCTCGCCTTCTTGGGAGAACGAGTACGACCCTCCTTCTGACCCCACGGCGAGACCGGGTGGCGTCCACCGGAGGTCTTGCCTTCACCACCACCGTGCGGGTGGTCAACCGGGTTCATCGCGACACCGCGGACGGTCGGGCGAACGCCCTTCCAGCGCATGCGGCCGGCCTTGCCCCAGTTGATGTTCGACTGCTCGGCGTTGCCGACCTCACCGATCGTCGCGCGGCAGCGCGCGTCGACCAGGCGGATCTCACCCGACGGCATACGAAGGTGGGCCATGGTGCCCTCCTTCGCCAGCAGCTGCACGGAGGCACCCGCGGAACGGGCGAACTTCGCGCCGCCGCCGGGCCGCAGCTCGATGGCGTGGATGGTCGTACCGACCGGGATGTTGCGCAGCGCCAGGTTGTTGCCGGGCTTGATGTCGGCGGTCGGACCGTTCTCGACACGGTCACCCTGCGACAGGCCACGGGGAGCGACGATGTAACGCTTCTCGCCGTCCGCGTAGTGCAGCAGCGCGATGCGCGCGGTGCGGTTCGGGTCGTACTCGATGTGCGCGACCTTGGCCGGCACGCCGTCCTTGTCGTGACGACGGAAGTCGATCACGCGGTAGGCGCGCTTGTGGCCACCACCCTGGTGGCGAACGGTCACACGACCGGCGTTGTTACGGCCGCCCTTGCTGTGCAGGGGGCGGACCAGCGACTTCTCCGGCGTGGACCGCGTGATCTCGACAAAGTCGGCGACGCTGGAGCCACGACGGCCCGGGGTCGTCGGCTTGTACTTGCGGATACCCATTTCTCAGTCCTCGTCCGATTCCGGACGACTCGGCCTCCGTTAGGAGGTCGGGCCGCCGAAGATGTCGATACGGTCGCCCTCGGCGAGGGTCACGATGGCGCGCTTCGTGTCGGCGCGCTTGCCGAAACCGGTCTTGGTGCGCTTGCGCTTACCCTGCCGGTTGATCGTGTTGACCCCGGTGACCTTGACCGAGAAGACCGCTTCCACGGCCTGCTTGATCTGGGTCTTGTTGGAGCCGGGCGCGACGATGAACGTGTACTTGTTCTCGTCGAGCAGCGCGTAGCTCTTCTCGGAGACCACGGGCTTGACGAGAACGTCACGCGGGTCCGAGTACGTCTTGCTGGTAACGGTCGCCTCGCTCATCAGGCGTCGCTCCCTTCGGTCTCAGCGGTCTGGGGGCCAGACACGAAGGACTCGAAAGCGGCCTGGGTGAAGACCACGTCGTCAGAGACGATCACGTCGTACGTGTTGAGCTGGCCCGGCTCCAGGATGTGCACCTGGGGCAGGTTGCGCGCGGACAGCCACGCGGCCTCGTCGGCGCGGTCGACGACCAGGAGCAGGTTCTGGCGCTCCGAGATCTTGCCGAGCAGCGTCTTGGCGGCCTTCGTGGAGGCGGCACCCTCGACCACGCCGGTGACGACGTGGATACGGGAGTGACGGGCCCGGTCCGAGAGGGCACCGCGCAGGGCGGCGGCCTTCATCTTCTTCGGGGTCCGCTGCGAGTAGTCACGCGGCTGCGGGCCGTGGACGACGCCACCACCGGCGAACTGCGGGGCGCGGGTCGAACCCTGACGGGCGCGGCCGGTGCCCTTCTGGCGGTAAGGCTTCTTGCCACCACCGCGGACTTCACCGCGGCGCTTGGTCTTGTGCGTGCCCTGACGGGCAGCCGCCAGCTGAGCGACAACGACCTGGTGGATCAGCGGAACGCTGGTCTTCGCGTCGAAGATCTCCGCGGGGAGGTCGACGGTACCGGCCTTGTCGCCTGCCGGCGAAAGGATGTCAATGGTGCTCATTACCTCAAGCCCCCTTGGCCGCGGTACGGACCAGGACGAGGCCGCCGTTCGGACCGGGGACCGCGCCCTTGATGAGGAGCAGACCCTTCTCCGCGTCAACCGCGTGGATGGTCAGGTTCTGGGTGGTGACGCGCTCGTTACCCATGCGGCCCGCCATGCGCATGCCCTTGAAGACACGCCCAGGGGTGGCGCAGCCACCGATGGAACCGGGGGAACGGTGCTTGCGCTGGGTGCCGTGCCCGGCGCCGAGGCCCTTGAAGTTGTGACGCTTCATGACACCGGCGAAGCCCTTGCCCTTGCTCTTGCCCGTGACGTCGACCTTGACGCCGGACTCGAACACCTCGGCAGTGACCTCCTGGCCCAGCGTGTACTCGCTGGCGTCAGGGGTGCGGAGCTCCACCAGGTGGCGGCGCGGGGTGACGTCGGCCTTGGCGAAGTGACCCTTGAGGGGCTTGTTCACCTTGCGCGGGTCGATCTCGCCGAAGGCGATCTGGACCGCTTCGTAGCCGTCGCTGTCGTTGGTGCGAACCTGCGTCACGACGCACGGACCGGCCTTGACGACGGTCACCGGGACAACCCGGTTGTTCTCGTCCCAGACCTGGGTCATGCCGAGCTTCTCGCCCAGGACGCCCTTGATGTTCTTGCTCATCTCGGCCCGTCCCCTCAGAGCTTGATCTCGATGTCGACGCCGGCCGGCAGGTCGAGACGCATCAGCGAGTCAACCGTCTTCGGCGTGGGGTCGAGGATGTCGATGAGGCGCTTGTGGGTGCGCATCTCGAAGTGCTCGCGAGAGTCCTTGTACTTGTGCGGCGACTTGATGACGCAGTACACGTTCTTCTCAGTGGGCAGCGGCACCGGGCCCGCGACCGACGCACCAGTGCGGGTCACCGTCTCGACGATCTTCTTCGCCGAGGAGTCGATGACCTCGTGGTCGTAGGCCTTGAGCCGGATGCGGATCTTCTGTCCCGCCATGGCTACTAGTAGTCCTGTCTCTCGTAACGCTCTGGAACCCGGGGGTTCTCTGGACTCCTCCTCCGACCCACGCGGTCGGGCGTGTCGCATCCCCTCTACGAAAATCTCCCGAAGGAGATCCCAACCAAGGGGGTGCGGGCCCTGAGACCGCGGAACCGGGGGCGGAACACCCACCGGGTGCCTGGCCGGCGCCCTGCATTGCTTCCCGGAAGATTCCCGTACGTCCGGCCCTGGGGGCCGACGAGTACTGTGGGACTCGCTTCCGGTCCTCCCGGCGGGAGGCGCGCAGCATTGACACTCAACCGAGCAACCTGGTCAGTGTGCCATACGGGGCGCGGGCCTGGCCAATCGAGTCGGGAATCCTACCCCGGCCGAGCGAGTACTCAAACGCGGGCGCGCATCCGGCGGCACCGAACCCCCCACGGACCTGACGACGCCGTCGACGCGTGTCCGGTGCGCAACCCCACACCCTGACCGGGCAACCCGCCCGCCCCTCCCTCCGTCTACTCCCCCGCAGGCGCGGCTCGACCGCCGCTGACCTGCGCACGGACCAAGGAGTACGCAGGACAGGGCGACCGTTCGCCCGCTGCGGGGGAAGCGGAAGCGGACGGAGCACCCGGCGTGACGGATCGATCTGCCCTGCCTCGGACGGACCTGCCCCGGCGGACCGGCCCGCCCCGGCGCACGGCTCTGCTCGCCGCCGGGGCCACCGCCGCGGCGGCCGCGCTCGCCGGATGTTCCGTGCCGGCGCCGCGCCGCCGGGGCCCGGTGCCCGATCCCGCGCCCGGGCTGGCGATCAGCAGGGCGCGGCGGGCGCTGCTGATGCAGCTGCTGGCCCACCCCGACGACGACCTGTACTTCATGAATCCGGCCGGGACCGGGCGCCTCGACGCCGGCCGCGCCCGGGCCGAGGCTGCTCGGGCTCGACCGGTTCACGCCCTGGCAGAAGTCCGTGGTCTCCCTGCGCGGCGGCCACCGGGCCGAGCTGAACATCCTGGTCGACGGGGTGCGCCGGGTCGAGCTGGTCTTCCTGAACACCGCGATGCACACCGCGCGCGGCCGTCTCGGGCTGCCCAGCCTCTGGCAGGACCGCCGGCTGGTGCTGCGTACCGTCGTCGCCGACGACTCGCCGCTGGAGCGGGCCGGCTCCTACACGTACGACTCCCTCGTCGACGTGCTCGTCGGGCTGCTGGAGGAGTACCGGCCGACGCTCGTGCACACCCTCGACCCGGACCCCGACCTCCAGTTCAGCAGCGAGTACGAGCGCCGCCGGGACAGCGAGCAGCACGGGTACTCCGACCACGCCGACCACACCGCCGCCGCCGGCTTCGCCTGGGCGGCCCTGATCCGCTGGGTGGCCGCCACGACGGGACGCGGGGAGCCGGTGCCCGGGTTCGTCGTCGCCGCGTTCCGCGGGTACTACAACCGGCACTGGCCCAAGAACCTGCCGCCCGCGGTGCTGGAGCGGAAGGCCTCCCACCTCGTCCCGTACGGCGGCGCACCCGACTGGGAGTGCGGCAACCCGTCCGGCTGCGGCGACTACAACGTCGGCGGCGACCGGCCGCTGACCAACCGCAAGGGCTGGGTCCGCTCCACCCAGCACCGCTACCCGGGCCCCCGGGCCGTCGTCGCCGCCGGCCCGGACGGGCGGCTCACCGTCTACGGGGTGCTGGGGCTGCGAGCCGTGCGGTGGAGCGAGAGCGCGCCCGGCAGCGGGCTCCGGGACGCGCCGGACGACCTCGGCGGCGGTCCGCTCGCCCCGGTGCTGGGCTCCGCGACGACGGCGGACGGGCGGCAGCTGCTGTTCGGGCTGCGGTTCGCGGCGCTCGGCGGACGGGGCGGGCCCGACGAGCGCGAGATCGTGCTCCTGGAACAGCGCTCACCGGACGGCCCCTTCCTGGCCTGGCGGGGGCTCGGCAACCCCGCGACGGGCCGCGACCACGGCCGCCGCACAGGGACACCGGTCGCCGTCACCGCGCCGGACGGCCGCGTCCACCTCTTCGTACGCAACGCGGAGAAGGGGCTCAGCACCCGGGTGCGCGACGCGGTCACCGGCCGTTGGAGCGGCTGGCGCGACATGGGCGGCGGCGAGGTGCAGGACGGGCTGAGCGCGGTCGTGGACGCGGCGGGGCGCGTCCATGTGTACGCGGCCGGGCACCACGCCGTGCACCACTGGACCCAGGACGCCCCGGGGGCGGATGTCACCGCCCGTACCCAGCTCACCGGCTCCCCCGTTCCCGCGCACGCGCCCGGCGCGCTCCCGGCGCCCGACGGGTCCGTGGAGCTGTACTACCGGCCGGCCGCACAGAAACGGCTCACCGCCGTCCGGGCCGACCCCGCCCCCGCGCCCCGCTTCGGCGGGTACGGTCCGGTGACCGCCGCCGCCGCGCCGGGCGGCGGCCCGGTCCTGCTCGGCCGCACCGCGGAGGGCCGGATCCAGCTGCGTACCGCCGAGGGCACTGCCGTACGGTCGCGGGGCCCGGTCGCCCTGGACGGCGCCGCCCTCCACCTCGGGGCGGGCGGGCGGCCCGTCGTCGTGGGGTTCGGGCCGGACGCGGCCCCCTGGGCCTGGCGCCCGCAGTAGCGACCGCGTCCCCCAACTCCCGCCCCATAACGCCGCGTTATGGCCAAACGTTAGTACCCCGCCCTCGTCGCGCTCCGGCACCCTGTTGCCCACCATCCCCCACGGACACGCCTACCCAGCGTGTCGCGCGAAACGAGGCATCATGCGCATATCCCGGCTCATGCCCGCTGTCGCCGCAGCAGCGGCCTGCGTCCTCTCGCTCTTCGCACCGTCCGCGACGGCCGCACCCGCGCCGCCGCTCCAGGACGCCCCGCCGCCCACCACCCAGATCATCGGCGGCGGCTACGCCCAGAACGCCCCCTGGGCCGCCCGGCTCTTCTCGAACGGCAGAGAGACCTGTTCGGCGACGATCATCGCCCCGACCTGGATCCTCACCGCCAAGCACTGCGTCACCGGCGGCGGCCTGTCGTTCCGCATCGGCAGCCTGGACCAGCACAGCGGTGGAGTCGTCGCGAACGGCGTCCAGACCTACACCCACAGCTCGGACCTGGCGCTGGTGCGCCTGGACCGTTCCGTGCAGGCCACCTACTCCCGCCTCGGCTCGCCCGGCTCGGTGAGCGTCGGGCAGAGCGTCCAGGTCTGGGGCTGGGGCGCGACCTCGCAGTGCGGCTCGGAGGCGAACTGCCAGTCGCGCTACCTGAAGGTGGCCAACGTGACGGTCACCGGCGGCTGCGGTGACGCGTACGGCGGCTCGGCGATCTGCGCCCGCCGCGGCAACGGCATCACCGCCGGCGGCGAC
This sequence comes from Streptomyces sp. WY228, assembly GCF_019287315.1. Lineage (NCBI taxonomy): Bacteria > Bacillati > Actinomycetota > Actinomycetes > Kitasatosporales > Streptomycetaceae > Streptomyces > Streptomyces sp. WY228. The sequence continues at coordinate 5,156,088 of NZ_CP079114.1, read as the reverse complement.
TCCGGCGGCCCGATGACCGCCAACGGCATCCAGGTCGGTGTCGCCTCCACCAGCGACCGCCAGACCACGACCGCGTACACCAACGTCACCGCCTACCGCTCCTGGATCCAGTCGATCGCGGGCGTCTGACCGGACGCCCCACCCGGGACGGCGGGCACCTGACCGACCCGCCGTCCCCCTGAACCGTAGGGCCCCCTTACCTCTCCGCCCTGAGGTACCGGGGCCCTACATCCATCCCTGGCCCTTCGCCGTCCGCACGGTGCGCTCGGGCGCGGCCGGGAGGGTCAGCGCCGCCGCTCGCGCCGACCGCGTCCGAGCGGCACCACGGGCCACACCGCGGGCGACAGGAACGCGAAAGCGGCCGTCGCACCGGCCAGGACCAGGGAGGGAACCCCGGTCAGGTGGTCGCCGACGGCGGAGAGCAGCCGGGCGGGGCGGTCGCCCTCGGTGAGGACGCCCACCGCCAGGGTCAGCAGGCCGACGGCGACGACGGTCGCCGCGAGCACCGCCAGCAGCGCGCCCAGCCGTGCCGCCGGACCGGCGGGCCGCAGGTCGCGGTCCGGTCCGACGAGCACGGGCGTGAGGCTGCGTGCCGCGACCGGGCGGATCACGACGAGCCCGGCGAAGAGCGCGTACTGCCACCAGGCGACATGCTCGGTGAACTGCTCGGCGATGCCGATGCCTCTGACGGCAGCGGCGCTGGTGTTCACCACCCACACGATCCAGGCGGTGACGGCCGCGTGGGCCACCCGGTCGGCGAGCCGCGCTCCGCGCGCCTCTTCGGTCGTGTCCATGTCCTGTCCCCCTGCACCGACCGCGCACGAAGCGCCACAGTCCGATCACGCCGAAGGGCCCCGCGCCTCTTTCGAGGTGCGGGGCCCTTCTTGCGACTCAGTGAGCCACCAGGTCCAAGGACCAAGCAGAAACTACTTGATGATCTTGGTGACCTGGCCGGCGCCCACGGTCCGGCCACCCTCACGGATGGCGAACTTCAGGCCCTCTTCCATGGCGACCGGCTGGATCAGCGCGACGTCCATGAGGGTGTTGTCACCCGGCATGACCATCTCGGTGCCCTCGGGAAGGGTCACAACGCCCGTCACGTCCGTGGTACGGAAGTAGAACTGCGGGCGGTAGTTGTTGAAGAACGGGGTGTGACGGCCACCCTCGTCCTTCGACAGGATGTAGGACTGCGCCTGGAACTCGGTGTGCGGGGTGACCGAGCCGGGCTTGATGATGACCTGGCCGCGCTCGACGTCCTCGCGCTTGATGCCACGGAGGAGCAGACCGACGTTCTCACCGGCCTGGCCCTCGTCGAGCAGCTTGCGGAACATCTCGATGCCGGTGACCGTGGTGGTGGTCTTCTCGGTCTTGATACCGACGATGTCGACGGTCTCGTTGACCTTCAGGACACCACGCTCGATGCGGCCGGTGACGACCGTACCGCGACCGGTGATCGTGAAGACGTCCTCGATGGGCATGAGGAACGGCTTCTCGACGTCACGCTCGGGCTGCGGGATGGCCTCGTCGACAGCCTTCATCAGGTTGAGGACGGACTCACCCCACTCCTTGTCGCCCTCGAGCGCCTTGAGCGCCGAGACCTTGACGACCGGAACGTCGTCGCCCGGGAACTCGTACTCGGAGAGGAGCTCACGGACCTCGAGCTCGACGAGCTCCAGGATCTCCTCGTCGTCCACCATGTCGGCCTTGTTCAGGGCGACGACGATGTAGGGGACGCCGACCTGGCGGGCCAGGAGGACGTGCTCCTTGGTCTGCGGCATCGGGCCGTCGGTGGCGGCGACCACGAGGATGGCGCCGTCCATCTGCGCGGCACCCGTGATCATGTTCTTGATGTAGTCCGCGTGACCGGGGCAGTCGACGTGCGCGTAGTGACGCGACTCCGTCTGGTACTCGACGTGCGCGATGGAGATGGTGATACCGCGCTGGCGCTCTTCGGGAGCCTTGTCGATCTGGTCGAAGGCCGAGGCCTCGTTCAGGTCCGGGTACGCGTCGTGCAGCACCTTGGTAATGGCGGCCGTGAGGGTCGTCTTACCGTGGTCGATGTGACCGATGGTGCCGATGTTGACGTGGGGCTTAGTCCGCTCGAACTTTGCCTTCGCCACTGGGGTCCTCCTGAGTGGTTCTGTACGCCTTGCTTCATCGGCGCCAGGTGATCTTTGCTGGGGTGCCGGGGCCGGGGGCATTCCGCACAGTGCTCGCGCGCTGTGCGACATGCCCGCCCGGCTCCGGTGACAAGCCTAAAGCGTGAGCTCGGGAGAGTTACTCGCCCTTGGCCTTCGCGATGATCTCCTCGGCGACGTTCCGCGGAACCTCGGCGTAGGAGTCGAACTGCATCGAGTAGCTTGCGCGACCCGAGGTCTTGCTGCGGAGGTCTCCGACGTAGCCGAACATCTCCGAGAGGGGCACGAGGCCCTTCACGACGCGAGCGCCGCTGCGCTCCTCCATGGCCTGGATCTGGCCACGGCGGGAGTTGAGGTCGCCGATGACATCGCCCATGTAGTCCTCGGGCGTGGTGACCTCGACGGCCATCATCGGCTCGAGGAGCACGGGAGAGGCCTTGCGGGCACCCTCCTTGAACGCCTGCGAACCGGCGATCTTGAAGGCGAGCTCCGAGGAGTCGACCTCGTGGTAACCACCGTCGAGAAGGGTGACGCGGACGCCGACCATCTCGTAACCGGCCAGGATGCCGAACTGCATGGCTTCCTGAGCACCCGCGTCCACCGAGGGAATGTACTCACGGGGGATGCGGCCACCGGTGACCTTGTTGACGAACTCGTAGGAGGCGTCGCCACCCTCGATGGGCTCAAGGGCGATCTGCACCTTCGCGAACTGGCCGGTACCACCAGTCTGCTTCTTGTGCGTGAAGTCGATGCGCTCGACGGCCTTGCGGATCGTCTCGCGGTAGGCGACCTGCGGCTTGCCGACGTTCGCCTCGACGCGGAACTCGCGCTTCATGCGGTCGACGAGCACCTCGAGGTGAAGCTCGCCCATACCACCGATGATGGTCTGGCCGGTCTCCTCGTCGGAGTGCACCTGGAAGGAGGGGTCCTCCTCCGAGAGGCGCTGGATGGCGACACCCAGCTTCTCCTGGTCGCCCTTGGACTTCGGCTCGATGGCGACCTGAATGACCGGCGCCGGGAAGTCCATGGACTCCAGGATGACCGGGTTCTTGTCGTCGCACAGCGTCTCACCGGTGGTGGTCTGCTTGAGACCCATGACGGCGATGATGTCGCCGGCGCCCACCGATGCGATCTCCTCACGCTTGTTCGCGTGCATGCGGTAGATCTTGCCGATGCGCTCCTTCTTGCCCTTGACGGAGTTCAGCACCGCGGTGCCGGCCTCCAGGCGACCGGAGTAGATCCGGACGAAGGTGAGCTTGCCGAGGTGCGGGTCGCTCGCGATCTTGAACGCCAGGCCGGAGAACGGCTCGTCGTCCGAGGGCTTGCGCGCGATGACCTTCTCCGGGTCCTTCACGTCGTGGCCCTCGATGGCCTCGACGTCCAGGGGGGAAGGCAGGTAGCGCACGACCGCGTCGAGCAGGGGCTGGACGCCCTTGTTCTTGAACGCGGTGCCACAGAACACCGGGGTGACCGTGACGGAGTCGGCGCTGCCCTTGGAGGCAAGGGTGATGCGGCGGATCGCCTCGTGCAGCTGCTCCTGGGTGGGCTCGGTGCCCTCCAGGTACAGCTCCATCATGGCGTCGTCGTTCTCGGCCACGGCCTCCAGGAGCTTGCCGCGCCACTCGGCGGCCGACTCCTTGAGGTTGTCCGGGATCTCGACGGTGTTGTACATCTCGCCCTTGGCGGCCTCTTCGGGGTACACGAAGGCCTTCATCGACACGAGGTCGACAACGCCCGTGAAGTCCGCTTCGGCGCCGATGGGGAGCTGCATGACGATCGGGGTCGCGCCGAGGCGGTCGATGATCATCTGGACGCAGCGGAAGAAGTCCGCGCCGGTGCGGTCGAGCTTGTTGACGAAGCAGATACGCGGCACGCCGTAGCGGTCCGCCTGACGCCAAACGGTCTCGGACTGCGGCTCGACGCCGGCGACACCGTCGAACACGGTGACAGCGCCGTCGAGGACGCGGAGCGAACGCTCCACCTCGACGGTGAAGTCGACGTGACCCGGGGTGTCGATGATGTTGATGGTGTGGTCAACATCGTTGAGCGGCCAGTGACAGGTCGTCGCGGCGGACGTGATCGTGATGCCGCGCTCCTGCTCCTGCTCCATCCAGTCCATCGTGGCAGCGCCGTCGTGGACTTCACCGATCTTGTAGCTCACACCGGTGTAGAAGAGGATCCGCTCAGTGGTGGTCGTCTTCCCCGCGTCGATGTGGGCCATGATCCCGATGTTGCGGACCTTGGCCAGGTCAAGCGAAGTGGTGGCCATGAGGCTCAATCTTCTCTCGGTCTCGATGGGGGTAGCGACTACCAGCGGTAGTGCGCGAAGGCCTTGTTGGACTCGGCCATCTTGTGGGTGTCCTCACGCTTCTTGACCGAAGCGCCGAGGCCGTTGGAGGCGTCGAGCAGTTCGTTCATGAGGCGCTCGGTCATGGTCTTCTCGCGGCGGGCGCGGGAGTAACCGACGAGCCAGCGCAGAGCGAGGGTGGAGGCGCGACCGGGCTTGACCTCGATCGGCACCTGGTAGGTGGCGCCACCGACACGGCGGGACTTGACCTCGAGCGAGGGCTTGACGTTCTCAAGCGCGCGCTTCAGCGTGATGACCGGGTCGTTGCCGGTCTTCTCGCGGAGGCCTTCCATGGCGCCGTACACGATCCGCTCGGCGGTGGAACGCTTGCCGTCGAGGAGGATCTTGTTGATCAGCGAGGTGACAAGAGGAGAGCTGTAGACCGGGTCGATGATGACCGGGCGCTTCGGGGCGGGGCCCTTACGAGGCATTCTTACTTCTCCTTCTTGGCGCCGTAGCGGCTGCGGGCCTGCTTGCGGTTCTTGACACCCTGGGTGTCAAGGGAGCCGCGGATGATCTTGTAACGAACACCCGGCAGGTCCTTCACACGGCCACCACGCACGAGCACGATGGAGTGCTCCTGCAGGTTGTGTCCCTCACCCGGGATGTAGGCCGTGACCTCGATGCCGGAGGTCAGACGCACACGCGCGACCTTACGGAGCGCCGAGTTCGGCTTCTTCGGGGTGGTCGTGAACACACGCGTGCAGACACCACGACGCTGGGGCGAACCCTCGAGCGCGGGCGTCTTGTTCTTCTCGACCTTGTCCTGCCGGCCCTTCCGGACCAGCTGCTGGATCGTAGGCACTACTTCTCCGGTTTCTGTGTGCCGTTCGTGAAACTAACCTGGAACATCGCCGACCCACGCGGTCGGGTGTGTCGAATACTGCGGACTTCCGCCCTGCGGACAGAAGGGGCGCAGATTGCGGTGGCCACTGACGGACTCGCGATGCGGTTGATGACACGCACACGAGCCCAGGCACACCCCAGGCACAAGGCTTGAGCGTACCTACCTCACGGAGCTGGGTCAAAACAAATGCTGTCCACCCCGACGCACCGGACCTCACGCGCTCCTCGCCGGAAGCCGTGACCGCCCCTGTCCGGCCCCGTACCAGCGGTTCCGTGCCCGGGGGGGCCACCTCTCCCCCGTACCTTCGCGTACCGCCCGCGCAGACCCCCGCAAGGGCGACATCACGCCGGAGGGCGGCCACCCCGTTGCGTACGGGGTGACCGCCCTTCGGTCGTTCAAGCGACTCGCTTACTGGTTGTACGGACCGTAGTCGTAGTCCTCCAGCGGAACGGCCTGGCCGGAGCCGGTACCGAACGGCGAGTAGTCGATGTCGTCGTAGCCGACGGCCGAGTACATCGCGGCCTTGGCCTCCTCGGTCGGCTCGACCCGGATGTTGCGGTAGCGGGACAGGCCCGTACCGGCCGGGATGAGCTTACCGATGATGACGTTCTCCTTGAGGCCGATCAGGGAGTCCGACTTGGCGTTGATCGCCGCGTCGGTCAGAACCCTGGTCGTCTCCTGGAAGGACGCCGCCGACAGCCACGACTCGGTGGCGAGCGAGGCCTTGGTGATACCCATCAGCTGCGGACGGCCGGAGGCGGGGTGACCGCCCTCGGTGACCACACGACGGTTCTCGGTCTCGAACTTCGACCGCTCGACCAGCTCGCCCGGAAGCAGCTCCGCGTCGCCGGACTCGATGATCGTCACCCGGCGCAGCATCTGCCGGATGATGATCTCGATGTGCTTGTCGTGGATCGACACGCCCTGCGAGTTGTAGACCTTCTGGACTTCGCCGACCAGGTGGACCTGGACCGCACGCTGGCCGAGGATGCGCAGCACGTCGTGCGGGTTGGTCGCACCGACGGTGAGCTTCTGGCCCACCTCGACCGCGTCGCCCTCGCCCACGAGCAGACGGGCACGCTTCGAGATCGGGAACGCCGTCTCGTCGCTGCCGTCGTCCGGGGTGACGACGAGCTTCTTGGTCTTCTCGGTCTCCTCGATCCGCACGCGGCCCTTGGCCTCGGAGATCGGGGCGACACCCTTGGGCGTACGGGCTTCGAAGAGCTCGACGACACGGGGCAGACCCTGGGTGATGTCGTCACCGGCCACACCACCGGTGTGGAAGGTACGCATCGTCAGCTGGGTACCGGGCTCACCGATGGACTGGGCGGCGATGATGCCGACCGCCTCACCGATGTCGACCAGCTTGCCGGTGGCGAGCGAGCGTCCGTAGCAGAAGGCACAGGTGCCGACCGCGGACTCACAGGTCAGGACCGAGCGGGTCTTGACCTCCTCGACGCCGGCGCCCACCAGGGCGTCGATCAGGACGTCACCGAGGTCGACGTTGGCAGGCGCGATGACCTTGCCGTCCACCACGACGTCCTCGGCGAGCATGCGGGCGTAGACCGAGGTCTCGACGTCCTCCGTCTTGCGGAGCACGCCGTCGGCGCCCTTGACCGCGATCTTCAGCTTGAGGCCGCGGTCGGTGCCGCAGTCCTCCTCGCGAATGATCACGTCCTGCGAGACGTCCACCAGACGACGGGTCAGGTAACCCGAGTCGGCGGTACGCAGGGCGGTGTCCGCCAGACCCTTACGGGCACCGTGCGTGGAGATGAAGTACTCCAGAACGGTGAGGCCCTCGCGGAAGGACGCCTTGATGGGACGGGGAATCGTCTCGTTCTTGGCGTTCGACACCAGACCACGCATACCCGCGATCTGACGCATCTGCATCATGTTTCCTCGGGCGCCCGAGTCGACCATCATGAAGATGGGGTTCGTCTTCGGGAAGTTCGCGTTCATCGCCTCGGCAACCTCGTTGGTCGCCTTGGTCCAGATCGCGATGAGCTCCTGCGTGCGCTCGTCCTTGGTGATCAGACCGCGCTCGTACTGCTTCTGGACCTTCTCGTCCTGGTCCTCGTAGCCCTTGACGATGGCCTTCTTGGCCTCGGGCACGACGACGTCGGAGATGGCCACGGTGACGCCCGAACGGGTCGCCCAGTGGAAGCCCGCCGCCTTCAGGTTGTCGAGCGTCGCCGCCACGATGACCTTGGGGTAGCGCTCGGCCAGGTCGTTGACGATCTCGGAGAGCTGCTTCTTGCCCACCGAGTAGTCGACGAACGGGTAGTCCTCGGGCAGCAGCTCGTTGAAGAGCGCGCGGCCCAGGCTGGTCCGCAGCCGGAAGGTGTCGCCGGGCTGGTACTCCGGCTCGCCCTCCTCGGCGACCGGCGGCACCCAGCCACGCGGCGGCATGGTGCCGACCGGGAAGCGGATGTCGACCTTCGCCTGGAGCGACAGCTCGCGGGCGTCGAAGGCCATGGTGGCCTCGGCCGTGGAGCCGAACGCGCGGTCCGTGCCCTTGACGTTGCGGCCCTCTTCGTCCGTGGTGAGGAAGAAGAGACCCAGCACCATGTCCTGGGTCGGCATGGTGACGGGACGACCGTCGGCCGGCTTCAGGATGTTGTTCGAGGACAGCATCAGGATGCGGGCCTCGGCCTGCGCCTCCGCGGAGAGCGGCAGGTGCACGGCCATCTGGTCACCGTCGAAGTCCGCGTTGAACGCGGTGCAGACGAGCGGGTGGATCTGGATGGCCTTGCCCTCGACCAGCTGCGGCTCGAAGGCCTGGATGCCGAGGCGGTGCAGGGTGGGTGCACGGTTCAGCAGCACCGGGTGCTCGGCGATGACCTCTTCGAGGACGTCGTACACGACGGTGCGGCCACGCTCGACCATGCGCTTGGCCGACTTGATGTTCTGCGCGTGGTTCAGGTCCACCAGGCGCTTCATCACGAACGGCTTGAACAGCTCCAGCGCCATCGCCTTCGGCAGACCGCACTGGTGCAGCTTGAGCTGCGGACCGACGACGATCACGGAACGCGCGGAGTAGTCCACGCGCTTGCCGAGGAGGTTCTGACGGAAACGACCCTGCTTGCCCTTGAGCATGTCGCTCAGGGACTTCAGGGGGCGGTTACCGGGACCGGTGACCGGGCGACCGCGGCGGCCGTTGTCGAACAGCGCGTCGACGGCCTCCTGCAGCATCCGCTTCTCGTTGTTCACGATGATCTCGGGGGCACCGAGGTCGAGGAGACGCTTGAGGCGGTTGTTGCGGTTGATCACACGGCGGTACAGGTCGTTCAGGTCGGAGGTCGCGAAGCGGCCACCGTCCAGCTGCACCATCGGACGCAGGTCCGGCGGGATGACCGGGACGCAGTCGAGCACCATGCCCTTGGGCTTGTTGCTGGTCTGCAGGAACGCCGAGACGACCTTGAGGCGCTTGAGCGCACGGGTCTTCTTCTGGCCCTTGCCGGTACGGATGATCTCGCGGAGGCGCTCGGCCTCCTCGTCGAGGTCGAAGGACTCCAGGCGCTTCTGCAGCGCGGCGGCGCCCATGCAGCCGTCGAAGTACGTGCCGAAGCGGTCACGCAGCTCGCGGTAGAGCAGCTCGTCGCCCTCCAGGTCCTGGACCTTGAGGTTCTTGAAGCGGCTCCACACCTCGTCGAGGCGGTCGATCTCGCGCTGCGCACGGTCGCGCAGCTGCTTCATCTCACGCTCGGCGCCTTCGCGCACCTTGCGGCGCACGTCGGCCTTGGCGCCCTCGGCCTCCAGCTCGGCCAGGTCGGTCTCGAGCTTCTTGGCGCGGGCCTCCAGGTCGGAGTCGCGGCGGTTCTCGGTCTGCTGGCGCTCGACGGAGACGTGGGCCTCCAGGGACGGCAGGTCGCGGGTACGACGCTCCTCGTCCACGAACGTGATCATGTACGCGGCGAAGTAGATGACCTTTTCCAGGTCCTTCGGCGCGAGGTCCAGCAGGTATCCGAGGCGCGAGGGAACGCCCTTGAAGTACCAGATGTGGGTGACGGGAGCGGCAAGCTCGATGTGGCCCATCCGCTCACGACGCACCTTGGCGCGAGTGACCTCGACGCCGCAGCGCTCGCAGATGATGCCCTTGAAGCGGACACGCTTGTACTTGCCGCAGTAGCACTCCCAGTCCCGGGTCGGACCGAAGATCTTCTCGCAGAAGAGTCCGTCCTTTTCGGGCTTGAGCGTGCGGTAGTTGATGGTCTCCGGCTTCTTGACTTCGCCGTGCGACCAGGTCCGGATGTCGTCCGCGGTGGCAAGGCCGATCCGCAGCTCGTCGAAGAAGTTGACGTCGAGCACTTGTCGTCAATCCCTCTTTCGGGGTCTCGTCTCAATCAATGGTCTGAACGGGTCCGGGGAGGGCCGGCCGCCTCGGGATGAGGCGGCCGGCCGGCCCGTCAGACCTCTTCGACGCTGCTCGGCTCGCGCCGGGACAGGTCGATACCGAGTTCCTCCGCCGCGCGGAAGACGTCCTCGTCCGTGTCGCGCATCTCGATGGACATGCCGTCCGAGGACAGCACCTCCACGTTGAGGCAGAGCGACTGCATTTCCTTGATGAGCACCTTGAAGGACTCGGGAATGCCGGGCTCGGGGATGTTCTCGCCCTTGACGATGGCCTCGTAGACCTTCACGCGGCCGGTCACGTCGTCGGACTTGATCGTCAGGAGCTCCTGGAGGGCGTACGCGGCGCCGTAAGCCTCAAGGGCCCACACCTCCATCTCACCGAAGCGCTGACCACCGAACTGCGCCTTACCACCCAGCGGCTGCTGGGTGATCATGGAGTACGGGCCGGTCGAGCGCGCGTGGAGCTTGTCGTCGACCAGGTGGTGCAGCTTGAGGATGTACATGAACCCGACCGAGACCGGGTCCGGGAACGGCTCGCCGGAGCGGCCGTCGAACAGCTGGGCCTTGCCGGAGGGCTGGACCAGCCGGTCGCCGTCGCGGTTGGGGATCGTGGCCTCGAAGAGACCGGAGATCTCGTCCTCGCGCGCACCGTCGAAGACGGGCGTGGCGACGTTGGTGCCGGGGGCGACCTGGTCGGCGCCGATGGCCTGCAGGCGCTGGGCCCACTCGTCACCGAGGCCGGAGACGTCCCAGCCGCGGCTGGCGAGCCAGCCGAGGTGGATCTCCAGGACCTGTCCCGGGTTCATTCGGGACGGGACACCCAGCGGGTTGAGGATGATGTCGACCGGGGTGCCGTCCTCCAGGAACGGCATGTCCTCGATCGGCAGGATCTTGGAGATGACGCCCTTGTTGCCGTGACGGCCGGCGAGCTTGTCACCATCGGTGATCTTGCGCTTCTGCGCGACGTAGACGCGGACCAGCTGGTTCACGCCCGGCGGCAGCTCGTCGCCCTCTTCGCGGTCGAAGACGCGGACGCCGATGACCTTGCCGATCTCGCCGTGCGGCACCTTCAGCGAGGTGTCGCGCACCTCGCGCGCCTTCTCACCGAAGATCGCGCGGAGCAGGCGCTCCTCGGGGGTCAGCTCGGTCTCGCCCTTGGGCGTGACCTTGCCGACGAGGATGTCGCCGGCGACGACCTCGGCGCCGATCCGGATGATGCCGCGCTCGTCGAGGTCGGCGAGGACCTCTTCGGAGACGTTCGGGATGTCCCGGGTGATCTCCTCCGGGCCGAGCTTGGTGTCACGGGCGTCGACCTCGTGCTCCTCGATGTGGATCGAGGAGAGGACGTCGTCCTGCACGAGGCGCTGCGACAGGATGATCGCGTCCTCGTAGTTGTGACCCTCCCACGGCATGAACGCCACAAGCAGGTTCTTGCCGAGGGCCATCTCACCGTTCTCGGTGGCGGGTCCGTCGGCGAGCACCTGGTCGGCAATGATCCGGTCGCCCTCGGAGACGACGACCTTCTGGTTGACCGAGGTGCCCTGGTTGGAGCGCATGAACTTGGCGATGCGGTACGTGGTGTACGTGCCGTCGTCGTTCGTGACGGTGATGTAGTCCGCGGAGACCTCCTGGACCACACCGTCCTTCTCGGCCTTGAGGACGTCACCGGCGTCGGTGGCGCAGCGGTACTCCATGCCGGTGCCGACCAGCGGGGCCTCCGACTTAATCAGCGGCACCGCCTGACGCATCATGTTCGCGCCCATGAGGGCACGGTTGGCGTCGTCGTGCTCCAGGAAGGGGATCATCGCGGTGGCGACGGACACCATCTGGCGCGGCGAGACGTCCATGTAGTCGACGTCCGTGCCGGGCACGTAGTCGACCTCTCCGCCACGACGGCGGACCAGGACGCGGGGCTCGGTGAAGCGCAGCTCGTCGTTGAGGGTCGCGTTCGCCTGGGCGATGACGAAGCGGTCCTCCTCGTCGGCCGTGATGTAGTCGACGTCATCGGTGACCTGGCCGTCGACGACCTTGCGGTACGGCGTCTCGATGAAGCCGAACGCGTTGACGCGGCCGTACGAGGCGAGCGAACCGATCAGACCGATGTTCGGGCCTTCGGGGGTCTCGATCGGGCACATGCGTCCGTAGTGGGACGGGTGCACGTCGCGGACCTCGAAGCCGGCCCGCTCACGGGAGAGACCACCCGGGCCAAGAGCCGACAGACGGCGCTTGTGGGTGAGACCCGACAGCGGGTTGTTCTGGTCCATGAACTGCGACAGCTGGCTGGTGCCGAAGAACTCCTTGATGGAGGCGACGACCGGCCGGATGTTGATCAGGGTCTGCGGCGTGATCGCCTCGACGTCCTGCGTGGTCATGCGCTCACGCACGACGCGCTCCATCCGCGCCAGGCCCGTACGGACCTGGTTCTGGATGAGCTCGCCGACGTTGCGCAGACGACGGTTGCCGAAGTGGTCGATGTCGTCGGTCTCGACGACGATCTCCCGGCCCGACTCGCCGGTCGTCTCGGTCTCACCGGCGTGCAGCTTGACCAGGTACTTGATGGTCGCGATGACGTCGTCGGTGGTGAGCACCCCGGCGTCCAGCGGCTCATCGGCGCCGAGCTTCTTGTTCACCTTGTAGCGGCCGACCTTCGCGAGGTCGTAGCGCTTCGGGTTGAAGTAGAGGTTCTCGAGCAGCGTCTGAGCGGCCTCGCGGGTCGGCGGCTCGCCCGGACGCAGCTTGCGGTAGATGTCGAGCAGTGCGTCGTCCTGGCCCTGGGTGTGGTCCTTCTCCAGGGTGGCGCGCATCGACTCGTACTCGCCGAACTCCTCCAGGATCTGCTCGGTGGTCCAGCCGAGCGCCTTGAGGAGGACGGTGACCGACTGCTTGCGCTTGCGGTCGATGCGGACACCGACCATGTCGCGCTTGTCGATCTCCATCTCCAGCCAGGCACCCCGGGACGGGATGATCTTGGCGGAGAAGATGTCCTTGTCGGACGTCTTGTCGATGGAGGAGTCGAAGTAGACACCCGGCGAGCGGACCAGCTGCGACACGACGACACGCTCGGTGCCGTTGATGACGAAGGTGCCCTTGTTGGTCATGAGCGGGAAGTCGCCCATGAAGACCGTCTGGGACTTGATCTCGCCGGTCTCGTTGTTGGTGAACTCGGCCGTGACGAAGAGCGGCGCGGCGAACGTGAAGTCGCGCTCCTTGCACTCGTCGATCGAGTTCTTCGGGGGCTCGAAGCGGTGGTCGCGGAACGTAAGCGACATCGACCCGGAGAAGTCCTCGATCGGTGAGATCTCCTCGAAGATCTCCTCCAGGCCGGACTTGGTGGGGACGTCTTGTCCACTGTCCAGAGCAGCCTCGACGCGAGCCTTCCAGGCGGCGTTGCCGAGGAGCCAGTCAAAGCTCTCGGTCTGCAGCGCGAGGAGGTTCGGAACCTCGAGGGGCTCCTTGATCTTTGCAAAAGAGATGCGCAGCGGGGCGGTGCTGGCACCGTTGTTCGTATTCGCGGTCGAGGCGTTGCGCGAGGCGGCCAAGAGGGGGTCCTTCCGAGGGCTCGGACTCACTACGCGCGTACCGGTCCCACTCTGGACACAAAGACAGGCCGTTCCGAATCGGTCGCAAACGACCAGGTCGGAGGGGGTCGGTCATCGGTGCTTCAGCGTGGGCATGCCCCTGGTGACGGGCAGGAGGCAGCTAACAGGCAGCGCAAAGGGTCAGTGTAGCCAAGCGGCACACTGATGTCCAGTCGGGGTTCTCAGAGACCCACGTTGCTCTCAACAGCTGTTCTCAACACCTATGTCTAGCCCTAGCCCTCGCGCGGGGTGCGCTCTTCTTTACTGCCCTCTTCACTCTCGATCCATGCCTCGGATACGGATCGAAGTGAGGACGCGTCCTGAGAATTGCGCGCCGCGTCCGGTTCGTCAAGGCCCGCCGGTCCGATCGGGCCTCCAGGAGCCTTCACCGGCCGCCCCCGGGATACCCGCGGGACGCCCCTGAGGGCCCCCGCGAGAGGCGCACGGCGAAGATCACCCTACTCGTCACCGGCGGAAGAGCAAGGCACCTGCCCCGGGCACGCCGAAGGGCGACCACCCGGATGGGTGATCGCCCTCGGCGCGGGCACGTGACGTGCCCAGGGAGTCCGGAGGACTCCCGAGGTGTTACTTGACCTCGACGGAAGCGCCGGCGGCCTTGAGGGACTCGGCAGCCTTCTCGGCGGCCTCCTTGGCGACCTTCTCGAGGACCGGCTTCGGGGTGCCGTCGACGAGGTCCTTGGCCTCCTTCAGACCCAGCGAGGTCAGCTCACGCACGACCTTGATGACCTGGATCTTCTTCTCGCCGGCGCCGGTGAGGATGACGTCGAACTCGTCCTGCTCGGCCTCGGCCTCGGCCGGGGCGCCGCCCGCGGCGGGACCGGCGACGGCGACGGCCGCAGCGGCGGTGACGTCGAACTTCTCCTCGAAGGCCTTCACGAACTCGGAGAGCTCGATGAGGGTCATCTCTTCGAACTGCGCGAGCAGGTCGTCCTGGGACAGCTTCGCCATGACAGGCGTCCTTCCACTATTCGGCAGGTGCCGGATGTATATGTCGGCGGGCGTACACGGAGCCCGCTGGACCGCTGAGCGTGATTACTCGGCGGCCTCGGCGGGAGCCGGAGTACCGGCACCGCCCTGCTCTTCCTTCTTGGCGCGAAGAGCTTCCGCGGTGCAGACTTGCCCTGAAAGCACCGGCCAGCTTGGAGAGCAGAACCTCGCGGGACTCGAGGTCCGCGAGCTTCTTGATCTCATCGGCGGACAGCGCCTTACCGTCAAGGACACCGCCCTTGATGATGAGGTTGGGGTTGTCCTTGGCGAAGTCACGAAGACCCTTCGCCGACTCCACCGGGTCACCGGTGACGAAGGCAACCGCCGTCGGACCCGAGAACAGGTCGTCCAGCGTGTCGATCCCGGCCTCGTTGGCCGCAATCTTGGTCAGCGTGTTCTTCACCACGGCGTACTGGGCGTTCTCACCGAGCGAACGGCGCAGCTCCTTGAGCTGTGCCACGGTGAGACCCCGGTACTCGGTCAGCACGGCGGCGTTCGAGCTGCGGAACTGGTCCGTCAGCTCGGCTACCGCGGCAGCCTTGTCGGGCCTTGCCATGAGCGTCGGCCTCCTTCCGGGTGATGAGGACCGCTCAGAAGGGGCCGGGAAAGACGAAACGCCCCAGCACAAGTGCCAGGGCGCAGCTCGACCGAACAGAGTCCGGGAGCGTTCCACAGTCACCTGCGCAGGTCGTCCGATCTAGCGGAACCTTCGGTCACCGTCCCTCTGACGAGGCACAGTGACGACCAGCGGTCTTTGGCTTCCTGGTGAGAGTACGCGACCGGAAGGGGGACGAGCAAATCCGTCCCTGTTCGTCCCTTGCGGGAGGTGTCAGGCGGTGCCGCCCGGGGTACCGCCCTGCTTCAGCATCTCCTTGAAGTCCACGGTGTCCGAGGTCGCCGGCTTCTCGGAGGGGACCTCGGTGCCGTAGTCGCTGTAGAAGAGCGTCGAGTTGAACGTGCCGGTCTTCATCTCGCCGCGCTCGGTCTTCTTCACGAGCAGGTCGTTCTTGTCCACCCAGATGTCGACGGTCTGGGTGGTCACCCCGGCCAGCGCGAGCTGCTCCTTGAACGCGGCCAGCTGCTTCGCGTCCAGCGCGCTGTTCTTCGCGGTCAGGTCGGCCACGTCGACCGTGCCGGAGTAGTGCGTCGCGGAGACCCCGCGGACGTCCTCCTGGCCGACCTTCTTGACGTCCCCGGAGGCCAGGAGCGCCTTCACACCCTGCTCGGGCGTGCTGTTCTGGATCTGGTCCTTCATGACGTCGCCGGAGGCGCCGCCCAGCTCGGCGAGGTCCTCGTAGGAATACCGGATCCAGTGCTTCCCGCCGAGGTTGGCCGCCATGGCGTCGCCCATGTTGGCGTAGTACTCGTCCTTGAAGTAGCGGGCCTCCACCGATCCGTCGCCGCCGGCCTGCTTCAGGGCGTCGCCCATGGTGCCGCCGGTGTACGTGATGGTCAGCGCGCCCGAGAGGCCGTCGGACCAGCCGATGGCCCCGGACTGCTTCATGGACATGGTGTCGCCCATCTCGGTGGTGCCCTCGACCTTCGCGGACTGGGCGCCGCCGGTCTTCTGCTGCACCTGCTTCAGCGCGGCCACGGGGCTCGCCTTCGAGACGGCGCCCGCCTTGTCCGAACCGGATCCGCCCGAGCTGTCGGAGCCACTGCAGGCCGCTATCGACGTCAGTGCCGCCGCGGCGGCCAGAGCCGTACCCATGCGTCGTGCCGTGCTCGTCCTCATCTACCCGTCCACCCCTCGTATCGTCTTTCGTCCCCCGCACAACAGTGTCATAGGGCACTGACAGGCATGAGGGTCTTACGGATACGAGGACGGGCCCCGCACCTCGAAAGGTTGCGGGGCCCGTTCACACAGTGCACGCGTGCGACGCGGCTACCGGGTGAGCACGGTGGCTCAGACGGCGGCCGGGTCCTCCTCGACGAGGAGGTTGCGGGTGCGGTTGGCGTCCAGCGGGATGCCGGGGCCCATCGTGGTGGCCAGGGTGGCCTTCTTGATGTAGCGGCCCTTGGCGGCGGACGGCTTCAGACGGAGGATCTCCTCCAGCGCCGCTGCGTAGTTCTCCACCAGCTTCGTCTCGTCGAAGGAGACCTTGCCGATGATGAAGTGCAGGTTCGCGTGCTTGTCGACGCGGAACTCGATCTTGCCGCCCTTGATGTCGTTGACAGCCTTCACGACGTCGGGGGTGACGGTGCCGGTCTTCGGGTTCGGCATCAGACCACGCGGACCGAGCACGCGGCCCAGGCGGCCGACCTTGCCCATGAGGTCCGGGGTCGCGACGACGGCGTCGAAGTCCAGACGGCCCTTCGCCACCTCGTCGATGAGCTCGTCGGCGCCGACGATGTCGGCTCCGGCGGCTTCCGCGGCCGCAGCACGGTCACCGGTCGCGAAGACCAGGACCCGGGCGGTCTTGCCGGTGCCGTGCGGGAGGTTCACGGTGCCGCGGACCATCTGGTCGGCCTTGCGCGGGTCGACACCCAGGGCAAAGGCGACCTCGACGGTGCCGTCGAACTTCGTGGCGGAGGTTTCCTTGGCGAGACGGACGGCCTCGAGCGGGGCGTAGTTGCGCTCCCGGTCGACCTTGGCGTCCGCAGCGCGGAGGTTCTTGCTGCGCTTCACTTCTACTCCTGTGGTTTCAGAGTGTGGAGTCGTGGTGCGGACCAGCGCTTGGTCCTACCACTGGGGGTTACGGGGCTGAATCAGCCTTCGACCGTGATGCCCATGGAGCGGGCGGTGCCGGCAATGATCTTCGACGCGGCGTCGAGGTCATTGGCGTTCAGGTCGGGGAGCTTCGTCGTGGCGATCTCGCGGACCTGGGCGGCCGTCAGCTTGGCGACCTTGGTCTTGTGCGGCTCGCCGGAGCCCTTGTCCACACCCGCGGCCTTGAGGATCAGCTTGGCGGCCGGCGGAGTCTTGGTGATGAAGGTGAAGGAGCGGTCCTCGTAGACCGTGATCTCCACCGGCACGACCATGCCACGCTGCGACTCGGTCGCGGCGTTGTAGGCCTTGCAGAACTCCATGATGTTGACGCCGTGCTGACCGAGCGCGGGGCCGACCGGCGGGGCCGGGTTCGCCGCACCGGCGTTGATCTGGAGCTTGATAAGCCCCGTGACCTTCTTCTTCTTGGGAGGCATTGCTCTCTCCGGGTCCTAGTGAGAGTGTTTCGCCGCCAATTCCGGTCATCCGGATGGAGGCATACCGCACAACGATAACGGGTATAGCTGTGCGACCAAAAACCAAGCAGGTCAGAGCGGCCGCGAAGCCCCTCTGACCTGCTGGGTAGGCATGTGTCCAGAAACCGGCGGGAAGCGCTAGTTCTTCTGGATCTGGTCGAAGCTGAGCTCGACCGGGGTCTCGCGGCCGAAGATCTCGACGAGGCCCTTGACCTTCTTCGAGTCGGCGTTGATCTCGTTGATCGTGGCCTGCAGCGTGGCGAACGGGCCGTCGGTGACGGTGACCGAGTCGCCGACCTCGAAGTCCAGCACCTGGACCTCGACCTTGCGGGCCGGAGCCGGCTTGCCCTCGGCCTCGGCGGCCTCGCGGGCGGCCTTCGGTCCGGGCGGGCCTTCACCCGGCCGACGCCCCAGGACTCGTTCGTCAGGTCCATGCGCACCAGCACGTAGCCGGGGAGCTTGTTCTGCCGGACGTTCTTGCGCTCGCCGTTCTTGATCTGGACGATTTCCTCCTCAGGCACCTCGGCCTGATAGATGAACTCCTCCACGTTCAGCGAGACGGCGCGCTGCTCCAGGTTGGCCTTCACGCGCTTCTCGTAACCGGCGTACGTGTGGATGACGTACCACTCGCCGGGGAGACCGCGGAGCTCTTCGCGCAGGGCGGTGACGGGGTCGACGGGGGCGGCCGGCTCGGCCTCTTCCTCGTCGGCGCTCTCGTCGTCGGCCTCGGCGACGGCGTCCTCGGCGACGATGTCCTCGTCGGACTCCTCCGCCTCGGCGTTCACGGCGGCCTGCTCGGCGGGCTCGCCCGCGGCGAGGTCGGCGGCTTCGGCCTGGTCCGGGTCCACGGAGTCAGCAGCCTCAACGATGTCGAGCTCGTCCTTGGCGGACTCTGAGGCGCCGGCCTCGGGCTCGACGGCGTCGTTCAGGTTCGGGTCAGACACGATGGCTGCTTCTTCCTGGATACAAAGGGTGGAACGTGCGAAAGGGGCGCCGGGTCCGACGCCTTCCGCGTGATCAGCCGAAGACGTACTTGATGACCCGGGCGAAGCCCATGTCGAGAACGGTAACAAGACCGATCATGACGACGACGAACACGATCACCACGGAGGTGTACGTCGTCAGCTGGCTACGCGTCGGCCAGACAACCTTACGAAGTTCGGCGACGATCTGGCGGTAGAACAGCGCGAGACGGCCCAGAGGGCCCTTCTTGCCGCGCTTTCCGCCCTTCCGAGTCTTCTTCTTCGACTCAGGAGCTTCATCATCGGCATCAGGCATGTCGATGGAGCCCACGGCGTCCGTCACGCTACTCACCTGATTCCGGGTCGTGGCCGTGCCGCGCCCGGTGGAGCCGCACGGCTGTGCAATGAAGTACGTACATGCGCACACATCCTGGCGAAGGAGTGTGTAGCAGGGCCGGAGGGACTTGAACCCCCAACCGCTGGTTTTGGAGACCAGTGCTCTACCAATTGAGCTACGACCCTTTGTGGTTTCCACCAACCTACCGCATCTTTCCCGGTGACCGGGTGCGGGAACGGTGCGGCTGGTGAAGGCCAACGACAGGTGAGTGTACGTGTTCAGGGCCGCTGCGTCGAACAGACAACTACCGACCGGTCCTGTCCGGATGCTGTCCGGGTCCTGTCCGGTCCCTGAAACCCCCGTGCCGACGGCTTTTACGGTCTGGGAGCATGGGGCCATGAGCGCTGCAACTTCACCGTCCGAGCGCCGGGTTTCCGCCCGCATCGGTGCGATCTCCGAGTCCGCGACCCTCGCCGTCGACGCCAAGGCCAAGGCCCTCAAGGCCGCCGGGCGTCCGGTGATCGGCTTCGGGGCCGGCGAGCCCGACTTCCCGACGCCCGACTACATCGTCGACGCCGCGGTCGAGGCCTGCCGCAACCCGAAGTACCACCGCTACACCCCGGCCGGCGGGCTCCCCGAGCTCAAGGCCGCCATTGCAGAGAAGACGCTGCGCGACTCCGGCTACGAGGTCGACGCCGGCCAGATCCTGGTCACCAACGGCGGCAAGCAGGCCATCTACGAGGCCTTCGCCGCGATCCTCGACCCGGGCGACGAGGTCATCGTCCCCGCCCCGTACTGGACCACCTACCCCGAGTCGATCCGGCTCGCGGGCGGTGTCCCGGTCGAGGTCGTCGCCGACGAGACCACCGGCTACCGGGTCTCCGTCGAGCAGCTGGAGGCCGCGCGCACCGAGAAGACCAAGGTCGTTCTCTTCGTCTCGCCGTCCAACCCGACCGGCGCCGTCTACAGCGAGGCCGACGCCGAGGCCATCGGCCGCTGGGCCGTCGAGCACGGTCTGTGGGTGCTCACCGACGAGATCTACGAGCACCTCGTCTACGGCGACGCCACGTTCACCTCGCTCCCGGCGATCGTGCCCGAGCTGCGCGACAAGTGCATCGTCGTCAACGGCGTCGCCAAGACGTACGCGATGACCGGCTGGCGGGTGGGCTGGATCATCGGCCCGAAGGACGTCGTGAAGGCCGCGACCAACCTCCAGTCGCACGCCACCTCCAACGTCTCCAACGTCGCCCAGGTGGCCGCGCTCGCCGCGGTCTCCGGCCCGCTGGACGCGGTCGCCGAGATGCGTACCGCCTTCGACCGCCGCCGCAAGCTCATCGTGCGGATGCTCAACGAGATCGACGGCGTGTTCTGCCCGGAGCCCGAGGGCGCGTTCTACGCCTACCCGACGGTGAAGGACCTGCTCGGCAAGGAGATCCGCGGCAAGCGCCCGGCCACCTCGGTCGAGCTGGCCGCCCTGATCCTGGACGAGGCCGAGGTCGCCGTCGTACCCGGCGAGGCCTTCGGCACCCCCGGCTACCTGCGCCTTTCCTACGCCCTGGGCGACGACGACCTCATCGAGGGCGTCTCGCGGATCCAGAAGCTGCTGGGCGAGGCCAAGGCCTGACCGGTCACGCACAGCCGCTCACGAGAAGTGCCCCCGGCCGCCGGAACCACCTCCGGCCGGGGGCACTTTTTTGTTCGAGCCGCCCTCCGTAGGGGAAAGCGGCTACCGCTCCGGCCCGCCCGTGCGGCAGGATCTTCCAATGGAGCGTGATGTACGTCTGTTGCCCAAGGCCCACCTGCACCTGCACTTCACCGGGTCGATGCGGCCCACCACCCTGCTCGAACTCGCCGACAAGTACGGGGTCCATCTCCCGGACGCCCTGACCGGTGGTGAACCGCCGAAGCTGCGGGCGACCGACGAGCGCGGCTGGTTCCGTTTCCAGCGCCTCTACGACATCGCCCGGTCGTGCCTGCGGTCCCCGGAGGACATCCACCGCCTGGTGCGCGAGAGCGCCCAGGAGGATGTCGCGGACGGCTCGGGCTGGCTGGAGATCCAGGTCGACCCCACCTCGTACGCCCCGCTGCTCGGCGGGCTGATCCCGGCCATCGAGATCATCCTCGACGCCGTGGACAGCGCCGCCCGGGACACCGGCCTGGGCATGCGCGTGGTGATCGCCGCCAACCGGATGAAGCACCCGCTGGACGCCCGCACCCTGGCCCGGCTCGCCGTGCGGTACGCGGACCGGGGCGTCGTCGGCTTCGGGCTCTCCAACGACGAGCGGCGCGGGATGGCGCGCGACTTCGACCGGGCCTTCGCCATCGCCCGCGAGGGCGGTCTGCTGGCGGCTCCGCACGGCGGGGAGCTGTCGGGGCCCTCCAGCGTGCGCGACTGCCTCGACGACCTGGACGCCTCGCGCATCGGCCACGGTGTCCGGGCCGCCGAGGACCCCCGGCTGCTGCGCAAGCTCGCCGAGCGCGGGGTCACCTGCGAGGTCTGCCCGTCGTCCAATGTGGCGCTCGGCGTCTACGAGAAGCCCTCCGACGTCCCCCTGCGCACTCTGTTCGACGCGGGTGTGCCGATGGCCCTGGGGGCGGACGACCCGCTGCTGTTCGGTTCGCGGCTGGCCGCCCAGTACGAGCTGGTGCGCCGCCACCACGACTTCACCGACGAGGAGCTGGCCGAGCTGGCCCGGCAGTCGGTGCGCGGCTCGGCGGCCCCCGTGGACGTACGGGAGAAGCTGCTGTCCGGGATCGACGACTGGCTGGCTAGCTGATTCCGCCCAGCAGGGTGCGGGCGACGGAGGCGGCGAAGTCGTCCAGGGGCTGCGGGGGCTCGCCGCCGGGGAGCGCGGCGTAGGCGAAGGCGCGCTGAGCGCAGGCGCCCATCAGCAGGGAGGCGGCGGCGTAGGTGTCCGCGTCGGACCGGATGCGGCCCGCGCCCTGTTCGGCGCGCAGATAGGCGTCGAGCCACTGGATCGGCAGATGGGGTCCGGCCTCCAGCCCGCCCACGCCCTGCTCGTGGCGGCGTTTGAGCTGGGGTTCGGCGTAGAGGGACGCGGCCATGGGGAAGGTCTGCTCGTAGAACAGGGCGGCCACCCGGGCGATCTCGGTGAGGTTGCCCTCGACGCTGCCCTCGCCGGCCTTCAGTTCGCCGAGCAGGTTCCCGAGCCGGGGCAGCCGCTCCGCGAGAACGGTGACGAACAGCTCCTCCTTGCCGGAGAAGTACTTGTAGAGCGCCGCCTCCGAGCAGCCGGCCGCCTTGGCGATCTCCTTGGTGGTGGTCCGGGCGAGGCCGATGGAGAGCATCAGCTCGTGTGCCGCGTCGACGATCCGGACGCGGGCGGGCTTCTGGTCCATGCGTGCTCCTACCGGCCGTGACCCGGACATCTTGACGCCCGGGCGGGAAGCCGCCCATTCTAGAGGTTAGTGAATACTCACCCACCAAGGGGCGCACCATGAGAATCACCGTGTTCGGAGCGACCGGCGGCATCGGCCAGGAGGTCGTGGGGCAGGCGCTCGCGGCGGGTCACGAGGTGACGGCCGTGGTCCGCGACCCGGACCGGCTGCCCGCGTCGCTGGACCGCGCGGCGCTCCACGCCGTCGTGCGGCTGGACGACCCGGCGGCGGTACGGGCGGCGGTGGCGGGACGGGACGCGGTGCTCTCGGGGCTGGGCTCGCGCGGCCGGAAGGCCAACGGCGTCGCCGAGCGGCTGACCGGGCGGATCGTGTCGGCGATGGAGGCCGAGGGCGTCCGGCGGCTGCTGGTGGTGAGCGCGTCGCCGGTCGGGCCGGAGCCGGCGGACGATCCGCTGGTGGACCGGCTGATGCGCCGGGCGATCGGGGCGGTCCTGGCGGAGCTGTACGCCGATCTCGCCCGGATGGAGGCGGCGTTGGCCCGCAGCGCCACGGACTGGACCTCGGTGCGCCCGCCGAAGCTGACGGACGGGGCGTGCACGGGCGTCTACCGGAAGGTCGTGGGCGGTACGCCGCGCAGCGGCCGGTCCATCTCCCGGGCGGACGTGGCGCACGCGATGCTCGCGCTGATCGACGACCCGGCGGCCGTGAAGCAGGGCGTGGGCGTCGCGTACTGACCGCGTGGTTACGTTCCCGGAGGCTGACCGCGTACGCCCTAGAGGCTGACGCCGACCGTCACCGGCTCGTTGACCAGGGTGACGCCGAAGGCCCGGTGCACTCCGGCGACCACCTCGCGGGCCAGGGCGAGCAGGTCCTCGGTGGTGGCCGCGCCCCGGTTGGTGAGGGCGAGGGTGTGCTTGGTGGAGATCCGGGCGGGGCCGCTGCCGTAGCCCTTGGTGAATCCGGCCCGGTCGATCAGCCAGGCCGCCGAGGTCTTGGTGCGGCCGTCCCCGGCGGGGAACGCGGGGGGCGTCACATCCGGGCCGAGGTGCTCGCGGACCCGGTCGAGGAAGTCCTGGAACGCGGCCGGTTCGAGGATCGGGTTGGTGAAGAAGGACCCCGCCGACCAGGTGTCGTGGTCCTCCGGGTCCAGCACCATGCCCTTGCCGGCCCGCAGCCGCAGCACGGTCTCGCGGGCGGCCTCCAGCGGGACGCGGTCGCCCTGCTCGACGCCCATGGCCCTGGCCGTTTCGGGGTACTTGAGGGGCGCGGAAAGCCCGGCGGCCTCTTCCAGCTCGAATCGGACACGCAGCACCACGAAGCGGTCGGGTTCGGCCTTGAAGCGGCTGTGGCGGTACGAGAACGCGCACTCCGCGTTCGGCATCGTCACCGTCTCCTCGGTGCGCCGGTCGTAGGCGACGACCTCCGTGATGGTGGTGGACACCTCCTGCCCGTACGCGCCGACGTTCTGGATGGGCGTCGCACCGGCGGAGCCGGGGATGCCGGCCAGGCACTCGATGCCCGCCAGGCCCGCCTCGACGGTCCGGGCGACGGCGTCGGTCCACACCTCACCGGCCGCCAGCTCCAGGGACGTACCCGAGAGCGCGAAGCCCCGGGTGGCGATGCGCAGCGCGGTGCCGTCGAAGCCCTTGTCCCCGATGACCAGGTTGGAGCCGCCGCCGATCACCAGCAGCGGGGTGCCGCTCGCGTCGGCCTCGCGTACGGCGGCGATCACCTCGGCGTCGGTCGTGGCGGTCAGCAGCCGGGCCGCGGGGCCGCCGAGCCGGAAGGTGGTCAGGGGCGAGGGGGTCGTCTGCACGGGTCGTGGCCCGTCCGGCCGGGGGCCACGGACCGTACGCCGGGGTCCGGGGCTCGGACGGCCACCGGGTCCGGCCGACGCGCCGGTACGTCTCAGGCGAGCCGGACCAGGGCCCGGGACATGCCCAGCACCTTCTTGCCGTCGCACACGGCGACCAGGTCCACCCGGACCAGGTTGTCGTCCAGCTTCGCCGCGATCTTGCCGCTGACCTCGATCAGCGCGCCCTTGTCGTCGTTGGGCACGACGACCGGCTTGGTGAAACGCACCCCGTAGTCGACGACCGCGCCCGGGTCACCGGCCCAGTCCGTGACCACCCGGATCGCCTCGGCCATCGTGAACATGCCGTGCGCGATCACATCCGGCAGCCCGACCTCGCGCGCGAACTTCTCGTTCCAGTGGATGGGGTTGAAGTCGCCCGAGGCGCCCGCGTACTGCACGAGCGTGGCCCGCGTCACCGGGAACGACTGCGCCGGCAGTTCCGTGCCGACCTCGACCGACCCGTAAGAGACCTTCGCCGTCATCACGCCTCCTCGGCGGCGCGCGCCACCAGCTTCGTCAACGCCGAGACGACCAGTTCGCCGGCCTCGTCGTGCACATCCCCGCGGACGTCCAGGATGTCGTTGCCCGCGAGGGACTTGATCGCCTCGATCGTCGAGGTGACCGTCAGCCGGTCCCCCGCCCGCACCGGACGCACATAGGAGAACTTCTGGTCCCCGTGCACCACCCGGCTGTAGTCCAGGCCCAGCTGCGGGTCCTGCACCACCACTCCGGCGGCCCGGAAGGTGATCGAGAAGACGAAGGTGGGCGGCGCGATCACATCGGCGTGACCGAGTGCACGGGCGGCCTCCACGTCGACGTACGCCGGGTGGGGGTCGCCCACCGCCTCGGCGAACTCGCGGATCTTCTCCCGGCCGACCTCGTACGCCGGAGTGGGCGGATAGGTCCGCCCCACGAAGGACTGGTCGAGCGCCATGAGCTCGCTACCTCCTGAGAAACCTGATGAAAGACGAACACAACGACACGAGGCCGCCCCCAGAGGGGACGGCCTCGTGTACGAGCCTGATTCAGCGCGTTTCGCGGTGCGCGGTGTGCGAGTTGCAGCGCGGGCAGTGCTTCTTCATCTCAAGACGGTCCGGGTTGTTACGCCGGTTCTTCTTGGTGATGTAGTTCCGCTCCTTGCACTCCACGCAGGCCAGCGTGATCTTCGGGCGGACGTCGGTGGCAGCCACGTGAGTGCTCCTTGGACGGACGTTGGACGGATGAACGCATGAAAGGGTAGCCGATCGAAGGACCGACCCAACAATCGGCTACCGTTAGTAGCGGTGACCGGACTTGAACCGGTGACACAGCGATTATGAGCCGCTTGCTCTACCGACTGAGCTACACCGCTTTGATGATGAGTCCCCCCGCCGAAGCGGGGTTTCCCGATCACCAGAGCCCCAATGCGGAATCGAACCGCAGACCTTCTCCTTACCATGGAGACGCTCTACCGACTGAGCTATTGGGGCGAGCGATGAAGACATTACACGGTCCCCCGCCGGTTGCCCAAATCCGTTTGTTCCGCACGCTCCGGCCCTCCGCCCGGGGCCGTCCACACCCCCTGATCAGGCCTTGATCCAGGCCGCGTCCGCCTCAGGACCGGGCCCGGCCGGCCGGCAGCACAGGCGCACCGGTACGACTATTCCGCTCCTCCCGGAAGCCGCCCCCGCACGCCCCTAGGGTGTGGTCACTCCGTGTGAACTTGCACCCCTCCCAGGAGCGCGATGCCTGACAGCCAGCCACGGCGGCCCGACGACAACGCGCCCGACAGCGCCGACGCGGCCACCACCGCCGACACCCCCGCCCTCGTCCTCGGCGGCGCCCGTCTCGCCGACGGCAGGGCCGTCGACGTACGCCTGAGCGGCAGCCGCATCGAGGCCGTCGGCACCGCGGGCAGCCTCACCGCCCGCGGCCCCCGCATCGACCTCCGCGGCTATCTCCTGCTCCCCGCCCCGGCCGAACCCCACGCCCACAGCGACACCGCCCTCACGGCCGACAGCGCGGGCCCCGACAGCCCGGGCCCGGCCTCTCACCGCGCCGAGGACATCCAGCGCCGCGCCACCGAGGCCGCGCTCCTCCAGCTCGGCCACGGCGCGACCGCCCTGCGCACCCACGTCCGCGTCGGCGACGTCCAGGGCCTCGTCCCGCTCGAAGCCGTCCTGCAGACCCGGCGCGCCCTGCGCGGCCTCGCCGACGTGATGCCCGTCGCGGTCCCCCGGATCCTCACCGGCGTCGCCGGGGCGGACAGCCTCGCGATGCTCAGGGACGCGGTGAAGATGGGCGCGGCCGTCGTCGGCGGCTGCCCCGACCTCGACCCGGACCCCACGGGCTACACCGAGGCCGTCCTGGAGATCGCCGCCGAGCACGGCTGCCCCGTGGACCTGCACACCGACGGCGACGACCCCGCCCGGCTGGCCCGGCTCGCCGCGATGGCCGCCGGTCTGCGCCCCGGTGTCACCCTCGGCCCGTGCGCCGGTCTGGCCCATCTGCCGCTGGACGCCGCGACCCGCGCCGCCGACCGGCTGGCCGCCGCCGGGATCACCGTGGTCTGCCTGCCCCAGGGCGGCTGCGCCGGTGCGGAGCGCCGTACGACCGCCCCCGTACGCCTGCTGCGCTCCGCCGGCGTCCGTGTCGCGGCGGGCAGTGGCGCGTTGCGGGACACGGCCAACCCGGTCGGCCGCGGCGATCCGCTCGAAGCGGCCTACCTCCTCGCCTCCCAGGCCGGGCTACGCGCCGAACAGGCGTACGCCCTGGTCTCCACGACCGCGCGCGCGGTCCTCGGCCTTCCCGACGTACGCGTCGAGGCGGGCTTTCCCGCCGAACTCCTCGCCGTACGGGGCGAGCGGCTCTCCTCGGTGCTCTCCCTCGCCTACAGCCGCATCGTCATCCACCGCGGCCGGGTCGTCGCCCGCACCAGCGCCGTGCGCGAGTACTGCGACTCCGACGCCGACGCCACCGCCGGCCTCGGCGGCCTTCCGCGCCAGGGACGACCCGACTCCGGTTCCGGGCCCAGGAACTGAGCGGGAGCCCGCCCCCGGGCGTACGGTCGGAGATATGCGCATTGTCATCGCAGGTGGACACGGACAGATCGCACTGCGGCTGGAGCGGCTGCTCGCCGCACGCGGGGATGAAGCCGTAGGGATCATCCGCAACCCCCAACAGAGTCAGGACCTGACCGACGCCGGCGCCCAACCCGCCGTGCTGGACCTCGAATCGGCCACCGTGGAGCAGACCGCGGAGGTGCTGCGCGGCGCGGACGCGGCCGTCTTCGCGGCGGGCGCGGGGCCGAACAGCGGCACCGCCCGCAAGGACACCGTCGACCGCGACGCGGCCGTGCTGTTCGCCGACGCGGCCGAGGCGGCGGGCGTCCGCCGCTATCTCGTCGTCTCCTCGATGGGCGCCGACCCCGACCACCCCGGCGACGAGGTCTTCGACGTGTACCTCCGGGCCAAGGGCGCCGCCGACGCCGACGTACGCGCCCGTACCGCGCTGGACTGGACGATCCTGCGCCCCGGCATGCTGACCGACGACGCGGGCACCGGGCAGGTCCTGCTGGCCGCCTCGACGGGCCGCGGCCCGATCCCCCGCGACGATGTGGCGGCCACGCTGCTGGAACTGCTGGACACCCCGGCGACGGCGGGCCTCACCCTGGAGGCGATCTCCGGGAACGTGCCGGTGACGGTGGCCGTGAAGGACGTCGCGGGCAACTGATCCGCACCGGGACTCGGCGACGGGAACGCCCGCCCGGACAACACCGCCCGGACAACGAGGAAGCCCCCGACCGGATATCCGGTCGGGGGCTTCGTTCGCGTGGCGGCGCCAGGGTTCGAACCTGGGTAGGCTGAGCCGGCAGATTTACAGTCTGCTCCCTTTGGCCACTCGGGCACACCGCCTCGAACGACGCGTTGGATCTCGTGGTGAGCTCCTTGGCGACGACGTAAACAATACCCGATGGCCAGGGGTGCTCCGCCACCTCATTGATCAGCGCCCGGAGTGTGCGGCGGTGGCTAGGCTTTGGCCTGTATCCCCACGCACATTCGACGCAAGGAGCCACACGTCATGGCCGACTCCAGTTTCGACATCGTCTCGAAGGTCGAGCGGCAGGAGGTCGACAACGCCCTCAACCAGGCCGCCAAGGAGATCTCCCAGCGTTACGACTTCAAGGGCACGGGCGCCTCGATCTCGTGGTCGGGCGAGAAGATTCTGATGGAGGCGAACGGCGAGGAGCGCGTCAAGGCCATCCTCGACATCTTCCAGTCCAAGCTGATCAAGCGCGGGATCTCGCTGAAGTCGCTGGACGCCGGTGAGCCGCAGCTCTCCGGCAAGGAGTACAAGATCTTCGCCACGATCGAGGAAGGCATCTCCCAGGAGAACGCCAAGAAGGTGGCGAAGACGATCCGCGACGAGGGCCCGAAGGGCGTCAAGGCGCAGGTCCAGGGTGACGAGCTGCGCGTCAGCTCGAAGAGCCGGGACGACCTCCAGGCCGTTCAGGCGCTGCTGAAGGGCAAGGACTTCGAGTTCGCGATCCAGTTCGTGAACTACCGGTAGTCACCGGCAGTCACGGCAGTCGACTGCCGCACGCAACGGGGCACACCGCCGAGGCCGACCTCGACGGCGTGCCTCTTCGTGTTTCCGGCCCGTGTGGTCGTGCCGGGCGGGGCATGCGGATGCGATGTCCGAATACCGCCGGTGGTGGTGGGCGGACGGGGCGCAGACTGGCCGTACGGACCGGGGAAGTGAGAAGGCATGACGACGACGGTGTACGCACGGGTGGAGAGCCCGTTGGGCGAGTTGCTGCTGGTCGGCGAGGAGACGGCGGTGGCGGACGGGCCGGATGCGGCCGGGGCCGGAGGTGTCCGGCTGCGGTCGCTGTCGATGCCCGGTCAGAAGGGCGGCGTGGTCGTCCAGGACGGCTGGAGGCACGCCCCTGAGGCGTTCGCGGAGGTCGCCCGGCAGCTGGAGGCCTACTTCGCGGGACGCTCGACGCGGTTCGACGTACCGGTGGCCGAGGGCGCGGGCACGGAGTTCCAGCGGCGGGTCTGGGCGGTGCTGGAGTCGATCCCGTACGGGAGCACGGTGTCGTACGGCCAGGTCGCGGCGCAGGTCGGGGCCTCGGGCGCGGGGGTACGGGCGGTGGGCACGGCGATCGGGCGCAATCCGCTGCTGGTCCTGCGGCCGTGCCACCGGGTGATCGGGGCGGACGGGGCGCTGCGGGGGTACGCGGGCGGCCTGAAGCGCAAGAAGCTGCTGCTGGGGATCGAAGGCGTCGAAGCTCTGGCGGGCTGAGCCGTGGCGCACGGGCTTCCGCCCTCCTCGGACGGGCTGTTCCGGCGGCCGCGCCGGGTGGTCGCGCCGGGTGCCGTGCACGTGCCGGAGTGGCTTTCGGTGGAGCAGCGGGCGGAGTTGGTGGCGGCGTGCCGTCGGTGGGCGCGGGGGCCGGTCCCGTTGCGGCACACGGTGTTGCCGGGCGGCGGGGTGATGTCGGTGCGGACGGTGTGCCTGGGGTGGCACTGGCAGCCGTACCGGTACGCGCGGACGGCGGACGACGTGAACGGCGCCCGGGTGGCCCCGTTCCCGGAGTGGCTGGGCGATCTGGGGCGGGCGGCGGTGGCGGAGGCGTACGGCGACGAGGGCGCGGCGGCGGCGTTCACACCGGACACCGCACTGATCAATTTCTACGACGACACGGCGCGCATGGGTATGCATCAGGACAAGGAGGAGCGGTCGGGCGCTCCTGTGGTGTCGTTGAGCATCGGGGCGAGGTGCGTGTTCCGCTTCGGGAACACGGAAGGTCGCGGGCAGCCCTACACGGACGTGGAGTTGGCGTCCGGGGATCTGTTCGTCTTCGGCGGGCCGTCGCGTTACGCGTTCCACGGGGTGCCGAAGGTGTACGCGGGAACGGCCGACCCGGCAGCGGGGCTGCGGGCCGGCCGGTT
The DNA here is from genome assembly GCF_019287315.1 of Streptomyces sp. WY228. Lineage (NCBI taxonomy): Bacteria > Bacillati > Actinomycetota > Actinomycetes > Kitasatosporales > Streptomycetaceae > Streptomyces > Streptomyces sp. WY228. The sequence continues at coordinate 5,126,184 of NZ_CP079114.1, read as the reverse complement.
GAACGTGACGTTGCGGGAGACCGGGATGGCGTCGGAGGACGCGTAGGAAGGCGGGGCTCGCCCCCGGTCAGCGGCGGTCGCGGGAGTTGCCGAACAGCAGCCGGTAGGCGATCAGCAGGACCAGGGAGCCGGCGATGGCGGCGATCCAGGTCGCGGTGTCGTAGAAGTCGTTGCTGATGGGGCGGTCGAGGAACTGGCTGGAGAGCCAGCCGCCGACGAAGGCCCCGGCGATGCCGATGAGGGTGGTGCCGATGATGCCGCCCGGGTCGCGTCCCGGGAGGAGGATCTTGGCTATGAGTCCGGCGAGCAGGCCGAGAATGATCCAACTGATGATGCCCATGTCGCTGCACCTACCCCTTGTTTCGTCGTGAAATCCAAGACGCGGCGGGCAGGTGTTCGGTTGCTCTCGCGTTCGCCGGAATCGGCGGACTCGGCGGACTAGCGGGTGGCGAAGGGCTGGTCCGTGGGGACGATCTCCTTACCGAAGGGCAGGAGGGAGACCGGGATCAGCTTGAAGTTGGCGATGCCCAGGGGGATGCCGATGATCGTGATGCACAGCGCGATGCCGGTGGTGATGTGGCCGAGGGCGAGCCACCATCCGGCGAGGACCAGCCAGAGGACGTTGCCCACGCAGGAGGGCGAGCCGGCGTCCCGGCGGTCGACGACGGTGTAGCCGAACGGCCAGAGGGCGTAGACGCCGATCCGGAAGGCGGCCACGCCGAACGGGATGCCGATGATGGTGATGCAGAGCAGGACGCCCGCCAGCAAGTAGCCGAGGAACATCCAGAATCCGCAGAGGATCAGCCAGATGATGTTCAGGATGGTTTTCACGGGCGATGACCTGCCATCTGTTCTAGTCGGGCGATGCGCTCCGCCATCGGCGGGTGGGTGGAGAACATTTTCGCCATCCCCTGACCGGGACGGAAGGGATTCGCGATCATCATGTGGCTCGCGGTCTCGATCCTCGGCTCGGGCGGCAGCGGGAGCTGTTTCGTACCGGCGTCGAGCTTGCGCAGCGCACTGGCGAGAGCCAGTGGGTCGCCGGTGAGCTGGGCCCCGGAGGCGTCGGCCTCGTACTCCCGGGAGCGGCTGACGGCGAGCTGGATGACGGACGCGGCGAGCGGCCCCAGGATCATGATCAGGAGCATGCCGAGGAGGCCGGGCCCCTCGTCGTCGTTGGAGCGGCCCACCGGGATGAGCCAGGCGAAGTTGACCAGGAACATCACGACGGAGGCGAGCGCTCCGGCGACGGACGAGATGAGGATGTCCCGGTTGTAGACATGGCTGAGCTCATGACCGAGGACGCCGCGCAGCTCGCGCTCGTCGAGGATCTGGAGGATGCCCTCGGTGCAGCAGACGGCGGCGTTGCGCGGATTGCGGCCGGTGGCGAACGCGTTGGGCGCCTGCGTCGGGGAGATGTAGAGGCGCGGCATGGGCTGACGGGCCGCCGTGGAGAGCTCGCGGACCGTGCGGTAGAGCTGCGGCGCCTCGAATTCGCTGACGGGGCGGGCGCGCATGGCCCGCAGGGCGAGCTTGTCGCTGTTCCAGTACGCGTACGCGTTGGTGCCGACGGCGACCAGGAGCGCGACGATCAGTCCCGTACGTCCGAAGAAGCTGCCGATGACGATGATGAGTGCGGACAGTCCCCCGAGGAGTACGGCGGTCTTCAGCCCGTTGTGCCGGCGGTGCACGGTACGCCCTCCAAGTGGTGCAGCAGGGGAACCCTTTGCATGGTGGTGCTCCACTCCCCAGTGGAGCCTCCCGTACTGGTCAACGCCAGGCGAGAGGACCTAGTTCCCTTGTGCGTGCGGCCGGAGGGCGGGGGCTGTGCCGCGTGTTCGCGCCGGTCGGGCCCCCGGCCCCGTACGGAGTGACGCTGGGCCGTACGGGTGGCGGCGGGCCGTCCTGATGGTGCGGGGTGGTGCGGGGCGGTGCGGTACCGCTGTGCGGTCGGTGCTGCTGTGCGGTCAGTGCTGCTGTGCGGGGAGCTTGGCGAGGGAGAGCGCCTCGGGGTCGGGCTCGACCTCGCTGGTGCAGTGGCCGCAGCGGGAGGCGACGGCGGGAATCTGGCTGAAGCAGCGCGGGCAGTCGCGGAGGGCGGCCTTGATGTCGACGGCCTCTTCCTTGGCGAACCGGTCCTGCACCTTGGCCATGGGGACCACGACGCAGAAGTAGAGAACCGCTGCGGTGATCAGGAAGGCGATGGTGGCGCTGACGAAGAGGCCGTAGGGGAACTTGACGCCGTCGACCGTGTAGGAGGCCTTGCTGAAGTCGCCGGTGCCGCGGGTGGCGAGGCCGATCAGCGGGGTGATGAAGGCGTTGCTGAAGCCCGTGACGACGGCGGTGAACGCGGCCCCGACCGCGAGACCGATCGCCATGGAGATGACGTTCCCGCGCAGGATGAAGTCCTTGAACCCGTTCAGCACTGCTCTCTCTCCCTCTTGTCCTTGACACGTCCACGCCTCTTACGTGACGTGCGCAGCCAAGACCATGCCCTGTGGCGGGGGCCGTGGGCAAACCGATCTTGCGGGCCCGGGAGGGCTCAGAAAAGGTTCACGGAGGCGAAGCGCAGGACGGTCTGCGGAACCCCGGAGAGCAGGATTCCGGCGACGGCGGTGAGGACGATCGCCGTGGTGAGAGGGGCGGGGGCGCGGAATCGGCGCGACGGGGCGGACGCCGCGGCGCCGGTGGCCTCCTCGGCCGTTTCCGGGGCTCCGTCCGGCGTACGGAAGAGGATCGCGGTCCACTGAAGGTAGTAGTAGAGAGCGATCACCACGTTGACGGCCATGACGACGGCGAGCCACCCGAGGCCCGCGTCGACCGCCGCGGAGAAGACGGTGACCTTCGCGAAGAGCCCGATGATGCCGGGCGGCAGTCCGGCCAGGCAGAGCAGGAAGAAGCCGAGCGCCAGGGCCGCGAGGGGCCGGGTGGCGTACAGGCCCCGGTAGTCGGAGAGCCGGTTGCCGGGGTGCGTACGGGCGACGAGGGCGGCGACCGCGAACGCGCCCAGGTTCACGACGGCGTACATCAGGGCGTACGCGACCGTGGAGCCGATCTGTTGGTCGCTGGAGTACGCGGCGGCGGCGATCGGGACCAGGAGGTAGCCGGCCTGGGCGACCGAGGACCAGGCGAGGAGGCGGACGGCGCTGCGGGCGCGGTCGGCCCGCTGGCGGAGTGCCGCGACGTTGCCGACGGTCATGGTGAGCGCGGCCAGGACGGCGAGGGCGGGCCCCCAGACGTCGGCATAGGAGGGGAACGCGATGACGGTCACCAGGATGAGCCCCGAAAACCCGACGGCCTTCCCCACGACGGAGAGATAGGCGGCGATCGGGAGGGGGGCGCCGACGTAGGTGTCGGGGACCCAGAAGTGGAAGGGCGCGGCGGCGGTCTTGAAGGCGAAGCCGACGAGGGTGAGGGCGACTCCGGTCTTGGCGAGGGTGTCGAGCACCGGGGACACGTCGTCGAGGCGGACGGCGATCTCGGTGAGGTGCAGGGTGCCGGTGGTCGCGTACACGAAGCTGACGCCGAGCAGCATGACGGCGGTGGCGACGACGGAGGAGAGGAAGAACTTCAGCGCGGCCTCGGAGGAGCGCCGGTCGCCGCGTTTGATGCCGACGAGGGCGAACGCGGGCAGCGAGGCGACTTCCAGGGCGACGACGAGCGTGGCGAGGTCGCGGGAGGCGGGCAGCAGGGCGGCCCCGGCGGCGGAGGCCAGGAGCAGGAACCAGTACTCCCCCGCCGGCAGTTTGCGGGTGTCGTCGAGCGAGAGCAGGACGATGAGGAACGCGCCGCCGAGGACGAGGGCCTGGATGACGAGCGTGAAGTGGTCGGCGGTGTAGCTGCAGGCCCGGGTGCCGGTGGTGACGCAGAAGGTGGCCCGGTCCCCGGCGCGCAGGGGGAGCAGCAGGGCCAGGGCGGCGGCGAGCGCGGTGAGGGTGCCGTAGCCGAGGAGCCGCTTGCGGTGCGCGGGCAGGAACAGGTCGGCGACGAGGACCACCAGGGCGGCCAGCGCGGTGAGGGTGGGAGGCGCGATGGCGAGCCAGTCGATGGACTGGACGAGGCTGGGGGCGTCGGCCGCGGCGGTGTACGCGACGAGGCTTCCGGCGGTGGTGGCGAGGTCCGCGGTCACGACTTGCCTCCTGCGAGGAGCTGCTGCACGGCCGGGTCGGTGAGGCCGAGGAGGACGGCGGGCCAGAGGCCGGCGAGGACGGTGAGCGCGGCGAGCGGGGTCCAGGCGACGGCTTCGTACGTCCGGATGTCGGCGAGCTGCGGGGTGGTGGCCGGCCGGGCTCCGGCGGTTGCGGACGGCTCGGAGCCGTCAGGAGTTGCGGACGGCTCGGGGCCGTCGGCCGTTCGCGGGGCCCGGTCGTCGGGCGACAGCCGGGAGTGGGGCGGGTGTTCGCCCATGCAGACGCGCCGGACGACGATGAGCATGTACGCGGCGGTGAGCAGGGTGCCGAACGCCCCGATGGCCATGAAGGTGCGGAACGCGGGCCGGCTGAGGCCTTCGGCTGGGCTGTACGCGCCGAACAGGGTGAGCATCTCGCCCCAGAATCCGGCGAGTCCGGGCAGCCCGAGCGAGGCGATGGCGGCGAAGGCGAGCAGCGCGCCGAGACGGGGGGCCCGGCCGTAGAGGGCGGCCCCGGTCGCTCCGGCGAGGGTGTCGAGGTCGGCGGTGCCGTAGCGGTCCTTGATGGCGCCGACCAGGAAGAACAGCAGGCCGGTGATGAGGCCGTGGGCGATGTTGGCGAAGAGCGCGCCGTTGACTCCGGTGGGGGTCATGGTGGCGATACCGAGCAGGACGAAGCCCATGTGGCCGACGGACGAGTAGGCGATGAGCCGCTTGAGGTCGCCCTTGGCGCCGGTACGGGCCAGCGCCAGGCAGGCGAGGGATCCGTAGACGATGCCGACGACGGCGAACGCGGCGAGGTAGGGCGCGAAGGTCCGCATGCCGTCGGGGGCGACGGGGAGCAGGATCCGGACGAATCCGTACGTTCCCATCTTCAGCAGGACGCCCGCGAGGAGCACGGATCCGACGGTGGGGGCGGCGGTGTGGGCGTCGGGGAGCCAGCTGTGCAGGGGCCACATCGGGGTCTTCACGGCGAGGCCGACACCGATCGCGAGGACGGCGATGACCTGCACGGATGTGGTGAGGCCCCGGCCGTTGTCAGTGGCGAGTGCCACCATGTCGAAGGTGCCGCTCTTCAGCCCGATGAGGAGCAGGCCGAGCAGCATGACGACCGAGCCGAGCAGCGTGTAGAGGATGAACTTCCAGGCGGCCGCCTGCCGTTGGCCGCCGCCCCAGCGATTGATGAGGAAGTACATCGGGATGAGGACCATCTCGAAGGCGAGGAAGAAGAGCAGCAGGTCGAGGACGGCGAAGGTGGCGAGGGTGCCGGACTCCAGGACGAGGACGAGGGCGACGAAGGCCTTCGGTGAGGGGCCCGCGGGCAGCTTGAAGTAGCTGTACAGCGCGCAGAGGAAGGTCAGCAGCGCGGTCAGGAGCAGGAGGGGGAGTGAGATGCCGTCGATGCCGAGGTGGATGCGGACGTCGAGCGCCGGGATCCAGCTGATGTCGGTGGTCGCCTGCATCGTGGCGGGGTGGTCGTGGTCGAAGCCGACGGCCAGGACGATCGCGGCGACGAGGACGGCGCCGGTGACGGTCACGCCGTGGCGGAGCACTGCCTGGTCGGAGTTCTTCCCCTTGAGCCCGGGCGGGGCGGGCAGCAGGGCCGCGACGGCGCCGAGGAGCGGGGCGACGACGATGAACGCCAGAAGGAACTGCATCACGGACGCACTGATATCGATCACGGTCACGACCCCGCGTTGACGTTGGCGAAGACGACGGCGGCGATCGCCAGGACGAGTGACCCGGCGAGCAGGGCGCTGACGTAGGTCTGCACGTTGCCGGTCTGGGCCCGGCGGACGGCGGTGCCGAGGAGGCGTGTGACGGCGCCCGATCCGTTGACGTAGGTGTCGATGACCGCGCGGTCCAGGAAGCGGACGAGGCGGGCGGCTTCCTGGACGGGCCGGACGAACAGCGCCGTGTACAGGGCGTCGAGGTGGAAGCCGGTGACCGCGTGGCGGTGCAGGGGCCCGAGGAGGAGCCTGCCGGGGTCGGCCGGGTCGGGGGCGTCCGCGATGGTGCCGTAGGCGGCGGTGTGGGACGTCATGGCCTCGGCTTCGACGAGGGCGGGTTCGGCGCCGGGGTGGGCGGCGACGGCGCCGATGGGGGTGCGGGCGGCGAGGGCGGTGGTGTGCCGCCACGCGCCGTAGGTGACGAGGCCGCCGACGAGGCCGACGCCGGTGGAGAGGACGGCGGTGGTGAGCGACGGCGTGAGGGCGTGTCCGTCGAACCAGTCGCCGAGCATGCCGACGGTGAGGCCGAAACCGATGGTGGGGACGGCCAGGATCCACAGGACGGAGGTCATGGCGAGGGGCTGCCTGCCGTGGTCGGGGACTTCGGCCCCGCGTCCGCGGAAGGCGAGGAGCCAGAGGCGTACGGCGTAGGCGGCGGTCAGGACGGCGGCGAGGAGCCCGGCGATCAGGATCGTCCAGCCGGCGGCGGCCGGGGCGACGGTCCGGTCGCCGAGGGCGGTGTGCTCGGCGGCGACGAGGACGGCTTCCTTGGAGAAGAAGCCGGCGAACGGCGGGATGGCGGCCAGCGCGAGGAGGGCGACGGTCATCGTCCAGTAGGCGTCCGGGATACGGCGGGCCAGGCCGCCCATCCGGGACATGGCGGCCAGTGAGTTGGTGCCGGCGGCGTGGATGACGACGCCCGCGGCGAGGAAGAGGACGGCTTTGAACGCACCGTGCGAGATCAGGTGGAAGACGGCGGCGCCCCGGTCGCCGACGGCCAGGGCGCCCGACATGTAGCCGAGCTGACCGATCGTCGAGTAGGCGAGGACGCGCTTGATGTCGTCCTGGGCGAGGGCGGCGAGCCCGGACCCGATCATCGTGACGGCGGCCATCACGGCGAGGACGACGAGCGCCGCGCCGGAGGCGGCGAAGACGGGCAGCAGGCGGGCCACGAAGTAGATGCCGGCGGCGACCATCGTCGCGGCGTGGATGAGCGCGGAGACGGGGGTGGGGCCGGCCATCGCGTCGGGCAGCCAGGTGTGCAGGGGGAACTGCGCCGACTTGCCCGCGACGCCCGCGAGGAGCAGCAGGGCGATGAGGGTGGGGTGGTCGAGTCCGCCGTTGCCGACGGCGGCGAGGATCTTGGTGATCCGGAAGCTGCCGGTGTCGGCGGCGAGCGCGAACAGCCCGATCAGGAAGGGGACGTCGCCGAGCTTGGTGACCAGGAAGGCCTTGAGGGAGGCGGCCCGGGCTTCGGGCGTCTCCCAGTAGTGGCCGACGAGGAAGTACGAGCAGATGCCCATGATCTCCCAGCCGACCAGGAGCACCATCAGGTCGCCGGAGTAGACGACCAGCAGCATCGCGGAGGTGAAGAGGGAGACGAGGGCGGCGTAGGAGGGGTAGCGGGCGTCGTCGCGGAGGTAGGCCGTGGAGTAGAGCTGTACGCAGGTGGCGACGACGGTGACGAGGACGGCGACCAGCACGGCGAAGCCGTCGAGGTGCAGGGCCAGATCGATCGGGACCGAGCCGGTGGGCGTGAGCTGGGTCGCGGCGTCGATGGCCCGGCCGCCGCCCTGGCGGACGGCGACGAGCACGGCGAGTACGGCCGCGGTGAGGGTCGGGAGGATCGCCAGCGGCCGGACGAAGCCGGGGGCGGTGCGGCCGGTGGCGAGCCCGGCGAGGGCGCCGAGGAACGGGAGGAGGGGGACGAGGGCGGCGAGGGTCGTGGTGGTCACGTGGTGGCCTCTGCCTTCTTGGTCTTTCCTGTTTTCCCGTCCACCTGGCCGGGGGCCGTCGCTGCGTCGCGGGTCTCCGCGGTGTCGGTCTCTGCCGAGTCGGTCTCTGCCGTGTCGGGAAGCGTCTCCGCCTCGTCGGTCTCGGCGGTGTCGCGGAGCCGGTCGATGTCGGAGGTGCCCCGGTTGCGGTAGACGGCCAGGACGATCGCGAGGCCGATGCCGATCTCGGCGGCGGCGATGGCGATGGTGAAGAGCGTGAGGGCCTGACCGGAGTGGAGGGTGTCGCGGAGCCAGACGTCGAAGGCGACGAGGTTGAGGTTGACGGCGTTGAGCATCAGCTCGACGGACATCAGGACCAGGATCGCGTTGCGGCGGGCGAGGACGCCGTAGAGGCCGATGCAGAAGAGGAGGGCGGCGAGTACGGCGGGATAGGCGAGGTGCATCAGCGCTTCTCCCCCTTGCCGGGGCGGGCGGTGGTGCCCGGCGTGCCGGACGGGCCGGGGCCGGGCGTGGTGTCCGTTCCCGTTCCCGTGTCTGTGTCCGTGTCGCGTTTGCGGGACAGGACGATCGCGCCGACGAGGGCGGCGAGCAGCAGGACGGAGAGCGCCTCGAAGGGCAGGACCCAGTTCCGGAACAGGAAGGCGCCGGTGACTTCGGTGGAGCCCTGGGCCGGCCCGTCGAGGTCGATCCAGGTGGTGCGGAAGGCGTCGACCGCGACCCAGACGAGAGCGGCCGCCGCGGCGGCGGCCACCCCGAGCGCGACCCACCGGTTGCCCGAATCGGCGTCCGGGGAGCGGCCGATGGGGGCCCGGGTGAGCATCAGGCCGAAGAGGAGGAGGACGACGATGGAACCGACGTAGATCAGTACCTGCACCCAGGCGATGAACTCCGCGGTGAGCAGGAGGTACTCGACGGCCAGTCCGCCGAGCGCGACGACGAGCCAGAGCGCGGCGTGCACCAGCTGCTTGGTCGTGACCGTGATGACGGCTGCGCCGAGGGTGGCGAGGCCGACGAGGAGGAACGCGATCTCCACGCCGGACGGGGAGAGGAAACCGGGGTGGTTGCCCGTGGCGGCGGCGGTCGCGGTGAGCAGAGGGGGTGCGGTGTGCAGCGTCACGGGGTTCCTCCCTTCTCGTTCTGCTGTTCCTGCTGTTCCTGCTGTTCCTGCTGCTCCTGTGCGCGTTGGGCGGCGAGCTTGTCCGCGGCCTTGCGGGCGGCGGCGATCTCCTTCGGCTCCTCGGCCCCGGGGTCGAGGGCGGGCGGCTCCGGAACGGTCCACATCCACTCGCGCAGCTTGTCGCGCTCGTGGGTGAGTTCGTGGATGTCCGTCTCCGCGTACTCGAACTCCGGCGACCAGAACAGCGCGTCGAAGGGACACACCTCGATGCAGATGCCGCAGTACATGCAGAGGGAGAAGTCGATGGCGAAACGGTCGAGGACGTTCCGGCTGCGCTCGCGGCCGCCGGGGGCGGCGGGCGGCGACGTCTCCTTGTGGGAGTCGATGTAGATGCACCAGTCGGGGCACTCACGGGCGCAGAGCATGCAGACCGTGCAGTTCTCCTCGAACAGCCCGATGACGCCGCGGGAGCGGGGCGGGAGTTCGGGCTGGGCGTCCGGGTACTGCGCGGTGACGGTCTTCCTCGTCATCGTGCGCAGGGTGACGGCAAGGCCCTTGGCCAGGCCGGATCCGGGGATCGGGGGCATCAGTTGATCGCCACCTTCACGATGCCGGTCAGCGCGATCTGCGCGAGGGCGAGCGGGACGAGGGTGGTCCAGGCGAGCTTCTGCAACTGGTCCTCACGCAGGCGCGGGTAGCTGACGCGCAGCCAGATGACGACGAACGCGAGGAGGGCGGTCTTGAGGAGGGTCCAGAGCCAGCCGAGTCCGTCGGCGCCGAACGGGCCGTGCCAGCCGCCGAGGAAGAGGACGGTGGTCAGGGCGCAGAGGATGACGATGCCCGCGTACTCGGCGAGGAGGAACAGGGCGAAGCGGAGACCGGTGTACTCGGTGTACGCACCGAAGATGATCTCGGAGTCGGCCACCGGCATGTCGAACGGCGGGCGCTGGAGTTCGGCGAGACCGGCCACGAAGAAGACCAGGGCGCCGACGATCTGCCAGGGCAGCCACCACCACGCGAAGGCGTCGAGGATGCCGGTGAGCGAGACCGTACCGGCCGCCATGGCCACGGAGGCGGCGGCCAGGAGCATCGGCAGCTCGTAGGAGAGGAGCTGCGCGGCGGTACGGAGGCCGCCGAGGAGCGAGAACTTGTTGGCGGAGGCCCAGCCCGCCATGAGCGAGCCGAGGACGCCGATGCCCATGACGGCGAGCACGAAGAAGATCCCCGCGTCGACGGCCTGGCCCACCGCGCCTTCGGGGCCGACGGGGATGACGACGAGGACGAGGAGGTACGGGAGGAGGGCGACGGCGGGGGCGAGCTGGAAGACGCGGCGGTCGGCGGCTGCCGGGACCACGTCCTCCTTCTGCGCGAACTTCACGCCGTCCGCGACGAGCTGGGCCCAGCCGTGGAAGCCGCCTGCGTACATGGGGCCCAGGCGGCCCTGCATGTGGGCCATCACCTTGTGTTCTGTCTGGCCCACGAGGAGGGGGGCGACCAGGAACACGACGAAGACGATGGCCAGGCGGAGGGCGACGTCGAGTACGTCGTTCACTCGGGATCGCCTCCGGCGGGGTGGTCGGGGGTGGGCTTGTCGGGGGTGGGCTTGTCGGGGGTGGGGGCGGATTCGGCTTCGGAGTCGGTGGCTTCGGTGGGGGTGGCTTCGGAGGGGGTGGCTTCGGTGGGGGTGGGGCCGCTGCGCGGGGCTTCTCCCCTGCCCGCCCCTTCCCGAACCGGGGGCTCCGCCCCCGTGCCCCCGCTCCTCAAACGCCGGAGGGGCTGAGAAGGCTCGTCCGGGGAGTCGGGCTCCGGGCCCTCCGGTTCGCCGAAGGCCGGTTGCGCGTCGTGCCACGGGGCGTCCGTGCTGCGCACCCGGGGCGGACGCGACGGCGGGCCCTCGGGGCCGGCCGGCGGGGGCGCGGGCGACTCGGCCGGCTCAGGGCGCTGGCTGGCCGAGCCGTCGGACGCCGACCGGGAACGGCGGGCAGGCCGGGCAGGGGTGGTACCCGGCCCGTCCGGCTCCGGGCGCTGGCTCGCCGACCTCTCCGACGCGGACCGGGAACGGCGCGGGCGGGCCGCAGCAGGCGTTCCCGGTGCCTCGGGTGTTTCCAGGGCCTCGGGCGTCTCCGGAGACGCGGGGGTGGGGGCCTGCGCACCGGGCACCGCGGGGCCATCCGCGCCGGGCGCAGCCGCACCGGACGGCGGAGCGGCTTCCGCGCCGGGCGGCGGCGTGGGGCGCTGCGCCGCTGAGCCCTCGCTCGCCGTGCGCGTGCGGCGGGGTGGGCGGTCGGCCGCTGCGCGGGCGGCTCGGGCCGGGCGGGCGGCTGCTGGGGGGAGTTGGCCCTTCAGCGGGCCCCATTCGTTCGGGTCGGGAACCCCGGGCGGGAGCATCGCGCGACGCTTGGGGCCGGTGTGGCCCTCCGCCGGCTCCCCCGGTTCCTTCGCCCCGGGCCAGGCCTTGGCGACCCGTGCGGCCAGGACGAAGTCCTTGCGCAGCGGGTGGCCCTCGAAGCCTTCCGGCAGGAGCAGCGGTACGAGGTGGGGGTGGCCGTCGAACGCGACGCCGAACATCTCGTGCGTCTCGCGCTCGTGCCACGCCGCGCCCGCATACACGTCGATGGCGCTGGGCAGCGCCGCCGCGTCGTGCGGCACGGTCGTCCGTACCATCAGCCGCCGTACCGTACCCGTGCCCAGGGCCACGACATGGGCGCAAACGCGGAAGCCGACGCCCGCTTCGTCCACGGCGCTGAGCCAGTCGAAGTAGGTGCACCCGAGTGCGTCACGGGCGGTCCGCAGCGCGGTGAGCCAGGCGGCGGCGGGGACGTCGACGGTCAGCAGGTCGTACGCGGACTCCGCCGTGGCCTCGTCGCCGAACAGGTCGGTGACCGCGTCCGGCAGCCGGTCGAACGCCTCGGCCGCCTCTGCCGCCACGGCCGCCTCGGCCACCGCGGATTCCGCGTGCTGGTCGCGGTCGCTCATCGCCGCCCCTCCCCGTCCGGTCGCGAAGACGGTGCCGGAGCTGGTGCCGGTGCCGGTGCCGGTGCCGGTGCGGCGACCAAACCGCTGCGCAGAGCCTCGGTGGACGGACCGCCGCCGCCCGTCGCCCCGGAGGCGTACCGCTCGGCGAGGGATTCGCGCGCGATCTTCTCCTGGAGCTTGAGGATGCCCTGGAGCAGCGCCTCGGGCCGGGGCGGGCAGCCGGGTACGTACACATCGACGGGGATGATCTGGTCGACGCCCTTGGTGACGGAGTACGAGTCCCAGTAGGGACCGCCGCAGTTGGAGCAGGCGCCGAAGGAGATGACGTACTTCGGTTCGGGCATCTGCTCGTACAGCCGCTTCACGGCCGGGGCCATCTTGTCCGTCACCGTGCCGGAAACGATCATGAGGTCGGCCTGCCGGGGTCCGGGGGCGAACGGGATCACGCCGAGCCGGATGAAGTCGTGGCGTGCCATGGACGCGGCGATGAACTCGATGGCGCAGCAGGCGAGTCCGAAGTTGAAGACCCAGAGGCTGTAGCGGCGGCCCCAGTTGAGGACGACCTTCATCGGCTCCGGCGCCAGCCGGGAGAGCACGCCCAGGCGCTTGGGCTCGGGGAGCAGGACCGGATCGGACGGGGGCGGGGACGGAGGCGCGGGCTGCTGCGACTCGGGGGCGGGAGTCGGCCGGCTCGTCAGGCCCATGCGAGGACGCCCTTCTTCCATGCGTAGAGCAGTCCCACGGCCAGGAAGCCGAGGAAGATGAACATTTCGACCAGGGTCGTCGCGCCGTATCCGGGCGCCGCGAACACCGTGGCCCACGGGAACAGGAAGATGGAGTCGACCGCGAAGATCACGTACAGGAACGCGTAGACGTAGTAGCGGACCTGGGTGTGCGCCCAGCCCTCGCCGACCGGGTCGACGCCGCATTCGTAGGTGAGGAGCTTCTCCGGGGTGGGGACGACGGGGCGCAGCAGTCGCCCGGCCCCGAAGGCCACGGCGACGAACAGGACGCCGACCAGGGCGAGCAGGCCGATGACCGAGTAGCTCTGGAAGTACTCCGAGGCGAGTGCGATGGATCCGTCCGCCGGGACACCGGGGACACCCGGAACGCCCTGGACGGCCTGCACGCCCTGGCCGCCCAGGACACCCGTACCGCTGGACGCGCCGGACACGCCGGTCGTTCCCGTCGCGTCCGCCACGCCGGTCACGTCCGTAACGTCGGCCACGTCCGCCCCTCGCTCCCTCTTCGTCTGCCGCTTCGTCCGCTGCTTTGTCTGCTGCTTTGTCTGCTGCTTTGCCGTGCTGTTTCGTCCACCGCTGCTGCCGCCACTTCGGCCGCATCGGTCCCACGTGCCCGTTCTGTACGCGCGGGAGTTACGCACGGGAGTCTAGGGCCTGCTAAACGGAGCGTAAGCAGCCGCGTCGGGCATCAGGTGGGGTTATCCCTACTTCGACCCGCCCATGAGCCCCATGGTGTGCGCGGGTGCGGCCCGGCAGGCTGTGGGTATGACCATGAGCCCTTCCGTTCCGGACCCCGGCCGGCTGCCGCCCGCCCGCTTCGCCATCGACCGGTGGACCTGGCGGGAGATCGCCCATCTGCTCGCCAATCTGCCGTTGGCCGTCGTCGGGTTCGTCTACACGGTCCTCGTGATCGCCGTCGGCGTCGGGCTCTCCGTCACGGTGATCGGTCTGCCGCTGCTGGTCGCCGGGCTCCAGGGCGCCCGGCTGCTGGGCCGGTTGGAGCGGCGGCGGGCGCGCGGGATGCTCGGCGTACGGGTGGAGGAGCCGAGTCCGTTGGCGCGCGGCCACCGGGACCAGGGGTTCTTCGCCCGGCTGTGGGCGGGGCTGAAGGACCCGGTGGGCTGGCGGGCGTTGCTGTACGGGTTCATCCGACTGCCCTGGGGGGTGCTGACGTTCGCGGTGACGCTGGTGAGCCTGTTCGTCCTGTGGCCGGTGCTGCCGTTCGTCGCGCGGGGGCTGACGACGGTGGACCGGGCGATGGTGCGCGGGCTGCTGTCGCCCTCGGACGAGCTGGAGCGGCGTATCGCCGAGCTGGAGTCGGACCGGGGCGTGGTCGTGGACACCGCCGCCGCCGACCTGCGCCGCATCGAACGCGACCTCCACGACGGCGCCCAGGCCCGCCTGGTCGCCCTCGCCATGGGGCTCGGCCTGGCGAAGGAGAAGCTCACCGACGACCCCGAGGCCGCCGCCCGCATGGTCGACGAGGCCCACGGCGAGATCAAGGTGGCCCTCCAGGAACTGCGCGACCTGGCCCGCGGCATCCACCCCGCCGTCCTCACCGACCGGGGCCTGGACGCCGCCCTCTCCGCCATCGCCTCCCGCTGCACGGTCCCGGTCAAGGTGACGGTGGGGCTTCGGAAGCGCCCGGCGGAGGCGATCGAGGGGATCGCGTACTTCACCGTCTCCGAGCTGCTCCAGAACGTCAGCAAGCACAGCGGCGCGCGGTCGGCCTCCGTCGACGTGTGGCGTTCGACCGACCGGCTGATGCTCCAGGTCACGGACGACGGCGGGGGCGGAGCACGGACGGACGGCGGCGGTACGGGACTGGCGGGGCTCGCCGAGCGCCTCGACGCGGTCGACGGGGTGCTCGTCCTGGACTCGCCGGAGGGCGGGCCGACGACCGTCACCGCCGAGCTGCCCTGGCGCGACCGGGCCGCCTGACCGGCCGTGTGTTCCCGATACCCGGGCCGGGCCCGGCTCGGCCCGGGGGTGGGGAAAACCCCCGGTCGGATACGGAGAGGGGCCTCATGGTGCGGGAGGCGGCCGGCCAGCACTCTTGAGGGAGAACGGTCCGTGATGACCGGCCGCCCCGGCGCCACCACGCCGCACGCCCCGCGCACCACTCCCCCCGCACCCACATCCACATCCACACACCACCGCACAGTCCACTGAGAGACTGAGAACAGAGACGGAACGGACGGAACTCATGGCCACGGCATACGGACCGGACACGCGGGACCGGGAGCATCAGGGTTCCGGCCCCGGCTTCACGGCGAAGACCCCGGCCAAGCACTTCCTCCCGGCGCCGCTGCGGGCCCCGCTGGAGGCCCGTGCCTGGCGCGAGCTTCTCTACGCGCTGCTGAGCTTCCCGCTCAGCACGGTGGTGTTCGTCTTCGCGGTCACCATGACGTCGATGAGCGCGGGCCTGCTGGTCACCTTCATCGGGATTCCGGTCCTCGCGGTCGGTCTCGCCGTCTGCCGGGGCTTCGGCGCGCTGGAGCGGCACCGGGCGCGCGGACTGCTGCGGGTGGAGGTGGCGGATCCGGAGCCGGTGCGGGGGAAGACCGGCGGCCCCATGTCCTGGATGGGCGCGATCCTCAAGAGCGGGGCGTCCTGGCGCCACCTGCTGTACGCGCTGCTGCACTTCCCGTGGGCGACGTTCACGTTCGTCGTGGCGATCTCGTTCTGGACGTACGGCCTGGCGGCGCTGACGTACCCGCTGTGGTTCTGGCTCTTCCCGGTGTTCGGTGGGCAGGGCGGCCTCCAGCTGTACGGGGACCGCACCCATCAGGAGTACCTGGACTCGCCCGGCGAGCTGGCGGTGACCGGAGCGGTGGGCCTGGTGCTCGTGCTGGCGGCGCCGTGGATCGTGCGGGGGCTGCTGAGCGTGGACCGGCTGATGGTCACCGGTCTGCTGGGCCCGTCCCGGCTGGCCACCCGGGTCTCCGAGCTGGAGTCGGACCGGGGCGTGGTCGTGGACACCGCCGCCGCCGACCTGCGCCGCATCGAACGCGACCTCCACGACGGCGCCCAGGCCCGCCTGGTCGCCCTCGCCATGGATCTGGGCCTGGCGAAGGAGAAGCTCACCGACGACCCGGAGGCCGCGGCCCGCATGGTCGACGAGGCGCACGGCGAGGTGAAGGTGGCTCTCCAGGAGCTGCGCGACCTGGCCCGCGGAATCCACCCCGCCGTTCTCACCGACCGGGGCCTGGACGCCGCGCTCTCCTCCATCGCCTCGCGCTGCACGGTGCCCGTGACGGTCGAGGTGGACCTGGACTCACGGCCCGCGCAGGCGATCGAGGGGATCGCGTACTTCACCGTCTCCGAGCTGCTCCAGAACATCAGCAAGCACGCCCGGGCGACCCGGGCCACGGTCGATGTGTGGCGGGCGGCCGACCGGTTGATGCTCCAGGTCACGGACAACGGCCGGGGCGGGGCGTCGTCTGCCGCGGGCGGCGGCCTGGCCGGGCTGACGGAGCGGCTGGACGCGGTGGACGGCGTCCTGGTCGTCGACTCCCCGGCCGGCGGTCCGACAACGGTCACCGCCGAGCTGCCCTGGCGGGGCTGAGACTCCGCGAGCTGCGATGGCGGGGCTGAGACCTCGGCCCCGCCGCCCTCCTCCGCCTTCCGGCTCTCCCCTTCAGCCGTGCCTCTCAACTGTGCCTCTCACCTGTGCCTCTCACCTGTGCCCCGTCGCCCGGACCCTCGGTCCGGGCGACGGGGCGTGTCGCGTGGGTTATCCACAGGCCCCCCATCCGTGTCCGGGTCCTGGGATGCTTGAGCGGTCGGGGCGCGGTGCGCGGTGGTCGGGCGTGGTGCGTGCGAGGTCGTGGGGAACGCGGCATATTCGGAACAGTGGGGGACTCGCAGTCGTGGAGAACGTGGAGAACAGGGTGCGCGTGGTCATCGCCGAGGATTCGGTCCTGCTCCGGGAAGGGCTGACCCGTCTGCTGACCGATCTCGGGCACGAGGTGGTCGCCGGGGTCGGGGACGCGGAGGCGCTGCTGAAGACCGTGGCGGAGCTCGACGGGCAGCAGGCCCTTCCCGATGTGGTGGTCGCCGATGTGCGGATGCCGCCGACGCACACCGACGAGGGCGTGCGTGCGGCGGTGCGGCTGCGGAAGGACTATCCGGACATCGGGGTGCTGGTCCTCTCCCAGTACGTGGAGGAGCAGTACGCCACCGAGCTGCTGGCGGGCAGCAGCCGCGGGGTGGGGTATCTGCTGAAGGACCGGGTGGCCGAGGTCCGCGAGTTCGTGGACGCCGTGGTCCGGGTGGCGCAGGGCGGGACCGCACTGGACCCGGAAGTGG
Organism: Streptomyces sp. WY228; assembly: GCF_019287315.1. Taxonomy (NCBI): domain Bacteria; kingdom Bacillati; phylum Actinomycetota; class Actinomycetes; order Kitasatosporales; family Streptomycetaceae; genus Streptomyces; species Streptomyces sp. WY228. The sequence continues at coordinate 5,109,223 of NZ_CP079114.1, read as the reverse complement.
TGGCGCAGCTGCTGGGCCGCAGCCGTAAGCAGGATGTGCTGGCCGGGCTGACGCCGCGCGAACGGGAGGTCCTCGGTCTGATGGCCGAGGGCCGGACGAACTCCGCCGTCGCCCGGCAGCTCGTGGTGAGCGACGGGGCGGTCGAGAAGCACGTCAGCAACATCTTCCTGAAGCTGGGGCTCTCGCCCAGCGACGGGGACCACCGGCGCGTCCTCGCCGTGCTGACCTACCTGAACTCCTAGCGATCTGACACCCTGTCAGATATCGATGAGGGGGGGTGGCGACCGCGGCACCCGCAGCACTTCAGGGGCGCGCCGGGAGCGCTCCGGGGGTATTGCGCGGGCCCGGGGGTGTCCGGCGAGCGCCGGACGGGCACCTCTGATCAAGAGACGACCGAGGGGCGGGGACGACGGCGGGTCCACCAGGAAGCGACCGGGGGGCGGTAGAGACAACCGCGGGGCTTAGGACCAAAGAAGCAGAGCGCAACTGTCTCCATCCCACGATCGGGGGCCTGAGAAAGGTGACAAACCACACCGAAAGGGTGTCTCAAAACAGCGTCCACCATATGATCGGTCCCTGGAGAGCCACCTACGCGGACGTAGGGTGGCTTCTGGGATCGCCGGCTGGCCGGACGGTTCCGAACCGCCGCCCCAAGGGAGGTCCAGTTCAGTGACGAGCCAGGTCAGTAGCGCGGCAGAGAAGGCCGATGAGGCCAACGACGCCGTCCTCGGGGGTCAGCGAGCCCCCCTGTCAGGTACGACGGGAACCACGGGCGGCGACGGCAAGGAGGTCCGCCGCCTGGATCGGGTGATCATCCGTTTCGCGGGTGACTCGGGTGACGGTATGCAGCTCACCGGTGACCGGTTCACCTCGGAGACCGCCTCCTTCGGCAACGATCTCTCCACCCTGCCGAATTTCCCGGCCGAGATCCGTGCCCCCGCAGGCACGCTGCCGGGGGTTTCTTCCTTCCAGCTCCACTTTGCCGATCATGACATTCTCACCCCCGGCGACGCCCCCAACGTCCTGGTCGCGATGAACCCCGCCGCCCTGAAGGCGAACATCGACGACGTACCGCGCGGCGCGGAAATCATTGTGAACACCGACGAGTTCACCAAGCGGCCGATGGCGAAGGTGGGCTATGCCACCAGTCCGCTGGAGGACGGTTCGCTGGAGGCCTACAACGTCCACCCGGTGCCGCTGACGACGCTGACGCTGGAGGCGCTGAAGGAGTTCGGGCTCCCCCGCAAGGAGGCCGAGCGCTCCAAGAACATGTTCGCGCTCGGGCTGCTGTCGTGGATGTACCACCGGCCGACCGAGGGGACGGAGACGTTCCTGCGGCAGAAGTTCGCGAAGAAACCGGAGATCGCCGAGGCGAATGTGGCGGCCTTCCGGGCCGGGTGGAACTTCGGCGAGACGACCGAGGACTTCGCGGTCTCCTACGAGGTCGCCCCGGCGTCGCAGGCCTTCCCCACCGGCACCTACCGCAACATCTCGGGGAACCTCGCCCTGTCCTACGGCCTGATCGCCGCCGGGCAGCTGGCGGACCTGCCGCTCTACCTGGGGTCGTATCCGATCACCCCGGCCTCGGACATCCTGCACGAGCTGTCCCGGCACAAGAACTTCGGTGTGCGGACCTTCCAGGCCGAGGACGAGATCGCCGGTATCGGTGCGGCGCTCGGTGCGGCGTTCGGCGGGGCGCTGGGCGTCACGACGACGTCCGGCCCCGGGGTGGCGCTGAAGTCGGAGACGATCGGTCTGGCGGTCTCCCTGGAGCTGCCGCTGCTGATCATCGACATCCAGCGCGGCGGACCGTCCACCGGGCTGCCGACCAAGACCGAGCAGGCGGATCTGCTCCAGGCGATGTACGGGCGCAACGGCGAGGCCCCGGTCCCGATCGTGGCCCCGCAGACCCCGGCGGACTGCTTCGACGCCGCGATCGACGCGGCCCGGATCGCCCTGACGTACCGGACTCCGGTCTTCCTGCTCTCCGACGGCTATCTGGCCAACGGTTCCGAGCCCTGGCGCATCCCGGAGACGGCGACCCTGCCCGATCTGAAGACCTCCTTCGCCACAGGTCCGAACCACACCCTCGCCGACGGCACCGAGGTCTTCTGGCCCTACAAACGCGACCCGCAGACCCTGGCCCGCCCCTGGGCGGTCCCCGGGACGGCCGGCCTCGAACACCGCATCGGCGGCATCGAGAAGCAGGACGGCACCGGCAACATCTCCTACGACCCGGCCAACCACGACTTCATGGTCCGCACCCGCCAGGCCAAGGTCGACGGCATCGAGGTCCCCGACCTCCAGGTCGACGACCCGGCCGGGGCCGCCACCCTGGTGCTCGGCTGGGGGTCGACGTACGGGCCGATCACCGCCGCCGTACGCAGGCTGCGGGCCGCGGGGGCGCCCATCGCCCAGGCCCACCTGCGCCACCTCAACCCCTTCCCGAAGAATCTCGGCGAGGTGCTGAAGCGCTACGACAAGGTCGTCGTGCCGGAGATGAACCTCGGCCAGCTCGCGATGCTGCTGCGGGCCAAGTATCTGGTGGACGCCCACAGCTACAACCAGGTCAATGGAATGCCGTTCAAGGCAGAGCAGCTCGCCACGGCTCTCAAGGAGGCCATCGATGCCTGACACCGACGAACTGCGGCACAACGAACTGCTGCAGCTGGTGCCCAAGGCCGAGGCGAAGCAGTCCATGAAGGACTTCAAGTCGGACCAGGAGGTGCGCTGGTGCCCCGGCTGCGGCGACTACGCGGTCCTCGCCGCCGTCCAGGGCTTCATGCCGGAGCTGGGTCTCGCGAAGGAGAACATCACCTTCGTCTCCGGCATCGGCTGCTCCTCCCGCTTCCCGTACTACATGAACACCTACGGGATGCACTCCATCCACGGCCGCGCCCCGTCCATCGCGACCGGGCTCGCCACCTCCCGCCGCGATCTGTCGGTGTGGGTGGTCACCGGTGACGGCGACGCGCTGTCCATCGGCGGCAACCACCTCATCCACGCCCTGCGCCGCAACGTCAACCTCAAGATCCTGCTGTTCAACAACCGGATCTACGGGCTGACGAAGGGCCAGTACAGCCCCACCTCCGAGCTGGGCAAGATCACCAAGTCGACGCCGATGGGCTCGCTCGACGCGCCCTTCAACCCGGTGTCGCTCGCCATCGGCGCGGAGGCCACGTTCGTGGCGCGCACGGTCGACTCCGACCGCAAGCACCTCACGAGCGTGCTGCGCGCGGCCGCCGAGCACTCGGGCACGGCGCTGGTGGAGATCTACCAGAACTGCAACATCTTCAACGACGGCGCCTTCGAGGTCCTCAAGGACAAGGAGCAGGCCGCCGAGGCCGTCATCCGCCTCGAACACGGGCAGCCGATCCTCTTCGGCTCCCAGGAGCCCAAGGGCGTCGTCCGTGATCCGGCCACCGGTGATCTCCGGGTGGTGGCCGTCACGGAGGAGAACCGCTCGCAGATCCTCATCCACGACGCCCATGCCGCATCACCCACGACGGCGTTCGCGCTGTCGCGGCTCGCCGACGCGGACACCCTGCACCACACCCCGATCGGGGTGCTGCGCAGTGTGGAGCGGCCCGTCTACGACACGCTGATGTCGGACCAGCTGGACGCCGCCGTCGAGCGCGAGGGCAAGGGCGACCTCGCCTCGCTCCTCGCGGGCAACGACACCTGGACGGTCGTCGGCTGAGCCACAGCGGAACGAGCCGGAAGCAGAGCCGAACGACCGGAAGCAGAGCGGAACGAACGGAAGCGGAACGGTACGGGAGCGGAAGCGCTTCCGGGGCCCGGGTCCGGTCCCTCACGGGATCAGGCCCGGGCCTCGTCGTATGCCTCGCGTGCCGCCTGCACCGCGTCCACCTGGCGTTCGGTCCAGCGGGCGAGCGCCCACACCTGCTCGGCCGCCTCGATGCCGATCGGGGTGAGCGTGTAGTCCACCCGCGGCGGGATCACCGGCTTCGCGTCCCGGTGGACGAAGCCGTCGCGCTCCAGCGTCTGGAGGGTCTGGGCCAGCATCTTCTCGCTGACGCCGCCCACCGCGCGGCGCAGTTCGCTGAAACGGTGCGAGCGCTCCAGCAGCGCCGCCAGCACGAGGACGCCCCAGCGGCTCGTCACGTGCTCCAGGATCAGCCGGGACGGACACATGCGCTGGTTGACGTCCGGACGACGTGATGTGTCTACGCCTACGCCCACGTTTGAACTTACTCCCATACCCGTACCTTACTTCAAAGTGGGTACTTTCTTACAGTTAGCGCTGTGCGTAGGGTTGCAATGACCCAAGGGCGGAACCGCCCGGCCCACCACCATCGGAGAACCCTCATGAGCATCGTCGTCACCGGAGCCACCGGCGCACTCGGCCGTCTCGTCGTCGACACCCTGCTGACCACCGTTCCGGCCGGCGAGGTCGTCGCGGTCGTGCGCGACAAGGAGAAGGCCGCCGCGCTCGCCGCCCGGGGCGTGGAGCTGCGCATCGCGGACTACAGCCGCCCCGAGACCCTGGCCGGAGCCTTCCGGTCCGGTGACCGGGTGCTGCTGATCTCCGGCAGCGAGGTGGGCCGGCGGGTGGCGCAGCACGCGGCGGTCATCGACGCGGCGAAGGCGGCGGGCGTCGCCCAGCTCGCGTACACCGGCATCCTCGGCGGCCCTGACGCGGACTTCACGCTGGCCGACGAGCACCGGGCCACCGAGCAGCTGATCCTCGACTCCGGACTGCCGTACACCTTCCTGCGGAACGGCTGGTACACCGAGAACTACACCGCCAACCTGGCCCCGGTCCTGGCGCACCACGCGGTCGTCGCCAACGCGGGCGACGGACGCGTCGCCTCCGCCTCCCGTGCCGACTACGCCGCCGCCGCGGCCGCCGTACTGACCGCGGACGGCCACCTGAACACCGCCTACGAGCTGAGCGGCGACACCGCGTGGTCGCTCACCGAGTACGCCGCGCTGCTGTCCGAGCTGACCGGCGAGGAGATCGCGTACCAGAACGTCCCGGCCGCCGCGCACCAGGAGATCCTGGTCGGCGCGGGGCTGCCCGAGGGCTTCGCGGCGATCCTCGTCGACGTGGACGAGGCGATCGGGCGCGGCCGCCTCGCGGGGACGAGCGGTGACCTCGCCCGGCTCATCGGCCGCCCGACGACGCCGCTCGCCGAGACCGTGCGCGCCGCCCTGTCCGCCGCCTGAGCCCCGACGCACCCCGGCCGCACCTCCGCACGCCCCGCCGCACCCAGCACTGTCATGAGTGTTTCCGTGAGACGGCTATGACACGAAGCCCTTCCGGCGCTACCGTCGTGCCGTCGGCGGTCGCGCCGGCGCGGGTGGGCCGGGAGGGCACGTGAAGGGGAAGAGCGAACAGCGGGCAGGCTTGCTGTACGGAGTCGGCGCCTACGGGATGTGGGGCCTGGTCCCCCTCTTCTGGCCGCTGCTGAGGCCGTCCGGAGCGATCGAGATCCTCGCCCACCGCATGGTCTGGTCGCTCGGCGTCGTCGCCGTCGCCCTGCTGGTCGTACGCCGCTGGGCCTGGATCGCCGAGCTGGCCCGCGATCCGCGCAAGCTGGGCCTGATAGCGGTCGCGGCGGCGACCATCACCGTCAACTGGGGCCTCTACATCTGGGCCGTCAACAACGGCCAGGTCGTCGAGGCCTCGCTCGGCTACTTCATCAATCCGCTGGTCACCATCGCCATGGGCGTCCTGCTGCTGGGCGAGCGGCTGCGGCCGGTCCAGTGGGTCGCGGTCGCCACCGGTCTGGCCGCCGTGCTCGTGCTGGCGATCGGGTACGGCAGGCCGCCGTGGATCTCGCTGACGCTGGCCTTCTCCTTCGCCACGTACGGCCTGGTGAAGAAGAAGGTGAACATGGGCGGCCTGGAGTCCCTGGCCGCCGAGACCGCCGTGCTCTTCGTGCCCGCGCTCGGCTTCCTGCTCTGGCTGACCGCGACCGGCGAGTCGACGTTCACGTACGGGGGCGCGGGGCATGGATTCCTGCTCGCGGCGACGGGCATCGTCACCGCGGTCCCGCTGATCTGCTTCGGCGCGGCGGCGATCCGGGTGCCGCTGTCCACGCTGGGGCTGCTCCAGTATCTGGCCCCGGTGTTCCAGTTCGGCCTGGGCGTCCTCTACTTCCACGAGTCGATGCCGCCCGAGCGGTGGGCCGGGTTCGCCCTGGTCTGGCTGGCGCTGTCGCTGCTGACCTGGGACGCGCTGCGGACCGCTCGGCGCAACCGGGCGCTGGCGGCGGAGCTGCTGGCGACGGCGGCCGCCGCCCCGGCGTCCGCGACACCGACGGCCGCTACACCTGCCACCCCACTCCCGGACCCCGCACAACAAAAGATTACCTAGTTGCTTTTCTAACTTGGTTGCGTTTCTCTGGTCCTGGACGGATGACCGGAGAGCGCGACCGAAGGAGAGCCGTGGACACGGGCATGGGCATGACCGACGTACTCGTCGTGGGAGCAGGACCCACCGGGCTGGTGCTGGCCTGCGATCTGGCCCGGCGCGGCGTCGCCGTACGGATCGTGGACCGGTCCCCCGCGCCGCCGCGCACCTCGCGCGCCAAGGGCCCGAACCCCCGGTCGCTGGAGATCCTGGACGATCTCGGGGTGGCCGATGAGGTGCTCGCCGCCGGTTCGGCGCCGCTGCCGATGCTCAAGTACCGCGACCGCCTCCCGGTCGCGGAGTCCGATCCATGGGCGGACTCCGCGCCGACCACGGAGGCGCACCACGACCGGGGATGGCTGATCGCCCAGTGGCGGCTGGAGGGCATCCTCCGCGACCGGCTGGCCGCTCACGGCGTCCACGTCGAGCTGGGCCGCGAGGTCGTGGGGCTGGCGGAGGACACCGGCGGGCGGCACGTGGAGGCGACGTTCGCGGAGGGCCGGACGGAACGCGCACGGTACGTCGTCGGCTGCGACGGCGCCCACAGCTCCGTCCGGAAACTGCTCGGGATCGGGTTCGACGGCACCACCGACGAGGACCAGGTGATGGTCTGCGGCGATGTCGACCTCGCCGAGGCCGCCCTGGACCGCACCCGCTGGCACCAGTGGTTCGACGAGGACGGCGCGGTGATGCTCTGCCCGATCCCCGGTACGCGGACGGGCTGGTGGTTCCAGGCCGGGCCGGAGCGGGACGGGCGGGGGCGGCCGCTCGCGCCCACCGCCGACGGGTTCCGCCGGCTGCTCGCCCACCACACCGCGCTGTCCGGCGAAGACCTGACGCGGGCCGAGCTGCTGTCGACGTACCGGGTCAATGTGCGGATGGCGGACCGGTTCCGGGCGGGGCGGGTCTTCCTCGCGGGCGACGCGGCGCATGTGCACGCCATCGCGGGCGGCCTCGGGATGAACACGGGCATCCAGGACGCGTTCAACCTGGGCTGGAAGCTGGGCCTGGTGCTCGCCGGTCACGCGGACGCGGCGCTGCTGGACAGCTACGAGGAGGAGCGGCTTCCGGTGGCCGCCCGGACCCTGGACCTGACATCGGAGCGGCTGCGGGCCACGCTGGAGGCGATCCGCCGGCCCGGCGGCGGCCTGGACGCGGCGATCACCTCGGACACCACGGGCCTGGGCGTCGGCTACCGCTGGAGCCCCCTGACCGCCCCCCGCACCGACACGCCGCAGGCCGATGGCGGCGGCCCGGAACCCGAGGACGGCTCCCCGCACCCCGGGGACCGCGCGCCGGACGCCCCCTGCACCGATGCCGCGACCGGAGCCCGCACCCGGCTGCACCGCATTCTCGCGGGGCCCGGCACGACCGTGCTCGGCTTCGGCCCCGGCAGCGCGGCGGTGCTGCGCGAGGTGGCGACGGCGTACGGCGAGGCCGGGGTGCGGACCTGCCGGGTGTACGCGGCGCACGAGGACCGGGCCAAAGCGGAACCGGGCGCGGTGGTCGACGACGCGGGCCACGCTGCCGCCGCGTACGGAACGGGAACCTCCGGCGAGACGGGCGCGAGCACCGTCGTGGTCGTCCGGCCCGACCACCATGTGGGCGTGTGCGCACCGGCGGACGACGCCGATGCCGTACGGGAGTTCCTGCGCCGGCTCCACGGAACGGGCGCGTCCGCGAGCCGGCCCGAAGGCACACCCACGGACCGGTCACCGGACCGGTCACCGGACCGGTCGCCGGACCAGTCCGCGGACGGGTCACCCGGCATGGTGGACGCCGTGCGGTAAAGGCTGATTGAGTGCCCGGATGGGGACTGTCCTGGGCGCCATGAGGAACGTGCGGTGGCACGAGCTGCAGCACGCGTACGGCTCCGCGTCCCAGGTTCCCGGCGTGCTGTCGCGGATCGCCTGGGGCGACGCGCCGACCTCTGACGAGGCCCTGAGCGATCTGGAACGGTGGATCGGCACCCCGCCCGTCTTCGACTCGACGGCGGCGACGGTGCCGTTCCTCTGGGAGCTGGCGGCGACGGACACGGTCCGGGACCGGGCGGGCGTCCTGGACCTGCTCGCCACGATCCTGGCCGCCGGAAACCCGGAGCACCCGGCGTGGACCCGCGCCGCGCACGACGCGGTGACGGCGGGCCGCGCCACGGCCGCCCGCCTGGCCGCCACGCCCGAAGCCCAGGACGCACCGCATGTACCGGGCGCGCCGCATGTTCCGGGCGCACCGGGCGCGCAAGCCGTACGCACAGCCGCCGCCGCACGCCTGCTCACCGCGATCGAACGGCACGCCTGCCCGGTCTGCCCCGCCCCTCCCCCGCGCGAGGCGTAAGGAGCCTCACTCGTCGCCGGCGGTGAGCCGGGCGCGGTGGGCCCGGACCTTGGCGCGGTTGCCGCACCGCTCCATCGAGCACCAGCGGCGCTTGCCGGGGCGCGAGGTGTCGACGAACAGCAGACGGCAGTCGTGCGCGCCGCAGGCACGGATCCGGTGGGCGTGCGCCCCGGTGAACAGGTCGACCGCGTCACGGGCGACGGTGGCCAGCAGCCCGGTCCCGGTGCCCCCCGCAGCCCAGGCCCGGCCGCCGTCCGCGGTCAGCCGGGCCGTCAGGGGCGGGTGCGCCGCCGCGTCGTTGAGGGTGGCGAGGTCGTCCGGGCCGGGCGGCGCACCGCGCACATGCCCCTCCGCCAGCCGCCACAGCGCATCGCGCAGAGCCCGCGCCTCCGCCACCTCGGCCGCGCTCACCACGAGCCCGGCTCCGGCGGCGAGCCCGTCGGGCAGCCGGCTCTCCTCCGCCCAGCGCACCAGGTCGGCCGGCTCGTTCAGCACCTCGAAGTACGCCAGCGGGCCGGGGCCGCCGGTCGGCAACAGCTCCAGACACAGCGCGCCCGGATCGAACCGGAACGAACTGCCGTCCGGATGCCGCAGCACCAACCCCGGTGTGTCCGTTGCCTTTTCGCTCATGTAACCACTATAAACGGTTTCCATGACGCAGACACCGCCACAGCCCCAGCCGCAGCCGCAGCCCCTGTCCTGGAAGCTCGTGATCGACAGCGCCGACCCGCACGCGCAGGCCGGATTCTGGGCACAGGTCCTGGGCTACCTGATCGAGGACAACAGCCCGCTCGTCGAGCAGCTGCTCGCGGCCGGAGCCGTGCCCGAGGCCATCACGACCCACGCCCACGGCCGCCGCGCCTGGCTCGACCTCGCGGCGGCCCGGCACCCCGACGACCCGTACGACGAGGTCAGCGGTACGGGTCAGGGGCGGCGGCTGCTGTTCCAGCGGGTGCCGGAGCCGAAGACGGTCAAGAACCGCCTCCACATCGATGTGCACTCCGCGCCGGGGCAGCGCGACGCGGAGGCGGAGCGGCTGGTGGGGCTGGGCGCGCGGGTGCTGCGTACGGTCGACGAGCAGGGCGGGAGCTGGATCGTCATGGCGGACCCCGAGGACAACGAGTTCTGCCTGAACTGACCCCACCGCCGCCGAACGACCACGACGACCGAGCGGCCTGGACGACCGCTACCGCCGGACGACCACGACGACAGCCTTCAGGGCCGCAGCCCGCGCAGCAGCAGCTCCACCAGCCGGCGCGGGTCGTACCGCGGATCGTCGTCCCGCCCCACGCAGAGGTTCCCGACGCCCCGCATCAGCTCGTACGGCTCGATGCCGGGCCGGGCCTCTCCCGCCGCGACCGTCGCGTCGAGCAACTGCCCGCAGACGGGCACCAGCCGGTCGAGGAAGTAGGCGTGCAGCGCCTCGAAGCCGCCGCTGTCCGAGCGCAGCGCGTCGGCGAGCCCGTGCTTCGTGACCAGGAAGTCGACGAAGAGGTCCACCCACTTCCCCAGCGCGACGAACGGCGACTCCTCCTCGGCCAGCAGCACCGGGCCGGCCTCGGCGCAGGCCTCGACCTGGTGGCGGTAGACGGCCACCACCAGGTCCGCCCGGGTCGGGAAGTGCCGGTAGATCGTGCCCATGCCGACGCCGGCCTTCTTGGCGATCTCGCGGATCGGCGCGTCGACCCCGGAGGCCACGAAGACCTCGGAGGCGGCGGCGAGCAGCGTCTGCTGGTTGCGTACCGCGTCGGCCCTCCTGGGTCGGGCCGACGCCCCTGCGGCTTCATCGGCGGCAGCCACCGCACACCCCTCTCCTCGCCCGTTCCGCCGTCACCGCACAGTGGGCCGTTGACAAAGCGGAACAGCGCTCCGTATCGTAAATGGAACAACGCTCCGCTTCACTGTAGTCGAAGCCGGACGCTTCCACCTCCCCTGCCCCGTCCCCGTTCGGACCCGTGGCAGGGACCCCCGGGAAGGAACCCTCTCCCCCATGAGCACGCCCACACCCCGCACCACAGACGCCTTCGGGCCCGCCTCCCCCGTCCTGTCCGTCGCCCCGGTGACGCTGCCCGCCCCCGACCGGGCGGTGGACCTCCAGATCCGCGTCTCCGTACCCCTGACCGCCCTGACCGGCGAGGGCAGGCTTCCGGTCATCCTGCTCTCGCACGGCCAGGGCTTCTCGAACAACCTCTCCTCGCTCAACGGCTACGCACCGCTCGTCAGCTTCTGGGCGGCGCACGGGTTCGCCGTGATCCAGCCGACCCACCTCAGTTCGACGACGCTGAAGCTGCCGGCCGACACCCCCGGCGCGCCCATGCACTGGCGCTCCCGGGCCGAGGACATATCGCGCCTCATCGACCGGCTCGACGAGATCGAGGCGGCGGTGCCCGGGCTCGCCGGCCGTCTGGACCGGGACCGCATCGCCGTCGCCGGGCACTCCATGGGCGGCCACACCGCGGGCCTCCTACTGGGCGCGCGCCTCACCGATCCGGACGACGGTACGGAGGTGGACCTGGCCGATTCCCGGATCGGCGCGGGCGTCCTGCTGGCCGGGCCCGGCCGGGGCGGCGACGCGCTCGTACCGGCCATGGCCGAGATGCTGCCCTTCCTCACCACCGCGGACTTCTCCCGGATGGCGACCCCCACGCTCGTGGTCAACGGCGAGAAGGACGGGTCCACCCATCTGACGGTCCGGGGCCCGGCCTGGCACACCGACCCCTACACCCTCTCCCCCGGCCCCAAGACCCTGCTCACCCTCTTCGACGCGGAGCACGGACTCGGCGGGATCTCCGGATACGACGTCGCCGAGACGACCGACGAGAGCCCGGCGCGCGTGGCCGCGCTCGCGCGTCTCAGCTGGGCCTACCTGCGCAGCCGGCTGTACGCGGACGACACCGCCTGGCAGGCGGCCCGCGAGGCGCTGGCGTCGGGCCCGGACGCGTTCGGCCGGGTCGAGTCGAAGGAGGGATAGGGACAAGGGGACAGGGACAGGGCGACGTTACGAGGTGCTGCCCGCCGCACACGGCTGCGGGCAGCACCTCGTACCGGGGCCGACCCCGGCTCACTCCTGCCCGCAGCCGCCGCAGACGCCACGGCGGCGCAGGTAGTACAGACAGGTGGCGGCGCCCAGCGCGGCGCCCCACACCACCCAGAGGATCGCGGGCCCCGTGATCCCCCACGAGGCGGCCTCGAAGCCGCGCACCGCCATCAGGCCGCCCGGAATGAGCACCACCGCGACGAACCCGGCCGGTACGACGGCGGTCGCCGGATGGATCGTCCGCCCCTTCTTCCACCACACCCAGCGCGGCCACACCTCGCCCCACCTGGCGATCAGCCCGTGCATCAGCAGGCTGCCCAGCGTCGACACCACACCGAGCCCGAGCCCTATCTCCAGCATGTTCGGCGTGTCCCGCATCTCCTTCAGGAACGCGTCGGTGATGCCGAGCGGCACGTCGAAGTACCAGGCGATACGGGTGATGTCGTACGGGAGGGTCGAGAGCACGGCCACCCAGACCGTCCGGCGGCCCCAGGCGCGCAGCCTGACGGGGCCGCTCCGGCGTCCCGATCCGTGCGGTGCCCGGCCGCAGTGGACGCACCGCCCGCCGGTGCGCCGCTGGTACGCGAGCGTCGCGGCGACCCACAGCAGCCCGCCGATGAAGACGATCATCAGGTTCCCGCGGTGCCAGTACAGGATGTCGCCCATGTCCTGCGGCCCCGGCACCCCGGTGAAGACGAACACGAGCAGCACCGGCGAGAAGGCCAGCAGGCCGAGCAGCGAGTAGTCGGGGATCAGGAGGGCCAGGGCGACACCGGCCACCCACCCGTAGCCGAGCAGGGTCTTGCGGACCCGACCGGTCCCGAGCTTTCGCACCATCAGCAGTCCGACGACCACACCGAGGGCGCAGAACACGGCCAGCACCGGGGCGACCACCTCGGCCCGGCTCGGCTCCAGGATCGACCCCGACGAACGGTCCTCGTGGACCCGCTGGAAGGGATAGCCGTCGCCGCCCAGGGCCCAGTACAGCGCCGCCGCCCCGTAGAGCGCGGACCACGCGACCGCCAGATGTCCGGCCAGGTCCGGCCACCGGGACCACCACCGGAGCCTGCGTGGCCCGCAGTCCGGGGCAGCCCTCCCCGAAGCCTCGGCGGGCGTTTCGGCGGACGCTTCGGTGACGGTGTCAGGCATGACGAACTCCCCCTGGTCTCGCGGCATCCATATCTGCGTCTGCCGTCGGAAGATCTCGGAAGATCAAGGCTGTCGCGCGGAGCCCCCGTCGTACATCTGCCGATCGGCAGAGAGCCGCGGCGGAAGACCGTCGGGCAACCTCCCCGACGGTAGATGCGTCATACAGGAAAACGACGTACGACCGAGGGAGAGAGACCGTGATGGACGAGCACCTGGTGAGGGCTTTCCGGTGGGCCGCTCGCGGCATGGGCGCCGCCCTCGACTACGTGAACCAGCGCACCGGCGTCGGCACGCTCACCGGAAGCATCCGGAACACCGTCGGCCGCAAGCGGCGCTAGACGTTCCGGGACGCGGCCGCCGCCCATGAGCCCACCCCGCTCCGGACCTTCCACAGGCCCCGCCCCCGTGTCATCACCAGCCGCCTCCCCGGCGCACCTGCTGCTCCCGCATCCCAACTCACCTAGCCAGCACGGCCCGTGCTACGCGGGCGCGCCGCCCTCCCGGTCGCGCCGCACGTCCTCCCGGATCCGCTCCGCCATCAGATCGGCGAGCGGATCCGTGACGTCCCAGGAGTGCGCGGCCGGATGCCGGTCGTACAGCACGCAGGCGTCGCCGTCCTTGACGGACAGCCGGTGGATGACGGCCGGGCACGGCAGCAGTTCCTTGAACCGGAACTTCCGGCGTCCGTCGCCGTCGCTCCAGAACATCCACAGGTCGCGCCCGCCGGACGCCGACACCGACGGGAGCTGGGCCGCGTGTTCGACCCCCTCCTCGTGCTCGCCGAGCTCGCACAGCAGGAACTCGTCCAGTTCGGGGGCTTCCGTCGCCTCGCCGGGCTCGTCCTCCAGGCCCATGAGCGCGACCCGCGCGCCCATCTCGGGGAGTTCGGTGAAGGCGGTGCACTGCAACATGGCGCTCATCCTTGCCGGAGAGAAGGGGAGGGGATACGGGCGGAAGCGGCCAGCGGGCGCATGACGAGCCCGTACCAGGCCGTGGCGTCGCGGGCGACGAACTCGTACGGCAGCCCGTCCGCGAGCCGCCCCAGCGCATAGTCGTGCTCCCGGAAACTGGTGACCCAGGAACGGAGTTCGGTCGGTGCGTCACGTCGGCCGGCCGCGCCGACCGGGTACAGCGCACGGCCCGGAACCCACGGCGCGTACGGGTCCGGATCGAGCGCGTCCGCGAACCGCCGGGCCTGCCGCCGCAGCCAGCGCAGGGCCAGCCGCCGCGTCGGTACGAGGACGCCGCCGAGCCGGACGGACCGCGCCGCGTCGCCGCCGTGGCTCTCGGCGACGTACCAAGTGGCGTGCCGATGACGGGCGTTCACAGGACCTCACCCCGGCTGCGGGCGTTGAGCCGGGCGGTCCTGGCCCGGAGCTGCTCTATGAGGAGCGCGGGCCGGACGAGGTGCGGCACGGCCTCCCACTCGACCCCGCCACCCACGGGCCGCAGCGACCAGCGGGCGCCGGCGACCCCACGGAACTCGCCCACACGGTCGCCGTGACCGGTGTCCACCATGAGCGCGCCGAGGGCCGGGAGTTCGGGAGGCTGCTGCGCGGTCGGGCAAACGTTCTCGCCGTACACCTATCGCTCCTCTCTGTAGCCGTATGACTACCGGGGCGATTCAGCGTGACCTACCGTCGAGATGTCTTCAACTTACGCAAACTGGCAGGCAAGTCGGGAGTCCCATGGTGAACCGCAAGGAGCTGGATCCCGAGCGGTCGGCAAGTGCCGCGTTCGGAGCGCTTCTCCGCAGCTTGCGGGACGAGCGCGGCTGGACACAGGACGAACTCGCTGCACGCATGGGGTGCTCCGGGGCGCACATCTCTGCCGTGGAAACTGGTCGACGATCTCCAACTTTACGTTTTGCGGCAAGCGCTGACAGGGCGCTGGGTACGGGAGACCGTCTGCAGCGCCAGAGCAGGGCGGTAACGCACAAAGCGTTGTTGGAGGGGTTCCCGGAATATCTCACCCACGAGGAGCGCGCGGCGGAGATCCGGCTGTACGAAGTCGGAGTCATCCCAGGGCTGCTCCAAACACCGGCGTACGCGGCCACCCTGGAGGCCGACGCCGTGCGCCGCGAAGCGATCACCCAGGAACAGGCCGATGAGCGAGTGGCGCTGGTGGAGCGGCGACAGGCCTCACTCGTACGCTCACCGACCCCCTTGTTGTTCGCGGTTCTGGATGAGGGGTGCGTCCTCAGGCCGATGGGCGGCCCGGAGGTCATGGCCGCCCAGTTCGACCGGCTGCTGGAGTTCGCCGAGCAGCCGAATACCGTCCTCCAAATCGCTCCGTTCCAGATGGGGGAACGCCGACCGTTCAGCCTGCCCGTGACCGTGCTGACCCTCCACGACCGCTCACTCATGTCGTACGCGGAGTCCACCCAGCACGGTCATCTGGAACGTAACAACGCACTCGTCCTGCCTCTACTGACGGCCTACCATCAGTTGCAGGCCGAGGCGCTGTCGCAAGCAGCTTCCGTAGCCATGATCAAAAAGTTACGAAAGGGCATCCTGTGACGACCGAGACCCCCCACTGGTACACGTCCTCGTACAGCGGCAACGGCGGTCAGTGCGTCGAGGTCGCCACCAACCTCGCCGCCCCGCACGGCATCGTCCCCGTCCGCGACTCCAAGAACGCGACCGGCCCGGCCCTCACCGTCCCCGCCACCGCGTTCAGCGCCTTCGTGGCGGGCGTCCGCGCCGGAGACTTCGGCACCGTCTGAGCCGCCCGAGCCGACAGAACAACAGCCCCACCGTGCGCGCGCGGTGGGGCTTGCCGTCGTCCGGGGAGAAAGCAGCGCCCCGGTTTCCCGTTCCGGAAACCAGAAGGTCTTGCTCCGCGCTCCGCAGACCGGAACCATCGGGAGAAACATCACCACCGGCCGAGGGGAACGCCTGTGAAGGTGAACGTGCTGGCGACGACCTGCGAGAAGAAGAACTGCCCGACCATCTACAAGACGGATCGAGACACCATCCTCGTTCAGGGCGAGACTCCGACAGGTCATGGGCTCACCATTCCGGCCCACGAAACTCTCGTCGAGATCCCCATGGAACTGATCCGCAAAGCGTTCGGAGACCAGATCAGTGCCTAAGACTCTGGGAGACATGTTCGACGACTTCACGCATGAGGCATTCCGGCTGGAAACGCTCGACGATTACGGCCGGTCGGGCAACGCGGATGCTTACCGGCTGTTTCTCGACGGGCAGCCGAAGCCTCAGGACTACAACTCCGACTGGCTCGACGAGGTACGCAAGCATGTCGACGCCGGACGGAGGATGTACCGCGTGCACGTGGTAGCACGCCCACTCACGCCCTATCTGCGGTACGAACTGGGCTGGGGCTACACCACGAACATGACCGCCGGGGAGGAATTCTTCATCCTGGATGTGACCGAACGACCCAGCCCTCTGGGTGATGCAGGAGATTTCTGGCTGTTCGACTCCGTCACCGCAGCCCCGATGAGCTACACCGATGACGGTGGGTTCATCGGAGCCGACACGCTCCCCCCTGAACAGGCCGAGAGGTTCGTCGCGATCAGGGACACAGCACTCGCTCACGCCGTTCCCTTCTCCGACTGGTGGGCAGAACACGGCCAGTGAACCGGTCCGAGCTGGGCGTCGCACTGCGGATACTGCGGAACGCCTCCGGTAAGGAGGCCAAAACAGTGGCCCGCAGTGCCGTCATGTCACCGAGCAAGCTCAGCAGGATCGAAACGGGAAAAATCTCTCCGAGCGCGGAAGACGTCGACCGCATCATGACGGCGATCGGCGTCTCGGAGGACGTCAAGGCGGAGTACATGGATGCCGCCCGTGCTGCCGCGACAGAAGCCACGGCATGGCGTCTGATCCAACGGGCGGGTCTCCATAAGGCGCAGCAGCATCTCCGGGACATGGAAACCCGGATGAACCTGCTGCGCCTGTTCCAGCCCGCTCTGGTGCCCGGATTGCTTCAGACGCCCGAGTACATCAAGGCCATCCTGTCCCGCTACAAGGATCTGACCGAGGAGACAGCCCGCCGGACAGCAAGCGTCCGTATCGAGCGACAGGAAGTGCTGTACGACGAGACCAAGACGCTCCAGTTCACCATCACCGAACCCGTATTGCGCTGGTTGATCGTCCCTCCCGCACTCATGGTCGTACAGCTCGACCGACTGGCCTCAATCTCTCGCCTGCCGAACGTAGACATACGCGTTGTTCCGCTCAGTGGGCGGAAGCACGATATCCCGAACCACTCTTTCGTTATCCGGGACGACCGCTCCGTAACTGTCGAGACCGTGCACGCGGAGATCATCGTGACCGACCCTCAGGATGTCGACCAGTACGTCGAGAAATTCGAAGGATTCAGCAGTACCGCTGTTTCCGGCGATGACATGAGGACCCTCCTCGCAGAGATTCGGGACGAATTCCTGCAGGAGCGGGAAAACTACTAGAACTCATCTCCCTCACCGGACACCATTCCCATCGGCCGCCCTCAAAAGGGCGGGAAAAGCCCACCCAGGGCTCATCATGGACCGGAAAGGGAACAGGAAATGACCGACCTGTACAGGCTCCCCATCAACGACGCCGAGTTCTCCAAGGCCTGCGGCGGCAACACCCACCCCGACGGCGAATCGTGCGTCACCCTCGCGCGGATCGGGCCGGACGCCTGGGCCGTCGGCGACAGCAAGCGCCCCGACGCCGAGCCGTTGCGGTTCACGACGGCCGAGCTGGACGCGGCGGGCATCGACCCCGCCCGCTTCGACCTCTCCGCCTGAGCCGCCGTGCACCACCACGGTTACGCCTGGCTCGGGGAGAAGCGGACGTTCGACAAGGAGAGCATCCGCAGGCCCCCGGGCCAGGCACCGACGGCAACCAGTGAGCCGGACGTGCACGAGCGGTTCCGGGAGGCGGTGGCGGTGTTCCCGGGCTCCGACGTACCGCCGATCCAGACGGCGCACTGGCTCATGAAACCGGCCTCGATGATCCGGGGCACCTGGGAGGAGCCCAAGGAGGCCGGCGCGTGGCTGGGGCGGCAACTCACCGAGTTCGCCCCCCGGTTCGCCTCCGCGCAGGACCGGGAGGCGACCAGACTGGTCCTGCTCGTCAGGGCGGCGGTCGAACGGCTCGCGTGGGGCGGGGACGTCTCCCTCGGCCATTACCTCAACGGCACGGTCTTCCACTCCGTCGCCCTGGTGACCTGCTCCCCGAACCGCAGCGCACCCGAACTGCCCTGCCCACAGTGGCGGACCGGATCATGACCGAATCAAGACCGCACCGCGCACGACGACGCGTGCGCAGCCTCCGCCCTGGGTATCCAGAGCCGAGGTTCGCAGCACCCACAATCGGTGAACTGACCTCCCACGAAGGGGCGCCCGTGACGACCGAGACCGAAGACCCCCGTTGGTTCACGTCCTCCTACAGCGAAAACGGCGGCGCGTGCGTCGAGGTCGCCACCAACCTCGCCGCCCCGCACGGCATCGTCCCCGTCCGCGACTCCAAGAACCCGACCGGCCCGGCCCTCACCGTCCCCGCCACCGCGTTCAGCGCCTTCGTGGCCGGCGTCCGCGCCGGAGACCTCGACACCGCCTGAGCCGCCCGAGCCGACAGAACAACAGCCCCACCGCGCTCACGCGGTGGGGCTGTTGCTGCGACCAGGAGGGGCGACCACGCCGTCGGGCCGGGGACTACGCCCTCCGCTTCGCTAAGCGGATCCGGCCGTTCCTGTCGTTGTGGCCATGCCCAACATCGCAACGGTGACCGCAATACTCCACACGATCACCCCCAGGCGCACCGAAAGCCGATTGCTCCGCAGCTTGGTGAACGCCAGGATCACGGCGAGAGGGACGGCAGCCAAAATCACCTGCGCCAGGAGAACCAGCAGCACCCAGCCCGCCACTGCGGCCGGAGAAGCCGCAGAGGAATTTCTGGGTGCCCCCCAGTAGGCCGCCTGGACCATGGCGTTCGGCATACCGTCTCCCTTTCCGATGTCAGAGCTGAGCCCAGAGGGCCATACCCACGACGCCTATCACCAGCAGCGTGGCCAAAGCCACGCCGACGAACAACCAGACCCGTCGAGCAGTGGATGCCATGGGCACTCCTTAGACGTTCTTGAGGTAGTGGTACCTGAGCCCGGTCTCGTCGCACCGCAGATGATGGCGCTTGTCCAGGCTCACACCGAACCCCTTGTAGATGATGTTCCCGTGCCAGGTCACATAGGCCAGGGCATTACCGGCACCGGAGATCCACTGTTCCTCCGGTTCGTGGCTGATCGACACACCGACGTTGTAGTTCGTGTGCGAGGCCGACGCGTTGTAGACCTTGTCCACCTTGGTTCCGGTGGAGTGGTACCACTGCTTGAAGTTCAGGCTCGTGATGGTGACCCCGAGCACCTTCTGCTTCGCGTTGTACCAGCAGGACCAGTCCTGAGCCGCGGCGAGGGTGGAAGCCTGCCCGTCGGGAGACTCCGGCTTCACCCCCTGCTCCGAGGTGACCTCGATGTCGCCGCCGGCGAGCACGGCACGCTTACGTTCCACCGGGCCACCGGTTTCGTCGGCGGGATCGCCGTCGAGGTCCCCGGTAGCGGCCTGGGCGAGAGCGGCCATCGCCTCCTTGTCCACCAAGTAGGCGAGAAACTTCTCCTGGTCGGCCTCGGACAGGGCCGTGAACTCTGTTGCCGTCCGGGCCGCCCCGGGATCGTCCTGCTCGGCGAGCCAGGAAAGGTATTCCTGAGCCGACGGCGGAGTCGGCTGCTCGGCAGCCGTGGCAGGTGTCAGGGTGGCGAGCATTCCGGCGACGAGCGCGGATGCGGTAACCAGAGCCTGGCCTATCGTTCTGCGACGCATGGAAAGCATGCGTATCCCCCATGATGTGTTTTCTGTACTCCCTTTGGCCCTCTGGTCAGAAGGGCTCATGTGACCCACTGGTCACGCGGGCTGCGCCAAATACAACGTTGTCATCAGTCTTTGCGTCAACCAGCGGGAACTGACGAATCCGAGCCGCCGCACAACCTAGGAGGTTTCTCCAACGAGGAGGTCGTTTCCTCCTAATGAGCTCGGTGAGCATGCGTCAGTTCTTGAATTTCGGCGAACTCGTTTTCTTTCGCGTCGCGTTCGCGGGCGCCGGGCCGGGCCATGACCCGCGCCGCGCGCGACGACGCATGACGACGCACGACGGGGTGCTCACCGCCCTTGACAGCCACCCCTCACGCGGCATGCAATATATTGCATGCCAGTCCCGCAGAACCGAGGCCTCGTCTCCCGTTCGCTCCTCCGTGAGAGCGCCTACCGGGCCATCCGTGACGCCATCGTCGACGGCACGCTCGCGCCCGGCGAGCGTCTCAACGACGGTGACCTGGCCGACTGGCTCGGGGTCAGCCGTACGCCGGTGCGTGAGGCGCTGGCGCGGCTGGAGCAGGCGGGGCTCGTGCAGACGAAGCCCGGTCGGTTCACCCTCGTGAGCCCGCTCGACGTCCGCGCCGTCCGGGCCGCGCAGTCGGTCACCTCCGCCATGCACGAACTCGCCGTACGGGAGGCCGTCCCGCAGCTGGACGCGGTCGAGCTCGACGCGATGCGCGAGGCGAACGCGCGCTTCGCCGACGCCCTGCGGCGCAACGACGCGGACGGGGCGCTGGAGGCCGACGACGCGTTCCACCGCGTCGCCGTGACCGCCTGCGCCAACGCGGCCGTCGCCACCGTGCTCGACCAGTTCACGCCCGTACTGCGACGCCTGGAGCGGCTGCGGTTCTCCTCGCTGAGCGGGCGCGGGTCGGTCGCCCAGCACGACCGGATCATCGAGCTGTGCGCGGCCGGGGACGTCGAGGGCGCGGTGGCCGCGACCCGGGCCAACTGGCAGACGCTGCTGCCGCTGCTCGACGCCTGGCCGGACGCCGGAGCGGGGACCGCCACCGGGGAACCCGGCGAGCCGGGGTCCGGCGGGCCGCGACCCGGCGGATCGCGGAGCGGCGCGCCCGGAGACTCCTGAACACCCGTGCCACGCGGCCCGGCGACGGGCCGCGCCGGACCCATCCACGCCTACGCACACGCCTACGCCCACGCACACGCACACGCACACGAGGAGCCCGCGATGTCCCTGGACGACTTCGAGCGTTACCCCCTGCTGTTCGGCCCCAGCCCGGTGCATCCGCTGGACCGGCTCAGCGAGCATCTCGGCGGTGCGCGCATCTGGGCCAAGCGGGAGGACTGCAACGCCGGTCTCGCGTACGGCGGCAACAAGACCCGCAAGCTGGAGTACCTGCTTCCCGACGCGCTCCGGCAGGGCGCGGACACGCTCGTCAGCATCGGCGGCGTGCAGTCCAACCACACACGGCAGGTGGCGGCCGTGGCCGCCCGCGCCGGTCTGAAGGCGGTCCTCATCCAGGAGAGCTGGGTGGACTGGCCCGACGCGGTCAACGACAAGGTCGGCAACATCCTGCTGTCCCGCATCATGGGCGCGGACGTGCGCCTGGTGCAGGCGGGCTTCGGCATCGGCGTCAAGGACAGCTGGCGTCAGGCCCTGGACGACGTACGGGCCGCGGGCGGCACGCCGTACGCCATTCCGGCAGGCGGATCCGACCATCCCCTCGGCGGCCTCGGCTTCGCGAACTGGGCGCGCGAAGTGCAGCGGCAGGAGGAGGAGTTGGGCGTGTTCTTCGACACCGTCGTGGTGTGCAGCGTCACCGGCAGCACCCAGGCAGGCATGATCGCCGGGTTCGCGGGCCAGGACCGGCCGCGGCGGGTCCTGGGCATCGACGCGTCGGCGAAGCTCGCCGAGACCCGTGCCCAGGTGGCGAGGATCGCCCGTGCCACCGCCGAACTCATCGGCCTCGGGCGGGAACTGAAGGACGACGAGATCACCGTCCTGGAAGGCTGGGCCGGCGAGCTCTACGGCATACCGGTCCAATCCACGGTGGACGCCATCAAGCTCACGGGCCGGCTCGAAGGGATGATCATCGACCCGGTCTACGAGGGCAAGTCCATGGCCGGACTCATCGACCTGGTGCGCGACGGCGGGATCCCCGAGGACTCCAACGTCCTGTACGCCCACCTCGGCGGCCAGCCGGCCCTGAACGCCTACAGCGGGATCTTCGCCTGAGGCCCGCGCCGGGCCGGGCCGGGCCGGGCCGGGCTTGGGTCGGGCTGGCGGGGGCCGGGCACAGACACGGTCCCCCGCCGGCCGGGCAAGACGATCCTCTTGCCCTCAACAACGCTTGAGGTTCTACGGTTGCCGCGAGGCCACCGCAAGGCCCCGAAGCGCATGAGGGAGAAGACGCCATGACCGATCACCAGCTTTCCGACGCCGAACTCGCCGGACAGCCCGCCGCCTACTGGACCGGCGTCGCCTACGAGGCACTGATCACATACACCCGGGACCGGCAGGCCGAGAAGGGCTACACCCAGCCCCAGTTCTGGCTTCTGCGCCATCTGTCGGCGAACGACATCTCGCCCGACGGCGAAGGGATGGCCCTCCCCGAGCTCCAGCAGGCCATGGCCTCGTACATCCGGCCCGAGGACGACCTGGCGGTCGAGGCCGAGGCGCTCGTGGAGCGGGGCTGGCTGAACCGGGACCCGGACGGCAGGCTGTGGCTCACAGAGGCGGGGGAACAGGCGCGGGTCGATCTCGCGCGCAACGCACCCGCGATCCGCGCCGCGCTCCACGAGGGCATCTCCGACGCGGACTACGTCACCACGGTGAAGGTGCTGCAGCGGCTCATCCGCAACGCCGGCGGGACGGCCGCCTGACAGCGGCCCCCGCGCCCCCGCCCGGCCGATCCGTATATCCGATCCACCCCCTGGCGGGCAAGCGGCCGTCCGGGTGCTCCTAGGCTGGGGCCCATGCTCACGCCACCCGCATATGCCCTCGTCGCCACGGACCTGGACGGCACCCTGCTCCGCCCGGACGACACCGTGAGCGCCCGGTCCCGCGCGGCGCTCGCCCGCGCCGCCGCGGCGGGCGCCCGGCATCTGATCGTCACCGGGCGGCCGGTCCCCGGGATACGGGCGCTGCTCGCGGACCTGGCGTACACCGGGCTCGTCGTCTGCGGGCAGGGCACCCAGCTGTACGAGGCCGGGAGCGGGCGGCTGCTGCGGTCCGCCGCCCTGGACCGCGAG
Organism: Streptomyces sp. WY228; assembly: GCF_019287315.1. NCBI lineage: Bacteria > Bacillati > Actinomycetota > Actinomycetes > Kitasatosporales > Streptomycetaceae > Streptomyces > Streptomyces sp. WY228. The sequence goes on along the minus strand of NZ_CP079114.1, from coordinate 5,086,237 downwards.
GCCGCCGACACCGCGCTCGGCAAGATCGAGGCGGAGGTCGGGGCGGTGTTCGCCGCCGTGGACCAGGACGGCGTGGACGGGGTGACCCTGATCGAGGCCGGGTACCGGATGCCGAACCCGACGCTTCCCGCCCAACGCGTCGCCTCCCGCGCCGCGTTGTGGGCGCGGCCCGTGATCAAGGTGCTGGTGCGCCATCCGGAGCTGGGCGACGACGAGCTGACCGCCGCCGCGCGCGCGGCCGTGGGCGAGCTGGCGACGGTGACGATGGCGGGGCCCGGCACGGTGGAGCTGGCCCCGCGCGGCGTGGACAAGGGCACGGGGCTGGCGGCGGCCGCCGAGCTGCTGGAGATCGGGGCCGAGCGGACGATCGCCTTCGGCGACATGCCCAACGACCTGCCGATGTTCGCCGGTTCGGGGTACCGGGTGGCCATGGGCAACGCACATCCGGAGCTGCGCGCGGCGGCCGACGAGGTGACCCTGTCGAACGCGGAGGACGGGGTCGCGGTGGTCCTGGAGCGGCTGTTCGGTACCCAGGCCGCACCGGGCTCCGGTGCGGCCTGACCGACCCTGGTTTGGTCTAGACCAAGGCGGGTAGGCTGCGGTCGCATGCGTGGCGACCCCACCGCCACGCATGCGGCTTGACATGCACCTGCCTGCCAGGTTCGCCGCAGGCGGGAGACCCCCACGGACCCACCGAGGAGCTGTCGTGAAGCGCAAGATGATGTCGGCCGTCGTGGCCCTGCTCGCCACCGGCCTCGCCGCCTCCCCGGCCGTCGCGGCCCCCGCCACCTCCGCCGCCGAGGGCAAGGCCACCGTCGGCGCCGACTGGGCGAAGCAGTCCATCACCTTCACCGCCGCCCCGGGCCAGGTCAACGACCTCCACGTGGTCCCGATGGACCAGGGCGACGGCGTCCGGCGCATCGGCTTCCGTGACGCGGTGCCGCTCCGGCCCGGCGACCACTGCACGTACCTCACCCCGGGCGACGAGACGTACGTCGTCTGCGAACTGCCCACCGACAGCGCCCGGCCGGACCGGATCGACGTCTTCCTCGGCGACGGCGACGACGAGATCGCCACCAGCGACCCGGGCGTCGCCACCGTCAGCGGCGGCCCCGGCGACGACATGCTGCACGCCCACACCGCGCACACCGTGCGCGGTGACGAGGGCGACGACATGGTCATGGGGCGCGTCGTCCTCGACGGCGGCGACGGCGACGACCACCTGATGGCCGTCGACGGCGACCAGTGGCTGTGGGGCGGCCGGGGCGACGACATGATCGAGGCGTACGACGGCGACGACGTCGTGTACGCGGGCCCGGGCGACGACCACGTCATGGGCGGGGAGGGCAACGACCTCCTGTTCGGCGGCTCCGGCGACGACATGCTGTACGGCGAGGACGGAGACGACCTCGTCGTCGGCGGCTCCGGGAAGGACACGGTCGAGGGCGGCCCGGGCCGGAACATCACGCTCCCCTGAAGGCTTCCCCGAGCACTCCCCTCAACGGCCCCTGGGAACGGCCCTACCCCTGGGGCGGGTTGAGCTTGCGGAAGTACGTCCAGCTGGTCTCGTTCGGCTCGCTCCACTTCTCCGGGGCGTGGGCGAACTCCGGGTGGCGGCCGGCGATGTAGGCGCGGGTGCGCTCCGGCACCTCGGTGTACGCGCCGAGCTTGCGGCCCCGGCAGTGGAAGGTGAGGCCGCCGGGCCGCTGTCCCCGGGCCATCCAGGGCAGCCACGGCGACATCCGGCTCCACGACAGGGTGGCCGGAACGCTGGGCGCAGCCCCCGCCAGATCGGCGCGGTCCGCGAAGAACTGGAAGAGTTCCAGGGCCTTGTACGTGTCCCCCGCCGAGTGCACCGGATACGCGGCCACCGGCAGCGGCGACGGGTAGGCGAGCGGGATCTCCAGGCTGAAGCAGACCTGGTCCCCGAGCTCGGTCGTCGGGATCGGGAAGGGGCGCCACTTCTGGTTCGCCGGGTCGTTCCAGACGTGCACCACCGGCAGGTCCTGCCAGGTCTCCAGGATCTCGCGGCTGACCGGATCCAGATAGAACGCGGCCTCACGGGTGAGCAGTTGATACGCGTCGGGACCGGCCTCCGCGTCCTGGACCAGGCGCGAGACATTGAGGCCCTCGAAGCCGAAGACGCGCTGGTAGGGCTCGTCGGGGGCCCAGGAGTACACGTCTCCGGACCACCAGTACGTCACCTCCTCGCCGTCGAGGGAGGCGCGGGTGCGGGCGAAGGAGCGCAGCAGCTCTGCGGGTGTCGTCATACGGACCACTCTGCTCGATCGGCGCGGCCGGCATGCCCGTGCGCCCCCGGATTCCGCCGGTCCGGGCGGAATCACGCGCCCGGCAGCTCCTGTTCGGTCCACAGCACCTTGCCGTCCGGCCCGTGCCGGGCGCCCCAGTGCGAGGCGAGACGGGAGACGATGAACAGGCCCCGGCCGCCCTCGTCGACGGTCCGGGCGTGCCGCAGGTGCGGGGCGGCCGTGGAACCGTCGTGGACCTCGCAGGTGAGCGTGGAGTCCAGCAGGAGGCGCAGCCGCAGCGGCGGGGTGCCGTAGCGGACGGCGTTGGTGACGAGCTCGCTGACGATCAGCTCGGTCGCGTCGACGGTGTCCTCGTCCAGGCCCCAGCCCTGGAGCCGGTCGCGGACGAGCACCCGGGCGGTGGCGGGCGTCGCGCGGTCCTGGGCCAGGTCCCAGGTGGCGACCCGGTGTTCGGAGACCGTACCCGTACGGGCCAGGAGCAGGGCCGCACCGGCGGAGCGGGTGTCGTCCGGCAGCGCGTACACGATGTCGTCGCCCAGTTGCCGCAGACTGCGGCCCGGCCGGGCGAGGGTCCGCGTGATGCGTTCGGCGGCCCGGTCGCCGGAGAGCAGCTCGGCGGTGCAGAACGCGAGCAGGCTGCCCTCCTCCAGGGTGACGGTGGCGGGGGCGAAGAGGGCGCTGTCGGCGGAGAAGAGTCCGGGCCCTTCCGGTACGTCGAGGTCGACGGGCCGCCCGTCGGGGCCGATGATCAGCGGCGCGGGGTGCCCGGCGCGGGCGAGGGTGCAGGTGCGGGTGAACGGGTCGTAGACCCCGTACACGCAACCCGCGCTCAGGGGTTCGCCGTGCAGCGAGTCGTCCGGGGGCAGGGCGGCGCGTTCGCCGGCGAGGCGGTCGGCGGTGTCCTTGAGCCGGGCGAGGACCTCCTCCGGCTCCAGGTCGAGACCCGCCAGCGCCTGGATCACCGTACGCAACTGGCCCATGGCGATGGCCGATTGAAGGCCCTCGCCCGCGACGCCGCCCACGACGAGCGCGGTACGGGCGCCGGACAGGGCGATGGCGTCGAACCAGCGGCCGCTGTCCCGGCCGGGCAGCAGGACGTGCGCGGTCTCGACGGCCGCCTGCTGCCGCTCGGCCTGCGGGAGCAGCCGCCGCTGGACGGTCGAGGCGATGACGTGCTCGCGTTCGTAGCGGCGGGCGTTGTCGACGGCGAGCGCCGCGCGGGTGGCCGCCGTGGTGGCGAGGGTGACGTCGTCCTCGTCGAACGGCTCGGCCGCCGCGCAGCGGTAGAGGCTGACCAGCCCGAGGACCGCGCCGCGCAGGGTGAGCGGCACGACGATCAGGGAGTGCGCCCCGGCCTGCGCGGCGGCGCCCGCCCCGTCCGGGTCGGCGTCCAGCCACGGGGTGTCGGGGCCGATCGGGACGAGCCGGGGCCGCAGATCGGCGACGGCCAGCGCGTGCGGCGTACGGGCGGGGAGCCGGCGGACCGCCCCGGCCCGGGCCCGCCGGCCCCCCGCCCCGCTCCCGTTCTCCGCCCCGTCCCGCACCGCGGCGCACCGGCCGCTCGCCGCCCGGCACAGCGGGGTGTCGGGCGGCAGCGGGCCCACCGGCGGGGCGGCGCCGCGCAGGATCTCGTCCACCACCTCGATGACGGCGAGATCGGCGAAACCGGGCACCAGGGCGTCGGCGAGGGCGCGGCAGGTGGCGGCGACGTCGAGGGAGCCGCCGACCGCGTCCCGCACGGCGGCGAGCGCGGCCTCGCGGGAGCGGGCCCGCTCCCGCTCGGTGACGTCGACGACCGCGGCCAGCAGGCCGAGGGCGGAGGGGTCGGCGGGCCCGCCACCGGAGCCGTCGGGCCCGCCGCCGGAGCCGCCGAGGCCGATCCTGGAGCCGTCGATGCGGTACGCGGAGACCAGGAACTCCCGGTCGCCGGGGACCTGGCGCAGCCGGCCCCGGACGAGGTGATCGCGGATCGGGCCCTCACCGGCGAGCACCCGGTTCATGATCTGCTCGGCGCCGTCCGGGTCGTCGAGCCGGAAGACCTCGGTGAACCGGCGGCCGATGAATTCCCCGGTCTCCACGCCCTCGACGAGCGAGTTGGCGCGTACGAGCCGGAGCCGCGGGTCGAGGACGGCCAGGCCGACGGCGGACTGGGCGAACAGCGTGGCCAGCACCGCCTCGTCCAGCTGGTCCGCCCCACTCGGTGACCCTTCGGGCACGGCCGGGGTCTCGGCGTCCGACACGGCTCCACCCGCCCTCCGGCTCCGGCGCGCCGGAGCACCGGTGCCGGCACGCGCCGGTCCAGCATCACCCGGCCCCCGGGGCCCGGCCACCGGTGGACGGCCAACAGAGGCGAGCGGGCCCTGCCCTCCAAGACCGTCAGTGGCCACCCGTGGTCGTCCACGGCCATCAGAGGCCGTCAGAACGCTGCGGCATACTGAACCGCCGGATCACAGGGGGGCGTTCAGCGCATGGAGCACGGGGCGGACGGCGGCGGGCTGCCGGATCGTATCGGCGGGTACGCCGTGGAGCGGGAGTTGGGCGCCGGCGGGATGGGCACCGTCTATCTGGCGCGTTCGCGCGGCGGGCGGGCGGTGGCGGTGAAGGTGGCCCGGCCGGAGCTCGCGGGCGACCCGCACTTCCGGGAGCGGTTCCGGGCCGAGGTCGCGGCCGCGCGCAGTGTGGGCGGCTTCCACACGGCCCCGGTGGTGGACGCGGACCCGGAGGCGGCGGCGCCCTGGCTGGCCACGGCGTACGTTCCCGGGCCCACGCTCGCCGCGCTGGTGGAGGCCGAGGGGCCGATGGACGAGGCGCGGCTGCGGCAGCTCGGCGCGGCGCTGGCCGAGGCCCTGGCGGCGATCCACGGCTGCGGGCTGGTGCACCGCGATCTGAAGCCCGGCAACATCATCATGGCCCCGGACGGCCCGCGGGTCCTGGACTTCGGCATCGCGCGGGCCCTGGAGTCGACCCGGCTGACCGCCACCGGCATGGCGTTCGGGACGCCGGGGTTCCTGGCGCCCGAGCAGGCCCAGGGGCAGGACATCAGCGGCGCGGCCGATGTGTTCGCGCTGGGCGCGGTGCTCGTCGCGGCGGCGGGCGGCAGCGCGTTCGGGGCGGGCACGCCGATGGGCATGATGTACCGGTCGGTGCACGAGCCGCCGGACCTGGCCGCCGTGCCGGAGGGCCTGCGGCCGGTCCTGGCCGCGTGCCTGGCCAAGGAGCCGGACCAGCGGCCCACGCCGACGGGTCTGCTGGACCTGTTCGTACCGGACGAATCGGCCGCTTCGCCCGCCGCGCCGTACTCGTACGCCCCCACCGTGGCGGTGGCCCCGCCGCCGCCCGCGTACGCGCCGTCCAACGGCTTCCTGCCGCACCAGGCGCCGACGCGGCTCGCCCCGACGGGCGGCGTACCGGACGACATCGACCTCACGTTCGTGGCGGTCGGCCCGGGAAGCTCTCTCCTGGTCGACGAGACGGGCGTCACCCTGGGCCCGGAGAACGCGGAGGTGCACTACACCTGGGCCGAGATCAGCACCGTGACGTACCAGGCCGCGGGCCCCAAGCACCTCCAGGTCGTCGTCCACCCGCACCACGGCACGGCCCACCCGTGCCTGCTCGCCGCCCGCAGGCGCTCCCGCCTCCAGGCGTGGCTGGACGACCTGCCGCTGGCCCTGGAGTGCTTCGGCTAGGGCGGGTCGTCGTCCGGGCTCAGTACCCCGGCGCGCGCAGCGAGCGCAGGACGTGGTCCACGAGGGTGGCGATCGTCGCCTCGTCCTGGATGGGTTTGCGCAGGACGTGGCGGTAGTAGACGGGGCCGTACAGCATCTCGACGGCCAGCGGGAGGTCCGCGCCGGGCGGGATCTGGCCCTGTTCCTGGGCGCTGCGCAGCCGGCCGATCGCCTCCTCGACGCGCGGGTCGACCAGCTGTTCCCGCAGCTGCTGGGCCAGGAGCTCGTCGTGGTGCAGCTCGGAGAGGATGCCCGCGTAGGCCGGGCCGAACGGCGGGACCGAGAGCAGGTTCACCGCGCCGGCGACATGGGTGCGCAGGTCGGCGCCGATGTCGCCGGTGTCCACGAACGGCGTGGCGTCGATCAGGGCGTCCGTGAACGCCTCCAGCAGCACCGCGCCCTTCGACGGCCACCAACGGTAGATCGTTTTCTTGCTGACCCCGGCGCCGGCCGCGATGGCCTCTATGGTGACGTGCCCGTACCCCCGCTCCGTACAGAGGTCGAGAGCGGACCGCAGGATCGCGCGGCGTGATCGTTCGCTGCGTCGCACGCTGCTCGGCGATGTGATCATTCGGTGAGCATAGGGGGGTTCCAGCCAATCTCTTGTTGACATCTCGTCGCCAAAGACCGCACCATACCGAGGCGGAAACGGAACGTACCGTGTCGTGTCGTTCCCGTTGTCCGCACCGTTCGTGCCGTTCGTGCCGCGACGAGCCGATCGGGGGACGGCTCGCCCGGCCGACGGCGCGTGCGGACCCCGACGATCCGATCCAGCCAGGCCGCCTTGTCCCCCTCTCCGGGGCGCCTCTTACGCCGTGATGTCCTTGGCCGTGAAGCGGGCCCAGGCCGCCGAGCCGAACACCGCGACGTACAGCCCCTGCAGCTGGAAGTTCTTGATCAGGTCGTCCCAGTGGACGGGTTCGCGCAGGACGTCCGCGAAGGACATCCAGTAGTGCGAGAACAGATACGGATGCGCGCCGCTCAGCTGCGGGATGCTGTCCAGGATCTGCACCGTGATCAGCAGCCCGACCGTGGCCGCCATCGCCCCGATCCCGCTGCCGGTCAGCGTCGAGACGAACAGCCCGAGCGCGGCGAACCCGGTCAGGGACACCGCGACGACCAGTGCCGTCAGCGCCGCCCGGACGAGCCCTTCGCCGAAGCCGATCCGGGTCCCGGAGATCGTGGTGACCTCCCCCACCGGGAACAGCAGCGCGCCCACCGCCAGCGCCGACGCCGCCACGACCAGCGTCGCGACCAGGCAGAAGACGAGGACGGAGGCGTACTTCACGAGCAGCAGCCGGGTCCGGCCCGCCGGGGCCACCAGCAGATAGCGCAGGGTGCCGCTGCTCGCCTCGCCCGCGACGGCGTCGCCGGCCACCACGCCGACGGCCATCGGCAGGAAGACCGGCAGGGTCGCGGCGAGGGCGGCGAAGACGAGGAAGAGGCCGTTGTTGGTGACCTGGGCGAGGAACGCCGGCCCCGCCCCGCCGTCCGGGCCTCCCGCTCCGCCGCCACCGCCGCCGCCCGTCTCGATCCGGACCGCGATCCCGATGAGGACGGGTACGGCGGCGAGCACGCCGAGGAGGGCGTAGGTGCGGTGGCGGCGGAGCAGCGTGGCGATCTCGGAGCGGAGGAGACCCAGCGTCCACAGCGGACTGCGGGAGCGCACCTGTTCGGCTTCAGCCTGCGACATCGAATCCCTCTCCCGTGAGTGCGACGAAGGCGTCCTCCAGCGAACCCCGCTCGACGCCGAAGAACCGCACCCGCACCCCGCCGGTCACCAGCGCCGCGTTGAGGTCGGCGAGGTCCACGGCGGCGGGCGGGGCATCGGCGGTGAGCCGGTCGCCGTCGGCGCTCAGGCCGGTGAGCCCGTGTTCGCGGAGGATGCGGGCCGCGTCGCCGGGGTCCGGAGTGGTGACGGCGAGCCGGCCCCGGGCGCCCGCCGCGAGGTCGGCGACCGGGCCCTGGACGATCAGCCGGCCCCGGGCCATCACCGCGGCGTGCGTGCAGACCTGCTCGATCTCGTCCAGCAGGTGGGAGGAGAGGAACACCGTGGTGCCCTCGGCCGCCAGCTCCCGGACCAGGGCGCGGATCTCGCGCATGCCCTGCGGGTCGAGGCCGTTGGTCGGCTCGTCCAGGACCAGCAGGCGGCGCGGCCGGAGCAGGGCGGCGGCCAGGCCGAGGCGCTGTTTCATGCCGAGCGAGTACGCCTTGGCCTTCTTGCCGGAGGCGGCTCCGAGCCCGACCCGTGCCAGGGCATCGTCGACGCGGGCCCGGCGGGTGCGCGGGTCGGCGGTCGGGTCGGCCCGGTCGTACCGCAGGAGGTTGTCCCGGCCGTTCAGGAAGCCGTACAGCGCGGGCCCCTCGATCAGCGCGCCGACCTCCGGCAGCACCGTACGGGCGGCGGCGGGCATCGGGCGGCCGAGCACCTCGGCGGTGCCGGACGTCGGGTCGATGAGGCCCATCAGCATCCGGATCGTGGTGGTCTTCCCGGAGCCGTTGGGGCCGAGGAAGCCGAAGACGCTGCCGGCGGGCACGGCCAGGTCGAGGCCGTCCACGGCGAGCTGGCCGCCCCGGTAGCGCTTGGTCAGGCCACGGGTACGGATGACCGGCGTGCCCGCCCCGTCCGTCCCATCCGCCACGCCCACCGCATCGGCCGCGGCTTCCCCTGTCGTCGTCATCCGGGTCGCACCTCTCCGTCCGCGCGGCTGCCAGGCCTTACGGCGTTGCCGCCCCGCCGCACAGTGTGCGACGGGGCGGGTGTCCGGCGCCGGTTGCCCGGCGTGTCCTACTTCGCGGCCGCGTCGGCGGCGCGCACCAGCGCGTCCTTCGTCACCGCTCCGACGTACACCGAGCCGTCGTCCGTCAGCAGGGCGTTGACCAGGCGCGTCTTGAAGACCGTGCCCGAGCCGAACTTCCCGGTGACCTTGTCGCCCAGCGCGTCGAGGAAGCCCTGCGCCTCGGCCGGGACCTCGTCCGAGCCGGCCGCCGGGAGGCCCTTGCCTCCAGGGGTCTTGATCTCGGCGATCGAGGTCCAGCCCTTGCCGATGACGTTGAGGCCCTCGAAGCCGTCCAGCTCGGCCAGCTGACCGGGCAGCGCCTTCTGCGCCGCGCCGCGCTCGTCCTTGCCGGTCTCCAGCTCGTCGGCCTCGGTCACCTTGGCGCCCTTGGGCGGGGTGAAGGAGAACGTGGACGCGGCGGGCCTGGAGAAGTCGACCTTGGTGAACCCGGCGTCGACGACGGCCTTGCCGCCGCTCGCCGCGGACAGGGTGAACTTCAGTGGTACGCCGTTCTCGGCGTCCACGGCGATCCGGACCGAGCCGATGGTCGAACCGGACTGCTTCGGCTTGATCAGCAGCTGGTACGCGTCCCGCCCGGCGACCTGAGCCGTGCCGTCCACGGTGACCGAGGTGGTGTCCCCGGCCGCCGCGAGCGCCTGCTCGGCGAAGTCCTTCGGGGTCGCCGGAGCGCCCTCGGGGGCCTTCGGGGCCTTCTCCGCGTGGCCGCCGCCGTCGCGGCCCTCGGGGGCCTCGGCGTGGTAGACCTCGTCGGATGTGCTGTCGTACGCCCAGACCTCGCCCTGGTTGTGGATGAGGCTGTACTCGGACGCGTCGCCGAGGATGGAGAGCTTCTGCCGCTCCGGGCCGTCGGCGGCCACCCGCAGCGTGTGCGTGCCGGACGTCAGCTCCATGAGCTTGTCCTGCGGGGCCGCCGCGCCGCCGTCCTTGTCGCCGCCCTTGCCGCCCGGGACGAAGGAGCCCGCGAGGCCGTCGAGGGGCAGGCCCAGATCGGTGCTGATCTTGAACGTGCCGGAGAGCTGTTCCTCGTCGGAAGCGGCGATCTTCTCGATGAGCTCCTGTGCGCTGATCTTCGGCAGGTCGGGGTCGCCGGAGTTGGCGAGCGCCGGGACGAGTCCGATGGTCGCGGCCGCCACTCCCGCGACCGCGACGGGGACGATGTAGCGCGCCGCCTTCCGGCGGCCCACGACAGTACCCGTGGCCTCGCCGGTGGTCTGTGCGCTGTCGTTCGGGTCCATGTGTGCCCTACCTCCGTGGTCGGCGCTTCCGTTGGTATCCATCTGACCAAAACGGACGGCTTGAAGCGTCAGCCCGGGGGATCAACTCCGCCTACTGCTCCGGTATGACAACCGGACGGGGCACCTGGGCCATCCAGTAGGGGTAGGCCACCGGGTGACACCACGTCAACCCGCGCCGAAGCGACGTCCCGCAGCACCGCGCGGCGTCTCACCGCACCCGCACGGACTCAGCCCGCGCGGTGCACCACCGCGTCGCACAGCTCCTCCAGCGCCGACTTCGCGTAGCACTCGGGCAGCGGCGCGAGCGTGGCGCGCGCCTCCTGGGCGTAGCGCACGGTGTCCTGGCGGGCCTGCTCCAGCGCCGGGTGGGCGCGCAGCCGGCGCAGCACCTCGGTCAGGGCGGCGTCGCCGCTCAGGTCGCCGTCGAGCAGCTCGACGAGCTCCAGGTCGTCGGGCTTGCCGTCCTCCGCCGCCTGGGCGCGCAGCCGCAGGACCGGGAGGGTCGGGATGCCCTCGCGCAGGTCGGTGCCGGGGGTCTTGCCGGACTCGTGGGAGTCGGAGGCGATGTCGAGGACGTCGTCGGCGAGCTGGAAGGCGATGCCGAGCCGTTCGCCGTACTGCGTGAGGATGTCCACGGTCCGCTCGTCGGCCCCGGACATCATCGCGCCGAACCGGCCGGAGACGGCGACCAGCGAGCCGGTCTTGCCGCTGAGCACGTCCAGGTAGTGGTCGACCGGGTCGCGGCCGTCGCGCGGGCCCGCGGTCTCCAGGATCTGGCCGGTGACGAGCCGTTCGAAGGCCTCGGCCTGGATGCGGACGGCCTCGGGGCCGAGGTCGGCCAGGATGTGGGAGGCGCGGGCGAAGAGGAAGTCGCCGGTGAGGACGGCGACGGAGTTGCCCCAGCGGGTGTTGGCGCTGGGCACCCCGCGCCGCACGTCGGCCTCGTCCATCACGTCGTCGTGGTACAGCGTGGCCAGGTGGGTCAGCTCGACGACGACGGCGGAGGGCACGACTCCGGGCGCGTCCGGATCACCGAACTGTGACGCGAGCATGACCAGCAAGGGACGGAACCGCTTGCCGCCCGCCCGCACCAGGTGCTGGGCGGCGTCCGTGATGAAGGGGACGTCGCTCTTGGTGGCTTCGAGCAGCCCCGCCTCGACAGCTGCCAGGCCCGACTGGACACCGGCCTCAAGAGCCTGGTCCCGCACGTGCAGTCCGAACGGCCCGACGACGGTCACGAGGGCATCTCCTGTCTGCTGACGATCACACTCAATGTCGATGTGTCGCTGTCTCTCCTGGCAACTTCAGCGTATCCGGTCCGCTATGGATCACCGTGGGCGGCTTCCCATCACCGCCGGTATGTTCGGGATCAGCTCATACGATCAGGAGTCTCCGCTTTGTCCCACAGCACCGCCGACACCGAACCGGCCAAGCCCCCGCCCGAGGACGACCACGCCTTCTTCGGGCAGCCACGGGGGCTGATGACCCTGTCCGGCCTGGAGGTGTGGGAGCGGTTCTCGTTCCTGGGCATGCAGGCCATCCTGGTGCTGTTCTTCGCCGACACGGTGAGAGACGGCGGCATGGACATGGACCCGGGCACCGCCGCCTCCGTCTCCGCCGCCTACGGAACGCTGGTCTATCTGGTCTCCGTGGCGGGCGGCTGGCTGGCCGACCGGATCCTCGGCTCGTACCGGGCCGTGCTGTACGGCGGCATCCTCATCGCCTGCGGCCACTACTCCATGGCCGTGCCCACCGACGCCATGACCTGGGTGGGCCTCGGCCTGATCAGCGCCGGAACGGGCCTGCTCAAACCCAATGTGGCCTCCATGGTCGGCAAGCTCTACCGCACCGACGACGAACGGCGCGACGCCGGCTTCGCCCTCTACTACATGGGCATCAACATCGGCGCGTTCGCCGGACCGCTGATCACCGGCTGGCTCGGCGAGCACTGGAGCTGGCACTGGGGCTTCTCGGCCGCCGCGATCGGCATGACCTTCGGTCTGATCCAGTACGTCGCGGGCCGCCGTCACCTGGCCGGGCGTAAGCACGCCGCCGAATTCGCGCTGGCGCCGGACGCGATGCGCCGCGCGGTCCGGCTGATCATCGGCGGGGCGGTGGTGGTCGCCCTCGTCGCCACCGCGCTGGCCCTGGCGGGCTGGCTGACGATGGACCGGTTCGTCGACGTGCTCACCGTCATCTCGGTGATCGCGCCGGTCGTCTACTTCGTGGTGATGTTCCGCTCGCCCCGGGTCACCGCCGAGGAGCGCGGCCGGCTGCGCCCGTACGTGGTGCTCTTCCTCGGATCCGTCGTCTTCAACTTCATCCTCTTCCAGGCGTACTCCACGATGATGCTGCTCGCGTCGACGAACGCCCGGACCGAGATCTTCGGCTTCACCTTCCCGGCCAGCTGGTACGCCTCGGCGCTCGGCGCCTTCGAGGTCGCGCTCGCCCCGGTCGTCGCCGCCGTCTGGGCGAAGATGGGCCCGCGCCAGCCGCACGCCTCCAACAAGATCGCGTTCGGCGTGATCCTCGGCGGGCTCTCCTTCCTTCTGATGGTCCTGCCGACCTCCGGCCACGCGAGCGACACGTACCGCATGGCGGCCTGGTGGATCGTCGGCTCGTACCTGCTGCTCGGGCTCGGCGACATCCTGCTGGAGACCTCCGGCATGTCCGCCACCACCAAGCTCGCCCCGAAGGCGTTCGCCAGTCAGACGATGGCCCTGTGGTTCCTCTCGCTCGCGCTGGCCAACGGCATCCAGGCCCAGATCGTGAAGCTGTACGGCGAGGTCTCCAACCCCGCGTACTTCGGCGTCAACGGGGCCATCGCCGTGGCGGCCGGCGTGGCGATGATCCTCGCCGCGCCCTGGCTGAAGCGCACGATGCACCCCGTCCGCTGACCCGTACGCCTGAAAGCACCCCGCCCACCGACCCGTACGCCCGCGCGAAGCACCCCGTCCCCCACCGAGGTGACCCATGAACATCACGACCGAGTTCCCGTACGAGACCACCCGCGAGGACGTCCGCATCCCGCTGCCCGACGGCACCCGGCTCTACGCCCGGATCTGGCGGCCGGTGACCGACGAACCGGTCCCGGCCCTGCTGGAGTACCTGCCCTACCGGCTCAGCGACTGGACCGCCCCGCGCGACTGGCAGCGCCACCCCTGGTACGCAGGCCACGGCTACGTCTCCGTACGGGTCGACGTGCGGGGCCACGGCAACAGCGAGGGGCTGCCGGGCGACGAGTACGACGCGCAGGAGCTGGAGGACGGGGTCGCCGTCATCCACTGGCTGGCCCAGCAGGAGTGGTGCTCCGGCCGGGTCGGGATGTTCGGCATCTCCTGGGGCGGCTTCAACTCGCTCCAGATCGCCGCGCTCGCCCCCGAGCCGCTCAAGGCGATCGTCACCGTCTGCTCGGCCGACGACCGCTACGACAACGACGTCCACTACATGGGCGGCTCGGTCCTCGCCGTGGACATGCACGCCTGGGCGGCCACCATGCTCGCCTTCGTCTGCCGGCCGCCGGACCCGGCGCAGGCCGGCGACGACTGGAAGGAGATGTGGCTGAAGCGGCTGGAGGCCGTCGACCCCTTCATCCACACCTGGCTGGCCCACCAGAGCCGCGACGCCTACTGGAAGCACGGCAGCGTCTGCGAGGACTACGGCGCGATCAAGGCGAACGTCCTCGCGGTCGGCGGCTGGCACGACCCGTACCGCGACACCGTCCTGCGGCTGGTGGAACACCTCGACCCGGGGCGGGTGCGCGGGATCATCGGGCCGTGGTCGCACCAGTACCCGGACCGGGGGCTGCCGCCGGGGCCGGCGATCGGCTTCCTCCAGGAGACGCTGCGCTGGTGGGACCAGCACCTCAAGGGCAAGGAGACGGGCGTGATGCGGGAGCCGCTGCTGCGGTCCTGGATCAGCGGCTCGCACCCGCCCGCCACGGTGTACGAAACGCTGCCGGGACGCTGGGTCGGGGACGCCTCCTGGCCGTCGGAGAACGTGAACCCGATGGCGTACGCCCTCCAGGGCGGCGAGCGGATCGTCGCCTCGCCGCAGCAGACCGGCCTGGACGCGGGCCGCTTCTTCCCGTTCGGCAACGAAGCCGACCTGCCGCCGGACCAGCGGGACGAGGACGCCAAGTCGGTGTCGTTCGAATTCCCGGTCACCGACGCGCCGATCGAGATCCTCGGCCGCCCCCGGGTGAAGCTCCGCATCCGGATGGACGTACCCCGCGGCCAGGCCATCGCCCGGCTCTGCGACGTGGCGCCCGACGGCTCCTCCACCCTGGTCACCCGCGGCGTCCTCAACCTCGCCGCCCGGCACGGCCGCGACCGCACCGACGACTGGACGCCCGGCGAGACCGAGGACGTCGTCTTCGACCTCAACGGCATCGGCCACACCTTCCCGCCCGGCCACCGCATCCGGATCGCGATCTCCTCCTCGTACTGGCCCTGGATCTGGCCGCAGGCGGGCTCGGCGGGCTTCACCCTGGACGCCGACGGCAGCTTCGTCGAGCTGCCGGTGCGCCGCCACACCGAGGACCCGGCGATCACCTTCGGCGAACCGGAACAGTCCGAACCGCTCGGCGTGGTCTACCCGGTCACCCTGGAGGAGCCGCGCCCCGAACGCCTCGTGGCCCGCGATGTCGCCAAGGGCGAATGGCGGCTGGAGGTCGACCCCCGCTACGGCGGTACGCGGGTCTACCCCGACGGCCTCGAATTCACCGAGGACGCCCTGGAGACGTACACGGTCCAGCAGGACGACCCGCTCTCCGCGCGGACCCGCTCCGACTGGCGGATCCGGCTGCACCGCCCGGAGACGGCCTGGGACGTGGAGATCGAGACCCGCTCCGAGATCGCCGCCGACGACCAGGACTTCATCACCTCCGACGAGGTGATCTGCAAGGACGGCGGGGAAGTCGTCTTCCACCGCACCTGGGAGAAGCGCATCCCGCGCACGGCGGGCTGATCGGCGCGCGTGTTTCCCGCTCGGTTCCCCCGGATTTCCGGGGGAACCGACGGTAACCGGTGAACTTTCCGGGCAATACGCACAGTTGGGGATGGTCAGGGCACTGCCGCTGGGTAGGAGCCCCGACGTAACGTGTCCTCCACGCGACCTGGAAAGCGAGGCAGCACCACATGCCCGAGCAGAGCAGCCCGCTCGATCTGGCCGAGGGCGACCCCTTCGGCCCGCACAACCTTCCGTACGGTGTGTTCTCCACCCCCGACCACCCCGACGTCCGCCGGGTCGGCGTCCGCATCGGCAACCACGTCCTGGACGCCGGGGCCGCCGCCCACGCGCTGGGCTCCCCGTACGCGGGGCTGCTGGCGCAGCCGAGCCTGACGCCGCTGCTCGCGGCGGGCCGCACCGCCTGGCGGGACGTGCGCCGCGCGCTCACCGCCTGGCTGACCGTCCCCGCCCACCGCGCGGACATCGAGCCGCTGCTGCACCCGGTGGACGCGGTGACGCTGCACCTGCCGTACGAGGTCGCGGACTACGTCGACTTCTATGCCAGCGAGCACCACGCCACCAACGTCGGGAAGATCTTCCGGCCGGACGGCGACGCGCTCACGCCCAACTGGAAGCACCTCCCGATCGGTTACCACGGCCGCTCCGGCACCGTCGTGGTCTCCGGCACCGACGTCGTCCGCCCCAGCGGCCAGCGCAAGGCGCCCACCGACCCGGCCCCCGTCTTCGGGCCCTCGGTGAAGCTGGACATCGAGGCCGAGGTCGGCTTCGTCGTCGGCGTCCCCTCCGCGCACGGCGCCCCGGTGCCGCTGGCCGACTTCCGCGAGCACGTCTTCGGGCTCTTCCTCCTCAACGACTGGTCCGCGCGCGACCTCCAGGCCTGGGAGTACGTGCCGCTCGGCCCGTTCCTCGGCAAGTCCTTCGCCACCTCCGTCTCCGCCTGGGTCACCCCGCTGGAGGCCCTGGACGCCGCCCGCACCGCGCCGCCGGCCCGCGACTTCCCGCTCCTCCCCTACCTCGACGACGCGAACGACGAGGAGCCGGGCGGCTTCGACATCCGGATCACCGTCGAGATCAACGGCCAGGTCGTCGCCGAGCCGCCGTTCGCCTCGATGTACTGGACGGCGGCCCAGCAGCTCGCGCACATGACGGTGAACGGCGCCTCGCTGCGCACCGGCGACCTGTACGGCTCCGGCACCGTCAGCGGCCCCGAGCCCACCCAGCGCGGCTCGCTCCTGGAGCTCACCTGGAACGGCCGCGACGCGCTCGAACTCCCCGAGGGCAAGCGGACGTTCCTGGAGGACGGCGACACGGTCACGCTGACCGCCTGGGCCCCGGGCCCGCACGGCACCCGGGTGGGCCTCGGCGACGTGACCGGAAGGATCGTCACCGCACCATGACGCACGACGCCCCCGAGCTGACGCTGCCCGAGGAACTGATCCTGCTGACGCTGGACCCGCTGCGCGGCAAGCCGCTCTGCGACCGCACGCATCTGCGGTACGGCACGGCCGGCGCGGTCCTCGCCGAGCTGGAGCTCCAGGGCCGGATAAGCGAGAAGCGGGGCCGGGTCCAGGTGGTCAACCCCCTGGACCCGGCCCACCCGCTGCTCGCCTCGCTGCTCCGCACGCTGAACCCGCCGTCCAAGAGCCGCTTCCGCTCCGGGACCAGCGCCAAGGCCTGGATACGGCAGTACGGCCGCGACGCGGAGGAACCTCACCTCGACACCCTGATCGAGCGCGGCCTCCTGCGCCGCGAGACCCGCCGCTTCCTCGGCATACTCCCCTACCAGCGCCACTTCCCGGCCGACCCGGACCTGACCGGTGCGGCCCGGCGGCGCTTCGGCCAGGCGGAAGCCCTGGGCTTCCCGGACCGGCGCAACCGCGCCCTGGCCGCCCTGATCTCGGCGATCGGCCTCGCGGGCACCCTGAGCCCCGACGGCCGCGCGGGCCGCATCACGATGAAGGCGATCCGCCGCACCCAGTGGGCCGCCACGGCCGTCCACCACAACGTCCGCCAGACCCGGTCCAGCGGCGGCGACAGCGGTGGCGGCGGCTGGGGCGACGGCGACGGCGGAAGCAGCTGCGGAGGAAGCAGCTGTGGAGGCGGCGGGGACTAGGCGGTGCGCTGGGGTGCGGTGCAGGTCAGCGGCGCGCGAGGCGTTCACGCGTTCGGGTCATCCGGATCCCGTTCCCGGCGGATACGCTGGTCAGGCCCGCGAGACTCCTCCCCATGGGAGCAATGATGAGCATCGAACCCGAGGCCTCCGAGCCGCGGTGGGCGGTCCCGCCCGAGGGCGGCTGGACCGCCGATGACCTGGACACACTCCCGAATCTGCCTCCGCATACGGAGCTGATCGACGGAAGCCTGATTTTCGTGAGTCCGCAGAGCTTCTTCCACTCATGGGCCGTTGACTTCTTCACCTGGCACCTGCGGTCACTCGCACCACCGGAGCTCCAAGTCGTGCGTGAGTGCACCATCGACATCGACCGGTACAACCGGCCCGAACCCGACGTTGCGGTCTTCGACAGCCTGGTAGCCCCGGAGCCGGGCCAGACCCGCTACCCGGCCGATTCCGTGCGGCTGGCTATTGAGGTCGTCTCGCCGGAGTCCCGCTCGCGTGACCGGGAGACCAAGCCGGTCAAGTACGCCCGGGTCAAAATCCCCCACTACTGGCGGGTGGAGAATCACGACGGCCGGGCCGTGGTTTACGTCTTCGAGCTGGAACCCGCTACAGGTACTTACACCTCTACCGGCATCTTTCACGACCGGATGAAGGTCGCCGTTCCGTTCCCCGTGGACCTGGACCTGACGGCGATCAACCCGACCACGCCCCGGGCGGCAGAGACGGAGTAAGCCTCGCCGCCCGGTACGCGACTCACTCGTACTCGGGCGGTTCCTCGTCCCAGCCGAACTCGGGGTCGCTGTGCTGCGGGGCCGGGGCCTTGGTGCGGGCCGGGGGCGGCGTATGTGGTGCGGGGGCCACGGGTGCAGGGGCGGGAGCCTGGGACGCGGGTGCCTCCGGGGCCGGTCCCGGGGACGTCTGGGCCAGGACCTCCAGCACGCCTTCCCCGTACGTCGCGAGCTTCTTCTCGCCCAGGCCGCTGACGCCGCCCAGCTCCGCGAGCGAGGCCGGGTGCAGCGTCGCGATCTCCCGCAGCGTCGCGTCGTGGAAGATGACGTACGCCGGGACGCCCTGCTCCTTCGCCGTCGCCCCGCGCCAGGCGCGCAGCGCCTCGAAGACCGGGACGGCGGACTCGGGGAGATCGGCGGCGGCCGCCTTGCCCCGGCCCTTCGCTCCGCCCGCGGAGGACGAGGAACGGGACGTGGGCTTCTTGGGCTCCTTGCGCAGCAGCACGTCCCGCTCGCGGCCGAGCACCGTCGCGCTCTCGTCGGTGAGGACCAGCGTGCCGTACTCGCCCTCGACCGCGAGCAGTCCCTGGGCCAGCAGCTGGCGCACCACGCCGCGCCACTCCGCCTCGGCCAGCTCCTCGCCGATGCCGAAGACGGAGAGCTGGTCGTGGTCGAACTGGATGACCTTGGCGGTCTTGCGACCCAGCAGGATGTCGATGATCTGGCCCGCGCCGAACTTCTGATTCCGCTCGCGCTTCAGCCGCACCACCGTGGAGAGCAGCTTCTGCGAGACGACCGTGCCGTCCCAGGTCTCCGGCGGGGTCAGGCAGGTGTCGCAGTTGCCGCACGCGGCGGCCGTGGGCTCCTGGCCGAAGTAGGTCAACAGCTGGGACCGGCGGCACTGGACCGTCTCGCAGAGCGCCAGCATCGAGTCCAGGTGGGCGGCGGCCCGGCGGCGGTGGGCCTCGTCGCCCTCGCCGCCCTGGATGAGCTTGCGCTGCTGGACGACGTCCTGGAGTCCGTACGCCATCCAGGCCGTCGACGGCTCCCCGTCACGGCCCGCGCGGCCGGTCTCCTGGTAGTAGCCCTCGACGGACTTGGGGAGGTCGACATGGGCGACGAAGCGCACGTCCGGCTTGTCGATGCCCATGCCGAACGCGATCGTCGCGACGACGACGAGCCCCTCCTCGCGGAGGAACCGCGCCTGGTGGTCGGCGCGCGTGGCGGCGTCCAGGCCCGCGTGGTACGGAACGGCCCGCACGCCGTTGCGGCTCAGATACTCCGCGATCTTCTCGGTGGAGTTCCGCGAGAGGCAGTAGACGATGCCCGCGTCCCCGGCGTGCTCCTCCTTGAGGAAGGCCAGCAGCTGCTTCTTGGGGTCGGACTTCGGCACGATCCGGTACTGGATGTTCGGCCGGTCGAAGCTCGCCACGAAGTGCTTCGCGTCCGGCATGCCGAGGCGGCGGGTGATCTCCTCGTGCGTGGCGTTCGTCGCGGTCGCCGTCAGGGCGATGCGCGGCACGTCCGGCCACCGCTCGCCGAGCACCGACAGGGCCAGATAGTCGGGGCGGAAGTCGTGGCCCCACTGGGCGACGCAGTGCGCCTCGTCGATCGCGAACACGGAGATCTCGCCCCGGGCCAGGAGGGAGAGGGTGGAGTCCAGGCGCAGCCGCTCGGGGGCCAGATAGAGGACGTCCAGCTCGCCCGCGAGGAACTGCGCCTCCATCGAGCGCCGCTCGTCGAAGTCCTGCGTGGAGTTCATGAAGCCGGCCCGGACGCCGAGCGCCCGCAGGGCGTCGACCTGGTCCTGCATGAGGGCGATCAGCGGCGAGACGACGACGCCGGTGCCCCGGCGGACCAGGGACGGGATCTGGTAGCAGAGGGACTTTCCGCCGCCGGTGGGCATGAGCACGACCGCGTCGCCGCCCGCCACCACATGCTCGATGACCGCGCCCTGCTCGCCGCGGAACGACTCGTACCCGAAGACGCGGTGCAGCGTCCGCTGCGCCTCGCTCTCGCCGCCCGTGTCGGTGCCGGTGCCGGTCACCGTCCCGGTGGTCTCATCCATGGTCACGCCCAATGCTCTGTCCCCCGAGGGTCCGCACGCCCGGCCCTGTCCGTCCTGCTCTCGTCCCCGTCCACGATAGGCGGCTCCTACGACAACGCCGGACGGTCTGTGGATAACCGACCGTCCGGCGCTGCTGTCGCTCATACTGCGGGGGATCCGCGCGGGCTACCGCACGAAGACTCCCGCCTGGCTCGCCAGGTCCAGGAAGTACTGCGGGGCCAGGCCCAGCGCCAGGGTGACGACGACGCCGGCCGCGATCGTCGTCATGGTCAGCGGGGACGGGACGGCGACCGTGGGGCCGTCCGCCTTCGGCTCGCTGAAGAACATCAGGACGATCACCCGGATGTAGAAGAACGCCGCGACGGCCGAGGAGAGCACACCGACGACGACCAGTCCGCCCGCACCGCCCTCGGCGGCCGCCTTGAACACCGCGAACTTCCCCGAGAACCCGGAGGTCAGCGGAATCCCGGCGAAGGCCAGCAGGAACACCGCGAAGACCGCCGCGACCAGCGGCGAGCGGCGGCCGAGCCCGGCCCACTTCGACAGGTGCGTGGCCTCGCCGCCCGCGTCCCGGACCAGCGTGACCACGGCGAACGCGCCGACCGTCACGAAGGAGTAGGCCAGCAGGTAGAAGAGGACCGAGGAGATGCCCTCCGGGCTGGCCGCGATGACGCCCGCGAGGATGAAGCCC
The DNA here is from genome assembly GCF_019287315.1 of Streptomyces sp. WY228. Lineage (NCBI taxonomy): Bacteria > Bacillati > Actinomycetota > Actinomycetes > Kitasatosporales > Streptomycetaceae > Streptomyces > Streptomyces sp. WY228. The sequence continues at coordinate 5,065,629 of NZ_CP079114.1, read as the reverse complement.
GCGTGCGCGATCGAGGAGTAGGCGAGCAGCCGCTTGATGTCGGTCTGGGTGATCGCGACGATCGCGCCGCCCAGCATCGTGATGATGGCCACGGACCACATGACCGGCCGCAGGTCCCAGGTGAGGCCCGGCAGCGCCACGTACAGCAGGCGCAGCATCGCGCCGAACGCGGCGACCTTCGTGGCGGCGGCCATGAAGCCGGTCACCGGGGTCGGGGCGCCCTGGTAGACGTCCGGGGTCCACATGTGGAACGGGATCGCGCCGACCTTGAAGAGCAGGCCGACCAGGATCATCGCGCCGCCGATGAGCAGCAGCGCGTCGTTGCCCATGGTGTCGGCGAGGGCCGGGTCGATCTCCAGGACCGAGCCGTCGACGACGTTGGCGATGTCGGCGTACGACAGGGAGCCCGCGTAGCCGTAGAGAAGGGCGATCCCGAAGAGGAAGAACGCCGAGGAGAACGCGCCGAGCAGGAAGTACTTCACGGCGGCTTCCTGCGAGAGCAGCCGCTTGCGGCGGGCCACGGCGCACAGGAGGTAGAGCGGGAGGGAGAAGACCTCCAGCGCGATGAACAGGGTCAGCAGGTCGTTGGCGGCCGGGAAGACCAGCAGCCCCGCCACCGAGAAGAGGAGCAGCGGGAAGACCTCGGTGGTGGCGAAGCCGGCCCGGACGGCGGCCTTCTCGCCCTCACCGCCCGGTACGGCTCCGGCCTGGGCGGCGAAGGAATCGACCCGGTTGCCGTGGGCGGTGGGGTCCAGCCGGCGTTCGGCGAAGGTGAACACCGCCACCATGGCGACCAGCAGAATGGTGCCCTGGAGGAACAGGGTGGGGCCGTCGATCGCGATGGCGCCCATCGCCGCGATCTGGGCCTTCGTGGTGCCGTAGCCACCGGCCGCGAGGCCGACGATCGCGGCGAACGAGGCGGCGACCGCCACCACGGTCAGGAAGAGCTGGGCGTGGTAGCGGGACCGGCGCGGCACGAAGGCCTCCACCAGGATGCCCAGGACGGCGGCGCCCACGATGATCAGGACCGGCATCAGCTGGGTGTACTCGATCTTCGGCGCCGTGAACGAGGTGCCCGGTGCCGCCGATGTCACCCCGCTCGCCGTCGTCCACAGACTGTGGACAGCTGTTGCGCTCACTTGGCGGCCTCCACCTCGGGCTGGGGGTCCTTCTTCTGTACGTCGGACATGGTGTGCTCGACCGCCGGGTTGACGACCTCGGTGAGCGGCTTCGGGAAGACGCCCAGGAAGATCAGTACGGCGATCAGCGGCAGCGCGACCGCCAGCTCACGGGCCTTGAGGTCCGGCATGGACCGGACCGATTCCTTCACCGGCCCGGTCATCGTGCGCTGGTAGAGGACCAGGACGTAGAGCGCGGCGAGCACGATGCCGGTGGTGGCGATGATGCCCGCCACCGGATACGCGCTGAACGTGCCGACCAGGACCAGGAACTCACTGACGAACGGGGCGAGCCCCGGCAGCGACAAGGTCGCCAGACCGCCGATGAGGAAGGTGCCCGCCAGCACGGGGGCGACCTTCTGGACCCCGCCGTAGTCGGCGATGAGCCGCGATCCGCGCCGGGTGATGAGGAATCCGGCGACCAGCAGCAGCGCGGCCGTGGAGATCCCGTGGTTGACCATGTAGAGCGTGGCGCCCGACTGGCCCTGGCTCGTCATCGCGAAGATGCCCAGGATGATGAAGCCGAAGTGCGAGATCGAGGCGTAGGCGATGAGTCGCTTGATGTCGCGCTGGCCGACCGCGAGCAGCGCCCCGTACACGATGGAGACGAGCGCCAGGGCGATCACCACCGGCGTCGCCCACTTGCTGGCCTCCGGGAAGAGCCCGAGGCAGAAGCGGAGCATCGCGAAGGTGCCGACCTTGTCGACGATCGCGGTGATCAGCACGGCGACCGGGGCGGTCGCCTCGCCCATCGCGTTGGGCAGCCAGGTGTGCAGCGGCCACAGCGGGGCCTTGATCGCGAAGGCGAGGAAGAACCCGAGGAACAGCCACCGCTCGGTGCTGGTCGCCATCTCCAGCGAGCCGTTGGCGCGGGCCTCCACGATCTCGGAGAGCGAGAAGGTGCCCGCGACCACGTACAGCCCGATGACGGCGGCCAGCATGATCAGGCCGCCGGCCAGGTTGTAGAGGAGGAACTTGACCGCCGCGTACGAGCGCTGGGTCGCGGCGCTCTCGTCGGTGCCCGCGTGGGCCCGGTCGCCGAAGCCGCCGATGAGGAAGTACATCGGGATGAGCATGGCTTCGAACAGGATGTAGAAGAGGAAGACGTCGGTCGCGACGAACGACAGGATCACCATGGCCTCGACCATGAGGATCAGGGCGAAGAAGCCCTGCGTCGGACGCCAGCGTGAGGACTTCGTCTCCAGGGGGTCGGCGTCGTGCCAGCCGGCCGCGATGACGAACGGGATCAGCAGTGCGGTGAGGCCGAGCAGCGCCACCCCGATGCCGTCCACGCCCAGTTCGTAGCGGACGCCGAAGTCGGCGATCCAGGAGCGGGACTCGGTGAGCTGGTAGCGGTCGCCGCCCGGCTCGAAGCGCAGGAAGACGACGGCCGCCAGGACGAGCGTGCCGAGCGAGAAGAGCAGCGCGAGCCATTTGGCCGCGGTGCGCCGTGCGGCGGGGACGGCGGCGGTGGCGATGGCGCCGATCGCCGGGAGCGCCGCCGTCGCGGTCAGGAGGGGAAAGGACATGTGATCAGACCGCCCTCATCAGCAGGGTCGCGGCGATGACGACCGCCGTACCGCCGAACATCGAGACCGCGTAGGTGCGGGCGTAGCCGTTCTGCAGCTTGCGCAGCCGGCCGGAGAGCCCGCCGACCGAGGCGGCCGTGCCGTTGACGACGCCGTCCACCAGGGAGTGGTCCACGTAGACCAGCGAGCGGGTGAGGTGCTCGCCGCCGCGGACCAGGACCACGTGGTTGAAGTCGTCCTGGAGGAGATCGCGGCGGGCGGCCCGGGTGAGGACCGAGCCGCGCGGGGCGACCACAGGGACCGGCTTGCGCCCGTACATCGCCCAGGCGATGCCGACGCCGACGACCAGGGCCACCACGGTGGCTCCGGTGACCGTGGCCGCGCTCAGCGGGGCGTGCCCGTGGTCGTAACCGGTCACCGGCTCCAGCCAGTTGATGAACCGGTCGCCGATCGCGAAGAACCCGCCGGCGAAGACCGAGCCGAAGGCCAGCACGATCATCGGGATCGTCATCGACTTCGGGGACTCGTGCGGATGCGGCTCGTGGCCCTCGGCGTCGGGCTGCCAGCGCTTCTCGCCGAAGAAGGTCATCAGCATCACGCGCGTCATGTAGAACGCGGTGATCGCGGCGCCCAGCAGGGCCACGGAGCCGAGGATCCAGCCCTCGGTGCCGCCCTTGGCGAAGGCCGCCTCGATGATCTTGTCCTTGGAGAAGAAGCCGGACAGGCCGGGGAAGCCGATGATGGCCAGATAGCCGAGCCCGAAGGTGACGAAGGTGACCGGCATGTACTTCCGCAGGCCGCCGTACTTGCGCATGTCGACCTCGTCGTTCATGCCGTGCATGACGGAGCCCGCGCCGAGGAACAGCCCGGCCTTGAAGAAGCCGTGCGTCACCAGGTGCATGATCGCGAAGATGTAGCCGATGGGGCCGAGGCCCGCGGCGAGGATCATGTAGCCGATCTGCGACATCGTGGACCCGGCCAGGGCCTTCTTGATGTCGTCCTTCGCGCAACCGACGATCGCACCGAAGATCAGCGTGACCGCGCCGACGATGACGACGACCAGCTGGGCGTCCGGGGCGGCGTTGAAGATCGCGCCGGAGCGGACGATGAGATAGACACCGGCGGTCACCATGGTCGCGGCGTGGATGAGGGCGGAGACCGGGGTCGGGCCCTCCATCGCGTCGCCGAGCCAGGACTGCAACGGCACCTGGGCCGACTTGCCGCAGGCGGCCAGCAGCAGCATCAGGCCGATGGCGGTCAGCTTGCCCTGGCTCGTCTCGCCCGCCGACTCCAGCACCGGCCCGAAGGCGAAGGTGCCGAAGGTGGTGAACATCAGCATGATGGCGATCGACAGGCCCATGTCGCCGACCCGGTTGACCAGGAAGGCCTTCTTCGCGGCGGTGGCCGCGGTGGGCTTGTGCTGCCAGAAGCCGATGAGCAGGAACGACGCCAGGCCGACGCCCTCCCACCCGACGTACAGCAGCAGGTAGTTGTCGGCGATGACCAGGATGAGCATCGCCGCGAGGAACAGGTTGAGATAGCCGAAGAAGCGGCGCCTGCGCTCGTCGTGCTCCATGTAGCCGATGGAGTAGATGTGGATCAGCGTGCCCACACCGGTGATGAGCAGGACGAACGTCATCGACAACTGGTCGAGCTGGAAGGCGATGTCGGCCTGGAAGCCCTCCACCGGAATCCAGCTGAACAGATGCTGGTGCAGGGCCCGGTCCTCGGCGCCCTTCCCCAGCATGTCGGTGAAGAGGATCAGTCCGACGACGAACGAGGCGCCGGCCAGGGCGGTGCCGAGCCAGTGGCCCGTCCGGTCCAGCCGGCGGCCGCCGCAGAGCAGGACCGCCGCTCCGAGCAGGGGCGCCGCGACGAGCAGCGCAATCAGGTTCTCCACGTTTCCGACCCCTTACAGCTTCATCAGGCTGGCGTCGTCGACCGAGGCCGAGTGGCGGGAGCGGAACAACGACACGATGATCGCGAGTCCGACGACGACTTCCGCGGCGGCGACGACCATCGTGAAGAACGCGACGATCTGCCCGTCGAGGTTGCCGTGCATCCGCGAGAACGTGACGAGCGCCAGATTGCAGGCGTTGAGCATCAGCTCGACGCACATGAACAGCACGATCGTGTTCCGCCGGATCAGCACCCCGGAGGCGCCGATCGCGAACAGCAGGGCCGCGAGATAGAGGTAGTTGACCGGGTTCACTGGGCGGCCTCCGAATTCTCCACGTCCTTGCGCCCGAGCCGCTCCCCGGAGCGCTGCTCCAGCGCCTTGAGATCGGCGAGGGACTCCTGCGAGACATCGCGGATCTGGCCGCGTTCACGCAGGGTCTGCATGACGGTGAGCTCGGACGGCGTACCGTCGGGGAGCAGACCGGGGATGTCCACCGCGTTGTGCCGGGCGTAGACGCCGGGGGCGGGGAGCGGCGGGAGGTGCTTGCCGCGCACGCGCTCCTCGGACATCTGCCGCTGGGTCTTGGCCCGTTCGGTGCGCTCGCGGTGCGTGAGCACCATCGCGCCGACGGTCGCGGTGATCAGCAGGGCGCCGGTGATCTCGAAGGCGAAGACGTACTTGGTGAAGATGAGGTTGGCGATTCCCTCGACGTTGCCGCCGTGCAGGGCGTTGGCCGCGCCGAGCCCGTTGAAGGTGCTCAGCGAGGCGTTGCCGATGCCCGCGATCAGCAGGACGGCGAACCCGAGGGCGCACCCGAGGGCCAGCCAGCGCTGGCCCTTGAGGGTCTCCTTGAGGGAGTCCGCCGCGGTGACGCCGACGAGCATGACGACGAAGAGGAACAGCATCATGATCGCGCCGGTGTAGACGACGATCTGGACGATGCCGAGGAAATACGCGCCGTTGGCGAGGTAGAAGACAGCGAGGACGATCATGGTGCCGGCGAGTGACAGGGCGCTGTGCACGGACTTCTTCATCAGCACCGTGGAGAGCGCGCCGATCACGGCGACGGTGCCCAGGATCCAGAACTGGATGGCCTCGCCGGTCGAGGTGGCGGTGGCCGCGGCCAGGGCGTTCACGCCTCCACCCCCTTGTCCTGCCGGGCGTCGGCGGCCCGGGTGGACTCGATGGGGTCCTCGTCGGGCTTGTCGCTCTCGCCCTTGGACACGGCCGTCTGACGGACCGTACCGGGGGCGGCCTCGGTGACCACGCCCCGGTAGTAGTCCTGTTCGTCCATGCCGGGGAAGATCGCGTGCGGGCTGTCGACCATGCCTTCGTCCAGGCCCGCGAGCAGCTCGTCCTTGGTGTAGATGAGGCTCTCGCGGGTGGTGTTGGCGAGCTCGAACTCATTGGTCATGGTGAGCGCCCGGGTGGGGCACGCCTCGATGCAGAGTCCGCACAGGATGCAGCGCGCGTAGTTGATCTGGTAGACGCGGCCGTAGCGCTCTCCCGGGGAGTAGCGCTCCTCCTCGGTGTTGTCCGCGCCCTCCACGTAGATCGCGTCGGCCGGACAGGCCCAGGCGCACAGCTCGCAGCCGACGCACTTCTCCAGGCCGTCCGGGTGGCGGTTGAGCTGGTGGCGGCCGTGGAAGCGGGGCGCCGTCACCTTCGGCGTCTCCGGATACTGCTCGGTGAGCCGCTTCTTGAACATGGCCTTGAAGGTCACGCCGAAGCCGGCCACGGGGTTCTGGAACTTCTCCCCGGACTCCCCCGACTCCCCGGTCTGTCCCGCCCGGCCCGAGGACCCAGCGGATCCCGATGAGCCCGTGAGCTCTGGTTTCTCAGACACCGCCGGCCTCCTTTCCGTCACTCGCACTTTCGTCACTCTGAGTATCCGCCCCGCCACTGACAACGAGCTCCCGGTCCCGTCGTGGCCTGCGCCTGGGCACCGGCGGCAGCGTCTGTCCGGGCAGCGGCGGCACCGGGAACCCGCCCGCCATCGGGTCGAAGGCGGGCTCGGGTCCGGCCGCTTCCTCCTCGGCCTTGCGCCTGCGGTCGCGGTACATGTCGACGACGAAGGAGATCAGCAGGATCGAGATCACGACGGCGGCGACGTACAGCACGATCCGGGAGAAGTCGTAGCCCTCGTTGCGCAGGGCGCGGACGGTGGCGACGAGCATCAGCCAGACCACCGAGACCGGGATGAGGACCTTCCAGCCCAGCTTCATCAACTGGTCGTAGCGCACCCGGGGAAGGGTGCCGCGCAGCCAGATGAAGAAGAAGATCAGCAGCTGGAGCTTCAGGAAGAACCAGAGCATCGGCCACCAGCCGTGGTTCGCGCCCTCCCAGAAGGCGGAGACCGGGTACGGGGCCCGCCAGCCGCCGAGGAACAGCGTCACCGCGATCATCGACACGGTCACCATGTGGATGTACTCGGCGAGCATGAACATCGCGAACTTGATGGAGCTGTACTCGGTGTTGAACCCGCCGACCAGGTCGCCCTCGGACTCCGGCATGTCGAACGGGGCCCGGCTGGCCTCACCGACCATGGTCACCATGTAGATGATGAAGGAGACCGGCAGCAGCATGATGTACCAGCGGTCCGCCTGCGCCTCCACGATCGTCGAGGTGGACATCGACCCGGAGTAGAGGAAGACCGAGGCGAAGGCGGCGCCCATGGCGATCTCGTACGAGATCATCTGGGCGGACGAGCGGATTCCGCCGAGCAGCGGGTACGTCGAGCCCGAGGACCAGCCGCCGAGCACGAAGCCGTACACCCCGACCGCGCCGACGGCGAGGATGTAAAGCGCGGCGATCGGGAGGTCGGTGAGCTGCATCGCGGTGCGCTGCCCGAAGATGGAGACCTCGTTGCCCGCCGGGCCGAAGGGGATCACGGCGATCGCCATGAAGGCCGGGATCGCGGCGAGGATCGGCGCGAGGACGTAGACCGCCTTGTCCGCGCGCTTGACGATCACGTCTTCCTTCAGCATCAGCTTGATGCCGTCGGCCAGCGACTGGAGCAGCCCCCAGGGGCCGTGCCGGTTGGGGCCGATGCGCAGCTGCATCCAGGCGACGACCTTGCGTTCCCACACGATGGAGAACAGCACGATCAGCATCAGGAACGCGAAGCAGAAGACCGCCTTGATGGCGACGAGCCACCAGGGGTCGGTGCCGAACATCGAGAGATCCTCGGCGGCGAGGACGGCGCGCTCGGGCGCCGTCGTGAGTGCGGCGAGGCCAGTCACGCTCGTACCTCCGATGGTTCGACGGGAGCACCCGGTGCGGCGGCGGGGCCGATCCGCACCAGGCCGCCCGGGTTCACGCCGGTGTCGGCGGGGATGCCGCGTCCCACCGAGTTCAGCGGCACCCAGACCACCCGGTCCGGCATGTCGGTGACCGCGAGGGGCAGTTCGACGGTGCCCGCGGGGCCGGTGACGGCGAGCAGGTCGCCGTCCTTGACGCCGGACTCGGCGGCGGTGACCGCCGAGAGCCGGGCGACGGCCGCGTGCCGGGTGCCGGCGAGCGCGGTGTCGCCCTCCTGGAGCCGGCCGAGGTCGAGCAGCATCCGGTGGCCCGCGAGGACCGCCTCCCCGTCGCCGGGCCGGGGCAGCGGCCGCGCGCTCTCGCGCGGGTCGTCCGCGTGGCCGCCCTCCCAGCCGCCGAGCCGGTCCAGCTCGCGGCGGGCGGCGGTCAGGTCCGGCAGGGCGAAGTGCACGTCCATGGCATCGGCCAGCATGTGCAGCACCCGCGAGTCGGCCGGCGCGAGCGTCCGGGACATCTGCTCGGGCTTCAGCGCCGCCTGGAACATCCGGACCCGGCCCTCCCAGTTGAGGAAGGTGCCGGACTTCTCCGCGACGGCGGCGACCGGGAAGACCACGTCCGCGCGGGCGGTGACCGCGCTCGGCCGCAGCTCCAGCGAGACCAGGAAGCCGACCTCGTTCAGCGCCTGGATGGCGCGGTTCGGGTCGGGCAGGTCCTCGACGCCGACCCCGGCGACGAGCAGCGCGCCCAGTTCGCCGGTGGCCGCGGCCTCGACGATCTGGCCGGTGTCGCGGCCGTGGCGGGTGGGCAGTTCGGCCACCCGCCACAGCTCCGCGACCTCGTCGCGGGCCCGCGGGTCGGTGGCCGGGCGGCCGCCGGGCAGCAGCGAGGGGAGCGCGCCCGCCTCGACCGCGCCCCGGTCGCCCGCCCGGCGCGGAATCCACACCAGGCGTGCGCCGGTGGCGGTGGCGGTGCGGATCGCGGCGGACAGTGCGCCGGGCACGCCCGCGAGCCGCTCGCCGACGATGATCAGCGCGTGCTCACCGCGCAACGCCTCGGCGGCCGCCGCCCCTTCGGCCTCCAGGCCGACGCCGCCCGCGAGCGCGTCCAGCCATTCGGTCTCGGTGCCGGGGGCGGCGGGCAGCAGGGTGCCGCCCGCCTTCACCAGGCCCCGGGTGGCGTGCGAGGCGAGCGCGAAGGTCTTCTGGCCGCTCTTGCGGTGGGCCTTGCGCAGCCGCAGGAAGACGCCGGGCGCCTCCTCCTCGGACTCGAACCCGACGAGCAGGACCGCGGGGGCCTTCTCCAGGGCGGTGTACGTGACACCCTCGCCGTCGAGGTCCCGGCCGCGTCCGGCGACCCGGGCGGCCAGGAAGTCGGCCTCCTCGGCGCTGTGGACGCGGGAGCGGAAGTCGATGTCGTTGGTGTCGAGGGCGACCCGGGCGAACTTGCTGTACGCGTAGGCGTCCTCGACGGTCAGCCGGCCGCCGGTCAGGACGCCGGTACGGCCGCGGGCGGCGAGGAGTCCGGCCGCCGCGGCTTCCAGCGCCTCGGGCCAGCTCGCCGGTTCCAGGACGCCTTCGGCGTTGCGGACCAGCGGGGTGGTGAGCCGGTCGCGCTGCTGGGCGTAACGGAAGCCGAACCGCCCCTTGTCGCAGATCCACTCCTCGTTGACCTCGGGCTCGTTGGCCGCGAGGCGTCGCATGACCTTGCCGCGCCGGTGGTCGGTCCGGGTCGAGCAGCCGCCCGCGCACTGCTCGCACACTGAGGGGGTGGAGACCAGGTCGAAGGGGCGGGAGCGGAATCGGTACGCCGCCGAGGTCAGCGCGCCGACCGGGCAGATCTGGATGGTGTTGCCGGAGAAGTACGACTCGAAGGGGTCGCCCTCACCGGTGCCGACCTGCTGGAGGGCGCCGCGCTCGATCAGCTCGATCATCGGGTCGCCCGCCACCTGGTTGGAGAACCGGGTGCAGCGCGCGCAGAGCACGCACCGCTCGCGGTCCAGCAGCACCTGGGTGGAGATCGGGACGGGCTTCTCGAAGGTCCGCTTCTTGCCCTCGAACCGGGAGTCGGCGCCGCCGTGCGACATCGCCTGGTTCTGCAGCGGGCACTCGCCGCCCTTGTCGCAGACGGGGCAGTCCAGCGGATGGTTGATCAGCAGCAGCTCCATCACGCCCTTCTGCGCCTTCTCGGCGACAGGAGAGGTGATCTGCGACTTGACGACCATGCCGTCGGTGCAGGTGATGGTGCAGGAGGCCATCGGCTTGCGCTGGCCCTCGACCTCGACGATGCACTGGCGGCAGGCGCCCGCGGGGTCGAGGAGCGGGTGGTCGCAGAAGCGCGGGATCTCGATGCCGAGGAGTTCGGCGGCCCGGATGACCAGGGTCCCCTTCGGGACGCTGATCTCGATGCCGTCGATGGTCAGCGTGACCAGGTCCTCGGGCGGAACCGCCGCCTCGCCGCCCCCGGAGGGCGCACTCGTGGTGACTGTCATGCGTTCACCCCCCGGTGAGCGTTCTTGCCGTCGGTGTTCTTGTCGTCGGCCCAGGCCGTGGACCGGGCGGGGTCGAAGGGGCAGCCCTTGCCGGTGATGTGCTGCTCGTACTCCTCGCGGAAGTACTTGAGCGAGGAGAAGATCGGCGAGGCCGCGCCGTCGCCGAGCGCGCAGAACGACTTGCCGTTGATGTTGTCGGCGATGTCGTTGAGCTTGTCGAGGTCGGCCATCTCGCCCTTGCCGGCCTCGATGTCGCGGAGCAACTGGACCAGCCAGTACGTGCCTTCGCGGCAGGGTGTGCACTTGCCGCAGGACTCGTGGGCGTAGAACTCGGTCCACCGGGTGACGGCCCGCACGACGCAGGTCGTCTCGTCGAAGCACTGGAGCGCCTTGGTGCCGAGCATGGACCCGGCCGCGCCGACGCCCTCGTAGTCGAGGGGGACGTCGAGGTGCTCCTCGGTGAACATCGGGGTGGAGGAGCCGCCCGGGGTCCAGAACTTGAGGCGGTGACCGGCCCGGATGCCGCCGCTCATGTCGAGGAGCTGGCGGAGCGTGATGCCGAGCGGGGCCTCGTACTGGCCGGGGCTGGTGACATGGCCGCTGAGCGAGTAGAGCGTGAAGCCCGGGGACTTCTCGCTGCCCATCGACTTGAACCAGTCCTTGCCCTTGTTCAGGATCGCGGGAACCGAGGCGATGGACTCGACGTTGTTCACCACAGTGGGGCAGGCGTACAGACCGGCGACCGCAGGGAAGGGGGGCCGCAGCCGGGGCTGGCCACGTCGTCCTTCGAGAGAGTCGAGCAGCGCGGTTTCCTCACCACAGATGTACGCACCGGCGCCCGCGTGCACCGTGAGTTCCAGATCGAGTCCTGAACCCAGGATGTTCGTCCCCAGATAACCCGCCTCGTACGCCTCTCGTACGGCCTCGTGCAGTCGTCGCAGCACGGGGACGACCTCACCGCGCAAGTAGATGAACGCGTGCGACGAACGGATCGCGTAACAGGCGATCACGATGCCCTCGATGAGGCTGTGCGGGTTCGCGAAGAGGAGCGGGATGTCCTTGCAGGTCCCCGGCTCCGACTCGTCGGCGTTGACAACGAGATAGTGCGGTTTGCCATCGCCCTGCGGGATGAACTGCCACTTCATCCCGGTGGGGAAGCCCGCGCCGCCGCGGCCGCGCAGACCGGAGTCCTTGACGTACGCGATGAGGTCGTCGGGCGCCATGGCCAGCGCCTTGCGCAGCCCTTCGTAGCCCTCGTGGCGCCGGTAGGTGTCCAGCGTCCAGGACTCGGGCTGGTCCCAGAAGGCGGAGAGCACGGGTGCGAGCAGCTTCTCGGGGCTCGTCCCGTTGTGGTCGATCTCGGCGGCCAAGGTCATCACTCCCCCTCCTCGGCTGCGGGCCCGGCCGGGTGCTCCGGGTCGGAGGCCGAGGTCTGCTGCGGTGCGTCGTGCGAGCTGAGGTGCTCGGACGGCGAAGGGTCGTGCGGCTGCGCGTCCTGCGGCTGCCCGGCGCGCGGGGAGACCACGCGCGCCTTCGGCAGCGCCTCGCCCTTGGCGAGCTTCAGCCCGACGAGGGAGGCGGGGCCCGCGCCGCCGGTCGCCTCGACGGCGCCGGGGCGCTCGTCGGGGAAGCCGGCCAGGATGCGGGCGGTGTCCTTGTACGAGCAGATCGGCGCGCCGCGGGTGGGCTCGACGGTCCGGCCGGCGATCAGGTCGTCGACGAGCTGGGTGGCGCTCTCCGGCGTCTGGTTGTCGAAGAACTCCCAGTTGACCATCACGACGGGCGCGAAGTCGCAGGCGGCGTTGCACTCGATGTGTTCGAGGGTGACCTTGCCGTCCTCGGTGGTCTCGTTGTTGCCGACGCCGAGGTGGTCCTTGAGCGTGTCGAAGATGGCGTCGCCGCCCATGACGGCACACAGGGTGTTGGTGCAGACACCGACCTGGTAGTCGCCGCTCGGCCTGCGCCGGTACATGGAGTAGAAGGTGGCGACGGCGGTGACCTCGGCGGTGGTGAGGTCGAGCGTCTCGGCGCAGAAGGCGACGCCCGTACGGGAGACGTAGCCCTCCTCGGACTGCACGAGGTGCAGCAGCGGCAGCAGGGCGGAGCGGCTGCCGGGGTAGCGGGCGAGCACCTCCTTCGCGTCCGCGTCGAGCCGGGCGCGCACCTCGGCCGGGTAGGGGGTGGCGGGGAGCTGCGGCATCCCCAGACTGACGTCTTGGCGTGAGGTGGTCACCGGTCGACGCCTCCCATCACGGGGTCGATGGACGCGACGGCGACGATGACGTCGGCGACCTGGCCGCCTTCGCACATCGCCGCCATGGCCTGCAGGTTGGTGAAGGACGGGTCGCGGAAGTGGACCCGGTAGGGGCGGGTGCCGCCGTCGGAGACGACATGGACGCCGAGTTCGCCCTTGGGGGACTCGACGGCGGTGTACGTCTGTCCGGCGGGTACCCGGAAGCCCTCGGTCACCAGCTTGAAGTGGTGGATCAGGGCTTCCATGGAGGTGCCCATGATGTTCCTGATGTGGTCGAGCGAGTTGCCGAGACCGTCGGCGCCGAGCGCGAGCTGGGCGGGCCAGGCGATCTTCTTGTCGGCGACCATGACCGGCCCGGGCTCCAGGCGGTCGATGCACTGCTCGATGATGCGCAGCGACTGGCGCATCTCCTCCAGCCGGATGAGGAAGCGTCCGTAGGAGTCGCAGGTGTCGGCGGTCGGGACGTCGAAGTCGTAGGTCTCGTAGCCGCAGTACGGGTCGCTTTTGCGCAGGTCGTGCGGGAGTCCGGCGGAGCGGAGCACCGGGCCGGTGGCGCCGAGCGCCATGCAGCCGGTGAGGTCGAGGTAGCCGACGTCCTTCATCCGGGCCTTGAAGATGGGGTTGCCGGTGGCGAGCTTGTCGTACTCCGGCAGGTTCTTCTTCATGGTCTTGATGAACTCGCGCAGCTGGTCGACCGCGCCCGGGGGCAGGTCCTGGGCGAGGCCGCCGGGGCGGACGAACGCGTGGTTCATCCGCAGGCCGGTGAAGAGCTCGAAGAGGTCGAGAACCAGTTCACGATCGCGGAAGCCGTAGATCATGATCGTGGTCGCGCCGAGCTCCATGCCGCCGGTGGCGATGCACACCAAGTGCGAGGCGAGCCGGTTGAGCTCCATCAGCAGTACGCGGATGACGGTGGCCCGGTCGGGGACCTGGTCCTCGATGCCGAGGAGCTTCTCGACGCCCAGGCAGTACGCCGTCTCGTTGAAGAACGGCGTCAGGTAGTCCATCCGCGTGACGAAGGTGGTGCCCTGGGTCCAGTTGCGGAATTCGAGGTTCTTCTCGATGCCGGTGTGGAGGTAGCCGATGCCGCAGCGGGCCTCGGTGACGGTCTCGCCGTCGATCTCCAGGATGAGGCGCAGCACGCCGTGCGTGGACGGGTGCTGGGGGCCCATGTTGACGATGATGCGCTCGTCGTCGGACTTCACCGCGGATTCGACGACCTCGTCCCAGTCGCCGCCGGTGACTGTATATACAGTCCCCTCGGTGGTCGCTCGGGGTGTCGCGTGGGGAGTGGTCATCAGGAGTACGACCTCCGCTGGTCCGGAGCCGGGATCTGGGCGCCCTTGTACTCGACGGCGATGCCGCCGAGCGGGTAGTCCTTGCGCTGCGGGAAGCCCTGCCAGTCGTCCGGCATCATGATCCGGGTCAGGGCCGGGTGCCCGTCGAAGATGAGCCCGAAGAAGTCGTACGCCTCGCGCTCGTGCCAGTCGTTGGTCGGGTAGATCTCGACGAGCGACGGGATGTGCGGGTCGCTGTCCGGGGCGGACACCTCCAGCCGGATCAGCCGGCCGTGGGTGAGCGAGCGCAGGTGGTAGACGGCGTGCAGCTCGCGGCCCTTGTCGCCCGGGAAGTGGACGCCGCTCACGCCCGTACAGAGTTCGAAGCGCAGGGCGGGGTCGTCGCGCAGGGTGCGGGCGACCTGGACGAGGTGTTCGCGGGCGATGTGGAAGGTCAGCTCGTCGCGGTCGACGACCGTCTTCTCGATGGCGTTCTCGGGAAGCAGGTCCTGTTCCTCCAGGGCCCCTTCGAGCTCGTCGGCCACCTCGTCGAACCAGCCGCCGTAGGGCCGGGAAGCGGCTCCCGGCAGGGTGACGGTGCGGACGAGGCCGCCGTAGCCGGAGGTGTCGCCGCCGTTGTTGGCGCCGAACATGCCCTTGCGTACGCGGATGACCTCGCCGCCGGTGTCGCGCGGGGCGGGTACGGCGTTGCCGTTCTGTCCCTCGCCGTGGGTGTGGTCGCTCACCGCAGCAGCCCCTTCATCTCGATCAGGGGCAGTGCCTTGAGGGCCGCTTCCTCGGCCTCGCGGGCGGCTTCCTCCGCGTTGACCCCGAGCTTGCCGTCCTGGATCTTCTGGTGGAGCTTGAGGATGGCGTCCAGCAGCATCTCGGGACGGGGCGGACAACCCGGCAAATAGATATCGACCGGGACAATGTGATCAACACCCTGCACAATGGCGTAATTGTTGAACATTCCACCCGATGACGCACAAACCCCCATGGAAATGACCCACTTGGGATTCGGCATCTGGTCGTAGACCTGGCGCAGGACGGGCGCCATCTTCTGGCTCACCCGTCCCGCGACGATCATCAGGTCAGCCTGTCGCGGCGATCCGCGGAAGACCTCCATCCCGAACCGGGCGAGGTCGTAGCGGCCCGCGCCGGTCGTCATCATCTCGATGGCGCAGCAGGCGAGTCCGAACGTGGCCGGGAAGACGGATGACTTCCGCACCCAGCCCGCGGCCTGCTCGACCGTGGTCAGAACGAAGCCGCTCGGCAGTTTCTCTTCGAGTCCCATGGTGTGCCCCTCAGCCCCTCAGTCCCATTCCAGGCCGCCGCGACGCCATACATACGCATAGGCGACGAAGACGGTGAGCACGAAGAGCAGCATCTCCACGAGCCCGAAGATCCCCAGGGCGTCGAAGGAGACCGCCCAGGGATAGAGGAAGACGATCTCGATGTCGAAGACGATGAAAAGCATCGCCGTCAGGTAGTACTTGATGGGAAAGCGGCCGCCACCGGCCGGAGTCGGGGTGGGTTCGATACCGCACTCGTACGCTTCGAGCTTTGCCCGGTTGTAGCGCTTGGGGCCGATAAGCGTGGCCATGACCACGGAGAAGATCGCAAACCCTGCCCCGAGGGCGCCGAGCACGAGGATGGGCGCGTAGGCATTCACGCTCCTCGCTCCTTCCAGTCGTCCTTGACCTTTGGACCGCATCGGGCGACCGGCTCGCCAC
Organism: Streptomyces sp. WY228; assembly: GCF_019287315.1. Classification (NCBI taxonomy): domain Bacteria; kingdom Bacillati; phylum Actinomycetota; class Actinomycetes; order Kitasatosporales; family Streptomycetaceae; genus Streptomyces; species Streptomyces sp. WY228. The sequence goes on along the minus strand of NZ_CP079114.1, from coordinate 5,050,006 downwards.
CTCACCAAGATCGTGCACATGTGAGGCAGTTCACAAGCCCGACTGCCCCGCATCCTATGCCTGGTCCCCTGTGATCTGCGACACGGGGTACGACAACGGCTTTGTGATCTCCACCACCTGACGAAGGATCATGAAGTCGTATGAGCGGTGATCTTCGTACGCGAAGCGGCCGAGTGATCACGAGACGTGACATTCGATGGCGTTACCGCTGGTCAAAGGCGCGCGGCGCTATCAATCGACGGCCTGTACAAGCAAATTGGCGGTGGACGGCCCGGAGGTGATAAGAGCGCCGTCCGATGCTGACGCTCACCCGGACGAGGGGCGGTCGGGACCGAAGGGGACATGTGCCCGCATTCACGAACTTCCGGATCAGGTCCGCGGAGACGGCCGCGCGCCGGCCGCGACGACACCCGGCACTCCGGTTCCGGCCACGGGCCGCAGCCCGGTTCCGGCCATGGACGCCCACGCGGGTCGCGGGCGCGAGGGTTGCCTGTCGCGGTGGACTCACACTGTGACCTGCGCCACTCGCCCCCGCACCTCAGGAAACCGGGCTTGGCCATCGGTGTGAACGGATGGTAAGCGACGGGCAATTCGGGCGTATTACCGAAAGGCCGTGATCACGGCCCTGATCGCGGCCGCCCGATTTGCCCGTTACGGCGTCAATAAAGGCGCCCAGAAAGCGGATTCACAGATTCCGAACGTAACTGTGTCGCAACACACGTTTCTTGATGGGACCCCTACAGCCCTGATAGCGCTAGTACCCATGTCCCACACCGCTCACATACCCAGCCACCGGAAGCCCCGCCAGCGCGCCTCGAAGTCGGCACTGCGAGCCGGAGTTGCCGGTGGCGTCCTCAGCACCATCGCGGTCGCGGGTGCCGCCGGTCCGGCCCAGGCCGAGCCGGTGACCCAGACGATCGAGATGCCCACCATCACGTCCGGCTTCTCCACCGCTGTGGCCGCCTCCGCTCAGGCCACCCAGCAGGTCGCCCTCGACCTGGAGACCCAGGCCGACGAGGACGCCGCGGCCGAGAAGGCCGCGAAGACGGCCAAGAAGGCCCACGCCGAGGCCGTCCGCAAGGCCGAGGCCAAGAAGAAGGCCGAAGCCGCCGCGAAGGCCGAGGCGGAGGCCAAGGAGCGCGCCGAGCGCGCCTCCCGGACCGCCGAGCGCACGACGCTCAGCGCCTCCTCCGGCTCCTCGGACTCCACGGGCAGCTCCGCCTCCGCCCCGTCCTCCTCCTCGAACGTGAGCGGTTCCGCCGCCTCCATCGTGGCGTTCGCCAAGGCCCAGGTCGGCGACGCGTACGTCTCCGGCGGCACCGGCCCCAACGCGTGGGACTGCTCCGGCCTGGTCCAGGCCGCCTACCGCACGGCGGGCATCGACCTGCCGCGCGTCTCGCAGTCCCAGTCGACGGCCGGCACCCAGGTCTCCCTGGACAACCTCCAGCCCGGCGACATCCTGTACTGGGGCGGCGCGGGCAGCGCGTACCACGTGGCGATCTACGTCGGCGGCGGCGAGTTCGTCGGTGCGCAGAACTCCAGCACCGGCACGGTGCAGCGCTCCCTGGACTACGACCGGCCGACCGGCGCGGTCCGCGTTCTCTGATTCACAAGCGGTTCCCCGGGTGTTCGCCCGGAGAGCCGTCGCGCCCCCGGGCGCACCGGTGCACGGCTGAGGGCCGCCGCTCCCCCGCTCGGGGGCGGCGGCCCTTCGCCGTCGTCGCGGCGACGAGCAGGGCCAGGACCATCAGCAGGGCGCTCACCTGAACCGGCGCCCGGTAGCCGAATCCGGCGTCCAGGGCCAGTCCGCCCGCCCACGGGCCCACCGTCGCCCCCAGGTTGAACGCGGTCGTCGAGAAGGCGCCGGCCAGCGTCGGGGCCCCGGGAGCGAGGCCCAGCACCCGGGTGATCAGGGCGGTGCCCGTACCGAAGGCGAGCATGCCGAGGAGCGGGATCAGGGCCAGGGTGAGCACCGGGCTGCCCGCCGCCGGGGCGAGCGCCGCCCAGCCGGCCGTGAGGGCGGTCATGCCGATGGCGACCACGGTGATCGGGTGGGCGTCGGCGAACCGGCCCGCCACCGCGACCCCGGCGAACGAGCCCGCCCCGAAGAGCGCCAGGGCCACCGGCACCCACCCCGCGCCCAGCCCCGTCACCCGGGTCAGCAGCGGCTCCAGGTACGAGAACGCGCAGAAGGTCGCCCCCTGCACCAGGGCCATCGTGAGCAGGGTCGGCCGCAGCAGGGGGCCGGTCAGCGCGCGCAGTTCGTCCCGTACGGGTACGGGAGCGGCGGCCACGCCCGTACCCCGGCCGCCCGGGATGGAGCGCAGGACGGCGAGGACGGCGGGCAGCGAGACGATCGCGACCGCCCAGAAGGCCGACCGCCACCCCCAGTGCTCCCCCAGCACCGCGCCGGCCGGTACGCCCACCACGCAGGCGACGGTCACACCGCCGACCACCACGGCGGTGGCGCGGCCCTTGAGCCGGTCGGGGACCAGCGCGACGGCCGTCGTCAGGGCCACCGCCCAGAAGCCCGCGTTGGCGAGTGCTCCGACGAAGCGGGTCGCGAGGAGCACGCCGTAGTGCGGGGTGAGCGCGCCGATCACATGGACGGCGACGAACACGGCGAGGAAGAGGAGCAGGGCGCGGCGGCGCGGCCAGGTGCGGCTGGTGAGCGCCATCAGGGGTGCGCCGACGACCATCCCGACGGCGAAGGCGGAGGTGAGGAGGCCGGCGGCGGAGAGGGAGACGTCGAGGTCGGCGGCGATGCCCGAGAGAAGCCCGGACAGCATGAACTCGGAGGTGCCCTGGGCGAAGACCGCGAGCCCGAGGACGTAGACGGCGAATGGCATGGGTGAGTAGCCCCTTGGACGGAACCGTCGGATGGACAGACAGACCGGTGTGCGGGGATGAGGGCCGCGCGGACGGCCCCGCCGGAGGTCCGGCGGCGGCACGGCGCGAAGAAGTGCCCGGCGTTGATCGACGTCGATCTGCGGTGATCTGTGGCGATCCGCGTCGATCCGAAGTGATCGGCCGGTGGCACGAACCCTGCGTACGGCGGTGGTTCGGCACGTACGCGGGAGAGAACGGCCCGTACCCGCGGTGATCCGGCGGGGCGTGGAACCGTGATGGAGGGGCCGGTTGACCCGAGGGGTCAGCCGGTGAGGCTCAGCACGGACACGGCCACCGGCGCACCGGTGGCCGGAGTCTGTCGGACTCGGGACTGGCCATGGGACGGGAGGCTACCCGATCAGCGGCGGCGCGGGCGGCGGTTCGGCCGCTCCTGCTCCTTGGCCGAGGTGGTGGGCGCGGGGAGCGCGTCGTACGCGGCGTCGAAGTCCTCGTCGTCGTCCGGCGTGGTCAGGTCCACGGCGAAGCGGGGTTCCAGGAAGAGGTCCTGGTGCTGGGGCAGCGAGGCGGTGGTCATGGCTGTCAGTCCTTGGGGTCGAGCAGCGCTGTAGCGGCTTGTTCCGTGCCCCGCAGGCCTGCGTTCGATAAGAGGGTGCGATATGAGAGTGCGTCAAAGAGAGTGGCACGCACCGAGCGCCGCCACGGCCGGCCCGAGCCACCGACGGGCCCGGCAGGCGCGCAAATCATCGCACACGATCCCCCGGGGGGCCGAGGATTAAGACCGACCGGCGATTGGGGGGTGGGGGAAGGAGCGGGGCTGGGTGCGTGCGGCTGCAAGGCGGAGGATCGAGGCATGGCGGAGCCATGGTGATTGACGACAACGCCGCAGATGCGCGTGCCCAGCCCCGCGACGCCGCCCCCCGATCGCCGGTCGGTCTGAAGCCCGTGGTCCGGATCAGAGAACGACACGGAAGTGCGTGGTCAGCCGCCGGTCCTCGCCCAGGACGTGGAACGCCAGCCCCGGCGGCTGGTCCCGGTCCGCCGGCCGGTCGCCCTCCCAGGGCATGCGCAGGGTCCAGGTGACGGCGGGGCCGACGATCAGGGGGCGGCCGCCGAAGACGGACGTGGCGGCCGTGTGGGCGTGTCCGGTGAGGACGGCGACGACCCGCGGATGGGCGGCGAGCAGGGCGGCGAGCCGCTCGGGCTCCTGGAGCATCCCGGCGTCCGGCAGCGGGTGGTGGAGTGCGACGGGCGGCTGGTGGAAGGCGATCAGCGCCGGTACGCCGTCGGGCAGCCCGGTGAGCGTGGCGTCGATCCAGGCGAGCGTCCCGGCGTCGAGGCGGCCCTCGTCCCTGCCCGGGATCGTGGAGTCGCACATCAGGACGGCGGTTCCGGCGATGTGGTGGACCCGGTTGACGGGCCCGGTGTCCGGGGCCTCTCCGAGGAAGGCCTTGCGGTAGGCGGGGCGGGCGTCGTGGTTGCCGGGGCAGGCGAGCACGGGGAACGGCGCGTCCAGCAGCCGTACGGCCTCCTCGTACTCCGCCTCGGTCGCGTGGTCGGCGATGTCCCCGGTGACCAGCAGCGCGTCGACCGGGCGGGGCAGAGCCCGCAGATGGTCCATGACGCGGACGGCCCGCCGGGTCGCGCGTTCGCCGCCGTCCAGGTGCAGATCGCTGATCTGAGCGAGCAACATGAGCAGCCCTTCCCCCGTCTAATGCAGATTTCCACTTCTTCCATTAGGACTCTAGGGTGGGGAGCGCAGACGTTCAAGAGGCTTGGGAGGAGCGGCCGGTGAGCGAGCGGCCCGTGATGGAACTGGCGGGCACCATCCGCCACGACGGGGACGGCGGCGTCCTGGACGACCTCGGCACGCTCGAAGGGGCGGCCCGGTGGATCCGGCGGCAGACCGGACCGCTGAGCGCCCTCGCCCCGGCCGGAGAGCCCATCGGCGCCGAGGAGCCCGTACGCGCCCCGGAGTTCGTCGTCGACGAGGAGCTCAGGGACGCGGTCATCGGGGTACGGCGGGCCGTCCGGGCCCTGTTCGCGCGGGTGGTCAGCCCGGCCCCGCCCAGCCCGGCCGACGCCCACCGCCTGATGCCCGCCGACGAGGCCCTGGCCCTCCTGAACGCGGCCGCCGCCCGGGAGCCCGTGGCTCCGCAACTGCGCTGGCCCGCCGAAGGCGTGCCCACGGCCGGGCTGCTGTCGGCCGAGGCCGATCCACGCGTACGGCTGGTCGCGGCGCTGGCACGCGATGCCGTCGACTTCCTGAGCGGGCCGGAGCGCGAGCGGCTACGGGCCTGCCACGCGCCGCGCTGCGTACGGTATTTCGTCAGGAGCCACGGCCGGCAGGAGTGGTGCAAGCCCTCCTGCGGCAACCGGGCGCGGGTGGCCCGCCACTACGAACGCACCCGCGCGGCGGACCCCTCGTAAAACTTCCCGGAACATCCCGGGACGTTCCGGAAGGCACCGGAACGTCCCGTGCGGCCTCAGGCCTTCGGAGCCACCTTCGACAGGCCGTTGATGATCCGGTCCATCGCGTCGCCGCCCTGCGGGTCGGTCAGGTTGGCCAGCATCTTCAGGGTGAACTTCATCAGCAGCGGGTGGGTCAGACCGCGCTGGGTGGCGAGCTTCATGATCTTGGGGTTGCCGATCAGCTTCACGAAGGCGCGGCCCATCGTGTAGTAGCCGCCGTAGGTCTCCTTGAGCACCTTCGGGTAGTTGTTCAGGGCCAGTTCGCGCTGGGCGGGGGTGGCGCGGGCGTGGGCCTGGACGATGACGTCGGCGGCGATCTGGCCCGACTCCATGGCGTACGCGATGCCTTCGCCGTTGAACGGGTTGACCATGCCGCCCGCGTCGCCGACGAGCAGGAGGCCCTTGGTGTAGTGCGGCTGGCGGTTGAAGGCCATCGGGAGGGCGGCGCCGCGGATCGGCATCGTCATGTTCTCCGGGGTGTAGCCCCAGTCCTCCGGCATCGAGGCGCACCAGGCCTTGAGGACCTCGCGCCAGTCCAGCTCCTTGAAGGCGGAGGAGGAGTTGAGGATGCCGAGGCCGACGTTGGAGGTGCCGTCGCCCATGCCGAAGATCCAGCCGTACCCGGGCAGCAGCCGGTCCTCGGCGCCGCGTTTGTCCCACAGCTCCAGCCAGGACTCCAGGTAGTCGTCGTCGTGGCGGGGCGAGGTGAAGTACGTACGGACGGCGACGCCCATCGGCCGGTCCTCGCGGCGGTGCAGGCCCATCGCGAGGGAGAGCCGGGTGGAGTTGCCGTCGGCGGCGACCACGAGCGGGGCGTGGAAGGTGACCGGGGTCTTCTCCTCGCCGATCCTCGCCTCGACGCCGGTGATCCGGCCGGTGCGCTCGTCGCGGATGGGCGCGCCCACGTTGCAGCGCTCGTACAGCCGGGCGCCGGCCTTCTGCGCCTGGCGGGCCAGCTGCTCGTCGAAGTCGTCGCGCTTGCGGACCAGTCCGTAGTCCGGGTAGGAGGCGAGATCCGGCCAGTCCAGCTGGAGCCGGACGCCGCCGCCGATGATGCGCAGGCCCTTGTTGCGCAGCCAGCCCGCCTCCTCGGAGATGTCGATCCCCATGGCGACGAGCTGTTTGGTGGCGCGGGGCGTGAGCCCGTCGCCGCAGACCTTCTCCCGGGGGAAGGCGGTCTTCTCCAGGAGCAGGACGTCCAGTCCGGCCTTGGCGAGGTAGTACGCGGTCGTGGAGCCGGCAGGGCCCGCTCCGACGACGATGACATCCGCGCTGTGCTCGGAGAGGGGCTCGGTCACGGTCGGATCTCCCGAAGACTCGAATTCGCGTGCCGCGCGGCACATGTCCCGTGCAGTCTATGGGGGCCTGCGAACCAACCCTCCGAAGGGCTCCCTCATGTCGATCGCGCCTGCCACGCCCCACGCTTCGGCCCCCGCCGTACGTCTCCGTGTTCCGACCGACGAGGACGCCCTGACCTGGCACCGGGTCTTCGACGACCCCGAGGTGATGGAGTTCTTCGGGGGCCGGCGGGCGGATCTCTCCGTGTACGAGGAGCTCACCGCGCGCCAGCGCCGCCACGACGCGGAGCTCGGCTGTGTCACGACGGACGAGGCTCGGAGCCGGCTCGGCTTACGGGCCGGTCGGCGCGACCGAGATCGGCTGGCGGCTGGGGCGTGCGGCGTGGGGCCGCGGATACGCCTCCGCCGCCGCCCGCCTCACGCTGGAGCGGCTGCGGGCGGCGGAGGTCGGCGAGGTGGTCGCGATGATCCACTCCCGTAACGCCCGGTCCATGGCGGTGGCGGAGCGCCTCGGGATGCGGCGCGCGGAGTCGTACGACACCCCGCGCGGCCAGGTGGCCGTCTGCTTCCGGCTGGAGCTGTAGGACCTCGCCGGTGGCTCAGGCGCGGGTGGCCCGGTGCAGGGCCACCACGCCGCCGGTCAGGTTGCGCCAGGCGACGTTCGACCAGCCCGCCTTCTGGAGCAGTGCGGCGAGGGCGGGCTGGTCGGGCCAGTCGCGGATGGACTCGGCGAGGTAGACGTACGCGTCCGGGTTGGAGGAGACCGCGCGGGCGGCCGGCGGGATCGCCCGCATCAGGTACTCCGTGTAGACCGTGCGGAACGGGGTCCAGGTCGGCTGGGAGAACTCGCAGATCACGACCCGGCCGCCGGGCTTCGTCACCCGGTACAGCTCGCGCAGGGCGACGTCGGTGTCCTGGATGTTGCGCAGCCCGAAGGAGATCGTGACGGTGTCGAACGTCTCGTCCTTGAACGGCAGCCGCATACCGTCGCCCGCCGTGAACGGCATCCACGGGTGGCGCTCCTTGCCGACCTTGAGCATGCCGAGCGAGAAGTCGCACGGCACGACGTAGGCGCCCGCCTTCACGAAGGGCTGCGAGGAGGTCGCGGTGCCGGCCGCCAGGTCGAGGATCTTCTGCGCGGGGCGGGCGTCGACCGCCGCCGCGACCGCCTTGCGCCACAGCCGGGCCTGGCCGAGCGAGATCACGTCGTTGGTCAGGTCGTAGTTGGCCGCCACACCGTCGAACATCGAGGCGACTTCGTGCGGCTGCTTTTCCAGGGAGGCTCGGGTCACCCTTCCATTCAAGCAGCCGCGCCCCCGCGATCAGTGCGGGCGGTCGCCCGCGATGGCCACGCGCTCCGCGACCCGGCGGTGCGGGGCGTAGTCGTTGACCGCGTAGTGCTGGGTGGCCCGGTTGTCCCAGAACGCGACGTCGCCCGCCCGCCAGGAGAACCGCACCTGGAACTCCGGGGCGTGCGCCTGCTGGAACAGCAGCCGCAGCAGCCGGTCGCTCTCCTCCTGGGCGAAACCGACGATCCGGGTGGTGAACGAGGCGTTGACGAAGATCGTGCGGCGGCCGGTGACCGGATGGCGGCGCACCACCGGGTGCTCGACCGGCGGGAACTCCTCCTGGTGCGCCGCCAGCCGCTCCGGCGGGTAGAAGCGCGCGAAGCCGGGGATGAAGTCGTGCACCGCCCGCGCCCCCTCGATGCGCTCCTTCACCTCCGGGGCGAGGTTGTCGTACGCGGCGGCCATGTCCGCCCAGAGCGTGTCGCCGCCCACCGGCGGCACCTCACGGAGCTGGAGGACCGCGCCGAGGGCGGGGCGCTCGCGGAAGGTGACGTCGGTGTGCCAGATGTTCTCGAAGGTCGGCACGGTGGTGCGGTCGAGGCGGGCGACCTCGGGGTCGTCGCCGGTGGCGAGCAGCGGGTTGGTCTCCAGCTCGCCCCAGAGCCCGGCGAACGCCCGCTGCTGCTGCGAAGTGAGGTGCTGGTCGCGGAAGAACAGCACCTTCCACTCCAGCAGCGCCCGGTCCAGCTCGTCGCGCACCGCCGGATCGAGCGGGCGGGACAGGTCGACGCCGTGGATCTCCGCGCCGATGACCCGGCCGAGCGGGACCGGCCGGAAGCGCTCGTACGGGCGGTCGGTCCAGCCCTCCGGGACCCGGGGCAGCTCGCGCGGCCCCTCGTAGAGACCGTCGGCGGGGATGCGGGCCTCGCGCAGGACGGGCGTCGTCGCGGTGGTCATGATCCTTCTCCTCTCGTTGGACGGGGCATGCCGTTGTACGGGGCGCTGTACGCGGGTGTCAGCGGGCCGCGTTGCGTACCGCCGTGCCGATCTCGGCGCGCAGCGCGGCGTACCCGGGCAGTCCGCGCAGTTCGTCGGGGTCGGCGCCGGTGCGGGGCAGGTCGATCGGGATGTCCAGGGCGACCGTGCCGGGCCGGTTGGCGTCGGGGTCGTCGTGGATCAGGTCGAGCGCATGCGCCTGGGCCTTGCGACAGGCGGGCAGCACATCGGGGTGGGCCTTGAGGAAGCGGGTGGAGGCGACGCCGAGGTCGAGGGTGGGTATCGCGGAGGATGCCGCGGCCGGCATCAACAGGATGCGCTGGAGACGCGGCAGAGATCGATGTGGAGGCACTCCACCAGAAAACGATCGACTGTCACGGGCGCTGTTCTAGCACAGCGTTTCGCGCGGGCACCAGGATCCGCCAGGGAGTGAGACGCCGGCGGACCGGTCCGTGGACGGGCACCGGACCGGCGCACACCGTCTCGAACTGATCTTCACTTCTCTTCAACCTTTCCGGCACACGGGTGCTCTGTAAGGGGTGGGGGTCGGAGAGAGAGAAGGGGAGGGCGGATGCCGGCAGGGGCGGAGCCCGCCATGGCGGACGGCGAGCGCGCCGCGTTCGAGGCGTACGCCCGGGCCGGGCAGCGCCGGCTGTACCGGACGGCCTACCTGCTGTGCGGAGACGTCGAGGGCGCGCAGGACCTGACGCAGACGACGCTCGCCAAGCTGTTCCAGCACTGGCGCGGGGCGAGCCGGGCGGACAACCTCGACGCCTACGCCAAGACCGTGCTGGTGCGCACCTTCGTGGCCGAACGCCGCCGCACCGTACGCGATCTGCTCGCCCACCGCCGCAACGCGCCCCGCCCGCAGCCCAATCCCGCACCGGGCGCCGACCTCCGGGTCACGCTGCTCGCCCTGCTCGCCGAACTCCCGCCCCGGGCACGGGCGATGGTCGTCCTGCGCTACTGGGACGACCTGAGCGTGGAGACCGTGGCCTCGCTGCTGCGGTGCAGCGAGTCGACGGTGAAGAGCCAGTGCTCGCGTTCGCTCCTCCGCCTGCGCGCCCGGATGGGCGACGTCCAGCTCTACTCCACCGGAAGCTGAGGGCCGGTCATGACCCCTGAACCGTACGAGCGCCCGTCGCCCCGCACGCGCGACGAAGAGCCGCGCCGGAGCGAAGAGCTGCTCCGGGACGAGGAATTGTTCCGGGACGCCCTGCGGCGGACCGTCGACCCGCTGTCCCTCCAGCCGGATCTGGTCGCCGACGCCGTACGGGAGGGCCACCGGCGGCGGGCCAGGGCCCGGGCGTTCGCGGTCGCGGGCGCCTTCGTCGCGGTCACCGCCGTGACCCTGGGCCTCTCCGTGCTCGGCCCCTGGCTGTCGGCCGGGCCGGGCCCGGAACCCGTCACGCCCGCCGGTCCGTCCCTCTCCCTGCCCGCCACCACGCCCACCCCGTCCCCCCGACGTACGGAGCACCCCACCGACATGCCGAGCCCCACCGCCACCCCCGTGCCGACGGAGTCAGCGGCCGTGCCGCCCGAGCCGTCCCTGTCGGTCCCGCCCGGGCTCGGCCCCCAGGAGGCCCAGCGCCTGGAGGACTTCCGGCGGCAGACGGCCCGGACCCTGGGCTCCCTGCTGCCCGTGTCGGTCGGGACCGTCCGGCCCGTCGGCGACGGCCCGGGGAGCTACGAGGGGCGGCGCGACGGCATCGTGCACACCGTCCGCCTGACCGTGCGCCGGGATCCGGGGAGCCCCGAGCCCGCCTGCCGCGACCTCCCGGAGAAGGGGCTGACCTGCGAGCCCGTCACCCTGGACGACGGCACGCCCGCGCAGGCGTACCGGCAGCCCGTCGCGGACCGGCCGGGCACGGAGGTCTCGCTCCACTACCGGTCCGGCCGCAGCACGGTGGCGCTGTCCGTCGCGCCCGCGCGGTCCGGGGCGGACGGTGCGGCCGTCACCGCGGGCGACCTGGTGCGGGTCGCCCAGGACCTGCGGTTCCGGGAGCTGATCGCGTACGCGGACGAGCACCCGGCGGCGTGGAGCGGGGCCGCCTCGTGACGCGCCGCCGCACGACCGGCACGCTGCCGCCCGCGTACGGGCGACCGGACGGCGACGAGGACACGTTCCGGCTGCGCGTGCCACCGCCCCGGACGCCGGAACGGACCGGGAGCGGTCCGAGGAGCGGCTCCGGGGACGACTCCCGGGACGGCTCGGGGAGCGGTACCCGGGGCGGCTCGGGGCGCAGTTCTCGCAACGGCTCCCGGCGCGGCTCGCGGTCCGCTCCCCGTTCCCGGTCCGCGGCACGGAACCGGGTCCGGCGTCAGCGGCGGAACCGGCGCCGGGCGGTCGGCCTCGCCGTGCTGACCCTCGCGGTGGCGGCGGGCGCGACGCTTCTCGTCGGCCGCCCCTGGCAGAACGGCGGCGGCCCGGCAGACGCCGCCCCGGCCCCGTCCCGTACGGCGCCGGAGGCCGGACCGGACAACGCGTCCGAACCGCTGGAGGACGCCCCCGAGCCCACTCCCCCGCCGACCCCGACCCCGTCCGCCACCGAGGAGGCGGAGGAGGAGACGGACGGCCTCAAGGCCGAGGACATCCCCGCATCGGGTCCCGGCACGTTCACCGTGGCCCGCGCGGGCGTCACGCCGAAGGGCAAGGGCAGCGCCTACCGGGTCGAGGTGGAGGACGGCATCGGCGTCGACCCGGACCGGGCCGCCGCCGGCATCGCCGCCGTGCTCGCCGATCCGCGCGGCTGGAGCCACGGCGGCGAGCGCTCGTTCCGCCAGGTCGCCGACGGCTCGGCCGGACTGGTGATCAGGATCGCCACCCCGGCGACCACGGACCGGATGTGCGGCGCGTACGGCCTGAACACGCGCGGCGAGGTCAACTGCCGGGGCGGCGAGAAGGTGATGGTCAACCTGAAGCGCTGGCAGCTCGGTTCGCCGCAGTTCGACGGGCCCGTCGCGGAGTACCGGGCGCTGATCATCAACCACGAGGTCGGCCACTGGCTGGGGCACGGCCACGAGACCTGCCCGGGGAAGGGCCGCCCCGCGCCCGCGATGATGCAGCAGATCGACGGGCTGAAGGGCTGCGTCGCCAACGCCTGGCCGTACGACGCGAAGGGGCGCTATCTGGGCGGCCCGAAGGTGCCCTGACGCCCCGCCGGAAAGCCCGGCCTCAGCGCTCGCGGTGCACGAGCCGCCCCGCGAGCACGGTCGCCACGCAGGGCCGGGGGCCTCCGCCGTACAGCGCCGCCTCGTCGGGCACGTCGAAGACGGCGAGGTCGGCCCGGCCGCCCACGGTCAGCGGTCCGTGTGCTGTACGGGCCAGATCGCCGCCCGCCGCGAAGGGGTCCAGGTCCGGCACCCCGTCACGTACGGGCGAAGGCTCCCCGGGCTCGTCCCGTACGGGCACAGGCGGCGCGGCCCGGACGACCAGCCCCGACCGGGCGACGGCCGTGCGCAGCGCCGGGTCGTCCGCGCCGAACGGGCCCGCCACCTGCGTGGTGCCGTGCCGCAGCATCCGCTGGAGCCCGCGCCGGACGCTGCCGGCCCGCCGGGTCGCGTCCATCGTCGCCGCCAGCCGCTCGAAGTCCTCGCCCCACAGCGGGAGTCCGCCCAGCTCCTCGGCCTCGCGCGGGTCCGGGTGGTAGCAACGGGTGAGCAGCTCGCGGGCCCGGTCCTGGCGCAGTCCGGGCGTGAGGAGGCCGGGCCAGCGGCGGATGCGGGCGGCCGGGTACGCGGCGGCGACCTCCTCGTACGGGCCGAGGGCCGCGATCCGGTCGCCGTCCACCGCGACCGCCCCGTCCGCGACGGCCGCCGCGCCCACCGGGAGGACCAGGGGCGCGGCGTGAATCGTCAGCACGGCAGGATCAGTTGGCGCTGAGGAGCTTCAGCTCCGGGTGGGCCGTGCCGCCCTCGATCGCGGTGGACGAGATGTGCGAGACGACGCGCTCGTCGACCGGGTCGTTCGCCGGGTCGTCGTGCACGACGAGGTGCTCGTACGTCGTGGCGCGCTGGGCCGGGACGCGGTCGGCCTTGCGGATCAGGTCGATGATCTCCAGCCGGTTGGAGCGGTGCTTGGCCCCGGCCGAGGAGACGACGTTCTCCTCCAGCATGATCGAGCCGAGGTCGTCCGCGCCGTAGTGCAGCGACAGCTGGCCGACCTCCTTGCCGGTGGTCAGCCAGGAGCCCTGGATGTGGGCGACGTTGTCGAGGAAGAGCCGGGCGATGGCGATCATCCGCAGGTACTCGAAGAGCGTGGCCTGCGTACGGCCCTTCAGCTTGTTGTTCTCCGGCTGGTAGGTGTACGGGATGAAGGCGCGGAAGCCGCCCGTGCGGTCCTGGACGTCCCGGATCATCTTCAGGTGCTCGATGCGCTCGGCGTTGGTCTCGCCGGTGCCCATCAGCATGGTGGAGGTGGACTCGACGCCGAGGCCGTGCGCGATCTCCATGATCTCCAGCCAGCGCTCGCCGGACTCCTTGAGCGGGGCGATGGCGGTGCGCGGCCGGGCGGGCAGCAGTTCGGCGCCCGCACCGGCGAAGGAGTCGAGCCCGGCGGCGTGGATCCGGCTGATGGCCTCCTCGGCGGAGACCTTCGAGATCCGGGCCATGTGCTCGATCTCGGAGGCGCCGAGCGAGTGGATGACCAGCTGCGGGTACGCCTTCTTGATCGCGGAGAAGTGCTCTTCGTAGTACTCCACGCCGAAGTCCGGGTGGTGGCCGCCCTGGAACATGATCTGGGTGCCGCCCAGCTCCACGGTCTCCGCGCAGCGGCGCAGGATGTCGTCGAGGTCGCGGGTCCAGCCCTTGTCGGTGGCCTTGGGCGGGGCGTAGAAGGCGCAGAACTTGCAGGCCGTCACGCACACGTTGGTGTAGTTGATGTTGCGCTCGATGATGTACGTCGCGATGTGCTCCGTACCGGCGTAGCGGCGGCGGCGTACGGCGTCGGCGGCGGCGCCCAGCGCGTGCAGCGGCGCGGACCGGTAGAGGTCGAGCGCCTCCTCCGGGGTGATCCGACCGCCTTCGGCGGCTCGGTCGAGGACGGGCTGAAGGTCGGCCTTCTCGGTCACCGGGCTGTCACCTTTCGGCGGTTTTTCTACGGATCCTCGGACCGATCCAGCGTACGCCAGCCCGGTGCGCCGTCAGCCGCCGGACCTGGTGAGCTTCCCGTACGGGAGACCGGCGGCGCGTTCCTTCGAGCGGTAGTCCAGAGTGCCGTCGCCGGCCAGCCGGAAGACCAGGTCGGCCTCGGTGCTGGTGCAGAGGCCGGGGGTGCTGGGGCGGTCCGGGTCGGTGGCCTCGCGGATGTTCAGCTCCTTCGCGGTGCCGGAGGCGAGGGTGCCGACGCTGTTGCAGGTGACGGTGATGCCGAGCTGGGAGATCGTCGTGCTCATCCGGACGACCTGCTCGCCGCGCTTCCCCTCGGTGAAGACGGCGGTGAGGGTGCCGTGGGGCTGGCCGGTCGTCCTCTCGGTGACCGGGCCCTTCCAGGTGCCGACGTACGCCTTCGGCAGGGCGGCCGCCGGGGCCTCGCTCGCGGCGTCGTCGGACTCGGCGGGCGACGGCTTCCCGGAGGCGGGCGGGGAGACGGACCTCGACGGGGTCGCCGCGGCGTCGCTGCCCCGGTCCTGGTCGGCGTCGCCGCCCGGGAAGAGGCCGTCGAGCAGGCCCGTGCCGAGGGTGACGACCGCGAGCGCGCCGGCCACGGCCAGGGCGACCGTGCAGCTGACCCGGCGGCCGCGGCGCTCACCGGTGGCCGGCCGGTTCTCGGCGCTGACGGTCAGGGAGAGGCGGGGGTCGCCGGTGCGCTGCCCCGGCAGGCCGCTCGCGCCGTGCGTGCCGTGTGTGCCGTCGCCGCCCTGACGGTAGGTCCCGGCGTGCGCCGGGGGCGGGGGTGCGGTGGGCGCGGGCGTGGCGCGCGGGGGAATCGGGGGCGGAGGCGGGGGCGGCGTCCCGTAGTCGTCCTGCGGATGCGGCGTGCCGTACGCGTCGTCCTGCGGGTGCGGTGTCCGGTACGGCACATCGTCCTGCGGCGCCGCCTGCGGTGCTTCCTGCGGGTGTGGTGTCCGGCCCGGTGCTTCCCGCAACGCTTCCTGCGAGGCTTCCTGCGGACGCGGTGGCCCGTACGGCGCTTCCCGCGGGTTCGGGGCGGGCGGGCCGAACTCGCCGGGCCGGCCCGGTGCGGCCTCCGCCGGCCAGGGCCGGGGCCCGGCCCCCGCGCCCAGCGACGCGCTGCTGAACGGCACCGGACCCGACTGCACCGGCGCGTCCTGCGGTTCCAGGTCGAGCAGGGCCACCGCGGACCGGCTGACCTCGCGCACCAGCCGGCCCGGCAGCCAGCCGCCCGCCACCATCGCCGCCGCCCCCTCGGGAGCGAGTGCGCGCGCGAGGCGGGCCGGGGCGGGGCGGTCCGCCGGGTCCTTGGCGAGGCAGCCCGCGACCACCTCGCGCAGCTCGCCCTCCAGCTCGCCCAGTTCGGGTTCCTCGTGGACCACCTTGTAGAGGAGGACGGCGGAGGAGTCGCCCGGGAAGGGGGCCGCGCCCGTCGCCGCGTACGCGAGGACCGCGCCCAGCGAGAAGACGTCGGCCGCGCCGGAGACGTCCCGGCCCCGGATCTGCTCGGGCGCCATGTAGCCGGGAGAGCCGACGGAGACCCCGGTGGAGGTGAGCGAGACGGTCGCGCCGAGGGCCCGGGCGATGCCGAAGTCGATGAGGCGGGGTCCGTCGAGGGCGAGCAGCACGTTGGACGGCTTCACATCGCGGTGGACGATGCCCTGGCCGTGGACGACCGCGAGGGCCTCAGCGAGACCCGCGCCCAGGGTGCGCACCGCGTGTTCGGGCAGCGGGCCGTGCTCGGTGATCGCCTGGGAGAGCGGCGGGCCGGCGACGTACCCGGTCGCCACCCACGGCACCGGCGCGTCCGGGTCGGCGTCCAGGACCGGGGCCGTCCACTGGGCGCCGATGCGCCGGGCGGACTCCACCTCGCGCCGGAACCGGGCGCGGAACTGCTCGTCGAGGGCGAAGTGGGGGTGGACGACCTTGACCGCGACCGTACGGCCGCCCGCGCTGCGCCCCAGATAGACCCGGCCCATGCCGCCCGCGCCGAGCCTGCCGAGCAGCCGGTAGGCACCGATGGTGTGCGGTTCGCCCGCTTCCAGCGGCTGCATATGGACTCCCCCTGTGAACCCTGCGGACGGTGAACCCGTGGACGGCAATCCCGGTGGGCGCTCCGGAATCCCGGTGGACGGTCCGGACCCGGACCGAAGCCTAGGGGGCGCCACCGGCTCGGTCACCGGGAAACGGCCGGACCATTCCCCCCTCTCCGGTCAGGAGGGGATCATTTCGCCCCGGGGAAAGGCGCGAATGTGTTGTTCCGACGCCCTGCCGTCAATTCCCTGCCCAGGAACGGGAAAGGGAATTCCCGCCCTTTCCCGGGCCTCCGCTCAGCCGCCGAGCAGCTCCACCCGGACATCGGCCGGGTAGCCGGTGTCCTGTCCCGTCCGGCGGGCGAACTCACGGACGCCGGCCAGCTGGTCCGGGCCGAAGCGGAAGTCGAGCGTCGTGAAGTACTGCTCCAGCACCTTCGCGTCGAAGGCCTCCCAGCGGGCGGCCTGCTCGGCGACCTTGGTGACCTCCTCCAGCGAGAGGTCCCGGGAGGCCAGGAACGCCTCGTGGACCTTGGCGGCCGTCTCGGGGTGCGCGGCCAGGAAGTCCTTGCGGGCCGCCCAGACGGCGAAGACGAACGGCAGCCCCGTCCACTCCTTCCACATCTGGCCCAGGTCGTGGACCTGGAGCCCGAGCCGGGGGGCGTCGTGGAGGTTGGCACGCAGTGCGGCGTCGCCGATCAGCACGGCGGCGTCCGCTTCCTGCATCATCAGGCCCAGGTCGGGCGGGCAGGTGTAGTAGTCGGGCCGGACGCCGTAGCGCTCGGCCAGCAGCAGCTGGGCCAGCCGCACCGAGGTGCGGGAGGTCGAGCCGAGCGCCACCCGGGCCCGGTCGAGCTGCTCCAGCGGCAGCTGGGAGACGATCACGCAGGACATCACGGGTCCGTCGCAGCCGACCGCGATGTCCGGGAACGCCACCAGGTCGTCGGCGTTGCGCAGGTACTCCACGAGGGTGACCGGGCCGATGTCCAGATCCCCCCTGATCAGCTGCTCGCTGAGCCGCTCCGGGGTGTCCTTGGAGAGCTCCAGGTCGAGCAGGGTTCCGGTCCGGGCCAGGCCCCAGTACAGCGGGAGGCAGTTCAGGAACTGGATGTGGCCGACGCGGGGCCGGCTGCGACGGTCGTCGTCGCCTTCGCGGGGGGAGACGGTTGAATTGTCCACATCGCGAGGCTAGACCCGCATCCGGCCACCGGCACCACCGGGGCCCGCGCGCCCCGCCCCGCGCCCCCGCCCGCACGCCGCTCCGCGCCTTCTTCGGAAGGCTCTCGTACGGCCTTCCGCCGGACGCCCGACGGGGCGGTCAAACATTCGGGTGAAGTGATCTTTCCCTCTACCGCTCTCCAGAGACCGCGTGCTAGGCTCGCCCGCAAGTTGCAGTTTGGTTTCCCTTGCAGTACAGAGCCTGCGGAGCATGTAACCCGCAGGCTTTTGTAGTTTTCAGACTTGTTTGCAGGTTCTGGAGCAGGGCAACCCTTTGGCCCAAGGAGGGCTTATGGCTACCGGAACCGTCAAGTGGTTCAACGCTGAAAAGGGCTTCGGCTTCATCGCCCAGGACGGCGGCGGCCCGGATGTCTTCGTTCACTACTCCGCGATCAACGCGTCCGGGTTCCGCTCCCTCGAGGAGAACCAGGTCGTGAACTTCGACGTCACTCAGGGACCCAAGGGTCCGCAGGCTGAGAACGTCACCCCGGCCTAGTTGCCCGGGTCGGTCGATCGCGGCCGCACAGAGCAGTACCCAAGGAGCCCCGCTCCCCCGCTTCGGCGGAGGAACGGGGCTCCTGCCTGTGTACGACGGGATCCGTCAGGCCACGGCGGACCGGGCGGCGACCGCGTCGGCCGGGTCCCAGCCGGCGCGCGGCACCGATGCCAGCAGCAGCCGGGTGTAGGGGGCGCGGGGGTCGGCGAGCACCTCGGCGGTCGGGCCCTGTTCGACGGCCGTTCCCCGTCGCATCACCACGACCTCGTCGGTGATGTGCTGCACCACCGCCAGGTCGTGGCTGACGAAGACCAGCGCCACCCCGGTGTCCCGGCGGATGCCGTCGAGCAGGTGCAGGATCTGGGCCTGGATCGACACGTCGAGCGCCGCCACCGCCTCGTCCAGGACCAGCACCTTCGGGTCGACGGCGAGCGCGCGGGCGATGGCCAGCCGCTGCCGTTGTCCGCCGGAGAGCCCGTGCGGCAGGGCCTCCGCCTCGCGCTCGCCGAGGCCCACCCGGTCCAGCAGCCGGTCGGCCAGCCCCGTCGGCCGCCCGTGCAGCCGCAGCGCCGTGGTCAGACAGCGGCGGGCCGTGAGCCGGGGGTCGAGCGAGAGGTAGGGGTCCTGGAAGACCATCTGGATCTCCCGCGCACGGGCCAGCCGGGCCGCCCCGCCGCGCGGGGCGGCGAGCCCCCGGGCCCGCCCCTCGACCCGGACCGTTCCGGCGTCCGGGCGGACCAGGCCCACCAGCATCCGGGCCACGGTCGTCTTGCCGGAGCCGGACTCCCCGACGATCCCGAGCGAACCGCCCGCTGGGACGGTGAAGCCGATGCCGTCGGCGGCGGTCAGACGGCCCTTGCCGGGCAGCGGGTACGTCTTGCGCAGCCCCTCGACCGCGAGCAGCGGCGCGGGGTCCTGCCCTGCGGGGATCGTCATCGGTCGGCACCCTTCTTCGGTATCTGCGGTACGGGGACGAGCTCGGGCAGCCGGCGGCAGGAGGCGGAGCCCGTACCGCCGTCCGCGAGGGCCACCGGCTCGGGCCGCCAGGTCGCGCACTCCGGTTCGACATCCGGACAGCGCTCCGCGAAGGGGCAGCCCGCGAAGGCGTCGGCCAGCGACGGCGGCTTCCCGGGGATCGGGCGGATCTCCCGGTGGCCCTCCCCCAGCGTCGGCGAGCAGGCCAGCAGACCCCGGGTGTAGGGGTGGCGGGGCCGCTCGAACAGGTCGCCCGCGGTCCGCTCCTCGACGACCCGGCCCGCGTACATCACGTACACGCGGTCGCAGTATGCGGCGGCCAGGTGCAGGTCGTGGGTGATGAAGAGCAGACCGAGGCCGCGTTCGGCGCGCAGGGTGCGCAGGAGGGCGAGGATCTCCGCCTGGGTGGTGACGTCAAGGGCGCTCGTCGCCTCGTCGGCCAGCAGCAGCCGGGGCTCGGCGGCCAGCGCCCCGGCGATGACGACGCGTTGGAGCATCCCGCCGGAGAGTTCGTGCGGGCGCTGGCGGACCCGGCGCTCCGGTTCGTCGAGCCCGACGGCGTCCAGCAGCTCGACCGCGCGGCCCCGGGCCGCCGCTCCGGTCACCCCGGTCCCGGCCGCGGCGAGCCGCTCAACGAGGAAGTCGCCGATGCGGCGGACGGGGTTGAGGGCGGCGCGCGGGTCCTGGTGGACCAGGGCCACGGTCCGGGCCCGGTGGGCGCGCAGTTCCTCGCCGCGCAGGGCGAGGACGTCGCGGCCCGCCACCCGTACGGAACCGTCGAGGGCCGTCCCTTCGGGGAGCGTACGGAGGGCCGCCTTGGCGGTCGTGGACTTGCCGGAGCCGGACTCGCCGACCAGGCCGACGACTTCGCCGCTCGCGACCCGCAGGGACACCTGGTCCAGGACAGGCCGGGCGGTGCCGGGGAGGCGGAGGGTGAGGCGGTCGATGTCGAGGAGCACGGTGTCACTTCCCGGTGCGGCGGGGGCCGCTGTGGCGTGTCCCGCTGAGGCGGATGGCATGGGCGGCTACCTCCCGTTGGCGAGTCGGTCGGCGGCCCGAACCCCGACGACGTTGAAGGAGACGACCACCAGGGCGATGGCGATGCCGGGCACCAGGGCGGGCAGCAGCGCGCCCTGGACGACGGCGGCCTGCCCCTCCTGCACCATCAGCCCCCAGTCGGAGCTGGGCGGCTGGGCGCCGAAGCCGAGGTAGGAGAGCGTGGCCAGGGACATCAGGGCCTCGCCGAAGAGGACCACCAGATAGCCGATGACGGAGCGGCCGAGGTTGGGGACGAGGTGGAAGGCGCAGATCCGCAGGCCGCCCATGCCCTGGACGCGGTAGGCGTCGATGTAGGGCTTGCGCCGCTCCCCGATGGCCACCGAGCGGGTGTACTTGGCGACGGTCGGCGTGTACGCGAGGCCGAGCGCCAGCACGGAGGTGGTCATTCCGGCGCCGAAGACCGCGATGATCAGCACGGTGAACAGCAGTCCCGGGAACGCGTACATGACGTCGGTGAGCCGGGAGATGACGGTGTCGGCCCAGCCGCCGCGCCAGGCCGCCAGGGTGCCGAGCGCGATGCCGAGCACAGCGGCGATGGCGAGCAGAAGCGCCGGGGCGACGAGGCTGGTGCGGGCCCCGTACAGCACCCGCGACAGCAGGTCCTGGCCGGAGGAGTCGGTGCCCAGGAGGTGGTCGCCGGTGGTCCCGGCCAGCGAGGCGGAGAGGTCGATGGCGTCGGGGGCGTACGGGGCGATCAGCGGGGCGAGGAGGGCGGCGAGCACCACCAGGCCGAGGACCGCGCCCGCGAGGACCGCCCCGTAGGAACGGCGCGCGGCCGGGATCTTCACCGGGGCCGGGGTCGAGGTCGGGGCCAGGGTCGGGGCGGTCATACGGCGGCCTCCTTCACACGCGGGTCGAGCAGCGGGTGGACGAGGTCGACGAGGGTGGTGACCACGATGTAACCGGTGACCATGAGCAGCAGGACCGCCTGGGCCACGGGGAAGTCGTGGGTGTTGATCGCGCCGACGAGCAGCGAGCCGATGCCGCTGATGCCGAACGCGGTCTCCACGACGACCGTGCCGGCAAGCATCCCGGCCATGACCAGACCGCACATGGTGACGATCGGGCCGAGCGCGTTGCGCAGGATGTGGCGGCGGACGATCTCGCGCTCCGGGATGCCGGAGGAGCGGGCGGCCTCCACGTGGTCGGCGGCCCCGGCGTCGGCCATCGCCTGGCGGGTGACCCGGCTGATGATGGCGAGCGCGCCGAGCGCCAGCGCCAGGGCGGGCAGGGTCAGATGGTGCAGGGTGCCGGTGAAGCCCTCGCCTCCCCCGGTGACGGGGAACCAGCCGAGCTGGACGCCGAAGACGGCGGCGAGCGCGATGGCGGAGACGAACGAGGGGACCGAGGCCGCCAGGGTCGTACCGCCGACCACGGCCGAGTCGATCCAGGTGCCCCGGCGGACGGCGGCGAGGATGCCCGCGCCGACGCCGAGGACGACGAAGAGGACGGTCGCGTACGCCACCAGGGCCAGGGTGGTCGGGAAGCGGGCGATCAGCAGGTCGGCCACCTGGTCGCTGTACTTGAAGGAGCGGCCGAGGTCGAACTGGAGGCAGTCGCCGAGCCAGCGGCCGTACTGCACGACGAGGGGTTCGTCGAGGTGGTACTGCGCCCGGACCAGCTCCAGCTTCTCGGGGGTGAGTTTGTCGCGGCCGCCGGCCAGGAAGACGGCGGGGTCGCCGGGGGCCGCGTACACGGCGGCGAAGATGACGAAGGAGGCGGCGAGGAGGGTGGCCAGCAGTCCGGCCAGCCGCCGGGAGATCCGGGCGAGCATCGCGGTCAGCCCTTCTTGGCGCCGAGGTCGGCGGCCCAGGGGTAGTAGAGGTACGCCATGGAGGCGGGCGGTCCTGTGAGCTTCTCGTCGAGGACGAGGACGGACGGGACCTGGGCGACGGAGATCCAGACGGCGGCGTCGGTGAACTTCTTCTGGACCTCGGCGGCGAGCTTCGCGCGCTCGGCGTCGTCGAGGGTGGCGAGCGCCTTCTTGACCGTGGCGTCGTAGGCGGGGTCCGCGAAGCCGACCCAGTTGTTGGAGGAGCCGGTGAGCGCGTTGTCGTAGAAGCCGATCGGGTCGGCCTTGGAGATGTACCAGTCGCCGACCAGGACGTCGATGCCGCTGCGGGCCTCGGGGTCGCTGTAGAACTGCTCGAACTGGGCGGTGGGCACGGTCTTGATCTGTCCGGTGAGCCCGATCCGCTGGAGGGCGGCCCGGACGGCGTTGGCGACGACGGTGCGGCCCTGGCTGGCGTCGGTGCCGATGACGATCGGGGTGGCCGCGTCGGCGCCGGAGTCCTTCACCAGCTTCTTCGCGGCGGCGATGTCCTCGGCGTCGGGGCTCGCGGGAGCGACCGGGTCGGCGGCCCGCTGGGCGGCCTCGAAGACCGGCTTCTCGTAGCCCCAGGCACCGGAGCCGACCGGGGTGGACCAGGGCTGGACCATCCCGCCGTAGCCGGAGGCGGCGATGCCCTTGCGGTCGAGCGCGAGGGAGAGCGCGCGGCGCACGGCCGGGTCCTTCAGTCCGCCGCGTGCGGTGGGGATGAGGACGAGGGAGGAGGTGGAGGGGCCGTAGTACTGGGTGATGCCCTTCTTGCCGTCGAGGGCGGCGGCGGTGTTGGGCGATTCGGCGTACGCGCCGTCGGCGGCCCCGGTGGTGAGCGCGTTGACCAGGGCGCTGTCGGTGGCCCAGCGGAAGGTGACGCGCTTCGTCAGCGGTTTGTCGCCCCAGTAGTCGTCGTACCGCTCGATGGTGATGGAGTCGCCGGACTTCCAGTTCGCCAGCCGGTAGGGGCCGGTGCAGGCGTCGGGCTGTCCGGGGGTGCCGAAGTCCCGGCCCGCCTTCTCGACCTGCTCCTTGTTCCATACGATGCCCGCGTCCCCGGCGAGCGCCTTGAGGAAGAGGGCGTCGGGGGCCTTGAAGGAGAGGGTGATCTCGCGGTCGCCGGTCTTCTTCATGGAGGCGACGTTCTCGAATTCGTCACCCTGCTCCATGTCCGGGTCGGCGTGCCGCTGAAGGCTCCAGAGCACGTCGTCGGCGGTCATCGGGGTGCCGTCGTGGAAGGTGACGCCGGAGCGGAGCTTCAGGACGAGGGTGGTGTCGTCGGGCGTTTCGACGCTCTCGGCGAGGAACGGCTTCGTGGTCATGTCCGGCTGGAGCTGGTAGAGCCGTTCGCAGACGTTGGTGAGGACGACCCGGCCGGCGCTGGAGCCCTGGGTGTCCAGGTCGAGGGAGTCCGGTTCGTCCTCCAGGAGCCAGCGGGCTTCGGGGAGTTCGCCCTGGGCAACGGCCGTGGTCGGGGTGAGGGTGAGCCGCGAGGCGTCGGCGGCGGAGCCGCTGCCGGCGGGCTTGGTGGCCCCGCTGCATCCGGCGGCGAGCAGCGCGACGACGACGGCTCCGGCGACCGGGGCGGTACGGCGCGCGGCGCGGCGGGGAGCGGCGGCGGGTACGGCGTGGCCTTCGGCTGCGGGCGGACAGAAGGTGTCGGGCGTGCGGTGGGTCATGGCTGGGTTCCTGTCGGTTCCGGGCCGCCGTGCGGGCCGTCGTAGAGGTTCCAGGGAAGGTGCTGGTACGCGCGGTCGCAGGGGGTTCCGGCGGTCACGTGGTAGTCGCCGGTGGTGAGGTCGGCGAGAGAGGAGACGAGGGTGGTCCAGTGCTCGACGGCCGGCCGGCGCGGGTCGGGGTGCGTGCACAGGGACTCGGGGTGGCCGAGGTGGTCGGACATCGCCCGGCGGATCAGCTTCCGGGACTCCTCGGGTCCGGTGGAGTGGCGCAGGGCGGCCAGGCCCTGTTCGGCGCGGGGGACGCGGACCAGGGAGTCGGAGGACATCGGGCGGTAGCCGGCGGCGGCGAGCGGGGCGGGGATGCCTGCCTGGTAGTGGTTGCCGTGCACCAGCAGGCCGTCGGTCGGATACATCCAGCCGTGTCCGGCGGGGGTGGTCTCCAGGTCGATGGCGAAGCCCTCGCGGCAGGTGAGCAGGGCGTTGCTGGCGATGTGGGCCCGGGTGCGGCAGAGCACGTCGAGGGCGTCGGCGATGTTGTCCTGGTCGAGGACGGTGCGCCGGACGACGGTCTGGGGCAGTCCGATCCGGTCGTCGAACCGGCCGCCGAGGCCGTTGGCGTTGAAGGCGATACCGGCGGAGTTGGCGCCCTGGCGGCCGATCTGCCCGGCCTCCACCTGCATGATCAGGGTGGGTTTGGGCGGCTGGACGATCCGGATCATGACGACGGTGTCGGAGACCCCGGCGCGCCAGTCCCAGTTCTGCCCGGCGTAGACGTGGCCGTCGCCGCTGGCCGGGCCGTACGCGGCGAACGAGGTGCAGCCCTCGGCGGGTTCCTCCTCGGCCGGTCCCTCCCCGGCCCCGGCGGCGGCGATCTCGGCGAAGGACTTGTCGTAGATGACCTCGCCGCGGGCGTTCAGCGCGAGGACGTCCAGCAGGCCGGTGCCCGCGCCGTCGGCGATGCCCCGCATCTCCTCCACGAGGTGGGGGGCGTAGGCGCGTACGGGCTCCAGCCAGCGGGCGGCGCGGGCGGTGACCTTGTCCCAGGTGAGCCCGGCGGAGCGGCCGAACGCCTCCTCGTAGTAGCCGAGGGCGGCGTGCAGTTGGGGTCGGACGGCCTCGCCGTACTGCCGGCCGCGCTCCCGCGGGGAGCCGGAGATCTCGATGACGGGGAGGATCCGGGTGGCGGAATCCGTGGGCGGGGGTGCGGAATCCGTGGGAACGGGGGTGGACTCCGTGGGAAGGGGTGCCATTCTTCTCCTCGCGACGGAACGCTTCGGCGACCGACGAACAGGAACCGGAGGCCGGAGACCGGAGGCCGGCACGGTCCTGTAACGTCGATTTCAGAATGCGTTCCCTTTGGAACGTTCTGCCCAGGACAGTAACGCCGGTCACACGGAAGTCAATGCTTGTAATGGAAATTCCAGAGAACGAGACCGGAGTGACGCGCCTCCGTGTCGCCATTCGTGACCAATGGAACGATCTGTCCACCTCGGAACGGGCCGTGGCCCAGTACCTGGTGAGCGCACCGGTCGAGCAGCTGCTCTTCGCCAGCGCCCAGCAGCTCGGCGCGGCCAGCTCCACCAGCAACGCCACCGTCGTACGGGCCCTGCAACGCCTCGGGTACGCGGGCCTACCCGCGCTCAAGCGGGAGCTGGCCAACGACTTCACCTCGGCCGTCGCGCCCGAGGTGCGGCTCAAGCGGCGCATCGCGCATGTGGGCCAGGACCTGGACTCCATCTGGACCGATGTCTTCGACGAGGCCCAGGAGCGCATCGACCAGGCCCGCCGGCTGACCGGTCCGGACTCCCTGAAGCGGGCCGTGGCCGTCCTGGCCGAGGCCCGTGAGGTCTTCGCCTACGGCGTCGCCGCCTCCGAACCGGGCGCGCGGCACCTGGCGTTGGCGCTCGGCCGGATCGGCCGCCGGGCGCGCGCCGTCTCGGAGACCGGGTTCGCCCTGGCGGACCAGCTGCTGGCCCTTGGGCAGGGCGACGCGGTGGTGATCTTCCAGCCGGGGCGGCGGCTGATGGAGCTGTCGGTCCTGATGGAACGGGCCCGCTCGGTCGGCGCGAAGGTGGTCCTGGTGACGGACGAGCTGGGCGAGGCGTACGCGGACCGGGTCGAGGCGGTGCTCACCGCGCCGCACACGCCGACCGGCATAACGGCGGAGTCTCTGACCGGGCTACTGGTGGCCGACGCACTGCTGCTGGCGCTGGCCACCCTGGACGAGGACCGGGCCGTCGACTCCTCGCACCAGCTGACAGCCCTGCGCGAGCAGTTGCTGGACCCGAAGCGGCACGGCTGACGGCACGGCCGACAGCACGCCCGAGGGCCCCCGCCCCGACGTCGCTCGCACTCGGCCTTGACCTTGACACCGTGTGAGGCGGTGCAGTGGGAGCCATCATGTTCACCATCGGAGACTTCGCCAGGTACGGGCGGGTGTCGCCCCGGATGCTGCGTCACTACGACGCCATCGGGCTGCTGCACCCCGACCGCACCGACCCCGCCACCGGCTACCGCCGCTACGGCGCGGCCCAGCTCGGGCCTCTCTTTTGGATCAGGCCGGATCAGGGAGCGGGACGTGGTGCGTGCAGCTGCAAGGCGGAGGAGGGAGTCAACGCGGAGCGTTGGCGACTGACGACAACGCCGCAGATGGGCGTGCCACGTCCCGCGAGCCCGGCCTGATCCGAAAGAGAGGCCCTTGCCCGGCTCAACCGGATCATCGCGCTCAAGGACCTCGGCTTCACCCTCCAGCAGGTGGGGGCGGTCCTGGACGAGCAGGTGGGCCCGGAGGAGCTGCGCGGGATGCTGCGGCTGCGCCGGGCCGAGCTGGCGGAGGCGGTGGCGGCCGCGTCGACGCGGCTGGCCCGGGTCGAGGCGAGGCTCCGGTCGATCGAGAGCGAGGGGCGTATGCCTGCCGACGACGTTGTGATCAAGACCGTTCCGGCGGTCCGGGTGGCCGAGCTGACCGGGACGGCCGCGAGTTACCAGCCGGAGGACATCGGTCCGGTGATCGGCCCGCTGTACGAGAGGCTCTTCCCGCTCCTGGAGGGCGCCGGCCTCCGGCCCACCGGTCCCGGGATCGCCCGGTACGAGGACGCCCCCGGGGGCGGCGGCGCGATCACGGTGCACGCCGGGGTGACGGTGTCGACCCCGGCGGGCGCGGTCGGGGAGACGGGGGTGCGGGTGGTGGAGCTGCCGCCGTTCGAGGCGGCGACGATCGTGCACCGGGGCACGATGGACGACGTCCTGCCGACGGCCCACACGCTGGCCCGCTGGCTGGACGCCAACGGCTACCGCTCCACGGGCTACACCCGCGAGGTGAACCTGGAGTGCCCGGCGGACCGGAGCGCGTGGGTCACGGAGCTCCAGGAGCCGGTGGCGAAGGCCTGACGCGGTGACGTACGGGGAGGGGCGGCGGCCCTTCCCCGTACGCACGCGACGAGCGGAGGCCGCCCTTCCTCGTACGCACGCCACGAGCGGAGGCCGCCCCTCCCCGCAGGCCGCGGGCGCTACGCCCCCGCCCAGAGCCCGTCCTCCGTGAGCCCCAGCAGGTCGATCGCGTTGCCCCGGACGATCCGGTCGACGACGTCCGGAGCCAGGTGGCCCATCTGCTCCTCGCCGACCTCGCGGGAGCGGGGCCAGGTGGAGTCGGAGTGCGGGTAGTCCGTCTCGTACAGGACGTTGCCGACGCCGATCGCGTCGAGGTTCTTCAGCCCGAAGGCGTCGTCGAAGAAGCAGCCGTAGACGTGCTCGGCGAACAGCTCGGACGGCGGGCGGTGGACCTTCTCGGCGACGCCGCCCCAGGCCCGGTTCTCCTCCCAGACCACGTCGGCGCGTTCCAGGATGTACGGGATCCAGCCGATCTGCCCCTCCGCGTACATGATCTTCAGGTGGGGGAAGCGTTCGAACTTGCCGCTCATCAGCCAGTCGACCATCGAGAAGCAGCAGTTGGCGAAGGTGATGGTGGAGCCGACTGCGGGCGGGGCGTCGGCGGAGGTGGAGGGCATCTTCGACGAGGAGCCGATGTGCATGGCGATCACGGTGCCGGTCTCGTCGCAGGCCGCGAGGAACGGATCCCAGTCGTCCGCATGTATGGACGGAAGTCCGAGATGGGGAGGTATCTCGGAGAACGCGACCGCGCGCACGCCCCGCGCCGCGTTGCGCCGGACCTCGGCGGCGGCCAGCTCCGCGTCCCACAGCGGGACGAGGGTGAGCGGGATGAGGCGGCCGTGCGCCTCGGGGCCGCACCACTCCTCCACCATCCAGTCGTTGTAGGCGCGCACGCCGAGGAGCCCCAGCTCGCGGTCCTTCGCTTCGGTGAACGTCTGCCCACAGAAGCGCGGGAAGGTCGGGAAGCAGAGCGCGGACTGCACATGGTTGACGTCCATGTCGGCGAGCCGGTCCGGGACCGAGAAGGAGCCCGGCCGCATCTGTTCGTAGGTGATGATCTCCAGCTTGATCTCGTCCCTGTCGTAGCCGACGGCGGTGTCGAGACGGGTGAGCGGGCGGTGCAGGTCCTCGTACACCCACCAGTCGCCGACCGGCCCGCCGTCGCCCTTCGCACCCATCACGGGCGCGAACTTTCCACCCATGAAGGTCATTTCCTTCAGCGGTGCGCGAACGACGCGCGGACCGGAGTCCGCGTATCTGGACGGGAGCCGGTCCCGCCAGACATGAGCGGGCTCCACCGTGTGGTCGTCCACCGAGATGATCTTCGGGAAGGTCTCCATGTGCTCCACGGTAGCGCTGATCTGACGAACCGTCAGCTGGCGTGCGGGCATTCGCGCCGGGTCCGGCACGGGGATCGGTTCCCGAATCGTTGTCGAGGGCTTGTGCAGAGCGTCACCCACTGCTGACGAGTCCACCCGGGACAAGGCAGACTGTTGAGCGCGATACCAGCGGTACCGGGCCATCCGGATGCCTGCCGCGCATCGGCGCACACATGGGCATGCGGGCGCGGGCACCACCGGCAGGATCCGCAGACGAGCGGACCGGCAGGCGAGCAGGACAGGGGGCATCAATGGACCGTGACAACGGGCCACGCGTGCGCGTACCGGAGCAGCGCGCTCCGGAGAAACCGGGTACGGCGGACGCCCTCAGGTTCACCGTGCTCGGCCCCGTACGGGCCTGGCGGGGCTCGGAGCTGCTCTCCTCGGGCTCGCCCCAGCAGCGCGCCCTGCTGGCCGCGCTGCTGCTGCGCGAGGGCCGGACGGCGACCGCGAGCGAGCTGATCGACGCGTTCTGGGGCGAGGACCCGCCCTCGCAGGCGCTGGCCACGATCCGTACGTACGCCTCCCGGCTGCGCAAGATCCTGGGCCAGGACACCCTGGTGAGCGAGTCCGGCGGCTACGCGATCCGGACCGACCGGGCGGCGCTCGACCTGACGCTGGCACAGGACCTGGCGGGCGAGGCCGAGAAGGCGCGGGCGGCCGGGGACCGCTGCCAGGCGCGCACCCTGATCAACAAGGTGCTGGGCCTGTGGGACGGCGAGGCGCTGGCCTCCGTGCCCGGCCCGTACGCGGACAACCAGCGCACCCGGCTGGAGGAGTGGCGGCTCCAGCTCACCGAGGCGCGGCTGGACCTGGACCTGGAGGTCGGCTGCCACGCGGAGGCCGTCTCCGAGCTGACCGCGCTGACCGCCGCGCACCCGCTGCGCGAGCGGCTGCGCGAACTGCTGATGGTGGCGCTGTACCGCAGCGGCCGGCAGGCCGAGGCCCTCGCGGTGTACGCGGACACCCGCCGGCTCCTCGCGGAGGAGCTGGGCGTCGACCCGCGCCCCGAACTGGCCCAGCTCCAGCAGCGGATCCTGCGCGCCGACGAGGAGCTGGCCCGCCCGGCGGACGAACCGGCGCCCGCTCCGGCCCCGCTGCGCCCCGCGCAGCTCCCGGCCACCGTGCCCGACTTCACCGGCCGGTCCGCGTTCGTGGCGGAGCTGGGCGGCCGGCTGGCCACCGCCGAGGGCTCGGTGATGGCGGTCTCGGCCGTGGCCGGGATCGGGGGCGTCGGCAAGACGACCCTGGCGGTGCACGTCGCCCACCAGGCCCGCCGGCACTTCCCGGACGGGCAGCTCTACGTCGACCTCCAGGGCGCGGGGGCGAGGGCGGCGGAGCCGGAGACGGTCCTCGGCTCGTTCCTGCGCGCGCTCGGCACGGCGGACTCGGCGATTCCGGACACGCTGGACGAGCGGGCCGCGCTGTACCGCTCGACGCTGGACGGCCGCCGCATCCTGATCCTCCTCGACAACGCCCACGACGCCGCCCAGATCCGCCCGTTGCTGCCCGGTACGGCGGGGTGCGCGGCCCTGGTGACGAGCCGGGTGCGGATGGTGGACCTGGCCGGGGCGCATCTGGTGGACCTGGACGTGATGTCGCCGGAGGAGGCGCTGCAGCTCTTCACCCGGATCGTGGGCGACGAGCGGGTCGGCGCGGAGCGCGAGGCGGCGCTGGACGTGGTGGCCGCGTGCGGCTTCCTGCCCCTGGCGATCCGTATCGCCGCCTCCCGCCTGGCGGCCCGCCGCACCTGGACGGTCTCGGTCCTCGCCGCGAAGCTCGCCGACGAGCGCCGCCGGCTGGACGAGCTCCAGGCGGGCGACCTCGCGGTGAAGGCCACGTTCGAACTCGGCTACGGCCAGCTGGAACCGGCCCAGGCCCGCGCCTTCCGCCTCCTGGGCCTCGCGGACGGCCCGGACATCTCCCTGGCCGCGGCGGCGGCCCTGCTGAACCTGGACCCGCACGCGGCGGAGGACCTCCTGGAGGCCCTGGTCGACACGAGCCTGGTGGAGTCCGCCGCCCCGGGCCGCTACCGCTACCACGACCTGGTGCGCCTCTACGCGCGTGCGTGCGCGGAACGGGACGAGGAGCCGGTGGAGCGGGAGTCGGCGCTGTCGCGGCTGCTGGACTTCTATCTGGCGACGGCGGCGGGGGTGTACGCGCTGGAGCGGCCGGGGGACCGGCTGGCCGATCACCGGGAGCCCACGCAGTACAGCGGGCTGACGTTCGCCGACCGGCACAGCGCCCAGGACTGGCTCTACACGGAGGCCAACTCCCTGCTCGCCTGCGTACGTCAGTCGTCGGGGGCCGGTGCGGTGCGCCGGGCGGTCGATCTGCTCTGGGCCACCAAGGACCTCGCGGAGTCGGGCGCGAACTCCAAGCAGTACGAGGCCGCGGCGATCACGATGCGCGATCTGGCGCGGTCCAGCGACGACGCGCGGGCCGAGGGGCGGGCGCTGATCACCCTCACCAACGCACGTCTGGTCGCGGGCCGTTTCGACCAGGCGGAGCGGGACGCGCAGCGGGCCATGCGGCTCGCCCGTGCCGTGGACGATCCGCTGCCGAGCTGCTGGGCCCCGAACGACCTCGGCATCATCGCGCTGTACCAGAACCGCCATGCGGAGGGAGAGGCGTATCTGGAGCAGGCCATCGCCAACTTCCGGGCCGACGGCAACCGCCCGGGCGAGGCGAGCGCCCTGTGCAACCTCTCCCGTATCCACCTGGCGATGGGGAACACCACGAGCGCGGTGGCCCTGGCCCAGCAGGGCATAGACATCTACGACGAGCTGGGCCACGCGCTGCGCGGTGCGAACGGCCGTTACGCTCTCGGCCTGGCCCTCACGCAGAGCGGCCGGTTCGCCGATGCTACGGAGCAACTCCACGAGGCGCTGGCGGTGTTCCGGGACAGCAGGCAACGTCTCTGGGAGGGTATGGCGACGTTCCGTCTCGCGGAGGTGGACCTGGCGGCCGGCCTTCCGGCGCAGGCGGCCACCAAGTCCGAACAGGCTCTCGCGATCCTGCGCGGGATCGGCGGGGAGTGGCGGCGCGGCAACGTCCTCACCGTGCTGGGCCGGGCGCTGAGCGAGATCGGGCAGCCGGGCCGGGCCCAGGTGTGCTGGCGCGAGGCGCTGGAGATATACGAGACGCTCGGCTCCGCGGAGATCGAGACCGTGCGGAAGTTGCTCGTGCCAACGCTGCCCGGCTGAGCCGGCGGTGAGCGTTCATCATTCGTTTATCGCTTCCCGACACTGTGGTCCCAGTCGTTCCGTCGCGTCGGGGGGCAGACGGGTCGGCTTTGGCCGTAGAGGTACGTTGAACGGCCAGATGACACCCGCCCGGCAACCCGACGGGGGAGTTGCCGGGCGGGCTCGTCGAGTCCGTTGCACAGCTATTCAGGAAGCTGGAGAACACCATGAGCGATGCGAAGAAGAACCCGGTCGTCAAGCCGCTCGACAACCACGCCACCGGCGGGGAAGCCAAGCCGCTCGACAACCACGCGACCGGTGGCACCGTGAAGCCGCTCGACAACCACGCGACCGGTGGCACCGTGAAGCCGCTCGACAACCACGCCACGGGCGAGCCCGCCTAGACCTTCCCGACGGGGATACGGGGGAAGCGACCGCGGCGACGCCGAGGGGGAGCCGCCGCGGTCGCGGTACGGGGGAATGTGTGAGGGGCCCGAGCTGGGGGAAACGCTCGGGCCCCTCACGCGTGTCCGGGGGCGGACCTACAGCCCCCGCAACTGAACCCTCTTCCCGCACAGCTTGCCCATGTCGTCCACATCGGACGTGAAGAGCGCCGTCCGGCCCGGCTGACGGTTCGCGATCGCGGCGAGCGCGGCGTCGATGGCGTACTTGTGGCTGTGCGGGCCGGCCTCGCGCAGGAGCCGGATCGCCTCGTCGGCGCGAGACGGCCTCGCAGTCCAGTACGTAGGTGATGTCCGGCATCACGCGGCCTCCGCGCCCCGGCGTGCGGGGGTGTCCGCCTCCTGCTCGGCGAACCACTGCTCGATCTCTCGGCGCTCGGCCTCTGCCGCCGCCAGGTCGGCATCGGTGACGGGTCCGTATTCACCCTCGAGGCGCGCCACCAGCTGCCCCAGCCGGTCATGCTCACGCTGACGCTCTACGGCCCTCGTGACATAGGCACTGAACGCTCCCGGGCCGACTTCCGCCCGGATCTCCTCCGCCAGCTCCTCCGGCAGGGCAACCGTGTACTTCTTGGTTGCCATACCCGCGACCATACCGCCGAAGCCGGGCGGGCCCCAGGCGCGCTCACCCCATCCGGTGAAGCAGAACGGACGCTCCTCTACCCCCGCCCCCGCAGCTCCCCCTTCACCACCTTGCCGCTCGCGTTGCGCGGGAGCCGCGGGACGAACTCCACCGACCTCGGGACCTTGAAGTTCGCCATCTCGCGGCGGGACCAGGCGATCAGGTCGTCCGCGGTGAGCGTCGCGCCGCGGCGGCGGACCGCGTAGGCCTTGCCGACCTCGCCCAGTCTCGGGTCCGGGATGCCGATGACCGCGACGTCGGCCACGTCCGGGTGGAGGCCGAGGAGCTGTTCGATCTCGGCCGGGTAGGCGTTGAAGCCGCCCACGATGAACATGTCCTTGATCCGGTCCGTGATCCGCAGGTTGCCCGCACCGTCCAGGACGCCCACGTCGCCGGTGCGGAGCCAGCCGTCCTCGGTCATCGTGGCGGCCGTCGTGTCCGGGTCCTCGAAGTAGCCGGTCATCACGGTGAAGCCGCGGACCTGGACCTCGCCCGGAGCGCCCGGTTCCGCCAGGACGCGGATCTCGGTGCCGGGGATCGCGCGGCCCGACGTCGTCGCCACGACCTCCGGCGCGTCGCCCCGGCGGCACATGGTGACGATGCCGCTCGCCTCGGAGAGGCCGTACGCCGTGAGGACCGTCGCGATGTGCAGTTCGTTGCGCAGGCGCTCCACCAGCTGGAGCGGGACCACCGCCGCGCCCGTCACCACCAGGCGCAGCGCCGACAGGTCGTGTGCCTCGCGCGCCGGGTGGTCCAGGAGTGACTGGTGGAGCGTGGGCGGGCCGGGCAGGACCGAGATCCGTTCCGCCGCGATGTTCGCCAGCACCGTATCCACGTTGAACACCGGCTGCGGCACCATCACGGCCCCCCGCATCAGACAGGCGATGATCCCCGCCTTGTAGCCGAAGGTGTGGAAGAAGGGGTTCACGATCAGGTAGCGGTCGCCCTCGCGCAGGCCCGCCAGGTCGCTCCAGATCGCGTACGCGCGCAGGGTCTGGGCGTGCGTGATCACCGCCCCCTTGGGCGCGCCCGTGGTGCCGGAGGTGTAGATGATGTCGGAGGGGTCCGAGGGGGCGACGGCCGCCGCCCGTTCCCGTACGGCGGAGGGCTCCACCCCCTCCCCCGCCGCCAGGAAGTCCGGCCAGCTCGTGTAGTCCTCCGGGGCCGTGTCCGCCAGCACCACCACCCGCTGCAGGTCCGGCAGCTTCACCTCCGCCCGCCGCAGCGACGCCACGTACGAGGTGCCCAGGAACGTGCCGGTGACGAACAGCAGCCTGGCCCGGCTGCGGCGCAGGATGTACGCGGCCTCCGTGCCCTTGAAGCGCGTGTTCAGCGGGACCAGCACCGCGCCGGCCGTCACCGCCCCGAGCGCGGAGACGATCCAGTCCAGCGTGTTCGGGGCCCAGATCGCGACCCGGTCGCCCGGCTCCACTCCGGAGGCGATGCACGCGGCCGCCGCGCGCTCCACCCGGTCGCCGAGCTCGGCGTACGAGATCCGGGTGCGGCCGTCGGCCACCGCCTCGGCCGGGCCGTACCGTTCCGCCGCCGCCCGCACCAGCCCCGGGATGCTGCCCCACTCCTCGTCGCCCCGCATCACGCGCCCGCCTTCCGCCGCCGCACTAGCTGACTATCCGTCAGATTAGCGGTAGCCTCTGCCGCTGTCAGCAGGCGCGACGGTGCGGGAGGTCAGCGGATGGCAACGCTCAAGGACGCGACGGCGATAGCCGGGATCGGGCAGACGGCGTTCGCTAAACAACTCCCGGAATCCGAGAAGACCCTCGCCTGCCGGGCGATCCTGGCGGCCCTCGACGACGCGGGCATCGCCCCCGCGGAGGTCGACGGATTCGCCTCGTACACCATGGAGGAGACCGACGAGGTCGAGGTCGCCAAGGCGATCGGGGCCGGGGACGTCACCTTCTTCAGCAAGGTGGGGTACGGGGGCGGGGGTTCCTGCGCCACCCTCGGCCATCTCGCCGCCGCCGTCGCCACCGGGCAGGCGAGCGTGGGCGTCGCCTGGCGGTCGCGGAAGCGCGGGTCCGGACCTCGGCCGTGGAAGAACACCGCCGTTCAACTCCCCACGCCCGCCCAGTGGACCCGGCCCTACGGACTGCTGCGGCCCGCCGACGAGATCGGCATGCTGGCCCGCCGCTACATGCACGAGTACGGAGCCACCCGCGACCACCTCTTCAACGTCGCCCTCGCCTGCCGCAACCGGGCCAACCAGAACCCGGACGCGATCATGTACGAACGCCCGCTGACCCGCGAGATGTACATGAACTCCCGCTGGATCAGCGAACCCCTCTGCCTCTTCGACAACTGCCTGGAGACCGACGGGGCGTTGGCCTGTGTCATCGTCTCCGCCGAGCGCGCCCGCGACTGCCGGCGGCGGCCCGTCTACCTCCACTCCGTCGCCCAGGGGCTGCCCACCCAGCACCACGGAATGGTCAACTACTGGAACGACGACCCGCTCACCGGCCCCGCCTGGACGGCCGCCCGACAGCTGTGGAAACAGGCTGACTTCGGGCCGGACGACATCGATGTGGCCCAGATCTACGACGCGTTCACCCCGCTCGTCCCTCTCTCCCTGGAGGGCTACGGCTTCTGCGGGCGCGGCGAGGGCGGCGCGTTCACCGAGGGCGGCGCGCTGGAGAGCGGCGGCCTGCTGCCGGTCAACACCGGAGGCGGCGGGCTGAGCGAGGCGTACGTCCACGGCTTCAACCTCATCACCGAGGGCGTGAAGCAACTGCGCGGCACCTCCACCGCCCAGGTGCCGGACGCCGCCACCTGCCTGGTCACCGCCGGTGAGGGCGTGCCGACGTCCGCTGTCCTGCTGAGGAATTGAGGCGATCCCATGAGCATGTCCGATGCCGGTTCCCTGCTGCTGCCCGTCGTCGACGAGGACGGCGCGCCCTTCTGGGAGTACGCCGCGCGCGGCGAACTCCGCGTCCAGGCCTGCGCCGCGCCGGCCTGCGGCGAACTCCGCTTCCCGCCCCGGCCCTGCTGCCCGCACTGCGGGTCCTTCGACAGCGAGTGGCGGCTGATGAGCGGGCGCGGACGGCTCTGGTCGTATGTGATCCCGCACCCGCCCCTGCTTCCCGCTTACGCCGAACAGGCCCCGTACAACGCGGTGTTGGTCGAGCTGGCGGACGCTCCACGGATCCGGCTCGCCGGGAACGTCGTCGCCTCCCCCGACGCGCCGCTGAACTCGGTGGACCCGGTGCGGCTGCGGATCGGCGCTCCGGTGCGGGCCGTCTTCTGCCCGGCCGGCCCCGGGGGCGACGTCACGCTCGTGCGCTGGCTCCTGGAGCGGTGAGCGATGGCCCTGCGCATCGAGCGGGAGGCCGCGGCCGGGGTCGCGCTCGTCACCCTGGACCGGCCGGCGAAGCTCAACGCGATCGACCTGGAGACGGCCGGTGAACTGACCTCGCTGTGGCGCGGGTTGAGGTTCGACGAGGCGGTCCGGGCCGTGGTTCTCACCGGGGCCGGGACGCGGGCCTTCTGTACGGGGATCGACCGGAACGTCGAGGTCCCGCAGCCTCCCTCCCCGTACGCCGTCGACGACCCGCTCCTGCGCATCGGGCCCAAGGCCAACGACCTGTGGAAGCCGGTGATCGCGGCCGTGGAGGGGATGGCGTGCGGCGGGGCGTTCTATCTGCTGGGCGAGGCGGAGTTCGTCGTCGCGTCCCGGGAGGCGACCTTCTTCGACCCGCACACGACGTACGGAATGGTCTCGGCGTACGAGGCGATGGCGATGGCCCAGCGGATGCCGTACGGGGAGGTCGCCCGGATGGCGCTGATGGGCACCGCGGAGCGGCTGAGCGCGGAACGGGCGTACGCGGTCGGGCTGGTCAGCGAGGTGACGGAGCCGGGCGGCGCGGTGGCGGCGGCGCTACGGGCGGCGGCGGTGATCGCCGGCTGTCCGACGGAGGCGGTGCAGGGCACGGTCCGGGCGGTGTGGGCGGCGAAGGAGGCGGCCAGGACCCAGGCGATGGCCCAGGCCCCGGCGCTGATCGCCCTCGGCAACCTGCCCCCGGAACGGCAGGCGGAGCTGTTCGGGGCGCGGGGCGGGGGCGGGGAGCCGCGGGTGCGGTGATCCGGGTGCGGTGATCCGGGTGCGGTGATCCGGGTGCGGCCGCCTCCGCGGTCACACGGTCAGAGCGCCACCGCGGTCACTTCGCAGCGCTTGACCCGGGACACCTTGCCGGGGCTGTCCATCCGCACGGTGAGGGTGCGCACCTCGCCGCCGTCGAGGTTCGTGGTGGTCTCGGCGGTGTCCACGGTCTGGCCCAGGGCGTCGACGAACCGCACGTCGATCTCGTACGCCTGCGAGCCCGGCTCGTTCGCCCGCAGTTCGACCAGCGACGCGGTGACCGCCTTGCGCTTGCCCTTGCGCGGGGCGGCGCAGCGGATGACCCGGACGGCGGGGGCGTCCGACGCGGTGGGCGTCGGGGTTCCGTAGGAGCCGGACGAGCCGGAGGAGGAGCTGTCGTTGTCGTCGTCGTAGTCGTGGTCGCGGTAGCCGTTGTTGCTCTTCTTCGAGCTGGAGCAGCCGCCGCCCGAGCTGCTGCTCTTGCCGCTCCTGCTCTTGCCGCTCTTGCCGCCGCTGGTGGAGGTGGAGAACCCGGTGAGCGCGAGCACCACCACGACCAGGACCGCCGCGAGCTTCATCTGTCGCCGCATCATGGATGCAGCCCCCCTTGAGTGTCGTTGCCGTATGTCGAGCCGGTGGCGTGCGTTGTGACCCTCAGCATGCCCTGCGGCACTCCACGTTCAGGTCATGACCCTGTCACGGTCCGGTCATGGTCTGCGTGGCGGGGGTGATCGTCCCGGCGTAGCGTCGGTGACGGGGGCCGTTCGCGTACGCCCCTG
Organism: Streptomyces sp. WY228; assembly: GCF_019287315.1. Classification (NCBI taxonomy): domain Bacteria; kingdom Bacillati; phylum Actinomycetota; class Actinomycetes; order Kitasatosporales; family Streptomycetaceae; genus Streptomyces; species Streptomyces sp. WY228. The sequence continues at coordinate 5,012,807 of NZ_CP079114.1, read as the reverse complement.
GAGGCCTGACGATGATCCGCAACATCCTCGGCTCCGTCGTCGCGCTGGCCGGGGCGGCCTCCGCCGTGCTGAGCCCGTTCCGCGACTGGTACGCCGGGCGGGCCGGGCACGAGTACCGGGTGCGGGACCTGTTCGAGGGGATCACCGCCACGGAGTCGGGGGTGCTGGTCTCGATCCTGCTGCCGTTCCTGGTCGCGGCGTTGCTGGTGATCGTGGGCGTGGCGCTCCGCTCGCGGCTGGTGGTCGCCTTCGCGGGCGTGGTGGTGCTGGGCTTCACGATCCTGTGGATGGTCCGCCAGGGGCAGGCGGCGGGGTCGCTGGTGGTGGGCGGGGACGGGGCGGGGTTGCAGGTGGGGGTGGTGAACGCGTTGGCGGGTGGGGTGCTGATGGTGATCGGGGCGTTGTTGATGAGGGGCCGGCGGGGCCGGCGGGGGGCGGGGCGGGAGCCGGTGGAGCGGTATGCCGTGCCGGCGGCGGATCAGGTGGATACGTGGCCGCCCACGCAGGAGCCGGGGATGTCGGTGCAGCAGTCGCCGTGGCCGGAGCCGGAGGCGGAGCCGTACACGGGGCCGGATCCGGTGCATCCGCCGCACCGCCCACCACCGGCCTGACGCCCACCACGTCGAGGGTTCCGTCCTCAATCGCCGGACGGGCTGGGGGTCCGCAGGGTCGCCGCTCCCCGGGACAAGGGTTCCGTCCTCAAACGCCGGACGGGCTGGGGTGGGCCGGACGGGCTGGGGAATCAAGCCCGTCCGGCGCTTGAGGACGAAAGCAGTGCTCAGGTCCGGGCCCTGTTGCCCGTGCCTGTGCCCTTCAGGGCGTCCAGCGCGTACACGCAGCGGTCCTTGCTGCAGGCGTACACCACACCCGCCTGGGCCACGGGCGACCCCGTGATCTCGCCGCCCGTCGCGAGCTTCCAGCGCAGCTGGCCCCCCGCCGCGTCCAGCGTGTACAGCACGTGGTCCGCCGAGCCGAAGTGGACCCGGCCGTCCGCCACCACCGGGGAGCCCACCACGTCGCCGCCCGCCGCGAAGCGCCACTTCGGGGTGCCGGTGACCGCGTCCAGGGTGTAGAGCGCGCTGCCGCTGCCGACGTGCACGTTCCCCACCGCCACCAGCACCGGTTCGATCGAGGCGCGGGCCTCCGTGGCGATGCGCCAGCGGTCCTTGCCGGTCGCCGCGTCCAGCGCGTACACCGTGCCGAGGTAGTCCGCGAGGTACACCCCGCCGCCGGTCACCGCCGGGCCCGGCGCGAACGCGGGCGGGGAGAGGAAGACCGCGGGCGACTCGAAGTGCCAGCGCACCCGGCCGGATCCGGTCTCCACCGCCAGCACCCGGGTGCCCGCCGCGATGTAGACGTAACCGTCGGGCGCCGGGGTGACCCGGACCGGGACGCCGCCGCAGGAGGCCGCGTCGCCGATGGGGTACGACCAGCGCTCGATGCCCGTACGCGCGTCCAGCGCACGCAGCCGGGCGTCCTGCCAGACGTACACCGTGCCGTCGTGGATGACCGGCCCGGCCTCCGCCGTCTCGAAGTCGCTCTGCGCACCGGTGATCTCCCACAGCTTCTCGCCGTTGGAGGCCTCCCAGCCCTGGACGCCGCCGCCCCGGGTCGCGGTCAGCACCGTGCCCCGGTCGGCCTTGAGCGCGTACACCCAGGCGTCGGTCGACAGCCGCCACTGCTCGGCGCCGCTCGCCGCGTCGAGCGCGTACAGCGACGGGCCGTCCGAGGCGTGGATGCGGCCGCCCTCGACGGCCATCGCCCAGGCCACGTCCCGGGTCTTGAACTGGCGGCGGCCGTTGCCCACGTCCAGCGCGTGGACCTCGAAGGACGTGACGTACAGCAGATCACCGGAGACGACGGGCGTGCCCCACACGTCGTTGGACATGCGGAAGCGCCAGGGCCGCCAGCGGTCGGGCGCCGGGGCCGCGCCGTCCTGGGCGGGCCCGGGGGCCGGGACGGGCGCGGTGGGGGCGGTGGCCGCCGACGGCGAACCGTTCACTCCGGCGGGCGGGCGGACCCAGCCGGTGGCGGCGGCCGGGTGCGCGGCCGCGGCCCCCCGCACCTCCCCCGCACGCGGTCCCGGCCCGATCGGCACCTTGGCGCCGGGCAGCTGGACGGGCCCGCTGTCGGGGGCCGCGGACGGGCCCGCCGAGGCGGCCGGGCCGGACGCGCCGGACATCGGTGAGGGCGAGGCCAGCGGGGAGGGCGAGCGCAGGTCGGCCCCGCTGCGCCAGGCGGTGTCCCGCTCCGGAGCCCCGGGGGGCTGCCGCGGGGGCGGCGGGGGCGACACCGGGGCGGGCGGGGCGGTGCGCCCGCCGCCCCTGCGCCGCTCGATCATCGCGGTGGCCCGGGACGGCAGCCAGGCCGATGCCGTGCCGCTGTCGTCGCTGCCAGAGGCGAAGAGATGCGGGGCGAGCTGCGCCTGGAGGTCGGCTGGGCTGGGCCGCTGGGTGGCGTCCATCTGCATGCAGGACTCGATCAGCGGCCGCAGGTCGTCCGGCAGGCCCTCCAGGTCGGGGCCCTCGCGCAACAGCATGAACACCGTCTCGACCGGGTTGGCCCCGTGGAAGGGGGCGTGGCCGGTGGCGGCGAAGACGAGGGTGGAGCCGAGCGAGAAGATGTCGCTGGCCCCGGTGACGCTGCGGGAGTCCCGGGCCTGCTCGGGCGACATGTACGCGGGCGTGCCGACGGCGACGTTCGTCATGGTCAGCCGGGTGTTGGAGACGCCGGACGCGATGCCGAAGTCGATCACCCGGGGGCCGTCCTCGACGACGAGGACGTTGGACGGCTTCAGGTCGCGGTGGACGAGGCCGGCGCCGTGGATGGACTGCAGGGCCTCGGCGATTCCGGCGGCCAGCCAGCGCACCGCCTGGGTCGGCATGGGGCCGCACTCGTTCACTATCTCTTCGAGCGAGGGCGCGGGCACATAGGCGGTGGCGAGCCAGGGCACGGCGGCACGCGGGTCGGCGTCGACCACGGCGGCGGTGTAGAACCCGCTGACCGCGCGGGCGGCCTCGACCTCGCGCGTGAAGCGGACCCGGAAGAGCTGGTCCTCGGCGAGCTCGGTCCGCACCGTCTTGATCGCCACCCGCCGGCCGGACGCCGAGCGTGCGAGATAGACCAGCCCCATGCCGCCGGCCCCGAGCCGTCCCAGCACCTCGAACGGGCCGATCCGTCTCGGGTCGTGCTGCGTCAGCTGCTCCACCACGTGCCTGCCACCTCCCCGTCACCGGACCTCGGCGACGAAGTCCGCGAATTACCGCCCGTTGCTGCCCGGTCGTATCCCGCCCTGCGCAGCGCGCCCTGTGCAGGGTCTCACCACTGGGCATCACCCGGCGGTACGCACCCCGATTCTTCCTGGCTCGGGCTCCGGTTGCGAACCCGGGGGCGGATCGGGGTGTCCCATGTCACTTCATCCCGTATCCGTCCACACCGGTTCACCTGCACCGGCCGGGTGCGCCGGTCAGCCGCACGGTCACGGAAGCAGTTCGTGGGGCTGCAGTACGGCGAAGGCGGCCCCCTGGTCGTCGTGCAGGACGGCCATCCGCCCGGAGGGGATGTCGAAGGGCGGCTGCGCGACCCGGCCGCCGAGCTGTACGGCGAGTTCGGCGGCGGCGTCGCAGTCGGCGACGGCGAAGTAGACGAGGAAGTAGCTCGGCATCTCGGCCGGGAAGGCGTCCGTGATGACGCTGCGGCCGCCGACGGCGGTGTCCGGGCCCGGCTCGGCGCCCTCGGGGGACCACAGCCGGAAGTCGACCAGCGCTTCGGAGTCGCCGGCGAGGTCGTGGCCCGGCTCGTCCAGGTCGGTGCCGTGGAAGCCGAAGACCTTCTCGTAGAAGGGATCCACCCGGTCCGGCTGCCGGGTGTAGACCTCGGTCCAGCAGAAGGAGGCGGGGTCGTTCTGCTTCTCGAAGCCCGCGCGCTCCTCCGCCTGCCAGAGCCCGAAGACCGCGCCCCCGGGGTCGGCCGCCTGGGCCACGATCCCGGCGCGCCCCGCCCGCACCGGGTCGGTGATGATCTGGCCGCCGTGCTCGCGGATCGCGGCGACGGTGGCCCGGATGTCGTCGGTGGTGAAGTAGACGCCCCAGGCCGTGGGCATCCGGCCGTCCTTCTTGGCGGCGAGCGCGGCCACCAGACGGCCGTCGCTGAGCGCGTCCGCGAAGGGCATGCCGTCGCCCGCCCGGAAGGTCCAGCCGAAGAGCCCGCCGTAGAAGCGCTTGCCCGCTTCGAGGTCGGAGAGCTGCACGTCCGCCCAGCACGGCGCGGAATGCGCGAATGCGGCCATGGGACCGAGTCCTTCCGTAGCAGTGACGCCCGTCACAGTCAACGTAACGTCGGCCCCGGTCCGGCGCGCCCCGAAGCGCGGCGGGCGCACCAGAAACGAACCTTTGACCGATTGATGAAGGGTGCGCCCACCATGTGGACGAAAGTTGTCCACCGAAGTTGTCCACAGGCTGTTGATAACACTTATGCCGGGCGACACCCTCCGCTCCGGGGCCTCCCGCACACTCCGGAGGCGCTCGCACCGCGGCCGAAAACCGTCGCTCCCCACCCCCGCGCACCCCGCCGGCCCTGCGGCGTTCCCCATTTGCAGTCGGCCGAATCGCGCTCCCATCACCCCTCGGTAAGCTGACGGCATGACAGGACAAGTACGCACCGTCGACGGCCGCGTGGCCGGTCGACGCGGTCAGGCGACGCGGCAGAAGCTGCTCGACTGCCTCAGCGAGATGCTCAGCTCCTCGCCGTACCGGGACGTCAAAGTCATCGACGTCGCCCGGAAGGCCGGGACTTCACCCGCGACTTTCTACCAGTACTTCCCCGATGTGGAGGGCGCCGTCCTCGAAATCGCCGAGGAAGTCGCCAAGGAGGGCGCCGGACTGACCGAACTGGTCGCCGGACGCTCCTGGGTCGGCAAGGCCGGCTGGACCACCTCCGAGCAACTCGTCGAAGGATTCCTCGACTTCTGGCGGCACAACGACGCGATCCTCCGCGTGATCGACCTCGGCGCGGCCGAGGGGGACAAGCGGTTCTACAAGATCCGCATGAAGATCCTGAACTCGGTCACCAACTCCCTCACGGATTCGGTGAAGGAGCTCCAGAGCAAGGGCAAGGTCGACAAGGACGTCAGCCCGGCGGCGATGGCGGGCTCCCTGGTGGCGATGCTGGCCGCGGTCGCCTCGCACCAGAAGGGCTTCACCACCTGGGGCGTGAAGCAGGCCGAACTGCGGCCCAACCTGGCCCTGTTGGTCCACCTCGGCATCACCGGCAAGAAGCCGACGAAGTAGGCCGGGGCGCCGGAGGCCCACCGGCCCCGGACGCCCCGCGCCACCGGGCGGGTACCCGCTCGCCCGGACGCCCCACGTCCTGTCTCACCGACGGCGGTCCACCACGCACCCCTGCGGGTGGTCCGCCGTCGGCGTTCCCGCAGGGCCGCGACGGCTTTCGCCTCCGCTACCGCCGCTCCAGCCGGAAGAGCCGGATCTGCCGCTCCACCCGTCGTTGGTACGCGGCGTACGGCGGCCAGAACTTCAGCGCGGCCTCCCACACCCGGGCCCGCTCCTCGCCCTCCAGCAGGGTCGCGCGCACCGGGATGTCCCGGCCGCGCCAGTTGACGACGGCCTCGCCCCCGCGGGCCAGCAGATTCGCGGTCCAGGCCGGATGACTCGTACGGCCGAAGTTGCTGCCGACCAGGATCCAGCCGCTCTCCGCCTCGCCCTCCGGCATGCAGGCCAGCGGGGTGGTCCTCGGCCGGCCCGTACGCGCACCGGGCACCGTGAGGACGAGCCCCGGCAGCATCCGGGCGCTGAGCAGCACCCTGCCCCGGGTGAGCCGGTGCACGGACCGGTCCAGCACGGGGACCACATGCGGGGCGATCCGCCCGAAGGCCCGGGTGGAGGAGACCTTCTGGACCAGGCGCGCGCCCCGGGCGCCGGTCATCGGACGCCTGCCCCGGGCGCCGCGGCGAGCGGCATCCGTCCGGGCTCGAAGAGGCCGGCCCGCTGAGCCGCGTGGTCGCGCAGCCGGTGGACCGGGCCGAACAGCAGCTCGTCGCCCGCCGCCCGTTTGAGGTGGCGGTGTGCCTCGTGCTCCCAGGTGAAGCCGATGCCGCCGTGCAGCTGGACGGCCTCGCCGGTGGTGATCCGGGCCGCCTCCAGGGCCTGGGCGAGCGCGAGCGGCCCGGCCTCCGGCTCCCGGGCGGCGTGGTACGCGGCGGAGCGGGCCGCCTCGACCCGTACGTACAGATCGGCCAGGCGGTGCTTGACGGCCTGGAACGACCCGACGGCCCTGCCGAACTGCTCGCGCGTCTTCACGTACTCCACAGTGCGCTCCAGGGCGCTCGCCGCCGTCCCGACCGCCTCGGCGGCGAGGATCGCGGCGGCAGTACGTCCGACGGCGGCGAGCGCCTCGGCCGTGTCGGCGGTGTCGTCCGCGCCGAGGAGCGTGGCGGGGGTGTCGCGGAGTTCGACGCGGGCGAGCGGGCGGGTCTCGTCGAGGGCGGTGAGCCGGGTACGCACCAGCCCGCCCTCGTCACGGGGAACCAGGAACAGGAGCGTACGGCTGCGCGGATAGCCCCCGGTGTGCGCGGCGACCAGCAGCAGCCCCGCGCTGTGGCCGTCCAGGACCCGCTCGGCCTCCCCGTAGAGCCGCCAGCCGCCCTCGCCCCGGCTGTCGTCGCTCCCGTACGCACGCGCCTGGATGCCGCCCGCCCGGCCGCCGCCCGCCCAGGCTCCGTCGCGGTTGTCGCCGGTGAGGCCGAGGGCGGTGGCGAGCGAGCCGCCGGGGACGGCGAGGGCGGCGGTCAGGGCTCCCCCGGCGATCCGGGGCAGCAGGGCGGCGCGCTGGTCCGGAGTGCCGAGGGCGGCGATCAGGGGTGCGGCGAGGGCGGCGGTGGCGAGCAGCGGTGAGGGCAGCAGCGCGCGCCCGGTCTCCTCGCAGGCGAGGGCCAGCTCGGTGGCCGTGCAGCCCGCGCCGCCGTACTCCTCCGCGAGCGCGAGGCCCGGCAGCCCGAGGTCCCGGGCGAGCCGGCGCCACAGGACCGGGTCATAGCCCTCGGCGGCGCCCACGGCGGCGGGGATCGCGCCGGGTCCGGCGGCCCGGGCGAGCAGTTCGCGCAGGGTGCGGCGGATCTCGTGCTGTTCCGCGGTGAAGGCGGCGTCCATCTGCGGGCTCCTTCCACCCGGGGGCCAGGGCGACCTCGGATCTGACGATCCGTCATATTAGGTGGGGAGCAAGGGAATTCCCAGGGTCGCGCACACACGGGGAGGCAAGGAAGAGGTCGTGCGCACGAGGTTGCGGAGGCCGCAATCTGATGTACCGTCAGATTCATGCTGCCGGCCCGGACCTCCTCCCCTCGTCCGCGCGGGGTCGCCGTCGTCGGCGTGGCGCTCGCGGACTGCGGTCGCGTCGACGACGCCACTCCGTACGCCCTGCACGCCCAGGCCGCCCGCCGCGCCCTGGCCGACTCCGGCCTGGACCGCTCGGTCGTCGACGGCTTCGCCTCCGCCGGGCTCGGGACGCTCGCCCCGGTGGAGGTCGCGGAGTATCTGGGGCTGCGGCCCACCTGGGTCGACTCCACGGCGGTGGGCGGCGCGACCTGGGAGGTGATGGCCGCCCACGCGGCGGACGCCATCGCCGCGGGCCGCACCCGTGCCGTACTCCTGGTGTACGGGTCGACGGCCCGGGCCGACATCAAGGCGGGCCGCCGCACGTCGAACCTGTCGTTCGGGGCGCGGGGGCCGGCGCAGTTCGAGGTGCCGTACGGGCACTCGCTGATCGCCAAGTACGCGATGGCCGCCCGCCGCCACATGCACGCGTACGGCACGACGCTTGAACAGCTCGCCGAGGTGGCGGTGACGGCGCGGGCGAACGCGGCGGCGAACCCGGAGGCGATGTTCCGGGAGCCGATCACGGTGGACGAGGTGCTGTCGGGGCCCATGATCGCGGACCCGTTCACCAAGCTGCACTGCTGCATCCGCAGCGACGGCGGCTGCGCGGTGCTGCTGGCCGCCGAGGAGTACGTACCCGACACGGCGAAGCGTCCGGTGTGGATCCTGGGCACCGGCGAGCACGTCTCGCACGCGACGATGTCCGAGTGGGAGGACTTCACGGTCTCCCCCGCCGCCGTCTCCGGCCGCCTGGCCTTCGAACGGGCCGGGGTGCGGCCCGCCGACATCGACCTGGCCGAGATCTACGACGCGTTCACGTACATGACGCTGGTGACGCTGGAGGACCTCGGCTTCTGCGCGAAGGGCGAGGGCGGCGCGTTCGTCGAGAAGGGCCGCACCGGGCTGCGCGGCGCGCTCCCGGTGAACACGGACGGCGGCGGCCTGTCCGCCTGCCACCCCGGGATGCGCGGGCTGTTCCTGCTGGTGGAGGCGGTACGCCAGCTGCGCGGCGAGGCCGGCGAACGCCAGGTCCACCGGCCGGGCGGCGGCCTGCCGGAGCTGGCGGTGGCCTCCGGGACGGGCGGCTGGTTCTGCTCGTCGGGCACGGTGGTGCTCGGGCGGGGGTAAGGAGGCCGCGCACGGCTGTCTCACAGCCCGACGACGGTGACCGCGCTCTCCAGCCCTTTGAAGTCGTCGGCGTTCCGCGTGTAGAGCGGCAGATCCCGGACCGACGCGATGGAGGCGATCATCAGGTCCAGGCGTCGCGGCCGAGGGTCGCGTCGGGCCGCGAGAACGAGAGCGACGAGGGTCCCGTAGCGTGCGGCGGCCTCCGCGTCGAACGGGAGCGGTTCGAAGTCGGCCACCGCCGCCCCCAGCTTCTCCATCCGCGCGGCCCGCACCAGCGGATCCTTCGCCAGGGCCACCCCCTGCTGGAGTTCGGCCAGCGAAATGGCCGTGAGGGCCGGCAGTACGGGCAACCGCTCCGGCTCCAGCACATCGAGGTCGATGTACGTGCAGGTGTCGAGCACTCCCGCCCGGTGTCGCTCAGCCACCGTTGCGCTCCCACACATCGTCGTCGCCCACTCGGTCCTCCGCACCGAAGAACTCGTCCGCCTCGCGGCGCAGCAGCGCACCGTCCACCCGGGGCAGCCTCCGGTGGCGGGCGACGAGCTCCTCGGCGCCGAGGAGCCTCTTGCGGCTCAGGGGGCGCAGTTCGGCGACCTCTATGCCGTTCCGGGTGATGTGGAAGGTCTCGCCTCCCTCCACCGCGTCCATGACCTCGGCGGACTTGTTCCGGAACTCCCGCTGCGTGATGGTCTTCATGGACCTATCGTAGCGAGGCGTGTCCCACTGCGCTACGGAGGCGAGGGCAGCCCCGTACGGTCCAATGGCCTCCATGACCGACCACACCGCCGCGCCCGCCCAGCCCCCCTCCCCCGGCTTCCGCGACCTCCTGCACGCCCAGCGCGTCTGGGACGTCGAGCTGCCGGCCTTCGACCCGGCGGACACCCCGCCCGACCCGGTCCGCCTCTTCCACGCCTGGTTCGCCGAGGCCGTCGCGGCGGGACAGCCCGAGCCGCACGCGATGTCGCTGGCCACGGCCGACGCCGAGGGGCTGCCCGACGTACGCACCCTGCTGCTGCACGGGGCCGACGAGCGGGGCTTCCACTTCGCCTCGCACGCCACCAGCGCCAAGGGCCACCAGCTCGCCGCCCGCCCGCACGCCGCGCTCGGCTTCTACTGGCCCGCGCAGGGGCGGCAGGTACGGGTCCGGGGCCCCGTCCTGCGCTGCACGCCCGCCGAGAGCCACGCCGACCTGCACGCCCGGTCCACCGGGGCGCTCGCCGCCGCGCTGACCGGGGCGCAGAGCGGGGTCGTCGGTTCCGTGGCGGAGCTGCACCGGGCGGCGGACGCCGCCTGGGAGCGGGCCCGGGCGGAACCGGACACGGAGGCCCCGACCTGGACCCGGTACGTGGTCGAGCCGGCCGAGGCCGAGTTCTTCCAGGGCGACGCCCGGCGACGCCACATCCGGCTGCGCTACCGCCGTACGGGAGGCGGCGACTGGACGCGCGAGCTGCTCTGGCCCTGAGCGGGGCGGCTCCGGACCGGGCCGGGCCGGAGCCGCCCGTCCCGACCGGTGTAAGCAGCACTTTTATCCGGTTCTCACCGTCAAGGGGCACTATGGGAGTCAGGTGAGAGGTGAGCTGTCAGGAGGCACCGATGCCACGAGCCCGTTCGCGCTACGCCCCCGACCGGGGTCTGACCGGTCGCATGGTCACCACCATGTTCCTGATCGGCCTGCTCTACGTCGTCTTCGTGGGCGTGCTCCTCGCGGCCCTGCGGGGCTCCTGGCCGATCATCCTGATCATCACGGGCGCCATGTTCATCGCCCAGTTCTGGTTCAGCGACCGCATCGCCGCGTACGGCATGGGCGCCCGCGAGGTCACCCCCGAGCAGGCCCCCGAGCTGCACGGCACCATCGACCGCATCTGCGCGCTGGCCGACATGCCGAAGCCCAAGGTGGCCATCGCCGAGAGCGACGTACCGAACGCGTTCGCCACCGGCCGCAGCGAGAAGACGGCGCTGGTCTGCGCGACGACGGGCCTGCTGCGCCGGCTGGAGCCGGAGGAGCTGGAGGGCGTCCTCGCCCACGAGATGTCGCACGTCGCGCACCGGGACGTCGCCGTCATGACGATCGCCTCGTTCCTCGGTGTCCTGGCGGGCGTCATCACCCGGATCGCCCTGTGGGGCGGCTTCGCCCGCAGCCGGCCGGGCAACGACCCGGCGGGCATCCTGCTCCTCCTGATCCCGCTGATCAGCGCCGTCGTGTACGCGATCAGCTTCCTGCTCACCCGGCTGCTCTCCCGCTACCGCGAGCTGTCCGCCGACCGGGCCGCCGCCCTGCTCACCGGCCGGCCCTCCGCCCTCGCCTCCGCGCTGACGAAGGTCAGCGGGCAGATGGCCCGCATCCCGACCGAGGACCTGCGGAAGGCGGAGCCGTACAACGCCTTCTACTTCATGCCGGCGTTCTCCGCGAAGGAGAGCCTGGGCCGGCTGTTCTCCTCCCACCCGACGCTGGAACAGCGGCTCGACCAGCTGTCCCGGATCTCCACCGACCTGTCCCGCTGAGCGTCTAAGGAGCATCTCCGTGGGCCTGCTCGACGCCATCCTCGGCCGCAGCAAACCCGTCCGCCCCGACCTCGACCAGCTCTTCGCGGTGCCCTCCGCCGCCCTCACCCTCCAGGCCGCCGCCGGCTTCACGCCGACCGGCCTGGGCTCGGTCTGCTTCGCGGGCGTGGAGGGCGGCGGCTTCGCCCGGCTCCAGGAGGACGTACGCGAACTGCTGGACGCGGACACCGACCGCGGCGGCATCCCGGTGGAGTTCAGCCGGGACGCGTACGGCTACACCTGGCTGCTCGCCCGCCACCCGGCCGATGACACGGCGGGGCTGGTCAACGACCTGCACGCGGTGAACACCCTGCTCCAGGACGGCGGATTCGGCCCGCATCTGCTCTGCTCGCTGATCGGCTTCCAGAACGCGGAGGGGCGGGCGCTGGCGCTCGTCTACCTCTACAAGCGCGGCACCTTCTATCCGTTCGCGCCCCTGCCCGGCGACGCCGAGAAGCGGGACAACCAGCTGGAGCTCCAGGTGCGGGGCGCGCTCGGGGACGACCTCCGGGTGGAGAAGGACCTGTCGCGGTGGTTCCCGGTGTGGGGCGCGCCGGGGCTGTGAGCGGCGCGCGTCATGCGTCCAGCGTGATGCCGTGGGACGTGGGGCCCAGGCGGGCCCGGTAGCGGCGGATGCCCCGGCCGCGGTGTTCCAGCTCGGCGGCGACCAGCACATCCGCCCGGTTCACCGCTCCGGGCACGAGCTCCACCAGGGCCGCCACCGGGTGATCGCCGACCAGCGGCGCGCGGCGCAGCCGGCGGAACTCCCACTGCGGGTCCGGCTGGGACGCCCCGTGGCCGCGCACGATCCACTCCTCCCGGCCGGGGCCCGCCTCCGGCTGCCGCTCGACGCCCACGTCCACGATGCCGGTGCTGACGGTGAAGCTGAGTCCGGTGCCGGGGCCGGCCGCGACGGCCCGGGTGCGTACGCCCGGGTCGATGAGCCGGGCCACGGGCCGTACGCCCGGGTCGGGGGTGCTGAGGGCGACGGCCAGCGAGGCGTGCCGGAACGCGCCCGGCGCCCGCGGGGTCTCCGGCCGGAAGGAGCACACCAGCAGCAGGTGGCGGTACGCGCGCCCGGGGGTGGCCTCGACGTGGGCGAGCCAGTCGGCCGGGGCGCTCGCGTGACCGGCGGGCAGCAGGTCCCAGCCGAAGGTGAGCCGGCCGCGCAGCGGTCCGTCGTCGGCCGGGGCGCCGAGCGTGCGCTCCGGCACGAGGGCGACGTCGTGCAGCTGGATCTCGGTCATGCGGTGGCTCCCTCGCTCCGGCCCAGCAGATAGGTGAACGCGCCCCAGTCACGGTATGCGGGGTAGCGCGCCCGGGTGGCGCTCTGTGCCGCCCGGAACGCCTGCTCGGGGGCGTCGGAGAGGCCGGACCGCCGGTGCAGGTGCTGGAAGAAGTACGTGGCCGGTTCGGGGCGTACGGCCCACAGGCAGCCGACGACGGCCTGGACCCCGGCGGTGATCAGGGCGGCCGGAACACCGCGCACGTTGTCCGCCCGGTCGAACCGGCCCAGCGCCGACTCGCAGGCGGCGAGCGTGACCAGGCGGACGCCGCTCAGGTCGAGTTCGAGGAAGTCGTGGGCGAAGAGCCGGCCGTCGTCGTCCTCGTCGGGCGTGAGGTAGAGGCAGTGCAGCCAGGGTGCGTCCTGGTCCATCGTGCCGTGGACGGCGAGGTGGACCACGTCGGCGGTGGCGAGTTCGGCGAGCAGTGCGGCGCGGGTGGCGGCCGGGCCGGTCAGCGCGTGGGCGCCGACCGCGGCGGCGACCGTGCGGGCGTGCTCCTCCAGGGCGGGTTCGGCGGGCAGACCGTAGGGCACGCCGCCGGATCCGGAGGCGAGAACCGCCGTGCGGCGCGGGCGCACGGGGCCGGTGGCGGGGAGGAGCGCTTCGAGGCCGGCGACGGTGACGACGGTCCAGTCGTCGGCGATCGTGCGGCCACCGGCGGAGCAGAGCGCGACCGGCAGATAGTGCAGTGCGCCGTGCGGCCAGAGCAGGAGCCGGTCCTTGCCCCGGGTGCGCCACGCGGCCAGCTGGCCGCCGTCGGGGAGCGGCAGTTCGTGGCCCGTCAGCAGTCTGCGGCCCTCCGGTGTCACCTCGCCGAAGAGCGGATCGCGTTCGACCTCCGCCCGGACCGCCTCGACGAGATCGGCGACGGGGTGCCGGTCGGCGGACACCGCCGCGCACTCCGGTCCGCCGCCGTCGTCGTAACCGCCGCCTTCGCTTTCACCTTCGCCGAGTTGCACGGTGATCGCGCTGCCCTCGCGGGTGACGGCGAGCAGGACGGCCGCGCCGTTCACCGCGGTGGGCAGGAACCAGGTGAGCAGGACCGTACGGTCGCCGAGCAGTTCTCCGGTCCGTGCCCATACGTGCTCGTCGTCCACGAACGCGGCCGAGCGGCCGCGCAGTTCGTCGTCGATGAACGAGGAGATGCGCCTGCGCAGGTTGCGTACGAACTCATCGCGGCCGTCACCGGCTTCGGCACCTTCACCGCCCGAACGGTGGTCGCCGTCCAGGGCGTCGAGCAGGTTCGCCGTCGCCCCGCCGACGGCGCTCGGGCTCTCCAGGGCGCGGAGTTTCCCGACGTAGTTCTCGATGTGCGCGGGCCGGGTGATCGCCCCGTCGATCCGGCGCCACGCGCCCGCCTCAGGCCCCTTGCCCGCCTGGTGGAGTCCGAGCATCAGCGCCACGGGCATCGACTCGATCTCGACGGTCAGTTGCCACACGGCGGCGTGGACGAGATCGCGCAGCACCTCGCCGAGCGCCGGGGCTCCGCTGGTGTCGAAGTTCGGCAGGTCCACGATGATCGCGTACACGGCGTTCCTGAGGTCCTCGCCGCGCAGCCGCGGCAGGTCGTGGAGGACGGGCAGCAGACACGCCCGGGCCAGGTCCTGCTGGTTCAGCGAGGCGTAGGAGAGTGCCGCGTACGTGGAGTGGCCCCACGGGAACGGGACCGGTCCTGCCACCGGTTCGCCCTGCTCCACGGCCAGGCGGTGGAGGTCCGCCGCCAGCAGTCTCACGCCCGCGCCGTCCTCCGGCCGCGCCTGTCGCAGGAGGGCGGCGCCCAGCGCGGGCTGCCACCGGTCGCGGGCGTGGGCGGCCAGGTGCAGCAGAGCGGCGGAGCGCTGGTCCGGGGTCCAGCCGGCCGGGAAGGAGTCCGGGTCCGGCAGAGGACCGGGGCCGGGGCAGTCGGTGGGGTCGTCGGGCAGCGCGTGCAGCCTGGCCTCGATCAGTTGGCGGCGGTGCGCGGGGCCCGGGAGGAGCGGAGAGCGGTCGGCCCAGTCCAGCGCCGCGCGCAGGAGCGGCCGGTCGGCGCGTTCCCGGGCGAGGTTGATCGCCTGGTCCACGGTCCGGGCGGCGACGGCACCGCCGTGTGCGGCGAGGAAGGCGGGCACGTCCGAGCCGAACACGTTCGCGCGGATCACGTCGACGAAGGAGTCGGGCACGTCGTCCACCGCCCGCAGGAGGAAGACGGTCAGATCCGTCGGGCCGGGCGCGCGTACGGCGAACAGGGCGTCGAACGCGGCCCGCGCGGTCGCCCGGTCCACGCCGCCGTACTCCTCCCCACCGCCGCCCTGCTCCCCACCGCCGCCCTGCTCCTCGCCGCCGCCCTGCTCCTCGCCGGCTCGCTCCTCCTCGCCGCCGTGCTCCTCCTCCGCCGTCACCTGCGCCAGCGCGGCCAGGATCCGGGGCCGCAGCGCGCTGCCCGGCCCGCCCTCGCGGTCGTCCGACTCGGCCGCCCGCACCAGCAGTTCGCGGGTCTCACCCCGCAGCCGCGCGTCGAACCGCAGCGGCCACGCTCCGCCGGACCACGGCCGGTACAGCGGCGACCGGTACAGATCCGCCGCGAGCTGAGCGGCCCGTACGGACCCCTCCGCCCCGGCGTAGGCATCGCCGCCCAGGTCCTCCGGCCCCCGGACCGCCAGCCGCAGCCGGGCGGCCGCCAGGAGCGCCGCCGCCAGGTCCGGTGAGCTGCCGGAGGCGCTGTCCGGGGCAACGCCCGAGGTACCGCCCGGGGCGCCCTCCAGCCGCTCGATCAGGCGGCCGGCCAGCTCGTCGGCGTCCTCGAACACCGGGCGCTCGCACCGCTCCGCGAGGACCGGGGCCGCGTTCTCGACCGTACGCAGCGCCGCCTCCCGCCAGGCCGCGTCCACCCCGCACTCCTCGGCGACCTCGGCCACCAACCGCCAGTAGAGGTACCGGAGATCGGCCGACGGGCCCCGGTTCCGGGCCGCCTGCGCGATCAGCAGCTCCAGCAAGGCCCCGGCGGTCAGCCAGTGGCCCTCCCCCAGGCTCCGCCGGGTCCGCTCCAGCCCGCGCGCCCGCCGCCTGGCCACGTCGAGCGACAGCACCCGGTCCCGTACATGGAGCACCAGCTCCAGCAGGTCGGAGACCGGGTCGAGGACGTGGGCGAAGGTGGGCGGCCCGGCGGTCTCGTCACCGGGCGGGCCGAACCGTACCCGGCCGGCGCAGACCATCCCGTGCTGCGTCTCGTACGTCAGCACGGCGGCCATGTCGTCCGACGACGGCAGTACATGCGACACCACCAGGACCAGCGATCCCGCGCCGGTCACCGACTCCAGCCAGTCGGGCGGCAGTTCCAGGGCGAGATCGTAGGCCAGCCGCAGGCCGCCGGGGCCGAAGACGGAGACGACGCCCTCCGCGTCCCGGTGGACGCACCACCGCGCGTCCATGGGCCCCACGACCGGCAGCGCGTCCAGAGAGGTGAGCGTGGGCAGCCCGCGGACGTACGCCAGGGTGGCCAGGCTGCCGCCCGGCCCGGCCCCGGTGAACGGGCCGATCCCGGCCTGCCCCACCGCGAGCCCGGCGTGCCGGACGCCGTCCACCTCCGCCAGGAACGCCCAGCCCGTGACCTCCCCCGACCGCCGCACGCCGCCCCCTCGCACCTCTGGATCATGGCCCCGGCCACCCTTCCACACGTACCGGCGGCGCGCAGGCGGCTTCCGGGCACGGGCGGCCGATCACCCATCACCGGTCGCCCGGAACCGAGTTCGCCGGGCCGGTCAGGTTCCGGGCCGGAACACCGCCACGGCCTCCCCGCCGTCCTCCCCCGCCTCCCGGAAGGCAACGGTCAGCCGCATCCCGACGCGCAGCGCCCCGTGCGCGCACTCCACGATCTCCGTCATCATCCGGGGCCCCTCGGCGAGGTCGACGACGGCCGCGACGTACGGCACGCGCCCGCCGAAGGGCGGCAGATCGTTGCGGTGGACGACGGACCAGGTGTACAGCGTGGCGTTCCCGCTCGCGCGCTCCCAACCGACCTCCTCGCTCCAGCAGTACGGGCAGAACTCACGCGGGTAGTGATGGGCCCGGCCGCACCCGGCGCAGCGGCGGATCAGCAGCCGCCCCTCCGCCGCCGCGTCCCAGTAGGGGCGGGTGAAGGCGTCCGGCTCCGGGAGGTCGAAGCGCGGGCCGGCCGCGGGCTCTCGCGTCACGGGAACAGCCCTAACGCCGCGTCCAGCGACCAGGTCTGCCACGCCATCGCGAACAGGGCCACCAGCGAGATCAGCGCCATCATCGCGTTCTGCCCCTGCTCGGCCCAGTCGTGGATCATCAGGGTCAGGTAGAGGAGGTTGAGGAGCAGGCCCGCGACGAGCGCGACCGGGGTCAGGAGACCGGCCACCAGGCCGAGCCCGAGCGCGAGTTCGGCGTAGACGACGACGTACGCCATCACCTTCGGGCGCGGTTCGACGACCCGCCGGAAGCCCGAACGCACCACGCTCCAGCGGTGCTTGCCCGCGACGTCCGCCGCCCAGGCGATGCCCGTACCGCGCTCGAACCAGCCTTTCCGGTCCTTGTGCCGCCAGCTCTCCAGCCACCACAGGCCGAGACCTATGCGCAGGACGGCGAGCCATTCCGCACCGCTGAGCCAGATCGTCTGCATCGGACCGCCTCCGCTCACCTCACGTACCTGACGGTACGTCAGTTCAGCGGATCCGGGCCGCCCCGCGCAAGAGGCGCGCACGCACCCGTGGGCCGCGCCTCAGCGCCGCCGTCCGCGCCCCAGCGGCCACGCCGGACAGAGGCCGCCGAGACCGCCACCGCGCTCAGCCCGACCGCGATCAGGAGGACGAGCACCCGGGCCCGGCCCGCGTCCACGCCCGGGCCGCCCGCCGCACCGGCCGCCACATACGCCGGGTCGCCGTGCAGCAGGCCGAATGGCCGCCAAGTGCCGCATCGCGACCCTCGTGATCAATTCGCAATCGTTTCCCCTCTTGACCGAGACCCATCAACAGAGTGGGCGATTACGCTCCGAACCATGCCCAACAGCCCGTCCACCGCAGCCAGTCACGACGCCGTCGCCCTCACCGACCGTACGGACGACCGTCCCGTCTACGTCATCGGCGGCGGCCCCGGAGGTCTCGCCACCGCCGCCGCGCTGCGCGCCCGGGGCGTACGGGCGGTGGTCCTGGAGAAGTCGGACCGGGTCGGCGCGTCCTGGCGCGGCCACTACGACCGGCTGCACCTGCACACGACCCGGCGCTGGTCGGCGCTGCCGGGGCTGAAGATGCCGCGCAGGTTCGGGCGCTGGGTGGGCCGGGACGACGTCGTGCGGTATCTGGAGAAGTACACCGAGCACCATGAGCTGGAGGTGGTGACCGGCGTCGAGGTGACCCGGATCGACCCGGCCCCCGACGGCTCCGGCGACTGGCGGCTCACCGCGACGGGCGGCCGGGTCCTGCGGGGCCGCGCGGTCGTCGTCGCCACCGGCTTCAACCACACCCCGCGCATCCCGGAGTGGCCGGGCCGCGACACGTTCACGGGCGAGCTGCTGCACGCGGCGCGGTACCGCAACCCGGCCCCGTACGCGGACCAGGACGTGCTGGTCGTCGGCATCGGCAACACGGGGGCGGAGATCGCGGCGGACCTGGCGGAGGGCGGGGCGTCCGCCGTGCGGATCGCGGTCCGGACGGCCCCGCACATCGTCCGCCGCTCCACCGCCGGCTGGCCGGCCCAGGCCACCGGGATCCTGGTCCGCCGGCTGCCGGTACGGCTCGTCGACCGCGCGGGGGCCGCGCTGTCCAAGGTCGCCGTGCCCGACCTGACCGCCCAGGGCCTCCCGCGCCCCGCCACCGGGCTCTACTCCCGGGTCCGCCAGGGCGCGATCCCGGTCCAGGACGTCGGCCTGATCGACGCGGTGAAGAACGGCCGGGTGATCCCCGTCGCCACGGTCGCCTCCTTCGAGAAGGACACGGTGGTCCTGGCCGACGGCACCCGCCTCACCCCGGACACCGTCATCGCGGCCACCGGCTACGACCGCGCCCTGGAGCCGCTGCTCGGCCACCTGGACGTCCTGGACGGGCGCGGCCGCCCGGTCGTCCACGGCAGCCGCTCGCCCAAGCAGGCCCCGGGGCTCTACTTCACCGGCTTCACCAACCCGATCAGCGGGATGCTCCGCGAACTGGCGCTGGACGCGGAGAAGATCGCCAAGAAGGTGGCCCGGACGCACCGCTGACGGAACGGCTCACGGAAGGCCGTGTCAGAGCCCTTGCATAAGGTGCGCCCCGTGAGCGATGTCTACGAACTGACCGTGACCGTCGACCTGCGCGACGGGCTGTCCGACCACCAACTGGCCGAACTGCGCTGGCACCTGGGGCTCGGCCCGCGGCCCGAGCGCCTCACCGTCGTGACCGACTTCCCGTGCGTGGTGGTCGACGACGACGGCGTCCCGCGGATCGAGGACGACCCCCGCCCGCTGCTGGCAGGCGACGGACCGGCCCGGCGGACGGCGGGCGCGCTCTGTGCGGCGCTGGCCGACCGCACCGGCCTGCCGGGCGGCGGCTGGGCGCTGACCTCCCGTACCGAGATCCATCCGGACGAGGCGGAGGAGGTCGGCGTACTGCTCCGCTGGCTCGCCGAGCACGCCCACGACACCCACCGGCGGAGCGACGGCACGGTGGGGATCGGGCACTACCGTGCGCACGAGGACCCGACGCCGAGCGCGCTGCTCGTCGGCGACGGCCGGGTCGGTCTGGTGCAGGACCTTCTTCCGGGGAGTCGATGATGACCGTTCGCCGTGTCGTGCCCAACGTCCGTTCCGAGGCGGTGGAGGAGAGCCGGGAGTTCTACGGCCTGCTCGGCTTCGAGGAGGTCATGAACCTCGGCTGGATCACGACCGTCGCCTCGCCGTCCCGCCCGCAGGAGCAGGTCAGCTTCATGACCCACGACCTGACCGCCCCGGTGGTGCCCGACATGAGCATCGAGGTGGACGACGTGGACGCGGCCTACTCGGCGGTACGGGAGAGCGGCGCGGAGATCGTCCACCCGCTGCAGGACGAGGAGTGGGGCGTACGGAGGTTCTTCGTCCGGGACCCCAACGGCCGGGTGGTCAATGTGCTGGGCCACCGCTGAGCCGATGAGGGCGCCGAGAGGCCGGCGCGAGGGCGCCCGGAGGGAGGGTGATGCCCGTCACACCCGCGGATGTCACACCCTCCGGGGCCGGTTCCGTCCTGTGTGTGTAGCCACTGACGACAGCAGCAGAGGAGCACACCATGAACGCCCGTATCGACGCCTTCGCCAGCCCCGTCACGGGAAAGCTCGTCAAGCACCTGGTCTCGGCGTCCAAGGTCGTCGAGGGCACGGCGCTGCCCGCGACGACGCAGGAGCTGGTGAAGATCCGCGCGAGCCAGATCAACGGCTGCGGCGGCTGCCTGGACATGCACACCAAGGAAGCCGCCGCGGCCGGTGAGACCTCGCTGCGCCTCAACCTGATCGCCGCCTGGCGGGAGGCCACCGTCTTCACCGACGCCGAGCGCGCCGCGCTGGAGCTGACCGAACAGGGCACCCGGATCGCGGACGCGGCGGGCGGGGTCCCGGACGACGTCTGGGCGAACGCCGCCAAGCACTACGACGAGGAGCAGCTCATCGCCCTGGTCTCGCTGATCGCGATGATCAACGCCTTCAACCGGCTGAACGTGATCCTCCAGCAGCCGGCCGGCGGCTACCAGGTGGGTCAGCTCGTGCACCCCGCCTGAGATCCGCCGCGGCCCGCCCCGGCCCATGGGCGACCGTCCGTCGTCCATAGGTGAACGTCCGGGACGCCCGCGACGCTGCCTAGGCTGGGTCCCATGGACGTGTTCGACGAGCTGTTGCGGGGCGTGCGGGGCAGGGGCGCGGTGTTCGGCCGTTCGGTGCTGTGCGCACCGTGGTCGCTGCGGTTCACGGACGGGGCGTATCTGACCCTGTGCCTGCCGTTGCGCGGTGCGGGGTGGATCGTGCCGGAGGGCGGCGAGCCGCTGCGGGTGGAGGTCGGCGAGGCGGCGATCGTCCGGGGCCCGGCGCCGTTCGTCTTCACCGACGACCCGGTGGACGGTACGCGGCCGGGGCGGGCCGGCGGCGTACGGGAGGTGCGCTGGGGCCAGGTCCGGGACGCCGGGGCCCCGCCGGACCGGGGCCCCGAGTTCGACTGCCCCACCGTGCTGCTGACCGCCGCCTATGACGTCCAGGCGCAGGTTCCGCAGCGGCTGCTGCGGGCGCTTCCGCCGGCCCTCGTGGTCCCCGACGAGGAGGACTGCGCGCCGCTGCGGGACTACCTGGAAGCGCAGATCGGCGGCGGCCGGCCGGGCGATCAGATCGTGCTCGACCGGCTGCTGGACTGGATGCTGGTGTGCACGCTGCGGGACTGGTTCGACCGGCCCGAGGCGGATCCGCCGGGGTGGTACGGGGCGCTCGGCGACGAGGTGGCGGGGCCGGCGCTGCGGGCGATGCACGAGGATCCGGCGTACCCCTGGACGACGGCGGAGCTGGCGAGCCGGGCGGGGGTGTCGCGGACGACGCTGGCGAAGCGGTTCACCGAGCTGGTCGGGGACGGCCCGGTGGCCTACCTGACCGAGTGGCGGATGACGCTGGCGGCGGATCTGCTGACCCGCCCGGAGCTGACGGTGGCGGCCGTGGCCCGCCGGGTCGGCTACGCGGACGCGTTCGGCTTCAGCGCGGCGTTCAAGCGGCTGCGCGGCCGGAGCCCGAGCGCGTTCCGGCAGGAGGCGTCGGCCGTCGACACGGTGGAGGCGGCCGCCCCGGTGGGGTGAGCCGCATCGGCGGGGCGGCTCACCCCGCCGGGGCGCGGCCTCCGGGGCGTGCCGGGCCCGGGGCCCGGCGTCCTCAGCCCCACACCCCCTGCGCCGCCGCGTCCCGCACGAAGTCGGCGAAGTCGCGCGGCTCCCGGCCCAGCGCCCGGCGCACCCCGTCCAGGACGGGCGCCTCCCGGCTCGTGGTGATCGGCTCCAGCGCGTCGGTCCAGAGGTCGGCCTCCTGGTCCGTGAAGCCCTGGTCGGCGAGGAGCCGGGCCCGGAAGACGGACGGTTCGACGGGGACGTACGCGGCGCGCTTCCCGGTCTCCTTCGCGATCTCGTCCAGGACGTCGGCGATGCCGAGCGCGCGCGGGCCCGAGAGCCCGTACTCCTCGCCCGCGTGGCCGTCCTCCGTGAGCGCGGCGACGGCCACGTCCGCGATGTCGTCGGTGTCGATGAACGCGGCCTTCCCGTCCCCGGTGGGCAGCGCCAGTTCCCCGTCGCGTACGCCGTCGAGGAAGACGCCCTCGCTGAAGTTCTGGGCGAACCAGCCCGGCCGGAGGATCGTCCACTCCACCCCGGAGGCGCGCACCGCCCGCTCGCCCTCGCCGTGCGGTCCGCCGTCCTCGTAGGCGGGGCCGAAGTAGCCGGGCACGTCCGTGCCCCGGGCCGACAGCAGCACCAGCCGCCGCACCCCGCTCGCGACGGCCTGTTCGACGAAGGCGGGCGTCGGGGAGGGCGAGGCGTCGAGCGGGACGATGTAGACGGCGGCGACGCCGTCCAGGGCGGCCTGCCAGGTGGCGGGGTCCGCCCAGTCGAAGGGGGTGTCTGTGGACCGGGAGGCCGCCCGGGTCTCCACCCCCAGCTCACGGAGGCGGGCCACCACCCGGCGGCCGGTCTTGCCGGTGCCGCCGGTCACCAGTACGGGGCCCTGCACGGAGGTCGTCGCTGCGGTCACGTCTGTCTGCGTCATGACACCAGCCTCACGCGGCGGGGCGGCCCGCGCCCATGGCTCAGCGTCCGGGAGGGATGTCCGAGCGTCCGGCTCCGGCCGGGGGGACGCGGACACGGCAGAGGCCCGGATCCTGGTGGATCCGGGCCTCGGTCGCGTACTTCTTCAGTAGCGGGGACAGGATTTGAACCTGCGACCTCTGGGTTATGAGCCCAGCGAGCTACCGAGCTGCTCCACCCCGCGTCGGTGAACACCACCTTACGCCACACCAACGCCCCGCGTGACCATGTGAGCCTTTGCCTGCACGCCCATTCCTGACGCAGCGTCAGTTCGGTAACCTGACAGTGCGTCAGTTAACCGGCCGGCCCCGCCCGTTCACCGGCGGGCCATCGAGCAGGAGTGGGCGGAACGATGCTTGGATCGACTCACGGCACCCTCACCACCGGCTTCCGTGCCCGGGTGGTGGCCTGCGGCGAGGAGCCGCACGCCGCCGTCGTCAGCCTGCCGACGGCCTCGGCCCCGGGCGGCCTCGACGTCAGCGGGCGACCGCTGCACCTGACCGTGCCCGACCTGGACCGCTTCTTCCGGCCCCGGTCGGTGGCCGTCGTCGGCGCCTCCGACGCCGAGGGCCGCCCGAACACCGGCATCACCCGGCAGCTCGTCGACTGGGCCGGACGGGTCGGGGCCCGGCTGCACCCGGTGCACCCGACCCGGCGGACCGTGTTCGGCCGCGACTGCTTCGCCTCGGTCGCCGCGATCCCCGATCCCGTCGACCTCGCGGTCCTCCTCGTCGCGGACCCGCTCCCGGTGATCGAGGAGCTGGGCGAGGCGAAGGTGCCCTTCGCCGTCGCCTTCGCCTCCGGGTTCGCCGAGACCGGGGAGGCGGGCGCGGCCGCCCAGGCCCGGCTGGCGGCGGCCGTGGAACGGTCCGGGCTGCGGCTGCTCGGACCGAACACCAACCTCAACGCCTTCGAGCGGTTCCGGGAGGACCTGGACGGCCCCGCCATCGCCCTGATCACCCAGTCCGGGCACCAGGGCCGCCCGCTGCACGCCCTCCAGGAGCTCGGCATCCGGCTCTCGCACTGGGCCCCGACGGGCAACGAGGCCGATCTGGAGACCGCGGACTTCCTCGCGTACTTCGCCCAGCTCCCCGAGGTCGGGGCCATCGCGTGTTACGTCGAGGGGCTCAAGGACGGCCGCTCCTTCCTGCTCGCCGCCGACCGGGCCGCCCGCTCCGGGGTGCCGGTCGTCGCCGTGAAGGTGGGCCGTACGGAGGCCGGGGCCAGGACCGCCGCCTCGCACACCGGCAAGCTGACCGGGGCGGACCAGGTGGTGGACGCGGCGATGCGGCAGTTCGGGGTGGTCCGGGTGGACGGCCTGGACGAGCTCCAGGACACCGCCGCCCTGCTGGCCCGCGCCCGCCCGCCGAAGGCCGACGGGGTGGCCGTCTACTCCATCTCCGGCGGCACCGGCGCGCACTTCGCGGACCTGGCGACGGCGGCGGGCCTCACCCTGCCCACGCTCTCCCCCGCCAAGCAGGACGAGCTGCACACCTGGATACCGGAGTACCTGACCGCCGCCAACCCCATCGACAACGGCGGCCACCCGGTCGGCGACTGGCGCGGCCGGAAGATCATCGACGCGATCCTCGCCGATCCGTCCGTCGGGGTGCTGATCTGCCCGATCACCGGCCCCTTCCCACCGATGAGCGACCGCCTCGCCCAGGACCTGGCGGACGCGGCGGAGGCCACCGACAAGCTGGTCTGCGTCGTCTGGGGCTCCCCCGTCGGCACCGAGGACGCCTACCGGACCACCCTGCTGGGCTCCTCGCGCCTCGCCACGTTCCGTACGGCCCGCAACTGCGTCACCGCCGTGAAGGCCTATCTGGACCACCACCGCTTCACCGACCGCTACCGCTCCCCCTTCGAGGACGCCCCGCGCACCCCGTCACCGTCCTTCCGCAAGGCGCAGAACCTGCTGCGGCCGGGCCAGCAGCTCAGCGAGCAC
Organism: Streptomyces sp. WY228; assembly: GCF_019287315.1. Taxonomy (NCBI): domain Bacteria; kingdom Bacillati; phylum Actinomycetota; class Actinomycetes; order Kitasatosporales; family Streptomycetaceae; genus Streptomyces; species Streptomyces sp. WY228. The sequence goes on along the minus strand of NZ_CP079114.1, from coordinate 4,988,761 downwards.
GCGGCGAAGCAGCTGCTGCGCGCGTACGGGATCCGGGTGCCGCGCGAGCAGTTGGTGACCAGCGCGGCGGCGGCGGTCCGGGCGGCGGGTCCGGTCGGCTACCCGGTGGTGATGAAGGCCTCCGGCCCCCGGCTCGCCCACAAGACGGAGCTGGGCCTGGTGAAGGTCGGCCTCACCTCCGCCAGCCAGGTCCGCGACGCCTACCGCGAGCTGACCGACATCGCCCGGTACGAGTCGGTGGACCTGGACGGCATCCTGGTCTGCCAGATGATCGACCGGGGCGTCGAGATGATGGTCGGGGTCACCCACGACGCCCTGTTCGGCCCGACGGTCACGGTGGGGCTCGGCGGGGTCCTGGTGGAGGTGCTGCACGACACGGCGGTGCGGGTGCCGCCGTTCGACGAGCAGCAGGCCCGGGACATGCTGGGCGAACTGCGCGGCCGGGCGCTGCTGGAGGGGGTGCGGGGCGGGCCTCCGGTCGATGTGGACGCGCTGGTCGAGGTGGTGCTGCGGGCGCAGCGCATGGCCCTGGAACTGGGCGACGACCTGACCGAGCTGGACATCAACCCGCTGGTGGTGCTGGGCCGGGGGCAGGGCGCGGTGGCCCTGGACGCGCTGGCGGTGTGCCGGTGAGCGGGGAGGCGGGCGCCGGGCCGGACGAGCACGCGCGTACGGGCCTGCCGGACGCCGGACCGGAGGCGGCAGGCCCGGGCCCGGGGGCCGCCACCGTCCTGCACTCCCTGGACGGCGGCGTCTCCTGGATCACCCTCAACCGGCCCGAGGCCATGAACGCCGTCACCTGGGACCAGCGCGAGCGGATCATCGCCCTCCTAGCCGACGCCTCCGCCGACCCCGGCGTACGGGCCGTGGTGCTCACCGCCACCGGCCGGGGCTTCTGCGCGGGCGCCGATCTGCGCGGCGCCCCGGCCCCCGCGCGCGAACGGGTCCCCGGGGACGTCGCCCGGACGATCCGGCTCGGCGCGCAGCGGCTGATCGCCGCCGTACTGGACTGCGAGAAGCCGGTGATCGCCGCCGTCAACGGGACGGCGGCCGGGATCGGCGCGCATCTGGCGTTCGCCTGCGATCTGGTCCTGGCCGCCGACACGGCGACGTTCATCGAGGTCTTCGTACGCCGGGGGCTCGTCCCGGACGGCGGCGGCGCGTATCTGCTGCCCCGGCTGGTGGGCCCGCAGCGCGCCAAGGAGCTGATGTTCTTCGGCGACGCCCTCACGGCGGCGGACGCGGAGCGGCTCGGCCTGGTCAACCGCACGGTACCGAGTGGGGAGCTGGAGGCGCTGGCCGAGGAGTGGGCGGGCCGGCTGGCCGCCGGACCCACCCGGGCCCTGGCCCTGACCAAGCAGCTGGTGAACGCCTCGCTGGACGGCGACCGGGCCACGGCGTTCGCGGCGGAGGCGGCGGCCCAGGAGATCAACATGACCACGCGCGACGCGAACGAGGGCGTGGCGTCCTTCGTCGAGCGCCGGTCGCCGGAGTACCGGGGCTACTGACCGGAGCACCGGGCCTCAGTCGCCACCGGCGGGTTGAAGCGGTGGAACGCGGGGGCCGACCAGCGCAGCGGGGAGGCGGCGGCGATCTCCCGTACGGCGGTGACCTCGAACTCCACGAGCCGCTCCGCCCCCGGCACCCGCGCCACCGCGTCCGCGTCCCAGACCGTGCGGGCGCGACCCGTCAGATGGAGGGCGGCCCCGGTGTCCCAGCCGGGCACCAGGAGCCCGGCGGCCGGGTTGAGTTCGAGGTTGCCCAGGGTCAGGAACATGCCGTTGCCCGCGTAGTCGGGCCAGCGCAGCAGCCGGTCCGAGACCACCTGGACGAAGCCCGGATTGCCGCCCCGGTGCGAGGCGTCGGCGTCGCCCCGGTCGGACGCGGTGGCGACGAAGAAGGTGTCGGCGGCCCGCACCGCCTCCTGCTGCGCGGGGCTCAGGGCGTCGCCGTCCGTGACCGTGCGCCGCTGCCCGCGCTCCTCGCCTGGTGCGATGCGGTGGTGGTGGCGCTCCTGGATGTACTTGGGGCAGTTGGCGACGGCCTGGTCGAGTTCGACGCGCAGCCCGTCGCCGGCGCGGACCGCCCGGCCGTTCATCCGCATCCGGCGGCGGGTGGCCGGTTCGATGGCGATCATGCCGATCCGGGCCGGGCCGGCACCGCCCGCGCCGGCGCCGGACAGCACGTAGGCCAGCGGATCGCCGGGCCGGGGCAGGGCCCCGACGACCAGCGTGTCCGGCGCGGGAACGCTCAGGAACCCCGGTTCGCCGGTCAGCTGGGTCGCCCAGATCTGCCCCCGCTCGTCCGCGCCGCCCACCACCAGGAAGGACTGGCGGCCGAGGAAGTCCGCCGCGATCTCGGGAATGCCGGAACGGATGGCCCGCTCCGCACTCGCCGCCTGCCGGGCGAGCCCCGCCCGCTCCTGCACGGCGGCCTCACCCCGGTGATATCCGTTCATGCCTCTGCCCGCCTTTCCGCCGGATCACGGCTCGTCGTCTAGAAGAACCCGCAGGTGGGAGCACCGGTGGTCGGTGCGTCCGCCGGGTCGGCCCCGGTGGGCGCGTAGACCTCCAGGCGGATGCCGTCGGGGTCGGTGAAGAAGATGCCGCCCGAGGTGCCGCTCTCGCCGTGCGGCACGACGCCCTCGTGGGCGAACTCCGCGCCCAGCCCGCGCAGGACGTCCTCGGTGGCCCGGACCTCCTCGACGGAGTCCACCTCGAAGGAGAGGTGGTGGAGACCGGGGAGGGCCGTCGCGAACGTGCCCTCGCTCTGCTGCCACAGGGTCACCACGAGCCGGGAGTCGCGCCCCAGGAAGGCCCAGCGGCGGTCGGCGTCCTTGCCTTCCGCCAGCACCTCGAAGTCGAAGACCTCTCGGTAGAAGGCGGCCGAGCGCTCCAGGTCGGTGACGTTGAGCCCGACATGCCCCGTCCGGAGGTTCTTCGCCTTGCCCATGGTCGATCCCGTTCCTTCGGTCAGAGCCACGAGGCGATCCCGCAACCGTTGATATCGATTTTGATGGTTAGGGCGGCGAACGTCAACCGGTAATCTTCACTTGACTGGTTACGATCGAAGGATCAGCCACCCTCGCCCACGGAAGGAGCCCACCCGTGCCACACCCCTCCGGGACCGACCCCCGCCCCCTGACCGGCGAGCCGCTCGCCCTCGACCTGCTCAACACCCGCTGGATCGACGGCGACGGCCGACACGACCTGCTGGACTCCGTGGCCGGCCTGGCTCTCTGGCTGGACAGCCCGCCGGTACGCGAACACCTCCGCCCCACGGAAGCCGCTCCGGCCCCGCCCGCCGACCGCACCACGCTGGACCGCCTGCTCCTGACCCGCGCGGCGCTCGACGCACTCGTCACCACGACGGCCCGCCACGATCCAGCCACCCCCGAGGACGCCACCCACCTGAACGAGGTCCTCTCCCACGGGCGCATCCGCCGCACGCTGGGCCCCGACGGAGCACCGGAGTCCGCGGTGGAGACGGACGACCCGTCCTGGATCCCCGCCTGGTACGCGGCGGACAACTGGCTGCACCTGATCGCGGACCGGCCCGACCGCATCCGCCCCTGCGCGAACCACGCGTGCATCCTGCACTTCTACGACGTCTCCAAGAACGGCACGCGCCGCTGGTGCTCCATGGCGGGCTGCGGCAACCGCGCGAAGGCCCAGCGCCACTACGCCAAGCGCACCGGAACCTGACGCCCGCCCCGCACGAGCGACTTCACATCTGACGATCCGTCAGCTCTAATGGACGGCGTGATGGGACACGCAGGCATGGCCGCCACCGCCGTCCGGTACCTCAGGTCCGTCGGCGCCGCCACGACAGCCGCACCGCAGACACCGGCCGAGGCGCTTCCCCGGCCGGACCTGAGGGCGGTCCGGGACGACGAGCGGCTGCCGGTCGCACCGGACGAATTCCGGCGCGTGCTGGGCCACTTCGCCAGCGGCGTCACCGTGATCACCGCACGCGACGCGGCCGGCCCGACGGGCTTCGCCTGCCAGTCCTTCGCCTCGCTCTCACTGGACCCGCCGCTGGTGTCCTTCATGGTCGCCCGTACGTCGACGACCTGGCCGCGCATCGCCCGCGCCGGGACGTTCTGCGTGAACGTCCTGGGGGCCGAACAGGGCGCGCTGTGCCGGGGGTTCGCGGTGAGCGGGGCCGACAAGTTCGCGGGCGTGGCCTACGAGGACGCCCCGGCGACCGGTTCACCGCTGCTCGACTCCGTACCCGCCTGGATCGACTGCCGTATCCACGCCGTCCACACCGGCGGCGACCACCTCATCGTGGTCGGCCGGGTGGAGGCGCTGGGGGCGACGGCGGAGGGCGATCCCCTGCTGTTCCACCGGGGCGCGTTCGGGCGGTTCAGCCGCTGAGCCCGGCCTCCGACTGCCGGACCCGCCGGATCACCAGCGACATCAGCGCCGCCATCGCGCACAGCGCCCCCGACGCGTACCAGACCACGTCGTAGCTGCCGAACACGTCCCGCGCGACCCCGCCGAGGAACGCCACGACCGCCGCGCCCACCTGGTGCGAGGCCAGCACCCAGCCGAAGACGATCGCGCTGTCCTCGCCGTACTGCTCGCGGCAGAGGGCCAGCGTCGGCGGGACGGTGGCGACCCAGTCGAGGCCGTAGAACACGATGAAGAAGATCATCGGCGGCTGCACCTCGGGGCCGATCAGCAGCGGCAGGAACAGCAGTGAGATCCCGCGCAGCGCGTAGTAGACGGCGAGCAGCCTGCGGGCGTCGAAGCGGTCGGTGAGCCAGCCGGAGAAGATCGTGCCGATGACGTCGAAGACCCCGATCACCGCGAGCAGCGAGGCCGCCACGGTGATGGGCATGTGGTTGTCGTGGGCGAAGGGGACGAAGTGGGTGCGGATCAGGCCGTTGGTGGAGGCCCCGCAGATCGCGAAGGTGCCCGCGAGCAGCCAGAACGGGCCGGTGCGGGCCGCGTCGAACAGCACCCGCACCGTCCGGCGCGCGGCGCCGCGGGCCGGGGCCGGCTTCGCGACATACGTACCGCCGTACGGGGCGAGCCCCACATCGGCCGGGTGGTCGCGCATCAGGAGCCAGACGAACGGGACGACGACCAGGGCGGCCAGCGCGACGGTGACCGACGCGGGCTGCCAGCCGTGCCGGTCGACGATCCAGGCGCAGAGCGGCAGGAAGACGAGCTGCCCGGAGGCGCCCGCCGCGGTGAGGATGCCGGTGACCAGGCCACGGCGGGCCACGAACCAGCGGTTGGTGACGGTCGCGGCGAACGCCATCGCCATCGAACCGGTGCCGAGGCCGACCAACAGGCCCCAATAGATCATCAGTTGCCAGGAGGCGGTCATCCAGACGCTGGCGATCGCCCCGGCCGCCACCATGGTCAGCGCGACCGCCACGACCCGCCGGATGCCGAAGCGGTCCATGAGCGCGGCGGCGAACGGCGCGGTCAGCCCGTACAGCGCCATGTCGATGGAGACCGCGAGCCCGATCTCGCCCCGCGACCAGCCGAACTCGCTGTGGAGCGGTTCGATGAGCAGTCCGGGCAGCGAGTTGAAGGCCGCGCCGCCGATGATCGTCACGAAGGTGACGGCGGCGACGATCCACGCCCGGTGGACGGAGAAGGGGAAGCGGCGGCGGCGCGCCTCGCGGGGCGGCCGCCGGTCGTCCTGAGCGGCGCTTTCGATGGTCTCGGTCACGTGGACCAGCTTCTTGGCCTGCGACTCTCCCTGCGAGTGGCCGGAAAGACATGGTTCGCAGGGATCGGGCCACGGCGGGCGTGGGGGCGGCCGGCAGCCCCCACGCCCGCCGGTCAGCGGCGGAGCCTCGTGGCCCCCGCGTGGACCGACCAGGCCGCCGCCGCGCCCACCGCGTACCAGAACAGATCCGGCGCGTTGAAGGTCGAGCCGAGCACCAGCCGGGCCGCCGTGCTGTGTGCCGACAGCTCCGCCGGTACGCCGGTGAGCTGCGCGAACTCCACCGCCCAGCTCACCACCAGCGCCGTGCCGGCCACCACGGCCGGGCGCGCGCGGGGCGCGCAGAAGGCGACGAGGGCGCAGAGCAGCACCGTGTAGAGCGCGCTCCCCGCGTACTTGGCGAACGCGCCGTCCGCCCCGGCGCGCACGGCGAGACCCGCGGCGACGGTGGCGACGGCCGCCGACGCCGCGACGGCGCGGACCACGAGCGGGCGGGGCAGGGGTGTCCCGGCCGTGGCCGGGCTGCCCGAGACCGTACGCGGCAGGGGCGTTGGCGGGGACGCGGGCGTCGTGGGTGACCGTGTCGGGCGCCTCATATGTGCCCGATCCGCTTGAGCCGCCGGATCGGCCGGGCCACCAGCAGCACCGCCACCACCCCCATGTTGATCACGGCCGCCGCCACCAGCAGTTCCGGCGCCCCGACCGCCTCGGCCACCGGGCCCGCCAGCGCGCGGCCCGCCGCGACCATCAGGAGCGAGCCCGCCACATCGTAGGCGTGCAGCCGGTTCAGGGCCTCCGGCGGAACATGCGTCTGGACCGTCGTGGACCACATCACCAGCCAGAACGCGGCCGCCCCGCCGGCGAGCAACTGCCCCGCCGCCAGCACCGGCACCGGCAGCCCGAGCGCCAGCACCAGCAGGCTCACCGCCACCAGCGGCAGCGCCACCGCGCCCGCCGCCAGCGGATGCGACGGGCGCAGCCGCAGGGCGAGGAGACCGCCGACGACGCTGCCCGCCCCGTTCACCGCCATCAGCATTCCGTACGCCCCCGAGCCGTGCGCCTCGGTGACCAGGACGGCGGTCAGCGGGAGCATCGGGCCGAGGACCGCGAAGCCGTACACCGTCCAGACCGCGATCACGCCCCACAGCCAGGACCGGGCCCGGAACTCCCGCCAGCCGTCGACCAGTTCGGCGGCGAACGTGCCACGTACCGCGTCGTCGTGCGGGGCCGGGGCCAGCCGCATCAGGAAGAGGCAGGCGCCGGAGACCGCGAAGGTCGCCGCGTTGGCCGCGTAGACGGCCCCGGCGCTGGCGAGGCCGACGAGCGCCCCGGCGAAGGCGGGCCCGGCCATGGTCATCAGCGCCTCGGCGACCCGCAGGACGGCGTTGGCGCGCTGGACGTCGGTGGAGACGCGCGGCACGGTCGAGGCGACCCCGGGCTGGAAGAGCGCCGCGCCGACGCCGGCCACCGAGCAGAGGACGTACACCGCCCACAGCGGCGGGTTGCCGGTCGCGAAGGTCACGGCCAGCACGGAGGCGCCGATCAGCCGCAGCGCATCGGCGATGATCATCATGCGGCGCGGGGTGAAGCGGTCGGCGAGCACCCCGCCGAACAGGACGAACACCGCCAGCGGCCCCATCCAGGCGGCGAGCGCGAAGCCGACCGACGAGGCGGGCCGTCCCGCGCCCAGCAGTCCGGCGGTCAGGGCCACCGGGATCATGCCGTCGCCGAAGAGCGCGACCGTACGGGCCACGAAGAAGTAGCGGAAGTTACGGTTCCAGAGCCCGGCGCGGCCGGGGGCGGAGCCGAAGGAGGGCCCGGCGCCCGGACCGGTCCCGGACGGTCCGCCCGGTCCGCCGCCATCGAGCGGGGCCGGGCTCGGGTTCGGGCGCCGGTCCGGGTTCGGTACCGGGGACGTACGGGTGTCGCGCGCGGCGTCGGGAATGGACGCGCGCCCTGTCGGCTTCTCCATCACATCAGTAACCTGTATCAGCTCGTGGTCTATACCAGCTACAGGATTCCCCTGTGATCTTCGAGGAGGCCGTCGTGCCGCACCGCGTCGTCGTCCTGGCCCTCGACGGGCTGCTCCCCTTCGAACTGGGCATCCCGCAGCGGATCTTCGGCCGCAGCATCGGCACGGATGCGGACGGCACGGGCCGGAAGCTGTACGACGTGGTGACCTGCTCGGTCCGGCCGCCGGGCCCGGTCCGGACCGACGCCGACTTCTGCGTCCTCGTGGAGCACGGCCCGGAGGCGCTCGCCACCGCCGACACGGTCGTCGTCCCCGCCTCCTACGAGCTGGGTCCGGTCTTCGAGGAGGGCAGGCTCACCGAGGAGCTGGCCGCCGCGCTCGCCCTGGTCCGGCCCGGCACCCGGATGGTCTCCATCTGCACCGGCAGTTACGTCCTGGCGGCGGCCGGCTATCTCGACGGCCGCCCCGCCACCACGCACTGGTCCTCCGCCGACCACTTCCAGCGGACGTTCCCGCAGGTCCGCGTCGACCCGGACGTCCTGTTCATCGACGACGGCGATGTCCTCACCTCCGCCGGGGTCGCCGCCGGGATCGACCTCTGCCTGCATCTGGTGCGGCGCGACCACGGGGCGGCCGTGGCGAACGAGATCGCCCGCCGCACGGTCGTGCCCCCGCACCGGGACGGCGGGCAGGCGCAGTACATCCACCGCCCCGTGCCCGAGCCGCAGTTCGCGACCACGACCGCCGCCCGGTCCTGGGCGCTGGCCCGGCTGGAGCGGCCGATCCTGCTGCGGGACATGGCGGAGCAGGAGGCGATGAGCGTACGGACGTTCACGCGCCGCTTCCGCGAGGAGGTCGGGATCAGCCCCGGCCAGTGGCTCACCCAGCAGCGGGTGGAGCGGGCCCGCCATCTGCTGGAGTCGACGGACCTGTCGATCGACCAGGTGGCCCGGGACGCGGGCTTCGGCACGGCGACCTCGCTGCGCCAGCACCTCCAGGCGGCCCTGGGCGTGCCGCCGACGGTCTACCGGCGTACGTTCCGGTCCTCGGCGGACAGCGTTTCCTGATTGCCCCTCCCGAGGCCCGGGCCTCAGCCGCGCCGCGCCACCAGGTCGTCCAGTTCGGCCCGGAAGAGCTGGGCGGGGTCGAAGCCCATGCCGGTGAAGTGACCGGCCAGCTCCAGGGACAGCACGCCGTGCAGCCGGGTCCAGAACGCGAGGGCCCGGTGCAGGGCCTCGGGCGGGGCGGGGTGGTCACCGGCCCAGTCGCGGTGGCCGGCCAGATGGGCGGCGAACGGGGTGGCGGGCGCGTCCGGTTCGAGGGCCGCGCAGGCGGTCAGCAGGTCGGCCATGATCTCCTGCGAGATGCCGGTGATCTCCTCGGGCGCGTGGTAGCCGGGGACGGGGGTGCCGTAGATGAGGAAGTACCGCTGCGGGTCCGCCAGCGCCCAGTCGCGCAGGACGTGCGCGAGTCCGGCCAGGTCGGCGCCGGTGCCGGCCGCCGCGTGGACGGCGTCGGCGAGGCTGCGGTACGCGTCCCGGATCAGCTCGGTGATCAGTTCGTCGCGGCCCGCGTAGTAGCGGTAGAGCGCGGGCCCGCTGACCCCCATCCGCTTGGCGATCGCGTTGAGCGAGAGCGCGGACGCACCGGCCGTGGCGATCTGCTCCCACGCGTGCTGCTTGATCTCCGTGCGGACCTGGGCGCGGTAGCGCTCCCGGGGGGTCGCGGCGTCGGACTTCGCCATGGGGTGCCGCCTTCCGTCACCACGTCAGCTACTTACTCAAATTTCCGTTAGAAGATATCACGGAACCTTCCGCCCACCCCTTGACCCTTCGGCCCACCGGGAGTTACAACTCCTAACGAACACATGAGGAACTAACGACTGGAGCCCTGATGTCCCGGACCCGCACCGCCGCCGCTGCCCTGCTCGCTCTCCCGCTCGCCGCCGCCGGGCTCCTCGGCGCCGCCGCCGCGCCCGCCGAGGCCGCCACCGCGCGCCCGGCCCCGTCCCTCACCTGCCGGGACCAGGGCGTCGACCCCGACGCCCTGGTCCGCGCCCGGGCCGAGGCCGTGATCGACGCGCCGCTGAGCACCGTGTGGAAGCTCCAGACCGAGGTGGAGCGCTGGCCGGACTGGCAGACCCACGTCACGGGCATGGACCGCCTCGACCACGGGCCCTTCCGCCCGGGTTCGGCGTTCCGGTGGACGACCCCGGTCCCGCCCAACCCGGCGACCCCCGCCACCAGCCTGGACATCACCTCCACCGTCGGGCAGCTGAAGCACGGCTCCTGCATCCGCTGGACCGGCCCCGCCGTCGGCGAGGGGCTGCACATCGACGGCGTACACGTGTGGACGTTCACCCGGGTCCGGGGCGGTGTCCTCGTCCGTACCGAGGAGACCCACACCGGCGAACAGGTCGACGCGAACGTCCCCTACGCCACCGCGATCCTGAAGCAGGGCCTCGAAGCCTGGCTCGCCGAACTGAAGACCGCCGCCGAGGCCCGGCCGTGCTGACCCCGTGACCGGTCAGAAGACCAGCACCCCCCGGGCCACCCGCCCGTGGTGCGCGTCGTCGGCCGCCTTGGCGAAGTCCTCCACCGGATACGTCTCCGTCACCAGCTCGTCCAGCAGCAGCCGGCCCTCCCGGTAGAGGTCCGCGTACAGGGCGATGTCGCGCTGCGGCCGCGCGGAGCCGTAACGGCAGCCGAGGATCGACTTGTCCAGATACATCGACGAGACCAGGAACGACGCCTCGGCGCTCGCCGCCGGTACGCCCAGGAGCACGGCCTGCCCGTGCCGGTCGAGGAGGTCGATCGCCTGCCGGATCAGCTCGGTGCGGCCGACGCACTCGAAGGCGTGGTCGGCGCCGTCCGGGAGGATGTCGCGCACTCCCTCCGTGCTCGTCAGGAAGTGCGTGGCGCCGAACTGCCGGGCCACCGCCTCCTTCGCCGGGTTGCTGTCGACGGCGACGACGGTGAGCGCACCGGCCAGCCGGGCCCCCTGGAGCACGTTGAGGCCGATGCCGCCGGTGCCGATGACCACGACGCTGTCGCCCCGGTCGACCTTCGCCCGGTTGAGGACCGCGCCGACACCGGTGAGCACCCCGCAGCCGATCAGGGCGGCGGAGGTGAGGGGCAGGTCGGCCGGGATCCTGACGGCCTGGACGGCGCGCACCACCGTACGTTCGGCGAAAGCGGAGTTGGAGGCGAACTGGAACACCGGCTTCCCGCCCCGCGAGAACGGCCGGCCGGGCCGCCCGATCGCCTTGCGGCACATGGTCGGCCTGCCCCGGTCGCACTGGGCGCAGGCCCCGCAGTTGGCGAGGGTGGAGAGCGCGACGTGATCACCGGGCCGTACGTGGCCGACGCCCGGCCCGACCGCCTCCACCACGCCCGCGCCCTCGTGGCCGAGCACGACGGGGACCGGGAAGGGGATCGTGCCGTCGATCACCGACAGATCGCTGTGGCAGAGTCCGGCGGCGGCGACCGCCACCAGCACCTCGCCGGGGCCCGGGTCGCGTATCTCCAGGTCGTCGACGACCTCGGTCCGTGTGCCGTCGAAGACGACGCCTCTCATCTCGGCTCCCTCGGTAGGCCGAGCACCCGCTCGGCGATGATGTTCCGCTGGATCTCGTCGGAGCCGCCGTAGATGGTGTCGGCCCGGCTGAAGAGGAACAGGTGCTGTGCGGGGTGGAGTTCGTACGGTCTCCGCGTCGTCCACGGCTCCGGGCCGACGGCCCCCGCCTCGCCCGCGACCTCCACCGCCAGCTCCCCCAGCCGCTGGTGCCAGCCGCCCCACAGCAGCTTCGCCACGCTGGGCGCGCCCGGGTCGCCGGTGGTGCCGAGGGTGCGCAGGGCGTGGCGGCGCATGGTGTCCAGCTCGGCCCACTGGCGGACGATCCTGGCCTTGATGACCGGGTCGTCCGCGGCCCCGCTCGCCACGGCGGCGGCGACCACCTGCTCCAGCTCCGCGGCGAACCCGACCTGCTGGGCGAGGGTGGAGACCCCGCGCTCCAGGGCGAGGAGGCCCATGGCGACCTGCCAGCCGTTGCCCTCGCCGCCGACGGCCTCGGTGGCCCGCGCCCCGTCGAGGAAGACCTCGTTGAACTCGCTGGTGCCGGTCAGCTGCCGGATCGGCCGCACCTCGATCCGCCCGGGCTGGTCCATCTCCACCAGCAGGAACGACAGCCCGTGGTGGCGGGTGGAGCCGGGGTCGGTCCGGGCGAGGACGAAGCACCAGTCGGCGTCCAGGGCGAGCGAGGTCCAGATCTTCTGCCCGGTCACGGCGTAGCCGCCGGTGCCGTCCGGGGTGGCCGTGGTCCGTATCCCGGCGAGGTCGGAGCCCGCGCCGGGTTCGCTGTACCCCTGGCACCAGAGGGTCTCGCCCCGGGCGACGGGGGGCAGATGGCGGTGCTTCTGCTCCTCGGTGCCGTAGGTGATGAGGGTCGGCGCGAGGAGGTTCTCGCCGATGTGGCCCATCCGGGCGGGGGCTCCGGAGCGGGCGTACTCCTCGGCCCAGACGACCTGTTCGGGGAGGGTGGCGCGGCGGTTGCCGTACGTCTCGCCGTCGGCGCCGGGCCAGCCGATCCCGATCCAGCCGGCCTTCCCCAGCTCGCGTTCCCACGCGCGGGGGTGGGGGGCGGGGGTGTCGGCGAGGCGGCCCGCCAGCCATGCGCGCGCCTCGGTACGGAAGTCCATGCTGCCTCCTGTTCTCCCGGGGGCTCCGCCCCCAGACCCCCGCTCCTCAATCGCCGGAGGGGCTTGAATCACCCCGGTCCGCATCTCCAGCCCGTCCGGCGTTTGAGGACCGGGGTCCGGGGCGGAGCCCCGTATTGAGCCCCTCCGGCGATTGAGGAGCGGGGGTTCGGGGGCAGAGCCCCCGAAGGCGGTCACCGGTTCGGCCGGGTCCCCGACTTCGCCGCTGCCGCCATCTCCGCCACCCGCGCCAGCATCGGCATCGGATCCACCCCCACCGTCCCCGGCAGGAAGTCCGCGATCCGTTCCGGGGTCCAGGCCGCCCCCTCCGCGTACCCCGCCCGCAGCTCCCTCGGCTGGGCCCAGACCGCGATCTTCGGGCCCGCGATCGTGTAGACCTGCCCGGTGATCCCCTCCGCCCGCGCCCGCTCGCTCAGCAGATAGACGACCAGCGCCGCCACGTCCTCCGGCTCCCCGATCTCCTTCAGCTCCATCGGCACACCGGCCGACATCCGGGTCCGGGCGACGGGCGCGACCGCGTTGGCCGTGACGCCGTACTTGTGCAGGCCGAGCGCCGCGCTGCGGACCAGCGAGATGATTCCGCCCTTCGCCGCGCTGTAGTTGGCCTGCGAGACGCTGCCCTGGTGGTTGCCGCTGGTGAAGCCGATCAGCGTGCCGCCGCCCTCCTGCTTCCGCATCACCGCCGACGCGGCCCGGAACACCGTGAACGTCCCTTTCAAGTGCGTCGCGAGGACCGGGTCCCACTCCTCCTCCGACATGTTGAACAGCATCCGCTCACGGAGGATCCCGGCCACGCAGACCACCCCGTCGAGCCGCCCGTACTCCGCCAGCGCGGTGTCCACGATCCGTTGCCCGCCCGCCATCGTGGAGATGTCGTCGGCCACCGCGACCGCCTCGCCGCCCGCCGCCTCGATCTCCTTGACGACGGACCGGGCGATCTCGCTGGTGGGTTCGGAGCCCTCGACGGAGACGCCGTAGTCGTTGACGACGACCCGCGCCCCCTCCGCCGCCGCGGCGAGCGCGACCGCCCGCCCGATACCCCGGCCGGCCCCGGTCACGGCGACCACCCTGCCTGCCAAGAAGTTCCCCATGCCCGGCCCCTTCCCGCGGTTTCTGACGGACCGTTAGATTTTACGGGCAGTCGGATACCCCGGCACAAGACCCAGGAGGTCCCCATGTCCCTGCCGGCCGCGTTCCACGAGATCGCCAAGCGCGTCAACAACTGGGGCCGCTGGGGAGAGGCCGACGAACTCGGCACGCTGAACCTGATCACCGACGCCGTCGTACGGGAGGCCGTCGGAGCCGTCCGCACCGGCCGCCGGATACCGCTCGCGCTGCCGCTCCGGCAGGACGGGGTGCAGAGCGGGCTCATCCCGGGCCGGATCAATCCGCTGCACACGATGGTCCAGATCAACCAGGAGCTCTTCGGCCCCGGTACGGTCGCCACCAGCGACGACGCCGTCACGATGGGGCTCCAGGCGGCCACCCACTGGGACGCGCTGCCCCACGTCTCGCACAGCGGGAAGATCTACAACGGCCGCCCGGCGGACACGGTCACCGCCCACGGCGGGGCCCGGTTCTCCTCCATCGCCGCCGTGGAGCACCTCGTCTCGCGCGGCGTGCTGCTGGACGTGGCCCGCGCCCGGGGCGTGGACCGGCTGCCGGGCGATCACGCCGTGACGCCACAGGACCTGGCGGCGGCGGAGGAGTTCGGCGGCGTGACCGTACGGGCCGGGGACATCGTGCTCGTACGGACGGGGCAGGTGCAGCTCGCGCTGGCCGGGGACCGGAACGCGTACGGCTACCCGTCGCCGGGGCTCTCGGTGCGCACGCCCGAGTGGTTCCACGCCCGGGACGTGGCGGCGGTCGCCAACGACACCCTGACCTTCGAGATCTTCCCGCCGGAGATCGAGGACCTGTGGCTGCCGGTGCACGCGCTGCATCTGGTCGAGATGGGCCTGCTCCAGGGCCAGAACTGGAACCTGGAGGCGCTGTCCACAGCGTGTGCGGAGGAGGGCCGGTACGCCTTCCTCCTCACCGCCGCACCGGAGCCGTTCGCCGGGGCCACCGGGTCGCCGGTCGCCCCGGTCGCGGTCCTGTAGAGGGGAACGACGAGCGGTTCAGGCCAGGCGGGTCTCAGCCCAGGTGGTCGGTGAAGACGCACGAGGGCGGTTCGCACACCTCGCCGCCGCCCCGGAGGACCACCGCGGGCGGCTCCGCGCCCCGCACCGGACCGCTCCGGTCGACCTCGCACCAGATCTGCTTCCCGGCGCCCTCCGGCAGCCAGCCCCAGCGGTCCGCGAGGCCGTCCACCAGCTCCAGGCCCCGGCCGTTGGTGTCCTCGCCCTCCGCGTGCCGCTGGAGCGGCGGGCGGTCGCTGGCGTCGGCGACCTCGACCCGGACGGTCCCGGCCGCACCGGAGGACCCGCCCCCGCCGAAGAGCATCCGCAGCACGGCGGGACAGCCCGTGTGGACGACGGCGTTGGTGACCAGCTCCGAGATCAGCAGGATGAGCGTCTCGGCGAGCGGCTCGTCATCCCCTATCCCGGATCCGACCAGACGCGACCGCGCCCACCTACGGGCCCGCCCCACCTCCGCGGGATCCGGACCGACCTCCAGCTGAACCTGAAGCACCTGCACCGCTCACACCATCCGAACCGGCGGACACATCGCCTCGCGCCTCCTCAGGGTCACGGAACGTGATTCCCTTACGCGACAGCATGGTTGACGTACAGTCACCGCAACAAGCGCTTCGGGCATATTCCAGCGCGAAGGAGTACGCGTGGTGCATACTGTGCGACGCACGCTGCGGGGAGTCGAACAGGAGCGCGCAGAGACTGCGAGAAACGCTCTTCGGGCAGGCCCGGCACATCTCCGGCGAGCGCCCTCGCCCCGGACCGGAGCCGCCGCACAGGCCGCCCCCGGATCGCCCGGTTCCAGAACCACTCGCATCCCACGGAGCGTACCCGAGCCGGGCCCCGACTCCACCCGGTGACGAATCACGCAAAGGACACAAGCCGGTATCGGCGCGGCACGGATGCGTTGCGTCACCCTCCGCCCCCTGCTTCCGGGGCCTCCGGGCCGTACGCCGCCGAGCTGCCGGGAAGCGGCCGCGCGGCCCCCAGAGCGGCGGCCAGCAGCTCCTCCGCCTCGGCCCCGGTGAGCCAGGAGGCGGCCCGGAGCCAGGCCCGTTTCAGGTGGAGGTGAACATCTGCCTCCCAGGTGAAGCCCATGCCGCCGTGGATCTGGAGGCAGTCGCGGGCGTTGCGTACGGCGGCCTCGTCGGCGAGCAGTTTGGCCGCCGCGATCTCCACCGGATCGCCGGTCAGGGCGGCCGCGTACACGGCGGCGCGGGCCGGTTCGGTGCGGGCGAGCATGTCGGCGCAGAGATGTTTGACCGCCTGGAACGATCCGATGGGCGATCCGAACTGCTCGCGGTCCCCGGCGTGTTGAACGGCCGCCTCGGTGGTCCGGGCGGCGCTGCCGAGCTGTTCGGCGGCGGTGAGCAGCGCGGCCTCGATGCGGAACCGCCCGGCGTGCGCCGGTGTGCGCTCCGTCGCTGCCGGGGCACGTTCCGCGTCCGTCGGCGCCCGGTGCAGCGGTGTGAGCGGGTCCGTCGACCGTACGGGCCGGGCGGCGGCCACGAAGTCCCGCAGCGCCTCCCCGGTGAGCGGCTCCCCGGCGAGGGCGTCGGTACCCACCAGCACCGCGTCCGCCGCCGCCAGGTGCGCCACCGGCAGCCGCCCGTCCACCGCCGTCACCACCGCCTCGCCCTCGGCCGCGCCCTTCACCGGGCCGGCCGCGAGGTGCGTGGCGACCAGCGGGCCCGGGAGCAGCGCCCGGCCCGCCTCCTCGAAGAGCAGCACCGCCTCGGGCAGCCCGAGGCCCACCCCGCCCGCCTCCTCCGGCAGCCGGAGCGCGAAGAACCCGGCCGCGCCCAGTTCCCGCCACAGCGTCCGGTCCAGGGCCCCGCCCCGGTCCACCGCCGCCCGCAGCCGGTCCCGGTCGAACACCGCGCCGAGCAGGTCGCGCATGCCGGACCGCAGGGCCCGCTGGTCGTCCGAGAGCTGGAAGTCCACGGTGGCCTCAGCGCCCCTTCGGCAGGCCGAGGATGCGCTCGGCGACGATGTTCCGCTGGATCTGGGAGGTGCCGGCGGCGATCGTGTAGGAGAGCGAGGAGAGCCGGTCCAGCACCCATTCCCGGTCCAGGTCGAAGGCGTCCGCCGCGCCCAGCGCCTCCGCCGCCGCCTCGTACAGCTCCTGGCGGGCCCCGGAGTAGCGCAGCTTGAAGACCGAGCCGCCGATGCCGGGGACGCCGCCCGTACGCTCCGACTCCGCCACGTTCCGCTGGGTGAGCCGCCACAGGGCCCGGAACTCGGCGTTCAGGCGGCCGAGCCGCCGGCGCAGCACCGGGTCGTCCCAGCGCCCGTTGCGCCGGGCCTCGTCGGCGAGGGCGTCCAGGGTGCGGCGGCAGGCGACGACCTCGCCGACGAAGGCGGTGCCGCGTTCGAAGGAGAGGGTGACCATGGTGACCCGCCAGCCGTCGTTCTCGGCCCCGACCCGGTTGCGTACCGGCACCCGGACCTCGTCGAGGAAGACCTCCGCGAACTCGGTGGACCCGGCGAGCGTGCGCAGCGGCCGGACGGTGATGCCGGGCGCGTCCATCGGCATCGCCAGCCAGCTGATCCCCCGGTGCTTCGGCGCGTCCGGGTCCGTCCGCACCAGCAGCTCGCACCAGTCGGCCACCTCCGCGTGCGAGGTCCAGATCTTCTGCCCGCTGACCACGTAGTCGTCGCCGTCGCGCACCGCCCGTGTCCGCAGCGCGGCCAGGTCGGAGCCCGCGTCCGGTTCGCTGAACCCCTGGCACCAGATCTCGTCGCCGCGCAGCACCGGCGGCAGCCAGCGGGCCCGCTGCCCGGCCGTGCCCTCGGCGGCGATGGTCGGCCCGGCGTGCAGCAGCCCGACGAAGTTCGCGCCGACGTAGGGCGCCCCGGCCTTCTCCGTCTCCTCCAGATAGATCAGGTGCTGGGTCGGGGTGGCGCCCCGCCCGCCCGCGTCGGCCGGCCAGTGCAGGCCCGCGTACCCGGCGTCGTACAGCATCCGCTGCCAGGCGGTGTCGTACGCCCGGCGCGCGGGCCAGTCGTCCGGCGAGGGCTTCGGCGGCAGTCCGGGCAGGACGGCGGCCAGCCACTCCCGCAGCCGCCGCCGGAACTCCTCCTCTGCCTCCGTGTACGCGAGATCCACCGCCGTCCCCGCCTACTTGTCCAGGTCCAGGCCGAGCATGCGGATCGCGTTTCCGCGCATCAGTTTGTGGACGGTCTCCGCGTCCAGTCCCTTGACGTGGTCGAGGGCGACCTCCTTGGTGTGCGGGAAGGTCGAGTCCACGTGCGGGTAGTCGGTCTCGAAGGTGGCGTTGTCGCGGCCGACGACGTCCAGCGCGGAGATGCCGTGCTTGTCGCGGAAGAAGCAGCAGAACATCTGGCGGTAGTAGTACGTGGACGGCGGCTCGGGGATCAGATCGCGCACCCCGCCCCAGGCCCGGTGCTCCTCCCAGACGTCGTCGGCGCGCTCCAGGGCGTACGGGATCCACCCCATCTGGCCCTCGCTGTACGCCAGTTTGAGCGTCGGGAACCTCACCAGCACCCCGCTGAAGAGGAAGTCCATCATCGAGGCCATCGCGTTGTTGAAGGAGAGCGAGGCCTGCACGGCGGGGGGTGCGTCCGGGGAGGCCGCGGGCATCTGGGAGCTGGAGCCGATGTGCATGTTGACGACCGTGCCGGTCTCCTGGCAGACGGCGAAGAACGGGTCCCAGTAGCCGGTGTGGATGGACGGCAGCCCGAGGTAGGTCGGGATCTCGGAGAAGGTGACCGCGCGGACGCCCCTCGCCGCGTTCCGCCGGATCTCCGCGACCGCCAGGTCGATGTCCCAGAGCGGGATGATGCAGAGCGGGATCAGCCGGCCGCCGCTGTCGCCGCACCACTCCTCGACCATCCAGTCGTTGTAGGCGCGCACACAGGCGAGGGCGACCTCCTTGTCGTGCGCCTCGGCGAAGGTCTGCCCGCAGAAACGCGGGAAGGTCGGGAAGCAGAGGGAGGCCTCGACGTGGTTGAGGTCCATGTCCTTGAGGCGTTCGGCCGGATCCCAGCAGCCGGGGCGCATCTCGGCCCGGGTGATGCCCTCCAGGGTCATGTCGTCGCGGTCGAAGCCGACGGCGGCGATGTTCCGCTTGTACGGGAACTTCAGGTCCTCGTAGATCCACCAGTCGGTGGGCGGCCCGTCCGGGTCCATCGTAATGACGTACTTCCCGCCCGTGTACGCCAGCTCCCCGATGCCCGCGGTGAGCGGCTGCGGGCCGCGCTCGCGGTACTTCGCGGGCAGCCAGGTGGAGAAGAGGTGCGCGGGCTCGATCACATGGTCGTCGACGCTGACGATCCGAGGCAGTTCCGTGTCCGTCATGGTGTGTGCCGTCCCTCCGCGCACCCGGGAGCACCCGGCGAACCCCAGGCCCCGGACGCTTTCTGATGGTCCGTCAGATGCGATTGCGAACTCAGGCTAGCCCCGCACCCCTGGACCGACAAGGCGCGGAGCCCTACGCTCTGCGCAATATCTGACTGGCCGTCAGTTCGGAGGGATCCCTGTGACCGCCGTGAACGACGTGACCGCGACCGCCCACGCCCTGGGCTCCTCCCGCACCTTCTGGGAGCTGATCGAACGCCGCGCCGCCCTCACCCCGGACCGGCCGGTCCTGCTCCAGGAGAACCGGAGCCTGACCTTCGGCGAGCTGCGGGACCACGCGGAGCGGGTGGCCGCCGGGCTGTACGGAATGGGCGTGCGGGCGGGCAGCGTGGTGGCCTGGCAGCTGCCGACCCGGCTGGAGACGGCAGTGCTCTCCTTCGCCCTGACCCGGCTCGGGGCGGTGCAGAGTCCGGTCATCCCGTTCTACCGGGACCGCGAGGTGCGGTTCGCGCTGCGCGAGTCGGGGGCCGCGTTCTTCGCCGTGCCCGGTGTGTGGCGCGGCTTCGACCACACCGCGATGGCCGAGCGGATCGCCGCCGGACTCCCGGACCCGCCCCGCGTCTTCGAGGCGTACGACGTCCTGCCCGACGGCGACCCGGCGGTCCTGCCGCCTCCGCCGGAACCGGCCTGCGGCGAGGAGGTCCGCTGGATCTACTGGACCTCGGGCACCACCTCCGACCCCAAGGGCGTGCTGCACACCGACCGTTCCCTGATCGCGGGCGGCTCGTGCCTCGCCCACGCGCTGAAGCTCGACGCGGACGACGTGGGCTCGATGGCGTTCCCGTACGCCCATGTCGCCGGGCCCGACTACACGGTGATGCTGCTGCTGTACGGGTTCCCCGCGGTGATGTTCGAGCAGTTCGCGCTGCCGGACGCGCTGGCGGAGTACCGGCTCCACGGGGTGACCGTGGCGGGCGGCTCGACGGCGTTCTACGCGATGTTCCTGGCCGAGCAGCGCAAGGCCCCGGACCGGCCGCTCATCCCCTCCCTCCGCCTCCTCGCGGGCGGCGGCGCGCCGAAGCCGCCGGAGGTCTACCACGCGGTGGTCCGGGAGATGGGCGTCCAGCTCACCCACGGCTACGGCATGACCGAGGTCCCGATGATCACCATGGGCGCCCCGGACGACACCGCGGAGCACCTGGCCCTGACCGAGGGCCGGCCGCCGCAGGGCATGGAGATCCGGATCACCGACGAGCACGGCAAGCCGCTGCCGTACGGCGTGGAGGGCGAGGTGCGGCTGCGCGGGGAGGCGGTCTGCCGGGGCTATCTGGACCCGGCGGCCTCCGCGGCGGCCTTCGACGCGGAAGGGTTCCTGATCACCGGTGACCTGGGCCGGGTCCGGGAGAGCGGGCACCTCACGCTCACCGGGCGGCTGAAGGACATCATCATCCGCAAGGGCGAGAACATCTCCGCCAAGGAGATCGAGGACCTGCTCCACACCCACCCGGCCGTCGCCGACGCGGCGGTGATCGGCCTGCCCGATCCGGAACGCGGCGAGCGCGTCTGCGCGGTGGTCGAACAGCCGCCGGGCGCCCCGCCGTTGACGCTGGCCGAACTCTCGGCCCACCTGCGGGAAGCGGGTCTGTCCGTCCACAAGGTGCCCGAGCGACTGGAGCTGCTGGACGCCCTGCCCCGTAACGAGACGCTGCGCAAGGTGCTCAAGTACCGGCTGCGGGAACGGTTCGGCGGATGAGCGAGGCGTTACGGGGGCGGTCGCGCCGCCCCCGTAACGCCGGGAGTGACTACGCGTCGGGCTCGATCACCGTGAAGTACACGGCGAACGCCGCCACCACGTCGCTCTCCGCGACCCGGCCGTCCCGGTCCGTGTCCAGGCTCTGGGCGGCGATGCCCGCGATCTCGGGGCTCGCGCCGAGGACCCGGAGCGCCCGCTCCACCTCCGCGACCGATGCTCTGCCGTCGTTCCCGCCGTCCGCGACCGCGATGACCGCCCGCAGGAACGGCCGGGCGATCTCGGCGAACCGCTCGGGATTGTCCCGGAGCCGCTTCACCGCCCCGCCCACGAACTCCTCACGGGTGACCCGCTGGTCCCCGTCCACGTCGGCGATGCCCGCCATGCCCTGCCAGAAGGCCTCGGCCCCGGTGTAGAGCGCCTGCCCCTTGTCGCAGCGGGCCGTCGTACCGAACTCGGTGAGCAGACGGGCGGCTGCGGCGTTGAAATCGGCGCGATCGATGTAGCCGTTGCCGTCCTGGTCGAAGGCGGCGAAGCGGTGCGCGATCTTTCGCTCGTACTCTGCGCTGTCCATGCGGGGAGCGTACGACGCCCGGAGCGGTCACGTGTCACCGCGCGGCTCTTCCTGTGTGACAACCTCGCATCGGCGCCCGCGGCTTCAGGCGCTGAGCGGCCTGCACTCCTCGTCGGTGGCCGACAGCGCGTCCGGATAGACGTCGAAGAGCCGGCGCACGCCGAGCGCACCGAGCACCTTGTTGACGTGCGAACCGTCCTCCGCCCCCCGGGCCGGCAGGATCAGCCGCAGCCGGCCGCCGCAGGACTTCATCAGCCGGCGCGAGGCGATCAGCACACCGACGCCGCTGGAGTCGCAGAAGAACACCTCGGACAGATCGAGCACCACATCGTGCTGCCCCTCCGCCACCGCCTCGTGGACGGACTGGCGCACGACGGGTGACGTCACCAGATCGAGTTCGCCGCTCATGCGCAGCACGGTCCAGGAGCCCTGCTCCGCCTCGTCCACCTTCAGCGTCACGCGACTGGACCTCTCGTTCCGGGGCTTCCGGCAAATCCGGAAGTTTCCGTTCCTCCTCGCGGCTGCCCAACCGCGCCTCCATGAAACACCGACGCGCCCGTCCAGGCCCAGGAGGTTTCCGGTGGAAAGGCGCAGTTCGGCCCGTTTCCGCTGATCAGAGCGGCCAGGGAGGCATCCGGGCCGAAAATCGACTACCGTCGTCGGCCACGCGTCGCGGAAGGGGAGCGGAAAGGGAGTTGACGCAAAGGCGCGTGCGTCGCACACCGGGCGGACTACATTCGGTCCTCACGGGCACAGGGTGGATCACGGAGCTGGGCAGACAGGCCGGGGGCTGGGGGGTTCATGGCGAAGGACACGGCACCCCGCTGGGACCGCAGGATGCAGCAGAGGCTGGCCCGCGGCGAGGCGGCCGCGCTCGGCGAGCTCTACGACCGGTTCGCGGCCCTCGTCCACAGCCAGGCGCACCGGATGCTCGACGACGAGGACGCCGCCGACCTGGTGACCCGCGAGGTCTTCGCCCAGGTCTGGGAGAACCCCGAGGCGTACGACCCGAAGCAGGGCTCGATGCGCTCCTGGGTGGCCCGTCTCACCCACCGCCGGTCCGTCCAGCGGCTGCGCCGCGCCGCGGCCTCCCGTTACGAGGAGGAGCACGGCGAGGGCACGGCGCCCGACCCGGAGGAGCTGGAGCGGCGGGTGCGCAGCGCCACGGCCGCCGCCCGCGCCGACTACATCGTCTCCTCGATGCCCGCACCGCTGCGGCAGGCCCTGGAGCTGGCGTACATCCAGCGCCGGGACTACCGGCAGACCGCCGTCGATCTCGGGGTCACCGAGGACGAGGCGCGCCGTCGGCTCCGGCTGGGCCTCCAGCTGCTGTCCACCGCGAACGCCCGCCCGCTCGAAGGGTCCTCGCCACCCGGTTACGGACGGGTCCGGTGAGTGGCGACGGACGCGAGAGCGAGGGCGGCGAGGAGGAGGTGCGCGGCGCTCGCCGGATACCGGGACCGCGCGGTGCGGCGGACGACCTCGACCTGGAGTCGGTGCCGCTGCCTCCGCTGCCGCCCGGCGGGAACGCCTCCGGAAGCGCCTCCCGGAACGCCTCCGCCGAGACCGTGCCGGAGCAGGCCGGGGCGGCGGAGGGCCGGGCGGCGCCGGACGATGCGCCGGACCCCTCCGACACGGACGCCCCGGAGCCGCTGATGACCTCCGCCGCCCCGGTCCTCCCGCACCGCGTCCTCCAGGCCCTGCTCGGCGCCTGGGCGCTGTCCGCGTGCTCGGCGGAGGAGACCGCCGCCGTGGAGGACCACCTCACCGCGTGCGCCGCGTGCGCGGACGAGGCGCTGCGGCTGCGGGACGCGGTGGGGCTGCTGCACACCGACGGCTCGCTGGACCTCGATCCGACTCTGCGCACCCGGGTGATCGACGGCTGCCTGGGCCGCCGCCCGGCCAGGATCCCGGTGCCGGAGTGGGCCGCCCCGTACGACGCCGAGACCGCCCGGCTCGACGCGCTCCTCCGGGACATCGGGGACTCCGAGTGGCACGCCCCGGTGCGGCTCCAGTGGTTCGAGGAGGAGCACCACGTCAGCCGCCGGACCACGGTCGCCGGGGTGATCGGCCATCTGCTGGCGGTCGACGGGCTGCTGTCCGCCGCGCTCGGCCTGGACGACCCGCTCGGCGGCGGCGAGGTGCCGCTGGACCCGACCGAGCGCACCGAGACGTACTGGTCGGCCGACGGACCGCCGGCCACCCGGGCCGTCCGCGAGCCCTGGCGGGCGCAGAGCCACGAGCTGATCCGTACGGCGTCCTTCGCCGGGCGGAACGTCGCCGAGACCTCCGTCTCCTACGGGGCCTTCGCACTGCCGCTCCAGGACGCCCTGCTGGAGCGGTCCTTCGAGTGCTGGGTGCACGGCGGGGACATCGCCGACGCCGTCGACTACCCGTACCAGGACCCGTCGGCGGCCCATCTGCACCGGATGATCGACCTGGCGGCCCGGATGCTTCCGGCCGCGCTCGCGAAGCGCCGCCGCGCCGGGCTGGCCGCACCGGCGAAGGACCTCGTCACGGCCGGGGCGCCGGGCCGCTCGCTCCATCTGGAGATCGAGGGCCACGGCGGGGGTGACTGGTACATCGCGCTGGACTCGCCCGCCGCCGTCGGCTCCCCCGAGCGCGCGGTGGCGCAGGTGGCCCTGGACGGGGTCGAGCTGTGCCGGCTCGTCGCGGGCCACATCTCGCCGGTGGAGGCGGCCGCGGGCCAGGAGGGCGACCGCGAGGCCATCCGCGACGTGCTCTTCGCGACGGCCTCGCTCAGCAGGCTCTGAAGGACAGAAGGCCCTACGCGAAGATCACCGTACGGCGGCCGTTGAGCAGGATCCGCCGCTCCGCGTGCCACTTCACCGCGCGCGCCAGCGCCTGGCACTCCACGTCCCGGCCGATGGCGACCAGCTGGTCCGGCGTGACGTCGTGACCGACGCGCTCGACCTCCTGCTCGATGATCGGGCCCTCGTCCAGGTCGGCGGTGACGTAGTGCGCGGTCGCGCCGATCAGCTTCACCCCGCGCGCGTGCGCCTGGTGGTAGGGCTTGGCGCCCTTGAAGCTCGGCAGGAACGAGTGGTGGATGTTGATGATCCGGCCGCTCAGCTGCTTGCACAGGTCGTCGGAGAGGACCTGCATGTAGCGGGCCAGGACGACCAGCTCGACGTCCTCCTCGCGGACCAGCTCCAGCAGCCGCGCCTCGGCCTCCGGCTTGTTGTCCTTCGTCACCGGGAGGTGCCGGAAGGGGATGCCGTACGAGGCGACGAGCTCGGCGAAGTCCGTGTGGTTGGAGACGACGGCCGCGATCTCGACCGGCAGCGCGCCGGTACGGGAGCGGAACAGCAGGTCGTTGAGGCAGTGGCCGAACTTGCTGACCATGAGCACGATCCGCATGCGCTCAGCGGCCCGGTGGATCTGCCACTCCATGCGGAAGGCCTCCCCGATCGCGGCGAAGCTGGCGCGCAGCTTGTCCACGGTGACGGTGGCGTCCGCCGAGAAGTGGACGCGCATGAAGAACAGGCCCGTGTCGTGGTCCCCGAACTGCTGGCTGTCCTCGATGTTGCAGCCGGTCATGAAGAGATAGCTCGACACGGCGTGCACGATGCCCTGTTTGTCGGGGCAGGAGAGCGTGAGGACGTACTGCTCGGTCGCGGCGGCGTCCGAGGTGGCGGAGGGGGCGGGCTGCGGCGCGGTCATCCTCGTAGGGTGCCACACCCGCCGCTCCCTAGGCGGCCCTGGTCATGATGCGGATGACGTCCAGCGAGCGCGGCGGTATGTCCGGATCCTCCGCGTCGTTGGTGGCGAGCATCACATGGGCCTCGCGGGCCGACTGGACGGCCTCGGGCCAGCCGTGGTGCTCCAGATAGGCGGAGACGGGGGCGTCCGCGCCGACCTGGTGCATGATCCGCAGCACCCGCAGGGCGGCGGCGTCCACGGCGGCGGCCTCGGCGGAGTCCCTGAATATGGTGCCGACGTACTTCTCGGCGGACCAGTTGTCGAGCCAGGTGTCCTCGACCAGGCGGTACACGGCGTCGGTAACGTCCCCGTACCCTTCCCGGCCGGCGAGCCAGCACTCGTGGTGGAAGACGGGGTCGGAGAGCATGTGCAGCGCCGAGCGCACGTTGGTGCGCCAGCGCCACCACGGCATGTCAGTGAGCGGCATGCCGCCCATGGTGGAGGAGCGACGGCCGCGACGGGAAGAGTTCTCCGAACCTTGCTGCACGATGTTCGATCGTACGTTCCTTCACACCGCCCCCGCACAGGCCCCCGTAATTCACCTGGACGTCACCGTGCGTTGAGAACGGCACACCGCGCCGTTACCCGGGGCCCGGAAGTGTCCTGGTTCATGACCGGACGGCGACGCCCCACCTTTCCCCGCCCCTTCCCGGGCGTCATCAGTACGGCGGCGGCGGGGGCGGTGCTGCTGTCCGGCTGCGGTGTGCTCCCTGGAGTCTCGGGGGGCTCCAGGGAGCCCGTCACCGTGATGACGTGGGCGCCCGACCGGTCGGACGACATCAACGCGGTGAAGATGTCCGGGGTGCCGGCGATGGCCCAGACCTACGCCCGCTGGGTCAACGACACCGGCGGCATCGACGGGCGCGAGCTGCGGGTCGTCGTCTGCGACGAGGGCGACACCGCGATCGGCGCCGAGCGGTGCGCGCGGGAGGCCGTCGAGAAGAAGGTGGCCGCCGTCGTCGGTTCGTACAGCCGCCACGGGCAGAGCTTCATGCCCGCGCTGGAGGCGGGCGGCGTCCCGTACATCGGCGGCTACGGCGCCTCCACCGAAGAGTTCAGCAGCTATCTCTCGTACCCGGTCAACGGCGGCCAGCCGGCCCTGCTGGCCGGTCACGGGCGGCAGTTGGGCGGCAGCTGCGAGCGGGTCTCGCTGGTGCGGCCCGACTCGATCGGCGGCGACGGCATGCCGCCGCTCCTGAACAACGGGCTGATGGCCGCCGGCCGGCCCGCCTCCACCGACATCGTGGCCCCCCTGGACGCCACGTCCTACGACGATCAGGCCACGCAGGCGCTGGAGCGGTCCGACGGCAGCTGTGTGACGGCGGTGCTCGGGGCCCGTACGGAGACGTTCTTCGACTCCTTCCGCCGGCTGGAGCCGGACGGCGAGCAGGTCAGGATCTCCTCCGTGCTGGGCAGCGTCAGCCAGCCGCTCATCGACCGCACGGGCGGCCGGAACAGCCCCTTCGAGGGCGCGTACGTCACCGGCTGGTACCCGGACGCGAAGAACGCGCGCTGGACGGAGATGCGCGAGGTGGTCGGGAAGTACGCCTTCGGCGACAACCGCATCGACGTGGACGACACGGCCGTGCAGACGACGTGGATCGCGTACACGGCACTGCGGGCGGCCGTCCGGGCGCTCGGCGACGAGGACGTCACCTCGGGGCGGGTCGTGGCCGCCCTCAACCGGGGCGTCGAGGTGGACACCGGCGGCCTGACGCCGAAGCTCCGCTGGCGCTTCAAGGACCTGGTCGGCACGTTGAGCTACCCGCGCATCGTCAACACGAAGGTGACGTTCCAGGTGGTCCGCGAGGGCCGTCTCACCGCCCAGAAGAAGGGCTTCGTGGACGTCGCCGACGCCCTGACGGACGCCCCGCGCGGCTGAGGTCCTTCGTGGGCCTCCGGGGCGCCCGTCAGGGCCCGTGGGCTCAGAGCTCCACGTAGGTGTGCTTGGTGAGGCCGTACTTCACCGCGATGGCGTTCCACAGCTTGGACGCCTCGCGCTTGGCCTGGGTGGCCACCCCGCTCTGCTGGTTGGCCTTGGCCGTCTCGTTCGTCGACCGGGCCTGGCCGCCCTTGCAGACGGACTTGTTCTTCTTGGCCTGCCGGGCCCAGGTCGCGTAGTGCTCGTCGGCGGCCGCCGAGGCCTTCCACGCCCGGTTGAGCGAGGCGGTCAGCTCGGCGTGCTGCGGAAGCTTGTCGACGGTCAGGCCTTCGAGCCGGGTCACCAGGTCACGGCGCTGCTGGGCGGCGCCCTTGAGATCGGTGTTGGCCTGGTCCAGCTCCTTGCAGGACTTGATCTTCTCGACCGCGCTGATCACCGCGGCCCGGCTGTTGTTGCTGTCGGCCAGCAGCTTGTCCAACGCCTCGGCCTGCGGCTTCGCCGGGTCCGGCGCCGCCTTGGCGGTGGGCTCGGCCCCGGCCGGTGAACTCTGCGCGGCGACCGGCTGCTTGTCGTCCTTGCCGGAGTCGTCGCCGCCGCTCATCAGCGCGCCCGCGCCGAGCCCGATGACGGCGCAGCCGACGACGACCGCGGCGATCAGCGGCACGTGTGCGCCCCGCCGGCGCGGAGCCTCGTCCTGCTGCGGCGGCGGCCCGTCCTGCTCCGCGCGGCCCTGGAGGCCCTGGAGACCGGACTGGTAGCCCCCGGGGGCCTGCGGCGGCAACGCACCGCCCTGGGGCTGCTGCTGGGGCGGGTAGCCCTGCTGCTGGTACGGGGACGGGGGCTGCTGCTGGTACGGCTGCGGGGGCTGCTGCCCCGCGTCGAACTGTGGCATCTGCTGGGTGGCGCCCGCCGGTTCCTCCGTACGGAACAGGTTGTCGAACTCCGCGGGCGGCTGCCGGTCCCCCGGCGCGCCCGGCCTGATCCCGTACGGGGCTCCTCCGGGCACCGGGGGTATGTACTGGGTCGCGTCGGCGTCCCCGCCGCCCGGCTGGGGGGCCACGGGGCCGGGGCCGCCCGGGATGGGCGCGATGTACTGCGTGGCGTCCGCGTCACCGCCGGGAACACCGGGAGCCCCCGGACCGCCCGGAACCCCCTGACCGCCCGGCCCGGCCTCCGGCGGCAGCGGCTGCGCGTACGGCTGCGGCTGGTGCTGCTGCGGCGGCTGGGCCTGCTGGTGCGGCTGCTCCTGCTGCCCGTACGGCTGCGGCTGATACGCACCGGGCTGCTGGGACTGCTGCGGCTGCGGCAGGTACCCGCCGGGCTGCTGCTGGGGCTGCTGGTACGCCCCGGGCTGCTGATACGTCTCCGGGGCACCCGGCGACTGCTGCTGCGCGGGCGGCAGGGGCTGTGCCGGCGGGTAGCCGTAGTGCCCCTGCGCCTGCTGGTCCGGCTGCGGCGGTCCGGCGGACTGCGGCCCCCACTGCCCGCCCCACGGCTGACCGCCCGCGGGCGCGCCCTGCTGTCCGCCCTGCCCGGCCGCGGGCGCACCCGGGATCCAGGGGGCGCCGCCGTCGGCAGGCAGCACGACACCCTCGTGCGCGGGTCGTGCGGCGGGGAGCTGGTGCTCGCCGCCCTGTCCGCCCTGTCCGCTCTGCGTCACCGGGACTCCTACGTGTGAACCTACGGAATCGTCGGCTCACGCTATCGGGTGGTCGCCCGCCTCCGCCAAGCGCGTGGTGCCCCTCACGACCCCTTCACAGGGCCGGTAACATCCGGCGGCCCGACGACGCTGTTAAGGGGTGGCCGGGCGGCCGGACCGCCGCGGACACGGCCCGGACCGCGTCGGCGACGGCCTTCCCTCAGGCCGCCTGGAGCTCCAGCCGCTCGCCGAACTCCCGTACCGCGGGCTCCTCGGCGAAGGGCGTGAGCCGCTGCTGGAGATCGTCGAGATATTCGGCGCCCCGGCTGGAACGCACCGTCGACAGCAGCTCCATCGCCCGGGTCCCCGTGTGGCACGCCCGCTCCACCTCGCGCTGCTGCACCTGGGCCGAGGCCAGCAGCACCAGCGCGATGCCCCGGCGCCTGGCCCGGGTCTCCGGCAGCGCGGCCAGCGCCTCCTTGGCCCGCCGGGCGGCCGGCTCCGGCTGCCCCAGGTCCCGGTGGCAGTGGGCCAGTTCGTCCGCGAGGTAGCCCGCGTCGAAGTGCCGGATCCAGGCCGGGTCGTCGCCGGAGTCCGGCCCCGCCTGCTCCAGCGCGGCGACCGCCCGCCCCGCCACCGCGTTGCAGGTCCGGGCGTCCCCGAGCAGCGCGTGGCCCCGGGCCTCCGCCGCGTAGAACATCGCCTGGGCGCGGGGGGTGACCTGGCCCCGGGCGCCTTCCTGCGCGGCGCGGGCCAGTTGGGCGATCTCGCGGGGGTTGCCGAGCTGGGCGGCGAGATGGCTCATCGAGGCGGCGAGCACATAGCCGCCGTACGCCCGGTCGCCCGCCGCCTGGGCGAGCCGCAGCGCCTGGATGTAGTAGCGCTGGGCGAGACCGGGCTGGCCGGTGTCGACCGCCATGTAGCCGGCGAGCTCGGTGAGCCGGGCCACCGCGCCGAACAGCTGCCGCCCCACCTGTTCGCGGTACGCGCCCGAAAGCAGCCCGGAGACCACGCTGTTGAGGTAGTGCACGAGCACCGGCCGCACGTGGCCGCTGCCGAAGCGGTGGTCGAGGTCGGTCAGCGCGGTGGTCATCGCCCGCACCGCCTCGACGTCGGACATCCCGACCCGGGCCCCCGCCGCCCGCTCGACCTGCGCGTCCGGGCCCGAGATCAGCCAGTCCCGGCTGGGCTCGACCAGCGCGGAGGCGGCGACCGCCGAGCCGGTGAGCAGATCGCGGCGGCCCACGTCGCTGCGCCACAGCTCGCAGACCTGCTCGACGGCCCCGGCGACGGTCGGTGCGTACTGGAGGCCGACGCCGGAGGCCAGGTTCTTGCCGTTGGCCATGCCGATCTCGTCGATCGTGACCGTACGGCCGAGCTTGCGGCCCAGCGCCTCGGCGATGATCCCCGGGGCCCGGCCCCGGGGCTGCTGTCCGCGCAGCCAACGGGCCACGGAGGTCTTGTCGTAGCGCAGGTCGAGACCGCGCTCGGCCCCGACCATGTTCACGCGGCGGGCGAGGCCCGCGTTGGAACAGGCGGCTTCCTGGATGAGCGTCTGGAGCCGTTCGTTGGGCTGGCGGGCTACGAGAGGCCTTGCAGCCATATGTCCCCCTGAAACATCGGTTATGTGCAGTGATCGGTGGAAGGGATCACTGCCCGGCACATACACAAGAAATGCGCATATTCCATCGGCATTCGGTACGGACATGGCGCGTTGCACCGTCGCGGGGGCCCGAGCACGGTCCCGGGCGGCGGTCCTGGAGGTGGTTACCCCTCCTTCGGTGCGACGCCGCACGCGCGCCCCCGCCCATGCACCGATGCGCCCCGCGTGCAGGATCGATGCGCCGGGCCCCGGTTCAGGGGAGGCCGTAACCCCTGGTGACGGCGGGAGTTGTGCTGGACGTGGAAGAGCCCATCGGAGTCACGGAAGCCGCGCAGGTCCCTCAGCAGCGGAGCGAGCCGCTGCTCGACGCCGCGGTGCGGTATGCGGAAGAGCGTCACTGGGACGTGTTCCCCGGCACCTGGCTGGAGGCGGTGGGCGGCGCGGAGCGGTGCTCGTGCGGCGACGCCGGCTGCGCCCTGCCCGGGGCCCACGCGGACCGGCCGGACTGGGCGGGCCAGGCGACCGGCAGCGGGGCCGCGGCCCGGCGCATGTGGACCCGGCGGCCCGGCGCCTCGGTACTGCTGCCGACCGGCCGGGCCTTCGACGCGCTGGAGGTGCCGGAGTCCGCGGGCTTCCTGGCGCTGGCCCGGATGGAGCGGATGGACCTGACGCTCGGCCCGGTCACCCGCACTCCGGACCGCCGGATGCTGTTCTTCGTGCTGCCGGGGGCCGCCGCCAAGGCCGCCGAGCTGGTGCGCGCGCTCGGCTGGAACGCCGAGGCGATCGACCTGACGGGCCGGGGCGAGGGCCACTACATCGCCGCCCCGCCCACCCGGTTCGGCGCCCGGGGGGCCGTGCAGTGGGCCCGGAAGCCCACCCACGCCAACCGCTGGCTGCCCGATGTGGACGAGCTGATCAGCCCGCTGGCGTACGCCTGCGCCCGGGAGGCGGCCGACGCCCGCGCCCGCGTTTCGTAGGGCCGGGACGGCCTTTCGTAGGGTGGTCCCCACCACGTGGGGATATCGAAAGGCTGTGCCATGCCGGACCAGGCAGATGCACGAACGAAGACGGACACCGGGACAGAGACGGACACCGGGACGGACGCGGCGACGGACGCGGTGACCGGCGGGGCGCACGAGGTGCGGCCCGCCGTCCGGGTACAGGGGCTGTGGAAGCGGTTCGGGGAACAGGTCGCCGTCGCGGGGATCGATCTGGAGCTGCCCGCGGGCAAGTTCATCGGTCTGGTCGGGCCCAACGGGGCGGGCAAGACGACGACGCTCTCGATGGTCACCGGTCTGCTCCGGCCCGACCAGGGCAGGATCGAGGTCGCCGGCCACGACGTGTGGAAGGACCCGGTCGAGGTGAAGTCCCGGATCGGGGTGCTGCCGGAGGGGCTGCGGCTCTTCGAACGGCTCTCCGGGCGTGAACTGCTCGCGTACAACGGCCGGTTGCGCGGACTGCCCGGCGACGAGGTGGACAAGCGGGCCACCCAGCTGCTGGACGTGCTGGATCTCGCGGGGGCGCAGCACAAGCTGGTCGTGGACTACTCCACCGGTATGCGGAAGAAGATCGGGCTCGCGGCGGCCCTGCTTCACAACCCCGAAGTGCTGTTCCTGGACGAGCCGTTCGAGGGCGTCGACCCGGTCTCGGCGCAGACGATCCGCGGTGTGCTGGAGCGCTACACCCGGTCCGGGGCGACCGTGGTCTTCTCCAGCCATGTGATGGAGCTGGTCGAGTCGCTGTGCGACTGGGTCGCGGTGATGGCGGCGGGCCGGATCAAGGCGCGGGGCACGCTGGCCGAGGTGCGCGGCGACGCCCCCTCACTGCAGAACGCCTTCCTCGAACTGGTCGGCGCGGGCGGCCGGGACAACGGCGACTCCCTCGACTGGCTGGGCGGCGCCCGATGAGCGTGCTGGACGCCCCGGTCACCGCGGCCGCCCCGGCCGCGCCGACGACGGGTCTGACCCCGGTCTTCGTACGGCTCAAGCTGACGCTGCTGCGCAACGGGCTGCGGCAGTCGTCCGGGCGCAGGGCGGCGTTCATCGCCTCGCTCGTCGTCAGCCTGCTGCTCGCCGCCGGCCAGGTGCTCGGTCTGGTGCTGCTGCGCGGCAACGAGCACGCGGGCACGGTCGTGGTGCTGCTCACGGGGGTGGTGGCGCTCGGCTGGGCGGTGCTGCCGCTGTTCTTCCCGAGCGGTGACGACACGCTCGACCCGACCCGGCTGGTGATGCTGCCGCTGCGGCCCGAGCCGCTGGTCCGGGCGCTGCTGGTGTCCTCGATGGTCGGCATCGGTCCGCTGTTCACCCTGTGTCTGGTGGTCGGCTCGGTCCTGGCGCTGGCGCACGGGGCGGCGGGGGTGGTGTTCGCGGTGCTCGCGGCCCCGCTGACGATGCTGCTGTGCGTGGCGCTGTCGCGGGCGGTGGCCACGGCCAACGTACGGCTGCTGAACTCCCGCAAGGGCCGCGACCTCGCGGTGCTCAGCGGGCTGGTGATCGCGGTGGGCATCCAGTTCGTCAACTTCGGCGCGCAGCGGCTCGGTCAGGCGGGCGGGCTCTCCACGCTGGACCCGGCGGCGGACGTGGTGCGCTGGCTGCCCGGGGCTTCGGCGGTGGCGTCGGTGGACGCAGCGTCGGACGGTGCGTACGGGATCGCCGTCGTCCAGCTCCTGATCACGGTCGCCGCCCTGGTGGCGCTGATGTGGATGTGGCGGCGGAGCCTGGTGAAGCTGATGACCGCGCCGGACGGTTCGACCCTGGCCGCGGCGGAGCCGAGCCGCGAAAAGGACTCCGGCCGGGGCGGTCTGTCGGCGCTGCTGCCGGAGGGCCGCACGGCGACGGTGATGCAGCGCAGTCTGCGGTACGTGGCACGGGACCCGAAGACCAAGGCTGCCTGGGTGACGGCGCTGGCGGTCGGGGCGATCGTGCCGCTGCTCAACGCCGTCCAGGGCACCGGCTCGGTCTACTTCGCGTGCTTCGCCGCCGGAATGCTCGGCATGCAGATGTACAACCAGTTCGGCCAGGACACCTCGGCCTTCTGGATGGTGGCGCTGACGATCTCCTCGCCCCGGGACGCGTATGTCGAACTGCGGGCGCGGGCGCTGGTCCTGCTGCTGCTCACCCTGCCGTTCACGCTGGTCGTGTGTGTGGTGACGGCGGCGATGATCGGCGACTGGCGGTCGCTGCCGGGCGCGCTGGGCCTGTCGTTCGCGCTGCTGAGCTCGATGGTGGCGACGGGCGCGGTGGCCTCGGCGCTGTTCCCGTACTCGATTCCGCAGGAGGGCGCGTTCAAGAACGTGGTGCCGGGGCAGGGCGGTCTGGCCTGGATCTCGATCCTCGGCGGCATGCTGGC
Organism: Streptomyces sp. WY228; assembly: GCF_019287315.1. Classification (NCBI taxonomy): domain Bacteria; kingdom Bacillati; phylum Actinomycetota; class Actinomycetes; order Kitasatosporales; family Streptomycetaceae; genus Streptomyces; species Streptomyces sp. WY228. Next base: position 4,955,411 of record NZ_CP079114.1, on the reverse strand, counting down.
CGCCGCGCTGCTGGCGTCGCCGGTGATCGCGGCGACGGTCTGGATGCACCTCTCGGACCACCATGACGCGCTGTGGTTCATGGTGCCGGGCGGGCTGGCCTACGGGGCGCTCATCGGGTGGGCGGGGCTGAAGGTCGCCGCGCCGCGCACGGCGGCGCGGCTGCCGGAGATCCTGGCGGCGGTCAGCAAGGGCTGAGCCGCCGCCCTCGGGGAGGGGTGCGGGCCGGGGGCTACGGCGAGACCGGTTCGCGGTCGTCGCGGTTGTCCTCGGCGAGCTGTTCCAGGAAGGGTTCGACCGCGGCCCGCCAGCCCTCGGGCTGGTCGTAGTGGACGAGGTGGCCCGCGTCCGCCACCTCCGCGTACTGGCCGCGCGGCAGGACGCGGACCATCTCCTGGGCCTCGGCCCGGCCCAGCTCACCGTCGAGGCCGCGCAGCACCAGTGCGGGGCACCGGACCTGGGCCAGCTCCTCCCAGTGGGCGTCGAAGACCCAGGTGGCGCGGGAGCGGAGCATCTGGCGGCGGGAGAAGACCGGGCGCCAGCCGTCCTCGCTCTCGGCCATCACCTCGGCGTAGAACTCGCCGCGCGAGGGGTTCGGCCGCTCCACCCAGGGGTCGTCCTCGCCGAACCACTTCCGTACGTCGGCGAGGGTGGCGAAGGGCAGCGGCCAGGAGTCGAACCAGTCGCCCCACTCGCGCTGGGAGGCGGCTCCGAGGGCGGAGGCCCGCATGTCGCAGATGACGACGGCGCGGACCAGGTCGGGGCGCTTGGCGGCGAGCTGCCAGCCGGTGAGCGCTCCCATGGCATGGCCGACGACGGTGACGGGGCCGAGCCCGAGCTGTTCGATCGCGGCCTCGGCGTCGGAGACGTAGGCGTCGCGGGTGTACGGGCCGTCGGCGGGCTTGTCGCTGCGGCCGTGGCCCCGTTGGTCGAGGCCGACCGCGCGGTGCCGTTCGGCGAGCCAGCGGGCGGTCGGGGCCCAGTGCGAGGCCCGGCCCATCAGCCCGTGCAGCAGTAAGACCCCGGGAGCGCCGTCCGCTTCCGCGCGCCCCTTGGGCGGGTCGGCGAACTCCCATGCCGCGAGGCGTACGCCGTCGGTTCCGGTCACATCGATGCGCCGCACCATAGTCCTGGCACCCCCTTCTGGTCCTCGGTCACCGTGTGGTCGCCCCGCCAGGCTATCGAACTCTTATTCGAAAACGAGGTTGCGCCACCCAAGACCCCACGTTCGAGTGACACCGGTCAACGATTGATGCCGACCGGCCTGGGGAGATCTTCAGCGGGAGGCGGGCCGCTCGGGGACAGGGGCCCGCGGGAACTGACCTTGAGAGCTCGGGGCTCCGGGTCAGCACAGGGGAGGAACGGCCCCGGCGTCTGCGGACGCCGGGGCCGCCCGCTGTTCGAACGCAGCCTCCGGCGGGCGCCCGGCGGATCGGGGCCCGGCCTTCTCCGGCGGCCTCGACAACGATGGCAGGCGGCAGCGCGAACCGCCCCGCACCGGCCGGGACCGGCCCCTTCCGAAGCGTGACGGGCACCGTGCGGTGCGCGTGGTGGTACGACGGGCGCATTCCCTGCTCCCTCCCCGACCGTGCCGGCCGTGGCCGGCCGACACCCTCAGGTGCGCTGCCTGGCCTCAGCCTGGCATGTGACGCGTCCGGCCGCTGCCATTCCGGACGGAAACCGGAAAGCCCGCAGCACGGTGGGGCCACCGTGACCGGCCGCCGCACCGGCGCCGGACGACGAACGCCCCGGCACCGGGCGGCCGCCGGGTCAGCGCTTGGCGACGAAGACGTGCGAGGCGACGTCGGAGTCCAGCTCCGCCGCCTCCCCGCTGGAGCCGACCAGCACGCCGCCGGGCGACTCGGTCACGCTGACCACGGACCCGGGCTGCACCCCGGCCCTGCGCAGCGTGTACATCAGCTGCGCGTCGGTCTGGATCGGCTCCCCGATCCGCCGGACCACCACGGTCTTGCCCTCGGCGCCCGGGTCCAGGTCGGCCAGGCTCACCATGGAGGCGTCCAGGAACGGGTCGGCCTCGGCCTTCTCGCCCAGCTCCTCCAGGCCCGGGATGGGATTCCCGTACGGCGACTCCGTCGGGTGGCGCAGCAGCTCCAGCACCCGCCGCTCCACCGCCTCGCTCATCACGTGCTCCCAGCGACAGGCCTCGGCGTGGACCTGCTCCCACTCCAGGCCGATCACGTCCACGAGCAGACACTCGGCGAGCCGGTGCTTGCGCATGACGCGGGTGGCGAGGCGGCGGCCCTCCTCGGTCAGCTCCAGATGGCGGTCCCCCGCGACCTGGACCAGTCCGTCGCGCTCCATGCGGGCCACCGTCTGGCTGACGGTCGGACCGCTCTGGTCCAGCCGTTCGGCGATCCGGGCGCGCATGGGGACCACGCCTTCCTCTTCCAGTTCGAGGATGGTGCGGAGATACATCTCCGTGGTGTCGATCAGTCCGGACATACGTGCCCCTCGATGCTGTGACTAGAAAACGTCGTGCGATGGCCCTGCACCAATTCTGACGCATAGCACCGACAACCGTGCCGCCCCGGTGGAAGACCGGTGGAAGTGCGTACGGGCAGGGTCGCAGGGCGCTATTGACAGGCCACTGGTCCAGACCGCAACGTGATCGGCGGCACAGCCATTCCCACCCCGCCGAAAGGGCCCTTCCCGATGAGCGACAGCAAGCTGGCCGGCCAGTTCTTCGATGCGGCGATCGGCCTGCTGACGCGGGTGCGGGACGAGGAGGCGGACAGCATCGCCGCCGCCGGCGCGGCGATCGCGGACACCGTCGAGTCGGGCGGCCGGCTCTTCGCCTTCGGCGCCGGCCACTCCTCGCTGGCCGCCCAGGACGTCGTCTACCGCGCGGGCGGCCTGGCGCTGATGAACCTGCTCACCGTGCCCGGCGCGGTCGGCGTGGACGTCATGCCCGCGACGCTCGGTTCGGCGCTGGAGCGGGTGGACGGGCTCGCGTCGGCCGTCCTGGACTCCAGCCCCGCCACCGCCGGGGACCTCCTGGTGATCGTCTCGCTGTCCGGGCGCAACGCCCTGCCGGTCGAGATGGCGCAGAACGCCCGGGCCCTCGGACTGAAGGTCATCGGCCTCACCTCGGTCGCGTACGCGGAGCACACCCGCTCCCGGCACGCCTCGGGCGGCTTCCTGCGGGACCACTGCGACATCGTCCTGGACAGCAAGATCGCGATCGGCGACGCGGAGCTGACGGCCCCGGGCGTCGACGCCCCCTTCGCCCCCGCCTCCACCGTGGTGACCAGCGCGATCATGCAGGCGATGCTGGCGGCCGCCGTGGAGCGGCTGGTGGACCGGGGCATCGAGCCGCCGATGCTGCGCTCGGGGAACGTGGACGGCGGCCACGAGTGGAACGGCCGGGTCATGACGGAGTACCGGGACCGGATCTTCTACCGGCACTGAGCCGCGGCCTCCGGGACCCGGGCCGGCAGGACGACCCGGGCCGTCAGCCCGCCGCCCGGGTTGGCGCTCGCGGCGGCATCGCCGCCGTGCGCCCGCGCCACCGACGCCACGATGGAGAGCCCGAGGCCCGCGCCCTCGCCGGGCGCGTGGCGGCGGGCCCGGGCCCGGCGGAACGGTTCGAACAGCAGCGGCACGGTCGCCGGGTCCACCACCGGCCCGGTGTTGGCGACCTCCAGCCCGTCCGGCCCGACCCGGACCCGTACGGTCCCGCCGGGGTGGTTGTGGCGCAGCGCGTTGGCGACCAGGTTGTGCACGAGGTGGTCGAGCAGGACCGCGTCGCCCTCGACCGTCACCGGCCGGGCCGTCACATCCACGGTGATGTCCCGCTCCTTCGCCTCGGCGGCCAGCGCCTCGGTGACCGTGGCGGTGGTCTCGTCCAGCGCGACCCGCTCCCGCCGCCGCAGCCCCTCGTCGGAGACCGCGAGGAGCAGCAAGCCCTCGATGAGCCGCTCGCTGCTCGCGGCGGTGTCGATGAGCTTGTCCCGGATCCAGGCGACCTTCTCCGGCGGCGGGCCGTCGGCGAGCCCGATCTCGGCGGCGGCCCGCTGCACGGCGAGCGGGGTGCGCAGCTCGTGGGCGGCGTTGGCGGCGAACCGCTGCCGGGCGGCGACCACCTCCTGGATCCGGTCGAGCATCCCGTCGAAGGTGTCGGCCAGCTCCTTCAGCTCGCCGGGCGGCGCCTTCAGCGCGATCCGCTCGTGCAGGTTGGATCCGGAGAGCCGGCGGGCGCGGGCGGTGATGACGCCGACCGGCCGCAGCACCCGGCCCGCCATCCACCAGGCGAGGGCGACGGAGAGCGCGGAGTAGACGGCGAGGGAGACCCCGGAGACGGTCAGCAGCTGGCTGAGCGCGGCGTCCCCGGCGACGGTGCTGACCTTCTGCGCGACCGCGATCTGACCGGGTTCGAGCACCGCGGTCCGCGCCCAGTCCGAGGACGGCAGCGTGGGGGCCGCGGTGGCGCCGTCCAGCCGGGTGGCGGGCACGGCCGGGGCGACGGCGGTGACGATACCGGCGTACACACCCTCGCTGACCAGCAGATAGACGATGGCCAGCAGCAGGACGCCGGCCATCACCAGCAGTCCGCCGTACAGCGCGGCGAGACGGGTGCGCTCACTGTTCACCGGGCGCTCCCCGTACCGGCCCCGGGGGCGTCCCCGATGCGGTAGCCGGCCCCCGGCACGGTCTCGATCACCGGGGGTGCGCCGAGTTTGGCGCGGAGCTTGGAGAGGGTGACGCGGACCGCGTTGGTGCGGTAGCTGGTGTCCTCCTCCCACACCTCCTCGATCAGGTCGTCGCCGCTGACGACCGCGCCTTCGGCCCGCAGCAGGGTCTCCAGCACGGCGAACTCCTTGCGGGAGAGGGAGAGGAAGCGGCCGTCGCGGCAGACCTGGCGGCGGGCGGTGTCGAGCCGCAGCCCGGCCCGTTCCAGGACGGGCGGGAGGGCGGGGCGGGCGCGGCGGCCGAGCGCGAGGACCCGGGCGAGGAGTTCGTCGTACGCGAACGGCTTGGTCAGGTAGTCGTCGGCGCCGAGCCCGAGTCCGGCCACCCGGTCCCGTACGGTCCCGGCGGCGGTGAGCATCAGGATCCGGGTGAGCAGCCGCCGGGCGACGACCCGGCGGCACACCTCGTCGCCGTGCAGGCCCGGCAGGTCGCGGTCGAGGATCATCACGTCGTACGCGCCGAACCGCAGCCTCTCCAGCGCCGCCCGCCCGTCGGGGGCGATGTCCACGGCGACGGCGTCACGGCGCAGCCCCTCGGCGATCATCTCCGCCAGGAATTCCTCGTCCTCCACCACCAGCACGCGCATGGGCCCTGTGTACCCGAAAGCGATGTTTCGCCGGTGTAAGCGTCCGGGCTGAGAGAAACGAAACCGCGTCCTCGCGCACGCTCGGGCCGTCCCTGTACGGACCTGTCGGCACGCGACGAGGAGCCCCCATGAACCAGACCCTTTCCCGCCGGACCGCCGCGCGCTCACGCGGGCGCTCGCTCGCGGCGGCCTGTGCGCTGGCCGCCGCCCTCGCCCTGACCGCCACCGCCTGCTCGGGCGGCGACGGCGGCACGAAGGACGGCGGATCGGCCTCCGGCAGCAAGAAGACGAAGGAGGACCAGGCGCTGGAGCACCGCAAGTGCCTCCGCGACCACGGCCTGGACATCCCCGAGCCGAAGCCGGGCCAGGACGGCATGGGCGTGACCATCGACGGCGGCTCGATGGGCAAGGAGAAGATGGAGAAGGCGTTCAAGGCCTGCGAGGACAAGGCGGTCGGCGGCGGGCCCAAGGAGCTGTCGCAGGCGGAGAAGGACAAGATGGTCGCCTTCGCCCGGTGCATGCGCAAGAACGGTTTCGACATGCCCGACCCGAAGTTCGACGGCGGGGCGATGCAGGCGGCGCCCGCGCTGAAGTCGAAGGACATGAAGAAGTTCGAGAAGGCCAACAAGGCGTGCGAAAGCGTCGGCCGATGAAGCGCGGACGGGCCGTGACGGCGGCGGTCGCGGTGGCGGTGCTCGCGGCGACGGCCGGCTCCCTCGCCCTCACCCGGCTCGGGCCCGACGAGGAGGCCGGCGGGGCGAAGAACACCGGCCTGCCCCCGGCCACCGCCCCGGTCGAACGCGGGGACCTGCGCGACAGCGCCCAGGCCGACGGGACGCTCGGCTATGACAAGGAGCGCAAGGTCAACGCGGGCGCGGCGGGCACCGTGACCTGGACACCGCGGACCGGGTCGACCGTGGAGCGGAACGAGCGGCTGTACGAGATCGACGGCCGGCCGGTGCGCCTGATGTACGGCTCCGGGCCCATGTACCGGACGTTGAAGGCGGGCGACAAGGGCCGGGACGTGGAGCAGCTGGAGCGCAATCTCGCGGATCTGGGCTACACGGGCTTCACCCCGGACGACGAGTACACCGAGCTGACGGCGGCGGCCGTCGAGCGCTGGCAGAAGTCGCACGGCGCGAAGCAGACCGGAAAGGTCGGGCCCGCGGACATCGCGTTCGCGCCGGGGAAGGTCCGGATCAAGAGCATCGGCGCGGGCCTGGGCGAACAGGCGCAGCCCGGCGCCCCGGTCCTGGAGACGACCGGTTCCGAACGCATCGTGACGTTCCGGCTGGACGTGGCCGAGAGCCGGTTGGCGAAGACGGGCACGAAGGTCACCGTGGACCTGCCGGACGGCACGACCGCGGCGGGGAAGGTCTCCTCGGTCGGCCGGACCGCGAAGCAGGGCGACGATCCGCAGGACGACAGCCCCAAGGTCACGCTGACCGTGTCCTTCGACGAGCCGGACGAGGTCGACGGCTTCGACCAGTCGCCGGTCACGGTGAACCTGACGGGCGAGACCCGTGAGGACGTCCTGACCGTACCGGTGAACGCGCTGCTCGCCCTGCCCGGCGGCGGCTTCGGCCTCCAGGTCGTCCGGGGCGGCACGGTCCGCGAGGTGAAGGTCGAGCTCGGCATGTTCGCGGAGGGCCGGGTCGAGGTGTCCGGCGGCGGTCTGCGCGAGGGCGTGAAGGTCGGGGTGCCGAAGATATGAGCACCAACGCCGCCGCGGACCCGGCGCCCCGCCCCCGTACGGTCGTCGCCCTCTCCGGCGTCACCAAGGAGTACCCGGGCCCGGTCGCCGCGCTGCGCGGGGTGGACCTCGCCGTCGAGGAGGGCGAACTCCTCGGCATCGTGGGCCCGTCCGGCTCCGGCAAGTCCACGCTGCTGCACATCATCGGCACCCTGGACCGTCCCACCGCGGGCTCCGTCCACATCGCGGGCCACGACGTGGCGGCGCTCTCCGACCGCAGGCTCTCCGCGCTGCGCGCCCAGCACGTGGGCTTCGTCTTCCAGGCGTTCCACCTGGTGCCGGGCGTCAGCGCCCGCGACAACGTGGCGGAGGGCCTGCTCTACTCCGGCCTCTCCCGCTCGGTGCGCCGCCGCAGGGCGGCCGAGGCGCTGGACCGGGTCGGCCTGGCGGACCGCCTCGACCACAAGCCGCACCAGCTGTCCGGCGGCCAGAAGCAGCGGGTCGCCATCGCCCGTGCCGTCGTCGGCGAACCCGCCCTCCTGCTGGCCGACGAACCGACCGGGGCGCTCGACTCGGCGTCGGGCGCGGCGGTGATGGAGCTGCTGCGGGACCTGAACCAGGAGGGGGCCACGATCGCGGTGATCACGCACGACACGGAGATCGCGCGGGAGTTGCCGCGCGAGGTGCGGATCCGGGACGGCCGGGTGGTCGCGGACGTGATCCACGGGGCGGCCGCGGCGACGGGAGCGGGCCGGTGACCCGCACAGGCCGGGGCCGGGGCAGGCTGAAGGCGGCCCGGCTGAGCCCCCGGGACGTGGCGCACGTCGGCTCGTCCGGTCTGCGCAGCCGGCCGATGCGGGTGGTGCTCTCCGCCCTGGGCATCGCCATCGGCATCGCGACGATGATCTCGGTGGTCGGCATCTCCGCCTCCAGCCAGGCCCAACTGCTGAGAGAACTCGACAAGTTGGGCACCAACCTGCTCGTCGCCTCGCCCGGCGAGTCGATGTTCGCCGGGGAGGATGTGAAGCTGCCCGAGGAATCGGTCGGGATGGTCGGCCAGATCAAGGGCGTCCAGGACGTCGGCGCGACGGCCGATCTGAACGCGACCGTACGCCGCAACGAGAAGGTCGACGAGGGCGACACGGGCGGGATCGCGGTCAAGGCGACGACGGCCGGCCTGCTCCGGGTCCTGCGCGGCGAGGTCGGCAGCGGCCGCTGGCTGAACGCGGCGACCGGCCGCTACCCCTCCGTGGTCCTCGGCCATGTGTCGGCGGAGCGCCTGGGCGTCACGGAGCCCGGACAGCAAGTGTGGCTGGGCGACCGCACCACCGTCACCGGCGACGCCGCTTGCCGCTCGCCCCGGAGAGCCCGGGCGCTGGCGGGCGCACCGCGTCGGCACCCGCTCGGGCGACGGTCGACGGTCGGGCGGCCGGCGACCCTGCGCTCGACGATCCGGATCCGCGCCGGGCCGCGGCCTGCCGTGGGCCGACGCGATCACCCGGCCCGGCGGGGGCTGGCCACCTGGCCGGCGTCTGCGCGCGCGCGGGGCCGGCTGCCGGGCCTGGCCCACCGCCACCAGCCAGCGCGCGGCGGCGGTGGCGGCGCGGCCGACGCTGCCGGACGCCCAGCCGCCCGCACCTGGCCAGTCGACCGCCCCCGCGACCCGGGCCGCGACCGTCTCCGCGTACGCCGTGTCCGGGCGTTCGAAGGCGGCCCGGTTCGCCGCGCGGAGGAACGTCAGCACGCCCAGCGTCCGGCCCCGGCTCCGGAGCACCGCGCAGAGCGCGTGCGCCGCGTCCCGGGGCCAGCGGCGTTCGGTGGCCCAGGCCGCCGCAGCGGCCTCACCGGCGCTCGCGCTCGTCCGGACGGTGCCTGCGCCGACCCGAGGGCGGGTGGCGCCGTACCGCGGATCGGCGGGTGGCGGCCGTACGCCCGGCCGCCCGACCCGCGGCGCGGCAGCGGTCGCCGCCTCCATCGGGTCCTCGCACTCGACTGGCGGAACCGCAGCCGGTCGGCCTCCTGTTCACCGAGCTTGGCGGCGTGACGTCCCGGAACAGCCACCCCACCCCGAGCGGAACCGGCTCCTCCGTCAAGGGCGGCAGGAATCGCTGCCAGCACGGCGGTGCCGCCCGCAGCCGGGCAGGCCCCAGTCGACCCCTGCAGCCGCCGAGCGCGGCGGGCCGCCGAGCGCACGGGAGGCGTAGGCGTTGACGACCGTCGGGCGCAGGTCGACGTCGACGAGGACCACGCCCCAGGACGCGTCCTCCAGCAGCGCCTCGCTCAGCGCGATGGCCCGCTCCAGGTCGATCTGGGCGTGCACCTCGCTGAACGCGCAGTAGACCCCGGCCGGCTTGCCGTCCGCGCCGCGTACTCCGGCGGACTGGGTCCGCACCAGCACCCGGCCGCCGTCCTTGCGGAGCAGCGCGAACTCGTGCACCTGCCGCCCCGGCGCGTCCATGGCCGACATCAGCCGTGCCCGCACCTCGTCCGCGTCGGCCCGGCGCACCGCCCAGCCCGCGAACCCCGCCCGGCCCACGGCCTCCTGCGCCGACCAGCCGAGGATCCGTTCGGCCTCGCGGTTCCAGTGGGTGACCGTGCCGGCCGCGTCGAACGCGCAGAGCGCGGCGTCCATGCCGTCGAGCAGCGCCGCGAGCAGCTCGGACCCGTCCGGCGTGCCGGGGAGCCCGCCCTCGCCGGAGGCCGGGGCTCCGGGGTCCGTGGAGCACCCCGGCGGCCCGCCGCCGGAATCCTCGTCCGGACCGAGCTCGTCGGTGGTCCCGCTGCTCCTGGAAGCACCCACTCCGCACCCCCCGCAGAACGTGTCGGCCGTTTTCCCACGCGTCGCCGCGTGTATTGCTGCACGTCAGACCATTCAACTCGAACGTGACCCAGCACACATCAACTTCACGGAAATCATTTCCGCCACCGCCGTTTCCCCGATGGTTTCGCGCCACGCCGCGAACACCGCGGTGCGGGGAGTTCACCGACGGCACGGCGGTGCGTGGCGAAGCCGTCACACGGAGTCCACCGGGCGCGCCCAGCCTTGGGTCGCCTTCGTCCGCCCGGCCCGGCCTCGCCCCCGACCTCCCGGCCTCGCCCCCGACCTCCAGGAGCCCTCCGTGACGCCCTTCCGCACCGCACGTCCGGCGGCCGCGACCACCGTGGCCGTCTGCGCCGCGCTCGTGACCCTCGCCGCCGCGGCCCCCGCGCCCGCCGTCGCCCGGCAGGACGCCTCCCGCCCGCTCCCCGCCGTCACCCCGCGCGCCGAGACCGCCACGCTGTACGACGACGAGCAGGGCGGCAACGCCAACGCGGACGACCCCGCGATCTGGCGCAACCCGGACGACCCGGACCGCAGCCTGGTGATCGCCACCGCCAAGGAGGGCGGGCTGCGGGTCTACGGCCTGGACGCCCGCCTCGTGCAGTCGCTGCCCGCACCCGCCGCGCCCGGCCCGGACGACGCACCGGGCCGCTTCAACAACGTCGACCTGGTGCACGGCCTGCGGCTGGCCCCGGACCGGAACACGGGCCCGGCGGCGGGCCGGGGCAAGGGCCGCACGGCGGATCTGGCCGTCACCAGCGACCGGGGCCACGACCGGCTGCGCATCCACCGCATCGACCCGTCCCGCCCGGGCGGTCCACTGACCGACGTCACCGACCCGGCCGCGCCCCGGGTGTTCTCCGCCGGCCAGGACGAGGTCAACGAGCAGACGACGGCGTACGGTCTGGCCACCTGGACGGACCGCCGCAGCGGCCGTGCGTACGCGCTGGCCAGCCGCCGCAACCGGACGTCGATCGCGCTGCTGGAGCTGCTGCCGACCCGGTCCGGCACGGTCACGTACCGCAAGGTCCGCACCCTCGACCTGCCCTCCTCCTTCCGGCTGCCCGACGGCACGGCCTGGACGCCCTGCGGCGAGCCGGGCGAGCAGCCCCAGGTCGAGGGGATGGTGGTGGACCCGGCCGACGGCACGCTCTACGCGGGCCAGGAGGACGTGGGCGTCTGGCGGCTGCCCGCCGGCCTGCGGGGCAAGCCGGTGCTGGTCGACAAGGTCCGTGAGTACGGGGTGCCGGGGACGTACGACGAGGAGAGCGAGGAGTGCGCCCCCGGAAAGGACCCGGGCTTCGGCGGCACCCGCATCACGGCCGACGTGGAGGGCCTGACCCTGCTCCCCGAGCGGAACGGGGACCGCTATCTCCTGGCCTCCAGCCAGGGCGACGACACCTTCGCCGCGTATGCCCTCCGGACCGGCCGCGGGAACCGGGCCCTTCCCGGGTACGCGGGCGGCTTCCGGGTGACCGCCGCCTCGGCGACGCTGGACGGGTCCGAGGCCTGCGACGGTGCGGCGGTCCTGAACGAACCGCTCGGCAGCCGGTACCCGGGCGGCCTGCTCGTGGTCCAGGACGGCGACGCCACCCCTGCGCAGGAGGGCCGGGAGGCCACCGGCTTCAAGTTCGTGGACCTGCGGAAGGTCCGGGGCGCGCTGGGCCTGGCACAGCCGGCACGGGCCGCCGAATAAATCGCTTGTACCGCGATGCGGAGGGCTCTTAGGCTGTGGGCAGCGAAGAAAGGAGGTGTTCCGGAAGTGATTTCTTCTCGGACTCGTGAGGTGACTGCGGGCTGACGCCCGTCGTCGCGCTCTTTGCAGTGCATGGCCGGACGCCGGCCAATCCCAAGCAGTCACCGACCCGCAGGCTCGCCGGTAAGTCCGGCCGGCTCCTCTGTGCACGGAGGAACCAGAGCCTGCGGGTTTCTGCGTTGTACGGATGCCGGGCGCGAGGGCCTCACGGGCAGAGCCGCTCCACCCGCCATGGGGCCCCGGGCCCCTAAGGGCAGAGCCGCTCCACCCGCCACGGACCGCCGGACGCCCCGTCGCCCTCCCTGACGTACCGCAGCCGGTCGTGCAGCCGGTTCGCGTGCCCCTGCCAGAACTCGATCGTCTCGGGCACCACCCGGAAGCCGCCCCAGTGCGGCGGGGCCGGGACCTTCTCGCCCTCGGGGTAGCGGGCGGCGAGCTCCTCGTACCGGCCGGTCAGCTCCTCGCGGGAGCCGACGACGCTGGACTGGGCGCTGGCCCACGCGCCGAGCTGGGAGCCGTGCGGGCGGGTGCGGAAGTAGGCCACGGTCTCCTCGCGGGAGGTGCGGGTGGCGGTGCCGGTGACGATGACCTGGCGGGCCATCGGGTGCCAGGGGAAGAGCAGCGAGACGTGACTGTTCGCGGCCAGCTCGCGGCCCTTGCGGGAGTCGTAGTTGGTGAAGAAGACGAAGCCCCGGGCGTCGTACTGCTTGAGCAGCACGGTGCGCGAGGACGGGCGGCCGTCCGGGGTGGCGGTGGAGACGACCATCGCGTTGGGCTCGTGCAGCACCCCGCCTACGGCGACCTGGCGGAACCAGCGGGCGAACTGGTCCATCGGGTCGGGGCTGAGGTCACGCTCGGTGAAGTCCTCCGAGCGGTACTGCTCGCGCATGGCCGCCGGATCGGTGGTGGAATCGTCGGGGAAGGGTCCCGAAGAACCTTCTGGTGTGGGCACGGACCCATCCTGCCGCAGCGGCGGAGTGTGCCCGGCGGGGAGGGCCCGTAACCACGCACCGACGAAATGGAGTCCTGTGCCGGATGTCACGCTTCCCCGCTCCGTGGGTAGCCGCCAATATCTTGGGGCAGGCCTCGTGGGAGCCCTGGGGCCGTAGGGACTGTCGCCCATCCGCCCGCCGAACTGAGGGAGCCGCCTGATGTCCGACTTCGTACCCGGTCTTGAGGGAGTCGTCGCGTTCGAAACGGAGATCGCCGAACCGGACAAGGAAGGCGGTTCGCTCCGTTACCGAGGGGTCGACATCGAGGATCTCGTCGGCCATGTCTCGTTCGGGAACGTGTGGGGCCTGCTGGTGGACGGGGCGTTCGATCCCGGTCTGCCGCCCGCCGAGCCGTTCCCGATCCCGGTGCACTCCGGTGACATCCGGGTCGACGTGCAGTCGGCGCTGGCGATGCTCGCGCCCGTCTGGGGCCTGAAGCCGCTGCTGGACATCGACGAGGCGACCGCCCGCGACGACCTGGCGCGGGCGGCCGTGATGGCGCTGTCGTACGTCGCGCAGTCGGCGCGCGGCCAGGGGCGGCCGATGGTGCCGCAGAGCGAGATCGACAAGGCGCAGTCGGTGGTGGAACGGTTCATGATCCGCTGGCGCGGCGAGCCGGACCCGAAGCATGTGAAGGCGGTCGACGCCTACTGGACGTCGGCGGCCGAGCACGGCATGAACGCCTCCACGTTCACCGCCCGGGTCATCGCCTCGACCGGCGCGGACGTGGCGGCGGCCCTGTCCGGCGCGGTGGGCGCGATGTCGGGCCCGCTGCACGGCGGTGCCCCGTCCCGGGTCCTCGGCATGATCGAGGAGATCGAGCGCACGGGCGACGCGACCGCGTACGTGAAGCAGGCCCTGGACCGGGGCGAGCGCCTGATGGGCTTCGGCCACCGCGTCTACCGCGCCGAGGACCCGCGCGCCCGCGTCCTGCGCCGCACGGCCCGCGAGCTGGCCGCGCCGCGCTTCGAGGTGGCGGAGGCGCTGGAGAAGGCCGCGCTGGAGGAACTGCACGCCCGGCGTCCGGACCGCGTCCTGGCGACGAACGTGGAGTTCTGGGCGGCGATCGTGCTGGACTTCGCGGAGGTCCCGGCGCACATGTTCACGTCGATGTTCACGTGCGCCCGCACGGCGGGCTGGTCGGCGCACATCCTGGAGCAGAAGCGCACGGGCCGCCTGGTGCGCCCGTCGGCGACGTACATCGGCCCGGGGACCCGGGACCCGCGCGAGATCAGCGGGTACGAGGACATCGTCGCGGGCTGAGCCGGGCCGGGCGCACGGGGCCGGGCCGGGCGCACGGGGCCGGGCCGGGCGGGGCACGCCGCAACGGCCCGCCCCGCGCCGTCCCGCTCTGTCCGCCGGCTCAGATCTTCCCGCTCACCAGGACCGTACGGTGACCGTCCAGCCGGCGGTCGAACTCGGCGAGGAAGGCCGGGGTGAGGTCGGGCCACCCCCAGAAGGTGAAGCCGAGAGCGCCGAAGGCGAAGCAGTGCTCCATTCCGTCCCAGTCGACGAGCGGGGACGACGCGTCGCAGTGCGCGCACCGCACGAGGGCCTCGCCGCCCTCCTCCCAGTCGGCGATCGCCTCGGAGAAGGGCTCCCAGGCACCGGGGATGTCCTGCCAGGTCTTGTCCTTGAACTCGATGTCCCGCTCGCAGCGCGGACATCGGGCCGAGGACGGGTCGGCGTACTGCCCGGCGTCGAACACGGTGCGGGTGACGACCACGTCGAGCGCCCCGCCCTGCCAGGGCTCGCCCCAGCCGCTGCTGTCGACGACCTCCCGGATACGCGGTCCCGGCGGGTATCCGGGGTCGCTGCCGAGCGCGGGCTCGGTGCGGTCGGGCCCGATGACGCCCTCGGCCACGAGCCAGGCGACGACGCGCGCGGCCAGCGGTCCGGCGTCCGCCTCGGTGACATCACGATCGACGACGGTCTGGAAGTAATCCCCCACGACTCCCCCTCAGTCCTCTGCGACCTCTCGGTCCTCTCCGACGATCTCCACTCTGCCACCCGCCTCTGACACTCCCTGGATCCACGGCCCGTTCAGGCGGTCCCGCCCCGACGGACGGCGATGACGTTGTCGGTCACGGTGGCCGTCTCGCCGCCGGGCCCGGTGGCGGTCCGCCGGGGCGCGTGGCAGCGCTCGGTCCGCCAGCCGTCGCCGAGCCGCAGGGACGCGAGTACGTCGTCGGGGGCGGGGAACCGTACGTCCTCGTGACCGTCCCGCCAGGACCAGGGCGCGAGCGAGGCATGTTCGACCAACACGAGGAGGCCACCCGGGGCGACGGCCCGGGCCGCCCGCCGGAGCACCTGCTCGCGGGGAATCTCCACAGGGGTGTGGAAGTAACTGGCGGTCACCAGGTCGAAGTCCCCGTCGGGGAAGGACGCGGCCAGATCGTGCCGGCTCGGGTGGACCCGGTCGGCCAGCCCGGCCGCGTCGGCTCCGGCGGCGACCCGGCCCAGGGCGGTCGCCGAGACGTCGACGGCGGTGACGTCCCAGCCGAGCGAGGCGAGCCAGAGCGCGTCGCCGCCGTGCCCGCAGCCGAGGTCCAGCGCCCGGCCGGCGCCGCCCGGCTCGGGGGCCAGGGCGGTGACGACCTCGGCGAGAACGACGTTCGGCCTGGTGCCCCACCGCGCGTCCACGGCGGCGTAATGGCTCTCCCAGAATCCGGCGGAGTCGGTGGTCCCGGTGCCGGTCCCGGTGCCGGTGCCGGTCCCGGTGCCGGTCCCGGTGCTGTCGCTGCTCATCGGCGATGCCCTTCCCTCTGGCGGCCGCTCCGGATGAACGCCCCGCTCAGCAGGAAGGTGCGCCACCCCCTGCCGCACTTGCAAGATTCCATGCTGTTTCGGCAACCTGAAGGCATGGGAGACACGGGAAGCAAGGACGGCGTACTGGCTGCGGTGGGCCCCCGCCTGCGCGAACTGCGGCGCAAGCACGGCATGACGCTCGCCGAGCTGGCCGAGCGGACCGGGATCAACGAGAGCACCCTGTCCCGCCTGGAGGGCGGCACGCGCAAGCCCACGCTGGAGCTGCTGCTGCCGCTCGCGGAGGTCCACGCGGTCCCGCTGGACGAACTGGTGGGCGCGCCCCGCACCGGCGATCCGCGCATCCACCTGCGCCCGGTCAGCCGGGACGGCCTCACGTACGTACCGCTGAGCCGCCCCGGCGGAGTCCAGGCCCACAAGCTGCTGCTCCCGCCGCGACCGGACACCGAGCCGACCCTGCGCACGCACGAGGGCTTCGAGTGGCTGTACGTCCTGGCCGGCCGGCTCCGGCTGATCCTCGGCGAACGGACCCTCGTTCTGAAGCCCGGCGAGGCGGCCGAGTTCGACACGCATGTGCCGCACTGGCTCGGCCCCGACGACGACCGCACCGTAGAGCTGCTGGTCCTCTTCGGCCACCAGGGCGAACGGGCCCACTTGCGGGCCCGCCAGGAGCCTTTGCGAGGATCGGCCGATGGGACCCACTGAAGCGGCATCCGTACGCCACTCCCCCTCGACCTGGCAACAGCCCTGCCCCGCACCGGCGTCGGCCGAGCGCGGCGCCCTGACCGAAGCGCTCGCGGAGCGCGTACGGGCGCTCGGCCCGGGCCGGCTGCTCGTGGGCATCGACGGCTTCACGGCGGCGGGGAAGACGAGCTTCGGCCACGAACTCGCGGCGCGCATCGCGGAGTCGGGCCGCCCGGTGCTCCGGGCCACGCTGGACGACTTCAAGAACCCGTGGAAGGACCGCCACCTGTACGACCGGGAGTCGGGCGAGGGCTACTACCGCAACGCGTACGACTACGAGGCGGCCAGGCGCCTCCTGCTGGACCCGGCCCGCACCCCGGCGGCGACGTCCTGCTCCCTGTGCTCGATCGACCCGCTGACCCAGCGGAACCACGCGTCCGACACGACCCCGCTCACCCCGGACTCGGTGCTGATCGTGGACGGGGTCTTCGCGTTCCGGCCCGAGACCGACGCGTACTGGGACTTCCGGATCTGGATGGACGTGGACGCCGAACTCTCCGTACGCCGGGGTGCGGAACGCGACCAGAACTGGGCGGGCTCGGACGCGGAGGCCATCCACCGCGACCGCTACCTGGTGGCGGAGCGCCTGTACCTCGCGGAGGTGGACCCGCTGCCGAGGATGGACGCGGTCGTGGACAACACGGACTTCGCGCGGCCGAGGCTGATCACGGGCTGACCGAGGGGCCGCTCCCCTGCGCGGGGCAGGCGCGTCGCCCGGCGCGCCTGCGGTCCGGCAAATTCGTGTGCCTCATCGGGCGGGACCGCGTTATGGTCGGTGACATGAACGTCACCGGCCCACGCACCACCGCGACCGCGCGAGCGACCAGCTCGCCGGCCGCCGCCGCCTGACTTTCCTCATCCCCCGGCGACCGGAAACGGTCCGTCGGCAGTGCCGTGGAGCCTCTGGCCCCGGCCGGGTGACTGAACGGGTCCGTTCTCCGGTGCCTCCCCGCCACGACGCGAAGGAGCCACTCCCATGCGTACGGACCAGCTGATCAGCACGTTCGTCGAGTACTACGAAGAGCGCGGCCACCGCCGGATCACCGGCTCGACACTGCTGCCGCCGCCCGGCGACCCGGTGCTCTTCACCACCTCGGGCATGCACCCGCTCACGCCGTACCTGGAGGGCCGCCCCCATCCCCTGGGCAAGCGGCTGGTCAACGTACAGCGCTGTCTGCGCACCACCGACCTGGACGAGGTCGGGGACGCCACCCACCTGACCGTGTTCGAGATGCTCGGCACCTGGTCGCTGGGCGATTACGAGGGCCCGCTCAGCCTCGACTGGGGGTACGGCCTGCTCACCGAGGGCCTGGGCATCGACCCCGGCCTGCTGCACGCCACCGCCTTCGCCGGTGACGAACGGACGGGCCGGACGGGACCGGACACCGCTTCGGTCGAACTGTGGCAGCGCCTGGGCGTCCCCGTGGAACTCACCGTCGAGGACAACTGGTGGTCCAACGGACCGGTGGGCCCGTGCGGGCCCGACTCGGAGTTCTTCCTGTGGAGCGGCGACGGCCCGCCGCAGTCGACGCCCACCCGTGACGACCGCTGGGTGGAGGTGTGGAACCACGTGACGATGACCCACCGCCGCCTCGACGACGGCTCCCTCGTACCGCTGCCCCAGCGCAACGTCGACACCGGACTCGGCCTGGAACGGCTGGCCTCGCTGCTCCAGGGCCGGTCCTCCGTCTTCGAGTGCGACGTGTTCGACCCCTGGCGCCGCCTCGTACCGGCCCTGTGGACCCTGGACGAACCTTCGCTGCGCCTGGTCTGCGACCACCTGCGCTCGGTGGTCGTGCTGCTGGGCGACGGCGTGCGCCCGGCCAACACCGGACAGGGTTACGTGCTGCGCCGCCTGCTGCGCCGCGTACTCACCGTGCTCCGGCAGGAGGAGGCCCCTTCGCACGGAATCGGCGACCTCCCGGACGAGCTGATCCAGCACACCGTGGACCACTTCCGGCAGGACATGCGCCCGAGCGAGGTGCGCCGGACGCTGATCGACGAGGAGCAGCGGTTCGACCGGCTCCTGGAACGCGGCCGAACCGTGCTCGCCAGGCCCAGGTTCCGGGGCCCGCTGACCGAGGAGGACTTCCACTACCTCCACGACACGCACGGGCTGCCGCGCGAGCTGATCACGGGCCTGCGCGAGGAGTGATGGGGCGCGGTGGCCCGCGCCCGCACTCGGCGATCGACGGCCCGGCCGGGCGGGGGCCACGCCCGGCCGGGGCCCTCAGGTCACAGAGCGATCAGCCCTGCCACCGACTCTCTGAAACCGCACGCGTCGAAGTAGAAGGACCGCAAACGCTCTTCGAAGTCGACATGCAGCCACTCGCACCCCGCAGCACGGCTTCCCTCAGCAGCTGCCTCGACCAGCGCGGCTCCCACCCCGTTCGACCGACGGTGCTGAGCCACGACCGTGTCCAGGACGAACGCATGGACTCCGCCGTCCCAGGCGACATTGACGAAGCCGACCAGGCGATCGCCTTCCCGTGCGCAGACCCAGCCGAGGCTGTGCCGTCGAAGCCTTGCCCGCCAGTCCGTCTGCTCGACCGGATGCCCGAACCCTTGGGCATGCAGCTCGTTGAGCGCCGCGTTGTCGACGTCGCCCCGCCACTCGTACGTGATCGCCATGGCCCGAACCTAGTGAGCACCGGAGGCGGACCACGGAGCGGGCCGTCAGGCTCGGTCGCGGCACATGGCCCGATGACCGGCAGACGGATCACCCATCGCACAGCGGACGGCGTCCGCATACCCGGAACCTGGCGCCACGCCTTCATCCATCCGGAGGCCGCACGGCGCTCCGCTGCCGCCCCTGCCGGGCCGGGCCGACGAGCCCCCGGCCGGCGTCCTGACCGACGCGTCCGCCACCGAATCCGCCCTGACGGGCATGCCGCTCTTCGGCGATCATGAGCGGATGAGCCAGGAACCCCAGGACAGCACAGAGGTGAACGCGGCCATCGACGGCGAGCTGCGGCTGCTCGACCCCGCTGTGCGGCTCTCCCGGTCGCTCGCCGCGACGCTGCTCGACCCGGAGTTCGTCGAGGTCGGGGCGTCCGGGAGGCGGTGGACGTACGAGGAGATGGTCGCCGCGCTCCCCGATCTGGAGGGCGGAGGTGCGGACGGGCCGCGCTTCGAGCCCTCCGGGATGACCGGGGTGGTGCTGGCGCCCGGGCTGGTGCATCTCACGTACGAGACCGTCGTCGGCGGCGAGCGGGCCCGTCGGAGTTCGCTGTGGCGCAGGAGGGCCGGCGAGACGGCCTGGCGGTTGTACTACCACCAGGGGACGCCGGTTCCGGGCGGTGAGGGCTCCGGGCACGCCTGACTCCGCGCGGCTCCGAACGAGTGGACTTGGCAGGGCGCGGGCGGGATGCGGCACGGAGGCCTGGGGACGGATGGTGTCGTTGCCGTCCGTTCCGCTCCCCCCTCCCTCCCCCACACACGGCTCGGAAGAGGCATCCCCCCATGCGACGCTCCCCCGCTCGACGTCCGTTCGCCGCCCTGCTGCTCGCGGCGTCCGTCCTGACCCCGATGGCCATGGCTCCCGTCCCGGCGGTGCACGCCGCGACCCTCGACCAGCACGACCAGAGCGGGCAGGGCGGGCAGGGCGGCAGACATGAGCGGCACGGCGACGACCGCTGTCCGCCCGGTGGTCTCGACCCCGCGCTGACCGCCGAGCTCGACAGGACCATCGAGGACGTCCGCGAGCAGGCCGGCATCCCCGGTGCCGTCGTCGGGCTGTGGATGCCGGGCAAGGGCAGCTACATCCACGCGAGCGGCGTCGGCAACACGGTCACCGGTGAGCCGATGTCCGCCGGCACCCGCATCCGGATCGGCAGTGAGACCAAGACGTTCACCGTCACCGCGCTGCTCCAGCTCGTCGACGACAAGCGCGTCAAGCTGGACGATCCGATCTCCCGCTACGTCTCCGGCGTGCGCAACGGCGACCGGATCACGCTCCGTCAGCTCGCCGGGATGCGCAGCGGTCTGTTCCCGTACACCGCCGACGCCGGCTTCGTGCACGACCTGCTGAGCGATCCGTACCGCTCGTTCACCCCGCGCGGTGTGCTCGCGTACGGCATGCAGCACAAGAACACCTTCAAGCCGGGCGCGGAGTTCCAGTACTCCAACTCCAACCTCGTCCTGCTCGGGCTCGTGATCGAGAAGGTCACCGGTCAGCCCCTCGACCGCGTCATCCATGAGCGGGTGCTCCGCCCGGCCCGCCTGCGCAGCACGCTCTTCCCGACCGGGGCGGAGTTCCCCGAGCCGCACGCCCACGGCTACACCGACCAGACGCTGAGCGGTGAGACCGAGGACGCCACGGACTGGAACCCCAGCTGGGCGTGGGCCGCCGGGGCGATGATCTCCGATCTGCACGACCTGCGGCGCTGGGCCAAGGTCGTCGCCACAGGTGAGCTGCTCAGCCCGGAGACCCAGGCGCAGCGGCTCACGACCCTGCCGACCGGGTTCCCGGGGCTCAGCTACGGCCTGGGCATCTTCGAGACCGGCGGGTGGATCGGGCACAACGGTTCGCTGCCGGGGTACGAGACCGTGACCGTCTACCTGCCCGCGCAGAAGGCCACCATGGTCATCATGATCAACACGGACTCCCTCAGCGGGGGCCAGGAGCCGTCCACCCTGCTCGCCCGCGCGGTGACGCAGATCGCCACCCCGGACCACGTCTACGACGGCAGCGCCTCCCAGGGCCGCAACACTCCCTGAGGTCGGGAGCCCGCCAGGAGCCCGTCACGGCCCCGTCGGCGGTGGTGCGGCCGGGGCGCGCAGGCCCAGGTGGTCGCGTGGGTCGGTGACGGCGTCCGGGTGGGCGGCCAGGAGGCGGGTCGCCGTGGGCAGCGGCATGCGGACCACCACCGGGCGGGGCAGCGTCAGTTCGCGCTCCGCCACCGTCGTACGGGAGGAACGCACCCGGTCCGTCACCCGGGCCACCACCCTGACGTCCAGCGTGAACTGCACCAGCACCGAAGTGAACTTCGGCTTGTGCAGCGGCATCGAGCCCGCGCCGTGTGCCGCCGCGCCGCTCGCCGAGCCCGCGCCGCCCGTGTTGCCCATCAGCTGGTTGAGGCGGAACTCGTCGGCGTTCAGCACGCCCGCGCCGAGCAGCCCGCGCGCCTGCCTGCTCTGCTCGGCCGCGCTCTGGCCTTCGCCCTGGGTGGGGCGCGGCGCTCCCAGGTGGCTCTGGGCGACCGTCTCGAACGTCATCTTGTCCCCGGCGCCCAGCACCCGCCCCGCCCGCAGTCGCGCGTGCACCGACGCCCGGAGGTCCTGGCCCGACGCCCCGCTCGCGTGCACCGGCGGCAGCTCCGCCCCGGCGTTGGTGAGCAGCGGCAGCGCCGAGATCAGCCACTCGGTGGAGACCGCCTCGCCCAGGGTGTAGGCGGCGGCCTGGCCCTTCTGCCGGAAGCGGTCGCCGCCGCCCGCCGCCCGTACCGCCGTGTTCACCAACTCCCGTACGCGCGGCGCGCCCTGGAAGCCGTTCACCTGCGCCTCCATCGGCAGCGGCACCCCGTCGGCCCGCCAGGAGCCCAGTCCGGCCGGGTCGCCGGCCGGCCGGTCCGACGGGGCGCGCACCGGCGCCCGGCGCGGGGCGGTCGTCCGGCGCAGCGCCGTGAGGTCGCTCTCCAGGATCCGGTGGACCAGCGACGTACGGCCCGAGGCGGCGAACGCCAACCGGCGGTCTCCCCGGTGGAGTTCGAGGGTGGCGATGACCGGCACCCGCATCTTCGCCGCCTTCGCCGTCTTCGCCTCCGCGACCGTCTTCATCCCCAGCTGGCCCCGCGCGGCCTCGCCCCGGCGGCGTCCGGAGCCCGAGGCGACGCCGATTCCGGCCGCGGCCCCGGCGCTCTTGACCGGTCCCGCCCCGCCGTCCGGTTTGCCGGAGCCCGCGAGGACACCCTCCACACCGGTGGTCGCGCCCTCGTCGTGCGAGGTGGCCTGCTGGGCGGCCGCCGAGGTGATGTACTCCATGTCCCGGCCGTCGTCCGCCGCCCCCTCCCACGACCCCGCGCCGACCCGGTCCACCTTGAACACCGCCCAGTACGGCGTCCTGCGGCCGTCCAGCAGCTCCACGGTGACGCCGCCGTCCATGGCGCTGCCCAGCAGTCCGGTGGAGCCGTCCCGGTCCAGGACCCTCAGCAGGCGCTGCACGTTGTCGTTGCGGTCGCGGAGCTGCTGGCGGGGCAACAGGTCGTCGGACAGGTCCTGTTGGCCCGTGCGTGCGAGGGTGCCGCGCAGTCCGTCCAGCAGCGGCACGAAGTCCGGCAGCTCCTCGATCATGCCGAAGCCGAGCGGCAGATCGCGGGCGAGGGTCGGTCCCGGGCGGGCCGGCCCGCCGGGGACCGGCCCTCCGGACGCGGATGCCGTTGCCGGGGCCGCCGCTGACGTGGACGCCTCCGCCGATGCCGCCGCCGGTGCCGCCGACGTCGATGCCTCCGCATCCAGCTTCAGCGCCTTCCGCGCCGACTCCGGCAGCTCCACCCCCGCCGCCCGCAGCTGCTCCGCCGTCAGCCACACCGCCGCCGCGCCCGGCAGGGTCCGGGCCGCGTCCGCGACGTACGGGCCGCCGCCGGTGACCTTGACCTCCGCGACCATCGTGACGAGCAGGTCGCAGCGGACCAGATACAGCGGGGCCTTCTTGGGGGTGTGGGCGTTGCGCTCCACGGTGCCCGACACCGTGGCGGCCTCGCTGTCGCCCCTGCCTGTCGTGCGGTACCCCGACATGCCTTCGCCGACCCGCCACTCCGCGCCGTTCTGTACGCCGGTGGCCCCGACCTGGACCGTGCTGGAGGTGCCCTCCCCCTGCTGTCCGCCGGCCTGGTGGCCGCCCAGCAGATACGTCTCCGTGCCGGGGCCCGCCGCCTCGTGCACCAACTGCGGTGCGGCCAGCGCCAGCCGGGTGCCCACCGCGCCGTTCAGCGCGG
Source organism: Streptomyces sp. WY228 (assembly GCF_019287315.1). NCBI lineage: Bacteria > Bacillati > Actinomycetota > Actinomycetes > Kitasatosporales > Streptomycetaceae > Streptomyces > Streptomyces sp. WY228. The sequence goes on along the minus strand of NZ_CP079114.1, from coordinate 4,932,410 downwards.
CCAGCCGGCGCGGGTAGCGCAGGTTCTTCACCACCCAGCCGGAAGACGCCGCCTGCCGCAGCGCGGCCGTGATCGCCCGGGGGCTGAAGCGTTCCTCGACCGCCAGCCGGGGGGCCAGGCCCTCCGTGGCGAGCGCCGGGTCCTGGCGGCCCGCCCTGCCGCGGGCGGCGGCCCGGGACAGCAGGGCCAGGGCGAGATCGCGGACCGGCTGCCCGTCGCCGATCGTTTCCACCAGCTGCCAGTCCCGTACGAGCTGCCCGGTGGCCGGGGCCGGGGCCGCCCGGGACAGTTCGCCGATGCCCGCCGCGCCGACGGCCTGCTCCGGGCCGGGGGCCTGGCCTCCGCCCGCGTCCAGGCGCGCCTTCTCCTCCGTACCGACGGTGAACTCGGACGGCGTCAGCAGCCGGACGTTCTGCTCCTCCATGTGCAGGCCGGACAGCAGCTTCGCCTCCGGCGCGTCCCGCCCGGGGCCGCCCGGGGTCACGGCGCGGGCCAGCTTGCGCTGCCGTGAGGTCATGGTGACGTCCACGTTCAGCCGTAGCGCCGCCCCGAACGCGCTCGCCTTCTCCGACCCGTTGGTGAGCACGTCGGTACGGGTGGTGGGGCCGCCCTGGTTGCGGCGGGAGCCCGAGCTCTGCCGCTCGTAGCGGGCCGAGCCGGTCAGGACGCCGGGGACCAGGCGGGCCTGGGCCAGCACCATGCCGCCGATGGAGCGCGAACTGCTGCGCCCGCTCTGCGCGTTGGCGGCGACGCCGGAGTGGGCGCGCACCAGCCAGTCGTCGATGTCCCCGAGGTGGCTCGCCTCGCCCAACTCGCCGTGGACGCGGAGCTGTACGTCGTGGGAGTGCATCGCGGACTTGCGGCGCAGCCGTACCCGGATGCCGGTCGAGAGCAACTGGTCCTTGTTCACCCGCAGGTTGGCCTCGGAGAGGGCGGCCATCAGCTCGCGGTGGTTGGTGCGCTGCGCCTCGTCCTCCTCCCTGCTGAGGCCCGCCGGGGGCGCGGTGGCGCCGAAGGCGGGCAGATAGCCGGTCAGCCGGGGGTCGGTGGCGAACAGCTCCTGCACGGCCTTCACCATGGGCGCGGTGTCGAGCCGGCCGAGCGTGACGCTCGATCCCATCGCGCCGAAGGGCAGGTGGCGTTCGTCCGCCGCGCGTCCCTCGCCTTCTTCGTCGTTCGCCCCGGGGGCCCACGGCCGCGGCTCCGGTCTCTTGATGAACGCGTCCGCCGTCACCCCGGGCGGCAGCGGCAGCCCCAACTCCTGTGCCTCGTCCGCCCGCAGGCTCACCCATACGCGCATCGCGTGGGTGGCCTCCCGTGCCTCCGGGCGCAGGATCGCCCGGACCGACCGGGGCCCGGTGCCCTCCACGGTGAACTCCACCGTCCCGAGGTACAGCGCCTTCTCGCCGCGCACCTCCGCGCCCTGCCGGCTGGAGACGGTCTGCTCGTTCACGCTGAACCTGGCCTTGCGGGCGGCGGCGACCGGCATCGCGGTGGCCCGCACCACGGCCGCGTTGGCCGCGGCCCCGACCCCGATCGCCGGGCCGACGCCGCCCGCGACGGCGCGCCCCTTGCCCGCCGACTCGGTCGCGGTGTGCTGGGCCTGCTGGTGGGTACGGAGCTGCGTCCTGCCGGTGGACCAGGCGGGCGACAGACCGGTGACGGCGGCGCGCATGCGGTAACTGCCGGCGCTGCTGCCGTCCTTGGAGTACAGGTCGTCGCCGGTGACGCCGTTGCCCAGCAGCCGGGGCAGGTCCTCCAGCACGGTCGCGGTGGCGGTCGCCTCGTACAGCCGGGAGCGGCCGGGTGCTCCGGGTGCGGTCACGGAGGGGTGCAGGACGGAGGCGACCGCGTCGAACAGGCCGCCGCCGCCCTGGTGCGGCCCCTCGGTGTCGGAGACGGCGACCGGGGCCAGCGAGTCGGCCAGCGCGACCCGGTGCGCGAGGTCGTCGTCCACCGGCCGCGGCCGGTCCGGCGCCCCGGTGCCCGCCGGGATGAGGTGCTCGGTGGGCACCCGCTGGGTGAGGCCGCCCGAGCCCCGGAATGTCTGCTCGTCGCCGCCCGCCTGGGGCCGGATCCGTACGACGTACACCACCCGGCGATTCACTTCCACCGAGCCCTTGTCGCTGCGCAGGACCCGTGGTTCGGCGACGCCCCGCTGGGCGCGGGAGTCCCGCGAGGACTGCCAGGGCTGGACGCTGCCGGTCACCGCGCCGCCCAGCCACAGCCCCGGTGCGACCGGGGCGAGCCCGAAGGCCGTGCCGCCCACGCCGGTGCTGGAGGAGTTGCCGGACGTTCTGCTCGCGGTGGCCCCGCTGTTGTGCTGGACGTCGACCTTGGTCTCCTTGCCCTCGGCCTCGTCGACCGCGGCGAGCGGCGCCCCGCCCGGGTCCGGTGCGGCCGACGGCAGGTCGGCGGCCGGGTGGAAGGTGGGCGGCCGGTCGTCGGGCGCGGGCGCGATGCGCACGGTCACGTCGAACCCGTCGCCGCCGCCCTGTCCGCCCTCCGTCGCGAACGCACGGCCCCGGCCGAAGAACGACTCGGGCCTCCCGGCCAGTTCGGCGGCGATGGCGGCCACCGTGCCACCGCCGTGGCCCACGACGGCCGCGACGGCGCTGCGCACGAACTCCTGCCCGGTCAGCCCGTACGCGGTGGACAGTCCGCCCGCCTCCAGGTCCATCAGGTACGGCGGCAGCACGAGCCCCTGTTCGGCCCGCTCGTCGATGGCCGGGGGCGGGGCGGCGGGCCGCTTCTGGCGGCGCAGCGCCCGGGTGGTGGCCTCGTTGCCCAGCATCCGCTGCAGGGGCATCAGACCGCCGGGACCGCCGCCGAAGACCCCCGGTCCGGCCGGAAGCACGGCCCGACGCGCCTGCTCGGCGTCCCTGGACACACCTCGCGCGCCCGCGCCCGCGCCGTCGTTCGCTGACCACTGCTGCCTCCGCACAGCGTCAACGTAGCCAGCGGTTCGGCGGCCCACGGTCGTTCGGACGGCTGTGCGGACGTTCGCCGCCCACTCCTCACCCTCGCGCCAACTCCCGTACACCGGAAGGTCCGCACGGGCTCAGCCCTGGGGCGGCCCCAGCCCCTCCTCCACCAGCGTCGCCCACTGCGCCACCACCCGCGCCCGCCGCGCGGTGTCGTCGGTGAGGAGGTTGGCGAGGCCGAGGCCGCGGGCCATGTCCAGCAGGCCCTGGACCGTCTCGCGGGCGCCGGGGCGGGACTCGTCCGCGCCGAGGAGTTCGACGGCGATGCGGTGGGTCTCGCGGCCCACCCGGGCCTCCAGCTCCGTGACGCGCGGGTGGAGCTGGGCCTCGTTGGAGGCGGCCACCCAGAGCTGGAGCGCGGCCCGGAACAGCGGGCCGGTGTAGAGGTCGACGAGGGCCGCGACCACCTCGGCCCGGCCCTGGACGGGCAGCGCGCGCAGGGCGGCGGAGCGTTCCTCGGCGACGTACTCCACGGCACCCGTGAACAGGTCCTCGCGGGTCGGGAAATGGTGCTGGGCCGCGCCGCGCGAGACGCCGGCCCGCTCGGCGACGACGGAGACGGTGGAGCCCGCCCAGCCGTGTTCGGCCAGGCAGGCCACCGCGGCCTCCAGGAGCCGCTGCCGGGTCGCCCGGCTGCGGTCCTGCTTGGGCGCGTGAGCAGCCCGAGGAGTGGTGGAGGAGGAGGTCACCGCACCCACGCTGGGTCCCGTCGTTCCAGGAAGGCCGTCATCCCCTCCCTCGCCTCGTCGGAGGCGAACAACGCGGCGGATCGGGCGATGAGGTCTTCGGCGTACTGGTCGAAGCTCCTCAGCACCGTAGCCGTGACCAGCTCCTTCGATGCGGCCAGCCCCTGCGGCGAGGCCCGGCGCAGCCCGTCCAGGACCGGGACGAGCGCCTTGTCCACGTCCTCGGCGGCCTCCGTCACCAGCGAGATCCTGGCCGCCTCCGCCGCGTCGAAGCGCTCACCGGTGAGGTAGTAGCGGTTGGCGGCCGTACGGTCCAGGCGCGGGAGCAGCGTGAGCGAGATGACCGCCGGGGCCAGGCCGAGGCGGGACTCGGTGAGGGCGAAGGACGACGCCTCGCCCGCCACCGCGATGTCGCAGGCCGCGAGCAGGCCCAGACCGCCCGCCCGGACATGGCCGTCCACCCGGGCCACCACCGGTTTCGGCAGCGCCACGATCTCCCGCATCAGGCCCACGAACGCCGCCGGGTCCGGCGGTGCCTTCAGGTCCGCCCCGGCGCAGAACGTCGACCCGGTGTGGGCCAGCACCACCGCCCGTACGGTGTCGTCGGCGGCACAGTCCGCCAGGGCGTCGCGCAACTGCGCCACCAGCGCCGCCGAGAGCGCGTTGCGGTTGGCCGGGGAGTCGAGCGTCAGCGTCGCGATGCCCCGCTCCCCGGTCCGTACGATCAGGGTCACTTCGCGTCGGTCCTCTCCGTCTTCTCGCGGTCGCGCAGCTCGCGCCGGAGGATCTTGCCGGATGCCGCCCGGGGCACCGCGTCGATGAACTCGGCCTGCCGCACCTTCTTGTACGGGGACACGCGCTCGGCGACGTACGCCATCACGTCGTCCTCGGTCAGGCCGTCCGCCGCCGGGCCCCGGACCAGGAACGCCTTCGGGATCTCGTTGCCCTCGGCGTCGTACACCCCGATCACCGCCGCGTCCGCCACCTGCTCATGGGTCAGGAGCAGGGCCTCCAGCTCGGCGGGGGCCACCTGGTAGCCCTTGTACTTGATCAGTTCCTTCACCCGGTCGACGACGTACAGCCAGCCGTCCTCGTCGGTCCGGCCGACGTCGCCCGTGTGCACCCAGCCGTCCGCGTCGATCATGTCGGCGGTGGCGTCGGGCCGGCCCAGATAGCCCTTCATCACCTGCGGGCCGCGGATGAGGATCTCGCCGTCCGCGCCCGGTTCGGCGTCCTTCGCCGGGTCCTCCAGCGACACGATCCGCATCTCGGTGCCCGGCAGCAGCTTGCCGACCGTGCCCGGCGGCGGCTGCTCGACGGAGAGCGGCACCACGTGCGTGCCCGGCGACAGCTCCGTCATGCCGTACGCCTGCCGCACCGGCGGGACGCCGAGCCGGGCCGAACAGGCGGCGGCCAGGTCGGCGTCGAGCGGGGCCGCCGCACTCACGATGTACTGGAGCGAGGAGAGGTCGTACTCCCCCACCAGCGGGTGCTTCGCCAGCGCCAGCACGATCGGCGGGGCCACGTACAGGCCGCTGATCCGGTGCGTCTGGATGGCCTCCAGGAACTGCGCCAGGTCGAAGCGGGGCAGGACGACGACGGTCGAGCCGCAGCGCAGCGGGACGTTCATCAGGGCGGTGAGGCCGTAGATGTGGAAGAAGGGGAGGACGGCGAGGATCCGGTCGCCCTCGCCCATCGGGATGAACGGTCTCAGCTGCTCCAGGTTGGTCGCGATCGACCGGTGCGTGAGCATCACGCCCTTGGGCGTGCCGGTGGTGCCGGAGCTGTACGGGAGGGCCGCGACGTCCTCGCCGGGGTCGATCGCGATCTCCGGTTCGGGGGCGGTGGAGGAGAGCATGTCGAGGATGGAGGTGTGGCCCTCCGCCTGGTCGCAGACGTAGATCTCCCGTACGCCGCCAGTGAGTTCGGCCGCACGGCGGGCCGTCGCCAGGAGCGGCGAGACCGTGACGATCCACTTCGCGCCGCTGTCGGAGAGCTGCTTGGCGAACTCCTCGGGCGTGGCCAGCGGGTGGACCGTGGTGACGGAGGCCCCGGCGCGGGTGGCCCCGTAGAAGACCGCCGGGTAGGCGATGGTGTTCGGGCTGTGCAGGGCCAGCACGTCGCCCTTCCTGAGCCCCGCCTCGGCCAGTGCGGCGGCGATGCGCCGGTGGAAGCCGTCGAGCTGGGCGTACGTGAGGGAGGTGCCGTTCGTCCCGTCGATCAGGGCGACGGTGTCGCCGAACCCGGCGGCGTCGCCGAGGACCGCGTCGTGGATGGGCGTGTCGAGGGCCGGTACGTCTGCGTACTCGCTGCGGAACACCATGGCGGTCCCCTGTCGTCGCGGCCGCCCGCGCCGCCGGGGCGGTGGCGCGGGACGCCGTGCGGGTGTGGAGGGTCAGAATCGCCCCCGTGGGGGAGGTATGGGGAGGGGTCGGACGGGATCAGATCACGGAGGCCGGGGAGAGGACGGGGACTAGTACGACTTCGGCAGGCCCAGCGACTGGTGCGAGACGTAGTTCAGGATCATCTCTCGGCTGACCGGGGCTATGCGGGCCACCCGGGACGCAGTGATCAGCGACGCGAGGCCGTATTCGCGGGTCAGGCCGTTGCCGCCGAGGGTGTGCACGGCCTGGTCGACCGCCTTCACGCACGCCTCCCCGGCCGCGTACTTCGCCATGTTCGCCGCCTCGCCCGCCCCGATGTCGTCGCCCTCGTCGTACAGCCGGGCCGCCTTCTGCATCATCAGGCGCGACAGCTCCAGGTCGATGTGCGCGGTGGCGAGCGGGTGCGCGATGGCCTGGTGGGAGCCGATGGGTGCCTTCCAGACCTGGCGGGTACGGGCGTACTCCACGGCCTTGCCGAGGGCGAAGCGGCCCATGCCGATGCCGAACGCGGCCGTCATGATCCGTTCGGGGTTGAGCCCGGCGAAGAGCTGGAGCAGGCCCGCGTCCTCGTCGCCGACGAGCGCGTCGGCGGGCAGGCGTACGTCGTCCAGGACGAGTTCGAACTGCTTCTCGGGGGCGTGGAGTTCCATGTCGATCTGGTTCCGGCCGAAGCCGGGGGCGTCGCGCGGGACGATGAACAGGCAGGGCTTCAGCTTGCCGGAGCGGGCGTCCTCGGTGCGGCCGACGATCAGCGTGGCGTCGGCTATGTCGACGCCGGAGACGAAGACCTTGCGGCCGGTGAGGAGCCAGTCGTCGCCGTCGCGGCGGGCGGTGGTGGTGATGCGGTGCGAGTTGGAGCCCGCGTCGGGTTCGGTGATGCCGAAGGCCATGGTGAGGCTGCCGTCGGCGAGGCCCGGCAGCCACGTCTGCTTCTGTTCCTCCGTGCCGAAGCGGGCGATGACCGTGCCGCAGATCGCGGGCGAGACGATCATCATCAGGAGCGGCGAGCCGGCCGCTCCCAACTCCTCCAGCACGATGGAGAGTTCGGCCATGCCGCCGCCTCCGCCGCCGTACTCCTCGGGAAGGTTCACCCCGAGGTAGCCGAGCTTCGCGGCCTCGGCCCACAGCTCGTCGGTGTGGTTGCCCTCGCGGATGACGGTGGTCATGTAGTCGCGCCCGTACCGCTTTCCGAGGGCGGCGACGGCTGCGCGCAGGGCCTGGTGCTCTTCGGTTTCGAGGGCGGTGCGTGCGGTGCTCATGCGGTCTCCTCCGGTACGGAAAGGGGTACGGGGGTGGCGGCCGGGTCCTCCTGGACCACGGCGAGCAGCGCGCCGACCTCGACCTGGTGGCCGGGGGCGGCGTGCAGGGCGGTGAGGGTGCCGGCGGCGGGGGCGAGGATGCGGTGCTCCATCTTCATCGCCTCCAGCCAGATCAGCGGCTGCCCGGCCGTGACGGCGGCCCCGGCGGCCAGGCCCTCCGCGAGGCGGACGACGGTCCCGGGCATGGGGGCGAGCAGGGAGCCGGGGGCGGTGTGGGTGGCGGGGTCGGTGAAGCGGGGCAGGGCGGTGAAGGTGTGCGCGGCGTCGGCGGTGTCCACGTGGATCCGGTCGCCGTGCGTGCTGATGACGAAGTGCCGTGTCACGCCGTCGACTTCGAGGGTGACGCGGTCGGGTGCGGCGGCCGGGACCCGGACGCCGGGGGCGTCGTGCGGTTCCGGGGTGCCGGTGCGTCCGGTGCGGTAGGCGACCTCGTGTTCGGTCCCGTCGGGTTCGCTCCGGTAGCGCTTGCGCTGGGGCCCCGAGGGCACGTTGCGCCAGGCCCCGAAGCGGGTGGGGGCCGGGCCGCCGGGTGCGGTGGTGTTGCGTACGGCCGAGGCCAGGGCGGCGGCGAGGGCGGCGGTGGCGGGGTCGCCGGCTCCCGGGGCGGTCAGGGCGGCCAGGTGCCGGTCGTAGAACCCGGTGTCCAGGCGCGCCGCCGCGAAGTCCGGGTGGCGCAACGACCGTACGAGCAGCTCGCGGTTGGTGACCGGGCCGTGGATCCGGGCCCTCTCCAGCGCGCGGGCGAGCAGCCGGACGGCCTCGGCTCGGGTCGGCGCGTGGGCGATGACCTTGGCGAGCATCGGGTCGTAGTGCACGCCGATGGTGTCGCCGCCGGTGTACCCGGTGTCCAGGCGCAGGCCGGGTGCGTCCGGCACCTCCAGTGCGTGCAGGGCCCCGGTCTGCGGCTGCCAGTCGCGGGCCGGGTCCTCGGCGTAGAGCCGGGCCTCGACCGCGTGGCCGGACGGCTGCGGGGGCGCGGCCGACGGCAGCGGCTCGCCCTCGGCCACGCGCAGTTGCAGGGCGACCAGGTCGAGCCCGAACACGGCCTCCGTGACCGGGTGTTCGACCTGGAGGCGGGTGTTCATCTCCAGGAAGTACGGGCGGCCGTCGGCGGAGACCAGGAACTCCACGGTGCCCGCGCCCCGGTAGTCCACGGCACGGGCCGCCGCCACCGCCGCCTCGTGGAGCCGGGTCCGCAGGGTCTCGTCCAGACCGGGGGCCGGGGCCTCCTCGATGACCTTCTGGTGGCGGCGCTGGAGCGAGCAGTCGCGGGTGCCGAGCGCCCACACGGTGTCGTGCGAGTCGGCCATGACCTGGACCTCGACGTGCCGGCCGCGTTCCACGTACGGCTCGGCGAAGACCTCGCCGTCACCGAAGGCCGACGCCGCCTCCGCGGCGGCTGCCAGCAACTCACCCGGCAGCGCGTCGAGTTCACGGACGATCCGCATGCCGCGCCCGCCGCCGCCGGAGGCCGCCTTGAGCAGCAGCGGCAGATCGTCCTCGCCCGCCGTCGCCGGGTCCACCGGGGCGAGCAGCGGCACCCCGGCCCCGGCCATCAGCTCCTTGGCCCGGGTCTTGGACGCCATCAGCTCGATGGCCTTCACCGGCGGGCCCACCCAGACGAGCCCCGCGTCCTGCACGGCGGCGGCAAAGGCGGCGTTCTCGGAGAGGAAGCCGTAGCCGGGGTGCACGGCGTCCGCCCCGGCGGCCAGCGCGGCGGCCACGACGAGGTCGCCGCGCAGATAGGTGTCGGCGGGCGCGGCCCCCGGCAGCCGTACGGCGAGGTCCGCCTCCCGTACGTGCAGGGCGTCGGCGTCCGCGTCGGAGTACACGGCGACCGTGGTGATGCCCAGGTCACGGCAGGTGCGGAAGATCCGGCAGGCGATCTCGCCCCGGTTGGCGACGAGCAACGTGGTGATGGTCATCTGGGCCTCACATCCGGAAGACGCCGAAGCCGCCGCGGGCGCCCTCGACCGGTGCGGTGTGGATCGCGGACAGGCACATGCCGAGGACGGTCCGGGTGTCGCGCGGGTCGATGACCCCGTCGTCGTACAGCCGCCCGGACAGGAACATCGGCAGCGACTCCGACTCGATCTGCTGCTCCACCAGGGCGCGCAGTCCGGCGTCCGCCTCGTCGTCGTACGGCTGCCCCTTCGCCGCCGCCGAGGCGCGGGCGACGATGGAGAGCACACCCGCGAGCTGCTGCGGGCCCATGACGGCGGACTTGCTGCTGGGCCAGGCGAAGAGGAAGCGCGGGTCGTAGGCGCGGCCGCACATGCCGTAGTGCCCGGCTCCGTAGGACGCGCCCATCAGGACCGACAGATGCGGGACCTTCGAGTTCGCCACCGCGTTGATCATCATCGCGCCGTGCTTGATGATGCCGCCCTGCTCGTACTCCTTGCCGACCATGTAGCCGGTGGTGTTGTGGAGGAAGAGGAGCGGGATGTCGCGCTGGTTGGCGAGCTGGATGAACTGGGCGGCCTTCTGCGACTCCTCGCTGAACAGCACCCCTTGGGCGTTGGCGAGAATCCCGACCGGATAGCCGTGCAGCCGCGCCCACCCCGTCACCAGGCTCGTCCCGTACAGCGGCTTGAACGCGTCGAAGTCCGAGCCGTCCACCAGCCGGGCGATGACCTCGCGCGGGTCGAACGGCACCTTCAGATCGCCCGGCACGATGCCGAGCAGCTCGTCCTCGTCGTACTTCGGCGGCTCGGCGGGGCCCGGATCGGTGTGCGCCTTACGCCAGTTGAGGCGGGCGACGATGCGTCGTGCCTGGCGGATCGCGTCGTGCTCGTCGACGGCGAAGTGGTCGGCGAGCCCGGAGGTGCGGGCGTGCATCTCGGCCCCGCCGAGCGATTCGTCGTCGCTCTCCTCGCCGGTGGCCATCTTCACCAGGGGCGGTCCGCCGAGGAAGACCTTGGACCGCTCCTTGATCATCACGGTGTGGTCGGACATGCCGGGGACGTACGCACCGCCCGCCGTCGAGTTGCCGAACACGACGGCCACGGTGGGGATTCCGGCGGCGGAGAGCCGGGTGAGGTCCCGGAACAGCGCCCCGCCCGGGATGAAGATCTCCTTCTGGGAGGGCAGGTCGGCCCCGCCCGACTCCACCAGGCTGATGGTCGGGAGGCGGTTGGCGAAGGCGATCTCGTTGGCGCGCAGGGCCTTCTTCAGCGTCCAGGGGTTGGAGGCTCCGCCGCGTACGGTCGGGTCGTTGGCGGTGATCAGGCACTCGACGCCCTCCACCACCCCGATCCCGGTGACGAGCGAGGCCCCGACGGCATAGTCGCTGCCCCAGGCGGCCAGCGGCGACAGCTCCAGGAACGGGGTGTCGGGGTCGACGAGCAGCTCGATCCGCTCGCGGGCCGGGAGCTTGCCGCGCCCCCGGTGCCGGGTCACGTACTTCTCGCCGCCGCCCGCGAGCGCCTTGGCGTGCTCGGCCTCCAGCTCGGCGAGCTTCTCCACCATGGTGGCCCGATGGGCGGCGTACTCGGGGCTGCTGGGGTCGAGCGCGGTGGGCAGGATGGTCATGCGGTCACCTCCGGGAGGGGGATGCCTTCCAGCAGCGGTACGGGGACGGGCAGCCACCGGGACCGCAGCCACTCCCCCACCGCCTTGGCCTGCGGGTCGAACCGGGCCTGGGCGGCGACGCCCTCGCCCAGGAGGCCGTGGACGGTGAAGTTCAGGGCGCGCAGGTTGGGCAGGACATGGCGGACGACGGTCAAGTCGGCGGTCTCCGGCAGGAGTTCCTTGAACCGCTCGACGGTCAGCTCGTGCGCCAGCCATCGCCAGGCGTCGTCGTCGCGCACCCAGACGCCCACGTTGGCGTCGCCGCCCTTGTCGCCGCTGCGCGCGCCCGCGATCAGTCCGAGCGGGACGCGCCGGGTGGGAGCGGTGGAGGGGTACGGGTCGGGCAGCGGCGGTTCGCCGACGTCGGCCAACTCCTGTGTGATCGCGGGAGGTTCGATGATCAAGCGGCTTCCGTCCGGCAGCACGGCGGAGTGCTCGACCTCGCCCGCCGGTACGGGCCGGGCCTCGAACACCCCGTAGGGAGCGCCCTTTCCGGGCGGGGCGGTGACATGGAAGCCCGGGTAGCTGCCGAGGGCGAGCTCGATGGCGGCGGAGGAGACGGCACGGCCGACCGCCTCGGCGTCCTGGTCGCGCACGACGAGCCGGAGCAGCGCGCCGGCCCGCTCCTCGGTGTCGGCGTCGGCGTGATCGGTACGGGACAGCTCCCAGCGCACCTCGGCGGGCGGGCGGCCGCCGCCGCGCTCCAGGGCGTCGGCGAACTGGTCCTGTACGAGACGGGCCTTGGCCTCGATGTCCAGGCCGGTGAGGACGAACACGACCTCGTTGCGCCAGCCGCCGAGCCGGGTGAGCCCGGCCTTGAGGGTGGGCGGCGGGGCCTCGCCGCGTACGCCGTCGATACGGACCCGGTCCGGGCCGTCGGCCGTGAGCCGCACGGTGTCCAGGCGGGCGGTGACGTCGGGGCCCGCGTACCGGGCTCCGCCGGTCTCGTACAGGAGTTGGGCGGTGACGGTGGAGAGGTCGACGACCCCGCCCGTGCCGTCGTGCTTGGTGATGACGGACGAACCGTCGGCGTGGATCTCGGCGAGCGGGAAGCCGGGGCGGCGGAGGAGGGCGGGGTCGTACGCGCCGAAGAAGGCGTGGTTGCCGCCGGTCGCCTGCGTGCCGCATTCCAGGACGTGCCCGGCGACCACGGCGCCCGCGAGCGCGTCCAGGTCGTCCGGGCCCCAGCCGAAGTGGGCGGCGGCGGGCCCGGTGACCAGGGCCGCGTCGGTGACCCGGCCCGTGACGACGACCTCGGCCCCGGCCCGCAGACAGGCGGCGATCCCGGAACCGCCGAGGTAGGCGTTGGCGGTGAGGAACCCGTCCGGCACGGGCAGGCTGTCGCCCTCGACATGCGCGACGGTGACGGGCACGCCGACCTTGGCCGCCAGCTTCCGTACGGCGTCGGCGAGTCCGGCCGGGTTGAGGCCGCCCGCGTTGGCGACGATCTTCACCCCGCGCTCGTGGGCGAGGCCGAGCCCTTCCTCCAACTGGCGCAGGAAGGTGGTGGCGTAGCCCTTCTCCGGGTCCTTGAGGCGGCTGCGGCCGAGGATGAGCATGGTCAGCTCGGCCAGATAGTCGCCGGTGAGGACGTCGAGAGGGCCGTCGGTGAGCATGTCGCGCAGCGCGTCGAAGCGGTCGCCGTAGAAGCCTGAGGCGTTGCCGATCCGGAGCGGCGCGGGATCGGGGGCGGTCATCGGTCACCTCGCCCGGCCTGCTCCGCGCGGGGCAGCCGGCCCGGTCCGGGAGGTCCGGCGAAGGCCTGGGCGATGGAGAGCCACTGGTCGGCGTCGCGTCCGTCGGCGGTGACCGCGAGGTCGGAGCGGTGGGCGCGCTGGGTGACCAGGAGGCAGAAGTCGAGGAGCGGCCCGGTGACGCGCTGGGCCGCGCCCTCCGGCCCGTACGCGATCATCTCGTCGTCCGGGGTGCGGAGTTCGACGCGGAACTCGGCCTCGGGTGCGGTGATGCCGCGTACCGCGTAGGCGTAGTTCCGGGCCCGTACGCCGATCCGCGCCACATGCCGGAGCCGGGCGGTGGGGGTCCGGGTCACGCCGAGGGCGTCGGCGATGTCCTGGCCGTGCGCCCAGGTCTCCATGAGCCGGGCGGTCGCCATGGACGCCACGCTCATCGGCGGCCCGTACCAGGGGATCCGGGTGCCGTCCGGGGCGTCGCGGAGGACCTTGTCGAGCCGCTGCCGGCCCTCCCGCCAGCGAGCCAGCAGGGCGTCCGGGGCGTGGGCGGCGACCAGGGCGTCGGCCGCCTCGTCGACGAAGGATTCGGGGGCGGCGAGAGCCTTGGTCACCTCGTCGCCGAACCGGTCCGGCTCGGTGGCCGCCAGCAGCGCGACCTCGTCGGTCCAGCTGAGGTGGGCGATCTGGTGGGCCACGGTCCACCGCTCGGCGGGCGTGGGGCCACGCCAGCCCGGGGCATCCAACTCCCTCACCAGCTCGTCGAGTTCGTCGCTCTCTTCGCGCAGATCGTCGATCACGGCTACGACAGCGGACACGTGCGCTCCCCTCGGGACCGGGTGTGGTGCCCAGGAGCATGGCAGCGCCCCAGGAAACAATCAAGCACGCTTGCATGATTTTCTGCCCGCAGACCGCCGACCGCAGGCCGCAGACCGCCGACCGCAGGCCGCAGACCGCCGGGGCGACGCCCACCGCGCCGCGCCGCGCCGCCGGTCACTCGCCGCCGGTCACTCTCCGCCCATGGCCGCCTTCGCCATCCGCTCCGTCGTGCTGGCCCCGTCGAGCGCCTCGCGGACGATGTCCGCGTGACCGCTGTGGTGGGCGACCTCGCGGAACGCGTGCAGCAGGACGTGCCGGACGGTCCAGACGAGGGGCTCCGGCGGCGACCAGGGGTAGCGCGGCAGGGTGATCGCCCGGTCGAGGTCGGGTTCCTCGCGGACGGCCCGGTCGAAGGCCTCCGCCCCGGCCCGGAACGCGTCGAGGTGGCCGGCGAGGGTTTCGCCGTCGGTCATGCGGTTGCCGTCCGGATCGAGATCGGCCCAGCCGACCTCGGGGGCGGCGCTGCCGTCGATCACGGACAGCCAGCTGCGCTGCACCTCGGCGAGGTGCTTGACGAGGCCGCCGAGGGTCAGCTCGCTGACGGTCGACCGGGTGCGGGCCTGCTCGTCGGTGAGCCCGGTGACCGTGTAGAGGAAGTTGGTGCGCTGGTCGGCGACCATGGCCAGCAGGTCTTCGCGTTCGCCGGTCTTCGGGGCGGTGCCGTTCGGTTCGGTGGGTTCCACGGCTGACCTCCGGGGGGGCGGGGCGGGCGGGTTGGCTCGATCCGGCGACTCTAGAGCGGGGCACCGTACGGACGAAGGCATTCCGGCGGCGGTGCGGCCGTGGTGCGCGTTAGCCTCCGTCGATGACTGCCGAAACCCGCCCGGTGACCGTCCGGTTCGACGCGGACCAGCTGGTCCTGGAGCTCCGCCATGACGCCGAGGGCGCCTACTACGCGTTCCCCGACGGCCGCTCCGGGGCCCCCGGCGCACCGCGCGTCGCCCTGTCCCTGGCGGAGGCCGTCCATGCGCGCATCCGGCCGACCGGCACCGCGGAAACGGTCCTGCGCGCCTGGGCGGAAGGCACGGCCCCACCGGGCCCGGTGACCCTGGACGATCCTGCGGCCGTTCCGCCGGTACGGGTGCGGGCCGGGGCGATCGTCATCCGCGACGGGGCCATGCTGCTGATCCGCTTCGAGGAGGACGGCGCTCCGTACTACGAGATTCCGGGCGGCGGCGTCGAGGAGGGCGAGACCCCGGAGGAGGCCGTCGTACGCGAGCTCGACGAGGAGACCGGCCTGACCGGGGCCGTCGGGCCCGAGGTGGCCCGGGTGTGGAAGGGCGGGCGGCACGAGCACTACTTCCTCGTCTCCGCCACCGGCGAGGTCGGCGCACCGGAGACGCTGGACACCTACGGCGGCGCCCCGGTCTGGATACCGCTGGAGCACCTGCCCGACACCCCGCTGTGGCCCCGCCGGCTGTCCTGGCGCATCGAGCACTGGCACCGGACGGGCTGGCCGGACCGCCCGGCCGAACTGGCCGACTCGATCACCGAACTCGGCCCGCCGTGCCGGTGGTGAGGGGCGTACGCCCAGCCCCGCCCTCTACCACCCTGCCCTACGTAGGGCAGGGTGGTAAATTGGACAGCATGATAAAGACGACCGTGTACCTTCCGGACGAATTGGAAGTGCGACTGGACGCCGAGTCGTCCGCGACCGGCGTCAGCAAGGCCGAGCTCATCCGGCGCGGCATCGCCATGCTGCTGGACAGCGCCGAGCGGCCGAAGCACAGCCGTGAGCTGCCCGTCTTCGACAGCGGACGCTCCCGTACGCCCGACGAGATGGACAGCTCCGTCTACGAGCACATCAAGGAACGGGCCGCGCGCCGTTGATCATCGTCGCCGATACCTCGGCCCTCTTCGCCGCGTTCGACGCCGCCCAGACCGAGCACGCCGCAGCGGCGAAGATCCTGGAGTACGAGCGGCTGGCGATCTCGCCGCTCGTCGTCACCGAACTGGATCACCTGGTCCACCGCGACCTGGGGTTCCCGGCGGCCCTGCAGGTGATGGAGGCGCTGAACTCCCGCATGGACGATGGGCAGTACCGTCTCGCCGAGCTCAAGCTCGCGGACCTGCACACCGCCCACGAGGTCCGGCGGAAGTACGAAGGGCTGCGGCTCGGCCTGGCCGACGCCGTCGGAGTGGTCCTGGCCGACCGCTACCGAACAGATCGCATCTTCACCCTGGACCAGCGCGACTTCCGCGCGATGTCACCGCTGACCCCCGGACTGGACTCCTTCCGGATCCTGCCCGCCGACGGCTGAAGGCCGGCCCGCACCCCGCCGTCAGGGACGGCTCACGGTTCGCGGCGGCCCGTCCGGCTGCGCACCGCGCCGATGCTGGCCCCGATGACGAGGGCGATGGCGAGGGCGTCCGTCGTGGAGAGTGCCTGGTCCAGGATCAGGAAGCCCGCTCCGGCGGCGATGGCCGGCTCCAGGCTCATCATCACGGCGAACGTGGGCGCGGGCAGCCGGCGCAGGGCCATCAGCTCCAGGGTGTACGGGAGGACCGAGCTGAGGACCGCCACCGCCGCGCCGAGCGCCACGGTGGACGGGACCGTCAGCTTCGCCCCGGACTCGATGATGCCGAGCGGCAGCGAGAGGACCGCGGCGACCACCATCGCCAGCGCGAGCCCGTCCGCCTGCGGGAAGCGGCGGCCGGTGCGGGCGCTGAACACGATGTACGCCGCCCACATCGCCCCGGCCGCCAGGGCGAACGCCGCGCCGAGCGGGTCGAGGCGGTCGAAGCCGCCGCCGCCCAGCAGGACGACGCCGACGAGGGCGAGGCCCGCCCAGAGCGCGTTGATCAGGCGGCGGGAGGCGAACACCGAGAGGGCGAGCGGGCCGAGCACCTCCAGGGTGACGGCGATGCCGAGCGGGATACGGTCCAGCGCCAGGTAGAACAGCGTGTTCATGCCGCCCATCGCGACGCCGAAGGCGAGCACCGTGCCCCAGTCGGCACGCGAGTGGCCGCGCAGCCTGGGCCGGCAGATCACCAGCAGGATCAGCGCGGCGGCGGCCAGCCGCAGGGTGACGACGCCCAGCGCGCCCGCCTTGGGCATCAGGAGCGCCGCGACGGCCGAGCCGAACTGGACGGACAGGCCGCCCGCGACCACCAGCGCGATCGGCACGAGCGCCGCCCGGCGCCCGGCCCCGGTCCGCCCGGCGGCGGGCGCGCCCGTACCGTCCGCACCGGTGCCTTCGAGTGCCGTCGCCGCTTCGGGCACGGCGACGGCTGCGGCGGCCGGTTCGGCGGCGCTGCGCTGGTCGTTCACGGGGACCTTCCAAGGGAACAGGGACACGATGACTCAGTACACTGTAATGGACTGGACGGTACGGGAAGCCGCACTGTGCCGCCAGAGGTTTTCCTTCACCGTAGGGACGCCCGCGCGTTCCGTGAAATACCGATCACGCTCTCGTTATGCTCACCACGCATGAACGAGGGACCTTCCACCGGCCGCCCCGTGGAACTCCGGCATCTGCGGGCCTTCCTCGCGGTCGCCGACGAGCTCAACATCACGCGCGCCGCCGCCCGCCTCCGGCTCACCCAGCCCGCCGTGTCCCGCACCCTCGCGGCGCTGGAACGGCACCTGGGCGTCCGGCTCGTCGACCGTTCCACCCACCACCTCGCCCTGACCCCCGACGGTGTCGCCTTCCGCGACAAGGCCGCCGCCGCGGTCGCCGCCTTCGACGAGGCACTGGCCCCCGGGCGGCTGCGCACCTGGCCGCTGCGGCTCGGCCACGCCTGGTCCGCGTTCGGGCCGTACACCACACCGCTGCTGCGGACCTGGCAGGAGCGCCACCCGGGAACCCCGCTGGAACTCCTGCGGATCGACGACCGCACCGCCGGCCTGACCCGGGGCGAGGTCGATGCGGCGCTGCTGCGGGGGCCCGTGGACGCTCCGGGGCTCGTCACGGAGGTGCTGTTCACCGAGGTCCGGGTGGCGGCGGTGACCGCGGACGGGCCGCTCGCGGGACGCGCCTCGCTCGCCCTCGCGGACCTCGCGGACGGGCCCGTCGTCCTGAACACCGTCTCCGGCACCACGACCGTCGGCCTCTGGCCGCCGCACGCCCGCCCGGCCGCCACCCTCACCGTGGGCAACACAGACGACTGGCTCACCGCCATCGCCGCCGGACGCGGCAGCGGGATCTCCACCGCCTCGACCGCGACCCTGCACCCGCACGCCGGGGTCGCCTACGTCCCGCTCGACGACGCCCCGGGCGTCCCGGTCCTCCTCGCCCGCCGTGACGCCCCCGGCCACCCTGCTCTCCCCCAACTGGCCGCGCTGGCCCGCGAGATCATCGCCCGGGGACCGTAGGCGCGCGACGAGGGCGCGGATCGTCCGGCGGATCGGCCTCGTCGACTCCCGTACGGCACGGGCGCCCCGGCTACGGCCCGGGCGCTCAGCCGGCGACCGGAGTGCCGTGCGGGTGGTCCAGGAGGGCGAGGCCCTTCGGAGTGACGGTGTGCAGCACATGCCGGCCCCGGCGGACGCTCAGGAGCAGGCCCGATCCGCGCAGCACCGCCGTGTGCTGGCTGACGGCGGCCGGGGAGATGCCGAGCCGTCGGGCGAGGTCGCCGGTCGTGCGCCCGTTCACGACGTCCTCCAGGACGGCGGCGCGGGTGCAGCCCATGAGCGCTCCCAGCCCGCCGCCACGACCGTCCGGGCCCTCCGTGCCGTCCGCACCGCAGGACGTGTCCCGGTCCGCCGCCCAGCCGAGGCTGTGCTCGACCGGGTAGACGATGACCGGCGTCAGCTCCTCGCAGGCCAGCGTGATCGGCGTCCGTACGCAGAAGAAGGACGGTTGCAGCAGCAGTCCCCGGCCGTCCAGCCGGAGGTCCTTATCGACGGGGTAGTCGGCCTCCAGCACCGGGGGCCGCCACCGCAGCACCGGACGCAGGCTCTGCAGCAGCGCTTCCGTGCCCCCGCTCAGCACCGCCCGGGCCCGGACCGTCAGATCGGCGTCGAGCTGCTCCCGGATCCGCGGTCCGAACGGCGCCAGCGCCTGCCGGTGGTAGCCGAGCAGCGCCTCTCCCAGCCGGCGCAGGTCCTGCGGTCTCCCGTCGGCGAGCGCCCGGGTGTCGGCGGGCAGCGGCCGTGACCGGGGGCGCGCGGCGGCGAGCCGCCGCAGATCGCCGCGCAGCACGGTCCGGGTGGTGCCGAGCACGGTGTCGACCGCGTGCGGCAGGTCGAGGTCGCCGCGCAGGTCGGGGGTGAGGAAGTCCGGGAAGAAGCCGCGCGGCGGAAGCAAGGGGCCCAGGGGCCGGATGGCCGGGGGCGGCCGGTGCAGGACGCGCCGGCGCCAGTCGCCGAACACCAGCGGCTTCGCCCCGGTGAGCAGGACATGGAAGCTGTTGACGATCTCCCACAGGGGGTCGGGGCCCGTGGCGACGCGGACGCGTGCGATGTCCTCGGTGGTGAAGTGCACCCGCAGCAAGGGGATCTCCTCTGACGACGGTGGTTCACGCGAGGAGACACCCGAGCGCGCCGAAGCGCTGCGGCACGTACGACCCCCCGTGGTCGGACCGGCCCTATCACCCTCGGTTCCCGCCACGACGGCAACAAGAAGAAGTCTCGGAAATGTCCGAAAAGTATGCCCTCGTCGGCACTTCTTCGACGCGCGGACCGCCCTGCCGCCGCTCGTTTAAGCGGGAGCTTCACCGTGTGGCGCGGACCGCGCCCACGCCGACACCTTGGATGGCGTACGGGGCACGGGGAAGCACCGACGCTCCCGTACCCACCGGCGTGCGGAGCCCGCGCGCCGTCGTCCACCAGGGGGATTCACACATGCGCAAGCACCGTTCGACCATCGGCGCCCTCGGCGCCCTGTCCATCGTGCTGCTGGCACCGTTCGTCGGCACCGCCCAGGCCGCCGCACCCGCCGACCGGGGTGCGGGCGAGCAGATCCTGACCGCCCCGGCCGCGCCCGAGGGCGCGGAGACCGCGACCGCCCGGGGAGCGGCCGCCGTGGCGCCGACCCTCTCACCCGGCGCCGACTACCAGCACGTGGCGCCCGGCGGCACCTTCGGCTGCAAGGCCGGCAACCTCTGCGCGTCGGTCTGGGACCCGACCAAGTCGAAGTGGAAGATCTACTTCCTCTACACCTGCAACCGGTACTACCTCTCCAACTGGGAGGGAACCGGCCAGTACTGGAACAGGCAGACGGGCACACCGACGTCGACCTTCTACGGCCAGAGCGGCAACACGATCAAGAGCTTCAAGCCGTTCTCCGGGAAGCGCGACCAGAGCTGGTCCCCCGTCTGGTCCATCCGTAACTGCTGATCACACCGGATCGGCCGCCTCACACGCCGGGCTCCAGCTCCTCCGCGATCACCTCCGCGAGGTGCCGGGCCCGGCGTCCGGCGAGCTGGTCCAGCTGGGTGCGGCAGGAGAAGCCGTCGGCGAGGAGTTCCGTACCGGGCTCCGCTTCCCTTACGGCGGGGAGCAGTTGCTCCTCCGCGCAGGCGGCGGACACCTCCCAGTGGCCTTTCTCGAAGCCGAAGTTCCCGGCCAGTCCGCAGCACCCGCCACTGAGTTCGCCGGTCAGACCGAGCCGTTCGCGCAGTCGGCGTTCCGCCGCGTCGCCGAGGACCGCGTGCTGGTGGCAGTGCGTCTGTCCGGCGGCCGGCCGGTCCAGGCGGGGCGGCGTCCAGTCGGGGGCGTACTCCTCCAGGTACTGGGCGAACGTCCTCACGGAAGCGGCTAGTTCGGCGGCGCGCGGATCGTCGGGAAGGAGCTCGGGCAGATCGGTGCGGAGCGTCGCCGCGCAGCTCGGCTCCAGGACGACGAGCGGGTGGCCGGGGAAGAGGCCGAGCCGGTCCAGGGTGCGGCGCATCACGCGGCGGGCCGCGTCGAGCTGGCCGGTCGACACATAGGTGAGGCCGCAGCACAGTCCGGGGACGGGCGGCAGCACCGTACGCCCCGTCGCCTCCTCCAGCACCCGCACGGCCGCCCGGCCCACCTGCGGTGACAGGTGCTCGGTGAAAGTGTCCGCCCAGAGGGCCACCACCCGGTCCGAGGAGAGGATGTGCGTCCCGCCGCCCTGGTGGCGGCGCAGCCAGCGGCTGTACGTCTCCGTCGCCAGGACCGGGATCGTGCGCTCGGGCGCGATCCCGGCCAGCCGTTTCGCGAGCGCGGCGAGCGGCCGCAGCCGGGCCAGGGCGTTGAGCGGGCGGGCGAACGGGGCGGCCGGCCGCAGCCACCGCGGGAGGCGGCCCATCGCGTAGTGGGCGGCGGGCCTGAGCCTGCCCTTGTAGTGGTGGTGCAGGAACTCCGCCTTGTACGTGGCCATGTCGACGCCCACCGGGCAGTCGCTGCGGCAGCCCTTGCAGGAGAGGCAGAGGTCGAGCGCGTCCCGCACCTCCGTGCTCCGCCAGCCGTCCGTGATGACCTCGCCCGCCAGCATCTCGTGCAGCAGCCGGGCCCGGCCCCGGGTCGAGTGGGCCTCCTCGCCGGTCGCCCGGAAGGACGGGCACATGACGCCCGCGCCGCCCGCCTTCTCCGTACGGCACTTGGCGACGCCGACGCAGCGGCGGACCGCGCCCGCGAAGTCGCCGCCGTCCTGCGGGTAGCCGAACTCCACGTCCACCGGGCGTTTCGGCAGGACCGCGAAGCGCAGGTTCTCGTCGAGGCGGGCCGGGCGGGCGAGGATGCCCGGGTTCAGGCCGCCGGACGGGTCCCACAGGTCCTTGAACTGCCCGAACAGAGCGACGAGTTCGTCTCCGTACATCCGGGGCAGCAGTTCCGCGCGCGCCTGGCCGTCGCCGTGTTCGCCGCTGAGGGAGCCGCCGTGCGCGACGACGAGGTCGGCCGTCTCCTCGGAGAACCGGCGGAAACGGGCCACTCCCTCCGGGCTGATCAGGTCGAAGTCGATGCGGACGTGGATGCAGCCGTCGCCGAAGTGGCCGTACGGGGTGCCGCGCAGGCCGTGTTCGGCGAGCAGCACCCGGAAGTCGCGGAGGTACGCGCCGAGCCGGGCGGGCGGCACCGCGCAGTCCTCCCAGCCGGGCCAGGCCTCACTGCCGTCGGGCGTCCGGGTCGCGGTGCCGGCGGCGTCCTCGCGGATCCGCCACAGGGCCCGCTGCCCGGCCGGGTCCGTGACGACCGTGCCGTCCACGGCGTCGGCGGCCCGCAGGACGCGTTCGGCGTGCGCTCTCGCCTCGGCCGGAGTGTCGCCGCCGGTCTCGACGAACAGCCAGGCGGCCCCGCCCGGCAGCCCGGCCGCCTCCCGTACGAGGTCGGCGGCCATGCCCTCGACGGTGAGCGGGCCGTACGGAAGGAGGCCCGGGGCGGCGTCGGCGGCGGCGGACTCGTCGGCGTATCCGAGGACGGCCAGGGCACGGGCGCGCGGGGCCTCGACCAGGCGCACGGTGGCCTCGGTGACGACGCCGAGGGTGCCCTCGCTGCCGCAGAAGGCCCGGACCGGGTCGGGGCCGCCGGGGTGTTCGGGGAGCAGGGCGTCGAGCGCGTAGCCGGAGATGCGGCGCGGGAGGTCGGGGTAGCCGGTGCGGAGGAGGGCGAGGTGGGAGGCGATCAGTTCGGTGACGCCTTCGGGGCCGTGGGCCGTCGCCCCGCGCGTACCCCGGGCGCCTTCGGGGCGCGCCCCGCTCCCCTGCTCCAGACGCAGCGCCTCGCCGCCGTAGCGGACCACCGACAGCGCCCGCACGTTGTCCGCCGTGGTGCCCCAGGCCACCGAGTGCGCGCCGCAGGAGTTGTTGCCGATCATTCCGCCGAGGGTGCAGCGGCTGTGGGTGGAGGGGTCGGGGCCGAAGGTCAGGCCGTGGGGTGCGGCGGCGGCCCGCAGGTCGTCCAGGATCACTCCGGGCTGGACGACGGCGGTGCGGGTGGCGGGGTCCAGGTCGAGGACCGTGCGCAGATGGCGGGTCAGATCGAGGACGAGGCCGGTGCCGGTGGCCTGTCCGGCGATGGGCGTGCCGCCGCCGCGCGCCACCACCGGCACCCCGTGCTCCCGGCACACGGCCAGGGCGGCGGCGATGTCCTCGGCGTCGCGCGGGGCGAGCACGCCGAGCGGGACACGGCGGTGGTTGGAGGCGTCCATGGTCGTCAACGCCCGTGCGGTGGCGCCGAAGTCGCTCGTGCCGCGTACGGCGGAGCGGAGCGCGGCGACGAAATCCGGGGAAGCGGCAGGGGAAGCCGGGGAGGCGGCGGGGGAAGGTCCGGTACGCGGTCGATGCTGTTCGGCCATTCCTTCAGCATGCCGTCGGCACAGGTGAACTCTTGGGATCCGCGCGGACGAAAGTGGGTAAGCCGCACAAAAAAGCCCACAAGATCTTCCCAAACAGACCGTCAAGTCTCCTATAGTGACCAAGACTTGCGCAGGAACTATCAGCTCCAGTTGTGCATGATCGCCCGCACCCGTACCGAACTGTCCTGAATTCGACTGGTCGGTTTCGCTCGATCCGCACTGCCCGCACGACCCGTACCGCACGCACCGCCCCATGCCACCCGCACCGTCCGCCACCGAGGACTCCGATTGCGCCCCTCACACCGGCCCACCGCACTCGCCCTGCTGATCTCGGCAGCCGCAACCGGCACGCTGACCCTGTGGGGCGTCGCCGCGGCCCCCGAAACGGTACGGACTCCGCTGGCCTGGGGCGCGGGCGCGGCCGCCGTGCTGCTGAGCGTCTGCGTGGCCGTCACCGTCCACACCCTGGGGACCGCGCGGACGCTGCGCGCCCTGCGGGCCGCCGACGCCCAGCGGTTCACCTCCGAGACCTCGCGGCTGGTCTCCTCCTCCGCCGTCGAGGCCCAGCGCTTCACCGCGGAGACGGCCAGGATCAAGGGCGCCGCCTCCGCCGAGACCGCTCGGGTCGCCGCCGAGGCCCGTGCCGAGAACGAGCGGATCGCCGCGGACGCCGCCGCCGAGCAGGCCCGGCTCCAGGTCACCGTGGACCGGCTGACCGCCCGCGCCACCCGCGCCGAGACCGAGCGCTCCGCGGCCGTCGCCGCCTGCGCCAACGCGGCGGGGCGGATGCAGGCCCTGGCCACCAGCATGCTGGCCGACCTCCGCGAGATGGAGCACCGGCACTCCGACGAGTCCGTGCTCGGGGACCTGCTCCACCTGGACCACCGCACCGCCCAGGCGGGCCGCCTCGCCGACTCCATCGCCGTGCTGACCGGGGCCCGTTCCGGGCGGCGCTGGGCCAAGCCGATCGTCATGGAGTCGATCCTGCGCGGCGCGATGGGCCGGATCGGCAGCTACCAGCGGGTCCGGCTGCACTCCACCAGCGACGTCGCCATCGCCGGCCACGCGGCCGAGGGCGTCATGCACGCGCTCGCCGAACTGCTCGACAACGCGGCCAACTTCTCGCCGCCCACCGCCGAGGTCCATGTGTACGTGGAGGAGGTCCCGGCGGGCATCGTCATCACCGTCGAGGACAGCGGGCTCGTGATGAGCGAGGTGCAGCTGCGCCGTGCGGAGCGGGCCGTCTCGGCCGAGAACCAGGACCTCACCAACCTCTCCGGCACCCGCCTCGGACTCGCCGTCGTCGGCCGGCTGGCCCGTAAGCACGGCCTGACCGTCTCCTTCCGCCCGTCCGCCCGGGGCGGCACCGGCGCGCTGATGATGCTCCCGCAGGAGCTGATCTCCCGCGCGACCGCACCGGCCGCGGCGGCAGCCCCGACGGCGACGGCGGCGATCCCGGCCCAGACGAGCCCGGACCGGGCCGGCACCACCGCGCCGGCCACCGCCACCGCCTCCACACCCGCCGAGCCGGAGCCCTCGCACGCCTCGGCCGCCGGAACGGACACCTCCGACGCCGCCCCCACGGCCCGGAGCCTCGCCGAGGACGACGCCTCCACGCCCCCGACCCCGGTCGCGGAGTCGGAGTCGGAGTCCACCGGCGCCGTGCCCGCGTTCGGCGAGAGCGGCCTGCCCAAGCGCCGCCGCGGCCGCACCCTGGCCGCCGCCGAAGCCCGTACCGGCAACGCCACCCCCGGCGGAGCCGACACCCCCCGGGCCCGTACCACCGACCCGAAGGTCCAGGCCGCGCGCTTCAGCACCTTCAGCAAGGCGGTACGTGCCAACTCCCCGCACCCGGAAGGCAACACCCGATGACCGCGACCACCGACGAGAAGCTCAACTGGCTGCTGGAGGGGCTGCTCGACCGCACCCCCGGTACCCGTCACGCCCTCGTCCTGTCCCGCGACGGCCTCAAGCTGTGCCGCACCCCCGAGCTCTCCGTCGACCAGGCCGACCAGCTGGCCGCGATCTCCGCCGGGATCCAGAGCCTGTCGCACGGGGCCTCCGTCGAGTTCGGCGACGGCACCGGCGGCGTACGGTCCGCGATGGCCGAGTTCTACGGTGGCGTGCTGTTCATCGTCGAGGCGGGGGCCGGGGCCCACCTGGCCGTCGTCGCCGACGAGGACTCCGACGTCGGCCTCGTCGGCCACAACATGAGCGAGCTCGTCGAGCAGCTCGGTGAGCACCTGGTCGCCCCGCCGCGCTCACCCGTGGCAGAGAGTTCGGCCGTATGACGACGGCACCCCGCCCCCGACCGGGCCGCGACGACGATCCGGACCGGCTGTACACCCTCACCGGGGGACGCAGCCGTTCCGACTCCGCCGCCTTCGACCTGGTGACGCTCGTCGTCGCCGAGTGCGATCCGGCCCCCGGGATGCAGTCCGAGCACGTCGCGATCCTGCGGATGTGCCAGGGCCCCACCGCCGTCGTCGAGATAGCCGCGAACCTGAACCTGCCGGTCAGCATCGTCCGCATCATGCTGTGCGACCTGCTCGACACCGGCCGGATCAGCGCCCGCCACCCCCGTACAGCCCGAGTCGCGGACCGGCTCCCCGACCCCGACATCCTGGAACAGGTGCTCGTTGGACTCCGCAACCTCTGACCGCGCCGCCCTGAGCGCGACGGCCGACAACGGACTCAAGATCGTTGTCGTCGGCGGCTTCGGGGTCGGCAAGACCACCATGGTCCGATCCGTGAGCGAGATCCGTCCGCTCAACACGGAGGAGACCATGACCCGCGCGGGCGAGGCCGTCGACGACCTCGACGGCGTCCAGGCCAAGACGTCCACCACGGTGGCGTTCGACTTCGGCCGGATCACGCTCGACGAACGCTCCGTGCTGTACCTCTTCGGCGCGCCCGGACAGGAGCGCTTCTGGTTCCTGTGGGACCGGCTGTTCTCCGGCACGCTCGGCGCGGTCGTCCTCGTCGACACCCGCCGGCTCGCCGACTCCTGGTACGCCATCGACCGCCTGGAGCACCACGGCACCCCGTTCATCGTGGCGTGCAACGACTTCGGCGGCCCGCTCCACAGCGAGCAGCAGATCCGCGAGGCCCTGGACCTCTCGGAGGACGTGCCGCTGGTGGAGTGCGACGCCCGCGACCGGTCCTCCAGCAAGTACGTGCTCATCACGCTCGTCGAGCACCTCGCCGCGCTCTCCGCCGCCCGCCTCCAGGCCACCGGAACGACCGCCGCCGGAACGTCTGCCTCCGCGGCGGCCGCTCCCGCGGCGGCCCTGGCGGCGGCCGGCCCGACCCCGGAGTCCGCCCCGTGACCACTGTCTCCGGCTGCCCCGTCACCCACACGTCCGTACCCCTGTCCGGGCCCCGCTTCCAGATCGACCCGGTCCAGCTCTACCGGGACCTGCGACGCGAACACGGGGCCATCGCCCCGGTCGTGCTGGACGGCGACGTGCCCGCCTGGCTCGTCCTCGGCTACCGCGAGCTGCACCAGGTCACCGGCGACCCGGTCCTCTTCAGCCGGGACTCCGACCTGTGGAACCAGTGGGACCGCATCCCGGACGACTGGCCGCTGCTGCCGATGATCGGGCGCAAGCAGAACTCGATCCTCTACACCGTCGGCGAGCGCCACAGCGTCCGCGCCATGATGATCAGCAACGCGCTGGAGGGCGTCGACCCGTTCTCCCTGAAGCGGTACGCGGAGGAGTTCGCGGACGAGCTGATCGACCGGTTCTGCACCAAGGGCTCGGTCGACATCATCGCGGAGTACGCCAAGCTGCTGCCCGCGCTCGTGCTGGCCAGGATCTACGGCTATCCGGAGGAGGTCATCCGCCCGTTGGTCGGCTCGATCAACGACATCACGGACGGGCTGGAGCGGGCCATCGCGGGTTCCCAGCACCTGGGTGAGGCCACGTTCCAGCTGCTGGCCGAGAAGCACGCGACGCCGGGTGACGACGTCGTCAGCCGCATGATCGCCGACGAGGGCGGGTTCACCGACGAGGAGATCGTCCAGGACCTGATGGTCATGATCGTCGCCGGCCACCAGCCGACCGCCGACTGGATGGGCAACTCCCTGCGCCTGATGCTCACCGACGACCGGTTCGCCGCCTCGCTCTCGGGCGGCCGGCACAGCGTCGCCGAGGCGATGAACGAGGTTCTCTGGGAGGACACCCCGACGCAGAACGTGGCGGGCCGCTGGGCCGTCCGCGACACCCACATCGGCGGCCGCCACGTCCGCGCCGGCGATCTGCTGCTCCTCGGCCTGGCCGCTGCCAACGGCGACCCGCAGGTGCGCACCGACGGCTCCGCTCTGACCGGCGGCAACAACGCCTTCCTCTCCTTCGGCCACGGCGAGCACCGCTGCCCGTTCCCGGCCCAGGAGACCGCCGAGGTCATCGCCCGTACCGGCGTCGAGGTCCTGCTCGACCGGCTGCCGGACGTGGACCTCGCCGTCCCCGCCGAGCAGCTCACCCGCCGCCCGTCACCGTGGCTGCGCGGTCTGACGGACCTGCCGGTGACCTTCACGCCCACGCCCGCCCTCGGCAGACCCGGAACCTTCGGAGGCCCCGCATGACCCGCATCGCGCTCGACCCCTTCGTCAGAGACCTCGACGGCGAGAGCGCCGCGCTGCGGGCCGCCGGTCCGCTGGCCGAGGTGGAACTGCCGGGCGGTGTACACGTGTACGCGGTCACCCGCCACGCGGAGGCCCGCGCGCTGCTCACCGACAGCCGGGTGGTCAAGGACATCAACGTCTGGGGCGCGTGGCAGCGCGGCGAGATACCGATGGACTGGCCACTGATCGGCCTGGCCAACCCGGGCCGCTCGATGCTGACGGTCGACGGGGCCGACCACCGCAGGCTCCGTACGCTGGTGGCGCAGGCGCTCACCGTGAAGCGGGTCGAGCGGCTGCGGGCAGGGATCGAGGCGCTGACGAACGCGAGCCTGGAGAAGCTGGCGGCCCTCCCGGCCGGGGACCCGGTGGACCTGAAGGCGGAGTTCGCCTATCCCCTCCCCATGAACGTCATCAGCGAGCTGATGGGCGTGGACGCGGCGGACCACCCGCGGCTGAAGGAACTGTTCGAGAAGTTCTTCTCGACACAGACCCCGCCGGAGGAGTTCGTCCAGCTGATGACCGATCTCGACATCCTCTTCCGGAGGATCATCGAGGAC
This sequence comes from Streptomyces sp. WY228, assembly GCF_019287315.1. Lineage (NCBI taxonomy): Bacteria > Bacillati > Actinomycetota > Actinomycetes > Kitasatosporales > Streptomycetaceae > Streptomyces > Streptomyces sp. WY228. The sequence goes on along the minus strand of NZ_CP079114.1, from coordinate 4,904,513 downwards.
AAGCGGACGAACCCCGGCGACGACCTCACCAGTGCGCTGATCGCCGCCTCCGAGAACGGTGACCACCTCACCGACGAGGAGATCCTCAACACCCTGCAGCTGATCATCGCCGCCGGACACGAGACCACCATCAGCCTGATCGTGAACGCGGTGAGGGCCCTCCAGACCCACCCCGAGCAGCGCAAGAAGGTGCTGAACGGGGAGATCGGGTGGGACGGCGTGATCGAGGAGACGCTGCGCTGGAACACCCCGACCTCGCACGTCCTGATCCGCTTCGCGACGGAGGACATCGAGGTCGGCGACAAGGTCCTGCCGAAGGGCGAAGCACTGATCGTCTCGTTCGCGGCCCTGGGCCGGGACGAGCGGCAGCACGGCCCGACGGCGGGCGAGTTCGACGCCACCCGCACCCCGAACCGCCACATCGCCTTCGGCCACGGCCCGCACGTCTGCCCGGGCGCGGCGCTGTCCCGCCTGGAGGCGGGCATCGCGCTCCCCGCCCTCTACGAGCGCTTCCCGGATCTGGACCTGGCGGTCCCGGCGTCCGAGCTGCGCAACAAGCCGATCGTGACGCAGAACGATCTGTACGAGCTGCCGGTGGAGCTGGGCTGCCCGTTCGGCGGCGACAAGAAGTAGCCCCCGCGCACGCGGTCCACGGGCCGGAGCACACGTCTCCGGGTGACGTCCACGGGCCGGAGCACACGTCTCATCGGACGGACACGGTTACGAAGCCGTGCCACCGAGGGACTACGCTCCGTCCCGTGGCCGACATCCAGATTCCCGCTGACATCAAGCCCGCCGACGGACGCTTCGGCGCCGGTCCTTCCAAGGTGCGGACGGAGGCGCTCGACGCGCTGGCCGCCACCGGCACCTCTCTCCTCGGTACGTCCCACCGCCAGGCCCCGGTCAAGAACCTGGTCGGCGAGGTACGGGACGGTGTGCGCGCGCTCTTCTCCCTGCCCGAGGGTTACGAAGTCATCCTCGGCAACGGCGGCTCCACCGCCTTCTGGGACGTGGCGACGCACGGTCTGATCGACTCGAAGTCCCAGCACCTGAACTTCGGCGAGTTCTCGTCGAAGTTCGCCAAGGCCGCGAAGCTCGCGCCCTGGCTGTCCGACCCCACGGTCATCGCCTCCGACCCGGGCACCCACCCGGACCCGCAGGCCGAGGCGGGCGTCGACGTCTACGCCTTCACCCACAACGAGACGTCGACGGGTGTCGCGGCCCCGGTCAAGCGCGTCGCGGGCGCCGACGAGGGCGCGCTGGTCCTGGTGGACGCCACCTCGGGCGCGGGCGGCCTGCCGGTCGACATCACCGAGTCCGACGTCTACTACTTCGCCCCGCAGAAGTCCTTCGCCTCCGACGGCGGCCTGTGGATCGGTGTCTTCTCCCCGGCGGCACTGGAGCGCGCGGCCCGGATCCACGCCTCGGGCCGGCACATCCCGGAGTTCTTCTCGCTGCCCACGGCGATCGACAACTCCCTCAAGAACCAGACGTACAACACCCCGGCGCTGGCCACCCTCTTCCTGCTGAACGAGCAGCTGAAGTGGATGAACACCCAGGGCGGCCTGGACTTCACGACCGGCCGCACGGCGGCTTCGTCGGGCCACCTCTACGGCTGGGCCGACGAGTCGAAGTACGCCACCCCGTTCGTCACGGACCCGGCGAAGCGCTCGCAGGTCATCGGCACGATCGACTTCGCGGACGAGATCGACGCGGCGGCCGTCGCCAAGGTGCTGCGCACCAACGGCATCGTGGACACCGAGCCGTACCGCAAGCTGGGCCGCAACCAGCTGCGCGTGGCGATGTTCCCGGCGATCGACCCGGCGGACGTGCAGGCGCTGACGGCCTGCATCGACTACGTGATCGAGAAGCTGTAGTCCTTCGGTTCTGTACGGCTGTACGGCTGTACGGAGGCGGCCCGGCACCCACGTGGGTGCCGGGCCGTTTCTGCTTCACTCGACCGGGTGGCATAGGCCAGGAGCGCGATCTCGGGCAGTCCCGCCCTACGATGATGCTCTCGACACCAGCCCGTTCCAGGAGGCCCGCAATGTCTGCAGCAGCAGCCGAGCACCCCTGTGACGGTGAGCCGGAAACGCTGCTGGAAACGGCCAACCGTCTCATGGAACAGCTTCCGGGGCATCGCGTCGAGATCATCGGAGGCCTCGTCACCGTGGCACCACCCCCGGACGGCCCGCATGCCAAAGCCCTGACCACACTCATGGTCCCCTTCCTCTCCGCCGGTCTGCACGGCGAGGAGTCGAATGTCCTCCAGGGCATCGGCCTCTGGCTACCCAGTGGCCCCGAGGACTACGTGATCCCCGACCTGGCGATCGTGGACGCCGACTTCGACGAGCACCTGATCGAAAACAACTGCTACGACCCCGCCTGCTTCCGCCTGGTCCTGGAGGTCACCTCCGGGAATTACCAGACCGACCTGCGCCACAAGGTCGCCGCCTACGCCCAGGCCAAGATCCCGGTGTACGTCATCGTCGACCGCAAGCACGGCCGGGTCCACGTCCTGACCGACCCCCTCCCCGCCGGCTACGACCGCCACGAGGTCTACGCCCCCGGCCAGAAAGCCCCGCTGCCCACCTCCATCGGCGCCGAAGTCTCCCTGGACGTCGAAGAACTCGTACGCGCGGGCAGCCCGAAACGCTGAGAGTCCTCGGAGGTCACTCCCCCGGCGCGCCCGCCAGCACCGCCCGCAGCGCGGCTATCCCCGCCAGCCACTCCTGGTCCGCGCCGGCCTCCGCCCACAGGTCCAGCGGCTCCGCGTTCTTCGCGGTGAGGCGGTCCAGGGCGCGGACGGCCAGCGGGCGCAGGTCGGCGGGGAGCGGCGGCAGGGGCTCCTTCGGGCCGTACGCCGTGGTGACGGGCTCGCCGCCGGGGCACTGGGCGGCGACCAGCGCGGCGGCGGCCACCGCCTCCTCACCCTCGTCCACATAGTCCTCCGGCCCGGTGTCCGCGACGGTGGTCAGGACGGCCCGGAGCACATCCGCCTTCTTCGCCGTCTCCGCGTCGTCGACCCGGCCGCCGAAGTCGGCGGCGGTGTCGTTGTCGAAGTGGCCGATGTCCCAGGCGCCCATGGGGTCCCCCTCAATCCGTGTGCCGGTCAGTCCGTCGTGCTGATGTCCCCATCCTCACAGCCACCACTGACAATCGGCCTGCGCGCGAGGACGAACCCCTGTGGCGCCCGCTCCGGGAACGGCCCGTCCGTCTCCCGCTCCCGCCACACCCGGGACACCACCTCCAGGCCCGCGTCCCGCAGCAGTTCGGCGATCCCTTCCGGCTGCCGCCGGTGGAAGACGAGGGAGATCTCCGCGCCCAGCGCCTCCGTCATACGCAGCGGCTCGTCGCCGACCTGGAAGCCCAGCTGTACATGGGCGCCGGGCGCCAGGACGCGGTGGAACTCCGCGAAGACGCGCGGCAGTTCCCCGTCCGGGACGTGGATCGTCGAGTACCAGGCGAGCAGTCCGCCCAGCGAGGCGTCCGGCAGGTCGAGGGCGAGCATGGAGCCCTCCTCGAAGCGCAGTCCGGGGTGCTCCTGCCGCGCCACCGCGAGCATCCGCGGGGAGAGGTCGATCCCGAACACGTCCAGTCCCCGGCCGAGTCCGTGGAGGTACTCGGTCACCCGGCCCGTTCCGCAGCCGACATCGGCCACCGGGAGCCCGCCGCTCGCCGCCGCGAGCTCCGCGAACGTACCCAACAGCGCGCGTTCCAGGGGCTTGGCGGCCAGCTCGCCGCGAGCGAACTCGACGTAGGCGGGGGCCAGGGCGTCGTACGAGTCACGGGTGGCGCGCTGGAAGTCGGTGGCGGGGCCGGAGATGGTCATGGCCGTCACTCCAGGCGGAGGGAGAGGAGGGGAGGCCGGGGAGAGGGAGTCCTGACGCCTCCCCCTCCGTCCCCTCCTCTTCCCTCCCCCGCCCCTTCCCTCCCCACCCGTCCGCCGTCGAGCGGCCTCGGCGTCAGGCAGCGCTGCCGGGGGGCGTCGCGAGGAGCTGCTGCTCCCAGGCGTAGGCGATACCCGAGGCCCCGCCGTGCTGGGCCTGGATCTCGATCACGGCCGGCACGGTCTCCTCGCGGGCCCAGTCGCGCTGCCACTCGGCGAGCACGGCCACCCAGGTGATCGGCACGACACCCGCCTGGACCATGCGTCGCACCGCCGTCTCGTGCGACTCCACCGACGCGCCTCCCGAGGCGTCGACGACGGCATAGACCTCGAAGCCCTCACCGGCCGCCTGGATGGCGGGCATCGCCAGGCAGACCTCCGTCCAGAGCCCCGCGAGGATCAGCTTCTTGCGCCCGGTCGCCTTGACGGCATCGACGACGCGCTCGTCCTGCCACGTGTTGACGAGGGTCCTGTTGATCGGCTTCTGCTCCGGGAACACGTCCTGTATCCCCTGGAAGATCAGGCCGCCGCGCTCCTCCAGGACGGTCGTCAGGATGGTCGGGACGTCGAACGCCTTGGCCGCCTTGGCGAGGCCGACGACGTTGTTGACGACCATCGTCGGCTCATGACTGTTCAGGTTGGCGACCTGGAACGGCTGATGGTCGATCAGCACCAGGACGCTCTCCTCGGGCGTCAGCAGCGCATCGAGTCCGGCCTTGTTCTGGGTGCTCATGGGGTTCCCCTTCTGGAGCGTCGCGCCCGTGGATCCGGGCAGCGACCGGCATTCCGGCATCATTTGGTTGACGCGTCATCCACATTAGGCACGGATGGTTGACGGGTCAACCACAACTCCGGGCGGGCGACTTGGCGCCCATGCCGAGGATCCGGTGGAGACAGTCCGTACGGCCTCGCTACGCTCCTCGCATGAACGCGACGCCTCGCTGGCTCACCCCGGAGCAGCAGGCCGCCTGGGACGGCTTCATCCGCATGCAGGAGAAGCTCATCGGACGGCTCTCCCGCCAGGTCCAGGCAGAATCCCGGATGTCCCCCGCCGACTACATCGTGCTGGCCAAACTCACCGAGGCCGGCGGACGCATGCGCTTCATGGACCTCACCAAACTGGTGGAGTGGGAGAAGAGCCGCATGTCCCACCAGGTGGCGGGTGGCTGAGCGAGCTGACGCGGCCGACGAACCGCGGGAGTCGGCCGCAGTCGGTGCATTCCATGAGGATGCGGCGGGCCGGGCCGGGGCTGCTGGACCGGGCGTTCTCGGTGGGCAGCCGCGGAGGGATCTTGTCGACGAGACGGCGGCGAACGAAGCCGAGAGGGCTGTCGACCCGGGCGGGAAGCCCTGCCGTGAGGGCGCCGGTCAGATAGTCGACGGTCACGCCCCGGTCGAGCCATTCCGTCGCCTGCGCTTCCAGGGCGGCGCAGTCGGCGGCGGAGAGCGTCAGCCGGTGATCGTCGCGGCCGAGGCGGGCCAGGGCGAGGTAGGCGGGGGACGTCGAGCCGGCCGCCTCCGGGGCAGGGGGCGCGGGCTCGGCGTCCGGGGCCGGTTCCTGGTCCGGGGTGTTTTGGTGCGGTACGGCGGGGAGTTCGGGGGCCTGTTCCGTACCAGGGTCTTCCGGGGCGGGCGGCGGCTCCTCGGCCGGGCCGCCGAGTGGCGGGAGCGCTGCGTCGGACGCCGGGATGTCCGGCGCGGGGGCCTCGTCCGGGCTGTTGTTCTCGGCGGCGAGGTAGGCGTTCCACCATTCGCTGTCGCGGGCGGTGCGGGACCAGAAGGTCCGGAAGACCCAGCGGGTTTCGTCGCTCGCGCTGGTGACGGAGCACCGGACGCGGCGCAGGTGCCCGGCGACGGAGAGGGCGTTCAGGGCGGTGGAGATGGCTTGCTGCCCGTAGAGGGGGAGCTGCTTGGCGAGCTGCTTGACGCTCATCGCGGCACCTTCGGGAAGGTGGTCGACGAATCCGGCGACGTAGCGTTCGCGCGTCGGCAGGAGGCTGAAGTCGGTGCGCGTGCGGGCTTGCTGGCCGGGTGCGGAGCGCTTGCCGTACCCGGGATTGGCCATCGGGTACGTGGTGGAGAGTGCGGGGGCGGGCAGGGCGGAGCTAGGGTGCTTGGTAGCCACGAGGTCGTCTTTCTAGGGTTGCGATCTTGCGGTGAGACCCCGGCCTGGTGCTGTAACACCGCGTCGGGGTCGATTAGTTCTCGCACCGTAAGCGGCGGTCACGCTGCGCCGCAAGCTGTCACGATTAGTCATACTTCCTGGCCGTGACGGGGTGGGGAGGGCGGGAAGGTTTTCCCTAACCCCCTTCTTCTACCTACCGGTTAAAGAAGGCGCTCGTGTCACGGGTCTCGCATCCCGAAGCCCGAATCCCGGCACCCGAGCTTCGGGCCGGGCCCCCGGTTCACGTACCCCCGGAAGAGTGACCGGCCGTCCCGAAGCCCGAGTCGCGAGTCTCGGGTCCCGAGCTTCAGTGGACGCCTACGGCTTGCCTTCGCCGAGGGTGGTGCGCAGCCAGTCGAGGCTTCCCTGTGACAGGAGTTCGTCAGCGAGGCGGTTGGCGGTGTCGGTGACGAGGCGGCCGCGGCTGTTGTCGATCCAGCGCTGGGCGTTCTCGTAGCCCTGGGCCTTGTACTCGATGCCCTGGAGCATGCACTCCAGCTTGTCCGCGTCCCGGGCGCAGACCGCCTCCGGCGACTCCTTCGCCTCGTACTCCGCGACCAGCTCACGGACCGCCGAGGCCAGCACCTCGGGCATGCCCGCCGTCTGGTCGGCGGTGACCTCCTGCGGGTCACCGGCGGGCGCGTACTTCTTCCCGAGGTGGTTCACGTCCCCGGTACGGGTCTCCTGGGTGTCGTGCCACACGGCGAGGTACGCGGCCCGGGCGGGGTCCGCGCCCTCCAGCTTCGCAATGATCGTGGCGATCAACGCCGTACGCCACGAATGCTCGGCCACACTCTCCGGATCACGCACTCCGGCCATCCACCAGCCGGTGCGCCGCGTCTGCTTGAGCGTGCCCGCCTCGTACAGAAAGCGGCCCACCGCAGACAGATCGTCAGCCACGACCCACTCCTCTCACGCCTCGGCGAGGCGGATTGCGTACCGGATTCCCTCCAGCTCCCGGCGCGTCCGCGCCGACAGCTCCCGACTATCCAACATGACAGGTAGGGACGCGCGTAGTTCGTTCCCGATCACTGCTCCGCGACGCAGCAGGTTCGGGCGCGCGGCGAGCAAGGCCCACAGGGTGTAAACGTTCAGGTCGAAGAAGCCGTGGTCCGGGGTCAGACCGCGCACCAGGTGGCGCAACAGCTTGTCACCAGGCCAAGGACCCGGGTTCGTAGCGGCGATGAAGTCGTCGGTCAGTTGGATGTGTGGCGCCTCGCCGATCCAGTACGCCCAGTAATTGAGGTTCGCTGCCTCGCCTGCATCGTTCTCTGCGAGCGTCACGGTGATGAAGTGCCTCATCCGGTCGCGGTCACCCTGTCTGGCGGCAACGGCCGCGACCGAGCGGGCATTGAGCCAACCGGTCAGCCAATCGTCCGGACGCTCGGCCCGTTGCTGCTGGGCCAGCCAATCGAAGGTGTCCGATGCATCGTCATACCCGGCTAGGTAAAGGGCTTGGCGGCGCAGCAGAAAACGGTCCTTGCCACGTGCCTGCTCTGCGGCTTGGCGCATGTGGGCAAAGAAGCGCCTGCGGTCGGCAACGGGCAGCTCCGGCCCTTGCGGCACCGGCCCCCTACGTGCCCGTTGAGCGGCAGGCAGGGCGCGCAACGGTGTCGGAGTCACGCCGTTGAGTGGCCAGGACAGCACTTCCACCAGCTCCCGCTGCATGACCCACGCCCCGATTGGACTGTCCTCGGTCGATACGTCCGCGTTGAGAATGTCAGCCAGCAGTACGTCTGCTTCCATGGCCCGTTCCAGAGCCAGGAGCAGGGCTGGCGCGCTGCCCAGGCGCAAGAGTCGATGGCGATGTACGAGCATCTGCCCGACGGGTACAGCGGTTAAGGGGCGGCGGCCTGATTCCCATCCCGCGATGGTGTCGGGTGAGATCCGCAACCGATCTGCGAGGGTCTCCTGGGTGTGGCCCAGCTGCTCGCGGACAAGACGGAATACGTACCCGGACACGATGCCGCTACGGCTTCTTACGGGCGTTCCCCGACCGCCGGTCAGGGCTCTGCGTGATCCACTGCCCATGATGTCCCCCTTGGCCCGTCGACCGCAGACGGACACCCGTACCCACGGTCAGTTCAAGCGGTGGCCTCTGCTCTCTACCGTCGTAGTCACAGTGACGACCTCGCAACCGAGGGTAGTGGAAGGCAATTGTCGTGACGATGACGATCAAGGTGTACGAGGTGGACCGCGAGGGCCGTACACACGTGCTCCGGCCGGAATCCGAGGTGACTCCGCTGGATGAACCGGAGCGCTCGCAGGAGTTCCCCACCTGCCAGTGCTGCATCTGTGTTGGCGGTGCCTCATGAATACTGCAGTGCTGGAGGACACCGCCTACAAGGCCTGGCTCGGGCACACCCAGTGCTGTGCCAGCTGTCGTGCCGGAGTCTCCTGCCCGATGGCTGTGCGGTTGGGTCGTGTTTGGCGGGAGGCGCGGCGCGGATGAGGTGCTACGCGGATGGGGTCGCGCACGATGTGCCGTCCGAGGACAGGGTGGGTGCTTACTGTCCGGAGCATGGGGTGACGTTGTTGTGGCGTGGTGATCCGATCACCGCCGCCGATGTGTCCGGAGGGTCGGTCGCTGATCTGGACGCTTTGTCGGAGGGTGCGGAGGGTCAGTGCAGCGTTGTCTGCCGCAGTGCGTCGGTGACGGACCTGGCCGACGTGCATGCCCTGTGCCGCTTGCCGGAGTGCACCTGCCCGTGCCACGCGGCGGTCGCCGCGCTCCGGGATGCCGGATGACCCTCGACCTGTCGGTCACGGATGTCCGTACCTGCGAGGCGTGTTGGCGCGCACCGGTCACCGCCGTCCGGCGCACTGTCCTTGGCCGGGATCTGTTGTGCCGGGCGTGTGCCGAGGGTGGCTGCCCGCGCCGGGTCGACCTGTTCCCGCCGTACGGGATCTACCGACTGCACCACCCTCTCAACCAGTCAGCTCCACCGATCAGAGGAGATGGACGATGACCAGCACCCCCGTACCCGTCGAGGCCGGCAAGCACGGCGGGCCGCCGTCGGACAAGCCGTGGCCCCCGCCGCAGGAGCCGAAGCCGTCACCGGACGGCAGCCGGCCCCAGTTCGCCCCGCAGTCATGAATACGGCACCGCAGGTCCCTACGTACCCGGCGCTGGTGCAGGAGTTGGCCGATCGAGGGCTGCTCACTGCCCGGTGGCGGCAGGTCTTTGATGCTGTGCCGCGCAGTGGGTTCGTCCCGGCCGATGTGTGGCGGCAACTTCCGGACCGGTGCGAGCCGGTCGTGGGCACGGACGCGTGGCTGGCGTTGGTGAACAGCGACGAGCCGGTCGTCACGCAACTCGACGACGGGGCCGAGGACGGACCCGGCATCGCGACGTCGTCGAACTCGATGCCCTCGATGGTCGCCCGGATGCTCGGCCTGCTCGACATCGAGGATGGCCAGCACGTGTTGGAGATCGGCACCGGCACCGGGTACGTGTCCGCGCTGCTCTGCGAACGCCTCGGTGACGACCTGGTCCACAGCGTCGAGCTGGACCCGGTCGTGGCACGACAGGCAGCCGACGCTCTCGCCCAGGCCGAGTACCGGCCGCACCTGCGGGTCGGGGACGGCGAGCAGCCCTGGCCCGGCCTGGGCCCGGTCGACCGGCTCATCGCCACCTGCGCGTTGCGGTACATCCCGTACGCGCTGCTCCGACAGGTCCGGCCCGGCGGGATCGTCGTCGCCCCGCTCGCCCGCGAGTTCTGGTCGGGCGCGCTGGTCCAGTTCCACGTCCAGGACGACGGCACCGCGACCGGTCCGGTCCGCGGCGGAGCCACGTACATGCCCATGCGCGCCCACCGCCTCCCCGACCTCCACCACGTACACGGGAAAGGCCGGGCCCGCGCGGCAGGCCTGGACCCCGCCCTCCTCCTCGACCTCGGCTTCGCCCTCTACGCCGGGGCCCGGCTCCCCGGCGTACGCCTCATCCACCAGAACACCGACAACGGCGTCCAGGTCTGGGCGACCCGCGAAAACGGAGCAGCCGCGACAGCCGCCACCGGAGAAGAGGTGTGGCAGTACGGGCCCGGATTCCTCTGGGAAGAGATCGAACAGACCTGGTGGGAGTACGAAACGGAAGGGCGGCCCGACGCCGAACAGTTCGGGCTGACCGTCACCGACCGAAGCCAGCACGTATGGCTACGAGACCCGCACGAGGCCATCCGGCCCGGCAGGCCCTAACGGGCCCCCGGCACGGGCGGGTTGCCCGTCCAGCGTCGCTCGCCGTCCTCCCACTCCCCCGTCGGCGCGAGCCCCGCCGCCGACGCCACCGCCTCCGACGCGGCGTGGTCGGGGTGGACATGGGCGACGAGCGTCCGGACGCCCCCGGCCGACGTCAGGTGTGCCGCAAGTCCCTTCGCCGCCTCGCTCGCGTAGCCCCGGCCCTGCCACGACGTCCCGACCACCCAGGCGATCTCCGCGCGCGGCCCCCGTACGGTCGCCTGGACGTATCCGGCGAGGCGCCCGTCCGCGCGGACCCGGAGCACCCAGTTCCACCACAGCTCCGCGGGGTCCGGCGAACCGGCGCTCTGCCGCTCGTACCGGGACCGCAGCGTGGCCGGGTCCGGCGGGCCGCCCCCGGTGAACGCGTACAGCGCCGGATCCGCGAGGACCGCCGCCATCTCCTCGGCGTACGCCGGATCGAGGGGCAGCGCGTCGAGGCGAGGTGTGGTGAAGGGCAGGGGCCCGGTGGTGGTCGGCACGGCCCTCGACCCTACGCCGCCCCGTCCGCACGGGCACCTGATTTCGGCAGCTCACCGCCGGTGCGCGAGGCCCTTCACCGGCTCAGGCGCTGGAAGCGGCGGACCGCCAGTGGCAGGAAGACCAGCGTGATCACCAGCGGCCACACCACCGCCATCAGCACGGCGTGCTCCTCCACCCAGGTGCCGCCGCCCGCCACCGGGTTGCCGAACAGTTCGCGGGTGGCCGTCGCGGTCGAGGAGATCGGGTTCCAGGCCGCGACCGTGCCCAGCCAGCCGGGCATCAGGGACGGGGCGACGAAGGTGCTGGAGATCATCGTGAGGGGGAAGGCGACCGCGTACAGCCCGCCCGCCGCCTCCGGGGTGGGCACCAGCATGCCGAGCCAGACGCCGACCCAGATCAGGCTGAACCGCAGCAGCAGGAGCAGTCCGAACGCTCCGAGCGCCGCCATCGCCCCGCCGTCCGCGCGCCAGCCGATCAGCAGCGCCGTGACGGCCAGGATGGTCAGTTCGGCGGCGGCCACCACCAGGTCTGCCGCCCCGCGCCCGGAGGCGAAGGCGGAGGGGGCCATCGGCATGGACCGGAAGCGGTCGACGACCCCCTTCGAGACGTCGGTGACGACGGCCACGGCGGTGTTCATGAAGCCCATGGCCATCGTCATGGCGAACATGCCGGGCATCAGGAACACCCGGTAGTCCCCGCCTCCGGGCACCTTCATCGCGCTGCCGAAGACGTACCCGTACAGCAGGACGGAGAGGATCGGGAAGCCGAGCTGCCAGACGATGGCGGAGGGGTGGCGCTGGTAGTGGGTGAGGGTGCGGCGGGTGAGGTTCCAGCAGTCGGAGACCGCCCAGTAGGGGAGGCTCCGTTCGAGCGTGGTCATGCCGCCGTCACCTCTCGCGCGTCGTGATTCCCGGTGTTCTCGGTGTTCCCGGTGTTCTCGGTGTCGTGCGCCGGGTCGCGTTCCTTGTCGTGCTCCGTGTCGGGTTCCGTGCCGTGGCCCGTCAGGCGCAGGAACACGTCGTCCAGGCTCGGCCTGCGCAGCCCGATGTCCTCCACCGCGATCCCGTCGTCCTGGAGGCTCCGGGCCACCTCGGTGAGCGCGGCCACCCGGTCGGCGACCTGGGCGTGCACCCGGCGGGTGGTGGCGTCGGTGACGACGAGACCGCCGCCGGCCACCCGGTCCACCGTCCTCGCCACCGCGGCGAGGTCCCCCGCGTCGGCGGCCACGACCTCGATCCGGTCGCCGCCGACCCGGTCCTTCAGCGCGTCCGGGGTGTCGTCGGCGATGGCCCGCCCCCGGTCGATGACGGTGATGTGCGAGGCGAGCCGGTCCGCCTCGTCCAGGTACTGCGTGGTCAGCAGCACCGTCGTACCGCCCGCCACCAGGGCCCGGACCGCGTCCCAGACCTCGCCCCGGCCGCGCGGGTCGAGCCCGGTCGTCGGCTCGTCGAGGAAGAGGACGTCGGGCGAGAGGATCATCGAGGAGGCCAGGTCGAGCCGTCGGCGCATGCCGCCGCTGTACGCGTCGGCGCTCTTGTCGGCCGCCTCGACCAGGTCGAACCTCTCCAGCAGCTCCCCGGCGCGCTGCCGGGCCCGGCGGTTGCCGAGGTGGAAGAGCCGCCCGAACATCTCCAGGTTCTGCCGCCCGGTGAGGCCCTCGTCGACGGCCGCGTACTGGCCGGTGAGCCCGATCCGGCTCCGTACGCGGCGGGGTTCGCGGGCCACGTCGAGCCCGGCGACCTCGGCCCGGCCGGCGTCGTACCGCAGGAGCGTGGCGAGGACCCGCACGGCGGTGGTCTTGCCGGCCCCGTTCGGGCCGAGCAGTCCGTGGACGGTGCCGGGGCGGACGGCGAGGTCGAATCCGTCGAGCGCCCGCTTCCCGTCACCGCCGCCCTTCTTCTTGTACCGCTTCACGACGCCCTCGGCGAGCACCGCGTATCCGGATGCGGGCATGGCACAACCCCCTGATTTCCATGGATTCCCGACAGATCGAGGCATGAACTGGGTGCACCGTACCCGAAGAACTGAGTACACCGTACTGGATTTCAGGTACGGCGTACCCACTTTCTTCCCGGCCCATTACGCTGAGCCCATGACGAACGACGGAACGACAGCCGGAGCCGCGTCGAAGGCGGACGGGACGGCCACCGGGAGCGGCGACATCGCGCGCAGCCTGGAGCTTCTGTGGGGTACCGGCGAACGCCCCAGCCGCGGCCCGAAACCGGCGCTCACCCTGGACCGGATCGTCACCGCCGCCGTCGCCGTCGCGGACGCGGAAGGGCTGGCCGCCGTCTCGATGCGCCGCCTCTCCACCGAGCTGGGCACGGGCACGATGTCGCTCTACCGCTACGTCCCCGGCAAGGCCGAGCTGCTGGACCTGATGTTCGACCGCGTGCTCGGCGAACCGTTCGCCGCCCGCCCCGACGAGCCCCCCGCCGACTGGCGCGAGGCCGTCGACCGGATGGCCCGTGGGCACCTGGACACCCTGCGCCGCCACCCGTGGCTGCTGAAGATCAACCAGGCCCGTACGGTGCTCGGCCCCAGCGCCCTGCGCGGGCTGGAGCTGTCGCTCACCTCGCTACGGACCATGGAGCTGCGCGACCCCGAGCTGATCGGCGTGATCATCACGGTGAACAGCTTCGTGGAGGGCCTGGCCCGCACCCGGGCCGACGAGGCGGAGGCGGTGGCGCAGACCGGGCTGAGCGACGAGGAGTTCTGGGACAACCAGCGCCCCTACCTGGAACGGGCCATGCTCAGCGGCGCGTACCCGATGATGGCCGGCATGTCGGAGGACACCTTCAGCCCCGAGTTCGACCACTTCGAGTTCGGGCTGCGACGGCTGATCGCCGGATTCGAGGCCCTGGTCACGGAGCGGACGACGGAGCGGGCAGCAGAGCGGACGGCGGGGACCTCGGGCTGAACAGCAGCCCGGACATGACAACGCTCCCGGCCCGTGCCCCAATGGATGTATGGACGCCAGCCGGGAGCTCGCTCCTTTCGTCAAGCAGTACGCCGTCCTGCTGAGCACCCACCGGCAGGACGGAACCCCCGTCGGCACACCGGTCAACATCGCCGTCGAGGGCGATCACGCGTTCATCCGCACGTTCTCCTCCGCCTGGAAGGTCGAGCGGATGCGCAACCACCCGCAGGTGGAACTCGCCCCCTGCACGGTCCGGGGCAGACCCACCGGACCGCAGATCAGGGCGCACGCGCGGCTGCTGCGGCCGGGCACGAAGGAGAACACGCACGCGGCGCGGATGATGTCGCGCAAATACCCGATCGTGCAGGGCGTGCTGGTCCCGCTCGCGCACCGGCTGAAGCGGGACCGGACGCTGCACTACGAGGTGTGGCCGGTGACGGACGACACCTGAGGGCGTGCGGGAGAGCTGCCGAAGAGGACGGGGCGCACACGACTTCACTGTGCCCGCCCGCCGTATCACCGTTACGCCGTTCCAGACCTGCGACCGGTGCGAACGCGCCTTCCACTCTCACGCATGCAGAGATGGGGCCACTCGCGTTCCCACGCGGCGGAAACGCGGATGAGAATCTGACGGGAAACGGCTCGCACTCCATTCATTGCTTCCTGGCGTTACTGCAGTTCGGCATCGGTCCGTGGAGCCGGGTGGCCAAGGGCCGACGGAACCGGTTCGCTGTCCCGGAAGCAGGGAGAGGTGACGCCGACACTCAGCTGGCCGCCCATCCCCATCGCTACTTGCATGAGAAAGTCGTCGGGCTTGCTCCTCAGATTGGCTGCTACCACACGGCGCCCGTAATCCGGCTCAGCATCAACAACATGACCAGCTTGCTTCCAGTTACCGAAAACCTTGCGGACGACGTCTTCCGCTGATTCTCGCGGAATGCCTTTCAGCCAGTAATTCCGCGTCAGGGTGACGCGCTCCTCGGATCCGCCATCACTGGGTTCCTTGCAGGACTTCACACCTCCCCCGAACGACTCAAGGGTCGGCCCGGGAGTCACTCCATGAATGGCTTCGCGAATCAGCGCCTCAGCTGTTCGCCCCGCCTGGTTCATGTCCATTCCTCTGCCTCCACCCCGAGCAGCAGAGCCACTCGATTCACTGCGTCCTGTCGAATCGTCGCCACGTGCACCACAGCCGGCCGCAAGGAAAGAAATACTGACGATCAGGCAGAGCAGCTGCCCAGTTTTCACTCCGGTTCCGCCCCACTCATCGGATATTCACCGTTCACGATCAGCGCCATATTTCTCAGGGATTCGGAGTTCTCATCGCAGATGGGGTGCGCAGCCCGGCCAGAGTGGGTGCCTGCCGGGGCTCATCCCTGCCCCTGCCCCCGCTTCCGCCGCAGCGCGAACCAGAGGACGCCCACCCCGACAACGATCGCCGCACCGAGCCCGGCACCGCCCTTTCCGTCACCCTCCGTGCCACCACCGCCCTGGTCGCCGGCTTCGCCACCGGTGCTGCCACCCCCCGAGGGCTTCCCCCGCTCCTGGCCTCCTCCGGAGCCGCCGCCCTCCACCTCCACCCGGACCACACCGCTGCGCGCGCCCTCCGAGCCGAACATCAGGGCCGTGCCGTCCGCCGTGTACGTCACCGACTCCGCCTGGCGCTGGAACGGTGCGGCGACCGGCCGGTCCGCGCCGAGGCGGCCGTTCTCGAAGGCGTACTCGCGGGCGCTGAAGTACGAGCGCAGCGCCAGCCGGGTGCCGTCGGGTGAGAAGGCCCCGTCCGTCACCCACGGCACCTCGCCCACCCGCCGGAACACGTTCGTCGAACCGGCGGTCAGCTTCGCGGGCCCTTCGTAGAGGCCGCCGCCGTCCTCGTTCTTGGAGGCGATGTAGACCCGGCCGGTCTTCGGGTGGACCATCAGCGCCTCGGCGTTGCGGGCCCCGTCGGCGTACTTCACGTCGTACTGGACGGCCGTGACGGTCGCGTCGCGCAACTGCTTCGGCTCGGGGAACCGGTAGATCCAGACGTGGTCCCAGCTGCCGTCCAGGTTGTCGCCGATGTCACCGACGTAGATGTCGCCGTCCGGACCGATGGAGATGCCCTCGACGTCCCTCGGCTCGCCCACGCCGCGCATGGTGATGGTGGCGAGGGTCTTCCCGGTGCGGGAGTCGACGGCGAAGACGTAGGGGCCGTCGTCGCTGTCGTTGTGCGTCCAGTAGACGCCGGGGTGCGCCCGGCTGGCGGCGAGGCCGCTGGACTCGGTGATGCGGGGGTCCTCGATCGTGAAGTCACGGTCGGGCCGCCCGTCGTCGGCCACGGCCGGACCGGCCCCGGCGAACAGCAGCAGGGCGGCGGCGAGGGCGGCGGCACGGGTGCCCGTCGGGCCGGTCGGATACGAACGCATGGCCCAAGTGTCCATCGTCACGTCGCAGGCCGGAGCCGTGATCGGCCATGATGACGCCATGCGTTTCCTCTTCGTCGGCGATTCCATGACCATCGGGAGCGCCGGCGACGTCACCTGGCGCTACCGGATGTGGCAGCACCTGGAGGCATCCGCCGGCCTCCCGTACGAGATCGTCGGCCCGCGCTCGACGCTGTACGACGCCGGGGCGGGCGCCCCGCTCTCCCACGCGTACGCCGACCCGTCCTTCCCGCCCGCCGCCCGCCGCCATCTGTCCGGCTGGGGCGAGGGCTGGCTGCACATGGCCCCGGTGATCGCGGACGCGGTGCGCGAGACGGAGGCGGACGTCCTGCTGGTCTCGCTCGGCCTGATAGACCTCGGGTTCTACACGGACGCCGGGCAGACGGCGGCCAACGCCCGCGCGTTCATCACGGCCGCACGCACGGCGAACCCGCGCGTCCGCATGGTGCTGCTCCCGGTGATACCGAACGTCCGGGCCGAGACGGACGCCCCCTTCGCCGCCTCCTGCGCCCACTTCAACGACTTGCTGGCCAAGGCGGTGGCCGACCTCGACACCCCGTCATCCCCGCTCCTGCTGGCGTCACGTCCGCCGGGCTACGACATCCGCACGGACACGTACGACGGCACCCACCCGGGCCCGACGGGCGAACACAAGCTCGCCGCCACCTTCGCCGACGCGATGCACCAGGCGTGGGGGCTGGGCGGGCCGTATGCCGGGCAGCCGGTTTCGGTGGGCGGACCGGTCGGTGTGGCGGCTGCGTCGGGCTGACCCGTCCGCGCCCTCACTCCTGTGACCGCTGCGGCCCCAGCATCGACAGGGCCAGCTGGGTCAGTTCGCCCGAGACCTCGCCGGGGCGGGCCCGGCGGCAGCGGCGGGCGTGGTGGGCCATCAGTTCGTGGACCGTGCCGACCATCACCATCACGTCGACCCGGTGGTCCCGGTCCTCCGCCTCGCCGCGCTCCACCGCACGCTCGGCCTCCCCGGTCAGGAACTCCGTCCACAGCGCCCGCCAGAGCTTGCAGTGCTCGTCCACCACGGCGCTCACACCCAGCACTTCGACGAACGTCACGCGGGCCTCGCGCGGGTCGCTGGTGACGGCCTCCACATAGGCGTCGAAGAGCCGCCGGACCCGCTCCGCGATCGAGCACTCCTCGATGTCCTCGGCCAGCAGGGCGCTCTCCGCCGCCCGCAGCCCGGTCGTCGTGACCCGGTTGTGGAGGGCGATGAGCAGCCCCTCCCGGGAGCCGTACTCCTGACGCAGCACCTCGGCCGGCACGCCGGCCGCCTCGCACACATCGTGCTCGGCGGTCTCCCGGTAGCCGTTGACGCCGTACAACTCCCTGGCTGCTTCCAGAAGTTGTTCCCGCGCCTGGGTGCGCGCGACGTCCCCGGGCCCGGTCCGCTGAACCGTCCAGCTCTCCGCCACCGGTCCTCCTTGAGCGCAAGGTGCGGGAGAGGCGCCTGCGCGCCTCTGCACGAACCGCCGCCCCATTGTGCTCGCCCCACCGCCGTCCGGACGGCCGCGCCACACCCGTACGGGCGAATACCCGCACGCGGAAACGCTTCTTCTTTGCGCGCCCCGGATGCGCCCCCACGCTCGGCCCTCAGGTGCGCCGCGTCGCACGGCGAACCCCGCGTTGAACGCGTTCAAACGACTCTGCCACGATGGTCACAGCTGCCGCCCCGGCCGGGCGTGCCGCGTACATCACCGTGCGCAAGGGGGACTGAACGGTGAGAACGATGGAGAAGAAGCGGCCCTACGGCCTGTCACTGCTGCTGTCGATCCTGGTCCTGCATCTGGAAGCGGCGATCGCGCTCGTCGTGAGCATCGTGTACGGCGTCACGCAGGAGTCGCCGAACACCGGCGTCGGCGGTTCGGCGATGTTCGTCCTGCTCCTGCCCGTGATCGCCGTGTTCACGACCGTCGCCGCGGCCGTCCTGTCCCTGACTCTCGTCCTGCCGACCGCCTGGCTGAGCGATGTGCTGGGACGCCGCTTCGGCGGGCGCGAGGTGTGGTGGTGGGTTCCGGCCGTGGCGGCGGCCGTCTCGCTCCTGGTGGTCGGCGTGGTCGTCGTCCTGTCCGGTGGAGGTGCGGGGCCCGTCGCCCTCGTCACGGGCTGGCTCCTGACCGCGGCCGCGCTCACCGTTCCGGCGCTGCTCTGGCGGTCGCGGCGGAAGCGGGTCTTCGGGCCCGTGCTGCTGTGGGGCGTGGTCGCCGTGGTCCTCACCGGGGTCCTCGGGGGCGTCGGTCTCTCGACGGGGCTGCTCCGGGAGTACCGTCCGCCGGCGGTCACCTCGGCGGACATCGTCGGCACCTGGTCCGACGGCAAGGGCGGAACACTCACCTTCACGGCGGACGGCCGGGTCACCGCCGTCGACGTCGACGAAGGCGCGCTCGACGTCTGGGACATGCCCGACGACGAAGACGCGGAGGATCCGGCGGACTCCCACAACAGCTGTACGGGGCAGGGCACCTGGACTTTCGAGCCCGGCGTGAACCGCTGGTCGCAGGGGGTCGACGTGAGCTTCGACGCATGCTCGTACGACACATGGAACATCGGCGGCACGGAGAGCCGGCCCACCCTCTACCAGTACATCGGCGACCCGGACTCCTGGGACCTGTACAAGCTGACGCGCTCCACCGGGAGCTCCGGCGGCGGCCCTTCGGCTTGACCCTGACGTGCGGGGCAGGGGTGAGCGTCACCGCACCCCAGCCGCCGAAACCCCGGCCCTGTCAGGGCCGGAGCCGAGGAGCCCGCCATGCCCGCCGTCCCGCACCCGCCCCGTACCGCACGCGAGGTCCGGCTGACCTCCGTGCCCGAAGGGCTGCCCGCCCCGGAGAACTTCGCCGTCGTCGAAGCACCGCTGCCCGCGCCCGGCGCGGGCCAGGTGCTCGTCCGCAACCGTGCCTTCCTCGTCTTCCCGGGGCTGCGCACCCTGATCGGCGGCGAGGTCGACGGAGTGCCGCTCCCCGCCCTGCGCAGCGGCGACACCCTGTTCGGCCCCGCCGTCGGCGAGGTGGTCGCGGCGGCCGAGGGCGGCCCGCTGCGGCCGGGCGACATCGTCACCCACCTCCAGGGGTGGCGGGACCACGCCGTGGTGGACGCCGCCCACTGCGCGCCCGTCCGGGACGTCCTGCCGGACCCCGTCGCCCACCTGGCCCAGGGCTCGTCCGCCTACGGGGCCCTGACCCGCCTGGCCGGTGTCCGTGCCGGTGACACCGTCCTGGTCACCGGCGCGGCCGGGGCCGTGGGCACGCTCGCGGGCCAGATCGCCCGGCTGCTGGGCGCGGGGCGGGTGATCGGCAGCACCCGGTCCGCCGGAAAGGCCGAGCGGCTGGTCGCCGAACTCGGTTACGACGCCGTCCTCCTGCCCGGCACCGACACCCCGTTCGCCGCCCAGCTCGCCGCCGCCGCGCCCGAGGGCATCGACGTCCTGCTCGACAACGTCGGCGGCGAGCAGCTCGCGGCGGCCGTCCACGCGGCCCGCCAGGGCGCCCGCTTCGCCCTGGTCGGAGCGCTGTCCGGACAGCTGTCGGCGCGACGGGCGGGCGGCAGCGCACCGGTGGAGATCGATTCCTTCCGGGTCATCACCCGGGGCGTCTCGCTGCGCGGCTACAGCGGCGCGGACCATCCCGACGTCGAGCAGGAGTGGACCGGGCGGTTCGGGCAGTGGCTGCGTTCCGGCGAGATCGTCTTCCCCCACACCCGGATCCCGGGCATCGATCGCGCTCCGCAGGCGTTGCAGGAGTTGATCGGGGGCCGGCACTTCGGCGCCGTGGTGGTGGAGTTGCCCTGAGGACCGGCCGGGGCACGGCGAACGCGGAGGCGTCCATGCGGATCGGTGAGGCGGCAGCGGCGGCGGGCTGCACCCCCAGAGCGCTGCGGCTGTACGAGGAACGCGGACTGCTCCCGCCGCCCGGCCGCACCGCCTCGGGCCAGCGCGACTACCGGCCCGCCGAGGTCGCCCTGCTCCGCGTCATCCGCGAGCTCCTGGGCTCCGGGTTCACCATCGAGGACCTGCGCTCCTGCGCCGACCGCCTCCATCTCCTCACCGAGGACCCGCCACCGCGGTGCGGCGCCGCCGACGCTCCGGAGGGTTCCGGGTCCGGTGTCGTCGGCCGCCGGCTCGCCGCCCTCGACGCCGAGATCGCCCGGCTCGTCCGGCTCCGCGAGGACCTGGCCCGCCGGGTCTTCGGCGACGACGCCCGCCGGTCCGCCCCGGAGCCGGCCGCGGAGCCGACCGCGGGGCAGATCCCGGAACCGGCCGCGCCGCCGCCCCCGGCCACCTCCCCGGTCCGGGCCCCAACCACCGCCCCGGTCCCGGCCCCGGTCACCGGGCCGACCGTCACAGTCGGGCCACGGGTCCTTCTCGACTGAGCCACCATCAACGTCACAGAACGTACGGTTCGCAAACCGGAACGCCCCGTTCTCACGCCTCACGTACCTTTTGGCCGCACCGATCAGGGCCCTCGGCGGCCCCATCAGCCACACAGGGTTGTCACAGGCGCAACTTAGGCTCCCTTTATGCGTATCTCCAAGAACCTCATCGGGCTGGCCGCCGTCGGCATTCTGGCGGCCGGTTGCGGCTCCTCGTCGAGCGACGACTCCGCCGGCTCCTCCGGATCGGCCGGATCGTCCGGCTCCGCCGGCCAGGCCCCCAGCGAGGAGGCCAAGGCTCCCGAGCCGGGCGCGGACCTCGCGGTCCCGGTGACCGGGCCGCAGCCGGACGTCCTCGCGTCCAGCTCCGACCCCAAGCTCAAGGTGACCCCGAAGCCCGCCAACGGCGCGTCGTTCACCGAGAAGGTCGAGCACAAGCTCCAGGAAGACCTGCTCGGCCGCCTCAAGGTGCCGGGGAAGACCAGCGCGAACTGCCCGGACGGGGTGACCCAGAAGGCCAGTGCCGTCAGCATCTGCAACGTGACGTACGAGGGCGCGACCGTCCCGTACGAGATCGAGATCAGCGAGAAGTACAAGCCGGGCAGCTTCCTGACCTTCTACAACAGCACCCCGAAGAAGGGCCTGCTGGTCGCCAAGAACGCCTACGACCGGCTCTGGACCGCCAACAAGGGCCGTTCCGACATCAGCAAGCTCTCCTGCGAGGAGCTGCCCGCGGCCAAGGCCGTGGACGAGGAGACCGAGACCGGCTTCCACTGCCAGTACTGGGGCAAGTACGCGGGCGAGGACGGCAAGGGCGGCTTCGTCAAGCTCGGCATCAAGGTCAACCGGCACAACGTGGACTTCTTCGAGGTCCGCTGACATCCGCCGACGTCCGCCGGCTACGGGGACATCACCGATGGGACCGCTCCCGCGGTCAGGCGCGGGGCGGTCCCATCGGCGGCTCGGCCGTCACGGTCCGGGGCTCAGCCCTTGACCGTGAACTCCCCCCGCAGCAGCGCCTCGTCGCGGGACGACGGGCCCACCAGCAGCTCGAAGCGGCCCGGCTCCACGATGCGGCGGCCCGCCGCGTCCACGAGCGTGCAGTCGGCGGCCGGGAGCTCGAAGAGGACCTCGCGCGACTGCCCGGGGGCCAGCTCCACCTGGCGGTAGGCCTTCAGCTCCTTCTCCGCCCAGGTCACCGAGGTCACCGTGTCGCTCACGTACACCTGCACCGTCTCCAGCGCGGGCCGCGCACCGGTGTTGGTCACCGTGACCCGGGCCCGTACGGTCTCCGACTCGTCGACCACCGCCGTCAGCACCTCCAGACCGGTGTAGTCGACCGTCGTGTAGCTCAGCCCCTCGCCGAACGCGAACGCCGGGCGCTGGGTGAGGTCCGCGTAGCGCGTACCGTGCTGGCCGCGCACCTGGTTGTAGTACGTCGGCTGCTGGCCCGCGTGCCGGGCGAAGGACAGCGGCAGCCGGCCGGTCGGCTCGATCAGCCCGAGGAGCAGTTCGGCGACGGCCTGACCGCCGAGCATGCCCGGGTTGGCCGCGTAGACGATCGCCGCCGCACCGAGCGCGGACGGCGGCAGCACCAGCGGCTTGGAGCTGATGACCACCACGACGAGCGGCTTCCCCGTCGCGGCCAGCGCGTCCAGCAACGCGACCTGGTCGCCGACGAGTTCG
Source organism: Streptomyces sp. WY228 (assembly GCF_019287315.1). Lineage (NCBI taxonomy): Bacteria > Bacillati > Actinomycetota > Actinomycetes > Kitasatosporales > Streptomycetaceae > Streptomyces > Streptomyces sp. WY228. The sequence continues at coordinate 4,882,329 of NZ_CP079114.1, read as the reverse complement.
AGCGTGGCCGTCGACTTGCCCTCGCCGATCAGCTCGATCCGGTCGCCGACGACGGCCACCACATGGTCGGCGGCCTCGGCGGCGGCCACGGCCTCGGCGATCAACTCCGCGTCGGGGGCGGCCGGGTGGACGACTTCCGGGCGCGGCTGGCCGTCCGGGAAGAACTCCCCCTCCGGGTCCGGCCCGACATCCAGGATCCGGGCGCCGGGCGCGTACGAGACGGTCCAGTCGGCGGGCACCTGGTCGCGGAAGCCGTCGAGGACCGTACGGATCATGGCGCGCGGCTGGCCCTCCGGCAGCCAGTCGGCCTGCCCGGAGGAGCCCGCCCAGTCGCCCAACTGGGTCTGCGCGTCATCGGCGTTGGGGCCGATGACCGCCACCGTACGGGGACCGGGCCCGCTGGCCCGCCCCTCCCCTCCGGCCGCCAGGCCGCCCGCGAACGGCAGCGTGCCGTCGTTCGTCAGCAGGACCAGCGAGCGGCGGGCCGCCTCCAGGTTCAGCTCGGCGTGCGCGGCGCTGCCGATGAACGCGGCCTGGCGGTCGGCGTCGGGGTGGCGCGGGTTCTCGAAGAGGCCCAGCTCGAACTTGAGCGTCAGGATGCGGCGTACGGCGGCGTCGATCTCCGTCTCGCCCAACTCGCCCTGGGCGACGGCCTCCTGGGCCCCCTCGAAGAAGTTCGACGTGGTCATCACCATGTCGTTGCCCGCCCGGACCGCCGCCGCCGAGGCCTGCGCGTAGTCGGCGTAGACCTTCTGCTCCCACACCATGCGGCCGACGTTGTCCCAGTCGGTGACCAGCGTCCCGGTGTATCCCCACTCGCCGCGCAGCACCTCGTTGAGCAGCCAGTTGTTCACCGTGATCGGCACGCCGTCCATCGACTGGTAGCCGAGCATGAACGTACGGCAGCCCTCCTTGGCGACCCGCTCGAACGGCGGCAGGAACCAGGAGCGCAGCTTGCGCCGTGAGATGTCCGCCTCGCTGGCGTCCCGGCCGCCCTGGGTCTCGGAGTACCCGGCGAAGTGCTTGGCGCAGGCCAGGATCGCGGTCGGGTCGTCGAGGCCGTCGCCCTGGTAGCCGCGCACCATCGCGGAGGCCAGCTCGCCGATCAGGAGCGGGTCCTCGCCGAAGGTCTCGCTCACCCGGCCCCAGCGCAGGTCCCGGGTGATGCAGAGCACCGGCGAGAACGTCCAGTGCACTCCGGTCGCCGCGACCTCGACCGCCGTCGCCCGCGCGATCCGCTCGACCAGCTCCGGGTCCCAGGTGGCGGCCATCCCGAGCTGCGTCGGGTAGATCGTGGCGCCCTCCCAGAAGGAGTGTCCGTGGATGCAGTCCTCGGCGACGAGCAGCGGAATGCGCAGCCGGGTCTTCGCGGTGAGCGCGGCGGCCTCGCGCACCCGGTCCGGCGAGGCGTGCAGGATCGAGCCGGCGTGCAGGTCCTCGACGAGGTGCCGCACCCCCTCCTTCGCGTTGAGCTGGAGCATCTGGCCGACCTTCTCGGGCAGCGTCATGCGCCCCAGGAGGTCGGCGACCCGCTCCCCGACGGGCAGCTCGGGGTCGAGATACGGCGGCTTGAGACCCACAGGACTTCCTCTCACGACGGCCACGACAGCCATGACGGCACTCCGCAGTACCGTACGCTCAATCCCGACCGCTTGGTAAGTATTCGCCCCTGTGAGAATCTGGGGCGGAACGAGAAAGGCGTCCGATGACAACGGGTGAATACGCGTGACCCCGGAAACCCGGCGCGGCTACGCCAAGGGCCGGGCCAAGCGGACCGAGATCCTCGACCAGGCGATGGCCCAGTTCGGCGAGGCCGGCTACCGGGGCGCTTCGCTGCGCGTCATCGCCACCCGCTGCGGCATCTCCCACCCGGGGCTCCTGCACCACTTCCCGACGAAGGAAGCCCTGCTCCTGGCCGTGCTCCAGCGCCGCGACGACGTGGACGACGAGTGGCTGTCGCTGGGCGTGACGCGGGGCATCGACCATCTGCGCCGGCTGACCGACCTCGCGGAGCTGAACGCCAAGCGGCGCGGGATCGTCGAGCTGTTCTCGGTGGTCGCGGCGGAGGCCACCGCCCCCGACCACCCGGCCCACGCGTACTTCGAGGCCCGCTACCGTACGTCCGTCGCCAACACCGAACGCGCCTACCTCCAGGCCCGGCAGGCGGGCGAACTCCGGGACGACGTCGATCCGTCGGCGGCCGCGCAGCAGCTCATCGCGCTGATGGACGGCCTCCAGATCCAGTGGCTGATCAGCGACTGCACGACGGACATGGCGGGCGTGCTGCGGGCGCACGTCCAGGCGCAGCTGACCGTGCCGTTCCGACCCGCCTGATCTCCGCGACCCGGCTGCCCATCCCCGGCCCCTCCCCGGCCCTCCCCGGCCCTCCCCGGCCCCCTCCGGCCGGCTCCGACCCGGCCGCGAGAGGATGGGGCCGTGCCGACACCACTGATGGGCCTGTTTCTGCTGATCAGCGCGGTGGCCGGGGCCGCCTGCGTCCTGGTGCTCGTCCTCCTGCTGAAGAACCCGCCCCGCTCGCCGGCCAGGATCTTCGGAGTCCTCGCCCTGCTCTGCGGCTTCGCGGCCACGGCCGGGTACTGCTGCGGCTGGTTCTCCGTCACCCTGGGCGGGCCGTTCCCCGCACTGTGCGAGGACGTGAACAGGTCCGGCGCCCCGCTGGCCGGCCTGCACCAGGAGTTCTGGCCCCTGCGCAACGCCTGCCTCTACTCCGACGGTTCGGCGGTGGAGCACCTTCCCCCGTCGGTCAACGTGCTCCTCCGTACGGCGGCCGGTCTCGCCGCCGCCCTGGCCTGCACCGCCGCGCTGCTCAGCCGAAGGCGGCGCCCAGGAGGAACGGGGCGAGGGTCAGCGTCACCGCCAGCGACCAGTACGGGTACGGGGACGCCGCAGCGATCAGCCGGCGCCGCATCCACAGGTTGAGCAGGGTCCACAGGCCTCCGAAGCAGGCCACCACCGGGACGACGATGACCAGCCACAGCCACATCCCGTCGTTCTCGGTCGGTTCCCGCTGGGTCCACCCCAGCTCCGCCAGGGGCCCGTTGGACAGGACGTACCAGATCAGGAAGACCGGCACCACGGCCGGAATCCCGAGCAACAGGTTCACCACCACCGGGACGAAGGACTTCCACAGCCTCGTACGCTTCACAGATCCTCCCGTCCCGGCCGGCCCCGACCCCGGCCCCTCAAGGGCTCACCCGCTCGACCCCGCGGCGGTCCGCGATCCGGGCCATGGTCAGGCAGTACAGCGGGGCGAAGACCAGCTCGACCACCATGGCCTGCCAGGGCGCGTCGGCCGCGGTCTCCGTACTGGCCAGCTCACCGAAACCGGCGGCCAGGCCGAAGGCCAGCAGGTTGTTCGCGACGTGCATGACGATCACGGCTTCGAGGCCGCCGGTACGGATCACCAGCCAGCCCCACCACAGCGCCGAGTACAACAGCAGGAGGAAGCCGGAGAGTTCACCGAACCCGTGGGCCAGGGCGAACAGCAGGGAGGCGATCACGATCGCGGGCCACGGCGTCCGCACGGCCCGGCCGATCACCTGGACCAGCCAGCCCCGGAAGACGTACTCCTCGGCAGCGGCCTGGAACGGGACGAGCGCCAGCACCACGGCCAGGCTCAGCAGAAAGACCGGCCACCCCGGGAATCCGGTCCCCGTCTCCCCGAGCGGCTCGTCGTTCCAGGTCCACGCGATCAGCAGGCCGATCTGCACGATCATCAGCGGAAACGCCACGGCGGCGCACCGCAGGAGCCAGCCCCAGCGGATCCGCCCGACCACGGAGGAGACGGTTCCGGCGGGGCGGCGGCCCAGCAGCCGGACGGCCAGCAGGACGATGGGGATGCCGATCGCGATGCCGAGGAGCTGGACGACGAGATCGGCGACCGGGTCCTCGAAGAAGAGTTCGCTGTCCGCCGATTCGGGCCCCGCGTCCAGCAGTTCCGCGACGACGAACCCGGCGATGCTGACGACCAGGACGCCCACCACGACCAGCGCCACGACGACCGCCAGCTCGCCGAGCCAGCCGAACCGTCCGCCCTGCCCGTTGCGCCCCTGCTCGTCGTAGCGGGAGCCGGCGGGCGCGCGCACCGGCCCGGAAGGCGGGCGGCTCCACTCCGGGGGCCTGTCCCAGCCCTGCCCGCCCTGCCATGCCTGCCCGGCCGGTCCGCCCGGCCAGGCCGGTGCGGGCGGGTGCGACGGCGGGGCCCAGGGGGAGGGCGGGCCGTCCGTACGGGGCGGTTCGCCCGTGGGCGAGGGCTCGGGCGAGGGCGGCGGCAGGTCAGAAGGGTGGCTCACACCAGCGATCCTCGGATGCCGCCCGCCTGCGGGTCAACGCCAGCCGTCCTCGCGGACCCGGGTCGCCAGGTCGATCTTGGTGTAGGTGGGCCGCCCCGCCTCCTGGTACTTGGCCTTCACCCGGTCCAGGTAGTACTTCGCCGTGTTCACCGTGATCCCGGCACGGCGGGCGGTCGCCTTCAACGTGAGCCCGGAGGCGTACCCCACCAGCACCTCGCGTTCCTGGGGAGAGAGCCGGGGGCGGGTCGAGCCCCGGTCGTAGGCCAGGGCGAAGGCCAGCTCCGGGGAGTGGGCGGTGCGCCCGGCCGCGATCTCGCGGACGGCTTCGACGAGGACGGACAGCTCGTGGTCCTTCGTGAGGAAGCCGTCGGCGCCGTCGGTGACGGCGGCGACGATCCGGTCGCGGTCCGCCACCACGCTGATCATCAGCACGCGGCTGCCGGCCGCCCGAAGGCGGCGGATGTTGTCGGCGGGCGGCCGGTCGTCCCGGAGCATGAGGTCCAGCAGGACGACGTCCGGCGGCGCCCAGGGGCCCGCGAGCAACTCGTCGACGGTGGCCGCGCACGCGACGAGGTCCAGCTCCTCGACTCCCGCGAACCACGACCGGATGCCGTCGCGCAGCATCCGGTCGTCGTCCACCACGGCGACGGTGATCACCCCGGCCATCTCAGCTCCACGCGGACACCCTCGCCGGGGGCGCTGTCCACGAAGGCCCGGCCGCCCACGCCGCGCATCCGGGCGTACACGGAACGGTCGAGCCCGATCCCGCCGGTGGCCTGCCGGACGGGACCGACCGGCCCCTCCGGTCCGCCCGACACCCCCGGTCCGGCGGCTCCGCCCGATGCCCTCGGTCCGGCGGCTCCGCCCGCATCGTCCGGTCCGCCGGGTCCGCCCGCTCCTTCCGGCCCGGCGGATCCGGTGTCGAAACCCCGGCCTCGGTCGACCACGGTGACGATCAGCCGGCCGGAGTCGCCGACGGCGGTCAGGAAGGCGTGTCCCGTACCGGCGTGGCACCGTACGTTGTTGAGGGCTTCGGTCGTGGCCCGTGCCATGGCCAGCGCTATCTCGCCGGGCACGGCGGGCGGCTCGTGGTAGCGGGCGGTCACCCGCAGCCCCAGCGCTTCGGCGGCGCGTACGGACTCTTCGAGTGCGGCCCGCACCTCGGAGGCCGGCTCACGGTCGTCCGCCTGCTCGACCAGCCTTCTCAGGTACGCGGCCTCCCGCGCGCAACGCTCGCGCATCATCGAGGTGTTGGCGTCGACGCCGCCGCGGGCGATGGCCGTCAGCGTGGCGAGGACGGTGTCGTGCAGGGCGTTGTGATGGGCGACGCGCTCCGCGAACCTGGCCCGCTGCGCCTCCGCGGCCAGCGCCCGCCGGTTGGCCGAATCGACCTGCTCGCCCTGCCGGCAGAGGTACCAGGTGAGCACCCAGGACACGACGGCGGAGAAGACCAGGGCGTTCAGATGGGCGCCGGTCACGGCGGCGTCCGCCGCCACCATGAGGTACCCGGCGAGATGGGTTGCCACCAGCAGGGCCACGGCGACGGCGAGGAGGCGCGCTCCGAAGGCGACGGCGGCCATCGCCGAGGCCGATCCGCCCAGGAGCATGACCCAGGCGACCGACTCCTGGGTGCGGGCCCCGCCCCAGGCGTACGCGCCGAAGGGCAGCAGGCAGCCGATCACCAGGACGTCGAGTCCCACGACCCAGGGAACGAGCCGCCGGTGCCGGGCCGCCATGAACCAGATGAGCGCGGTGGACGCGATGGCGGCACTCAGAGCCAGCCACGGGAACAGGCGGTCGCGCTGGTGCTGCGCGACCACGACGCCCCCGGCGACCAGGTGGCTGCCGCGATACAGCGCGGTGGCGATGACCATGGTCTTCCGGGCCCGGTGCAGCCCGGTTTCGGTTCTGTCGATCCGACGGCCCCCCTTGATCGCAACCCCCCAGAACGGGTGGTGCACCGGCCCCTCGGCGCACCGCTAACGTCACCCGTGGCGATCGGGGGATCGCCCGCGGCCACGATAGGCAGAGGTGGCCGAGGACGGTCCGCGATTCCCGGACAACTCGGCAGATCTTTCGATGCGCCCTGGCCGAAACACATATGACTGCTCGTCACATCAGATCATCGCCGCTTCCGCACCGCGCACCGGCTCCGCCCGGACCGTCAGGGTCCTGCCACCTCACCGCACCGGCAAGGAAGGATCGCCCGTGAGCACCGACCGCGACGAACACGACGGCGGCAGCTTCTTCGCGCTGGACACCGGCCTGCTGCCCGGCATCGTCGAAGGGGTGCTGCACCGGCGCGGTGCGACGCAATGGACGGTCGAGCAGGGGGAGTTCTGGTGCTCGGTCCGGCCGCGCGGCCACCGGAGCGGCGAGCAGGGCTGGAAGCTGCACCTGTCGGCCACACCGCTGTCCGCGGCCCTGGTCCTGGCGGTGGCGGCCGACGTCCTGGTGGAGGAACGGGCCTCGTTCAAGTTCGCGGGGGCCCTGGACCGGGTCGCCCTGCTGACGGGCGGGCGCGCCGATCGCGGTGGCGGCGGCAAGTTCATCACGGTCTACCCCGACGACCCGGAGCTGTTCCGCCGGCTGGCCCGGCGGCTGCACGCGGCGACGCTGGGACTGCGCGGCCCCCGCATCCTCTCGGACCGGCCGTACGCCCCGGGCAGCCTCGTCCACTACCGCTACGGGGTGTTCGGCGGGGTGCGGACGACGACGAACGACGGGGACACGGACGTACGGCTGCGCAACCCCGGCGGCGGGCTGGAGAAGGACCGGCGTCAGGCCTGGGTCACCACCCCCGCGTGGGCGCCGCCGCCGTTCCCGGAACCGGCGGCTTCCCCGGAGCCGACGGCTTCTCCGGAGACCACGCCGGGCCCGTCGCAGGAACAGGAGAAGGAGAAGGAGAAGGAGCCGACCGGACCGCGGAAGCGGACACCGACGCGGACACCGGGGAGGAAGTCCGTTCGCCTCAACGGCCGTTACATGGTCGCCAAGGCGATCCGGCACGCCTTCAAGGGCGGGGTGTATCGCGCGACCGACGAGACCACCGGACGTCAGGTCGTGGTGAAGGAGGCGCGGGCGCACGTGGGCGTCCGCATGGACGGCACCGACCTCCAGGACACCCTGCGCCACGAGGCCGAGACGCTGGAGGCGCTGGCCCCGCTGGGCTTCACTCCGGCCGCGATCGAGGTGTTCGCCCAGGGCGGCAACCTGTTCCTGGCCCAGGAATTCGTGCCGGGGCGGACGCTGCGCGACCGGCTGGTGGAGCACCCGGTGCGGGACCTCGCGGAGTTCCTGGCCCTGGGCCGGCAGATCGTGGACATCGTGGCGGCCGTCCACGGCACCGGGCGGGTGCTGCGCGACCTCTCGCCGAACAACCTGATGGTCACGCCGGAAGGCCGGGTCCGGCTCATCGACGTCGAGTACCTGGCTCCCGAGGGCGTCCCGGTCCGCCGCGGGTACACCCCCGGCTATGTCGGCCCCGAGGTGTCCTCGCTGCGGGACTACGACTTCACGGCTCCCACGTACGCGGGCGATCTCTACGGCCTCGGCGCGGTGCTGCTCCACCTGGCGACGGGTGTCGACATGCTCCTGGTCCCCGACGACCGCCCGATCGGCGACCGTACGCAGGCCCTGATCACGGCGGCGGTCGCCGATCACGCCTGGGCCGCACCGCTTCTGCCCCTGCTCCTCGCCCTCTGCGCCCCGCTCCCCGAGGAACGCTGGGAGCTGCCCCGGGTACGGAAGGCTCTCGCGGAGCTGCCCGGATCCGGCCACCGGCCCACCGGCGGAGGGAGCGGAAGGAACGGAGAGACCGGCGGAACCCGGGTGACGGGCCCGGGCGCCACCGGTGGGAGCGGCGTTCCGGCCCTGTCCGGCGAGGAGCGCGAGCGGCTGATCGCCGATGGCATCGCGTACCTGCTCCGCACCCGTCCCGGCAGCGGCGGACACCTCTGGGACGTCAGCGCGTTCGGCGCGACCACCGACCCGCTGAACGTCCAGTACGGCTCGGCCGGCGTCCTCGCCGTGCTCACCCGGGCCGCGGCGGCGGGCGCGGGGCCCGACGTCCGGCGCGGGGTGGCGGAGCTGACGGAGTGGACACGGCGGCGTCTCGCCGGTCTTCCCACCGGCCGGACACCCGACGGAACGCTCCTGCCCGGGCTGCACTTCGGCCGCTCCGGCACGGCCTGGGCGCTCCTCGACGCGGCCCTGCTGCTGGGCGACGAGGACGTCGCCGCCGAGGCGTCCGCACTGGCGCGCGCGGTCCCCGTCGACTGGCCCAACCGGGACATCTGCCACGGGGCGGCGGGGGCCGGCATGACCCAGCTGCACTTCTGGCGGACGACGGGTGATCCGGTCTTCCGCGACCGGGCGGTCGCCTGCGCCGACGCGATCATCGCGGCGGCCGAGGATCACCCCGCCGGGGTGATCTGGCCCGTCCCGGCCGCCTTCGACTCGAACCTCGCCGGAGCCCGCCACTACGGGTTCGCCCACGGCATCGCGGGGATCGGCGCGTTCCTGCTGGCCGCCGGGGTGGCGGCGGAACACGAGGGGCTCCTCTGGGCGGCCGGCCGGGCGGGCGACACCCTGGTGAACCTGGCCCGGTTCGAGCACGGCCGGGCGGTCTGGCCGGCCGGGGACCGGGACGCCGACGGACCGGTGGGGCAGACGCACTGGTGCAGCGGCTCCTCGGGCATCGGCACGTTCCTGGTCCGGCTCTGGGCCCGGACCGGCGACGAACGCCACCGGGAGGCGGCCGTACAGGCGGCGGCCGGAGTGCGGGAGGCCATGTGGCTCTCCTCCCCCGCCGCCTGCCACGGGCTCGCCGGGAACGCGGAGTTCCTGCTCGACATGTCCGCCGCGCTCGACGACCCCCGGTACCGCGACCGGGCCGGGGAGCTGGCCGCGTGCATCCACACCCGTGCCGTCCGACGCGACGGCCTGCTGGTGGTGCCCGACGAGTCGCTGGAGGCGGTCACGGGCGGCTACCAGACCGGTGTCGCCGGAACGGTCGGCATGCTGCTGCGCCTGCGGGACGGGGGCCCGCGGCTCTGGATGCCGGACACTCCGGAACTCTTCGCGCCCGCCGACCGGCACCCGCGTACCGCGGTGGGGGTGCGATGACCCGGCGGCCGGAGCGCATCAGCTTCCGCTTCTCGGCACGGTCCCGGTTCGCCGCCTGTCTGGTGGCCACGGCCGACGGCGCGCTGGCCCCGGGGTGGTGGGACCTCGACGGCACGCACCCTCCGTACGCCGGTGACCCGCCCCGCTACCGGGAGGGCGCCCCGGCGGAGACCACCGCCACCCAGGTGCTGCCGACCGAGGACGGCGGGCTGCTGCGACTGCGCGGCGCGGCGGGCTCCGGCCGCCACCTGCTCCTGCTGTCCCGCCCCGCGCCCGCCTCGGCCGCGGCCACGGCCACCGGGACTTCGCTCGCCGGGCCCCGGGTGCCGTACTCGGCCGAGCGCGAACTCAGGGGCCCGTCCCCGGCCGGGCCCGGGCTCAAGGACCCGGCCCCGCCCGAGGAGTTGGCCGTCGAGGCGCGGGGCCTGCGCCTGGTGCCCGGCGGGCCGCCCGGCACGCTCGCGCTGGCGGTGGAGACCACCCACGACGGCCGTACCCGCGTCCGGCGGGTCCGTGCCACGCCACTGCGGCTGAGCGATCCCGTGATCCTGCCGGGCCGGGTGACCGCCCTCCTGCCGCTGGACGGGACGGGCCGCCGCTACGCCACGGACCTCGAAGGGCCGGACGGATACCGCCCGGTCTCCCTCGACCTGCGCGACGGGACGTGGCGCGCTCTCCCGTCCCCGGCGAACGGCCGCATCCACCGGCTGCTGCTCTCGGCACCGGCCTCGGGGCTGCTGCTGACGGCGAGCGACCCCGGCGACGGGCGGCTGCGCATCGCCCACGCGGCCCTCGGCGACCGGACCCGGCTCAGCTTCCCGGACCGGCTCAACTCCCTGGACGGCGCGGTCCTTCCGCTGGCCGCCGACCCGGCGGGTGAGCGGGTGGCGCTGCGGGTCACCCGGGGCGCGCGGGCCCGCCTCTTCCTGTACGACGTGGGGGCGGACCGGCCCCGGCCCGCCGCGCTGCCGCCGGGCGCGTTCCACCCCGTCGCCGGCTGGAGCACGGGCGGGCTGCGCGTCGTGTACGCGACCCCGGACCGTCCCACCGACCTGGTCACCGTCCCGGACACCGCCGCGCACCCCGACCCCGCCTCGACCGCCGCGCACCCCGACCCCGCCTCGTACGACGCCCCGTCCAGCAGCCTCGGAGCACCCTCCAACACCCCTGACGCGGAGGGGACTTCGCACGCCGCGACCGAGTGGTTCGCCACCCCGTCCGGGCGGTTCGAGGCCGTCGTCCTGGGCGACCGGCGCACCGCGCCCACCGTCGTCGTCGCGCTGCACGGCGGCCCGGAGGACCACTGGACGCTCGGCCACGACCCGGTGCTCGCGCGCCTGTCGGACGCCGGGGCGGCGGTGGTGGCCCCCAACCAGCGCGGCAGCACCGGCTACGGCCGGGCCCACGCGGAGGCGATCCACGGCGCCTGGGGCGTGCCCGACCTCGCGGACATCCGCTCCCTGGTCCGTACGCTCACGGAGCAGCGCCCGCCGGACGCCGAACCGCCCGTGCTCCTCGGCACCAGCTACGGGGGCTTCCTCGCGCTGCTGGCGGTGTGCGCCGACCCGTACGCCTGGGCACGCTGCGCGGTGATCGCCCCGTTCCTGTCCGCGCGCGGACTGCGCGAGCGGTCGTCGCCCGCCGTGCGCGCCCTGATCGACCGGCACGGCCTGGGCGAGCCGCCGGACGACGACCTCGGCCCCCGGGACGTCGAACGCCTCGCCCACCGCATCCGCGTACCGCTGCTCGCCCTGCACGGCTGTGACGACCCCGTCGTGCCGGTGGACGAGACGCGTCGGCTGCGCCAGGCCCTGGCGCGGGCGGGCGGCCCGCAGCGCGCACTCGCACCCCACGACTGCCTCGACATCCCGGGAGCGGGCCACCATCCGCTCCAGGAGCGGGGCGGCGCCGGACTCACCGACCGGCTGGTGAGCTTCCTGACGGCCCGGGCCCCGGACCGCCGCCGCACCCTCGCTCCCCCTGAACTCACGGTCGCCGACGCGGCCGTGCGACACCGCCGGTCCCCGGCGGTGTTCGGGCACATCACTCACGACGAAAGGACACCACCATGATCGACAACACCATGACCGTCGACGTCGACGAGCTGCAGACCCTGGAGGGCGAGGAGTCCGTCGCGCTGGCCGGCTGCACCCGGACGTGTACCTGGACCTGCTCCATCACCAGCATCGAGCAGCAGTAGCAGCCGTGCGCCGGACGGGCCCCTCCCGGGCCCGTCCGGCGCACGCCGTGTCTCCCGTACGCACGACTCACCGCGATCCGTGCCCGTCACCCGTGCCCGCCCGCCCCCGGGCGGGAGCCACGGACGGCCGGAAGGAGTTCGATGACGTCTCCCCGGCGACTGGTGTGGGACGCGACCGCCCGGACGCGTGGCTGGTTCGTCCTCGCCTCCGCCACAGCCGTCCTGGGGTCGGCCGGCACGCTGGCGTTCCCCTGGGCCATGGCGCGGGCCCTGGACGCGGTCGTCGCCCGGCGGTCCGTCACCGGTCCCGTCCTCGTGTGCGCCGCACTCCTCGCCCTCGTCGTCACCACCGGTGCCCTTCAGACCCTCGCCAACGGGGGGTACGGCTCCGGCACGGTGGCCGCCCTCCGCCGGTCCCTGGCCCGGCGCGCCCTGGACGCCGGGGTGCCGGGGACGGCGGACTTTCCCGCCGGGGACCTCGCGGGGCGGCTCTCCGCGGGGTGCGCGCAGGCCGGGTCGGCCGGTGTCACGCTGGTCACCGCTTCGACGGCGGTGCTCACCTCGCTCGGCGGGGTGGTCGCGCTGTGGCTGCTCGACTGGCGGATCGGGCTCTGCTTCTCGCTGGGCGTACCGCCGTTGGCGCTCATCGCCCGGATGTTCATGAACCGCGGCTCGGGGCTGTTCCTCCGGTACCAGGAGACCCAGGGAAGGATCTCCGCCCTGCTCCTGGAGGCGCTCGGCGGGGCCCGGACCATCGGCGCGAGCGGCACGGCGGCGGCCGAGACCCGCCGGGTCCTGGATCCTCTCCCGGAACTGTCCCGCACCGGGCACCGCGTCTGGGCGCTCCAGCGGGACACCGGGTGGCAGGTGGGCCTGCTGATCCCGGCCGTGGAGGTGCTGGTGCTCTGTGCCGGAGGTCTCGCCCTGCTCCGCGGTGACATCAGTGCGGGCGAACTCGCCGCGGTCGTCGGCTACACGGCGCTCGCGATGGCCGCGCTGGACCAGCTCGACGCCCTCTTCGCGCTCGGCATGTCGGCCGCCGGTGCGCGCCGGGTCGCCGAGGTCGTCGACCAGCCGGTCCCGGCCCCCGGCACCCGCGCGCGCCCGGCGGGCGGCTCCGGCACGGTGACCCTGTCGGGGGTGACGGTCCGTTCGGGCGCCCGGACCGTCCTGGACGCCGTGGACCTCGTCGTCCCGGCGGGCACGGCGCTCGCGGTGGTCGGCCGGTCCGGGGCGGGCAAGAGCACCCTGGCGGCGCTGATCGGGCGACTGCGGGAGCCCGACGCGGGCCTGGTCGCCATCGACGGCGTACCGCTGCGGGAGCTGAGCCCCCAGGCCCTGCGCGCCGCCGTCGGCTACGCCTTCGAGCGGCCCGCGCTGCTGGGCACGACGGTGGCCGGGATGATCGCCTTCGCCCGCCCGGACGCCTCCCACGAGGAGGTGACGGCGGCTGCCGCGTCCGCCCGGGCGGACGACTTCATCGCCCGCCTCCCGGGTGGCTACGACACCCCGCTCACGGAGGCACCGCTCTCCGGCGGAGAGGTCCAACGCCTGGGGCTCGCCCGGGCGTTGGTCCACGATCCGGCGGTGGTCGTCCTGGACGACGCGCTGTCGAGCCTGGACACCGCCACGGAGGCACGGGTCGGCTCCGCGCTCGCCTCGGCCTGGTCGGGCCGCACCCGGGTGCTGATCGCCCACCGGGTGTCGACCGCCGCGCGGGCCGACCTGGTGGCCTGGCTGGAGGACGGCCGGGTCCGCGCCCTGGGCCCGCACGCGGATCTGTGGCAACTCGACGACTACCGGGCCCTGTTCGCGGCGAGCACCGGCCCGGAGACCGCCCCGGACCGCGATACGGGGTCCGGAGCCGAAGCGTGGACCGGCCGGGACACGCCCCCGCACACGAACCCGCACGCCCAGGAGCCGGTATGAGCGAGGCAGCCCCGCGCCCCATCGACCGGCACCTGTTCGCCGGGTTCCTGCGCCGGCACCGCGGGGCGGCGGTCGCGGTGGCGGGATGGTCCCTGCTGGAGGCGGTTCCGGCCCTCGCCTCCGGGCTGCTCGTCGCCGCCGCCCTGGACCGGGGCTTCCTCGCGGAACGGCCCGCCGAAGGCTTCTTCTGGATCGGCCTGCTCGGGGCCGCGATGGTCTTCCGCGCCCTGATGACCCGGACCCTGACACCGTGGCTGGGGCGGATCGTGGAACCGCTGCGGGACGACCTGGTGACGGCGGTGGCAGCGGGGGCCGTGCAGCGCGCGGCGGCGGGGGCCCGGGACACGGCGGGCGCGGGCGTGGCCCGGCTGACGGTACAGGTCGAGACCGTGCGGTCGCTGGTGTCCGCCCTGCTGCGCTCGGCCCGGCAGCTGGGCGTCTCCCTGCTGATGGCGTTCGTGGGCCTGGCCGCCCTGTCCGCCCCGGTGGCGGCGCTCACCCTGCCCCCGGTCCTGCTCACCCTGCTCCTCTGCGTCCCTCGCCTCCGCGTCCTCGCCCGCCGCCAGCGCCGCCAACTGCGGGCGGAGGAGCGCCTCACGGGCGTCGCGGGCGAGACCTTCGACGGCATCCGGGACGTCGTCGCGTGCGGCGCCCGGGACCGGGTGGCCGACGAGCTGTCCGCCCGGATCACCGACCACCGGGACGCGGCCAGGGCGGTTGCCCGGACCGCGTCGGCCAACACCCTGCTGGTGTCGCTGGGCAGTCATCTCCCGCTGCTGGTCCTGCTGTTGTCGGCCTCACGGCTCCTGGACAGCGGTGCGCTGTCGGTGGGCGAACTGCTGGGCGCGACCAGCTACCTGGTCAGCGGAGTGGCTCCGGCCCTGCGCTCGCTCGTCGCCGTACTCGGCTCCTGGGGCGTGCAACTGGCGACCGTACTGAGCCAGTTGAGCCGCTCGACACGTGAAGCGCGGCCCGGCCCCCCGGGGGGTCAAGGCCCGGCCCTCCCCCCGCGAACCCGACGGACCCCGCGAACCCCGCAGACCCCGCGAACCCCGCTGACCCCGCTGACCCCGAGTTCCCCGGACCTGTCCCTGGTGAACGTCGTCTACGCGTACGGCCCGGGAGCGGCACCCGTCATCGACGGGCTCTCCCTCGACATCCCGGCCGGCTCACATCTGACGGTCGTCGGGCCGAGCGGTGCGGGGAAGTCCACTCTCACCACGCTGCTGGCCGGGCTGGCCGGGCCGGACAGCGGCCGGCTGACCCTGGGGGGCGTACCCGTGACGGAGGTCGACCGGGCCTGGCTCCACCGGGCGGTGACCCTGATCCCGCAGGAGGCGTACGTGTTCACCGGCACCGTGCGGGACAACCTGCGCTACCTGCGTCCACAGGCGCGGGACACCGACATCCTCGCGTCGGCGACGGCCGTGGGCGCCCGGACCCTCGTGGACCGGCTCGGCGGCCTGGACGCGCCCGTCGGGCTGGACGGGCCCCCGCTCTCCTCCGGTGAACGGCAGCTCGTGGCCCTGGCCCGCGCACATCTGTCCCCCGCGTCGATCGTGCTGCTGGACGAGGCGTGCTGCCACCTCGACCCGGCGGCCGAGGAGCGGGCCGAGCGGGCCTTCGCGACCCGGGGCACCACGCTCGTCGTGGTGGCGCACCGCATCAGCTCCGCGCTGCGCGCGCCGCGCGTCCTGGTACTCGACGGCGAGCGCACGGCCGTCGGCACTCCCGCCCAACTCCTCGACAGCAGCCCGCTCTACGCGGATCTGGTGGGTCACTGGGTCTCCGCCGGGGCTCCGTAGGCGTGTGGCAGACTGCGTCGACTGAATGGTCCACACCACGTGTATCTGGAGTTCGGTATGACGGCACAGGCGCCTCACCCCCCGATAGACACCAGCAAGCCCCACTCGGCGCGGGTCTACGACGCGCTGCTCGGCGGCAAGGACAACTACCCGGTGGACCAGCAGGTGGCCGAACTCCTGCCCGTCGAGGCGAAGATCGGCGCTCACCAGCAGCGCGCCTTCATGAACCGGGCGACCGCCTGGCTGGCGGGCCAGGGCGTGACGCAGTTCCTGGACATCGGCACGGGCATCCCCACCGAGCCGAACCTGCACCAGACGGCCCAGGAGATCCGCCCCTCGGCCCGGGTCGTCTACTGCGACAACGACCCCATCGTCCTGCGTCACGCGGAGGCGCTGCTGATCAGCCGGCCGGAGGGCGTCACGGACTACGTCCACGCCGACGTCCGCGAGCCCGCGATCATCCTCGACGCGGCCCGCGAGACCCTGGACTTCGACCGCCCGATCGCCCTGTCGCTCCTCGGCCTGCTCCACTTCCTCCCGGACGCCGAGGACCCGATCGGCATCATCCGTACGTTCACGGACGCCATGGCCCCCGGCAGTTACGTCGTGCTGTCCCACGGCGCGTCCGACGTGAACGCGGAGAAGGGGGAGCAGGCCGGGGACGAGTACAAGAAGGGCGGCATCCAGCTGGCCCTGCGGACACGGGAGGAGTTCTCCCGGTTCTTCGAGGGCCTGGAGATCGTCGCCCCCGGCCTGGTGAAGGCCCCGGAGTGGTACACCGGAACCCCCGCGCCCGAGCAGGAGCACAGCGGCATGTACGTCGCGGTGGCCCGGGTCCCGTAGGTGGTGAAGGCCTCCTGGCGGCCGGAGAGCGGTACGCGGCCGACCACGGCGGTGCCCGCGCGGGCCGCCCCGGCACCGGCCAGGGGCTGGGCGCTGCGCGCCGCGGAACCGGCCGACGTCGAGCCGATCGCGGAGTTGCGGGCCACGGTCATGCGGGCGGACCTGGAACGCCTCGGGCGTTACGACGAGCACCGGGTACGGCAGCGGCTGCGGGACTCGTTCTCCGCGCGGCACACATCGGTGATCACGGTCGACGGTGAGCTCGCGGGCTGCGTGACGGTCCGGCCCGCCGAGGACGGACTGTGGCTGGAGCACTTCTACCTGGCCCCGAGGCATCAGGGCCGAGGCCTCGGATCCGCCGTGCTGAACTCGCTGCTGGAGCGAACGGACGCACAGGCCCTGACCGTCGGCCTGAACGTCCTGAACGGCAGTGCCGCCCGTCGGCTCTACGAACGCCACGGCTTCGTCGTTGAGTCGCAGGACCAGGTCGACGTCTTCCTGGTGCGCGCGCCGGGCGGCGGGTGACCGCATCGCTGCCGCACCGCGCACAACCCCGTACGGCCCTCCCCGGTCCTACAGTCAGCCGCGAGGACCGATCACGGTCAACGCCGCGCCGGAGCCCGCGCGGAAGGCCACCACGTCCGGGACCTGGCGCTGGACGTACTTCGGCAACACCACCTCCGGCCCGAAGTCGTCGACCGGGGACCGGGCGGAGGTGCAGTAGGGGTGGCTGTCGGCCCCGTCTGGAACGCTCGGGGCATGGAGATGACGCTGCAGCTGACGATCGACTGCTCCGACCCGCAGAGGATGGTGGCCTTCTGGTCCGAGGCCCTGGGTTACGTTCCCGAGCCCGCGCCGGACGGGCATGCCACGTGGCGTGCCTACTGGGCGTCGATGGGGGTGCCGGCAGAAGAGCTGCCGCCCGGCGCCGGGGACGTACCGGAGTCGATCGTCGATCCTGCCGGGCGGGGGCCGAGGGTGTGGTTCCAGGCGGTCCCGGAGCCGAAGGCCGCCAAGAACCGGTGGCACTTCGACCTGAAGGTCGGCGGGGGCCGTGACGTCCCGCTGGAGGAACGCACCCGACGGGTCGAGGCCGCGGTGGAACGGCTGGTCGAAGCCGGCGCCACCGTGCTGCGGATCAAGGACGAGCCGGAGGCCGGCTTCTACGCCGCCGCCATGCAGGATCCCGAGGGCAATGAATTCGACGTCGTCTGAAGGCCGTTCACTCCCGGCCGAGCCATGCGAAGAGCGGGTGGGTAGCGACGAAGTAGTGGGCGCTGACGTGGCCGCGCTCCTTGTCGAGCAGGGGCGGGGCCCCGTCGCGGTAGATGTGGCGGAGGTAGCGGCGGCGGATCGGCGCTCCTGCGATCAGCAGCACGGGTGAGGCGACGAGGAAGGCCGGCCAGAGCAGAGCCCGCACGGCCCTGATCCTGATTCTTTCGGATCGCTTCTCGTACCGCATGCCCTCAGTGTGCTGGTCCGCCGGGTCCGGCGTCTCGTGCGGCAACACGCCTTCTTCGTAGACTTCGCCGCGTCGTGACCACGGGCGCGACAGACGCGACAGACACGCCGGGCACGCCAGGCACGACGGCACGGTGACGACAGGGGGCACGCACATGGTCCGCATGAGCAGAGGGGCGGACGGGGTGCTCGAACCGCGGCTGCGGCTCGGCGGTGTCGTGGTGCGTGGCGCGGTGTACGGCGGAATCGTCGCGCTCTGCGTGGTCGTCGCCGCGTTCGTCCTGCGGGAGCACGACGCCCGTGTCGACCTGCTGGAGGCGACCGCCTTCCTGGGGCTCCTGACCGGCGCGGTCCTCCTGCTGACCGGACTGTTCTTCTGGGCGAGCAGCTCCGGAGAGGTCCTGCGCTGGCGTGACTTCTTCGCGACCGGCGGTCCCCATGACGTGGTCGCCATCGCCGGACCGGCCCTGGTCCGCACCGGTGTCGCCCTGCTGGTGCCGGTGCCGTTCGCCTTCGGTCTCGGCGAGCTCGTCGCGTCGGCGGCGTACGGCTCGTGGCTGTGGGGTGCCTGAGCCCGCCCCGTACAGCGCGGTGAAGGGCTCCACCCGGGGTGCGGGTGGAGCCCTTCGCTCTCACGGTGCGTACTGCCCCCGTACGGCTACTCCTGGACGGTCCCGCGGCGTCGGCGCATCCACCACATCAGCGTTCCGCCGGCCACCGCGAGCGCGGCGGCGGCGCCCGCGATGAGGCCGACCGGGGCGCTGCTGCCGGTGTCGGCGAGGTCGCCGTCCGGGTCCGGCCTGTTGCCGGGCGGGGTCGGGGTGCCGTGGTCACCGGGGGTGGTGGGGTCCGGGGCCGGGGACGACGGCGGGTCGGTCGGCTTGCCGGGGTCCGACGGGGTCGGCGTCGGGGTGGGGTCGCCGCCCGGGTCCTCGCCGCTTCCCTCGTCCGCGGGGCCCGCGCCGAGGTAGACCGTGTCGAGGTCGCGGTACGAAGCGTCGTCGGACTTACGGGAGTTGGTGACGGTGTTGCCCAGGTCCCGGTTCTCCGCCTCGAACTGGGCCTTCGGGATGTTCCGCTTCGGCTGCTTCGAGAAGTCGACGCCGCCGACTCCCTGGTTGTAGACCTTGCCGCCGTACTTCAGCTCGAACCACTCGATCCCCTTCTTGATCGAGTCCATGTAGCGGTTCCAGACCTGCTCACGGGTCCAGTCCTTGTTGGGGTCGCGCAGCGTCCACGGGGTCACGTCGTTGCTGTCGATGATCGCGCGGAAGTCCGTGGGCTTCTTGGCGTCCTGCTGCCGGATGTACTCGGCGGCGACCCGGGCGGTGTACACGGCCCGCAGGTCGGCGTAGTCGCGGTCGGTGTTGACGCGCTCCTCCACGAGCGGCATGACGTTCGTGGCGATGGACCGCTCGATCGCCTTCTTCTCCGCGTCGGAGAGGTCCGTGCACTCGGTGGAGCCGGGGACGGTGTAGTCCACGTCGAGCCACTGGGTGCTGACCTTGAGGGGCGCGTCGAGGATGTGGATCCCGCCGTCCTCCTCACGGACCTGGGCGGGCTTGGGCTCGATCCACATCCGTACACCCGGGAAGCACGGCATGCCGTTCCGGCGCGGCGCGGTGTCCCAGTACCGTTTGGCGCCGGGGTGCTTGTCGGGGTTCACGGCCTCGCTGAAGTCGTGCTTCATCTCCAGGTCGGCCTCCAGGAGTACGCGGCCGGCGTCGGTCTTGCCGAACTTCGCGTCCATGACCTTGTTCGGCTGGTCCGGGTTCAGGTTCACCCAGAACTTCTCGGGGGTGAGCGCCAGCCAGGTGAACAGGGCGTCGGAGGAGAGCTGCATCCGGACCTCGCCGCCGAAGCCGGGGTTGTTGTCCGGGTCGGGCATCTGGTCGGACTTCATGGAGTACGACATGCCCTTGCCCTTGCCGAGCCCGCCGACGTAACGGAGTTCGAGGGTGGTGAAGTCGACGCCGCCCGGGCCGCCCCTGGGGAGGGTGCCGCGCGGGTCGAGACGGTTGGCGTCCCGCTGGAAGCGCTTCGCCTCTTCGAGGGTCTTGCCGGAGGACAGGGCGCGCTCGTTGGCGGGGCCCCGGGTGCCGCAGGTGTTCGCGCCGGCCGCCATCGTGCGGGTGCCGGTCTGGCAGGCGGGGGCGAACCAGCGCTGGTGGTCGGAGTAGCCGCGGATCGGGGTGGTCTTCGGGACCGGGTTGTACATGCGCTGGTTGCCCCGGACCTGGCCGGTCTTCCCGCCGCGCATGTTCCGTACGTCGCGTTCCAGGTCGGCGATGTGCTTGGCCTGGCCGGCGGTGAACTTCTTCGCGCCGGTGTAGCGGAAGGTGTGGTCCGACATCGACCGG
The DNA here is from genome assembly GCF_019287315.1 of Streptomyces sp. WY228. Taxonomy (NCBI): domain Bacteria; kingdom Bacillati; phylum Actinomycetota; class Actinomycetes; order Kitasatosporales; family Streptomycetaceae; genus Streptomyces; species Streptomyces sp. WY228. The sequence continues at coordinate 4,862,291 of NZ_CP079114.1, read as the reverse complement.
GCGACGACGCGGTCGTTCGCGAGCTGCTTCGCCGTCAGCTTGGAGTTCGACTTGAACTCGTTGAACTCCTTCTTCGCCTTGTTGTAGGCGTCGTACCGGCGTTCGCCGACCTTCTCACCGTTCTGGTCGAACAGCTCGACGGTGACCTCGCACAGCCAGTCCGGGCCGATCAGCTTGTAGTCGCGGACCAACTGCCGCTCGAAGCCCGACCCCTTGTGGTTGTTGACCTGGTTGCGGATGTACCGCTTGTCGAACCAGTGCCGGAAATTCAGGCCCTCTTTGTTCGCGAAATACCGGGCGTAGATCTCCATCGCACGGTCGGCGGGCTTCCCCGAGGCGTCGGCGATCTTCTTCCAGGCGGCGACGTTCTTCTCCGGATTCCCGGGCACCTGGGACAGGGCCTTGTTCTTCTCGGCGGCGGTCGGGGTCTGCAACCCGTCGTACGCCTGGCCGGGAAGATCGAATTCGAAGTTCTTCGGGAGGGCGCGGTCCTTGTGGATCGGACCGGTGAGGTTGTCGGGGAATCCGGAGTCCGCCGGGGTCTTCGCGGCGGGCGGCATTCCGTTCCTGGTGTCGCAGCGCTTCCCCGAGCCGGGCTTCAGCTTCGCCGAGACGGGCGGGCCGGCCGCCTGGGCGGTCTCGACGGCGGGCAGACCGGTCACCGTGACAGCGGCGGCCAGGCCGAAGGCGGCGGCTAAGCGGGCCGCGAACCGCCACCTGGACGGTATTCGGAGCGAGTGGTTCAAGGCTTCGTCTTCCCTCTCGTGCGGGGCCCTGAGGGGTCGAGGGCGGCACGCCAGGCCCCCGTGACATGTACGCGCCGCCCGACCACCATAGGGCCCGCACGCCCTGCGGGAAGAAGAATTTCAGGGCGTGTCGAAATAGCCCAACTCTTTTGTTGTGACTACGAGTTCACACAAAATACAAGGCCTCCATACTCTGCACCGCATCCTCCGAATGCCGCACCCGGAACGCGGTCGTCTGCAATTCCTCCCACCCCCACGGATCCGAGGGCCCCAACGCCAGTCCGGCCAGCCGCGCCCATTCGATCTCGTTCGCGGCCTCCCGCAGGTCGACGCCCGCGTTGTCGAGCTGCCACCTCTTCACCTCCAGCGAGGCGATCACCGCGTGCGGGTCGCCGCTGACGACGAACGGCTCGTCCTCGGGCCAGCCGGAGGCGTGGAACATCGCCCCGTCCGGCAGCCACACGAGGTCCTCGGTGTGCTCCATGCCGCCGCGGTAGGCGACCCGGCCCACGATCCGCGCATCGGGGAACCGCTCGCGCAGCTCCGTGGCCGCCGCTCTCAACGGCTCGTCGTTGCCGTCGGCCGCGAACGCCGGATTCACGATGCTCAGCATCGAACCCCACGCGCCGGCGTGGACGACGTCCAGGTCGGCGCGCACGGACGACGGCAACGGCGTCAGCACCGAGCGCGGCCCGATGTCCTCCAGAACCTCCTCGACGCCCTCGAACGACCCGGCGAACGCACGCGCCGCCGCCGGGTCCTGGGGAGGCAGACCGCGCGCGTCGACGTCGAACGGCGGTTGGGCCACGGTGAGATGGCACAGCCCCATGGAGCCGCGCACGATCCGGTCCGGTGCGGATGTCCAGTCATCGGTGTCGGTCATGCGGGCCACCGTAGTGGGCCTCGACGACACGCAGTCGAGAGCCGGAGCCCAGAGCCGGAGCCGAGGGTCGAGGGCCGGAGCTGCGGGACAGCCTCTCGGTCCCGGTCAGGCCGTCCGACCGATCGCGGCCCGGGCCGCCAGGCGGAGTTCCTTGACCGTGTCGTAGAGGGCCCGTTCCCGGCGGGCCGGGGCGACGAAGCGGTCCGTCAGCTCGTCGACGACGGCCTGGTCGGGGTGGTCCGCACGCAGCGCGGCCAGGACGGCGTCCATGGCGAGGTCGCGGTCGTGGAGGGCGCCGAGGTAGCGGGCGTACGCGTCACGGCGGTGCCGGCGGCTCTGCTGGGCGTGCTGGGAGCGTGCCTGGGAACGGCCGTTGACCATCGCCGCCCCCCAGCGTCGCTGCGGAACCGATGGCGGCGCCCAGCAGTGCGGCGAGTCCTGAGTCCATGCCGGTCAGTCTGCCGTTCGGCGCGCCAACAGGCGTTGAGCGGGCGGGCCGTTGGTCGGCGCCCGTGCGATCAGTTTCGCTGCGAAACCGCCAGTTCGATCAGGTAGCGCTTGGTCACCCGGCCGTCGTAACGCCCGTCGATCAGGCCCGCCACGCAGGCCAGCAGCCCGTTCCTGGCCGCATCCGGCAGTGCTCGGTGGCCGGAGTAGGTCCGCAGCACGTCCAGGTACTCCGCCGTGGTGTACGTGAGGTCCCACGCGTAGCGGCGGAAGACCGTCTCGCCGAAGCGGCCGCTCCGGGCGACCTCCTCCGCATGGTCGGAGTTGTCGACGTCGTCCGCCTCGGGAGGCCGTGTGCCGGGCTGTGTCGCGGGGTCGAAGCGCTCGTAGCAGCGCTGGACCTCGACGAAGAACTCCTCGGTACCGCCCCTCACATGCTGGCCGCGCACCACGGCGAGCGCCCCGCCGGGTCGCAGCGCGTCGGCCGCCCTGGACACGCGTACCGCCGGATCGATCCAGTGGAACGCGGTCGCCGCGAGCACCACGTCGAACGGCTCCGCCGGCAGTGGCCAGTTCTCGAACTCCGCCGTCACCACCTCCGCCGACCCGACCCCGACCCCGGCCCCGCCCTCGGCCCCAACCTCCGCCTCCGCCTCCGCCTCCGCCAGATTGCGCCGTGCGACCGCTGCCATTCGCGGCCCCGCCTCGACGCCCGTGATCCGACAGCCCAGCGCGGCCAGAGGCACCGTGGCCTGGCCGGTCCCGCAGCCGATCTCCAGTACGCGACGGCCGGGGCGGGCCCCCGCGAGGTCCACGAGGTCGTCGTACAGCTCCGGCGGATACCCGGGCCTGGCCCGGTCGTACAGTTCCGCGTCCTCGTCGAAGGTGCGGCTCAGCAGCACCCGCCGGGTCTCCTCGGGTTGGTCGTCACGTCGTGCGTGCGCGTACGTGTTCGCCTGTGCCTGTGCGTGTTCCTGTGCGTGTGCGTCGGTGTCGGGCGGCATGGGAAGAGGCTAGGCGTTGCCCGGGCCATGTCGCCCCCTCGGCGGCTCAGTCCTCCTGGTCCCGGGCGGTGGACCGCACCAGGGACACGGGCTCCGTCTGCTGGTCGGAGGCGGAGACACGGGTGGTGTGGCGGGTCAGGCGCAGCCCCATGGCCGTGAGGACGTCCGTGTCGTAGAGCGCGCACAGCAGCGCGGCCGCCGCCGGGAGCGGCAGCGGGCCGGCCGGGACGAGGCCGAGCAGGGCCGCCGCGTCGGGGTCGTCGAGCACGGCCTGTCCGGCGTGGGCGAGCACCTTGCGGGGGTCGTCGACGATGAGTTCGTCGATCTGGATCCGCTGGGCGCGGACCCGCAGGTCGAGAGGGCGGGCCGGGGCCGGGGCGGGCCTCGGGGCGGTGACGACGGACCGGAGGTTCGGGCGGGTCGGGTGGGTCACGTGGTTCATGGGGTGGGCTCCAGAGAACGGTCCGCCGGAACGACGGTGCGTGGAACGGCAGTGCACGGAACGGCTGGGGCGGGAGGGGTGACGCAGCGGGCGGGCGGGGCGGTGGAGCGGGGCTCGGCAGGGGCGGGCAAGGTGGTGGAGCGGGGAAAAGACAAGATCAGCCCGGTCTTGCCGAGTTGGCGTACGGCGGGGTCGGACATGCTTACCTTGAGAGCGCCGTGCGAGTGTCGCAAGGTGCGCTGTGTGCACTGTGCGCAGACTGCGCGGAATGTCGGATAGATCGAGCCGGAACAGGGCCGGGCCACCGAGCCGGACGCAGGGAGGGGGAAGCCGTGGCGCGCGAGAGGTCGGGGCGGACGGCCCAGCACCTGGTCCTGGTGGCCCGTCTGCGGCGGCTGCGCGAGGGCGTCGGACTGTCCGTCCCGCAGGCCGCCACGCGGCTGGGCTGGCATCCGTCGACGCTGCGGCGGCTGGAGCAGGCGCAGACCTCCCTCGACGTGGGTCAGGTGTCCGCCCTCCTCGACGTCTACGGGGCGGGTGCGGCGGAGGCCGACGACATCATGGGCCGGCTCAACGCCGCGAACATGCCCGGCTGGTGGCATCCGTGGCGGGACGCGATGGCGCCCTGGCTGATGGACCTGATGAGCGTGGAGTCGGCGGCGAGCGTCGTACGCACCTGGCATCCGGCGCTGGTGCCGCTGCTGCTGCGGACCCCGGCGTACGCGATGGCCGTGGACGAGATCATGTCCCCCGACCGGGGCGCGGCCGAGCGCCGGCGGCGGGCGGACTTCCTGGCCGAGCGTCAGAAGCGGCTCCAGGAACAGCAGACCCGGCTCTGGGCGGTCCTGCCCGTCACCGCGCTGCGCTGCAGGGTCGGCGGCGACGAGGTGATGCGCGAGCAGCTCAGGACGCTCCGGCAGATCGCGGAGCGCGGGGATGTGACGGTGCAGCTGCACGACGAGTACGCACCGCCCCACCCGTTGACCGGCGTCCCGGCGCTGACCCTCTACCGGGTGGAGATCCGGGAGATCGCCGACCATGTGGTCCGGGAGGGCGGACTGCCCGGCACCGCGGAGGTGTGGGACAGCCCCCACCCCGTACAGACGTATCAGGGAATGCTGGACGTGTCGTGCGTGATGGCGATGCGGCCGGCCCGAACAGGAGAGGCGTTACAGGATGAGTACGACCGGAAATGGGCCTGAACTGCCCGCGCAGATCGACACGAGCGTCGCGCACTCCGCACGTGTCTGGAACTACTGGCTCGGTGGCAAGGACAACTTCCCGGCGGACCGGGCGGCTGGCGACGCCTACCGGGAGAAGTACCCGCTGATCGAGACGTTCGCGAAGGAGTCCCGGGACTTCCTGCGCCGGACCGTCAGCCACCTCGCCCGCGACGCCGGAATCCGGCAGTTCCTGGACGTCGGCGCGGGACTGCCGACCGCGAACAACACGCACGAGGTCGCCCAGCGGATAGCCCCGGAGTCCCGTGTCGTCTACGTCGACCACGACCCCCTGGTGCTGCTGCACGTCCACGCGCTGCTGACCAGCACCCCCGAGGGCGCGACCGCCTATGTCGAGGCGGACATGCGCGACACCGAGACCGTGCTCACCGGGGCGGCCAAGACCCTGGACCTGACGCAGCCCGTCGCCCTCGTGATCAGCGACGTGCTGGGCCACATCGTGGACTGGGACGACGCCCTGTCCCTGGTGCGGCGGCTGGTGGAGCGTCTGCCCTCCGGCAGCTACCTCTCGCTCAGCCACTCCACCGCGTCCGACGACGCGCACCGCGCCGTGCAGGACGAGTACAACGCGAGCGGCGCGATCCCGTACATCTTCCGCGAGCCGGAGACCACGATCGCGTTCTTCGACGGGCTGGAGATGGTGGAGCCGGGCATGGTGTCCTGGCCGAACTGGCGGCCCGACGCGAACACCGGCACCACCACGGCCCGGGCCGGGTGGGGCGCGGTCGCCCGCGTTCCGTAGTTCCGTAGTACGTATCCAACGGTCCCGGTCCCGGTCCGCAGTACGTATCCGGCGGTCCCGGTCCCGCTCCCGCTCCACCGGACACGCCCTCACCACGTCCGCACCCGCCGCGCCGCGCACGGGCCTTCCCCGTGCGCGGCGCGCACCGCCCGCAGAGGCTTGCGCATGAGCACCACAGGCACCACCGACCACGAGGCCGCCGGCCCGTGGGGCGCCCGGGACGGGCGGGAGGCGGCGGGCCGGCTGCTGCGGGCGGCGACCCGCTCCGGCGCGCATCTGGTCGCCGAGGCCGCGGCCCTGGTCCAGGGCTGGGCGGTCCTCGCCGACCCGATCGCCGGGGCCGTCTACAGCACGCCCGCCTCGGCCGCCGCCGACGGTGTGCACGCCGCCGCCGCCCCGCAGGAACACCCGTACTGCGTCCAGCTCCCGGCGGCCGGAGCGATCCTCGTCCTGGCCCCGGCGCCCACCACGCCCGCCGAACACACCGGCCATGTCGCCGCGACCACCGCGGCCCTCCTGGAGGTGCGCGGGCAGCGGGCGGCGGAGCTGCGGGGCGAGCAGATGCGGCTGCACACCACGCTCATCCGGCTGCTGCTGGCCGGCCACACCTCCGTCGTCACCGAGACCCTGGGCCGGAACACGACCACCGCCACCGAGACCCCGGGCCGCGACACCGCCACCACCGGCACCGGCACCGGGAGCCTGTGCGGGAACCGGCTCACCCATGTCACCGTCTACCGGCTCGCCGGCGCCGACATCCCCGCCGCCCACCAGGTCCTCTGGCGGGCCGTACGCCCCTCCCTCGACCCGTACGCCGACGCCTGCACCCTGCTGGGCCGGCTGGACGGCGAACTCGTCGTCGCCGAACTTCACCACGGCGGCGACGACGGAAGGGTCCTGCGCCTGGTCTCCCGGGTGAGCGAGCGGCACCGCCTGCTCGCGGGCATGGCCGGACCGCTGCCCCTGGCCGAGATGCCCACCGCCCACAGCGGAGCCGCCGCCGCCCGGCACAGTGCCACGCCCGACCGCCGGATCGTCCCCGCCGACGCCGTCGGCAGCTCCCGGCTCGCGCCCCTGCTGCCCACCGTCCCGTACGCCCGGTGGGCGCAATCCGTGCTGCGTCCGCTGGCCCCGGCCCACCGGCACCTGCTCCTGGTGTGGCTCCGCACCGGCAGCAAGCCCCGCGCCGCCGCCGCGCTCGGTCTGTCCGCCGGTACGGTACGGGCCCGGATACGCGAGCTCGCCCGGCTGCTCGGCGCGGACCTGGAGGACGCCACCGCGCAGGCGCATCTGCTGCTGGCCCTGCGCGCGCCCCGCCCGGACGACGGCGGCAACGCTGCCCTGCCGCCCGGGCCGCCCGGGCCGTCCGGTCCTGACCGGCTGGAGGCGCTGCCGGGCGGCCTCCTGGACACCGAGGCGGTCCGCTCCTGGGCGTACGGCCTGGTCGGCGGGCTGGAGCCGCATCTGCGGATCGCGCTCGCCTGCTGGCTGCGCCACCACGCCAGGACCGCCCCGGCGGCGGCCGAACTCCACGTCCACCGCACCACCCTGACCAGCTGGCTCGGCCGGTGCGCCGAGCACCTCGCACAGAACCTCGCCGACGCCACCGTGCGCGCCGAACTCCACCTCGCGCTCCGGGCCACCCGGAACGGGCCCGACGACCCGGCGGCCCTCCCCCGGCGCGGCGGCCGCACCTACCGCCGGCTGTGACCGCCGCCGGAAAACCGGCTAGGCCGGCGCCTGGCCCGTCTCGAAGCGGCTGACGCGGTCGCCGGAGACCGTGAAGACCCAGCGGGTCCGCATCGTGCCCCAGGTGTCGTTCGTGTAGTCGACGACGAGGGTGCGGCCGTCGTCGGAGGCCTCCACGACCTGCATCCGGCCGTTGGCCTTCGGGGAGAAGATCTCCTTCTCCGTCCAGGCCGCCAGGTCCCGTTCGCTGCCGTCGTCGGACATGGTGGCGTCCTCGGTGAGGACGTCGGCGAAGAAGGCGTCCTTGTCGCCCGCGTTCACCGTGGCGATGAACTTCTCCACCACCGGATCACTGATCGATGTGGTCATCGTGTGACTCCCTTCCTTCCTTCGTTTCTTCCTTCGTTTCTTCCTTCGCTTTTTCCTTGGTCTCTTCCTCGCCCCGAGTCTCTGTCGGCGCGTTCACCGCCGCATGTCGTTCGTCGCCGGTCCGGCTGAGGAAGAGATCCCGCCCCGGGCACGTCGTGTGCGCGGGCCACAGTGCGTGGACCGGGACATGGACGGGCGGGTCCAGGTCCACGACGTGGGCCGCGCCGCCCGCCGCCGGGCCCGGGGGCGTCGTGACGAAGGCGATGCGGCCGGTCGCGGTGACGGCCGTGATCGGCGGGGTGCCCTGGACCGGGTTGCGCCGGGTGTCCGGCTCCACGCCCGCCTGACGGCACAGGCCGATCAGGAGATCCGTGTACGCGGACGAGCCCGGCTCGCCCCACACCGTGAGCGGCTGGCCGCGCAGATCGGCCAGGGCCACCGCGGGGCGGGCGGCGAGCGGGTGACCGGCCGGGACGGCGATCCGCAGGCGGTGTTCGGCGATCCGGGCCCGGGTCAGGCCCGTGTCGGCGGGCATGGCCCGGCTCAGGCCCAGATCGCAGGCGCCCGTGAGGAGTTGTTCGCGCAGTTCGTCGGGGAAGAGCTGGCGGACGTGGGCCTGTATGCCCTGCTCCTCCGTACGGGCCCGGGTCAGCAGGTCCACGACCTCCTCGGCGGTGACCGCCGGGGTGTGGCCGATGCGCAGGTGCCCGGCCCGGCCGCGCCCGATCCGGCGGGCGCGGTCCAGAGCGGCGAGCGCCTGGGCGCTGAGGGTCCGGGCGTCGTCGATGAGTGCCTGCCCGGCCGGGGTCGGGGTGACGTGCTGGTGGCCCCGGTCCAGGAGCTGGACGCCGACATGCCGCTCCAGGGTGCGGATGGAGGTGCTCAGCGCCTGCTGGCTCAGGTGCAGCCGTTCGGCCGCCCGGGTGAACCCGCCCTCCTCGGCGACGGCGACGAGATGCTCCAGCTTGCGCAGATCCAGACTCACGCGGTCCTCCCGGACGCCGTCGGCCGTCGGTCGCCGGTCAGCGGACCGTGTAGCCGCCGTTGGCGAAGATCGTCTGGCCGGTGATCCAGCCGCCCTCGGTGACGAGGAACTTCACCAGCGGTGCGATGTCCTCGATCTCGGTCAGCCGGCCGCCCATGGCCTGCGACTTGTGGAACTCCACGCGCTCCGGCGTCTCCTGCGGGTAGAAGAACGGCGTGTCCATCGGTCCCGGGGCCACATTGTTCACGGCGATGCCGCGCGGGGCGAACTCCTTGGCCGCCGCCCGGGTGAAGTGTTCCAGCGGGGCCTTCGCGCCCGCGTAGGTGGCGTACCCGTCGGTGAACGCGGCGAGCAGCGAGGTGACCAGGCTGACGATGCGACCGCCGTCGTTGAGGCGGGTGCCGGCCTCCTGGAGGAAGAAGTACGCCGCCTTGGAGTTGATCGCGAACATGCGGTCGTACTCCTCCTCGGTCGTCTCGCCGATCGGCTTCCGCAGCACCATGCCGGTGGTGTTCACGGCGACGTCCACCCCGCCGAAGGCGTCCAGCGCCTGGTCGAAGAGGCTCCGCACGCCTTCGACGCGGGTCAGGTCCTCGCGGACGACGACGACCTGCGCGCCCGTGCCCCGTACGGCCTCCGCCGTCTTCTCGGCATCGGCGGCGGTGTTCTCGCTGTGGTAGTGGACGACGACGTTCGCCCCGGCCTCGCCGAGCGTGCGGCTGATCAGGCCCCCGAGGTTCTTCGCACCACCGGCGACCACGGCGGTCCTCCCGGCCAGCGGCTGCTGCGCCTGCGACTGCTGCTCACTCATGGCGGATCCTCTCCATCGGCCGCACTCCGGTATCCGGTATGCGGCGTTCGTCGTGGTTTCTGTGGTCCACGCTAGGAGCGCGCCCCCGCCACGGGGAAACACAAAGATCGCGTCGGGCCACCAGGGAGATGGGTCACCGCAGGTCAGCGCGGGCGCACAGGTGCCGCCCGCGTGACCGGAAAGGCCATTGACGTACGCCGTACGGGTCACGAAGGATCACCGCGTGACGACCACCGAGCAGCCTTCGCCCACCCCGGCCCGCCCCATCGCCCTGATCACCGGCGTCGGCCGCAGCATCGGCATCGGCGCGGGCATCGCGCGCCGGCTGGCGGCCTCCGGCTGGGACGTCGCCTTCACCTACTGGACGCCGTACGACCGCCGCATGGAGTGGGGCGCCGAGCCGGGGGCGGCCGCGTCCATCGCGAAGGATCTGGCGGAGGCCGGGGCCCGTACGGCGGCGGTCGAGGCGGACCTGTCCGACCCCGACGCGCCGACCCGCATCTTCGACGAGGCGGAGCAGCGCCTCGGCGGCCCGGTGACCGCGCTCGTCCTCTCGCACGCGGAGTCGGTGGACTCCGGGCTGCTGGACACCACCGTGGAGGCGTTCGACCGGCACTTCGCGGTGAACTCCCGGGCCAGCTGGCTGCTGATCCGCGAGTACGGGCTGCGCTTCCGCAGCGCGCCCGGCACCGCGACGGGCCGGATCGTCGCGCTCACCAGCGACCACACCGTGGGCAACCTCCCGTACGGCGCGAGCAAGGGCGCCCTGGACCGCATCACCCTGGCCGCCGCGCACGAGCTGGCCCACCTCGGGGTGACGGCGAACGTCGTCAACCCCGGTCCGGTGGACACCGGCTGGATGACCGACGACCTGCGCGAGGCCCTGGCCGCGGGCACCCCGCTCGGCCGCCTCGGCACCCCGCGGGACACCGCGCACCTGGTGGACTTCCTGTGCTCGCCCGAAGGGCAGTGGGTCAACGGCCAGTTGCTGAAGAGCAACGGCGGCGCGGCTTCGTAGGGCCCGACGCGACGGCGAACCTCCCCGCATCGAGGTTGCGTCTAACCTGGCGTAGTCCATGTAGCACACAGGGGGTCGCATGCACAGCGAAGACAGGTCCGGGAGAATCGGCGACGCCGTGCCCTCCCCCCGCACCGTGATCGACGGCCGCTACGAGCTGCTGGAACCGATCGGCAGCGGCGGGATGGGCGAGGTCTGGAAGGCCCACGATCTGCGGTTGCGCCGGTTCGTCGCGGTGAAGGGCCTGCTCGACCGGAACGCCATGACCGCGGCGACCCAGGCGGCGGCGCTGCAGCGGGCCCGGCGCGAGGCGGAGGCCATCGCGAAGATCGAGCACCAGAACGTGGTGACGGTCCACGACCAGGTCGAGACCGAGCAGCAGGTCTGGATCGTGATGAAGCTGCTCGAAGCGCCGTCCCTGGGCGATCTGCTGACCGCCCAGCACGTCCTCGCCGTGCCGAGGGCAGCAGACATCGGCCTGCAGATCCTCCAGGGCCTGCGGGCGGTCCACGCGGCCTCGGTCGTCCACCGCGACGTGAAGCCGGGCAACGTCCTCGTCCGCGACGACGGCCTCGCGATCCTGGTGGACTTCGGCATCGCCACCTTCGAGGGCGCGGACCGGGTGACCCGGACCGGCAGTGTCATCGGCACACCGCCGTACCTCGCGCCGGAGCTGTTCGCCCCCGCGTCCCCTGGCCCCACCCCGGCCTCCGACCTGTGGGCGCTGGGCGTCACGCTGTACGAGATGGTCGAGGGCCGGCCGCCCTTCGCCGGGCACGAGGTGTGGGAGGTCCAGGAGAACATCCGGCAGTCGCCGGACCCGGTCATCCGGTACGCCGGTCCGCTCGCCCCGGTCGTCCAGGGGCTGTTGATCCCGGACCCCCGGGAGCGGCTGGACGCGGCCACGGCGGAGGCGATGCTCCGCGAGGCGCTCGGCGATCCCGCCGCACCGCACGCGGGCCGGGCCGCGTCGGCGACGCATCCGCCGACCGCGCCGTCCACACCGAACCCCGCGACGCCGAACCCCGCGACGCCCCCGCCCGGTCCGGCCGTCCCGCCACCGCCGGTGGAGCCCGTGGCACCGGCTCCGACTCCCGCGCCTCCGGCGGCGAGCGGCCGGCGCGGCCGGCACCGGGGCTGGAAGGTGGCCGCCGCGGCGGTGTGCGTGGCGCTGCTGGCCGGTGCGGGCTGGCTGGTCTCGCAGGGCGACGGCGAGAAGGACGGCGGCGGGGGCGGCGACCGGGCCGGCTCGGTGCGGGGCCAGGGCGAGGGCGACGGCGCGGCGGGCAGCGGCTCCCAGGAGCGGTGGAAGGACACCCACCCCACCCTGAAGATCGGCGTCAAGGACGACCAGCCCGGGCTGAGCATCTTCGACAAGAAGTCGCGTACGTACAAGGGTTACGACATCGACCTGGCGTACGCGATCGCCGAGAGCATGGGCTACGGCAAGGGCGAGGTCGCCTTCACCACGGTCGCCACGGACTACCGGTCCACCGCGCTGAAGACCAAGCAGGTGGACCTGGTCATCGCCTCGTACAGCATCACCGACGACCGCAAGACGGCCGCGCCCGACGGCTACAGCGTCGACTTCGCGGGACCGTACTACGAGGCGAGCCGGGGCTTCCTGGTCCGCGAGAAGTCGGCCAAGTACACGATCAACGACTCCAGCGACCTGCGGGACCTGGGCGTCGAGGTGTGCACGGCGCGGGAGTCGACGTACGAGAAGGCGCTGCCGAAGCAGGGCTTCACCATGGCGAAGTCGCAGCCCAACACCTATCAGGACTGCCTGGACAAGCTGCTGGACCCGAAGTCCGACGTGTACGCGGTGGCCTCGGACGACATCATTCTCGCCGGGTACGTCGAGGCCAACCCGGGCAAGGTGCGGCGGCTGGAGAACATCCAGGGCGCGGAGGGCTACGGCGTGGCGATGCGGCCGAAGACCCCGGTGCTGAAGGGCGAGGTGTGCTCGGCGCTCCGGACGATCCTGGACAGCAGGGTCTGGGAGGACATGTACAAGGAGAACCTCTCCGGCCTGGTGGGCAACGAGAACCCGCCGGGCCTGCCGGACCTGACGGAGTGCGAGGGGTACTGAGACCCGGTCACCGCCTCCCGGCCCGGCGCGGTCCTGCCCGGCTCACCGCTCCGGGAACCGCTCCCCGCACCGGCTGCAGAAGACCGGTGCGGGGTCCTGCGAGAGGCGCCCGCACTCCGGGCAGACCCGGTCCAGCATGCAGGGGCCCTCACCGCCCTCGTACGCCCCGCTCGGCGGCTTGATCGCGAGGCCGGGGCGGCGGCGGTGGACGGTGAGATACACCAGCCCGTCCGGCCCGGCGGCGAGCGCACGCCGTGAGGTGCGGGGCAGCCAGAGCGCGGTGCTGGGCGCGAGGTCCAGGACCCGGCCGTCGCCCGCCCTGACGCTGCCCGCGCCCGCCAGGACGACGAGGAGCACGTCGAGCACGTCCTCCTGATGCTCCCCGACCTCGGCGTCCGGCGGCAGCCGCACCAGATTGGCGTCCAACTCCCGCCCCGGCTCGGCCAGCTGCCACAGCGCGCCGCGCTCGTCGGGGGCGGCGGAGGCGAGGAGCGTGTCGAGGACGGCGAGGATCCGGGGGTCGGCGTTCACGGCGTCCAGGCTACGCCTCGTCGGCGGGGCGGGCTCGCGGCGGCCGCCGGGTCCGGCGCGCTCAGTCCTGCGGGTCGGGCGCGCCGGCCGCCGCCACGCAGAACTCGTTGCCCTCCGGGTCGGCCATCACCACATGGTGCTCGTCGACCTCCGCCAGCACGGACCCGCCCGCCGCCACGAGCCGCGCGGCCTCCGCCCGGATCCGCTCCCACCGCTCGGCCGGGGTGCCGTGGCCGTCGATCCGCACATCGATGTGCAGCCGGTTCTTCGCGGTCTTCGGCTCGGGCACTTTGAGAATGGCGAGGTGCGGACCGACGCCTTGGGGGTCGCAGAGCCAGGCGCCGTCGTCCACCGTCTCGCCCTCCGGCAGGTCGAACTGGGCGAGCCACTCCTCCCGGGTCGCGAACGGCGGCGGCGGGGGCAGGTCCACATAGCCCAGGGCCGACTTCCAGAAGGCGCGGAGCAGTTGGGCGTCGGCACAGTCCAGGGTCAGATCGATACGTACGCGCATGGCCAGGACCGTACGGGACTGCTCCGACGACCGCATCCGCGTAACGTGGCCCACCGCCCGCCCGCCGCACCGAGGGGAACGACGCCGTGCACCGCGAACCGAACGACCTGTACCCGCCGATCGAACCGTACGACAGTGGCATGCTGGACGTCGGCGACGGCAACCTCGTGTACTGGGAGGTGTGCGGCGCCCCGGACGGCAAGCCGGCCCTGGTGGTGCACGGCGGCCCCGGCTCGGGCAGCACGCCCCGCTCCCGCCGGTACTTCGACCCGGACCGCTACCGGGTCGTCCTCTTCGACCAGCGGGGCTGCGGCCGCTCGACGCCGCACGCGAGCGACCCGGCGACCGACATGGCGCACAACACGACGGCCCACCTGATCGCCGACATGGAACGCCTGCGGGACCACCTGAACATCGACAACTGGCTGCTGTACGGCGGCTCCTGGGGCTCCACCCTGATCCTGGCGTACGCCGAGGAGCACCCGGAGCGGGTCACGGAGGTCGTGATCCCCTCGGTGACGACGACCCGCCGCAGCGAGATCGACTGGCTCTACCGGGGCGCGGGACAGCTCTTCCCCGAGGCCTGGGACGCCTTCCGCGCGGGCGTCCCCGAGGCGGGAGACCCGGCCGGCCTGGTCGCGGCGTACGCCCGCCGCATGGAGAGCGAGGACGCCGCCGTACGGGAGAAGGCGACGGCCGACTGGTGCGCCTGGGAGGACGCGGTCGTCTCGATGGAGGCGGCCGGGGGCCCGGCCCCGTACAGCGGGCGTCCGGGCCGCGACCAGCTGGCGCTCGTCCGGATCTGCTCCCACTACTTCGCGCACGGAGCCTGGCTGGAGGAGGGCCGCCTCATCGCCGAGGCCCACCGTCTGACCGGCATCCCCGGCGTCCTGATCCACGGCCGCTTCGACCTCGCCGGCCCCCTGATCACCGCCTGGGAGCTGAACCGCGCCTGGCCGGACGCCGAACTGACGGTCATCGACAACGCGGGCCACATGGGCGGCACGGAGACCCGGCGGGCGGTGCTGGAGGCGCTGGACGGCTTCGCGGCGAGGCGATGAGACAGCGGTGAGGCCCGCCCCCGACCGGTGCCGTTCTCCCGGGGGGGCGGGCCCACACGCGATGCGGTGCGGCTCCTACCAGGCGAAGGCCTCCGGCGACGGACCCGGCCCCGGGAAGATCTCGTCCAGTCCGGTGAGCACGGCCTCCGGCAGCTCCAGCTCCAGGGCGCGCAGCGCGCTGTCCAACTGGTCGGCGGTGCGCGGGCCGACGATCGGGCCGGTGATGCCGGGCCGGGTCAGCAGCCAGGCCAGGGCCGCCTCGCCGGGCTCCAGGCCGTGCTTGTCGAGCAGGTCCTCGTAAGCCTGGAGCTGCGCGCGGGTGGCGGGGTCGGCCAGGGCGTCGGCCGCGCGGCCGGAGGCGCGTCGGCCGCCCTCCGTCGTCTTCCTGATCACGCCGCCCAGCAGTCCGCCGTGCAGCGGCGACCAGGGGATGACCCCGAGGCCGTAGTCCTGCGCGGCCGGGATGACCTCCATCTCGGCGCGGCGCTCGACGAGGTTGTAGATGCACTGCTCGCTGACCAGGCCGAGCGAACCGCGCCGGGCGGCCTGCTCGTTGGCCTGGGCGATCTTGTAGCCGGAGAAGTTGGAGGAACCGGCGTAGAGGATCTTGCCCTGCTGGACCAGGACGTCGATCGCCTGCCAGATCTCGTCGAAGGGCGTGTTCCGGTCGACGTGGTGGAACTGGTACAGATCGATGTGGTCGGTCTGGAGGCGCTTGAGCGAGGCGTCGACCGCGCGCCGGATGTTCACGGCGGAGAGCTTGTCGTGGTTCGGCCAGGCCTCGCCGTCGGCGCCCATGTTCCCGTACATCTTGGTGGCCAGGACCACCTTGTCGCGCCGGCCGCCGCCCTGGGCGAACCAGGTGCCGAGGATCTCCTCGGTGCGCCCCTTGTTCTCGCCCCAGCCGTAGACGTTGGCCGTGTCGAAGAAGTTCAGGCCCGCGCCGAGCGCGGAGTCCATGATCGCGTGACTGTCCGACTCATTGGTCTGCGGGCCGAAGTTCATCGTCCCGAGGACGAGCCGGCTGACCTTGAGTCCCGTACGTCCGAGCTGTGTGTACTTCATGACGCCCAAGCCAACTCCTTCGAGTCCACTCCAGGCAAGCACGGGTCCCGGACGCGCCGGGCGGCCGGACCGGCGCGGAACGCCGGCCGACGGCCCGCCGGTCTCAGCCGCCGATGGCGGCCCCCACGGCGACGACGACGAATATCAGCACGAGCACGGCCGCCATGATGCGGTTTCTGGTCTTCGGGTCCACCCTTCGAGCGTAACCGCAGCGGTCACCCGCCCAGCGGCCAGGCTCGCACCGTCGCATAGCGCGGCCGCTCGCCCGGCACCCCGGACACCGGCAGCTCACTCCGTACGAGAGCGAGCTCCCCGGCCTCCCAGCGCTCCCCCTCGAACCCCGCCAGCGCCGCGGCGAAGGGCCGCAGGTCCGCCGCGCCCCGGCTCCGGGCCAGCGTGAGGTGCGGGGTGTAGCGGCGGTGCTCCTCCATCGGCAGCCCGGCCCGCCGGGCGGCGGCATCCGCGCGTTCGGCGAGCAGCCGCAGCGTGTCGAGCCCGCCCGCCGCCCCGGCCCAGAGCGCCCGCCCGCCGAAGTGCCCGGCGCCGTGCACCCGGAGCGGAAAGGGCTCGGTGCGACGCGCGGCCCGCTCCAGCCGCGCCTCCAGCTCCGGCGCGGCGTCCTCGGGCACCTCCCCGTAGAACGCCAGCGTGAAGTGCCAGCCCTCGGGGTCCGTCCAGCGCAGGTCCCGCGCGCCGGGCAGGGCGTGGAGCGGCGCGAGAGCCGTACGGAGTTCGGCGACCGCTCGGGCGGGCGGGAGGACGGCGGCGAAGAGGCGCTGGGCGGGCGGACGACCGGGATCGCGGCTGCTCATGGGCGCGAGTCTGGCAGGTCCGGGCGTGTCCGGGGCGCCGGGCCTATCGTTGTACTACGCGGCTGCCCGCACGCCCGTGCGGCAGCGGGGAGGAGCGGCACGATGACCGTCGTAGACACCGACAGGATCGACATGGCCGACACCAGCGACGAGCGCACTCTGGACATGATGTTCGAGTGGCTTGAGCCCGTCCCCGAGGGATTCAAGGTCGAGATCGTCGAGGGGACCGTCCACATGTCGCCGCAGCGGGACACGCACTGGGAGATCATCCGCCGGATCGTGCGTGCGCTGGAAGACAGGTTCGGGATGGACGTAGGTGCGCTCTCGGACGTACGCATCGACTTCGGCGAGGGCAACGGATTCGCCCCGGACGTAGTGAAGCTCTTCGACCAGGCCCGCAAGGACAGCCGTGGCCGCTGGCTGCCCGAGCACATCGAATTCGTGGGCGAGGTCATTTCCAAGGGCACGGCCGCAGCCGACTACGGGCCCAAGAAGGACGCCTACGCAACGGCCGGTGTACCCGTCTTTCTCATCGTCGACCCGTACACGGGCCGCTGTTTCCTTCACTCGGAGCCGAAGGACGGCGGCTACCACAAGAAGCTGGTCGTCGACTTCGGTCTAGACGTCGACTTGACCGACACCTCCTTGAACATGGTCCTGAAGACCGACGCCTTCCCCCGCGACTGACCCCGCGCCCCGGCATGCGAAAGGCGCCCTCCCCCGCTCCGGGGAAGGGCGCCTTTCGCATGGCTCACGCCGCCGTCGCCAACTGCTCGCGCGGGACGAAGCGGACGTGCGGGCGGCCCGGGCGGAGGTCGACCTTCAGACGGAGGCCGCCGACGCGGGCGAGGGCGAAGCCGACGGCCAGGGCGGCGATCACCGAGATCGCGCCGCCGGCCGCGAAGCCGACGCGGGCGCCGTACGTGTCGCTGATCCAGCCGACGATCGGGGCGCCCACCGGCGTACCCCCGGCGAAGACCATCATGTACAGGCTCATCACCCGGCCCCGCATCTCCGGGTCCGCGGCCATCTGGACGCTCGTGTTCGCGGTGATGTTCGTCGTCAGGCCGAGCATGCCGATCGGGACCAGGAGGATCGAGAACAGCCAGACCGACGGGGACAGCGAGGCGGCGATCTCCAGCAGCCCGAACGCCGTGCCCGCCGCCACCAGCATCCGCAGCCGTGTGGAGCGGCGGCGGGCCGAGAGCAGTGCGCCGGCCAGCGAACCGGCCGCCATCAGGATGTTGAAGAAGGAGTACATGCCCGCGCCGCCGTCGAAGATCTCGTCGGCGAAGGCGGTCAGCCAGATCGGGAAGTTGAAGCCGAACGTGCCGACGAAGCCGACCAGGACGATCGGCCAGATCAGCTCGGGGCGGCCGCGCACGTACGTCAGGCCCTCGCGGAGCTGGCCCTTGGCGCGGGGCACGGTCACCGAGGCGTGCAGCTCGTTTGTGCGCATCATCAGCAGGCCGATGAGCGGGGCCAGGAAGGAGAGGCCGTTGAGCAGGAACGCCCAGCCGCTGCCGACCGTGGTGATCAGGACGCCCGCGACGGCGGGGCCGATGAGCCGGGCGGACTGGAAGTTCGCCGAGTTCAGGCTGACCGCGTTGCGCAGCTGCGCGGGGCCGACCATCTCGGAGACGAACGACTGGCGGGCCGGGTTGTCGACGACGGTCACCATGCCGAGCAGGAAGGCGACCAGGTAGACGTGCCAGACCTCGACGACCCCGGTCAGGGTCAGGACGGCCAGCGCGATGCCGCACAGACCGAGCATGGCCTGGCTGACGAGCAGGATCTGCCGCTTCGGGAGGCGGTCGGCGATGACGCCGCCGTACAGGCCGAAGAGCAGCATCGGAAGGAACTGCAGGGCGGTGGTGATGCCTACGGCGGTGGCGGAACCCGTCAGGCTCAGCACGAGCCAGTCCTGCGTGATGCGGGACATCCAGGTACCGGTGTTGGAGATCACGGCGCCCGTGGCGAACAGGCGGTAGTTACGGATCTTCAGCGACGAGAAGGTCCCGCCGGTCTTGCTCTCGTGGGTGGAAGTCGGTGCGGGGGCGGAGTCTGCTCCGGATCCCGTACTCAAAAGGGTTCGCCTCCTCGGGCGTCTGCGGCGTTCGGTCCGACGAGGACGTGACGACGGGCGCTCCGGCGGTGATCCGGTCCGGCCGTATACAGGGATACGGCCCGGCGGGTGGATCACCGTCGGCGCGCCCGTGGGGTCACAGGTGGGCGAGCTTCTCCAACACGGGCGCGGCGGCCCGAAGCGTCTCCCACTCGTCCTCGTCCAGGCCCTCGGCGAGGTGGGACAGCCAGGCGTTCCGCTTGGTGCGGCTCTCCGCGAGCATGGCCTCGGCCTGCTCGGTCTGGCTGACCCTCTTCTGCCGACGGTCATCGGGGTGCGGTTCCAGCCTGACCAGCCCCTTCGCCTCCAGCAGCGCGACGATGCGGGTCATCGACGGCGGCTGGACGTGCTCCTTGCGGGCCAGCTCACCGGGGGTGGCGGATCCGCAGCGGGCCAGGGTGCCGAGCACCGACATCTCGGTGGGGCTCAGCGACTCGTCGACACGCTGGTGCTTCAGGCGACGGCCCAGCAGCATCACGGCGGAGCGGAGGGAGCTCACGGCGGCGGCACTGTCGCCGTCGTGGATCAGGTCAGGCATGTTTGTTAGCGTAACTCATTACCCACCCTAAATACCACTCGTTTACACCTCCCGTAAATTCCGATCACCCGAACGAGTGAGTTGGAAGCGGAAAGTGACGCAAAGAGCGCTCCGGGGCGGCGACCCTGCTGGACATGGGATCGACAGTGCTCAGCCTGCGGATAGACGGTGAGCTGCTCGACCGGCTCCGGCAGCACGCCGCGAAACGCGGAATGAGCGTCCAGGACTATGTGGTCCGGACGCTCATTCGCGACGACTTCGACGAACGCTTCAAGGTGGCCGTCGAGGAGACGGAGAAGTTCTACGGCGACTCCAGGGGAGGCGTCACGCCCCCCGTGGACGCCAGGAGGGGCGTGACGCCACCGATCACGTGAGGCCGAGCGCCGGCATCGCGTAGTAGAAGACGAAGACCGCCGACACGACGTACATCGCGATCGGCACCTCGCGGCCGCGGCCGGCCGCCAGGCGCAGCACGGAGAAGGCGACGAAGCCGATGCCGATGCCGTTGGTGATCGAGTACGTGAACGGCATCATCACCATGGCGAGGAACGCCGGGACCGCGAGCGTGTAGTCGCTCCAGTCGATGTCCCGCACCGAGCCCGCGATGATCAGGAAGCCGACCGCCAGCAGGGCGGGAGTGGCCGCCTGCGACGGGACCATGGTCGCCAGCGGTGTGAGGAACAGCGCCACCGAGAAGAGCAGACCGGTCACCACGCTCGCCAGTCCGGTGCGGGCGCCCTCGCCGACGCCCGCGGTGGACTCCACGAAGCACGTGGTGGCGGAGGAGGAGCTCGCACCGCCCGCGGCGACCGCGATGCCGTCCACGAACAGCACCTTGTTGATGCCGGGGAAGTTGCCGTCCTGGTCCATCAGCTTCGCCTCGTCGCCGACGCCCAGAATGGTGCCCATCGCGTCGAAGAAGCAGGACAGCAGCACGGTGAAGACGAACAGGACGCCGGTCAGATAGCCGACCTTCCCGAAGCCGCCGAACAGACTGACCTCGCCGAGCAGCCCGAAGTCCGGCGCGGAGACCGGGTTGCCCGGCCACGACGGCGTCGTCAGACCCCAGGCGCCCTCGGGCAGCCCGGCCACCGCGTCGATCACCACGGCGACGACCGTCATGGCGACGATCGAGATCAGGATCGCGCCGGGCACCTTGCGCACGATCAGCGCGAGGGTGAGCAGCGCGCCCAGCACGAAGACGAGAATCGGCCATCCGGTGAGGTGGCCGTCGCCGCCGAGCTGGAGCGGCACGGTGGTGTGCGCGGCGTCCGGGATGCGCGAGACGAAGCCCGAGTCGACGAGGCCGATCAGCAGGATGAAGAGGCCGATTCCGATCGCGATGCCCTTGCGGAGCGAGCGCGGCACGGCGTTCATCACGCGTTCCCGCAGCCCCGTGGCGACCAGCAGCATCACCACGATGCCCGCGAGGACGACCATGCCCATCGCGTCCGGCCAGCTCATCCGGGGAGCGAGCTGGAGCGCGACGACGGTGTTGACGCCGAGGCCGGCGGCGAGCGCGATCGGCACATTGCCGATGACGCCCATCAGCAGCGTGGAGAACGCGGCGGACAGCACGGTGGCGGTGACCAGCTGCCCGTTGTCGAGCTGGTGGCCGTACATGTCCTTCGCGCTGCCCAGGATGATCGGGTTGAGCACGATGATGTACGCCATCGCGAAGAACGTGGCGAAGCCGCCGCGGAACTCACGGGCGACGGTCGACCCCCGCTCGGAGATCCTGAAGAACCGGTCCAGGCTGCCCTGGGGCTGCGGAGCCGACGGGGGCGGGGAGTCGACCGGAGCGGTGGCCGAGGGGGGCATGGGTGACCTCAGTCGTACGTAGGGGAGGCGGAGCAAAGGACGAGAGGTGATCGAATTTGGATGTTCAGACGAACAATTCGAGCCAGCCCAAAGCAGATTCAGTATGAATACATCAAGCGAAGATCGCTATCTCCGCGCGTAGACCCTTGGGCCGAGCGGCCCGCAACCCGCCGATCGGGTGAGCGGCGCGGGGCCCCATACACTGAACCCATGGAGAAGTGGACACCGAAGCACGAGGCGCCCGAACCCCTGGAGGGCCCCGTCGTCGCCACCGTCGTCGGCGGCACGATCCTCTGGTTCGTCCTCTTCCTCGCCCAGCTCCCCTTCTACGGCTGGTTCGCCGACCGCGGCCACACCTGGTGGGTGTGGACCCCGCTGGCCGGCGCCGGGCTGGGCCTGATCGGCATCTGGTACGTCCGCGGGCGCGACGCCGCCCTCAAGCGCCACGCGGCCCGGGCCGCGGCCAAGGACGCCGCCGGGGCCGAGGCGGCGGGCGAAGCGCTCGACCGCTGAGCCGCCGGCCCGACCGGATCAGCCCGGCCCGGATCGCACGGGACCGGACCGCCCGACTCCGCTTCCGTACAACCACGGGACCGACTTGGTCCTCCCCTGGTCGGATCTTCGACCCCCTCGGTGGGTGTTCCGACGCGCACGCCCGTAACGTCGGACCCATGACGCAGCGGGCACTCGATTCCTCCGGGGAGCAGACCCCCGGACCCTCCCGGCCGGCCATGATCGACGCGGGGGCGGAACTCGATCCCGTGCACCCCGTCGAGCTACCGCCACCGGCCCATCGACCGGACGGTCTGAGCACCGCCGAGGTCGCCGAACGGGTCGCGCGCGGTGAGGTCAACGACGTACCCGTACGCTCCTCGCGCTCGGTCACCGAGATCGTCCGGGCCAATGTCTTCACCCGGTTCAACCTGATCATCGGCGTGCTCTGGGTGATCATGCTGTTCGTCGCGCCGATCCAGGACAGCCTCTTCGGCTTCGTGATCGTCGCCAACACCGGCATCGGCATCATCCAGGAGTGGCGGGCCAAGAAGACCCTGGACAGCCTCGCGGTGATCGGCGAGGCCAAGCCGACCGTGCGGCGCGACGGGGTCGCCGCCGAGATCTCCACCTCCGAGATCGTCCTCGGCGACCTGGTCGAACTGGGCCCCGGCGACAAGGTGGTCGTGGACGGCACGGTCGCCGAGGCCGACAGCCTGGAGATCGACGAGTCGCTGCTCACCGGCGAGGCCGACCCGGTGATCAAGCGGCCGGGCGACCCGGTGATGTCGGGCAGCTTCGTCGTCGCGGGCGGCGGCGCGTTCACCGCGACCAAGGTGGGCCGGGAGGCGTACGCCGCACAGCTCGCCGAGGAGGCCTCGCGCTTCACGCTGGTCCACTCGGAGCTGCGCAGCGGCATCAGCACGATCCTGAAGTACGTCACCTGGATGATGGTGCCGACGGCGATCGGGCTGATCATCAGCCAGCTGGTCGTGAAGGACAACAACTTCAAGGACTCGGTCGCCCGGACCGTCGGCGGCATCGTCCCGATGATCCCCGAGGGCCTGGTCCTGCTGACCTCCGTCGCCTTCGCCATCGGCGTCGTACGCCTGGGCCGCAAGCAGTGCCTGGTCCAGGAGCTGCCCGCGATCGAGGGGCTGGCCCGGGTCGACGTGGTCTGCCTGGACAAGACGGGCACGCTGACCGAGGGCGGCATGGACGTCACCGAGGTCCGGCCGCTGAACGGGAGCGACGAGGCGTACGTCCAGGAGGTGCTGCGGACGTTCGGCGCGTCGGACCCCCGTCCCAACGCCAGCCTCCAGGCCATCATCGACGCGTACCCGCAGGGCGACGGAGCCGCCTGGACGGTCACCGACGCGATGCCGTTCTCCTCCGCCCGCAAGTACAGCGGCGCGGCGTTCACCGAGGCCGACGGAACGGCCTCCGCCTGGCTGCTCGGCGCCCCCGACGTCCTGCTGCCCGAGGGCGACCCGACCCTCACCGAGATCGAGCACCTCAACGAGCAGGGCCTGCGGGTGCTGCTGCTGGCCCGCGCGCAGGGCGAGCTGAACGCGTCCGGCGCGGCCGCCGGAGCCGCCCCCACCGCCCTGGTCGTCCTGGAGCAGCGGCTGCGCCCCGACGCGGGCGACACGCTCGCCTACTTCGCCGACCAGAACGTGGCCACCAAGGTCATCTCCGGCGACAACGCGGTCTCGGTCGGCGCGGTCGCCGGGAAGCTGGGTCTCGCGGGCGCCGAGAACACCCTGGACGCCCGCCGGCTGCCCGCCGACCCGGACGCGATGGCCACGGCCATGGAGCAGAACGCGGTCTTCGGCCGGGTCACTCCGCAGCAGAAGCGGGACATGGTGGCCGCCCTCCAGTCGCGCGGCCACACGGTCGCGATGACCGGCGACGGCGTCAACGACGTGCTGGCCCTCAAGGACGCCGACATCGGCGTCTCGATGGGCTCGGGCTCGGAGGCGACGCGTGCGGTGGCGCAGATCGTGTTGCTGAACAACAGCTTCGCGACGCTGCCCTCGGTGGTCGCCGAGGGCCGCCGGGTGATCGGCAACATCACCCGGGTCGCCACCCTCTTCCTCACCAAGACGGTCTACTCGGTGCTGCTGGCGATCCTGGTGGTCTGCACCCAGGTGGAGTATCCGTTCCTGCCGAGGCATCTGACCCTGCTGTCCACGCTGACCATCGGCGTCCCGGCGTTCTTCCTGGCGCTCGCGCCCAACAAGGAGCGCGCCCAGCCCCACTTCGTACGCCGCGTGATGCGGTACGCGATTCCGTCGGGCGTCATCGCGGCGGCGTCCACCTTCGCGACGTACCTGGTGGCGCGGCACCACTACAGCGGCGAGGGCGCGCTGGAGGCCGAGACGAGCGCGGCGACGCTGACGCTGTTCCTGGTCTCGATGTGGGTCCTGGCGATCATCGCCCGCCCGTACACCTGGTGGCGCATCGGCCTGGTCGCGGCGATGGGGCTCGGCTTCCTGATCGTGCTCGTGGTGCCGTGGCTCCAGGACTTCTTCGCGCTGAAGCTGGTCGGCACGACGATGCCGTGGACGGCGGTCGGCATCGCGGTGGCGGCGGCCACGCTGCTGGAGTTCACCTGGCGCTGGGTGGGGCGGCGCTTCGGGGCGTAGGCCGCGGACAGGCGGAAGCCCCCGGGAGGACGGTGATCCTCCCGGGGGCTTCCGTGTGCCGGGTGCTACTTCACGTCGAGGTAGTCGCCCTTGGCCGAGACGGCCGGGGTGCTCGGCGTGCCGGCGAAGCTGTAACGCCAGTAGCCGTCGGCCGATGCCTTGACGGTGGTCTTCAGGGTGCCGGTGGAGCTGGTCTTGACGGTCTTGACCGTCGTGTAGCTCTTGGCGCCCTTCTTCTTGAACTGGAGCTTCACGGACTGCTTGCTGTAGCCCTTGTACGTGCCGGTGTCCCAGTTGGCGCGGGTCAGCTTGCCGGTGACCGTGATGGTCTTGCCCTTCTTCACGGGCTCCGGGGAGGCGTTCACGGTCAGCTTGGAGAAGCGCTGGACGCGGACCTTGGAGACCGCGTCACGCTCCACCTCCTGGCCGTCGTTGGCGCCGGCCGCGGCACCGACGCGCCACCAGGTCGCGTCCGAGTTGAGCATCAGACCCGGGGTGAGGGTGATGGTGCCCTTGCAGGTCGTGGTGGTCGCGCTGGACGCCTTGCACGAGATCGACTTCTCGTTCGGGCCGAAGCCGAAGCTGTCCTCGGCGTCGACGGACGAGCCGATCCAGATGAACGCGGCGGCGCCGGCGATGCCGGAGTCGTCGGTGGCCGTCACGGTGTAGGGCACCGTGACCTTCGACTTGGTGCCGACGACGATCGGCTTGCCGCCGTTGACGACCGCCGCGGTGATCTTGGCGTCGCCGTCCTTCGTGGCGGCGAACGCGCGCTTCGACTTCTCCCCGGCCGAGGGCTGGGTGGCGGTGAATCCGCGGTCCAGGCTCCACGAACGGCTGTCATCGGCCTGCGCGGCCGGTACGGCGAGAGCGGAAAGGGCCAGGGCGCCGGAAACGGCGGCCACAGTGGCACGAATACGCATGTGTCCCCAAGTGGAGAAGGGGGCCCGGGGGCGCGCTTGTGTCGTCAGCCCGGCGGGACCCGTCTGGTCCATGAGCCTCTTGGCTCAATGGAACAGACAGGCGAACCAGGTGAACGGTTGTGCGGATCTGTGACTTTTCTGTGAAGCCGCAGCTCGCGCCTCACGGCGGATCAGTCGAACCAGCGGTCCCGGGCCAGCTCCTCCGTCCGGGACGGGTCCTCCAGCAGGGCCGCGACCTCGAAGCGCCGCGGCCACTGGCCCGCCGCCCAGGCGAGACCGGCCGCCACGCCCTCCAGGGTCGCGGCGTGGACGACGCCGTCCGGGGTGCGGCGCCAGTCCAGTTCGACGCCGCCCGCGCGGAGTTCGGGGTGTTCGACGTACGTGTCCGGGGTGCCGGCGCCGAGCAGGACGCGGACCGGCTCCGGTACGCGGTGCTCCTCGCCCTCGCTCGTCACGTCCGCCTCGACCGTCTCGCCGAGGCGGCGCACCTGGAGCAGATCGGCCAGCTCGGCGGCGCGCGAAGGAGCCACCGGAAGCAGCGGCAGGCCCGCCGTCAGCGGCAGCACGTCCGGGGCGTCCGCGATCACGGCGTCCGCCGCGTCGGCCACCACCACCTCCCCGTCCACCACGGCGCGCAGCTCGTCCGGCAACGTCACCTGGTCCGGGTCGAGTTCGGCGAGGGCGGTGTAGAGCGCGTGCAGCTGTACGGGGGTGACGGGGCGGTCCTCGTCGGCGAGCCGGCCCAGCAGTTCGGCCGCGCCGCCCGGCTCGTCCAGGAGCGCGGCCACCGAGGTGCGCACCCCGAGCGCCCGCAGCACCTCGGTGTCGTCGAAGCCGGTGGCGTCCACCGCGTCGTAGAGCCCGGCCAGCCGGGGATCGCCGCCCGCGGCGCGGAGCCCGGCGGGGCGGCGGCCGTCCAGGACGGGGTGGTCGCGCAGCCACCACGCGGTGTACGGGCGCACGGACTGCGTCGTCCCGTCCGGCAGCAGCACCCGCACCGGCTGCGTCAGCGCGTCGCGCAGCGGCGGCCGGGCCAGCAGGGCGAGCGCCTGCGGCCAGGCGTCGTCGTCCACCAGATCCAGATCCCGTACGGCGACGATCTCGGTGGCGACCGGCGGCACCGGCGTCTCGGGCAGCTGGTCGAGCAGGTCCTCGCACCAGACGTCGACGGCGTCCAGCAGCCCGGCGTCGTCCGGTTCGGCGAAGTCGCTGTCGCGGGGCTCCAGTTCGTCCGGGTCCAGGACGACGTCGGTGGCCCGGACGAGCGCGAAGGTGGCGAGCACCCCGCAGGCGGTGAGCGGGCCCTCGCCCCAGCGGTCGGCCACCTCCTGGTCGACGAGGGCGAGTTCCCCTTCCCGCATGACCTGCGCGAACGGGCTTGCCGGAAGGACCAGTTCACCGGCGGGGGCGGGCTCGCCCTCCTCGTCGGGCAGCGCGAGCGCGCCGAGCCACGGTTCGTCGCCGGGGGCCAGCTCGGCGTCCCGGACGAGGGTGAGCACGGTCTCGGCCAGCTCGTCGCCGTCGAGCGCGTCCTCGTCCCAGATCTCCCCCGCGTCCAGCGAACCGGCGACGGCCGCCCGCACCTGCGGGGTCGTCAGCACGGCGCGGGGCGTGGCGGGCAGGGCTCCCAGCTTCTCCAGCAGCGGGTGGGCCGCGTCCGGGTGGGCGACCTTGAGGCCGAGCCGGGAGAGGCGGCCGAGGACGGGGCCGGTGAGGGCGTCCGGGAGGGGCAGCAGGATCTGGCGGGGGCCGATGGTGGTGCGCGGCGGGCGGCCCGCCTGCTCGTCCTCCGGGTCGCCGGCGAGCGGGACCGGCAGGCCGGTGAGCCGGTCGGGGTCGGTGCCCGCGAGGCTGTCGTAGAGCCGGTGCCACCAGGCGGGGTCGCGCTCCAGACCGGCGAGCCGGTCGATGGCCTCGGTCAGCGGGACCCGGGCGACGCCGAGGGTACGCAGCTCGGTGCGGCGCTCCAGACCGGCGGGCAGCAGACAGGGCAGCACCTCGGCGAGGACCCGTACGGTCTCGGCCCCGACGCCCTCGACGACCTCGGCCTCGACGGGCCGCAGGGCGGAGGTGCTCTCCGTACGGTCCTGGTCCCGGTCCCAGTCGTCGGCCCAGCCGCTCTCCGCCTCCGGGTCCCGGGGCGCGGCGGGCTCCAGGAACGCGACCCGCGGCAGCCGGGCGAGGATCGCCCCGCGCAGGTTCCCGTCCAGCGCGCCCTTGCCCAGCCGGCCCGGCACCAGGTCGATGGTCCCGGTCGACACGGGCCGCCAGTCGCCCAGCAGCTCCGCGTACGCGTCCGCCGCCCGCTCCACCAGGAAGTCGGTCAGCGGCCCCGGCGCGGGGTGCCTGCGGGCGGTGTCCAGCGGGAGCGAGGCGATGAGCAGGGCGGGGATGCCGAGCGGTTCGTCGGTGGGGGTCGGGGCGTGCACGACCGGTGCCGTACGGGGGTGGAGCGGGGCGCCGGACTCGTCGACCGGCACCGCCCAGGTCACCGACCAGTGCGGACGCAGCCGCTCCTCGACCGGGCGGTCGGCGAGCAGGGCGGGCTCGATCGGCCCGTGGCGCAGGACGGTACGCCAGCGGTTCAGGCCGTGCGCGGAGTCGTCGACGTGCGTGTACGGGCCGTGCTGCGACCGGCTCAGGGTCCGTGTGCCGTCCGGGGTCTCGATGACGACCTCGTCCAGGCCGGGCAGCGTGAGCAGCAGCGCGTCGTCCACGGCGGCCAGCAGCCGGGCCACCAGGTCCTCGGCGGTGCCGTCGCGCAGCGGCAGCACGACGACGGTGTCGTACCCCTCGGGCGCGGAGCCCTCGGCGGGCAGCGGCAGACGCAGCAGCGGTACGTGTCCGTCGCGGCGGCGCAGCTCGTCCCCGAGGCCGGGGCTGCCGACGGCCGCCTGGCGGGCCAGCTCGCGGGCCTCGGCCAGGGACCAGCGCACACCGCCGTGCCGGCCGAGCACCGCGGGTTCGTCGCTGACCGCGAGGACGGCGGCGAACCCGACGCCGAAGCGGCCCACCGCGGACTCGTGGCCCTCGCGCTTGGCGGAGGCCCGCAGGGTGGACAGGGACTCCACGCCGGTGGCGTCGAGCGGGGCGCCGGTGTTCGCGGCGGCCAGCACGCAGCGGGCGTCCGGGTCGCCGGGGGCGGCGGGGTGCAGGGTGAGGCGGAGCCGGCCGGGGGTCCTGGCGCGGGCGGCGGCGTCGGCGGCGTTCTGGGCCAGCTCGACGACGAGGCGGTCGCGGTAGCCGCCGAGCGCGAGGTCCTCCTCGGCGTTGGCGTCCTCCCGGAACCGGGCGGGCCCGGCGCCCCACGCGTCGAGCACGCCGCGCCGCAGCCGTGCCGTCCCGAACGGATCGGCCCCCTCGGTCGCCTTCATGCTCACGCTCTCGACTCCGTCCGGTGTGTCGGTCGGGCGCGCGGATGCCCGTGCCGCCCAGTGTGCGCCCGAAGGTACCGCGCGCGCCGCCCCGCCCGTACCGGCGGCCGCTTCAAGCCCGTCCGGCGCCCCCTTCAAGCCCGTCCGGCGATTGAGGACGGAACCCTTGACCGGGGCAGCGGTCACCGAACAGGCACCTGGTGCGCAGGACCCTGCGGTGGCACCCGACACCACGTCGACGGTTCCGTCCTCAAACGCCGGACGGGCTGGATTTGCTCACCCAACGCCGGACGGGCCGGCTGGTGCGGGCAGGAGCGTCAGGAGTGGCCCAGGTCCTCCGACGCGCCGTCCGCCTCGGCGGGCACGGAGCCCTCGCCCCGCTCCGGCCGCAGCGAGTACGCGTCCACCCGCATCGTGTCCATCGCATGCGGCGCCGGCTTCGGCGGCGCCGGCATCACCGCGGCCTCCGAGTGCCCACCGCACCCGTACGCCAGCGACACCACATGCCCGTCCGCCGGACCGAACTCGTTCGCGCACACCCCGAAGGCCTGCTTCAGCGAGCCCGCCATCGGGATCAGGAACGCACAGCTGACACAGGTCGCCGGAGCCGCCTGGGCCATCGGCGTCTTCGGGCCGAACTCCTCGTCCCAGCGGTCGGCCGCCTCGTACAGCCCGTACCGCGACAGCACCCGCGCCCGGCGCGTACCCAGCTCCTCGGCCACCGCGGCGATGGAACCCCGGCTGGTCGTGGCCACCGGCCGGTCGGTCAGCTCGGCGTCCTCGGAGTCGACCAGCTCCGCCAGCTCCTCGGAGACCGCGGAGTTCGGCGGCGGCTCGTCCTCGCCGGTCCAGCCGGGCTCCAGGCGCAGGTCCTCCGCCTCGGTGGGCAGCAGGTCGCCGGGGCCCATGTCGCCGGGGCGCAGCCGCTCGCTCCACGGCACCCACTCCGGCGCCAGGAGCGCGTCGTCCCCCGGCAGCAGCACCGTTTCGTCCAGGGTGACGTTCTTCGCGCGGGAGGCCCGCGCCACCGTCACCGCCCAGCGCCAGCCCCGGTAGCCGGGCTCCTTGGCCTCGAAATAGTGGGTGACGACCCGGTCTCCCTCGGAGACCACGCCGATGTGCTCACCGACCACGCCGGGCGCGGCGGCCTCCTCCGCGGCCGCGCGCGCGAGGTCCACCGCCTCGGCGCACAGGCGGTCGGGAACGGGGGTCCGGGCCGTACGGCTTCGCGTCGTCGTCGCAGCACTCACAGGTCTTCGCTTCTCTCCATACGCCAGTCTCACGAGCGCGCCAGCTGCTGCACGATTGCCGTTTCGGCCAGACGGGTGCGGGCGGAGCGGACCTGGGGGCCGCGTCGACGTCCACACCCGTTGTGCCTGCCTCGGGCGCGCCTTCTGCCACCCATTCTGCGGGATCGCCGAGAGGCGCGCGGCCAAGAACAACCGCCGGTGGCGCGTTACGCACGCTACCCTCTCCGCCGCTCCGCGCCCACCTGCCCGTCCCAAACGTGCCGTATCCGTTCCGGTCCGTTCGGTACCGGCACCCGTACCGGCGCCGGTACCGACAGCGCGTCCAACAGGGCGTCACACGCGCGTCCGCGCACGATCACCGTTCATACCGGCCAGGGTTGGGGCACTATGACGGGGTGACTGCCGCCAGGTCGCACGACGGTCCCGGCCCGCTCCGCAGGGCGGGACGGGCGACGGGCCGTGCCCTGCGCGCCCCGTTCACCGGCACGGCGCGCGGTATCCGCAAGGCCACCCACGCCCACGGCGCGGGCGAGTCCGGCCTCGGCAAACTGATCGAGCTGCACGCGGTGAACGGCGCGGGCGACGTCATGATCACCGTCGCGCTCGCCTCCACGGTCTTCTTCTCGGTGCCGACGGACGAGGCGCGGGGCCGCGTCGCCCTCTACCTCGCCATCACCATGGCCCCCTTCACCCTGCTCGCCCCGGTGATCGGCCCGCTCCTGGACCGGCTGCCGCACGGCCGCCGCGCCGCGATGGCGGGGGCGATGCTGGCCCGCGCGCTGCTGGCGATCACCATGTCGGGCGCGGTCGCCACGGGGGGCCTGGAGCTGTATCCGGCCGCGCTGGGCGTCCTGGTCTCGTCGAAGGCGTACGGCGTGGTGCGCAGCGCGGTCGTGCCGCGTCTGCTGCCACCGAAGTTCTCCCTGGTGAAGGCCAATTCCCGGGTCACCCTGGCGGGGCTGCTGGCGACCGGGGTGGCGGCCCCGATCGGGGCCGGTCTCCAGACCATCGGCTCCCCCTGGCCGCTCTACGGCGCCTGCGCGATCTTCGTCGCGGGCACCTTCCTCGCCTTCACCCTGCCGCCCAAGGTCGACTCCGCGAAGGGCGAGCGCCGGGCGCGGCTGATCGACCCGCACCACGGCGAGGAGTCCGTACCGCGCCCGGCCCCCGGCAAGACCAGCACCCGGGCCGGCCTGCGCAGGGGCGGCAACGGGGAGAAACCGGCCAAGGAGCGGCCGCCGGGCCTGCGGTCCGTCGGCGGGTCCGTCCTGCACGGGCTCCAGGCCAACGCCGCGCACCGGGCCCTCTCCGGCTTCCTCATCTTCTTCCTGGCGTTCCTGCTGCGCGAGCACCCGCTGGCCGGGCAGAGCGCCGCGGTCTCGCTCGGCATCGTCGGCGTGGCGGCGGGGGTCGGCAACGCCTGCGGTACGGCGGTGGGCTCCTGGCTCCGGGCGCGCGGCCCCGAGATCATCATCGCGACGGTGCTGGGGCTCGCGCTCGGCGTGGCGATCCTGACCGCGGTGTTCTTCTCCACCCTGCTGGTCGCCGCGCTCGGCGCGGTCGCCGGCTTCACCCAGGCCCTCTCCAAGCTGTCGCTCGACGCGATGATCCAGCGGGACGTGCCCGAGGAGGTCCGCACCTCCGCGTTCGCCCGCTCCGAGACCGTGCTCCAGATGGCGTGGGTGGTCGGCGGCGGCATCGGCATCGCGCTGCCGCTCAACGCGGTGGTCGGCATGTCGGTGGCCGCGGGCATCCTCGCGCTCGGCGCGGCCACCTCCGTACGGGGCCTCCTGGGGGCCGCGCGGCGCGGCACGCCGCACCCCCGCGTGGCGTGAGCGGAGGCGACCGATAGCCTTCGGCCCATGACCGTTGCGTTCTTCTCCGGTAAGGGCCGTCGAATCGGCGTCGCTCTTGGTGCCGTGTCCGCGGGACTCCTTGTCCTGTCCGCCTGCGACAAGCCGACCCCGCTCGCCACCGTGACGGTCGGCACCGACTCGGTGAACACCGAGGCCGCCTGCTACAACGACGGCGATGCGATCAAGGAGTCCCTGATCCAGGGCTGCCTGAACAAGAAGGCCGACAAGACCATCAAGGTCTCCATGGACGACCAGGTCCGCTTCGGCGTCGACCCGGAGATCGCCGAGAACGGCTGGACGCTCTTCATCAACGGCCAGCAGGCCGAGCAGGAGCCGTTCAAGAAGACCTACCGGACGATCCCCGGCAACGCCTTCTTCGCCAGCCAGACCGGCCAGCCGGCCGACAAGACGAACATCTCCATCGTGGAGACCAAGGGCAAGAAGCTCACGGGCATCTGGCAGTTCGAGTTCAAGAAGGACTGACCCGGCCGCCCGAAGAGCGCTCCCCTGCTCTTCCCCCGCCGCCCTTCCCCGTCCTCGACCCGAGGCTGATTCCGTGCGTGTGCTCGTCGTGACCGCTGTCCCGGTGGAACGGGACGCGGTCACGCGTGCGTTCGGGGGCGCCCCGGAGACCGTGGCGGTGCCGGGGGCGGAGCCGCACCGCTGCGGCGCGTTCGACGTCCTGGCGGGCGGTGCGGGTCCGGCCGCCGCCGCCGCGGCCACCGCGTTCGCCCTGGCCGCCGGGGCGTCGGCCCCCGTTCCGTACGGTCTCGTCGTCTCGGCCGGGATCGGCGGCGCGTTCACCCCGCTGACCCCGCTCGGCTCGCTGGTCGTGGCGAGCGACATCGTCGCCGCCGACCTGGGCGCCGACACGCCCGACGGCTTTCTGCCGGTCACCGCGCTCGGCTTCGGCCGGGACCGGTTCGCCCCGCCGCCCGCCCTCGTCCGCGAGGTGGCGGCCGCCGCGGGCGCCGCCGCCGGCCCCGTCCTCACCGTCTCCACCGTGACCGGCACCGCCGAACGCGCCGCCGGCCTGCTCGCCGCGCACCCGGGGGCGCTGGCCGAGGCGATGGAGGGCTTCGGGGTCGCGGAGGCCGCCGCCCGGGCCGGTGTGCCCGTACTGGAACTGCGGGCCGTCTCGAACGCCGTCGGCCCCCGCGACCGCGACGCCTGGCGCATCGGCGACGCGCTGGCGGCGCTCACGGACGCGTTCGGGAAGACGGCACCCGTACTGGAAGGTTGGAACCGGCATGACCACTGAAGCGAACCCGGGCCCGGCCGGCGAGGCGATCGAGATCGCCTTCTCGCCCTGCCCCAACGACACCTTCGTCTTCGACGCCTGGGTGCACGGCAGGGTCCCCGGCGCGCCCGCGCCCGAGGTGACCTTCGCCGACATCGACATCACCAACGGCATGGCCGAGCGCGGTGAGCTGGACGTCCTGAAGGTCTCCTACGCCGTGCTGCCGTGGGTCCTCGACGACTACGCCCTGCTGCCGTGCGGCGGGGCGCTGGGCCGGGGCTGCGGTCCGCTGGTCCTCACCAAGGAGCTGGGCCTCGACCTGACCGGCCGGACCGTCGCCGTGCCGAGCGAGCGCTCGACGGCGTACCTGCTGTTCCGGCTCTGGGCG
The DNA here is from genome assembly GCF_019287315.1 of Streptomyces sp. WY228. Taxonomy (NCBI): domain Bacteria; kingdom Bacillati; phylum Actinomycetota; class Actinomycetes; order Kitasatosporales; family Streptomycetaceae; genus Streptomyces; species Streptomyces sp. WY228. The sequence continues at coordinate 4,829,187 of NZ_CP079114.1, read as the reverse complement.
GCGGAGATGGTGCCGGGCGGTGTCGGCGAGGTCGTCGTGATGCCGTTCGACGAGATCATGCCCGCCGTACGGGACGGCAAGGTGGACGCCGGTCTGGTCATCCACGAGGCCCGTTTCACGTACCGGAACTTCGGTCTGCACAACCTCGCCGACATGGGCCGGCACTGGGAGGACACCACGGGCCTCCCGATCCCCCTCGGCGCGATCATCGCCAGGCGCTCGCTGGGCGAGGAGACCCTGCGCCGGCTGGCCGACACGATCCGCAGCTCGGTCCGGCTCGCCTGGGACCACCCGGAGGTCTCCCGGCCGTACGTCCTGGAGCACGCCCAGGAGATGGACCCGGCCGTCGCGGACCAGCACATCGGGCTGTACGTGAACGAGTTCACCGCCGACCTCGGCGAGGACGGCTACGCGGCGATCCGCGGCCTGCTGACCCGCGCGGCGGCCGAGGGGCTCGTACCGCCCCTCGGCCCGGACGCGCTGGCGTTCCCCTGAGCCCGGGGGCTCCTCAGGGGCGGCCGCCCCTGAGCCCGCGGGCTTCCTCGGGTCAGACGTCGAGCTGGTCGGCGACCGCCCTCAGCAGGCCCGCGATCTTCGCTCCGGCGGCCTTGTCCGGGTAGCGGCCCCGCTCCAGCTGCGGCGTGATGTTCTCCAGGACCGTCGTCAGGTCCTGCACGATCGACGCCAGCTCGTCCGGCTTGCGGCGCTGCGCGGCCGCGACGGACGGGGTGGGGTCGAGGACCACCACAGAGAGGGCCTGGTCGCCGCGCTGGCCCGCGACCACGCCGAATTCCACGCGCTGGCCGGGCTTGAGCGCGTCGACTCCGGCAGGGAGTACCGACGAGTGGACGAAGACGTCGCCGCCGTCGTCGCGGGAGAGAAAGCCGAAGCCCTTCTCGCTGTTGAACCACTTGACCTTGCCGGTGGGCACGTCTGTCCTCGTCCTCGTACTCGTCGGTGTGCGGAAGAGCCGGTCCCCCCTCGGGCACCAGGGGAAACGGCTCCGGATAGCAGTACAGCGGGTCACCGTGACCCGCCCGGTCCCAGGCTAATGGCCCTACGGCCGGTGACAAGACGTCGCCGGAGAGTTCCTCCGGGCTGGGAACTACCCTGGTCGCGTGAGTACTACTCCTTCAGGCGCAGGTGACCGGCTTGTTCAGGTCGGCGCGATCGTCTTTTTCGTCGGCGCTCTGGCCACACTGGTCACGGTGGCCCCTCTGTTCCTGGGCACGGACCCGTTCCCTCCGGTCGCCTACGCCGTCTGCATGTTGATGGGCGTCGGGTTCCTGATCGCCGGGGCCGGCGTCGTCCGCTCGGCCTGGGTCAACTCGCCGAAACGGGCCGCGAACCGCGTCTGACGGTCTTGGCCCGTTCCCGCCCCTGACGTACGCCGTCCGGCCTGCGCGATCTACGCCGTGCGGTCCGCGTCGAAGGCGGCGAGCCAGGCCGGGAAGCCCGTCAGGTCCGGCAGGACCACGTCCGCGCCCGCCGTCCGCAGCTCCGCCGCGTCGCACGGGCCCGTCGTCACCGCGACCGACAGCGCGCCGGCCGCCCGCGCCCCGCGCACGTCGCCGGTGTGGTCGCCGACGTACACCTGTGCGCCGTTCTCGCGCAGCGCCTCGCCCTTGGCCTCCGCCCACAGCCAGCCGACGACCGCGTCCGGCTCGATGCCGAGGTGGGCCAGGTGCAGCTTCGCGTGCGTGGCGAACTTCGCCGTGACGACGATCGCCCGGCCGCCGAGCGCCCGCACCGCCGCCACCGACTCCCGCGCCCCCGCGAGGGCCGTGGACGGGGCTATCGCGTGGTCGGGGTAGAGCTCCCGGTAGCGGTCGGCCGCGGCCCGCACCCCGTCCTCCGGAAACCAGTGCGCCAGCTCCGTCTCCAGCGGCGGGCCGATCCGGCTCACCACCAGGTCCACGTCGATGGGCACGCCCGTCTCGGCGGACAGCGCCCGGTAGGTCGCGGCGATGCCGGGGCTGGAGTCGATGAGCGTCATGTCGAGGTCGAAGCCGACCGTCAGGGGGCGCCGGTGCGGGTGGGGGGCGGAGTGCGGAGCGGTGGACGTCATGCCTGCCATTGTGCCGACCTGCCGGGGCCGGTCCCGGGGCGGTCCGGCAGCCCCCGTCGGACCGGAAATCCCGCCGCCTAGACTGAGGCCCGTACTTAGCCAAGCCTTACCAGCCTCGGCCCCGTCCCCCTCACGCTCCGGGCCGTCACGATGGGTTCAGATGTCAGCGTCAGCACCGGTGCGGGACACCGCGCCACCCGGGGTGCCCCGAGCACCCCGCCTCTCCCGACGCGCGACGGCGACGGCCGCGGCCGTCGTCGCCCTGCTGCTCGCGATCCTGCTGAGCCTCGCCGTCGGCGCGCGTTCCATCCCGCCGGGCGAGGTGCTCGACACCCTGCTGCTCCGCACGTGCCGCGGCATCCTGACGGGCCGCCTGCATCTCGGCATCGCCATGGCTCGCGTTCGCGCACGCTTCGCGGGTGCTGACGGCCTCGGGGCGCGGCGCGCTGGGCGCGGCGGGCGGGATCAACGCGCCTGGGCGGACGTCGTCCAGCAGGTGTGGCCGTTCCTGCTCCTCGGCGCCGTCCTCGTGCTCTCCGTCGCCCGCGGCCTGGACGCGCTCGCGCTCGGCGAGGACGTGGCGAAGGGGCTCGGGCAGAACGTCGCGGCGGTCCGGATCACCGGCGGCATCGGGGCGACCGTGCTGACCGGGGTCGGGGTGGCAGCCGCCGGTCCGATCGCGTTCATCGGGCTCGCCGTCCCGCACATCGCCCGCGCGGTCGTCGGCAACGACCACCGCTGGGTGCTGCCCATGGCGGCGCTGATCGGGCCCGTGATGCTGCTGGTCTCGGACGTCGTCGGCCGGATCGTGTTCCCGCCGAGCGAGGTCCCGGCGGGCGTGATGACGGCCCTGATCGGGGTGCCGTTCCTGGTCGCCCTCGTACGCCGGAAGGCGGTTCCGGCATGAGCGTCACCCGTACGCCCGAGAAGACCGTGAGGCCCGTACGGGTCCGGCCCGCCGGGTACGCCGTCGTGAAGGCCGGGCCGCGCGGCCGGTTCCTGCTGCACCGCAGGGCGTCCGTCGCGGCGGCGGCCCTGCTCGTCCTCCTGGCCGCCGTCTGCGTCGCCTACCTCTGCGTCGGCGAGAGCTTCGTCGCGCCCGGCGAGGTCGTGAAGGTGATCCTCGGGCAGCCGTCCTCGGCCGAGCTGGTCGTGGGCACGCTGCGGCTGCCGCGCATGGTCGTCGGGCTGCTGGTCGGCGCCGCGTTCGGGGTCGCCGGGGCGCTGATCCAGACGGTCGCCCGCAACCCGCTGGCCAGCCCCGACATCATCGGCATCAGCCAGGGCGCGAGCGCCCTCACGGTCGGTGCGATGACCTTCGGCATCACCTCGTACACCGTCCTGCCCTACCTCTCCGTCATCGGCGGAGTGGCGGCGGCGGCGCTCGTCTACGTCTTCGCCTGGCGCGGCGGTCTGCACGCCACCCGCTTCGTGCTCATCGGCATCGGTTTCGCCGTCGCGCTGCGGTCGGTGACCACGCTGTTCCTGACCAAGGGCGACTACCTGGTCGCCCAGCAGGCGCAGATCTGGATGACCGGTTCGCTGAACGGACGCGGCTGGTCGGAGGCGGCCCCGATCGGCTGGACGCTGCTGGTGCTGCTGCCCGCCATCGCCTGGGCGGCCCGCGCGCAGCGCACCGTCACGATGGACGACGACACCGCCACCGCGCTGGGCGTGCGCCTGGGGCGGGTACGGCTCGGACTGGTCGCGCTCGGTGTGGTCCTGGCGTCCGTGGCGACGGGCACGGCCGGCCCGGTGGATTTCGTGGCGCTGCTCGCCCCGCAGATCGCCCGCCGGATGACCCGGACCGCGCAGATCCCGCTGCTGTCCTCGGCGCTGCTGGGCGCGGTGATCGTCGTCCTCGGCGACCTGCTCGCCCGCAGGCTGTTCTCGCCCACCGAACTGCCGGTGGGCGTCCTCACGGCGGCGGTCGGCGCCCCGTACCTGATCTGGCTGATCATCCGCGGTCACCGCGGCCGCAGTGGAGGCACCGCATGAGCCCGAGCCGAAGCACGAACACGAGCACGGGCCCGAGCCCGAGCCCGAGCCCGACGACATCCGACGCAGCGCGGCGGACCGGCCGCCTCGCGGCCAGCGCCCTGACGCTCGCGTACGAGGACCGCACCGTGGTCCACGAGCTGGACCTCACCGTGCCCGACGGGCAGGTCACCGTCATCGTCGGCCCGAACGCCTGCGGCAAGTCCACCACCCTGCGGGCGCTCGGCCGGCTGCTGAAACCGCGCGGCGGGGCGGTCCTGCTGGACGGCACGGAGCTGGCGCGGATACCGACGAAGCAGATCGCCCGGTCCATCGGACTGCTCCCGCAGACCCCGGTGGCGCCCGAGGCGATCACCGTCTCCGACCTGGTCGCGCGGGGCCGCCAGCCGCACCAGAGCTGGTGGCAGCAGTGGTCGGACGAGGACGAGCGCGCGGTGACCGACGCCATGTCCCGTACGGATGTGACGGCGCTGGCCGACCGGTCGGTGGACGAGCTGTCGGGCGGTCAGCGCCAGCGGGTGTGGATCGCGATGGCCCTGGCCCAGGACACGGACCTGCTGCTGCTCGACGAGCCGACGACGTATCTGGACATCGCCCACCAGGTCGAAGTCCTGGACCTGGTACGACAGTTGGCGTCCCCTGCCGCGGACGGCACCCGGGGCCGTACGGTCGTCACCGTGCTGCACGACCTCAACCAGGCGGCCCGGTACGCGGACCGCCTGGTCGCCATGAAGGAGGGCCGGATCGTCGCGGAGGGCGCCCCCGGGGACATCGTCACGGCCGAACTCGTCCGCGAGGTCTTCGGCCTGGAGGCGGTGATCGTCCCGGACCCGGTGACGGGCTCGCCGCTCGTCGTCCCGGGCGCCCCCTGGACCCCGACGGCCACGTCCGCTCCCGCTTCCGCTCCCGCTTCCGCTTCTTCCGCGTCCGACCCGACTCCCGGAAAGGTCCTCTGACCCATGACCCAGCGCAGCTTCCTCCCCCGCGCCCTGGCCGCCGTGTCCCTGACCACGGTCGCCGCCCTGACCCTGGCCGCCTGCGGCGGGTCCGACGACTCCGGTTCCGGCTCCGGCTCCGCTTCCTCCGGCGGCTCCACGCGTACGGTCGAGACGCCGATGGGCGACGTGCAGGTCAAGGAGGCCCCCGAGCGGGTGGTCGTCCTGGACACCGCCGAACTGGACTCGGCCCTCACCCTCGGCGTGAAGCCGGTCGGCGCGACCCACGCGGACGTGACGTCGGGCTTCCTGAACTACCTGCCGAAGGACCAGCTCTCGGGCATCAAGGACGTCGGTCAGATGATGACCCCGAACCTGGAGGCCATCGCCGCCCTGAAGCCCGACCTCATCCTCACCAGCAAGATCCGGCACGGCGACAAGTACGACGAGCTGTCGAAGATCGCGCCGACCGTGATGACGGAGAACACCGGCTACCCCTGGAAGGAGAACTTCCAGCTCCACGCGGAGGCCCTCGGGAAGCGGACCGAGGCGAAGATGGTCACCGACGACTACGCCAACCACGTGGCGGACGTGACCAAGGCGCTCGGCGGCAAGGACAAGGCCGCCGCGACCGAGGTCAACATGGTCCGCTTCGTCGAGGGCGCGGACATCCGCATCTACGGCAGGAAGAACTACATCGCCACGATCCTGGCCGACGTGGGCCTGGGCCGCCCCGCGATCACGGACCAGGCCAAGGACGGCTTCTCCTACGACGTCAGCCCCGAGAAGATCGACCTCGCGGACGCGGACGTGGTCTTCCACTCGACGTACGGCGACCCGAAGAAGTCCAAGGAGACGGAGACCACCGGCAGCGGCCTGTGGAAGAACATGGACGCGGTGAAGAACGGCAAGGTCTTCGCGGTCGACGACCAGCTGTGGATCCAGGGCATCGGCTACACCGCCGCCGACAAGATCCTCGGCGAACTCCACCAGAACCTGACCGCGTAGTCAGGAGCGCCCGAAGGCCCTGCACGGGCCCGGTTTCCGCTCCTCTAGGGTGTGCCGGGACACGTTGCAGGGTGCGATCGGGCGTTGGCGGGGGAGCTGGAGCAGGTGCCGTTGAGTGATGCCGACCCGGCGGCGGTGGGCGGCTACGAGCTGCTGGACCGCCTCGGTTCGGGCGGGATGGGCATGGTCTATCTGGCCCGGTCCGCGTCCGGCCGTCGGGTGGCCGTGAAGGTGGTCCACGAGCAGTACGCCGAGAACGAAGAGTTCCGGATGCGCTTCCGGCAGGAGATCGCGGCGGCCCGGCGGGTGAGCGGGGCGTTCACCGCGCCGGTGGTCGACGCGGACCCCGAGGCGGTACGTCCGTGGATGGCGACGCTGTACGTTCCGGGCCGGACGCTGGCCCAGCGGGTCCGGGAGGACGGGCCGCTCTCCGGTGCGGAGTTGCGGGTGCTGGCGCTCGGGCTGAGCGAGGCGTTGCAGGACATTCACCGGGCCGGGGTGGTGCACCGGGATCTGAAACCGGCGAACGTCCTGATGGCCGAGGACGGGCCGCGCGTCATCGACTTCGGCATATCCCGGGTCGCGGACCACCAGATGCTGACCGCGACCGGACGGGCCCTGGGCACGCCGCCCTACATGTCCCCGGAGCAGCTGGCCTCGGCGCGGGACATCGGTCCCGCGTCGGACGTGTTCTCGCTGGCCGCCGTACTGACGTTCGCGGCGTGCGGGTACGGGCCGTTCGACGCGGAGAGCTCGTACACGACCGCGTACAACGTCGTCCACACGGCGCCGGTGCTGGACGATGTGCCGGAGGTGCTGCGTCCGGTCCTGGCCCGGTGCCTGGCGAAGGACCCCGGCCTGCGGCCCGGCCTCGCCGAACTGCTGCCCCTGTTCCAGGCGTTGCCGTCGTACCGGACGCCGGCGTCACCGGACGCCGCCGCGCACGCGCCCGGGCGGCAGCCGCACCCGCACGCGACCGGCGACCTCCCTCCGGCCGGATTTCCCCCGGCCGGACCTCCCTCGGCCGGGTTGCCTCCGACCGGACACCTCCCGACCGGGGCGGCACCGACCGGAGTCCTGCCGACCGGAGTTGTGCCGACCGGAGTCCTGCCCCGCGACACGTCACCGCCGCCCGCCCGACCACCCCGACGACGGCGACGGCGGCAGCTGCTGCTGGCCGCCCTGACCGTGGCCGTGGCGGCGGCCGGCCTGACGACGGCCGTCCTGCTCCGGCCGGGAGGGGGCGGCGAGGACGGGGACCGCGCGGAGCCCACCGCGTCACGCGCTCCCGCGCCGGCCCTGCCCCGGGGCTGGCGGCCGTGGCTGACCACCGTACGGACTCAGGAGCCGATGGACGGAGGGGGTGACGGCAGCAGCGGCTGCCTGGCTCCGCCCGAGGCGCTGTACTGCGGCGGGCAGGGCTACACCGCCGCACGGCTGGACCCGGCCACGGGGAAGACCCGGTGGCGGTTCTCGGCGGGGATCGAGTCCTCCGCCCCGGTGATGGTGCGGGACGGCGTCGTGGTGGTCAACGACATGAAGGGCCCCTCCTGGTCGACCGAGGTACGTCAGTGGGTGACCGGCCTGAGCACGGACAGCGCCGAGGTCGCGTGGACCCACTCGGTCGCCGACGGTTCCCGTGCGGTCCCGTTCGGGAAGTGGGTGGTGGCCCTGTCGGTGAACAGCCGGCACCTCGTCGCCATGAACGCCGAGGACGGCGCCGAGGCCTGGCGCTTCACGATCCCGGAGGGCGACAGCTGCATACCGTGGTCCGGCGGCGGCGCCCTGTACGCCCGCTGCTTCCCGGCGAACGACCCGACCGTCGAGGGCACGCTGTGGCACATCGGCCCGGCCGGCCAGGCGCGCGAGGTGGGTGCCGTCCCGCCGGACGCGAACCCGGTGGGCGTCGACGGGGACGAGCTGGTCCTGCTGGAACGGTCCGGCGGCGCCCAGGACGAAACCGGCGACTACACCTCCGTGCTGAGGGTGCACACCACCACCGGTGAGTCCCGCCGCGTGGCACTGCCGAAGCGGGGCCGGGTCACTCCGGACGACCGGGCGCCGCTGATCGACGGGACGCTCTACCTGGTCCGGGCCGACGGCACGGTCACCGCGGTCTCGGCGCGTACCGGAAAGGTGCGGTGGCGGCGCGACACGGAGGTGGAGGGCCTGTCCGCTCCGGTGCTGTCGGAAAAATACGGAGCGCTGTACCTCGTCAGCGGCCACGGGCGGCTGCTGGCGCTGGCGAAGGCCGACGGCCGGGTCATGTGGAAGACCCCGTCCCGGGAGGGCGCGAGTCCCCGGCCGGACGCCGGGCCGCCCACGGTCCGGCTGAAGGGCGACGCCATCGTGGCCCACGCCGGAGGGCTGACGTTCTCCGTCAGCCCCCTGGAGCCGAACGCACCGGTCGAGCGCTGAGGCCCGGCCGTCACCCCGTACGCCTCCGCGCCCGCCACACCAGGTAGAGCGCGGAGGCGACGGCGGCGACCCGGACGACCACCGGCCAGGTCTCCAGCAGGACGTCCCGCATCGCGCCCTCGCGGATCGGCTCGCCCCAGCGCCCCTCCATCCGGCCCCAGATCCATACGAGGGCCGTGGCCGCCACCACGCCCGGCAGGCCCAGCGCCGCCCACTTCGCCTCCGTACGGGAGAGGGTGCGCGAGCTGTACGCGATCAGCCAGCCGCCCGCCAGCGGCAGCCAGGAGCCGGTGACCACGCCCGCGACGAGCAGGACGGCGGCCAGGACCAGCAGCGGGTGCGCGAAGCCGCCGCGGGGGGCGGGGGCGGCGGCCTCGGGCGCGGCGGCGACGGGGACGGCCTTGCGGCGGCGGAGCTTCACGAGGCGCAGGGCGCGGCGGCGCCGGGCGGTCCCGGCGGCTCCGGCGGCTCCGTCCTCCGCTGCTTCGCCGCCCTCGGCCTCCTTCCCGTCGCCTTGCTTCTCTTCCTTCTTCTCGTCCTTCTTCTCGTCCTTCTCCAGGGGGATCGGTCGGCGGCCCAGCAGCTCCGGGGCCTCGATGCCGCCGAAGAACCCGGGGATGGCGGTGCCCTCGTCGAAGGGGCCCGGCTCCAGACGCCACCAGTCGGTCGCGTCGCCCGCGCCTGTCTGCCGGTCCTGGCCGAGCATGTGCGGGGCGTTGGGGTCGGGCCAGTCGCGGGCCGGTACGCCGGTGTCGTCGGGGGCCGTCGACGGGCCGGGTACGGCGGCCGTGTCGGCGGTGGTTTCCGTACGGCTCTCCGGCGTGTCCCCGGCCTCGGGATCGCGGTCGCGGCGCGACGCGCCCCGCCCGAAACCGGCTTTCGGCTTCCCGGGGCCCCGGGACTCCCGGCCCCCGCCCACCCCGGACGCGGGCTCCTCGGGCCCTCCCGGCGCTTTGCGGAGGAGTCCGCTCCGGGGCCGGGGCAGACCGCGCCGCTGCTGCTCGCCGGCGCCCGGGCCGGTCCGGGCGGACGGCAGCGGGACCGTGCCGTCGGCCGACCCGGCGGCCGCGGCGACCAGTTCGTCCGGGCTGCCCAGCCTGCCGATGATGCGCCGCACGGCCGCCGGGGAGTCCGCGCCCTCCGTGCCGCGCTGCCGGTCGATCTCGCCCCGGAGCGTCGAAACCAGGCGCATCCGGGCGCCCGACGACAGCTGTTGTTGCTGAGCCAGGTCGCCGACCCGGCTCAGGTAGTCGTAGACGAGCTGGTCGCTCTCGATCCCCACGCGGTGCATCCCCTCTACCGGCCCTGCCCCGACGGTAGCGTTCCAGCGGCTACCGTGGGACGGATGGGGACGACCACACCACCGCGCACGCTCGCCGAAGCCCTGCGCGCCCGGGGCGACGAATCGCTGGCCGGGCTGCTGCGTGCCCGCCCCGACCTCCTCAACCCGGTGCCGAACGACATCACCCAGCTCGCCACGCGGGCCGGCACCCGGGCGTCCGTCGTCCGCGCGCTGGAGCACCTGGACCGGTTCGCGCTGCAGACCGCCGAGGCGCTGGCGGTGGCCCCGGACCCGGCCCCGTACGGCACGCTCCTCTCGCTGCTCACCGGCGACGGGCTCGACGACGGCGAACAGCGCGACGACGCGGGCGCGGCGGTCACCGCCGCGCTGCCGGGCGCGCTGGCGACGCTGCGCGAACAGGCCCTCGTCTGGGGCGAGGACGACCGGCTGCGGCTGGTGCGCACCGCCCGCGAACTGCTCGCCCCGTCCCCGCAGCACCCCTCCCCCACGGGCCTCGGCCCCACGGTCGCCGAGGCCACGGCGGGCATGTCGCCGGGCCGGCTCCAGGAGATCCTGGCGGCGACCGGGCTGTCCGCCACGCACGACCCGGTCTCGGCGGTGGCGGCGCTCTCGTCCCTGTTCACGGACCGGACGCGGATGGCGGAGCTGCTGGACACCGCGCCGGTGGAGGCGCTGTCGGTCCTGGACCGGCTGGTGTGGGGCCCGCCGTACGGCGAGGTCACGCCCAACCCCACCCCGCCCGTGAAGTGGCTGCGCGACCGGGGTCTGCTGCTGCCGGTGTCGACGCGCACGGTGGTCCTGCCGCGCGAGGCGGCGCTGCATCTGCGCGCCGGGCGCGCCCACCGCGTACCGGAACCGGTCCCCCCGGCCGTCGCGGCGGCCGCCGAACGCGATCCACAGGCTGTGGACAGGGCGGCGGCCGGTCAGGCGTTCACCGCGCTGGCGACCGTCGAGGAGCTGCTGAAGCTCTGGAACGGCGGCGGCCCCGCGATCCTGCGCGCGGGCGGGCTGAGCGTACGGGAGCTGAAGCGTACGGCGAACGCCCTGGACGTGACGGAGCCGATCGCCGCGTTCTGGATCGAACTCGCTTACGGTGCGGGCCTGTTGGCGTCCGACGGCGAGACGGACGAACGGTACGCGCCGACGCCCGCCTCCGACGAGTGGCTCGGCCTGCCCGCCGAGGACCGCTGGACGCACCTCGCCACCGCCTGGCTCGCCGCCACCCGGACCCCGGGCCTGGTCGGCGGCCAGGACGCCAAGGGCCGGGCCCTGTCCGCGCTCGGCCCGGAGCTGGACCGCTCGGCCGCCCCCGACGTACGCCGCCGGGTGCTGGCCCTCTTCGCCGAACTCCCGCCGGGCACCGCGCCGGACGCCGAGACGCTGCTGCGACGGCTGCGCTGGGAACGCCCGTTGCGCGGCGGACCGGCCGCTTCGGCCACCGGTCAGGGCCCGGCCCCGACGGAGGGCACGGACCTCCGCTCACGCCTCGCCCTGTGGACGCTCAACGAGGCGGAGCTGCTGGGCATCACGGGCCGGGGCGCGCTCTCCGCACAGGCCCGCGCCCTGCTGGCGGAGGGCGAGAAAGCCGCCGCGGCACGCCTCGCCCCGCTCCTCCCCGAGCCGCTGGACCACGTCCTGCTCCAGGCCGACCTGACGGCGGTGGCGCCGGGTCCGCTGGAACGCCCGCTGGCGGACATGCTCTCGGTCCTGGCCGACGTGGAGTCGAAGGGCGGGGCGACGGTGTACCGCTTCACGCCCGGTTCGGTGCGCCGCGCCCTGGACGCCGGGCAGGCGGCGACCGACCTGCACGCGTTCCTGGCCGCGCACAGCCGTACGCCGGTGCCGCAGCCGCTGAGCTATCTGATCGACGACGTGGCCCGCCGCCACGGCCATCTGCGGATCGGGGCGGCGGCCGCGTACGTACGCTGCGACGACGAGGCGGTCCTCAACGAGATCCTGGCCGACCGGCGCTCCACCGGCCTCCGCCTCCGCCGCCTGGCCCCCACGGTCCTGGCCTCCCAGGCCGACCCCGGCTCCCTCCTGGAGGCCCTGCGCGACATGGGCTACGCCCCGGCCGCCGAATCCGCCGAGGGCGACGTCCTGATCACCCGCGCCGGCGCCCGCCGCACCCCGCCCCGCACACCACCGGTCCCGGTCCCCGAGGGCCCGCCGGTCCCGGACGACACGCTGCTCGGCGCGGCGGTGCGGGCGATCCGCGCGGGCGACACGGCCGCCACGGCGGTCCGCAAGGAGCCGGCGGATGCCCCTTCCTCGAACGCCCCCTCCGGCGCCCTCCCCCGCACCACCCCCGCCGAGACCCTGGCCACGGTCCAGGCCGCCGCGATGACGGGCTCCACGGTCTGGATCGGCTACGTCAACGCGGACGGCGCGGCCAGCCAGCGCGTGATCGCCCCGGTCCGCGTGGAGGGCGGCTTCGTCACGGCGTACGACCACACCGCCGACGAGGTCCGCACCTACCCGCTGCACCGGATCACGGGGGTGGCGGAACTGGCGGAGGACGGGAAGGGTTAGGGGCCATGTCCTTCGCCCACCGCGCCGCCCGATCGCTGCCGCCCGAGCCGGTGTCACCCGAGCCGGTGTCACCCGTTCCGCCCGCCGCGCCGATGCCTCCGCTCCTCACGCAGTCCTGGCTCGATCTGGCGTTCCTGCACTGGGCGGTCGATCCGGCGGACGTGGCACCGCTGTTGCCGCGCGGCACGGTGCCGGACACCTTCGACGGGGCGGCCCACGTGGGGCTCGTGGCGTTCCGGATGGATCGGGTGAGCGGGTTCGGGCTGCCGGGAGTTCCGTACCTCGGGAGCTTTCCCGAGACCAACGTCCGGCTGTACTCCGTGGACGAACGCGGGCGGCGCGGCGTCGTCTTCCGCTCGCTCGACGCCTCGCGGTTGATCCCGGTCCTCGTGGCGCGGGCCGCGGTCCGGTTGCCGTACGTGTGGTCCCGGATGGACATCGAGCGGTCCGGCGACACCCTGACGTACACGAGCACCCGCCGGTGGCCCGGTCCGCGCGGCGCCCGGAGCCGGATCGTGCTGCGGACGGGCGACCCGATCGGCGAACCCACGCCCCTGGAGCACTTCCTGACCGCCCGCTGGGCCCTGCACACCTCGTTCTTCGGGCGGACCGCCTATCTGCCCAACGTCCACCCCGCATGGCCTCTGCACCGGGCGGAGCTGGTCGCGTGCGACGAGGACCTGGTGGCGGCGGGCGGGCTGCCCGCGCCGGCCGGGGAGCCGGTGAGCGTGCTGTACTCCCCGGGCGTGCCCGTGCGCTTCGGGCCGCAGCGGCGCGGGGACTGAGGCCCGCGCCGCGCCAGGTCCCCGCTCCCGTACCGACGTCAGTCGGGATTCATGTCCGAGAACCGCTCGAACGTGTCCGTCCCCGTGGCGCCCTTCTTCCACGTGACAGTCAACGTGTCGCCGTTCTGCCGCAGGTCGCCGACCCGGTCCTTGCTCTTGACCCGGACGCCGTCCTCCTCGCACAGCAGAGCCATCTCCAGGAAGTCGCCGCTCTCGTCCTCCTGCCAGCGGCCCTTGCACTGCAACCCGTCGCGGACGCTGTAGATCGCGTTGATCCTCGCGGGCTCGTCGGTGTACGCCTCGCCGAGCCCGAGCATCGTGGAGTCCGGCATCTTCCACACCGCCTGGAGCCCGGTGCCGGTGGGCTGGGGCACGAGCGGGTTGTCCGAGCGGGCGGGCGGCGAGACGGACGGCTCTTCGGCCGGGTCCGCCGTCGGGTCCGCCGCCTCCGGGCTCTCCCCGGTGCGCCCGTCGGCCCCGGACGCGCTCGGGGTCCCCACGGTCGTCGGCGACTTGGCTTCGTCGCTGCCGCTGTCCCGGTCGACGGCGAACCAGACCCCACCGCCGATGACCGCCACGGCCAGCGCGGCGGCGACCGCGATGAGCCCCGTCCTCTTCCGCTGCACGGGCGGACCCGGCTGGGGTGGCGGGAAGCCTCCGGTCCCGGGGGTTCCGTACGGGCCGTAGGGCGGTTGGCCGCTTCCGTACGCCTGGCCGCTTCCGTACGGAGTGGGCTGCGCACCGCCGTATCCGTACACCTGCGGGGGTGCGTCCTGGACCGGCTGCGCGTACGGGTTCCCGGCGACCGGCTGCTGGTGTCCGATTCCGGCGGCCGGCTGCTGACCGCTCCCCGGACCCGGCTGCGGCGGGCCGTACCCCGGCTGCGGGGGCAGCGGTGGAGGCGGTGGTGCGCCGAAGGGCTGCGGTGGTTGAGCCCCCGATGGCGTCGGCGGCTGCTGCTCGTCGTACGGCTGGGACACGCGTAACCCTCCCCCGTACCGACCCCCTGCCGGCACGCCACCTCTTTGTATCAGCCACGGATCCCCCGTCACCGACCACATCCGGCCTCCCTGCCGTCCCCCCGCCCGCGCCTCCCGTGCCCTCCCCCGCCCAGGCCCACCCCGCCCCGCTCCGCGATGCGGCACACTGGACGTTTGGCCGCAGCCGTGGCCGTACCCCGCAGAAAGGGCCGAAGCGCGTGACCGGACCCCTCATCGTCCAGAGCGACAAGACGCTGCTCCTCGAGGTCGACCACGACCAGGCGGACGCCTGCCGTCGTGCCATCGCGCCGTTCGCGGAGCTGGAGCGCGCGCCCGAGCACATCCACACGTACCGGGTCACCCCGCTCGGGCTGTGGAACGCCCGCGCCGCCGGGCACGACGCCGAGCAGGTCGTCGACGCCCTGGTCGAGTACTCCCGCTACCCCGTGCCGCACGCGCTCCTGGTCGACATCGCCGAGACGATGGCGCGGTACGGGCGGCTCACCCTGTCCAAGCACCCGGTGCACGGGCTCGTGCTCACCACCACCGACCGGCCCGTGCTGGAGGAGATCCTCCGGTCGAAGAAGGTCCAGCCGCTGGTCGGGGCCCGCATCGACCCGGACACCGTGGCCGTGCACCCCTCCGAGCGCGGGCAGGTCAAGCAGACCCTGCTCAAGCTGGGGTGGCCCGCGGAGGACCTTGCCGGTTACGTCGACGGCGAGGCCCATCCGATCGAGCTGGCCGAGGACGGCTGGGCGCTGCGGCCGTACCAGAAGCAGGCCGTGGAGGGCTTCTGGCACGGTGGGTCGGGCGTCGTGGTGCTGCCCTGCGGGGCCGGGAAGACGCTCGTCGGGGCCGGTGCCATGGCCCAGGCCAAGGCCACCACCCTGATCCTCGTCACCAACACCGTCTCCGCCCGGCAGTGGAAGCACGAGCTGGTGAAGCGGACCTCGCTGACCGAGGACGAGATCGGCGAGTACAGCGGGACGCGCAAGGAGATCCGGCCGGTCACCATCGCCACCTACCAGGTGCTGACCACCCGGCGGAAGGGCGTCTACCCGCACCTGGAGCTCTTCGACTCCCGCGACTGGGGCCTGGTCGTCTACGACGAGGTGCATCTGCTGCCCGCGCCCGTCTTCAAGTTCACCGCCGACCTCCAGGCCCGTCGGCGGCTGGGGCTCACCGCGACGCTGGTACGGGAGGACGGGCGGGAGTCCGACGTCTTCTCGCTCATCGGGCCCAAGCGGTTCGACGCCCCGTGGAAGGAGATCGAGGCGCAGGGCTACATCGCGCCCGCCGACTGCGTGGAGGTCCGCGTCAACCTCACCGACTCCGAGCGGCTCGCGTACGCGACCGCCGAGACGGAGGAGAAGTACCGGTTCTGCGCCACCACCGCGACCAAGCGGAAGGTGACCGAGGCACTGGTACGCAAGCACCAGGGCGAGCAGACCCTCGTCATCGGGCAGTACATCGACCAGCTCGACGAGCTGGGCGAGCATCTGGACGCGCCCGTCATCAAGGGCGAGACCAGCAACGCCCAGCGCGAGAAGCTCTTCGACGCGTTCCGGAACGGCGAGATCAGCGTCCTCGTGGTCTCCAAGGTCGCCAACTTCTCCATCGACCTGCCGGAGGCCACCGTCGCCATCCAGGTCTCCGGCACCTTCGGGTCACGCCAGGAGGAGGCGCAGCGGCTGGGCCGCGTCCTGCGGCCGAAGGCCGACGGGCACGAGGCCCGGTTCTACTCGGTCGTCGCCCGCGACACCATCGACCAGGACTTCGCGGCGCACCGCCAGCGGTTCCTGGCCGAGCAGGGGTACGCGTACCGCATCGTCGACGCGGACGAGCTGCTCGCGGACAACTGACGCCTCCGGAAGGGGCGGGCGTTCAGCGGCCGCGGCCGACGACGCCCGCCTCTTCCGCGTACTCCCCCAGGACGACGACGCCGAACGCCGTGGTCACGAACACCTTCACGGCGCGCAGCGCGTCGCCGACGCGGTGGGGTCGGTGGTCACCGGTCGCCGCGGTCGCGCCGTGCGCGGGGCCGGTCGTGCGGGGATTCAGGGTGGCTGTGCTCATGTATCCATGGTGCTCCCGTCACCCGTTCGGGCGCGTCGGCCCGCAGACGGAACCGGGTGAGCGGGCGCGTAGGTCTGCGGTGCCATGCCGAGGCCCGGCGTCCCCTACGGGTACCCCTTGGACCGCCCCCTCAGGTGGAGCCCGCACAGGCGGCGCAGCCCGTCGCCGGCCGGGCCCGTACGGCGGCGGAACCCCGTAAAGCGTTTCGACCGCGCCCCGCCCTGTGGCTACAATCGCCGGTCTGCCCGCCTCCCGAACCGTGGTACCGGCCTTTTCGCTGCCGGCAGCCGGGGGAGCGCCGCCGCCCGGACGGAAACCGGACGGCACCCACGCGAAGCGACCTTCCGAGCGGACCGCCCCGCCCCGGCCCCGGCCGGTACCGGCGCGCGGTCCGCCGTCCTGTGTTGAAGAGCCGGAGGCATCACCGTGCCCGCGCACGTAGCAGAAAGCGATTCCACCCCCGACCCGACCGGTCCCCCGGGCCCCGTCGACCCGCTGGCGCACGAACGCGCCCATCTGGCCGCGTCCCGCGCCGCGCTGCGCGGGATGCGCGAGGACGTCCAGGCCCTCGACATCCGCGATGTCACCGCGAACTGGGTCAACGCCGCCGTGCTCCAGTCCCAGATCGACGACCGCATCAAGGCGCTCGCCGATCTCTCGCACACCCCGCTGTTCTTCGGCCGCCTCGACTATCTGCACGCCGTCGGCGGCGAACTGGCCGAGGGCGCGGACGGCGAGCGGTTCTACATCGGCCGCCGACACGTCCACGACGCCGCCGGCGACCCGATGGTCATCGACTGGCGTGCGCCGGTCTCCCAGCCGTACTACCAGGCGTCCCGGAAGAACCCCCAGGACGTCGGGCTCCGCCGCCGGTTCGGCTACACGGCCGGCGAGCTGACCGCGTACGAGGACGAGCACCTCACCGACCCCGCCGAGGACGGCCCCGGGGCCGAGCACACCAGCCGCCTCCTCCAGGCGGAGATCGAACGGCCGCGCGTCGGCCCGATGCGCGACATCGTCGCCACCATCCAGCCCGAGCAGGACGAGATCGTCCGCAGCGGCCTCGGCGGCACCGTCTGCGTGCAGGGCGGGCCCGGCACCGGGAAGACCGCCGTCGGCCTGCACCGGGTGGCGTACCTGCTCTACGCGCACCGCGAGCGGCTCGCCCGCACCGGCACCCTCGTCATCGGGCCGAACCGGTCCTTCCTGCACTACATCGAGCAGGTCCTGCCCGCGCTCGGCGAGCTGGAGGTGAAGCAGGCCACCGTCGACGACCTGGTGCGCACCGGTGTCGAGGTGCGGGGCGAGGACGAGGCGGCCACCGCCGTCGTCAAGGGCGACGCCCGGATGGCCGAGGTGCTGCGGCGGGCCGTCCGCTCCCATGTGACCGCCCCCGCCGAGCCCGTCGTCGTGGTGCGCGGCTCCCGGCGCTGGCGGGTGCCGGTGTACGAGATCCAGGAGATGGTCGACGAGCTGCTGGCCCGCGACATGCGGTACGGGGCGGCGCACGAGGCGCTGCCGCAGCGGATCGCGCACGCCGTCCTCGTACGGATGGAGGAGGCCGGGGAGGCGCCCGACGACCGGGTGCAGAACGCCGTGGCCCGCAACCCCGCCGTGAAGGCGGCCGTCAAGGCGGTCTGGCCCCCCGTGGACCCGGCGAAGCTGGTGCTGCGGCTGCTCTCCGACGCGGAGTTCCTGGCCGCGCACGCGGAAGGCCTGCTGAGCGAGGACGAGCAGAAGCGGCTGCTGTGGGCGAAGCCCGCCCGCAGTGTGAAGTCCGCGAAGTGGTCGGCGGCGGACGCCGTGCTGATCGACGAGGCGGGCGATCTGATCGCCCGGACGCACTCGCTCGGCCATGTCGTGCTCGACGAGGCGCAGGACCTGTCCCCCATGCAGTACCGGGCGGTGGGGCGGCGCTGCTCGACCGGGTCCGCCACCGTCCTCGGCGACCTCGCGCAGGGGACGACGCCGTGGTCCACGGAGAGCTGGGGCGAGGCGCTGTTCCACCTGGGCAAGGCGGACGCGGTGGTGGAGGAGCTGACGGCCGGTTTCCGTGTGCCGCGCGAGGTCATCGCGTACGCCTCCCGGCTGCTGCCCGCGATCTCGCCGGGTCTGGCCGCGGTGGAGTCGGTGCGTGAGTCGCCGGGTTCCCTGGTCGTACGGGAGGTGGCGTCGGCCGAGGAGCTGGACGCGGCCGTCGTCGCCGCCTGCGAGGAGTCGCTCGGCCACGAGGGGTCGATCGGGCTGATCGCCGCCGACGCCCGGATCCCGGAGCTGGGCGCGGCTCTGGAGGCGGCGGGCCACGCGTATCTCTCGCCCGGCGAGGAGACCACCGCCGCGTCGCGGCTGACGCTGGTGCCCGCGTCGCTGGCCAAGGGCCTGGAGTACGACTACGTGGTGCTGGACGAACCGGCCGCCGTGGTCGACGGCGAACCGGACGAGCGGACCGGGCTGCGGCGGCTGTACGTGGCGCTGACCCGTGCGGTGTCGGGGCTGACCGTGCTGCACGCGGCCCCGTTGCCGGAGGCGCTGGTTCAGGCGTAGGCCCTCCGGGTGCGGGACTGCCCGGTCCCGCACCCGGTCGGACCTCAGGCGTCCAGCGCCTCGCGCCACTCCCGTACCGCTGCCGCGTCCACCGGCGCCGACCAGCCCCCGGGCCGGGCCGCGCCGCCGATGTGGAAGGCGTCGATCCCGGCGGCCAGCAGCTGTGGCAGGTGGTGCAGGTGGAGGCCGCCGCCGACCAGGACCTGTGCCTCGTATCCGGGCTCGCCGGTACGGGCCGCCTCGGCCAGGAGCGTCGGGATGCCCGCGTCCACTCCGGCCGCCGAACCCGCCGTGAGGAACGTGTCGAGGCCGGGCAGGTCCGCGAGCTGCTTGCGCAGGGCGTCGCGGTCGGCGGCCCGGTCGATCGCCCGGTGGAACGTCCACGGGCAGCCGTCCAGCTCGGCGACGAGCCGTTCGACGGCGACGAGGTCGGGGTGGCCCTCCGCGTCGAGGAAGCCGAGCACGAACGCGTCGGCCCCCGCCTCCCGCATCTCGCGGGCCTTGCCGGTCAGTACGTCGATGTCACCGGCGGCGAAGCCGTCCGCCACCCTGAGCATCACGCGCAGCGGGATGTCCACCGCGGACCTGATCGCCGTGAAGGTCTCCCGTGACGGTGTCAGACCGTCGGCGGCCATGTCGGTGACCAGTTCGAGGCGGTCTGCACCACCGGCCTGGGCAGCGACCGCGTCCTCCGCGTCGAGAGCGATCACCTCCAGGACTGCACGGTTGCTCATGGGTCCCCATTCCTCCGATACACAGCTCGATACACAGCTATAGGTCTAGTCCAATGGCCAGCCTACGGGTCGGTAGACGGACAGCCCAGCCCTCTATCTCAGCGCACGCACGCGGCGGCACGCGAGCCGACCCCGCAGACGAGTGACCCGCACCGCCGGAAACCCCTCGGCGGCCCGCCGCCGCCCCCTCCACAACCCCTCCCGTCACACCTTGCACTTCATAGGGGCGGGGGGTATACATGGAGAGAGAAGGAGATACCCCCTAGGGGTATCCGGACGGCTCCAGGGAGGACCCCGTGTCCGCGCACTCCGCCACCACCGCCGGTACCGCCACCGGCTCCGAGGCCGGCACCACCGCGGTCGAGCTCGCGATCGGCGGGATGACCTGCGCCTCGTGTGCGGCCCGTATCGAGAAGAAGCTCAACCGGATGGACGGCGTAGAGGCCACCGTGAACTACGCCACCGAGAAGGCGAAGGTCACCTACCAGGGCGCCGAGGTGTCCGTCGACGACCTGATCGCGACCGTCGAGGCCACCGGCTACACCGCCCGGCCGCCCGCGCCACCCGCACCGCCCGCCTCCTCCGGGAGCAACGGTACGGAGACGGCGGGCGCGGCGGGTACGGCGGGTCCGGCGGCGGAGGGCGCGGAGGACGACGGGCTCACCACCCTGCGCCAGCGCCTGGTCACCGCCGTCCTCCTGTCCGTCCCGGTGATCGCGATGGCGATGGTTCCGGCGCTCCAGTTCGACTACTGGCAGTGGCTCTCGCTGACCCTGGCCGCACCGGTCGTCACCTACGCCGCCTGGCCGTTCCACCGCGCCGCCTGGACCAACGCGAAGCACGGTGCGGCGACGATGGACACGCTGATCTCCGTCGGCACGTCGGCCGCGTTCCTGTGGTCGCTGTGGGCGCTGTTCTTCGGGACCGCGGGCATGGTCGGGATGACGCACCCCTTCGAGCTGACCATCGCCCGCAGCGACGGCGCCGGGAACATCTACCTGGAGGCCGCGGCCGGGGTGACGGCGTTCATCCTCGCCGGGCGCTACTTCGAGGCACGCTCGAAGCGGAAGGCCGGGGCGGCGCTGAAGGCGCTGATGGAGCTGGGGGCCAAGGAGGTCACGGTCCTGCGCGACGGTGTCGAGACGACGATCCCGACCGCCGCGTTGCAGGTCGGGGACCGTTTCCTGGTCCGCCCCGGGGAGAAGATCGCGACGGACGGGACCGTGGTCGAGGGCTCGTCCGCCGTGGACGCCTCGATGCTGACGGGTGAGTCCGTGCCCGTGGAGGTCTCGGTCGGCGACACCGTCTCAACGCCGGCGGACGTCGTCGTCGAAGCCACCCGCGTCGGCGCCGCAACTCGCCCGCATGGCCCGCCTCGTCGAAGACGCCCACCCTCCGCCCAACGCCTCGCCGACCGCATCTCCGCCGTCTTCGTCCCCATCGTCATCGCCCTCGCCCGCCTCGGCTTCTGGCTCGGCAACGACGCCGGACTCACCGCCGCCTTCACCGCGGCCGTCGCCGTCCTCATCATCGCCTGCCCCTGCGCCCTCGGCCTCGCCACCCCCACCGCCCTCATGGTCGGCACCGGCCGCGGCGCCCAACTCGGCATCCTCATCAAGGGTCCTGAGGTGCTGGAGACCACCCGCCGCGCCGACACCATCGTCCTCGACAAGACCGGCACCGTCACCACCGGCCGCATGACCCTCCAGACCACCCACACCACCGACACCACCACCGAGGCCGAAGTGCTGCGGCTGGCAGGCGCGTTGGAGAACGCCTCCGAACACCCCATCGCCCAGGCCGTCGCCACCGCCGCCACCGACGCCACCGGCCCGCTGCCCACCCCCGAGGACTTCCAGAACGTCCCCGGGCTCGGCGTCCAGGGCGTCGTCGAGGGCCACGCCGTTCTCGTCGGGCGCGAACAGCTGCTGGCCGAGTGGGAGATCCGCCTTCCCGCCCCCCTCGCCGAGGCGAAGAAGGCCGCCGAGGCCGCCGGGCGTACCGCGATCACGGTCGCCTGGGACGGTGAGGCGCGCGCGGTGCTGGAGGTCGCCGACGCGGTGAAGGACACCAGCGCCGAGGCCGTCCGCCGGCTCCGTGACCTCGGCCTGACCCCGATCCTCCTCACCGGCGACAACCGGGCCGTGGCAGAGTCGGTGGCCGCCGAGGTCGGCATCGACGAGGTGTACGCGGAGGTCATGCCGCAGGACAAGGTCGATGTGGTCAAGCGCCTTCAGGCGGAGGGCCGTTCGGTCGCGATGGTCGGGGACGGGGTCAACGACGCCGCCGCCCTCGCCCAGGCCGATCTGGGCCTCGCGATGGGCACGGGCACCGACGCCGCCATCGAGGCGGGCGACCTCACGCTGGTCCGCGGCGACCTCAACGCCGCCGCCGACGCGATCCGCCTCTCCCGCCGCACCCTCTCCACCATCCGCACCAACCTCTTCTGGGCCTTCGCCTACAACGTCGCCGCCCTTCCGCTGGCCGCCGCCGGACTCCTCAACCCGATGATCGCCGGAGCCGCGATGGCGTTCTCGTCCGTCTTCGTGGTCGGCAACTCCCTGCGGCTGCGCACCTTCAAGGGCGCGTGAGGCCCGAGGTGGCCTGAGCGCGGCGGGGCCTCGCGGTCCCGCCGCGCTCAGGCACGTACGAAACGCAGCCGGGTTCCCGGCACCGCCTGCGCCGCCGCGGCGAGGGAGCGTTCGGGGACGACGCCGACGACCGGGTAACCGCCGGTCGTCGGATGGTCGTTGAGAAAGACGACGGGCCGGCCGTCCGGCGGCACCTGGATCGCACCCAGCACCATGCCCTCACTGGGCAGTTCGCCCGTACGGGACCGCTCCAGCGCCGGGCCCTCCGTCCGCAGCCCGATGCGGTTGCTGTCCGGCGAGACCCGGTAGGCGGCGGTGCGGAGCGTACGGAGCGCGGCCTCGGTGAACCAGTCCTGCCGGGGCCCGGGGTGGACCGGGAGCACCAGCTCGGCGGGGGCGCCCGGCCAGGGGGCGGGCCCGGCGGGCGGCAGCGGAGCACCCGACGACGGTGCGCCCAGCGGGAGTTCGTCGCCCTCGCGCAGCGGGGCGGGCCCGAGACCCGAGAGCAGGTCCGCCGAACGGCTGCCCAGCACCGGGTCCGGCACCAGGCCGCCCGCGAACGCCAGGTAGCTCCGGAGTCCGTACGTCGCGGGGCCCGCGTCCAGCACCGCGCCCGCGGGCACCCGCACCGGCGCGCCCCACGCCACCGGCCGCCCGTCGACCGTCACCCGGCAGCCCGCCCCGCCGACGACGGCCACGACCGGCCGGTCCGGGCGGACCGCGCACCCGGTGAGCGTGGTCTCCAGGACGGCGGCGTCCGGCGGGTTGCCCAGCAGCCGGTTGGCCAGCCTGGCGGCGAGCGCGTCCAGGAACCCGGCCCGCCCGACCCCGAGGTGCGCCCAGCCGGGCCGGCCCGCGTCCTGCACGGTGGTCAACGCCCCGGCCCGGACGACGTACAGCCGGGAGCCGACGGGCGGGCGGCCGGTGGCGTGGGGCGCGCCGGAGCCGCCGGACGGCGTCATGAGCCCGCCACCGGAGGCCGCGGCACCGCGCCGGGCCGAGCCGCAGCCCGAGGACGCGGCACCGCGCCCCCGGCGTCCTCCCCCACCGCCACGAACCGCACCGGCGTACCCGGCTCCAGCAGCGCCGCCGGTTCCCGCTGCGGGTTCCACAGCTCGCCCGGGTCCGGCATCCGCCCGATGATCCGCCAGCCGCCGGGCGAAGGGCGCGGGTACACCCCGGTGTAGGGCCCGGCGAGGGCCACCGCCCCGGCCGGGACCCGGGTGCGCGGGGTCGTGCGCCGGGGCACGTGCAACCGCTCGGGCAGCCCGGTGAGATAGCCGAACCCGGGGGCGAACCCGCAGAACGCCACCCGGAACGCGGTGCGGGAGTGCACGGCGGCCACCTCGGCGGCCGGGACGCCCCAGAGCACGGCGACCTCGTCCAGGTCCGGGCCGTCGTAGACCACGGGGATCTCCACCGCGTCGCGGCCCGCGCGGCGCGGCGGCGGGATCCGCCAGGAAACCAGCTCCCGGGCGAACCGGTCCCGCGCCCCGGGCGTGCGCACACCGATTCCGTCGAGCAGGACGGTCCGGGCGGCCGGGACGATCTCCCGTACGGCGGGGAGTTCACCGCGCTCGCGGCGGCGGAGCAGTTCGGCGTGGAAGGCCTCGGCCTGCTCGCCGTCGGCCAGCTCCACGAGCAGCGCGTGCGGCCCGGCGGGCAGGACCCGTACGCCTCCCGTACCGCGCGGGCCGGTCACACGAACGCCCGTACCGCGACGCCCGCTTCTTCCAGCGCGGCCCGTATCCGGCGGGCGAGGGCCGCCGCGCCCGGGGTGTCGCCGTGGACGCAGAGCGAGCGCGCCACGACGGGTATCCGGCTGCCGTCCGCCCCGGTCACGGCCCGCTCGACGGCCATGCCGACGCTCCGGCGTACGACGTCGTCCGCGTCGTGCACCACCGCACCCGGTTCACCGCGCGGCACGAGGGTGCCCTGCGGGGTGTACGCGCGGTCGGCGAAGGCCTCCTCCACGGCGGGCAGTCCGGCGTCGGCCGCGTGGGCGAGCAGCCGGGATCCGGGCAGCCCGAGCACCGCCAGATCACCGCCCGCCAGCCGTACGCCCGCGATCACCGCGGCGGCCTGCTCGTCGTCCCAGACGGCCCGGTTGTAGAGCGCGCCGTGCGGTTTGACGTACGAGACGACGGACCCGGCGGACTCCGCGAAGACCCGCAACGCGCCGATCTGGTAGGCGATCTCGGCGGTCAGCTCGGCGGCAGGCACATCCATCGACCGGCGCCCGAACCCGGCCAGGTCCCGGTAGGAGACCTGCGCCCCGATCCGTACCCCGCCGGCCGCCGCCGCGTCGCAGACCCGCCGCATCACGGAGGCGTCGCCCGCGTGGAAGCCGCAGGCCACGTTGGCGCTGGTGACACAGGCGAGGAGCGCGTCGTCGTCGGTCAGGGTCCAGTTGCCGAAGCCCTCGCCGAGGTCCGCGTTGAGATCCATCATCACGGGCGCACGGTAGTGACAGGCCGGCCGGAGCGACAAGGGGCGGTCCGCAGAGCGGTACGGAGCCGGCACGGCCCGCCACCGGGGCCGCTGCGAGGACGGCACCGGAGCCGGTACGAGCGCGGCACGCGGGCCGTACGAGGGCGGCGGCACCGGGGGCGGCTCACCCGGCCGGAGGGCGTCTAGAGTCGCCCTCATGACGGACAGCTCCCGCCCGCCCCACGAAGCCGCCTCCCCGGACGACACCGCCCTCGGCGACACCGCTTCCCGGGACGACACCGGGCTCCGGCGCCGCTGGCACGACACGCTGCTGGCGGCGCGCGCCGGGGCGGACGGGCCCGATCCGCTCCCGTACGCCGAGAACCTCCTCGCCCGCTGGGCCGAACCGCAGCGCCGCTATCACACGACCGCCCACCTGACCGCCGTCCTGGACGGCGTCGACGCCCTGGCCGGCCACGCCGACGACGTGCACGCGGTACGCCTCGCCGCCTGGTTCCACGACGCGGTGTACCGGCCCGACCGCAGCGAGAACGAGGAGCGCAGCGCCGCCCTCGCCGAGCGCGCGCTGCCCGAGGCGGGGGTGCCGGACGCGGTGGTGGCGGAGGTCGCCCGGCTGGTCCGCCTCACCGTCACGCACGACCCGGCGGACGGCGACCGCAACGGCGAGGTGCTGTGCGACGCGGACCTCGCGGTCCTGGCGGGCGGCCCGCAGGCGTACGGGGCGTACGCGGCCCGGGTCCGCGAGGAGTACGGTTTCGTGCCCGACGAGGCGTTCCGGGCGGGCCGGGCGGCGGTGCTCCGGCAACTCCTGGACCTGCCACGGCTGTTCCGTACGCCCTACGGTGCGGCGGAGTGGGAGGCGCGGGCGCGGCACAACCTGGCGACGGAGCTGGAACTGCTGGACCCGTCCGCTCCGCGGTGACCGGCGGCGGCCGGTCCGGTTCCGCGGAGCAAATGTTCCGGTTCCTTCACGGAGTTGTTCCGGTCATGACCTGCCCCGGCCTGTGCCGCGGCACGCCCGCTAACGTCTGGCATCGCAGTTGCACACACTCTGACGACTCCACCGGGGGTACGGCGACATGTTCATGGGAACCGCGGGACACGGCACGACGGCCGGCAGACCTTCACGACGGCGAATACTGCGACTGGCCGGCGTCGGGGTCACGGTGGCGGCGCTCGGGGCCGGTCTGACCGGCTGCGAGGACGAGCTCGCCACCGGCGGCGAGGGCAGCACGCCGCCGCCGCGCACCGATTCCCCCGAGGAGGGCAAGGCGCCGAAGGACGGGGAGGCCCCCGCACCGCTGTGGACGAAGACGACCTCGGCACAGACCTACGGCGACAACGACGAACTGGTGACTGTGGACGGCGTGGTGATCGCGAGCGGCGATCCGCTCGCCGCCCTCGACGCGGCGAGCGGCGAGGAGCGGTGGTCGCTGCCGGGCGGCGCGGTCCCCGGTGCGCCGCTGCTGCTCGGCGACGGCACCCTGTACCTCGCCAGCGGCACGTACGACGGCAACGTCATCGGCTACGTACCGGGGACCGGCAAGGAGGCCTGGCGCAGCCACCTGGGCAAGGAGTACCGGCAGCCGAGGCCGGTCGCGGTGGACGCGGACCAGGTGTACGTCATCGCCGAGATCCTCGAACCCGACAACTCGTCCCACACCAATGTGATCGCCGCGCTGAACAGCAGCACCGGCAAGGTCGTCTGGAAGGAACAGCGCGACCTCGGCACCGAGCAGAACGGCATCCACGCCGCCGTGCAGGGCCGCTACCTCGTCTACACCGACTTCAAGAAGAACCTCACGGTCCGCGACACCGCCACCGGCCGCCAGGTGTGGACGCAGAAGACGACGAAGACGAGTTACGGGCCCTTCGTCGTCCACCAGGATCTGGTGATCGTCCCGCAGGGGCAGCGGCTCCAGGCGTTCGCCCTGTCCGACGGGTCCGAGAAGTGGTCTGTGGAGACCGAGAAGTTCACCACGTTCCGCGAGCCGAGCCTCGTGGAGGACGTGCTGTACATCGCGGACAGCGGCCGGACGCTGTGGGCCCTCCAGCCGGGCACCGGGAAGAAGGTGTGGCAGTCCACGGCCCTCAAGGACGCGGGCGCGCAGGTGCCGCGGCAGTTCGTGACGGCGGGCGGCGTTCTCTACGGCGCCACCGACCTCGACAAGCAGGGCGGCGTCCACGCCTTCGACGCGAAGACCGGAGCCCTGCGCTGGACGTTCAACGACAAGTCCGGCGACTTCCACGCGTGGCTGGTGGCCACCGACGGCAAGCACGTCTTCGCCCTGCACGGCAAGAAGCTGCACGCCCTGCCCGTGTGACGGGCCACACCGGTCCCTCCGGTGACCGAGGCGTGTGACAGGGGCGTGAACAAAGGCGCCCGCCACTCGACGCCGGGGAATGCGGAAGCGTTCCCCGGCGTTGTGACGAGTCATGCCCGACTCCGTCTCCCGCCGCGCACCCATGCCCGTCGCCGTATACATTCTCGGCCTCTCGGTCTTCGCACTCGGCACCAGCGAGTTCATGCTGTCGGGCCTGCTCCCACCGATCGCCGACGACATGAACGTGTCGATTCCGCAGGCCGGACTCCTCATATCCGCCTTTGCGATCGGCATGGTGGTCGGCGCCCCGCTGCTGGCCGTCGCCACGCTGCGGCTGCCGCGCCGCACCACCCTCATCGCGCTGATCTCGGTGTTCGGCCTCGGCCAGATCGCCGGTGCGCTGGCCCCGACGTACGAGGTCCTCTTCGTCTCCCGGGTGGTGAGCGCGCTCGCCTGTGCGGGCTTCTGGGCGGTCGGCGCGGCCGTGGCCATCGCGATGGTCCCGGTGAACCAGCGTGCGCGGGCGATGGCCGTGATGATCGGCGGCCTGTCCGTCGCGAACGTGCTGGGCGTGCCGCTGGGCGCCTTCCTCGGCGAGCACCTCGGCTGGCGTTCGGCGTTCTGGGCGGTCGGCGCGGCCTCGGCGGTGGCCCTGGTCGGCGTCGCCACCCGCATCCCGCACATCCCGCTGCCCGAGAAGAGGCCCGAGCTGAAGCGGGAGCTGGCGATCTACCGGGACCGGCAGGTCTGGCTGGCCATCGTGATCACCGCGCTCGCGGCGGGCGGGGTGTTCTGCGCGTTCAGCTATCTGGCGCCGCTGCTCACGGACGTGGCGGGTCTCGACTCGGGCTGGGTGCCGTGGATCCTCGGCCTGTTCGGCGTGGGCGCGCTGATCGGCACGATGATCGGCGGCCGGGTCGCGGACGCGCACCTCTTCGGGGTGATGCTGAGCGGCATCACGGCGTCCACGGTGTTCCTGGTGGCGCTGGCCCTGTTCGCATCCAGCCAGGTGGCGGTGGTCGCGCTGGCGTTCCTGCTGGGCCTGTCCGCCTTCTTCACGGCCCCCGCGCTGAACGCCCGGATGTTCAACGTGGCCGGAGCCGCCCCGACCCTGGCCGGAGCCACCACGACGGCGGCGTTCAACCTCGGCAACACGAGCGGCCCGTGGCTCGGCGGCACGGTGATCGACCTGGACTTCGGCTTCGCGTCCACGGCCTGGGCGGGCGCGGCGATGACGGCCCTGGCCCTGGCGGCGGTGGGGATCGCCCTGCGCCTCCAGCGCGGCGACGGCGGCCGGACGCGCTCCCGCTCACGGCTGATCGCGAAGAGCGCGGCGAGAGGGGCGGGGCGCCCGGCGCGGGTCGATTCCGTGCCCGCCGACGGCCGGGTGACTCCGTAGCTCCGGGCCCGGGCTCCGGGCCCACCGAGCCCTTCCCGGCCACAGCCCGGCCGATTTCCGCCGGGCAGCCGACAGCAGCCGAAAAAGACGCTACCGACCAGTAGTGAGATATCCACCCGCCCTTCATTATTGAGCGCGAGCATGACAACCCGTCGTCGGGTCACGGCGTACGGGCCATTGGCAGGTTCCCCACCCAGGAGTCCCCATGCATGCACGCGCCACCATCCAGCGCACCGCCGCGGCACTGGCCGCGACGCTCGCCCTCGTCGCGGTTCCCGTCACCTCGGCCGGCGCGGCGGAGACGCAGGCCCCGGCCCGTACCGCTCCCGCGGGCTCCGCTTCCGCCCTCGCCGCGGATGTCGACTACGGCACCTGGCGCAGCGACGTCGCGGCGGTCGTCGCCGAGGCGCGCCCCTGGATCGAGGCCCGGTCGGAGAGCGCCGGGAGCGAGAAGCAGGCGATCGTCCTCGACATCGACAACACCGCGCTGGAGACGCACTTCCACCCGTTCTGGGAGCTGCCCACCCCGGCCGTCGGGGACGTCCGCGAGCTGGCCCGGTACGCCGACGCGCGCGGCGTGGCCGTCTTCTTCGTCACCGCCCGGCCGGGCATCATCCACTCCCTCACGGACTGGAACCTGAAGAAGGCCGGCTACCCGGTCGACGGGCTGTACGTACGCAGCCTGCCGGATCTCTTCGAGGAGGTCAGCGCCTACAAGACCGAGCAGCGGGCCGCGATCGAGGCGAAGGGCTACAAGATCATCGCCAACATCGGGAACAACACCACCGACATCGTCGGCGGCCACGCCGAGCGCGGCTTCAAGCTCCCGGACTACGACGGCAAGCTCTCCTAGCGGACCCCGCCGACGGAACGGCCGGGCGGCGGGCGCTGTCGAGCGAGCCGACAGCGAGCCTTCCAGCAGGCCGGGGCGGCGGGCCGCCGGGTGGGCTACCCCGGCACCGGCCGCCCCTTCGGCCGCCGGAGGCCCGCCGCCGTGAGCCGCCGGACCAGCTCCTTCGAGCCGACCTCCCGCGCCCCGGCCCGTACGGCGTCCGCGTAGTGCGCCTCCGGCACGTCGTAGTGATCGCGCTCGAAGGCGCGCGGCGGGCAGCCGATCGCGGCGGCGAAGGCGTGCAGCTCCTCGAACGACTCATCGCTGACCAGGTGCGACCAGAGACGGCCGTGCCCGGGCCAGGTGGGCGGGTCGATGTAGACCGTCACCGCCGCAGCGCCCCGCCCAGCGCCCCCACCGGCGCCACCGCGACGGCCGCCTTGGTGCAGACCCAGTGCGGGTCGGGCCCCAGCTCCGGCTCGACGTCCAGGGCGTGCGGCTCCTCCTCCGGCGAGCACGCGGGGCACAGCGGCCACCGCCCGTACCGCTCCAGCAGGGCGTCCTGCACGTCCTGGGCGATCAGCCCGGCCACGAACTCCGCGCCCTCGGGCCACTGCTCCACCCACCACCGCCGGTGGGTCACCGCGTCCTCGACCAGCGAGACGATGTCCGCCTCGGCGACGTCGCCCGCCGCCAGATCGGCCATGACGAGCGCGCGGGCGGTGTGCAGGGACTGCTCCAGGGGGTTCAACTCCATGCCCCCATTGTGCGCGAGGGGCCGCCGGAGGGAGGGTCCGGCCGCCAGAGGTAGGGACCAAAGGGGGGTTGACGGACCACGAGGTTGAAAATATCTTTCAAATGTGACCAGTGACGTGAAGGAAATTTTCAGCGGCGACTCCCCTCCGGCCCCCGCGGCCCTCGCCGCCAAGGTCCGGACCCTCGCCCCCTCCATGACCCGCTCGATGCAGCTGGTCGCCGAAGCGGTGGCGGGCGACCCGGCCGGCTGCGCCGCCCTCACCGTCACCGGTCTCGCCGAGCTCACCGGCACCAGTGAAGCCACCGTCGTCCGCACCGCGCGCCTCCTCGGCTACCCGGGCTACCGGGATCTGCGCCTCGCGCTGGCCGGCCTCGCCGCGCACCAGGAGTCCGGCCGGGCCCCCGCCGTCACCGCCGACATCGCGGTCGACGACCCGATCGCCGACGTGGTCGCCAAGCTGGCCTACGACGAGCAGCAGACCCTCGCCGACACCGCCGCCGGGCTCGACACCGTACAGCTGGGGGCCGCCGTCGCCGCCGCGTCGACCGCCCGCCGCATCGACATCTACGGCGTCGGGGCGTCCTCGCTCGTCGGCCAGGACCTGGCGCAGAAGCTGCTCCGGATCGGCCTGATCGCCCACGCCCACATGGACCCGCACCTCGCGGTGACCAACGCCGTGCAGCTGCGCAGCGGTGACGTGGCCATCGCGATCACGCACTCCGGCTCCACCGGCGACGTCATCGAGCCGCTGCGGGTCGCCTTCGACCGCGGGGCGACCACCATCGCGATCACCGGGCGGCCCGACGGGCCCGTATCGCAGTACGCGGACCATGTGCTGACCACGTCCACCGCGCGCGAGAGCGAGCTGCGCCCCGCCGCGATGTCGAGCCGCACCAGCCAGCTGCTCGTCGTGGACTGCCTGTTCATAGGCGTCGCGCAGCGGACGTACGAGACCGCCGCGCCCGCCCTGGCCGCCTCCTACGAGGCCCTCGCCCACCGCCACACCCCGCGCACCCGCTGACCGCCCCGGACCGCCGACCACGGGCCACGGGCCACGCACCACCCGTACGCGTACGAGACCGAGCACCCGAGAAAGCAGAGCCGCACCTCATGACCTCCACCACGGACACCCCCGGCGCCACCGACACTCCCGGGTCCTCCGGCACGTACGGCGAGCTCCGCGCCCAGCTGGCCACCCTCACCACCGAGGCGTTCCGCCCCGAGCTGGCCGAGATCGACCGGCTGGCCACGCAGGAGATCGCCCGGATCATGAACGGCGAGGACGCCACCGTCCCGGCCGCCGTCGCCGAGCGGCTGCCGCAGATCGCCGCCGCCATCGACGCCACCGCCGCGCGCATGGCCCGCGGCGGCCGGCTGATCTACGCGGGCGCGGGCACGGCGGGCCGCCTCGGGGTGCTGGACGCCAGCGAGTGCCCGCCCACCTTCAACACCGACCCGTCCGAGGTCGTCGGCCTGATCGCGGGCGGCCCCTCCGCCATGGTCACGGCCGTCGAGGGCGCGGAGGACAGCAAGGAGCTGGCCGCCGCCGACCTGGACGCGCTGAAGCTGGGCGCCGACGACACGGTGGTCGGCATCTCCGCCTCCGGCCGCACGCCGTACGCGATCGGCGCGGTCGAGCACGCCCGCGCGCAGGGCGCCCTGACCATCGGGCTCTCCTGCAACGCGGACTCCGCGCTCGCCGCGGCGGCCGAACACGGCCTGGAGATCGTCACCGGCCCCGAGCTGCTCACCGGCTCGACCCGGCTGAAGGCGGGCACCGCGCAGAAGCTGGTCCTCAACATGATCTCGACGATCACGATGATCCGGCTCGGCAAGACGTACGGGAATCTCATGGTCGACGTACGCGCTTCCAACGAGAAGCTGCGCGCCCGCTCCCGGCACATCGTCTCCCTGGCCACCGGCGCGTCCGACGCCGAGATCGAGGCCGCCCTCACCGCCACCGACGGCGAGGTCAAGAACGCGATCCTGGTCATCCTCGGCCAGGTCGACGGCCCCACCGCGGCCACCCGCCTCACCGAGGCGGACGGCCACCTGCGCGCCGCCCTCGCGGCCGTACGCACCACCTGACCCACCGGGTACCCCACCCGCCGCACAGCAAGGCACCGAGCACCATGGCCACAGAAGACAAGAACCGCGCCACCGCCGCCGCGATCCTGCCGCTCGTCGGCGGTGCCGCGAACGTCGCCTCCATCGCCCACTGCATGACCCGGCTCCGTCTCGGGCTGCACGACCGGTCCCTCGTCGACGACGAGGCGCTGAAGGCCCTGCCCGCCGTGATGGGCGTCGTCGAGGACGACACGTACCAGATCGTGCTGGGTCCGGGCACGGTCGCCCGGGTCACCCCGGAGTTCGAGCAGCTGGTCGAGGAGGAGCGCGAGACGGCTCCCGCCCCGGCCTCCGGCCCCGGTGGTCCGGCCGCCACCTCGTCCGACGATCTGGCGGCCCAGGGCGCGGCGATCAAGGCACAGCAGAAGACGAAGAACGCCACCCCCTTCAAGCTGTTCCTGCGCAAGATCGCCAACATCTTCGTGCCGCTGATCCCGGCGCTGATCGGCTGCGGGATCATCGCGGGCCTCAACGGTCTGCTGGTGAACCTGGAGTGGCTGCCCGCCGTGACGCCGGCGCTGGCGGCGATGGCGTCCGGCTTCATGGCGCTGATCGCGGTGTTCGTGGGCTACAACACGGCGAAGGAGTTCGGCGGTACGCCGATCCTGGGCGGTGCGGTGGCGGCGATCATCGTCTTCCCGGGCGTCGCGAACATCGACGCCTTCGGCCAGACCCTCTCGCCCGGCCAGGGCGGTGTACTGGGCGCGCTGGGCGCGGCGGTCCTCGCCGTGTACGTGGAGAAGTGGTGCCGCCGGTGGGTGCCGGAGGCGCTGGACGTCCTGGTCACCCCGACCCTGACGGTGCTGATCTCCGGCCTGGTGACGATCTTCGGCCTGATGTACGTGGCCGGGGAGATCTCCTCCGCGATCGGCACGTTCGCCGACTGGCTGCTCTCCAACGGCGGCGCGGGCGCGGGCTTCGTGCTCGGCGGCCTGTTCCTCCCCCTGGTCATGCTGGGCCTGCACCAGGCGCTGATCCCGATCCACACGACCCTCATCGAGCAGCAGGGCTACACGGTCCTGCTCCCGATCCTGGCGATGGCCGGGGCGGGCCAGGTCGGCGCGGCGATGGCGGTCTACTTCCGCCTCCCCCGCAACGAGTCGATCCGCCGCACCATCAAGTCCGCGCTCCCGGCAGGCCTGCTGGGCGTCGGCGAACCGCTGATCTACGGCGTCTCGCTGCCGCTGGGCCGCCCCTTCATCACGGCGTGCGTCGGCGGCGCGTTCGGCGGTGGCTTCGTCGGCCTGTTCAACCAGCTCGGCGACACGGTCGGCTCCACGGCCATCGGCCCGTCCGGCTGGGCCCTGTTCCCGCTCCTGGACGGCAACCACGGCCTGGGCTCGACGATCGCGATCTACGGCGGCGGCCTGCTGGTGGGCTACGTCGCCGGCTTCCTGGCCACGTACTTCTTCGGCTTCGGCAAGGACCTGCTGGCCGAGTTCAACGTCTCCCAGGAACCGGCCCCGTCCACGGTCGCCGCCACGGGCGGCCCGACCACGGCCCCGAACCGGCCGACCGGCCCCGACGGAACGGACCCGGGCACCGACCCGGCCAAGGCGCCGGCCGGGGTCTGACCGCCGGAGTACGCCTGCGCGCAGGCCTTCCACCACGGCTCCGGCCGCCGCACACACGCGGCGGCCGGAGCCGTCGTCGTACATGCCGGGGCCGGCTGCCGCGAAGTGAGCCGGAGCCGCCTCACGTCAAGAAGTCCCCAAGGCTCCGGTCGCCGCCGATCGGCAGTGCGCCTCGTTGTTAAAGTGCCTGGAGTGTTCACGGGGGAAGGATGCAACGGTGACCCAGCCACCGAACCTCGCCGTGTCGGCCGCCGATCTCACGCGGCTCGCAGGCGACTTGGACGAGATGCAGCGTCATCTGGACACCCAGGTACGGCGGATGGACGCCGTCGTGGACCGTATCGAGTCCGGCTGGCGCGGCGAGGCGGCCAAGGGCTATCGCGCACTGCACCGAGGAGCCGCCGAGGACGCGGTGCGCATCCGGGAGATCCTCAAGGTTCTTGAGGCGGCCATGCGCATGGGCCGGGACGGTTTCACGGAGCAGGAGCTCGATGTGCTCCAGGCCATGCGGTCGGTCCGGTCCAACGTGGACGTGACGGCGGAGGCGCAGCGCCTCTCGGAGGGGCCTCAGCCGCACAGCAGGATCAACGACCTCTGACCTCGCGCACCGAACCTCTCGCACCCTCACACGCACCGAAGGAACCCTCGCGTGACCGACGACCACATAGGTGTCTCCTTTTCCACTCTGCGGGATCTGGCCGGAGAACTCGAAGACATCCTCAAACAGCTCAACGAAAAGCTCGAAACGCTCTACGGAAGGACGGAGAAGGCCGTCCTCACCTGGGAGGGCGAGGCACGGGACACGTTCGTGGACGAGCTCGACAAGTGGGATCGCGAGATGCAGGATCTCCAAGCCGCGCAGGCGTGGCTGCACGACGTCGTCACCACCGGCCACAGCAACTACGCGGCAGCCCACCAGGCTGTGCTGCGCGGATGGGGCGCGGCCTGATGGGAGAGCCGACCCCGGGCCCTTCTCCTTCGGCCACGCCCCCGGCCGACAGCAGTGAACCGAAGAGTCCTTCCGGAGACTCTCAGCCGACGCCCGAACCGTCACCGGGATCGCTCGAGGACCCCAACGGCGCCGACATCTCCCGTCATGACACCGGTTCGGCGGAGCGCGAGCGCAAGAGGAACGTGGAGGAGCTCAAGCCGTCGGCTCCGCCGGACGCAGGCGGCGGCTTCGACGTCTCGCCGGGACACGTCTACTACGCCTCGGGACTCGTCAGCAACGAGCAGTTCGAGTTCCACAAGTCCGCGAACCGGCTGGTCGACGCGGTGGGCGGCTGGAGCCAGACGCAGGCGGCGGGGCGCGGGCACGGCGCCGACGCCCTCGCCGCGGCCTACGAGGACGTGGCCGACAGCTTCCTCAAGCTGTGGGCCAGAGGCATCATGAGCATCGAGGGCGTCATCGTCGGACTGACGGTGACGGCCAACAACTACCAGCAGGCGGACTGGGCCTCGCGGGCCGCCAATCGTCAGCACCGCGGAGAGGAACCGCCGCGCCGGAGCCCTCCGACCAGCGTCGGCAAGACCACGTACAAGTCGGTCTCGTCAATCAAGTGGACCGGCACCGGCGACGACTCCGGACCGATCCTCGCGTGGGCCGGAAACGGCCCGGACTGGCTGGCCGAACAGATCGACGAGGCCGTCGAGCACCAGCTCCGCCTCGGCAAAACCGTGGAGATCACTCCCGGCGCCAACACGGGCGAGCTGCGCGGCATAGGCAACGCCTGGCTCGCCGCCGCCAAGGCGGCGAAGGAGTCCGCCACCAACTTCACCTCGTGCATCGCCTATCTCACCGACGGCAGCAACAACGAGTGGCAGGCGGCGATGAACTCCTTCTGCCAGTCGATCTGGGGCACGACGGCCTGGGGCGGGAGCCGTCGGATCTCGGACGCGAAGCCGGCCGCCCGGGGGGCGGCGGACGCACGCGAGTGGCGGACCAACCCGTCCGTTTCGCCGGCCGACCGGCGGCCCGTCATCGAGGTGCTCGCCCGAACCGGCGAAACGCTTCATCGGGCCCTCCACGACGCCGCGGACGCGGCGGACACATGCCGCGACACCACCTCGCGGCTCGCGGCGGAGGCCGCCAAGGCGACCGTCAAGGACCTGACGGTGGACATCGACTTCGGCGAACTGACCAGGCTCGGGGCCACCATGGCCTTCGGCGAGATCACCGCCACCTTCGCCAGCCACATGGACAAGGCGGGCGCGGATGCCGCCGTGGAGACCTGCCATGCCGCGTTCCACGAGGCCGCCACGACCGTGAGAGGTCTCGAAGCCGAGCTGACGGAGGCGCTCATGAGCGCTCCGCGGTTCGCGGCGGAGGAAGCACGCGCCCGGGCGTTCGGCGCCCGGGCCCTCGACGAGTTCAAGCCGCGGCACCGCTGGTCGCGGTCGGGCAACGCGGACCTCGGCATCTACGAGATCGACCTGGCGTCGACGGAGTGGCTGGAGAACTCGCACACCGTCAACAAGCACGTCGGCCTCACGGACGATCAGCTCGCCCAGCGCCTGCGAGACGACCTGAAGAAGGGGCCGCGCCCGGGAACCGAGTGGGAACACGGACAGCCCATGGTCGCCAGAGCATCCGCTTTCAAGGACATCGACTCGGCGCAGCGGATGACGCAGTACACCATCGACGCGAACCAGAAAACCATCAAGGATTGGATCGACGATCAGCCGGATTCCGGAAAACGCCTCGACATTAAAGTACCGCATACCGCCGACCCGGATGAGTACAGCGGCCGGAGCATCGAAAAGCAGGAGATGAAGAACTCCCCGTTCCCGTCGGACAAGGCCACCAACGTGAAAGGCGTCGAAACGCGCCTGGTGTACAATCCCGACCTCGATCCACCTTTCACTGTCCTGACCTCCATGCCGGCCCCTGTGAAGAAGGAAGAGGAATGACCGGAAGCGACGACAGGGGCGGCGTACGGCGGCAGGAGATGATGGACCACTTCGGCCTGGAAGGCGCGCGCATCCTCCTGGCTCCCTTCTCCTCCACCGGCATCCCGACGGATGCGGATGAGTGGCAAAGACGCCTCGGACCGACCCTCCGCGGCCTGTCGTACGCGCAGCGCGGCGGCGGAAGGACCTTCTACGAGATCGCCTCCCAGCTGCTCACCGCCGCGGAGACCTTCGCCGCGGACCCCGGGTCTCCGGCGCTCAGGGAGATCCCCGCCGCCGCACCGTCCGACCGAACCCCCGAAATATATCGCGAGATCTCCTCGTACATTCTGGACTGGCGCTCTCTTCCGACCGAGGAAAAGTACGAGCGCCGAGGTTGGACAGCTCGGGAGATCTCGCTCAGATTTCCGCGATTCAGCCAGTTCCTGCCTATTTACTTCGGGCAGGACGGAGTGGCGATCTCCGACGACATGCAGTCCGCGAGCATCGAGGAGAGCATCGCCCTGATCATCGAGGAGACGCATCCC
The DNA here is from genome assembly GCF_019287315.1 of Streptomyces sp. WY228. NCBI lineage: Bacteria > Bacillati > Actinomycetota > Actinomycetes > Kitasatosporales > Streptomycetaceae > Streptomyces > Streptomyces sp. WY228. The sequence goes on along the minus strand of NZ_CP079114.1, from coordinate 4,792,314 downwards.
CTGTGCATGTGGAACCTTCCCGGACTGGCCGCCGAGAGCTACGAGGCGCTGGCACTGTTCCAGAATGACGAGGACGCGATGGACCGGTTTTTCTCCGAGGTGTTCAGCGGAGGATCGGGCAACGCCGACTTCACGGAATTCTTCCCTCTCCTCGCACGGTCGATCATCGACCACCTCGCCTCCGCCCATCCGCCCGTGTGGCCGAAAGGGAAGTGACGCACACCGTGCGAACCCGCAGCGCGACGTACACCGACCGCGAAGCAGCCCAGTGGGCCACACAGCAGGTGGTCACCGCCAACGAGCAGACCATCCACCACTGGCTGGCCCAGTCCACCCGGCAACGCCTCACCATCGAGGCGGCCTGGCCTTCCCGTCCCGAGCCGGTCGGCCGCGTGCTGCTCCAGGCGATGATGCTGGCCGGACGTCCTGCCGTCGATGTGCGCGCCGCACGAGTCGTCCTCAGGCGCGAGCCCACGCGTCCGCACGGATTCGTCGTCCACTCCACCGCACCGATCTATCTCTAGAGGCATCCGTGTCCCTCAAGCCACTCGAACACGACCGCAAGTACGGCGAACTGGATCAGGTGGTCCGCGCCTACCTGGGCCGGACCGCGGACGACGAGGAAGCGATCACCGGCTATCTGCGCCACACCTGGCGCACCCGCCCGTGGTCCATCGCCACCGCCGAACTCCAGCTCCGTGAGTACGCCCGGAACCCTCCGGGCCGACTGCGGCTCCGCCTCGGCGAGTTCTATCCGGTGCCGGACGTGGGGCTGCCGGACGAGCGGATCCAGGACTGGCTCCTGATGCTCGCGGACCGCCTCAAGGAGAGCGTCGAGACCGGCCAGGCGCCGCCGCCCGCACCTCCGCAGACCCACTGGGAGTGGCGGGCCCGCTTTCCGGAGCTCGCGCAGTTGCTCGGAGGCTGGTACACGCAGGACATGCCGGACGAGTTCGAGGACCACGCGGCCGCGCTCCAGGACTACCTGGACAGCACGGATCCGGGGCTGGTGGCCCAGCTCGCCGGAGAGCTTCATGATCTGCTCGCGTTGCCCGTCGAGGAGCCGGACTACGCCGTCGGACTGGCCGAACTCGGCCTGGAGGTCGAACCTCCGGCGCCGCTCAGCATCGTCGGATGGCTGGTCGAGCTCGCCCGCGCGGTCGACCACCACTGACGCCGCGCACGGGCACCCGCCCTGCGGACTAGGCCATACGTCCTGCCTCGCACGGACCCATCGGCCGATCCGCGACGCCCGCCCCGCTGGCTAGCGTCCTCCCCATGCGTATAGGACTGCTCGGCACCGGAAATGTCGCCCGCGCCCTGGCCCACGGCTGGCGCGCCGCAGGGCACGACGTCCTCCTCGGATCACGTCGGCCCAAGGAACGCACCGACCTCGGCCTCCCCGTCGCGAGCCTCGACGAGACGGCCGCGCACGCGGAGGCCCTGGTCAACGCCACCCCGGGCGGCGTCTCCGTCGACCTGCTGCACTCCATCGGGGCCCCGGCCCTGGCGGGCACCCTGCTGATCGACGTCGGGGTCGGCCTCTCCGACGACTTCAGCGCCCTCACCCACCCCAACAGCAGCCTGGGCGAACTGATCCAGGAGGCCTTCCCCCTGACGCCCGTCGTCAAGACGCTCTGCACGATGGACTCGACCACCATGACCGCCCCGGGCGAACTCACCGAGCCGGGCACGGTCTTCCTCTCCGGCGACGACGCCGAGGCCAAGCGCACCACCGGCCGGCTGCTCACCGACCTCGGCTGGCCGGAGTCCTCCCAGCTCGACATCGGAGGCATCACCACGGCGCGCGGTCAGGAACACTTCGCGTTCCTCTTCATGGGCATCGCGGGCGGGGTGGGCTCCCACACCTTCAACATCAAGGTGGTCACCCGCCCGTCGGCGGACGCACGCTAGACGGCGGGCCCCGGGAACTCGTCCGCGCGCGGCTGTCGCCCGCCATCAATGATTCCGCACCTTCCGCGTGTAGACGGGAAAACAGCGGGAACCTGAATTCCTGGAGGTTGATAATCATGGTTCCCCTGCTACTCGTTCTCCTTCTCGCCCTGGTTCTCTTCGGTGCCGGTTTCGCGGTCAAGGCTCTCTGGTGGATAGCCGTGATCGTGCTGGTTCTCTGGCTCATAGGGTTCTTCGTCCGCCCTGCCGCGAGCGGTGGCCGACGTGGTCGGTGGTACCGCTGGTAGTCGCCCGTAAGCGGCTCTGAACAGCGGAAACGGGGGCGGGACCAGGCGTGCGCCCGGTCCCGCCCCCGTTTCTCGTCCCGGCACACGGGCCAGGTGTAGGCCGTCGTTCCCCGGGCACACGACGTTCAGCGGAATATCAATAACGCATAGACGATCCGCCGCAAGAACAATCCGGGCGGCCTTTGCGAAAGGAGCCACAATGAGCGACTCCCTGTGGGGCTACCAGCCGTCGAGCGGCCATACCGCGGGCGCCGATCTGACCGGTTATGCGGTCGAGGCGACCGACGGCGGTATCGGAAAGGTCGACAAGCACTCCGACGAAGTGGGTTCGGCCTATCTGCTGGTCGACACCGGGGTCTGGATCTTCGGCAAGGACGTCCTGCTGCCCGCGGGCACGGTGAAGCGCATCGACCCCGAGGAGCGGAAGGTCTACGTCGACCTCACCAAGGAACAGGTCAAGGACTCCCCGGAGTTCGACCGCCACCGGCAGGCCGAGGACCCGGGCTACCACGAGCAACTGTCCGCGTACTACCTGGCGTTCCGCATCATGTGACGGCGAACCGGAGTACGCCCCCGAACGGCGGCGGGCCCGGCCCCGAGGAGGGGTCGGCCCCGCCGTCCCGTACGTTCCCCGGCGCTCCTCAGAAGACCAGGTCCGACCAGAACGGCGGGCCGCTCCCGGCCGCCGGGGACGGCCCCTCCGCAGCGCCCGCCTCCCACCCCACGAACTCCCGCTCCACCCAGTCCGCCAGGTCCCGCCCGTAGTGGATGATGTCGGCCCCCTGCATCGAGAACACGGGGCTGCCGCACGGCTCCTTCGACGGCAGGTACCGGTGCGCGTAGACCGGGATCAGCTTCGGTACGGAGGCGAGCGCGGCCCGCGCCGCCGCGACGGCCTCCACCGGGTCCGCCGGACGCGCGCCCCACCGCCCGGGCAGCCACCAGCCGTGCTCCACCGAGAACAGCAGCCCCTCCACCGGCCCCTCCAGCCGCTCCCGGAGCAGGGCCGGGTCGCCGTCGCGCCAGTCGGGCCACGGGTTCCGCGGGGACTCGCCCTCCTCCGGCCGCCCCGCCCGGTCCACCGGCAGCCCGGCCGCCAGGAAGCCCCGGTGGTCGTCGGCGAAGACGATGCCGTACGCCGCCTCGATCCGGTCGAACTCCGCAGCGCTCAGGCCCGGCCCCAGCTCGCACACGCCCAGCTCCGCCAGACGGCGCGCCGCCCGCGCCCCCGCCCGCATTCCCTCGTCATCAGCCATCGGGGCAGCGTAACGAGTGCCGTCGGCGCCCCGCCCGGCGAGCGGACGACAGCCCGTCGCACTCCCGGTGAACGGCCGACGGCCGGCAGATGGTCGCCCGTCCGCACCCCGCCCCGCCCTCAACGTGGCAGCTGCCCCTCCCGGTTGATCTCCGTCACCCGGGCCCGCAGCACCACCCCCGGGGACGCCGGCCGCACCGCCTCCGCCGGGCACTCCCACTCCGGCCCGCCGCCGGGCGGCCGCAGCCGCACGTTCGGTCCGGACCGGCCCGTCACCCGGCCGACCCGCCCGTCCCGCCCGTCCACCGCGAACGCGCCCGCCTCGGGCGTACCCGGCTCACATCCCTCACTCGTCATGACCGCTCTCCTTCTCCGCCAGCACCTCGCACAGCCGCAACGCGGTGTCGATGTTGCAGCGGCCCAGGTCGACCAGGGGCGCCGGTTCGTCGCCCGCGCACGAGACCGGGTCGATCCGCAGGGACGGCAGCTTCACCCCGTGCTCCGCGAGGCCTTCCCGCAGTCGCTCCACGGCGTCCTCCGCCGTCCGCACACGGTCCGCCGCCGCCCTGCGCCGCTCCATCGCTTCCATGCCGCACACCTTCCACTCTGAGTGATGGCCATGCATACCCAGCGTGTTCAACGCGCAGTTGGCCCGTAAGAGGCGCAGTTCCGGCAACCCCGGCGTCGCCGCGTACGGCATCGGAACGACACCGCCTCCGCCGCTCTCCTTCTGGAAGCGCTCTCAGACCTGTCTGAGCCCGGCGCTAGGCTGTAGCCGATCCGGCGGCGACACCGAGCACCCAGCACGCGCACGACGCACCCCGCGCGCACCCGCGCGCGAGCCCCGCGCACCAGCCCGCGTTTCGCCGCCCCCGTCGACGAGGAGCGACCGCCTTGCCCGAGCAGTCCCCCGGGTCCCGGCCCACCCTGGAAGCCGTCGCGGCACGTGCCGGGGTGTCCCGGGCCACCGCCTCGCGGGTCGTCAACGGGGGCGACGGAGTCCGCAAGCCGCTCGTGGACAAGGTGCTCAAGGCGGTCGAGGAGCTGGGCTACATACCGAACCACGCGGCGCGGACCCTCGTCACACGGCGCACCGGCGCGGTGGCCGTCGTCATCGCCGAGCCGGAGACCCGGTTCTTCTCGGACCCGTTCTTCTCCCAGCAGATCCGCGGCATCAGCAAGGAGCTCACCGCCCACGACACCCAGCTCGTCCTGCTGCTCGTGGAGGGGCCCGGCGACTTCGACCGGATCGCGCGGTATCTGTCCGGCGGGCATGTGGACGGGGCGCTCGCGTTCTCGCTGCACACCGACGACCCGGTGCCCGCGATCACCCGGCGGGCCGGGATCCCGGCGGTGTACGGAGGCCGGCCCAGCTGGACCGCCGACCCGGGCGACCAGGCCGTGCCGTACGTCGACGCGGACAACCGGGGCGGGGCGCGGCTGGCCGTGCGGTATCTGAAGGACCTCGGGCGGCGGCACATCGCGCACATCGGCGGCCCCTCCGACCAGACCTCGGCGATGGACCGGCTGGACGGCTACCGGGACGTGCTGCTGGACGTGGATCCGACGCTCGTCGCCGCCGGGGCGTTCACCGTGGAGAGCGGGGCGCGGGCGATGGCGGAGCTGCTGGACCGGCGGCCCGATCTGGACGCGGTGTTCGCCGCCAACGACCTGATGGCGTCGGGTGCGTTGCGGGTCCTGCGCGAGCGCGGGATCGCGGTGCCGGAGCAGGTGGCGCTGGTCGGGTTCGACGACATGGACTCGGTGGCCTCGGAGACCGACCCGCCGCTGACCACCATCGGCCAGGAGATCGAGGAGCAGGGTCGGCTGATGGCCCGGCTGCTGCTGCGCGCGCTGGACCGGGACCGTACGGGCAGCGGCGACGTCCCGGAGTCGGTGATCACCCCGGTCACGCTGGTACGGCGGGCCTCCGCCTGAAAGCAGGGCCACCCCCGGACCCGCACAGCGAGGCCGCCCCGGCCCCGCGCACACGTACGGCGGGCCTCCGCCTGAGGAACCGGAGACCCGCCGCGTTCTGTGTCACCCGTACCGGCCGTCCCCCAGTGGCCGTCCGGTACGGATCACCGCCCACCGGTCTTCGGCCGGCCGTCGACCGGCCGAAGACCGGCAGCGGTCACTGGTACGGAATCCGCAGCACCGCCGCGTCCGTCCCGGTCTGCACCCGGGACGTGCCGTTGCCCAGCGCGTTCCAGATCTCCAGCCGGACCGTGCCGTTCTTCAGCTCGCCCAGGCTGCCGGTGGCCGTCTGGACGCCCGCCGCCTGCGTGTACTCCTCCCACCCGTTCACCGGGTCGGTCGCGAAGTAGCGGAAGGTCTCGGCCCGGTCGAACGTGCCGTCGCCGGTGAGGTCGTAGCTGACCCGGACCTGCGGGGCGAGCCCGACCGCCGTGCCCGCGTCCACCCGGAGGCGGAACGCGGTGGCGGCCCCGGCGGAGACCTTGCCGTTGACCTTCTTCACCTCGTAGACGGTCGGCCGGTACGGGGTGCCGTCCCGGTTGACGCCGTCGGCCGAAACGATGGTGTCCGAGCCCGCCGGGTCCGTGGTGGCGGTGGTGAGGACGCCGCCGGTCTTGAGGCGGAAGGTGTTGCCGGTGGACGGGCCGGGCTCCTCCGGCTCTCCCGGCTCCTCCGGGTCGGGGTCGCTGCCGCCGGGTCCGGTGCTCGTGGCCGTCGAACGGGCCGGTACGGAGAGCGTCTTGCCGTCGGAGAAGGTCACCGTACGGGCGGTCGAGCCGTGGTTGTGCGCGGTGTAGGTGCGCGTCCCGTCCTTGGAGAAGACGGCGGAGGTCGGGATGTCGCCGCTGACGGTCATGTCGGGGGCGCCGACGGAGGCGAGGGTGTTGATCCAGTGGTAGGTGTGCGCCTTGGACTCGCCCTGCTCCGGCTCGTAATTCCCGTTCACGCCGTCCCACTTGGCCTTGGCGGCGGCCGGGTCGGCCAGCGACTCGAACTCCCAGAGCAGGTCGCGCCACTCCTGGGCGGGGCCGCCGTTCTCGCGCTCCATCTCGGCGATGTTGCGCTTGATGGCCGCCTTCTCACGGGCGAGGTGGAGCGAACCGCCGGTCACCGGGAGGACGTTGATGCCGTGGATCTCCTCCGGGTTCGCCGTCCACCAGGTGGAGTACGCGCCGCCGCTGCCCCAGACCATGCCGACCGTGTCGTGGCCGAAGGAGGCGGGGAAGACCTGCTCGTCCGCGTCGAACCAGTACTGGGTGATGGCCTCGGACTCCGTCGTCAGCAGGTAACTGCCGAGGTCCCGCAGCGCGTTGTCACCGGTGGCCGCGCCCCAGAGGACGAGCCCCGCGCTGAGGTTGATGGACTCCGAGGACGACTCCTGGTTGTTGCCCGCCGCGAAGCCCTGGTGGCCGGAGGCCCAGCTGTGGCCGGCGTACACGTCGAAGCCGCGCAGGAAGGGGTAGGCGGAGTCGGTGCGGCTCGGGTTGGCGGTGTCGCGGATCAGGTGCTTGATCATCGTGCCCCAGGCCGAGTCGGCCGCCCAGGCCTGGTCGTACTGGGCGATGATCGCCGCCGCGTAGACGTAGTAGCTGTAGTGGAAGTGGTGGTCGTTGAGCTCGGTGTCGCTGCCGTACGAGGCCGGGTAGCCGGTGAGGGTCTTCCAGTCCTTGTCGTAGCTGAACTCGCTGGCCCCGCCCGCCGTGAACCACTCCTGGAGCCGGCCCTTCATCAGGCCGAGGAGCTTGTCGCGGGCGGCGGTCTCGCCGATCTGGTCGGCGACGGGCACCAGCTGGGCGAGCCGGCCGAGCGCCTTGCCGGTCCAGTAGGTGTCCGAGGCCCCGGAGAACGGGTCCGAGGCGTTGGCGACCTCGTTGATGTAGCCGGTCAGCCGGGCCTTGTCGACGCCGCTGGAGGCGGGCAGCGCGGGCACGACGCCGTTGTTCTTCTGGCTGGTGGTGAAGGTGGCGGACTCGCGCACCTTCATCGTGCCGCGCGGTGAGACGTACGTGTACGGGGTCAGCGCGTCGGTGGTGTGCAGCCACTGGTGGCGGTAGAGGGCCTGGAGCGTGCCGCGCTCGGTGCCCTCCTTCGCCTCGGTGGTCAGGCTGTAGGTCGCCCGGACGTTGCCGCCGGTGGTCTGCCAGGCCACCTGGGAGCCGGTGACGAAGCTGAAGGCGTACTTCCGGTAGGTCGCCAGCGCGTCCGTGGAGGGCAGGACGGCGAGCGAGAAGTAGTCCTTGGAGCCGAGACCCGCGGTGATCGTGGAGCCGGAGACGTTCCAGTCACTGCCGGTCGGGGCGAAGAGGGCGTAGTGGTGCCCGGCGACGGTGATGCCGAGGACGTTGCCCTGGTCGGAGAAGACGGTGGGCGCGGAGGCGGTCGTGACGCGGGCGTCGCCGCCGGAGCCCTTGGCGTACACGAAGGGCATGCCGTGGCCGATGGTGGCCCGGAAGGTGCGCGAGCCGTCGGCCCAGTACGGCGTGACCGTCCAGTCGGACCAGGCGTCGGCCTTGGTGTCGGGTGAGTTCAGCCCGGAGAGCCCGACGGTGAGGTCGGCCTTGTGGGCGTACTCGTACTGGCGGCCGTCGCCGACGATCGCGGGCGAGGTCGGGTAGCCGACCTCCAGTCCGCCGGAGGTCGCCTGGTAGGTGAGGGGGTGGCCGTACATGGGGGTGCTGTACGGGTTGTCGCCGTAGCGCTGGAAGGCGAGCGAGGACCACCAGTCGTTGGTCGGGACCGGCTGGTCCCGGGCGGCGGTGGTGAGCTTGGGGGTGACGGGCGCGCCGGTGTTGGTGGTCGGGCCCGAGGTCCCGGCGGGACGGCTGTCGGTGTAGCTGCCGGCGCCGGCGGGGATGGTGGCGGCGGCAGCGGGCGATGCGGCGGGACCCAGGCCCACGGCGGCCACGGCGACGGCGAGAAGCGCCGCCGCGGCGGGTCTGGGGGTGACTCGGGAAACGAGTCCGGAGAGGGAGGTCAGCACGAGCAGCACCTCGATCATGGGGGGCGAAGAGCGCGTTCGAGAGCGCTCTCAAGTGTCAAGGAACGTAAAACTCCTGAAACGTAAGTGTCAAGAGAACGCACACCGAAGGCAGTTGGGCGGTAGTCCGGTGTAACCCCAAGCTGTTATGCGTTCGAGTCTTGACGGGGCGGGGGCGGTGGGGGACGCTCCAGACGCAGGTTTTGAGAGCGCTCTCAAGGCGCTCGGTTCATCCCGAAGCCAAGGGAGGCTTCCCATGCCCATCGCCCGAGCCGCCAAGCGAGCCACTGTCCGCCTCGGCGCGGTCGTCCTCGCCGGGGCCCTCCTCGCCGCCTGTGGATCCGGCGACTCGTCGGACTCGTCCGACAGCGCGGGCGGAAAGGTCACGCTCAACGTCGACCTCTTCGGGTCGTTCGGCTTCAAGGAGGCCGGGCTGTACGAGGAGTACCAGAAGCTCAACCCCAACATCACGATCAAGCAGAGCGACACCCAGGACGAGGCGGACTACTGGAAGTCGCTCCAGACCCGTCTCGCGGGCGGCGGCGGTCTCGCGGACGTGCAGGGCGTGGAGGTGGGCCGCATCGCGTCGGTCACCCAGCAGCAGGCCGACAAGTTCCAGGACCTGAAGGAATTCGGGGCCGACAAGCTCAAGGACGAGTTCGCCGAGGCCAAGTGGTCGGCGGCGACCACCAAGGACGGCAAGATCCTCGGCCTCGGCACGGACGTCGGCCCGGAGGCGATGTGCTACCGCACCGACCTCTTCAAGCAGGCCGGGCTGCCCACGGACCGCGAGGAGCTCGCGAAGAAGTGGGCCACCTGGGACGGCTACCTGGAGCTGGGCAAGGAGTACAAGAAGAAGGCCCCCGCCAAGAGCGCCTGGCTGGACAGCGTCGGCTCGCTCTACGGGATCATGATCGGCCAGGAGGAGGAGCGGTACTACGACGCCTCCGGCGAGCTGATCTACGAGAAGAACCCGGCGGTCAAGGAGGCCTGGGACACCTCCGTGGCGGCGGCCGAGGCGGGCCTGAGCGCCAAGCTCGACCAGTGGTCGCCGCAGTGGAACCAGGCGTTCGCGGCCGGTTCGTTCGCGACGATCCCGTGCCCGGCCTGGATGCTCGGCTACGTCAAGGGCCAGGCCGGTGACGCGGGCAAGGGCAAGTGGGACATCGCCAAGCTGCCCGGCGGCGCGGGCAACTGGGGCGGCTCGTACCTCTCCATCCCGCGCGCGGCCAAGCACAAGAAGGAGGCGTACGCGCTCATCGAGTGGCTGACCGCCCCCGAGCAGCAGGCGAAGGTCTTCCAGAAGCAGGGCAACTTCCCGTCCTCGACGGGCGCCATCGAGACGATCTCGGACGCCAAGGACGAGTACTTCTCGGGCGCCCCGATCGGCCAGATCTTCGGTGACGCGGCCAAGGATTCCCCGGTCCAGGTGCTGGGTGTGCACGACCAGAACGTGATGCAGCAGATCACGAACGCGCTGAGCGAGGTCGAGCGCAAGGGCAAGCCGGCGGACAAGGCGTGGGAGACGGCGAAGAAGGGCGTGGACAACGTGATCGGCTGACCCGCCGGTCCGCGCGGTCCAGCTCCTCCCCGCCCGTCCCTGGGGCCGGCCCACCGGTGCACACCACGGTGGCCCGGCCCCACCCCCGTACCCCCGAATCCCTGCACCTCCGCACCCCCGCACCTCCGCAACAGACCGCCCCCCGATCCCGAAGGGCCGCACCGTGTCCCTCACCGCCACCGCGAAGGCCGGGCCCCCCGGCCCCGCCGGAACCGGGCCCGGCCCCGACGACGGCCGGGCCGCCGCGCTCCGGCGCACCTGGCGCAAGGCCTCCCCGTACGCCTACATCGCCCCGTTCTTCACGCTCTTCCTCGCCTTCGGCCTCTTCCCGCTCCTCTACACCGCGTTCGTCTCGCTCTACCGCGTCGAGCTCCAGACCAGCGGCGAGATGGAGTGGCGGGGCATCGCCAACTACACGGCGCTGTTCACCGACGAGTACTTCTGGACCTCGCTGCGCAACACGTTCACCATCGGCGTGCTGTCCACGGTCCCGCAGCTGGCGATGGCGCTGGGCCTGGCGCACCTGCTCAACTACAAGCTGCGCGGCCGGACCTTCATCCGCACCGCGATCCTGCTCCCGTACGCGACCTCCGTGGCCGCCGCGACGCTCGTCTTCGCGCAGCTCTTCGGCAAGGACTTCGGGCTGATCAACTATGTGATCGGGCTGGTCGGCTTCGACCCGGTGGACTGGCAGACCGGCACGGTCGCCTCGCAGATCGCGGTGTCGTCGATCGTGGTCTGGCGGTGGACGGGGTACAACGCGCTGATCTACCTGGCGGGCATGCAGTCGATCCCGCACGAGCTGTACGAGGCGGCGGAGATGGACGGGGCCTCGCGCTGGCGGCAGTTCCTCCACGTGACGCTGCCCGGTCTGCGCCCCACGATCGTCTTCACCGTCATCATCTCGACGATCGGCGCGACCCAGCTCTTCGGTGAGCCGCTGCTGTTCGAGGGGTCGATCTCCGGCGGTATCTCGCACCAGTACCAGACCCTCGGCCTGTACATGTACGAGCAGGGCTGGGGCTTCTTCCACCTGGGCCGGGCCGCGGCCATCGCCTGGGTGATGTTCGTCCTGATCGTGGTGCTCGTCGGGGTCAACGCCCTGCTCGTGCGCCGCCGCGCACGCAAGGAGGCCGGCCGATGACCGCGCTCGCCGCACCGCCGACCGCGCCCGAGAAGGGCGATCCGCCGCAGAGCCCGCCGGCCGGCCGGCGCATCGGCAAGGGAGGCGCGGGCCGCACGATGAAGGGCGGCTGGCTCTCCTACCTGATCCTCGGCTTCGCCCTCCTCATCTCGGCGTTCCCGTTCTACTGGACGATCGTCACGGCCAGCCGGTCCAACGCCGACATGGCGAAGGTCCCGCCGAGCCTGCTGCCCGGACCGAACCTGATCAAGAACTTCGAGCAGGTCCTCGAAGAGGCGGACATCGGCAAGGCGCTGCTGAACTCGCTGATCGTGTCGGGTTCGATCACGATCGGCACGGTGCTGTGCTGCACGCTGGCCGGATTCGCCTTCGCCAAGCTGAAGTTCAAGGGCCGCAACGCCCTGCTGACGCTGACGATCGGGACGATGATGATCCCGCCGCAGCTCGGTGTGATCCCGCTGTTCATGCTGATCGCCGAACTCCAGTGGGTGAACCAGCTCCAGGCGGTCATCCTGCCGGGCCTGGTCTCCGCCTTCGGTGTCTTCTTCATGCGCCAGTACCTGGTGCAGTCGCTGCCGGACGAGCTGATCGAGGCGGCCCGGGTGGACGGCGCGTCCACGGCCCGCATCTTCTGGTCGATCGTGGTCCCGATCGCGCGGCCGGGGATGGCGGTGCTCGGGATGCTGACGTTCATGACGGCGTGGAACGACTTCTTCTGGCCGATCATCGCGCTGTCCTCGCAGGAGCCGACCGTGCAGGTCGCGCTGCGTCAGCTCGGCGGCGGCTACGTCAACGACCAGTCGGTGATCATGGCCGGCACGCTGCTCGGCACGCTGCCCGTACTGCTGGTCTTCGGCCTGCTCGGCCGGCAGATCGTCGGCGGCATCATGCAGGGCGCGGTCAAGGGCTGATCCGCGCTCCCCCCATCTGCTCGCCCCCTCACTTCCTGGAGTGTCAGTCTCATGACCGCTGTCGATGCCCGCCCGGCGACCTCCACAGGCGCCCTCCCCGAGGCCGGTACGGTGCTCCGCTTCCCGACCGGTTTCCGGTGGGGCACGGCCACCGCCGCCTACCAGATCGAGGGCGGGGCCGCCGAGGACGGCCGTACGCCGTCGATCTGGGACACCTTCAGCCGGACGCCCGGCAAGGTGCGCAACGGCGACACCGGTGACATCGCCGCCGACCATCTGCACCGGATGCCGGACGACGTACGCCTGATGAAGGAACTCGGCGTCACCGACTACCGGTTCTCGGTCTCCTGGCCCCGGGTCCAGCCGACCGGCCGGGGCCCGGCGGTGGAGCGCGGCCTGGACTTCTACCGCCGGCTGGTCGACGAGCTGCTGGAGGCCGGCATCAGACCGGTGGCGACGCTCTACCACTGGGACCTGCCGCAGGAGCTGGAGGACGCGGGCGGCTGGCCGGAGCGGGACACGGCGCACCGGTTCGCGGAGTACGCGGGCCTGGTGGCGGGCGCGCTGGGCGACCGGGTGCCGACCTGGACCACGCTCAACGAGCCCTGGTGCGCGGCGTTCCTCGGGTACGGGAACGGGGTCCACGCCCCCGGCCGGACCAGCGACCTCGCGGCCCTGCGCGCCGCCCACCACCTGAACCTGGCGCACGGCGCGGGCGCGCGGGTCCTGCGCGACCGCCTCCCGGAGACGGCGGAGATCTCGCTCACCCTGAACCTGCACGCCCTGCGCCCGCTGACCGACACGGAGGCGGACCGGGACGCGGTGCGCCGGATCGACGCGGTGGCGAACCGGATCTTCCTGGACCCGGTCTTCCACGGCCGGCTGCCGCAGGACCTGGTCGAGGACACGGCGGCGGTGACGGACTGGTCGTTCGTGAGGGACGGCGACCTGGAGGTCACGTCGACCCCGATCGACTCGCTGGGCATCAACTACTACTCCCCCAGCGTGGTTTCGGCGGGCACGTCGGAGTCGCCCTCGCCGTGGGCGGGCGCGGAGAAGCATGTGGCGTTCACGCCGGCGGCGGGCCCGCGCACGGCGATGGACTGGCCGGTGGACGCGAACGGCCTGTACGAACTGCTGACCCGCCTGCGCGACGAACTCCCGTCCGTGCCGGTGCTGGTGACGGAGAACGGCGCGGCGTACGACGACTACGCCGACCCGGAGGGCGAGGTCCACGACCCGGAGCGGGTGGCGTACCTGGAGTCCCATCTGGCGGCCGTGCACCGGGCGATCGCGGACGGGGTGGACGTACGCGGGTACTTCCTGTGGTCGCTGCTGGACAACTTCGAGTGGGCGTACGGCTACAGCAAGCGGTTCGGCATCGTGCACGTGGACTTCGCGTCGCAGCGGCGTACGGCGAAGGACAGCGCGCGGTGGTACGCGGAACTGATCGCGCGGGGCGGGCTGTTGGAGGGATGAGGGGCGGAGCCTCCTGAGGGGCTGAGCTTCGCGATGTGGTCCAGGGCTCCGGGGTGCAGCACGCCCCGGGGCCCTTCGGCGTGCCGTACCGCGACGACGGGGCGGTACCCACCGCCCGACGCGGCCCGGGCCCGACACCCGATGCCGTCTCAGTGCGCGGGCAGGAGAAGGCGGAAGGTGCATCCGGCCCCGGGGCGGGTGTCGAGTTCGATGCGGCCCCGGTGGGCTTCGGCGATGGCGGAGGCGATCGCGAGGCCCAGGCCGCTGCCGGGTTCGTCGGCGTCCGCGGGGGCGGCCCGGTAGAAGCGGTCGAAGACGTGGTGGGCGTCCTCGGGGCCGAGGCCTGGGCCGGTGTCGGCCACCTCGATCACGGCGGCCGGGATGCCGGGCGGCAGGGCGGGGGTGGCGCTGGTGCGGCCGGGGCGGTCGAGGCCCCCGGCGGCCAGGCTCGTGCGCATGGTGCCGACGCGTACGTGGATGCGTGCGGGGGCCGGGGTGTGGGTGCAGGCGTTGGTCAGCAGGTTGGTGACGACCTGGGCGAGCTGGTCGGCGTCGCCGACGGTCTCGACGACGTCCAGTTCCTGGCCGCTGGTGTCGGTAAAGCCGGTGCGGAGCGGTTCCAGGGTGATGGTGCGGCCGGGGTGGCGTACGGCGGTGGTGGTGATGCTGTCGGCGGCCAGGGAGAGCAGGTCGACGGGTTCCGGGTGGGGGCCGGGGGCGTGGCCGAGCTTGGCGAGCAGGAAGAGGTCGTCGACCAGGCGGCTCATGCGGTCGGCATTGGCGGCGATGAGCGCGTGGGCTTCGGCGCGGCGCTCGGCGGACATGCGGGGGTCGTCGTGGAGGAGTTCGGCGAAGCCCTGGACGGCGGTGAGCGGGGTGCGCAGTTCGTGTCCGGCGTCGGCCATGAACCGGCGCATCTGCCGCTCGGAGGCGGCGGTGCGGTGCAGGGCGGTGCGCAGCCGGTCGAGCATGGTGTTCAGGGCCTGCCCCAGCCGTCCGACCTCGGTGGCGGGATCGGTGTCGGGCACGCGGAGGTCCAGCGCCCCGTCGGTGATCCGCTGGGCGGTGGCCTCGACGCGGGAGAGGGGCCGCAGCCCCAGGCGTACGGCGGCGTTGCCGAGCAGGGCGACCCCGGCGGCCACGACGACACCGAGAGAAGCGCTGAACCACAGCAGCTTGGTGGTCGCGCCGTCGACGGTGTCCAGGGGCAGGGCGACGACGGCGCGGATGCGGTCGGGTCCGGAGTCGGCGATGACGCGCCAGCTGCCGTCGCCGGTGGCGGCGGGAACGGTGGCGGGTGCACTGTCCCGCAACGTCAACCGGGATGTTCTGCCGGGGAGTCGTGGTCCGCGGTCGTCCTTGCGGCCCAGCGAGTCGGCCATCAGGCGGCCGTCGGAGCCGTAGATGTAGACGCGGTAGTCCGAGGGCAGGATGTCGCCGTTCCTGGGGACGTGCAGGCGGCCGTCGTCGGCAATGTCCTCGTATATGCGGCCGGGTGGTCTGAAGCCGGTGAGCCGGTCGTCGATCTGGTCGGTGAGCCAGGAGCGCAGCACGGTCAGTCCGGCGGTCTGGCACAGCAGGACGGCGCAGGTCGCCAGGACGGTGGCGATGAGCACGAGCCGGGTGCGCAGCGAGCGCGGGGCTCTCGGGCGGCTTCTCACGGCTCTCGCGTCCCGGCGCCGCTGCTGTCGGCCAGGCGCAGGCAGTAGCCGACGCCGCGGACGGTGTGGATCAGGGCGGGCGGGGTGGCGTCGATCTTGCGGCGCAGGTTCTTGATGTAGGTGTCGACGATCCGGGTGTCGCCGGCGAAGTCGTACTGCCACACCTCCTGGAGGATCGCGCGTTTCTCGATCACCCGGTCGGCCTGTGCCATCAGGCAGGCCAGGAGCCGGAATTCGGTCGGCGACAGCCTCAGCGGCCGGCCCGCCCGGTGCACGGTGTGCGCGTCCTGGTCCAGGAGGAGATCGCCGTAGCGCAGGGGCGGACGGGCACGGCCGGCGGAGGCCGGGGCGGAGGAGCCGGTACGGCGCAGGATCGCGCGGATCCGCAGCAGCACCTCCTGGACGTGGAAGGGCTTGGTGACGTAGTCGTCGCCGCCCGAGCTGAGGCCGATGATGCGGTCCTCGACCTCGGTGCGCGCGGTGAGGAACAGCACCGGGGTGTAGAGGCCCTGGGCGCGCAGCTGCCGGGTCAGGTCGAAGCCGTCGGCGTCGGGCAGCATCACGTCCATGACGATCAGGTCGGGCTGCCGGTCGCCCGCCTTGAACATGGCCTCCTGACCGGTGACGGCCGCGACGACGGAGTGTCCGGCGGCGCCCAGGGCGGAGGTGAGCAGGGTGCGGATGCTGGGGTCGTCCTCGACCACGAGGATCGTGGACCGGGCCGGGGCGGGCCCGGAGGCGGGGCGGGACATGTGCGGCTCACTGGGGTAGAGGGCGGTGCCGCGCGAGGGTAGCGGCACCGGCTGTGAGAGGCGGCCGGAGCCCGGGACGGGGGGTGGCCGTCCCGGGCTCCGGGGTCATCCGGTGACCTGCTTGTTCTTCGCGAGCGCCGCGGTGCGCTCGGTCACCGTGGTGCGCAGCTTCTCCACTGCGGCGTCCAGCTCCTTCGAGGACCCGGCCGCCTCACGGGCCTGCTCCGCGATGGTGTCCAGGGCCTCGACCGCCGTGTCGGAGGCGAAGGTCTTCGCGTAGACCTTCTTGTACGCCGCCTTGTAGACGGCGTCGAAGGCGTCGGACTCCAGGAACCGGTCCTTGAGGGCGTTCCCGCCCATCGAACCGCCCCGGCCGCCCGGCTCGCCGTTCCCGCCCCCGGGCATCCCTTCGGGCAGCTCCATCCCCTCCGGCAGTTCCATCCCTTCGGGCAGCTCCATGCCTTCGGGCAGTTCCATGCCTTCCGGCGGCTCGGGCATGCCCTCGGGCATCCCTTCCGGCCGGCCTGCGGCGCCTTCGCCGTTCTGCTCCCCTTGTCCTCCCCGTCCCCGGCCGCCGCCCATGCTGACCTTGTCGTCCGGGCCGGCTGCGGTGTCGCCGGAGAAGGTGAGGTTGTAGTCCCACCCCAGGACGGAGAACTTCTTGGTGTCCAGGTCGTACCAGAGCATGTAGTTCTTGCCGGGACCGGAGATGTCGTCGAAGTTCAGCAGCAGGTTCTGGGTGGCGATGTACGCGGCGAGCGAGTCGACGTCCACGTACTGGTGCAGTTCCTGCTCGAACTCCTTGTCGGAGGCTTCGTCCGCCCACTTGATCAGCTTCATGACCGGGCTCAGGTCCTGGCTGCCGACCTTGTTGAGCTGACGGAAGGAGCTCTTGTAGTCGGACGGGTCGTCCCCGCGGTAGGCGAAGCTCCCACCGGCCCGGGCCTTGTAGAGGATCCCGTTGCCGTCGCCGACGGCCTCGGCGTACTCGGTGTCCGGGTTGTCGACCATCAGGCGGGTCACCGCGGGCCGGTCGTTCACCTGCACCGAGGTGAAGCCGTACGCCTCGGCGGGCTGCCCGGAGGACTCGGTCAGCGACAGCGACAGCGCCTCGTTCAACGGCACCTGCTCGTTCGCTCCGGGGCGGAGCGAGATCTCCCGCTCTCCCTGGTAGGCGCGCCCTTCGATGTACTCGTCGATCTTGATCAGCCAGGGCAGTTCCTCGGGCTTCTCGGCGGACAGGTCGTACTGCACCATCCCGCCCGGCCCCCCACCGGCGGCTGCCGGACCGCCGCCGGCGGCGTCGCCTCCCGTACCGCCCTGGGCGGCCTGGCCGGGCTGCTGCTGGGAAGTGCCGGGACCGCCGCCGGTGTCCTGGCCGCGGTCCCGGCCCTCGCCCCCGCCCGCGCCTTGACCGGCGGCGGGCGGGCCGCCCTGCTGGGCACCGGCACGACCGGGCAGGTTCCGGCCGCCACCGGGCATGCCCTTGCCGTTGCCCCGCAGGGACATCAGGGTGGAGTTCCCCTTGAGACGGATCCCGACGTTCTCCAGATGGACGCCGTCGATCGTCAGGTCGGCCGAGATGTAGTCCTTCGTTCCCTCGTCCTCGAACTCCTTGATCATCTTGTTGAAGTCGGTCTGCTTGTACGTGAGTTGAATCTGGTGGGCCACCGACGCGTCGTAGAGGCCGACGGTGCCCTTGACGTCCTCGGTGATGGTGTCGGCCTCCACCCGCGATGCGGAGGTGACGTACGGCGACACGCGGGCGTCGCCGAAGAAGTAGACCGCCACCGCGAGTCCCGCGCACAGCGCCCCCGCCGGCTTCCAGTGGTGGCGCAGCCGTACCGGCAGCCGGTCCTTGAGCCGCCGTCCGCGCACCGGCACCACCACCGGGTCCCGCTCGTCGCCGGCCATCAGAGGTCCGTGGTGTCGTAACCGGTCAGGACCGTGACCCGCTGCCCGGCGGTGCGCTCCTGGAGCGCCGACACCAGGTCGCCCGGCTCGGTGCCCTTCTTCATCCGCACGGTGTAGAACACCTCGGTCAGCGCCCCGCCGCGGATGGTCTCCGTGCTCACCAGCTCGTACTCGCTGGTGTACTTGATCAGGACGTCGCTGATCGCCGGGCCGTAGTCCTCGCCGGTGGGCACCTGCACCTTGACGACCTGCCGCTGTACGTCGAGGGCGAACCAGTTGAACTTGAACATGATCAGGATGACGACGCAGATGGTCACGGCGCCGGCCACGGCGAGCGTGTAGAAGCGGGCGCCGCAGGCCATGCCGATGGCCATGGCCAGGAAGATGAAGCCGACGTCCCGCGTCTCCTTGATGGCGTTACGGAACCGGACCACCGACAACGCGCCCATCAGGGTGAACGCCCGTGCCAGGTTGGATCCGACGATCAGCATGATCAGCGCGACGATCATGCCGACGATCACGAGGGTCTGGACGTAGGACTGGCTGTAGGACACGTTGCGGTGCGTGTACCGGTAGGTGTAGCCGATGACCGTGCTCAGGACGAACGACAGCGCCAGCGCCACCACGACGTCGGCGACGCTGAACGTCCCGCTGAGTTCCTGCAGATCGAAGTTCACTGTGCTCCTGCTTTCAGCAGCGTGTGCGGCTGCTGCTCGATGGGGGAGGGCGGCGGCGGGCAGTCCGCCTCGTTGATGTGGAAGACCGAGCGCGGCGCCAGGCCGAACGCCTCGACGGACTGGACGTACTTGGAGATCCGGACCAGGTTGAGGTTGCGCCGGGCGGCGAGGTCGGTGATCCAGTGCGGAGTGCGCTCGTTCACCTTGATCTCCATCACCGACATGTGCGGCGGGATGGTGAACCGGTTCTCCGGGGTGGACGTGCCGAAGTGGAAGTCCCGGTCACGGCCTCGTACGCGACGGTCGAAGGTGACCCGCAGCCCGGTGTCCGCGTCCCGGCCGACCAGGGCCTCGCGCTGGTAGCCCGTGATCGCGGTGGGCTGCAGATTCAGCCGTACGATCAGATCGAGGACCTCCTGGATGAAGGCGCTCTCCTTCGCGCTGTGGTCGACCATTTCTCGGCCGTCGCACAGCCGCCGCGCCACTCCGTACGGCAGAGTGATCCGCCGCTTCTGCGTGACACGGTTGACGCGCTGCTTGATCTCCACGCACACCGGCGAGTCGTCGGTGACCGCGTCGAGATCGCCGTAGTGGCGGATCCGCAGCTTGCGCCGGAACTTCAGTCCCTCGATCTTCTCCCAGTAGAAGCGCAGTTGAGGAGTGTCGTAGTACAGGCTCCACACGCCGTAGCCGCCCACCGGGCTGTTGAGATCACGGTCCATCCGCTCACCCAGCTCGTCCCGGATCGCCGCGGCCTCCTCGACCGGCACCAGATACTTCAACTCGAACCGGTTGAACGCGTGCAGCCTGCTGGCCACGTGCAGCGGCTGCCCGTCCTCTTCTGCTCCTGCGGCTTGTGACACCTGCGCCTCCTCGTCGTACGGCCCGACCGGGCGGCCGGAAGGAACGCAATCAACGGCAGATGAGGGGGCGATGAGAATCGTGGGTGTATTGCAGGAGAACTACAGGTGTACGCATGGCAAAGCGGCCGGGGTGTGCGACAGCGCTCCCGCACCGACCGACACGGCCCGCACCCGGCCCGGGGTGACGGCATTCACCGTGCCGCCTCGACGGACGACCGCCGGGCATCCGGAAGCAACATGGCGCGAATGCACCCCTTCCGGCGAGCGCAACGGGACACACCCCTTGACGCCCTCCCGACCCTCACCCCTATGGTCTAGACCAAGCGAGGAGAGGGCGGCGCCGGCCCGTCGATCACGTACCGGCCCCGCCCCGCCCACGGATCCAGCCCCCATGCCCCGCTCCCCCGCCCCCACCTCCAGGCGCGCACCACCCCGCACCGGCTGCCACCGACGCCTCAGGCGCCCGACGAGCCGCGCGGGCCGCCCATGCACGTTTTCCCACCCCCCACAGAAACAGCGGGAGATCGCACATGAGAAGCCGCACCGTAGAGCCGACGCTGCCCCCACGCACCGCGACGACCTCAACACTCGCTCCACGCCAGCGGGTTGGAGACCGACTGACCGACCTGGCCGGGCTGGTCGACGCCCACGCCCTGACGCTGCTGAGAGCGACGGTCGGCATCGTCTTCGTCGGCTTCGGCGTACTGAAGCTGTTCCCCTCGGCCAGCCCGGCGGAGCAGCTGGCCGTGGACGCGGCGACGAAGATGACCCTGGGCCTGGTGCCGGAGACGGTCCTGCTCATCTCGCTCGCGGCGCTGGAGACGGCCATCGGGATCGGCCTGATCGCCGGCCGCCGCCTGCTGCGCCCCGCGCTCGTCGCGTTCTTCCTCCACATGGGCGGCGTGTTCTCGACCCTCGTCCTTCTCCCCGACGCGATGTGGCAGCCCCATTCCCCCGCGCCGACCATGGAGGGGCAGTACGTCGTCAAGAACGTGGTCCTGGTGGCCGTGTGCCTGGTCGTCGCCGCCGACGCCTGGGGACGTGGGTCGAGGTCCCGGCACCGGCCCCGCTCCCGTCCCTGAAGGCCGGACCGTACGGGCCGAGCAGCGGCATCGTCAGCCCGTGGGCTCGGCCGGTACGGGTATCAGGGCGTCAGCCCACGTGGGCCGGCACCTCAGCGGGCCGGTGCGGGGTGGCCGCGAGGCGGCGACCCCGGAGCATGGTCGCGGCGATGGCCGCCGCGACCACCAGGGTGACGGCAGTGGCGAGGAAGACCGAGGAGTAGCCATCCGTGAGGGCGGCCGCCTGGCCGCCGCCGGCCGCGGCGGAACGTTCAACGGCGCCGAGGTAGATCGTGGTGAACACCGACAGACCGACGCAACCACCGATCTGCATGGCGGAGTTGACCAGGGCCGATGCGGCACCGGCATCGTGGTGGTCGACGCCGGCAAGGGCGACGTTCTGCACGGGGATGATCACGAAGGCGATCCCGATGCCGACGACCACCAGGCCGCCGAAGACCTCGGTCCAGTAGCTTCCGTCGGCGGTGATGAAGGTCAGCCACAGCATCCCGGCCGCCGCGATCAGCGGCCCACCGGCCATCAGGACGCGCGGGCCCCTGGTGGGCAGCAGCCTGGCGGCCACGGGCGCGGTGATCATGGTCGCGAAGGTCATCGCGAGGCTCGCGAGTCCGGCCGTCAGCGGGGAGAGCCCGAGCACGATCTGCAGGTGGAACATCAGGTAGAGGGTCATCCCGATGTAGACGGCGCCGATCGTCGCCTGGATGAGGAACGCCCCGGCGCGGGCGCGGTCCCGCACGATCCGCAGCGGCAGCAGCGGCTGCGCGGCACGGGCCTCGATCCACACGAACGCCGCCAGCAGCACCAGACCGCCGGCGAGGAAGCCGATGGTGTCCGGCTCGGTCCATCCGGACTCGGCGAGGGTGAACCCGTAGACGAGGGCGGCCAAGCCGAGGGTGACGGCCAGGGTGCCCCAGATGTCGTAGCCGTTGCCGCCCTCGACCCGGCTTTCGGAGACGAAGATCAGGGCGCCGGCCAGGCCGACGACGGCGAAGACGATGTTGACCAGCAGGCACCAGCGCCAGTCGGCGAACTCGGTCAGGACACCGCCGAGCGCCAGGCCGACGGCGGCACCGGTACCGGCGACGGTGCCGAAGACGGCGAACGCCGTACCGCGCTCACGCCCGGCCGGAAACGTGACCGTCAGCAACGCGAGCGCCGCGGGTGCCAGCAGCGCCGCGAACACACCCTGCAGGCCGCGCGCCGCGATCAGCTCGGTCCCGCTCTGCGCGAGACCGCCCCACGCGGAGGCGGCCCCGAAGCCGAGCATCCCGACCATGTAGCTGCGCTTGCGCCCCCAGTAGTCGGCGACGCGTCCGCCGAGCAGCAACAGCGCGCCGAAGGCGAGGACGTACGCGGTGATGACCCACTGCCGCTCGGTGTCGCTCAGCTCCAGTTCGCGCTGGGCCTGGGGCAGGGCCACGTTGACGATCGTCGCGTCGAGCACGACGACCAGCTGGGTCAGGGCGATCACGGCCAGCGCCCACCAGCGGCGGGGGTCAGGATCGGTGGGCCGGGACGGCAGGAGGACAGACACGAAAAAACCTCCGGGGTTCTGTCTAACGAGCGCCGGAGGTTTCAAGCCTCGGACCAGACACCGGACGGCCGGGTCTGACCACCTCGACCACGGGGCCGAGCACACCCATCCTAACCACGGCCCACCGACCGGTCCGGACCACGAAGGACCGTGATCCGGCTCACAGAGGGACGCCGGACATCCTCGGCTCCTGGACCCGAACAAGCCCCGCGAGCTGGTGTTTGGCGCAAAATATCGCCGCTCCGATGGAACGGATCCGCTGAGACAGAACCTGGACATGCACGCAATCGTTTGAAGATCGGCCCGCCCCTAACGTCGTCGTGGTCAGCAGGAAGCACCGCACACGACAGCCGTTGGAGATCATGATGCGCTCGCGTCTCGCCACCCGTTCCGCCCGCCTCGTCCTGGCCGCCGCGGTCGTGACGGCGCTCGCCGCGACCACCGCGTGCGGCCCCGAGGACCCCACGGAGAACGGCGCCGCGGCCTCCTCCTCGTCACCCTCCGCAGAGGGCGGCGGCGGCAAGGGCGAGGCTCCGTCCGGCGACAGCGCACCGTCCGAGGCGGGCACATCGACGAACGGCTCCGACTCCACCGGTGGCGCAGGCGACAAGGGCGAATCCTCGACCGGCGACAAGAGCGGCTACGGGCAGTCCTGCGGAACCAACGACCTGGACTTCACGGTCACATGGGAGGCCCAGCCGATCAGCCACTACCTCGTCACCGCCAAGGCCAAGTCCGGCATCGCGTGCTACCTGGACGTCAACACGCCCAGCGTTTCCTTCGGTTCGGCCGCCGACGGCGTGGCGTCGCCCGTCGGGCAGGGCGGCGAGGACCCGATCAAGCTGTCCGGTTCCTCCGTCGCGTACGCCGGTATCAACGTCAAGACCACCGAGGGCGACGGCGGCAAGCAGTTCGAGCACGTCATCATCGCCACCTCCGAGGAGGACCCGAACCCCGCCCAGATCGAGCTGCCCGACGCGCCCACCGTCGACAAGCCGATCGTCACCAACTGGTCGACCAAGCGCGACGAGGTCGTTCCGCGCATCGTCTGACGCCCGACGGAAAGCGGCCTCACACCACCTGGATCACATGCTTGCCCCGTACTCCGCCCGCCTCCAGGGCGCGGTGGGCGGTGGCGATGTCCGCCAGCGGATGGACCGTGTCGACGACGGGCCGCAGGTCACCACGCTCCACGTACGCGGTCAGCTCGGCGAACAGGTCGTGCTTCGGGTTGCCGCTGAAGAAGCGGACGCGCTGCCGGCCGTGCACGGCCGAGCCCAGCAGATAGCCGATGCTCCGGACCGGGTGGTCGATGTCGAAGGCGATGGAGACCAGACGACCGCCGGGCGCCAACCGCCGCCGCAGCACGGGGTGTTCGGTGCCGACGGTGTCCATGATGACGTCGTAGCGGTCCAGGTCCGCCAGGGCGGTGGCCCGGTGGTCCAGCACCTCGTCAGCCCCCAACTCCCGCACGAAGTCAGCATTCTTGGCCCCTGCAAGCCCGGTGACATGCGCACCGAGGGCCTTCCCGAGCTGGACGGCGACACTGCCGACGCCGCCGGACGCCCCGCGCACGAGGAGGCGTTCACCCGCCCGCAGTCCGGCCTTGTCGCGCAGGGCGGTGAGGGAGGTGGTGCCTCCGGCGGGCAGTGAGGCGGCCTCGGTGAGGGTGACGTTCCCGGGGGCGTACGCGATCTGGCGCGGCCGGACGGAGACGTACTCGGCCGCGCTGCCGAAGGTGCGCCCCAGGATGCCCCACACCCGGTCACCCACGCGGAGCCCGGTGGCGTCCGGGTCCACCTCGGCGACCTCGCCCGCGAAGTCGAGCCCGGTCCGCTGCGGGAACCGGCGGCCGGTGACGAACCGGACCCGCCCGGCGCGCCCGTGCAGCTCACCGCCGTTGACGCTCGCCGCGTGCACCCGGACCAGCACCTCCCCGGGCTTGCGCACGGGCACCGGCACCCGGCCCTCGTAGAGGACCTCGGGCGGTCCGTAGCTGTCGTAGAGCGCGGCGCGCATGTCGTCGTTCACGGTGGGGGTCCTGTCTGTTCCGTGGTTCCGTCGATACGGGTGGTGAGTCCTGCTCCCACCCCTTCGTCCACCGTAGGCGGATAAACGGAAGACCCCCTCCATTTACCGTAAAGTGAGAGACATGCCAGTTCAGCCCTCTCACAACCCGCCCTCGGCCACCCCGGACCCCGGACCCGAGGCGCTACGGGCGGACGCCCGCGAGAACCGGGAACGCATCCTGCGGGCGGCCCGCGAGGCGTACGCGCTGCACGGCATCGACGTACCGATCAGCGCCATCGCCCGCCGGGCCGGCGTCGGGGTGGCCACCCTCTACCGCCGCTTCCCCACCCGCGACGCACTGATCACCGAGGCGTTCACGGAGCAGCTGACCGAGTGCGCCGGCGCACTGGACGAGGCCCTGGAGGACCCGGACCCCTGGCGCGGCCTCTGCACGGCGGTCCACAAGGTGTGCGCGATGCAGGCCACGGACCGGGGCTTCACCCACGCCTTCCTGGCCCGCTTCCCGGGCGACACGGCGTACGCCGGGGAGCGCGCCCGGGCGGAGGAGGGCCTGGCCCTGCTGGTCCGCCGGGCGAAGGAGGCGGGAGCACTGCGCCCGGACTTCGACGTCTCCGACGTGGTGCTGGCCCTGCTGGCGAACAACGGCGTGGCGACGGGGGCGGGCCCGGACGCCGCCGCCGCGTCGCGCCGACTGGTGGGCTACTTGCTGGAGTCGTTCCGTGCGACACCGTCCGCCGGGCCGCTCCCGCCGCCGGTGCGGCTGGAGCTGGAGCGGTTGGGCGGGGCTGGGTGAGGGGCCACGGATGAGAGGGGGCGGACGGGCTTCGGCCAGGACGGTGGGGAAACAGCTCAAAGAGCGTTTTGTCCCGGTGGGCGTTTGGCATTGCAGCGTTGCGTCGACCGCACATACCGCGCATACCGCGCATCTTCGGGCGCGACAGGTCCGGCAGAACACATGTGCGGCCTACAGATTTGTTGCGGACATTGGCTACTGGATGGCAGGAGAAGCGTCCGCGCGCCCGCGGCGGATCCTCGACCGTGTCTGCGGGGTCTGTGCCAGGGCGAGCCGGCGCAGGAGGCCGGCGTTCACGGTTCGAATCTCCAGGGCGAGTCCTCGCCGAGGAACGGCGACCCCGGGCGGGGTTTCCTGAACTGCCCGGTGCGCACCTCGCCGCGGACCCCGAGCCAGAGATAGATGCCGCTGCGCCACACGTCGTCGTGCTCTTCGGTGAGGAACACGACGGTGTCCGCGAGGGCGGGATCTCGGAAGCAGTAGACCTGCCAGGTGCTGCCGGCCGGGAAGCGATCGAGCCAGGAGTCGTCGACGTGATCGGCGAGGTGCACCTCGTGCTGCCTGCCGTCCGTGCCGCGGTATGTGACGTACAGGCCCGGCCGGCCGGTCATGAAGTCCGACTCCTCGTTGACCGTGACCATGGCGATGCGCGAGGTGCGATCCAGCGCGGGGAGCACCGCGTTCCGGCCGCGGCGCGAGCTGTGTCCGATCGTGCCTGCCCAGTCGACGAGGTGGATGTCGTCGAGCGCATCGGGGCGCAATGTGTTGTGGCGGAACCGCACCGGTCCACCCACCCGGCGGTCGTGATGCTCACCCTCGAGGTGGAGCCGACGGCGCAGCACGGAGCTCTCTGCGACCGCCGCGCTGATGCGCAGGTCCCACCAGGTCAGGTCATCGCCGCTGCCCGGATGCTCGATCGCCCGGTCCACGGTGCCCACGGTCTCGTAACCATCGGCGAAGCAGGCGGCCTGCCGACGGGAGCTGCCGAGCACCCACGTCAGCGCCCCGATGCCGGCGACGCCGACCGCAGTACCCCAGATCCACCACAGCGGTCCGGCAGGATCGCCGTCCGTGACGCTGTGCCAGACCGCCACCCCGATGGAGGCGAACGAGGCCGGCAGGAGCAGGGTGATGCCCATCAGCGTCACCGCGATCCCCGCGGTTTCGATGCGGGACCAGCGCCGGATCCGCGCCCGGGTCTCCGGCGTGCGCGCCGCGGCCATCCACTCGGCCGTCTGCCCACTGGGCAGGAACAGGCTCTGCACGATGGTGTTCTCGCGCATGCTCATCGCGCGCTCCTCTCGGCATGACGGCGCGCCTTCGCGCGCATCCGCTGAAAGGCCTTCCCGTGCGGGACCGTCGTCACCATGGGGTGTGCGTCCTCGGGGTCCTTCGAGGCGGTGATCAGCACCCACTGGTGCGTGGCGAGCTCCTCGGAGGTTCCGAACCCCGAGATGAACGGGAGATACCAGCCGCCTTTCGCCTCCGTCCCGAAGAGCCGTTCCGCCGGGAGAATCTCGTCCAGACAGGAGGTATCGACGACGGTGACAGCCGTGATCCAGGTGCGGAGCGCCTGATGGATCCGCTCCGCGACTCGATGGTCGAGCCGGTGATCGAGCGCGATGAACGTAGGGGAGCTATCCCCCTCGCCGCCGCTGCGGTCCCACGGAGCGCGGTGGAGGGTGCAGAGCACCCCGTGTCGGTAGATCCGCTCGTGGCCGGCCAGGTCTTCTCTCCGGATGTTCAATCGGTGCACCAGCACGCTGACCGAGACCAGCAGCCACACGAACGCCGCCACCCACAGCGCCCAGAAGAAGAACCCGTCCGGCCCTGCATCGCTCGAATCGCTGACGGTCAGGAACCAGAGAAGCCCGATCGCCGCCACCGGCAGGCACACCCAGAAGACCGGCGCGTGGATGAGCTGCGTACGGGCGAAGCTGTCCGAGTCCTCCCAGAGCCGGACCTCCTGGACCGATTCCGGCAGCGGTGCATCCTCCGCGCGACGGATGACCGGGGCCGGACGGGACGTTGCCGCCCAGATGCCCTGTGGGTCGGCGGGGAACGAACGCCGCTCACCCCGCACCTCGCCGCCAAAAGGATCACGCTCGGTCTTGAACGCCATGATCCCGAGAAACGGAGAGCCGGCCCGCGGCTCGGACCATCGCACGCGCTCGACGCGGGCACGCACCCCGTCGAGGTCGTAGCCCGCGCGCGGCACGTCGGTGAGTGAATCTGCGAGCAGGCACCGCATCGTCGCCCGGGCACCCGGTACTGCGTCTGCGCGCAGTCGGGTCCGAGGGTTCTCGAAGCACCGCACGGAGACCTCGGCACCGACCGTGAAACGCGGCAGCTCGCTGCCCGGGATCACATCGGCGAGACAGGCCCTGATCCGCTCACCCGCCTCCGTGGCGTATTCGACCTCGACCAACCAGGCATCGTGGATCAGCGAGCGCACATACGCCTCGTGCGCCGCCGCAGGCGCAAGACCTCGATACCAGTCGAGGAGCCTGCCCATGGGTGAGGTGTGCCGACGGTTCCACACGGGAAGCGGCGCGGGATGGATGGCCTGCACTACCGCGGGAACGGGCTCAGCGGCGAGCCTGGGCAAAGGTTCACGGGTCGTCCCGCTCCGGTGAACGATCATGACGCGCGTGAGGATGAAGATCAGGAGAGCACCGACGCATCCGCCGACGACGAGCCACGCCCACCAGGGCAGGTCTTGCGAATCGGTGCAGCACGTCCAAGCTCTCGGATCCATCGCACTTCCCCCACCGTCTACCGTCTCCTGGAGGAACATCGCATCGTCGCGGTGCGGAGTTCAGCTTCGCGCTGCGGCCAGTCCACCCCTGTGGGAGGCAGAGCCGGGCGTCTTGACGCCCCTCTCGTCGCTCTTCACGATATCGGCCCGTCACTCCCGATCACAGAGTGCCGGGAGCAGTGGGCCGGCATGCGCGAACGGTTCACTGCTCGTCGACGACCACGGACGGGCCGAAGGACACCGAAGGCAGCTGCTGCCAGGCGCAACCCGACAGGGCCACGAAGACGATCGCGGCCAACACCTCCCGGTCGCCGTGCGTGCGGGGACAGTCCCGCTTGTCCCCGCCCCCTGGCTCATACCAGCGCCGCGACCAGCAGCGTGAAGGCGGCGATCAGGACAGCGACCCGGATGTAGTGGTACCGGTCCCAGCGGTTCATCTGCTCCTTCCAGTCCGCGGGCCGGTTCTCCGGGGTCCACGTCTTGCCCAGGTTGTTGATCGGGACGAGCAGCAGGATCGACATGACCACGCTCACAAGCAGCAGCCCACCCGCGGTGACGACCAGGCCGATGCCCTCCTGCCCCCATCCGGCTATGGCCCAGATCGCGCTCAGGACCATCGAGCCGATGTACCAGAACGGCATCACCGCCCCCAGCATCCGGCCCCCGTGGCTTCGGCCGAGCTGAGTGCTGTCGTCGGGCAGCGCGTAGAGGATCCGGTTGATGACGAAGGCGACGGAGAACTCCACCCCCACCAGCAGTCCGACGATCACGGTGGTGACGATCTCCAGTGCGTTGAGCATGATGACCCCTCCTGAAATCTAGCGGCGCTAGGTGATGAGGCAACGCTAGACCTACTGCCGCTCGATTGTCTAGCGGTGCTAGGATCGAAGCATGTCGGTACAGGAACGCAAGGAGCGCGAACGAGCGAGCCGCGAGCGGCTCATCGTGGCGACGGCCCGCGAACTCGCCGAGCAGCAGGGCTGGGACGCGGTCACCACCCGCCGGCTCGCCGAGCGCATCGAATACAGCCAGCCCGTCCTCTACAGCCACTTCCGGGGCAAGCGCGAGATCATCGGCGCCGTCGCCCTCGAAGGCGCCGCCGAGATGGCCGGGGCGCTGCGGGCCGCGACCTCGGCCACGGCCACGGCCACGGCCGAGCCTCGCGCCCGGGTCGTCGCCCTCGCCCGCGCCTACCTCGATTTCGCCGCAGACAACCCGGCGGTCTACGACGCCATGTTCCAGCTCGACGGCGGCCTGGCGTTCGCGCAGGAGGACACCCCCGAGCCACTGAAGGACGCCTTCGCCGCCCTCCTGGAAACCCTCGGCGAGGTGGCCGGGGACGACGTTCACCCAGCACTGTTCACCGAACTGTTCTGGGCGTCCCTGCACGGGCTGGCCACCCTCACCCGAGCGGGACGGCTGCCGCCGGAGGACAGCGAGCTGAGGGTGGAACTACTGGTGGACCGGCTCGCCGTGGTCTGACACGCGCCGGCCCCGGGGTGCGCGCACGCGAGGCTCCACGCGGGGCCGGGCAGAGCCGCAGGGTGAACACGCGCCCCTCGGTAGAACACCAGCCCCCATTCGCACCTCCATTCACCAGTCCAAATCCCTTACTTGACACCGGTCTTGACCAGGTAGTCACTGGTAAGTTGGCCTGTTCACCCGGAGGAGGGGGCGGCAGCATGGGCAGACCCTGGGAAGCTGATCCTGAAACCGGCTTCAAGAGACGTCTCGGAAAGTCGGCACTGGAGCTGGGCGCCACCAGCACCGGACCCGAATGCCCGGATATCTGGGAGCTGGAGAACGGCGACATCGCCGTGATCGGACGCGACCTCACCGACTCCCTCGGGACACGTCTGCCCGATGGTGTCTCCATCAGTCGCGATGAGCGCCTCGTAGTCATCCCCCGAAGGATGCCCATCGCGGCGAAGGCGGACATCCCTCATGAATGAGTACGTCTGAATGAGTGCGTCAACGAGTGCATCAATGAACGCGTCAATGTTCGCGTGCTTCCGCAGCGGTGCCGGTGAAGTCCTCCAGAGGCCCGACTATCTCGCCGACTTCAGCCGGGTCCACGCGAGCGACATCCACCTCCTCGCCAAGCTTGAGCGGGGCCAGACCTTCAAGGAGCCGGGCACTCCCAGCTGGGAAGCCTTCGCTTCCGGGGACTGAAACCCCGTAACTCCGTACCTCCAGTGGGAGATGAACGTCCTCCGGCCCAGGTCGGAACTGGGCGAAGAGATCCGTGTACTGGACGCCGGAACAATCCCCGACCTGGAACGGGACGAGCATGTGCCCGAGGTCGTCATCCTCGGCAGTTCCGTGATGTACGCCGTCATCCACGACGACGATCTGAAGGGCGCAGGGGCCCGGCGGTTCACCGACCCCGACCAGGTCCGGACAACGACCCAGGAGTTCGAGGCCCTGTCCGGGGTGAGGAGTTCTCGGAGTTCTTCGCGCGGGAGATCGTGCCGCTGAATCCGCCTGTCTTTCACCAACGGCCGACGATGCGAACGTCGACCGCAGCGGCAGGAACAGCGTCAGGATGCGAAAAATCGGGCCGCACTCGCCCTGCCGGTGGACAGTAGGGGTGGGTATTGAGCACCGCCTCACCCACCGACGTACGTGTACACGTACACACACATGCCCTCACCCCGCCCACCTCCCCGTCAGGAACGTCAGCGCGACGATCGTCGTCACCGGCGCGGCCACGCACAGGTACGCCGTCGTGAACCACGGCCGCCGCAGGCTCACCGCCGCCAGGCCGATCCACAGCGGCCACCACAGCAGCGTCGCGCGCGGAACGGACGTGTACCAGTACGAGGTGCCCAGCGCCCACAGGCTGAGCGCCACGTACACCGCCTCGGGCCAGCGACGGCGGCGCAGCAGGATCGCCACCAGCGCCAGGCCCACCAGCATCGCCGCCAACTCGGCCTGGAACATGGCCGCGTAGCCCGTCGACTGCGTACCCTCGAACGCCCCGTGCCACGTGTTCGTCCACGCCTCCCACGGGGTGTGGAACGTGCGGTACCAGCCCCGCTCCTGCGCGTGCTTCCACGCCATCCAGTCGCCGGTGTGCGCGTGCAGATACCAGCTGTACGCGGCCGGGGGCAGCGCCGGAAGCAGCGTCCAGCCCGCCGTCCGCCAGTGCCTACCCGTCCGGGCGGACAGCACGAACAGCAGCCCGATCGCGGCGGCGAGGAACAGGCCGCTGACGCGCACCGTCGTCGCCGCCGTCGTCAGTACGGCGGCGAGCGCCCACCGGTGCCGCATCGCCGCAAGCCACGCGGGCAGGGCGAACGCGAGGAACAGCGCCTCCGTGTAACCGGCGGCCAGGAACACCGCGCACGGCGAGAGCAGGAAGAGGACAGCCGTACGGCGGCCCGCCACGTCCTCCGGCAGATACGCCCGCGCGATACGGGCCAGGGCCAGCACCGCCACCGCACCCGCGATGAACGAGATCAGCAGCCCGGCCGCCGTCCAGTCCGGGACGACCGTGTGCACGGCGCGCAGGAGGAAGGGGTAGCCCGGGAAGAACGCCTCCCGGTTGTCCCAGCCGCTCGTCCACGGGCCCGTTCCGGCCGGGAAGTAGCCGTCGCGCGCTATGTGGAGGTAGTGGTTCGCGTCCCACTGCTGGAAGGGCGCGAGGACGGGTGCCGCCTCCCGTGTTCCGGGGTGGGACGGGAACAGCCAGCGGGCGAGGTGGGCCGTGATCCACAGGGATATGCGGGTCAGGAGGTACAGCCACAGGACGCTGCGGTCGGCGGGCGTCAGGCGCGCGGCCGCACGGCGGATCCGGCCCGCCGCCCGGGGCTCGGGCGGCGGGGCCTCGGCCCGGGGCTCAGGACGTACGAGTGTGGACAGGGCGGTCATGCGGGCACCTTTCGGGCATGCCTCACGGACGTGCCGAGGTGAAGGCGTGCGGGATCGCCCGGTGAAGCCGCCGGGGCACGGAAGGGGTGGGGTGGGGGCTGGGGTGGGGTGGGGTACGGGCTATGGACTACGGCTACGGCTACGGGGTCAGGGCGTCGACGTGGCTCCGTCGGTCGCCGTCGACGTCGTCGACGTCGTCGACGTCGTCGACGTCGTCGACTCGGATGTCGGCGGCGGCTTCGTCCCGGTCGGACTCGTGCCCGTGGGCGCACCCGTGCCCGTACCCGTGGGCAGACCGCCCGGCAGCGTGGTGCTCGGCGAGGGCGGCGGCGACGACTGCTCGGTCGACAGGCCCTCCGACGGTACGGGCGAGGGGTAGCTCGGTGACGGACTCGTCGCCGGGACGACCGGTTCCGGCCGTACCGGCAGCAGGCCCACCGCGACCGCCCCGCCCCCGCCGACGACCAGGCAGACGCCCACCGCGACCACGGCCATCCGGCGGCGCTGCGCGCGCATGCCGCGTTCGGTGATGCTCGACGCCGGGTCCACCACCGAGCGGACCTGCCCGAAGTCACCGGCCTCCCGGAACAGAGACCGCAATGGATCCCGTGGTTCAGACATCAGGAGCCTCCTCGATGCGGGGGTCGTGCAGACGGTGCGCGAGCGCGGCCCGTCCACGGACCAGATGCGTCTTGATCGTGCTGGTGGAAAGCCCGGTCTCCCCGGCGATCTGCTCGACCGTGAGGTCGCACAGGTAGTGCAGGGTCAGCGTCCGCCGCTGCTGGGCGGGCAGTTCCCGGAGCGCGTCGACCAGCACCACATGGCCCGGGTCCGGCGGCTCCACGTGCTCGGGCGCACCGCTCCCCCGGCCCCAGGCGTCCGCCGAACGCCGCCGGAAGCGCCAACGGCTCACCGCCAGCCGCCAGGCGACCGTACGGATCCACGCCTCCGGCTGCCCGTCCCGCTCCAGCCGGCCGCGCCGGACCCACGCCTTGACGAAGGCCTCCTGCACGACGTCCTGCGCCTCCTGGAGGTCGCCGGTCATCACGTACAGCTGGCCCGTGAGACGCGCGACCGCCCGGGCGTAGAACTCTTCGAACTCCTCGACGGTCAAAAGTTGCTCCCGGATCTTTCGCTTCACCGGGTATACGCCCGGCGCGCGCCATCCGGTCGACACCACCGGCCATATTTCCGAGGTGACGGTCGTCACAGGACCCGAACGGCCCAGGCCCTCCCCTCACCCCCGCCGCTCACCACGCATCTCCCGAAGCTCAAGCGGCGAGATCCGAGCGCTCTTAACAGTGATGGGGTGGATGGGTCAGTAGTCCCACCCGCCCACCCTGGCTGCGAAGTTGACAGTTTGTGATCGAGTTGCGACGCACGGTCGCCAGGCTCTAGCGTGCGGGAAGACCACGACCAGGCAAAAGACGACCCCCACCGGTGCTCCAACACCGACAGGGGTCTAGCCACCGAAGATCGAGAAAGCGAAGAAAGCGATCCCCATGGCTGACAGCCAGTTTAGTGATGCACCCCGCGCTCCGCGCGAGACCCCGCCCACACCCCCGCACCCCATGGCCAACCCCGGCTACGGCAAGCGCTCCGCGCCCGGCGAACGTCCGCGCACCGACCGCGACTTCGCCCACCTCCTCCCCCGTGACGCCTCCGTCGCCGCCTACATCGACCGGCTGCCCGACGGCTCCGACATCTCCGTGAAGACGCTGGCCAAGCACCTCCCGTACGGCCAGTGCGCCCTGCGCACCACCCTCAACCGGCTCCAGGACGCCGGGCACTTACGGCGCGGCAGCGAGTGCGTGATCACCGACGAGGTCATGCTCTGGGTGACCCGGACCTTCTTCTCCCGCACCGCACGCGAGGACGCCTGGTGGAACGCCTACACCCGGGGCGACGCTCCGCCGGACGAACCGCAACGGCCCACCCGCTCGCGGGCGTTCATCCTGCTGGCGGCCCTGGGGCGGACCGCCCCCGCCCTGACGCTGTCCGCCGCCGACTGCGTACGCCTGGAGCCGCAGGTCGGTGAGTGGATCGCGCGGGGCGCGACCGAGGCGGAGCTGCTGCACGCCCTCACCAGCGGGCTGCCGTCCCCCGTCCACTGCGCCGCCCGCCTCGTCGAACGGCGGCTGCGCGACAAGCTGCCGCCCGAGCCGGTCCTGCCGGGACCCCGGACCGTCCTGCGCACCCTCGAATGCGGCAAGTGCGGAGTGCCCGGCTCGCCCGAAGCGCTCCTCGGCGGCCTCTGCCGGCCGTGCCGGGGGCCGTCCCCCGAGCCGCCGGTGGGGCCGCCGGGAACCGTGCAGCCGCCCGGCGTACGGGACCGGATGAACGCGGTCCGGGCCGGGCTCGTTCCTCGATCCGAAAGGACATACCGATGACCGTGCGGCTCGCCCGGAGATCCGACGGGGCACGATGGAGGGGAGGAGGCGACGCCATGACCCCCAGCTCCGCCGATCACGCACCGCACGCCCAGATGTCCGTCGAGGAGTTCGAGCAGCTTGCCCGGACGGCCCCCGAGACCGTGACGCTTGAGCTCATCAACGGAAAGCTGGAGGTCAAGCCCGTGCCGGACGGGGACCACGACGAGATCATCATGTGGGTCGCGATGCAGTGCATGCAGCAGCAGCCGGAACTGCGGCTGTACCGCGAACGCGGACTGCGGATCGGCGGATACCGCAACGGCCGCGCCCGCCCGGACGGCACCCTGGCCCGCGCGGGGCGCTTCGCGGGTGACGGCGAGTGGTCGAACCCGGACCGCGTCCTCATGACCGTCGAAGTCACGTCGCACGACCACGACACGGACCATCGTGATCGCACGGAGAAGCGTGACGGGTACGCCGCGGCAGGCATCCCGGTCTACCTCCTGATCGACCGCGACCACGATGCCCTCGTCGTGTACAGCGAGCCGGAGAACGGCCGGTACCGGCAGCGGACGACGTACGAGTACGGCAAGGCCGCCGCCCTCCCCCACCCCGTCGACATCACCCTGGACACCGAGGAGCTCAAGGACTACGCCCGCTGACCCGCCGCCCTCGGTTCTGACGCGGTCAGAAGCCGCCCGTGAAGGCGAAGAGGAACGAGAGCGGGTGGAGCACGCCCACGGCTCCCAGGACGAGGCCCGCGAGGCACTGGGGCCGGTTGTACCCGCCGATCAGGCCCAGCACACCGAAGGTGATCGCCAGACTCCCGGCCAGGAGGGCGAACAGGCCGAGGAAGAACGCGGCGATCAGCGCGATGACGCCGAAGCCGAGCGAGACGGGCCCGTAAAGCGTTGCGGGCGTCGCGGGTGTTGCGGGTGTTGCGGGTGTCGCAGGCGTCGCGGGTGTCGCAGGCGTCGCTGGGGTTTCGGGGCTTTCGATGGTGCCGGTTCCGGTTCCCTTGTCCCCCATCATGGCATTCGCCGCCGAACCGTCATCGCGCCGCCTCCGCCCCGCCATCACGCCACCTCCGCCGCCAGCTGCGTCGTCGCCAGCTCGCGGTACAGGTCGTCCCCGGCGATCAGCTCCTCGTGCGTGCCCGCCGTGCGGACCCGGCCCTCCTCCAGAACCACGATGCGGTCGGCGTGGCGGACCGTGGACAGACGGTGTGCGATGACCAACACCGTTGCCTGCTCGGCCATTTCGAGGATGACGTCGCGCAGCGCCTGCTCGTTGACCGCGTCCAGTTGCGAGGTCACCTCGTCGAGGAGCAGCAGCCGGGGGCGGCGCAGCAGGGCGCGGGCGATGGCGATCCGCTGGCGTTCGCCGCCGGAGAGCGTGACGCCCCGGTGGCCGACCGCCGTGTCCAGGCCGTCCGGCAGCCGGTCGACCAGGGCGTCCAGGCGGGTACGGGCCACCGCCGCCGTCAGCTCCTTCTCCTCCGCCTCCGGGGCGGCAAAGAGGAGGTTCTCGCGGAGCGTCCCGGCCAGGACCGGGGCGTCCTGTTCCACGTACGCGAGCGAGGCGCGCAGTTCGGCCAGCGGCCAGTCGCGGATGTCCCGGCCGCCCACGGTGATCGTGCCGCCGTCGTGGTCGTAGAAGCGTTCCAGCAGGCTGAACACCGTCGACTTGCCCGCCCCGGACGGGCCCACCAGCGCGACGAGTCCACCGGCCGGAACGTCGAACGTCACCCCCTTGTGGGCGGGGGCGCGCTCGTCCCCGTACCCGAAGGTCACGTCCTGGAAGGCGACCCCGAGCGGTCCGCCCTCCGGCTCCATGGCCCCGGATCCGGTGGAGGTCTCGCCCGGCAGCGACTCCACCTCGTCGATCCGGCGCACCGCCGCGAGGCCGCTCTGCAGCCCCGTCCAGCCCTCGACCAGACCGCCGATCGGGCCCATCAGGTAGAAGAGGTAGAGCAGGAACGCGATCAGCGAGGAGATCTCCAGCGAGCCCGACGCGACCCGCGCTCCGCCGACGCCCAGCACGGCCAGGAAGGCGAGTTGGATCGACATCATCATCGTGACGTCCGAGACCGAGGACCATTTCGCCACCGAGACGCCCCGGTCGTGCGCGTGCCGGGCCGCCTCCGCCACGGCTGCCGTCTCCCGCTCCTCGGCACCGCTCGCCTTGACCGTACGGAACGCCTGGAGCACCCGGTCCAGGGCCGCGCCCATCGCCCCGACGGACTCCTGCGCCCGGAGCTGCGCACGCTGAATACGCGGCATGAGCAAGGCCGTTACGGCTCCGATGCCGACGATGACGACCAGCGTCACGCCCAGCAGCGTCACGTCCATGTACGCCATGAACGCGACCGTTCCCAGCAGCATCAGCACACTGTTGAACGACTCGACCAGACCGCTGGAGAGGACCGTCCGGAGGAGAGTGGTGTCGCTGGTCACCCGGGACTGCAGGTCGCCGGGGGTGAGGCGGTCCACCGCCGGTACCTTCAACCGCATGATGCGGCCCACGAGTTGGTCTCGGGCACGGAGCACCACGCCCTCTCCCGTACGGGCCATGAGGTAGCGCCCGTACGCGGAGATGCAGGCTCCGGCGAGTACGAGCGCGGTCAGCGCGACGAGCGGGGCCACGGGCGAGCGGTCGGCGGCGAACGCGTCGACGGCGTACTTCGCCATCAGGGGCATCGCCAGGCCGGCCGCGGAGCCGGTGAGCGAGAGCAGGCCCGCGCGGATCAGTACGCCCCGGTGCGGGCGGACGCGGGCAAGGAGGAGGCGGAGGGGGGACGGGCCGGACTTGCCCTGGGCGGGGTTCCCGGTGGTATCCGCGGGGGACCCACCGGCCGGCGCCTCGGGGGCCGCCGCCTCCCCGGTGGGCCGCTCGGGCCCTACCGCCTCCCCGGTGGGCCGCTCGGGCCCTGCCGCCTCCCCAGTGGGCCGCTCGGGCTCTGCCGCCTCCCCAGTGGGCCGCTCGGGCTCTGCCGCCTCCCCAGTGGGCCGCTCGGGCTCTGCCGCCTCCTCGGTGGGCTGCTCGGGCTCTGCCGCCTCCTCGGTGGGCTGCCCGGGCCCCACCGGCACACCGGCGGTCTGCCCGGGCCCCACCGGCTCACCGGCGGGCCCCGCCGCCGGTGTCCCCGCGTCCTCAGGCCCGCTGCCGGCCGCCTCCGCCCCGGCTCTCGCTTCCGCCCCCGCCGTCCCCGACACCGCGCTCATCCCGTACCCCTCCGCCTGCCGTGACCGCCGCCGCCGTCACCACCATCAAGGGACGCAGATCCGCCGGTTCCGCCTGTTCCCCGACCGTACGGCCCTCCGCCTGCAGCCAAGCATGCGGGGCGAACGGTGGGGCGGACCGCACCCCGGCGCACCAGTCGGGCCAGACGCCGGACATCCGGCAGGCCAGGGCGACGGCCACCGAGCGGGGCAGGCAGCCGTAACGGCTCGCGCAGCGGCGGCTGGTGGCGACGACCGCCTCCAGCACCTCCATCGTCTCCGCGTACGAGGCCGGGCGCGCGTCCCGGGCGCATCTGGCCAATACCCGGCGCAGCCGTCCGGGCTTCAGGCGGGCCAGGACGAACGCGGCGACGATGGCCGTGCGCAGCCGCACCCCGCCCGCTCCCGCGCCCCGGCGCGGCATCGTCATCTCGGTGGTCATGGGCGCAGGATCTTCGCGTCGACGAGCTGCCGGGTCAGTTCCGCGACATCCGACTCCGCCTCGGCGCGCTCGACGTCGAACGCGGCGAGGATCCGCTCCACGGCGATGTCGGGGGTGTGTCCGGCGGCGAGGGTGTCGACGACGATGATGCTGGTGTCGTTCAACTGCCAGTAGCTGCCGTCCTTTTCGTCGAGGAGGACGCCGCCGTACTCGGTGGTCGTGACGGCGATGCCTTTTCTGAGCTTCACAGGGTTGCCTCGCTGGTCGTGGAGGTGCGGTGGGGTGGCAGTGACGGCGACTGTGCCGGTGTCGGCGTCGGCGTCGGCGTCGGCGTCGGCGTCGGCGTCGGCGTCGGCCAGGCGTTCTCGGCGGTGCGGAGCCAGGTCTCGCCGGCCACGGTGGAGCTGACGGAGTGCTCGACCAGGACCGGAGAGAAGGGTTCGGCGGCGAGCCGGAGCAGGTGGCGGGAGTCGACCAGGCCGTGCTCGGCGAGCCGGGAGCCGGTCCACAAGTCGGCCAGTTCCGACGCGTGTTGACGCAGCCCCTGGTGTTCGTCGGAGGACATGTGGTCCTTCGTCGTGCGGGCCAGCAGCGCGTCCGGGACCACCCCGCGCATCGCCTCGACGAGCAGCGGTTTGTAGCGCCACGGGCTGATGCGCTCCGCCAGGCGTACGGCGAGGGTCGCCTCCAGGACCCGGTCGTCGTAGAAGGGCGCGGCGACCGGCAGCCCGATCGTCATGCCGATGTCCTCCATCGCCTGGAAGTGCCGGGCCCCCATCCGTACGGCGTCGATGTCGACGTGCCGGCCGCGCCACGGGTCGATCGGCTCGGCGCGCTCGGCGGCGGCCCGGAACTCCTCGGCGATCAGGGCGTTGGCGTGCTCCGTGAACCAGGGGCGCAGCGACTGCCGTACGCCCCAGGAGAGCAGCGGCGTACGGGTGACCGGCTGGGGTTCGGCGGTGATCGCGCCGGCGAGCCAGCGGGGGAACGTGGAGCGGTTCAGCAGGGCCTTCAGCGTCGGCAGGAACGGCCAGCCGAGCTGGTGGCGCAGGCCGCTGAGGTGGTTCCAGGCAGTGAGCGGGTTGCCGTGGAAGAGGTCCTGGTAGGCGTGGGGCAGGCCGAGGAAGAGTTCGTCTCCGCCGTAGCCGGTGAGGTGGTAGCGCGAGCCGGTGGCGTGGGCGCGGCTCAGGAGCAGGTGCGCGCGGGCCCGGCCGGGGGCCACGGGGAGCGGCTCGTCGTTCAACTCGGCTGCGGTGGCGGCGAGCTCGGCGTAGAAGTAGGGGGCGTCGTCGGCGGGGATGATGTGGTGCTCCAGGCCGGTGACGTCGCCACCCTTCCGCCCCGCATCGCGCGTACGCGCCGCGTTACTGTCTCGGTTCCCGCCAGCACCTCGCGCCGCCCCGCCACTCCGCGTCGCCTCGCCGCCTCGCGCCGCCTCGCCCCCTCGCGCCCCAACACCTCCTTCTCGTGCCGCCTCCACCGCTCTGCGCGCCCACGTCTCGTCCTCGCTGTAGCGGTCGCGCGCGGCGACGGTGAGCAGGGCGAGTTCGGCGGGGCCGGTCGCGCGGGCGGCGAAGGTGAGGGCCGTGGAGTCCATGCCGCCGGACAGCTCGCAGCTGATCCGGTCCAGGCCGCCGACATGGGCCCGTACGGAGGCGGCGATGGCGTCGCCGAGCGCCTGCGCCCCGTCGGCCAGCGGGAGTTCGGCGGGTGGCGGCTCCCACCAGCGGTGCTCCGTGGGGCCGGGGACGGCGGCCGTGCCCGGTGCTGCGGCGGGCAGGGCCAGGCCGTACCCGGCGCCGGTCTCGTGCACGCCGCGCCACACGACGCGGCGGCTCAGGGGGTGCGGCAGGAAGTCGAGCATGCGCAGGGCCAGTGCGCCGTCGTCCAGGGGTGCGCCGATCAGGCGGGCGAGGACGGCGGGGCGGTCGGAGGCGATGGTTCCGGCCTCCGGGTGCCGGGCGTGGTAGATCCGGCGCAGCCCGGAGGCGGTGCCCCGGATCCAGGTCTGCCCGGAGAGCCGGGCGATCACATGGTGGAGGCCGGGCAGACGGGCGAGGCGGCGTTCCAGGCCCGCCCGGTCGCGGGCGCCTTCCAGGAGACCGGAGAGCACGGCGTCGGAGACCCGGTCCGGGCCGATGAGCACGAGGGCGTCGTCGCCCCGGCGGAGGTGGCTCACCCGGCGGACCAGCGGGCGGGCGAGGACCCAGGGCCGCCCGGATGCGTGGGCGACCACCGTCCCCCCGCCCGCCCCCGGAGGAAGTCGCCCGGCCACCGCCGCTCCCGCCACGCTGTCCGGCAGGACGACGAAGTAGTCACGCAGTTGGCCGGGCATGTTCACCTTCCGGAAGTTCTCGTACGACGCGCGGGAAACCGGGGGCCGGATCAGATGATGCGGCGGACCCAGTACTCCTTGTACGAGCCGTAGAAGTAACCGGCGGTCTTCTTCGAAAAGTCGCCCTGCTTGAACAGCGACGGCTTCACGTAAGCCTTCTTCTGCTGCTTCATGACACCTTCCCTTCTGTGCGGTTGACGACCGTTATGCCCAACTGGCAGCTGCATAACTGAAGTTATTCGTGCGGCTGGTGTTCACCACGTGAACACCAGAGCCATCATGTCCCGCTGCCGATCCGGTACGCATGATTCCGACTTACCGTGCGAAGTTGGCTGGATAGCGCGAGGACCGGGGCCGGCACGCAGGGCCGCTCCCGGCCTCTCCACGGCACCGCGGGGCACCGCGGGGCACCGACCGGTCGGCATGTGCAGTCGCACAGCACCGGAGCGCGGCGAGGTAGTGGACTGGACCAATGGCTGTACGCGTCGGCCGGACCGGGCAGTGAGCTGCCAAGAGAGCCGGCGGCGTGCGGCGGAACGCGGGAACCATGGCGGGCGAGGGCCCGGCAGCCCGCGCACCGGCCGTACCTCACGGGTCGCCGGCGCGCCACCGACATCGCCGAAAACGGAGGAACGCGCGGTGCAGCACGGCACCGGGCACGACAAGTACGCATTCGGCCACAGGCCCGGAGTGTGCCCGTTGGACCCGCCGGACCCGCCGGACCCGACCTACCGTCCGCGCAGCCGGTAGCCGCCCCAGGCCGCCGCTCCCGCGCCCAGCAGCAGCGGGATCATGCCGTAGCCGACGACCATCGAGGAGTGGGCGTACCACCGTCCGCCGTCGAACACCTGGGTCGCGGTGATGGTCTCGGGGTCCGTACGGCCGTCGTGGTCGGCGAAGAGGATCCTGGTGCGCCCGGTCTCCGCCGGCCGCGGCACGCCGTCCACATGGGCGCGCAGCGCCTCCCGGGCCACCCGTTCGCGCTCCGCCTCGTTGGCGCGCTGCTGGACCGGGCTCTCGCCGAAGCAGTGCCAGACGGTCTGCCCCTTCTTCGTCCGCGTGTCGTCGCAGTCGATCCGGCCGAAGGTCTCGACCCGCATGCCGAGGGCGCCGGAGAGCCCCGCCCCGGTCACCACGACGAACAGCCCCAGCACGAACAGCGCGGCCCCGCCCAGCACTAACGAGGCCCCCTTCCAATCCTTGGCCATCCCGTCCCGTCCCCGTCCCCGTCCCCGTCCCGTCCCCCGTTGTCGCGACGACCGGTCCACCGGCCCCCCGGCCGCATTGTTCCAGTGCGGCCGGGAACGCCACAGGGGCGGCACCTCCGTGAAGGAGATACCGCCCCTGTGGGACGTACTGCGGACGTACTGCGCACGTACGGGGACGTACGCGGAACTTCGGATCAGGCGGGGAGGCCGGAGCCTCCGTGGCTGATCAGAAGTCCATGTCACCGCCCGGCATGCCGCCCGGAGCGGCCGCGCCGGCCTTCTCGGGCTTGTCGGCGATGACGGCCTCGGTGGTGAGGAAGAGCGCGGCGATGGACGCGGCGTTCTGCAGGGCGGAGCGCGTGACCTTCGCCGGGTCGAGAATGCCCTCGGCGATCATGTCGACGTACTCGCCGGTCGCGGCGTTGAGGCCGTGACCGATCGGCAGGTTGCGGACCTTCTCCACGACGACGCCACCCTCGAGACCACCGTTGACGGCGATCTGCTTGAGCGGGGCCTCCAGCGCGAGCTTCACGGCGTTGGCGCCGGTCGCCTCGTCGCCCGTGAGGTCGAGCTTCTCGAAGACGGCCGAGGCCTGGAGCAGAGCCACGCCACCACCGGCGACGATGCCCTCCTCGACGGCGGCCTTGGCGTTGCGCACCGCGTCCTCGATGCGGTGCTTGCGCTCCTTGAGCTCCACCTCGGTGGCGGCGCCGGCCTTGATGACGGCCACGCCGCCGGCCAGCTTCGCGAGGCGCTCCTGGAGCTTCTCGCGGTCGTAGTCCGAGTCGGAGTTCTCGATCTCGGCACGGATCTGGTTGACGCGACCCTGAACCTGGTCACTGTCACCGGCGCCGTCGACGATCGTCGTCTCGTCCTTGGTGATGACGACCTTGCGGGCGCGGCCGAGCAGGTCCAGGCCGGCGTTCTCCAGCTTGAGACCGACCTCCTCGGAGATCACGGTGCCACCGGTGAGGATGGCGATGTCCGCGAGCATGGCCTTGCGGCGGTCGCCGAAGCCCGGGGCCTTGACGGCGACGGACTTGAACGTGCCCTTGATCTTGTTGACGACCAGGGTGGAGAGCGCCTCGCCCTCGACGTCCTCGGCGATGATCAGCAGCGGCTTGCCCGACTGCATGACCTTCTCCAGCAGCGGGATCAGGTCCTTGACGCTGCCGATCTTCGAGTTGACGATCAGGATGTACGGGTCGTCGAGCGACGCCTCCATACGCTCCATGTCGGTGGCGAAGTACGCCGAGATGTAGCCCTTGTCGAAGCGCATACCCTCGGTGAGCTCCAGCTCCAGACCGAAGGTCTGGGACTCCTCGACGGTGATGACGCCTTCCTTGCCGACCTTGTCCATCGCCTCGGCGATCTTGGCGCCGATCTCGGTGTCGGCGGCGGAGATGGAGGCGGTCGAAGCGATCTGCTCCTTGGTCTCCACGTCCTTGGCCTGCTCCAGCAGAGCGGCGGAGACGGCCTCGACGGCCTTCTCGATGCCGCGCTTGAGGGCCATCGGGTTGGCGCCTGCGGCGACGTTGCGCAGACCCTCGCGGACGAGAGCCTGAGCCAGAACGGTGGCGGTGGTCGTACCGTCGCCGGCGACGTCGTCCGTCTTCTTGGCGACCTCCTTGACCAGCTCCGCACCGATCTTCTCGTACGGGTCCTCGAGCTCGATCTCCTTGGCGATGGAAACACCATCGTTGGTGATCGTGGGCGCGCCCCACTTCTTCTCGAGGACGACGTTACGGCCCTTGGGGCCGAGGGTGACCTTGACGGCGTCGGCGAGCTGGTTCATCCCGCGCTCGAGACCGCGCCGTGCCTCCTCGTCGAACGCGATGATCTTGGCCATGTGAAGTGGTCCTCCCGGACAGGGGTGGATTTCTCCGGACCGAGAGGCGCCCGCGACGGACGGCCAGCGTGCGTGGTGGTTCCTTGCCCCACCGCGCCTGCGGGCCTCACCGGCCCGGTCCAAGTTCTGTCACTCTCACCTGGAGAGTGCTAACGCCAATGATTAGCACTCGACCCCTGCGAGTGCAAGCGTCCCTCGTCGGATGTGGACAGCGGCGGCGTCGGATGCGGACGTCGGCGCGCCCCCGCGACCGGTCACCGGACCGGATCGCCGGACCGGGCCACCGGACGCGCGTAGGGCCCGATCCCCCTGATCCGGGGTTCGGGCCCTACGGGCGTGAGTGGTGTCGTCGGACGACCGCGCCGAGCTCAGCCGACGGCGAGCTTGACCATGTCGGCCTGGGGCCCCTTCTGGCCCTGCGAGATCTCGAATTCAACTCGCTGACCCTCTTCGAGGGTGCGGTACCCGTCCATCTGGATCGCGCTGTAGTGGACGAAAACATCCGCACCACCGTCGACCGCGATGAAGCCGTACCCCTTCTCCGCGTTGAACCACTTGACGGTGCCCTGAGCCATGCCTAACTCCCCTATTACTGGCC
This sequence comes from Streptomyces sp. WY228, assembly GCF_019287315.1. NCBI lineage: Bacteria > Bacillati > Actinomycetota > Actinomycetes > Kitasatosporales > Streptomycetaceae > Streptomyces > Streptomyces sp. WY228. Next base: position 4,748,846 of record NZ_CP079114.1, on the reverse strand, counting down.
CTTGCACGGGACCGCACTTCGCGGACCCGGGTCGGAACTCACCCTCCGACAGGAGAGGGTGTGCGGCGCCGCAGCGCGTCGACCGCGGCCGAATGTATCCGCCCAACTGCCCTCTGCAACAGGTCAATCGGACGAGAAATCTGGGCGCGGAAGAACACGCGAATATGCGGGTTTGCTGAGATTTACGGGCAAGTCGGGCCAGGCAAAGGGCACTTATGCCGCAAGAGGTTCACGCACTTTGGCTGCTTCTTATCGGGGCCGGGCGCATTCTCATATGCGGGCGGCACGGGCAGCGGATGGGGCTTCCCCAACTGTACCGTGCTCAACCATGCAGAATTGCCCCCTCCGCTTCTCTCGCGGAGGGGGCAATCGTGGTCACTCAGAGGTGCGGTGGGGGCCGCCGTGGAGCGGCCCGGGGCGGTTCAGCAACCGCCGGCGACCGCGGGGATGATCGAGACGCCGGCGCCGTCCGGCGTGGCCGCGTCCAGGCCGCCCTCGAAGCGCACGTCGTCGTCGTTGACGTACACGTTCACGAAGCGGCGCAGCTTGCCCTGGTCGTCCAGGACGCGGGCGGCGATGCCCGGGTGGTCCTTCTCCAGGGACTCGATGACCTCGGAGAGCTTCGCGCCCTCCGCCGGGACCTCGGCCTGGCCGCCCGTGTACGTACGGAGGATGGTGGGGATGCGGACCTTGACGCTCATGGTGGTGCCCTTCTTCCTTCGGTACGGGGTGGTCGTCAGGCGGTGCCGAGGCCCGCGGCGCGGAAGGCGTCCAGGCTCGGCTTGATGGTGGCCGTGGCCTGCGAGGTGGCGGAGACCGCGTCGAGCGTCTTCAGGCCGTCGCCGGTGTTGACGACGACGGTGGTGAGCGTCGGGTCGATGACGCCGGCCTCGATGAGCTTCTTCGTCACGCCGAGCGTCACCCCGCCCGCCGTCTCGCCGAAGATGCCCTCGGTGCGGGCCAGCAGCTTGATCGCATCGACGACCTGCTCGTCGGTGACGTCCTCCACCGCACCGCCGGTGCGGCGGGCGATGTCCAGGACGTACGGGCCGTCGGCCGGGTTGCCGATGGCCAGCGACTTGGCGATGGTGTTCGGCTTCTGGGGCCGTACGACGTCGTGACCGGCCTTGAAGGCGGCGGAGACCGGGGAGCAGCCCTCGGCCTGGGCGCCGAAGATCTTGTACGGCCGGTCCTCGACGAGTCCGAGCTTGATCAGCTCCTGGAGCCCCTTGTCGATCTTCGTGAGCTGGGAACCGGACGCGATCGGGATGACGATCTGGTCGGGCAGCCGCCAGCCGAGCTGCTCGCAGATCTCGTACGCCAGCGTCTTGGAGCCCTCGCCGTAGTACGGGCGGAGGTTGACGTTGACGAAGCCCCAGCCCTCGCCGAGCGGGTCGCCGATGAGCTCCGAGCAGAAGCGGTTGACGTCGTCGTAGTTGCCCTCGATGCCGACCAGTTCACCGCCGTACACCGCGGCCATGACGACCTTGCCCTGCTCCAGGTCGTGCGGGATGAACACGCAGGAGCGCAGTCCGGCGCGGGCGGCGGCGGCGCCGACGGCTCCGGCCAGGTTGCCCGTGGAGGAGCAGGAGAGGGTGGTGAAACCGAAGGCGCGGGCGGCCTCGACGGCGATCGCGACGACGCGGTCCTTGAAGGAGTGCGTCGGGTTGCCGGAGTCGTCCTTGACGTACAGGCCACCGGTGACGCCCAGCTCACGGGCGAGGTTGTCGGCCTTGACCAGCTTGGTGAAGCCGGGGTTGATGTTGGGCTTCTCCGCGACATCGGAGGGCACCGGCAGCAGCGGTGCGTAGCGCCAGATGTTGTCCGGACCGGCCTCGATGCGCTTCCGCAGCTCCTCCGGGGAGCCGGTGGGCAGGTCGTAGGCCACTTCCAGCGGTCCGAAACAGGACGCACAGGCGAAAAGGGGGCCGAGCTCGAAACGCTCGCCGCACTCGCGGCAGGAAAGCGCCGCGGCGGGACCGAGGTCCACGGGGGCGGTGGTGGCATTACCTGCAACGGTCTGAACAGCCATGATGGCGGAGGCCCTTTCTCCTCATCTTCCTTGCGACGCATTTCGCCACAAGACGGAATTGGCACCTTCCCCACCGTGACCTCGCGGTCGGCAGGAGGGTTGCCGGGACTTCAACGGGCCGTTCCCTCAGTCCCTCTGGATGAGCTCTATGGCGCTGGATCTTCGATCCAGGCGTTTATGTGCGGTCCGACCCCGACATGCGACGGCCATACGCGTTGTTCAAGACTGTAACCGAAGCATCGGACCGTTGAGATAGTCGTCCGAACCGCGAGATGGATCACACACAGGGAGTGCCGACCGTGCTCGAAGAGGTGGAACGCTGGCTGACCAGGCGTTCCTGGTCGTCCGGCGACCGCCCGCTGAACCGGCTCACCGACGCCCGGGACGCCGATCCGCGCCGTACGTCGGTGAGCGTGGTCCTGCCCGCGCTGAACGAGGAGGCCACGGTCGGCGCGATCGTGGCGACGATCCGCCGGGAGCTGATGGAGAAGGTCCGGCTGGTCGACGAGCTCGTGGTGATCGACTCCGGCTCCACCGACGCCACCGCCGCCGTGGCCCGGGCGGCGGGCGCGCGGGTGGTCCACCGGGACGCGATCCTGCCCCGGATCCCGGCCCTGCCCGGCAAGGGCGAGGTGCTGTGGCGGTCGCTCCTGGTGACCAGCGGCGAGATCGTCTGCTTCGTGGACGCCGACCTCAAGGACTTCTCGGCGGACTTCGTCTCGGGCACGATCGGCCCGCTGCTCACCGACCCCACGGTCCAGTTCGTCAAGGCGATGTACGACCGTCCGCTCGGCGACAGGGCAGGTCAGGGCGGCCGGGTCACCGAACTGGTGGCACGGCCGCTGCTCAATCTGCACTGGCCGCAGCTGGCCGGATTCGTACAGCCGCTGGGCGGCGAGTACGCGGTGCGGCGGTCCCTGCTGGAGCGGCTGCCGTTCCCGGTCGGTTACGGAGTGGAGCTGGGCCTGCTGGTGGACGCCCTGCACACGGTGGGCCTGGACGCGCTGGGCCAGGTCGACGTCGGCGTACGCATCCACCGCCACCAGGACGGGCAGGCGCTGGGCCGGATGGCGGCGGCGATCTACCGCACGGCGCAGCTGCGGCTCTCCCGTGGCCATCTGGTGCGGCCCGCGCTGACCCAGTTCGAACGCGGCGAGGACGGCTTCGTGCCGCGCACCCATGCGGTGGACACGGAGGAGCGGCCGCCGATGCGGGAGATCGCGGAGTACGCGGAGCGCCACGCGGCGTGAGCGGGCGGGGCGCGTGCCCCTCCGAGGCGTTTGGCGGCTTCCCGAACGGGCTAGGTTCCGCTACATGGTCTCCGAGCACACGTCTTCCTCGAACGCCCAGGTCCTCGTCGCGTCCAACCGCGGCCCGGTCACGTACACGCTCGGCGAGGACGGGACGCTGGACTCCAAGCGCGGCGGCGGCGGTCTCGTCTCCGGGCTGAGCGCCGTCGACGACAAGCTGTGGGTCTGCGCGGCCCTCGGCGACGGGGACCGCGAGGCGGTGCGCCGCGGGGTCGGCGAGGAGGGCGTGCGGATGCTCGACATCGACGCCGAGGTGCACGCCGACGCGTACAACGGCATCGCGAACTCGGTGCTGTGGTTCGTCCACCACCTGCTGTACCAGACCCCCGTCGAGCCGGTCTTCGACACGGAGTTCCGGCGGCAGTGGGCGGCGTACGAGACGTACAACCGGGCCTTCGCGGAGGCGCTGGCGGAGGAGGCGGGGCCGGGGGCGGCGGTCCTGGTCCAGGACTACCACCTGGCCCTGGTCCCCGGCATGCTCCGCGAACTGCGCCCGGACCTGCGGATCGGCCACTTCTCGCACACCCCGTGGGCCCCGGTGGACTACTTCCGGCTGCTGCCCGACGACATCGCCGAGCAGCTGCTGCGCGGCATCCTCGGCGCGGACCGGGCCGCGTTCCTGACCCGTCGCTGGGCGGACGCGTTCATCGGCTGCTGTACGGAGATCCTCGGCGGCACGGGCCGGACCAGGGTCGGGGTGCACGGCCTCGGGGCCGACGCGGACTTCCTGCGCCGGCGCTCGCACGAGGCGGACGTGGACGAGCGGATGGCGGCGCTGCGCGAGCAGGTGGGCGAGGGCAGGAAGACGATCGTCCGGGTGGACCGCACCGAGCTGTCCAAGAACATCGTGCGCGGCCTGCACGCCTACCGCACGCTGCTGGACACCCGCCCCGAGTGGCGCGAGCGCGTCGTCCACATCGCCTTCGCCTACCCCTCCCGGCAGGACCTCGCCGTCTACCGGGACTACACGGCGGCGGTGCAGACCCTGGCCACGGAGATCAACGCGGCGTACGGCACGGAGAGCTGGACCCCGGTGGTCCTCCACGTCAAGGACGACTTCGCCCGCTCGCTGGCCGCGTACCGCCTGGCGGACGTGGCGCTGGTCAACCCGATCCGCGACGGCATGAACCTGGTCGCCAAGGAGGTCCCCGTCGTCTCCGACCACGGCTGCGCGCTGGTGCTGTCGCGGGAGGCGGGGGCGTACGAGGAGCTGGGCGAGGACGCGATCGTGGTGAACCCGTACGACGTGACGGGCACGGCGGAGGCCCTGCACGAGGCGCTGACGATGAGCGGGGACGAGCGGTCGGGCCGCACGAAGCGGCTCGCGGAGGCGGCGACCGCGCTCCCGCCGCAGCAGTGGTTCCTGGACCAGCTGGAGGCGCTGCGGGAGGGGTGAGCCGAGGTCCTGGCCCGGCTCAGATCCGCTCGGCCAGGGCCGCCAGGAACGCGACGACGGCGGCCGGTCCCGGCACCGACAGGTCGGCGCGCTCGGCCAGTTCGGGCACCTCGGTGCTGCCGCTGCACACCAGGAGACCGGGGATGCCGTCCGGGCCCTCGCTGCGCAGCTTCTCCACCGCGGCGAACGCGGCGAGGTCCCCGAGGTCGTCGCCCGCGTAGATCACGGACTCCGCGTCCAGCTCGGCGACGAACCCGGCGAGCGCGACGCCCTTGTCCATGCCGGGCGGGCGCAACTCCAGGACCAGGCGGCCCGGTTCGACGATCAGCCCGTGCCGCGCGGCCAGCTCGCCGAGGGGTCCGCGCAGCGACTCGAAGGCCGCCTGCGGGTCCTCGGCGCGCCGGGTGTGCACGGCGACGGCCTGGCCCTTCTCCTCGATCCAGGTGCCATTCCACGCACCGAACTCGTGCAGTACGCCGGGGAGTTCGGCGCGCACGGCGGTGACGCCCGGATGCGGGGCGGGCGCGTGGACGGTGCCGGTGACGGCGTCCCAGCGCTCGGCCCCGTAATGCCCGAGCACGACGAGGTGTTCCAGGCCGGGCACGCCCGCGAAGCCTCCGTAGCGCACGGCGACGCCCGCCGGGCGGCCGGTGATCACGGCGACGGCGGCGACCTTCGGCGCGAGCGCGGCGAGCGCGGCCACGGTGCCGGGGTGGGCGCGGGCCTGTTCGGGGTCCGGGACGATGTCGGCGAGCGTGCCGTCGAAGTCGAGGGCGACGACCGCGCGGTCGGGCCGGGCGAGCACGGCGTCGAGCCCCTCGCGGCCGGCCGGGGTGGTCGGGTTCGGAAGACTTTCCGGGTGGCTGCCCATGGGGCGAGCCTAACGGGTACGGGGCCACTGCCGCCGGGTTCGGCCGCGACCGGGGCGCCACCCCGGCAAACCCACCTCCCCTCTTCCCGCCCCCTCCCTCCCCGGCCTGCCTCACTTGACAGTCATTCCCTCACGACTCCATGATTCCATTAATTGATTCATGGAATCACGATCACGGATTCACGGAACCGAGGTGAGGCGCGTGGCACACACGAGCACCCCGAACGCGACGTCCGGCAGCTGGGCGCTGGAGGCCCGCGGCCTGGGCAAGCGCTACCGGCGCGGCTGGGCGCTGCGCGACTGCTCCTTCCGGATCCCGGCCGGCCGCATCTGCGGTCTGGTCGGCCCGAACGGAGCCGGCAAGAGCACCCTGCTCGGGCTGGCGACCCGGCAGGTGCAGCCGACCACCGGCGAGCTGCGGATCTTCGGCGTACCGGTCGACGACCCCGCCGTGATGCCCACCTTCGCGTTCCTCGGGCAGGAGAAGCCGCTGTTCAAGCGGTTCACCGTGGCCGAGACCCTGCGGATGGGCGCCGAGCTGAACCCCGGCTGGGACGCGGTGGCGGCGGAGCGGATCGTCCGCGCGGGCAATGTCCCCTTCGACGCGCGGGTCGGCACGCTCTCCGGCGGCCAGCGCACCCGCGTGGCCTTCGCGCTGGCCTTCGGCAAGCGGCCCGACCTGCTGCTCCTGGACGAGCCGATGTCGGACCTCGACCCGCTGGCCCGCGACGAGATGAGCACCCTGCTGATGGCGGAGGCCGTCGAACGCGGCACCACGGTGGTGATGTCCTCGCACATGCTGACCGAGCTGGAGGACATGTGCGACTACCTGCTGGTCGTCGCCGAGGGCCGGATCCGGATGGCCGGTGACGCCGACGCGCTGGTCCCGGCCCACGCCCTGGTCACCGGCGTGACCCGGGACGGCGCGCTGCCGCCCGAGCTCGACCACCACACGGTCGTCGAAACCCGCCTCCAGGGACGGCAGTTCCAGGCGATGATCCGGCCGAAGGGCCCGCTCCCGGCGGACTGGGAGACGGCCGAACCCTCCTTGGAGGAAGTCCTCCTCGCCCATCTCCGCTCCCCGGACGCGCCCTCCCTCTACACCCAGGGCGCCCGCGTCGAGGCCGAAGGGACCCAGGCCGCATGAGCACCACCCTCACCGAGAAGCCCTCCGAGATCAGCTCCGGGCGCCGTCTGCTGCGCGGCATGCCGTGGCTCGTCGTACGCCAGCACCGGGTCGCGCTGGCCTGCGTCCTCGGCCTCACCCTGCTGACCGCGCTGTGGATCCTGTACGAGCGCAATGAACTGGTGCAGCTGCTCGACGCGAAGGGCTGGCCGGAGAAGGACGCCGGACAGCCGATGGAGAACAACCGCGGCTACAACTACATCACCGGCATCATCAACGGCCTGCCGCTGATCCTCGCCGTCTTCATCGGCGCCCCGCTGATCGCGGGCGATCAGGAGAACGGCACGGCCCAGCTCGTCACCACCCAGTCCGTCACCCGCCGGCAGTGGCTGATCGCCAAGCTGGGTCTGGCCTACGGCCTCGCGCTGATCTCCGGGGTGGTGCTCTCGGCCCTGTTCACCTGGTGGTGGAAGCCGTACCGCTCCGTCTTCCTCAGCGAGTGGATCACCGGCGTGATCTTCGACAACACCGGCCCCGTCCTGCCCGCGTTCCTCCTCTTCTTCACCGCGGCGGGCATCACCATCGGCGCCGTGGTGCGCCGGATGCTCCCGGCGATGGTGGGCACGTTCCTCTTCACCGCGATCACCACCATGTTCGTCTGGGACGAGGTACGCGTACGGCTCGGCTCCCCGAAGATGTTCACGTACCCGCTGGACGCCGAGCTGCCCGCCCGCTTCGACGAGGCGTACGAGGTGGACCGCTGGGTCGGCAGCGCGGACGGCACCCTGTACGGCTGGGGCACCTGCGCCGAGGCGACCGAGAAGGCGCAGAACGCGTGCATCAAGGACCACGGCATCGTCAACAACGTCATCGAGTACCTCGACTTCGGCCAGATGGCGTCGATGCAGTGGACCGCGGCGGGCCTCCTGCTCGCCGGGACTGCCCTGCTCACGGCGTTCACCCTGTGGCGGGTCTCGCGCCGCCCGCTGTGAGCACGCCCCGGTTCCCCTACGTAAAGTGTCGGCAATCGAGCGGAAGGTGAAGTCCGTGGTCGTGTTCCGCATCGACCGGCGCAGTGGAGTGGCGACCTATCTCCAGATCGTCCGGCAGGTCGAGCAGGCACTGCGGATGGGCGCGCTGGAGGAGGGCGACCGGCTGCCCACCGCGGCCCAGGTCGCCGCGACCACGAAGGTCAACCCCAACACGACCCTCAAGGCCTACCGCGAACTGGAACGCATGGGCCTCGCCGAGGTCCGCCAGGGTGCGGGCACGTTCATCACCCGCACTCTGGCGCAGCCCCAGTCCGGCCCCGACTCACCGCTGCGCGCCGCGCTCGCCGACTGGCTGGCCCAGGCCCGTACCGAAGGCCTCACCGGCCAGGACGTCACGGCCCTGTTCCACGCAGCGTTCGAGAACGCGTACCCGGGCGAGGCACCGGACTGACGGGCCCGGGCTTCCTCGCCGCTCAGGCGCGGTTGTAGCGGTAGCCGCTGCCGTGGGCGGGTCCGACGTCGTGGAGGATGCCGGACCCGGCGACGGTGAAGAACGAGGGGTCGGTGTCGCGGCACATACTGCCGGAACGGGCCTTGTTCACCACGGCGGTACCGACGTTGATCCGGTTGCCGCCGTCCGCCACGGAGCCGAGCTTCGCGGTGTACTCGCAGTGCCCCGAGCCCTGTACGTCGGCGATGAGGGTCACCGCCGACTGCCCGGGCGACACCCGCCGGATGACCACGGTGTGCGGCTGGAGGACGTCGTACTGGGACGCGATGGACCAGGTCCCGACGAAGTGCTGCGGCACCCGGCCGTCCGGCGCGGGGTCCGGGTCCGCGGCGGGCGGCTTCGCGGCGCCCCCGGACCCGCCCGACGCGGACGAACCGGCCCCGCCCTGCGCGCCGCCTCCGCCGGACGAGCCGGACTCCCCGGTCCCGGACGAGCCCCCGCCGGAAGCGGAACCGTCGCCGCTGCCGGCGCCCTGCCCACCACCGGCGTCGCCGCCCTGGCCCCCGTCGTCGCCGTTCCCTTTCTCCTTCTCCTTCTCCTCCGCGCTGTCCTCGGCCTTGTCCTTCGCCTTCTCTTCCTCGCTGCCCTTGTCGTCCTCGTCGTCGCCCTTCCCGGAGGGCGAGGCCGTGGCACCGTCGGCGGGCGGGGCGGCGGACTCCCCGCCCCGGGCATCCGCGCCACCGCCGGGGTCGCGGTTGAGGAAGGCCGTGGTCCCACCGGCGGCCAGAACGGCGACGACGACGGCCGCGACGGCCCAGACCCGACGGCGGTTACGCCGTGGCCCGGCCGCGACCGGCGCGGCGACCGGAACGGCCGCGGCGGCACCGGTCGTTTCGGGGCTCGGCCCTGCCACCGGTTCCGGTCCCGGTTTCCGTCCCGGTTCCGGCCGCAGATCGACCGTGCCGAGGTCACGAGGAGCGGACACGGGATCGGAATCGGAACCAGAAGCGGGAGCGGACACGGGATCGGGATCGGAACCAGAAGCAGGAGCGGACACGGGATCGGGATCGGGATCAGGCACAGGCACAGGATCAGCAACAGGACCGGGAACAGCAGCAGGACCGGGAACAGCAGCAGGCTCCGCGCCCTCCGGTTCGTCCGCCCCCTCAGGGACACCCGGCTCCTCCGGGACCTCCGCGTCGAGCAGCAGGGCCGACTGCTGCGCCAGCCGGGCCAGGAGCACCGGCGGCAGCCACGCGCCGCGCGCGGCGTCCGAGGACTGCTCGGGCGTCAGGCTCTCCAACAGAGCTTCCACGCCCGGACGTTCGGCCGGGTCCTTGGTCAGGCAGCGTTCGATCAGCGCACGCAAGGGGGCGTCGGACACCGCGGTGAGGTCCGGCGGGGACTGGACGATCCGGAACATCACGGCGTGCTGGTTGCTCACGCCCGCGCCGAACGGCAGCTGCCCGGTGGCCGCGTACATCAGCACACAGCCGAGCGAGAAGACGTCCGCGCCGGGCCCGGTCTCCTCGCCGAGGATCTGCTCGGGCGCCATGAAGCCGGGCGAGCCGATGACCATGCCCGTACTGGTCAACAGCGATTCCACGGAGACCTGGAGCGCGCGGGCGATGCCGAAGTCGATGACCCGGGGTCCGTCGACGGTGAGCAGCACGTTGGACGGCTTCAGGTCGCGGTGCACGATCCCGGCCGCGTGGATGCCCCGCAGCGCCCTCAACAGCCCCTCGGCCAGGGCGTTCACCGAGGCGGCGGGCAGCGGACCGTGTTCCCGTACGGCCTGCTCCAGGGAGGGCCCGGGCACGTAGCCGGTGGCCACCCACGGCTGCTCGGCGTCGGGATCGGCGTCGAGCACGGGGGCGGTGTAGCGCCCGCCGACCCGGCGGGCCGCCTCGATCTCCCGGCGGAAACGGGCCCGGAACTCCCCGTTCGCGATGTGCTCCTCGTGCACCACCTTCACGGCCACGGTGCGCCCGCCCGCCGAACGGGCCAGGTACACCCGGCCCATCCCACCCGCACCGAGCCGGCCGAGCAGCGGATAGGGCCCGATCCGCACCGGGTCACCGGCCGCGAGCGGCCGTATGCCCTCCATCGCCGTGTACCGCCCGCTGTCCTTGCCTTTGCCCATGCTGAACCGATCCCCCGATGGCCTTTGCCCGTACGGTCGTTCGCGCGCGTCCGGAGCCGTTCGCGCACGATCAGGATAGGCCGGGGACCGATCACGCAAGGGTCAGGCCGGCGCAGCCGCTGGACACCCACGGGCATCGGCGCCATGACCACGCGCCGGCAGGAACCCTCCAAGCGCGGCTCGCCATCGTTGTGCCGGCCAGGATCACCACACCCAGCGGCCCGGCAGCAGACTGGCGGAACGGGGCGTCCGGCGCGGCCAGGGACTCGACGCGAACAGAGTCGTGCAGCGGCACTCGACTCAGTTGAGCGGGAAGGTCGTTAGGAGCAGGCCAAGCGCCGCCAGCTCAGGCCTGGCGGTGCGACACGACCGTACGGGTACGGCCGTACGGAAGTGACGCTCCGTCCGGTCAGTGCCCGCCCGGCTGGAGTCCGCCCGGCTGAAGTCCCCCCGGCTGGAGCCCTGCGTCGCGAGCGAGGAGGGCGGCCTGGACCCGGTTGTCGCAGTCGAGCTTGGCGAGGATGCGGCTGACGTACGTCTTCACCGTGGCCTCGCTCATATGCAGCCGCCGCCCCGCGTCCGCGTTGGAGAGCCCCTCCCCGAGCAGCGCCAGCACCTCACGCTCCCGGGTGGTGAGCCCGTCGAGCCGACGCCGCGCGGCCTCCCCGCGCGTGGTGGCCCCGGTGGCGGAGAGCGCGTCCGCCACATGCCGAGTGGCCGCGGGTGAGAGATACGCGTTGCCCGCCGCCGCGGCCCGCACCGCCTCGATCAGCTCGCCGGGCGCGGAGTCCTTCAGCAGGAACCCCGCACCGCCGTGGCCGAGCGTCCGCAGTACGTTGTCCCGCTCGCCGAAGGTGGTGAGGATCAGGACCCGTACCTTCGGCGCGGCGCGGCCGAGCTCGACCAGCGCCGTCAGCCCGTCCATCACCGGCATCTGGATGTCCAGCAGCGCCACGTCGACCCCGCCGCCCCGGGCCTTCTCCACCGCCTCGCGGCCGTCCCCGGCCTCGGCGACCACCTCGATGTCGTCGGCCGAGGTGAGGATCATTCTGATGCCGGCCCTGATGAGCGGCGCGTCGTCGGCGACGAGGACCCGGATCACACAGCCTCCTGCGCGGTGTCGATCATGACGTTGTCAAGGAGAACGGACGGAGTGGCCCCGCCATCATGCCCTGTACCGGCCGACCCGCCGCACGGAGCCCGGCATCACTTCGCCTCGTACGTCTCCTTGGAGACCAACTTCCCGTCCTGGAAGCAGAACCGGAAGACGGTGAGGGCGTCGACCCGCTCGTCGTCCTCGGAGCCGAAGTGGCGGCACGTCGCTCCCTCGGCCGGCTTGGGCCCCTGGTCCGCCAGGTCCGAGGTGAGCCACGAGTCCCCTTCGGGGAGCCTGGCCCGGATGTCCGCCTCGGCATCCCCGACCTTCGCCTCCTCGTAGACGCTCGGCGAGATCTCCGCCTTCTTCACCTCTTCCGTCAGGACGCCGATCCCCCAGACGCCCAGGCCGATGACGCCCGCGACGAGGACGACGGCGGTGACGGCGCAGCCGATGGCGATGTTCTTCCTGGTACTCATGATGGTGGTGAACTCCCGCTGTGGATCGGCCCCGTTGATGACCGTTCCACCGTCGACCACCGCCCCCGGACGCCGCTGCCCCCGAACGTCGCGAGCCGGTACGACGGAGGTCGCGCCGTACGGCAGCATCCCCGCGATCCGGAAGCCGCCGTCCTCGGTGGGCCCGGTGTGCACCATGCCGCCGGCCCGGCCGACCCGCTCGCGCAGCCCTTTCAACCCCTGGCCGCCACTGATCTCCGGCGGCACCTCGGGCGCTCCACCCGGCACGGGCCCGTTGGTGACCTCCACGACCAGGCTGTCCGGTTCGTACCGCAGGGCAAGGCGTATCGGGGCGCCCGGCGCGTGCTTGTGGGCGTTGGTCAGCCCCTCCTGGACGATGCGGTACGCCTCGTGGTCGGCGGCGGGCGCCAACGGCCGCCGGACACCGCTCCGGTCCAGCGACACCGTCGTGCCCGCGCCCCGGGACGACGCGACCAGGCCGTCGATGGCGGCGGTGGTACGGGGCGCGTACGGCACCGAGGCGCCGCCGCCCACCGACTGCCGCCGCCGCCCCTGATACATCTGCTCGTTCTGCTGCTCGTTCTGCTGCTCGTTCTGTTGCCCGTTCTGTTGCTCCCGGTACTCCGCCTCGTCGTGGAGCACCCCCACCGCCGCCCGCAGCTCCGCCATCGCGGTGACGGAGGCACCCCGGAGGATCCGTACGGCCTCCCGCTGGTTCCCGGTCAGCTCCGGGTCGACCTGGAGGGCGCCCGCGTGCACGGAGATCAGGGCGAGTTGGTGGCCGAGGCTGTCGTGCATGTCATGGGCGATGCGGTTGCGCTCCAGCAACCGCGCCTCACGGGCCACCATCGCCTGCTCGCGCTGGAGTTGCTGGTTGTTCTGCCACAACGCGTCGAGCAGCCGTCGCCGTTGGTCCCGGTAGCGTCCGACGAGGGCCGGCACCACGGCCAGGGTGAGGAACGTGACGACGTTCCACCCGAGGGTGACGGGCAGCACGGGCGCGGCCCCCGAGGTGATGTCGTGGTACAGGCCCGGGACGGCGTGGAGCACACACGCGGCCCCGAACGCCGCGGTCACCCGCCAGGGTTCCGTGATCCGCCGCCCCGCCGACCAGGCGGCGCAGACCAGCAGCACGGAGGCCATGACGTTCCACCCTCCGGCCAGCGGGGCGGAGAGGATCAGGACGGTCGCGGGCAGCGCGTGGCGTGCGGGCGCCAGCAGGGCCATCGCCCCGGCGAGGAGGACGGTCCGCGCCCCGAGCGTGTCCATCCACGCGCCGACGCCGGTGGCGAGCCCGGCGAGGGTGACGGCGAGCACCGCCTCCCCGACGATACGGGCGGGGCTCCAGAGCACGCCGCCGGTCAACCGCCGCCGGAGACCCCGAACGGCGAGCCCGGCAGAACGTACCCGTCGATCTCCCGCATCCGTACCCGCCCTCACATCCACATCCACTTCCCTGTCCGCGTACACCGGACCGACGGTAGGACCCCCGGAAAGCGCGCGCATCGGCCGAGCGTCGTGCCACCGTACGACGAAAGTTGACACCTTTCGTCGCCCGGGATCGCGACTTCCGGAGACTGCGCCGGGCCGGTCGTGCGGCCGACGATGGACGGACCGCAACGGGGACACGGGGACAACGGGAGATGCCACATGGACAGCACGGGCACGGAGTCGAGTACGGGAACGGGCGTGGATGAGAACAAGGCCACCGTCGGCCTCACCAAGACCACCCCAGCCCCTGCCCCAACCTCGACCCCCACCTCCGCGGAAGCACCGGACATCCAGTCCCACGACACTTTCGTCATCAAGAAGACACTGAGCCTGACGGCCGGCGAGTACGTGGTGAGCGTGGCCCGGCCGGACGGCTCCGAGGGCGAGCCCGTCGCCTACGCACGCGAGAAGCGGCTGTCGCTCAGGGGGCAGGTGACCGTCTACACGGACGCGTCCAGGAAGTCCGTTCTCGCCGCCTTCAAGGGCCGCGACCACGAAGTGGGCTACATGTACGACGTGCGGGACGCTTCGGGCCAGTCCTTCGGATCGTTCTACGAGGATGCGGACGCCTCCTTCCTCCGCCGGACATGGCAGGTGCGGCAGCCGGGGACGATGAATCTGACCGGCCGCGAGCGCAGCCGGGTGGTGGCCTTCGTCCGGTTCGTCTGGGATTTCGTGCCGTACCTCGAGTACGTGCCGTTCATCTGGCCGTACCGCTTCAAGTACACCGAGAGCGGCAAGCCGCTGATGACCGTCACCAAGAAGCTGGGGCTGCACACCCGGTACGTACTGGAGATCCACGCGCCCGACATCGACCGCCGCCTCGCCATCGCCCACACGCTGGCCCTGGACGCCCTGGGAGTGGACTGACGGGGGCCATTTGCACGTTCGGCCACCGGTCGGCCACCGGCGACGATCATGGCGCCCCGAGCGGGCCGCGTCGCCCCTTCGGATCGATCATGAAAAGCACAAAGGCCCAGGACAGAAGCTATCTGTCCTGGGCCTTCACTGAGCCGCCTTCGGGATTCGAACCCGAGACCTACGCATTACGAGTGCGTTGCTCTGGCCAACTGAGCTAAGGCGGCGCGCCCTGTCGCACTATGGTGCGATCAGCAGCGGAGCCAAGTCTACACAGTTTCCGGGGGTGCTCCGCACACGGCACCCCCGGAGGCGTTTGTCCTGGTCAGAGTGGGTCAGCTGCACTTCTTGCCGTGGGTGGGCGGGGTGCCCTCCAGGAGGTACGTGTTGATCGCCGTGTCGATGCAGTCGCTGCCCCGGCCGTACGCGGTGTGGCCGTCGCCGTCGTACGTGAGCAGGGTGCCGGAGGAGAGCTGCTCGGCGAGGGACTCGGACCACGTGTACGGGGTGGCCGGGTCGCGGGTGGTGCCGACGACGACGATCGGGGCGGCGCCCTTCGCCTCGGTGCGGTGCGGGGTGCCGGTGGCCTTCGTCGGCCAGTAGGCGCAGTTCAGGGAGGCCCAGGCGAAGCCGCGGCCGAAGACCGGGGAGGCCTTCTCGAAGTCCGGGAGCGCCTTCTCGACCGCGTCGGGGCCGTCGAAGGCGGGCGGCAGGTCGAGGCAGTTCACGGCGGCGTTGGCGAACATCAGGTTCGCGTACTTCCCGTCCAGCTCGCGCTCGTAGTAGCTGTCTGCCAGTGAGAGGAGGCCGGAGCCGTCGCTGCGCTGCGCGCCCGCCAGCGCCTCGCGGAGCTGCGGCCAGGCCGCCTCGTCGTACATGGCGGCGATCACCCCGGTGGTGGCCAGGGACTCGCCCAGCTTACGGTTGTCGCCGGTCGGGATCGGCTTCGCGTCCAGGTCCGTGAAGAGCTGCTTGAGGGCGGTCGCCGCGTCGGCGGTGGACGTGGTGCCGAGCGGGCAGTCCGGCTGCTTCACGCAGTCGGCGGCGAAGGACTGGAAGGCCCCCTCGAAGCCGGCCGTCTGGTCGCGGTTCATGTCGATGGCCTTCAGGGACGGGTCCATCGCCCCGTCCAGGACGAGGCGGCCGGCCCGCTCGGGGAAGAGGTCCGCGTACGTGGCGCCCAGGAAGGTCCCGTACGACGCTCCGACGTAGTGCAGCTTCTCGTCGCCGAGCAGGGCCCGCAGGACATCCATGTCGCGGGCCGTGTCGACGGTGGAGACGTACGGGAGGATCTCGCCGCTCCGCTTCTCGCAGCCCGCCGCGAACTTCTCGAAGGCGGCGGAGAGCTTCTGGACCTCCGCGTCGTCGTCCGGTGTCTGGTCGACCTGGGTGTAGGCGTCCATCTCCGGGCCCGTGAGGCACTCGACGGGCTCGCTGCGGGCCACGCCGCGCGGGTCGATGGCCACCATGTCGTAACGGGCCCGCACCTGGGCCGGATAGCCGAGTGCCGCGTATCCCTGGAGATAGCCGATCGCGGAGCCGCCCGGGCCGCCCGGATTCACCAGGAGGGAACCGATCCGCTTGCCCGGTCCGGTGGCCTTCTTGCGGGAGACGGCGAGGTCGATGTCGCCGTCATCCGGCTTGTCGTAGTCCTTCGGCGCCTTCATCGTCGTGCACTCGAAGCCCTCCACCCCACAGTCGCGCCAGCTCAGCTTCTGCGCGTAGTACGACGACAATCCCTCGGGAGCGGCGGTGCCGGTGGCCGAGGCGTTCGGCGAGGAGCCGCTGCCGCTGCAGCCGGAGATGAGCAGGCCGGCAGTGCCGATCCCGATGGCGAAGGTGCGGAGCAGCCGCCTGGTAGTCATTCTGGGAGCGTATCCGGCGGGTGACGAGTCGTCTGATTCCCTGCTCATTCGGGTGAACAGGACTGAACAGGGGCGGCCGTGCCGGAGTCCTCAGCCCGCCCGCAGCGCCATCGTCATTGCCTCCACCGCGAGCAGCGGCGCCACATTGCGGTCCATCGCCTCCCGGCAGGCGAACACCGACTCGATCCTGCGCAGGGTCTGCGCGGGCGTCGAGGAATCCGCGATCCGGTCGAGGGAGTCCTGCACGTCGGCATTGGCGATGGCCAGCTTCGAACCGAGCTGGAGTGCCAGCACATCGCGGTAGAACCCGGTCAGCTCGGTCAGCGCCAGGTCCAGGCTGTCGCGCTGCGTACGCGTCTTGCGGCGCTTCTGCTTGTCCTCCAGCTCCTTCATCGCCCCCGCCGTACCGCGCGGCATCCGGCCCCCGGCGACCCCGCCGAGCGCCGCCTTGAGGTCCTCGGTCTCCTTGGCGTCGACCTCCTCCGCCATCTGCTTGGCGTCGTCGGTGGCCGTGTCGATCAGCTCCTGGGCCGCCTTGAGACAGCCGCCCACATCGGCGACCCGCAGCGGAACCTTCAGCACCGCCGCCCGCCGCGCCCGCGCCCGCTCGTCCGTGGCCAGGCGGCGGGCCCGGCCGATGTGCCCCTGGGTGGCCCGCGCCGCCGCGTGCGCCCGCTCGGGGTCGATGCCGTCGCGGCGGATCAGGACGTCGGCCACGGCCTCCACCGGCGGGGTGCTCAGGGTCAGGTGCCGGCAGCGGGAACGGATCGTGGGCAGGACGTCTTCGAGCGAGGGTGCGCACAGCATCCAGACCGTGCGCGGCGCGGGCTCCTCGACGGCCTTCAGCAGCACATTGCCCGCGCCTTCGGTGAGGCGGTCGGCGTCCTCCATGACGATGACCTGCCACCGCCCGACCGCCGGGGAGAGCTGGGCGCGCCGGACCAGGTCACGGGTCTCCTTCACACCGATGGAGAGCAGGTCCGTGCGGATGACCTGGACGTCGGCGTGCGTACCGATCAGGCTCGTGTGGCAGCCGTCGCAGAAACCGCAGCCGGGTGCGCCGCCCAGCGCCCGGTCCGGGCTGGTGCACTGGAGCGCGGCGGCGAAGGCCCGCGCCGCCGTGGACCGGCCGGAACCGGGCGGCCCGGTGAACAGCCAGGCATGCGTCATCTTCGAGCCCTGGTCCAGCGGCTTGCCGTCGGACACGGAGGTGACCAGCGCATCGGCGTCCCGGGCGGCAGCGGCGAGCTGTTCCTGCACTCGGTCCTGTCCGACCAGGTCGTCCCATACGGTCATGGGTCACCGCCCTTCCGGTGGTGTCGTGCACGGCCCGCGAACCGCGGTGCGTCGTCGCTCTCCATTGGTCGCTCTCCATTGTGGAGGACGCCACTGACAGTCCGGCCCGCCCGCCCCCGGAGGGGCGGACGGGCCGGGACCTCACCGTCGGCGGTGGGGCGGGTACGTCAGCCGCGCGGGCGACGCCCCCGGCCCCCGGGGCCCTCGTCGTCCTGGCCGCCGAGCAGCTCGTCCGCCAGGGTCGGCAGATCGTCCAGCGGGGTCTCCTCCGCCCAGTCCGGGCGGGGGCGCTTGCGGCGGCTCTGCTTCCGGTCGGGCGTCGCCCCGGCGTTCGGGTCCTCGACCTGCGGCAGCTCGCGGGTGCGCTCGTTCTCGCTCTCCGCGGGCGCGGCCCCCTGGCTCTCGTCCCGGAAGAAGCCCTGGGGCACCCGGTCGGAGGGCTGGTCGGCGGGCACGGGCGGCAGCACGGCCGTCTCGTCCGCGTCCCGGGCCTGCCGGGGGTCGGCCGGCCGCTGGTCCGTGAAGCGGGGCAGCATCGCCGTCTCGTCGTCCCCGGAAACACCACCGGTCACAGCCCCGGAGCCGGAGCCGGAACGAGAGCCCGCGCCCGCGCCCGTGCCCGTACCGGATCCGGAGGAACGGTCGTCCTCCGGACGCGCCGCCGGGACCGGCTGCGTGATCTCGTTCGGGTTCACGATCGGGGTGGGCACCGTGAGCTCGTTCTCCGGCACCGTCGGACCCGACGCGCCTTCGGAGCGCGAGGACGTCTCCGTACCGGACGTACGCGATACCCGCTCGGCCTCGGCCCGCGCCGCTTCCGTACGGGCGGCGGCATCGGCCTCCGCCCGGCGGCGGGCCTCCTCCGCGCGCAGCAGGGCCTCCTCGGCCTTGCGCTGCTTCTCCAGCCGCTGGGCCTCGGCCTCCTTGCGCTGCCGGGCCTCCTCCTCGGCCTGCTTGCGCAGACGTTCCTGCTCGGCCTCGCGGACCCGCTCCTCGGCCTCCAGCCGGAGCCGGTCCTCCTCGGCGCGGCGGCGGGCCTCCTCGGCACGCTGCCGGGCCTCCTCCGCCTGGCGTTCGGCCTCGCGGCGGCGGGCCTCCTCCAGTTCGCGCTGCTTGCGCTCCTCCTCCTCGGCGCGCAGCCGGGCGAGCTGTTCCTGGCGTTCCTTCTCCAGGCGCTCCTCCTCGGCCTTGCGGGCGGCCTCTTCCTCCGCCTTGCGCCGGGCTTCCTCCTCGGCCTTGCGCCGGGCCTCCTCGATGGCCTCGATCTCGGCCTCGGAGAGCGGAAGGAGCTGGTCGAGCCGGTGCCGTACGACCGTGGTGATCGACTCCGGCTCCTGGCCGGCGTCCACCACCAGATAGCGCGTCGGGTCGGCGGCGGCCAGGGTCAGGAACCCGGACCGCACCCGCTCGTGGAACTCCGCCGGCTCCGACTCCAGCCGGTCCGGCGCTTCCGTGAACCGCTCCCGCGCGGTCGCCGGGTCAACGTCCAGCAGCACCGTCAGATGCGGTACGAGGCCACTCGTCGCCCACCGCGAGATCCGGGCGATCTCGGTCGGGGCCAGGTCGCGGCCCGCGCCCTGGTAGGCGACGGACGAGTCGATGTAGCGGTCGGAGATGACGATCGCACCGCGCTCCAGCGCCGGGCGGACGACGGAGTCGACGTGCTCGGCGCGGTCGGCGGCGTACAGCAGGGCCTCGGCCCGGTTGGAGAGACCGGCGGAGGACACGTCCAGCAGGATCGACCGCAGCCGCTTGCCGATCGGGGTGGCCCCGGGCTCGCGGGTGACGACGACCTCGTGGCCCTTGGCCCGGATCCATTCGGCGAGCGCCTCGACCTGGGTGGACTTGCCCGCTCCGTCGCCGCCCTCCAGGGCGAGGAAGAAGCCGGTGGCCGCGGGCGCGACGGCCGGTTCGTCGCCGCGCAGCGCCTCGCGCAGGTCCCGGCGCAGCGGCACACCCGCCCGGTCGTCCGTCTTGGCGAGGACGACGGCGGCGACGGGCAGCAGCAGCGCGCCGAGCAGCATCAGGGTGTAGGCGGCCCCGCCGTGGGCGAAGACGAAGTCACCGGCGACCAGGCGGTGCCGGCCGATCGCGGCGGCCAGCAGCGGACCGGCGACCGCGCCGAGCGCCACGAGCACCCGGACGACGGCCTGGAGGTGCTCGGTGGTCCGGGCCTGCCGGAAGGCCTCGGTCTCCTGGTCGATCAGGGTGTGCCCGGTGTTGGCGGCGACCCCGGCGGTGTAGCCGGCGAGCAGCGCGATGGCGATCCCGGTCGCGGTGTCCGGCACCAGTCCGAGCGCGAGGAGCGCGAGGCCCGTGACGGCGGTGGCCAGCGCCAGCAGGCGGCGGCGCGACAGGGTGGGCAGTACGTGGCGTGCCGTACGGATGCCGAGGGCGGTGCCGCCGGTCAGTCCGAGGATCAGCAGCGCGAAGGTGGCCGGCCCGCCGCCGAGGTCGTAGGCGTGCAGGACGGAGACGGCCGCGGCCCCGGCGACGACTCCGGCGACGGCCGCGCAGACCGCGACGAGCAGCGGCACCGCGCCGGTGCGGCCCTTGTCCGGGCCGTTGCCGGTGGCGGGGCGGCGCAGGCCTTCCAGCGGGGAGCGCGGCCGGGGCGTCTGGGTGGCCGGGAACTGAAGGAAGTACAGGGTGGAGATGGAGGCGGAGAAGAGTCCGGCCGCGACGTAGGACCCCAGGGCCGCCTGGTGGAAGGAGAACCACTCCAGGCCCGAGCCGAGGAGGTTGCCGACCAGTGTGGCGGCCAGCAGGACCACCGCGGCGGCGGGCACGGCGAGGAAGTTGGTGCGGAGCGACAGACGGCGCAGGGCGTCGTGGTGGTCGGGCAGGGGGCGTACGGCCGCGCCTTCGAGGGGCGGGGCGGGCAGCAGCGCCGGGGCGGCGCTGTCCTTGGCCACGGCCCACAGGCGCTCACCGGCGCCGGTCACGAAGACGGTGATGAGGATCATCATGAGCGCCTTGTCGGGCGTCCAGTCGATCCACAGCGGGGCGACGACCAGCAGCGCCAGGCGCAGCCCGTCCACCCCGATCATCAGCCATCGCCGGTCCAGCTTCCCGCCGGGCCCCGTGAGGGACGTCAGGGGCCCCAGGAGTACGGCTCCGAAGAACAGGGTGGAAAGGATCCGGGCACCGAAGACGGCGGCGACGGCGAAGGCCGCCCCGCGGTATCCGGTGCCGAATGAGCCCTCAAGGACCGCCGCTTGCAGCGACAGCAGCACCAGCACGAGAAGGGCGAGTGCATCGCCGATACCGCCGACGAGCTGGGCACTCCACAACCGCTTCAGCGGGGGAATGCGCAACAGGGCCCGTACGGCGCGCTCGCGTGAGTCTGCGGCAAGTGTGTCGGAGGTGGGGCTCACGACCGTTGGCTGCTCGGCTCGCGTCATCCGCCCAGCCTATCGGCAGCGGTGCGGTGACTGTCGGCCCGTCCGAACATATGGACGCAGACAGTTTCGGCCATGGCGCCCGCGGACCCTTGACGCACCGCCGCCCGGCACCCGGATCACGCGGATCCGGGCGCCGGGCGGGGTGCTGTCGGCTCGGTGCGGCCGTCGGCCGTCCTGCGCGATGAGGCCGCCGGTCGTCCTGCTCGGTGCGGCGTCAGTCGTCCGACGGGGCGGAGGCCGAGGCCGTCTTCTTCGTAGCCGTCGTCTTCTTGGCGGCCGTCTTCGTGGCCGTCGCCTTCTTGGCCGTCGTCGTCTTCTTCGCCGCGGTCTTCTTGGCGGCCGTGGTCTTGGTGGCCGTCGTCTTCTTGGTGGCCGTCGTCTTCTTGGCGGCCGTCTTCTTGGCCGTCGCCTTCTTCGCGGGGGCCTTCTTGGCCGTCTTCTTCTTGGCGGGCCCCTTGGCGCGCTTCTCGGCGAGCAGCTCGTAGCCGCGCTCCGGCGTGATCTCCTCGACGCTGTCGCCGGTCCGCAGCGTCGCGTTGGTCTCGCCGTCGGTGACGTACGCGCCGAAGCGGCCGTCCTTCACCACGACCGGCGCACCGCTGACCGGGTCGGTGCCCAGCTCCTTCAGCGGCGGCTTGGCCGCGGCTCGGCCGCGCTGCTTGGGCTGGGCGTAGATCGCGAGGGCCTCTTCGAGGGTGATGTCGAAGAGCTGGTCCTCGGAGGTCAGCGACCGGGAGTCGGTGCCCTTCTTCAGATACGGGCCGTAGCGGCCGTTCTGCGCGGTGATCTCGACGCCCTCGGCGTCCTCGCCGACGACGCGCGGCAGCGACATCAGCTTGAGGGCGTCGGCGAGGGTGACCGTGTCCAGGGACATGGTCTTGAAGAGCGAGGCGGTCCGCGGCTTCACCGCGTTCTTGCCGGTCTTCGGCGTCCCCTCGGGCAGCACCTCGGTGACGTACGGGCCGTAGCGGCCGTCCTTGGCGATGATCTGGTTGCCGGTCACCGGGTCCGCGCCCAGCTCGAAGTCGCCGCTGGGCTTGGCCAGCAGCTCCTCGGCCAGCTCGACGGTCAGCTCGTCGGGCGCGAGGTCCTCGGGCACGTCGGCGCGCTGGTGGCCCTCGGCGTCCTTCTCGCCCCGCTCGATGTACGGGCCGTAGCGGCCGACGCGGAGCTTGATGTCGTTGCCGACCGGGAAGGAGGAGATCTCCCGGGCGTCGATCGCGCCGAGGTCGGTGACCAGTGCCTTCAGACCGCCGAGGTGGTCGCCGTCGCCGTTGCCCGCGTCGGAGGCCGATCCGGCTCCGGCGGTGTCGTCACCGGAGTCGGCACCGAAGTAGAAGCGCTTGAGCCACGGCACGGACTGGGCCTCGCCCCGCGAGATGCGGTCGAGGTCGTCCTCCATGCGGGCGGTGAAGTCGTAGTCGACCAGCCGGCCGAAGTGCTTCTCCAGCAGGTTGACCACGGCGAAGGACAGGAAGGACGGGACGAGTGCCGTGCCCTTCTTGAAGACGTAACCGCGGTCCAGGATGGTCCCGATGATCGAGGCGTACGTGGAGGGGCGGCCGATCTCGCGCTCTTCCAGCTCCTTGACCAGCGAGGCCTCGGTGTAGCGGGCCGGGGGCTTGGTGGCGTGCCCGTCGACCGTGATCTCGTCGGCGGACAGCGCGTCGCCCTCGGCCACCTGCGGCAGCCGGCGCTCGCGGTCGTCCAGCTCGGCGTTCGGGTCGTCGGCGCCCTCGACGTACGCCTTCATGAAGCCGTGGAAGGTGATCGTCTTGCCGGAGGCGGAGAACTCGGCGTCGCGGCCGTCGCTCGCCCGGCCGCCGATCTTGACGGTGACCGAGTTACCGGTCGCGTCCTTCATCTGGGAGGCGACGGTCCGCTTCCAGATCAGCTCGTAGAGCCGGAACTGGTCGCCGGTGAGCCCGGTCTCGGCGGGGGTACGGAAGCGGTCGCCGGAGGGGCGGATCGCCTCGTGCGCCTCCTGCGCGTTCTTGACCTTGCCGGCGTACGTACGCGGCTTGTCGGGGAGGTAGCTCGCCCCGTACAACTGCGTGACTTGGGCACGGGCCGCGGAGACCGCGGTGTCCGAGAGGGTCGTGGAGTCCGTACGCATATAGGTGATGAAGCCGTTCTCGTACAGCTTCTGCGCCACCTGCATGGTCGCCTTGGCCCCGAAGCCCAGCTTGCGGCTCGCCTCCTGCTGGAGGGTCGTGGTCCGGAAGGGGGCGTACGGGGAGCGGCGGTACGGCTTCGACTCGACGGACCGGACCGCGAAGGAGGAGTCGGCGAGCGCGGCGGCGAGCGCGCGGGCGTTCGTCTCGTCCAGGTGCAGGGTCTGGGCGGAACCGGCCTTCAGCTGCCCGTCGGGGCCGAAGTCGCGGCCCTGGGCGATGCGGCGGCCGTCGACCGCGCTGAGGCGGGCGGTGAGGTTCGAGGGGTCGGAGGCGTCACCGGTGCGGCCGGTGGCGAACTTTCCGGTCAGGTCCCAGTACTCGGCGGAGCGGAAGGCGATGCGCTCGCGCTCCCGCTCGACGACGAGGCGGGTGGCGACGGACTGGACGCGGCCCGCCGAGAGCTTCGGCATGACCTTCTTCCACAGGACCGGCGAGACCTCGTAGCCGTAGAGGCGGTCGAGGATACGGCGGGTCTCCTGGGCGTCGACCATGCGCTGGTTGAGCTCGCGCGGGTTGGCGACGGCGGCCCGGATCGCGTCCTTGGTGATCTCGTGGAAGACCATCCGGTGGACCGGGACCTTGGGCCGCAGGACTTCCTGGAGGTGCCACGCGATGGCTTCGCCCTCGCGGTCCTCATCGGTGGCGAGGAAGAGTTCGTCGGACTCGGCCAGCAGCTGCTTGAGCTTCCTGACCTGGGCCTTCTTGTCGGCGTTGACGACATAGATGGGCTGGAAGTCGTGTTCGACGTCCACCCCGAGGCGGCGGACCTCGCCGGTGTACTCGTCCGGGACCTCGGCCGCGCCGTTCGGGAGGTCGCGGATGTGCCCGACGCTCGCCTCGACCACGTATCCGGGGCCGAGATAGCCCTTGATCGTCTTCGCCTTGGCAGGCGACTCGACGATGACGAGTCGGCGGCCGCCCTGTGCGGTCTCGCTGGTCGGGGACAACTTCGCTCTTCTCTCCGGTCGACACTCGGTGGGCATCCGGGCAGCGTCATGACGCTGCCCGCGGTGCTGTCGCTGCGGAGTGTGACGGTACAACCCGCCCCCGTGTCAAACGGCAAAAGCCCGCAACGGCCACTCGAACGGTAACCCGACTTCCGCCATTCCTGCCGCCCGGACCGCCGGGTCCGCGCCGTGCGGGGCTTCGGCCTGCGGCTTTTCGGAGGCGGTCGCGGTGACCTTCGGAAGACCTGCCGTCCCGGGCTCCGCCCGGCCGGAGGCGAGGATCAGACGAGCGTGAAGCACCACACGCCGAGGCCGAGGAAAACTACGCCGAAGAGCGTCGTGAGTGCGGTGGAGGCGACGGGGCTCACACCGTGCGCCACCGGCGCGCGATGCAGGGCTCGCGCCCCTGTCCAGATCAGGAGGGCGGCGCCGAACAGGGTCAGGGCCGTACCGGCGAAGACTGCTGAGACGCTCTCCATGTCGTACTCCTGGACCGTCGTGTGACCCGTCGGGCGAACCGCCCGGGACGGGCCGGCCGGCCCGTCGGATCCGGACCTCGGCGGTCCGGCACGGGGAGGTTGTCACCCCGGGGCATCGTCCACACGAACCCGGGGTGAACAGCACTCTCCCGCCGCTCGGCGGAACTCCATCGGCCGCTTACGGTCCGGTCGGGACCGGAGCAGACCGGTCTCCGGATGACGAGGGCGGGGCCGGCCCGGGCACCGCGCTCGGACCGTGCGGTCCGGGCGCGACCGGAATACGCGGTCCGCGCGCGTCGGGGAGAGCGCCAGGCACGAACCCACTGGTGACAACGTCACCGCCACCCGAACGGTGACCGACCCCGGCGCGTACCGGAAGGAGGCTGTACGGGCGGCCCCGGTGCGTACGGGAAGGCAGTCGTACGGGCGGGCCCAGCCTGTACGGAAAGGCGGTCGTACGGGCGGGCCCGGCGCGTGCCGGAAAGCAGCCGCACGGGCGGCGGCTCCGGCCTGTAGGGGAAGGCAGCCGTACGGGCGGGGCCTACGCGCCCCGTGCGCCCTGCTGTCCGACGCCGGGCACCGGCTCCAGGAAGCCCTCCTCGACCAGCAGCCGGATCGCCTGCGGGGTGCGGTCGCGCAGCAGCACCGGATCCTCAGCCATCAACTGCGCGATGGCGTCCAGGATCCGCCCGGCGGGCAGCGAGCCGTCGGACACGCCCGCGAACCCGGCGGCCACCGCGTCGACCTTGGTCGCCCGCATCATGCCCCGGTGCTGACGCAGCACCACATGCTCGGGGTCCTCCGCTCCGGGCAGGCCGACCTGCTCCTGCACGACCTCGGCGGCGAGGGAGAAGTGCCCGGCGAGCAGCGCCGCGTCGTCCTGGTCGCGGAGGTAGTCCTGGCGGGCGAAGTGGTCCTGGACGGCCTGCCCGAGCGGCTGCTGCACCGCGTGCGGCCACTCCTCGACGACGATCGAGGGGTTCCCGGCCGCCGCAGCGGCGGACTTGCGCAGGGTGATCCAGCCGAACCCGACGGCCGTGGCGCCGAGCGCCTCGAACTCGTCGAGCCACGCCTCGTACCGCTCGTCGTACTCCGCCGGATCGCTGCGGTGGTCGCCGCTGTCCCGCAGCCACAGCTCGGCGTACTGCGTGACGTCCTGCACCTCGCGCTGGACGATCCAGGCCTCGCAGCCGTACGGCACCCAGGAGCGCAGCCGGTCCTGCCACTCCTCACCCTCCACGTGCTGCCAGTTGGCGAGGAACTGGGCGTATCCGCCGTCGTTCAGATGGTCGCCCGCCTGCTGCACCAGCGTGCGGCACAGGTCGTCGCCGCCCATGCCTCCGTCCCGGTAGGTGAGGCGGGCGCCGGGCGAGATGACGAAGGGCGGGTTGGAGACGATCAGGTCGAACGTGTCGGAGCCCACCGGCTCGAAGAGCGAGCCCTCGCGCAGATCGGCGGGGGCGGCGCCGGACAGGGCGAGGGTGAGCCGGGTGAACTCCAGGGCGCGGGGGTTGAGGTCGGTGGCGGTGACCCGGGTCGCGTGCTGGGCGGCGTGCAGCGCCTGGATGCCGGAGCCCGTACCGAGGTCGAGGGCCGAGGCGACCGGCGTACGGACGGTGATGCCGGCGAGGGTGGTGGAGGCCCCGCCGACGCCGAGGACGACGCCCTCCTCGCGCGAGCCGATCCCGCCCGCGCCACCGACCGCGCAGCCGAGGTCGGACACGATGAACCAGTCCTCGCCGTCCGGACCGCCGTACGGCCGTACGTCGACGCTCGCGCGGACCGTGCCGTCGTCCGCCGCCCGGGTCACCCAGCCGTCCGCGACGCACTCGTCCAGCGGCAGGGCGGCACGGGCCCGCTCCTCGGCGACGGGCCGCTGCAGAAGGAACAGCCGCACCAGCGTGTCGAGCGCGGTGTCGCCCCGGGTGGCCCGCAGCGCGGGGACGGTCTCGCTGCGGGCGAGGGCGGCGTAGGCGGGCGCGCCGAGGCGGTCGAGGAGCCCGTCCGCGGTGAAGTCCGCGGCGAGCAGGGCCTCACGGAGGCCGGCGGCGTGGTCGGGTGCGGGAAGGCTGCTCTTACTCACCCACCCATTGTGTCCGGTCCCACCGACAACGGCAGCGGCCCGGACACCCAGCGGGTGCCCGGGCCGGGAGAACGGCGCTCAGGCCTTCTTCTCCTCGGAGTCCTTCTTCTCGGAGTCCTTCTCGGTCTTCTCGGCCTTCTCGGGGGCCGAGGCCTCCGGGGAGGCGTCGGCGTCGGCCGCCCCGGAGCCGGAGGGGCCGGTCGAAGCGGTGGGCTTCTGGCAGCCCTTCTGCTTCGACATCGCGACGCCGACCTCGCCGGACTGGAGCTTCTTCAGCGCCTGGTCACCGCTGGTGCTGATCTTGTTCAGATCGTCGGCGATGCCCTTCAGTCCGTCGGCGAACTTCGCCTGGTCCTTGGTGTCGAGCGCGTCGACGTCGGTCTTGAGGTCGGCGTACGCCTTGGAGGAGGCGTTGAGCTCCTTCACCGCTTCCTTCTGCGTGGTCTCGCCGTCGTCGACCGGCGGCGGCCCCGCCGAGTCCACCGCGGCGCCCAGCGACTTGTACGCCTGGGAGATCTGCTGGAAGGCGGCCGAGTCGGTCTTCTGGACGTCGGCGGGCTTGCTGTTGTCCGCGGTCTGCTGCTGGATGGAGGCGTTGGCGTTGGCGATCTTCTGCAGTTGCGGCTGAACCTGGTCGCAGACCTTCTTGGCCCAGTCGTTGACCTTGTTGTCGCTGTCGTCGCTGCAACCCGACAGCGTCAGTACGAGTACCGCACCGCCGGACAGTGCGGCTGCAAGCTTCTTGTTCACCGGATTGGTCCCTTCCAAGGCTCTCGGCCCCGGAACTTACACGCCGAGGGGGCGACAGCCGGGTGCCGGTCATCCGGTGTGCACGCTTTTGAAGCCATTTGCACCAAGGGAAATGAGGGAGATGCCACTCACGCGGAGAATCGGACGCACGAGCGGTAACTCACCCGAAAGACTGCTCCTGATCGCCGCCCCGGCGCGCAGGGCGCGGGCGGACGGCACGTCAGCACGCACCGCCCACCCACTCACTGATCACCCATCACACGTGCCGCGAAGCACGTGACGCGAAGCACGTGACGCGACGCTCGTCGCTCGTCGCTCGTCGCTCGTCGCTCGTCGCTCGTCGCTCGTCAGGGACCGTACGTACGGATCACGGGGCCGCCGCGGGGTCCGGTGCGGGGACCGAGGGCCCGCCGCCCGCCGAGGCGTCGTCGTCGCCGACGGCGATGCCCCGCCGCTTGGAGACGTACACCGCGACGACGACGATCCCGATGGCGACGACGGCGACCAGCGCCCGCACCCAGGGATTCGCGTCCGCGCCGTAGCTGAACTGCACGATCGCCGGAGCGATGAGCAGGGCGACCAGGTTCATCACCTTGAGGAGCGGGTTGATCGCCGGGCCCGCCGTGTCCTTGAACGGGTCACCGACCGTGTCGCCGATGACGGTCGCGGCATGGGCCTCGCTGCCCTTGCCGCCGTGGTGGCCGTCCTCGACGAGCTTCTTGGCGTTGTCCCAGGCGCCGCCGGAGTTGGCGAGGAACACCGCCATCAGCGTTCCGGTGCCGATCGCGCCGGCGAGGTACGAGCCGAGCGCGCCGACGCCGAGGGTGAAGCCGACCGCGATCGGCGCCAGCACCGCGAGCAGGCCCGGTGTGGCCAGTTCACGCAGGGCGTCGCGGGTGCAGATGTCGACGACGCGCCCGTACTCCGGCTTCTCTGAGTAGTCCATGATCCCGGGGCGCTCGCGGAACTGCCGCCTGACCTCGTAGACCACGGATCCGGCGGACCGGGACACCGCGTTGATGGCGAGCCCCGAGAACAGGAAGACGACCGCGGCGCCCAGGATCAGGCCGACGAGGTTGTTGGGCTGCGAGATGTCCAGGCTCAGCCCCAGCTCGCCCGCCCCGGCTCCGACATCCGCGACGGCCGTCGCGATGGCGTCACGGTAGGAGCCGAAGAGCGCGGCCGCCGCGAGAACGGCGGTCGCGATGGCGATGCCCTTGGTGATGGCCTTGGTGGTGTTGCCGACCGCGTCCAGGTCGGTGAGCACCTGGGCGCCGGCCCCCGTGACGTCTCCGGACATCTCGGCGATGCCCTGGGCGTTGTCCGAGACCGGCCCGAAGGTGTCCATGGCCACGATGACGCCCACCGTGGTGAGGAGCCCCGTCCCGGCGAGCGCGACCGCGAAGAGCGCCAGCATGATCGACGTACCGCCCAGCAGGAACGCCCCGTAGACGCCGAGGCCGATCAGCAGCGCGGTGTAGACCGCCGACTCCAGGCCGATGGAGATGCCCGCGAGCACCACGGTGGCCGGACCGGTGAGCGAGGACTTCCCGATGTCCCGGACCGGACGGCGGTTGGTCTCGGTGAAATAGCCGGTGAGCTGCTGGATGAGCGCGGCCAGGACGATGCCGATGGCCACTGCGACCAGGGCGAAGATCCGCGGATCGCCACCGTGCTCGGCGATCGCCCCGTCGCTGACCCCGTCAAGATCGGCGTACGAGGACGGCAGATAGGAGAAGGCTGCCACGGCCACCAGGGCGAGCGAGATCACCGCGGAGATGAAGAAGCCCCGGTTGATCGCGGTCATCCCACTGCGGTCGGCGCGGCGCGGGGCGACCGCGAAGATGCCGATCATCGCGGTGACGACACCGATCGCCGGAACCATCAGCGGGAAGGCCAGACCGGAGTCGCCGAACGCCGCCGTGCCGAGGATGAGCGCGGCGACGAGCGTCACGGCGTACGACTCGAAGAGGTCGGCGGCCATGCCCGCGCAGTCGCCGACGTTGTCGCCCACGTTGTCGGCGATGGTGGCGGCGTTGCGCGGATCGTCCTCCGGAATGCCCTGTTCCACCTTGCCCACCAGGTCGGCGCCCACATCGGCGGCCTTGGTGAAGATCCCGCCGCCGACCCTCATGAACATGGCGATCAGCGCCGCGCCGAGGCCGAACCCCTCCAGCACCTTGGGCGCGTCGGCGGCATAGACGAGCACCACGCAGGAGGCCCCGAGCAGACCGAGCCCCACCGTGATCATCCCGACCACGCCACCGGTACGGAAAGCGATCTTCATCGCTTTGTGCGAGACAGCGGTGAGATCCTTTTCCGGTTCGCCCTCCGCCGGAGTCGCCTCACGCGCGGCCGCGGCCACCCGCACATTGCTCCGTACGGCGAGCCGCATGCCGATGTATCCGGTCGCCGCCGAGAAAAGCGCACCCACCAGGAAGAAGAGGGAACGCCCAGCGCGCTGCGACCAGTTGTCGGCCGGCAACAGGAACAACAGGAAGAACACGACGACGGAGAAAACACCGACCGTACGCAGTTGTCGGGCCAGGTAGGCGTTCGCACCCTCCTGGACCGCCGCGGCGATCTCCTTCATACGTTCGGTGCCCTCGCCGGCCGCCAGAACCTGGCGTACGAGCAGCTGGGCGACGATCAGCGCGGCGACGGCGACGACCGCCACCACGATGACGATCAGCCGGTTGCCGTCCGTGAGTACCGCCGCCGCGAGGGAGACGGGCCGGTCGGAAAATGCGGATTCTTGCGTCAGTGCTGCCATTGGGGTGGTGAAGAACTCCGCCATACGTCCTCCTTGACGCTCAGCGCTCAAGTCGTGGACGGATTGTAGGGAGCGGAACCTGATCAAAACAGTGGGCGGGAAGAGAATTGATCGCTCTCCCCCCAACGCCGAAAGATCAGCGGAGAGATGCTGCTCGAATGCAGTAATAGGGCAGACGGATTACCACGCAGACCTCAAGCGAAAAAGGCCCTGCTCAACAGGTCCCGGCAGAACGAAACATCACATCCCCCGCACACCTCGGGCCCCACGATCCACAGGGCCCCGGAGCCACAGGGCCGCCGGGCCGGCCTCAGCCGTAGTCGCGGGCTCGGGCTCGGGCTCGGGCTCGGGCTCGGGCTCGCAGGCACAGGATCACGGCTCGGGGATCGCGGCGACGGGCCGCAGCGTGGCCCCGGGGGCTTACGGGCACGGCCCTCAAGGCCCGGGAATCACAGGCGCGGGTCACGACATCGGCGCGCGAGGACAGGCGCAGCCTCAATGCGTGAGGACAAACTCAGCCCCGGCCTCACAAGCGCGGGCTCAGCGTCTGCCGGGCCGGCCCCAGGACAGCCTGGGCACATGGCCAGGGCCCTCCGGCCCAGCCCGCGACCGCCGGTCACAGGTTCTCAGGACATCGGGCGGGTCTCACAGCCTCCAGGCACGGGCCTCAGTGCCTCGGGCGCGGGGCTCAGTGCCTCGGGCGCGGGGCTCAGTGCCTCGGGCGCGGGGCTCACGGCCTCCAGACACGGGGCTCAGGGGCGTACCCCTGCGAGGGCCGTCGGCCAGCTCATGCGGATCACTCCGCCGCCCGCACCGGAACGGACCTCCACATCGTCGACGAGACCGCTGATGACCGCGAGGCCCATCTCGTCCTCGCCCTCACCGTCCGACTCGGAGTCGGACCGGTCCATCCCGGCTCCAGAGCCACCGGCGGCGTTGTGCGCCCCTGGCTCGGCGGAATCGGCGCCGGGGCCGGGCACGCTGTCCCCGACCTCGATGGAGAACGCCTTCTCCTCCTCGGTCAACGCCACGCTGACCGGCGCGGTGATGCCGTGACTGCGGTGCAGCCCGACCGCGCGGCTGCACGCCTCGCCGACGGCGAGCCTGACCTCGTCGAGCACCGCCTCGTCCACGCCGGCCCGGCGCGCCACGGCGGCCGCCACCAGGCGGGCCGTCCTGACATGTTCAGGCTGGGCGCTGAAGCGGAGTTCAACGGTGGCCATGCCATCCCCCTCGAACGTTCGGGCGTACGCCTCAGGGGCCCCGGGCGTGTCGCCCGGCACCCCTGCTCTTCTCCTCCGGAAGCCGACAAAGCCGACAGCCGACCCTGAGGTCGACCGCCTGCCCGTCACGGCCCATGCGCTGCCGCTGCCGGCCTGTTCACTGCCTGCCGACCGGCCCGGGGGCCGGCCCGCTCCGACCTCAGTCGGTGGCGGCGACAGCCTCGTCGACCGTGGTGTGAATCGGGAACACCTTGGTCAGACCTGTGATCCGGAAGATCTTGAGAATGCGCTCCTGGTTGCAGACCAGGCGCAACGAGCCCTCATGGGCCCGGACACGCTTCAAGCCGCCCACGAGCACGCCGAGGCCGGTGGAGTCGAGGAAGTCGACGCCTTCCATGTCGACAACCAGGTGGTAGCTGCCGTCATTCACCAACTCGACCAACTGCTCGCGCAGCTTGGGCGCGGTATACACATCAATCTCGCCACCGACCTCGACGACCGTACGGTCGCCACCAGGGCCGGACACATTGCGAGTCGACAGGGACAGGTCCACGGATCCTCCAGCACCTTGCTATCGAGCGGTCGCCCCTCGGTCTCCCCGACGGAGGCCAGGGGACGGATCGCCAGCCGCGATGGCATTCAATCACTTACCAGCAGCCATGCACGACGCCTTGGGACCATTGTCCGTCACGCCAGTGACACACTCGGTGCCGATGGCCAAGAATCACCGTCCCGGACGACCACCCGAGAGCAGGGGCTCGCGCCCCTCTCCCGCCATGATCCTCGACCGGCTCGCCACAGGGGCGGGCCGGGCCGCGCGCATCACTCATACGGAGCACTTGCCCCCGCGATCGGGAACCCATGCCATCTGGCCGGATCGCATCCGGCCAGGAGTGATCTCGGCGATCGAAAAAGCCGGGATCGACCATCCGTGGGCGCATCAGGCGGCCGCCGCCGAGCACGCGCTGGACGGCGAGTCCGTCGTGATCGCCACCGGCACGGCCTCCGGAAAGTCGCTCGCGTACCTCGCGCCGGTCCTCAGCACCCTGCTGGACGGCTCCGAGGCCCCGAACGGCCGCGGGGCCACCGCCCTCTACCTCGCCCCCACCAAGGCCCTGGCAGCCGACCAGCGGCGCTCGGTGAAGGCGCTGGCGGCTCCGCTCGGCAACGCCGTCAGGCCCGCGGTCTACGACGGCGACACCCCGGTCGAGGAACGCGAATGGGTTCGGCAGTACGCGAACTACGTCCTGACCAACCCCGACATGCTGCACCGCGGAATACTGCCCTCCCATCCCCGTTGGGCGTCCTTCCTGCGCGCCCTGCGGTTCGTCGTGATCGACGAGTGCCACACCTACCGCGGCGTCTTCGGCTCCCATGTCGCCCAGGTGCTACGCCGTCTGCGCCGCCTGTGCGCCCGCTACGGGGCCGATCCGGTGTTCCTGCTGGCCTCGGCCACCGCCGCGGATCCCGCGGTCGCAGCCGGGCGTCTGACGGGCCTGCCGGTCCGGGAGGTGTCCGACGACGCATCCCCGCGCGGCGAGCTGGTCTTCGCCCTGTGGGAGCCACCGTTGACCGATCTGCACGGCGAGAAGGGCGCCCCCGTGCGCCGGACCGCGACGGCCGAGACCGCCGACCTGCTCACCGATCTGACGCTGCAGGGCGTCCGCTCGGTCGCCTTCGTACGCTCCCGGCGCGGCGCGGAGCTGATCTCGGTGATCGCCAAGGAACGCCTCGCGGAGGTCGACCGCTCGCTGCCGAAGCGGGTCGCCGCCTATCGCGGGGGCTACCTTCCCGAGGAACGCCGGGCTCTGGAGCGGGCGCTGCACTCCGGCGAGCTGCTCGGTCTGGCGGCCACCACCGCCCTGGAACTCGGCATCGACGTCTCCGGCCTCGACTCGGTCGTCATCTGCGGCTACCCGGGCACCCGGGCGTCCCTCTGGCAGCAGGCGGGCCGCGCCGGCCGCTCGGGGCAGGGCGCCCTGGCCGTTCTCGTGGCCCGGGACGACCCACTGGACACCTATCTGGTGCACCACCCCGAGGCGCTGTTCCGACAACCCGTCGAGTCGACCGTGCTGGACCCGGACAACCCCTACGTCCTGACCCCCCATCTCTGCGCCGCGGCCGCCGAGCTGCCCCTCACCGAGCCCGACATCGCACTCTTCGGGCCTGCCGTGCCCGAGCTGCTGCCGCAGCTGGAGGCGGCGAAACTGCTGCGCAGGCGAGCCTCGGGCTGGCACTGGACCCGGCGCGAACGGGCCGCCGACCTCGCCGACATCCGGGGCGGGGGCGGCCGTCCCGTCCAGATCGTCGAGGAGGGCACCGGTCGCCTGCTGGGCACCGTCGACGCGGCCGCCGCCCACACGTCCGTCCACGAGGGCGCCGTCCATCTCCACCAGGGCCGCACCCACCTGGTCCGGAAACTGGACCTGGAGGACTCCGTGGCCCTGGTCGAGCAGGCCGAACCGCCGTACTCGACGGTCGCCCGCGACACCACGGCCATCACCGTCCTGGAGACCGACACCGAGATCCCCTGGGGCCAGGGACGGCTCTGCTACGGCTCCGTCGAGGTCACCAACCAGGTCGTGTCCTTCCTCCGCCGGAAACTGATCACCGGGGAGGTCCTGGGCGAGACGAAGCTCGACCTGCCGCCCCGCACCCTGCGCACCCGAGCCGTCTGGTGGACGGTCACCGAGGACCAGCTCGACGCTGCCCGGATCAACCCGGAGATCCTCGGCGGCGCGCTCCACGCCGCCGAACACGCCTCGATCGGACTCCTCCCCCTCTTCGCCACCTGTGATCGCTGGGACATCGGCGGCGTGTCCGTACCGCTGCACCCGGACACCCTGCTGCCGACGGTCTTCGTGTACGACGGCCACCCAGGAGGCGCCGGATTCGCCGAGCGGGCCTTTCACACCGCCCGTACGTGGCTGACGGCGACCCGGGAGGCCATCGCGTCCTGCGAGTGCGAGGCGGGCTGCCCCTCCTGCATCCAGTCCCCCAAGTGCGGCAACGGCAACGAGCCCCTGCACAAACGCGGAGCCGTACGGCTGCTCACCGAACTCCTCAGGGCCGCACCCCCGGAGCCGGAAGGAACGAAGCGTTAGGAGTCGCTGTCAGGCAGGCATTGGTCCCACCCGTGCGGGCGGCCCCGTCGGCCTCACCGGACACCGTGGCGCGGGGCACGGTCCGGGGGCCCTGCCCGAGATCTGACGGCTGGTTCGTAGGGCCCGAACCTCGAACGGGCGGTCACATCGGCGATCTCCCCGTGCACCGCGCAGCGAACGAGCACGGCGCCCTGCGCCAGGGCCACCCGCCGCGCCGCCTCGCACGCCGCCGACGCCCCTTCCAGCGCCCGGTCCGCTGCCGCGAGGGCCGCCAGATCCGCGGCTCCGCCAGCCCGGTGACGGGCAGCCACGGCCTGCCCCAGCGCGAGCACCACGGCGAACACGGTGCACAGAACAGCCGCGGTGACAGCCACCCACACCGTGGCCACGCCCCGATCCGCACCCCGCACCAAGGCCCGGCCCACGATCCACTCCGCGCCTCGGCTCCTGCCTCGGCCCACGCCCCTGCCTAAGGCCCGGCCCACACCAACGCCCTTGCCCTTGCCCGCGCCCTGCCTCCAGCCCCAGCCCCAGCTCCAGCTCCAGCCCCAGCCCCAGCCCCAGCGTCCGTGCACGTCCCGATGACGACCCCCTTCCGGCCCCGGGCCCTCGCCCCCGCGCTCCCTCATGACCCGGCACCTCCCACCATTTCCGGAACCTCTTCCCCCGCCCTCCGCCCCGTCGCTTCCCCCACGGTGTCCTCCGCCAGGGCAGCCGCTTCGGCGCTGAGCGTCAGGGCCAGCACGCCCGGCCCCGGGGTCGGCGACTCCACCCGGACTCGCCACAGGTCTCCCGCCCGGCCGATCTCGACCCGGGCGCCATGGGGCGCCGCTTCACGCGTGGCTTCCAGCACCGCCGCCTCCGGCTCCGAGCGAGCCGCGGCCCGTGCCCCCGCACGTGCCGCGTCCACGCAACGGATCTGGTCCGAGACCGCCATCAGCGCCCACAGCAGCGCCATGACGAAGGCCACCAGCACCGGGATCACCACGGCGGCCTCCGCGGTCACCGCGCCCCGGTCGCCACATCCGTAACCGCTCGCGGTCCGGCCCCGGTGCCTTCCCCGGTGCCGACCCCGGGGAAGGCCGCCGTTCGAGGCCATAGGCCCCCTCCGCGGGCTCAGCACCGACGGGGTATCAGAACTTCGCATCGAGCGCGTCCTCGACCAGTGACTGCAGCGCCGACAGCACCGGCCCGCTGTTCACGACCTTGTAGAGCACCGCCGCGAAGGCACATGCCGCGATGGTGCCCACCGCGTACTCGGATGTGGTCATTCCTCGATCGGACCGGCCGAGCCGCCCCGCCCACCGTGCGGACCACGTCGTCGGCAGGCCCAACACCCTTGTGGACAGCCGGCCCCCGCGCAGTGCGCCGACGGTCCGGCCCCAGAGCTTCTTTTCCATTTCATCCCCCGATGAGCATCGATGACGAGCGGGCGCCCGAACGGAACACCCGTGAGTGAGAGAGCGAGAACGAATGATCAGCGGGTCACTGCCGACCGCGCGTCGCGCGCCGCCTCACCGGCCCGGACGGCCGGTTGCGAGCAGTTCACCGGCCAGGCCGATGATCACCGGCGCCACCCCGACCGCCAGGAAGGCGGGGAGGAAGCAGAGGCCGACCGGCGCGGTGATCAGCACCCCGGCCCGTTGCGCCCGCGTCACCGCCGCACCGGCTCGCTCGGCGCGCATCGCCTCGGCCAGCCTGGCGACCGGCTCCGCGGCCGGGGCCCCTGTCGAACCGGCCCGGTGCAGGCAGCGGGCCAGCGGGGCTGCGCCCGGTATCTCCGCAAACCGGCCCCACGCCTCGGCCGGTTCGCCGCCGAGGCGGATCTCGGCGGCAGTTCGGGCGAGCCGGTCGCCGACCGGGCCGCCGATGGATTCGCCCACCTCCTCGGCCGCTTCCCGGGGCCCTGCCCCGACCGCGATACAGGCCGCGAGCAGATCCGCGGCCAGCGGAAGCTGCCCGGCGATCACGGCCCGCTCCGGATGGGCACTGCCGGGAACAGGCCGGGGCCGGGTCCGCTGCCACCGCCATGTCCCGTACGCAGCGGCCGAACCGACGGCGCAGCCGAACACGCCGCCGATCAGAATCCATCCCGTGAGCCAGACCCCGGCCGGGGCCGCCCACGGCCGAGCGGCCTCGGAGAGACCCGAACCACCGCTCGACCGGAATAGCCCGGTCATCCGACTCCACCCGCCGGGCCGTGCCACCGCGACCGTGCCCACCAGCAGCGCGCCCCGCTCGCGAACCGCTCGCCTCCGGTACCTGGCGACGGTCACGGCCGCCAGCTGCACCACCAGGCCCAGTACGGATACCGACATCCCCAGGCTGTGGAGAACTTCTCCGTCCGCCGCATTCACGCCGCCTCCCCTCCCCGCACGATCCGGCAGGCCCAGAACAGACCGGCCGTCTCCAGGAACGCCCCCGCTGCCAGACAGACCAGACCGCCCGGGGTGTGCAGCAGTACGCGCAGGGGGTCGGCTCCGAGGGCCGCTCCCAGCCCCAGACCCGCGACCGGGAGCAGGGCCAGGACCACGACCGTCGACCACGCACCCGCAAGCTGGGCGCGCAACTCCTCCCGTCTGCGTCGGTCCTCGCGCAACGCGGCCTCCAGGCGCTCCAGCCCGGTCGCCAGCCCGGCCCCGCCGTCCACGGCCACCCGCCAGCACGCGGCCATCCCGGACAGGCCCGCGAGACCCGGGCCCGCCGCCGCCTGGCGGAGCGCTGCCGGCACGTCGCCGCCGAACCGCGCCGCCGCCAGCACCGCTGCCTCCGCCTCTCCCAGCCGGCCGTCGGAAGCCACCGCCGATGGGCTGTCCTCCGACGGGCCCTCATTCAGTGCGAAGAGCAGTGCCTGCCCCGGCTCACGGCCGGCCCGCAGCTCCCCGACCACGGCCCCGCACAACGCTGCCACCGTGGCCGCCGCCTTCTCCGCCTCCCGTGCCCCGGCCCGCCTCCGCAGCCAACGGCGTATCACCGGGACCGCCACGGCTCCCGCGATCAGCGGCAGCACCGAGCCGCCCACCACCGCGAGCAGCACCGCGGCCGGTACGCACCACCACTCGCGACGCCCCCGGGCCGACTCCGTCACGCGCCCCAGGGCCTTCCGCAGCCCTGGCCACCGGCCCCACCCCCACGTCCGGCGTGACTCGGGCCGGGCGTCCACGAACAGCACCCTCGCCCGCCTCACCCCTGGATCCCGCACCATGGCGAGCCACACCGCCGAACCCGCGCAGAGGGCCACCGCGTGGGCCGCGTACGCGGACGTTCCCGCCGTCACAGGGCGCCTCCGATCAGCGACCGCAACCGTTCCCAGCCGCGCTCCGGCACGAATCCACCAACGCCCCAGCTCAGGGCCGGAACCGTGATGACCAGACCTGCCACGTCCCGCTCCAGGACATGCACCTCGGCGACCCGCCGTTGTCCCGCGCGGTCCCGCACGAGATGCACGACCACCGAGAGCGCGGCCGCCAACTGGCTGTGCAGGGCGACCCGGTCAAGACCGGCCGCGGTACCCAGCGCCTCCAGTCGGGCGGGGACATGCTCGGCGGCGTTCGCGTGGACGGTGCCGCACCCTCCTTCGTGACCGGTGTTCAACGCGGCCAGCAACTCGGTGACTTCGGCGCCTCGCACCTCTCCGACCACCAGCCGGTCGGGCCGCATGCGCAGCGCCTGCCGCACCAGATCTCGCAACGTCACCCGGCCCGCGCCCTCCTGATTGGCCGGACGGGACTCCAGGCGGACCACATGTGGGTGGTCCGGTCGCAGCTCGGCGGAGTCCTCGGCGAGCACGATCCGCTCGTTCGCGCCGACCGCGCCCAGCAAGCTGGCGAGGAGGGTCGTCTTGCCCGCTCCCGTGCCGCCACTGATCACGTAGGAGATCCGCGCTTCCACGAGGGCCCGCAGGATCCGGTCACCGCCGGGCGGCACCGTGCCCGCGTCCACCAACTCCGTCAGCGAGAAGGCCCGTGGCCGCACCACACGCAGGGAGAGACAGGTCGAGCCGACCGCCACCGGGGGCAGCACGGCGTGCATCCGGGTACCGTCGGGCAGTCGGGCGTCCACCCACGGCCGTGCGTCGTCCAGCCTTCTGCCGGCCACCGCGGCGAGACGCTGGGCCAGCCGCCGGATCGCCGCCGCGTCCGAGAAGGTAACGCCCGTCAGCTGGAGGCCACCGCCCCGGTCCACCCACACCCGGTCCGGTGCGGACACCAGCACATCGGTCACCTCCGGATCCGCGAGCAACGGCTCCAGCACTCCCGTGCCGACGAGTTCGCCTCGCAGCTCTGCCGCTGCTCCGAGCACCTCGGCGTCCCCCAGCAGCCGCCCCTGGGCCCGTAGAGCGGCGGCCACTCCGGCCGGAGTGGGAGCAGCGCCACTGCGTGCCAGCCGCTGGCGTACGGCGTCGAGCAGCTCGTCCGTCATGCCGCTCCTCCCCCGGGCGGGCCGGCCAAGGGGCTCGTTCCGCCGGCCACCGCCACCTGTTCCCAGAAGGCCGAACAGAACCGGGCCAGCGGTCCCCGGGCACTGCTGCCGGGCGGAGTGCCGTCGTCCTGGGAGACCAGAAGGCCTGATTCCCAAGGGAGTTCACCAACGAGTGGGAGGCCGATGGCCTGGGCCACCCACCGCCCGTCCAGACCTGACGCATACGGGCCCCGGGGCACCACCCGCAGGTCGCCCAGAACCATTCCGGCCGTGGACGCGACGCGCTTGGCCGCCGCGACCGCGCGCAGTTCACCGGGCACCACGAGCAGGCCGAGGTCGAGTTGTGCCAAGGCTTCCGCGACCCCCTCGTCGACCCGGCGCGGGAGGTCCACGACCACCACTCCGCCGAGTCGGCGCGCGGCGGCGAGCACGGCGCGCATCGCCTGCGGCGGGATCACCACCTCGTCGTCCCGCCCCCAGCTCAGCACCCGCAGCCCGTGGAGCGCGGGCAGCGAATCCTCAAGGGCTCCGCCGCCGAGTCGCCCTTTCGACTGCGCGAAATCCGGCCACCGCATGCCTTCGGCCCGTTCACCGCCGAGCAGGACGTCGATCCCACCGCCCAAGGGGTCGGCGTCGATCAGCATCGTCCGCCGACCGGACCTCGCCGCACTCACGGCAAGGGCACAGGCCAGCGTCGATGCGCCGGAGCCGCCCCGCCCGCCCATCACGCCGACGGTGAGCGCTGGCCGCCCCACACCTTCGGCGGCGTTGGCGATCTGATCGACGAGCCAGCCCTCGGAATCGGGCAGTCGCAGCACATATTCGGCCCCGATCTCCACCGCCCGGCGCCACACGTCAGGGTCGTCCTGGTCCCGACCGACCAGCATCACCCCCTTCCTGCGGCCGACGCCCCGACACCGCGCGGCGGCGTCGTCTCCCACCAGCACCATCGGAGCTCGCTCCCAGCCACCACGACGCCCGGGCGGCCCGTGATGAACCTCCGGCTCGGCTCCGGCCGCCGCGCACAGCCGCAGCAGATCGTCGAGCAGTTCCACGTCCTCCGTCACGATCAGCGGGCCTCCGCGCCGCCCCTCGGCGACCGCCGCTCCTTCTCCTGCGAGGGATCCAGCCACGATCTCCGCCCCCTTCTCACTGCCCCTTCAGTGCGGTTCGCGGCGTTCTCGGAGTGTTTCCGAGATGCGCGATTCCGGCACCCGCGGACTTCGCGGGTGGAATCAACGTGCAGCACCACGGAAAAACATGTGGATCTTGATGGAGAACTGTGGACAACCCCGGGGTTGTGAATAACTTCGTAACCCAAACCAGCGACTTCCGGAGTGCAGCCCCATGGCTACACAATGTGACGAGACGAGTCGCACGACACCCGGCTCGCACGATCGGGCCGGCGACGGCCAGACAGGAGACTCAGGTGATTTCCACCCCTAAAACGCGTCCGGACATGCGACGACCCCCGCCGGGGGGGAGAGCGGGGGTCGTCCCCACGGCCGACTCGGGGGGGGAGGAGTCGGACCGGGTTAGCACGGTCGCGAACGATCCGTGACCTCCATGGTGTACCCGAGGGCCTTCTCAGGCAAACCCACGCGCCGGAGTTTACGCCGAATGGTGGGCCCCTATGCTCAGCGTTGTGGAAAACTGCTTCTCGCCGCGCACAGCAGCCTTCTTTGACCTGGACAAGACGGTCATTGCGAAGTCTTCGACGCTGACCTTCAGCAAGTCCTTCTACCAAGGCGGACTGATCAACCGCCGCGCTGTACTGCGCACTGCGTACGCACAGTTCGTGTTCCTCGCCGGCGGCGCCGATCACGACCAGATGGAGCGGATGCGTGAATATCTCTCCGCCCTCTGCAAGGGGTGGAACGTCCAGCAGGTCAAGGAGATCGTCGCCGAGACCCTGCATGACCTGATCGACCCGATCATCTACGACGAGGCCGCCACCCTCATCGAAGAACACCACACAGCAGGTCGCGACGTGGTCATCGTTTCGACCTCGGGCGCCGAAGTCGTCGAACCCATCGGCGAGTTGCTGGGAGCCGACCGCGTCGTCGCCACGCGCATGGTCGTCGGCGACGACGGCTGCTTCACGGGCGAGGTCGAGTACTACGCCTACGGACCGACCAAGGCCGAGGCCGTGAAGGCGCTCGCAATCTCGGAGGGGTACGACCTTTCGCGCTGCTACGCCTACAGCGATTCGGCGACCGATGTACCGATGCTGGAGTCGGTCGGCCACCCGCACGCGGTCAACCCCGACCGTGCGCTGCGCCGCGAAGCGACCCTTCGCGAGTGGCCGATTCTCGTCTTCAACCGCCCGGTCCGACTCAAGCAGCGCCTGCCCGCCTTCTCGATGCCGCCCCGCCCCGCCCTCGTGGCGGCTGCCGCGGTCGGCGCGGCAGCCGTCACCGCGGGGCTGGTCTGGTACGCCAGCCGTCGGCGCACCACCGCCGGCGCCACCCTGCCGGGGTGAAACAGGCCGGGGTGAAACAGATCGGGGTGGGCCGGGGCAGGGCGGGTCGAGGCAAAGCGCGGTGGAGCAGGACGCTCCACCGCGGGCGACCTCGACCGACCCCCTCGGCCGATCCCGTGAACCCGTAGACCGGCCCCATCCCCTCCCCGGATTGCCTCAACCGATCACCTCGACCAGTCACCTGGACAGGTTCAGGCACCTCGTTCAGGCACCTCGTTCAGGCGCCCGCACCAGGTGCCTGTACCGGACACTCGCGCCGGGTGCCCGATTCATGCCTGATTGAACCTAAAAGTAAAGAAGCGAGGCCAGGGCTTTCCCTTCCCCTGGACCTGGAGTACAAAGGGGTTAACGGCCCGCGAGACCAAGGACATCCGTGAGGATGACCTGTAACGCAGTACGGCCCCACGGACCGCGCACGAAAGTCGAGCACCCACGCGACGTCGACCCGTCGATTACGGGCCAGCCGCACCAGGTGACGGGCAAAGTACCCGACCTGATGGGCAATTTACGAGGACGCTTGGTAACTGGGCGGACGTGCCAGCGGCGGTATCGCACCCCGATACCGCCGCAACCCTTGCTCCGGGCTTTCGCCCGTCGGCCACGCGGGCCACCCAGGAATCGACTTTCCCACCACGACGCCCGCTCGCGCCCTCTCGCCCCGCTCGCGCCCTCTCGCCCCGCTCGCGCCCCGTGCCGTGCCGCGCCGCGCCCTCAGGCCGCGCCGCGCTGAAGCGCCTCGCACACCGCGGTCGATTCACGTACACCCAGCTCGACCGAACGCCCGCAGTGGGCGATCCAGGCGGCCATGCCCTCCGGGGTTCCGGCTGTGTAGCCCTCGAACGCCGCGACATAGGCCGCCCGGCCCTGTTCCGCGTGACCCACCTCGGCCGGGCAGATCGACTTCGGATCCAGTCCGCTGCCGATCAGCACGATGCGCTCGGCGGTCCGGGCCACCAGACCGTTGTGCGAACCGAAGGGGCGCAGCGCCAGCAGTTCGCCGTGCACCACGGCCGCCGTGACCAGGGCGGGGGCGCTGCCGCCCGCGATGATCAGTTGCGAGAGCCCTTCGAGTCGTCCGGCGACCTCATCGGCCCCGGGCAGCGGCGCCTCGATCAGCGGCTCGTCGACGGATTCACCCGCCAGGCGCGGACGCCCCACCGTGTCGTCGGGAGCGGCCCCGCCGGCCGCCACCAGATGCAACCGAGCCAGCACCCGCAGCGGCGACTGCCGCCAGATGGAAAGGAGTTGCCCCGCCTCCGCGGTGAGGCGCAGTGCGGCACCGACCACGCGCGCCTCGTCCTCGCCACTGAAGTCGGTGCGCCGACGCACCTCTTCGAGGTTCCAGTCGGCACCGGCCAGTGCGGCCGAACCACGGGAACCCCGCAGTGCGGCCTCGGCCGTGACCTCGTTGCTGCGACGTCGCATGACGCGGTGACCGTAGACCCGGTCGACGGCCTTGCGTACGGAGTCCACGGCATCGGGCACGCCGGGCAGGGAACCGAGCGCGGCAAGCGGGTCTGAGGCAGTCGTACTCATAAGTAGCGAGGCTACGCGCCCACCCCACCCGGACCACCCTCAAGTGGCCTTCTTCACGAACGATGACAGCACACCGCAATGAAGCCGCTACCCTAGGTGAACATGAAGATCGCTTTCGTCGGGAAGGGCGGCAGCGGAAAGACCACGCTGTCCTCGCTCTTCATCCGCCACCTCGCCGCCAACGAAGCCCACGTCATCGCCGTGGACGCCGATATCAACCAGCATCTGGGAGCCGCTCTCGGCTTGGACGAGGCGGAGGCCGCCGCGCTGCCCGCCATGGGCGCGCACCTCCCGCTCATCAAGGACTATCTGCGGGGCTCCAACCCCCGTATCGCTTCCGCCGAGACGATGATCAAGACGACTCCGCCCGGCGAGGGCTCCCGGCTGCTGCGGGTCCACGAGAACAACCCGATCTTCGAGGCCTGTGCGCGTACGGTGCGGCTCGACGACGGGGACGTCCGGCTGATGGCGACGGGCCCCTTCACCGAGTCCGATCTCGGTGTGGCCTGCTACCACTCCAAGGTCGGGGCCGTGGAGCTCTGCCTCAACCACCTGGTCGACGGTCCCGACGACTACGTCGTGGTCGATATGACGGCGGGCTCGGACTCGTTCGCGTCGGGCATGTTCACGCGCTTCGACATGACGTTCCTGGTCGCGGAGCCGACCCGTAAGGGGGTGTCGGTGTACCGCCAGTACAAGGAGTACGCGCGCGACTTCGGCGTCGCCCTGAGGGTCGTCGGGAACAAGGTGCAGGGCCCGGACGACCTGGAGTTCCTGCGTGCGGAGGTCGGCGACGACCTGCTGATCGGGGTCGGCCACTCCGACTGGGTCCGGTCGATGGAGAAGGGCCGGCCGTCCAGGTTCGAGCTGCTGGAGGCCGACAACCGGATGGCCCTGCAGGCGCTGCAGGACGCCGCCGAGGACTCGTACGGGCTGCGCGACTGGGAGCGGTACACGCGCCAGATGGTGCACTTCCACCTGAAGAACGCCGAGAGCTGGGGCAACGAGAAGACCGGCGCCGACCTGGCGGCCCAGGTCGACCCGGCCTTCGTGCTCGACGAGCGATACGCGGGAGCGGGAGTCACGGCACCCGCCTGACACATCACGTGGGGACCACCCGGATCACCGCCCCTCGTTTCCCGACCCGCGTTTGCCGCCCCTCGTCTACCCGCCCCTCGTTCACCGACCCCGCGCTCAGCAGCCTCGCCGTGCCCGGCTGCCGCACAACCGGCCTCCACGCTCAGTGCCTGGAGCCTGGTGCGTGGTGCCTGGTATGTGGTGCTCGGTGCGGCGCGTTCGCCGGCCACTGAGGAGAGTGGCCGGCGAACGAGGGGCGTGATTCGGCCGTTGTTCAGGCCGGCGGCTCCTGCCGGATCCGAACCTGCGGCGCGCCCTGGCCCGTGCTCTGGTCCGTGCCCTTCTCCGAGCTCGCGTCCCGGCCCTAGTCCGTGCCCTTGTCCGCGCCCTTGCCCGCGGGCGGGGCGGCGGCTGCCTGGGTGCCGAGGTAGGAGGACCAGCCCGTCTTGGGCGCCTCGCCGACGCCGAGCGTGGTCAGCTTGGCCAGCGTCTTCGGGTCCTGGGCGTCCAGCCAGTCGGCGAGCTGCCGGAACGACACGCAGCGCACGCCCTCCTGGGGGCACACCTTCGCGATGGTCTCCTCGATGGCGCGCATGTAGGTGCCGCCGTTCCAGGACTCGAAGTGGTTGCCGATGATCAGCGGCGCCCGGTTGCCGTTGTACGAGCGGTCGAAGGCCTGAAGCAGCCCGTCCCGCATCTGGTTGCCCCAGTACTCGTGCTGGGACGGGTCGCCCTGGGTGGCCGTGCCGGACTGGTTGACCATGAAGTTGTAGTCCATCGAGAGCGTCTCGAAGGCGCGGCCGGGCATCGGGACGAGCTGGAGCGGAATGTCCCAGACCCCGTCCTTCTTCTGGGGCCAGACCTGGTTGCCGACGCCGCTGGAGTCGTAGCGGAAGCCCATGGTCCGGGCGGCGGCGACCATGTTCTTCTGGCCTTCGAGACAGGGAGTGCGGCCGCCGACCAGTTCCTTGTCGTAGTCGAAGGGCAGCGGGGCCTCGCCCTTCA
Source organism: Streptomyces sp. WY228 (assembly GCF_019287315.1). Taxonomy (NCBI): domain Bacteria; kingdom Bacillati; phylum Actinomycetota; class Actinomycetes; order Kitasatosporales; family Streptomycetaceae; genus Streptomyces; species Streptomyces sp. WY228. The sequence goes on along the minus strand of NZ_CP079114.1, from coordinate 4,703,978 downwards.
GCTCCGGCGTGTTGGTCTTCCAGCTCTTGACGAAAGCTTTCGCCTGGCTGATCTCGCTCTTCCACTCATCGACGGACCAGGTCCCGACGCCGCCGTCCGCGCCGCAGAAGTGGCCGTTGAAGTGGGTGCCGATCTCGTTGCCGTCCTGCCAGGCGGCACGCACCTCGGCGAGGGTGTCGCGGATGCCCTCGGTGTCGTTGAAGCCGATGTCGGAACGGCCCGGCGCGTGCTGGGGCGGGTTGTAGAGGTCCTTCTTGTCCTCCGGCAACAGGTACACGCCGCTGAGGAAGTACGTCATGTTGGCGTTGTACTTCTTGGCCACACCGCGGAAGTGCGAGAAGAGCTTCTGGCTGTCCTCTCCGGCGCCGTCCCAGGAGAACACCACGAACTGCGGCGGCTTCTCGCCGGGCGCGAGGCGCTTGGCGGCCGGCATCTTCGGCTGGACCCCGGTGAAGGCGGTGGATCCGTCCCCGATGAGCTTGACCGCGTTCTTCGGGGCGGCGGCCGGGGGGTTCTCCTTGGCGCCGTGGGCGCCCTTCTCCGCGTCGGCTCCCTGCCCCCCGGAGCCGGAGCCTGCTCCGGAACAGCCCGCGAGCACGGCGACCAAGGCCGTGGTCATGACGCCCAAGGCGATCCTCTTCGTGGCGGCCATCATCCGCCCACCCTCTTCCTTGCAGGTTATTTGCGTTGAAGTGCCGACACGGCGCGGCCAAATTCGCACGCGGTCCCGCACAGGAAAGGGCGACATACCGAATGAAAAGCTTCTTATTCACCGATAAGAGTTATCAACTAGCCCGAACGACCCGAACGGCTCCGGCCTGAACCGGGCGAGCCCCGGGCCCGTGCAACGAGATGACCCCGTTCCGCATCGCGCCCCGGCACACCTCGCGGGGACGCAACTGCCGTGCGCCACGCGTCGTACGGCGGCTCTCGACCGCGGAACGGGATCATGGCTCCATACACGAAGACACAGGTCTAAACCAATTCCCGGCAGACACTTGTCACCCGGCCTCGCGCCTGATGAGCTATGCCCCGGGACACAACGGACACCCTGGGACTGGGAGAAGTCGTGAGCAACGAGAGCCTGGCCAACCTGCTTCGGGAAGAGCGGAAATTCGCTCCGCCTGCCGAGCTGGCCGCCAACGCCAACGTCACCGCAGAGGCGTACGAGCAGGCCGCGGCGGACCGGCTGGGCTTCTGGGCCGAGCAGGCCCGCCGCCTGACGTGGGCCACCGAGCCGACCGAGACCCTCGACTGGAGCAACCCGCCCTTCGCGAAGTGGTTCGCGGACGGCAAGCTGAACGTCGCGTACAACTGCGTGGACCGTCACGTCGAGGCGGGCAACGGCGACCGGGTCGCCATCCACTTCGAGGGCGAGCCGGGCGACAGCCGGGCCATCACCTACGCGGAGCTGAAGGACGAGGTCTCCCGGGCGGCCAACGCGCTGACCGAGCTGGGCGTCGGCAAGGGCGACCGGGTCGCCGTCTACCTGCCGATGATCCCCGAGGCCGCCATCGCGATGCTGGCCTGCGCCCGGATCGGCGCCGCGCACTCCGTGGTCTTCGGCGGCTTCTCGGCCGACGCCATCGCCGCCCGGATCAAGGACGCGGACGCCAAGGTCGTCATCACGGCCGACGGCGGCTACCGCCGCGGCAAGCCGTCCGCGCTCAAGCCCGCCGTCGACGATGCCGTCTCCCGCTTCGAGAACGTCGAGCACGTCCTCGTCGTCCGCCGCACCGGTCAGGACACCGCGTGGACCGAGGGCCGCGACGTCTGGTGGCACGAGATCACCGCCCGCCAGTCCGCCGAGCACACCCCCGAGGCCTTCGAGGCGGAGCAGCCGCTCTTCATCCTCTACACCTCGGGCACTACGGGTAAGCCGAAGGGCATCCTGCACACCTCCGGCGGCTACCTCACCCAGGCCTCGTACACGCACCACGCGGTCTTCGACCTCAAGCCGGAGACCGACGTCTACTGGTGCACCGCCGACATCGGCTGGGTGACCGGGCACTCGTACATCGTCTACGGGCCGCTGGCCAACGGCGCGACGCAGGTCATGTACGAGGGCACGCCCGACACCCCGCACCAGGGCCGGTTCTGGGAGATCGTGCAGAAGTACGGCGTCACGATCCTCTACACCGCGCCGACGGCGATCCGTACGTTCATGAAGTGGGGCGACGACATCCCCGCGAAGTTCGACCTGAGCAGCCTCCGGGTCCTCGGTTCGGTCGGTGAGCCGATCAACCCCGAGGCGTGGATGTGGTACCGGAAGAACATCGGCGCCGACACGTGCCCGATCGTGGACACCTGGTGGCAGACCGAGACCGGCGCGATGATGATCTCGCCGTTGCCCGGTGTGACGGAGACGAAGCCCGGAAGCGCCCAGCGCGCACTGCCGGGCATCTCCGCCACCGTCGTGGACGACGACGCCAACGAGGTGCCGGACGGCGGGGGCGGCTACCTCGTCCTCACCGAGCCGTGGCCGTCCATGCTCCGCACCATCTGGGGCGACGACCAGCGCTTCATCGACACCTACTGGTCGCGCTTCGAGGGCAAGTACTTCGCGGGCGACGGCGCCAAGAAGGACGAGGACGGCGACATCTGGCTGCTCGGCCGGGTCGACGACGTCATGCTCGTCTCCGGGCACAACATCTCGACCACCGAGGTCGAGTCCGCCCTCGTCTCCCACCCGTCGGTCGCCGAGGCCGCCGTGGTCGGCGCGGCCGACGAGACGACCGGCCAGGCCATCGTGGCGTTCGTGATCCTGCGCGGTACGGCGACCGCCTCCGACGAACTGGTCGCGGAGCTGCGCAACCACGTCGGCGCGACGCTCGGCCCGATCGCCAAGCCCAAGCGGGTACTGCCGGTCGCCGAGCTGCCGAAGACCCGCTCCGGCAAGATCATGCGCCGGCTGCTGCGCGATGTCGCCGAGAACCGCGAGCTGGGCGACGTCACGACGCTGACCGACTCCTCGGTGATGGACCTGATCACCACGCAGCTGCCGGCCTCCTCGTCCGACGAGGACTGACCGTCACCGAGGACTGAAAGCTGCCGAGGGCTGACAGCTGCCTAGGTCTGACAGCACAGGGCAGATCAGAACACAGACGCATGGATACGGCTCCGATGGGCATCCGGCAACGCGCCGGGTGCCCATCGGGCGTACGGCCGGGGCATCGCCTCGTACGGCCCGGGCATCGCCTCGTACGGCCCGGGCGTCGCCTCGTACGGCCCCGGTAGAGTGGGCGCTTCACCCACAACTCCAGAGAACATCTCCACAGGGGCGCCGGGAAGTCTGGTCGGCACATCGACCAGTCACGCCCGCACGCCGCCCGACCTGGAGGTCTCTCTCGTGGCACCGCCCAACGCGCCCGCCCCCGCACCGCCCCGCCGCCCACTGCTCGACCGGCTCTCCCTCCCCGAGCGGAACTACGTGGCGGAGGCGCTCCGTACCGAGACGGTCGGCGGTGTGCTCCTGCTGGTGGCGGCGGTCGCCGCGCTCGTCTGGGCCAACACCTTCGGCGGCTCGTACGAGAGGGTCAGCCACTTCCACTTCGGCCCCGGCGCCCTCGGCCTGGACCTCTCCGTGGCGCACTGGGCGGCCGACGGGCTGCTCGCCGTCTTCTTCTTCGTCGCCGGTGTCGAACTCAAGCGCGAACTGGTCGCGGGCGAACTCCGCGATCCGAAGGCCGCGGCTCTCCCGGTGGTGGCGGCCCTGTGCGGCATGGCCGTGCCCGCCCTCGTCTACTTCCTCACCACGGTCGTCGGCGGCGGCTCGACGGACGGCTGGGCGGTCCCGACGGCCACCGACATCGCCTTCGCCCTCGCCGTCCTCGCGGTGATCGGCACCTCGCTGCCCTCCGCGCTACGGGCTTTCCTGCTCACCCTGGCCGTCGTCGACGACCTCTTCGCGATCCTGATCATCGCGGTGTTCTTCACCTCGGACCTGAACTTCCTGGCGCTCGGCGGGGCGGTCCTCGGCCTGGCCATCTTCTACCTCCTCCTCCGCTTCGACATCCGGGGCTGGTACGTCTACATCCCGCTCGCCCTGGTCATCTGGGGCCTGATGTACAACAGCGGTATCCACGCCACCATCGCCGGTGTCGCGATGGGTCTGATGCTCCGCTGCACCCGTCGCGAGGGCGAGAAGCACTCCCCCGGCGAGCACATCGAACACCTGGTCCGCCCGATCTCGGCCGGCGTCGCCGTCCCGCTGTTCGCCCTGTTCTCGGCAGGGGTCGCACTGAACGGCGAGGCACTGGCCGGCGTCTTCACCCGGCCCGAGACGCTCGGCGTCGTCCTCGGCCTCGTCGTCGGCAAGACCGTCGGTATCTTCGGCGGCACCTACCTCGCCGCCCGCTTCACGAAGGCGGAGCTGAACAAGGATCTGGCCTGGGCCGATGTCCTGGCACTCGCCTCGCTCGCCGGTATCGGGTTCACCGTCTCCCTGCTCATCGGCGAGCTCGCCTTCGAGGGCGATCCGGAAATGATCAACGAGATCAAGGCCGCCGTACTGCTCGGCTCACTGACGGCTGCCCTGTTTGCCTGCGTCCTGCTCAAACTCCGGGTACGCAAGTACAAGGAGCTGTACGAGGCCGAGGAGCTGGACGAGGACGGATCCGGGGTACCCGACGTCTACGAGCAGGATGATCCGGAGTATCACCTGCGGATGGCCGCCATCCACGAGCTCAAGGCGGCCGAACACCGCCGTCTCGCCGAAGAGCGGGCGGGGGCAGCGCGCAACAAGCCGAACAGTCCGGCATGATCTGACATCGGATGTGTCGAAGACGGAGAGGGAGTCAGGGATGAGCGACCCCGGCAACTACGTGGGCAGTGCGGACCGCAGCATCGGGCAGCTGGTCGCCTCGGCGACGGCCGAGATGTCCGCACTGGTGCACGACGAGATCGCCCTGGCCAAGGCGGAGGTGCGGCAGGACGTCAAGCGCGGGGCGATCGGCAGTGCGGCGTTCATCGCCGCGGGCGTGCTGCTGCTGTTCATGATGCCGATGCTGAGCTTCGCGGCCGCGTACTGGATCCACACATCGGGCCTGGGCCTGGCGTGGTGCTTCCTGATCGTGGCCGGCGCGTACTTCTTCCTGGCCATCCTGATCGCGTTCATCGGTCTGCGGAAGTTCAAGAAGATCAAGCCGCCGGAGAAGTCCATCGCCTCCGCCAAGCAGACCGCCGCCGTCCTGCAGAAGGCCAAGCCGCATCCGCGCCCGTCGATCGAGGCCGCCGCGATCATCGAGCGGTCCGCCGTCTCCGGCAGTTCGCTGGCGAAGAAGAGCGTCGAAGGCGGCTCCGGCCAGGACAAGGCCACCGCTGTGGCACGCTCGTCCACATGACCGTTCCCGATTCCAGCGCACTCGGCCCGACGGGTCCCGCGGACCCGGAGGGCCCGGCTGCCCCGTCCGACCCGGCCACGGGCCCCTCGGGCCGGGCCGCGGCCGGAGGCCCGGTGCGCCTCGACGGCCCCTGGACCCACCGCGACGTGGCGGCCAACGGCGCGCGCTTCCACATCGCGGAGATGGGCGAGGGGCCGCTGGTGCTCCTGCTGCACGGCTTCCCGCAGTTCTGGTGGACCTGGCGTCACCAGCTGCCCGCGCTCGCCGAGGCCGGTTTCCGGGCGGTCGCGATGGACCTGCGCGGGGTGGGCGGCAGCGACCGCACCCCGCGCGGTTACGACCCCGCCAACCTGGCCCTCGACGTCACCGGCGTGATCCGCTCCCTCGGCGAGCCCGACGCGGCCCTGGTCGGCCACGACCTCGGCGGCTACCTCGCCTGGACGGCCGCCGTGATGCGGCCCAAGCTGGTCCGCCGGCTCGCCGTCTCCTCCATGCCGCACCCGCGCCGCTGGCGCTCATCGATGCTGTCCGACTTCGCCCAGTCGCGGGCCGGTTCGTACGTCTGGGGTTTCCAGCGGCCGTGGCTGCCGGAGCGGCAGCTCCTCGCGGACGACGCCGCCCTGGTGGGGAGCCTCATCCAGGACTGGGCGGGCCCGCGCACCCCGGAGTTCCCCGACGAGAAGACCCTGGACGTCTACCGCCGGGCCATGAGCATCCCCTCCACCGCCCACTGCTCGATCGAGCCGTACCGCTGGATGGTCCGCTCGATGGCGCGTCCGGACGGGATCCAGTTCAACCGGCGGATGAAGCGTCCGGTCCGGGTGCCCACGCTGCACCTGCACGGTTCGCTCGATCCGGCGGTCCGTACGCGGAGTTCGGCCGGGTCCGGCGAGTACGTCGAGGCGCCCTACCGGTGGCGGCTTTTCGACGGTGTCGGGCACTTCCCGCACGAGGAGGATCCGATCGGCTTCTCCACCGAACTCATCAACTGGCTCAAGGACCCCGAGCCCGACCGGTAGGCCGGTCACCCGTTCGCGCACAGCTGTCCGACGGACAGCCAATTGCCTGCCGCATAGGCCAATTGGCTGACTCGCCGACGGTTACCGACCATGGGTCACGGGCAGACGTCGGGGTATGGGCTGGACGCACGACTTCACTGACGAAGCACGCAACCGCCGCTCCACCGCCACAACCGGTGTGAGCACTCATGAGGGGGGCGGCCCTCGCGGCCGGGTGCACGAAGTGCATGACCTTCACCGATCCCGTCTCGGGATTCCGCGCATCCTCCGCCGTCGGGCCCGCTGGGTCTCGGCGCGGCTCCGCCATCCCCGTAACTGACCCCTGACCGCCCCTTTCGCTCCCCCTGAAGGCCCCTGAAGGCACCTGGAGGGCGCGCCGGAAGGCCCGCTGGAGAGCCCGTCAGAGGGCGCAGCCCTGGCTGTCGACCTGCTGGTTGGCCGTGCGGCCGATCTCGATGTCCTCGCGGATCTCGTCGGCCGTCAGCGCGTAGCCGGTGTCCGGGTCGTCGAGCGACTTGGCGAACACCACTCCGTACACCTTTCCGTCCGGAGTGAGCAGCGGGCCGCCGGAGTTGCCCTGACGGACCGTCGCGTAGAGCGAGTACACATCGCGGCGCACCGTGCCCCGGTGGTAGATGTCCGGGCCGTCGGGGTTGATCCGGGCGCGGACGCGGGCCGAGCGCACGTCGTACGCGCCGTTCTCGGGGAAGCCCGCGACGATCGCGCTGTCGCCGGTCCGCGCGTCGTCGTCCGGGCCGGTGAACCGCAGCGGCGTGGCCCGGAGGTCGGGGACGTCCAGGACCGCGATGTCGCGCTGCCAGTCGTAGAGGACGACCTTCGCGTCGTACAGCCGGCCCTCGCCGCCGATCTGGACGGTGGGCTCGTCCACGCCGCCGACCACATGGGCGTTGGTCATCACCCGGCGCTCGGCGAAGACGAAGCCGGTCCCTTCGAGGACCTTGCCGCAGCTCGGGGCCGTTCCCACGACCTTGACGATCGACTTCTTGGCGCGGGCGGCGACCGGGCTGCCCACCAGGGCCGGGTCCGGCGCCTTGACCTCGGTGATCGGTTCGTTGGCGAACGGGCTGAAGACCTGCGGGAAGCCGTTCTGCGCGAGGACGGAGGAGAAGTCCTGGAACCAGCTGGGCGCCTGCTCGGGCATCACCCGGTCGACGCCGAGCAGGACCGAGGAGTTGCGGACCTCCTTGCCGAGCGTCGGCAGCGAGGTGCCGGCCAGCAGCAGGCCGATCATCCAGGCCACCAGCAGCATGGCCACCACATTGACCAGGGCGCCGCCGGTGGCGTCCAGGGCGCGCGCGGGCGACCACGTGATGTACCGGCGGAGTTTGTTGCCCAGGTGGGTGGTGAAGGCCTGGCCGATCGAGGCGCAGATGATCACGATGACGACCGCGCCGATGGCGACCGCGGTGGTGACCTCGGCGTCCTCGGTCACCCGGTTCCAGATGACCGGCAGCAGGTAGACGGCGACGAGCCCGCCCCCGAGGAAGCCGATCACCGACAGGATGCCGACGACGAAACCCTGGCGGTAGCCGATGACCGCGAACCAGACGGCGGCGAGCAGCAGCAGGATGTCGAGCACGTTCACCGTCTATAGCCTCGCAGTTTCGTCACCTGGCCCGTCGGTGGTGACGGGGTCCGGGCCGGACCCGGAGCAGCGCAGCAGGAGAGCCAGCGTGTCATGCGCGCCAGTCGAGCGGCACCTGTCTGGCCCTGTCCCAGGGGCGTTCCCATCCCGCGTAGTGCACAATCCGGTCGATCACTCCGGCCGTGAAGCCCCAGACCAGAGCCGATTCGACCAGGAATGCCGGGCCGGCGTGCCCGCTCGGGTGGACGGCCGTGGCCCGGTTGGCGGGATCCGTGAGATCCGCCACGGGAACCGTGAAGACCCGGGCCGTCTCGCCCGGATCGACCACCCCGACCGGACTGGGCGCGCGCCACCAGCCGAGCACGGGCGTCACGACGAAGCTGCTGACCGGGATGTAGAGCCGGGGCAGCACGCCGAAGAGCTGTACGCCCTTGGGGTCGAGGCCGGTCTCCTCCTCGGCCTCGCGCAGCGCCGCGCGCAGCGGCCCGGTGGTGGCCTGGTCGCCGTCCTCGGGGTCCAGTGCTCCGCCGGGGAAGGACGGCTGCCCGGCGTGGGACCGCAGCGTTCCGGCGCGCTCCATCAGCAGCAGCTCGGGCCCTCGCTCCCCCTCGCCGAACAGGACGAGGACGGCCGACTGCCGGCCCGCCCCGCTCTCGGGCGGCAGGAAGCGGCTGAGCTGCTGCGGCTGGACGCTGCGCGCGGCGCGGGCGACCGGGTCGAGCCAGTCGGGCAGGCCGTCGGTGGTGACGGCGACGGCCGGGTCGGGAGCGCGGCCGCCATCGCCGCCGCTGTGCGACGGCCCCTCGGCGGGGTCGTTCCCGGCGTGCGTGTGCGTCGAGCCGTGTGTGTGCGCGTGCGTCATGGGCACCCCCGTCGTTTCACAACGCCTGTCGTCGGCCAATTCGTTCCTGACGGGTCCGTTCCCGGCCGTTCCGCTTCCGGCCGCTCCACCGGCCGTACCGGCTCGGTCGTGCCGGGCCGTTCCGTACCGGGAGCTGCCCTCACCCGGCCCCCAGCGCGGGCGCGGGCTTGCCCGGGTAGTCGGCGGGCGGGCTGAGCCGCTGGCCCGGATAGCCGCCCATCTCGTACTTCAGGAGCTTCCTGGCCTTCTCCGGGTCGGTCTCGCCCTCCCCGTACGAAGGACAGAGCGGGGCGATCGGGCAGGCCCCGCAGGCGGGCTTGCGGGCGTGGCAGATCCGGCGGCCGTGGAACACCACGCGGTGCGAGAGCATCGTCCACTCGCTCTTCGGGAAGATCCCGGCCACCACCGCCTCGACCTTCACCGGGTCCTCCTCGTCCGTCCACTTCCAGCGCCGCACCAGCCGCCCGAAGTGCGTGTCGACGGTGATGCCGGGAACCCCGAACGCGTTGCCCAGGACGACGTTGGCGGTCTTGCGGCCGACCCCGGGCAGCTTCACGAGGTCCTCCAGACGTCCCGGTACCTCGCCGCCGAACTCGTCCCGCAGGGCGACCGAGAGCCCTATCAGCGACTTGGTCTTGGCCCGGAAGAACCCGGTCGGCCGGATGATCTCCTCCATCTCCTCCGGCACGGCCGCCGCCATGTCCTCGGGGGTGGGGTAGGCGGCGAAGAGCGCGGGGGTGGTCTGGTTGACCCTCAGGTCGGTGGTCTGGGCGGAGAGGACCGTGGCCACGAGGAGTTCGAAGGGGTTACGGAAGTCCAGCTCGGGGTGGGCGTACGGATAGACCTCGGCGAGCTCGCGGTTGATCCGGCGCGCCCGGCGGACCATCGCGAGATGCGACTCCGGCTTCGGCGCCTTGGCCACCTTGGCTCCTTTGGCCCCCTTGGTCGTTTTGGCAGGCTTCGCGGATTTCGCGGATCTCGCGGGCTCGGCGGGCGTGGACGATGACACTGCGGACCTCCTGGCCGACTTCCGGAGCGGCTTCCCCGGCTCTCCGGTCGAGCCGTGCGCCTCTTCGAGGGAGCCATTCGCGGCAATCCTCGGGCGCGGCCGGGGTTGTTCGCCCACAGCGGAATCGCCGCCCTTCAGCACCCCGTCAGCCCCCTTGGCCTGCGCTCTCCCCGGCGTTCTGGACACCCGGCCAGCCTAGAGCCAGGCACCGACAACCACCCCTGTCACGGCATATCCACCCCCGATCGGCCCCCTGCCGTAGGGTCCGGCACGCCCGTGCGTCAAACTGGTTTGTGATTGATCGCACTGTTTTACCGTCCGGCATGATGGGGACCACGGTTCCCTGAACAGGCCGACAAGGAGAGAACTCGTGGACGACGTTCTGCGGCGCGCCCCGCTTTTCGCGGCGCTCGATGATGAGCAGGCCGCGGAGCTCCGCGCCTCGATGAGTGAGGTGACCCTCGCGCGCGGAGACGCGCTGTTCCACGAGGGCGACCAGGGTGACCGCCTGTACGTGGTCACCGAGGGCAAGGTGAAGCTCCACCGCACCTCGCCCGACGGGCGCGAGAACATGCTGGCCGTGCTCGGCCCCGGCGAGCTGATCGGTGAGCTCTCGCTCTTCGACCCGGGCCCGCGTACGGCGACCGCCTCCGCGCTGACCGAGGTCAAGCTCCTCGGCCTCGGCCACGGCGACCTGCAGCCCTGGCTGAACGCCCGGCCCGAGGTGGCCACCGCGCTGCTGCGCGCGGTCGCCCGACGGCTGCGCAAGACCAACGACCAGATGTCCGACCTGGTCTTCTCCGATGTGCCGGGCCGGGTCGCCCGCGCCCTCCTGGACCTGTCGCGCCGCTTCGGCGTCCAGTCCGAGGAAGGCATCCACGTCGTGCACGACCTCACCCAGGAGGAGCTGGCCCAGCTGGTCGGCGCCTCCCGCGAGACGGTCAACAAGGCCCTCGCGGACTTCGCGGGCCGCGGCTGGCTGCGTCTGGAGGCCCGTGCGGTCATCCTGCTGGACGTGGAGCGGCTGGCGAAGCGCTCGCGCTGACGCCTGCCTCCCGCCGCCTACGACGGGACCGATGCCTCCCGTACGGCACCGATGTCCTCCGTACGGCACCGATGCCCCGTGTGACATGGCGTGAAGGCCCCGCCGACCGGATCACGTACCGGTCGGCGGGGCCTTCCCCGTCACGATCCGCCGGGATCCGCCGGACACCCGCTAGATCAGCCCGTGCCCGCTGAGGTACTCCAGCTGCGCCCGTACCGACAGCTCGGCGGCCGGCCACAGGGAGCGGTCCACGTCGGCGTACACCTTCGCCACCACCTCCGACGGCGTACGGTGCCCGGCCTCCACCGCCGTCTCCACCTGGGCGAGCCGGTGCGCGCGATGGGCCAGGTAGAACTCCACCGCCCCCTGCGCGTCCTCCAGCACCGGACCGTGGCCCGGCAGCACCGTGTGGACGCCGTCGTCGACCGTGAGCGACCGCAGCCGCCTGAGCGAGTCCAGGTAGTCGCCGAGCCGCCCGTCCGGGTGCGCCACCACCGTCGTACCGCGGCCGAGGATCGTGTCGCCCGTCAGCACCGCCCGGTCGGCGGGCAGATGGAACGAGAGCGAGTCCGCGGTGTGCCCCGGCGTCGGCACCACGCGCAGCTCCAGGCCGCCGGTGGTGATCACGTCACCCGCCCCGAGGCCCTCGTCGCCCAGCCGCAGCGCCACGTCCAGGGCCCGCACCTTCGTCCGCGTCAGCTCCGCGAACCGGCCCGCGCCCTCCGCGTGGTCGGGGTGCCCATGGGTGAGCAGCGTGAGGCCCACACGCCGCCCGGACCGCTCCACCGCCTCGATCACGGCCCGCAGGTGTACGTCGTCGAGCGGCCCGGGGTCGATGACGACCGCGAGGTCGGAACCGGGCTCGGCCACGATCCACGTGTTGGTGCCGTCGAGCGTCATCGCGGACGGGTTGGGCGCGAGGACGTTGACCGTTCGGGCGGTCGCGGGTCCGGAGACCACGGTTCCGCGCGGCTGTCCGGGCAGGGCGGCTGCGTCGCTCACGCGGCACCGCCCCCGTCGCCCGCCGCGGGCACGTGCTTGGTGAACTCGTCGTGCCCCGGCCAGCTCAGCACCAGCTCGTCGCCCTCCAGGCGGGCCTGCGCGAGCACCGGGGTCATGTCCTGCACGTCGGCGGCCTCCAGCGCCTCGGCGGCCGTCCTGTACGGCGCGAGGGCCCGCAGCGTGGTCACGGTGGGCGGCATCATCAGCAGCTCGCCCGCGTCGTAGCGACGGGCCGCGTCGGCGGGGGCGATCCACACCGTGCGGTCGGCCTCGGTGGAGACGTCCCGGGTGCGCTGCCCCTCGGGCAGCGCGGCGACGAAGAACCAGGTGTCGTAGCGGCGCGGTTCGAACTCCGGGGTGATCCAGCGCGCCCAGGCGCCCAGCAGGTCCGAGCGCAGCACCAGGCCGCGCCGGTCCAGGAACTCCGCGAACGACAGGTCCCGGGCGACCAGCGCCTCCCGGTCGGCCTCCCAGTCCTCCCCGGTCGTGTCGCCCACCACGGTCGTGGCGGTCGGCCCGGCGAGCAGGACGCCCGCCTCCTCGAACGTCTCGCGCACCGCCGCGCACACGACGGCCTGCGCCTCGGTGACCGTCGCCACACCGAGCCGGGCGGCCCACTGCTCCAACGGGGGCCCGGCCCACCCGATCAGCCGGTCGTCGTCGCGCGGATCGACCCCGCCACCCGGATAGGCGTACGCGCCTCCGGCGAACGCCATGGAGGTCCGCCGCCGCAGCATGTGCACGACCGGGCCGGGCGTCGCGGCCCGGGGCCCCGGATCACGGAGCAGCATCACGGTGGCGGCCCGCCGGGGTGTCACGGCCGTCAGCTCACCGGCGGCGAGGGCCCGGATCCGGTCGGGCCATTCCGGGGGGTACCACTGACCTTGGGACATGGCCGGAGGCTATCCGGAACCGCGCCGATGTTCGAGAGGCTCCCTGATCATCACGGCGACCCGACATGCCCCGTACACACGCGGTCCGCCCGTCGCGGCACCCGTACACACGCGGTCCCGTACACACGCGATCCCGCCCGGTCGCGGGACCGGGCGGGATCGGAAGGACGGGCGGGCAGGGAACCTCAGGCGTCGACGAGCTCCACCTGGACCTCGACCTCGACCGGTGCGTCCAGCGGCAGCACGGCGACGCCCACGGCGCTGCGGGCGTGCACGCCCTTGTCGCCGAGCACCGCGCCCAGCAGCTCGCTGGCGCCGTTGATCACGGCGGGCTGGCCGGTGAAGTCGGAGGCCGAGGCGACGAAGCCCACGACCTTCACGACACGCTTGATCCGGTCCAGGTCACCGGCGACCGACTTCACGGCGGCGAGCGCGTTGAGCGCGCAGGTCTTCGCGAGCTCCTTCGCCTCGTCCGGCGTGACCTCGGCGCCGACCTTGCCGGTGACGGCGAGCTTGCCGTCCACCATCGGCAGCTGGCCCGAGGTGTACACGTACACCCCGGACTGCACGGCCGGCTGGTACGAGGCCAGCGGCGGCACCACGGCGGGCAGGGTCAGGCCGAGCTCGGCGAGGCGCGACTCGACGGCGCCCGCCACTACGCCTTCTCCCGCTTCAGGTAGGCCACGAGCTGCTCGGGGTTGTTCGGGCCGGGAACGACCTGGACCAGCTCCCAGCCGTCCTCGCCCCAGGTGTCCAGAATCTGCTTGGTCGCGTGCACGAGAAGGGGCACGGTCGCGTATTCCCACTTGGTCATGGGCCCGACTGTAACGCCTGGCACGTACGGTCCCGTGCGTAGGCCGGGGCCGGACTGGTTAGGCTCGAATACGTGAGCAGGTTCCAGGTCGTCAGCGGCAAGGGCGGTACCGGTAAGACCACGGTCGCCGCCGCCCTCGCGCTCGCCCTCGCGACCGAGGGCAGGCGCACTCTCCTCGTCGAGGTCGAGGGCAGGCAGGGCATCGCCCAGCTCTTCGGTTCCGGCGCGCTGCCCTACGAGGAGCGCAAGATCGCCGTCGCGCCGGGCGGCGGCGAGGTGTACGCGCTGGCCATCGACGCCGAGCGCGCGCTCCTCGACTACCTCCAGATGTTCTACAAGCTCGGCAGCGCGGGACGCGCCCTGAAGAAGCTCGGCGCGATCGACTTCGCCACCACCATCGCGCCCGGCGTCCGGGACGTCCTGCTGACCGGCAAGGCCTGCGAAGCCGTACGCCGCAAGGACAAGCAGGGCCGGTTCGTCTACGACCACGTGATCATGGACGCCCCGCCGACCGGCCGGATCACCCGCTTCCTGAACGTCAACGACGAGGTCGCCGGGCTGGCCAGGATCGGCCCGATACACAACCAGGCCCAGGCCGTGATGCGGCTCCTGAAGTCTCCGCAGACCGCGGTCCATCTGGTGACCCTCCTGGAGGAGATGCCGGTCCAGGAGACCGCGGACGGCATCGCCGAGCTGCGCGCCGCCGAACTGCCCGTGGGCAGCGTCTTCGTGAACATGGTCCGCCCGCATCTGCTGGACGAGGACGCCCTGCGCACCGCCGCGGGCGGCCGCCGCAAGGAGATCGCCAAGGCGCTGACCCGGGCCGGAGTGACCGGTTCCGCCGCCCTTGTACGCCCTCTGGTCGAGCAGGCGGCCCAGCACGCCGAGCGGGTCGGGCTGGAGCGGGAGCAGCGCGCGGTGCTGGCCGGTCTCGGTCTGCCGACGGCGGAGCTCCCGCTGATCGGCGACGGGGTGGACCTCGCCGCGCTGCACGAGCTGGCCACGGAGCTCCGTAAGCAGGGCGCGGGCGAAGAGGGGGACGCATGAGCGCGGACACAGCCGGTACGGACGCGGTTCCGGCGGCGGCGGACGGCGGCCTGGACACGGACGCGCTGCTGGACGACCCGGGCATCCGGATCGTCGTGTGCTGCGGCTCCGGCGGGGTCGGCAAGACCACGACCGCCGCCGCCCTCGGCCTACGGGCCGCCGAGCGTGGCCGGAAGGTCGTCGTCCTCACCATCGACCCGGCCCGCCGGCTCGCCCAGTCCATGGGCATCGACCGGCTCGACAACGTGCCCCGGCGGGTCGAGGGCATCGACGGCGAGGGCGAACTGCACGCCATGATGCTCGACATGAAGCGGACCTTCGACGAGACCGTCGAGGCTCACGCGGACGCGGAGCGGGCCAGGGCGATCCTGGAGAACCCCTTCTACCAGTCCCTGTCGGCCGGGTTCGCCGGTACGCAGGAGTACATGGCGATGGAGAAGCTCGGCCAGCTGCGGGCACGCGACGAGTGGGACCTGATCATCGTCGACACCCCTCCCTCGCGCTCCGCGCTGGACTTCCTGGACGCGCCGAAGCGGCTCGGGTCCTTCCTCGACGGGAAGTTCATCCGGCTGCTGATGGCACCCGCGAAGGTGGGCGGCCGGGCCGGGATGAAGTTCCTCAATGTCGGTATGTCGATGATGAGCGGGACGCTGGGCAAGCTCCTCGGGGGCCAGTTCCTGCGGGACGTCCAGACGTTCGTCGCCGCGATGGACACCATGTTCGGCGGCTTCCGCAGCCGGGCGGACGCCACGTACAAGCTGCTCCAGGCGCCCGGCACGGCCTTTCTCGTGGTCGCGACACCGGAGCAGGACGCGCTGCGCGAGGCCGCCTATTTCGTGGAACGGCTGGCCGCCGACGAGATGCCGCTGGCCGGTCTGGTCCTCAACCGGGTGCACGACAGCGAGGCTTCACGGCTCACCGCCGAGCAGGCGCTGACGGCCGCAGAAAATCTTGACGACGCCCGCATTGTGGATCAGAGGGCCGGGAAAGCTGGCTTTGGTGACCGGGAAGACCCCGATCCGGCGGTCACCGCTTCCGGAACGACCGAGCCGCCCCTCTCCCCCGAGGCCGGGCAGGCGTCCGGCCCCGAGCCCGCAGCCGAGCACCAGGACACGACGGAGAACGGACCGCCCCACGAGAACATCGCGACATCCGCGAGCACCAGCGACGACGAGGCCCACACCGTCGACGCCATCGACATCATCAGCATCGAGGACCTGACGGCGGGTCTGCTGCGGCTGCACGCCGAGCGCATGCAGGTCGTCGCCCGGGAGCACGGCACCCGTGACCGCTTCACCGCACGGCACCCCGAGGTGCCGGTGACGGCTGTGGCGGCGCTGCCCGGCGACGTACACGACCTCGACGGCCTCCGGGCCATCGGCGACCGCCTGGCGGGCGGCTCCGCACCGGCTCCGGCCGGAGCGGCGTAGCCACCACCACCCACCGGAACGGCGGAGCCGCGGCCTCGTGGCGGCCGCGGCTACCCGACGGCGGCGTACGTCTCGTTCAGTTCCTCGTCCTCCAGCCCGATGACTCCGGGCAGAATGCCGGTCGACCGCTCGTATTCGCTGCGCGCGGTCTCCAGCAGTCGGCGCCAGGACGTGACGGTCGGCCGGCGGCGCAGCAGTGCGCGGCGCTCCCGCTCCGTCATTCCGCCCCACACGCCGAATTCGACGCGATTGTCCAGCGCATCGGCCAGGCACTCGGTCCGCACCGGGCATCCGGTGCACACCGCCTTGGCTCTGTTCTGCGCTGCCCCTTGTACGAACAGTTCATCCGGATCGGTAGTGCGGCAGGCTGCCTGCGCACTCCAGTCGGTTACCCAGCCCATGCCGGCGCCGTCCTCTCCCGAATCGAGGCTCCCCCACGGCGGCAGCGGCATATTCACCGCTGCCAGTTGAGGACGTTACGGAAGGTGTGGACAGCACAACACCCCCTTCGGGCCCAATCTTGAATGGTCCGAACGGACTATGCGTATGCGGCAGATCACCCAGGGGAGTGAGCCGAGGACATACGCGACTATCGCCGTGAAAAGGGGACAGTGCACTCAAGTCGCAAAGGACTTCTCGCGACATACGGGGCGATTTCGGGAGCGCCTCGATGGGTGCGTGAAGTGCCATGCGATGACGCGTCGGCCGGGTGAAGAATGACCAGAAGACGCGCATGGGACGACAGGGGGCTTGATACGGAACCGGACTGCTGTGACAGTTGAGAGCAGCTTAGGCCAAGGCCTGTCCGTCTGTCCGGCGAATAGGAACGTAGCCGCCCGCGTCCGCGTGCCCGCTCCGCGACGCCTCGGTAGGCCCAAGACGCACTTTCGTACGCCCGCGACGCCTCCGTACGGTCCCGTCCGGGGCGCCCCCAGGCCCTCCAGGCGACCGCCCGGCCCTCCCGGATGTCACGGTCCGGTACGGGAACGCTCCGAGAGGCCCCCGCTCCTACGACACGTTCATCACTACGGATTAGGCTGCCCCCTATGCCAAAGAAGCGCTCGGGCGGGGGTCTCACCACGACCCAGCAGGCCGCCAAGTTCCTCGGTGTCGCCGCGCTCTCCGGAGCTGTCCTGGCAGGCATCGCGCTGCCCGCAGCCGGAGCGCTGGGGCTCGCCGCCAAGGGGACGGTCGAAGGGTTCGACGAGATCCCCTCCAATCTCAAGACGCCACCGCTCAGCCAGCGGACCACGATCCAGGACCGCGACGGCGGCACCATCGCCACGGTGTACTCCCGCGACCGCACGGTCGTCCCGCTCAAGGACATCTCGCCGTACATGCAGGACGCGATCATCGCGATCGAGGACTCCCGCTTCTACGAGCACGGCGCGGTCGACCTCAAGGGCATCCTCCGCGCGATGAACCGCAACGTGCAGGCGGGCGGGGCGGCGCAGGGCGCGTCGACCCTCACCCAGCAGTACGTGAAGAACGTCTTCGTCGAGGAGGCCGGCGACGACCCGGAGAAGGTCGCCCAGGCCACGCAGCAGACGCTCGGCCGCAAGGTCCGCGAGCTGAAGTACGCGATCCAGGTCGAGGAGGAACTCGGCAAGAAGAAGATCCTGGAGAACTACCTCAACATCACGTTCTTCGGACAGCAGGCGTACGGCATCGAGGCCGCGTCCCAGCGCTACTTCTCCAAGCACGCCAAGGACCTCAAGCTGGAGGAGGCCGCGCTGCTCGCCGGCATCGTCCAGTCGCCGAGCCGCTACGACCCGGTCAACGACACGGAGGAGGCGACCAAGCGTCGCAACACCGTGCTGGCGCGGATGGCCGCGGTCAAGACCATCTCGCAGGCCGAGGCCGACAAGGCCATGGAAACGCCCATCAAGCTGAAGGTGTCCCGGCCGAAGAACGGCTGCATCACCGCCGTCAGCGGCTCCGGCTTCTTCTGCGACTACGTCCGCAAGACGATCCTCACCGACCCCGCCTTCGGCAAGACCGACGAGGACCGGGCCAAGCTCTGGAACCTCGGCGGTCTGACCATCCGCACCACGCTGGACCCGCGCGCCCAGAAGGCGGCCAACGAGGCCGCCACCGCGAAGGTCAACAAGGACGACAAGTTCGCGGCGTCCGTGGTGCAGGTCCGGCCGGGCAACGGCGAGATCCTCTCCATGGGCCAGTCCCGCCCCTACGGCCTGGACCAGAAGCAGAACGAGACCGTGCTCAACCTCGCCGTCAGCAACAAGATGGGCGGCTCCACGTACGGCTTCCAGGTCGGCTCGACCTTCAAGCCGTTCACCGCGGCGGCGGCGCTGGAGAAGGGCATCAGCCCGGCGACGTCGTTCTCCTCGGACTGGAAGATGACGCTCCAGGAGCGGGACTTCCGCAACTGCTCCGGCTCCCCGGCCGGCTACGCGCCCTGGGAACTCCAGAACGAGCTGGAGTCCGAGAAGGGCAGCTGGGACATGACGAGCGCGCTCGGCAAGTCCATCAACACCTACTTCGCGATGCTGGAGCAGAAGGCCGGCCTCTGCGAGACCGTGGAGATGGCCAAGAAGGTCGGCTACGAGCGCGGCGACGGCAAGAAGATCGGCGAGTACCCCTCGATCACCCTCGGTGGTGAGGTGAGCACCCCGCTCTCCATGGCCGGCGCGTACGCGGCGTTCGCCAACCGGGGCACGTACTGCACACCGATCGCCATCGCGTCCATCAAGGACCCGCAGGGCAAGAAGATCCCCGTGCCGAAGACGTCCTGCTCACGCGCGATGAGCGAGAAGACCGCGGACACGATCAACCAGATGCTCAAGGGCGTCGTGGAGGACGGCACCGGTACGCAGGCCGGACTCAGCGACCGGGACAACGCGGGCAAGACCGGTACGACCAACGACCGCAAGGACGCCTGGTTCGTCGGGTACACGCCGAACCTCTCCACCGCGGTGTGGGTCGGCGACGACATCGGCGAGAAGAGCTCGATGTTCAACGTCACCATCGGCGGCCAGTACTACGACAAGGTCTGCGGCGGCTGCCTGCCCGGCCCGATCTGGCGCATCGCGATGACCGGAGCGCTGGACGCGGCCGAGACCCCCGGCTTCAACCCGGTCTCCGTCCCCCGGGGCAAGGAGAAGAAGGACAAGGACAAGGAGAAGGGCGACCGGGACCGTGACCGCGGCGATGAGGACCGCGAGGACGGCAAGCCCGGCGACAACGACGGCAACCGGTTCCCGGGCGTCGAGCTCCCGGACGGTGTGATCGGCGGCGGTGGCGGCGGGCGAGGTCAGGGCGGCGGCCAGAACGGCCCCTGACCCGTACGCGCACCCCTACAGGTAAACAAAAAAGGTGGGCGGCCCGGTCTCGATCGACCGGGCCGCCCACCCTTTTGCTTCTCTTGTTTCTCTTGCTTCTCTCAGCCGGCGAGGAGCTTCTTCACCGCGGCGGCGACCCGGCCGCCCTCGGCGAGCCCGGCGACCTTCGGGTTGACGATCTTCATGACGGCGCCCATCGCACGCGGCCCCTCGGCCCCGGCGGCCTTCGCCTCCTCGACGGCGGACGCCACGATCGCGTTCAGCTCGTCGTCGGAGAGCTGCTTCGGCAGATAGCCGTCGAGCAGCTCGCCCTCCGCCTTCTCCCGCTCGGCCTGCTCGGTCCGGCCGCCCTGGGCGAAGGCCTCGGCCGCCTCACGGCGCTTCTTCGCCTCCTTGGCGATCACCTTCTGCACCTCGTCGTCGGAGAGCTCGCGCGCCGACTTGCCGCTGACCTCTTCCTTGGTGATCGCGGTGAGGGTGAGCCGAAGGGTGGACGAGGTCAGCTCGTCACGCGCCTTCATGGCCGTGTGGAGGTCTTCCTTGAGCTTGGACTTGAGCGTGGTCATGCCGCGATTGTGACAGGTACGGGGCTTGGGCCGCCCACCGGTTTTCCGTCCGCCCACCGGTTTTCCCGTCGGCCTCACCGGTTTTCCGCTCACGGTTCCGCTTCTGCGACGATGGGCGCATGCGCGCACGCTACGGAGTACCCCTGAAAGTCACGGCAGTCGGCGCGGCGGTCGGCGCCGCCGGGCTCGCCTACGCCGCCGGATTCGAGGCCCGCTCGTTCCGCCTGCGACGGGTCACCGTTCCCGTACTCCCGCACGGGGCACGCTCGTTGCGCGTGCTCCAGGTCTCCGACATCCACATGGTGAGCGGTCAGCGCAAGAAGCGCGCCTGGCTCCAGTCGCTGGCGGGCCTGCGCCCGGACTTCGTGGTCAACACCGGCGACAACCTCTCCGACCCGGACGCGGTGCCCGAGGTGCTCGACGCGCTCGGCCCGCTGATGGAGTACCCGGGGGTGTACGTCTTCGGCTCCAACGACTACTACGGCCCCAAGCTCCGCAACCCGGCCCGCTACCTCCTGGAGAAGGTCCAGGGCAAGCACGGCCTCAACGGCAACGAGCCCGCGGTCGGCGTCGTCCACAACCCGTGGGAGCCGATGCGCGACGCCTTCGACGAGGCGGGCTGGCTGGACCTGTCGAACACCCGGGGCCGCCTGAAGCTCGACGGCCTGGAGCTGGCGTTCACCGGCCTGGACGACCCGCACATCAAGCGCGACCGGTACGCCGAGGTCCAGGGCGGCCCCGAGACCGGCGCCGACCTCTCCATCGGCGTGGTCCACGCCCCGTACCTGCGCTCCCTGGACGCCTTCACGGCCGACGGCTACCCGCTGATCCTGGCCGGTCACACGCACGGCGGCCAGCTGTGCATCCCGTTCTACGGGGCGCTGGTCACCAACTGCGACCTGGACACGGACCGGGTGAAGGGCCTGTCCACCCACACGGCGGGCGGCCACCGCTCCTACCTCCACGTCTCCGCCGGCTGCGGCACCAACCGCTACACCCCGGTCCGCTTCGCCTGCCCGCCCGAGGCCACGCTGCTGACCCTGGCCCCGAAGGCCTGACCGGGGCGCGGCTGTCGCTTTCGCGCGGCAGGCGCGGAGCGGGTCGCCGCGCGGGGCGGGGCGCCATCCGCGCGGCGGGTGACGAATCGCGGGGGTCTTCCCGCCCGCTTACGGTACGAATCATGACCGCGCCCCGGACCGCCCTGCTCCCCCGCCCCCGGGCGGCAGAGGCGCTCGCGGACCCCACCGGGCCCCGCCGACGCCCCTGGGCCGCGGCCCTGCGCGCCGCGGCGTGCGCGGTCGCGGCCGCGGGCCCGGTCATCGCCCAGGCGACCGGCTACGCGCCACCGACGCTGATCCGCTTCACGGTCCTGGCGAACCTCCTGATCGCGGGCGCATTCGGCTGGTCGGCCGTACGTACCTGGCGAGGCGGCCCACCGCTGTCGCCGCGCCTGTCGGGCGGGGTGCTCCTGCTCGCCGCGATCACCGGCCTGATGTACCACCTGGTGCTGGCGAACTACGGCGGCAACCCGCCCCCGCCAACGGACCGGCCCACCGCCGCGACCCTCCTGCTCCACACGGTGACCCCGCTGGCCGTCGCCGCGGACTGGCTCCTGCTGACCGCACCCCGGACCCTGCGCCTGGCCCACATCCCGCTCTGGCTGACGCCCCCCGCGGCCTACCTGGCCCTCACCCTGACCCGCGGAGCCCTGCTCTCCCCCGACGCCCCGGCCCGCTACCCGTACCCGTTCCTCGACGTCGGCACGTACGGCTACGCCGGCGTCCTCACCCAGTCCCTGGCCCTCGGCCTCCTCTTCACCGCCCTGGGCGTCCTGATCACCGCCGTGGACCACCTCCGGCCGAACGTGGCGGGGTGGTTCCAGCACCGCAGAAACCGGATTTCGCCTCCGGCCGCCGGTGGGCTAAAGTAATCGATGTCGCCGGGAGACCGGTGGACATCGGGGTGTAGCGCAGCTTGGCAGCGCGCTTCGTTCGGGACGAAGAGGTCGTGGGTTCAAATCCCGCCACCCCGACAGCTGAAACACCAGGTCAGGGGCTTGATCCGCGAGAGCGGGTCGGGCCCCTGACCTGTTTCTGCGTTCCCGTCGGCACGTGGGGAGCAGGGCGTCGAGCGCCCTCTCTCAGTGCCGGTAACGGGCTTCTCACGGGAGCACGGACTTCACCAGGTCATTGCCCGCGCGCAGCCCGAGTCCGGGAATCGTCTCCCTGAGCACCTTCACCGCCCGTACATGATCCTGTGCGGGGTTCACTCCCGCACGGGACAGGGTTCGGGTGGCCCATTCCCGGACGAGTTGCTCATCGGTGGCCGTCGCGCGTTGGTCGAGAAGGTGCAGGGCCTTCCGGAGACCCGGCTGCTCGGCCTCGCCCGCCGAATCCAGCTCACGAACGCTCCGGCGATCCCGAGTATTTCCACCGCGCCGTTCTTGCCCGCCTTCTTGGCATGCTTCATGAAGTCTCGCCACTCGCATGGACGGCCGGCCGCTGGAGCCGGACGGCAGCCAGCTGGTCGTGCCGAGGGACCGGTGCGGGGCTCGCTACGTCAGCTCCATCACCCGCGTCTGGGTCGGCGCCGCCATCTCCCCGTGTACGCCGAGGCCCAGGGCCTGTCTGCACGCCAACTTCCCACCCGAGCCCGCCCGGCAGATCCGTACGCCCGGCACGCCCGGAGCTTGAGCCGACCGGATGAACTTTCCGGTGCGCCGGGTGCCGGACCGGGCTCCGGCGCGCCAGGAATCACCGTCCGCCCGGCCTCTCGCAGCCCTGCCCGGGTACCCAAATTCCCCTTGAACTTGCCGGTTCCTGCCGCCAGTTGAGGGTTTATCTACGCGCGGAGCATGAGCCACCGAACGATCATTCGGGCATATCAGACGACTTCTCGCGCGGGCATTACCGGCGGGTACCGCGAGCTGCTAGAAACTGCATCGCTCCCCCCAACTCCCGCAGGTCCCCCCACCTGTCCCCCCACACTTCGAAAGGCTGGCAGCCATGTCAGTACGGAGAATTCGGGCATCCCTCTTCACCCTGGCGCTCACCGCCGCTGCCGCTCTCGGCGTCGCCGGACCGGCCTCCGCGGCCGACTCGGCCGCCGCCGGCGGCTATGTCGCGCTCGGCGATTCCTACTCCTCGGGCGTCGGCGCCGGAAGCTACATTTCCGACAGCGGCGACTGCCGACGCAGCACCAACGCCTACCCCTACCTCTGGCAGGCGGCGAACTCCCCCTCCTCGTTCGACTTCGTCGCCTGCTCCGGTGCGACCACCTCGTCCGTGGCGAGCAGCCAGCTCGGGGTGCTCAGCGCCTCCACCTCGCTGGTCAGCGTCACCGCCGGAGGCAATGACGTCGGGTTCGCCGACGTCATGCAGGACTGCGTGCTCTCCAGCGAGGCCACCTGCATCGCCAGCGTGGACAACGCCGTCGCGCAGATGAACAACTCCCTGCCCGGCAGCCTCGATTCGCTCTACGGCAACATCCGGTCGCGCGCCCCGCAGGCCCAGGTCGTGGTCCTCGGCTACCCGCGCTTCTACCAGCTGTCCGGCAGCTGCATCGCCGGGCTCTCCGAGGCCGAACGCGCCGCGATCAACAACGCGTCGGACGTGCTGAACGGCGTCATCGCCAAGCGGGCCGCCGACGCCGGGTTCACCTTCTCCAGCGTGGTGGACGAGTTCACCGGGCACGAGCTGTGCTCCGGCGACGCCTGGCTCCACAGCGTCACGCTCCCGATCTACAACTCGTACCACCCCAAGGCGGCCGGGCAGTCGGGCGGCTATCTGCCCGCCTTCCGCTCCGCGGTGTAGCGAAGTAGAAGTAGAAGTAGCTGCTTAAGTCCGTCCAGGCAGCGGCACAGGGCCTCGCGCTCGCAGCAACGGCGGTTCACCGGGCGACCGGTGGGCCGCCGTTCTCAGTAGCGCTCGACCAGGTGTTCACGCCCGGCCGGAGGCTCGTACGCCTCGGGCCAGAAGTCGGTCACCCCGGCGATCAACCCCTGCTCGTCGAAGGTGAAGAAGTGGATGGCGTCCAACTCCTGCGCCGGATCGCCCTCCTGCTCCCCCGTCACCGTGAACCCGGTCCGGGCCGCGGCCTGGCGGCCCTCCGCGTCGGCGACGATCCGCTCGACGCGGACGTGCCAGTCGCCCGGATACTCCTGGTTGAACCGGAGATACCGCTCCTTGCCGAGGATCCGCTCGCGCGTCTGCGGCAGCTCGTACACCACATCCTCGGCGAGGGTCGCCCCGAACGCGCTCCAGTCACGGGCCTCCGCTGCCGTCCAGTACGTCTCCACCGCTCCGCGCAGCGCCGCCGTCGTCCCCGGGACGACGCTTCCTGTCATGTCGGTCATGAGGAAGAGTGTGGCGGCCACCACTGACAATCGGTCGGAGAAGCCCCGCGAGACCGCTTCGACCTGCGGCTATCCGCGTCGCCCCGCAGGCCGCGACGCCTTGATCGAGTACATCAGCGGGATCCTCGGCCGGCCCGCGGGGAAACGGTAGTGACCGTCCGCATGGCGCTCCAACGAGCCGAAGCGCCGGACGAGCGACACATCGTGCTCGTGGAGGAACTCGATCCGCAGACCGGCCGCGGCGAGCGCCGTCACCACCCGGCCCACCGGGTGCTGCCACTCGACGCTGCGGTTGTGCACGGTCGGCGCGTCGAGGTCGGCGTACGTGCCCGGCGTCTCGTCCACCCAGGCGTCACGGCTGAAGTAGTCGTCGGTGACCACCGAACCGGTCTCGGCGTCCATCGAGTCGGTCAGCGGGTGGAACTCCGCCAGGTAGAGGAACCCGCCGGGCGCGACCAGCGACGCGGCGGTCTCGGCCCAGCGGTCGATGTCGGGCAGCCAGCCCAGCGCGCCGATGCCCGTGTAGACGATGTCGTACGCGGAATCGGGAACGGCGGCCGGAGCGTCGTACACATCGGCCGCGACGAACGCCGCCCGGTCCGGGCCCAGCTCCAGCGACCTGGCCAGGCCCCGGGCCGTCTCGACGGCGGGCTCGGAGAAGTCGAGGCCCACGACCTGGGCGGCGCCGTGCCGTGCCCAGGACAGGGTGTCCAGGCCGATATGGCACTGGAGGTGCAGCAGGGTCTTCCCGGTGACGTCACCGACCTCGGCCAGCTCGAAGGCGCGCAGCGCGTCCTTGCCCGCCCGGAACGCGTCCACTTCGTAGTAGTCGCTCGCCACGTGGATCGGCACGCGTTCGTCCCAGCGCGCGCGGTTGGTCTCGTGCCAGTCGTCCGGAGTCGGGGAGTACATGAGCGGAAAGCTACCCACGGGCCCGGGGGAACGCGACCGGTTATCCACAGGGCGGGGGAGATCGGCGGGGCCGGTGGACGGGTTATCCACAGGGTCCCCGGCAGAGCGGCCGATCGGGTTGGATGGAGGACATGAGCGAATCACAGAACGCCTCGACCGCGCCTGAGGTCTCGACCGCCCCCGGGGCCGCGACCACGCCCGGGACCTCGACCGCGCCCGAGTGGGAGCAGCGGTTCCGCGCGCCCCGGGTGTCCCTTCCCGACTGGGCCGAGGACGCGCCTGACCGCTCTCTGTTCGTCTCCAACGCCACCGGTACGTACGAGCTGTACGCGTGGGACCGGGCGAGCGGGCGGCAGCGCCAGGTCACCGACCGGCCGAACGGCACCACGGACGGGGTGCTGACGCCGGACGGCGAAGCGGTCTGGTGGTTCAGCGACACCGACGGCGACGAGTTCGGGGTGTGGATGCGCCAGCCGTTCGGCGGCGGGGCGGACGAACCGGCCGTCCCGGGACTCGCCCCCTCCTACCCGGCGGGCCTGGCCATCGGACGCGACGGTTCGGCGGTGATCGGCCGCTCGACCGACGAGGACGGCACGACGATCCACCTGGTGCGGAAGCCGGGCGGCGAGCCCGTGGAGATCTACCGGCACCGGGAGTCCGCCGGGGTCGGCGACCTCTCCCACGACGGGACGCTGATCGCCCTGGAGCACACCGAGCACGGAGACGCGATGCACTCCGCGCTGCGGGTGGTGCGCCAGGACGGCTCCACGGTCGCCGAGCTGGACGACACCGAGGGCGGCACCAAGGAGCTGGGGCTCGCCGTGCTGGGCTTCGCACCGATCGCCGGAGACACCCGGCTTCTCGTCGGGCACCAGCGCCGGGGCCGCTGGGAGCCGATGATCTGGGACCCGGTCACGGGCACGGAGACCGCGCTCGCCGTCGATCTGCCGGGCGATGTCGGGGCCGAGTGGTATCCGGACGGCTCCGCGCTGCTCATCGAGCACAGCTTCGAGGCCCGCGGCGAACTGTGGCGGTACGAACCGGGCGCCCCGGAGCCCGTACGCGTGGAGACCCCCGCCGGGACGGTGTCGGGCGCCACGGCCCGCCCGGACGGCACGGTGGAGTACCTGTGGTCCTCGGCCGCGCAGCCGCCCGTGGTGCGCTCCACGAGCGGTGCGGTGGTCCTGGACCCGCCCGGGCCGAAGGCCCCGCCGTCGGTGCCCGTCGAGGACGCGTGGGTGGAGGGGCCGGGCGGCCGGATCCACGCCCTCGTGCAGAAGCCCGCCACCGGTGAGGGCCCGTTCCCGACGATCTTCGAGATCCACGGCGGGCCGACCTGGCACGACAGCGACGCCTTCGCCTCCGGTCCGGCGGCCTGGGTCGACCACGGCTTCGCGGTCGTCCGGGTCAACTACCGGGGCTCGACCGGCTACGGCCGCGCCTGGACGGACGCGTTGAAGCACCGGGTCGGCCTGATCGAGCTCGAGGACATCGCGGCCGTACGGGAGTGGTCGGTCGCGTCCGGGCTCGCGGACCCGGAGCGTCTGGTCCTGGCCGGCGGGTCCTGGGGCGGCTATCTGACCCTGCTCGGGCTCGGCACCCAGCCCGACTCCTGGACGCTGGGCCTGGCGGCCGTGCCCGTCGCGGACTACGTCACGGCGTACCACGACGAGATGGAGGCCCTGAAGGCGATGGACCGCACGCTGCTGGGCGGCACTCCGGAGGAGGTGCCCGAGCGCTTCGAGGCCTCGTCGCCGCTGACGTACGTCGACGCGGTGCGCGCCCCGCTCTACATCTCGGCGGGCGTCAACGATCCACGCTGCCCCATCCGTCAGGTGGAGAACTACGTGGACCGGCTGGCGGCGCGCGGCGCGGTCCACGAGGTGTACCGCTACGACGCCGGGCACGGGTCGCTGGTGGTGGAGGAGCGGATCAAGCAGGTGCGGCTGGAGCTGGAGTTCGCCCTGAAGCACCTGGGCGGGGGCGCGGTGGCCGGTACGGCGGGGTGAGCCCGGGCGGCGGACGGGCGTAAGGGCCGGATAAATGACGGACCCCGCTCCGGGAGCCCGCGGCGGGGAACCGTACCTTTGAGGGGTGTACCGGTTCCTGCTGACCCCGCGATGGTGGGGGATCAACCTCTTCGTCGTGCTGGCCATCCCGTTCTGCGTGTTCATGGGCACCTGGCAGCTCGGCCGTTTCGAGGACCGTGTGCAGTCGCACGAACAGGCGGAGGAAGCGCCCGATCCGAGCACTCGGGCCGCGAAACCCCTGGACGAGCTGCTGCCCGTCGACAAGGTGACCTCCGGCCGTCCGGCCGTCGCCACCGGCACGTACGCCGATCAGTTCCTGGTGCCCGGTCGTGAGCTGGACGACCGGCAGGGCTTCTACGTCCTGAGCCTGCTGCGTACGGACAGCGGCAGGGCCCTGCCGGTGGTGCGGGGCTGGCTGCCCGGTTCCGCGAGCGATACCCGGGTGCCCGTCGCGCCGGAGGGCGAGGTCACGGTGACCGGCGACCTCCAGGCCTCCGAGAACACCAACAGCGACGGCGTCAACGTCCGGGGCGGGCTGCCCGAGGGCCAGATCGGCATGATCAGCGCCGCGACCCTGGTGAACCTCGTGCCGTACGACGTCTACGACGCCTGGGTGACGCTGCCCGAGGCCGAGGCGGGCGGTAAGGGCGGTGCGATGAAGCCCGTGCCCGCGGCGGCCCCGCAGGGCAGCGGCCTCGATCTGAAGGCCTTCCAGAACCTGGGCTACACGGGCGAGTGGTTCGTCTTCGCCGGCTTCGTGCTCTTCATGTGGTTCCGGCTGGTGCGCCGCGAGGCCGAGGCCGCGCGCGACATCGCCCTCGGCATCGTCCCGGAGGAGCCCGCCACCGAGGAGGCGGCGACCTCCTCGGCCCCGAAGACCTCGGAGGACCCGTCCTCGCCGGACTACGACGTGGCGAGCACGCCCGTGCGGTAGATCGTGCCCGAGCAGGCGTTGGGGATCTTCGTCTCCGCGGTGGGCGCTCCCGTCTCCGGGGTGTGCGTCACCGCGACACTGCCCTCCGCCGTGCCCCCGCCGTCCTCCTGGAGCCACTGCGCCTCGACGCCGGACTGTTGTTCGCCGCTCTCGCCGACCGAACCTCCCGCGCCGTCCGCCGACGGGGTCGGCGTCGGTGAGGGGCCCGTGGTCGGGCAGGTGTCGGTCGGCACCCAGGCGAACTTGACCTCGTACGCCATGGTCGGCTTCAGCGCCACCGTGCCCGGCTCCTGCGAGGGGTCGGGCAGACCGGGGGCCGCGTCGCCCGCGGCGTGCTGGACGACGCCGATCTTCAGCGGGTCGGCCGCGCCGAGGGCCGTGAAGCCCACCGTGCCGTTGCTGCTGACCGTGCACTCCTTGGCGGAGACGTTGGCGATCTTGAAGCTGCCGTAGACCGTGCCGTCGGCGCCCGGTGCGTCGGTACCGGCGGAGGCGACGCCGAGCTGGCTCGGGTCGCAGACCGGCAGGGACGCGAAGTCCACGCGCGGGGAGTCGGGCTTCTCGCCCTTCTCCGCCCCCTCGGGGTCGCCGACCCGGCCTTCGGAGGGGCTGGGGTCCGGGTCGGCCTCGCCGACACCGCCCTCGCTCTCGCGCTCGGTGGGCTGCACGGTCCGCCGACCGGGCTCCTCCGGGCCGCTCTCGTCGCCGTTGCCCCCTTGGGCCTGCTCGCCGTGTCCGGCGATGGCGGGGCGGGCGGTGGTCTGACCGTCGGAGGTCGCGACGTGGACGAAGGCGGGGACGGCGGTGCCGATCAGCAGGGCGGCCGCGGCCGCCCCGACGACGGCCTGCCGCCGCCTGGCCCGGCGGGCGGGAACGGCCCGGTGGAGATGGTCCAGGGTCCCCTCGGAGGGGGTGATGTCGCGCACCGCGCCCTGCAGCATGCGGCGCAGGGCCACCTCGTCCAGTTCGTCGGCCGTGGGCGCGACCCGGTCGGCGGCGAAGAGGTCGGTCAGGGTGGCGAGGACGTCGTCGTCGGGTGCCCCGGGGGCGTCGTCGGCGCCGAGCGCGGACTTCGCGGCCTTCCCCGCAGCGGCACCGGACCCGGGCTTCAGGTCGGACTTCGCGGCAGCGGGTGCGGCAGGGGCAGTGGCATCAGGTCCGAGCCCGGACTTCGCGTCAGCGGCGGCGTCAACGGACCGCGTACCGTCCTCCGCACCCGCAGCAGCACCCGCACCCGCACCCGCACGGGCATGCACACCCGCCCCCGGCCCCGCGTCCCGCTCGTCCGGGTCCTCGCCGGTCCCGTGGTCCGCCCGTTCGGGCGGTGCCGGGTCCGGGGTCTCGTCCGGCTCGGGCCCCGCGCTCCCGGCGTGCGGGCGGTCCGGATCGGTGTGCGGAGTCTTCTCCGGCCCGTGGTTCACAATTCCGTTTCCCGTCGGGTCATTCTCGTGCCTGTGCTCGGGGCCCCGTTCGGGGCGCTGGTCGGGCCCGCTCATGTCTGGGCCTCCATCACGACGCGCAGGGCCGCGATGCCCCGGGAACCGTACGCCTTGACCGACCCCAGGGAGATACCCAGCGTCTCGGCGACCTGGGCCTCCGTCATGTCCGCGAAGTAGCGCAGCACCAGCACCTCGCGCTGGCGTCGCTGGAGCCCCTTCATCGCCTTGATCAGCGCGTCCCGCTCCAGCTGGTCGTAGGCGCCCTCCTCCGCACTCGCCATGTCCGGCATCGGCTTGGAGAGCAGCTTCAGCCCGAGGATGCGGCGGCGCAGCGCGGATCGCGAGAGGTTGACCACGGTCTGGCGCAGATACGCGAGGGTCTTCTCCGGTTCGCGGACCCGGTTGCGCGCGGAGTGCACGCGGATGAACGCCTCCTGCACCACGTCCTCGCAGGACGCCGTGTCGTCCAGCAGCAGGGCCGCGAGACCGAGCAGGGAGCGGTAGTGGGCGCGGTAGGTCTCGGTGAGATGGTCGACCGTGGTTCCAGCTGCCACCGTCTCTTCAGCACCCCCGCGCTGCGAGGGCAACGAGGCCGGTCGCGCAGCGGGCATGGGCGCGATCACCGGCATGCCGCCGGGCGCGCGGGGCCGCCGGAGCGGACGCACCGAAGCGCCTCGCAACGGGCCCACCACTGTGATGTCGAGAACCTCTGCCACGCCTGTTGGACACGCTGCCCCCCGTCAGGGTTGTACGCGGACGGCGCCACGTTCGACGCTGTGCGACATGCCCTCATACGTACCTGCTCTTCCCCAAATGCCCCGTAATGGCGTCCGGCCACGCAGAAGTGACCGCATAGACGCCGCCCGGCCGCGGTGCGGTTGCAAAAAGGCCGGGAGATCATCGTCGGATACGACAACGCCCCAGCTCAAGAGGTTCAGACCAGCTAATTGCTCACAGGGCGTTCACAGATCCTACAAAAAAGGTTCGATCACGCTCGGGGAAATTCGGCGGCGACCGATTCGGCGATCTGCGCCACGTTCAAAGCCGCACCTTTTCGGAGATTGTCCCCGCAAAGGAACATTTCCAGGGCGCGCGGTTCGTCCATCGACCGGCGGACGCGGCCCACCCAGGTCGGATCGGTGCCGACCACATCGGACGGGGTGGGGAAGTCTCCGGACGCCGGGCTGTCGAAGAGCACCACGCCCGGGGCGGTCGCCAGGATCTCGTGCGCCTTGTCGACGGCGACCTCGTTCTCGAAGCGGGCGTGGACGGACATCGAGTGCGTGGCGACGACGGGGACGTACACACAGGTCGCCGTGGTCCGCAGATCCGGCAGGCCCAGCACCTTGCGGCACTCCTCGCGGATGGCGATCTCCTCGGACGACCAGCCGCCGCCGGCGTCCGTACCGGCCCAGGGCACGACGTTCAGGGCGATGGGCGCGGCGAAGGGGCTGTCCGCCGTGGACGCCTCGTCGCCGAGGGCCCGCCGTACGTCCCCGGGGTGGGTGCCGAGATCCGTACCGGCCACCAGGGCCAGCTGCTCGCGCAGGGCCGCGACCCCGTCCCGGCCGGCGCCGCTGACCGCCTGGTAGGAGGAGACGATCAGCTCGCGCAGCCCGAACTCGGCGTGCAGCGCGCCGACCGCGACGATCAGCGACAGCGTGGTGCAGTTCGGGGACGCGATGATGCCGCGCGGCCGGAGCCGTGCGGCATGGGGGTTGATCTCGGGGACGACGAGCGGCACGTCGTCGTCGAGCCGGAAGGCGGCGGAGTCGTCGATGACGACGACGCCCTTGGCGGCGGCGATCGGGGCCCAGTGGGCGGACACCTCGTCCGGCACCAGGAAGAGCGCCACGTCGACGCCGTCGAACACGTCCTCGGTGAGTGCGAGGACCTCGCTCTCCTCACCGCGCACGACCAGCTTGCGGCCGGCCGAGCGCGGTGAGGCGACGAGTCTGACCTCGCCCCAGACATCCGCGTGCTGCGAGAGGATCCGGAGCATGACACCGCCGATCGCCCCGGTCGCACCGACGACCGCGAGCGAAGGGCGGTGTTCCGTCATCGGCCGGTGCCTCCGTAGACGACGGCCTCGTCGGAGTCGCTGTCGAGACCGAAGGCGGTGTGCACGGCGCGCACGGCCTCGTTGACGTCGTCGGCGCGGGTGACCACCGAGATACGGATCTCGGAGGTCGAGATCAGCTCGATGTTCACGCCCGCGTCGGACAGCGCCTCGAAGAATCCGGCCGTGACGCCCGGGTTGGTCTTCATACCGGCGCCGACCAGGGAGATCTTCGCGATCTGGTCGTCGTAACGGAGCGAGTCGAAGCCGATGGAGGCCTTGGTCCGCTCCAGGGCGTCGATGGCCTTGCGGCCCTCGGCCTTGGGCAGGGTGAAGGAGATGTCCGTCAGCCCGGTCGACGCGGCGGAGACGTTCTGCACCACCATGTCGATGTTGACCTCGGCGTCCGCGATGGCACGGAAGATCGCGGCCGCCTCGCCCGGCTTGTCCGGGACGCCGACGACGGTGACCTTGGCCTCCGAGACGTCATGGGCGACTCCGGAGATGATCGCGTGCTCCACCTGCTGGTCCCCTTGCGGCTCGTTGCTGACCCAGGTGCCGCGCAGTCCGGAGAAGGACGAGCGGACGTGGATCGGGATGTTGTAACGGCGTGCGTACTCGACGCAGCGGTGCAGCAGCACCTTGGAGCCGGACGCGGCCAGCTCCAGCATGTCCTCGAAGGAGATCCAGTCGATCTTCTTCGCCTTCTTCACGACCCGGGGGTCCGCGGTGAAGACGCCGTCGACGTCGGTGTAGATCTCACAGACCTCGGCGTCCAGCGCGGCGGCCAGCGCGACGGCGGTCGTGTCCGACCCGCCGCGGCCGAGGGTGGTGATGTTCTTGCCCTCCTGGCTCACGCCCTGGAACCCGGCGACGATGGCGATGTTGCCCTCGTCGATCGAGGTCCGGATGCGGCCCGGCGTGACGTCGATGATGCGCGCTTTGTTGTGGACCGAGTCGGTGATGACACCGGCCTGGCTGCCCGTGAACGACTGGGCCTCGTGGCCCAGGTTTTTGATCGCCATCGCCAGCAGGGCCATGGAGATCCGCTCACCGGCGGTCAGCAGCATGTCGAATTCACGGCCGGTAGGCATCGGAGACACCTGCTCGGCGAGGTCTATCAACTCGTCCGTCGTGTCGCCCATCGCGGACACCACGACAACCACCTGGTTGCCGTTCCTCTTGGCGTCGACGACTCGCTTGGCGACCCGCTTGATGCCCTCGGCATCGGCTACGGAGGAGCCTCCGTACTTCTGCACGACAAGGCCCACGTGCGCTCCTCGCTCAGTCATTACTGCGGTCGGCTCAGTTTAACGAGCAGCCCGGAATCGACCCGTCCTTACCAGATGGTGAGATGTCCCGCTCATCACCCGATACGGCGTGTCGCTCCGAACTGCTCGTACGGGGCTGTTGCCCACCCAGCCCGCGAGCACTCCCGTTTGTGTCCCAGCCCACACGATCCGTACGGAAAGCGCGAGCCGGGACACGTCCGGTTACGGCAGCTGCCGGATCCCGTTACGGCAGCTGCCGGATCTGCGTCTCGGACAGCACACCCGCGTAGGCGTACACGCTGTCCACCACGCCCTTCAGGTGCTCGCCCCAGCCGTCGGCGGTGCGGCCCCGGCCGAGCTGGAGCCCGCCGGTGCTCTTCCAGGCGGCGTCGAAGGCGGCGGTGCCGCCCTCGGCGTCCTTCGACCCGTCCACGTAGAAGGACACCTGGTTCGCGGAGGCGTCGTGCACGACGGTGACCCGGTGGCCCGACCCGATGTCCCCGTCGGGCCACTCGATCCGGCGCAGCACGGTCTCCGGCGCACCCGGCTCGTCCGCTTGCCTCAGCACCAGGTCCCAGCTGGAGTTCTCCGGGTCGAAGCGCACCTTGAAGACGTCACCGTGCTCGCCGCCCTGGGAGAGGGCCGTCATCGGCGTCGCCGGGGCGTCGTCGGTGAGCCGGACGCGGGCGCTGACGGTGAAGCTCCCGGAGGTGTCGACCACCGGGGCGTCCGTGGCCGCGTGGCCCGAGACCCCGTCGAGGCGCAGATGCCCGTCACCCTCCAGCGGCCAGTCCTGGCCGCAGAACGGGTCGAAGGGGTCGCAGGGGTCGTCGTCGAGGCGGTATACCGAGGCTCCGACGCCCAGCTTCAGCGGTGCTCCCCCGTCCGACTCCGGGGCGAGGCCGTCCGGCGCGGTGTCCAGCGCCCAGTGGCCGACCCGCTGCGCGGCACGGGTGGCGAGGGCCGCCAGCTCGTCGGGCACGACGATCCGGTCGTACGCGCGTACGTCACCGATCTCGCCCTGCCAGCGGTCGCGGTAGCCCTGCGTCCCGCGCGCCCGGCCGATCTGGAAGTCGCCCTCGCCCGCCACGGGGACGGCGGCCGTCTCCTCGCCGACCGCGCGGCCGTTGACGTACAGCCGGGCCGTGCCGGTCTCCGCGTCGTACTGGCCGAGTACGTACGCCCAGTCGCCGGTCTCGGGCAGGCCACCCGTGACCCGGGCCCCGCCGACGGCGAACGACCAGGCGGGGGCGGAGTCGGCCTGCGTCAGCCCCAGGGTGAAGGCGCGCCCCGTGCCCGCGTCCTGCGAGAGGACCGTACGGGTGCCGTCCACGCGCGCCGGCCGGACCCAGCCGCCGACGGCGAAGTCCTTCGCGGTGTCGGCGACGACCGGGGCGCCCGGGGTCAGGAAGCCGTGGCCCGTTCCGTCGAGCGCGGCGGTGGAGGTGAGCGGGGTGCCGGAGGGCGCGGGCGCACCGAACGTGACCCCCGCACCGGCCCGGGCCGCGGTGCCGTTCTCGGCGGCGGCGGTACGGGTGCCCGCCGCGTCGGCGAGCTGCCACCGGGCCACCGGGGCGGGCCCTTCCCCGATCAGGAAGGTGTAGTCGGTGCGCGCGCTGCGATTGCCCGCCCGGTCCTGCGCCTGTACCGAGAGAATCTGGCGGCCGGACTTCCGCGGCACGAAGCGGATCTCGGCCGAACCGTCGGGCCGGACGTCTGCCGTGCGCGGTGGCTCACCCATGAACTCGTAGGCGAAGGCGACGATGTCCTCGGCCTGCGCCGTGAACCGGAAGGTGCCCCGGACACCGACACCGGGCGTCCAGGTGTCGTCGTCCGGATAGTCGGAGGACGTGACGACCGGGGCGTCGGGCCTTGTGCGGTCGTAGACGAACTCGCAGGGCGCGCCCGCCCCTTCGCTGCTCCAGGCGGAGGCCCCCGCGTCGTTGACCGCCCGCACCCGCCAGGACACGACGGTCTCGTCGGGGACGGTGTCCGGCAACTGCCACGCGAACGGGGCGGTGTCGTTCATCGTGGAGGTGGTCATGGACACGCGCTCCTCGGCGCCGCCCTCGCCCTGCCACCACGCCTCGAACTCGCCCCGGACCCGGCTCGCTTCGCCCGGCTGCCCGCCCCCGGGCCCGTACAGCCGCGCCGTCACCTGCGGGACGGTCCCCACGTACGGCCGGTCCTCCCCGGTGACGCATTCCGCACCGCCCACCGCCAGATCGGCGACCTGCGGCTGCTTCGGCAGCCCGTCGCCCGCCGCCAGTACGGTGCCCGGCGTCGCCAGCACCGTCCCGGCGGCGATCGCCGCCGCGACGGCAGCCCGTCTCGCTCGTCTCGCCTGTCTCTGTCCGGTACGTCCTGTCATGCGCGTTCCCCTCCCCTGTCCGGCCCTTGAAGATCGACGTTCAAGGGCCGGGGGAGATTAGCAACAGCGTGCGACAACCGCCCCCGGATATCCGTCCCGGATTCCGCACGCGGAGCCGGCGGCCGCGTAGCCGTCAGGCTTCTCGACGCGGTCGCGCCGGTTGGTGTCGGCGTCGCGCGAGGTGACTTCCACGGTCATCAGTACGCCGTTGGGGGCAGCCCACTCCCCCGCCCCGGCGAAGTGCTCGTCGGGCGCGAGAACGCCGTCCGGTCGGGCACGGGCTTGACCCGAACCTGTCCCTGGATGAACTCCAGCCGCACCAGCTCGGGCACTCGGCGGGCGAGTTCCTCGAACTCTTCAGTACTCATCCGGGGCTGGGCGGTGGTCCTGGAGGCATGGCGTCGCCTCCTCGCCTCCATGGTGCCCCGACCGGGATCTCCCGCACCCTCATCGACGCGGCCTCGGGGCCGGAAGGGCCGGTCGGGCCGTGGCCGAGCGGAGTTCGGCCATGCGGGCGGCGACGTCGACCTCGGCGCGCGGGCGGGCCAGGAAGGTGTCCGGTACGTAGCCGGTCAGGCCCGCCGCCTCGTCGCGGGCGATCGCCTCCTTGCAGTCGAGGCAGACGCCGTGGTCCAGCGTGGTCGTCGTCTCGTCCTCGTCGCAGAACAGGCACATGATCACGGCGCCCACGATCTGCTCGCCCGGGTGGTCCTTCTCCGGCAGGGGGGCGGGGCTCGGCGGCATCTTGGTCTCCAGTCGCTTTCGGAGGAGGGGTCCGGCGGAGTGCACGGACTCCGGCAGGCCCGAGGTCAGGGCCTGGGTGATCTGTTCGCGGCCGGCGCCGCGCGCCAGCCACTCCCCGACCAGGTGTTCCAACTGCACGCAGTCGCCCTCGGAGAGCTGGAGCCGGGGCTCACGGCGGCCGAGCCCGGCGAGGACGTCGTACGCCTCCGAGCGCGGGGCGCGTACGCCGGGCTCGGGCTGCGGCCGCGGCTCCTCGGCCGGTTCCGTGGATGTGGATACGGCGGCGGGCGCGGGCGGCTGACCCGGAGCGTCCATGCCCCGGACGAACCGCACATGGGCGGCCCACCAGGCGGCATCGCGGGCGGTGCGGGAGAAGTACGTACGGGTCACCCAGCGCATCTGGCCGTCGGCCACGGTGACATGGACCTTGATGCGGCGCAGGTGCCCGGCCCGGGTCAGCCGGTCGAGCGCGCTGCGGCACGCCTGCTGCCCGTAGTCCGGCAGCTCCTCGGCGAGCACCTTGTAGCCGATCGCCGCGCCTTCGGGGAGCCGGTCGATGTACGCGGCGATGGCCGCCTCACGCGGTTCCAGACCGGCGAAGTCAGCGGCGCGGGGCGGGGCCTGGTCGGGGGCGTCGCGCTTTCCGTACCCGACTTTCGCCATGGGGTGGGCGGGAGCGCGCAGGGCAGCACTAAGGTTGGCATCAGCCATGGGGATCGAGCCTTTCTACAGCGGCGATCTCTGACGGTCAGACCCCGGTCGGTGTTGTGAGCACCACCGGGGTTGTCCGTTTTACGGATTGTGGGTTGCTGTTCGTGAACCTAGAGCGTGCGTACGCTCCGGCGCAACCCGATCACCGAACGTCACTCGTGGTCGAATTCGGGCAGCCTGAACGGCAGTTAGGGAGGGTGGGTGGGTTGAACCCCACCACCCATTCCTACAGAGAGAGCTCGGGGCCCGGGGCTCGCGGCTCGGGGCTTGAGCCCCGGGCGGACCTGCGGAATCAGCCTGCTCCCTCAAACGGCTTGATCTGAAGGACGGTTGAGGTTCTAGCGTTCCCGATGTCGAACAGAGGAGCGCTGAGTGATGACGATGGTGGTGACCGGTGCGACCGGGAACATCGGCAGGGAGCTGCTGCGGCAGCTGTCCATGGACGGCCGCGGGGCCAGTGTCCGGGCACTGACCCGCGACGCGGCGCGGGCCGGGGCGGCGGTGCCCGACGGGGTGGCCGTGGTGGAGGGCGATCTCGGGCGGCCCGCGTCGCTGAAGTCCGCGCTGGACGGGGCGCGTTCGCTGTTCCTGGTCTCGGGGGTCGGCGACGACGCCGGAGTCCTGGACGCCGCCCGGGACGCGGGGGTGGAGCACGTGGTGCTGGTCTCCTCCATCACCGTCGAGACCCATCCGCACCTCGGCCCGGCGCAGGCGAATCTCGCGGTCGAACGGCGGCTGCGGGAGAGCGGGATGGAGTGGACCGTGCTGCGGCCGACGCAGTTCGCCTCCAACACCCTCTGGTGGGCGGATTCCGTGCGCGACGCGTCCGTCGTGCGCGTGCCGTACGCGGACGTCGGGCTGCCCGCCGTCCACCCCGCCGACATCGCCTCGGTGGCCCGGGCGGCACTGACGGGGCCGGGTCACCGGGGACGGACGTACCCGCTCACCGGGCCGGAGCGGATCACTCCGCGGCAGCAGGCCGGTGAGCTGGGACGGGTGCTGGGCCGGGAGGTGGCCTGCGTCGGGATCGGGAGGGAAGCGGCGTACGGGCCGATGGCCGCGATGATGGGCGCCGAGGTCGCGAACAGCGTGCTCGACCTGATGGGCGGCGACGTCAACAACGCGCTGCTGGCCGTGCACGACACCGTGGCCCGGGTCACCGGCTCACCCGCCCGGCCCTACCGCCGCTGGGCAGAGGAGAACGCCGACGCGTTCCGCTGAGGCC
Organism: Streptomyces sp. WY228; assembly: GCF_019287315.1. Classification (NCBI taxonomy): domain Bacteria; kingdom Bacillati; phylum Actinomycetota; class Actinomycetes; order Kitasatosporales; family Streptomycetaceae; genus Streptomyces; species Streptomyces sp. WY228. The sequence continues at coordinate 4,665,991 of NZ_CP079114.1, read as the reverse complement.
GGGCGCGGACGCCGACGCGTACCGGTGAGACCGGGCGGAGGCGTCGGCCCGGCTGCTTCACCGGGCGTGGGCGCCCGCTACTTCACCGGCCGCAGGCCCAGCGGTCCCGCGATCTCCTGGAGCATCACGCGGCCCGCCTCCTCGGCGAGGTCGTCCTCGCCCGGGTCCTGGTCGGTGTCCAGGCCGTCCAGCTCCTCCAGGGGCTGGCCGAGGCGGATGTGGGCGACCAGGGACTGGAGGGCTCGGAGGGTGGCGGAGGCGGTGGAGCCCCAGTTGGAGAAGTACGAGAACTGCCACCACCACAGCGCCTCGGCGGTGCGCTCGGCGTCGTAGTGCGCGAGGCCGTGGCCGAGGTCGGTGACCAGGTCGGCCAGGTCGTCGGAGATCCGGTGCGGAACCGGGGCCTTGCGGGGCTCGTACGGGTCGAAGACCTCGGAGTAGACGTCGATCGGCTCCAGGAGCGCCGCGAACCGCTCGCGCAGACCGTCCGCGTCCGGCTCCGCGCCGAGGTCCGGTTCGTACCGCTCGTCGGGGAGGACGTCCTCGTACGCGCCGAGGCGGCCGCCCGCGAGCAGGAGCTGCGAGACCTGGAGGAGCAGGACCGGAACGGCCTCTTCCGGCTCGTCGACCTTGGACACCTCGGTGACCGCGACGATGAACGTCTTGATCTGGTCCGCGATCTGGACGGCGAAGTCGCCCGGGTCCTGCGTGACGGAGTTCAGCGTGGCGTCAGACATCGAGGGGACCTCCCGTGGGCGCGGTCACAGACGGTGAAGCGAGGGGCGGTACGTGCGAGTGCCGGGGGTGTACGGCGGTGGCGTCAGACATCCAGCAGCCGCCTCCCCTCGAAGGCGCGGCCCAGGGTGACCTCGTCGGCGTACTCCAGGTCGCCGCCGACCGGCAGACCGCTGGCCAGCCGGGTCACCTTGAGGCCCATGGGCTTGACCATCCGCGCCAGGTAGGTGGCGGTGGCCTCGCCCTCCAGATTGGGGTCGGTCGCGAGGATCAGCTCCGTGATGGAGCCGTCCGCGAGCCGCGCCAGCAGCTCGCGGATGCGCAGGTCGTCCGGGCCGACGCCCTCGATGGGGCTGATCGCCCCGCCCAGGACGTGGTAGCGACCCCGGAACTCACGCGTCCGCTCGATCGCGACGACGTCCTTGGGCTCCTCGACCACACAGATGACGCTCTGGTCGCGGCGCGCGTCCCGGCAGATCCCGCACTGCTCCTGCTGCGCGACATTGCCGCACACGGCGCAGAACCGGACCTTGTCCTTGACCTCCAGGAGGGCGTGCGCGAGCCGGCGTACGTCCGTGGGCTCGGCCTGCAGGATGTGGAAGGCGATCCGCTGCGCGCTCTTGGGACCGACGCCGGGCAGCCTGCCCAGTTCGTCGATGAGGTCCTGAACAACGCCTTCGTACAACGGAACGCCTCTCTTCGCTTCCTGCTCCGTACCGTAGTGGGTACGGGTCGGTACCTGTAGGCCCCGTGGGGCACCTGTGGGCCCCGTGGGGCCCGGCTCACTCCGGTCCGGTCAGAACGGCAGGCCGGGGATGCCGCCACCGCCGCCCAGGCCCTGCGCCAGCGGGCCGAGCTTCTCCTGCTGGAGCGCCTGCGCGTTCTCGTTGGCCGCCTGGACGGCCGCGACGACGAGATCGGCGAGCGTCTCGGTGTCCTCCGGGTCCACCGCCTTCGGGTCGATCACCAGGGCGCGGAGCTCGCCGGAACCGGTCACAGTGGCCTTCACCAGACCGCCACCCGCCTGTCCGTCGACCTCGGTCCTGGCCAGTTCCTCCTGGGCCGCGGCGAGGTCCTGCTGCATCTTCTGGGCCTGCTGGAGCAACTGCTGCATATTGGGCTGGCCACCACCGGGAATCACGGTCACTCCTGGCATTTCGACGACAAATGTTTCGGTAAGCCGAGCCTACGTGCTCCCCGGTCACCGCGCTCCACCCGCCGGGGAGCAACTCTTTCGGGTGAGATTCCGGACCCTGCGTGGATGCTCCTATACCTGACCAGCGGCCGTGTACAGGCGGGAATCCCGCGATTTCGACCCCACGGCCCACCATTCGGCGGTAGGAAGGGCATGCGCATCGGCACACGAACGCGCATGAGCGGTGACGCAGAGTTACCCCCTACGCGTACGTTCCCGTCCGTTCCCGTCCGTCCCCGTCCGTCAGAGTGCAGAGGAGTGCCCCGGTGAGCCAGCCGGAGATGCAGCCCGAGGGGCCGCCCCGCAAGGAGTCCGATGCGGGATCCGGTGAGAACGGAGCTGAGCATTCCGCTACGGGAGCCCCGGCCGGCGGCCGCGCCCGAGGGAGCGATCTGACCGGGCGCCCGTTTCCGCTCGGCGACTGGGGCGAACCGGCCGAGCGGCTCGACGAGCTCTACCGCTGGGTCGAGACCGGCGCCCTGGACACCGCCGACTGGTATCTGAACGACCGGATCTGGAAGCGGCGGGCCGCCAGGGCCCTGCGGATGGGCACCGCCGCCGGGGTGGTCGCCGGGGCGGCCCTGCCGCTGCTCGATCTGACCGGCACGCTGAGCGGTTCGGCGGGCTGGGGCTATCTGTCGCTGCTGCTGGGGGCCGCCTGCATGGGCTGCGACCGGTATTTCGGCCTCACCTCCGGGTGGATAAGGAACCTCGCCACGGCCCAGGCCGTGCAGCGGCGGCTCCAGGTGTTGCAGTTCGACTGGGCTTCGGAGTGCGTACGGGAGATGCTCGGGCCGACCGAGGGCACGGCCAGCGAGGCGGCCGAGCGGTGCCTGGGGGTGCTGCGGAGGTTCTCGGAGGACATCACCGAGCTGGTGCGGTCGGAGACGGCGGACTGGATGGTGGAGTTCCGGGCCGGGCCCGCGCCGATGGGTATGCAGGCCCTGGCGACGGGGAGCGCGGGCGGGCGGGGGGAGCCGGGGGCTCTGCCGGGGCGGTTCTCCATGCCGTCGGTGGCGGCGCGGCCGAACATGCCGCGGCAGCGACCGCCGGAGTCGCCGCCGCGGTGAGGTGTTTCGGGGGCTCCGCCCCCGGACCCCCGGTCCTCAATCGCCGGACGGGCTGGATTTGGGCGCCCCGGTCCGAGGGCGAACCCAGACGGGCTGGATTTGGGCGCCCCGGCCCGTGAGGGGTCGAGAGGGCTAGCTGAAGATGATCATTGAGCCCTGGGCCAGGCTGCGGGTCGCCGCCGCGTGGAGGCCCAGCCAGACGTGGCGTTCCCGGGCGAACGGGCTGTCGTCGTAGGGGATCGGGTCCGCCGGCTGTTCCAGGGTGGTGGGGCCGGCGGGCGGTTGCGGGGCGGCCGGCGGGTTGGCCGGGTCGATGCCGATGGCCGGGGCCACGAACTCCAGCTCCCGCAGCAGCCCGTGCGCGGAGCCCAGCGGACCGCCGCCCGCCAGGAGCGCGTCGTCGGAGAGCGGGGCCGGGAAGTCCACCGGGACGTACGCCCCGGCGTGGTCGTAGTGCCAGACCAGGTGCGACTGCTGCGCGCCCTGTTCGAACATCTCCAGGAGCTGCTCGTAGTCGCCGTCGAGACCGGCGACCGGGGTGACCGCGAGGCCGCTCAGCTGGAGCAGGTAGGCGCGGCGCAGGAAGTGCAGCGCGTCGTAGTCGAAGCCGGCCACGGGGGCGACGTCCCCGGTGAGGCCCGGCATGTACGCGTAGACGGGGACGGGCGGCAGCCCGGCCTCGGTCAACGCCTTGTCGTAGACGGCGATCTCTTCGGCGAACGGGTTGTCGGCGCTGTGGCACAGCACATCGACGAGGGGGACCAGCCACAGGTCACAGGCCACGAAGTCTCGCTCTCGGAAGGTTCGGGCGATCGTCGGGACAGCGTAATGCGGGGCGAACCTCACGCACAGTGCCCCGGCGACTCCGGCGCATCGGGGACGCTCCTCCCGGCCTCCGCCGCCTCCAGCCGGTCCGCCCAGGCGAGCGCGTGTGCGTAGTAGGAGTGCATGGCGGCGTGGACCTGTTCGTGGTCGCACCGGCCGATGGCCTCGACCAGTTCCTCGTGGCCGAACCACAGGACGTCCTCGTCCATGCCGTCGCGGCGCAGCCGGTGCACGGCGAACACCCAGGCCTGGACGCGGAGCTTGGTGAGGAAGTCGGCGATGTACGGGTTGAGGACGAACTGGCCCAGTTCCCGCCAGAACCGCAGGTCGTACCCGATCAGCACGTCGAGGTCGCCGCCCTTGGCCGCGCGGACCGCCTCCGCGGCCCGGCGGCGGATCGAGGCGAGGGCCTCGGGCCGGACGGCGACCCGCTCGGCGGGGTTGCGGAAGAGGCCCTCGACGACGAGGGCGCGGGCCTCGGCCATCGCCCGGTAGTCGGCGACGGTGAACTCGCGTACCTGGAAGCCGCGGTGCTGGTCGGAGGCGAGGAGCCCCTGTGCGGAGAGGTCGAAGAGCGCCTCGCGGACGGGCGTCGCGGAGACCCCGTACTGCTCGGCGATCTGCTTGACGGTGAACTCCCGGCCGGGCGGAAGACGCCCCGCGAGCACCTCGTCCCGCAGCGCGTCGGCGATCTGCTGGCGCAGGGTGTTGCGCGTCACACCTCCGCTCGTACTCATGCCGGCCCCCATCCGTCCGTCCCGTCACTCTGGCTCGGGTCACCTTAAGCCAGCGCCGCCGCCGTGCCCGATTCCGGGCACGGCGGGGAGGCGTACGGGGTCGATCGCGTACGGAATCGGGTGATCCGGTTACCCGGCGTGCGGGCTCCGCCCTGTGCGGCCTGTGCGGCCTACGCGCCCTGCACCGTGTACGTGTCGGCGACCGAGAGCGCGATGTCCAGGGCCGCGAGCCCTTCCTTCGCCTCGGCCTCGGAGACGTTGCAGGCGGGGACGGCGTGGGTCCGGTTCATGTTGATGAACGGCCACAGCCCCTGCTTCTTCGCCGCGGCGCCGAACGCCGCCATCGGGGCGGCGGCCTCGCCCGAGGCGTTGTACGGCACCAGCGGCTCGCGGGTCTCGCGGTCGCGGACCAGCTCCAGCGCCCAGAACGCGCCGAGGCCGCGGACCTCGCCGACCGAGGGGTGGCGTTCGGCGAGTTCGCGCAGGCCGGGGCCGAGGACGGTCTCGCCGATCCGGGCCGCGTGCTCGACGACCTTCTCGTCCTCCATCACACCGATGGTGGCGACGGCGGCGGCGCAGGCCAGCGGGTGCCCGGAGTAGGTGAGGCCGCCGGGGTAGGGGCGGGTCTCGAAGGTGGCGGCGATCTCGGCGTTGATGGCGACGCCGCCGAGCGGTACGTAACCGGAGTTGACTCCCTTGGCGAAGGTCAGCAGGTCCGGCACGACGTCGAAGTGGTCGGCGGCGAACCAGGCGCCGGTGCGGCCGAATCCGGCCATCACCTCGTCGAGCACGAAGACGATCCCGTACCGGTCGCAGATCTCGCGCACCCCGGCGAGGTAGCCGGGCGGGGGCGTCATGATGCCGGCCGTGCCCGGGATCGTCTCCAGGATGATCGCGGCGATGGTGGCCGGCCCCTCGAAGGCGAGGGTGTCCTCCAGGTGCTGGAGGGCGCGGGCGCACTCCTCGGCCTCGGTCTGCGCGTAGAACGGCGAGCGGTAGAGGAACGGCGCCCAGAAGCGGACGACGCCCGCCGAGCCGTTGTCGGAGGGCCAGCGGCGCGGGTCGCCGGTGAGATTGATCGCGGTGGAGGTGGCGCCGTGGTACGAGCGGTAGGCGGAGAGCACCTTCGTACGCCCGGTGTGCAGCCGGGCCATGCGGATGGCGTTCTCGACGGCCTCGGCCCCGCCGTTGGTGAAGAAGATCTTGTCCAGGTCACCCGGGGTGCGCTCGGCGATGAGGCGTGCGGCCTCGGAGCGCGCCTCGATCGCGAACGCGGGCGCGAAGGTGGCGAGTCTGCCCGCCTGCTCCTGGATCGCGGCGATCACGGTGGGGTGCTGGTAGCCGATGTTGGTGTAGACGAGTCCGCTGGTGAAGTCGAGGTAGCGGTTGCCGTCGTAGTCCCAGAAGTAGGACCCCTCGGCGCCGGCGACGGCGAGCGGGTCGATGAGGCCCTGGGCGGACCAGGAGTGGAACACGTGCGCGCGGTCCGCGGCCTTCACGGCCGCACCGGCCGCGGGGTCGGCGTACGGGGCATGAGGGGCATGAGGGGTCATGCGGCGAGCGTAGGCGCTGGTGGGGCACGTCTCCATGGCCACCTTGTACGGCCTGGGGCGGATGGATCGGCAAGGTGTCGGGGTTCGGGGGAGAGGCCGATCGATGATTGACAGCATGCTGTCGACATGACAGCCTTCTGTCATCGAGTCGAGGAGGTCATCATGACCAGCAGCAGCGACAGAACCGTGCATCTCGCCGTCTACGACACCTTCGCCGACTGGGAGACGGGGTACACGACCGCCCATCTCGCGCAGAACGGCTACACCGTGCGGACCGTGGGCCTCTCCCGGGAGCCGGTGACGACCATGGGCGGTCTGCGCGTCCGGCCCGATCTGTCCTTGGACGAACTGCGGGCGCAAGACAGCGCGTTGCTCATCCTGACCGGGGCGGCGGAGTGGGACTCGGGCGACGCGCTCGCCCCGTTCGCGCGGGCGGCCCGGGACTTCCTGGACGCGGGGGTGCCGGTCGCGGCGATCTGCGGGGCGACGGCCGGGCTGGCCCGGGAAGGGCTGCTGGACGGCCGGGCGCACACGAGCGCGGTCTCCTTCTACCTCGCGGCGACGGGGTACACGGGCGGCGCGCGGTACGTGGACGCGGACGCGGTCACGGACGGCGGGGCGGACGGGGCCGGGCGTCTGATCACGGCCGGGCCGACGGAGCCGGTGGCGTTCGCGCGGGAGGTCTTCGCGCTGCTCGGGGTGTACGACGCGGAGAAGCTGGACGCTTGGTACCGGCTGTTCCATGACTCGGACGCGAGCGCGTACGAGGTGTTGCAGGGTGCGTGACGGCGACGGTGACGGTGACGGTACGGAGGCGGGTGCGGGTGACACCCCGTCCCAGCAGGAGCTGCTGAGCCGGGCCGCGTTGACGGTGTTCCGGCTGAACGGGCAGTTCCTCTCGGTGGCCGACGAGTTGGCGCGGCCGGGCGGTCTGACGGCGGCGTGGTGGCAGGTGCTGGGGGCGGTGCTGCCGGAGCCGTTGCCGGTGGCGGGGATCGCCCGGGCGATGGGGATCACCCGGCAGAGCGTGCAGCGGATCGCGGATCTGCTGGTCGAGCGGGGGCTCGCGGAGTACGCGGAGAACCCGGCCCATCGCCGCGCGAAGCTGTTGCGGGTGACGGGGGCGGGGCGGGAGGCGGTGTCCCGGATCGGCCCGTCCCACGCGGAGTTCGCTGCGCGGCTGGTGGGGGAGCTGGGGGTGGAGGGGGTGGTGGAGGCAGTGGGGGTGCTGGAGCGGTTGTCGCAGGCCTTGGACACCCTCAACCTCACCGCCACGGACCGGGCCGGCCCGTCCGGCGCTTGAGGACGGAAGCCCGCTGACATCGGGCCCGGCCACCCCAGCCCGTCCGGCGCTTGAGGACGGAAGCCCGCTGACATCGGGTCCAGCCACCCCAGCCTGTCCGGCGTTTGAGGACGGAAGCCCGTCGGCGTCGGGGCCCGGGCTGAACGTGTTGGCTCCTCCGGGGCACCGCCCCTGGTGTGCGCACCGCCCCCGTCGGCCAAGGGTTCCGTCCTCAAACGCCGGACGGGCTGGAAGGGTGCGCCGGGCGGGCTGTGAGGTGCGGGACCAGGAGCGTGGGGGTGGCGGAACCGGTGGGTGGGCTTGGGGTGTCCTGAGTTGGGGGGACGGGCGGGGTCGTTCGTGGGGGCAGCGTTATTCTCGTGCGGGCCGTACGGGGAGGAAGCGCACCATGGACAAGCTCGGGTCCGACGACCCGCACCGCATCGGTGCGTACCGCCTCCTCGGCCGCCTGGGCGAAGGCGGCATGGGCCAGGTCTTCCTCGCCCGCTCCGACCGCGGCCGCACCGTGGCCCTCAAACTCGTCCGCCGCGAACTCGCCGAGCAGCCCGAGTTCCGCGCCCGCTTCCGCCAGGAGGTCCGTGCCGCGCACCGGGTCGGCGGCGCGTGGACCGCACCGGTGCTGGACTCCGACACCGAGGCCCCCGTCCCCTGGGTCGCCACCGGTTACGTCGCCGGGCCCTCGCTCCAGCGCATCGTCTCGGGCCGCCCCGGAGCCCCGGTCACGGCCTCGGGGGCGTACGGGCCGCTGCCGTCGCGTTCCGTACGGTTCCTCGGGGCCGGGCTCGCCCACGCCCTCCGGCACATCCACGGGGCGGGGCTGATCCACCGGGACCTGAAGCCCTCCAATGTGCTGATGACCATCGACGGGCCCCGGGTCATCGACTTCGGTATCGCCCGCGCCCTGGAGTCCGTGCCGGACGGCGATCTGACCCGCACCGGGGCCCTGGTCGGCTCGCCCGGCTTCATGGCCCCGGAGCAGGTCCGCGGCGAGCGCGTGACCACCGCGTGCGATGTGTTCTGCCTCGGGGCCGTCCTCGCGTACGCCGCGTCGGGCCGGCTGCCGTTCGGTACGGCGGAGAGCGGCGGGGTCCATGCCCTGATGTTCCGGATTGCCCAGGAGGACCCGGACCTGACCGGCGTACCGGAGGAGTCGGCCGGCCTCGTCCGGGACTGCCTGGCGAAGGACCCGGCCGCCCGCCCCGGCACCGACGAGATCCTGGCCCGCCTGGGCGAGACGGACGCGGACGAACCGTGGCTGCCCGCCACCCTCATCGCCCAACTCGGCCGCCAGGCCGTGGGGTTGCTCGACGCGGAAGACCCTGAGTACCCGGCGGACCCGGCGGACCCGGCTGCTCCGGAGGGCCCGCACGGTACGCAGGCCCCACCGCCCCCGCAGGCCCCCCGGAGCAGCCAGGGCTTCCCCGCCCGGACCGGCCCGATACCGCCGGCCCCCGCGCCCACGCCGATACCGCCGACGCACCCCGCCGCCCCGGCCGCTCCGGCCGCCCGGACGGAAACCGCCCCGCCGTACTCCCCGTACGCCCAGCCCCACCCGCCCTACGGCCCCACCGCCGAACAGCCCCTCCCCCCGGCCTACTTCGCGCCCACGCCGCCCCCGCCCGTCCGGGAGCGCCGCTCCGTCGGGGCCACCGTCGCGCTCGTCGCGGTCGCCGTGATCGTGGCGATAGGCGCGGGCGGATCCGTGTACGCGTTCATGAACGGCGACGGGCCGGGAAAGACCGCATCGCCCGGCCCCTCGGGCTCCGCCGACACCGGCGGCAGTGGCGGGCAGCAGGGCGGTGAAGGCGCCGTACCGCAGGGCTTCCTCGGCACCTGGTCGGGCTCCATACCCGGCGAACAGGGCCCGTCCACCCGCACGTTGACCATCCGGCAGGGCGACGTGGGCGACCAGGTCCTCGCCCTCACCGCCGAGGGGCCCCTCGCGTCCGGGTCCTCGTACCACTGCGAGTTCAGCGCCCCGCTGGCCGACAGTCCCGCCGGGGACGGCCCGGTCCGCATCGGCCCCTCCACGGTGTCCTCCGGGAGCCCCGCCTCCTCCTGCTCCCCCGGCAAGCCCACCGAGCTGACCCTGCTCACGGACGGCACCCTGCGCCGCACCACGACCGGCACGGGCGAGAGTCTGATCTACACCAGGTCCGGCTGATCCGACCCGGTGCGCGGCCGGCCCTCCCGCGAAGCGGCCGCCCCGGTGCCGGGCCCCTCCCGCTCCGGCACAGGAGACCGCAGCGCCCGGGTGATCAGTGCCGCGCCGCCCAGCAGGACGAGCACCACCACCATCGCGTTGCGCAGCCCCACGTGGTCGGCCAGGAAGCCCAGCGAGGGCGGGCCGACCAGGAACGCCGCGTAGCCCGCCGTCGACACCGCCGCGACCCGGGCCGAGGCGTCCTCCGGCCTCGCCCCCTCCCCCGCCGCCGAGATCGTCACCGGGAAGCCCAGCGAGGCGCCGAGCCCCCACAGCACGACCGCGGCGCCGGCGAGCAGCGCGCTGGAGGAGAAGATCACCAGCGCCACGCCGACCGCCGCCACCAGCGCGCTGGCCCGGACCACGGCCGCGGGCCCGTAACGCACCAGGAGCGGTCCGCCCGCGAACCGGCCCGTCGTCATCGCGACGGCGAACAGCATGAACGTCAGCGATCCGGCCGTCGCGCTCGTCCCGTGGCCGTCCACCATCAGCAGCGGCAGCCAGTCGTTGGCGGATCCCTCCGCGAAGGCCATGGCCAGCACGATCAGGCCGATCAGCACCAGCCGCCGGTCCCGCCAGACCGCCAGCTGCCCGCGCACACCGCCCGTGCGTTCCCCGCCCGCGCCCTGCCCGGTGCCGGTCTCCGAGCCGGAGTCGGAGCCGGGGTTCTGCGCGTCCGCCTCCGCCTCCGCGCGCCCCGTACCCGCCGGAACCGCCCGTACGGTCCACACCCCGGCCGCCGTCACGGCGACCGCGACCGCCGCCAGGTGCCAGCCGACCGGGAACCGGACCGCCGTCAGAGCCATCCCGGCCAGCGCGCCGACCACGGTGCCCAGGCTGAAGCAGCCGTGCAGCACCGGCAGGACCGGGCGGCCCAGGGTCCGTTCGACGGCCGCGCCCTCGATGTTGAACGCCACCTCCGCCAGGCCCATCCCGGCCCCGAACAGCGCCAGCCCGCCGAACACCCCGGCCGACACCTCCAGCGCCGCGCCCCCGGCGATCACCGCGAGACCGGCCACCAGCAGCCCCGCCCCGAGGGCGATCACCGACCGGCCGCCGTGCCTGCGCACGAGGCCGCCCGAGACCAGCACGCCCGCCATCGAGCCGATCGAGAGCCCGAACAGCACCAGGCCCATCGACCCCGTGGACACCTCAAGGGCGTCCCGTACGGCAGGGGTCCTGGCCACCCAGGACGCCATGCTCACCCCGGTGGCGAGCATGAAGAGGAAGAGTGCGGCGCGCCAGCGGCGGGTCGCGGCGTCCATGAGCGGCGGGTTCTTCATCGGAGCAGTGCCTCGGCAGACGGGTGAGGGGCGGAACGCGCGGGAGGGTCACCGTGCATGACCCGCGGATGTACGAGCGTACGCCCGAAGCGTACGTTCGTACACTCCCCCGAGCCCTATGCTGCGAGGAGGCCGAGCCGACCGGCCGGGAGAGACCGAGGAGAGGAGCGCCGCGTGGCGACAGGGCGCACCGACCCCGAGCGGCGGGACCGCATCATCGACGCGGCGCTGGATCTCATCGTCGACGAGGGCGTGGCGGGCGTCTCGCACCGCAAGGTCGCCGCCCGCGCGGGCGTGCCGCTCGGCTCGATGACGTACCACTTCTCCGGCATGGACGAGCTGCTGCACGAGGCGTTCACCCGGTTCGCCGGCACGATCGTCGCCGTCTTCGAGGAGCGCCTGGGCGCGGCGAACACCCGGGACGAGGCGCGCGAGGCCGTCGCCGACCTCGTCCACCACCTCTCCGGCGGCAACCAGCGCGAGCTGATCCTCACCCACGAGCTCTACACCCTCGCCGCCCGCCGGCCCGCCTACCGCGAGCTCACCCGCACCTGGATGGGCCGCAGCCGCCGCGCCCTGGAATGGCACTTCGACCCGGCCACCGCCCGTCAGCTCGACGCGCTCATCGAGGGTCTGTCCATCCACCGCGCCCTGGAGACCGAGCCGCACGACCGGGCCCTGACGGTCGAGGCGATCGCCCGGATCACCGCATCCCGTTCCGCCTGAACTTCCCGAAGTCGTCGGAGGTCGGCAAGTAGTAACGGGATCCTGGGCTTCGAGAACGCCTGCTGGTGCCATGGAGTGGTCGCTTTCCTCTGTGGAGAAGGGAGTCCTCGCGGGATGCGGACCACAACACTGGGCAGGGACGGGCCGGTCGTCGGCCGGCTGGGGCTGGGGGCGATGGGCCTCTCGTACCGCTACGCCCCGGGCCTGCGGGACCGGAGCAAGGCCGTATCGCTGGTGCGGGAGGCCGTGGACCTCGGGGTCAACCTCGTCGAGACGGCCGGCGCCTACGCGGCCGGGGAGAACGAGCGGCTGATCGGCGAGGCCATCCGCGGCCGCCGCGACGAGGTGGTGCTGTGCACCGGCGGCGGGCTGCTCGGCGACGCCGGCGGTGTGCTGCGGCCCGCGGGCGGTCCGCAGGCGCTGCGGGACGCGGTCGACGAGAGCCTGCGCCGGCTGCACGTGGACCACATCGACCTCTATCTGCTGCGGCGCGTCGACCCCGGCGTACCGCTGGAGGAGAGCTGGGGCGCACTGGCCGAGCAGGTCTGGGCGGGCAAGATCCGCATGCTGGGGCTGCCCGTGGTCACCGTGCAGGAGGCGCGCGACGCCGAGGCCGTGCACGAGGCGGCGGCGATGGCCGCCGAGGTGTCGCTGTTCACGCGCTGCGGTCTCGACGACGTCGTGCCGTACGCGGTGGAGCGCCGGATCGCGCTGCTGGCCGGCGCCCCGCTCGGCCGCGGTCTGCTGGCCGGTGCGCTGTCCACGCACGACGACCTGGCCCCGGACGACTGGCGGCGCACCCAGCCCCGGTTCGCCCCACGGGCCATCCGCCACAACGTCGCCCTCACCCAGGCCGTCGCGCAGGTGGCCGCCCGGCACGAGGCCACCCCCGCGCAGGTCGCCCTGGCCTGGCTGCTCCGGCTCGGCGATCACGTGGTGCCGCTGCCCGGCACGCGCACGTCGTACCACCTCGCGGAGAACCTCGGCGGCGACCGGGTCCGGCTGACCCAACAGGACCTGACCGACCTGGAGTTCCTCCCCTACCCGGCGGGCGCGCCCGAGGCGTGAGGCCCTCCGTGCCTCCGCCGCACACTGCGCACCGCTGACCGGCTCTCCCTGGCTCTCCACCTCTTTGGAGTTCTTGACATGACGACCTCTCTGGTACGGCAGGTCCTCCCGCGCCCCCGGCCGCGGGCGGCGACGGACGACGTCCACGGAACCACCGCACCCGGGTTCGCCTCCGTGCGCCACTTCTTCGAACGGGCCTGCAGAGAAGCGGGGCCGCCCGGTTCCCGGGGGGCCGCGCTGGCGGTCGTACGGGACGGCGAACCGGTCGTCGACCTGTGGCACGGCACCGCCGACCCGGTCACCGGCACACCATGGTCCGGCGACACCCTGATGCCGCTGCTGACGGGCTCGCACGGAATCCTGGCCACGGCGGTCCTGCTGCTCGCCGACATGGGCGCGCTCGAACTGGACGCGCCCGTCGCCGACCACTGGCCGGAGTTCGCGGTGCGCGGCAAGGGCGCGGTGACGCTGCGGGACGTGCTGACGTTCACGGCCCGCCTCCCGGGCATGGCGGCCGGCCTCGACCAGCGGGACGTCGAGAACCCGCGCATGATGGCCGCGCTGCTCGAACTGCACAGCCTGGAGGAGGACCCGCGGGCCGGCGGTGTGCTGCACGGGCCGTGGACCGCCGGGTGGATCGTCGCCGAGGTGGTCCGCCGGGTCGACGGCCGCGATCTCGATCTGTTCTTCCTGGAGGAGATCGCGGGCCCACTGGGTCTCGACGTCCATTTCGGCCTCGTACCGGATCAACTGCCGCAGGCCGCCCGGATCTCGTACGACGAGGGCTTCCGCGCCCGCTACCGGGCGCTGGACGGCGGGGCGGGTGACGGCGGGGCGGGCGACGGCGAGGCGGAGCTCTTCGAACGGGTGTGGAACAACCCGTCCCCGTTCCCCGCGGACGCCGGGATGTGGAGCGAGAGCCGGCGGCGCTACGCGATGGTCCCCTCGCTGGGGGCGTACGCCTCGGCCCGCGGTCTCGCCCGGCTCCAGGGCGTTCTGGCCGCGGACGCCGTACGGGCCCCGGGCGAGGAGCCGTTGCTGTTGTCGCGCCGCACGCTCGACCAGGCCCGAGTGGGACACCGCCACCGGGCGTCCGGGCCGGATCTGACTGACGAACATCACCGACCGCCATCCGGCCGAACTGCTGGAACCGGCCCGGTCACCCGGCGGGCCGCAGGAGGCGACCCGGCGCATGGGAGAGGACTTCGGCCTCCTCGACTTCGAGGGCCGCTCCTTCCCCGGCCGGCACCGGCACATGACCCTCGTCTCGGCCGCCTACGCCTGCAGCACCCTGGAGGGCAGGGGCCGCTGAGACCGCGCCCTCACCGCGCCCCCTTCGACCCATTGCTTGCATATACATATATATAGCGACTAGAACCTTACCAGCAAGCACCAACGCTCCCCAGATTGTTGCATGGGCATGTATCTTATTGTTCATCGCAGTCGAGAAGGGGAGCCGTCCATGACGATCCAGCAGCAGCCACGCGCCGCCTCCGATCAGACCATGTGGGAGGCCGTTCTCGGTTTGCACGCCTTCGTGGAGCGCCAGCTCGCGCACGCCCTGCAGCGCCGCTACGGCGTCGGCCTCTCCGAGTACCGCGCCCTGGAGGCCCTCACCCAGGCCGAGAAGGGCGAAAGCCGCATGCAGGAGCTCGCGGACCACATCGGCCTGGGCCAGAGCTCGGTGACCCGCCTGGTCGGACGCCTGGAAAGCGCCGGCTACGCCTACAAGGACAACTGCGCCGACGACAAGCGCGGCGTCTTCGCCGTCATCACCGAAGAGGGCCGCAAGCGCTACCAGGACGCCCGCGCCACCTACGCCGACGTACTCAGCTCGGCCCTCAACACGGCGAGCGCCGACGACCAGCTCGCCCGGGCGGTGCAGGCGCTGCGCAGCGCCGCCTGACACGATCGCGGCAGACGGCGGGAGGCGTCCGGGACAACCGGGCCTCCCGCCGTTTTTGCATGTTCGGGCCTGTTTCCGGCCCGAAGTGTCGTGAGCTGGATCACCCTCGACTCCGATTTACATGCATGACCATGCACATAATATCCGTTAGGTTCTCTCTCGTAGCCAAGACAGCCCATCCACCGAGGGGGGACCGTCGCCTTCGCCTCGCCTGTTGCAGGCATTCAGCAGACATGTGCAGGAACAGCCCGACAGCACCGCGCTCGTCCACGCCGGCCACCAGGTCACCTACGCGGACCTGGAGCGGCTGACCCGCCGCGCCACCGCGGACCTCGACGGCGGCACCACGGCGCTGAGCTTCTCACCGCTCAACTTCGACCTGGCGCTCCTCGACGTCTGGACGGTGCTGGAGGCCGGCGGAACGGTCGTCGTGGCCGACGCCGGGGCCAGCGGCGACGCCGGCTATCTGCGCGACCTCGCCCAGCGCTACGAGGTGACCCTGGTCCAGGGCGTGCCCCCCGGGGTACGAGGCCAGTTTCGCGGTCCCGGCCTCGGTGCACGTCGCGGTCACGGAGCACGAGGAGATTCCGGAGCCGATGCCGGAGCCTGTGCGGGCCTGACGGCCGACGGGGGGCGGCCCGCATCCCTCCCGAGGGGGTACCCCTCCCGAGGAGGTACGGGCCGCCCGCCGCTCCGTGTCCGTACGTTCCCCCCGGGGCCGGTCTAGATCGTCACCTCGGAGGTGAAGACCCGGACGCCGTGCTGCTCGACCGACACGGGCGCGTGGTCGACGGCGTGGTCGAACAGCACCGGATGCGCGGGGTCCACCCGGTGCGGATCCACCGGCGGCCCGGCCGGCAGGCAGTTCGCGAGGGCGGCCTCGGCATCGGCGAAACTCCCGCGCAGCCGCCGGTACACGGCCGCGGGCTGGTTGTTGAACCGGGTGTGCGCGCTGCCCATCAGCCGCTCCCCCAGGTGGACGTCGATGTCCATCGCCATCCCGGCGAACCTGCTGCCGCGGCGGACCACGTCCGAGCAGGTCACCACCAGGCGTACCGCCTCGTCCACGGTGGTCGCCAGCGAGGCCAGCGGGTCGACCGAGAAGCTGAAGTGCTCCCACGCCTGTTTGTGCGCGCGCGGCACGTCGTGCACGGGGTGGGACAGCAGCGGCACCATCTGGCGCACGCTCTCGGTGAGCAGCATCGGGTCGTACGCCCCCCCGCGTCGGCCGGTAGAAGGCGTGGCCCCGGGGCCAGCGCCCCGTGAGCACATAGCGCCCGGGCGACCGCTCCGCCCACGCCGTGAGCAGGACTTCCTCACTCCGAAGCTTGTGCACCTGCCACTGGTGCACCTGCGACTGCTGGACTGGCTGGAATTCACGGCTCAGTACAGAAACAGACAACTTGGCCCCCCAAGATCGGTAGCTGTTGCGGGTGACTACGCAGCGATGTGTGCGGACGACTCCGTGTACCCGGCTCAAAAATAATGATCCTCCTGTTTTCTCGCATTAAGGGGCTACGGCGTCTTCCTTTGTTAGGCGGATGATTGGCCTCCATAAGCAACTCAACCACCACAGAATGGACTTGCCCTGACCGCCGTAGGCCCAGGTAACGTAAGGAGCATTCTTTTTGTAAGGTGGGAGATATGGCGCAACCGAAACAGGAGCGGGCGGAACAGACCCGCCGCGTACTCCTGCACGCAGCCGCAGAGGTCTTTGACGAGTTCGGCTATGCGGGGGCCAGCATCACGCGCATCCTGAAGCGCGCCGGCGTGACGGCAGGGGCGCTCTATTTCCACTTCGGCTCCAAGGAGGACCTGGCCAGGGCGGTGATGAACAGCCAGCCGGAGACCCTGGTCCCGCTGATCGCCGCCGGTGGTCTGCAGCGGCTCATCGACCTCACCCTCGTGTGGTCGTGGCAGCTCCAGCGCGACCCGCTGCTCCGGGCCGGCGTCCGGCTGACGAACGAACAGGCCGCCATGGGCGGCTCGTTGAACGCCGACCCGTACGACAACTTCCGCGGGATCATGACCGGCTGCCTGCACGAGGCGCGGGAGGAGGGCGAGCTCCAGCCGGGCATCGACCCGGTCGTGGTCGCGGAGTTCGTGGTCGCCGCCTGTACCGGAATGCAGATGTACTCCAACGTCATCAGCGGCCGCAAGGACCTGCCCGAGCGCACCCAGCAGATGTGGAACCTGCTCCTCCCGGGCATCGCGGTCCCGTCCGTGATCATCCGCGCCGACGCGACCCCGGCCCGGGGCGTCTCGCTGATGCCCGGCACACCGGAACGGACCGACGCACCGGAACGGGCCGGAACACCGGAACGGACCGACGCGACCGCGCGGAACCGGGCGCCCGAACAGCCCGGTTGACCGGAACAGCCCGGATCACCCGAACCGGCCGGCTCCCCCTTGCCGGCCGGCTCGGCCCCGAACAGTCCGCCCCACCCCAGCCGCACAGCCCGGCCCAGAACAGCTCGACCCACCCTGACCGCACAGCTCGTACAGCACGCCCAGCTCGCCCGACTGCCCTGCCCGCCCCGTCCGTTGCCGACGATTCCTTCGGCGCCGCCTTCGTCGGCCGCCCCTCCGACTTCGTCCACAGCCACCAGCGCGCGCTCATGCGGGAGTCGGGCGTCCGCCACCTGATCAGCGGCCTCGACGAACTCGACGACGGCCTGGTGCGCCGGATCGACCGGGAGACGGCCACGGGCAGCCTGTGGAGCACCCCCCTGGCCACGGCCGGGCAGGGGACGTACGCGTGATGCCGGGCGGACCGCTGCTGTCCGGCAAGGTGGCGCTGATCACCGGCGCCTCCAGCGGGATCGGCGCGGCGGCGGCCCGGCACTTCGCCGACGAGGGAGCCGCCGTCGTCCTCGTGGCCCGCCGGGCCGGCCTGGTCGAGGAGGTCGCCGAGCGGATCAGGAAGGACGGCGGCCGGGCCGTGGCCGTACCGGGCGACGTCACCGTCCGGGCGGACATGGAGCAGGCGGTCGCCACGGCGGTCGACCGGTTCGGCAGGCTCGACTGCGCGTTCAACAACGCCGGTTACGCCAGCGCCGGGACGGTCCTGCACGAACTGCCCGACGAGGTCTTCGACCGCACCATGGACGTCAATCTGCGCGGGGTGTGGAACTGTCTGCGCGCCCAGATCCCCGCCATGCTGCCGGCCGGCGCCGGCTCGGTCGTCAACACCTCCAGCGTCGCGGGCGTCCGCGCCACCTCCGCCTCGGCGCCCTATGTGGCCGCCAAGCACGCGGTGATCGGGCTGACCAGGGCGGCGGCCGCCGAGTACGGCGAGCACGGCATCCGCGTCAACGCCCTCGTGGTGGGCAGCACCGACACGGAGATGATGGACGGCGTCCTCGCGACCGGCCCCACCGTGCGCGCCGGCTTCGGCTCCAAGGCGATCCAGCAGCGCCTCGCCGATCCGGCCGAGATCGCCCGCGCCGCGGCCTGGCTCTGCTCGGACGCCTCGTCGTTCACCACCGGATCCGCCCTCGCGGTGGACGGCGGACGAACCGCGAAGTGAGCGCCGGACCCACCGCACGCACAACGCCCCAGGCGCCCGCTGCCCTTGTCGCTGAGGGCAGGAGGCGCCTGGGGCGTGCCGCCGGCGGAACGCCGGACCCGAACCGTGCCGGGTCAGACCCGGACCGCGCTCGGCTCGCCCGCGAGCCTCCCGGACTCCTGGGCCGCGGTGGCCGCCTCGGGCTTCGTACGGTCGGCGAGCTTGAGCCAGATGACCCCGACGATGATGACGGCCAGCCAGGCGCCCTTGGCCAGGGTGAGGGTCTCGTCGAAGAAGAGCGGGCCGAGGACCGCGGCGCCGACCGCGCCGATGCCCGCCCAGACGGCGTAACCGATGCTCACGTCGATCGTGCGGAGGGCGAGGCTCAGTGCGTAGAGCGTCAGCAGGAAGAACACCACGGCGACCAGGGACCAGGTCAGGACGGTGAAGCCTTCGCTGCCGCCGACGGCGAGCGCGTACCCGATCTCGAAGACTCCGGCGAGCAGGAGCGAGAGCCAGGCGTTGGTGGAGCTCTTGGCTGCGTTGGACATGGGAGGTGGGTCCTCTCTCAGGGGTGTCGTCAGGTGGTTACGGGGCGGGGTGCGGTGCACGCGGGGCCCGGGGGTCGCGCTCCGGGCTCAGGCGGAACCGCTCAGCTGCAGGCCGACGACACCGCCGATGACGAGGAGGATGCCGATCGCCTTGTTCACGTTCAGACGCTGGCCGAAGAACAGCGCGCCGAGGACGGTGATGCCGACACCGGCGACGGACGTCCACAGGGCGTAGCCGACGCCGACGTCGAAGGTCAGCAGCGCCTTGCTGAGGAAGAAGGTCGCGGCGGCGCCGCTGAGCAGCGTGATGGTGGTCCACTTGCGGTTCTTGAAGCCCTCGGCCTTTCCGGCGGCGATGGCGACGGTGATCTCGAAGGCGACGGCGATGGCGAGGTAGAGCCAGTGCATGGCGGGTCCTTCCGTGCGGTGGATGGGAGGGGGTGGGCGGAGTGAAGGGGCGGTGCGGAACCGGAGCGCTAGCGCGCGGCGCGGCTCAGGGTGAGGAAGTCCTGGAACGGCTGCTCGGCCTCGGGGAGTTGGAGCGCCGTGACCTTGATGGGCCAGTCCGCCGGGTCCTCGGCGAAGAGGGTGTACGTGCTCGTGTAGTCGAAGCCGTACCGGGCGGCGGTCCTGCGGTCGGCGGCGTGCACGATGTGGCCGATGCCGGCGTACCGCGCCGCCAGATAGCACAGGGCGCAGGGTTCACCGGAGGCGATCAGGGTGGCTCCGGCCACGGAGCGGATCCCGTGCTTGGCGGTGGCCTCCCGGAGGGCGACGACCTCGGCGTGCGCGGTCGGGTCGTTGTCCTCGCGGACCCGGTTGAAGCCGGTTCCGAGGATCCGTCCGCCGGCCACGACCACGCCGGAGAAGGGGATTCCGCCCTGGGCGACGTGCTCGCCGCTGAGCCGGATCGCTTCGTGGGCGTAGCCCGTCAGTTCGCTGTCGTGTGTGGCCATGAGCGGTTCGTCTCCCGAGTTGCCCTGTAGCGTTCATTTGCCTGCACATGCAATGGAAAGATGTCCGCACGTGGCCGCTCAGGGCCTCGCCCGCAGAACTACTCTTGCATGTGCATCTAAAAACTGTCAAGCGTGTGCGTGCGCCCGGGCGTTGCCCAGGGTCGCCAGCGGCTCCAGCACCCCGGGGTCGAACGCCGCCCGCGCCGTGCCCGCCGCCACTCTGCGCGGCAGGTCGGGGTTGGCCAGCGCGGCCGTCCCGATCGCCAGGAGGTCGGCGTGCCCCTCGTCCAGCACGCGGCGTGCCACCTCGTCCCGGTGCAGCCCGCCGTTGGCGATCACGGGGAGCCCGGTGACCGCCCGGGCGAGCGCGGGAAGCGACCGCCCCCGCGGGAACCGGTCCCGCCCGCTGCCCGCGAGATGCAGATAGTCGGCCCCGGCGGTGGCGGCCGCCGTGAAGACGGTGCGCGCCTCGGCGTCGCCTCCCGGCCACTGCCACCCCGGGTCGTTGATCTTCCCCTGCGAGAGCCGGACGCCGACCGTGAAGCCGGGCCCGGTCGCGGCTCTCACCGCGGCCGCCACCTCCCGTACCAGCCGCAGGCGTTCCTCGACGTCACCGCCGTACTCATCGGTGCGCGCATTGGTGTACGGGGTGAGGAACTGGTCGAGCAGATAGCCGTTGGCCGCGTGGATCTCCACCCCGTCGAAGCCGACGTCGCGGGCGCGGACCGCGGCGGCCGCGAAGCCCTCGACGACCTCGGTGATCTGCCGGCGGGTCAGCTCCATCGGCACGGGCCAGCGGCCGCCGCCACGGTATTTGGCCAGTTGCTCGCCCAGCGGCCGTACCGCCGACGGCCCCGCGGCCCGGTCACGGAACCGGTTGCCCTGCGAGACGGCCCCGGCGTGCATCAGCTGCAGGACGATCCGCGCCCCGGCGGCGTGCGCCCGCTCGACCACCGGCCGCCAGGCGGCGGCCTGCGCCTCGTCCGTGATGCCGGGCTGGAACAGATAGCCCTGGCTGAAGGCCCGGTCGGTGTAGGTTCCTTCGGTGATCAGGAGCCCGAAGCCGCCCTCGGCGAAGGCCGCGTAGTACGCGGCCATCTCCGGCGTGACCCGGCCGTCCTCGGTCGCGGAGACCCGGGTCATGGGGGCGACGGCGAATCTGTTGCACAGGTCGAGACCGGCGAACCGGCAGGCGGCGAGGGCGGGATGGGCGCGGGTCTGCCCGGTGGAGGCGCCGGACGGGCCGGCGGCGGTGCCGGGCAACTCAGCAGCTCCCGTCGATACCGCAGGCGGCGCCGTACACGACGGCGTCCTCCGCCTGCCGCGCCTGGGCGTCCAGGATCGCCTTGCGCAACTGGGCGGGGCGCGGGACGCCCTCGATGCGGGTGTCACCGATGAGCAGCGTGGGAACGGCTTGCACCCGGTGGGCCGCCGCTTCCCGCAGGGCCTCCTGGTGCCGGGCGCGATAGGCGCCGTCCGCCAGCGCGGCCCGGAACCCGGCCTCGTCCAGGCCGATCTCACCGGCCAGCGTCACCAGGACGTCGACCTGGCCCAAGTCCTGGCTCTCCTGGAAGAAGGCGCGGAACATCCGCCGGGTGTAGGCGGTGCCCAGGCCGTGCTCGGCCGCGTACTGGTACCCCTCGAAGGCGAGGGCGGTGTACGGCTGCGGCGACACGTCGGGGAGCGTGATGTCGACACCCAGGCGACGGGCCATGGGGTAGACGGCGCGCTTCCAGATGTCGGGCAGGTAGTCGTCCTCCGGCCGCAGGGTGGGCTGGGGGTGGGGCCGCAGCTCGAACGGCATCCACTCGATCTCCACCTCGGCGCCGATGTCGTCGATCGCCTCTTCGAGGGGGCCTTCGGCCAGCATGCAGAAGGGGCAGACGTAGTCGGACCAGATCTTGATCTTCACGGGATCAGCCATGCGCAGACCTCCAGGTCATTGATCGCGCAAGCAACAACATCCCCCGGCAAAGCGGCAGGAGTTGACGGACGACCAAAAGGTTGCACGATCATGCACTTTGATGTCAAGCGTGACTGCCCCGGTGGAGACGTCGCCCCACCCCCTTGCGGGAGCACTCCCGCACCGGAAGGATCCCGGCAATGACTCCTCCGCCGCCCGTGCTGCGCCCGTACCGCCCCGAAGACCGCGAGGCCCTCTTCGACATCTGCGTACGCACCGGGCACGAGGGCGGGGACGCCCGGCACCTCTACCCGGACCCCGACCTGCTGCCGAACATCTTCGCCGCGCCCTACGCCGCCCTCGAACCGGGCCTGGCCTTCGTGGTGGAGGACGGCGGGCGGGCCGTCGGCTACATCCTCGGTACGGCGGACACCGCGTCCTTCGTCGACCGCTACCGCGCCGAATGGCTCCCCGGCCTCGCCGACCGCCACCCGGCCCCCGTACGCGAACCGGCAACCCCCACCGAGGCGATGACCGCCCTGATGCACACCCCGGAACGCATGATCCTGCCGGAGCTGGCCGGCTATCCGGCCCACCTGCACATCGACCTGCTCCCGACCCACCAGCGCGCGGGACACGGGCGACGGCTGATGGAGACCTTCCTCGCCGCCCTCCACGAACAGGGCGTCAAGGCGGTCCACTTGAGCATGCTGACGGCCAACACCCGTGCGCGCGCCTTCTACGACCGCGTCGGCTTCCACGAGATCGCCGTTCCGGACCCCGGGCCCGTGACCTATCTGGGCCGCGCAACTCGGTAGCGCTCGGCCCGCATGGGCCGTCGAGGGCTTCGTAACCGCCCCTCCAACCGCCCGCACGCCCATCGGAGCACCCCCTAGAGTCTCGGCATGTCTGCTTCCCCGCCACGACCGCGGACCGCGCGCACCGGCCGCCGACGGTTCGCCGCCGCCGCCGGAGCCGTGCTCGTCCTCACCACCGTCGGCGCGTGGTACCTGTGGGGCGACGGCCCTCGGCCCGGTGACCACGCGCCCTTGGCGATCTGCGCGGTCGACGACACGACGCTGCGCGCCGACGTGGACGCGGACGGGCACCTGGACCTGATCCGGGATCCCCGGCGCGACGGCTCAAGTCACGTGGTTTTCCGGCGTGGTTCGGACCGCACCACGGTGGACGTCGGCTCCGCGCGCGGGTTCTGGCAGAAGCTGCGCGGCGCATCGAAGGACGACATGGTCGCCAAGGGCGCCTTCGGCGACTTCGACGGCGACGGCCATGTGGACCTGGCCCTCTTCTACAGCCAGGCGCACCGGGGTGACGACCCGACGCACCACATGGTCGCGCACGAGGTGCACTACGGTCCGCTCGCCCGCGACCTGCGCAGCGAGCGGACCGGCACGGTCGACGTGGTCTCCACGACCTTCGTGTACGGCCTGCGGGCCACCGACCAGGACCGCGACGGCCGTTCGGAACTCCAGATGTTCCAGTCCGAGGGGGACGGCGTCGTCGGCCACTACTCGGGGGTCCGGAGCGGGAAGGGCGGCGAGGACGGGATCGTCATGAGCGATGAGCGCGGCACGTGGTACGACATGGCCGGCTGGCCCCGGTACAAGCCCGGATGGCGCGACTTCGGCGTCTGCTGACCCCGTCGTGGCCGCCTGGAGTGGTGATCACGTCCGGTGGCCGGTCCGCCAGGAGACCGCCGAGGAGGCCGGGGCCTCCGCCCGGTGCCAGGCGGCCCGTTCCGGAGCGGTGTCCGTGCTCGGCGCGACCGGGTGGCGGACCACGGCCAGGACCGCCGCGAGCGCCGCCAGCTCCTCCGGGGTAGGTGAACCGTGGACCACGCGGAGCGAAGAGGCGGCCGGGCCGGTGGCGGCGCTCATGCCGGCTGGTTGCCGTGCTTGCGGGACGGCAGGTCGGCGTGTTTGCGGCGGAGCATGGCGAGCGAGGCGATGAGGACTTCGCGGGTCTCGGCGGGGTCGATGACGTCGTCGACGAGGCCGCGCTCGGCCGCGTAGTAGGGGTGCATCAGCTCGGCCTTGTACTCCTTGACCATGCGGGTGCGCATGGCCTCGGGGTCCTCGGCGTCCGCGATCTGGCGGCGGAAGATCACGTTGGCCGCGCCCTCGGCGCCCATGACCGCGATCTCGTTGGTCGGCCAGGCGTAGGTGAGGTCCGCTCCGATGGACTGGCTGTCCATGACGATGTACGCGCCTCCGTAGGCCTTGCGGAGGATGAGCGAGATCCTGGGCACGGTGGCGTTGCAGTAGGCGTAGAGGAGTTTGGCCCCGTGGCGGATGATCCCGCCGTGCTCCTGGGCCACGCCCGGCAGGAAGCCCGGAACGTCGACCAGCGTCACCAGCGGGATGTTGAACGCGTCGCAGAGCTGGACGAACCGTGCGGCCTTCTCCGACGAGTTGATGTCCAGGACACCGGCCAGGGCGAGGGGTTGACTGGCGACGATGCCGACGACCTGGCCGTCGAGGCGGGCCATCGCGCAGATGATGTTGCGGGCCCAGCGCTCGTGGATCTCCAGGTAGTCGCCGTCGTCGACGAGCTCCTCGATCACCTGGTGCATGTCGTACGGACGGTTCCCGTCCGCCGGGACCAGGTCGAGGAGGACGTCGCTGCGGCGGTCGGCCGGGTCGTCGCTCCGAGCCGTCGGCGGGTTCTCGCGGTTGTTGGAGGGCAGCATCCCGATGAGGTACCGGACCTCCGCGATGCACGTCTCCTCGTCGTCGTACGCGAAATGCGCCACGCCCGACGTCTCGGCGTGCACGTCCGCGCCGCCGAGACCGTTCTGGGTGATCTCCTCGCCGGTGACCGCCTTCACCACGTCCGGCCCCGTGATGAACATCTGCGAGGTCTCCCGGACCATGAACACGAAGTCCGTGAGCGCCGGGCTGTAGGCCGCGCCGCCCGCGCACGGGCCGAGCATCACGCTGATCTGCGGGATCACCCCGGAAGCGCGGGTGTTGCGCTGGAAGATCCCGCCGTAACCCGCGAGCGCCGAGACGCCCTCCTGGATACGGGCGCCCGCGCCGTCGTTCAGCGACACCAGCGGCGCACCCGCCGAGATCGCCATGTCCATGATCTTATGGATCTTCGTCGCGTGCGCCTCACCCAGCGCCCCGCCGAAGATCCGGAAATCGTGCGCGTACACGAAGACCGTCCGGCCCTCGACCGTGCCCCACCCGGTGATCACACCATCGGTGTACGGCTTCTTCGCCTCCAGGCCGAACCCCGTCGCCCGGTGACGGCGGAGCTGCTCGACCTCCTTGAACGAACCCGCATCCAGCAGCAGCTCGATGCGCTCGCGGGCGGTCAGCTTGCCCTTGGCGTGCTGCGCCTCGGTCGCCCGCTCACTCGGTCCGCGCAGTGCTTCGGCGCGGATCACGGCGAGTTCGGTGAGCGCCTCCTGCTCCATGGCCGGTCTCCTCCTCGTCCTGTCCTGCGGTCGGGTCAGCATCCGGCCGGCCCGGCGGCCGTGGACGCGCGGGCGCCGACGTAGGCACACAGCGCGTCCAGCGCGCGGCGCGGTGCGCCGTCCGGCAGCCGGCCCAGCGCGCCCCGGGCCAGCCGCAGGCGCTCCTGCAGGTGTTCCTCGGCGGCCGCGGGCGCGGTGGAGGACCGGAACAGCTCCAGCGCGCGCCGTCGGCGTACCTCGTCGTCCAGCGGTCCGGTCTCCAGGAGTTCACGCAGCTCGGCTCCGGCCGGTCCGGTGTCGGAGAGGGCCAGCAGGACCGGCAGGCTCAGCACTCCGGCCGCCAGGTCCTTGCCCTGCTCCTTTCCGGTCCGCGCGGCCGGCGCGACCAGGTCGAGGAGGTCGTCGGATATCTGGAAGGCGATGCCGAGCTGGTGTCCGTACTCCATGAGCGCGCTCCGCTGCCCGGCCGGCGCACCGGCCTGGAGCGCACCGGCCCCGAGCGACATCGCGAGCAGCGCCGCGGTCTTGCCGGAGGTGACCCGGAAGAAGTGCTCGACCGGGTCCTCGCCCTCGGCCGGACCGGTCAGCTCGCGGAGCTGGCCGTCCACCAGCACGGCCGCCACGTCCGCGTTGAAGCGCACCATGTCCGGGCCGAGTCCGGCGGCCAGCCGTGCGGCGCGCGCCAGCAGCCAGTTGCCGCCGGCCACCGCCATCCGCTCGCCCCACCGTGCGTTGGAACTGGCCACTCCGTGCCGCAGCGCCGCGCCGTCCATCACGTCGTCGTGGTAGAGCGAGGAGATGTGGACGAGCTCGGCGATCACGGCGGCGTCGACGACTCCGTCGCGCCACTCCTCGCCGAACTCCGCCCCGAGCAGCACCAGCAGCGGCCGCAGCCGTTTGCCGCCGGACGCGGCGAGATGGACGGTGAGCTCGGCGACGCGAGGGTCCGGCGAGTCGGCCGCCACGTCCAGCAGGCGCTTCTCGACGGCCAGCAGCTGCTGGGCCGTCCGGTGGCGGAACAGCGGGTCGCGTGCGGCGACATGGGCCAGGAGTTCGTTTCCGGGCGGGGCCGTGACCATCAATGTCCTCGTCCTCTTCCCGGCGGTTGGGTGACGCGTCGGCAGCCGTCACGTCCGCCGACGGCGGCAGCGGTTCGAGAATCGGCCGCCCGCCGCGCGGCGGGCAATGTCGCTGACCTCTTCCTGCCAGTCGTCCGCGGGCACGCCGCACCGGACGGCACGGTCCGGGCGAGCGGCAGGTTGCTGCCACGTTCCGGCCGAACCACCGGAGCGGGGAACCGGCCGTGCCGACAATCGGTGGCTCTCGAAAGACCGCTCTGGAGGAGTCCCATGTTCGGAAGGATCGGGCAGTCCGCCGTCCGGCATCCCTGGCTGACGATCGTCGCCTGGATCATCGCGGCGGTCGCCCTGATGTCCCTCGCGCCACAGCTGAAACCGACCGGCGACCAGGCGGACTTCCTGCCGTCGCACTATGAGTCGGTGCAGGTCGGCGAGGTGCAGAAACGCGCCTTCCCGCAACAGGAACAGCCGGCGTCCATCGCCGTCTTCCAGCGCGGCGACAAGGCGGCGCTGACGCCGGAGGACCGGCAGGACCTGCGGAAGGTCGTCGCCGGGCTGGACGACGCCGGGCTGAAGAAGGTCAAGCAGATCGCCACCGACGAGCAGTCGGTCTCGGCCGACGGAAAGCTCGCGCTGGCGTCGATCATGGCCACCACGAAGGATCCGTACGACGCGGATCTGATGGCCTCCGTCGAGGAACTGCGCGAGCTCGCCGTGCCGTTGCTGAAGTCCACCGAGCTGACCATGGGCATCACCGGTCAGACGGCCACCGGCGTGGACACGATGAAGTCGTCCGGCAACACCGACGCCATGATCATGATGGCGACGATGGTGCTCATCGTGGTGCTGCTGCTCGCCATCTTCCGCAGCCCGCTCATCGCGTTCCTGCCGCTGCTGATCATCTCGCTGGTCTTCATGGTGGCCAACGGGCTGATCGCCACCGTCTCCGACCTCGGCGGACTCAAGACCGACGCCTCGATCTCGTCCATCCTGATCGTGGTGCTGTTCGGCGTCGGCACCGACTATCTGCTGTTCCTGCTGTTCCGCTACCGCGAACACCTGCGCTCCGGCCAGGAGCCGAAGCAGGCCATGGCGGACGCGGTCGGCAAGGTCGGCGAGACGATCGCCTCCGCCGCCGGAGCGGTCATCGTCGCGTTCCTGGCGCTGCTGCTCTCCACGCTCGGCATGTTCCGCGCGATGGGCCCCGCACTGGCCATCGCGGTCGCGGTCACCCTGCTCGCCGCGCTGACGCTGGTGCCCGCGGTGTTCTCGCTGCTCGGCGCGAAGGCCTTCTGGCCGTCCAAGGCCTGGCGGAAGCAGCCCCAGCACCGGATCTCCGAGCGCGTCGGCGCGCTGACCGGCCGCAGGCCCGGTCTGGTGGCCGCCGCCTCCGGCGGTCTGCTCGCGGTGCTCGCCATCGGCGCGCTCGGCTTCAACCCGGTCTTCGACACCGGCAGTTCGCTGCCGAAGGAGCTGGAGTCGGTCAAGGCGATGGAGGACCTCCAGGACAGCTTCCCGTCCGGCCAGACCGACCCGGTGTGGATCATGGTGCGCTCCGAGGACGGCGGCAAGCTGGACCCGGCGGCACTGGAGGCGTACGGCAAGGAGCTGGCGGCGCTGGACGGCGTCGGCAGCGCGCCTCCGGCGGTGCTCGCCCCGGCCGGGGACGTCGCACAGCTCTCGGTGCTGATCGACCACCGGCCGACCGGTGACGCGGCCATCGACCTGGTCTCCGGGCCGCTGCGCGATCTCGCGCACGACAAGGCACCGGACGGCACCGAGGCGCTGGTCGGCGGCACCAGTGCGGTGCTCGCCGATGTGCAGCACGCGGTCAACCGCGACTACACGCTGGTCTTCCCGGCGGCCGGACTCGCCATCATGATCATCCTCGGTCTGCTGCTGCGCAGCGTGGTGGCTCCGTGGTACCTGATGCTGGCGGTCGGCCTCGGCTTCGGCGCGACGCTCGGCTCCACCGTCTGGCTCTTCCAGGACGTGCGCGGCGAGAGCGGTCTGCTCTTCACGCTGCCGGTGATCCTCTATCTGTTCGTCGTGGCGATCGGCACCGACTACAACATCCTCATGATCGCCAGGCTGCGCGAGGAGATCCGGCGGGGCAGCAGTCCGGCCGAGGCCACCGCGCGTGCCGTCGTGAGCACCGCGTCCACCATCACCGCCGCCGCGGTGATCCTGGCCGGCACGTTCGGCGTGCTGCTGCTGGCGGAGAACGCCATGCTGCAGCAGATGGGCTTCGCCGTGGCGTTCGGCATCCTGCTCACGGCGTTCGTGATGGCGATGCTGCTCGTTCCGGCGCTCACCGCGCTGTTCGGCCGACGCGCCTGGTGGCCCGGCGGCCGCGCCGACGCCCCGGGTACCGGGGAGGACGTTCCGGACGGGCCGGACGCGGCGGACGGCAGCGCGGACGAGCGGAAGCCGGCCGATGTGACGGGCTGACGCGCCCGGTCCCCGCGGGCCGGCCCGACCGGATCGTCCCTCGCGACGTGACGGATCGTCCGCCGGCCCGCCAGGACCCCAGGAACGCGTACGGGCCACGGACCCGGACGCGAAGGAGCGGCCGGACACCGGGCTTTCGGGCCCGGGTCCGGCCGCTCCGTCGTTTCCGTGGCCGCCGTCAGCGGTCGCGTACCGCTTCGGCGGTCAGCACTCCTCGTCGGCGAGCAGCCGGTACAGCTCGCGACGCGCCTCGGCCAGCACCGCCGCCGCCTGCTCGCGGCGGCGGGCGTCGCCCGACCACTCCAGGCGTCCGGCGGCCATCAGCACATCGCCGAGCAGCCGGTGCGCCTCGCCGGGGCGGGCGCCGGAGGAATCGGAGGACCCGGACGAACCTGCGGAGCCCGCGGAACCGGCGGACGCGAAGGGATCGAAGGAGCCGAAAGGACCGAAGGCTCCGGAGCCGCCGCGTCGAGCGGCGGCCTCGCGGCCCTCCTCCGTGAGCGCGTAGGCGCGCGGCCGGTCCTTCGTGCCGGCCGTCACCAGGTTCTCGTCGGTGAGCTGGTCCAGCAGCGGATACAGCTGCTCGGCGGTGATCTGCGGACGGCCCCGGAGGGTGCCGATCTCCTCGATCAGCTCCGCGCCGCTGCGCGGACCGCCGGAGAGGATCCGCAGGACCGTGTCGCGCAGCCCGTTGGCCGTCATCGCGTCGACCCAGCCGGGAATCCGGTCCAGCAGGTCGGGAACCTGGTCCAGGAGGTCGGGCACCTGGTCGAGCAGATCGGGTCCGCCGGGAACTCCCCAGCGCTTGCGGTAGGTCGACTTCGCCTTCATGACACGCCTCCAGTCGGTTCGGTGGTGCGTTTCCGTGGTGCGGTTCGGGGGTGTGCTGCCGTGGTGCAGTGCGGTTCGGTGAATCGCTTCTCTTCCGCCGGGGTTCCTCACGGTTCGCCGCGGAACACCCGGACGAGTACGCGCAGGCCGAGCACCGAGCTGACGACCAGCAGGTTGTAGCCGAAGACGTCGAGCAGCCCGAGCGTCGGCGTGATCAGCGGGCCGCTGTCCGTGCCGAGCAGCAGCACGCCCATGATTCCGAAGGCGGCGGCCAGCACCGTGATCAGCGACAGGTGGACCAGCCCGGTGACCAGCCTGCGGTCCCGCTCGCGGGCTCCGAGCCGTACGGTCACACCGAGCCGGCCCTCCTCCAGCGCGCCGGTGATGCGGTCCAGGCGGCGCGGCACCTTGCTGAGCATCGCCATCATGCTCAGGACGTTCTCCCCGGCGGTGGCGCGCAGCGCGGCCGGCTGGAACCGCTCGGTGTAGTAACCGGCCACCAGCTCCCGCGACTCGGTCACGATGTCGAAGGACGGCGCGAGGCCCATCAGCGTGCCGTGCAGCGTGGCGAGCATCCGGAACAGTCCGGCGACCTGCGGCGGCACGGACAGCCCGTGGCCGGCGATCACCCGGAACAGACCCGCGAACATCTCCAGGTCCGGAGTGGCTCCCGCGGTGAGGAACAGCGTGACGAAATCGCCGAGTTCGCGCTCCAGCGCCTGCTCGTCGAGGTCGTCGTGGCGGATGACCAGATCGAGCAGCGCGTCGCACAGCGCCGCCCGGTCGCCGCGTTTGACCGCCAGCAGCAGGGCGCGCAGCGCCGATCTGGCCTTGGCGTCCAGCCGGCCGACCACGCCGAAGTCGAGCAGCGCGAGGCGGCCGTCGTCCAGCAGCAGGATGTTCCCCGGATGCGGATCGCAGTGGAAGACGCCGTGGATCATGACCTGGCGCATCATGCAGTCCAGCAGGACACCGGCGAGCTTCTCGCGGTCCAGTCCGGCCCGTTCGACGCGCGGACCGGCCTCGCCGATCGGGGTGCCCTCCAGATGCTCCAGCACCAGCACACGCTTCGTGCACAGCCGGTGGAACTGCTCCGGGACGCACACCGCCGTGCCCGCCTCGGCCGCCGCCGCGCCGATCGCGCTCATGTTGCGCAGCTCGACCTGGAAGTCCAGCTCCTCGCGGAGCGCCGTGGCGAACCCCTCGGCCAGCGCGACCGCGCCGATCGACCGGGCCCAGTCGGCGCGTTCCTCCAGCGTGACGGCGATCCGGCCCATGATGTCCAGGTCCCGCTCCACGATGTGATGGATGCCCGGCCGCTGGATCTTGATCACCACGGAGGTGCCGGAGGTCAGCCGCGCCCGGTGCACCTGGGCGACCGATCCGGCGGCCAGCGGCTCCGGGTCGAACTCGGCGAACTCGCTGTCCACCAGCCCGCCGAGCTCGTCCTCCAGGACCCGCCGGACCTCCGGCCAGGGCGCGGGCGCGACCTTGCACTGGAGCTTGCTCAGCTCCTCGGTGAACTCGCTCGGTATCGCGTCCGGCCGGGTGGACATCAGCTGGCCGAGCTTGACGAAGGTGACCCCGCCCTCCTCGATGGCCAGCCGCAGCGACCGGGCCAGCCGCGGCGAGCCGAGCCGGCCCGCCGCGCCGCCCCGGTCCTTGCCGGTGCGGTCCTTGCGGCGCAGGAACGGCGCGAGGCCGTGCCGGGCCAGGATCACGCCGATCTGCGCGTACCGGTGGACCCGCATGATGCGGCGGTGCAGCCGGCGCGTCCAGGCCACCGGCCGCGACCGGTCCGACATCACGACGTCCGCCAGGACCAGGAACGCCATCGTCACCAGCACCGAGATGCCGACCATGACGGTGGCGAGCGCGCCGCGCTCCAGCGGCGGCTGCACATGGTTGCCGAAGACCACGGCGGTGGCGAAGCCGACCAGGGAGGCCAGCACCATCCGGAGCGTGCCGACGCGCAGACCGAGCAGCCGCCGCGCGCCGACCGCCATGCCGATGGCCAGCGTCACGACGCCGACGGTTCCGGCCAGGGCGAAGACGAGATCGTTCATGGCCGGCGCGCTAGGGGGTGTCGTGCTCGGCGGTGATCGGCAGGACGGCCCCCAGCTCCACGGCCGACCGGCCGGAGGGCAGCGGCAGCGTCCGCAGCACTCTCAGGTCCGCGGCGTCCGCGAGCTCGGCGTACTCCTCCAGCGAGCGTTCCCGGCCGCCGAGCGTGGTCAGCAGGATCAGGTTCAGCGTGGAGATGCCCTGCCGGATCTCCGGCTGGATCAGATGCTCCACGACCAGCACCCGGCCGTGCTCGCCCGCCGCCTCGGCGCACCGGCGCAGGATCGCGCGCGAGGCCTCGTCGCTCCAGTCGTGCAGGATCGTCGAGAGGAGGTAGACGTCCGCGCCGGCCGGAAGCGGCTCGAAGAAGCTGCCCGCCACGATCTCGCACCGGTCGGCGACGCCCGCCTCGGCCAGCAGCCGGCCCGCTCCGCCGGAGGCGGCCGGCAGGTCCACCAGGGTCGCGCGGAGCGACGGATGCGCGGCCAGCACCTCGGCCAGCAGCGTGCCGGTGCCACCGCCGACGTCCACGACATGGCCGACGCCGCTCCAGTCGTACGTCTTGGCGACGTCCGCGGCGATCTCCGAGACCTGCTTGGCCATCTTGGCGTTGAAGGCGCGGCTCAGGTCCGGCCGCGCGTCCAGGTCCTCCCAGTACGTCCTGCCGTAGATCTCGGCGTAGGCAGGACCCCCGGTGCGGATGCTGTGGAGCAGACCGGCGAAGGCGCGCTGCGGCCGGCCCATCGGCGAGTCCAGGTCGAGGAACTCGCGCATGCCGACCGGATGGTCGCTCTCGATCCAGCGGGACAGCTCGGTCGGCGCGTAGACACCGGGCTCCGGCTGGGCGAACAGGCCCTGGACGGTCAGGTGCCGCATCATCTCGCCGAGCGCCTCGCGGTCGGTGGAGGTACGGGCCGCGAGGTCGTCGAGCCGGTCCACTCCTTCGCGTACGAGATCGGCGATGCCGAGCGTCGCGGCGACGCGGACGGCGTTCGGCGTGATGACGTCGGACATCGCCATGAACCGCTCGGCGACGGGGTCGTGCGCCGGAGCCGCGTAGGCGCCGTTGCCGTCGGTGGCCGCGTCGGCCTGATCGGTCGGTCGGGACATGGATCGGCTCCTTGCCGCTGATGGGCCGTGGCCGCCTCGGCTCCGAAGAGCCCGCGGGCCGCGTGAGATTGACCGTCCGCACGCTAACGACGGCGAAGGCCGTGGCCGGACGTGTTGCCGCTACCGGCAAAGACCTTACGGAGAGGACCGGCCGCTCCGGCATCATCCGCAGGTCACATCGGCGCACGACCTGAGGCAGACGCGGCGGCCGGTACCCGGCTGCCACGGTGGAGGTACCTCGGCGCGAAGCATCCGGCCGCGGTACCGCAGTGAGAGGAGTCCGAGATGCCCGAAGGCGTCGTTCCGCTGACCGAGAAGCCCGCCCCCGCACCGGCCGCGGCCGTCCGGCCGGTCAGACCGTGGCCGGTGCTCGTGACGCTGCTGGCCGCGCTGGCCGCCGCGGCCGCCGAACCGCACCTGCCGGGAGCGGCGGACTACATCAGGTCGCTCGGCATCGTGCCGTCCTGGGCGCTCTGGGCCGGGGCGGCGGTCGGCGTCGTCGCCGTGCTGGCATCCGCCGCCCGCACCACGGCGCACGGCGCGGCGCGCACCGCGGTCCTGGTCCTCGGCTGGACCGGCACCGTCCTGCTCCTCTGGTCGGCCGTCGGCATCGTCTTCGACGGGTTCCGCGCGTTCTTCCGGGTCACCGGCATCCCGGCCGGCGACTTCGCGATCGTCGACTGGCCCGGCTTCCTCAGCCGTGCCGTCGCCTTCGCGGCCACCGTACTGCTCGCCCGCTCCACCCTCGCCTTCCAGCGCCGCACCGGAACGGGCTGCGACCGCTGCGGGCTGCTGCCGGGCGAGCGCGAGAAGTCCTCGCCGTGGCTCGGATACGCGGCGTTCGGCCTGGCCTTCGTCTACCCGGCGGTGAAGTATTACTGGTGGGCGGGCGGCGGCATCGGCCGTCCGGACGACTATCCCGAGGGATTCCCGGTCATGGAAACCATGCTGCTGGTCGGCGGCGGAGTGCTCTCACTGGCCCTGGTGAGCTCGTGGGGCCTGATCTACCCGTCGTGGGTGCCGTTCCTGGCCCGCCGCACCGTGCCCCGGATGCTGCTGGTCGCCTGCGGCTGGGGCCTGTCGGCGGCGCTGCTGCTCCAGGGGCTCATCCCGGTGTTCGCCGCGATCAACCATCTGCTCGGCGGCCCGGAACTGCCGTTCGACGCGGGCAGCGCCAACTCCTGGGTCATCCTCGCGGTGTACGGCGGCTGGTCGCTGTTCGGCGCTGCGCTGCTCGGCGCGACCCGCGACTACCAGCGCCGTACCCGGTCCGTGTGCGCGCAGTGCGGCCACTGAACCGGCTGCCGCGACCGGAGCGGCCCGACGTCCTGATCACCCTGGCCGTCGCGCTGCCGGTCGGCGGCTGGACGCTGCTCCTGCTGGCGCTCGCGCTGCCGGGGGCCTGGGCCCTGCTGCTGGCGCCGGCGGTGCTCGTCGGCCACGCCGCCGGGGCCTGGCGGCGGTCGGCGGCCACCGCCTCGTTCACCGTGACGACGGTGGCCTGCGCCGTCCAGGCCGTGGTCCTGCCCGGCGAGTTTCCGCTGCTGCCGTCCCTGCTGGCGTTTCCGCTGGCGCTGTACGCGTACTGCGCGCACGGCCCGGGTCGCGCGCCGCTGGCCTCGGTGCTGGTCGGCGCGGCCGGGGCGGCGGCGGTCACGCTGCGGTCCGCGCTGACCACCACCGTGCAGCTGCCCCCGGCCTTCCTCTTCGGCTTTCTGCTGGCGATCGTGCTGGTGGCGTTCAGCCTCGGTCTGTTCCGCCGCTTCCAACTGGCGTACGTCGGCGAGCTGGAGCACCGCGCGGTGCGCGCCGAGGCGGAGCGCGAGGAGCGCGCGGCGAGGGCGGCACGCGACGAACGGGCCAGGATCGCGCGGGAGATGCACGATCTGGTGGCGCACTCGCTGTCCGTCATCGTGAGCCAGGCGCAGGGCGGCCGGTACGCGGCGCGCGCCCGGCCGGAGCGCGCCGCCGAGGTGCTGGCCACCGTCGAGGAGGCCGGCCGGCAGGCGCTCACGGACATGCGCGGTCTGCTCGGCATGCTCCGCGGCGGCGACCACGGCGACGGCTTCGGACCGCAGCCGGATCTGGCGCAGGTGCCGGAACTCCTGCGCCGCGTGCGCGAGTCGGGGCTGACCGTCGACTACACCGAGACCGGCGAACCCGGCCGGCTGACGCCCGCGGCGGAGCTGGCCGCGTACCGGCTCGTGCAGGAAGCCCTCACCAACACTCTCAAACACGCCGGTCCCGGCGCCCGTTGCGGGATACGGTTCGACTGGTCGGACTACGAGGTGGAGATCCAGGTGCGCGACGACGGCACGGGGCCGGGGCCCGGCGACGGGGCCGGACACGGGCTGGTCGGCATGCGCGAGCGCGCCGCGGTGGCCGGCGGCACCGTGCACACCGGTCCGGCCCCGGGCGGCGGCTTCCTGGTCAGCGCGCGGCTCCCGGTGCGCGCCGCGGCGGGCGCGGCCGGACCGGAGAACAGCGAGCAGGAGAGCGGCGGGCAGGAGCGCGTATGACGATCCGGGTGTTCCTCGTCGACGACCAGGAGATGGTGCGGGCCGG
The DNA here is from genome assembly GCF_019287315.1 of Streptomyces sp. WY228. Classification (NCBI taxonomy): domain Bacteria; kingdom Bacillati; phylum Actinomycetota; class Actinomycetes; order Kitasatosporales; family Streptomycetaceae; genus Streptomyces; species Streptomyces sp. WY228. The sequence goes on along the minus strand of NZ_CP079114.1, from coordinate 4,630,930 downwards.
CTTCGTCATGGTCGTCGAGGCGCAGGACGACATGACGGTGGTCGGCCAGGCGGGCGACGGCGCGGAGGCGCTGGAGAAGCTGGCCGTGACCTCCGCCGACATCGTGCTGATGGACGTCCGGATGCCGCGCATGGACGGCGTGGAGGCGACCCGCAGACTGCTGGCGCGCGCCGACGCGCCGAAGGTCGTCGTGCTCACCACCTTCGACGTCGACGAGCACGCCTTCGCCGCGCTCCAGGCCGGGGCCAGCGGCTTCCTGGTCAAGGACGCCCCGGCCGAGGACCTGCTCTCCGCGATCCGCACCGTGCAGCGCGGCGACGCGGTGATCTCGCCGACCACCACCCGGCGGCTGCTCGACGAGGTTGCGCCGGACCTGCCGCAGCGCAGCGAGGGACCGGACCCGCTGGCCGAGCTCACCGCCCGCGAGCGCGAGGTCCTGCTGCTCATCGCGCGCGGCGCGTCGAACGCCGCCATCGGCAAGGAACTGCATCTGTCCGAGGGCACGGTGAAGACGCACGTCGGACGGCTGCTGGCGAAGCTCGGCATGCGCGACCGCGTGCAGGTGGTGATCTTCGCCTACGAGCAGCGGCTGGTCCGCCCGGGGCGCTAGGCGGTGTCCTGGCGGCTTTCCCCGCACGTCACTTGGCGATGGCGGCGATGCGCGGGGTGCTCAGCGAGATGTAGTGGACGGTCCGCAGCGCCAGCGAGCGGTCGAGCCGGGCGGCGTTGAAGTAGATCTCCTCGTGCACCAGCAGGTCCGCGTCCACGACCACCGGCAGCCGCTCGTCGAACGAGAACGGGATGACGCAGCCGCTGACACAGCCGGTGAGGCGTTCGGCCTCCTCGCGGTCGCCGAGCGTGGCGTCGCTGCCTCCGTACAGTTTGCGGACCCGCCGCAGGTCGACGCGGCGGTGGCCCGGCACGACGGCGAGGACGTGGTGGTCCTCGCCGCCCTTCCTGCGGATCCGCAGGACCATGCACTTGGCGGCCATCTCCAGCCGGTGGCCGCGCAGTTCGCTGGCCAGGTCGGTGCGGCCCTCCGGCGCGTGGTCGATGATCCGGTAGTCGGCGCCGGCGCGGTCCAGCAGCGCCATCAGCCGGCGGTGGGTGCCGTCGCCGGCGTCCGGATCAGGAGGGTGGCCCAGGCACTGCCCGGCCGCCGGGGTCGCGGCCGGGACCGCGGCGGCTTCCGTGTCCAGCAGGCCGGTCACAGGACGACCGGCAGTGATTCCAGGCAGCGCAGCATCAGGCTGAACCGCCACTGGAGGTCCTCGCGGCCGACCGCCGGCGCGAGGTCGGGGAAGCGACTGATCAACTGGCCGATCGCCACCGCCCCTTCGACCCGCGCCAGCGGAGCGCCGAGACAGTGGTGCAGTCCGTGGCCGAAGGCGAGGTGCCCGGTGGCCGGGCGGGTGATCTCCAGGCGGTCCGGCTCCGAGAACTTCGACGGATCACGGTTGAGCGCGCCGATGGAGACGAACACCGAGTCGCCCGCCGGAATGGTGACGCCGCCGATCTCGACCGGCTCGGCCGCGTACCGGAACGTCGCCACGTTGATCGGGCTCTCGAAGCGCAGCAGCTCCTCGATCGCGCCCGGCAGGAGGGTCAGATCCTTCTGGAGCAGGGCGAGTTGGTCGGGCTCGGAGAGCAGCGACAGCATCGCGGTGCCGATGAAGCTGATCGCCGTCTCGTGGCCCGCGCCGAGCAGCAGGAACACCATCGACATGACTTCGGTCTCGGACAGCAGATCGTCCGCGTCCCGCGCCTGGAGCAGATTGCTGATCAGGTCGTCGGCGGGGCGGGCGCGCTTGTCGGCGATCAGATCGCCGAGGTAGCGGATCAGCGACTGCCTGGCCTCGGTGACCTGCTCCGGCGGGTGCACCCCGGTCATGGTGGTGTACCAGTCGCGGAAGATCTCGCCGTCCGCCGCCGGAATGCCGATCAGCTCGCAGATCACCCGGGTGGACAGCGGCATCGCGTAGTCGTTCACGACGTCCATCCGCTGCCCGGCCTCGAAGCCGTCCAGCAGCCCTGCGGCGAGCTCCTCGATGCGCGGCCGGAACATCTCCGTCGGCCGCGCCGTGAAGGCCTTCGTGGTCAGCTTGCGCAGCCGGGTGTGGTCCGGCGGGTCGCTGTTGAGCATGTGCCGCGACAGCAGCTCCATGCCCGGCTCCTCCGGGCCCATGCCGGTGCCGCCCGCCGGGTTCGGAAAGCGGCGCGGGTCCTTGTGCAGCTTCGGCTCGGCGAGCGCGGCGCGCGCGTCCTCGTACCGCGTGAGCATCCACAGGACCGAGCCGCTGGCCTGCCGCAGCTTGACCGGTCCCTCCTCGCGCATCCAGTCGTACGTGGCGTGCGGATCGCGTACGAAGTCCTGGGTGATCAGCGCCTCGGCGGAACGCGTCCCGTCCTCGGCGGTGGTGTGCAGGTCCATGTCCTGGCTCATTGCCGGTGCTCCTCGTCAGGCCTTCTGCGGTTCCGGTACCGCGGCGGCGGTCTTGCCGATCAGGGTGAGGAAGACGTCGTCGAGCGAGGGCCGGCGCAGGGCGAAGTCGACGACCTCCACCCCGGCGGCGTCCAGGCTCGCGGCGACGGCGGCGATGGAGTGGGTGCCCTCGGCGACCGGGGCGCTGACGGTCAGCCCGTCCTCGCTGAGCGTCGGCTCGCCGGCGATGGCCGAGGACAGCGCGCGTACGGTGTCGGCGGCGGTCTCCGGGTTCGCGACGGTCACCTCCAGCCACTCGCCGCCGACCTTCCGCTTGAGCTGGTCCGGCGTGCCGTCGGCGATGACCTTGCCCTGGTCGAGGACGGCGACGCGGCCGGCGAGCTGGTCGGCCTCGTCGAGGTACTGCGTGGTGAGCAGGATCGTCACTCCGGCGGCCACCTGCTCACGGATCATGTCCCAGAGGGCCAGGCGGCTGCTCGGGTCGAGTCCGGTGGTCGGCTCGTCGAGGAAGAGCAGCGGCGGCCGGCCGATCAGGCTCGCGGCGAGGTCGAGGCGGCGGCGCATACCGCCGGAGTACGTGCTCAGCGGCCGGTTGGCGGCGGCGGTCAGCTCGAACCGTTCGAGCAGCGACTCGGTCCGGGCGGCCGTCTCCTTCTTGCCGAGCCGGTAGAGCCGGCCGATCAGGGTCAGGTTCTCGCGGGCGGTGAGCCGTTCGTCGACCGCGGCGTACTGCCCGGTCAGACCGATGTTCGCGCGCACGTCCTGCGACTGGCTGACCACGTCGAAGCCGGCGACGCTCGCCCGGCCCTCGTCCGCGCGCAGCAGCGTGGTGAGGATGCGCACGGCGGTCGTCTTGCCCGCGCCGTTCGGACCGAGCAGGCCGAAGACGGTGCCGGACTCGACGCTGAGATCGACGCCTGCCAGCGCCTCGTGGTCCTTGTAACGCTTGCGCAGCCCGTGCGCCTCGATGGCGGTGGTCACGTCGGATCAGCTCCTGTCGGATGAGCGGAGTTCGCGGACGCCACCGGTGCGGCGGCGCTGCCGGCCGGAGCGGCTTCGCCCAGGCCTACGTGGAGCGCGCTCAGCCGCCGCATGACGTGCTCACGGGACCAGACCGCGTCCTGGGCCGGGTCGTCGTGCGCGAGGCGCAGCGCGGGAAAGCGGTCGATCAGCCGGCCGAGGGCGACCTCGCCGGTCATGCGCGCCAGTTGGGCGCCGAGACACATGTGGATGCCGTGTCCGAAGGAGACATGGCCGCCGACCGGACGGGTGATGTCCAGTCGGTCCGGGTCGGCGAAGCGTTCCGGATCGCGGTTGGCCGCGATGAGCGCCAGCTGTACGAGGTCGCCCGCGGCCAGCTCCCGGTCGCCGACGCTCATCGGCTCTCCGGCGCGCAGCGGGTTGGTGAGGGCGACCGGCGCCTCGTAGCGCAGGCACTCCTCGACGGCCCCGCGCAGCAGCTCCGGACGCGAGCGCAGCAGGTCGAGCTGGTCGGCGTGGTCCAGCAGCGCGAGCATCGCGCTCGCGAGCATCGCCGGAACGGTCTTGTCGGAGGCGATCACCAGGAAGACGGCGGTCTGTTCCAGCTCGCCGTCGGTGAGCCGGTCCTCGCCGGACCTGGCGTGCACGAGCGCGGAGAGGAGGTCGTCGGACGGCTGCTCGCGGCGGTCCGCGAAGAGCCGGGCGAACAGCCGGCCGAGACGGTCGGTGGCCGCCTGGAACTCCGGGAACGAGGTGCTCTCCGGAAAGGCCGCCATCGCGTCCCAGCAGCCGTGGAACTCCTCGGCGTCCGCTTCGCCGATGCCGAACAGCTCCGCGCCCGCCAGCGCGGCCAGCGGATGCGTGTACTCGGCCACCAGGTCGGCCTGCGGGCGGCCGGCCAGCGCGTCCAGCAGCCCGTCGGCGAGCCGCTCCACGGCCGGCCGCAGCCGCTCCACGCGCTTCGGCGTCAGCGCCTTGGCGGTGAGCCGGCGCAGCCGGGTGTGGCGCGGCGGATCGCTGTTGCCGAGGTGCCCCTGGAAGGCCCCCGGGTCCTCGACGGCGAAGCTCCGCAGCAGCCGCGACTCGGCGAGCAGCGCGCGTACGTCGTCGTAGCGCGTCGGTACGAGGACCTTGCCGCCGCCCTGGATGACGTCCTGGTGCAGCGGGCACTCGGACCGCATCCGCGCGTAGACGGCGTGCGGGTCGGCGAGTACGGCGTCGCCGTAGACCAGCGAGTTCTCGTCGGGCATGCCGGCGGGTATCTCGGGGGTGGCGGGTGGTGCGGGCGGCCCGGCGGTCGGTGCGGCGTTCGGTGCGTCGGCCATGGCGTCAGGCTCCTTTCGCGGAGAGGTGGCCGGGCTGCCCGTCCGCGGACGGCTCGCCGGTGGCGTCGGCAGGCGCGTCGGCGGGCGCGTCGGCGTGCGGAGCATCGGTGGTGGAGGCGTCCGCGTCTGCGGCCGGGTCGGCGGGCGGTCCCGCCTGCGGTCCCGTGGGCGGTTCCGGTGCCGTCGCGGTGCGCAGCGTGCGGTCCGTCAGCGCGACGAGCGCGGCGGCCAGCAGCGCCACCGCGCAGGCGGCGACCGCCGCCCGCGGGTTCGCCAGGCGGGCGACCAGGCCGACCAGGACGTAGGAGAGCGGAGCGGCGAGCGCGCCGGCCGCCATCACGACGCCCATCACCATGCCGAGCGCCTCCGGACGCGGTCCGGAGAACAGCACGCCGAGCGTGGCGGCGCTGGCGGCGGCGGCCGCGAGCGCCATCACGACCGTGAGCACGGCGGCGAGCGGCAGGTTCGGGCTGAACGCGAGACCGGCCATCGCCGCCGCGGTGAGCACACAGGCGAGGATCAGCCCGCTGCCGCTGCCGCGCAGCCGCCGGGCGAAGCCCGGGGCCAGCGCGGCGAGGACCGTGCCGAGGCCGACCGCGCCGACCAGCACACCGAATCCGACCGCGCCCCAGCCCCGGTCGTCGGCGAGCAGCAGGGTGCCGACGCCGAACGCCCCCGGGCAGCCGAGCTCGATCAGGACGGTGCAGATCAGTGCGGCACGGACGCCCGGCAGGGCCAGCGCCTCGCCGGCCTTCGGCGCGTCCGCTCCCGGCGGGCCGGGCATTCCGGCGGCCGGTCCGTGGCCGGCCGCCGGAGCCGTACCGTCCGCGTCGGACGGACGCGGACGGAGCGAGAGGAACAGCGCGGCGGAGACCAGGAACACCAGGCCGCCGACGATCAGCGCGGTGGACAGGCCGAGCAGCGCGCCGAGTCCGGCGAGCGGTCCGCCGACGACGACCGTGACGCGGAAGAGCGTGGTGCGCAGCGCCTCCATCCGCTGCCGGCCCGCCGCGTCGGCGATCAGCGCGGGCACCGAGCCGGCGGCCGGCTCGGTGATCGCCTCGACGAGGCCGAACAGCAGGCTCGCCAGCAGCAGTCCGGTGAAGTCGAGGCCGCTGACGGCGAGCGCGCCGGCCGCGGCCAGGGCCAGGGCCGCACGGCCGAGTTCGCCGACCGCCAGCAGACGGTGCGCGGCGAACCGGCCCGCGAGCCCGGCGGTCAGGCCGGACATCATCGCGATGCGCGGCAGGGTGCCGAGCGCGAGCACGACCGCGGTGGCGAGCGGTCCCGCCACGGTGAGCACGGACCAGGCGAGGACCACCTGGAAGACCTGGACGCCGAGCAGCGAGGCCAGTGTGGCGGACGACCAGCGGCCGGCCGGGGACGACGCGCTCATGTCCTCACCGCCCGACGACGGAGTGGTAGCGGCGGACGGCCAGCGGCATGATCACGATCAGCAGGACGACCGGCATCAGTGTCGCGACGAGCATCGGGTGCTCGACCGGGAAGGCGCCGGTGACCGTCGGGTTCGGGTTGCCCCACAGCTCGCGGCACGCCACCACGACCGAGCTGAACGGGTTCCACTCGCAGATGGTCTGGAGCCAGCCCGGCAGGTTGTCGATCGGGAAGAAGGCGGGCGACAGGAACAGCATCGGCATGACGATCATCGAACCGACGCCGGAGGACTGCGGGTTGCGCCCGGAGACCGTGCCGAGGATGCCGAGCCAGATGAACATGTAGCCGAACAGCAGCATCAGGCCGATGCCCGCCATGCCGCGCAGCAGGCCCTCGTGCATCCGCCAGCCGATCAGCAGACCGACGCCGGCGATCACCAGCCAGCCGACGAACATCATGAGGAGTTCGGCGATCGAGCGCGCCAGGACCGCCGCGGAGCGGGCGATCGGCAGCGACTGGAAGCGGTCCACCAGGCCGTTGCGCAGATCCTCCTTGAGGCCGTTCTGCGCGTTGGACATCCCGAGCATGGCGACCTGCGCGAACACGCCGGCCATCATGAAGTCCTTGTAGTTGCCGTTCCCCGGCACCACGATCGCGCTGCCGATCAGCAGTCCGTTGAGCAGGACCAGGATCAGCGGAGTGATCACCACCGGCACGACCCGCTCCGGACCGCGCTTGAGGTGTCGCATCTGGCGGCCGACCAGCAGCCTGGTGTCCATCAGCATGTCAGTGCTCATCGGATCGTCTCTCCGTACGCGGTTGACTCATGACGTGTGTCCTCCTGGGGGCGGTCCGCCAGTTCCAGCAGTGCGCCGGCCGCGCGGCCCGGGTCGTCCGCGACGGCCGCCGTCAGCCGCCGTACGCGCTCCGCGATCCCGGCCAGCACCTCCGTGCCGCCCCGGTACTCCAGCGCCAGGAAGATCTGGTCGTCGACGCGGAAGGAGAGCCGCAGCGTGTGCGCGGTGACCTCGTGCGTGTGCACGCCGACGATCCGTGCGCCGTCCTTCGGCGCGACACCGGCGGCGGCCAGCGCTTCGGAGGCCGGACGGTGGACCGGATAGTTCTGCGCGGCGACCGTGGCGTCGAACAACTCGCCCGCTCCGGCGTCCCGTTCGATCTCCGCGAGGCTCAGATGCTGGTGCGGGATGAGCGCGCTCTGCTCCTCCTGGAGTCTGGCCAGCACCTCGGTGAAGGGCTGCCCGGGGCTCCAGCGGACGCGGACCGGCAGCAGGTTGGCGTAGCTGCCGATGGCGTGCTCGATGCCGGGCACCTCCGGCGCGCGGCCGGCCACGGTGTAGCCGAGGACCACGTCCCGGCGGCCGGTCAGGGAGCCGAGGACCAGGCCCCAGACACCGAGGACCAGGGTGTTGAGCGTCAGTCCGTGCTCCTTGGCCCGCTCGCCGAGCGCCTTCGTCACCTCGGCCGGCACCAGGACCAGGTCCTGGACGTGCGGTGCGCCCGCGCGGTACGCCGGATCCGTCTCGCGTACGAGGGTCGGCGCGGCGAGTCCGTCGAGCGCGGCGCGCCAGGCGGAGCGGGCCGCCGGACGGTCCCGGCCGGCCAGCCACGCGGTGTACGGGGCCGCGGTCGACGCGGCGGGCATCGCGGCCGGCTCACCGTCGTACTGGTAGAGCACCCACAGGTCGTCCAGGAAGACCGGGAAGGACCAGCCGTCCATCTGGAGCTGGCCGAAGTTGAGCAGCAGCCGGTGCCGCCGCTCGCCGAACCGGACCAGGGTGAAGCGCAGCAGCGGAGAGCGCGACACGTCGAAAGGACGCTCGCGCTCGGCCGCCGCCAGCTTCTCGAAGACGCCTTCCTGCTGGTCCTCGGAGACCGCGCTCACATCGTGCTCGGCCCACGGCACCCCGTCCGTGCCGCTCACCCAGCCGGCGCCGAGGTCTCCGGGCACGGCCTGGAGCGGACGGCTCAGGCCCTCGTGCGCGAAGGCGGCGGCGGAGGCCGGGTAGCGGCGCAGCAGCGCGGCGGCGGCGCGCCGCATCCGCTCCGGTTCGATGCCGCCGTCGAACTCCAGCCAGAACTGCCAGCAGTCGACCAGCAGCCGGCCGGTGTCCGGCTCGCGCCGGGCTCCGGCGAGCAGCGTCTCCTGCATCGGCGTGACCGGAAGGACGCCGGCGTGGCCCGGCAGCGCGGCCGTGACCGCGGCCAGATCGGCGGCCGACGGCGCGAACGCGGCCCGGGTGGTGGCGACCGCCTCGTCGGCGCGCGCGGCCAGGCGGGCCGGGGTGCCGTGCCGGAAGACGTCCTGGACGGTGAGGTCCAGGCCCTGCGCCGAGGCGCGCTGCACCAGGGTGAAGGCGGTGATGCTGTCGCCGCCGAGCTCGAAGAAGTTACGGTCCGCACCGGCTCCGGGCAGGCCGAGCACCTCGGCGAAGAGCGTGCACAGGGCCAGTTCGGCCGGGGTGCGCGGCTCCGCGCCTGCACTGTCGCGGTCCGGTGCGGGCAGCGCCGCGCGGTCCACCTTTCCGTTCGGCGTCAGCGGCACCGCGTCCAGCTCGACGATCACCGGCGGCACCAGATGGGCCGGCAGGGTGGCCGTGAGGTGCCGGATCAGCTCGTCGGCGGCCGTGCCGCCACCCGCCGGAACCACATAGCCGACCAGGCCGCGGACGCCCGGCCGGTCCTCGCGTACGGCCGCCACCGCCTGGGCGACGGACGGGTGCGCGGTGAGCGCCGCCTCGATCTCGCCGAGTTCGATGCGGAAGCCGCGCAGCTTGACCTGCTGGTCGGCGCGGCCGATGAACTCCAGCTCTCCGTCGGCCCGTTGGCGGACCAGGTCGCCGGTGCGGTACATCCGCTCACCGGGCCGGCCCTGCGGACGGGCCACGAACCGGGCGGCGGTGAGCGACGGACGGCCGAGATAGCCGCGCGCCAGACCGGCCCCGGCGAGATACAGCTCGCCGACCTCGCCGGACGGAACGCTCCGCAGCCCCTCGTCCAGGACCAGCACCTGGGTGTACGTGACCGGCGCGCCGATCGGCGGCGGGCCGTCCCCGGCGGTCAGCGGTCCGGTCATGGTCGCGCACACCGTGGACTCGGTCGGACCGTAGGCGTTGACCATCCGGCGGCCGGGCGACCAGGCGTCGGCCAGCGCGGCGGAGCACGCCTCTCCGGCGGTGACCAGGGTGCCGCCGGCCAGCACGTCGGCGGCCGGTTCGGTGGCGGCCAGCACGGCGGGCGGCAGGGTGGCGTGCGTGACGCGGCGCTCGGCGAGCAGCGCGGCGAGCGGGGCGCCGGGAGCGAGCCGCTCCTCCGGGGCGACCACCAGGGCCGCACCGGACAGCAGCGCCATGCACAGCTCCCAGAACGCCGCGTCGAAGCTCGGCGAGGCGAACTGGAGCACGCGGGAGCCGGGGCCGACGTCGAAGGCCGCCAGCTGTGAGGTCAGCAGACCCGCCACGCCCATGTGCGTGACGACGACGCCCTTCGGACGGCCGGTGGAGCCGGAGGTGTAGATGAGGTAGGCCGGGGCCGGCAGATGCAGCGGAGCGAGCCGGTCGGCCTCGGTCACGGCGGTCGCGGACCGGGCGGCGAGCGCCGCCGCGGTCTCCGGCGCGTCCAGGACGAGCGGCGCCTCCACCGGCAGCCGCGAGGCGACCGCGCGGGTGGTGAGCACCAGCGCCGGACGCGCGTCGTCGAGCATGTACGCGATCCGGTCGGCCGGGTAGGCCGGGTCCACCGGAAGGTAGGCGGCGCCGGACTTCAGCACGGCCAGCAGCGCGACGATCAGGTCCGCGCCGCGCGGCACGGCGACCGCGACGAAGCTCTCCGGTCGCGCGCCGCGTTCGATCAGCAGCCGCGCCAGGCGGTTGGCGCGTGCGTCGAGTTCGGCGTACGAGAGGACGCCGTCCTCGGACACGACGGCCTCGGTGTCCGGGCCGGCGGCCACCCGGTTGCGGAACAGGTCCGGAACGGTCAGCGGAGGAATCATCGTCCGGCGCCTCCCGTCGTACGGAGCGGCAGGCTGCTCACCGGTCGGTCCAGGTCCTCGGCGAACGCGCCGAGCAGGTGGACGAACCGGTCCTGGATCTCCTCGATCCGGCCCGGCGCGAAGGCCTCGGACCAGTACTGCGCGAGGATGCCGAGCCGCTCGCCCGGAGCGATGGCGAAGCGGAGCGGGACGCGTGCGGCGTCGTGCGCCTCCATGCCGAGGATCTGGACCAGATGCGGCGGCGGCGCGAACGGACCGGCAGGAGCGCCGGGGGCGTCCGGACCGGCAGGAGCGCCGAGGCCGTCCGGACCACCGGGGCCGCCAGGACCGGCAGGAACACCCGGTCCGCCAGGACCACCGGGGCCACCGGGGCCACCCGGACCGCCCGGTCCCGGCGGCATCGGCGGCGGGCCCGGCGGTGGTGGCGGTGGGGCGGCGGTCGTCGGCGCGCTCTCGAACACCACCACGGTGTCGAAGAGCTGATCGCGGCCGGCGATCCGGCTCAGCTCGGCGAGGCTGACGTGCTGGTGCGCGATCAGTCCCGCCTGCTCGCGCTGGAGCCGGTGCAGCGCCTCGCGCACGGTCTCTCCGGCGCGCGGCCCGAACCGTACCGGCAGGTTGTTCATGAACATGCCGGACGCCTGGTCCAGCTGCGGCAGTTCGGCCGGCCGCCCGGCCACGGTGACACCGAAGACCTGCTCGTCCCGGCCGGTCAGCTCGCCGAGCAGCAGGCCCCAGGCGCCGGTCACCAGGGTGTTGAGCGTCAGGTCGTGCGCGCGGGCCCGTGCGGTCAGCGCGGCCGTGACGGTCTCGGTCAGCGTGACGACGTTCTCCACGACCGTGACGCGGCCGGTCGCCGCGACCGGCTCCGCCAGCGGCGCGGCCTCCGGCAGGTCGTCCAGGACCACATGCCAGGCGTCCGCGTCGGCTGCCGCGTCGAACCGCTCCAGCCACTGCCCGTAGGCGTGGTGGCCGGGTGGTGGCGCGGGCGGCAGCATGGCCTCGTCCGCGCCGGTCATATAGGTCATCCACAGCTCGCCGAGCACCAGCGGCAGCGACCAGCCGTCCAGCAGCAGCGGCGCGAGCGTCAGCACGAACCGGCCGTCACCGGGTCCGACGCGGACGGCGGCGCACCGCACGAGCGGCGGCCGCGCGAGGTCGAACGCGGTGTCCTGGTCGGTCTCCAGCAGCTGCCGCAGCCGCTCCTCGCGCTCGGACTCCGGCAGGCCGGAGAGGTCGGACTCGGTCAGCTCGGGCGTCACTTCGTCGGCGATCGCCTGGACCGTACGGCCGTCGGCCCCGGTCCGGAACGCGGCCCGCAGCGCCGGATGGCGGCGCGCCAGCAGGGCGAGCGCCCGGCGCATCACCGTGACGTCGAGCTCTCCGGCGAGCCGGAAGACGAACTGGTCGGCGTACGGGCCGGGGCCCGTGCCCGCGCGGCGGATCATGACGTCCTGGAGCGGCGACGCGGCGTACTCGGCGGCCCGCGCGGAGTCCGCGGGCGCGGTCGGGGCCGCCGGTGCGGCCGGTGAGCCGTCCGGACCGGCGTCGACGTCGGCCGCGAGCGCGGCCAGCGCCGCCGGGGTGCGGTGCAGGAACACATCGCGCGTACCGAAGCCGATGCCCGCCTCGCGGGCCCGCTTCACCAGCGTGAACGCGGCGACGCTGTCGCCTCCGGCGGCGAAGAAGCCGGTGTCCGGACCGGTGCCGGACGTGCCGAGCAGCTCGTCGAACAGCGCGCACAGCCGCGCCTCGCGCGCGCTCCGCGCCGACGCCACCGGTCCGGCGTCCGCCGCGTCCGTGGCGGTGGCCGTGGCCGTGACGGCGTCGGCGGCGGCCGGAGCGGGCAGGGCCGCCCGGTCCAGCTTGCCGTTCGGCGTCAGCGGCAGCGCCGCGAGCACGGTGTACGAGGTCGGCACCAGGTACTCCGGCAGCCGCTCGGCCAGGGCCGCACGCAGGGTCTCGGCGTCCGGCGCGACCGTGTCCGCGTCCGGCACCACATAGGCCACCAGCCGGGTGCTGCCGGGCCGTTCGGTGTGCGCGGCGACGGCGGCCGCGGCGATGCCCGGCACGCCGGTGAGCGCGGCCTCGACCTCGCCGGGCTCGATCCGGAAGCCGCGCACCTTGACCTGGTCGTCGCTGCGCGCGATGAAGTCCAGCTGTCCGTCCTCGCGGCGGCGCACCAGGTCGCCGGAGCGGTACATGCGCTCTCCGGCGGCGAACGGGCTGGCCACGAAGCGGCTCGCGGTGAGCCCCGGGCGGCCGTGGTAGCCGCGGGCCAGCAGCGCGCCGCCGATGTAGAGCTCGCCGACCGTGCCGGTGCCGACCGGGGCGAGGTGGTCGTCGAGGACGTACAGCCGGGTGTTCCAGATCGGCCGGCCGATGGTCACGACACCGGCCGGCACCTCGTCGCCCGGCTCGATGCGGTACTCCATGCAGCCGACGGTCGTCTCGGTCGGTCCGTACTCGTTGATCACGGTCGCGTCGGGCCGGCGCTTGCGCCACTCGGCCAGCGGCTCGCTGAGCAACGCCTCGCCGCCGAGCACCAGTTGGCCGGTCGGCGAGTAGGCGTCCGGCAGCGCGGCGAGGACGGCGAGGTGCGTCGGCGTGGCCTTGACGAAGGTGGCCTCCGGCAGCGTGCCGGCGTCCGGGGCGGAGCCCTCGTGCAGGTCCACGAGGTGGGCGCAGCCGCCCGCGGTGAGCGGTGCGTACAGGCCGGTCACCGTCAGGTCGAAGGCGACCGGCGAGTGCACCAGCGCGCGGCCGGTGACCGCTCCGTACGCGTGCCGGGCCCAGGCCAGATAGACGTTGAGCGAGCGGTGCTCGACCACGACGCCCTTCGGGCGGCCGGTCGAGCCCGAGGTGTGGATGACGAAGACCGGGTGCGCGGGCCGCAGGGGCGCGGTCCGCTCGGCGTCGGTCAGGTCGGCCGCGGACCGGGCCGCGGCCTCCTCGACGGTCTCCGGATCGTCCAGCAGCACGTGGTGCGCGCCGACGGCGGCGACCGCCGGACCGTCGGAGCGGCCGACGACCACCGCCGGGGCGACGTCCTCCAGCATCAGCGCGATGCGCTCGGCCGGATGCGCCGGGTCCAGCGGGAGGTAGGCCGCGCCGGTCTTGACGACGGCCAGCAGCGCCACGACCAGGTCGACGGACTTGGCGAGCGCGACCGCGACGAAGCTCTCCGGTCCGGCCTTGCGGTCCACCAGCAGCCGCGCCAGCCGGTTGGCGCGCGCGTTGAGCTCCGCGTACGTCAGCTCCGTGCCGCCGTGCGCCACGGCGACGGCCCCCGGGGTCCGGGCGGCCTGCGCCTCGAAGAGCGCGGTGAGCGTGGCCTCCGGCACGGCGTGGTCGGTGTCGTTGAACTCCACCAGCAGCCGGTGGAGCCGCTCGGACGTCAGGGCGTCCGGCCCTTCGGCGGCCGGGGTCACGGTCGCGGCTCCGGCCTGCGCGGTTCGCCGAGTTCCACCGGCAGCGCGACCAGACCGCGCGCCACCGGGTTGGACTTCCAGCGGACGCTCTCGGGGCCTTCGGCGTGCCGCAGGTCCGGGAAGCGGTCGAAGATCCGGCCGAGGACCGCGCGGCCCTCGGTCCTGGCGACCATGCCGCCGACGCAGTAGTGCGCGCCGTGGCCGAACGCCAGGTGGCCCGCGGTGTTCCGGGTGATGTCGAAGCGGTCCGGGTCCGGATAGCGCGCGGGGTCACGGTTGGCGGAGGCCCGGGACAGGATGACGATCTCGTGCCGGTCGACGGTCACATCGCCGAAGGTGACCGGTTCGGCGGTGTACTGCGGGGTGACGATGTCGGTCGGCGGGTAGTAACGCAGCACCTCCTCCACCGCGTTGGTCACCAGCGACGGGTCGGCGGTGAGCTGCTTGAGCTGGTCGGGTGCGGACAGCAGCGCGTGCACACCGTTGCCGAGCAGGTCGACGGTGGTCTCGTGACCGGCCACCACGAACAGCATGGCCTGCGCGATGACCTCGTCCTCGTCCAGGAACTCACCGGCGTCCAGCGCCCGGACGAACGCGGTGAACGCGTCGTCGCCGGGCCTCGCGCGCTTCTCGCCGATCAGGGCGCGCAGCCGCTCGACGGCGATGACCGCGCCCTCCGCGTACGCGCCGGTGGCGCCCTGGTCGCGGGAGGCGTCGGTGCCGTAGCCGAACAGCTCGTGGTCCTCCTCGGGCACGCCGAGCAGCTCGCACACCACGGTGAGCGGCAGCTTCCAGGCGAAGTCCTTGATGAGGTCGACGGGTCCGTCGCCGGCCCGCTCGGCGAGCGTGTCCAGCAGGCCGTCGGTGAGCGTCTCGACGCGCGGCCGGATGCCTTCGATCCGCTTCTTGGTGAAGAAGCGCGACATCACCGACCGCAGCCGGGGGTGGTCCGGCGCGTCCAGCAGCGTCAGGTTCCGGCCGAGCAGCCGTGCCACGTCGCCGCCGATCGCCGGCGGCTCCGGAATGCCGAGTTCGGCCAGGAACGCCGTCAGGTCGTGGCGCAGCCGGGAGTCGGCCTGGCCCTTGTGGACGTCCTCGTACCGCGTGACCATCCAGGCGCGTCCGGGCGGGCCCGGCCAGGTGATGCCGCGCACCGGGTCGTTGTCGCGCAGCCAGGAGTAGACCGGAAAAGGATTCTGGAAGAAATCCGGGTCCCAGACGCCGGGACCGGTACCGCTGATCGGCTGTCCGGGAAACGGCGGTGGTCCTGCTGCCTGAGGTGTTTCGGACATGACTCGATTGCCCTCTCGATCGGAATGGTTGCCAGGATTCGGTCGTCGAATTCAGGAAGCGGGGCCGGAGTTCTTCGCGGCGCCGAGTTTCTGTGCGATTACGCGGCCGATCTGCCCGATCGGTTCGGAGTTCGTCATGTCGTCGTGGTCACAATCGATGGCCACCGTGGTGATACGACCGCCCGCATAAGGCGACCACGACTGCGGATTCGGCGACCCGTCATTCTTGTTCCGGGTTGCGACGAACATTAGGAGGTCGCCGCTGAAAAGACGAGGCCGATGGGTCACCGCCTGCATGTTCCTGCATGCGGCGACCAGGGCGGTGATGCGCTCCTCGTCCAGTCCCGCCAGCGCGCTGCGGGTGGCTCCCACCTCGGCCGCGACCAGCTCCGCGGTGAGCGGTCCGGCGACCGCCTCCGGGTCCGCGCCGGCGAACCGCACCAGCGCCGCCAGCACCTCCGCCTCCTCGGCGGCGCCGCGCTCGCCGGTCACCGCCTCCGGGTAGGCGTCGAGCGCCGCCAGCAGTTCCACCTGCTCGCCGGCCTCCTGGAGCTGGACGGCCATCTCGTGCGCGACGACGCCGCCGATCGACCAGCCGAGCAGCCGGTAGGGCCCGCTCGGCTGCACCGCGCGCACCTGCTCCAGATAGTCGGCCGCCATTTCCCCGACGGACGACGGGAGTTCGGCCGGACCTGCCAGACCGCGCGCCTGAATTCCGTACACGGGGATTTCCGGATCGATGTGCCGGAGCAGTCCGGAATAGGTCCAGCTGATTCCCGCGGCCGGATGGACGCAGAACAGTGCCGGTCCTCCGTTTCCGGCCCGCAGCGGCAGCAGGACCTCGAACGGATCCTCCGCCGCGTCCGTTCCGATCCTTTCGGTGAATTCCGCGACGGTCGGTGCACGGAACAGCGTGGCGATACCGACCTCCACTCCGAGAACCGCCCGCACACGGCCGGTGAGCCGGGTCGCGGTGAGCGAATCCCCGCCGAGCGCGAAGAAATCGTCGTCGATACCGACCGATTCCCGCCCGAGCACCTCGGCGAAGATCCGGCCGATCTCCGCCTCACGGGGTCCGCGCGGTCCGCGCGAACGCACCGCGTCCGCCACCGGCTCCGGCAGCGCGGCCCGGTCCACCTTGCCGTTCACGGTGAGCGGCAGCTCCGGCAGCGTCATGAACACCGACGGCACCATGTAGTGCGGCAGCCGGGCGGCGACGTACGCGTGCACGTCCGGCTGTCCGTCGGCGGCGTCCGCCGGAACGAGATACGCCACCAGGCGGCGCACGCCCGGCCGGTCCTCCCGTACGGCGACGGCGGCGGCGGCCACCGCGGGGCTGCCGGTGAGCACGGACTCGATCTCGCCGGGCTCGATCCGGAAGCCGCGCAGCTTGACCTGCTGGTCGGCGCGGCCGACGAACTCCAGCTCTCCGTCGGCCCGTTGGCGCACCAGGTCGCCGGTGCGGTACATCCGGCCGCCGTCGGCGGCGTACGGATCGGCGACGAACCGCCCGCCGGTCAGCGCCGGACGGTTCAGATAGCCGAGCGCCACACCGGCACCGGCCACGTACAGCTCGCCGACGACACCGGCCGGCACCGGGCGCAGCGCGGCGTCCAGCACCCGCAGCGCAGCGCCGCGGACCTGCCGTCCGATCGGCGGCACCCCGCCGGTCGCGGCCAGTGGCGAGCTGACGGTCGCGGCGATCGTGGTCTCCGTCGGCCCGTACGCGTTGAACACCTGCCGCCCGGTGGCGAATCTGGCCACCAGGGTGCGGGTCAGCGACTCGCCGCCGAGGACCAGCACCCGCAGCCGCGGCAGCGGACGGTCCGGCAGGGTGGCGGCGACCGGCGCGGCGAGCATCACATGCGTGACGGCCTCGCGCTCCAGGGTGTCGGCCAGCTCCGCACCGGCCAGGCCGACGGCCTCCGGCAGGACGAGCGTGCCGCCGGAGAGCAGGGCCATCGCCACATCGGCGACCGACGGGTCGAAGTTCGCCGAGACGGCCTGGAGGACCCGGCTGCCCGGGGCGAGCGAGAACCGCTCGATGTGGTCGGCCGCCAGATTGGCCAGGGAGGCGTGCGCGACCATCACGCCCTTCGGCTCACCGGTGGAGCCGGAGGTGTGGATCGTGTACGCCGGATGCCCCGGCAGCAGCGGAGCGGTCCGCTCGTCCTGGCGGAGGTCGCCGGCCGGCAGATCGCCGACGGCGGCGGCCAGTTCGTCCGGTCCGAGCACCGCCGCGGAGACCGCGCCCGCCGCGGCCGACACCGCGGCGTCCGCCGCGTGCGCCGCTCCGGTGGCCAGCACCAGCACCGGCCGGACGTCGGCCAGCAGACGGCCGATGCGCGTCGCCGGCAGGCCCGGGTCCAGCGGCACGTAGGCCGCACCGGACTTGGCCACCGCGAGCAGGCAGACCAGCCACTGGGCCGACGAAGGACCGGTGACCGCGACCCGCTCACCGGGACCGGCGCCGCGTGCGGCCAGCAGGCGGGCGACCCGGTTGGCGCGGGCGTTCAGCTCCGCGTACGTGAGGTCGCCGCCCGGCGCGGCCACGGCGGTCGCGGCCGGTGTGCGGGCCGCCTGCGCCTCGAAGAGGTCCGGCAGCGTCGCGGCCGGGGCCGCGTTCCGCCGGTCGTCGCCGGCCGCCAGCAGCGCACGGCGCTCCGGGGCGGAGAGCGGATCGGTCCGGCCGAGCCGGGTGCCGGGCCGCTCGGCCATGGTCCGCAGCAGCTCGGTGAGCCGGCCCACCAGCCGCTCGCCGTCGGCCACCACATCGGTGCGGTGGTCCAGCCGGATGTGCAGCCGCTCGCCGACCAGCGCGGCCGACAGGCTCAGCGGATAGTGCGTGGCGTCGCGCAGTTCGGTCGAGGAGACCTGGACCGGGGGCGCGGAGCCGTCCGGGGCGGCGAGACCGCCGGGGGCGACCGGATAGTTCTCGAACACCGTTGCCGTGTCGAAGAGTTCACCGACGCCGGCCAGCCGCTGGATGTCGGCGAGGCCGAGGTACTGGTGCGGCAGCAGCGCCAGCTGCTCCGACTGGACGCGGTTCAGCAGGTCGTGGAGCGTCTCCTCGGGCCGGAGCGTCACGCGCACCGGCAGGGTGTTGATGAAGAGACCGACCATGGTCTCGATGCCGTCGATCTCCGGCGGGCGGCCGGAGACGGTCGCGCCGAAGGTCACGTCGTCGCGGCCGGTCAAACGGCCGAGCAGGATCGCCCAGGCCGTCTGGACCAGGGTGTTGAGCGTGACGCCCAGCTGCCGTCCGGCCGCGACCAGTTCGGCCGTGAACGCGGCCGGCAGGTCGGTCTCCAGACGCTCCGTACGCGCCGGAGCACCGTCGGCGGTCCCTGCCAGCAGCGTCGGCTCGTCCAGCCCGTCCAGCGCCGCGCTCCACGCCCGCTCGGACGCCTGCCGGTCCTGGACGGCCAGCCAGGCCAGATAGTCGCGGTACGGCGTGACGCGCGGCAGCTCGTGGCCGCGCCCGGAGTAGCAGGCGGCCATCTCGGCCAGGAGCACCGGCATGGACCAGCCGTCCAGCAGCAGATGGTGGTTGGTCACCACGAGCCGGTGGTGCCCGGCGTCGAGCCGGACCAGCGCGAAGCGGATCAGCGGCGGCCGGGCCGGGTCGAAGCCCGCCTCCTGCTCGCCGGACAGGATCCGCTCCAGCGCGGCGGCTTGGTCGGCCTCGGGAAGCGCGCTCAAGTCATGCGAGAACCAGGGCAGTTCGACATCCGCCGGAATGAACTGCACCGGCCGGGCGCCGCCCTCGTGCCAGAAACCGGCGCGCAGGTTGCCGTGCCGCCGCAGCACCTCGGCGGCGGCCGCCGCGAGCGCGCCCTCGTCCAGCTCGCCGGTCATCTCCAGCGAGAGCTGCACGGTGTAGGCGTCGGTGCCCTCCCCGTACAGCGCGTGGAAGAGCAGACCTTCCTGGAGCGGCGACGGCGGCAGGATCTCCGCCAGTCCCGGACGCGCCCGCTCCAGGCGTTCGATCTCCTGCTGGTCCAGCGAGACCAGCGGCAGGTCGGAGGGCGTACGGCCACCGGCCCCCGGCTGTGCCGAGTGCGCGACCAGAGCCTCCAGTGCGGCGAACCAGTCGTCCGCCAGCTCACGGACCTCCTCGTCCGCCAGGACCGCCGCCGGCCAGGACCAGGTGGCCGACAGCCACGGGCCTTCCGGTCCGTCCTCCACCAGGCAGTTGAGCTCCAGGGCGTGGCCGAGCGGCTGCGCCGGGTCGAAGCCGCCGCTGCCGGTGGTGACCGTACCGTCGCCACCGGCAAAGGCACCGCCGCCGCCGGGTATCCGGCCGAGGTAGTTGAACGCGATCTGCGGTGCGCCGAGCGCGGCGAGCAGCGGCGCGGTCTCCGGATTGAGGTACCGCAGCAGACCGTGGCCGAGCCCGTCGCCCGGCACGGCGCGCAGCTGCTCCTTGACCCGCTTGAGCGCCTGGCCGACGGCGGGACCGCCGGCCGGCCACTCGGAGCGGTCCGGCACGCCCGGGTCGAGGCGGACCGGGTGGAGCGTGGTGAACCAGCCGGCCGTACGCGAGAGGTCCAGGCCGTCCGGCTCGTACCGGCCGTGGCCCTCGACGTCGATCAGGGCCCGGCCGCCGGAGCCCGGCCGCCCGGCCACGGCCAGCGCGAGGCCGGTGAGCAGCACCTCGGAGACGCCGGTGTGGAAGGCGGTCGGCACCGTGGTGAGCAGGGCGGCGGCCGGCATCCGGAGCGTGAAGCGGCGCAGGGTGGCGGCGATGTCGCGGTCCGGGTCCAGCGGCCGGCCGCCGAGCAGCGGCTCCGGCTCGGACAGCGTCCGCCGCCAGTGGTCGAGTTCGGCGGTGCGCTCGGGGCGCAGCGCCTCCTCGGCCAGCCACCGGGACCAGGCGCGCAGCGAGGTGCCGACCGGCTGGAGCACCGGCTCCAGACCGGCTCCGGCGGCGGTGAGGGCCTGCTCCAGGTCCGGCAGCAGGATCCGCCAGGACACCCCGTCGACGACGAGGTGGTGCGCGGTGAACAGCAGCGTGCCCGGGGCGTCCGGGCCCGCGTCGAACCAGGTGGCGCGGAGCATCGTGCCCGCCGCCGGGTCCAGCGCGGCCACGGCGCGTGCCGCGTGGGCGTCGACGAGCGCGCGGACCGCGTCGTCGGCGAGGCCGGCGATGTCGACCCGGTGCAGGATGCCGTCCGCGTCGACCGCGCCGCGCGGCCGGATCTCCAGCGCGGCGGCGGGCGGCGGCAGCAGCCGGGCGCGCAGCGCGTCGTGGTGGTCGAGCAGCGCGGCCAGCGCGGCGACCACCGTGGCCCGGTCGCAGCCGGCGGGCAGCGGTGCGGGCATCGACTGGCTGAAGCCGTCGCTGCCGCCGCCGAGCTCCGCCAGCCAGTGCATGACCGGGGTGAACGGCAGCTCGCCGACCGGATCGTCCTCGGGTCCGCGCGCGGCGGTGCCCGTCTCCTCGTCGGCGGCGCGTGCCACATCGGCCAGCGCCTCGACGGTCTTGTGCTCGAACACCTCGCGCGGCGTGATCACCAGTCCGTCGCGGCGGGCGCGGCTGACCAGCTGGATGGAGAGGATCGAGTCGCCGCCGAGCTCGAAGAAGCTGTCGCCCGCGCCGACGGCGGAGAGGCCGAGCACCTCGGCGAAGAGCGCGCAGAGCAGCTCCTCGCGCGCGGTGCGCGGAGCGCGGCCGCCGGACGCCGCACCGAAGTCCGGTGCGGGCAGCGCACGGCGGTCCAGCTTTCCGTTCGGCGTCACCGGCAGGGCGGTGAGCGCCACGATCGCCGCCGGCACCATGTACGGCGGCAGCGAAGCGGCCAGATAGGTGCGCAACTCCCCTACCAGTGCGCCGACTTCACGGTTGCCGACCGGGTCGTTGGTGTACGCGTCCGGCCGCGCTCCGGCCCGGACGGCCGGGGCCAGGACCGGCTCGGCCCCGCCGGGCGCGGCGAACACCACATCCAGCGCGCCTTCACCGGCCGTGTCCGACCAGGCGACCGCCGCCCGGCGGCCCAGCCGCTCGGCCAGCAGCCACAACTCCCCCGGCTCCACACCGGTTTCGACGGGCCGCCGCCAGGCCTCCACGACGGCCTCCGCCGCCGCGCCGTCCTCCAGCGCACGGAGCGCGGCCAGTTCACCGGCGAGCCGGGCGTTCGGCACTCCGGTGACGCGCAGCGCACCGCGCTCCGCCGCGAGCCGGTCGGCCAGTCCGTCGAGACCACCGGTCACCTGCGTCCACGGCAGGCTCCGCGGGTCCGGCTCCTCGCGCCCGGCACGGCCGGTGCGCAGGACCACGTCGTAGCGGTGCCTGGCCAGCTCGTTGTCCGCGCCGGTCCGCTTGATCCGGACATCGGTCTCCAGGCCCGGCACGGTGGCCGCGACGGCGGCGAAGAAGGCCGGATCGACGAGGAGTTCCTTCTCCATCACGACGCTCTGCTCCACCGCGCGCCGCAGGGCGGCGGTGCCCTCCTGCGGCGACCACCGGTGCAGCGTCACCCCGGCGCCGAAGCCGCGCGAGGTCCGCAGATTGCGCACGTCGCCGACGAACACGCTGCCGCCGGGCGCCACCAGAGCGGCGGCGCGGCGCACCACGTCCTCCAGATAGGCGGCGTTCGGGAAGTACTGCGCGACGGAGTTGACGACCACGAGGTCGAAGAAGCCCTGCGGCAGGCCGTCCGTCTCATGGGCGGCGCCGGTGCGCAGCTCCACCCGGCCGGACAGCTCCGGTTCGCGCTCCACCTGGGCGCGCAGCGCCTCGATCGCCTCGGCGGAGAAGTCGGTGCCGACGTACGTCTCCACGTGCGGCGCGACCTTCGACAGGATCAGGCCGTTGCCGACGCCGAGTTCGAGGACCCGCACCGGCTCCAGGGCCAGGATCCGGTCCACGGTCTCGGACCGCCACCGCCGCATCTGCTCGACGGCGATCGGCTCGCCGTCGTAGCTGCTGAACCAGCCGGAGAAGTTCTCTCCGAATTCGCCCTCCTCGGCCTCGCGGCGGTAGTGCGCGTCGTACACCTCGCGCCACTCGTCGACCTGCTCCGCCTCGACGCCCTCGTCGCGGCCGGCGTCACCGACGGCGATCCTGGCGGCGGGCACCACATAGCCGACCAGCTGCCGGTCGCCCGGCCGGTCCTCGCGGACGATCACGGCCGCCTGCGCCACCTCCGGGCGGTCGGTCAGCAACGACTCGACCTCGCCCGGCTCGATCCGGAAGCCGCGCACCTTGACCTGGTGGTCGGCGCGGCCGACGAAGCTCAGCTCACCGTCGGCGCTCCACCGCACCAGGTCGCCGGTGCGGTACATCCGGCCGCCGCTCGGGTCGAACGGGTCGGCGACGAACCGTCCGGCGGTCAGAGCGGCCCGGCCGAGGTAGCCGCGGGCCAGACCGGCCCCGGCCACGTACAGCTCGCCGACCGCGCCGACGGCGACCGGGGCGAGCCGGCCGTCCAGGACGTAGACGCGTGCGTTGTCGATCGGCAGCCCGATGGGCGGCGGACCGTCGCCGGGAGCCAGCGGACGGCTCATGGTGGCGCACACGGTCGTCTCGGTCGGACCGTACGCGTTGATCATCCGGCGTCCGCCGGACCACCGGGCGACGGTCTCGCGCGACACGGCGTCACCGGCCACGACCAGAGTGGTCACCGAGTCGAGCGCGTGCGGCGGCAGCACGGCCAACGCCACCGGCGGCAGCGTCACATGAGTGATCCGCTCCGTCTCCAGCAGCTCCGCCAGCGGAGCGCCGGGCAGCATGCGGTCGCGCTCGGCGAGCACCAGGGCGGCGCCGGAGAGCAGCGCCATGCACAGTTCGGAGAACGCCGCGTCGAAGCTCGGCGAGGCGAACTGGAGCACCCGCGCGTCCGGACCGACCGCGAACCGGTCGATCTGCCCGAAGGCCAGACTGGCCGGACCCGCGTGCGAGACGACGACGCCCTTCGGCCGGCCGGTGGAGCCGGAGGTGTAGATCACGTACGCCGGGTGCTCGCGCCGCAGCACATCGGTGCGTTCGGCGTCGGCGAGGTCGCCGCCGGGGCGCGCCGCGACCTCGCGTACGGTCTCCGCCGCGTCCAGCAGCAGCACGGGGCCCCGGTGCTCCGGCAGACCGGCGGCGAGCTCCGTGTGGCTGATCAGCAGCGCCGGGTCCGCGTCGGCCAGCATGTACGCGATGCGCTCGGCCGGATAGTCCGGGTCGACCGGCAGATAGGCGCCGCCCGCCTTGAGCACGGCGAGCACCGACACCACCTGGTCGACGCCGCGCGGCAGCGCCAGCGCCACGATCCGCTCCGGTCCGACACCGCGCCGCACCAGCACCCGGGCCAGCTGGTTGGCGGCCTCGTTCAGCTCCGCGTAGTCGAGCACCCGCTCGCCGTGGACCAGGGCGACGCGTTCCGGCGTCGCGGCCGCCTGCGCCTCGAAGAGGTCCGGCACCGGCAGCGCCGGAACCTCGCGGTGGGTGTCGTTCCACTCGACGAGCAGCCGGTGGCGGTCCTCGGGCGTCAGCACGTCCAGGTCGCCGATCGGCCGGACCGGATCGGCGACCGCCGCACGCAGCAGCCGCGCCAGCTGGGCGGTGAGCCGGTGCACGGTCTCCGCGTCGAAGAGGTCGGTGCTGTACTCGGCGACACCGCCGAGCCCGGCCGGCCGGCCTTCGGCGTCGTGCCGCTCGACGAGGTTGAGCAGCAGGTCGAACCGGGACGTCTTGTTGCCGAGCGGCTCGGCCCTGGTGTCCAGTCCGGTCAGTCCGCGCGGCTCCGGCGTCGCGTTCTGCAGTCCGAGCGCGATCTGGAAGAGCGGATGACGGCCCGCGACACGCTCCGGGTTGAGCTTCTCCACCAGCAGCTCGAACGGCAGGTCCTGGTGGGCGAAGGCCGCCAGGTCGGTGCTCCGCACCCGCTCCAGCAGCTCCGCGAAGCCGGGATCGCCGGAGGTGTCCGTCCGCAGGACGAGCGTGTTCACGAAGAAGCCGACCAGGCCCTCCAGCGCCTCGTCGTCACGGCCGGCCACGGCACAGCCGATCGGCAGATCGGTACCGGCCCCCAGCCGCGTCAGCAGGGCCGCCAGACCGGCCTGGAGGACCATGTAGAGGCTGGCCTGATGCGTACGCGCCAGAGCGGCCAGCTCGCTGTGCAGCGTGGCGTCCAGCTCGAAGGTGATCTCGTCACCGCGGAAGTCGGAGCGCGCCGGACGCGGCCGGTCGGTCGGCAGGTCCAGCTCCTCCGGCAGCCCTTCCACCTCCCGCGTCCAGAACTCCAGCTGCCGGTGCAGCAGACTGCCCGCGTCCTCCTCGGAGCCGAGCACGCTGTGCTGCCACAGCGTGTAGTCGACGTACTGGAGCGGCAGTTCCGGAAGAGCCGGCGCCCGGCCGTCCGCCCGGGCGGTGTAGGCGGCGGCCAGATCCTCCGCGAGCGGTGCCAGCGACCAGCGGTCACCGGCGATGTGGTGCACCAGCAGGAGCAGGACGTGCTCCTCCGGTGCGAGCGCGAACAGCGAGGCGCGCAGCGGCGGTTCGGCCGCCAGGTCGAAGCCGCGACCGGCCTCCGCGGCCAGCCGGCCCGGCAGGCTCTCCTCGGTGGTGAGCACGACGGACAGCTCCGGCGCGGCGTCCCCGGTGGCCAGGACGTGCTGGCACGGCACACCGTCGACCTCGGGGAACACGGTCCGCAGGCTCTGGTGCCGCTCGACGACGTCGGCGAGCGCGGACCGCAGCGCGGCCGGGTCCAGCGCACCGCGCAGCCGCACGGCGAACGGCATGTTGTAGGTGCTGCTCCGCTCGTCGAAGCGGTTGATGAACCAGAGGCGGCGCTGCGCGAAGGACAGCGGGATCCGCTCCGGCCGCTCGGCGACGACGTCGGGCGCGGGCCGCGAGGCCTCGCCGGTGTCGAGGTGCGTGGCGAGCCGGGCCACGGTCGGTGCCTCGAAGAGCGTACGGACGGGGAGTTCGACGCCGAAGGCCGTACGGATACGGCTCACCAGCCGCGTCGCCAGCAGCGAATGACCGCCCAGCTCGAAGAAGCTCTCCTCGGGCCCGACCCGCTCCACGCCGAGCACCTCGGCGAACAGCCCGCACAACACCTCCTCCGCCACCGACACCGGACCACGGCCGACGCCGCTCTCCGGCTCCGGCAACGCCGACCGGTCCAGCTTCCCGTTCGGCGTCAACGGGAAACGGTCCAGCACCATGAACACCGACGGCACCATGTGCTCCGGCAACGCAGCGGCAACGACCGGCCGCAGCAGATCGCTGTTGACCTCGGCACCGTCGGCGGGCACCACATAGGCCACCAACCGAGACCCGGCACCGCCTTCACCGCGTACGACGACCACGGCACCGGCCACGGCGGGATGACCGGCGAGCACCGACTCGATCTCACCCAGCTCGATCCGGAAACCACGCACCTTCACCTGGAAGTCCGCACGCCCCAGATACTCCAACTCACCAACGGAGGCACCCGAATCCGACCAGCGCACCAAGTCACCGGTCCGATACATCCGCCCACCGGGCACCCTGCCGAACGGATCCGCGACGAACCGCGAAGCCGACAGACCAGGACGACCCAAATACCCACGCGCCACACCCGCACCAGCGATGTACAGCTCACCCACCACACCCGGAGCCACCGGACGCAACGCACCGTCCAGCACATACACCCGCGTGTTCAGCACCGGACGACCGATCGTCGGTGCTCCGGGGCGGTCGGTGACGGTGGCCGCGGTGGACCAGACCGTGGTCTCGGTCGGCCCGTACAGGTTGGTGACGTCACGGCCGGTCCCGCGCATCCGCGCGGCCAGCGCGGGCGGCAGCGCCTCGCCGCCGACGAGCATGCGCAGGCCGCGCAGCCGCTCCGGACGGTCGGTGACCAGCGCCTGCCACAGGGTCGGCGTGGCCTGCATGAGCGTGGCTCCGGTGCGTTCCACCAGGGCGCCGAGCGCTCCGGTGTCCCGGACGGTCGACCGCGCCGCGAGGACCACGCCCGCACCGGCGAGCAGCGGTGCGTGGATCTCCAGCGCGTGGATGTCGAAGGCCACCGTGGTGACGGCCAGCATCCGGTCGGCCGCGGTGAGCGTGAGGCGTCCGCCCATCGCGGTGAGGAAGTTGAGCAGCGCCGCGTGGGGCACGACGACGCCCTTGGGCCGGCCGGTGGAGCCCGAGGTGTAGATGACGTACGCCGGATGGTCCGGCGTCAGCGGGCTCAGCCGGTCGGTGTCGGCCGGGTCGGTGGCCGGCCATCGGGCCGCCGCCTCCTCGGCCGCATCGCCGGTGACCTCGGCCGTGACCGTGCCGTCGGGGCCGAGGACCAGACGCGGCGTGGACGCGGTGCCGGGCACGGCCTCGTCGCCGGTGAGGACGAGCACCGGACGCGCGTCGTCGAGCATGTGCGCGATGCGGTCGGCCGGGTAGTCCGGGTCGAGCGGCAGATAGCCCGCACCGGTCTTGAGGACCGCCAGCATCGCCACGACCAGGCCCGTCGAGCGCGGCAGCGCCAGCGCGACGAACCGCTCCGGTCCGGCGCCGGCGGCGATGAGCCGGTGCGCCAGCCGGTTGGCGCGGCCGTTGAGCTCCGCGTAACTCAGCTCCGTGAGCCCGCCGTCGGCACGGTCGTCGGCCAGCAGGGCACAGGCGTCCGGGGTGCGGGCCGCCTGCGCCGCGAAGAGCTCCACCACGGTCGCCGACGGCAGCTCGCCCGCGGTGTCGTTCCACTCCTCCAGGACGCGGCGGCGCTCCTGCGGCCCGAGTACGTCGATCGCGCCGAGCGACCGGTCCGGATCGTCGGCCACCGCGTGCAGCACCCGCAGCAGCCGCTCGTTGATCCGCCGCGCGGTCGCCTCGTCGAAGAGGTCCGCGCTGTAGTCGAGCACGCCGTCCAGACCGTCCGGCGATCCGTCGGCGGTGAACCGCTCGGTGAGGTCGAAGGAGAGGTCGAAGCGGACCGCGCCGCCGCCGATCTCCTCGGGCCGGACGTCGAGGCCGGGCAGGTCCAGCGTGGCGCTCTCGTTGTTCTGGAGCGTGAGCATCACCTGGAACAGCGGATGCCGCGCCATCGAACGCGCCGGATTCAGCTCCTCCACCAGCCGCTCGAACGGCACGTCCTGATGCGCGTACGCCGCCAGATCGCCTTCCCGCACCCGCCCCAGCAGCTCACGGAACGACGGATCACCCGACGTGTCCGTCCGCAGCACCAGCGTATTGATGAAGCAGCCGACCAGCTGGTCGAGCGCCTCGTCGGTGCGTCCGGCGACCGGGGTGCCGAGCGGAATGTCGGTGCCCGCGCCGAGCCGCGTGAGGAGCGTCGCCAGTGCGGACTGGACGACCATGAACAGGCTGCTCCCCTGCTCGCGCGCGAGCGCGGCCAGCCGGTCGTGCAGGTCGGCGTCGACGTCCAGCCGGACGCGTCCGCCGCGGCCGGTGGCGACGGCGGGCCTGGTCCGGTCGGCCGGCAGGCCGAGTTCGTCCGGCAGTCCGGCCAGCGTGGTCCGCCAGTGGTCGAGCTGACCGGCGAGCGCGCTGTCCGGGCGGTCCTCGTCGCCGAGGAGGTCGCGCTGCCACAGGGTGTAGTCGGCGTACTGCACCGGCAGCGGCTGCCAGTGCGGGGCCGTACCGGACAGCCGTGCGGTGTAGGCGGCGGCCAGGTCGCGGCCGAGCGGGGCCAGCGACCAGCCGTCGCCGGCGATGTGGTGCAGTCCGATCAGGAGGACGCGCGTCGTGGCGTCCAGCTCGAACAGGGTAGCCCGCAGCGGAGGTTCGGCGCTCAGGTCGTAGCCGCGCGCCGCGTCGCGCGCCAGCGCGTCGGCCAGTGTGGCCGGGTCGGCCGGTACGCGGACGAGGTCCGGGCTCCAGTGGTCCAGGACCTGTTGCGACGGTACGCCGTCGGTCTCCGGGAACACGGTGCGCAGCGTCTCGTGCCGGGCCACGACGTCGGCGAGCGCGGACCGCAGTGCGTCGGCGTCCAGATCACCGGTGAGCCGGACGGCGAGCGCCAGGTTGTAGCGGGCGTCCTGCGGATCGAGGCGGTTGATGAACCAGAGGCGGCGCTGCGCGAAGGACAGCGGGATCCGCTCCGGCCGTTCCATCGGCGCGAGGGCGCGGCGGGCGGTGTCGGCGGTGTCGAGCCGCTCCGCGAGCCGTTCCACGGTGGGCGCTTCGAAGAGGGCGCGGACCGGGAGTTCGACGCCGAAGGCCGTACGGATACGGCTCACGAGCCGTGTCGCCAGCAGCGAATGACCGCCCAGCTCGAAGAAGCCGTCCTCGGGCCCGACCCGCTCCACGCCGAGCACCTCGGCGAACAGCCCGCACAACACCTCCTCCGCCACCGACACCGGACCACGACCGATACCGGCTTCCGGCTCCGGCAACGCCGACCGGTCCAGCTTCCCGTTCGGCGTCAACGGGAAACGGTCCAGCACCACGAACACCGACGGCACCATGTGGTCCGGCAACGCAGCCGCGACCACCGGCCGCAGGACATCTCCACTCACCTCGGCGCCATCGGCACCATCGGCGGGCACCACATAGGCCACCAACCGAGCACCGGCAGCACCCGAGGCGCCCTCGCCGTGCACGACGACCACGGCACCGGCCACGGCGGGATGACCGGCGAGCACCGACTCGATCTCACCCAGCTCGATCCGGAAGCCACGCACCTTCACCTGGAAGTCCGCACGCCCCAGATACTCCAACTCACCGATGGAAGCACCCGAAGTCGACCAGCGCACCAGGTCACCGGTCCGATACATCCGACCACCGGACCCACCGAACGGATCCGCGACGAACCTCGAAGCCGACAGACCAGGACGACCCAAATACCCACGCGCCACACCCGCACCAGCGATGTACAGCTCACCCACCACACCCGGAGCCACCGGACGCAACGCACCGTCCAGCACATACACCCGCGTGTTCAGCACCGGACGACCGATGGTGGCCGAGGCGGGCCAGTGGCCGGTGTCCTCCGGAAGGGCCGTGCCGGTGACCACATGGGTCTCGGTCGGTCCGTAGTGGTTGTGCAGACGCCAGCCGCCGCGCCGGTGCGCGTCGCGGAGCCGTCCGGTGAGCGCGAGCGCCTCGCCCGCCTGGGCGACGTGCCGCAGCTCGGGCAGTTCGCCGTCCGGTCCGAGGGCGTCGAACAGCGCGTTGACGACCAGGCTCGGCGCGTACAGCTCCTGCACCCGGTGGCGGCGCATCCAGTCGGCGAAGGCCGCCGGATCGCGGCGTACCGCGTCGTCCGGCACCACCAGGCACTTGCCGTGCAGCAGGGTGGACAGGATCTCCTGGGCGGAGACGTCGAAGCTGAGCGCGGTGAACTGCGCGGTCCTCGTGCCCGGTTCGCCGGGTACGGCCTCGGCGTGCCAGGCCATGAGGTTGACCAGGGGCGCGTGCGGCATGACGACGCCCTTGGGCCGGCCGGTGGAGCCCGAGGTGTAGATGACGTACGCCGGATGGTCCGGCGTCAGCGGGCTCAGCCGGTCGGCATCGGTGAGATCGGAGCCGGCCGTGCCCGTGGGCGCGAGCGGTGCGCCGGAGAGGTCCAGGAGCAGCGGAGGGGCCGCCTCCACACAGGCCGCGGGCAGGCGCGCGGCGGTGTCCTCGGTGGTGAGGACCAGCTGCGGAGCCGCGTCGGCGGTCATGTGGACCAGCCGGTCCGCCGGATAGTCCGGATCGAGCGGCAGGTAGGCCGCACCGGACTTGAGGACCGCGAGCAGGCCGACGATCTGGCCGGTGGAGCGCGGCAGCGCCACGGCCACCAGGCCTTCGGGGCCCGCGCCGCGCGCGACGAGGAGCCTGGCAAGGCGGTTGGCGCGCGCGTTGAGTTCGCGGTAGGTGAGGGCCCCGTCGTCGGCGAGGACGGCGGTGGCGTCCGGGGTGTTCGCCGCCTGCCGCTCGAACAGCTCCGGCAGCGTGGCCGGAGCCATCGGGCGTGCGGTGTCGTTCCACTCCTCCAGGACGCGGTGGCGTTCCGCGGCGGTGAGGACGTCGATGCGCGCCAGCGGCCGGTCCGGATCGCTGACGGCTCCCTCCAGCAGCCGGACCAGCCGGTCGAGCAGGGTGGCCACGGAGGACCGGTCGTACAGGTCGGTGCTGAACTCGACGGTGCAGTCCAGTCCGTTCGCGCGGGTGCGCGAGACGCCCGTGCCCGTGCCCGTAGGCGTTCCCGTACTCGTACTCGTACGCTGCTCGGCGAAGGCGAAGAACAGGTCGAACTTGGACATGCCGGTGCCGACGTCGACCGGCCGCACGTCGAGGCCGGGCAGGTCCAGCTCGGCGGCCTCGTTGTTCTGGAGCGTGAGCATCACCTGGAACAGCGGATGCCGCGCCATCGAACGCGCCGGATTCAACTCCTCCACCAGCCGCTCGAACGGCACGTCCTGATGCGCGTACGCCGCCAGATCGCCTTCCCGCACCCGCCCCAGCAGCTCACGGAACGACGGATCACCCGACGTGTCCGTCCGCAGCACCAGGGTGTTGACGAAGCAGCCGACGACGTCGGAGACCGCGTCGTCGGTGCGGCCGACGACCGGGCTGCCGAGCGGAATGTCGGTGCCCGCGCCGAGCTTGCCGAGCAGGGCGGCGACACCGGCCTGGAGCACCATGAACAGACTGACGTTGGCCTCACGGGCCAGCGCGGTGAGCCTGCGGTGCAGGTCCGCGTCCAGGCTCATGGACAGGGCGTCGCCGCTGCCTCCGGCCACCGCCGGCCGGGGCCGGTCGGTCGGCAGCTCCAGCTGGTCCGGCAGTCCGGCCAGCGTGGTGCGCCAGAAGTCGAGCTGGCGCGAGACCGTGCTGTCCGGATCGCTCTCGCCGCCGAGCAGGGCGTGCTGCCACAGCGTGAAGTCGGCGTACTGCACCGGCAGCGGCTGCCTGCGCGGGGCGCTGCCGGACAGCCGTGCCGTGTAGGCGGCGGAGAGGTCGCGGCCGAGCGGGGCCAGCGACCAGCCGTCGGTCGCGATGTGGTGCAGGACCAGGAGCAGGACGTGCTCCCGCGGTGCGGTGCGGAACAGGGTCGTGCGCAGCGGCGGTTCGGCGGCGAGGTCGAATCCGCGCAGCGCCTCGGGCCGCAGCGCGTCCTGGAGCCCTTCCTCGGCGACGGCCACGACCGGCAGCGCGGGCCGGGCCACGTCCGCGTCGAGGACGTGCTGGTACGGAGTGCCGTCCGGCGCGGGGAACAGGGTGCGCAGGCTCTCGTGGCGGCCGGTGAGGTCGCCGAGCGCGGCGTGCAGCGCGGCGGTGTCCAGCTCACCGGTGAGGCGGACGGCCACCGGCACGTTGTACGCGGCGGACGGTCCGTCGACCTCGTTGATGAACCAGAGCCGCTGCTGCGCCAGTGACAGCGGTACGCGCTCGGGGCGCGGCCCCGGTACGAGCGGCGGGTGCGCGGCCGCTCCGGCGTGGTCCAGCCGGGCGGCGAGGCCGGCCACGGTCGGCTGCTCGAAGAGCGCGCGCATCGGCAGCTCGACGCCGAGGACGGTACGGATGCGGCCGACCAGCCGGGTGACCAGCAGCGAGTGTCCGCCGAGGTCGAAGAAGCTGTCCTCCGGGCCGACCCGCTCCGCGCCGAGCACCTCGGCGAACAGGTCGCACAGCAGTTCCTCGCGCGGTCCGCGCGGGGCGCGGCCGCCGCCTCCGGCGCCGAACTCCGGGGCGGGCAGCGCGGTCCGGTCCAGCTTGCCGTTCGCGGTGCGCGGGAAGTCGTCGAGGACGACGACGGCGGCCGGAACCATGTAGTCGGGCAGCTGCCGTGCGGCGTGCGCGCGCAGTTCGTCCGGGCGCGGTGCGACGCCCGCCCCGGCCGGAACGGCGTAGGCGACGATGCGTCGGTCGCCGGGGCTGTCCTCGCGGACCACGGCGAGCGTGCGGGCCACGCCTTCGTGCGTGGTGAGGACGGCCTCGATCTCGCCGAGTTCGATGCGGTAGCCACGGATCTTGACCTGGTCGTCGACGCGCGCGACGAACCGCAGTTCGCCGTCCGTGCCCCAGCGCGCCAGGTCGCCGGTGCGGTACATCCGCGAGCCGTCGGCGGCGAACGGGTCGGCGACGAAGCGGCTCGCGGTGAGGCCGGGGCGGTTCAGATAGCCGCGCGCCACATGCGTACCGCTGATGTAGACCTCGCCGGCCACGCCGGGGGCCACCGGGCGCAGCGCGGCGTCCAGGACGAGCAGGGCGGTGTTCCAGGACGGCCGGCCGATCGGTACGGCGGCCTCCGGGAGGTCGTCGTCGGGGCCGACGCGGAATTCGGTGCAGCCGACCGTGGTCTCGGTCGGGCCGTACTCGTTGACCACGGTCACACCGGGCCGGGCCGCCCGCCACTGGCGTACGGCGTCGGAGGTCAGCAGTTCGCCGCCGACGATGAGCTGCGCGGTCGGCGAGAACTCCACCGGCAGTTCGGTGAGGACCGGGATGTGGCTCGGGGTGCCCTTGACCAGTGCCGGGCGGTGGTCCGGCGGTCCGTCCGGCGCGCCTTCGCGCAGCTCGACCAGGTGGACGCAGCCGCCGCTGGTGAGCGGCACGAACAGGCCGGTCACCGTCAGGTCGAAGGAGACCGGCGAGTGGACCAGCCAGCGGCCGTCACCGGCGTCGTAGTGCACGCGCGACCAGGCGAGGTAGGCGTTGAGCGCGGCGTGCGGCACGACGACGCCCTTGGGCCGGCCGGTGGAGCCGGAGGTGTAGATGACGTACGCCGGGTGCTCCGGCCGCAGCGGCTCGGTCCGGTCGGCGTCGTCGATCGGCGCCGGATCGGCCGCGGCGCGTGCGGCCACGGTCTCCGGTGCGTCCAGGAGCAGCACCGGCACCTCGGTCGCGGGCAGCTGCCCCGCGGTCGCCGAGGTGGCGAGCAGCAGCGCCGGGGCCGCGTCGCCGAGCATGAACTCCAGGCGTTCGGCGGGCTGTTCGGGGTCCAGCGGAAGGTAGGCGGCGCCGGTCATGGCGACTGCGAGGACGGCGACGACCAGTTCGGTCGACCGCTCCACGGCCACCGCGACCAGCCGCTCCGGTCCGGCGCCGCGGGCGAGCAGCAGCCTGGCCAGGCGGGTGACCTGCGCGTCCAGCTCGGCGAAGGTCAGCGCGGTGTCCTCGAACGCCACCGCCGGGGCGTCCGGCGTACGGGCCGCCTGCTGGGCGAAGAGTTCCGGCAGCGTGGCGTCCGGCACCCGGCGGCGCGGTCCGGCGCTGCGGGTCAGCGCGGTGCCGCGTTCGGCCGGGGTGAGCAGTGCCAGCCGGCCGACCGGCAGCCGCGGATCATCGGCGACGGCCTCGAAGAGCTGCCGCAGCCGTTCGGCCAGCCGCTCCACCAGCACGCCGTCGAACACGTCCGGCCGGTAGTCCAGCTTGAGCAGGATGCGCGCGCCGGGGGCGACGGTCAGGCCGAGCGGATAGTGGTTGGCGTCGCGGCCTTCGACGCCGCGGATGCGCAGTCCGCCGATCGGCGCGTTCACCGCTTCCGGGTCGACCGGATAGTTCTCGAACACGACGGAGGTGTCGAAGAGCGTTCCGGCGCCCGCCAGCGCCTGGATCTCGGCCAGTCCGAGGTGCTGGTGCGGCATGAGTCCGGCCTGCTCGTCCTGGACCCGGGCCAGCAGGGCGGAGACCGGTTCGGCCGGATCGGT
This sequence comes from Streptomyces sp. WY228, assembly GCF_019287315.1. Lineage (NCBI taxonomy): Bacteria > Bacillati > Actinomycetota > Actinomycetes > Kitasatosporales > Streptomycetaceae > Streptomyces > Streptomyces sp. WY228. Next base: position 4,597,478 of record NZ_CP079114.1, on the reverse strand, counting down.
CCTGATGCGCAGCGGCAGCGTGTTGAGCAGCAGGCCGACCATGCTGCGCACCCCGTCGAGGTCCGGCGGGCGGACGGAGACGGTGGTGCCGGTGACGACGTCGGAGCGGCCGGTGAGCGAGGACAGCAGCAGGCCCCACACGGTCTGGACGACGGTGTTGAGCGTGACGCCGTGGTCGCGGGCGACGGCGTTGAGCCGTGCGGTCAGCGTCTCGTCGAGCTCGAACGGCAGCCGGTCCGGCCGGACCGGATCGGCCGCGGCGTCGACCGGTGCGACGAGCGTCGGCTCGTCCACTCCGGCCAGCGCGGACCGCCAGGCGTCCTCGGCGGCCGTACGGTCCTGTCCGGCGAGCCAGCCGAGGTAGTCGCGGTACGGGGTGACGCGCGGCAGCGCGCTGTCGTCGCCGCCGCTCAGGTAGAGCGCGAAGAGTTCGCTGAAGAAGAGCGGGGTCGACCAGCCGTCCAGCAGGATGTGGTGGTTGGTCACCACCAGCCGGCAGCGGCCGGGGCCGAGCCTGACCAGCAGGAAGCGGATCAGCGGGGCCTTGGCGAGGTCGAACCTGCGGCCCCGGTCGGTCTCCAGGATGCGCGCGAACGCGGCCTCGCGCCCGTCCTCGGGCTCGGTGCCGAGGTCGATCTCGTACCACGGCATGCGCGCCTTGCGGCGGATCACCTGGACCGGCCGGTCCAGGCCCTCGTAACGGAACGCGGCCCGCAGGTTGGCGTGGCGGCGCAGCAGGCTGTCGGCCGCGCCGCGCAGTGCGGCGGCGTCGACCTCGCCTTCGATGTCCAGGACGATCTGCACCGTGTAGACGTCCGGCGCCTGGTGGTCGTAGAGGGCGTGGAACAGCAGCCCTTCCTGGAGCGGTGAGAGCGGAAGAATGTCCTCGATCCGGGCGTTCACCGTGCGTCCCTCCAGAATGAGTCCATGTCGTCCTCTTCGTCCTCTTCGTCGTCCTCGTCGTCTCCGGCGAGCACGTGGTCGATCTGACTTTGCGTCAGTGATGTCAGTGCGACGTCGGACGGCGTCCAGCCGCCGGCGTCGGGGTTCCGCGCGTGCGTGACCAGGGCCTCCAGGGCCCGGAGCCAGCTCTCGGCCAGCTCGCGGACCTCGGCCTCGGTGAGCAGGCCGGCCGGCCAGGACAGGGTCGTGGACAGCCGTGGGCCGTCCGCGCCGTCGTGCGCGGCCGCGTTGATCTCCAGTACGTGCGGAAGCGGCGAGGCCGGATCCGCGTGGTCCGGCAGCGCGCCGGTCTCCGGAGCGGGCGTCCAGTGGCCGCCGACCGGATCGGCGGAGAATCTGCCGAGGTAGTTGAAACCGATCTGCGGAGCGGGCGCGCCGCTCAGCTCCGCCGCCGTGGCGGCGTTGAGGCGGCGCAGCAGGCCGTAGCCGATGCCGTGATCCGGCACCGCGCGCAGCTGCTCCTTGACCCGCTTGAGCGCGCGGCCCGCCGCCGGTCCTGCCGCCAGCGCCTCGGCCACGTCCAGCGGCCCGGGGTCCAGCCACAGCGGATGGCTGGAGGTGAACCAGCCGACCGTCCGGGACAAGTCCACGCCGTCGACGAGGTCCTCACGGCCGTGGCTCTCCAGCTCCACCAGGGCTCCGGTGCCCCGCTCGCGGCCGGTGCGCTCGCGCCAGTGTGCGAGCGCCAGCGTCAGAGCGGTGAGCAGGACGTCGTTGACCCCGGCGCGGAACACCGAGGGAACGGTGGTCAGCAGCGGTTCGGTGCGGTCGGCGGCCAGCTCGACGGTGACCGAGCGCAGGCTGCTCACCGTGTCGCGCGCCGGGTCCAGCGGCCGGCTGCCGAGCCGGGGGTCCGGACCGGCCGACATCCGCCGCCAGAGCGGCAGTTCGGCCAGGCGCGCCGGATCCTCGGCCAGCCGGACCAGGTGTTGCGTCCAGCGGCGGAAGGAGGTGCCTTCCGGCGGCAGGACGGCGGTCGCGGCGGCTGCGGCGGGCGCGGAATCCTTGCCTCCGTCCGGGCCGGCCGCGCTGGGCCCGTCCGCGCCGAGGCCGGAAGCGCCGGAACCGGCCGCACCGGAACCGCCCGCGCCGAGGCCGGCCGTCGCCTGCCAGGCCGTGACCAGGTCCGGCACCAGGATGCGCCAGGACACCCCGTCCACGGCCAGGTGGTGCAGGACCAGCAGCAGCCGTCCGGACCGGTCCGGACCGGCGTCGAACCACACCGCCTGCACCAGGACCCCGGCCTCCGGCGCGAGCCGGCCGCGGGCCGCCTCGCCCTCGGACCGGATCAGCCCGGCCAGCCGCTCGCCGTCCGCCTCCGCCACCGCACAGCGGCGCACCAGCGGCCCGGCCGCGACGGATCCGGGCGCGCCGACCGTCAGCCGCCGCTCCTCCCCGTCCACGGTCAGCCGCAGCCGCAGCGCGCCGTGATGGTCCAGCAGCGTCCGCACCGCGGCCACCAGCCGTTCCTCGCCGAGGTCCGGCGGAACGGTCAGCAGCGTCGCCTGGTTCACGCCGTCCGACGGGCCGCCGCGCTGCCACAGGTCGTGCACGATCGGCAGCGGCTCCACATCGCCGACGGCGATGTCCTCCGGGTCGCTCCCGCCGACGCCCTCCTGTTCGGTGGCGGCCGCGGCGAGCGCCGCCACCGTCCGGTGCCGGAACACGTCGCGCGGGCTGATCACCAGCCGGTGCGCACGGGCCCGGCTGACCAGCTCGATGGAGACGATGCTGTCGCCGCCGAGGTCGAAGAAGCTGCTCTCCGCGTCGACCTCGTCCCGTCCGAGCACCTCGGCGAAGAGCCGCGCCAGCAGCTCCTCACGGCCCGGACGGGGAGCCCGGCCGCCGCTGTCGCCGCCGGTGCGCGGAGCGGGCAGCGCACGGCGGTCCACCTTGCCGCTCGTGGTGAGCGGCAGGGCGTCCAGCACGGTCACGGTCGCCGGAACCATGTAGTCCGGCAGCTCCCGCGCCAGCTCCGCGCGCAGTCGCGCCGGGTCCAGCGGTACACCGGGCCTGGCCACGGCGTACGCGGCCAACTGCCGGACGCCCGGCCGGTCCTCGCGGACGACGGCGGCCGCCTGGAGGACCCCGGTCCGCCCGGCGAGCGCCGACTCGACCTCGCCGAGCTCGACGCGGAAGCCGCGGATCTTGACCTGGTCGTCGGCGCGGCCGACGTACTCCAGCTGTCCGTCGCGCCAGCGCACGAGGTCGCCGGTGCGGTACATGCGGCGGCCTGCCGGACCGTACGGGCAGGCCACGAACCGGCCCGCGGTGAGCGCCGGTTCACGCACATAGCCGCGGGCCAGCGCCGGGCCGGACAGATAGAGCTCGCCGGTCACACCGGGCAGCACCGGGCGCAGCCGGCCGTCCAGCACGAGCGCCGCCGTGTCCGGCACCGGCCGTCCGATGACCGGCCGCCCGGATCCGATCCTGGCCACCACCGAGTCGACGGTGCACTCGGTCGGCCCGTACAGGTTGAACGCGGCCAGGCCCGGCGTCGCGGCGAGCCTGCGCCACAGCGGCTCCGGCACCGCCTCCGCGCCGAGCGCCAGCGCCCGCAGCCCGTGCGGCAGGTCGAGCAGGCCCCGGTCCACCAGTCGGGCCGCGTAGGACGGCGTGGTGGAGAGCGCGTCGACGCGGTGGTCGGCCAGGTAGCGCAGCAGCCGCTCGGGGTCGGTACGGGTGTCCTCGTCGAGCAGGTGCAGCTCATGGCCGTCGAACAGCCACAGCAACTGGTCGACCGAGGCGTCGAAGGAGAACGAGGCGAAGTGCGCGGCCCGCAGCGGCGCACCGCCGGAGGACGGCCCGTACACGCGCTCGCGCATGCTGCGGAACAGTCCGCTCAGCGAGCGGTGGCTGACCACGACGCCCTTCGGCGTGCCGGTGGATCCGGAGGTGTGGATCACATAGGCCGGAGCGTCGGGCCGCACGGCGGAGGCGTCCGGAATCCGCGCGTCCACGGCCCCGGTGACAGTGCCGGTGCCGGTGCCGGTGGCAGCCTCCTGGCCGCCCGGTTCGGAGAGCGCCGCCGACTCGGCGAGCGTCAGCACCTCGGCAGCCGTCCGCACCCCGTCCGGCAGTCCGTCCGGGCCGGTGAGCACCAGGCGCGGCCGGGTCCGGTCGAGGATCCGGCCGATCCGCTCGGCCGGATGGGCCGGGTCCAGCGGTACGTACCCGCCACCGGCCTTCAGCACCGCGAGGATCGCGGTGACGAGCGCGGCGGACCGGGGCAGCGCGGTCGCCACCAGGCACTCCGCCGTCACTCCGCGCGCGGCCAGCGCCCCGGCCAGCCGGCCGGCCCGTGCGTCCAGTTCCGCGAAGGTCAGCTTGGCGTCCGCGGCGACGACGGCCGTGGCGTCGGGGGTCCGCGCCGCCTGCGCCGCGAACAGCGCGGCCGGAGTGGCGTCGGAGAGCGGCAGCTCTCCCCGGCCGCGGCCCCATTCCTCCACCACGCGTTCCAGCTCACCGGGTCCGGCGATGTCCAGCGCGCCGACCGGGCGGCCGGGATCCGCCGCGACGGCGGACAGCAGCCGCACCAGGCGGGCGGAGACCGTCTCGACCGTCTCCGCGTCGAACAGCTCGGCGGCGAACTCGATCCGGCCGCCGATGCCGTCCGGCGCACCGGACGCGTCCAGCCGCTCCTCCAGGTTGAAGGACAGGTCGAACTTGGCCGCGTCCAGGCCGATCCGCAGCGGCTCCACGCTCAGCCCCGGCAGGGCGAGTTCGGCGTTCTCCGCGTTCTGGAAGGACAGCATGACCTGGAACAGCGGGTGGCGGGCGAGCGACCGCGTCGGGTTGAGCACCTCGACGAGCCGCTCGAACGGCACGTCCTGGTGGGCGTAGGCGGCGAGGTCCGCCTCCCGCACCCGCTCCAGGAGCTCGCGGAACGTCGGATCACCGGAGACGTCCGTGCGCAGCACCAGGGTGTTGACGAAGAAGCCGACCAGATCGTCCAGCGCCTCGTCCGTACGACCGGCGATCAAGGAGCCGAGCGGGATGTCGTCACCGGCGCCGAGCCGGTGCAGCAGGGCCGCCAGACCCGCCTGGACCACCATGAACAGGCTGACGTTCGCCTCCCGCGCCAGCGCGGTGAGCTGCTGGTGCACGGCGGCCGGAAGGTCCACGCCGACGCTGCCGGCGATCCGGCTCGGCGTCTGCGGCCTCGGCCGGTCGGCGGGCAGCGCGATCTCGTCGGGCAGCCCGGACAGCGTCTCGTACCAGTGGCTCAGCTGCCGGGCGATCGGCGACTCCGGATCGCCCTCGTCACCGAGCACCTCGCGCTGCCAGACCGTGTAGTCGGCGTACTGCACCGGCAACGGCCGCCACCGGGGCGCCTCGCCCGCCAGCCTGGCCGTGTACGCGGCCGACAGATCGCGCGCCAGCGGCGCCAGCGACCAGCCGTCGGCGGCAATGTGGTGCAGCACCAGCAGCAGGACGTGCTCCTGCTCGCCGGTCCTGAACACCCGTACGCGCAACGGACGTTCACGGTCCAGTGCGAAGCCGGTGTTGGCGGCCTCCGCGAGCGTCGCGGAGAGACCGTCCTCGGCCGCCGGCTCGACCCGGACATCCGGCAGCCCGGCCGGCAGGACGAGCTGGCGCGGCCGCCCCCGGTCGTCCGGGAAGACCGTGCGCAGCGCCTCGTGGCGGGCCAGCACATCGCCGAGCGCGCACCGCAGGGCGTCCGGGTCCAGCGCGCCGGTGAGCCGGACGGCCATCGGCACGTTGTACGCCGAGGAGTTCTCCTCGAAGCGGTTGAGGAACCAGAGCCTGCGCTGCGCGAAGGAGAGCGGCACGGCGTCGGGCCGGTCGGCGGGAGCGAGTGCCGTACGCGCGGTGCCCGCGTCGTCGAGTGTGCGGTCGAGCGCGGCGACGGTCGGATGCTCGAACAACGCACGGACCGGCAACTCCACACCCAGCACCGACCGCACCCGGCTCACCAACCGCGTCGCCAACAGCGAATGACCACCCAGATCGAAGAACCCGTCCTCGACCCCTACACCCTCAACCCCCAGCACCTCACCGAACAGACCACACAGAATCTCCTCCCGCGCACTGCGCGGACCACGACCCCCCACCACCAACTCCGGCACCGGAAGCGCACGCCGATCCAACTTCCCGTGCACCGTCAACGGCAGAGCATCCAGCACCACGAACGCCGACGGCACCATGTACTCCGGCAGCACACCCGCCACCCGCTCCCGCAGCACGGAAACGTCCAGCGCACCATCGGCGCCGGTGCTCCCGGGCACGGCGTACGCGACGAGATACGCGCCGCGTGCCGGGTCCTCGCGGACCACGACGGCGGCCTGGCCGACCCCGTCCGCCGCGGCGACCACGGCCTCGACCTCGCCCGGCTCGATGCGGTGGCCGCGGATCTTGACCTGGTCGTCCGCGCGGCCGACGAACTCGAACTGACCGTCCGGGAGTTGGCGCACCACATCACCGGTGCGGTACATCCGCGAACCGTCCGCCGCGAACGGATCCGCCACGAACCGCGAAGCCGTCAGATCCGGACGGCCCAGATAGCCACGGGCCAGCCCCGCGCCGGCCACGTACAGCTCACCGGCGACACCGGGGGCGACCAGGCCGAGCGAGGCGTCCAGCACATAGGCGCGGGTGTTCCACACGGCCCGGCCGATGGGCGGGGTGCTCGCGCCGGTGAGCGGCCCGGTCATGGTCGTGGCGACCGTCATCTCGGTCGGCCCGTAGGCGTTGACGACGCGGCGGCCACCGCGCGCCCAGCGCGCGACGAGCTCGGCGGAGCACGCCTCACCGCCGGTGACGATGCAGCGCAGCGTGTCCAGCCCGGCGTCCGGCACGGTCGCCAGGACCGGTGCGGCCAGCTGGACGTGCGTGACCGCGTACCGGTCGATCGCCTCGGCGAGCTGGTCGCCGACGACGTGCCGGCGCGGATCGGCCAGGACCAGCGCCGCGCCGGAGAGCAGCGCCATCACGGTGTCGGCCACCGACGGGTCGAAGGTGGTGGACACCGCCTGGAGCACCCGGCTCGCACCGTCGACGTCGAGCCGGTCGATGTGCACCGCCGCGAGGTTGCCGATGCTGCCGTGCGTGACGACGACGCCCTTCGGCACACCGGTCGAGCCGGAGGTGTAGATGACGTACGCCGGATGCTCCGGCCGCAGCCCGGTCGTGCGCTCGCCGTCGGTGAGGTCGGTGGCGGCGAGACCGGCCGCCAGCCGCTCGGCCTCGTCGGTACGGAGCGCGGCGACGGACACGGCGAGCGGCGCGGCGGAGAACGCGGAGGCCTCCTCGCCGTCCGGCCCTTCGGTGAGCACCAGCACCGGCCGGGCGTCGGCGATCATGCGCTCGATGCGCGCGCCGGGCTGGGCCGGGTCGACCGGCAGATAGCCGGCTCCGGCCTTGGCCACCGCCAGGAAGGCGACGAGCCAGGACACGGAGCGCGGTACGGCCACCGCGACCAGGCTCTCCGGCCCGGCCCCCCGGCCGGCCAGCAGCCTGGCCAGCCGGTTGGACCGCGCGTTCAGCTCCGCGTAGGTCAGCTCCTGGTCACCGGCGACGACGGCGACGGCGTCCGGCGTGCGCGCCGCCTGCGCCTCGAAGAGCGCGGGCAGGGTGCCGTCCGGAAGGTCGTGGCCGGTGGCGTTCCAGCGGTGCAGCACGGTGTCGCGCTCGGCGGCGGACAGGACGTCGAGCGCCCCGACCCGCGTGCCGGGCGCCTCGGCGGCGGCGGCCAGCCAGCGGCCGAACCGGTCCGTCAGCAGCCGTACGGTGTCCTCGTCGAAGCGGTCGGCGCTGTAGTGCGCCAGCCCCTGGAGGCCGTCCGGCGCGCCGTCGGGACCGTGGCGCTCCACCAACTCGATGCCGAGGTCGAACTTGGCGTCGCCCTGCGCCGGAGGCAGCGGCTCCACGCTCAGCCCCGGCAGTCGCAGCGCGGCTTCCGGCGCGTTCTGCAGCGCGAGCATGACCTGGAACAGCGGGTGGCGGGCGAGCGAGCGGGCCGGGTTGAGCACCTCGACGAGGCGCTCGAACGGCACGTCCTGGTGCGCGTAGGCGGCGAGGTCCGTCTCCCGCACCCGCTCCAGCAGCTCGCGGAACGTCGGATCACCGGACACGTCCGTGCGCAGCACCAGCGTGTTGACGAAGAAACCGACCAGATCGTCCAGCGCCTCGTCCGTACGACCGGCCACCGGAGTGCCGAGCGGAATGTCGCTGCCCGCGCCGAGCCGGTGCAGCAGCGCGGCCAGACCCGCCTGGACCACCATGAACAGGCTGACGTTCGCCTCCCGCGCCAGCGCGGTCAGCCGCCGGTGCAGACCGGCGTCGAACGCGAACTCCACGGTCCCGCCCCGGTATCCGGGCACCGGCGGCCTCGGCCGGTCGGCGGGCAGGTCGATCTCGTCGGGCAGCCCGGACAGCGTCTCGTACCAGTAGCTGAGCTGCCGGGCGATCGGGGACTCCGGATCCGTCTCGTCGCCGAGCACCTCACGCTGCCAGACCGTGTAGTCCGCGAACTGCACCGGCAACGGCCGCCACTCCGGCACACCACCGGCGAGCCGCGCCGCGTACGCCGCCGACAGATCGCGCGCCAGCGGGGCCAACGACCAGCCGTCGGCGGCGATGTGATGGACCACCAGTGACAGCACGTGCTCACGCTCGCCGAGGCGCAGCAGCCGCGCGCGCAGCGGCGGATCGACCGCCAGATCGACCGGTACGGAGACGGCGTCGCGCAGTTCGCGGGCGACCTCGTCCTCCGTCACGTCGACCAGGCCGAGCCCCGGCACCCAGAAGTCGAGGACCTGCTGACGCGGTACGCCGTCGTCGTCCGGGAAGACGGTGCGCAGCGCCTCGTGGCGGGCGACCAGGTCGCCGAGGGCCAACCGCAGCGCGTCGCCGTCGAGTTCGCCGGTGAGCCGGACGGCCAGGGAGACGCTGCCGCCGGCCGACTCGAACCGTTCGAGGAACCAGAGCCTGCGCTGCCCGAAGGAGAGCGGCACCTGCGCCGGCCGCGCCAGCGGGGTGAGGGCACGCCGGGCCTGAGCGGCGTCGTCGAGTGTGCGGTCGAGCGCGGCGACGGTCGGATGCTCGAACAACGCACGGACCGGCAACTCCACACCCAGCACCGACCGCACCCGGCTCACCAACCGCGTCGCCAACAGCGAATGACCACCCAGATCGAAGAACCCGTCCTCGACCCCTACACCCTCAACCCCCAACACCTCACCGAACAGACCACACAGAATCTCCTCCCGCGCACTCCGCGGACCACGACCCCCCACCACCAACTCCGGCACCGGAAGCGCACGCCGATCCAACTTCCCGTGCACCGTCAACGGCAGAGCATCCAGCACCACGAACGCCGACGGCACCATGTACTCCGGCAGAGCCGCTGCGACCCGCTCCCGCAGCGCCGCCACATCCACCGCACCGCCCGCACCGGCCTCCGGCACGACGTACGCCACCACCGCGCGCACACCCGGGCGGTCCTCGCGGACGATCACGGCCGCCTGGTCCACCGCCGGGCTCTCCAGGACCGCCGCCTCGATCTCACCGAGCTCGATCCGGAAGCCGCGCAGCTTCACCTGGTCGTCGACACGACCGACGAACTCAAGCTCCCCGTTCGGCAGTTGGCGCACCACATCACCGGTGCGGTACATACGCGAACCGTCCGTCGCGAACGGATCCGCCACGAACCGCGAAGCCGTCAGATCCGGACGGCCGAGGTAGCCACGGGCGAGGCCGGGACCGGACACGTACAGCTCACCGGCGACACCGGGAACGACCGGCCCGAGCGAGGCGTCCAGCACATAGGCGTGGGTGTTCCAGACGGCACGGCCGATCGGCGGCGGCGTACGGCGGTCCGACGGGGCCAGCGGCTCGCTCATGGTGGCGCAGACGGTGGTCTCGGTCGGCCCGTACGCGTTGATCATCCTGCGGTCGCGCGACCACCGGTCGACCAGCGCGGCGGAGCACGCCTCACCGGCCACGGTCAGCACCATGCCGGCGGGCAGCCCGTCGTCGTCCAGGGCGGCGAGCGCGGCGGGCGAGATCGTCGCGTGCGTGATGCGCTGCCGTGCGATCACCCCGGCCAGACCGGACCGCCCGGCGCCCGGCAGCAGCCGGTCCGCCGGCGCCAGGACCAGCGTGGAGCCGGACAGCAGCGCGAGGCACAGCTCGGAGAAGGCCGCGTCGAAGCTCGGCGAGGCGACCTGGAGGATCCGGCTGCCCTCCTCGACCGCGAACCGCTCGATCTGGCTTCCGGCGAGGTTGGCGACGCCGCGGTGCGTGACCACGACGCCCTTCGGACGGCCGGTGGAACCGGAGGTGTAGATGACGTACGCGGGACTGTCCGGCGTCAGCTGCGCGCGCCGCTCGTCCGCCGCCGGACGGTGGCCCGGCCGGCGCAGGGCGATGTCGCCGCCGAGGACCAGCGCGGGCGTGCCGGTGTCGAGCTCCGGCAGCCGGCGGCCGGTCACCGCGTCCACCAGGAGCAGTACGGGCCGCGCGTCACCGACGACGTACGCGATGCGTTCGGCCGGATACGCCGGATCGATCGGCAGGTAGGCGGCCCCGGCCTTGGCAACGGCGAGCACGGCCACCACCTGGTCGACGGAGCGCGGCAGCAGCAGGCCGACGATGTCCTCCGGGCCGATGCCGCGCTCGATGAGCAGCCGGGCCAGGCGATTGGCCCGTGCGTCGAGTTCGGCGTACGTCAGCTCGACGGAGTGGTCCTCCCTCTCCTCGTACACCACGGCCGCCGTGTCCGGCGTCCGTGCCGCCTGCATCTCGAACAGGTCCGGGAACGGCAGGAGTTCGACGTACCGCCGGGACTGCCGCCGGTCCTGGACCAGCTGTTCCGCCTCGGCGTCGGTGAGGACGCCGACGCGCCCGACGGGCCGGTCCGGCTCCGTCACGATCAGGCCGAGCAGGGCGTGCAGCCGGTCGCCGATGGCCTCGACACGGTCGGCGGTGAAGCGCTCCGGCCGGTAGTCGAAGCGGAGTTCGAGCTCGTCGCCCGGTACGACGGCGAGCGAGAGCGGATAGTGGGCGGCGTCGCGCACGCGCGCGTCGGTGGCCCGCAGTCCGGTGCCCGGCAGGTCGAGCGTCGACGGGTCGAGCGGATAGTTCTCGAAGACGAGCAGGGTGTCGAAGAGCTCGCCGAGGCCGGTCCGCGCGGCGATGCCGGACAGCCCTACGTGGTGATGATCCATCAACTCGGCCTGCTGGTCCTGGATCTGCTCCAGCAGTCCGACCAGCGACATGGCCCGGGCCCGCTCCAGTGCGACGCGCACCGGCAGCGTGTTGCTGAACAGTCCGGTCATGTCCTCGACGCCGGGCAGATCGGCGGGACGGCCGGAGACGGTGGCGCCGAAGACGACGTCCTCACGGCCGGTGAGCCGGGCGAGCAGCAGAGCCCACGCACCCTGGAGGACGGTGTTCACGGTGAGTCCGCGCGAGCGGGCCCAGGTGTGCAGCTCGGCGGTGAAGGACTGCGGCAGCCGGACGGACAGCCGCTCCGGCAGGCCGGAGGAGTCCGGTGCCCGCTCGTCGGAAGCCACGGCGTCGGCGGAGTCGGCGGAGCCGAAGGCCTCGGCGAGGAGCGTCGGCTCGTCGAGTCCGGCGAGCGCGGTGCGCCAGGCCTCCTCGGCGGCCGGACGGTCCTGCGCTGCCAGCCAGTCGAGATGGTCGCGGAACTGCGGGGCCGGAGCGAGGTGCGCCCCGTCGCCGCCGTGCGCGTACAGCTCGAACAGCTCCCGCACGACGACCGGCACCGACCAGCCGTCCCAGAGGAGGTGGTGGTTGGTGAGGACGAGGCGGTGGCGGTTGTCGCCGAGGCGGATCGCGGTGAAGCGGAGCAGCGGCGGCCGCGCCGGATCGAAGCGGTGGGCACGGTCCTCGTCCAGGATCGTGTCCGCCAGGTCCTCCTGCTGGACGGCGCCGATGCCGCGGAGGTCGACGTCCGTCCACGGCACCTCGGTGACGGCCGGTACCACCTGCACCGGCCGGCCGGACTCCTGGTTCAGGAAACCGGCGCGCAGATTGGGCCGGCGGCGCAGCAGCGCGGCGGCCGCGCGGCGCATCGTCTCCGTGTCCAGGTCGCCTTCGAGGTCGAAGACGAGCTGGATGGTGTAGAGGTCGGGCGACTCGGTGTCGTACAGCGCGTGGAAGTGGAGTCCTTCCTGCAACGGTGCGAGCGGCAGTACGTCGTCCAGCCCCGGATACGTCGCCTCCAGCGCCTCGATCTCGGCCTGCGACACCTCCGCCAGCACGTCCGAGGGCGTCAGACCACCGGCACCGGGCTCACCGGCCTCCTGGACCAAGGCCTCCAGGACACCGACCCACAAGCGGGCCAGCTCCTCGACCTCGCCATCGCCGAACACACCACCAGGCCACGCCCAGACCGCCGACAGCACCGGACCGCCTGCGCCGTCCAGCGCCAGGGCGTTGACCTCCACCGCGTGCGGCATCCGCATCGACGGATCGACACCACCACCGACGCCTCCCGACTCACCGACGGGCAGCCAGTCGTCCTCACCGGACCGGAAGCGGCCCAGGTAGTTGAACCCGACCTGCGGTTCCGCCAGCCCTGCCAACGCCTCGGAAGCAGCGGGGTCCAGGTACCGCAGCAGACCGAAGCCCATACCCCGGTCCGGCAGCCCGCGCAGGGTCTCCTTCACCCGCTTCACGGCAGCGCCGACGTCCACCCCGTCGACGTCCAGCCGCACGGGGTAACGGCTCGTGAACCACCCGACCGTCCGCGACAGATCCCAGCCGTCGAGCAGCTGCTCGCGTCCATGCCCCTCAAGATCCACCAGCACATGACCGCCACCACCACGACGCCGATCACGCCACTGGGACACCGCCACGCCGAGCGCGGCGAGCAGAACTTCCTCAACTCCCGCGCCCCACACACCGGGAACCCAGGACAGCAGCCCCTGCGACACCTCGGCCGGAACCTCCACCGTCACCGAACCCGCAGTCGCTGCGACGTCCACCACCGGGTCCAGCGCCCGCGACCCCAGCAACCCGTCAGGCTCGCGCAGCGCCTCCTGCCACAGCCCCAACTCGCCCACCCGGCCCGCTGCCAGTGCGGGCAGAGAATCTGCCCAGGCCCGGTACGACGTCCCCACCGGCTCCAACACCACCGGCCCACCGGCCGCAACCTGCCGCCACGCCGCCTCAAGATCCGGCAGCAACACCCGCCACGACACACCATCGACCGCCAGATGATGCACCACCCACAACAACCGGCCCGCACGCCCCACACCCGCGTCGAACCACACCACCTGCACCATCACACCCGACACAGGATCCAACCGCCCACGAGCCGCATCCGCCTCCACACGGACCAACTCCGACAACACACCCCCGTCCCCACCCGACACATCAACCCGCCGCACACACCCCTCGACCGGAACCGAACCAACGGCCCCGACCTCAAGACCCCAACCACCATCCGCCCCGACCAACAACCTCAACCGCAAAGCGTCGTGATGATCCACCACACCCTGAACCGCCGCCGACAACGCACCCAGACCCACACCACCCGGCACCGACACCAACACCGACTGATGAAACCCACTCACACCAGAGCCCAGCCCCCGCAGCCACTCCACCACCGGAGGCACCACCACCTCACCCACACCACCACCGGGCAGATCGGCAGGACCGGCCACCGGCTCCTCGCCGCGCTCCTCCAGCTCGGCGGCCATGGCCTCGACGGTCTTCAGGCGGAAGACGTCGCGGGGGCGGAGTGACAGGCCGGACCTGCGGGCCCGGCCCGCGACCTGGATGGACATGATGCTGTCGCCGCCGAGGTCGAAGAAGCTCGCATCGGCCGCCACCTCGTCCAGCCCCAGCACCTGCGCGAACAGCTCGCACAGCAGTGCTTCGGCCGGAGTGCGCGGTCCACGGCCACCGCCCGCCGATCCGGCGAAGTCCGGGGCCGGAAGCGCACGCCGGTCCAGCTTCCCGTTCGGATTCAGCGGCAGCGCGTCCAGCACCACGAACGCCGACGGCACCATGTACTCCGGCAGCACACCGGCAACCCGGCTCCGCAGCACGGACACGTCCACCGCCCCGCCGTCCGCGCCGCCCTCCGGCACGACGTACGCCACCACGGCACGCACACCCGGACGGTCCTCGCGCACCACCACGGCGGCGCTGCCGACACCGGGGTGACCGGCGACGGCCGCCTCGATCTCGCCCAGCTCCATACGGAAGCCGCGGACCTTCACCTGGTCGTCGGCGCGGCCCAGGTACTCCAGCTCACCATCGGCCGACCACCGCACCACATCACCGGTCCGGTACATCCGCGCACCGTCACCACCGAACGGATCCGCCACGAACCGCGAGGCCGTGAGCGCCGGCCGGCCGCCGTAGCCACGCGCCAGACCGGGCCCGGCGAGATAGAGCTCTCCCCGGACACCCGGGGGCACCGGTCGCAGCCCGGCATCGAGGACGTACACGCGTCGGTTGCTGATCGGGCGGCCGATCGGCGGTGCGGCCGGAACAGGGCCGTCACCGGCGAACCATCCGGTGGAGTAGACCGTCGCTTCGGTGGGTCCGTAGAGGTTGGCGATCCTGGCGTCCGGCATGGTGCGGCGGATCCGGTCCACCAGGCGGGCCGGCAGTGCCTCGCCCGCCAGGACCACCAGCCCGGCGCTCACCGCCGGGCCGGAGTGCGTGAGCAGCTGGTCGAGGGCGGACGGCACCGCGCTCACCAGTGAGCCGGACCAGGTGTCGTACGGCTCGTCGGCGAGCGCGAGCACATCGCGCACCACCTCGGTGCAGCCGCCGGACAGGAGCGGCCCGAAGATCTCGAAGACCGACACGTCGAAGTTGAGCGAGGTCGAGAACAGGACCCGCGACAGCGCCTCGGCGCCCAGTTCTTCCTCGGCCCAGGACGCGAAGCCGACCACGCTCTCGTGGCTGACGACGACGCCTTTCGGGCGGCCGGTGGAGCCGGAGGTGTAGATGACGTACGCCGGGTTCGCGGGCCGCAGCGGCAGGATCCGGTCCGCGTCCGTCAGCGGCGCTCCGGTCTCGGCGCGCAGCGCGGCGGCGGTCGTGCCAGCGTCCAGCAGGAGGCGCGGGGTGCCGGTGTCCGGCAGGTCGGCGGCCACGGCGGAGGTGGTCAGCGTCAGCACCGGAGCCGCGTCCTCCAGCAGGAACGCGATCCGGTCCGCCGGATAGCCGGGATCCACCGGCAGATACGCGGCCCCGGCCTTCAGCACCGCCAGTACGGCGACGAGCAGATCGGCCGAGCGCTCCATGGCGACCGCGACGAACTGCTCCGGGCCCGCCCCCCGGGCGACGAGCAGCCTGGCCAGCCGCGACGCACGGTCGTCCAGCTCGGCGTAGGACATGGCGGCGCCCTCGAAGCGGACGGCCACGGCGTCCGGGGTGGCAGCGGCCTGGCGCTGGAACGCGTCGGCGACCGTGCCGTCCGGCACCGCTGCCGCCGTGTCGTTGCGGTGGACAAGGAGCTGCTCGCGTTCGGCCGCGGTGAGCAGGTCGATCCGGCCGGTCGGCCGGTCGGTGCCGGCGGCGACCGCGTCGAGGACGGCGAGCAGTCCGTTCAGGAAGCGCACGGCGCGCTCCTCGCCGATGAGGTCGGTGCGGTAGCCGAGGCGCAGGTGCAGACGGTCGCCGGGAACGGCGATCAGGGTGAGCGGATAGTGCGTGGTGTCACCGCCGTCGATGCCGGTGACGCGGAGCCGGCCGTCCGGGGTGCCGAGGTCGAGCGCGTCGACCGGGTAGTTCTCGAACACGGCGATGGAGTCGAAGAGTTCGCCGTGTCCGGCCAGCCGCTGCACATCGGTCAGCCGGACGTGCTGGTGCGGCATCAGCCTGGCCTGTTCGTCCTGCACGGCCGTGAGGAGACCGGCGAGGCTGTCGGCGGGACGGACCCGGACGCGTACCGGCAGGGTGTTGATGAAGAGACCCACCATGTCCTCGATGCCGGGCAGATCGGCGGGACGGCCGGAGACGGTGGCGCCGAAGACGACGTCCTCGCGGCCGGTGAGCCGGGCCAGCGTCAGACCCCAGCTGCCCTGCACCACGGTGTTGAGCGTGACGCCGAGCGCGCGGGCGCGCGCGGCGACGGCCCGCGTCTGCTCCTCGGTGAGCTCGACGCGGAGCTGTTCGGAGACCGGGGCTGCCACGGAGGCCGGATCGGCCGGGTCGGCGGAACCGGCGGAACCGGCGGTGCCGAAGGCTTCGGCGAGGAGCGTCGGCTCGTCGAGTCCGGCGAGCGCGGTGCGCCAGGCCTCCTCGGCGGCCGGGCGGTCCTGCTCGGCCAGCCGGCCGAGGTGCTCGCGGAAGGCCGTGACCCGGGGCAGAGCGGTGGTGTCGCAGCCGTTGGCGTACAGGGCGAACAGCTCGCGCATCAGGACGGCGGTCGACCAGCCGTCGAGGAGCAGGTGATCGTAGGTGAGGACCAGGTGGTGGCGGTTCTCGCCGAGGCGGATCGCGGTGAAGCGGAGCAGCGGCGGCCTGGTCGGATCGAAGCGGCGCGCGCGGTCCTCGTCCAGGATCCGGCCGAGAGCCGCGTCGCGCTCCGGGGCGTCCAGCTCGCTCACATCCCGCTGGGACCAGGGCAGTTCGACCTCGGAGGCGATGACCTGGACCGGAGCGTCCAGACCTTCGTGCACGAATCCGGCGCGCAGCCCCGCGTGCCGTTCCAGGAGCGCTTCGGCGGCGTGGCGCATCGCGCGGAGGTCGAGGCCGCCTTCGAGATCGAGGCCGATCTGCACGGTGTACGCGGCGGAGCCCGCGTCCTCGTCGAGCGCGTGGAAGTGGAGTCCTTCCTGCAACGGTGCGAGCGGCAGTACGTCGTCCAGCCCCGGATACGTCGCCTCCAGCGCCTCGATCTCCGCCTGCGACACCTCCGCCAGCACATCCGAGGGCGTCAGACCACCGGCACCCGGCTCACCGGCCCCGGCCACCAAAGCCTCCAGGACACCGACCCACAACCGGGCCAGCTCCTCGACCTCACCGTCACCGAACACACCACCAGGCCACGCCCAGACCGCCGACAGCACCGAACCACTCGCGCCGTCCAGCGCCAGGGCGTTGACCTCCACCGCGTGCGGCATCCGCATCGACGGATCGACACCACCACCGACGCCTCCCGACTCACCGACCGGCAGCCAGTCACCCTCACCGCCGGCACCGCCGGACCGGAAGCGGCCCAGGTAGTTGAACCCGACCTGCGGTTCCGCCAACGCCGACAGCACCTCAGAGGCGCCGGGCTCCACGTACCGCAGCAGACCGAACCCGACACCCCGGTCCGGCAGAGCCCGCACGGCCTCCTTCACCCGCTTCACCGCAGCGCCGACGTCCACCCCGTCGACGTCCAGCCGCACGGGGTAACGGCTCGTGAACCACCCGACCGTCCGCGACAGATCCCAGCCGTCCACCAACTGCTCGCGTCCATGCCCCTCAAGATCCACCAGCACATGACCGTCACCACCGCGCCACTGGCTCACCGCCACGCCCAAAGCGGCCAGCAACACCTCTTCGACCCCGGCCCCCCACACACCGGGAACCCAGGACAGCAGCCCCTGCGACACCTCGGCCGGAACTTCCACCGTCACCGAACCCGCAGTGCCCGCGACATCCACCACCGGGTCCAGCGCACGCGAACCCAACAGCCCATCAGGCTCGGCCAATACGCCCTGCCACAGCGCCAGCTCACCGGCACGGTCCGCGGCCAGCTCCGGCAGCATCCCGGCCCAGGCCCGGTACGACGTCCCCACCGGCTCCAACACCACCGGCCCACCGGCCGCAACCTGCCGCCACGCCGCCTCAAGATCCGGCAGCAACACCCGCCACGACACACCGTCGACCGCCAGGTGATGCACCACCCACAACAACCGGCCCGCACGCCCCGCACCCGCGTCGAACCACACCACCTGCACCATCACACCCGACACAGGGTCCAGTCGGCCCCGCGCCGCGTCCGCCTCCACACGGACCAGCTCCGACAACACACCCCCGTCCCCACCCGACACATCAACCCGCCGCACACACCCCTCGACCGGAACCGAACCAACGGCCCCGACCTCAAGACCCCAACCACCATCCGCCCCGACCAACAACCGCAACCGCAAAGCGTCGTGATGATCCACCACACCCTGAACCGCCGCGCTCAACGCACCCAGACCCACACCACCCGGCACCGACACCAACACCGACTGATGAAAACCACTCACACCAGAGCCCAGCCCCCGCAGCCACTCCACCACCGGAGGCACCACCACCTCACCCACACCACCACCGGCCTCGGAGCCGAGTGCGGCGACCGTGCGGCCGGCGTCCTCCACCGCGGCCTCCGCGATGGCCTCGACGGTCTTGAGGCGGAACACGTCACGCGTGGTCAGCACCAGGCCCTCGGTGCGGGCGCGGCTGACGAGCTGGATGGACATGATGCTGTCGCCGCCGAGGTCGAAGAAGCTCGCATCGGCCGCCACCTCGTCCAGCCCCAGCACCTGCGCGAACAGCCCGCACAGCACCGCCTCACGCGCCGTCCGCGGCGCGCGGCCGCCCGCCGCCGCACCGCCGAAGTCCGGCGCCGGAAGCGCACGCCGGTCCAGCTTCCCGTTCGGGCTCAGCGGCAGCGCGTCCAGCACCACGAACGCCGACGGCACCATGTACTCCGGCAGCACACCGGCCACCCGGCCGCGCAGCACGGACACGTCCACCGCACCGCCCGCACCGGCCGATCCGCCCGCACCACCGGCCTCCGGCACCACATACGCCACCACCGCCGGTGATCCCGGGCGGTCCTCGCGGACGATCACGGCCGCCTGGTCCACCTCCGGGTTCGCCAGGACCGCCGCCTCGATCTCGCCGAGCTCGATCCGGAAGCCGCGCAGCTTCACCTGGTCGTCGGCGCGGCCCAGGTACTCCAGGTCGCCACCCGCCGTCCACCGCACCACATCACCGGTCCGGTACATCCGCGCACCGCCACCACTGCCGTCACCACCGCCCTCGCCACCGCCGTCACCGGCGAACGGATCCGCCACGAACCGCGAAGCCGTCAGGCCCGGCCGGTGCAGGTAGCCACGGGCCAGCTGCACGCCCGCGAGATAGAGCTCTCCCGGTGCTCCGGCCGGTACCGGGCGCAGCCGCGCGTCCAGGACGTACAGCCGGGTGTTCCACACCGGGCGGCCGATCGGCACGGACGGGGTCTTGTCGTCGGGTCCGCACTGCCACCAGGTCACGTCGACGGACGCCTCGGTCGGCCCGTACAGGTTGTGGAGTTCCGGGCCGGGGCCGGGACCGTCGCCGGTGAGCACGGTGTGGAAGCGGTCGCGCAGCGGGGCCGGCAGCGCCTCGCCGCTGCAGATCACGCGGCGCAGGCCGGTGCAGCCGGCGGCGGCGGGCTCGGCGAGGAACGCCTGGAGCATGGACGGTACGAAGTGCGTGGTGGTGACGGACCGGGCCTGGATCAGCTCGGCGAGGTACAGCGGGTCCTTGTGTCCGTCCGGGCGCGCGACGACGAGCGCCGCTCCGGTGATCAGCGGCCAGAAGAACTCCCAGACGGAGACGTCGAATCCGGACGGCGTCTTCTGGAGCACCCGGTCCTCTGCCGTGAGCCGGTAGTGGTCCTGCATCCACAGGAGCCGGTTGACGATGCCGGCGTGCGGGACGACCGCGCCCTTCGGGCGGCCGGTGGAGCCGGAGGTGTAGATGACGTACGCCGGGTGGGCGGGCAGCGGAGCCGGAAGCGGTGCGGCGTGGTCCGGGGCGTGGGCGACGAGCAGCGCGGCGGTGTCGTCGGTGTCGAGGACCAGGCGCGGGGTGCCGGTCTCCGGCAGGTCGGCGGCCACGGCGGAGGTGGTCAGCGTCAGCACCGGAGCCGCGTCCTCCAGCAGGAACGCGATCCGGTCCGCCGGATAGCCGGGATCCACCGGCAGATACGCGGCACCGGCCTTCAGCACCGCCACCAGGGCCACGACGAGTTCGACGGAACGCGGCACGGCGACCGCGACGAAGCGCTCCGGGCCGACGCCCCGGCCCACGAGCAGGCGGGCCAGCCGCGCCGCGCGGTCGTCCAGTTCGGCGTAGGAGACGGCGGTGTCCTCGAAGAGGACGGCGACGGCGTCCGGGGTGGCGGCGGCCTGCGCGGTCAGCAGCTCGGTGAGCGTGACGGCCGGTACCTCGTGGCCGGTGTCGTTCCAGGTGTCCAGCAGCAGTCGCCGCTCGTCCTCGTCGACCAGGCCGAGCGTGCCGAGGACCTGGTCGGGTCCTGCGGCGGCCAGCTCGCGGAGGTAGCGCAGGAAGCGGTGGAGGTGCGCGTCGATCGCGTCCGGTGTGTAGAGCTCCGGGTTGGCGTCGAGGTCGATCTGCAGACCGTTGCCGTCGGTCCGGTCGTAGACGACCACGGACATGTCGTCGGCCGGTCCGACGGACAGGTTGTGGACGACGGCGCGGTGCCCGCCGAACGTCAGGTCGTAGTCGAACATCATGATGTTGACCTGCGGTCCGACCAGCCGCTGGTCGTCGGCGAGGAGGTTCAGGTCGCGGCGCAGGTCCTCGTACCGGTAGCGCTGGTGCCGCAGGTCGCCGCGCATGGCGGCGGAGGTGTGGCGCAGCAGCTCGCCGACGGTCATGTCGTCGTGCGGTGCGAGGCGCAGCGGCAGGACGTTGGAGACCATGCCGGGGGCGGTGCGTGCGGTGCGGCCGAGCCTGGTGGTGACCGGCAGGCCGAGGACGATCTCGTCGCCGCCGGTGCAGCGCTGCAGATACGCGGCGAAGGCGGCGGCCAGCAGCGGCGGCCACGGCACCTCGGCGGCGCGGGCCAGGTCGCGCAGTGCGTCCGCCGACGTCCGGTCGAGGTGCGCGGTGCGGCGTTCGAGGCGGTGCGGGGTGGCGGGGCGGCCGCCGGAGAGGCCGGCGGGCTCCGGTGCGCCGGCCATCCGGTCCGTCCAGTACGCGCGGTCGGCGGCGAAGCGGTCGGAGGCGCGGTACGCGGTGTCGGCGTCGATCAGCGCCGTGAGCGGGACGAAGGGCGTCGGCGTCGGCTCGTCCCCCGCCGCCAGCGCGGTGTAGACCTCGGCGGTCCGCCGGGCCACCAGCGAGACGGTGAAGCCGTCGACGGCGCTGTGGTGGTAGGCGTGCAGCCACAGGTGGTGGTCGTCCGCCAGCCGGAACAGGACGAAGTCGAAGAGCGGATCGCGGCGGATGTCCTTCGGTGTGGCCAGCAGGTCCCGCATCCGCAGTTCCGCCGCCGCGCGCGGATCCGGCTCCGCCGAGACGTCCAGGACCGGAAGGCGCCAGTCGCCGACCGGGGCGATCCGCTGCCGGGGGCCGTCGGAGGTGTCCGTGAACCGCACGCGCAGGCACTCCGCCTCGGCCAGCACGCGCAGCAGCGCGGCCTCGAAGACCGCCGCGTCCACCCGGCCGCGGATCTCCAGGTACTCGCCGGCGTTGTAGATGACGTTGGCCGGGTCGAGTTCCTGCGCGAACCAGATCCCGGACTGCGCGGCGGTCAGCGGCAGGAGAAGGTCCTGGACGTCGGACAACGGGAACCACCCTCGGTCGTTTTCGGGAACACCGGGGCCGGGGAGCGGTACGGGCCGCTGCCGGCAGTCATCACGGCGGAACGCACAGGAGGCGCGTCCGCTCATCCTGGCCCGGTACGCGGCCGATTCCCGTGCGCGTGCACGTTGTTGCAGACCGGCCCGGTGGCAGCGGTGGTGCGGGTGCACTGGTGGCGTCGCCGAACGGCGGTGGCACGACGACGGAGGTGGAGTGATGGCCGAGGGGTCCGATGTGTGGTTCCGGCGCTTCAGACGAGTGGCGCGGCCCCGGCTGCGGCTGGTCTGTCTGCCGCACGCGGGAGGATCCGCGTCGACGTTCCGGTCCTGGCCGCAGTGGCTTCCCGAGGACGTGGAGGTGCTGGCCGTCAACCTTCCGGGGCGGCAGGACCGGCTCGGCGAGGACTGTGTGAGCGACATGGACCGGCTGGCCGACGGGGTCGCGGAGGCGCTGCTGCCGCTGTCCGGCGAGCCGTTCGCGCTGTTCGGCCACAGCATGGGCGCGTCGGTGGCCTTCGAGGTGGCGCACCGGCTGGAGCAGCGGTACGGAACCGTGGCCGCGGCGCTGATCGTCTCCGGCCAGCAGCCGCCCGCCCGCTACCGCGTCAACGAGGCGCATCTCGGCGGAGATCCGGGCCTGTTGGCGGAGGTGCGGCGGCTCGGCGGCGAAGGCGCGGCGTTCCTGGACAGTCCGGAGATGCGTGAGCTGCTGATGCCGGCGATCCGCGGCGACTTCGCGCTGATGGGCGCGTACCGGCCGGATCCCTCGCTGCGGATCGCGGCGCCGGTGGACGCCTGGGTCGGCGACGCGGACGTGGACGTCACCGTCGAGGAGACGCGGGCCTGGGCGGAGGTGACGACGGGGCCGTTCGCGTACCGCGTGTTCTCCGGCGACCACTTCTATCTGAACGCGCAGAGCGCGGAGTTCACCGGTGCGCTCGTGGAGCGGCTCGCGCGGCCGGAGGCGAAGGTGGGCAGCGCGCCACACCAGGTGCGCTGAGCAGGACCACGACGAGGCGGCCCGGAACCGGAGAGGTTCCGGGCCGCCTCGTCCGTGCGCGGCACCTGCCGTGCGGCGGGGTGCCAGGGGGTGTCTTGTCGATCAGGGTCGGTCAGGCCGCGGCGTCTGGTGCGGTGCATCGCAAGGCGCTGGAACGTCCTCATCGCGGAGCGATTCGGGCGTTTCGGCAACGCCGCGAGGTGCCGTGGCAGGCGTCGCGGACCCGGCCGTGATCGACAAGACACCCCCTAGACCGTGGCGGAGTCCATCGCCACGGCGAGGCTGCTGGGCCGCATGTCGGTCCAGTTCTCCTCGATGTAGGCGAGCGCCGCGTCATGGCCGGCGTCCTTCAGGACGACCTGCCAGCCGGCCGGGACCTCGGCGAAGGCCGGCCACAGGGAGTGCTGGCCCTCGTCGTTGACGAGCACCAGGTAGGTGGCGTCCTTGTCCTCGAAAGGGTTCGTCGACATGGTGGTGTTCTCTCCTCGGTTCCTCGGTTCGTACGGAATGTCGTTCGGTCAGTCGGTCAAGCGGTGTCGCGGAACGTGCGGGCCGTCAGCCGCAGCCTCCGGCGTGGCCCAGGTCTCCGGACGGGGTGGCCGACAGCGCCGCCGCCGGAACGGGAGCCGGTGCGGGTGCCGGGGTCGCCGCCGCGGAGCGTACGGCGTCGGCGAAGCGGTCCAGCCGGTCCAGGCCCCAGAACTTCTCGCGGCCCGCGATCAGGAACGGCGGTCCGAACACCCCGTCGCGGTACGCCGACATCAGCGCCGCCGTGGCCCGTTCGCGCAGCGCCGGGTTCTCGGCGGCCGATCCGGCCGCGGCCGGGTCGAGACCGAGGCGGCCGGCGATCTCGGCGATCAGCGACGGATCGTTGATGTCCTCGCCGTCCTGGAAGCGGGCCCGGTAGACGAGGTCGGTGTAGGCCGGTCCCACGCCCTGGTCGGCGGCGAGGAACCAGGCCAGGTGCGCCGTCTCCCACACCGGTTCGCGGTCGAGCGGCCAGGAGACCGCCAGCCCCCGGTCCGTCGCCAGCCTGCGGACGTCGGTCAGCACGTAGAAGTGCTTCTCGCGGGACATCGGCGTGTAGAGGAAGGAGCCGCCGGCCTCGGCGAGCAGCCGCTCGCTCACCGGGTCCGGATCCCAGTACGGAATCCACTCCACCCGCCCGGCGACGTCCGGGTGGCGTGCGGTGAGGTCGTGATGGGCCAGCCAGGAGTACGGGCTGCGGAAATTGAAGTACCAGCGGGGGCCGCGCTGGGCCATGGCTGTCCTCCCGGACGCTAGAGGGTGATGCCGCCGTCGATCTGGAAGACGGAGCCGGTGATGTAGCCGGCCCGGTCCGACGCGAGGTAGCCGATGAGACCGGCGACCTCCTCCGGGCTGCCCATGCGGCCGAGCGGAATCTGCTTCAGCGCACGGTCGCGGACCGCGCCCTTCAGCGCGTCCGTCATGTCGGTGTCGATGAAGCCCGGGGCGACCACGTTGGCGCGGATGCCGTACGGTCCGGCCTCCTTGGCCAGCGCCTTGGTGAAGCCGATGATCCCGGCCTTGGAGGCGGAGTAGTTGGTCTGCCGCGCGTTGCCGTGGACCCCGGCGACCGAGGACACGTTGATCAGGTGGCCGGACTTGCGCTTCATCATCGAGAAGATGGCCGCCCGGCAGACGTGGTAGACGCCGTCCAGGTTGGTGTCCAGCACCGAGTGCCACTGCTCGTCGGTCATCAGCAGCAGCGGATTGTCGCTGGTGATGCCGGCCGAGGTGACGACCACGTCGACCGGTCCGAGTTCGTCCTCGGTGCGCTCGACCAGGTCGCGTACGGCCTTGGCGTCGGTGACGTCGGCGCGCGCCGCCAGCACGCGCACGCCGAGTTCGGACGCCTCCTTCTCCAGGGCCAGCGCCGCCTTCTCGTCCGACCGGTAGCAGAACGCCACGTCGTGGCCGTCCTGTGCCAGGCGCAGCACCGCGGCCCGTCCGATGCCCCGTGAACCGCCGCTGACGAGCGCGACGCGGGACGGCTGGTCTTCCACCCGTTTCTCCTTCTGTGAACGGCCGGTCCGGGTGCGGTGCGCCGGACCCGGCCATGATCGGTAGAACGCCCCTAGGAGGCGCGGACGGCTTCGGTGAGCGCGGTCGCCGGGCGGAACGCCAGCGTGGCGCGCTCCACGGTCATGACGCGCTCGCCGTCGACCAGCGCCTCGCCCTCGAAGATCATCGTGTCGGGGAGCACGCGCAGGACGCGGACGTGGTGCACGACCACGTCGCCGGGCAGCACCGGGCGCTCGAAGCGGACGTCGCTGACGCCGCCGAAGAGCATGACCCGGCCGCTCAGCACGTCCGGGTTCGGCTGGTCCCAGGTGGCGAGAACGCCGGCCGCCTGGCACCAGGACTCGGTCAGCAGGACCTCCGGGTAGCGGTAGCCGTCCGGGGGTGTGTCCTGCGGAAGGTCCGCGTACCAGGGCTCGTTGTTGGTGACGGCCTTGCGCGCGACCAGCCGCTCGCCCGCCTCCAGCTCCTCGACGCGGTCCAGCAGCAGCATCGGATGGCGGTGCGGCAGCAGGCCGCGCAGTTCGGCGGAGCCGATCATCCGAGACCTCCGGAGGTGAGGCGGAGCCGGACCGTGGCGGCCGTTCCGCGGACCGTCCGCACGGTCGCCGCGACCCGCCAGGCATCGTCGCCCCCGGTGTCGCCGGCGGCGGTCAGGGCGAGCTCCACGGACAGTTCGTCGCCCGGCAGCACCGGACCGCGGAACCTCGCGGACTCGATCGCGGCGAGCCGGGCCGACGGCAGGACGAGCAGGGCGCTGCGGTGGACGCATTCGATGACGCAGACACCGGGAAAGATCGGGAAGCCCGGATAGTGACCGGCGAAGAACGCCTCGTCCGGATCGGCCAGGCACGCGGTGGCGGCGCTCAGCGAACCGTCGGCGGCGCGCTGCGGCGTACCGACGATCCGCACCGGCGCGGAGACCGGCGACGCGGCGCGCGGCGGTGTCCCGACGGCCGGGGCGTCCGTGCGGAGCCCGCCGGCGACCGTCACCGGGGGTCCGCCAGCTTCTGCGCTATCAGGCCGTACGCGGCGCGCAGGCAGGTCACCTGCTTCAGCTCCTCCTCGCGGAGTTTGACGCGGTACCTCTTCTCCAGCACCACGACGACCTCCAGGGCCATCAGCGAGTCGATCTCCAGGTCGTCGGTGAAGCTCGTGTCGTCACCGACGTCCGCGGTCTCGACGTCGAGCACCTCGGCGATGATCTCGCGCAGCTGCTCCAGGTCCAGTGTCTGCACGGCGGATGTCATGGAATTACCTCTCTCGTCTGCTTGTCGGCTCGTTCACTGCATCTCGCGCGGTCCGGCCCGTCATCGGCCGAGCCGCAGGACCGCGCATCCCGCCTCGCCGTCCCGGTCCACCGCCGTGACGACGGCGACCCGTCCTCGTACGTCGTCCTGCTCGGCGAGCGCGAGCACGGCGGCCAGCTGGAACATCGCGGCCGCACCGGCCGTGTCGCCGATCAGCCGGGACACGCGGTTCACCGCCGCCGGGTCGAAGTGCTGGTCCAGCACCGCCTGTTCGGCCGCTCCGAGCGCGCCCGCCGCACCGCTCGGCGCGACGGTCCACACATCGGCCGGCTCCGCACCGGCGCGGTCCAGGGCGCGGCGCACACAGCGGCCGAGCACCGCCGCCGCGTCGCCGACCGCGTCGAACACGCCGACCTCGACGGCCTCCACGGTGGCGTGGGCGCCGCCCGTCGCGGCCGCCTCCGGCTCGACGCGCAGCATCACACAGCCCTCGCCGTGCACGACGCCGGTCTCGTCCTCGCCCCTGCTGTGCAGGTCCAGCCAGGCGCGGGCGTCCGCGTACTCCTCGACCGCCCCGCACAGCACGGTGCGCGCCCGGTCGGCGTTGAGCAGCCGCTGCGCGTACTTCAGCGCGTGCAGCCCGGAGACGCGGCCGCCGGCGATGGTGGTGTTCGGGCCCTTGAGCCGGTGGCGGATGGCGCACTGTCCGGCGGCGCAGTTCATCACGGCGTTCGGGAAGCGGGCCGGGTCGACGAAGTACGGCTTCTCCGAGACGAGTCCGCTGCGCGTGAAGTCCATCATGCTCTGCACGCTGCCGGAGGTGGTGCCGAGCACCAGCGCCACGTCCTCGCCGTCCGACGCGGTGTGCGGGTCCGGCGACTCGTCGATCAGCCGGCCGACCGCCGACACCGCGAGGCCGGTGACCCGGTCCATGGCCCGGGTGCCCTTGCGGCCGAGCGCGGCCGCCGGGCTGAAGCCCGGTACGAGGCAGACCTCGTCGTCCGGCGTACGCCACTGCTCGCGGTCCACCGCCGTGACGGCGGACCGTCCCGCGTGGAATCCGCTCACGAAGGCCTCGCGGCCGATGCCGAACGGCGAGACGGCGGACCAGGCGGAGATCACGGTCTTGGTCATACGGATCCATTCCTTGGCTGGAGCGACGGGGAGGGGCGGCCCTGCGCGGTCACAGGTAGCTGACCATCCGGTAGTGCGGCCACCAGCCGGACAGCTGGGCCGAGGTGACCGGGCGGACGGCGGCGTCCACCAGGTCGGCGGGGCCGAGTCCGAGGTCCGTGAGGTCCTCCTCCTGCACGAGGACCCGCACCCCGGCGGCGAGCAGCGCGCGCAGGTCGCGGCGCTGGTCGCTGAGCGTGTCCAGGACGCGCCCGCCGAACGTCAGCGGAGCGGTCTCCGCCGTCCGCAGCGCGCAGGTCACCGCGGGTCCGCGCAGCAGGATGTCCATGCCGCCGAGCTGGCGGTGGAGTTCCACGGCCATGTAGAGCACGTCGAAGAACTGCTTCTCCACCGCGCCCCGGTAGGCCCGTTCGACGATGCCGAGGACCCGGCCGTCGACCGTCGTGTCCCGGTCCGTCGCCGCCGTCACTAGAGCACCCCCACGAACAGCGTCCGGCCGGCCGCCTCGACGTTCTCGGCGAACGCCCCGGGGGCGCGGAGCCTGACCTCCGGGACGTGGGCGACCGCACCGCGGTCGTCGCTGCAGAAACGGCAGCCGTACCAGTGGAACCGGCCCGGGTGCGCCGCGAGCATGCCGCGGATGACGGTGGCGGTCGACGGATAGTCGACGGACCAGTCGGCGAGGTTGCGGGGCTTCGACTCGCCGAGGCCCTCCTGGGTGAGCAGCGTCGCGTAACCGCAGGCCCACACCTGCACACTGGCCTCGCGCCGCAGCAGCGACTCCACGAGCCGCAGCACGCTGGTGACCAGGTCGGAGCCGTGCGGCGAGCCCATGAGCGTGATCAGCACATCGGTACGCGGAATGCCTCTGGCCATCTCAGTGCCACACCACCTTCACCGAGGCGTCCAGCACGCTGTCGGCGATCTCGTCCATGTCCACCAGCCGGCCGCCCTCGACCAACTGCTTCTCCTCCAGGCCGCGTTGGCGGAAGGAGTAGCGGTCGACGAGGAGCTGTCCGCCGGTGCGCAGATAGTCCGCCAGCTCCGGCAGCACTCCGGGCAGCGCGCCGAGCACGCCTTCCTGGAGGAGGAAGAGCCGGGTGCGGTGCCCGCCGTCCGCCAGCGCCGCGGCGTCGCGGACGAAGGCCGCGCAGCCGCGGCCGCCGCTCCACGGTCCCCGGGTCTCGATGAGGAGGTGGCCGCTCATGCGCCGACGGCCGGTTCGCCGCGCAGCGCCCGCAGGACCGGCTCGTCGAAGTTGACCAGGTGCCAGTCGGTGCGGCTGTCGATGACGGCGTAGCCGTGCGTGACCTGGCCGGTGGCGGTCTGGACGAGCCGGCCCTCGCGCACCACGTAGGTGTCGAAGCGCGAGCGGTAGAGGAAGTCCTTGAAGATCTCCTCGACCGTGTAGACGACGTACAGGTCCTCCTCCATGAGGGCCTCGTCGAGGATGCGGATCTTCGAGTGCGAGCAGGCCGGGATCCACTTGCGGTCGTCCAGGAGCGTCTTGATGGAGAGGCCGCGGTCGGCGAGGAACAGGTCGACGACCTCCTCCATCTGCCGCAGATAGCCGGACATCTGGAGCCGCTCGGTGAAGTGGCAGTACGGGTAGGGGATGCGCCACTTCCAGCCGAAGGCGTTCTTCCCCTCGGTGAGCAGGCTGAGCACCGGGTCGGGGCCGGTGGTGCCGTGGCCGTCCGACAGCGGCTCGGGGGCGGCCGGCGTCACGTGCGCGCCGGGCTCGGAGGTGGCGATCCGCTCGACGGCGAACGGCCGCAGCTGCTCCGGTACCGGCTCGGCCGGGAAGGTGGTGTCGATGCGCAGCACGACGCGCGCCCGGCCGGTGACGGCCTTCACGGACGCGCCGTCGCGGTCGACGTTCAGCGTCACGCGGAAGAGCAGTGCGTCGCCGTCCTTGGAGACCGGCTCGACGTCGGCGGTCACCAGGTCGTCCAGGTGCAGCGAGCTGAGGATGCGGACGTCCAGCTCGGCGAAGTCCAGGCCGAGGCCCAGCTCCTCGTAGAGCACGCGGCTCGACAGGCCCGCGGCTCTGAAGTGTTCCAGGACGGCTTCCTCGACCAGGTAGTTGTCGTGCTTGAAGCCGATCCAGGTGCAGATGTTGGAGCCCTCGTAGCGCGGGCGCAGCGACACGCGCGTCGGCGTGTGCAGGAGCGTCTTGATCCGGGCGTCGGTCACAACGATGGTCATGGGGCTGGTTCTCCAGGCGCTCGGTCTCCGGGCCGCTGCGAACGCGCCCGCGAGGACAGGGACATGACGAAGTCGCCGACGACGGAGGAGAACTCCGCCGGCCGCTCCGTCATCAGGAAGTGGCCGCAGTCCGTGAGGACGCGGATGTACGCGTCGGGCAGGTCGGCGGTCAGATCGCGGCCCTCGGCCGGATCCACCGCGATGTCCAGCGCACCGCACACGACGGCGGCCGGCACGCGGATCCGCCCGGGCCGGAGCCACGGGGTGCGCAGATAGCTGTCCACGAACCGCAGCCAGCCGTACGGACCGATCCGGTCGCAGACCCGGCGCGCCATGGAGAGCTGGATCTCCGGATCCAGCCGGCCGCCGGAGTGGACCCGGATGCCCTCCTCCATGATCCGCTCGAACTCCGCCGGATAGCGGGTCATGGAGTCCCAGTCGAACTCCTCGGCCGTACGCCGGTAGAACGGCGAGACGAGCACCAGGCCCTCGATGCCGTACCGCTCGAACGGGTCGCGTCCGGCGTCCAGTTCGCGGTCGAGGAGCGCCAGCGTCTGGAGCGCGGAGAACGAGTGGGCGACGACCGTGCCCGCGCCGCCGGGTACGCCGTCCAGCGCCTCCGCCAGCCAGCGGGTGGCGTCCGGGGCACGGTGCCAGCCGCCGTCGCCCGCGCCGCGCCACGGCAGGTCGGCGGTCCACAGCTCCTGGCCGGCCGGCCGGTGCGCGAGGAAGGCGTCCCAGACGGTGGCGCTGTTGCCGAGGCCGTGCAGCAGGAGCATCCGGCCGGTGACCGGACCGCCCGCCACCGGATGGCGGTGCAGCTCGACCGGCGGCCCGGTGCCGGTGGCGAACCCGCGCGGCACCACGGCGGTGCGCGGCCGCGCGGACCGTACGGGAGCGGTGGCGGGCGGCTCCTGCCGTACGGGAGCGGCGGTGGCCGGTTTCGGCCGTACGGGAGCGGTGGCCGTCGTCGTCCGCCGTACGGGAGCAGGCGCGGTCGGCGTCTCCGGTGGGGCCGTCGTGGCGACCGCCTCCGGCCGTACGCGCGGTGCCGGAAGCGTGTCCGGCAGCGCCGGTGCCACAGGTCCGGCGGCCGTCCCGGTGGCGCTGCTCATCCGGCCTCCTGCGGTCCGACCAGCAGCAGGCCGGCTGCCGGCCCCGCGTCGCCGCCGCCGGTCACCGCGTACACGGGGCCGACGCCGCCCGCCGCGAAGTAGCCCGCCGAGGCCGCGCACTGGAGGACTCCGAGCGCACCGGAGGCGCCGGGCCAGCGGCCCGCGACGCCGAGGTCGCGGACTCCGGCCGGTCCACCGGCCGCCACGGCGTCGCCGTCCGGCGACTGCCAGGCCGTCGGAGGGCGGCCGCCGAGCGCGTCGAGCGCCTCGACGCAGTCCGGCAGCCCGCCGGAGCGCGCATGGCCGCCGACCACGGCGACCGCGCGCACACCGCGCACTCCGGCGGAGCGCCGGTGCTCCAGCACCAGTGCCGCCGCTCCGTCGAACGCCTGCGCACGGCCGGTGAGCCTGCGCGCAGGGTCGGTGTCCGGCTCCGCGCCGATCACCACGGCCCGGTCCGCGCGGCCCGCCGCGATCAGCGTCATGGCCCAGCGCACCGCGTCCGTTCCGGAGGTCTCGCCGTTGCACAGCATGAGGTTCGGTCCGGTGAGGCCGAACCTGATGGCGACCGACGAGGCGAGCACATTGCTCGACGCGTTCGGCAGGTCCATCGGGCTGGTGGCCCCCGCGGTGTCGGCGGCGATCGTGTCGACGGTGCGGCAGATGGTGTCGAGGTTGCCGTAGTTGGAGCTGGCGACGACGGCCGTACGGTCGCCGCCGAGCGCGGTCCCGTCCTCGTCCAGGAGCCGCGCCTCGGTCAGCGCGTCCCGGACCGCGCAGTAACCGAGCTGTGTGGCACGGTCCTTGTAGCGCAGCCCCTTGCGGCCGAGCCGGGCGCGCGGATCGACCGGCGCGCTGTCCGGACGCGGTTCGCCCAGCAGGTCCGCCGGAGTGTCCACGCCCGCCAGGGCGATGCCGATGCCGGTCACGAGGATGCTCATCGGACGGCCTCCACCACGGCGACGGCGTTGATACCGCCGAAGCCGAACGCGTTGATCTGCGCCACGGACAGCTCGGCCTCGGCCGCCTCACCGGTGACGAAACGGAAGTCGGCCGCCTCCTCCACCGGATGGCTCAGGCCCGGGGTCGGCGGTACGCGGCCGGTGTCGAGCGCGTTCAGCGCGGTGACCAGGCCGATCAGCCCGGAGGCTCCGGAGGTGTGGCCGGTCATCGACTTGATCGCGGTCATCAGCGGCACACCGACGTGCGCTCCGAAGGCCTCGGCCACCGCGGTGGCCTCCGCCTCGTCGTTGAGCAGCGTGCCGGTGCCGTGCAGCATCACCAGGTCGACGTCCTCCGGCTTGACGCCGGCCCGCTCGTGCGCCTGCCGGATCGCCGCGGCGATGCCCCGGTGGTCCGGCGCGGTGGCGTGGTGCGCGTCGCAGTTCAGTCCGACCGACCGCAGCCGGCCGCGGACCGCGCCGGTACGGCTGCCGGTGTCGCGGCGGATCACGACGGCCGCCGCGCCGTCGCCCATCACCGCGCCGGTACGGTCCCGGTCGAACGGCCTGACCCGGTCCGGCGGCACCGGATGCACCCGCTCCACCAGCCCGTACATGCTCTCGGTGAGCACGTCCACACCGGCCGCGATCACCGTGTCGGCCTCGCCGAGCTCCAGCAGATCGGTGCCCATCGCCAGCGCGTACAGCGAGGCGGAGCAGGCGTTGGCGAAGGTGTGCACGGAGGTCGTGCCGAAGCGTTCGCGCAGCGCCCGGCCGAAGTGCAGCCGCTCCGCGTCCATCGGCAGGCCGTCGCGCCACCACAGTTCGGCCGAGCGCAGCTCGCGCAGACCGGTGCCGACGAGCACCGGAACACCGGAGAGGTCGTCGCCGAGACCGGCGTCGCGCGCGGCCTGCGCCACCGCGTCCAGCAGGAGGGCGGTGGCCCGGCCCGGCACATCGGCGCCGGGCACCGGGCGGTCGTCGATCTCGTACGCGTACCGCGCGTTGTACCGCGAGCGGTCGAAGCCGCGCAGCTCGGCGTGGGCGCTGCGGCCGGCGCAGAGCGCCTCGAAGAGTTCGCGCGGATCACGGCCGACGCCGGCCGCCGCGCCCGTTCCGGTCACCAGCCAGCTCATCGGCCCTGCCCCTCGTACTTGCCGAGGACGACGACCGCGTTGTTGCCGCCGAACGCCAGACCGTTGTTGACGACGATGTCGAGATCGGCGTCCACGGCCTCGTTCGGTACGCAGTCGACGTCGCACTCGGGATCGGTGCTCACGTGGTTGATGGTCGGCGGGATAAAGCCGTGCACGATGGCCAGCGAGCAGGCGATGGCCGACAGCGCGCTGGCCGCGCCCATGGTGTGGCCGATCATCGACTTGATGGACACGGTGCGCGGCGGCTCGCCGAAGACCTCGCGGATGGCCTGCGCCTCGGTGATGTCGTTGGCCCGGGTGCCGGTGCCGTGCGCGGAGATCAGGTCGACCTGCTCCGGCTTGACCCCGGCGTCGTCCAGCGCCAGTTGCATGGCACGGCCGACGCTCGCGCCGTTCGGCGCGACCTGGTGGTGCGCGTCGCAGTTCAGTCCGTAGCCGAGGACCTCGGCGTAGATCCTCGCGCCGCGCGCCAGTGCGGACGACAGGCTCTCCAGCACCAGTACGCCGGCGCCCTCGCCGGTGAGGATGCCCTTGCGGTCCACGTCGAAGGGCTGGCAGCGCTCCGGTGCGATGGTGCCCAGCCGGTAGAAGCCGGCGAAGGTCTTGCGGCACAGCGCGTCGGCGCCGCCGCACAGCGCGAAGTCGACCTCTCCGGCGCGCACCGCGTCGTAGCCGTAGCCGATGGCGTAGTTGCCGGCCGCGCAGGCCGTCGGAATGGTGACGGCCTCCACATCGGTCAGTCCGAGCTCGTGCGCGATGGCGGTGGAGAGCCGGCCCGCCCGGACGCGCCGCGCGACCACCGGATCCATGTGCTCGGATCCGGCGCGGATCTCGGTCTCGACCAGGCTGTCGAGGTCGCGGGACTCGCCGTCGGTGGTGCCGATGGAGATGAGACCGCGTTTGGTCCGCAGCTCCTCCGGAAGCAGGCCGGCGTCCTGTGTGGCCATCCGGGCGGCGGCGACGGAGAACCGCGCCGCCCGGCCCAGCTGTTCGAGATCCGTGTCACGGATCCAGTCGGCCGGTTCGAAATCGCTGATCTCGCAGCCGTTGGCGTAGGCGAAGCCCGTGGTGTCGAAGCTGGTGATCGGCTTGGCGCCACTGCGCCCGGCCCGCAGCCCCTCGGCGAAGGCGGCTGCGCCCACACCGATGCTGGAGAACACTCCGAACCCGCTCAGGACCACTCGCTGCGCACCGTCCGGATCCGCCGGATCCACGGAGAACGACGTCATGAAATCTCCCCAACCAGTCTCGATGGTCCGTGGTGTGGTGACGCCGTTACCAGCCGGCTATCTCGGCGACGACCTGGTAGACGCTCTTGAGGTTGACCATGCGGCCGAGCTGGGCCTGGTCGATCTCGATGTGGAACTCCTTCTCCAGCGACGCGAGGATCTCGATCGCGCGGAGCGAGTCGGCGTCGTGGTCCTCCTTGAAGAGGCTGGTCTCCGTGACGTCCTCGGGCTCGATCTCCAGGATGTCGCAGACGATGTCCTTGATCTTTTCCTGGCGCTCGTCGATGGCGGTCGTCATCGTCAATCTCCTTGGTGTGGGGTGGTGTCGAGGCGGGCCGCACGGTGCGGCCGGCCGGGGTCAGACGTCGGTGCTGGACTGCACCTGTCCGTCGTCCGCGCGGCCCGGCCGCGAGCGGCGCAGGTCGAGCTGGACGAAAACGCGCTGGAGCCAGCGGTCACGGCCGTCGTAGCGCGGCGTGAACGCGGTACGGCCGTGCAGCGCCAGCCGGTTGTCGACGTACGCGAGGTCGCCGGGCTCCAGCACCAGCGTCCTGCGGGTCTCGGCGAAGGCCTCGCCGAGCTCGTCCATCGCGTGCCGCGCCTCGTCGTCCAGCGGCTGGGTGCTGGTGAAGTCGACCTTCACGTCCGGGTCCTGCCGGGCGCCGCTGAGGATGCCGTGCGGCTCCGGCAGCGAACCGAGGTCGCCGAAGGAGGCGGGCGGGGCGGTGACGTAGCGCGGCTCGTGCAGCACCGTGCGGGTGCGCTCGGACAGCAGCGGCAGCGCGTTGCGGATGGACGCCACGCGCAGACCGGCGACGTTGTCGTGGTCGTTGCGCAGGCACATGAGACCGACCAGGTCCGGCCGCATCGGGTGGAAGGCGTTCTCGATGTGCATGGTCAGCTGGGTGGCGCCGGCGTTGCCCTGGAACTCCTCCATGCCGGGCACCGGGACGACGTCCTGGACCAGTGCGCCGTGCTTCTCCTCGCGGAAGGCGGTGAGTTCGCCGAGCTGGAGCGAGATGAGCGCGAGGACGGAGGCCGGCAGGGTGGTGGAGCGCTGGACGGAGCCTGCCCTGCTCGGGGTGTCCGGCAGGACGTCGGAGTGGACCGGCAGGTTGCGCAGCAGCAGCATCGCGTCGGCGCCGGGTTCGCGGACGAAGCGGCGCAGCGTCTGGCGCAGCCGGATCGGAAGACGGGCCGAGAATTCGCGCGCCGCGTCGACCCAGACACGGTCGTCGATCTCTCGCGGACTGATATCGGTCAGCTCGGCGGCGACCCTTTCGAGTTCGCCCTTCTCTTCCTCGGTGAGCACAATGCCGGCCTTGCGGTCCAGCACGTTTCCGACGTCGACGGACATGTTTCTCCTCGCCTGCGGGAGGTGGGTGGGGCTCTGGAATCCGCGCTGCCGGAAATCGATCCGGCGCCTGTCCAGAATGACGGGCTTCGAAGAGCTAAAACGTGGCCTTGCAGCAACTGGCAAAAGCGCAGGCCGACCCCGGCCGTTCGCGGGCCGCGTCCGGTCAGAGCAGGCCCATCTGCGCGGCCCTGACACCGGCCTGGAACCGGCTGCGCGCGTCGAGGCCGACCATGGTGGACGCCACGTCGTTGCGCACCGTCCGGACGCTGACGCCGATGCGCCGCGCGATCGCGTCGTCGGTGAGGCCGTCGGCGAGCAGCCGCAGGACGCGTTCGCGGCGCGGCCGCGACGGCGGGGCCGGCAGCGGTGACGTCGCCTGCCTGACCTCCATGCTGTTGTCCCACAGCCGGTCGGCGAGGCCGTTCAGCGCGTCGAGGCCGGAGCCGCCGCGCAGGACCCGCGCACCGCCGCCGGCGTCGAAGAGGACGCCGACCGCGCCGTCGACGATCACCGCGCGGGTCGGCACGTGCGGCAGCGTGCACGGCGCCGCGCCCTGGGCGCCGAGCCACCGCGCATGCTCGACCGCGGCGGGCCGGTGCAGGAACGACGCGCTCCACACCTGCCGCAGCACGGCCTCTCGGCGGAGCACCGCCTCGGCCACATGGCGCGAGAACTCGAAGGATCCGGCGCTGTGCTCCGGTACGAGCAGCACCACCTCGCGCCGGACCGTGGCGACCAGCCGCTCCACCAGGGCCGAGGCCTCGTCGGCGCTGCCCGCGCCGAGCGGCTCGGCCGGTCGTTCCACGGACCGCTCGTGCAGCGCGATCAGCCGCTCCACCTCCAGGGGTCCCGGCAGCCCGGTGCTCTGGGCGTCCTGGAACCTGCGGGTCGCCAGGGCCGGCAGCGCCAGCGCCGGTTCGACCGCGCGCAGCGCGCCCTCGTCGTCGGCCGACGCCGTGACCAGTCCTTCCTCGCGCAGCTCCGCGACGACGCCGCCGAGCCACTCCTCCGTCGTGTCGAGCACGGCGGCCAGGTCGGACGGACGCCATCTTCGGCGACGCAGCATCATGCGATAGACGAATTCGGTCCGGCGGTCGAGTCCGACCGCACACTCTCGTTCGTTCATCTCCGGGCCCCCGTGAAATCATGGATACGCAGAAGCGTGAAGGCGTCCGCGGTGAACGGAGAATGATGTCACCGCAGTTGCCGAGGACACGTCGCATTCCGCCACGCAACGGAATGCGGAGAACAGGACCCGCCCGTCCTCGGACCTCTGTCCTACGGGCGTCCCGTCGACGATTCGTCCGGCATTCGACCGCCGGCCCGAATTCACGTTCCCATGTTTATCCGCCGCGCGGTGCCGGGGCAATGCCGGCTACATGAAGCTGCCAGCGCGGGCCGGTTCAGACCGTCAGACCAGCACCTAGCTGCACCGCGGCGTCGATGGCGGCGGCTCCGTACTGCCGGCCGGGCCGCCGGCCGAGCCGTGACACCGGCCCGGCCACGCACACCGCGGCGACGACGCGGTTGCCGGGTCCGCGCACCGGCACGGCCACGGACGCGGTCTCGCGCTCGGCGTCATCGGCGCCGACCGTCTGCGCCCAGCCCTGCTGCCGTACGCAGGTGAGCGTCGCCGCGGTGAACCGCGCTCCGCGCAGGCTCCGGAAGAGCAGCTCCGGCGCCTCCCAGGCGACCAGCACCTGAGCGGCCGCCCCGGCGTGCATCGGCAGCGCCGCGCCGACCGGCACCGGCGGCAGCTGCGCCCCGCATTCGGCGGCGGCGACACAGACGCGCAGGTCGCCGTGGCGGCGGTAGAGGCGTGCGCTGGCGCCGACGCGGTCGCGCAGCCGGCCGAGCACCGGACCGGCCGCGGCGACCAGCCGGTCGCGGCCGGCCTCGACCGCCATGTCGCCGAGCCGGGGCCCGAGCACGAACCGGCCCCGCCGGTCCCGGGCGACCAGCCGCAGCCGCTCCAGCGCGGTCGCCAGCCGGTGCACGGTCGGCCGCTTGAGGCCGGTGCGTGCCACCAGCTCCGCCAGCGAGGCGGGCCCCAGCTCCATCAC
The DNA here is from genome assembly GCF_019287315.1 of Streptomyces sp. WY228. Lineage (NCBI taxonomy): Bacteria > Bacillati > Actinomycetota > Actinomycetes > Kitasatosporales > Streptomycetaceae > Streptomyces > Streptomyces sp. WY228. Next base: position 4,560,490 of record NZ_CP079114.1, on the reverse strand, counting down.
TTCCAGCAGCAGCGACGCCTTGTCGAGCACTCCGACACCGCTGACCGCATCCACCCGTTCGGGAGCCACGGCGGTCATACCGGAACCTCTTTCTCACCCCGTCGGGCGACGGGGACGGTAGGGATGCACACACATGCGGCCTGAGGTCCGGATCCCACGGGATCCGGACCTCAGGCATCGCGACGGCGTCAACGGGGGGGGTGAATTCGGCCGTCGCACAGGGGGCTTCGCGGGAGGGGCGAGCACCACACCTGACACACCCATGGAACGGTGTGACGACGGTCCGGCGCAATCCCAACTTCAGGAAGCTGCCAGTGAGTTCGTGCCGGGGACGTGGTGTGCGAGGTGTCCTGGCGCGGCGCGGCCCGGAGTATAGAGAACGCATAGGCAGGTACCCAACCCTGGGAAGAACGCCCGGCAGGGGCGGGTCACGGAGGAGGGGATCATGAGCCAGGACGCGGCGCCGGATCCGGCAGAGGTACCGCACGGGGACGGCTCGGCGGACATCACGGAGACGGACTGCACGCAGGACCGCACGGAGGACGGCTCGGCCGCCGACAACGACGACCAGGGTCTGCGGTGGGCGGCGCTGCTGGCGGCGTTCATCGACGACGCGCTGAGTCCGGGCCCCGGCGCGCCTCCGGACGGGGCCACCGGCGAGCCGCCCGCTCCCGGTACCGCGTGATCGACGGGAGCCCGGCCGGACGCCGGGCTCCCGGAACCCGCGTACCGCCGTACGGCCTGACCAGCCGTACGGCAGCCCGACCGGCCCGACCGAGCGGCCGACCGGCCCGACCGGCCTACGAAGGCTGCCGGAGGCCGGCCGTCGGCTCCCGGAAGAGCAGGCGGACCAGCGGCGAGCACCGGTAGCGTTCCCGCGCCGGCCGCACGGCGGCGCCACCGCCGCGCGGAGTGACGAGGACCGTGTCCGGTTCACCCACCGAGGCGAGCAGTCCGGCCTCGACCAGCGCCGCGAGCGCCATCCTGGTGCGCTCCTCGGACCAGTTCAGCCGCCGCGCGGCGGCGGCCGGGGTGAACGCGCCGCGCTCGGCGCGCGCCAGCGTCCGCAGCACCGGCCGGAGGAACGGCCCGAGCTCCAGGACTCCGGCGCGCAGACCCGCCAGCGGATCGAGGCTGCCCTCGCCCCACTCCTCGGCCCGCACCTCGCCCTGGTCCAGCCGGGCCACCAGCCGCTCCACCGGCCACCTCGGCCGCGCCACCAGCCGGGCCGCGCAGAACCGCAGCGCCAGAGGATTGCCGTCGCAGGCCGTCAACAGCCTGTGCACAGCGCCGGGTTCGGCCTCCAGCCGGTCCTTGCCGACGGCGGACACCAGCAGCTCCCGCGCCTCCGCCTGGTCGAGCCGGCCGATACGGACCGCTCGTACGCCGTCCAGCGAGGCCAGCGAGCGACGGCCGGTGATCAGCGTCCGGCAGCCGGGACCGCTCGCCAGCAGCGGCCGCACCTGACCGGCGTCCACCACGTTGTCCAGCACCACCAGGACGCGGCGGCGCGACAGCGCGCTGCGGTAGAGCTGGAGCCGTTCGTCCAGCGTCGCCGGCAGGTCAGCGCCGCGCTCGGGAATCAGCGCGCGCAGGAAGCAGCCGAGCACCTCCAGCGGGCTCTTCGCGCCGCCGCTCTCGCGCCGCAGGTCGATGTAGAGCTGGCCCTGCCAGAAGTCGTCGCGGCAGATGTGGCCGGCCCGCACGGCCAGCGCGGTCTTGCCGGCCCCGGCCTCACCGGTCAGGAGGACGCCCCGGCCGCCGGACCGGCTGCCACGCAACTCCTCCAGCACATCGGCGAGTTCGAAGCGCCGTCCGACGAAGCCGACCGGATCCATCGGCAGCATCGCCGGCACCAGGCCGAGCCAGGGGCTGTGCGGGCCGCGGTGCCGCTGGAGCGCCGGCGCGGCCTGCCCCGCCGGACCGGCCGGACCGGCCGGAGCGGCCGGACCGGCCGGAGCGGCCGGAGCGGCGTCCGGGCGCGGTCCGGCGGGCACCGGCGTCAGCACCTCGGTCGCCGCCGGGCCGGGCAGCTCCTCCAGCAGGACCGAACGGTGCAGCGCGCGCAGCGCCGCTCCCGGCACCACGCCCAGCTCCTCCTGGAGAACGCGGCGGCCCTGCTCGTACACGCGCAGCGCGTCCATCTGCCGGTCGCCCCGGTACAGCGCGACCATCAGGTGGCCGCGCAGCGATTCCCGGGTCGGATGCTCGGCGACGAGCCGGGTCAGCTCCGGCAGCGCGGCGGCGTGCCGGCCCAGCGCGAGGACGGCCGCCATGCGGTTCTCGATCGCGGCGAGGCGGGCCTCCTCCAGCGCCGGCAGCTCGCTCCGGGTCAGGAACTCGGTGACGTCGGACAGCGCCGGGCCCTGCCACAGCTTCAGCGCCGAGTCCAGGCAGGCCGCGGCCTCCGCGTACCGGTGCTTCACCAGATCCCGGCGCCCCTGCTCGGCGAGCTGCTGGAACGCCGCCCAGTCGAACCACGCGGTGCCGAGGACCAGGTGGTAGCCGCGGTGCCGGCGCACCACGCGCAGGCCGGGACCGCAGCAGCGCCTCAGCCGCGACACATAGGTGTAGAGCTGGGCGGTCCTGGTGGCGGGCGGATTCGCGCCCCAGAGCAGTTCGGCGAGCCACGCGTCGGAGACGAACCGCCCCGGGGAGATGAGGAGCGCCGCGAGCACCGTGCGCTGCTTGGCCGCCGTCAGCGGGATGCGTACGCCTCCCGACCAGATCTCGGTCGCGCCGAGAATCCGGAACTCCACACGCGGAGTCAAATCATGACGGGCCGTCATGCACACCACCGGCCCGGTGTCGAACAGGTCATCCTTCGCAGGCTTCGCCCAGGCGCAGCGCCGCGTCGATCATCGCCGCGGTGCACTTCCGCGCGTCCGGCACGGTCGCCGGGCCGGACAACGAGAGCGCCGCGACGACCCGGCCGCCGGGCCCGCGTACCGGAACGGCCAGCGTGTCCGTCGCACCGGGCCCGCCCGCGCCCTGGGCCCAGCCGCGGTGGCGCACCTGCGCCAGCACCGCGGCGGTGAACCGCGCGCCGGCCAGGCCCTGGTAGAGCACGTCCGGCTCCGCCCAGGCCAGCAGGACCTGCGCCACCGGACCGGACCGCAGACCGGCGGCCGTGCCGACCGGCAGCGGCGGTGTCGCCGGGTCCGCCGTCTCGGCGACGGCCACGCACAGCTGATGACCGTCGCAGCGGCGGTGCAGACGTGCGGAGGCTCCGGTCTCCTCGCGCAGTTCGGCCAGTACGGGCGTGGCCTGCGCGAGCATCCGGTCACCGTGCTCCGTCACCGCCATCTCGCCGAGCCGGGGCCCGAGCAGGAAGCGGCCTCCGTTGTCGCGCGTGACCAGGCGGAGGCGCTGGAGCGCGAGCGCGAGACGGTGTGCGGTGGGCCGGGTCAGCCCGGTGAGCGCGACGATCCTGGACACCGAGGCGGGCCCGTCCTCCAACACGCTCAGCAGGAGCGACGCCTTGTCCAGCACGGCGACTCCGCTGTCGTGGCGGAGCGTGGCCGTGGGCGAGGGATAGGTGGTCATCGGACACCTGCCAGGGAGCGCCCGAGCTCGCCGGTCAGTTCGGCGTGCCGGTCGACGAGGTAGAAGTGGCCGCCGGGGAAGAGCCGTCGGCGGAAGCCGGCCGGGGCGATGTCGGCCCAGGCGGCGAGGTCGGCGGGGCTCACGGCGGGGTCGCGGTCGCCGGCGTACGCGTGCACCGGGCAGCCGACCGGGACGGCGGCGCGCGGACCGTAGGTGCCGGCGATCTCGAAGTCCGCGCGGATCACCGGCAGCACCATGGCCCGCAGACCGGGGTCGGCGAGCGCGGCCGCGTCGGTGCCGCCGAGGCGGACGACCTCGTCGATCAGCGTCCGGTCGTCCGCCAGATGGAGACGGCGGGCGGTGAGCCGGTGCGGCGGCCTGCGGCTGGACACATGCAGTCCGGCGAGCCGCACGGAGTGCCGTGCCCCCAGCCGGAGCGCCACCTCGTGGGCCAGTGACGCGCCCATGCTGTGACCGAAGAGGCTCAGCGGCAGATCCGTGAACGGCAGCAGCGCCGCCGTCACCGCGTCGGCGAGCTCGTCCATGGTCCGCAGGAGCGGCTCGTCGAGCCTGGTGTGCCGGCCCGGGTAGCACGCCACCAGCACATCGGTCTCCGGGCCGAAGGACGCTCCCCACCGGCGGTAGAACGCGGCGGATCCTCCGGCGTGCGGCAGTACCACGAGCCGTTCGCCGGGGGCCGCAGCCTCGTACCGGCGGAACCATCCGCCGGCGATGCCTGCCGTCATCTCTTCGCACCTCGCGTCAGCGGAACAGGGTCAAGGCGGTGGGGGTACGGGTGGTGTCGCCCGGGGGCGACGGTCACCGCAGCTTGTTCTAGTCGTCGGTTTCCGGACCGGACAACGGGTGCTTCAGGAAGCTGCCAGGACCGCCGCGCGGGCGTCGGCCGCTCAGTCCTCGGCACGAGGCTGCGGGGTCTGCTGCGGCTTCACCGCACCGAGCAGGCCGAGTTCGGCGGCCCGCACGCCGGCCTGGAACCGGGAGCTGGCGTCGAGCAGGGTCATGATCTCCGCCACGTAGCGCCGGTAGGTGCGCACCGAGACGGTCAGTTCGCGGGCGGCGACCTCGTCGGTGATGCCGGCGCGCAGCGCGGCCAGTATCTGCCGCGCGAGATCGGACCGGGAGTGGTCGCCGAAGGTGATGCGCCCGTCGGCCGTCACCGCGTTGCCCCAGACACCGTCGTAGAGCGTGCAGAGCGTGCGGATGACATCGGGAACGCGGATGAGGGACGCGCGGCGGCCGGTCGGGGACTCGGCGGAGACCAGCGCCACGGAATCGTCGACGATCATGGCCTGTAAGGGGGGCACACGCGCCACTCTGACCTCGACCGGCGCGTCGCGCTCGCGCTGGCGCCGTACGAAGTCCTCGTCGATCATGGCCGGCGAGCAGAGCAGCCGCAGCCGTACGGTGTCCGGCACCAGGCGGATCAGATCGCCGAGCGCCGCCTTGGCCTCGGCGCCGCAGCTCGGTCCCGCGGCCAGCACCACATCGATGCTGGTGGCGGCCTGGAGCACCAACTTGTGGGCTTCGCCGAGCACTTCGGGTTTTCGTCCGTCGAGCGCGGTGATCAGCTGGTCCCACGAGACCCGGTCGCGGTGCTGCTCCACGGTCGTCTCGATCATGGCCCGGACCTCCAGCAGAGCGCGCTCGATGGCGTCCTGGCCGGCGGCCGGTCCGTCCTGCGCGTCCCGCCCGGCGCGGTCATCGGCCTCCGCGGGTCTGAGCGGTTCCTTGCCCGCGTTCGGCCCGCGGCCGCTCTCGCCCGGATCCTCGGACCCTCTCGCAGATGTCGTCCTGGTCATCCTGTCGCCCCCCGATGTCTCTCTGCCGGTGCCACCGCCCGAGCCGACGGCTCAGCACCGCTCCAGCAGACCCAGCTCGACGGCGCGCGCTCCGGCCTGGAACCGGGAGTTCGCCCCGAGTTCGCGCATGATGTCGGCGACATGCCGCCGGTACGTACGCAGCGAGACGTCGATCTCCCGTGCCGCCACGTCGTCGGTGCGCCCCGCGCGGAGCTGTTCCAGGATCCGCCGGGTCAGCGCGCTGCGCAGGCTGCGGTCCAGCCGCAGTTCGTCGGCGACGGGGCGCGCGTTGGCCCAGGCCCCGGCGAAGAGCAGGTCGAGCGCGCCGACCGCCGCCGGGTCGGTGATGATCGCGGCGTGCCGGCCGGCCGAGCCGTTGCCCGACTGGACCAGCGCCGTGCGCCCGTCGACGATCAGCGCCTCGCGCAGCTCACCCTTCGTCATGCGCACTTCGAGATAGGTGTCGGCGAACGACTGACGGCACTCCGGGTTCAGTTCGAGCGCGCCGCCGGACGCGAGCAGCCGGACGGCCAGCCTGCCCCGGCCCTCGCGTGCCGTGCGCGGCGCGCCGGCCATCGAGTCCGCGACGGAGGAACACACCACGGCCGAGTGCTTGCGGTTGCTCGTCACCGCCAGGTGGGCCGAGTACCGCGCGCCCGCCATCAGGCGTTTCACCGCGTCGACGACCGAGCCGTCGTCCGCGCGCACCAGCAGCGACGTGCCTCCGGGCCGGTTGCGGTGCATCGACACCGAGGACTCGATCAGCGCGCGTGCCTCCAGGAGCGCCCGCTCGACGGAATCGGTGCGTTGCCTGTCCTCCGGTCGGTGCACTTCCCCACGCACACTCGCCACCCCCGAACCCATTCCACTCCCCCGTTACCCAGTGGCGATCACTCCGGGAACCGATGACGTGCATCAGATATCGCCGGGGTGTCATCGACCATGCGCAGTTGAATTGAGAACCAATTGGCGGGACCTCATAGGCACTTACACGCCAATCTTTGCGGCTCACCCAGAGATTAGGTCGCGAACGTGAACCCGTCAACGGCGGTCCTTTCCGCTTCATGAATAGGCTCTGCAACCTCCTCCACCACCACGTTCCGCACCTCCCGCGAGCCCGCAGATGTCAGGAAGCTGCACCCCTGACGCACATTCGCACCACTCACACTCCACTTACTCTTCCGTATGTGACCGGACCGTCACGCAGCGAAGTCACGCCTGTCCCATAGAGGACAGCCGTAGCCGTCAACCTCGGAGCCCGTCCTACGCTCTTCCCGTGACCGCACTCCAGGCCCCCGCAGCCACCGATGTGGCCGTCCACTGGTGGCAACTCGCCGGGAACAGCACCGATTCGGCCGATCTCGCCGTACTCGGCCCGAACGAGCGCGAAAGGCTGGATCGCATCCAACACCCCGCCCAGGCGGCCCAGTTCGTCGGCAGCCGCGCCGGCGTCCGCCGCATCCTGGCGGAGCTCCTCGGGGTCGCGCCGGGCGCCGTCGCCCTGGGCCGGCTGCCGTGCCCCGGGTGCGGAGCCGCGGACCACGGACCGCCGGCGGTGCTGCACCCGCGAAGCCCGTTCCGGATCAGCCTCTCGCACGCGTCGGGCCGCTGCCTGCTGGCCGTCGCACAGGTTCCGGTCGGCATCGACATCGAGGCGGAACGACCTCTGAACCTCAGCGAGTTGGCCCGCGTCGCGCTCACGGCCACCGAGCACCGGCAGTTGCTCGGCCTACCGGCCGGAGCGGCTCGCGAGCGCGCCTTCCTCCGCTGCTGGACACGGAAGGAAGCCGCGCTCAAGGCGCTCGGAACCGGTATCGCGACGAACCTGTCCCGCATCGAGACGCACCCGGACCGCCGAGGCCCGGTCACGGTCACGGCCGGCCCGCCGGGCACCGCGCGCGACTGGTCCGTGCACGATGTGACCGTCCCGGGACCATGGGTTGCAACCGCGGCGGTGCCCTACGGCGTCTCCGCTCGCGTAACCGTTTCCCAGCATCCCGGAGTGCATTAGCAAATTTCCCGAGCCCTCTCGCGCCCGCACCGTTCTCCGCAGCGCAATACCGCGTTCATCCGCCTGTCCGTGAACTGCCACTCAGCCGAGCAATTGTCCGCTCATCGGCCGCCCATTGGACGCGCAGTTAAATACGGTGCGGTCGACCGCGCGCAAAAAGAACCCGACCGGTCGGTAACCTGTGTCGGATTCTCCGGAGAAATCCGGAACACGGCGAAGAGGGAATGGTGAATATGCCTCGCCGGGCACCGGCCGAAGAGGCATCGACCCCCTGCTGGACCACCTACCGGTTCTCCTGCCGCGCCTCCGCCGCCAGGTCATGGGCGCGCAGCGCCAGCCACAGGTCGTAGCGGGCGCTCGGAGGCCGGAGCAGCGAACGCTGGAGGACCGTCTCCAGCCGGGTGAGGCGCTTGCGGGCGCCGGGCACGCTGATGCCCAGCTCGGCGGCCGCGGGCCCGAGGCGGCCCTCGCAGCGCAACCAGGTCCGCAGGGTCTCCTCGGAGCCGAGTACGGGGGCCAGTTGCCGGTCGGCCCAGTCCCGTACGGCAGGGCGGCGCAGGACGGTGTCGAGGCCCCGCGCCGCCGCTCGCGGACCGGATCCGCCGTCGATGTACGGGGTGGGCTCGGGGGTGCACGCCGGGGCGGGGGTGGCACGGACGCGCAGCGCCAGGTCCAGCGCGGCCTGGTCGGACAGCCGGTGCAGGTCGAGGCCGAGCAGTTCGCCGATGAGCCTCAGCCGGGCGGCGAGGGTGTTGCGGTGGACCTTGAGGTGGTCGGTCGCGTGCGAGGAGAACGCCAGCCAGGACGCGGCCGTGGCCGCCAGCTCCTGGCTCCCGGGGTCCTGCGCACGGCGCGGCACATGGGTCAGCAGCGGCGTCAGCAGCTCGTCCGCCCACTGCCGGCCGATCGGTCCGACGACCAGCGCGGGATCCGGCGAGGCCCCGAACCGGGCATGCCGGGCGGGCAGTTCACGGGCGACGGCCAGGGCGTGGAAGGCCTGGCGGTAGCCGGTGGCGGTGTCGGCCAGCGGCACCGGCTCGCTGACGCCCACCACGCAGTCGCCCACCCGGGCGGCGACGGCCTCGTCGGTCGCGACGGCGTCCGGCTCGGTCGCCCCGGCGGGCATCACGAGGATGAGATGGCGCGCGTAGACCGGGCACCGCACGATCCAGGACCGGCCGCCGTCCGCCTCCACACAGACCCGGGCCACCTCGTCGCGCCCGTCGCCGGAGCACTCCACGACACACACCCGTACCGGATCGGGCAGCCGGGGCCGCAGCGCGCCGGCGACCTGCTGGGCGATGGAGAGCTGGCCCGTCATCAGCAGATGCAGCACCGCCTCACGGCCCCGGGACTCGGCGAGGTCCACCCGGCGGCGTTTGCGCTCCAGCGTCTCGGCCTGGAGGCACAGGGCCAGCGGCAGGACCACGTCGGCCAGCAGCGTGGCGAGCCCGGCGGCCACCGGCCGGGGCGCGACGACGACGAGCACCGACGCGGCGGGGTCGTCGGCGCTCAGCGGGAACAACAGGGCCGTGTGCGCACCGGTGTCCAGCGAGTACGCCCGGGCCCCGCGCTCCGTGAGGGTGCTCGCGCCCTCGGCGACGAGCCCCGCGACATCGGGCACCACCACCCGCTCCGTCCGGGCCGCCGCGTGCAGCACCGTCCCGTCCGGCCCGACGAGCCCGGCCCAGCCCTCGGCCCGCCCGGCCAGCCAGCGCAGCAGCTCGGCCGTTCCGCCGGAGCGGGCCAGCCGGTGCATCCGCAGCAGATCGTCCGCACGCTCCTGTACCCGCATCCGTCCCCCGTTCCTGCCCAGGACACAGCCGCGGTACGGGGGGACCAATCGGCCCGACTGTGCGGACCGATACCCCCGTGACCGCCCCACTGGGCGTATTGAATCTCCCGGTTCCCTACCCGCCGTTCTATCGTCCGAACGTGTTCCGGCACGTCGGGGGAGACGGGGGAAGGCCGGAGCACTCGGGGGCGCGGCGGCAGCGGCTCACGGGGGTGGTCGCTGTCGCCGGTTCCCGGCCCGCGCACCGCCGCCCGGGCCCGCCGGCCGGCCCCGATTGTCAGTGGTGCCTCCTAACGTCGTACGGAGAAGTCGGATACGGCCTTCCGGCCTCCGGCTCGCGACGTCCGAGGAGAGGCGCCCCATGGAGTTCCGTATCGAACGCAGTGCCCTGACCGAGGCCGTGGCCTGGGCCGCCCGCGTCCTGCCCGTACGCTCACCCGTCCCGGTGCTGGGCGGCCTGCTGCTGGACACGGAGGGCGAGGGCGGGCGGCTGCGGATCTCCGGGCTGGACTACGAGGCGTCCGCGCGCGTCGACGTGGACGCCGACGTCGTGCGGCCCGGGCGGGTGCTCGTCATGGGGCGGCGGCTGCTGGACATCTGCAAGGTGCTGCCCGAGGGCCCCGTGGAGTGCGCGGTGGAGGGCTCACGGTTCACGGTCGCGGGCGACGGCGCCCGGTTCGGCCTCTCCGTGCTGCCCCTGGACGACTACCCGGCGCTGCCCGCGCTGCCGCGGATCCGGGGCGCGGTGGACGCGGAGCTGTTCGGGTCGGCCGTGGCCGATGTGGCGGTGGCCGCCGGTCGCGACGACACCCTGCCCGCGCTCACCGGAATCCGGCTGGGTCTCGACGGCGACACGATGACGCTCGCCGCGACCGACCGCTACCGCTTCGCCGTACGCACCCTCCCGTGGAAGGCGACCGCCCCCGGCGAGAGCGCCGACGTCATCGTCTCCGCCCGCCGCCTCACCGAGATCGCCCGCTCGCTGGGCCGGTCCGGACAGGTCAGCGTCGCCCTGGACGCCGGTTCGGCGGGCTTCGAACACGCCGGGATGCGGACCACCGTGCGCCTCCTGGAGGGCCGACTGCCGCGCCACGAGAAGCTGTTCGCGATGGCGGACCCGGCGGTCGCGGTGGTGGACCGGGCCCGGCTGACGGAGGCCGTCAAGCGGGTCTCCGTCGTCGCCGACGGGGACAGCCCGGTGCAGATGACCTTCTCCCGCGCCGACGCCTCGGTCCTGCTCCGGGCGGGTTACGAGGACGATGTGGCCTCCCAGCGGCTGCCGGCCGTCCTGGAGGGGCCCGAGGAACTGACCGTGGCCTTCAACCCGGGCTATCTGGCCGACGCCCTGGCCTCGTTCACGGATCCGTCGCTGCGGCTCCTGCTGCTGGGGGCCGGCCAGCGCGCGATGATCACGGACGGGACGGGCACGGACGCCCACCGCCACCTGCTGATGTCGGTGAAGCCACAGCTGGTGTGAGCGCGCCCGGCCGGGCCCGTCCCCCGCTCGTCCGTACCCCGCCCGCGCGAAGGCCCCTCAGGGGCAGCTGCGGTAGTCGTACCCGGCCTGTCGCCAGCCGTTGTTCCTGTCCTTGAAGAGGTACTTCCCTTCGGTGTTGCGCTCGATCGTGATGGTGTGGGCGTCGCCCGAGTACCGGAGGACCAGCTTCTTCCCCCGCGCCGTACTCCCCGACTTCTTGCGCAGGTGTGTGCCCGCCCGGCCGAGCGACGCCTTTCCGACCTCGCCGTCGACACCCAGGTCCCAGCGGGCCTGAAGTGCCCGGGTCGCCCGGTAGGTGGCGTCGTCGAAGATTCCGGTGATCTGGCTGCTCTTGAACAGCCGGTCGGGGGCCTCCAGGCTGGGACGGTACTTCGCCCCTTCGGCCCACAGGATCCGCTGCCACAGGCAGGTGGCGTTGGACCGGGTGTGGCTGGTCTTGCTCAGGACCCCCTCGTCGTCGAAGTCGTCCGTGAACGTGTCGTACCCGCGTACCCAGCCGTCGGATGCCTTCGCCGAAGCCGGCGAGGCCGACAGTCCCAGCGTGAGCGCGATGGCGGTGCCCATGGCCGCTGCGACCGCCCGGCCACCCCTCCCGTGCAGATTCACTTGGTTCCCCCTTGTTCGTGATGCGCTCTGTCCGTGGTGCGCCGGTGATCCGGACGGGACGAGGAAAGACACCGGAGGACCGGGCTGGAACACCGTGCCACTCGATCGCGGTCAGCGGCGAGGCGTTTGACCGGGAGGGCAAAAGCCCCGCTCGGCGGCCGGGTCCGGACGCCGGAACGGGGGGTGCGCTCCGGCTCTCGCCGGACGCACCCCCCGCTCGGGTGGGGCTCTCAGGTCCTCGTGAGGACCGGGGGTCAGCAGCTCAGGTTCGAGCCGGTGGTGGTGCCGAGCACCTGGGTGAACTGCGTGAACTTGTCGATCCGGCTCTGGACCTGGGCCGGGTTGCCGCCGTTGCACTCGATCGCTCCGTTGATGGAGCGGATGGTCTCGCCGAAGCCGGCGTTGTTGACGATGGCGTTGTGGCCGGTCATCGTGCCGGGGCCGCTCTGGGTGTTCCAGTACCAGAGGCCGGTCTTCCAGGCGATGGCGGAGTTCTGCTCCACGAGGTACGGGTTGTTCAGCAGGTCGATGCCCAGCGCGTCACCGGCCGCCTTGTAGTTGAAGTTCCAGCTCAGCTGGATCGGGCCCTTGCCGTAGTACGCGGACTGGCCGGCCGGGCAGCCGTAGGGCTGGCTCGCGTCGCAGTAGTGCGGGTAGTTCGCCTCGTTGACTTCCTTGATGTACACCAGCCCGCCGGTCTCGTGGCTGACGTTGGCGAGGAAGGCCGCGGCCTCCCGCTTCTTGATCTCGTCGCTTCCGGTGTTGGCGAAGGCCGGGTAGGCGCTCAGGGCGTCGGTCAGGCCCTGGTAGGTGTAGAAGGCGTTCCGGTTCGGGAACATCTGGTTGAACTGGGCCTCGCTGACGACGAAGCCGTTGCTCTGGCCCGGGTCCTCACCGCCGCCGCCGGTGCCGCAGGCGCCGTTGTCGGCCCAGACGTCGGAGCTGCCCGGCGTCTCGTTCTGGGTCCACCACTTGGCGGTGTAGTTGCGGCCGTTGTAGGAGGCGGTGCCGCCTCCGGTGTAGACCGCGGAGGAGTTCCAGGCCGTGGCGCAGGTGGCGGCCTGCGCGGTGGCAGCGGGAAGGACGACGAGCGCCGCGACGATCGCGCCGAGCGCGACCAGCAGGGCCATGACACGTCGAATCACGTGATCACACTCCTTAGACGCGGCGCGACGTCCGGCCGTGCGCCGCCGTGGGGGTGCCCGACACTCAAGCGAGGATGGTCTGGACCTGTCAAGGTCTAGACCATCCTCGGAAAGGACGGAGGTCGCACCGGCCCCGGCCGGGCCCGCCCCGGGCGTTCGCGTCAAGAGCGCTCTCAACAGCCCCTATTCCGGAAGGAGTCCATCCGGATCTTCCGCGAACGGAGGTGGGCCCGAAGGTAAAATCTTCCGGCCCGCCCAGCATGCGGACAGCCCCGCCCGCCCGGCGGACGCGCTCTCCGGCATCAACCCGCCGGGTTCCGGTTCCGGTTCAGCAGGTGAGCCCGGACCCCGGCGCCACCCCGACGACGCCCGTGATGCGCTCGTACCGCTCCACCCGCGCGGCCACCGACTCCGGATTGCCGCCGTCGCACTCCAGCGCGCCGTTGAGCGAGCGGATCGTCTCACCGAAGCCCGCGCCGCCGACCATCGCCTCGTGCGAGGTCATGGTGCCGGGGCCGTTCTGGGTGTTCCAGTACCAGAGGGCGGTGGCCCAGGCCACGGACGGATCCCGCTCGACCAGCCACGGGTCGTTCAGCAGATCGAGCCCGAGGGCGTCACCGGCGGCCTTGTAGTTGAAGTTCCAGCTGAACATGATCGGGCCGCGCCCGTAGTACGCCTCACGGCCCGCCGGGCACCCGAAGGGCTGGGTGTCGTCGCACTTGCGCCCGTAGTTGGCCTCGTTGATCTCCTTGACGTACTTCAGCCCCACCGACTCGAAGTCCGCGTGCGTCAGGAACGCCGCCGCCTCCCGGGCCCGGGTCTGCGGCGTACCGACGTTGGCGAAGTGCGGGTAGGCGTGCAGTGCGTCGATCAGGCCCTGGTACGTGTAGAAGGGGTCGCGGTCCGGGAAGATCGCGTCGAACTCCGCCTCGCCGATGACGAAGTCGGACACCCCTCCCGTACAGGCGCCCCGGTCCGCCCACGCGGAGCCCGCGCCCGGATTCTCCCCGCGCGTCCACCACTTGGCGCTCCAGTTGCGGCCGTGGTGGGAGACGGTGTCCCCGGCGCGGTAGTCGGCCGTCGCGCTGTGGAGCGGGGCGCAGGGCTCGGCGGCGGAGGTCGAGGCGGAGGCGGCGGGGGCCGCCGTGACGAGGGCGGCGGCGAGGACGGCCAGGGCGGCCGGCGCGGTCAAGAGCTTCGTGAAGCGATCGATGCGGGACAGGGCTGCTCACTCCTTCGACGCGGCACACCGAACGCCCGAGCGCCCCGGCGGGCCGACATGGGGGGCCACCACCCAAACCGCATTGGTCTGGACCTGTCAAGGTCCAGACCAATGACTGCCGCTCTGTCCAACTAGAGTGAGAAACCGTGAACGACACCGATGACGACGCCCGACGCTTCTCCTGGGAAGCGGCCCAACAGCGCGCCGCGCAGGGCGACTCCCGCCAGGTGGCAGGCCTGGCCCGGGAACTGACGGACAGGATCGACGCCGCCACCAGGAGGACGCGCGAGCACCAGCACCAGCTGGCCATGCTCGTCAAGGTGCTGGCCATCACTCCGGGCCACGACAGCCTGACCCAGCTGCTCCGGCTGTTCGATCGTCAGCAGGGCCATGGGGTCGACCTCGCGCCCCGGTTCGTGGCCTCGCTCCTGGCGGAGCACCGGGAGGCGGCCGACCTGGTGGGCCCGCTCTCCGAGCGCGACCCGGAGGGCCGGCTGGACGAGCTGCGCATCTGCCTCTTCCACGAACTGATCCTGCGGGGCGAGGACATGGACGCGTTCCCGAAGACGAACGACTGGACGCGTGTGAGGTACGACGACCATCCGCTGGTATGGCTGCCCCGGCACCGCAGCGCGCTGGAGACCCGACTCACCTTTCCCAGCCGTTCGGTCAACGGCAGTGCACGCCCCGGCGGCGTCACCCTTCCCAACGAGGGCCGGGTCGACCCACCGACGCCCCGTACGCCGGAGCGGTCGGCCCTGGTGGACTCCGCGACTCTCCACCTGCATCAGACGATCATCGCCGCGCCGAAGGCCGGCGGCTGGGGGGACTCCGAGGCCTGGGTCTTTCTGACGGACGAGGACGTGGAGCCGGACAGGGTGCCCGCACTGCTGCCCACCCTGCCGATGGAATGCGTCGAGGAACTCGGCGCCACGGGCCGCTTCGAGATCTCCCGCCGCCCCGCCGACGAGATCTGGAACCTGCTCTACGCCACCGCGTCGATGGGCGGCATGTATCACCACGGTGCGCACGGCGCGTTCGGCCGGCTGTGGGCGTGGAAGTCCATGGCGGCCCTCAGCGACGCCCCGGCGGGGGCGAGCGCGGAGGAGGTGGAGCACCACATCGGGCAGACGACATGGTTCCACTTCGAGTCGGACGCAGAGTGGTTCCACAACGACGCCTTCGCCGACTACGGCATCGCCGCCCTCTCCCCCGACTGCCGCCGGATCGCCGTACTCGCGGCGACGGACACCGACTGAGGCGGGCAGCGGGACTGATCTTCGCTCGGCCCGACGCCCGCACCCGACGCCAGGCACCTCTCGTGGTCAGCAGCTCGGATCAGGCCAGGTCACCCATCCAGACACGTCGGCCCAGCTCGTCCAGCTCCGTCTTCAGCCGACGGCATTCAGGCAGGGCCCTGCCCAGCAGTCGCCAGTACTCGGGACCGTGCCCGGCCACCCTCACGTGGGCCAGCTCATGCGCGACCACGTAGTCCACGAGGTGGATCGGCAGCTGGAACACCGCCCAGTGCAGGAAGATCATCCCCTCGTCGCCGTCTCCCACACCGGCCCGATAGCTTCCCCACCGGTGCCCCAGGTCCCGCACTCGTACGGCAGGCTCCCGCACATCCATCCGGGCGGCCCAGGGCTGGAGCCGCCCCCGCATCCACCGTTGCCCCGCACGGCTGTACCAGTCCGCGAGTGCCCTCCGTGCGAGCTCCGGATCGGCAGCGGCCGTGCGGTCCAGCCGGAGCCTCCCAGCGACCAGACGGACAGCGTCGGCCGGGGCCCCAGCCGACGCGTCGTCGACGACGAGGAGCCGGTGATCCCGCCCCAGATAGCGGTGGATCTCGCCGTCCTTGAGCGAGCGGGTGGGATGGAGCTGGCGGCGCTCCTCGCTGAGGCGCGTCTTGGCATCGATCCACCCTGCGCTGGAGCGTACGAAGTCCTCGGCCCGCCCCACCTCGCACCCCTTGGGCACATGGAGCGTGAGCGACCGGTCTCGCTCGACCGTCAGACCCAGCCGCCGCCGACGGACGCTGATCCGTACCCTCAGCTCCCGCCCGTCGACGACCAAGGCTCCGCCCTCGGTGAGCGTGCGCTCACTGGGGGTCGAGCCGGCTGCGGACGGCAGGGGAGACATACGGACTATTCTCTCCGCACCTCGGCCCGGAAGGCCTCCAGGTGCTGCGCAGCGTAGCCCGCGAGCGTGGATGCGATCCGGCTCACTTCGGCGTTCACCTGCTTACGCCTCGCACCCTCCCCCCGGTATCCCGCCTCGCGGAGCCTTGTGTGAAGGCACGCCTCCAGGTGAGCCACATGAGCCGCCTGCCCACCGAAGGACGCGAGGCTCACCCGGCTGGTGATCTCGTCGTAAACCTCGGCTACGACCCTGCGCAGTTCCTGCGGCTCCGGATCGTCGAGCAGTTCACTCGCCTTCAGCTTCTCCCTGAGTAGCTCGTGGAGCTTCCGCTCCATCGGGGGCAGGTCGGCGACAGCCGGATCGACCTGCTCGGCCTGACGCGCCCGCTCGACCAGGGGGCCGAGCTCCCGGAGGATGTCGTCCCAGCGTCCGGCGAACTCCTCCAGCACCCGCTCCAGCTCCGCGGACAGCTGCCGGTACACCGGCCGGTCCTCGACCGCCTGTCGCTCCTCCAGGTGGTACCGCAGACCCTGGATCTGTTCGGCCGCCGCCTCGCGCACCGGAAGCCTCCCAACCACCTCGTCGAAGTCCGGAGCGAGGATGGACACCGGCGCAACGGCCTCGTCCACCTCCTGCGCCTCCAGGTGCTCGGCGATCAGCGCCCGCACCTTGCGCCCGTAGCCGCGCATCGTGAAGCCGCCGCCGGTGTCGTCGCGGTAGTGACGGCGTACGCGCATCTGGAGCACGCTCCACGCCCGCGCGTCGGGGACGTACTCCAAGGCGTCCTGGTGCGGCAGGACCCGGTTCACCACTGCCAGGTACTCCCCGAGCAGCCGGTCGAAGCTGGCCCGCAGTACGGGATCGGAGAGCGCGAGCACAGCCTCCGCGAGCGCCGCCCGCGACGCGAGACCGGCCGGGTCGATCCCCTCCGACTCCAGAAACGTACGGAACTCCCCGGCCGTCCGGTCGAGCTCCGGCAGCTCGTCGGCCATGTCACGCAGCGATTCCCTGGCACGCGGGTTGCCCCGGTAGGCGGCCAGAGTGATGGCGAGGTTGTTCAGCACGCCGTAGTAATCGACGACGAGTCCCTCGGTCTTGCGCCGCGCGGGGCGGTTGACCCTCGCGATCGCCTGGAGGAGTTCGGCGTCGCGGATCGGCCGGTCCAGGTAGAGCGCCTGCTCGATGGGGGCGTCGAAGCCGGTGAGGAGCATGGACTTCACGATGAGAATGGCGATCGGCGGCGGGTCGGCCGCCTCGTTGCCCCAGACCAGATCGCTCCACGGGTTCATCCCGCCGATGGAGCCGGCGGGCACCGGGTTCGGCTCGACGGGCGGGGTGTACGCCCAGGGGTTGTCGGGAGGCAGCTGGGGGAAGGGCCGGAGGAACCGGTCGATGTGATCGCGCTGCTTCTTCTCGTCGGTCCAGTCGGTCCACCTTCCGGACTTCTGCTCCGAGCCGGCGGAGATCACGGGGACGAAGTCGATGCGCCGCAGGAGTTCCTGGAACTGCCAGGCGCGAAGGAGGAGCGATTCCTCGCGGGTGTAGGACTCCGGCGCCCTCCCCCGCAGCGACTCCCGCCGCCCGCTCGCGTCGAACTCTGCTACACGCAGCAGCAGTTCGGTTCGGGCCTCCTGGAACGCGTTGCGGTAGAGGACCGCGGCCTTGCGGCTGACCACCGCGACCTGGGCCTTGAACCCGCCCGTGAGCGGGCCGGTCACATAGTGCTCCAGCATGTCGGCGGCCTTGCGCCAGATCAGCGGCGGCGACTCGGCCACGGCCCGCTTGGACGGAGTGGCATACTTCGCGCGCACCCTGGCCCGCTCGGCCTCTTCCAGCGGTTCGATCAGGTCCTCGAAGCACTCGTCCAGCTGCTGCTTGTCACGGACCTCGGCCTTGGTGACACGGCCCGAGTAGCGTACCGGCACGACGACCTTGTCGCGTTCCGCCTCGGTCATGCGGTAGGTGTCGAGAAACTCCGGGTCTCCGCCCGGGGTGGTACTCGGCTCCAGGCCGAAGATGCGGCCGGTGTCGTCGCGCCTTCCCGCCATGAGCGGGGTACCGGTGAAGCCGATCCGCGCCGCGTTGGGCAGCGCCTTGCGCAGGCAGGCGTGCAGGACGGAGGTGTGGGACCGGTGGGCCTCGTCCACCAGCACGAGGACCCTCTCCGAGTCACTGCACTCGGGAAAGATCCGCGCGGCCTTCTTCAGGGTCTCCTCGTCCGGTACGGGATCGGCGACCTCCTGCGCGCTGACACCTGCCGCGGTCTTCGCCCGATCCGCTTCGAACTCTCCGTCGAGCGAACGCTCCTCGCCTCCCGCCGTGTCGGTCGCCCCGCCCTTGCCCCCGACCAGATCGCCGAGGAACTTCTGAATGGTCGCGAAGATCACCGCGCGTCCGCCGTGCCGCCCGGCTCGGCCCAGCAGGTTCTCCAGGTCCGTCCGGGACTTCGCCTCACGCACCTCGGACTCACTGAGCGCCACAGCCTTGCGCAACTGCCGCTGAAGGTCGATGCGGTCCGTGACGGCGACGATCGTGATGCCGTTCAGGGCAGGGTCCGAGCTCGCGTGCAGCCGCCGGGCGAGGAACTGCATCGTGAAACTCTTGCCCGCGCCCTGGGTGTGCCAGACGACCCCGCCACGCCGGTCGAGATCCCCGCCGGTGACGGCAATGCTGCCCCGCGTACGCAGCCGCTCGACGATCTTCTCGGTGGCCCGGTACTGCTGGTGCCGGCAGACCACCTTCGCCGTTCTGGGCTCCGCGCCCCGCCCCCGCCTCTTCGCTCCGGGGCCCTTGTCATCGCCGAGCGGCTTCTCGAAGACGTAGTGCCGGACGATGTTGAGCAGGTTCCCCGGCCGCAGGACGATCGCGGTCAGCTGTTGCTGAAGAGTGGGCTCGCCCTCCGCGCCGAGGAGCCCCCAGGCGCGCAGCTCCTGCTGAAGGTGGACCGGCTTCTCGTAGTCGGAGCTGATGCTGCGCCACAGGGCGTAGTGCTCCTCGGAGGAGGAGTACGTACCGAGCGCGGCGTCCGTTCCGTCGGCGGCGACCAGCAGCTGTACCGGTGCGAACAGGTGCGGGACGCCGCGCAGCGCCCCCGCGCCACTGCGGGTGTCATCGTCCACCGGCCGCCCGGTATAGGCCCGCAGGTCGCGAATGGCACTGCCGAGCGGGTCCCGGACGTCGGGCGACTTGCACTCGATGACGACGAGCGGGATGCCGTTGACGAAGAGCACGAGGTCCAGCACGGCCGGTTTACCGTCCGCGTCGCACACCCGCAGCTGGTCGACGACGACGTAGTCGTTCCGGGCCAGACGCTCCTCTCGGCTGCCCTCCAGCGCCTCGGACGACCAGTCGACGAACCGCGTCTTGACGTCCCGGTCGTCCGAACCTGCCTGGAGGACTCCGGAGAGGAGGAGATCGGTCGCGTCGCGGTTGGCTTGTGGCAGGGACTGCGCGGATACGTGCCGGGCGGCAGCACGCAGCGAGCGTACGGCGGGGTCGGTGTGCGTGTCGTCGGTCATCCACGAGGAGTACCGGCGCACGGCGGCCCGGAGCCTGCGCTCCAGCAGCACTTGCCTGAAGTCGTCGCGCTCCCCTTCGGCCCTCAGCCGGGCACCCTGGATGTGCTGCCACCCCATGGCCTTGAGATGGGCCAGCAGCGGCCACTCCGCCTCGACCTGCTCAGTCGTCCCCTCGACCACTTCGGTAGCCATCCCCCGTGCCTCCCCGCGTACCGACCGACGTACTGGTGAACCCGTTCGAAGGTCCATTGTGCGCCAGGGGTGGGGCGGGCACGCGGGCCAGGTCCCGCAGTTGGGGCTGCGGGACCTGGTGCGGTGCTCGGCTGTCGCCGGTCAGGCCGGGCGGTGTGTGGTGAGGACGCCCTTGCGGCAGTCGGGCAGCCCGGAGGCGGGGCTGATGAGAGCGGCGGTGGCGTCATCGAGGGCGTAACAGAGCTGCGCGTGCAGGGCCTCGGCCTCGGCGGGCGTCAGCCGCAGCGAGGCATCGGCCTCGAAGGCCCCGTCCCGACGCAGCCAGAGGTCGATCGCGAGCGATCCGTCCGCTTCCCGCCGCACGGGCTTGCTCGGCACCCGGCTGACGCGGACCTCCGGCGTGCCGCCCATCAGACCACCGTCCTGGTCGACGCGAGCACCAGGCTCCCGGTGCTGTACGCCTGCCCCACGCCGGCAGCGACCACCAGCCCGTCGAGCGCGAGCCGCATGACGGTACGGCGGAGGCGGCGTTCGGGGTCGAGGGGGTGGGGGCGGGAGGGGTGATCGAGGCGGAGGGGCCTTTGTCCGTACGGGGATTGGGGGCTGGGGTCGGTGAACGGGGAGGGCGCGGGGACGGACGGGCTCACCGACGCGGGCGAGTTGGAGGCATGTCGGATGCGCGCCAGAAAGGACAGGGCCATATGCACGAGTGCTCGTGGCAGGCCGGTACGGATACGGTGGAACACGCTGACGCTCCTCTGAAGCGTTGGCCATGCCCCGGGGTGGTCGCACACCGCCGGGGCACTTTGCGTCAGCCAACCGACTCTTCACGCCGAGTTAGCTGAACAACACCCAGAGTACGGGCCACGTGTGGACTAAGACAACATGTTGCGCGTACGAAGTGAAGTGGCATATGCCCGAGCAGCCTCACTCACGCAAAGTCGTCGAACTCTCCAGCTTTGGCGCCCGCCAGGAACGCCCGAAGCTTCGCCCGAGTGGTTCGGACGACCACCTCAGGATCGTCACTCTCACGCAGCAAGATTTCCCCGCCCTGCTCAGCCAGCTCGACGCAGCTCCCCGTGTCCGCCGAGAAGGACGCCTTGCGCCACTGAAGTTCCACCGCTTCCCAACCTTCAGATCCCTTTTGCCACTTGCCGGATGAACCCAACTGAGGCTTCCGGCTCGATGGCGCGTTCACGCATACGGTCAAGAACCGCACGGTAGTTCACCAGGTAGGTCTCCGCATGCAGGAAGGTCACACCTGTGGGGACATCGATCTGAACGGTGTCCAGCGCAGGAACGGGGCCGCACGCGTAGAGGGTCGAGCTACCTGCGTTCGCGAATCCGCCGGCGTCGAACGGCACGATTCGCAGGGTGATGTTGGGTCGATCGGACTGCTCCAGCAGGCACTCAAGCTGCCTCCGCAGCACGTTGCGATCGCCAAACCGCATCCTCAACGCGGACTCGTGGATGAGGAACTCACACGGTGGCGGATCGGAACGGTCGAGCAGGGCGGCACGCCTGACGCGGAACTCGATGTGCCGGTCCAGGTCTGCAGGGTCCATCGCGGGAACCGCTTCCGCGAAGATGCCGCGCATGTAGTCGGGCCGCTGGAGCATCCCAGGGACGTGCATGATCTGGGCTGACCTCAGCTTCGAGGCACGGTGCTCCATCTCAGCGATATCCAGAAGGCTCGCGGGCAGAGAGTCTCGGTACTCGTCCCACCAGTTGGGCCCGCGCTCCCGAGTCATCGCCTCCAGAGCATCGACGTATCGGGCATCCGGGCAACGGTAGTTGTTCGCCCATACCCTTACGCGGTCGCCGCTGACACCAGATCGAGCGGACTCGGTATTGCTGACTGTCGTCCGGTCGGTGCGATGCAGGGTAGCGGCCTCGTTGATCGTCATCCCGATGTGTTCGCGCATCCTGCGCAACTCAGCACCGAGACGCCGCTGCCGCTCGGTGGACGGTTTCCTGACGGGCATGGATGCCTCCTGATATCAGGCCGATTCAGACCATCACACTCGGCCCAACCGAGAGACGATCTTGCCGCTGAAAATACCGTCCGTAATTCCGCTCCGAAGCGCACGCAGCTTAGCAAGGAAAGAGCGAGAAGCCTGCAGTTCCTCCTCCCAGGAATTATGGACTCGCACGATTTTCTGCTGCTCAGCGAGGTCAAGGGGTGGGATCGACACCCTGCCGATCACGCCCTGCGTAACCAACGGCTGCCCTGTCTGACTCTGGTACTTTCGCAAATCAATCCAGCGCAAATAAATGGCAATAAATTCGGGAATCCAGCCAGGAGCGATTCTTTTGACCCATAGGGCGTTGTCCGTGACCCAAGCCGATTCGGAAGAAAAATGAACAGAGCCAGCCCCCTCCCCTACTCGACCAATAATGATGGCCGGGCCGCCAGTGATCTGGCGGTCGCCTCTACCCGCGAGACCTCCACTGCTGAAAATCTGGTATCTCCCAACGGGATTCAATTCAGCCTGTCCGAGCGGGAGACCCCCAGCCATCTTCAGCACGTCACGACAGGTTGCGTACGGACTGCCACCCGCAGCGACGGCTAGGCCGTCAGGGCTGCCTAGAAGTTTTGAAAGAAGACCCTCCTGCACAGACTGCATTTTAGCGATCGACGCCTCGGTAGACTGCTCCGACTGAGTCATCGAGTCCAGGATCCGAAGAATCTTTCGCTGGATCCACAATTCGGGACACGGAATAGGCATCGACTTCAGCTGCGAAGAACTAATTGTCGCCAAGTTCGTCGTCTGCTTAGCTGCCCCCAGGAAATACCGCTTCCCCAATTGCGAGGAAACATACAAGGAAAGATATTCCGGCAGCACCACGTTGCGGTCGCTTCGAACACGAAATAGGTGATTTTGGTGCAAGCAGACAGGAATACGCCCGTCCCACACGGCACCACGACCCAATTTATCGAGATCGCCACCCTCCGTGAGCAGGAGATCCCCCTTTCTGATCCGATATCGTTCGATCTCTCCGGGCAACACACGAACGGACTTCATCTCGGACGTATCAATGTATCCGTCTTGCACATTCGCAACCCTGAGATAGGGAACCTCTACGCCTTCTCGCTCCGAAACGGAGCGGCCCAACGCCAGCCCACCTGCGACTTGAGCAATCGAACCGAGTCGATGAGAGACGAAATAATCATCAGCCGACATAGCCCAGCTCCTTAAGGAACCCATCCAACCGCTGCGCCACAGCCCCGCGCCGGGCCTCGATATCCCGCAGCGATACCAGGTACTTCCGCTCCCAGCCCAGGTACACGTCGATCAACTCCCGCCGCCGACGCACCACATGCCCATCCAGCTTCGACGCCAAGTCGTCTCGAAGAATGCCAAGCACGATCTCCCGGGCACCCTCCTCGCTCAACGCGTCCCGCACCTCGTGCAGGAGAGGCCTGGGCCGCTTCTCGTCGGCATCGGCAACCGTCACGTCCAGCGCCGTCTGACCGGCGGACGCGGCAGCCGCAGGCTCCGTCGTCTCGGCCTTCTTCTTCGCCGCAGCGGTCGCCGCCTTCGCCGCGCCCCCCATCCCGTCCAACGGATAGAACGCCTCCTCCAGCGCCTTCACCGCCTTGCCCGCTGCCGTACGCCGCTTCTTCAGCGCCTTCAGGTCCGCCTCGCTGAC
Source organism: Streptomyces sp. WY228 (assembly GCF_019287315.1). Classification (NCBI taxonomy): domain Bacteria; kingdom Bacillati; phylum Actinomycetota; class Actinomycetes; order Kitasatosporales; family Streptomycetaceae; genus Streptomyces; species Streptomyces sp. WY228. The sequence goes on along the minus strand of NZ_CP079114.1, from coordinate 4,537,341 downwards.
CAGCGCCTCCGCCACCGCCGGGTCAAGGGCCTCAGGCGCCTCGTCGTCCTCCCCCGCCACCCCCGCCGCAGCGGCAGCCCGCGCGGCCTCCGCCTCCTCGGCCGCCTTCACCTCCGCGTCCAGGTCCGCCTTGGTCGCATCCACCTCGGCCAGCTCGCGCAGGAAGTCCGGGGCGATCAGGGCGACGACCTTGTGGCCGTACGCCTGCCGCCGCTCCGCGCCCGAGCGCTTGCGCGCACCGCCCGTCCACGGGTTCGGCTCCGGTTCGAGGAGCGTCTCGACCGTGTCGACCCAGCCCTCGACGACGCCCTTGAAGCCGTTGCCGGCCAGGGCCTTCAGCTCGTTCCGTGCGTCCTGCCACCACCCGGCGACCGCTCCTGCGAGCGCGTATCGGTCCAACAGGCCAACGCTGAGAAGCAGTTCACGGAACGACGCGATCAGGTCAGCGCGCAGTCGCGCGAGCTGGGAACGCTTCTCGAACTCCGTGCGGTCGTCGCCCTCGCAGGGGGCCAGTGACGCAATCTGCTCCGTCTCGACGGCCCACCACTTGTCGAACGCGTCCCACAGCTCCCGCTCTCGCCCCTCGGCCAGCGCGCTCAGCCGCTCGGCGTCCGGCCGCTCGCCCTCGGGCAGGAAGTCGACGTACGCGGGGTCCGCCGCCCGCGCAACGAACAGGTCGGTGATCCCGACCCGGTACGCCTCCAGCAGCTTCGCCTTCTCCTCCGCCTCGATCTCGGACTTCGGCACCCCGCCCGTCAGATGTGCCCGCACGTCCTGTGGCTCCGGCGGCGGGGTGTTGTCGACGTAGCGGCGGATGTTGAGGTTGTAGTCGTTCCTCTCCAACTCCTCCCGCTCCACCCAGCGGGCGAACCGCGGCACGCCCTCACCGTCGCCCACCTTCTCGCGGAAGGTGGAGACGATCTTCTCCACGTGCTCCGGCAGCAGCACGTTCTGCGCTCGCTCCGAGTGGTACTCGCGGTCGGCGTTGATGAAGAGGACCCGGCCCTGCCGGTCCGTCTTCTTCTGTCCCCTGGCACGCAGCACCAGCACGCAGGCGGGGATACCCGTGCCGTAGAAAATGTTGGACGGCAGACCGATCACGGCCTCCAACAGGTCGTCCTCGATCAGCTGCGCCCGGATGTCGCCCTCCGCGCCACTGCGGAACAGCACGCCGTGCGGCATCACGGTGAAGACGGAGCCGCCCCGCCCATCCACCATGTACAGCATGTGCTGGAGGAACATCAGGTCGGCCTTGCCCTTTTCCGAGGTCTGGCCGTACTTCATCCGGCCCTCGATGTCGGGCAGGTCATCGGCGCTGTAATCCATGGAGAAGGGCGGGTTGCTGAGCACCAGGTCGTACGACTTGTCGGCGTGCAACGGGTTGGCGAGTGTGTCGCCCGTCTTCAGGTCGAAGTCCTTGGCGCCGTGGAACAGCATGTTCATGGTCGCCATAACCCAGGAACCGTTGTTGGCGTCCTGCCCGGCCAGAGACAGGTTCTCGGGATCGCCGCCGTGCTCCTCGATGTACTCCTTGGCGTGGATGAGCATTCCGCCGGATCCGACGCAGGGGTCGTACACATGGTGCCCGGCCTCCGGTTCGGCCAGCTCGACCATCATCCGTACCACCGCGCGCGGGGTGTAGAACTCGCCGCCCTTGGAACCCGCCGAGTCCGCGAAGTCCTTCAGCAGGTACTCGTACGCGGCGCCGATGACGTCCGGGAACTCAAGCTCCTCGCCGCGCAGCCCCAGGCTTCCGAAGTGGCCAATGAGCGCGGAGAGCCGCTTGTCCGCAAGCTTGGCCGCCGACGTGCCGGTGCCGCCGCCCCCGCCGATCCGGTTGAAGTTGACCTGCCCGAAGAGGCCCTGGAGCTTTTCGTTGCCCTTGTGCCCCTCCAGTGCGTCGAGCGCCGGCTGGAGATAGCTCGTGGCCACGTCGTCCACCGCTCCGGCCAGCCGACCCCAGCGGGCCTCCTCCGGGACGTAGATGATCCGCTCGCTCGTGTAGTGGTAGGGCTCGTCCGCCTCGTCCTCGGCGTCTTCCCGGCTCGCTCCCTGCGCCATTTCCTTCGCGATGACCCGCTCCCGGGCCGCGTCGAACTCGTCGTTCGCCCGCTTCAGGAACAGCAGCACCAGGAGGAAGTCCCGGTACTCGGCGGCGTCCATGGTGCCCCGCAGAATGTCTGCGGCGGCGAAGAGGTGACGCTCCAGTTGATCGAGCGTGAGCTTGGCCACGGACGGCCTCCAAGGGGGGTCGATGTCTGCGCTGTGCAAAGGGGTACGGCCGTGGGCAGCGAGCCCCCCGGCCATGTGCGTCAAGGACGACGACGTACGTCGAGGCAGCCTAATAGCCGCTGAGGAGAAGTCCGTCCTCGACGAAATTCCAGACGTCGGTGTACGGATCCCACTTATCAGGATTGGCCGATTCGACGCGATTATTGATCGCCTTCGCGAACTTCTTGGCGTCCTTGTACCGCTGCCCGTCCTTGCTCAGCACCTGTTCCTCGCGCATGTGCTTGGACTGCTGCTCGGAGACGGTACGAACCTGCCGACCGTACGTCGCCGCGAAACCGGGCCGGGAGCGGAGCCGGCTGTTGGCGTCGCCGCATACGCCGCCGAAGCTGCTGGTGTAGTTCGTGTAGTGCAGGAGCCGCCAGAGCTCGAAACAGGGGTGGGAGTAGGCGATCTTGACGCCTTCCTTCTCCGCGAGCTGTCTGGCCTCGCGGATGTTCAGGTGGTCGTCACGGTCGAAGATCACCCACACCTCGGGGTAGTTCCAGTCCTTGGGCACCAGCCCCGCGTCCCGGGCCTCCCGCTCGACCTTGCGCAGGGTGCGTACGGCGTCCTTGACCATGGCGTACGGCTTGCGGTGCTTGCCTACGGCGTTCTCGTTCTCGAAGTGGTGATCGACGCCACGGCCCGGCGTGGCCTGCGTGCCGTTCTTCACGATGATGTCGATGTACTCGGGCTCGGTGACCTCGCCCTCGGTGAAGATGTACACCTGGCGTGCGCGGCTCGCGCGGCCCTTCGCTCCGCCCTTCTTGCGGGAAACGCTGTCCCCTCCCCTTGGCCTCGCCATCAGCCCTCCTCCGCCTCCATCTGCGCCAAGTCGTCCGTCCGCACCAGCCGCCGCCCGATCTGCCCTTCGGATACTTTCGGTACCGCGCCGAAGGAGCCCGCCAGGTACGACGCCATCAGGTCTTCCTCGTCGGTGGGCTCCCAGTCCGCGACGGACGACAGCTCCGTCGCGCCCCGCTCGTCCTTCTCGGTGAGCCAGAGCTGGCCCGGCTCCAGGAGCCGGCCGCCGCCAGGGGTGCGCAGCAGGGAAGGGTCATGGCCGGTAAAGACCAGCTGCGCGCCCTTCGGGTTCACCCAGGGAGCTTGGAAGAGACGGATGACCTCGGCCGCGAAGCGCGGGTGGAGGCTGGCGTCCAGTTCGTCGATGAGGAGGACGGCGCCACTGTCGAGGGCGAGCAGGAGCGGGCCGATCAACGCGAACCAGGAGCGGGTGCCCCAGGACTCGGCAGACCAGTCCAGCGCCGTGCGCTCTCCGCCGCCCGCGTGGATCAGCCGCACCACAGGGCGCCCGGACGAGGTCTGCTCGACCTCTACCTCGGCGATGCCCAGGTCGGCGACGCGCAGCAGTTCCTCGGCCCGTCGCCGGAAGTCCTCGTTCCTGAGCAGGTTCACAGCCGTGTAGTCCTCGCGCTGAGTGCGCTCGGTCTCGGGCGTAACGTCCCACAGGTTGTTCTTGAACCAGTCGAAGACAGGGGTGAGCTGCTCGTGGCCGTCATTGGCAGCCCGGGTCAAGAGGAGGGCGTCCTGCCTGGTCGTACGGGCCAGGCGGGTGCGGTCGTGGAGCCGGTCGCCCGGGAAGTCGAAGGGCTTCTCGCGGCCAGCGTCCCGGTCGAACCACACCTGACGGCGGCCCTTGGGATAGGCGTAGAGCCACTCCGCCTCGATCCGCCGTGCCCCAAGCTCGAATCCGTACGTCCAGCGGACACCGTCACCGAGGACGAAGTCCGCCTCGTACAGGGAGGTCTCCTCTGCCGCTTTCGGGTCCAGGGCGAACTCGTCCCGGGGAATGCCGTCGTAGGACGTCCAGTCGGCATAGGAGCGCATCACCGCATGCTTCATGTTCTTCAGCGCGGCGATGACATTGGACTTGCCTGAGGCGTTGGCTCCGAAGACCCCGACGACGGTGTGCACCGGGAGCAGGTTGCCGTCGGAAAGGGCAAGCTCGCGCGCGGCGGCCTGCTCCCTCTCGCTCCCCTCGGACGCGACGAACGACAGCTCCTGCTCGTCGCGCAGGGACCGGACGTTCGCCACCCGGAATCTCAGCAGCATCCTGGCTCCTTCATGGCGGACACATTAGTCACACCATCCAGCCCGCGTATGCGGGTGTGCGGCGGCGGACGACGCGTGGTGTCGTCGTCCGCCGCCGCGGTGTTGCTCGCCCGTTCCCTACAGGAACGAGTTGATCTCGATCGTCTCGGTCCGGCCGGGGCCGACGCCGATCGCGGAGATCGGGGCGCCCGACATCTCCTCCAGGGCCTTCACGTACCCCTGCGCGTTCTTCGGCAGGTCGGAGAAGGTCTTGGCCTTGGTGATGTCCTCGGACCAGCCCGGCAGGTTCTCGTAGATCGGCTTCGCGTGGTGGAAGTCGGTCTGGTTGTACGGGAGTTCCTCGACGCGCTTGCCGTCGATCTCGTACGCCACGCAGACCGGGATCTGCTCCCAGCCGGTGAGGACGTCCAGCTTGGTGAGGAAGAAGTCGGTCAGGCCGTTGACCCGGGTCGCGTAGCGCGCGATCGGGGCGTCGAACCAGCCGCAGCGGCGGTCACGGCCGGTGGTGACACCGCGCTCGCCACCGATGCGCCGCAGCGCCTCGCCGTCCTCGTCGTGCAGCTCGGTCGGGAACGGACCGGCGCCGACCCGCGTCGTATAGGCCTTGAGGATGCCGATGACGCGGCTGATCTTCGTCGGGCCGACACCGGCGCCGGTGCAGGCGCCGCCCGCCGTCGGGTTCGACGAGGTGACGAAGGGGTACGTGCCGTGGTCGACGTCGAGCAGGGTGCCCTGGCCGCCCTCGAAGAGCACGACCTTGCCCTCGTCGATGGCATCGTTCAGGATCAGGGTCGTGTCGGCGACGAACGGCTTGATCTGCTCCGCGTACTGGAGCATGTCCTCGACGACCTTGCCGGCCTCGATGGCCCGGCGGTTGAAGACCTTGGCCAGGAGCTGGTTCTTCTGCTCCAGGGCCGCCTCCACCTTCTGCTCCAGGATCGACTCGTCGTAGAGGTCCTGGACGCGGATCCCCACCCGGTTGATCTTGTCGGCGTACGTCGGACCGATGCCCCGGCCCGTCGTGCCGATCTTGCGCTTCCCGAGGAAGCGCTCGGTCACCTTGTCGAGCGTGACGTTGTACGGAGTGATCAAATGAGCGTTGCCGCTGATCAGAAGCTTGGACGTGTCGACGCCTCGCTCGTTCAGACCGCTCAGCTCGGAGAGCAGGACCGCCGGGTCGACCACGACACCGTTCCCGATGACCGGGGTACACCCCGGCGACAGGATTCCGGAGGGGAGGAGATGCAGTGCGTACTTCTGGTCGCCTACGACGACCGTGTGACCGGCGTTGTTACCGCCTTGGTATCGCACGACATAGTCCACGGATCCACCGAGGAGGTCGGTGGCCTTCCCCTTGCCCTCGTCACCCCACTGAGCACCGAGCAGCACAAGTGCGGGCACAGGCGTACACCCCTTCCGGGCGGGGCATGTCCAAGGTCAGGGGGCGTACGTAAAGGTCGTACCTGCCGCACGACGATGTACGGCAAAGCCTGAGCCGTCGAACCGGGTGCCCCGGAATAGACGAAGCCCCTGGCGCAATAGCGCAAGGGGCTCTTGCACCAAGATGCTACCCGAGGAAGGACCGAGGTGTCGGCTGCAGAGCCCCCCGACGACGGCGACGACCAGCTCCTGGTGGTCATCGACCCGGTCGCCCGCCGGACCGACGGCGAGTCCGTGCGCATCGCCAAGGACGTGCTGAGCGCCGGCTCGCACGCCAAGATCTGCCTTCCGGACACCCCCGAGGAGTTCGCCCGGGCCCTGTCCCGGCGGGGTGCGCGGCGGCCCGTGGTGGTCGGCGACGATCACGCGCTGCTGCGTGCGGTGGCCCAGCTGCACCGCGAACGGGAGCTGGCCGCCGGCGTCCTCTCCCTGATCCCGGTCGGCGCGGCGCACGCCCTGGAGGTGGCCCACGCCCTCGGCGTCCCCCGGGGCGCGGTGGCCGCCGCCCGGACCGCGCTCGACGGCGCGGTGCGGCGGCTGGACCTCCTGGTCGACGACAGCGACGGCGTGGTCCTCGGCCGCCTGCGCATCCCCGCCCCGGCCCCGCAGCCCGGCCCGGGCGGCCCGCCCTCGGGCGTCACGGCCGTCTGGGACACCTGCCGCTCGCTGGTGACGTCCCTGGTCCGCCCGGCCCCGGTCGCCGCCGCCACGCACCCGGGCGCCCACCGCCTGCGCATCGAGGCGGACGGGGTGCTGCTGAGCGACCTGGACACACCGGTCCGGGGCGTCTCGGTGACCTCGCAGGGCGGCGGCGGGCTGGCCGACGTGGTCGTCCGCACCGCGTCGGGCGAGGAGGTGACGGCGGAGGCCAAGGCCGTCACCGTCTCCGGCGCGGACTTCCGCTACCGGGCCGACATACAGACCGGGGGCCCGGTGCGCACCCGGACCTGGACGGTCCGGGCGGGCGCCTGGGGGCTGATGCTGCCGGGCCCGGCGAGCGCGGACGGGACAGCGGGCGCACGCTGGTAGAAGACGCCCGGAACGTCCCGGAGGTGTTCGTCATGACCAGGATCGCTGTCGGATGGCACATCGACCTCGAATTCGAGGAGGACACCCACCGCACCCGCGCGGCGGCGCTCGTCCGCCTCTCCGACGGAACAGAGGTACGCGCCCACGGCTACGCCAGCCGCCACCCCTCGGACGCCGACCAGCAGCGGGTCGGCGAGGAGATCGCGGGGGCCAGGGCGCTGAACGAACTGGCGATGAAACTGCTGACCAAGGCCCACGACGAGATCGACGAGGCATCGGGCCGGAGGTCGTACCCGCTGACGTGACGTCGCACGACAGCCCCCGGCACCTCCAGCCCCTCCGGCCGTTCGAGGAGCGGGGGCGCACCTCCAGCCCCTCCGGCCGTTCGAGGAGCGGGGGCGCACCTCCAGCCCCTCCGGCGTTTGAGGAGCGGGGGTCCGGGGGCAGCGCCCCCGTAAGCGGAACCGCGCCCGCACCCCGCCGCGTCCCCCCGGGCATGGAACCCCAGAACCCTCGGCGCGAAGCCGCCGTCGGCACCGCCGGCTGCCTGACCGCCTTCGCCGGCGCCCTCGCGGGCATCGCGCTGTGGACCCCGTACGGCAAGGACGGTCTCCTCGACGGCTTCGAGGGCGCCACGAACTGGGACGTGGTGTGGTACGGCCTGCCCCTCATGGTCATCGGCGGGATCGCCGCGGCGCTGGCCGTCTTCGCCGCGGTCCGCGGCCGCTGGCTGCGGGCGCTCGGTCTGGTCGCCGCCGTCGCAGGACTCGCCGCGATCGGTTACGCCGTCGACGCCCTGGCCGGTCCGCCGCGGCCGGAGTGCTCCAACCCCTGCTGACCGCCCCCGCCTACACCTCCGCCCGCAGCTCCTTCAGCCCCCGGATCACATACCCCGGGTGCCACTCCGGCTCCGCCGTCATCCGCAGCGCGGGCGCCTTCCGCAGCAGCTCGCCGAAGGACGCGGCCAGCTCCAGCCGGGCCAGCGGGGCGCCCAGGCAGAAGTGGATGCCCGCGCCGAAGGTGATGTGCGGGTTGTCCGTACGCGACAGATCCAGGACGTCCGGGCGGGCGAACCGCTCCGGGTCCCGGTTGGCCGAGCCGAACAGCAGCGCCACCTCCGCCCCGCGCCCGATCACCTGGCCGTCGATCTCGATGTCGTCCAGCACCCAGCGCTCGAACATCTGCAACGGGGTGTCGTAGCGCAGGAGTTCCTCGATCGCGGTGGGCAGCAGCGCCGGGTCGGCGCGCAGGGCGGCCAGCTGTTCCGGGTGGTGGAAGAGGGTGCGCCAGCCGTTGACGGTGGTGTTCACCGTCGCCTCGTGGCCCGCGTTCAGCAGCAGCACACAGGTGGAGATCATCTCCTGCTCGGTGAGCCGCTCGCCCTCGACGTGGGCGGCGATGAGCGCCGAGATCAGGTCCTCGCCGGGGTCGGTGCGCCGCTCGGCGATCAGCCCGCGCAGATACGCGGAGAAGTCGACGGAGGCCCGGACGGCGGCGGCCGCCGTCTCCTCCGAGGGGTTCAGCTCGAACATTCCGCAGATCGCCGCCGACCAGGGCCGCAGCAGGCCCCGGTCCGCCTCCGGGACGCCCAGCATCTCCGCGATCACCGCGACCGGCAGCGGCTCCGCGACCTCGGCCAGCAGATCCCCGCCGCCCTTCGCCACGAACGCGTCGACCAGCTCGGCCGCCAGCCGCCGTACGGTCGGGGCCAGGTTCTCGACCGTACGCGGGGTGAACGCCTTGGAGATCAGCCGGCGGATCCGCGGATGGTCGGGGGCCTCCAGATCGAGGATGCCCTGCCCGTTGAGCGTGGTGAACGGCTCGTGCGCGGCGGGCGGCGGGGTACGGCCGAACTCCTCGTGGCTGAAGCGGTGCAGATACGTCCGGCCGAGCCGCCGGTCGCGCAGCAGGGCCGATACGTCGGAGTGGTGCGGGATCAGCCACTGCCCCGTCGGCTCGAACCAGTGCGCCCGGCCGGTGGCGCGCAGCGCGGTGTAGGCGGGGTAGGGATCGGCGACGAACGCGGGCGACCAGGGATCGAAGGACACGTGCATGATCCGACGCTACCCGCGCCCGCGCCCGCCGCAAGGCCCCCGGCACAGGTCCGGGGCTCCCACGCTCGCCGGAAGGCCCCGGACAGCTCCGGCACAGGTCCGGCTACCCCGGGGTGACCAGCCGCGCCTCGTACGCGAACACCGCCGCCTGGGTCCGGTCGCGCAGCCCCAGCTTCACCAGGATGCGGCTGACGTGCGTCTTGATCGTGGACTCGGCGACGATCAGGTGCGAGGCGATCTCCGCGTTGGAGAGGCCCTGCGCGATCAGGACGAGTACCTCCGTCTCGCGCTCGGTGAGATCGCCGATCCGGGCCAGGGCGGGCGGCCGCGGGGTCTCCGCGAGCTTGGAGAACTCGGTGATCAGCCGCTTGGTGACCGTCGGGGCGAGCAGCGCCTCGCCCGAGGCCACCACCCGTACCCCGTCGGCGAGCTGCCGGGCGGAGGCGTCCTTGAGGAGGAAGCCCGAGGCCCCGGCCCGCAGCGCCTGGTAGACGTACTCGTCGAGGTCGAAGGTCGTCAGCACCAGGACCTTCGCGTCGGCGTCCCGGGCGACGATCTCGCGGGTCGCCTCGATGCCGTTCATCTCCGGCATGCGGATGTCCATCAGGACGACGTCCGGGCTCAGGGCGGCGACCTGGGCGAGGGCCTGCTGCCCGTCCACCGCCTCGCCCACGACGGTGATCCCCGGCATCGCGTTGAGCAGGACCGAGAAGCCCTCGCGGACCATCATCTGGTCGTCGACGATCAGGACCCGGATGTCGGTGTCGCTCATGCCCGGCCGTCCTGTACGCGTTCGATGACGACCGTTTCGCCGTTGCCGTTGCCGTCGGCCGGCTCCCGGGACTCCGGCTCCGGGGACAGCGGTACGGGGAGGAAGACGGCGACCTCGTAGCCGCCGTCCGCCGTCGCTCCGGCCGTCATCTCGCCGTTCAGCATCGCGACCCGCTCCCGCATCCCGGTGATCCCGTGCCCGGCCCCCGGCGAGGGCTTGACCAGACCGCGCGGCGGCCCGTTGACGATGCGCAGCCCGAGCCCGCCGAGGACATAGCCGAGCTCGACCCTGGCGGAGGAGCCCGGCGCGTGCCGCAGGGTGTTGCTCAGGGCCTCCTGGACGATCCGGTACGCCGACAGCTCGACGCCCTGCGGCAGCTCGCGGACGGCCCCGGTGATCACCTTCTCCGTCTCCAGGCCGGTCTCGCGGACGTTGTCCAGGAGCCCGTCGAGCGCGGCGAGAGTGGGCTGCGGGGCGTCCGGGGCCTCGTAGTCCTCCGCCCGTACGACCCCGAGGACGCGGCGCAGCTCGGTGAGGGCGGCGACGGCGTTCTCCCGGATGGTGACGAAGGCCTGCTCCAGCTCCGGCGGCGGGTTCTCGACCCGGTAGGGGGCGGCCTCGGCCTGGATCGCGACGACGGACATGTGGTGGGCCACCACGTCGTGCAGCTCCCGGGCGATGGTGGTGCGCTCCTCCAGCAGGGTGCGCCGGTCGCGCTCGACGGCGGTGACGGTGCGCTGCACGGTGACCTCGCGCTCGGCGTCGCGCCGGATCTGGACCACGGCGACGACCAGCAGCGCGAAGGCGGAGAGCGTCGCCAGCGGCGCGGTGATCGACGGGTCGCCGCCCTCCACCAGCATCCCGAACAGCAGGGTCAGCAGCCACATCCAGGCGGCGGTACGGGGCCGGGTCCGGGCGGCCACGACCACCAGGACCACCAGCTGCGCCCCGAAGGCGCTCGGCCCCCACAGCCCCTCGCTGCCCAGGACCGCGCAGAAGACGGTCGCCAGCATCGACGCCCAGAACGCGGCGACCGGCCTGATGAGGGTCATCGCCACCACGATCGCGGGGACCAGCCCCATCAGGAGGCGGAACTCCCACTCGGCGAACCCGGCCATCATCACGAGGAAGGCGGCGAACAGCACGAGGGCGTGCGGGGCCCAGACGGCGCCCCTGCGCAGCCCCTCGGGCAGCCGCCGCATCAGCCGTCCGTCGGGGTTCAGCGGCGGCAGGGGCCGGTAGGCGAACGCCTGGCGGAAGAGGTCCTCCCGCAGGCCGTCTATCGCCGCTGCGGCTGCCCGGAACTCCGGGCCACTGTTCTTCGTCTGGGTCTCGGTCACGCTTCCACGGTAGGCGGCGGCGGACGGCGGGTCGTCACCATCGGTGCGGATTCCGGGGCGTCCGTCTCAAGGACTACCCGCCTCCGCCGTACCGCTTCAAGGGCCGGATAACCCCAGGTCAGCAGCGCTTTCAGGACTGCGCGCGGAAGTGCTCCGCGTGCTCCTCGGCCCACTGCGCGAAGGTCCGCGCCGGCCGCCCGGTGACCTTCTCCACCGTGTCGATCACGGTCCGGCCCTCCGGCGGCGTGTCCCGGTAGACGCCGATCAGGAACGCGATCACGTCCTCCGGCATGCCCTGGCCCCGCCAGCTCTCCCGCGCCTGCTCCTCGGTGAGCTCGACCAGCTCGACGTCCGCACCCCGGGCCGCGCCGACGGCCGCCGTCTTGTCGCGGACGGTCAGCACCTGCGGTCCGGTGACCAGGTACTCCTGGCCGCCGTGACCGTCCTCGGTGAGGGCAACCGCCGCCACCGCCCCGATGTCCGACTCGTGGACCATCGCGCTCAGCCGGTCGACGAAGGGCTCGCGCACCACGCCCTCGCTCCTGATGCCCGGCGCCCACTCCAGCGCGTTCGCCATGAACTCCACCGGCATCACGACGGTCCAGTCGAAGCCGCTCGCCCGTACCGCGCTCTCCATCGGGGTGCCCCCGCCGCCGTGCAGCACGGTCACCCGGCGCACGCCCGCCTCCCGGGCCAGGCCGAGGATCTCCTCACCGGTCTCCAGCGGGGCGAAGAGGCCGCCGCCGAAGGTGATGAGGTGCAGTCCGGTCACCCCGTCCAGCGCGGGCTCCAGCGACGCCGGGTCGGTGAGGTCTCCGCGTACGACGTCGACGCCGGCCGGAAGCTCCGCGCGCGCCGGGTCGCGGGTCAGCGCCCGGACGTGCTCGCCGCGCTCCAGCAGCTGCTCGACCACGCGGCGGCCGACCGTTCCCGTTGCTCCGGTCACCAGGATCGTCATGAGGTTCTCCTTCGTCGGTTGCGACTCCGCCCGAGCGGCACAGGACCAACGTAGAGAGCCTTGCGGACACCTCCGGTCCGCAATCGGGGCGGCCCGGCGGGGAACTCACCAGGCGAGCTGGGTGATCTCCTCGGCCACCACGGCGCAGGCGTCGGCGGCCGGGTCGATCAGCGGGAAGTGCCCGACGCCGCCGAGCAGCGTCAGCCCGACCGTCTCGCCGGACCTGGCCGCCGCGTCGACGTACGCCTCGGCGACGGCCTTGGGCACGACGATGTCGTCGACGCCCTGGACGATCGCGGTGGCGATCCCGGTCGGCAGCAGCACCCCGGGGTCGGCGTGCGCCGCCCGCTCCTCGAAGTCGGCCTTGCCGCCCAGGAGTTGGTCGACCGCACCGCCGCACACCCCGAGCCCGGCCGCCGTGGCGAAGTCCGCGATCGGGGCCAGCGCGACGACTCCGCGCAGCGGTGGCGGGGCGGGCAGCCGCCACGGCGACCCCTCGGGCAGGACGTGCCGCGCCGCCGCCCACAGGGCGAGGTGGCCGCCCGCCGAGTGCCCGGCGACCACGATCCGCCGCACATCGGCGCCCGGCAGCTCACGGGCGGCCAGCGCGGGCATCGCGTCCAGGGCCGCGGCCACGTCGTCGAAGGTCTCCGGCCACCGTCCGGCGACGGGATCGGCGCCGGACGGCCGGGTGTTCTCCGCACCGTCGCGCTGCTGCGGGATGTCATCGCCGCCGCGCCGGTACTCCACGTTCGCCACGGCGAAGCCCCGGCGGGCCAGGAAGTCGGCGAGCGGGGAGGTGTGGACCCGGTCGTACGGGGCCCGCCAGGCGCCGCCGTGCAGAAGGACGACGAGCGGGGCGGCGGTGCGGCCGTCGCGTGGGGCGTAGAAGTCGACGACCTGGTCGGGGTGGTCACCGTAGGCGGCGGTGGCGTCGGGCGCGACGGGCGGATGGGCGAACGCCGACGCGCTCTCCGCCTCGTCCCGATCACGCGCCGCAGAGTCCGGGGAACCCGGGGAATCCGACATGCTGCTCAACCGTCCTATGCCCGTGGCCTGCGCCTGTGTTCTGTACCGGTGTCAGGTGCCCAACTGGGTTGACCTGCGGGGACGGTACCAGCACTCGGCACCGCCCCCGCCCGGTCGAACAGAGGGTGACGGCCCGTCAGCCGACGGTGTCCCCGGCGGGTACCTCGGCCAGCACATCGGCGAGGATCCGCGCCGCCCGTTCCGCGTCGGCGAACCCCACGTACAACGGGGTGAAGCCGAACCGCAGCACGTCCGGCCGCCGCAGATCGCCGACGACGCCCCGCTCGATCAGCCGGCGCATCACGGGCTCCGCCTCCGCGCAGCGCAGAGCGACCTGGCTGCCGCGTTCGGCGTGCGCGGCCGGGGTGACGGAGGCGACCCGGCCCGCCGGTACGTACGCCTCGACGCACTCCAGGAAGAAGTCCGTCAGGGCCAGCGACTTGGCCCGTACGGCGTCCACCGACACCCCGTCCCACACGTCCAGCGCCGCTTCCAGCGTCAGCATGGAGACGATGTCGGGCGTGCCGACCCGGCCCCGTACGGAACCGTCCGCCGGGGCGTAGCCGGCGGTCATGCCGAACGGGTCGGCGTGCGAGTTCCAGCCCGGCAGCGGCGAGTCGAAGACGGCCTGGTGGCGCTCGGCGACGTACAGGTACGCGGGCGAACCGGGGCCGCCGTTCAGGTACTTGTAGGTGCAGCCGACGGCCAGGTCCACCCGGTGCTCGTCCAGCCCGACGGGCAGCGCGCCCGCGCTGTGGCAGAGGTCCCACACCGCGACCGCGCCCGCCGCGTGGACGGCGGCGGTCAGACCGGGCAGATCGTGCAGCCGGCCGGAGCGGTAGTCGACGTGGTTGAGCAGCACGGCGGCGGTACGCGGGCCGAGCGCTGCGAGCACGTCAGCGGGCGCGACGGGCACGATCCGGTGTCCGGTCAGCCGGGCGGCGGCGGAGGCGATGTACCCGTCCGTGGGAAAGGTCGTCGCGTCAACCAGGATCTCGTCGCGTCCCTCCCCCGCGATCCGGACGGCCGCGACGACCGCCTTGAAGACGTTCACGCTGGTCGAGTCACCGACGACGATCTGCCCGGCGGCGGCCCCGACGAGCGGGGCGATCCGGTCGCCGATCCGCTCCGGCGCGGTCCACCAGCCGCTCTCGTCCCAGGACCGGATACGCAGCTCGCCCCACTGGCGGGTGAGGACGTCCTGCACGCGGGCGGGGACGTGGACGGGCAGCGCGCCGAGGCTGTTGCCGTCGAGGTAGACGCCGTCGTCGAGCGCGAAGAGCGCGCGGCGCCCGGCCAGCGGGTCGGTGGCATCGAGCTTCAGCGCCCGCTCGCGGAGGTTCTCCGTCGGGGCCGTGGTCGTGGTGGTCGTGTTCTCAGACATGGCTGCGCGCCGTCCACAGCTCGGGGAACACGTTCTTCGTGGCGCGCTTCTCCAGCCAGGCCACCCCGGCGGAACCGCCGGTGCCGGTCTTGGAGCCCATCGCGCGGCGGGTGGCGACGAGGTGGTCGTTGCGCCAGCGCCACACCAGCTCGCCGACGTCGGTGAGCAGCTCGCCGAGCCGCACCAGCTCGTCGTTCTGGTCGTCGGAGGCGTAGATCTCCGCCCACACCGCCTCGACCTCGGGCGACGGCTCGTACCGCTGGGTCAGGTCGCGGCTGGTGACCGCCTCGGGAACGGCATAGCCGCGCCGGGCCAGCAGGGCGAGGGTCTCGTCGTACAGGCTGGGCTCGCCGAGGGCCTTCTCCAGCTCCGCGTACACGCGGGGCGCGCCCCGGTGCGGCACCAGCATCGAGGCGGACTTGTCGCCGAGCAGGAACTCCATCCGCCGGTACATCGCGGACTGGAACCCGGAGCCCTCGCCGAGGGAGCCCCGGTAGGAGTTGAACTGGGCGGGGGTGAGTCCGGCCAGCGGCCGCCAGGACTCGTTGAGCGCCTCCAGCTCGCGCAGCGAACGCTTCAGGGCGTCGCGCGCGACGGGTATGCGGTCCTCGCGCAGGGCACGGGTGGCGGTCTCCCACTCATGGACGATGACCGTGAACCACAGCTCCATGACCTGGGTGGTGACCAGGAAGACCATCTCGCCGGGATCGTCCGAGCGCAGGTGCTGGAGATGGGTCAGGACATCCGCCTGGACATAGTCCTCGTACGGAGTCGTTCCCGCGAAGTCCAGGTGCGGGGTGTCCGCACCGGTGGCTTCGGGGTCGGGGTGATTCGTCGACATCGCTGTCTCCTCGACACGAGCTTCCGGGTAGCGGTCCGCCCCTTCCGTGAGGTGATGGAGCTCCGGTCCCCTGCTCGCATACTAAGCCGGACCCGCGCGACATGGGCGGCGGGCCCGGCTCGGGAGTACGGGCCCGGGCTCAGCCCAGGATGTCGGCGGCGGTCGGCGAGGAGTCGCGCAGGAACGTCGTGCAGCGCTCGTGCTCCTCGGTCTCCCCGATCGACCCGGCGGCCCGCGCCAGGGCGTGCAGGGCGCGCAGGAAGCCGCGGTTCGGCTCGTGCTCGAACGGGACCGGACCGTGGCCCTTCCAGCCGGCCCGGCGCAGGGAGTCGAGGCCGCGGTGGTAGCCGGTACGGGCGTACGCGTACGACTCGACGACCCGGCCGCCCTCGAACGCCTCGTCGGCGAGCTGCGCCCAGGCGAGCGAGGAGGTGGGGTACTTCGCGGCGACGTCGGCGGGCGGGGTTCCGGCGGCGAGCAGCTCGCGCGGCTCGGGGTCGTCGGGGAGGTGGGTCGGGGCGGGGCCCCCGAGAAGGTTCTCGTGGATGGACATGCCTCAAGTGTGCCTGCCGTCACGCCCCCGGCGGCACCGGGGACCGCTCAGCCGTCGCGGTGGTCCGGCTCCAGCGGCGGGGCGACGACCCCGCAGTGCATCGCGCACTCGGGCCGCTCGCTCCGGGCGGCGGCGGCCGGGGTCCGGACCGTCCACCAGGCGATGACCGCGCCCGCCACCAGCAGCCCGGCGCACATCGGCATCGCCCGCCGGAAGGTCGAGGCGAACTCCCCCGCGTCCCGGTACGCCTCCGGCCCCATCCCGGCGAGCAGCGGCAGGGCGGCCACCGCGATGAGCCCGGCGGCCCGCGCGGCGGCGTTGTTGATGCCGCTGGCGAGACCGGCCCGTCCGGTGTCCACGGCGGCCAGGACGGTCGCGGTGAGCGGGGCGACGACCACGACGAGCCCGGCGCCGAGCACCAGGACGGCGGGCAGCACCTCGGTCACGTACCCGCCGACGGAGGCGCTGTCCGTCCCCACCCGCAGCATCAGGAGCATCCCGGCGGCGGCCAGCAGCGGCCCGACGGTGAGCGGGATACGGGGTCCGATGCGCCGCCCGAGCTCGCCGGACCAGGCGGAGAAGAGCAGCATCAGCACGGTGGTGGGCAGCAGCGCGGTACCGGCCCCCAGCGCCGAGTACCCGGCGACGGTCTGGAGCTGGATCGCGGAGAGGAAGAAGAAGCCGCCGAGGGCCGCGTAGACGCAGAAGGTCACCAGGTTGACCGAGGTGAACAGCCGGGAGCGGAAGATCGACGGCGGCAGCATGGGATCCGCCCGCCGCCGCTCGACGAGGACGAACGCCGCTCCGAGGGCCACCCCGCCGAGCGCCGCCCCGATCACCACCGGCGACGCGCCCCGCCCCGGGGCCTCGATCAACGCGTAGGTCACCCCGGCCAGCGCCAGCGCCCCGAGCACGGCCCCGAGCACGTCGAACCGGCCGTGCGCCGCCGGATCCCGGGACTCCGGTACGTGCCGGAGCGCGACGGGTACGCAGAGGGCGGCGAGCGGCAGGTTGATCAGGAACACCCACCGCCACCCGGGCCCGTCGACGAGCCACCCGCCCAGGAACGGCCCCACGGCCGCCCCGACCCCGCCGAACCCGGACCAGAGCCCCACCGCCCGCGCCCGGTCGTCCGGATGGAAACTGGCCTGGATGAGCGCGAGGGACCCGGGCGTGAGCAGCGCGCCGCCGACGCCCTGGAGGGCCCGCGCGGCGATGAGCACCCCCGCGTTCGGCGCGATCCCGCAGAGCAGCGAGGCGGCCGCGAACCACACCACCCCCACCACGAACACCCGCCGCCGCCCGTACCGGTCCCCGAGCGCCCCACCGAGGAGGATCAGCCCGGCGAGCGTGAGCATGTAGGCGTTGACGGTCCACTGGAGCGCGGCCATGTCGGTGCCGAGATCCTCACCGATGCGGGGCAGGGCCACGTTGATGACCGTGGAGTCCAGCATCGCCATGCCGGACCCGAGCACCGTGGTCAGCACGACCCACCGCCCGACGGAAGAGGCAACCCGAATCTCACCGGGCGCGGGAGCAGCAGCCATGCCCCCAGCTTGCCCCGCCCGGCCCCACCCCGCACACGCTGCCCCGAGCCCGCACATCAAGCCCCTCCGGCGATTGAGGAGCAGGTGCACGGGGGCCCGCACATCAAGCCCCTCCGGCGATTGAGGAGCGGGGGCACGGGGGCAGCGCCCCCGAAACCACCCACCTACCGCACGGCCCCCACAGCCCGCACCAACGCCTCGACCCCCCGGACGACCTTCCCCCGAGGACACCCCACGTTCAGCCGGACAAACCCCGGCGCCCCATAAACCGCACCCCCCATGATCGCCACCCCCTCCCGCTCCACCAGCACCCGCTGCAACGCCGCGTCGTCCACCCCCACCGCCCGCAGGTCGATCCACGCCAGGTACCCGGCCTGCGGCGGCACCCACCCCACCTCGGGAAGCTCCGCCGCCAGCCGCTCCGCAACGTACGCCAGGTTCCCCGCCACGTACGCCCGCACCGCGTCCAGCCACGCCGCCCCCTCCCGGTACGCCGCGATGTGCGCGGTCAGCGACAGCACGGCCGGCGACGCCAGCCCCTCCGCCGTCTCCATCCGCCGCAGGAACTCCGCCCGGTCGTCCGGATCACCGATCAGCCCGTACGACCCGGTCAGCGCCGGAAAGTTGAACGCCTTGGACCCGGAGGTGATCAGCGCCCAGCGCCCGTCGCCCGCCACCCGCGTCCACGGCACATGGCCCCGCCCGACCCGCTCCTCGTGCACGAAATCCGCGTGGATCTCGTCGCTGATCACCGCGACCCCGTACCGCTCGGCCAGCGCGGCCGTCCGCGCCAGCTCCTCGGCCGTCCACACGTACCCCGTCGGGTTGTGGGGCGAGCACAGCACCAGAACCTTCGCGTCGGACCGCGCCAGCTCCCGCTCCAGCGCCGCCCAGTCCCCCACCGGCACCCCCCGCAGCTCGCGCCCGAGCCCGGTGATCGCCTTGCGGAAGCCGTCGTACACAGGGGTGTGGACGACGACGCCGTCCCCCTCCGCCGTCCACATCTGGAGCAGCTGGGAGAGCTGGTTGAGCACCGACGGGCCGTAGACCAGCTGCCCGGTGTCGATCGTGGTGCCGTACCGGGTGGCGTACCAGTGGGCGACCGCCGAGCGGAAGTCGTCGTGCTGCCAGCTGGTGTAGCCGAACACCCCGTGCTCCAGCCGGGCCCGCAGCGCGGCCAGCACCTCGGGGGCGGTGGCGAAGTCCATGTCGGAGATGGTGAACGGCAGCAGCCCGTCCACCCCGAACCGGTCCGCGACCCCGTCCCACTGGACGCACCAGGTGCCCCGGCGGTCGACGACGGCGTCGAAATCGTAGGTCGCACCCACAACAGCTCTCCTTGCTCACTCACGGCTCTCGGCACGGCAACGGGCCCGGCCCCCGAGAACGAGGACCGGGCCCGCTGCGTACGCGTCGTACCTACTTCAGCTTCGTACCGGTGGAGCGCAGGTTCGCGCACGCCTCGGTGACGCGCGTGGCCATGCCCGCCTCGGCGGCCTTGCCCCAGGTGCGGGGGTCGTAGGTCTTCTTGTTGCCGACCTCGCCGTCGACCTTCAGGACGCCGTCGTAGTTGCGGAACATGTGGTCCACGACCGGACGGGTGAAGGCGTACTGGGTGTCGGTGTCGAGGTTCATCTTCACGACGCCGTTCTCCAGCGCGGTGGCGATCTCCTCGGCGGTGGAGCCCGAGCCGCCGTGGAAGACGAAGTCGAACGGCTGGCTGCCGGCCGGCTTGCCGTACTTCTCGGAGACGCCCGCCTGCAGGTCCTTCAGCAGCTCGGGACGGAGCACGACGTTGCCCGGCTTGTAGACGCCGTGGACGTTGCCGAAGGAGGCGGCCAGCAGGTAGCGGCCCTTCTCGCCCAGACCGAGCGCCTCGGCGGTGCGCAGCGCGTCGTCGACGGTGGTGTACAGCTCGTCGTTGATCTCGTGCGTGACGCCGTCCTCCTCACCACCGGTCGGGGTGATCTCGACCTCAAGGATGATCTTGGCGGCGGCGGCCTGGGCCAACAGCTCCTGGCCGATGGCCAGGTTGTCGGCGAGGGTCTCGGCCGAACCGTCCCACATGTGGGACTGGAACAGCGGGTTCAGACCCTTGGCGACGCGCTCCGCGGAGACGGCGAGCAGCGGACGTACGTAACCGTCCAGCTTGTCCTTGGGGCAGTGGTCGGTGTGCAGCGCGATGGTGACGTCGTACTTCGCGGCGACGATGTGCGCGAACTCGGCCAGGGCGACCGCGCCCGTGACCATGTCCTTGTTGTGCTGGCCGCCCAGGAACTCCGCACCACCGGTGGAGATCTGGACGATGCCGTCGCTCTCGGCCTCCGCGAAACCGCGCAGCGCGGCGTGCAGGGTCTGGGACGAGGTCACGTTGATGGCCGGGTAGGCGAACTTGCCCGCCTTTGCCCGGTCGAGCATCTCGGCGTAAGCCTCGGGGGTTGCGATGGGCATCTGACCGCTCCTTGGGATGTGCGGGTGTGCAGGCTGAGTCCCTGACCTGGGGGCGACGTCATCGTCGCCCCCATCTTCCCAGACTCGTCATCCGGCTCCACTCGGCGGACCCGGTTTCACGTGAAACCGTCCGCCGCCCGGGACCGACGGGCCCCGGGGCTCAGCCCAGGTCGAGATCGGCCACCGAGTAGACGTGCACGTACGGCAGCCCGGCCTCGGCGATGGCCGGGGCGGCACCGCGCTCGACGATCACGGCGACGGCGACGACCTCGCCGCCCGCCTCGCGCACCGCCTCGACGGCGGTCAGCGGCGAACCGCCCGTGGTCGAGGTGTCCTCGACGACCAGGCAGCGGCGGCCCTTGACGTCCGTGCCCTCGATCCGGCGCTGCATCCCGTGCGCCTTCTGCGCCTTGCGGACGACGAACGCGTCCAGGCTCGTACCGCGGGCGGCGGAGGCGTGCAGCATCGAGGTGGCGACCGGGTCGGCGCCCAGGGTCAGCCCGCCGACGCAGTCGTAGTCCAGCTCGGCGGTGGCGTCGAGCATGACCTGGCCGACCAGCGGCGCGGCCTTGCCGTCCAGCGTGATCCGGCGCAGGTCGATGTACCAGTCGGCTTCCAGCCCCGAGGAGAGGGTCACCTTGCCGTGCACCACGGCCTTGTCCTTGATCTGCTGGAGCAGGTCAGCGCGTACGTCAGTCATGTCCACGAGGGTAAGCGGTACGGGCCGGGGCCCGGGCCAGGCCCTACGGCCGGTCATCGCCCCGGAGCGGTGTCCAGCTCCAGGTCGTCGCGATCTCCAGCGGGTCGATCGGGGTCACCAGCCGGGGCAGGGTGTTCAGTCCGTTGGGCGGCCCGGACTGCGTCTCCACGCAGACGGCCTCCTCCTGCTCGTCGTAGATCACCACCCACTCGCTGCGGCTCTTCACCGTCAGCTCCAGCCGCTCCGGCCAGGTGAGCTTTACGTCCACGCCGTCGGGCATGCCGAAGCAGTCGTCCCACGGGCCGGGCAGCGGGTCGATACGGCGGCCGGTGGGCAGATGGTCCGCGCCGCGCTCCTCCTGCCAGGCGGCGTCGAAGGACAGCTCGGCGTTCCGGCCGTCGAGCGTGCGCAGGAACCACGGGTGCCAGCCGGCCTGGGCCGGGAAGGAGTTGCCGTACGTCTCGACGGAGAGGCCGAGCGTCAGGGTGTCCTCGGACAGCTCGAAGGTCTGCGTGACCCGGCCCGGGTACGGCCAGGGCTCGGCGAGGTCGTAGTAGAAGGCCGCCCGGCCCTCGGCCACGTCGGCATCGGAGTGGGCGGTGTGCCAGGAGGTGTCCCGGCCGGTGCCGTGGATGGCGTGCGGCGGTGAGTTCAGCGGCAGCCGGTGGAGCTCGTCGCCGTTGCGGAACTCCCCGTTCGCGGTACGCCCGCACCAGGGCACCATCGGGAAGCAGCCGTACCGATCGCCCTGGCGGAGCAGTTCGGCGCCCCCGATCCGCAGGCTGCTGACGCGGCAGCCGTTCCCGGGGTCGATGGTCAACTCGGCTGCGCCGACGGTCAGCCTGACGTTCTCTTCGCTCCTGCTCACACGACGACCCTACTGGCCCGCCGCCGCCTCCGGCTGCCGCTCCCTCCGGCTGTTCCTACCTACGGCGCCGCAGGGCCCGGCCCAGCACCACGGCGGAGGCGAGCGCGAGGGCGGCGGCCGGGGCGACCCACCGCAGGGTCGTGCTCGCACCGCCCGCGTCCGGCGAGGGCACGGGGGCGTAACGGCCGCGCGGGGGCGCGTGGTCGACCTCCTCGGCGCTGCGCCCGATCATGGTGCGGCGGGCGTGCGCGGCCTCGGCGGGCGGTTCGTCCGGAACGGTGAACTCCACCCCTGCGACCGGATCGAGCGAGGGCGGCGGAACAGGCGAGTCGAACACGGACCCGGCCCCGGCCCCGGAGTCATCGCCGCCCGCCCCGGCTTCGGCCTCGGCATCGGCCTCGGCATCGGCCTCGGCATCGGCCTCGGCATCGGCATCGTCCTCGGCCTCAAGAGCAAGCTCCTCGGCATCGGCATCGGCATCGGCTTCAGGCGAGGGCATACCGTCGTCGCCGCCCTCGCCGCCCTCACGGACCTCGTCGCCCTCAAGCCCTTCGGCGACCACCGTGCGGTCCTCCGCGCCGGGCTCCTCGCCCTCGTCCCGCTCCGCCAGCGACTCCGTCACCAGCTGCTGGGTGAAGCGGTCCAGGAGCCGGTGGGCGGCCGCGAGCGCCGCGCCCTCCTCCAGCTCGACCAGCCGCCCGTCCCCGGTCGCCGTACCGCTGTACGTGAGCGTCGTCCCGCCGTCCGCCGCCGTGAGGCCGATGGTCAGGGCCACCTCGACCGCACCGGTGCCCCGGGCCTCCACGCCCTTCCCGGTGACGGAGAAGCGGTCTCTCTCCGGGCCGGTGAGCCGCAGCTCGCCCCGGTAGGTGATGGTGTGGCCGCCGGCCCTGAGCTTCAGCCGGCCCGCCAGCGGCGACGCCGCGTCGGCGTCCTGCTGGAGACCGGGGACGCAACGGGCGACCCGGGCGGGATCGCCCAGCGTGCGCAGCAGAGTCGGGACGGGAACCGGAACGAACACCTCATGCTCCATGGCAACCGAGCCTAATCGGCCCCGGCCCAGGACGTCAGCGCTTCGGCCACCGAAACCCGAGGACCGCCGCCGGGGAGCACGGCCGGGCTCACGCGTCCTCCCGGTACCGCGGGTGGATCAGCGTGGACGGGGCGAGCCCCGGCAGCCGGGCCTCGCCCGCGGCCCGCGCCCCCTCGCGCAGCTCCCGGCCCCCCAGCGACCGCGGTTCGGGCCCTCCAACGGCCAGCGAGGGCCCCGGCACCGGGCCGCCCGGCCCGGCGAGGAGGAAACCCCAGTCCTCCCGCTCCCGTGCGTCGCCGCCGCCCCGGTCCGGGCTCGCGGCGAGACCCGCGTACCGGCCGGTGACGCGGTACGGGCGGGTCACGAGGCCGCCCGCGCGCATCGAGGCCTCCACAGTCCAGAAGGTCTGCGGCCGGGAGCCCAGCGGCCCGGCGTGCACCACGAGCCGCCCGTCCGGGGCCAGCGCCTCGGCGACCAGCCCGTAGAACTCGGCGGAGTACAGCTTCGTACTGGCGGTGATGCCCGGGTCCGGGAGGTCGGAGATCACCACGTCGTAGCGGCCCCGGTCGGACCGGAGCCAGGGGAACGCGTCCGCGTCGACCACGGTGAGCCGCGGGTCGCGGAAGGCGTGGTCGTTCAGCTCGGAGAGGGCGGGGTCGGTGCGGGCCAGTCGGGTGACGGCCGGGTCCAGCTCGACGACGGTGACCGCGCGGACGTCCTCGTACCGCAGCACCTCACGGGCGGCGAGTCCGTCGCCGCCGCCCAGGACGAGCACGCGGGCGCGGGGCCCGTTCATCGCGGGGTGCACCAGCGCCTCGTGGTAGCGGTACTCGTCACGGGCGCTGACCCGCAGCCGGCCGTCCAGATAGAGGCCGAGGGAATCGCGGTCGGCGCCGGTCAGGACGACCTCCTGCACCCCGGTCTGCACGGCGACCCGCACCTGGTCCCCGTACACCGCCCGGCGCGCCGCCCGCTCGAAGTCGTCGACCAGCACCGTGGCGGTGGCCAGGACCGTGATCACCGCGACGTTGACCAGGATCAGGAGCCACCGGGAACGGGAGCTGAGGTCGCGCCGGAACACCCACAGGACCAGAGCGCCGCCGGCCGCCGCGTTGATCGCGCCGGTGAGCAGCGCACCGGTCAACTGCCCCAGCATCGGCAGCAGCAGGAAGGGGAACGCGAGCCCGCCGACGAGCGCGCCCACGTAGTCGGCGGCGAAGAGATCGGCGACGGCCCCGCCCGCGTCCTGCCGGTCGACGCGCTGGATCAGCGTCATCAGCAGCGGGATCTCCGCGCCGATCAGCACCCCGATCGCCAGCGAGAACCCGACCAGGGCGTACTGCGATTCGCCGAGCCAGGCGAACGAGGCGTAGAGCACCAGCGCCGAGGAGCCGCCGATCAGCGCGAGAGCGGCCTCGACCATGCCGAAACCGACGGCGGCATGGCAGCACAAACGTTTCGCGAGTAGCGAGCCGATGCCCATCGCGAACACCATCACCGAGAGCACGACGGAGGCCTGGGTGACCGAGTCGCCGATCAGGTAGGAGGCGAGCGCGACCAGTTCGAGCTCGTAGACGAGACCGCAGGCGGCACAGATGAAGACGGCGGCCAGCACGAGGAACCGGCCGGTCCTCGGCCGTACGGGAAGCCGCGCCGCGCCCCCTCGCAGCGCCATCTGCTGGTCGATCATGGTGCGAACGCTACGTCACGACACCGTCGCACCTTGTCACCCACACGGGTGTAAGTGCCCCTGCCGCTCAGGCCGCGGGCGCGGGAATCCGCACCCCCACCCGGGTCCGGGTCACCACCAACTGCCCCTCCTGCGGATACGCGTGCCAGGTGCGCCACCGCACCTGGCCCTCGGTGCGCTGGGCGAGCATCGCGGTGAAGGCGTACGGGCTGCCGGGGAAGGTGCCGGCCAGCCCGTGCGGGTGGTCGCTCACCAGGGCGAGCAGTTCCTGCGCCCGTCCGGCGAACTGCCCCTGGGTCAGGGTCTCGACGCGCGCGGCGAATTCGTACTCCCAGTCCCCGAGCCGCTTCGCGACGCCGAGGGGCAGGGGGGTGCTGCTGCCGGGCATACAGGCCACGGTCTCGGAGCAGACTCCGCGGTCCTCCTGGAGGAGGACCTGGTGGGAGGCGCCGAGCAGCCTCAGCTGGAGTTCGGCGCCGTCGAGCCGGAGATCGAGGACCGCCAGGGCGGGCAGCGGCTCCCGGCCCAGCGTCCAGGCCAGGTCGGCGGCGCGGGTATCGGAATAGGCCGTCTGGAGGGTGGTGAGCATGGGTGGGCTCCGCAAACACACATGGACACGCAGGGACAGCAGGACGCCCCCGGGTGACTGCGCGTGGGAGGTGGGGAGCGCCCGATCCGGTCCAACTGGGGTCCGAGGGCTGAATGTTCTCTTCAACGAGGGAATCACGAAGTACGCCGCACTCACAGCGCTTTCGCCCAACTTGCCGTGGTTTCCATCCCCTCGGGGGCCCACGGGTTCACTTGTTCAACCGAAAACGTCCGCGTCGCTCAACAAAAAGGCGTCCGGAGGGAGTTCACCCTCCGAACGCCCGGTGCCGGGTCACTGTCGGTGACCGTGCGGCGGTGGCCGGATCAGCTGCCACCCCCGCCGCAGCCGCCTCCGCCACCGCCGCACGACGAGCCGCCGCCGCAGGAGTGGCCGCCGGAATGCCCGCCGGAGCTGCCGGAGTCGCCGCTTCCGCAGGACGAGCCCGAGTCGGTGCCGCCCGCCCACCAGCCGGCGCCGGCGCCACCGGCCGAGGAACTGCTCGCGGAACGCCGACGTCCGGACCTCGACGCCGAGCCGCTCCCGCCACCGGTCTTCCGCAGGACGGTCACCAGCCCGCCGACGACGACCGCGGCGATCACTATCGCGATGAAGACGCCCATGGCCCCCACCCGCCTTTCTTCCCCCGAAGCGAGGTCCCCCGTCGCTTCCCCGTTGTTGTGTGACAGGGGGATGCCCCGCCCGTTCGGGCGCCAAAGCGGACTTGAGCAACTCCAGAGCTTCGGCACAGGATGGCGCCCATGACACAGGGACGAGCGACCCGGGGGAACCCGGCGCAGGAACGACCGCTGCTCAACCGCCGCCTCGCCGCGTTCGGTACGACGATCTTCGCCGAGATGTCCGCGCTGGCCGTGCGCACCGGCTCCATCAACCTCGGCCAGGGCTTCCCCGACACCGACGGTCCGGAGGAGATCCGGGAGGCGGCGGTACGGGCACTGCGCGCCGGCCACGGCAACCAGTACCCGCCGGGCCCCGGCGTCCCGGAGCTCCGTGCCGCCGTCGCCGCCCACCAGGAGCGCTTCTACGGCCTGACCTGGTCCCCGGAGACCGAGGTCCTGGTGACGACAGGGGCCACCGAGGCGATCGCCGCCTCGCTGCTCGCCCTCCTCGAACCGGGCGACGAGGTCATCGCGTTCGAGCCGTACTACGACTCGTACGCCGCCTGCATCGCGATGGCGGGCGCCCAGCGCGTACCGCTCACCCTGCGCGCCCCGGACTTCCGCCCGGACCTCGACGAACTGCGCACCCTGATCACCCCGCGCACCCGCCTGCTGCTCCTGAACACCCCGCACAACCCGACCGGCACGGTCCTCACCCCCGACGAACTGGCCGGCATCGCGGACCTCGCGGTGGAGCACGACCTCCTGGTGGTCACCGACGAGGTCTACGAACACCTGGTCTTCACGGGGGCGCACCACCCGATCGCCGCGCTCCCCGGAATGCGCGGGCGCACGGTCTCCATCTCCTCCTCCGGCAAGACGTTCTCGTACACCGGGTGGAAGATCGGCTGGGTCACCGGGGACGCGCCCCTGGTGGCCGCCGTGCGCGCGGCGAAGCAGTATCTGACCTTCGTCAGCGGCGGCCCGTTCCAGTACGCCGTCGCCGAGGCGCTCGCCCTGCCCGACGCCTTCTTCACCGGCTTCCGCGAGGACATGCACCGCAAGCGCGACCTGCTGGCGAAGGGCCTGCGCACCGCCGGCTTCCGGGTGTACGAGCCGGAGGGGACGTACTTCATCACGACCGACATCGCCCCGTTCGGCGACGAGGACGCCTACGCCTTCTGCCGTGCGCTGCCGGAGCGCTGCGGGGTGGCGGCGGTGCCGAACTCGGTCTTCTACGACGATCCGGAGGCCGGGCGCAGCCAGGTCCGGTTCACGTTCTGCAAGAAGGACGAGGTGCTGGAGGAGGCGGTCGAGCGGCTGGGGCGGCTGGGGTGAAATACGGCGACGGCCCGGGAGGCGGTCGTGATGACCCCCTCCCGGGCCGCTGAGGTGGACCGTGGCGTCAGGCGCCCGCGGGCTCCTCGCCGTCCTTCTTGTCCTCGGCGGGCTGGATGCCGAGGCGCTCGACGAGCCACTTGTCGAACTCGATCGAGGCGCGCACCCAGCTCACCGTCGAGGAGACGAAGTGCTCCAGGCTGACGCCGGTGCCGATGAGCATCTGCGCCTCACCGATCAGCCGGACGGAGCCCGCCTCGCCCTCCTCGCCCTCGTGGGCGTGGGTGTAGACCTTGGGCCACAGGGTGCGACGGTTCCAGTCGTCGATCGCGTCCAGCAGGACGGGACGCTGGTCGAGCGCGTGGGGGCGGTCGTAGAACGTACGGACCGAGAAGACCTGCTGCTCGTCCTCGCCCCGGAACATGAAGTAGGTCCGGAACTCCTCCCACGGCGCCGCGAGGTCGCCCTCGTCGTCGACGACGTACTTCAGCTCCATCTGGTCCAGGAGCTGCTTGACGAGGTCCTGGTCAGGGACGACGGGGCCCTCCGGTCCTGCCGCCTGCGGTTCGGGCTGGCCCCCGAAATTAGGAATCGAGGACGGATCGATGCTCACCGTTATTTCCCTTCGTGCGGTAGGCGGCCATCCTCTCCCATGGCGGGCGGGGCATGGCAAGCCCCGGCGGTCCCGATCCGCCACAAGCTGACAGACAGCGCGTGGGAACGGGATCCGCCGGGCTTTCACCCACAGCCTGCGACGGCCGGTGACCGGCGGTTACGAGGCGGGGCCGACGACCAGTCCGTCCTCGGCCCGGTCCACCCGTACGGTGTCACCGTCGCGGACCTCACCGGACAGGATCTCCTTGGCGAGCCGGTCGCCGATCGCCGTCTGGATGAGCCGGCGCAGCGGCCGCGCCCCGTACGCCGGGTCGTTGCCCTCCTGGGCGAGCCAGGCCAGCGCCTCCGGGGTGACGTCGAGGGTGAGCCGCCGGTCGGCCAGCCGGGCCGCGAGCCGGTCGATCTGGAGCCCGGCGATGTGCGCCAGCTCGTCGCCGGAGAGCGCCGAGAAGACCACCAGGTCGTCGAGCCGGTTGATGAACTCCGGCTTGAAGGAGGCCCGCACCACCTCCAGCACCTGTTCCTTCTTCACCTCGGGCTTGACCAGCGGGTCCATGAGGAACTGGCTGCCGAGGTTGGAGGTGAGGACGAGGATGGTGTTGCGGAAGTCGACCGTGCGGCCCTGGCCGTCGGTGAGCCGGCCGTCGTCGAGGACCTGGAGCAGGATGTCGAAGACCTCGGGGTGGGCCTTCTCCACCTCGTCCAGGAGCACGACGCTGTACGGGCGGCGGCGGACGGCCTCGGTGAGCTGGCCGCCCTCCTCGTACCCGACGTAACCGGGCGGGGCGCCGACGAGCCGGGCGACGCTGTGCTTCTCGCCGTACTCGCTCATGTCGATGCGGATCATGGCCCGTTCGTCGTCGAACAGGAAGTCCGCGAGCGCCTTGGCCAGCTCGGTCTTGCCGACGCCGGTGGGCCCGAGGAAGAGGAACGACCCGGTGGGCCGGTCGGGGTCCGCGATGCCCGCCCTGGTCCGCCGTACGGCGTCGGAGACGGCCTGCACGGCCTCGCTCTGCCCGATCAGCCGCCTGCCGAGCTCGCTCTCCATCCGCAGCAGCTTCTGGGTCTCGCCCTCCAGCAGCCGGCCGGCCGGAATGCCGGTCCAGGCGCCGACCACGTCCGCGATGTCGTCCGGGCCGACCTCCTCCTTGACCATGGTGTCCTTGGACGCCTCCTGCTCCGCCTCGGCGGCCTCCTCCAACTCCCGCTCCAGGCCCGGGATCTCCCCGTACAGCAGCTTGGAAGCGGCGTCGAAGTCACCGTCGCGCTGGGCACGTTCGGCCTGGCCGCGCAGCTCGTCGAGGCGCTCCTTGAGCTCACCGACCCGGTTGAGGCCCTGCTTCTCCTTCTCCCAGCGGGCGTTGAGGCCGCGCAGCTCCTCCTCCTTGTCGGCGAGGTCGCGGCGCAGCTTCTCCAGGCGCTGCTTGGAGGCGGCGTCGGACTCGTTCTTGAGCGCCAGCTCCTCCATGCGCAACCGGTCGACGGAGCGCTGGAGTTCGTCGATCTCCAGCGGCGAGGAGTCGATCTCCATACGGAGCCGGGACGCGGCCTCGTCGACCAGGTCGATGGCCTTGTCGGGGAGGAAGCGGGAGGTGATGTAACGGTCGGAGAGGGTGGCGGCGGCCACCAGCGCCGAGTCCGCGATCTGCACCTTGTGGTGGGCCTCGTAACGGCCCTTGAGCCCGCGCAGGATCGCGATGGTGTCCTCGACGGACGGCTCGGCGACCAGCACCTGCTGGAAGCGGCGCTCCAGGGCGGGGTCCTTCTCGATGCGCTCGCGGTACTCGTCGAGCGTCGTCGCGCCGACCATCCGCAGCTCGCCGCGGGCCAGCATCGGCTTGAGCATGTTGCCCGCGTCCATGGCGGAGTCGCCGCCCGCGCCGGCGCCGACGACGGTGTGCAGCTCGTCGATGAAGGTGATGATCCGGCCGTCGCTCTCCTTGATCTCGGAGAGGACGGTCTTCAGCCGCTCCTCGAACTCGCCGCGGTACTTCGCGCCGGCGACCATCGCCCCGAGGTCGAGCGAGACGAGCCGCTTGTTCTTCAGGCTCTCCGGAACATCGCCCTTGACGATGCGCTGCGCGAGCCCCTCGACGACGGCGGTCTTCCCGACGCCGGGTTCACCGATGAGCACGGGGTTGTTCTTCGTCCGGCGCGACAGCACCTGCACGACGCGGCGGATCTCCTGGTCACGGCCGATGACCGGATCCAGCTTGCCCTCGCGCGCGGCGGCCGTGAAGTCGGTGCCGAACTTCTCCAGGGCCTTGTACTGGCCCTCCGGGTCGGGTGTGGTCACCCGGCGCCCTCCCCTGCTCGTCTCGAACGCGGCCAGCAGCTTCTTGGCGCCGGCCCCCTGCCCTTCGAGGATCTCACCGGCACGGCCGCCCTTCGCGGCGATCCCGATGAGCAGGTGCTCGGTGGAGATGTAGTCGTCGCCCAGCTCCTTCGCCCGCTGGGCGGCGTCCTGGATGACGGCGAGCAGCTCGCGGTTGGGCTGCGGCGGGGCCACGGTGGAACCGGTGACGCTGGGCAGCCCGCCGAGCAGCCGCTCGGTCTCGCCGCGCACCAGCGCCAGATCGGCCTCGACGGCGGCGAGCAGATCGACGATGTTCTCGTTGTCCTGACCCTCCAGCAGCGCGAGCAGCAGATGCCCCGGGGTCAGGTCGGGGTGCCCGTCCTTCACGGCCCTGCTGGTGGCCGCGTTGATGGCGTCCCGGCTCTTGTTGGTCAGCTCGGCGTCCACGTGTGGTTACTCCTCCTCGCAGCTGGGGGTCAGGCATACCTCATGCATTGACTTAATCAACGTGCACAAAGTTGAGTCTATTCCACTCAAGGCACTGATCGCACGCGCTGTGAACCCTCGGCGGCGGCCCTCGTACGCTGCCCCCATGGCAGACGTACGCAACCCCTCCCCCGAATACGTCGCGTTCTGGCGCGAGAGCCACCTGTCCACCCTGACGACCCCCCGCCCGGACGGCACGCCGCACGTGGTCCCGGTGTGCGTGACGTACGACCCGGAGGCCGGGGTGGCGCGCGTGATCACCGACGGCGGCAGCCGCAAGGTCGCCCACATCCGCGCCGCCGGCCCCGACGGGGCACGCGTGGCGGTCTGCCAGATCGACCGGGCCCGCTGGGCGACCCTGGAGGGCCGCGCGGTCGTCCGCACCGAGCCGGAGACCGTCAAGGACGCGGAGGCCCGCCACGAGGAGCGCTACGGCCGTCCGCCGCGGATCAACCCGACCCGGGTCGTCATCGAGATCACCCTCGACCGGGCGCTCGGCAGGGCCTGAGACCGTCCGGCCGCGAACGGCCGGGTTCCCGCTTCCGCTTCCGGCCCGGAACAGCACAACGGCGCCACCGTGTTCAGGTCACGGTGGCGCCGCTGTGTGGGGGAAGCGCCTGGAGCGACAGGTGACGACGGGGGAATCGCTCAGGCGCTGCGGGGGGTGGCGGAAAGGGGTTCTGCGTCGAACAGCTCGTGGTCCCGCTGATCGAGATTGACGAAGATCATGCCGTACCTGACGGCGCAGCGGACCGGCTGCGGCGCACCGCGGGGCCGACGGAGACAGCGATAGGCGCGGACGTCCTCGTCCTCTTCCATCACCACGACGATCGGCTCTCCGAACAGGGTGACCATCAACGAGTCGCCACGGCGGGGGAGGGCCGTGAGCAGATCGATGAAATGCCACCCTGAGCGATAGGCGGTAGCCATCTCGCGCCGGAAGGTGCGGTCGTCCGGCGGGGTGCTCATGCGCGGTCCGTCTCGACCGGGGCGAAGTCCCAGCCCATATCGGGCGGCACGCCGACACCTTCAGCGGCTCCCGCCTGCTTCGCAGGCGCCGTATCCCAGGCCAGGTCGGGAGGCGGCGCGGCATGCGACGAGACTCCGATCGCACGGTCGCCATCTCCTTCCAGGCTCAGGGCCCCGAGAGCCACGGAGACCAGCCCGGCGGAGAAGGCCACGGCAAGCACCGAGCGAAGCATTTTCTTACTCATAGTGGGCTTCGTCCTCACTTCCAAGGTTTCCTCTCCCCCGCATCACAAGACGATGGCTCATCAAGGCACGTCAAACCACAGAATCGATGCATCATGTTCCTGCTGATGCATGTTCCTGGGGGGTGGAGAATTGACCACGAATAGAACAAAAGCGACACATCCCCACTCTGTCACCACTTTGTGCGACGAGGGGGCGCGGCTCTACACGAGCGCGCTGAGCGTGGGAAAGGTAGCCCGCGCCGAGGCGGAAGCGGCGCCGTGCCTGCTGGAGCTCGCCCTACTGCATCCCGACCCCGACGATCCCACATGGTTGCGTCCGGTACCGGCGTATGCGGCTCTCACGCAGCGACTTCACCCCATCGAGCGGGAGATCCAGGAGCGAAGACGACTCTCGGTGGAACTCACCGAGGCGTTCGAACCCTTCATGGCCGTCAGCACCCAGGCTCCACCGATCACGCACGCCATCACGGTCGTCGAAGGCGTCAACCGCATCAACGCCTCCATAGCGCTGGCCCTTTCCGAGTGCCAGTCGGAAGTGCTCACCATCCAGCCCGGGGGCGGGCGCAGCGAAGACGCGCTGAACATCGCCATGGAGCGCGGAAACACGCTCATGGAGCGCGGCGTCTCCATGCGCACCCTCTATCAGCACACCGTTCGCCACAGTCAGGGGACTCTCAACTACGTCGCCCGCATGGCGGAGAGCAAGATGGAGATCCGGACGCTCGAAGAACTCATAGAACGCCTCATGATCTTCGACCACACCGTCGCGTTCATCCCCGCCACGGACGACCGGAGCGTGGCCCTCGAACTGCGCCATCCCGGCATCGTGAAATATCTCGTCAAGGTCTTCGAACAGTTCTGGCACCGCGCGGTCCCTCTGCAGGACCAGATTCCTTACGACCCGGGCCCGGAAGGCATCTCCGGCGTCCGCCTCTCCATCGCCAAACTGCTGGTCGAGGGGCACGTCGACGAGGCCATCGCCCGCCGCCTCGGGATGAACGTCCGCACCTGCCGCGCCCACATAGCCAAACTCAGCGCCGCGCTCGGCAGTAACAGCCGGGCACAACTCGGCTATCTGATCGCGCGGTCGGGAATCCTGGAAGAGGATTCCTGACGGCCCGGCCTCCGTCGCGTCCTGCGAGAATTCCGTACGCCAGTCCTGACCGACCTGGCGAACACCTCCCGCGCGACAGAAGGACCACGAAGACCGGATGACCGACACCACCCCCCTGCCCGCCGCCGCCGAGGACGACCACCACGGGGACATCCTGGTCGAACTCACCGGCGAGCAGGCCGAGATACTCATCGTGAGCGGCGAGGGAATCCCCCGCGTCGTCCTCACCCGCGCCCCCGGCGCCGAGGCCGACGCCCACATCGTCATCGGCACCCGCGACCCCCGCCGGCTCACCCTCACCGTCGACGGCCGGGACGCCACGATCAAGCCCGGGAAGGGCAAGCTCCGCCGCCGCTCCTACCGGGTCGACGTCCGCTGCGCGGGTACGTCCTACCGCCTCGTGCCCGACTCGATCGCGAGCAGCAGGCTGACCCGCGACGGCAAGCACATCGGGGACTTCTCCTCGAACGGCGACCGGCGGGTGATCGCCGAATGGCGCGACGGGGCCGCCGTCGAGCCGCTCGACGCGGCGATCGGTTACGCCCTGGCCGCCGCGTTCGGCACCGGCGGCCAGCCGATGTGGATGATGGCGGTCGAGACGATCAGCGAATTCCTGCCGTAGGCGCCGTCCCACACCCCCGGACACGCGAAGGGGCCGGGAGAGCGACCGAACGCTCTCCCGGCCCCGTGGGCGTGCTCCTGAAGGGTCTCCCGCTCAGTCCGTCGGCCGCTTCGGCTTAGGCCGCCAGACCACCAGCGCGCTGGTCTGCTGCACGTCCTGGTACGGCACCAGGTCCCGGCGGTACGAGGCGTGCACCTGGGCCTCGCGCTGCTGCATGGCGACCGCCGCACCGTCCACCGCCGCCGAGAGCTCGGCGACGCGCTGCTGGAGCGCGGCCACCTGGTTCTCCAGCTCGATGATCCGCTTGATGCCCGCGAGGTTGATGCCCTCGTCCTGCGACAACTGCTGCACGGTGCGCAGCAGCTCGATGTCGCGGGCCGAGTAGCGCCGGCCGCGCCCGGCCGTACGGTCCGGGGAGACCAGGCCGAGACGGTCGTACTGGCGCAGCGTCTGCGGGTGGAGCCCCGAGAGCTGGGCCGCGATCGAGATCACGTACACCGGGGTCTCATCGGTCAGCTGGTACGGATTGCGTCGACGGCCGTCCATCTCAAGCTCCCTTCGCAGCCTGGAACAGTTCCGCCCGCGGGTCCTCGTCCGCGGTCGCCTTCCGGTAGGCCTCCAGGGCGTCCCTGGCCTCCTGGCCCAGGTCCCTGGGGACCGCGACCTCCACGGTGACCAGCAGGTCGCCGCGGGTGCCGTCCTTGCGCACCGCACCCTTGCCCCGGGCGCGCATCGTACGCCCGTTGGGGGTGCCGGCGGGAAGTTTCAGGGTGACCGGCGGACCGCCGAGCGTGGGCACCTTGACCTCGCCGCCGAGGGTCGCCTCCGGGTACGTGACGGGCACGGTGACCGTGAGGTTGTCGCCCTTGCGGCCGAAGACCGGGTGGGCGTCGACGTGGACGACGACGTACAGATCGCCGGCCGGACCGCCGCGTTCGCCCGCACCGCCCTTGCCGCGCAGCCGGATCCGCTGGCCGTCGGAGACGCCCGCCGGAATTCGCACCTGCATGGTGCGCGCCGACTTCGCCCGGCCGCTGCCCTTGCAGACGTCGCAGGGGTCCTGGGCGATGAGGCCCCGGCCCTTGCAGTCGACGCAGGGGTCGGTGAGCGAGAAGCCGCCGCCGCTGCCGCGCGAGACCTGGCCGGTGCCGACACAGGTCGGGCAGACCCTGGGGGTGCCGTTCTTGTCGCCGGTGCCGGAACACGCCTTGCAGGGCGCCTGGCTGGACATCCGCAGCGGGACCGTGGCCCCGTCGACCGCCTCGGTGAAGCTGAGCGTCACCTCGGACTCGATGTCCTGGCCGCGCTTCGGCTGGACCCGGGTGCCGGTGGAGCCGCGGTTGAACAGCCCGCCGAAGACGTCGCCGAGACCGCCTCCGCCGCCGCCGAAGCCGCCGCCCGCACCGCCCTGTCCGCCGCCCGGGGCGCCTCCGCCGAAGAGGTCGCCCAGGTCGAAGTTGAAGTTGCCGCCCGCACCACCGGGACCGGCCCGGAAGCCGCCGTTGCCGAAGAGTGCGCGCGCCTCGTCGTACTCCTTGCGCTTCTTGGGGTCGCCGAGGACGTCGTTCGCCTCGGAGATCTCCTTGAAACGCTCCTCCGCCTTGGCGTCACCCTTGTTGGCGTCCGGGTGGAACTCGCGGGCGAGCTTCCGGTACGCCTTCTTGACCTCGGCGTCGGTGGCGTCCTTCGGGACGCCGAGGACCTTGTAGTAGTCCTTCTCGACGAAGTCCTTCGTGCTCATCGACGTCCCTCCTTCCGGACGATCGGCCGAGCGGCCGGCCCGTGGGCCGGCCGCCGGGCCGGTCGGTGTGCACCGTGGTGATCAGACGCGTTGCCGTCAGACCTCCTCGGTGCCACCGCTCTCCTCGTCATCTGCCTTCTTCTCTTCCTTCGCCGCGGCGGGCGTGGCGCCCGGCTGCGGCTCGGCGACGGCCACCCGCGCGGGGCGGATGGTGCGCTCGCCGATGCGATACCCCGGCTGCAGGATCGCCACGCAGGTCGTCTCGGTGACGTCCGGCGCGTAGCTGTGCATCAGGGCCTCGTGGATCGTCGGGTCGAAGGGCTCGCCCTCCTTGCCGAACTGCTGGAGGCCCAGCTTCGCGACCGTGGTCTCCAGCGATTCGGCGACCGACTTGAAGCCGCCGACCAGCTCGCCGTGCTCCCGCGCGCGGCCGACGTCGTCGAGCACGGGCAGGAGCTCGGACAGGAGGTTCGCGACAGCGATCTCCTTGACCGTCACCCGGTCCCGCTCGACGCGGCGGCGGTAGTTCTGGTACTCGGCCTGCAGCCGCTGGAGGTCCGCGGTGCGCTCGCCGAGCGCGGTGCGTACCTGGTCCAGCTGTGCGGTCAGACCGACGGTCGGGTCGGTTTCCCCGGCCGGGACCGCCGCCTCCTCCTCGGAGGGTGCGGCAGCCTTCGGCTCGGCGTCATCAGGGGTGGCGCCGGAGGGGACGTCGGGCTTCTCCTCGAAGCCCGGAGTCTCCTCGGTCACGCCGCACCGCCCTTGGTGTCCTTCTCGTCGTCCACGATCTCGGCGTCGACGACGTCGTCGTCGGCCTTGGCCTGGCCGTCGCCCGGGGCCTCGGCGCCCGGGGTCGCACCCTCGGCCTGGGCGTTGGCGTACATCGCCTGGCCCAGCTTCTGGGAGACGGCCGCGACCTTCTCGGTGGCCGTACGGATCTCGGCGGAGTCCTCGCCCTTGAGCTTCTCCTTCAGCTCGCCGACAGCGGTCTCCACCTCCGTCTTGACGTCCGCGGGGACCTTGTCCTCGTTGTCCTTGAGGAACTTCTCCGTCTGGTAGACGAGCTGCTCGCCCTGGTTGCGCGACTCGGCGGCCTCGCGGCGGGCGTGGTCCTCCTCCGCGTACTTCTCGGCCTCTTCGCGCATCCGGTTGACCTCGTCCTTCGGCAGCGAGGAGCCGCCGGTGACGGTCATCTTCTGCTCCTTGCCGGTGCCGAGGTCCTTGGCGGCGACGTGCATGATGCCGTTGGCGTCGATGTCGAAGGCGACCTCGATCTGCGGCACACCGCGCGGGGCCGGCGGCAGACCGGTCAGCTCGAACATCCCGAGCTTCTTGTTGTACGCCGCGATCTCGCGCTCGCCCTGGTAGACCTGGATCTGCACGGACGGCTGGTTGTCCTCGGCCGTCGTGAAGATCTCGGAACGCTTGGTCGGGATCGTGGTGTTGCGCTCGATGAGCTTGGTCATGATCCCTCCCTTGGTCTCGATGCCGAGGGACAGCGGGGTGACGTCGAGGAGCAGGACGTCCTTGACCTCGCCCTTGAGGACACCGGCCTGGAGCGAGGCGCCGATGGCGACGACCTCGTCCGGGTTCACACCCTTGTTGGCCTCCTGGCCGCCGGTCAGCTCCTTGACGAGCTCGGCGACGGCGGGCATACGGGTGGAGCCACCGACGAGAACGACGTGGTCGATCTCGGAGAGCTGGATGCCCGCGTCCTTGATGACGTTGTGGAACGGGGTCTTGCAGCGGTCCAGGAGGTCCGCGGTCAGCTGCTGGAACTGCGAGCGCGTGAGCTTCTCGTCCAGGTGCAGCGGGCCCTCGGCGGACGCCGTGATGTAGGGCAGGTTGATCGTGGTCTCGGTCGAGGACGAGAGCTCGATCTTCGCCTTCTCCGCGGCCTCGCGGAGACGCTGGAGAGCCATCTTGTCCTTGGACAGGTCCACGCCGTGCCCGTTGGCGAACTGCTTCACCAGGTAGTCGACGACGCGCTGGTCCCAGTCGTCACCACCGAGCTGGTTGTCACCGTTGGTGGCCTTCACCTCGACGACGCCGTCGCCGATCTCCAGGAGGGACACGTCGAAGGTGCCGCCACCGAGGTCGAAGACGAGGATCGTCTGGTCGTCCTTGTCGAGGCCGTACGCCAGGGCGGCGGCGGTCGGCTCGTTGACGATGCGCAGGACGCTCAGGCCCGCGATCTCACCGGCCTCCTTGGTCGCCTGACGCTCGGAGTCGTTGAAGTACGCCGGGACGGTGATGACCGCGTCGGTCACCTTCTCGCCCAGGTAGGACTCGGCGTCGCGCTTCAGCTTCTGCAGGATGAAGGCGCTCATCTGCTGCGGGTTGAAGCTCTTGCCGTCCAGGTCGATCTTCCAGTCAGTGCCCATGTGGCGCTTGACGGAGCGGATGGTCCTGTCGACGTTGGTGACCGCCTGGCGCTTCGCGACCTCGCCGACGAGCACCTCGCCGTTCTTGGCGAAGGCGACGACGGACGGCGTGGTCCTGGCGCCTTCGGCGTTGGTGATGACGGTGGGCTCGCCGCCTTCGAGAACGCTGACGACGGAGTTAGTCGTGCCCAGGTCGATGCCGACCGCACGTGCCATTTCAATTCCTCCAACTGACTACTTGAGTGGATCTGACTCAAGAATGCATGACGCCGACCCAGGAGTCAACAGACCTGAGTCGCTCACACTCAACTTAAGTGCTTATCCCGAGCACATCTGCGCTGACAGCGCCGCCCCACCACCCCATCCGCGCACGCCACACCCCGCGCGCACCACCCACCCCACCGTCCCACCATGGGATCGTTCTGTCACAAAATGCCGTGAGACGGACGCAACCGTCACCGACCGGCAGGTTTCACCGTGGATCGTCACACCATCGAACCTCGAACCCCGGGCGGGCGCGATGCAGAACGCGAGGAAGCCGCGCGTACGACAGAAGAACCAGAGGAGCCACAAGAACCGGAAGAACCAGAAGAACCGGGGCCGGCCGCCCCGCCCCCGCTCCGAGCCGTACGCCGCGGAGCCGCGCGACCCCCGTCCGCACGACCCGCGCGACCCGCGCGACTCTCGCGACCCGCACGACGCGCACGATCCGTACGAACAGGAGCCCCACCCCCGCCCCGCAGTGAGCGGTACGGCCAGGAGCCACTTCCCCTCGCGCCCCGCCGCCCGCCTGGCCGGCCTCAGCGACCGGGCCGGACGGGCGGCTGACCGCTTCCTGCCACACGCGACGGCCGAGCGCGCACTGGACCTGACTCTCGGCATCTTCCTGCTGATCCTGACCGCCCCGGCCGTCGCCGTGACGGCCCTCGCCCTGACCGCGCGGAAGACCCCGGGCGGCGCCTGGGACCGCAGACCCCGGACCGGCCTGGGCGGCCGGGTCTTCGAACTGCGCACCCTGCGCACCCGCAGACTCCGGCTGGACCTGTACTCCCGGCTTCCGCACGTCGTACGCGGCGAGCTTTCCCTGGTCGGACCCGCTCCGCTGGCCCCGGGCGACCCACGCGCCGCCGGGCCGGGGGCCCGGCGGTGGCGGCAGGAAGTGCGGCCGGGCCTGACCGGACTGGCCCAGGTGCGCGCCCGCTCCGGCATGCCGTGGGACGACCCCGCCCTGCTGGACCAGCACTACGCAGAGCACCATGGAGTCGTGCTCGACCTGGCGATCCTCGCCGAAGCCGTACGCGGTCCACTGCGATCGGGGCTCCG
The DNA here is from genome assembly GCF_019287315.1 of Streptomyces sp. WY228. NCBI lineage: Bacteria > Bacillati > Actinomycetota > Actinomycetes > Kitasatosporales > Streptomycetaceae > Streptomyces > Streptomyces sp. WY228. Next base: position 4,498,969 of record NZ_CP079114.1, on the reverse strand, counting down.
GAAGGTCCGCCGAACCAAGGCACACCTGAGCGACACAGATCACCGCCCGCCCGGCTGCAGCGGGGTGGACTAAGTGGATAGTGTCAGCACAGACTAATTAAGTTACTGCTTAGTAGTAGCGGGCAGTGGCAACTGGACCCCGCTCTCGCAGGCCCGAGGAGCCCCCAAAATGCAACTCGCCGCGATCATCGTGTCGCTGGTGCTGACGGTCGTCGGCGTTGCGCTCATCACCCGAGCCGTCGCACAGATCTACCGCTTCGTCCGTCTCGGACAGTCGGTACCAGCAGGCAGCCGCACCGACGACCCCAAGCAGCGGACGATCACCCTGGTCAAGGAGTTCCTGGGCCACACCCGGATGAACCGCTGGGGCATCGTCGGCTTCGCCCACTGGTTCGTCGCGATCGGCTTCCTGACGCTGCCGCCCACACTGCTCCAGGCGTACGGCCAGCTCTTCCAGGCCGACTGGGTGCTGCCGATCATCGGCACGTTCCTGCCGTTCGAGATGTACATCGAGTTCATCGGCCTGATGACGGTCGTGGGCATCGTGGCGCTGATGGTGATCCGGCTGCTGAACCTGCCCTCCCGGGCCGGCCGCAAGTCGCGCTTCGCGGGCTCCAAGGCCTGGCAGGCGTACTTCGTCGAGTACATCATCCTGACGATCGGCCTCGCGATCCTGGTGCTGCGCGGTCTCGAGGGCGCGATCCACCACGTCGAGAGCTACGACGCCGCGTACTTCGTGTCGTACCCGCTGGTGCTCGCCTTCAAGGGGCTGAGCGTCAGCACGCTCCAGACGCTCATCTACTTCACCGCGATGATCAAGATCGGCACCTCGCTGATCTGGATGATCACGGTCTCGCTCAACACGAACATGGGTGTCGCCTGGCACCGCTTCCTCGGCTTCCCGAACATCTGGTTCAAGCGGAACGCCGACGGCGATGTCGCCCTGGGCGCGCTCCAGCCGATGACGACCGGCGGCAAGGAGATCGACTGGGAGGACCCGGCCGAGGACGCGGTCTTCGGTGTCTCCCAGGTCGAGCAGTTCTCCTGGAAGGGCATCCTCGACTTCTCCACCTGCACCGAGTGCGGCCGCTGCCAGTCGCAGTGCCCCGCGTGGAACACCGGCAAGCCCCTCTCGCCGAAGCTCCTGATCATGTCGCTGCGCGACCACGCGCACGCCAAGGCCCCGTACCTCCTGGCCGGCGGCGGCAAGGACATGGAAGGCAACGAGAAGGCCACCGAGGAGCAGCTCAAGGACGTTCCCGCGGCCGCCCTCGCCGAGGCCGAGCGCCCGCTGATCGGGACCGCCGAGGAGAACGGCGTCATCGACCCGGACGTGCTGTGGTCCTGCACCACCTGCGGCGCCTGCGTCGAGCAGTGCCCGGTGGACATCGAGCACATCGACCACATCGTCGACATGCGCCGCTACCAGGTGATGATCGAGTCCTCGTTCCCGTCCGAGGCGGGCACGATGCTCAAGAACCTGGAGAAGAAGGGCAACCCCTGGGGGCTGGCCAAGAAGGCGCGCGTCGAGTGGACCAAGGAGGTCGACTTCGAGGTCCCGATCGTCGGCAAGGACGTCGAGGACCTCACCGAGGTCGACTACCTGTACTGGGTCGGCTGCGCGGGCGCCCTGGAGGACCGGGCCAAGAAGACCACCAAGGCCTTCGCGGAGCTGCTGCACATGGCGGGCGTCAAGTTCGCGATCATGGGCGGCGACGAGAAGTGCACGGGTGACTCCGCCCGCCGCCTGGGCAACGAGCCGCTGTTCCAGCAGCTCGGCCAGGAGAACGTCGCGATGCTGAACATGGCGTTCGGCGAGGACTCCGCCGAAGGTGAAGAAGGTGACGAGACGACGAAGAAGCCCAAGTCGTCGAAGAAGATCGTCGCGACCTGCCCGCACTGCTTCAACACGATCGCGAACGAGTACCCACAGCTCGGCGGCGAGTACGAGGTCATCCACCACACGCAGCTGCTCCAGCACCTCATCGACGAGGGCAAGCTGATCCCGGTGACCCCGGTCGAGGGTCTGATCACGTACCACGACCCCTGCTACCTGGGCCGGCACAACAAGATCTACACCCCGCCGCGCGAGATCATCGCGAAGGTCCCGGGTCTGCGGAACGAGGAGATGCACCGCCACAAGGAGCGCGGCTTCTGCTGCGGCGCCGGTGGCGCCCGGATGTGGATGGAGGAGCGGATCGGCAAGCGCGTCAACAACGAGCGCGTCGACGAAGCCCTCGCCCTCAACCCGGACATCGTCTCCACCGCCTGCCCGTTCTGCCTCGTCATGCTGACCGACTCGGTCAACGGCAAGAAGAACGACGGCCAGGCCAAGGAGTCCATCCAGGTCGTGGACGTCTCGCAGCTCCTCCTGGAGTCCGTGAAGACGCCGGCCGACCCCGCGGGCGAGCAGGGGCAGGTGGACGCGCCGGAGCCCGAACCGGCAAAGTGACGTAGCGCATCGACGCGATGAGCGGCCGGACCTGCCTCGGGGGCAGGACCGGCCGCTTTTCCGTGCCCGGGCACCCGGGGCTCCGCCCGCCGGACGTGACGACCGCCGCAGGCGAACTGTGAACTCGGACATGTACGCGACGACGTATCTGGAGCATCATGTGCCCCGGAGAAACCCGCGACGGCTTCCGCCACAGCTCCCGGGACACCTCCCCGGCACCGGCGGGGGAGGCAGAGGTTGCCGAACACCGAACGAGGCCCCCGTGCGCCCACGCACCAGCACCGAGCACCCGCAGGCAGCGGTCACCAGCAGGGCGGCCGCCCTGGCCGCGGGCTGTACGGCCCTGCTGCTGGCGCTCACGGCCTGCGCGGGCCCGTCCTCCGCGTCCGACGGCAAGAACGGCGACACCCCGCCGGCGGCACAGTCCCGGTCCGAGTCGCGGACCCAGGCCCAGGCGGGCACGGCACGCACCCCCGTCCCGCGCGGCACCGGCAGCCGTGTCCCGTACGACTTCAACGGCGACGGCCACCGCGACCTGGTCGTCGACGACCTGGTGAAGGCCCCCGAGGACCGCCACGGCGACGACGCGGGCATCGGCATCGTCTACGGCACCGACGACCCCGACCGCCCCCTGGACCCGGCCGCCCGGCAGCTCCTGAGCGCCCGGGCGAACGCGGCGAAGTCCGGCGACACCCTGCCCGCCGCCTTCGACTCCGAGGCGGCCTGCGACCTGGACCGGGACGGCTTCACCGACCTGATCGTCTCCACCGACCCCCCGTACAACGGCATCGGCGCCCCGCCCGTCCCCCTCCAGATCCTCTTCGGCTCCCCGCAGGGCCTGACCGGCAAGGCGGTCACCGTACGCATCCCGCAGAAGGCCCGGTTCGGCAACGAGTGGCCCGAGCAGCCGGTGTGCGGCGACTTCGACGGCGACGGCAGGGCCGACCTCGCGGTCACCGCCAGCGCCGGCCAGGTCACCTTCCTGCACGGCCCCTTCACCCGCACCGGAGCCCCGCGCAGCGCGGAACTGCTGCCCGACGGCGGCCCGTACCTCTACGCCCCCGAGCCCAGGACCGACACCAACAAGGACGGTTACGACGACCTCGTCGCCGCCGCCCGCCCGCACGCCCCCGGCCGGGCGGGCAAGGGCACCCTCCTCCTCGGCTCCGCGAAGGGCCCGGCGGGTCCCGGCAGCGCGTACGCGTTCGCCGCGGAGGACCTCCCCACCGCGCCGCTGAAGACGACGGGCGCCACCCGCACCACGCTTCTGAACCACGGCGACTACGACGGCGACAAGAAGCCGGACACGGTGGTGCGGACGTACCGCGGAGAGCGGCAGGACCTGATCGCCCTCTACACGGCGGGTAACACGGACGAGCCCGCCGTCACCTTCTCCACGAAGCTGTTCCTCCCCTGAACTCCCCCTCCCGGGCCCCGGGGTGCGGCCCCTAGGGGATGTCACAGCTCGGCCGCAATGGCGGACGGGTTCCCCGGGCCCCCACTCCCCACCCCCGGGGACCAGGTACGTTCGACGGGTGGCTGGATTCAGGATCGGACGCGGCCGGGACAACCGCACCCCGCAACAACCGCAGCAGCAGCGGCAGCAGCCGTACGGAGGGCAGGCACCACAGCCGCCGTACGGTGCTCAGCCGTGGCCGACGGCAGGAGGCCCGGCCAACGGCGCCGCGCCACCGCCGTACGGAAACCCGCAGGGCCCCTCGTACAACGGCGGCGGGTACGCGGGACACGGCCAGGGCGGACAGGGCGGCTACGGCGGGCACCACCACCAGGGCGGCGGTCACGGTCACGGCGAACCGGAGTACTTCGGCGACCCCTACGCCGACCCCGCGCCCCATGACCCGTACGCGAACAACCCGGGGCACACACAGGCGTTCCGCGTCGACGAGGACCCGTACGGCGACGGCAACACCTACCACGCCGGCTCCGCCCCCGCCCCGCCGGCGGGCCCGCGGCTGCGCTGGAAGGAGTTGCTGACCGGCATCGTGACCCGCCCGGGTCCGACGTTCTGGCAGATGCGGGACTACCCGGTCTGGGGCCCGGCGCTGGTCGTCACCTTCGTCTACGGCCTGCTCGCGCTGTTCGGCTTCGACCAGGCCCGCGAAGAAGCGATCAACGCGACGATCTCGACGGCCATCCCGTACGTCCTGTTCACCGGCATCGGCTTCGTCATCGGCGGCCTGGTCCTCGGCGCGGTGACCCACACCCTGGCCCGCCAGCTCGGCGGCACGGGCTCGTGGCAGCCGACGGTGGGCCTGTCGATGCTGATCATGTCGATGACGGACGCCCCGCGGCTGCTCTTCGCCCTCTTCCTGGGCGGCGAGAACTCCCTGGTCCAGATCGTGGGCTGGCTGACCTGGCTGGCGGCGGGGGCGCTGTTCACGTCGATGGTCGGCAAGTCGCACGACCTGCCGTGGCCGAAGGCGCTGGGCGCATCGGCGATCCAGCTGATCGCGCTGCTGTCGATCATCAAGCTGGGCACGATCTGAGCGACGGACGAGGAAGGCCCCCGGAACGCTTCCGCGTCCCGGGGGCCTTCCGTATGTATGCCGTGGGTCCTGCGGGTTACGCGTCCAGAACCTGCCCGTCGCGCCGTACGACGGGCTTCTCCACGCTCCACGGGAAGTTGATCCACTGATCGGTCTTCTTCCACACGTACTCGCACTTCACGAGGGAGTGGGACTTCTCGTAGATGACGGCGCTGCGGACCTCGGCGACGTGGTCGACGCAGAAGTCGTGGACGAGCTTGAGGGTCTTGCCCGTATCGGCGACGTCGTCGGCGATCAGAACCTTCTTGTCGGAGAAGTCGATCGCGTTGGGGACGGGCGCCAGCATGACGGGCATCTCCAGGGTGGTCCCGACCCCGGTGTAGAACTCCACATTGACCAGATGGATGTTCTTGCAGTCGAGGGCGTAGGCGAGCCCGCCCGCGACGAAGACCCCACCCCGCGCGATGCTCAGCACGACATCGGGCTCGTACCCGTCGTCGGCGACGGCCTGGGCGAGCTCGCGCACGGCGCGCCCGAAGCCCTCGTAGGTAAGGTTTTCCCGCACGTCACTGGCCACGATTGATCACACCTGAGTCCGATGGAAGTTCTGGAAGGACCGCGAGGCGGTCGGCCCCCGCTGCCCCTGGTACCGCGACTCGTAGCGCTCGGAGCCGTACGGGAACTCGGCGGACGAGGTCAGCTTGAACAGGCAGAGCTGCCCGATCTTCATGCCCGGCCAGAGCTTTATGGGCAGGGTCGCGAGATTCGACAGCTCCAGGGTCACGTGCCCGGAGAACCCGGGGTCGATGAACCCGGCCGTCGAGTGCGTCACCAGACCGAGCCGCCCGAGCGAACTCTTGCCCTCCAGCCGCGAGGCCAGATCGTCGGGGAGCGAGATCACCTCGTACGTCGACGCCAGCACGAACTCGCCCGGGTGCAGGATGAACGCCTCATCACCCTCCGGCTCGACGGTCCGCGTCAGATCGGGCTGTTCCACGGCCGGGTCGATGTGCGGGTACCGGTGGTTCTCGAACACCCGGAAGTAGCGGTCCAGCCGCACGTCGATGCTCGACGGCTGCACCATCGAAGGGTCGTACGGATCGATACGGACTCGCCCGGCGTCGATCTCGGCCCGGATGTCCTTGTCTGAGAGAAGCACGCCCCGAGGATACGCAGAACGCGCGAGCCCGCCCCAACCGGACCACCCGCGCGCCCCTGCTCCACGTCTCCGCGATTACCGCTTCGCTACCACTTCACCACCGCCGGCGACCGCCTCGCATCGACTACCGCTTCTCGAACGCCACCGGCACGGCCTGCCGCAACCGGGCACACCGAGGACACCGGATCAACCGCCCGGGCCCGATCCGGCCGGCCCCGAGCTGCTGCATCGGGAACGACGAGGTAGCGAAAACGTGCCCTTCGGCACAGCGGACGACGGTGCGCTCCATCGACTCCATCAAGTCCCTTCCCCAACCGCATATGGACGAGAACGCCACATTAGGGGATGAACAGGACGCCACTCCACGCGGCACTCCGACCACCCACGCTACGCCCCCAACTCCCGCCCATCACACCCCCGTCCACACTCCTCCCACCACCACGCACACGACACGAAGACCCCGCGGCTCATCTGCCGGGGGCCTGACATGGGGTAGAGTGTGGAACGATGCAGCGCCGGTGATCGGCATGCTTCGCGGGTGTAGTTTAATGGTAGAACATGAGCTTCCCAAGCTCAGAGCGCGAGTTCGATTCTCGTCACCCGCTCCACATGAAAGCCCCAGGCCAACGGCCCGGGGCTTCTTTGTCGTCTAGACCTCTTGCGGTGCAGCATGCCCTCCGCGTGCCCCATCTATGGGGCCCGAAGGGCTTGCGCCCAGACCGCCGGCGGGACCAGCGGACGGTTGAAGCATCCGCTCAGCACGTCCGGCGTCGGCTTTCAAGACGTTGCCGATCTGCTGCGTGTCGGCCGAGGCTGGGGCGCTTCTGAGACAGAGATAGCCATTCGCCAGCGGAGGAGATCCGCCGTGGTCGAAGGTGGGGCCTTCATTGGACGGCCCTCGGGGGAGGTGGCAGGTGCCGCTGCTGTCTTGGAAGGCGGGAGTGCCCCGCGGACGCACACCAAACTCTGATGCCGGACAGAAGTCGGAGCCCGTTCCCCAAATACCAGTGAACGGCAAGACTGGTCGGCCGCTGGCCTACGTACCCGGCCAGCGCCCCGTCCGGTCGGAGTACGCTCGACGAGATCCAGCGCCAAGCAGCAACTCCGTCATTCGGGGGTTGGCTGGCTCCGTGCACGAGCGAGTCAACAGGATCATGCAGGCACGGGACTGGGTCGGGCGATGGCAGGACAAGATCCAGGGAAGGCCCCAGCGCCCCATTCGGGGTCTAGACGAGTTCACCGGGGAGCCTCTCGCGCAGTGGGCTCTGACAAATGTGCTGTACGCGCGAAAGCGGCCGGTGCCGTCCTTTGGATTCGCGTTGGCTCCGGTACTCACCCACAGCGTGGCGGCACGACGACAACGTCGCCTCCGCTTCACCCTGTTGCTGGCCACGTCCCTCTATATGGCAAGCACTCACCCACTGGGACTTGCGGCGCTCATCCTGGCCATGCTGGTCTGGCAGTTCCTCACCGGGCGGGCCGGTCGAGCAGTCATCCGCTGGGGTTTCAGCGCACTGGTTCCGACTGTCCTGCTTGCTGCAGCCCTGCTTGCCCTCTGGACCTTCGTCAAGCCTCATCAGCCGATGTTGCGCGATGCCGTGGTGGAAGCTCTTATCGTCGCTCCTCACCTTCTCATCGGCGCCACAAGCATTCATCTTCTTGACCGTTTGGTGTGTCACGCCTATATGCAGTCACTACGGCCTAGCCGCACACAACTGGCCAAACGTCCCTTCCTCGCCCCTTACGCTGCTAAGAAGATTGCTTCGCACGAAGTCTCAGAGCAGTGGCAAAGCATTGCCTACCGCAGGGAAGGCAATGTAGACCGCTTCGTGGGAGCCGGCCTCGATTCGTGGATGAGGGGCGCTACCCGCATCCAGCTAACGTCAGCTCGCACCAGCGATGAGGAAGAAGACAATCTTTCGGCCACTGGTGCGTTCGATCTCGATGCGAGCCAAAAGTTTGAGGCGGACGAACTCCTGGACAAGGTGCGTGACGAGCTAGAGGAACTTCGCGGAGCTCTGGTTGAGACCCACGCCCTACCCAACTGCGATGTGGCCGAATTCCTAGGGGTTCCAGAGAGCCGATGGAAAACCTTGGGGCAGAGTAGGGGCGGTGTCAGCAAGTCAGAGTGGCCGGAAGCTACTGAAATGTGCACCGAGGCCCGTGACGCGCCAACCGGCCACTTCTCTCGTAGATACCTGGCTGCGCAGGTCATCGCATGGGACGGGCAGATTGTGGTGACAGTCTTCGCGCACGCTGCGTTGGAAGGCAACACCCTTCACTTCGTTACCCGTCCACATGTCCACGCCCCATTGACCCCTTCGGCGAACGTTACTCCCGCGAAGGGTTGGGACCTCGCTAGGAAGCTGGCGGAAGCGCCGCTTCACGCGGTCGGAGACACCGTCGCACTAGCTGCCTGGGCCTACACAGCAGTCGGCCGTGGCCTCGGACTGCTGAGCGCGGCAACCACAGCCGCAGCCGCTGTTCGCCCAAGGGACGACGGCAAGCCCGTAAGCCTTCGAGAGCACTGTGGCCGGGCGACGACTGAGGATATGCACCAGACCGAGGACGTGCAGCGGTACGTTTCGATCCTCCAGTCGAGGATGTTCAGCACTGTGAGCGCCTTTCTCGCTGATCACGGTCTGGCCACCGGAGACTTCAAACGCCAGGCCATTGCCATCACACAGAACTTCATCAGCGGTGACAACAACCAGGTGAACACCGGAAATATGGGCGGCGGTATGCAGCAAGGCTCCGCGCCTGGCAGTCCGGCGAACAGAACCGAGAAGGCGGGATGACCATGCGTTTTGGACGAGCGAACACAAGTGGCGGCACCCACGTCACCGGCAGCGGCAATCAAGTCAACACCGGCAGGGTCGGCGGCGACATGCGCCAAGTCCAAGTGTCGGGACGTGAAGCAGACGATCCCAGGCTCTTGGCCGCGCATGCCAAACTCGCCGAGTTGGCAGCCGCCCTGGATACGCACGCTGACGAAGTCCACAGCATCGACAGCTGCCGACAAGCCGTGGCCAGAATCGACGAGGAGCTTCGCGAGCCGACGCCGGACGGCCGCCGCCTTGCCGAAACCTTGGAAATGCTTAGCCTCGCGCTTGGCTCTGCCGCGTCCTTGACCTCGCTCGCCGACTCGCTTCGAAGCGCGATCCAGACACTGCTCGGCTGAACGTGTGGCCTGCCAGTCGGCAGGCCACACATCTGGGCCACGCGGGCTGGCGAGGGGAAGGCTGCCGCCCGCCCTGCTACTTCTACCGCTCGGCCAGGCGGCTCGCCTCCTTGGCCCTTTGACGTCCTTCCCGCACCCGAGCGTCGATGCCCTCCGCTACCTCCCGCTGTCGCTCCCCGTCGGAGTGCTGGTAGATCAGCGCCGCCTTCTCCGAGGACTGGCCAGCGCGGACCATCGTGTCCTTGAGCGTGGCCCCCGACTGGGTGGACAAGGTGTGGCCGGTGTGGCGGAGGTCGTAGAAGCGGAAGTCCTCCGGCAGGCCCACCTTGGCGCGGGCCCTGCGCCACTTGCGGCCGAAGGAGGACCGCCGGAATGGCGCGCCCCGCTCACCGACGAACAGGAGGCCGTTGGGCTCCTTCTCCGCGTACCAGTCCAGGTGGCGTTTCACCTCGATGTGCAAGAAGGCCGGGAGGAAGACGGTTCGGCGTCCGGCGGTCGACTTCGTGTCGCCCTCGACCCGGCGGCCTGTGGTCAGCTCCGGCGCGGCGTCGCTGATCCTGGCCGCGAGCGGTTCGAGCGTGACGTCGGGCCGCCGCAGTGCCGCCTGCTCCTCCGGCCGCATCGGCCCGTAGGCGCCGAAGTAGACCATCAGCCGCCACCTGGGGCCCATGGCGTCCGCGAGCGCGTCGACCTGTTCGACGGTGGCGGTAGGGCGTTCCTTCGCCCTCTCGCTGCCGGCGCCCCTGATCCGGCAGGGGTTGCGGCGGATCAGCTCGTCGTCGGCGGCCGTCTCCATGATGGCCTTGAGGAGGCGGTACGACTTGGCGACGGTCGTCGCACCGGTTGCCTCCAGCCGCTCGGCCCGCCAGGTACGCACACCGGGCGGTGTGATGTCGTCCAGGTTCACCGAGGCGAACGTGGGCAGCAGGTGCAACCGCAGGAGCCTGCGGTACAGCTCCTCCGTGGTGGCCGAGAGGCCGCGCTCCTCGACCCACTGGACCGCGTAGGCAGCGAAGTTGAGCGCCCCGGCGTCCGGGTCGACCCAGTGCTTGCGCTCGATGTCGGCCTGGGTGAGCGTGAGCCAGGTCTGGGCGTCCGTGCGCGTCGAGAAGGTCTCCGGGGCGGTACGGCGGCTGCCGTCCGGGGCCCAGTAGCGTGCCTGCCAGCGACCCGAAGGCAGTTGGCGGACCGTGCCGAATTCACGCCGCCTCTGCGGCTTGCGGGTGGCCATCAGGCGGCCTTCCCGTAGCGGGAACGCTCATCGCGGAGAGTCGGCACGGTGCGCTCCTCGATGTATGCGGCGATGGCGCTCTCGGGTATCCGCACGGGCTTGCCGAGCTTGACGTAGCGGATACGGCGCTCCTGGACGAGTCGCCGGATGAAGCGCACGCCGGTGCCGAGGCGTTCGGCAGCCTGCTCCACGGTGAGGAGGGGGTCGGTGGTGGTCACCTCCTCCGGCTGGAGGGGGCGCTGAGCAGGGACGTGCGGTATCGCCGAAGGGCGCAAGGTTGGTGCTCCGGTTCTGGCCGGCGGGCAGGGCGGCAACCCTGGGCTGGCCTGGTGTCGTTCAGGGATGGGGCGGGTGATGCGTCCGCAGCGGGGGTTTGCGTTCCCACTGCGGCGGCTGGATCGGTTCGCTACGCGTCGGAAGCGGGACCGTACTCCTTGTTGATCTTGATCAGCTCGGTCGCGATGGCGTTGGAGACCATCACGTCGGCTTCCTCCCGGATGTCCGGGTGGTCCGCGAGGTAGGCGTCGAGCTGGTCGCGGGCTCTCCGTGCCTCGTGGTTGGCACGGTTGGAGGCCCGGTAGGTGGCGACGACGTTGTCGATCAACTCCATGGCGCGGCCCATGGTCGCCAGGCTGGGCGGTCCGACGAAGTTGCTGAGCGGGACGCCGAAGATCTCGGCGAAGCCGATGGCCTCGTCGAGGTTGATGCGGCGCTTGCGGTTCTCGATACGCCACACCGCGGACGGGTTCATGTCGAAGCCGGCGTCGTTCATGTAGTCGGACAGCGTCGTGGTGCTCCAGCCGCGCTTCTCCCGCTCCAGCTTGATCCGCACGGTGGCGTTCTCTTCGCCGCTGAGGAGCACCCCTTCCGGGCCCTCTTCGTCATCCGACATCGCCGCCTCCTCTCGCTCTCCGCGTTCACCGCCACTTTTGGCGCATGTCATAACGCTAGCATCGCTTCTGCTGATCGCAAAGCGCTATGCGAAACGCATAGGTGGTGGTACAGTTGAAACTCCCCAGCAGACCGCACCGGTCCGCTGGCGCGCGCTTCGACCTGCCCAGAAGCACAAAAAGCCCCCCGGTGACCCAACACCGAGGGGCTCAGCGCGCAAACCTCATGCCGCCCATCCCTGAACGACTGACCTGCAAGCCGGGATTGCCGTCCCATTGGCCTGCAAGCAGAGGAGCTACATGTCCAGTATGGACGATCCCGCCCCGAGCACGCCATCTCTTCCCGTCGGCGCAGCCGCCTGGCCGCCCGTGGCCGTACCCGGCCGCCCCCGTCCCGACGAGGACGGGCCGTCCTCCGAACAGCACCACCTCGCCTCCGCCTCCGCCTCCGCCTCCGAAGGCGAAGAAGTCCTCACGGCGCTGCGGGAGCAAATCCTGCGGTACGTGGTGATGCCGAGCGAGGAGGCATCAGCGGCGGTGACATTGTGGGTTGCGGCGACGCACCTGCAGACTGCATGGCAGCACGCGCCGCGTTTGGCGGTGGTGGGGCCTGCGAAGCGGTGCGGTAAGTCCCGGCTCCTGGACGTGATCACCGAGAGCGTCCACGATCCGCTCATCACGGTCAACGCCTCGGCCGCCGCGGTGTTCCGGTCGATCACCGACACCCCGCCCACCCTGCTGGTCGACGAGGCCGACACACTCTTCGGGTCCGCGAAGGTCGCGGAGAAGAACGAGGAGATGCGCGGCCTGCTCAACGCAGGTCACCAGCGCAACCGCCCGACCCTGCGGGTCTCAGGACCCAACCACGAGGTGTCGAAGTTCCCCACTTTCGCCATGGCAGCCCTCGCCGGGATCGGGGACCTGCCTGACACGATCATGGACCGCTCGGTCGTGATCCGTATGCGGCGCCGCATGCCGGGCGAGAAGGTCGCCGAATTCCGTACCTTCCGCGACACCCCGCCCCTCCACGCCCTGCGCGAGCGACTCGCCGCATGGCTGGGCCCACTCCACGCCAGCGCGATGGAACTGACACCCTCCATGCCGGTCGAAGACCGGGCGGCCGACACCTGGCAGCCACTGGTCGCAGTCGCCGACCTCGCCGGCGGGATGTGGCCTTCCCTCGCCCGCAATGCTTGCCGGGTCATGGCAAAGCACGAGGCCGAACAGGACCAGGACCGGAGCAGCCTGGGCATCCGCCTCCTGGCCGACGTCCGCCGTGCCTTCGCCTCCGAGGGCAACCCACCAGCGCTGCGCACCAGTCGGCTCCTGGACATCCTCAACCAGGACACCGAGACTCCCTGGCCGGAGTACACCGCCAACGGCCTCACTCCACGGGGCCTGCAGATCCTGCTCAACGAGTACGGCATCAGCTCTGCCCCCAAGCGCTTCCACGGCAACGTCCAGGCTCGGGGTTACACCCGTCGGCACTTCGCCGACGCCTGGGCCCGCTACTGCCCCGAGCCCGCACCCGAGGCCGCGACCGGGGCCTGACCCTGCACGACCCGTCACGACTCGTCTCCGCGCAGGTCAAAGCGGTGACAGGTCGAGATCCGGTGACGAGTCGTCTCGATGTCACCGCCGCACCCGCATCTGCCCTGACCAGGCATGCGACATGTCGTGACGGGTCCCCGCGCCCCTGGGCCGAACCTCGCACCTCCTGGAGCACTCCCCCTTGCCTTCACTCACCCTCGCCGCAGGACCGTCGACCGCGCTGCCGCCCTTGGCACCGGCCATCCGCACCGGTGTCGCGCTGCTGGCCGTGGCCGCGTTCGCGCTTTCCTACGACGCCCTGCGTCAGATGGCCGCCGCCAGCCACATCCATCCCGCGCTCACCTACGCCTTCCCGCTCGTTATCGACGGATTCATCGCTATCGGGATCGGCGCCCTGCTCGTCCTACGGACCGCACCCTTGTCCGCCCGCCTCTACGTCTCGGCACTGGTCGGCATCGCCACCGCCACCAGCATCTGGGCCAACGTCCTGCACGCCGTCCGCCTCAACCAGCAGAACCGGCGCAGCGCACTCACTCTCGACGACCTCACCGTCGGGGCCATCTCCGCCATCGCCCCGCTCGCCCTGGCCGGAGCCGTCCACCTCTACCTCCTCGTCCAACGGCGCCCTACGCGAACGAAGCCCCGCCCCGAGCCGCACAACGACGGAGCCACGTCTCCAGAAGCCGGGGCGACTCCCACACCGGCCCCGGTGCCCGATGCCGATGTGGCCAAGGCCCCTGCGGTGTCCGTGTCTCAGCCCACCCAGCCACGTGGCAAACGTCGCGGCCGACCGAGCGCCACCTTCAAGCAGGCAGTTGAGATCGGACGTACGGCTCCCATGGGACGTGGCGGCCAAATCTCTCGCCGCCACATCGAGGCGGCCGTCCACGCCAAGGGACTCGGCATCGGGCGGTCCCGCCTGGACGAGGTCAAGAACCTCCTCCAGGCCGAGCTCGACCAAGCCCGCACCACGGCGTAGGCCCGCACCCTCCCGCCAACTGCCCGCCTCGGAATCGCCGGGGTGAGCACGGCTTCCCCTTCGTACGGTCAGAGAGCCCCTCATGCACGAACAGTCCACACACTCTCTCCCCCACGCCTCTCGGCACCTGACCTCCACCCCAGCCCCAGGCGGAGCAAGGTATGGCGTTGGACCGTCCAAGGGCCGGTCCAACGCAGGTTCCTCCGCCCCGGGGGTGGCGGAGGGTCACGGGCGCCAGGGGGCGCCCGAGCAGGATCAGCCCATCGACACCTCCAGCGCTGCCGTGTCGCAAACGCGTGCCGCCGAAGCCGCCGCGCTCCACCGCGTCGCCCGCCGCCGCGATCGCAACGAGACCCAGCGCACCGCGCGCGTCGATGTCCGCTACAGCACCGAAGAGAAGGCGGACATCGTCGCCAAGGCCCGCTCGCTGAACATCGCCGCCGCCCACTACGTCGGTGCCGTCGTCATGGCCCACCTCGACGGGGACCTCGCCTTGCCCGGTCAGCGCACCCCGCTCGACGACTACGTCGACGAACTCACCACGCTCCGTGGCGAGGTCGCCAAGATCGGCCACAACATCAACCAGATCGCCAGGAAGCTCAACTCCGGCGACCTCCCTCACTCCGGCGACACCACCACCCTGGCCCAGGCCGAACGCACCCTCGCCGCGGTCGGCACCGCCGTCCGCCACATTGCGGAGGCCACCAACCAAGCCGTCGCCACAAAGAGCCACCGATGATCGCCAAGATCAGCAGCGGCAAGAGCACGGCCGGCCTCATCCGCTACCTCTACGGACCAGGCCGCGCCAACGAGCACATCGATCCCCACCTCGTCGCCTCCTGGGACGGCTATGCCCCCGACCCCGGCCGCGCCGACGACATCACGGCGGCCAGGAAGCAGCTCGTCGACGACCTCGATCTGCGCGTCAAGCAAGCTGATCGACTGGGCCGCGCCCCGAAGCAGCACGTGTGGCACTGCTCCCTACGTGCGGCACCCGGCGACCGCCTCCTCGACGACGGCGAGTGGGCGGACATCGCCCGTCGCGTCGTCGCGGCCGCCGGCATCGCACCGACGGACGACCCGGACGGCTGCCGCTGGATCGCCGTGCGCCACGCCCCCGATCACATCCACATCGCCGCCACAAAGGTCCGAGGTGACCTCCGCTCAGCACGTCACTGGAACGACTACCTCCCCGCTGACCGCGAACTCGCAGCCATCGAGAAGGAAT
Organism: Streptomyces sp. WY228; assembly: GCF_019287315.1. Classification (NCBI taxonomy): domain Bacteria; kingdom Bacillati; phylum Actinomycetota; class Actinomycetes; order Kitasatosporales; family Streptomycetaceae; genus Streptomyces; species Streptomyces sp. WY228. The sequence goes on along the minus strand of NZ_CP079114.1, from coordinate 4,483,791 downwards.
ACGGGCTGCAACGGGTCATCCGCGGTGACCGCACCTCCGCGAAACGGCCCCATCGCGCCGAACAGGAGAAGGCCCTGCGGAACGGCCAGGCCAAGGCTGCCCGCGAACGCCTGCGCACCGTGGTCCGCACAGCGGCGGCTGCCGCCACAGATACCGAGGAGTTCCTCGGTCTGCTCACCCACTCCAAGGGGGTTCTCGTCGAGGTCCTGCACTTCCCCTCGGGAGAACCACGCGGCTACAAGGTCGCTCTGGAGAACGACCGGAACGCCAAAGCAGAACCGGTGTGGTTCTCCGGCTCCACGCTGGCGCCGGATCTCTCCCTCCCGAAGATCCAGAGCCGTCTCGCCGCAGCAGAGGTCCCAGCGTCCGCCGCCGAGGAGCGTCTCAGGTCGCACCCATGGCATCAAGCCACCGCAGCCACCGAGCGCATCCCCCACCACCTCGACCAGCCGGACGCCGAAGCCGCCCAGGCCCACCTGGCCGCCTTCGGTGAAGCGCTCGACGCCGTAGCTCTCACCGCACCGCCGGACATTCGTACCGAACTCCTCTCAGCGGCCTCAGCTTTCGAGCGCGCGACCCGTTCGCGCGTCCGCGCCGAGCACCACCACGCTCGTGCCCTACGCGGCGCGGTCAAGGCGATGCTTCGCGAGCCGGCACCGAAGGACGGAGCCGCCTTGGCTATGTTCCTCGACGCTGCACTCCTCGCCGTCATCGCCGCCGCACGCTGGCACGACCGACGAGAGCACGAGCAACAGGTGGCCTCAGCCCACAAGAGCCTGCTCCACCTCCAGGCCGCCTACGACCACATGGCAGCCACGCCCCTACTGGTCCTCGGCCAACTCCGACCGTCCCAGAACCTTGCGGACCGATACGTCCGGCTCATCCGCCAGGCCGCCCCGGCGCACGCCGACCAGATCCTCGCCGACTCTGCCTCGCAGGCGCTCACCACCGCATTGGCCCAAGCAGAGGCAGCGGGCCACGACCCCAAACGCCTGCTGCAGCAGGCAGCAGACGAACGAGCCCTCGACGACGCACGCACCCCGGCACGCACCCTCACCTGGCGCGTACATCGGCTCTCGCAGAGGCCGGCTCCCAGTCGACGAGCTCTGGCGGCACAAGCTCGCAGCACCGGACTACGCCACGTGCCCTCGCCCGAACCTGCGGCGACGGCCCCACCCACCATTCCCGCGTCTCGCCCTCGGCGGAGGTGATCGTCCAGCGGCTAGCCCTCAGCGTGAACGAATCAACGGCTCTTCTCTGACCGGAGCTGGGAGAGGGTGTGCACGACCGGCAGGTCGAACTGGTCCTTGTCCTGCTCCCAGTAGGCGAGCACCCGAGCCGTGGCTTCGGCCATGTCCGTGGGCAGGTCAGCCGCGCGGAGAGTATCGGCGACCTCTTCCATCTCGGGCGCCCAGCGCCAGGCTCGGGCTGCCACGCTCGGTAGATACTCCGGATCGGAGAGGATCGCGGAGATCATGACCGCGGCTTCGGCTGTGAGCTGATCACCGACTCCATGGGCGTCGGCGAGCGCGTGAGCGACTCCGGCGAGGGTGCGGGCGGCCTTCTGGTAGCTGGAGAAGGCCATCTTCAGCGCGGAAGCGGAACCGACTGTGTCCCCGACGCGGCACACGTGCAGCGCAGAGTCCGTGAACAGCGACGCCACCAGCTCGACGGCAGAGTCGGCCCCTGCGAGATAGAGCCGTGTGGCACGCCCCTCGCCTGGCGGCTGACCGAAAACGGCACCGTCGACAACTGCGGTACCGGGGCGGATCTCGTCAGCGATGCGCCGTACGCGTTGAGGACTGATGGCGTTGACGTCGGCGTACACCCCCGCGAAACCGTGCGCGGCCACCGCCGCCGCAACGTCCTCCGCCGCCTGTGGTGGGCAGACCGAGAGAACGACCGCGCTCCGGGACAGCGCTTCCGCGAGCGAGTCGTACGCCGTGGCACCGGCCTCTCTCCCTCGGAGCCAGGTGTTCTCACTGCGGCCCTTGGTCACCGACAGCGCCTCATGGCCGCCGACGACAAGCTCGGCGGTGATCGCCGCGCCCATGGTTCCAGGGTGGAGGACGGTCACGGTGGTCACTGGCTGCCTCCGGCGGAGTGCGACGTGGAGTGTTCCTCATCCCCATGATCCGCTGTCGCTCGGCACCGGCGGCTTCAGGATCAATGCCTGGTGGCAGTCCGGGCACTGATGGCGGACAAAAGTGCCTCCGGTCTCGGACTCGCCGTTCAGGACGGGACAGCGGTACACGGGCCGCGGCCCCGACGGTCCTTGCAGCTCGTCTCACGCTGAAGCCGCGTCATGGGTACGGTGCAGGAGACGAACTCTGTACGGACAGACCGGCGGTCGCGCCGGATCGTCCGGCGGCTGGGAGGTGTCCTGATGCTGGAGGAAGCCGAGGAGATCGGCAAACGCGCTCGCAGGGCGAGGCTGCGACTGGGCATGCCGCAGGCCGACCTGGCGACGGCCCTCGGGAAGTCGCAGGGCTGGGTGTCGAAGATGGAGCGTGGACTGATCGAGCTGGACCGGGTCGGCCTGCTCAACCAGGTGGCCGCAGAGCTGCACGTCCATCCGAACGACCTGATCGGACGCCCGTACAGCAGCTCCCCCGACGACAGCCAGTGGCAGATCGCCGCCTCGTCGATCCTGCGCGAGCTGCGTCGCTACGACCTCGTTCCCGTCTTCGACGGGGATCCCCGACCGGCCTCACAGCTATGGCGTGAGGTGACCCGGCTGCACCGCCTGCGGGACACCGCCTCCAACGTCGCGATCCTCCGAGTTCTCCCGGACCTGTTCCGGGAAGCGCGCGCCCTGGCGGAGGACTCGGACGGGCACGAGCGGGAAGAGGCGTATGCCATTTACGCCGTGTGCTGCAAGTTCGCGCACACCGCCGCGCACGCCCTCGGACACCCCGAGCTGGTGGCCATGGCGTGCGAACGGGCCGCGTGGTCTGCCAGGTTGTCGGGAGACCCGGTGCTGCCTGCCGTCGCCGACTGGATGCGCGTCTGGGACATGTGGGCAACCGCTGACTGGACCGACGCTCTGACCCTCTCGGACAAGGCGATCGCCTCGGTGCAACAGCCGTACGAGCATGGTGATCCGCTGGCCGTGCGGGCTTGGGGCACGCTTCAGCTTCGGGCGGCCATCTCCGCCGCTCGGGCCAACCGTCCATCGGAAGCGGAGGACCGGATCGGACACGCGAAGGACGCGGCAGAACGCATGGACGCGTACGTCGGCGCACCGGTGTACGACCGGCATTCGCTGACGTTCTCCGCCGGAAACGTGCAGATCCACGCGATCAGCGTGGCCCTGGAAATGGGCAAGCAGGGCAAAGCTCTGGAGATAAACCGCCGCACCAGCCCGAGCCTGGTCGGGGCACTGCCCAACTCCCGTCAGGGACACCACCACATGGACGTCGCACGGGCCTGGCTGTGGGACGGAAACCGGGCAAAGGCCCTCACCGAGCTGGAGACGGCTGAGCGGATCGCGCCGCAGCTCGTGCGGAACCATCCCATCGCCCGTTCAACGCTTCGCAGCATCGTCTACGCGGAACGAGCAGCCACGAGGGAGAAGCTGCGGCACATGTCCGACCGCTTTCACCTGGACGGATAGGGGTCGTATTCCTCCGGCTCATATTCGAGGCCCGTCCTGTCCCTAACTTCGGGGCATGACGCGACGACGTTCTTCTCATCTTCCCTCGCAGGGAGCCGAGTTAGGTACGGCAGCACCGTTCGTTCCACGGCTCGGCGACCTCGCCACAGACAGCGCTCGCGATGGCCGTGTGGGTGTCGTGGTCGCTCTCCCTGGTGAGGGCTCTGCTACGACGTACCACCTGCGTCCGCCCGGGGGCGGGGCCCCGTGGTCCGCGCCCGCCGACGGGACGACGCTCAGGCCCGTGCCGGTGAGGGCCACCCACGCCACGCTCTCGGCCGGACGAGACGCGGTCTACGACCCGCGGGCCAGGCAGGGATCGGTTCCCATCGAGTTCCACTTGGATGACGGCTCGACCCTCGATGGCGCGCTCATCCTCACCTCTGTCGAGCTGGAGTGGCTGCACCAGCAGACCAGCCGCCTCGTCGACGCACACGGACGGGCCCTCGGCGGCACCCCGTGACCGGGCCTCGGCGACGCCACGCCTGAAAAGCCGCGCCGCGCTCCGTACGCCCCGAAGGCGGAGGCATCGCGCTCACGCTTCTGGCGGTCGCCGGCCTGGTGGGACCGGGCTGGGCACTGCGTGAGCAGGCCGTCCCGCTCCTCAACGTCCTCGGTCACCAGCCCGCCGCCGTCTCAACGGACGCGAGCCCGCCCTCCGACCGCTGACGCCGCTCCGCTGTCCGGGTCGTTCACCTCACCTTCCCGGCCAACGGAGCCTGCCATGCACCCGGAACATCCAGGCGTGATTCTCCAGGGAGAGATCATGGACATCCCGTACATCGTCATCGACCAGCTCACCCCCGACCAACAGCAGGTCTGGAAGACCTATTTCGGCGACGCCGACCGACCCCGCTACATCGAGGAAGGCATCTGGCGCCGTACGCAGGAGAAGGCCACGGCCGAACAGAGCGGCTGGACTGCCGACGACGACGCCCGGCGGCGGATCATCCACTACCGCTACCGGTACGGCCTGGTCCCCACCACCGCCGCGCCGGCCATCGGCCTGACCGACCTGTACCTCTACCACTCCGCTACCGCTCCCGCGGACGAGATCGACGCGCACCACGACGCCCTGTGGGACTCGCTCGCCACCGGCGGCTGGAAGGAGGCTCCCGGTGGATTCTTATGGACACGTCGAGATCTGAAGTGCCGGATCACCGAGCACGACGTCCACCCCCAGGACGCCGCTGCGGGCCGTACCCTACCCGTCGGCTACCGGAGCCTGGACGTGCAGATCGCCTCGGTGTCCTACGCACCGCCGCCCTCGGTGCGGCAGCTGCCGTGGAACGTCCTCTCCACCGGGATCAGGTGCAAGGACCGCCCCGGTACGCCGACCCGCGTCACGGACCTGTCCGTCCTCGCGGACCTGCTGCCGTTCCAGGTGGAGATCGGATGCGGTACGTCGGTCGAGGCGGGTATCCCGCCCCTGCACCGTCTCCACGAGATCTACCGGGTCACCGACCGCCAGGGCCACGAACCGCGGGAACACCGCTTCACCCTCTCCCCGACAGCGGACACCCTCCTCCACGAGCTGCTGACAGAGCCGGAGGAGAAGGCGGCGGAATTCGTGGAGATGTTCCGCGCATGCTTCCTGGCCGAGCCGACCCCGGCCATGTGGGCGCTCAAGGAACTGAAGGACGCCGGGCACCTCGTCGGCCCTGTCATCACCAACAACTTCGACGTGCTCGCGGCGCGCGCCGGGCTCGACGAGTGCTTCATGCGCCGGTACGACCAGGCCGTACCCGATGTCGAGTGGGTCGACGGTGCCAAGGCCCTTCTCGTCGTCGGCCTGCACGCCGACCGCCGCAAGGTCCAGGCTCGCGCCCGCGCTCGCGGCATGCAGGTCGTCTACCTGGACCCGGAGGGTTTCTGGCGCGACGGCCAGTTCATGCCGTACCCGCTGGAAGGGCCCCAGGACGGCGACCTGGTGTGCCGGGCAACCGCCGCCGAGGCGCTACCGGCCCTCGTCAACCTGCTGAAGCAGCAAGCTGGTTGATCCACCTGCACGAAGAGGGCCATGCCGGGTGTTGGCGCTAGCGTGACGCACCCGGCCGGCCCGGACTCCTCTGGGCGGGCGAGAGGCAAGGAAAGGAGCGTCGACCCCATGCGCGTATCCGTCATCGGTTGTGGTCACCTGGGCATCCCCCACGCCGCTGCTATGGCCGAGATCGGCCACGAGGTCATCGGCGTGGACCTGGACCAGGCGAAGATCGACCGTCTCAACGCCGGCGAGTGCCCCATCTACGAGGACGGCCTGCCCGAACTCCTCAGCACCCACACCGCCACTGGACGGCTGCGGTTCACCACCAGCCTCGCAGAGGCGGCCGAGTTCGCCGACATCCACTTCCTGGCCGTGGGCACGCCGATCGACGCGGACGGGCGGAGCTATGACACCGGACAGGTCTTCGGCGCAGCCCGCGCTCTCGCCCCGCACCTGACCCGCCCGACCGTCATCGTCGGCAAGTCCACGGTCACCGTTGGCACCTCTCGTGACCTCGGTGCTCTGCTCGCCCGTCTCTCCCCGGCCGGTGAGGACGTGGAGGTCGTCTGGAACCCCGAGTTCCTGCGCGAGGGCCACGCCATCGACGACACCCTGCGCCCCGACCGCATCGTCGTGGGCGTGCCCTCGGCCCGCGCTGAGGACGCGGTACGCCAGGTCTACGCACCACTGCTCGCGAACGGCATCCCGCTGTTCGTGACCGATCCCGCCACGGCCGAACTCATCAAGGGCGCCGCCAACGCCTACCTCGGCATGAAGATCTCCTTCATCAACGGCGTCGCCGACATGTGCACCGCCGCCGGAGCCGACGTCCAGCAGCTCACCGAGGCCATCGGCCTGGACCCCCGCATCGGCCGCGGCGGCCTGAACGCCGGCCCCGGCTACGGCGGCGGCTGCCTCCCGAAGGACGTCCGCGCCTTCACCGCCTCCGCCCGTGCCCTGGGCGCCGCCGAGGCAGCGACCATGCTGCGCGCCGCAGAGGAGGTCAACGAAACCCGCCCCACCGCCGCGCTGAGGCTCATCGAGCAGACGCTCGGCCGACCCGTCGACGGCGTACGGATCACCGTCTGGGGCGCTTCCTTCAAGGCCGGAACCGACGACGTCCGCGAATCCCCGGCCCTGGCGATCGCCGCACTCATGCACCAGCGCGGCGCGACCGTCACCGTCCACGACCCGCACGCCGTGCCCACAGCACTGCGCCGCCACCCCGAACTCGACTACTGCGAAGACCTCGAAGACTCCCTCGCGGCAGCCGAACTGATCGTCCTGGCCACCGAATGGCCCCACTTCCGCGAGGCCGACCCCAAAGCACTCGCCCCATTGGTCGCGGACCAGGTCCTCGTCGACCTCCGCAACCTCATCGACGCCGACGCCTGGCGCATGGCCGGATGGAACGTACGCCAGCTCGGACGACCCGCACAGGAATAGCCGAACCCATCGATCGGAGGTCCGACGTGGACACCCTGTGGGACAACATCGAGAAGCTCTCCGCCGTCTGCCGAGCAGCCGGCGCCCACCTCCCCGACGAGGAACTCAAAGCCCTCCAGGTCGGCAAGGTCGCCGAGGAAGCCGGCGAGGCGATGCACGCCCTCCACGGCCTGAAGGGACTCACCACCTGCGGCGACGACCACACCTGGTCCGAGGTCCAGAACGACCTGGTCGGCGCCGTCATCGCCGCCCTCCTGGCGATGCACTACATCGACCCCACGGGCGCCCGCGCCACCTTCGACGAGATTTTCCACCGTCGGACGCACAGGGGCCGCGAGGCCGCTGCGGCGGCCTGACGGCCTCCGGAGTTGGCTGGCGCCCGCCCCAGCTAGGCACGGGCGCCAGCCAACTTCGCCCCGCAAGCTGCGCAAGGCACCTGCTCCCGGGGCAAGTGAAACTTTCCCTACCCCATCAAGGGCCGCGCACGGCACGGGCGCGGGCCGCCTCAGCGGCGCGGCCTGCCTCTGTCTTCGCCCCGGCTGGCCGCGCCCGGCGGCGCGCTAGCAGCTGCGGGCATGAATCGGGAGACACCCTCTGCGGCTGGGGCGGTCGGCTCCACGACTTTACCCACCTCCCCGGTTCGGGTCCCGCGCCGAGCAAGATCAGGGGGCCACTCGTTGAAATTCCGGGCAGGATCACAGCCTGCCCGAGTTGCCGGCCAGCGTACGGCCCCCTGATCATGCTCGACCCCAAGCCGGGCAGGACACCGGCCAAACCCGCTCCGCCTATGACGCCTCGGCGATGAGCTTGGCTGAGGGGCTAGTATTGCGATAGCCCCTCACAGCGCACTTAGCTACAGCCGAGTAAGGGGCATCCTCCTTTTTCATTCTCCTAAGGGCATTAATCGACTCATGGAAGATGCTTCGCGCCATGACATCTTGAGTCGATTTATAACTCACAAGCGCCTCGTCCGCCTGGTCACACATTTGAAGCACTTCGAGAAAGACGCGCTTACGCGCTTCAATGAGTCTCACATGATCTAGATGATACAGAGAACGCGATACAGCTACGCGATCAGAGACATTTTCTTCCAATACTTCCGCGCCAGGGTTCACCTTCACCTGGCCCGTCTCATCGAACCACAAGGCGGTGATGTCAAACTGATCGCATGGATCGAGAAGCATTGGAATCTCGACCGATATTGGAATCAAGTGACTGTCCGACCTGCGCGAGCCTGCAGCCAGGGGGAAAAAATCAGCCTTACCTCCAATCGTCCCCCCTTCTCCGTGACGTCGGCTATTGCAATACGTGCAGGCAAATCTATAGTTGCGCACATCGAAAGCCAACCACCAATACCCCTCCTTGCCCCCGCCAGAAATTCTGCCCTTGGGCCTAAAATGGTCTACCGCATTATCCGACCGAATGTCAGCAGTTTCGCAATACCAGCACTTCTGATAGCCAACGGCCGCCAGGACACCCTTGATACTGCGCCACAGATCCTGATTATCATCGATAATCTTCTTTCTTTCCGCAATCCCATCAGCCTCCAGCAGCTCATCGGTCACGCCCTTCGCCTTAGCCTTCCACCCTTCTGGAAGACGTGCGATAACTTCCTGCCGATCAATGAAAATCAAGAACTGCCCCCGACAGCACTAGTCTTCCTGCTCTTCGATCTCATTCAATAGCGCCACAGCATCTTCGAAGTTCTCCTCCACTTCCTCCCTCGTGAAAGAGAGGGGACGCTGCGACGTTTGACTTGCCGATTTAGCCTTGAGATACGCCTGAAACTCAGGGTCCCTGTCTTCCATCAAAAGACCCAGATGCCTAAGCTCATTCCCTAGTCTATTTAGCCTGTCCTGCTCCTCTGGAGTCAGTTCACCATCAGAGCGCGCGGACAGAGTTCTTTTCTCATCTAGCTTGTCGAGCGTCTCAAGGTCGAGTTGAGACCTCAACCCGTAAACGTCACTCGTCAGGAGCGCTCCGACGCCCATTCCCTGCGGATCCTCCAACGGCTCTACGGCGGTTACGTGACCGCCGCTATGCCGTTCAAGAATACGAACATCCTGTCTGAGTAGGCCAGCTACAACAAGCGGGTCATGGGTTGCCATCAGCACCTGGCAACCGTCGTCAAGCCCACCGAACTCGCCCAAGAACTTCCGGTACTGAACACTCCAGGCCGGGTTCAAATGTGTATCAGGCTCATCGAGCAGAAAAAGGGACTCTTCTTCTCGAGTGAACCTCATCAATCCAAGAACAAGAAGAAGCTGCTGCTCTCCCTCGCTCAGTTCTCGGAACGTTAGAGAGGAGGATGACCTAGTGCTTTTCACTCTGATGCGGACGTCATGAATTAGTTCAGAAATGTAAGTACTTTCGAGAGCCTTGAAGAAATCACCATTGCTTGCATAGGCGGCTCTAAGTTCCTTGGCTTCCAGCAAACTCTCAAGGTAAAGATAGAGATGCTCCGTTTGCCCAGTCCGGGACAATCCTGTCCTTACCTTGCGTTCCAGCCTCATAGGCGCGAGCGACAGTCGGTAAAGGTGATCGAGTAGTGCTCTAACCGTGCCGCGCGCATTCCAAAATCGTTCATCACCATCCTTGCCAGGCCAGGAGGGCTTCTGCATCTCAAAGAGGACGGAGTCCAAGCCCTCGATACCAAGATGGTCACGCAGCAACCGCATGACTACAGGATCTTCGTCCAAGAAGAAAGCCAGGAGAACGAAATTGGAGTGCACATTACGAGCATAGAAAAGAGGCCGCAGCGGCCTCTCAATGCCGTCAATTAGGTCCCTGTAGAAACGCTCCTGATGAGGAATGAAGTGTTCTTCGAGGCGGTTACTCGGACCGGAGTAGTAGCCAAACACATGCTGGGGTCGGTACTCCCGGCCATCAGAGCCTGCGAACTTAGCGAAACTGATCGGGCTACCATTCACACGACATCTAACACTGTGGCCAGTTCGAGACGGCTCCGAGACGATGGAAACGGAATTCTCTTTGATCAGATAATCCAACTCGAACGCGAACTCGGGCCGCCGCCCGAGGTCAATGTCACGAAAGATGATCGTCAAAGCCTCAAGGAGGTTGGACTTTCCACTGCCATTACGTCCGACCAGTACGGAAACAGCGGTATTTTCATCAAGCTGAATCTCGAAGTCCTGCAGGTTCTTGAACGATTTCACTTTCACACGTGTGATACGCATTTACTCAGCCACCGAGATCTTGACATCCGTATCGTTCGGACGCACCACCTCAAGCCGGCGCATTTGCTTCAGCTCCCGCAAGGCAGCGTAGAAGCTATCAACAGCGCTATCCGACAGAGAAAGCTGTCGGAATAGGTGTTCTGGGACCAACGGGCCCGAAGCCCCTTGCAGTACGGCTAGTATCTCTTGCGGAGTGGTGGTGCTTTTGAGACTAATTCGCTTGCTCCTGTTCTTGCTGGATCGTGGCGACCTAGAAGCAGTCTTCTTGCGCGGCTTTGAAGCCGATTCCTTCACCTGGGTCAAAATTAGCGAGGACAAGGACTCACTCTCGTCGCCTGCCGTCCTCTGCGTAATCCATCTAGCCATGTCCCCGAACGCGCAAGATGCAGTGAACTCGTGCTCCAGTCCTTGGAGCCGACTGACGGCGCTTTGCGCATCCCTGATGACACCCTGATGTGCTGCGGTTACCTCATCCAAGGTTTCGGCAATCTGACGTTGAGTACTCAGGTCCCGTACTGGTACAGGCAACTGCCTGACATCACGCAGATTCAACCCAGGCATATCGATACCGCGCAATCGGCTTCGGAGCCATCCCTGCGCCGCTGAGCTTGATAGCCAATGCGCAAGGTAGTCGCTATCTACGCGGCTACTGGGTCTGATCCTGGCCGTTCCTTGAGTAATATTCGCGCCGCTGAGCTCTTGCGGTACGACGGCGACACGGAGGCTGCGGATGATGCCAAGTAGCACATCACCGCGCTTTAGCGATGACCGCTCATATCGCTGAGCGATCGACTGCGATGTCATCCTCAGATGATCTTGAAGAATAAACCCGTCCCTCAAGTCCTGGCCGCGAACATACGGAACGCCCGAACCATCATCGATGTCAGGCCCGGGCTGAAGAATCCCATAAACGATAGGTGAGTCTTCAGCGACTACGTCTGCTGCTGGTTGCCATGTTGTCCGCGTTTCCTGATCCGACTCTCCAGGCACTCCAAGCTCACGGCCTTCCAAGATGAGAAGGTTTCTCGCCCTACCTGGAAGATCAGTTGCCGTGTCAATGATGTTGCTCATCGCTACAAGAGCGGCGTCGATAGAGCTCTGTATATCGCGGGCACAATCAATGATTGCCTCTTGAGTAATTCTAGGAGGCAGCGGAAAAGGTAGCTCTTGAAATCGACGAAGTCCTAGGTGAGCAATATTAGTAGTGGACTTAGCGATTTCCGCGAACACGCCTGAGTGCTGGTACGCCCTGAAGACCAGGAGAGCAAATTCTGGTAGAATCTCATGATGAGCCCGGAATCTGATAAGCGTATTCTGGAAGTAAAGCTGCTCAGGTTCGGATCGATACATCGCCGCTCGCCCTACCAGCTCACGGCTCTGTCCCTCACATAGAAGAATGTCTCCTTCTACAAGGCGGTACTTCTCTCTAGCCACAGCGTCGAAGCTCATTGTCGCAAGATCCTGTAGATCTAGCGCATCATCGCGAACGTTTGCAACGCGCAGATAGTTCCGCTGATCGCTTGATGGACCGCTTGTAGTCTCTGGTGAACGTTGTTGGCCAACCAGAGTTTCACCCGCTTCTTTCACCAGGCAGAAACGCCATTCCGCGGGGAACGCATCGGGAATTGTCATAGCCCGAGTGTCTCCACTTCGTGGTCCTGGAGATGGCGCGTTAGAATCTTTTCAATCTCAGAAATCCCAGCCAAGGCGCTGTCGAGTTCCTCGCGCAAGGTCCTGGTCTCATCGAGTAGATCAGCGACACTACTTGAACCCACCGGCCTGTCGGCAGGCTTCACGTGAGCGAAGTCGAGACGATCACCACGGGTGGCGATCTCCTCACGCGTCATACGCTTGAATCGATCCGTTTCAACCCGAGGGCTTTTTCCAAAAGCATCGGCACCATAGGCTGAGACGAATTCATTCAAGTCGCTAGCCAGGATCTGCCTTCTTTTGCCGAAACTCGTCTGCCCTGAACGCAAGTCATAGAACCAGGTTTCGTCAGTTGCGCCATCGGCGCAGAAGAACAGTACTGAAGTCTTTACGCCTGTCGCGTAAAAAATCCCTGTCGGGAGACTCAGAATAGTGTGAACCCTGTAACTCTCTAGGAGCTTAGTCCGTACGGCGCCGGCCGTCCCTCCCTCGAACAGGACGTTGTCAGGAACGACAATTGCCGCACGTCCTCCCTTAGCCAGGTTTCGATAGACATGCTGCAAGAATGCAAGTTGTTTGTTCGAGGTTTGGTACTCAAGCTTCTCGTTCTGCTCTGCAGTTAGTGCACCCTTTGCGCCGAACGGCGGATTAGTGAGACAGACCGAGTACCCATTCTCACCTACATCGTGATGCAGAGCGTCACCGAGAATAACCTTCCCTTCGAGCCCGTGCAGCAGTAGATTCATGAGCGCCATACGCTGAACATCACGGACCAACTCAATGCCAACAAGTTTAGGAGGCGAAGTGTTAATGGTCGCAGTGCCCAATCCTGCGGCTACTAGGAACCCACCAGTACCTGCGGCAGGGTCGTACACAGTATCTTCATCACTTGGCGCAGTGACTTGAACGAGCGCCTCTACCACTGGTCGAGGTGTGAAGTATTGACCGGCGCCGTAACGAGACTCCTGCGCGTTTTTTTGGATTAGCCCTTCATAGACGTCGCCGAGGCCATTTTGTCGCGCTCGGTACCAGTCAATATCCTCGATGCCTTGGACCAATTGCATCAGGGATTCGCCAGAATTGATGCCCGTTTTCGAATCCGCAAAGATAGTTTTGACAACGTCATCATCAGCCGCGCCGAGATTTTCCAGCATTTCGGCATATCGCGAAAGAATGTCATCTGGTGCGCTTTCAGTAAGCTCGACCCAACGACAATTACCTGGGATTCTGTTTTCCATGTCAAGTTCATGGGCGAGCTTGAGGAAGAGAAGATACGTGAGTTCGTTCAAATACTCGTGGTAAGTCACACCTTCGTTTCTCAGCACTCCGCACAGAGCCCAAAGCCTCCGGGTCACATCCGAAGTGTCCTGCATAGTCGCATCCTTAGGTTGGTGGTGGCCTAGCCTACCTAGGGGCACCCACTCCGTGGGTGACTGACCTTGAGACCGATGTACCGCCTTGCCGCTGGGGCCAGCCGGTGACCAACGCCATGCTGAAGGAGCCGTATCGCGCGCACGCGCTGTTCGACGCTCACCACTTCCTGGCCGACGACGCGCGCAACGCCGGCGCCGTAGTGACGGACCGGACTTCATGGCGGATCTGCCGGGATGACCGCTGGTGGAGCGGGTTCGGCAAGAAGCGCGGCAAGGTCAAGGAGGCCGGCCCGCAAGTCCATGACGACCTGGTCCGCTGTGACTTCACCGCAACCTGTGCGAACCGGCTGTGCCTCGCCAGCATCACCGAGCACGCCACCGGCGAGGCAAGCTCTATCTCTGCGCGATCAAGGAAGCCTTCAGCAACAGGATCGTGGGCTACTCCATCGACGAGCGGATGAAGTCCCGCGTGGCCGCGGCCACCCGCGAAGAACTCCGGATCGCGATCGTGACCTGGATCGAGCGGACCTACCACCGGCGCCGCAGAGAAGCCTCACTCGGCCGGCTGACCCCCATCGAATTCGAGACTGTCATGATCACACCGGCCCTCCAGGTCGCGTGACCGAACCTGCGTCAGACCCGGCCATCAACCCAGGTGACAGGCGCAGCAGTCCCCAAGGGTAGCGACCTTCCCGAGCTGCTTCCCACCACCGCAGGGAGACCTTCACAAGCCGAGACACGATGGCTGACTCATGAGTCGACGAGTTCGTACGGCTTGGTACCCGCTCCCGGGCGAAAAGCCAAGCGAACACGAGGAGCGGGACGTAAATCACCGCAAGGAAGATGCTGACTACGGCCACCATCACCCGATCCGATCGACTGTACTGGTGCTGCGACGAAGAGCTCGCCGAAGCCCGCGCGAAGATCTTCGGCTCTGCCGGCACCCCAAGGGCGCGGACGCTGAGTGAGCGAGCGCGTCGAAACCGTCGTCCTGGGCTCGGAACGGTTCTCGGCCTGGATCGTCGCACCGCCCACCCCTGTGCCCCATCCGTGCCCAGCGGAGCGGACAACAGCGGTCAGGTGCGGTCCCCGGAGCCCCTAGCAATGCACCCCAGCCTATGAGAAAGCGCAGGTCAGGGAGCCTTCAACGGTTCAAGACCCGTTGATTCCCAAGCTCAGAGCGCGAGTTCGATTCTCGTCACCCGCTCCACAACGAAGGCCCTGGTCAACGACTGGGGCCTTTTGCTTGCCGTCCAACGGCACCGGCCCAGAGCGTCACACGCCAGGGCCAGCCGGTGAGTGATCGCCCCCCATGTCTCCACCCGGAGCCTGCGACCGCAGGCGTCAAGGCTGGGGACCAGAAACCCGAGCCAGTGCGTGCATACTCAAGTATGCTTGGACTTATGTCCTCAACGACTCGCATCACCGTCACGCTCCCCAGCGACCAGGTGGCGGAGCTCCGCAAGCTCACGGACAACGTCTCCGGGTACGTGGCGGAAGCCGTAGCCCGCCAGATCCGGCACCAGCTCCTGGGCGACGACCTCCGCCGTCACGAGGAGGAGCACGGACCCTTCAGCGACGAGGAGCTCGCCGAGGCTCGCGCGAAGATCTTCGGCTCCGCCGGCACCTCCACGGGCGCGGATGCCGCGTGAGCGAGCGCATCGAGACCGTCGTCCTGGACTCGGAAGGGCTCTCCGCCTGGATCGCGCAGGACCGGAAGCTGCTCGCGATGCTTCAGGTCTTCCACGACATGGGAGCCGACCTGGTCATCGGGGCCAACACCATCGTGGAAGTCGGCCACTCCCGCACCAACATGCCTCGTCTGAACTGGGCCCTGTCCCGCGTCAAGGTGGAGCCCGTCACCGAGCAGGCGGCGAAAGCAGCAGCGGAACTCCTCAAAGGCGTCGGGCTGCACGGGCACAAGTACGCCATCGACGCCACAGTCGCCGAGGTCGCCCTCCGCCAGCCGAAACCCGTCGCTCTGTTGACGTCCAACAGCGACGACACGACCAAACTCTGCGGCAACCAAGTTCGCATCATCTCCCTCTGACCAGTCGGCCCGCCCGGGCACGCGTCGCGCTCCTAGCTCTCGTGCCCCATCCGTGCCCAGCGGAGCGGACAACAGCGGTCAAATGCGGCTCCCAGAGACCGAGAGCCATTCACCCGCCCAATCCGAAATCGCAGGTCAGACCATCCGTAACAACCTAAGGACCGCTGATTCCCAAGCTCAGAGCGCGAGTTCGATTCTCGTCACCCGCTCTTCCACGAAGCCCCAGGCCAGTAACCTGGGGCTTCGCCGTGTCCAGACCTGTTCGGGACTCCCGCACCGCACACCTGGTGACTGAAGGCGCCGCCCGGCCCGGCGAGCACCATGAGGGCCGGAGCGGGCGAAGGCGCCACAAGCCGCCGACCGGCCCCCTTGGGGGGCACGGGCCATCGAGCGCACGAGCGAGGATGTAGTGCTCCCCGGCTACTGCTCGCCTGAGTAGCATTCGCGAATCGAGGGCTGTCGACTGCCCTCGGGAACGGGGCGCTTGATGGGACTGGCCGAGGAGAAAGCCGCCGTATGTGATGGATCGGGGCATCCGGGTCGTGTGGCCTCGGACCCGAACTCAGCGGGCGACCGCACAGGCGTCCCCGTTGAGCGTGAAGCGCGGCGGTGACGACGAGTCGCCGGTATGGGCGGCGAGGTAGCCGAGGGTGATGCTCGCACCGGGCGCGATCGTGGCGTTGTGCGAAGTGTTGGCGGCCGTGATCGTGTTGCTTCCCTGGGTGAGGTCGGTGTTCCAGTCGGAGGTGACGGTCTGCCCGAGAGCCAGCGGGAACTCCAGTGTCCAGCCGTTCACCGGAGTGCTGCCGGTGTTGGTGACCGTCAGGTCGACCGTCGTACCGGTGCCCCATGCCCGTACGGCGGGCTGCACTCGGCAGGTGGGTTCCTCCTGGGCGAAGGACACGCGGTGCAGGCCGCCTGGCAGGTCATTGACCGCGTAGAACTCCCCGTCGGCGGTCGTACCGATCGCCGTCACCTGGGTGGGCATCTCCCCTATCTCGGCCTGCTCGTAGCCGCCCTCGCCATCGGGGCGCAGCGCCCAGACGGTGGAGGAGCAGTAGTCGCTGGCGATGTACGTGCCGCCTACGAGGTCGGCGTGCTTCTGGCCTCGGTAGACGTGACCGCCGATGACCGAACAGCCGCCGGTGTACGGGGAGTAGGTGAAAACCGGCGCGGTGTATGTTTCGCCGGCGTCGCAGTCGCCACCGCTGAACTTCTCCAGCCCCTCGTAGCAGGACCAGCCGAGGTTCAGACCGCCCTGTCCGGGCCTGATGTGATCGACCTCCTCCCACCGGCCCTGGCCGACGTCGCCGATCCACATCGAGCCGTCGATGCTGTCGAAGGAGAATCGCCACGGGTTGCGCAGCCCGTACAGCCAGATCTCCTCGTGGGCGCCGGGAGTGTCCACGAAGGGGTTGTCCTCGGGCACGCAGTAGGGAAGCCGGCCGCAACTGCGGCTCACATCGATGCGCACGACCTTGCCCAGCAGGGTGTCCAGTCGCTGCCCGGCACGGAGGGGGTCCGCGGAACCGCCTCCGTCACCGATGCTCCAGTACAGGTGGCGGTCCGGGCCGAACGCCAGCTGGCCCCCGTTGTGGTTGCTGAACTCGGAGTGCGGCTGGGAGAGCAGGACCTCCAGGCGGGATTCGTCGAGCCGGTAGCGGGCGACGGTGACCGCACCGTCGGGCAGTGCCGTGTACGCCAGGTACACGCTGCGGCTGTCGTCGTAGTCGGGCGGAACGGCGATGCCGAGCAGGCCGCGCTCGTTGCCCGATTCGTCCACGGCCGACGTGATGTCGATGAGCGGCTCCGAGGTCAGGCCGGTACGGGGGTGGAAGGCACGTACGGTTCCGGACTTCTCGGTGATGAACAAGCGATCGGTGCCGTCATCGGTTGCGACGACCGCGGTTGGCCGTCTCAGGCCGGAGGCGACCTGGGTGGTGGTCGCGCGGAGCGACGGAAGGGGGACGGAGGAGGAGTTGGGCGCCGCGTCGGTCGGTGTGGCGGTCGCCGTCGGGGGAGGGGCCGCCGCGAGGGACTGGGCGGCGGCGGGCAATGCAGTGAGAGTGGTCAGTAGGAGGGCCAGCAGGAGCTGCCCGGTCCAGCGGTTTCGCGACATGTCGGCTCCGGAATCGAGGACGCTTGCATGGCGGTGACGTCGGGACACGGGAGTCCCGCCGGGCCCGTGGCGTCCGGCGGGATCACCCGGTGAGCGGTGAGGTCAGCCGAAGTTCACATCGCTGCACAGGAAGTACGTCTGGTCCATGTGCGATGCCTGCCAGATCGTGTAGACGACGTGGTGACCGGTGTAGCCGGACGTGCTCACGGGGATCGAGTAGTTCTGGCTGGGCCCGTACCTGCCGGTCTGCGCGACCAGTTCGAGGTCGCTCCAGCCCAGCGCCTGGGCGGTTGGGTCGAATCCTTGACGGCTGACGTAGACCTTGAAGTAGTCCGCGCCGTGGCTGGCCTGGTCGTACAGCTCGACGGTGAAGTCATCGGTGATGTCCGTGGTCTTCCATGCGCCCACGGTGTCCAGCGCGTTGTAGCGACCGCTCTCGGTCCGACCGCCGCTGCACAGCTGACCGTCCGGAACGACCGCCTCGAAGTTGCCCCCGGAGCCGTTGCGGTACAGGCCGTTCCAGTTCCACATGGCGTTCGGGTCGGCCTGCCACGCCTGCCAGCACATCGGGTCCTGCTGCGCCATGGCCGGGTTCTGGAAGTCGCTGCCCCAGCGCTGCCAGCAGTCGTAGGCGCGCGATGCCGGGTCGACGACCGACCCGTGAGCCATGGCTGTGCCGCTCCAGGCGGTCATGCTGAGAAGCACCGCTGCGACGGTGCCCAGGACGAGCGTTAGAGTGCGCCACGTTCGAGTGTTGCGTACATGACAAATCATGATCTCTTCCTTCGGTGGGGGCCGGGAAACCCGGCAGGGTCGAGAGTGTGGGAGCGCTCCCGCGATTCCACAGTGCGCATGGCGTGGCGGGACGGGCAATATCTGTTCACGCCACTTCAACGCCGCGTGGCGCAAAGCGCTTAGGCCCCGAGGACGGGCGCCGGGCCCTGCGCCCGAGGGGAGAACGGTGAGGCAGAACCGGGCTTTGCCGCCGTACAGGTCGCCGGGCGCGGTCTCTTCCTCCAGGAAGCCCGGTACGGCCGAAGAGTCCGAACCAGTGCCGGGAGTCAGGCGGCGATGAGGTCCTGCTCGCGCTCCAGAGTTCCGGCCTTGGGCTGCTTGTTCGGCAGTGCGAGCCGGAAGACCTTGTGCCACGCGGAGAACACCTGCTTGGGCAGCGGGCCGGTGACGTACTCCAGCTCGTACTTCTCGAACAGCGCGCGCACCTTCACCGCGACCTCGGCGTACCGGTTGCTCGGCAGGTCCGGGAACAGGTGGTGCTCGATCTGGTGCGACAGGTTGCCGGTCATGAAGTGCATGGCCTTGCTGCCGCTGATGTTCGCCGAGCCCATCATCTGGCGCAGGTACCACTGGCCGCGGGTCTCACCCTCGATCGACCGGCGCTCGAAAACCTGTACGCCCTCGGGGAAGTGCCCGCACATGATCACCGAGTGGGTCCAGACGTTGCGGACCAGGTTCGCGGTGAACGTGGCGGCGAGTGTGGTGAGGAACGAGGGGCCCGAGAGCAGCGGGTGGATCACGTAGTCCTTGAGCACCTGCTTGCGGATCTTGCGGCCCACGGCCCTGGCCCGCGCGCGGAACTCCGGGTTCTTGCGGCGGCTCCCGGTGAGGTTCTTGCCGAGCTCCAGGTCGTACGCCGCGATGCCGTACTCGAAGAAGCAGGCGTTGAGGAAGTTCCACAGCGGCTGGCCGAGGTGGAAGGGGTGCCACTTCTGGTCCTCGTCGACGCGCATGATGCCGTAGCCGAGGTCGTTGTCCTTGCCGATCACGTTGGTGTACGTGTGGTGCAGCTCGTTGTGCGAGTGCTTCCACTGATCGGACGGCGAGACGTGATCCCACTCCCAGGTGGTGGAGTGGATCTTCGGGTCGCGCATCCAGTCCCACTGGCCGTGCAGGACGTTGTGGCCGATCTCCATGTTGTCCATGATCTTCGCCACGGACAGCCCGGCGGTGCCGATCAGCCACGCGGGCGGGAAGATCGAGAACAGCAGCACACCCCTGCTGGCCAGCTCCAGCTTGCGCTGCGCCGAGATGACCCGCCGGATGTAGGCGGCGTCCTTCTCGCCACGGTCGGCGATCACCTCGTCGCGGATGGCGTCCAGCTCGCGTCCCAGTTCCTCGATCTGCTCCGCGGTCAGGTGGGCGGTGGGGTCGATGGCGGTCAAGGTGCTCCTACCGTTCGATGTCGCAGGGGCCCGCCGCGGCGGACACACAGGTCTGGATGAGGACGCCCGGCTCGGCCTCGGTGATCTCGCCGGTACGCAGGTCGCGGACAGCACCGGCCTTGAGCGGCGTGACGCAGCCGAAGCAGATGCCCATACGGCACCCGGAGGGCATGAGCACGCCGGCTTCCTCGCCGATGTCCAGCAGCGGCGTGGCGCCGTCCGCGTCGATGGTCTTGCCGGTGGTGCTGAACGTGACCTCGCCGCCCTCGCCGGCGACGACGGTGCCGGGGCGGAAGCGCTCGGTGTGCAGGCGTTCTTGGACGCCCTGTTCGGTCCAGTGTTCTTCGGCGGCGTCGAGCAGACCCGCGGGCCCGCAGGCCCAGGTCTCGCGCTCGGCCCAGTCGGGCACGAGTTCCTGGAGACGGGCGATGTCGAGCTTGCCGTCGGTGTCGGTGTGCACCTCGGTGAGCCGAAGCTTCTTGTCCGCGACCAGGCCGTGCAGTTCCTTGCGGAAGATCACGTCCTGCGGCTGTGGCGCGCAGTGGACCATGGCGACGTCGTCGAGTCCGGTGTCGCGCAGCATGCCCATCACGGGCGTGATGCCGCTGCCGGCCGTCAGGTAGAGCACCTTGGCGGGCTTGGCCCGCGGCAGGACGAAGTCCCCGGTCGCCTGGTCGAGCTGGATCAGCGTGCCCGGTTTCGCCCGCCGGACCAGGTGGTTGCTGACCTTGCCGTCCGGGATCGCCTTCACGGTGATCGTGATGCGGCCGTCCTGGCGGTTCGTCGGCGAGGTGATGGAGTAGGCACGCCACAGGCGCACCCCGTCGACGTCGACCCCGATCCGCACGTACTGGCCGGCTGTGTGGCCGCGCCAGCCCCGCCCCGGCCTGATCACGACCGTCGCGGCGTCTCCCGTCTCGGGGCGCACGGCCTCGATGCGCCCCCGTAGGTCAGCGCTTGTACGGAGCGGGCTGACCAGGTCGAGGTAGTCCGACGGCAGCAGCGGCGTCGTGACCATCTCCAGCAGTTTCCACGCCCTGCCGCGGAGGGCTGTACTCGTCATGCCTCCAGCTTGCTGCGCCTCCAGGCGTAAAGTCCTGACCACAGGATGTAAATCTGGTCGGCCGAATTGTTCGCAGGGAACAAAAAAATGAGCTATGCAATCCGGAGGGCCAGCGAACTGACCCTGGATGAGACGACGGTCACCGCCCTTCGGGCCGCACTGAAGACCACCGCCGACGAAGTCGTCCAGGCGATCATCGACGAGGTTCCTCCCTACGCCCGTGCCTTGTCGGGCCGCATGGGCGCCACCATCCGCAGGGCCGTCCGCACCGCCCTGGGGCACTACCTGGACCTTGCGAGCGGGAGCGCCACGGGCGGCGACGCCGGGGACGCCGCCTACGAGCTGGGCCGCGGCGAGGTGCGCGACGGCCGTTCGATGGACGCCCTGCTCAGCGCCTACCGCGTCGGCGCCCGGGTCGCCTGGCGATGTCTGGCAGCGGGTGCCGTACCCGCGGGTCTGCCCGCCGCCGAGGTCGCGAAGTTCGCCGAGCTGACCTTCGCCTACATCGACGAGCTCTCCGCCGCGAGCGCCGCGGGCCACGCCGACGAACTGGTCGCCCGGGGCAGAGCCCACGAGCGCCACCTGGAACACCTGGCCCGCGACCTCCTCGCCGGCGCAGCCGGTCTCACTGACCGCCGTCCTGCTGCCCGCCGCGCAGGCCCGGCCCGCCTACCGGACACTCGACCCGAGCACCCTCGTCCTCGACGATCTGCCGGATGACACCGGTGTGCTCCTCGTCCCCGATGCCGACCGATCACGTCTCCTACGGCAGCTGACCGACCGCGCCGCCGTGGTCGGCCCGGCCCGGCCATGGACCCACGCGTCCGCCTCGTACGCACGAGCCCTACGCGCGCGCTCCCTTTCCTCTGACATTCGCGACACCGAGGACCACCTGCCCGACCTGGTGCTCAGCGCCGACGCGGACGCGTTCGCAGACCTGCGCGCCCGAGCCCTCGCACCGTTGCAGACCCTGCCCGCCGCAACCGCACGACGGCTGGAAGAGACGTTGCGGGCGTGGCTGCTGCACCAGGGCAGACGGGACGAGGTCGCGGCGGAGTTGTTCGTCCACCCCCAGACGGTTCGCTACCGGATGTCGCAGCTGCGGGAGCTGTTTCCCGATCTCGCATCACCGCACCGGGTCCTTGAACTGACGCTGGCGGTCGGCCTCCGGGCCCGCTGACGCGTCCCCCGTCCACCGCCGCGTCCGCGAGCGTCCGGAGATCGTGCTCGTTCCCGGTGCCATGCCGCTGTGCCCTGGAAAACGGCTTTCCGGTCGTCGTGGCAAGGGGCCGGGCCGCTCGTCCCAGGGGCCACCGCCGTCCTGCGGCGGCCCGTACACCCACCTCCCTCCCGGCAGCCGGCCGGACGACCGGCCAGGGCCGACCTGGCACACCGCGCGAGGGATGATGGGATGGAGTACGAACGTGAGGTCAGGAGCTCCCATGACAAAACTGGTTCACCGGCCTCGTGAGGACGCGGAGTTCGATTTCATCCTCGAGAGAAGCAAGGTTCCGGTTCTCGCATACTTCACCGGGGCATGGCCCAAGGCAATCGAGCCCTGCCGGGTGATGGACGTCGTCGTGGGCGACATCGCCGCCGCCTACACCGGCCGCCTGACGGTCGTCCGCACCGACATCACGCGTTGCCCGGCGGCAACGGAGCGATACGGGATCACCGGAGCCCCGTCCTGCCTCCTGCTGAAGGAGGGAGCGGCGGTGGCGCACAGCACGGGACCCATGACCAGCGATGAGGTACGGCAGTTCCTGGACGGTCACCTCTGAGCGGCCGCTGCGGCGCCCGGACCGCCGCCTCGTCGCGTGCGAAGCAGGCGCGGGCGGTCGGGAGCCCGCCTCCCGCCTCACCACCGTAGGGCGGTTCGAGGTCGTGCGCGAGACCTCGCAGGAGGACTGCTCGACTTGGCCGGAGAAACCCTCGGCCTCCCCGACCCTGTACGTCTCGGCCAACCGTGCAGGTCAAAGCTAGAACGACCGCTCAAGAACCGCTGATTCCCAAGCTCAGAGCGCGAGTTCGATCCTCGTCACCCGTCCCACGGTTTCCTCAGCCCCAGGCATGGATGGGTGAGCCTGCCGATCCACCTTGCTCGTCGGACTGACCACGTCCCATCTCGATCAGCCACGGCTGCGGATGCCACTGCCGCGTCGTCCCGGAGGCGGCCGGCGCGACGGTCAGGCCGCCCAAGCACACAGCCGCTACGATGCGCCGGGTGGACGATGACATGCTCATCACGGCGCGCGTTCGGATCCATCTCGTACCGGCGGTGCTGGCGCTGGCCAATCCGCCCTGGCAGCGCGACGTATGGCTTGATCCGTCCACGTTCGAGAACCTGGACCATATCTTCCACGTCTTGTTCGACGACTTCTGCGATGCCGACCGTCCGGAGCAGTACCTCGGCATTGGGCTGCGTACCGAAGAAGAGGTCGCACTCATGCGGCAGCTGGGTGCCGCGCTCGGCACCGCCGAGGCAGAGACCTCGCACGAAACCGACGCGGAATACCTACGAGCCGACAGTTGGCCGCAGGTCGTGGCCATCGCCGGCCGCCTCGCCCAGGTCATGATCGCCAATGACCTCGGCGAGCTTCTCGCACTGCATGAGGCCCGGGTAGCAGGCGAAGCACCGCAGTGAGGCGTGTCAGGGCCTCGCCTTCTCCACCACTTCAGGGTCGCCGCTAAGCGCCTATCCAGCCGAAGTCCTGCGGTCGGTCGAGCCGTTCCTCGCCCGGCATGAGGGGAGGGGAACGAAGACTTCTTCGTTCCCCTCCCCTTGTCCTTGTTCTTGTCCTGCCTCCGGTCAGAGCCAGGAGTCCCAGATGCCGTACGCCGTGGATCGCGTCGCGGCCTCCGCGCCTGATGCGTCGAGGCGTACGACGCGGTAGTAGTACAGGCCGAGCCGGTCCTCGTGGACCGTCGTGTCCATGAAGTACGCCGCGTCGCCCACCGTGCCCTCCGTCAGGGTGGCGTACGAGGCGGTGGCGGGGTCCCAGCGTTCCACGCGGTAGCTCGTGAAGCGGGAGCAGTCTCCGAGGCCGGAGCTTGCGGAGCAGCCGACGTACAGCTCCGGGTACTGGTCCTCACGGACCTCGGTCTCCGTCCAGCCCGGCGGGCGGGTGTCCGGCAGGGTGACCGAGATTTCGGCGGGGTGGAGGACGTCGAGTGGGATGTCGTCGTGCAGGAGGCGGTCGTCCGTGGCTGCCACCTTGTAGACGTGGGTGGCGCCGTCGGGAATCGTCGGGCAGAGCATCTCGGTGTCGGCCAGGGAGCTGCCGAACCAGCAGTTCTCCTTCCAGACCGTCTCACCACTGTCCGGGTCGGTGACGCCCTGCCATACGTGGTAGCCGCGTACGTCGGTGTCGGCCGGCGGTGTCCAGGTCAGCCGGACGCCGAGCGGGACGCGTTCCGCGGTCAGGTTCTGGACCGGGGCGGGGCGCTGGGTGTCCGGGGTGGTCGCCCTGGCGGGCGGGCCGGGCTGCGACGTGCGTCCGTGGCGGTCGGTCGTCACGACTCGGTAGGTGTACGTCGTCTCCGACTTCCCCTGGACGTCCCAGCAGCTGCCGTTGATCTGCTTGCGGGCGGACAGGGGAGCGTCGTCGTCCGCCCAGGTCCAGTACGTGTCGGGGCCGGTCAGCGGCTGGTCCACCGAGGTGAACGGCTTGCACTGGTCGACGATGTCGGTCTCGCCGGTCGCGGTGTCGGTGCGGATGATCTGGTAGGTCGGGAGGGGGCGTTCGTCGACCGTCCACGGGTCGACGCTGCTCCACGCGACCATCACGCCCTCGTCGAAACTCTTGGCCGTGGTTGTGAACGCGGCGATCGCCTCCGGCCGGTCGGCCATCTTCAGCGTGATCTCCACCGGCGCCGCGGCGTTGCCCTTGGCGTCCACCGCGCGCACCGCGTACCGGTAGCTGTCGGCGACGGCGGCCGACTGGCGCGGCACCACCTCGGTGCGGGTGGCGGGGGTCCCCGCGGGACGGGCGTCGATGTAGCCGCCGGTCGCCGGGTCGTACTGGAGGACCTGGTACGAGGCGGCGTCGGTGACGGGCGACCACACCAGATGCGGTACGCCCGACCGGTACTCGGCGCGGAGCTTCGTGACGGCGGCGGGCGGGGTCAGGTCGGGGGTGGTGAACGTGGTGGCGGCCGAGTACGCCGACCAGTTCCCGGCGGCGTCCCGGGCCCGGCCCCGGTAGGTGACCTTGCTGCCGTCGGCCCGGTAGCCGGTGTCGCAGATCGCGCCCTTGGTGCCGGAGTAGATCGTGCTCCAGCTCTTCGTCGCGGCGTCGAGCCGCTGCATCTCGTACCGGACGATGTCGGCGGCGTTCTGCGCCGTGGTGACCAGCTCCGGCGCCGCGTAGGGCTGGTCGGCCGGGCAGGAGTCCCATTCGAGGAAGGGCGCGGCGGGCGGCGTCCTGTCGATCGTGGTGACGAGCTTGTCGGCGCTGCCGCCGGAGACACGGCCCGCCTTGTCGACGGCCCGCACCTCGTAGTAGTAGGCCGCGCCGGTCCTGGGCAGCGAACTGTCGGTGTACGACGTCGCGGTGGTCGTCGCGAGCTGCTTGCTGCCGTACGGCGTGCCCTTCAGCCGCCGGTAGACCCGGTAGTTCGCCAGGTCCATCTCCTTGTTCCTGGTCCAGGTGAACCTGGCCGCGCCGGTGGTGGAGGTGTACGAAACGGCCGCGCCCGTCGGGGCGAGGGGCTTGACCTTGTCGTGGGCGGCGGAGGTGCGCGGCGTGTAGGCGAACTTCACCTTCGCGGCACCCGTCCAGTTGACGTAGTCGAAGCGGAGCGTGTGCTTGCCCTTGGGGATCGTCACGTTGACCGTCTTCTTGACGGTGGCGGAGCCGTTCTTCCAGACGTTGATCTTGCGGACGCCGTCGAGGTAGACCCGCATGCCGTCCTGGGCGGAGGCCGTGAACGTAAAGGGGCCACCGGAGCCGAAGTCGCGCGTCACCGACCAACGTACGCCGAAGTTGTCGGACGGTACGCCGGAGACGGGCGCGCGCGTGCCCCAGTTCTGGTCGATCGCGGAGTCGCAGTCCGTCTTCTTGGGTGTGCCCGAGAACGTTGTGTTCGCGAAGAACTGCCGCTTGAAGACGGGGGAAGTACAGTTCGCCGCCGCGGATGCGGGTACGGCGGTGGCGTAGAGCACTCCGCCGGCCGTGGCCAGAACCAAGGCGGTGGCGGTCAAGCGTCTGGCTGGGTTCATCAAGTCCTTCAGTCCTGTCCGGCGACCGATGTCGATCATCGGGCGTCGCCGAACAAGACCGGGGAGGAGGCCGGTTGGTTGTACGGGCCTCGGCTCGCGGCCTCCTGCCGCCGCTCACAGCCGGCGCGATGGCTGTGAACTCACTCGGCGTACGTCCACGTCCGTCCGTGGGACGGCACCCGGAGGAGCAGCACTGCTATGACCTGGACTGATCTCGTCCCCAACCGGGACGTCTTCGCACCGTACTACGACGAGGTTCCCGAACTGTCGGGAGTCCGCCTGCGGTCGGTGCACCTCGATGCCTGGGGCTCGGTGGTCACGCTGCATGGACGGCGAGCCGGTCCTCGACGTCGAGGACCCGTTCCTCGGCGAACGCGGCCGCTACCTGCTGACCGTCCGGGACGGTCAGGCCGACTGCGCCCCGACGGACCGGGAGCCCGACCTGTCCCTGGACGTCGGCGACCTGGGCTCGGTCTACCTCGGCGGCACCACCCCGAGCACGCTGGTACGGGCCGGGCACATCCGGGCCCACCGCACGGGCGCGGCCGCCCTGGCCGACGCCCTCTTCCGTGCCGAGCGCGCCCCTCACTGTCTGCACTGGTTCTGACCGCGCCCCCGCCGGCCCTCCGGACCGCTGGACATCACCCTCCGGACGTCGCGGCAGGTGCGTCGGATCCGCGTCAGTTCCGGGTGGTGTCGTCGCCCGTCTGTCCGGCGGCGCCTCCGGCCGCGGCCGCCTTCTCGCGCATCTTGCGCACCAGTTCCGCCTTCTGTTCGGCCGCACCCTGACGGTCGAGGTTGCGGTGCGGGCCGTTGTTCTGGCGTTCGGCGCGGGACTGCCGCTTGCGCTGGCCGCCGCCCTGGCCCACGGGGTTGTTGATGTTCTTGCTCACGGTCATGGGCTCTCCCTGTACTGGTGTGGAGTGTCTACGTAATCATCGATGAGGGGCAGGCATCGACGAGCACCCCGTGGCCGTACGCACGTGACGTCGCGACGGCCCACCCGCTGTTCCAGGGCGGTTACCGCGTGTTCCGGGATTCCGACCGTACCGAGCTCGGCGAGGTCGACACCGTCGAGGAGGCGTACGCGTTGATCGCCCCCCATCTTCCGCGGGCCGCCGGGCTGGTCCCGCCGGGCCGTCGCTGAGCCGGGCCCTCGCCGATCCGGTCAGCGTCCTCGGCAACCCTGGCATCCCGGGCGCCTCCCGTAATATTTGACCGATCGTTTCAGTATCACCTAGAGTTCGAGCGTGGCCAGGACCAAGGAATTCGACCCCGAAGCCGCACTGCAGGCAGCCCTTGAGCTGTTCTGGCGGCGCGGCTACGAGGCGACCTCGATGGCGGACCTCGTCGAGCACCTCGGCATCGGGCGCGCCAGCATCTACGCCACCTTCGGCAACAAGCACGAGCTGTATCTGAAGGCGCTGGACCGGTACAACGAGAACCGCGATCCGGCCCTGCTGGGAGAGCTGTCCCAGCCCGGGCCCGCACTGCCCGCCGTACGGGCCCTCGTGCGGCGGTTCGCCGCCGAGGCGAACGCCGACGACCACCGCACCCAAGGCTGTTTCGTCACCAACACGGCCGCCGAGCTGGGCCCGCACGACCCGGCGGCGGCCCGGCGGGTCGAGGCGAGCTGGAGCCATGTCGAGACCCTGCTGCACTCGGCACTGGTACGGGCCCGGTCGCAGGGCGAGCTGCCCGCGGACCGCGATCCGCGCGCGCTCGCCCGGATGCTCCTGGTGCTGATGCAGGGCCTGCGGGTCGTGGGCAAGGCGTCGGACGACCCGGGCCGGGTGCGGGACGCCGCCGAGCAGGCGCTGACCCTGCTCGACTGAGCGACCGCCCGACCGCCTGGCTGCCCGGCCGCCCGGCTGCCCGGATCGGCAATTGCACGACACCCCACCGGGTGACTTCATGGGCCCATAAAAGAACGATCAGTCAAATATCGGGGGAGCAATGGCTGATACACCGCGCTGGGACACCACGACCGAGACCTTCACGACCTCATCCGTCTCCCCCGGGCGCGGGCGCGGGTCCGCGCCCGGGCCCGCCTTCGCGCTGCTCGGCACCGTGCAGATATCGCTGCTGTTCGCGCTCACCGCCCTCATCGTGCCGCTGCCCCGGATCGGCCGTGCGTTCTCGCTCGACCGGGCCGACCTGATCCTCCTCAGCTCCGCCTACGGGCTGTCCTTCTCCGGGCTGTTACTCCTCGGCGGCCGCGTCGCCGACCGTTTCGGCGGGCGGCGCGCCCTCACCGCCGGGCTGCTCGTGTTCGGCGCCGCGTCGCTCGCCGCGCTGCTCGCCCCGGGGCCGGGCACGCTGCTCGCCGCCCGCTTCGCGCAGGGCGTGGGCGCCGCGCTCGCCGCGCCCGCCGCCATGTCCGTACTGCGCGCGCTCTTCCCCCGACCCGCCGCGTACGGACGGGCGATGGCCACCTGGGGCGGGCTCTCGATGCTCGGTGCGACCGCGGGGCACCTGCTCTCCGGGGTCGTCTCGGCGTTCGCGTCCTGGCGGCCGACCCAGGCCGTCCCGGTCGCGGTGGCCGTCCTCGCCCTCGCCCTCGGGCCGCGACTGCTGCCCGTGACGCCGGTCGGCGGCCCCGGCCGCTCCCTGGATCTGCCGGGCGCGCTGCTCTCGACCGCCGGGATCACCCTGGCCAGTTACGGACTCGTCCTCACCGACGCCCGCCCCTGGGGTTCGACGGCCGTCCTGGTTCCTCTGCTCGGCGGGGCCGCGCTCCTCGCGATGTTCCTGGCCGCCGAGCGCCGCTCCCACAACCCGCTGCTCCCCCTCGCGTTCCTCCGCGACCGCCGCAGGGCCCTCGCCCTCGCCGCCGTCGGTCTGACCGCCGCCGGGACCGCCACGACGTTCATCCTCCTCTCGCTCCATCTGCAGCAGGAGCGCGGCTGGCCGGCGCTGCAGACCTCCGCCGCCTTCGTTCCCTTCGCGGTGGCGCTGCTCGTCTCGGGCCGTACGGCAGGTCCGCTCATCGCCAGGTACGAAGCGCCCGCCGTCACCACCGCCGGGCTCACCGCCGCCGCGACGGGCCTCGCGCTGCTCGCGCTCACCGGCCTGACGCCGCACATCCCGTACGCGTACGGGCTCCTCCCCGGGCTGCTCCTGCTGCCGGCCGGGGCCGCCGCCTCCTTCGCGGGGGCCGCTGTCCTCGCGACCGACGGAGTGGAGCCGCGGCAGACCGGGCTCGCGGGCGGCGTCATGAACACCGCGATGGAGCTGGGCCCGACCGTCGTCCTCGCCGCCCTGCTCACCCTCGGCTCCGACCCCGCCTCACTCGCCGCGACGGCGGCCGTTCTCGCCGCCGCCGCGTTCCTCAACTCCCGTACCGCACAGCCATCCACGTAACCGCGCACCGACCCAGGAGTCGTCACCATGACCGCACGTTTCACCGGCAGGACCGTCCTCGTCACCGGCGCGGGCTCCGGCATCGGCCGGGCCGTCGCCCTCGCCTTCGCCGCCGAGGGGGCCTCGGTGGTCGCGGCCGGGCGTACCGCCGGACCACTCGACGAGACGGTCGCCCTGATCGAGAAGGAGGGCGGGTGCGCGGCCGCGGTCACCGCGGACGTGACCCGGTCCGAGGACGTCAGGACGCTGGTCCGCCGCACCGTCGAACACTTCGGCAGCCTCGATGTCGCCGTCAACAACGCGGGCGTCTTCAGGGGCGGCGCCCCCGTGGGCGACCTTCCGGAGGAGGACTGGCGCACGCTGCTCGACATCAATGTCACCGGGGTGTTCCTCTGCCTCCAGGCCGAAGTCGCCCGGATGCGCGAGCAGTCCACGGGCGGCGCGATCGTCAACATCGCCTCCAACCTCGGTGCCCACACCCGTATCCCGGGCGCGGCCGGCTACATCGCCACCAAGGCCGCCGTCTCCGCCCTGACCCGGGCCGCCGCCCTGGACCACATCGCCGACGGCATCCGCATCAACGCCGTCAGCCCCGGCGCGTCCGCCACCACCATGTCGCTGCTCCCGGGCGAGACCGACGCCGACCGCGCCGACCGGATGAAGGGCGCGTCGCCGCTGGGGCGCGTCTCCTCCACCGCCGAGGTCGCGGCGGCCGTGCTGTATCTGGCCTCGCCGGACGCCGCTTCCGTGGTCGGCGGCGACCTGGTCATCGATGGGGGCGCCGCGGCCTGAGCTCGGCCGCCTCCCGGATCCGGCGCCGGGCACGGCCGCGTCGGGTCCGGGTCCGTGCCCGGGCCCGGGCCCGGGCACGGGCACGGGCACGGGTGCAGACGCGGGCACGGGTGCGGGCGCCCGCCGGGCCTCAGCGCCTCCGCACCTCAGCGCCTCCGGAGTCGGGGCTAGCGGAAGGCCGGCAGGTTGCGCGCGACCCATTCCCCGAAGGGCCGGGCCGGGCGGCGGAGGACGCTCTCCACGTCGGAGCCGACCGCCTGCTCGGCCGGCAGCGGGAGGCCGAGGACGTCCAGGGTGCCGCCGATGACCTCCTCCGGCATGAACCGGGCCAGGTGCTCGTGGGCCTCCTCCCGGGACAGTTCCACGAAGGCCACCTCCTCCCCCAGGGCTTCGGAGATCACCGCGGCCTGGCGGCGAGGGCTGATGGCCTCGGGGCCGGTCAGCTCGTACGTACGGCCCGCGTGACCGTCCTCGCTCAGCGCGGCGGCGGCGACCGCGGCGATGTCCGCCGGGTCGATCACGGGCAGCGCCACATCCCCGAACGGGGCGAACACCGTGCGCCGCATGCGGACCGACTCGGCCCAGGCGAAGGCGTTGGAGGCGAAACCGCCCGGGCGCAGGACGGTGAAGTCCGGTCCGGCCGTGCGCACGGCCGCCTCGAACTCACGCAGGCGGGCGTGCGAAAGCTCCTCGGGGCGGGTGGCACCGACCTGGGAGGAGAGCAGGACGACCCGCTTCACCCCGGCGGCCACGGCCGCGTCCAGCAGCGCCTTCGGGCGCTCGCCCCGGCCGTTGAGCTCGCCGCCCAGCAGGACGAAGAAGGCGTCGGCGCCTTCGAGGACCGGCGCCATGCTCGCGGCGTCGCCGACATCGGCCCGGGCGTGCCGGGCCCCGGCCGGAAGCCCGGCGGGGTGCGGCTGCCGCGATACGGCCACGACCTCCTCGCCCGCCTCGGCCAGCAGCGGCACCAGCGTCCGTCCGACATTGCCGGTCGCACCCGTCACCACGATCATGACTGCTCCTCAGGTAGGCCTAGTTAGTCAGTTGGCTGACTTGAATGGCGCTAGCACGGACCTCCGGGGCGCTGTCTATAGTTGGTTGGGTGACTGACTCAGTTGAGCCCCAGGGCTCCCGGAGGGCCCGGGGAGCCGACAAGCGACGGCGGCTCACCGCCGCCGCGGCCCAGGTCCTGCACGAGCAGGGCGTCGAACGGACCACCCTCGCCGACATCGCGCGCGTGGCCGAGGTCCCCGTCGGGAACGTCTACTACTACTTCAAGACCAAGGACGAACTCGTCCGGGCCGCACTCTCCGAACACAGCGCGCACCTGGAGGAGCTCACCCGCCGGCTCGACGAGCTGCCCGACCCGCTCGACCGGCTCAAGGCCCTGATCGAGGCCTGGGTCGGCCGGCGCGACATCGCCGCCCGGTACGGCTGCCCCACCGGCACCCTGGCCGTCGAACTCGACAAGCGCCCCGACGGGACGCTCGACGTGGAGGCCGGCGCGGTGATCCGGAGACTGCTCGACTGGGCCGGGCACCAGTTCCGGGCCCTCGGCCTGCCCGACCCGGACGGCCTCGCCGTCACCCTCGTCGCCGGCTACCAGGGCATGTCGCTCCTGGCCAACGCCCTGCGCGAGCCGGAGATCATGACCCGGGAGGGCGCGCGCCTCGTCCGCTGGCTCGACTCCTTGGAGGCATCCGCCCGGCGCCCGTCCTGATCTCCGGTTCGCCACGTCACCGTTGCCGCGTCACCGTTGCCGCGCCGCCATTCCTGCATCGTCATTCCCGCATCGCCGGTCTCGCGCCGCCGTTCCCGCATCGTCATGGGACGGGGTCAGTAGTGATGCACGGTGCCGTAGGTGCTGTAGACGTACAGGGCGATCACGCCCACGACGCAGGCCATGACCACCCATGAGCCGAAGCCGGTGTGCCTTTGCCTGCCGTTCCGCCGCTCGGATCTCCGGGGCCGACGGGGCTTCCCGGACCGCCGGGAGCGCTGCGACCGCCCCGGCCGGTCGGACCGCCCGGACGCCGCCCGGCCCGGAGACACCCGTACCGCGTCGGCCGCCGTCTCGGCCAGCAGGCGTCGGCAGGTCGCGGCGAGCGGGCCCATGCCCGCGGAGAGGGGCACCACGGCCTCCGAACGGGCCGGAGCGGTGGTGCCGCCGTCCAGGATGCGCCCGGCGCGTACGAGAACCTCGCCCGAGCCGCCCGCCGGGGCGAGACTGATCCACCGCTCCACGTGCTCGCCCCGGATGACCATCCCCCCGGACCGCTCCCGGTACACGGTGTGCTCCCGCCACAGCATCGCGGCCAACTCCTCTGCGGTACCTCTCAGTTGTGCTCCCACCAGCCGTCCCCCCAACCTCGCAGCGAATCGAACAAGCATCGAACTCTACTGGCGGGCGCGAACCCTGTGCGACCGGCGGTCGTTAGAGTTGCCGTCGAGGACGGGGGGCTGCTGTGGACTTCGGGGTACTGGGTCCGCTGACCGTGCGGCGGGCCGGTGTACCGCTGGAACTGGGCACGCCGAAAGGGCAGATGCTCCTGGCGGTCCTGCTGAGCCGGCCGGGCCGGACGGTCACCGACGACGCGCTGGTGGAGGCGGTCTGGGGCGCGGAGCAGCCGAAGAGTGCCACCAAGAACGTGCAGACCTACGTCCACCGCCTCCGGCGTCGCCTGGGAGATCCGGGGCGCATCACCCGGGAGGGCCGGGGCTATCGGCTGCGCGCCGACCGCGGTGAGCTGGACTCGGCGCGCTTCGAGGACCTGGCGGACGCGGCCCGGGCCGCGTCCGCCGCCGGTGACCACGAGCGGTCGCGCCGGCTCTTCGACGAGGCCCTGGGGCTCTGGCGGGGCCCCGCGTTCGGCGAGATCGCCGACGTACCGGCACTGCGGGCGGAGGCCACCCGACTCGATGAACTGCGGCTCGGCGTACTGGAGGAGCGGGTCGACGTCGATCTCCGGCTCGGCCGGCACGGCGAGGTGCTGGGCGAGCTGACCGCGCTGACGATGGAGCACCCGTTCCGCGAGCGGATGTGGGCCCAGCTCATGCTCGCGCTGTACCGCTGCGGCCGGCGGGCGGACGCGCTGCTGGCCTATCTCCAGGTCCGGGACGTCCTGGTCGAGGAGACCGGGCTGGAGCCCGGGCACCGGTTGCGGGACCTGCACCGGGCCGTCCTCGACGAGGATCCCGCACTGGACCGCGTGACGGCCGGGGCCGAGGCCCGTGCGCTGGACCGCGCGGCGGAAGGGGCCGAGGCCCGTGCGCCGGGCCGGACGGCGGTCACTACGCCCGGCCCCACGCCGGACCGGGTGGGAGTCGCGGCGGACGAACTCGCGTCGGACCGAACGGCGTTCGCCGCCGATGACCCGGCGCAGCGCCCTGTGCCGGACCTCGCGCCGGGCCGGACGGCGGTCACGGCCGAGGGCCCTGCGCCGGGCACGGATCAGGCCCCTGCGCCCGGCCCCGATCCGGGCACCGCACCCGGCCCCGCGCCGGGCCGCCCAGCGCTCGTATCCGAGGAGCAGGCTCGGGCGGACGTCGCCCGTGCCCGGATGCTTCCCCCCGCGCTCGGCGATTTCAGCGGGCAGGAGCGTGAGTTGGCAGAGATCGAGGCGGTGCTCCGTACGCGGCACGCCGCCGACGAGCCCGCCGCGACGGTGACGGTCTCGGGCCCCGGCGGGGTCGGCAAGACCGCCCTCGCGGTGCAGGCCGCGCACCGGCTGCGGTCCGCGTATCCCGACGGCCGGCTCTTCGCGGCGCTCGCCGGTAGCCGTACGCAGCCGGCCTCCGCGACCGCCGTGCTCGGCCGCTTCCTGCGGGCGCTGGGCGTCCCCGCCACCGCCGTTCCGGACGATCCGGAGGAGCGCGTGGACCTCTACCGGGGGCTGCTCGCGGAACGGCGGATCCTGGTGGTGCTCGACGACGCCTACAACGAGGCGCAGTTGGCTCCCCTGCTGCCGGCGAGCGGTACGTGCGGGGTGATCGCCACCGGTCGCGTACGGCTGGGAGGTCTGGGCGGTGCGCACCGGGTCGAACTCCGTGAGATGTCCGAGGCCGACAGCGCGGCCCTGCTGCGCGGCAGCACCGGCGGACGGCTCGCCACCGCCTCCGGGGCGGAGCTGTCCGAACTCGTGCGGCTGTGCGCGCGGTTGCCGCTCGCCCTGCGGATCGCCGGGTCGCTGCTGGTGTCCCGGCCGCACTGGCGCCCGGCGGATCTCGTGTCCCGGCTGGCGGACGAACAGCACCGGCTGGACGCGCTGCGCTATCGCGACCTGGAAGTGCGGGCCAGTTTCGGGCTGAGCTACGAAGGGCTGCGGCCCGGCGCACGGCGGCTGTTCCGGCTCCTGGGGCTGCTGGAGGCGCCCGACTTCCCGCTCTGGGCGGCGGCGGCCGCCGTCGACACCGAACTGCGGGAGGCCCAGGAGCTCCTCGACGAACTGGTGGACGTCCATCTGCTCGACGTCCGCCTGCCCGATGCCTCCGGAACGCCGTACGGCGGACAGGCACGTTACGCGTTCCACGACCTGATCCGCGCGTACGCCCGGGAGCGCGCGGACGCGGAGGAGACGGCGGCGGCCCGGGACGGGTCCGTCGTCCGGGTCCTCGGCGCGCTCCTGGCCTTCACGGACATCGCCGACCGTGACCACATGGGGCAGAACATGTTCCAGCAGGACGCCGATAGGTGGGAGCCCGCGCGGGTGGAGGCCGGCCTGCCGACCTCCGTACCGCCGATGGAGCTGCTGGACGCGGAACGCGCCTCCCTGATGGCAGGTGTGCGGCAGGCCGCGGAGCTGGGCCGGGACGAGCTGTGCTGGGAACTGGCCGTGGGCGGGCACGCGTTGTTCGAGACGGAGCGGTACTTCGACGACTGGCAGGAGTGCTACGACACGGCGATGGGGCTGGCCAGGGCCGCGGGGAATCTGCGGGGCCGGGCCCGGCTGCTCATCTCGATGGCCGGGCTTCTCTACACCCGGCGGCGCTACGGTCCGGCCGAGGAGTCCAACACCGAGGCCATGGGCCTGTTCGAGCGGATCGGTGACCGGCGGGGCTATCTGGAGGCGTTGAGCAACGCGCCGTTCTTCCTCGTGCCCAACGGCCGTCTGACCGAGGCGATCACGGCGGGCCGCGAGGCCTACGAACGGCTCGACGCGGGCGGTCAGGCGGCGGCGGCACTGCACGCGTACTCCCAGGTCGGCCTGGCCCATCTGCAGGCGGGCCGGCCGGAACGCGCGGTGGCGGTCCTCACGGAGATCGTCGCCGGGGCGCGGAAGCAGGGGATCCGGACCCTGATCGCACGGGACACCTACTGGCTGGGCCAGGCGCAGCTCGCACTCGGCCGGCATCAGGAGGCCGAGGAGTCGTTCGCCGAACTGACCGAGTGTGCCCGGGGCATCGGGGCGTCGGGCCCGTTCTACACCGCTCACGCCTGGGGCTGTCTCCACCTGGCCCGGGGCGAGTTCGCCGAGGCGCGGATCCGGCTCCTGGAAGGCGTCGAGGTCGCGCGCGCACTCCACGACCCCATGTTCGAGACCCGTGTTCTCGTCGACCTGCTCGACGCCCGTCTGTACGAGCACCATGACGGCCAGGACGCCCAGGACGGTCACGACGCCCCTGCCCTGGCGGCAGCGATCGTCCAGGGGGAGCACGCGGTCGAGGTGGCCCGCGGGATCGACTATCCGTATCTGCTCGCGGGTGTGCTGGAGAAGCTCGCCCGGCTGCGGGCGGCGGCGGGGGAGCCGGGCGTCGCGAAGGACCTGGACGACGAGGCGGCCGCCCTGCGTGACACGATCCACTGAGCCGTTCCCGGGCGGCGGGGTACCCGGCGACGCTCCTGGCGTGTACCCGACGTATTCCGCGAGGTGACAGCATGCGTGTCGCAGCGGAACCCTTCTCGAAACTCTCGTACATCGGTAGTGAGGTAGTAACAGTGCACAAGCGACGCATCGTTTTCGCGGCTTCTGCGGTCGCCCTGGGGCTCGGTCTCTCGGCCTGCAACGGTGACGACGGCGAGTCGGCCGCGAAGGAGTCTCCGGCCGCGTCGGCGTCCGCTTCGGCCCCGGCCTCGTCCGAACCCAGCAGCGAAAGCCCGACCGACGACAGCGGCGACGGCGGCAACGGCGGCGAGGCCCCCGCGGGCGACGTCACCGCCCCGGGCACCAAGCTCAAGACCGGCGACCGGGCCGTCCTGCCGTTCCGGTACACGAGCGACAAACAGGGCACCATCGCCGTCACCGTCACCGCCATCGAAAAGGGCGCCGAATCCGACATGGCCGCCTTCGGCGACAAGGCGAAAGGCATGACGCCCTACTTCATCAAAATGAAGGTGGAGAACGTCGGCGGCACCGACCTCTCGTACGCCTCACTCAAGCTCGACGGAGTACTGGACGGCGGCGCGGGCACCGGCGTCATCCTGATGGGCGACATCCCCGGCAAGTGCGACCGCGAAACCGCACCCCGCGACTTCACCACCAAGGGCGCCACCTACGAAACCTGCTCCCTCGCCGCAACCAAGACCGCACCCGTCACCGGCGCCGAATACGACGAGGGCGACACCTACAGCGACAGCCCGGTCGTCTGGACCAACTGACGGTCACGTCGTCCGGTACGGGCCGGCCTCGCTCAGCGCACCGGGAAGCCGAACGCGTACCCCTGCTCCTTCAGCCAGGGCAGGACCTCGCGCAGAGCGGCCACGGTCTCGGAGCGCTCTCCTCCCGCGTCGTGGAAGAGGACGGTCGGCCCGTTGGCGATCTCGCGCTTGACGGTGGCGACCATGGTGGCGGCGCCGGGATGTTCGAAGTCCTTGGTGTCGACGTTCCAGCCGAGCGGCCGCATCCCGTGGGAGGCGGCGAGCTTCCGGCTGTACGGGGTGAACGCACCGCCCGGGGCCCGGTAGTACTGCGAACGGACACCTCCGGACGCCTTGGTGATCATGCGTTCGGCGTCCAGGATCTGCTGCCGCTGGTAGGCCTCGGACTTGGTGTCCATGGTCGTGTCGTGCGAGACGGTGTGGTTGCAGAGCCGGTGGCCGTCCGCCACGACCGCCTTGACCAGGTCCGGGTAGGCCCGGGCCTGGGTGCCGACCATGCAGAACGTGGCCTTCACGCCCTGGTCCTTCAGCAGGCGCAGCACCTGCGGCGTCCAGACCGGGTCCGGCCCGTCGTCGATGGTGATGTTGACGCCACGCGGACCGGCCTCCGAGGCGTGCGCGATCTCCGCCGCCACCTTCTTCACGGGTCGTTCCCCGGCGGCCGCCGCGGAGTCGCCGCCCTTCGGCTGCCCGGTGGTGTCGGCCTGAGCGGTCCACACCGAGGTGGCGGCGGCCAGCGCCGTCACGCCGAGCGCCGCCGCGAGGAGCCTGCTGTGCCAGGCCCGTCCCTTGTGCTTCGCCATGTCCGCCCGCCCCTTTTGCCGTGTCCACCCGATGCCGTGCACCCATCCAGACAGGTGAAGGGCCCGGCGGGATGCCTCGGTTACCGAGCGCGGACATATCTGCAGGCAACCGGCGACATACGACGGCATTCCGCGACGTGAGGATCAACCGGTGCTGTCCTCCGCGAGCGTGTGCGCCACCAGGGCGTTGGCGTGCCCATGGCCCAGGCCGTGTTCGGACTTGAGCCAGCCGACCAACTCCATGTGCTTCGTCAGCGGGGAGGAGCGGATGAGGCCCTTCCACTCCGCGACCGGGCGGCCGTACTTCTTCTCGATCGAGGGGAAGTAACTGGCAGGGCCCTTCACGGCGTTGTCGGTCATGGGTGTCCCGTCTCTCGTGGTGCGCGTGATATCGCGGGTATGACCGGTGCCGGCGGGCGAAGTCATCGGCCTCCGGCCGCCGATCAGGTCACAACTCGGTCTCGCCGGAAGGCCCCGGCACCTCGGAGCGGCCCGGAGGGCGGTGCCCCCGGAGAGCAGTGACCCCGGAGGGCGGGGCATCGGGGCCGTTGCTCACACTGGTACGGACGTGGCGTACGGGCGAGCGGGGGGTCGGGAGTGGAGCCGAGGCCGGCGAATCGGACGGGAACCCAGCTGGAGGACCGGCTGAAGGACTGGGCTTCCCGGCACCGCACCTGGCTGCTGGTCGCGGTCGGGACGGTGGTCGTCCTGCTGATCGCCGGGAACGCGATGCGCGGACCGGCGAAGGACTGGTGGCTGGCGCGCGAGGCGTGCGGCGGCCAACTGCCGTCCGGTGACCTGGAGATCGTGCGGACGGACCTGCGGCTCGGAGAGGCGGAGGAGTCCTTCGACGCCGAGGACGGCACGTACAGCTGTGTGCTGAGGAACGAGAACGGCGGCGCCGTGGTCACGGTCGACACCTACCCGGCGGGTCGCGACCGTGACAAGGTGCTCGGTTCCGCGGGAACGTCCCGCCCGCCGGACGCCGTGCTGCCGGGCGGTCTGCCCGGCTTCGAGGAGGACCCCGGCATCGTCCATCTGATGCCGGAATGCCCGCGTGGCGTCCTGTCGGCGGCGGAGAAGAAGGAAGCGAGGGCGGAAGCGGGCGAGCAGGAGAAGGCGGCCCCGGTGCGCCGGCGGCTGCTCGTGAGCACCAGGACGTACTCCGCCCACAGCCCTGCGGAGAAGGCGGCCATGCTGCGGATCGCCGTCCACATGACGAACGCGGTGACCGAGAAGCTCGGCTGCGGCGGCGAGCCGCTGCCCGCCCCGGCGGACGGCGCGGTGCCGGACGAGGGGACGTACGTGCCCCGCGCCCGGGCGAAGGGCACCGCCTGCGACGCCCTCGCCACCACCCGCGTCCCGGAGGCGGGACGCAACGGCGACGTGCGCATCGCCATCGCCGACGGCGGGATCGTCGGCCGGTGCACCCTGCGCGCCACGGAGACGTACCCGGACGCGCGAGAGGGTACGTCGATCGTCGAGCTGACCTCCTGGCTCGGCGACTGGGGCCCGCTGGTCCACGAGATGGGCTCGGACCCCGACCCGCTGCCGATGGGCCGGGGCGCCGGCCGGAGGCCCGCCCTCACCGAGCACCGGGCGTGGGCCGTCGCCAGGTGCGACGGGGACGACGTCGGCTTCGCCGCGCGCTGGGGTCAGGGCTATCCCGACCGGCGCCGGAAGCCGGGCTCGACGTACGTGCCGCCGACCGAGGCCGAGACGTACGAGCGGAGTGTGCTGCTGCGCGCGTACGTCTCCGCGTTCGCCGCGGATCAGGTGCGGCGCGGGGCCTGCACGGACCTGAAGCTGCCGGCGAAGCCGGAGAAGCCGGAGCGGTCCGCGTCGGGGCGGGGATGAGCCGCCCGCGAAGGGCACCGGAGGCCGACTCCGTTCTTTGCCCACTCTTTACCCGGATCGAAGCCGTTGCCGGGATGGCCGCGCGGCACGAGTGCGTTGGGGCCGGGTGGACCACCCCCGCAATGGACAGGAACCCGACGTGACAGACGTGACAGACGTGACGGCCCCGGCAGCACCGGCGGCCCCGGCAGGTGTGCGGGACGCGGCGGAGGCGAGCAGCGCCGCCGCCCGTGCGGCGGCCACGCTCTCCCGCCCGTTCACGGTCCGCGGACTCACCTCTCGGAACCGGATCGCGATGGCGCCCATGACCCGGCAGTTCTCCCCGGACGGCGTTCCGGGGCAGGACGTGGCGGACTACTACACCCGGCGCGCCGCCGGTGACGTCGGGCTGATCATCACCGAGGGCACCTACGTCGACCACGAGTCCGCCGGGACCAGCGACCGGGTTCCGCGCTTCCACGGCGAGGCCGCACTCGCGGGCTGGGGGCATGTCGCGGACTCCGTGCACCGGGCGGGCGGCGCGATCATTCCGCAGCTCTGGCACGTGGGCGTCACCCGCACCGAAGGCGCCGGGCCCGTCCCGGACGCCGAGCCGGTCGGCCCCTCGGGACTGTCGCTGAGCGGTGAGCCCAAGGGCCGCGCCATGACGCAGAAGGATCTCGACGACGTCATCGCCGCCTTCGCCGACGCGGCCGCCGCCGCCGAGCGCCTCGGCTTCGACGGCGCCGAACTGCACGGCGCGCACGGCTACTTGATCGACCAGTTCCTGTGGTCCGGCAGCAACCGGCGTACCGACGCCTACGGTGGCGACCTGGTCGCCCGGACCCGTTTCGCCGCCGAGATCGTGGCCGCCTGCCGCGCCGCCGTCTCCGACGCCTTCCCCCTCTTCTTCCGGATGTCCCAGTGGAAGTCGGACAACTACGAGGCGAAGCTCGCTCGGACCCCGGAGGAACTGGACGCCCTGCTCACGCCGTTGGCCGAGGCCGGCGTCGACGTCTTCCACGCGTCCACCCGCCGCTACTGGCTGCCGGAGTTCGAGGGATCCGACCTGAACCTGGCCGGCTGGGTGAAGAAGATCAGCGGCCGGCCGACCCTCACGGTCGGCTCGGTCGGCCTGGACGGCGACTTCTTCAGCGCCTTCCAGGGCAACGACTCCAAGGTCACCGGCATCGAGCAGCTGCTCGACCGGATGGAGCGCGACGAGTTCGACATGGTCGCCGTCGGGCGGGCGCTGATCTCCGACCCCGAGTGGGCGGCGAAGACCCTCGGCGGGCGTACGGCGGACATCACCCCGTTCTCCGCGGAGATGCTGAAGACCCTGCACTGACGACGACCGGCACGTCCCGCACCGCTACGCCCTGTTCGCCGCATCCAGGAGGTCCGCGCGGATCGCGGTGATCAGGGCGCGGCTGGCCTCGTGGGCGGCGGCGCTGCCCTCGGCCGGGGTGGTGCCGGCGCGCTGGTGCAGCACGACGCCGATGACCAGACGGGACACTCCGGCGACCTCCTGCCTCGTGGCCCAGACGAGGTTGCCGCCCGCCGGGGTGGAGGAGCCGGTCTTCAGGCCGATGACGCCGTCGTGCCCGAGCAACTTGTTGGTGTTGCGGAAGGTCACCCCGGCGCCCGGGGCCGTGACGGAGCCGGTCGCCACGATCTGCCGGAAGGCCGGGTCCTTCATGGCGGCCCGGGCCAGCCGCAGTTGGTCCGCCGCCGTGCTCCTCGTACTCGCCTCCATGCCGCTCACCCCGGTGTACGTGGTGGCGCGCATGCCGAGTGCGGCGGCGGTCCGGTTCATCTTCGCGACGAACGCCTTCTCGTCGCCCGCGTCCCAACGGGCCAGCAGCCGGGCCACGTTGTTGCCGGACGGCACCATCATCAGTTCCAGCAGCCGCCGTTGGCTGTACGTCCGCCCGGCGAGCACCGGTGCGGTCGTCTCGACGGAGGAGTACGACTCGTCGGCCGCCCGCTGATCGGCGACCACGGTCGCGCCGGGGGCGTCGGCGCGCATCGGACGGTCCTTGAGGATCACGTAGGCCGTCATGACCTTGGTGACGCTGGCGATCGGCACCGGCTTCTGCTCGCCCCGGGTGCCGAGGCTGCCGATCCCCTCGACCGCCACGCTCGCCTGGCCCTCGCGCGGCCAGGGCAGCTGCATCGACCGGGCGAGCGGCGCCACCCCCTCCCCCGGCCCATCGGCGCCGCCGGCCCCGGTCACCGGCCCGCCACCGCCGAACGCGTACCACCCTCCCGTGCCGGCCGCGAGGAGCACGGCGGCGGTCAGCGGCAGGAGGACCGAGCGGCGGAAGCGCGCACCCCGACCGGCGGAAGGGGTGACAGTGGGGTCTGCGGGCAAGGGTTGCATGGGTTCCTCCAGGTGGACCGGTGCGGTTTCCCGTACCGGAGTCACCTTCGAGGAGTCGTTCTTCCGGGCCCGTACAGCGGCGTTTCCGCCCCCGCGAGAGTGCGTTTCGGTTCCGTATCAGGTTCCGTGTCAGCCGGAGTGCGGGATTCAGGCGGGGCGTGCGTGCGGAGCCAGGTCGAGCGTCGCGAGCGCTCCGCCGCCCGGGGCGTCGGCGAAGGCCAGCCGGGCGCCGAGCACCTCCGCCTGGCCCTGGGCGACCGTCAGGCCGAGACCGTGCCCCCGGCCGCGTTCGCTCGCGCCGGTGCGGAAGCGCTGCGGGCCCCGCTCCAGCAGGTCCGGCGGGAAGCCGGGGCCGTGGTCGCGTACGGCGATCCGCGCGCCGGTGACGGTCACCTCGACGGGGGCCGCGCCGTGCCGGTGGGCGTTGGCGACGAGGTTGACCACGATCCGCTCCACCCGGCGCGGGTCGGTCTCCACCACCTCCGCGTCCACCACGGAGACCCGGGTCTCCGTGCCCGTACGCCGCACCACATCGGCGACCAGCTCGCCCAGCGGCACCGGGTCGAGGCGGGCCCGCTCGGCGCCCGCGTCCAGGCGCGAGATCTCCAGCAGGTCCTCGACCAGCGCGTTCAGGGCCCGCAGCCGGTCCCGTACCAGGCTTGCCGCCTCGTCGGACTCGGGCAGCAGCCCGGCGGCGGTGACCAGGCCCATGAGCGGGGTGCGGAGTTCGTGCGCGACGTCGGCGGTGAAGCGCCGCTCGTTCTCCAGTTTGCGCTGGAGGGCGGTGGCCATGTCGTCGACGGCCGCCGACATCTCGGTGATCTCGTCACGGGCCCGCCCGGCGGGACCGATCCGGGCGTCCAGGTCGCCGTCCGCGATCCGGCGGGCGGTACGGGCCCCGTGTCGCAGCCGCCGGTTGATCGGTTCGGTGGCGAGGGCGGCGAGCGGGACGACGAACAGGAGGGCGGCGAGAACGGACTTCACGATGGAGCGGTCCAGGAGCTGGAGGCTGCGGACCTCGGTGCTCATGTCGTCCCGCACGACGAGGATCCGGTCGTCGCCGACCGCCACCGCGCCCCACATCCAGTGCCAGTTCGGCGGATCGGCGTCGTACCAGGTGGCGTATCCGCGGCCGGTGCCCGGCAGTTCGTCGCCGGTGACGTCGGCGAGGTCGCGCGCCAGCGGCTCCGGCAGCTCCGCCCTGGTCCGTACGTCGATGTCGGCCGGGGCCTTCCCCGTACGGTCGAACTCCCGCTCGGCGGCGATCAGCCGGGTCAGGGTGCGGTCGGTGCCGACGCGCAGACCGCGTTCGCGGGTCGCGTCGTGCACCAGGAAGCCGATCACGGCGGCGACCGCGCAGCATGCGGCGGCGACCAGGGCGGCGATCTTCCAGCGCAGGGCACGGGGGTTGAGGAAGTCCACGGCGGTCGCCGGCCGCTCAGCCGCGGACGAGCTTGTAGCCGAAGCCGCGGACGGTCTCGATCCGCCCGCTGCCGATCTTCTTGCGCAGCCGCAGCACGCACAGGTCCACGACCCGGGTGTCGCCCTCCCAGCCGTAGTCCCACACCTCGCGCAGCAGCCGCCGCCGGTCGAGCACCGAGCCGGGCGCGGCGGCGAACTCCAGCAGCAGCCGGAGCTCGGTCGGCGTCAGCGACACCGGCTCGCCCGCCCGGCGCACCTCCATGCCGAGGGTGTCGACGGTCAGGTCGCCGAAGGTCAGGACGTGGTCGGGGGCCCGGTCGGACTTCTTCGGCGCGCGTCCCACCGGGTCCGGGCGGAAGGTGGCGCGGCGCAGCAGGGCGCGGATCCGGGCGACCATGACGGCGGTGTCGACGGGCTTGATCACATAGTCGTCGGCCCCCGCCTCCAGGCCCGCGACCACGTCGAGGGCGTCGCCGCGCGCGGACATCATCAGGACGGGTACGGGGCTCTCCTCGCGGATCCGGTGGCAGAGGCCGATGCCGTCGAGCTCGGGCAGCATCACGTCGAGGATCAGCAGGTCGTGCCCGCCCGCGCGGAACGCCTCCAGGCCGCTGAGCCCGTCGGCGGCGACCGCGACCCGGTAGCCGTAGCGCTCCAGGGCCAGCTGGACGGCGCGGCGGATGGTGGCGTCGTCCTCGACCACGAGCACGCTGACGGGGGCCGGGCCCCGGGCTTCGGACACGCTGCCTACCTGGGCGTTCGAGGTCATCGGTCGGTCGCTCGCATCGTAGTCGGGGGAGGGCGGAGGGCCCGGTCATCGGCTCACCGGGTCACCGGGTCACCGGGTCACCGGGTCACCGGGTCACCGGGTCACCGGGTCACCGGGTCACCGGGTCACCGGGTCACCGGGTCAGCGTGGCCGCTACGGGGAGGTGGTCGCTGCCGGTGGCGGGCAGGGTCCAGGCCGCGCGCGGGGTCAGCCCCCGTACCAGTACGTCGTCGATGCGGGCCATCGGGAACGCGGCGGGCCAGGTGAACCCGAGGCCCGCGCCCGCCTCGCCCTGCGCGGACCGCAGCTGCGAGGTCACCGGGGCCAGCGCGCGGTCCCGGTACGTCCCGTTGAGGTCGCCCAGCACCACGACGCGGTGCGCGGACTCCGCCCGGAGCGCGGCCGCCAGCTCCCGGGCCGCCTCGTTGCGGCGGCCCGTCGTGAAGCCCGCCGCCGAGACCCGTACCGACGCCAGATGGACCGCGTACACGGCGACGGGCGGCCCGTCCGGGGCCCGCACCGTGGCGCGCATCGCGCGGGTCCACGGCATGATCGGCACCTCCTTCACGTCCGCCAGCGGGTGCCTGCTCCAGATGCCGACCCCGCCGAGCACCGCGTGGTGCGGGTAGGCGGACGCCAGCTCGCGGGAGTAGACGGGCGCCGAGGCGTCGGACAGCTCTTCGAGCGCCAGCACGTCCGCGCCCGCCCCGGCGAGCACGCGCGCGGTGCCGGCCGGATCGGTGTTCGCCTCGTCCACGTTGTGGCTGACCACCGTCAGATCGCCGCCGCCGGAACGCTTGTCGGTGAGGGCGCCGCCGAAGAGCGTGACCCACACGACGGCGGGCGCGAGAACCGCGACGGCGACGAGCCGGGA
The DNA here is from genome assembly GCF_019287315.1 of Streptomyces sp. WY228. NCBI lineage: Bacteria > Bacillati > Actinomycetota > Actinomycetes > Kitasatosporales > Streptomycetaceae > Streptomyces > Streptomyces sp. WY228. The sequence continues at coordinate 4,439,016 of NZ_CP079114.1, read as the reverse complement.
CCGGAGCACGGCGGCGAGCACGAGCAGGAACGGCACGCCGAGGCCCGTCCAGGGCAGCAGCGTCTGGAAGAGGCTCCCCGCGTTGACGCCCGTGTTCGGGATCGATGCGTGGAGCGCCGTCACCGCCGCCCAGACGACCGCCCCGACGGCGAGCAGGCGGGCGGCGCGGTGACGGGCGGCGGGCCCGGCGGGGGCGGGCCCGGTGGGATCAGGTGCGGTGGGGTCCGGCGTCGCGGGAACGGGCGTCGCGGGAACGGGTCCGGGCGCGGGCGCCGTGTCGGCGGCGGGCGCTGTGGCCTCGGGTGGGCTCAGCACGGCACAGGTCTCCTGACGGTCGTGCACACCGGGGATCGGGTACGCCGACAGCCTCCGGGAACGCCGCTTCCGGCCGGTCAGGGGCGCGCTTCGAGCACCGCGCGGCTCTGTTTCAGGTGCGTATCGGCGCACCGGGGCGCGGGCGGGAGCAGCAGATCCAAGCCCTGGATCGCCCCCGGCTCCGCCACCGGGCCCCCTCAGCGGGGCTCGGTGAGCGGGCCGTACGCGTCGGGGCGGCGGGTGGTCAGGAACGGGAACAGCTCCAGCCAGTCGCGCCGGGCGTCCAGGTCGAGGTCGGCGACCAGGACGGCGGGCTCGTCGCGGGGGGCCTGGGCGAGGACACGGCCGTACGGGTCCACGATGAAGGAGCTGCCGTAGAAGGTGAGGCCGTTCTCGGCGCCGATGCGGTTCGGCACGATCATGAAGGTGGCGTTGGCGATGGCGTTGCCGGTGATCACCTTCTGCCAGAGCGGCTGGGAGTCGAAGCCGGGGAAGCCGGGCTCGGAGCCGATGGCGGTCGGGTAGACGAGGACGTCGGCCCCGGCGAGCGAGTAGGCGCGGGCCAGCTCCGGGAACCACTGGTCCCAGCAGGTCGGCAGGCCGAAGCGGGCTTCGTCGACCGTGACCAGCGGGAAGGCGTCGTCGCCCGCCGGACCGGCCCGGAACCAGTCGTCCTCGTAATAGCCCTCGGTCACCGGGATGTGGGTCTTGCGGGTGCGCTGGGCGAGGGTGCCGTCGGGGGCGACGAGGATCGCGGTGTTGTAGCCGAGGCCGTCGTCCTCGCCGCCGGCCGCCGGGGCCTTCTCGTACAGCGAGGCGTGGACGTACACCCCGTGCTCGCGGGCGGCCTCGGCGGCGAAGGTGAAGGTGGGGCCGGTCAGCAGCTCCTCCGGGGCGGCGGGCGCGGGGTGGTCGGCGCGGCGGACGACCGCGAAGTACGGCGAGAGCGTCAGCTCCTGGAGGCAGACCACCCGGGCCCCCTCGGCGGCGGCGAGCCGGATGCCCTCCAGCAGGGCGGCGCGGTGCTCGGCCGGGTCGCGGTGCCAGCGCTGCTGGACCGCCGCGACGCGCAGGGGGGCGCGCTCGGCGGGGCGGGTCCGGGTCGGGGAGGCGGGCGGGTTGTACGCGGTGATCAGACGCATGACCGGTTCCAGGAGCGGGGGCGGGGGACGGGGAGGCTGAAAGCGGGTGCCGGAACGTTCCGGCAATGGATCGAATCTAACCGTGCCGGAACGTTCCGGCAACCCTCCGGGCCGTACGGCCGCCGACGTCTAGACTTCACCCCCGTGACCTCCCGCACCGTGACCCTGCTCGACGTAGCCCGTGCCGCCGGGGTCTCCAAGAGCACCGTGTCGGACGCGCTCCAGGGCTCGGGGCGGGTCGCCGGGGCCACCCGGGACCGGGTCCGCGCGGTGGCGGAGGAGCTGGGCTACCGCCCCAACAGCGCCGCCCGGCGGCTGCGCCGCGCCAGCACCGGGGCCGTCGGGCTGCATCTGCCGGCCACCGCGACCCGGCTGGACTACTACATGAACCTCGCCTTCGGGGCGGTGGAGCGCGCCCAGGAGGACGGGCTCGACCTGGTGCTGCTCGCGCCCTCGGGGGCGTCGGGCGGGCGGATCGCCTCGCGCGTCGACGGGCTGCTGGTGATCGACCCCGAGGCGGGCGACAGCGCGGTGCCGGGGCTGCTCGACGCGGGCGTCCCGGTGGTGACCGGCGAGCGCTACCTCGGCCCGGCCGCCGCCCCCAGCGGCGCCGTGGTCTGCGACAACGCCGCCTCGCTGACCGCCCTCCTCGACCATGTCGCCGAGCGCGGCGCCCGCCGCCCCGCCGTTCTCGCCCCGTCCGGCTCCTCCGCCTGGGCGACCGCCCTGCGCGCGACGGCCCGGTCCTGGGGGCTGGCCCACGGGGTGGAGATGGCGCTGCGCACCGTGCCGTTCGCGGCGACCCCGGCGGAGGCCGAGGAGACCACCCGGGCGCTGCTCACCGCCGACCCGGCCGTCGACGCCGTGATCTGCGCCCCCGACGGGTCAGCCCCGGGCGTCCTGCGCGCGGCGGCCGCCCTCGGCCGGGAGGTCGGCGACAGCGAGAAGGCCGGCGGCAGCGGGAAGAGCGGGAGCGGCCTGCTCGTCGCGGCCTGCGTCGACGGGCCCGCCACGCGCAACGCCGAACCGCCGGTCACCGCCGTTGACCTGCGCCCCGCCGCGTACGGCCGCGCCTGCGCCGAGCTGCTCTGCGACATCCTCGCGGACCGGGCCGCCCCCGACACCGTCCGCCGCCACGCCTGGTCCCTGGAGACCCGCGCCTCCACCGGCCCCGCCTGAGCCACGCGGCACCCGAACTCCCGGCGAGGTTCCGGGCGGGGAACAACACCCCCCAGGGCGGGGGCGGAACCCGTCCCCGGGCGGGGGTGCGAGACGGATCCGATCCCTAGCGTTCAAGGGGTCAAGATCCATTCGGAACGGCCCGGCCCCACAGCCGCGCGCCGCTTCCACGCGTGAAAGGTGTGAGCCTCATGGCGAACCCCAACGTCGGCATCCTCGAAGAGATCGACGACCAGAACCTCGACGCCGTCAGCGCCGCCGGTCAGGGCTGGGGAACCATCGTGTCCTCCCTGAGCTGCTACGGCGCCAGCTACGTCCTGGGGAACAACGGGAACTTCTGCACGGCCACCGCCGAGTGCCAGAACAACTGCAAGTGACCGTATGACGCCGGGACCCACCTCCCGGCGTCACCTCCCCCTCTCCTCCTGAGGGGCAGTCCCTCCGAGGGCCCCTCCCTCCCCGCCCCGTCCTGGATCCGGTGTTCATGAACAGTCACGACGTCTCCCCCGGCATCGCCGAAGCGCTGCGGACGTATCTGCCGGAGCTCACCGACCCCGAGCTGATCGCGCACGTCGAGGAACGGCTGCGGGCAGCGGCGACCGAGGACGAGGGCGAGCAGGACCAGGAACTGCCCGACCCGCCCCCCGCCTACGATCCGTCCCTCGACCCCGACGGGCTCTTCCACGACTACTTCCGGCACTTCGTCGCACCCTGGAGCGGCCGCGTACGCCATGCCGCCGCGCAGTCGCCCACGATCGCCGCGCCCCAGCGGATCGTCGACGACTTCGTCACGCACCAGACCGGGCTCGTCTCCCGGCTGATGATCCGGACCCTGGTCGAGGAGCTGCACCGGCGGCGCACGGCGGGCCTGCTCGACGGCGAGACGCCCGAGGAGCGGTACGCCGCCTTCCGCCGGTGGACCAACAGCCCCGCCGGGCACGCCGAGTTGACCGCGCGCTATCCGCACCTCTTCTTCCTCGTGGGCCGCCAGGTCGAGGCCTCCGCCCGGTACGTCGTCGAGATCATCGAGGAAATCGGCTCTGCCGCACCGCAGTTGGGATCCCTCCTGGCGGGCGGTCCGGAACACCCCCGGGTCGACCGTCTCGTCCTCGGCGAGGGCGACACCCACAACGGCGGGCGGTCCGTCGCGCAGGTCCTGTTCACCGACGGCCGCCGGGTGCTCTACAAGCCGCACCCCATCGGCGCGGAGGCCGGCTACAGCTCCTTCGTGTCCTGGATGAACGGCCGGCTCGGCACCGATCTGCCGACCGTCGCCGTGGTCCCGACCGAGCACGGCGGGTTCGTGGAGTTCATCCCCACCGAGGAGTACGCGGGCGAGCAGAAGGACTACTTCGCCCGGATCGGCACCCTCGCGGGCATCCTCTTCCTGCTGCGGGCCACCGACATCCACTTCGAGAACATGGTGTCCTGCGCCGCCGGGCCCGTGGTCATCGACACCGAGACCCTGCTGTCGCCCCGGCTGAACCTCCCCGAGGCGTACGACGACGGCGCGGCCTCGAAGGCCGGGGCGCTCACGCTCCGGGAGTCGATCATCGGGTCGGGGCTGCTGCCGCTCGTCGTGCGCTCGGGCGACGACGACCACGGCATGGACATCGGCGCGATCGGCTACGACACCGGCCAGCGCTCCCCGTACAAGTCGCTGAGCCTCCAGAACCCGGGCCGCGACGACATGTTCGTCGGAATGGTGACCACGACGACCACGGCCGCCAACGCCAACCTCGCCGTGCAGCGCGCCACCCAGCTGCCCGTCAACGACCAACGGGACATCGTCAAGAGGGAGTTCGGCCGGGTGCTGCGGTACGCGGCGGACCATCCGGACGCGGTCGTCGACGCCGTCGAGGAGTTCCTCGGCGATGTGCAGTTCCGCCACGTCAACCAGGCGACCATCTTCTACACGCAGTTGCTGCGCATGGCGACCCACCCGCACGCCATGGCGGACCCGGTCGTCCGCGCCGCCGTCCTGAACCGGGTCGTCCTGCGCACCGGCGACTCCCCCGCCATCGCCGACGCCGAGGTCCGGCAGATGGCCCGGGGCGACGTGCCGTACTTCTCGTACACCGCCAGGTCGCGCGCGCTGGGCTCGACGGACGGCGCCGTACGGGCCGACGCCCTGGCGGAGCCGCCGCTGACCACCGTGCGCGAGCGGATCCACGGGCTGGACGAGAGCGTCATCGAGCGCGAACTGCGCCTGATCGACTTCTCGTTCGTCAACAAGCTGCCCACCGACCAGGAGGAGACCGGATTCGTCCCCGTGCGCCCGGCGGGGAAGCCCGCCGTCGCCGTGGACCGGGGCCGGTTCGTCGACGAGGCCGTACGGATCGGGGAGCGGCTGCTCGCGACCCGGGTGGCGAGCACCGAGCCGCACCACCCGGCGACCTGGATCGCCCCGCAGGTCACCACCGACTCGCAGAGCCAGTGGAGCCCGGGCACCCTCGGCTACGACCTGTACGGCGGCAGCCCGGGCCCCGCCCTCGTCCTCGCCGCGCTGGCCCGTGAGACGGGCCGGGCGGACTTCGCGGCGGCGGCGCGCAGTGTCCTGGACCTCGTCGAGGAGCAGCTGCGCGGCGGGCAGCTCGCCGAGCAGGGGGTGTCGGTAGGCGGGATGACCGGGATGGCCGGCACCGCGTACGCCCTCGTCGTGGCGCGCGGGCTGCTGGACGAGCCGGACGCCGGCCGGCTCGGCGAGCTGGCGCGGGAGCTGGCCCGGTGCTCGGGGGCCGAGGCCGGCACCGACTTCCTCAGCGGCATGGCGGGCGCGCTGGCGGTCGGCCTCGCGCTGCACGAGCGGGCCACCGACCCGGCGGAGCGGGCGGTCGTCGCCGAGGCGGTCCGCACGATCGCAGCCCGGGAGACCGAGGCGCTCGGCGGCATCGGCCTGGCGGACCCGCGGGTCACCCCGTACACCGGTTACGCGCACGGGGCGATGGGCATCGCGCCCGTACTGCTGCGCTACGGGGCCGAGTTCGGCGACCCGGGGGTGCACGGCCTCGGGCTGCGGATCCTCGGCGCGGTCCTCGACGCGCAGGAGGACGGCGACCGCGACTGGCCGCGCGTCTGGGGCGAGCCGGAGCGCTCGTACGGCTGGTGCCACGGGGCTCCCGGGATGCTGCTGGGCGCGCTGATGAGCAACGAGCACGCGCCCGGCGCGGTGCCCCGCCCGGTGCTGGACCGGCTGGCCGGGCTGACCCTGGACCGCGGCTTCGGCAACAACCCGACGTACTGCCACGGCGACCTGGCCTGCGCGGAGATCGTACGGCTCGGACAGGACCTGGTCCCCGGCCTGTTCGGCGAGGCCGCCCGGACCGGCGACGGCGGCGGCCTCGACGACCTGTATCCGCGGCTCTTCGACGAGGTCGTGGAGCGGTACGGACAGCGCTCGGACACCAAGTACGCGTACACCAACAGCCTCATGGTCGGGGAGGCCGGACTCGCCTGGTCCGTCCTCCGCCACCTGGACCCGGGGAGCCACCCCTCCCTGCTGCGCTTCGCCTAGGCCACGGCCGGGCGCGACGGCGCACCCACGAACCGGGCCCGCATCCTGCCGGGCCCTGGCACCACACCCATCCACGCAGGAAGAACAGAGAGGAACCGTCATGGGCGACATCGCCATGAACGACGCCACCGGATACGTCAGCGCCGACGAGCTCGTCGAGCTCGCGGACGCGCCGGAGTCGCTGGCCGCGGGCTTCACGCCCACCATCATCCCGGCCACCGCCGTCACCACCGTGATCGTCGGCGCCAGCGCCGCGATGCAGGGCGGCTGCCCGACGAGCGGCTGCACCAAGCGCTGCTGAACCCGCTGAGCCGGTGGGGTGCGGGCGCCCCGGAACTGGTACTTCCGGGGCGCCCGTCCCCACCCTCCCACCTTCGACGACGGCAAGAGAGTCCACGAGTGCAACTGAGCGACGCGTTCCTCGACGACCTGGTGCAGCGCATCACCGACGAGAGGTCAGACGTCTTCGGCGCGTTCTACGCGCCGTATCTGCGGGACGGCGCGCAGCGCATCGCCGGGCTCGCCGCCGCCCTCCAGAGCCCGGACACCACCGACGACCAGGCAGGACTCGCCGGCCTCGCCGACCTCGCCGGTGTCGCCGAGTCCGCGCTCCGCTCGCTCATGGGCCTCTGCGTGGAGACCGGCGTCCGCACCCTCATCGCCTCCTTCCGCGCCCAGGACACCGGGTACGAGGCGTTCCACGCCCGCCTCGCCCAGGCCCCCGGCCGCGAGGCGGTGCTCGACCGCTTCCCCGAGCTGGACCGGCTGCTGCGCCTCGCCACCGCCCGCACCGCGCGGACGGTGGCCGATGTGCTGCACGCCGCCGTCGCGGACCGCGCGGAGCTGGACGCGCTCCTCGGCGGGCCCGGCCGGATCGTCTCCGTCACCCCGGGGCTCGGCGACGCCCACCGGGGCGGGCGGACCGTCTGCCTGGTGGTCCGGGACGACGGCTCTCGGGCCGTGTACAAGCCGCAGCAGGACAACTGCCAGCAGCTCCTGACCTCCCTGCGCACACTCCTCGACGCGGACGGCTCGTTCTTCGGCCCGCTGCACCCCCGGACGCTCGTCCGGCCCGCCCACGTCTGGCAGGAGTTCGTGGTCCACGCCGACCTCGACGGGACGCCGGAGCACAGCGCCCGCTACTTCCGCCGCTTCGGCCGGTCCGCCGCGCTCCTGTCGATGCTGGGCGCCACCGACCTGCACCACGAGAACATCATCGCCACCCCGGACGGTCCGGTCGTCATCGACACCGAGACCCTGGTGTCGCTGCCCAACATCGCGCCGGGCCAGGCCCGTTCGGCGCCGGCCGCCGCCTCGCTCAACCTCGACATCGAGCGCTCGGTGCTCAACACCCTGCTCTTCCCGGCCCGTTACGCCGGGGCCAAGCTGGACGTCGACATCTCCGGGATCGGCTGCGTGCGGCCGGGGGCGTCCGAGCACCTCCAGTCGTACCTGGTCGTGGACGCGGGCACCGACGACATCCGCTTCGACCGCAGCCAGGTCGTCGTCGAGCACGGCGCCAACATGGCCACCGTGGCGGGCGATCCGCTGGACCCGCGCCGCTGGACGGACGAGCTCGTCGCCGGATTCCGCGAGGCCCGCACGCTGCTCGCCGCCCACCGCGACGCCGTCGAGGCGGCCGTACGGGACTCCGCCGGCTGGGCCGTGCGCCAGGTCGTCCGCCCGACCTACATCTACGCCCGGTTCCTGGAAGCCTCCACGCACCCCGTGCACCTGGGCAGCCGGCAGGACCGGGCCGAGCTGCTCGGCAAGCTGCCGCGCCATTACCGGGGCACCGCCGCCGAGTCGGCCGACGCGGTCCACCGGGAGGAGGTCGCGGCCCTGCTCGACCTCGATGTGCCGTTCTTCACCGTGGACTGCGACTCCGGGCTGCTGCGCGGCGACTTCGACGAGGAGATCCGCAGCGCCGCACAGCTCACCCCCCGCGAGTCCGCGCTCGCCGCCGTACGGTCGTTCTTCACCCGGCCCGCCGACCGTGATCCGCTCTACCTCCGGTACGCCCTGGCCGGTTCCGCCGACGACGTGTGGGAGCGGCGGGAGCCCGTCAGCGGGCCCGCCCCGGCCGCCTCGCCCGTCCACCTCGCCGACCCGGCCGGCTGGCACGCCCTGCTCCGCGACCTCGTCGTCGGCGGGGCGGACGCCCCGACCTGGCTGACGCCCCGCCTCCGGGGCGACGGGCTGCGCCTCGGCGGCGTCGACGCCACGCTGTACGACGGCGGTGGGCTGCTGCTGCACCTCGCGCAGAGCGCGGCCCGCACCGGAGTCTCACCGATCGGCGTGGACCTGGAGCGGGTCTGCGCCTCGGCCGTGCACGGCCGGCCGGCCGTGCTCGACGGAACGCCGCTGCCGATGTCGCCGTTCACCGGCGTGCTCTCCGACCTGGTGACCGACTGGGAGATCCGGCGGCTGACCTCGCCCGACGCCCGCTTCCGCGCGGGCGACGAGCACGTCCGATTCCGCCCGGCCCAGGGCGCGTTCAACGTCGACCGGCTCTCCGCCGCCGACTTCGACCACCTCAACGGCTACGGCGGCTACCTCGTCCACCTCGCCGCCCACACCGAGCACGGCGCGACCGAGGTGACCGGGGCCGGGGCCGAGCGGCTGCTGCGCCGCCTCGTCACGGTGGACGGAGACCCGGCCGCACACCGGGACGGCGAGGAACTCGGCCTGGCCCACGGCAGGTTCGGCCGGATCGCCGCCCTGTCCGCGATGGTCACGGCGGGCCTCGACGGGGACAGCGGCGCCCGCACCCATCTGGAGCGGTTCGCCGAGGCGTACGGCCGCCACCGCTGGCAGGACGCGGGGCTGCGCGACCGGGGGAACGGAACGGGCAACGGCGGCTGGTGCAAGGGGTACGCGGGCCTCGCGTACGCGCACGCCGCGCTGCTCACGGCCCTCGGCGAACCGGCCGGCCGGATCGCGGACGCCGTGGCCCCGGAGATCGACCGCGTCCTGGAGCCCACCGGTTCCGCGCGGGACATCACGACCGCCCCCGACCTCAGCCTCTGCCACGGTCTCGCCGGCCGGATCGCGGTCCTGTGCCATCTGGCGGACCTGCTCCACCGCCCCGACCTGCGCGACGCGGCCGCCGCGCTGCACACCGCGTTCCTCGACCGGTACGGAAACGGCGGCTGGTCCTGCGGGATCGGCACCGAACCCCTTCTGCCGTCCTATTTCCTCGGCCTCTCCGGCTGGTTCGCCGCCCAGGCGATGCTCGACCACCCCGGAACCGGCCTTCCCCGCTGCCTCGGAGGCCGCTGATGGCATGGCGTATGCGCAGGGTCCGACGGGTCCGCGAGGTCCAGCAGTTCGCCCAGGCCGAGTGCGGCCTGTGCTGCATCGCGATGATCCTCTCGGCGTACGGCTCCCGCGATTCGGTGGCCGGGCTGCGCCGCGAGCACGAGGTGGGGCGCGACGGCCTCACCATCAAGCAGATCGCGGCCATCCTGCGCGGCCGGGGCTTCGAGGTGCGGGCGTTCCGCGCCGGGGCGCAGCGGCTCGGACAGCTGCGGCTGCCGCTCATCGCGTACTGGGACGACAGCCATGTCGTGGTCGTCGAGGAGATCGACGAGCACCGGGTGACCGTCGTCGACCCGGGCGGCGGCCGGCGCACGTACCCGGCGGAGGAGTTCGCCGAGCACTACTCGGGCCTCGCGCTCGAAGCCGTACCGACGCCGGACCACCGGCCCGAACGGCACCGCGAGCCCAGCGTCTGGCGGGAGTTCCTGCGCTCGCTGACCGGGGCCCGGAAGCCGCTGGTCCAGGCGTTCCTGATGTCGTTGGTGCTGTACTCCTTCACCATCTTCATGCCGATCGCCACCCAGTACGCGGTCAACGACTACGCGGGCTATCTGGAGAAGGCCCCGATCGCCCTCGTCCTGGTGGCGTTCACCGCCCCGATGGCGGTGTTCTTCCTGCTCTCGCTGCTCAGAACCGTCGCGCTGGCGTCCGTGATCCGGAGCCTGGGCGAGGCGATGATGGGGAAGACGTTCCGGCGGCTGCTGGAACTGCCCTACAAGTACTTCGCCAACCGCTCGCAGGGCGAGCTGTTCTACCGGCTCTCCAGCATCACGTCCGTACGGGACATGATCTCCAGCCAGTTGTCGGTCGTGCTGCTCGACCTCGGCAGCCTGATCGCGATCTTCAGCTACATGTTCTACCGCTCGTTCACCCTCGGTGCGACGGCGTTCGCGGTCTTCCTGACCATGCTCGCGGTGGCCGTGGCGACGTACCGGCCGATCCGGCGGATCACCGAGCGGGAGATCAGCGAGACGACGAAGTCCTCGTCGCTCCAGATGGAGGCGCTGTCCTCGATCGAGACGCTGAAGGTCTCCGGGATGACCGGCACGTTCTTCCAGGACTGGCGGCAGGTCTACGCGGCGGGGATGGAGCAGACCCGGCGGCGGATCGTCCTCCAGGGCGTGGCGACCAGCGGTTACGCGGTGTTCCAGGTGTTCGGGCCGCTGCTGGTGCTGGCGGTGGGGCTGTGGCTGGTGCTGAACGGCTCGCTCGACCTCGGTTCGGCGGTGGCGGCGCAGACCCTGACCGCGACGAGCCTCGGCATGGTGATGTCGCTGTCCGGCGCGTTCACCCAGCTGATCACGGCGAACGCGCAGGTGGCACGGGTCGGCGACATCCTCCACCAGCCCGAGGACCCGGGGGCGTTCGGCGACCGGCAGGTCACCGTGCGGGGCGCGGTGCGGCTGCGGAACGTGGGCTTCTCCTATCCCGGCTCCGGTGTCCCGGCCCTGGCGGACGTCTCGTTCGACGTCCGGCCCGGCGAACGGGTCGCGATCGTGGGCAGTTCGGGCTCGGGCAAGAGCACGCTGGGCAAGCTCCTCATGGGGCTGTACCCGATCCGGTCCGGTGACGTCCTCTACGACGGGGTGTCGATCGGCGAGATCGACGCCGACACGTTCTACCGGAGCGCCGCGTACGTCCCGCAGGACATCGTCCTCAGCAACCGCAGCATCGCGGACAACATCCGCTTCGGGGTGCCCGAGGCCACGATGGAGGCGGTCGTCGACGCCGCGCGCCAGGCGCATGTGCACGACGACATCGCGGCGATGCCGCTGGGCTACCACACGCCGGTCCGCGAGATGGGCGGCAGCCTCTCCGGCGGCCAGCGCCAGCGGATCGCGCTCGCCCGCGCGCTCGCCCGCAGGCCCCGCGTCCTCGTGCTCGACGAGGCGACCAGCGCGCTGGACACCGTCACCGAGTCCCGGATCGCCGCCGCGCTGGACCGGCTGGAGTGCACGCGGATCATCATCGCCCACCGGCTGTCGACCATCGTGAACGCCGATCTCGTGGTGGTGCTGGAACACGGCCGGGTCGTCCAGACCGGCCGCCACGAGGAGCTGATCACCGAGCCCGGTCCGTACCGGGACCTGGTCCGCTCCCAGGTCGACCTCAACACGGTCCGATAAGAGAAGGAGGAGCCGACGCATGGCACAACACGCACAGGACGCACAGGACGCACAGCGACAGCAGGTGATCTCGGTCCGGGATCTCCGGAAGGAGTTCAAGGGCACGACAGCCGTCGACGGAGTCTCCTTCGACGTACGGCCCGGCCGGGTCACCGGCTTCCTCGGCCCCAACGGCGCGGGCAAGACGACGACCCTGCGCATGATCCTCGGGCTGATCCGCCCGACCGGTGGCAGCGCACTGCTCTGGGGCAGCCCGTACGCCGGACTCGCCGCCCCCACACGGCGGATCGGCGTCGGCCTGGACGGCGGGGCGTTCGTCGGCCGCCGCACGGGCCGGGGCCAACTGCGCTGTTACGCCCCGGCCGCCGGCTGCGGTCCGGAGCGGGTCGGCCAACTGCTGGCGGACGTGGGCCTGTCCGGGGCGGCGGACCGGCCGGTCGCCGGGTACTCGACCGGCATGAAGCAGCGCCTCTCCCTCGCGTCGGCGCTGCTGGGCGATCCGGAGCTGCTGGTCCTGGACGAGCCGGCCAACGGTCTGGATCCCGAAGGGATGCTGTGGCTACGGGAGTTCCTGCGGGACTTCGCGGCCTCGGGCCGGACCGTGCTGCTCTCCAGCCATCTGCTCGGCGAGCTGGAGCAGACGGTGGACGACGTCCTGCTGATGCATCACGGGCGGCTGCTGAGCAGCGGCCCTCTCGACGGTCTGCTGGAGCCGGGCGAGCGCCTGGAGTCGGCTTTCCTGCGGCTGACACGGGCCGGGAACGGAGTACGGGCATGAGCACGGGTGCGGGCATGAGCGCGGATACGCGTACGGGTACGGGCACGGTGGCGCGGGCGGACCGGGGCGCGAGCGCGGCCACCGCAACCGGCGCGGTCTCCACGGCCGATCTCCTGCGGTCCGAGGTGCTGAAGCTGACCACCACCCGGCTGTGGTGGATCCTGCTGCTCGCGGTCGTCGCGTGCAGCGCCGGCTTCACCGCGCTGATCGTCTTCGGCGGTCTCAACGCCCCGCGCAGTCCGCTGAGTTTCGGCACGGCGGGCGACGCCGTACCCGCGTACAACCTGGCGGTGGCGCTCGCGTACGTCTTCCCGCTGGCCATCGGCGTGATCGCGGTGACGCAGGAGTACCACGCGCGCACGATCTCCGCGACGCTGCTGGCCGAGCCGCGCCGGGCCCGGGTCTACGGCGCCAAGCTCCTCGTCGGGCTGGGCACGGCGTTCGTGTACGGCACGGTGGCGGTGGTCTCCGGCGCCCTGGTGGCGGCGGCGCTGCTCTCGGGCCACGGGAAGCCGGCGTACCTCACGGACGGCACGGTGCTCGGCGCGCTGGGCGGCAGCATCGTGGTGATGACCCTGTGGGGCGCGATCGGCGTCGGCGTGGGCGCGCTGGTGCGCAACCAGGTGGCGGCGATCGTCGGCATCCTGCTGGTGACGCAGTTCCTGGAGCCGACGTTGCGGATCCTCGCCTCCTCGCTCGGCAACGCGGAGCTGGGCAACCTGCTCCCCGGCGGGGCGGGCGACCTGGCGGGCGGCGGCACGATCATGACGGCCGCGGCGGAGGCGGACGGCGGTTCGCAGGGCCTCGGCTTCCTGGTGCTCACGCTGTACGCGGTGGCGATCGGGGCGGTGGGCGCGGTGCGCTTCACCCGGTACGAGGCCTCGTGACCGAGCGTTCATGAACGACGCGTGCCGGGGCCGCCGCACTGGTCAGGTGCGGCGGCCCCGGCATTCATCCGTGGTGCTCCCCCGGCCGGATCACTCGGCCCCGCGGGCGGAGCGCTCCTTCTTCTGCATCGTGACGTTGACGCCCGCGAGCATCACCGCGAGCAGAAGCGGAATCACGACGCCGGTCGGATTGTCCCCGAACAGCGGCGCGATCAGCGCGAGCACCAGCAGAATGGCCACCGGCGCCCAGCGCAGGGCTTCCTTCTTCTTTCCCATGACGGTCTCCTCCATGTTGTGTACTGCCGGTTCAGCCGGCCACCGGCATACGCGCCACGAGCTGACCGCGGTTACGGAATCCGGTCTTCTGCAGAATGTTCGACATATGGAACTTCACGGTGCTCTCCGCGATATAGAGGGCACCGGCGATCTCGCTGTTGTTCATTCCCTTCGACACCAGGGAGACCACTTCGTACTCCCGTGCCGTCAGGGCCGGATCGTGCGGCCGCCCCGGTCTGTGCGGCTGCCCGGCCACGGCGGTCGGCCGGACGGCCCCCGCCGGTGCGGACGGCTGCCCGCGCAGCAGCGGGCGCACCAGCGTGGGTGAGATCCACCCGTGCCCGGCGGCGACCTCCTGCACGGCCTCCAGGAAGGCCTCGTCCAGGTCGTCGCGGTCCACGACCGCCCGGACGTCGGCTTTCACCGCTCCGAGATGACGTATCTCCGAGCCGTAGGTCAGCGCCACGACCGGCGCGGCGTCCCGTATCTCGTCGAGCCGGTCGATGTCGACGACCAGGACGTCGGACGGGACGTCGGACGAAAGAAGCCCCCCGGCCCCCTCGCACGCGACGGCGTTCCATCCACGATGGGCGAAGAGCCTGGTCAGTCTTCGCCGCAACGACAATCTGGCGACCATCAGCCCTACGGCTATACAGTCATCTGCCATTTCTGCCCTACTTCCCCCGTACGGCCGCCGGCAGGGCGGATCCGTCACGACGGCCCCCGCACGGCGTGCGCTGGTCAAGGCGCGCAGCGATCCTATCTTTCCCAGGGAAATGACAGCAAGCAGCAATACACTTAAGGGAGGTGGGTCCGAATTATCCGGCCATTCGACGGGTGCACCCCCCGCCGGTCGGCGGGGTCCGGGGTTGCGGATCTCCTCCTGGAGAAGGACCGGAAATCCGGATCGGATGGGTGCGGACACACCCTCAGAAAGTCTGCCGGGACGGGAACACGGCCTGGATCCGGAATCCGCCGTCCGGCTCGGGCCCGGCGTCGAAGGTGCCGTCGAGCAGATGCGCCCGCTCCCGCAGACCGATCAGACCGTGACCGCCGCCGGGCAGTCCGAGGGGTGCGGTGGAGCCGTCGGCGGCGGTGTTGCGGACGTCGACCCGCAGTCCGCCGTCCAGCGGCCGGACCCGGATGTCCACCTCGGCGCCGGGGGCGTGCTTGCGCACGTTGGTGAGGGCTTCCTGGACCGTGCGGTAGGCGGCCCGCTCCGCCGCCTGGGACCAGTGGCCGGGGCCGTCCGGGGCATCGAGCGTGACGCGCAGACCGCAGTCGCGGACCAGGGCGGGCAGGTCGGTGAGCCGGGGCTGCGGGGCGAGGCCGGGCGCGGCGACACCGGCCGCGCGCAGGACGCCCACCATGTGCTGGAGCTCGGTGAGGGTCTTCACCGAGAGCTCGCGGACGACCCCGGCGGTCGAGCGTACGGTGGCGGCGTCCGGTTCGCCGACCTGGAGCGCCCCGGCCTGGAGGCCGATGAGGCTGACCTGGTGGGCGACGACGTCGTGCATCTCGCGCGCCAGCCAGGCCCGCTCGGTGGACAGGGTCCTCTCGGCGAGGAGCCGGTGCTCGCGCTCCCGGCCCTCCGCCAGCTCCCGCTGCCGCTCGCGGCGCACCCGGGCCGTACGCCCCAGGACCAGCGCCCCGACGGCCAGGACGCAGGAGTCCATCGCCATGATCAGGGTCTCCCGGTCCAGCGCGAGCTCCCGCAGGCCGGTGACCGGGTACGGCAGGAACTGGGCCAGGGCGACCGCGGCGGCCCCCACGGCTCCGACGGCCACACTGCGGCGGCGGTCGGCGAGGCAGTACAGCGCGATCAGCGGGGCGAACGCCAGCTGGCCGACGTACATCCCGGGCAGCCCGACGAGCAGCGGCACCTCGGGGCAGCGGCGGCGCAGCACCAGCGCGCCCGCCGCGACGAGCGCGACCCAGAGGCCGGGCCCGGGGCCGAAGCCGTTGACGAGGAGGCCGTCGACCACGGCGATCCCGACCGGCACGGCGGCCCGGCCGACGGCCCGCGCCCGGCGGGAGCCGGGGCGCAGGAGCGGACGGGAGGGACCAAGGCGGGTGAGACCCGGGCGGGAGAGACGCGGGCCGGAGAAGCGCGGACCGGAGAGGCGCGCCGGTATGCGGGGACGGAGGCGCTTCACGACACCCCGTCGATCAGACCGGCCCGGTCCGCGAGCACCGCCGCCTGGACCCGGTTGACCCCGCCCAGCTTGGACAGCACCGAGCTGACGTGGTCCTTCACCGTGCCGTGGGACAGCCGCAGCTCACGGGCGATCTCCCGGTTGGACAGGCCCGCGCCGACCAGCGCCAGCACCTGGCCCTCGCGGTCGGTCAGGGCCCCGGTGCGGTCGGCCGCTCCGGTGTCCCGGCCCGCGGCGAGATAGCCCTCGATCACCGGGCCGACCGCCTCGGGCGCCAGGATCCGGCCGCCGGCGGCCAGCACGCGGACCGCGTGGACGAGCTGTTCCGGGGCCGTGTTCTTCATCAGTAAACCGACCGCCCCCGAGCGCAGCGCGTCGTCGATGTGCCGGCCCGCGTCGAAGGTGGTCAGCATCGCCACGGCGGGCGGCGCCGTCAGCGCGCCCACCTGCCGCAGCACGGTCAGCCCGTCGACCTCGGGCATCCGGATGTCCAGCAGCAGGACGTCGGGGCGCGCCTCCCGTACGCGGTCGACGGCGTCGGCCCCGTCGCAGCAGGCGACCACCTCGATGTCCGGAGCGGCACCCAAGATCAATTTCAGCCCGGACCGGACCAGCTGCTCGTCGTCCACGACGGCAACCCGAATCACGATGCGCCCCTTCACCCTGCCGACCAGGAATCACCGAAGGGTACGGCAGGAGCGGGGCGGGTTCCAGGGACGCCGGACAAGAAGCGGAACGTTGAATTCCGTACCTTCGGAGGCCTGCCGACCGCACCCGTCGGCCGCGCCCGTCGGCCACCCCCACCGACCGTGCCCGCCGGACCCTGCCGGTCGTACCGGCGGCAGCGGGACGCCGTCCGCCAGGTCTCCTCAATGTGAACATCCTGCGTCGAGTGGCAACTGGCGTGGCGGCCTTGACATTTCGGCGCGCTGCCGATGATAAGATCATCTTACTTCCAGTGGGCTGATGGCGTATGGGGGCATTCCGGGAGGAATGAATTCCTCGGCCCCACCTTCGGAGGGGCACCTCCCGAAGCGGCGCACGGTCGTGGCGAACGAGCCCTGGCTGCGTGCCGCATGACGGGGTGTCAAGCCGTTTCCGCCATGGCACTTGAAGTGAGTCTCATGACATTTCCACAGGGCCCCGTCATCTGGGCGCTGGTTGTCGTAGCACTGGTCGCCGTGGGTGCCGTTCTGCGGGCTCGCGCGACCAACGTCAAGCTGCGCAGACACAACTCCGACCTGCGCGGTGAGCGCGACGCGCTCCTGCGCCAGCGGGACGAACTCCACGTCGTCCACAACGGTCTGCTGCAGCGTCAGTCCGCCGAACTCGCGGAGGTCCGCAAGGACGCCGAGGAGGAGACCAAGGCGGTCCTCAAGGCCGCCGTCCGTACCCTCCAGGGCCTCGCCGACGAGCAGCAGGTCGTGATCGAGAAGGCTCAGCGCAAGTACGGCGACGATCCCGGGATCCTCTCCGACCTGATGGCCATGGACCACGCCAACAGCCAGTTCGGCCGGCGCGCCCAGGGCATCGCCGTGCTCTGCGGCGGCTGGCTCGGCCGGCGCGAGACCGTGGCCTCCGTCTTCGACGTGGCCCGCAGCGCCCAGGGCCGGATCCGGCACTTCGACCGGGTCCGGGTCAACGGCCAGGTGAACTTCTCGGTGGTCAGCCGGGCCGTGGAGCCCGTCGCCGTGGTCCTCGCCGAGCTGCTGGCCAACGCCACGAACTACTCCGCCCCCGGCACCCCGGTCGAGATCAACATCCAGGCCGTGCCGACGGGTGTCTGCCTCATCGTCGACGACGCCGGTCTCGGCATGGGCCAGGAGGAGAAGGACCGCGCGGCGGCCCTCCTCTCCCCCCAGGCCGCGATCAGCGTCTCCAGCCTCGGTATTCCGCCGCAGTTCGGATTCGCCGTCTCCGGGATGCTCGCCGCCCGCTACGGCTTCCGGGTCTCGGTGGACTCCGTTTCCCCCTATGGAGGCGTACGCGCGGTGGTCCTGATCCCCGACGAACTGCTCACCACCGAGGCGCCGCCCGCCGCGGCCCCCGTGGAAGCGCCCGAAGCCATCGCTCCGCAGCCGCAGCGGGTGGACCACCGGCAGGCCGCCCCGGCCCCGGCGCCCACCCCGCTCTTCCCGCCCGCACCCCAGCCGGACACCGCGACCCAGCCGCTGGCCCAGATCACCACCACCGCCGGGGGGCTGCCGAAGCGTCGTCGCAAGAGCCCGGTCTCCGCGGTGCCCTCGGCCGAACCGCAGCCCGTGCGCAGCAACGAGGAGACCGCCTCCCGACTCGGCGCGTTCCAGCGAGGAACCCGGTCCGGACGCGACACGACGACGACGGAAGGACCCGAGTTCCAGTGAACCCCGATCTGTCCTGGGTGCTCAACGACCTGCTCCAGGTGCCCGGCGCCCGGCACGCGATCCTGGTGTCCGCCGACGGCCTCCTGCTCGCCAACTCCAGCGAGATCGGCCGGGACGACGCGGAGACCGTCGCCGCGGCGATGAGCTCCATGCAGTCCCTCAGCCGAGCCGTCGCCCCCTTCATCGGCACCCGCGACCCGGGCCACTGGCGGCAGACGCTCCTGGAGTACGAGGACGGCTGGATCTTCCTGATCGCCGCCGGCACCGGCGCCTATCTCGCCGCCACCGCCGCCGCCGACGTGGACATGGAGGCGATGTCCTTCCGGATGCAGCAGCAGGTCACCGCGCTGGGGAAGGCGATGACCACACCTCCCCGCCGACACGCGGACAGCGAGATATGACCGCGCCGGGCGAGGAGCAGCAGGTCAGCAGCGGGTTCGTCCGGTCCTATGTCATCACCGGCGGACGGGGGCTGCCCGACGCGGAAGACCTCTCGCTGGTCACGCTGGTCACCCTCGCCCCCGAGAGCCAGCCGCCGCCGAACCCCAGCCCGGAGGTCAAGGCGATCTGGGAGCTGTGCTCCGGCGGCTATCTGTCCGTGGCCGAGGTGGCCGGCCACCTCGGCCTGCCGGTCGGGGTGGCCCGTCTGCTGCTCCAGGACTTAAACCAGCAGGGACACCTGCTGCGCCGGAAGGCGCCGCCGCCGGCCCAGCTCGTTGACAGGAAGATCCTCGAAGAGGTGTTGCATGGACTCCAAGTCCGGTTCGGCTGAGAGCATCTATGTGCCGGACGCGGTGCAGCGCGCGGCGAAGATCCTCGTCGTCGGGCACTTCGCGGTGGGCAAGACGACGCTGATCGGCACCCTGTCCGAGATCACCCCGCTGCGCACCGAGGAGCGGATGACCCAGGCCGCGGCCCAGGTCGACGATCTGCGCGGCGCCCCCGACAAGAAGACGACCACGGTCGCCCTGGACTTCGGCCGGCTCACCCTCAGCGACGAACTGGTGCTGTACCTGTTCGGCACACCGGGCCAGCAGCGGTTCGTGGAGCTGTGGGAGGACATGGCGCGCGGTTCGCTGGGCGCCCTGCTCCTGGTCGACCCGGCGCGGCTCGCCGACACGTTCCCCGTCATCGACCTCGTCGAGACGTACGGACTGGAGTACGCGGTCGCCGTCAACAGCTTCGACCCGTACTCCCAGCACGCCGAGAACGAACTGCGCGAGGCGCTCGACCTGCTGCCGGACACCCCGGTCGTCTTCTGCGACGCCCGGGACCAGAAGTCCTCCGCGCAGGCACTGATCACCCTGGTCCGCCATCTGCTCTCGCACGTGGCCTGACCCACGCGGCCCGCCCGCACCAGAAACGTATACGGAAGCCGGGGCCCGACCGGGTCCCGCGATCACACCGAGGAAGCCGACATGGACCCGTCGCCGGGAGCCACCCCGTACAGCGCCCCCGCCGGGTGCCCCATGCACCAGCAGCAGACGTCGCTGTACGGACCGGAGTTCGCCGCCGATCCGCACCGCTTCTACGACGCGGCACGGACCCACGGCCCCGCCGCACCCATCGAGCTGGCCCCCGGCGTGGACGCCACGCTGATCGTGCAGCACGAGGCGGCGCTGCGGGTGCTGCAGAACCCGGCGCTGTTCGCCCGGGACTCGCGGCGCTGGGCCGCGCTGCGCGAGGGCGCCGTACCGATGGACAGCCCGGTGCTGCCGATGATGATCTACCGGCCCAACTGCCTGTTCACCGACGGCGCGGAGCACCTGCGGCTGCGCAAGGCGGTCACCGAGTCGCTGGCCCGGCTCAACAGCAGCCGGCTCAGCCGGGACGTCGAGCGGATCGCCGACTATCTGATCGACCAGTTCATCGAGCGCGGCACCGCCGATCTGCTCAACGAGTACGCCAAGCTCCTGCCGCTGCTGCTGTTCAACCAGCTCTTCGGCTGCCCCGGCGACATCGGCGACCGGCTGACCCGCTCGATGTCGGCGATCTTCGACGGCGAGGACGTGCTCCGCGCCAACGCCGAGCTGACCGAGTGCCTGATGGAGCTGGTCGCGATCAAGCGCCGCCAGCCCGGCGAGGACATCACCTCCTGGCTGATCCAGCACCCGGCGGGGCTGCGGGACGAGGAGCTGAAGGACCAGCTGGTCATGCTGATGGGCGCGGGCGTGGAGCCGGAGCGCAATCTGATCGGCAACGCGCTGCTGCTGATGCTCGCCGGTGAGCAGCCGGGCGCGCCCGAGCGGCGCGGTTCGGGGATGCTCGTCGAGGACGCGCTGGACGACGTCCTGTGGAACAACCCGCCGATCGCCAACTACGCCACGCACTACCCGGTTCGGGACATCGAGCTGGACGGGGTGGTGCTGAAGGCGGAGACCCCGGTCCTGATCAGCTTCGCCGCCGCGAACAGCGACCCGGGGCTCACCGACGCCCGCCAGACCCTGAGCAAGGGCGCCCATCTGGCCTGGGGCGCCGGCCCGCACGTGTGCCCGGCCAAGTCGCCCGCGACGCTGATCGCGCTGACCGCGATCGAGAAGATCCTCAACACCGTCCCGGACCTCGCGCTGGCCGTGCCCGCCTCGGGCGTGGCCTGGCGGCCGGGCCCCTTCCACCGGGCGCTGGTCGCGCTGCCCGTACGGTTCACCCCGACGACCGCGCGGCGTACGGGCGCCGGGGTGCAGCCCCCGGCGCAGACCTCGGCCCAGCTGCCCGACCCCTTCCGGAACTCCCCCGCCGCACCTCCTGTGACGCACCGTCACGAAGCGGATTCCGGCAGGAAGCAGAAGGGCTGGTGGAGTTCGTTCCTCGACGTGTTCCGCGTATGACTCACGGACCGACAATTCGCATATGACAACGGGCATTTGTGACGATTGCATGTGACGGGGGCAACAAAGATCGATGCTTGGCGCAGATATCCGGAGGGGTAGGTTCAGGGCGGTAACCATGGGCCTAGGTCAAGGAACTCTGCGTGAGTATCACGGGCGGTAAGGGCAGGACCCCGGACGGTCGGCGCGCGGTCATCGGGCTGCTCCGCCGGCTCAGTACGCCCGAAGGACAGGCCGATCCGTACGGGATACTCGCGGAGCTGCGGACGATGGGTGACGTCGTCCGCGCTCCGTGGAACGGGTATTTCGTCACCGGTTTCGACAGTTGCAGCCAGGTGCTCCGGGGCCGCGACTGGCTCGTCCCGGATCTCGCCTGGCAGGAGCGGCAGGACGACTCCAAGCAGTGGGACGCGATCGCGACCCGCGAGATGACCACCACACTCGCCCGGCTCAACGCCCCCGAGCACACCTGCCAGCGCCGCTCGCTGGGCAATCTCTTCGACCGTTCCACCATCGAACGCCTCACCCCCGACGTCGAGCGCGACACCGACCGGCTCCTGGACGAGCTGGCGGAGAAGCTCCGCTGGGGTGAGGCGGACTTCGTCTCCACGGTCAGCGAACAGCTGCCGATCAGCACCGTCGGCTCCTGGCTGGGGATACCGCCCGAGGACTACCCGGACATCCTGGAGATCACGCACAACCAGGTGTTCGCCCAGGAACTGCTGCCCACCAAGTCGCAGCTGGCCGTCTCCGCCGAGGCGACGCTGCGGCTGCGCGCCTACTTCACCGAGCTGGTCGCCCGCCGCCGGGCGGAGCCCCGCCACGATGTGCTGACCGGCTGGATCCACACCTGGGACGCCATGGAGCCGGACCGGGAGCGGGCGGACGAGATCCTCTACCGGCTCACCATGTTCGTCACCATCGCCTCGCTGGAGACCACCGCGACGCTGCTCTCCTCGATGACCGCCCTGCTGACCGAACCGGCCCGGTGGGCGTGGCTGCGGGAGCACCCGGAGCACATCGACGCGGCCGTCGACGAGACGCTGCGCTACGACCCGCCCATCCACATCAACACCCGGATCGCCGCCGAGGACACCGTCCTGGCCGGGGTCCCGATCAAGAAGGACAGCATGATCCACGTCCTGTACGGAGCCGCCAACCACGATCCGCGGCGGAACCCGGACCCGGACTCCTTCGACATCCTGCGCGGCGGCAGCCACCTCACCTTCGGCGGCGGGGTGCACTACTGCCTGGGCGCGGCGCTGGCCAAGCTGGAGGCGCGGACGCTGCTGGCGCGGATGCTGGACCGTTTCCCCACCCTGCACACCGTCTCGCCGCCGGTCCACGCGCCCCGGATGGTCTTCAGACGGATCACCTCGCTGAGCGTGGCGCTGTGAAGCTCTCGCTGCCCGACTTCCTGACGGCGGGCGACCGCTCCGACGACCGGCCCGCGACGGTACGCAGCCGGCGCGAGGGCCCCGTCCTGTACGTGGAGCTGAACGCGCCGGAGTCCGGCAACGCGGTGACCGAGGCGATGCTCGACGAACTGCTCGACGTCGTCGTCGCCCCGGACCCGGAGGTGCGGGTCCTGGTGCTCAGCGCCGCCGGGGACGACTTCTGCCTGGGCGGCGACCGTACCGAGTTCGCGGACTGGCTGGCGGAGGATCCGGGCGGCCGGGGCATCCGGGTCGCCGGGGAGAAGGCCCGCCGGGTCTGCGAGGCGATCTCCGGCGGCCGGGCCGTGACCATCGCCCGGGTGCAGGGCAAGGCGGTGGGCGCGGGGTTCGCGCTGGCCCTGGCCTGCGATCTGCGGGTCGGTGCGGAGGACGCCTCCTTCCGGCTGCCGGAACTGGCGCTCGGGCTGCCGACCGCCTGGGGCGGGCTGCTGCCCCGGCTGATCCACGAGGTGGGCGCGGCCCGGGTCCGCGAGCTGATCCTGACGGGCCGGGCCTTCGACGCCGCCGAGGCCCGCGAGCTGTCCGTGCTCCAGCGGGTGGTGCCCGGGGCTGAGCTGGACGCGGCGGTCGCCGCCTGGGCGAAGCCGGTGGTCCGCCGCCCGGAGGCGGCGCTGCGGGTCACCAAGGCGCTGCTGAACTCCTACGCCGCCGCCACCCGGCTGGCCGACCCCTCGTTCCTCGACGCGGAGCTGATGGCCTCGGTCGCGGCCGCCACCCGGCGCACTCCGGCGGGCGGTGACGGGGCGGGCGGGTCACACTCGTAAAAACCCGAGTGGGAGGTCTGCGGCGTGGACGTACCGGTGTGGCTCTGGATCGTGTTCGCCGCGACCGTGATCGTCTCGCTGACGGTCGACCTCATGGCGCACCGCAAGGCGCATGTCATCGGCTTCAAGGAGGCCGGGCTGTGGAGCGCCCTGTGGGTGAGCCTCGCGCTGATCTTCGGCGGGGTCGTCTTCCTGGTCCTCGGGACGACCGCCGGGACGGAGTACACCACCGCCTGGCTGCTGGAGAAGAGCCTGTCGGTCGACAACCTCTTCGTCTTCGCGCTGATCTTCGCCTATTTCAAGGTGCCCCGGGAATACCAGCACCGGGTGCTTTTCTTCGGTGTCATCGGCGCACTGGTGTTCCGCGCGATCTTCCTGACGGCCGGCGTCGCGGTGGTCAACCGCTTCACCTTCGTGCTCTTCCTCTTCGCCGCGATCCTTTTCTACAGCAGCTATAAAATCCTCAGCGGCCAGGAGGAGAATTTCGATCCCGGCAAGAGCTTCGCGGTACGGCTGCTGCGCAAGATCATGCCGGTCCAGGACGACTACGCCGGCACGCATTTCGTCGTCCGCGAGGAAGGACGGCGGATCGCCACTCCGCTGCTGGCGGTGGTCGCCGCGATCGAGGCGGCCGACCTCATCTTCGCGGTCGACAGCGTGCCGGCGGTGCTCGCGGTCAGCGACGACCTGTTCATCGTCTACACCAGCAACGCCTTCGCGATCCTGGGCCTGCGGGCCCTGTACTTCCTGCTGGCGGGACTGCTGGACCGGTTCCACTACCTGAGCCACGGCCTGGCGGTCATCCTCGCCTTCATCGCGGTCAAACTCGTCCTCCAGGCCTGCCACAAGATGATCAGCACCTCGATCCCGGAGATTCCCTCACCGGTCAGCCTGGCGGTGATCGTCGTCATTCTGGCGGTGTCGGTGACGCTGAGCATGCGCCGCCGGCCGAGCAAAGACGAGGAATAGCCAAGACCAAGACTTTCCAAAATATCGGGCCCCGCCTATCGTGGGTAAATGGACAGCAAAAAGCGTGACCTTCACCAGCGGGCCGCTTTCATGTGCCCGACCTGCAAACAGCCCGTCCCCTCCGAGATCCACCGCCACAAGTCCCTCGGGATCTTCGTCCCGGTATGGCGCGCGGGCCCCTGCGAGAACCCCGACTGCGCGGAGTACGCCGCCGAGACCCGGCCGGTCCGGCACCGGACCCGGGGATGACCCGGAAGAGTCCCCTCAGCCCGCGGCAAGGCGTGCGGTGAGACGCGCCTTCGCCGCGGGCCACTCGTCGGCCGGCAGCGACAAGTAGACGCTGTCCCGCCGGCTTCGCCTCGCTGTTCACCGCCGAGCGCCGGTGCGCCCGCCCGTACCAGGTCCAGCCGACCTCCAGGCGCTCGTCCTGGACCGCGACGTCCAGGTACGCGGTCCGGCCGACGGGCCCGGCCGCTCGCCCGGTGGACGACGGCGAACGGCACGTCTCTCCGACGCGCGGACCGACCCCCGGCTGACTAGCGTTGACCCTGCGGGCAGGGCCCGTAGGGCGGGGCCGACGAGAGGGACTCCAGGGAAGGACCGGCGCGCCATGGCTGTACAACCCGAGGGCACCGCTGATGGAGCCGATGCGGGTCGGCGAGTTCGGCACGATGGCGCTGGCCCGCGACCCCGGCGGCGCGGTCTTCGGCATCTGGCAGGCGAACACCCACGAGGGGTTCGAGACGAAGACGGGCGAGCCCGGCGGGTACTGCTGGGGTGAGGTCTTCACCCGCGACCCGAAGAAGGTCGACGCGTTCTACCCCGCGGTC
The DNA here is from genome assembly GCF_019287315.1 of Streptomyces sp. WY228. Taxonomy (NCBI): domain Bacteria; kingdom Bacillati; phylum Actinomycetota; class Actinomycetes; order Kitasatosporales; family Streptomycetaceae; genus Streptomyces; species Streptomyces sp. WY228. The sequence continues at coordinate 4,414,111 of NZ_CP079114.1, read as the reverse complement.
TTCTCGTACACGACACGGAAGTTCGACGACGAGTCGATGGACTTCGCCATGTTCGACGTCCAGGGGCAGACGGTCCTCGGCCGGATGGTGATGGGCCAGGACTTCCCGCCCGATCTGCCCTCGTTCCTGAACGTGTACTTCTCCGTTCCGGACTGCGACGCGGCGGTGGCGAAGGCGACCGAGCGCGGCGGGGTGCTGCGGTTCGGGCCGATGGACAGCCCCTTCGGCCGGTTCGCGGCGATCAGCGACCCGCAGGGGGCCGCGTTCGCCGTGATCGACGTGACCACCACCGAGGGCGAGATGCCGGCGACGAGCCCGGTGACCTGAGCCGGCCGGATCCGAACGGAGCCGACCGACCCGCCCCACCCGGGGCGAAGAGCCGCCACGGGCCGCGACCGGAGCACCGGCGCGGCCCGTTCCCGTGCCCCGTACATTCCTCCGAGACCTGTCGCATCTGCGATGGATCATCGTCCAGAGAATGGTAAATGCCAGCCTGATTGGCCTAGCGTGTCGCACATGCAGTCCTACACAATCGGCCAGGCCGCACGACTTCTCGGAGTCAGCCCCGACACCGCCCGCCGCTGGGCGGACGCCGGCCGGGTCGCCACCCATCGCGACGAGGCCGGCCGGCGGCTGATCGACGGCCGTGCGCTGGCCGCCTTCTCGATCGAGGTCGGCCAGAGCGCGGGCGGCGAGGACGAGGCCCCGTACACCTCGGCCCGCAACGCGTTCCCCGGCATCGTCACCGCGGTGAAACTCGGCGATGTCGCGGCCCAGGTCGAGATCCAGGCCGGGCCGCACCGGCTCGTCTCGCTCCTGACCCGGGAGGCGGTGGAGGAGCTGGGCCTGGAGGTCGGCATGCAGGCGACCGCCCGGGTGAAGTCGACCAGCGTGCACATCGACCGCACCTGAGACCGGCCGGCGACGGGCCCGTACGGCTTCGGCCCACCGTCGTACCCGTACCACCGCCCACGTACCACCGCCCCGCACGGCAACCCCCGCCCGCCCGGCGCCCCGCCGGCCGCGCACCCGTCCAAGGAGCACCCGCCCTCATGTCCCCGCTGATCACCCGCCGCCGTGCGGCCGCCGCCGTGCTGACCACCGCCCTGCTGATCCCGCTCGCCGCCTGCGGCGACTCCGGCTCCGACCAGGCCAAGGACAAGGACAAGGACAGCGGCTCGAAGGCCGCCTCCTCCGCCTCCGGCGCCCCGAAGGCGGACCTGACCGTGCTGGCCGCCGCCTCGCTGACGGACGTCTTCAAGGAGGCGGGAGCGGCGTACGAGAAGGAGAACCCTGGCACCAGGGTGACGTTCTCCTTCGCGGGCTCCCAGGAGCTGGCCGCCCAGGTCAAGCAGGGCGCCCCCGCCGACGCCCTGGTCACCGCGGACACCAGGACGATGGACGGTCTCACCGGCGAGACCGGCACCCCGGCCGTCATCGCCAAGAACCGCCTCGTCATCGCCGTCGGCGAGGGCAACCCGGAGAAGGTCGAGAACCTCAAGGACCTCTCGGACGCCAAGCTGAAGGTCGTCCTGGCCGCCCCCGAGGTGCCGGTGGGCCGCTACAGCAAGCAGATCCTCGACGCGCAGAAGATCGAGGTGAAGCCGGTCTCCCAGGAGCCCAACGTCCGCGCGGTCCTCAGCAAGGTCGAACTGGGCGAGGCGGACGCCGGGATCGTCTACAAGACCGACGCCGCGACCACCACCGACAAGGTCGACGCGATCGACATCCCGGACGCGGAGAACGCCGTCGCCTCCTACCCGGCCGCCACGCTGAAGGGGTCGAAGCACAGCGAGGCCGCCGCCGCGTTCGTCGCCTGGCTCTCCACGCCCGCCGCCCAGAAGATCCTCCAGGGCGCGGGCTTCCAGCAGCCGTAGCCGCACACCGCTCCCGGCGGGCCCGTACCGTCCGACGGGCCCGCCGGGCACCGCACACGACAGCCCCCAGCCCGACGAGGTCACCGATGAAACGCCCGGTCCGCCGCCGTACACCAGGGGTCCGCGCCCCGCTCCTGCTGACGGTGCCCGCCCTGCTGGCCGTGGCGTTCCTGATGCTGCCGCTCGTCGGCATCCTGGCCCGCACCTCCTGGGGCGACCTGGGCGCGCACCTCACCGCCGACGCCACCACCGAGGCGCTGCGGCTCTCGCTGGTGGTCTCGCTCTGGTCGCTGGGGCTCTCGCTGCTGTTCGGGGTGCCGCTGGCCTGGCTGCTGGCCCGGGTGCCGTTCCCCGGCAAGGCGTTCGTCCGCTCGCTGGTCCTGCTGCCGATGGTGCTGCCGCCCACGGTCGGCGGCGTCGCGCTGCTGCTGGCCTTCGGGCGGCGCGGGCTGCTCGGCCCGTGGCTGGAGGACACCTTCGGCATCACCCTGCCCTTCCACACCTCGGGGGCCGTGCTCGCGGCGACCTTCGTCGCGATGCCGTTCCTGGTCATCTCGCTGGAGGGCGCGCTCGGCGGACTGCGCCCCCGGTACGAGGAGACCGCCGCCTCCCTCGGGGCCTCGCCGGTCCGGGTGTTCCTCACCGTGACGCTGCCGATGGTCGCCCCCGGGCTGATCGCCGGGGCCGCCCTGACCTGGGCGCGGGCGCTCGGCGAGTTCGGCGCGACGATCACCTTCGCCGGAAACCTCCCCGGCACCACGCAGACCCTGCCGCTCCAGGTCTATCTGCTGCTCCAGGACTCGCCGGAGGCCGCCACCTCCGTGTCGCTGCTGCTCCTGGCCATCGCGATGATCGTGCTCGTCACACTGCGCGGCCGGTGGACCGGCACCCCGGGCGACCACCGCGACCTCGCGAGCCGTACGGCGGCGGACCGCCCGGAGGACCCGACGGGCACCGCCCCGGACGCCCTTCCCGCACCGCCGCCGGACCTCCTGAAGAAGCCCGCGCCCGAACCCTGGCCGCTGCACGCCGAGGTCACCGGCTTCACCCGCCTCACCCTCGACGCCCCGCCCGGCACCACCGTCGCGGTGGTCGGCCCCAACGGCGCGGGCAAGACGACGCTCCTGCGGGCCCTCCTCGGCCTCACGCCCCGCGCGCACGCCACCCTGCGCCTCGGCGACAGCGACGTCACCGCCCTCCCGCCGCACCGCAGGGGCGTCGCCTGGGTGCCCCAGGACGGGGCGCTGTTCCCGCACCTGAGCGCGCTGACCAACACGGCGTACGGGCTCCGCGCCCACGGGGTGCCGCGCGCCGAGGCCCGGCGCGAGGCCCAGGGCTGGCTGGACCGGCTCGGGGTGGGCCACCTCGCCCACCGCAGGCCCGCCCAGCTCTCCGGCGGGCAGGCCCAGCGGGTCGCCCTGGCCCGCGCGCTCGCCGCCCGCCCGCGCCTGCTGCTGCTGGACGAACCGCTCGCCGCCCTCGACCAGACCACCCGGGCCCGGGTCCGGCACACCCTGCGCGGCCACCTCGCGGAGTTCGGCGGGGTCTGTCTGATCGTCACCCACGACCCGGTCGAGGCGGTCTCGCTGGCCGACCGGGTCCTGGTGCTGGAGGACGGCCGGGCCCTCCAGGACGAGCCGCCCGCCGAGGTCACCCGCCACCCGCGCTCGCCGTGGGTGGCCCGGATGCTGGGCCACAACGCCTGGCCCGGGACCGCCACCGCCGACGGCCTGGCCCCGGAGGACGGCGGGCACCTCGTGGTCGCCGAGCCGCTCCCGGCGGGCACGGACGCCCTCGCGGTCATCGCGCCGGAAGCCGTCTCCGTACACCGGGAGCGGCCCACCGGATCGCCGCGCAACGTCTGGCCCGGCACGGTCCGCGAGATCACCTCGGGCGGCAGCCGGCTGCGGCTGCTGATCACCTCGGCCGAGGCCCCGGACCTGGTCGCGGAGATCACCCCGGCGGCCGCGGCCGAGCTGGGCATCGCCGACGGCACGGCCGTCTGGACCAGCGTGAAGGCCACGGAGACGACGATCGTCCCGCTCTGAGCCCGCCGCCGGGTCCGGGGCGCGGGGGAACCATCACCCCCGTCGGCGCGTACTTCTGTACGTACGCGACCACCGGGAGACGGGGACCTCATGGCACTGTTCGGCAACGCCCACACGATCAATCCGGCCACCGCCCAGCAGGACTACGCGCGGCTGCTCGGGCAGGGCGAGCAGGTGCACGCCGCGTTCCTGCTGATCCGCGACACCATCCTGTTCACGGACCGGCGGCTGATCCTCGTCGACAAGCAGGGCATCACCGGCAAGAAGGTGGAGTACCACTCCGTGCCGTACCGCAGCATCACGCACTTCGCCGTGGAGACGGCCGGCACGTTCGATCTCGACGCCGAGCTGAAGATCTGGATCTCGGGCAACGCGACGCCGCTCCAGAAGACGTTCACCAAGGGCGTCGACATCTACGAGGTGCAGGCGATACTCACGCAGTTCGTCGCCCGCTAGGCAAGCCCGGCCAGGTCAGGTCAGGTCAGGTCAGGTCAGAAGGACGGGCGCAGCCGGGCCGTCGCCGCGTGCCCGGGGACGGTGGCCCGCAGCTTCGCGGCGCGCTCCCGCAGCTCGGGCAGCAGGTCGTAGAGCGCGTCGCCGGGGCAGCGGGTCTCGAAGCTGTCGCGGTGTCCGGAGATGACGTGCAGCCGGGCCACCTGGCCCCGGTCGAAGCGGCTCTCGTCGTTCGTCGACACCAGGTCGACGCTGCCCAGCGGATCCGCCCCGGGCCGCAGCTTCCAGGCGGCGAGCCGCACCAGCGCGTCCATCATCGGCTTCGGCACCTCGACCCCCGGGCCGAAGTTCCCGATCGCCGCGATGCCGACCGTGTCGGTGTTGAACCCCTTGGTGTGCGCGCCGAGCACCGAGCGGCCGACGCCGCCCGCGCGGCCCTCGTAGATGGTGCCGCAGCGGTCGACGAGGAAGTTGTAGCCGATGTCGTCCCAGCCGTCCTGCCGGATGTGGTCGCGCTGGACGGCCCGGATCAGCTCGGGGGCGTCCGCGCAGTCGTAGTCGTTGGGGTTGCCGGTGTGGTGCACGAACACCGCCCGCGCCGGGGCCGTGTAGTGCGGCCCCTCCCGCACCAGGGACTCGTCCGCGCCCCAGTCCCGGCGGCTGACGACGGCCGGCTGCGGCAGTCCGCGCGGCGGCCGGGGCCCGGTGGCCAGCTCCGCCCCCGGCGCGTGGAACGCCCGGCCGTCCCCGAACACCAGGAGGGCCAGGGGCAGGACCAGAACGCCCAGGACGAGTCGGCGGGACCACATGGGCTCCACCCTGCGCCCCGGCCTCCGGCTTCGCAGCGGAGCGGGCCGTTCGGGTGACCCCCACCGGCTTTCCCCGCAGCCCGGGCGCACCGCCCGGAATGCGGCTTTCGCCGGGTCTTCCTACGATGAGTCCCGGATCATCGCCCGCTCCCGGCGGGGGTGCCCGGCGGAGCGAGGAACCATGGCCCACGACCGTGTGCGGGACGAACCGGATGTCGGTCTCAAGCCGAACGCGATCGGGTTCGTCGACGCGCTTGTCATCGGTCTGAACGCGACCTCCCCGGCGTACTCGCTGGCCGCCGTCATCGGCCCGATCGTCGCCCTGGTGGGCATCTACGCCCCGGGCGTCATGTTCGCCTCGTTCGTGCCGATGCTGCTGATCGCCTCGGCGTTCTACTACCTGAACAAGGTCGACCAGGACTGCGGTACGACGTTCTCCTGGGTGACCCGGGCGATGGGCCCCTGGGCGGGCTGGCTGGGCGGCTGGGCGATCACCATGACCGGCGTCCTGGTGGTGGGCTCGCTGGCCGATGTGGCGGTGAGCTTCACCCTGCTGGCGGTGGGTCTGGACGGCTGGGTCGAGAACGACTTCGCCCGCCAGCTGCTCACCGTGCTCCTGATCATCGTGATGACCGGGCTCTGCGTCATCGGCACCGAGCTCTCCGCGAAGGTGCAGAACGCGCTGATCCTCCTCCAGGTGGCGTTCCTGCTGGTCTTCGTCGCGGTGGCGCTCTACCGGGTGTACGCGGGCACCACCGGCTTCGACTCGATCGAGCCCTCCGGCAGCTGGCTCAATCCCTTCGGCGCGGGCGGCGCCGCGCTGACCGGCGGGCTGCTGCTCGGGGTGTTCATCTACTGGGGCTGGGAGTCCGCGGTCAACCTCACCGAGGAGACGGAGGACTCGGCGAGCGCCCCGGGCAAGGCGGGCCTGTGGTCCACCGTGGTGCTCCTGGTGACCTATCTGTCGGTCGCCATCGCGGTCGTGGCCTTCGCGGGTACGGCGTTCCTGGCGGAGAACGCGGGCGAGGAGGAGTTCATCTTCGCCCAGCTCGCCGGGGACGTGCTGGGCGGCTGGGACTGGATCCTGCTGCTGGCGGTGGCCACCTCCGCCATCGCCTCCACCCAGACCACGATCATCCCGGCCTCCCGGACCGCCCTGTCCATGGCCCGCCGTCAGGCGCTGCCGCAGCACTTCGGGCACATCAGCCCCCGGTTCCGTACCCCGGACGTCAGTACGTGGTGGGTCGCCGGCATCGCCATCGCCTGGTACCTGGTGGTCAACCAGATCTCCGCCAACGCCCTCTTCGACTCGCTCACCGCGCTGTCGCTGCTGATCGCCTTCTACTACGCGCTCACCGGAGTGGCCTGCGCCGTCTACTACCGGCGCCACCTCACCGAGAGCGTGCGCAACTTCCTGCTCATCGGCCTCGGCCCGGTGGTCGGCGCCGGACTGCTGACCTGGCTGCTGGTCCGCTCGGTCATCGACATGTCCGACCCGGCCAACTCCTACAGCGGCACCTCCTGGTTCGGGCTGGGCCCACCGCTCGTCATCGGCATCGTGATCTCCCTGGTCGGCGTGGTCCTGATGGTGGTGTGGCGGCTGCGGGACGCGGTGTTCTGGCAGGAGCGGCCGGGGGTCGCCGACCCGGACCTGGTGCACGCCCCGAGCCGGAAGGAGCCGTGAGATGTCGGTCGTCCTCGGTTACGACGAGTCCCCCGGCGCCGCCCGCGCCCTGCGCATCGCCATCGAGGTGGCGGCGGCGTACGGGGAGGAACTGGTGCTGGTCTACGGGGCCGCCGCCCCCGGGCTGCGCGACGGCGCGGAGTACCGCAGCCACTACGAAGCGATCCGGCAGGCCGGGCGCACGGGCCTGGAGCACGCGCTCACGGCGGCCGAGGCGGCGGGCGTCCCGGCCTCGGTCGAGGTGCTGGACGAGAAACCGGCGCAGGCCCTGCTGGAGGCGGCCGAACGGCACGGGGCCCGGGTCATCGTCGTCGGCACCTGGGGCGAGAGCCCGATGCGCGGGGCCCTGCTCGGCTCGACCCCGCACAAGCTGCTGCACATGTCGACGGTCCCGGTGCTGTGCGTACCGACGGAGGAAGGCCACGAGCAGGCGCAGCCGTAGCCGGAAGGCCGGAGCCCAGCCGTAGCCGGAAGGGCCGGAGCCGCCCCCGCAGAACGCCCGACGGGCCGCCTCACCACGCCTCCCCGCTCTCCGCCGCACGGCCCGGCACCGACCGGCCGCCCCCGTCCTCCTCCCGGCGCAGCAGCCGGAACGCCAGCAGCGGGAAGACCAGCACCGACACCATCGCCGCGGCGACCAGGGCGGCGGCCTCGCCGGACCCGATCACCTTCTCGTCCAGGCCGATCGCGGTGATCGCGACCACCAGCGGCAGACAGGTCGACGCGAACAGCCCGAGCGCGGCCCGCGGCGCGCGCCCGGTCAGGTCGCGCGGGGCCAGCAGATACGCCGGAACCCCGCGCACCAGCAGGAACAGCAGCAGGAAGACCGGCAGGAGCAGCAGCGGGCGGCCGTCGTCCAGGAGCGCCGCGAGGTCGAAGTCGATGCCCGTGACGACGTAGAAGAACGGCACCAGGAAGCCGAAGCCGATCGCCTCGACCCGTTCCAGGATCGCGTCGCCGCTCTCGGGCACCGACCCCTGGAGGACGAGCCGGGTCAGCAGGCCCGCGGCGAACGCGCCGAGCAGGGTGTCCAGGCCGAAGGCATGGGCGAGCCCCAGCATCCCGGCGAGCAGCAGCATCACGAAGCGGACGGCGAACTGGCCGCTGGAGTGCAGCGTCACGGCGACGATCCGGGCGAACCACGGCGGCCGGGGCCGCATCGCCCAGAACACCGCGCCCGCCGTGACGACGGCGAACACCGCCAGCACCGCGCTCGCCGCACCCGGGCTGCGGCCGCTGAACAGCAGGGCCATCGCGATGATCGGCCCGAACTCCCCCACCGACCCGAACGCCAGCACCACCGACCCGAACCGCCCCTCGAGACGCCCCGAGTCCCGCAGGATCGGCAGCACCGCACCCAGCGCGGTGCTGGTCAGCGCGGTGCCGATGACCAGGCTCTTCGCCAGGTCCGCCCCGCTGAGCAGCAGCGCGACACCGAGCCCGGCGGCGAACGAGAGGACCCAGGCCCCGCCGGCCCGGCGCAGCGTGTCGCCGCGGACCTCGGCGAACTTGATCTCGTACCCCGCCAGAAAGATCAGCATCGAGAGCCCGAGGTCGGACAGGGCGTCGATGACCTGGTCGTGGTGGGCCCAGCCGAGCACATCGGGCCCGACCAGCACGCCCAGCACGATCTCGAAGATGACGACGGGGACCGGCAGCCACCGCCCGGTCGCGTAACCGAGCAGCGGCGCGAGAACCGCCAGGGCCATGATCAGGACGAGGGTCCCGGGGTGCTCCATCGCTCGTGTATAGCAAGGAACGCCCCGGAATCAGCCGCTATGACACCCCTTGGGGAGTCCGCTCGGTTCGGGCCGTGGGTGCCCGGCTCGGTCCGGGCAGGAGGTCGTCCCGCTCAGTCCGGGCAGTGGGCATCCCGGGCGGGACGCTTCCCGGTGACCAGGAAGTCGCTGACGGCCCGGTCGCCGCAGGCGTTGCCGTTGCCCAGGTACATCCCGTGCCCGCCCCGCTCGACGGTCACCATCCTGGCCCGCTCCCCGAGCGCCGCCCGCATCTTCCGGGCGCCCGCCAGCGGGGTGGCCGGGTCGCGCAGGCTCTGGATCATCAGAACGTTCGAGGGGCCCTCGGCCGTGATCCGGGTGGGCCTCGGCTCCTCGTCGTACTTCCAGAAGGCGCACGGGGCGATGTTCGCGGGCATCCCCGCGGTCAGCGGATACTCCGCCCGGTCGGCGGCTACCCGGCGGGCGTACCCGGAGTCCGGCCCCGGCCAGCGCACGTCGTTGCAGACCACCGCCATGGTCAGCGTCGCGTCCTCGTCGGGCATCGCAGCCGCCAGCTCCGGCGGCAGCACCGGTCGCCCCTCCGGATCCTGCGCCGACCGGATCAGCCGGGCCAGCGACGCGAACGCCTTGTCGCTCATGAGTGCGTTCTGGAGCGCCTGCCGCAGCCGGTTCCCGGTCAGCGGGACGCCGGGAGTCTCCGACTCCTTCGGGTCCCGGTCCAACTTCTCGGCCAGTGCGAGGAACAGGGGCTCCACGTCCTCGGCGCGCCGGGCCAGCCGGAGCCCTTCCGCCTCCCGGGCGGGATCCGCCGCCCAGGCCGCGAAGTCGGGGAAGCGCAGGGCGACAGCCGGTCCCACGTTCGTCATCCATCCGTACGCCACCCGCGCCGGGTCCGGGTCGCCGACGCTGTCCAGGACCAGCCGGTCGACCCGGTCCGGGTGCTCCTGCGCGTACACGGCCGCGGCGTAACTGCCGTACGAGTGGCCCCAGACGGACAGTTTCCGCTCGCCCAGCGCGGCGCGCAGCCGGTCGATGTCGCGGGCCTGGTTCCGCGTGCTGAAGGACCGCACCACCGGGCCGCCGTCGCGGGCACATGCCTCGGCGGTGCGGCGGGCGCGTGCGACGTTCTCCGTGATCGAGCCGTCCGCCGCGGGGTAGGCCCGCAGCGTCACCAGGTGCCGGTCCGCCTCGGGGATCCCGCAGCCGGCCCGGGTGGAGCCGCCGACTCCGCGCGGGTCCAGGCTTACCAGGTCGTACGCCCCCTCGGTCGCCGCCCGCAGCGCCTCGCCCTTCTGCGCGAGCCGCTGCACCCCCGAGCCGCCCGGACCGCCGGCGAGCACCAGCAGGGTGCCGCGCCGGGCCTCGGGCCGGTCGGTGCGCAGCCGGGTGACGGCCACGTCGACGGTGCGCCCGCCGGGGGCGCGGTGGTCGAGGGGAACGCGGAGCGTGGCGCACTGCTGTCCGGCGGGAACGGTGGTCCCCGGGATCGGGGCGCAGGGCCCCCAGGCGAGCGGAGTCGCGGCGGGCCCCGCCGGGCGGCTGTGCGCCACGGGTGCGCCGACGGCGGTCAGCGTGCCGGCCGCAGCCGCGGCGGAGACGGTGAGGAGTAAGGCCTTACGGGTCCAGGTCGTCATGGGCACAGCCTGGTCGGGCGGGGCCCCACTGCCCATGAGGGAGCCCGGTGGACCGAAGTGGGGACACCCCCCGGCCCCGGGCTCGGGCGGCCCCCCGGGACCGTTCCTCGGGCGGCCCCCGGACCGTCCCCGGACCGCCCCGTCACCCGTTCCCGCGCACCGGCGTGCCGGGCGGCGGCCGGAGCCGTTGAATGCGGAACGGGGGCGGAAGGCAGGAGAGAGCCGCATGCCGTCGTCACCGGCCCGCCCGGACCGGGCCACCGCGCCACGCCGCCGCGGTGCGCTGCGCCGCACCGGCGAGTGGTGCGCCCGGCACTTCGTGACCGTCCTGGTCCTGTGGGTGGCCGCGCTCGCCGGGCTCCAGGTCCTTCAACACGCGTACGGCGGCGACTACTCCGACGACTTCTCGCTGCCCGGCACCCAGTCGCAGGACGGCCTCGACGTCCTGAAGGCGCACGCGCCGCAGGCGGGCGGGTACAGCGCCCAGGTGGTGCTGCACGACGCGGACGAGCCGCTCACCTCGGTCTCCGACCAGGTCGCCACGGCCGTCAGCGACCTCCAGAAGCTCCCCGACGTCCTGTCCGCGCAGAACCCGCTGCCCTCGTCCGGCTCCACCCCGCCCCCGCCGCCGGACCCGAACACCGGGCCGCTCTCCACGGACCAGAAGACCGCCTACATCACCGTCCGCTTCAGCGTGCAGCCCTCCACGCTCGACCCGTCCTATCTCGACGGGGTCGACGACGCGGTGCGACCGCTGCGCTCGGCCGGGGTGGAGGTGGAGTACGGCGGGCCGCTCGGCGAACTCGCCCGGCCCGAGCCGAGCGACCGCACCAGCGAGGCGATCGGCTTCGGCGTGGCGATCGTGGTCCTGCTGATCGGCTTCGGCAGTCTGCTGGCCGCCGTGCTGCCGCTGGTCACCGCGCTGATCTGCGCACTGTGCGGGCTGGCGCTGCTCGGGCTGCTGGCCGCCGCCGCGACCTTCGCGACGGTCTCCCCGACGCTCGCCACGATGATCGGCATCGGCGTCGGCATCGACTACGCCCTCTTCCTGGTCACCCGGCACCGGCAGAACCTGGTCGACGGCCAGGACCCGGCGACCGCCGCCGGGAACGCCGCCGCCACCAGCGGGCACGCCGTGCTGCTCTCCGGCTGCACGGTGATCATCGCGCTGTCGGGGCTGTGGGTCTCCGGCATCGGCTTCATCGGCAAGCTCGGCCTGGCCGCCGCGGTCACCGTGGTCACCGCGGTGCTCGGCGCGCTCACCCTCGTACCGGCGATCCTCGGGCTCATCGGCCGCCGCATCGACCGGGTGCGGGTACGGAAACCGGTGGCCGAGACCGTACCGGCCCCCGAGGGCGCGGAGCCCGGCGGCTGGCACCGGTACGCGCAGCGGGTGGAGCGGCGGCCGTGGTGGTTCCTGGCCGGCGGGGTGGTGCTGCTGGCCGTCCTCTCCTTCCCCGTGCTCTTCATCCAGCTCGGCCACATCGGCGACGGCGCCGACCCGAAGTCGTTCACCGACCGGCGCGCCTTCGACCTGATGTCCACCGCCTTCGGCCCTGGCTCCAACGGCCCGCTGACGCTGGTCATCGACCAGAGCAAGGTGCCCTCGTCCGACCGTTCCGCCCTCGCCGACCAGGCGCAGAAGGCGCTGACGAACGTGCCCGACGCGGCTGTGATCACCCCGCTCACCGCCACCTCGGACGGCGATGTGCTGACCGCCACCGCCTACTCGGTGGCCGCCCCGCAGGACGAGCGGACCACCTCGCTGACGAACCGCCTCACCGACGACGTCCTGCCGCAGGCCGTCTCCGGCTACGACGCGAACACGTACGTCACCGGCACGACGGCCGCCCAGGTCGACTTCCTGGACATCGTCTCCAGCAGGCTGCCGCTGATCATCGCGGTCGTCGTGGGCCTGGCGTTCCTGGTGATCCTGGCCGTCTTCCGGGGCCTGCTCGTCGCGCTGAAGGCCGCCGTGCTCAACGTCCTGTCGATCGCCGCCTCGTACGGGGTCGTGGTGGCGGTCTTCCAGTGGGGCTGGGGCGGCCCGGCGCTGGGCGTCTCGGGGAAGGTGCCGATCGAGAGCTATGTCCCGATGATGATGTTCGCGATCGTCTTCGGGCTGAGCATGGACTACGAGATCTTCCTGCTCTCGCGCATCCACGAGGCATGGGTGCGCACCGGGGACGCGCGGGCGAGCGTGGCGCACGCGCTGGAGATCACCGCCCGGGTCATCACCTGCGCGGCGCTGATCATGGTGAGCGTCTTCGCCGCGTTCGTCATCAGCGACAACATCGTGGTGAAGATGCTGGGCCTGGGGCTGGCGGCCAGCGTGCTCATCGACGCCACCGTCGTACGGCTGCTGCTGGTCCCGGCGGTGATGACCCTGCTGGGCCGGGCCGCCTGGTGGATCCCGGGCCCGCTGGACCGGATCCTGCCGCACCTGGACGCCGAGGGCGGGGCGGAGGCCGGCGCGGAGACGCGCGCCGAACCGGCCGGGCCCGTCGGGAAGATGTGATGAGCACCACAGCCCTCAAAGGGAACGCGTCGAGCGCCTAGGGTGTCAGGATGCCTTCCCCCCTCACTTCGAGGAGGCTGCCTCGCCCCACCGCGGCCGCCTCCCCCGGGACCGGCGTCCCCGACGCCGGCGGCCGGGACCACTTCTTCGACAACGCGAAGTACCTGGCGATCGTGCTGGTGGCGATCGGACACGCCTGGGAACCCCTGCCCCCCGGCCGCCTCGTGGAGGCCGCGTACACCTTCATCTACACGTTCCACATGCCGGTGTTCATCCTGATCGCCGGCTATTTCTCACGGAACTTCGAGCTGCGGCCGGAACGGGTGTGGAAGCTGGTCACCAGCCTGCTGGTGCCCTACCTCGTGTTCGAGGTCCTCTACACGCTCTTCCACCGCGCCCTGCGCGACCCCGACTTCTCGCTGTCGCTGCTGGAGCCGTACTGGCTGCTGTGGTTCCTGCCCGCCCTGTTCCTCTGGCGGCTGTCCACCCCGCTGTGGCAGACCGTGCGCTTCCCGGTCCTGGTGTCGCTCGCCATCGCCGCCGTCGCGACGGTCTCGCCCGCCGCCGACGGAACGCTCCCGGTCCAGCGCATCCTGCAGTTCCTGCCGTTCTACGTGCTGGGGCTGCGGCTGGGCCCGCACCACTTCGCGATGGTCCGCCGCACCTGGGTGCGCGTCGTCTCGGTGCCCGTCTTCGTCGCCGGGATGCTCCTGGCGTACTGGCTGGTGCCCCGGACCTCGACGTCGTGGTTCTTCCGCAAGAACAGCGCCCAGGAGCTGGACACCGCCCAGTGGACCGGCCCGGCGGCCACGCTCCTGCTGTTCCTGGCCGCCGTCGTCCTCGGCGCGTGCTTCCTCGCCTGGGTGCCCCGGGGCCGCAGCTGGATGACCGCCCTGGGCACCTGCACGCTGTACGGATACCTCCTGCACGGCTTCGTCATCCGGGCCCTGCGCTACGAGGGCTTCTACGACCGGCCGTTCTTCGACACCACGATGGGCACGGTCGCCGTCACCGTGGGCGCCGCCGTCATGGTCACCCTGCTCTGCACACCACCGGTCCGGCGGCTGCTGAAGCCGCTGCTGGAACCGCGCATGGAGTGGGCCCGGCAGAAGCCGCCGCCGGCCGCACCGGCGCCCTGAGGGGCGCGACGGCGAGGACGGCGAGGAGGATTCAGTGGTCCACGACGACGGTCCGGCCGAGGACCGCGACGTGCTCCAGGACGTCCTCCAGCGGATCGTCGATCTGACCGGTCGCGATCAGGGCCACCTGCGGGCCGTTGTGGGCGTCGGTGTGCGTCTCGTCCGCGTGGGCCGCGGTGGCCGAGACGGTGGCGGGCATCACGGACGCCACCACGGTCACGCCCAACGCGGTCAGCTTCCTGTTCATGGCGCCGATCATGGCACGCCCCGCGAGGCCGCCGAGCGGCGTCGCGGGGCACGGAAGCCCGGCCGTACGGCAGGTGAACCCGGGCTCGGACAGCGCCCGGGCGGCCTCGGCGGAGCCGGAGTCCCGGCGGTCCTGCCGGGTGATCACTTCACCCGTCCGCTTGACGTTGCGGCCGGCGGCCGGGAGCCGCCGGCCGCGCGGGGTCACGCGGCGCGGTTGTTCCGGCGCTGCGCGGCGGCCGCACGGGCCTCCGGCGTCGGGACTCCGGGACGGCCGCGCCGGGCCGGGGCCCCGCCGCCGCGCTTGGTGCCGCGGCCCATGAACGCGCCACCGCGGCCGCTGCCGCGCTCCTTGGCCGGGGCGGAGACGACGACCGGGACGCCGGAGGGCGCCTGCGCCCCGGTGATCCGGCTCAGCTCGGCCTCGCCGGAGCGGACCTGGGCGATCTGCGGGGTGATCCCGGCGTCCGCCATCAGCCGGGTCATCTCGCGGCGCTGGTTCGGCAGCACCAGCGTGACGACGCTGCCGGACTCCCCGGCACGGGCGGTACGGCCGCCGCGGTGCAGGTAGTCCTTGTGGTCGCTCGGCGGGTCCACGTTGACGACCAGGTCGAGGTTGTCGACGTGGATGCCGCGCGCCGCGACGTTGGTGGCGACCAGGACCGTGACGTGCCCGGTCTTGAAGCGCTCCAGGGTGCGGGTGCGCTGCGGCTGCGACTTGCCCCCGTGCAGGGCCGCCGCCCGGACCCCGCTGTGCAGCAGGTGGTCGGTGAGCTTGTCCACCGCGTGCTTGGTGTCCAGGAACATGATCACGCGGCCGTCGCGGGCCGCGATCTCCGTCGTGGTCGCGTACTTGTCCGCGCCCTGGACGTACAGCACGTGGTGCTCCATCGTCGTGACCGCACCGGCTGCCGGGTCGACGGAGTGCACGACCGGGTCCTTGAGGTAGGTCCGCACCAGCAGGTCGACGTTGCGGTCCAGGGTGGCCGAGAAGAGCATCCGCTGCCCGTCCGGGTTCACCTGGTCGAGCAGCTCGGTGACCTGCGGCATGAAGCCCATGTCGGCCATCTGGTCGGCCTCGTCGAGGACGGTGATGGTGACCCGGTCCAGCTTGCAGTCGCCGCGCTCGATCAGGTCCTTGAGGCGGCCCGGGGTCGCGACGACGACCTCGGCGCCACCGCGCAGCGCGCCGGCCTGGCGGCCGATGGACATGCCGCCGACCACGGTGGCGATGCGCAGCTTCAGCGAGCGGGCGTACGGGGTGAGCGCGTCGGTGACCTGCTGGGCCAGCTCCCGGGTGGGGACGAGGACCAGGGCGAGCGGGCGCTTGGCGTCGGCGCGGCGGCCGGCGGTGCGGGCCAGCAGCGCGAGGCCGAAGGCGAGGGTCTTGCCGGAGCCGGTGCGGCCCCGGCCCAGCACGTCGCGGCCGGCCAGCGAGTTGGGCAGGGTGGCCGCCTGGATCGGGAAGGGCACGGTCATGCCCTCGGCGACCAGCGCCGCCTTCAGCGGTGCGGGCATCTCCAGCTCGCCGAAGGTCTCGGCGGCGGGGAGGGCGGGGGTGACGGTCACCGGCAGGGCGAACTCGCCCTTGGCGCCGGAGGCGGAGCGGCGGCCGTAGCCACCGGACCGGCCCGAGCCGCCGGAGCCGCCGGAGCGCTTGGGTCCGCCGCCGAAGCCCGCGGCCCGGCGCTCGCCGCCGCCGGAGTGACGGGGGCCGCCGCCGGAGCGGGTGCGGGAGAATCGGTCGTTCGAGCGGGGTGCGCGTTCGCGGTTCATGCAGAACCTTTCCTCGATAGGGCGCGTATCGAGGGATTCTTTTCGGGAAGAGACCGTGAACGGCACCCAGAATCGCAAGAACGAGCCGATGAAATGACAAAAGAAAACGAAGCCCGGCCGCCGGGAATCAATGCACCGGACGCGGCTTCGTCGAGGGGCGCGCGGAGCGGGCCCCGGAAACGACAACGAGCCGGGGCCCGCACCCCAAGGTGCGGGCCCCAGCTGCGCAGTGCTGCCCGAGTGATCAGGCGGGGGTGATGTTCTCGGCCTGCGGGCCCTTCTGGCCCTGCGTGACGTCGAAGTTCACCTTCTGGCCCTCCTGCAGCTCACGGAAGCCGCTGGCGGCGATGTTGCTGTAGTGGGCGAAGACGTCGGCGCCGCCGCCGTCCTGCTCGATGAAGCCGAAGCCCTTTTCCGAGTTGAACCACTTCACGGTGCCAGTAGCCATGTCATATCTCCTTAGGGGCAGAGCCCGCGGGCCCACACTGTGCGGGCCCCACGTCGCCGCGATGATTACCCCGTCCGGAAGAACACCGGAAATACAGAAGTGCACCCGCCGACATCCGATCGGCAAGAGCACTTGAAGTTTTTGGGAACCACAACTGCAACTGAGATCAACACTAGCACGATGACCCCGGAGAGGCGGGTGCGTAATATCACCGGCCACGTCGGAACAGATCCGGGACATAAAAGCCTCATCGCACATTGCGCGAAATTCTGTGCTGACGAATGCAGATATCTTTCCGGGCCGTGCGGAACCTCCGGCACCCCGGGGCGCGGCGGCGCTCAGCGCTCGGCGGGACCGCCGGAGCGTGCGGACCGGCCGCGCAGCTCCTCGTTGAGGCGCAGCGCCTCCTCCAGCTGGTCCTCCAGGATGACGATCCGGCAGGCGGCCTCGATGGGCGTGCCGGCGTCGACCAGCTCGCGGGCGCGGGCGGCGATGCGCAACTGGTAGCGGGAGTAACGGCGGTGGCCGCCCTCGGACCGCAGCGGGGTGATCAGGCGGGCCTCGCCGATCGCCCGGAGGAACCCCGGCGTCGCACCGATCATCTCCGCGGCTCGCCCCATCGTGTAGGCGGGGTAATCGTCGTCGTCGAGCCGGTCGGTGGCGTGCGAGGGGGTATCCGGGGGCATCTGCACCTCTTCCGTCACGCGTGACCGGAGGAACCGGGCGCCGTACGCCTGCGGGGTGCGCCTCTGCCGCGTACCGCTGTTTCACGTGACTGCACAAGAAACCCTAATCGCCCCGCAAGGCCATGTCTATCGCGGCCGGAACAGATTTGGGCCACCGGGAAGGGCCCGGTGGACGCGGTCCGGCGGATCACTGACCGACCGGTCAGTTGTCGTCGGGCGGACCGCGGGGCCATAATGCACGCGTAGCCCTTCACGCATCCCCCGTCGTGAAGGGCTACACCCCTGTCCGGAGCCTGCTCCGGGCGTCACGGGGCACAGGTTCATTCACGGGCAAGGGACTCCCCTCGTGGTCCCCTGCCCGTGTTTTTTCGAGTTAACAGTGACGTAGAGTGTTTACGCAAGCTCAGTTCCGACTCCGAGGTGATCGTGGAGGCCCGGATGGCCATGGACGACGGCGACGAACGCGGTCCGGAACCCGTCGGCCCCCCCGAGCCGGACGAGCTTCCCCGCCTCGACTCGCTGCGGGAAAAGGTCGAGTACATGGTCGAGAAGACCTTCCCCGGCCAGAAGATCTCGGGCCGGGTCTTCGCCGAGCTGGTCCGTGACCGCGGCGGCTCGCTGTCGCACAGCTACTTCTCCAACATCCTGGCCGGCAAGGTCACCCAGCCGTCCGAGGACATCCTCAAGGCCCTCGGCCTGGGGTTCGGGGTGGACTGGCGCTTCTTCAAGGAGGAGTCCGAGGTCGTCGACGACGTCGTCGCCGGACTCCAGTTCCTGGCCAAGCGGCGCACCGGGGAGATCAGCGGCCTGGCCGGCCGGGGCCTGGACGACGACGGCCTCCCGCCGGAACTGCTGCGGTTCGCCCTCTCCCTGCTGGAGGACGCCGCCCGCGACAAGGACGGGCCCGGCGCGTAGAGCGGCGGGCGAGCGGCACGGAGAGCAGCGGGGCAAGCCGCGGGGCGAGCGGTGGCAAAGATTCCGCCGTGCACCACCACCGGACGGGCCCGGCAGCGTAGCGTCTTCGTCATGTCCCTGCGGAAACTGCGGAAAGAGTGCGAGGCCGGGCTCGCCGACCTGCCCCTCCCGGTTCCCTTCTCGCTGGACGCACTCGTCGCGAACATGGAGGAGGCCGGCGGACGCACCATCCGGCTGCACGAGATGCCGGACCGCCTCGCCCGCGTCAACGCCGCCTGCGGGCTCCGCCTGAAGGCGGGCTCCACCAGCCTCGTCCTCTACCGCCGCAGGCCGACCGCGTACCAGACCCAGCACGTGATCCTGCACGAGCTGTGCCACGAGTGGTTCGACCACGGCACGACGCTCGACGCGGAGCGACTGCGCACACTCCTCCCGGTCTTCGACACCTCGCTGATCGCCCGGATGATCTCGCCGGCCGCCGCCGAGGCCTTCGCCTCCGGCGGCGGCACGGTCCAGGCCCGCGCGCAGTACGACACCCACGACGAACGCATGGCCGAATTCGGTGCGTCCCTGATCCCCCGGATGGCGCGGGATCTCACCACCGATGACATGGTGGGGCGGCTGGACAACTCCCTGTCCCGCCCGGTGGCCAACCGGCGGCGCGGTCTCTTCCCCGGAAGACGGTCCGACGACGCCTGACACGTGCCACCGCACCGCCCGCGGGCCCCCCGCCCCGCGCCCCCCGACCCCGAGGACGAACACCGCCGTGACCCCCCTCGATCTCGCCGGCTACCTGATAGCCGGCCTGATGACGGCCGTTGCCCTGTGGCGTATGCCCGCTGCCCTGTGGGGCGACGAGGAGGACCGCAGACGCCGGGCCCTGTGGGGCTGCTACGCCGGATTCGCCGTCGCGCTGTGGACGAAGACCGAGGCGGTGCGCATCGGCCTCAACAACAGCGCCGTCACCGACCTCGCCGTCCTCATCAAGCACTACACCGCCACGGTGGCAATTCTGGCCATCCTCAGCTACATCGTGGCCATCTACGGCAGCTACCCGGAAGAGGGCGCGATCCCGCGCCACGTACGGTTCGCGCGGCTGGTCCAGAAGCTCGCGGCCAAGGCCTCCGTCGCCACGCTGATCCTGCTGACCGTCCTGTTCTTCACCGTCGTCGACCGCTCCGAGCCCTCGGACCGCTTCGTCTCCGACCACGCCGGGGAGGGGGGCGCCACGCTCTACATGAGCGTCTTCTACCTCTACCTCGGCGCCGCGTCCGCCGTCTGCGCCTTCCAGTGGGCGCTGGCCACCCTCGACGCCCGGCGGCGCCATCTGCGCATCGGGCTCGGGATGATGACGTTCGCGATGTTCATCGGCGTCGGCTACACCGTCAGCCGCACGCTCTTCCTGTGGATCAGCGTGGTGGACGAGCCGAGCGAGGCCTTCGCCCTGCGGTTCGACCAGATCACCGAGGCGGCGCAGCTGGTGCTGTTCGCCTTCTTCGCCCTCGGCGCGTCCATCCCCGCCTTCGCGGCCGGGGCACGCCGGGCCAGGCTGTGGCGGGCCCAGGTCCGACTGCACGCCCTGTGGCACGAGCTGATGACCGCGTTCCCGGAGCAGCCGTTCGACCCGCCCGCCTCGCTGGTCCGCGAGCTGACCCGCTTCAACGTCCCGGCCGACCTGCGGGTGGACCGCTGGGCCGCCGACATCGCGGACGCCGCCGAGAAGCTGCGCCACTACGTGCCCGACGGGCTGCTCGCCGCTGCCGGACGGGCCGCCGCCCGCGACACGGACGACCCGGGCCGGGCCGAGTCCCTCACGGACGCCTACTGGATCCGGGCCGCCCTCCTCGCGAAGGACTCCGGCGCACCCGCCGGAGGGGCCGCTCCGGTCGCCGCCCAGCACGCGGCCGACCAGGACGGCGAGGTGGCCCGGCTGGTCCGGGTCGCCGCCGCGTACCGGACGGTCGACGAGGAGCGCGCCCGCGCCGTCCTCGCCACAGCCACGGCCGACACGGCCCGCACCACGGAGACGAGCGCATGACCGGCCCCACGGACACCACGACCGCCGAAGGGATCCCCACCGCCTCCGCCCGCACGGCCACCGTCGCGCGCACCGTCACCGACGCCCTCCAGCCGCGCAACGTGCTGCTGGCGGGCATGCTCGGCATCGGCCTGGCGGCGGCGGGCGACTGGACGGGGCTGCTCTGGGGCTTCCTCGGGGCGCTCTGCGCCGGGCTGATCCCGGCGGGCTACATCGAGTGGGAGCGCGGGCGCGGCACCTGGGGCGACCGCCATGTGGTGGACCGCACCAAGCGGGCGCCGATCTTCTTCGTGATCCTGGGCTCGATCGGCGCCGGCTCGGTGGTGATGGTGCTGGGGAACGCGCCCACCGGGATCCTCGTCGCGATGCTGGCGCTGTGGGTGATGACGATCGGCCTGCTGGCCGTCAACACGGTGTGGAAGATCTCGGTCGACTCGGCGGTGGCCTCGGCGGCCGTCTCGCTCCTCGCCGTCGTCCACTCGCCCTGGTGGACCGCCGCGTACGCGGTGACGGCGGCGGTCTGCTGGTCCCGGGTGGCCCTCGGCTATCACACCGTCGCCCAGACGGTGGCGGGCGCGGGCCTGGGCGCGGCGACGACGGTGGCGTACGTGTTCGCCTGAGGGGCGACGGTGACGTACGCCCGCGCCCGCGCCTTCCTCCGAAGGGCTACCGGACCACCACGGGCCCGTTCATCGTGTTCGCGGTGCAGCCCGGCCCTCCGATCCGTACGGGTCCGGAGCTGCGGGTCACCACGACGGGCCCGTCGACGCGCGAACCGCACAGGTGGACCTCCGTCGCCCGGTCGGCCTGGAGCGGGCCGTCCAACGTGGAGCCGGTGACCACGAGGGCGGCCCCCGCGCGGACGACGACGGGCCCGCGCTGGGCGGCCCTGTCCAGGCAGGTGACGCCGGCCGACACGACCAGGGGGCCGTTGCGGGGGCCGGTGACCGTGGTGGTGCAGGCGGGCACGGGCAGGACGCGGGCCTTGTAGTCGAGGGCCTCGGCGAGCTTGCCGGGCTTCGGGTCGCTCAGCGGCCTGCCGAGCTTGGCGAACTCCCCGCCCGTTTCCTTCTTTCCGCCGTTCCACTCGTCGATCCGGCCGAGCTGGGCGGCGGTCTTCCCGTCGTCGACGACCGCGTCGGCGTCCAGCGCGGCCATCGACTTCGAGGCGCGCTTCACCAGGTCGAGGTACGGGCCCGGGGCGGTCAGGTCGTACGCGGACGTGTCGTGCTCGCCGCGCAGCCACGAGCCCCAGGAGAACTCCAGGAACTCCGTCGCGCCGTCGGGGACCTCGTAGCCGATGTCCCGGGTGAAGTAGACGAGGCTGCGGTACGGGTCGTCGCGGAAGTGCGTGATGCCGAGCCGGTCCGGCAGCTGGTCCACGCCGAGCGGCCGGTTGTTCTCGTCGCGCAGCCACACCTTCTTCTCGGCCGTCATCCGCTGCCAGAAGGCCGGGGCGGACAGGGAGCTGAAGTTGTCGGTGACGCGGAGCCGGATGTGCATCCGGGTGGAGCCGTCGGGGCCCTCCAGGAACGACGTCAGCGTGTGGTGCCCGTCGGTGAGGTAGAGCTTGCCGCCCGGTCCGACGACGGCGGTCTTCATCGGGGCGATGGTCTCCGGGGTCTCCTGGCCGAGCGGCACAGTGCAGGAGAAGCTCGACGGATCGTCCAGCCGGGCTCCGGGGCCGGCCGAGGCCGCCTCCTCCTGGCCGTTGGTCTCGCACCAGTCGTCGAAGCGCTTGTTGACGTCGCCCGCCGCCTCGTCGCGATCGCTGCCGTACCGGCCGAGCTTGTAGAAGACCTGGTCGAAGCCGAGTACGGCCTGGGTCGGGTGGAGTTCGCCGAGGGTGACGTCGATCAGGTCGCCCGGCTGCGCGCAGGTGTACGGCAGCGGCCCGCTCCCGGCGCACGGATCGGCCGCCGCCGCCCCGGTGCCCGCCCCGGCCACGACCGTGCCCGCCGCCAGCACCCCGGCGAGCAACAGCGCTTTCGACCTGTTCATGAACGTCCCCTCCCGCGAAATGGCCTTCCGCCGGGGACCATCGCAAGGCCCGACGACCCCCGCGCGGCCGTGATGTGAACGAGGGATGGCGCCGGGGTGCCGCGACGGGACCGCCCGCGCTTGCGGGGGTGGCGGACACCCGGTTACGTGGACGGGGAGGGCGCGCCCGCGAACGGACGGCCCCACCGGCTGGAGGTGTCCCGATGGCGAAGAAACGGTCCGCACCCGCCAAGGGCCTGCGCGGCAGCAAGGCCGGGCTCGTGCTGAGCCTGGGCAGCAGCGCGCTCGCGGTCGTCAGGGCGTCGAAACAGGTCCGCCGGGCCAAGGGCACGCACGACAAGCTGAACACCGCCGACGCGGTGGCGGGGCTGCTGCCGCTGATCACCTCGGCCGCCCTCGTCCTGCGCCAGCTGCGCGGCCGGAAGCGGGAGGACCGGGAGAACCCGCAGGCGGCCTGAGCGAGCCCCTCCTCGGCGGCCCGCCCGAAAGGCCGGAAATCGCCCTGCTCGCGGCCGCTGAACGACGCTCTTCCGGGGTACGAAGGTGCCGTGCCGAACCCTTTCGAGATCACCGCCGCCCGCGCCCAGGACATCGTGACGCTGGGCGAGTGGGCCCACGAGGAGAGCTGGAACCCGGGCCTGGACGACGGCGCGGTGTTCTTCGCGACCGACCCCGGCGGCTTCCTCTTCGGCCGGCTGGACGGCGAACCGGTCACCTCCGTCTCCGTCGTCCGCTACGGCAGCGCGTACGGCTTCCTCGGCTTCTACCTGACCCGCCCCCACCTGCGCGGACAGGGGTACGGGCTGCGGACCTGGCAGGCCGGGACGGCCCGGCTCGCCGGACGCACGGTCGGTCTGGACGGGGTGCCCGCGCAACAGGACAACTACCGCCGCTCCGGCTTCCGCACCTGCTGGAGCAACGCCCGCTTCGAGGGCACGCCCCCGCCGGACGTCGCGCCCCCGCCCGGCACCGCCCTGGTCGACGCCCGCAGCGTGCCGTTCGACCTGCTCGCCGCCTACGACCGGCGGTTCTTCCCGGCCGCCCGGGACACCTTCCTGGCCTCCTGGATCACCGCCCCCGGCCGCACGGCCCTGGCGGCGGTCCGCGACGGCGAGCTCCAGGGCCTCGGGGTGCTGCGGGCCTGCCGCGCAGCGTCCCGGATCGGCCCGCTGTACGCCGCCTCCCCCGCCGTGGCGGCGTCCCTGGTCAGCGCGCTGGCGGCCACCGCCCCTGACACCCCGGTCGCCGTCGACGTACCCGACGTCAACCCGGCGGCGGTGCGGCTGGCCGGGGAGCTGGGCCTGACCCCGTCGTTCGACACCGCCCGGATGTACAGCGGCCCGGAACCGGCCATCGACCGGCCGGGCCTGTACGGCATCACCAGCCTGGAACTGGGCTGACCGGCGCTCCTCGAAACGGCGGCCGTCACTCCGCCGGGGTCGGCCGCACCACCGGCCGGCCCTCACGGATCCGGGAGGCGAGGACGGCGATGTCGTCCTCCGCGTCCGCGCCGAACCGGTCGAGGACCCGGTCCAGCAGGTCCTCCAGCCGTCCGCCCGGCGGCATGACCAGCGAGGCGAGCCGCCGCACGGAGACGTCGATGTCCTCGCCCCGGCGCTCCACCAGACCGTCGGTGTACATGAACAGCACGGTCCCCGGGCCGCAGGGCACGGACGCGGTCCGGTAGCCGCCGAACCCGGTGCCGAGCGGCGGCCCCACCGGAACCGGCACCACCCGGGCCCCGGCGGCGCCCGGGTCGATGAAGACCGGGGGCAGATGGCCCGCGCTGGCCACCTCGCACACCCCGCCGAACCGGTCGACGACGGCGAGCAGACAGGTCGCCGCCCGGTCCAGGCCCGACCGCTCCACCATGGTGTCGAGCTGTTCCAGGATCCGGTGCGGCGGCAGGTCCTCGCCCGCCAGCAGCCGGAGCAGCGAGCGGTACTGGCTCATCGCGACGGCCGCCTCCACCCCGTGCCCCATCACATCGCCCATCGCCTTGAGGTGCCGGCCGTCCTGGAGCGGGATGACGTCGAACCAGTCGCCGCCGACCAGGACACCGCGGCCGGCGGGGAGGTAGCGGGTGGCGATCTCGACGTGCGGGTGGGGGCCCCAGGGCTCGGAGAGCAGGGAGCGCTGGAGTTCGCGGGCGATGCTGTGCTCGTGGTCGTAGCGGCGGGCGTGGTCGAGGTCGACGCCCGCGCGGACGGCGAGTTCACGGGCGACGGCCACGTCCTGGCCGTCGAAGACCGGAGAGCCCTCTGCCCGTGCGAGGGTGAGCGTGCCGAGCGGCCTGCTGCGGGCGGTGAGCGGGACGACGAGCGCCTGCCGCAGCCCGAGCGCCTTGGAGGCGGTGATCCGGTCCGAGGTGATGCCGGTGCGCCGGCGTTGGTGGTGCTCCCAGTCGTCGACCACGGGTTCGTTCTCCGCCAGGCAGCGGGTCACCGCGGAGTCCGCGGCGAAGTCGACGTACTGCCCCGGAGAGCCGAACCGCTGCATCTGCTCGTCGAGTTCGCCGTCGCCGCGCAGCGCGGCCCGCCGCAGCCGTACGACACCGGGGGCCGGGCGGCGTACGGCGTGCCCCACCTCGGCCGGGAAGACGTCGACCGCCGCGACGTCGGCAAGGTCCGGCACCACGAAGTCGGCCAGCTCCTTGCAGGTGGTGTCCATGTCGAGTGTGGTGCCGATCGCGACGGCGGCGGTGGAGAGCAGGGCGACATGGCCGCGGGCCTGCTTCAACTCCTCGCGCTGCCGGGTGATGTCGGTGATCTCGACGACGATCGCCATCAGCCCGCACGCCGCGCCGTCGATGTCCAGCCGGTGGTACGTGGCCCGCCAGAACCGCTGGTCCGCGTCGGACGCCGCCCAGGTCTGCCCGTGAATCGTCTCCTCGCGGGGCCTGCCGTCGGCGAGGACGTCGCGCAGGGCGGAGGCCTGACCGCGCAGCCCGGGCAGCACCTGGGAGAACGTCCGCCCGATGTGGGAGGCGGCGGTGAGGCCGTTGAGCCGTTCGAGGGCCGGGTTGACGTAGGTGTAGCGGAGTTCGTGGTCGAGCACCGCGACGGCGGCCGGATTGCCGTCGAACAGGGTCGCGACGGTCTTCGGGTCGACGTACGAGGGCATGCCGTCGTCGCACGTGTCGGCCTGCAAGAGCATGCCTCCCGCCGTTCGTCGCCTCCCGGACCCCCATCGTCGGCCGCCCGTTCCCGTACCGCATCCGCAGGACGTCAGGGGCCGCACCGGCGGGCGGGGCGGGGCGGTCGGCGCGAGCGCCCACCGGCGGGCGGGGCGCTCGGGCGGGCGGGGTCAGCGCCGGGCGCCGGTCCGGCCCCGGTCCCGGCCCCGGAACCGCCCGCGTCCGGGATCGGCGAACAGATCCGGACCGGGGTCCAGATCGGAGTCCAGATCGAGGGTGCCCTCGGTGGCCTCGGCGGTGGCCGGCAGGGCGAGGGCGCCGCCGACCGCCCCCGGCAGACTGCCGGAACCGAGCAGCCCGGTGACCAGCCCGGTGGTGAGGCGGTGCCAGGCGGCGGCCCGGCGGATCATGGCGTGGTCGCCGCCCCGGACGGTGACCATGCAGGTACGGGCTCCGGCGCGGCGGGCCCGGGCGGTGAGCGACTGGGTGGCCTGGGGGCTGGTCAGCCGGTCGCGGTTGCTGTGGACGAGGACGACGTCCCGCCCCGCGAGCTGGGTGACCGGATCCCCCGCCGGACACCAGGGCGCGAGCCCGACGACGCCCCGCACCAGCGGGTGCCCGGCGGCGCGGAGGGCGGCGCGCGCCCCCATGGAGTGCCCCAGGAGCACCACCGGCAGCTCCTCGCCCGCTTCCTCCCGCAGGACGTCGAGGGCGGCCACGGCGTCGTGGAGCGGGTCCGCACGGTCGCCGTTCCAGCCCCGGTGGGCGTACCGCACCTGCCGCACGAGGACGTCCTCACCGCCGGCCCGGGCGGCCCGGACGAGAGCCCGGACGAAGGGCCGCATCCGTACGCCGGGCAGATTCAGCGGGCCCGGCGGCGGCGGCCCCGTACCGCTCTCCCGGCCCCCGTGCAGAACGAGAACCGCTGCCGACGGCGGTCGTGGGGCCACGCGTACCTCCAGGTCCGGGTGCGGGGCGCGGTGCCCCTCGCCCCGTATTCGGCGCCGCGGCCGCTCCGGATGGGTGAAGTGCCGTCCACTGTACGGTCACGGCCACGGAACCATCCGTGCCGTCCACGGCATCCCCCTCTACGGAACCGAAGGAGCCCTCCATGGCATCAGGACCTCAACTCAGCAGCGCGGCACCGGACTTCACCCTCCCCGGCGGAGTCCTGTCACCCTCGGGCGACACCTTCGAACGCTCCGACTACCGGCTGTCGTCCGCCCGCGGCCGGTCCGTGGTGCTGGCGTTCTACCCGGGGGACAACACCAGCGTCTGCACCAAGCAGCTGTGCTCGTACTCCTCGGGCATGGAGGCCTTCGAGGGTCTCGACGCCGACGTCTGGGGCATCAGTCCACAGGGTGTGGACAGCCATGAGTCGTTCGCCCGCGCCTTCGACCTGCGGATGCCGCTGCTGGCGGACGAGGGCCGGGAGATCGCCAAGGCGTACGGGGTTTCCGCACCGGGCATCGGGGTGCGGCGGGCGGTGTTCCTCATCGGCCCGGACGGAATCCTGCGCTGGAAGCACGTGGCGCTGCTCGGAACGACGTTCCAGTCACTCTCCACACTCACCGACCGGTTGTCCGGCATCAAAGAAGCGTAAAGATTGCCGGAACCCGGCAGTGACCGAAGTAGGTGGTGTATGGGATCATCCAGCCAGATCGACGGAAGATGCTCGGGGGAAGTCGACAACAGGGGAGTGATCGCGTGACCTTCTTTCTCGGTCTCGGCATTGCGGGGATCGTGCTGCTCGCGCTCTCCCTGATCTTCGGCGGGGTACTCGAAGGCCTCTTCGACGGCGTGCTCGACGGCCTCTTCGACGGGCTGCTCTCGCTCCCGGTGATCGCCGGATTCATCTCGATGCTCGGTTTCGGCGGAGCGATCGTGCTCGGCTCGACCGGTGCGGGAACGCTCGTGGCCACGGTCGTCGGCGTCGCCGCCGGACTGGTGGCGGGCTGGCTGACCTGGAAACTCAGCAAGGCCCTGATGCGCGACCAGACGCACGCCACTCCGCGCGACAGCGACCTGGTCGGCACCTCGGGATCCGTCGTGACGGCCATCCCGGCCGAGGGCTACGGCGAGGTGCTGCTGCGGCTGGGCGACCAGCCCGTGAAGTACGCGGCCAAGTCGGCGACGCCCGTGGCGCGCGGGACCGAGATCTGGGTGGAAGCGGCACTGTCGACCACCTCGGTCGCGGTCCGCCCGGTGGAGCGCTGACCACGTGACCACCGTGAGCCGTCCGCCCACCTGACAACCCACCACCGCCCGGCACAGACCGCCCGATCACCACCATGCCCCATCGCTTTCCCATTCCCACTTCCCATTCCCTTTCCCTGGCACCACCCCGCTCCACAACAATCTGCCGTCCCCCCACGGGAGGCAGGGGGGACACCTTTCATGAGTCCAGTAGTCATCGCCGTCATCGGCATCGTCGTCCTTCTCGTCCTGCTCGGCCTCGTCGTCATCACGCGTTACAAGGTGGCCGGGCCCAGCGAGGCGTTCATCATCACGGGCCGCCGCGGCAAGAAGTCGACGGACCCGGTCACCGGACTGACCAGCATCGACAACAGCGGACAGAAGGTCGTCGTCGGCGGCGGCGTCTTCGTCGTGCCGTTCGTCCAGCAGAAGTTCACCCTGGACCTGTCCAGCCGGCACATCCCGATCGCCGTGCGCGGCGCGGTGACGCTGCGCGGCGTCAAGTCGAACCTCGAAGGCGTCGCGATCGTCAAGGTCGGCGGCAGCGAGGACGCGATCCGCGCCGCCGCCCAGCGCTTCCTGCAGCAGCAGGACGGCATCGTCGGCTTCACCCAGGAAGTGCTCTCCGGCGCGCTCCGCGCGATCGTCGGCCGGATGTCGGTCGAGGACATCATCCGGGACCGGGCCGCGTTCGCCGGGCAGGTCGCGGAGGAGGCCGAGGCCAGCCTCTCCGGCCAGGGCCTGATCCTGGACGCCTTCCAGATCCAGGACATCACCACCGAGGGCTCCTACCTGGAGGACCTCGGCCGCCCGGAGGCCGCCCGCGCCAAGCAGGAGGCGGACATCGCCGAGGCCATCGCGAAGCGGGCCTCGGAGCAGGCCCGGCTGAAGGCGGCCGAGGAGATCGCCATCGCCGAGCGGACGTACTACCTGAAGCAGGCCGAGATCAAGGCCGAGACGGAAGCCGCGGCCGCCAAGGCCAACGCCGCGGGTCCGCTCGCCGAGGCCGCACGCCAGCAGGAAGTCCTCCAGGAGCAGGAGAAGGTCGCCGAGCGCCAGGCCGCGCTGACCGACCGCGAGCTGGACACCAAGGTCCGTAAGCCCGCCGACGCCGCCCGTTACCAGGCCGAGCAGGAGGCGGAGGCCCGCCGCATCGCCCAGGTCAAGGAGGCCGAGGCCGACGCGGAGCGCTCGCGCCTGACCGGTCAGGGTGAGAAGCTGCACCGTTCGGCACTGGCCGACGCGGTCCGCATCGAGGGTGAGGCGGAGGCCGCCTCGATCGCCGCCAAGGGTGCGGCCGAGGCCGAGGCCATGCAGAAGAAGGCCGACGCGTTCGCGCAGTACGGCGACGCGGCCGTCCTCCAGATGCTGGTCGAGGTCCTCCCGAGCGTCGTGGCCAAGGCCTCCGAGCCGCTGAGCGCCATCGACAAGATGACGGTCATCTCCACGGACGGCGCGAGCCAGCTGGCCCGTACGGTCACCGACAACGTCGCGCAGGGCATGGAACTGCTCAACTCGACGACGGGCGTGGACCTGGCGTCGCTCCTCCAGAACCTCAAGTCCCGCACGGCCACGGTGCCCGCGCCGGGCGCCCCGGAGGCTTCGGAGGCGGACGCCTCGACGTCGAAGAACGGCGAGATCGAGATCAAGGGCTGACGCGCGGGGCCTCTGCCAGGGGCCGAGCCCGTCCACCCGTCACCTGTGCCCGGCAGCGACGCGTTCGCCGCCGGGCACCGGCATGTCCGCGTTCGGATGCGCCGGTGGCCCTGGTCCGGGCCACGGGCCGGGAGGGCGGGCGGAGCAGGTGGAGGAACCGCCGGCCCGGGCTCACTCCGCCGGTCCGGCATCTCCGCGCTGATGGGCACGGAAGCGCGCCTTCTTCTGACGATTCCCGCAGGTGTTCATGTCGCACCATTTACGGGTCCGGCTCTGGCTGGTGTCGAAGAAGGCGGCCCGGCAGGTCGGTGACGCGCACAGGGCCAGCTTCCCGTCGCGTTCGCCCGCGATGATGCTGATCGCGTCGGCGGCGATCACGCCGAGGGCGTCCTCCACGCCGGAGGACGAGCCGAGCCGCCAACGCCGCTCGCCCTCGGGCGTCAGGATCGCCGCGGCCCGCCCCTGAGCGCTGCGGTCGTTGATGACCCGGACAGCAGACGCGGGCAGAGCCTCCTGGAGCGCGGCCGCCGTCGCGGCGGCGTGCATCGCCTCCCTCAGCTCCCGGGCACGGTCGAGCTGGGCAGGGGTGCAGGAGTCCACGGCGAGGCCGTTCACCGCCAGCCAGTCGACCAGTCGCCGCGGAACGGGAATGCGCTCGACAGGGTCGCCACGCCGCTCCGACAGAGTCCCGGTGAAGCTGGTCGCCAGCACGCTGCCGAGGCGGAAGTCAGGGAACCGATCACGCATGGAACCACCTTAGGCGGTTGCATCGCGGCTCCGGCTGCTGCTAGAACCGGCTTAGCCGGTTCCCGATGGCAGGAGGTCTCATGACCCGCCCGACGAGCGACGTACAAGCTTTTGAAGCCCACGCGACCGACGCCGACCTCGACGACCTGCGCGCACGACTCACCGCGGCGCGGCTGCCGGAGCCGGAGACGGTCCACCGCACCGGACCGGGCCCCCTCCGCTGGGAACAGGGCGTCCCCCTCACCGACCTCGTCGATGTCGTGCACTACTGGCGCACCGAGTACACCTGGCGGTCGTTCGAGGAGCGCCTCAACCGGATCGGCCAGTTCCGCACGACCATCGACGATCTGGGAATCCGCTTCCTGCACCGCCGGTCCGCACGGGCGGATGCCACTCCCCTGATCCTGACGCACGGCTGGCCGGGCAGCATCGCCGAGTTCATCGACACGGTGGACGAGCTGGCCGACCCGAAGGCCGCTGACGCACCGGCCTTCCACGTCGTGGTCCCGTCCCTGCCGGGCTTCGGCTACAGCGACAGGCCGGCCACCACCGGGTGGGGAACGGAGAAGATCGCGGCCGCCTGGGTGGAGCTGATGGGAAGGCTCGGCTACGACACATTCCTTGCCCACGGCGGCGATTGGGGAGGCGTGATCACCACGATCCTCGGCGGCAGGTTCCCGGAACACGTGCTCGGCATCCACACGACGACCGCGCAGGCACCCCCCGGACTGACCACGGACGGACTGACGGCGGCCGAGCGCGGGTGGACCGAGGAGACCCGTGACTTCTGGCTCCGCCGCGCGGCGTACGCGAAGCAGCAGGCGACCCGCCCGCAGACCATCGGCTACGCGCTCGTCGACTCACCGGTCGGGCTGCTCGCCTGGATCCTCGACAAGTTCGCGGAATGGTCGGACACCGAGGACAGCCCGTTCGAGAGGATCTCCATCGACAGGATCCTCGACGACGTCACCCTCTACTGGCTGACCCGCACGGGCGCGTCGGCGGCCCGCATCTACTACGAGAGCCACGACTCGCTCGACCCCGGCCTCCGGGTCGACGTCCCGTCGGCCATCACGGTCTATCCCCGTGACATCGAGAAGTGTCCGCGCCCCTGGGCACAGGAGCGCTTCCGCCGGATCGTCCACTGGGGGTCGCCCGAAGCAGGGGGCCATTTCCCGTCCTTGGAGGTCCCCGACCACTTCGTCGAAGACCTGCGGGAGGGCCTGGCGGCCGTGCTGGCGGCCGCCGGTCGCTGAAGGCGGCCGGGAGGACCGACGGCATTCCACGCACCCACCGACCGGCCGACACCCACCTCGTTCCGCTGGAGGCCCTGAGGCCGAGAGCGCGCCCGCTCCCGTACGGCACCAGCACGTACGCTGCGAGCATGGACGACCCCGTGCTCACAGCCCGCGCACTGGTCCGGGACCGGTTCCCCGCCGCCCGGGCGGCCTTCCTCGCCGGCAGTGTGCTGACCGACCGCCGGACGCCCACGTCCGATCTGGACATCGTGGTCCTCGTGGACGACCCGCTCGCCGCGGGCCGGGAGAACCTGATGTATCGCGGATGGCCGGTGGAGCTGTTCGTACAGACGGAGTCCCGCTGGCACGCTTTCGCCGACCAGGAGACCGCGAAACGGAGTTCACCGCTGCTCGCCATGTGCGCCGAGGGCATGCTCCTGGCGGACACGGACGGCCTGGGCGCCGCGCTCCAGGACGAGGCACGCACACGCTGGGCCGCGGGCCCGCCGCCGCTCTCCGAGCAGGAGCGCAACTACCGGCGCTACATCCTGACCGACCTGCTCGACGACCTACGGGGCTGCACGGACCCCGCGGAGCGGGTGTACCTGGTCTCGCACCTGCTGCAGCGCGCCTCGGAGCTGGTTTTGCTGGTAGGCGGTCACTGGCTCGGCACAGGCAAATGGCTCTCTCGACGACTGGCCGCGGCCGCCCCCGAGGCACACCGCGCCCTGTCCGGATCGGCCGCGCAGGCGATGACCGGGGACACGAAGACCTTCGCGGCGGCCGTGGCGGGGGTGCTGGACCGGTCCGGCGGCACCCTGTGGGACGGATACGCGATCCGGTGACGTGGCGGCGGGTGGGCGCGGAGGCACGGGACACGCAGAGGTGTAGGTACAGCCGCCCGACATCCGGGCCGCCTCGGCCCTGACACCGGACCCCGTGGACCCGGCGCCCGGCCAGAGCCGCCATCGCCTGGCACGAGCACCGCAGGTCGGGCTGAGCAGAGATCGTCGCCGCACTGCGCCACAGGCACTACACCATGGTCAGCCTCGGGCGGGCGTCCGGCCGCCCGTACTCCAGGATTCTGGGCAACACCTCGCGCAGGCGTGCCACATCCTCCGCCGGTGCTCGAAGCACGGCCTCGATGACGTGGTCCCGCAGATCAAGGTCGTCCAACGACTCGGGGTCCAACGTCACACGCAGCAGATCCCGTTCGAACTCCACGGTGCGTATGCATCCATAGGCCGTGCCCTGGTCGGGGGTGACGAGGCAGTGCGTATCCATGCCCAGCGCTATCTCCTGCGGGCCGGGATCCTCGAAGTCGCACATGAAGTGCAGGGAGAAGCCCTCTTCGTCGTCCGACTCGGCCACGCCCGCCTGCACGCAATCCTCGTCCGGGTCGTCGACGCCCCAGGCGATCTGCGCGGTGAACCTGTATGTCATGACCTTGTTCTAACAGAGGCGTCCGACAACAGCGCCCCGCGTCGAACCGGAAACGCCCCGCCCCTCAGCACTCCCCCCGGTCCCGCCCCGCCGAGTACAGGTAGCTGTCCCGGAACTGCTCCGAGCCCAGCGTCCGCCCCACCATGATGACCGCCGTCCGGATCACGCCCGCCGCCTTCACCTGCTCGGCGATCGAGTCCAGCGGGCCGCGCAGGACGATCTCGTCCGGGCGGGACGCCATCGCCACGACCGCCGTCGGGCAGTCCGCCCCGTAGTGCGGGAGCAGTTCGTCGACCACGCGGTCCACGTAGCGGGCCGCCAGGTGCAGGACGATCAGGGCGCCGCTGCGGCCCAGGGTGGCCAGGTCCTCGCCCTCCGGCATGGCCGTGGCGCGCTGCGCGACGCGGGTCAGGATCACCGTCTGGCCGACCGTCGGGACCGTCAGTTCGCGCTTCAGGGCCGCGGCCGCCGCCGCGAACGCGGGGACGCCGGGGACGACTTCGTACGGCACGCCCGCCTCGTCCAGGCGCTTCATCTGTTCGTTCACCGCGCTGAACACCGACGGGTCGCCCGAGTGCAGCCGTGCCACGTCGTGGCCGTCCTGGTGGGCCCGGACCAGCTCCGCCGTGATCTGCCCGATGTCCAGGTTCGCCGTGTCGATCAGGCGGGCGTCCTTCGGGCACTCGGCCAGGAGCTCCACCGGGACCAGGCTGCCCGCGTACAGGCAGACCGGGCTGGCGGCGAGGATCCGGGCGCCGCGCACCGTGATCAGGTCGGCCGCGCCGGGGCCCGCGCCGATGAAGTACACCGTCATGATCGATCTCCCTTGTGCGAACGCGCCCCGGATCCCGAGGACTTGATGACCGACCACTGCGTTACGGGCATGGCCTGGCGCCAGCCGGTGAAGCCGCCGACCGGGACCGCGTGGGCGACCGCCAGGCGGACCAGCTCGCCGCCGAACTCCTTGTGCCGCGCCGCCAGCAGCGCCTCCGACTCCAGCGTCACCGTGTTCGCGACCAGCCGGCCCCCCGGCCGCAGCGCCTCCCAGCACGCCTCCAGCAGGCCCGGTGCGGTCAGGCCGCCTCCGATGAACACCGCGTCCGGCGCTTCCAGTTCGGCCAGTGCGGAGGGGGCCGGGCCGGTGACGACCCGCAGGCCCGGGACTCCCAGGCGGTCCGCGTTCCTCGTGATCCGCTCCGCCCGTACCGGATCCCGCTCCACGCTCACCGCCCGGCAGGACGGATGGGCCCGCAGCCACTCGATCGCGATCGAGCCCGAGCCGCCGCCCACGTCCCACAGCAGCTCTCCGGGCGCGGGCGCCAGAGCCCCGAGCGTGGCCGCCCGGATGTGGCGCTTGGTGAGCTGGCCGTCGTGCTCGTACGCCTCGTCCGGCAGACCCGGGACCGTTCCGAGCCGCAGCGCGTCCGCCGACGCCCGGCATTCGACCGCGATGACGTTCAGGCGGTCCCCCGGGGCGTGCGTCCACGTCTCCGCGACGCCGTCGACGTACGCCTCCGCCTCACCGCCCAGCTGTTCCAGCACCCGCATACCGCTCGGGCCGAAGCCATGGGCCGTGAGGAGCGCCGCGACCGTGGCGGGCGTGCTCGCGTCCGCGCTCAGGACCAGCAGCCTGCGGCCCTCGTACAGCGAAGCCGCCAGCCGTGCCGCCGGGCGGCCCACCAGCGTCACGACCTCCGTGTCCTCCAGCGGCCAGCCGAGGCGCGCGCAGGCGTACGAGACGGAGGACGGGTGCGGGAGTACGCGCAGCCCCTCCGGACCCAGTTCTTCCGCCAGCGCCCGGCCGATCCCGTAGAACATCGGGTCCCCGCTCGCCAGCACCGCGATCCGGCGCTCCCGGTGCTCGGCCAGCAGCCGGGGCACGGCCGGCCTCAACGGGGACGGCCAGCCCACCCGTGCCCCGGCGCACTCCGGCGGAAGCAGGTCCAGCTGGCGCGCCCCGCCGATCAGCACCTCCGCCTCCCGCAGCGCCTCCCGCGCCGTACCGGACAGGCCCGGCCAGCCGTCCGCACCGATCCCCACGACGAAGACGGGGCCGGTGTGCGGAAGCGGGGCCGGAGACGGGGGTGGGGGCACGGGCCGGACCTCAAGCGTTCGGAGGGGAAAACAGGGGTGACTGGTGGAAACCAGGCGCAGCCGAACCTTACTGAACGCCCTGTTCCGACCCCTCCGGCGGGTGAATCCGCCGGCGCATCCGGAGTGAATCCGAAAAAGAACCGCGCGTGGTGTCGAGAACCGGGCCCCGGCCCCGACGTCCCCTGTGCAGGAGGAAGAAACCGCACCGAGCGAACGAACGACCAGGAGGCGACGGTCATGAAGTATCTGGTGATGGTCCAGGGCAGCCAGGCGGACTACGACGCGCAGTCCGGCACGGGCAACGCCACCAGCCCGGCCTGGGACGAGAAGGCCATGCAGGAGATGTTCGCCTACATGGGCAGCATCAACGACGACCTCGCCGAGTCGGGCGAGCTGGTGACCGCGTACGGGCTCACGGAGCCCGCGCAGGGCCGGGCCGTGAGCGTCGACGCCGAGGGGCGGCCGGTGGTCTCGGACGGGCCGTACAGCGAGACGAAGGAGCTGCTCGCCGGGTTCTGGGTCCTCGAATGCGAGAGCCTGGAGAGGGTGACCGAGATCGCCGCCCGCGTGGCACGCTGTCCGCAGCCGCCCGGGGCGCCCGAGTACCCGGTGCTCATCCGCACCATCGGCGGCGGGATCGACTAGGAGCGACGACTGAGGCCGGACCGTACGAGCGACGACGACTCGACCGACGACATCGAGGACCTGCTGCGCCGTCACGCGCCGCAGGTCCTCGGCGCGCTCGTACGCCGGTACGGGCACTTCGACCCGGCCGAGGACTCCGTCCAGGAGGCCCTGATCGCGGCCGCCGGGCAGTGGCCCGAGGACGGCATCCCCGACAACCCGCGCGGCTGGCTGATCCGGGTCGCCTCCCGCCGCCTCACCGACCGGCTGCGCAGCGACGAGGCCCGGCGGCGGCGCGAGGAGACGGCGGCGGCCCTCACCCCGGCCGACGCGTTCGTCGCCCCGCCGCCCGGCGAAGGCCCCTCCGGGCCGGGCCAGGCCCCCTCCGAGGACGACACCCTCACCCTCCTCTTCCTCTGCTGCCACCCCGCGCTCTCCCCGGCCGCGCAGATCGCGCTCACCCTCCGCGCGGTCGGCGGCCTCACCACGGCGGAGATCGCCCGCGCCCACCTCGTACCGGAGGCGACGATGGCGCAGCGGATCAGCCGGGCCAAGCGGACGGTGCGCGGTACGCGGTTCCGGCAGCCGGACGCCCAGGACCGCGACCAGCGGCTCGCCGCCGCGCTCCAGGTCCTCTACCTGATCTTCAACGAGGGCTACACCGCCACCGCGGGCCCCGACCTCCACCGCACCGACCTGGCCCGCGAGGCGATCCGGCTCACCCGTGCCGTCCGCCGGCTCCTCCCCCACGAGGGGCGCGTGACCGGGCTGCTGGCGCTGATGGTCCTCACCGAGGCGCGCACGCCGGCGCGTACCGGGCCCGACGGCGAGCTGATCCCGCTCGACGAACAGGACCGCGGCCGCTGGGACCGTGACGCCGTCGCCGAGGGCACCGCGCTCGCCGAGGAGGCGCTCGCCCAGGGCCCCGCCGGCGACTACCAGCTCCAGGCCGCGATCGCCGCCCTCCACGACGAGGCGGAGCGCGCCGAGGACACCGACTGGCCGCAGATCCTCGCCCTCTACGACCTCCTCGTGCGGCGCACCCCCGACCCCGCCGCCGCACTGGGCCGGGCGGTCGCCGTGGCCATGGTGCACGGGCCCCGGGCGGGGCTCACGGCGGTCGACGCGCTGGCGGGGGCGGTGGAGCCGCCCTACCGCCTCGACGCCGTACGCGGACATCTCCTGGAGCGCGCCGGCGAGCCGGCCGCCGCCCGCGCCGCGTACCTCTCGGCCGCCGACGCCACCCTCAGCGAACCCGAGGCGCGTTATCTGCGGATGCGGGCGGGGCGGCTGGCCCCGTAAGAGCCGCCCCGGCAGCGGTAGTTCACTCCCGCCGCCCGAAGAACTCGATCTCCGCCACCGCCGTACGCCGGCCCTCGCCGGAGCCGTACGCCGCGTCGACCGTGAGCCGGGCCCGTACCGTGTCCGAACCCCGTACGTCGAAGGTCTGCTGGCCCGCCTGGTCGCGCAGCCGGATCGTGCGGTCCGTCTTCTTCCCGTCCTTCGACGTCAGCTCCACCGTGAGCCGCGCCGGGCGGCCCTGCGTCAGGAACTCGTCCTGGCGCGCCGAGGTCCCGGAGAACACCACGATCTTCATCATCCGTACCGGCTGCGCGAAGGCGCACTCCAGGTGCTCACCAACGCCCTCACCGGTCTTCTCCGGTGCCCAGTAACGGTTGTTGAACCCGTCGACCGCCGCCGAAGCCGGGTGCCCGTCCGCCTCGCTGGAGCCCTGGCAGGCGGCCGGTGGCACGGACTCCGGGGTTCCGGTCTCCTCCTTGGCGAAGCCGAACAGGCCCGAGAGATGGGGCAGCGCGAACCAGACGCCCACCGCCAGCAGGATCAGCACGATGGGCAGCCCGACCCTCGGCCGCCGCCACCCGCGCCGCGGCCGCGCCCCCGCCACGCGCGCCTGCCGGGGGCGTCGGCGCAGGATCCGCCGCCACCACGGCGGGCGGCCCTCGGGGGCGGGCCCGGGGTCCAGGAGCAGGGCGCAGCGGATGCACCGGGTGCGGTCCGGGGCGTTCTCCGTACGGCAGTTGGGACAGACGACCGGCACGCCCACGGGCTCCGGGCGGGCGGACGCGGCCGGCTGCCGCCGCCCGTCGTCCGGCCATGCGTCGGGACCGGGCGCCGGGCCGGGCGGACCCTCGCCCGGACGCCGGGGAGCGGCCGCCTCCGGTTGCGTCGGCGGGGGCAGCGGAGCCGTTACGGGCATGGGCTCGGGCGCGGCCGCGGGGGCGGACGCGGGCGGCGTTACGGGGGTGGGACCGGGCGGTGTCACGGGGGCGGGCACGCCGGACACGGGCGGTACGGCAGGCGCATTCGGCGCGGGCGGCCCGGCAGGCGCACTCCGCGGAGGCGGCACGTTCCGCGCGGGCGGCCCGGCAGGCGCGCTCGGCGCGGACGGCGTGCTCGGTCCATGCGGCGCGGGGGGCGCGCTCGGCGCGGGCGGCGTGCCCGGTCCATGCGGCCCGGCAGGTGCGCTCTGTGCAGGCGGCGCGCTCGGCGCGGGCGGCCCGGCAGGCGCCGGCCGCGCACCCCCCGCAGGAGGCCTGCCCTGCGCAGGCGGCGGCGAAGGCTCCTCCTCCCACCCCAGGAACGCTTCGCACGCCACGCAGAACTCCCGTCCCGGTGGATTCCGCCGGCCGCACTCGTCGCAGATCACAGCAGCTCCAGGGTGAATCCGACGTGCGCCGGAACCTCCGCGCCGATCAGCTCCTCCAGCCGCACCCGGTCCACCCGCCCCGGCCCGGCCCCGCCGTCGCCGCCCGCCCCTCCGCCTTCCGCCGCCCGGATCCGGATGGTCACCCACGGGCGGTCCTGGCCGGGCAGTGCGGTGCGGGGGCGGGTCGACCAGGCCGTGCCGCCGCTCTCGACGATCTCCGGTTCCGTGCCGGTCTCCAGCCGGAGCGCCTCCGCCAGGCCGCCCACCGTGC
This sequence comes from Streptomyces sp. WY228, assembly GCF_019287315.1. Taxonomy (NCBI): domain Bacteria; kingdom Bacillati; phylum Actinomycetota; class Actinomycetes; order Kitasatosporales; family Streptomycetaceae; genus Streptomyces; species Streptomyces sp. WY228. The sequence continues at coordinate 4,376,027 of NZ_CP079114.1, read as the reverse complement.
CGCGTCGGGCATGCCGGGCGACCGCGCCGCGCACCGCCGCCCGGCGCAGCTCCGGCGGGCTGTCCTCGTGCGGGTCGACGGCCACCCACCGGGCCAGCCAGTCGAGGAAGTCGTCGGGGGCGCTGCGCGGGTCCAGGTGCGCGGGCAGGTTGTCGATGGAGAGGAGGACGGGAGCCAGGACGTCGTCCAGGGCGGCCAGGAACCGCTGGAGGAAGTCCTGTTCCAGGTAGACGGCGGGGAGTTGGTCGATCAAGGGGTGCGGGGTCGGCAGCCCCGGGATTCCGCTGCGCATCGGCTCAGGCCCCCCTCACCCGGAGCTGGTGCTCGTAGCTGAAGACCAGCGCGTGCGGGTCCAGCGGGATCTTCGCGGTGGCGTCGGTGCGTTCGCCGGTGACCGGATCGGCCCGGTACAGCCGTACGTCCTCCACCAGGTCGACCCCCGGCACCCGTTGCAGCACGGCGAACGCCTCGCCGGACTGGACGGGCCTGCCGAACGGCCAGCCGTCCCCGGCCGGCCCGCCGGTGAGCGGGTTGAAGTACCCGTACAGCGCGGCCAGCGCGCTCTCACGGACCTTCTCCGCGACCGCCCCGCGCTCCGCCTGGACCAGGGCGACGACGGTGACGCCCTGGTAGAACGGCGGCTCGACGACCAGCCGGGCCCCGATCGGCCGCCGGGCGTCCAGGTGCCCGGCGATCAGGGCGAGCGTGTTCGCGGGCGGGATCAGTTCGTCGAACGCGATCCGGCCCTGCTCGTCGCCGCTCCCGGCGGGCACGACGAGCAGCCGCACCCCGCCCGCGTCGGCCGCGTCGGCCGAGCCGTCCTCCGTACCGGCCCGGATGCAGTGGACCCGGGCCGCGTCCGGGGCGATCTCGCGGGCGAGGAGTTCGTAGTCGTGCGGGACCACCGCCCGGTGCAGGGTGCGCAGGGTCATCGGCCCGCGCACCCGGGCGCTGTCGACGCTCTCGCCGTCCACGCCGCCGAGCGCCGGCCGGCGGTTCTCGACCCGGGCGACGTACGGGATCGCGCTGCGCAGGACGCGGAGCGTGGAGCGGGCGACGTTGCCGCGCAGCCCGCCGCCCGTACGGTACGAACGGACCCGGACGGTCGCGCCCTTGACCGGGACGCGGCCGTAATGGCGTACGGAGCCGTCCCGTTCGCGTACGGCGGGGCCGAACTCGACGCGGCCCGCGTTCGGGTCGAGCGTGACGTGCCGGTCCTCGGGGCCGGAGTGCGCGAAGTCGTCGACCCGGGTCCAGCGGGTGAGGTCGGAGCCTCCGCCCGCGCTGTCGGCGGCGGACGGGTCGGTCACCTCGACCACGAACTCCCCCGGCACCACCGGCGGCCGCGCCAGCCGGAACACCTGCCCCGGCACGCCCTCCGCCTGGCCCAGCACCTCGTCCGTCACGGTCTCGGCGTGCTCGGCGGCGACGGTCGCGCCGATGGTGAACGCGGTGATCCCCCGGACGACCGGCGGGGCCATGTACGTCGGCTGCCCCGGCTCCGCCTCGATCAGCCGGCAGCGCAGCCAGCCCCCGGTGCGGCCGACGACGGCCGCCGGGACATGGGTCCTCGGCAGGTGGAGAATCAGCTCGCCGGACCGGTTGAACCCGCCGGTGTCGTCCTTCTCCACCTCGCAGACCGCCCAACTCGCCCCGTCCCAGGCCTCCCAGAGGATCGGCGGCCGGGCCGGGTCCACGCCGACGCCGTCCACCGTGCAGTCCAGCCGCAGCGCCAGCACGCCCGCGGGCACGGCGGCCGACAGGCCGACGTACAGGCAGTCGCCGGGCGCGGGCGCCGCCCCGAACACCGGCACGTCCCGGCCGAGCGTCAGCTCCTCGGTCCGGTCGACGGCCTCCCCGGGCGAGGGCCAGGTGGCCAGGTGGGCGAAGGAGCACGGCACGATGGAGAGCGGCTCGGAGGTGGTGAAGACGACCGCCTCCTCCGTCTCCGTACGCACGGTGGCGACCTCCGTACCGGCGCGCACCAGGACCGGTTCCGGGCGCGGCGCGGAGAGCCGGAACGTCACCTCGGTGTGGGCGGCGGTCGGCGGGTGGAGCTGCACCCCGATCAGGTCGAGGAAGGTGAGGTAGCTCTTCTCCGGCACCCGGTTCACCCGGTAGACGAGCTGGTCGACCATGGTCGCGAACGCCTCGATCAGCGTCACCCCGGGGTCCGAGACATTGTGGTCGGTCCACTCCGGGCAGCGCTGCTGGACCAGGCGTTTCGCCTCGTCGACCAGGCCCTGGAAGGTGCGGTCGTCCAGATGCGGGCTGGGCAGGGTCATGCCCTCGCCTCCTCGTGCGGGCCGGGCAGGGTCATGCGCCCATCTCCTCGTCCTCGGCCGATGGACCGGCCGCCTCGGCGTGCTGCGGGATCACGTAGAACGGGAAGACGAGGTTGCGGGGGTCGTTGGCGCCGCGCACGGTGTAGCCGATGTCGATGTAGAGGACGCCGTTGTCCGCCTCGTCGAACCGGACGACGACCTCCGTCACCTCGATCCGGGGCTCCCAGCGCTCCAGCGCGAGCCGCACCTCGTACGCGAGCTGCCCGGCGGTTCCCGCGTCCGCCGGGGCGAACACATAGTCGTTGACCGCGCAGCCGAACTCCGGCCGCATGGGCCGCTCGCCCGGCGAGGTCGCCAGGATCAGCCGGATCGACTCCTCCAGCTCGTGTTCGCCGCGCACCAGGGCGATGGACCCGGTGGCGTCCGTGCGCGGCGGGAACGCCCAGCCCGCGCCGATGAATTGCTGTCCCACGGTGACGTCTCACCCTCCGATCAGTACGGTCGGGCAGCCGGACACCACCGGTGAGCCGCAGCCCGCCAGGTCGCCGACGCGGGCGGCGGGCTGCCCGCCGATGAACACCGTCGAGCTGCCGGGCGGGGCGAGGACGGTCGGCGGGTGGGCGGCGGGCGAGGAGCACAGGTGGGCGGTCCCGACGGTGGCGGCGGGCTTCCCGCCGATGAGCACGGACAGGACGCCGGGCGGCCCGACCGTGCCGGGGTGGCCGGTGGGATCGCCGACCCGGGCCGCCGGAGCGGCAGGTGTCTCGGACATGCTCCGCACTCCTCTCTGCCTCGTCACCCTTGCGGATGGCTGATGACTGATGACTGATGACTCGTCAGTTGAGCTTGACCATCGGCGCGTTGATGTTCACCGTGCCGCCGCTCCTGATCTCCGTACGGCGACCGCCGTCGACCGTGACCTCACCGCCCCGCACCTCCACCGAGCCCTGGGCCGTGACTCCGACCTTTCCGGTGCCGCCGTCCACGGAGACCCCGTTGCGCGCGCTCAACGTGACGCTTTCACCAGCGAGTTCGAGCGACCCGCGCCCCGCGTCCAGGGCGACGCCGTCGGCCGCCCGGATGGAGACCTGCTCCTTGGCCTCGATCGTCACGCTGCCGTCGCTGCCGATGACGATGGCGGTGCCCTTGCGGTCGAGATCGATCGTGAGCTTGCCGTCGCCGGTGCGGAGCCGGACGCCCTGCGGGCCGTTCGCGGCGTCCAGCAGCTCCAGCTGGTTTCCGCTCTTGGACGCGAAGGCGCGGCGGTTCACGGCACCGCTGGTGGGATCGACGAGTTCGCCCCCGCCACCGCCGCCTCCCGCTTCTCCTGAGCCGCCCGCAGCGCCGGCCGCAGCACCCCCGCCCGCGCCGCCCGCGTCAGCGGCACCACCCGACCCACCCGCGCCGCCGCCCGGCCGGTCCTGCCCGTTGTACAGACCCGCCAGGACGTACGGCCGGTCCAGATGCCCGTGCTCGAAGCCGACCAGCACCTCGTCGCCGACCTCCGGGATGAACGCCTCGCCGCCCCCCGTCCCGTTGGCCTGTGCCGTACGCGCCCAGTCGCTCGCGTACTCGTCGGACAGCCACGGGAACCGCACCTTGACCCGCCCCGACCCCTCCGGATCCTGCGTGTCCGTCACCGTCCCGCTCACCAGCCCCGCGCACCGTGAACCACCGGCTCCGGAGGCCGAGTTGGCGAGCCCGTACAGCGACCGCTCCTGCTGCCCCGACACGGTGATCCAGGTCTCGTACCCGCGTACGGCGTCGAAGACATGGCGCGAGGTCGTCACCGTGTACCGGCCCTCGAAGGGCGCGCCCACCGCGTTCAGCGCCACCGCGCTGCCCGCCCGCACCTCCGGATTGCCCCGGATCACCGCCTCCAGCTCCGCGAACGACCCGGCGATCCGCTCCGCCAGCGCCTTCGCCGCCTGGTCGACCTGGGCCTGCGCCCCGTACGCCGCGTCCGTCACGACGAACCGGGCCTCGCCGAACGGTTCCGACACCTCCGCCGCCGTCACCCCCAGCTCCAGCGTCGGCGACGTGCCCGCCGGGGCCCGGCCCACCAGCGGCTGCTTCGCCTGGACGTCCCAGCCGCGCACCTCCACCTCGGAGACCTGCTCGGCGGCCGACACCCCGGCCCGGCAGCGGAGCAGATTGCTGCCCAACTCCAGCACGAGCGGGTCGCGTTCGGCGCGCGCCGAGGTGTCGGGCGCGCCGCCCGCCTCGGCCGGTTTCGTGATGTGGAGCTGCCCGTCCCGTACGTACGCCTGCGCGCCCGCCTCCTCCGCGAGGCCGCGCACGAACTCCCAGTCGGTGACGTTGGGCTGGGCGATGTGTTCCAGTACGGGCCCGGCGATGTCGACCGGACCCGGCTTCAGTCCGGCGCGCTGGGCGACCTGGCCGCAGATGTCGGCGAGGGTCATGTTCTGGTAGCTGGCCACGCGCCGCCCCCGGAACAGCCGGTGCGACTCGTCGAGCCCGCGTACGACGGTGAACGTGCCGGACTCGTCGAGCTCCACCTCCAGTGCCGTGACGACCCCCTCCAGCAGGGGCTTAGGGGCGGTGTCGCCGCCCGCGCGGGCCAGCAGCCGGGCCTCGGTGCCGATCTTCAGCCCGGCCTGTTCCAGCAGCACCCGGTCGGGGTCCCGGAACCGCAGCAGGAACAGGTCGGGGAGCGTACGGCTGTCGTCGACATAGCCCTCGACCAGCGTGTTCACGAACTTCGCGGGCAGCGGCGTACCGCCGAACTCCACCGTCAACGCCGTGGAAACCCCCTGCCGCGCCATCAGCCCCGCCCCCGGTCCAGGGCCCTGTCCCGGCCCCTGCCCCGGCCGGCCTTGGCTGCGTCCTTGTCCGAGGCGTCCCTGAGCCGGGCCAGCTCGTCCAGGGCGGGCAGCAGGAGCTGGGTGCCGGGGGCGAGCCGGAGCGGGTCGTCGATCCCGTTCGCCTCGGCGATCACCCGCCAGGCCCCGGGATCCCCGTACTCCCGGTGGGCGAGCGAGGGCAGCGAGTCGCCCGAGCCGACGCGGTGGACGCGCCGGGCGGCCAGCGCGCCCGAGGTCGGGTTCTGGCCGGGCGTCTCGCCGCTGATCTCCTCCATGGTGACCTGGCAGACCGCCCGGATCGGCACCCCGGACGTCGTGAACAGCGTGTATTTGGCGGCGACTTGGCTGACGTACCCGGGAAAGCCCGTCAGCCCGCCCCAGTGGAAGACGACCCACGGCGGGGAAGACCGCTGCTGCTGCCGGGTCTCGTCCGTCGGCACGCAGCACGCGAAGAGCTGCTCCACCGAGGTGACGACCCGGGTGTCCTGGGTGTCGCTGGCGTCGAAGAACATCTCCACGGTCAGCTTGCTGGGCTGTGAGCCCTGGTACTCCGGCGGCCCCGAACTCTTCGCCCCCTTCGCCGGACTCCGCTTCCAGGAAGCCGCCTTGGTCAGGCTCAGCTCCTTCGGGTTGAACTGGAAATCGATCCGCCCGCACGGCCCGCCGGGCGTCAGCCCGCCCCCGGTCGGCGGGGTCCGCAGCTCCAGGTAGGCGTGCTCCAGCTTGGGCCGCGCCGAACCGCCCTTCGCCGCCGAGGCCACCCCCGACGTACCGGCCGCGCTGAACGCGATGGGACCCGCACCGCTCATCGCGTTCAGCCCTCCATCACGTAACCGTGGTGGGCGATCTCGATCGTCTCCATCGCGACCTTCGGCGACTCGGGCGTGAACGAAGGCCCGGTCCACCGCACGGGCACGACCTCCAGCAGCCCCCACTGGGCGACCTTGTGGCCGTCGCCCGTACGCGCCTCGATGTGCGCGGTCTTCCTGCTGAACCCGGTGGTCATCGTGGCGAACCAGCGCGCCACCTTTTCCGTCTCCCGGGTGAGCGGTCGCGACAGCTTCACGTTGGAGTACTTCAGCCGGGTCGGCAGCTGCCACACATGCCCGTTGTTGCCGCCCTCCTCCCGTGCTTCGAGGACTACTTCGCAGCCGAGGCCCTCGCACGTGTTGAACGACCCGAGCTCGATGTCGTCGATGGTCACGACGAAGCAGACGCTGACGGCGGGGTCGCTGTCCTGGGCGGTGGCCATGACACGTACCTCTCAGTTCGGTCGTGCGGTCGATCGGTCGATCGGTCGGTCGGTCGGTCGGTCGGTCGGTCGAGCAGTCGTACGGTCGGTCCTTCAGTGGCGGGTGTTGATGAGATGACCGGCGCGTTCACGTTCCAGCCGGAGATCGTTCTTGAGGAGTCTGCTGAGCGGGGCGTACAGGTCCCGGACCAGCTCGTCCGTGACGGCGGGTGCCCCCTTGCCGTCCGTCGCTCCGGCCGCGTCGGAGCCGCCTCCGGCCGTCACGGCCCCGGGCTCCGCGCTGCCCTCCGGTTCCGGTACGTCTACGGGGTCGGGTTCGGGCGGCGGCGGCTCCTCGGCGGTCTCGGCATCCCGCTGGACGACCGGCCGCGAGGTACCGGAGGCCGGCGCGCCCCTGAACACGACACTGCCGTCGGCCATCCGCTGCGCCACCCCGGCGGCCACGGCCACGTCACCGGCCCCGCCCCCGGCCCCGGACGAGGGCATGTAGGGCGCCCGTCCGGAACTCGGCGAGGCCCCCGGGAGCCGCCCCGGCAGGGATCGCGCCACCGAGGCCGGCACCGGGGGCCGGCCTCCGGACGCCTGCCGCTGCAAGGGAGCGGCGGGCCCGATGGTGGGTGCGGCGGAGGCCCGGGGAGGCGCGGGCCCCAGCGGGACGCCGGGACCGTCCATCAGCCCGCCGCCGCCCGCCGCCTCGGCCCACCGGACCGGGACGCCCTCGGAGGGCGATGCGGTGGGTACGGCGGGGTTCGGCGCGGCCCCGACGGCCGGTTCCGGTTCCGGATCCGGCCCTGCGGCACGCTGTACGTCGACGTTCTGCGGGACCAGGGGCCGGTCGCCCAGGAGCGGGGCGACGGGCGGGCCGGTGGGGGGCGGGGCGGGGGCCGGGCCGGGGACGGAGGCCGGACCGACCGCCCGCTGGAGCGAACCACCCGTGCCACCGGCATCACCCGTCCCACCGGTGCCACCGGCGGCACCGGCCCCCACCAAGGGGTCCTCACCGAGCAGGGGCGCGACGGGCTCATCGGCGTCCGCTGCCGGTCCGGAGCCTGAAGGACCGGAGGCAGCAGGCGGACCCTGGCTCACGAAGGCACCGGAAGCTTCGGAGCCTCCCGAGGTTCCTGCGGTGCCCGATGCCGCCGATGCCTCCGGTGAGGACGCCGCCCGACGCTGAGCGGTCGGCGGCAGACCCGGCAGAGGCGCACCGAGCCCGGGAACCCTCCGGGGCCGCTCCCCCGCAGGCGGCATCGCAGCCCGCTGAACGCCCACGCTTCCGGAGGCCGGACCAGCCGGGGCGGCCGGATCAGACGGCGGAACCGGTGACGAAGGCGGCTCCGGCACGACGGCCCGCTCACCCACCAGCCGTCGCACGGGCAGCTCCTCACCACCTCCGGCGACGGAGGTCAGGCCCGAGCCCTCATCCCCGTAAAGACGCTGTACAGGGACGGACACGGGTCCGGATACAGCTCCGGGTCCGGGCTCCGCCCCCGACCCCTCGGGCCCCCGCGCAAGCAGGGCCTCACCCCCACCCGCCCGGTCGAAGTACGTCACCGCCCCCCGCAACGGCATCTCCACGGACCGCTGAGCCGCAACCCCCGACGACGAGGACGGCGACGACGGCGACGACGACGGCGAAGGGGCGGACTCCGCGACACCGACGCCCCGCACCAGCCCACTAGGGGCGTCAGGGCTCACCACATGCCCCAGCGGCGTCCCGAGCACCGTGGACTGGCGCGTGGTGAGTGAAGCCTCGAACTCCGTCGGCGACGAGGTGAGTTGCTGCCCGGAAACCATCCGCTGGAGCGGCTCCAGCCGGTTCACGTCGACACGGTCGCCACGATCGGCCCCCGCCGGGCCGGGTACGGGCACGGGCGCATCGCCGGCGCGGGTGCGGCCGCGGTCACCCCGCAGCCAGGACATCAGCCCCATGAACCTTCGTCCTCTCCGACTACGGCCCGTTGAGGCGGGCGACCTGCGCGACGAACTTCAGGCGTTCCGGATGTTCCAGGTCCAGCAGGTCGTCCAGCGGCCAGTGGAAGTGGTAGGCGAGGTACGCGACCTCCTCGTAGAGCAGGTCGGCCGCGTACGTCACGATTCCCCCAGGCGGCCACCGGCGAGATTCACCGCAAACTCCTCGTCGCAGGACGGGCAGGTGACGGCGGCGCGGGTGTGGCCCTCGGCGTTGATCCGGCGGTAGAAGTCCTGGAGGAAGGCGAGATCGGAGGCGAACAGGTCCTCGATGACGCCCGGGTGGATGTCCTCGACGGTGCCGATGCGGGTGACGACCCGGGAGATGAGGATCACCGACAGATAGGCCGAGTTCTCCCGCACGCGGTCGTCCCGCAGCGGGACCAGCTCGTCGCGGGCGGTGGCGAGGCGCATCACGCCCGTACGGTGGACGGTCCCCGCCTCGTCGACGTAACCGCGCGGCAGCTCGAACCCGAACTCCGTGCGCATCGGCTCCTGTTGGCGCGCGGAGCCGCCCCGCCCTCCGGCCGCCGCCCCGGCCTCGACCTGCTCCGGGCTCTGGAACTGGACCGAGCGGCGCATCAGTCGAGTTCCATGCTCTCGTAGGTGATCGCCAGCTTCTCCGTCAGCACCGAGGTGTCACCGGCCTTGAGCGTGCCGATCTCCAGCGACTTCGGCCAGGCGTTGATGAGCTTGTAGCGCTTGATCGGCATGCCCTCGTAGTCGTAGACGATGACCGCGCCGTTGCGGCGGGCGTTCGTCATCCGGCCGAACCGCGAGTCCTTGATCCACCGCTCGAAGCTGTTGTCCTCGGTGAGGCCGCGCGTCACCGTGACCTCACCGGCCTTGGGGCGGCCGGGCAGCTTCTTGATGGCGTACTTGCCGTCGGCGGTGTTCTGCTTCAGCTCGATGACGTCCTGCTCCATCTTCAGACCACTGACCTCGGTGATCTGCTTGATGATGACGCTGTCGAATTCGAGGCCGAAGGAATGCCCGACGGAACTGTCGAGATCGGGAAGTGGCACAGCAGACTCCTTACGCCAGGCTCAGGAACGGGCTGTCAGCGACCAGCGGGGGCGGCGGCCGGTCATTCGTCGACACCGCCGCTGCCGCCGGTCAGCTGGGAGAGCCGGAACACGACGAACTCGGCCGGTTTGACGGGGGCGACCCCGATCTCGCAGATGACCTGTCCCGCGTCGATGCTCTCCGGCGGGTTCGTCTCGCGGTCGCACTTCACGTAGAACGCCTCCTCGGGGGTCAGCCCGAACAGCGAACCCTTGCGCCACTCGTTGACCAGGAACGCCGAGACCGTGCGCCGGACACGCGCCCACAGGGCGTCGTCGTTGGGCTCGAAGACGACCCACTGCGTACCGGCGAGGATCGACTCCTCCAGGTAGTTGAAGAGCCGTCGGACGTTCAGATAGCGCCAGGCCGGGTCGGAGGCGAGCGTGCGCGCGCCCCACACCCGGATGCCCCGCCCGGGGAAGGACCGGATGCAGTTCAGCCCGATCGGGTTGAGCAGGTCGTGCTCGCCCTTGGTGAGCTGGGTCGCCAGTGCGACGGCCCCCCGGACGACCTCGTTCGCCGGGGCCTTGTGCACCCCGCGTGTGTCGTCGTTGCGCGCCCAGATCCCGGCGATGTGCCCGCTGGGCGGTACGAGGGTGGGGCGGCCCGACGCGGGGTCGGCGACGCTGATCCACGGGTAGTAGAGCGTGGCGTACTTGGAGTCGAAGTTGGCCTGCCCGGTGCGCCAGCCGCGTACCTGCTGCGGGGTGAGGCCGGGCGGCGGGTCGAGGATGGCCACCCGGTCGCCCATCAACTCGCAGTGCGCGATGAGCCCTTGCTGGACGGCGATGACCGACTCCAGGTCCAGCAGCCCGCGTTCGTACGCGCTCATCAGATCGGGAACGGCGATCATGGTGACCTCGTCGACCGCTTCGAGGCCGCCGAGCCCCGTACGCCGGTCGGCGTCACCGACGTACACCTCGGGGGCCATCGCACCGGAACCGCCGGCGGCGGGGGCCGCCGGAGCGAGGGTCACCGTCTGCGGCTCGGGCGGGGCGGGCGCGGCGCCGCGCCCCGACTCCCGTACCTCGATCAGCTCGGACTTGGCGTTGACGCGGGTGGCGACGTTGTCCTTGCTGCGCTTGGTGGTGACGGAGGGGTACGTCTCGACGACCTGGCCGTCGCGCTTCACGAGGAAGCGGAAGACGTCGGCGGGCGGGTCGTCGCCCTCCACGGGCGCGACCTCCACGCTGATCTCGCCGCTGACGCCGGGCCGGGGGCGTACGGCGTACGGGCCGACCCGGACCTCGGCGCCGACGGGCAGTTCCCCGGCCTCCCGGCTCTTCCCGGGGGCGCCCTCGCCGTCCTGGTCGTCCTGGCCCTCCTGGCCGTCCGCCGCCACCGTGCCGTCGCCGATGCGTACGACGTAACAGACCCCGCCGCCGTTGGCGAAGAAGCCGTAGACGGCGGACGCGAGGTAGGCGCCGTCGACGAAGTCGCCGAAGGCGGCGACGAACTGGCTCCAGTTCGTGATCAGCGTCGGCTCGTCGAAGGGGCCCTTCTGGGCGAAGCCGACGAAGGCGGCGACCGAGGTGCCCACCCCTTCGATCGGCCGGGATCCGGACTCGACCTCTTCGACGTAGACGCCGGGGGACAGGTACGACGGCATAGGGCCTCTCCTCGACACACTCCTGGGCGCACTGCTGGGCACAACGCTGCTCGGCACACTGCTCGACGCTCGACCGGGTGACGCGGGCCATTCTCGCCACGGCAGCGATCACCGGGAACGGACGGTCGGCCGCCCTGCCGCGCAGGGCGGGCTGCCCGATGAGGCAACGGGACCGCGCCACGGGTGCCGCCCCGCCCTGCCCCGTACGCGGACCGCGCGCGCTGGGTACGCCACGGGATTCCCCGGCACGGTGGCAGCCACCACGCATGCACCACATCCGGGCGGGCCCCGCGATCCGGGCGGCCTCCGGCCGGCGGCCGCGGAGAAGCGGGGAGGGGCGGGGAGGGCGGATGAAGGCGGTTCCGGAGAAGCCTTCCGCCACGCCACAGCCGCGCCACGAGGCGGTACGCGCCCCGGACCTCGACGCCGTACCCGTCCCGGACCTCGACGCCGTACCCGTCCCGGAACGCGACGCCGTGCCCGTCCCGGAACGCGATGGCTCGCGCCCGGACGCCGCACGAACGGAGCAGACGGCCACCTCCCCGGCATCCCGGGCCCCCGACCGCCGTTCCGTCCAGCGGCTGCAGCGGCTGGCCGGGAACGGGGCGGTGTCACGGCTGGTGGCCCAGCGGTACACCGCACCGGTCAAGCCGTCCCCGGCCCAGTCGCCGCGCTTCCGCAACGTGAAGACGGATGTGGCGGCGAAGAAGACCCGGCTCGCGGCGCACGCCCCGGCGGCGACGGAGTCGAAGGCGTCGCAGGACGCGGCCGTGGCCCCACCGGACGACAAGGAGGCCCAGGGCAAGGCGGCGAACGCCGAGAAGATGAACGCGGCGAAGCCCGGTGAGTTCGACAAGGCGGCGTTCATCGCAGCCGTCGACAAGGCGATCGACGCGCAGGCGCCCAAGAACCTCGACGAGGCGGACAAGTTCTCCAAGTCCGGCAAGGCGGACCAGGTCAAGGCGGAGGTCGACGGCAAGGTCACCGACGGCAAGGAGTCCTCCGCCAAGGACATCGACACGGCGACGAAGGCCCCGCCCGACACCTCGGCCGCCAAGGACAAGGACGTCACCCCGCTCACCCCCGACCAGGCTCCGGGCAACCCGGGCGCGCCGTCCGCCACGGACGCGGTCCCGGAGAAGCAGCCCGCGGCGGTGACGGACTTCTCCGAGGGGCCGGCCGAGAACGACAAGGCGATGGCGGACGCCGAGGTCACCGAGGAGCAACTGGCCAAGGGCAACGAACCGGAGTTCAACGAGGCGCTGTCAGCGAAGAAGACCTCGGAGGCGGACGCGGCGAAGGCCCCGGCGAAGGGGAAGGCGGCGGAGGACCAGCAGCTCTCCAGCGCCAAGCAGAACGCGGCGGCCTCCGGTGCCCAGGCGATGTCGGCCCTGACCGCGACCCGGGCCACCGCCGGCAAGCAGGTGGACGGCGGCAAGAACGACACGAAGTCGAAGGACGAGAAGAAGCGCGCCGAGGTCACGGCCAAGCTCCAGAAGGTCTACGACGGCACGAAGAAGGACGTCGAGGACACCCTGTCCGGCCTGGACAAGAAGGTGGACTCGGCGTTCACGGCGGGCGAGAAGTCGGCGCGGGACGCGTTCACGGCGGACCACAAGAGCCGGATGAAGAAGTACAAGGACAAGCGGTACTCGGGCCTCATGGGCAAGGGCCGCTGGGTCAAGGACAAGTTCGCGGGCCTGCCGAAGGAGGCGGACGCCCTCTACCAGGAGTCCCGCAAGCTCTACGTCGCGAAGATGCGGACGGTCATCTCCTCGGTGGCCGACATCATCGGCGCCGAGCTGGGCAAGGCGAAGGCCCGGATAGCCAAGGGCCGCACGGAGTTGAAGGCGGAGGTCGACAAACTCCCGGCGGACCTACGTCAGTTCGGCGAGGAGGCAGCGAAGGACTTCGCGGGCAAGTTCGACGACCTGGAAGCCACGGTCAACGAGAAGTCGGAACAGCTGGTCCAGGACCTCGCCCAGAAGTACACGGCGGCACTCAACAAGATCGACGAGGAGATCAAGAAGCTCCAGGAGGCCAACCGGGGCCTGATCGACAAGGCGAAGGACGCGATCGTCGGAGCCATCAAGACGATCAACGAGCTGAAGAACCTGCTCCTGGGCATCCTCGCCAAGGCCGCCTCCGCGATCATGAAGATCATCAAGGACCCGATCGGCTTCCTGGGCAACCTGGTGAAGGCGGTCGGCGCGGGCCTGAACCTCTTCATCACGAACATCGCCGACCACCTGAAGACCGGCGTCGTCTCCTGGCTCCTGGGCACAGCGGTCAAGGCGGGCCTGGACCTGCCAGCCCGTTTCGACCTCAAGGGCATCATCCAGCTCATCGGCTCGATGCTCGGCCTGACCTGGGACAACATCCGCACCCGCGTCACCCGCAAGGGCGTCCCCGACGAAGCGATGAGCGCGGTCGAAACGTCCGTCCCGGTCGCGAAGAACCTCGCCGCCGAAGGCCCGGCCGGCGCGGTCAAGGAAATCCAGGCGGAAGCGGGCGACCTCAAGGCCACGATCCTCGGCAAGCTGACGACCTACCTGATCCCGACGGTCCTCATCGCGGGCATCACCTGGATCATCTCCCTGCTCAACCCCGCCTCGGCGTTCGTCCGCGCGGTCAAGGGCATCATCGACATCGTCACGTTCATCGTGACCCAGGGCGCCCAGATCGTGGACTTCGTCAACGCGGTCCTGGACGCGGTCATCGCCATAGCCAACGGCGGCCAGGCCGGCGTCCCCAAACTCATCGAAGCCGCCCTCGCCACGAGCGTCCCCCTCCTCATCGGCTTCCTGGCCGCCCTCCTGGGCATCGGCGGCCTGGCCAACAAGGTCAAGTCGGTCTTCCAGTCGGTATCACGACCGGTGACCCGCGCCATCGACAAGATCGTCGACTTCATCGCCAAGAAGGGCAAGGCGCTGTGGGCGAAGCGTAAGGGGAAGGGCGCTGGGCATAAAGGGGGCGAAAAGGATCCTCAGACCGGAGGAGCGCAGGCCGCGCTCAAGGATGCCGTCGCCTTGGTGAAGCCAGGCGTATCGATCGAGGAAGTAGAGAGGCATCTACCCTCCGTTAGAAGCAAACACAAAATCCGCTCCCTGACACTGATAGTGGACAGCCAGAGCGATTCACGGAGCAATGTCCACTTCCGGGCCGTGAACAGCCCAGGAGTGGACAGCGAACAAGTTTCCATAGATCGCGAAGACGAAGAGCTGCGATTGATCGACAATGGTATAGCATCGATCGACGAGCGCCGCGAAGTCCTCCTCAAGGCCCGCAGTATCGTAGAGAACGAGGATGCCATTCAGGCCGTCTTCGAACGCATCAAGGCCGGAAGCCCGGGCAAGAAAAAGGCCATTCAAATCTTCCAGAAAATAGTCAAGAACAACTTGAAGCACGGATACCGAATAGACAAGCAGCTGGTAAACAGCACCAATACTCTAAACATGAACTATTTCGGGCTGAACATTGAATCAGTTGCAAAAGTCGACGGAGTGAAGCGGGCCGGAAAATCAGGCCCCCCTCTTGGAATCGCTAACGTCAAACCTCTGACCATCGACCGGGACACCGAACCCGTACCAGCCCTGTCACTCGACTTCTACACCCACCCAAGCATCGTGAACGCAAAAATAAAAGGAGTAGGAAGTAAACTATTCAGTATAGCGAATGAGCATTTCGGCACTCAGCACGAAGCTATCGCCGGCGAGTGGTTCAGATTCGGATGGTACGAATCAAAAGATCTGGGTAGACCCTCCTTGTCAGCCAACCTGGACGCCTACATCAAGGCCAGAAAGGCGGGGATGACCGAGGAGGAGGCTGTGCGGCAAACATGGACGTATCGTCGCGCTCGGGAAATTTACGGCGGCCAGGAACTGGACGTCCAAGTAACGGAACTGCACTCCCTCGACAATCCTCCAGTCGACGAAATGATCGTTCAGGTTCTCATGAGGCCGAGGATGTGAATCGTGCAGATTCAGGTGTTCGACGGTGATCGAGTATTTCTTATCCGGATCAACCTGACCGAACGAATCTGGCACATGATCGCCCCGCTGGTAGGCGAGTCACTGCACATCACAGGCGAACCTTCCCCTGAATGGGATCGAGAGCTGACGGAACAAAGCACGGCACGGCTCCGTGAAGGGCTAGAGTCTCCAATTCAGACCCTTCTCACACGCTCTCCGGACCGACATCGACGAAGAGGTTTCGGTAAGGTTCAACGGGAAGTTCTAGGCGAGAGAATCTGGCTCGATCCACGCGATACACGCGACGGAGAAATACAACGACTGAGCGGGATTCTCGCATCGCTGAAACATGCTTCTTCTTTTCCTTTGATGCTCTTCACCATGCCGAAACTAAGTTCTGTAGAGCATCGACTCGCTTGGCTGCTTCGAGAGGAAGCCGACGGTTTCCCAGCGAATGAAGTGCCCAGTCGTGTTCTCCGGCGCCTACAGGAGATGCAGAACTTGGGACTAAGTGAAGAAGTCAAAAATTCACTGGCCCGGGACGCAGACAGGGTGGCTCTCGGAGAGCTCACTCAAGATGCCGTCGCCCGGCTTCACGAGTGGCGGTTGCTCCAGCGCACACCGGATAGCAAAATCCGCGCTACACAAAAACTGCAGGTCGTGCTGATATAAATGCAGCGCCGCCGCGAGCATCCCGTCCTCAGGACACCAGCCCCAGATACGGCCCGAACTCCGAAGCCAGCGTCAGCCGCCCCAGCTTCTGGTACTCCCGCTGGATCGCGTGGATCACCGTCTCCATCGTCACCGCGCCCCCTGTGTCCGCCGCCAGGTACGCCGAAGTCACCGCGATCGAGCGGATGTTGCCGCCCGCCAGCTCGAAGTTCTCGGCGCAGAACGGCAGGTCCAGGTCCGTGCCGCGCGGGAGGGTCGGGCCCAGGCAGCGGTCCCAGAGGAGGAGGCGTTGTTCGGGGTCCGGGACCGGGAAGTCGATGACCAGGTCCAGGCGGCGGGTGAAGGCGTCGTCCAGGTTGGCGCGGAGGTTGGTGGCGAGGATGGCCAGGCCGTCGAAGGACTCCATGCGCTGGAGGAGGTACGCGCTCTCCACGTTGGCGTAGCGGTCATGGGCGTCCTTCACATCGGAGCGCTTCCCGAAGATCGCGTCCGCCTCGTCGAAGAGCAGCACCCCGTTCACCCCCGCCGCCTCCGTGAAGATCCGCTCCAGGTTCTTCTCCGTCTCACCCACGTACTTGTCGATCACCGTCGCCAGGTCGACCGTGTACAGGTCCAGCCCCAGGTCCGCCGCGATCACCTCCGCCGACATGGTTTTCCCCGTGCCCGAGTCGCCCGCGAACAGGGCCGAGACTCCCCTGCCCCTGCCCCCGCCCGGCCGCATGCCCCACTCCCCCAGCACCCTGTCCCGGTGCCGCGCGCGGGCCGTGAGTTCGCGGAGCTGGGTGTGGGTGTCGGGCGGGAGAACCAGGTCGTCCCAGGTCACCGTGGGTTCGATGCGGCGGGCCAGGCGGTCCAGGCCCGCCGCGTTCTGAGCGCGGGCCCCACGGCGTACGTGGTCCGCGGTGAGTTCGCCGCCCGCCAGACGGGCCGCCTGGGCGGCGGAGCGGGCGGCTCCGGTGATCTGTTCCGGGGTGAGGAGGAAGGGGGCCAGCAGGTGGTCCGGGGCGATGGCGGGCGGGAGCGGCGCATCCTCCCGAAGACGGTACGCCTCCCGCCACAGCGCCCCCCGCGCCGACGGCTCCACCCGGGGCGCGTGCAGCAGCAGCGGTGGGGCGGCCGACCACGACGCGTCCCAGGGCGCCCGCCCCACCAGGACCGTCGGGACCGGGGTCGCCGTGAGGAGCCGCAGCAGCCCCGGGCGCTCCCGGGCCACCGCGTCCAACGGCGCGCACACCAGGCCCGCCCCGGTCAGCCGCGCCTCCCGCACCAGCGCCCGTACCGCCTCGGCGGGCGACGGGTCCTCCGCCAGCCGGGCCAGGTCCAGGCCCAGCACCCGCCGGCCCGCCGCCCTCAGCGCCGACGCCGCCAGCGCCGTACCCGCACCGCCCTGGTCCTCGCTCAGGTAGGCCAGCGCGCCGCCCTCGGCCAGGACGCCGGCGAGCGGGGCCGGATCGCCCACCCCGGGCACCGCCTGCCACGGGGCCAGCAGGTCCGCCAGCCGCGGGTCCGGGGTGTCGTCGCCCAGCAGGTGCGCGGCCACCCGGTCCGGCACCCGCAGCGCACGGCTCAGGAACGGTCGGTTCAGGTCCTCCGCCAGCAGCAGACCGCCCGCCCGCAGCGGCGCCCCCGCCGCCAGCCGGGCACGGGCCGCCGGATCGGAGAGGGCAACCCCGCACAGGCCCAGGGCCAGCCCGATGGACGGGCGGCGCCGGGACACGTCGTCGTTGAGGTAGCCGTAGAACGCCTCGAAGCGGTCGTCCAGATCCGGTACGAGCGCGATGAGCAGGATCTCCGTGTCGAGCGCGGTGAGGCCGAACTCCCTGGCGAGGGACGCCAGTCGGGAATCCTCGCTCTCGGCAGGGAGCCCGTCGAGCGCACCCTCGGCCGAGCTACCGGCCAAGGCGGGAAGCCCTCGCGCGCCTTCGGCCGAGGCATCAGCCAACGCGGGAAGCCCCCCTGCACCCTCGGCCGAGGTACCGCCCAACGCGGAAAGCCCCCGCGCACCCTCGGCCGGGGTTCCCTCCACCGCGCCCCCCGCCAGGGCGCCGTCCACCTCCGGAAACCCCCGCGCCCCCTCATCGTCCAGCAGCCGCGCAATGCTCTCGTCCGTCAGATACAGGCCCCGGAAGTCGTCATCCGGGTCCGGGTCCGTGCTCCGCCGCAACTCCACCGCGTGCCGGATGCGCCGCTCCACGGCCGCCGCCCGCGCGAGCAGATGGCGGAGGTCCGGGCCTACGGCGTCCCGCGCCGTCATGCGTCCCCTTCCTCAGGTGGTGTCCCCCGCCGCTCCGTGATGCGCAACGACACCGCCCGACCACCGCGCTCACCGCCCGCACCGCCCCGCGCCGCCGGTTCCCGTACCGGGCGGCCCGGACGCGACCCGTACACCGGCAGACCCGGCCGGCCCGGCTGCGCCTCCGTCGCGCCCGCGCCGGTGCCGACGCCCGCGCCCTCCCCGAGCCCCGGCCCGGGCATGTCCCCGAACTCCGCCCGCAACCCCTCGTCGCCCACCGGCGGGCCCGCCTCGTAGACCGGCGAGGCGGTCACCGGAACGCTGATCACCAGGTCCAGCGAGGGCTTCAGTTCGCCGCCGAGCGCGCTCCACACATCGGCGAACGACCTGTCCTCCGGCGGCGGCAGCGCGATCGACATCGGGACCGCGGCCCCGACCTCGGCCAGCGAGCCCGCCAGCCGCTCCGGCGGCAGCGCCTCGTACCGCAGCAGGCACGCCAGGAGCGAGGAGAGCAGGCGGTGTTCGTCCTCCGGGCGCTTCGTCCACGCCGTGATCAGGTACGACAGCTTGAAGAAGCGGGGCGGGCGGCGGCGCGCGACGATCGCCCCGCGCTCGTCGTACTCGTTGTGCAGGCCGCGCTCCCGCCGACGCATGTCCTCGCGGATGTCGTAGAGGTAGAGGTTGACCATCGGCGCGTTGACCTTGGCCGCCCACTCCCGGGTCGGGGCGTCGAAGACCACCGCGATCTGGCGGCCCTCCAGCACCTCGGCCCGGATCAGGGCACGCAGGACGTCGTCCACTTCATGGATCATCCGGTGACCGCCTCCGACGCGAAGAGCAGGCTCGCGAAGAGCAGGCTCATGAGGAGCAGGCTCATGAGCGGCCCGCGAAGTCCGGTGGTTGCAGGTTGCGTTGCACGACCAGCACCGGTTTCCGCAGGCGCGGCAGATCGCGGGCCTCCGCCCGCAGGACGCGCGGGCCCAGCGTGTCCTTCCGCAGGACCAGCACCTGCACCTCGAAGGTGCCGTCCCGGCCGACCCGTACACCGGACCGGTCCGCGGTGATGCCGATGTTCCACGTGAAACGTACGGTCTCGCCCGGCGGATAGTCCTTGCCCCGGGCCAGTACCGGCTGCCCCGGCTTCGCCACCTGCGGGGTGACCGTGAGCGAGGGCTTGAGGACCCGCAGCCGGTCGATGTCCTGGTTGTTCGCCACGCGCCGGTCGGGCAGGGTGCCGCGCACCGTGGCCCGTACGTCACCGGTGACCGCGTCCCGATAGGTCGCCGTCTGCGTCACCTCGACCCGGCCCCCGGCCGGAACCGTGCAGGGCCGGGCCGCCGTGCACCGGCTCAGCGCGGGCAGGCTGCGGTCCTTCGCCTCGGCGGTCCTCGGCCAGCTCGCCCCGAGGACGACTCCGGTCGCCGTGTCCGGGCCCGCGTTGGTGATCGTGAACCGGGCGAGCGCCGGCCGGCCCACGTACGTACGGTCCGGGCTGACATCGGCCCGTACCGCGAGGTCCGAGGCCGGAGGCGGGGGCGGCGGCGGAGTGGGCGGGTCCGGCGGGACGACGGGTTCCAGGACCTCGAACCGTGCCGTGTCCGCCCCCGTGTTGCCCGCCGAGTCCGTGGCCGTACAGGTGACCGTCGTCGTGCCGACCGGGAAGAGCGATCCGGACGGCGGGGCGCAGGTCACCGGCAGCTCCCCGTCCTGCGGGTCCGTCGCCGTGGCCGTGTACGAGATCCGTGCGCCGTCGTCGTCGGGCGCCCTGGCCGTACGGTCGTCCACGGTGACGACCGGGACGTCGACGTCGTTCACGGTGATGCTGATCTGCTGCTGGAAGTCGGGGTCGGCCGCGGCGGCGGGCCCGATCGTGTCCGTCCCCAGCACCTGCGTGCCGAGCAGGAACTGCACCGTGCAGGTCAGCGTCGTGCCCTGCGGGGCGTCCTCCGAGACGTCGACCGTCTCCGCGAAGTGCGCCGTCTCACCGCTGGTGAGCTGCCGGGTGGGCGGGTCGAGGGCGACCGTCAGATGCGGGTCGCAGGCCTCCAGCCGGTGGCCGACGGAGGTGGGGAGGTTGTCGAAGCCGTCGACGATCGCCTCGGCGACCCGGTCCCCGTCGATCCCTTCGAGCAGCCGGCCGCCGGTGGCCTCGATGATGCGGGTGGCCTGGCCCGGCGTGGTGGGCGGATCCTCGACGTAGTCCGGGTTTCCGGCGTCTCCGTTGCCGTTGAGGCCGTCGCCGATCGTGCTCTCGACATCGACCCCGATGACCCGGACGCCCTTGTCCTGGAGCGCGAAGATCGTGTCGTCGATGGTGTGGCCGTTGCTGGGCGAGTGGCTGGAGGCGTCCCCGACGAGCACCACGACCCGGCTCGCGCCCTCGCGGAACACCGTCTTGCCGCCCGCGCCGTCGGCGATCTGCCACAGCCCGTTGATCCAGTCCTCCGAAGGGCCGCGGCTGGCGCCGCCGAGGTCGGTCTTCAGCTGGTCGACGCCCTCCTGGACCTTCACCAGGTCGTCCGTCAGCTCCGTGAAGACCTGGAATCCCGCGTCGACATCGCCCTCCTGGTCGCCGAACGTGGCGACCGCGAACCGGGAGTCGGGCTGCTCGTCCAGGATCTTGCCGGTGATGGCGGGCAGGTTCTCGCGGACGCTGGCGATCGGGTCGGCCATGCTCGCCGTACCGTCCACCAGCAGCACCACATCCGGCCGGGGCGGGATCGCCGGGGTCCGCACCTGCTTGTCCACGCCCGTCGAGCCGCCCGGGTCGAGCGTCTCCTCCAGCGTCGCCGGGGTGACCCACGGCTCCGGCACCGCAGCGGGCACCGGCACCGGCACGGCGGACGCCACCCCGCTCACACCCGACGCGGGGGCGAGCCCGGCGGCCAGCAGCAGAAGGACGCACGCGGCCGACCGGCGACGCGCCCCGGTGCGCCTGCCCGCCCGCACTCCCGGCCCGGCCCCTGGCTGAAACCACCGCACAGCGTTCCCCTCCCCGCGTCCCGCCCGGCACCTCGGCACCCAGGCGCCCGGGCACCACCGTCGCGCGACGCCCGCCCCCGTACGGAGAGAGGCGAGCCACTTCCGCGGGAAGGCCGAACTGCCCGATGGTGCAACGCCGTTCGCGAAGCCACCGCCATTCAGCCGGTCATCAGGGCCAGCAGGTCCAGCAGGGCCAGCAGGGCCAGCAGGGCCAGCAGGGCCAGCACGGCGGCAGGGCCATCACGGCGGCAGCCGAACGGGCCGTCAGATGAGGCCCTGCCGCATCGCGTACGCCACCGCGTGCGAGCGGTTGCGCAGCTGAAGACGGGTCATCACCGAGTGCAGCACGTTCTTGATCGTGCGCTCGGAGTACGCCAGCTTCGTCGCGATGTCCGCGGTGTCGTACCCCTCGGCGACCAGCCGCAGCACGTCCACCTCGCGCGCGGCCAGGCCGGTGAAGTGCAGACCACGCGGACCGAGCACCTGGCCCTGGAGCCGGCCGACCTCTTCGAGGAGGCGTCCGAGCAGGTCGGAGGGGAGGTGTCCCTCGCCGCGCGCCACCGTGCCGATGACCTGCACCAGATGGTCCGGCGTCGAATCCGAGCGCCGCACGACCCCCGCGACCCCGCACTCCGCGGCGCTCACCAGCTTCTGTTCGTCGATGTCCGTGGTCACCAGCACCGTGCGGCAGGTGCTGGTGCGCTGGATGTTGCGCAGAACGCGCAGGACCTCGTCGTCCACCGCGTCCACCACCATGACCACGACCTGCGGCGCGGCCTCTCCGTCGTCCCGGTCGACGACACTGACCTCGGGGCGGGCTCGTAGCTGACTGGCCACTCCGGCCTGGGAAATCGGGTCCTGCGCACGTAAAACGACAGTGATGCGCTCCATGCGAATGCTCCCCCTGGGCACCAGCCGGGAAGCGTCACACAGCATGCACAAGCTCCACAGCTGTATTCGTCCGCCCCATCAGTCGTGAGGCGGTCAGAAGATTCCCGTTCTTACTCGCGAGGAAACTGAAAGGTTGCTCCGGGCATCACATCTGCCCGAAAGTGTTCCTCCGTGACCGGTGCCCGCCCCCCGGCCCGGTTCTACGGTCCGGCGTATGAGTCTTACGGCAAGCCTCGACGCGTCGTCCGTCACCGTCGCACCGGGCGAGGAGACGACCCTTCCCCTGCAGATTCTCAACTCCGGCCGGACCGTGCAGGAATACCGCTTCGAGGTGGTCGGCGCGTGTGCCGCCTGGTCGGCGGTGGAGCCCGCGGTCCTCTCCCTCTACCCAGGAGACTCCGGAACCGTCTCGCTGGTCCTGCGCCCGCCGCGCGACGCGACGGTCCCCGCGGGCGAGACGACGTTCGGGATCCGGGTGAAGCCGACCGGCGACCAGGGCGACACGGTGGTGCCCGAGGGCCGGGTGACGGTCCTGCCGTTCACCGAGACGACCGCCGAACTGGTCCCGCGCAGCTCGAACGGCTCGCGGAGCGGACGGCACCAGTTCGCCGTCGACAACCGGGGCAACACCCCGGTGACCGTACGGCTGGGAGCCCAGCCCGGTACGGAACAGGCGCGGGTGGTCTTCGCCGCCTCCGAGCTCCGGATCGAGCCGGGGCACGCGGAGTTCGCGAAGCTGCGGGTCCGCCCGGCGAAGCGGATGTGGCGCGGTACGCCGGTGACGCACGCCTTCCAGGTGTTCGCCGCCCCGCAGGTGCCGGAGGGTGCGGAGCCGCCGCCTCCGGTGCTGGTGGACGGCTCCTACCAGCAGGAACCCATCCTGCCGCGCTGGCTGCCCCGGGCTCTGCTCACCGCGGCTCTGCTGCTCCTGGTCCTGGTGGGCCTCTGGTACGCGCTGCTGCGCCCGGCGGTGAAGTCCGCGGCCCGGGAGGCGGTCACGCCCGAGGCGGTACGGTCGGCCGCCGCGGCCGACAAGAGCAAGGCCCCGGAGGAGGGCGGACAGGGCGGTGCCGGTTCCGGGGGCGGCGACTCCTCCGGTGCGGGCACGGGCGGCGGCTCGGCCGGGCCCACCCCGTCACCGGGCGCGTCCGCCCCGGGCGGCACCGGCGGCGGCGACGCGGCGTCGGGCGCCCCGACCAGCGCGCAGGCCCGGGTGCAGGACGCGGTGGGCGGCGGCCCGAACACCGGGACGGCCCTGGAGGTACCGGCCGGCCACACCTTCCAGCTCACCGACATCGTGGTGCAGAACCCGCAGGGCGACGCGGGCACGGTCACCGTCACGGCCGGCGAGGACACCCGGGTCCTGAGCCTCGGGCTGGAGAACTTCCGCGACTCCGACTACCACTTCGTGACCCCGATCCTGGTGCCCGCGGGCGGCAAGGTCACGATGACGATCGACTGCCGGCGGGTCGGCAAGCCGGTGGGCGCCCCGGCCCCGGCACGGTGCTCGACCTCGATGTTCCTGGGCGGGACGATGCGCCCGGACTCGGCGGGCTGACACGCCCCAGGGCCGGATCCGGGGAGTCAGGCCAGGGCCTTCGGGCCAGGGGCCTCAGGCCGGAGGAGTCTCCTCCTCTTCCTCCTCCGGCTTCTTCTCCGCCGCTCGCTGCACGAACGACCCCTGTACGTCGGCGGGTTGCTCGTCCTCGTCCTCCGTGGCCTCTCGCTGCACGGCGGGCGCGGGCGCGGAGGCGGACTCGGAGGCGGCCGGGGCCGCGGTCTCCGGCGCGGGGTCGGCCAGCACCCGGTCGGCGTTCGCGACGGCTTCACGCTCGAAGCGGTCCGAGGGGTCGCTGACCCGGATGCCGCCCGGGGCCTCGGTGCCCTCCACCGGACCGTTGCGCTGCTGGATCACATGGGTCAGCTCATGGGCCAGCGTGGTGCGGCCCTGCGGCGACCCGGGGTCGTAGGCGTCGCGCTGGAACACCACGTTGTTGCCGACGGTGTACGCGTGCGCGCCGACGCCCTTCGCCGACTCGTGGGCGGCGGAGTCGTGGTGGACGCGTACGTCGGAGAAGTCCGCGCCCATCCGGCTCTCCATGTCCGTACGGGTGTCGGTGTCCAGGGCCGACCCGCCGGAGGAGATCACGTCGTGCACCGGCGACCGCTGCGCCTCGCCCTCTTCCGCCTGCGCGGTCTCCTCGGTCCGCTGGACGGCGGGCTCCGCGGCTGCCGACCGGGCGCGCTGGACCATCGCCCCGAGGGCGCCGTTGCCGGCCGTCCGCTGGATCAGCCCCATCCCGGCCGCCCCGACCACATCGGCCCGGCCCGCGGCGGCCGCCCGGAAGACGTGGTGGTCCTGCTCGCCGGGCGTCCGGTCAGCGGTTTCACCATGGTGCTCATCGCGCTGGTGGGCCTGCTCCCGCGCATCATGTCCGTGGTGGTCGTGATGGTCGTGCTGCTCCTGCTCGACGTCGTACGCGTCCATGCTCATCTCCCCTGACCTGACCGCGCCCTCTGACCTGACCGCGGCCCCTGACCTCACCGTCCCCGGCATTCCACGATTACGGCGCGGCCCCCGGACCGTCCAGCCCGCGCCCCGGCCGGGCAGGGGCATCCGCGGCTGCCTCATCGGGCAGCGCGGCGGCACGGACGGACGCGCACACCACGGCCGCCCCGCTCCTCCTTACTCCCTTCGGCCGACAGGGAGAGGCCATCGGCGCAGCCCCGGTCGCCGTGGGCCACAGGCCTCGCGATGATCGGCACCATGACCACGAGCGACAGCGGCAAGGACATCACCCTGCGGATCGCCCAGAATCCGGAGGCCGACGAGCTCCTCGGCCGCAGCCCGCTGGCCGCTCTGGTCGGCATGCTGCTGGATCAACAGGTGCCGATGGAGTGGGCGTTCACCGGCCCGTACACCCTCGCGGAACGGATGGGCTCCGACGACCTGGACGCGGGCCGGATCGCCGCGTACGACCCGGACGCCTTCACCGAACTGTTCACCGCCAAACCGGCCCTGCACCGCTACCCCGGTTCCATGGCCCAGCGGGTGCAGCAGCTGTGCCAGTACCTGGTGGCGGAGTACGACGGCGACGCGAGCGCGGTGTGGCGGACCGCCACGACCGGCGACGAGCTGCTGGAACGGCTCAAGGCGCTGCCCGGCTTCGGCGAGCAGAAGGCCAGGATCTTCCTCGCGCTGCTCGGCAAACAGCTCGGCGTACGGCCGACGGGATGGCGGGAGGCGGCGGGACCGTACGGAGAGGCCGGATCGCATCGGTCGGTCGCCGACATCACGGGTCCGGAGTCGCTCGTCGAGGTGCGCGCGTACAAGCAGGAGGCCAAGGCGGCGGCGAAGGCGGCAAAGGCAGCGAAGACGGCTAAGACCCCCAAGGCGGCCAAAGCAGCCAAAGCGGCGAAGAAGCCCGGAACCGCGCGGAAGAAGTGACGCGTACATGCGCAGGAACAGGCCGACGCCCCTGTCCGACCGATCAGAACCGGCCACACCGGTTCACAGGCGTCACGCCACTCGCTAGCTTTCGCAGCACATTCGTTCAGCCGTTTTCGGACCGGAAGGACTCCTGTGCACGCAACACGTCGCAGAGCCATCGCTGTTGTGGCCGCCACCGCTCTGGCCACACCGCTCCTCCTGGCCGCGTCCCCGCACCCCGGGCGCCCCGCACCGCACGACCCCGGCAAGGAAGCGGCGAAGCTGTCACGGGAGTTGGTGAGGAACGCGTCCGCGCGTGAGGCGCACCGCCACCTCCGGCAGTTCCAGGCGATAGCCGACTCCGCCGAAGGCCACCGCGCCGCCGGCTCGCTGGGCCACGACGCGTCCGCGGCGTACGTCTACCGCCAGTTGCAGCGGGCCGGGTACAAGGTCTCGTACGAGAGCTTCCGCTTCATCTACACCGAGACGCTGGCCGAAAAGCTCTCCGTGGTGACGCCGACGCCCCGCGACGTCACGATCAAGGCCATGACGTACACGCCGTCGACGAAGGAAGGCGGCCTGACGGCAGAGCTCGTCGCCGTACCCGTCGACGAGACGACCGGTTGCGAGGCCTCCGACTACGCCTCCGCGAACTTCACCGGCAAGATCGCGCTGATCAAGCGCGGTGGCTGCTCCTTCGCCGAGAAGCAGGCGGCCGCCGCCGAGGCGGGCGCGGCCGGAGCGGTCGTCTACAACAACGTCGAGGGCGTCCTGTCCGGCACGCTCGGCGAGGTCGCCGCCGGCAAGATCCCGACCGGCGGGCTCACCCAGGAGGAGGGCGAGAAGCTCGTCGCCGACCTCGCGGGCGGCGAGGTGACGGTCTCCTTCGAGATCCGCGAGTTCCAGGAGGACCGCCCGACCCGCAACGTCATCGCCGAGACACCCGGCGGCAGCGCGGCGCGGACCGTGATGCTCGGCGCCCACCTCGACTCGGTGACCGAGGGCCCCGGCATCAACGACAACGGCTCCGGATCCGCCGGTCTGCTCGAAGTCGCCCTGCAACTGGCGAAGTCGAAGAGCAAGCCCGCCAACAAGGTGCGGTTCGCCTGGTGGTCGGCGGAGGAGAACGGTCTGATCGGCTCGGAGAAGTACGTCGAGGCGCTCTCCGAGAAGCAGCGCGAGCAGATCCAGCTCTATCTGAACTTCGACATGATCGCCTCGCCGAACGGCGTCCAGTTCGTCTTCGACGGCGACAACTCCGACGAGGTCGGCGAGGGCCCCGGCCCGGAGGGCTCGGCCCAGCTGGAGCGTGACATCAACGAGTTCCTCGACGGCAAGGGCAAGCCGCACGAGGGCACGGACTTCACCGGCCGCTCGGACTACGGCCCGTTCATCGAGGCCGGCATCCCCTCCGGCGGTACGGACACCGGGGCGGAAGGCATCAAGACGGCGGCCCAGGCCGAGGTGTACGGCGGCGAGGCGGGGATCGCGTACGACCCCTGCTACCACGCGGCCTGCGACGACCTGGACAACATCGACATGGGCCACTTCGACACCAACATCGACGTGATCGCCAACGCCGTCGGCACGTACGCCCACGACCTGCGCTCGCTGACCCGCCCGGTCGACCCGGACACCGGCACCGGCACGCCCGGCAGCGGCGGCAGCGGCGGCGGCCTGCGCGAGGGCCACGGCCGAGTCGCGCGGTAACGGCGGAGTCCGCGCGGCAGCGGCCAGGCCTCGCGGCAACCGCCGAGCAGCGCGGTAACGGCCGAGCCGCCCGATATCAGCCGAGCCGCGCGATAGCGGCCGGGTCGCGCGATAGCGGCCGGGTCGCGCGATGGCCGACAACCGCTCCCAGGAGCCCGGTACGGACCCCGTACCGGGCTCCGGGGCTTTCCGCCGGACGGCCCCTGCCCCGGTATCCCGCCCTATTCGGCGCTATACGGCCTTTGCGCCGCCCTGCGTGGCACATCACGGTGAGGTTCCGTGGCTGCGCCCGGTGGCCCTTGCCCGGTAGGCTTTCCGTGTGATCTTCAAGCGCATCGGAAATGGTAAGCCGTACCCCGACCACGGCCGGGAATCCACCCGCCAGTGGGCGGATGTCGCGCCGCGTCCGGTTCGCCTGGACCAGCTCGTGACCACCAAGGGCCAGCTGGACCTGGAGACCCTCCTCGCCGAGGACTCCACGTTCTACGGCGACCTGTTCGCGCACGTCGTGAAGTGGCAGGGCGACCTCTATCTGGAGGACGGGCTGCACCGGGCGGTCCGCGCCGCGCTCCAGCAGCGCCAGGTGCTGCACGCCCGCGTCCTCGACCTGGGCTGACACCTCGACCTGGGCTGACACCGCCGCCCCGGCACTGCCTCCTCAGCACTGGCTCCTCAGCACCGCCCCGACACCCCGATTCGGGCTTTCGGGTGCTTTCACGCTCATCCGGGTGCCATACGTTGATCATTTAGTACGCATCATCACCGGGTCGCACTACGCTGCGTCCATGAGCATGCTCACTCCCCCCGGCATGGGCGGAAAGTACCGCATCACGGGCGACACCTACCCCCGCATGCGCCGCCCCCGGCACCGCCGCAGGCTGGTCCTCGCCGGTATCGGCGCCGTCGTCGCCCTCGGCCTGGCCGGCTGGGGCACTCTGCAGCTCATCGACGTCTTCACCGGCGGCGACAAGAGCGCCAGCGCGGCCGACCACAAGCGCGACTGCCCGACATCGGCCCCGAAGCCGTCGGCGGCCCCCGTCAAGGCGCTGCCGAAACCGGCCGCGATCAAGGTCAACGTCTACAACGCGACGACGCGCAGCGGGCTGGCCAAGGCCGCCGCCGAGGAGCTCAAGAAGCGCGGTTTCACCATCGGCGAGGTGGGCAACGCGTCGAAGGAGTACGACAAGAAGGTGCCGGGCGCGGGCGTGCTGCTCGGCGCACCGGCCGCGAAGAACGGCAGCTTCACGGTGCTCGGCACCCAGCTGGCGGGCACGGTGCAGAAGACGGACACCCGGAAGACGGGCGAGGTCGATCTGATCCTCGGGGCGAAGTTCAAGGCGTTCAGCACCCCGCAGGAGGCCACCGCGGCGATGACGGCCCTGACGAAGCCGGCCCCCGCGCCTTCCCCCACCTGCTGAAAGCCGGGCGGCCCGTCGGCCGACCTCGGCCGCCCCGCACATGAAAACGCCCCGCCCCGGCTCCGTACGGTCTCAGCTCGTACGGTGCCGGGGCGGGGCGCGTACATCGCGCCGAGGGCGGCCCTACTCGGCCGTGCCGTACATCCGGTCGCCCGCGTCGCCGAGGCCCGGAACGATGTAGCCGTTCTCGTTGAGCCGCTCGTCGACGGAGGCGGTGACGACGGTGACCGGGGTGCCGGCCAGCTCGCGCTCCATGACCTCGACGCCCTCGGGCGCCGCGAGGAGGACGACGGCGGTGACATCGTCGGCGCCGCGCTTGATCAGCTCGCGGATGGCCGCGACGAGGGTGCCGCCGGTGGCCAGCATCGGGTCCAGGACGTACACCTGGCGGCCGGAGAGGTCCTCGGGCATCCGGGTCGCGTACGTCTCCGCCTGGAGCGTCTCCTCGTTGCGGATCATGCCGAGGAAGCCCACTTCGGCGGTCGGCAGCAGCCGCACCATGCCGTCCAGCATGCCCAGACCGGCCCGCAGGATCGGAACGACGAGCGGCCGGGGGTGCGAGAGCTTGACGCCCGTCGTGGGCGTCACCGGGGTCTCGATGTCGACCTGCTCGGTACGCACATCCCTGGTGGCCTCGTAGGCGAGGAGGGTGACCAGCTCGTCGGCGAGCCGCCGGAAGGTCGGGGAGTCGGTGCGCTTGTCGCGCAGCGTGGTGAGTTTGTGCGCCACCAGCGGGTGGTCGACGACGTGGATCCGCATGCGTCAACAGTAACGGTGCCGTCCGGCACTCTGCGCTGGCATCAACCACCTGTTCGGGGGGAAGGTGGGGGCATACGGACCCAGCACTGGGGTGATGTGTCGATGGCTGACGGGGAACTGCGGCGCAACCAGGCCTCTGGCGGGCCGCGCGACGGGCGCGACGCCGAGGGCGTGGCGGGTACGACGAGCGAGGTCGAGGACGCGCAGGAGGGTGACGCGGCCCGCCGGCGCCGACGCGCCCAGTTCCTCCGCGAGCTCCACGAGGCCAAGCAGCTGCGCGACCGTGTGCAGCCGCGCCGGGCCCGCGCCGCCCGGATGCGGCAGCAGATGCGGATGCGCACTTTCCGCTGGTGAGGCCGTACCACGAGCGTTCCCGCGCCCCCTCCCGTACCACCGGCGCACTCCCTCGCCGATCAGCACGTCAGGGAGAGGGCCGACCAGGCACTCCTGGAACTGATGGCCGACGCAACGGTCGAAGAGGTCTCGCACGGCGCTTGTTTCTGCCACGATGCCGATTGGGCGGGGCTCAGGACGGACGGATCACCGTTCGCCCTCCCGTCGGACCGATTCGCCTATGACCAGTGGGAGAGTCACGGTGTACTTCGCCGCACTGCTCGCGCGCACCGAAGACGGGTGGGAAGCGAGCGATACAGAGCTCGACGATGTGGAGACCCTGTCCGATCTGACGGATCTGGCCCGGGAGGCCTCGGTGGACGAGGACACGGTCCTGGTCTACATCGAGCAGGAGGACGCCTGGTTCGGCGTCGTCCGGGTGGACGGTGAGGAGGACCCCCGAATCTACGTCTCGGACGCGTCCGCCGCCGCCCGCTCCTCGTACGGGGAGATCCTGCTCACCGACGAAATGCTCGGCCGCGAACCAGGGGCCGAGGACGAGATCGCCGCCCTGGAGGAGCTCGTCGACCTCGACGGCACGGAGGACGGCGAACCGGAACGGCCCACCCCCGCGGCCGTCGACCAGGACGACGACGCCCCCGACCCGGACGCCGTTCCGGCGGGGCCGATCGGTGAGCTCGGGGTCCTCGCCGACCTCGGGATGTCCGAGAAGGAGCTGCTGACCCTGCAGACCGACGCACTCGCGGAGATCGCGGAGGCCGTGGGAGCGGCGGAGGTCCTGGAGTCGGTCCGCTAGGCCGCCCCTGACGCACGCCCTCCTTCCTTCCCTCCCTCTCTCCCTCCCCACCAGTCCCGTCCGTTAGGGTCCGCGGGTGATCGCACGACCGCCGAACCCCTCACCTGAGCCCGTCCCGGGTCCTGTACGCGGGCCCGAGCCCGACCCCGTACGCGACCCCTGGCAGACACCGATGCGCCGCGCCCTGGCCGAGGCCGCGCAGGCGGCGTCGGCCGGCGATGTGCCGGTCGGCGCCGTCGTTCTGGGCCCCGACGGAACCGAGCTCGCCGCCGCCCACAACGAACGCGAGGCCACCGGCGACCCGACCGCGCACGCCGAGATCCTGGCCCTGCGCCGAGCCGCCGAGGCAGTGGGAGAGTGGCGCCTGACCGACTGCACCCTGGTGGTCACCCTGGAGCCCTGCACGATGTGCGCGGGCGCCCTGGTCCAGTCCCGCGTCGCCCGGGTCGTCTACGGCGCCCGCGACGAGAAGGCCGGCGCGGCGGGCTCCCTCTGGGACGTGATCCGCGACCGCCGCCTGAACCACCGCCCGGAGGTCATCGCGGGCGTCCTGGAGCCGGAGTGCGCGGAGCAGCTGACGACGTTCTTCCGCTCCCTCTGACCAGGTGAGAAGTGGCTCCGGAGAACCGATTTCTGTCCACGCCCCGGGATGGTCTAAGCTCTCTCTCGGTAGCGTGTCCGAGCGGCCGAAGGAGCTCGCCTCGAAAGCGAGTGTGGCGTAACCCGTCACCGTGGGTTCAAATCCCACCGCTACCGCTGTAGACGAAGGGCCCGGTTCACTGAACCGGGCCCTTCGCTTTGCCCTCAGCCTGAGCCGGTGAGTACGAGCACCTCGGCGTCCCGGTCCCTCGGCCGCTCTCCTGCCGGTTTCCAAATGAGGCCGTCGACCTGTCACGCAACGCCCGCAGGTCTCACCCCCTTAATTCGTGGAACACGATCAAAGGGGGGTGCTTGAGGCGGCAGACGGAGCATGACAGGACAGGAATCCTACTGCTAGTGGGACAATGCGGGTGTGGCTGCCGACTACGCACTTCCGGACGAGACCACCGTCAAGAAGTCCGTCACCATCCCCAGGTCGCTTGCCAGCGAGGTCGAGGCCCGCACAGGCTCCCGGGGCTTCTCCCGCTTCGTCTCCGAAGCCATCGAGCACGCCCTCGCCCTGACCAAAACCAGGGAGATCGTCGAGGCCTACGAGGACGAGCACGGCTCCTTCACTCCCGAGGAGATCGAGGAGGCCCGTCGGGCATGGCACGGCGAGTAGCCCCGGCGTTCCCCCGGGCCCTCTTCATCCTTGACGCACAGCCTCTGTCCCTCCTTGCCGACCAGGACCGCAGGATGACGCTGATACTCAAGGTCGCCGAAGCCGAGGGCTACGCGGCAGCCATCTCCACGGTCAGCATCGCCGAAGTCCGCCGTACCGGAAGGGCCGCGGACCACCTGCGCTCGCTCCGCTCCCGGCTCACCGTCATTCCCGCGACTGAGGTGATCGCCGATCGTGCGGCAAAACTACTGGAGGACGTCGGCCTGGACGGTCACGAAAACGTCGTGGACGCGCTCGTCGTCGCCACGGCTGCCTGCTCCGACGGGCCGATGAAGGTCGCCTCCACCGACGGTTCTCACATCCCGAAGCTCTGCCACGCTGCGTCCGTGGGCCGCAACAGCCCGGTGGAGTGGGTACACGTCTGACCTGATCGGTGTGCTCCATCGCAGGGCCGGCACACCGGGTCAACGGGTAAGGGCCCAGCGCCTGCGCGATGAGCCCTACGCGGGTCACGCCCGGCTCGGCCGGATGGCCTCGCTCGGATCCCGCAGCCATACGTGCTGGCCCCGATCGGTGACGGTCAGCCCGAATTGGTCGGCGTCGGGCCGCCCTTCCGTCTCGTACTCCCACCAGCTCTGTTCGATCT
Source organism: Streptomyces sp. WY228 (assembly GCF_019287315.1). Lineage (NCBI taxonomy): Bacteria > Bacillati > Actinomycetota > Actinomycetes > Kitasatosporales > Streptomycetaceae > Streptomyces > Streptomyces sp. WY228. The sequence continues at coordinate 4,343,900 of NZ_CP079114.1, read as the reverse complement.
CCTCCCAGAGGAATCCGGGCCCGTACTGCCACACCTCTTCTCCCGTGGCGGCTGTCGCGGCGCTTCCGTCTTCGCGGGTCGCCCACACGTGAACGCCGTTGTCGGTGCTTTGGTGGATGAGGCGTACGCCGGGGAGCCGGGCCCCGGCGTAGAGGGCGAAGCCGAGGTCGAGGAGGAGGGCGGGGTCCAGGCCTGCGGCACGCGCCCGGCCTTTCCCGTGTACGTCGTGGAGGTCGGGGAGGCGGTGGGCGCGCATGGGCATGTACGTGGCACCGCCGCGGAACGGGCCGATCGCGGTGCCGTCGTCCTGGACATGGAGCTGGACCAGCGCGCCCGACCAGAACTCCCGGGCCAGCGGAGCGACAACGATCCCTCCGGGCCGGACTTGTCGAAGCAGGGCGTACGGGATGTACCGCAACGCGCAGGTGGCGATGAGCCGGTCGACCGGGCCGAGGCCGGGCCAGGGTTGTTCGCCGTCGCCGACGCGCAGGTGCGGCCGGTACCCGGCCTGGGCCAATGCCTCTTCAGCTTGCCGGGCCACGACCGGGTCCAGCTCGATGCTGTGGACCAGGTCGTCACCGAGGCGTTCGCAGAGCAGCGCGGCGACGTACCCGGTGCCGGTGCCGATCTCCACCACCCGCTGACCGTCCTGAACTTCGAGCAGGCCGAGCATCCGGGCCACCATCGAGAGCATCGAGTTCGACGACGTCGCCACACCCGGTCCGTCCTCGGCCCCGTCATCGAGTTGCGTGACGACCGGCTCGTCGCTGTTCACCAACGCCAGCCACGCTTCCGTGCCCACGACCGGCTCGCACCGGTCCGGAAGCTGCCGCCAGACTTCCGCCGGGACGAACCCGCTGCGCGGCACAGCATCAAAGACCTGCCGCCAACGGGCAGTGAGCAGCCCCCGATCGGCCAACTCCTGTACCAGCGCCGGGTACGTAGGGACCTGGTGTGCGGTGCTCATGGCTGCGGGGCGAACTGGGGCCGGCTGCCGTCCGGTGACGGCTTCGGCTCCTGCGGCGGGGTCCACGGCTTGTCCGACGGCGGCCCGCCGTGCTTACCGGCCTCGACGGGTACGGAGGTGCTGGTCATCGTCCATCTCCTCTGATCGGTGAAGCTGACTGGTTGAGAAGGTGGTGCAGTCGGTAGATCCCGTACGGCGGGAACAGGTCGACCCGGCGCGGGCAGCCACCCACGGCACACGCCCGGCACAGCAGATCCCGGCCGTTGGCAGTGCGCCGGACTGCGGTCACCGGTGCTCGCCAGCACGCCTCACACGTACGGATATCCGTGACCGACAGGTCGAGGGTCATCCGGCACCCCGGAGAGCAACGGGCAACGGCGCGTGGCACGGACAGACACAGTCCGGCCGACAGCACACCGCATGCACTGCGGCCAGGTCCGTCACCAACGCACTGCGACAGGCCATGCCGTACGGGCCGTCCGCCCCCAGCGACAACCCATCCAGGTCTGCCACCGCACCCCGGGGCACATCAACGGAAGTGATCGGATCACCACGCCACAACAACGTCACCTCATGCTCCGGACAGTAAGCACCCACCCTGTCCTCGGACGGCACCTCGTGCGCGACCCCATCCGCGTAGCACCTCATCCGCGCCGCGTCTCCCGCCAAACACGACCCAACCGCACAGCCATCGGACAAGAAACTCCGGCACGGCAGGTGGCGCAGGACTGGGTGTGGCCGAGCCACATTCTGTACGTGGCGTCGCCGCTCTCGCTCCGGCTGCTCCTGGTGCGGCGTTCGCCGGTATGTGGCCGGGCGATGCCCGGTTCCTCCACGGGCACGGAAATGCTCATCCGGTCTCCTCACAACTGCCTGTCTGGCGCGGACAGGTAGAGCATGGATGGCACGACTACACGTGACTGCTACTGCATGTAGCGGCACGCACGGTTCAGACGGCTCCGGCCCAGTGGGCGAAGTGCGTCAGGCTCTCGGCGTCAGAGCGATGGAAGCGGCGCAGGCTTCGGGCGACCTCACGCGTCCAGGGATGCTCCCGTGTGTGCTGGGGGGCCGCAGCACGTGCCATTCGGAGGCTGTTGAAGGCCTCTACAGGTCGGCCTGCCCAGTCTTGAGCCCTGGCGAGTTCGATGTAGAAACCACTGCGACGCTCGGCCGGCAGATCGATGCCCGGATCCCATGCCTCAGCAGCGCGAAGGGCCCGGTCCACGTGGCCAGGTCCGAGGCTGACGGCGACAGACACTTCGTGGATACGGACGCTCTCAGGCCCAAAGGCCGTGCCCAGATAACAGCCTTCGCCGCCGACTTGTCGGCTCAGCTGACGCGCATGACCCAGGTGAGTTTCCGCCCCGGCAGCATTCTGCGCGCGACCCGCGAGCACTGCGGCCCTCATGTGCAGTGCACCGCGAGCAGCCGCCTGCGTACGCCCGTCCGGTGGTGGGGCAGCCTCGATGGCCTGCTCCAGCGCTACCAGGCCTGCTGCGTGGGCACGGGCCGCGAAGAACGTCTCCGCGCGGACGTACGAGGCGGCCGCCTGGACGAGGGGGTCCTCTGCCCGGTCCGCTGCCCAGCGCATCAGGTCGATGAGCCGCGCGGAGAGGTCGTGTGCCCCGTGCTTGAAAGCGACGGCATCTGCGGTCCGAGCGGCAGAGGCCAGCATCCGCGCGGCGTTCTTGTGCTCAGTTCCGGGCGCTGTATGGACGTACCGAATCGCGTCCGCCAACAACCCGGGAATGACGGCGGCGATCCGGCCGTACTGGGCAGCGAGACGCCAGCCCACCGCCGTAGTGATCCCATCGGCCAGTTCCTCCGGTCTACGTGCCGGCGCCCCCAGGGCAAGGTCATACCCGACGATCGCTTCCGACAGGGCGGGCAGCGCCCGATGGACACGACGCTCCGTGCCGACGTAATCCGCGCGTAGACGCGCGACATCCACTCCAAGGGCATCCGCGATCGCTTCGAGCACCTCGTCGCTGGGCCGACGAGCGCCTCGCTCAATGGCACGAACCATGGCGTAGGACACGTGAGAGGCCGCGGCAAGTGCGGTCTGGGTGTAGCGGCGTGCGCGGCGGCAGGCGGCAATCCGTCGGCCGATCTCCTGCGGGCTGTCGGAGGACACCTGCTGACTGTACGCGGGCGATGACGTTACGGAAGCCGATTCCCGCTACTTCCCAGCAATATCGGTGAGTTCGGACAGCGACCGGATCACCCAGTCGGCCGTCGCGTGTACACGGTCGTCCCCGACCCAGAGGTGTCCCCAGGGGCCCCTGCGGATGTGCGCGGTGCGGAGTCCGGAAGCGGCGGCGGGGAACGTGTCGTTCGCGGGGTGGTCGCCGACGTACACGGTGTCGCGCGCAGGGGCACCCGACGCCTCCAGCACCTTCGCGAAGAACTCCGCCGACGGCTTGGCGCACCCCCACTCTTCGGAGGTCACGACGAGATCGGCGGGCAGGTCCAGCCCCCGCAGCAACTCGCCTGCACGGACCGTCTGGTTGCCTGCGACGACTACGCGCATCCCGAGTCGGCGGAGCCCCGCGAGTGCGGGGCGGACGTCTTCGTAGAGGTCGCTCTCGTCGAGGTACTCGCCCCGCCCGGCTGCCTCGCGGGCGGCGTACTCGGCCGGAATATCGATGCCCGGCTTCACCAGCTTCAGCGCTTCGGAGTTGTCGAGCCCTTGGGCGGTCACGGCACCGACGAGAGCGGACAGCGTGTGTCGAGGCGTGCCGAGCCAGTCGGCCCAGGAACGCCAGTAGCGGTCGTCGCGGACGAGAGTCTCACCGATGTCGAACACGAACGTCTTCACGCATCGAGCCTAGGGCTGACAACCGTCCCGCGCGATGCCGTCCCAGCCTGATCCTGAACTCACCGGGGCTCGGGGCGGACACAGGTCGCCAGCTAGGCCGGCACCTTACGGAGGTCCTGGTGCTGGTGATCGAGGAGATCTGACGATGGGCATGGATCCGCTGCCGGACGGGGAGATCGCAGCGCGCTTGGCCGAGTTGCCGGGGTGGGTGCGTGAAGGAAACACAATCACCCGCGCGGTCGGCGTCCGGCACCACGGCGGCGTCGCGCTGATCGTCAACGTTGCGGACGTCGAGCGGCTCGTCGGCCACCACGCGGACATCGACCTGCGGTGGGATCACGTACGGTTCCGGATCACGACGCACGACGCCGGCCACCGGCTGACCGCGGCCGACTTCGATCCGGCCGCACGGAGCGACCGGATCGCGGCGGCACACCAGGCGCGGGCTCACAACGTCTGAAGGCATCCGGTATGCAATCCGCCTCGCCGACGAACTCCTGTCACAGGGAAGTCCCGACTGGCTGCGCACCGCCCTGGAAGAAGGCAACACGTAGGCCCCGAAGCTCGGGTCCCGAGCCGCAAGACTCGGGCCTCGGGGCCGGTCCGGTCACTCTTCCGGGGGTACGTGAACGGGGGCCCGGCCCGAAGCTTGAGACCCGGGATTCGGGCGTCGGGATACGAGACCCGTGACACGAGCGCCTTCTTTAACCGGTAGGTAGAAGAAGGGGGTTGGGGAAAACCTTCCCTCCCTCCCCACCCCGCCACGGCCAGCAAGTATGACTAATCGTGACAGCTTGCGGCGCAGCGTGACCGCCGCTTACGGTGCGAGAACTAATCGACCCCGACGCGGTGTTGCCACACCAGGCCGGGGTCTCACCGCAAGATCGATCCAGTGAGAAAGTTCCGATCCCGTGGCTACAAAGCACATTAGCTCCGTCCTGCCTGCCCCCGCACTCTCCGCCGCGTACCCGATGGCCAATCCCGGGTACGGCAAGCGCTCCGCGCCACAACAACTTCCCCGCACCCGCGAGGACTTCTCTCTTCTGCCGACGCGTGAGCGGTACGTCGCCGGGTACGTCGACCACCTCCCCGAAGGTGCCGCGATGAGCGTGAAGCAGCTGGCCAAACAGCTCCCGCTCTACGGGCAACAGTCCATCTCCACCGCCCTGACCGCCCTCTCCGTCGCCGGGCACCTCCGCCGCGTCCGGTGCTCCGTCACCAACGCAGGCGACGAAACCCGCTGGGTCTTCCGCACCTTCTGGTCCCGCACCGCCCGCGACAGCGAATGGTGGAACGACTACCTCGCCACCGAGAACAGCAGCTCGGCCGCGAACTCTGCGCTGGATACCCCGGCCCTCGACGCCACTCCCCCGCCGCCCGCACCGGAAGAACCCCGTACGGAACAGGCCCCCGAAGCCACCGGCGTACCGCAGCAACGCACACCGGACCAGGCACCCGACACCGCTCCCGCACAACCCCATACCGCCGAACCCGAACCCGGGCCCGCCTACCTCGCCCTCGCCCACCTCGGCCGCAACGACCACCGCCTCGCCCTCTCCGCCGACGACTGCACCGCCCTCGAACCACTGGCAACCCAATGGCTCGACCGAGGCGTCAACATCGACTACCTCACCCACGCCCTCACCGCAGGACTCCCCGCCCAGGTCGACTCACCACTCGGCCTCCTCCGCCGACGCCTCACCGACAAGATGCCGCCCCGGCTGCCCGCCGCCGAGAACTCCTCACCCGGAAGCCCCGCCCCCACCCGCCGCATCCTCATGGAGTGCACCGACTGTGGTCGGCCCGGCCAGCCCGAAGCCCTCCCCGACGGGCTCTGCCGACCCTGCCGCACAGCCCACCGCCCCGACACCCCGCCCGCCGAAGCCACCGAAGCCGCCGACGTCAGAGCACGCATGACCAACCTCCGCGACCTGCTGAAATCGGTCTGAGTTGGTCACATTCGAGTTCGTCGGCAAGGACTCGGGACGCACCCGACGGGACGCGGCTAGCCTGCGCTCCATGAGCGAGAGGGCCGAGAGCATCGGTGTGGATCGTGGTGACCGTCCGGGCTGGGACGCCACGCGGTCCTGGGTGGAGAAGAACGGGCTCTCCGAGGCCGAGCGCATCGAGCAGGTCGTGCCGTTGCGTGGTGGTTGGACGTCGGAGATGCGGCGGCTGGATCTCGGTGGGCCGGGTGGGGCGCGGTCGCTCGTTCTGCGGTCCTTCGTCAAGCCGTTCTACGTTCGGCACGCGGAGGGTTTGTTGAACCGGGAGGCCGACATCCTGCGTCTCCTCCGTGATACGGACGTACCCGCCGCCACCCTCGTGGCCGTGGATGCGGCGGCCGAGCATTGCGATCACCCCTCCCTGCTGATGTCCCTGCTTCCGGGGGCCCTGCGCCTCGACGATCACGGTGCCGATGACCGTGCCGATCTCCTGGCGCGGCAGCTCGTGCGGATCCATCGGCTGCCCGTGGCCGCGCATCAGCGCCCCCGGACCTATCAGGCCTGGGCCTCTCCCGAGCGGGTGGTCCTGCCCCCGGCCACCGCGCGGCCCGAGCTCTGGCGGCGGGCCGTCGATGTCATCCGCCGCGAGCCTCCGGCGTATGAAGGGTGCTTTCTGCATCGGGATTTTCATCCGGGGAATGTCCTCTTCTCCGGCACCGGCGACGGTGACCGTGACGGTGGCGGCGACGGCCTTCGGATCAGTGGGGTCGTGGACTGGGTGGAGACCTCCTGGGGGCCCGCCGATCTGGACGTGGCGCACTGTTCGACGGCCCTCGCTCTGCTGCACGGGGTTCCCGCGGGCATGCGGTTCACCGATCGGTATGTCGACGCGGGAGGAACCCTGGCCGGGGACCCCTCCGACCATCTCTACTGGCGGCTGCTGGACGCGCTCGGTTTCGCCCCGGACGGGGAGAAGGTCGCTGTCCCCTGGCGGGAAGTGGGCCGCGTCGATCTGACCGCCGACGTCCTCGCTCAGCGGCTGGAGGGGTACGTCCAGGCCCTCTTCGAGCGTTACGCCTGAACGCTCGCTGCGATGTCCTCGCCGATGCCCCTGCGCACAGCAGAGCGCCCGGCCGGCGTACAGAGGATGTACGGCGGCCGGGCGCTCCGGTTCAGGTCGGGGGAAGCGGCATCGGGGGGACAAGCCGCTTCCCCCGATGAGAACAGGGCCTGCTGGCCGGCCCGCCGCGGTCAGGGGGTATCGCGCGGCGGTGGCCCCACAGGGAGGCCCTGTTCCGGGCCCTTCGGGTCCTGCCTGGTCCCGTCGGGCTCGATATCCATCCTGCCGCGCGGCGCGGGCCGTGAGGCCCGGCGAAAGACCTCGATGGCGGGGACGTAGGTCCTTAAAGAGTGCGTCAGTGATCAGAAGCGACCAGGGAACCGCCAGGGAGCGGGCGGCGAACGGCCAGCGGATACGACCATTCGTGCGGATACAATCGCCCGATCGCACGTGGGGTCGATGGGGAGGCAAGGATTGTGGCCAAGGCAAAGACGATCATCATCTACATATTGGTGGTCTTCGTGCTGTACACGATCATCATGTCTCCGCAGCGGGCCGCCGAACTGGTCCAGGTAGGGTTCGAGGGCATTTCCACCGCCGCCCAGAGCGTCGGTGACTTCATGTCAGAACTGGTGAAGTAGGAGACCCACGATGATCCGCCACCTGGTCCTCTTCAAGCTGAACGAGGGCGTCGAGCGGGACGACCCGCGGGTCGTCGCCGGGGACCGGGCCTTCCGGGAGCTGGCCGGGCAGGTCCCGGAGCTGGAGTTCTGGGAGTGCGCCTGGAACATCACCGACCGGCCGATCGCGTACGACTACGCCATCAACTCCGCCGTCGCCGACGAGGACGCCCTCAAGCGGTACATCGAGCACCCCGCCCACCAGGCCGCCGCCGGACAGTGGCGCGAATTCGCCACTTGGGTGATCGCCGACTACCCCTTCTGATCCCGCTCACGGGGGCCGGTCCATCCCGGTTCCACCCAACCCCTCGCCGTTCCGGCGGGGGGTTTCCTTGTTCCTTTTAAACCCTTATGCCGTCAACACGGCACTATGCGGTGCTTGCACACAGTGGACATGTCTTGTGATGCTATGACCGCTTTTGACGGATGAGTTGACCGTAGTTGACCGCAAAGGGGTGGCGTCACCGTGCCGGCCAGTACAGCGCCTCAAGTGCCTCCCCAGACCGTCCAGACCGTCGAGACCGTCCGGGCCGAGGACATCCAGACCGAGACCCCGGACCCCTCGACCCGGCCCGCCAGAGCCCGCGGCGCCGACACCAGGGCGCTCACCCAGGTCCTCTTCGGTCAGCTCAAGAACCTGGAGCCGGGCACTCCGGAACACGGCCGGGTCCGGGACGCCCTCATCGAGGCGAACCTCCCCCTCGTGCGGTACGCCGCCGCACGGTTCCGCAGCCGTAACGAGCCGATGGAGGACGTCGTCCAGGTCGGCACCATCGGTCTGATCAACGCCATCGACCGGTTCGATCCGGAACGCGGGGTCCAGTTTCCGACCTTCGCGATGCCCACCGTCGTCGGCGAGATCAAACGTTACTTTCGCGACAATGTGCGCACCGTTCACGTCCCCCGCCGACTGCACGAACTCTGGGTCCAGGTCACCGGCGCCACCGAGGACCTGACGACCGCTCACGGGCGGTCCCCCACCACCGGCGAGATCGCCGAGCGGCTGAAGATCTCCGAGGACGAGGTGCTCGCCTGCATCGAGGCCGGGCGCTCGTACCACGCGACCTCGCTGGAGGCCGCCCAGGAGGGCGACGGGCTGCCCGGCCTGCTCGACCGGCTCGGTTACGAGGATCCCGCGCTCGCCGGGGTCGAGCACCGCGATCTCGTACGCCACCTCCTCGTCCAGCTTCCCGAGCGTGAGCAGCGCATCCTTCTCCTGCGCTACTACAGCAACTTGACCCAGTCTCAGATCAGCGCCGAGCTCGGCGTCTCCCAGATGCATGTGTCAAGGCTCCTCGCCCGAAGCTTCGCCCGACTGAGATCCGCAAACAGGATCGAGGCGTAACCGGAACGGGTAGACCGTCCACAGAGCAGTTCTGACGGCATAAAAGGGCTACACCCCCTGTTTCCAGGGCGGATTCGGCGCTGACTTGTCGACATGTCACTACAGCGTGTTGCCGACATGTGACATTCTGCTCGAAGCGCGTTTGCCGCAGCCCCGCCTCCGGTATTCAGGTGGAGGCTGCGTTCCTCCGATGGTCGCGGCCACCGCGACCGTCCGCGACCTCAAGGGGGTGGCATGTCCGAAGAACAGGGCAGCTCGAAGGTGCTCACGCTCACGAAGAGCGTGCCGGCACCCGCCGTGCTCACCAGCTCGCCGGAAGCCATCGACACCCGCACGCTGTCCCGCTCCCTGTTCCTGCGGCTCGCCGCGCTCGGCCCCGCCTCCGGGCCCGAGGGAACGGACAGTCCGGAGCGGACCTATGTGCGGGACACACTGATCGAACTGAACCTCCCGCTGGTGCGGTACGCCGCGGCGCGGTTCCGCAGCCGCAACGAACCGATGGAGGACATCGTCCAGGTCGGCACGATCGGCCTGATCAAGGCGATCGACCGGTTCGACTGCGAACGCGGCGTCGAGTTCCCGACGTTCGCGATGCCCACCGTCGTCGGCGAGATCAAACGCTTCTTCCGTGACACCTCCTGGTCCGTGCGGGTCCCCCGCCGTCTCCAGGAGCTGCGGCTCGCGCTGACCAAGACCAGCGACGAGCTCGCGCAGAAGCTGGACCGCTCGCCGACCGTGCCGGAGCTGGCCCGCGCGCTCGGGGTCTCCGAGGAGGACGTGGTCGACGGTCTCGCCGTCGGCAACGCCTACACCGCCTCCTCGCTCGACTCCCCCTCGCCCGAGGACGACGGCGGCGAGGGCTCGCTCGCCGACCGCCTCGGCTACGAGGACTCGGCGCTGGAAGGCGTCGAGTACCGCGAGTCGCTGAAGCCGCTGCTGGCCAAGCTCGCCCCGCGCGAGCGACAGATCATCATGCTGCGGTTCTTCGCGAACATGACGCAGTCACAGATCGGCGAGGAGGTCGGCATCTCCCAGATGCACGTCTCCCGGCTGCTCACCCGCACGCTCGCGCAGCTCAGGGAAGGGCTCATCGCCGACTGAGCCGGTAGCCGGAAAGACGAGTGGGCCGGCCCAGCCGGAAAAGCGGTTCACGAGGCTTCATATGTGACGAAGCGTCAGACACACTGACGCGATGCGACGTCAGACATGCGGATCCACCGGCCGCCGGGGCAGCGCCATCGCCGCCTCGGCGGCCGCGCTGTGCCTGGGCGCTGGCCTGCTGTCCGGCTGCGGCAGCGGAACGGGCGACGGTTACGTGGCCGTGGGCGCGGCCGCCGAAGACCCGGACAGCCCCTCCGGCGGGGACGGGCGGCCTTCGGGCGAGGTGACGCTCACGCCCCTCGACGCGAGCGGCGGGGGTGCGGCGAGGGGTGGGGACAATACGTCCCCTTCTGCGGCGCCTGCCTCCGGTGCGAACGCCTCGCCGGGCCCCAAGGGCCGCCCCGGGCCCGGTGGCGGGAGCGGGAGCGGTGGGGAGCGTTCGGGGGCGGTCGGCGGTCAAGGCGGTGCGGGTGCACCCGGCTCGCCCGGTTCATCAGGTTCATCAGGTGGGGCGGGGGCGAAGCCCCCGGCTCCCTCCAAGCCGTCCACGCCCACCGAACCCTCCACGCCTCCGAAGCCCGGCGGCGGGTCCTCCGGCAGCCCGGAACCTCCCGCGCCGCCCCCGGCCCCGGCCGCGCTGACGCTGAGCGCCCCGGAGCGTGCGGCGGCGGACAAGCGGTGGTGCGAGAAGGTGACCGTGGAGTTCCGCAACACCGGCGGCTCCCCGGCGCGTTCCGGGACCGTCACCTTCGCCACCCACATCATCGGCACCCTCGGCGTCGACTGGGCGACGATCACCTCGTCCCAGCCCTTGCCCGCCCCGATCGCCGCGGGTTCGACGCGCTCGAAGACGTACACCGTCTGTGTTGAGTCCTGGCGGGTACCGCTGGGCATGAGCGTCGAGACCCAGGACGTCTCCGCCGAGTGGGAGTGATCCGGGCGGACCCGCGGAATCCGTAAAGCCTGCGGAACTCGTAGAGCCCGCTGAAGCCGCAGGGCCCGCTGCTGTCGTTCGACCCGCTGAATCCACTGAATCCGCGCAGCACGCTCGAAGCCGCCCCGGACGCACGAAGGCCGCCCGGGGCGGAGCGGGAGCCGGTCGGTCGTGGCCCCGCCGTCCGTCCCCCGTGCGGCCGGATCGTGCGGTCGTGCGTGATGTCCTGCGTGCTGCCCCGCGTGATGTCGTGATCAGCCCGGCACAAGCGTGCGAGCCGGTCAGCCCAGTGCGAGCCAGGCCACCGCGCCGAGGACGACGACGACCGCGATCACCGCCGCGATCACCCCGACTCTCGGCCCGGACGAGGTCGCCGCGGGCTGCTGCCGGCGCTGCGGCTCGCCCTCGTCGACGAAGGCGCGGAACATCTGCGTGCTGCCCGCCGGGTCGTGGTTGCCCTCGGGGCCCGGCTGAGGGGCGTGGGGGTTGTGTGCCATGGGGCAGGACCCTAGCGAACTCGGGGCCCCGGCCCAACCCCCGGGGCCACCCGGGGCACCCCGCTCCACCTGCGGCGGCCCGCCCGAAGATCGCCCCACAGCCCCGTGGAGAGCAGGTGGCGCCGCGCTTGACCTCGGCCCTACAGAGGCTTTTGCGTTCCTTTACTTCTGCAAGGCCGTTTTCGTTTGCCTGCAGCAACCAACGGCTTCTATCGTTGCCCTAAGCAACAACATGGTCGTGAGTGTGCTGGGGGTTCCCGTGGCCGCACGGAGTAGTTACGAGGAACTGGCCCGGCAGCTCAGTGCCGTCGGGGCCGTCAAAAGAGGGCTCGCCCGAGCCCTGCCCTCCGAGTGTCCCGCGGGATCCGCGGCCGTACTGACCCTCCTGGACCGGCACGGCGAGATGCGGATCAGCAGGCTCGCCGAGCTGCTGTCCGTGGACATGTCGGTGACCAGTCGGCACGTGGCCCATGTGGCCGATCGCGGCTGGATCGAGCGGTCTCCGGACCCGGCGGACAAGCGGTCCCGCATCCTGCGGCTGACCCCCGGCGGGCACGAACAGCTCGGCGAGCTGACCCGGCGGACCACCGAGATGTTCGCCCACAACCTCCAGGACTGGTCCGACGAGGACGTCGGCCGGCTCATCGCGCTGCTGTCCCGGCTGCGTGACAGCTTCGCCTGTCGCGGATCCGGCGGCTGCGCCCCCGGACGTCACACCGGCGAGTGCAGGACCCGCCTCGGCGACGAGGCTCACACCCGTACACCTGTGTAACAGAAGCAAATACGCACGGATAAGGAACTCAATGGCTACGACCACACCCACCGGTGTGCGGGGCGGCCACGCCAAGCACGGAGGGCACGGCGGCGGCAACGCCTCCGGCGCCCCCGACGGCACGCCGATGACACACCGGCAGATCATGGAGGCGCTGACCGGGCTGCTGCTCGGCATGTTCGTCGCGATCCTGTCGTCGACGGTCGTCTCCAACGCCCTGCCCGAGATCATCTCCGACCTCGGCGGCGGCCAGAGCGCCTACACCTGGGTCGTGACGGCCTCGCTGCTGGCCATGACCGCCACCACCCCGCTCTGGGGCAAGCTCTCGGACCTCTTCAGCAAGAAGCTGCTGGTCCAGATAGCCCTGATCATCTACGTCCTGGGCTCGGTCGTCGCCGGTCTGTCGACCAGCAGCGGCATGCTCATCGCCTGCCGGGTCGTCCAGGGCATCGGCGTCGGCGGGCTCTCCGCCCTCGCGCAGATCGTCATGGCCGCGATGATCGCCCCGCGCGAGCGCGGCCGCTACAGCGGCTACCTGGGCGCGGTCTTCGCCGTCGCCACCGTCGGCGGTCCGCTGCTCGGCGGCGTCATCACCGACACCAGCTGGATGGGCTGGCGCTGGTGCTTCTACGTCGGCGTGCCCTTCGCGATCATCGCGCTGATCGTGCTCCAGAAGACCCTGAAGCTCCCGGTCGTCAAGCGCGAGGGCGTCAAGGTCGACTGGTCCGGCGCGTTCTTCATCAGCGCCGCCGTCTCGCTGCTGCTGGTCTGGGTGACCTTCGCGGGCGACAAGTACGACTGGCTGTCGTGGCAGACGTACGTGATGGTCGCGGGCTCCGCCCTGCTCGGCCTGATCTTCGTGTTCATCGAGTCGCGGGCCAAGGAACCGATCATTCCGCTGCGCCTCTTCCGCAACCGCACCATCACGCTGGCCTCGATCGCCTCGCTGTTCGTCGGCATCGCGATGTTCGCGGGCACCGTCTTCTTCAGCCAGTACTTCCAGCTGGCGCGCGGCAAGTCGCCGACGATGTCCGGCGTCATGACCATCCCGATGATCGCGGGGCTCTTCCTCTCCTCGACCGTCTCCGGCCAGGTCATCACCAAGACGGGCCGCTGGAAGGCGTGGCTGGTCAGCGGCGGCTTCCTGGTCACGGCCGGGCTGGGGCTGCTGGGCACGATCCGGTACGACACCCCGTACTGGCACGTCGCGGTCTTCATGTTCGTCATGGGCCTCGGCATCGGCATGATGATGCAGAACCTGGTCCTCGCCACGCAGAACCAGGTCGCTCCCGAGGACCTCGGTTCCGCGAGCTCCGTCGTCACCTTCTTCCGGTCCCTCGGCGGTGCGATCGGCGTCTCGGCGCTGGGCGCCGTGCTCGGCAACCGCGTCACGCAGTACGTCAAGGACGGCCTCGCCGCTCTCGGTCCCGAGGGCGCCAAGCTCGGCCACGGCGGCACCGGCGGCGGGGGCATCCCCGACCTGGACAAGCTGCCCGAGCCGTTCCGCGTGGTCATGGAGGCCGCGTACGGGCACGGCGTCGGCGACGTCTTCCTGTACGCCGCTCCGTGCGCGCTGATCGCCTTCATCGTGACGATCTTCATCAAGGAGGTCGCGCTGAAGAGCAGCGCCGGGAACGACACCCCGGTCGACACCCCGGCCGAGGCTCCGGCGGCCGTCGAGACGGCCGAGGCCCCCGTGCCCGCCGCCGTCGGCGCGGCCGGGCTGGTCTCCGAGGGCGCGGCCGGGGTCACCTCGGTCGACACGGCCGACGCCGAGGCCGACGCCCTTGCCGCGGGCGGCGGTGCCGGTGCCGGTGCCAGTGCCGCGTACGAGAACGTGCACGACACCGTCCAGGGCACCCCTGTCCGCGGTGTGGTGCGCGGCGCGGAGGGCGCTCCGGTCGCCCGTGCGGCCGTCACGCTGATCTCGCTGGGCGGCCGTCAACTCGGGCGTTCGGTCGCCCGGTCCGACGGCGGCTACACCCTCGACGCCCCCGGCTCCGGCAGCTATGTGCTGATCGCCTCCGCCGACGGCTACCAGCCGCAGGCGTCCACGGTGGTCGTCGGCGAGGAGCCGCTGGCCTTCGACATCCTGCTGTCCGGTACGAGCGGGCTGGCCGGAACCGTCAGGGCCGAAGGGTCCGGCACTCCGGTCGACGGGGCGATGGTCATCGTGACCGACGTCCGGGGCGACGTGCTGGCCACCGGCACGTCCGGCCCGACCGGTGAGTTCGCCTTCGGCGAGCTGATCCCGGGCTCCGTGACCGTCGCGGTCAACGCGGCCGGCTTCCGGCCGCTGGCGCTGCCGGTGGAGATCGGCGGCCAGGGCGTCACCCGCGTCGAGGCCACGCTGCGGTCCGGTGCGCTGGTCCAGGGCGTCGTGCGGGCCGGGTCCGCCCGGAGCCCGCTGACCGACGCCCGGGTCACGCTGATCGACGCGGCGGGCAACGTGGTCGCCACCGCGACGACCGGCGAGGACGGGGCGTACGCCTTCACCGACCTGGACACGGGCGAGTACACCGTCATCGCGACCGGCTACCCGCCGGTGGCGGGCTCCCTCACCGTCAGCGGCACGGGAGTCGACGGGCACGACATCGAACTCGCCCACCCGGGTGAGTGATTGATCCCTCGGACGCGGGCGCACGTGCACCTATAGGGATGCGCGTGCGCACGTGAAGGGATCGCGAAGACCCCTGGTCGGACGGCACTTCCAGCGGAGAGGCTGTCACGACCGGGTGGAAAGGGGCCCCGGAGGCGGATACGGCGGGCAGGGGACGGCCTGCCGTGTCCGCCCCGGGGCCCGACTCATTTCCCGACGGCACGGCCGGACGGGTCATCGAGCCAGGGCTTCTAGGAGAGGTACGGATGGGACTTCGCGCACAGGTACGGACGCGGGACGGCTGGGCGGTCCAGCACGCCGTCGTGACGGTCACCGACATGACCGGCGCCCAGGTGCTGCGGGCCGCGGCCGACGAGGACGGGGCGGTCCGCACGGACGGTTCGCTGGCGGCCGGCGCGTACACGGTGATCGTCACGGCGGTCGGGTACGCCCCCGCCGCCTCCACCGCCCTCGTCACCGCGAGCGGCCGGATCGAGGCCGGCCAGATCGTGCTGGCCCGCCAGGGCGGGGTGGAACTGCCGCCGCCGGGCGCCTGGTCGCTGGACCCCGCGCACTCCTCGGTCGGCGCGGTCGCCCAGCACCTGGGGATCTCCAGCGTGCACGGCCGCTTCACCGACTTCGGCGGCCGGATCGAGATCGCCGAGGAGATCGGGAGTTCCCGCGTCGACGCGGTGATCAGGGCGGCCAGCATCGACACCGGCAACGGCATGCGGGACAAGCATCTGCGCTCGCCCGACTTCCTGGACGTGGACCGGTTCCCGGAGATCGCCTACAGCTCCACCGGCCTCGCCCCGGCCGGGCCCGACCGCTGGACCGTGCACGGCGAGCTGACGATGCACGGGGTCTCCCGTCCCGTCGATCTGGACCTCAGCTACCTCGGCACCGGGCCCGACCCGTGGGGCGGGGTGCGCGCGGCCTTCCACGCCACCGCCGAACTGCGCCGCGACGACTTCGCGATGAACTACAACCAGGTCGTCCAGGCGGGCATCTCCGCGATCGGCACGACCCTGCGCGTGGAGCTGGACATCCAGGCGGTGCAGGGCGAGGCGCTGCCCGTGCCATGACCCCGGCCCGCCTCGCGCCGGTCGCGCGAGGCGTTGCCCGGACAGCGGTTCGGCCCGGTCGTGGGGCGAGGGCGCTGCCCGGGCGGGTGCCGTCCCGCCCGTGGGGGCGAGGCGCTGCCCGGCCGGGTGCCGGGCCCGGTCGTAGGGTGGTGGGCATGGCACCGAACATCGCGACCAACACCGCCGTGGAGCTCGACGAGTTGCTGGCGTTCGTACGCCCCCGGCACCGGGCGGTCCTGCTCACCGCCCGGGCCGACGGCCGCCCCCAGGGCTCCCCGCTGACCTGCGGCGTGGACGACTCGGGGCGGATCGTCATGTCGACGTACCCCGAGCGCGCCAAGACCCGCAACGCGCGGCGCGACGAACGGGTCAGCGTGATCGTCCTGTCGGACGAGTGGGACGGGCCGTGGGTGCAGATCGACGGTACGGCGGAGGTCATCGACGCCCCGGACTCCGTCGAGCCGCTCGTCGAGTACTTCCGGAACATCTCGGGCGAGCATCCGGACTGGGACGAGTACCGGGCGGCGATGGTGAAGCAGGGCAAGTCGATCATCCGTGTCACCCCGGAGCGCTGGGGCCCCGTCGCCACCGGCGGCTTCCCGGCCCGCCTCGCCCCGGGGAGCTGACCCCGCGATGACCACGACGCCGCTGCCCGCGCCCGACGAACTCGCGCGGGCCCGGCTGCTGGTCGCGCCCTCGCTGGACGGCGGCCTGGTACGGGAGCTGGAGCGGATCGCCGGCCGTGCGGCGGAACCCCTGACGGACGTCCCGCCGTCGCCGTCCGGCGTACCGCTCCTGTGCGTGGGCGAGACGCTGCCCGAGGCGCTGCGGACGGACCGGCTGCTCTGGTTCCACAGCGTCAACGCGGGCACGGACCCGCTGCTCTCCGCCGGCCCCTGGCCCGCCCCGGCGCTGCTGACCCGGACCGTGGGCCGGATGGGCGAGCGGATGGCCCAGTACGTCCTGGGCTGGATCCTCGCCGAGTGCCAGGCCGTACCGGAGTTCACCGCCCAGCACGACCGCGCGCACTGGGAGCGCCTGCCCACGGAGCTCATCGCCGGGCAGACCGCCCTGATCTACGGGACCGGCCGCATCGGCGCGGCCGTGGGGCGGCTGCTGAGGGCTTGCGGGGTGCGCACGGTGGGCGTCGCCCGCACGACGCGGTCGGGGCCGACGCCCGGCGCCGAGCGTGGGGTGGTGCCGGGCGCCGCCCCGGTGGTGCCGGGCCCCGGACCAGGGGTGCCGGGCTTCGATCTGGTCGTCGGGGCCGGTGAGGACGGCGGGGCGCTGGCCGAGGCGCGGTGGGTGATCTCCACGCTGCCGTTGACCACGGCCACCGAGGGCTTCTTCGGGGCCGCCCGGTTCGCGGCGGTGCGCGGGGCGACGTTCGTCAACGTGGGGCGGGGCGCGACCGTGGACATGAGCGCGCTGGAGGACGCGCTGCGGGACGGCCGGGTGCGGCGGGCGGTCCTGGACGTGCTGCCGACGGAGCCGGCCGCGCCCGACGACCCGGTGTGGAGGCTGCCCCGTACGGTCATCACCTCGCACTCCTCGGGCATCACCGCCGACGAGGACGTGGCCGTGGACTTCGCCGCCTGCTGGGAGGCCGTGACGGCGGGCCGGCGGCCCGGGCTGACGGTGGACGTGGGGCGCGGCTACTGAACGCGCGGGGGCCGGTTCACGGCGAAGGCGTGCCGGTGCCGGTCCGGGCGCTCATCGTCTCGATGCCCGCGATCAGCAGGTCCAGCGCGAAGACGAAGTCCCGCTCGCGCATCTCCTCGACGGTGTCGCTGCCCCGGGCCGCCATGATGTCGTCGGAGTACGCGGCGATCTCCCGCATGTGCGGCTGCGCCCTGATCGTGCCCATCGCCCGCTGGTGGTACTCGTCCTGCGTGAGCCCGGTCGCGTCGCAGCGCGCCTTGAAGTGGCCCTCGACGGTGCCGAATCCGTACACGAACTGGAAAACCGCCGAGAGCGCGCCCGTCTGCCGCTCCAGGGGCAGGCCGGTGGCCCGGACGATGTCCTGGACGGCGTACGAGAACAGCATGGAGTTCGGGCCGATGTTGAGGAACGTCCCGGCCAGCGGCGAGATCCAGATGTGGCGGACGAGGAGTTCGCGGTAGCTGCGCGCCAGGTCCCGCAGCCGGTCCCGCCAGTCGTCGGCCTCGCGCGGCGGGGCGATCTCGGCGTAGACGGAGTCGAGCGCCAGCTCCAGGAGGTCGTCCTTGGTGTCGACGTACCAGTAGAGGGACATCGCGGTGACGTCCAGTTCGGCGGCGAGCCGGCGCATGGAGAACTTGGCGAGTCCGTCGGCGTCCAGCAGCCGCACCGACGCCTCGGTGATGCGGGTGCGGTCCAGGCCCGCCGGGGACTCCGCCCTGCGGGAGCGTGAAGGCGTCCGCCGGTCCAGCCACACGCTGGTCCGTACGGTGTCGGTCGCGCGGTCGGATGCGGACGCGGACGCCGACGTTGACGCGGCGTCGGGCGCGGGCCCGGAAGCTGACGCTGACGCTGACGCGGAGTCAGGGGCGGGCCCGGAGTCGGGCGCGGACGCTGACGCGGAGTCGGGATCGGGCGCGGACGTGGGCTCGGCCCCGGACGCGGACACCATGGCGCACTCTCCTCGTCTGTCTCGGACCGGCCCACCGAGCCGTCCTGCCGGAAGGACGACGTACCGGACGCTTACGGTCCGGTACGCCGTCCCGTCCGATGCTATGCCGCCGGTCCCGTCGAGTCTGCCCGGTCCCCGGCCTTCCTCAGCCGATCGCCCTGCTCAGAAGGGTCGTCCTGGTCGGCGGCAGCGCCGTTCCCGGCCGGGGCGGGGCTCTCCGCACCGGCGGCGGGCGCACCGGAAGCCGTCCCGGCCGCACCGGCCGGACCGGCCACCGCCGCCTCCAGCCGCTCGGCCCGGCGCAGCAGGAACGCGGCGAGCAGACCGCCCGCCAGCACCGCGACCGCGCCCGCCAGTTGGCTGACCTCAAGGCCCGAGGAGAAGGCGTCCTTGATCTGCTCACGGGCGGCGGGCCCGTCCGCGGCGGCCAGGGCCGCGGGCAGCGAGGTGGCGCCGACGGCGGCCGGTACGAGCGCGGAGAAGCGGGCGTTCAGCACGGCGCCGAGCACCGCGACCCCGAGCCCGTTGCCGAACTCCGCGAGCGTGCCGTTGACCCCCGCGCCCACCCCGGCCTTCTCCGGCGGGATGGCGCTCATGATGGCGTTGGCCATCGCGGGCATCGCCAGCGCGATCCCCACCCCCATCACGAGCAGGCCGAGCAGCATCCCGCCGTACCCGTGCCGCCCGAGCAGCGCGATGGCGGCGAGCCCGGCCGCCAGGCAGCTCATGCCCGCCGCGATGACGGCGGGCGTCCCGGCCTTCCGCACCATGCGGGCGCCCAGTCCCGCCAGGTTGAGGACGACCACGGTCAGCGCCATCGGGGCGGTCCGCAGCCCCGCCTCCAACGGCCCGTACCCGAGGACGAACTGAAGGTGCTGGGTGAGCAGGAAGAGCGAGCCGGTCATCCCGAAGGCGACCAGGAGCGCACCCGCCACCGCGCCGACGAACTTCTGGTTCCGGAAGAAGTGCATGTCGAGCATCGGGTACGGGATGTGCAGCTCCCACAGCACGAATCCGGCCAGCACGGCGACGCCGATGAACGCCGTCAGCAGCACCCGGCCGGACGCCCAGCCGTGCTCGGGCCCGGAGATGATCGCGAAGACCACGGCGGTCATACCGATCGTGGAGAGCAGCGCGCCCAGCAGATCGGGCCGGTCGCCCTGCACGATCCTGGACTCCGGTACGAGCCGGGCGACGGCGATCAGGCCGATCAGGGCGACCGGGATGTTGATGAGGAAGATCGCGCCCCACCAGAAGTGATCGAGGACGAACCCGCCGAACAGCGGGCCCGCCGCGAAACCGAGGGAGGCGACGGTGGACCAGATGCCGATCGCCTTGACCCGCTCGGTCTCGTCGAAGATCTGGACCACGACGGCGAGCGTGGTGGTGAGCAGCAGCGCGCCGCCGATGCCCATCCCGGCGCGGGCCGCGATGAGCTGGCCGGAGGACTGGGCGAGCCCGGCCACCAGCGAGCCGACGCCGAACAGGGCGAGGCCCACCATCAGCATCTTCTTCCGCCCGTAGCGGTCGGCCGAGCTGCCCGCGGTGAGCAGCAGGCCCGCCTGGACGAGCGAGTAGGAGTTGATCATCCACTGCACATCGGCGGTGGAGGCGTTCAGCTCCGTGGTGAGGGAGGGGATCGCGACGTTGAGGACGGTGTTGTCGAGCAGCACCGTGAGCTGTGCCAGGCAGATGACGCCGAGGATCAGCCAGCGTTGCGGATGTCCCTGGGGGGAGAGGTCGTTTCGCTCTGCGGCGGGCGCCGTCATGCGGGCTCCTTGGGCTCCATGGGTCGACCGGAGCGTGATCGCGCGACCGGTGGTTGTACGGCGTACAGGACACCGTGTTGTACACCGTAAGACAGCCCTGTACGACGTACAAGTCGATTTCCGTGGGGTCGGGCCCGTCGCGCCGCCGGGACCCGGAGGGCGGCCCGACGGTACGGTTCTCGACGCTGACCTGACAAAGTGCGTGATGTTCGGCCGTTCGGCCCTTTGGAGAGCCATGTCTCTGCGTCGCCGTTCCGCTCGATTCCCTCGACTACTCCTCGCCGCCTCCCTCTTGGGCGTGCTCCTCGCACCGCCCGCGGCCGCCGCGTCGGCTCATCGCTCCTCCCCCTCGGGCGGGCCCGGCGCGGGCCTGCCGCTGCGGGTCGCCACGTACAACATCCACGCCGGGGCGGGCGTGGACGGCGTCTTCGACCTCGACCGTCAGACCGCCGAACTCCGTTCCCTGGACGCCGATGTGATCGGGCTTCAGGAAGTCGACCGGCACTGGGGCGCCCGCAGCGAGTGGCGGGATCTCGCGGGTGAGCTGGCGCGCCGGCTGCGCATGCACGTCTCCTTCGCGCCGATCTACAGCCTGGACCCGGCCGAACCGGGCGCGCCCCGCGCGGAGTACGGGGTCGCCGTGCTGTCGCGGCACCGGATCGTGAGCGCCGAGAACCACGAGATCACCCGCCTCTCGACCCAGGACCCGAACCCGGTCCCGGCCCCCGCGCCGGGGTTCGGCGAGGTCGTCGTACGGGTGCGGGGGCTGCCCGTGCACGTGTACGTGACCCACCTCGACTACCGCCCCGACCCCGCCGTCCGTGTCGCCCAGGTCGCCGACACCCGGCGGATCATGGCCGAGGACCGGGGCCCGCGGATCCTGCTCGGCGACTTCAACGCGGAGCCCGCCGCCCCCGAACTCGCCCCGCTGTGGCGGGAGCTGACCGACGCGGACCCGGGCGCGCCCACGTTCCCGGCGCAGGACCCGGTCAAGCGGATCGACTTCGTGGCCGTGTCGAAGGGCGGCGTCGGCGTGCGGAGGGCGTGGGTGCCGGAGAGCGTCGCCTCGGACCACCGGGCGGTGGTGGCGGACCTGTTGGTACGCGGGAGGGCGCGGGGCCGATGAGTCCGGAGCCGTTCGGGAGTCTCCACCTGCGGGAGCTGCGGGAGCCCGGGTGGCTCCGGCGGCCTCAGCAGCCTCCGCTGCCTCCGCTGCCTCGGCAGTTTCGGCCTGAGAGCTTCCTTTTACGACCGGAGCGCGTCTTCCTGCCCGAGGGCGGGCCCAGAGCTCCGAGAGAACACGCGGTACCGGACGAAGGACGACCACGACCATGACCACCTCCACCACCCTGCACGAACTGCTGGACACCCACATCGCCGCCGGATCGATGCCGGGCGCGGTGGCGCTGGTCGCCCGGGGCGAGCGGGTCGAGGTCGTGTCGGCGGGTACGGCCGGACTCGCCGGGTCCGCGCCGATGCGGCGGGACTCGATCTTCCGCATCGCCTCGATCACCAAACCCGTCGTGGCGGCCGCCGCCATGACGCTCGTCGAGGACGGCCTGATCGCCCCCGCCGACCCGGTCGCGGCCTGGCTGCCCGAGCTGGCCTCGCCGCTGGTCGTCCGGATCCCCGAAAGCCCGGTCGACGACGTGGTGTCGGCGGTCCGCCCGATCACCCTGCTGGACCTGCTGACCTTCCGGGCCGGTTACGGCTTCCCGTCCGACTTCTCGCTCCCGGCCGTCGCCCCGCTGTTCGCGGAGCTGAGGCAAGGTCCGCCGGAGCCGCAGGCGGGCCTCGCGCCGGACGCCTGGATGGCCGAGCTGTCCCGGGTTCCGCTGCTGCACCAGCCGGGCGACGGCTGGCTCTACAACACGTGTTCCGACATCCTCGGCGTCCTCATCGCCCGGGTCGCCGACCGCCCGCTGCCCGCGTATCTGGCGGAGCGGATCTTCGAGCCCCTCGGCATGAAGGACACCGGGTTCTGGGTGGAGCCCGCCGCGCTGGACCGGTTCACCTTCTCCTACCGGCCCGGGGCGGACGGCGGAAGCGATCCCGTCCTGGACGACGCCCCGGACGGGCAGTGGAGCAGCCCGCCCGCCTTCCCGTCCGGAGCCGGGGGCCTGGTCTCGACCGTCGACGACTGGTACGCCTTCGGCCGGATGCTGCTCGCCGAGGGGCTCAACGACGCCGGTGACCGGGTGCTGGCCGGCGAGTCGGTGCGCCAGATGATCACCGACCACCTGACCCCGGAGCAGCGCGCCGCGAGCGGGCTGTTCACGGAGGGCCAGGGCTGGGGGTTCGGCGGCGCGGTGGACGTCGAGATCGCCGCCCCGTGGAACGTCCTCGGCCGCTACGGCTGGGTCGGCGGCACCGGCACCACGGCCCACATCGTCCCGGCCACGGGCACGGTCGCCGTCCTGCTGACCCAGATGGCGATGGCCGGGCCCACCACACCGCAGGTGATGCGGGACTTCTGGACGTACGCGGCCGGGTTCTGAGCCCGGCCGCGCACGTCCCCGGCCGTCAACTCACCGGCTGCGTCAGGTCGTAGAACGTGGCGCTGCCGACGGTGACCTCGGTGAAGTTCTCCGTCACCCAGGAGGAGATCTGGGAGGAGGTGCCGGAGGAGCCTCCCGGGCCGCCGCCCGTGCCGCCTCCGCCTTCGCCGCCCATGGCTCCGCCACCCATGCCGCCGCCCATTCCGCCGCCCGAGACGAAGTAGTGGATCTTTCCTTCCGCCACGTACTTCTTGAACTGGGCCAGCGTCGGTGACGGGTCGCTGCCGTTGAAGCCGCCGATCGCCATCACCGGGTCACCGGTGGCGAGTTGGTAGCTGGCCGCGTTCTGCGCGCCGACCGCCGCGGCGACCCAGGTGTAGTCGTCCGCGCCCTTCGTCAGGAGGGCCTTCGCCTCGGCGTCGACGGTCGCGCCGTTGAGCAGGCCGCCCATGCCGCCGCCGCCACCGCCGCCACCCCTCATGCCTTCGCCGAAGCCGTTGCCCGTACCGGCTCCGGTGCCGGTTCCGGTGCCGCCGGGCATGGTGGGCATGCCGCCCGTGCAGCCGCGCCTCCGCCCCCGCGACCACCTCCGCCGACGCTGCCGGTCTCCTCGCCGTTGATGCGGCCGAGCCCGTTGTAGCCGAAGGTGAGTTCAAGGAAGGAGTTGTTCTGGGAGCCGCCGACGTACGGCCGCGAGGACGCGGGCATCAGCTCCACGATCGCGACCCACCAGCCACCGGCGACGACCATCGTCAGTGCGGACAGAGCGAGTTGGCCGAGCCGCTTCCGTACGGGAACGGGGGCGCACACCGCGTACAGCACGGCCAGCGGGGGCAGGATCAGGAACGCCTGGAGGGTCTTCGTCAGGAACGCGAACCCGACCGCCGCGCCCGCCCAGAGCAGCCACTTCGTCCGGCCCTGCTCCAGGGCCCGCAGCACGCACCACACGGTGACGGTCATCAGCAGGGCGAGCAGCGCGTCCGGGTTGTTGAAGCGGAACATCAGCGCGGCGACGGGCGTCAGCGCGAACACGCCGACCGCGATCAGCCCGGCGACGGGCCCGAATCGACGGCGTACGGCGGAGTTCAGCACAGCCGCCGTGGCCAGCGCCATCAGGACCTGAGGGGCCAGGATCGCCCAGGAGGTGAGCCCGAACAGCCGCACCGACAAGGCCATCGGCCAGAGCGCGGCGGGCGGCTTGTCGACGGTGATGGCGTTCGCCGCGTCCAACGAGCCGAAGAAGAGGGCCTTCCAGCTCTGGCTGCCCGCCTGGACGGCCGCGGAGTAGAAGGAGTTGGCGTAACCGGAGGCGCTGAGGTTGTAGAAGTACGCGAGCCCGACGGCCAGCAGCAGCCCGTACAGCGCCGGCCGCGCCCACCGAGGGCTCGGTCCGGAACGGCGATCGGGTTCCGGAGGCGGGGCGGTGGCGGTGATCGTGGTCGTGGCCGTGGTCATCGGAGATCCTCGGGTTCGGGGCAGGCGCGGGCCGGGAAGACCCAGGCGCGCAGAAGCAGGAAGCGCAGCACGGTGGCCGCGAGGTTGGCGGTGATCAGTACGGCCAGCTCCGTGGAGTGCGAGGGCGATCCGGAGGCCGCGCCGAGCGCCGCGAGCGAGCCGCTGGTCAGCGCGAGGCCGATCGCGAAGACGACCAGGCCCTGGGCCTGATGGCGGACGGCCCCGCCCCGGCCGCGTACGCCGAAGGTGAGCCTCCGGTTGGCGGCCGTGTTGGCGACGGCGGAGACGAGCAGCGCGCCGCCGTTGGCGATCTGCGGGCCGACGCCGAGCCGGAAGAGGGAGTAGAGCGCGAGATAGAAGAGGGTGGAGAGGACTCCGACCACACAGAACCCGACGAGCTGGCGGGCCAGTCCGCGCGGCACCCCGGTCAGCGCCCGGTCGCGCGGATCGTCCCCGAAGGGCCGGGCCAGCCGGTCCAGCGGCAGCGCGCCGACGGCCAGCGCCCGCCCCACCCGCCACACGCCTTTCAGGTCGTCGGTGGCCGTCCGCACGATGTGGACGGTCGAGTCGGGGTCGTCGACCCAGTCGACGGGCACCTCGTGGATGCGCAGCCCCGCCCGCTCGGCGAGGACCAGCAGCTCGGTGTCGAAGAACCAGCCGCTGTCCTCCACCATCGGCAGCAGCCGCTCGGCGACCTCACGCCGGATCGCCTTGAACCCGCACTGGGCGTCGCTGAAACCGGCGGCGAGGGACGAGCGCAGGATCAGGTTGTAGGCGCGCGAGATGAACTCCCGCTTCGGTCCCCGCACCACCCGCGAACTCCGGGCGAGCCGTGACCCGATGGCCAGGTCGGAGTGGCCGGAGATCAGCGGGGCGACCAGCGGGAGAAGGGCGTTGAGGTCGGTGGAGAGGTCGACGTCCATATAGGCGAGGACCGGGGCGTCGGAGGCCGCCCACACGGTCCGCAGGGCCCGCCCGCGCCCCTTCTCCTCCAGCCGTACGCTCCGCACCCCGGGCAGCTCCGCGGCGAGCGCGGCGGCGACGGCGGGGGTGGAGTCGGTGCTGGCGTTGTCCGCGACGGTGATGCGGAAGGGGTACGGGAAGGTCCGCGCGAGATGGCCGTGGAGGCGCAGCACGCAGGTGCGGAGGTCCTTCTCCTCGTTGTACACGGGGACGACGACGTCGAGCACGGGGGCGTCGGGCCCCGCGGCGGCCTCCTTGCGGGCCGGGAGGTGCTCCCGGACCGGCAGGAGGCCGTGCCCCGCGCCGTGCTCCGCGCGGTGCTCCGCGCCGTCCCCGCTACTGCGGCCGGTCGCGCCGGGGCCGCTCCGGAGGCTGCTGTCGGTGGTCATGCTCCGACATTCGCCAACCGCGCTGTCACACCGGTGTGGTGAGCCTGTCCCTGGCCTGTGAGTCCGTACGGATCGCTGGTTCCTCCGCCGGCAGTTCGATCACGAACACCGTGCGCCCCGGCGCGGACTCGACCCGTACCCGGCCGCCGTGGGCGGAGACGACGGCCTGCACGATGGCGAGGCCGAGCCCGGTGGAACCGGTCGCTCCGCCGCCGTCGGTGCCCCGCGTCCGTGAGGCGTCGCCCCGGGCGAACCGTTCGAAGACGTGCGGCAGCAGCTCCGCCGGAATGCCGGGCCCGTCGTCCCGTACCGCCAGCGTGACCGGCTCCCCATCCCGTACGGGCGGCCGCACGGAGACCGTGACGGTGGTCCCCGGCGGGGTGTGCGTGCGGGCGTTGGCCAGCAGGTTGACCAGCACCTGCCGGATCCGGTCGGGATCGGCGCGTACGGTCACGGGCTCGTCGGGCAGTTCGAGCCGCCAGCGGTGCCGGGCGTCCGGACCGGCGCCCGGCGGGTCCGCCACGAGGGCGTCGGGCCCCGGGCCCGCTCCGGGCCCGGCCGCCGTCCGCGCACCACCGCCCGGACCGGCATCCGGCCGGTCCGCCACCTGGGCGTCGCTGACCGCGTCCACGACCAGCGGAAGCAGATCGGTGGTGCCGTACGAGAGCGGCCGCCCGGCGTCCAGCCGGGCCAGCAGCAGCAGATCCTCCACCAGGCCCGTCATCCGGTCCGCCTCGGACTCGATCCGCCCGAGCGCGTGCCGGGTGACCGGATCCGGCTCCGGCGCTTCCCGCCCGCCGGTGGCACGCCGGGTCAGCTCGGCGTACCCCCGGATCGAGGCCAGCGGCGTGCGCAGCTCATGGCTGGCGTCGGCGACGAACTGCCGGACCCGCGTCTCGCTCTCCTGCCGGGCCGCGAGCGCCGAACCGACGTGCCCCAGCATCCGGTTGAGCGCCGCGCCCACCTGTCCGACCTCGGTACGCGGGTCGGCCTCGGCTTCGGGTACGCGTTCGAGGGGGGCCACCTCGCCGCTGTGCAGGGGGAGTTCGGAGACCCGGGTGGCCGTGGCGGCGACCCGGCGCAACGGACGCAGGGCGACCCCGACGAGGACGGTGCCCGCGATCGAGGCGGCGAGCAGCCCGGCGGCGGTGACGCAGACCTCGACGACGATCAGGGTGGTCAGCGCACCGCTCACCTCGGCGCTGGGGATGCCGACGAGGACGGTGTGACCGTCGGTGGTGGTCGCGGCCTCCACCCGGTAGCCGCCGAGCCCCGGCAGATCGACGCTCGTGGTGCCCTCACCGGTCTCCGGCGCGGCCTCCTCCAGCGCCCGCCGCTGCTCCTCGGTCAGCGGCTTCGCGCTCTCCTGGGCGCGCAGCCCGCTGTCCTCGACGACCTTCGACGCGCCGACGGACCCGTCGTCGCCGACGAGCGCCCCGAACGTGCCGAGCGGCTGCCCGCCGCCGCCGACGAAGCCGAGCGGGCCGGTCTCGCGCAACGCCTCGGGCACCGGCGTGGGCCCGGGCGGCCGTTCGGCCCGCTCGGCGACGGAGTGCAGCTGGTCGTCGAGCTTGCCGTACATGTAGCTGTGGAAGGCGATGGCGGTGACGGACCCGATGACCGCGGCGACGACGGCGATCAGCGAGACGGCCGACACGACGAGCCGGGTCCGCAGCGTCCAGGGGCGGCGCGACACCTTCATGGCGGGACGCCTACTCACCGGGCTTGATCAGATACCCCGCGCCGCGCCGGGTGTGGATCATCGGCGTGCGCCCGGCGTCGATCTTCTTGCGGAGGTACGAGATGTAGAGCTCGACGACGTTGGCCTGGCCGCCGAAGTCGTAGTTCCAGACCCGGTCGAGGATCTGCGCCTTGCTGAGGACCCGGCGCGGATTGCGCATCAGGAAGCGCAGCAGCTCGAACTCGGTGGCCGTGACGTGGATCGAGTCCCCTCCCCGGCTCACCTCGTGGCTGTCCTCGTCCAGGACCAGGTCCCCGACGACGAGCGTGGACTCGCTCCGCCCGGCGGCGACGGCCGAGCCCGAGCGGCGGATGAGCCCGCGCAGCCGGGCCACGACCTCTTCCAGGCTGAACGGCTTGGTGACGTAGTCGTCGCCGCCCGCGGTGAGCCCGGCGATCCGGTCCTCGACGGCGTCGCGGGCGGTCAGGAAGAGGACCGGCACATCGGCGTACTCGCGGCGCAGCCGGCCCAGGACGGACAGCCCGTCCATGTCCGGAAGCATCACGTCCAGGACCACCGCGTCGGGCCGGAAGTCCCGCGCGGCCCGGACCGCCCCGGCTCCGTCGCCCGCGCTGCGCACCTCCCACCCCTCGTACCGCAGGGCCATCGAGAGCAGCTCGGTGAGCGGAGCCTCGTCGTCCACGACCAGGACCCGCACGGGGGTACGGTCCGGCCTGAGCAGTTCGGTACGCCCCTGGGGCGAGGTCGTCATCGTCATGGGAACCACTCTGTGAGTCACCCGTGAGAGAAGCCTGACCCGTTTCTGTGAATTCCCTGAGAAAGCGGTTCACGCGTGCTCGTCATGCGTGGGCCTCGCCACGCGCGGGGCCTCGCCACGCCCGGGGAGCCTCGTCACGTACGGGTCTCGTCACGTACGGGTCTCGTCACGTACGGGCGGGGAACAACGCGGCGGCGTTCCCATGACAGACCGCCCGCAACCACTCCTCGCCCAGCCCGAGCCGCTCCAGCACCTCCAGCTGGTGGACGTACGGATACGGAATGTTCGGGAAGTCCGTCCCCAGCAGGATCCGGTCCCCGAGATCGGCGAGCCGCCCCCGCTCCGCCGCCGGAAACGGGCTGAACCCCTCGCTGAAGTCGGTGAACGCCATCGTCGTGTCGAGCCGCACCTCCGGATACGCCTCCGCCAGCGCCAGGAACTCCGCGTACTCCGGCATCCCCATGTGCGCCACGATCAGCCGCAGCCGGGGGTGCCGCGCCAGCAGCCGGCCGATCGGCTCGGGCCCGGTGAACCGCCCAGGCGCAGGCCCCGACCCGCAGTGCATCACCACCGGAACCCCGGCCTCCGCGAGCAGCCCCCACGCGGGCTCCAGCAACGGGTCGTTGGCGTCGTACGCGCCCACCTGGAGGTGCGACTTGAACACCCGGGCCCCGCCCTCGACGGCCTCCTTCACATACGTCTCCACGCCCTCCTCCGGGAAGAGGGTCGCGGTGTGCAGGCAGTCGGGCGTCCGGGCGGCGAACCCGGCGGCCCAGTCGTTCAGCCAGCGGGCCATGCCGGGCTTGTGCGGATAGAGCATGGCGGTGAAGCGCAGCACCCCGAAGGACCGCAGCACGGCCAGCCGCGCGTCCTCCTCGTACCGGTAGGTGATCGGCCATTCGAGCCCGGTGAGCGGACCGGCGGAGTCGAAGTAGGCCCAGACCTTGCGCAGGACCTGCTCGGGCATGAAGTGGGTGTGCACGTCGATGATCCCGGGCAGGCCGAGCCGCTCCCAGAACCGCACCACGTCATCGCTTCCCGTATCCATGCGCAGGTCCTTTCGCCGGTCGTTCAGAACAACCCACCCTGCACACCGCCGCCGCCGATGTCGATGAGGGGGACACGTACATCGTTCTCGGCCACCGCCGTCAGCTGCCACCCGGTGATCAGCCGCGTGTCCAGCACGACCACGCCCGCTCCCGCTCCCGGACCGTCCACGGCGAGGTGCAGATCGGGCCCGGCCGCCGCGACGAGCCGCCCCGCGACGACACCGCCGTCCACCAGCTCCCGCACCGACCGGACGGGCGGGTCCGCACGGTCGAGCCCGAAGATGCCCACCTGGTCGACGACTTCAAGGGGCAGCCGCTCCAACGAGTCGGGCCAGCCGCGTCCTTCGAGCCCCGCCGCCCGCCCGTACAGCTCCGTCACCTCGGTGGCCCGCTCGTCCGCGTCGGGGAGGCGACCGCGCTCGGCCCGCTTCCTGGCGTACGGGATCCGGTCGGGCACCCCGAGGGCCGCCCGCAGCACCTCCTCGGTCCGCCGGGCCGCCATGAGGGGCCCGCGCCCCAGCCAGCTGAAGACCACAGCCCCCTGCTCCCGCAGCCGGGCCGCGCCGCGCTCCTCGCCGGTGATGCCGACCTTGACCAGGCCGGGCCCGAACCAGGCGAGATACACGCGGTACGTCCGGGGGTCGTCCGCCATCGTGTCGGCGGCCACCGAATGCGCCCGGTCCAGCCGCGCACACTCGGCGCACCGCCCTCCGGTGGAGCGCCCGGGCACCACGGCCCCGAGCGGGCACACGTTGCCCCGGGCCCCCACGCAGTGCCGCTCCCCGAGCGCCCGGAACCCGAGCCCGGCCCCGTACGCGAGCACACTCACCCGCCGGTCACGGCCCCTGCTCCACCCCAGCTCGGGCGCCTCCCCGGGCCACCGCACGCCGGCACACCGCCACCCACCACCGGACACCCGGACTCCGTTCCCCGTCATCGATCGCCGTCATCGGTCGCCGTCATCGGTCGCCGTCATCGGTCGCCGTCATCGGTCGCCGTCACCGATCGCCGCTCAGGTATCGCGTGACCATGGCGACCAGCTCCGCCTCCAGCCTCTCCACCTGACCGGGCCGCGACGTGGCCATGAACTTGTGGGTGTTCAACTCCACCGTCCCCACGATCAGTTCCGCCGCCATGTCGAGGTCCCGCACGCGGACATCCGGATGCCGGACGAGCACATCACGCACCTGAGCCACCCGCTCCCTGCCGTGCCGCTCCATCGCTTCGAGCAGCTCACCGGAGACCGGCGCCTCCTCGATCATGATGCGCAGCAGTTGCGGGTCGTCCCGATGGTGGTCGATCGCATCGCGGACCAGGGCGCGCACGGTCTGCTCCAGTGTGCCGGGGGACAGGTCCAGCGCCTGGGCTCCGGCCCAGGAGCCACGGTCGATGTGCCGGACCAGCAGCTCCGCAAGAATCGAATCCTTGTTCGGGAAGTACTGATACAGCGAGCCGATGGACATCCGGGCGTGCTCGGCGATGCGGTTGGTGGTGCCGGCGGCGTAGCCGTACTCGGCGAAAACGTGAGCAGCGGCGGTGAGGATGCGCTCCCGCGTGAGCTCGGCGCGCACCTGCCGAGGCTTGCGACGTGGGGCGAGACGGCGTTCGGAGGCGGACATCCGTGGATCCTTCCCGGTCGGCGAAAGCGAGTAGCCAAGAGGTGAGCTTTTACTCAGAATAGTGCCATGAGCTGCGGAAACAAGAGAAGTCCAGCAGTAGGTGAACGGCCGTGATGCCCCGGGTGAGCCTTCCTCGGGAGCGGAAGATGATCACG
Organism: Streptomyces sp. WY228; assembly: GCF_019287315.1. Taxonomy (NCBI): domain Bacteria; kingdom Bacillati; phylum Actinomycetota; class Actinomycetes; order Kitasatosporales; family Streptomycetaceae; genus Streptomyces; species Streptomyces sp. WY228. The sequence continues at coordinate 4,313,129 of NZ_CP079114.1, read as the reverse complement.
CTGGAGGTCCGGCGGCGCGAGCTGCTCACACCCGGTTCCGCCTGCGTCACCCTCGGCGGGCCCGGCGTGCGGGACCTCGTGGCGGGCGGTGGCGACCAGGCCGTCCGGCTCTTCTTCCCCCGGGAAGGACAGAGCGGGCTGAGGATGCCGACCGCCTCGAACGAGGCATGGATGGTCCAGGTCATGCTGATGCCCAAGGCGGTCCGCCCGTGGGTGCGGAACCTGACCGTCCGGCGGCTGCGGCCCGCGGAGCAGGAGATCGACATCGAGTTCGCCCTGCACGGCGACTCGGCCATGTCCTCGTGGGTGCGCCGGGTCCGGCCGGGCGACCAGGCCGGGATCTTCGACCTCGGAACCATGTACCGGCTGCCCGAACACGCCCGCGGCCGACTGCTGGTGGCCGACGAGAGCGCGCTGCCTGCCGTCCTGTCGATCCTGGAGGACGACCAGGACCCGCCGCCCACCGAGGTCTTCGTGGAGGTGGCGACCGCGGCCGACATCCGGTCCGTCGCCCCGCGGGCCGGGGTGCGCATCCACTGGCTCAGCCGCGACGACGAGAGCCTGCGGCCCGGAACGCTCGCGCTGGAGGCGGTCCGGGCCGCCGAACTGCCCGCAGGCCCCCTCTACGCGTGGGTGGCCGGCGAGTCCCGCCTGGCCACCGGCGTCCGGCGGCACCTGGTCGACGACCGCGCCGTACCCAAGCAGAACATCGCGTTCTACGGCTACTGGCGACTGGGCCGATCCGCCCCCGGCTGATCCACCCCGGTTGGTCCGCCACCGGCTGGTCCACCCCCGGTTGGTCCACCCCCGGTTGGTCCGCCCCCCAGCTGATCCGTCCCCGGCTAATCCACCCCTGGTTGGTCAGCCCCGGTTGATCCGTCCCCGGCTGATCCACCCCCGGTTGGTCAGCCTCCAGTTGGTCAGCCCTCGGCTGAAAGGCCCCTCATGCAGCAGCACTCCCTCCGGCCGGACTCGTGGCACCGGCTCTCCTCCGCGGCCGAGGTCGAGGCGGTCATCGGCCGCCCGGCCGCCATGATCACGCGCAAGCAGATCGGCTTCCTCGACGCGGGCTGCCGCGAGGTCCTGGCCCACAGCCCGGTCGCGGCGTTCGGCCACCGGGGCGCGGACGGCAACGCCCGGACCACCTTCGTCGGCGGCGCCCCCGGGTTCGCCCGCGTCCACTCCTCGAAGCGGTTCTCCTTCGCCGTCCCCGGTCCGGCGGTCGCGCACGGTCCGGTCTCGCTGTTCTTCCTGCTGCCCGGGGTGGGCGAAGTGCTGCGCGTCAACGGCACCGCGTCCGCCCTCAGAAACGGGGAGACGGCCGTGGACGTCACCGAGGCGTACGTGCACTGCGCACAGGCCGTCATCCGCTCCGGCCTGTGGGAGCCGCCGCCCGCCCGGCCCCGGGCAGCCGAACCGGTCCCGGGCGACGGCCCGTTGACCGGCCCCGGCGTGCGCGACTTCCTCGCCGCCTCGCCCTTTCTGGCCCTCTCCACCTGGGGCACGGACAGCGGCGGCGACACCAGCCCGCGCGGGGAGCGGGAGACGGTGGCGGGCGTCCTGGACGGCCGCACCCTGGTCCTGGCCGACCGCAGGGGCAACAAGCGCGCCGACAGCCTGCACAACCTGCTGCAGGACGACCGGCTCTCGCTCGCCGCGCTCGTCCCCGGCCGCAGCGGCGTGCTGCACATCCGCGGGCGGGGTGCGATCACCGACGACGCCGCGCTGCTGGAGACGATGGCGCTGCGCGGAGTGCCCCCGCATCTCGCGCTGCTCATCGACGTGGAGTACGCGGAGGTGTGCGGCAACGAGGCGGTGGCCGGTGCCCGCCTCTGGACACCGGACGGACGGCCCGGTCACGGACCGACGGGTCGCGGACAGACCGGCCGGGCTCAGGCACCCGACATGATGGCCGTGGGAAGCGCCCACCTGGCCGCCGGCTCCGCAGACTCCACCGACCCCACCGGCTTCGGGCGCGCGTCGGCCTGGCTGATCAAGCTGGCCACCACCGTCACCGCCGTCCCCGGCGTGAGCCGGCTGATACGGAAGGCCATCGACCGCGCCTACGTCTCCGGACTGCGCAAGGAAGGCTACGCAGACGCCCGGGCCCCCGTCGCCGCGCGCCACGGCAAAACGCGCCACGGCAAGACGCGCAGCGACAACGCGGGGGAAGGTTCGCTGCCGCCGCTGCGTCCGGTGCACATCCGCGAGATACGCGAGGAGACGCCCACCACCCGAACACTGGTCCTGGAGGACGCGACCGGCGGGGCAAGGCCGTTCGACTTCCGCCCCGGGCAGTTCTTCACCCTGGTCATGGACGTGGAGGGCCACCAGGTCCGGCGCGCCTACTCGGCCTCCTCGGCCCCCGGCACGACCCGGCTGGAGGTCACGGTCAAGAAGGTGGAAGGTGGCCGCTTCTCCACGCACGTCCACCACGTCCTGCGCCCAGGGGACCGCCTCGCGGTCCGCGGCCCCTCCGGCGCCTTCCACGCCCAGGAGCAGGAGCCCGGACAGACGGTGCTGATCGCCGCCGGCAGTGGCATCACGCCCCTCATGAGCATGCTGCGCACCCGGCTGTCCGACCCCGCGACGACCGGCCGGATCGACCTGCTCTACAGCAGCCGCAGCTCTGAAGAGATCATCTTCGGCGACGAGTTGGGCCGTATGGCGAAGGACCATGCCGACCGGCTGACCGTCACACACGTCCTCACCTGCCGTGACGGACGACTGAACACCGACAGCATCCACCGGTGGGTGAGCGGCCTGCCCCTCTCCGACAGCGCCCACCACTACGTCTGCGGCCCCGAAGCACTCATGGACAGCGTCCGGGAAGTCCAGCGGCGGCTCGGGGTGCCGGACGAGTTCACGCACCAGGAACGCTTCACCGGCGGCACCGACGCGCCCACCGGCGCCGCTGCGCCCCAGGAGATGCGCGTCGAGAACGGCGAGAACGGCGGCGGCCTCGTCGGCACCGCCGTGGTCGAACCCGGCCAGACCCTGCTCGACGCCGGTCTCGCCGCAGGGCTGCCCCTGCCGTACTCCTGCACGGTCGGCACCTGCGGCACCTGCGTGCTGCGGCTGCGCGACGGCGAGGTCGCACAACCCGAACCCACCTGCCTCACCCCCGAGCAGAAGGCCGAGGGCCAGGTGCTGGCCTGCGTCAGCCGCCCGCTGTCCGGGGTGACCCTCGACCTCGCCGCCCCGACGGCCTCCGACGGGCGACGGGAGTGCTGACGGGAGTGCTGAGAGGTACGTCTGTCTAAGATGCGAACCATGGCGCTGACCGGGAACCAGATGGACCTGTTCGAGGCTTCCATGCCCCGGCTGAAGGCCATCGCCTACCGTCTCCTCGGCTCCGCGAGCGATGCCGAGGACGCCGTGCAGGACACGTTCCTGCGCTGGCAGGCCGCCGACATCGACCGCATCCAGGTGCCCGAGGCGTGGCTGACGAAGGTGCTCACCAACCTCTGCCTCAACCAGCTGACCTCGGCGCGCGCCCGGCGCGAGACCTATGTCGGCCAGTGGCTGCCCGAGCCGCTGCTCGCCGGGGACCCGATGCTCGGCCCCGCCGACACCGTCGAACAGCGCGAATCGGTCTCGTACGCCGTTCTCGCCCTCATGGAGCGGCTGTCGCCCAACGAGCGGGCGGTGTACGTGCTGCGGGAGGCGTTCGCGTACCCGCACGGGAAGATCGCCGAGATCCTCGACACCACGGAGTCCGCGAGCCAGCAGCTGTTCCACCGCGCCAAGAAGCACATCGCCGAGGGCCGGGCCCGCACCGAGATCGACGAGGCCGCCGCCCGGCGGATCGTCGAGGAGTTCCTCACGGCCGCCACCAGCGGCCGCACCGAACCGCTCGTGGAACTGCTCACCGCGGACGCCGTCGCAATCGGCGACGGAGGCGGGAAGGTACCGGCCCGGGCAAAGGCGTTCGAGGGGGCCATGGCCGTCGCGAAGTTCATGCGGAGCCTGTTCACCCCCAACCAGGCCGCCCGCCGGCTCCTCGGCGGCACCGCGGAGATCCACGTCTCGTCCGCCAACGGGCTGCCCGCCCTGGTGGTCCTCGTCGACGGCCGGGTCATCGGGGTGGTCTGCCTGGAGTTCACCTCGGACGGCATCGCCGCGTTCCGCAGCCAGGTCAACCCCGACAAGCTCGAACGCGCGACACGGCAGTGGGCGGCCACGGACCACGGGACCCCTCTCCTCACCATCGACCAGCACATGTGACCCACATCACACACTCCACCTGTCAGCAATCGGCGGCCCGCCCGGTTCAAGGGGCGAAACCGCGCGAGACAGGAGTGCAGGGACATGCAGAACATGCGGCAGAACATCCAGCAGCACCGCGTCGTCGTCATCGGAGCCGGATACACCGGAGCGACCGCCGCCGGGCGCCTCGCCAGGCGGCTGCGCAGCGAGGACGTCTCCATCACCCTCGTCGACGCCGAACCGGACTTCGTCGAACGCGTCCGGATGCACCAGCTGGCGGCGGGCCAGGACCTCCGCCCGCGGCCCTACCGCGAGATGTTCGCCGGCACGGACGTCCGACTGCGCCTCGCGAAGGTCACCGGCGTCGACGTCGACCGCAGGACGGTGTCCGTCACCGCCCCGGAAGGAGCGGGCGAGCCGGAGGACCTGGCGTACGACACCCTCGTGTACGCCCTCGGCAGCGCGTGGAACACCCATGCCGTGCCGGGCGCCGCCGAGCACGCCCATGACATCGCCGGCCGCCCCGGAGCCCTGCGACTGCGCGAGCGCCTGGCCGCCCTCGGACCCGGCGAACCCGTGGTCGTCGTCGGCGGCGGCCTCACCGGCGTGGAGGCCGCGACGGAGATCGCCGAGACCCGCCCGGACCTCGACGTGGCCCTGATCGCCCGAGGCGCACTGGGCGACTGGCTCTCCCCCAAGGGCGCCCGGCACCTGCGGAAGGTCTTCACCGGCCTGAAGATCACCGCGCACGAACACACCACCGCCACCGCCGTGGAGGCCGACCGCGTCACCACCGCCGAGGGCGACATCCCGGCCGCGGTCACCATCTGGACGACGGGCTTCTCGGTCCACCCGATCGCCCGGGCCACGACCCTGAAAACCGGCGACACGGGCCAGATCGTGGTCGACGCCACCATGCGCTCGGTCTCCCACCCGGACGTGTACGCCATCGGCGACGCGGCCCTGGTCGCGGGCCCCGGCGACAAGCCGCTGCGCATGTCGTGCGCCTCGGGCGTCCCCACCGCCTGGCAGGCCGCCGACGCCATCGCGGCCCGCCTCACCGACGGCAAGCTCCCGACCATCTCGGCCCGTTACTTCAACCAATGCATCTCCCTCGGCCGCAAGGAGGGCCTGATCCAGTACGTCACCGCCGACGACCGGGCCGTCAGCGCCGCGCTCACCGGCCGTCTGGCCGCCTTCTACAAGGAACTGGTCTGCAAGGGCGCGGCCTGGGGCGTCGCGAACCCGACCCTGGGCCTGCCGACCCGCCGCCGCAGGACCACGAGCGAGCCGGCCCCGGCGAGCACTACAGTCACCGCCGCCGAAGCGGCTTGAGGTTCCGGTCCAGGATCCCCCTGAGGCGCTCCACGCCCTCAGGGCCCTGGGCACCCCGCTTCGGCAGCACCGCGACACCGGCGGAACGTTCACCGCCAAGCAGCACGAAGAGACGGGCGGTCTCCAGATACTCCCGGTGCACCGCCCACTCGACAGTGAAGGACACCCGCTCGCCGGTACTGACAGCGCCGCGCTCATCGGCCACCATGCGGCACTGCCCGTACGGCTCCACGATGCTGAACATCCGGCGGGCCTGGGTGCGCAGAGCCCGCAGGGTGCCCCAGGAAACGACGGCCGCGCAGACCACCAGGGCGACGACCAGCACCGGCGCCGACATACCGACGACCAGACCGAACCCGGCCAGAGCACCGACCGACACCACCGGCCCCGTCATCGCCTGCACCCGCCCCGCCCCTGTCCGCAACGCGCGCGCACGAAGCGCCTCTTCGAAGTCCGCGACGGTCGGCCGGTAGACGAACACCACATCCGCTCCCGTGCCGATGCCTGTGCCGCCTCCGATGTCCGTGCCCCTGTCGGAAACGAACCCTTCCCCACCCTTGCCATCCATGAGCGAGGAGCCTAACGAGGGCCGCATGGCGACCGGCTCGCCACCCTCACGAGGAATTCGCGAGAGGTCACGGGGCATCTCCCCCAGGGTCTCCGGCCGAGGAGAGCCGATGCCCCAACAGCTCTACACGTAGGGCCGGATGGCCACCATGACATCCATGTCGAAGGCGTTCGCCCCCGCGGTGGACGGCAGGCCCAGGGCTCGGTCGAGCACACGCCCCAGGGGGCCACAGCCACTGGTGCGCGGCGCGGAGAACTCCGCGTCCCGGGCGCCGAAGGCGAGGACCAGCGGGTCGCCGGATATCACCCGGGTGGGCACGGTGTCCTTGAGCACCAGGTGAACCGCGTCCTCATCGCCGCCCACCGAACATCCCGCCAACGGCCGGCCCACCAACCCGTGCGCCGAGCCCAGGGCGAACGTGATGTCGAACTCGCCGCGCCGGGTGTCGTCGGACAGGAAGTCCGCGTACCCGCCGTACTGCGGAGTCAGGGTCAGCGGGGCGCCTCCCACCCGGATCGGCGCGGCGGTCATCTCCCCGAAGACCTGGCGGAACTCACTGTCCACACGGCCTTCCGCAAAAGTGATCTTCATGGGCTCGGTGAGCGGCTCGTCGACGGCCCCCATGCGCAGATGCCCCGTGGCATGCATGACCTCGCAGCGCCAGGTCCCGGGGTCCGCCCCCGCGGGCAGCTCATCGGCGGCCGGGCAGGCGGAGAAGTCGAACTCGGGAAGCTCCACCGCCCGTTCGGCTCCGTGGGCCGGCACGGCACCCAGGACGAGTCCGGCAAGCAGGGCCCCCGCAGCACCACGTACGAAGCGGCGGACCGCGCGATTCAAGGTCACTCGATTCGGCGTCATGCCCTCAGTATTGCAGAGGTTTCTCTGCAGAGGAAGGTCTGCAGAGAATTCGCTGCCGCCTGGCTAGACTGCCGCCATGACGGAAGAGCGGAGAACGGAAGCCGTGGAGCGGCACACGGTCGAGAGCCCCGAGGTGCTCAAGGCCCTCTCGCACCCCCTGCGCCTGCGCATCCTGCGCCACCTCGGCACGGCAGGCCCGGCCACCTCGACCACGCTGGCCGCCGCCCTCGGCGAGAACACCGGGACGCTCAGCTACCACCTGCGCATGCTGGAGCGCAGCGGCCTCATCGAGGACATCCCCGAGCGCTCCACCGGGCGGGAGCGCTGGTGGCGCGGAGTACGCGGGCTCGACATCCGCAGACCGCCGCAAGGCGAACTGACGGAGGCCGAACGCGCCATGTCGGCCGAGCTGGACCGGATGAGGATGGAGGAGGACGTCGAGCTCGCCCGACAGTTCACCGCCGGACAAGCAGAGTCGGAAGGCTGGATGCGCGGCTCCCACAGCCTCGCCCACCTCACCAAGGCCGAGCTGAGCGCGTTCCACGACGACTACCTGACCCTGCTCGCGCGCTACGCCCGTGGCCCCGAGGACGCCCCCGCCGACGCACGCCCCGTACTCCTGCGCTGGTTCGGCCTCCCCGCCGACTGACCGTCAGCGCCGCTCGGCACCCGAGCCGCACGGACAACGCGAGAGGCCCCCGGGATTTCTCCTGGGGGCCTCTGGCCTGATGTGCACTCGGCAGGATTCGAACCTGCAACCTTCTGATCCGTAGTCAGATGCTCTATCCGTTAAGCTACGAGTGCTTGGCGTTCCGGGCTTTTTCTTCCCGGTCGGCGTTGCGAGAACAACATTACATGACCTGCGCCGTGACGCGAAATCCATTAGCCCCACCGGTGCTGAGCTGCGGAAACGGTGTCCTGTGGCCCGTCTCCGGTGAGCCTCCGAACCAGCCCCGGCGCGCCCTCCGCGCCCGGGCGTGTCCCGGAACGGCCGAAGCCCCGTGCCTGGGGCACGGGGCTTCGGGGTGGAGCGGAGGCGGAGGGATTTGAACCCTCGATGGGCTTTAAGACCCAAACCGCATTAGCAGTGCGGCGCCATAGACCGGACTAGGCGACGCCTCCTCCACACGCCTCGCGCGGACGCGAGTGGTGCGTGCAGATGATGACACAGTCGAGCGTCGTGTCACCAATCGCCGCCAACGTTACTAGGCCCTCGGGGGCCAGGGCAAAGCAGTTCGGCGTGGTGGCGCAACGTCCGGGCGTGGTGCGCGTTAGAGAGGGGTGGGGGCCCCGGGTCTCCGTCCGGCGGCGGCTCCGGCAGTCCTCGTCGCCGGTCGTCCGTCGTCGTTGCCCGTCAGTCGTCCGTCAGCCGTGGTGCCGGGGCGGGTCCGTGATCGTCCGTGACCGCCGCCCGTGGCCGACCGTGCTGCAGAGATCCTGGAGCTTCCGCATGCTGCGCCGTCTCGCTCTCACCGCCGTCGTCTCGCTCGCCGCGCTCGCCACCGCCGTACCGGCGTCCATCGCCACCGCCTCCGGGCCCGCGTCCTCCGGACCGGTGCCCTCCGCCGTGCCCACCACCGGACCGTTCGCCGCCGCCCGGCCCGCCCTCGGGCCGCTGCCCGTGCCCCTCCCGCTGCCCGGGTTCCTGGACGGCGGGGACAGCGGGAAGGGCAGCGGGGGCGGTGAGGCCGGTGACGTCCGTACGCGGCTCACCGTGAGCGTCGAGAACACCGGGGTCGCCGGGGCCGACGGCACCTTCGAGCTGGAGTGCGGGCCCACCGGGGGCAGCCACCCGCAGGGGCAGGCCGCCTGTGACCGGCTGGCGGAGGCCGGCGCCACCCGGTCCGGGCGGCAGGAACTGTTCCGGGAGACCCCCGAGGGCACGATGTGCACGATGATCCACGGCGGCGACGCCACCGCGCGCATCGTCGGCACCTGGGAGGGCCGGGCCGTGGACACCACCGCCAGCCGCCGCGACGGCTGCGAGATCGCCCGCTGGAACAGCCTCGTGCCGGTGCTCCCGGATGTTCGATAGTCCGCCGGTCAGGACGTAAAGGCGTTCGCTCCGGCGAAGGGGCGCGGGGCTTTCCGGTGGCCGGGGCGGAGCGTCGCGCCGCGCGTCCGCGCACGTCACAGGGTGCGCGGACGCTCACGCCGTGGGCTCGCGGCGTACACCGCACGCACAGAACCTTGGTGAGAGCTCCCCCTCATCCGCCGCCCCCGGAGCCTCCCCTGCCCTTAGACTCCTCCAGTGACAGTCTGCGGCCCGAGGGGCAAGATGGGGCCCGCTGTCGGCAAGGTGCGGTAATCAGGGAGGAAGCGTCGTCGTGAGCAGCAGGCCATCCCGAGGCACTGCTCGCCTCGCAGCCATACTCGATGCCCTTCCTGACGGGCTTCTGCTCGTCAATTGCAACGGCACGGTCGTGAACGCCAACGCCATCGCCCTCGAAATGTTCGAGACCCCGGGCACCGCGCTCGTCGGTCGCGGACTGCTCGATCTGCTGCCGGAGTTCGACTCCAAGCTGATCCCGGGTTCGATGCGCCGGCCCGAGGCTGCGGACGAGCAGGGCAGGACGAAGCCGACGCGGATGACCGCGCGGCGCACCGACGGTCACGAGTATCCGGTCGAGGTCACCAGCGCGAGCCTCGACAGCGGGCAGGCCGCGTACAACGACATCCACTCCAGCTACACCGGCGACGAGCTCCTCATGATCGTCGTACGGGATCTCTCCGGCACCGTCGACACCGAGGCGGAGCTGGCCCGTTCGCAGCGCCAGACCGAGATGATCCTGCGGGCCGCCTCCGAGGGCGTCGTCGGCACGGACACCGACGGGCGCGTCGTCCTCGTCAACCCCGCCGCCGCCCAGATCCTCGGCTTCCGGGCCAGCGATCTCGGCGGCCAGGAGCTGCACCCGCTGATCCTGCACTCGCGGGCGGAGGGCGAGCCGTTCCCGTACGAGGACTCGCCGCTCGCCGACACCCTGAAGTCGGGGCGCAAGCACCGGGTGCGCGGGCAGGTGCTGTGGTCCAAGAGCGGTGCGCAGGTCCCGGTGGATCTCACGACCGCGCCGGTACGGGACGGGGACCAGCTCGTCGGCGCGGTGATGACGTTCACCGACCGCCGCCCGTACGAGGAGCTGTCGGCGCAGCACAAGAACGTCGTCGCCGAGCTGACCACGAGCCACTCCGCCGAGGTCACCGCGCTCAAGGAGGCGCACGCGGCCGAGCTGGAGGCGCTCAAGGAGGCCCACGCCGCCGAGATCGCCGACCGGACCGAACGGTACGCCGCCGAGATCGAGGGCCAGGCCGAGCTGCTCGCCTCCCTGGGCGCCCAGCACGCCCAGCTCACCGCCGTCCTCGGCGGTTCGCTGCGCGGGCCGCTGGAGGAGCTGCGCGGCGAGCTGTCCACGCTCGCCGCCGACCCCGCCGGCCAGCTGTGGCCGGAGGCCAACCAGATCCTGCACCACCTCGCCGCCGGGTACGCCCGGATGACCACCCTCGTCGACAACGTCCTGGGCTACCAGCGCCTCGACACGGGCGTGGAGGGGCTGCACAAGGCCCCCGCCATGATCGAGGGAATCGTGACCGGCGGGATCGACGGGGCGGTCGAGCTGATCGGGCGGCGGCGAGCCCGCCGGCCCGGCCGCTGTTCCCGCCGCCTCCTCCGAGGACCGTCCGGCCGCCGAGCCGACCGGGCGGCGGCGAGCGCGCCGTGGACCGGCCGCGCCCGAGGAGCAGCAGGCCCCCGAACTGATCCCCGCCCAGCAGGGTGAGGGTTCCGGGCGGCGGCGCGGCCGTCCCAGCCCGGCCGAGGCGGCCCCTGCCCCGGTCCAGGGCGCGGTTCCGGTGGACGCCGGGACCGCCGCCGTACAGGAGCAGCCCCAGCAGCCGCAGCGGCAGGCACTGGCCCTGACCTCCGCCCCGTCCGCCGCGCCTTCCGCCGCGCCTTCCGAAGGGTCGGTCGTCACCGCGGCCGAGAACGCCCAGGGCGGCGGTCGTCCGCAGCTCGGGCCGACCGTGCCGCCCCAGGGCGTGCCGGTGGACCCGCAGCAGCCCGTTCCGCCCACCGGGCGGCGGGCCCGGCGCGACGGTGAGAACCTCGCCCTGCCCGCCCTCGCGTCCGGCAACGGAGCAAGCGGAGGAAACGGCGGCCACCCGGGGCCCGAGCCGGCCCCGCAGTCCAGCAATCAGCAGCCCGGCGGGCGGCGGGCCCGGCGTGCGCTGGCCGCCGCCCAGGAGCGCACCGCCGCCGACGCCGGTCCGCGGACCGCCTTCGCCCTGCCGCCGGCCGACGCCGACCGGACGCCCCTCGCTCCCGACGCCCCGGCGGGCCCCGGCCCCGGTGACGAGGCGAGCGGGCACCCCGCACCGCGCGGAGGCGGCGCGCCCCAGGCCGCGGTCCACGCCTCCGGCGCAGCCGCGCACCCCGTCGCCCACCAGGCCGGACGGAACCTCTCGCGTCCGGCAGGGCCGGCCGCCCCGAACCCGGCACCGCACGCGCCCGACCCGTACGGCAACGGCGGCAACGGCGGCCTCCCGCAGGCTCCGGGCCCCGCGCCGGACAACGCCTCCTGGGGCAACCCCCCGCACACCGGCCCCGCACACCCCGGCACCGCACACCCCGATACCGAGCACGCCGACACCGGGCACACCGCCCACACCACCGGCGTCGCGGCCGTCGCCGATCCGGCGCCGCACCCCGCCGACGCCCCCGACGCGCGGGCACGGCCGAGCCGCAGCCGACCCGCGCCGCCGGATGCGGACGATCCGGCGCCGCTCCGCGCCCCGAGGCGCGGCAGCCCTTCGATGCGGCCGGCAGCGTCCACGACGCAGGGCCCAGCCAGGGCGTGCCGTTCGCCCAGCACCTCGCGCACCAGCAGAACCAACCGCACCAGAGTCTCGGCGGCGCAGGACGGCGCCGTAAGCTCGCCGCCCCGCCGGAGGGCGACCGCACCCCGGCGCGGACCGCCGGCGGCCAGCAGGTCGCACCCCAGCAGGACCGCCCGGGCCCGGCCCAGCCGACGAGCCCCGCACCCGTGCCCGCACCGGCACCCGGCCCGCAGCAGCCACAGCCCCAGAACCAGGACCCGAGGCAGGACCTGGCCCAGGGCCACAACCCGGCGCACGAGGCCGGACGACCGGGTCAGCCGGGTCAGCCGGCGCAGGCCGGACCCGGCACCGCCTACGGCGAGGGGCAGCTGCTCGCGCCGCCCGTCTCGGAGGGGCGCGCGTACGCCATAGGGGCGCCCGACGAGGGCGCCGAGGGGCCCGAGCCGCTGGACGGGCCCGGCGGCGCGGTCGAGGTCGCCAACCGGCCGCACCCGCACCCGGTCGACGACGAGCTGCCGCCCGAGCCGCTGGACAACCCGCGCCGGCTGCTGGTCTGGCCCGCGCCCGACGTACCGACCCAGCAGGCGCTGAGCGACCGGGGCTACCGGCCGGTGATCGTGAACTCCCGCGAGGAGGTCGACGCCCAGATCGCCGCGTTCCCCGCCGCGCTCTTCGTCGACCCGCTGACCGGGCCCATCACCCGTACCGCGTTGCAGTCGCTGCGCCAGGCGGCCGTCGCGGCCGAGGTTCCGGTGCTGGTCACCGCGGGTCTCGGGCAGGCGACCCGGGAAGCGGCGTACGGAGCCGACCCGGCCGTCCTGCTCAAGGCGCTGGCCCCGCGCGACAGCGAACAGCATCCCTCGCGGGTGCTCCTGATCGAGGAGCACGAGGAGATCGCGGTGGCGCTGACGCAGACCCTGGAGCGGCGCGGCATGCAGGTCGCGCGCGCCGCGACGGACAGCGAGGCGGTCGATCTGGCGGGCCGGATGCGGCCGAACCTCGTGGTGATGGACCTGATGCAGGTACGCCGCCGACGCGCCGGGATCATCGACTGGCTGCGGGCCAACGGGCAGCTGAACCGCACCCCGCTGGTCGTCTACACCTCGGCCGGGATGGACCCTGCGGAGCTGCCGAGGCTCGGATCGGGCGAAACCGTTCTCTTCCTGGCAGAACGGTCGACCAGCGACGAGGTCCAGTCGCGGATCGTCGACCTGCTGGCGAAGATCGGCACCAACTAGCCACGCACGACAGGGCGGGGGCGGTACGGGATTCCCGTACCGCCCCCGCCCTGTTTCACGTGAAACGTGCGGTCCGGCGGACCGGCGGACCGGACGACCGGCGGACCGGCGGACCGGCGGACCGGAGCCTCAGAGCTGGGTGACGTCCAGCTCGCCCTCCGCGTACTGCTTCCGGATCACCTTCTTGTCGAACTTGCCGACGCTCGTCTTCGGCACGGCGGCGATCACCGACCAGCGCTCCGGCAGCTGCCACTTGGCGATGCCCGACTCGGCGAGGAACGCCTTCAGCGCCTCGTAGTCGACATCGGCGGCGTCCTCCTTGAGGACGACGGTCGCGAGCGGACGCTCGCCCCACTTCTCGTCCGGCACGGCGACGACGGCCGCCTCCGCGACGTCCGGGTGGGCCATCAGCGCGTTCTCCAGCTCCACGCTGGAGATCCACTCGCCGCCCGACTTGATGACGTCCTTGGCCCGGTCCGTGAGGGTCAGGTAGCCGTCGGTGCTGATCACGCCGACGTCGCCGGTCTTCAGCCAGCCGTCCTCGCTGAACTTGTCCTCGGGGCGCAGATGCTCGCCGTCGGCCCCGCCGTAGTAGGCGGCGGCGATCCAGGGGCCCCGGACCTCCAGCTCACCGGCCGACTCGCCGTCCCACGGAAGGTGCTCGCCGGCGGGGCCGACCAGCCGCGCCTCGACGCCGGCGGGGAAACGGCCCTGGGTGACCCGGTAGGGCCACTGCTCCTCGGCGCTCAGTCCGGCGGGCGGGTGCGCCATCGTGCCCAGCGGCGAGGTCTCCGTCATGCCCCAGGCGTGGCAGAGCCGGACGCCGAGCTTGTCGTACGCCTCCATCAGCGAGGGCGGACAGGCCGCGCCGCCGATGGTCACGTTGGCCATGGAGGTGAGGTCGCGCGGGTTGGCGGTGACCTCGGCGAGCAGGCCCTGCCAGATGGTGGGGACCGCTGCCGCGTGCGTCGGGCGCTCGCGCTCGATCATGTCGGCGAGCGGGGCGGGCTGCAGGAAGCGGTCCGGCATCAGCATGTTCACGCCGCTCATGAACGTGGCGTGCGGCAGACCCCAGGCGTTCACATGGAACTGGGGCACGACGACGAGGGTGGTGTCCTTGTCGGTCAGTCCCATCGACTCGGTCATGTTGACCTGCATCGAGTGCAGGTAGATCGAGCGGTGCGAGTAGACGACGCCCTTGGGGTCGCCGGTGGTGCCGGAGGTGTAGCACATGGCCGCGGCCTGGCGTTCGTCCAGCTCCGGCCAGTCGAACGTGGTGGGCCGGTCCGCGATCAGTTCCTCGTAGTCGTGCACGCGCGGCGCTACGCCGTCGAGCCCGGAGCGGTCCCCCGGCCCGGACACGACCACGTGCTCGATGCTCGGCAGGTGGGGCAGCAGCGGTACGAGGAGCGGCAGCAGCGAACCGTTGACGATCACCACCTTGTCGTCCGCGTGGTTGACGATCCAGGCGAGCTGCTCGGGCGGCAGCCTGAGGTTGAGGGTGTGGAGCACGGCCCCCATGGAAGGGATGGCGAGGTAGGCCTCGACGTGGGCGGAGTTGTTCCACATGAGCGTCGCGACCCGCTGGTCGCCGACGACGCCCAGCTCGTCGCGCAGCGCGTTGGCCAGCCGAGTGGCGCGCGCCCCGATCTCGGCGAAGGTGATGCGGTGCGGCTCGGGTTCGCCGGTCCAGGTCGTGACCTGCGACTTCCCATGGATCGTCATCCCGTGGTGCAGGATGCGGGTGACAGTCAGCGGTACGTCCTGCATGGTGCTCAGCACGGCGTCCTCCCGGGGGCGCTACGCGGCAGTAAGGTTCCGCTGATTCTGCGCACATACCACGCGGTATGTCACTACTCGCGGGAAAAATTCCTGCCCGGGGGAGGCCCGGGAGAGGCCCTGAGGCGGTACGGGAGCCCTGAGGAAGGCCCTGCGGGAGCCGCGTGCCGGCCGGCGTCACCGGACCGGCGTCAGCTCCGGG
The DNA here is from genome assembly GCF_019287315.1 of Streptomyces sp. WY228. Classification (NCBI taxonomy): domain Bacteria; kingdom Bacillati; phylum Actinomycetota; class Actinomycetes; order Kitasatosporales; family Streptomycetaceae; genus Streptomyces; species Streptomyces sp. WY228. The sequence continues at coordinate 4,298,110 of NZ_CP079114.1, read as the reverse complement.
TCCTCGCGGAGCTTTCCGAGGGCACGGGAGACGGCGCTCTTGACCGTACCGATCGACACGCCGAGCACCTCGGCCGTCTGGGCCTCGCTCAGGTCCTCGTAGTACCGCAGGACGACCATCGCGCGCTGGCGGTCCGGGAGCTTGAGCACCGCGCGCCACATCGCGTCGTGCAGCGACTGCTGCTCGGCCGGGTCCGGCGCCGGGAAGGCCTCCCGCTCGGGCAGTTCCTCGCAGGCGAACTCGTCGACCTTGCGCTTGCGCCACTGCGAGGTGCGGGTGTTCAGCAGCGCCCGGCGCACATAGCCGTCCAGCGCCCGGTGGTCCTCGATCCGCTCCCACGCGACGTACGTCTTGGCGAGCGCGGTCTGCAGCAGGTCCTCCGCGTCGCACGGGTTCGCGGTGAGCGAGCGCGCGGTACGCAGCAGGACCGGTCCCCGGGCCCGTACGTACGAGGAGAACGACGCGTAGGGCGTGTGGGGGTGGCCGGCGGCGGTGGCAGAGGCCGCCCTGGAGGCGCCCGTGCAGACTGGCGTGGTCATGTACTCAACGCTAGGAGCGGGCGCCGCCGAGGGGATCGCCCCCAGGTCCCGAAGCGCCGTCCGCCTCAGGTTGTAGGGGGCGTACACCCTGCACCTCCTGAAGGTGGACGGGCCTCGGCCGGGCCGTCAGGGTCCGGCCCCGAGAGCCACCGGGGCCGGAGGCCGCCGTTCAGTCGTCCGCGCCGAGGACCAGGCCCGAGGTCGGAACGCCCGTACCGGCCGTGACCAGTGACCTCGCCGCCCCCGCCACCTGGTTCACCGAGGTGCCCCGGATCTGCCGGACCGCCTCCGCGATGCCGTTCATCCCATGGAGGTACGCCTCCCCCAGCTGACCCCCATGGGTGTTCAGCGGCAGGGCGTCCGCCGCGACGAAGTCGCCCGCCTCCCCCGGCCCGCAGAAACCGAACTCCTCCAGCTGCATCAGGACGAACGGGGTGAAATGGTCGTAGAGGATGCCCACATCGATGTCGGCCGGGGTCAGTCCGGAGCTGCGCCAGAGCTGCCGGGCGACCACGGCGGTCTCCGGCAGGCCCGTCAGCCCGTCCCGGTAGAAGCTCGTCATCTGCTCCTGCGACCGGCCCGCGCCCTGGGCCGCCGCGACGACCACGGCGGGCGGGCGGGGCAGGTCGCGGGCGCGCTCCACGCTGGTGACGACGAGCGCCTGACCGCCGTCCGTCTCCTGGCAGCAGTCCAGCAGCCGTAGCGGCTCCACGATCCAGCGGGAGGCGGCGTGGTCGGCGAGCGTGATCGGTTTCCCGTGGAAGTACGCCGCCGGGTTCCGTGCCGCGTGCCGCCGGTCGAGGACCGCCACCTGACCGAAGTCCTCCGGGCCGCGGCCGTACGCGTGCAGATACCGCTGGGCCGCCATCGCCACCCAGGAGGCCGGGGTGAGCAGCCCGTACGGCAGGTTCCAGCCGAGCGCCGCGCCCTCGGCGGTCGGCTCACGCCGCTGCACGCCGGATCCGAAGCGGCGGCCGGAGCGTTCGTTGAAGGCCCGGTAGCAGACGACGACGTCCGCGATCCCGCTAGCCACCGCGAGGGCGGCCTGCTGCACGGTGGCGCAGGCCGCGCCGCCGCCGTAGTGGATCCGGGAGAAGAACGACAGCTCGCAGATGCCGGCCGCCTGGGCGACGGTGATCTCCGGGCTGGTGTCCATGGTGAAGGTGACCAGCCCGTCGACGTCGGCGGGCGTGAGGCCCGCGTCGTCGAGCGCGGCGCGGACGGCCTCGACGGCCAGCTTGAGTTCGCTGCGGCCGGAGTCCTTGGAGAACTCGGTAGCCCCGATGCCGACGATCGCCGCCTTTCCGCCGAGCGTGTCGGCCCTGCGGATACTCATGGTGCGACCACCCCGTCCGGGCCGGGGAGGGTCACCGGGCCGGGGAGGGTGAGGGTCACCGTGCCGGTCACATGGCGTCCGATTCCGTTGTCTCCGGTGACCCGGACGACCGCCTGGACCGTCTCCTCGGTGACCACTTCCGTGATCCGCCCGGTCAACCGCAGCACGTCGCCCGGGTAGTTGGGCGCGCCGAGCCGGATCGCGACCTTGCGGAGGACGGCGGTGGGGCCGAAGTGGTCGGTGAGGTAGCGGCCGACGAGCCCGTTGGTGGTGAGGATGTTCATGAAGATGTCGGGGGAGCCCTTCTCCCGGGCCAGCTCCGCGTCGTGGTGCACGTCCTGGTAGTCGCGCGAGGCGATGGCCCCGGCGACGACGAGGGTCCGGGTCACCGGGATATCCAGGGGCGGCAGCTCGTCGCCGACGCGGTGGGTGCGCGGGTGCGTCATGACGCCTCCTCCCGGGGTCCGGCCGCCAGCAACAGGCCCAGCTCCTCCAGGACTTCGCCGCCGCAGCCGAGGTACGCGTCGAGCTGGCGGCCCCAGAGGAAGTGCCGGTGGACCGGGTGGTCGAGGTCGGCGCCGGTGCCGCCGTGCAGATGCTGGCCCGCGTGGACGACCCGCTTGCCCGCCTCCGAGGCCCACCAGGCAGCGGTCAACGCCTGTGCCTCGTACGCCTCTTGTGCGTCGTGCCGCCAGGCCGCCTCGTACGCGGTGACCCGGATCGCCTCGGTGTCCATATGGGCGTCGGCGGCGCGGAGCAGGACGCCCTGGTTGGTGGAGAGCGGACGCCCGAACTGCTCGCGGGTGACGGTGTGCTGGACCGCGCGCGCGAGCGAGCCGGCGCACACCCCGGCCTGAAGACCCGCGAACGCGGTACGGGCGGTGGCGAGGACCTCCGTGTACGCCCCCAGCCGCCCGTTCCCCAGCCGCTCCCCGCGTACGCCGTCGAGAACAAGCCGCCCCGCGGACCAGGGCGCGGTCGTCTCCACCGGCACCACGGTGACGCCCGGCTCGCCGGTCCGGACGATCCACGGACCGCGCTCCGCGTCCGCCACCAGCACCTGGGTGGCGTCGCGCAGCCAGGGCACCCAGGGCACCGCCCCGTACAGCGCCCCGTCCGCGAGGTGTACGCCGCCCCGCGCCGGGAAGGCGCCCGTCGCCACTTCCGTACCGTCGCGCAGGCCGGGCAGCAGGCGCTCGCGCTGCTCGGCCGTACCGTGCTCGGCGACGGCGAGCAGCCCGTACACACAGGTGGCCGCGAACGGGACCTGGGCGGTGGTGCGGCCCTGCTCCTCCAGGAGCAGCACGAGGCCGAGCAGCCCGGTCTCCTCGACCGCGCCGGGCAGTCCCGCCGCACACAGTTCCTTCCACAACTCCGCGTCCGTGCCCGAACCGGCCGCCGTCAGCCGCTCGTGCGTGGACAGATCGCCGAAGATCCGCGCGACCAGCCCCTGCGCCGCCGCCTGCTCCTCGCTCGGGGTGAAGTCCATCTCAGCCCCCTTCGCCCGCCCGGAAGACCGGCAGTTCCAGGTCGGGGTCCGTACGGAGGAACTCCAGCTGTACGGGCATGCCGACGCGGACCTTGTCGTACGGCACACCGATCACGTTGCTGACGATGCGGACGCCCTCGGCCAGCTCGACCAGCGCGACGGCGTACGGTCCGCCCTCGCCGTCCGGGGCGAAGGCGGGGAAGGGCGGGTGGTGCATCACGACATGGCTGAAAACCGTGCCGCCCCCGCCCGCCTCGACCGTGTCCCACTCCGTGCCACCGCAGGCGTTGCAGCCGGGCAGCCAGGGCAGTCGAAGGGTCGCGCAGTCGGTGCAGCGCTGGATGAGGAGCCGGTGCTCGGCGACCCCGTCCCAGAATCCGGCGTTGTCGCGGTTGATCACGGGCCGGGGCCGACGCGCTGCTTCGGGGCTCTTGTTCCGTTGCGCGGGGCGGTACTTGAGGATGCGGAAGCGGTGCGTCCCGGCCGGTTCTCCACCGGCGTGCACATCCGTGCGGGTGGTGACGAAGTAGCCGGTGCCGAGCTTGGTCGTCTTGCGCGGGGAGACGGACTCGATGACCGTGTCGAAGGTGATCCGGTCACCGGGCCGGAGCGGTCGCAGGTACTCCTGCTCGCAGTCGGTCGCGACGACGGAGGTGTAACCGGCGCCGTCGAGCAGCGCGAACATCTCGTCGTACGCGGCGGAGCGGTGGTCGGTATGGCCGGTCAGCCCGCCCATCGTCCACGCCTGGAGCATCGTCGGCGGGGCGACGGCGTCCGGGCCCCGGTAGGCGGCCGAGGTGTCGCCCATCGCCTCGCACCAGTGCCGGATCATCGGCTCGTTGACCGGGTCCTTGCCGCGCCCGGCGACGGCGGCGGCACGGCCTTCGTAGGCGCTGAGCCGCTCGAACAGCTCGTCGCTCTCGGCCCTGTCCGCCCCATCCGCCCCATCCGTTCTATCCGTTCTATCCGTCCTGTCTTCCACAGCGGCCTCCGGCCGTGGGATCTCGGCGCCCGCCCCGCTCATCGCCTGCCCCGGGTCATCCCGAGCCGGGCCGTCGCGACGATCTCGCGCTGCACCTCGCCGACACCGCCCCCGAAGGTGTTGATCTGCGCGGCGCGGTTCATCCGCTCCAGCTCGCCGTCCGGGCCGAAACAGCCGGGAGAACCGGCCCGGAGCAGGGCGGTCTCGCCGACGGCCTCCTGGCACATCCGGTAGACCTCGACGGCGCTCTCGGTGCCCGCGAACTTCACGCCGCTGGCCTCTCCGGGGGCCGGTGCGCCGGCGCCCACGGCGTCGACCAGCCGCCAGTTCAGCAGGCGCGTCGCCGCGAGCCGGGCGTACGCCTCCGCGAGCCGGGCGCGCACCCATGGCTCGTCGATCCGGCGGCGCCCGGTCAGGGGGTCGGGGGTACGGGTGTGGGCGAGGGCCTCCTCGTAGAAGTCCTCGGCCTGCATGCCGAGGGCGGCCAGGGCCACGCGTTCGTGGTTGAGCTGGCTGGTGATGAGCTTCCAGCCCGCGTTCTCGGTGCCGACGAGGTTGGCGGCGGGGACGCGTACGCCGTCGTAATAGGTGGCCGTCGTGGTCAGCCCGCCCACGGTCCCGATCGGCGTCCAGGAGAAGCCGGGGTCGTCGGTGGGCACCAGGATGATCGAGATGCCCCGGTGCTTGGGGGCCTCGGGGTCCGTACGGCAGGCGAGCCAGATCCAGTCCGCCTGCTGGGCGTTGCTGGTGAAGATCTTCTGGCCGTCGATGACCCAGTCGTCGCCGTCCCGCACGGCGCGGGTCCGCAACGACGCCAGGTCCGTACCGGCCTCGGGCTCGCTGTAGCCGATCGCGAAGACGAGGTCGCCGGCGAGGATGCGGGGCAGGAAGTACGCCTTCTGCTCCTCGGTCCCGTACGCCATCAGCGTCGGGCCGACGGTGTTGAGCGTGACCATGGAGACCGGGGCGCCGGCACGGTACGCCTCGTCGAAGAAGACGAACTGCTCGTCGGGGCCCCGCCCCCGGCCGCCGTACTCCTCGGGCCAGCCGAGACCGAGCAGCCCGTCGGCGCCGATACGGCGGAGCAGCCGCCGCTGTTCGCCCGGGTCGACGCGCTGTCCGGCGTACACCGCGTCGGACATCAACGCACCGAAGTAGGAACGGAGTTCGGCACGGAGGCGCCGTTGTCGTTCTGTCGGAGCGAGATGCACGGAGAGACCTCCAGAGCCGCGGATGCAGGTGCCGAGGTTTCTGACTGTCCGTCAGAAACAGGCGCCCTGTCAAGACGACGACAGCCCGCACGAGGACACCGAAGTGCCGTCGCGCGGGCTGCTGTCCAGTCCGCCGGAACCCACCCCCCGGGAGGTCCCGACGGCCGCGTCACCTGGGGAGCATCACCAGAAGAAGGGCGTGAAGTTCACCGCGACACTGTGGTCCGACTGGTCGATCGGCACGAAAGCCGAATTGCTCACCTGGGCGGACGTGTTCTGGTTCGACGCACCGGCGCCGACGGCCTGCTGCTGGGTCGTGGCCGAGTTGCCGGAGTTGTTGCCGCCGACACCGCTGCCGCCGACCGTCGCCACCGCCGCGTTCGATCCGTCGTTCGCGAAGGAGCCGTTGTCCGCCATGGCGACCCCACCGCAGAGCGCGACGGTCAGGGGCAGAGCGGCGACAGCGGCGAGGGCACGAGCGGTACGGATACTTGCCATGTCATTTCCTCCAGGAAACGGAATTGCGGCTTCATATTCGGCTGGTCCCGGGGGAGTTGGCCGACCACCCCGGTGCTGTTCACAACGTCGCGAGACCAGAGTTGCCCAGCGCATCCCCGGCGAACCCCTCGCTTCCGCCCGATTCCCCCTCACGTATGACGAAGAGCCGATAAACCTCCCATGCCGTACGAAAAATCCGGGGCGGGTCAGGCCGGCGAGGCGACCTGAGGCGACTCGTTGGGGCACCCGGGAAGAAGCGTTACGCCACCCGACTCGCCCGCACTCGCCCGCACTCGCCCGCACTCGCCCGTACGCCTCCACCCACCCCCCGCACCTCCCCCTCTTCCTTTCTTCGAACGCTTGTACGAAAATGAAGCCATGGCCACCATCGACCGGCAGACCCCCACCCTGGCCCTGGCCCACGCCCTGGCCGCCGCCGGGCGCGGCCTCCCCGTCTTCCCCCTCTCCGCCACCAAGCTCCCCGCCCTGCGCTCGCCGCACCGGGGTCAGCGGCTGCCCGCGCACTGCCGCGGCGAGTGCGGGCTGCCGGGGCACGGGGTGCACGACGCCACCACCGACCCCGCGGCCGTCCGGGCTCTCTTCGCCGCCGCGCCCCGGGCCACCGGCTACGGCATCGCCTGCGGACGCGCCCCGCAGCGCCTCATCGGCATCGACCTGGACGTGGACCCCGCGTACGGCAGCGACGCGGCGGGCGCGCTCCGGCAGCTGGCCCTCCAGCACCTGTTCACCATCCCGCCGACGGTCACGGTGCTCACCCCGAGCGGCGGCCGGCACCTCTGGCTGACCGGCCCCGCCGACGCGACGGTCCCCAACTCCGCCGGCCGCCTCGCCCCGGGCATCGACATCCGCGGCAGCGGCGGCTATCTGGTCGGCCCCGGCTCGGTCACCGCGCACGGCCGCTACCGCCTGGCCCCCGGCACCGCCCACCTCACCCCGGCCCCGTGCCCCCGCGCCCTGCTCCGCCTCCTGACCCAGCCACGCCGCGCGCCCGCGACCGCCGGGGGCACGGGCCCTGCCCCCACCCCGGCCCGCAGGGGCGAGGGCCTGATCCAGTTCGTGCTCGCCGCCCACGAGGGTCAGCGCAACACCCGCCTGTTCTGGGCGGCCTGCCGCGCCTACGAACACGGCTTCGGCGACGCCCTGGCGGACGCGCTCACCGCCGCCGCCGTCCGCACCGGCCTGCCGGAACACGAGGCCCGCGCCGCGATCGCATCGGCGGCACGGCTGACGTCGGGGCGGAACGGGGAGACGGACGGCGCGACCTGACAGAACGGACCGAACAGGACCGGACCAGACCGGACCGAACGGGACCGGACCGAACGGGACCGGGATCAGGCCGCCGGCGGCAGAATGCGAGGGTGACCATGACCCCGCCCCCACCACCGCCCACGAGCAACGACCTCAGCGCGAGGCGTCGTTCGGGAGTGCGGCCCGGCCTGATACTCGGCAGCGCGTTCACGCTGGTGGCGGCCTGGCTGCTGCTCGTCACCACGCCGGGATCCCACGCCGAGGAGCGGGACTTCAGGGCGGCGGTCGCATGCCCCACCCCGCTCGACGCCCGCTCCGGCTCCGACTGCCTGCGTACGGTCCCGGCGGTGATCGACCGCACAGAGAAGGTGACGAGGAGCAAGACGGCGTCGTACTGGCTGTACATCACCGAGGCCGACGGAACGGCCACACGCACCCGGGTCAACGGCAGCCCGCGGGAACACCCGGGCGCCACGGCCGGAGAGAACATCGAGGCCACCTACTGGCGGGGGCAGATCCGGTACGTCGACCTCGCCTCCGGACGCCACCACACGAACGCGGACCCGCGCCGCTCCTACCGGATCCCGCTCACGCTCGGTCTGGGCCTGGGCCTCTACGGGGCGGCGTTCCTGGCGGGCGCGGCCGCGATGGTCCGGGCCATGCGGCGCTCGGTCAAGGCCCACTCCTGGCAGGCCGGCCTCACGATCACCGGCGGCACCGTCCTCGCGGCGTTCGGCGCGCTGGCTCCCTGGCTGACCGACAGCATCGCCGAAGCCCTGCAACTCACCGGTCTGGCCACCGTGGTGGTCCTGGCGCTCTGCGCCCTGGCCGTCCCGTTCCTGCGGCGGCGCGACCGCGGCGGCGACGACACGATCGCACTGCGGCCGTCCGTGCTCACCGAGGAGCGGTGCTTCCCGGGCCTGATCATGGGCGAGGTCCCGTACGCGAGCGGCGCCGGCTACCTGATCGCGGGCCCCGGCCTCCTGGCCACGACCCCCGACCCCACCGGCGTCTTCCACCGCAAGCCCGTCCCCCGCACCCTGACCCCGCTCCGCCTCCGCCCGCCCTACCTGACGGACCCGGCGGGCCGCCCCGACTACGACGGCCGGGCGGTGGTCCTGGAATGCGAGGACAACGGCGTACCGGTCCTCGTCGTCACGCGGAAGAAGGACGCACCCGCCGTCCTGGGCGCACTCGGGCCGGTCCCGGCGGAGTAGCCCGGGCCGCTCACCACTCGAACCCCACCGGTCACCTGGCCACCCACCGCCCCGGACGTACGCGTCACCGAGCCGCCCCGGCCGGCCTCACACCCACGCGAGCCAGCTCCGCGTCGTACCGATCAGCATCGAAGTGGAACGCCGGCGGAGCGACCTCCCCGTACGGAATCTCCCAGTCGGACCACTGCACGATGTCCCCGAGACGCTGAACGACCACCGTCAGGAACCCGCAGCACCCTCCTGAACACTCCGGCTCCCCCAGCTCCACCCGCCGAGCCTCGCCGGTGGCCCACAGCGGACCGGGGCCGGCGTCCGGCACCGCATCCGCGACGAACGGGCCCCGGCCACATTCACCGACCGCCTCCGCCACCACGTCCTCACCATTGACCAGAATCCGCAGAGTGGCCGCGAACCGGCGCCCTGCCGACAGCACACTGATCTCCAGACGATCGACCATGCCGCCCACGCTACGGCCGAAATCCCAAGGGCGGCATCCCGGTTCGCGTGTGACCGCCCGCACGTCACAGCCGAACCGCCCCGCCACCCCCAAAAAAAGAGGTGCCGCCGGCAGGTACTCCGCGGCGATACTCCGGCATGAGCAGAATCGCGCAGGTCATCGTCTTGGCAACGTACGCGGACGAGGTCATGGAACCCCTGACCCGCCCCGACGATGCGCGGAGCTGGCGAGGCCACTTCGAACCCCTCGACCTGTTCGTCGGCGGATGGGTCATCGAGTTCAACCGCGTGGAACCACGCTCCGGACTCCTGAGTCACCTCGAATCGCTTCCCTGGCCCGACCCGGGCCAGGTACAGGTACTGATCCACGACGAGGAGGACGACTGCTTCGGGCTGTGGATGATCCATGACGGCAAGCTCGTCGAGGTACCGCTGCCCCGCACCCAGCGCTTCCACGCCCCGGCCCCTCCCTCCGACGAGTTCGTACCGAGCCCGGGCTACCTGTGGCGAACGGACACGGGCAACAACGTGCCCGCAGGCTTGTCACCGGAACGCCAGGACCCACGCCCGGCCTGGTAGCGCTGCCCCCGGCCGCGCCCACGCACCTGCCGTGGGCACGCTCGGCACCAGCCGTGCTCGGTACTCGGTGCGGAAAGCCCGACAAGGAACGGCCCCCGACCGAAGCTGCTGGTCGGGGGCCGTTCATCTGCGGTGGGTGTGGGATTTGAACCCACGGTGACATCGCTGCCACGACGGTTTTCAAGACCTTTTGGTGGTCGGGCGGCTTCTGGACTCCCCCGCAGGTCAGACGGGTAGGCCCCGCCCCGATCGAACCGTTGCCGTGGTCATCGTGCCCGCAGCGTGCCCCTCAACCCGTGATCGAGCCGCGTCTGGTCAGGTGGGCTGTCCACGTAACGAGCAAGCGCACTCGCCAAGTGAATCCTCAATCAGAACCCGAACGAGGCATCGACTGCCCTCACTCGACAGTCCGGGCACCTCCCGGACCTCTTCGCAACGAACAGACGCCTATAGGCCGTCACGTGTTGGCGAGGGATGCCGCAGAGTGTCGCCTGATCCACCAGGGCATGTTCCAAAGCCGGACTACGTGTCTCGCGACACGCCGGAAAGCTCGTCGGAACAAGCCCTAACGAGAATCTCAAAGAGCGAAGGCGCTGACCGAACTGCTGCATGGGTACACCCTTGCACCTTGCCCAATCAACGCTAACTGACCGCTTCAGAATGGGGCAGATGGTCAGTCGTCGTCGAGCCGCTGAAGGACCTGCGTGAAGTCACCAGAATCGAGCAGGCCGGTCAGCACGCGCGTGATGTTGTCGATGCCTGCGTCTCGAACGATGAGGCCGTCGGAGCACCAGAAGTAGCGGCCGCTCAGAGACTCGCCGGTTCGGGAGTCCTTTTCCATGAGGCGCTCGACCTCAGCAAGAGTGAACACGGTCGCGCTCCAGCGTGACTCGTCCGCAGTCAGCCGGACCTCCACATCGACGTTGCAGACGGCATCCAGGGCCTCGTCCGCGCTGGGCAGGAATGATGCGTGGAACCGATCTGTTCGGACGCGATACCAGGGAGCGTCCCATCCCTGCTCAGCGGCTTCGGCCCCATTGCTGGTCATGCAGGGAGTATGTCGAGCTGGTCCGGAGGGCTCAACCGGATTCTCTGTAAGTCAACGAGACGAGCTCCTTTCGGCGAGAACTTAGCCGACGGGGTCAATCTCCCCGTCGCCGCTGAGCCAAACATCCGCAGCCGTCGCCACCTGGTCGTCGCGACCGGCGACTGGCCGGGCGTAGTGCCGAGTGGTCACGCTCGCGTTCGAGTGTCCGAGCCGGTGGGCGGCGGTCATAACGCCGTACCGGTCGGCCACCCATGTGCCGTGCGAGGCGCGGAGATCGTGCGGCGTGACGTCAGTGAGCCCGGCAGCCGCCACAGCAGGATCGAAGTACGCCTTGCGCCACTGGTTGTAGCGCAGCGGCTTGCCGCCAGGCGTGACGAACAGGAGAGCGTCCTCCCCACCGGGCAGCGTCTCCAAGTGCCGGCCGATCCGCGCCGCGAGTGACGGCCCGATCCGCAGAACCCGCTTCTGGTGGGACTTGGGAGTGTCGAAGACGAGGGTGCCATTCGCTTCGGCCAGGTTCTCATCGACGAGGACCAGGCCGCCCGACACATCGATGTCCGCTCGCCGCAGCGCGAACGCCTCCCCGACCCGCAGACCCGCGTAGGCGAGCAACGAGATCAGCAGGTCATGCGGTTTCGTCGCGCTCCGCACGATCCGCGAAGCTTCCAGCGGGGTGAGGATGTTCGGCTCGGTCTGCGGCATGCGAGGCAGCTTCACGCCCCTGCACGGGGTCTGCCCGATCATCTCGTTGTCAACGGCGGCCCGCATGATCTGCGAGAGCACCCGGTAGGCCTGCCTGATCCGTGATGCGCTGAGACCGCGGGTCTTCATCGCACCGACCCATTCGACGATGGTGATCGGCCGGAGGCTGGAAAGCTCACGGTCACCGAGCGCCGGAACGATCAGCGAGTTGATCAGGGATCGGTACGACGCCTGTGTCTTGTGCTTGAGCTGCGGGGAGACCGCGGTGAGCCATCGTGCCGACCAATCGCGGACGGTGGTCCGTCCCTCGGCGGGGTCGAGCCAGCGGCCCTCCTCCATCTCGATTCGCTTCCGTGCCAGCCAGCGATCGGCATCGGTCGTTGTCGCGAACGTCTGATCAGCGGCACGGAGCACGCCGTCAGGCCCCGGATACCGAGCCTGGAACCGACCGGACGGCAGCTTCCGGATCCGGCCGAAGGCGCGTCGGGACTTACGCTTAGCGGCCATCAGGCGGCCCTCCGGTACGAGTACGTTGAGGCGGGCCGCAGGACGATCGGCGCCACCGTGTGGGCACTGACGTATTCCTCCACGGCACTCTCGGGGATGCGAACGTGTCGGCCGACCTTGACGAACGTGATGCGGCGTTCCTCGATGAGCCGGCGGGGGAAGCGGAGACCGGTGCCGAGTCGTTCGGCAACCTGATTCACGGTGAGCAGTCGGTCCGCCACAGTCACCACTCCCCCTCGTTGGCAGTGATCCCCTTCAGTGCGTCGCGGGCGGTCTCGCGGTTGGTCTGGAGGTCACGGGCGATGGTGGCAGCGAGAGCGCCTTCGCCGGGGGTGTGCCCGTGGCCGACGTACTGCCAGTCCGTCAGGACGAGGACCGTGTCCGGTTCACGGTCGGCCAGGCCGAGGACGGTCGCTTCCTGTGAAGCGCGGTAGTCGGCGCGTTCCTGGCGGAGGGCACCGAGGGTCGTCGAGTAGGTGCGGGACTTGGACGAGAAGTGGCCGCGGAAGCCGAGCATGTGGGCCCAGGCCCAGAGACGTCGGTCCGGATAGAGGCTGTCGAGCTCACGGCATGCGGTGATGAGCCGACGGGTGTGATCGGGAACGCGGTGGCGGTCGAGTTCGGCGAGTTCACCGATACGGCGGTCCAGGGTGCCGGTGTTTTCGGCAGCTTTGGTGGCGTACTTGGCCACGTACGAGGCGACCGCCTGTTCGGTGACATCCGAACCGTCGCCGAAGGCCTTGACCGGGCGGACGTCGAGCTGTCGGCCCCACCGGAAGGTCCGGGCCGACTGATCACCGGCAGCCGGGACGGAGACCGCCGTGTACGAGTGCGCGGCTGCGGCGCGTATAGCGTCGGTGAGGAGATCGACCGTGGCCCAAGAGGGCGGCGGAATGCAAGGTCCCTCCGGGCCGTCGAGACGTACGACGGCGTGGAAGTGGAGTGCCCCGCGCTTCTGGAATTCGGCGACCTTGCCGAAGGAGACGCGGAGGTGGTAGCCCAGCTCACGGCGTGGGATGCCCGCGTGGATGGCGAGTTCGCGGCGGAGCCGGGTGGTGAAACGCTGCCAGAGCTCCCCGGCGTAGTTGTTGAAGAGCACGGCGCCCGCGTAGTCGTAGGTCTCCGGATCGAGGGCGGAGCCCAGGTCCCCGGAGTCCGAGGCGTGCGCCGTGCCGCACCGGCAGGTGCCCCGGTCGGGGCGGTTGTGGACGGGGCCGAACGAGGGTGCGGTGAGGGTGGCGAAGACGCGCGGGTGGTCGCGGACGGCGGCGGTGATGTCGCGGCGGTCGTCTCCGGCGAGGCCGGCGCGGATCAGGTGGTAGGTGTCGCCCGCGTAGGTCCAGGCACAGGAGGGGCAGCGGGAGGCACGGCGGTTGCCGCAGGCGATGCGGAGACGCCCGCCCGGCTCGTACGCGGTCGAGTAGCGGTGCAGGGTCTCGCCGGTGGTCTTGTCCTTGTGGGTTACCCAGCCGCTCAGATGGACGGGGTCGGCACAGCCGCCGGTGCGGCGGATCTGGTCCTCCCAGCGCGTGTAGTCGGAGGCCGAGGCCACGCGGAGGACGTCCCCGAGGACGGTCGGGTCGAGCTGTGGGGCGGGCATGGACCGCTTCTGCTTCGAGGGTGCGGGCCGGTGGGCCATGCTGGAGGTTCCTTCCGGTTGCGAGATCGATCGGTGGGCACGGCTCCCGGGCGGCGGATGCTTGGCGGTATCGAGGCCGCCCGGGGGCCGGTCAGCGGCGTTTGGCGTCGGACGCGATCAGGGAGCGCAGGACGACCGCGCAGACGGCGACCGATGCGCTGGTGACGGCGACCGCCAGGAGCAGCGAGACCAGGACGGTGCCGACGACCAGGACGACGGCAGTACCGGCACCGACGAGCGCGACCGCAGTGCCGGGGGCGAGCTGTACGACCGGACGGGACGGCTCAGGGGCGGCGGCGGGTGCCGGGGCAGGCGTGCCCGGCGTGATGGTGGTCGGCCGGACGACGGCGGGCGGGGTGACAAGGCCCGAGGGCTGCGGCATGGTCGGGATCTTGGGCTGGAACATGAGTGGTTCTCCTCTCCCGGGCGCGGGTTACTTGACGGCGGTGTCGATGACGGACGCGAAGAGGCTGTCGGCGAGGAGGTAGCCGCCGAGGAGGAGCACGCAGATCAGCCACACCGGCGGACGGAAGAGCTTGATGCCGAGGTAGCCGACGACCAGCAGGGCGATCCAGAGGGGGACGTCCATGGACGCTGTCTCCTAACGGACGGTGCAGCGGTGGGTACGGGCGGCGAGTTGGGCGGCGGACCGGCTGGAGTAGTCGGCGGACCAGCCGCAGCGGTCGGCAGTGCAGACGGCGGCGTGGGCGGTGCGGCCGGTGCGGTCGCGGTGGGTGCCGATCTGCACGGGGCCGATACGCATCACGGAGTGGAAGCTGTCGCGAGCGGGCATGCCGGTCAGCCCCTGCCGGTCGTCGGGTCGGTGTACTGGGCGCGGATGCCGCGGGCGGTGGCCGGGTCGTCGACGCGTCGTGCGGCTTCCTCGGCGAGCAGATGGGCGAGGAAGGGGCGTCCGGCTGCGGCCATCTCACGCGCTCCGTCGAGGTAATCGGCCACGGTCAGGGCGGCGGGATCGTGGGTCATCTCAGTTCTCCTTTGCGGTCAGCTGAGGCGGGCGGCGATGGCGTCGGCGAGGTGAGGCGGAACGCCGAGGCGGGTGCGGAGGGTGTCGGTGTCGATCGGTGATCCGGTGCGGGTGCGGTGCTCCTCGGCGACCTTGCGGGCGTGGTCGATCAGCACGGCGGGAACGGGCGGCTCCGGGGACGGGGCCGAGGGCGAGGACGGGGCCTCTTTCGCAGGGGGTTCATCAGCCTGGGATGGGATCGGGGCGGTGTCAGGCACGCGCGTCGGCCCGACTTCCTTCGTCTCCGTGACGGCGGCTGGCGGAGCTGGCTCCGGCTTCCCCGACGAGTGGGCGAGGAGGGTGCCGCCGAGGAAGGCGAGTGCGGGCCATCCGGCGATGCCGAGCCGGAGCGGGGCCGGTGGGTCGGCCAGGTCGAGGAACCCGGCGGTGGCGACGTTGGCGCCGAGCGACGCGAACAGGGCGATCAGGAACCAGCACCAGGCCAACCGGGACGGGCCCTCACTGCGCAGCCGACGCCAGGCGGCGACAAGGAGCAGGTCGACGCTGACCGGGTAGGCCCATGCCTTCCAGCCGTCCTGTCCGGCCGCGGCGGCGAGGTCGTGCAGGTGCGCGAAGGACAGAGCCCCGGCGATAACCGCCTGGATCAACACCGCGTCGATCCGGAGACCGTGCCGGGCGCCCATCAGGAGTCCTCAGCGGGGTCGGAGTCGTCCGGGAACGTGCCCGGCGGCGGCTCCGGCAGCGACACGGCGAGGGACGGGCTGACGGCGTCCACGAAGTCGAGGTCGGCGCTGTCCATGTCGGCGTACAGGGCGAGTTGGACGAGCAGAAGCACGGTCCGGGCGAAGTCCTCGCAGTCAGGGCACATGGCGGTTCTCCCTTCTCTGGGCATGGCAGTGGTAGGGACTCGGCGCGAAGACGGTCACGCCTGCCGGGTGGGGGAGAGATCAGGCGGTGGCCGGAGAGGCCTTCGCTGATGGCACGAGCTCGGTGGCAGTTCCGGTGGTCGGCCGGAAAGGGGCCAGCTCAGGCAGGTCCGGGGCCCTGTCGGCGTACCGGTTGCAGAGGTTCACGGCCTGGCGGAGCGAGGTGTGCGGAGCGCGGATGCGGTGCCAACCGCCGGACGCATCTCCCGCGATGGCGAGGCCTCGCAGTTCGGCGGGAATCTGGATGGCGGCGAGGACCGCGTCCGGGGCGATGTCGCCGAAGGCCATGTTGGCGGAGGTCTCGTCGTTGAGACGGTGGGCGGTGCGGCCGGTGAGTTGGGCGCGGAGCATGGTGATGCCCTTGCCGAGTTCGGAGCCGAAGCGCTGTCCGCAGATTTCGAGGTAGATACCGGCGGCGCGGCCGAGCTGCGCGAGACGGACCAGGGCGGTGATGATGCGGTCCCGCCGCTTCTCCTCCTCCTTCGTTGCGTACAGGGCGAGTTCGGCCACCTCGTCGACCAGGACGACGACCGGGGTCGGGCGGAGCTCATCAGGCAGGTCCCAGATGTCGGCGGCGATCTCCGCGTCCGGTACATCGACGGTGATGCGCTGCTGGGTACGGATGAGGCGGTAGACGTCCGCCATCCGCACCACGAGTGCATCGAGGAGTTCGGCAGCGGTGTCCGGACTGTCGGCCAGGGCTGAGAAACGGCGCGCCAGCGGGAAGAGTTCGACCCCTTGCTTGCAGTCGATGCCGACGAGGGCAACGTCCAGAGGAGCAAGGCCGGCGACCAGGTTGCGTTGGTAGACGGACTTGCCGGACTCCGTGGCGCCGAGGGTGAGGGCGTGCGGTATCGCGCGGTAGTCGCGGTAGTGCACCGACCCGTCCTCCCGAAGGGCCACCGGTACCCGCATCGCCCGGGTCTCCGACTCAGCAGGCATCTGCACCCGCTTGAGCACGTCGTATCCAGTCATCCGCACCTCGACGACACCGGACCGCACCTCACGCGAGGTCACGCCGAACATCGAGAACGAGTGCCGAAGCCGGTCCGAGGCCGCAGCGATGTCGAAGACGTCTTGGCCGGGACGGAGCTTGAGTCGGAGGACCAGGCCGGTGCGAGTCGGCCGCAGTCGCCGGATACGCGGTGGGCGGGGCTCAGGTATCGGCTGATTGGTGGCCCGAGCCAGAGCTAACCGCCACCGCGGCGGCGGAACGGTCAACCCGCATGCGTCCATGACCGAGCGGTACCGGATCAAGACCCGCAGCGCGGCCAGGGTGACCCCGAAGGCCAGCCAGTACCAGGCGGGACTCCGCCACCGCAGGAGACCCGCAGCGGCGACGACCAGCACCAGAGCGACCGTGAAGGCGGTCATGATCAGGCTGCCTTCGACCCTGCGGCGGCGACGTCGGCGAGCGAGGTGACCGCGACCGCGCGGAACGCGATGCCGTGCCGCCGCTGACCGTTGAAGTCGTTCTCCCACGGACGGGCGACCAGGCCGGTGAGCGCAACCGGCGTACCCATGGCCAGCTCACCAGTGATCCCGGGCTCCGGAACGGTGACGGACAGGATTTCCACCTCCTCGTTCGCCGCGAACATCACGTCCACGGTCATGAGCTGAGCACCGGTCTCCATGTCGGTGGCGATCTCACCGGTGCGGCGGTCACGGACCTTGACCTGCGGAGGCTTGGCGACCATCACGACAGCGCTGGAGGTGTCGACGGGAATCTGACGCACAGCAGAACACTCCTCTATAGATGCTGAACTTCGTCACTCATGTACATGAGTGACATGAAGAAGAGTGCACGACTCCTGTACATGAGTCAACCCGCCGCGAAGAAGAACTCACGACGGGTTGCGGGAAGTTGAGCGGACGTCAGTCGTCGGCAGGGATCCGGTACTCGAAGACGAACTGGTCAGCGGCCATGAGCGTGTCACACACCTCGACCACCCGACCCGCGGTCGTACGGGCCTCACGGATCAGGTGAACCACGGGCGCGCCAGGGCTGAGCGCCAGTTCAGACGCCTCCGACTTCGAGGCCGGGCGCGCTTGCAGCGTCTCGACGAACTCCGCAAACTCATGCCCGTGGTCTTCGAGTCGGGCGTAGATGCCACCGCCCCCGGGGTTCTCGGCGAACAGCTCGGGGATCTCCTTCACCACGTCCCAGGGCAAGTACGACGAGGCGGTTTCCACCGGAGTGCCGTTGCGAAAGTAGAGGCGCCGGCGAGCCAACACCTGCGTACCGGCGGGAACGCCCAGGCGCTCGGCGGCGTCCTCGGGCGCGTCCATGGGACCGATGTAGAGGACGCTGACTTTTGCGGTGGCGCCGGACTGTGCGGACTCCGCGAGGTAGGCGGCCTGGCCCCCTTGCCGGAGCGAGCGCCGGAAGCGATCGGAGGAGCGGTGCCGTACGGGGGGCCGATTCTTCACGATCGAGCCCTTGCCATGCCGGGTCTCGACGAGCCCGCTCGCCCGTACCTCGACCATGGCCTTACGGATCGTCCCACCGGAGACGCCGTAGCGGTCCACCAGCTCGGATTCGCTCGGCACCATGTCGCCGGCCTTGAGAACCCCCGCCCGGATCTGCTGCACGAGGTCATCAGCGATCTGCACATACCGAGGACCGGAACCGGCCCCTCCCGCCGCAGTTCCCATAGTCCTTCCCTGCCTCCTATGCTCCTCTACATGAGTCAATCACAGGAAGCGGCACCCCCTCCCCTGCACTCCGTGTCCGTCGCCGGAGTAGTGGTGCGCGAGGACGGCCGTCTCCTGGCGATCCGCCGAGCCGACAACGGCGCCTGGGAGCTCCCCGGCGGCATCCTCGAACTCAACGAGACACCCGAGGCCGGCGTTGCACGCGAGGTCTGGGAAGAGACAGGCATCCACGTCGAGGTGGACCAGCTCACCGGCGTCTACAAGAACACGACCCGAGGCATCGTGGCTCTGGTCTTCCGCTGTAAGCCCTCCGGTGGCACTGAGCGCACATCAAGCGAGTCGACAGCCGTCTCCTGGCTCACACCCGACGAGGTCAGCGAGCGCATGGCCGAGATCTACGCGGTCCGTCTCCTGGACGCCCTGGACGGCAACGGCCCCCACGTGCGGAGCCACGACGGCAAGCAGCTCATCACAGCGGGATAAGACTTTCTCTACTTCATCAAGGCGGCTCGCTCCGCTCCCCGCCCGCGGCCCGGCCCTCGTCCGGGCCTGCGCTCCTGTCTCCGCCCCGCTCCAGCCCGGTCGACGCCCGTGCCGCGCTCAAAGCATGCAGCCGCCTGATGCCAGAGAAGGGGTACGTCGGGGCTGGGGCGGTCGGCTCCGCGGCTTTACGGAGCCACTTTGGCGCGAGCCTCGAAGATCATGGCCCCAACGTCGTGCTTTACCGGGCAGGTCCACAGACTGCCCGACGCGCCGAAAGCTTACGGGGCCATGATCACTCGCGCCAAAGCAGCGCCACCCCAAAGCCGCTCCACCCACCTGTAGCGCCGCTTATCGCCGCATTACCCCTGCGATAGCCTCGGCAATCGGCATCCAGACCTCACGCTTGTCCTCAAAGGTCTGGACGCCCTCCCTCTTCTTGCCGGAAAATCGATTGGGCATCCACTGGTGGGTAAGGTGGATCATCGGACCATCGAGTGAAACAACACCCTGCTTTTGTAGCACCGAGATGACACGTCTGAATTCGTCCCCCTTAATGGACTGTCGCCCCTCAAGTTTCTTGTCGAAGACCGCAGGAGTTCCCTTGTGCCCATGGTTTCGAAGAAGGTTCATCAGCATCTTGATGAAGCGGGTTGCACGCTCGTTCGGCTCCACACTTGGAAGCTCCATGGGCTTCTGATAGGGGAACCATGGGTATCCAATTCTGCGGCCTGCCGGAACCAAAACCTCAAAACTCTCCGCCGGAGGGTCACCAGCCAGTTGCGCCTCGCACAAAAGATTACCCGTAAGCTCAAAAGTTACGCTGGCGCCACCATCCTGGAGGCTACCTACCGTTCCGTTTGGGCGCAGGGAGATTTGGACACTGTCTCCCGACACACGAAGGTCTGTGCACCGAATGAAGCAGTCGGGGCCAAAATTTGCAGACCCAGAACTGGGCCTTACCGTCACCACTCCGGGGAATGTCAGGGAAAGTGAGGCCAATGGACCCTTTAGATCAACAATCCCCTCCTTGTCTAGCAACACGTCAACGCGGACGCTATTACGGCTGCCAGAACTCTCCCAGAGGGTAAGTTCTCCTTGCATCTGCAGAACGTCGCTATCAGGTTCAGCAGTAGGTTCACCACCCGACACGCTGACCGAAACTTCTACGTCATGACGCTCAGATGCCATAAGCGACGCATGGAGCGCGGCGAACTGCCACTCGTCCACCACGATGTCGTCTTCTTTTGCGGAAATGAACTCAAAGAGCAGTCCGGTAGAAAGCCCTACATTTTGCAGCTTCTCTCGAACCTCGATTCGATCAAAACGCTCTGCTGCAATGTAGGCAGAGAAGACAGGATTAGCCCATCGGCTTTCGCTCCGGAACGGGTGATCATCGATGAATTCGCGAATTTTGCTCTTATACTCGCCCTTCAAAGCATCGGAGCACCATGCGAGTTCGGGAGCCTCCGCGCCCAAGAGGTAGTGGGCGAGCCAGTCAATCTGCTCCACAGGTGTGTACACCTTGCTCGGTGCCACCCCGAGTTGCTGAGCTAGCTTTTGAGTTTTCTCCTGTTCACGCTTCAGGAGTTGTTCGATAATCTCACCCAATACTCGAATTCTCCGCTCATTGCCCACTTCAGGCAAAAAGGAGTTCCGAATTTTCAGCAAATTACCCTTTTTGAGAAGAAGAGCAACAGCATAAAGGACGGGAGCGTAACCAATAAAAGAGTCCGCCTGACTCCCCTCGACGGCTCCAGAAAGAGCTTTGATCACCGTGTCCCTGGCGTCGAGATAGGTCTCGCTCTCCTTCGACTGCGCTTCCCCCACATAGAGGTCAATATACTTTGTGCGCTGATCCGAATCAAAATGAGAAATCTCATACCAATTGGCGCTGCTCCCTGGGAAGTTGGCCCAAATGTCCTCCAGCACTCGCTCGCGACCAAAGAGAACCAGCGAGTGACTTTCCTCTGAAGCAGCGAAAAGCGTCTGCACGTATTCGTACCATGAGGCTCCCGAGACTCTCATGCGCGCTTCATCGAGTGCATCGATAAGAATAAACGACCCCGGATCCTTACTTAGCAAATTAAGGCCATATGAATTTCCTGTATAGTCACGCAGTCGAGCCCGAAGCGCATCGCCACTGACGGCCATATCCTCATTCAGCAGCCACAGAGGAACCTGCTTGAGCGCCGACACCTGTTTAGCCAAACAGGACTTACCTGTCGCACCCCTTGCGGAAACGAGCGTAATCAGCGGAGCTTCACAAGAATCCAGTATCTCCAAATTCGGAGGGACAAAAGTGGCCTGAGGGCTTGAGATTCTAAAGGCCGTAGACCCCTGCCCAGTGAAATTGCCGTCAGGCAAAACTTCAAGGAAATCTGCGAACGAAAATACGCTGTTCATGAACTCCACCCCTCAAATTGGCAAGTTAACGCAAATACTAGCGGTCAGCCGAGCAGGATGGGGGGAGAGTGACATCTTGCCCGGCTGCATGGGCCGCCGTCTTCAACCCCCGTCAGTCAACGGAGCGACAGACGTACCGACAACAGTTGGCCGCCGGATTCAAGAGAGCGCATGCCACTACTGCCGCCGAGCCAGGTATCGGACATTTTCAAGCAAGGCGTGCAGCAGGTACGGGGGCTCCGCCGCAACGGTCCGGGTGGTCTCCAGATACGTTGCGGCGTTCTTCCCGTCCGGGCCTTCGCCGGCGCGGACAAGCTCCTGCCTGCGCTCTTCCCAGGTCGGCCAGTGCCAGCGCAGGTGGGTCTCCAGGGTGTCTTCGAAGACGGTATACCGGCCCGTCGAGTCATCGGCGGGCTGAGGATTCGGCGTCGCACCCAGGTACTGTAGAAGATTCGCGTTCTTCGTCCGGTTTGCCCGCGCCTGACGCTCGAACTCCTCCTCCTTCTGCTGGCGTTGCGCAAAATCGAGGTGACGCACCGACTCCCGCTTGCGCTCCTCCATGCCAGCATCACCGTCGAACACTACGTAGCAAGGCACTCCCAGGGCGCTGAAGAGCGCGTCGGAGATCATGAGGTTGTCCTTGCCAGTGACCTCGATGATGCTGATGCCGTCCGCACCCAGGTTGACTCTGGACCGATCCGCACAACCGATGATCACTCCCTCATCCCCGCGCCCCTCGACCAAGACCACCACATGGGCAAAAAACCCCTCAGCAAGCGCGCCTCCCAAAGTGCCCTCGGTCCTGCTCCTGATCACCTTCCTATCGACAAGCCCGTCCAGGACTTGGCACAGGTTCTCCTCAGTGGCCTGCCACACCTCTGTGACGGGATGCTCTTCACCGACAGCTCGACAGAGGCGCCGAATCTGGTGGTAGCCCTTCGGATCGATGAACACCGGATTGTGGGTGGCATACATAACCTGAGTACGCGCCTGCGGTGAGGTAGCGACCAACTCGCGGAGCACCTTTGCGAAAGTCCGCGCTTGTGGGGGGTGCTGGAACAACTCGGGCTCCTCAATGGCCAGGCACAGCGTCCGCATGCCGTCGGCCGGACGCCTGCGGTCGGCCAGATACTTCAGCGCCGCGATGATCAGGGCGCGTTGGAAGCCATGCCCCTGCCGGTGCACGGAGGTATGAGCAGCACCGTCCCGGATGCTCACTTGGAAGGTGGTTCGAGCCGGCCTCGGCGCCAGTACCGTGGGGGTCACGACAACCTCACGCCCGGTGGTGAACTTAGCGACCTCTGCGGAGAGCGCGACCGATACCTCGTTTAGCACAGGGCCGTACACCTTGCTATGCACCTCCTGCCGCGCCAAATGGGCGTTCTCCTCGATCTCTCCGAGCTCCCTATTCACGTGCGAGCGGTCCACAGCGTGATCAAGGATGCGGCCAAGCGCCGTCGCCTTCTGGTCATCGGCCTCCTCGTACGCCCGCAGGTCAGCGGAGACGAAGACGAAGTCGATCAGTTGGTTGAGCCTGCTCTGTCCGGCGAAGCCGAAGAAATGTGTGTCCTCGACTTCCGCTTCGGTGAGGCGATCACGGTTGGCCAACTCCCAGGCCCGCATCGCGTCCAGGACCTTCTCCTTGGTGCCTGCGGATGGCAGGCTCAGGCTTGGATCACTGTCCTTCAACTGGTCGTAGGCTCGGCGCAGCTCCATGGCCTTCTCGTTCTTGCGAACCTCCTCGAACGGCCCGTATGCAAGCGCCTTGCCCGTGATCTTGTCCTCACCGTTCCGCCAAGTCCGCCAGATACTCACGCTCGCTGTTCCGTCGGGCGCGTACCGTCCGAGAGTCTGGCGATCGTGATCTGTAAGCCTGTCGAACTCCACCTCCACGGAGATTCGGTCCTCCTGAGCCGCAGAGTGGACATCGTCGTCGCTCAGGGCAACGCCCTTTTCGCCGTTGAAGAACCAGTCAAGCGCCCGCAGCACAGTGGACTTACCGACTCCCGTCGGTCCGATGAAAGAGGTGATGTCTTCGAAGGACACGTCCACCTTGTGCAGGCAGCAGAAGTTCTCAATGCGAACACGTTTGATCTTCACGGTCGTCCTGTGCGTTGAGGTGCGGGCGGGGCGTATGGGTGCCCATGCGTCGACCGTGACGCTAGCAGCGGGCCTGACTGCTCATCAGCCACTTCTCCAAGGTGAGCGATCTTTCCGCACATATGTTCAAAAATAGGGTAGTAGCGACGGCGTCTCTCAGCCAAAGAAGGCCTGCGTTCCCCGCGCGCGGCCCCCGGCCCCGTGGTCACGGGGGCGTGCCAAACGCGTGCCTGCTCCGGCAGGGGCCAACGGGGAATAGCAGTGAGGCTGCCGATGAACCCGGCCCTCGGGCCGTCCAAGGTCGACGGAAGTCAGTAGGCAAAGCCAGAGGCCCATGGCACCTGATCTGGTCGGAGCCATGGGCCTCTCTTGCCGTGCAGGTCGGCGGAGCCGTAGATCAATAGGCGGACTCACGCGGATCGCTCGCGGCTAGGAGGTGACCGCGGCTCGTTGCGATGCGGAAGATGTCCCGCAGTGCCCCGGTCAGCTCTTTGACCAGGCACCGCATGTCGTCGAGTGACGTCCCCTGGTTGTCGAGAGCCTCTGAGGCTTCTTCCAACAGTGCGCTCGCCGTGCCGAGTTGGATCGCCTCGATGTTGTCCGCGAGGCGGGACATGTAGCCGTCCGAGTCGTCAGTGCTCAGGTAGCAGGGCTTGTCCCCCGGGCCAGACCACGGGAGGAGCCGAAGTTCGTTCGGTGTTGTCATCGTTGGGTGGCCTCTCGTTGAGCATGTGGTGGGCGGTGAAGACGGCGTCGACTCGGTCTCCCGGAAAGGCCAGGAGCGCGGCCTCAACGACGCGACCGTTGGCGTCGGTGGCGATGCGCGTGATCGCGAGAACGGCCATGTTGTTTCCGATGCGGAGGGTCGACGCTTCGTCTGAGGTGGGAGAGCGGGCGGAGACCGTCTCTCGGATGGTGGCCGGCGACGGGCCGAGGACGGCGAATCGCGTGGCTGCCTCCCGGGACACGGAGTCGTCGTCGAGGACTCCGGCCGGGGCCAGGTCGCGCGGGATGTAGATGCGGGCCAGGCCGTGCGGTGACCCTTGTTCGAGGCTGAGGCAGGTGTACTCCGCGAGGGGGCTGCCCGTTGGCACCTTCAGCAACGTCGTCAGGTGCACAGAGGCCGGAACCGTCGTGCTGCGAACCGTGATGCGCCACGCTGGCTCAGCGGCGGTCCAGGGGTCGAGCGTGCCCCAGCCGCCGACGTACGTGATCTTGCGGCGGGGGTGACGGACGTAGTTGCCCTTGCCGTGGATCTTCTCGACGAGTCCTTCGCCTTGGAGCACGGCGAGAGCACGTCGCAAGGTCACCGTGCTGACCCTGTACCGGGCGGCCAGGCCGGCTTCGGATGGGAGGCGTTCGCCAGGCTTGATGCTGCCCGTCGTGATCTGGTGGCGTAGGTCGTCGGCGATGTCGTGATGGCGTCGGTGCACGGAGCCGGTCACCGCCTTCTCAGCAGTCGCAGGGCGATGAGCCGGGTACGGGCGTGTATGGCCAGCAGTTCGCCCGACTCGAAGACCAGTTGCTTAGCCCCTTGAGGGAGCTGAAAGAGGTCGCTCACTCGGCAGGCCTGGCCGCCAAGTTCGATGATGTCACCGCGCTGCACGGTGGCCGCAGTGACCTCGACGGAAGAGACCAGCGCGCCGCCGGGGGCTGGGACCCTCATGCCACCACCTGCACGGACGCAGACAGGTCGGGGGTCGAGTGGCACGGGCAGATGCACTCCTCGTAGATCACCGGCACGTCGTCCCTCGTCGCAGGCGGGGACGGCTCGATGCAGGAGTGGTGCGTGCCAATCCAGCAGGCGATCGAGCGGTAGGGGACGGAAGTCGTGCCCGTCGGGTGCGATTCTCGGCGAGGAGGCATCAGTGGGCCCCCGCGAGGGCCGACCATGCATCGGCCGGCAGGTGCGGCGCGACGAGCACCGTGCGCGTCCGTGCACGCTGCTCTTCCCACGCCAGCAGGTACGGACGGACAAGCGCGACGTCCTCTCCCCTCAGCGGGTAACGGTGGACCGTGCCGACCAGAGCTCGCCCCATGGCGACGGTTGAAGCGCCAGCGGGCGCGGGGCAGGTGAGAGGGGCCAGCGGCCGGACGGGCGTTAAGACGCGGCGGTGCCGACCGTTAGGGAAGCACCGCGCTCTGGTGCGCGCGATGGCTTGGCGGATACGGTTGAACATGCTGTTCAGCTCCTATCGCTGATAGCCCGGTCCCCCGACGTCGCCTGTCGTGGGGACCGTTTTACGTACGACCGCCCATAAGGTGCGGCCGTTCAAGCTGGTGGCCACGAGCCCGAATCGATCGGCATCGGCCACCGCGTCCAGGACCTCCCGCCATGAGTCGGCGGAGAGCGTGTCCGGTACTTCTGCCTCGACCGTCGTGAACTGGGTGTCCTCCTCCACGCGCGGGCGGAGGCCAGCGGCAGACAAGCGGGCGGCGATGGCCGCCGCGGTGACTTCCGAAGCGGACACAGCGCACCCTCCGTTGCCAGCGATCACTTTCAGTGAAGCTAGTTAACTAGATTAGAGCTAGTGGACTAGATTTTCCATATGTCTGAGCAACCGCCGTACCTCCGCATCGCCGACGAACTCCGGCAGCGCATCGCGGAGCACGTCTGGGAACCGGGTGACCGCCTCCCGTCCCGCGCCCAGATCGGCCAGGAGTGCGGCGTGGGCGAGAATGTGGTGCGCAGAGCCCAGGAGTTGCTGATCTCCCAAGGCGTGCTGGAAGGCCGGGCCGGATCGGGCACCTACGTCGCCGAGCCTCGGGAGCGCGTGAGAGTCGTCCGGTCGTCGGCACGTGAGCAGCCCAGCGGGTCCCCGTTCCGCCAGGACATGAAGGCCCTTCGCCTACAGAGCGACTGGGAGAGCCGGACCGACGCGAAGGTGCCGGCCCCGGCGGAGATCGCGACGCGGCTGGGGATCGCCGAGGGCGAGCTCTGCGTGCGGACGACGTACGAGTTCCTGGCGGACGGGAAGCCGGTTCAGTTGTCGACGAGTTGGGAGCCGTACGCCGTCACTGGCGGCACTCTCGTCGTTCTCCCCGAGGGAGGGCCCCACGCGGGGGCCGGGGTCGTGAACCGCATGGCCGAGATCGGAGTCACCATCAGCCACGCGGTGGAGCAGCCCGAACCGAGGCACGCGACCGCCGAGGAAGCGTCGCTACTCGGTATCCAGAAAGCCGCGCTCGTGACGCACATCCGGCGGACCTACTACAGCGACGACGGCCGACCCGTGGAGACAGCGGACATCGTGGTGCCCGCAGCGCACTGCGAGATCGTCTACGAGATCCCGATCAACCGCTGACGAGCTGTCCCGGCAGCTCCAAAGCCGTGGCTCAGCCGTGCCCCCTGCGTGCCCCTTCCGTGCCCGACAGAGCAGGAAACCAGGGGGAACAGCGGTGCCCGGCGGGAAGCGGGCATGGCAGAGGCCCCCGACCATACGTACTGGTCAGGGGCCTCTCGCCTGCGGTGGGTGTGGGATTTGAACCCACGGTGACATCGCTGCCACGACGGTTTTCAAGACCGTTCCCTTAGGCCGCTCGGGCAACCCACCCCGCGTCGGCGGCCCCGTCGCTGTGCAAGCCGATGGGCCGTCAGGCCCGGGTGGGGCCGGTCGACGCGTGGGACAGCCTAGCCGGTCAGCTGTCGCCCTCGCGCTGGCCCAGGGTGACTTCGGCCGTGGCCGTCTTGCCGTCGCGCTCGTACGTCAGGGTGACCTTCTCGCCCGGCTTGCGGGTCCAGATCTCGCCGATCAGGGTCGGGCCGCTGTCGATCACGGTGTCGTTGAACTTCGTGATCACGTCGCCCGCCTTGAGGCCCGCCTTGGCCGCCGGGCCGTCCGGGGTGACGGCGGGGGTGCCGCCCGCGCCCTCGGCGGAGATGGCCGCGCCGCCCGTCTTCTCCTCCATCGTCACCGTCGCGCCGATCACCGGGTAGACCGGCTTGCCTGTCTTGATCAGCTGCTCGGCGACGTTCTTGGCCTGGTTGATCGGGATCGCGAAGCCGAGGCCGATGGAGCCGGCCTGGGACTGGCCGAGGCCGCCGCCGGTCGACTGGATCGCGGAGTTGATGCCGATGACCGCGCCCGTCGCGTCCAGCAGCGGGCCGCCGGAGTTGCCCGGGTTGATCGAGGCGTCGGTCTGCAGGGCGCTCATGTAGGAGTTCTTGTTGCTCTGGCCGTCTCCGGAGGCCACCGGGCGGTTCTTCGCGCTGATGATGCCCGTGGTGACCGTGTTGGACAGGCCGAAGGGCGCGCCGATCGCGATCGTCGAGTCGCCGACCGCCACGCTCTCCGAGTTGCCGAGCGGGAGGGGCGTCAGGCCCGCGGGCGGGTTCTTCAGCTTCAGGACCGCCACGTCGTAGCCCTGCGCCCGGCCGACCACCTCGGCGGCGTACTTCTTGCCGTCGGAGAAGGTCGCCGACAGTTCGCCGGACTCCGCGGCGGAGGCCACCACGTGGTTGTTGGTGAGGATGTGGCCTTCCTTGTCGTACACGAAGCCGGTGCCCGTGCCGCCCTCGCCGTCGCCGCCCTGCGCGTCGATGGTGACCACACTGGGGAGCGCCTTCGCCGCGACCCCGGCCACCGTGCCCGCCGGGCGCTTCAGGTCCCTCGGGGTGTCCGACGCCGAGATGGTCGTCGAGTTGCCGGAGGAGCCGTTGTCGTTGCGGTCGGCCGCCCAGTAGCCGAGGGCGCCGCCGATGCCGCCCGCGACGAGCGCGGCCACGGCCACGGCCGCCACCAGACCGCCGGCCCGGCTCTTGCCGTTCTTGCCGCCCGCGGGATCATCCGTGCCGGGCGGGACCGGAGCGCCCCAGACCGGGCCGTGACCGCTGCCGTTGCCGATACCGCCGGACGCGTGACCGGACGCGTGATTAGACGCGTGACCGGTGTTCCCGCCGGCGTACGACGGGACCGCGGGCGGGGGCGGGGGCCAGGAGGCCGCGCCTGCGGGGAGTTCGGACGGCGCGCCGTAAGGGGAGTGCTGGGGCGGCTGCGGCGGCGGGGACGGCTGCGCGGCCTGGCCGTACGCGGGTGCGGCCGGAGCGCCCTGGTGCGTGGGGTTGTGGCGCGGCGCTTCGGCATGCGCCGGGGCGCCGGGGGCGTGCGGGGTGGTCTCCGGCGCGCCGGTCTCGTGCACGGGAAGGCGCGCGGTGTCCTGCACGGGGTCAGCGGGTTCGGGCGCCGTCTCAGGTGCCGTTCCGTGCGTGGCGTCCTGGGCTGCGGCCGGGGCCTGGGCCGCCGGCGGTGTGGCTCCGCCGGTCGCCGGTTCAGGAGTGTCGGCCGGCACGGGAGGTGCTGACGGAACGGACGGCACGGCCGGTACCGCGTGGTCCTCGTTGCCCTCGTTCTCGGTGCTCACAGCTCTTTACTCCTCGGTTCCACTCGGCATCCAGTCGGCGTTCGGCAAGAAATCCGCTGTGCACGTGTCTGCGGTCAGCTTTTCCCACAACACGTCGGGCCACTGTAAGCAGGACCTGTGCATCCGCACACCAATCTTTACATCCGACAAAACAGACCTCCAGGGTGACATGTGCTCAGCCACCCCCGCGGCGGTGACACCATGGCGCGGGTGACCCACGCACGGCAGCGCAGCGCGCACACCTCCATCCAGGTCATCGCCCACCGCGGAGCCTCCGAGGACGCCCCCGAGCACACCCTGGCCGCCTATCGCAAGGCGATCGAGGACGGTGCCGACGCCTTGGAGTGCGATGTCCGGCTCACCGCCGACGGCCAGCTCGTCTGCGTCCACGACCGGCGGGTGAACCGTACGTCCAACGGGCGCGGCGCCGTGTCGGCCCTGGAGCTCGCCGACCTCGCCGCCCTCGACTTCGGCTCCTGGAAGGACCGCGAGGAGTCGCCCGACTGGGATCCGGTGCCGGGCGAGCTCACCTCCGTACTCACCCTGGAACGGCTGCTGGAGCTCTTCACCGAGGTACGGGCCACCGGGCGGCAGCTGCAGCTGGCCATCGAGACGAAGCACCCCACCCGCTGGGCCGGACAGGTCGAGGAGCGGCTGCTGCAGCTGCTGAACCGCTTCGGGCTGGCCGATCCGCCCGCCGAGGACCCCTCCCCCTCGCCCATCCGCGTCATGAGCTTCTCCGCCCGCTCGCTCCACCGCGTCCAGGCGGCCGCGCCCACGCTGCCCACGGTCTATCTGATGCAGTTCGTCTCGCCCCGGATGCGCGACGGGCGGCTGCCCGCCGGGGCCCGGATCGCGGGGCCCGGCATGCGGATCGTGCGCAGCCACCCCGGATACATCGAGCGGCTGCACCGGGCGGGGCACCGGGTGCACGTGTGGACCGTGAACGAACCGGCCGACGTCGAGCTGTGCGCCGAACTCGGCGTGGAGGCGATCATCACCAACCGCCCGAAGCAGGTTCTGTCCCAACTCGGCCGCATTTAGTACGGATAAGGACCTGCCAGGCCTCCGACCTCGGCCGTTACGGGGTGTGCACCGGCGCATTCGCTGCGCGTCCGATCGTTACGAGTGCGTCACCGGCAGCGCCTTGGCCGGTTTCCGGTCCAGCCCAGTGGGGCATCCAACCCGTGGCGTGGGGCAAAGGAGGTCTCGGGGGTGGCGTTGGTGGTGGCACAAGAGGTGCCCGCGTCGTCGAGCATGGCCATTCCTCATGGCCCTGCCGGCGTGGGGCAGGCACGACACCGGATGCGTGAGCAGTTGCGCGGCAACGGGGTGTCGGACGCGGTCGTCGACGACGCTGTTCTGATCCTTTCCGAACTTCTCAGCAACGCCTGCCGGCACGGCAGGCCGCTCGGCCGGCAGACCGACGTCGGCGACGGGGACATCCGCGCCGCCTGGCGGGTGGACACCGGCGGCGCGCTCACCGTGGAGGTCACGGACGGCGGCGGCCCGACCCGACCGGTTCCGGCCACCCCTTCGGTGACGGCACGCGGCGGCCGGGGGCTCAACATCATCAGCGCCCTGGCCCAGGAGTGGGGCGTACGGGACGACTCCTCCGGCGAAGTCACCGTCTGGGCCCTGGTCTCCGCGAAGAAGCCGCCCGGCATCGGCGGCGGCAACGGCAGCAGCGAGGGAAGCGGCTCCGAAGCCAACGGCGTGCGGGCGAACGGGGTCGGCGGGCTCACCGGGTTCGAGGGCCTGGACTTCTCCGAGGCCTTCGACGACGTGGGCTGAGAGCCGGAGCACGGCCGGAGCGCACGGGGCTGTGCGCCTGCGTGGGCGGGGCAGGGCTCCCCGGGCGGCTAGGCTCGCGCCGAGTCCGCACTGTCGCAATCGGGAGAATGCCCACCATGGCCAAGAAGCGCCCTCAGTCCAAGGCCGGGAAGCAGCAGCTCAAGGACGGTGAGATCCCGGTCGTCGGGGCCCGTGAGCCCTGCCCGTGCGGATCGGGCCGTCGTTACAAGGCGTGTCACGGACGCGCCGCCGCCCAGGCCGTGACCGAGCTCGTGCACCGCCCCTTCGAGGGACTCGCGGGCGAGTGCGACTGGGTCGCGCTGCGCGAGCTGGTGCCCGCCGCCACGGTCGAGCTGACCCTCAAGGACGGGCTGCCCGAGGGAGTTCCGTCGGTGACGCTCGCCACGGTTCTGCCGATGGCCTGGCCCGCGCTGCGCCGCGACGACGGTTCCGTCCTGCTCGCCCTGCAGAACGACACCTCCTCCGGTGACCTCAGCCGCGACCTCGCGGACACCCTCCAGCGCGCCCTGGAGGCCGAGCCCGGCTCCCCGGTCGCCGCCCGCCGCGTACCGGCCGACGGTCCGCGCCTCCAGGACCTCCTCGCCCCGGACGCCGCCTTCGAGCCGGACGTGCACTCCGGGTTCGAGTTCTGGGTGCCGGACGCGGAGAACGCCACGCCGGAGGTGTCCGCGTCGTTGGAGCGCGCGAACGCCGCCGCGATCCCGACGACCCTGCTGTCCGGCGTCGACGCCGCGTACTGGTGCGAGACCCCGGAGAAGAACCACCTGCGCTGGGTCATGCCGCACCCCGAGGAGCAGCTCCTCGACGCGCTCGCCCGGCTGCACGCCGCGGGCACCTCCTCGCTCGGCGACGACACCCGTCTGGTCGGCTCGTTCCGGGCGCACGGGCTCGTCGTCCCCGTCTGGGACCTGCCGAGCTCGATGGGCGCCGAGGCGTGCGAGAAGCCCGCCGTCGCGTTCGCCGAGCGACTGGCGGCGGCGCTCGCGTCCGACGCCCCGCTCACCGCCGAGGAACGCCGTGCCCGGGGCGGTCTCACCAACCGCCAGGTGACCCTCAGCTGACCGTGACGACCGGGCGCCGCAGACGGTGACCCGCGTCACAACTCGCCGTACTCGTAAGTAAATCGGCGTCCCTACAGGCGAGATCGAATTTGCGAACGGCAGATCTCTTGTTACGGTTCTAGAAGCCCGGTCGCTGGTGCATCCCCCGTCGCCAGCGACCGGGCGTCCTCGTTTCCGGCTGCGGCCCGCCCTGTGACACTCCCGGGCGCGGCGACCGTACGCCCCTCTCGCCCCCTCTTGGCCCACTCCGGTCGGTTGACCGGCCCCGGTCAGTCCTCGGCGCCCGGCGCCCTCTCGGATCCGGCGCGGAGCAGCAGCGGCGCCTCGTCCACCGGCCCCGCGCCCAGGAACTCCGCGACCGCCGTGGTGGACCGGGACGCGCCCGGGGAGGGGATGCGCGGCGTCTCGCAGAGGCCGGGTTCGTCGTGCGCGGCCGGCGCGCAGTGCAGCTCGACGGTCCGTCCGGCCGGGCCCATCAGCGTGAGCACGGACCGGAGTTCCTCACCGGTCGCGTTCCGGTAGTACGTACGTGCCCAGGTCTCGCCGTCCTGGGTCATCACACAGGTCTGCGCCTCGACGCCCTCCGGTGCGACCAGCTCGGGGCCGCACCGCGCCACCGCACCCGTACGGTCAAACTCGGGCAGGGAACCGGCTTCCGTGCTCATTCTCGATGGCGATTTCGGCAAGGTCGAAGAATGTGCGTCGGCAGCGCCTTCGCCGGATAGTTCATCAGAAACCTTTGGCCTGAGCATTTCTGGCGATCCGCCAGAAGATTTCGCGTCGGCCGGTTCACCGGACGGATCGGAGGCCGCGTCAAAGATCGAGCCAAAGGCCGGGGCAGGGGTCGGGTCGACGGCGGGATCCGCGGAAGCGACCAGCGGGACGAGACACCCGAACACCACGGCTGCCGTGAGACCGATCATGCGGAGATTCATGGTGGCCCCACCTGGCGACTGCGCGGAATTCCCGAGGACGGGGCGACGATATCGACGGAATGCGCGCCGCCGGGCCGCCCGGCACCCGTTTACCGCAGATCCGGTCCGGCTCACACCCGTTCGAGTGAGCCGGACACCCGCCCTTTCGCGAACATGCGCCCTTCCGGTCCCGTGGCGTCAGTGGGCGAGCCGGCTGCCGCCGCCCGGGGCGCCGGTGCTCGCCTCGACCAGGGCGTCCAGGACCGCTTCGACGTCCGGGAGCCAGGGCGCCGCGGCCGCCGGGGCCTCGCCCTTCGTCCGCCTTCGGGACACCGGGGCGGCGGCGGAGGCGCCGAGCGGTGCGGGCGGCCGTTCCCAGCGGACCTGGCCGGCGCCCGTACGGGACGGCGGCAGGACGAGGTAGCCGCCCTCGCCGTGGAACCGGAGCGAGCTGGGCACCCAGTCCTTCGCGTACAGCAGTTCGCCGAGCCGCTCCAGGGAGTACGGGGCCACCAGCAGCGACCATCGGGTGGGCGTCGCCACCACGGGGCCGAGCCGCATGCCGAGGGCGTCGAGGGCGCTCAGCGCTCCGGCGGCGGCCACGGCGGGCAGGCTCACCGCGCAGGGCGCCCGGCCGCCGGTCGCCAGCATCACCGGCGCGGCGGGGCGGTTGGACCACCACCAGCGCACCATGCGCTCGTCCGTGGTGGCCGCCAGCAGGCCGGGCTCGAAGGGGTGTGCGCCCGGTACGGCGCAGTCGGGTTCGGGGCAGGCGCAGCCGAGGCCGCCGCTCTCGCCGTCCGGGGTGGCCCGCGCCGTCCCCACTCCGGGGACCACGGGCCATTGCCATACGGTGGCGCAGGTCAGGGCCGCGTCGAGCCGGGCGGTCCCCTCCTTGCGCCGGAGCCGGAGCCTGCGTCGCCTTCCGAGGATCTCGCGCATGAGCGCTCGTTCCTTTCCGTTGAACGCCGAGTCCACATGACAGCACGCGTGCGTGACACCACGTGCGTATCTCTTCGCTGTGCGTACGTGCTCATCAGTTCTGCGGTACGGGCGTGCCGTCGATACCGAGCGTGAGCCGAGCCGAGCCGAGTGGAACCGATCCGAATAGAACCGATCAAGAACAGATCTGGGGTGGAACAGAGCCGAATCGAGCAGAGTCGAGCGGAGTCGAACCGAACGGGGTCGAACGGACCGAGCGGATCGAACTGACCGAGCGGGTCGTGCTGCCCTGGCGGAGTCGTGCGGGTCGAACCGAGCGGGTCGAGCCGGGCCGGCGGTCGCTGGGCGAGGGTGGCATGTGCCTCGCCCGCCGTCCCCGGTGGGAACCCCGCCGTCCGGGGCGGGGCGTCACCTTCACGGGTAAGGACGCCGGAACCCGCTGCCGGGTTCCTTGGCGATCACAACCGCACCCGCGCATCACCGTTTACGTACCCAGCATGCCCGGAATGACGCTCCTCCGGCGACTTGACCCCGGAGGTACCCCTGTTGAGCAGCCCCAGTCGATCGCAAATAGCGTCCATAGGGTGCATTTTTTGGCCAAGTTAACCGACACTGGGAGAGCACGAATCGCCCGGCCCCCGAAGGGACAATGCTGGACATCGGGTTACTTGTGCGTGTACATGTGGATGCATTGATAGTGGCGCAGAATCACATGGGGGTTTGCGATGCTATTCGACGAATCGCACCGGTCGGAAAGCTGGCTGCCATGAGCGCCCCACACCTGCCGAAAGTGGCTGGAATCGATCCAGAGGATCCGGTTTCAACGCACACTCCCGCTCCTCTGACGGAGGTCCCGGGACCGCCCGGAGCCTTCATCCAGGACCGGCTGGCGGGCTGGGTCTCGGACCTCACCACCCTCCACGAACTCACCGAGCGGCTGGCCGGTACGAGCACCCTTGACGACGCCCTGAACGAGCTGCTGCGCGCCGGAGCCGCCCTCGTCGGCGCCCGGCGCGGACTCCTCGTTCTGGAACCGGCGCACGGCGAAGGCCCCTCCGCCACCCTCGGCCTCGGCCTCTCCCACGCCGAGCTCGGGCACATCGAGACCGTGCCCCGCCCGGCCACCGCCCTCGGCCGCGCCCTCGACGGCGCGCCGGGCACCACCGACGGGGTCGCCAGCCCCGACCTGCTCGGCGAGCAGGACCTGGACCCCCGGCACCGCGAGGTCGCCGTCCGGCTCGGTTACGCCGCGAGCTACGCCCTCCCGCTCACCTCCGAGGCGGCCGGCCGTCTCGGCGCGGCCGTCTGGCTCTACGACGAACCGGCCGAGCCCGCACAGAAACAGCGCCACCTCGCCGGCCTCTACGCCCGTTACGCCACCGAGCACCTGGCCCGGCTGATCGAGCTGGAGCGGGCCCGCGCGGACGTCGCCGCCGTCGCCGAGGAGCTGCTGCCCAGCCGGCTGCCCCGGATCTCCGGCGTCCAGCTCGCCGCCCGGCACCGCACCGGCCCCCGGGGCGGCGGCGACTGGTACGACGCGCTGCCGCTGCCCGACCGCACGCTCGGTCTCGCCGTCGGCTCCGTCGGCGGATCCGGACCGAGCGCCATGGCCGCCATGGGCCGGCTGCGCGCCAGTCTGCGGGCGTACGCCGTGATGGAGGGCGAGGACCCCGTCGCCGTCCTCTCCGACCTGGAACTGCTGCTGCGGCTCACCGAACCCGCACGGACCGCGACCGCCCTGTTCGCCTACTGCGAGCCCGCCGCCCGCAAGGTCGTGCTGGCCGGGGCCGGGCACACCCCGCCGCTGGTGCTGGGCGAGCGGCGCTGCGAGTTCGTCGAGACCACGCTCTCCGCCCCGCTGGGGATGCTCGCCTGCTGGGAGGCGCCGAGCGTGGAGTTCAGCCCCGCGCCCGGAGAAACGGTGCTGCTCTACACGGACGGGCTGCTGCGCCGCACCGGGGACCCGATGGACCGCGCCTTCGCCCGGCTGCACTCCGCCGCCGCTTCCGTGCCGAAGGCGGGGCGGCACGATCCGGCGGCCGTCGCCGACCACGTCCTGCGCACGATGCTCCCCGACGGCCTCGACCGGACCGATTCCGCCGAGGACGTCGTGATCCTCGCCGCCCACTTCGACTGACCGACCGGCTCGGCCACCCCCTCGACCGCCCGCCTTCACCGGTGTCGACAGCTCTCTCCGGTAACAGGTCCTTCGGCCCTGGGCCCCCTTCCGTACGCCCGTACGATGGGTGATGGTCCAGTGTCGTATCAAGGAGAGACAAATCGTGTCTGAGGAGCTCATTCCGGAGAACCCGGAGCAGGAGACCGAAGAGAACGAAACGGCGGAACCGGTCAAGCAGCGGAAGAACGGCCTGTACCCGGCCGTCTCCGACGAGCTCGCCGACAACATGAAGTCGGGCTGGGCCGACACGGAACTGCACGACCTCCAGCCGATCGCCCAGGCCGAGCACACCGCCGCCCGGCGCGCCGCGCTCTCCGCCCGCTTCCCCGGCGAGCGCCTGGTCATTCCCGCGGGCAACCTGAAGACCCGCTCCAACGACACCGAGTACGCCTTCCGCGCCTCCACCGAGTACGCGTACCTCACCGGTGACCAGACCCAGGACGGCGTGCTCGTCCTGGAGCCGACCGGCGACACCGGCCACGAGGCCACCCTCTACCTGCTGCCGCGCTCCAACCGGGAGAACGGCGAGTTCTGGCTCGACGGCCAGGGCGAGCTGTGGGTCGGCCGCCGCAACTCCCTCACCGAGGCCGAGCAGCTGCTCGGCATCCCCGCGAAGGACGTCCGCGAGCTGGCCGCCGCGCTGACCGAGGCCACCGGCCCGGTCCGCAATGTGCGCGGCCACGACGCGTCCGTCGAGGCCGCGCTCACCGACAAGGTCACCGCGGAGCGCGACGAGGAGCTGCGCGTCCACCTCTCCGAGGCCCGCCTCGTGAAGGACGCCTTCGAGATCGCCGAGCTGCAGAAGGCGTGCGACGCCACCGCGCGCGGCTTCGAGGACGTCGTGAAGAGCCTCGACAAGGCCGAGGCGACCAGCGAGCGCTTCATCGAGGGCACGTTCTTCCTGCGCGCCCGCATCGAGGGCAACGACATCGGCTACGGCTCCATCTGCGCCGCCGGCCCGCACGCCACCACCCTGCACTGGGTCCGCAACGACGGCGCCGTCCGCGCGGGCGAGCTGCTGCTCCTGGACGCCGGCGTGGAGACCAACGACCTCTACACCGCCGACGTGACGCGCACCCTGCCGATCAACGGCACGTTCTCGCCGCTCCAGCGCAAGATCTACGACGCGGTGTACGAGGCCCAGGAGGCGGGCATCGCCGCCGTGAAGCCCGGCGCCGACTACCGCGACTTCCACGACGCCGCGCAGCGCGTGCTCGCCGAGAAGCTCGTCGAGTGGGGCCTGCTCGGCGACCTGTCCGTGGAGAAGGTCCTGGAGCTGGGCCTCCAGCGCCGTTGGACCCTGCACGGCACCGGGCACATGCTCGGCATGGACGTCCACGACTGCGCCGCCGCGCGCACCGAGACGTACGTCAACGGCACGCTGGAGCCGGGCGTCTGCCTGACGGTCGAGCCGGGTCTCTACTTCCAGGCCGACGACCTGACCGTGCCCGAGGAGTACCGGGGCATCGGCGTCCGGATCGAGGACGACATCCTCGTCACCGAGGACGGCAACCGGAACCTCTCCGACACGCTGCCCCGCCAGGCGGACGAGGTCGAGGCCTGGATGGCCCGGCTCAAGGGCTGACCCCGGCCGCGTGTCCGCACGTGCCACAGCGCCGAGGGCGCGCCGCTCACTACACCGTGAGCAGCGCGCCCTCGCGCCATTTCAGGACCTTGTCGAAGCTCACCACCGCGCCGCGGCCCGGCCGGTTGCCGAACTGGACGTGGTCGGAGAGCTGCTGGATGAGGTCGAGACCCCGGCCGCTCTCGGCTTCGTCCTGCGGGGAATGCGCGGCGGGGCGAAGCGCGCGCCGGGCGGGAAAGCCCGGCCCCGAGTCGCTGACCTCGATACGGCATTTCTCGCCGTCCAGATAGGCCGTGACCCGGTACTGCCCGGAGTCCGCGGCAGGGCGTCCGTACCCGGAATCCCCGGGCTCCCCGAGAGCCGTCCGGTCGCCGCCGTGTTCGACGGCGTTCGCACAGGCCTCGCTGAGCGCGACCGACAGGTCGAAGGAGATGTCCGGATCCACCCCCGCGGTTTCCATGGTGCCGAGCAGAAAACGACGGGCGAGCGGCACGCTCGCAGCTTCGCGCCGCAAATGGAGAGACCACCAGATGCTCATCTTTCAGCCTCCTGGCTGCGGCTCGACGTATCGATACGTATTGCCGCCCTCGGCACTTCGTAAGCACGGATCGGGTGGGAGAGCCCTCATTCGGCGGATGTGGATATTCGGCCGCCCGGTGTATGGACCCGTCCGGCCGCAGGTCGCCGGGGGGCGCGTCCCGGTGGCCCGGAGGGCGCGTCCGGTCGGTCCGGTCCGTGCGCCCCCGGTCCGTACATCCCCCGCGAACAGGCGCAACAAGCACGGTTGCGGACGGAGCCTGATCTTCCGGACCTGCCGTACGGCCGAGGGGGGCGCAGTGCGATGATGTCCCGGCCATGTCCACGCCTCTCGCACGCGCCGGAGCCGGTCTGCGGCTCATGAGGGCCGCGGTGTTCACCGCGGTCTGCGTCGTGCTGTCCGCGGCCGGGCACGCGTTCGCCGCCGGAACGGCCGTCCCCGCGTGGACCCTGCTCGCCGGATTCCTCGGCGTCCTCGCCGTCGCCGCCGTCCTCGCCGGACGGGAACGTTCCCTTCCGGGCATCGTGGGCGCCCTGGCCGGCGGACAGATCCTCCTGCATGTGCTCTTCGCGTACGGCAGCCACGGCAGGACCTCGGCCGCCGGCTCCGTGTCCACGGGCGGCGACAACCCGCTCATCCGGTTCGCCGCAGGACTCGTGTGCGGTGAGGCGCCGGCGGGGCTGAACGCGGCCGACGCCCATCGCATCGTCTCCTCCGCGGGCATCGACCCGTCGACGCTCGCGGGGTCCCACGACCATCTCGCGGCGGGCGGCGGAGCCGGAGCGGCGACCGCCGCGTCGGCGGCCCCGGACGGTGCATCCGGCATCGAGCAGGTCTGCGCCGCGGTCTCCGCGATGCTGCCGAGCCTGCCGATGTTCCTGGCCCACGTCCTCGTCGCGCTCGCCACCGGCTGGCTGCTGCGACGCGGCGAGATCGCCCTCTTCGGGCTGGCCCGGCTCTCCGCCCACAGCGCCCAGGCACTGGCGGCCGGGGCCCGGCTGCGGTCCCTGCGGGCCGCGCTCGCCCTCGTCCGCGCGCTGCGGGCCGGGGCACGCGAGCAGCTCATGGCCGGGCCGCGCGTTTCCCGGCACTCCGACGACGTGCCCGTACCGGCCGCCGGAGATCCTCTGCAGCACCTGGTGATCAGGCGCGGGCCGCCGGCCCCGTACGCCCTCGCAGCCTGACGCGACGCCTCCACCGGGCCTCGCGGGCCGTTCGCGCACGTCGCCGTGCACGCGGACTCCCCGCGCGGAACCGCACCGCGAGGTGTCGTGATGCCGCCGCGCATCCGCGCGCCGGACCACCGTGTTCCGTTTCCCTGTGGAGATTCCTGCCATGAAGCTTTCCCGTATCGCCCTCGCCGGCGGCGTCGCCGCGTCCACCGTCCTGCTGATCGCCGGCCCGGCCGCCGCCCACGTCAGCGTCCAGCCGGTGGGCGAGGCCGCCAAGGGCGGATACGCCACGCTCAACTTCAAGGTCCCCAACGAGCGCGACCAGGCCTCGACGGTGAAGCTCGAAGTGAACTTCCCGACCGACCACCCGCTCTCCTCCGTCACCCCGCAGGCCGTTCCGGGCTGGAAGATCACGATCGACAAGAGCAAGCTCGACAAGCCTCTCGAAGTGCACGGCAAGAAGATCACCGAGGCCGTCTCCAAGGTGACCTGGACCGCTGACGACAGCGAGATCGCCCCCGGCTACTTCCAGCAGTTCCCGGTCTCCGTCGGCGCGCTTCCCGAGGACGCCGACCAGCTCGTCTTCAAGGCGATCCAGACGTACGACAACAAGGAAGTCGTCCGCTGGATCGAGGAGCCCACGGCGGGCGGCGAAGAGCCCGACAGCCCGGCCCCGGTCCTGAAGCTGTCCGCCGCCGCCGACGACCACCACGGCGGCGCGGCCGACGACGCCAAGGAGGCCGACGACCACAAGGCCGCCGACACCGAGGCCTCGGCCAAGGAGAGCAGCACCGCCGCGTCCTCCTCCTCCAGCGACACCACCGCCCGCACCCTGGGCATCATCGGCATCGTCATCGGTGTCGCCGGTGTCGCGTTCGGCGTGCTCGCCGGACGCCGCCGCTCGGCCTGACCGGCCGGATCCCTCACCCGCACCACGTTCAGGACATCCCTTTCATGCGCAACAGAAAAGCAGTGACGGCCGTGGCGTTCGCCGCCGCGGCCGCACTGGCCCTCTCCGCCTGCGGCTCCGGTGACGACAAGGCGGGCTCCTCGCCCGTCGCCGACGTCAGCGCCGCGCCGAAGGACAAGGCCGCGACCGTCCTCGACCAGCCGTTCACCAAGCCGAACCTCGTCCTCACCGACACCCACGGCAAGGAGTACGACCTCCGCGAGGCGACCAAGGGCAAGCCGACGCTCATCTACTTCGGCTACACCAACTGCCCCGACGTCTGCCCGCTGACCATGAGCAACATCTCCCTCGCCAAGCGGGAGCTGCCCAAGGCCGACCAGGACAAGCTCCAGGTCGTCTTCGTCACCACCGACCCCGAGCGCGACACTCCTGCCTCGCTCGGCAAGTGGCTCTCCGCCCAGGACCCCACCTTCACCGGCCTCACCGGCGACTTCCCGACCATCCAGGCCGGGGCGCGGCAGATCGGCATCGGCATCGACGCGCCGAAGAAGGAGAAGGACGGCACCGTCGTCTCGATGCACGGCGCCCAGGTCATCGCCTTCTCCCCGAAGACGGACGAGGGGTACGTGCTCTACGGCGAGGACACCACCGCCGAGGAGTACACCAAGGACCTCCCCAAGCTCATCAAGGGAGAGGCCCCGTGAACCGCCGCCGCACGGCTCTCGCCGGTGTCCTCGCCCTCACCACGGGGCTGGCGCTGGCCGGGTGCTCGTCGGACGGCGGATCGGGCGGCGGACCGGAGCTGAAGGTCACCGACGCCTTCATGCCACAGCCGGTCAGCGACATGGCCGCCGGATTCCTCGTCGTACAGAACAGTGGCGGGACCGGGGACCGGCTCACCTCGGTGACCAGCCCGCTCTCCGACGACGTCACGATCCACGAGACGAAGAACCAGAAGATGCGCGAGGTCTCCTCCTTCGAGGTGCCCGCGAACGGCGAGCTCGATCTCGAACGCGGTGGCAACCACATCATGTTCATGAAGCTCAAGCAGAAGCCCAAGCAGGGCGAGAAGGTCTCCGTCGAGCTGCACTTCGAGAAGGCCGACCCGATCACGGTCGACCTGCCGGTGAAGGAAACCACCCACAACCCGAAGAAGCAGTGAGGGACTGAAGCGATGTCTGCCACCGCCCCGTACGCCGGACCGTCCCCGATACGACGGCCCGTCGCCGCCGCCGCGCTCCTCGCCGCGCTGATCAGCCTGGTGTTCGGGCTGCTGCTGGCCGGCGCGGGCCCGGCGTCCGCGCACGCCGCCCTCACCGGGAGCGACCCGCAGGACGGGGCGGTGGTGGACACCGCGCCCAAGGAGGTCACCCTCAGCTTCTCCGAGGCCATCGCCGTGGGCGACGACTCCATCCGGGTCCTCGATCCCAGCGGCAAGCGCGCCGACACCGAGGCCGAGCCGAAGGACCTCTCCGAGGGCGGCATCGTCCGCTACGGCGTCGCGCTCCACTCCGGTCTGCCGGACGGCACCTACACGGTCGCCTGGCAGGCCGTCTCGGCCGACAGCCATCCGATCTCCGGCGCCTTCACGTTCTCCATCGGCGCCCCGTCCGAGACCACGGTCGCCGTGCCCACCCAGGAGGCGGGCGGCGGCCCGGTCGGCGTCGTCTACGACATCGCGCGCTACGCCGGGTACGCCGGATTCGTCCTGCTCGTCGGCGGCAGCGCGTTCGTCCTGATCTGCTGGCAGCGCGGCGCGGCCGCCCTGCCGATGCAGCGGCTCGTGGTCCGTGGCTGGCTCACGCTGACCGCGGCGACCCTCGCCATGCTGCTGCTGCGCCATCCGTACACCAGCAGCGGGAAGTTCGCCGACGCCTTCGACCTCACCGGACTCCAGTCCGTCCTGGACACCAAGCCCGGCGCCGCCCTCGTCTCCCGCCTCCTGCTGCTGGGCGCCGCCGCGCTCTTCATCGCCGTGCTGTTCGGCACGTACGCCCGGCGCGAGGACGAGCGCGAGAAGAAGGACCTCACCTTCGGCCTCGCCGTCGGCGGCGGCGTGGTCGCGGCGGGCATCGCCGCCACCTGGGCGATGTCCGAGCACGCCTCGACCGGCATCCAGACGTCGATCGCCATGCCGGTGGACGTGGCGCATCTGCTGGCCGTCGCCGCCTGGCTCGGCGGGCTCGCCTCGCTGCTGGTGGCGCTGTACCGGACCCCGGACATCGGGAGCGCCGCCGTACGACGCTTCTCCGCGGTCGCGTTCACCAGCGTCGTGGTCCTGGCGGCGACCGGCATCTACCAGTCCTGGCGGCAGGTCGGCTCCTGGTCGGCGCTGACCGGTACGCGCTACGGGCAGCTGCTGATCCTCAAGGTGGCGCTGATCGGCGTCCTGCTCGCGGTCGCCTGGTTCTCGCGGCGCTGGACGGGACGGCTGACGGACCCGGCGGCGGCTTCGGAAGAGGCTTCCGAGGAGGAGCCCGCATCCGAGTCCGAGCCCGAGGACGCCTCGGCCGACCTCGGCCCCGAGCGCGCCGCGCAACTGGCCCGGCAGCGGGCCGTCGTGACCGCGACGAAGAAGAAGCGGATACGGGACGCCGACCCGGAGCGCTCCGGACTGCGCCGCTCGGTGCTGGCCGAGGCCGCCGTCGCCGTCGTCCTGCTGGCCGTCACCACCATGCTGACGTCCACCGAACCGGGCCGTACGGAGGAGGAGGCCGCGGCCGGCGCCCCGTCCGCGAGTGCTCCCGCCGCCGGGGGACCGGTCAACCTGAGCATGCCGTTCGACACCGGCGGCCAGAACGGCAAGGGCACCGTCCGGATCGACCTCGAACCCGGCGGCACCGGCTCCAACGATCTGCATGTGTGGATCGACGGCAGCGACGGCAAGCCGATGGACGTCCCCGA
Organism: Streptomyces sp. WY228; assembly: GCF_019287315.1. Lineage (NCBI taxonomy): Bacteria > Bacillati > Actinomycetota > Actinomycetes > Kitasatosporales > Streptomycetaceae > Streptomyces > Streptomyces sp. WY228. Next base: position 4,255,705 of record NZ_CP079114.1, on the reverse strand, counting down.
GCTGAAGCTGGCCCTGACCCTGGAGTCGAAGGACATCGGCCCGCTGCCGGTCGTCCCGGACCGGCTGGCGGAGGGGCACTGGTCGGCGAGCGGGGTACAGATTCCGATGGCCGGGGACTGGAAGATCGACGTGACGGTACGGACGTCGGACATCGACCAGGTCACCATCGACAAGAACGCGAAGATCGGCTGAGCACGGTGAGCAAGACCAGGAAGCAGGCCCCGGACGGGACCGTCACGACCGTCGCCGCCCCGGGCGGCGACGGCGCCGCACCCACCGGCGTATCGCGGCGGCGGCTGCTGGGCACCGCGGGTGCCGCGGGCGCCACCGGGCTGGTGCTGGGAGCCGGGGGCGGGGCCGCCGGGTACGCCGCCACCCGTCCCGATGAGCCGGCCGCGCTGACGACCGTCGGGGCGACCGAGGCGATGTTTCACGGGAAACATCAACCGGGGATCACCACTCCGCTTCAGGCCCGGGGCCATCTCGTCGCCTTCGACCTGGCGGCGGGCGCGGGGCGCAAGGAGGCCGCGGCGCTGCTGCGGCGCTGGTCCGCGGTGGCGAAGGAGCTGATGGCGGGCCGCCCGGCGGCGGGCGGACCGGACGGGCCCGGGCACGACACCGGGATCGCCCTGGACGCGGGGCCGTCCTCCCTGACCGTCACCTTCGGCTTCGGCCGTACGTTCTTCGCGCGCACGGGTCTGGCCGACCGGCTGCCCGCGGCGCTCGACCCGCTGCCCGCGTTCTCCGCCGACGCCCTCGACGCCAAGCGGTCCAACGGCGATCTGTGGGCGCAGATCGGCGCGGACGACGCGCTGGTCGCCTTCCACGCGCTGCGGGCCCTCCAGAAGGAGGCCGCGGGCACGGCGCGGGTGCGGTGGCAGATGAACGGCTTCAACCGCACCCCCGGCACCACCGCCCGGCCGATGACCGCCCGCAATCTGATGGGCCAGATCGACGGGACCGGCAACCCGAAGCCCGCCGACGAGGACTTCGACCGCCGCGTGTTCGTCCCCGCCTCCCCCGGAAAGCCGCAGGAGTGGATGGAGGGCGGTTCGTACGCCGTCGTCCGCCGGATCCGGATGCTCCTGGACGACTGGGAGAAGCTTCCGGTGGAGCGCCAGGAGCGGGTCATCGGGCGGCGCAAGGCGGACGGGGCGCCGCTGAGCGGGGGCACCGAGACCACCGAGATGGACCTCGACAAGGCGGGTCCGGACGGCCGGCTCGTGATCCCCGACAACGCCCACGCCCGGATCTCCTCGCCCGAGAAGAACGGCGGCGCCGCCATGCTGCGCCGCCCGTTCTCGTACCACGACGGCATCGCGGAGGACGGCACCCCGGACGCCGGGCTGCTGTTCATCTGCTGGCAGGCGGACCCGTTCCGGGGCTTCGTACCGGTGCAGCGCAAGCTCGACCGGGGCGACGCGCTGTCACCGTTCCTCCGGCACGAGGCGAGCGGGGTGTTCGCGGTCCCGGGCGGGGCGGCGGAGGGCGAGTACGTCGGACAGCGGCTGCTGGAGTCGTAGGGCACTCCAGGAGGTGCGGGCCCGCATTCTGAGACAGCGCGGCGGGCCTCGCGAGGCGCACTAGGGTGACCGTATGTCAGCCACGCGCTACGCCTATCTCGGCCCCGAAGGCACCTTCACCGAGGTCGCCCTCCGTACGCTCCCGGAAGCCGCCACCCGGGAACTCGTCCCGATGGTGTCCGTGCCGGCCGCCCTGGACGCCGTACGCAACGGCGATGCGGCGGCGGCGCTCGTGCCGATCGAGAACTCCGTCGAGGGCGGCATCACCGCGACGCTGGACGAGCTGGCCGGCGGGGAACCGCTGATGATCTACCGCGAGGTGCTGCTCTCCATCACCTTCGCACTGCTGGTCCGGCCCGGCACCAAGCTGTCGGACGTCAAGACGGTCACCGCGCACCCGGCCGCCCAGCCGCAGGTGCGCAACTGGATGGCGGAGAACCTGCCGGGCGCCCTGTGGGAGTCGGCGGCGTCCAACGCGGACGGGGCCCGGCTGGTCCAGGAGGGGCGCTACGACGCCGCGTTCGCCGGTGAGTTCGCCGCCGCCACCTACGGCCTGGAGCCGCTGGTGACGGAGATCCATGACGCGGAGAACGCCCAGACCCGCTTCGTCCTGGTGGGCCGCCCGGCCCGGCCCTCCGCACCGACCGGCGCGGACAAGACCTCCGTGGTGATCTGGCTCGGTGACGACCACCCCGGCGCGCTGCTGGAGCTGCTCCAGGAGTTCGCGGTGCGCGGCGTCAACCTGATGCTGATCCAGTCCCGCCCGACCGGCGCGGGCATCGGCAACTACTGCTTCGCCGTGGACGCGGAGGGGCACATCGCGGACCGGCGGGTCGGGGAGGCCCTGATGGGGCTGAAGCGGATCAGCCCGAAGGTGCGGTTCCTCGGTTCCTACCCGCGGGCGGGCGTCTCCCCGGACGAGGTGCGGCCGCTGCGGGCGGGCACATCGGACGCGGCGTTCACCGAAGCCTCCGACTGGCTGGCGCGCAGCCAGGACGGCCGGATCTGACGCCGTTCCTCCGGGAGCAGGGCTTCGGGGCGGTCTTCTTGCGCGCTCCGCAGCGGTGCGATCTACAGATAGTCACGCACTCCGGAGAGTTATCCACAGGGAGGGGGCTCACCCTGGGGACAAGTCGACACCGCAATGCGACATCGTCGACAAATCAATCCAGTCACCCCAGAGCCGTCCACAGAGCCGCGAGACGGCGTGAGTCGCCGCGTGTCCCCTCAATTACCTTGATCAACTCTTTGAAGTGGCGAATTCCCACCCGAATGAGTGCGCGGAACGGGTTTGGGCGGAGATTCCATGGACCTTCGCCCGACTTCCGGAACAATGCCCTCCGGCATCCACAGAACTTCCACACAGCCTGTGGATAACTATTCCGACAGCGACCTCCCTGTGGACAACAGCGCCCGACTCGCCCCCAACTCCCGCCCCGCTCAAGGCCGGTACGTCAAGGCGGGCCACACCTTCTGCCCTGTTCAGGGGAGTTAACCACCGTTATTGACGCCCCTTCCCCCACTCCGGCACCGCCGCCGTCCACGATTCCCCCTCAGAAATATCAATTCCGGCAATTCGGTCATAGTGACACGCTCGGCAATATCGGTTCGAGTGCGAGAACCGCGCACCGGTAGCCTGGGGGGGTGATTGACCTTCGCCTGCTTCGTGAGGACCCCGACCGTGTTCGCGCCTCCCAGCGCGCCCGTGGAGAGGACGTCGACCTCGTCGACGCCCTGCTCTCCGCCGACGAGCTGCGCAGGTCGTCCGGCGTCCGCTTCGACGAACTCCGCGCCAAACAGAGGTCGCTCGGCAAGCTGATCCCCAAGGCCACCCCCGAGGAGCGCACCGAGCTCCTCAAGGAGGCCGAGCAGCTCAAGGCCGACGTCAAGGCGGCCGACGCCGCCCAGGACGAGGCCGACGCGGACGCCAAGCGGCTGCTGCTCCAGCTCGGCAACATCGTCCACGAGGACGTGCCGGTCGGGGGCGAGGAGGACTTCGTCGTCCTGGAGACGCACGGCACCATCCGCGACTTCGGCGCCGAGGGCTTCGAGCCCAAGGACCACCTGGAGCTCGGCGAGGCGCTCGGCGCCATCGACATGGAGCGCGGGGCCAAGGTCTCCGGCTCGCGGTTCTACTACCTCACGGGCGTCGGCGCGCTCCTGGAGCTCGCCCTCGTCAACGCGGCGATCGCCCAGGCCACCGAGGCCGGCTTCGTCCCGATGCTGACCCCCGCGCTGGTCCGCCCGCGCGCCATGGAGGGCACCGGCTTCCTCGGCCAGGCGTCGGAGAACGTGTACCACCTGGAGAAGGACGACTACTACCTGGTCGGCACCTCCGAGGTACCCCTCGCCGCGTACCACATGGACGAGATCATCGACGCCGACAAGCTGCCCCTGCGGTACGCCGGGTTCTCCCCGTGCTTCCGCCGCGAGGCCGGCACGTACGGCAAGGACACCCGCGGCATCTTCCGCGTCCACCAGTTCGACAAGGTCGAGATGTTCTCGTACGTCGACCCGGCGGACGCCGAGGCCGAGCACCGCAGGCTCCTGGAGTGGGAGAAGCAGTGGCTCACCGCCCTCGAACTGCCCTTCCAGGTGATCGACGTCGCCACCGGTGACCTCGGCGCGTCCGCCTCGCGGAAGTTCGACTGCGAGGCGTGGATCCCGACGCAGGGCAAGTACCGCGAGCTGACCTCCGCGTCCAACTGCGACGGCTTCCAGGCCCGCCGCCTGTCCGTCCGGATGCGCGAGGGCAAGAAGGTCCAGCCGCTGGCCACGCTGAACGGCACGCTCTGCGCCGTACCGCGCACGATCGTGGCGATCCTGGAGAACCACCAGCTCCCCGACGGTTCGGTCCGGGTGCCCGAGATGCTCCGTCCGTACCTGGGCGGACGCGAGGTCCTGGAACCGGTCGCCAAGTGACCTTCCCCTACAAGCTCGTCGCGACCGACCTCGACGGCACGCTGCTGCGCGAGGACGACACGGTCTCCGAGCGCACCCGCGCGGCACTGGCCGCCGCCACGGCGGCCGGCGCCGCGCACATCATCGTCACCGGACGCGCGGTCCCCTGGACCCGGCACATCCTGGACGACCTCGGTTACGAGGGGCTCGCGGTCTGCGGTCAGGGCGCGCAGGTCTACCACGCGGGCGAGCGCAAGCTGCTGACCTCGCTGACCCTGGACCGGCAGCTCGCCGGTCTCGCTCTCTCCAAGATCGAGGCGGAGGTGGGCCCGCTGCACCTGGCGGCCAGCCGCGACGGGCTGGAGGGCGAGGTGCTGGTGGGCCCCGGCTACCGGGTGCAGGAGGGGCCGCTGCCGTACCTCTTCGTGGACGACGCCTCCGAGATGTGGACCGCCCCGCTCAACAAGGTCTACATACAGCATCCGGAGCTGGACGACGACGCTCTGGCGTTCGCTGCGCGGTCGGCCGTCGGCAGCCTGGTCGACGTGGTCATGGCCGGGGCCGGCGTGGTCGAGATCCTGCCGCTGGGCCTGAGCAAGGCGACCGGCCTCTCGCTGGCCGCCCGTCGGCTCGGCGTGAAGGCCGCCGACACGATCGCCTTCGGCGACATGCCGAACGACATCCCGATGTTCGGCTGGGCCCACCACGGCGTCGCCATGGCCAACGCCCACGAGGACCTGAAGGCCGTCGCCCACGAGATCACGGCGTCCAACGAGGACGACGGCATCGCGGTGGTGCTGGAGGAACTGCTCCGTACGGCGGCCGTGCGGTAGGACATCCAGCACCTGCGCCCCGACAGCGCGACAGCGGCCCGGCACCGTACCCACGGTGCCGGGCCGCTTCGCTCAGCGCTGCCCGCGCGGCCCGTTACGGCGGCGCAGATCCTTCAGCTGCCCGGCGAAGGCGTCCATCCGCCCGTCCATCCGCACGACGTCCTGCTGCACGTCCGTCAGCCGCAGGCTCATCGCCCCGACCACCTGGTGCGTCATCTCCACCTTCCGGTCGAGGCTGTCGAGCCGCTCCGACATCCGCATCAGCACCGGTCCGAGCTCCTGAAGCGCACCGCCGACGCCGGTGAGGCAGCTCTCGATGCGCGTGACGCGCTGGTCGAGGGAGGCGTACTGCGTGCGCAGCTCCTCCTCGGCGTCGAGGAGGTAGGTGCGCACGCAGCGGGCGATGTCGCTGTCGCGAAGAAGCATGGCGATGTTGAGGACGGTTCGGCGGGTGTAGAGGGTCAGCCGCGTGGCCGCCTGTGGATAACTTTCCCACCCCTCTCCCTCCCATAGGGACAACATGTCCCTATGGAAGACTCGCAGCTCAGCGCCGCGCAGCAAGGTGAGGCCGTTCTCCTCGACCTCCGCCCGGTGCCGCTGTGTCACCTTCTTCACGACCTCTGTGGATACTTCGAAGTAACGAGCCACGTCCTCTGTGCGAACGTGAATTCCGTCCGGGAGCATGACAAGGCTCTTCACCTTGTCGAGGACGTCGACGCGCCCCATCCGCTCGCCGCGCAGCGTGCGCGATTCGAGCAGGGCGACCTCCGTGGGCATGGGTGTGCCTTTCGTACGAGGGAATGACGAGGACGGCCCACACCCCGGGCTTCAGGGGTGGAGGACGCTCACGGTTGCCACTCACTCGATGACCGGTCCGGTGGGCTGAGCCTCACCCGGTGCCGGCACTCCCCGATTTCACGATCGCTACGACGCCACGGATTCCAGTTGCCTCCACGCGCCCTGCCCAACGACCCGATAAACGTACGGTTACGCGCACACCTGTCCGCTCATACGACGACCCCCGCCCTCTTCAGGAAGGGCGGGGGTCGTCGGGGCGTACGGGCAACTCAGGCCTCAGGCGCTCAGGCACTCAGCCCGGAAGCCTCACTCCTCGCCCGCCAGCTTCAGCACCCGCAGCTTCTGGCCCGCGTACCAGGTGGCGGCGACCGTGACCGCGACCAGCAGGACCGTGGCGAGCGGCAGGCCGACCTCCGAGGTCACCGCGCCCTCGCCCGCGACCTTCTGGGCGACCGCGAGCGACCACTGCTGGACGCTGAGCGTCCGCGCACCGGCCACCAGGCTGCCGAAGAGGGCCTCCCAGACCAGGGCGTAGACCAGACCGAGGACGACCGCGTGCCGGCTGACCGTGCCGAGCAGCAGGAACAGGGCGCTGTACGCGATCGAGGCGACCAGCGCCGCGATCGTGTAGGCGACGGCGATCTGCTGGCCGTTGCCGTTGAGGATCAGGCCCGCGAGCAGCGTCGGCAGGGCGGAGAACACCATGGTCACCGCGATGGCCACGATCAGCTTGGTGAAGATGATCGTGGGCCGCTTCACCGGCTTGGCCAGCAGGTAGACGATCGAGCCGTCGTCGATCTCGGGGCCGATCGCGCCGGTCCCGGCGATCACGCCGATCAGCGGGACCATCGTGGCGATGGCGAACCCTCCGAGGACATTGGCCGCGACCTGGTCATCGGCCCCGGCGAACATGCGCACGGCCGCGGCGATGACCAGCAGCAGCGCGGGCAGGACGAACAGGATGGCGGCCCGGCGCCGGCCGAGCAGGGCCCGGTAGGTGAGCCGGGCGACTGTGGGGTCGTACATGACGGTGCACAGCTCCTTTCAGGCCACTACTCAGGCCGCTACGAGGTAGGAAAAGACCGATTCGAGGGACTCGTCGGACGGTGAGACGGTGAGCAGTCGGATGCCCTGCTCACGGGCCACCTTCGGCAGCAGTTCGGTGAACCGCCCGAAGTCGACGGCCTGGATGCGCAGCGCCTTCTCGGTCAGGTCGACCTCGATGCCGGCCGTGGACGGGTCGGCGATGAGCGCGGCCGCCAGGGCCCGGTCGTCGCTGGAGCGCACCAGATAGCGGTGCGGCCGGTCCTTCATCAGCCGGCGGATCTTCCGGAAGTCGCCGGACGCGGCGTGCCGGCCCGCCACGATCACCTCGATGTGCGAGGCCAGCTGCTCGACCTCTTCGAGGATGTGGGAGGAGAACAGGACGGTGCGCCCCTCGGCCCCCATCCGCCGCAGCAGCTCCATCAGCTGCATCCGCTGGCGCGGGTCCATGCCGTTGAACGGCTCGTCCAGCAGCAGCACCGAGGGCTCGTGGACCAGCGCGGACGCCATCTTCACGCGCTGGCGCATGCCCTTGCTGTACGTGGAGATCTTGCGGTCCTGCGCGTACTCCATCTGCACCGTGGCGAGCGCCTTCTGCGCCTCGGCCCCGCCCAGACCCTGGAGTTCGGCGTTGGCGACGACGAATTCCTTGCCGGTGAGGAAGTCGTACATCCCCTCCCGCTCCGGGACGATGCCGATCTCCTTGTAGACGGCCTCGTTGCGCCAGATCGGCCGTCCGTCGAGCGTGACCTTCCCCGTCGAGGGGGCGAGGAATCCGCCCATCATGTTGATGAGAGTGGACTTCCCGGCGCCGTTCGGGCCGAGGAGTCCGGTGACGCCGGGCCCCACGGTCATGGAGACGTCGTTGACGGCGACCACGTTGCCGAACCAGCGGGAGGTGTGGTCGATCTCGATGGTGGTCACAGCCCGGCCCTCCGGTAACGGCGCATCAGGACGGCGTACGAGCCGGCGACGAGCGCGAGAACAACGAACAGGTAGACCACACCGGTGCCGGCCCCCGGGCCTTCCCCTCCGGGGAAGGCGGAGGTCGCGCCGAGGAACGCGGTCTGGATGCCGTCGATCAGCGTGATCGGCGAGAACAGGCCGAGCCACTGCACGGCCCCTTCCGACCCGGTCTCCCAGGCGATGGCCTGAATCGTGGAGACGGCGCCGTAGGTGATGGTCAGGAGGGCGATCACCGCGGCGACGCCGAAGCCGCGCCGCGGGGTCAGGGCGGCCATCACGAGGCCGAGCCCGGCGAACAGCACGGACAGCAGCGCCACCGACACCAGTCCCTGGCCGAACCACATGGTCTGGTCGGCGAAGTCGAACTTCGCGAGCAGCGAGCCCACATAGAGGATGAGCAGCGGTGCGCCGGTGAGGACGAAGAGCGCGGTCGCGGTGGCGGCGAACTTCGCGAGCACGTAGTCGGCGCGTTCGATGGGCCGCGAGAAGTACAGCGGCACGGTCTTGAAGCGGAGGTCCCTGGAGACCGCCTGCGGTGCCTGGGCGGCGATGAACAGGCCGATGACGGCCTGGAGGTAGATCGCGTACGAGGTGTACTTGACCACCAGCTTGGTGGCGTCCGGCGCGGCCATGGAGACCGCCACCAGGATCGCCGCGACCAGCGCCATCACGCCGAACAGCAGCATGGGCAGCACCTTGGACTTGGCGGAACGGCCCAGTCCGAAGGAGCCCCGCAGGGTCTGCGAGAACAGGGAGCGGCGGGCGTAGGCCCGGCCGAGCCGCTGTCCGTCGTAGGAGCGGTAGCCGATGTTGTGGATCCGGGAGGCGTCACGCCCGGCCGCGGCCTTGGTCTCAGCGCTCATCGCGACCGCTTCCCTTCTGCTGGACGACCTGCTGCGCGGGCTGCGGTACGGCCTGGTGCGCGGCCGGTACGGAGCCGGCGGCGGCCGGGACGGCGGCGTGCGCCGCGCCCTGTTCGGTACGGAAGACCTCGGCGATGTGGTGGCGGCGCTGTTCCATGCGGACCAAGCCGAGCCCGAGCCCGGCGACGCTGTCGCGCACCAGGTCGTACGTCTCCTCGCCCACCGCCTCGATCAGCAGGATGTGGCCCGCGCCCGGCAGCCCCTGGGTGTCGATCCCGTCGAGGCCGATGAGCGTGACCCCGGCGTCGGTGAGGACCTTGCGCAGTGCGCCGGTGCCGTCGGGGTGGGTGTCGCTGTCGGTCACCTCGACCGCGAGGGTCGCGGTGGTCTGGGTGAAGTCGCTGGTGGAGCTGGAGCGCAGGAGCGTTCCGCCGTCGATGACGACGACGTGGTCGCAGGTGCGTTCCAGCTCGCCCAGCAGGTGCGAGGTCACCAGCACGGAGATGCCGAAGTCGGTGTGGATCCGGCGGATCAGGCCGAGCATCTCGTCGCGGCCGACCGGGTCCAGACCGTTGGTCGGCTCGTCGAGCAGGACCAGCTGGGGGTCGTGGACGAGGGCCTGGGCCAGCTTCACCCGCTGCTTCATGCCGGTCGAGTAGCCGCCGATCGGGCGGTAGCGCTCCTCGTAGAGGCCGACGTGGCGCAGGGTGTCGGCCGTGCGCTCGCGGGCCGCCGTGGGAGGCAGCCCCGACATGCGGGCCATGTGCACGACGAACTCGGTGGCCGAGACGTCGGGCGGCAGGCAGTCGTGCTCGGGCATGTACCCCACCCGTTCCCGGATGGCGGCGCCGCTGGTCGCGACGTCGAGCCCGAGCACTGCGGCCCGGCCTTCGGTGGCGGGGGAGAGACCCAGCAGGATCTTGATCAGTGTGGACTTGCCGGCTCCGTTGGAACCCACCAGACCGGTCACACCCGGTCCGATGTCCAACGTGAGCCGGTCAAGCGCGGTCACCCGGGGGAACCGCATGCTCAGGGCTTCGGTAGCGATTACGGCTGTCACGGAAAAGACGTTAGTGGCGCGGACCACAGAGGTCGTCAGCCCTGACGGCTGGATCCGCGTCAGACTCCAGGCGTACACGCCCGTAGGGGGAGGCGCCGTGGACTCACCGCGGAGCCGACGTCGTCCACAGGCCGTTGTCCACAGGCCGTGCACACCCCTTGACGCAGCCGCCGGACATTGTCACATTCATCAGTGTCACGTTACGGGCACGTACCGCACACGGCAGGGAACGGACGGTGGCATGACGGGAACGACGGGCATGGCGGGCCTGACCGGGACGACCTCCGCGGTGCGGGGTGATGTCGCCCAGGATCTGCGGGGGTTCAGAGAAGTCCAACGCCTGGCCTACGCCTGCGCGGAGGCGGTCGCCGGTCAGCTGCGGTCGGGGGTGACCGAGCGCGAGGCGGCCCGGATGCAGCGCGTGTGGCTGCGCGAGCGCGGTGTGCGCGACTGGTTCCACCTGCCGTTCGCCTGGTTCGGCGACCGTACGGCGTTCGCCGGGTTCAAGGTGCCGCTGCAGTTCTTCCCGACCGACCGGAAGCTGGAGCCGGGGATGCCGTTCATCCTCGACATGGCTCCGGTGTACAAGGGATTCACCGCCGACGTCGGGTATTCGGGGTGCCTCGGACTCAATCCGCTGCACGACAAGCTGCTGGCCGACCTGGAGGCCCACCGCGCGCTGATCCTGCGGGAGGTGCGCGAGCGCCGTTCCTTGCGCGAGATCTACGAGGACGTCGAACGCCTCATGACCGCACAGGGATACGCGAACAGACACCGGGCCTACCCCTTCGGCGTGATCGCCCACAAGGTCGACCGCGTCGCCGAACGCCGTTGGTCGCCCCAGGTGTTCGGCTTCGGCACCCAGTCCCTCAAGGGGCTGCTGAGCGACGCCCTGCACGGTCACCGGGACGGCTGGTCGCCGCTGTGGAGCCCCTACCGCTTCTCCGACCACCCGCCGCAGCCGGGCCTGTGGGCGGTCGAACCCCACCTCGGATTCCGGGGTACGGGCGCGAAGTTCGAGGAGATCCTGGTCGTCACCGACTCCAAGGACCCCGAGCAGAGCGCTTTCTGGCTGGACGACGATCTGCCGCATGTGCGGCGCTGGGCCGAGGAGAAGGTGGCGGCGTGAATCTGTCCCAAGCACGTGAGCGACGCGTGGTCACCGGTGGCGTCGAGTTGTGCGTCGCCGAGCTGGGCGACGCGGGCCGGCCGACCGTGGTGCTGGTCCACGGCTATCCGGACAGCAAGGAGGTCTGGTCGGACGTCGCCGCCCGGCTGGCCGAGCAGTGGCACGTGGTGCTGTACGACGTGCGGGGCCATGGCAGGTCCACCGCCCCGAAGCCGCTGCGCGGCGGCTTCACCCTGGAGAAGCTGACGGACGACTTCCTGGCCGTGATCGACACGGTCAGCCCGGACCGGCCGGTGCACGTGGTCGGTCACGACTGGGGGTCCGTGCAGGCCTGGGAGTTCGTCACGGTCGGCCGGACCGAGGGCAGGATCGCCTCCTTCACCTCGATGTCCGGTCCGTCCCTGGACCACTTCGGGCACTGGATCAAACGCCGGATGTCCCGCCCCACCCCGCGCAAGGTCGGCCAGCTCCTCGGCCAGGGCGCCAAGTCCTGGTACGTGTACATGCTCCATACGCCGGTCCTGCCGGAGCTCGCCTGGCGCGGGCCGCTCGGCAAGCGATGGCCCCGAATCCTGGAGCGGCTGGAGAAGGTGCCCGCGGGCGACTACCCCACCGCCTCCCTGCCCAACGACGCGGCGCACGGGGCCTGGCTCTACCGCGACAACGTCCGCGCCCGCCTCGGCAGGCCCCGTGCGGACGCCTACGCCCACGCACCGGTCCAGCTGATCACGCCGACCGGGGACTCCTTCCTCTCGGAGCGGCTCTACGACGGTCTTGAGGACTGGGTCCCCGCGCTGGTGCGCCGTTCGATCCCGGCCAAGCACTGGGTGCCCCGCACCCGCCCGGACCAGCTGGCCTCCTGGATCGACGAGTTCGTCACCGCCAACGAGTCCGCCGGGCGGGACGGCGCGCCCGTGCAGCAGCCGGCGGCCAAGAGCCCCTACGCGCAGCGGTTCGGCGGTCAGCTGGTCCTGGTGACGGGCGCGGCCTCCGGGATCGGGCGGGCCACGGCGTTCGCGTTCGCCGAGGCGGGCGCCCGGATCGTGGCCGTGGACCGCGACGCGGAAGGGGCCGCCCGGACCGCCGAGATGGCACGGCTGATCGGGGCGCCCGCGGCCTGGGGCGAGGCGGTCGACGTCAGCGACGAGGCCGCGATGGAGAAGCTCGCCGCCCGGGTCGCCGCCGAGTACGGCATCGTCGACGTCCTGGTCAACAACGCCGGTATCGGGCTCTCCGGCTCGTTCCTGGAGACCACCAGCGAGGAGTGGAGGAAGGTCCTCGACGTCAATCTGTGGGGGGTCATCCACGGCTGCCGGATCTTCGGCAAGCAGATGGCGGACCGCGGCCAGGGCGGCCACATCGTCAACACGGCATCCGCCGCGGCCTTCCAGCCCTCGCGCGCACTGCCCGCGTACAGCACGTCGAAGGCGGCGGTGCTGATGCTCAGCGAGTGTCTGCGGGCCGAGCTGGCGGAGAAGTCGATCGGGGTCAGCGCGATATGCCCCGGCATCGTCAACACCAACATCACCGCCACCACGCGCTTCGCGGGGGCCGACGCGGCGGAGGAGGAACGGCTGCAGAAGCGGACGAGCCGGCTCTACGGACGCCGCAACTACCCGCCGGAGAAGGTGGCCGACGCGATCCTGCGGGCGGTCGTGCGCAACCAGGCCGTGGTGCCGGTGACCCCGGAGGCGCGCGGGGCCAGGCTGCTGTCCCGGCTGAGCCCGGGGGCCCTGCGTTCCGTCGCCCGGCTGAAGCCTCCGCTGTGACCGGGGCCGGGGCCGCGGCCGCCGAGTACCGCATCGAGGACCTGGCCCACGCCAGCGGGGCCACGGTGCGCACGATCCGCGCCTACCAGGACCGCGGGCTGCTCCCGACGCCGGAGCGGCGCGGACGGGCCAATGTGTACCGGGAGACCCATCTCGCCCGGCTGCGGCAGATCGCCGACCTGCTCGACCGGGGCTACACCCTGGCCAGCATCAAGGAGTTGCTGGAGGCGTGGGACGCGGGGCGGGGTCTCGGCGGGGTGCTCGGGCTCGCCGCGGAGGTGCACGGCCCGTGGACGGACGAGGAGGCCGACCGGATCAGCCGCCGGGAGCTGGACGCGAGGTTCGGCGGCCGGCAGGACGACGAGGCCATCGCCGAGGCGGTGGAGCTCGGCGTGCTGGAGCGCGTGCCGGGCCGGGACGACGAGTTCCTCGTACCCAGCCCGCAAGAGCTGGCGGTCGCCGTGGAGTTGTACGCGGCCGGGGTGCCGCTGACGGCGATCTCGGGTCATCTGCGGGAGCTTCGCGGCCAGGTGGAGCACATAGCGTCCCGTTTCCTGGAGTTCACCACTGAGCACGTCTTCGCCCGCTATCTCGGCCATCTGCCGCCCACCGACGCGGACGCGGCCGAGGCGGCGGCCCTGGTGCGTCGGCTGAGGCCCCTCGCCCAGCAGACCGTGGACGCCGAACTGGCCCGCGCCATGCGGACGTTCGCCACCCGCCACCTGCACCACCACCTCGGCGCGGAGCAGAGCACGATCACCGGGGATGCGACCCGCCCGGTGCTGCTGCCGGTCCGGACAACCCGGGCCGTACAGGATCTGGTTGGCGCGGACCGGTTGGCGGAGTTCATCACGGCGGCCACCGAACGGGAGGTGCAGGCCCGTACGTTGGACCACCTCGCGGCAACTCACGCCAAAGAGGGCAAAATTGACGAAAGCCTCTAAATCTCATGGGTGTTGTCCACAGAACCACCAAATACCCTGTGGATAACTCAAGTTGACTGTGGATCAAACCTGGTGAAGGAGAAAAGCCGAGGAATCACAGGAGAACGAGGAGATGAAAAGCCGAAGAGCCGACGATCCGGCCAGGCGTAATACGGATGCACCGATCGGCTCGCCACAGGCACTCTGACGCCATGGACGAACGTCGCACCGTCAAGGTGTCCAAGTACCTCTCGAAGCATCTGCGGCACCAGCCGGAACGCATCGGCCTCACTCTCGACGAGAACGGCTGGGTGCCGGTCGACGAGCTGCTGCGCGCCGCGACCCGGCACGGGTTCGCCTTCTCCCGCGCAGAGCTGGACCACGTCGTCGCCGCCAACGACAAGCGCCGCTTCACCATCGAGGGCGGCGCGCCGGGCGGCGCAGGAGCAGACCGTATCCGCGCCAACCAGGGCCACACCGTCACCGTCGACCTGGACCTGCCGTCGGCCGAGCCGCCCGCGCACCTCTACCACGGCACGGTCGCCCGGGTGATGGACGTGATCCGGGCCGAGGGCCTGCGCCCCATGGCCCGCCACCACGTCCACCTGTCGCCCGACCGGGAGACGGCCACCCGGGTCGGCGCCCGCCGCGGCCGCCCCCTCGTCCTCACCGTGGACGCGGGCGCGATGCACCGCGCCGGCCATGTCTTCCGGGTCAGCGCCAACGGGGTCTGGCTCGCGGACGCCGTACCACCTCAGTTCCTGCTCCTGCGCGGCTGAGGACCTGAGCGACAGGAGCCGTACGGATCAAGCCAGTTGAGCGGGCGCCTCGGTCGCGATGCGCTCGAAGACCTTCGGGTCGACGTCGAAGTCGGAGTCCGGGATCGGGGCGTGGACGACGATCTCGGTGAAGCCCAGCTCCGCGTGGCGCCCCGCGAAGTCGACGAAGGCGTCCACGGACTCCAGCGGGGCGGTGCGGTCCGGTGTGAAGCCGGTCAGCAGGACCCGGTCCGGCTCGGCGGCGTCCCGGCCGATCTCCGCACAGGCCGCCGTGAACCTCTCGTTCTGCGCCCGCAGCGCGGCCCGCGACTCCTCCGGGGTGCCGTTCTCGTACAGCTTGGGGTCGCCGGTGGTGACCCAGGCCTGCCCGTGGCGGGCGGCCAGCCGCAGACCGCGCGGCCCGGTCGCGGCGACCGCGAAGGGCAGCCGGGGGCGCTGGACGCAGCCGGGGATGTTGCGGGCCTCCTCCGCGGCGTAGTGCGTCCCGCGTTCGGTCACCGCGCCCTCGGTGAGCAGCCGGTCCAGAAGCGGCACGAACTCCGCGAAACGGTCGGCCCGTTCGCGCGGGGTCCAGGCCTCCTGGCCCAGCGCGGTGGCGTCGAAGCCGTTGCCCCCGGCGCCGATGCCGAGGGTGATCCGGCCGCCCGAGATGTCGTCCAGGGAGATCAGCTCCTTGGCCAGCGTCACCGGGTGGCGGAAGTTCGGCGAGGTCACGAGGGTGCCGAGCCGCAGGCGTTCGGTGGTCGTCGCCGCGGCCGTGAGCGTGGGCAGCGCCCCGAACCACGGGCCGTCCCGGAAGCTCCGCCAGGACAGGTGGTCATAGGTGTAGGCGGTATGGAAGCCCAGCTGCTCCGCGCGCTGCCAGCGGTCACGACCGCCCTCGTGCCAGCGGTGGACGGGCAGGATCACGGTGCTCAGG
Source organism: Streptomyces sp. WY228 (assembly GCF_019287315.1). Lineage (NCBI taxonomy): Bacteria > Bacillati > Actinomycetota > Actinomycetes > Kitasatosporales > Streptomycetaceae > Streptomyces > Streptomyces sp. WY228. The sequence continues at coordinate 4,240,197 of NZ_CP079114.1, read as the reverse complement.
CGGAGGCTCATGTCCACGAGCCTACGGCCGTGCCCGGGCCCGTCGGCGCCCCGATGACCTGTGACATATGCCGGAGGAATGTTCCCCAGCTCAGGGGCGTACGCACTCAGATGTGCGCCCCTCCGCACGCCCGTGCGCCTTCGTGGGCGAGAATGGCCCGGTGACCTCAGTGACCGATGCGCCTCTTCCCGCCGTGACCCGGCTGATCGCCACCGACCTCGACGGCACCCTGCTGCGCGACGACAAGACGCTGTCCGCGCGTACGGTCGCGGCCCTCGCGGCGGCCGAGGAGGCCGGGATCGAGGTCTTCTTCGTCACCGGCAGGCCGGCCCGCTGGATGGACGTCGTACGCGACCACGTCCAGAGCCATGGAACGGCGATCTGCGCCAACGGCGCCGTGGTCACCGATCTGCGGACCGACGGCGACCTGCTCTCCGTGCGGCCGCTGGAGCGCGGCGCCGCCCTGCACGTCGTGCGCACCCTGCGCGAGGCGGCCCCCGGCACCTCCTTCGCCGTCGAGTTGACCACCGGCATCAACTACGAACCGGCCTACCCGCCCTTCCATCTGGATCCGGGCGCCACGGTGGCCGTCGCCGAGAAGCTGCTGCACGAGGACTCCCCCGGCGTCGGCGCGCCGGTGATCAAGCTGCTGGCCCACCACACCGAGCTGGCGCCCGACGCCTTCCTCGGCCTGGCCCGCACCGCCGCCGGCGACCGGGCCGCCTTCACCCGGTCCAGCCCCTCCGCGCTCCTGGAGGTCAGCGGGCTCGGCGTCTCCAAGGCCACCACGCTCGCCGCCTGCTGTGCCGAGCGCGGCATCGCGCCCGCCGAGGTGGTCGCCTTCGGCGACATGCCCAACGACATCGAGATGCTCCGTTGGGCCGGGGCCTCCTTCGCGATGGGCAACGCCCATCCGGACGCGGTGGCCGCCGCCTCGGGCCGGACCGCCACCAACGAGGAGGACGGGGTGGCCCTCGTCATCGAGCGGATCCTCGCCGGCCGCAGAGACACCCCCTGAATCCACCCTGCTGAAACCTTTCGGCAGACCGGGCCGAGGAGCCCGATCCGCCGTCCTCACAACGGCGCCTCCCACACCACCGTCGTACCGCCGCCGCCCTCCCCGATCCCCGGTTCGATCCGGCTCGACCCGCCCAGCGACTCGGCTCGGCGGGCCAGATTGCGCAGTCCGCTGCGCCGGCCGCCCTCCGGGATGCCCACCCCGTCGTCGGCGACCGAGAGACGCACCGCCGCCCGCCCGTCCGGCAGGGTCACCGTCGCATCGACGACCACATCGATCAGCGACGCCCCCGCGTGCCGGAACGCGTTGGAGAGGGCCTCGCGCAACGCGGCGACCAGGTTCTTGCCGGTCAGCTCGCCGACGAGCGAGTCCACCGGCCCCAGGAAGCGGTGCGCGGGCTTGAAGCCGAGCGGGACGGCCGCCATGTTGATCTCCCGCAGGACACGGGTGCGCAGCCCCGACGGGGCCTCGGCCGGTTCCTGCTGGAGCGCGAAGATGGCCGTACGGATCTCCTGGATCGTCACGTCCAGCTCGTCGACCGCCCGGCCGACCCCGGTCCGCACCTCGGGCACCACCGACCGGCGCTGGGCGCTCTCCAGCATCATCCCGGTGGCGAACAGCCGCTGGATGACCAGGTCGTGGAGGTCGCGGGCGATCCGGTCGCGGTCCTCGTACACCGCGAGCCGCTCCCGGTCACGCTGCGCCTCGGCCATCATCAGCGCGAGCGCCGCCTGCGAGGCGAACTGGGTGGCGAGCGTCCGCTCGCTCTCCGTGAACGGGCGCGCGCCCCGGGACCGGGGGGTGGCCAGCGCGCCGAGCACCCGGCCGCCGCTGTGCAGCGGCAGCATCATGCTGGGGCCGAACCGGTCGGCCAGTCTGGTGATCATCCGGCTGTCGGTGGCCGAGTCGTCGATGAACACCGCCTCGCCCGCGAGCAGTTTCGCCACCACCGCGCTCCGGGGCGGAATGATCACGCCGAGCGAGGACGAGGGGTCGTCGGACGACACGGCGACGATCTCCAGACCGCCCTCCCCGGTGGGCAGCAGCACGATCCCGGCGGCGGAGTCGGCGAGCCGGCGGGCCTGTTCGGCGACCACGGACAGGGCCTCGTCCGCGTCCCCGCCCGACAGGAGCGCCGTGGTCACCGCGACCGATCCGTCGATCCAGTGCTCCCGTTGCCGCGCCGCCTCGTACAGCCGGGCGTTGCCGATGGCGATTCCGGCCTCCGTGGCGAGCACCCGGACCATGTGGAGGTCGTAGTCGCTGAACTCCGCGCCGTGCCGCTTCTCGGTCAGATAGAGGTTGCCGAAGATCTCGCCCTGGACCCGGATGGGCACCCCCAGGAAGCTGCGCATCCGAGGGTGTCCGGCCGGGAATCCGGCGGACCTGGGGTCGGTCGACAGGTCGGCCAGGCGGACCGGGTCGGGGTCGTGGATCAGCGCGCCGAGCAGGCCCCGGTGGCCGTCGGGCCGCCGCCCGATCGCCTCGGCCACCTCCTGCGGAACGCCGTAGGTGACGAAGTCCGAGAGGCCCTCGCCCAGCTCGTCGACGACGCCGATCGCGGCGTACCGGGCGTGGGCGAGCTCGGCGGCCGTCTCGCAGATCCGGTCCAGGGTGGAGTGCAGTTCCAGCCCCGCGCCGACGGAACGCATCGCCTCCAGGAGCTGCGGCACCCGCGCGGTCAGCTCGGTGGACAGCCCCTGGAGGCTGCGGGTGGCCCGGGTGGCGGCGTCGAGGGAGTCCTGCGGATCGGGCTCTGCCATGGCCCGAGCCTAGTTAGTGGCGATAAGGGGCGAAAGTCGAGAATGCGTGCGATGACCGGAGAGCGCGACCGTGCACGGCCCGGTAGGGCGACGCGAACCGGGCCGCGCACGGTCGCGTCGCCCAGGGCATCCCCCGGGCCTCACACCCCCGCCCCCACCGTCTCCCTCTCGCGCTCCAGCATCCGGCGCAGCGGCCCGTCCTCGGCTGCGAGTTCGGCGTACGGTCCGCGCTGCACGACCCGGCCCGCGTCCAGCACCAGCACCTCGTCGACCGCCTCCAGGCCGGTCAGCCGGTGGGTGATCAGGACCGTCGCACGGCCCCGGGTCGCGTCCAGCAGATCGGCGGTGAGGGCGTCGGCGGTCGGCAGGTCGAGGTGTTCGGCCGGCTCGTCCAGGACGAGGACGGGGAAGTCGGCGAGCAGCGCGCGGGCCAGGGCGAGGCGCTGGCGCTGGCCGCCGGAGAGCCGTGCGCCGTGCTCGCCCACCGGGGTGTCGAGCCCCTGCGGCAGGGCCGCCGCCCACTCCAGGAGCCGGGCCCGGGAGAGTGCGTCGCGCAGCTCGGGGTCGGTCGCCCCGGGCCGGGCCAGGCGCAGGTTCTCGCGGATCGTGCTGTCGAAGACGTGCGCGTCCTGGGCGCACAGCCCCACCGAGCGCCGGACCGTGTCCGACTCCAGCGCGGCCGCCTCGACGCCGCCGAGCCGGTACGTCCCCGACGAGGCGTCCAGGAAGCGCAGGAGGACCTGGGCGAGCGTCGTCTTGCCCGAACCGGAAGGGCCCACGACCGCGATGCGCCGTCCGGGCGTCAGCGTCAGGTCGAGCGAGGACAGGGCGTCCCGCGCCGCGCCCGGGTAGCGGGCGCTCAACCCTCGTACCTCCAGTGGGAAGGGGGCGGCGGGCTCCTCCGCGGGGCTCTCGGGCTCCCGTACGGGCACGGGGGCGTCCAGCACCTCGAACACCCGCTCCGCGCTCCGGGCGACACGCTGCCGGTACTGCACGGCGAGCGGCAGCCCGGTGACGGCCTCGAAAGCGGCCAGCGGGGTCAGCACCACCACGGCGAGCGCGACGCCGGACAGCCGGCCGTCGTGCACGGCGGGAACGGCGACGGCCGCGGCGGCGACCACGGTGAGCCCGCAGACCAGGGCGGACAGACCGCCGCCGAGCGCCGTCGCCGCGGCCGCGCGGGAGGCGATCCGGGTCAGCAGCCGGTCGGCCGTGCGCAGCCGCGCCTGTCGGGCGGGCAGCGCCCCCGCGACGGTCAGCTCCGCGGTGGAGCCGAGGAGATCGGCGACCCGGGTGGCCAGGGCGGCGCGGGCGGGCGCGAGCTGACGCTCCGTACGGCGGGCGCAGGCGCCGCTGACGAACGGCACGCCGACCCCGGCGACCAGCAGCCCGACGGCCAGGATCACGCCCGCCTCCGGGAGCAGCCAGCCGGTGAACCCGGCGGCCGCGGTGCCCACCACGAGGGCGGTACCGGCGGGCAGCAGCCAGCGCAGCCAGTAGTCCTGGAGCGCGTCCACATCGGCGACGAGCCGGGACAGCAGATCGCCGCGCCTGGTGGTGCGCAGTCCGGCCGGGGCGATGCGTTCGAGGCCCCGGTAGACGGAGACCCGCAGGTCGGCGAGGAGCTTCAGCACGGCGTCGTGCGAGACGAGCCGCTCGGCGTAGCGGAAGACCGCCCGGCCGATGCCGAAAGCGCGGGTCGCGGTGACGGCCATCATCAGATACATCACCGGCGGCTGTTCGGAAGCGCGGGAGATCAGCCAGCCGGAGACCGCCATGAGCCCCACGGCCGACCCGACGGCCAGGCTGCCGAGCAGCAGGGCCAGGGTCAGCCGGCCGCGCTGCGCCCCGGCGGACGCGCGGACCCGGGCGAGCAGGCGCCCGGAGCGGCTGCCGCTCGTCCCGAGGGGGGCGAGGTCCTCCGCCCTGCGGGTGTCCGGGAGTTCACCCCCGGCGAGGGGCTCGGGTACGGCGGACCCCGGGGCCGCGGCGCCCGCGAGCACCTTCGCGTACGGCTCCTCAGGGGCTCCCGTACGCGGTTCCAGCGTCACCACCCGGTCGGCGACCGCCAGCAGCGCCGGACGGTGGACGACCAGCAGCACGGTCCGCCCGGTGGCCAGCCGCCGTACGGCGTCGACGATGCCCGCCTCGCTCTCGCCATCCAGGCTCGCGGTCGGCTCGTCCAGCAGCAGGACCGGCCGGTCGGCGAGGAACGCCCGGGCCAGGGCGAGGCGCTGACGCTGGCCCGCGGAGAGCCCGGCGCCGTCCTCGCCGAGCGGCGTCCGCAGCCCGTCGGGCAGTGCCGCGACGAAGTCGTACGCGCCCGCGTCCCGCAGCGCCGCGAGGACCGCCTCGTCGTCGGCGTCGGGCCGGGCGAGGCGGACGTTCTCGGCGATCGTGTCCGCGAAGAGGTAGGGGCGCTGGGGGACCCAGGCGATCCGGCTCCGCCAGCGTTCGAGGTCCAGCTCCGCGAGGTCCCGGCCCCCGACCCGGACGCGCCCCTCGTCGGGTACGGCGAACCCGAGGACCACGTTCAGCAGGGTGGACTTGCCGACCCCGCTCGGGCCGACCAGGGCGACGGTCTCCCCCGGCTCCACGGTGAGCGACGCGGCGTCCAACGACGGTTCGGCGCGGCCCTCGTGGCGTACGGTCACCTCCGCCAGCTCCAGGCGCAGCGTGTCCGGCACGTCCTCGGTGCCCGGGGCGCGGGGTTCGGTCTCCAGGACCGCGAAGATCTCCTCGGCGGCCGAGAGGCCCTCGGCCGCCGCGTGGTACTGCGCCCCGACCTGGCGGATCGGCAGATACGCCTCCGGGGCCAGGATCAGGACCACCAGACCGGTGTAGAGGTCGAGTTCACCGTGGACGAGGCGCATGCCGATCGTGACGGCGACGAGCGCCACCGACAGGGTCGCCAGCAGCTCCAGGGCGAAGGAGGAGAGGAAGGCGATCCGCAGGGTGCGCAGGGTGGCCCTGCGGTAGTCGGAGGTAATGGTGCGGATCGACGCGGCCTGGGCCTTGGCCCGCCCGAAGACCTTCAGGGTCGGCAGCCCGGCGACGACGTCCAGGAAGTGCCCGGAGAGCCGGGACAGCAGCTGCCACTGCCGGTCCATCCGGGACTGGGTGGCCCAGCCGATCAGGATCATGAACAGCGGGATGAGCGGCAGGGTGACGACGATGATCGCCGCCGACACCCAGTCCTCGGTGACGATCCGGGCGAGCACCGCCACCGGCACGACGACCGCGAGGCCGAGCTGCGGGAGGTAGCGGGCGAAGTAGTCGTCGAGCGCGTCGATGCCCCGGGTCGCCAGGGCGACCAGCGAACCGGTGCGCTGTCCGCTCAGCCAGTCGGGGCCCAGTCGCGCCGCCCGCTCCAGGAGCCGGCCGCGCAGTTCCGACTTGACGGCCGCGCTGGCGCGATGGGCCGCCAGCTCGGTGAGCCAGGCGACCAGGGCCCGCCCGAGCGCGACGGCGGCGAGCAGCAGGAGAGGGGTACGCAGTGCGGTGACCGTGAGCCCGCCCTCGAAGCCGCCCACCACGATCTCGGCGATGAGCATCGCCTGGGCGATCACCAACAGGGCGCCGACCAGGCCGAGAGCCACCACGGCCGCCAGGAAGAGGCGGGTGGCCCGTGCGTGGTGGAGCAGACGCGGATCGATCGGTTTCACGTGAAACATCCCCCCGGCGGGGTCGGTGAGCTCTGCGGGATCGAGAGCTGCCGCGCGCCGCGAGGCCCGCGGCAGCTCACCGGAGTCAGTGCGCGTCGGCGATGTGCTGGGTGCCGATGCGCTTGCGGAAGACCCAGTAGGTCCAGCTCTGGTAGAGCAGCACGATGGGCGTGGCGATGCCCGCGCACCAGGTCATGATCTTGAGCGTGTACGGGCTGGACGAGGCGTTGGTGACCGTGAGGTTCCAGGCGTCGTTCAGCGAGGACGGCATGACGTTCGGGAAGAGCGTCAGGAAGAGCATCGCGACCGCCGCCGCGATCGTCACGCCCGAGAACGCGAACGACCAGCCCTCACGTCCCTTGGCGATCGCCCCGATCGCGGCCAGGAGCGCCACCACCGCCACGACCAGGGCGCCCAGGCTCCAGCCGTCGCCGTTCTCGGCCTGGGTCCAGAGCAGGAAGCCGAGCGCGAGCACCGCGGTGACCGGGCCGAGCTTCAGCGCCAGGGCGCGGGCCCGGATCCGGATGTCGCCCGCCGTCTTGAGACCGGCGAACACCGCCCCGTGGAAGGTGAAGAGGGTGAGCGTGACGAGGCCGCCGAGGATCGCGTACGGGTTGAGGAGGTCCCAGAAGTTGCCGACGTACTCCATGTCGGCGTCGATCTTCACGCCCCGCACGATGTTCCCGAACGCCACGCCCCACAGCACCGCGGGGATCAGCGAGGTCCAGAAGATCGCGGTCTCCCAGTTCGTCTGCCACCGCTCCTCGGACCGCTTGGCGCGGTACTCGAAGGCGACGCCCCGCACGATCAGGCAGAACAGGATGATCAGCAGCGGCAGATAGAAGCCGGAGAAGAGGGTGGCGTACCACTCGGGGAAGGCGGCGAAGGTCGCGCCGCCCGCGGTGAGCAGCCAGACCTCGTTGCCGTCCCAGACGGGCCCGATCGTGTTGATCAGGACCCGGCGCTCCTTGCGGTCGCGGGCCAGCAGCTTGGTGAGGACCCCGATGCCGAAGTCGAATCCCTCCAGGAAGAAGTAGCCGGTCCAGAGGACGGCGATGAGCACGAACCAGACGTCGTGGAGTTCCATCTCTCAGCTCCTGTGCTCAGTACGAGAAGGCCATCGGCCGGTCGGCGTCGTCTTCGTCGTGGCCGCCGATCTTCGTGGGCGGGTTCAGGTCGTCCTCGGTGAGTTCCGGCGGCCCGGCCTTGATGTACTTCACGAGCAGCTTCACCTCGATCACGGCGAGCACCGCGTAGAGCAGGGTGAAGACGATCATCGAGGTGAGAACCTCGCCCTGCGAGACACCGGGGGAGACCCCGGCACGGGTCTGGAGCACCCCGTAGACCACCCAGGGCTGCCGGCCCATCTCGGTGAAGATCCAGCCCCAGGAGTTGGCGATCAGCGGGAAGAGCAGCGTCCAGAGCGCGACGAGCCAGTAGAGCTTGGTGAGCCGCGGGCTGAGCGCCTTGTTCCGGAACAGGACCAGATGCGGCACCTCGTCCTCACCGGTCCGCAGCGCCGGTGGCAGCAGGAACTTCTTCCGGGTCAGCCAGAGCCCCAGCAGGCCGAGGCCGAAGGAGGCCATCCCGAAGCCGATCATCCAGCGGAAGCTCCAGAACGCGACCGGGATGTTGGGGCGGTAGTCGCCGGGCCCGTACTTCTCCTGCGACTGCTTGTTGATGTCGTTGATGCCGGGGACATAGGAGTTCGGGTCGTTGTTGGCGAGGAAGGACAGTATCCCGGGGAGCGAGATCTCCACGGAGTTGTGGCCCTTGCTGACGTCCCCGTACGCGAAGATCGAGAACGGCGCCCGCTCCTGACCGTCCCACAGCGCCTCGGCGGCGGCCATCTTCATCGGCTGCTGCCGGAACATGACCTTGGCGAGGCTGTCGCCGCTGACGGCGGTGAGCAGTCCGGCGACCACCACGGTGATCAGCCCCAGCCGCAGCGAGGTCCGCATCACCGGGATGTGCTTCTTGCGCGCCAGGTGGAACGCGGCGATGCCGACCATGAAGGCCCCGCCGACCAGGAACGCCGCCGTGATGGTGTGGAAGAACTGGGTGACCGCGGTGTCCTGGGTGAGCACCCGCCAGAAGTCGGTGAGTTCGGCGCGGCCGCGCTCCTCGTTGATCCGGTAGCCGACCGGGTGCTGCATCCAGGAGTTGGCCGCCAGGATGAAGTAGGCGGAGAGGATCGTGCCGATCGAGACCATCCACATGCAGGCGAGGTGGATCTTCTTCGGCAGCTTGTCCCAGCCGAAGATCCACAGCCCGATGAAGGTGGACTCGAAGAAGAAGGCGATCAGCGCCTCGAAGGCGAGCGGAGCGCCGAAGATGTCGCCGACGAAGCGCGAGTAGTCGGACCAGTTCATGCCGAACTGGAACTCCTGGACGATGCCCGTGACGACGCCCATGGCGATGTTGATCAGGAACAGCTTGCCCCAGAACTTGGTCGCCCTGAGGTACTTCTCGTTCTCCGTCCGCACCCAGGCGGTCTGCAGGCCGGCGGTGAGCGCGGCGAGCGAGATCGTCAGGGGGACGAAGAGGAAGTGGTAGACGGTGGTAATGCCGAACTGCCATCGCGCCAGGGTCTCCGGCGCCAGAGCTAGGTCCACGTCGTCAGTCTCCTTACATCGCCGTGGTCACACCGGCACTATGCCCCTTTGATTCCCCCGATTACGGGAGGAAGCAGGGCACGCTTGTGAACGCGTTCACATTCACAAGCAATTATGGCGCACACACTTTCGGAGCCTTCGTCGGGGGTACCCCTTTTCGGCCCAAGCCCGTGCGCACGGCCTCCGCCGCCCACGCGAAAGGCCCCGGGCCTCGTCGATCGAGGTCCGGGGCCACCCGGTCGTACGGCGCCACCGCGCGCGAGGAGCCGCCTCGCGCGCCCGGCGCGGCTACAGCTCCGCGCGGAACGCCTCCGCCGCCTTCAGGAACAGGTCGTTGCCCTCGTCCTCGCCGATCGAGACCCGCACACCCTCGCCCGCGAACGGCCGCACGACCACCCCGGCCCGCTCACAGGCCGCCGCGAAGTCGAGGGTCCGCTCACCGAGCCGCAGCCAGACGAAGTTCGCGTGCGACTCCGGCACCGTCCAGCCCTGGCGCACCAGCTCCGCGCTGACCCGGGTGCGCTCGGCGACCAGCGAACCGACCCGGCCCAGCAGCTCGTCCTCGGCGCGGAGCGAGGCCACCGCCGCGTCCTGGGCGAGCTGGCTCACGCCGAAGGGGACGGCGGTCTTGCGCAGCGCGGCGGCCACCGGCTCGTGGGCCACCGCGAAGCCGACCCGCAACCCGGCCAGACCGTACGCCTTGGAGAAGGTCCGCAGCACCGCCACATTGGGCCGGTCCCGGTAGATCTCGATGCCGTCCGGCACGTCGGCGTCGCGGATGAACTCCTTGTACGCCTCGTCGAGCACCACCAGCACATCGCTCGGCACCCGGTCGAGGAACCGTTCCAGCTCCGCTCGGCGCACCACCGTGCCGGTGGGGTTGTTGGGGTTGCAGACGAAGATCAGCCGGGTCCGGTCGGTGATCGCGTCCGCCATCGCGTCGAGGTCGTGCACATCGCCGTCGGTCAGCGGGACCTTGACCGAGGTCGCGCCGCTGACCTGGGTGATGATCGGGTACGCCTCGAAGGACCGCCAGGCGTAGATGACCTCGTCGCCGGGGCCGGAGGTGGCCTGGAGCAGCTGCTGGGCCACGCCCACCGAGCCCGTTCCGGTGGCGATGTGCGAGAGAGGCACACCGAAACGGTCGGCCAGCTCGTTCATCAGGCCGGTGCACGCCATGTCCGGGTAGCGGTTGAAGTTCCCCGCGGCGGCGAGCGCCGACTCCAGGACACCCGGCAGCGGCGGATAGGGATTCTCGTTGGAGGACAGCTTGTACGCGACCGGTCCACCGGCCGCCGCCGGCTTCCCCGGCACATAGGCGGGAACGCCGTCCAGCTCGGCGCGCAGCTTGGGGCTCGTCTCGCTCACCGCAGGTCCTCCTCGACCGTCCGTTCACAGCAATACTGCACACCTTATGAGGATTGGGCCCCGCTGCGAATGGCCCGAGCGGGAAATCGACCGCAGTGCCCGGGAATGGGACCTCGCGCGGGGCGGCCCGGGGCCTCCGCCCGGGGGAGCGCATCACGGTCCGGCGCGCGCCGGTGGCTCACGCCGTGGCGCGCGTCCCCCGAAGTGGTGAGTTGAGACCTCTTCGAGACATCGCACATTCGGCAGGCTGCCACCCGCCAGCACCTGAAACACGCATGCATGAACACCCAACTCCCTTGCATTCAAAGGAATCTGATAGACAGTGACCTTGCAGAAACGTGCCTGTCAACGTGCGCATATGCGACCGGACCGACCACCCCTCGGAGCCCTACTATCGGCTCGCCATGACAGCAGCAGGGAAGCACCAGGTGAGCCGGACGGAGACACCCCGGCGCAGCGGCCGGCCGGGACGGGCGGGGATCCGTGATGTGGCCGCCGCGGCCGGAGTCTCGATCACGACCGTCTCCGACGCGCTCAACGGCAAGGGCAGGCTCCCGGACGCCACCCGCCGCCATGTCCGCGAGGTCGCCGAGCGCCTGGGCTACCGCCCGTCCGCCGCGGCCCGAACCCTCCGTACGGGCAAGTCGGGGCTGATCGGCCTGACCGTGACCACGTACGGGAATGAACCTTTCACCTTCACCGAATTCGCGTACTTCGCGGAGATGGCGAGAGCCGCGACCTCCGCGGCGCTCGCCCGCGGCTACGCCCTCGTCATCCTGCCCGCCACCTCCCGGCACGACGTCTGGTCGAACGTCGCACTCGACGGGACCGTCGTCATCGACCCCTCCGACCAGGACCCGGTCGTCACCGAACTCGTCCGCCAGGGACTGCCGGTCGTCTCGGACGGCCGCCCGGCCGGGACGCTCCCCGTCACCGCCTGGGTCGACAACGATCACCGGGCCGCGGTACTCGACCTCCTCGACCATCTCGCCGCCGCCGGAGCCCGCCGTATCGGCCTGCTGACCGGCAACACCACCGACACGTACACCCGGCTGTCCACCACCGCCTACCTCCACTGGTGCGAGCGGGTCGGCCAGGATCCCGTCTACGAGTCCTACCCGGCCCACGACCCCTGCGCGGGGGCGGTCGCCGCCGACCGGCTGCTCGCCCGCCCGGACCGCCCCGACGCGGTCTACGGGCTCTTCGACCCCAACGGCACCGATCTCCTCGCGGCGGCCCGCCGCTACGGACTGCGGGTCCCCGAGGACCTGCTGCTGGTCTGCTGCAGCGAGTCCACCGTGTACGCGGCCACCGAGCCGCCCATCACGACGCTCTCGCTGAAGCCGCGCCGCATCGGCACGGCCGTCGTCCAGCTCCTCATCGACGCCATCGAAGGGGTCGAGCACGACGGGCCGGTGGAGCAGGTCATACCGACGGAGCTCATCGTCCGGACCTCCTCGCAACGCCGCCCACCGCGCACCACGGTCAGCCCGCCGCGCTCCCCCAGCGGGGATTGATCGGCTCTTTTCGGACCAATCGGCCGGTGAACCGTGCGTGCGCCCGGATTCACCACCCCTGGTGCGTCACACAGATCGATCCGCATTCCTATGATGGGCGCACGACACCGCGGACCACCTCTACCAGGCAGGGCCCGTCAGGTGTACGGCGGCGCGACGGTGGTGGAGGGGTCGATGACTCAGGGGGCCGGTCAGGAACCCGTGGTGCGGACGGCGACGTTGCGTGACTTCCGGGTTCCGCCGTATGCGCAGACACCCGTGCCACCACAGGCACAGGTGGCACCTCCTTCCTCGGTACCGCCCCGTGCGCCGGACCCGAACCCGCCGGCGCCGGGCGCTCCCGTACCGCCGGCCGCCTCCGTACCGCCGCGGGCACCCGCGCCGGACCGGCCGCCGCACCCCGGCAACGCTGTCGTGGGCGACGAGCAGCCGGAGGGCTACACACCGACCGAGCGGGACCTCCCGGTCATCCGGCGCGGCGACACGGTCCAGGTGCAGACCGTCGCCGAGCCGGCCCCGGCGCCCGAGGACGGCCTCGGCCCGCTCTTCGTCGTCGGCGACGTCCACGGCTATCTGGACGAACTGCTGGCCGCCCTCGGCGAGCAGGGCCTCATCGACGCCGACGGGAACTGGGCCGCGGGCAACGCCCGGCTGTGGTTCCTCGGCGACTTCACCGACCGCGGTCCGGACGGCATCGGGGTCATCGACCTCGTCATGCGGCTCTCCGCCGAGGCGGCGGCGGCCGGCGGCTACTGCAAGGCCCTGATGGGCAACCACGAGCTGCTGCTGCTCGGCGCCAAGCGGTTCGCCGACACCCCCGTCAACTCCGGGGCCGGCACCGCCACCTTCCAGGCCGCCTGGCTGCTCAACGGCGGCCAGAAGACCGACATGGAGCGCCTCCAGGACGTCCACCTCCAGTGGATGTCCCGGCTCGACGCGGTCGTCGAGGAGGACGGGCATCTGCTGATGCACTCCGACACGACGGCCTACCTCGACTACGGCTCCACCATCGAGGACGTCAACGACACGATCACGGCCATTCTCACGCGTAACGACGCGGACGAGTGCTGGGACCTCTTCCGCAAGCTGACCAAGCGGTTCGCCTTCCGGGACGAGGGCGGCGCCGACGCGGTGCGCGAGCTGATGGCGACGTACGGCGGACAGCGCGTCGTCCATGGTCACAGCCCTATTCCGTATCTCCTGGGCGAGGTCGGCACGGAGGACGGCGAGGACGCGTCGGGCCCCGTGATCAACGGCCCGCACGTGTACGCGGACGGCCTCGCCATCGCCATGGACGGTGGAGTGACCATGGCCGGAAAGCTGCTGGTGGTTCAACTCCCCCTGCATGCCTGACCATCGACGGGGAAGGCGCTTCAGGTTCCGCCCGCGCCGACCTCGCCGATCACCGGACCCGTCACCGGGCCCAATTCTGGAAACACACTGTCACCCCGTGCCGTGAGCGCTCTACCATCGGCGTATCAGTGGCAGGCTCTCCTCCGTTTCCGCCCGATCGCCCGGTCCACGCGGGCAGCCGGGCACCGACGGAGCATCGGGGGATGCAGATGACAAGCGCTCCGCACCTGCTGGCCGAGGACGGACCCGAGTACGAGCGGATCCTGGGCGACGCACTGCGCCACGCTCATGAACGCCCGGACCTGGAGGGCGTCGGTGACCGGCTCAACACCGAACAGCTGCGCACCATGGCGCTCAGCGCCACGGCGCTGATCACCGCCGCCGCGGCCACCGAGTACGAGCACTACGTCGAGGCCCGGGACGAACTGCGCCGGGCCTCGACCGCCGCCGAAGCGGCCGACGGGCTCCCGGCCGTGGACGGGCCGCAGAGCACGGCGGCCGGGGCGGGGGCCGGCATAGGCGCGGTCGTCACGGTCCTGACCCCGCTGCTGGCCGGTACCGCGGCCGTCATCTTCCTGCTCGTCGGCTATCTGCTCAAGGCGGTCAGCCCCTCGGTGGCCTTCGGCGACTCCATGGTCGCCGCCGGGTGGTTCTTCGCGGCGGTCGCCGCCGCCGCGATCCTGGTCGCGGCGGTCGGACTGCTCGTCACCGCGCTCCGCAACAGCACGACGTCCCTGGCCGCCGAGGACGAGGAACAGGAGCTTCCGGAGGAGGTCGCACGAGCCCGGGAGGCCTGGCGCCACGCCCTGCTGGAGCGCGGCATCCTCCCGTTCCTCCGGGACGCCCTGGCCGACCCCACCGCGGGCCCCGCCGCGCGGACCCCGCACCGTTCGCCCCACCGCATCCCGAAGGTGGGCTACAGCAGGCCGGACTTCTCGGGCCCGGACGACGGACCGGCGGCCGGCCCCCGGCCGACCTTCACCAGCCCCGACTTCACCAGCCCGGACTTCGGCGGCCCCGAACACCGCCCGGACTGACGGGCCGCGGCCCGGACCGCCTTCCGTCTGCGGTTCGGTGCCGGCTCCGCTTCCGCTTCCGCTTCCGCTGCCGCATCCTGCTCCGGGGTCCGGCCCCGCCTCCGGCTCCGGACGCACCGCGGGCCGGGGCGGCAAGTGCCGCGCCCGGCCCGGGGAGACGCTCCGGACGGACCGGAGCGGTGGATCAGATGCCCTGCGGAGCCAGCTTCGGGTTGGCGCCGTGCTGGTTCGTCTCCGGCTTGCCCTCCGAGGCGAGGAAGACGATCAGGATGATGAAGCCGACCAGCGGGACGAACGCGATGAAGAACCACCAGCCCGAGCGGCCGGTGTCGTGCAGCCGGCGCACCAGGACCGCCAGCGACGGGACGAGGACCGCGAGGAGGTAGAGGTAGTACGGGATCTGCGTGTCTATCGCCGTGCCGATGACCGACAGCACGACACCGATGATGAAGTTGAAGAGCACGAACATCCAGTACTCCTTACGGCGCGCGCGTCCGCTGAAGCCTGCGTAGTTCTTGAGTACGTCCAGGTACCAGTTCACTGTGTTTCCCTCCCCGGGCCCCCGTTCCGAGGGCGCACCAATTTCAGCCAAGCAAGCCGGAAAGTAAGCCACGGATAAGGAAAGGGTCAAGCGCAGGTGAGCCGGCGGCCAAACGTACATCCAGCTGCCACACGACTGTGTCCATACTGTCGCTTAACAAGGCGGTTAACCGTGCCAAACAGCGGTGAACCAGCTGTAGTTACCCGTAAAGGCGCGGACCGGGCGAAGGCGGGCCCCGGCACCATGACAGGGCCCGGTGGTCCCTGCCATGGTGCCGGAACGGATCAGTCGGCGATAGGCAGGTAGACCCGGTTGCCGGCGGCCGCGAACTCCTTCGACTTCTCGGCCATGCCCTCCTCGATCTCCTCCTGGGAACCGCCGTGCTGACGCCGGATGTCCTGGGAGATCTTCATCGAGCAGAACTTCGGCCCGCACATCGAGCAGAAGTGCGCCGTCTTCGCGGGCTCGGCGGGCAGCGTCTCGTCGTGGAACTCCCGTGCCGTGTCCGGGTCGAGGGCCAGGTTGAACTGGTCCTCCCACCGGAACTCGAACCGCGCGTCGGACAGCGCGTCGTCCCACTCCTGCGCGCCCGGGTGCCCCTTGGCGAGGTCGGCCGCGTGGGCGGCGATCTTGTAGGTGATCACGCCGGTCTTCACATCGTCCCGGTTGGGCAGCCCCAGGTGCTCCTTGGGCGTGACGTAGCAGAGCATCGCCGTGCCCCACCAGGCGATCATCGCGGCGCCGATGCCCGAGGTGATGTGGTCGTAGGCGGGCGCGACATCCGTGGTCAGCGGGCCGAGCGTGTAGAACGGCGCCTCCTCGCAGATCTCCTGCTGGAGGTCGATGTTCTCCTTGATCTTGTGCATCGGGACATGCCCGGGACCCTCGATCATGGTCTGCACGCCGAACCGCTTGGCGATCGTGTTCAGCTCGCCCAGCGTGCGCAGTTCGGCGAACTGCGCCTCGTCGTTGGCGTCCGCGATCGACCCGGGGCGCAGTCCGTCCCCCAGCGAGTAGGTGACGTCGTACGTCGCGAGGATCTCGCAGAGCTCCTCGAAGTGCTCGTAGAGGAACGACTCCTTGTGGTGCGCCAGACACCAGGCCGCCATGATCGAGCCGCCGCGCGAGACGATGCCGGTCTTGCGACGGGCCGTCAGCGGGACGTACGGCAGGCGCACGCCGGCGTGGACCGTCATGTAGTCCACGCCCTGCTCGGCCTGCTCGATGACGGTGTCCTTGTAGATCTCCCAGGTCAGCTCCTCGGCCCGGCCGTCGACCTTCTCCAGGGCCTGGTAGAGCGGGACGGTGCCGATCGGCACGGGGGAGTTGCGCAGCACCCACTCCCGGGTGGTGTGGATGTTGCGGCCGGTGGACAGGTCCATGACCGTGTCGGCGCCCCACTTCGTCGCCCAGGTCATCTTGTCCACCTCCTCCTCGATGGAGGAGGTGACGGCCGAGTTGCCGATGTTGGCGTTGACCTTCACCAGGAACCGCTTGCCGATGATCATCGGCTCGATCTCGGGGTGGTTGACGTTGGCCGGCAGTACGGCCCGGCCCTCCGCGATCTCCTCACGGACGACCTCGGCCTCGACGTTCTCCCGGATCGCCACGTACTCCATCTCCGGGGTGATCTCCCCCCGGCGGGCGTACGCGAGCTGGGTGACGGGGCGTCCGTCGCGGCTCCGGCGCGGCTGGCGCGGACGGCCGGGGAACACCGCGTCGAGGTTGCGCAGCCCGCCGCGCGGCGAGGTGTGCTTGAGCCCGTCGTCCTCGGGGCGGACCGGGCGACCCGCGTACTCCGCGGTGTCACCGCGGGCGATGATCCAGTTCTCCCGCAGGGGCGCGAGACCGCGGCGGACATCGGTGTCGATGCCGGGATCGGTGTACGGCCCCGACGTGTCGTACAGCGTCACGTCCTTGCCGTTGGTGAGGTGCACCTGTCGGACCGGCACCCGGAGGTCCGGGCGCGAGCCCTGGACGTACCCCTTGTGCCAGCCGATGGACTTCCCGGCCTCGTCGCCCTGGTGCGCGGCGTTCTGTTTCGAGGCAGGCGTGCGTGCGTCCGATGTGGTCATGAGACCTACTCCCTACGCCGGCATTACCCGGTAACAGGTTCGGCGGTCGGCGCAGCGAGTCCCGTACGGATGTACGGCGATCAGCGCCCTCTCAGCCCGGTGCTCCGAGCTCCCGCGTGTGCAAAGGTGCCTCCACGCT
This sequence comes from Streptomyces sp. WY228, assembly GCF_019287315.1. NCBI lineage: Bacteria > Bacillati > Actinomycetota > Actinomycetes > Kitasatosporales > Streptomycetaceae > Streptomyces > Streptomyces sp. WY228. The sequence continues at coordinate 4,223,106 of NZ_CP079114.1, read as the reverse complement.
AGCGTCCTTTCCGGCGAGCTGACCAGAGGGCCCTCCCGTTCTTGCGATGATCGCCCCGTGACCTCCCCCCAAAGCGACCCCGCACCCCAGCCGCCGCCCCAGGGCCACAGCCACGGCCACACGCACAGCCACGGGCCCGCCGCGCCGGTCTCCCGACACCTGCGCAAGGTCATCGCCGCCGTGCTGATCCCGTTCGCGACGGCGGTCGTCGTCGGCCTGATCGCGTTCTGGCCCGGCGGCGTGCCCGACCACGAGCGCACCGGCGTCGGATTCGACCGGCAGACCCAGGACGGCAAGGTCGTCCAGGTGGTCAAGGTCGACTGCGCGGACGTCAACGCCGCGCAGGTGCCCCCGACCGGCGACACCTCCACACCCTCGGGCCGGGAGGCCGTCAACGAGCAGGAGGGGGACTGCGCGAAGGCCACCATCGAAGTGACCAGCGGCGACGACAAGGGCCGCAGGTTCGTCGAGGTGGTCCAGCCGGACGCGCCCCGGCAGCTGAAGGAGGGTCAGGGCGTGGTCGTGGCCTACGCGCCCGACGCGCCGCGCGACCTCCAGTATTCCGTGACCGACGTGGACCGGAAGGTCCCGATGGCGCTGCTCGCCGGGATCTTCGCGCTCGCCGTGGTCCTGGTGGGCCGGTTCCGCGGGCTGATGGCCCTGGTGGCGCTGGCCGTGTCGTTCGTCGTACTGACCCTGTTCATCCTGCCGGCCATCCTGCAGGGCTCGAATCCGCTGGTCGTGGCGGTGATCGGGGCCAGCGCGATCATGCTGGCTGCGCTCTATCTCTGTCACGGGGTGACGGCCCGTACCTCGGTCGCGGTCGTCGGCACGCTGATCTCGCTGCTGCTGATCGGGCTGCTGGGGTCCCTGTTCATCGGCTGGGCGAGCCTCAGCGGCAACACCGACGACAACACCGGCCTCATCCACGGCCTCTACCCGGACATCGACATGAGCGGTCTGCTGCTGGCCGGTGTCATCATCGGTTCGCTCGGGGTGCTCGACGATGTGACGGTCACACAGACCTCCGCCGTCTGGGAACTGCACCAGGCCGACCCGGAGATGGGTTGGAAGGGGCTGTACCGGGCAGGTATCCGTATCGGGAGGGACCACATCGCCTCGGTGGTCAACACCCTGGTGCTGGCGTACGCGGGCGCGGCGCTGCCGCTGCTGCTGCTCTTCTCCATCGCCCAGAGCAGTGTGGGGACGGTGGCCAACAGCGAGCTGGTCGCCGAGGAGATCGTCCGCACCCTGGTCGGGTCGATCGGCCTGGTCGCCTCGGTGCCGGTGACCACGGTGCTCGCCGCGCTGGTCGTCTCCGCGGACCGCCCGGGGCCCGGCGGCGCGCAGACGGCTACGGCCGCGCCCGCGCGGAGCGGCCGGGGCCGTCGACGCAAGAAGTGATGACGGGCTGTCGGCGCGCGACAGGATGACGGACCGTCGGCTGTACCCGCCCGGTCAGCCGGCGTTCTGCTCCTCGGCGAGGATGCGGCCGAGCGCGTCCTCCAGATTCCCGTCGAAGTCACCCTGCGTGTGCTCCTGACCGAGCGGCACGAGCTTGTCCGTCCGGTCGAGAAACGCCACCAGTGGCGCCGTTCCTGCCCGGAACAGCGCACGGTCCGCGCCGACCTGGAGCCGGATGTGCACATCGCCGAGGCCCTCGGGCTCGGTCGGGCCGATGTGCACATCTCCGTCGCCGCTCGGGCTGTTGAGCCCGTCCAGCAGCAGTTCGCGGCCGAACGCCCAGGTCACAGGGGCATCGCCGGGCAGGTGGAACGTCATCCGGATGGCGTACGGATCGCCGACCTCGTACCGGAGCTCCACCGGAATACGGAACGAGAGCTCCTCGGAGACGAGGAAGCTCATCATGACCTCTGCTTGAACCGACTCGCGCATCGTTCAACCCCGCAGTAGATGAAACTGGCCAGGAATGATCCCCCATGGCCCTATTGACGCCATCGTGGTGCACGCGATAGCAGATCACAAGGAGTGATTTTTCAGATACTGATAGAGAACACGAACGAACGCAAGAGGCTGGCGACTTCGCCACGTAGCTGTTCGACTGCGGGCAGCAACCGATCTTCCCGCTCCAGGGGTACGGAAATGGCCATCGCCGCAATGGTGGCACCGGCTGTGACGGGAATCGCGGCGCACACGGTCCCCAGTGCGTACTCCTGGCGTTCGATGACCGGTTCACCTCGTCGGAGGGTGCGCAGCCGCTCCAGAAGTGTGGCGCGATCTCGCACTGAGTAACGGGTGAGCGGGCGTACGGGGTGCCGGTCGAGGTGGTCCTCGCGGGCCCGCTCGTCGAGCTGGGCGAGCAGACACTGGCCGATGGCGTGCGCGTGGGCGGTCTCCCGGAACGAGGCCCACTCCTCCACCGCCGGGGTGTCGGGGGCGTCCGCGACCGCGATGAGCTCGATCTCGCCGTCGCAGTAAACGGCGCAGTACACCGGGGCGCCGATGGCGTCGCGCCAGTGGCCGAGGGAGTCGGCGACGGACGTGGGGCGTGGGCGGCTCCGGCCGCCGGGGGCGGCGGTCAGGTTCTCGGCGGCCGCACCGAAGAGGAAGACGCCGTTCTCACGGCGGAGATAGCCCTCGTGGGTGAGGGTCCGCAGCAGGTGGTAGGCGGTCGGCAGCGGAAGCCCCGCCTCACGTGCCAGTTGCTTGGCGGGAGCCCCGTCCCGATGGGCGCCCACAGCCTCCAACAGCCTCAACGCCCGCTGAACCGAACCGATCAACGTCGGGACAGCGGTGCTCGATGCCGTGGTCAAAGGTCACCCCCAGGCATGGTGACGGGCCGTCGGCCCTCCCGTGGGGGCCGCCCCCACGGGCCTGCCGCGATCCCGAGGACCGGAGGGGACCGGAGATCCGGTGACCCGTGACCGGCGAGGACCGGTCCGGGCGCCGGCGATCGGAGGCCAACGACCGGACTGTCGTACCCAGGACCGATCAGGCGATCGATATGGTGACGGAAGGTCACATTCCGGATGGCGGCAGCGGTTTGCCACTGTATCGGCCGCCTGCGGCAGACGGGTGGTTTCTTTCGGGACTTAGCTCTGCTGGGCTAATGCTCCCGGGACGCTGACCGCGCCGCGCCCTTCGGAACCGGGCCGGCCGAGTCGGACGGAACAGGCCGGCCCCCGCGCCGGCCCGGGATCCGTGTTCTACCAGTCACCGCGCGAGGACGACGACGACATGAACTTGCGGACGACGAAGATCAGACCGCCGACCACGACGACGAAGACCAGCACCTTGAAGAGCAGGCTGATCACGAAGCCGACCACGCTGGCGATCAGACCGCCGAACACGAAGATCGCAATGACGGGCACCGCGATCCACTTCACCCACCAGGGCATTCCCGCGAATATCTCCCGCACGGCCATCGCCTCTACCTCGTCTCTGTGAAGTCCTTGCCTCGATGCTAAGGGCGTGAGGTCGCCCGGTGGGCGGTCGGCAGCCCTTGAAGACCCCTGATCCAGCCCCTAGGGATCCCCGAGAAAAGAACCTCCGGTGCCCGGACATCCGGGCCGGTGGCCTCAGCCCTCCGGCGGCGAGAAGACGACCATGACCCTCAGGTCCTCGGTGATGTGGTGGAACTTGTGTGCCACCCCCGCGGGCACATACACCACGCTGCCCCTGCCGACCTGCGTCGTCTCCATCCCCACCGTGATCGCCGCCCGCCCGCTGACGACGAAGTACACCTCGTCCTGCTGGTGGGGCTGCTGCGGATCGAGTTCGCCCGCGTCCAGGGCGTACAGGCCGACGGACATATTGCGCTCCCGCACGAACTGCAGATAGGCGCCGTCGTTGGCGGCACGCTCCGCCTCCAGCTCGTCCAGTCTGAATGCCTTCATGGCCCGTCCCGCCCCTTGTGCCCACGCTGTCGGCTGTATCCGTACTGCCGGTGTCCACCACCGATCATGTCTGCCACGATCAGACACATGAAGAATTTCGTAGTCAAGACGATCGCCAACGCGGGTGCGCTGGCCGTTGCCATCTGGCTGATCGGCAACATCACGCTGGAGGGCGGCAGCACCGGCCGCAAGGTCCTCACCCTGATCCTCGTCGCGCTGATCTTCGGCCTGGTGAACTTCCTGGTGAAGCCGGTGGTCCAGCTGCTGACGTTCCCCTTGTTCATCCTGACGCTGGGGTTGATCACGCTGGTGGTCAACGCCCTGATGCTGCTGCTGACCTCCTGGCTGGCCGGCGTGTTCGACCTCAGCTTCCACGTCGAGGGGTTCTGGACGGCGGTGCTCGGCGGGCTGATCATCTCGGTCGTGTCCTGGGCGCTCAATGTCGTCCTGCCCGACGAGGACTGATACCGGTACCAGGATCTGGCGAAGGTCCGCTCCGGGGCCTCTGAGAGAGTGCGGAAGGACACCGGTCCACCACCGGGTCCACCCGATCCACCAGCGGTTTCACCAGCCGGGAATGCAGTGAAGGAGCAGCATGAGCACCATGGGCGACGGAACGCGTGCGGTACGCGCCGGGCTTCCCGAACCGGAGCAGTTCGAACCGACCCTGCCCGGCCCGGTCTTCGCCGCGCACTTCCATCTCTCCGGCGACCCGGTGGGCCCCTACACCTACGGCCGGGAGACCAACCCGACCTGGACCCACCTGGAGCGGGCCATCGGCGAGCTGGAGGCTCCCGGTGAGGAGGTGAGCACGACGGTGTTCGCCTCGGGCATGGCGGCGATCACCGCGGTGCTGCTCTCCCAGGTCCGCTCGGGCGACGCCGTCGTCCTGCCCGACGACGGCTACCAGGCGCTGCCGCTCGTACGGGAGCAACTGGCGGCGTACGGAGTCGAGGTCCGGACCGCGCCGACCGGCGGCGACGCCCAGCTGGCCCTGCTGACCGGCGCGAAACTGCTGTGGATCGAGAGCCCGTCCAACCCGGGCCTGGACGTCTGCGACATCCCGCGGCTGGTGGAGGCCGCGCACGCGGCGGGCGCCCTGGTCGCCGTCGACAACACCCTGGCCACCCCGATCGGCCAGCGCCCGCTGGCGCTGGGCGCCGATTTCTCGGTCGCCAGCGACACCAAGGGCATGACCGGGCACGGCGACATCCTGCTCGGCCATGTGACCTGCCGCGACCCCCGGCTGACGGCGGACGTACGGCGCTGGCGCAAGGTCGTCGGGGCGATCCCCGGGCCGATGGAAGCCTGGCTCGCGCACCGCTCGCTGGCCACCCTCCAGCTCCGCATCGACCGGCAGTGCACCACCGCGCTCACCCTCGCCGAGGCGCTGGCCAAGCGTGCGGAGGTCACCGGCCTGCGGTATCCGGGCCTGCCCACCGACCCGTCGTACGCCGTCGCCGCACGCCAGATGCGGCGCTTCGGCTCCGTGGTCTCCTTCGAGCTGGCCGACCGGGAGACCGCGGAGCGCTTCCTCTCCGCGCTGCGCCTGGTCGACGACGCGACGAGCTTCGGCGGCGTCCGGTCCACCGCGGAGCGCCGGGGCCGCTGGGGCGGCGACGCCGTGGCGGAGGGCTTCATCCGCTTCTCGGTCGGCGCGGAGGACCCCGAGGACCTGCTCGCCGACGTCGAACAGGCGCTGGACACGGCAGTCCGGTAGGGCCTGTCGTGGGCCGGGGAGTTTCAGACGGCCCTCGACGGGCCACGCTCTTGCCATGACCGAACGTCCTGTGGTCAAGCGCACCGCACGCGCCGTCCTGCTCGACGGCGACGATCTCATCCTGATCAAGCGCACGAAGCCGGGAGTCGATCCGTACTGGCTCACGCCCGGCGGCGGGGTCGAGCCGGAGGACGCCACCGTCGTCGAAGCGCTGCACCGCGAGGTCGACGAGGAGCTCGGCGCCAAGATCGTCGATGTGGTGCCGTGCTTCGTCGACACCGTGGAGCACATCGCGGACGGCGGCGTGACAGGAGTGAAGGTCCAGCACTTCTTCGTCTGCCGGCTGGCGTCGATGGACCTCTCGCTGCGGCACGGACCGGAGATCGACGAGCCCACCGGGGAGTACGAGATCGTCCGGGTGCCGTTCAGCCGGGTCGGGATCGCGGCCGTGCACCTCGTACCGCTGTCCCTGCGGCACTACCTGGACGGCAACATCGAAGGCGTACGGGCGATGCACGCCCCCGACCTGGGCTGACCTCCGCCACTCCGGGCAAGCGCCCTCGTCCCGGCCGGGGCGCGTACTCCCCGGCCGGTACGCGTGGATACTCCCGGTGCCGGACGACCCGGGGCGCGCGGCTCGGCATCGTGTTTCACGTGAAACCACTCAAGCGCCCCGTACGCCGAGGGGTCCTCGTCGCCCATGTCGCCGTCTCCGTCAGCTGGCTCGGTCTGACCGTCGGTCTGCTGACGCTCGGCCTCACCGCCTTCCTCACCGGAGACCCGGCCACCGCGAGTGCCGCCACCCGGGCCATGAAGGTCTTCGGTGACTGGCTGGTGGTCCCGGTGGCGTTGCTCTCCCTGGTGAGCGGTCTGGTGCTGGCGCTGGGCACGCCGTGGGGCCTGGCCCGGCACCGCTGGGTGTGGATCAAATTCTGGCTGACCCTGATCACCACCGGACTGTCGATCTTCTCCCTGCGCCCCGGTATCGACGCGGCGGTCGCCGACGAGGTGGTCGACATCAACCTCGTGATCGCGCCGTCGGTGGCCACGGCCACCTATCTCTTCATCACCGCGATCTCGGTACTGAAGCCCTGGGGGCTCACCCGGCGCGGCAGGCGGCTGCGGATCTCGGCCAGTTCCGCGAAATCGGTGGACGCGCCATCTCCCCGTCAGACAGCCTGACCCCATGCACAGCCCATCACCCCGCTCCCTCGTCGACCTGCCGATCCGGCGCCTGAACCGGGGAGATCTGGTCCCCTGCGCCGATCTCTGCGAGGACCGCGGCTGGCCGCGCGACGAACACCGGTGGGGGCTGCTCCTCTCGGCCGGCATCGGATACGGAATCGACGCCCCGGACGGCAAGGGCCTGGCCGCGACCTGCCTGACCACGCCGTACGGATCCGACCTCACCGCGGTGGGCATGCTGCTCGTCGCCGGGCGCTACGGACGTCAGGGGCTCGCCCGGCGGCTCATGCGACACGTGATGGAGGCGGTGGGGGACAGCCCGCTCGCGCTGTACGCCACCGAGCAGGGGCGCCCGCTCTACGAAGGCCTCGGCTTCTCCCCCGTGGGCCGGGCCGAACGCGTCGGTGGCCGTTTCGGGGCTCCCCGGCCCGGCGGCTCCCCCTCGGCCGCTCCCTCCCGCCCGTCCCTGACCACCCGCCCGGCCGCTGCGGACGATCTGCAGGCGATGGTCCGGCTCGACCTCCCCGTGTTCGGCGCCGACCGGACGCATCTCCTCGCCCGGCTGCCCGCCTTCTCCGACCGGCTCCAGGTCGCCGAGGAACACGGTGAGCTGGTCGGCTACGCGGCACTCTGGCCGAGCGGGCACGCCGCGGTGGTCGGGCCGCTGGTGGCACGGGACACGGCCACCGCGCAGGCTCTGGTCTCGGCCCTGGCCGGGACGACGGACCGGCCGCTGCGGGCCGACATCGACGGTCGGCACAAGGAACTGCTCGGCTGGCTGACGGAGCACGGTCTGGAGCCTCTCTCCTGGACCACCGTGATGACGTACGGCCTCGCGGAGCTGCCGGGCGACGCCGCCCGCCGGTTCTCCCCGCTCACCGTCGCGACGGGCTGACGCGGAACAGCCGCACCGCCCTCGTGGGGTGGTGCGGCTGATGCGTGGTGGTGGTGCGGGTGCTTTCGGTGCTGCTGTTTCTCGGTGCTGCTGTTTCGCCGTGCGCTGTTGCGCGGTGTCCTGGGGTCAGTGCCGGGCCGCCGCCGCGGCGGCCGGTTCGGGGCTGCTCCCGGCGACGATCCTGCCCCTGCCGGTGTCCCGGCGCTCCAGCAGGCTGGAGAGCACGGCCAGGACCAGCGCGGACGCGGCGAGCACGGCGCCGACCCAGTTGGGGGCGGTGTAGCCGAGACCGGCCGCGATCACGAGGCCGCCGAGCCAGGCGGAGAGGGCGTTGCCGAGGTTGAAGGCCCCGATGTTGACGGCGGAGGCCAGCGTCGGCGCACCCGACGCCTGATCGAGGACCCGCTTCTGCAGCGGCGGCACGGTCGCGAAGCCCAGGGCGCCGATCAGGACGATGCTGACGGCCGCGGCGAACTTGTCGTGGGCGGTCACGGTGAACAGGCCGAGGACCACGGCGAGCGCGCCGAGCGAGACGTACAGCAGGGGCATCAGGTGGCGGTCGGCGAGCTTGCCGCCGATCAGGTTGCCGCCCACCATGCCGAGGCCGAAGAGGACCAGCAGCCAGGTGACGGACGAGGCGGAGTAGCCGGCGACCTCGGTCATCATCGGGGTGATGTAGGTGATCGCGGCGAAGACTCCGCCGAAGCCCAGGACGGTCATGGCCATCGCCAGCAGGACCTGGACGTTGCGGAACGCGGCCAGCTCATGGCGGATGCGCACGCCTTCCGGCTTGGGCTGGTCCGGGACGAGCTTGGCGACGCCGAGCAGGCCCACGACGCCGAGAACGGCGACGACGAGGAACGTGGTCCGCCAGCCCGCGGTCTGTCCGAGATAGGTGCCGAGCGGAACTCCGACGACGTTGGCGACGGTGAGCCCGGTGAACATCATCGCGATGGCCCCGGCCTTCTTCTGCGGGGCGACCAGATCGGCCGCGACCACCGAGCCGATACCGAAGAACGCACCGTGGGCGAGGGAGGCGATCACCCGTCCGGCGAGCATCACGCCGAAGACGGGGGCGAGTGCGGACACCACGTTGCCCACGATGAACAGCCCCATGAGGAGCATCAGCATGCGTTTACGGGTGACGCGGGTGCCGAGCAGCGTCATCAGCGGGGCGCCGAGGACCACACCGAGCGCGTAGCCGGTCACCAGGAAGCCTGCGGTCGGGATCGAGACCTGGAAGTCACCGGCGACCTCGGGGAGCAACCCCATGATCACGAACTCGGTCGTTCCGATCCCGAACGCCCCGATGGCGAGAGCGAGGAGCGCGAGCGGCATGGGTTCACCTTCTCTGAAAATTGCGTCTGCGCCTTACGAGCGTCCACAATAATTGCAGACGCCGATTAATTGCAAGCGCGGGCTATTGCAGACGTCCTCTATCCTGGAGTCACGCAGCTCCCGCCCGGAGGAGAGAGACATGACAGCGACCGACCCCGCCCTGACCGCCATCGCCCAGAGCTGGTGCGCGCTCTCGCTGCTCCACGGGAAGATCGAGGCCCGGATCGAGCGGGCCCTCCAGGCCGGCCACGGGCTGAGCGCACGCGAGTACTCGCTGCTCGACGTGTTGAGCCGGCAGCACAGCGGCCCCGGCGGGCATCTGCAGATGAAGCAGGTCGCCGACGCCGTCGTCCTCAGCCAGAGCGCCACCACCCGGCTCGTCACCCGGCTCGAGGACCGTGGGCTGCTGACCCGCTATCTGTGCGACACCGACCGCCGAGGCATCTACACCGACGTCACCGAGGCCGGGCTCACGCTGCTGGAGGCCGCCCGGCCGACGAACGACGGCGCCTTGCGGACGGCCCTGGACGAAGCGGCGGAGAACCCGGAGCTCGCCCCTCTGGTCAGGGCGGTCGAGGAGCTGAAGGTTCCGGTCTGACCGGCGCCGATCGACTCCGACCGGCCCCCGATCGACGTGCCGCCGCCCGGGACCGCCCGCCTAGGATGCCGATCATGAGTGATCTCGAAATACGCCCTGTCGCCCCGGACGACCTGGCCGCGGTGGTCGCGATGCTCGCCGACGACCCTCTGGGCGCACAGCGCGAGTCCCCGGACGACCTCGCCCCGTACCGGGAAGCACTGCAGCGGCTGGCCGACGACCCGAACCAGCATGTCGTCGTCGCCGTTCGCGAGGACCGGGTCGTCGGCACCCTGCAGCTGACCATCGTCCCGGGGCTGTCCCGGCGGGGCGCGACCCGCTCGATCATCGAGGGCGTCCGTATCCATGGCGACGAGCGCGGCAGCGGCCTCGGCACCCAGCTCATCCAGTGGGCGGTGGACGAATCCCGCCGCCAGAACTGCCAGTTGGTGCAGCTGACCTCGGATGTCACCCGCGAGGACGCACACCGCTTCTACGAGCGGCTCGGCTTCACGGCCAGCCATGTGGGCTTCAAGCTGGCGCTCTGACGAGGGTGGGCCGGTGGGTGTTTCACGTGAAACACCCACCCGCTCCCGGGGGACGCACCACCGGCCGAAGCCGCTCGGCCGCTCCTCGGCCGGTAGCTCAGCCGCCGAGCCCGCGCCAGCCCTCCGCGTCCACACCGCCGGGCACGGCCGCCCCGGACTCGTAGGGCTCCCGGGTGAAGACGAACGAGCCGAGGTCGAGGTGGTCGACCGAGCCGTCGGCCCGGCGGACGACGCGCAGCGTCTCCCCCGCGTAGTAGTCGTTCTGGCCCGTCCAGGTGCCGTCCGACCGATAGGTGAAGGCCGCACCCCGCCCCTTGCCGCCCAGCGGCGTGAGCCGCAGCCCCCGGTCCCCCGTGAGCGTCAGCGTGAACGTGCTGGTGCCCCAGTGCCAGATCCCGGTCAGCGCGAGCAGTTCGTCGTCCACCTCGGGCAGCGGACGCCACGGGTCCGGGATCCGCGGCTCGGCCTCGACGACGATCCCCAGCAGTTCGGCGGCGACCGTCGCGGCGGGCAGCCCGGAGGTGGCGTTCGCGAGGACCACCGCCGCCACATCCTCCTCCGCGCAGACCCAGAGGCCGGCGACGAACCCGGGAAGCGATCCCGAATGCCCGAAGAGCACGCGCCCTTCGCCCCCGACGATCTGGAGCCCGAGACCGTACCCGCTGCCGCCCGTCTCGACCGGCGCGGCCGGCGTCCGCATCTCCCGCACGGAGGAGGCCGACAGGACCCGGTCGTCGCCCTCGGTCAGGAAGGCGGCGAACCGCAGCAGGTCCGCCGTGGTGGACCAGAGCTGCCCTGCGGGCGCCATGATCCCGAGGTCCTCGGAGGGCTCGCTCAGCATGACGTCGGCCCAGGGGTGGACGGCCCAGCCGCCCGCGTGCGGCGCCACCGGAACGGCCGTCGTCCGGCGCATACCCAGCGGCTCCAGGATCTCGCGGCGCAGCGCCTCCTCCCAGGAGACCCCGCGTACCGCTTCGACCAGCGAACCGAGCAGGGTGTAACCGGGGTTGGAGTAGTGATGGCGGTGGCCGGCCGGATGCATCTGCGGCCGGTCCCCCAGCACATCGGCGAGCCCGGGCCGCAGACTGCCGGGCGTCCGCTCCCACCAGGGCGCGGGTGTCTCGGCGCCCAGCCCCGCGGTGTGGCCGAGCAGCTGATAGACGGTCGCCCCGCCCGCGCCCGTGCCGGGAAGGTGCTTCTCCAGGGGGTCGTCCAGGTCGATCAGGCCCTCGTCCCGCAGCCGCAGCACCAGAACGGCCGTGAACGTCTTGGTGATCGACCCGATCCGGTACTGCGTGTCGGCGTCGGGAGCATGCCCCTCGACGCACGTACGCGCCCCGCTCCAGGCCGTACGCCCCTGGCGCCGCACGGCGGCCACGACGGACGGCGCACGGCCGTCCCGCTGTGCGACGGCGATACGGTGCACCAGGGCACGCCGGGTGGTGGGAAGCAGCTCTTCGTCGATGGAAGTCATGGTCCAACCCCTACCTGACGGCCCGCCCCTTGACGAACCCTTTTCCCCGGAGTCGAGAGCTTCCGCGCTCCGGGCACCGGGCGGACCGGCACCGGTGGGCTCCCGGCGCGTTCACAGAGACCCGAGAAACCCTCTGACGGCTCCGGCGAATTCCACCGGAACGGTCTCATGGACGGAGTGCCCGGCCGGAAGCTCCACGAGCCGGGTACGCGGACTCCGTGCCGCCATGCTCCTCGCGTGCTCGGCGCTCAGGACCGTACTGCGGCTGCCGCGCGCCAGCAGGGCCGGGCAGGCGCCGGCCGGCCAGTCGCCCCAGTGATCTCCGCTGGTCGAGGGCGACGACCCGCACCGCATCGCCCGGTTCACCGGCGAGACGCGTGAACGTACGCCCGTCCGCGAAGTGCCCGTGCAGTGCCGGCCGCGGACGGCCCGGGCCACCGAAGTCGAGAAGGGAAAGCCGCCGCCCGGACACGTGCACCGCGCGGCGTCCCGGCTCGGGCGGAGTCCTTGTCGTCATGGCCGCCAGTACGAGCACTCCTCGACGCGAGGTCAGAAGGCCCCGGTGTGGTGGTCCAGCAGGCGGGTGAGCAGCCGGACGAGCTGGTCGCGTTCGGACGGGCTCAGCGGCGCGAGCAGTTCGCCCTCCAGACCGTCCAGGGCCTCGTCCAGCAGGCTCAGGCGTCGGCGGCCGAGGGCGGAGACCGTGATGACGTTGCGGCGGCGGTCCTCGGGATCGGGCACCCGCTCGACGAGGCCGCGCTCGGCCAGCTCGTTGAGCACGCCGACCATGTCGCTCCGGTGGATACCGGAGCGCTTGCTCAACTCGGCCTGGCTGCCGGGCCCGTACTCCTCCAGCGAGGCGAGCACCGCGTAGTGCCACTTGCGCGCGTCGACCCGAACCAGCCCGTCGCTGATCAGCCGGTCCGACCGCACGGTCAGCTGCGACAGCAGTCGACTAGGCCGCCGACGCAGCCTCTCGGGCGTCCGGGCGGTGCCGTCCTCCGGAACACCCACGTTCTCGGCTCCGCCCATGACGTCCGCTCACTCCTTGCGCAGGGCCGACCGAAGCTGTACGTTCGCTCGCGCCGAAACCGTTGGTGTCACTAACGTTAACCCGACAAACGTTCGCGGCACAGACGTCGGCCCTGCGAACTCCCAGGAAGGAAGATCCGCCATTCCCACCAAGACCGTGCAGATCCCCACCGCGGACGGCCTGTCCGACGCCTTCGCCGCCCGTCCCGACCAGGGCGAGCGGCATCCGGGGGTCCTGATGTACGCGGACGCCTTCGGCATCCGGCCCGTCGTGCGGGAGATGGCCCGCGAACTGGCCGGGCACGGGTACTACGTGCTCGTCCCCAACTTCTTCTACCGGAACGGGCCGACGCCGGTCGTCGACCTTCCCGAGCACATCGGGGAGGAGGACCGGCCCGCGCTCATCGGCCGGCTGATGCCCCTCATCGAGGCGCACACCACCGAACGCGTCCTGCGCGACGCCGACGCCTACCTCGGCTTCCTCGCGGATCAGCCCGAAGTGGCGGCCGGACCGGTCGCGGTGACCGGCTACTGCATCGGCGGCCTCCTGGCGACCCGCACCGCCGCGGCCCGCCCCGGACAGGTCGCCGCCCTCGCCGCGTTCCACGCCCCCGTCGCCGCCGACGGGCCCGACAGCCTGCGCCGCCTCACCGCCGAGGTCCACTTCGGCCACGCCGCCACGGACATCACGCCCGAGGCGCTCGGCGAGCTCAACCGGTCCCTGGACGCCGCGCGGATCGACTACACCTCCGAGATCTACCCGGACACCGTCCACGGCTTCACCATGTCCGACACCGACGCCTTCGACCCGGCCGGTCTGCGCCGCCACTGGGACCGGCTGCTTCCCCTCCTCACCCGCGCCCTGACGCACGGCTGACGCTCCGGGCGCGTCCGGCGCAGGCCCGGGCGGCAGGCGCGTCCGTCAGGTCTGCGCCATGTCGACGAAGCGGGAGTAGTGCCCCTGGAAGGCCACGGTGATGGTGGCCGTCGGACCGTTACGGTGCTTGCCGACGATGATGTCGGCCTCGCCCGCACGCGGTGACTCCTTCTCGTACGCGTCCTCGCGGTGGAGCAGGATGACCATGTCGGCGTCCTGCTCGATGGAGCCGGACTCACGCAGGTCGGACACCATCGGCTTCTTGTCCGTGCGCTGCTCGGGGCCACGGTTCAGCTGCGAGAGCGCGATCACCGGCACCTCCAGCTCCTTGGCCAGCAGCTTCAGGTTTCGGGACATGTCCGAGACCTCCTGCTGACGGCTCTCGGACCGCTTCGAGCCACCGGCCTGCATCAGCTGCAGATAGTCGATGATCACGAGCTTGATGTCGTTGCGCTGCTTGAGCCGGCGGCACTTCGCACGGATCTCCATCATCGACAGGTTGGGGGAGTCGTCGATGTAGAGCGGGGCGGCGGAGACCTCGGGCATCCGGCGCGCGAGCCGCGTCCAGTCCTCGTCCGTCATCGTGCCGGACCGCATGTGGTGCAGGGCCACCCGCGCCTCGGCCGACAGCAGACGCATCGCGATCTCGTTGCGGCCCATTTCGAGGGAGAAGATGACGCTGGGCAGGTTGTTCTTGATCGACGCGGCACGCGCGAAGTCCAGCGCCAGCGTGGACTTGCCCATGGCGGGGCGGGCCGCGATGACGATCATCTGGCCGGGGTGCATGCCGTTGGTCAGGGCGTCGAGGTCCGTGAAACCCGTCGGCACACCGGTCATCTCGCCGCTGCGCGAGCCGATCGCCTCGATCTCGTCGAGCGCGCCCTCCATGATGTCGCCGAGCGGGAGGTAGTCCTCGCTGGTGCGCTGCTCGGTGACCGCGTAGATCTCGGCCTGCGCGGAGTTGACGATCTCGTCGACGTCCCCGTCGGCCGCGTATCCCATCTGCGTGATCTTCGTGCCCGCCTCGACCAGCCGCCGGAGCACCGCCCGCTCGTGGACGATCTCCGCGTAGTACGAGGCGTTGGCCGCGGTGGGGACGGACTGCACCAGGGTGTGCAGATACGGCGCTCCGCCGACCTTGGTGATCTCCCCGCGCTTGACCAGCTCGGCGGCGACGGTGATCGGGTCGGCCGGCTCGCCCTTGGCGTAGAGGTCGAGGATCGCCGTGTAGACGGTCTCGTGGGCGGGGCGGTAGAAGTCGTGCCCCTTGATGATCTCCACGACGTCCGCGATGGCGTCCTTGGACAGCAGCATGCCGCCGAGGACCGACTGCTCGGCGTCGAGATCCTGCGGCGGCACCCGCTCGAACCCGGGGGAACCGCCTTCCCATGCCTCGTCCGAGCCGCGGTCGTGGCGGTCCTCCCGCCCCTTGCGGTCCCCGCGACGCTGGCGGGAGACAGGCAGACGGTCCCCGGGACCGGTCTCGGTCCAGGGGTCGTCCAAAGGCTCGGGAATGCTCACCGGGCCGCCTCCTCCCGTCCGCATCGCGGACCTAGCCGTGCCACTCTTTCTTACGGCACGGCACCGACAAACAGGTCGCCCGACTCCACTTCCGGCGCGTCTGGTTCGGTGGATTCCGGTGCCGGGACGGAGTGCGGGCGCCGCACTACGGTAGGCCCCTCCGCACCGTCAGCCAATCTGGTTATCCACAGGGCATGTGGACGACGGACCAGATGCTGTGGAGAACCCCGCCGAACCTGTGCACGGACCGGGGGACAGCACTGTGGACAAACTCATAGCGACCTCGGCGTAACCCATCTGACCTGCGCCTTCTCCGTCCACCGACTGTGGGGGAGAAAAACTTTCGCCCTCATTCCAAGATCACCACAAACAGCGCGGGAGGGAAGGCCCCGCCCGGGCAGAAGTAAGGGCCAACAAGCAATTGCATCTCTTACCTGTGGAAGATTAGATTGACCCCCATGACCAAGGCCCCCGCGACCTCGAAGAACGGCCGCCGACGACACGACCGTGAGATCTTCGCCCTTGCCGTGCCGGCCTTCGGCGCGCTCGTCGCCGAGCCCCTGTTCGTGATGGTCGACAGCGCCGTCGTCGGCCACCTCGGCACCCCGCAACTGGCCGGGCTCGGCATCGCCGCGGCCCTTCTGATGACCGCCGTGAGCATCTTCGTCTTCCTCGCCTACGCGACCACGGCGGCCGTCGCCCGCCGCGTCGGGGCGGGCGATCTGCCCGCCGCCATCCGGCAGGGCATGGACGGTATCTGGCTCGCCCTGCTGCTCGGAGTCGCCGTCGTCGCCCTCGCGGTACCGACGGCCCCCTGGCTCGTCGACGTCTTCGGCGCGTCCGACACCGCGGCCCCGTACGCCATCACGTACCTGAGGATCTCCATCCTCGGCATCCCGGCCATGCTCGTCGTGCTCGCCGCCACCGGCGTACTGCGCGGCCTCCAGAACACCCGCACCCCGCTGTACGTCGCCATCGGCGGTTTCACGGCGAACGCCGTCCTCAATGTGACCCTCGTCTACGGTGCCGGGCTCGGCATCGCCGGATCCGCGTGGGGAACGGTGATCGCCCAGGTCGCCATGGCCGCCGTCTACCTCGTCGTGGTGGTCCGCGGAGCCCGGAGGCATGGCGCCTCCCTGCGCCCCGACGCGGCCGGCATCAGGGCCAGCGCACGGGCCGGCGTCCCTCTGCTGGTCCGGACCCTGTCCCTGCGCGCCGTCCTGATGATCGCCACCGCCGTCGCCGCCCGGCTCGGTGACGTCGACATCGCCGCGCACCAGATCATCCTCTCCCTCTGGAGCCTGACCGCCTTCGCGCTCGACGCCATCGCCATCGCGGGGCAGGCGATCATCGGCCGCTATCTGGGGGCGAACGACGAGAAGGGAGCGCGCGAGGCCTGCCGCCGCATGGTCGAGTGGGGCATCGGCTGCGGCATCGTGCTCGGCGTCCTCATCGTGCTCGCCCGACCCCTGTTCATCCCGCTCTTCACGAGCGACCCCTCGGTGAAGGACACCCTGCTCCCCGCGCTCCTGGTCGTGGCGGTCTCCCAGCCGATCGCCGGAGTGGTCTTCGTCCTGGACGGCGTCCTGATGGGAGCCGGCGACGGACGCTATCTCGCCTGGGCGATGCTGGTGACGCTCGCCGTCTTTGCTCCCGTCGCACTCCTGGTGCCCACGCTCGGCGGCGGGCTCACCGCGCTCTGGTGGGCGATGACGTTGATGATGGCCGTCCGCCTCATCACGCTCTGGCTGCGCACGCGATCGGGCCGGTGGATCGTCACCGGCGCCACGCGCTGATCCGTACGCTTCACGGCGTGGGCGGCTTGTTTCACGTGAAACAGGCCGCCCGTTTCACGTGAAACGTCCGTGGTGTTTCACGTGAAACACCACGGACGCCGGAACACGGTGAAGGGCCCCACCCAACGGGTGCGGCCCTTCACTGACTCAGCTGAGCTCTGCCCTTAGGCAGCAACGACCTCGACGCCGAGCTTCGCCGCAACCTCGGGGTGCAGACGGACGGACACCTGGTGTCCGCCGAGCGTCTTGATCGGCGAGCCGAGCTCGACGCGACGCTTGTCGACGTCGGGACCACCGGCAGCCTTGATCGCCGCAGCGACGTCGGCCGGGGTAACCGAGCCGAAGAGACGGCCGGCGTCGCCGGAGCGAACAGCCAGACGGACCTTCACGCCCTCGAGCTTGGCCTTGATCTCGTTGGCCTGCTCGATCGTCGCGATCTCGTGGATCTTGCGGGCGCGGCGGATCTGCGCCACGTCCTTCTCGCCGCCCTTGGTCCAGCGAATGGCGAAGCCACGCGGAACCAGGTAGTTACGGGCGTACCCGTCCTTGACGTCGACGACGTCGCCGGCGGTGCCGAGGCCGGAGACCTCGTGGGTGAGGATGATCTTCATGCTCTTGTCACCCTTCCCTTATCGCGCGGTGGACGTGTAGGGCAGCAGCGCCATCTCACGGCTGTTCTTGACAGCCGTGGCGACGTCACGCTGGTGCTGCGTGCAGTTGCCGGTGACGCGGCGGGCACGGATCTTGCCACGGTCGGAAATGAACTTCCGCAGCATGTTCGTGTCCTTGTAGTCCACGTACTGGGTCTTGTCCTTGCAGAACGCGCAGACCTTCTTCTTAGGCTTGCGCACAGGCGGCTTCGCCATGGTGTTTCTCCTGTGTGATCAAGAAGTGGGGGTACGAGCAGCCCTAGAAGGGAGGCTCGTCCGAGTAGCCGCCGCCAGAGGAGCCGCCGGAACCGCCGGAGCTTCCGCCCCAGCCGCCTCCGCCGCCCTGCTGTCCCCCGCCGCCCTGGCCGCCGGCCGGCGCGCCGGTCGCCCACGGGTCGTCGGCGGGTGCACCGCCGCCGCCCTGCTGGCCACCGCCACCGGGACCGCCGCCCCAGTTGCCGCCGCCCTGCTGGCCGCCGCCGTATCCACCCTGGCCGCCCTGACCACCGCGACCGGTGGTCTTGGTGACCTTGGCCGTGGCGTTCTTGAGGCTGGGGCCGACTTCCTCGACGTCCAGCTCGTAGACCGTGCGCTTGACGCCCTCACGGTCCTCGTAGGACCGCTGCTTCAGCCGGCCCTGCACGACGACGCGCATGCCTCGCTGGAGCGACTCCGCGACGTTCTCCGCCGCCTGACGCCAGACCGAGCAGGTGAGGAACAGGCCTTCGCCGTCCTTCCACTCATTGGTCTGCCGGTCGAAGATGCGGGGAGTGGACGCGACACGGAACTTCGCGACCGCCGCACCGGACGGGGTGAAGCGCAGCTCGGGGTCGTCGACGAGATTGCCGACGACCGTGATGACGGTCTCGCCTGCCATTGGGTGAACCTCTCGGCGGGGATTGCTTCTGGCTGCTTGCTGCTACTCGGACCCGAAAACCGCTGAGCTAGATGCTCAGTGGATCTCGGGACGGAGGACCTTGGTCCGGAGGACCGACTCGTTCAGGTTCATCTGGCGGTCGAGCTCCTTGACGACCGCAGGCTCGGCCTGCAGGTCGATGACCGAGTAGATGCCCTCGGGCTTCTTCTTGATCTCGTAGGCGAGCCGACGACGGCCCCAGGTGTCGACCTTCTCCACCTTTCCGTCGCCC
The DNA here is from genome assembly GCF_019287315.1 of Streptomyces sp. WY228. Classification (NCBI taxonomy): domain Bacteria; kingdom Bacillati; phylum Actinomycetota; class Actinomycetes; order Kitasatosporales; family Streptomycetaceae; genus Streptomyces; species Streptomyces sp. WY228. The sequence goes on along the minus strand of NZ_CP079114.1, from coordinate 4,204,488 downwards.
TCACGGACGACGGAGAGGAAGTTCTCGATCAGCGGGGAGACTGCTCGCTCCTCGAGATCGGGGTCGAGGATGACCATCACCTCGTAGTGACGCATGTGGAACCCACCTCCTTTGGACTCAGCGGCCACGGTCGTTCCGTGGCAGGAGGGTCGTGATGCGTGTCGCAACGGCGTTCCCGAGGAAAACACCCGGCACTGACAATCCGCTCCCGAACGATCCCGGAGTGGGGGTTTGGGTAGAGGCTCGCCGTGCTGGCCTGGGCAGACACCGGTGCAGACCGTACAGACTACCCGTAGACCGGCTTCCGGTTGAAATCAGGAGCTCAGAGGGCACAATCGAGACAGATGCGGTGTGAGAGGCGCTACACCCGCCGCGGTGCGGGAGGCGCTGGATCCACCGCCCATCCGTCCGGCCAGGAGGTACTCCATGGCACAGACCATTCGCCCCGCCACCGGCTCGCTCTTCGCGACGGACGGCAAGCCGCACCCGCTCCAGGACACCCTGCTCGCCGTGACCCTCGTGCTGGGCGCTCTCGCCTTCGTGACGGCGATGTTCCACCACCTGCACCTGATCAGCTCGTGGGCCGGGCTGGTCGGCATCCTGACCGGTGGGTTCGGGATGTACGTCTCCAAGACGACCGGCGAGCGGTTCGGCCTGGTCATCGGACTCGGTCTGTCCGCCGTCGGCTTCTTCCTCGGTATGGCCCACGGCGGCCTCTTCGGCGGCGTGATCACCTGACCGGACCACCGGCCGGAGCACGGACCGGCGCGGGCGCCGGGCGCCCGCGCCGGTCCGTCGTACGTTCCTGCCCCCCGGGGCCAGGCCGGGCGGCCCTCGGTCACAGTAGGCTTCGGCGCGAGAGCCGGAGCCCCTGACCGATGGGGACACACCTGCCGAGGAGCGCCCCGCATGAGCCTGACCCTGAGGACCATCAGCCGAGAGCAGCATCTGGCGTACATCCAGAGCCTGCCCTCGGCCAGTCACTGCCAGGTCCCGGCGTGGGCTGATGTGAAGACCGAATGGCGCTCGGAGAACCTGGGCTGGTTCGACAAGAACGGCGAGATCGTCGGCGCCGGCCTCGTCCTGTACCGCCAGCTGCCCAAGATCAAGCGCTACCTGGCCTACCTCCCCGAGGGCCCGGTCATCAACTGGTACGCACCGAACCTGGACGACTGGCTCCAGCCGATGCTCGCCCACCTCAAGCAGCAGGGCGCCTTCTCCGTGAAGATGGGCCCGCCGGTGGTCATCCGCCGCTGGGACTCCGCGGCCATCAAGTCCGGCATCCAGGACCCGGACGTGAAGCGCCTGCGCGACGTCGAGGCCACGCACATCGAGCCGCGCGCCTTCGAGGTCGCGGACCGACTGCGGAAGATGGGCTGGCAGCAGGGCGAGGACGGCGGCGCCGGATTCGGTGACGTACAGCCCCGCTACGTCTTCCAGGTGCCGCTGGCCAACCGCTCGCTGGAGGACGTCCTCAAGGGCTTCAACCAGCTGTGGCGCCGCAACATCAAGAAGGCCGACAAGGCCGGCGTCGAGGTCGTCCAAGGCGGCTACGAGGACCTGGCCGAGTGGCAGCGGCTCTACGAGATCACCGCCGTGCGCGACCACTTCCGGCCGCGCCCGCTCTCGTACTTCCAGCGCATGTGGACCGTCCTCAACTCCGAGGACCCCAACCGGATGCGGCTCTACTTCGCCCGCCACAACGGCGTGAACCTCTCCGCCGCCACGATGCTCGTCGTCGGCGGACACGTCTGGTACTCCTACGGCGCCTCCGACAACATCGGGCGCGAGGTCCGGCCGTCGAACGCGATGCAGTGGCGCATGCTGCGCGACAGCTACGCGATGGGCGCGACCGTCTACGACCTGCGCGGGATCAGCGACTCGCTGGACGAGACCGACCACCTCTTCGGCCTGATCCAGTTCAAGGTCGGCACCGGCGGCGAGGCCGTCGAGTACGTCGGCGAGTGGGACTTCCCGCTCAACAAGCTGCTCCACAAGGCGCTCGACATCTATATGTCGCGCCGCTGACCGGCTTCACCACCTCTCGCCGCACCACCCGTTCGTTTCCCTGATCCACCGCAGCCACCAGAAAGGTTCCGGGCCGCCATGGCGCTCTCCCTCTACGTCGACACCGCGCGCTGGCGGGCGCACCAGAAGTCCGTGATCGACCAGTTCCCCGGTCTCGTACCCGTCTGCAAGGGCAACGGCTACGGCTTCGGCCACGAGCGCCTCGCCGACGAGACGATCCGCTTCGGGTCCGACACCCTCGCCGTCGGGACCACCTACGAGGCGGCCCGGATCAAGGACTGGTTCAGCGGCGACCTGCTCGTCCTGACCCCGTTCCGGCGCGGTGAGGAGCCCGTACCACTGCCGGACCGCGTCATCCGGTCCGTCTCCTCCGTCGACGGGGTGCACGCCCTGGTGGGCGCCCGGGTCGTCATCGAGTGCATGAGCTCCATGAAGCGCCACGGCGTCAAGGAGGAGGAGCTCGGGCAGCTGCACGCGGCGATCGAGGACGTACGGCTCGAAGGCTTCGCCCTGCACCTGCCGCTGGACCGCACCGACGGCTCCGACGCCGTCGAGGAGGTCATCGGCTGGATGGACCGGCTGCGCGCGGCCCGACTGCCGCTGCACACCATGTTCGTCAGCCATCTGCGCGCCGAGGAGCTGGCCCGGCTCCAGCAGCAGTTCCCGCAGACCCGCTTCCGCGCCCGTATCGGCACCCGGCTCTGGCTCGGCGACCACGAGGCCACCGAGTACCGGGGGGCCGTCCTGGACGTCACGCCCGTCGTCAAGGGCGACCGCTTCGGCTACCGCCAGCAGAAGGCCGCGTCCGACGGCTGGCTGGTCGTCGTGGCCGGCGGTACGTCCCACGGGGTCGGCCTGGAGGCGCCCAAGGCGCTGCACGGCGTGATGCCGCGGGCGAAGGGCGTCGCCCGCGCGGGCCTGGCCACGGTCAACCGCAACCTGTCGCCGTTCGTCTGGGCGGGCAAGCAGCGGTGGTTCGCCGAGCCGCCGCACATGCAGGTGTCGATCCTGTTCGTGCCCTCGGACGCCCAGGAGCCGCGCGTCGGCGACGAGCTGGTCGCCCATCTGCGCCACACGACCACGCAGTACGACCGGCTCGTCGACCGCTGAGCCGCCCGTCCTGAGAAGCCGCCCGGGCGCGGCCCCGAGCGGCCGCGCCGGGCCCCGGCTCAGCCGTCCCGGGTGGGCGTCGCGCCCCACTCCACCTGAGGTCCCGTGACCGTCGGGGCCGTGTGCCCGGACGGCCGGGCCTCGGGCGCCAGCACGAACGTGTCCGGAGCCCCGTCGAGGACTCCGCCCGACGGATCGTCCGACCCGTCCCTGCGCACCGGGTCCTTCTCCGGCTGGAGGATGTCCCGGACGATCAGCGCACACAGGTACAGCGTGCCCAGCAGGTGCAGGGCGATCGCGACCTGGTAGCCCTCCTGCGGCAGCCCCTGGTGCTTGTCCCCGCCGCTGGTGTACGCGAGGTAGAACCAGATCCCGAGGAAGTACATGACCTCGCAGGCCTGCCAGATGAGGAAGTCGCGCCAGCGCGGGCGGGCCAGGACCGCCAGCGGGATCAGCCACAGCACGTACTGCGGCGAGTAGACCTTGTTCGTCAGGATGAACGCGGCCACCACCAGGAACGCCAGCTGGGCGAAGCGCGGCCGGCGCGCCGCGGACAGCGCCAGACCCGCGATGCCCGCGCAGAACACCACCATCAGGACGACCGACGCGGTGTTGACCGTCTCCACGTCGATGGGCTTGCCGGTGCGCTGGGTGATGATCAGCCAGAACGAGCCGAAGTCGATGGGCCGCTCCTGGCTGAAGGTGTAGAACTTCCGCCACCCCTCGGGCGCGAAGATCATCACCGGCAGGTTCACCACCAGCCAGGCCGCCCCCGCGCCCAGCAGGGCCGTACCGAACGCGCGCCACCGGCCCGCCCGCCAGCAGAGCACCAGGAGCGGCCCCAGCAGCAGGACCGGGTAGAGCTTGGCGGCCGTCGCGAGGCCGATGAGGATGCCGAACGCCAGCACCCGGCCCCGGGACCACATGAGCATCGCCGCGGCCGTCAGGGCGACGGCCAGCAGGTCCCAGTTGATGGTCGCGGTGAGGACGAACGCGGGGGCCAGCGCGACCAGGAGGCCGTCCCAGGGGCGGCGGCGGTGCGTACGGACGGTGCACACGGCGATGACGACCGCGCAGATCATCAGCATGCCCGCGTTGACCATCCAGTACATCTGCTCGCGCTGCTGGATGGGGTCGCTGTCGGGCGTCAGCGTCAGCCAGGCCGCCACCTGCATGAACACCCCGGTCAGCACGGGGTACTCCAGGTACTGCATGTCGCCGCTCAGCCGGTCGAAGTACGGCACCAGCCCGTCGGCGAACCCGCGCCCCAGGAAGAGGTGCGGAATGTCGGAGTAGCAGGCGTGCGTGTACTGCGAGGTGGCCCCGCGGAACCAGGCCCATTCGTAACAGGGGATCTTCTGCACCATGCCGAGGGCGAACATCCCGATCATGACCAGCGCGACGACGCGCACCGGCGTGAGCGGCCCGTCTCCGAGCCGCGCCCAGCGCCCCACCCGGCCGCCGAACAGTTCGCTGCCGGCCGCCGCGACCTCGTCCTGATCGGTGGGCCGCACGACGGGCCGCTCCTGGTGCACGCTCGTGTCTTCTGCGCTGGGGCTTGGCATGCCGCACATCCTGCCGTACGGGGCTGTGCCCGGGGCAAGGACCGCCCGGGGGACACGGCGGGAGAGCCCGGACGCCGTGGGCCGCCGGGAACGCGGCGAGGGCCGCCGCACCCGTACGGTGCGACGGCCCTCGTCACGGTGCTCGGCCGGTCCCGGCCCTCGGTCCGGCTATCCGGAGGTGCCCCAGATCGATCCGGTGCCACCCGGGTTGCCGTTGGCTCCCTGGGCGCCGCCGTTGTCACTGCCGTCGGTGGTTCCGGTGGTGTCGCCGCCACCGTCGGCTCCGGTGTTGTCGCCGCCACCGTCGGCTCCGCCGTTCTGGCCTCCGCCGTCCGCCCCGGCGTTCTGACCCCCGTTGGACTCCTGGCAGTTCGGGTCGAAGAAGCCGCAGGACTTGGTCGGCGTCGGCGTCGGGCTCGGGGTGGTCTGGGTCGGCGTCGGGGTCGGACTCGGATCCTCCGAGGCCGTCTCCGAAGGCGTGGGACTGGGCGTCGGGCTCGGGCTGACCGCGCCACCGCCCCACACGACATCGCCCAGGTCCTTCGGCTCCGGGAAGGCGATGGACTTCTTGCCCTTCATCGCGTCGGACATGTAGTCGTGCCAGATGGAGGCCGGGAACGAGGCTCCGTGGATCTTCTGCTCGCCACCCGTGCCGAACATCTTCAGGAACTCACGTTCCTTGTTCGTCTCGTCGTCGTCGAGCCGGAACATGCTGATGGCGGTCGAGATCTGCGGCGTGTACCCGACGAACCAGGCGGACCGGTTGCCGTCCGTCGTACCGGTCTTGCCCGCGACGTCACGGCCCTCCAACTGGGCGGGCGTGCCCGTCCCGTTCTCCACGACGTTCTTCAGCACGTCCGTGACGTTGTCGGCGATGTCGGTGCTGAAGGCGCGCTTGGTCCTCTTCTGGTGCTTGAAGACGGTCTCGCCCCCCTGCTTCACCTCGGTCACCGAGTACGTGTCGTTCTGCTGGCCGCTCGTGGCGAAGGTGGCGTAGGAGCCCGCCATGCGGATGGCGCTGGGCGATGAGGTACCGATGGAGAACGAGGGAACGGTCGCGTCGGCCATGAAGCTGTCGTCCTTCAGACCGGAGGCGACGGCGACGTCCTTGACCTTGTCCGTCCCGACGTCCATGCCGAGCTGCACGAAGGGGGAGTTGGCGGACTGCTCCATGGCCGTCCGCAGGTCGATCTCACCGTAGTCCTTGCCGCCGTCGTTGGTCTGACGCCATTCCTCGTTGTCCTGATTCAGCCAGATCTTGCCCGTGTAGTCCTTGATCCGCAGCAGGTTGTCGCCGTTGTAGATGCTCTCCTGCGAGACCTGGGTGCGCTGGGACTCGCTCTGTTCCCTACCGCCGGACGGATCGCGCACGCCGTACTGCATGGCCGCGGCCAGCACGAACGGCTTCCACGTCGAACCGACCTGGGCACCCGTGGCGTCCGCGTTGTTCGTGAAGTGCGTGGTGGCGTCCTGGCCGCCGTACGTGGCGATGATGGCGCCGGTCTTCGCATCCACGGAGGCACCGCCGAACTCGACGTGTGTGTCCGTCTCGGGGCGCTCCTTGGGCCGGATCTTGGCCTTGTAGACCTTGTTCACCGCCTTCTCGAGCTCCTGCACCCGCTTCTTCTGGAAGGTGGTGTGGATCTCGTAGCCGCCCAGTTCGAGTTTCTTGGCGTCGATGCCCTGGTTGTTGTTGGCGAGGAAGTACTTCTTGGCGAGATCCACCAGGTAGCCGGTCTGACCGCCCAGCTTGGCGTCCTTCTTCGGCGGCAGAGGCATGGGGAACTTCGTGTACTTGGCGCGGTCCTCCGCCGACATGCGCCCGTCCTTGACCTGCTCGTCGAGGATCCACTCCCAGCGTTCCTTGGCCCGCTTGGTGTTCTTCTGCGGGGTCGCGTTGGCCTTGTCGATGTCGATCGCGCCGGCCGGGTCGTAGTAGCTCGCGCCCTTGAGCAAGGTGGCCAGGAAAGCGCACTCGCTCGCGTTCAGCTCGTTGGCGTCCTTGTTGTAGTAGGTGCGGGCCGCCGCCTGCAGACCGGAGGCACCGCGTCCGTAGTAGGAGACGTTGAGGTAGCCGGCCATCACGTCTTCCTTCTTCTCCTCACCGGCGACCTTGAGCGTGATGAAGAGTTCCTGGAACTTCCGCTTCAGCGTCTGGTCCTGGCTGAGCATGGAGTTCTTGACGTACTGCTGGGTGATGGTCGAGCCGCCCTGGGTCTCACCGCCCGTGGCCATGTTGTACAGCGCGCGCCCGATACCCATCGGGTCGATGCCGCGGTCCGAATCGAAGCTCTTGTTCTCGGCCGAGATCACGGCGTTGCGCATCGCTTCGGGGATCTGCTCGTACTTGAGGATCTGGCGGTTGACCACACCGCCGGTCGCGACCATCTGCGTACCGTCGGCCCAGTAGTAGACGTTGTTCTGCGCCTCGGCCGCCTCGTTGATGTTCGGCTTGGACACCAGGGCGTACGAGACGCCCCCCACGCCCATCAGCACACCGAGGAACCCCAGACAGAGCCCCGACACCAGCTTCCACGAGGGCACCCAGCGGCGGAACCCGTACTTGCCGTGGCGCGGGTAGTCGATGAAGCGCTTCTTGCCGGGGCCGCCGTTGTCACGCCCCCGGCCCCCCGGTCCGTCCGAACCTCCGCCGCCACCGCGCCGTCGGCCGCCACCGCCGCCCGCGCCCCCGGCGTCGGCGCCACGGCGTCGGCCGCCACGCTGGGCGGCTCGGCGGGCCTCGGCCCGACTGCCAAACTGGCGCTCCTCACCGCCGTGCGACTCGTAAGGCGATTCGGTAGGTGATGCCGAAGTCGCTCTGCGTGACGGGGCCGCTCGGCGTCCGGTCGACTGCTGGGCGGCTCGTCTGGCCGCGGCACGCCCGCCGCCCTGTGGCTGAGGCGATTTGCGACGGTGCTCGCTCATGGAACGACTACTCCTCGGGCAGGCGAGAGCGCCTGGAAGCGGCAGTTGAGATCCGGTCCCCCCGAATTACGGACAAGCCACTGCGGAAGGCTCATCCGCAGCGCATCCGGCAGTCCGCGAAGACTGACGCGCGAGAGCGTCTCGCGGTTCCCGGTGGTCTGCATGCCGCACAGACTACGCACGGTCAAAACCCGCCTAGGGCCGAACTTCACCCCAAACAACGCAAGTCGAACCCTGGGAATTGTCGATGTGACGCCGTTCACGAAGGTCACCCTTGTCGAACAGGTCGGAGCGATCTATCGTGCTGATGTATCGAGTCGATACATCAGCACGGCATAAGTACGCCGGTGATTCCGGTGGACCGTGCCGACGGAAGCAGCGGGAGAAGGAGGAGGCACCGGTGAGCCGACGCTCCGGCATCCTCGAGTTCGCCGTTCTCGGCCTGCTCCGCGAATCGCCGATGCACGGCTATGAGCTGCGCAAACGCCTCAACACTTCGCTGGGGATCTTCCGTGCGTTCAGCTACGGGACCCTCTACCCCTGCCTCAAGACGCTGGTCGCCAGCGGCTGGTTGATCGAGGAGCCCGCCGGTGACGCGGCGGACGCCGCGCCGGTCACCGGACGCGCGGCAGCTTCCTCCTCCTCACTGACGGGACGCCGGGCGAAGATCGTCTACCGGTTGACGGCAGAAGGTAAGGAGCACTTCGAGGAGCTGCTGTCGCACACCGGTCCGGACTCCTGGGAGGACGAGCACTTCGCAGCGCGCTTCGCCTTCTTCGGTCAGACCGAGCGCGATGTGCGGATGCGGGTGCTGGAAGGCCGGCGCAGCCGGCTGGAGGAGCGCCTGGAGAAGATGCGCGCCTCGCTCGCCCGTACCCGCGAACGACTCGACGACTACACGCTTGAGCTGCAGCGACACGGCATGGAGTCCGTGGAGCGCGAAGTGCGCTGGCTGAACGAGCTCATCGAGAGCGAGCGGTCGGGACGGGATCGGCGACGATCCTCACCCGAAGGCTCCGCTCAGCAGGACACACCTGGAGAGACGGGCGGCCTGCCCCGGCGTCGGGACAACACCCCGCCGGATCCGTCCGACGACACCGCCAAGTGAAGTCATCGCACTCCGCGGCGACTTCATCGGAAACACCGATTACACAGGGAGCAACCGGAATGGGTTCGGTTCGCGTAGCCATCGTAGGCGTGGGCAACTGCGCCGCCTCGCTGGTGCAGGGCGTCGAGTACTACAAGGACGCCGATCCGGCCGGCAAGGTGCCCGGTCTGATGCACGTCCAGTTCGGCGATTACCACGTCAGCGACGTCGAGTTCGTCGCCGCCTTCGACGTCGACGCGAAGAAGGTCGGCCTCGACCTCGCGGACGCCATCGGCGCCAGCGAGAACAACACCATCAAGATCGCGGACGTGCCGAACACGGGCGTGACCGTCCAGCGCGGCCACACCCACGACGGTCTCGGCAAGTACTACCGCGAGACGATCGAGGAGTCCGCGGACGCCCCGGTCGACGTCGTCCAGGTCCTCAAGGACAAGCAGGTCGACGTTCTCGTCTGCTACCTGCCCGTCGGTTCCGAGGTCGCTGCGAAGTTCTACGCCCAGTGCGCCATCGACGCCAAGGTCGCGTTCGTCAACGCCCTCCCGGTCTTCATCGCCGGCACCAAGGAGTGGGCGGACAAGTTCACCGAGGCCGGCGTCCCGATCGTCGGTGACGACATCAAGTCCCAGGTGGGCGCCACCATCACGCACCGCGTGATGGCGAAGCTCTTCGAGGACCGCGGTGTCATCCTGGACCGCACGATGCAGCTGAACGTCGGCGGCAACATGGACTTCAAGAACATGCTCGAGCGGGAGCGCCTGGAGTCCAAGAAGATCTCGAAGACGCAGGCCGTCACCTCGCAGATCCGTGACCGTGAGCTCGGTGCGGACAACGTCCACATCGGCCCCTCGGACTACGTGGCCTGGCTGGACGACCGCAAGTGGGCGTACGTGCGCCTCGAGGGCCGCGCGTTCGGCGACGTCCCGCTGAACCTGGAGTACAAGCTCGAGGTGTGGGACTCCCCGAACTCGGCCGGTGTCATCATCGACGCCGTCCGCGCCGCGAAGATCGCCAAGGACCGCGGCATCGGTGGCCCGATCCTCTCGGCTTCGAGCTACTTCATGAAGAGCCCGCCCGTGCAGTACTTCGACGACGAGGCCCGCGAGAACGTCGAGAAGTTCATCAAGGGCGAGACCGAGCGCTGAACCGGCCGTCTCGGCCGACAGCCTCACCGAAGCGCTGACAGCCACACCGGAGTGCTGAGCGGAGACGCTCACCTCTTCCTGCCGCACGTCGGGGGTCCCCGGGCAATCCGCCCGTGGACCCCCGACGTGTGTGACGCTTGCTCCCATGTCTGTCGCGCGTGATCTGCGCATGCTGCTGCGCCTGCGGAACTTCCGCCGCCTGCTCACCGTGCGGCTCCTGTCGCAGTCCGCCGACGGCGTCTACCAGGTCGCCCTCGCCACCTACGTCGTCTTCTCCCCGGAGAAGCAGACGTCGGCCGCCGCCATCGCCTCCGCGATGGCCGTGCTCCTGCTGCCCTACTCCCTGATCGGCCCGTTCGCGGGGGTGCTGCTGGACCGCTGGCCCCGACGTCAGGTCTTCCTCTACGGAAACCTCCTGCGGGCGGCCCTGGCCTGCTCCACGGCGCTCCTGATCCTCGCCTCGGTGCCCGACTGGCTCTTCTACGCCTCGGCCCTCTGCGTCACCGCCGTCAACCGTTTCGTGCTCGCCGGCCTCTCCGCCGCCCTGCCCCGGGTGGTCGACACCGATCGCCTCGTCGTCGCCAACTCTCTCTCCCCGACCGCCGGCACCCTGGCGGCGACCGCGGGAGGCGGACTCGCCTTCGTCGTGCGACTGGTGGCCGACGAATCCGACGCGGCCGTCGTGCTGCTGGGGTCGATGCTCTACCTGCTGTCCGCATTGGCATCCCTGAGCCTGCCCCGGGCCCTGCTGGGGCCGGACACCGACGAGAGCCCCCTGCGGTTGCGGGCGGCTCTGGCCGTCACCGCACGCGGGCTCGTCGCCGGGTTGCGACATCTGGCACAGCGGGACCACGCGGCGCGGGCGCTCGCCGCGATGACCGTGATCCGCTTCTGTTACGGCGCGCTCACCGTGATGGTGCTCATGCTGTGCCGCTACGCCTGGTCGGACACCGAGTCCGACGGGCTGGCCCTGCTCGGACTGGCGGTCGGGGTGTCCGGCGCGGGGTTCTTCGTCGCCGCCGTCCTCACCCCGTGGGCCGTGGGGCTCCTCGGCCGGTACGGGTGGATCGTGGGCTGCGCCGGGGCGGCGGCCGTCCTGGTTCCCGCCCTGGGCCTTTCCTTCGCGCCCGTCCCGATGCTGATCGCCGCGTTCGTGCTCGGCGTCGTGACCCAGGGCTCGAAGATCGCGACCGACACCATCGTGCAGACCTCGGTCGACGACTCCTTCCGCGGCCGGGTCTTCTCGCTCTACGACGTGCTCTTCAACGTCGCGTTCGTGAGCGCTGCGGGAGTGGCGGCCCTGATGCTCCCGCCGGACGGCAGATCGGTCTCCGTCGTGGCGGTCGTGTCGGTGCTGTACGCGATGGTGGCGGTGACGATGTTCCACTGGCGGCGCACCGATGCCCGGCGGTAGCCGCTCATGGATGTGCCGAGGGGCGTTGTTTCACGTGAAACAACGCCCCTCGGTACATCCGGCCGGTGATGTTTCACGTGAAACATCTCCCCGGCGGACTCAGTTCTGCCGCGCCCACCACTCCTTGAGCGCCGCCACCGCGGCGTCCCGCTCCATGGGCCCGTGCTCCAGGCGCAGCTCCAGCAGGAACCCGTACGCCTTGCCGATCACCGGCCCGGGGCCGACCTCCAGGATCTGCATGATCTCGTTGCCGTCCAGGTCGGGGCGGATCGAGTCGAGCTCCTCCTGCTCCTGCAGCAGGGCGATGCGCTCCTCCAGCCCGTCGTAGGTACGGGAGAGCGCATTCGCCTTGCGCTTGTTCCGGGTCGTGCAGTCCGACCGGGTGAGCTTGTGGAGACGCTCCAGCAGCGGCCCTGCGTCGCGCACGTACCGGCGCACCGCGGAGTCGGTCCACTCGCCGTCGCCGTACCCGTGGAAGCGCAGGTGCAGCTCCACCAGCTTCGACACGTCCTTGACCAGCTCGTTGGAGTACTTGAGCTCGGTCATGCGCTTCTTCGTCATCTTCGCGCCCACCACCTCGTGGTGGTGGAAGGAGACCCTGCCGTCCTTCTCGAAGCGGCGGGTCCTCGGCTTGCCGATGTCGTGGAGCAGCGCGGCGAGACGCAGCACGAGGTCGGGGCCGTTCTCCTCCAGATCGATGGCCTGCTCCAGGACGGTCAGCGAGTGCTCGTAGACGTCCTTGTGGCGGTGATGCTCGTCACTCTCCAGGCGCAGCGCGGGCAGCTCGGGCAGCACCTGCTCGGCCAGCCCCGTGTCGACCAGGAGCCCCAGACCCTTGCGCGGGTGCTGGGAGAGCAGCAGCTTGTTGAGTTCGTCGCGGACCCGCTCGGCGGAGACGATCCCGATCCGGTCGGCCATCTCCGTCATGGCGGTGACGACCTCGGGAGCGACCTCGAAGTCGAGCTGCGCCGCGAAGCGGGCCGCGCGCAGCATGCGCAGCGGGTCGTCGGAGAAGGACTCCTCGGGCGTGCCCGGCGTACGCAGCACCCGCTCAGCGAGGTCCTTCAGGCCTCCGTACGGATCGACGAACTCCTTCTGCGGCAGGGCCACGGCCATGGCGTTGACCGTGAAGTCGCGGCGCACGAGGTCGTCCTCGATGGAGTCGCCGTAGGAGACCTCCGGCTTGCGCGAGGTCCGGTCGTACGCCTCCGACCGGTAGGTCGTGACCTCGATCTGGTAGCCGTCCTTCTGGGAGCCGACGGTTCCGAAGGCGATCCCGACCTCCCACACCGAGTCGGCCCAGGGGCGGACGATCTTCAGCACATCGTCGGGGCGGGCATCGGTGGTGAAGTCCAGGTCGTTCCCGAGCCTGCCCAGCAGCGCGTCGCGGACCGAGCCGCCGACCAGCGCGAGACCGAATCCGGCCTCCTGGAATCGACGGGCGAGGTCGTCGGCGACCGGGGACACCCGCAGCAGCTCACTCACCGCGCGGTGCTGCACCTGGCTCAGGGCACTGGCGTTCTCTTCGTTGGCGTTCGGCACAACAGAAAAGGGTACGTGCACCGACCGGTCGCGGCGTCATCGTTTACGGGGACCCTGCGGCACACCCGCGATCATGTGCGACGGACCCCAGCACTTCGGCCCGCCGCACCTCGTTACCATGCGGGGACGCAGGACCGAACGATCGACAGCATCTGACGACGAAGAGGGACGGGTAGGCGCGTGGCCGAGGCGGCAGACTTCCGGGGGACGCGTCCGTCCCCTGCCCGCCGGTGGCTCCGGCGCACGGCCTCCGCGGTGCTGGGAGCACCGCTGCTGGCCGGTCTCCTGGCCGTTCCGGCCGCCGGTGCCGCCCCGGCCGCCGAACCCGCCAAGGCCCCCACAGGCTCCCGTACGGTCGCTGTGTCCCTGAACACGCTCTCCCCGAGCGTTCCCACGGAGGACGACACCCTGACCGTCTCCGGAACGCTCACCAACAAGGGCAAGGAGACGATCAGCAGCGCCGAGGTCGATCTACGGGTCGGCCCCCGGCTCTCCGGCCGGGGAGAGGTCGACGACTCCGCCAAGCGCTCCGGGTATCTTCCCGGCGCCGACCCGGTCACCGTCGGGGACAAGTACACGGTGAAGTTCCCCAAGCTCGCCAAGGGGATCAGCCAGGACTTCACGCTCACCGTGCCCGTCGACAAGCTGGGCCTGGACGACCCGGGCGTCTACCAGCTGGGCGTCTCGGTCTCCGGCCGGACGACCACCGCACCGTACGAGCAGGTGCTGGGCATCGGGCGCTCGTTCCTGCCCTGGCAGCCCGAGGCGAGCGACAGCCGGACGAAGCTCACCTTCCTCTGGCCGCTGATCGCTTCTCCCCACGTCACGGCGGAGACCCGCTCGGACGAGCAGCAGACCCCTGTCTTCGCCAACGACGACCTGGCCAAGGAGCTGGCGCCCGGCGGCCGGCTGGAGCAGATGGTGTCCCTGGGCAGCCGGCTCCCCGTCACCTGGGTCGTCGACCCGGACCTCCTGGCGAGCGTCGCGGCGATGGCCGGGAAGTACGAGGTCGAGTCGGGTGACACGACCGTCCCGGGCAAGAACCAGAACGTCGCCAGGCAGTGGCTCACCGCCCTGGAGAAGGTGGTGGAGGACGGCAAGGTGATCGCCCTGCCGTTCGCCGACCCGGACCTGGCCTCCATCGCGCACCGCGGCAAGAACGTCTCCGGAACGCTCAGCCGCCTGCAGAACGCCTCGGCGGTGGCCGCGACCACGGTGGAGACCATCCTCCATGTGAAGCCGTCCACCGACTTCGCCTGGCCCGTGAACGGCGCCGTGGACTCCTCCATCGTCGATGTGGCGACCTCGGCGGGCGCCCACAACGTGATCGCCCGCAGCGACAGCTTCCGGGAGACCGCGGGGCTTCCGTACACGCCGACCTCGGCGCGGCCCATCGGCGGCGGCACCACCGCCGTCGTCGCGGACGCCCGGCTGTCGACCCTGTTCGACGGCGACATGTCGAGGGCGGGCGCCTCCACCCTCGCGGTCCAGAGGTTCCTCGCCCAGACCCTCGCGCTGACCGAGCAGGCGCCCGACAATGAGCGCAGCATCGTCGTGGCCCCGCCGCGGATGCCCACCGCCGCGCAGGCCCAGACGATGGCCCGCGCCCTGGAGGGCCTGTCGGGCAACCGCTGGACGCAGCCCCTCGACCTCGTCTCCGCCGCCGAGGTGAAGCCCGACCCGAAGGCCACCGCCAAGGTCCCCCGGGCCGCCGCCTACCCGAAGAAGCTCCGCGCCCAGGAACTGCCCACACAGGCCTTCCAGGACATCCGCACCACCCAGAGCTCGCTCGACAGCTTCGAGACGATCCTGACCCAGCCCGAGCGCGTGGTGACGCCCTTCGGCAACGCCGTCAACCGCTCCATGTCGACGTCCTGGCGCGGCCAGGCCCTGGAGGCGCAGCAGTACCGGGACGCGGTCCGCGACTATCTGCAGAGCCTCACCTCCGAGGTGCAGCTCATCAAGAAGTCCGACGTCACCCTCTCCGGACGCAGCGCGACGATCCCGGTCACCGTGCAGAACAAGCTGGTGCAGGGCGTGGACCGGCTCGTTCTCAAGCTGACCTCGGACAACATCCGGCTCAAGTTCAACGACGACGGATCCATGGCCGAACTGCCGGTCAGCATCGCCGGCGGGCACAGCCAGTCGGTGAAGTTCGACACGGCGACCAGCGCCAACGGCCGGGCCCAGGTGACCGCACGGCTGTACACCGAGGACGGCACCCAGTACGGCGAGGAGATGACCTTCACCGTGAAGGTCTCCGAGGTCACGCCCACCGTGCTGCTCGTGATCGCCGGCGGACTGCTGCTCCTGGTGCTGGCGGGCATCAGGATGTACAGCCACCGCAAGCGCGCCGTGGCAAGCGACACGGCGAACGGTGACGGCGACGGACCCGAGCAGCCGAGTGACCCGACTCCGGACACCGGTCCGGAAAGCGGGGCCCCGTCGGGAACGGGTGAGAAAGTGGACCGTTGAGCGATGTCTGTCGTGGCCGGTCGGCCGGGGACGATGAGGTAGGGGTTTCGATGAACGCGCCGTACGACGGTGACCGCGGGCAGGGCGCGGGCGGGGCAGCGTCTCCGGGCGGGCCTCCGGTTCCTCCGGGCGCGGGCCAGGACGGCCACGCGCCGCCGGACCCGTACCTCCAGCACGCCTACGAGGACGACCCCTACCGAGCGCGGGACCTGACCGCCCAGGACCCGGTGGGCGAGGCGCTCTACGACCGCGCCGCGCACCCGCCGCCGCCTCCCGGCACCTACCAGGAGCCGGCGCCGCTCTACCAGCAGCCGCCCGCCGCCCCGTACGCCCCCGACCCGCGTATCTGGGCCCAGACCCCGCCCCCCGAGCCGGCGGGCCCCTCCCGGCACCTGCCGTACGGGGACCGGCCGGCGACCACGCAGTTCGTCGGCGTCGACGCCCTCGTCACCCAGGCCTCGGACGACCGGCAGGAGCCGGACGCGTTCGCCCACCTCTTCCGGGACCAGGAAGGCTCGGGCAAGCCTCCGGTACCGCCCCAGCCCGAACCGGCTCCGGCGCCTGCGCCCGCGAAGGGCGGCGGCAAGGTCTCCGGGCTCCTCAAGTCCAGCGCGGTCATGGCCGCCGGCACCCTCGTCTCCCGGCTGACCGGATTCGTCCGGTCCCTGGTGATCACCGCCGCACTCGGCGCCGCGATGCTCGGCGACAGCTTCACCATCGCGTACACCCTGCCGACGATGATCTACATCCTCACCGTCGGCGGCGGCCTGAACTCGGTCTTCGTCCCCCAGCTCGTCCGCGCCATGAAGGACGACGAGGACGGCGGCGAGGCCTTCGCCAACCGGCTCCTGACCCTGGTGATGGTCGCCCTCGGCCTGATCGTCGCCGCCGCGGTCCTCGTGGCGCCGGTGCTGATCCAGCTGATGTCCAACACGATCGCCGACGACGTCGCCGCGAACAGCGTGGCCGTCACCTTCGCCCGGTACTGCCTGCCCACCATCTTCTTCATGGGTGTGCACGTGGTGATGGGTCAGATCCTCAACGCCCGCGGCAAGTTCGGCGCGATGATGTGGACCCCGGTCCTGAACAACATCGTCATGATCATCACGTTCGGTCTGTTCATCTGGGTCTACGGCACCTCCGCCGAATCGCGGATGGGCGTCGACACCATCCCGCCGGAGGGTATCCGGCTGCTCGGCATCGGCACCCTGCTCGGCCTCGTCGTCCAGTCGCTGGCGATGATCCCGTACCTCCGCGAGACGGGCTTCCGCTTCCGCCCCCGGTTCGACTGGAAGGGCCACGGGCTCGGCAAGACCGTCAAGCTGGCCAAGTGGACCGTGCTGTTCGTCCTGGCCAACCAGGCGGGCGTCCTGGTCGTGACCCAGCTCGCCACCGCGGCGGGCAAGCTCTCCGGCAAGGACGGCACCGGGTTCCTCGCCTACTCCAACGCCCAGCTGATCTGGGGCATGCCGCAGGCCATCATCACCGTCTCCGTCATGGCCGCGCTGCTGCCCCGCATCTCCCGCGCCGCCCACGACAACGATCCCGGTGCGGTCCGCGACGACATCTCCCAGGGGCTGCGCAACTCGGCCGTCGCCATCGTGCCGGTGGCCTTCACCTTCCTCGCCCTCGGCCTGCCGATGTGCACCCTGCTGTACGCCTCCAGCGGCGCCGAGGCGGCCCGGTCCATGGGCTTCATCCTCATGGCCTTCGCCCTCGGTCTGATCCCGTACTCCGTGCAGTACGTCGTGCTGCGCGGGTTCTACGCCTACGAGGACACCCGGACCCCCTTCTACAACACCGTCATCGTGGCCGCCGTCAACGCCGCCGCCTCCGCGCTCTGTTACGTCGTCCTGCCCGCCCGCTGGGCCGTCGTCGGCATGGCCTTCTCCTACGGTCTGGCCTACGCGGTCGGAGTCGGCGTCGCCTGGCGCCGGCTGAGCAAGCGGCTGGGCGGCGACCTGGACGGCGCGCACATCGTCCGGACCTACGCCCGCCTCTGCATGGCCGCGGTGCCCGCGGCCCTGGTCGGCGGCGCCGTCGGATTCGGGATCCTGGAATTCGTCGGCACCGGCGCTCTCGGCTCGCTGGCCGCACTGATCTGCGGCGGCGTCCTCCTCCTGGGCATCTTCTTCGTCGCGGCGAAGAAGATGCGCATCGAAGAGGTCAACGGCCTGGTCGGCATGGTCCGTGGACGGCTCGGACGCTGAATGAGCGCCCGCCCGCACAACCATCTCCGCACTCCGCGTGTCGTGCATAGCGCTGGAGTGTGGGCACAATTGGCGTGACTGTGCAGAGCTGGCTGGCATCGCGCAACGGATGGGGAGGCAGGAACGACGGTGGCGGAACGTAGCACGGCCTCCGTCGACGTGGCCGACAACAGCGGCGACGAGCCGCTGACCGCCAAGGCGGACGAGGCCACGACCGACGGGACGGCGCAAGCCGAGGACACCGAGGGCGCGAGCTCCAAGGACACCGAGAACACGGGCGGTGGGCGGGAGCGTTCCGAGGCCGTTCCGGCATCGCCCGACCTGCACAGCGGTCACAAACTCGCCGGGCGCTACCGCCTGGAGGAGTGCGTCACCCGTCTGGACGGCTTCAGCAGCTGGCGCGCGGTCGACGAGAAGCTCCGCCGGGCGGTGGGCGTCCATCTGCTGCCCGCCGACCACCCGCGGGCCCGCTCGGTGCTGGCCGCCGCCCGCTCCTCGGCGCTGCTCGGCGACCCCCGCTTCGTCCAGGTCCTGGACGCCGTCGAGGAGAACGACCTCGTCTACGTGGTCCACGAATGGCTGCCGGACGCCACCGAGCTCACCGCTCTGCTGGCCGCCGGGCCGATGGAGGCCCACGACGCCTACCAGCTCGTCAGCCAGCTCTCCCAGGCGATGGCCGCCGCCCACCGCGAAGGCCTGTCCCATCTGCGTCTCACCCCCGGCGCGGTCCTGCGCAGCTCCACCGGGCAGTACCGCATCCGCGGCCTCGCCGTGAACGCCGCCCTGCGCGGCATCACCGCCGAACGCCCCCTCCGCACGGACACCGAGGCCATCGGCGCCCTGCTGTACGCCGCGCTGACCCACCGCTGGCCGTACGGGAGCGACGCCCACGGGCTCTCCGGGCTGCCCAAGAGCATGGGCCTCATCGCCCCGGACCAGGTCCGGGCCGGCGTCCACCGCGGCCTCTCCGAGCTCGCCATGCGGGCGCTCGCCAACGACGGCGCCACCGCCTCCCGGCAGGAGCCGCCCTGCACCACCCCGGACGAGCTGGCCAAGGCCGTCGCGGCCATGCCGCGCATCCTTCCTCCGGAGCCCACGTTCACCGCGCCTCCGGCCTACCAGCGCACGACCTATCAGCAGGGCACGTACGGGCGCCCGTCCTCCCACCCGTCCGCGGTCACCCAGCCCGTCATGCCGGCCCCTCCGGCCCCCCTGCAGAGCCGCACCGGCCGCGTGCTCAAGTGGACCGTCTCGGCGCTCCTCATCGCCGCGCTGGGCCTCGGCAGCTGGCAGCTCGCGGAGGCGCTACTCGACCGGACCAAGGGCTCCGACGACACCGGCGTCTCCGAGCCGAACGAGGACGACAAGAACAAGGACGACAAGCCCGCGCCGTCCGCCGAGCCCCTGGACATCGCGGGGGCCACGGAGTTCATGCCCGACGGCTCCGGCATCAAGCAGCGGGATGTGCCGAACACCATCGACGGCGATACCGGCACCGCCTGGGTCACCCCGCGGTACGAGACCTTCGCCAACTTCGGCAACCTCCCCCAGCGCAAGCAGGGCAGCGGAATCATCGTCGACCTCGGCAAGGTGCGCGACGTCTCCGGCGTCGACGTCTCCATGTACCGGAAGGGGCAGACGACGACCGTGCTCGCCGCGTCGCCGGACGCCTCGTCCCCGTCCACGACAGCCGACTTCGACCAGCCGATCGTCAAGCGGACGGTCGCGGGCTCGAAGCTGGAGGAGAAGCTCGACAAGCCCGTCCGCACCCGCTACGTCCTGATCCACGTCACGGAGCTCCCGTCGGACGGAACAGGCGGCTACCGGGGCGGCATCAGCGAGATCTCCGTCCTCGGCTGATCCACCGCCCCGATACTGTGGGGCGGACCGTTCGCCCACCGAGCGACCGCGACGCCGAGGGTTGCGGCCGTCACACCCGTGACGGCAGGCTTCTCCCCGTCGCACCGCTTCACCGGGCGCGGTTCGTCCATGACATCGGATCCGGTTCGGAGGGGGAGCACGGTGGATTCCGTTCCACCCGAGGCGCCGAGCGACTCGGAGCTGCTCGCCCGGCATGTGGCGGGCGACCCCGATGCCTTCGGTGAACTCGTACGCCGCCACCGCGACCGGCTCTGGGCCGTGGCGCTGCGCACCCTGGGGGACAGGGAGGAAGCGGCCGACGCCGTGCAGGACGCCCTGATCTCCGCCTTCCGCGCCGCCCACACCTTCCGCGGCCAGTCCGCCGTCACCACCTGGCTGCACCGGATCACCGTCAACGCCTGCCTCGACCGGGTCCGCAAGGCCGCCTCCCGCAAGACGTCCCCGGTGGACGACGCCGAGCGCCTCGACCAGCTGCTGGAACCCCACGAATCGGCCGAGGCCCCCGCAGTGCGGCAGGACCTCCACCGCCAGCTCCAGGAAGCGCTGGCCACGCTGCCCGCCGAGCAGCGGGCAGCCCTCGTCCTCGTCGACATGCAGGGCTACCCCGTCGCGGAAGCGGCCAGCATCCTGGAGGTACCGACCGGCACCGTGAAGAGCAGATGCGCCCGGGGCCGGGCGAGACTGGCCCCCCTGGTCCGCCATCTGCGCGCGGGAACCGGAGGTCAGGACCCCGACGGGGACAAGGACGCCACCGGAAGGAACCGGACACCCGGAGCATCCGTCCCATCTGCGTCAGGCCCCAGAGACGCAGGAGCAAGCGATCCTGCCGCTACGAAGGGAGGAGGTGGGCGCCCGTGACATCCACGGCCGACACGGCTCAGCACCCGGAGGTCTCCGAGATCTCCGATCTCACCGAAGGGCTGCTCTCCCCTTCCCGAACGGCGGAGGTCCAGCAGCACGTCGCGGGCTGCGACCTCTGCTCGGAGGTGCGGGACTCCTTGGAGGAGATCCGCGGGCTGCTCGGAACGATGCCCGCACCCGAGCCGATGCCCGACGACATCGCCGCCCGCATCGACGCGGCGCTCGCGGCGAAGGCACGCTCCACCGCTCCCGTGGACGAGCCGGTCGTTGTTTCACGTGAAACAACGACCACCGAAGGCACCGCGAGCGGCATCGCGACACCCGGGCCCGCTTCCATGGGCACGGGCGGCACCGCGCCGGACCGTCCCGCGGGCCGGTCCTCCGCTGCCACCGGACCGGGCCGCCGTCCTGCCCGCCGCCGTCGGCGCGCCGTGGTCCTCGGCACCGCGTTCGGCGCGGCGGTCATCGGGATGAGCGTCTTCTTCCTCCAGTCCGTCACCCCTTCCGGCGATGCCGCCAAGACCTCGGCCGACAGCGGAGTCAGTGCCGCGGACAGTGGCGCACGCACCTACGACGACGGCACGCTCGAAGCCCAGGTGCAGGACCTCCTCGGCGATGAGACGAGCACGGAAAGCCCCGGTGTGAAGAAGGTGCCGCCGGGCTCGGACACCAAGTCGACGAGCGAGGCCCTCACCCCCGACGCCGAGGCCTCCAGGGGCCCCTTCAAGGCCCCCACCGTCGCAGTTCCCCCGTGTGTGCAGCAGGCCACCGGCCGCACCACACCGGCCCTCGCCCTCGACGAGGGGACGTACAAGGGGGCGGAGACCTATCTCGTCGTCCTCCCGCACACGAGCGACCCCTCGCGCGTACAGGCCTACCTCGTGGCCGCTGCCTGCGTGGACGCCGCCCCGGAGTCCACCGGGCAGCTGCTGCTCACCCGCGCCTACCAACGCCCCTGAAGGCCGTACGCGGCCGCCGCGGCACGTTCGGGAATGCATCAGCCGTAGGATCCGTTGGGTGGGGTGAGAGTCGTTGACCGACCCCCGTAGGCAGTTAGGCAGTCTGCAGAAACGAGGAAGAAACCCGTGAGCGACGTCCGTAATGTGATCATCATCGGCTCCGGACCGGCCGGGTACACCGCCGCGCTGTACACCGCCCGCGCCTCGCTGAACCCGTTGGTCTTCGAGGGCGCCGTCACGGCCGGCGGTGCGCTGATGAACACCACCGACGTGGAGAACTTCCCCGGCTTCCAGGACGGCATCATGGGCCCCGAGCTCATGGACAACATGCGGGCCCAGGCCGAGCGCTTCGGCGCCGAGCTGATCCCCGACGACGTGATCGCGGTCGACCTCACCGGTGACATCAAGACCGTCACCGACACCGCGGGCACCGTCCACCGCGCCAAGTCGGTCATCGTCACGACCGGCTCCCAGCACCGCAAGCTCGGACTGCCCAACGAGGACGCCCTCTCCGGACGCGGCGTCTCCTGGTGTGCCACCTGCGACGGCTTCTTCTTCAAGGACCACGACATCGCCGTGATCGGCGGCGGCGACACCGCGATGGAGGAGGCGACCTTCCTCTCCCGCTTCGCCAAGTCGGTCACCATCGTCCACCGCCGTGACACCCTGCGTGCCTCCAAGGCCATGCAGGACCGCGCCTTCGCCGATCCGAAGATCAAGTTCGCCTGGGACAGCGAGGTCGCCGAGGTCAAGGGCGACCAGAAGCTCTCCGGTCTGACCCTGCGCAACACGAAGACCGGCGAGACGTCCGAGCTGCCCGTGACCGGGCTGTTCATCGCCGTCGGCCACGACCCGCGCACCGAGCTCTTCAAGGGCCAGCTGGAGCTCGACGACGAGGGCTACCTGAAGGTCGAGGCGCCCTCGACGCGCACCAACCTGGCCGGCGTGTTCGGCGCCGGAGACGTGGTCGACCACACCTACCGTCAGGCCATCACGGCAGCGGGCACCGGCTGCTCCGCCGCCCTGGACGCCGAGCGCTTCCTCGCGGCCCTGTCCGACGCCGAGGCCGCCGAGCCGGAGAAGACCCCGGCCGTCTGAACCTCCTCACCACACCCCACCACCCCGAGAAGACTAAGGAGGCCGCCGTGGCCGGCGACCTGAAGCACGTTACGGACGACAACTTCGACGACGTCGTCCTCAAGAGCGACAAGCCCGTTCTGGTGGACTTCTGGGCAGCCTGGTGCGGCCCGTGCCGCCAGATCGCCCCCTCGCTGGAGGCCATCGCGGCCGAGCACGGCGACCAGATCGAGATCGTCAAGCTCAACATCGACGAGAACCCGGCCACCGCCGCCAAGTACGGCGTGATGTCCATCCCGACCCTCAACGTCTACCAGGGCGGCGAGGTCGCCAAGACCATCGTCGGCGCCAAGCCGAAGGCCGCGATCCTCCGCGACCTCGAAGGCTTCATCAGCGCCTGACCGCGCAACAGCGCCCCGGCGCAATGTTTCACGTGAAACAGGCCCACCCCTCAAGGGGGTGGGCCTGTTTCGTATCACGACCGACAGCGGCCCGGCCTCACAGCGGCCGCAACACCGGTTCCTTCTGAACCGCCCCCAGAAGCCGGTCGAGCGCCATCTCCACGTCTTCCTTCCAGGAGAGCGTCGTCCGCAGATTCAGCCTCAACCGCGGGTACACGGGATGCGGACGCACGGTCTTGAAGCCGACAGCCAGCAGATGATCCGCGGGAAGGACGCAGGTCGCCTGCTCGGCCCGCGCGTCCCCGAACGCCTCGATCGCCTTGAAGCCCCTGCGCAGCACGTCCTTGGCCACGGTCTGCACCATGACACGGCCCAGCCCCTGACCCTGGTACTCGGGAACGATCAGCCCGGTGATGAGCTGGACGGCATCGGGCGAGACCGGACTGGTCGGAAAAGCCGTCGAGCGGGGGACGTACGCGGGCGGGGCGTAGAGCACGAAGCCGACCGGAACGTCGTCCACATAGACCACCCGGCCGCAGGAGCCCCACTCCAGAAGAACCGCGGAGATCCAGGCCTCCTTCTCCAGCTCCGGCTTGCCCGCCTTTACCGCGGCTTCCCCACTGACCGGGTCAAGCTCCCAGAAGACACACGAGCGGCAGCGCTCGGGGAGATCCGGAAGGTTGTCCAGGGTGAGTGGTACGAGCCGACGCCCCATGACGGCGATCCCTCACTTCCTTCGCCCGCCGCACCACGTGCGGCTGCCAGCGCGCTCCGCTCCTGGAACAGACTGCCGACGAAACCCCCGACGGCGCCCAGGCCGAGACCGACCGTGACGAGCCGACTGCGGCTCACTCTTCGCAAGGCCTCCGCCCTCCTCTGAGGTCGATCACCGTGGATGCGCCGTCCCAGAACGCATCGTATCCACCCAGAGGTGATGCGGACACCGAGAGAGAGCAAAGGGCGGACCGTGTTCCGGTAAGCACCGGAACAACGGCCCGCCCTTCCACAGGTCCCGCCGCTCAGCCCTCGTCGTCCTCCTCGGACGTCTCGGCGAGCCGACGCTCCAGCACCCGGCCCTCGCCCGGCGCGAGGCTGCCGAGGATCCGGTCCAGATCCTCCATCGAGGCGAACTCGACGACGATCTTCCCCTTCTTCTGCCCCAGGTCGACCTTCACCCGGGTCTCGAAGCGGTCCGACAGACGCGTCGCCAGGTCCGTCAGGGCGGGGGACAGACGCCCGCCGGCCCTCGGCCCCTTGGACTTCGGAGAGCTCGCGGGTCGCGAGCCCATCAGCGTCACGATCTCCTCGACCGCACGCACCGAAAGCCCCTCAGCCACGATGCGGTGGGCCAGCCGGTCCTGCTCCTCGGAGTCGTCCACGGACAGCAGGGCACGCGCGTGGCCGGCCGAGAGAACGCCCGCGGCGACCCGGCGCTGCACCGGCGGCGAGAGCCGCAGGAGCCTCAGCGTGTTCGTCACCTGCGGACGGGAGCGGCCGATCCGGTCTGCCAGCTGGTCATGGGTGCACTTGAAGTCCTTGAGCAGCTGGTCGTACGCAGCAGCCTCCTCCAGCGGGTTCAGCTGAGCCCGGTGGAGGTTCTCCAGCAGCGCGTCCAGCAGCAGCTTCTCGTCGTCCGTGGCGCGGACGATGGTGGGAATCCGCTCCAGGCCCGCTTCACGGCAGGCCCTCCACCGACGCTCACCCATGATGAGCTCGTAGTTGCCCGGGCCCACCTTCCGGACGACGACCGGCTGGAGAAGACCGACCTCCTTGATGGAGACGACCAGCTCGGCCAGCGCGTCCTCGTCGAAGACCTCACGAGGCTGACGGGGGTTCGGGGTGATCTCCCCGATCGGCAGCTCGGCGAAGTACGCGCCGGACGTTCCGGCCTCCTGCTCGGAGCGGTCCTCCGGGGCGGACGCCGGCTCCGGCACCACCGGGACGGACGGCAGCGCGGTCACCTTCGCCGCGGCCACCCCCCGCTCCGCCGTCAGCACCGGACCCACACCGGACGAGGCCGGACCGCCTCCGGGCGCCGACACCTGCTTCTCCTGGGGAGCGGCGGGGATCAGCGCACCGAGCCCACGCCCCAGCCCTCTACGACGCTCACTCACTGAATGCCCTCCGAAACGTTCTGCTGGCTGTTCTGACTGCTCGTGTGGGCGTGCTGAGCCTCGTAGTGCACTCCGACGCCCCTCAGGGCGATCTCCCGGGCGGCTTCGAGGTACGAGAGCGAACCGCTGGACCCCGGGTCGTAGGTCAGCACGGTCTGCCCGTAGCTCGGCGCCTCCGAGATGCGCACCGACCGCGGGATGCTCGTCCGCAGCACTTCCTTGCCGAAGTGGGTACGGACCTCCTCGGCGACCTGGGAGGCGAGCCTCGTCCGGCCGTCGTACATCGTCAACAGGATCGTCGAGACATGCAGATCCGGGTTCAGATGGCCCCGCACCAGATCGACGTTGCGCAGGAGCTGCCCCAGGCCTTCCAGCGCGTAGTACTCGCACTGAATGGGGATCAGCACCTCGGCCCCGGCCACCAACGCGTTCACTGTCAGCAGGCCGAGCGAGGGCGGGCAGTCGATGAGGATGTAGTCCAGCGGCTGCTCGTACGCCTGGATGGCCCGCTGGAGGCGGCTCTCCCGTGCCACCAGCGAGACCAGCTCGATCTCCGCACCGGCGAGATCGATGGTGGCGGGCGCACAGAAGAGGCCCTCGACGTCCGGTACGGGCTGGACCACCTCGGAGAGCGGCCGGCTCTCCACCAGGACGTCGTAGATCGAGGGAACATCGGCATGGTGATCGATGCCCAGAGCCGTGGAGGCGTTGCCCTGCGGGTCGAGGTCGACCACCAGAACGCGCGCACCGTGCAGGGCAAGGGAGGCGGCAAGGTTGACCGTCGTGGTCGTCTTGCCGACCCCGCCCTTC
This sequence comes from Streptomyces sp. WY228, assembly GCF_019287315.1. Taxonomy (NCBI): domain Bacteria; kingdom Bacillati; phylum Actinomycetota; class Actinomycetes; order Kitasatosporales; family Streptomycetaceae; genus Streptomyces; species Streptomyces sp. WY228. The sequence goes on along the minus strand of NZ_CP079114.1, from coordinate 4,178,866 downwards.
TGGTTGGCCACCACCATGACGCGGGTGCGGTCAGGACGGGGCAGCCCTTCGCCGGCGCGGCCGAGGGCCTCGACCGCCAGCTGAGCGGCACGGCCGATGGGTGTGTCGTCCATCGGCGGCGGTGTTTCACGTGAAACACCCTCACCCACGGACTCGGTTCGGGGACCGGGGACCGGGTCGGTCATCGGTCCCGCGATGTTGGCGTCGGACCGCAAGGATTCACTCTCCTCGACTTCAGGCTCGCAATGAACAGAGCCTGCCATGCTTTCGGGGTCGTGAACCAGCGAGGCCCGCTGTTCTGTGGATGAATCCGTGCGTGTGGACAACTCGGCAACCCGTCCGGGCTTGCGGTCGCGCGGCGTGGCAGCCGCACGACCGCGGCCGATGATTCCCTGCAGCAGAGAGCGACGTTTCACGTGAAACACGATGCCCCTGCGGAGCAACTACCAGGCCACGACACTCCGCACGCCGACCGTCCGGAGCGCTCGACCGGACGGCGACGCCGTTTCGCGGCGCTCCTCAGCGACGCCTGCGCGTACGCCCTGTGCGAGCGGCCTTGGCCCTCTTTGCGGCGAACCTCACACCGCCCGGGCTCTCACCCACCACGACACGGACCACGGTGGAGAGCGGATCGACCACGCCTTCGCCGACATGGAGCACCTCGGTCTCCAGCACACCGAGCTTGCTGAGCGCGGCCCTGGCGCCGTTGAGCTCCTCCTCGGCGGTGTCGCCCTTGAGCGCCAGCATCTCCCCGTACGGCTTCAGCAGGGGCACACCCCAGCCCGCCAGCCGGTCCAGCGGCGCCACCGCACGGGCGGTCACCACCTGGACGGGCTGAAGCGTCCCGAGAACCTCCTCGGCCCGGCCGCGCACGACCGTCACATGGTCCAGGCCGAGCAGGTCGACGACCTCCTGGAGGAAGTTCGTCCGCCGCAGCAGCGGCTCCAGCAGGGTGATCTTGAGATCGGGGCGTACCAGCGCCAGCGGGATCCCGGGCAGACCCGCGCCCGAGCCCACATCGCAGACGGTGACGCCTTCCGGCACGACCTCGGAGAGCACCGCGCAGTTCAGCAGGTGCCGCTCCCACAGCCGGGGAACCTCACGCGGCCCGATCAGGCCTCGTTTGACCCCGGCATCCGCAAGAAGCTCCGCGTACCGGACAGCCTCCGGGAAGAGCTCTCCGAACACCGCCTGCGCCTCCGCAGGTGCCTGGGGGAGCTCTGCTGCCTCCGTCACGGGGACCGTCCTTCCATACCGCACTAGCGCACTGTGGGTGGCTGACTATCAGGCTGACAAAGATCGGCCCCGCCTGCGAACAGACGGGGCCGACAGTACAAGGATCCGGTCAGGCCGGGAGAACGACGACGAAGCGCTGCGGCTCCTCGCCCTCCGACTCGCTCCGGAGACCGGCCGCGGCGATCGCGTCGTGCACGACCTTGCGCTCGAACGGCGTCATCGGGTCCAGCTTCACCGGCTCGCCCGTGCTCTTGACCTCGTTCGCGGCCTTGGCACCCAGCTCCGCGAGGACCGCGCGCTTCTTGGCACGGAAACCGCCGATGTCCAGCATCAGACGGCTGCGGTCGCCGGTCTCCCGGTGGACGGCCAGCCGCGTCAGCTCCTGGAGCGCCTCCAGGACCTCACCGTCGCGGCCCACGAGCTTCTGGAGATCGCGCGCCGATTCGCTGATGATCGACACCGCGGCCCGGTCCGCCTCGACGTCCATGTCGATGTCGCCGTCGAGGTCGGCGATGTCGAGCAGTCCCTCAAGGTAGTCGGCCGCGATCTCGCCCTCCTGCTCCAGGCGGGTCAGGGTGTCGCTGCCGGCCTCAGCGGCGGCCGTGGAAGTGGTGCCTTCCGTCACGGATGGACTCCTTCTTACTTCTTGGACGGGTGCTTGGGCCGCTGCGGGCCCTTGCGCTGTCCGGACTTGGCTTGGCGTGAAGAGCCGGAGGCGGGCTTGCCCGCCGACTTCGGCTTGTCGTCCTGCGGTGCGTCCTGCTTCTCGAGCGAGGTCTTGGAACCGGCTGCCTCGGACTCCGCGTCCTTGGCTCCCGCAGTCGCGTGACCGGTCTGGCGCTTCGCCTTGGTCTGGCGCTTGGGCTGCTGACGCTTGTGCGCGTGGCCGCCCTCGGCGTCGGCGGTGGCGGTCTCGCTCTTCGCCACCGTGCCGTCCTCCTGGGGCGCGAGACCCAGCTTGCCGAGGCCGGTGACGAACTTGCGCTCGATGTCGTTGCGGTCGCTGCCCTTGGCGACGATCCCCTTGACCATCTTGCGCCGGGTACGGCCGCGCACCTCGCCGTGGGAGGTCACGCTCTTGAGGAGTCGCTGGAGGTAGGCGTCCTGCGCCTTGCTGCCCGGAGTCGGGTTCTGGTTGATCACGTACATCTGCTGACCCATGGTCCAGACGTTGGTGGTCAGCCAGTAGACGAGGACACCGACCGGGAAGTTGATGCCCATCACGGCGAAGATGACCGGGAAGATGTACATCAGCATCTTCTGCTGCTGCATGTACGGGGTCTTCACCGTCAGGTCGACGTTCTTCGTCATCAGCTGGCGCTGGGTGAAGAACTGCGAGGCCGACATCAGCACGATCATGATCGCGGTGACGATCCGGACGTCGGTCAGGGACGCGTCGAGCGAGGTGACCTTCTCGACGCTGTCCGTGAACTTCGCGGCCAGCGGGGCGCCGAAGATGTGCGCCTGACGCGCGCTGTCCAGCAGGTCCTGGTTGATCGCGCCGATCTTCTTGCCCGAGGCGATGGAAGACAGCACGTGATACAGGGCGAAGAAGAACGGGGACTGCGCCAGGATGGGAAGACACGAGGAGAGCGGGTTGGTGCCCGTCTCCTTGTACAGCTTCATCATCTCTTCGGACTGACGCTGCTTGTCGTTCTTGTAGCGCTCCTGGATCGCCTTCATCTTCGGCTGGAGCACCTGCATGTTGCGGGTCGACTTGATCTGCTTCACGAAGAGCGGGATCAGGCAGATCCGGATCAGCACCACCAGGGACACGATCGACAGACCCCAGGCCCAGCCGGAGTCGTCACCGAAGAGCGCCCCATAGACCTTGTGGAACTGAACGATGACCCATGAGACAGGCGTGGTGATAAAGCTGAACAGACTGGCAATCGTGTCCACTAATCAGGCTCCTTGAGCATTGGGCGAGGTCTCTGCGGCCGGGCTCGGAGGTTCGGAGACCGACCCCCCGGACGGCACATCAGCGGCGGACTCCCCGCCCTTTTCGCCGCGCAGGGCATTGCGCAGCAGCTCGTGCCACCGCGGACGCTTGCGTGGCGGAACATGATCCACACCGCCGGGTGACCACGGATTGCACCGCAGGATGCGCCAGGCTGTCAGCGCGGTTCCCTTGATGGCTCCGTGCCTGTCGATCGACGTATATCCATAGTGGGAACACGACGGGTAATAACGGCAGACAGGCCCGAGGAGTGGACTGATCGTCCACTGGTACAGCTTGATGAGAGCAAGCAGCGGGTACTTCATCGCGCGCCCCCTCCCAGCAGCCGCTGCAGAGCGGCGTCCAGGTCTCGGGCCAGCTGTGCATGGTCGGCGTCGCCCGCACCGGGCAGCGCCCGTACGACAACAAGGCTACCGGGGGGCAGCTGAGCCAGCCGGTCGCGGACCAGGTGACGAAGCTTCCGCTTCACCGCGGTACGCACGACGGCGCCCCCCACGGCCTTGCCGACGACGAAACCCGCACGTGGCGCGGGAAGAGTCTCCCCCGTCACGTGCGGGTCCGTTTCACCGCTGCGTAGATGGACGACGAGTAGCGGACGCCCGGCTCGGCGCCCTCGTCGTACCGCGATCGCGAAGTCCTCGCGCCGCCTCAGCCGATTCTCGGTAGGCAGCACGTCATGGACCTGTAAGCGATCAGGCGGACAGGCTGCTGCGGCCCTTGCCGCGGCGGTTCGCGAGGATCGCACGGCCGGCACGGGTACGCATGCGCAGACGGAAGCCGTGGGTCTTGGCGCGACGGCGGTTGTTCGGCTGGAAGGTGCGCTTGCTCACTCGGGGGCTCCAGAAATGATTCGTGTCTTGGCGGGACATCGCCTGGCTGTCACCGTGCGCCCACGAGGAACTCGCGTAAACGCCTTAGTGCACCGCTTCACAATCACAGATCGTGATCTTTGCCCATCGGAGGCAGGCGGCAGCAGCCATCGACAACTCGACCTGGTCACGGTACGCGCGGCTACGCCATCCGGTCAAACCGGCTCCGCGTGACCCCCCATTGTGCACAGCCTGTGGACAACAACTTGAACCGCGCGGGTCGGCCTGACTACCGTGGCTGAACTCCGGTTCTTTTCCTTCCCGACTGCCGGGCCTCACCCGACCCGACCCATCCCGTCCCGAGAACCACACATTCGTGGGACATGCGAGAGAGCGTGCCTTGTGGCTGACGTACCTGCCGATCTTGCCGCAGTGTGGCCGCGAGTGCTGGAACAACTCCTCGGGGAGGGCCAGCAGGGCATCGAGCCGAAGGACAAGCAGTGGATCGAGCGCTGCCAGCCGCTGGCACTCGTCGCCGACACCGCACTGCTGGCCGTTCCCAATGAATGGGGCAAGCACGTCCTGGAGGGCCGGCTCGCGCCGCTCCTCAGCGAGACGCTGACCCGCGAGTGCGGCCGCCCCATCCGGATCGCGATCACCGTCGACGACTCGGCGGGCGAACAGCCCGCTCCGCCGGCGCCTCCGATGCACCCGTCGCACCAGAGCCAGCAGGGCCACCGCTACCCGTCGCAGCCGCGTGAGGACCCCCAGCGCAACGACGGGTACGACGGATACGGTCACCGGCCCTCCGACGACGGCATGCCGACGGCCCGGCCCGCCTACCCCGACTACCAGCAGCAGCGCCCGGAGCCCGGCGCCTGGCCGCGTACCCAGGAGGACCTCTCCTGGCAGCAGCCCCGGCACGGCGGCTACCAGGACCGCGAGCAGCCCTCCGGCGAGCCGTACCGCGACAGCGAGTCGTACCGGGAGACCGAGTCGTACCGGGAGCGGGAGAACGAGTCGTACCGCGAGAGCGAGCCGTACCGGGAGCAGCCCGCCGAGCAGTGGCGCGAGCCGTACGGCACCGGGCGTCCCCAGCAGCCGCAGCACGACTACCGCTCGCAGCCGCCCGAGCACCAGGGGTACGAGCAGCAGCGTCCCGACCGGCAGGACCAGCAGCCGCAGCACCGTCAGAGCGGCCCGGGCGGTCACGGCCCCGGACGGACCGGCGGCTCGGTCCCCGGCCCGATGGGCGCCCAGCCGGCCCCCGCGCCGGGCCCCGGTGAACCGCACGCCCGGCTGAACCCGAAGTACCTCTTCGACACCTTCGTCATCGGGGCGTCCAACCGGTTCGCGCACGCCGCGGCCGTCGCCGTCGCCGAGGCGCCCGCGAAGGCGTACAACCCCCTCTTCATCTACGGGGAGTCGGGGCTCGGCAAGACCCATCTGCTGCACGCCATCGGGCACTACGCGCGGAGCCTCTACCCGGGCACCCGGGTGCGGTACGTGAGCTCGGAGGAGTTCACCAACGAGTTCATCAACTCGATCCGCGACGGCAAGGGCGACACCTTCCGCAAGCGCTACCGCGACGTGGACATCCTGCTGGTCGACGACATCCAGTTCCTGGCGAGCAAGGAGTCGACGCAGGAGGAGTTCTTCCACACCTTCAATACGTTGCACAACGCGAACAAGCAGATCGTGCTCTCCTCGGACCGGCCGCCCAAGCAGCTGGTGACGCTGGAGGACCGGCTGCGCAACCGCTTCGAGTGGGGCCTGACCACCGATGTCCAGCCGCCCGAGCTGGAGACCCGGATCGCGATCCTCCGCAAGAAGGCGGTGCAGGAGCAGCTCAACGCCCCGCCGGAGGTCCTGGAGTTCATCGCCTCGCGGATCTCGCGCAACATCCGCGAGCTGGAGGGCGCCCTGATCCGGGTGACGGCCTTCGCCTCGCTGAACCGGCAGCCGGTGGACCTCGGGCTGACCGAGATCGTGCTGAAGGACCTGATCCCGGGCGGCGAGGAGTCGGCCCCGGAGATCACCGCGCCGGCCATCATGGCGGCGACCGCGGACTACTTCGGCCTCACCGTGGACGACCTCTGCGGATCCTCGCGCAGCCGGGTGCTGGTGACGGCGCGCCAGATCGCCATGTATCTGTGCCGCGAGCTGACCGACCTGTCGCTGCCGAAGATCGGTGCGCAGTTCGGCGGCCGCGACCATACGACGGTGATGCACGCCGACCGGAAGATCCGGGCGCTGATGGCGGAGCGGCGCTCCATCTACAACCAGGTCACCGAACTGACCAACCGCATCAAGAACGGCTGACGCCGGCTTCCCGGGCTTCTCCTGGAGCGATTCTCACGGGCGCCTGTCACGGACCTCCACGGTCCGCGGCGGGCGCTTTTTCGCGTTCCCGGGCCCTGTGAGCGGGTTCCCGGAGCCCTCGACGGGTCCTCCAGGGCGTCGTCGAGGCCCTCGGCGAACGCCCTGCCGGACCCGCGCTGTTCGAATACGGGCTGCTCAGAGGCCCTTCTCCACAGATGTGCGGGAAATCTTCCGTCCACAGCCTGGGGACCGGGAAGTTGTCCATATTGCGTCCACAGGGCTCGCTGCCGATACTCCATCAGGCCAGGTCACGTGGTTGGGGATTTGTGGTCAACCGTGATCCACAGCCTGTGGACAGACTTTCCGTCCACAGGGGGCCGTCGATGTTGTCCACCGGCGGCCCACAGGCTGAGCCCTGTTGTCCCCAGCTTCTCCCGGCTTCTCCACACCTCTGTCCACTGTTCGGCAACGCAACACACGCTCTCACCGCCCGGAGTGAAAGGCGTCACACCAAGGTGCTGGGTTGGGCTGTGGGGAACGTGGGTAAAGCTGGGGACAGGCCTGGGGAGAAGTGGCCCCCTCCTGTGCATCGGGTGTGCAGAACTTTCGTCCGTCCACAGAAAGCCCCGGTTGTCCACGGGCGCCACCCACAGGACCGGTGGACAAAAAACAGTCGCTGACCTGCGCAAACGACGTTATCCACGGTATCCACAAGGCCTACTACTACTACCACCCAGAGTTAGCCAGGAATCCGCTTCGAAGTGGGGCCTGTGTACAACTCGACCGTCGACCGCCGCGAACCTCTTGGCCCGACTTGACCCCGAGCAGCAACGGCTGTCGGTGCCGTACGTCAGACTGGTCCCCGGAGCCTCCGCCGTCTCGGCAGCGGGCTCCGGTCCAGACGACGAAGGCCAGCAGGGCGAGCGAGCAACAGCAGGAGGCGGTTCCGGTGAAGATCCGGGTGGAGCGCGATGTACTCGCGGAGGCGGTGGCCTGGGTGGCCCGCAGCCTCCCGGCCCGTCCGCCGGCGCCCGTTCTCGCGGGCCTTCTGCTGAAGGCCGAGGACGGGGCTCTCAGCTTCTCCAGCTTCGACTACGAGGTCTCCGCCAGGGTCTCCGTCGACGCCGAGATCGACGAGGACGGCACGGTGCTCGTCTCCGGCCGGCTGCTCGCCGACATCTGCCGCGCCCTGCCCAACCGCCCGGTGGAGATCTCCACCGACGGTGTGCGGGCCACGGTCGTCTGCGGCTCCTCCCGCTTCACCCTCCACACACTGCCTGTGGAGGAGTACCCCGCGCTGCCGCAGATGCCGACCGCCACGGGCACCGTCCCCGGTGAGGTCTTCGCCTCCGCCGCCGCGCAGGTCGCCATCGCCGCCGGCCGCGACGACACGCTGCCGGTGCTCACCGGTGTGCGGATCGAGATCGAGGGCGACACCGTCACGCTCGCCTCCACCGACCGCTACCGCTTCGCGGTCCGCGAGTTCCTGTGGAAGCCGGAGAACGCGGACGCTTCTGCGGTCGCCCTGGTGCCCGCCAAGACGCTCCTGGACACCGCCAAGGCGCTCACCAGCGGCGACACCGTCACCCTGGCGCTCTCCGGCTCCGGCGCGGGCGAGGGCCTGATCGGTTTCGAGGGCGCCGGACGCCGCACGACCACCCGCCTTCTCGAGGGCGACCTGCCGAAGTACCGCACGCTCTTCCCGACCGAGTTCAACTCCGTCGCGGTGATCGAGACGGCCCCCTTCGTCGAGGCCGTCAAGCGTGTGGCCCTGGTCGCCGAGCGCAACACACCCGTACGCCTCAGCTTCGAGCAGGGCGTCCTCATCCTGGAAGCCGGTTCCAGCGACGACGCACAGGCTGTGGAGCGGGTCGACGCGGTGCTGGAGGGCGACGACATCTCGATCGCCTTCAACCCGACGTTCCTGCTGGACGGTCTGAGTGCGATCGACTCCCCGGTCGCCCAGCTCTCGTTCACCACGTCCACCAAGCCCGCCCTGCTCAGCGGCCGCCCGGCCGTGGACGCCGAGGCGGACGACGCGTACAAGTACCTGATCATGCCGGTGCGGCTCTCCGGCTGATCCCGGTTCCCCCGGCCGGCCGGGGGACGTATCCGCGGCAGTTTCCGGCGGGCCCGCTCGGCGCGGAGCGGGCCCGCCGTGCTGTCCACCGCCGGGCGTAGGCTCGGTCCCGGGCGCACCTGCCCCGACGCTTATCGCCACGACGCTTAAGGAATCTCTGATGGAGCTCGGTCTCGTCGGCCTCGGCAAGATGGGCGGCAACATGCGCGAGCGCATCCGCCGCGCAGGCCACACCGTCATCGGTTACGACCGCAACCCGGATGTCGCCGATGTCCACAGTCTCGAAGAGCTTGTGGGCAAGCTGAAGGGCCCGCGGGTCGTCTGGGTCATGGTCCCGGCCGGTGCCGCGACCCAGTCCACGATCGACGAGCTGGCCGCGCTGCTCTCGCCCGGCGACGTCGTGGTCGACGGCGGGAACTCGCGCTGGACCGACGACGAGAAGCACGCCGTCGAGCTGGGCATCAAGGACATCGGCTTCGTCGACTGCGGCGTCTCCGGTGGCGTCTGGGGCCTGGAGAACGGCTACGCCCTGATGTACGGCGGCACCGAGGAGAACGTGGCGAAGGTCCAGCCGATCTTCGACGCGCTGAAGCCCGAGGGCGACTTCGGCTCCGTGCACGCGGGCAAGGTCGGCGCCGGCCACTTCGCGAAGATGGTCCACAACGGCATCGAGTACGCGATGATGCAGGCCTACGCCGAGGGCTGGGAGCTGCTGGAGAAGGTCGACTCCGTCACCGATGTGCGCGAGGTCTTCCGCTCCTGGCAGGAGGGCACGGTCATCCGTTCCTGGCTGCTCGACCTCGCGGTCAACGCGCTCGACGACGACGAGCACCTGGACAAGCTCCGGGGTTTCGCCGCGGACTCGGGCGAGGGCCGCTGGACGGTGGAGGCCGCGATCGACAACGCGGTGCCGCTGCCCGCGATCACGGCGTCGCTGTTCGCGCGGTTCGCCTCGCGTCAGGAGGACTCGCCGCAGATGAAGATGATCGCCGCGCTGCGCAACCAGTTCGGCGGGCACGCGGTGGAGAACAAGAAGTAGTCCCGCCGCACGACCGAGAAGAGCGGCACCAGCACGGCACAGCGGAACGGAAAGGCCCGGGAGGTCGGCGCACATGCATGTCACCCATCTCTCGCTGGCCGACTTCCGCTCGTACGCCCGGGTCGAGGTCCCTCTCGACCCGGGCGTCACCGCGTTCGTGGGGCCCAACGGGCAGGGCAAGACCAATCTCGTCGAGGCCGTCGGCTATCTCGCCACCCTCGGCAGCCACCGGGTCTCCTCGGACGCCCCGCTGGTGCGGATGGGCGCGGAGCGGGCGGTGATCCGCGCGGCGGTGACCCAGGGCGAGCGCTCCCAGCTGATCGAGCTGGAGCTGAACCCGGGCCGCGCCAACCGGGCCCGGATCAACCGGTCCTCGCAGGTCAGACCGCGTGATGTGCTCGGCATCGTACGGACGGTGCTGTTCGCGCCGGAGGATCTGGCGCTGGTCAAGGGCGATCCGGGCGAGCGGCGGCGGTTCCTGGACGAGCTGATCACCGCGCGGTCGCCCCGGATGGCCGGGGTCCGCTCCGACTACGAGCGGGTGCTCAAGCAGCGCAACACCCTGCTGAAGTCGGCGGCGATGGCCCGTCGGCACGGCGGCCGCTCGATGGACATGTCCACGCTCGACGTCTGGGACCAGCACCTGGCCCGGGTGGGCGCCGAGCTGCTCGCGCAGCGGCTCGACCTGATCGCCACGCTCCAGCCGCTGGCCGACAAGGCGTACGGGGACGTCGCGCCGGGCGGCGGGCCGGTGGCGCTGGAGTACCGCAGCTCGGTCGGCGAGGACGTGGGTCCCGAGCGCACCCGCGACGAGCTGTACGAGCAGCTGATCGCGGCACTGGTGGGGGTCCGCAAGCAGGAGATCGAGCGGGGTGTGACGCTGGTCGGTCCGCACCGTGACGATCTGCTGCTCGGGCTGCGGGGGATGCCGGCGAAGGGGTACGCGAGTCACGGCGAGTCCTGGAGCTACGCGCTGGCGCTGCGTCTTGCCAGTTACGAGCTGCTGCGCTCCGAGGGCAACGAGCCGGTGCTGGTCCTGGACGACGTCTTCGCCGAGCTGGACGCCCGCCGCCGGGAGCGGCTGGCGGAGCTGGTGGCCCCGGGTGAGCAGGTGCTCGTGACGGCGGCGGTGGCGGAGGACGTTCCGGGCGTGCTGGCGGGGACGCGGTACGCGGTGACGGCGGGCGAGGTGGAGCGCGTATGACCGGCCGGGGCGAGAACACGGCGGGCCGACGGGGACCGGCCTCGCGCGCGAGCGGTACGGCAGCCTCCGGCCCGGGCCGTACGGGAGCGGGTGCGGGAGACGCCCTGCCGGATCCGGCCGCTTCCGAAGCCGCTTCCGGAGCGTCCGCCGCGGCGGCGAAGCCGCCCGAGGTGACCGGTGTCGATCTCGCCCGGGTCGCGTTGCGGGCGGCGAAGGAGCAGGCCAGGGCGCGGGGCGCGGCGGCGCAGCAGAAGAAGCAGGCCCGGCGGGGCGGCGGGCTGCGTTCGGGGGCCCGGTCGGACGGCCGGGATCCGCTGGCGCTGGGCTCCGCGATCAACCGGCTGATCACCGAGCGGGGCTGGGAGACGCCCGCGGCGGTCGGCGGGGTGATGGGGCGGTGGCCGCAGATCGTCGGCGACGATCTGGCGAAGCACTGCGTACCGCTGCGGTACGACGACGATCCGGACGCCCGGGTGCTGACCGTGAGCTGCGACTCGACGGCGTGGGCGACGCAGCTGCGGCTGCTGGCTCCGCAGCTGGTGGCCCGGCTGAACGCGGATCTGGGCCAGGGCACCGTACGGCTGATCAAAGTGGTCGGTCCCGGCGGTCCGGAGCGCCGGTACGGGCCGTTGCGGGCGCCCGGCAGCAAGGGCCCGGGCGACACCTACGGCTGAGGCTCCGGCCGGCCGCCGGACGTTTCCCGGCCGCCACCGGACGCCGGTGGGCCGCCGTGGGCCCCGCGGTCGGGTTTCCCGTTTCTCCGCCGACTCCGTACCGATCACCACCCCCCACGGCTGAGCTGCACGTTCGGCGTAAAATTGTCGTGTACTGGGCGAGCTTTGCGCCGGGTTCGTCAGGGTTCGCGCCACAGGAAACCGGACGGTACGGCCGGAGCGTCCCTCACCGTAGCGGGAGGTTGACAGGCCGAAGCGCTCAAAGCCCGTCAGGGCCTCTTGGAGCCCCTTCCTGAATATGGGGAGTCGTCAGTCGCTCATTCAGGGCGGCACAGCCGGACTCAGGTACCGGCAAACCCCCAATCATGTCGGCGCTACCGGTAGACTGGTGAGTAATCCCGCCGCTGAGGCGGGAGTCGTCGATACAAGCCGAACGACGCAGCCGCTCCCGCCTGCCCGGAGAACGGCCTGTGCTGTGCCAGAAAGGGCGCTTCGTGGCCGATTCCGGCAACCCCAACGAGAACATTCCGTCCACAGCCGGTGCGCCGGGCGAGGCCGCCGCCTCGTACGACGCCAGCGCGATCACCGTGCTGGAAGGGCTGGACGCGGTCCGCAAGCGACCTGGCATGTACATCGGCTCGACCGGTGAGCGCGGCCTGCACCACCTGGTGCAGGAGGTCGTCGACAACTCGGTCGACGAGGCGATGGCCGGCCACGCGGACACCATCGACGTCACGATCCTGCCCGACGGCGGGGTGCGTGTGATCGACAACGGCCGTGGCATCCCGGTCGGCATCGTGCCGTCCGAGGGCAAGCCGGCCGTCGAGGTCGTGCTCACCGTCCTGCACGCGGGCGGCAAGTTCGGTGGCGGCGGTTACGCCGTCTCCGGCGGTCTGCACGGCGTCGGCGTCTCCGTCGTCAACGCCCTGTCCACCCGGGTCGCCGTCGAGGTCAAGACCGACGGCTTCCGCTGGACCCAGGACTACAAGCTCGGTGTCCCGACCGCCCCGCTGGCCCAGCACGAGGCCACCGAGGAGACCGGTACGTCGGTCACCTTCTGGGCCGACGGGGACATCTTCGAGACCACCGAGTACAGCTTCGAGACCCTCTCGCGCCGCTTCCAGGAGATGGCGTTCCTCAACAAGGGCCTCACGCTCAAGCTCACCGACGAGCGCGAGTCGGCGAAGGCGACCGCGGGCGCGGACAGCGCGGACGCGGCCGAGCCCGCCGAGGAGGAGACCGCCCGCTCGGTCACGTACCACTACGAAAACGGCATCGTCGATTTCGTGAAGTACCTCAACTCCCGCAAGGGCGACGTCATTCACCAGTCGGTGATCGACATCGAGGCCGAGGACAAGGACCGTCTTCTCTCGGCCGAGATCGCCATGCAGTGGAACACGCAGTACACCGAAGGCGTCTACTCCTTCGCCAACGCGATCCACACGCACGAGGGCGGTACGCACGAGGAGGGCTTCCGCGCGGCGCTGACCTCGCTGGTCAACCGGTACGCGCGCGACAAGAAGCTGCTGCGGGACAAGGACGACAACCTCACCGGCGAGGACGTCCGCGAGGGCCTCACCGCGATCATCTCGGTGAAGCTGGGCGAGCCGCAGTTCGAGGGCCAGACGAAGACCAAGCTGGGCAACACGGAGGCCAAGACCTTCGTGCAGAAGGTCGTCCACGAGCAGCTGACGGACTGGTTCGACCGGAATCCCAACGAGGCCGCCGACATCATCCGCAAGGGCATCGCCGCCTCGACCGCCCGTGTGGCGGCCCGCAAGGCGCGCGACCTGACGCGGCGCAAGGGGCTCCTGGAGAGCGCCTCGCTGCCGGGCAAGCTCAGCGACTGCCAGTCGAACGACCCCACCAAGTGCGAGATCTTCATCGTCGAGGGTGACTCCGCCGGTGGTTCGGCGAAGTCCGGCCGTAACCCGATGTACCAGGCGATCCTGCCCATCCGCGGCAAGATCCTGAACGTCGAGAAGGCCCGGATCGACAAGATCCTCCAGAACACCGAGGTCCAGGCGCTGATCTCGGCGTTCGGCACCGGGGTCCACGAGGACTTCGACATCGAGAAGCTCCGCTATCACAAGATCATTCTGATGGCGGACGCCGACGTCGACGGTCAGCACATCAACACCCTGCTGCTGACCTTCCTCTTCCGCTTCATGCGGCCGCTGGTGGAGGCGGGGCACGTCTACCTCTCGCGCCCGCCGCTGTACAAGATCAAGTGGGGCCGGGACGACTTCGAGTACGCGTACTCGGACCGGGAGCGCGACGCGCTCGTGGCGCTCGGCAAGCAGAACGGCAAGCGGATCAAGGAAGACTCGATCCAGCGCTTCAAGGGTCTCGGCGAGATGAACGCCGAAGAGCTGCGCGTCACGACCATGGACGTCGACCACCGGGTCCTCGGCCAGGTCACGCTGGACGACGCGGCGCAGGCCGACGACCTGTTCTCGGTGCTCATGGGTGAGGACGTCGAGGCACGGCGCTCGTTCATCCAGCGCAACGCCAAGGACGTCCGCTTCCTCGACATCTGAGTCGGCCGTACCAGCGACGCCGCAGCTCGAAAGGACTTTGACCAGCAATGGCCGACGAGAACACCCCTGTGACACCTGAACCCGTGACGTCCGAGGAAGAGACCGTCCCCGGTGTGGGCATGCGTGTCGAGCCCGTCGGGCTCGAGACGGAGATGCAGCGCTCCTACCTCGACTACGCGATGTCCGTCATCGTCTCGCGTGCGCTGCCCGACGTACGGGACGGCCTCAAGCCCGTCCACCGCCGGGTGCTGTACGCGATGTACGACGGCGGCTACCGCCCCGAGAAGGGGTTCTACAAGTGCGCCCGCGTCGTCGGTGACGTCATGGGTACGTACCACCCGCACGGCGACTCCTCCATCTACGACGCCCTCGTGCGCCTCGCGCAGCCGTGGTCGCTGCGGATGCCGCTGGTGGACTCCAACGGCAACTTCGGTTCCCCGGGCAACGACCCGGCCGCCGCCATGCGGTACACCGAGTGCAAGATGATGCCGCTGTCCATGGAGATGGTCCGGGACATCGACGAGGAGACCGTCGACTTCCAGGACAACTACGACGGCCGCAACCAGGAGCCGACGGTCCTGCCGGCGCGCTTCCCGAACCTGCTGGTCAACGGCTCCGCGGGGATCGCGGTCGGCATGGCGACCAACATCCCGCCGCACAACCTCCGCGAGGTCGCGGCCGGCGCCCAGTGGTACCTGGAGCACCCCGAGGCCTCCCACGAGGAGCTGCTGGACGCGCTGATCGAGCGCATCAAGGGCCCCGACTTCCCCACCGGCGCGCTGGTCGTGGGCCGCAAGGGCATCGAGGAGGCGTACCGCACCGGCCGCGGCTCCATCACGATGCGCGCGGTCGTCGCGGTCGAGGAGATCCAGGGCCGCCAGTGCCTGGTCGTCACGGAGCTGCCGTTCCAGACCAACCCCGACAACCTCGCGCAGAAGATCGCCGACCTGGTCAAGGACGGCAAGGTCGGCGGCATCGCGGACGTCCGCGACGAGACCTCCTCGCGTACGGGGCAGCGCCTGGTCGTCGTCCTCAAGCGGGACGCGGTCGCCAAGGTCGTCCTGAACAACCTGTACAAGCACACCGACCTCCAGACGAACTTCGGCGCCAACATGCTGGCCCTGGTCGACGGGGTGCCGCGGACGCTCTCCATCGACGCGTTCATCCGCCACTGGGTGACGCACCAGATCGAGGTCATCGTCCGGCGTACGCGGTTC
This sequence comes from Streptomyces sp. WY228, assembly GCF_019287315.1. Classification (NCBI taxonomy): domain Bacteria; kingdom Bacillati; phylum Actinomycetota; class Actinomycetes; order Kitasatosporales; family Streptomycetaceae; genus Streptomyces; species Streptomyces sp. WY228. Next base: position 4,163,785 of record NZ_CP079114.1, on the reverse strand, counting down.
CGGCTGCGCAAGGCCGAGGAGCGGGCGCACATCCTGCGCGGCCTCCTCAAGGCCCTGAACGCCATCGACGAGGTCATCGCCCTCATCCGGCGTTCCAACACGGTGGAGATCGCGCGCGAGGGCCTGATGGGCCTGCTGGAGATCGACGAGCTCCAGGCCAACGCGATCCTGGAGATGCAGCTGCGCCGGCTGGCCGCGCTGGAGCACCAGAAGATCACCGCCGAGCACGACGAGCTCCAGGCGAAGATCAACGAGTACAACGAGATCCTGGCCTCGCCCGCCAAGCAGCGTGCCATCGTCAGCGAGGAGCTGGCGGCGATCGTCGACAAGTTCGGCGACGACCGGCGCTCCCAGCTGGTGCCCTTCGACGGTGACATGTCCATCGAGGACCTGATCGCCGAGGAGGACATCGTCGTCACGATCTCCCGCAGCGGCTATGTGAAGCGCACGAAGACGGACGACTACCGCTCGCAGAAGCGCGGCGGCAAGGGCGTGCGCGGCACGAAGCTGCGGGAAGACGACATCGTCGACCACTTCTTCGTCTCGACCACGCACCACTGGCTGCTGTTCTTCACGAACAAGGGCCGGGTCTACCGCGCCAAGGCGTACGAGCTCCCGGACGCCGGCCGGGACGCGCGCGGCCAGCACGTCGCCAACCTGCTGGCCTTCCAGCCGGACGAGAAGATCGCCCAGATCCTGGCGATCCGCGACTACGAGGCCGTGCCGTACCTGATCCTGGCGACGAAGGGCGGTCTGGTGAAGAAGACCGCGCTCAAGGACTACGACTCGCCCCGCTCCGGCGGCGTCATCGCGATCAACCTCCGCGAGATGCCGGAGGGCGGCGACGACGAGCTGATCGGCGCCGAGCTGGTGTCGGCCGAGGACGATCTGCTGCTCATCAGCAAGAAGGCCCAGTCGATCCGGTTCACCGCGACGGACGACGCGCTGCGCCCGATGGGCCGTGCCACCTCGGGTGTGAAGGGGATGAGTTTCCGCGAGGGCGACGAACTCCTCTCGATGAATGTCGTCCGGCCCGGTACGTTCGTCTTCACCGCTACCGACGGCGGGTACGCGAAGCGGACCCCCGTCGACGAGTACCGCGTCCAGGGCCGCGGCGGCCTCGGCATCAAGGCCGCCAAGATCGTGGAGGACCGCGGATCGCTCGTCGGTGCGCTGGTGGTCGAGGAGACCGACGAGATTCTCGCCATCACGCTCGGCGGTGGTGTGATTCGTACGCGAGTCAATGAAGTCAGGGAGACGGGCCGTGACACCATGGGCGTCCAACTGATCAATCTGGGCAAGCGCGACGCCGTCGTCGGCATCGCGCGCAATGCCGAGGCCGGTCGTGAGGCGGAAGAGGTCGATGGGGCCGATGACGTCGACGGCGAGCCGTCCGAGGCCCACGCCGAGGGCGTGGCAGAGGGCACTGTCGAGGGCACGGAGCCTTCGACCGGGGAGCACGAGGAGTAGAGCGTGAGTGGAGCCACGGGCGCAGGTTCGGCCGCTTCCGGAGCCGGTGCGAACGGCGCCCGTGGCCCTGCCACGGACTCCCAAGGGGGCACTGTGACGGACACACGAGGGCCTCAGCCCCAGTACGAGGGTTACGCGACCGGGCCGCTGCCCGGCGAGCGTGAGCCCGCACCGGGGCCGTCGGGGCCGTACCACCCGCCCCAGGCGTATCAGGCGCCCGGCGGCGGCACCCAGGGCGGCCAGCGCCCCGGACAGCCGGGCGGCGGCACGCTGGGCGGTGCGCAGGGCGTGGGCGGCGCCCAGGCGACGCGCAAGCCGCGCACGGGGGCGCGGACCACTCCGCGTACCCGCAAGGCCCGTCTGCGGGTGGCCAAGGCCGACCCGTGGTCGGTGATGAAGGTCAGCTTCCTGCTGTCCATCGCGCTGGGCATCTGCACGGTGGTGGCGTCGGCGGTGCTGTGGATGGTCATGGACGCGATGGGCGTCTTCGAGACCGTCGGCGGCACGATCAGCGAGGCCACCGGCTCGAACGAGAGCAACGGCTTCGATCTGCAGTCGTTCCTGTCGCTGCCGCGCGTGCTCATCTTCACCTCGGTCATCGCCGTGATCGACGTGGTGCTGGCCACCGCGCTGGCGACGCTGGGCGCCTTCATCTACAACCTGTCGGCGGGCTTCGTGGGCGGTGTCGAGCTCACGCTGGCCGAGGACGAGTAGGGCCGCGGGTATCGATTTTGGGACTGGCCCCGACGTGCGCTAATCTTCTGAAGTCAGCGCGGAGCAGTACAGCGCGGCGGGGCTATAGCTCAGTTGGTTAGAGCGCATCCCTGATAAGGATGAGGCCACAGGTTCAAATCCTGTTAGCCCCACAGAACGAAGACCCCCAGTCACCAGTGGCTGGGGGTCTTCGCGTTGGCGGGACCAGGGGAACGGGAGGGCCCCGGCGTACGGAGAGGCCCCCCGTGCACGAGAAGCCTCCTGGTGTACGGAAGCCCCCTGGTGCACGGAAGGCCTCGCGCGTACGGGGACGGCCTGGGTGTACGGGGTGTGCTCGGTGCGTGCGGACGGCCTGGGAGCACGGGTACCGCCTGGGCGTACGGGTGTGCTCGGTGCGTACGGAAGGGGCTGGGTGTACGGGGTGTGTCCGGGCATGCGGAAAGGCCCCCGGCCGGTGTGAACCGGACCAGGGGCCCCGGAAGTGCGGTGGCGGCGGGATCAGGGGGGTGGCGCCGGGGAGTCGCCTTCCGGGGCTGTGGAGTGGGAGCCGGTCTGGCCGGTGGTGCGGGCGGTGTCGGCGGGGTCGAGCGACAGGTGGCGGGTGGCCGGCGAGGAGCCGTGGGCCTCGGCCCGGATGCGCTGCTTCATCGTGGGCGGCAGGGCCCGGTCACGCGGAAGGGTCCATCGGACCGAGGGGGCGAGCGGGGTTGCCGCGGTGGCACCCGTGTGCTCGTGGGTCGTGGCGCTCGGCTGCGCGGCGGCGTTCGTGGCGTTCGTGGCGCTCGCCGTGGCGGTGGCGAGGCCCAGCGACGCCAGGAGGGCGAAGAAGGCGGTGATGAAGGCGGTCCAGATGTTCTTGGGCTGGAAGGTGCTCATGGCCCCTCGCTTTCGGACGGTCCGGTTGCTGACTTCTCCGATCATGTGGATCCGGGCCGTGATTCCGAGGAGCGACGCCCGCTCTGCGCCGATCTTCGGATTAACACCACTCGTATGGTGCAACCGGGGTGGACAGCCCTTCGTCAGGGGGCGGAACGGGTCGCCGGGAGGTCGTTCGGGGCGCCGGGAAGGGGCTGCTTCTGGGTTCCGGGCAGGTCACCGATCGGTATCGGCCGGTGTGTATAGTCGGCGGCAGAAGGCCCCCAAGCCAAGGAAAGACGAGGTAGCGCGGTGAAGAAGCTTCTCCTGGTCGCACTGGCCGCCATCGGCGGGCTCCTCGTGTACCGCCAGATCCAGGCGGATCGCGCCGAGCAGGATCTGTGGACGGAGGCTACCGACTCCGTGCCCGCAGGTTCGGGTGTGTGAGACGGCACAGTCTGTTACGGGCCCCGGTCGCTGAGCGGCCGGGGCTTCGTGCTGTCCGGGGTCCGTTCGCCGGCGTGGTTCCGCTGTCCGCGTTGCGCGAGTGAAGTGACCTGAGCGCGTCGGCGGGCCCGGAACGCGGACAAGAAGGGCAATCCGGCTGCGGCCGGAGACAGCAGCGGTGCGGGCGGGGCAGGATGGACCGGCAATGGCGGCCGGGCGGTCGACGGGCATCGGCGCGTGAGGACGACGAGGGGAAGCGCGTGAAGAGGCAGCGGCAGCGCAACAGGGGGCGGGCGGTGGCCGCGGTACTCGCGGCGCTGTGCGCGGCGGCGGTCCTGCCGGGGCAGGCGCACGCGGCCGGCCCCGGGGCGTACGCGTTCGACCCCGACGCGAAGAACGTGCAGGGGGCGACGGCGAACGTCGAGGCGTCCGAACTCGACGAGGGCGTCCCGTACCGCAGCACGATCAGGCCGGGCGAGAAGCTGTACTACCGGGTCACCCTGGACGACGTCTCCGCCGCCTACGTCTCGGCGGTCGCGGTGCCCGGCGACAGTGGTCCGGTCGCCTACGGCGACGGCATCACCGTCAGCCTCCGGGAGACCGACGACAGCCAGTGCGGCTCGGGGCGGGCGAACTTCGGGCCGGGCGCGTACGCCCGGCCCGTCGCCGCGTACGCCTACCGGACCATCAAGGAAGGCAGCGGCACCTGCCAGGACAGCGGCCCCTACGACGTCCTCGTCGAGCGCGAGACCAAGTCGGCCGCCGACACCGACGCCTGGGACCTGGAGCTGCGCTTCCTGCAGGAGCCGCAGGTGAAGAGCGGCTCCGCCCTGCCGACCGAGGGGCCCGACAGCTGGCCGTCGGCCTCGCCGCAGCCCTTGACCGGCCAGCGGCAGAAGCGGTCCGGCGGGGCCGGGTACTCCGAGGCCACCAGCCTGGAGAACGGCCGCTGGCAGGACACCGTCGCGCCGGGGCAGACCCGCTTCTACCGGGTGCCGGTGGACTGGGGCCAGCAGATCTACGCCACCGCCGGGCTCTCCAACAGCGCGGGCGGCAAGAAGGAGTTCGTGGGCAACGCGCTCACCCTGTCGCTGAACAACCCGGTCCAGGGGCCCGTCTCCGACGCCACGCTCTCGTACTCCGGAGGGCCCGCGTCCGCGTCCCTGCGGCCCCTGCCGCCGGTGGCCCACCGCAACCGGTTCGACCCGTCGAGCCAGGTCGGCGCCCTGCGCTTCGCGGGCTGGTACTACCTGTCGGTCTCCCTCAGCCCGAAGCTCAAGGAGTCCTACGGCACCGAACCCCTCCCGTTCGAACTGTCGGTCCAGGTGAAGAACAAGGCGGAGGAGTCCCCGTACGAGGGTGACGCCGGGGTCTTCGGCGTCACCGACCAGGACCGGGAAGTGGCCCGCGACGGGAAGAACGCCCGCCAGGCCGCGCGGAGCGGCCCGATGACGGTGGTCGCCGCGGCCGGGATCGGGACGGGGTCCGTGCTGGTGCTCGGGCTGGGCGTCTGGACGCTGCTGGCCCGCCGTCGTGCGGCGGCCGGGGCCCCGGCCGCCGGTCACCCGGCCGGTGGGGGCCACCAGCCGCCGCAGGGCTGGTAGTCGGGCCCGGGGCGTCGGCCGCCGGGACCCGTACCCGTCAGATCTGGGTCAGGGCCCAGATGCCGACCGCGAAGCAGATCAGCGCCACCACCAGGACCGGGACCGCGACCTTCGGGGGCGGTCCCGGACGCGTCTGCCGTACGCGTACGGGGGCGTGGGGCGCGGCGTGCTGCACCGGTGGGGACGGTACCGGCGGGTGCTGCTGCTGGGTGGTGTAGGCGCGGGTGGCCGCGGGGTCGGGTACGCCGGAGGTCGGTGCCTGGGAGGAGTGCGGTGCGCCGACGGCGTACGGGGGCGGCGCGTCCGTCGTGAACGGGGCTGCGGGCGGCGGTTGCCGGAACCCCGGCTGTACGTACGGCTGTTGCTGCGAGGGGCCGGCCCCGGGCGGGGGCGCGAGGTGGAAGCTGCCCGTCTCGGACATGGAGACCGGCGGAGTCGCCGAGGGCTGTGGAGCAGCGCCGGCCGCGGGGCCGGGGCCGGCGGGCTGCTGGGGGGCGGTGACCGGGCCGTCGGGGCCGAAGCCCGCGGGCAGCGGCCCGATCTGGTCGAACACCTCCACCGGCTCGTCGTCCGGGCCGGCTTCGGGCAGCATCTCGACCGCCGCGGTCAGGGCCTTGCGCGCGCCCGTCGCGGTCCGGAACCGGGCGTGCGGATCGGGCTGGAGCAGCCCGGCGAGAACCTGCCACAGCGGCTCGGGAATGCCGTTGGGGGCGCCCGGGGTGCCGTGCTCGACGAAGTGCTCGACCAGCGCCTGGGAGTCGGGCTTCTGGCCCTGGAGGAGGTAGAGCGCGACCAGGCCGACCGCGAAGAGGTCGGCGGGGAAGTCGGGCTCGGCGCCCATCATCTGCTCGGGGGCGAAGTAACCGGGCGTGCCGACCACGTAGTTGGTCTCGGTCAGCCGTGGTTCGCCCTTGCGCATCGAGATGCCGAAGTCGGAGAGGCGCAGATGCGGGCGGCCCGTTCCGGTCGCCTCCATCAGGATGTTGGCGGGCTTGATGTCGCGGTGCACCACCCCTTCGGCGTGCACCGTGGACAGCCCGGAGAGCAGCTGGTCCAGCAGCAGGCAGACGAAGCGCGGGGGCAACGGGCCGTAGTCGCCTATGACATGGGCGAGCGAGCCGCCGCTCACCAGGTCCATGGTGAACAGGACCTTGTCGTCGTCGGCGGCCCAGCTGGCCGGGGCCAGCACATGCGGGTGCTCGATGCGCAGGGCCTGCTCGCGGACGAAGCGCAGCAGCGTGTGCGCGTCGCTCTGCTGGAGCACCTTGGCCGCGACGTACCTGCGGCGGCGGTGGTCCCAGGCCCGCCAGACGGCGCCGACCCCACCGCGTCCGATCGGATCGATCAGCTCGTACCGACCGGCGAAGACCTCACCCATTGTGCTGCGCCCGCTCCCCGTTCCTGTGGCGCCGCGGCGTCCGCCGCGGCCCGTGTCCGGCCCCCGTGCCCTGCCGGTACCAGGGCGCTGCGCGGTGCGCGTGCCCTGGCTCCGTCGTCGTTCCGTCGCGCTCCGGAGCCGTTCGCTAGCTCTGGTGCCCCTCGTAGTGCGCGACCGCGTCCGCGGTGCGTCCCGCTCCGTACACCTTGAGGAACTCTGCCAGCTCCGGGTGGGTCGGTGCGAGGGCGTTCGCGGCATCGATGATGTCGCCGGCGGCCGCGACCGACCGCAGCAGGGACTGGATCTCGCGGACCACGCGGCGGACGGTGGGAGCGCCGCCGGTGGAGGTGGTCTGGCCGGTGGAGGTCAGGACGGAGCCGCCCTGCGACTTCTTGACCTCCTCCATGCGTTCGGTGGCCTCGCCCGCGCTGACGCTGCCGTCGGCCACCTGGCTCGCCAGCTCCTGGAGGGCCTGGACGCGCTGGACCACCGCGGGGTTGCCGATCTTGGCCCGCTGGCCGCTCATCAGTTGGGAGAGCATCGGGGCGGAAAGCCCGAGAACAGCGGCCAGCCGGGCCTGATTCAGCCCGAGGTCATCGATCAGCCTTCGGAAGAGCGCCCCCAACGGCTCCCCGTACCAACTGCGTTGAAGTTCTCTGGCTCTTGCCGTCGCCTCTTGTTGCGCTGCGTCCATGGCGTCTCCCCATCGCTGCGGCTTCGCTGCTGCGAACCTTGCGAGCATCTTACGGAGCGTGGTCGTTCCCCGGGAGTCCCTATCCTTTTGCAGGATTACGGGGGTCACCCGGTACTCTGGTCTGCGACGGTAGCCCTGGCGCGGATGTGCTGGACGTTGCCATCGTTCGTCATGGCCCGGGGCCTTAGCTCAGTTGGTAGAGCGCTGCCTTTGCAAGGCAGATGTCAGGAGTTCGAATCTCCTAGGCTCCACAGCAAACAGAACCCTCTGACCTGCAGAAATGCGGTCAGGGGGTTCTTTCAGAACAGGGTGCGGGAGCCCTCCGGTACGCCCATGGACGCGAACAGCGCGTCCGCCCGGCGCCGGCAGTCGGCTGCCTCGGTGGGTTCCCGCGACTGGGCGTGGGCCTTGGCCATGCCGTCCAGGGCGAGGGCCTCCTCGAAGCGGAAGCCGATGCCGGCCGAGAGGTCCCGGGCCTGCCGGTGGTGCCGGAGGGCTTCGGCCGGTTCGCCCAGGGCGCGGTGGACCCGGCCCGCGGCGTTCATCACCGCCGCCTGGCGTACGGCCACATCCGCCTGTTGCACCAGGGCGCGGGCACGGTCGATCAGGGTGAGGGCCGTGTCCGCCCGGTCGAGCAGGGTCATGACATCGGCGGAGCAGGCCAGGACGAACGCCGTGTTGGCGGGGCTGTGCACCTGTTCGCAGAGGTCCTGGGCCGCCGTGAGGAGGTGCGCCGCCTCCGCCGGGTCGCCCAGTGCGGTGCGGGCGAGTGCCAGGTGGGTGAGGCCGAGGGCGGAGTTGTGGGTCTCTCCGGTCGACTCGAAGATCTTGATCGACTCCTCGGCCGCCTCCGCGGCCTCGATGAAGCGGCCGGTGCGCAGGCGGACGGAGCTGAGGATGTTCAGCGACGAGGCGAGGCCCCGGACCAGGCCGAGCCGGGCCTCCATCCGGGCCGCCTCCTCGGTGTGGCGGAGCGCGGCGGGGAAGTCTCCGAGGCTGTTGTAGTTCTGCCCCAGACCGCCCAGGCACGCCGCCTCCGCGCGTTCGTCGCGGAGCTCGCGCGCGAGGACCCTGGCCTCCTCCAGGCAGGCCACGCTCTCCCGGAAACGGCCCAGCGGCCACAGGTGCATGGCCAGGTTGGTGAGGTTGAGCCGCAGCAGGGCGACGTCCTCCAGCTGCCGTGAGGCGTCGACCGCCCTGCGGTAGGCGGTGCAGGCCAGGCGCGGGTAGTTCCTGATGTCGGAGTGGAAGCCCAGCTCGCGCGGCAGGGTGGCCGCATGGCGCGGCAGCCCGTGCGCGTGGGCGACCTCCACCGCCGCGAGCAGGTCGTCGCGGTGCAGGTCCAGCCAGGCCAGCGCGTCGTCCCTGCTGCCGAAGCCGGGGTGCAGCGAGCGGCCCGGGGGCAGGAAGTCGCCGTACGGGACGCGCTCCGGGAAGAGGGTGGCGTTGGCCCGTTCCGCCGTGTGGACGTAGTGGTCGAGCAGCCGCCGGGTCGCCGCGGCGTCCTCCGGCGCGGTGGACTCGTCGGACAGGCCGCCCGCGAAACTGCGGACGAGGTCGTGCAGGGTGTACCAGCCGGGCCGGTTCTCCTGGAGCAGATGCGCGTCGGTGAGGGCTTCCATCAGCTGCTCGGCGTCCTCGGTGCCGGTGCCCAGCAGCGCCGCCGCGTCCTCGGTCCCGATCACCCGGCCCGGGTGCAGGCTCAGCAGCCGCAGGCCGGTGCGCTGTTCCGGCGGCATGGAGTCGTACGACAGCCGCAGCACCCCGGCCACGCTCCGGCCGCCGGAGCTGAGCTCGGCCAGCCGCCGCGCGTCGTCGTTGAGCCGTTCCACCAGCCGCCGCACCGTCCAGTTGGTGCGGTTGCGGAGCCGTCCCGCGGCGATCCGGATCGCCAGCGGAAGGCGGCCGCACAGCCGGACCAGTTCGATCACGGCGTCCGGCTCGCGGTCGACCCGGCCGGCCCCGACGATCCGTGTGATCAGCTCTATGCCGTCCTGCTCGGGCAGCACGTCGAGGGAGAGCCACTCGACGGCGTCCAGGTCGACCAGACGGGGGCGGCTGGTGATCAGGGTGAGGCAGTGCGGCGAGGACGGTATGAGGGAGCGCACCTGTTCGGAGTCGGCGGCGTTGTCGAGGACGACGACGAGCCTGCGCCGCCGGGTGACCGACTGCCAGAGCGCGGCCCGGCCCGCGGCGGTCGCCGGCAGCTCCGTGCCCGATACCCCGGCCATGGCCAGCAGCGCCTCATGGGCGGCCGACGGGGAGAGCGGCTCCTGCCCCGGGGTGAACCCCCGCAGATCGATGAACAGCTGACCGTCCGGATACCACTCGGCGAGCTGCCAGGCCGCGCGCGCCGCCAGGGCGGTCTTGCCGCTGCCGCCCATGCCGTCGATGGCGACGATATGGGCCGACTGCCCCCGGGTGCGCTCCGCGGCGTCCCGTATCCAGTCGAGTTCGGTGGCCCGTCCGGAGAAGTCCTGCAGGCCGTAGGGCAGGGTGTTGGGCTCGTCGGCCTCCACGGCCGCGGGTCCCGCCGTCCCCGCCGATCTCGTATAGCCGGTGTGGGCGGTGTGGCCAGGTGTGCCTGGTGCCCCCTGCCCTCCCGCCGCTCCCGCCGTCTTCGCCGGTTCCTTCGGCGCGGATGCGGGCGGCACGGCCGCCGGGCGGCGGGTCGGGGCCAGGTCGGGGCTCTGCCGCAGGATGCGCTCGTACAGGCCGGACAGCTCGGCGCTGGGGTCGATGCCGAACTCCTCGGCCAGCAGCGTCCGGGCCCGCCCGTACTCCTCCAGCGCCTCCGCCTGCTGACCGGTGCGGTACAGCGCCAGCATCAGCTGGCGGCGCAGGGTCTCGCGCAGGGGGTGGCGCTGGACGAGGGTGCGCAGCGCGCCGATGATCTCGGCGTCCTTGCCGGCGTCCAGCCGCAGCTCGAACAGCTGCTCCGTGGCCCCGAGATGCTGTTCCTCCAGGGCCGCCGAAGCGCCGTTGATCACCGGCCCGCCCTCGCCCGCCAGGACGGGGCCGCGCCAGAGTTCGAGGGCCTGGTGGAGGCGGTCGGCGGTGGTGGCGGACTCGCCGCGCGCCCTCGCCTCCCTGGCCTGTCCCAGCAGGGTCAGATACCGGCCGAGGTCGACCTGTTCCGGGGTGACGCAGGCCCGGTAGCCGGGCCCGTCGGTGACGATGGTCTCGGGGCCGTACGGGATGTTCTGCCGCAGCTCCGCTATGGCCTTGCGCACCTGGTGGGCGGCGCTGCTGGGGGGCGCGTCGTCCCAGCCGGCGTCCACCAGCCGGTGCACCGGGATGACGCGGTTGGCCTCCAGCAGCAGCATCGTCAGCGTGCGTTCGCGCAGCCGCCCGCCCAGCCGTAGCGGTTGCTCGCCCTGCCACCCCTTCAGGGCGCCGAGGATCTGGAACGTCGGTTTCGTGAGCGTCCCCGTGCGTGCTCTCTCGCCCATGGTGATGTGCTGCCCCCCGCAGATACGTACCATCCAACGTGAGGATCGATCCGCACCGGAGTTGTGTCAACCACGCCTCGCCGGAGCGAGATTGGGGCGTACGGGGGGCGCACGAGGGGGCGCACTCAAGGGCCGGCCGGCTCAGCCGTTGCCCTTGTTGTCCTCCAGCTTGCCGTCGTCACCGGCCGCCGGGGCCGCCTGGGCCGAGGACGCCGACGGGGTGTCCGTCGCCGTCGCGCCGAACGGGGCGGCGCCGCCCCAGAGGAGCACCGCTGCCGCGGCGAGTGCTACGAGCCCTGCGAATCCGGTGGTACCGCGCATGTTCTGTTCCCCCTGTGGGTGTCGGTCGTGCTTCGCAGGAGGAAGACTGCCGGGCGCCGTTCCCGTTCCGTTCCCGTCTGGGCACCCGGCGTCACATGACGACCGGCCGGCGCCCCGGCCATCAGGTCGACGGCCGCCCCGCATCGCGGACGCCGGGCCCCCTGCCAGGGCGTACGTCCGTGCGGAGCAGCGTCCGGACGTGGCCCACCCGCCGGGCGGTCTCCCGCTGCGAGCCGCCGGTGACCACCACATAGCCGTGTCCGGTGTCGGCCGTGGCGCCGTCCTCGGCCGCCGGCGGCACCACCGCACCGGTCCCGAACGGGAAGCGCACCGCGTGCACGTACGGCAGGACGCTGATGCTGTCGAGCCCCGCGACGGACCACAGCCGGCCCGCCGGCACCCGGAAGAAGCCGATCTCCGCACAGCGGTACGGGGGCGGCAGCCGGGTGGGCTCGTCGTGCCACGGACTCCCGTTCCCGTCCCGGGACAGCACGACGCCCCGGGAGAGTTCGATCAGGAACGGGATCCTGGCACCGCCGTGTCCGGTCCCGGCCCGTACAGGCACGGGCCCGCCGGATGTGTTCACGAACTCGACATGTACCGGCCCCGTGCGATGGCCCGCCCGGCGCAGCAGCGCGTGGGACTGCTCCTCGGCGGCGGCCCGGTCCGGATCGGGCAGCGGCGCCGGGTGGACGTACCCGGCGGGCCGCCGTGCCGTGACGCCCAGGGTGAGGTGCCGGCCTTCCAAGGAGAGCGTGCTCACGCTGAACTCCCCCTCGTGCGCGGGTGCGTCGGCGTGCCCGCGCCGCTGGGACCGTACGGCTTCCATGAGCGGTCCGGAGTTCTGACACGGGATCACGGCTGTCCGCTCCCCGACCCGGCCTCCGGCGCCTCGTGCTTCGTCGGCTCCGGCTCCCCGGTCTCCCCCTCCGGCAGGGCCCCGACGGCCTCGTCCGACCAGCGCAGGATGGCGGGGGTCAGCAGGATCGTGGCGGCGAGGTGGACGGCGCCCCCGGCGATCCAAGGGGCGGCCAGGCCGAACTCGGCGGCGACGAACCCGCCGACGAAGGCACCCAGCGGCAGCGCCCCGAAGCAGACCATGCGGGAACCGGCGCTGACCCTGCCGCGCAGGTCGTCCGGGGTGAGGCGCTGGCTGACCGACGCCGCCATCACGTTCCACACCGCGAGACCGGCGGACCAGACGCAGAACAGCAGCACGACCACCCAGGGCTGACGGCCGATCAGCCCGATCGCCATCAGGCTCAGCGAGCTGCCGAGCGAGACGGTGACGGCCACCTTCCGCGCGCCGAGCCACCGGACGATCCGCTCGCTGACGAGTGCGCCCGCCACCCCGCCGGTCGCCATGGCGGCCAGCAGCAGTCCGTATCCCATGTCCCCGACGCCCAGGACCTGCTGGGCGAAGAGCACCTGGATCGACAGGGCCATCAGCGCACCGAAGTTGGAGACGGCGGCCATCGCCACGATCACGCCGAGCACCCGGTGGCGCATCACATAGCGCAGCCCCTCCGTCGCCTCGGCCAGCAGCTTCGGCCGCTCCCGGCCCTTCTCCAGGTCCGGGCGCTCCGGCTGGAACCGGCCGTTCGCGCCGTTGATCCGCATCAGGAGCAGCAGCGAGGCCAGATAGGTGATCGCGTTGAACCACAGCGGCAGCGGCAGGGCGAAGGCGAACAGCGCGGTGCCCAGCGGGGGTCCGGCGAACTGCTTGCCGATCGTCTCCGCGGTCACGATCCGCCCGTTGGCGGTCTCCAGCCGGCTGCGCGGCACCAGGTTCGGGATCATCGCCCGGCTGGCGCCGGTGAACAGGATGTCGCCGGTGCACAGCAGGAACGCCAGCAGATAGACCATCCACAGCTGGACGAACCCGAAGGACGCGAGGATCGCGAAGCAGAACAGCAGCCCGCCCTGGGCGGCCTGGGTGCGGAGCATCAGCCGCCGGCGGTCGAAGCGGTCGACCAGCACCCCGCAGGGCAGGGCCAGCAGCAGCCAGGGCAGCTCATGGGCGACGCTCACCCAGGAGATCAGCCGGGGGTCCTCGGTGATCTTGCTGGCGAGCAGTGGCAGCGTCGCGATGATGACGCCTTCGCCCAGCGTCTGGACCGAGTAGGCCGACACCTGGAAGCCGTAGTCGCGGCCCAGCCGGTGGCGCTGCTTCTTCGTGGGGGGCGAGGGGTCGAGGACGTCGGATGTCATCGGGTGGCACCTCCCGCGACGGTCGCGGCCGGCGCGCCCGTCGCGTCGTCGGGGCAGAGGAACAGGCCGGCGACGCGCCGCTGGTCCAGAGGGATGTCGGAGGGGGCGCCCACGGGGATGAGCCGGCCGCCGCCGCCCGCGTAGCCGGAGGGCAGGTAGAACATGCCCCAACAGGCCTCCCAGTCCGCGGTGCGCCCGGTGGCGGGGTCGTACAGCCGCTCGGCGCGGGGCACGACGCGTCGCTGCACCACGGCTCCTCCGGCCGCCGCCGCGCGCAGCGCCCGCCACCACGCGTCGTCGTCGGTCTCCCAGCCCCGGACGATGCCCTGGCCGCCGAAGCCGGTGTCGGGCTTGAGGATGAGGCGCTCCCGCTCGTCGCGCAGCTGCTCGGCCAGCTCCCGGTCCCCGTCCAGGGCCGCCGCGTCGGGCAGGGCGCGGGTCCAGGGCAGCCGGCGGTCCACGACGCGCCGCTCCTCGTCGCTGAGGTGGCCGCGCAGCCGGGGGTCGGAGAGATGGGCGAGGAAGCGTTTGTTGTCGCCGGCCTGCGGGGTGATCCACAGGGCCACCCGGCCGTCCTCGTGGGCGGCGAGGAGGCGTTCGGTCTTCTCCGTGTTCTCGGCGTCCGCGGTGACCTGGTCCAGCGAGAACACCCGGAAGACCACGTCCACCGGTACGTCCCCGAGCAGCACCCGGCCGTCGCGGAAGGTCACCTCGGTGATCTCGCCGAGGTGGCAGTCGAGCCCCCGCAGCCGCAGCGCCTCGGTCAGCGGGCGCCACGCGTCGCCGTACTCCGCGAGCCCGCCCGGACCTTCGAGGACGGCCACCACCGGGTCATGGCCGGACGTGACCGGTGCGGCCACCTCCCGCAGCGCGTCGGCCAGCATGCCCACGGTGTCCGTGTGCCGCAGGCCGTGGGTGCCGGCGAACTCCCGGAAGTGCGGGAACTCCTGCAACGCCTCCGGGATCTCGCTCACCCAGTGGGCGCCGCCCGCGTCGCTGGAGGCGTTCACCTCCAGGACCTTCAGCGACTCGCCGTCGTGGTAGGCGTCGATGCGCCCGAAGGGCGGCGCGGGCCGGGTCCGGGGGCGGCACATCAGCCGGGCCTGGACCTCGGGAATGCCGAGCTCCGTGGCGAGGCGTCGGGGGTCGCCGTCGAAGAGCCGCAGATGCGCGGTGGTGAGCAGGCCGACCAGGACCATCAGGTCCTCGCCGAGCGCGCGTATCTCGCCGGCCCCCAGCAGCAGGGGCCGGGAGAGGCGCGGGACGCCGAAGGTGTGCAGCCGCTCGAACCGGCCGCCGTTCAGGTCGATCCGGGCCAGTTCGCTGCCGGGGCGGGCGAGTTCCCGGTTCAGGAGCTCCGAGGTGCGGGCCGGTGTCTGGGTGGTCGCGATGGTCGTCATCATCCTTGCGGCGTCCGTCGGGGGCGGGAGGAGGAGGGGCTGGACTGTGCCACGCGTCGGTCGATGACCGGGCGGATCTTGGCGCTGACCGGGTTCCGGGGGAGCTCTCCCTCGGCCAGGCACTCGACGACCAGCTCGAAGGCGGACAGGCTGTCGTCGTACAGCTGCTCGTCGCTCAGGGCCGGAAGCGTGCTGGTCAGATGGGCGCGCACGCGGGCCTCGTCCAGGGGCTCCGGGGACTCGGTGCGCAGGATCAGCGTCTCCCGGTGCTCCCGGGTGTCCAGTTCGAGCTGCAGCTGCGAGACCTTGAAGGTCTCCAGGGCCGCCAGGACCTCGTGGTGGTGGACCGTGCAGGACTTGAACCGGAGCAGACCGTCGGAGCGGCCCAGGTACTCCAGCGTGCGGCCCGACACACCGCAGGCGCAGTCCCGTTCGACGATCCGTCCGACGTCCCCGATCCGGTAGCGGATCAGCGGGCCCTCGAACTTCTGCAGGCTGGTGACCAGCAGTTCGCCGCTCTCGCCGTCGGGCAGCGGCCGGCCCTCGTCGTCGACGACCTCGATGAGGTTGTAGTCGTCGTTGAGGTGGTGCAGCGTGCCGCCCAGCTCACCGCACTGGTAGCCGAGCTGGGCGCCGTCGTTGGCCGCGAGGATGCTGGTGATCCTCCGGGTGCCGAGCTCCGTGCGGAGCCAGCTCTTGTCGGACTCGGTCATCGCCGTGCCGCCGTAGATGACCGTCTCGATGCGCAGCCCCGGGTGCTGCTTCTTGGCGTCGCGCAGCAGCGGCAGGATCAGCGCGGGCTGGCCCAGCAGCACGTTGGCGTCGAAGTGGTCGACCAGCTTCAGCAGCAGGTCGACGGTGATCTGCTGGCCGGTGGAGTACGCCTCCACCGGCAGCCGGGTCAGCTCGCTGGCGCTGGTCAGCAGCCCGCCGTACATGCTGCCGCCGATCAGGGTGTTGACGACCCGGTCGCCGTTGCGCACGCCCAGCTCCCGCAGGACGGGCAGCGCCTCGCGGACCATGTTCTCCCAGTCGGTGCGGGAGAAGACGACATAGCGGGGCTCGCCGCTGGTGGCGCCGCTGCGCAGCACCTCGCCGCTGGGGCGGGCGCCGCTGGACAGGTCGGCGGAGCGCGGCAGGGAGTGCGCTTCGAGCAGGTCCTTGGTGAGCATCGGCAGCCGGTCCAGCTCCGCGGTGCCGCGCACCCGGGGCAGGTCCCGGTAGTACGGGGCGCGGCGGGCCGTGCCGAGGAGATAGCGCAGCTTGGCGTCGAGCCGCCCGGTGCGCTCGGGGTCGGCGTTGCGGACGGCGGCCAGCGTGGTGCCGGGCAGATACACCCGGCGCAGCAGGCCCCGCGTCCAGTCGTCGCGGGCGTCCAGGGCGGTGACGGGCGCCGGGAGGCCGTCGCCGGATGCCGGGACCGCGATGCCGATGGCCGGTTCGCCCGGGGTACGGGACGGGGCGTACAGCTGCTCGTCCCACCAGGCCGGAAGCGGCCGGCCGCCGGGCACGGGCACCAGGTCGGGCACGGTGACCGGCAGGGCGTCGGCCGGGGCGTCCGGGCCGGTGACCCGGCCTTCGGGCAGCGGCAGACCGGTGCCGCGCAGGGTCTCCAGCACCTCCTGCCACAGGGCGGGGCGGCTGCTGCGGATCACCACGGTGTTGCCGGTGGCCCAGGCGTACAGCAGTCCGCGCAGGGTGTTGCCGGGCCGGTGGTCGTCGAGGGCGACCGCCCCGGCGGGCCGGAGCTCGTACACGTCGTTGGTGTCGGCGAGGGGCTGCCAGGGGTACTGGCTGAGCCCGCCGAGCAGCTCGTCGAGCGCCTCGGCGAGCGGTGCGCCGTCCAGCAGCGGGACGAGACCGTCGAGCTTCTCGCGCCGCAGCAGCGCGGTCAGCGGGGCCGCCGCCTCTTCGACGGCGAGCAGCAGATCGGTGGGGTAGTGCCTCACAGGGTCGCCTCCGCCCGGGCCGGTTCCTGGTGCGTGGTGTGGTGCAGGGTGACGCGCCGGGCGCAGGTGCGCAGGAAGGCGCCGAGTTTCTCCGGGTCGGTGTGCGAGGCCTCGATGAACACCGGAACCTCCCATTCCTGGTAGGTGACGTGGTCGGGGAGCGGCTGTTCGGGGTCGAGCAGATGGATCCGGTCCACGCACGGATCGGCGCGCAGCTCGTCGGGGATGTCGACACGGACCGTGCTGCCGGCCGGCAGCTGGTGTCCGGGCAGCGCCACCCAGCCGTGGTGGAGCCCGGACGCGGCGTCCGGCGCGGGCCGGGGAAGCCCCAGGCGCAGGGCGATCTCGTGGCTGGGCAGATGCACCCCGGTGTGGCGGTGGTGCATGGTGACGATGCCGCCGCCGCCGACCCGGTTGGCGATCTCCAGGAAGACCGTCTCGCCGTCGGCCGTGGTGAAGAACTCCAGGTGGACGCAGCCCTCGGTGATGCCGAGCGCCTCGACGACCCGGGAGGTGAACTGCCAGTGCTCCTCGGTGCGGTGGATCTGGTGCGAGCCGAGCGGGCTGCCGTCGAGGTACTCGGCGGGCTTGTTGACGTACCGGCTGACCACCAGATCGGTCAGGACGCCGTCCGCGACGAGCCCGTCGGCGTGGTGGAGTTCGCCCTCGACGTACTCCTCGATCTGGTAGTCGTGCGGCTCGGGCAGCCTGCGGTACGCGCCGAGGGCCTCCCGCGCGCTGTCGAAGATCATCACGTTCTCGCTGGACGCGCCCTGCCGGGGCTTGACCACGGTCCGGCCCTGCCACGGCAGCGGGCCGCAGGACGGCGGCGCGTCCACGAAGCGCGGCAGCCGGATGCCGGAACCGCGCAGGGCCTCCTTCATCAGGACCTTGTCCCGCACCAGCCGGATCCGCTCCTCGGAGGGGCCGGGAAGCCCCAGGTGGAGCCGGACCCGGGTGGCTTCGAGGATCCCGAACTCGGACAGGGCCAGCACCTTGTCGAAGCCGTCGGCCGGGGAGGTGCGCGCGGTGATCCCGGCGACCAGGTCCTCGTCGTCGCCCAGCACGACGCGCTCGCACCGCAGGGTGTCGGGGAGGTTCTCCATCGCCGTGGCGCGTCCGATGTAGGTGACCTGGTGCACGGCGTGGTCGATGCCCCGGTCGTAGGAGATCTTCTGGTACGGAACCTGATGGATGACAAGAATCTTCAAGGGCGTAGTCATGGGCGCACGGCTCTCATCCTTGGTATTCGAGGGCGGTGATCCCCCAGCTGAAACCCATGCCGCTGGTGGCCAGCAGGATCAGTTCGCCGGAGCTCAGAAGTCCGTCGTCGCTGAGGTCGCGCAGGGCGATGAAGGGGTCGGCCCCGCCCATGTGGCCGAACCGGTGGTAGTTGAAGACGCTGCGCGATGCCGGGATGCCCAGCTCGTTCAGCAGCCGTTCGTGCATGCTCCGGTCGCCCTGGTTGATCAGCAGCCGGCCGACGTCGTCGATGTCCCGGCCCAGTTCCTTCAGGGTCTGCCGGACGAGCTCGGTGAAGGTGCGGACATAGGCGTCCGCCAGGCCGGAGCGGTGCGGGCCGCGCCGGATGACGACCCGGTCGTTCCGGCTCTCGCCGTGGTAGTAGTCGGACCAGCTGGGGTCCGTGCGCATCGCGGAGTGCAGGACCCGGAAGGAGGTGGCGGCGTCGCCGTCGGCCGCCAGCAGGATCGCGGCGGCCGCGTCACCGAAGTTGAACAGGCCCTTGGAGGCCGGATCCGCGTAGTCCACCATCGTGCTGAGCCGGTCGCCGACCAGCACGAGCGCGTACTCCCCGGGCCCGAGCGCCGGGTTCTGGGCGGCCAGCCACAGGGCCGCCGCCCCCGCGTTGCAGAAGTTCGCCACCTCGAAGCAGTGCGCCTCGCCGATGCCCAGCCGGTCGGCGACCTTGGCGGCCGGCGACCAGAACGGCCGGTCCCAGGCCCCGGACCCGGCGTAGAGGACCTGCCGGACGCGGTGCGGCGGGGCCGCCGTACGGTCCAGCACCGTACGGGCGGCCCGCACCGCCAGCTCCCAGGCCGGCTCGCCGTCGCCCAGCACCGGGAAGCTCTCGGTGTGGGTGATCCGGGCGATGTCCGCGACGGGGACACCCGAGGCGCGGTGCATCGCGTGGATGTCGGCCGTCGCGGACGGGAAGCTCACCGCGAAGTCGACTATGCCTCCCACGGCTCGGCCGCATCGATGCTCACCCGGTGCACGGTGCGGACGGCGTCCGGCGCCACCGCGGTGGCCGCGTGGTAGGTCGTCTCCGTCTTCCAGACCACCAGGTCGTCGGTGGTCCAGCGGTGGGTGTAGACCCGCTCGGGGTCCTGGATGAGGCTGTCCAGCAGCGCGAAGAACTCCGCGTTCTCGTTGGCGTCGAACCCGACGACGGAGTCCATGTACTCCGGGGCGCCGTAGAGGTACTGGCGTCCGCTGGCCGGGTCGCGCTTCACCAGCGGGTGCTCGACCTTCGGGTACTCCTGGTCGACGAGCGCCCGGAACTCGGCGATGGACAGGCCGACATGCTCGCTGCTGATGCGCTGCCGCTTGTTCACGGTGTGCAGCGCGGTGCGGTCGGCGATCCGCTGCTTCCACTCCTCGGGCAGCCGGTCGTACACGTCGCAGGCGCTGGCGTACAGCGTGTGGCCGCTGGTGCTGGGCACCTGCACCCCGTGCAGCATCGTGTACGGGGCCGGGTTCTGCTGGTACGTGGAGTCCTGGTGCCAGAAGTTGCCCACGCGGGCCACGCCGATCGGCTTCTTCGCGCGGGTGGCGTTGGAGGAGATCATGATCTCCGGGAACTCGGGGTGGCGGTACTTCGCCATCAGGAAGGGCTTCGGCGTGCCCAGCCGGCCCGCGAGCTCGACCTGCTGCTCGGGGGTGATGCGCAGGCCCCGCACCACCACCAGCTCACGCTGGTGGACGATGTCGACGAGGGTCTGCCACACCTCGTCGCGCTTCAGGTCGTCGTAGGTGACGCCGAGCATCACCGAGCCGATGAACGGCGTGAGCTGCTCGACCTGTACAGGGGTGGTCGTAGACATGGTGAAGGTGTTCCTCTCCTCGGACAGCGGTTTCACGTGGTGGTGAGGCAGGTGTGCATCGCCTCGGCGAAGCCCTCGATCTGCTCGGGGGTCCTGAAGGGCTGGACCGTGACCCGGAAGCGTTCGCTTCCCTTGGGCACGGAGGGGTAGTTGACGGGCTGGACGTAGATGTCGAACTCGTCGATAAGACGTCGCGAGACCTGTTTCACCCGGTCGCCGCCCGGCACGATGATGGGCACGAGATGGGTCGGGGCCGCGATGAAGTCGATGTCCCGCCGGGCCAGTTCGGCGCGCATGCGGTCGGCGTTCTCGCGCAGCGTCTTCCGCAGCAGCCGGCCGGTGTCACCGCCGATGATGTCCAGGCTGCGCACGGTGGCGTCCAGGCTGGACCGCGGGATGGTGGTGGTGAAGATGAAGCCGGGGGCGTGCGAGCGTACGTAGTCCAGGGCGTCGTCCGGCCCGGCCACATAGCCTCCGGTGGTGCCCACGGCCTTGCCGAACACCCCCTGCACGAAGGACGCGCGGTGGTCGCCGATCTCCTCGCAGATGCCCGCCCCGGTCGGTCCGTTGACCCCGATGGCGTGGGTCTCGTCCAGGTAGGTGAGGGCGTTGTAGCGCTCGGCGAGGTCGCAGATCTCGCTGATGGGCGCGATGTCCCCGTCCATCGAGTACACCGACTCGAAGACGATCAGCTTGGGCCGTTCCAGGGGGTAGCCGGCGAGCAGCTCCTCCAGGGCGGCCAGGTCGCTGTGGGCGAACACGTGCCGGGTGTTCCTGGTCGCGCGGATGCCCTCGATCAGCGACCGGTGGTTCAGCTCGTCGGAGAGGACCACGGTGTCCGGCAGCGCCTTCAGCAGGACGCTCAGCGTCTCGAAGTTGGCGACGTACCCGCTGTTGAAGACCAGCGCGCGTTCCTTGCCGTGCCACTCGGCCAGCTCCCGCTCCAGCCGGGCGTGCGTCTCGCTGGTCCCGGCGATGTTGCGGGAGCCGCCGTTGCCGACGCCGTGCTGGACGGTGGAGGTGATCTGCGCCTCCATCACCTCGGGGTGCTGGCTCATGCCCAGGTAGTCGTTGGTGCACCAGACCTGGATACGGCGGCCGTCGTGCATGGCGTGCCCGCGGTCGTGGGCGATGTAGGAGCAGGGGGTGAACTCCCGGTAGAGCCCGGTGCTCCTGAGCTTTTCGAGCTCGGCACCGAGCCCGCTGAAAGCGGATGGGGAGCGGGAGACGAGCGATGACGCGGCCATGGTTTCCCTTCGCTGTTCCTCCCGGGTCTGTCCTCCGGGGCGTTGAAAACAGCGTGCAGGGGCCGCTTCCCCGCTCGGTCCCGTCTGCTTCCCCCGCCGGTACCGAGAACGCCCCCGCCCTCCACGGGGCGGGGGCGGGGGCGTTGCGGAGGGGCAAGGGGGCGCGTCGGGCGGGCTTCAGATCAGGTCGCGTA
Organism: Streptomyces sp. WY228; assembly: GCF_019287315.1. NCBI lineage: Bacteria > Bacillati > Actinomycetota > Actinomycetes > Kitasatosporales > Streptomycetaceae > Streptomyces > Streptomyces sp. WY228. The sequence continues at coordinate 4,142,784 of NZ_CP079114.1, read as the reverse complement.
CGGTCCGCCATGCCGCGTCCCAGTCGTCGGCGAGATACATGTGTCCGCCGGGCCGGTCGACGGTACGGAACGGCTGCGAGGTGTAGGCGGCCCAGTCCAGCCAGGGTCCGGTGGGCGTCAGGGCGTCGTCCGTGCCGCGGATCGCGGTCAGGGGCACGGGCAGCGGTTCCGGTTCCCGGGCCGGGTCCGGGGCCAGCAGGGCGACGTCGGCGCGCAGGGCCGGGAGCAGCAGGGTGCGCAGCTCGGGGTCGAGCAGCGGGGCCAGGTCCCCGCTGAGGTTCTGGCCGGTGGCCGCGCACAGGTCGGCCACGGCCTGTGCGTCGTCGGTGGCGGAGATCGGCAGCGGGCTGCGGTGGCGCGGGCTGACCGTGCCGCTGACGATCAGATGGCGGGGCCGGGGGCCGCCCCGGGCCACCAGTTCACGGGTGACGCCGTGGGCCAGGGCGGCTCCGAAGCTGTGGCCGAAGACGACGAAGGGCCCGGAGCCGACCGCGGTGCGGACCCGGTCGGCCGTGCCGTGCACGGCCGCCTCGAAGGTGGGGTAGAAGGGCAGGCCGAACTCCTCTTCACGACCCGGGAGTTGGATCGGTACGGCGGTCAGGTCCGGGGTGGAGAGCGCCTTCCAGCGGCGGTAGACGCCCGCGCCCGCTCCCGCGTACGGCAGACAGATCAGCCGGGTGGTCACACGGCCCCCTGCGGCAGGCCGGTGCGGGGCTGTTCCAGGACGCGGGTGCGGTAGCGGATCGTGGTGCGGTACGGCTCGTCGTGGGCGAGGAGTTCGCGGTGCAGCCGGGCGATCCGGTGGTGCGGTACGCCGGGCCACAGGTGGTGGACCGTGTGGAAGCCGTCGCCGTGCGGGTGGAAGAGCAGCCGCTGGCGGAGGCCGATGTTGCTGACCGTGCCGCCGAAGACGGTGTCGGCCTCGCGGTAGACGTGCTCGTTGGCCTCGCCGACGAAGCGCAGGGCGGGCAGTCCGACGAGGTGGGTGGCGAGCCAGCCGAGTCCGGCGGCGAGCGCCCAGCCGGTGCCGCCCATGAGCCGGGCGGGCAGCACGAGGACCAGGGCGCACCACAGGAAGGGCAGCGCCGTGGTGAGGGGCGCGGATCCCATGGACTCCAGCCAGCCGCGCTGGTAGGCGCCGAACCGCCGGATCATGCCGAGGGTGTACGGCAGGACGCCCGAGCGGTCGAGGTTCTCGAGGTCGAGTTCCTCGTAACGGGTGCGGTCGGGGTCCTCGGCGGTGCCGAAGCGTCCGTGGTGCAGCAGATGGCTCGTCCGGTAGTCGGCGATCCGGGCGCCGGTCGGCGCCCCGGCCAGCACGGTGGCCAGGATGTCGCCCGCCGTGCGGTGGCGCCGGCTCCAGTTGAAGTGGGACGCCTCGTGTACCAGGCATTCGAGCGCGCGCAGCTGGCGCGCCGCGAGGAGGACGGCGACGGGGAGGGCGAGGGCGAGCGCCCACCAGCCGGCGTCGCGGACGGCCGGCGAGGTGGCCGCGAGCAGCAGGACCACGACGCTCAGGTGGTCCAGGACGGCGGTGCCGGTGGTGCGCCACAGCCGGGTCGTGTGCGCCTCGGCGATCGTGTCGCGCAGCTGCGACGGGTTGCGGTAGCCCCTCTTGTAGGCGGTCTCGGGCAGGCCGAGACGAGCGCCCGGTGGTGACGAAAGCATGGAAATCCCCCAGGGTGCGGTGTAAAAGGGCGGCGGAGGCGCTGGGCTCTCCGCCGCCCGTGGTGCTGGTGAGAGGCGCGCGCTCTAGCGGCGCAGGGTGCGGCTGCGGCGGACGATGCGCGGACCGTCGTCCTGAGCGGCGGCAGCGGCGGCGTCCGGTGTGCCGGCCGTGTCGACGACGGCGGCGAGCCCGGCGACCGTCGGCGCCTGGAAGAACTCCTGGACGGTCAGCGGTACGCCGAACCGGGCGCGGATCCGGGTCAGGGCCTGGATCGCCAGGAGCGAATGCCCGCCCAGCGCGAAGAAGCTCTCCTGGCGGCCGACCCGGGCCAGCCCGAGGAGCTCCGCCCAGATCTCCGCGACCCCGCGTTCGGTGTCCGTGGCGGGGGCCGCGTACGCGAGACGGGTCGGGCGGACCCCGAGGGCGAGCAGGGCCCTCTTGTCCACCTTCCCGTTCGTCGTCAGCGGCAGCGCGTCGAGCACGCGGTACGCCGAGGGCACCATGTAGTCCGGCAGCGCCGCCTCGGCGCAGCCGCGCAACTGCGCCTCGTCGGGCGCGAGCACCCCGGCCTCCGGGACCACGAAGGCGATCAACTGCCGCCCCACGGAAGGGATGTCGACGGGCAGGACACGGGCCTGGTCGACCGCCGGGTGCGCCGAGAGCGCCGCCTCGATGTCGCCCAGCTCGATCCGGAAACCCCGGATCTTCACCTGGTCGTCGGTCCTGCCGTGGAACTCCAGCATCGCGTCCCGCCGCCAGCGCGCCAGGTCGCCCGTGCGGTACATGCGCGAGCCGGGCGGACCGAACGGGTCGGCCACGAACCGTTCGGCGGTCAGCCCCGGGCGGCCCAGATAGCCGCGCGCCAACTGCGCCCCCGCCAGATACAGTTCGCCGGTCACGCCCGGGGGCACCGGCTGGAGCCTCGCGTCGAGCACGTACACCTGGACGTTCTCGATCGGTCGCCCGATCGGCGTGCGGTCGTGGACGTCGACGCAGTCCATCACGGTGACCGCGACCGTGCTCTCGGCCGGGCCGTAGCCGTTGAAGAAGGTGCGTCCTCCGGCGGTCCACTGCGGGACGAGGGAGCCGGCGTAGGCCTCCCCGCCGACCGAGACCAGCCGCAGTCCGGGCAGCCGCTCCGGATCCAGCAGCGGCAGCATCGCCGGCGGGAACTCCGCCACGGTGACGCCCGTGGAGCGCATCAGCTCCGTGAGCACCTCCGGGTCGCGGCGCTCCTCGTCGGAGGCCACCACCAGGGCGGCCCCGGAGAGCAGCGAGCAGTAGACGTCCTGGGCGTGCACGTCGAAGGTGGGCGCCGCGAAGTGCAGGAGTGTGTCGGCGTCGGTCACCTCGTACCGGCGGGTGAGAGCGTGGAAGAAGCTCACCACCGCGTGGTGCTCCACCAGGACGCCCTTGGGCAGCCCGGTGGATCCCGAGGTGTGCACCACGTACGCCGCATGGCGCCGGGTCAGCGGGCGCACCCGGTCCGCGTCGGCCGGATTCGACTCCTTGCCCGGGGTGTTCAGCAGGGCGGCGACCGACTCGACGGTGAACACGGCCACCGGCGCGGCGTTCTCCAGCGTGGCGGCGGTCCTGGCGGCGGGCGCGGCGGGGTCGATCGGCATGTAGGCGGCGCCGGACTTCAGCACGCCGAGCATGGCGGTCACCATGTCCGCCGAGCGCGGCAGCACCAGCGCGACCAGGTCCTCGGGGCCCGCGCCGGCCGCGATCAGATGGTGCGCCACCCGGTTGGCGCGGGCGTTGAGCTCCCCGTAGGAGATCGTCCGGCCGGCCCAGATCAGGGCGGGGGCCTCCGGTGCGCGCGCCACCCGGTCCTCGAACAGCTCGACGAGGGTGGCCGGGGCGACCGGGCAGGTCCGGGAGTTCCGCGTGACGAGCAGGTCGTCGCGCTCCTCGGGGGCCAGCAGGTCGACGGCGGACAGACGGCGGCCGGGGTCGTCGGCGAAGGCCTCCAGGATCCGGACGAGCCGGTCGCCGAAGTCCCGCGCGCTCGCCTCCTCGAACAGGTCCACGCTGTACTCGACGTAAGCGTCCAGACCGTCGGGGGCGCCGTCCGGGGTGTGGCTCTCGGTGAGGTCGACGTGCAGGTCGAACACGGCCGAGTCCAGGTCGAGCGGGACCGGCTCGGCCCGTACGCCCGGCAGGTCGAGCAGGTCCTCGGTGTCGTTGTGCAGGGTGAGCATCACCTGGAACAGCGGGTGGCGGGTCATGGAGCGGACCGGGTTGAGCGCCTCGACCAGCCGCTCGAAGGGGATGTCCTGGTTCTCGTACGCGGCGAGATCGGTGGCCCGTACCCGGCCCAGCAGCTCCCGCAGCGTGGGGTCGCCGGAGGTGTCCGTGCGCAGCGCCAGCGTGTTCACGAAGAAGCCCACCAGCTCGTCGAGCGCCTCGTCGGTGCGGCCCGCGATCGGGGTGCCGATCATGATGTCCGTGCCGCCGCCGAGCCGGCCGATCAGGGCGGCCAGGCCGGTCTGGAGCACCATGAAGAGGCTGGTGTCGGTCTGCTCCACGCGCTCCAGGAGCCGCCGGTGCAGCGGTGCCGGAATCCGGAACGGCACCGTGCCGCCCTTGTTGCTCGCGGCCGCCGGACGCGGCCGGTCCACGGGCAGCACGGTCTCCTCCGGTGCGCCGTCGAGCGCCGTGCGCCAGAAGGCGAGCTGGCGGGCGACCGTGCTGTGCGGGTCGTCCTCGCTGCCGAGGAGGTCCTGCTGCCAGAGGGTGTAGTCGGGGTACTGCACGGGAAGCGGCGGGAGGTCGGGAGCCGCTCCCCGGGTCCGTGCGCGGTAGGCGGCGGCCAGGTCCCGCCACAGCGGGCCCATGGACCAGCCGTCGCCGGCGATGTGGTGGATCACCAGCAGGAAGACATGGGTGTCCGGACCGGTGACGAGGAGACGGGCGCGGACCGGCGGGTCGACCGTGACGTCGAAGCCCTCGCCCGCGGCCCGGGAGGCGGCGGCCGCCACCTCGTCGTCCGTGGTCTCGGTGACGACGAGCCGGGGGCGTGCCTCCACCGGGTCCAGGAGCTGCCGGCGGGGGCCGTCGGCCGAGTCGGGGAAGACCGTGCGCAGCGTCTCGTGGCGGGCGACGAGGTCGCCGAGGGCCGCCTCCAGGGCCGCGCGGTCGAGCGGACCGGTGAGCCGCAGCGCGGAGGGCATGTTGTACGCGGCCCGCTGGTCCTCGAACCGGTTGAGGAACCACAGGCGTTGCTGGGCGGACGACAGCGGTGCGGCGTCCGGGCGCTCCGCGCGGACCAGCGGCCTGCGCGCGCTGCCCGCCGCGTCGAGGGCCCGGGCGAGGGCTGCCACCGTCGGCGTCTCGAAGACGGCCCGGATGGGGAGTTCGACGCCGAGCTCCGAGCGGATCCGGCTGATCAGCCGGGTGGCGAGCAGCGAATGGCCGCCGCCGGAGAAGAAGTTGGCGTCGACGTCGTGCCACGGCCGGCCGAGCACCTCGCCGAAGAGGGCACACAGCTCCTCCTCCCGCCGGCTCGCGGGCGCCCGGCCGGCCGCCTCCGGGGTGAAGGAGGGGGCGGGCAGGGCACGGCGGTCCAGCTTGCCGTTGGGGGAGAGCGGGAAGGCGTCCAGGACGACGAAGGCGCGCGGCACCATCGCGGAGAGCAGGAACTCCTCGGCGTGGCGGCGCAGTTCACCGATGTCCGGACTGCTTCCCGCGTCCGGTACGACGTAGGCGACCAGCTGCTTCCCCTCGGACCCCTCGTCCCGGGCGAGCACCGCGACCTGGGCCACCGAGGGGTGCTTGGCGAGCACCGACTCGATCTCGCCCGGCTCCACGCGGATGCCGCGGATCTTGACCTGGTGGTCGGCCCGGCCCTGGAACTCCAGAGCGCCGTCGGGCAGCCGCCGGGCGAGGTCGCCGGACCGGTACATCCGGGAGCCGGCCGGCCCGTGGGGGTCGGCGACGAAGCGCTCGGCGGTGAGGCCGGGGCGGTCCGCGTAGCCGCGGGCGACGCCCTCGCCGCCGATGTACAGCTCGCCCACGACACCGGCGGGCACCGGCCGCAGCCGTCCGTCGAGGACGTAGACCCGGGTGTTGGCGACGGGCCGGCCGATCGGGGCCGCAACGGGCCAGCGGGCGGGGTCGGCGGGCAGCGAGTGGACGGTCGCCCCGTGGGCCTCGGCGGGGCCGTACAGATTGTGCAGCCGTCGGCCGTTGCCCGTGTGGTGGGCGCGGGTGCGGTCGTCGAGGGTGAGCGCCTCACCGGCCTGCTGGACGTCGGTGAGCGAGGTCAGCGCGAGCCCGAGCTCCTCGGCGGCCTCGTACACCGCGTCGATGACCGGGGCGGGCGCGTACAGCTCGTTGACCTGATGGCGGTCCAGCCAGCGGGCGAGCTGTTCGGCGCTGCGCCGGGTGTCCTCGGTGGGCACCACGAGCGTCTTGCCGGAGATCAGCGTGGAGAGGATCTCCTGTACGGAGACGTCGAAGCCGACCGCGGTGAACTGGGCCGTCCTGACCCCGGTCATGCCGGCCATGGTGTCCCGCTGCCACAGGATCAGGTTGCGGGGCCCGGCGGCCGGCATCAGGACGCCCTTGGGGCGGCCGGTGGAGCCGGAGGTGTAGATGACGTACGCCGTGTTCAGGGCGGTGAGCGGCGCGGTGCGCTCCGCGTCCGTGGGGTCGGTGGCCGGGCGGGCGGCCGTCTCGGCGATCAGCGCGGGGTCGTCCAGCAGCAGCCGCTCAGCCCCCTCCGGCACCAGGCCGGCGGTCCGGGAGTGGGCGATCGTCAGCGCCGGGGCGGCGTCGCCGAGGAGGTAGGCGACGCGGTCGCGGGGGTAGTCCGGGTCCACCGGGACGTAGGCCGCGCCGCTCTTGAACACGGCGAGCAGCGCCACGATCATGTCGAGCGAGCGGGGCACCAGCAGCGCGACGGACCGCTCCGGGCCCGCGCCCCGGGCGATCAGGGTGCGGGCGAGCCGGTTGGCGCGCTCGTTCAGCTCGGCGTAGGTGAGGGTCTCCTCCTCGAACACCACCGCTGCCGCGCCGGGCGTCCGGGCGACCTGCTCCTCGACCAGGGCGGGCAGGGTCGCCCCGGCGACCGGGGCCTCGGTGGCGTTGTGGCCGGTGATCTCCCGGGCGTGCTCCTCGGGAGCGAGCAGGGCGATGTCGTCGGCGCGGGCCCCGGGCGTCGTCAACTGGGCGCGGAGCACGGTGAGGTAGTGGTCCGCCATCCGCCGTACGCGGTCCTCGTCGTAGAGGTCCCGGCTGTAGACGAAGCGGCAGACGGTGGATTCGGGTCCGGCCTCGAAGTGCGCTTCGAGGTCGAAGCGGGTGACGCGGTCCTCGATCTCCAGGAAGCGGACGTCCAGTCCGGGCGCGCCGGCCTCCTCGCGCAGGTCGAGGTAGTTGCACATGACCTGGAAGACCGGGTTGAGGCCGGGGTCGCGGTCGGGGGCCAGCTCCTCCACCACCCGGCCGAAGGGCGCCTCCTGGTTGGCCTGCGCGGACAGCAGGTTCTCGTGCGTGCGCCGCTGGAGTTCGGCGAGCGTCGCACCGCCCGGCACCTGGTTGCGCAGCGCCACCGTGTTCACGAAGAACCCGACGATGCCCTCGAACTCCTTACGGGTCCGGTTGGCGACGGGCGCGCCGACGATGATGTCCTCCTCGCCGGTGTAGCGGTGCAGCAGGACGTCGAACGCGGTGAGCAGCACGCTGAACGGGGAGACCCCGTCGCGTCGGCACACCACCTTCAGCTGCCGCTCCAGGTCGTCCGGGAGCGTGGCCAGGAGCGTGGAGCCCTCGAAGGTGGGCCGGGCCGGGCGGGGGCGGTCGGCGGGAATCCTCAGAACGGGCAGCTCGCCGGCGAGTTCGCTCTTCCAGTGGTCGACCTGGCGGCGCAGCTCGCCGCCCACGAGCGACTGCTGCTCCCAGCCGGCGTAGTCCGCGTAACCGAGCGCGAGGGCGGGCAGGGTGGCGGGCGTGCCGGAGACGCGGCCCTCGTAGAACTGCCAGAGCTCCCGCGAGAAGAGGCTCTCCGACCAGCCGTCGGTGACGACGTGGTGGAAGTTGAGGAAGAGGTAGTGGCGGCCGGTGCCGGGGCCGGACCGGAACACGGCGGCCCGCAGCAACGGCCCCTCGGTCAGGTCGAACGGGATCTGCGCCGCGTCCGCCATCCGGCGCAGGACCTCCGCCTCCACCGCTTCGGGCGTGGCGCCCGGGACGTCGGTGCACGCGATGTCGAGCGCGAGCGCGGAGGAGATCCGCAGCACCGGTCCGCCGTCCTCCTCGCCGAGGACGGACCGCAGCATCTCGTGCCGGTCGACCAGGTCCTGGAGTGCGCCGCGCAGCGCGTCGAGGTCGAGAGGGCCGTCGACGCGCAGGGCGAACGGGACGTTGTAGGCGGCGTTGCCGCCGTGCAGCCGGTCCAGGAACCACAGTTGGCGCTGGGCGCTGGAGGCGGGCAGCGGTCCTTCGCGGTCCACCCGGCCGATCGCGTCGTCCGCGAAGACGTCCTTCGTGGAGGTGAGGAGCATGCCCAGGAGCTCGGCCTGGAGGCTCTCGGCGGTGGTGCGCGGCGCCTGGTCGGTGGCGTGCGCGGTCGTGCCGGTGTCCTGCGGTGCCATGTCAGTGCTCCCGTCCGTCGGCGAGCACCCGGCGCACGATGGCCAGCGCCCGGTCGATGTCCGCCTCGCGGACCCCGCAGTGGGTGACGGCGCGCAGCCGGCCGTGGCCGAGCTCGGCCAGTGCCAGCCCGTGCAGACCGACGGCCTCGACGAAGGTCTGCCAGGTGAAGCGCGGGTCGGTCACCCTGAACATGACGATGTTGGTCTGGACGGCGGCCGGGTCGACCTCGATGCCGTCGATCCCGGCGAGCCCCTCGGCCAGCCGCAGCGCGTTCGCGTGGTCGTCCTGGAGCCGGTGCAGATCGTCCAGGGCCACCAGCCCGGCCGCCGCGATCAGGCCCGCCTGCCGCATACCGCCGCCGAGCATCTTGCGGGCCCGCCGCGCCTCCGTGATGAACTCGGCGGTGCCGACGACCATCGAGCCGATCGGCGCGCCGAGCCCCTTCGAGAGGCAGAACTGCACGGAGTCCGCGTACTGCGCTATCTCGCCGGCCGGCAGCCCCAGCGCGGTGGACGCGTTGAAGATCCGCGCCCCGTCGAGGTGTACGGCGACCTCGCGTTCGTGCGCGAACTCCCACACCTCCTTGAGATAGGTCTGCGGCAGCACGACACCGCCGCACCGGTTCTGGGTGTTCTCCAGGCAGATCAGCGAGGGCAGCGCGAACTGCTCGTCGTCCGGGTCGTCGGGGAAGCCCCGCCGCAGATCGGACAGGAGCAGCCGGCCGTCGCTCTGGTTGGGGACCGGTTCGTACATGACGCCGGCGCAGACCGTCGCCCCGGCCGCCTCGTAGATGTAGATGTCGCTCTCCGCGCCGACCAGCATCTTCGAGCCGCGCGGGGCGTGCGTCATGATCGAGACGAGGTTGGCCATGGTGCCGCTGGGCAGCAGCAGGCCGGCCTGCTTGCCGAGCAGATCGGCGGCGCGCTCCTCCAGTTCGAGGACGGTCGGGTCCTCGCCGTACACGTCGTCGCCGAGGCGGGCCTCGTTCATCGCCCGCATCATGGCGGGGGTGGGCAGGGTGAAGGTGTCGCTGCGCAGTTCAATCATCGTCGGTGCTCTCTTCGCTGCTGGTCTGTGGGTGGTGTCGGAGCGCCGGGGCCCAGGCCCTCAGGCGTCGGGGCGCAGCCGGACGTCGACGGCCCGCAGGGCCGCGTCCAGGGCCTCCGCCACCTCGCCGGAGCCGGCTCCGGCGGCGACGATGTGGCCGAGCCGGTCGTAGGCGTTCCGCGGCGGGCGTACGGCCGCGCCCTCGCGGGCGGTCACGGTGACCCGCTCGACGCCGTCCAGGGCCTGGGCCTCGTCGGCTCCGGCCACGGTCTCCAGGGTTCCGGGGCGGTCGGCCAGCAGGAACTGGATGCCCGCGTGGCCGCTCCGGTCGGCTGCGAGGTCGACGGGGAGGGCGGCGGCGGCCCGGATCTGCTGCTCCAGGAGGTCACGGCCGGTGGCCAGCCGGATCAGCTCGGGGATCATGCCCCCGGCGAGCCGCGGGTTGATCTCGATGATCGCCGGTCCGCGCCCGGTGAGCTTGACCTCGGTGTGCGTGGGTCCGGAGCGGATGCCGACGGCCTTGAGCGCCCGCCGGACGGTCTCGGTCAGCTCCTCCCGTACGGAGTCGGGGAGTTCGGCCGGGAAGAGGTGCCGTGACTCGACGAAGTGGGGTGTGCCCGTGAGGTATTTGGCGGTGACGCCGACACAGGTGGCCTCGCCGTCCTCGCCGAACATCTCCACGCTGTACTCGGGGGCGTCGAGATACTCCTCGACCAGTACGGTGCGCGCGGTGGGCAGCCCTCGTACGTTGGTGTGCACGGCGAGCACCCGGGCGGCGTGGGCGACGGCCTCCTCGACCGTGGTGCACAGGAGCACGTCGTTGGAGCCGGAGTCGTCGGCGGGCTTGACCACGCACGGCAGGCCCACCGCCGCGACCGCCGCGGCGGTCCGTGCCTCGTCCGTCACCACGGCGAAGCCGGGCTGGCCGACGCCGGCCGCCGCGAGGGACTTCCGCAGCTCGGCCTTGTTGCGGCAGCGGACGGTGGCGTCCTCGGGGTTGCCGGGCAGGCCCAGCCAGTCGGCGAGCGCGGCGACCGTGGGCACGTAGAAGTCGCTGGTCGTGGTGATCCCGGCGATCTCCTCGCGGCGGAAGTGCTCCTGGATCAGCGTGCGGAGGCCGGGCATGTCGTTGGTGTCGCAGACCATGACCTCGCATCCGGTGCCGTCCAGCCCGGCGTAGCGCTCCGGCTTCGAGGTGAGCAGGACGGAGGTGAGGCCCAGGCCGGCGGCGGTGCGCAGCGCCTGCACCCCGGTGCCGCTGGTGTTGGCCTCGACGAACAGCAGATGGCGGCGGCGCTCCGGGCGTCCGCTCAGCTCGGCGCGGGACCAGGCGTACACCTCGGTGCCGTAGTCGACGGTGACGGGGGCCTCGGACAGCGGGAGGTCCGTCAGCCGGTGCTCCTGCCAGTAGGCGTCGCTGTAGACGGTCGTGGTGTACCGGTCGCCCCGGTCGGGGAAGATGCCCGCGATCCGGGTGCCGGGCGCGGCCCGCAGCGCGGTGTCGCGCAGCAGCCGGTAGACGGATCCGGAGGTGTTGCCGGCGAAGATCTGCTGCTCGCGGGCGAGCGCGCGGGTGGCGGTGAACGCCTCGTGGTCGTTGAGCCAGTGGACCTCGTCGATCTGGGTCCGGTCGAGGTTGTTGGGGTGCAGGCTGTTGCCGAGCCCGCTCTGCCGGCGGCCCGGCACGTCGGGCTGGTCGAAGAGGGTGCTGCCGACCGAGTCGACGCCGATCACCCGGAGGCCGGGCAGGTGCCTGCGCAGGGCGCGGGCGGTGCCGCAGAGGGAGCCGCCGCTGCCGACCGCGCCGACCAGGATGTCGATGGGGCCGAGGTCCTCCAGGATCTCGGCGGCGAGCGCCCGGTAGGCCCCGGGGTTGTCGGGGTTGCTGTACTGCTGCGGCCAGAAGGCGTCCGGCATCTCGCGCAGGAGCTCCGCGAGGCGGGTGAGCCGGGCGCCCTGCCAGCCGCCGTCGGTCATGGCGGGCACGACGTGCACCTCGCAGCCGAGCGCCAGCAGCTTCGCCATGGTCGTCGGGTCGGTCCGCGGGTCGGTGACGATGTGGACCGGGTGGCCGAGCGAGCGGCCGACCAGGGCCACGCCGAGCGCCATGGTGCCCGACGAGCTCTCCACGACGGGGGCGCCCGGCCGGAGCACGCCCAGCCGGCGGGCCTCGGCCACGATGTTCTTGGCCACCCGGTCCTTCATGCCGAAGGCGTTCGCGAGTTCCAGCTTGGCGTACACCTCGGTGCCCGCGGAGGCCGGCAGGTCGAGCCGGACCAGCGGTGTGTGGCCGACGGCTTCGTTCATCGAGTCGAAGATCATGTTCATGCCCCCCAGGCACGGTCGGTGTGCGAAGAACGAGCGGGTACGGGCACGGCCCGGCGGGCGCCGGAGTGCCAGGCGTCGCCCGTGCCGAGCGAGCGGTGTACGGCGGTGGCGCCGGTCAGATCGGCGCAGGCGGCGCGCGCGGCGGCCACCTTCACGTCCAGGGCCGGGTCATCGGCGGCGTAGAGGATGCCGAGCATGGTGCCGCTGTGCGCGCACACCACCCCGAGCCCGCCGGTCGCGGCGCTGATGCGCTCCAGCTCGGGCAGCCGACGGCGCGGCCGCAGCCGGGCGTTGAGCTGGGCGCTGCGGGTGGCGACCTGGCCCACGGTGGTGAGGTCGCCCGCCCGGACGGCGTCGCACAGCCGGTCCAGCAGCCGCGCGTACTCCCGCTTCTCGGCCTCCCCGGCCGGTTTCGCCGCCCGGTTGTGCACGATCGTGTCGACCTGGCCGCCCTCGTCGTGCGCGACGATCACCAGGGGCGGCAGGGCGCCGAGGGCTTCACGGAGCTCGGCCTCCCGGTGGTAGTAGGCGACGATCTCGTCGTACATCACGCCGTCGGTCGGTTCGATCTCCCGCAGGAACGACTCGATCGTCGCGGCGTCGAACTCGGTGCCGAGCGCCGCCGCCACGGCGCGCGCCGTGGCCACGAGGTCCGCCGACGAGCTGGCCATGCCCTTGCCCTCGGGCAGTTCGCTGTCCAGCTCCAGGACGCCGCCGCCCCCGTGGCCCGCCGCCGCGAGGGCGAGCCGGGCGATCCGCAGCGCCTTGCGCTTGTGCGGGGGCCAGACGACCAGCCCGCTGCTGTCGGGGAAGTGCTGGAAGGAGGCCGTGCTCCACGCGGCGACCGGGAAGGTCACCATGAAGTGCCGGTCGCTGCCCGGCAGTACCCCCTGCAGCAGTTCCCCGAAGGTCCCGAAGGCCCTGCCCGTTCCCCGTGCCGCCTCGTCCGTCTCAGACAGCACCGTGCGCGGTTCCGCTTCCATCTGCGCTCTCCCCCGTTCCCCGGGCGTTCGCCGCCCTGTCCTGCCATTCCTTGACGAGCCGCTCACGCTCCGCGCCCTGGGCGCGCAGTGCGGCGGCCACCGCCTCCGGGTGCGCCGACCCGGAGGACTTCATACGGAGCAGCGCCTGCTCCACCTCGAAGGTGTCGCCGAGTGTCCCGGCCGGGTCGCGCAGGACCAGGCCCTCCGTCCCGGCGGCCGCCCGCAGCAGCTCGGGGTCGGTGTCGGCCGGGGCGAGCCCGGCCTCCGAGGCCGCCACGACATACCGGCCGGCGATCACCTGGGCGCGGCGCCAGGGGATGTCCTCGGCGAGCGTGAGGGAGTTGGCGAGCGAGAAGCCGCCGAGGAACTCCCGGGCGCACACCCGGGCCATCCGGTCGGTGTCGAAGTCGAGATGGCGCAGCACCTCGGTGAACAGCCGCAGGGTGCTGCGCAGCGTCTCGAAGGACTGGTTGACGTACGCCCCCGCCTCCTTGGACACCTCCACGGTGTTGGAGTACGGCGTGTTCCGCTGCCCGAGGCTCGCGTCCAGGTGGAAGGAGGACAGATGGGCGCTGCGCCCGCGGATGCGCTCCAGGACCGGGAAGTTCTTCTTCTGCGGCATCGCGGAGGAGATGCCGCACAGCTCGTCGGGCAGGTCGATGAAGCCGTACTCGCTGCTGCCCCAGGCGAGCAGGTCCGTGGCGAAGCGGCTCAGCGTCACCCCGAACACACCGAACTCCGCGGTGATTTCGAGCGCCCAGGCGCGGGAGGCGACGGAGGTCAGCGCGTTGGGCTGCACCCGTCCGAAGCCGAGGAGCGCGGCCAGCCGGTCACGGTCCCAGGCCAGCTCCTGCCCCGACATGGCGCCCGCGCCGAGCGGGCACGCGTCGAGCGCCTCGTAGGTGGCGAGCAGCCGGCGCAGGGTGTGCTGGACGTGCTCGGAGAGCGCGGCCAGATGGAAGCCGGGCGTGATGATCTGGGCGGCCTGGTGGTGGGTGTAGCCGGGCATCGGCCGGTCGGCGGTACGGGCGGCCAGCGCCCGTGCGGCGGCCTCGAACTCCAGCAGGTGCTCCGCCGCCTCGACGAGCCTGGCCCGCCCGAACATCAGCTGGGCGCAGGCCTGGAGGTCGTTGCGGCTGCGGTCGACGTGCCAGGCCGGGACGGGGGCGGAGAGCCCGGACTCCACATGGCGTTCGAGGGCGAAGGCGATGTCGGACATGGTCGACTGTCGCTCGGCCGCGAGGACGTCCTTCGTCGCGCCGGCCAGCAGGCCGTCGAGCTCGTCGGCCTGCTCGGGGGTGACGAGCTCCATGCGGGCGTACTCGGCGACGAGCGCCCGTTCGATGCGTACGTAGAACGGCAGCAGGTGCTCGGACTCGTAGCGGAACTGCGGATCGAGGATCTCCTCGCGCAGCAGGGTGCTGGGGCCGCTCGCGATGCGGCCGGTGAGTGCGGTGGTGTGCGGCGTGTTCACAGGGGTGCCCCTCAGACCGTTTCGGGATGGTGCTCGGGAATGACCCGCACCGAGCGGACGTCGGACAGGAGCAGGACGACCGCGGAGAGCAGCACGCCGACCGCGCCGAGCAGCAGCGTCTGCTGGGTGCCGATCCAGCCGCCGAGGAGGCCGCCGGCGAGGGCGCCGACCGGCGTGATGCCCATGACGATCATGCGGATCGAGGCGTTCATCCGGCCCAGCAGCCGGTCGGGCGTGAGCGCCGTGCGCAGGCTGCGCTGGTTGACGTTGTAGACGATCACCATGGCGGCGTCGACGAAGTACATGACGACGATCAGGAGTGCGGCGACGACCTTGGGCAGCAGGGTGGCCACCGGGATCAGCAGGGCCGTGACCCCCGCGAGGCCGAGCGAGAAGACCATGGCGCGGCCGACGCCCAGCCAGTCGCTCGCCCGCTCCGCGATGAGCGCGCCGACCAGCGCGCCCGCCCCGGAGGAGGCGAAGACCAGGCCGATGTAGAAGGGTTCGAGCCCCAGGGTCCGGGTGATGAAGATCAGGAACACCGGCTCGATGACCAGGGTGAACAGGTTGAACAGCAGGGTCGCGGTGACCAGGGTGCGGATCACCCGGTTCCGCAGGATCGGCTCCGCGCCCTCGACGATGTCCCGCCAGATGCTCTGCGGTGCCGGCCCCTCCTCGGACACGACCGGGGCCGCCTTCTCCTCCCGGTGGGTGATGAGGCCGGTGAAGACCGCCGAGACGAGGTACGTCACCGCGTTGATGATCACCGCGAACGGGGCGGAGATGATCTGGAGAAGCGCCCCGCCGACGGCGTTGCCGCCGATGTCCGACGCGGAGCTGCTCAGTTCGAGCTTGCTGTTGCCGTCGACCAGATGCCTGCGGTCGATGAGCAGCGGCAGATAGGAGGAGCTGCCGATGTCGGACACCACGGTGCAGGCGCCGATCAGCAGGGACACGATGAGCAGCAGCGGGAAGGTGAGGAAGTCACCCGCCCAGGCCGCCGGAATGATCAGCAGCAGCACCGCGCGCAGCACGTCGGTCAGGATGAGGATGGGCCGCTTGGGACTGCGGTCCAGCCAGACGCCGACGAACAGGCTGATGAAGAGGTACGGCAGCGTCTCCGACGCGACCAGGACACCCATCTCGAACGGGGTCGCCGAGAGGGAGACGGCCGCGATCAGCGGGACCGCCACGGCGGTGACCTTGGATCCGAACAGCGAGGCGGTCAGCCCGAGCCACAGGTTCCGGAAGTCCGCATGCCGCCACAGACTCGATTTCTTCTCCGTCACCGGTCCAGCCCTTCGCCCATGATCTTTTCCATGTCCTTCGCCGTCTCCCGGATGTGCGCGCCGCGCACGATCCCGTAGTGGTCGGTGTCGAGTTCACGCACGACGAGAGGTCCTCGGACCGCGCGCGCCCAGGCCCGTGCGGAGCCGAGCCGGGCCCCGTCCGTGCTCTGGTAGAAGTGCACGGCTCCCCGGTGGGCGGGGGGCTGGTAGGCCGCGGCGGCGAGCGTGTTCGCCCGGAACACCGCGTAGTGGCGGGCGAGTTCACCGGGGGTGAGCCCGGCGCCCGCGTCCTGCCGGATCAGCTCGTCCCGGACGGTCCGCAGCCCGTCCTCCTCGTGCCCGGCGGCCTGCGCGGCGGCCAGGGACGCGGCCAGCGGCTCCGGCATACCGAGTCCGGCGGACCTCAGGAGGTCTTCGGCGAAGTCGGCGAGCAGGGTGTCGGGGGCGCCGCCCGTACCGGGGAAGCCGGTGTCCAGCAGGGCCAGCAGCGCGACGTCCTCGCCCTGTTCGGTGAGCGTGTGGGCCATCTCGTACGCCACCAGACCGCCGAACGACCAGCCGCCGAGCCGGTAGGGGCCGGCCGGCTGGACCTCGCGGACGGCCCGCAGCCCGAGGTCGGCCAGCTCCCGCACGGTCGCCGCCGACGGTGTTCCCGGGGTCAGTCCGGGGGCGGGCAGACCGTGGACGGGCCGGCCGGTCCCGAGTACGGCGGCGGCCTCCCGGTAGCACAGGACACCTCCGCCGACCGGGTGGACGAGGAACAGCGGGGGCTGCCCGCCGCCGCCCGCGAGGGGCACGGCCGCGCCGGGGCGGCCGTCCGTGCCGTGCCCGTCGCGCAGCAGGGCGGCCTGCCGGGCGACCGTCGGGTGCGCCAGGACGGCCGAGACGCCGAGAGCGGTGCCGTACGCCGCGTTGATCCGGGAGATCAGGCGCAGGGCCAGC
The DNA here is from genome assembly GCF_019287315.1 of Streptomyces sp. WY228. Taxonomy (NCBI): domain Bacteria; kingdom Bacillati; phylum Actinomycetota; class Actinomycetes; order Kitasatosporales; family Streptomycetaceae; genus Streptomyces; species Streptomyces sp. WY228. The sequence continues at coordinate 4,126,452 of NZ_CP079114.1, read as the reverse complement.
AGGGAGTGGCCGCCCGCGTCGAAGAAGTCGTCGTGGATCCCGAGCCCGCTCCGCCCCAGCAGCTCGGCCCAGATCTCCAGCAGCCGCTGTTCCCGGGCGTCGCGGGGCGGCGCGGCGGGGCGGTCCCCGGCCGGGGCGGCGGTCGGGTCGGGCAGCCGCTTGCGGTCCAGCTTGCCGCTGTGCGTCAGCGGCATCGCGGCCAGCGGGGACCAGGCGGTGGGCACCATGTAGGCGGGCAGGGCGGCCCTCAGACGGGCGGCGAGCGAGGCCGGTTCGGGGGCGGCGCCGGGAGCCGGCACGTAGTAGGCGGCCAGCCGCTCCTCGCGCAGCAGCACCGCGCACTCCGCCACCGACGGGTGGGCCGAGAGGACGGCCTCGATCTCGCCGAGCTCGATCCGGAAGCCGCGGAGTTTGATCTGCGCGTCGGTCCGGCCGCGGTACTCCAGCGCGCCGCCGGGCAGCCGCCGGACGAGGTCGCCGGTGCGGTAGAGCCGCCGGGTCACCCCGCGGCCGTCGGTGTGCCGGACGAAGCTCGCCCCGGTCAGATCGGGCCGCCGGTGGTAGCCCTCGGCGAGCTGGACGCCGCCGAGATACAGCTCGCCGGTCACGCCCTGCGGGACGGGCAGCCCGTGCCGGTCCAGGACGTGCAGTTCGGTGTTGGCGACCGGCCGGCCGATGGGCACGATGCCGGAGCCGTCGTCGACACACGTCCAGTGGGTGACGTCGACGGCCGCCTCGGTCGGCCCGTACAGATTGTGCAGCTCGGCGGGGAACCGGGCCAGGAACCGTTCCTGAAGGTCGTACGGGAGCGCCTCGCCGCTGCAGACGACCCGGGTCAGACCCGTGCACCCGGCCGTGGCCGGGTCCTCCACGAACGCCTGGAGCATGGAGGGCACGAAGTGCGCCGTGGTGACGGACTCCGCCTCGATCAGCGCCGCGAGGTACGCCGGATCGCGGTGCCCGCCGGGCTTCGCGACGACGAGGACGCCGCCCGCGAGCAGGGGCCAGAACAGCTCCCAGACCGACACGTCGAACGTGGTGGGCGTCTTGTGCAGCACCGGCTCGCCCGGCCGCAGGCCGTACGCGCGCTGCATCCACAGCAACCGGTTGGCGATCGCCCGGTGGGAGACCACCACGCCCTTGGGTTTTCCGGTCGAGCCCGAGGTGAAGATCATGTACGCGGGATCGGCGGGCCCGGCGGCGGCGCAGGCCCTCTCGTCCGGAGCCGTGGTCCCGGCGTCCCCGGGCCGTACGACCTCGACGCCGGGCCCGGCGATCTTCGCGTCCCAGGGGGCCGCCGAGATCACCAGGGAGATGCCCGCGTCGTCCAGGATCCCGCGCAGGCGCTGTTCGGGGTGGTCCGGGTCGAGCGGGACGTAGGCGGCGCCGGACTTCAGCACTGCGAGCAGCAGGACGGGAAGTTCGAGGCAGCGCTCCACCAGGACCGCCACGAAGCGCCCCGGGCCCGCGCCCCGGGCCCGCAGCCGGTCCGCCAACAGGTCGGCCCGCTCGTCCAGTTCGCGGTAGCCGAGGGTCTGCCCGTCGTACCGCACGGCCGGGGCGTCCGGGGTGCGCCGGGCCTGCTCCTCGACCAGGGTGTGCAGCACATGGGGGCGGTCGAACACCTCGGCGGTGGCGTTCGCCTCCGCCAGGGCGCGGTGCTCCGCCGCCGAGAGCAGGTCGGCGCTCTCGTAGCGGGCCTCCGGGTCGGTGGCCAGGGCGGCGAGCGCGGCGGCGTAGTAGCCGTGGGCCCGCTCGACGCTCTCCGCGTCGAAGCGGGTGGCGTCGTGGCGCAGCCCGAGCCCGAGCGCACCGTCGGTGCCGTCGCGGAAGAACTCGGCGCCGAAGGGGAAGTTGGTGTGCGCGATCCCGCGCTCGTCGAGCACCCGCACCGGCACCGGAACCGGCGACCCGTTGGACGTCTCCGCCGCATCCGGCACCGCCGACACCGACGCCTCGACGTGGAAGTGGGTGTAGTTGAAGAACGCCTCGAAGAGCTCGGACGTACCGGCCTCCCGCACGACCTCGGAGAGCGGGAACCTGCGGTGCCGCTGGATCGCCAGATCCAGCTCCGCGGTGTCCCGCACCAGGTCGGCCCAGGTGCCGCCGGTCAGCCGGGCGCGGACGGGCAGCGTGTTGAGGAAGACGCCGAGGGCCAGATCGCCGTCGCGCTCCTCGCTGCGCCCGCCCAGGACCGCGCCGGTGACGACGTCGTCGGTCCCGGTCAGCAGCGACAGCACGCGCAGATGCGCGGCGAGCAGCACGGTCCGCAGCGGGACCCCGAGGTCGCGGGCGAGCGCGGTGAGGCCCCGGTGCACCGCCTCGGGCACCGGACGCTCGTCGATCCCCATGACCGGACGGGCCGCCTCCCGGGCGGCGGCGGGGGTGCCGGGCAGCCGGGTGAGCGTCGAACCGGCGAGCCGGTCCGCCCAGAAGCGGCGGCTCTCCTCGTCGGCTGTCGCCGCGCGCTCCAGGCGTACGTAGGAGGCGAAGCGGGCGGCCGGCGGGGGCGCGGTGACCGGTGCGGCGCCGGCGAGCCCCCGGCCGTAGCCGAGAAGCAGTTCGGCGAAGAGGGAGCGCTCGCTCCAGCCGTCGAGGATCGCGTGGTGCTCGCTGATGAACAGCTGGAGGGTGTCGTCCGTGCGGCGCTGTACATGGAAGCGGATCAGGGGCGCCGTCAGCGGGTCGAACGGCGCGGCACGCTCCCGCTCGAACCTGCGGTCCGCCGCCGCGTCCAGCTCCGCCCCGGTCAGCCCGCGCAGATCCTCGAACGTCAGCGGCAGCGGCACGTGCTCCCACACCAGCTGCATCGGCTCGTCGAAGCGGCTCAGGTCGAAGGAGGTCCGCAGGATCTCGTGCCGCCGCAGCAGGCCGGCGACCGTGTCGCGCCAGGACCGCTCGCAGAAACCGGCTTCCAGGCGGTACGTGGAGACGTTGTGGTACTCCGTGCCCGCGCCGGACAGATCGCTGTGGAAGAGCATCCCGCCCTGGAGCCGGGTCATCGGGTACGCGTCGGTGACGCCGTCCGGCACCCGGGCCCGGTCGGCGGCCGGGAGCAGCGAGAAGGGCCGGTACGTCCGTCGGCCGGCGGGCTCCTCGGGGGTGCGGGCGACGGCGGCGAGCGTGCGCACGGTCTGGTGGGTCATCAGATCGGTGAAGCCGATCTCCAGCCCCGCCTCGCGGGCCAGCGACAGCAGCCGGATGGAGCGGATGGAGTCGCCTCCGAGGGCGAAGTAGTTGTCGTCCACGCCCACCCGCTCCACGCCCAGGGCGTGTGCCCACACCGAGGCCAGCGTCTCCTCGGCCGGAGTGCTCGGTGCGGTGAACTCCGCCTCGCGGTGAACCGTTCGGGCCGCCGGGTCGGGGAGCTTCGCCCGGTCCACCTTGCCGTTGGCGGTGAGCGGGAACTCCGGCAGCACCGTGAAGGTGGACGGGATCATGTAGCCGGGAAGCCGGCGGGCCGCGTGGCCGCGCAGGGCCTCGGGGGCCGGGTCGGCGCCGCGCGCGGTGACGTACGCGGCGAGCGCGGCGTGCCCTTCCGCGTCGGTGTGCAGCACCACGACCGCCTCATGGACGCCCTCGTGCTCGGTGAGGGCCGACTCCACCTCGCCCAGCTCCACCCGGAAGCCGCGCAGCTGGATCTGCGAGTCGATCCGGCCGCCGTACTCCAGGTCGCCGTCGGGCAGCCGGCGGGCCAGGTCGCCGGTGCGGTACAGCCGCTCGCCGGAGCCGGTGGCGGGGGCGGTGCTGAAGGGGTGGGGGACGAAGCGTTCGGCGGTCAGCTCGGGCCGGTTGAGATAGCCGTCGGCCAGGCCGCTCCCGCCGACGTACAGCTCACCCGTCACCCCGGGCGGCACGGGCGAGCCGTGCCGGTCCAGGACGTACAGCCGGAGGTCGTCGATGGGCTCGCCGATGACGCTGCCGGCGCCGGCCCGCAGGTCCTCCAGGGTGATCGGGCGGTAGGTGACGTGCACGGTCGTCTCGGTGATGCCGTACATGTTGACCAGCCGGGGCGTGACGTCGCCGTGCCGGGCGAACCAGTCGCGCAGGGCGTGCGGATCGAGCGCCTCGCCGCCGAAGATCACCTGACGCAGGGCGAGTTCGCCGGCCGGTGATCCCGGCGCGGCCTCGGAATCACCGGTCCGTCCGGCCTCCTCGGCGCGGATCAGCTGGTAGAAGGCGGAGGGCGTCTGGTTGAGCACCGTGACCCGCTGCTCGCGCAACAGCCGCAGGAACGCCGCCGGTTCGCGGCTCGTCTCGTACGGCACGATGACGAGCCGGCCGCCGTGGGCGAGCGCTCCCCACAGCTCCCAGACCGAGAAGTCGAAGGCGTAGCTGTGGAACAGCGTCCACACGTCCTGCTCGCCGAACCCGAACCAGCGGTCGGTGGAGGTGAACAGCCGGCTGATGTTGCGGTGCGGGATCAGCACGCCCTTGGGACGGCCGGTCGACCCCGAGGTGTAGATGACGTACGCGAGGTCGTCGGGGCCCGCACCGCCGGACGGAGGGCCCGCCGGGCCGTCCCCGGCCGTGTCCTCGGCGTCCAGGACGTCCCCGTCGAACCCCTCCCACCACCGCGGAACCGCGCCCCCGGTGAGGATCGTGCGGAGCCCGGAGTCCTCGACCATGTGGCGCAGCCGCTCCACGGGATAGGCGGGGTCCAGGGGTACGTAGGCGCCGCCGGCCTTCAGGACGGCGAGGAGCCCGGTCACCAGGGCGGCGGACCGCTCCATGCTCAGGCCGACCAGGGTGCCCGGTCCGACGCCGTGCGCGCGCAGCCGGTGGGCGAGGCGGTCCGCGCGGGCGTCCAGTTCCGCGTAGCCGATCGTGGTGTCGCCGTCGACGAGGGCCACCGCGTCGGGCGTCCGGGCGGCCCACCGGGCGAAGCGCTCGTGGACTGGCTCCGGGCGGGCGTCGGTGCGGCCGGGGGCCGGCGGCGGGGCCAGTTCCGCGTACTGCGCGTCGGACAGCATCCGCAGCGAGGACACCGGGGCGTCCGGGTGCGCGACGATCTCCTCGATCAGCCGCCCGTAGTGCTCGGCCAGCGCCCCGACGATCCGGTCGTCGAACAGGTCCGTGCGGTACTCGAAGACGCCCGCAGCGCCGCCGTCCGCGGTCTCCGCCACATCGAGGGTCAGGTCGAACTTGGCGGTGCCGGAGTCCACGGGCACGGGCCGGGCGGTGATCCCCGGCAGCCGCAGCTCCTCGTCACCGGTCTCGTTCATGCCGAACATCACCTGGAAGAGCGGGGAGGCGTCGGCCGTGCGGTCCGGGTTCTTCATCCGGACCAGTTCCTCGAAGGGGAGGTCCTGCTGGCCCTGGGCCGCCAGCACCCGGTCGCGTACCTGCCCGAGGAGTTCGCGGAACGTCGGGTCCGCCGACAGATCGGCGCGGAACACCGTGGTGTTGATGAACAGCCCCACCGTGTCGGCGAATTCGTCGCGGTGACGTCCGGCGATCGGGGTGCCGACGACGATGTCGTCGTGTCCGGTGTAGCGGCTCAGCAGGATGTCGAAGGCGGCGAGCAGGCCCATGAAGAACGTGGCGTTCGCGTCGGCGCACAGCTCGCGCAGCTGCCGGGCCGCCGAGGGCAGCGGAAAGGCGAGGTCGGCTCCGGCGCCGCGGGCGGCCGGCGTGGCGGTGCCGCCGTTCCCGGCCGGTGCGTCCGTGCTCGGCTGGCGGGTCACGGGCAGCCGCAGGACGGGCAGTTCGCCCGCCAGCTCCGCCTCCCAGTGCTCCCGCTGCCGCTTCGCCTGCGGGCTCTCCAGCCACTCGTCCTGCCAGGCGGAGTAGTCCGCGTACTGGAACTCCGGCTCCTCGGGAGCCGCCGGGTCCTCGCCGTTCACCAGGGCGGTGTACGTCGCGGTGAACTCGCGGAGCAGGATCTCCGTCGACCAGCCGTCCGCGACGATGTGGTGCATGCCGAGCAGCAGCACCGCGTCCCGGTCGCCGACCCGCAGCAGACCGGCCCGGAACAGCGGGCCCTCGGCCAGGTCGAACGGGCGGGCCGCCTCGTCCCGTGTCCAGGCCTCGGCCGCGGCCTCCGGGTCCTCGGCGTCGCGGACGTCGTACTCCCGCCACTCGAAGCCGGCGTCGGGGCTGATCAGCTGGAACAGCTCGCCCTCACGGGCCGCGAACGTGGTGCGCAGGGCCTCGTGCCGCTGGACGAGAGCCTCGGCGGCCCCGCGCAGGGCCCGGCTGTCCACCGCACCGTCCAGCCGGTGGAAGAGCGGCAGGTGGTACGTCGGCGCGTCCCCGGCCAGCTGCTGCAGGAAGTACATGCGGTGCTGTGCCCGCGAAGCGCGGAACTCATAGAATTCCGGTTCGGCTGCTCCAGGCAGTCCGGTCGTCACGACGTCCCCATCCTCGATGTCCTTCGATGTCCCTCGGTGCCCGGTCGCTTCGGCACTGCTCAGCGCAGGAGTTCGAGCAGGGAACGCATCTCGTCCACGCTCATGCCGCTGATCTTTTCCCTGAGGTTCCGGTCCACCTCGTCGGCGAAGTCCCGCAGCACCGGCCGGTCGAACACGGTGCGCAGCGGCAGCTCCAGGCCGAAGCGGTCGCGGAGCCGGCCGGTCACCCGGGTGGCCAGAAGCGAATGGCCGCCCAGGTCGAAGAAGGAGTCGTCCGCGCCGACCGACCCGACCTCCAGCACCTCGCACCAGATCTCGCCGACGGCCCGCTGGACCGGCCCGTCGAGAGCGGCCCGTTCGCCCTGCCCGGCGGTCATGTCCGCGGCCGGGTCGGGCAGTTGGTGGCGGTCGGTCTTGCCGTTGGCGTTGAGCGGCAGCCGGTCCATGACGACCAGGAACGGCGGCCGCATGTGGTCCGGGAGCCACTCGGCCAGATGCGCCCGCAGCGACTCCACGGTCGGCGCGCCGTCCTGCCCGCCCCCCGCCACGTAACCGCTGAGCCGGTACTGCCCGGAGGGCGTGCGCCGGGCGACCACCACGGCGTCCCGCACCTGGGGGTGGTCGCGGAGCACCGACTCGATCTCGCCGAGTTCGACGCGCATGCCGCGGACCTTGATCTGGTGGTCGTTGCGCCCGACGAACTTGATCGAGCCGTCCGGGCGCAGATAGCCCTGGTCGCCGGTGCGGTACAGCCGCTCCCCGGTGCCGAAGGGGCTGGCCACGAACGCCTGGGCGGTCTTCACCGGGTCGTTGAGGTAGCCGCGGGCCAGACCGGCGCCGCCGATGTACAGGTCTCCGGTGACCCCGACGGGCAGCGGGGCGTAAGCCGCGTCGAGGACATGGACGGTGTTGTTGTCGAACGGCGTCCCGACGCTCACCGCACCGGAGTCCTCGGCGTCGGAGGCCGTACACGTACGGATGGTGGAGTCGATGGACACCTCGGTGGCGCCCCAGGTGTTGTGCAGGGCCCCGGGCATCGTCTCGTGGAAGCGCCGTACGGAGGCGGGGGTGAGGGCCTCGCCGCTGGAGACCGTGTTGCGCAGGGAGCCGAGCGCGATCCGCTCGTCCGGGGTGATCTGGTCCATCAGCAGGTTCAGCATGCTGGGCACGGTCTGGAGGAGGACCGTCCGGTAGGCCGTGGCGGCGGCCAGGACCGCCTGCGGGTCGCGGTGGAGGCCCGGCCCGATCAGCGCGATCCGACCGCCGTACATCAGCGGCCAGAAGAGTTCGAGCGCCGAGTCGTCGAAGGTGAGCGTCGTCTTGTGCAGGACGGTCTCGCCGGGGCGCAGGGCGTGCTGTTTCTGCATCCAGACCATCCGGTTGACCCAGCCCCCGTGGGTGCTGGCGACCCCCTTGGGCGCCCCGGTCGAGCCCGAGGTGTAGTACACCGACACCAGGTTCTCCAGGTGCACGGCGACCGCCGGCCGGTGCGCCGGGCAGGCCGCGAGGGTCTCCCGGTCCGCGTCGACGCGGACCACATGGGCCGCCTCGGGGGCCCGGTCCGCCTGGTGGCCGAGGGTGAGGCAGACCTCCGCCCGGGCGTCCGCCATGATCTGGGTCAGCCGCTGGCGGGGGGCCTCCGGGTCCAGGGGCAGATAGCCGGCCCCCGCCTTGAGGACGGCGAGGAGCGACACCACCAGCTCCGTCGACCGGTCCAGGCACACCCCGACCACGTCGTCGGGCCCGACGCCGAGCCGCCCCAGGTGGTGGGCGAGGCGGTTGGCGCGCGCGTCCAGCTCCGCGTAGCTGAGCTCGGCGTCCTCGTGGACCACGGCGACGGCGTCCGGGGAGGCGTCCACCCGGTCCTCGATGAGCTCGTGCAGGGCCCGGTCGGCGGGGAAGGCCACGGCGGTGTCGTTCCAGGCGTCCAGCCGGTCCAGCTCGGCCCGGGTGCAGAGCCGGTGCCGGGCGAGGCCCGCGCGGGGGGCGTCGAGGACCTGGTCGAGCAGGCCGAGGAAGTGGGTGACCAGGCGTTCGGCGGTGGCCCGGTCGTAGAGGTCGGTGCTGAACTCCAGGTCGCAGGCGAACGATCCGTCCCGCTGCCGCGCCATGAAGAGCGTCAGGTCGAAGCGCGAGGTCGCACCGGTCGCCCGGGCCGGTTCGGTCTCCAGTCCGTCGAGGCGGAGGGTGAGGTCCTCCCCCTCCTGGTAGGCGAAGACCGTCTGCACGAGCGGCGCGTGGCTGGTGACGCCCTGGAGGCCGAGCCGCTGCACGATTTGCTCGAACGGCACGTCCTGGTGGTCCAGCGCGCCCAGGCAGGTGGCGCTCACCCGGCGCAGGAAGTCCTCGAAGGTGTCGTGGTCCCGGTGGCGGGAGCGTACGGGGACGGTGTTGACGAAGAAGCCGACGAGCCGGTCGACGTCGGGGTGGTGCCGGCCTGCGACCGGGGTTCCGACGACGAGGTCGCGCTGCCCGGAGTACTTGTGCAGGGTCGTCAGGAAGGTGGTGAGCAGCCACGCGTAGACCGTGACGTCGTGCCGGCGGCTCGCCTCGGCCACCCGGTCGCCGAGCTCCGGCTCCAGCGTGAACAGGACGTGGTCCCCGTCGTAGGACTGGGCGGCCGGGCGCGGTCGGTCGGTCGGGAAGGCCGACAGCTCCGGGGCGCCGGCCAGCTCGGACTCCCAGTACGCCAGCTGCCGCTCCCCGGCCCCGCCGTCCAGCCAGGCACGCTGCCGCACCGCGAAGTCCGCGTAGTCCAGGGGAAGTTCCGGCAGGCCGGGGGAGCGTCCGGCGAGCGCCGCCGTGTATCCCTCGGCCAGCTCGCCGAGGATCAGGGTGGTGGACCAGCCGTCGGTGACGACGTGGTGGAAGGTGAGCTGCAGGAAGGCGTCGTGCTCGGCGATCCGGTACAGCGTGGCCCGGAACAGCGGGGCCGCCGCCAGGTCGAAGGGGGTGGCGATGTCCGCCCGGATGAGGCGTTCGGCGGCAGCCGCGGGATCGGCCGTGCCGTCGCGCAGATCCTCGATGCGCAGCTCGGCGTGGAGCGAGGGCTCGATCCGCTGTACGGGCCGGTCCCCGTCCAGGTGCAGGGCGGTGCGCAGGACGGCGTGACGGTCCACCAGGCCCTGCAGCGCGGTCCGCAGCGCCGCCGGGTCGAGCGCGCCGCGCAGCCGGTGGACGAGCGGTTCGTTGTAGGCGGCGGAGTCCGGGTCGAGCTGGTGCAGCAGCCAGAGCCGCTCCTGGGCGTGGGACAGCGGAAGACCTTCGCGGCCCGCCGCGCCCCGGCCGGAGGAGCCGGAGGATCCGGAAGGGCCGGAGGCGGCCGCCGGCTCGGACCGGTCCGACGGGTCCGACAGGCTCGCCGGGTCGATGAGGTCGACGAGCAGCACGGCCAGCTTGGCGGGGCTGCGCTGCTCGAAGATCCAGGCGAGCGGCACCTCGCCCGTCGCCTTCGACCGGATCCGCATCGCGGCGCGGGCGGCGAGGATGGAATCACCGCCGGCTGCGAAGAAATCGTCGTCGCGCGCGAAATCGGAGAGGCCGAGGGCATTCCCGAACACGTCGGAGAGCCAGGCCTCTACTTTTTCCTGAGATTCACTGCGCGAAGACACGTCTACCCCGACCCCAAAGAGAGAGTTCATCGATCCTGCGGACTTATCCGTATGCCTGTGTCGGCATGTCCTGATCCTGCACTTCGCGACAGGGGAAAAGGGCGGCGACGGTGGCTCACATACCTGCATGACAGCAACATGAGCGCCCGGCATATCGGAAGGCAATGGATTAAATCGGACAGTGTTGGTCCGGTGTCCCGTGATCCCCGAGGTGAATCACCTGTTCCGTTCGGAGCCCTCCGATATATTTGCCCACCATGGATCCATTGAGTGAAAAAGCCATCCGGAATTCTTTTGTGAACTGCACCAAGGGGGAGGCGTCCCGGCTGCGTCTCCCGCTCGGGTTCGGCGAACTGGCCTGGGAGGATCTGGACTTCCTCGGCTGGGTCGACCCCGGCGCACTGCTGCGGTCGCATGTCGTCATGCCCGGCCCCGACGGGCCGCGCGGAATCACCCTGCGCGTTTCCAGTGCCGCCCGGAAGAGCGCGGTGAAGTCCAGCATGTGCCAGATATGCCTGACCGGGCATTCGTCGTCCGGCGTGAATCTCTTCGTCGCACCGCTGGCCGGACCGTCGGGCCGGCAGGGCAATACCGTGGGCATCTATGTGTGCGCGGACCTCGCCTGCTCCCTGTACATGCGCGGGAAGCGGCAGCCCAAGCTGCGATTCAGTCAGTACGAGGAATCGCTCACCCTCGACGAGCGCATCGCGCGGGCGATGGACAACCTCACCAAATTCGCGGACAAGGTGGCCGGGATCGCCTGAGGAACGGGACCGCCCGAGGAACAGGAAACGCCGAATGCCCGCCACCTCCCGGGTGGCGGGCATTGCGTCGGACCGGGGTCAGCGGCCGGCGCTCTCCATGGCGTCCACGAGGCTCTGCGGCCGCATGTCCGTCCAGGTCTCCTCGATGTACGCCAGGCACTTCTCCCGGTCGGCGGCGCCGAACGCCTGCGTCCAGCCGGCGGGCACCTCGACGTGGCCGGGCCACAGCGAGTGCTGGTTCTCGGCGTTCACCAGCACGTAGTACGTACCCTCGGCGTCCTCGAAGGGGTTGCTCACAGCCTGTTCCTTTCGTCTGGGCGGTCGGATCTGCGGGGCGGATCTGCCAAGGCGGACCGGTGGGTCAGGCCGCCCGGCCCCAGCCGGTGTCCGCGACGCCCCAGCCGGTGTCCGCGGCGATCGTCCGGACGCCCGGCGTTCCCCACCCGGTGTCCTTGGCGATCGTCCTGGCGGCCGGCGCACCCCAGCCGGTGTCGTCGTTCGTGCCGCGGCTCTCGGCGGCGGCGACGGAAACCCCCGCGACGCCGACGACGACGAGTGCGCAGACGACTCCGACGGCCTGAAAGAGGTGCCTCATGATGCGGTGTCCTTACCTGCTCGTACGAGAGAGGCGCAGTTGGCGCCGCTCTGCACCCCCCGTGGGCACACCGCCACACTGCCAGCCCGGCGTCGGCACATGGCCGGTTCCGGTGGGCCATAAAGTTGCATGTCAGGTTGATGATCGCTGGACAGATCGGGATGAAGGGCCGAGATATGGAATTGCCGGAACTTTCGGGCGCCGTAGAGCCTTCCGCCGACACTCCCCAGGCCGTATACCGGTTCGCCCTGCGCCAGACGGCCGTCACCGCCGCCGACGTGGCGGCCGCCCTCGCACTCGGCGTCGAGGCCGCCGAGGACCACTGCGCGCAGCTCGCGGCTCTCGGACTGCTGGCCGAGGACACCCGCACCTCCCCCGCCGTCTTCCGGGCCGTCGACCCGGAGACCGCCGGGGAGCGGGTGCTCGGCCCGCTGGAACGTGTCATCCGCACCCGACGCCAGGAGCTGGAGGGCGTGCGGTCCCGGCTCGTGGAGTTCAGCCGCGTCTACGAGGAGCAGCCGGTCCGGACCGACACCCGGGGCACCGTGGAGTTCCTGGCCTCCCTGAGCAGTACGCGCGCGGCGATCGTCGAGCTCGCGGCGAAGTGCGAGTCCGAGGTGCTGACCGCGCAGCCCGGCGGCGGCCGGCGCGCCGAGGTCCTGGAGGAGGCGATCTCCCGGGACGAGGCGATGCTGCGGAGCGGCGTCCGGATGCGCACCCTCTACCAGCACACCGCCCGCTTCAGCCAGGGCACCCGTGAGTACGTCGACCGGGTCTCGCGGATGGGCGCGGAGGTCCGCACGCTCGACGACCAGTTCATCCGGGTGCTGCTCTTCGACCGCAGGGCGGCGGTCATCGGAGTGGAGAGCGACCCCGGCTCCGCCATCATCGTGCGCGAGCCCAACCTCATCCACTTCATCGCCAAGACCTTCGACCTGTGGTGGCTCAACGCCGCGCCCTTCCCCCTGGAGTGGAGCAACCAGGAGGTCGCCGACATCGCCGACCAGCTGAAGCAGCGCATCGCCCTGCTCCTCAGCGAAGGTCTCACCGACCAGACGATCGCCAAGCGCATGGGCATGTCCGTCCGCACCTGCCGTCGTCACATCGCCGAGATCATGGAACGTCTCGGCGCCAAGAGTCGTTTCCAGGCGGGCTGCCTGCTGAGCGCCCGCACGGACGTCTTCACCGCCCCCGAGGCGCCCGAGACCCCCGCGGACCGCTGAGCGCGGTGGTCCCGGACCCCGATCTCGTACGATCCGGAACTGTTCTCGCTGCCTCCGGGGGCTGAGTTCCGGGGTCACCAGGCACACTTCATACGTAAACAGTCGAGCCACAAAAGGACTCAGGCATGATCACGTTGACGAAGGAAGACGGCCCGGCGGACCTGGGCGGGGTGACGCACCTGTCCATCGGGGCGTCCTGGGACCCGACCGTCGGCAGCAGCGGCGGTCTGATGGGGAAGATCAAGCAGAAGGCCGGCACGGACCTCGACCTGATCGCGATCGCGCTGCAGGGCGGGGACCCGGTGCGGCTGGCCGGGCTGGACTCGCTGGACCCGCTGGGCAACGGCTCGCTGGTGCACAGCGGCGACAACCAGACGGGTCACGGGGACGGCGACGACGAGACGGTGACCGTCGAGTTCGCCAAGATTCCTTCGAACATCACGTCGATCGTCTTCATCGCCGCCGCGTACAAGAAGCGCAGCGCGTTCAAGAACGCGCGCAACATCAGCTTCAAGGTGTACGACGCGACGGGCGGCAGCACGCAGCAGGTCGCCGACATCTGGCCGAGCATGCTCACCCAGGACAACGGCGTCGCCGTGGCCAAGGCGATCCGCGAGGGCGCCGGCTGGAAGCTCCAGGTGATCAACGAGACCGGGAAGATCAAGCAGGGCGACGAGCAGGCCCTGATGCGCTTCGCCGTGAGCCGATAGTCACCGGTCGTCGCCGGTGGCCGAAGCCCTGGCGCCGCCGTCGTGGCGGAGCCGGGCGGCCGACCGGACACACGGCTGACGTAGACATGGCTGACGCACACGCGGCTGCGGTGACCACCGGAGTGGTCACCGCAGCCGCGTTCGTTCTTTCCGGGGGTACCGGGAGCCGGGATCAGGGCCGGTCGTCGAGACCGGGGGTGTCCCCCCCGCCCGACTCGGCCTCGTCCTGCTTGGCCTTGACCTCCGGGTCGAGGTCGGCCCGGCTGCTGCCGTCGACCGAGCTCAGCGGCGAGCGCTCGTCGCCCACCTCGGTGGCGACGGGCGGCTCGACCAGCCAGTCCGGGTTGGCCTGCTTGTCCCACCAGCGCCAGGCGGCATAGGCGCCGCCCGCCAGCACGCCCAGCACCAGGAAGCCCTTCGCGGCCCGGCCGGCCTTGGCCCGCCGCCGGTGCTTCCTGGCCAGCTTCTGGATCTCCTTGGCGGTCACCTGGGTACGCAGCGCCGCCAGGGCCGCCGCGCTGCGGGCCGACGCCTGCTCGGCGACGGGCAGGGCCACCGACCGGGCGTGCTCGACGCGGGGCGCGGTGTAGTCGGCGGCGCTCCGTGCGGCCTTCCGGGTGGAGACCGCGGCGCGGTGCGCGGCCTCGTCGACCCGGGGCGGCACATGCGAACGGGCCTGTTCGAGGCGCGGTGCGAGATGGGACGCGTACTGGACACGGGCCTGCTGGGCCGCCTTCGTCACCTTCGGTGCGAGCCGTACGCGCGCCTCGTGCGCGTAGTGGGCCGCCTGCTCCTTGGCCGTGTCGGCGTAGGGCGCCACCACTTCCGCGGCGTGCTGCGCGCTGTCCTTCGCCGAGTCGGTTGCGGCGCGCACGCTGTCGATGCGGGTCACGAGATCCTCCTCCTTGGTGGCGGGTAGGTACTCCGCCTGTCCGCCCAGTTCGAAATCATGCCTGTTGTGGCCATGCCCGGCATGCGGGACGGGCATCCGGGTCATGATCGTCATTTGCGGTCAAAACGGTTCATGCGAAGTGTGCCGACGACAATGCCACGGTTCGGTGGTGAACGCGCCGTTTCGCCCGGCATCCGGCCGTACATTTCCCGGTCCGTGGGAGGATCGGCGGACGCCGGCGAAGGATTCGACGGCGGGCGAAGGACGAAGGAAGGCAGATCGTGGCCGAGCAGCTTTACGCCACCTTGAAGACCAGTCAGGGCGACATCGAGATCCGGCTCCTGCCGAACCACGCCCCCAAGACGGTCAGGAACTTCGTCGAGCTGGCCACCGGACAGCGCGAGTGGGTCAACCCGGAGACCGGCGAGAAGACCACGGACCGGCTGTACGACGGCACCGTCTTCCACCGCGTCATCAGCGGTTTCATGATCCAGGGCGGCGATCCGCTGGGCAACGGCACCGGCGGTCCCGGCTACAAGTTCGCCGACGAGTTCCACCCGGAGCTGGGCTTCACCCAGCCGTATCTGCTGGCCATGGCCAACGCGGGCCCGGGGACGAACGGCTCGCAGTTCTTCCTGACCGTGTCCCCCACCGCCTGGCTGACCGGCAAGCACACCATCTTCGGCGAGGTGGCCGGCGAGGCCGGCCGCAAGGTCGTCGACGCCATCGCGGCCACCCCGACCAATCCGCGCACCGACCGTCCGCTGCAGGACGTGGTGATCGAGTCCGTGGTCGTCGAGACCCGCTGACCGCCCGGCGCCCGGCGGGCCCCGGGTCGTCGGGCGCGGGAACCAACCGCCCCGCCCGTCCGTACTTGTTACCGAGCGGAGCAGCGGGGCGGCTCCGTCCGCGCCGCCCGAGTGACGAGGACCGAGAGGCAGGCCAGGACCGATGGAGCAGCAGCCGCCGGGGGACCGGGCCGCCGCGGGAAGCGGTGTGCCGACGCCGACCTGCTACCGCCATCCCGACCGCGGGACCGGCATCAGCTGCACGCGCTGCGAGCGGCCGATCTGCCCCGAATGCATGGTCAGCGCCTCGGTCGGCTTCCAGTGCCCCGACTGCGTACGCCAGGGTTCGGGCACCGGACACCACCCGGCCGCCAGCAGGCCGCGCACGCTGGCGGGCGGCTCGGTGGCCGCCGATCCGCGCCTGGTCACCAAGATCCTGCTCGGCATCAATCTCGCGGTCTTCCTCCTGGTCAGCATCCGCCCCGAGCTGGTGAACGATCTGACGCTGCTCGGGCGGGCCTGGGACCCGAGCCCGCCGCCGGGATCGATCGAAGGCGTCGCCGAGGGCCAGTGGTACCGCCTGGTGACCTCGATGTTCCTGCACCAGGAAGTGGTGCACATCGGGTTCAACATGCTGGGGCTGTGGTGGCTCGGCGGACAGCTGGAGGCCGCGCTCGGCCGCTCCCGCTATCTCGCCCTCTATCTGCTGTCCGGCCTCGCGGGCAGCGCCCTCACCTATCTGATCGCCGCGCCCAACCAGCCTTCGCTGGGTGCGTCCGGCGCGGTCTACGGCCTCTTCGGCGCCACCGCCGTCCTGATGCGCCGGATGAACTACGACATGCGTCCGGTGCTGGTGCTGCTGGCGATCAACATGGTCTTCACCTTCACCTGGGGCGGCATCGCCTGGGAGGCGCACGTCGGCGGACTGATCGCGGGCGTCGCCATCGCCGTCGGCATGGTCCACGCTCCGCGCGACCGCCGTACGGCGGTGCAGGCGGGCACCTGCGCGCTCGTCCTGCTGGCGACGGTCGGGATGATCGTCGCCCGGACGATGACGCTCACCTGAGCCGGAGCCGTAGCAGATCCAGGGCGGATCCAGGGCCGGATCAGGGCCGGATCCTGTGCGGAACGGGGCCCTCCACCCCCAGGCGGACCGAAGTTGTCCACAGTGTGCGCAGAATCTTGTGCATGGCAAGAGGAACATGCGTTCCCGTAGTCGCTGAGCTGGGTCTTTCCGCCCGGACAACGGGGTGCAGCCCCCCTCGATGAGGGAGGCTGCAGTCACACCGGCGTCAACTTGAGTGGAGGTTATCCACAGATCGTCTGACCTTTTCCCCCGGCTGTGGATAACTCTGTGGGTAACTCAGGGCAAGGCTTGCGCAGCGGCGGGGAGGCGGTCCGTCACTTCCACTGCGTCGACACGGCGAAGCCGCCGGCGATGAAGCCGAAGCCGACCACGATGTTCCAGTTGCCCAGGGCGTCGACCGGCAGATCGCCTTCGGTCACGTAGAACACCACGATCCAGGCCAGCCCGATGAGGAACAGGGCCAGCATCACCGGAGCGACCCAACTGCGGTTGGTCAGCTTGATAGCCGTTGCCTGCTTCGCCGGGGGCGGCGTGAAGTCGGCCTTCTTGCGGATACGTGACTTCGGCACGAGGGACTCTCCTGTCGATGCGCTGCGTGACCGCGCAGGGATCTGTGGCGGGCGCCGGGGGCGGGGGTGTCAGGGGGAATGCTGCTCCCCCCGAGCGTCCGTTAGCGTAGTGCTTCCCTGGCGCCTGATGAGATAAGGGTACGTTGAGCAATTCTGCCGACTCCCCGGAAGGCCCGGCCCGGCGCACCTCCGTGTGGGCGGTCCGGGGGCTCACCGCTGCGGTTTTCGCCCTGGCCGGACTCATCTTCGTCACCAGCGCCAACACCGCCAAGGGCACCAATCTGCGCAGCGACTCCTCGCTGCTCAAGCTCTCCGACCTGATCAGGGAGCGCAGCGAGAAGAACGGCGAACTGGACGACTCCGCCGCCGCCGTGCGCGCGGACATCGACGCGCTCGCCCAGCGCGACGACGGCTCCACCGAGGCCGAGGACGCCAAGCTGAAGGCCCTGGAGAAGGCGGCCGGCACCACGAAGATCAGCGGCGACGCGGTCAGCGTGACCCTCAACGACGCGCCCCCGGACGCCACCGCCAACCCCGGCTACCCCGAGCCCCAGCCCAACGACCTGGTCATCCACCAGCAGGATCTGCAGGCCGTGGTGAACGCGCTCTGGCAGGGCGGGGCCCGCGGGATCCAGGTGATGGACCAGCGGCTGATCTCCACCAGCGCGGTCCGCTGCGTGGGCAACACCCTGATCCTCCAGGGCCGCGTCTACTCCCCGCCGTACAAGGTCACCGCCGTCGGCGACCCGGGCAAGCTCAAGCGGGCGCTCAACGACTCCACCGCGATCCAGAACTACCTGCTGTACGTGAAGGCGTACGGGCTGGGCTGGAAAGTCGACGAGAACGAGGCGGTGACTCTTCCCGGGTACTCGGGCACAGTGGATCTCCACTACGCACAGCCTGTGGAGTGAGCCCGAGCTGAGCCCCGGGGAGGCCGTCCGGTGTCGGTGCGACTCGTCGTCAGAACCTTCAGCGAACTCTGCGTCACCGTGGGCGCCCTGATCGTGCTCTTCGTCGCCTACCTCCTGCTGTGGACGGGGGTGAAGGCGGCCGACGCGGCCGAGGGCGAGATCGACGCGCTCCGCAGCCAGTGGGCCCGGCAGCCCGTGACACCGGCCCCGCCGCCCGCCACCACCGAGCCCTCCGCCGACCCGTCCGACGAGCCATCCGCTCCGGCGGCCCCGGCCCCGTACCGCGACGGAAAGCCCTTCGCGACGCTGCACATCCCCCGCCTCGGCTCCGGCTGGGAGTGGCCGGTCCTGGAGAACACCGAGGCCACGACCTTCGGCCACTACCGCGGAAGACACCGGGCGGTCGGTACGGCGACCCTTCAAGGACTTCCGGAACCGACGCGGTGATCGTCAACGACGGCACGACCTGGTTCACGTACCGCATCGCGAAGAAGCCGTACCGGACCGTGCCCACCGACACCGCCGTCGTCGACCCGGTGCCCCGCGGGTCCGGCTTCGAGGGTGCCGGGCGCTATCTGACGCTCACCACGTGCGAGCCGGAATGGGGCAGCAGCCACCGCCTGATCGCCTGGGCGCACCTGGACGCGACGCGGCCCGTGAGCGACGGCACACCGCCGGAGCTTTCCGGATGAGTCCTGCCCGGCCGGAGCTTTTCCCCAGCTGACCCACGCCCCGGCCGCGGCCCTCTAGTCTGGTGCGGGTACCGAATGGAGGGGGCAGCATGTACGGCTGGATCTGGCGGCATCTGCCGGGCAACGCATGGGTGCGGAGCATCATCGCGCTCGTGCTGGTTCTGGCGGTCGTCTACGCGCTGTTCCAGTACGTGTTCCCGTGGGCGGAGCCGCTGCTTCCGTTCGGTGATGTGACCGTCGACGGCGCGAGCGCCGGTGGAGCAGGAGCCGACCGATGAGCGCACGCATTCTCGTCGTGGACAACTACGACAGCTTTGTCTTCAACCTCGTCCAGTACCTCTACCAACTCGGCGCCGAGTGCGAGGTGCTGCGCAACGACGAGGTAACCACCGCGCACGCCCAGGACGGCTTCGACGGCGTCCTGCTCTCGCCGGGCCCCGGCACGCCCGAGCAGGCCGGCGTCTGCGTCGAGATGGTGCGCCACTGCGCGGACACCGGGGTCCCGGTCTTCGGCGTCTGCCTGGGCATGCAGTCGATGGCGGTCGCGTACGGCGGCGTCGTCGACCGCGCCCCCGAGCTGCTGCACGGCAAGACCTCACCCGTGACCCACGAGGGCAAGGGCGTCTTCGCCGGACTGCCGTCGCCCTTCACCGCGACGCGCTACCACTCGCTGGCCGCCGAACCCGGCGCGCTGCCCCCGGAGCTGGAGGTCACCGCCCGCACGGCGGACGGCATCATCATGGGTCTGCGCCACCGTGACCGGGCGGTGGAGGGCGTGCAGTTCCACCCCGAGTCGGTGCTCACCGAGTACGGCCATCTGATGCTCGCCAACTGGCTGGAGCAGTGCGGGGACCAGGGGGCCGTCGCGCGGTCGGCGGGGCTCGCGCCGGTGGTGGGCAAGGCCGCCGCGTGACCGCGGGCCGCCCCGGGCCCGACGCCGGACCGGAGGGCCCTCACCCGCAGGGGGCGTACGGGGCCGACGGCGCGTTCGTGGCGGCGGTGGACGGCCTCGCGGATCCGCTCAACGACCCGCTGCCCGGCGGGCACGCCTCGCCGTGGTTCCGGGCGGACAACATCCCGGCGGGCGGACCGGTCCCGGCCGGTCCGGGCCCCGCCCTGGTCCCGGACGCGGGCCCCGGCCCCGGCCACGCACCCCACCAAGGGCCTCAGCAGCCCCAGGGAGCGCCGAACGAGTGGTACGACCCCGCCGGGTACCAACGCGACTGGTACGGCTCCCAGGAGCCGTCTGTGCGAATAGCTGAGGCAGCGGCGGCACCGGTGGCTCCGGCGGCTCCGGTCGAGGAACGGGCCACGGGCCCGGCCCCGGCCCCGGGCTACTCCGCCGAACCGCGTACCGAAGTCATCGCCCGCATCCCGGCCGAGCCCGCGGCCCCGTTCGAGCCCGACGTGGCGTACGCACCCGACGTCGGCCACGAGCCCGCCCGGGAGCGCGAGTCCGGCGCGGAAGACCCGGGCCCGGACCCGGATCTCGCCCCGGCCGCCGTGCCGCCGCCCACCGGTGGGCGGGCCGAGCGGCGGCGGGCGGCCAAGGGGCGCGGACGCAGACGCCCGGGTCCGGCCGTGGAGCGGGCCGCCCCGGCCGCCGCCCCGATGTCCCGGATGGAGGCCAGACGCGCGGCCAAGGCGGCGAAGGACAGCCCGGCGGTCGTCGCCAGCCGGGTGGTCGGCGAGGTGTTCATCTCGCTGGGCGTCCTGATGCTGCTGTTCGTCACCTACCAGCTCTGGTGGACCAACATCCGGGCCGAACAGATCGCCGGCAAGGAGACCGACCGGATCCAGGACGAGTGGGCCAACGGCGACCGGAAGCCCGGGGTGTTCGCGCCCGGCCAGGGCTTCGCGATCATGCACATCCCGAAGCTGGACGTCGTCGCCCCGATCGCCGAGGGCATCGACAAGGAGAAGGTCCTCGACCGGGGAATGATCGGCCACTACGGCGAGGGCAAGCTCAAGACGGCGATGCCCTCCGACGAACAGGGCAACTTCGCGGTGGCCGGTCACCGCAACACGCACGGCGAGCCGTTCCGCTACATCAACAAGCTGACCCCCGGCGACCCGATCGTGGTCGAGACGCGGGACGCGTACTACACGTACGAGATGGCCAGCATCCTTCCGCAGACCTCGCCCTCCAACATCTCCGTGATCGAGCCGGTCCCGGTCGGTTCGGGGTTCGAGGGGCCGGGCAAATACCTCACGCTGACCACCTGCACCCCGGAATTCACGAGTACCTACCGGCTGATCGTCTGGGGCAAGATGGTCGACGAA
This sequence comes from Streptomyces sp. WY228, assembly GCF_019287315.1. Classification (NCBI taxonomy): domain Bacteria; kingdom Bacillati; phylum Actinomycetota; class Actinomycetes; order Kitasatosporales; family Streptomycetaceae; genus Streptomyces; species Streptomyces sp. WY228. The sequence continues at coordinate 4,105,974 of NZ_CP079114.1, read as the reverse complement.
CGGCCGCGCAGCGAGGGGAAGCCCGACGCGCTCCTCGGCTGAACATCCTCACGACAGGGACGGTGCGGTGACAGCGAGGACCGAGCACGACGAGCGGACCGACCCGTCCGCGGCCCCGCCGACGGCACGACGGCGCGGCCGTCACCCGGTCGCGACGGCCGTCAGCGTCTTCGGCGAACTGCTGATCACCGCGGGCCTGGTGCTCGCGCTGTTCGTCGCCTACTCCCTGTGGTGGACCAACGTGCTCGCCGACCGCGAGGCCGACAAGCAGGGCGACACGGTCCGCAGCAAGTGGGCGGACGGTCCGGGCGACCTGGACACCAAGGACGGCATCGGCTTCCTGCACGTACCCGCCATGAAGAACGGCGAGGTGCTGGTCAAGAAGGGCACCGACCCCAAGACCCTCAACAACGGCATCGCGGGCTACTACACCGACCCCGTCGAGTCGGGCCTCCCCTGGGACGACGAGGGCAACTTCACGCTGGCCGCGCACCGCGACGGCCACGGCGCGAAGTTCCACAACATCCACAAGCTGAAGAACGGCGATCCGGTCGTCTTCGAGACCAAGGACACCTGGTACGTCTACAAGGTCTACAAGACGCTCCCGGAGACCTCGAAGTTCAACGTCGACGTGATCCAGCCGGTCCCGGAGGAGTCGGGCGTCAAGAAACCCGGCCGCTACATCACGCTGACGACCTGCACCCCGGTCTACACCTCGAAGTACCGGTACATCGTGTGGGGCGAGCTGGAGCGTACGGAGAAGGTCGACAAGGACCGCACCCAGCCGGTCGAACTGCGCTGAGCACCCGCGGGCGTTGAGCACCCGCGGACGCTGAACGCCCGAGGACGCTGAGAAGCCGCTTGCGCAGCCGGCCGCCCGCGGACCCTCGGGCACACGGGAAGGGCCCCGGTCGCCATCGTGGTGACCGGGGCCCTTCGTCGTGTGCCGCGAGGTGCGCGGGCGCTCAGCCGCCCGGGCCTCCGAAGAGGCCGCCCCCGCCGTTCTCGATGGTCACGAGCATGACGGTGCTGCCCTTGTCCGCCTGGGTGTTCGGCCCCGGGTTGCTGGTGATCACCTTGGCGTTCGGCTTGTCGACCGAGCCCGGGGCGAGCTGCACCACGAAGCCGAGCCCTTCGAGCTGGCCCTTCGCGTCCTGGTACGACTTGCCCGCGATGTCACCGGGGATCTGGACCTGCTCCGGCTGGGCCGGGCCCTTGGAGACCTTCAGGACGATCTGGGTGTCCTTGGCCTGCTTGCTCGGGCCCGTGGGGGTCTGCTCGACCACCTCTCCGGCCGGCTTGTCCGAGTCCACGTCGGTCCGCGAGACGTTGGTGAAACCGATGCCCCGGAGCTGCTGTTCCGCCGCCTCGTACGTACGGGTCCGCATGTCCGGCAGGTCGAGCGTCGCCTGTGCGGCCACGGTGATGGTGATCTCGGCCCCCTCCTCGGCCTTCGCGCCGCCCTTGGGGTCCTGCTTGATCACGGTGCCCTCGGTCGCCTCGGACTCCTCCGTGGTGACGTTGACCGTGAAGCCCTTGTCCTCCAGGACCTGGCGGGCGCCGTCCTCGGACTTCTCCAGGACGTTGGGAACCTCGGTCTTCGGCGCTCCGGTGGAGACGACGACCGTGACGGTGCCGTCCTTGTCCATCATCGCGTCGGCCGTCGGGTCCTGCGAGCAGATCTCGCCCTTCTCCTGGGCCTCGCACGGTTCCTCGGCGCCGACCTTCACGGTGACACCGGCGTTGGACGCCAGACCCTGCGCCTTATCGAGCGTGGAGCCCACCAGGTTCGGTGCCTTGATCTTGCCGTCGTCACCGCTCGGGGTGAAGATCACCCGGCCGATCAGGATCGCGCCGATGAGCACCAGGATGCCCGCGACGACCAGCAGGATCGTTGAGGTGTTGCTCTTCTTCTGCTGGCGCCGGCGGCCCTGGCGGTCGTCGTAGCCGTAGCCGCCGTCGTCCGGGTTGACCGGGGGCAGCATCGAGGTCTGGGCGTTGTTCGGGTCGGTCGGGCGCAGGGCGGCGGTGGGCTGGTCGGCGTTGTAGCCGTCGTAGCCCCCGTACCCCGCGGCGCCCATCGCCGCCGTGGCCGCGACCGGCTGGCCGTCGAGGCAGGCCTCGATGTCGGCCCGCATCTCGTCGGCGGACTGGTAGCGGTAGTCCGGGTCCTTGGTGAGCGCCTTCAGCACGATCGCGTCCATCTCGGGCGTGATCTCGGGGTCGAAGTTGCTCGGCGGCTGCGGCTCCTCCCGGACGTGCTGGTACGCCACCGCGACGGGCGAGTCCCCGACGAACGGGGGCCGCACGGCGAGCAGCTCGTACAGCAGGCAGCCGGTGGAGTACAGGTCGGAGCGCGCGTCGACCTGCTCGCCCTTGGCCTGCTCCGGGGAGAGGTACTGGGCGGTGCCGATGACCGCGGCGGTCTGCGTCATCGTCATCCCGGAGTCGCCCATGGCGCGGGCGATGCCGAAGTCCATGACCTTGACCTGGCCGGTGCGCGTCAGCATGACGTTCGCCGGCTTGATGTCGCGGTGGACGATCTGGGCGCGGTGCGAGTACTCCAGGGCCTGGAGGATGCCGACCGTCATCTCCAGCGTGCGCTCGGGGAGCAGTCTGCGACCGGAGTGCAGCAGTTCCCGCAGCGTCGACCCGTCGACGTACTCCATCACGATGTACGGGATGGAGACCCCGTCCACGTAGTCCTCGCCGGTGTCGTACACGGCGACGATCGCGGGGTGGTTGAGCGAGGCGGCCGACTGGGCCTCACGGCGGAACCGGGCCTGGAACGACGGGTCACGGGCCAGATCGGCCCGAAGCGTCTTCACAGCTACGGTGCGGCCGAGCCGGGTGTCGTGCGCGAGGTATACCTCGGCCATGCCACCACGGCCGAGCACCGAGCCCAGCTCGTACCGGCCGCCGAGGCGACGCGGCTCTTCCATAACTGTTCCAGCCCTCTCCGTCAGTCCCGACCGCACCCGTGTGTGGTCCGCGGCGGTGCGCTGTTCGCGCATACGCTACCGGGCACGGGTGACGTGATCAGCCCGCACCCGTCAGCCGATATCCGACCGGTATCCGATGTCCGGTATGACGGGCGACCGCCGTGACAGGTCTCACTTCTTGGCGTCGATGACTGCCTTCATCACGTCGCGCGCGATGGGGGCGGCCAGCCCGCCACCGGAGATGTCGTCCCGGTTGGCGTTGCCGTCCTCGACCACGACGGCGACGGCGACCGGTGAGCCGTTGTCGGTCTTCGCGTACGAGATGAACCAGGCGTACGGCTTCTCGCTGTTGTTCAGACCGTGCTGTGCGGTACCGGTCTTGCCGCCCACTGTGACGCCGGGGATCTGCGCGTTGGTTCCCGTACCGTCCTTGACGACGGTCTCCATCATCTGCTGGACCTTCTGGGCGTTCTCGCCGGACAGCGCGCGGCTGAGCTCCTTGGGCTCGTGCGTGTAGACGGGGTCGAGGTCGGGAGCCTGGCGCTGGGCGACCATGTAGGGCTCCATCAGCTTGCCGTCGTTGGCGATCGCGGAGGCCACCATGGCCATCTGGAGCGGGGTGGTCCGGTTGGACGCCTGACCGATGCCGGCCATCGCGTTCTGCGGCCTGTTGTCCTCGGGGTAGATGCTCGCGTCGGCGCGGACGGGCGTGAAGACTTCCTTGTTGAAGCCGAACTTGTCCGTCTGCTCGATCATCTTCTTGTTGCCGAGGTCGTCGCTCATCTTGCCGAAGACGGTGTTGCACGACCAGCGCAGCGCCTCTCGCAGCGAGGCGTCCTCGCAGGGGATGTTGCCCTCGTTCTGAAGCGGGACCTGCGTCTGCGGCAGCGTCCAGGGCAGCGGGGACTCGGTCTTGGCGTCGATGTCGTCGTAGAGCCCGTTCTCCAGGGCGGCGGCGGCGGTGACGACCTTGAACGTGGAGCCCGGCGGGTAGGTCTCGCGCAATGCCCGGTTGAGCATCGGCTTGTCCTTGTCCTTCAGGAGCTTCTGCCGCGCCTTGGAGTCCTTGTCGGAGTTGCCCGCGAAGACGGAGGGATCGTACGAGGGGGTGCTCGCCAGCGCCAGGATGGCGCCGGTCTTCGGGTCGAGGGCGACGACCGCGCCCTTCTTGTCGCCGAGCCCCTTGAAGGCGGCTTTCTGGGCGTCGCTGCTCAGGGTGGTGACGACGTTGCCACCCTGCTTCTTGTCCCCGGTGAACATGGAGAGCGTGCGGTTGAAGAACAGCTGGTCGTCGTTGCCGGTGAGGATGCCGTCCTCGAGGTTCTCCAGCTGCGAGGAGTCGAAGGCCTGCGAGGAGTAGCCGGTCACGGGGGCCCAGAGGGGCCCGTCCTTCCAGACGCGCTTGTACTTGAAGTCGCTGCCGTCGGTCTCGACAGACCCGGTGACCGCCTTGCCGTCCACGATGATGTCGCCGCGCTCGTGGGCGTACCGCTCGATGCGGATACGGCGGTTCTCGTCGCGGTTGGTCAGCTCGTCGGCGCGGACGTACTGGATCCAGTTGTCCCGGACCAGCAGGGCGAGCATGAGAATGCCGCAGAAGATCGCGACGCGGCGCAGGGGCTTGTTCACGGGCGGACCACCTGCGTCATCTCGGCGTCGGTCGACGGGGCGGGCGCCGGGGCGGGACGGCGTGCGGTGTCGCTGATGCGGATCAGGATGCCGATCAGTGCCCAGTTGGCGATGACGGACGAACCACCGGCAGCGAGGAACGGCATCGTCATACCGGTGAGCGGGATGAGACCCATGACGCCGCCGGCGACGACGAACACCTGGATGGCGAAGGCGCCGGAGAGCCCGATGGCCAGCAGCTTGCCGAACGGGTCGCGGGCGGCCAGGGCGGTGCGAACGCCACGCTCGACGATCAGCCCGTACAGCAGGAGGAACGCCATCACTCCGGCCAGCCCGAGTTCCTCGCCGACGGTGGCGAGGATGAAGTCGGTGTTGGCCGCGAAGAGGATGAGGTCGGAGTTGCCCTGGCCGAGGCCGGTCCCGAGCGTGCCGCCGGAGCCGAAGGACATCAGTACCTGAGCCATCTGCTCACTTGCGGCGTGAGTGCCCCAGCCCGCGAAGGGATCGAGCCAGGCGGTCACACGGTCCTGCACATGCGGCTCGAACGAGGCCACGCCGACCGCGCCCACTGCCGACATGGCCAGGCCGAAGACGATCCAACTGGTGCGCTCGGTCGCCACGTAGAGCATGACGACGAACATGCCGAAGAAGAGGAGCGAGGTGCCGAGGTCGGTCTCGAAGACGAGGATCAGGATCGACATCGCCCAGATGGCCAGGATCGGGCCGAGGTCGCGGCCGCGGGGCAGGTACATGCCCATGAAGCGTCGGCTGGCCAGGGCGAGGGCGTCGCGCTTCACCATCAGGTAGCCGGAGAAGAAGACCGCGATGACGATCTTCGCGAACTCACCGGGCTGGATCGAGCCGATACCGGGGATGGTGATCCAGATCTTCGCGCCGAACTGTGCGGGGAAGAACATCGGCAGGATCAGCAGAATGAGCGCCACCACCATGGAGATGTAGGTGTAGCGCTGGAGGATGCGGTGGTCCTTGAGCAGGAGCAGCACCCCGATGAACAGGGCGACGCCCATCGCCGAGAAGATCAGCTGCTTCGAGGCGGCGGGCGCGAAACTGGGGAGCCGCGCCAGTCGTTCCGACTGGTCCAGACGCCAGATCAGCGCCAGGCCGAGACCATTGAGCAGGGTGGCCAGGGGCAGGAGCAGCGGATCGGCGTACTTGGCGAACCTGCGCACCACAAGGTGGGCGACCCCGCCGAGCAGCGCGAGCCCCGCCCCGTAGCCGAGCATGCCCGCGGGCAGCTCGCCGTTGAGCGCGAGGCCCACGTTGGCGTAGGCGAACACCGAGATGGCGACGGCGAAGACGACGAGCGCCAGCTCGGTGTTGCGGCGGCTCGGTGCGTCGATCGCGCCGATGGTGGTCGTGTTGGTGACAACGCTCATGGTGCTGAAGGCCCCCTACGGCTTACTGCTTACCGCACTGCGGGACCAGCTTCTTCTCTTCCTCCGAGAGGCTGGGGCCGGGAGTGGGAGCGGTGGTCGACTTGGTCCCCTTGGCGGAGGACGTGGCGGAAGTCCTGGTGGCGGGGGCTCCGGCGGTGCCGCCGGCCTCGCCCTCGCCCGTACGGGCCCGGTTCTCGGCGTCGGCCGCGCGGCGCTGCGCGTCCTTCTTGCAGGCGGAGGCCTGGGCGGCGAGCTCGTCGATCTTCTTGCGGGCGTCGGTGATGTTGCCCTCGGCGATCGTCGACTCGACCTGCTTGCGCTGGTACGGCGGCAGGTACTTGAGCTCGATCTCGGGGTGGTTCTTCTCGACCTTCGAGAGCGAGACCCAGGCGAGGTCCTGGCTGATGCCCTGGAACAGCGCGACGTTCTCGTCCTTCGTGCCGACGTAATACTGCGTCTGCGTCCAGCGGTAGCCGCCGTACAGACCGCCGCCGATCACGGCCAGCGCCAGCACGATGTAGACGGAACGCTTCAGCCATTTACGACCGCCGCGCGGTTTGACGAAGTCGTCGTCCGTATAGGAGTCGTAGGAGCCGTCCGGCATGCCGCCGTAGCCGACGTCGCCGCTGCCGGGCGGGCCGAAGCCGCCGGCGGGCGGGGGCACGGGGCGGCCGAGACCGGCCGCGCGGCCGGCGGGCGTCTGCATGGCCCCGCCGTCGCCCAGCTGGGCCTGGTTCTCCGCGACCGCGCCGACGACGACCGGGGTGTCGTTGAGCTGGCCGGCCAGGGTGTCGTTGCTGTCGACGTCCAGGACGTCGGCCACGATGCAGGTGATGTTGTCGGGGCCGCCGCCGCGCAGAGCGAGCTGGATCAGCTCCTGGATGGTCTCCTGCGGGCCCTGGTAGCTGGCGAGGGTCTCCTCCATCGTCTGGTGCGAGACCACGCCGGAGAGGCCGTCGGAGCAGATCAGATAGCGGTCGCCGGCGCGGACCTCGCGGATGGAGAGGTCCGGCTCGACATGGTCGCCGCTGCCCAGCGCGCGCATCAGCAGGGAGCGCTGCGGGTGGGTGGTGGCCTCTTCCTCGGTGATCCGGCCCTCGTCGACGAGGCGCTGCACCCAGGTGTGGTCCTGGGTGATCTGCGTCAGGACGCCGTCGCGCAGCAGATACGCGCGGGAGTCGCCGACGTGCACCAGGCCGAGGCGCTGACCGGTCCAGAGCAGGGCGGTGAGCGTGGTGCCCATGCCCTCCAGCTGGGGGTCCTCCTCGACCATGACGCGCAGCTGGTCGTTCGCCTGCTGCACGGCGGTGCCGAGCGAGGTCAGGAGATCGGATCCCGGTACGTCGTCGTCGAGCGGGACGAGCGTGGAGATCACCTCGGAGCTGGCGACCTCACCGGCCGCCTGACCGCCCATGCCGTCGGCGATGGCGAGCAGCCGGGGACCGGCATAGCCGGAGTCCTCGTTGCCCTCCCGGATCATGCCCTTGTGCGACCCGGCGGCGAAGCGCAGCGACAGACTCATGCGCACCTGCCCCGTCGAGTCCGCCTCGGGGTACAGCCTGTCTCGAGCCACACTGCCCACCCTCCGGTCGGGAACCGGGCAGCGTCCACCGTCGGGACCGCCGCGGCTCGCTCGCTCCGCTCGCTCATTGTCGTACTACTTCCGCAGCTCGATGACGGTCTTGCCGATACGGATCGGCGCGCCCAGCGGAACTGGTGTCGGGGTGGTGAGCCGGGTCCGTTCCAGATACGTGCCGTTGGTGGACCCGAGATCCTCGACGATCCACTGGCCGTCACGGTCCGGGTAGATCCTGGCATGCCTGCTGGACGCGTAGTCGTCGTCCAGCACGATCGTTGAATCGTGGGCCCGGCCCAGGGTGATGGTCTGGCCCTGGAGCGCGACCGTGGTGCCCGTGAGCGTGCCCTCGGACACGACCAGCTTCGTGGGCGCCCCGCGGCGCTGCCGGCCGGACTGCTGGCGCTGCTGGGGCGGCGCCGCTTGTTGTTGGCGGCCCTGCTGGGGGCGCGTGTCGGTGGCAGTGCGGCGTGAGCCGCGCTGCGTGACACGCGTTCCGAACAGGTCGCTGCGGATGACCTGTACGGCCACGATGACGAACAGCCACAGAACAGCCAGGAAACCTAGCCGCATGACCGTCAGGGTCAGCTCTGACATTGCCCCCGCTTCACCCTTCGGCTTGCCGGTAAACGATGGTGGTGCTGCCCACGACGATCCGCGAGCCGTCGCGGAGCGTAGCGCGGGTGGTGTGCTGCCCGTCCACCACGATGCCGTTGGTGGACCCGAGATCCTGGATCGTCGAGGGCGTTCCGGTCCGGATCTCACAGTGCCGGCGCGATACGCCGGGGTCGTCGATCCGCACGTCGGCGTCGGTGGATCGTCCCATCACCAACGTCGGGCGGGAAATCTGATGGCGGGTGCCGTTGATCTCGATCCAGCGTCGCGTCCGGGCGTCCGGCAGAGGGCCGGACGCGGCCGGCGGGCGCCGGTCGTTCGTGGGGGCCGAGGGCCGTCCGGCGCCGGGCGGCGGGGCCGCGGGCATCGGCGGGGCGGCGCTCGGGGGGTAGCCGTAGCCGCCGGGAGCCTGCGGGGCGGCGGGCCGTCCGGGCGCGGGCTGCGGCGGCCCCGACGGGTCGTGCTGTGACGAACTCGACGCCAGGGTGCGGCTGCGGACCCGGTAGAGCCCGGTGTCGAGGTCGTCGGCCTTCTCCAGGTGGACCTTGATCGGTCCCATGAAGGTGTAGCGCTGCTGCTTGGCGTAGTCGCGCACCAGGCCGGAGAGCTCGTCGCCCAGCTGACCGGAGTACGGGCTGAGCCGCTCGTAGTCGGGTGTGGAGAGCTCGACGATGAAGTCGTTGGGGACGACGGTCCGCTCGCGGTTCCAGATCGTCGCGTTGTTGTCGCACTCGCGCTGGAGGGCGCCGGCGATCTCGACGGGCTGCACCTCGGACTTGAAGACCTTGGCGAAGGTGCCGTTGACCAGCCCCTCGAGGCGCTGCTCGAAACGCTTCATGACCCCCATGGGGCACCTCCTCCGTTGTCATCGACCCTGTACTGCTTACTGATCGTATCCACGCGTCGGGAAATCGGCTGGTTCCCCTTGTCTGGCCTGTGGATGAGTGTCACCCCTCACACGGATCGTAGAGGTGGCCTCCTCACAGTGTCCCGCACCCGGGACGCACTCTGGAGGAGTGGGGGCGATGGTTCGGGGTTCCCGCTTCCCTTCCCCGAGCCGGCGAAACAACGGATGTGAATCCGCCCTGTCCAGCGTGCTAATCTTCGTTTGTCGCCAGGCGCTCACCCCACAAGGTGAGGGTCTGAAACACCACTTGCGCGAGTGGCGGAACGGCAGACGCGCTGGCTTCAGGTGCCAGTGTCCTTAGGGACGTGGGGGTTCAAATCCCCCCTCGCGCACAACGGCAGTTGCCCGCAGCTGCTGAAGTTGATTCGAGAGAACCCCCGCTCCGGAGAGATCCGGAGCGGGGGTTCTTCGTTGTTCCGTGTTTTCGCCGGACGGCCGGGGTACGGACAAGCGGGTAAGAAACAGGCGGTGGGGAAGTGGCGGCGGCGGTCGTCCGCAGGCGGTGATCCACCGGGGTGCGGGCGCGGTTTCCGGACAGACCGATGGCCGGTGCGACGGCGCACGTGCTTACGCTGGCCGCAGAGGTTGGATCGACGGCGGCTCGGCGGTGAAGGGCTGAGCGCACAGAACGTCCCGGAGGCAGGAAATGGCGAAGCAGGCTCGCGCGGTCCAGACGTGGCGGTCGATCGTGGACGCCGCGGCGAGTGTCTTCGACGACTACGGCTACGAGCGTGCCGCCATCTCGGAGATTCTCCGCCGCGCCAAGGTCACCAAGGGGGCCTTGTACTTCCACTTCGCCTCCAAGGAGGCCATCGCCCAGGCGATCATGGACGAGCAGACCTCCACCGTCGAGTTCGAGCAGGAGGGATCGCCGCTCCAGTCCCTGGTGGACGGCGGCCAGCAGTTCGCCTTCGCCCTGCGCCACAACGCGATGGCCCGGGCCGGTACGAGGCTCTCCATCGAGGGCGTCTTCCTCGGCGGACCGCATCCGTGGGGCGACTGGATCGACGCGACGGCCCGGATGCTGGAGCTGGGCCAGGAACGCGGCGAGGTGTTCCCGCAGATCGACCCGATGGTGTCGGCCAAAATCATCGTCGCCTCGTTCACCGGTATTCAGCTGGTCTCGGAGGCCGACACCGGTCGCGCCGATCTGCGCGAGCAGGTGGCGGAGATGTGGCGTCACATCCTGCCGTCGATCGCGCACCCCGGTGTCATCGCCCACATCAAGCCGGAGGGCCGGGTGGATCTGGCGGCCCAGGCGCGCGAGAAGGCCGAGCGCGAGGAGCAGGAGGCCAGGATCGCCGCGGAGGCCAAGGACGCGGGCTCCCTGCCGGGCGAGGCCGGTCCGCGGGGCGGTGGGGCCGGTCGCGGTACGAGGGCCGGGCAGGGGGCCGACGAGGCCGACGAGGAGCCGGCGGGCGCGGGCGCGGGGGTGGCGGCCGGAGGGGCCGTCTGAACCGCACCGAGGACGTCCGCATCGCGCTCGGGGAAGCCCGAACCAGGCTCGGGAAGGCTTGAATCGTGCTCGGGAGAGCCTGGATCGGGCTCGGGGGTGCGATGTTTCACGTGAAACGCCCGATTCATCATGCGGCAGGGCCGCGGAGCTCGTAGAAGCTCCGCGGCCCTGTCTGCGTTTTCGTGGTCTGTGTTCTGCCGTTCCGCCGTTCTGCCGTTCCGCTCAGGCGGCGAGGCGGGTGGCGAGGGCCTTCGCCTTCTCCCGGGCGTCGTCGAGTGCCTTGGCGCGGGAGGCCTCGGCGAGCGGGATCAGTTCGGCCATCGACGGCTGCGAGGGGGCGAGGGTCAGCTCCGGAACGATGAAGTCCACCTCGATGGAGAACATGCCCGCGAACACCTTCTCCAGGTAATTCTGGACAAATTCAAAGCTCTCGCGCGGGGTGCCCGGAGCATACGAACCGCCCCGGCTGGCGACGACGGTCACCGGGGTCCCGGCGACGGGGGAGTCCGGTCCCGCGTTGTGCCCGACGATGATCACCTGGTCGAGCCAGGCCTTGAGCGTGGACGGGATCGTGAAGTTGTACATCGGGGCCCCGATCAGGACGGCGTCCGCCGCCGCCAGCTCGTCGGCGAGCTCCCGGCGCAGCGGGTCGTCGGCGCCCGCGGCCGTGGCGCCGGCGTCCAGGTGGGGCAGCGGATCGGCGGCGAGGTCGCGATGGACGACGGTGCCGTCCGGGTGCTGCTCGCGCCAGGCCTCGACGAACGCCGCGGTGACGTCGCGGGAGGCGGAGCCCTGGGGGAAGACGGCGGAGTCGAGGTGCAGAAGCGTGGCCATGGTGATCTCCACAGAGAGGGGAAGGGGGCGCGGGCGGGTCGACGGGACCTCGCGGGCGTCCGAGCGGAACCATTCCGTACGTAACTACTAATAGCATAGCTACTTATTTTTAGTAAGCCACCTACGGCGGCGCAGTACTCTGGGGGTATGGCGGATCACAACGAACAGGCCTGTCAGCGGGTCGATGTGGGGATCAGTCGCGTCTTCGAGCTGTTCGGCAAGCGCTGGACCGGCCCGATCGTCTCGGTGCTGTTGCAGCGACCGGTGCACTTCGCCGAGTTGCGCCGGGCCATTCCCGGAATCAGCGAGCGCATGCTCTCGGACCGGCTGACCGAACTCGGCGCGGCCGGGCTGGTGATCCGTGAGGTCGACGAGGGGCCGCCGCTGCGCGTCGCGTACCGGCTCACCGAGGCCGGCGCCGCGATGGAGCCCGCGCTCAAGGAGCTCGGGCAGTGGGCGGACACCTACCTGGCGCCGGACCCCGGTACCGGCTGCTGACACCGGCTGCCGGTACCGGGGTGCCGGCAGCCGAATCGGCGGTACCGTCGTGCCCGGCCGCTGCTGGGCAGGGCCGCTGGCCGTGCGGAGAGCCGGGCAGCCGACGAGCGTGTACGAGGGTGGGGGAGGCGACGCTCCATGGGCGTAACCGGGACGACGATGCCTGAACAGCGTGCCGAGGGGCCGGGTCCGCGTATTCCGGTCGTGCCCGGGTTCGCCCGGCGCGGGGCCACGAGTTCACCGAAGGCGGCGGGCAAGGCGCTCCGCGACCGCGTGCCGAGGTCCTCGCACGCCTCGCTGGTCCTGCCGCAGGGCCGGCCGGACGCGGTGCGGGCGGTCGAGGAGTCGAACCGGGGCCGGGTGCCCGGACTGACGCCGATACGGGTGGGCCGGATGGCGGCGACCCCGTTCGCCTTCCTGCGGGGCGCGGCCGGACTGATGGCCCACGACCTGATGGGCAGCCCGGTCACCGGTGTCGGCGCCCAGCTCTGCGGCGACGCGCACGCGGCCAACTTCGGCCTCTACGGCGATGCCCGGGGCAGCCTGGTCATCGATCTCAACGACTTCGACGAGACCGTCTTCGGGCCCTGGGAATGGGACCTCAAGCGGCTCGCCACCTCCCTGGTGCTGGCCGGCCGGGCCGCCGGCGCCGACGAGGACACCTGCCGCCGGGGCGCGTACGACGCCGTCGGCGCCTACCGGCGCACGATGCGGCTGCTGTCCCGGCTGCCCGCCCTGGACGCCTGGAACGCCATCGCGGACGAGGAACTCGTCTCGCACACGGACGCGCGTGACCTGGTGGGCACCCTGGAACGGGTCTCGGAGAAGGCCCGCAACAACACCAGCGCCCGCTTCGCCGCCCGCTCCACCGAGGAGTGCCCGGACGGCGGCCGGCGCTTCGTCGACGCCCGGCCCGTGCTGCGCCGGGTGCCGGACGCCGAGGCCGCGGCGGTGGCCGCCGGGCTCGCCGGATACCTCTCCACCGTCTCCGAGGACCGGGTGCCGCTGCTGGCCCGGTACGCGATCCACGACGTGGCGTTCCGGGTGGTCGGCACCGGCAGCGTGGGCACCCGGTCGTATGTGGTGCTGCTGCTCGACCACCGGGGCGAGCCACTGGTCCTCCAGGTGAAGGAAGCGCGCCCCTCGGTGCTCGCGCCCTATCTGCCCGCGGTCGGTTTCGACGTGCCGGAGGTGGCGCACGAGGGCCGCCGGGTGGTGCTCGGACAGAAGCGGATGCAGGTCGTCAGCGACATCCTGCTCGGCTGGGCGGACGTCGACGGCAGGCAGTTCCAGGTCCGGCAGTTCCGTAACCGCAAGGGCAGCGTGGACCCCGCCGCGCTCGCCGCCGACCAGGTGGACGACTACGGGCGGATGACCGGTGCGCTGCTCGCCCGGGCGCACGCGCACAGCGCCGATCCCCGGCTGCTGGCGGGCTACTGCGGCAAGAACGACGAACTCGACGAGGCGGTGGCCGCGTTCGCGGTGACGTACGCCGACCGTACGGAGGCGGATCACGCCGAACTGGTGCGGGCGATCAACGCGGGCAGGCTGGCCGCCGAGTTCGGTGTGTGACCGGACCGTGAGGCGGTGGGCCCCGGCGCCGGGGCCCACCGTGTGTGCCGGGCCGCCCGGCCGTGGCCATACGCTGGACGGGTGAGCGACGAAGCCGCCGGGGTGCCGACCACCCGGAACGATGAAGACCGGCAGGACAACGACCGGCAGGACAGCGGCCGGACGGACGCGCCCGGGCCCGCCCCGGAGGCGCAGGACGCCCCGGGCGCGCCGGGTGACTCCGGGGCCGCGGACGCCGCTGCCGGGGAGCCGGTCGGCGCCGAGGACGCCGCGCCGCGGCCCGAGGCGCGGCTGGCCAGGGCGGTGCAGGCCGCCGAGCAGGCGTTGATCGAGTTCGAGATCGCGGTGGAGACCTTCCGGGTGGAGGTCGAGAACTTCTCCCGGCTGCACCACCAGAAGCTCGGCCCGATGTACACCCGTCTCGACGAGCTGGACGCGCTGATCGCCGAGGCGCGGGCGGCCAGGACCGGTGACCCGGAGGACGAGCGCAAGGCGCGCGAGGCGCGGGCCGTCGTCATGCCGATGCCCGGGGTCGACGAGCTGTTCCACGACTGGATGGACACCGACGGGCTGTCCCCCGAGGCCGCGGCCATGCTCACCGAACAGCCGGTCCGGCCGCCGAAGCGGGTCCGGCCGAGCGAGGAGGCCCGCAGGCTCTACCGGGAGCTGGCCCGCAAGGCGCACCCGGACCTCGCCCAGGACGAGCCGGAGCGGCAGCGCCGCGACGAGTTCATCGCCCGGGTGAACGCCGCCTACGGGCGGGGTGACATCGAGCTGCTCAAGGAGCTCGTGGCGGAGTGGGAGGCCGGCCCGGCGCAGCCCCCGACGCCGCTGAGCGAGAGCGAGGAGCTCTACGCCCGGCTGGAGTGGCTCAGCCGGCGCAAGGAGCTGCTGACGGTGCTCGCCAAGGAGCTGGAGGAGGGCGCGATCGGCTCGATGCTGCGGATGGCGCCGGACGACCCGGACCAGCTGCTGGAGGACATCGCGGAGCAGCTGCTCGGCGAGGTGTCCCGGCGCGAGGCCGAGCTCGCGGAGCTGGTGCAGTAGCGTTCCGGGTGACTCCGCCGCGCAGGCACGAGACCTCCGTACGAGGTCCGTGTACGCGGCCCGCGTACCGAGGTCCGGTACGGCGCCCGGGGCCGCGACCCCGGGACGGCAACTTCACGATCGCACGAGAGAAGGCATGACCCATGAATTTCGCCCCGCTGCCCTCGGTGGACGCCGCGGCGGTGCCGTCGGACGGCTTTGTCCTGGACGTCCGTGAGAACGACGAGTGGGCGGCCGGTCACGTCGAGGGTGCGCTGCACATCCCGATGAGCGACTTCGTGGGCCGGTTCGGCGAGCTGACCGAGGCCGCCGAGGACGGCCGGCGCGTGCATGTGATGTGCCGGGTCGGCGGCCGGTCGGCCCAGGTCACCCAGTACCTGGTCCAGCAGGGCGTCGACGCCGTGAACATCGACGGCGGCATGCAGGCCTGGGACGGCGCCGGGCGCCCGATGGTCACGGACAACGGGACGCCCGCCTTCGTCCTCTGACTCCTGACGTCCTCTGACGCCTTACGAGGCCGGCGCGGCCCCGCTCTGCGGCTTCAGCCGAGCGGATGGGCGGCCAGCAGGTCGCCCAGCGCCTCCTCATGGGCCGCGGCCGGCCCGAGGGAGAGCTCGATCTGCTTCGCCCAGGCGTGGAAGCGGTGCAGCGGGTAGTCGGTGTCCGCGCCGAAGCCGCCGTGCAGATGCTGGGCGGTCTGCACGACACGGCGGACGCCGTCGGAGGCCCAGATCTTCGCCACGGCGACATCGCCCGCGGCGGGCAGCGGGCCCCCGGCGTCGGTGGAGATCCGCCAGGCGGCCTGCCAGAGCGTCGCCTCCATAGCCCGCAGATCGATGTACCGGTCGGCGGCCTGGACCGCCACCGCCTGGAACGTGGCGACCGGGAACCCGAACTGCTCGCGCCTGCCGGTGTATTCGGCGGTCATCGCGAGCACCCGCTCGCCCAGCCCGAGCGCGAGCGCGCAGGTTCCCGTGGTGAGCAGGGACCGCAGCCACTCCCAGCAGCCCGGCGCGTCGATCAGCTCGCGGGCCGTCACGCGTACGCCGTCGAGCCGGACCTCGGCCAGGCGTTCACCGCTGGTGGAGACCTGGTCCGCCAGGGTGACGCCCTCGCGGGTACGGGGCACGAGGGCCAGGACCGGCCGGCCCCCGGCGGTGTGCGCGGGCACGGCGATCCGGTCGGCCACCTGAGCCCAGGGAACCGCGGACTGCACCCCGTCGAGCACCCAGCCGGAGCCTCCGGCCGGGCCGCCGGTCTTCCCGCCGCCCTCGCTGCCGGTCTGTCCGTCCTCCTCGCCGTCCCGCACCCCGTACGGCCGTGCGAAGACGGCGAGTTCGGCCGGATCGTGGCCGCTGCGTCCGTTGGCGCCGACGGTCAGGATCAGTTCGCCCCGCCCGGCCCGGGGCAGCAGCTCCGCCGCGAGGGTGCGGTCGCCGAACCGCTCGATGGCCATCGCCACCGCACAGCTCTCCAGCAACGGGACCCGCGCCAGCACCTTGGCCGACTCCCGCAGGACCAGGCAGAGCGCGATCGGGTCCAGGCCCGCGCCCCCGTGGTCCGGCGACAGCGTGAGCCCGAGCAGGTCCGTGCGCCCCAGCTCGTGCCAGAGCCGGCGGTCGATGTCCTCCGCCACGGCCCCCGGGGTCAGGGCGGGGCTGGGCGCGCGGTCGGGTGCGACGTCCGAGAAGACGGCCCGGGCCGCTTCGACGGCCGCCTGCTGTTCCTCGGTGAAGGTGAAGTCCACTGTCCCGGCCTCCCGTTGACCATCGACGACCTGACGGGCCGTCAAGATAGAACAGGTTCTATGGGAAGGGAACAGTGCGCGGCGGCCCGGGGGCCACGTCAGCCGACTCGGCTGCCTCAGCGGTCGAAGTCGAGCTCCACCTCCGGGGTGAGCGGATGCGACTGGCAGGCCAGCACGAAGCCCGCCCCGGTCTCCTCCGGCTCCAGCGCGAAGTTGCGGTCCATCCGGACCTCGCCCGATACGAGGAAGGCCCGGCAGGTCCCGCACACCCCTCCCTTGCAGGCGTACGGAGCGTCCGCACGGCTGCGCAGCACCGTCTCCAGCAGGGATTCGGAGTCCTGTACCGGCCAGCTGCCCGAACGGCCGTGGAGGGTGGCCGTCAGCATGGCGTCGGCCGGGGCGGCGACCTTGACCCCCGTCACATCGGTGGGGCCCTCGTCGACGTGGAAGATCTCCTGGTGGACCCGGGAACGGTCGACGCCGAGCGCTTTCAGGGCCTTCTCCGTGCCCCGTACGAGGCCGAGCGGTCCGCACAGGAACCAGCCGTCCACCTCCGGCACCGGGAGCACGGCGGGCAGCAGACCGGTGAGCCGTTCGGCGTCGAGCCGCCCGGAGGGGAGCCCGGCCGACTGCTCCTCCCGGGAGAGCGCGGTGACCAGCTGGAAGCGGTCCGGACAGCGGTCCTTGAGGTCGGCCACCTCGTCGAGGAACATCGTCGAGGCCGCCGTGCGGTCGCTGCGGATCAGGCAGAACCGGGCCGCCGGCTCACGGTCGAGCAGGGTGGCCGCCATCGACAGCACCGGGGTGATGCCGCTGCCGCCGACCACCGCGGCGAACAGGCCCGGGCGCGGCTTCAGGACGAAGCGGCCCATCGGAGGCATGGCCTCCACCTGGTCCCCGACAGCCAGTTCCTTCAGGGCGTACGTGGAGAACGCCCCGCCCTCGACCCTGCGGATGCCCACGCGCAGCACCGGTTCGCCGGGCTGCTCGGCGGCCGGTGCGCAGATCGAGTAGGAGCGGCGGACCTCCTGGCCGTCCACGGTGAAGCGCACGTTCAGATGCTGGCCGGGGGTGTGGCGGAAGGTCTCGCGCAGCTCGGCGGGCACGGCGAAGGTGACGGCCACCGCGTCGTCCGTGATCCGTTCGATCGCGCTGACCCGGAGCGGATGGAACATCTACAACTCCTTGAAGTGGTCGAACGGTTCGCGGCAGGCGACGCAGCGGCGCAGGGCCTTGCACGCCGTGGAGGAGAACCGGCTGAGCAGCTCCGTGTCCGTGGAGCCGCAGTGCGGGCAGCGCACCGAGAGCGTCAGCGGCACGGGGCCGCCGTCCGCGCTGTGGGCGCGCGGCGGGGCTATGCCGAACTCGGCGAGCTTGCGGCGGCCTTCGGCGCTGATGTCGTCCGTCGACCAGGCCGGCGCCAGGACCGTGACCACGGAGACCTCCGGCACGCCGTGGTCGTGCAGCACCCGCTCGATGTCGGCGGACATCGCCTCGATCGCCGGGCAGCCGGTGTAGGTCGGGGTGAGATGCACGGTCACCCGGCCGGGGCCGTCCACCCGCACGTCCCGCAGCACGCCGAGCTCCGCCAGGGTCAGCACCGGCAGCTCGGGGTCCGGCACGGAACCGGCGAGGCCGCGCAGCTCCGCCTCCAGCAGGGTGTCGGTCACCATGACGCCCCCGGATGACTGCGGTGCAGATGCTGCATCTCGGCGAGCATGCGGCCGAACGACTCGGTGTGCAGGCCCTGCCGGCCCGCGCCCGCCGCCCAGCCCCCGGACCGCGGGCCCGCGGGGAGGGTCAGAGTGGCGCGCTCGACGACCTCGGTGACGGCGGCGAGCCACCTGCTCTCCAGCGCCTGCCGGTCGACACCGGATTCCGGGGCGTCGAGCCCTTCGACCGGCTGGAACATCTCGCCGGTGAACCGCCACAGCGCGTCCAGGCCACTCTGCATCCGGCGGTGGCTCTCCTCGGTGCCGTCGCCGAGCCTGAGGACCCACTGTTCGGCGTGGTCGCGGTGGTAGGCCACTTCCTTGACGGCCTTGGCCGCCAGGCCGCTGAACTCGCCGTCCCCGGCCGCGAGACGCTCGTACAGCAGGTGCTGGTACACCGAGAAGTAGAGCTGCCGGGCGATGGTGTGGGCGAAGTCCCCGTTCGGCTGTTCGACCAGCTGGAGGTTGCGGAAGGCACGCTCCTCGCGGAGGTAGGCGAGCTCGTCCTCGTCGCCGACGAGCGAGAGCAGCACCCGGGCCTGTCCGAGCAGGTCCAGGGCGATGTTGGCGAGCGCCACCTCCTCCTCCAGGACGGGGGCGTGACCGGCCCACTCCCCCAGCCGGTGCGAGAGCACCAGCGCGTCGTCGCCGAGGGCGAGTGCGGCGCTCACAGGTGCTTCACCCCGTCCGGGATCTCGTAGAACGTCGGGTGGCGGTAGGGCTTGTCGGCGGCCGGCTCGAAGAAGGAGTCCTTCTCGTCGGGGGAGGAGGCGGTGATCTCGGTGGACGGGACCACCCAGATCGAGACGCCCTCCGAGCGGCGGGTGTAGAGGTCACGGGCGTTGCGCAGGGCCATCTCGGCGTCCGGCGCGTGCAGGCTGCCCGCATGGGTGTGGGACAGTCCGCGCCGCGAACGCACGAACACCTCCCACAGGGGCCAGTCGGTCGAGCTGCTCATGCCGTCTCCTCCACATGCTGCGCGGACGCGCTGTTCTGTGCCGATGCCCGGGCTGCCGCCGGGGCGTGCTTGGCGGCGTACGCGGCTGCCGCGTCCCGGACCCAGGCGCCTTCCTCATGGGCCGTGCGCCGCTGGGTGATGCGCTGTTCGTTGCAGGGGCCGTTGCCCTTGAGGACCGCCTGGAACTCGGCCCAGTCGATCGCGCCGAAATCGTGCCGGCCCAGCTCCTCGTTCCACCGGATGTCGGGGTCCGGAAGCTCCAGGCCCAGCGCCTCGGCCTGGGGCACGCAGATGTCCACGAAGCGCCGGCGCAGCTCGTCGTTGGAGTGCCGCTTGATCTTCCAGGCCATGGACTGCTCGGAGTGCGAGGAGGCGTCGTCGGGCGGGCCGAACATCATCAGGGAGGGCCACCACCAGCGGTTCACCGCGTCCTGGGCCATGGCGTGCTGGGCCTCGGTGCCACGGCTGAGGGCGAGCAGCAGCTCGTACCCCTGGCGCTGGTGGAAGGACTCCTCCTTGCAGATGCGGACCATCGCGCGGGCGTACGGGCCGTAGGAGCAGCGGCAGAGCGGCACCTGGTTGGTGATCGCCGCCCCGTCCACCAGCCAGCCGATCGCACCGACGTCGGCCCAGGTCAGCGTGGGGTAGTTGAAGATCGACGAATAGCGCTGGCGGCCCGCGTGCAGCTTGTCGAGCAGCTCCTCGCGGCTGGTGCCCAGGGTCTCGGCGGCGCTGTAGAGATACAGGCCGTGGCCCGCCTCGTCCTGCACCTTGGCCATGAGGATCGCCTTGCGGCGCAGCGAGGGCGCCCGGGTGATCCAGTTGGCCTCGGGCTGCATGCCGATGATCTCGGAGTGGGCGTGCTGGGCCATCTGGCGGACCAGCGTCGCGCGGTAGGCGTCGGGCATCCAGTCGCGCGGCTCGATCCGCTCGTCCGCCGCGACCGTCGCGTCGAAGGCCGCGAGAAGGTCCGCGCCCGCCCCGTCCACCGCATCCGCCGTGCCGAGCGTCTTCTGCGTCGTCTGGTCCGCAGTCACTGCCGCCATCCCGGGCTCCCTACCGACCGATCGTTCGGTTCCTTGACTTCAATGGTGAGTCGGAGGCCCGTAGGGTGTCAACCCTGTGGATAACTGAGTGGTGATCGACGGTGAGCGGGGCGGGATGGATTCGGACCACGACAGGAGCTCTGCGGGCGGGGGGAAGGACGCCTGGCCGCAGGCGTCGAACCGGCCGGCGGAAGCGCGAAGCACCCCCGAAGCCATACCGCCGCCCTCGGCACCGGTGGCGGAGCCCTCGGACACGGGCCGGGGCATGGCGGGGCTCTCCTTCCCCTACCAGGTGGTGGCGGCCCTGGCGCTGTCCCTGATCGGGCTGCTCGCCTGCACCCAGGTGGCCATGGTGTTCCTGCACGTCGCCCCGTCCAACACGCTGACCAAGCAGCACGGGAAGTCGATCGACCGCTGGATCTACCCGGAGTTCGAGCAGAACTGGAAGCTCTTCGCGCCCAACCCGCTCCAGCAGAACGTCGCGGTCCATGTGCGGGCCGATGTGGTGGGGGCCGACGGCCGCCACACCACGAGGTGGATGAACCTCACCCATGAGGACGGCGAAGCGATACGCGGCAGCCTCTTCCCCAGCCATGTGGCCCAGAACGAGCTCCGCCGGGGCTGGGACTTCTACGTCAACTCCCACGACAGCGAGAACCGCCCCAACGGCCTGCGCGGCGATCTCTCCGAGCGCTACGTGCGGCGCATCGCGATGCTGCGGCTGAGCGAGCGCGACTACGGCGGCACGATCGAACGCATCCAGCTCCGCTCCGCCACCAGCTCCATCGCCCCGCCCCCGTGGAGCAACGAGAAGATCAGCACCCGGCCCGCCTACCGCGTACTCCCCTGGTGGACCGTGACCCCGGACGATCTTCCCGAGCGCGGCGCGGAACAGCGTGCGGCGGAACAGCGGGACACGGAGCACGGCGTGGAGGAGAACCGGTGACCGTCCCCCCGCCCGCGACCCCGCAGGACGCGGCCCAGCAGCCCACGGCCCCCCGCCCGGGCGCCCCCCGCCCCGGCGCACCCCTCAGCGGCCCGGCCCGTGCCCTCCAGCGCGTCACCGCCTCGGCCCTCGGCCCGTACCAGAGCGCCGTCGTCCGGATCGGCTTCGCCGCCACCTACCTCTTCTTCCTGCTGCGCGAGCTGCCGCACCGCCATGAGCTGTACGGCCCGGACAGCCCGTGGCACTGGGACCTGGCCCGCCAGCTCACCAACGGCAACGAGGCCTTCTCCGTCCTCATGTGGACCGACAGCACGGTCTGGTTCGAGGCGGTGTACGCCCTCACCCTGCTGTCCGCGGCGGCGCTGATGCTCGGCTGGCGGACCCGGACCATGTCCGTCCTCTTCATGGTCGGCGTGCTCTCGGTGCAGAACCGCAGCATCTTCATGGGCGACGGCGGCGACAACGTCGTCCACCTCATGGCGATCTACCTGGTGCTGACGCGCTGTGCGCAGGTCTGGTCGCTGGACGCCCGCCGTGCGGCGCGCAACGCGCAGCGCGCTGCGGCGGGCCTGCCGCCGCTGCGGGACATCGTGGGCCCGGTGCTCTGGGTGCTCCTCGGTCCCGTCCTCGTGACGGCCACGCTGATGGGCGGGCTCGGCGGCACCTGGTGGCTGCCGACGCTGCTGTGGGTGATCTGGCTCTCCGCCGCCGCCTGGTGGGCCGTGAACCGCTACCTGCCGCAGAGCGAGCCCCGCACCCTGCTCGACGTGCTGGCCAACCTCGGGCACAACGCCACGCTCGCCGTGATCATGGCCGAGGTCTGTCTGATCTACGCGACCGCCGGCTGGTACAAGATCCAGGGTTCGCGCTGGCAGGACGGCACCGCGCTCTACTACCCGCTGAACCTCGACTACTTCACCCCGTGGCCCGCCCTGTCGGACATCCTGGGCGCCAGCGGGCTGATGGTGATGGTGCTGACGTACGGCACGGTCATCGTCCAGGTCGCCTTTCCGTTCACGCTGTTCAACCGGCGGGTCAAGAACGTCCTGCTGGTCGCGATGATCTGCGAGCACGCGGGGATCGCCCTGCTGCTCGGGCTGCCGTTCTTCTCCATGGCGATGATCGCGGCCGACGCGGTGTTCCTGCCGACGGCCTTCCTCGTCTGGCTGGGCGCCCGCGCCACGACCGGCAGGCGCCGGCTGCTCGCCGGGCTGCCCGGCCGGTCCCGTACGCCGGGGAAGGACGGGAAGCCCGGTGCCGACGACGGATCCGACGGCCGGTCGGCGGCCGGTCCGGCGAAGGACGGTCACGGCGGTACGCAGGAGCCCCGGCTCCAGGGCGGCGGCGGGGGCCATACGCTCGTCGGGTGAGCAGTGAGACCGGCAGAACCCAGCAGCCCCCCGCGGAACAGCCCCCGACGGATCCCCTCCCGGCAGAGGCCCTCCCGACGGAGCCTCTCCAGTACGACGACGGCTACGGCCAGACGATCGGCGTCGGGCCGCACCCGCTGCCCTGGCCCGAGGGCGAGCGCTACGACCCCGAGCTGCTGGCCCAGGGCGACCGGCGCAACGTCGGCGACGCCTACCGCTACTGGACGCGGGAGGCGATCGTCGCCGATCTCGATCTGCGGCGGCACGACTTCCACGTAGCCGTGGAGAACTGGGGCCACGACTTCAACATCGGCTCGGTGGTGCGGACCGCCAACGCCTTCCTGGCCAAGGAGATCCACATCGTGGGCCGCCGCCGCTGGAACCGGCGCGGCGCCATGGTCACCGACCGCTACCAGCATGTGCGCCACCATCCCGACACGGCCGACCTGACCGCCTGGGCGGCGGCCGAGGGGCTGCCGATCATCGGGATCGACAACCTCCCCGGCGCCGTGCCGCTGGAGCGCACCGAGCTGCCGCGCCGGTGCGTCCTGCTGTTCGGGCAGGAGGGGCCGGGCCTGACCGAGGAGGCGCGGAAGCACGCCTCGATGGTGTGCTCGATCGCGCAGTTCGGCTCGACCCGGTCCATCAACGCCGGCGCCGCCGCGGCCATCGCGATGCACGCGTGGGTGCAGCGCTACGCCGACGTCCCGGACCCGCGAGAGACCCGCTAGTCACGCCTGGCGGCGCACCTCCACCACCCGGAAGCGGTTGGCGACGAACGCCCCGTCGCACAGGGCCGCGTTCGCGGCGGGGTTGCCGCCGGAGCCGTGGAAGTCGGAGAAGGCCGCGGTCTGGTTGACGTAGACCCCACCGGTCAGGTTCAGCGAGAGCTGGGCCGACTCGTCCAGGCAGACGTCCTCGACCGCCCGCTCCACCTCGGGGGAGGTGGTGTAGGCGCCGACCGTCATCGCCCCCTTGTCGCGGATCGTGCGGCGGAGCAGGTCCAGGGCGGCGGACGTCGACTCGACGGCGACGGCGAAGGACACCGGTCCGAAGCACTCCGAGAGGTACGCCGCGCCGTCGTCGGGCTTGGTGCCGTCGAGCTTCACGACGACCGGCGTACGGACGACCGCGTCGGGGAATTCGGCGTTCGCGACCGTCCGCGAGGCCAGTGCCACCTCGCCCAGCTCTCCCGCCGCCTCAACCCGGCCCCTGACGTCCGGGTTGACCAGCGCGCCGAGCAGGGCGGACGCGCGGGCGTCGTCGCCGAGCAGTCCGGTGACGGCCGCCGCCAGGTCGGTGACCACGTCGTCGTAGGACTTGGCGCCGTCGTCGGTGGCGATGCCGTCCCGGGGGATCAGCAGGTTCTGCGGGGTGGTGCACATCTGGCCGCTGTACAGCGAGAGCGAGAACGCCAGGTTGGCGAGCATGCCCCGGTAGTCGTCGGTGGAGTCGACGACGATCGTGTTGACGCCGGCCTTCTCCGTGTAGACCTGGGCCTGGCGGGCGTTCTCCTCCAGCCAGTCGCCGAAGGCGGTGGAGCCCGTGTAGTCGATGATCCGGATCTCGGGGCGGACCGCGAGGGTCTTGGCGATGCCCTCGCCGGGCCGTTCGGCGGCCAGTGCGACCAGATTCGGGTCGAAGCCCGCCTCGCTCAGCACCTCGCGGGCGATGGACACCGTGAGGGCCAGCGGCAGCACGGCGCGCGGGTGCGGCTTGACCAGCACCGGGTTGCCCGTGGCGAGCGAGGCGAAGACGCCGGGATAGCCGTTCCAGGTGGGGAAGGTGTTGCAGCCGATGACCAGCGCGACGCCGCGGCCGGACGTGATGAACGACTTGTGCAGCTTCAGCGGATCACGCTTGCCCTGCGGCTTGGACCAGTCGGCGGTCTCCGGGGTGCGGACCTGCTCGCGGTAGGCGTACGTCACGGCCTCCAGGCCGCGGTCCTGGGCGTGCGGGCCGCCCGCCTGGAACGCCATCATGAAGGCCTGGCCGCTCGTGTGCATCACCGCGTGGGCCAGCTCGTGGGTGCGGGCGCTGATCCGCGACAGGATCTCCAGACAGACCAGGGCCCGGATCTCCGGCCCCGCCGCCCGCCAGGCGCCCTGGCCGGCCTTCATCGCCGGCAGCAGGATGTCCACGTCGGCGTGCGGATACTCGACGCCGAGCTCCGGTCCGTACGGCGAGACCTCGCCGCCGGTCCAGCCGTCGGTGCCGGGCTGCCCCAGGTCGAACCGGGTGTTCAGCAGCGCGTCGAAGGCGGCCTTGCCCTCGGCCGCCCCCAGGCTGCCCGGGGCGCCGCCCTCGCCGTACGCCTTCGGGTGCTCGGGGTGCGGTGACCAGTACGCGCGGGTACTGATCACGTCGAGGGCCTGGTCGAGCGTGGGCCGGTGGGTCTCGGACAGCTGCTGGGGGGTGAGCGCGGCGGCCATGGCGGACCAACTCCTCATCGAGCCGGGCGGGGACGTACGGACGGAGTTAGAGTAACCGAACGATCGGTCGGGACAAGGGGCCCCGGGAAACCTGTGGACAACTTCGATGGTCCCCGCCTGTGCGGGGCTGATCCCTCATGGGGGAGGATCGCGGACATGACCACGGCCAAGCGGGACACGTACACACCGGAGACCCTGCTCACCGTCGCCGTCCGTGTGTTCAACGAGCGCGGCTACGACGGCACGTCCATGGAGCACCTCTCCCGGGCGGCGGGTATCTCGAAATCCTCCATCTACCACCATGTGGCGGGCAAGGAGGAACTGCTGCGCCGGGCCGTGAGCCGGGCGCTCGACGGGCTCTTCGCGATCCTCGACGAGCCGGGGGCGCAGCGCGGGCGCGCGGTCGAGCGGGTCGAGTACGTCACGCGCCGGACCGTCGACGTGCTGATGGCCGAGGTCCCCTACGTCACCCTGCTGCTGCGGGTGCGCGGCAACACGAAGACGGAACGCTGGGCGCTGGAGCGCCGCCGCGAGTTCGACCAGCGGGTCTCCGAGCTGCTCCAGGCGGCGGTCGCCGAGGGCGACCTCCGGGCGGACGTGGACATACGGCTGGCGACCCGGTTGCTGTTCGGCATGGTGAACTCGCTGGTCGAGTGGTACCGGCCGCAGCCGGGCGGTTTCCCGGGGGAGGAACAGCTCGCGGACACGGTCGTCCGCGGTCCGAGTTCGAGGCGCGGGCCGACGGCCGCTGAGCACTCCGTCGCCGGCTCGTCCGGCGTGTGCACCAGCAGCAGTACGTCGAAGTCACCGCTGACCAGCGCGATGTGCGTGGCCCCGGGCAGCGCCTGGAGCTGTTCGCGCACGGTGCGCCAGGAGTTCTGCACGATCTTGAGCGTGATGTACGCGGACGCCCCCTGGCCCGCCCGCTCGTGGTCGACCCGGGCGCCGAAACCGCGGATCACCCCGTCCTCGACGAGCCGGTTGATCCGGGCGTAGGCGTTGGCGCGCGAGACGTGGACCCGCTCGGCCACGGACCGTATCGAGGCGCGGCCGTCCGTCTGGAGGATCCGCAGGATGTCGCGGTCGATGGCGTCCAGCGGCCGGGCGGGCGGAAGCTCGCGGGGCGGCGGCCGAGCCTCGCCCTTGTCGGCCATTCGTTCAGCTGCCATCGGCCCGCGCCTCCCTGTCGTGGACGACCTGTACCCATCCCAGGCTGTGGAGAACCGTTTGTCCACAGGCTGGCGGTGCCTGTAGCCAAAATGCGCCCGCGACCGAACAATCGGTAGGTGAGGCACACCACACCCGTGCCTCGCCCGGCCCTCGACGTCTCGCTCCGATCGACACCATCAACACCCGTCGACACCGTCGATCGACCCGACACCGCCGATCGACACCCCTCGATCTCCCTCGATGCCAGGAGGTGCTTCTCATGACGGTCCAAGAGCTGCCCGGCGCGGCCGCCTACCGGCCCACGCCGCCCCCGGCCTGGAAGCCGATCACCGACCCCGCCCCGCTGCTCCCGGACCCGGAGCCCTACCGGGTGCTCGGTACGGACGCGGTCGCCGACGTCGACCCCGAGCTGTTGCTGCGGCTCCACGCCGAGCTGGTCCGCGGGCGCCGCTACAACGCCCAGGCGACCGCGCTGACGAAGCAGGGCCGGCTGGCGGTCTACCCGTCGAGCACCGGCCAGGAGGCGTGCGAGATCGCCGCCGCCCTGGTCCTGGAGGAGCGCGACTGGCTCTTCCCCAGTTACCGCGACACGCTGGCCGCCGTCGCACGCGGCCTGGACCCGGTCGAGGCGCTGACCCTGCTGAGAGGCGACCGGCACACCGGCTACGACCCGCGTGAGCACCGCATCGCCCCGCTGTGCACCCCGCTGGCCACGCAGCTCCCGCACGCCGTGGGGCTGGCGCACGCCGCCCGGCTCAAGGGCGACGACGTGGTGGCGCTCGCCATGGTCGGCGACGGCGGCACCAGCGAGGGCGACTTCCACGAGGCGCTGAACTTCGCGGCCGTCTGGAAGGCCCCGGTCGTCTTCTTCGTCCAGAACAACGGCTTCGCGATCTCCGTGCCGCTGGCCAAGCAGACCGCCGCCCCCTCCCTGGCCCACAAGGCCGTCGGATACGGAATGCCGGGCCGCCTCGTCGACGGCAACGACGCCGCCGCGGTGCACCAGGTGCTGAGCGAGGCCGTGGCCCGGGCCCGGCGCGGCGAGGGCCCGACGCTGGTCGAGGCGGTCACCTACCGCATGGAAGCCCACACCAACGCCGACGACGCCACCCGCTACCGGGTCGACAGCGAGGTCGAGGCCTGGAAGGCGCACGACCCGGTCCGGCTCCTGGAGCGCGAGCTGACCGAGCGCGGGCTGCTGGACGACGCGGGCATCGAGCAGGCGAAGGAGGCCGCCGAACGCATGGCCGCCGCCCTGCGCGACCGGATGAACGCCGATCCGGAGCTGACCCCGATGGACCTCTTCACCCATGTCTACGCCGAGCAGACCGGCCAGCTCCGGGAGCAGGCGGCGGCTCTGCGCGCCGAGCTGGACGCCGAGCAGGACCACGACGAGCACAGCGCGGAGGCAGGACGATGACCACCGCGGCAGCGACGGCCGGCGGACGTACGGCGAAGGCGAAACCGGCCACGATGGCGCAGGCCCTCGGGCGGGCGCTGCGCGACTCGATGGCCGAGGACCCGACGGTCCATGTGCTCGGTGAGGACGTGGGCACGCTCGGCGGGGTCTTCCGGATCACCGACGGGCTGGCGAAGGAGTTCGGCGACGACCGCTGCACCGACACCCCGCTGGCCGAGGCGGGCATCCTCGGCGCGGCCGTCGGCATGGCGATGTACGGGCTGCGGCCCGTGGTGGAGATGCAGTTCGACGCGTTCGCCTACCCGGCGTTCGAGCAGCTGATGAGCCATGTCGCCAAGATGCGCAACCGCACGGGCGGGGCCATGCCGCTGCCCATCACCGTGCGGGTGCCGTACGGCGGCGGCATCGGCGGGGTCGAGCACCACAGCGACTCCTCCGAGGCGTACTACATGGCCACCCCCGGTCTGCACGTCGTCACCCCGGCCACGGTCGAGGACGCGTACGGGCTGCTGCGGCAGTCGATCGCCTCGGACGACCCGGTGGTGTTCCTGGAGCCGAAGCGGCTCTACTGGTCCAAGGCCGACTGGTCGCCCGAGGCCCCCGCCGCGGTCGAGCCGATCGGCAAGGCGGTGGTGCGCCGCTCCGGCCGCAGCGCCACGCTGATCACGTACGGCCCCTCGCTGCCGGTCTGCATGGAGGCCGCCGAGGCGGCGGTCGCCGAGGGCTGGGACCTCGAAGTGGTGGACCTGCGTTCGCTGGTGCCGTTCGACGACGAGACGGTGGCCGCGTCGGTGCGGCGCACCGGGCGCGCGGTCGTCGTCCATGAATCCCCCGGTTTCGGCGGACCCGGCGGTGAGATCGCGGCCCGGATCACCGAGCGGTGCTTCCACCATCTGGAGGCCCCGGTGCTGCGGGTGGCCGGGTTCGACATCCCCTATCCGCCGCCCATGCTGGAGCGGCACCATCTGCCGGGAGTGGACCGGGTGCTCGACGCGGTGGCCCGGCTGCAGTGGGAGGCGGACAGCTGATGGCCCAGGTGCTGGAGTTCAAACTGCCGGACCTCGGTGAGGGACTGACCGAGGCGGAGATCGTCCGCTGGCTGGTGGAGGTCGGCGATGTCGTCGCCATCGACCAGCCCGTCGTCGAGGTCGAGACGGCCAAGGCCATGGTGGAGGTGCCCTGCCCCTACGGGGGTGTGGTGACCGCGCGGTTCGGCGAGGAGGGTACGGAACTTCCCGTCGGCGCACCGCTGCTGACCGTCGCCGTCGGAGCGGCGGAGGGGTCTTCCGGCTCCGCCCCCTCCCCTTCCTCCCCTTCCTCCCCTTCCTCTTCCCTCTCCTCCGGCTCCGGCACGGAGTCCTCGGGCGGCTCGGGGAACGTGCTTGTGGGATACGGGACCGGCGCACCGGCGGCACGCCGTCGGCGCATCCGTCCCGACCGTCTCGACCGGGCGGTGGCCGAGGCTCCGGTCTCCGTTGCTCCGGTGGTCGCGGCCCCGGTGGCCGAGGTGCTGGTTGCCGAAGCCCCGGTGCACGAGGGGCCCGTGCCGGTGGTCTCTCCGCTGGTACGCCGCCTGGCCCGGCAGCACGACATCGATCTGCGGCGGCTGGCGGGCTCGGGCCCCGACGGGCTGATCCTGCGCGCCGACGTCGACCGGGCGATCCGGACGGCGGAGGAGACCGCGGCGGCGACGGCCCGGGTCCAGGCGCCGGTGGCGGCCGTGGTCGCGGCCCCGAACGGCGTGGCCGCCGCTTCGGACGCCGAACGGATCCCGCTGCGCGGGGTGCGCGGCGCGGTCGCCGACAAGCTGTCGCGCAGCCGCACCGAGATTCCGGACGCCACCTGCTGGGTCGACGCCGACGCCACCGAACTGATGGCGGTCCGGGCCGCGATGAACGCCGCCACGGGCCCGTCCGCCGGGCCCAAGGTGTCGGTCCTGGCCCTGCTGGCGCGGATCTGCACGGCGGCGCTGGCCCGGTTCCCCGAGCTCAACGCCACCGTGGACACGGCGGCCCGGGAGATCGTCCGGCTGCCCGGCGTGCACCTCGGGTTCGCGGCCCAGACCGAGCGGGGCCTCGTCGTTCCGGTCGTCCGGGACGCGCACACCCGTAACGCCGAGTCGATCGGGGCCGAGATCGCCCGGCTGACCGAGCTGGCGCGGACCGGGAAGCTCAGCCCGGCCCAGCTGACCGGGGGCACGTTCACGCTGAACAACTACGGGGTGTTCGGGGTCGACGGTTCGACGCCGATCATCAACCACCCGGAAGCGGCGATGCTCGGCGTCGGCCGGATCATGCCCAAGCCCTGGGTGCACCAGGGCGAACTGGCCGTACGTCAGGTCGTCCAGCTGTCCCTCACCTTCGACCACCGGGTGTGCGACGGCGGAACGGCGGGCGGCTTCCTCCGGTATGTGGCGGACTGCGTGGAGCAGCCGGCGGTGTTGCTGCGCACCCTGTAGCCGTACCTCCGGCGTCGTCACGGACGCGCCCCCGCCGGGTGCGGTTCTTCCAGCCACCCCGGCGGGGGCGTCGCTCCGGGGCGCCGCCCATACTCGACGTATGACCGCCTATGACGTGATCGTCCTTGCCGGCGGGGCCGCGAAGCGGCTCGGCGGCGCCGACAAGCCAGGAGTCCGGGTGGGCGGCCGGGCGCTGCTCGACCGGGTTCTCGCGGCCTGCGCCGGGGCGGCCCGCACCGTCGTGGTGGGCGGTCGTCGGGCCACCGCACGGCCGGTCGTCTGGACCCGGGAAGTGCCCGAGGGCGGCGGCCCGTTGGCGGCGCTGGGGGCGGGGCTCCGGCTGACGACGGCGGAGTACGTTCTCGTGCTCTCCGCCGACCTTCCGTTCCTCGGTCCGGGGACGGTCGACGTCCTGCTCGCCGCCGCCGGAAGGACCGGCCGGGAAGGGGCCCTGTGCACCGACCCCGACGGGCGCGACCAGCCGCTCGTGGCCGCCTACCGCGCCGAGCCGCTCCGCCGTGAGCTGGCCCTGATCGCCACCGAGCACGGAAGTCTCGCCGGGCTGCCGCTCCGGCTCCTGACGGCGGAGCTGGACCTCGCCCGGGTCGAGGCGGGCCCCGACGCCGCGTTCGACTGCGACACTTGGGACGACATCGCCGCCGCCAGAGCCCGGATCAGGGAGCATGGGGCCGTGCTGGACGAATGGATGACCTCGGTCAAGAACGAACTGGGTATCGACCTCGACGTCGACACCGGTCTCCTGCTCGACCTCGCCCGGGACGCCGCGCACGGAGTCGCCCGGCCTGCTGCCCCGCTCACGACCTTCCTGGTCGGGTACGCGGCGGCCCGGGCGAGCGCCGGCGCGGGGCCCGAGGAGGCCGCCGCAGCGGTCGCGGAGGCCGCTCGCAGGGCCACCGCCCTCGCTCTGCGCTGGGAGGCGGAGGCGAGCGCGGCAGGCGATACGGCGGACGGGGCGAAGCCCGACGCGGGCCGCGAGGGGACCGGGACACCATGACCGGCCCCGACGGTCCGCACCATGCGTCCGGCAGCGACGGCGGTGACTTCCGCCCCGACGGAGGCGGCAGCGACCTCGCACGCGAGGAGGAGGAGCGGGCCGTCGAGCAGGCGCTCGCCCTGGTCGGCGGGACGACCCTGCGCCCGAGCCGCGGTCGCGACATCCCTGGCACCCCGGGCACACCCGGCACCCCCCGCGCCTCCGGCGGCGACTTGAGCAGTGGCCCGAACGGGAGCCCGGGCAACGGCCGCCGGGGCAGCAGCGGCCCGACCGGCAACGGCCCGGACCAGAGCGCTTCGACCGACAGCGCTTCGACCGACAGCGCCCCGATCGGCGGCTCCCCGGCCGGCAACGGCCCCAGCGCAGGCGGCCCTTCGGGCGGCGCCCGTGCCACCGCTCAGGCGTCCGGAAGCGATCAGCGACCCCGGCCCGGCCGGTCCTCCTCCGAAGCTCCCGCACCGAACGCCGAGCCGGCCACCCCGAAGGCCCCGCCGCTCTCCTGGGACCGGGCGCGGGCGGTCGCCACCAGGGCCGGGCGGACCGGGCCGCCCGCGACGATCCGGCTGCCGCTCGACCGGGCGCTGGGCCATGTGCTGGCCGAGCCGCTCGGCGCGCTCACCGATCTGCCGTCCTTCGACACCTCGGCCATGGACGGCTGGGCGGTCGCCGGACCGGGCCCCTGGGCGTACGAGGCCGGGGCGGGGCTCCTCGCCGGACGGAGCCCGGACACCCCGCTGCCCGACGGCACCGCCGTACGGATCGCCACCGGCGCCCGCGTACCGCCCGACACCACGGCGGTCATCCGCAGCGAGCACGCGCACCCCGACGAGGCCAAGGGGCTGCTGCACGCGCGGCGGTCCGTGGTCACCGGACAGGACATCAGACCCCGCGGCCAGGAGTGCCGTTCGGGCGAGCAGCTCGTTCCGGCCGGGACGGTCGTGACCCCGGCCGTGCTCGGCCTCGCCGCGGCCGCCGGGTACGACGCGCTGCCCGCCGTGCCCCGCCCGCGCGTCGACATCCTCGTCCTCGGCGACGAACTGCTCGCCGCCGGTCTGCCGCACGACGGGCTGATCCGTGACGCGCTGGGCCCCATGCTCGGCCCCTGGCTGCGGGCCCTGGGTGCCGAGGTCGCCGGGCCCGTCCGCCTCGGGGACGACGCCGGGGCGCTGCGCGATGCCCTCGCCTCCTCCGACGCCGACCTGATCGTCACCACCGGCGGCACCGCCTCCGGCCCGGTCGACCATGTGCACCCGGTCCTCGACGCCCTCGGGGCCGAACTGCTGGTGGACGGGGTCGCGGTCCGCCCCGGCCACCCCATGCTGCTGGCGCGGCTGCCGGCCCCCGGACAGATGAAGGACCAGCCGGAGGGGCCGTATCTGGTCGGGCTGCCCGGCAATCCGCTCGCGGCCGTATCGGGGCTGCTGACGCTCGCGGAACCGCTGCTCGCGGGCGTCGCGGGCCGCCCCGCCCAGGACGCGTACCGGGCCCTCGTCCATGCCGAGGTGCACGGGCATCCGCACGACACCCGGCTCGTCCCCGTGGTGCACCGTGCGGGCCGGGCGGGCGGCCGGGACCATGTCGCACCGCTCCGCTACAACGGGCCCGCCATGCTGCGGGGCATCGCCGCGGCGGACGGGTTGGCCGTCGTGCCGCCGGGCGGGGTACGGTCCGGCACCGAGGTGGAGATTCTGGATCTCCCATGGGCCCCGGCGACGCCGTGGACGGAAGGGTGTTTCACGTGAAACTTCCCGGCCACGATGCGATGGCCAGGCGAGCCGACGAACTGGTCGTGCCGACCCGGGTGATGCTCCCGCGCCGGGTGGCCCTCGGACCGGCCCGCCAGGTCGCCAAGCGCCTGCTGATGGCGCTGCTCGTGCTGGCCGCGACCGTGCTGATCGTCTGGCTCGACCGCAACGGCTACAACGACAACGCCGACGGCAAGGTCGACCTGCTCGACGCGGTCTACTACGCGACGGTCACCCTCTCCACCACCGGGTACGGCGACATCACGCCGTACAGCGACGGAGCACGGCTGATCAATGTGGTGCTCGTGACACCGCTGCGCGTGATGTTCCTGATCATCCTGGTCGGTACCACTCTGGAAGTCCTCACGGAACGGACCCGCGAGGACTTCCGGCTGAAGCGTTGGAGATCCAGCTTGCGTGACCACACCGTCGTCGTCGGTTTCGGTACGAAGGGCCGCTCGGCGATTCTGACCCTCTGCGCCACCGGCCTGTCGAAGGACCAGATCGTCATCGTCGATCCGGCCTCCAAGGTGATCGAGGCGGCCAACGCCGAGGGCTTCACCGGCGTCCTCGGCGACGCCACCCGCAGCGATGTCCTGCTGCGCGCCGAGCTCCAGAAGGCCCGTCAGGTCATCATCGCCACCCAGCGCGACGACACCGCCGTGCTGGTGGCCCTGACCGCGCGCCAGCTGAACCGCGGGGCGAAGATCGTGGCGGCGGTCCGCGAGGAGGAGAACGCGCCCCTCCTGCGGCAGTCCGGCGCCGACGCCGTCATCACCAGCGCCAGCGCCGCCGGCCGGCTGCTCGGCCTCTCCGTCCTCAGCCCCAGCGCGGGCACGGTGATGGAGGACCTGATCCAGCAGGGCAGCGGACTCGACCTGGTGGAACGGCCGGTCATAAAGGCCGAGGTGGGCAAGAACGTACGGGAGACGGAGGACCTCGTCGTCAGTGTGCTGCGCGGGCACCGGCTGCTCGGCTACGACGACCCGCAGGCCAGTCCGTTGCAGCTGACGGACCGGGTCATCACCATCGTCCGGAAGAGCCCCAGCACGCCCTCCGTGCCGCACACCTCGATGCCGCCGCGCCCCTGAACGTATGCCGCGCACCGATACATACGCCTCGCTCCTGAACCGCACGCCGCGCTCCTGAACGTGCGCTCCGCCGGAGTAGCCTCGCGGCCATGCATGCGATCACGATTCCTGAACCCGGCGGCCCCGAGGCGCTCGTGTGGGCCGAGGTGCCCGATCCCGTACCCGGCGACGGCGAGGTCCTCGTCGAGGTCGTCTCCAGCGCCGTGAACCGCGCCGACGTACTCCAGCGGCAGGGCTTCTACAACCCGCCGCCCGGTGCGTCCCCCTACCCCGGACTGGAGTGCGCGGGCCGCGTCCTCGCACTCGGTCCCGGGGTGACCGGCTGGGCGGTCGGCGACGCGGTGTGCGCGCTGCTGGCGGGCGGTGGCTACGCGGAGAAGGTCGCCGTTCCGGTGGGCCAGCTCCTGCCCGTACCGGAGGGCGTCGACCTGGTGGAGGCCGCGGCGCTGCCCGAGGTCACCGCGACGGTGTGGTCGAACGTGTTCATGGTTTCCCACCTCCGCCCCGGCGAGACCTTCCTGGTCCACGGCGGCTCCAGCGGCATCGGCACGATGGCGATCCAGCTGGCGAAGGCGGTCGGCGCCCGGGTCGCGGTCACGGCGGGCAGTCCGGACAAGCTCGCGCGGTGCGCCGAGCTGGGGGCGGACATCCTGATCAACTACCGCGAGCAGGACTTCGTCGAGGAGATCCGGGAGAACACCGCCGGAGCGGGGGCAGACGTCATCCTGGACCTCATCGGCGCCAAGTACCTGGACCGGAACGTCCAGGCGCTCGCCGTCAACGGCCGCCTCGCGATCATCGGACTCCAGGGCGGGGCCAAGGGCGAGCTGAATCTCGGCGCCCTGCTGACCAAGCGGGCCGCCGTCACCGCGACCTCGCTGCGCGGCCGCCCGCTCCACGAGAAGGCGGCCATCGTCGCCGCCGTACGCGAGCACGTGTGGCCGCTGATCGCCGACGGGGTGGTCCGGCCCGTGGTGGACCGGGCGCTGCCGATGGCGGACGCGGCCGAGGCGCACCGGGTGCTGGAGTCCAGCGCGCACATCGGCAAGGTCCTGCTGACCGCACCGTCGGCCGCCGCCTGACCCGTAAGCGGGCCCGGCCCCCGTAACGACGCCCGACCCGGCGGACAGAACACCCACACGTACGACGAAGGGGCCCGGCGGCACATCACACGGTGTGCTGCCGGGCCCCTCGCGGTCGGTCCTCGGTCTCCGGAGGCGGATACGGGTCTTACAGATACGGGCCGGAACGGATCGGGCCGTGCGGGTCCGCGCCGCCTTCCTCGTCCTCGTGGGCCATGCCGGGCGGCAGGGCCCGGCGCATCTGCTCCAGCTGGGCGCGGGCCGCCATCTGCTGGGCGAACAGCGCCGTCTGGATGCCGTGGAAAAGCCCCTCCAGCCAGCCCACGAGCTGTGCCTGGGCGATCCGCAGCTCGGCCTCGGAGGGCACCGACTCCTCGGTGAACGGCAGCGAGAGCCGCTCCAGCTCCTCGACCAGCTCCGGCGCCAGGCCGTCCTCCAACTCCTTCACGGAGCTGGCGTGGATCTCCTTGAGCCTGACCCGGCTCGCCTCGTCGAGAGGAGCCGCCCTGACCTCTTCCAGAAGCTGCTTGATCATGCTGCCGATGCGCATGACCTTCGCGGGCTGTTCCACCATTTCCGTCACCGGGACCTCGCGCGACTCGTCGTCACTGGCACCGCCGCCGATAGCCATTCCGTCCTGGCCCACGACAAGGACCTGCGGGTGCTCCTGCGACCGGTCATTCCTCGGCATTTCCATGCCGCCATTGTCTCGCACACATGCCGTACCCCACGGTGGTGCCCCCGAAAACGGATGATCCACCGTCCTCGGGGGCACCGGATCCCTTCCGGGAGCGCCGGAAGGGGCTTCAGCCCGCGCGCCGGGCCAGGGTCAGCCGGGAGCTGGTGAGGGCGGCTGCCAGCAGTCCGGCGAGCACCGGGACGACCAGGGCCAGCAGCCCGATGGTCTCCCACGGCATCACGATCGGCGTGTAGGCCGACTCCATCGGGTCCGCCCGCATGTCCTCCAGCGCCGCGCGCAGGTCGGTCAGGCGCAGGGCGACCGCGGGTACGAGCCCCGCCGCCGTGCCCAGGAGTACCCCGGTCAGGGCGACGACCAGGCACTGGAAGCCGGACAGCGAACGCCGTACGCCCGGGGGCGCGCCCACCGCGCTGAGGGTGGTGAGGTCGGCCTCCGCGTCGGCCTTGGACAGCCCGGTCGTGATGGCCGCGGCGCCCAGGGTCACCACTCCGGCGAAGAGGGCGAGGATCAGCAGGATCGTGTCGTCCTCCGTCCGGTACTGCTCGTTCGAGGTCATGAGATACCCGTGGTCACCGGCCCGCTGGAGTGCCGAGTAGGCCGCTTGCTGCTCGGCGTCCGTGGGTTCGCGGGTGACCGGGTAGATGCTGCCGTGGTCCTCGACATGCAGGCCGAACCGTTCCGCGGTCTGCTTCGGCATGACCATCCGGATGCCCGGCGTCGCCGCGAAGCGGTCCTCCGCGACATAGACCTTCAGCTGTTCCGTGGTGGTGCGGGCCTTGCCGGGGTGCAGGGCCCGGTTCTTCTTGTCACGGTCGTTGTAGATGTGCGCGGCCTTGAGGGTGACCTCGCCGTTCTTCGCGTACGCCGGGTTCAGCAGGACGGGCGTGCCCTCGGCCAGGGCCTTCGCCGCCGCCGGGTCGTCGAGCTTCACGTACGTGGAGAGCACGTCCGCGCCCCCAATGACGATCTTGTGCTCGTCGGAGCCGAACGCGATCGTCGTGTAGTTCTCGTCCATGCAGGCCGGGGAGTTCATCAGCCGCTTGTGCTCGTCGGCCGAGATGCGCAGGGCCAGCTCCTTGGCGCCCTTGCCCTTCAGCGGGCAGGAGTGGGCCTTGCCGGTGGGCTTGACGAGTTCGAGGGTGCCGCAGTCGGCGCCGTCCTCATCGTAGTAGTCCGTGCAGTCGCTGCCGGCCCAGACCCGTCCGATGTCGGCGCGCCCGCCGCCGACCGGGAAGTTCTGCTCGACGGCGGCCCGGGAGAGCGCCAGATCGGCGGCGCCGCCGCTGCCGCCGGAGTCCACCAGCGCGACGGTGC
This sequence comes from Streptomyces sp. WY228, assembly GCF_019287315.1. NCBI lineage: Bacteria > Bacillati > Actinomycetota > Actinomycetes > Kitasatosporales > Streptomycetaceae > Streptomyces > Streptomyces sp. WY228. Next base: position 4,069,295 of record NZ_CP079114.1, on the reverse strand, counting down.
CCGGGGTCATGTTGGGCACGAAGTCGTACTCCTGCTCGGCGGCGTTGCTGCTGGTGTACGTGGCGATGGCGATGCTGCCCGCGACGGCCGCCATCACGGCGGCGACGGCGGGTGCGGTACGGCCCCGGTTGCGGGCCGCGTCGCGCAGCGCGATCCGGGGCGTCAGCGGGAGCCGCCGGCCGAGCCGGCCGAGGAGTCCGACGATCACCGGGATGCAGCAGAGGACGCCCAGTTCGGCGAGGACGGATCCGCCGGCGACGAGATTGGTGCTGCCGCTGATGCCGCCGTAGACCGCGATCGCGACGCCTACCGTGAGCGCGACGACACCGAGGACGGGCAGCACCCGGGAGCTGCGGCGGATGCCGCGCCGGCCGGTGAGCGACTCCAGGACCGACTGGCGGCCCGCGACGATCGCCGGGGCGAGTGCGGCGAGGACACCGGTGACCAGGCCGAGCACGGCGATGCCGAGGATCTCCCAGGGCCGTACGGTCAGTTCGCCGAAGCGGTTGCCCGTGTAGTCCTCGATCATCGGGCGGAACAGGGCGGTCAGGCCGAACCCGGCGCCGACCCCGGCCACCGCGCCGACCGCTCCGAGCACCGCGCCGCCCGCGAGCACCACGGCCCGGACCTGGCCCCGGCTGCCGCCGCACGAACCGACCAGCCCCAGCTGGCGGCGCGAACGCCGCGCGCCCACGGCGAACGCCGGACCGGCCAGCAGCACGATCTCCAGGAGAGCCATGGCGGTCACCGTGAGAGCGGCCGCGGTCAGCTCCGTGTCCTGAGCGAACCCGCCGCTGTGCTCGGCCATCGGGACCTCGGAGTCCGGCGGCGGATCCAGGACGACCTGGCGGGACTTGACCACCACGCCCTTCTCGTTGGCGGCGAGGATGTCCTGCCAGGTCACGCCCGCTCCGGACGGTCCCCGGACCAGCCAGCTCAGGTCGGTCGCCTGGGGCGGCAGAACGGTCTTGTCGCCGTCGGCGGTCTTCTGCCAGGGGGCGATGACCGAGCCGGGGAGCGCGTAGAGGGAGTCGGCCCGCAGGTCGGCGGGGAGTTCGACGGCGCCGGTGAGCGTGTAGGTCTGGTCGGGGCCGCGCACGGTGACGCGGTCGCCGACGGACAGCCCGGACGACTCGATGAACTTCTCGGTCGCCGCGATCTCGTCGGCGGCCCGGGGGAAGCTTCCGTCGGTCAGTTCGATCCGGCCGCGCAGCATCGGGTCGGCGATACGCAGTTCGGTGATCTCGGTGTCGGTGATGCCGTGGCGGGTGGTCACCGACACCGGCACGCTCCGCTCGGTGACGTGACGCGAGCCCTCGGGGAAGGCCGCGGTCACGTCGACCGGCCTCGCCTGCTCCTCGGGCGTGGGGTCGGCGGCGCCCTCGGGCGGGTTCCAGCTGATGCCGTCGGGCAACTGCTGGAGCTTCACCGGTCCCATGCTCGTGGCCGTGAACCGGGCGTCGGCCGAGCCCAGCTCGGCCGTCAGTTCCTCGGCCTTGGTGGGCAGGGCGCTGCGGTAGGTGAGGTCGGCCGCGGTCACACCGAGGACCGGCAGGGCGATCATCGCGACGACCAGGGCGCTGCGGCCCTTGGCCCGTGCGGCGTCGCGCCGGGCTATGCGGAAGGCGGCGCGCCAACCAGGGAGGGGGTTCACGTGGCGGCCTCGGCGGTTCCGGCGGAGAGGAGGGAGTCGGCTCCGGTGGTGAGCGTCTGGTCGACGATCGAGCCGTCCCGGAGGAAGACGACCCGGTCGGCCCAGGCCGCGTAACGGGGCTCGTGGGTGACCATGACGCCGGCCGCGCCCTGGTCGCAGCGGGTGCGCAGCAGGGCGAGGACGGACTCGCCGGTCTCGGAGTCGAGTGCTCCGGTCGGTTCGTCGGCCAGCACGAGGCGTCGGTCGCCGACGAGGGCGCGGGCGATGGCGACGCGCTGCTGCTGGCCGCCGGACATCTCGTCGGGGAAGCGGTCGGCGATCTCCGCCAGCTTCATCTCGGCCAGCGCGGCGAGGGCCTCCTTGCGTGCCTTGCGCACGGAGACGCCGTCGAGTTCGCGGGGCAGCGCGATGTTCTCGGCGGCGGTCAGGGCGGGGATGAGGTTGTAGTCCTGGAAGACGTAGCCGACGCTGCGGCGGCGCAGGGCGGCCATCCCCTTGGGGCCGAGGGCGGCGATGTCCTGGCCCTCGATGACCACCTGGCCGCTGGTGGCGGTGTCGAGCCCGCCGGCCAGGGTCAGCAGGGTGGACTTGCCGGAGCCGGAGGGGCCCATCACGGCGACCAGTTCGCCCGGGTGGACGGAGAGGTGGATTCCGCGCAGGGCGTGCACCTCGGCGATGCCGGAGCCGTGGGTACGGGTCAGCGCCCGCAGTTCGAGTACGGGGCTGCCGCCGGGCGTCCCGGAGGACGGCGGGGGCGGGGGTGTGGCGGACGAGGGCATGACGGGTGGTTCCCCCCTAGGAACGGACTGGGTCAGGTGTGGGCGGCGGCCGGACCGGGACCGGCATCACGCGTTACGGGTGACGGCGGGACCGGGACCGGCATCACGGGTGACGGCGGTACGGCACCGGCCGGGCCGGGCGCGCCGGCGTCAGCGCCGGGAGCGGATGCGGCCGGCCAGTGAGCGGGCCGGGCCGCGGGTGGCCGCGGGGCCGGGCTCCTCGGTGGGCTCGACGGCGGCGGCCTCGGCGAGGCGGACGAGGCGGGACTCGCAGTGGTCCAGCCAGCGGGCCTCGGCCTCCGCCTGGAAGATCAGCTGCTCCACGACGAGCAGCCAGGCGACCTCGTCCCGGTTGGCCGGGATGTCGGCCAGGGCCTGGGCCTTGAGCCGGGTGTAGTCCTGCATCGCCTGGAGTGTGTGGTGGCGTTGGGACTGGATGACGTCGCGGATGTCGACGCCCGGCGCACCGACGGCCATGGCGAGCTTGATGGCCAGCTCGTCGCGGGGCGGACTGGTGCGGTCCACGGGCGTCTCGAACCAGGTGCGCAGCTCGGCGCGGCCGTCGTCGGTGATGGCGTAGAGGTCGTGCCCGGCGTCGTCCGTACCGTCCTGGACGATCATGCCGTCGCGTTCCAGGCGGCTGAGCGTCGTGTAGACCTGCCCGACGTTCAGGGGCCAGGTGGAGCCGGTGCGCGACTCGAACTCGGTGCGGAGCCGGGACCCGTAACGCGGGCCCCGTTCCAGCAGGGCCAGTAGGCCGTGGCGAATGGACATACTGAGTATGTATACCGAGTATGTTCGTCCTGGCAAGTCGCGACGGCCGCCGGGAGGGGGTGGATCAGCGCGGCGCGACGCTCAGTTCGCGCGGCGCATACGGAACGCGAGGAAGCCGAGCCCCAGACCGACCAGGGCGACGCCCGAACCGAGCGAGACCTGCTGCACCCGGCGCACGTCCGCGGCGTCCAGCGCCTGCACGGACCGCTGCCCCGGATCGGTGAAGGCATCGGACGGCGGAGGGGAAACGGGCAGGTCGACGGCGTCCACGACCGGCTCCTCGGCCTCCTCGGGCTCAGGCTGCTCGACGGGATCCTCGGGATCCTCGGCCCGCGCCTGCTCCAACGGCGACAGCGAACGCCCGGGTCGCTCCTTCCCGGCCCCGGCCTCGCGCCCGGCCAGCGGGGCGGTCGAGCCGGAGACGTCGGGAGAAGCGGAAGCGGAGGAGGAGGGTTCCGGAGGGTCGGCTCCGGGCCCGGCGGGGGCCTGCGCGTCGTGCCCGGTCGCCACCGGGGAGGACGGGACCGGGCCGGTCCCCGATACTCCGGGGACCGGAACGCCGGACGGCAGGGGCAGGGCGGAAGGAAGCGTCGAGGGGGACGTGGAGCCCGACGGGGCGGACGGCGGAGGGGCCGGGGAGGACGGGCCGGCGGGCGCGGTGGCGGCGGGACCCGACGTGCCGGGGACCGTGGCGGTCACGGACGGCGGACCGTCGGGCGCCGACGAACCGTGGGCGGAGACCGCCGACGGCCCCAGCGCCGCTCCGACCGCCGCCAGCAGACAGACCGCACACCTCGACAGCCATGCGGCCGGAAGTCCTGGAGCCATGAGATCAGCGTCACACGGGCCCCTGTATCCGGCATCCCGGACGCGGTATCCGGAAGTCAGGGGCTCTTTACCGGTCCACTTACCGGTCCACGACGAAGATCCGGCGAGATCTGTGGACCGGTAACGATCACCTTCGGACACCGCCCGGCCGGGCGGTGTCCGACGTACCGGCGGAGGCTCAGGAGGGCTTGCCGGTGGAGACCTTCAGCTCGAAGTGGGCGCCGCGCTCGTCGACCGCCGCACCGGAGGACGGGAACTGGCCGACGACCTGGCCGTCGGCGTACGTGTTGCCCGGCTCCTCGATCTCCTTGATCGTCCAGCCGGCGGCGGCGGCGCACGCCTTCGCCGACAGGATGTCCTTGTAGATGAAGCTGGGCGCGCGGACCTTCTTCGGGTCGTTGGAGTCCTCGGACGCGCCGGAGCACTCCGTGTCCTTCATCGTGCGGTTGCGCTCCGGCGGGCGGTAGCCCTCCACCTGCTCGGTGCCCGTGCCCGTCTCGCCGCCCTTGCCCGCCTCGTCGTCCTTGCCCTGGAGGGCGATGGCGGTGATCAGGCCGCCGATGGCCAGCAGGGCGACGACGATAGAGCCGACGATGACCGGCATGTTCCGCTTCGAGCCGCCGCGGTCGGTGGTGCCGACGGCCGTGGAGTGCTGCGGGCTGATCGAGTACGGCGGCGGGGTCTGGTGCGACAGGGGGCCCGGGGTCGGGTAGCCCTGGACCTGGCCGGACTGCGGGTAGCCGTAGCTCGGCGTGGGCGCCGGGGTCGGCTGGCTGTACGGGCCGGGCTGGTGGGGCTGCTGGTGCTGCGGATGCGGCTGGTACGGCGTCTGCACGCTGTGCGGCGCCGGGGTGCTCTGGTCGACCGGCGGGAACACCGCCGAACCGACACCGGAACCGCTGTTGGCGGGCCCGCCCCCGGCCACGATCACCGGGGCGCCGGACTGGCCGCCGGAGGCGTTCAGCACCCGGGCGATCTCGTCGCGCATCGCGGCGGCGCTCGGGAAGCGCTCGTTCGGGTTCTTCTTGAGGGCGCGGGCGACGAGGGCGTCCATCGCCGGGGTGACCGCCCGGTTGATGCTGGAGGGCGCGACCGGCTCCTCCTGCACATGCGCGTACGCGATGGCCAGCGGCGAGTCCGCGTCGAACGGGATCCGGCCGGTGAGCAGCTGGAAGAGCATGATGCCGACCGAATACAGGTCGGAGCGGGCGTCGACGCCGCGGCCCAGGGCCTGCTCGGGGGAGAGGTACTGCGGGGTGCCGACGACCATGCCGGTCTGGGTCATCGAGGTGACGCCGGACTGCATGGCGCGGGCGATGCCGAAGTCCATCACCTTGACGACGCCGCGCTTGGTCATCATCACGTTGCCGGGCTTGATGTCCCGGTGGACCAGGCCCATCTCGTGGCTGGTCTCCAGGGCGGCGAGCACGTCCGCCGTCACCTTGAGGGCCTTGTCGGCCGGCATCGCGCCGTGATCGCGGATGTCGGTGGCCAGCACCGAGCCGAGCGGCTGCCCCTCGACGTACTCCATGACGATGTACGGCATCAGCGCACCGCCGAGCTCGTCCTCGCCGGTGTCGAAGACGGAGACGATGTTGGTGTGCTGGAGCTTGGCGACGGCCTGCGCCTCGCGCCGGAAGCGCTCGCGGAAGGACTGCTCGCGGCCGAGCTCGGTGTGCAGGGTCTTGATCGCGACCTGGCGGTCCAGGGCGGAGTCGTAGGCCAGGTAGACGGATGCCATCCCGCCCTCGCCGAGCAGGTCGCGCAGCTGGTAGCGGCCGCCCGCGACCGCCCCGCCCGCGTAGCGGCCCTGTGCGCCGTCCTGGCTCATGACTTGCATCCCCCTCGGCGGCGCGCGGTGGCACGCGATGTTCTGCCTGACAGTTTCTGTCTGACGTGATTGCGTGCGACGCGGTTCCGTACAACGCGATTACGCGCCAAGTCTGCCGTAGGGGTCCGACACGTCAAGCCGGGTGCCCGTTCCGTGACCCTACGCACAAGAAGCGTCTCGGAAGCGTTACAGGAAACGCATCAAATTCAGGTGTAGGACGCGCCGGGCGGTCCGATGATCCTTCCGCGGCGGAACCGGGGTGTCCGGCGGAGGCTGTAGCGTGACGTGGCAATGCAGCACGTGCAGCAAGGCACCGTGAGAACCCGCGGACGCGCGGACAGATACGACGGCGAGGACTGATGGCACCCGATTCCGAAGCAAACGGCGGCGGAGTTTCGGATGGCACCGACTCCTGGGGCGTCGGCGGCGTCGTCGGTGACGGACGTTACCGGATGACCCACCGGCTCGGCCGGGGCGGCATGGCGGAGGTCTACGCGGCGGAGGACGTCCGGCTCGGACGGACGGTCGCGGTGAAACTGCTCCGCTCCGACCTGGCCGAGGACCCGGTCTCCAAGGCCCGCTTCACCCGCGAGGCACAGTCCGTCGCGGGCCTCAACCACCACGCGATCGTCGCCGTGTACGACTCCGGCGAGGACGTCGTGGGCGGCCAGACCGTCCCGTACATCGTGATGGAGCTGGTCGAGGGCCGCACCATCCGCGACCTCCTCCTGACCGCCGAGGCCCCGCCGCCCGAGCAGGCGCTGATCATCGTCTCGGGCGTGCTGGAGGCCCTGGCGTACTCGCACCAGCACGGCATCGTGCACCGTGACATCAAGCCCGCCAACGTGATCATCACGGACTCCGGCGCGGTCAAGGTGATGGACTTCGGCATCGCCCGCGCGCTGCACGGCGCACAGTCGACGATGACCCAGACCGGCATGGTCATGGGCACCCCGCAGTACCTCTCCCCCGAGCAGGCGCTCGGCAAGGCCGTCGACCACCGGTCCGACCTGTACGCCACCGGCTGCCTGCTCTACGAGCTGCTCGCGCTGCGGCCCCCGTTCACCGGCGAGACCCCGCTCTCGGTGGTCTACCAGCACGTCCAGGACATCCCGGTGCCGCCGTCCGAGGTCTCGGACGTGGTGCCGCCGGAGCTGGACGGGATGGTGATGCGCTCGCTGGCGAAGGACCCGGACGACCGGTTCCAGAGTGCCGAGGAGATGCGCGGGCTCGTCCAGTACAGCCTGCAGATGCTCCAGGTGCAGGGCGGTCACACGGGCACCTGGAACACCGGCCCGGTCACGCTGCACGAGGGCGGCCAGACCCCGCCGCACGGGATGACCGGCTCCACCCGCGCGATGGGCACGGGCCACCCGATGCACGGCGACACCTCGCAGGGCCCGATCCTGCCGCCGTACAACCCGGACGACGGCGGTTACGACGGTGGCGGCGGGCAGCGGCGCTCCGGCGGGCGCGGCAAGATGTGGCTCTTCGTCCTGCTGGCCCTGATCGCGATCGGCGCGGGCGTCGCGTTCGCCCTCAACGCGGCGCAGGGCGACGGCGACAAGGAGAAGGACCCGGTCACCCCGTCCACCTCGGTCAGCCAGTCCGAGGAGGAGCCCTCGGAGGAGCCGTCCGAGGAGGAGAGCGACGAGCCGGAGGAGCCGGACACCACCAGCGGTGGCCAGACCGAGCCGAACCCGCCGCCGTGGACCCCGGACCCGACGCCGAGCGAGCCCACGTTCAGCCCGTCCCCGACGCCGACCGACACGGACGCCGGGACGTCGGACGGCAGCACGAACGAGGGCGGCAGCGGCGAGCCCACCGGTGATCCGACCGGTCCGAGCACCGACCCCGGCACCCCGGGCGGCGCCGTCGAGGGCGGGGCCGGCGGGGAGGACGGCGGTACGGGCACGACGCCCGGAGACACCTCTGTGGGTGCCACGGCGGGGTAACGCGCCACCGCATCGCATCGCCCCTGAGCCCGGCGCACGCCCCAGTGGCGCGCGCCGGGCTCGCGCGTTGACGCACCGCTTCACTCCGTGAAGGCCGCGCACACCGCCTCGTACTCCCGCGTCCACCACACCGCCAGGGCCGACACCGCGGGGAACTGCGGGTCGGCCCTGCGGTCGTCGAGGCGGTAGCGCCAGCGGAGTATCCAGAAGTCGTTGAGCCGCTCCCACCACACCCGGTGCACCGCCGCCGCCAGCTCCGCCGCCCCCGCCCCGGCGGCCCGCCGGTACGCGCGGGCGTACGCCCGGACCTTCGCGAGGTCCAGCTCGCCGGTCGGCCGGACGAAGAAGATCGCCGCCGCCCGTACCGCCTCCTCGGCGCGCGGCTGTACGTCCAGCCGGTCCCAGTCCACGATCGCGACCGGATCGGCGCCCCGGTAGAGCAGGTTCAGCGGGTGGAAGTCGCCGTGCACCCACCCCGTGGCCGGCCCGTCCGGCGTGGGCGGGCGGCGGTGGGCGTGCTGTTCGAGCAGGGCGCGGCGCTCCACGAGCCGGTGCACGGCGAGTTCGTCGAACGCGTCGCGCGGGGTGTCCCGGCCGCTCTGCCCGCGCGCGGCGGCCAGCAGGTCGTCGATCAGCGCGAAGGTGTCGGCGGCGTCCGGGCTGCGGTGCCCCGGCCGGGCGGGCTCTCGCGCCGGACGCGGGCCGTCGCGCGGCGCCATCACCTGCTCCAGGCCGGTGTGCACGGTCCCCAGGAGCGTTCCGAGCCGCTGCGACTGGGCGAGCGTCAGCTGGGCCCCGACCCGGTGGAGGCCGTTGACCCAGGGGTGGAGGGCGTAGCACCGTTCGCCGATCACGGTGACGGTGTCGCCCCGGGTGTCCGTCAAGGGCGGTACGACGGGCACGCCGAGCGACTTCAGGCGCTGGGTGGCGCGGTGCTGGCGCACGATCGCGGCGCGTTCCCCGCTGGGGTCGTCGAGATGCTTCTTGTCGAGATGGTGCTTGAGAAAATAGGAACCGCTCGTGGTGGAGACGCGGTATCCGTGGTTCAGCAGGCCTTTGGTGATCGGCTCGCAGGCGAGCGGCTCGCCCACGCCCGGGTAACGGCGCAGCACCTCGCCGACCGGGGGAACAGGCGGACGAGTGACATATGAGCGCGGCACTTACCAGATGTTAGATCACTCTGCGTGGCCGCTTCGCGGACTTGCGGTCACGCCCGCCGGTGCGCTAGAGGGCGCCCGAGCCTCAGAAGTCCAGCGTGTGTTCCGTGACGAAGTGCGGATCGACCCGCAGATAGGCCGGCGCGTAGGGCTCCCCGTTGACGGAGACGGGCGCCGCGCCGAACAGTTCCTCCTGCTCGGGGCAGGGGCGCACGATCTCGGCGGGTCCGGTGAACTGCACCGACCACAGATTGCCGCCGTCGCCGGACGCCGCGTCGTTGTAGTTGTCCGCCCCGTACGCGACGACACTGCCGTCGCACGCCTCGTGATGGCCGAAGCCGCTGTGCATCCGCAGCAGGATGCGGCCGTCGCACACGATGTGCCGGGCCACCGCCAGGAACGGCAGGGCCCGCATGCTGGTCGCGAGGCGGCCGTACGGGACCCGGCCGAGCAGATCGAGCGGCTCGGCCCGCTCGACCGTGCCGACCGCGCGGCGTGCGTGGCGGGATCCGTGGGAGTCGAAGGACATGGCTTCCACTGTCCCCCGGCCGTAGGGGCCGCGTAAGAGTCGCCTGCCCCGGGTGGCGCGGGACCAAAGTCCCGCCGCGCCGGCGGCGGCGGGCTCAGCGGCGCTCGGCCTGGAGCCGTGCGACGTACGCGGCCGCCTGCGAGCGGCGCTCCATGCCCAGCTTGGACAGCAGGCTGGAGACGTAGTTCTTGATGGTCTTCTCGGCGAGGTGCAGACGCTCCCCGATGACCCGGTTGGTCAGCCCCTCGCCGATCAGGTCCAGGATCTTGCGCTCCTGCTCGGTGAGGCCGGCGAGCTTGTCGTCGCCCCTGCCGTTGCCGCCGTCGCGCAGCCGCTCCAGCACCCGGGCGGTCGCCACCGGGTCCAGCAGCGATTTTCCGGCGGCCACGTCCCGTACGGCATTCAGCAGTTCATTGCCGCGGATCGCCTTCAGCACATATCCCGAGGCGCCCGCCATGATCGCGTCGAAAAGCGCCTCGTCATCGGCGTACGAGGTGAGCATCAGGCACTTGATGTTCTCGTCCTGGGAACGGACCTCCCGGCACACCTCCACCCCGCTGCCGTCCGGCAGCCGCACGTCGAGCACCGCCACATCGGGACGCGTCGCCGGGATCCGCACCAGCGCGTCCGCCGCCGTGCCGGCCTCGCCGACCACCTCGATGTCCGGTTCGGAGGCGAGCAGCTCATGGACGCCGCGCCGGACGACCTCATGATCGTCGAGCAGAAATACCGTGATTTTTCCTTCTTCGCGCACGATCGCAGTCTCACACACTCGCTTCCCCTCCGCTCTTCCCTGGCGCTGATCCGCGGGATAACGTGCCGTTGTTCCGGCGGCCTGCAAGGCTGTTTCCAGTGCCCTGACCAGCAGAGCTTCGCGATTTTTTCGATTTACTTGGAAATCCAAGCAAAATCGCAGGTCAGATAGGGTTTCGCAGTTATGCGATGCACTGGGTAACGTGCCTATGACAGGGCGCTCGCCGGGGCACCTGTCACGCCTGATCCCGGCCGACCGGCACCCACCCCGTGCACGGCTGTCGGATTCAGGCGAGCCGCACTGGTTTCCCGGCAGACCCCGGGGGCCGGACCGACGGAGGAGCACGCACGTGACCGTGGAGAGCACTGCCGCCGCGCGTAAACCGCGACGCGCCAGTAAGCGGACCAGCGCCGCGAAGAAGCCGCAGAGTTCCGAGCCCCAGCTCGTACAGCTGCTGACGCCCGAGGGCGAGCGCGTCGAGCACCCGGACTACAGCATCGACCTGAGCCCCGACGAACTGCGCGGCCTGTTCCGCGACATGGTGCTCACCCGCCGCTTCGACGCCGAGGCGACCGCCCTCCAGCGTCAGGGCGAGCTGGGCCTGTGGGCCTCGCTGCTCGGCCAGGAGGCCGCCCAGATCGGCAGCGGCCGGGCCCTGCGCGACGACGACTACGTCTTCCCGACCTACCGGGAGCACGGCGTCGCCTGGTGCCGCGGCGTCGACCCGACCAATCTGCTGGGCATGTTCCGCGGGGTGAACCACGGCGGCTGGGACCCGAACAGCAACAACTTCCACCTGTACACGATCGTCATCGGCTCGCAGACGCTGCACGCCACCGGCTACGCCATGGGCGTCGCCAAGGACGGCGCGGACTCCGCCGTGATCGCGTACTTCGGTGACGGCGCCTCCAGCCAGGGCGACGTCGCCGAGTCGTTCACCTTCTCCGCGGTCTACAACGCCCCGGTCGTGTTCTTCTGCCAGAACAACCAGTGGGCCATCTCCGAGCCCACCGAGCGCCAGACCCGCGTGCCGCTCTACCAGCGCGCCCAGGGTTACGGCTTCCCCGGCGTCCGGGTCGACGGCAACGACGTCCTCGCCTGTCTCGCCGTCACCCGCTCCGCGCTGGAGCGCGCCCGCCGCGGCGAGGGCCCGACCCTCGTCGAGGCGTTCACGTACCGCATGGGCGCCCACACCACCTCCGACGACCCGACGAAGTACCGGGCCGACGAGGAGCGGGCCGCCTGGGAGGCCAAGGACCCGATCCTGCGGCTGCGCGCGTACCTGGAGAAGGAGAAGCTCGCGGACGAGGCCTTCTTCACGGCGCTGGACGAGGAGAGCGAGACCCTCGGCAAGCGGGTACGGGAAGCGGTACGCGCGATGCCCGACCCGGACCCGATGGCCCTGTTCGAACACGGCTACGCCGACGGCAACTCCCTCGTGGACGAGGAGCGCGCCCAGTTCGCCGCCTACCAGGCATCGTTCGCCGACTCTGCCGAGGAGGGCAAGTAGCCATGGCCGTGGAAAAGATGTCCATCGCGAAAGCGCTCAACGAGTCGCTCCGCCTGGCCCTCGACAACGACCCCAAGGTCCTCATCATGGGTGAGGACGTCGGCAAGCTCGGCGGCGTCTTCCGGATCACCGACGGACTCCAGAAGGACTTCGGCGAGGACCGGGTGATCGACACCCCGCTCGCCGAGTCCGGCATCGTCGGCACGGCGATCGGCCTGGCCCTGCGCGGCTACCGCCCGGTCGTCGAGATCCAGTTCGACGGCTTCGTCTTCCCCGCGTACGACCAGATCGTCACGCAGCTCGCCAAGATGCACGCCCGCGCGCTCGGCAAGGTCAAGCTGCCGGTCGTCGTGCGCATTCCGTACGGCGGCGGCATCGGCGCGGTCGAGCACCACAGCGAGTCCCCCGAGGCGCTCTTCGCGCATGTCGCGGGCCTCAAGGTGGTCTCGCCGTCCAACGCGAGCGACGCCTACTGGATGATGCAGCAGGCCGTCCAGAGCGACGACCCGATCATCTTCTTCGAGCCCAAGCGGCGTTACTGGGACAAGGGCGAGGTCGACACCGAGTCCATCCCCGGCCCGCTGCACAGGGCCGTCACCGTCCGCGAGGGCAGTGACCTCACGCTCGTCGCGTACGGGCCGATGGTGAAGGTCTGCCTGGAAGCGGCCGCGGCCGCCCAGGAGGAGGGCAAGTCGATCGAGGTCCTGGACCTGCGCTCGATGTCCCCGATCGACTTCGACGCCATCCAGACGTCGGCCGAGAAGACCGGCCGGGTCGTGGTCGTCCACGAGGCGCCCGTCTTCTACGGCTCCGGTGCGGAGATCGCCGCCCGGATCACCGAACGCTGCTTCTACCACCTCGAAGCGCCCGTGCTGCGGGTCGGCGGCTACCACGTCCCGTACCCGCCGGCCCGGCTGGAGGACGAGTATCTGCCCGGCCTGGACCGGGTGCTCGACGCCGTCGACCGCTCGCTGGCGTTCTGAGGAGAGGGTTCGTGACGACGATGACCGAAACGTCTGCTCGCTTCCGTGAGTTCAAGATGCCCGACGTGGGCGAAGGACTGACCGAGGCCGAGATCCTCAAGTGGTTCGTCCAGCCCGGCGACACCGTCACCGACGGCCAGGTCGTGTGCGAGGTCGAGACCGCGAAGGCGGCCGTCGAGCTGCCGATCCCGTTCGACGGGGTGGTGCACGAGCTGCGCTTCCCCGAGGGCACGACCGTCGACGTCGGCCAGGTGATCATCGCGATCGACGTGGCCCCGGGCAGCGGCGACGCGCCCGCCCCGGCCGCCGCCGCTCCGGCCCAGGAGCCGGCCGCGGAGCCCGAGGCGGAGGCCGAGCCGAAGGGCCGTACGCCGGTCCTGGTGGGCTACGGCGTCGCCGAGAGCTCCACCAAGCGCCGTCCGCGCAAGGGGGCGTCGGCCACTCCGGAGGCCGCCGCCGTCGCGGCGGCGGTGCAGGCCGAGCTGAACGGGCACGCGGCACCCGCCGCGCCCGCCGCCCCGGCCGCGGCGGTGCCGGCCCAGGGCGGCCGTCCGCTCGCCAAGCCCCCGGTGCGCAAGCTGGCCAAGGACCTGGGCATCGACCTGGCGACGGTGGTACCGACCGGCAAGGACGGCATCATCACCCGCGAGGACGTCCACGCCGCGGCGGCGCCGGCCGCTGCTCCGGCGGCTGCCCCGGCCCCCGCGCCGGCGGCTGTCGCACCGGCGGTCGCCGAGGCCCCGGCGGTGGTCTCCGACTCCGCCCGCGAGACCCGTATCCCGGTCAAGGGCGTCCGCAAGGCCATCGCGCAGGCGATGGTCGGCAGCGCGTTCACCGCGCCGCACGTCACCGAGTTCATCACGGTCGACGTGACGCGCACGATGAAGCTCGTGGCCGAGTTGAAGGAGGACAAGGACATGGCGGGGGTGCGGGTCAATCCGCTCCTCGTCATCGCCAAGGCCCTCCTCGTCGCGATCAAGCGGAACCCCGAGGTCAACGCCGCCTGGGACGAGGCCAACCAGGAGATCGTGCAGAAGCACTACGTGAACCTGGGCATCGCGGCGGCCACCCCGCGCGGTCTGATCGTGCCGAACATCAAGGACGCGCACGACAAGACGCTGCCGCAGCTCGCGGCGGCCCTGGGCGAGCTGGTCACCACGGCCCGGGACGGCAAGACCTCCCCGGCCGCGATGGCGGGCGGCACGGTGACCATCACCAACGTCGGCGTCTTCGGCGTCGACACCGGTACGCCGATCCTCAACTCCGGTGAGTCCGCGATCCTGGCGGTCGGCGCGATCAAGCTCCAGCCGTGGGTCCACAAGGGCAAGGTGAAGCCGCGTCAGGTCACCACGCTGGCCCTGTCGTTCGACCACCGCCTGGTCGACGGAGAGCTGGGCTCCAAGGTGCTGGCCGATGTGGCGGCGATCCTGGAGCAGCCGAAGCGCCTGATCACCTGGGCGTAACGCGTTTATCGGCGGCCTTTACGTAGAAGGGGCCCGGCCCGCACATCACGTGCGGGCCGGGCCCCTTCGCCGTACGACGCGGGCGGGCTACTTCTTGAACCCGTAGTCCATCAGCTTCTTCGCGTCGGCGGTGCGGTTCGCCTCGGAGGACGAGGTGAGCACCGTGCCGATGACCGTCTTGCCCTTGCGGGTCGCCGCGAAGACCAGGCAGTACTTGGCGGTCGGGCCGGAGCCGGTCTTGACGCCGGTCGCTCCGCTGTAGCTGCTGAGCATCTTGTTGGTGTTGCTCCACGACATGTAGCGGTAGCCACCGTTCTTCGTGGTCACCTTCTGCTTCGTCGACTTGGTCTTGACGATGGAGCGGAACGTGGAGTTCTTCATCGCCTTGCTGGCGATCTTCGTCAGGTCACGGGGGGTCGAGTAGTTGTTGCCACCCCCTATGCCGTCGAACGAGTCGAAGCGGGTGTTCTTCAGCTTGAGGCTCTTCGCCGTGGAGTTCATCTTGCCGATGAACGACTTCACGCGGGCCGCACGGGTCTTGCCGGAGCCGAACTTGTCGGCCAGGGCGTACGCGGCGTCGCAGCCGGAGGGGAGCATCAGACCGTAGAGGAGCTGGCCCACGGTGACCTTGTCGCCGACGATCAGCCGGGCGGACGAGGCGTTCTTCGAGACGATGTAGTCGCTGTAGGCCTTCTGGATCGTGACCTTGGACTTCAGGTTCACGTTCTTCTGCGACAGCACGACCAGCGCGGTCATGATCTTCGTGGTGGAGCCGGTGGCCCGGCGGGTGTCCGCGGACTTGGTGAAGAGGGTCTTCCCGGTGGCGTCGTTCATCACGAAGCCGCCCTTGGCGACGATCTTCGGAGTCGGCGGTGCGGCGGCGTGCGCCGTGGAGGCGAAGGCGCTGCCCGCGAGCACCGCACCGGCGGTGAGGGTCACGGTGGCCGTCACGGTGACGCGATTGATGCGCTTGATGCCGATTTTCAACTGAACGCTCCAAATGCCCCTGATATGCGGCCACATAAGGGTGCCGCTCGCAGATGAGACTCCTGGGGCGGGGCAATGGATGTGTTACCGAACGGGTGATTTTGCGCGGGCTTGACCGGGACGCCCTCCGGTCGGCGTCCGCAGCCGTCCGGGCCCGCCGCCGGGGCGCTGGAGGAGGCGATCGTTCCGGAGGTCCAGAATCCGGACGCCGGTCCCCATGCGTGCATGTTGTATCTATGCTGTGCGCATGCCTGCCGCGCCCTCCGCCCCCGTACGGTCCACGTCCACCTCCCTCAAGCGCCCGCCCGCCGCCGAACGCGTCTACACGCACATCAAGGAAGCGGTCCTGGACCGCCGTTACGAGGGCGGCACGCTGCTCACCGAAGGCGGCCTGGCGGACGTGGTCGGGGTCTCCCGCACGCCCGTGCGGGAGGCGCTGCTGCGGCTGGAGGTCGAGGGGCTGATCAAGCTCTATCCGAAGAAGGGCGCGCTCGTCCTCGCCGTCTCCGCGCAGGAGATCAAGGACGTGGTGGAGACCCGGCTGCTGGTCGAGGAGTTCGCCGCGCGCAAGGCGGTGCCCGCGTCGCCGCAGCTGATCGAGCGGCTGGAGCAGCTGCTGGAGGAGCAGCGGCAGTTGGCGGAGGCCGGCGATCTGGCGGCGGTGGCCGTCAAGGACCGCTGTTTCCACGCCGAGATCGTGAAGTACGCGGGCAACGAGATCCTCTCGCGCCTCTACGACCAGCTGCGCGACCGTCAGCTGCGGATGGGCGTCGCGGTGATGGAGGCCCACCCCGGCAGGATCGAGGCCAACGTCACCGAGCACGGCGAGCTGCTGGACGCGATCCGGGCCGGGGACGCCGAGCTGGCCGCGCAGGTCGTGCGGCGCCATGTCGGCCGGGTGCGGGTGCTGGTGCGGGGTGAGGACCGGTGAGTTCGGCCGCCCCCACGCTCTCCCTGCCCGGTGACCCGCCCGGCGGCCGGCGTGCCGCCTGGGTCTGGGGCATCGGGGTCGCCGTCTACTTCGTCGCGATCATCTTCCGTACGAGCCTGGGCGTCGCCGGACTCGACGCCGCCGACCGGTTCGACGTCAACGCCTCCGCGCTCTCCACGTTCTCCATCCTCCAGCTCCTGGTCTACGCGGGCATGCAGATACCCGTCGGGCTGATGGTCGACCGGCTCGGCACCAAGAAGGTCCTGACCATCGGGGTCGTGCTGTTCACGGTCGGTCAGCTCGGCTTCGCGCTCTCCCCGTCGTACGGGATGGCGCTGGCGGCCCGCGCGCTGCTCGGCTGCGGCGACGCGATGACCTTCATCAGCGTGCTGCGGCTCGGCAGCCGCTGGTTCCCGGCCCGGCGCGGTCCGCTGATCGGCCAGGTCGCGGCGCTGTTCGGGATGGCGGGCAACCTCGTCTCGACGCTGTTCATCGCGCGGGCGCTGCACAGCTACGGCTGGACCACGACGTTCGTCGGCAGTTCGCTGGCGGGCGTGGTGGTGCTGGTGCTGCTCCTGCTGTTCCTCAAGGACCACCCCGAGGGCCATGAGCCGCCGCCCGCCGAGCACGCCGGGGCCGTGTACGTGCGCCGGCAGATCGCCGCCGCCTGGCGGGAGCCCGGGACGCGGCTCGGGATGTGGGTGCACTTCACCACCCAGTTCCCGGCGATGGTGTTCCTGCTGCTGTGGGGCATGCCGTTCCTGGTCGAGGCGCAGGGGCTGAGCCGGGGCACGGCGGGCACCCTGCTCACCCTGGTGGTGCTGTCCAACATGGTGGTCGGGCTCGTGTACGGGCAGATCATCGCCCGCCACCACGGGGCGCGCGTCCCGATCGCGCTGGGCACGGTGGCGACGACGGCCCTGCTCTGGGCGTCCGCGATCTTCTATCCGGCCGACCGCACGCCGATGTGGCTGCTGGTCGTCCTGTGCCTGGTGCTCGGAGCCTGCGGTCCGGCCTCGATGGTCGGCTTCGACTTCGCCCGCCCGGCCAACCCGCCCGAACGCCAGGGGACCGCGTCGGGCATCGTCAACATGGGCGGCTTCGTCGCCTCGATGACCACCCTGTTCGCCGTCGGGGTCCTGCTGGACGCCACGGGCGACAACTACCGCGTCGCGTTCGCCTCGGTCTTCGTCCTGGAGGCGCTCGGCGTCGCCCAGATCCTGCGGCTGCGCCGCCGGGCGGCGCTCAGGGAACGCGACCACCATGTGGTCAGCCGCGTCGAGGCCGTGCACGTGCCCGCGTAGCCCTCAACCCCGGGGCGCGGGCACGTGCCCGTGAAGCGGTAACGGAGTCATGGCGTCACGGGGTCACGGCGAAGTTGTCCAGGATCGCCGTGGCCAGCTCCTGGTCGCCCTCGACCTTGATCCGGTCGGCGACGGCCGCGTGCCGGACCCGGCCGCAGGCGAGGCGGACATACGTCTCCCAGTCCAGCGACAGCGTCACGGCGGGGCCCAGCGAGGGCGCGCCGTCGATCGAACCGCGGCCCTCGGCGTCGACCCGGACCGTCCGCAGGAACTCCACCGGGCCGTGCACATCGAAGACGACCGCCGAGTTGGCGGGCGCGCCCGCGCTCTTGGCGACCACCTTCGGCAGCCCGGCGAGCAGCATGTCCCGGGTGATCAGGGCGCCGGGGGAGTCGAGGTTGCCCGGCTGTCCGAGCGTGGTGCGCAGATCCTGTTCGTGCGCCCAGAGGTCGAAGGCCCGCAGATTCAGCGCCGTTTCGAGGGTCTGCTCGGCGCCCAGGGGCGCGCGGACCTTGGTCTCGGGGCTGCGCGACTCGTTGCGGATCTGGCGGGCCCGGCGGATGAGGACGTACTCCAGCTCGGCGGTGATCTCCGGGGAGGTGTGGTGGCGCCGGACGTCGACCTGCATCTCCATGTACCGGGCGAAGTCGCTCTGTACGTGGTAGAGGTCGCGCGGCAGGGTGTGGATCGGCCGCGGATCGCCGAGCATCTCGCACTCCATGCCGATGACGTGCGACACGATGTCGCGCACCGACCACCCCGGGCAGGGCGTACGGCGGTTCCACTCGCTCTCGGCGAGGGGCTTCACCAGCTCGGCTATCGCCTCGATGGAGTGGGTCGCGGCGTCGGTGTAGGGCTGGAGGCTGGGATGGACGGTCACGGGACCCCTCGTGCGGTTCTGCGGTGCATGGGCTGGAGAGCAGGGAGTGCCGGCGGGTGGGCCGGCTCTGACGGCGCTGTCGGCGGGCTGCGTGGGAGGTTCGACCGCTAAGTTACGCTGCGAGCAGGCACCCCGGCAGTGCTTTCGTGTGACGATCGTAGGCCCGTGTTGACGGCTTGAATGCCAGGACGGTGGTAGTGTGCGCGCCTCCCTCATCCAGATCGCAGTGGACCCGGACGAATCCGTCGAGGCCCGCAGGGCGCGAGCGGCCTCTCTGGTGGTCGCCCAGCGCGGCGCTGACCTGGTGGTTCTTCCCGAACTCTGGCCGGTCGGGGCGTTCGCCTACACCGCTTTCGAGGCGGAGGCCGAGCCGCTGGAAGGCCCTACGCACGAGGTGATGGCGAAGGCCGCCGCCGAGGCCGGTGTCTGGCTGCACGCCGGATCCTTCGTCGAACGCGCGGACGACGGAACCCTGTACAACACCAGCCTGGTCTTCTCGCCCGAGGGCGAGCGCACGGCCGCCTACCGCAAGATCCACCGCTTCGGTTTCGACCAGGGCGAGGCGGTGATGATGGGCGCGGGCGAGGAGCTGGTGACCGTCGCCCTGCCGGACACCACCCTGGGCCTCGCCACCTGCTACGACCTGCGCTTCCCGGAGCAGTTCCGGGGGCTCGTCGACGCGGGCGCCGAAACGCTGGTGGTGGCGGCGGGCTGGCCCGAGCGCCGGCGCGCCCACTGGACGCTCCTGGCGCAGGCCCGCGCCGTGGAGAACCAGGCGTACGTCCTCGCCGTCGGCACGGCCGGCACGCACGCGGGCGTCCAGCAGGCCGGGCACAGCAGCGTCATCGACCCCTGGGGCGAGGTGCTGGCGCAGGCGGGCGCGGACGAGGAGATCCTGACCGTCGAGCTGGATCCGGAGAAGGTCCGCACGACCCGGGACCAGTTCCCGGCCCTGAAGGACCGTCGGCTGGGGCTCGCGCCGCCGCTCTGAGGGCGTTCCGCACGGGCGGTCGCGACGCCCTGCTTACAGTGAGCGCCATGGCTGAACAGGGCACTGCCGCATCGACGTTGCTCCGTGGCACGGCGATATGCGCCGCCTCGACCACGGTCGTCCTCTACCTTCTCGGCCTTCTCCTGGCCGGCTTCGCGGTCAGCGAGGTCGGCTCGGGAGCGGACTCGACGCCCATGCACCATTGCCGGTCCGCGCCCGGCCTGCCGGAGGGCGCCCGGGTGGAGACCCACGAGGTGCGCTACCTCCCGGTGCATGTCCTGTGCCGCACCACCGACGGCCGGTTGTTCAACAGCGGGGTCGTCCCCTCCTGGCTCAACCCGGCCCTCGCGGTCTCCTTCGCGGCCACCGTCACCCTTGCGGCGGCCACCTTCGTGCAGGCGGACCGGCGGGCAGCCGCACGGCAGGAGGAACGAGCCGGAACCTGACCGCACGGTCCGGACAGACGCGACGTTTCACGTGAAACAACGAACTCCCGGGCTCGGTCCCGTCCGTGGGAACGGGCTCAGCCTTCCTTCTCCTTCTCCGCCAGCACGATCACGCACATCGCCACGGCGATGAGCAGCGCGGTGTCGGCGTCGTCCCGGACGACGTCGATGCCGTACGTGTCCCGGATGGTCAGCCAGCGGCGCGAGATCTGGGCCAGCAGTTCGCCGTCGTACTCGATGGCGAACTCGCGGTCCAGGATCTTGCCGCTGACGTCCAGCTCCGTGCCGTCCACCAGCGTGACCCGGTAGTGGTTGCGGAGCAGCGACAGCCGCTTGCGCTTGACCTTCGCCAGCTCCTCGCCGGCCCGCTCGATGAGCATCGTGTCGCGCAGGCTGATCAGCTTCTGCCGCAGCTCGACCAGGACCCGGCCGTCGGCGTCCTTCAGCTCGAAGGTGTCGCGCAGCCGCATCGCCTTGCCGTCGACCAGGAAGACCTTGCGGCCCCCGTCGTCCTCGATCCAGTAGTCGTCGCCGATGGCGAACATCCGCTCACGTACGAGAAGTCTCATGCGTCACAGGTTCCCCCGGGGCCCGGCGGAATGCGCGCAGGCCGGGACGGTGTTGACTGGTGACATGGCAACACGTGCACGCGTCCGCGCCCCCGAACTCATCGGCAAGGGCGGCTGGCTCAATACAGGCGACCAGCAGTACACCCTCGCTGACCTGCGAGGACGCATCGTCATCCTGGACTTCTGGACCTTCTGCTGTGTGAACTGTCTGCATGTCCTGGACGAGCTGCGCGAGCTGGAGGAGAAGCACCGCGACACCGTGGTGATCATCGGCGTCCACTCGCCGAAGTTCGTCCACGAGGCCGAGCACCAGGCCGTCGTCGACGCCGTCGAGCGCTACGAGGTCCACCACCCCGTCCTCGACGACCCCGAGCTGGCCACCTGGAAGCAGTACGCCGTACGGGCCTGGCCGACGCTCGTCGTGATCGACCCCGAGGGCTATGTCGTCGCCCAGCACGCGGGCGAGGGCCACGCGCACGCCATCGAGAAGCTCGTCGAGGAGCTGGAGGCCGAGCACGCCGCCAAGGGCACGCTCCGCCGCGGTGACGGCCCCTACGTCGCGCCCGAGCCCGTCGCCACGCACCTCCGCTTCCCGGGCAAGGCACTGCTCCTGCCCGACGGCGGCTTCCTGGTCTCCGACACCACCCGCCACCGCCTGGTCGAGCTGGACGCGGACGGTGAGACCGTACGACGTCACTTCGGCACGGGCGAACGCGGGCTGGCCGACGGCGGTCCGGACGAGGCCCGGTTCAGCGAACCGCAGGGGCTCGCCGTGCTCCCGGACGGCCGCGTCGCCGTCGCGGACACCGTCAACCACGCCATCCGCGCCCTGGACCTCACGACCGGGGTGACCAGCACCCTCGCCGGCACCGGCCGCCAGTGGTGGCAGGGAACCCCGGCCAGCGGCCCGGCGCGCGAGGTGGACCTCTCCTCGCCGTGGGACGTCGCCTGGTTCGGCGACCGGCTGTGGATCGCCATGGCGGGCGTGCACCAGCTGTGGACGTACGACCCGGAGAGCGCGACCGTACGCGTGGCCGCCGGGACCACCAACGAGGGCCTGGTCGACGGGCCGGCCGACGAGGCCTGGTTCGCCCAGCCGTCCGGGCTCGCCGTCTCCGCCGACGGGGAGCGGCTCTGGGTCGCCGACTCCGAGACCTCCGCGCTGCGCTGGGTCGACCGCGAGGCGCGGGTGCACACCGCCGTGGGCACCGGCCTCTTCGACTTCGGCCACCGCGACGGGGCCGCCGAACAGGCGCTCCTGCAGCACCCGATCGGCGTGACCGCGCTGCCCGACGGGTCCGTCGCGATCAGCGACACGTACAACCACGCCCTGCGCCGGTACGACCCGGACTCCGGCGAGGTCACCACCCTGGCCACCGATGTCCGCGAGCCCAGCGACGCGGTGCTGGTCGACGGCGACCTGGTCGTCGTCGAGTCGGCCCGCCACCGGCTGACCCGCCTCCGGCTGCCCGAGGAGGCGGTACGGGTCGCGGACCGGGCGCACCGCACCCAGCGGGCCGCCACCGAGATCGCCCCGGGCACCCTCCGCCTCGACGTGGTCTTCCAGGCCCCCGCCGGACAGAAGCTGGACACCCGCTACGGGCCCTCGACCCGCCTGCTGGTCTCCGCGACCCCGCCCGAGCTGCTGGCGGAGGGCTCCGGCGCGGGCACGGACCTCGGGCGCGATCTGGTGCTCGCGGACGGGGTCACCGAGGGCGTCCTGCACGTCTCCGCGATGGCGGCGTCCTGCGACGACGACCCGGCCAACGAGTACCCGGCCTGCCATGTGCACCAGCAGGACTGGGGGGTGCCGGTCCGCGTCACGACGGAAGGCGCATCCCGGCTGGCGCTGGTGCTCGCCGGGATGGACGGCCCCGCGTGACCGCTCGACGGATCAGAACTCGTCGGCGCCGTTGCGCAGTTCGGTGGTCCAGTAGCCGGTGGCCCACGTCTGCGGGTTGACGGACAGGCCCTCGGCGGCGGGGGACTTCACGACCGCCATGCCGCCGCCGTTGGCCTTCAGCGTGACCGTGAACTCCTTCACGGTCTCGGTGTTCTCCTTCCGGCCGCCCTCGGACATGCGCACCGCGGCATGAGCGGACTGGCCGGGCTCCAGGATCACCGGGGCCTGCGGCTTGCTCTTGGCGACGGGCGGGACGACGCCCCGCGCGTTGTCCAGGAAGTGGATGTGCGGGTACTCCTTCATCTCGCAGCTCGTGCCGGAGGTGTTCTTCGCGGAGAGCGTGAGGTGGGTGTAGGGCGGGCCGTCCTGACGCTCGGCGGTGATGCTCAGGCCCTTCGCCGTGCAGAGGGCGACGGCGGCCTTCTCGGACGTGCCGCCGGTGTTTCCGGAACCGCCGGAGCTCTTGGCCGCGCCCGCGGGCTGGGCGGTGCCGGTGCCGGTGGAGCTGCCGGCGGAGCCCTTGGCGCCGGTCTCCGCCGCGTCGTCGCCGCCCTTCTCGGAGCCGGCGTCCTTCCCGGACCCGGCGGCCGACGCGGCGGTGGTCGCGGAGCTGTCGGCCGCGCCCTCCGAACGGGTGCCGGAGCCGTCGTCGCCGCAGGCGGTGAGGGTGAGAGCGAGGGCGGCCGTGGTCGCGGCGGCCAGGACGGTGGTGCGGTTGCGGAAGGTACGCACGGAGATTCCCCCGGGGAGACGGTGAGGCGGACGCCCGGTCGAGACGCCCGCCCGCGAACTGCTGACAGGAACGACTCTGACCGTCGCCGCTCACGTATCGCTGCCGTCCCGCTGACGTACGGCTGATGTCCCGGGCGGCAGCGAGAACCCGCAGGTCAGCCGGTCAGACCTCGTCGGTGAGCCGCCGCAGCGCCGCGTCGTACCGCCGCCGGTAATCCGTCCGCGCCGACACCCGCAGCAGCGCCTCCAGCGCCTGCACGGCCCCGTCGTCGTAACCGGCCTTCTCCGCCTCCTGCGCGGCCCGGTCCAGCAGCCGGATGCCGTCCTCCTCCTCGCCCAGCGCGATCCGCGCCTCGCCGCAGACCGCCAGCAGCAGCGACCGGCGTACCGCCTCCTCGTGCTCGGGGCCCAGATCGAGCGCGGCCCGCGCACAGTCCAGCGCCTCCTGCGGGCGGTGCGCGGTGAGCCGCATCCGGGCCAGGTGCTGGAGACCGAGCATCTCGGTGTGCCGGTCCTCCTCCCCGCGGCACAGCTCCACGGCGCGGGCGCAGTTCTCCAGCGCGGTCGGCAGCTCGCCCAGCTCGGCCTGGACGACGGCCAGGTTGATCAGCGCGGTCGCCTCGCCCAGCGGGTCGCCGGCCTCCCGGGCGAGCACCGGTGAGCGCTCCAGTACGGCGGCGGCCTCGGTGGTCCGGCCCTCCTCCGTCAGCACCCAGCCCAGCAGCGTGAGCACCCTCGACTCGGCGTACGCGTCCTTCCCGGCCCGGGCCGACTCCAGGGCCAGCTCCAGCAGCGGCGCCCAGTTGTCCCGTACCCGCCACACCACCTGCGGCCACTGGAGCAGGATGATCCGCCAGGCCCGGTCCTCCAGACCCGCCTCCCGCGCCGCCACGGCGGCCAGCGCCAGGTTCTCGCGCTCGGCCGCCAGCCAGCGCATCGCCTCCGCACGGTCGGCGAAGTCCCGTACGGCGGCGGGCTTGCGGTAGCCGTCCGGCAGCACGAAGCAGGGCTCGCCGCCGGGCTCCGCCGTGTCGGCGGCGGCCAGCGCGGTGGCGATGCAGTGGTCGAGCACGCCGGTGAGGGCCTCGTGCGCCGATGCCGGGTCGAGGCCCCGGGCGTACAGGCGCACCAGGTCGTGCAGGATCCACCGGCCCGGGGCGGTCTCGGCGACGAGGTGGGCGGCGGCGAGACGCTCCAGCGCGGCCGCCGCGGCGACCGGGTCCGTCCCCGCGAGCGCGGCGGCCGCGTACGGGTCGACAGGGCCGCCGGGATGGTGCCCGAGCCGCGCGAACTGGTGGACGGCCTCCGGCGGCAGATGCTGGACGGTCAGCCGCAGCGCGGCCGCGACACCGGTGTCGTCCACGTCGAGACAGGCCAGCCGGCCGCGCTCGTCGGCCAGTTCGTCGGCGAGGGCGGCCAGCGTCCAGTGCGGCCGCCCCGCCAGCCGGGCGGCGGTGACGCGCAGCGCGAGCGGCAGCCCGCCGCAGAGCTCGGCGAGCCGGCGGGCCGCCACCGGTTCGGCGCGCACCCGCTCCTCCCCCAGCACCCCGGCGAGCAGCGCCGTGCCGTCGTCGGCCTCCAGCGTGCCGAGCGGTACGGGCCGGGCGGCGTCCGAGGCGATCAGCCCCTCCAGCCGGTGCCGACTGGTGACCAGCGTGACGCAGTCCGTGCCGCCCGGCAGCAGCGCCCTGACGGTGGCGGAGTCGCGGGCGTTGTCGAGGACGACCAGCAGCCTGCGCCGGTCGGACAGCGAGCGGAAGAGCGCGGCGGCCGCCGGGGCGGACTCCGGTATCCGGCGGGGTGCGACGCCGAGCGCGAGCAGGAACTCCCGCAGGACGTCGACGAGCGCGGGCTCACCGGCCTCGCTGAACCCGCGCAGATCGGCGAAGAGGCGCCCGTCCGGGAAGAGCGCGCCGCTGCGGTGCGCCCACTGGAGCGCCAGCGCGGTCTTGCCGACCCCGGCCGGTCCGGTGACCAGACAGACGGGCGCCTCGCCCGCCGCCGCCCGGGTGAGCGCGGCCAGCTCGGCGGCCCGCCCGTGGAAGCCACGGGGCGCCCGGGGGAGCAGATCGACGGGCAGCGGCTCTCCGGCGTGCCCCGGGTGCGGTACGGGCACCGCACCGGCAGGGGCAGCGGGCCGGGCGGCGTCGGAGGTACGGGCGGGGCCGGCGGTCCGGGCGGGATCCGGGGCGCCGGCCGGGTCCGGGGCAGCGACCGGAGCGGCGGCAGGGCCCGGTGCGCTGCCCCGAGCCGCGCCGAGGCCGGACCCCGGACCTCCCGGCCCCGCCCCCGGCTCACCCCGCAGGATCAGCGCGTACGCGTCGGCGAGTTCGTGCCCCGGGTCGATGCCCAGCTCATCGGCGAGGAGCCGTCTCGTACGGTGGAAACGGTCCAGCGCCTCCGACTGCCGCCCCGCCCGGTACAGCGCCAGCATCAGTTCCGCCGCCAGCGACTCGCGCAGCGGATGCGCCGCGGTCTCCGCCGCCAGCAGCGCCGCCGCCCGGTGGTGCTCGCCGAGCTCTCCGTACGCACGGGCCAGCTGCTCGACCGTCGCCAGCCGCGACTCCTCCAGGGAGTGCGCGGCGGCCCGGAGCGGCGGACCGGTGAACGCCCCGCTGAGGGCCGGGCCCTGCCAGAGGGACAGGGCCTCCTTCAGCATCAGCGCGGTATCCGCCCAGGTGCGCTGTTCGCGTGCCAGCATCAGCAGTTCCTCGAACCGCTGCGCGTCCACCAGCGTCTCGGGCACCCGCAGGACGTACGCGTCGCCGAGGGTGGCCAGTTCGACCCCGTACGCCTCCGCGTCCGCGCCCACCAGCAGGGCGCGCAGCCGCGACACATGGCCCTGGATGACGCCACGGGCCTGCGACGGCGGGGTGTCGTCCCAGAGGGAGTCCGTCAGCCGGCCGACCGGGACCGGGGTGTTGGCGGACAGCACCAGCGCGGCGAGCAGGCTGCGTCGCTTGGCGGGCCCCAGGGGCAGCGGTCCGGCGAGCGTTTCGACAGTGACCGTGCCGAGCAGCCGGAACTCCACGGACGGCTCCTCTTCGGGGCGGGACGCGCCCACGGCGGGGGCGCGGGATCCGCCCCAGAATATCCGGCCCCCGCAGGGCCCTCGCCGGGCCGCCGCGGGCCGTCAGCGGTAGCGCTGCTCGTCGTCCTGGACGACGGTGGTGGTGGGCGGCACGACCATCCGGCGGCGGCGCGCGATGCTCATGTAGACGAAGACCCCGACGAGGCCGACGAGCATCATGATCCAGCCGACCAGGTCCACATTGACCGAGTCCAGCTTCCAGTCCGTGGCGAACGCCAGGATCGCGCCGCCGCCGATCAGGAGAATGCATCCTCCGAGTCCCATGAATTCCGCCTCCTCGACCGCCCGGTGAATCCGGGCCGGTGTACGGGTCGCGTACCCGGCCCGGCAACAAGCATGTGCGCGGCGGCGGTTGGGCGGCGGATCAGCCCGCGAGGAACGAGGCGAGCGCGTTCGCCAGCAGATACGGGTCGTCGGCGCCGCACAGTTCGCGCGCGCTGTGCATCGAGAGGATCGCCACGCCGATGTCCACGGTCTGGATGCCGTGCCGGGCCGCGGTGATCGGACCGATCGTGGTGCCGCAGGGCATCGCGTTGTTGGACACGAAGCTCTGCCACGGCACGCCCGCCTTCTCGCAGGCCGCGGCGAACACGGCCCGGCCGCTGCCGTCGGTGGCGTACCGCATGTTGACGTTGACCTTGAGGATCGGTCCGCCGTTGGCGACCGGGTGGTGCGTCGGGTCGTGCCGCTCCGCGTAGTTGGGGTGCACGGCGTGGCCGGTGTCGGAGGAGAGACAGACCGTGCCGGCGAAGGCGCGGGCGCGGTCCTCGTACGTGCCGCCGCGCGCGAACACCGAGCGCTCCAGCACCGATCCGAGCAGCGGCCCGTCGGCCCCGGTGTCGGACTGCGAGCCGTTCTCCTCGTGGTCGAAGGCGGCGAGCACCGGGATGTACGGGAGGTCGGCGTCGGGCAGTGCGGAGACGGCGGCCAGGGCGGCGGTCGCGGCGTGCACCGAGAGGAGGTTGTCCATCCGGGGCCCGGCCACCAGCTCCCGGTCGCGGCCCAGGTAGGAGGGCGGCTCGATGGCGTGCGGCATCAGGTCCCAGCCGGTGACGTCCTCCGCGTCGACGCCCGCCTCCTCGGCGACGAAGCGGATCAGGTCGCCCTCCTCGACGTCGCCGAGCCCCCAGATCGGCTGCATGTGCTTCTGCCGGTCGAGCTTGAGCCCCTCGGTGTTGGCCGACCGGTCCAGGTGCACGGCCAGCTGCGGCACCCGCAGCAGCGCCCGGTCGATGTTGACCAGCCGGTGGGTGCCGTCGCGCAGCGAGATCCGCCCGGCCAGGCCCAGGTCCCGGTCGAGCCAGGTGTTGAGCAGGGTGCCGCCGTAGACCTCGACCGCGATCTGGCGCCAGCCGTGCGCCCCGGTGTCGGGCAGCGGCTTCACCCGGAGGTTGGGGGAGTCGGTGTGCGCCCCGGCGATCCGGAACGGGGTGTGCGCCTCGGCGCCCTCCGGCACGTACCAGGCGACGATCGCCCCGCCGCGCAGCACGTACTTCCCGCCGGCCGACGCGTCCCAGGCGGCGGTCTCCTCGACCTGCCGGAAGCCGGCCTCCGCCAGCAGCGCGGCGGCGTTCGCCACCGCGTGGTACGGGGACGGGCTGGCCGCCAGGAAGGACATCAGGTCATCGGTGTGGGCGCGGTCGAACCGGAGAGGGGAACTCATGTTCTTCACTGTAACGAGGACGCGCGGTCCGGTATCCGGTGACCGGGCATCCGGCACGACAGCGCCGCCGCACGGAGGATTCCGGGCGGCGGCGCTGTCGACGGTCCGAGCAGGTCGGGCGAGGTTCTGGGGGTGTCTCCCTAGAACGCGGCCTCGTCCAGCTCCATCAGCGAGTTGTCGATCGCCTCGGCGAGCGCGCGCTCGGTCGAGACGCCCGGCAGGACGTTCGCGGCGAAGAACTTCGCGGCGGCGATCTTGCCCTGGTAGAAGGCGACGTCCTTGGCGGCTGCGGTCGGCAGCTTCTCGGCGGCCACGGCCGCGCCCTTGAGGAGCAGGTAGCCGACGACGACATCGCCGGAGGCCATCAGCAGGCGGGTCGTGTTGAGACCGACCTTGTAGATGTTCTTGACGTCCTCGCCGGTCGAGGTGAGGTCGGTGATCATCGTGCCGACGATCGCCTCCAGGTCCACGGCGGCCTTGGCGAGCGAGTCCAGCGCGGGGGCCAGCTCCTCGTTGCCCTGGTTGCCCGCGAGGAACTTCTTGATCTCCTCGGAGAGCGTGTTGAGCGAGGCGCCCTGGTCGCGGACGATCTTCCGGAAGAAGAAGTCCTGGCCCTGGATCGCCGTGGTGCCCTCGTAGAGGGTGTCGATCTTGGCGTCCCGGATGTACTGCTCGACCGGGTACTCCTGGAGGTAGCCGGAGCCGCCGAAGGTCTGGAGCGACTGCGCGAGCTGCTCGTAGGACTTCTCGGAGCCGTAGCCCTTCACGATCGGCAGCAGCAGGTCGTTGAGGCCGTTCAGCGCCTTGGCGTCCTCGCCCGCGGCCTCCAGCTCCTGGATCGCGTCCTGGACGGAGGCGGTGTACAGCACGAGGGAGCGCATGCCCTCGGCGTACGCCTTCTGCGTCATGAGCGAGCGGCGCACGTCGGGGTGGTGCGTGATGGTGACCTTGGGCGCCGTCTTGTCCATGAAGTTCGCCAGGTCCGGACCCTGGACGCGCTCCTTGGCGTACTCCAGGGCGTTCAGGTAGCCCGTGGAGAGCGCGGCGATGGCCTTCGTGCCGACCATCATGCGGGCGAACTCGATGATGCGGAACATCTGGCGGATGCCGTCGTGCTTGTCACCGATCAGCCAGCCCTTGGCGGGGTGCTGGTCGCCGAACGTCATCTCGCAGGTGTTGGACGCCTTGAGGCCCATCTTGTGCTCGACGTTCGTCGCGTACACGCCGTTGCGCTCGCCCAGCTCGCCGGTGGTCCAGTCGAAGTGGAACTTCGGGACCATGAAGAGCGAGAGGCCCTTGGTGCCGGGTCCGGCGCCCTCGGGGCGGGCCAGCACGTAGTGGATGATGTTCTCGGACATGTCGTGCTCGCCCGAGGTGATGAAGCGCTTCACACCCTCGATGTGCCAGGAGCCGTCGTCCTGCTGCACGGCCTTCGTCCGGCCGGCGCCGACGTCGGAGCCGGCGTCCGGCTCGGTCAGCACCATCGTCGAGCCCCACTGCTTCTCGACGGCGATCTCCGCGATCTTCTTCTGCTCCTCGTTGCCCTCGTCGAAGAGGATGCCGGCGAAGGCCGGGCCGGAGGAGTACATCCACACGGCCGGGTTCGCGCCGAGCAGCAGCTCCGCGTAGCCCCAGATCAGGGAGCGGGGCGAGGTGGTGCCGCCGATCTCCTCGGGGAGGCCCAGGCGCCAGTACTCGGAGTCCATGAAGGCCTGGTACGACTTCTTGAAGCTCGCCGGGACCGGGGCCGTCTTGGTCTCCGGGTCGAAGACCGGCGGGTTGCGGTCGGCGTCGGCGTAGGAGTCGGCGAGCTCGTTCTCCGCGAGGCGGGTGAGCTCGTCCAGGATGCTCTTCGCGGTGTCGACGTCCATCTCAGCGAACGGACCGGTGCCGTACACCTTGTCGCGCCCGAGGACCTCGAAGAGGTTGAACTCGATGTCGCGGAGATTCGACTTGTAGTGCCCCATGGGAAGGCTCCGTAATCAATAGCAGTGGCGCACAGCGCCCCGGGGAGTGATGCGGGTCGGGCGACAGGCAGGCGTAGGTCTATCAGCTGACCTCTCCGATGATGCTACCCGTCAGTAATAAGGCGCAACCCCTCAAGCCGTAGATGTGTCCGATTACTCTTTGCAGCATGTACGGCTACGACCAGAACCCTGGTGCTCAGCAGCAGATGGGTCAGATGGGCCAGATGGGTCAGATGGGCGGCGGCTACGGGGAGCAGCCGCTGTATCCGGAACCGTCGCCGCCCTCCCTGGCCGACGCGGTACGGGCCTTCACCACCGGCTCCCTCTCCGCCGAGGACTTCCAGCAGATTTTCGCCACCTCGAAGGTCTACTGCCCGCGCGGTGACAACCCCGGCTTCCTGGCGCTGCACAACACGCAGCAGCCGGTGATCCCGATGTTCACCACGCTCAAGGAGCTGCGGCGGTACGCGGGCAAGGAGTCGAAGTACTTCGTGATCACCGGGGCCGAGGTGATCGACCTGCTGCCGACGGGCTACGGCTTCGTCCTGGACATGGAGGGCGACCACCGGATGGTCTTCGACGCCAAGGCGGTCGAGCAGATGGTCGACTTCGCGATGCGCCGGATGTACGGGTAGGGCCGAGGCTTCAGCACGCCTCCGGCCTGCTGTTTCATCGTTCGGGCGAGGGTCCGTGCCGGGATGGGCACGGGCCCTTCTCGCTGTCGGGGCGCCTCCGGCGCGGTCCGGGAATGCGCGACGCCTTGCGAGATGTTCATCATTCAACTAAATTGATTCCAGAACACTCGCCCGGAGGTGGCTTCCATGCCCGCAGTGACCGTCGACAACCCGCTGACCCTGCCCAAGGTCGCCGCTTCCGGCGATGCCGCGGCCCGCCCCGTGGTCGCCGTCACGACCGCGCCGAGCGGATTCGAGGGCGAGGGCTTCCCGGTGCGCCGGGCGTTCGCCGGGATCAACTACCGGCACCTCGACCCGTTCATCATGATGGACCAGATGGGTGAGGTGGAGTACGCCGCCGGAGAGCCGAAGGGCACCCCCTGGCACCCGCACCGCGGCTTCGAGACCGTCACGTACCTGATCGACGGGACCTTCATCCACCAGGACTCCAACGGTGGCGGCGGCACCATCGAGAACGGCGACACCCAGTGGATGACCGCCGGGTCGGGCCTGCTGCACATCGAGGCCCCGCCGGAGTCGCTCGTCATGTCCGGCGGGCTCTTCCACGGCCTCCAGCTCTGGGTGAACCTGCCCAAGGCCGACAAGATGATGAACCCGCGCTACCAGGACATCCGCGGCGGCGAGGTCCAGCTCCTGGCCTCTCCCGACGGCGGCGCGCTGCTCCGGGTCATCGCCGGTGAGCTCGACGGCCACGAGGGCCCCGGCATCACCCACACCCCGATCACGATGATCCACGCCACCGTCCGGCCCGGCGCCGAGGTGACCCTGCCCTGGCGCGAGGACTTCAACGGTGTCGCGTACGTCCTGGCCGGCCGCGGCACGGTCGGCGCGGAGCGCCGCCCCATCACGATGGGCCAGACCGCGGTGTTCGGCGCCGGCGGCTCGCTGACCGTCCGCGCCGACGAGCGGCAGGACGGCAACACCCCGGACCTGGAGGTCGTCCTCCTCGGCGGCCGCCCGATCCGGGAGCCGATGGCGCACTACGGACCGTTCGTGATGAACAGTCAGGCCGAGCTGAAGCAGGCCTTCGAGGACTTCCAGGCCGGCCGCCTGGGCACGGTCCCGGCGGTCCACGGCATGTGATCCGCCCCGCCGCTCCCGCCTGGTGACGCCCCGTCACCCGTACGGGGGCGGCGGACGGGACAGCGGGCGTGCGCCGTGATCGGGTGGGGAGGGTGCCCGCACCCAAGCCCCTGCTGCCCGAGAGCGCCCGCCGCGCGGCCGCCTGGTGCGGAGTCGTCCTGCTCGTCGTGGGCGTCGCCGCCGTCGCGGTCTGGCTGGTCGTCGCCCTCAAGACCGCGGTCACCCCGGTGCTGCTGGCCCTGCTCGGCACCGCGCTGCTCGGCCCCGTGCACCGCCGGCTCATCGCGCTCCGCCTCAACCGCTCGCTGGCCGCGGGCCTCACCTGCGCGGCCCTCGTCGCGGTGGTCGGCGGCGCCGGATACATCGTGGTCACCGCCCTCGTCGACTCCGGCGACCAGATCGTCGCCTCGCTGAAGGACGCCGGCCAGTGGGTCGTCGACCATCTGGACATCGCCGGGGCCACGGACGTCGACGACCTGGCCGACAACGCGAAGAACCTGGTCGAGAAGTTCGGGGCGAGCGCGGCGGGCGGGCTGCTCAGCGGCATCAGCCTGATCGGTTCGCTGGTGGCGACCAGCGTGCTGGCCCTGCTGCTCACCTTCTTCTTCCTGCGCGACTCGGACCGGGCCGTGAGCCTGGCCCACGCGGTGGCCCCGCGCGGCACCGGCGACCTGGTGGAGGCCATGGGCCGCCGGGCGTTCGAGGCCGTCGAGGGCTTCATGCGCGGCACCACGTTCATCGCCCTGATCGACGCCGTGTGCATCACGGTGGGCCTGCTGATCCTGGACGTCCCGGGGGCGGTGGGGCTCGGCGCGCTGGTCTTCGTCGGCGCGTACATCCCCTACCTCGGGGCGTTCCTCTCCGGCGCGGTGGCGGTGCTGGTCGCCCTGGCCGACCGGGGGTTCGTGATCGCGCTGTGGGCCCTGGGGGTGGTCCTCGCGGTCCAGGTGCTGGAGGGCCATGTGCTCCAGCCGATGATCCAGAGCCGTACGGTCCAGATGCACCCCGCCATGATCATGATCGCCCTGACGGCGGGCGCGAGCGTGGCGGGCCTGCTGGGCATGCTCCTGGCCGTCCCCCTGTGCGCGGCGGCCTTCGGCGTCCTGGGCGAACTACGCAGACCCAGCCCGTCCGGCGCTTGAGGACGGAACCGTCACGGGGTCGGCCCCGAGCACGCGGAGCGCCGGGCCCCGGGGCCCACCCGCTCAAGAACCCCCCGCCCCAGCCGCCTCGTACAGCTCGAACCAGATCGACTTCCCCTCCCCCCGAGGATCCACCCCCCACACATCCGCCAGCATCTCCATCAGCACAAGCCCCCGCCCGCTGGACGCCATCTCCCCCGGCCTCCGCTTGTGCGGCAGTTCGTCACTGGCGTCGGCGACCTCGACACGCAGCCGCCGCGCCCCCCGCTCACCGGAGACCTCCGCCACCATCAGCGCGTCCCCGTCCGTGTGGACGAGCACATTGGTGGCCATCTCGGAGACCATCAGGACCGCCGAGTCGACCTGCTCCGGATCGCTCCAGTCGTGCAGCAGCTCACGCACCAGCTGGCGGCCGACCGAGATCCGCTCGGGCTCGGCCTGCGCGATGGTCAGGACGCTGCGGCGCGGCGGCGTCTCCGGCGCCGGGGCGCTCTCCCGCCGCAGCACCAGGACCGCGATGTCGTCCTCCCGCCGGTCCGCGAGCGGCCCCGTCGTGTAGTGCGAGGTGGGCCCGTGCACGGCCTGGACCAGGGCGTCGGCCAGCTGCTCCAGGTCCTCGACGGGCCGCTCCAGGACGGGCTGCAGCCGGGTCCAGCCGGTGGCCATGTCGTGCCCGCCGGTCTCGATGAGGCCGTCCGTGCACAGCATGATCGTCTCGCCGGGTTCCAGGACCACCCGGGTGGTGGGGTAGTCGGAGTCCGTCTCGATCCCGAGCGGCAGCCCGCCCGCCGTCTGCCGGATCACCGCGGTCCCGTCGGCGCTGATCACCACCGGGTCGGGGTGGCCCGCACGGGCGATGTCCAGCGTCCCGGCCTCCGGGTCCACCTCCGCGTACAGACAGGTCGCGAAGCGCGGCGCCGGCGGCTCCGCGTCGCCCTCGACGCTCTCGTACGCGTCGGTGAGCCCGGACAGGAAGCGTGAGGCCCGGGAGAGCACCGCGTCCGGGCGGTGCCCCTCTGAGGCGTAGGCGCGCAGGGCGATACGGAGCTGGCCCATCAGCCCGGCGGCCCGCACGTCGTGGCCCTGGACATCGCCGATGACCAGGGCGATCCGGCCGTTGGGCAGCGGGATCATGTCGTACCAGTCGCCGCCCACCTGGAGCCCGCCGCCGGTCGGCACGTACCGCGCGGCCACCGTCATCCCGGGGATGTCCGGGCCCAGCGTCGGCATCATCGAGCGCTGGAGCCCGAGCGACAGCTCGCGTTCCGTCTCGGCCACCCCGGCCCGGGCCAGCGCCTGCGCGAGCATCCGGGCGACCGTCGAGAGCACCGCGCGCTCGTCCGGGGAGAACCCCACCGGATGCCGGAATCCGGCCATCCAGGCGCCCATCGTGCGGCCGGAGGAGACCAGCGGCAGGAACGCCCAGGACTGCCGCCCGAAGCGCCGGGCGAGCGGCCAGGTGGCCGGGTAGCGGCGGCGGTACTCCTCGGGGGAGGGGAGGTAGATCGCGCGTCCGGTGCGGACGACCTCGGCGGCCGGGTAGTCGGTCTCCAGGGGCATGTCCGTGAAGGGCTCCTCGTCGCCCATGGTGTGCCCGTGGTGCCCGATGATCGTCAGCCGCTCCCCGACGGAGCCGAAGACCGCGAGGCCGTCCGGGGAGAAGCCGGGCATCGACAGCGATCCGGCGACCCGCAGCACCTCCGCGGTGGACCGGGCCTCGGCCAGCGCGCGCCCGGCGTCCAGCAGGAACGCCTCCCGGGACCGCCGCCAGTCCCCGGTGATCGGCGTGTGGGCGGAGTCGGTGGAGCCGGGCTGTGGCTCGGCGACCTCCTGGAGCGTGCCGATGAGGACGTAGTTCCCGGCCTCCCGGTCCGGCGGGAAGACCGGCTTGGAGCGGCTGCGCACGGTACGGAGGACCTTCCCGCGCTCGTCCACGATCCGCAGCCGCGCCTCGGCGAGGCTGCCTTCGGCGACCGCGAGGTTCACCACCCCGTAGATCTCGTTCCAGTCGACCGGGTGGAAACGGGAGCGCACCGCCGCTTCCCGGTAGCTGCCGGGCTCGGGCGGCAGGCCGAGCAGCCGGGCCGCCTCCGCGTCGAGCGTGACCGTGCCGACTGCGTTGTCCCAGCGCCACAGGCCCGTCGCGATCGCGGCCAGGACTTCCTCGGTGCGCATTGCCCCACTTTAGGAAGGTCTGCTCGGCGGACGCCACCGAGGAGCGGCCACCTGCCCCGGCGGCCGGGCGGGTGCGGAGGCGGCAAGCGAAATGAAGCGTCCCGGTCCCGGACGGTAGCCTGGGGAGGCTCCTTTCACCCCAACCGCGAAGACTGGATGAACGACGATGCATCGGTACAGGTCCCACACCTGCGGCGAGCTCCGCGCCTCTGACGTCGGTACCGACGTCCGGCTGAGCGGCTGGCTGCACAATCGCCGAGACCTGGGTGGCATCCTCTTCATCGATCTGCGCGACCACTACGGTCTGGTGCAGCTCGTCGCCCGCCCCGGCACGCCCGGCAACGAGGCCCTGGCGAAGCTCACCAAGGAGACTGTCGTCCGGATCGACGGCAAGGTGTCCGCGCGCGGTGCCGACAACGTCAACCCGGAGCTGCCGACCGGTGAGATCGAGATCGAGGTCACCGAGGTCGAGGTGCTCGGCGAGGCCGGCCCGCTGCCGTTCACGATCAACACCGAGGACGGCGTCAACGAGGAGCGGCGCCTGGAGTACCGCTTCCTCGACCTGCGCCGCGAGCGCATGCACCGCAACATCATGCTGCGCTCGGCCGTGATCGCCTCCATCCGCTCCAAGATGGTGGCCCTCGGCTTCAACGAGATGGCGACCCCGATCCTCACCGCGACCTCCC
Organism: Streptomyces sp. WY228; assembly: GCF_019287315.1. Classification (NCBI taxonomy): domain Bacteria; kingdom Bacillati; phylum Actinomycetota; class Actinomycetes; order Kitasatosporales; family Streptomycetaceae; genus Streptomyces; species Streptomyces sp. WY228. Next base: position 4,033,833 of record NZ_CP079114.1, on the reverse strand, counting down.
CCGAGGGCGCCCGTGACTTCGTCGTCCCGTCCCGCCTGAACCCCGGCAAGTTCTACGCGCTGCCGCAGGCCCCGCAGCAGTTCAAGCAGCTGCTGATGATCTCGGGCTTCGACCGCTACTTCCAGATCGCGCCGTGCTTCCGCGACGAGGACGCCCGCGCGGACCGTTCGCCGGGCGAGTTCTACCAGCTCGACGTCGAGATGTCCTTCGTCGAGCAGGAGGACGTCTTCCAGCCGATCGAGAAGCTGATGACCGAGCTCTTCACCGAGTTCGGCAACGGCCGTGAGGTCACCTCGCCGTTCCCGCGCATCCCGTTCCGCGAGTCGATGCTGAAGTATGGCAACGACAAGCCGGACCTGCGCGCCAAGCTGGAGCTCGTCGACATCTCGGACGTCTTCGCCGACTCCGGGTTCAAGGCGTTCGCCGGCAAGCACGTACGCGCGCTGCCGGTCCCGGACACCGCGGGCCAGTCCCGGAAGTTCTTCGACGGCCTCGGTGAGTACGCCGTCGAGCACGGCGCCAAGGGCCTGGCCTGGGTGCGGGTGGGCGAGGACGGCACGCTGGCCGGTCCGATCGCCAAGTTCCTCACCGAGACCGACGTCAAGACGCTCACCGAGCGGCTCTCGCTGGTCCCGGGCCACGCGGTCTTCTTCGGTGCGGGCGAGTTCGACGAGGTCTCCAAGATCATGTCGGCCGTCCGGGTCGAGGCCGCCAAGCGCGCCGGCCACTTCGAGGAGGGCGTCTTCCGGTTCTGCTGGATCGTCGACTTCCCGATGTACGAGAAGGACGAGGAGACCGGCAAGATCGACTTCTCGCACAACCCCTTCTCGATGCCCCAGGGCGGTCTGGCCGACCTGGAGGAGAAGGACCCGCTGGACATCCTCGCCTGGCAGTACGACATCGTCTGCAACGGCATCGAGCTGTCCTCGGGCGCCATCCGTAACCACGAGCCCGAGCTGATGCTCAAGGCCTTCGAGATCGCCGGGTACGACCGCGAGACTGTCGAGCACGAGTTCGCGGGCATGCTCCGCGCGTTCCGTCTCGGCGCCCCGCCGCACGGTGGCATCGCCCCGGGCGTCGACCGCATCGTGATGCTGCTCGCCGACGAGCCGAACATCCGCGAGACGATCGCCTTCCCGCTCAACGGCAACGCCCAGGACCTGATGATGGGCGCCCCGACCGTGCTGGACGAGACGCGGCTGCGCGAGCTGAACATCCAGCTGCGCAAGCCGGTCGCCGCGAAGGGCGCATCGGAGAAGCCCGCCGCGGAGTAGTGGTCCGCGCGGGACCGACGGTCCGGACGGTCCCGCTCTGCGGATGTTTCACGTGAAACAGCCCCCGATCACCCGATCGGGGGCTGTTTCGTTGCACGCGGCCCGGAGCCGATGACGGCCGGGCGACGCGGTACAGCCGGATGGCCCCGGATCGGATTCGGCCGGGCCGGGCCCGGCAAGGACTGGCACCGAGACACCCCTCCCGCAGCCCGTCCTGCCGCGCCGCGCCGCCCGCCGCCATCCGAGGAGCCCACCGCCGTGTCCCTCCCCCGCCGCCCACCCGTTCTGCTCGCCGCACCGCTCCTCGTCCTGGCCCTGCTGCTCACCGGCTGCTCCTCCGACGCCGCTCCGGAGGAGACCCCGGTCGGCGTCCCGGGCCAGGGCGCCGCGGGCCCGCAGTCCGACGCCGCGTCCGCGCTCCGGGCCTCACCCGCCCCGACGCCCACCCCGAGCCCCGCCGAGATCCCCGACCTGGGGCCGGAGACCCTGGCCCAGATCCCCGCCGAGGCCCGGCAGGCCTTCGTGGTCACCGGCGAGGAGGCCGACTCCTACCGCTCCAGCGCGGTCCTGTACAGCCGCGCGGACCCGGCACAGGGCTGGGAGCCGGTCGCGGGGCCCTGGCCGGCCCACAACGGCATGGAGGGCTGGACGGACCACCACGTGGCGGGCGACCGGAGATCCCCCACGGGCGTCTACACCCTCACCGACGCCGGCGGCCGGCTCCCTGACCCGGGGGCCCTGCTCCCGTACGACGAACACCCACGGTTCGCGGTGGACGGCGAGGGCTTCTTCGGAGAGCCGCTGGAGGGTTCCTTCGACTACGTCGTCGCGATCAACTACAACCGCACGGAGGGCGTCAGCCCCCTGGACCGCACCCGCCCGCTCGGCCTCGAACGCGGCGGCGGCATCTGGATCCACGTCGACCACGGCGGCCCGACCCAGGGCTGCGTCTCCATCCCGGAGGAGCTGATGGAGGAACTCCTGCGCACCCTGGACCCGGCGATGAACCCGGTGATCGTGATGGGGGACGGGGAGACGCTGGGGCGGTGAGGGGATGATCGGGCTGACGGGCGGGGACCGCGTCCGTAGGCTGGAGGCATTTCCTGATGTCTCGGTGGTCATGCACAGGAGGAAGCCGCTGTGAGCGTGGTCGAGCGCCGCGTCCTGGCGCAGGACGTCTTCGAGGATCTGGCCCGTCATGCCATGCGGGTCGAGGAGGCGCCATGGCTGGAGTTTGTGCACGGGCAGATGGAAGTCAAGGCGCCGCCGGACGGGAATCGCGGGCGGATCATCGAGTGGCTGACACGCTTGTGCGTGCAGGTGGATCTGAACCGGTGGCTCTACGCCTACCAGCGGCTGCGAATCGAGAACGATCGCGAGGGCAATGCTCGCCCGGATGCTGCGCTCGCCCCGATCGACGCCTTCGTCGGCCAAGGCGAATGGGCCAACCCCGACGACGTCCTCATGGTCGTCGAGGTCACCTCGTACGACGAGGACACCGACCGCCGCGACCGCGTCGAGAAGCCGCGCGCGTACGCCGAGACCGGCATCCCCGTCTACCTGCTGATCGACCGGGACACCTGTGAGGTGAAGGTCCACTCGCAGCCCGACGGCGTGCGCTACGAGCAGGTCGTGACGGTGCCGTACGGCAAGACCGTCACGCTGCCGGACCCGGTCGGGATCGAGCTGGACACCGAGCCGCTCAAGAACTGGACACGCTGACCCGGCGCCGTACGCGAGGAGCCCGGGACCATGAACAGTGGTCCCGGGCTCCTCGCGTACGTACGTCGGCGGTTACGCCGGCTTCTCCTCCAGGCGCGGGAACAGCACCGCGCCCTTCGTCACCGTCGCGCCCGCGGGCAGGACGCCCCACGCGCCCGCGTCCTGGACCTTCTGGTCGGCCAGCGCGCCCAGGGACTCCTCGGCGCCCAGCGACTCCCACAGGCTCTGCGAGGTCTCCGGCATCACGGCGTTCAGCAGGACCGCCACACCGCGCAGCGACTCGGCGGCCGTGTACAGGATGGTCGCGAGGCGGGCCTGGCCCTCGGGAGTGGTGTCCTTGGCCACCTTCCACGGCTCCTGCTCCGTGATGTAGCCGTTGACCTGCTTCACGAAGTCGAAGACCGCCAGGATGCCGGCCTGGAAGTCCAGCTCCTCGCCGATCTTCCGGTCGGCGGTCGCGACGGCCTTCGCCAGGCCCTCCTGCACGGCCCGCTCCGCGTCGCCGACGGCCGTGGCCTCCGGCAGCGCGCCGCCGAAGTACTTGCCGACCATCGCCGCCACGCGCGAGGCGAGGTTGCCGTAGTCGTTGGCCAGCTCGGAGGTGTAGCGGGCGGTGAAGTCCTCCCAGGAGAACGACCCGTCGCTGCCGTACGCGATGGCCCGCAGGAAGTACCAGCGGTACGCGTCCACGCCGAAGTGCGAGGTCAGGTCCTGCGGCTTGATGCCGGTCAGGTTGGACTTCGACATCTTCTCGCCGCCGACCATCAGCCAGCCGTTGGCGACGACCTTGCCGGGCAGCGGCAGGCCCTGGGCCATCAGCATCGCGGGCCAGATCACCGAGTGGAAGCGGAGGATGTCCTTGCCGATCAGGTGCACGTTCGCCGGGAACGTACCGTCGAACTTCTCCTGGTTGGCGCCGTAGCCGACGGCCGTCGCGTAGTTGAGCAGCGCGTCGATCCACACGTAGATGACGTGCTTGTCGTCCCACGGCACCGGGACGCCCCAGTCGAAGGTCGAGCGCGAGATCGACAGGTCCTGCAGGCCCTGCTCGACGAAGTTCACGACCTCGTTGCGCGCCGACTCGGGCTGGATGAAGTCCGGGTTCGCCGCGTAGAACTCCAGCAGCTTCGGGCCGTACTCACTGAGCTTGAAGAAGTAGTTCTCCTCCTTGAGGAGCTCCACCGGCTTCTTGTGGATCGGGCAGAGCTTCTGACCGGCGAACTCGCCCTCGCCGTCGATCAGATCGCCGGGGAGCTTGTACTCTTCGCAGCCCACGCAGTACGGGCCCTCGTACCCGCCCTTGTAGATCTCGCCCTTGTCGTACAGGTCCTGCACGAACTCCTGCACACGGTCGGTGTGCCGCTTCTCCGTCGTCCGGATGAAGTCGTCGTTGGCGATGTTCAGATGCTCCCAGAGGGGCTTCCACGCCTCCTCGACGAGCTTGTCCGCCCAAGCCTGCGGAGTCACGTTGTTCGCCTCGGCCGTGCGCATGATCTTCTGACCGTGCTCGTCCGTGCCGGTGAGGTACCACACCTTCTCGCCGCGCTGGCGGTGCCAGCGCGTGAGCACGTCGCCTGCGACGGTCGTGTAGGCGTGGCCCAGGTGAGGAGCGTCGTTGACGTAGTAAATGGGGGTCGAGACGTAGTACGCCGTCGCCCCCTGCTTCTCGGATCCAGTGGCCGCCATGGTCGAAATCCTAACGGCCCGATCAAGATCCACTCACATCGATAGACGGTGGCCCCGCGCGCGGACGGAGCGAAGCCCTCCGGTGGAGAGCTTTGCGAAACATCCGTTCCCGTAATGGTTCCCGAAGGAAAGTCGCATCCTGGGAGGGAGCGGACAAGCGTGCACGAGGCAGGGGACAACACCATGCGGGTACTGGTCGCCGAGGACGAGGAGATCCTCGCGGAGCTGGTCGCCACCGGACTGCGCCGGGCCGGCTTCGCGGTCGACACGGTGTACAGCGGCGACGCCGCCCTCGCCTACCTCGGCCTGCACGACTACGACGTCGTCGTGCTCGACCGCGACCTCCCCCGGGTGCACGGCGACGACGTGGCCCGCCGTCTGGTCGCCTCCGGCTCCCGCACCCGGATCCTGATGCTCACCGCCTCCGGCGCCATGGAGGACCGGGTCGCCGGACTCGACCTGGGGGCCGACGACTACGTCAGCAAACCGTTCGAGTTCCCCGAGCTGGTCTCCCGGGTACGCGCCCTGCGCCGGCGCAGCGCCCGGCCCGTACCGCCCCAGCTGGAACGGCACGGCATCCGGCTCGACACCGTACGGCGTTCCGCGCTCCGCGACGGCCGGGACCTGGACCTCTCGCCGAAGGAGTTCACCGTGCTGCAACTGCTCCTGGAGGCCGACGGAGGCACGGTCAGCGCGGAAGAGCTGCTGGAGCGGGCCTGGGACGCCAACGCCGACCCGTTCACCGGGGCCGTACGCGTGTGCATGAGCAAGCTCCGCGCCAAACTCGGCGAGCCCGCGCTGATCCGCACCGTGCAGGGCGTCGGGTACGCCCTGTGAAGCGTTCGGTCCTGCGGCGGCTGGTGGACGCCTCGAAGCTGCCGCACACGACGATCCGGACCCGTATCGCCCTCGTGTACGGCGGTGTCTTCCTGGTGCTCGGCACCGCGCTGCTGGCCACCGTCAACCTGGCCTCCCGCGCCGGTACGGAAACGGATGCGCGGGCCATCGCCTCCTCGGCGGCCGTCGGACCGCCCGGCTACGTCATCGGCCCGCCCGGATACGTCGTCGCACCGCCCGGCCAGCTGGTGAACGGCCCCGTCATCAGCCGTGGCTCCGTCGCGTCCCCCACCGTCTACGAGATCACCGACCATGTCAGCGACGCGGCGGGCAAGCAGCTCATGAACTGGTCGTTCGCCGCGCTGCTCGTGATGACGGCGGGCGCGGTCGGGGTGGGCTGGTGGATAGCGGGCCGGGTGCTGCGGCCGGTCCACGCGATGACCGCGAAGGCCCGCAGGCTCAGCGAGCGGACCCTGCACGAGCGGATCGCGTCCAGCGGCCCCGACGACGAGCTGAAGGAGCTGGGCGAGACCCTGGACGCGCTGCTGGGCCGGCTGGAGAAGGCGTTCGACAGCCAGCGGAGGTTCATCGCGAACGCCTCCCACGAGCTGCGGACCCCGCTGGCCACCCAGCGCGCCGCGATCCAGGTCGGCCTGGACGACCCGTCCCCCGAGGACCTCGTCCGCACCCGGCAGACCCTGCTGGACACCAACCGGCGCAGCGAGCGGCTCATCGAGGGGCTGCTCGTGCTGGCCCGCAGCGAACGGGGGCTGGCCACGGACGAGCGCGAGTCGGTCCGCTTCGACCATGTGGTCAGGGAGGAGACGGCCCGGCATCCGGCGGTACGCGGCCCGATCGGCGGCACGGAGGAGCGGAGGGCGGACGGCGGGCCGGCGGTGAGGGTGACGGTGGCCGGCTGTTCCGTGCGCGGCAACCGGCTGCTGCTCGCCCAGCTGGTGGCGAACCTGCTGGCCAACGCGGTCACGTACAACGTGCCGGGCGGCTCGGTGGAGGTCTCGCTGAGCGGAGAGGGGGCCCTGCTGGTGCGCAACACCGGCCCGGTGGTCTCCGAGGCGGATATCGCGGGGTTCTTCGAGCCGTTCCGGCGGGGCGAGGGCCGCGACCGGATGGGTCCGGGGTCGGGCCTCGGTCTGTCGATCGTGCGGTCGATCGCGATGGCCCACGGCGGAACGGTCACGGCGAGACCGGGCCCCGAGGGCGGCGGTCTAGCCGTGACCGTACGGCTTCCGGTCGATCAGGCCTCGGAGCCGGCCGCGCGCGCGGCGGTCCAGTCCGGCAGCCCGGCGAGGATCTCCCGGTAGAGCTCGACGTCCGCGATCTCGCGGGGCGCCGGGCCGGCGTGGAAGAAGCCGGTGTTCGGGGCGTCGAGCTTCCGCAGGAAGTCGAAGCCCTTCGCGTCCTGCTCGCCGAAGGCGACGAACTGGAAGAACAGCGGCAGCCGCGCCGCCTCCGTGAGGGCCTGCCGGGCGGCCTGCTTGGCGTCCGGCGGGCCGTCCGTCTGGAAGATCACGAGAGCCGGACCGGTGGCCTCCGTCTTCTCGTAGTGCGCGACGATCTCCTCGACCGCGCGGTGGTAGTGCGTCCGGCCCAGCCGGCCGAGGCCCGCGTGCAGCTCGTCGACGCGGCCCTCGTGGCCGGAGAGCTCGATGGACCCGGTGCCGTCGATGTCGGTCGAGAAGAAGACGACCGGCACGGTGGCGTCCTCGTCCAGGTGCGCGGCGAGCGCGAGCGTCCGGTCGCCCAGGTGCTGGGCGCTGCCGTCCTTGTAGAACGGCCGCATCGAACCGGAGCGGTCGAGCACCAGGTAGACACGGGCGCGGAGCCCGGTCAGCCCGTGTGCCTTGAGCGCCGCCTGCGCCGCCTTGTACGGGGCGACGAGCTGCGGAGCCTGCGACTTGACCCGCGCGAGGGTGGTGGCGGGCTTGCCGGGGGCGATGGCGGCGGCCGGGGCGGTGGAGGCCTCGGGGGCTTCTTCGGTCGCGGTCGGCTCCGGGGCGGCGGGGGCGACAGTGGCCGCGGGGGTCTCTTCCGCGACCGCCGGTGCCGCTGAGGCTTCGGGGGCCTTGGGAGCCTCGGAGGTCTCGGAGGCCTCGGGGGTCTCGGAGGCGGCCTGAGGCGCCTTCGGTGCGGCCTCGGGAGCGGTCTCCGGAACCTCCGCTGCTGCCGGTGCGGCTTCCGCAGCCGGCTCCTGCGTGGTCTCCGGCGCCTGCGCGGCCTCCGCTGCCGGCTCCGGCTGGGCCTCCGGCTCCGGGGTCTCGTCGAGGTCGAGGTCGATCGTGATCGGCTCCGGAGCCGATACGGGCTCCTCGGCCTCGACCGGCTCCACGACGGCAACCGGCTCTTCCGCAGCCACGGGCTTCTCGGCGGTCACCGGCTCGTCGGCGGCCGCAGGCTCCGGCTCCGCGGGCTTCTCCGCCTGCGGGGTCTCCTTCGCGCTCTCCTTCGCGGTCTCCTCCGGGGCCGACGCCTGCGCCGGGACGGTCGGCGACGGCTTGGCGGCAGTGGCCGCCTTGTCGAAGGCCTCCGCCACCAGGTCGGCGGCCTTCGAACCGTCACGCTCCGTGGACTCGCCGGAGTCCGTGGACGGCGCGTCGGCGGAGGACGGGGCGGAGGACGCGGGCGAGGCGGGCGCCGGGATCGACGCCTTCGGCTCCGCGGCGGGCTCGGCCGCCGAAGTGGTCTCCGGCTCCGTCTCCTTGGGCTGAGTGCGCTCGGCCTGGGGCGGGACGGTGGCCGTGGTCGGCTCGTCCTGCTCCGTGCGGCCGAACACCTTACGCAGCAAGCTCCGAATGCCCATGAGCGAGGCCTTTCGCATGAGTTGGGTGCGGGGAATGTCCGACCTGGGCGAATTCATCCCTGGCCAGGACGGATACGTAAGGTTAGCGGCCGGATCCGGCCGTTCGCCGGTGCGGCCCACCGCTGCGTCAACCGAGCCGAAACCGTTCCCTGACCGAGTCCCCGACGGTGTCCACCGCCGACCCTCAAGGGCACAGCGGTGTCCCGGACTTCACCCGCCGTTCACCGGGAGTCCCTCGGACCGCGTGGAGGCGCACCTACCGTCACGCACGACACCAGACGGAGGGAATCCACGTGCGCAACCTGCTGCCGTTCATCAGCTCGCATCCCGGTGGGCGTTCCGCGCTGACCTGCCGCTTCCGCTGCGGCGACGCCTGCTTCAAGGAGACGCCCAACACCAGCGACAACGAGTACGCCGGTGACATCATCGCCGGAGCCGTGTCGCGCCGCTCGATGATGCGCGCCGCCGCCGTGGTCACCGTCGCCTCCGCCGCCGGTGCCGCCGCCCTGACCGGCCCGAGCGCCCCGCAGGCCGAGGCCGCCGTGCTCGCCGGACACGGCAACAAACCGGGCCACCCCCATAAACCGGCCCCGTCCGGAGCGCGGGGCCTGCGGTTCTCGCCGGTCGCCCCCAACAAGGACGACAAGGTCACGGTCCCCGACGGGTACGCCCAGAACGTGGTGATCCGCTGGGGCGAGCCGATCCTGCGCGGCGCGCCCGCCTTCAACCCGGACCAGCAGACGGCGAAGGCGCAGGCGGGCCAGTTCGGCTACAACAACGACTTCCTCTCCCTGCTCCCGCTGCGCGGTGAGCGCGGGCGGCAGGTGATGGTCGCGAACCATGAGTACACGGACGAGATCCTCATGTTCCGCGGCTACGATCCGGCCAACCCGACCCGCGAACAGGTGGAGATCGCCTGGGCGGCGCACGGACTCTCCGTGGTCGTCGTCCAGGAGGAGCACCGCACCGGAAAGCTGGGCCCGGTCAACCGGCACCCGCTGAACCGCCGCCTGACCGCGACGAGCGAGTTCCGGGTGACGGGCCCCGCCGCGGGCAGCCCGCTGCTGCGGACGTCCGCCGACCGCACGGGCCGCAAGGTGCTCGGCACCCTCAACAACTGTGCGGGCGGCACCACTCCGTGGGGCACGACGCTGCACGGCGAGGAGAACTTCAACCAGTACTTCGCCAACGGCAACACCGACATGCACAAGCGGTACGGGATCGGCACCGGCGCCACCGAGCGCAAGTGGGAGCGGTTCGACCGGCGGTTCGACCTGGCGAAGGAGCCCAACGAGGCCAACCGCTTCGGCTGGGTCGTCGAACTCGACCCGTACGACCCGGACTCCACCCCGCGCAAGCGGACCGCGCTGGGCCGGTTCAAGCACGAGGCGGCGCAGCCCCGGCTCACCTCCGACGGCCGCCCGGTCGTCTACATGGGCGACGACGAGAAGTTCGACTACCTCTACAAGTTCGTCTCCAGCAGGCGGATGAAGAAGGGCAACTCGCGGGCCGCACGCGAGCACAACCTGACGCTGCTGGACGAGGGCACGCTGTACGTCGCCAAGCTGACGGGCGACTCGCCGGTCACCGAGATCGACGGCACCGGAAAGCTGCCGAACGACGGGGAGTTCGACGGCAGCGGCGTCTGGATCCCGCTGGCCACCGGCACCACCTCGCACGTGCCGGGCATGACCGCCGACGAGGTGTACGTCTACACCCGGCTCGCCGGTGACAAGGTCGGCGCGACCAAGATGGACCGCCCCGAGGACGTCGAGCCCTCGCCGCGCACCGGCCGGGTCTATGTGGCGCTCACCAACAACTCGGACCGCGGCAAGGAGGGCAAGGCCGTGGCGGACGAGGCGAACCCGCGCAACGCCAACAAGCACGGTCAGATCCTGGAGCTCGCGGAGAACTGGGACGACCCGGCGGGCGACGGCTTCGCCTGGCGGCTGTTCCTCGTGGCGGGCGACCCGGAGGACCCGTCGACGTACTTCTCCGGCTTCCCCAAGGAGCGGGTCAGCCCCATCTCCTGCCCGGACAACGTGGCGTTCGACGCCCACGGCAACCTGTGGATCTCCACGGACGGCAACGCGCTCGGCTCGCACGACGGGCTGTTCGGCGTGGCGACCCACGGTGACCGGCGCGGTGAACTGAAGCAGTTCCTGACCGTGCCGACCGGGGCCGAGACCTGTGGCCCGGTCATCCAGGACCGCCGTGTCCTGGTCGCGGTCCAGCACCCGGGCGAGATCGACGGGGCCTCCGTGGAGAAGCCGGCGAGCGTCTGGCCCGACGGACCGGGCAGGATCGTCCGTCCCTCGGTCGTCGCCGTCTGGCGCAAGGACGGGCGCGACATCGGCGTGTGAGCCCCGGCCGGATGCCGGATGCCGGATGCGGGCGGCGGGTGGGGGCTTTATCGGCTCCCGCCCGCCGCCCGGTCCGCATTACAGTCGGACCCATGGTTTCCGGTGACGCGCCGCAGGCGGAGGGAAGCGTCCGGGTCGACGTGTGGATCTGGTCGGTCCGGCTGACGAAGACCCGTGCTCAGGCGGCCGCCGCCTGCCGGGCGGGGCATGTGAGGGTCGGCGGCGATCGGGCCAAGCCCGCACAGGCCGTACGCGTCGGCGACGAGGTGCGGCTCCGGCACGCGGGGCGGGACCGGGTGGTCGTCGTCTCGAAGATCGTCAAGAAGCGGGTCGGCCCGCCGGTGGCCGTGGAGTGCTTCGTCGACAACAGCCCGCCCCCGCCGCCCCGCGAGATCGCGATCCAGGTTCCGGTACGGGACCGGGGCGCGGGCCGTCCGACCAAGCGCGACCGCCGGGAGATGGAACGCCTTCAGGGGCGCCCGCCGGAGAGCTGACGCGCACCGTCCGGTGTTTCACGTGAAACACCGGACGGCGGTCACCACGAGCACGCTTCGGGCCGTGGAGCCGCCGGCCCGGTCGGTCCTGGTTCAGTTCTGGGTTCAGGGCTGGTTCAGCTCTGGTAGCCCTCGACCTCGTCGGCGGGGCGGACCTTCGCCGTCGAGGGGTCCTCGCCGTACTCGCTGAGCGCCCGCCGCCGGCGCAGCAGGTCCCAGCACTGGTCGAGCTGGACCTCCACCGCCCGCAGCCGGGCCTTCTCGTCCGTGGACAGGCCCATCTTCGCCACGGAGCGGTCGCGCAGGTCGCGCTCCTCGGAGACCAGCTCGTCGATGTTCTCGAAGATGTCTTGGTCGGCCATGACGCCTCTTTCGGGTCGCGGTGGCGGTCGTCGCCCGGTGACGGTCGTCGCCCGATGACGGCCACGGATCCCACTCTCACCCGGTCACCGCCTCATCGCACGTCGGCCGAGGACGTCCTGTTCCGCAGGAGCACCCGCGCCGAAACCGCCCCCACCAGCAGCACCGCGCCGACCGCCAGCACCACCCACACCGTGGTCCGCAGCGAGTTGGTCAGGGCGTCGAAGACCGCGGCGGCCGTGTCCCGGTCGCTGCCCGGCACCTCGTCCAGCACCCGGCTGCGGCCGACCGCGACCAGCACCCGGAGCAGGACCGCGCCGAGCACGAACCCGGCGCCCACGATCGCGGTGGCCCACAGCCCGGCCCGCAGCCCACGCCGTACGGTCGCGATACCCACCACCAGGACGAGCAGGACCAGCGTCGCGACCGCCGGCCAGATGCTGCAGGAGCGAAGCCACCGGAACGAGTCCCTGAGGTCGTCGGCCTGACCGGGGCCGAGCACGGTGATCTCCGTCCGCTCGACCGGGATCCGATCCGCGAACGGCACCCCGTCATCGACCAGATCCTGTTTGACCTGCTCGATCACCGGGGCCAGATCGATCGTCACGGCCTCGCCGCTGTCGCCGTCCAGGGCTGCCTCCACCGCCTGGTGCGCGGCCCGGTTCGCGGTGTCCCAGGCCTGCTGGAAGGCCTCGGTGGAGGTGAAGGACCGCACGGACTCGTGCAGGAACTCCCGGACCGTGTCCTGGAGCGGGCCGAGATCGATCTGCCGCATCGCCTCCTCGGTGACCAGGTCCGCGACGGTGGTCCGCACCGCCGGGTCCGAGGCGAGCGGGGAGACGGCGGCGACGTACCGGTCGGTGTCGTCGATCTCCAGGTCGACCCAGGCGGAGAGCGCGCCGAACGGTACGAGGACGGCGAGCAGGACGAGCAGGAGCGCCGAGAAGGCCGCCGAGGCCGCCGAGATCGACGAGGTCGCCGAGGTCGCCGAAGCCGAGGTCGCCGAGGGAGAGGTCCGCACTCCTCCAGGGAATCCCGTCCGGAGCCGGGCCGCCCCGGGCCGTACGCCATTCGAGTTGCCGGGTCGCGCGGGCGGGTGTGCTCTGGAGGAACGGGGGCGTGCGACGGGGGCGACGGAAGGAGCTGTCCGCGATGGCCACACACGCAGCCATGCCCGGCCGAAGGGGCGCCCGCGCGCATGCGCGCACCCGCCACCACTCCCAGCTCGCCTGGGCCCTGCCCCTGGTGCTCGGCGTGATCTACGGGTTCTACGCGGCGTTCATCCGCCGCGACGGCGGCCCCAGCACCGGCGGGCAGGTCCTGCTCGGGTTCGTCTCCGGTATCGCCCTGGCGGCCCTCTGCTTCGCGCTGGGCCGGATCCAGCACTCACTGCCGCGCGAACTGCGGGCGGCCGCGTACGGTGCGCTGACCGCGTGTGCGATCGGCTTCCTGGTGAGCCTCACCGACACCAGCGTGCTGCGGTCGACCGCGCTGGGCCTGGCGGTCGGGGCGGGTGTCCTCGTCGTCTCGTTCTACCTCTTCTACACGCGGGAGACCTGAGGCCCGCCCGGCGTCCGGGCTCCCGCTGACCGCGTGCGCGGCCGCCAGATTCGATCTGGCGGCCGCGCCCCCGCGTCTGGCGCCCAAGAGGTGAGGGAGCGAAGCGGCCGGGCGCTTCCCGGCCCGGACGGGAGGTCCGGGAGGCGGCCCGGGACGCGGGAGGAGGAGCGGGCGATGACGACGGACGGTGTTCCGCTGCGGGTCGCGGTGATCATCGGCAGCACCCGCGAGGGCCGCATCGGCGATGCGGTCGGCCGCTGGTTCATGGAGCGGGCCCGGCACCGGAGCGAGCTGGACCTCGCCGTTCTGGATCTCGCCGATTTCGACTTCCCCGTGCACTACCCGGGGCGGGCGACCGAGCAGATGACGGAGTTCACCGAGGAGATCGCCAGGGCCGAGGCCTTCGTCGTGGTCACCCCGGAGTACAACCGCTCGTTCCCCGCCTCGCTGAAACAGGCCATCGACTTCGCGTACGAGGAGTGGCAGGCCAAGCCGGTCTCCTTCGTGAGCTACGGACACGGTTCCGCCGGGCTGTACGCCGTGGAGCAGCTGCGTTCGGTCTTCACCGAGCTGCACACGGTGACCCTGAGGAACGGGGTCGCGCTCGACTTCCTCCAGCAGCCGCTGGAGGGCCACCCCGGCGACACCGGCCGGGACCGGTCCGTGGGCCTGATGCTCGACCAGCTCGGCTGGTGGGGCTGGGCCCTGCGCGAGGCGCGCGCCGTCCGCCCGTACGTCTCGTGAGCCGCCGGGCCCGCCGCAGCTCGCAGACTCCCACCGACGACCCACAAGGAATGGATCATGAGCACTGAACTGGCCATCGAGACCACGGGGCTGGTGAAGGTCTTCGGCGACAACCGCGCGGTGGACGGCATCGACCTCGCCGTCCCCACCGGCACCGTCTACGGCGTCCTCGGACCCAACGGCGCCGGCAAGACCACCGCCGTCCGCATGCTCGCGACCCTGCTGCGCCCCGACGGAGGCACGGCCCGGGTGTTCGGCAAGGACGTCGTGAAGGACGCCGACGCGGTCCGCAGCCGGGTCAGCCTGACCGGGCAGTACGCCTCGGTGGACGAGGACCTCACCGGCTCGGAGAACCTCGTCCTGCTCGGCCGGCTGCTCGGGCACTCCAAGCCGGCGGCCCGCGACCGGGCGGCCCAGCTGCTCGACGGGTTCGGGCTGAGCGAAGCGGCGGGAAAGCAGGTGAAGAACTACTCGGGAGGCATGCGGCGGCGCATCGACATCGCCGCGTCCATCCTGAACACCCCGGACGTGCTGTTCCTGGACGAGCCGACCACCGGACTCGACCCCCGCAGCCGCAACCAGGTGTGGGACATCGTGCGGGCGGTCGTCGCCCTCGGCACCACGGTGCTGCTGACCACCCAGTATCTGGACGAGGCGGACCAACTGGCCTCCCGTATCGCGGTGATCGACCACGGCAAGGTCATCGCCGAGGGCACCAAGGGCGAGCTCAAGGCCTCCGTCGGCGCCGGCACCGTCCATCTGCGGCTGCGGGACGCCGGCCAGCGGGCCGAGGCCCAGCAGGTGCTGGCGCTCGTGCTGAACGCGGAGGTCCAGCTGGACGCGGACCCGGTGGCGCTGACCGCCCGGGTCGACGGACAGCGCACCGAGCAGGGCGCGGCGGAACAGGCCGGGCGCGCCCTGGCCGAGCTGGCCCGGTCCGGCATCACGGTCGACAACTTCTCGCTGGGACAGCCCAGCCTCGACGAGGTCTTCCTCGCACTCACGGACAAGAAGGGAGTGGCGGCATGAGCACCGCGACCGCCAAGACGGAGCTGGAGGGCGCCGAGCTCGCCGCGCCGGACCGGGAACGCCTCGCGGAGCTTCTGGTGGGCCACGAGCGCCCGCCGAGGCCCAGCGCGCTGTCGGCTTCGGTGACCTTCGGCTGGCGCGCCATGCTGAAGATCAAGCATGTGCCGGATCAGCTCTTCGACGTGACGGCATTCCCGATCATGCTGGTCCTGATGTACACGTATCTCTTCGGAGGGGCGCTGGCCGGCTCCACCGAGGAGTACATCCAGTTCCTGCTGCCCGGCATCATGGTGATGAGCGTCGTGATGATCACGATGTACACGGGCATCGCTGTGAACACGGACATCGCCAAGGGCGTCTTCGACCGGTTCCGCACGTTGCCGATCTGGCGGCCCGCCCCGATGGTCGGCTATCTGCTCGGCGACGTCCTGCGCTATCTGCTGGCGTCGGCGGTGATGCTCACCATCGGCATGATCATCGGGTTCCGGCCGGAGGGCGGCGTGCTCGGCGTGCTGGCGGGCGTCGCTCTGCTGGTGGTGTTCTCGTTCGGGTTCTCCTGGATCTGGACCATGTTCGGGCTGCTGCTGCGCTCCGAGAAGTCGGTGATGGGCGTCAGCATGATGGTGATCTTCCCGCTGACCTTTCTCAGCAATGTCTTCGTCGACCCGAAGACGATGCCGGGCTGGCTCCAGGCCTTCGTGAACAACAGCCCGGTCACCCACCTCGCCACGGCGGTGCGCGAGCTGATGGCGGGCAACTGGCCGGCCGCCGACATCGCCTGGTCGCTGGGCTGGGCCGGGGTGCTCATGACGGTCTTCGGCGTGGTGACGATGCGGCTCTACAACCGGAAGTGACCGACGGCGGCCCCCCGCGCGCCGGGCATCCTTGACCTTCCCCGCAGGGGAAGCCCCAGCATCGGTGGGGCCGGGCGGGAAGCGCCCGGTACGAGGAGGTACGGGGTGGAACGCGAAGGCCGCGCGGTGGGCGCCGCGAGCGGGGAGCTGGTGACGATCGGGGAGTTCGCCCGGCTGTCCCGGCTCTCCGCCAAGGCGCTCCGGCGCTACGACGAGCTGGGCCTGCTCCGGCCCGCCCTGGTCGACCCGGTGAACGGCTACCGGTACTACGACCCGGCGCAGGCGGAGGAGGCCCGGCTCGTGGCGTGGCTGCGCAGGATCGGCATGCCGCTGAGCCGGATCGGCCGGGTCGTGGCGCTCGACGCGGGCGCCGCGGCGGTGGAGATCCGGGCCTACTGGGCGCGGGTGGAGGCCGAGACGGCGGCCCGGCGCGATCTGGCGATGTACCTCGTCGACCATCTGTCAGCGGAAGGCAAGGCCATGGCGCGGATACCGGGCAGCACAGGCGGCACAGGCAGCACAGGCAGCACAGGCAACGCGGGCAACGCGGGGAGCGCGGGACGTGCGGGAGCGGGGCCTCTCGCGATCCGGTGTGCCGCGCTGACCGATACGGGAGTGGTGCGTACGGCGAACCAGGACGCGGCGTTCGCGGGGCCACGGCTGCTGGCGGTCGCCGACGGTTTCGGGGAGGGCGGGGCCGAGGCGAGTGCGGCGGCGATCGAGGCGCTCAAGCCCTCCGCGTGGGGCTCCGGGGGCGGTGCGCCCTCTGCCGCGGATCTGCTGAACGCCCTGGAGGACACGGCGGATTCCGCTTCGCGGGCGGTCCGGGAGGCGGTCGCGTCCTGTGCGGCTCCGGACGGTTCGGGGACCACGCTCACCGCGATGCTGTGGACCGGGTCGCGGCTCGGGCTCGTCCACATCGGGGACTCGCGGGCGTATCTGCTGCGGGGCGGTGAGCTGTTCCGGATCACGCACGACCACAGCCTGGTCCAGTCGATGATCGACGACGGTTCGCTGAGCCGGGAGGAGGCCGCTTCCCACCCGCAGCGCGCGCTGCTGCTGAAGGCCCTGGTCGGCGAGGCGCGGTCCGCCCAGGTCGCGGTGGCGTCCCGTCCGGACGTCCGCTTGCGGGAGGTGCTGGCCGGGGACCGCTATCTGCTCTGCTCGGACGGTCTGTCGGCGGTGGTGGACGAGGCGGATCTGAGGGCGGCGGTCGTCGCGGCGGACGGTCCGGAGGAGGCCGTACGCGGGCTGGTCGGCCTGGCCCGCGAGGCGGGCGGGCCCGACAACGTGGCGTGTGCCGTCGCCGACGTCGTCGTCGAGGAGCAGGAGCAGGAGTAGGAGAAGCGGCCCGGGTCAGAGGCGCCAGTCGGGGGAGTGTTCGGGGCGGTAGGCACAGGTGGTCCCGGTCGTCACGGAGGCCTTCAGATGGGCCGCCAGCGCGGGGTGCAGGGTCTCCAGCTTGCGCAGGGTGTCGCGGATCCGGGCGGTGACCGTCTTGCGGGCCCGCTCGGTCTGGTCGCCCAGTCGCCGGGTCCGGCCGCCCAGCCCGGCCGCGGTGCGGAGCTCGTCGAGCAGGGCCTGCCGCTCCCGGTCGTACGTCTCGACCTGCCGGGTGTCGTCCCGGGCGGCGGCTCGGTCTATCTCGGCGTCCAGCCGGGCCAGGCGTTCCTTGTAGCGGCGCTTGGCCTCCTCGTCGAGCACCGGGTCGCCGCCGAGCTGCCCGGCGGCGACGACGAGCTCCCCGCCCTCGGGCGCGAGGAGCCGGACCGCCGGGACGTCGGCGCCGGGCAGCCCCAGCAGACTGTGCAGGTCCCGCAGCCCCTTGGCGTCCGGGACATGGACGGTCACCCCGTCCCACCGCAGCTGCCAGACCGGCCCGTTCCGCCGGAACTCGGAGGCGCCGGGAGCGGCGGAGTCGTCGGTACCGGGATCGGCGGTGGCGTCGGGGACGGCGACGGTGCGAGGTGCGGTGGGCGGGGCCGTACGGAGGGCCGAGGCCTCGGCCTCCAGGTGGATCAGGTCCAACTCGCCCGCCTCCCGGATCACTTCGCCGAGCAGCCGCCGAGCCCGCCCCGCGTCACCGCCACCTTCCGCACCGCTGCCCGCGTCACCGCCGCCCTCCGCACCGCTGCCCGCCGCACCGGAGCGGGCGAGCAGGGCGCGGGCCAGGCCGAGCCGGGCGCGTACGGCCCAGGGGCGGGCGCCGAGGCGGTCCGCGGAGGCGGCGGCCTCGGTGAGCGCCGCCACCGCCGCGTCCTGGTCGTCGCGCGCGGCGGCGAGCAACCCGAGCCAGAGGTCGACGGGGCCGCCGATGTCGCACCCGTACAGCGAGACGATCCACTGGCCCGTGTACGGGGTCAGCTCGTCCTCCGCGCGGGCGATGAGGCGCCGGTCGCCCGTCACCGCGGCCGTCTGCGCCAGCAGCCGGAGCCAGAGCGGCATGAACGCCCGCGGATAGGGGCCGTCGCGGTCCGTCTGTTCGGCGATCAGGCGCAGCGCAGGCGTCGCGTCGCCCTGCTCCACGGCCGTGACCGACTCCAGCAGCCCGGGGTAGGGGTACCCGGAGGCCGGAAGCCTGCCGAGGACCTCCTCGGCCTCGGCGAAGTGCCCCCGCAGCAGATGCAGCGCCCACCGCAGGTGGTGCCCCATGAAGCCGAAGGCCGCGTGGTCGTTGTTCTCCGGGTCGAGTGCCTCGTCCTGGAGCGCGGTGGCCGCCTCGGCGAACCGGCCCTGCAAGGAGGCGATCAGACTGGTGTCGACGGCGATGCCCAGGGCGAACCGGGGCAGCTCGGTCTGCTCGGCGAGCCGGACGAACGTACGGAACTGGTCGATGAAGGCCGGGTCGCCCAGCTCCAGCAGCGCCACCCAGCGCATCGACGTCGCGTGCAGCTCCATGTCCTGGTGCCGGGTGCGCCGGCCGATGACGGTCATCTCGTCGGTCAGCTCGATCCGCTCCACCGCCGAGCCGAGGCCCCACACGGAGTCGTGGCGCGCCCAGAGCGAGAAGGCGAGCGCCTCGTCGTCCGAGCCGCCCCGGGCCAGCGCCATGATGTGGATGGCCAGCTCCTGGGCGAGCCGGTCGTCGGAGAGGCTCTCCTGGCCCTCCTTGCCGGTGAGCCCGCGGTGCGCCCCGAGGAGGAGGTCCCTCGTGGAGGCGTCGTGGCCGCCGCCCATGGAGCCGTCGCGGTAGAGGGTGATCGCCACCCGGGCCAGCAGCTCCGGGTCGTCCAGCTCCCGGGTCCGGGCGACCGCCCCGTCCAGCAGCCGCTGCGCCTCGGCGCCCTCCCCCGCGTGCCGGAGCTGCCCGGCGAGGTCGAGGCCGATCAGCGCGGCCCGCCGGAGGTCCGGATCCTCGCCGGAGGCCACCGCGAGGGCGCGGCGGTAGTGGCCGGCGGCCTCCTCCTCGGCCAGGCGTCCCGAGGCGTCCCGGGCGGCCGCCAGCAGCAGGTCGATCCGGCGGTCGCGCTCCAGCGCCCCGCCCGCGAGGTGGGCGTGCCGGGCCAGCTCGCCGGGCCCCACCGCGTCACCGATGCCGCCGTGCGCGTCCAGGGCCCGTACGGCGGCGGCATGGGCCTCGCGGGCCCCGGCCTCGTCCAGCGAGGCGTACAGCGTCTCGCGCAGCAGGTCGTGGGCGAAGGCGTACTGGCCGGAGGGGCGGGGAACGACGACCCGGGCGACGACGGCCGACTCCAGCAGCCGCTCCACATGGGGGACCGGCGCACCGTGCACCACGGCCAGGACCTGCCGGCGGAACTCCCGGCCGAGCAGGGCGGCGCTGGTCAGCAGCGAGACGACCGGCTCGGGCAGCAGGGCGAGCCGCTGCCGGACCGCTTCCCGTACCCCGGGCGGAATGGTGGAGACCGGGGCCCCGCTGTGCCAGAGCCGGGCGGTCTGCTCGACGAAGAAGGGGTTGCCGCCGGTGCGCCGGTGGACCTCGTCGACCAGCTGCGGTGCGGGCTCGCGGCCGGTCGTCACCGTCATCAGCGCGCCCACCTCGTCCCGGCCGAGGCCGGTCAGCGTGAGCGTCGCGGCGGCGCGCGAGACCAGCGGCAGGATCAGCTGCTGGAGCGGGTGTCCGGGGGCCTCCACCTCGACGTCCCGGTAGGTGCCGATCAGCAGCAGCCGCTCGAACCAGGCGTGCTGGGCGGCGAATTCGAGCAGCCGCAGCGAGGCCGGGTCGGAGCTGTGCAGATCGTCCAGGACGACCACCAGCGGCCGGCTCTGGGAGACCGTGACGAGGGCCGTGGTCACCGCGTCGAACAGCCCGAAGGCCTCGGGCCCCTCCGGCGCACCGCCGCCCGGAAAGCCGCCGCCCGGGGAGCCGTGCCCGGGCGAACCGTCGCCCGGCGGGCTCGTGCCCGTCGCCGTGCCGGGCTCGCCGCCCTGGGCCGCACCGGAGTCCGGGCCCCCGGCCGCCGCTCCCGGGGCCGACAGTGTGCTGGGCCCAGGGCCGTCCGAGCCGCCCGTGACGACCTTGGCCGGATCGCCGAGGAGCACGGCGAGCCGGCCGTCCGACGCCTCCTGGGCCGCCGTCCATTCCGCCGCCGTGGCGGACCGGCGCAGACCGCGCAGGACCTGCACCCAGGGCCAGTAGCCCGGGGTGGTGTCGGAGTCCCAGCAGGAACCGCCGACCACCAGCGCCCCGCGCCGCCGCGCCTCGTGCGCGGCGTCGGTGACCAGCGTGCTCTTGCCGATCCCGGCCTCGCCGGTGACCAGCACGAGACCGCCGTGGCTGTCCGTGGCCCGGGCGATCTCCGAGCGGAGTACGCCGACGGGGTGGTCGCGCCCGAAGAGAGCAGGGGTCATGACCACACGATAGGAGCAGCCACTGACAACGGCCCCTTGTTTCTCCGCGAGCAGCCGTGACCTGCATCGAGCCCCTCTGCGAGCCTCTCCGCGAGCCGCTGTGAGCTGCTTCGAGGTTCTTCGAGCTCCTTCGCGCGCTGCTTCACGGGGCCGCGCGAAACGGCCGGCGCGCGCCTCAGTCGCGGACCACCGTCACCGGGCACGGCGCGTGCTGGGTGACATGGAGGCTGACCGAGCCCAGCAGGGTGGCCTTGAAACCGGTGTGGCCGCGGGCCCCGACGACGAGCAGATCGGCGCCCCGGGCGCGGTCCAGCAGGGCCTGGGCCGGATTGCCGATGACCACGATCTTGCTGACGGCGGCGGCTCCGGCGGCGCCGAGAGCCTCCTCCAGCGCCTCGGTGAGGGAGACGGTGGCCAGGGCCTGCGGGTCGAAGTCCTCCGGCATGCCCGGCATCATCGACGCCCAGCTGGTGGCGGGGTACTCCCAGCTGTTCACGGCCTCCACCGTGGCGCCGGTCAGCTCGGCCTGGCGCACCGCCCAGTGCAGCGCCTTGATCGAGGATTCGGAGCCGTCGACGCCCACAACGATCCTGCCCATATCTGCCTCCAGCTCGGTCGCGCTCGGCCTGTTCGGTACAGCGTCCGGTCTCACTGTAATCAAATAGGGCAATCGGGGCGGGTCCGTGTGACCCGCCCCGATCGCCCCGGCACGCCCTGAGCCCAGACTCAGTCCCGCCTCAGTCCAGCCGCAGGTCCGCGAGCTGCTGCTCGAAGGGGACGATCGCGTCCTCCCCGTCGTCCAGACCCGGCGTCCGCGAGGCCCCGGAGACCGTACGGCCCAGGACGGCGGAGGCCAGCTCGCCGCCCGCACGGCGGATCCGGGACGGCAGGCCCTCGGTGTACTCGTCGCCCGAGGAGCCCCAGTCCTCCGACGCCGCGTAGACGGAGGTGGGCACGGTGACGGCCCGCAGATAGGCGAAGAGCGGGCGCAGCGCGTGCTCCAGGACCAGCGAGTGCCGGGCCGTGCCGCCCGTCGCGGCGATCACGACGGGCTTGCCGGTCAGCGCGGTGGGGTCGATCAGGTCGAAGAACGACTTGAACAGTCCGCTGTACGAGGCGGTGAAGACGGGCGTCACGGCGATCAGCCCGTCGGCCTCCGTCACCGCGTCGATCGCCTCCCGCAGTCCGGCCGACGGGAACCCGCTGACCAGGTGGTTCGCGATGTCCACGGCGAGATCGCGCAGCTCGATGACACGAACCTCGACGTCCCTGTCGTCCCTGTCGTTCCTGTCCCGCTCGGCGACGAGGCGCTCACGGGTGGCGGCGGCCAGCCGGTCGGCCAGCAGCCGGGTGGAGGACGGCTGGCTGAGCCCGGCCGATACGGCGACGACGCGCAGCGGTGTGGTGGCGAACATGGCGGTCAGCTCTCCTTTCGGGCGGCACGGGCGGCGGCGACCACCGGGTGGACGGGCGCGGACTCCGGCACACCGGCCGGCCGCAGGTTGGCGAACTCCTTGCGCAGGACGGGCACGACCTCCTCGCCGAGGATGTCGAGCTGCTCCAGGACCGTCTTCAGCGGGAGCCCCGCGTGGTCCATCAGGAACAGCTGGCGCTGGTAGTCGCCGACCGCGTCCCGGAACGTCAGCGTCCGCTCGATGACCTCCTGCGGGGAGCCCACCGTCAGCGGGGTCTCGCGGGTGAAGTCCTCCAGGGACGGGCCGTGGCCGTAGACCGGCGCGTTGTCGAAGTACGGGCGGAACTCCCGTACCGCGTCCTGCGAGTTCTTCCGCATGAACACCTGGCCGCCGAGCCCGACGATGGCCTGTTCCGCGGTGCCGTGCCCGTAGTGGGCGTAGCGGCGCCGGTAGAGGTCGACCATCTTCCTGGTGTGCTCCATGGGCCAGAAGATGTTGTTGTGGAAGAAGCCGTCGCCGTAGTACGCGGCCTGCTCGGCGATCTCGGGCGAGCGGATGGAGCCGTGCCAGACGAACGGCGGGACGCCGTCCAGCGGGCGCGGGGTGGCGGTGAAGGACTGGAGCGGCGTACGGAACTTGCCCTCCCAGTCCACGACGTCCTCGCGCCACAGCTTGTGCAGCAGGGCGTAGTTCTCGATGGCCATCGGGATGCCCTGGCGGATGTCCTTGCCGAACCAGGGGTAGACCGGTCCGGTGTTGCCCCGGCCCATCATCAGGTCGACGCGGCCGTCCGCGAGGTGCTGGAGGGTGGCGTAGTCCTCGGCGATCTTCACCGGGTCGTTGGTGGTGATCAGCGTGGTGGAGGTGGACAGGATCAGGTTCTCGGTGCGGGCGGCGATGTAGCCGAGGGTCGTCGTCGGCGAGGACGGGACGAACGGCGGGTTGTGGTGCTCGCCGGTCGCGAAGACGTCCAGACCGACCTCCTCGGCCTTCTGCGCGATGGCCAGGGTCGCCTTGATCCGCTCGTTCTCGGTGGGGGTCCGGCCGGTCGTCGGGTCGGTCGTGACGTCTCCGACGGTGAAGATCCCGAACTGCATGGCGTCCGCCTTCCTGAGTCCCGGCCGGGGATCCGGGGTTCCGGAGACCTGACCGATTTGGTTGAACGTTGAACTACACCCTACAACGGGGCCCCTCCCCGTCCTATTCCGCACGGCCGGACGCTCTTCCCGGGCGGGCGTATTCTGGAACGGTGAGCGAGCTGAAGAGCAACAGCGAGGAGTGGAAGGCGCGCGGAGTGTTCCTGCGCGTCTTCGTCTATGTCTTCGCGACGCACCTGTTCGCCGGGTTCATCTGGCTCCTCTTCTACGTGGGCGGGCACGCGCCGAAGTAGACCCCCGCGGGAAGAGGCCCCGCGGGAAGGGCCCTCCACGGGACGCCCCCGGCGGGAAGCGGACCCCTCTATAGTGAAGCCATGACCTCCGTCCCGTGCCGAAACTGGTGGCGCTCCTCATAGGAGCGGCCACAGCATCTGCACGGAACCAGGGCCGTTCGACATGGACGGCCCTTTTCGCTGCCCTCGTACGGCGCGGAAACGGAGACGGAGCGCAGCGGCGCTCACCGGCTGGGCCGTCCTCCACGCACCATCCACGCGAGGAGAGACCCGATCCCATGACCAGCACCGCACCCGCACCCGCACCCGCCACCGCACCCGCCACCACTGCGCCCACCGCTGTCACCGCCACCGCCGGCGCGCCCGCCACCTCACCCGCCCCGGCCGCCGCCACCGAGCTGGAACGCCGTATCGCCCAGGACCCCGGCAGCTTCCGGGTCCTCACCGGGGACCGGCCCACCGGCGCCCTTCACCTCGGCCACTACTTCGGCTCCCTGCTCAACCGGGTCCGCCTCCAGAACCTCGGCGTGGACGTCATCGTCCTGATCCCCGACTACCAGGTCATCACCGACCGGGACACGGCCGAGCGGCTGGGCGAGTACACCGACGGGCTGCTCCTGGACTATCTGGCCCTCGGTCTCGACCCCGCCCGGTCCACCGTCTTCTGCCACAGCGCCGTCCCCGCGCTCAACCAGCTCATGCTGCCCTTCCTCAGCCTGGTCTCCGTCGCGGAGCTGAACCGGAACCCCACCGTCAAGGACGAGATCGCGCACTCCCGGCAGTCCACGGTCAGCGGGCTGATGCTCACCTACCCGGTCCACCAGGCCGCCGACATCCTGTCCTGCAAGGGCAACCTCGTCCCGGTCGGCCGGGACCAGGCGCCCCACCTGGAAGTCACCCGGACGATCGCCCGCCGCTTCAACGAGCGGTACGGCCAGGTCTTCCCGGAACCGGACATCCTGCTCTCCGCCGCACCCCTGCTGCTCGGCACGGACGGTACGAAGATGAGCAAGAGCCGGGCCAACTCCGTGCCGCTCTCCGCCACCGCCGACGAGACCGCCCGCCTGATCAAGGGCGCGACGACGGACGCCGACCGGCACATCACCTACGACCCCGACGCCCGCCCCAACGTCTCCTCGCTGGTCCTGCTGGCCGCCCTCTGCCTCGACCGGGACCCGCACGAGGTCGCGGCGGAGATCGGCGACGGCGGGGCCGCCGCTCTGAAGCGGACGGTGACCGACGCGGTCAACACCCACCTGGCCACCTTCCGGGCCCGGCGGGCGGAGTACGCGAAGGACCTGACGTACGTACGGTCGGTGCTCCGCGCGGGCAACGAGCGGGTGAACGCGCTGGCGGAGGCCACGCTGGACGAGGTCCGGGAGGCGATGGGCGCGTTCCGGTAGCGACCGGGAGAGCGGCGGGGAAGCCCGGTCCCTACCGCCCCGGCACCACCGACCGCTGCCGCCTCAGCAGCTCCGCGAGGCCGCGGCGGGTGGCGGCGATCACCACCCGGTCCTGGGCGCGCAGGACATAGCCGGGGTGCAGGTCCCAGACCAGGCCGGAGGGCGGCGGTGTCGCGTCGCCCTCCGGGTCGTACGGCGGGATCGCGGCGAGGTCCGGGTTGCGGTCGGCGGGCGGGGTGGCGTCGATGGCCAGGACCCGCCAGGCGCCCGCCCGGAACGCCTGCTCGACCGTGTGGCCCTCCAACTGCGGGTGCCCCGCCACCTCCAGGGCCGCGAACAGCATGACCTTGCGCTCGACCGGGACCGCGCCGAGGATCTGGCGGCCCATCATGGCGACCGCGAAGGACGGCGCGGCCAGATGGGAGACCGAGCGGGAGCGGGTCAGGGCCTGGGGGTGCGCGGTGCGCAGGGTGCGGTAGACGGCGGTGGCGAACTCGTCGTCGTACAGCCGCAGCGCCACCCTCAGGTCCGGCTTGACCGAGCGGGCGTACAGCGCCGCTTCCAGGTTCGTCGTGTCGATGCTGGTCAGCGCGAGGAGGGCGCGGGCGCGGCGGATCTTGGCCGCTTCGAGGACGCCTTCCTGGGTGACGTCGCCGATGACGGTCGGCACATGCATCGAGCGGGCCAGCGGAATGCCCCGGGCCTCGGGGTCCTCCTCGACGACGACCACGGGGATGTCGAGTTCGCGGAGCCGTACGAGGACGCGCGTACCGATCTTGCCGAGCCCCAGCAGCACCACGTGCCCCGACAGACCGCGCGGCGGCCGGCGCAGCGAGGAGGCGGTGCGCAGGGTGCCGAAGGCCTCCAGGACGGCGGCGAGCAGCAGCGGGAGCAGGAGCAGCCCGGCGACTCCGGAGAGCAGCTGGATGATCTTCCGGGCCGTCGTGCCGTCCTCCGACGGGTCGTTCATGCCGAGCAGGTCGAGCAGGGTCAGATAGGTGGAGTGGATCAGGCTGTCCTCGGTGGTGAGGAGCGAGGCGACCACCAGGGCGAGGGCCGCGAGCGCTATGCCGAGGGCCGACCAGCGCAGCCTGCGGGAGAAGACCTGGGAGAGCGGGGCGCCCCGGCCGCCCATGCGGGTGGCCGGGCGGTCCGGGTCGGCCCGGCTGACCGCTTCGAGGACCACCGTGCCCCGGCCGGTCGCGGCGGCGATGGCGCTCTCGTCGGGCAGCAGCTGCGGGGCCTCGTCGCCGCTGCTGTCCGAACCCTCCGCGCCCGCCGGGTCGTTGGTGGTGGAGGAGAGCAGGGCGAGGGTGCACAGGCCGGGGTCGGCCCGCTCGCCGGAGCGGGGCGGGGGACGCTCGGCGGCGCGCAGGAGCAGCCCCTCGGCCTGGATGATCTTGCTGCTGCCGGTCAGCGCGGTGGCGGCGAGGGCCGGGGCGGCGGTGTCGGCGTCGGACAGGACCGTGGTGGAGGCGTCCAGTAACGCCGGGTCGATGCCGGGCATGGCGACGGCCGCCGCCTGGTCGAGCAGTTCCTCCAGATGGAGCCCGAGCTTGCGGTTGTAGAGCCGGATCACCAGCCGCAGGCGGGGGTTGAGGCGGCGGGCGGTCAGGGCGGCGCGGATGTTGCGTTCGTCGTCGTCGTAGACGAGCGCGAGGGCGGCGGCCCGGTCGACGCCCGCCTCCTCCAGTACGTCGTCGGAGGGTTCGGGGGCCTCCATGATGCGGACGGCCTCGACCCCGGCGTTGGTGTCGCCGCTGCCGCCGGTGGTCCCGCCGCCGTTGCCCGCGCGGTTCATCGCCGCCGACATCCGGCCGAACAGGGCGGCCGCCCGCCCCCGTTGGGTCAGCGGCGTCTCCGGGCTGTTCGCGTCCCGGCCCGGCGGCAGGAGCAGCGTGACCCGCTCCCCGTAGACGAAGCGCAGCTCCACGGCGAGCCGGCGCGCCAGGGCGTCGTCACCGCAGACGATCATGTGGCCGGAGGACGGCGGCCGTCCCGGCTGCTGAGGAAGTGGAGGCACGAAACCCAGCATGCCGTGATCCTTCCGGCTCGGTCTTCCCGATCGGTCCCGATCAGTGTGGAGTGTTGGTGATCTTCGCATGACGGCCGGGGGCGGGCCGGTCGTCGACCGTCCCGCCGTTGGCCCCTCCTTGGGGGCCCGCCAGCAGGTGGCGGGGGTCCGCCGCCCGCTGGATCGCCGTCTCGACCGCAGCGATCCGGTCCGCGAGCAGTCCGAGCGCGGCAACCGCCCGGGTCATCGGGTCGCCGTCCGGACCGCCGAGCGCCTGCGTACGGACGTAGGAGGCGGTGATCGCCGCCCACCGCTCGGCCTGTCCGGCGGTGAGCGTGCCGCGCAGGGCGGCCAGCTTCAGCAGGTTGGCCTCGGCGCCGGTGGTGAGCGTCTGGGCCTCGCCCGCGTAGTGGTCCTCGACGACGGCGGACAGTTCGTCGTCGTTCATGACGGGCACGATCCGCTCGGCGATCTTGTTCATGTTGCGGTAGGAGCCCTGGAGCCGGAACGGCGGTTCGGTGCGCGTGGCGTCCGTCTGCGCGGCCGAGGCGATGTACGCCGCGTTCACCGCGAGCACGGTGTCCCGGGCCGTGAGCAGATGGCGCAGCACGGCCAGGATACGGTCCAACTCGGCCGCACTGTAAGGGTGTTCCAGGTGCTCGGCGCGCGCGGCCGGGTCGCTGCCGCCCGCCAGCCGCACCAGCAGCGCCAGATCGTCGCGGGAGCGGGCGGCCAGCGGGGCGAGCACCGGGTTGGCGGTCAGCGCGTTCTCCACGAAGCTCAGCGCGAAGACGTCGTCCCGGCCGCTCAGCACCTCGCCGAGGTTCCACACGTCGGCCCGGTTGGCGAGCATGTCCGGGATCCGGAACTGCTCGCCGGACTCGGTGTACGGGTTGCCCGCCATGCACACCGCGAACCGCTTGCCCCGCAGGTCGTAGCTGCGCGGCTCGCCGTCCCGCACCCCCTCGATACGACGGGTGGCGTCGCACAACGGGATGAACTTCTGCAGGAGTTCGGGCGAGGTGTGCTGGATGTCGTCGAGGTAGAGAAGCGTGTTGTTGCCCGCCTCCAGGGCGAAGTTGATCTTCTCGATCTCCTGTCGGGCGGTGGCGCTCGGGGCCTGGTCCGGGTCGAGCGAGGTCACGTCGTGGCCCAGGTTCGGGCCGCTGATCTTGACGAGGACCATGCCGAGCCGGTCCGCGACGTACTCCATCAGCGTCGTCTTGCCGTAGCCGGGCGGCGAGACGAGCAGCAGCATGCCCTGCGAGTCGGTCCGCCGGTCGGCGTCGGCGGTGCCGAGCTGCTTGGCCAGGCTGTCGCCGATCAGCGGCAGATACACCTCGTCGAGCAGCCGGTTGCGGACGAACGCCGACATCACGCGCGGCCGGTGGTCGTCCAGCCGCAGCCGTCCGCGCTCGGCGGTCACCAGCGAGGTGCGCAGCCGCTGGTACGCGCGGAACCCGGGCACGGTGTCCGTGCGGAACTCGGCCGTACGGGCGAGGAGTTCGTCGATCCGTACGGTGAGGACCCCGCCGCCCGCGATGCGCGGGTGATCGCCGAGCAGGCCCTCGAGGCGCTCGGTGAGCGGGGCGTCGCAGTCGTACCGCTCCAGCTCCGGGCAGAGCTCCACCGCCACGGCCTCCGCCAGATCCCCGTCGCCCAGCTCCGCCCCCGTGGCCCCGGCGTACGGGGCGAGCCACCCCTCCACGAGCTGCCGGCGCGCGGCCAGGTTGTCGCCGAGGGCCGCGAGGTCGTCCGCGTACGCGTCCGGGCCCGCCGCCCGGTGGAAGGCTTCCAGGAAGGCCCGGATCGGGGAGCCCACGACGAACCCGGAGGGCCCGGTGGTCAGCTCCTCGAAGAGGTACGCGGCGACGGCGTGGGCCGGTGCGGAGGAGAACCGGGAGCCGATCTCCGACGCCCACTCCTCCTGGAGCACCGCGATGGCCGGGGCGAGCCCGAAGGTGTCGCGGGCCCGGGCCAGGGAGGCCGCGCGCCTGGTCCAGGAGGTGCGCCGCGCCTCGTCGGAGCCGTACGCCCAGAAGAGCTGGGCCGCCGCGCGGACGGCCGGCTCGTGGCGCAGCAGCCCGGCGTCCGTGTGCAGCCGCAGCAGGGCGGCCAGGATCGCGGTGGCGTCCTCGTCGTGGACGCCCCGCGTGTACCCCTCGTCGTACGCCTCGGCGGCCGACTCCCGTACGAGAGTGGTCAGTTCGGCATCGGCGAGCGAGGCGAGGTGTGCGGCCCCGTGCTCGTCGAGGAGCCGGGCGGCCAGATGCTCGGCCCGGTAGACGGAGGCGTTCTCCGAGGGGAGCAGCTGCTCCCAGTACGGCCGGGCCGCCGCGAACTCCGGGTCGGTGACCGGGGCCCGGTAGTCGGTCCCGGTCAGCGCGAAGGCGAGGCTGTCCCCGGAGGGCACCAGCGTCAGGTCGAACGGCTGGGTGTTCACCGCGAACCGGTGGCGGCCCAGCTTGATCACGGACCCGCCGTCCGCGTACAGCTCGGTGCGGTCGCGCAGGGCGCGGCCCGCCTCCTGCCGGGCCGCCTTCAGCCGCCCGTCCAGCTCCTCGGCCCGTACCGGGTCGCCCAGTTCGCGCAGTTCGTCTGCGGTCCGGCGGACCTTGGCGACCATCGGGTCGGAGGCGAAGTAGGTGTGGACGGCGTCGAGGTCATCCAGCGCGGCGACCCGCCGGGCGATGGTGTCGAGCACCCGCTCCGCCGACCCGGCCAGCCGCTCCGCGCGCCGCGCCCGCTCGTCCTGGAGGGTCTGCTTGCGCGCCGAGAACGCCTCGTACACCTCGGTGCGGCGCTCGGCCAGCTCGGCGAGGAAGTCGTCGAACTCCGCGAACCGCGACTCCAGGTTCTCCAACTGGAGCAGCAACCGCGCCAGTTGGTCGTCGCAGGCCTCCGGTGATTCGGCGGCGGCCAGCGCGCCCGTGACGGCCTGTCCGAGCAGGGCGAACTCGGCGGCGAACTCGGCCCGCCCCTCCTTCGACAGCAGCTCCCGACGGCGCGCGTCCAGCGTGGCGCGGGCCCGGTTCGCCCCGCCCAGCACCTCCGCGATCCGCTCCAGGATCGACGTACGCACGGTGGCGTCGCCGATGTCGAGACCGGCCACCACGTCCGTGACGGTGGCAAGGCCCTCCGTCATCGCGGACAGCCGGTCGGTCACGGCGGAGGCGTCCCGGACGGTCTCCAGCGCGCCCGCGTCGGCCACCAGCCCCGCGATGTCCTCGTGGTACCCGTCGAAGGCGTCCTCGCGGGCGAGGAACGACACGGCCCGCTGGGCGGCGGAGGCGAGGTCGTCCTCGGTCCGGGCCGACAGCTCGGCGATCCGCTCGACATCGGCGTACCGCATCTCGCCGACCGTCGCCAAGTGGCCGTGCGCCTGCCGCAGTTCGGTCAGCCGCTCGACCCAGACCGAGGCCGACCCGGGCACCTCGCCCCGCACCCGCCGCACCAGCGCGGTGATCCGCGCGGCGGTCTCCTCCAGCGCGTCGGCGGCCCGCCGGGTCAGCTCCTGTACGGCGGTGAACTCGGCCAGCACCTGCTGCGCCGTGGCCCGCAGCTCACCCAACGGCTCGGCCAGCGAACCCAGTTCCGGGTCGGACAGCCAGTGGTAGCGGTCCTGGGCGCGAGCGCAGTCGGCGGCGAGCTGCCCGTAGACGGCGGTCGTCGGCGTCATGTCCTGAACGCCGTGCGCGAGCGCGAGGCAGTCCGAAATCCCGCGCACCAGGTCGGCGTTGCCGGTCCGGGCGAGCGGACCGGTCCCGGCGGGCCGGGCGGCGGCGTAGGTGTCGGAGACGTACGGCGTCTGCCAGCGCTGCAACGGGTGCACCCGGGCCGGCCCGTCCGGGTTGTCCCGGAGCAGGATCAGCGTGCCGTCGTCCAGCAGCGCGTGGCCGCGTCCGGTGAGCGGGGTGGCGACCTCCTGGCGGATCAGGTTGTAGGGGAGGAGGAGGCTGCGCAGGCCGTCGCGGGAGCGGAAGACGTAGAGCACGTCCTCGCCGTTGGGCGAGCGGACCGCGCCCTCGAAGACCGGCTCGGTCAGCTCCTCGGCGGTGTCGAAGGTCTTCGCGGTGCCGGTGGTGAGGTAGTAGCCGCCGGGGAAGATGATCCCCTGGTCCTCGGGCAGCCGGTGGCAGGCGGGCCCGATCGAGTCGAGCCGCTGGACACTGGAGAGCAGCGAGTTGAAGACCAGGTACCGCCAGTCCGTCTCCTTGTACGGCCGCACCCGCAGCAGTACCAGCGGCCCGACCTCGGCGTACTCGACGTCGGCGTCGGCCAGCGACTGCAACGGCTCGTCGACGGGCTCCTCGTAGATGCCGTCGGGCGACTCGGTGTCGTCGGTGACCTTGACGGTGAGCGTGCCGCCGAGCGTGTCGACGAAGAGCCCGCCGCCCTTGCCGACGGCGATGTGCGGATGCCGTCCCGGAACGTGGGCGTCCCGGCCCGCCACGGTCCACTCGAAGTCGTGCGACGGCGGAAAGACGTGATCGCGCTCGCCCTGAGCGTCCAGGAACGCCCCCGGCGACCCGTCCGCCCCGAGCGCCCAGCGCAGCACCCGGATGTCCTCGGCGTTCTCGCCGGTACGGAAGACGGCCAGCAACTTGCCGTTGACGCGGCGCAGCCGGAGGAGGCGGGCGTCGCGGAAGTAGCGGTGGAGGGAGGAGAACTCGCGCCGGAAAGCCTCGTCGTCGAGGAGGGTGCTCTCTGCTCCGGGAGCGCCGTCCTCCGCGTCCGCGTCCCGTACGAGCAGGACGTCCTCGACCCCGGCCTCGCCCCGGGCGCCAGGGCCCCGCTCGAACCCGAAGAGCAGCCGGCCGCCCACGGCGACGAGATCACGCGGCACGGAGGCCCGCTCGGTGTGGACCTGCTCGGTGGCCAGGAGCCGCAGCCCGGTCGACCCGAACTCCTCGGTCCGCCGGACGTTGAGCGCCTCGGCCCGCCGCACGAGCTCCCCGGCCTGCGCGGAGAGCCGGCGCCGCAGCACCTCGTAGGCACCGGCATCCACATCGGCCTGCCCGCCCTGAGGCGCGGTGGCGGTGGCGGTGATGTCGCTGTCCATGCGTACGGCTCCCTACGTGATCTTCAGACTCAGCCCGTCCGGGTGGGCCCGTTCTTGGCGTGTGGCGCGGACCCGGAAATCCAGCTCGTCCGGCGTTTGAGGACGGAACCTTTGGGCCGGTGGGCCCGCGTGCCCCGGCACACCCAGCCCGTCCGGCGTTTGAGGACGGGACCTTTGGGCTGGTGGGCCCGCGTGCCCGGCACACCCAGCCTGTCCGGCGTTTGAGGACGGGACCTTTGGGCTGGTGGGCCCGCGTGCCCGGCACACCCAGCCTGTCCGGCGTTTGAGGACGGGACCTTTGGGCTGGTGGGCCCGCGTGCCCGGCACACCCAGCCTGTCCGGCGTTTGAGGACGGGACCTTTGGGCTGGTGGGCCCGCGTGCCCGGCACACCCAGCCCGTCCGGCGTTTGAGGACGGAACCTTTGGGCTGGTGGGCCCGCTTCCCGACGTGGTGCGGCAGGCCCGAATTCCAGCCTGTCCGGCGTTTGAGGACGGAACCCCCGACCGGGCGGGCCAGGCCTGTGCGCCCACCCCCGTGGGACGCACACGCAGACCTTCCGGCCCCCCGGCCGAGGGGTCCGTCCTCAAACGCCGGACGGGCTGACAGCGGGCCGCCCGCTGCCTGGGGCTACCCCTTGGCCCCGTTCAGAGACACCGCCGCGGGAGCCACCTTCGTACCGGTCACCGAAGACACCGGCAGATCCGCGAGCCCCAGCTCCTTCGCCGCCGCCAGCAACTGCTCCACCTGCCCGGACGCCGCACCCGACGACCCCATCAGCCGCATCAGCAGCGCCGACACCGTCAGGTTCTGCACATCACCCGTGGAGACCGACCCCAGCACCCGGCTCAGGTCGTCCGTGAAGGACGACGAACCGTCCAGCCACGGCCCCGCCAACGCTTGCGCGGTCTGCGAGTTGTCCACGAACCCGTCCACCGCCTTGCCGAGCGAGATCGACGACACGAGCCGGTCGAAGAAGACGGACTCCCCGCCGACGATGTCGATGTCGGCGTTCTCCAGACCCGTCGCCAGGACCGTCGCCTGCGCCTCGGCGACCTGCCGCTGCACCTCCAGGCCGGCCAGCCGGATCTCCTTCTCCGCGTCGAGCCGCAGGCGGTACTCCTCGTGCCCGCGCGACGCCTCGTCCAGCGCCGCCATCGCGGCCGCCTTCTCCGTGAGCCCCGCGGCCTCCGCCTTCAGCTTCTCGCCGATGACCGCCGCGTCGGCGGTCGCCTGCGCCTGGGTGCCCTCCGCGTCGGCGAGCGCCTTGAGCCGCGCGCCCTCCGCCTCGGCCTTGAGCCGGGCCGCCGTCGCCTCGGCCTCCGCGAGGCCGGCCTTCTCGGTGACGTCCGCCTCCGCGTCCCGCACCTGTACGGCGGCGAGCCCCGGCGCGGCCGTCTCGGCCTGGATCCCCTCGGCCAGCCGCAGCTTGGCCTGCGCGTCGAGGTCCGCGGTCTTCAGCCGCGCCTCGGCGAGCGTGAGCTGCTCGGCCGCCAGGTGCGTGGACGCCGCCTCGGCCGCCTCGGCCGCCTTGATGTCCTTGACCAGCTTCTCCTGGGCCTCCGCCTCGGCCGCGATGATGACCGACCTGCGGGCCCGCTCGGCGTCCTCGACGGCGCGCAGGGTGAGGATCGACTCCTCCTGCTCGGCGACCGTGCGGTCCACCGCGATCCGCTCCCGGATGACGTCGGCGACCTCGCGGCGCTCGGCCTCGACCTCCTTCGTGGCGGCGATCCGGTTCAGCTCGGTCTCGCGCTCGCGCCCGATGACCTCCAGCATCCGGTCCTTCTCGATGCGCTCGCTCTCGACGGCGATGACGCGCTCGCGGTTCTTCTGCGCGACGGCGATCTCCCGCGCCTGGTTCTCGCGCTGGATGCCGAGCTGCTCCTCGGTCTTGATGAACGCGCTCTGCGAACCGAGCCGCTCCTCCTCCTGCACCCGAGCGGTGGCCGCCTCCTCGCGGGCCCGCAGCGTCTCGACCTCGCGGCGCTGCTTGATCTCGGCCTCGGCCTGCCGGCGCTCCAGCTCCAGGATCGTCTCGCGGGCGTCGACGTCCTGCCGGGTGATCTCCTTCTGCTCGGTGCGCTGGAACTCGTTGGTGCGCACGTGCTCGATCGCGGTCAGCTCGGTGATCTTCCGGATGCCCTGGGCGTCCAGGATGTTGGCCCCGTCGAGCTGCGCCATCGGGGTCTGCTCGAGGAAGTCGATCGCGGCGTCGTCGAGGTGGTAGCCGTTCAGGTCGGTGCCGATGACCTGGATGATCCGGTCCCGGAACTCCTCGCGCTTGGTGTACAGGTCGACGAAGTCGAGCTGCTTGCCGACGGTCTTGAGCGCCTCGGAGAACTTCGCGGAGAAGAACTGCTGGATGGCGTCCTTGTCGCTCGCCCGTCCCGTACCGATGGCCTGGGCGACCTTGATGACGTCCTCGACGGTCTTGTTGACCCGGACGAAGAAGGTGATCTGGATGTCGGCGCGGATGTTGTCCTGGCAGATCAGACCCTCGCGCCCGGCACGGCGGATCTCGATCGTCTTCACCGAGATGTCCATCGTCTCGGCCTTGTGGAGCACGGGCAGGACGACGGCCCCGGTGAAGGTGACGTCGACCTTCTTGGTCTTGGAGATGATCAGCGCCTTGCCCTGCTCGACCTTGCGGAACAGCCGGGTGATGACGAAGGCGATGGCGATGACGATGAGCAGGACAACGGCGATGAGCACGCCGATGCCCAAGGAGATGGCATCCATAGAAGAGTCCTTGGCGGCTTGTCGGTACGGAAGTGGCACAAGCGAAGTAGGGGTGGCGGGCCGTCACGGGGACGGGCGGCGGGTGCGTACGTCGGGACGATCCGGAGCCTCGGAGCCCCGGCCGGCCCGGGCGGGCCGACCGATCCGGTGACCTGGTGCCCCGGTCGTCCGGGCGGACGGATCACCCGGACCGGACAGGCGACCCGGGTGGCCGGGAAGCCGGTGCCGCCCGGTCACCCGGATCGGCGGATCGGCCGGTTCAGCTGTCCGGCCCGCCCGGCAACTGCTGTGGTCGGGTGTTCGGACCGGGGTCGAGCGCCGCGTCGTAGGGCGAGACCCAGAAGAACTCGCCGTCCTCGTCGTACGCGTAGAGGAGTCCGGAGCCGCCCAGCACGAGCGGCGCCTCCTCCGCGCCCGGTCGGGGGAGCGGGAAGGGCTCGGCCCGGCGGACCTGCACGATGGCCGTCGATCCGTCGTGGGACACGACCTCGGCCTGGCCGAACGTCGCGGTGACGGAACCGGTGCGGATCGTGCAGACGCTCCCGACGAAGTCCAGCCTCGATGGCGGAGGTTCCGCCGGGAAGTACCGGCGGAAGCGGTGGACGAGGAGGCGGACGGCCCCCCAGGCGAGGAGCAGCGAACCGGCGAGCACGGCGACCGCGAGCACGGCGCGGGTGGCGGTGCCGTGCTCGCCGTGGCGCAGCAGAACGGTGCCGGACAGGCTGCCGAACCAGGAGAAGACGACCAGCAGGGAGACGGAGACGGAGACCGGAACACCGCCGAGACCGGCCGGGCCGGTGTCGAGGTCCGCGTCGAAGGAGTCGTGGCCGGCGGCCCCGGCCAGCACCAGCAGCCAGAAGCAGATGACGACGATCAGAGCGGCGCCGAAGATGACGGCGGGGAAGGTGAGTGCCGCGCTCAGGAATTCGTCCATCGGTCCCGCCCCCCTGCGTCCTGCGCACGGGCCCTGGGGCGGTGCGCGTCCTTCGTGCTTCCTGCCGGTACGGGGGCGGCGAGCGGCCGGCGGGTGGTCCGGGACCCCGGCCGCTGCGGCACTGTCGGTGCCTGCCGCAGTGGCCGGGGCGTTCCCCCGGTGGGGGCCTTCCGCCGGATCTCGAACCGACTCCGAACCGTCCGTGTTCCCCCGTGGACGATCCGGGATCCGAGACCCGGGAAGGGCTCCCGTTCCCCCGTTTCCCCGTGCTCCCCCGTGTGCTTCCCCCGTGTTGTTGCTGACCTGATCCTGTCATCCGGACTCCGCCCGGCGCATTGCCGGATCCCGGCAATCTTTACGCTTTGCTGATGCCGGGCACCGGCACCGCCCCGTGTGCGTTGGGGAAATGACAGGACTGTTGCAAGGCTGAAGGAGAGTGCGTGGCCGAGCCAAGGATTCCCGAGGAAATACTGGGCAATTATGCTCATATTCTGGGCGAAGTCGCCCTCACGGGCCGCCGCCTGACGCGTAACGAACTGGAGGCGCGCCGGGCACTCGGCCGTGCCGCGGCGGATGCCGGGCATCAGCTGCGCGCCCTGGTGACGATGCATCTGGCACAGACGCGTGAAGCCTGGCCGCGCGCCGCTGCCGGAAACTCCCCCGCCGTGACCGATGCCGTGCTGGCCGCGGTGGAACAGGCGGTCGACGCGTTCGCCGAGGGCTTCGAGCGCGCCCAACGGCTCACCGTACGGCGGGAGGAGGCGGCGCGCCGGGAATTCATCGACGACCTGCTCTACGGGCGCAGCGACCTGGTCCGGCTCGCGGAGCGCGCGACCCGCTTCGGCCTGCGGCTCTCCCGGGCGCACGCGGTCGCGGTGGCGTCGGGCCCGGAGGCGTACACGGAGACGGACGCGGTGCCGCGCAGTGTGGAGACGGCGCTGCTGACGCGGTTCAGCGGCCGCAAGATCCTGCTGACGACGAAGGACGGCCGGATCGTCTGCATCGCCCCGGGCAGCCAGCCCGACGTCCTGCGCTACTTCGCCAAGCAGGCGCACGCGGCGACGGACGGCGGCCGGGTCGCGGTCGGCCGCCCGCACAAGGGCCCGGGCGGGGTGGTCCACTCGTACGACGAGGCGCTCGAAGCCCTCGATCTGGCGGACCGGATGGGGATGGACGACCCCGTGCTGTACGCCTCTGACCTGATGGTCTACCCGGTGCTGACCCGGGACCGGCAGGCGATGGCCGATCTGGTGCGCAGCGAGCTGGGCCCGCTCCAGAAGGCGAGGGGCGGTGCGGAACCGCTGCTGAACACGCTGGCGGTCTATTTCGACGCGGGCTGCGTGGCCGCCGAGACGGCCCGCCGACTGGCGCTGAGCGTACGGGCGTTGACGTACCGGCTGGAGCGCATCCACCAGCTCACCGGGTCCGACCCCTCGGACCCGATGCACCGCTACAGCCTGCAGACGGCGGTCATCGGGGCCCGGCTGCTGGACTGGCCGGCCAAGGAGCTGTGACACGCCCCGGCCGGCCCGGTGGTACGCGCTCTACAGGTCGAACTCGTGCGGCGGCAGGTCGAGCGCGAAGCACGCCTCCCGCACGACGGCCTGCTCGGTGGCGTCGAAGTCTCCGTCGGCGCCGCCGATGACGATGCCGATCTGGATCACGGCACGGGCCTCGGCCGGCTTCTTCTTCGCCTTGGCGATCTCCTGGACCACGCCGACCTTGCCGAGGGCGAAGTCGGCGGTGAGCTGGTCGACGTACGTGTTGAAGCGCCGCTGGAGGTCGTCCGCGGGGAAGTTCCGCAGGACGTCGTTGGACGCGATGAGCGCCGCGACGCGCTGGCGCTCGGACGGGTCGACGGAACCGTCGGCGGCGGCCACCAGGGCGCACATGGCCATGCTCGCGTCCCGGAACGACCCCGACTTCAGCTCGTTCTTCTTCGCCTCCAACTGCGTCTGCATCGACGAGGCGGATTCCTTGATGCGGTCCCACAGAGCCATGACGTCTCCCTACGTTCCCTGCGTCGAACATCTCTACAAACATGTAGAGATTAACAGCCGAGGTCTCTCCGGACGCCGGGAACGAGCCGCTCCACAGCCCTCGGACACGCATCGGCCGAATGTCGTCTCGCACGACTGAGCGATACTCAACAGCCTTTGCATGAACCGGAGGTGACGGAGGGTCCGGTCCACGGAACCCGCGTCCGACCCTCTATCGTGGGCGCCATGCCCGCCGATCTGATCCGCATCGTGTCCCGTGACTCCCCGATGGCGCTCGCCCAGGTGGAGCGCGTACGCGCCGAGTTGGCCGAATCCCACCCCGGAATCCGTACCGAGGTCGTCCCGGTCCGCACGACCGGCGACAAGTGGATGGGCGATCTCAGCGCCGTCGAGGGCAAGGGCGCGTTCACCAAGGAGGTCGACCAGGCGCTCCTCGCCGGGGAGGCGGACCTGGCCGTGCACTGCGTGAAGGACATCCCGGCGGACCGCCCGCTGCCGGCGGGCACGGTCTTCGCCGCCTTCCTCCGGCGCGACGACATCCGCGACGCGCTGATCCACCCGGGCGGGCTGACCCTGGACGAGCTGCCGTCCGGCACCCGGATCGGCACCTCGTCCGTACGCCGCTCCGCGCAGCTCGCGGCCTCGCACCCGCACCTCGACTGCGTACCGATGCGCGGCAACGCCAACCGCCGGCTGGAGAAGCTGGCCGGCGGCGAGGCCGACGCGCTGCTGCTGGCGGTGTCCGGCCTGGAGCGCATCGGCCGTACGGACGTGATCACCGAGGTCCTGTCGCCCGAGGTGATGTGCCCGCCGATCGGCGCTGGCGTCCTGGCGCTCCAGTGCCGCGAGGGCGACGACGCCGTGATCGACCTCGTGAGCGGCCTCGGCGACCCGGCGGCGTACCGCGAGACGACCGCCGAGCGGATGTTCCTCCATGTGCTGCAGGGCCACTGCAACAGCCCGATCGCCGGGTACGCGCAGGTCGAGCGGAGCGGTGATCTCTCGCTGCGGGCGAAGGTGTTCACGCCCGACGGCAAGACCGTGCTGAACGCGCACGAGTGGGCGGGGGCGCTGGACCCGGCCACCCTGGGCACGTCCGTCGCGGTCGCGCTGCTGCGGCAGGGGGCGCGGGAACTGATCGACGGCATCGCGCACTGAACGGCATCGCGCACGGAGAGGTGCGGTACGGACGACGAAGCCCCCGGACACCAGGGGGCGTCCGGGGGCTCGACCACGCTCAGGGAGCTACGGCGCCGGCATCGGTGGCCGGCGCGGCTGAACCGCTACTCGTGCTTCTCGCCCGCCGGTTCGGGGGTGAGGTCGTCGTGCGTGGGCAGTCGGCGTTCGGGCGCGGACTTCGCGACGGGCTCCTTCGCCAGGGCGTCGCTCGTGTCCTTGCCGCCGCCGCGCCGGGCCTCGATCTTCGCGGCGATGGGCTGCGTCCACCGGGCGGTGAGCGGGCCGACGATGACGAGGATCAGGACGTACGCGGTGGCGATGGGGCCGATGCGCGGCTCGGTGGCCACGGCCAGACCGGCGATGACGATGGAGAACTCGCCACGCGCCACGAGGGTGCCGCCCGCCCGCCAGCGACCGCGCGAACCGACGCCGGCGCGGCGGGCCGCGTAGTAGCCGGTGGCGATCTTGGTGAAGACGGTGACGACGGCCAGCAGGGCCGCGGGCAGCAGCACCGGCGGGATGTCGGCCGGGTTCGTGGAGAGCCCGAAGAAGACGAAGAACACGGCGGCGAACAGGTCCCGCAGCGGCGTGAGCAGCTTGCGGGCGCCCTCGGCGACCTCGCCGGAGAGCGCGATGCCGACGAGGAACGCGCCGACGGCCGCGGAGACCTGGAGCTGCTGGGCGACACCGGCGACCAGGACGGTGAGGCCGAGGACGACCAGGAGCAGCATCTCCGGGTTGTCGGAGGAGACCGCGCGGCTGATCAGACGGCCGTGGCGGAGCGCCAGGTAGAGGACGAGCCCGACGGCCCCGAGCGCGATGACGAGCGCGAGGCTGCCGCCGGCCAGGCTGACCCCGGCGAGCATGGCGGTGAGCAGCGGCAGGTACACCGCCATCGCCAGGTCCTCCATGACGAGGACGCCGAGGATGACGGGGGTCTCGCGGTTGCCGAGCCGGCCGAGATCGGTCATCACCTTGGCGATCACGCCGGACGAGGAGATCCAGGTGACACCGGCCAGCGCGACCGCGCCGACGGGGCCCCAGCCGAGGACCAGGGCGGCGACGGCGCCGGGCGTCGCGTTGAGGACGAAGTCCACGGCCCCGGACGGATACTGCGTCTTCAGACTGGTGACCAGCTCCGACGCGCTGTATTCGAGCCCCAGCAGCAGAAGGAGCAGGATGACGCCGATCTCGGCGCCCACCATGGTGAACTCCTCGCTCGCGTCGAGCGGGATCAGCCCACCGTGGCCGAACGCCAGCCCGGCGAGCAGGTAGAGCGGGATGGGGGAGAGCCCTATCCGGCCCGCGAACCGTCCCACGAGCCCCAGCCCGAGGATGACGGCCCCCAGCTCCACCAGCAATGCAGTCGTGTCATGCACGGTCAGCCCTCCGCAATGATCTCGGAGAGCGCGTCGACGCCCTCACGCGTACCGACGGCGACGAGTGTGTCCCCGATGGCCAGTCGAAAATCCGGTTCCGGCGACGGGTGCGCGCTGTGGGTGCGCAGCACCGCCACGATGGACGCCCCGGTCCGGGTCCGCGCCCGCGTCTCCCCCAGCAGCCGCCCGCCGTACGGGGAACGGGACCCGAGCGGGATGTGCTCGGTGACGAGGTCGATGCCCTCGGTCCGTACGGCGTCGATGGGCGCCGGATCGATGAGGTGCGCGAGCGCGGTGGCCTCGGTCGTCGTCAGGGGGACGGAGAGTTGGCACGAATCAGGGTCGTCCTGTTCGTAGAACCCGATGAACCGGCGTCCGTCGTGGTGCACGACGACCGAGATGTGCTGACCCGTCTCGGTCGTGAAGTCGTACTGAGCACCCACTCCGGGCAGTGATGTACGGCGGGTTCCCATGGCTTCCTCCCGAGACGTGCGGCGGCGTGCGCGCACTTGGCGATCTCTTTATTCGGCCATTACCTTATCGGGCGGCTCCCGGCCGTCGAGGGGCCGCAGCAGCTCCAGGGCCTCTTCCCAGGGAAAGGGCTCCTGGCCGCCGTCGGAGGCGGGCGGCTGGGACGTACGGGAGCCGACGAGGACGCCCATCTCGCGCAGCTTGCGCAGGCTCTCGGCGTACGCGGGGTGCTTGGCGAGGACGGAGTTCACGGCCGGAAGGACGGCGGTGGGGACGCCGAGCCCGTACGCCTCGCACAGGATGCCGAGGGCCAGGGTGTCCGAGATCCCGGCCGCCCATTTGTTGATCGTGTTGAACGTGGCGGGCGCGACGACGATCGCGTCCGGGTCCGGGAACGGCCGCGGGTCGCCGGGCGAGCGCCAGGCGGACCGGATCGGATACCCGGTCCGCGCCTCGACGGCCGCGGCGTCGAGGAACCCGAGCCCCTGCGGGGTGGCGACGACGCCCACGTCCCACCCGGCGTCCAGCGCGGCGGCGAACAGCCGGTCGGCCTCCCGGGCGACCCCGGCCGCGCAGACGACGACGTACAGGAACGGCTTACGGTCCGGCTGATCGCTCATGGGCTCCCCTGTTGATCGCTGAGGCGGTGCGGCTCAGCAGCGTACGGGGGGCGGACGGCGATAGTGGGTGGAGAGAGCCGCGGGCACGACCGGGACCGATGAGTTCGGGCGGCGCCCCCGGTCTACCCGTGGAGAACGCCAGGAACACAGGAGGACGGCATGGCTCAACTGCTGCGAGTGCAGAACTTCACGGTGTCGAGCGACGGCATCGCCGCCGGCGAGAACCAGACGCTGGAGCGGCCTTTCGGCCACGTCGACCCCGGGCGTCTCTTCTCCTGGGCGGGCGCCACGGCGAGCTGGCCGAACCGCACGGACCCCGGCGGGAGCCGTGGCCTCGACGACTACTTCACGCGGGACTTCGCCCACAACATCGGCGCGGAGATCATGGGCCGCAACAAGTTCGGCCCGCAGCGCGGCCCTTGGGAGAACCACGAGTGGCAGGGCTGGTGGGGCGACGAACCCCCGTTCCACACCCCGGTGTTCGTGATGACCCACCACACGCGCCCTTCGTTCACGCTCTCCGACACCACGTTCCACTTCGTCGACGCCGACCCGGCGACGGTGCTGGACCGGGCGAAGGAAGCGGCGGACGGCAAGGACGTCCGGCTCGGCGGCGGAGTCACCACGATCCGCGCGTTCCTCGACGCCGGCCTGATCGACACCCTGCACGTGGCGGTCTCCCCGGTGAAGCTGGACACGGGCCTGCGCCTGTGGGACTCGCCGGACGAACTGCTGGACCGCTACCACCTGGAGGCGGTGCCCAGCCCGAGCGGCATGACACATCACCTGTTCTGGCGGAAGTGACGGCGAGGGCCGCCCGGATCCGCGAAACGCCCGGCGTCGCGGCGGCGGATCGTGGAGAGTCGATTGCGTAGTCGTCCGAGTGCGCACAGATACGAAGCGCACCCGGACACCGCGCGCTGCCGACCAGCAGCCCTCCGCAAAGGACTTCCGCCTTGTCGCCCTTCGAACCTCGACACGCTCCCGCCGGCGATGTGGGCGCGGCGCTCATGCTGGTCGACTCCCGGATCAGGACCGTTCACGCGGGCAAGAGCGGGCCCGACCCCGAACAGGAGCAACTCGTCCAGCACCTCCTCAGTTCACTCGGCCCGGAGGGTGTCGACGACGTGCTGGACGGAACATGCACGCTCATCTACCTGTACATGAAGTGGCTCCGGGAGGCCCACGAGGCGCACGAGAAGGACGTCGTCGAATACGTGGTGCCGACTCTCGTCACATCCCTGAAGATGCTGCCGAAGAGCGTTCCGCCCGAGGCGGTACCCACGATGGCGGGCCTGGCCATCGCGGCCGCCATCGGCCTGAGCCCCACCCTGTGGCGCAACCAGTACGGCGACTGGACGGAAGCGGAACTGACCCCGCTGGAGGCGACGGCATTCCTGCTCGCCGAACACATCAACCGGATGACGGACGACCACAACTTCGCGACGCGCATGATCACGGAGGCGCTGTCGAAGGCGGAGGCGGGGTGAGGGCCATGTTCGGCCTGCCGACGTTTCCCGGGGCAGTCCCGTGAACGATCTGCGCTCAGGGGCGTCGGGGGCGGGGGTAATCGGGGTGATCGGCGTAAGGCGACGCGAGGTCGAGCAGGTCGTCGCACGGCCAGCTCTCGCCGTCGTACTGGCAGTCATCGCGGTTGTCCCACGGCAGTTGGGGGTCGCCCGTGGCTGGACTGAGTACATGGCGGGCGAGCACGCGTCGCTTGGCCTCGATCTCCCGCAGGATGCGAGCCGGGTCGTGCAGCGCGACGTGCAGGGCGATCGTGGGATGGAAACCGGAGAGTTCTCCTTGACAGAAGTCGACCGTGTGCCCGTGAGCGGTCCACACCCCGCAGCCGTCACCGTCACAGCGTCGGGCCAGGTCGGCCTCCTCATCCAGCCGTGTGCGGAGGAACGTCGTCAGGTCGTGACTCATGGGGTCATCCTGGATGAAGCGCCGGGCCAAGTCGCCTGATTTCACCGGGTACTACTGGCGAAGGTCTCCGCCAACTCCTTCCTCGCCACGAAGATCTCGTTCATCGACGCGATGGGCGAGGTCTGCGAGGCCGTGGGTGCCGACGTCGGCGAACTCGCCGAGATCCTCGGCCCCGACGTCTGAGGAGTCACCCCCGCCCCACCACCACCCCCGCCCGGTCGATGCAGATCACGTCCACCGCGACCGGGGCGCCGCGCAGGACCGTCAGGGCCTCGTCGCGGGCGCGGGCCGCCACCAGGTCGCCCAGGGGGACGCCCGCCGCCTCGCACAGGCGCAGGGCCTCCAGGCCCGTGTTGGCGGTGGCGATCCGGGAGGCCAGGTCCTCGTTCGCGCCGCCCGTGCGGGCCAGGTCGGCGAGGAAGGGCTTGTTCACCTGGGAACGGGCCGAGTGGAGGTCCAGGTGGCCGGCCGCGAGTTTGGACAGTTTGGCGAAGCCGCCGCAGATCGTGAGGCGGTCGACCGGGTGGCGGCGTAC
Organism: Streptomyces sp. WY228; assembly: GCF_019287315.1. Taxonomy (NCBI): domain Bacteria; kingdom Bacillati; phylum Actinomycetota; class Actinomycetes; order Kitasatosporales; family Streptomycetaceae; genus Streptomyces; species Streptomyces sp. WY228. Next base: position 3,990,209 of record NZ_CP079114.1, on the reverse strand, counting down.
GTATTTGAGGACCGCGCCCGCGAAGTCGCCCATGTCCAGGAGGGCTATGTCCGGCAGGCCGTACTCCGCGACCACCGTCTTCTCCGACGTCGAGCCCGTGCAGCCCGCCACATGGGTCAGGCCCGCCGCCCGTGCCACGTCCACGCCCCGGCGGATCGAGTCGATCCAGGCCGAGCAGGAGTAGGGGACGACCACGCCCGTCGTGCCCAGGATCGACAGGCCGCCCAGGATGCCGAGGCGGCCGTTCCACGTGGAGCGGGCGATCTCCTCGCCGTGGTCCACCGAGACCGTGATCTCCACGTCCCCCGCGTCACCGTGCTCCGCCGCCACCCGCTCCACGTGTTCGCGCATCAGCCGGCGCGGGACCGGGTTCACCGCGGGCTCCCCGACGTCCAGCGGCAGGCCGGGGAGCGTCACCGTACCGACGCCCGGGCCGGCCCGGAACACCACGCCGGAGCCGGGCGGCAGCCTCCGTACCGTCGACCTCACCAGCGCCCCGTGCGTCACGTCCGGGTCGTCGCCCGCGTCCTTCACCACCCCGGCGCTCGCCCGCCCTTCCGCCAGCTCCTCCACCGCCAGCGCGAAGGCCGGGGTCTGGCCCTTCGGCAGCGTGATGGACACCGGGTCCGGGAAGTCGCCGGTCAGCAGTGCCGTGTACGCGGCCGTCGTCGCCGCCGTCGCACAGGCTCCGGTCGTCCAGCCGGGGCGCAGACCGGTGTGCTTGAGTTGGGCACTGCGACCGCCCCGCGCCTCAGCAGCGTTCACGAGAAGAGTCCGTTCCGATGTCTGTGCCCGTGCCCGTGCCCGTGCATGTGCTTGTTCTGGGTGGGACGACCGAAGCCCGCCGGCTGGCCGAGCGCCTCGCCGGTGACCGGCGGGTCCGGGTCACCACCTCGCTCGCCGGACGCGTCGCCGCCCCGCGGCTGCCGCCCGGCGAGGTGCGGATCGGTGGCTTCGGGGGCCCCGCCGGGCTCGCCGCCTGGGTGCGTGAGCACGGTGTGGACGCCCTCATCGATGCCACCCACCCCTTCGCCGCGACCATGAGCCGGAACGCGGCCGAGGCCGCCGCGCAGGCCCATGTTCCCCTCCTCGCCCTCCGCCGGCCCGGCTGGGTCGCCCAGGACGGTGACCGCTGGCACTCCGCCGGATCGCTCGCCGCGGCCGCCGAGCTGCTGCCCGCACTCGGCGAGCGGGTCTTCCTCACCACCGGGCGGATGGGGCTCGCCGCCTTCGCCGGAGCCGCACTCGACGACCTGTGGTTCCTCGTGCGGTCCGTCGACGCACCCGAGCCGCCCTGCCCGGCCCGGACGGAGGTGCTGCTCGACCGGGGGCCGTTCACGTTGGAGGGCGAGCGGGAGATCATCCGGCGCCATCGCATCGACGTCCTCGTCACCAAGGACAGCGGCGGGGACGCCACCGCGCCCAAGCTCGCCGCCGCCCGTGAGGCCGGGATTCCCGTCGTCGTGGTGCGGCGGCCACCGGTGCCGGAAGGGGTGCCGGTGGCCCGTACGCCCGAGGAAGCCGTGGAGTGGGTCGTACGGAGGCTCCACGCCTCCGGGTAGCGGCGTGAGCTCTACGCCTCCGGGTAGCGGCGCGGCGTCCAGACGACGGACCGGTCCGCTCCGGCATCGCCCCGCCGTATCCACCGCGTCTGCGACGAGCCCACGATCAGCAGCGTCCGCATGTCCACCTCCGCCGGGTCGATGTCGGCCAGCCGCACCGTGCGTACGGACTCCGTCGGGCCGCCCACGTCCCGGGCCAGCACCACCGGGGTGTCCGGCGAGCGGTGTTCCAGGAGCAGGTCCCGGGCCTTGCCGACCTGCCACGTACGGGACGTGGAGCCCGGGTTGTAGAGGGCGAGGACCAGGTCGGCCGAGGCGGCCGCGCGCAGGCGTTCCGCGATGACCTCCCACGGCTTGAGCCGGTCCGAGAGGGAGATCGTGGCGTAGTCGTGGCCCAGCGGCGCACCCGCGCGGGCCGCCGCCGCGTTGGCCGCCGTGACTCCGGGCAGGACCTGTACGGGGATGTCCGCGTACTCCTCCTGCGAGGCCACCTCCAGCACCGCCGTCGCCATCGCGAAGACCCCGGGGTCGCCGCCGGAGACCACCGCGACGCGGCGGCCCCGCCGGGCCAGGTCCAGCGCGAACTCCGCCCGCTCCGACTCCACCTTGTTGTCCGAGCCGTGCCGCGCCTGGCCCGGGCGGACCGGGACGCGGTCCAGGTACGTGGTGTAGCCGACCACGTCGTCCGCCGCCGCCAGCGCGCCCCGCGTCTCCGGTGTCAGCCACAGCGGGCCCGCCGGGCCGGTGCCGACCACGACCACGTCTCCGGAGGCCGAGGCCGAGGCCGAGGCCGAGGCCGAGGCCGAGGGCGAAGGGCGCGGCGCGTCGACACGGCTCGGCAGCACCGCCACCGAGAAGTACGGCACCGACGCCGGGTCGATGTCCGCCAGCTCGCCCGTGCGCTCCCCGGCCATCGTCGCCCGCTCCACGTACCGGGCCTCCGCCAGCCGCCCGGACGCCTCGAACGCCCCGCGCACCGCCGGGAACGTACGGCCCAGCTTCATCACCACCGCGGTGTCCGTGGCGGCGAGACGGGCCGTCAGCTCCTCCTCCGGCAGGGTGCCGGGGAGGATCGTCAGGATCTCCTCGCCCTCGACGAGCGGGGTGCCGAGGCGGGCCGCCGCCGCGCTGACGGACGTCACGCCGGGGATGACCTCGGTGGGGTAGCGGTCGGCCAGCCGCTTGTGCATGTGCATGTACGAGCCGTAGAACATCGGGTCGCCCTCGGCGAGGACCGCGACGGTCAGGCCCGCGTCCAGATGCGCCGCGAGGCGGGCCGCGGCCTTCTCGTAGAACTCCTCCAGCGCGCCCCGGTAGCCGCCCGGGTGGTCCGTGGTCTCCGTCGTGACGGGGTAGACCAGGGCCTCCTCGATGTGGTCGGGACGCAGGTGCGCGGCGGCGATGGAGCGGGCGATCGAGCGGCCGTGGCGGGCGCTGTGGTACGCGACGACGTCCGCATCGCCGATCGCCTGAACGGCCCGCAGGGTCATCAGGTTCGGGTCGCCGGGGCCGAGTCCGACGCCGTAGAGCGTGCCGGTACGGGTGTCCTTCACCGGAGAGGTCACGGCTACTCCTCCTCGCTCGCGATGGCGTTGAGCGCCGCCGCCGCTATCGCGCTGCCGCCGCGCCGGCCGCGCACGATCAGGTACTCCAGGCCCGACGCGTGCTCGGCCAGGGCCTCCTTGGACTCCATCGCGCCGACGAAGCCGACCGGGACGCCGATCACGGCGGCCGGGCGCGGGGCGCCCTCCTCGATCATCTCCAGCAGCCGGAACAGCGCGGTCGGGGCGTTGCCCACCGCGACCACCGCCCCCTCCATCCGGTCCCGCCACAGCTCCAGGGCCGCCGCGCTGCGGGTCGTGCCCATCTTCGCGGCCAGCTCCGGCACGGACGGGTCGGAGAGCGTGCACACCACGTCGTTGTCGGCGGGCAGCCGCTTGCGGGTGACCCCGCTGGCCACCATCGCCACATCGCAGAGGATCGGCGCGCCGGAGCGCAGGGCCGCGCGGGCGTCGGCCACGGCGTTCGGCGAGAAGGCGAGATCGCGTACGAGGTCGACCATGCCGCAGGCGTGGATCATCCGGACGGCGACCTGGCTCACATCGGCGGGCAGCCCGGCCAGATCCGCCTCCGCGCGGATGGTGGCGAAGGACTGGCGGTAGATCGCCGGTCCGTCCTTCTCGTACTGATGCACAGTGCTGTCGCTTTCTTCTGCCGTTATGGGGGTGGGAGGGGAGCGTGCTCAGGCGCGGGCCGCGGCCACCGTCGCCGCGAGTGCCGCCGGGTCGTTCCGGACCGTCGCCGGGGGGTCCCGGCGGTCGCCCCGTACGTGTGAGATCCGGTGGCCTTCGGGCGTGACGACCACGTCGATCCACTCCCCGTGGGGGTGGCCGCAGCGGCGTTCGCACCCGGACCAGTACACAGGGAGCCGCCCGACCGGTCCGACAGCGGCCCCCGCTTCGGCCCGTACGTCGGACAGCGACTTCGCGCAGCCGGGGTGGCCGATGCAGGCGCCGACGCCCGTCCACGGGGACTCGGGGGCGGTGATCAGCCCGGCCGCCGCCAGGGTGCGCAGCGCCTCCGCCGCGCCACCCTCGTCGAAGGGGCCGGGGACGACGATGCCGCGCCACGGGGTGAGCCGCAGCTCGTTCCCGTACCGCCGGGCCGTGCCGGTCAGCAGCCGCCACTGGGCGGGGGTGAGCTGTCCGAGCGGTACGTCGACACAGAGCGCGGTCACGGTCGTGGTGGTGGCCGTTGCTGCTGCCGCGTTGCCGTGCGGTCCGGTGACGAGGCCCGGGGCCGGAGCCTTCGCCGTACGGGGGCGGGGGCGGTGCACGGGCTCGCCCGCCGTCGACCCGATGGCGCGGACGAGCTCCGCCCGTACGCCGTCGGGCAGATCCTTCACGCGCCAGGCGCCGGAGTCCGCGGCGGCGCGGAGGAACGCCTCGGCGGCCAGGAGCGCGGCGCGCGGGGCGTCGGCGGCGGGCACCCGGAACACCGTGTCCTCCGCGCCGATCCGCAGCAGGGCGTCCGGCCCCTCCGCGATCAGGGTCACGTCAGCGCCCAGCGCGTCCACGTCACCCCGTCCGTCGTCGAGGGCGAAGAGGAAGCGGCCGGAGAGCGACGCGGCGGCGGCCGATCCGCACACCAGGCCGTCCAGCCCGGTCAGCCAGGGGCCGAGCGCGGGCGAACCGTCCAGTCCGGCGAGCGGCGAGGCCACGATGTTGCGGGCCCGCTCGTGCGCGGCGGAGGGCAGGAGCCCGGCGGCCGTGAGCAGCCCGGCGAGCTCACCGCCGCACCGCGCGTCGAGGCCGCGCAGCTGGACGTTGCCCCGCGAGGTGAGATGCAGCTCACCGTCCCCGAACCGGTCCGCCACCGCGAGCAGCGCGTCCGCCCGCTCCGCGCTCAGCACTCCGCCGGGGATGCGTACGCGGGCCAGCGCACCGTCGTCCGCCCGGTGCAGCCGCAGCGTTCCTGGGCAGGCGTCGCCGCCGCTGCGGGGGGAGACGCCGCCCGCGGAAAGGGGCGAGGGGGCGGAATCGGGCATGGCGGCGAGCATACCGACCGGGCCGGTCCGGGAGACGGGGTCGCTCCTGTGACCTGCGGGACAGCGGTCGGAGACGGAACCCCTGGCTCGCGGGGCACGGACCGCCGCCCGAACCGCTGACCTGCGGGCCGGCGGCCGGCCCCGGAGCCGCCCCGGTCCGCCGGATCCTTCCCGCAGTCCCCGCCCCGCCCACAGGCACCCCGTACGAGCCCCCGCCCGCAAACAGTGATCACCACCGCACCCCCGCCCTCTGCCCCGCCCCTCCTTCGCCGCTTAGGATGCAGGCGGTGGTCCGTTCAGGCCGCCATCGCCAGACGGCGACAGGGGAGGAAGCCCGGTGAGATTCCGGCGCGGTCCCGCCACTGTGAGCACGGCCGCCACCACCGGCCGGGCGAGTCAGGAACTCCCTTCCCCGAGCGCCCGGTTCACGAGCCGGGCCGCAGCGCCCGGTTCGCGCCGGACGCGGGGAGACCCCTCCGACACCGCCCGGGGCGTGGACACCCCGAGGAAGGCCTGACGCAGCATGATCCTGCTCCTGTCGACGTCCGACACCGACCTCCTGAGCGCCCGCGCTTCCGAGGGCCCCGTCAGCTATCGCTACGCCAACCCCTCCCGCGTCGACCTCGACGGACTGCCGGAGCTGCTGGACGGCGTCGACCTCGTCGTCGTACGCCTCCTCGGCGGCGTCCGGGCGTGGCAGGAAGGGCTCGACGCCGTGCTGGCCACCGGGCGGCCGGTCGTCGTGCTGACCGGTGAGCAGGCCCCGGACGCCCAGCTGATGGCCGCGTCCACCGTGCCGATCGGGATCGCCGCCGAGGCGCACGCCTACCTCGCGCACGGCGGGCCCGCCAACCTGGAGCAGCTGGGGCGGTTCCTCTCCGACACCGTGCTGCTGACCGGCCACGGCTTCGAGCCGCCCGCCCCGGCCCCCGCGTGGGGCCCGCTGGAGCGGCGGGCCCGTGAGCTGCCCGAGGGTGCGCCGACCGTCGCCGTCCTCTACTACCGCGCCCACCACATGAGCGGGAACACCGCGTTCGTGGAGGCGCTGTGCACGGCGGTGGAGGACGCTGGGGCCCGGCCGCTCCCGCTGTACGTCGCGTCCCTCCGTACGCCGGAGAACGACCTCATCGACGAACTCCGCACCGCCGACGCCATCGTGACCACCGTCCTCGCGGCGGGCGGCACCAAGCCCGCAGAGGCCTCCGCCGGCGGTGACGACGAGTCGTGGGACGCGGGCGCGCTGACCCAGCTCGACGTGCCGATCCTCCAGGCGCTCTGCCTCACCAGCCCGCGCAGCGCCTGGGAGGAGAACGACGAGGGCGTCTCCCCGCTCGACGCTGCCACCCAGATCGCGGTGCCGGAGTTCGACGGCCGCCTGATCACCGTTCCCTTCTCCTTCAAGGAGATCGACGAGGACGGGCTCCCGGCGTACGTCCCCGACGCCGAGCGCGCCGCCCGGGTCGCCGGCATCGCCGTCCGCCACGCGAAGCTCCGCACCCTCCCCAACGCGGAGAAGCGCATCGCGCTCGTGCTCTCCGCCTACCCGACCAAGCACTCCCGCATCGGCAACGCGGTCGGCCTCGACACGCCCGCCAGCGCCGTGGCGCTGCTGCGCCGGCTGCGCGCCGAGGGGTACGACTTCGGGCCCGAGGAGGAGATCCCGGGCCTGGTCTCCGGCGACGGCGACGAGCTGATCTACGCCCTCATCGACGCGGGCGGCCACGACCAGGAGTGGCTGACCGAGGAGCAGCTGGCGAAGAACCCGGTCCGGATCCCGGCCGCCGACTACCGCCGCTGGTTCGCCGAACTTCCGCGGGAACTGCGGGAGTCCGTGGAGGAGCACTGGGGCCCGGCCCCCGGCGAGATGTTCGTGGACCGCTCCGCCAACCCGGAGGGCGACATCGTCCTCGCGGCCCTGCGGCGCGGCAACCTCCTCATCCTCATCCAGCCGCCGCGCGGCTTCGGCGAGAACCCGATCGCGATCTACCACGACCCCGATCTGCCGCCCTCGCACCACTACTTGGCCGCCTACCGCTGGATCGCCGCCTCCGCCGAGGACAACGGCTTCGGCGCGGACGCGATGATCCACCTCGGCAAGCACGGCAACCTGGAGTGGCTGCCGGGCAAGAACGCCGGCCTGTCGGCCGCCTGCGGTCCGGACGCCGCCCTCGGCGATCTGCCGCTCGTCTACCCGTTCCTGGTGAACGACCCGGGTGAGGGTACGCAGGCGAAGCGCCGCGTTCACGCCACTCTCATCGACCACCTCGTCCCGCCGATGGCCCGCGCCGACAGCTACGGCGACATCGCGCGCCTGGAGCAACTCCTCGACGAGCATGCCCAGATCGCCGCGATGGACCCGGCGAAGCTGCCCGCGATCCGGGCGCAGATCTGGACGCTGATCCAGGCCGCGAAGCTCGACCACGACCTCGGGGTGGCGGACCGCCCGGAGGACGAGGGCTTCGACGACTTCATCATGCATCTGGACGGCTGGCTCTGCGAGATCAAGGACGTCCAGATCCGTGACGGTCTGCACGTCCTGGGCAACCCGCCCGCCGGGAACGACCGGGTCAACCTGGTGCTCGCCGTGCTGCGCGCCCGCCAGATCTGGGGCGGTACGGCATCGCTGCCGGGGCTGCGAGAGGCGCTGGGCCTGGACGAGTCGGCGGCCACCCGCACCGCCGCCGACGCGATCGAGGAGCAGGCCCGCGCGCTGGTCCAGGCGATGGACGACGCCGACTGGGACCCGGCGGCGGTGGCGGCCGTGGCCGCCGGGCTGCCGGACGCGGTGGCGGACATCCTCACCTTCGCCGCCACCGAGGTCGTGCCGCGCATGGCGGCCACGACCGACGAACTCACCCACGCGGTGCACGCGTTGAACGGCGGCTTCGTCCCGGCGGGCCCTTCCGGCTCCCCGCTGCGCGGCCTGGTCAACGTGCTGCCCACCGGCCGCAACTTCTACTCGGTGGACCCCAAGGCGGTCCCCTCGAAGCTGGCCTGGGAGACCGGCCAGGCACTGGCCGACTCCCTCCTGACCCGCTACCGCACCGACAACGGCGACTGGCCCACCTCGGTCGGCCTCTCCCTCTGGGGTACGAGCGCGATGCGCACGGCGGGCGACGACATCGCCGAAGCCTTCGCCCTGCTCGGCATCCGGCCCGTCTGGGACGACGCCTCGCGCCGCGTGACCGGCCTGGAGCCGATCCCGTACGAGGAGTTGGGCCGTCCCCGGATCGATGTGACGCTGCGCATCTCGGGCTTCTTCCGTGACGCGTTCCCGCACACGGTCGGGCTGCTCGACGACGCCGTACGGCTGGCCGCCTCGCTCGACGAGCCGGCCGAGCAGAACTACGTACGGGCGCACACCCAGGCGGACCTGGCCGAGCACGGCGACGAACGCCGGGCCACGACCAGGATCTTCGGCTCCCGCCCCGGTACGTACGGCGCGGGCCTCCTCCAGCTCATCGACTCCCGCGACTGGCGCACCGACGCCGACCTCGCCGAGGTCTACACGGTCTGGGGCGGTTACGCCTACGGCCGCGAACTCGACGGCCGCCCGGCCCGCGAGGAGATGGAGAGCGCCTACAAGCGCATCGAGGTCGCCGCGAAGAACACCGACACCCGCGAGCACGACATCGCGGACTCCGACGACTACTTCCAGTACCACGGCGGCATGGTCGCCACCGTGCGCGCGCTCAAGGGCAAGGCCCCGGAGGCGTACATCGGCGACTCCACCCGCCCCGAGACCGTCCGCACGCGCACCCTGGTCGAGGAGACGTCCCGCGTCTTCCGCGCCCGGGTCGTCAACCCGAAGTGGATCGAGGCGATGCGCCGCCACGGTTACAAGGGCGCGTTCGAGCTGGCGGCCACCGTCGACTACCTCTTCGGGTACGACGCCACGACCGGCGTCGTCGCCGACTGGATGTACGACAAGCTCACCCAGACGTACGTCCTCGACCCGGAGAACCGGCAGTTCCTCCAGGAGGCCAACCCCTGGGCCCTGCACGGCATCGCGGAACGCCTCCTGGAGGCCGAGTCGCGCGGCATGTGGGCCAAGCCGGACCCTGCGGTGCTGGACGCGCTGCGCCAGGTGTACCTGGAGACGGAGGGGAACCTGGAGGGCGAGGACTGACCCTCCTCGCCCTGCCGGGCCGCACGGCCTTTCTTCGTCCGGCACCTGCCCCGGATCGTCTCCGACCGGCACAATCACGGTCATGGGAACGACGGGGCGGGCGTCGGACGAGCAAAGCGCCGATGAGCTCAACGAACGTACGAGGAAAGACAGTTCGGCGACGGAAAGGCTCGGTTCCGTCCTCCGCCTGGTGCTCGTCCCGGGCGTGACCGGCGCGGCGCTCGCAGCCCTCGTGGTCGGCGCGATCCTGGAGCGGTTGCCGCTCCTGCTCGCCGGGGGCGGCGCCCTCGTCCTGCTGATCCTCCTCGCCCTCCTCGGCGGCCGTCGGCGGGCCGCCCGCCGGAAGCCGCCGGTGACCAGGACCGCCCTCGCCCGGATCGAGGACCTGCGCGCCACGAGCGGCGAAACGGCCGACGTACCGGTGAAGTTCCGGCTGACCGTGGCCCCGGAACCGGAGGACGGCCGGCCCGCGTACCGGGTGAAGATCAGCCAGCAGATCAACCTCGTCGACATCCCCGCCTACCGGCCGCGCGGCATCGCGGTCGTGGAGTACCGCCCGGACGAGCCCTGGGAGGTGCGGATCGTCACCCGCCCGACCCCGGAGTGGAGCCGCCGGGCCGAGGAGGCGGAGATCGACTCCGCCCCGGAATCCACCCTGGTCAAGGACCCCGACGACGGGGGCGGCGCGTGGTGCCTGCTGGGCCTCCTCGCGCTGCTGGCGGGCGCGGCGCTGGTGGTGCTGCTGTTCCGGGCCGAGCTGTTCACCTCCGAGGACGGCGGCACCGGAGCCTCGCCGAAGCCGTCGTCCACCACGTCCTCCTCCCGGACGTTCACCGTGTCCACCACGGTCTCCGGGCCCTCGTCCTCGATGCTGGCCCTCGGCCGGATGCGGGAGACGGCCACGCGACTGGAGGCCCGGGCGGGCACGCCGGACGTCACCGCGATCACCATCGAGGCGGGCCGTATGGAGATCCGCGGCGACTCCGCCCGCCCGCCCGGCGGGACGGTGCACCTCCAGCTGCTCCCGTACGAACTGTTCCCCGCCCTGGTCGGCGAGGCCCGCGAGACCCTGGGCGTACGCGACCCGACGTCCTGGCGGATCGACGTGACGCCGGGCACGGGGACGGGGGCGGGCCCCCGGGTCCGGGTCACGGTGACCGGTGCCGAGGGCACCGCCCACCTGGACGCGGACGCCACGGCCCGGATCGTGGACCGGCGGCCGGTGGGGCAGACGGCCGACAGCGGCTGATGCGCTGGAGTGACGTACGGCGGTGGTCAGTTGAGGGCGATCATCAGCAGGATGCCGAGGATCCCGACGCCGACGACCCCGGCGAACGTGGGCACGAACCAGGTCTTGTAGAGCAGGTCGGAGAGGCCGGACGAGGACCGGGCGGCGTGCCCGCCCGGTGCCGTCCGCGCCGACGTCGGGGGCGCCGGGGCGACAGGAACCGCCGGGGGCGGCGGGGTCGGCGCGGCTGCCGACGCCGCCGCGTACGAGGGCGGGAGCGGGACCGGGGGCTTCGCCGGGGCGGGGACGGCAGCGGGCTGTGCGGGTGCCGGTGCCGGTGCTGTTACGGGCTGGGGTGCGGGCGCCGGGGCCGGGTGGGCGAGCAGGTCCGTCACGATCTGCTGCCACAGCTCCGGGGGCAGGTCCGGTGCGCGGCCGCCCGGGGGCGCGACCAGGACGCGGCGCAGCCACTCCATGCCGTTGCCGCGGCCGTCCTTGAGGAAGATGTTGAACAGCGGCCGGAGGTCGGGGGCCTGGTGAGGGTCCCGTACGAGCGGGGCGACGGCCCAGGAGAAGAGATCGGCCGCGCGCTCGCGCATCTCGGCGGTGGGCGGACTGCCCGGTTCGGGCCGGGAGGGCCGGAAGTACAGGTTGTGCCGCAGTACTTCGGAGCACAGCGCGTGCTCGGTCTCCGGGTCCCGGGTCCGCAGCCGGTCGGGGTGGCCCAGCTCGGCGAGGACGAGTTCGCGGGAGGCCCACGGCAGCCGCTCGGAGCGCAGGAGGGGGAGCAGTTGGGTGTCCCGAAGGTCCTGGAGCCGGGCGGCCAGCCGTGCGGACCTGGCGGTGTCGGGGCCCTGGTGGGACAGCAGTTCGTCGTGCAGGAGCAGGAGTTCCTGCTGGTGGCGGTCCTGTTGGTGGCGTTCCTGCTGGTGCTGCTCCTGTTGACGGCGGTCCTGCTGGTGCTGCTCCTGTTGGTGGTGTTCCGGGTAGGGGCGTTCCTGGCGGTGGCCGTGGTGGTGGTCGATGTCCCGGGGGTCCGCCCGGTCCTCGCGCTCGTACCTGTCCTCGTACCTGTCCTCGTACCTGTCCTCGTACCTGTCCTCGTACTTGTCCTCGTACCTGTCCTCGTACGCCGGGGCCGGCGTACGGGCCGGCGCGTGCCGGGTGGTCAGCATCCGGCGCAGGGCGTCGCGTCGTTCCGGCCCGGACATGCGGGCCCCGGAGAGGAGTTCGCCGGTCAGATGGGGCACGCCCGGAGGTGCGTCCGGGCGGTCGAGCACGTACTCGACCATCTCCTTCGCCGCGGCCATCTCGACGTCCTTCTCGGCGGGCAGCCGCAGCCGGATGCGGGCCAGCGACCGGGCCCCCGCCGCCTGGGACGTCCACCGCGGCACACAGGTGAGGCGCAACGGGTGGGTGTCCACCGTGTCGTACGTCGTGTAGCTCCACTCCGTGCCGAACCAGTCGCCGAACACCGAGAGCAGCCCGAGATAGAGCAGGGGCGCGGCGTTGCGGCGCGGCCAGCCGGGCAGTTCGTGCTCCTCTGCGAGGAGCGAGAGCCGTCGCGACGGGTCGCGCAGCCACTCGGCGGTGACCACCACCAACGGCTTCTTCACCGTGGGGAGTTCGCGGGTCATCGCGCGCAGCCGCTCGGTCGCCGTCGCCCGCAGCTCGGCCCCGTCCAGCGGCGGCAGCGCGCCCGAGACGGTCTTGGCCACGGCGCGGTCGCTCCAGGCGCTGCCGTTGAGACCCAGGCAGTGCAGCGGGGTCAGGGTGTCCGGGTCGCCGAACACCGCGTGGCAGGCCGTGCTGGGCCGGCCGCCCCGGTCGAGGGTGGGCCACCGCTGGAGGAGCACGGTTCCCCCGGTCCGGGACGGGACGCGGACGCTGCTCGGGCGGGGGTCCGGGCCGGGGCCCGGAACCCAGAGCAGCGGGCCCAGTTCACGGCGGAGGGCCTCCGCGCGCTCGGCGGAGCAGGAGTGCGCCACCGCCGCCATGCCCGTACTGGAGCGGCCCTGGTTTCCGTCCCAGCGGAAGACCACCTGATCGAGTTGGCCGGACCGGCCGGAACCATCGGGTCGGTCGGGCCGGTCGATGCGGTCGTTCTCCGGGCGCCGATCGAGGGCGTCGTCGTTCACTGCGCTTCCCTTCCCACGCCGAATGATGCGGCGCTCCCGGGCGCCTCGATGATCCCGTGCATCGCCAGCAGCGACACCAGGGGTTCCAGCACCCGGCGCGGGCCCGTGCCCGCCGGGTAGCGGCCCTGGCTCTCCTGGCCGCCGGTGGCCGAGGCGATGTGCAGGGTGCAGCGGCGGAACGCGTCGAAGGGCCGCAGCCAGGCCGGTCCGGCGTGCTGCCGCAGCAGCGCGTAGACGTCCCCGCTCTCCTCCAGGAACGGGTCCGGGCCGATCGCGGCGGGCGGCCCCTCGCCCAGCCAGCGGTCGACCGGCGGCTGGAACCGGAGCAGGTCGGACTTGCCGAGCACCATCGCCGCCGGGGTCTCCAGATAGGGGCCCGTGCGCGGCAGCCGGTCGAGCACGGTGCCGAACGCCGCGTCGCCGTCCCGGTCCACCTCGGTGCCCCACCGCTTGCGGACCTCGTCGAGCTGGGGCAGCGGCAGCGCGAGCGCCGGGTCGACGACGAAGACCAGGGCGTCGATGCCGAGCAGGAAACGCAGCGCCCCGTCGGTGCGGACCAGGTCCTCGCCGCCGAGGTCGAAGAAGGCGACCGGCCGGACCCGTCCGCGCGCGTCCGTGAGCAGCAGCGATTCGACGAACCGGGCGAAGCCGTCCAGGCCGACCCCGCTGGTGTGGTCGAGCACCTTGCCGCTGCGCAGCGGCTGCACGCGCTCACGGACGAAGCGGCTGTGCTGTTCCGGGTTGACGGACTGCCAGCCCACCCCGTACCGCTCCAGGCCGCCGTCGGTGATCTCGGCGATCATCTGGGTCAGCAGATGGCTCTTGCCGGTGCTGGACTGGCCGATCATGGCGACCGTCAGCGGGCGGCCGTGGGTGAGGTAGGGCACCGGGATGTGGTGCTCGGGGAAGTCCGGGTCGGCCGTGCACTGCTGGACCGCGCCCCGCATGACGTCCTCGCGCCGCACCGGGTTGCCGATCCGGGACAGGTCCAGGGCGCGGTACTGCATCTGGTCGTCCGTCACATACAGCTTGTCGAGGTCGAGTTGAATGCCCTCCAGGCAGTACGGGCAGAGCACCTCGCCGGGCCCGCGGCCATTGGACTCCCCGTTCGCCGCGTCCTCGGCGGGGGCGGGCGCCCGCCGTTTGGCGTCCAGCGCCCGGGCGAACGCCTCCTGGTGCGGACGGGTTCCGTCGCCCGTGGCCGCGGGCCTCAGCCGCCGCGCCTCCTCCGGGGCCAGCAGCTCCAGCAGCGCCCCGGGGGTGGGCCGGCCGGCCGCCGTGGGGGCGAACGCGCGGGGCAGCGTTCCGGCGAGCACCCGGTGCCGGTCGAGGTCGGCCGGGGCCCGGTCGGCGGGGCCCGGGTGGCCGGTCACCAGCTGGTAGAGCACCTGGGCGGCGCTCCACACGGCGTCCCGGGAGTCGACGAGGCCCTCGCCCCGGTGCTGTTCGGGCGAGGCGAACGGGGCCCGGCCCCACGGCGTCCGGGGCCGCCCGGCCCGGGCGACGCCCTCAAGTCCCCAGAGCTGTACGGACGTTCCGTCCCAGAGGACGGTCGCGGGCGAGATCCCGCGGGGTACGAGGCCCTGGCCGTCCAGCAGACACAGGGCCAGCGTCAGATCACGGGCGAACACCCGCTGGTCGGTCGCGGACATCACATGGGTGCGCCCGGCGGCGGTGCCGCGCGGGGCGGCGTACAGCAGGAACGGCTCGGCGGTGTCCAGTTCGTAGCCGATGACGGTGGGGAACAGATGGGCGTACGGGGTGTTCTCCAGGGTCCGGTCGAGGTGCAGCGCGGTGCCCGCCTCGGTGTCCAGCAGGGCCCGGGCCGCCGGGTGGGCGGCGTCGGCCGCCGACAGGAACACCTGGACGCACTGCTGCCCCTGGTCGTCGAGCAGCCCGTTGCGGATCTGCTGCGGCAACGCCGGATCGCGGCGCGAAGGGCGGCCGAAGCGGGCCGGGGCGGTGCGCCGCCGCCCGGTGGGATCGGTGAAGACGAGGTGGGGGCGCGGGGCCCCCGGTGACGCGGGCCGGCCCAGCGGCGTGGTGCTCACCACCGGTCGTCCTCCCTGAACTCGGCGTGGACGGTGGTCTCGGCGCGGCCGGTGTCGCCGCCGCCGGCCCGGGGGCCGCCGGTCCGGGAGGTGCCGGTCCCGGATCCACCGGTCCCGGAAGTGCCGGTGCTCTGCCGGGGAAGGACCGTGTCGACCACGCCCATCCGCAGCGGAGTGAGCCGGATCAGCCCGGCGTACCGGCCGGAGGAGGTCCACAGCGCGTCCTCGACCGGCGGCGAACCGCTCTTGAACCAGGCGGCCTCGACCTCGCCCTGGAGGGTCGCCGGGGCGAACCGGATCCACCGGGCGGCCTCCGGGTCACGGCTGAGGAGCGCCCCCTGCTCCGGCGAGGACAGCTGGACGACGGCTCCCCGGTCCGCCTCCCGCCCCACCAGCTCGGCGACCCGCAGCGAGTCGGTGCCCAGCAGCCCGGCGGCCGTGGTGCGGGCCCGGTGGTCGGCCGGGTACGGCGGCGGGGCCAGCACCCCGTACCGCCACAGGTGGTGGCGGGCGGCCGACAGCAGTTCACGGACCCGTTCCTCGGTCCGCGAGACGGCGAGCGCCCCGGCCTGACCGCGTTCGACGGCGCCCCAGTAGGGGGCCATCGCGGCCATCGCGGTGTTGCGGAGGTCCCCGGCGAGGGTGGCGACCAGGTCCGGGCCGCCCTCGCCGATCTCCCGGTCGAGCCAGCGCGGTGCGCGGTCGCTGCCGCCGTCGGCCCACGGGGCGTCGTCGGGACCGGCGGGGTACGCGGCCGGGGCGGGCGCCCCGTACGGGCCGGAGCCCTCGCCGTACGGGCCGGAGCCCTCCCCGTACGCGTACCGGTCCCCGTATCCATCGCCGTATCCGGCCCCGTCCCGGTCGGTGGGCCGGTCGTCCGGGCGGTCGTCGGCCCGTTCGCCGTTCTGGAGCGGGCTGTTGTCCCAGGCGTAGGCGGCGGCCCAGTCGCCGTCGTCCGCGCCCCCGTCGGCGGCGCCGGAATCCAGGGTCTCCAGTGCGGAGGGCGCGGAGAGCCAGTCGTCGTCCCCGTACGGATCGGAACCGCCCGCCCCGGCCGGGGCGACGGGCTCCGGCGCGGCCTGGGCGTCGGCGGCCGCCGCGGTCGCCCGCAGCATCCCGGCCACCGAGCGGGCGGCGTCGGCGCAGTACAGCCGCTCCTCGGCCGCCCAGTGCTCGCGGACCAGCTCCGCCAGCAGCGCGTCGAGCCCGTCCAGCGCGGTGCGCAGCGCCGTCGTGCCGCGCCCGGCGGCCCAGGAGTCCGCCGCGTCCCGCCAGAGCCTGCGGACCGCCTCGGCGGTGAGCCCGAGGCCGACCAGCAGCCCGGCCCCGCCGAGCCAGAGCGGCGGTTCGACGGCGTACGCGGCCGCCGCCCCGGCCACCGCGCCGGCGACGGCGGCGACCCGGGGGCCCGCCGTCCACCGGGCGGTGCGCCGGCCCGAGCGCAGCCGGCCCGCGCCCACCAGCGCGACCAGCACGAACACCACCGGCACCACCAGGGCCGCGGCGACGGCGGGCCACTGCCACAGGCCGCCGAGCAGTCCCGCCGCGCCCGCCATGAGCAGCACCCCGCCCGAGGTGCGGGGCGGTGCGGCGTACTCGGTGGCGGAACCCCGGTTCACCGACTCCTCGGAGTGGTCGGCGAGCCGGTGCAGCAGCGCGGTGCCCGGCACCGGCTCGACCCGGCCGGCCAGCGCGGTGAAGTGCTGGGCCACCGAACGCAGCGCGAGCCCGTCGCCGAGGAGGGTGCCCGCCAGTTCGCGCAGCCCCTCGCCGACGCGTTCCCCCGCGCTGTCGGCCGACGGCACCCGCAGCCCGAGCGCGCCGAGCCGGGCGGTGGCCTCCGCGGTGGGCGCCGCCGCACCGCCGCCGCCCTGGAGGGCCCGCTCCACCAGGGTGCGGAACCCGTCCAGATCCTCGCGGGCCTGCTGCAGATCCGCCTCCAGTGCCTCGCGCCGGGCCGGGTGCAGCAGGCCCGGGAAGGCCCGCAGCGTGACGAGGTCCTCGTCCGCGCGGTCCAGGGACTCCGCGCACGCCCGGTGCGCGAGGTTCACCGGGCCGTCCGGCCGCCGGTGCCCCTGGCCGCGGGCGTCCCGGCCCGATACAAGGGCGCGCAGCGGTTCGGGCAGCCGGGCGTCCGGGGTGATGTCGACCGGGTCGCCGGACCCGGAGTCCTCACCCGCGAACCGGGTCAGCGCGTCCCGCCAGGCCCGGTCCCTGACCTCCGTCGGCAGATCCTGCTCCAGCAGCCGGACGCCGGGGGCGGCCACGGAGTCGGGCAGCTTCCGCAGGTCCTCCAGGACCCGGACGAAGACGTCCGGCACCGACAGCAGGTCCACCAGGACGGCCAGTGCGGCGGGGTCGTCCGGTTCCGGCCGGTCCAGGGCGGTCCGGGCGGACCGCAGATCACCGGCCCACACCAGGCCGGTCGAGGAGGCCCGCAGGGTGGTGGGCCGCACCAGTCGGCGGTCGGGGAGGTACGCCTCATCGCCGCCGGCGTACGAACCGGGGGAGCTGCCGACCAGCAGCACCAGGATCCTGGTCTCGCCCACCGCCCGGTAGCCGGAGAGCAGTTCGTACTGGAGCTGGTGGTCGGTGAGCCCGGCCGGGGTGTCGGTCACCAGGAACAACGGGTAGTCGGGCTCGGGCAGTCCGGCCCGGCCCAGCTGTTCGGCCACCCGGTCGCGCACGGCCTGCGCGGTGGCCAGGGCCGCGGCCCCGGAGCGCAGGTCGAGCCGGACCACGGCGGTGGTGTCGTCGAGAGGTGTCACTGCGCGCCCCCGTTCCGGCCGGAGCGCCCGGTGGCGTCCTCGTCCGCGTCCCACCCGTCGCCGTCCCAGCCGTCCGCCGCCGGCCGGCGGACCGGCGGCCGGTCGTGCCCCCCGAACCCGTCCGGCCCGTCACCGAACCGGTCGTCCCGGCGCCCTTCGTCCCGCCGTGCTTCGTCCCGCCGTGCTTCGTCCCACGCCCGCTCGCCGCCGAACCGGTCGTCGCCGGAGGGCCGGGAGTCGGTGAAGCGCTCGTCACCGAACCGGTCGTCGCGGGGCGGCCGGGAGTCGGTGAACCGCTCGTCCGTGACCCGCTCGTCGCCGGAGGGCCGGGAGGCGCCGAACCGGTCGTCGCGGGCCGGCCGGGGCTCGGTGAAGCCCTCGTCGCCGAACCGCTGGTCCCGCCGTCCTTCGTCCCGCGCCCGCTCGCCGCGCGAGGAGGAGCCGCCCCCGTACCGCTCATCCCCGGAGTCGTACCGCTCCCGCCCGTTCCTCGGCTCCGCGCGTCGCGTTCCGCTCTCGTACCGCTCCTCCGTTCCGTACCGCTCCTCCGTCCCGTACGTCTCGTACGACTCGTGCGGGACGGAGTGGTGCGCCGAGCGGGGCGCGGGCAGGCCGCTCTCGCGGGGCCGGTCCTCGGCGGCCGGGTGGTCGTCGGTGCCGGGGGCCGTCGTGCCCCAGTCCTCGTCGTCCGCCGGGGCGCGTCGGCGTTCGGGTGCGGGGCGGGCGGGGCGGGGCTTGGGGGTGCCGCCGCGTGCCTGTTCCAGCAGCGTGCGCAGGGTGGGCTGGATCGCGTGCTGGTCGCCGAACTCCGTGTCCAGGGCGGCGGGCAGGGTCTCCGCCCAGAATTCCCACAGCGGCCGGATCCAGCCGTCCACGCGCTCTCCGTCGCGCTCCCGGCGCTCCTCCAGGAGCTCCAGCTGGCGCGGGGCGATGCGTTCGACCAGCTCGACGAAGAGCGGGTGCGGGTCGGTGCCCGCGCGGGCGAGGCCGAGGGGCTGGGCGCTCATCAGTTTGCGGCAGTAGTCCTCCACGGTGCGTTCGTCGTCCAGGACCGTCCAGCGTTCGTAGGAGCGCAGCAGCTCCGACCAGCTGGAGATGCCGCCGGGGAAGTCGCCGAGCCGCAGCCGTACGCCGGGGACGCTCGCGCCCTTCTCCGGGAAGAGCCGCAGCCGCACCCGGGCGGGCGAGGAGGACTCGCCCTCCAGGACGTCCACCTGGCCGTTCCACAGGCAGCACAGCAGGCGGTGCAGGATCGTGCGCCGGTCCTCCTCGCTGCTGACCATCCAGTCGTCCTCGAAGCCGAGGCGCTGGCGCCAGCGCAGGACGTCGTGGGCCTGCTCGTCGTCCTTGGCCCTGGCCCACTGGCGCAGCACCTTGCGGGCCTCGGGCACCTGGGTGAGGCTCATCTCGCTGCGGAAGAGGACCACGGTGATCGAGTCGCTCTCCACGCCCCGGTACTCGACGGCGTTCTTCGCGTCGGACGGCAGCCGCAGCGCCTTGGCCAGGTACTCGTGCACCTCCTCCGCGGCCTGGACCCGCGGGTGGGTGACCAGGACCCGCAGCGGCCCGGTGCCCTCCGGGGTGAAGCCGACCGGCAGCAGCCCGGCGAGCTTGCGGCTGAACAGGTCGAGCGCTTCCTTGCTGACCTGCTCGGTGGCGTCGGCGTCACCGGCGGCGGCCGCCAGCAGGGTGCTCATCGAAGGCAGCAGCGGCCGCTCCTCCAGCTGCGCCCCGCTCTCCGCGAAGAGCCGGGTGATCCGGCCCTCCAGCCGGGCCTTGACGACACCGACCGCGCCCTCGGGGCTGCGGTGGCTGCGCGCGTGGACGTCCCGCCAGGTGTCCCCGTCGACGAGCCGCAGCAGCAGCGACGCCTCGTCGTCGCTCTCGCGCAGGCCCTCGCGGCGTACGAGGCGGGCCACGACGTCCTCGTAGAAGTGGTTGAGGCTGCGCTGCGGCGGCAGCAGGTACGAGATGCCGGTGCGCTCCGCGTACAGCTCCATGCCCTTCTGCTCGGCGGACTTGCGCTCCTGGTCGGCCTGCTTGCGGAAGGCGTTGACCAGCCGCCCGAGGTCGGTGCCCGCCGTGTCCGCCTGCGACTGCCAGCGCTGCTGCTGCTCGCGCCAGGCCTCGTGCCACACGGCCCGGCTGCGCCAGCGGTACCAGCTGTCCTGCGCCTGGAGCGCGGCCCGTACGTCGTCGTCGCCCCAGCGGGCCGGGGACATTCCGGCGATCCGGCCCTTGATCCGGGGGGTCTTGGGCGGCTGGTCGGTGATGCCCGGCGGCCGCTTCGGGGAGCGGGCGCGGGCGGTGAGCATGCCGAGGAACCCGAGCCGGGTGATCTCGTCCTCGCTGTCGGGAACGCCCCGGACGAGACGTTCGGCGAGGAACGGGTCGACGCTCTGGAGCAGTTTCTCGATCGCCGGGCGCGGGCTGAAGCGGCTCGCCATCGCGGCGGCCTGGCGGTCGGCGATGCCCTGGAGTTCGGACAGCAGCCGCTGCATGTCACCGATCCGGTGGTTGAGCGCCTCCTCGATCGCCTTGCCGCCGCGCGGCAGCGGCTGCGGGTCCTCCACGGGCAACTGCTTGCGCTCCCACAGCTCTTCGAGCTGGGAGTCGGCGAACAGCTGGCGGACCAGCGGCATCGCGTCGTCCTTCGCCGGGTTGCGCGGGCGTTCCACCAGCTCGGTGACCGCGACCCGCAGCAGCCGCCCGGCCACCAGATCGGCCAGCTGGTCCATGGGCGCGGTCATCGAGGCGACCAGGCTGGTGGAGACGCCCTGGCGGCCGATGCCGGTGGGGGACAGGGCGCTGCGGTGCACCCCCCGGTTGATGAAGCTGGCGGCGAAGGTCTGGAAGTCGTCGTCGCCGGCCATCGACCGGCCCTGCGAGCGGCTGTCGCCCAGTTCGGTGCCGATCAGCGACATCACCAGCGAGACGATGGAGCGGCGCAGGTCGTCCTGGCGGATGCCCGCGGTCGGGCTGAAGAGGAACGCGGTCGGCAGGATCCCGGTGCGCAACCGGACCGGGGTGGTGCGCGGGGTAGCGCGACCTCGTCGCGCAGGCCGGTCTCGGGCGAACTCGGTCGGCAGGAGGTTGTGGGTGGCCCGCGAGGTGCGGGCGTAGGCCGCGCGCAGCGAGGAGTCCACGTTGAACTGGGGCAGCCGCTGGAGGTCGGGCTCGCTGAAGTCCGCGTACACGAACTGCAGGCAGTCGGGCAGTTGATAGGGGGCGAGGCCGCCGATGTGCTGGAGGGCGGTGCCGTCGGGGCCGCACAGGTCCACGCGCAGCTGGCGTTCCAGCTCGGCGCCGACGAGGCCGCCGGTCCCGCCCAGGCCGACGAAGAGCATCGGCTGGAAGATCTTCATGGGGTTCCTCCCGCTGCCGGCCGGGGTGGGGCCGGTACGTCGATGGGCGTCACAGGTAGTCGTCGTGTCCGCCGGTGCTCACCGGATCGGGCCGGCCGGGGGCGGTGGGGCGTACTGAGTCCTCGCCGAGGGCGAGGCTCAGCCGGTCGGTGAGTTCCACCCGGCCGGTCGCGGTGAGCCGGGTCCGGGCGCCGCCGCGCCTGCGCAGCACCGCACCGCCCTCGGGGCTGCGCTGCACGGCGTACTGGCCGTGGGTGCGCCGCTCGATGCGCGGGTTGCTGTGCGCCTCGGCGATGTCGAACGCGTACCACTGCTTCTGGCCGTGCCCGGCCTTGTGGACGCCGAGCACGTCGCCGTCCTCGGAGATCAGATGGAGCATCAGCCCGTACGGGTCGCGGCGGCGGCGCCGCTGCCGGATCCAGGCCAGTGCCAGCAGGACGCCGACGACGATCAGCGCGACGGCGCCGACCAGCACCCACCAGTAGCGGTCCAGCAGACCGGGTTCGGCGGTGACCTGGACGGAGATCGGGGTGCGTACCAGGGTGCGGTCGTCGTCGGTGGCGTCCTGGACGGTGACCGTGCCGCCGATGCCGAGCGGGCCGTCGTCGAGCCGCCCCTCGAAGGCCTTCGCGTCGCCGATCCTGAGCCGGATCTCGTGGGTGGTGGACGCGCCGGGCTTCACCACGATCTCGGCGGGGCTCACGCCGAGGAGTCCGGCCCGGACGTCCGCGAGGGAGAGCCGCAACGTGTGCGGGGCGTCGGTGGTGTTGGTGACCGAGAGGTTCGCGGTGACGGTGTCCCCGGGGTGGCCGTCGCCGCGGACCGGGCCGAGCGCCGTGGTGACGGGCAGGGCGCCGGGGGAGACCTGGCCGCCCTCGCTGCGGGTGTCGGCGCTCAGCCCGGAGGCGGTGAGGGTGCCGCTGACCTTCAGGGCGCCGTCGGCGCTCTCGGGGACGGTGACCGTACCGCTGAAGGAGCCGTCGCTCTTCGCGGGGTCGGGGCCCTTGCCGTCGTCGGCGAGCCGCAGGGGCAGCGGTGCGAAGCCGTCGCCGGTGAGCTCGCTGCTGACCTTCAGACCGGCGTAGTCGGCCGGGTCCTTGATCTCGTAGCCCTCGCGGGTCTGGAGCCGCATGGTGACGGTCGCCTTCTGCCCGGCCTGCGGGGAGGGCGGGTCCATCGTGATGGAGCCGCGCAGTTCGCCCTGCCACAGGACGCTGACGCCCACGGGCAGCGAGCGGTGGCCCTCGGGGGCCTTCACATCGACCTTCCACCGGCCGGGCACCGGATCGATGATCTTCAGCGCCTCCACGGTGTTCCCGCCGCCCGCCAGTTCGAAGGTGGAGTCCTGGAACGTCCCCGTGGTGGGCACCTTGTTGCCGAGCGGGTCGGTGTAGGTGACGGTCACCTCGGGGGAGCCCTTGTCGACGACGATGGAGCCGACGGTCGCCAGCGGCGAGATGGTGACGGGCAGCGTGGCGGGCGGGCGCTTGCTCGGCCCCGGCTGGTAGCGCAGGCAGTGCGCGGCGGCGAAGATCCGCTCCAGCACCGGCCCGACGTCCTTGGCCCCGGAGACCTTACGGGCGGTGGGGCGGGCGGACGGCAGGTCGACGCAGCCCTTCTGGTAGCCGCCCGCGGCGATCTTGTCGAGCTGCTCCTTGTCCGGTGCGGGACCGAAGCCGAGCGGCCAGATCTGTACGTTCTTGGCGGCGGCGTTCTTCAGCTCCAGCTCCAGCTGCCGCTTGCCCTCCGCCTCGCGGTGCGCCGGATCCCCGTACTGGGGGCTGCCGGTGACGTCCATCTCCCCGTCGGTGAGCAGGAACAGCACGCGGGGGACCGACGGATCGGTGCCCGAGCTCAGTTCGTGCACGCCCTGGCGTATCGCGCTCGGGAAGTCCGTACCGGTGCCCTCGCTCTTCTTGCGGCTGCGCAGCTTGTCCACGCAGCCCCCGATCGACTCCCGCCCGGCCGCGTCCAGTCGGGTACGGGGGCAGGCCGGGTCCACCGCCCGCTGGTCGGCCGACTCGGCGGCGGCG
Source organism: Streptomyces sp. WY228 (assembly GCF_019287315.1). Lineage (NCBI taxonomy): Bacteria > Bacillati > Actinomycetota > Actinomycetes > Kitasatosporales > Streptomycetaceae > Streptomyces > Streptomyces sp. WY228. The sequence goes on along the minus strand of NZ_CP079114.1, from coordinate 3,967,388 downwards.
AAGCCGAACACGGTGATGTGCGAGGTCGCCGAGACGTCGCCGAGCGCGATCCGGGCGGCGGCGGCCTTCTCCGCCTTGATGTCCTCGGGCGCGAGGCTCGCGGACTGGTCCACGGCCACCGCGTAGTTGACGGAGGCGAAGGCGGGCGCGGCGGCCGCGGCCGGTTCAGGATCGGGGGCGGCCGGTGCCGTCAGAGACATGAGCACGGCCGCGCCGGCCAGGACGGACAGCGCCGCCCGTCCGGCCCGGCCGGTGCCGGCCGGGCCTCTTCTTCGGTCAGTTCGCACGACCGTCCCCTTTTACTGTCGTTGCGTGTCTGCGTGTCTGCGTGTCTGCGTGTCTGCGTGTCTGCGTGGTGCCGTGAAGCGTGGCGTACGTGTTCGATCGCTGTAGGTAGTCGTCGGTGGTGTGCCTCTGGACGTGGCGCACCCGTGCGGTTCGGTCAGCGCGCGGCCAGGCTCCAGGCGAGAGCCAGCGCGGCCGACGGGGCGAGCGTGGCGACCGCCCAGCGGATCGCCCGGTATTTCGCGGACAGGATGGCGCTGACGTCCACGGCCTGGACGAGCAGCCAGCCGACCGGATCGCGGCCCGCCTCGTTGATCCGGGCGGTCAGCACGTCGTAGTCGAACGGGGCCAGCAGGTCCCCGAAGTACGTCACCCCTTCCTGGTCGCGGACCGTGCCCGTACGCGGCAGGAGCGCGCGGACCAGGGCGGCCACCGCGACCACCCACAGCAGCCCGGCCGCGACCAGCGCCAGGTCGCCGGGGCCCTGCCAGTCCGGGGAGCCGTGCCGCCCGATGAGGAAGGCGGGCAGGGCGAGCGCTCCCGAAAGCAGCACCGCCGCCTTGGAGTCGGCCCTGCCCAGGTCCTCCCGGACGGTGACCAGGAGCCGTTCCGCGATGCGTTCCCCCGCCCTGTCCGGCCCGTGCTGACCCCCGTCCGGCACCGGCGCGGTCGGGGCGGGGGAAGTCCGTGTACCGCCGTCGGCGCTCATCCGTCGTCCTCCGCCCAGCCCCAGCCGTCGTCGCGGGGGCGAGGACGCGGCGCGGGCGGCTCGGGCGCGGGGCCGGAGTCCCGGTCCTGGTCCCGGCTTCGGCTCCGGTCCCGGTCCCGGTCCTGGTCCCGGTCCTGGTCCCGGTCCTGGTCCCGGTCCTGGTCCCGGCTCCGGTCCCGGCCATGGCTCCGGTCCCGGTCGGGCCGGGGCCGCCGCACCGGAGGCTCGTCCGACACCCAGTCCGGGGTGAACGGCTCGTCGCGGGCGGGCTCCAGCTCCTGCGGGGTCCTGCGGGCGGGACGGTTGCCCACGGGGCCCTGGATGCTGAGGCGTTCGCGGTTGAGATAGGCGAGTGCCTGGGCGTCCATCTCGCTGGAGGGGATCTGGCCGCTGGCGACCATGTCGAAGAGCCGGTCGACCCGGTCCTTCTCGTCCTGCCGGCCCTCCTGGCGGATCTTCTCCAGGAAGCTGTTGGCCGCCTCGGGATCCGCGGCCAGCATGTGGCTGAGCTGCTCCAGCTCACCGCCGCGCAGCATCGTCAGATAGCGCTGCTGGCGGATCATGTTCAGCTCGGCCCCGGACGCCTCCTCCCGGACGGCCTCCGTGTGGCCGATCGTCCGGTCGTCCACCCGCAGCCGTACGTACAGCCGCACCCGCAGCCCGAGGTCGGAGCCGAGGTCGTTCCACCGGCCGGAGACGCAGGTCCGGGTGATGGCGGTGTTGGCCTGCTCCGCCTGGTGCACCGGGTACTGGGCGGAGATGTCCCGCAGCCGCTCCAGGGTCGGCGCGGTGAGCCGCTGGGCGATGTCGGTGACCACCTCCACCGCCACCAGGTGCGGGTCCTCGACGGTCCAGTGGATGTCCACCTCCGCCTTGAAGAACGTCGCCCCGCCGGCGGCGGGCAACTCCATCCGCAGGGTGGTGACATAGGTGCCGGCGGCGATCTCGCAGATGGTGTGCGGCCGGGCCAGCGGCGGCTTGTCGTAGTGCTCGACGCCGGAGACGCCCGCCACGCTGTAGCCCCGCCGGTAGAACAGCACCGACGTGGTGCGCGCGCCGCCCTGCCGGAACGCGCCCGTCGGCTTGTACTCCCGCAGGAACGGGCCCGCGGGCCTCGACGCCGCGGGCGCGTCGTCCTCGGCCACGCCGTTCCCGGCCACGCCGTTCTCCTCAGCCATGACTCTCCTCCTCGTCGGACCGCCGCTGCCGCGCGGGCACGGCGAGCCGCCACAGGGCGCGTGCCGTTTCGGCGGTGAGCGGACGGTCCTGATCCCTCATCATTCGGCGCAGCAGCCAGTCCAGCCGCCGCTGGTCGCGCTCCTCGGCGATCAGCGCGGGCAGCAGCGCGGCCAGCCCCGGCCGCGTCCACGCGCGGCCGTTCCCGCGCGTCGCGGAGCGCAGCATGTGCTCCAGGGCGTCGAGCGCCACGCCCTGGGACCGTGCGGTGTTGAGCGCGGTCCAGAACAGGTCGGCCAGCCGCCCGATCAGTTCGGGCCGGGTCGCGGCCAGGGCCAGCAGCAGCGGCCAGTCGCCCCGGTCCGCCAGCGGGGTGCCGGGGTCCTCGTCGAGGACGTCGTCCACGTCGATCAGCGCCAGCCGGACGATGGTCACCAGGGCGAGGTCCTGGTACTCCTCGCCGCGGTGCCCGGTCCAGTCGGCCAGCCGCTTCAGGACGACGGAGCACTCCGGGAGCAGCAGCAGCCGGACCACGTTCAGCGAGGCCACGGCCAGCAGCTCACCGTCGTCGCGGATCCCGATCCGGGCCAGCGTGTCCAGGGTGTCGTCCATCGAGTCGGCGGACCGCCCGTAGCCGAGCGCCATCGCCGCCGTCCAGCGCAGCGAGGCCGAGCCGTACCGCGACCAGTCGTCGACCACCTTGCGCACCGCCTTGCGGTGCGAGGCGTGCCCGGCGGCCTGGTCCAGCGCGGCGGCGGCGAACACCCTGCGGCGCGGTGTGGGCGCCTCGGCGAGCGGCCGGACCACCTCGGTGTACCCGTGCTCGAAGTCCCGTACGGACAGCTCTCCGGCGGCGACCGCGGCCCGCATCGACACATCGGGCCGGGGGTCGTCGGCGAGCAGCCGCAGCCAGCGGACGACCGGGAGGCGGACGGGGAAGTGCCGGTCCCAGAGCTCGGCCAGCACGGCGGCGGGCAGCGCGGCGCCCCGGTAGTAGACCAGCCGCCCCTTCACCTCGGTGCCCGCCACGTCGACGGTGCCGTCGACCTGCCGGGCGCGGGAGAGCGCCAGGTCGGATTCCGGGTCGTCGCAGAACAGGGCGCGCGCCGGGGTGCTGTCCGGATCGCTCTGTACGGACAGTTCCCAGGTCAGCAGATGGGCGGCGGCGGACACCGCGCTGTGCGAAGCGCCGCCGAGCACCGCGAGCGCGATCCGGAACGCCACCGGGTGGAACAGGGCGGCGGTGCCGGAGCGCACGGGCGTCCGCCCGTCGCCCGGGGGCGGGGCCGCCAGGGCCCGGTCCACCCCGGCGAACCACTCGTACGCCTGGACGGCCGCGAGCCCGCGGCACCCGGACAGCAGCTCCTCGCGGTCGACGGTGCCCAGGAGATGCCCGGCCAGCAGCGAGGCGAACAACTCGGCCTCGGCGGGGCGCAGATCGTCGAGGCCCACGGCCTCGGTGACCTCGGGGTCCGCACGGAGCTCGGCGGCCCGCTCCAACAGCCGGGAGAGCGCCCCGTCCCGGCCCCCGCCGCCCTCGCTCGTGCCCCGGCCCCCGCCGCCGTCCCCGTCCCGGCCGCCGCTCCCGCCCCCGTCCCGTTCCGGGTCGCCGTGTTCCTCCTCCAGCCGCTCGCGCAGCCGGACGGCGACCAGTTCACGGGTGGGGGCGGGCGGGCAGATCGCCCCGTACCGCCCGGCCAGCAGCGGGTTGGCCGCCGAGCCGACGCTCACCACGACCACCGCGTACGAGCCCCGCGCGGCCAGGGCCGATGCCAGCTGGTCCAGATCCGTCTCGTCGGGCGGCAGGGTGCCCGGCCGGTCGAGCGCGGGCTCCAGCAGATACCCGGTGCCGGGGAGGTGGCCGCCCTCCCCGGCGGACACCTCGCCGACCAGCGTGCGCACCCCTTCCGCCGGGGCGGCGCGACGGACCCGCTCGCTGTTCTCGGCGCCCTCGCCGTTACGGGTGACCTCCTCCAGGAGTGCCAGGGCGGTGCTGGTCCGGCCGGTGCCGGGGGCTCCGCCGAGCACCAGCAGCCGCCGCGACTCCAGCGCCCGACGCAGCCGTACGTACCCGGCCGGCTCGATGTGGGCCCGGCGCAGCCGCCGTAACTCCTCCTCGGGCACCGGGCCGTCGCGCATCGTGAGGCCGGAACGCCGGGCGTCGAGCGTGACGTTGATGTCGCCTACGTGGGCGTGTTCGATGCGCGAGCGGTCGAAGCTGGTGAAGTCCCGCCCGCTGGTGAGGAGTTTCTGCCCGGCCCGCCGGGCGCGCGCGGCGGCGGCGAGGTCGGTCGGCTCCTTCTCGCCCTCCTCCTCGGCGAGCGGATCGCGGGTCAGATCCTTGAAGCGGTCGGCGGCGCGCTCGCGCTCCTTCTCCCGTTCGGCGGCCTCGTCGTCGGCGGAATCGGCGGCGTCGGGACCGTCCGGGGCGTCGGAGGAGCCGGGCGCGTCCTTGCCGCCCGGGGCGTCCTTGGCCTTGTCGTCCTTCCGCCCTCCACCACGCGGCGGTGCGTCGGGCGAGCGGTCGTCCTTCGGCTGCGGACGCGCGGGCTCGGCCGGACCGTCGGCCACTGCTTCGTCGGCCATGCTCAGTCCTTCCGGGGGCCGGCGCCGGTGACGCGGCCGATGTGCACGGGCTGCTGGTAGACGTTGTGCTGGTGCACGGAGAGATCGCCCTGCGCGGCGTACCGGACGGACGCGTCGCCGTCCTCGTCGTCCTCATAGCCCTCGCTGTCAGGGTCCCCGCCGTCCACAGCCCCGGGAGAAGGGTCCGCAGGAGACACAGCAGCACCTCCGGCACCAGCAGAAACTCCAGCCGCCACACCTCCGGTACCCGCCACACCCCCGTCGCCCGGCTCCTCCGGACCGAGCGCCCCGGTGTCCGGCGCGGGCCGTCCCGGCAGGTGGAACCAGGCGGTGACGGCGCCCTCCTTCAGGGCGAGCCGCGCCGGGGCGAAGCGCGCGGGATCGATGAACTTGCCCCCGGCCTGCACCACATCGGCGTAGAGGGAGTCGGAGACGGCGAGGACCAGATCGGCCCGTTCGCGGTCCAGCAGCTCCCGGGCCACGGAGGAGTCGGCGAGCCGGCACGTCAGGTCGACCGCGCGCCCGCTGATGCCCCGGCTGTCGTGACGTACGGGACCGACGTGCATCGCCACCCGCAGCCCGAGCGGCACGAGCAGGGAGCCGTTCTCCTCCCGGAGGTTCTCGTGGACCTCCACCATCCACAGGCCGAGCAGCCGCGACACCGCGATCCGGCCGGGGACCGACATCAGCACGCCGTCCCCGCGGTCCTCCATGTGGACGGCGTCCCGGACCACCCCGGCCTGGGCGAGCGCGGACTCCAGGACCCGGTAGATCCGCTGCCGCATCCGCGGCTTCTCCGCGTCGTTGTACTGCCCGGAACGTCTGGCGTCCACGCTGACGACCAGCTCGTAGCGTGCCTCACCGGCATCGAACGCCTCGTGCGCCACCCCGTGTTCCACCCCGTGCTCCGCTCTCTCTCCGCTTGCCGTCCCGTACAGCTTCCGGCCCGGGACGTAGGCCGTCTGTAGCCGTTTACACACGGCGGGGCAGAGCTTTTACTCCCGGTGTCCCTCCGCGAGGAGGGCGAGCAGTTCGGGGTCGAGGATCTGCACCATGCGGGTGCCGGTGCGCACGATGTTCTGGGTGCGCAGCAGCCGCAGTGCCTTGGCGACCGCTTCCCGGGTCGCCCCGACGGTGGCGGCCAGTTCGTCCTGGGCGAGGTGGACGACGGTGCCGCCGTGACCGGGGCCCGGCACGGACGGCGCGTAGGGGCCCGGGGCGGTGGCCCCGGAGAGTTCGGTGAGCCGGCTCGCCAGACGCTGGAGGACGGTCAGCGAGGCGAGGGCGGAGCGCTCCTGGTCGGCGCTGCGCAGCCGGAAGGTCAGCTGCCGGATCACCAGCCCGCTGACCCGGGGATGGGTGGCGAGGAACCGGCGGAACGCGTCGCCGCCGATCACGGTCGCCTCGACGGTCCCGAGGGCCCGGACGGTGGCGCTGCGCGGATGGTTGTCCAACGCGGCCATTTCGCCGAGCAGTTCGCCCGGGCCGCGGAGTCCCAGTATCAGCCGGGTGGCGCCCCGGTCGGTGGTGCGGGAGACGGTCGCCCAGCCGCGGATCATGATGACCACGTGGCCGGTCCGGTCGCCCTCGGTCAGGAGCGGGGCGTCGGCCGGGTACTCCTTGCGGTGGCCCAGGGCCATGACGCTCTCGTACTCCGGGGCGGTCAGCGCCCGCCCGAACGCCAGCTCATCGCCGAGCAGCCCCATGGCCACTCCCCCCGCGGCGGTATGTATGGCCCGATCTCGTTGGCGTAGATGCTTCCAGAGCCACCCCTTGAGAGGAGTGAATTGCGCCACACATGCGCTACGCATGGGTAACCGATGCCTTGCCTGGTCGCGGCGGTGCCCGCTGGACACCCCTTCCCCGTAGGGGCATAGCGGAGGGAAACCCTCCACAGCACACCACTGCCCGCGCCCTCTTCCGGCCGCGTCCCTGACCGGGGGAGATCGTGGAGGGGCGGCGGTACGGCGGTGGCGACACGCCGATACGGGGCCGGGGTTACGGGTGCACGGGCGACTTGGCGAGAACTCGGGTTTGGCCCCCCGCATGCCACCGGCCCCGGGGAGGCGGACGAAAGCCTTCCCGGGGCCGGCGGAACGTACGTCGATGAGCGGATCAACGCTCGTGACAAGAACCTCAGTTGGCGTCGACCAGGTGGTGGGCCGGAACCTTCACCGTGCGGGCGCCCTTCTTGCCGCCGAGGACGACCTTGCGCAGGGCGCTGTTGTTGTTGTGGTTGGTCTCCTTGAGCCGGTTCTCCGGGTTGGCGAGGACCTGGATGTAGTACGTGCCGTTCGGCAGGTCCGTGATGTCGAAGGACTGGCCGGGCAGGTCCTGGGTGTAGGTGTCACCGGAACCCACGTCGAGCACCTCGCGGACGGAGATCGAGTTCTCCTGGCCGCACGCGGTGGACAGATCGGTGTTGTCCGGGTGCCAGTTGGCGTTCTTCACCGTGTAGTCGACCGCGTCGGTGTTGGCCAGGCAGAACGCCTCCTTGCCGCTGCGCACGGTCTCCTTCTTGTCGGCCTTCAGCAGCCGGTAGCTGGCGAAGTCCGTGAAGTGCCAGTGCTCGTGGCCGGGGCGCGGGTCCCACTCCATGGTGCCGGTCGGGGTGTAGCCGACCTGCTTGCCGTCGGCGTCGTAGAAGTACTGGTACGCGTCCATCAGCTCCTTGCCCGGGGAGCGGAAGCCGTCCACGACGAGCTTGGCCGGGCCCGCGTTCCACACGTTGGCGCTGAAGGCGAGGTAGTCCTTGCCGGGCACGTCCTCGTAACCGTCGCTGACGGTGATGCCGTACGCGGGCAGCGAGCGCAGGTCCGGCTTGGGCACGTCGGGCACGGTCGCCTTGCCGGTGGGCCGCTTGGCGTTGGGCGTCGCGCCGGGCGCCTGGCGCGACCCGTCGGTCTGTCCGGCGCGGTCGCCGACCTTGGCGGCCGAGAAGGCCTGCCGCTGGAGCGACTCCTTCTTCAGCGCCCAGGGCAGGGCGGGCGGGGCCGGCGGGTAGGGGCCGTGGCCGATGTTGAACGTGGGGGCGGCGCCGGTCGTCCGGGCGGCGGGCGCCTCGGGACGGGCGGGAGCGCCGTGCGAGGCGTGGGCGGAGGACGCGGCGGGCGCGTCGGCGACCTGCCCATGCCCTGCGTGCCCGCCGTGCCCGCCGTGCCCAGCGTGTCCCTCGTGCCCGGAGGCGGAGGCCGCGGAGGCACCGGACTTCGGTGCCGCGCTACGAGGCTCGGCGGCCGGGCCCTCGCCGCCACCCTCGCCCTCGTTCTCCCAACTGCGCTCGCGCACGACGACCTTGACGGTCTGCGGCTTGTTGGCGATACCGAACAGGTCGCGGTACTTCTTCGTCACCGAGATCTTGGCGGTGTACGTACCGGCGGCCAGCTGGACCGGGTCGGAGTAGTACCCGGCGTAGGTGTTGGAGGCCCAGCCGTTCTCGACGCCCCACACCGAGCCGAGGGTGAAGGGGTTCACCGGACAGCTCTGCGGATACTTCGAGTTGGCGGGGGCGTCCGGCCGGATCCGCCCGGAGGCGTTGTTCGGGCAGAAGGCCTCGGTCTTGCTCAGCACGGCCTTGCCCGCCGCGTCGGTGATCGCGATCTTCGCGAAGTCCGGCAGCCCGGAGAAGTCCTTCACCAGCCCGGCGGGAAGCGCCTTGGTCGTGGTCTTCTTCCCGTTCCGGAGAATCTGCTGCGCGACCACCGGGTCCTTGTAGGACTTACGGGTCACCTTGAGCTCGAAGGCGCCGTTCTCGGAGGTGAGATACGTCCCGAGGTCCAGATAGACGCCGGGATCCTCCTTCCACGAGTCGAGCGTCACGGAGGTGGACGCGGCGACGAGTCCGAGTTTCGGCGTCGGCTCCGCCGTCTTCGCGTCGGGCGCGGCGGCGACGACGCCCGCCGTCACGGCGACGGCCGCGGCGATGGCGATCGACGGACGGGTCAGGCGGTGGGTGCGGCCCTGCTGTGATCTGGTCATCATTCCTCGTACTTCCGGACTTCCGAGTGCGTGATGGAACGTGGACGATCAGCACGGCCCCAACTCACCTGTGGCGACGCTGTGTCCGGCCTGTGAGAGGCGGTAGGGCGTCCATTGGTTGTCTGCGCTTCGAGGCAACACTCGGATGGCCGAAACATGAGGTTATGGGCAGAGGTCGGAGACAGTATCGTCCCATTTTCCCTGGAAGGTCGTGGGGTTGTGGTATTTCTCCCGCGGGCGCGCGGAGGGGGATATCTCTCCGCGCGTTTCCGGACCGTGTTGTTCCGGTCGGCCGTGTTCGTCAGGAGTTGCGGAAGCCGTGACTCGGTGGCTCCCATCGGAGGCCACAGGAAATTCTTGCGAGTGTTTTCCGGGGTTCATGTCGGAACGTGCGGATCGATGAACCCCTTAAGCCGTTCGGTGAGATGCCGCAACAAAATTTCGGGCATGTAAATTCTCATGGGCATTCGCCCGGGATGTCCTTGCGTCAACCGACTGCGGACAGCTCGAGATTTTCGTAGGAGCGGCGGGCTTCCTCGATGTGCGGACCGTGCTGGGCAGACCAGTCGACGATGCCCCGAACAACCTCCAACAGGCTTGTTCCCGTGGGAGTCAGTTCGTATTGAACGGTCGGTGGCCTGCTGTCGAAGACTCTGCGCTCGATCAGGCCGTCCCGCTCCAGCCGGACCAGGGTCTCCGACAGAACCTTGTTGGACACACCGTCCAGTGCGGATTTCAGATCCCCGAACCTACGGGATCCGGCAGCGATTTCCTGGCAGGCGAGCATCGTCCATCGCTCGCCAATGCGATCCATCACCATTCGAGCCAGGCAGCATCCTGCATTCATGCGGTCCTCTCCCCCCCAGGAGCGCGTTACTTGTAAGTAACCATAACTCTGTGACGTGCCCTAGTCACGGTGAAGTGGATCACGGTCTTGGCTATAACTGGTCCCTCCTTGGTCACCACTTCCTAGGGGGATCTCCATGACGACCTCGTCCGACCAGGCCGTAAAGGCTCTCACCACAGCCGCTCAGGCCGCTCCCGCGTGGAGTGATGCGGGAGCCACCGTTCGGTTTCTCATCAGTGAACCGGATGCCGACGTGACGCTCGATCCACAGGGGCTGGCGACCGATGCCGCACCGACCCATGTGGTGCGGATCGCCTGGGCCGACCTCCAGGACATCGCTGCCGGCCGCAGGACGTTCATGCGGGCTGTGACCGGGCGGCGTCTCTCCTCGCACGGCCCGCTGATGCAGACCTTCGCCTTCGGGCAGGCCCTGTCGACCTTCACCCTCGACCACTGACCGTCCCGAACAAGGAGAACCAGATGTCCACGACGCACTCCCCCGCCGGCCACCCGCTGCTGGACAGCCACGAGGCGGATGTCCTGCGGACCGTCGCCGCTTTCACCAGGGACCAGGTGGCACCCGGGGCCGCTGAGCGCGACAGCATCGAGAAGGGGCAGCTGGACTGGGAGACCGTCCGCGCCGGCCACGACGTCGGGCTGCTGCGGATGGCGATCCCGCGCGAGCTGGGCGGCCTCGGTCTGAGCAACCTGGCCGTGGCCCTGGTGCTGGAGGAACTGGCCGCGGCCGACCCGGGGATGGCCCTGGTCTTCGGCGCGACGGGGCTGTTCCAGACGCCCATCCTGATCTCCGGCGACAGCCGTCTGCAGGAGCTCTACCTGCCCAAGTTCCTCGGCGACGAACCTGTCCTGGCCTGCAACGCGGTGGCGGAGGAGCTCAACGGCACCGACCTGGTGCTTCCGCAGAACGCCCCGTACGCGCAGAAGATGACGCGTGCCACGCGTTCCGGCAGCGACTTCCTCATCAACGGCACCAAGCGCTACATCACCAACGCCCCGGTGGCGACGTACGCGACGGTCATGGCGAACATCGACGGCGAGCCGGGTTCGACCGGCATGACGTGCTTCGTCACCGACCTCGAACAGGACGGCGTCGAGCGGGGCGAGATCCACGACAAGGTCGGCTACCGCACCGCCCCCGCGGGCGAGCTGATCTTCACCGATGCCCGGGTTCCCCAGGAGAACGTGCTCGGCGGTGAGCTCGGCGGCTGGGATCTCAACGTGGCGATCGGCAACGTGACCCGGGTGACCTGCGCTTCGGTGGCCACCGGCATCGCCCGGCACAGCCTGGAGCGGGCCGTCGCCTGGAGCGGCGAGCGCGAGCAGGGCGGACGCAAGCTGTACGAGCACCAGATGTCGGCCCGCAAGCTGGCCGACATGGCCGCCCGCGTATCGGCCTCCCGGGCGCTCTACCTCGACGCGGCGGTCAAGGCCGACCGGATACTTCCGACGCCCGCCTACGAGCCGGCTGTCGCCAAGCTGGTCGCCGACCGCGCCGCGATCGACAACGCCGACGCCGCCATGTCCCTGATCGGGGCCCAGGCCTTCCAGCGCGGTGACGGCATGGACCGTGTGCTGCGCGACGCCTACGGCCCGCGCATCTACGAAGGCTCCCCGGAGGCGCTGGCCCTCGTAATCACGGGCGAGCTCTTCGGCGTGAGCGAGGTCCGATGACGACGGCCCCCACCGGGCTCCGGACCGACGAACTCCTCGGCCGGGCAGACCCCGTGGGCCTCCCCGGGCTGGAGCGGGAGCTGGCCGGCGATCCGCTCTTCCGGGCGGTGAGCCCTGAGGGGCTGCTCGTCCTGACCGTCCGGGGCTCGCAACTGCCGCCTTGGGCACTGGACCTGGTCTACCGGTTCCGGCTCGTCCAGTACGTACGGCGGGGCTGGGCCGACGCAGCTGCCGTGGCGTCGCGAGGGCTGCGGACCGAGCCGTACGACGCTTTCGCGCTCCGCGACTTCCACACGCTGGTCATCGAGGAGGGGACCGGGTGGCTGCGCGGCTACGGCACCCTGGCCGCGGCTCGTGACGAGTCCGCCCTGCCGCTGGGCGATCCCGGGCACCGGCCGTTCGTCGTCGAACGCGACTACGCGCTGCGGCTGGCCGACCATCTCGGGGCGGGGACCTCCTCGTCCCGGGTGTGGGAAGGCAAGCGGCTGGTACGCGACGACGCGATGCCCCGCTCACAGGCGGCGGTCTCCGTGCCCTGGTGGGTCTACCTCGCCTGGGCGACGGCGTGCCTGGAGGTCCTGGGTGACGAGGGCGCCGCGATCGTGGGCGACGGCAAGATCGAGGGGGCCGTCCGGCAGCTGCGCCTGCTCGGATTCAGCACCCGGACACTCGATGCCGACCCGGTGGAGCCCGACCCGGCCGATCTGTTCGCCCCGATGTGGGACCAGCAGGAGCGCTCGTACCCCTTTGTCCTGACGGACGAGGGCGCGCTGCGGCCCACCCTGGCGTACCTGCGGTCGGTGCTGACGTCCGGCGCCGAAGGATCGGTGCGCGCCCGGCTTGTCGATTTCATGGAGGCCAGGACATGAGCGTGATCGATGTGGAGACCACGGAGCAGGCCCGCGGCTTGGACGAGGAACAGTTCTACGCCTGCCTGACCCAGCGCAACCGGGGGCTGATTCCGGACACCCTGCAGGAGCAGATCGGCCGGACCCGGCTGCTCGTCGCGGGCTGCGGTTCCATCGGGGGAGCGACGGTGCAACCGCTCGGCCGCATGGGCTACCGGCGTTTCGTCCTGGCCGACGTCGGCACGTACGAGCTGAACAACCTGAACCGGCAGAGTGCCACGGTGGACGACCTCGGACAGAACAAGGCGTCCGTCGCGGCACGGCTGCTGCGCGGCATCAATCCGCATGTCGAGGCGGAGGTGGTGCCCGAGGGCGTCGCCAGGGCCAACGTGCAGGAACTCGTCGCCCAGGCCGATGTGATCATCGACGGCGTCGACGTCACCACCCCCTCGGGCCTCGCCGCGAAGATCTGCCTGCACCAGGAGGCATGCCGGCAGCGGAAGCCGCTCGTGACCGCCTGGGACATGGCCGGCATGCTCGCCGCCCAGTGCTTCGACTACCGGCTCGTACGGGAGATCTTCGACGGGCAGCTCGTGCCCGGCGACGAGAGGCGCCTGGACACCTGGGAAGTCATCTTCCGTATCGCCCCGCGGGCGTACATCCCCGGTGAGATGTTCCGGGAACTCCGGCGAGGCCTCGCCGACCCGGACTACAGCGTGCCGCAACTGGCCGAGGCCGCGACGCAGTTCGGCGCCCTGGCGGTACACATGGTGAATCTGCTGGTCGAGGGCCAGGACGTGCCCCGGACCGTCGCGGTGGACGTCCACCACGTGTCGATGTCCCGCGGCCGCCGCGCCCTCGACCACGTCGACCGCTACGTGGAACGCGCCCGGTTCCTGGCCCACCTGCCGCGGGAGCAGGCCTGGAACGGATTCGCCCCCGCCCCGGCCTACCGGGCCCGCCGCCGGCTGGCCATGCGTACGGCACACACCGTGAGGAAGCGAGAGAACACCCCATGAGCAGCGAGTTCACCTACGCGGACGTGCGGCCATCCGCCGTCCCGCTCACCGCGGACGACGCGGTCCGCATCGAGCGGGCGGCCCTGGCCGTGGCCCGGGACCACGAGGGCGGTTCACTGCACGACGCGGCGCTGCTGCACGCGGTCGAGCTCGCGGCGGCCGCGCTGCCCGCACCGGTGCGACGGGCCCTGATCTCCTTCCGGGACAAGGGGAACGAGGGCGGTTGCCTGCTGCTCACCGGTCTCCCGGTGGGTACGGTGCCCCCGACGCCGGACCGGTCCGAGGACGAGCCGCACTGGTCGCGGGTCGCGGTGGCCACCATCGCCCAGCTGATGGTCATGTCCGTGCTGGGGCGCTCCATCTCCTACAGCGACGAGAAGAGCGGGCGGCTGGTCCAGGACGTCTGCCCCAAGCGCGGCGCGGAACGACGACAGGAGAACAGCGGGTCGGTCCTGCTCGAACTGCACACGGAGGACGGCTTCCATCCCAACCCGCCGCACTTTTTGAGCCTGATCTGCCTCCGGGCAGATCATGAAGAGACTGCGGCCACCGTCGCGGGGGGAATCGGCGACGTCCTGCCGCTCCTGGACACCGAGACGGTCGAGGCGCTGCGGCGACCGGAGTTCCGGACCGGTTTCAGTTCCTCGTTCGTGCAGGACGGGGCCACGGGAGCGCTGACTCCGCCCATGCCCGTACTCTCCGGCGGCGACGACTGCCCGGACCTCCGGGTCGACTTCCACACCACGACCGCGATGACGGCACAGGCTCGGACCGCGCTGCGGCGGCTGGAGCAGGCGATGCTGAGCTCGCTGCGGGGTCTGGTGCTGCTCCCGGGCGATCTGATCGTTCTGGACAACCGCCGCGCGGTGCACGGGCGTTCCGACTTCACCCCGCGCTACGACGGGCAGGACCGGTGGCTGCGGAGATCCTTCGTGGTGACGGACCTGAGGCCGGTCAACGGCCACCTCGGGCGGGGCCGGCGCCACAATCCGGTGACGCCGGGACGTGTGCGGCACCCCGCCCGCACGGTCGCCGAGCGGGCGCCGGAACGGGTACCGGCCGACGCGATCGGCGCCTGAACCGGCCTGCCCCGGTCCCGGCGGCTTACGGCCCGCGTGGTCTGCGCGGAGTCCGCCCGCCGGGACCGGGCCCCAGCCGCTCGGCTCACCCCATCAACGTACGGGCGTCGGCGTTCTCCTCGCTGATGCGGCCCAGTACGTCCTCGACGGTGGCGGCGGCGTCGGAGAAGATCTTGTGCCCCGAGGCGGTCAGCCGGATCTGGGAGCTGCGGCCGTCGCCGGGGGAGGGCTCACGGGTCACATAACCCGCGTCGACCATCTGCGTAACCAGCCGGGAGACCTGGGGCTGGCTGCGCGAGGTCCGGGTGCTGACCTCTCCCGGGCGGATCCAGTCCCGCTCGTGCGACAGCACCTCCATGATCTCGTAGGCGCTCACGCAGAGATCGTACTTTTCGGACAGAGTGCGCTCGATCCGCTGGTTCATGAGCGCGCCGACGCGCACCAGGGACAGCCACCGGTCGGAAAGAGAAGGGTTCGCCACGCTTTGCAGTCTAGGTCTGCCGCCGCTATCTTGTCGATTCATGCGCATGAATATTAATGTCGGGACGTCCCGGTCGCCCTGACCGCGTCGATCACCTCGATCACCTCGATTTCCTTGAACTTCTCGAACAGGAGCCACTCATGACCGAAGCACCCGCACTCACGGCTGCTGAAGAAGGGAGGGACAGCGAACCCGCCAAGGCGTCCTGGCTACCGATGGCCGCTGTGGGCGTGGCCCAGCTGATGGTCATGCTCGACGTGACGGTCGTGAACGTGGCCCTGCCCTCGATCGGCGCAGACCTTCCCGCGGGACCGTCCGCCCTCCAGTGGGTGATCAGCGCGTACATCCTGCTGTACGGAAGCCTGCTGCTGTTCGGCGGCCGGGTCTCCGACGTGATCGGGCGGCGCAGGGCCTTCCTCGCCGGACTGCTGACCTTCGCTGTCGCGTCCGTCCTGTGCGGCCTCGCCGGGAACCAGGAACTCCTGATCGCCGGCAGGGCGTTGCAGGGTCTGGGCGCGGCGGTGCTGTCCGCCGCGGCACTGTCGATCGTGCTGACGGTGTACGAGAACGAGGAACAGCGCAAGGCGGCCCTCGCGCTCTGGAGCGGCCTGGGCGTCATCGGGGCCATTCTCGGCGCGGTGCTGGGGGGTCTCATCGTCTCGGCCATCAGCTGGCGGTGGGCCTTCCTCATCAACATCCCGGTGAGCCTCGCCGCCGGCGCCATCGCTCTGCGCAGCCTGCCCGCCATGGCTCCGACCGGCCGGCGGTCCCTGCGCTTCCCCACCGCTTTCCTGGCCACGGCGGGTCTGGCCTGCCTTTCGTTCGGGCTCATCCAGCTGCACGACGGGATGACCTCGCCCACCGCCTGGTCGAGCATGGCCCTGTCCGCCGTCCTGCTCACGGTCGTGGCCCGCATGGAGCTGAACAAGACGGACCCGCTGCTGCCGCTGCATCTGCTGCGCATCCCGACGTACTGGCTCAGCAGCCTGGGTCTGCTGCTCGCCGCCGTGGTGATGATGAGCAGCTCCTACCTCGCGAGCAACTACTTCCAGGGCGCCCACGACATGAGCGCCTTCGCCACCGGTCTCGCCCTGCTGCCGATGGGCCTCGCCTCTCTGGTCTTCGCCCTCTTCGTGCCGAACCTGATCAACAAGGCCGGGCCGGGCGGCGCCTACCTCGCCGGGGCGCTCGCCCAGATCATCGGCGCGGCCCTGCTCGCCACCGGGCCTTCCGGCGTCCCGATGGCCGTCGTCGCGCTGATCGTCATCGGTGCGGGCCTGCCCACCTGCTTCGTCCCGCTGTACGGCATCGGCACCTCCCACGTGCGCCCCGAGGAGTCGGGCGTCGGCTCGGCCCTCCTCAATACGTTCAACGAGAGCGGCGCGGCCCTCGGGATCGCCGTGATCGGCACGATCCTGGCGACCTCCCTGCAGCGCGAGACCTCCTCCGGCGCGCCCGCCGCCGACGCCATGACCACCGGTGTCGGCCACGGCTTCCTGGCCCTGGTGATCTGCGCGGCACTCGCCGCGGGTATCGCCCTGGCCCTGCACCGGCTGACCCGCGCCGAGACGGCCGCCGCGGCGGACCACGGCTGAGGGGCGTCCACGCCACTCCGGTTCGACCCGCTCGCCCGGACCGGGGAGCTCCCGACCTTCACGGCGGTGGGCTCCCGGGGCCGGGCGGCCGTGTCTTCGCGCAACCGGGCCCGCCCGGGGGGCATGTGTCCGGTGCGGACCGCTCCTCCGCGTGGTCCTCGGCCTCCTGAGGATCAGCCCCGAAGATCCGGTGGAACTCCGACCGGACGGCGGCGCGTTCAGGATCGCCCTCGGGCAGGCAGAAGGCCAACTGCTCCCACGCCAGTCCGAGCCGCCCGATCGCCATGTCGAAGTCGTCGGAGCCTTCTGAGTAGTCGGAGTCGGTGGTGAGCGCCCGCATGGTGTTCGCATCGGTCGAGGCATTCCAGCGACGTTGCTCGTGCAGCAGCAGATAGCGGGAGAAGTCGCCGGGGTGCCCATCGTCGTTGCCCGCGGCGACAACGGCGGCGAGCGACGCCATGTGAAGGGTCAGTGGTGAGGCGCACGAGGGATCTGTCAGGTCGTCCGGGGCGGGCGGGGACAGATCGGGCAGCTCCAAGGCCTGAGCGATCCTGGTGGCGGCCTCGTGGAAGAGCGTCTCCCCCGACCGTTCAGGGAAGCCGGTCAGCGCGGCCGGCGGAGCGAACGCGATACCCAGGCCGCCGAGCTCGGCCTCCAGCTGATCCCAGAAGTGAGTGTGGGATCGGGCCGGCAGCAGGACCCGCACGGTCTGGTCCTGTGCGGCGGAAAGTATGGATGCGAGCATCTCCAGCGAGGGCTGTTCCAGAAGGATGGGCAGGTCGCCGGTGACCTCCCCGATCTGCATGTTGTGACCGCCGATCCACGAGCTGTCCAGGGACGGGCGGTCCGTCCCTGCCGCCCCCGCTCCCCCCGAACCCGCCGACGACACCGGTCAGGTCCGGCTGATCCGTACGGCTCCGCCCGCCTGCCCGATCTGGATGTTGTCCCCGCCGATTTCGCTGTGGGAGATGGACGGACTGTGGCCCCCCGTCCGAACCCCCGGCCTCGCCGCCCCCGACAAGGTGGCCAGTTCACCCCGCAGCTCGACGTCCTCACGCAGTGCCCGCTCCATCTGCTGCCGCAGCCCGACGGTGGCGTCCGCGTCGTCCGGCCGGTCGGCGGCATCGGCCACGGCCTGTTCCAGCTCGGTCCGCCCGGACGAGTTCTGGCGGCGCCGGATGCCTTTGACGACATCCGTTCCGGACGGAGCCGGGCCGCGTACACGGGACCTGCTGTATAGGCCGGAGGCCCTCAGGCGCCCCGCGCCCGCAGGATCCCCTCGACGCCCAGGAGGAAGGTCTCGGCGATCGGCTTCGGGTCGGAGAGGCAGCCCGCGGCCATGGCGCCGTCGCGGAGCATGACGAGGTGCCGGCCCGCTCCCTCGGCGGGCTCGTCGCCGACCTGTGCCAGGAGTTCGGTGACGGTTTCCAGGAACCACTGGCGGTGGGCCAGGACGGCCTGGTGGATGGGGTGGACGGGGTCGGGGTATTCGGCCGCCGCGTTGAGGAAGGCGCAGCCGCGGAAGCCGGGGCTCTGGATGCCTCCGGTGATGAACCTGCCGATCGCCCGGACCGCGTCGGCCGCCGACGGCTCGCCCGCCCGCGCGGCCTCGATGCCCGCCCGGATGCCCCGGTCGGCCTGGTCGAGATAGGCGAGGACGAGCTCTTCCTTGCCGGTGAAGTGGCGGTACAGCGTGGCGCGGGTGACCTGCGCCTCCGCGATGATCCGGTCGATGCCGACGGAGTGGATGCCCTCCGCGTAGAAGATTCTGGTCGCCGTGTCGAGCAGCCGCGCCCGCGCCGCCGACGTACTGGCCCTTCCCGTGCCCTCACTCATGCGGCCAGATTACCGCACACGTGAGGGAGAACGTTCGGTCTTGACAGAGGCGACCCCGTTCCCTTGAATGGAGAGCGAGACCGAACGTTCTCCCTCGTGATGTGGAGTGCCTCCGGTGCCCGACCGACCGATGTCAATGCGGTCCGACCGACCGGTATCGATGCGGTCCTCCTGAAAGGAACTTCCATGGACACCCTCGTCGGTACCGCTCCCGCGAGCGTTCCCACCGCCCTGCGCAAGCTGTACCTCCTGCGCTTCGCCTTCGCCGCCGTGTGGGCCGCCCTGCTGTTCGCGACCGCCGACACGCTGGGCCCGGTCACCGCCACGCTGCTGGTGATCTATCCCCTGTTCGACGTGGCCTGCGCGGTCGTCGACATCCGGTCCGCCCGGGCGAACGGCCAACCGGCGCGCGCCCTGTACGTGAACGTCGCGCTCAGCGCCCTCACCGGCATCGGCCTCGCCGTCGCCGCCACCTCCGGCATCCCCGCGGTCCTGCGGGTCTGGGGCGCCTGGGCGGTCACCGCGGGCATCGTCCAGCTCGTCGTCGGCGCCGCCCGGCGTCAACTCGGCGGCCAGTGGGCGATGATCGCCAGCGGCGGCATCTCCACGCTCGCCGGCACCTCGTTCGTCGCCCAGGCGGGCAAGGACGGCGCCTCCCTGACCAGCCTGGCCGGTTACGCCTTCCTCGGCGGCGTCTTCTTCCTGGTCTCCGCCCTCCGCCTGGGCCGCGCGCGTACGGCGTGACGTACCGCCCGACCCTTGCGGTCCTCACCGGTGATCGCGCAGGAAGCCGGGGATCTCCTGGCGGGTCGGGTGGTCCGGCGGGGGCGCGGGCTCGTCCTGGAGGAACGCGGTGATGACGGCGGCGGCCCGGTCGTCGTTGTCGTCGAGCCGTTTCCCCATGTGGTGTCCGACCCGGGCATGTACTGCGTGCGTCGGGCGGCGGGGGCGCCGGCGAGGACGGCGGTCGCCCATGGGCGGACCTGGGAGGAGCACTCGGCGATCATCCCCCCTTCATCTACCTACCGGTTAAAGAAGGCGCTCGAACCCCGGGTCTCGCATCCCGACGCCCGAATCCCGGGACCCGAGCTTCGGGGCCTCAGTTGGTCCAGACGACCGGGCTGTCGGTGTAGGTGTCGCCCTCGTCGAATTCCGCGCCGGTGACGGGTGCGGTCTTCGTGGCGGCGAGGGAGCAGGTTTCGTAGGTGGCGCCCTTGGTGGTGAAGTCGCGGGGTGCGGTTTCGCGGTCGCACTTGCCGGGGATGTCGCCCATCAGGATGACGCCGGTGCCCGCGCCGCCGTCCAGTACGCCGTCGAGCTTGAGTGAGGCGTACGAGAGGTCGGTGCCGCCGACGTTCTCCACCTTCATTTTGATGAAGTAGGGCGTCATGCCTTTCGCCTTGTCGCCGAAGGCGGCCATGTCGGATTCGGCGCCCTTTTCGATGGCGGTGACGGTGACGGCGATGGTGCCTTGTTTGTCGCTCGTGTATCGGAACGGGAGGACGGCCCGGTCGCCGGTCTTGAGCTTGGTGCCCGGGGCGGTGACGTCACCGTCTGCGGGGGCCTCGCCGCCGTTGCCGCTGTCGCCGCTGTCGTCGGTCGGGCTTTCGCTGCTGGGTTCGGACGAGGCCGGGGCCGAAGCGGACGCCGACGCGGCCGGAGACTCCTTCGCGGCCGACTCGCCGTCGTCACCGTTGCAGGCCGAAAGTGCGAAACCTATGACGGCCAGAGAGGCCGCGGAAACTACCCGTCGCTTGTGCACTGTTTCCTCGCTGATATGAAGGCTGCCTCATAGGGCAGCCCTCGATCGTTCTATGGGTCGGAGGGTTGGGGTCCGTGTGGTACGCCGCAGGGGTCCCCCTCCCCGGCAGCCGCCTCTCCGGCCAAGCCCCTCGCGGTGGTGTCGTCTCCCGGCCACAGCCCGCGAATCCGCCGATTCGGCAGGGGCATTCGGGCAGTCCGGCAACGTCACCGGGAAGGGCTCGGCCGGTCGGGTCAGAGTGTGGACGGGTTGGTGCAGGAGTTCAGCAGCGCACCGCGGTCGTAGTAGTGCGGCCACCGCATCTTCGCTCGCGTCTGGGGGCCGTAGACACCGTCCGCGTTGCCGGCGAGGTTGAGCTTGTTGATCTGAAGCCATCTCACCGCCTCGACCGTGCCGTTGCCGTAGATGCCGTCGATGCCGTCGGAGTCGTGGATCTTCCTGGCGGCCCAGGTGCCGGGGTAGCAAATGGTGATGGCCTGCTGAAGGGCCTCGACCGCCGAAGAAGCGCCGTCGCGGTAGCCCATGTAGCAGGAGATTCCATTGCCCGAACGAGCGGGAATCTTGTAGTCGTTCTTCCCGCCGAGCGTGGGAACGTCACGCCATGAGGTGGTGTTGCAGGGCCCGTAGGCGGCGTGGGCCGGTGTGGTCATCGCCGGGCTGGCCGTCAGGCCGGCGGCGACAAGGAGAGACAGCGCCCCCAGCGCTCCGATCCGCGTGCGGAGCGGCATGGATGCTCGTTGCATGGTTCAACCCTTCTGGTGCGTGGTTCCGTCTCGGAGAAGACGTTGGGCTGGCGGGTGAGCCGCCTTGCCGGCACACGTGGGGGTGGGGCCGGTTCTGCCCCGAGCATGCGGGCGCGGCGCGGCGGTCGGCCACAGCTGCTGAGGAAGTGGCCCCGCTCCGGGACGTCCCGCCTCCTGGCCTGCGGAGATGCCGACTGCCAAGTCCCCGGGGCGGGATCCACGGCGGCGGCGGGACGGCCGGTTCCGCCCCCGGGCCGAGGGCCCGCCGGGCTGTCGCGCAGGCTCCCTGCTCTGTGGTGCCCGTATCAGCTGTTGCAGAATGAGACCGACGTATGGAGGCCGCGCCTGCGGTCCGGAACGTGATGGGAAGAGCGTGCCCCGCTGGAAGGAACTGCCCGCGGAACTGCCCCCGCCCGCCCGTCAGCTGATCGTCCGGCTGCGCGGGCTGAAGGACCGCAGCGGACTCAGCTCGCGGCAACTGGCCGCGCGGACCGGATACAGCGCGAAGTCGTGGCAGAGGTACCTGAACGGTAGGTCCCTGCCGCCGCAGGAGGCCGTGGCGGCGATGTCCCGGGTCTGCGGCGAGGATCCGGTTCGCCTGCTGGCGCTGCACGAGATCGCCACCGAGCACCGGCTGGAGGGACGGCAGCCCGCCGCCCGGGCGCTCGAAAGCCTGCCCGCGGCTCCGGCACAGGTTTCCGGGGTGCGGCAGCCGTACGGGCGCCACCTGCGTGCCGCGCTCACCGCGGCGGCCGTGGTCACCGTCCTGTCCACCTCTGCGGCCCTCCTGCTGGCCGTGCGGCTCACCGATGCCCGTACCCAGCTCGCCCAGCAGCGCGACGCCACCGCGGCGACCGCGCCGGCCACGGTGTCGGCGACTCTGGTCCCGGTCATCTACACCTGCCGCCTGGAGAGACAGGACGGCCGCTGGCACGCGGGGCTGAGCCCGACCGCGGAGGTGCTCCTCTCCAACACCCAGGTGGGCCTCGAAGTGGCCGAGGCCCAGTGTCTGCTGCGCCGGGCGGGTAGCGTTCCGGGGGACATCGACGGTGTTTTCGGACCGAAGACCCGACGAGCGGTCGAGCACCTGCAGAAGAGGAACGGGCTGATCGTGAACGGAGTCATCGACCCGCCGACCTGGAACGCCCTGCGGCAGGCAGATCCGACGTGACCCCGGAACACGCCCGGCTGGTCGCGGCGTTGCGGGAACTGCGGGCCGGTGCGGGGCTGAGCCTGGCCGCGCTGGCGGAGCGGACGACGTACAGCAAGTCCTCGTGGGAGCGCTACCTCAACGGCAAGGCGCTGCCTCCACGCCAGGCCGTCCAGGAGCTGTGCCGTCTCGCGGACCAACCGCAGGGGCGGCCGCTTGCCCTCTGGGAGATCGCCGAGTCGCGCTGGAGCGGTCGCTCGGTGGCCACTCCCCAGACCGCTTCCTCTTCTGCGACGGACTCTTCAACAGACTCCTCGACGGACTCTTCGACCTCTTCGACCTCTTCGACAGAAGGCCCGCCGCCGCAGCCCGTGGAGGCCGCCACGACCGAAGGGCCTCGACGACGCCTTGGACGGAGCAGGCTCCTGGTGCTGCTGGCGTCGGCCTACAGCGTGATCGTCGGTGGTGTCGCCGTCGTGCTGCTCTTCCTGCTGCCGGACTCCGAGGCGCCCAGGGCCGAACCGACCCCATCCTCCGTCCCCTTCTCCTTCGCTCCGCTGTGCCACGGAGCCGCCTGCGAAGGGCGGGATCCGATGCGCTTGATCTGTGGCATCGGCCCCGACACCCTCGCCGCGCACCGCACCGCCACCGGCGCCCACGTCGAACTGCGGCACAGCGAGAAGTGCGGGGCGAGCTGGGTACGGACCTGGGGGACCGAGATCGGCGACCGGGTGGACGTCACGGCAGACGGCCCGACCCACAGCGTGCGCATCGAGAACGCGGAGGACGCGGCGACCTTCGTCTACACCGGGATGACGGAGGCCACCGTCGGCGGCACCGTCCGGGCCTGCTTCCGGCCGGCGTCGGCCGACGCCGAACGGGAGTGCTTCGAGGCCCGGGTGACCGAGCCCTCCGCCAGGACCCCCTCGCCCTCGGTGCAATCGGGCTCCGGCGGGGGGGCAGAGCCCGACCGAGGAACGTCAGGGTGCGGCGGCTCGATGACGACGCCCAGCGGGGTGCGTTGTCGTACAGAGGTGTTGGCGGGGCCTGGGGAGGCCAACCCTGCACAGTTATAGGTGAGTGTCTGGCTCTCCGCGCGTCAAGCTGAGTGCTCGCTGTTGGCTGACAGGCGGTCAGCCTGAGAGCTCCAAGGGGGACCGGACGGTATGGGCAGTCGAGGGAAGACCATGGTGGGTGCGGTGGTAACCGCGGTGAGTATGGTCGCGCTGGTCGCCGCGCCGGCGTCCGCGGCCACGGCGGATCTGTCGCGCACATGTGGCGGCGTGAAGACGTACTACGACGCCTACTCCAGCCGCACTCTGGTCTACACGCAGAAGACCGGCACCTCATGTGCCGGGCACGCCTGGGTACGTGTCAAGACCAACGGCACATGGAAGAAGTGGATCCATAACAACTCCAAGGCCACGATCAGCAATTCGACCGGCAACTTCCAGGGATCGCAGCACAAGAGCTGTGAGACGTGCACCGTGAAGACGCTCTGAACCGAGTGCCCGGACGGTGTGGGGCGGAGGAGACGGAAAGCCCTGTCCCGCCCCATCAAGATCAAGCGCGCTGTCGCAGGAGCCGCGCACCGCGCCGGGTACCCACGCGCCTGGAACGTGGGGACCTGCCCGCAGGGCGCGGAAAGGTCGACGGCCGGCAGCCTGTGGACCGAATCGGACTACGTGTCCACGAAGCCGCTCGGTGGGCCGCTCAGCCCGAACACCGACTGCCACGACTGGAAGAAGTCGCTCGATGACGCGGGCGTACGTGCCGGGCGCCTGTATGACGCCCGGCACACCGCTGCCACGGTCCTCACGCTGCTCGGCCTCCCGGACCGTGTGATCGACCAGATCAATGGGCCGGGCGGCAGGCACGTCCTCGCGGATGCGCGCGGTACTACCTGCACGTGCCTGACGCCATGCTGAAGGACGTGGCGCAGAAGCTCGCAGCTGCCATCGGGGGGCCCGCACCGAGCGCCCCTGTGGACGCGGACAGGGACCAGAACAACGAGGGCCGAGGCAACGTCGAAGGCCCCCGCAGCGAGCTGCGGGGGCCTTCGACGTATTGCCCGGTGAGAGCAATGGCGGAGGATACGAGATTCGAACTCGTGAGGGGTTGCCCCCAACACGCTTTCCAAGCGTGCGCCCTAGGCCACTAGGCGAATCCTCCGCCGCAAACAATACAAGACGTTGGAGGGTGCTCGCGAACACGTTCCCCGGAGATCGTCCGGAGAGGGTCCGCAGGTCGTTCCGTGAGGGTGGGCGGGTGGACCGCAGGGGGTGGGGATCCGCTAAGGTGGGCGTCAGCCCCTCACGTGGCGCTATCTGACTGAACTCCCCCAGGGCCGGAAGGCAGCAAGGGTAGGTCGGCTCTGGCGGGTGCGTGGGGGGCCCTTGCGTTTCCGGGGGCCTTGAGCGGGCGGGTGCTCGGGCGACGTGGGTTCGGTTGTCAGTCGGCCCCGATAACCTCGTAGATGTGTCGTCCCTTGCGCTGTACCGCCGCTACCGCCCCGAGTCGTTCGCCGAGGTCATCGGTCAGGAGCATGTCACTGACCCGCTCCAGCAGGCCCTGCGGAACAACCGGGTCAATCACGCGTACCTGTTCAGCGGGCCGCGCGGCTGTGGAAAGACGACCAGCGCGCGCATCCTCGCCCGCTGTCTGAACTGCGAGCAGGGCCCCACCCCCACACCGTGCGGGGAGTGCCAGTCCTGCCGGGACCTCGCGCGCAACGGGCCGGGGTCCATCGATGTGATCGAGATCGACGCCGCCTCGCACGGTGGTGTGGACGACGCCCGTGACCTGCGCGAGAAGGCGTTCTTCGGGCCCGCCTCCAGTCGTTACAAGATCTACATCATCGACGAGGCGCACATGGTCACCCCGGCGGGCTTCAACGCCCTGCTGAAGGTGGTCGAGGAGCCGCCGGAGCACCTCAAGTTCATCTTCGCGACGACCGAGCCCGAGAAGGTCATCGGGACGATCCGGTCGCGTACGCACCACTATCCGTTCCGGCTCGTTCCTCCGGGGACCCTGCGCAGCTATCTCGCCGATGTGTGCGGGCGGGAGAACAGCCCCGTCGAGGACGGCGTCCTGCCGCTCGTCGTGCGCGCGGGCGCGGGGTCCGTGCGTGACTCGATGTCCGTCATGGACCAGCTGCTGGCCGGTGCGGGCGACGACGGTGTGACGTATGCCATGGCCACCTCGCTCCTCGGGTACACCGACGGCTCGCTGCTCGACTCGATCATCGACGCCTTCGCCGCCGGTGACGGGGCCGCCGCCTTCGAGGTCGTGGAGCGGGTCATCGAGGGCGGCAACGACCCGCGCCGGTTCGTGGCGGACCTGTTGGAGCGGCTGCGCGACCTGGTGATCCTCGCCGCCGTGCCGGACGCGGGCGAGAAGGGGCTCATCGACGCCCCCGCCGATGTCGTCGAGCGCATGCAGGCCCAGGCCTCCGTCTTCGGCGCCGCCGAGCTGAGCCGCGCCGCCGACCTGGTCAACGACGGGCTCACGGAGATGCGCGGGGCCACCTCGCCGCGCCTCCAGGTGGAGCTGATCTGCGCCCGGGTCCTGCTGCCCGCCGCCTACGACGACGAGCGGTCGCTGCAGGCCCGGCTCGACCGGCTGGAGCGCGGGGCCTCGGCGGCCGCTGCCGCCTCGTTCGCCGCTCCGCCCGTCGGCGCTGCTCCCATGGGGTACGTGCCGGGGCCCGAGGCGCACGTTCCGCAGGCCCACGCCCCCGTGGCCCCCGCCGGTCCGGACGCCGCGCGTGCCGCCGTACGGGGCGAGGCGCCCCCGCCCGCGACGCCCGCCACGGCCGCCTACGCGCCGCCCGCCCCGGCCCAGGCCTACCCGCCCGCCCCGCAGGCCCCCGCGGCGCCTGCCCCCGAGCCCGCCCAGCGGCCCGGGTCCTGGCCCGCCGCCGCCGGATCCGGATCCGGAGCAGGAGCCGGGGACCAGGCCCGTCGTCCCGGCGGCTGGCCCACCGCGTCCGCCCCCGGCAGTGGCCCGGCCCCCGCCGCCACCCCGACGCCCGCGGCCCCGGTTGCCCAGGCCCCGGCGGCCCCCGCGGCCCCGGCCGCGCCCGATGGCGGCCAGAGCATGGCCCAGGGCGCGGCCCAGGTGCGGAACATGTGGCCGGACATCCTGGAGGCGGTCAAGAGCCGCCGTCGCTTCACCTGGATCCTGCTCAGCCAGAACGCCCAGGTCGCCGGGTTCGACGGCACGACGCTCCAGCTCGGCTTCCTCAACGCCGGCGCCCGTGACAACTTCGCGAGCAGCGGCAGCGAGGAGATCCTCAAGCAGGCCCTCGTCGAGCGCTTCAACGCCCAGTGGCGCATCGAAGCGGTCGTCGACCCCTCCGGCGGCGGGACGCCCCCGCAGTCCGGCGGCGGCGGTGGACGCCCCGCCCCGCAGTACCAGCCCGCCCCGGCCGCGCCGGCGGCCCCGGTCGCGTACGAGCCCCGGCCCCAGCACGCGCCCCCGCCGCAGCAGTCCTCGGCCCCGCAGCAGGGGCAGCACGCCCCGTCCGCCCAGCAGTCGCCGGCCTCCTCCGCGCCGCCGCAGGGCCGGGAGGCCGCGCCCGCCCCCGAGGCCTCCTCCAACGCGTACGGGGCGGAGCCGCCGCGATCCGTGGCCCCCGAGGACGACACCCCGGAGGCCGACGACCCGGATCTCGTCGACTCCGCCCTCTCCGGCCACGATCTGATCGTCCGCGAGCTGGGCGCCACGGTGGTCGAGGAGTTCCCGAACGAGCAGTGAGGTGGTGGTCGGGGTCCCCGGCGGGCGGTGAGCTGGTGGGCCGCCACGTGAGGCGGTGGTCCTGGGCGCGTGAGGCCGTGGCCGGGCGCATGAGCCGGTGGGCGGGTCGTGGTGGCCCGACGCGATGAGCCGTGGTGGCCCGGCCCTGACGCGTGCGACGGGCCGTGAGGCGGCGGCGGCCCGGCCCCGACGGGTGCGACGAGCCGTGAAGCCGCTGTGGTCCGTCCACGGACCGGCGGCCGTCGGGGCTCCCCGCGCCCGGCGGCTAGGCTGCACCCCGTGAAGGTCCTCGTCATCGGCGGCGGCGCCCGCGAACACGCCCTGT
Organism: Streptomyces sp. WY228; assembly: GCF_019287315.1. Taxonomy (NCBI): domain Bacteria; kingdom Bacillati; phylum Actinomycetota; class Actinomycetes; order Kitasatosporales; family Streptomycetaceae; genus Streptomyces; species Streptomyces sp. WY228. The sequence goes on along the minus strand of NZ_CP079114.1, from coordinate 3,940,519 downwards.
GCCGCTCTCTGTCCCTCGACCCCGATGTCACCGCTCTGTACTGCGCCCCCGGCAACGCCGGCATCGCAGAGGTGGCCGAACTGCACCCGGTCGACGCGCTCGACGGTGACGCCGTCGCGCGCCTCGCGACCGAGCTGGGCGCCGGGCTGGTGGTCGTCGGCCCGGAGGCGCCGCTCGTCGCCGGGGTCGCCGACGCCGTGCGCGCGGCCGGCATCCCCTGCTTCGGCCCGTCCGGTGAAGCCGCGCAGCTGGAGGGCTCCAAGGCGTTCGCCAAGGACGTCATGGCCGGCGCCGGGGTCCCCACCGCCCGCAGTTACGTCTGCACCACCCCCGCGGAGATCGACGAGGCCCTCGACGCCTTCGGCGCCCCGTACGTCGTCAAGGACGACGGCCTCGCGGCGGGCAAGGGCGTCGTCGTCACCGAGGACGTGGCCGTGGCCCGCGCCCACGCGCTGTCCTGCGACCGCGTGGTCATCGAGGAGTTCCTCGACGGCCCCGAGGTCAGCCTCTTCGCGATCACCGACGGCACCACCGTGCTGCCGCTCCAGCCCGCCCAGGACTTCAAGCGCGCCCTGGACGGCGACGAGGGCCCGAACACCGGTGGCATGGGCGCCTACTCCCCGCTTCCGTGGGCCGACCCCAAGCTGGTCGACGAGGTTCTCGAAACCGTCCTCCAGCCGACCGTCGACGAGCTGCGCCGCCGGGGCACGCCCTTCTCCGGGCTGCTCTACGCGGGCCTCGCGATCACCTCGCGCGGTGTCCGGGTCATCGAGTTCAACGCCCGCTTCGGCGACCCGGAGACCCAGGTTGTCCTGGCCCGGCTGAAGACCCCGCTCGCCGGTGTCCTGCTCGCCTCCGCCAACGGCACCCTCGATGTCCTCCCGCCGCTGAACTGGCGCGACGACGCGGCCGTCACCGTGGTCATCGCCTCGCACAACTACCCGGACACCCCGCGCACCGGCGACCCGATCGACGGGCTCGCGGACGTCGCGGCGCAGGACGGACCCGACGCGTACGTCCTGCACGCCGGGACCCGTGCCGAGGGCGACGCGGTGCTCAGCGCGGGCGGCCGGGTGCTCTCGGTGACCGCGACCGGCAAGGACCTCACAGCGGCCCGGGAACGCGCCTACACCGCGCTGGGCCGGATCCGTCTGGACGGCTCCCAGCACCGTACGGACATCGCTCTGAAGGCCGCCCAGGGCTGACCCGTCGGCGTACGAGGGTTTCCGCAGCCCCTCCGCCCAGCCCCTCCGCCCGCTCCCGTACGTCACCGGCGTACGCGGCGGGCGCGAGGGGCTGTCCCATGCCACGGGTCCGTCTCCCCTTCCCCTCCGGAGGTCCTGCCCCATGGGCGCGAACACGTCAGCAGCTTTACCCAAAGCCATTCCATCGGGTGACGACTGGGCCATCCGGATGACGGTCGCCGGAGCCCCAACTAGGGTGCGGCGCAAGCGTTCCGGCACTTGGCCCACCGGCATTGCGATGTCGGTGACGGGTGCCACAGTGGGGGAGTGAGCAACACCGTCGAGGGGCAGAGGGGGTGACGTCCGGCCGTGTCCGGTATCGATGTGGGTGAGGAGCTGGGTGCGCGGGCCGCACAGGCCCGAGCGCTCTCCCTGCTGCGGATCCGCGGCAGGGCACTGGCCGTGGCGATCCTGCCCGCGGCCGTCGCCGTCGTGCTGTTCGCGGCGGGCGCGCAGGGCCACCTGGCCGGTCCCGCCTGGGACGCCGTGCGCTGGACGGTGCTCGGCGTCGCGGTCGTCGTGCTGCTGGTGACCGTCCTGGTCGCCGTCTCCGTGGCCCGCGCACGGCCCGCCATGAGCCCGACCGTCCCCGTGCCGGAGGAAGGGGCCCCCGACCTCTACCGCCTGGTCCGGGAGCTGGCCGACCGGCTCGACGTGCCCGCGCCCTCGGCCGTGGCGCTGACCCCGGACTGCGACAGCTGGCTGGAGGACCGCACCCACCGCGCGCTCCGGCCGTCCCGGCGGACCCCGGCGGGGGGCGGGGACGGGGACAGAACCGGGGGCAGGACCGGGGACAGGAGCGGGGACAGGGCCGGGGAGACCGCACCCGTCCTGGTCATCGGCTCGCCGTTCCTGTGGTGGATGAGGGTCGCCGAGCTCCGCGCGGTCCTGGCCCCCGTGGTGGCGGGCACCGGCCCGTCCGCGCACCCCGACATAGCCGCCGCCCGCCGTTTCGTACGCGGCCTGGACGCGGCGATCGCCGATGCCGCCGCCCCCGGCCGGGGCGCACTGCGCGGGGCGCCGCTCGCCTTCGCCGGCTGGGTCGCCCGGCTGCTGCTGCGGGCCTGCCGGGACCATGCCGCCGAGATGGAGCGCTGTGTGGCCGCCGCCGCGTCCATGCGGGCCCAGACGGTCGACTACGGGCTGCGCATCGCCGCCCAGGAACAGGTCGGCCTCGCCTACGCCGGCTGGGACCGGCTGCTGACCCGGGTGGCGCTGCCCGCCTGGCGGATGGGCCGCTGGCCCTCCCGGCTGGACGCCGGGGTCGTCTCCGCGCTCACCGAGCTCTCCCGCCGGGACCGGCTGGCCGACGGCTTCGCCCTGCGCCTGGGCGAGCGGCCCGCGTGCGACCTCCTGGAGGAGCCCGGGGTGGCCGACGAGGCGGCGTCCCTGCTCGCCGCCCGGCTCTTCCACGGCGGCCCCGCCGAGAGCGGTCCGGACTGGGCGCCGGTGGACTGGCAGCAGTATCCCGACGAGGTCGTCGACCGGAAGTGGCGTACGGAAGCGGCCCGGCTGCACCGGGTCCTGGACACCCTGGGCGTCCCCCGGGCCGCCGCCGGCGACCCGGACGTGCCCACCCTGGCCCGGGTCATGGAGCAGCTGTCCGGGCCCGGCGGACCCGGCGGTCCGGGCGAGGAGCTCGCGGCGCGCATCGGCGCCGCGGTCGCCCGCGAGGAGGCCGGGCGCCCGGGACACGGCGGTCAGGGGCACGGCGGTCCGGGTCCGGCCGGCCCCGACTCCGGCGCGGCCGAGGACCCCCTCGACCTCTGGGGGCCGGGACCGCTGCCCCTCTTCCCGCTCCAGCCGCCGCGTACGGGCACCGAGCTGCTCGCCGACCACGTCGCGGCCATGGTCTGCTGCGCGGCCGTGGACACGGCGGGTGCGGCGCCCGGCCTGGACTGGCTGGACGGCCCCGCGCTGCTCGTCGGCGGCGAACGCCGGGCGGACCTCGCGGCCCCGGTCCTCAGCCTGGTCGAGGACGGCGACCCGGACCCGCTGCTGTCCTGGCTCGCCGAGGTGGGCGTGCGCTCCGACAAACCGGTCCGGCTGGTGTGAGCCGCGCACCGGCACGGGCCGCGGCTCACCCACAGCCCTACCGGGGCGGCCGCAGTACGGAGCACCGAGTCCGGAAATCGGAAGGAAAGGTTCCGTTCCCGTCAATTCGCGACGAAGGGTGACGGGGTGCATGCGTTATGTGATGTGCTGGGGATCGGCGCTGACACTCGGCGCACCAGAGTTGTCCGAAGGGTCCACGGAGCCGTCCGGCTCCGGGGGATCCGAGGGAGGGGCGCGGCATGGGGGCGGAGCAGATTCGCCGGTGGGAGTCGGGTGCCCTCGCGCACGCGGTGAGCGATCCCTTCGGGCAGGGCCCGCTGCCCTGGCTGCGCGGCAGTGAGAACTACTTCGACGACACCGGCCAGGTCGTCCCCTGGTACGCCGACCTCGCCCGCTCCACCGGCGGCGGCACCCGTACCGCCGACGACGTGCACCGCCAGATCAAGGGCTTCGTCTCGCCCGGCGCCGCGGCCCCCGGCGAGGCCATCGACTTCCACATCACCGTGGACCCGCCCCAGCAGTTCTCCGTCGACGTCTACCGGATCGGTCATTACGGCGGCGACGGCGCGGCCAAGATCACCACGAGCCCGCGGCTCTCCGGCATCGTCCAGCCCCCGCCGCTCGCCGCCGACCGGACCGTCTCCTGCCACCACTGGTGGATGTCCTGGCGGCTCCAGATCCCGAGCTACTGGTCGGTCGGCGCGTACGTGGCCGTCCTGACCACCGCCGACGGCTACCGCTCGCACATCCCCTTCACCGTCCGCCACGACCACCCCGCCGACCTGCTGCTCCTGCTGCCCGACATCACCTGGCAGGCGTACAACCTCTACCCGGAGGACGGCCGCACCGGCGCCAGCCTCTACCACGCGTGGGACGAGCGGGGGCGGCTGCTCGGCGAGGAGGACGCCGCCGTCACGATCTCCTTCGACCGCCCGTACGCCGGATCGGGCCTGCCGCTGCACGTGGGACACGCGTACGACTTCATCCGCTGGGCCGAGCGGTACGGCTACGACCTCGCCTACGCCGACGCCCGCGACCTGCACGCGGGCCGCGTCGACCCCAGCCGCTACCGGGGCCTGGTCTTCCCCGGCCACGACGAGTACTGGTCGCTGCCGATGCGCCGGGCCGCCGAGCGCGCCCGGGACTCCGGCACCTCGCTCGTCTTCCTCTCCGCCAACACCATGTACTGGCAGGTGGGCCTCGCCCCGTCCGCGTCCGGCGAGCCGGACCGGCTGCTCACCTGCCGCAAACGCCGGGGGCCCGGGAAGTCCGCCCTGTGGCGCGAGGTGGACCGGCCCGAGCAGCAGCTCCTGGGCATCCAGTACGCGGGCCGGGTGCCCGAGCCCCGCCCCCTGGTCGTGCGCAACGCCGAGCACTGGCTCTGGGACGCCACCGGCGCGGTCGAGGGCGACGAGATCCCGGGCCTGGTCGCCGGTGAGGCCGACCGCTACTTCCCGCGCACCAGCCTGCCCGAGCACGACACCAGGATCCTGCTCGCCCACTCCCCGTACGAGGACTCCGAGGGCGCCACCCGCCACCAGGAGACCTCGCTCTACCAGGCCCCCTCCGGCGCACTCGTCTTCGCCTCCGGCACCTTCGCCTGGTCCCCGGCCCTGGACCGCCCCGGCCACACGGACCCCCGGATCCAGCGGGCCACGGCCAACCTCCTCGACCGGATCTGCAAGCGCGACTGACCGGCGCGACGGCACCCGGGCCGGGCCCGGCGCGCGCTCCGCGTCCTGCGTACGGGACAATCGGAACCGCTCCTGGATCAATCTACGCGGAGGCACCGTGTCCGGTTTTGTAGAAAAGCCCGAGCCCGTCGAGGTTCCGGGCCTCACCCACCTGCACACCGGCAAGGTGCGTGACCTGTACCGGAACGAGGCGGGCGACCTCGTGATGGTCGCCAGCGACCGGATCTCCGCGTACGACTGGGTCCTGCCGACCGAGATCCCCGACAAGGGCCGCGTCCTCACCCGGCTCTCGCTCTGGTGGTTCGACCAGCTCGCCGACCTGGTCCCCAACCACGTCATCTCCACCGAACTGCCCCCGGGCGCCCCGGCCGACTGGGCGGGCCGCACCCTCATCTGCAAGGCGCTGCGGATGGTCGAGGTCGAGTGCGTGGCCCGCGGCTATCTGACCGGCTCCGGGCTGGTCGAGTACGAGGCCACCCGGACGGTCTGCGGCATCGGCCTTCCCGAGGGTCTGGTCAACGGATCCGAGCTGCCCGGCGCGATCTTCACCCCGGCCACCAAGGCGGCCGTCGGCGAGCACGACGAGAACGTCAGTTACGAGGAGATCGCCCGCTCCGTCGGCGTCGAGACGGCGGCCGAGCTGCGGCGCACGACGCTCGACGTCTACCGCCGGGCCCGGGACATCGCGCACGAGCGCGGCATCATCCTGGCCGACACCAAGTTCGAGTTCGGCTTCGAGACCACCGAGGACGGGACCGAGCGGCTGATCATCGCCGACGAGGTGCTGACCCCGGACTCCTCCCGCTTCTGGCCCGCCGCCACCTGGCAGCCCGGCCGTGCGCAGCCCAGCTACGACAAGCAGTTCGTGCGCGACTGGCTGACCTCGCCGGCCTCCGGCTGGGACCGCAAGAGCGAGCAGCCGCCCCCGGCGCTGCCGCAGGAGATCGTGGACGCGACCCGCGCCAAGTACATCGAGGCGTTCGAGGTGCTGACCGGCACCAACTGGTCGTAGCCGACCGGGAAACGCGGAAGGCCCCGGTCCACGAGGACCGGGGCCTTCTCCTTCTTGAGCGGACGACCAGGTTCGAACTGGCGACCTCAACCTTGGCAAGGTTGCGCTCTACCAACTGAGCTACGTCCGCAGTGCGCCGAAGCGCGATGCCTACTATACCCAACCCCGCTCGCGGGCGAGACGCACTGCCGTGTGCCGGTTCTCCGCACCGATCTTGGTGGCGGCCGACGACAGGTAGTTGCGTACGGTCCCCTGGGACAGCGAGGCCCGTTCCGCGATCTCCGCGACCGGCGCCCCGTCCGCCGCCAGTTCGAGCACCTCGGCCTCCCTGGCGGTCAGCGGGGAGTCCCCGGCGGAGATGGCGTCGGCCGCCAACTCCGGATCCACGTAACGGTTTCCGGCGTGGACGGTACGGATGATCTCGGCGAGCCGCCGGGCGCTGACGGTCTTCGGGACGAACCCCCGCACACCGGCGGCCAGCGCCCGCTTGAGGTGCCCGGGGCGGCCGTGGCTGGTCACGATCATGGTGCGGCAGCCAGGCAGTTCGGCCCGCAGCGATGTGGCGACCTTCACACCGTCCGCACCCGGCATCTGGAGATCCAGGACGGCGACATCGGGCCGGTGCGCGAGCGCCATCGCCAGCGCCTCGGGGCCGCTCGCCGCCTCCGCGACCACCACGAGGTCCTCCTCCAGGGCGAGCAGCGCGGCCAGCGCACCCCGGATCAGGTGCTCGTCGTCGGCCAGCAGGACCCGCAGGGGCTGCGCGGTGGTCATCGTTCCTCCGGAGGAGCGGAAGCGGTGTCGGGAGAGGAGGGGGTGGAGGGGGTGGAGGGGGAGGAAGGGGCGGAGGGGGTGGAGAGGGAGGAGGAGGCGGAGGGGGTGGAGAGGGAGGAGGAGGCGGAGGGCGTCGGGCGGGGGGCCGTCAGCGGGACCGTCGCCGTCACCCGGAAGAGGTCCTCCCCGGCGGGCCCGGCGCTGAGCGTCCCGCCGAGCGCCCCGAGCCGTTCGCGGAGTCCGGCGAGGCCCGAGCCGCCGCCGTCGTCCGGGCCGCCGAGCGGATCCGTCGCGCCGGCCCCGTCGTTCTCGACCTCCAGGACCACCGCGTCCCGGGTCCGCGCGAGCCGGATCCAGCAGTGGCGCGGGTCGCCGTGGCGCAGGACGTTCGTCGCGGTCTCGCGCACCACCCAGCCGAGCGCGGCCTGGACGGCGGCCGGAGCCCCGATGCCCGCCGGGCCGTCGGCCCCTTCGACCGTGACGGTGATCCCGGCGGCCTGCAACACGCCTCGCGCGCCCATGAGTTCGGTCGGCAGATCGGCCTCCCGGTAGCCGCGCACGACATCGCGGACCTCCTGCTGCGAGGCCCGGGCGATCCGCTGCACCTCGACCATCTGGTCCACCGCCGCGGCGTTCCCGCGCTGGGCCAGCTCCACCGCCAGCTCGCTCTTCAGGGCGATCACGGACAGGTTCCGGCCCAGTACGTCGTGCATGTCCCGGCCGAACCGCAGCCGCTCCTCCGCCACCGCGAGGCGCGCCTGCATGTCCCGCGCCTCCTCCGCCTGCCACATCACGGACAGGCTCCAGATGCTCGGCCGGGTCGAGACGAGCACCAGCAGCGTGACGACGACCAGGGAGGAGGCCGCCCCGATCAGCGACGCGCCGGGCACGCCCACGGCCGCCAGGAGGGCCACGACGAGCGCGGCGTAGACGGCGCCGAGACCCAGGTACCTCCGGACCGGGACGAGCAGGACGTACGGGATGGCGAACGCCACGGGCAGATCCAGGACCAGCAGCACCAGCCCCTGGTCCTTGACGCCGTTCACGGCCGCGAGCGCCACGAGGACGCCGGTCATCACCACCTGGAGCGCGACGGGCAGCCGCAACCGCCCGGGAGGGAACGGGCCGGCCCCCCGGTAGTGGTCGAAGGCGGCCGAGAGATTGCGGTTGCTCAGCACGGACTGGGTGATGTTGGCGACGAGGAACGCGGCGGCGAGGGCCACCGCCACCGACCCGTTGTCCAGGGCGTCGCCGAGCGGCAGCAGGCCCCAGGACACCGCGAAGAACCAGGTGATCGAGTAGAGCGTCACCCGCGTGTAGAGGTCGATGCGCTGGAGCTTGCTGCGCTCGTGCCAGCCGCGCCGCCAGCCCCGTACCCGACCGATCACGCCCCTCAGCTCCTTCACGTCAGCCGCGCGGGTCCCAGCGGAACCACCGTCGCACAGCAAACACCGCGAAGGCGGTCCAGGCCAGCGCCGCCACGGCGGCCGTCAGCAGGTCGCCGGTCTCCACGCCGCCGAGCCAGCCGTGCCGTACGAGGGTCATCACCCCGGTCAGCGGCAGCAGCTCGAAGACGGCGGCCAGCTTCTCCGGGAAGACGCCCAGCGGGACGATGATCCCGGAGGCGAAGAGCGAGATGAAGAACAGCGGCAGCGTGGTGATCTGCGAGGTCTGGACCGTCCGGGTCACCGCGGAGGTCGCCGCGGCGAGCGCGGACATCATCACGAAGCCCGCGAGCAGGCCCAGCAGGAACAGCTCCGGCCGCTTCGGCGCGCTCAGGTCGAAGGCGATGGCGCCCGCCACGACGAGCAGCACGCTCTGGATGACCGCCAGCGCCACGGAGGGCAGCGCCGTGGAGATCAGGATCTCCCGGTCGGTGACCTCGCCGGTGCGCAGCCGCTTGAGGACGAGTTCCTCACGCCGGGTGACGTAGCCGGTGACGAGGTTCATGTAGACGACCTGGACCAGCACGATGCCGATGCCGCCGGTGAGGGCCGCGCCCGCGACGGAGAGTCCGGTGCCGGCGAGGTCGATCTGTTCCAGCGAGGCCCGGATCGAGAAGATCATCACGATCGGCAGCACCAGGGCCACGAAGATCGCGGACCGGTTGCGGATCAGCAGGATCAGTTCGGCGCGGGCGAGGGCGTTCAGCCGCCGGAGGGAGGCGGACCAGCCGGAGGGGGAGGGGCCCGGGCCGGGGGCCGTGCGGCCGTCCGCGAGGGCGGTGGGCGTGGTCATGCCGTCACCTTCTTCGTCTCGTTCGGGGTGCTGCTGTCCGGGTACGGGGCGGCGGACCCGTGCCGGGGCCCCGCCCTGCGCGGGTCGTCGGCCCGCGAGCGGAGCTGGGTGTTCGCGATCTGCAGGAACGCCTCCTCCAGGGAGGCGGAGCGGGCGTCGAGCCCGAGCAGTTCCACGCCCGACTGCTGTGCCCAGCCGAGCAGTTCGTGCAGGGACTCCTGGAGCGTGGAGGTACGGATCTCCACCCGCTGCCCCTCCGCGCCGGCCCGCAGCGAGAGGGGAAGGTGCCCGGCCGGTACGCCGTCGGGCAGGGTGAAGCGGATCCGGGCCGGGTGTGCGGCGGTGACCTCGGCGGTCGTCCCGGCCGTCACGATCTGTCCCTGGTGCATGATCGCCAGCCGGTCCGCGAGCGACTCGGCCTCCTCCAGATAGTGCGTGGTCAGCAGGACGGTCGTGCCGGACTCACGGAGCGCCCGGATCAGATCCCAGGTGTCGCGCCGCCCCTCGGCGTCCAGCCCGGTGGTCGGCTCGTCCAGGAAGAGCACCTCGGGCCGCGAGGTGAGCGCCAGCGCCAGGTCCAGGCGCCGCTTCTCGCCGCCGGACAGCTGCTTGACCCGCACGTTCGCCCGTGCGGTCATGCCGACCATCTCCAGGGCCTCGGCGGCGGGGCGGGCGCCGGTGGTGCAGGCCGACCACATGCGTACGGTCTCCATGACCGTGAGGTCGGAGGGGAAGCCGCCCTCCTGGAGCATCACTCCGGTACGGGGGCGGACGGCGGCGCGTTCGCGGTACGGGTCGTGGCCGAGGACCTTGATGGTCCCGGAGGTCGGGAGGGCCAGTCCTTCGAGGAGTTCCACGGTGGAGGTCTTGCCCGCGCCGTTCGTCCCGAGCAGGGCGAACAGTTCGCCGCGGGCGACGGAGAAGGAGACGCCGGAGACGGCCTCGAAGCCGTCCTTGTAGCTGCGGCGAACCCCGTCCACCGCGATCACCGTCTCCGCGGTCACGGTTCCCGCGGGGGGCGTGACCGGAAACGGGCCACCGTCGCGTCGGTCGTTGAGAAAGTCGTCGCTGGTCATGCTTCAAGGTTTCCGCCGGAACCGGCCCGGGAGCAGTGCGCGCTGTCACCAGTGGTCATGACAAACGTCATGGGGCGACCGAAGAACGCCAAAGGCCCCGATCGAAAACGATCGGGGCCTTTGCCTCTGAGCGGACGACCAGGTTCGAACTGGCGACCTCAACCTTGGCAAGGTTGCGCTCTACCAACTGAGCTACGTCCGCAGTGCAGCCACTCGGCTTTCACCGGTGGAGCGAGCACCACTCTACCTGATCCACTTGCGTGGTCCGAAGAGTCGTGCAGAGCGGGTGACAGGAATTGCACACTGCGCCTTCCCCCTGGAAGGGGGATGTTCTACTACTGAACTACACCCGCACGCTGCGTGGGATTCGGCTTTGCGGCCTCGCCCCTCGGCGTGCTCCAGACTCTAGCCGACCTGCGGGGGTGTCGCGCAAGTCGGCTCCCCGCGGAGCTCGCGGAGCGGCTCCGCGAGCCCGGCCGGCAGGTCGTCCGGCGAGGCGCCCGGGGCCGCCTGACGGAGCGTCCGGACGCTCCGAGCGCCGGCCGGACCGCCGTGCGATCCGCCCCGCCTCAGCCGGCCGCGGCGAACGCCTCGTAGACCTTCTTCGGGATGCGGCCCCGGGCCGGCACCTCCATCCGGTGCGAGCGGGCCCAGGCGCGGACGGCCGCCGGGTCCGGGGCGAGGGAGGTGTGGTGGTAGGCCGTGGGCGTCCTGCCGTGCTTGCCGGCGTTCGTCTGCTTACGGCCGGCGGCCACGTAGGGCGCCAGGGTCTTCCGCAGTTTCTTCGCGTTGGCGGGATTGAGATCGATCTCGTACGTCTTCCCGTCCAGAGCGAAGGTCACCGTTTCCGCCGCTGCTCCCCCGTCGATGTCGTCGGAGAGCGTCACCACTACGCGCTGAGCCACGGATATCGGTCCTTTCCTACGGCACCGGCGCGTGTCGCGTGCGCGGATGCCTGCCTTCCGGCTGTCAGGCGGGCGGATGTGGATCGACGAGATGTCGACTGTTCCGTTGTCCCCGGGGCAATGCTGCTTTCCCCGGTAATCATTTGTACAGCGGTGGACACCGCATTGTGAAGCCCCGCCAATTACATCCGCGTGTCCGTGTGCAATCCGTGTGCAATCCGGGTGGGTTTTTCCCAGACCTTTTCCGTGCGGTGTCGTGTCCGATATCTCGGCGTGATCTGCGCCGCATGATCGCCATGTCCGTGCCGCCCGATATCTACCCGCGTAGAAATTTTGGCCAGGTACGCTGAGTGGACCCGCGGGGGTCTGGGGAACCCCCCGGAGAGACAGCCGCACCACACCACCACACCGGGAGTGCCAGTGGCACGCGTCGTAGTCGACGTCATGCTCAAGCCCGAGATCCTCGACCCGCAGGGACAGGCGGTGCAGCGTGCACTGCCCCGTCTCGGCTTCGAGGGAATCGCGGACGTTCGTCAGGGAAAGCGTTTCGAGCTGGAGGTCGAGGGACCGGTCGACGAGGCCGCCCTCGCCCGTATTAACGAGATGGCCGAGACGTTCCTCGCCAACACCGTCATCGAGGACTTCGTCGTGAAGGTGGAGGAGGAGAAGTGACCACCCGTATCGGCGTCGTCACTTTTCCCGGCACCCTCGACGATCAGGACGCCCTGCGCGCCGTCCGGATCGCGGGCGCCGAGCCCGTATCCCTGTGGCACCGCGACAAGGACCTGCACCAGGTCGACGCGGTCGTCCTGGCAGGTGGTTTCTCCTACGGCGACTACCTCCGCGCCGGAGCCATCTCCCGCTTCTCGCCGGTCATGGAAACCCTCATCGAGCAGGCGAAGGCCGGTATGCCGGTCCTCGGCATCTGCAACGGCTTCCAGATCCTGACCGAGGCGCACCTGCTGCCCGGCGCGATGCTGCGCAACAACCACCTCCACTTCATCTGCCGCGACCAGAAGCTGCGGGTGGAGAACGCGGGGACCGCCTGGACCTCGGACTACAGCGCCGGCCAGGAGATCAGCGTCCCGCTCAAGAACATGGACGGCCGCTACACCGCCGACGAGCACACGCTCGACGAGCTGGAGGCCGAGGGCCGCGTCGCCTTCCGCTACCTGGACGGCAACCCCAACGGCTCGCTCCGCGACATCGCGGGCATCACCAACGCCGCGGGCAACATCGTCGGCCTGATGCCGCACCCGGAGCACGCCGTGGAGCCGCTCATCGGCACCGGCCGCACCGACGGCCTCGGTTTCTTCACCTCGATCATCAAGAAGCTGGTCAACGCATGAGCCTGGATACGGTCAAGCACGCGGCCGAGACCCCGGACGCCGCGCAGCCCTGGAAGGAGCTCGGCCTCAAGGAGGACGAGTACGCCCGGATCCGCGAGATCCTGGGCCGCCGTCCCACCGGCGCCGAGCTCGCCATGTACTCGGTGATGTGGTCCGAGCACTGCTCGTACAAGAGCAGCAAGGTCCACCTCAAGCAGTTCGGCGAGAAGGTCCCGCAGAACGACGCGATGCTCGTCGGCATCGGCGAGAACGCGGGCGTCGTCGACGTCGGCCAGGGGTACGCGGTCACCTTCAAGGTCGAGTCGCACAACCACCCCTCGTACATCGAGCCCTACCAGGGCGCGGCCACCGGCATCGGCGGCATCGTCCGCGACATCCTCGCGATGGGCGCCCGCCCGATCGCGGTCGTCGACCCGCTGCGCTTCGGCGCGGCCGACCACCCCGACACCAAGCGCGTCCTGCCGGGCGTCGTCGCGGGCATCGGCGGCTACGGCAACTGCCTGGGGCTGCCCAACATCGGCGGCGAGGTCGTCTTCGACGCCTGCTACCAGGGCAACCCGCTGGTCAACGCCGGCTGCATCGGTGTGATGAAGCACGAGGACATCCACCTCGCGCAGGCGTCCGGCCCCGGCAACAAGGTCATCCTGTACGGCGCCCGCACCGGCGGCGACGGCATCGGCGGCGTCTCCGTGCTGGCGAGCGAGACCTTCGAGTCCACCGGCCCCGCCAAGCGCCCGGCGGTCCAGGTCGGCGACCCGTTCCAGGAGAAGCTCCTCATCGAGTGCACCCTGGAGATCTTCAAGGAGAAGCTCGTCGCGGGCATCCAGGACCTCGGCGGCGCCGGGCTCTCCTGCGCCACCAGCGAGCTGGCCTCCGCCGGTTCCGGCGGTATGCGCGTCGAGCTGGACACCGTGCCGCTGCGCGACTCCTCCCTCTCGCCCGAGGAGATCCTCATGAGCGAGTCGCAGGAGCGCATGTGCGCGATCGTCGAGCCGCAGCACGTGGACCGCTTCCTGGAGATCTGCGAGAAGTGGGACGTCATCGCCACCGTCATCGGTGAGGTGACCGAGGGTTCCCAGCTGGAGATCTTCTGGCACGGCGAGCAGATCGTGGACGTCCCGCCGCGCTCGGTCGCCCACGACGGTCCGGTCTACCAGCGCCCGTTCGCCCGGCCGTCCTGGCAGGACGCGCTCCAGGCGGACGACGCGGGCAGGCTCGCCCGCCCGGCGAACGCGGCCGAGCTGCGCGAGCAGGTCCTCAAGCTGGTCGCATCGCCGAACCAGGCCTCGAAGTCCTGGATCACCGACCAGTACGACCGCTTCGTGCAGGGCAACACCGTCCTCGCGATGCCCGAGGACGCGGGCATGGTCCGCATCGACGCCGAGTCGAACCTGGGCGTGGCGATGGCGACCGACGGCAACGGCCGGTACGCCAAGCTCGACCCGTACACCGGCGCGCAGCTCGCGCTGGCGGAGTCGTACCGCAACGTCGCCGCCTCCGGCGCCAAGCCGCTGGCCATCTCGGACTGCCTCAACTTCGGTTCGCCCGAGGACCCGGACGTCATGTGGCAGTTCGCCGAGGCCACCCGCGGTCTCGCGGACGGCTGCCTGGAGCTGGGCACCCCGGTCACCGGCGGCAACGTCTCGCTCTACAACCAGACCGGAGAGACGGCGATCCACCCGACGCCGGTCGTGGCCGTGCTCGGCGTGATCGACGACGTCAACCGGCGTACGCCGGTCGCCTTCGCGGAAGAGGGCCAGCTCCTCTATCTGCTGGGCGACACGGCCGAGGAGTTCGGCGGCTCGGCCTGGTCCGAGGTCGTCCACGGCCACCTCGGCGGCCTGCCGCCCAAGGTGGACCTCGGCCGCGAGAAGCTGCTCGCCGAGATCCTCATCTCGGCCTCGCGCGACGGCATGATCGACGCCGCGCACGACCTGAGCGACGGCGGTCTGGTCCAGGCCGTCACCGAGTCCTGCCTGCGCGGCGGGAAGGGCGCCCGGCTGGTCGTGCCGGACGGCCTGGACGCGTTCACGTTCCTCTTCTCCGAGTCGGCGGGACGCGCGGTCGTCGCGGTCCCGCGCAGCGAGGAACTCCGCTTCACCGACATGTGCGGCGCGCGCGGTCTGCCCGTCGCCCGGATCGGTGTGGTGGACGGCGAGGAGATCGAGATCCAGGGCGAGTTCTCCATCCCGCTGAGCGAGCTCCGTACGGCACACGAGGCGACGATCCCCGCGCTGCTCGCCTGAGCCGCGCGCCGACCGGCGCCTCCGAAGCCCCCGCCCGGGTCCTCCGGGCGGGGGCTTCGGCTTTCCCCGGACCCGCGCGACCCTCTTGATGGAAATTACGTAATTACGTAAGGTTGGTGTGATGGAGCTGGAACAGCGGGTCGCCGAGCTGGAGCGGCGGCTCACGGCGCTGGAGCGGCAGGACCCCGGGTCCCCCCGCCTGGGCGACGGCGACTTCTGGGCGCTGGAAGGGCTGAAACAGCAGCTCGCCGACGCCGGGGAGGCCGGGGCCGACGGAGGGGTGCTCTACACGGGCTCGGTCCGGCTGCCCACCGGTGAGCAGTACGGATGGCAGTACGGCGCCTTCACCGAGGCCCTGTTCGACGGTGACTGGGCGGACACGGCCGAGTCGTTCGCCGCGCTGGGCCACCCGGTCCGGCTGCGCCTGCTCCGCGAGATCCTCGGCGGCCTGAGGACGGCCGCCGAACTGGCCGCGCTCGACGGGGCCGGGACCACCGGCCAGATCTACCACCATCTGCGCCAGCTGACCGGCGCGGGATGGCTGCACGCGGCCGGGCGCGGCCGGTACGAGGTGCCGCCCGCCCGGGTCGTGCCGCTGCTGGTGGTGCTGACGGCGGCGCGGCCCTGAAGCCGACGAGAGCCGTCGGAACACCAGGGGGAATGATCATGTCTGTCCGCACAGCCGTCCCGGTCGCCATGCGACTGTCCTGGCTGGTCCTGTTCGCGCTGATGATCGGCGAGTTCGTCACGGATCTGCCCGGACCGGGCTGGGCGACCACCTTCCTGCCCGCGATGGTCGTGCTCGCCCTCATGGTGGCCACGACGACCCTTCAGGCCCGGGCCGCCGCACCCAGGGGCGAGCCGCGGCCCCCGGTGGAGGTCGGCCCGCCGGTCACCGGACGCTGGACGGCCCTGAACAGCCCGGCCGACAAGGTGCCGAGCCATGGAACGCACGTGTACGGACAGACGTACGCGATCGACATCGTGGCCGACCCGGAGGCGGGGGAGGGCGAGCCCCCGGCCCGGCCGGCGTTCCGTTGGCTCTGGCCGTTCTTCCGCCGCAACCGCGCCTTCCCGGCGTTCGGCGCCCCGCTCCTCGCGGTGGCCGACGCCACGGTCGTCCGCGCGAGCGACGGCCGGCGCGACCACCTGAGCCGCACCTCGCTGCCCGCGCTCCTCTACCTGATGCTCATCGAGGGCAATGTCCGGTCGATCATCGGCGTGCACCGGATCATCGGCAACCACGTCATCCTCGACCTCGGCGACAGCACGTACGCCGTCTACGCCCACCTTCAGCGCGGCTCGCTCCGGGTGAGGCCCGGGGACCGGGTCCGCGCCGGACAGCGGCTCGGGCGCGTGGGGAACTCCGGCAACACCACCGAACCGCACCTCCACTTCCACCTGATGGACGGCCCGGACCCGGACTCGGCCCGGGGCGTCCCGTTCACCTGGCGGGGCGTCGGAGTCCCGGCGAACGGCGAGACGTTCACGGTCGGGGAGCAGGCCGCCCCGGCCCCGACCGGGAAGGTCGGTGGGGCCGGTTAGTCTCGGCTCCATGCCCCCGGCCAAGAAGCGCCCGCGCGCCTACGACCACCTCAGGACCCGGACGGCGGTCCTCGCCCAGTACGCCCATGTCCGCGACGCCGTCCGCTCGTTGACGCCCGACCAGCTCGCCCGGCCGACCCGGCTCGGCGACTGGACGGTGCACGATCTGGTCGCGCACATCGCCCAGGGGCTCGGCTCGGTCAGCCGGGACCTGGCCCTGCCGGAGCCGCCGGGACCCAAGCCCGCGACCACCCTCCTGGAGTGGCCGCCGGCCGTCGCGGCGTTCGTCAGGGACCCCGAGGCCCCGGCCCCGGCGGCCGCCCGCCCCGACCTCCTCGCGCTGTACGAGCAGGTGGAGGCGGCCTTCCTCGCGGACGTCCCCGCCACCGGCACGGGCGACCGGCTGCTGCCCACCCTGGTCGGCTCCATGCGGCTGACCGACTATCTGGTCACCCGGACCGTCGAGCTGATCGTCCACACCGACGACCTGAACGAGGCGCTCGACGCGGAGATCCCGTACGACCGGCAGGCCCTGGCCGCCTGCACCCGGCTGCTGGCGGACACCCTCGCGGACCGGGCGCCCGGCGGATCGGTCGAGGTGCGCGTCCCGCCGTTCGCGGTGGTCCAGTGCATCGGCGGGCCCAAGCACACCCGGGGTACCCCGCCCAACGTCGTGGAGACCTCCCCGCTCACCTGGATCCGGCTCGCCACCGGGCGTACGGAGTGGGCGCGGGCCCTGGAGGAAGCCGAGGTCAGCGCCAGCGGGGAGCGGGCCGACCTGGCCGCGCTGCTCCCGCTGCTGACCTGAGAGGCCCGGGCGGCCCGGCCCACGGCGGAACGGGCGGAACCGGAGGCGGCGGAACCGGATCGGGGCCCCGTTCCGTCACATCGCCATGCGCACACAACGTACGACCCTCAGCGTCAGTGTCCTGGCCCTCCTCGCCCTCGCCGCCTGCGGTACGGAGTCGGGTCCCGGCTCCGCCAAGGGCTCCGGCGACGGCGGGGACGCCGTGCAGAGCGATGTCCCGGTCACCGGGGTGGCGTGGCGCGTCGACTCCGTGACCGTCGGCGGGAAGAAGACCGAGGCCCCGGAGGGCTCCCGACTGGAGATCGACCCGAAGGGCCGGGCCAAGGCCCACTTCGGCTGCAACCACATCAGCGTGGACGCCCGGGTGAAGGGCGACCGGATCACCCTGGGCAAGCCCGTCACCACGCAGATGGCGTGCGGGGAGGACGTCGAGAAGTTCGAGAAGGCCGCCATCGACGCGATGGGCGGCGAGCACACCGCGAAGCTCTCCGGCGACAAGCTGACCCTCACCACCGAAGGAGGCGACACGATGGCCCTCAGCGAGGAGAAGCCCGCCGACCTGGTCGGCACCCGGTGGACGGTGACCACGCTGCTCAGCGGGCAGACGGCCACCACGGTGCCGGCGGATCTGCCGAAGGAGCGGACGCCGTATCTGACCTTCTCCGAGGACGGCGCCGTGCAGGGCCACTCCGGCTGCAACTCCTTCCGCGGGAAGGCGACGGTCAAGGACGGCACGATCACGTTCGGGCCGGTGGCCGGCACCCGCAGGATGTGCCCGGAGCAGGAGATGGCGGTGGAGCGCGCCGTGCTCGCGGCCCTGAAGGGCTCGACGACGTACACGATCAAGGGCAGCACGCTTACGGTCACCGCGGAGGGCGGCAAGGGGATCGGCGCCACGGCCGCGTCCCCCGGGGCCGGAAACAGCTCCCAGCACGGCTGAACCCGGCTCCCCGGTGTGAGGCTCACCACGAAACGGGCGTTCGGCCGGTGGCCGGGCCGGGCCGGGGGCGCGTTCACCGAGCGCCACGGCCGCCCGTCCGCCGCCGATGATCCTTACTGGCTGGTAACAGGCCTCTCGGCCCGAAAGTGAGCCCCGCGTTCCCCCGGCGAAGGTCGCGCCACCGGTGCGGCCGTCACCCAGCGTAATTGATCGAAGTCCCGCGAATCGCCCGCTCCGGGCGGCCGGCGGGCCCGTTCCCCGTGCTCCACCGTGCGTTTGCCCATCGGTCCCCAATTCGGACCAGTGGTCGATCTCGCCTACACTCGGTGCCGTGCCCCGTGGTGATGGACGACTCAACCACGACCTGCTCCCCGGAGAGAAAGGCCCCCAGGACGCTTGCGGCGTCTTCGGTGTCTGGGCTCCGGGTGAAGAGGTCGCCAAGCTCACCTATTTCGGACTGTATGCCCTGCAGCACCGCGGACAGGAATCCGCGGGCATCGCAGTGAGCAACGGGTCCCAGATCCTGGTCTTCAAGGACATGGGACTGGTCTCGCAGGTCTTCGACGAAACGTCTCTGGGTTCCCTCCAGGGCCATATCGCGGTCGGTCATGCCCGCTACTCCACCACCGGCGCCTCGGTGTGGGAGAACGCGCAGCCGACGTTCCGTGCCACCGCGCACGGCTCGATCGCCCTCGGCCACAACGGGAACCTGGTCAACACCGCCCAGCTCGCGGAGATGGTCGCCGACCTCCCGCGCAAGGACGGCCGCGCCACCCAGGTCGCCGCGACCAACGACACCGACCTGGTGACCGCGCTGCTCGCCGGGCAGCGCGACGAGGACGACAAGCCGCTGACCATCGAGGAAGCCGCCGCCAAGGTGCTCCCCGACGTCAAGGGCGCGTTCTCGCTGGTCTTCATGGACGAGCACACGCTCTACGCCGCCCGTGACCCGCAGGGCATCCGCCCGCTGGTCCTCGGCCGTCTGGAGCGCGGCTGGGTCGTCGCGTCGGAGTCCGCCGCGCTCGACATCTGCGGCGCCAGCTACGTACGCGAGATCGAGCCGGGCGAGCTCGTCGCCATCGACGAGAACGGTCTGCGCACCTCGCGATTCGCAGAAGCGAAGCCCAAGGGCTGTGTCTTCGAGTACGTCTACCTGGCCCGTCCTGACACCGACATCGCCGGCCGGAACGTCTACCTCTCCCGGGTGGAGATGGGCCGGAAGCTGGCCGCCGAGGCCCCCGTCGAGGCGGATCTCGTCATAGCGACCCCGGAATCCGGCACCCCCGCCGCGATCGGGTACGCGGAGGCCAGCGGCATCCCGTTCGGCGCCGGACTGGTGAAGAACGCCTACGTCGGCCGGACCTTCATCCAGCCCTCGCAGACCATCCGCCAGCTCGGCATCCGGCTCAAGCTGAATCCGCTGAAGGAAGTCATCAAGGGCAAGCGCCTGGTGGTCGTCGACGACTCGATCGTCCGCGGCAACACCCAGCGCGCCCTGGTCCGGATGCTCCGCGAGGCCGGAGCGGCCGAGATCCACATCCGGATCTCCTCGCCGCCGGTGAAGTGGCCCTGCTTCTTCGGGATCGACTTCGCGACCCGCGCCGAGCTGATCGCCAACGGCATGACCGTCGACGAGATCTGCACCTCCATGGGCGCCGACTCGCTCTCGTACATCTCGATCGACTCCATGATCGAGGCGACGACGATCGACAAGCCGAACCTCTGCCGCGCCTGCTTCGACGGTGAGTACCCCATG
Organism: Streptomyces sp. WY228; assembly: GCF_019287315.1. Taxonomy (NCBI): domain Bacteria; kingdom Bacillati; phylum Actinomycetota; class Actinomycetes; order Kitasatosporales; family Streptomycetaceae; genus Streptomyces; species Streptomyces sp. WY228. Next base: position 3,920,877 of record NZ_CP079114.1, on the reverse strand, counting down.
GACCTCCCGGACCCGGAGCTGCTCGGCAAGCAGCTGCTGGAGACCGAGCTGGCGGCGGGCCCGGCGGCGACCGCCGCGGCCGACGCGCTGCGCCGTCCGTGACCCGGACGCGCCGCCGCATCCCCCACCAGCCCCGTATCTCCACACGAAAGATCCCAGGCCATGTCTGAGACAACAGGTGCTTCCTACGCGGCGGCCGGCGTCGACATCGAAGCCGGTGACCGTGCCGTCGAGCTGATGAAGGAGTGGGTGAAGAAGACCCAGCGCCCCGAGGTCGCCGGTCTCGGCGGGCTCGGCGGGTTCGCCGGTCTCTTCGACGCCTCGGCGTTTCTGCGCTACGAGCGTCCGCTCCTCGCCTCCGCCACCGACGGTGTGGGCACCAAGGTGGACCTGGCGCGTCAGATGGGCGTGTACGACACCATCGGCCACGACCTCGTCGGCATGGTCGTGGACGACCTCGTCGTCTGCGGCGCCGAGCCGCTGTTCATGACCGACTACATCTGCGTCGGCAAGGTGCACCCCGAGCGTGTCGCGGCCATCGTGAAGGGCATCGCCGAAGGCTGTGTCCTGGCCGGCTGCGCCCTGGTCGGCGGCGAGACCGCCGAGCACCCGGGTCTCCTCGGCCCGGACGACTTCGACGTCGCCGGAGCCGGTACGGGCGTGGTCGAGGCCGACCGACTGCTCGGCCCGGACCGTATCCGCAAGGGTGACGCGGTCATCGCCATGGCGTCCTCCGGTCTTCACTCCAACGGGTACTCGCTCGTCCGCCACGTGGTCTTCGACCGGGCCGGCTGGACGCTGGACCGCGAGGTCGAGGAGTTCGGCCGCACGCTGGGCGAGGAGCTCCTGGAGCCCACCCGGATCTACTCCCTGGACTGCCTGGCCCTCACCCGGACGACCGAGGTGCACGGCTTCAGCCACGTCACCGGCGGCGGCCTGGCGAACAACCTGGCCCGGGTCGTCCCGGACGGTCTGCACGCCACCGTGGACCGTTCCACCTGGACGCCGGGCGCGGTCTTCGACCTGGTCGGCAAGGCCGGTCAGGTCGAGCAGCTGGAGCTGGAGAAGACGCTGAACATGGGCGTCGGCATGATCGCGATCGTCCCGGCCGACTCGGTGGACGCGGCACTGACGACGCTGGCCGACCGCGGGGTCGACTCCTGGGTCGCCGGTGAGATCACCGACCGCGGCGACCACGCCACGGGCGCCGAACTGACCGGAAGCTACGCACGCTGAGCCGTACGCCGTGGTGCGCCGGGCGGACCGCCCGGCGCACCGGGCACGGAACGGTCGGAACGGAAGCCGGGCCGCACCGGGCACGGCCGGATCGGGACACACAGAACCCGGCCCGGGGCAGGCCCGGACCGGGTTGATGTGTCAGGCGAGGTCAGCTGCCGCGGCGCTGCGACGAGGGACCGGACTGATCGTCCTGATCCTCGTCATCGTCCTGGTTGTAGCGATCCGCGTACTGTGCGTACGGGTCATCTTCCTCGTCGTCCTCGAACGGCTCTGCGTTCGGTGGCTGACTCGAAGGCGATGCGCCCAGCTCATTGGCCAGACGCGACAGGTCCGTCCCGCCGCTGCTGTACTTCAGCTGGCGGGCGACCTTGGTCTGCTTGGCCTTTGCCCGGCCGCGCCCCATGGCTCGACCCCCTCGGTGACGGGGCTCGACGGCCCCAGAGTCTTGACACGCGTTCATGTTTCGGGACGGACTCTCGACAGAGAGACCGCGCCCGTAGAGCTTTAACGGTACCTGCTTCCGTGGCCATACGGTACGCCGCCCGCATTCCGGTCCCCGGCACAGGGCCAGTGAGGAGCCCCGTCCTCGCTGGTCAACTGCGATTTTAACCTCTTGTGGAGGTACGACCCGCCGACGGGCGTGAGTCTTGTCTCGTCGGCCGGCGGGTCGTCGGGCGCCGCCCGGTCAGCGGGAGCGCGCCTCCGCCATCCGCTGTTCGGCGAGCCGGTCGGCCGCTGCGGCCGGCGGAATCCCGTCCGCCTTCGCACGTGCGAATATTTCCAGCGTGGTGTCGAAGATCTTCGTCGCCTTCGCCTTGCACCGGTCGAAGTCGAACCCGTGCAGCTCGTCGGCCACCTGGATCACGCCACCGGCGTTGACCACGTAGTCGGGTGCGTAGAGAACCGACCGGTCGGCCAGGTCCTTCTCCACGCCCGGGTGCGCGAGCTGGTTGTTGGCCGCGCCGCACACCACCTTCGCGGTGAGCACGGGGACGGTGTCGTCGTTCAGCGCGCCGCCGAGCGCGCACGGCGCGTAGATGTCCAGGCCCTCGGTGCGGATCAGCGCGTCGGTGTCCGCCGCCACGGTGACCTCGGGGTGCAGGTCGGTGATCGCGCGCAGCGACTCCTCGCGGACGTCGGTGATCACGACCTCGGCCCCGTCGGAGAGCAGATGCCCGACGAGGTGGCGGCCGACCTTGCCGACGCCGGCCACGCCGACCTTGCGGCCGCGCAGCGTCGGGTCGCCCCACAGGTGCTGGGCCGAGGCCCGCATGCCCTGGAAGACACCGAACGCGGTGAGCACCGAGGAGTCGCCCGCGCCGCCGTTCTCGGGGGAGCGGCCGGTGGTCCAGCGGCACTCGCGGGCGACGACGTCCATGTCGGCGACGTAGGTGCCGACGTCGCAGGCGGTGACGTAGCGGCCGCCGAGCGAGGCGACGAACCGGCCGTAGGCGAGGAGGAGTTCCTCGCTCTTGATCGTCTCCGGGTCGCCGATGATGACGGCCTTGCCGCCACCGTGGTCGAGGCCCGCGAGGGCGTTCTTGTACGACATCCCGCGCGACAGGTTCAGCGCGTCGGCGACGGCGTCGGCCTCGGAGGCGTACGGGTAGAAGCGGGTACCGCCGAGGGCCGGGCCCAGGGCGGTGGAGTGGAGGGCGATGACGGCCTTGAGGCCGCTGGCACGGTCCTGGCAGATCACGACTTGCTCGTGGCCCCCCTGATCCGAGTGGAACAGGGTCTGCAGTACGTCAACGTGCCCGCTAGTCACATCGGTCACTGTGGTGACTCCCAAAGAACGAAGCGGCGGAGGCCCTCCTAGGGGTGGGGAGGGCCCCGGACCGACCGGCTCGGCCGGTCCGATGGGCAAGAGCGTAAGTCCTCCGGCGGCGCGGATCTGCCCCTGCGCGAAGGATCACCCTCCGGTGGTGCGGAGCCATGACACGATGCGCTCCATGTCGGTGGTGTCTTCGGTGCTCGTCCCTTACACGTCCTACCTCCGGATCTACGAGCCGCTCGCCGCATTCGCCGAGCCGGAGCGGAGCCACTGGGCGCGTTACGCGCAGCGCGACGAGCTCCCCACGGCCCAGGACGAACTGCGCCGCTCGCTGGCCGACTTGGCGTCGACGCCGCCGGTCGGGGTGCCCGTGCACGAGAGCGGCGACGCGTTCGTGGCGGAGCTGGACGGGGTGGTGTGCGTCTGCCCGTGGCGGACCAGGCTGCGGGGCTGGCTGGCACTGGAGGAGCTGGGGGGCATGTTTCCGGCCAACGTGCTCGACGCCCTGCTGCCCGCGGTGGTGCGCGGCCAGGCGACGGCGGACCACGAGCGCTGGCAGCGGCTCCACCCGGACGCCCGGCCCTGGATCCGGACCACGGTGTGGCAGGTCCCGGTGCGCTGGTTCGTCCTCTTCCACGACGAGGAGCGGGAGTACGCGGCGGCCGACGAGGACGGGGCCGCGCCGGTCCTGCGCTACCGCACCCGGATGGTCGAGGCCCGGCGCCGACTGGCGCGGGCGCTGCGGACCCTGCGCGAGAGCGTTCCCGAAGGTCCGCTGACCGAGGGCCTGGTGGACGTGGGGCGCTGGCTGGAGGAGTTCCATCCGCGCTCGCTGGTCGAGCTGGACTACGGGGGCCTCGTCCACGCGCTGCCGGCGGAACGGCTCGCCGGGGATCGGTCGGCGGCGGATGTGGCGGAGGGGCTCACCGCGCTGCGGGACGGCGACAGCGAGGGTGCGGGAGAGGCGTACGCGCGGCTCGCGGAGCGCTGGCGGGCGGTCAGGGACCTCCAGTTCACCAATTGACGTGAAAAGGCCCACAGTGGCATCAAGGTGATGGAACCGGGGCATCCTTCATTCGGAGCCGGAAGGAGGAGGAAGCCGGGCCGCCTCGGCGGAGGGCGGCGAAGAGGGTCCGACGATCAACTGACGGGCCGTGAACCTGCGTCCTGTGTGGCGCGTGTGATGGGTGAGGCGGAAGCGTACGTCGCTGGGCCCAGGACCTACGTCCCGAACCGGGCCTTTGCCTCAAGCGTGATGGACAGCACTAACGGGGCCCTTGCGCCTATCCCTACCCCTCATGCCAAAATAGGACAAGGAGTCCGGGGGGGGCTCCTTCTGTCCAAGTAAGGGCAGAATGCTCGACATTGCACTCTATGGGGGGTCTGACGACTCCTGATCGCTCTGTGACTGATCGTCACCGGGGCGTGACTGTCCGCTATGGCATGGTCCATCGGCTTCCGTCGCTGATGAACACCTGGGAGGGCAATTCCATCGGTTTGGCCGACGTGGCTGGACGGATGGTGTAGTTGTAGTGCCGAGGACAAGCCGTTCGTCCTATAACCGACTCGGCCCGCGTCCGCCATTTCGGGCAACGCGGGTCAAGGTGCAGAATTTAGAGGAAAGAACCGAGAAGGTTCGGTTCTCCCGAGGAGGCCGCTCATGACCGCTCGCACCCCTGATGCCGAGCCGCTGCTGACCCCGGCTGAGGTTGCCACGATGTTCCGCGTGGACCCGAAGACGGTCACCCGTTGGGCCAAGGCTGGCAAGCTCACGTCCATCCGCACGCTCGGTGGACATCGCCGGTACCGCGAGGCTGAGGTCCGCGCACTGCTTGCGGGTATTCCGCAGCAGCGCAGCGAGGCCTGACACACCCCTGCCACGCAGCAGCACAGCAGTACAGCACCACCGCAGTACAGCAGCACAGCATCACCAACCGGGCAGCTGCCAGGTCCCCCAACCTCAGCCGTCCACCCATAGCTCCACTCGACGGACGCCTGCCCCAACGGGCGTCATACCTGTGTCTTACGGGTGTCGTCGTATCGATCGCGCTGGACTCCGCCGGGTCCAGCGCGATCTTTTTTGTGCCCGGGTTCCGCACCCCGGGTTTCGCGCCGCCGGGCCGGCCTCTTCGGGCCCTCGCGGGCCGTTCCCGGCCCCTCCGGCCGCCCGTTCCAGAACCGGGCGGTCGGTCGGCTTCAGGGGGCCGACGGGGGCCTTCGTGGGTCTGTGAGCGGGTCTGTGCGGGAGTGTGGGTGAGCGTCCCGGACGCGGTGGGACAGCCCCGGACGGAACGGTCCTCGCGCGTCCACCGCCCCCGTGCAATTGCACATATTAAATTCACTAGTTGTAGGGGAGGCGTAAAATCCCCCGGTCTGAAAACTCTTTCGGTGACTACCGTCACACTGCCCGATGCTTGCCAACTCCGAGCCTGCCACTGTCGGAACGCGGAGTCACCCGGCCGATGGTCGTGTCGTCGGGGGTCTTTCGTCCTCGTTCCCGTCCGGCCGCCCGGCGGCGTCCTGGGAGGCGCCGGAGCGGTCCGGGGCGGGCTCGCCCTCTTCTCCGGCCCCCGGGGCCGCCCCGGGCTCCATGGCGAGGCGCAGGAGGCGGTGGCAGACCGCACAGTGCCGGGTGAGGTGGCGATAGGCGGAAGCGGCCGCCAGATGGGCGCGCAGCAACGCGCGGGTCTCGTGTCGTGCTGTGGACGCGGACATACGAGCCACCTCCCGGTGGGCCCGGCCCGGACGTCCCCCGCCGTGAGAAGCACCGAGCAGTGCCGAGAAAGCACCGAGCAGTGCCGAGAGCGCCGAGAAGCGCCGAAGAACGCCGGGGGGCGCCGGGAAACAGGGACAGCCTCTGCTTCTACGGGGTACCCGCGGCGGATGGAGCCGTCAAGACGCGGGGCAGGACGCGAGAAAGCCCGGATCGAAACGATCCGGGCTTTCTTCCACTGCGGTCCTGACGGGATTTGAACCCGCGGCCTCCACCTTGACAGGGTGGCGAGCACTCCAAACTGCTCCACAGGACCAGGTTTTCGCCGCTTGCCTTGCGGCTTGCTGCGAAACCAGACTGTACAGGAGGTGGGAGGTCCAGGTCGACTTCACTCCTGGTGGTGACTCCGTCACCGCCTCGCGGGCCCTGCCGGAGCCTCCGCGTCAGGGTGCCAGCGCGTCGATCGCCTTCACGATCCGCTTGTCCGAGACGGGGAACGCGGTGCCCAGCGCATGGGCGAAGTAGCTCACCCGCAGCTCCTCGATCATCCAGCGGACGTCCAGCACCTCCTGCGGCACCGGCCTGCCCTGCGGGAGCTGTTCGAGCAGCCAGGCGTACTCGTCCTGCATCTCGTGGACCTTCGCCATCCGCGTGGTGTCCCGCTGGACGGCCGTCGGCATCTGCTGGAGCCGCCGGTCGGCCGCCACGAGGTAGCGCATCAGGTCCGGCAGCCGGCGCAGTCCGGTGGCCGTAACGAAACCGGGCGGTACGAGACGGGCCAGCTGCTCGCGCACGTCCGTGACGTTGGCCACCAGCGTCAGGCTGTTCGTCGCCTTCAGCCGGCGCTCGCTCGCCTGCCAGGCGGCCAGGATCTGCTGCACCTGGTCGATCGTGCGGACGGTCAGGTCCACCAGATCGGCGCGGACCTTGTCGTACAGCGTCCGGAACGCCTTCTCGTCCCACGCGGGTCCACCGTGCGCGGCGATCAGCCGGTCGGCCGCGGCGGTGGCGCAGTCCTCGAAGAGGGCCTGCACCGAACCGTGCGGATTACGGGAGAGGGCCAGCTTCTGCTGATTGCTCAGCCGGTCGGACGCGAACTTCGCCGGGTTCACCGGGATGTTCAGCATGATCAGCCGTCGGGTGCCGCGCCACATCGCCTGCTGCTGCTCGGCCTCGGTGTCGAAGAGACGTACGGCCACGGTCTCGCCCTGGTCGACGAGGGCCGGATACGCCTTGACCGGCTGGCCGGCCCGACGGGTCTCGAAGACCTTGTTGAGCGTGCCGATCGTCCAGTCCGTGAGGCCCGAGCGCTCGATGGACTCTCCGGACGGTCCCGCGGTCGCCGCGGCCGCCTTGGAAAGCGCCTGCCGGGCCTTCGGCCGCAGCCGGAGCTTCAGCGCCTCCAGGTCCTTGTCCTCGGCGACCTTGCGCCGCCGCTCGTCGACGATCCGGAACGTGATCTTGAGGTGCTCCGGGACCCGGGAGAGGTCGAAGTCGTCCGCGGTGACCGGCACGCCGACCATCCGCTGGAGCTCGCGCGCCAGCGTCTGCGGCAGCGGCTCCTGGAGCGGGACCGCCCGGTCCAGGAACTTGTCGGCGTAGTTCGGCGCGGGGACGTAGTGCCGGCGGATCGGCTTCGGCAACGAGCGGATCAGCTCGGTGACGACCTCCTCGCGCAGCCCCGGGATCTGCCAGTCGAAGCCCTCGGACGTCACCTGGTTGAGCACCTGGAGCGGTACGTGGACGGTCACGCCGTCCGCGTCCGCGCCGGGCTCGAACTGGTACGTCACCCTGAACTTGAGCTTCCCCTGCCGCCAGGAGTCCGGGTAGTCGTCCTTGGTGACGGCCCCGGCCTTCTCGTTGATCAGCATGGAGCGCTCGAAGTCGAGCGCGTCCGGCTCCTCGCGCTTCTTGTTCTTCCACCACGAGTCGAAGTGCGCCCCGGACACGATGTGTTCGGGGATCCGCTGGTCGTAGAAGTCGAAGAGCGTCTCGTCGTCCACGAGGATGTCGCGGCGGCGGGCGCGGTGCTCCAACTCCTCGACCTCGCCGAGGAGTTTGCGGTTGTCGTGGAAGAACTGGTGGTGGGTGCGCCAGTCGCCCTCGACCAGGGCGTTGCGGATGAACAGATCCCGCGAGGCCTCCTGGTCGATCCGGCCGAAATTGACCTTGCGCTGGGCGACGATCGGCACACCGTAGAGGGTGACCCGCTCGTACGCCATCACCGCCGCCTGGTCCTTCTCCCAGTGCGGCTCGCTGTAGGTGCGCTTCACCAGGTGCTGGGCCAGCGGTTCGATCCACTCGGGCTCGACCTTGGCGTTGACCCGCGCCCAGAGCCGGGAGGTCTCCACCAGCTCCGCCGACATCACGAACCGGGGCTGCTTCTTGAACAGCGCCGACCCCGGGAAGATCGCGAACTTGGCGTTGCGCGCGCCCACGTACTCGTTCTTCTCGGTGTCCTTCAGCCCGATGTGCGACAGCAGACCGGCCAGCAGCGAGGTGTGCACCGCCTGCTCGGGAATCGACGCCTCGGCCTTGGGCTCCTCGACGGTGATGCCCATCTGCTTCGCGACCGTACGCAGCTGCGCGTAGATGTCCTGCCATTCGCGAATGCGCAGGAAGTTCAGATACTCCTGCTTGCACATCCGGCGGAACGAGGACGAGCCGCGCTCCTTCTGCTGCTCGCGCACATAGGCCCAGAGGTTCAGATACGCCAGGAAGTCGGACGTCTCGTCCTTGAACCGGGCGTGGTTCTGGTCGGCCTGGGTCTGCTTCTCCGCGGGCCGCTCGCGCGGGTCCTGGATGGAGAGCGCGGCGGCGATGACCATGACCTCGCGGGCGCAGCCGTTCTTGTCGGCCTCGATGACCATGCGGGCCAGGCGCGGGTCGACGGGCAGCTGGGAGAGCTTGCGGCCGAGCGGGGTGAGCCGCTTCTTCGGATCCTTCTCGCCCGGGTCGAGCGCCCCCAGCTCCTGGAGGAGCTGGATGCCGTCGCGGATGTTGCGGTGGTCCGGCGGGTCGATGAAGGGGAACTTCTCGATGTCCCCGAGCCCGGCGGCGGTCATCTGGAGGATGACGGAGGCCAGGTTGGTCCGCAGGATCTCCGGGTCGGTGAACTCCGGCCGGGTGGTGAAGTCGTCCTCGGAGTAGAGCCGGATGCAGATCCCGTCCGACGTACGGCCGCAGCGGCCCTTGCGCTGGTTGGCGCTGGCCTGGGAGATCCGCTCGATCGGCAGCCGCTGGACCTTGGTGCGGTGGCTGTAGCGGGAGATCCGGGCGTTGCCCGGGTCGATCACGTACTTGATGCCGGGGACCGTCAGTGAGGTTTCGGCCACGTTGGTCGCGAGGACGATACGGCGTCCGGTGTGGCGCTGGAAGACGCGGTGCTGTTCGGCGTGCGAGAGGCGCGCGTAGAGCGGGAGCACCTCCGTATGTCTGAGGTTCCGCTTGTTCAGCGCGTCCGCCGTGTCCCGGATCTCGCGCTCGCCGGAGAGGAAGACCAGGACGTCGCCGGGGGCCTCGTGGCCCAGTTCGTCGACGGCGTCGCAGATCGCGGTGATCTGGTCGCGGTCGGAGTCCTCGCTGTCCTCCTCCAGGAGGGGCCGGTAACGGACCTCCACCGGGTACGTCCGCCCGCTGACCTCCACGATCGGGGCCTCGCCGAAGTGGCGGGCGAACCGCTCGGGGTCGATGGTCGCCGAAGTGATGACGACCTTCAGGTCCGGGCGCTTCGGGAGCAGCCGGGCCAGATAGCCGAGCAGGAAGTCGATGTTGAGCGACCGCTCATGGGCCTCGTCGATGATGATCGTGTCGTATGCCAGCAGCTCGCGGTCCGTCTGGATCTCGGCGAGCAGGATGCCGTCCGTCATCAGCTTCAGATACGTCGACTCCGGGTTCACCTGGTCGGTGAAGCGGACCTTCCAGCCGACCGTCTCGCCCAGCGGCGTCTTCAGCTCGTCCGCGACGCGCTCCGCGACCGTACGGGCGGCGATCCGGCGGGGCTGGGTGTGCCCGATCATGCCCCGGACGCCGCGCCCCAGCTCCATACAGATCTTGGGGATCTGCGTGGTCTTCCCGGACCCGGTCTCACCGGCGACGATCACGACCTGGTGGTCGCGTATCGCCTCCAGGATCTCGTCCTTCTTCTGGCTGACCGGCAGCTCTTCCGGGTACGACAGGGCCGGCAGCCGGGCCGCGCGCGCCGCGAGCCGGTCGGCCGCCTTTCCCGCCTCGGCCGCGATCTCGTCCAGCACGGACTGGCGGGCCTCGGGCTTGCGGATGCGGCGCGCTCCTTCGAGGCGCCGGCCGAGCCGGTTCGCGTCACGGAGCGAGAGCTGTCCGAGCTGGGACTGGAGATCGGCGAAGGAAGTAGACATACGGATCCCAGGATCTCACCCGGGCCCGGCCGGTGGCGACCTCATTTCGCGCGGGCTGCGTCACGCGGCACGTACCATTTCGGGCAGTCGAACGCTCGTCACCGCCGCTCGCGCGAGAAAGGCCCGGTCCCGTGTCCCGTACGCAGTGGTGGAGCCTGACGGCGCTGCTCGCGGTCGTCGTGGGGCTGCTGTGCGGACCGGCGGCGAGCGCGATGTCCTCAAACGCCGCGCCCGGGGCGCTCGGCCCAGCGGCTTCCGCCCCGGCCTCCGCCACCGCCCCGGCCTCCGCCGCCGCGCAGACCCTGGCCGAGGCCCGGACCCGTGCGCAGGCCCCGGTCGCCGAGGCCGCCGACCCGGGCATCCCGGTCCCCGGCTGCGGGAAGCTCCGGGACCACGACGGCGAGCCCGCCGCTCCCTCCCGCTCCCGGGCCGCGTACGACCAGGCGCCGGGCCTCGCCCCGTGGGGGCTGCCCGCCGCGACGGGCGCGCCGCCGGCCGAGCCGCCGCCGGGGATACGGGTCAGGGCCCCGGTCCCCGTCACACCGACCCCGGTCGAGCTCTCCGTGCTGAGGGTGTAGGCGGGCCCCGCCCGCCCCGCACCCGTCCCTCTCTCCTCCCGCACACAGCACGGAGCGCCCGCATGCCCACGCCCAAGAAGTCCGCGCCCAAGAAGTCCACGCACCAGACGTCCACCGCCGCTTCGAAGAAGCCCCTCGTCTACGGCGCGGCGGTCGTCCTCGCCGCCGGTCTCCTCGGCTTCGCCTCGTACAAGGCCACCGCCCCCGACGACACCTCGAAGGACACCACCGCCACCGGCCCCGCCGCCGAGGTCTCCGCCGACCCGAACGAGGGCGTCTACCCGGAGCTGGCGAAGCTCGCCCGCCGGGACGCCGACGACAAGCTGGCCACCGGCCGCGCGGACGCCCCGGTCGTCCTGATCGAGTACGCCGACTTCAAGTGCGGCTACTGCGGAAAGTTCGCCCGGGACACCGAGCCGAAGCTGATCGAGAAGTACGTGAAGGACGGCACGCTGCGCATCGAGTGGCGCAACTTCCCGATCTTCGGCGAGGAGTCCGAGAACGCGGCGCGCGCCGCCTGGGCCGCCGGGCAGCAGGACCGCTTCTGGGAGTTCCACCGCGCCGCCTACGCCGAGGGGGCGAAGGAGAAGGGCTTCGGCAAGGACCGGGTCAAGGCGCTCGCCGCGGAGGCCGGGGTGAAGGACCTGAACCGGTTCATGAAGGACCTCGACGGCGAGCCGGCCCGGGCCGCCGTCGCGAAGGACCAGGAGCAGGGGTACGGGATCGGCGCGACGTCCACCCCGTCGTTCCTGATCAACGGCCGGCCGATCGCGGGCGCCCAGCCGGACGAGACGTTCACGCGGGCCATCGAGGCCGCCGCCGAGCAGGCGAAGACCACGGGGGCCGCGGGCCAGGCCGGGGAGCCCGCCAAGTGACGGCGGACATCGGCTACTTCGCTGCCTTCCTCGGCGGGCTGCTCGCCCTGGTCAGCCCGTGCAGCGCGCTGCTGCTGCCGGCCTTCTTCGCTTACTCCATCGACTCGACCTCCCGGCTGCTGGCCCGCACCGGCATCTTCTACGCCGGGCTCGCCACCACCCTCGTGCCGCTCGGCGCGGCCGGTTCGTACGCCGGGCGGCTGTTCTACGGCCACCGCGACGCGCTCGTCACCGGTGCGGGCTGGCTGATCATCGTGCTCGGCGTCGCGCAGATCGTGGGCCTCGGCTTCGCGTCCCGGCGCATCGCGGCCCTCAGCGGCCGGATCCGTCCGACCACCGCGTTCTCCGTCTACGCGCTGGGCGCGGTCTACGGCCTGGCCGGATTCTGCGCGGGCCCGATCCTGGGCAGCGTCCTGACCGTCGCGGCGGTCAGCGGCAGCCCGGTCTACGGCGGACTGCTGCTGGCGGTGTACGCGCTCGGCATGGCCGTACCGCTGTTCCTCCTCGCCCTGCTCTGGGAACGCTTCGACCTCGGCCGCCGGGCGTGGCTGCGCGGCCGGGCCGTCCGGGTCGGCCGGTTCGAGCTGCACACCACATCGCTGCTGTCGGGGCTGTTCTTCATCGGCCTCGGCGCGCTGTTCCTCGTGTACGACGGGACGACCGCGCTGCCCGGGCTGCTGGGGGTCGACGACTCGTTCGCGGTCGAGCAGTGGGCGCAGAAGTTCGGCGAGCGGGTGTCGGACGGGGTGGCGCTGGTCGCGGTGGTCCTCGTGGTGCTGCTGGTCCTGGGCGTACGGGCCTGGCGTCGGCGCGGCGCCGACGTACCGCGGGAGGAGCGGCGGGAGCAGCAGGAGGAGACCGAGAAGGTGTGACACGGCGAAGGCCCCGTCCGGTGGACGGGGCCTTCGAGTGGTGGCTGGGGCCGGGATCGAACCGGCGACCTATCGCTTTTCAGGCGATCGCTCGTACCAACTGAGCTACCCAGCCACGCAGCTCACCGAGGTGATCTGCAGCGGTCCTGACGGGATTTGAACCCGCGGCCTCCACCTTGACAGGGTGGCGAGCACTCCAAACTGCTCCACAGGACCAAGCAATGTGCGAAACAAGTCTCGCACACGGTGAAACGTGCCCCCAACGGGATTCGAACCCGTGCTACCGCCTTGAAAGGGCGGCGTCCTGGGCCACTAGACGATGAGGGCTATTGGCCCGCCGGTTCGCTTTGCAGCGCGTCGGGGACGTGAGAAGCATATGGGATGGGTGGAGCTATCGCCAAAACGGTTTACGGCGAGGGCGTCGGGCGCGCCGGAGAGCGGGTCGGGGAGGGCGAGGTGGCAGGTGGGGAGCCTGGCGAGGAGGTCGGGGACGGGGTGGGTGAGGTGGGGGAGCCCGGCTTCAGGTTCTCCTCCGGGAGGTGGCGGCCGACCTCGGCGGTCGTCAGCCCGAGACCGCCCAGCGTGATCTCGTCCCAGGCCTGGAGCCGGCGGGTGGAGCGGTCCATGTAGAGCACCGAGGCGTGCACCTTCTCCGGCTTCTCGTTCTGCACGGCGCGCAGCCCGCCGCCGCCCGTGGAGCCCTCGACCTTCAGCCGGGTGCCGAGCTTCAGCTGTTCGTTGATCCGGCGGTGGAGGTGGCCGGCCAGCACCAGCGGGACCGTGCCGTCGGTCTCCCGGGCGGTGTTCGGGTCATGGGCGACGGCGATGTCGGCGGGGGTGCCGGCCTGCTCCTGGTCGCGCAGCGCGGAGGCCAGGCGCGCGCCCTCCAGCCGGGCGGCCGCCTTGCCGCCGACGGGGGCGGTCCGGTCCGGGGTGAAGGAGACGTCGCCGGTGCCCGCGATCCGCAGCCCGCCGACGTTCACCGCCCTGCCGTCGTCGAGGACGTGGACGTTCTTGAATTTCTCCAGGTAGGCCTGGGTGACGGCGGAGTCGTGGTTGCCGCGCACCCACACATAGGGCGCGCCGAGGTCGCGGATCGGGTCGAGGAAGCCGTTCTCCGCGGCGGAGCCGTGGTCCATCGTGTCGCCGGAGTCGACGATCACATCGATCTCGTACTGCTCGACGAGCGAGGCGATGATGTGCCAGGCGGCCGGGTTGAGGTGGATGTCGGAGACGTGCAGGACCCGGATGGTGCCGGGGTCGGGCTGGTAGACGGGGAGCGTGGAGGTCGCGTCGTACAGCTTGGTGACGTTGGTGACCAGGCGGGCCAGTTCCTGCTGGTAGATGTCGAACTCGGTGACGATCGAGCGGGCGTCGCCGACCAGGGACGGGGCGCTGGAGAGCAGCCCGGAGAACTTCGGCTCCAGGACGGACTTCGGGTTCCAGGTGGCGTAGGCGCTGACGCCGGACGCGGCCAGCAGGGTGAGGGCGAGCCCGCCGGCGGCCAGGGCGCGGCGGGGGCGGCGGTAGACGACGAGGCCGAGCGCGGTCGCGCCGGAGACGACGGCGACGCAGGAGCGTACGGCCAGCTCCCGGGTGCCGGCGGCCACGTCCCGGGTGACCTCGTCCTGGAGGTGGGAGAACCGTTCCGGCCGGTCGACCAGGGCCTGGGAGCGCTCGGGGTCGAGGCGGTCCACGTCCACGTCCAGCCGGAGCGGCGCGGTGTGCGAGTCCAGCTCCAGGGCCCCGAGCGGAGACACGTTGATCTTGCTGCCGCCGGTGAGGGAGGGGCGCAGGGTCATGTTGGTGTCCATGGGGCCGACCGGCGTACGGATGGAGCCCACGGCGAGCAGTCCCAGCCAGGCCCCCAGCACGACCACGGCGAGCATGCCGAGGGCGCGGAGGTACGGGCGGCGGGCGGGGCTCGTCAGGTCGCCGGGGGCCGCGGCGCCGGTGCGCGTGCGGGAGCCGGCCGGGGCGCCGGTGCGGGGCTTCGGGCGGACGAGCTGGCTGAGGCGGTGCCGGATGCGGGCGGCTGCGGCACGGAACGGGACGCGGACCATTGGGCCCGTATGCCCCGGTACGGCCTCCGCCATGCCGGGCGGCGGAGGCGGTCATGAGTCCGGGCGGGCCGCCATCTGCCCGCACCCGGCCCCGTACGTGACAATGGCGGGGTGCTGGAGATGACGCGGGAACAGTTCGAGGAGCTGGTGAGCCAGGCTCTGGACCGGATTCCGCCGGAGCTGACGCGGCTGATGGACAACGTGGCGGTGTTCGTCGAGGACGAACCCGACCCGGGCGACCCCGACCTGCTCGGGCTCTACGAGGGCACCCCGCTCACCGATCGCGGTGAGTGGTACGCCGGGGTGCTGCCGGACCGGATCACCATCTACCGGGGGCCGACGCTGCGGATGTGCGCGTCGCACGAGGACGTCGTCGCGGAGACCGAGATCACCGTGGTCCACGAGATCGCCCACCACTTCGGCATCGACGACGAGCGGCTGCACGCCCTGGGCTACGGGTGAGCTTCTGCCGTCGCGTCAGGAGGCTCTGAACGCCGAGGAGGCGTGGACGGCGACGGTGGTGGCCGTGCGCGGGGCGGTGGGGCGGCGGCCGGATCGGGACACGGTGTTCTCGGGGGCGGAACCGGCGGGTGGAACCGGCGGGCGGGACCGAGGGGCGGCAGGGCGACGGGGCGCTTCGGCGGGCGTCGCGCGGGCGCGTGGTGTTTCGGGCGTGTCTCCGGCGGGGTCGGGGGAGTTGGGCACGGTACGACGACGCCGTGCCGCTCGCTTGTGTTCCCCGCGGCCCCGACGCCGCGCTCCCCGCTCAGCTCCGCCGCCCTGCCCCCGCTCGCCGCTCCCTCGCCCCGGAGGTGCCCCTCGTGCGCCAGTTGTCCGCCCCTGTCCGCTGGGCCGCCGTCACCGCCCTGACGATCGCCGCGTCCACCGGCTGCATGAGCGTCGGCGAGGACGGCGCCGGAGGGCCCGGTCCCTCCCGCTCCGCCGGTCCGAAGGGCTCCGCCGCCGATCCGGCCGGGGACACGGTTCCCGGCTCCGGGCAGGCCGGGGGGCGCGGCGGGGGCGCCCACCCGCACTCGGACCGGGGCGCCCCCGGGAGCAGCCCGAGCCCGGACGCCTCCGGTGCCGCGCCGTCGGTCACCCCCAAGGGCTCGCGCCCCGAGCCCGGTGCTCCGGTGCCCACCCGGGGCGGCCCGCAGCCCTCGCCGACCCCCTCGACGCCGGGGCCGGGGGAGCCGCCACCTACCACCCCGGAGCCGCCGGTCCCGCCGACGCCCGATCCGGACCCGGAGCCCGAGCCGGAGCCCACCGATCCGCCGGAGCCGCCCCCCTCGGCCTCGCCCGCCGCGCAGCTGCGGGCCCATGCGATGAGCGGACCGGAGGGCGCCGGGCCGTTGCGGACCCCGGAGGCATCGCCGCAGGTGGGGCCGGTGTAGCCGGGGTCACAGTGAGGGTGGTTTGCGCAAGGTGGGTGAGAGTGCGTATGGTGGTAGATCGTTTGATCCCATTGCCCGGCGCCGACACAGAAGAGCGCCGTGTGGCGCGTACTCTCCCTTGCCGTGGCTGGACCGCATTGAGGCGGTCGAAATTGCGAATCACGGAGTTATGGGCGCGTGCCGAGACTCCGGAAGGTTTCGCATTTCGCATGTCAATTTCCAGTTCTGACCACACCGTCATGCCCGAGAACGTCGACAACGCCGCGCTCGCCGAGCTCGTCGAGTCCGCCGTGACCGAGGCCCCCGCCGGCGCCCCGGCCGCCGAGAAGACCGTCGTCGAGAAGACTGTCGTCGAGGAGCCCGCCGTCGCCGAGAAGTCCGTCGCGGACTTCATCACCGACGCGGACCCGCAGGCCGAGGCCCCCGAGACCGCTGACGCCCCCGAGGCCGAGGCGTCCGAGACCCCCGCCGAGCCGACCGTCACCTTCGGCGACCTGGGCCTGCCCGAGGGCATCGTCCGCAAGCTCGCGCAGAACGGTGTGACCACGCCCTTCCCGATCCAGGCGGCGACCATCCCGGACGCCCTGGCCGGCAAGGACATCCTCGGCCGCGGCCGTACGGGCTCCGGCAAGACGCTCTCCTTCGGTCTGCCGACCCTGGCCGCCCTGTCCGGTGGCCGCACCGAGAAGAAGAAGCCCCGCGCCGTCATCCTCACCCCGACCCGTGAGCTCGCGATGCAGGTCGCGGACGCGCTCCAGCCGTACGGCGATGTGCTCGGCCTCAAGATGAAGGTCGTCTGCGGCGGTACGTCGATGGGCAACCAGATCTACGCGCTGGAGCGCGGTGTCGACGTCCTCGTCGCCACCCCGGGCCGGCTGCGCGACATCATCAACCGTGGCGCCTGCTCCCTGGAGGACGTCCAGGTCGCCGTCCTCGACGAGGCCGACCAGATGTCGGACCTGGGCTTCCTGCCCGAGGTCACCGAGCTGCTCGACCAGGTCCCGGCCGGCGGTCAGCGGATGCTCTTCTCCGCCACCATGGAGAACGAGATCGGCACGCTGGTCAAGCGGTACCTCTCCAACCCGGTGACGCACGAGGTCGACAGCGCCCAGGGCAACGTCACGACCATGTCGCACCACGTCCTCGTCGTGAAGCCGAAGGACAAGGCGCCGGTCACGGCCGCCATCGCCGCCCGCAAGGGCCGCACCATCATCTTCGTCCGCACCCAGCTGGGCGCGGACCGCATCGCCGAGCAGCTCATCGAGTCGGGCGTGAAGGCCGACGCGCTGCACGGCGGCATGACCCAGGGCGCCCGTACGCGGGTCCTGGAGGACTTCAAGAAGGGGTACGTCAACGCGCTCGTCGCGACCGACGTCGCCGCCCGCGGTATCCACGTCGACGGCATCGACCTGGTCCTGAACGTGGACCCGGCCGGTGACCACAAGGACTACCTGCACCGCTCGGGCCGTACCGCCCGCGCCGGCAAGTCCGGTGTCGTCGTCTCGCTGGCCCTCCCGCACCAGCGCCGCCAGATCTTCCGCCTGATGGAGGACGCGGGCGTCGACGCCTCGCGCCACATCGTCCAGGGCGCGGGCGTCTTCGAGCCGGAGGTCGCCGAGATCACCGGCGCCCGTTCGCTCACCGAGGTCCAGGCCGACTCCGCGAACAACGCCGCCAAGCAGGCCGAGCGCGAGGCCGCCGACCTGACGAAGCAGCTGGAGCGCGTCCAGCGCCGCGCCGTCGAGCTGCGCGAGGAGGCCGACCGCCTGGTCGCCCGCGCCGCACGCGAGCGGGGCGACGACCCCGAGGCCGCGGTGGCCGAGGTCGCCGCCGAGGCGGAGGCCGCCCTGGTGGCCGCCATCTCCGTCCCGGAGCAGCCGGTCGCCCGCGACGAGCAGCGCCGCGACGAGCGGGGCAACTACGAGCGCCGCGACAACCGCGGTGGCGACCGTGGCGGTTACCGCGGCAACGACCGCCGTGACGACCGCTCCTCCGGTGGCTTCCGTTCCGGCGGCGACCGCCGTGACGACCGTGGCGGCCGTCCGTTCGAGCGTCGTGACAACGACCGTCCGTCGTTCCGCGACCGCCGTGACGACCGTCCGTCGGGCGGCTTCCGTTCCGGTGGCGACCGTCGTGACGACCGTGGTGGCCGTTCCTTCGAGCGTCGTGACAACGACCGCCCGTCCTTCAACCGCGACCGTCGCGACGACCGTCCCTCCGGCGGCTTCCGCTCCGGTGGCGACCGTCGTGACGACCGTGGCGGCCGTTCCTTCGAGCGTCGTGACAACGACCGCCCGTCCTTCAACCGCGACCGCCGCGACGACCGCCCCTCCGGCGGCTTCCGCTCCGGTGGCAGCGACCGCCCGTTCAACCGTGACCGTCGCGACGACCGCCCCTCCGGCGGCTTCCGCTCCGGCGGCGGCGACCGCCCGACCGGCCGTCGTGACGACCACCGCGGCGCCAACACCGGCACCAACACCGGCTCCTTCGGCCGCCGCGACGACAAGCCGCGCTGGAAGCGCAACGGCTGACCCCCGCCCGGCCGACACCCGGCCGAGCAGGTCCGCCTGACAGACCGGCAGGGCCCGTACGCCACCGAACCGACTCGGTGACGTACGGGCCCTGTTGCTGTTCTCCGGGCATCCGCAGGCCCGCTCTCCGGAAGCCGCGACGGGCCCGACACCGATACCGGATCGGCTGCCGGGACCGGGCGGGCTATGCTCGTGGGGTGATCAGTCGAGGGCCGTTAGCTCAATTGGTCAGAGCAGCGGACTTTTAATCCGTTGGTTGTGGGTTCGAGTCCCACACGGCCTACCGGCAGCAGGACAGGGGCAACCCTCTGGCCTGCGGTGGAGCGCCCCGATCGGTTTCGGCCGGTCGGGGCGCTCCGTCGTTCGGGGGCGCGTGGGTGAGCGCTGGTTCTCCGGGGTGCGCTCCTCCGTCCGCTCAGCGGTCGCGGAGTTCGGCCAGGGTGGTGTCGAGGTCTGCGGCGGGCGGCCGGTTGTGGGGGAGCTTGGCGAGCACGGCTGCCATGCCGCAGGTGTTGGTGAGGGCGGAGAAGACCAGTCCCGCGGCGATGCCGGCCGCGAGGAGCTGGAACGCCGGGTGGACGAGGATGCCCAGGAGGAGGCCGGTCAGGACGACGGATCCCGCGGTGAAGCGGACCTGGCGTTCCATGCCCCAGGCCGCGCGGGCGGCGCCCTGGGGGCGGTGCAGGTCGTGGCCGTCGGCCGCCCAGGCGCCGGTGCCCCCGGAAAGGGTGGCGGCGGCGATGTGGTGCTCGGCGAGCATGCGGCAGGCGTTCTCGGACCGTGCGCCGGAAGCGCAGACGACCAAAATGTCCCCGCGCTCGGCGGCGTGGCGGATGTCGGGCAGGGCTCGCCGGATCTGGTCGAGGGGGATGTTGAGGGCGCCGGGCAGGTGCCCGCTTGCGTACTCGCCGGGGGTGCGGACGTCGATCACGGTGAGTTCGTGCAGTCGGGTGCGGGCTTCGCCGGCTCCGAGGGTGGTGAGCTGGGTCATGGCCGGTGTCATCCTTTGCTGTCGGCGGGGTCCCGCTCACGCGGGAGTATATTTACCCCAGGGGGTATGTGGTGAGGAGTGGTGATGGAGCTTGATCTGGCGGGTGCGGAGCTGAAGGCGGTGCTGAACCGGCTTCGCCGGGCGCAGGGGCAGATCTCCGGAGTGATCCGGATGATCGAGGAGGGGCGGGACTGCGAGGAGGTCGTGACGCAGTTGGCGGCGGCTTCCCGGGCGCTGGACCGGGCCGGATTCGCGATCATCGCGACCGGGTTGCAGCAGTGCCTGACCGAGATGGAGGACGGCAGCCGCACCGGCGAGGACCGGGACGTGATGCGCGGTCGGCTGGAGAAGTTGTTCCTGTCGCTGGCCTGAGCCGACGGGCGGCCCGCTCAGACGACCACGTCGATGAGCATGACGGCCGCCACCGCCAGCAACACGAACGCGAAGACGCGCTGGAGGGTCCGTCCGGTGATCCTCGACGCGAGCCGCTTGCCGTCCCAGGCTCCGAGGATCGCGGCCCCGGCGAACGGGGCGATCACCTCCCAGCGCAGCTCACCGCCCGTCCCGGTCCGTGAGGTGAGCGCGGCCAGGGAGTTGACGGTGATGACCAGAAGACTGGTGCCCACCGCCTTCTTCATCCGCAGGCCGAGGACTCCCACCAGGGCCGGGACCGCGAGGAACCCGCCTCCCACACCGAGGAGTCCGGTCACGGCACCGAGTCCGGAGCCGGCGGCGGCCGCCTTGGCGGGACGTACCCGCTCGGGTGTCCCGGCGGCGGCCGGGCGGAGCATCCGCAGGGCGGCCAGGGACGCGACGACGGCGAAGGCCCCGGTGAGCACAGCCGCCGGGAGGCGTCCGGCGGCGGCTCCGGCGAGGAAGGCCGGCCCGATGCCCGCGAGGGCGAACAGGCCACCGGTCCTCCAGGCGACGTCGCCGTCGCCGGCGTGGGCGTACAGGGCGGTGGCGGAGGTCGCGGTGACGATGATCAGGGCGGCCGTGGACGCCGACGCCGGTGAGAAGCCGAGCAGATAGATCAGGGCGGGAACCGCGAGCACGCTGCCACCGCCGCCCAGGGCGCCGAGGGCCAGACCGATGACGGCCCCGGCGATCAGAGCGAGGACGAGGGTGCTCACGCTATCGAGCCGCTGTTCCCGCGTTCGTCGACGACCGGATACCCGGCGGCGGGCCACGCGTTCATGCCGCCCTCCACGTCCACCGCGTCCGCCCCTCGTTCGGCCAGGAGCTTCGCGGCCAGCCCGGTCAACGGGGCGTGCAGGGCGTCCGGGGCGTGTCCGGCCCTCCACTCGGGCTTCTCCCGCACATCCAGCAGGACGGACTCGGGCCGCTCGCCGCCGGTACGACCGCGTGCTTCGTGCACGGACAGGCGCGGTGCCTTGCGGTTGAAGAGGAACATCGTCGCTCTCGCCTTTCTCTTCCGTGTTGCGTTCGGGGCCGGTTCAGCCGGTGACGACGGTCAGCCCGGCCTCGGCGGCGGCGTCGAAGCGGTCGTCGACGGCCACGACCTGCCGTCCGGCCGCATCCAGCAAGGAGGCGGCGATGCCCGCGCGCATGCCGCCCGCGCAGTGCACCCAGACCGTGCCGTCCGGCACCTCGCCGAGCCTGCGGTGCACTTCGTGGACCGGGATGTGCACCGAGCCCTCGATCCAGCCCTCCGCCCTCTCGGAGTCCCGGCGTACGTCCAACACCACGGCCTCTTCCGTGCCTTCGGCCGCGAGCCGCGCGAACGTGGCTCGCGGGAACGAAGCCGGACGCTCGCCGTCGCGCAGCCACGCCTCGGGGCCTCCGGTCGCGGCGGCGGCCGGCCGGTCGATACCGACTCGGACCAATTCCCGCTGAGCTGATGCCAGTTGCTCGGGGCTCCCGGCGAGCAGGGTGACGGGCTTGCCCCACGGGATCATCCAGGCGAGGTAGGTGGCGAGCTTGCCGTCCGCCTCGAAGTTGAACGAACCCGCCACATGGCCTTCGGCGAAGGCGACGCGGTTGCGGAGATCGACCACCCACTCCCCGGCCGCGAGCCGTGCGGCGAGTTCCCGCGGATCGGCGATGGCGGGAGGGGTCAGGTCGACCGGGGCGGGGCCGGTCGCGTTTGCGGGGCCCATGTGCGCGTAGTAGGCGGGCACGTCCTCCAGCCCGGCGAGCAGCTCGGCGACGAAAGTGTCCACGTCCACGGTCAGTGCCGAGTTCGCGGCCTTCTCCTTGCCGATCGTCGTCGCGTCCCCGCCCGCCTGCGCGGACGAGCAGAAGCTGCCGAACCCGTGAGTGGGCAGCACGGCCGTGTCGTCGGGCAGGGCGTCGGCGAGCCGGTGCGCCGAGGCGTGCTGGGCGCGGGCCAGCTGCTCGGTCAGCCGCGGCTCGACGAGATCGGGCCGGCCGACCGTACCGATGAGCAGCGAGCCTCCCGTGAACGCGGCCACGGGGCGGCCCGCCTCCTCCAGTACGTACGCGGTGTGATGCGGCGTGTGTCCGGGCGTCGAGACCGCTGTGAGCGTCAGGTCTGCGTCGACGTCGACCGTGTCGCCGTCGAGGACCGGGGTCCGGGCGAACGACACGTTCGCCCCCGCCGGCACCAGATAGACGGCGCCCGTGATCCGGGCGAGCTCCAGCCCGCCGGTGACGTAGTCGTTGTGCAGGTGGGTCTCGACCACGTGGGAGACGCGTACCCCGCGCCGCGCGGCCGCGGCCAGCACCTGATCGATGTCTCGCGGTGGGTCCACCGCCACCGCCGACGACACGCCTCCTGCCAGGTAGCTGCGGTTGCCCAGCCCTTCCAGCTCGATCACGTCAACGAAGAACACAGTGATGCTCCTTCCGCGAAAATTACCCCCCGGGGTATATGGCCGACTCTAGCACTATTACCCCCGGGGGTATATTTGGAGTGGTCGCCGGCCCGGCTCCGTCCGGACCGCGCGGCATCACTCACCCCGCCCGGCCAGGCCTTTCCATCCGTTGGTTCTTGCGGTGGAACGCCTGGGTGGGGCTGCCTCGGCAGCGGTGGATGCGACCGGCGTCACGTGGCTCCACGGAAAAGTGGTCGGAGCGGCCGCTCCGATGACGTAGAGTTGGGTTCACCGACGCGGGGTGGAGCAGCTCGGTAGCTCGCTGGGCTCATAACCCAGAGGTCGCAGGTTCAAATCCTGTCCCCGCTACTGAAGGCCCGGGCCCGGCACGTACAGCGTGCCGGGCCCGAGTCGTTTCCGGGGCCGGCCGAAGACGCTTGACCTTGACGCAGCGTAAAGATCTAGCGTTTCCGGCATGGAGTGGTCCATTCAGGAAATCGCCCGCCGGGCCGGCACCACGAGCCGCACGCTCCGGCACTACGGGGACCTCGGTCTCCTCGCGCCGAGCCGGATCGGGAGCAACGGCTACCGCTACTACGACCAGGACGCCCTCGTCCGGCTGCAGCGCATCCTGCTGCTGCGGGAGCTCGGGCTCTCCCTGCCCGCCATCAAGGACGTGCTGGAGGGGCAGCGGGACACGGCCGTGGCGCTGCGGGCGCATCTGCTCCTGCTCGAACAGGAGCAGGAGCGCATCGGGCGGCAGATCGCCTCGGTGCGGACCACTCTCCACAAGACCCAGGAGGGGACGGCACTCATGGCCGATGAAGTGTTCGACGGCTTCGACCACACCGCCCACGAGCAGGAGGTGACCGAGCGCTGGGGCCGGGACGCGTACGAGGAGGGCGACCGCTGGTGGCGTTCGCTCGGGGACGCGGAGAAGAAGGCGTTCCAGGACGAGCACGAGGCCATCGCCCGCGACTGGGGGCGGGCCAGGGAAGCCGGGCTCGCCGCCGACGGGGCCGAGGCGCAGGACATCGCCCGGCGGCACTGCGCCTGGCTGTCCTCGGCCAAGGAACCCAGCCGTGCGTACGTGATCGGGCTCGGTGAGATGTATGTCGCCGATCCGCGCTTCGGAAAGAACTACGATCGCCACGGGGACGGCACCGCCGCCTTCGTACGGGACGCGCTGACGGTCTACGCGGAACACCGGCTCTCCGACTGACCCCGGAAGCGCCGGGCCTCCGTTCGCTTCCCCCTATTCGGCCGATGCGGAGTCGCCGCTCGGCGCGGCTCCGGGAAGCCTGGACGGGGCGCGGTACCGTCCGCAGCCGTGGGTGGACCGGGCAGGGAGTGCACAGGTGGGGATGGCCGAGAGACGGCGCAGCGGCACGGCGGGGAGCATCGACGCCGTGGGCCGTGCGGTGTTCGGCGCCCCGGGAGGCGATGTGACACCGGGCGGCCGGGGGTCCCGGCGGTTCGTCCGGATGCTGCCCGCCCTGCTGATCATCGGCGGGCTGATCTTCGACTCGCTGGCCCCGCCCAACTTCACCGCCGTCCCGCTGTTCGTCGCGGCCCCGCTGATCGCCGCGCCGTTCTTCTCGCGGTCCAGGACCGTCCGCACGGGCATCGCCGCGGTCGTCTCCGTCATCGCGATGCGGCTCTCCGACGGGACGTCCACCCAGGTCGTTCCGGTCATTGAGATGATCACCGTGCTCACCGCCGCGGCGCTGGCCCTCGTCATCAACGGCGTCGTGCGGCGCGGCAACGAGCAGCTTGCCTCGGCCCGGGTGATCGCGGAGACCGCCATGCGGGCCGTGCTGCCGACGCCGGCCGAGCGGATCGGCGGGCTCCAGGTGGCCGCGCGGTACGAGGCGGCGCAGGCGGACGAGTTCGTCGGCGGCGACCTGTTCGCCGTCGCGGACACCCCGTACGGCGTACGCCTGGTGGTCGGCGACGTACGCGGCAAGGGGCTCGGCGCCGTCGAGGCGGTGGCGGTGATCATCGGGTCGTTCCGGGAGGCCGCCGAGCAGGAGCGCTCGCTGGAAGGTGTGGCGCAGCGGCTGGAGCGGGCGCTGGCCCGGGAGGGGACGCGGCGGTACGGGCTGGACGCCATGGAGGGGTTCATCACCGCCGTACTGGCCGAGATCCCGCCCGGTTCGGCCTCGCTGCGCCTCGTCAACCGCGGCCATCCGGAGCCGATCCTGCTGCACGCGGACGGCACCTTGGAGGTGCTGGCGCCCTCGATGCCCGCGCTGCCGCTGGGGATGGACCTGGGGGTGTGGCCGGACCGGGCCGACGAGTGGGAGATGCCCGCCGGGGCGACGCTCCTCGCGTTCACGGACGGCCTGTCGGAGGCCCGGGACGCGAACGGGGTCTTCTACGATCCGGCGGCCCGGCTGCGCGGCCGGATCTTCCCGGGCCCCGAGGAGCTGCTGTCGGCGCTGACCGACGACGTACGGCTGCACACCGGAGGGCGGACCACGGACGACATGGCGCTGCTCGCGGTCGGCCGGCCGGCGGAGGGGCAGCCCGCGCGCCGGACGACGGTGAAGATCGTGGGCCGGGGCGAAGACACGGTGCGTAGTTGAAGGGCACCGCTCCGCATAACATTTGACACACCGTCAGAAAAAGCAGTGCGGCTGAGTCGCAGTCAAGTCGCCCGATTCCGCCCGCTTGCGACCCGTACATCCCCGCTGTGTCCCTTAATGATCAACAGGAACAGCTTGGAATCGGGCCCGGGTGTCTATTAACGTTCGATAACGCAGCGCGGTCGTCCCAGCCGTCGTCAGAGACGGCACCGCGCGCGAGCGCCGAATTCCGCAAGGGAACCGGGGAACCACCTACATGGGGTGAATCGGACGCCTGCGTCTCGTGAGAGACGGAGGGGCCCGTAGGAGACCTTCCTGCTCCGAACCCGTCAGCTAACCCGGTAGGCGAGAAGGAAGGAAAGGAGTGCGCCCACGTGGCGTCCAACAAGCCTGCCCCTGAGGCCCCGTCACCCTTCAGTGCCGACACCTTCGGTGACGCGGAGCGGTCCTGGGAGGAGTGGAATCCCACCGAGGAGTCCATCCGGCCCGTGCGCGGCAGGCACCGCGTAGCCAAGCAGCGTGGTCTGGCCCGTAGCTCCACCGTCCTCGGGGTCGGCGTCATAGCGGCCGTCGGTGCGGGTGGCATGGCCACCGCGCAGGACAAGGCCCCGGTCTCCATCTCTCTTCCCGATTCCATCGCGGACAACCTCCCCGACGCCAAGTCCCTTCCCGGCGTCGGGTCCTTCATGTCGGACGCCGCCGAGCCCGCGCCGGTCGCCGCCGCCGCGCCGCTCACCACCGCCGGCCTCACCACCGCCGAGGCCGAGGAGGGCGCCACCGACGCGGGCGAGGCCCTGCGCGCCCGGATCCTCCAGCAGGCCGAGCAGCAGCAGGCCAGCGCCGACGCCGAGGCCAAGGCCGCCGCCGAGAAGGCCGCTGCCGAGAAGGCGGCGCAGGAGGCCAAGAAGCAGCAGGACCAGGCCGAGGCCGAGGCAGCCGCGAAGAAGAAGGCCGAGGAGGAAGCGGCCGCGAAGAAGAAGGAGGCCGAGCGTCTCGCGAAGCTCGCCGCCAGCTTCTCCCTGCCCACCTCCTCGTACACGATCACCTCGACCTACGGTCAGTCCGGCGCCCTGTGGTCCTCGGGCCAGCACACCGGCCTGGACTTCGCCGGGTCGGCCGGCACGCCGATCAAGGCCGTGCACGGCGGCACGATCACGTCGGCCGGCTGGGCCGGTTCGTACGGCTACCGCACGGTGCTCCAGCTCGATGACGGCACGGAGGTCTGGTACGCGCACCAGTCCTCGATCGACGTCTCGGTCGGCCAGAAGGTCACCACCGGCGAGACCATCGGCCGCATGGGCGCCACCGGCAATGTGACCGGTGTCCACCTCCACATGGAGGTCCGCACGGCGGGCGGTTCGGCGATGGACCCGATGGCCTGGCTGAACAGCAAGGGCCTCTCGGTCTGAGCCCCCGGCCTCGCACGCCTTCCTGTGCGGGGCCCGGGCCGCGGTTCCCGGGCCGTTCGGTCCGATTCCTCGGCCCTCCGGCTGACGACGCACGTCCTTCGCCTTCGCCCCACCCCGAAACCCCGGCAGCCCTGACGCACACCCCCCCGACGTCAGGGCTGCCGGTCTGTCCGGGGACGGCCGGCCCACTCGGCCCGGACGGCCTGACCGGGTTCGCGCGGCGATGGAATACCACCCCCGCCCCGGCCCGTTGAACCCTCACATGACTTCTGCGCGCACCCCTCTCGGCACCTCCGACCTCCAGGTCTTCCCCCTCGCCCTCGGCGGCAACGTCTTCGGCTGGACGGCGGACGAGGAGCAGTCCTTCGCGGTCCTGGACGCGTACGTCGCGGCCGGCGGCAACTTCATCGACACCGCCGACGCCTACTCCTCCTGGGTCGAGGGCAACCGGGGCGGCGAGTCGGAGACCGTCATCGGCAGGTGGCTCGCCTCCCGGGGCAACCGCTCCGACGTCGTCGTCGCCACCAAGGCCGGCGCCCATCCCGATTTCCGCGGCCTGTCCGCCGGCACCCTCAAGGGCGCGGCCGAGGCCTCGCTGCGCCGGCTCGGCACCGACCACATCGACCTCTACTACACGCACTTCGACGACGAGACCGTCCCGGTCGAGGAGATCATCACCGCCCTCGACCAGCTGGTGAAGGACGGCAAGGTGCGCCACATCGCCGCCTCCAACATCAGCCCCGAGCGGCTGCGGGCCTCCCTCGACTTCTCCGAGCGCGAGGGCCTCGCCCGGTACGTCGCGCTCCAGCCGCACTACAACCTGGTCTCCCGCGACACCTACGAGGGCGAGCTCCAGGACACCGCGGCCGCCGCGGGCCTCGCCGCCGTCCCGTACTACGCGCTCGCCTCCGGCTTCCTCACCGGCAAGTACCGCCCCGGTACGACCGTGGAGAGCGCCCGGTCCGCGAAGGCGGGCGGCCACCTGGAGTCGGCGCAGGGCCGCAGGGTGCTGGCCGCCCTCGACCAGGTCGCCGGGGAACGGAACGCCGAGATCGCGACGGTCGCACTCGCCTGGCTCGCCGCACAGCCGACCGTCGCCGCCCCGATCGCCTCCGCCCGTACGGTCGAACAGCTCCCCGCCCTCGTCGCGGTCGCCGACCTGGAGCTGACGGACCGGGAGATCGCGCTGCTCACGGAGGCGTCGGCCTGACGGAACCCCTACTGCGGCGGCCGGCGGTGGCTGTGCGGTGGGCCGCTGTACGGCTGCTGCGGGACCGGGCCGCCGTAGCCGTATCCATGCCCGTTTCCGTACCCGTACCCGTTTCCGTACGGCGGCGGCCGGTGGTGGGCCGGCGGGCGGTGGGACGTGAGGCGGGCCGCGTGGGTGAGGGCCGGGGCGGCGATGTCGCGGCGTTGCCAGAGGTGGTGCAGCAGCTCCCGCTCGCGGGCGCCGAAGTCCGGGCCCACCGCGCCGTGGCGGGCCCGGCGGCGCAGGCCGGCCAGGGAGGTCGCGAACGACTCGTACTCCGCGACCGCGCGGGCCGCCGCCCGGCCCCGGGTCCGGTCCTGCTGCCAGTGGCGGGCCAGGTCGCGGGCCATGCCCCGGGCCCGCATGGAGGAGAGCGCCGTCGGTTCGGCGGGAGTGAGCCAGCCGGCCGCCGCGTACGCGGGCAGCTCGGCCGCCAGGGTGCGCAGCTCGCGCTGGCGTGACCAGATCGCCAGCCAGGTCACCAGGCCGAACGCCGGGACCATGACGATGCCGTACACCGCGTAGAAGCCGTACGGGCCGAAGGCCGACGAGCCGTTCCACAGGGCGTGCAGCCCCATCGCCAGCAGCAGGCCCAGCACCGGCAGGGCGATCCGGCGACCCCGGTGGCGGCGGGCGCTGACGGCCGCGAAGCCGAAGCCGAGGCCGGTGAGGACCGTGAACAGGGGGTGCGCGAACGGCGACATCACGATCCGTACGAAGAACGTCCCCGCCGTCACCGAGGCGAACCCGGAGCTGCCCAGCTGCTGGTCCTCGCCGAAGGCGTTGCCCAGATAGAGGATGTTCTCGGTGAACGCGAAGCCCGTCGCGGTGAACCCGGCGACGACGATCCCGTCCACCACCCCGCCGAACTCCCGTCTGCGGAACAGGAAGATCAGCAGCACGGCCGCCGCCTTCGCGCTCTCCTCGACGACCGGGGCGATCACCGTCGCCCCCAGGGTGTCGGCGCCCGCCGGGTCGGCCGTCGCGGTGGCTATCCAGCGCGTCGCGAAGGAGTTGGCGATGATCGCGACCAGCGCGGCGGCGCACGCGCCCCAGGCGAAGGAGAAGATCAGATTCCGCCAGGGGCCCGGCTCGACCCGGTCCAGCCAGCGGAAGGCGGCCATCAGGAGCGGCACCGGCAGCACCGCCAGGCCGAGACCGACGAGGAACCCCTCCGGCCCGGTCTGTTCGCGGACGAGGGCCAGGATCACCAGCCCGCACAGCACGAGCGCCACGATCACGGCACCGGCGCGGAACACCTTGCTGCGCCACACCATGCCGACCCGGCGCGGCCGGTAACGCCACTGGCCACGCTCCGGCGCGGCGCCCAGGACCTCATCGAGCCGCTGCTCGTGGAGGACCGGGACGGCGGGCCGCGCCTGCTGATACCGCACGGAAGGGTCGGACACCTCTCGACCCTAACGAGGAGCACCGACACCCGGCGACGGCGCATCCGGCCAGGACATGGCCGTACGCCGTCGCGCACCGCCCTGGGTCAGACGCGGGCGAACAGCAGGTCGTGGACGACGTGGCCCTTGTCCAGGCCCTGCCCCTCGAAGCGGGTGAGCGGCCGGAACGCGGGACGCGGGGCGTAGCCGCCGTCGGCCGCGGTGTTCGCGAAGCGGGGGTGCGCGGTGAGCACCTCCAGCATCTGCTCGGCGTACGGCTCCCAGTCGGTCGCGCAGTGGACGATCGCGCCGGGCTTCAGGACCGGGGCCACCAGGTCCAGGAACTCGGGCTGGATGAGGCGCCGCTTGTGGTGCCGGGCCTTGGGCCACGGGTCGGGGAAGTAGACCCGCAGGCCGTCCAGCGACTCGGGGGCCAGCATCTCGCGGAGCAGGATGATCGCGTCGCCGTTCGCCACCCGTACGTTGGTCGAGCCCGCCCGGTCCGCGAGGCCCAGCAGATTGCCCTGGCCGGGGGTGTGGACGTCGACCGCGAGGATGCCGGTGCCCGGGTCGTCGGCGGCCATCTGCGCGGTGGCCTCGCCCATGCCGAAGCCGATCTCCAGGACCACGGGCAGCCCGTCGAACAGCTCGGTCAGGTCCAGGACCCGCTTGCCGTCGATGTCCAGGCCCCACTTCGGCCACAGCCGCTCCAGGGACTCCTGCTGGCCGGTGGTGACCCGGCTGCGGCGCGGCTGGAAGCTGCGGATCCGGCGCTCGTGGTGCGAGCCGGCCGGGTCGGCGGCGGGGCCGCCGGGGAAACGGGGCTCCATACGCAGTCGGCGGGCGCGCTCGAAGGAGGCGGCCCGCAGCGCGGCGGCTTCGTCGGCCGTGGAGCCGGTGGCCCCGGCTTCGTCGGTCACGGCGTCGGCGGCCGTGGAGCCGGTCGCGGACGTCCCGGCGTCGTCGGGGGCCTCGGCGGGCGTGGGGTTCAGGGGCTGCTCAGACACAATGACCGGATTCTACGGCGGGCGGCCTCCACCCCGTCTCCCGAGCCCGGCGCAGCGCGAGCCGCGCCACCTCCCGTCCGATGGGCAGGCACGCCGTCGCGGCGGGCGACGGGGCATTGAGCACATGCACGGTGTGCGGGGCCTCGCGGATCAGGAAGTCGTCGACCAGCGTGCCGTCCTTCAGCACCGCCTGGGCCCGGACCCCGGCGGGCGACGGGCGCAGGTCCTCCTCGGTGACGGCGGGCAGCAGTCGCTGGACGGCCCGGGTGAACGCGGACCGGGACAGCGAGCGGTGCACCTCGCCCGCTCCGTACCGCCAGTGGCGGCGGGCGATCTGCCAGGTGCCCGGCCAGCTCAGCGTGGACAGCAGTTCGGCGGGGCGGACCTGCGGCCAGGTGTAGCCCTCGCGGGCCAGGGCGGGCACCGCGTTCGGACCGACGTGGACGGAGCCGTCGAAGCCCCGGGTGAGGTGGACGCCGAGGAAGGGGAACGCCGGATCCGGCACCGGGTAGACCAGACCGCGCACCAGCTCGGGGCGGGCCAGCGCGTAGTACTCGCCCCGGAACGGCACGATCCGCACTCCCGGGTCGTCCCCGGCGAGGCGGGCCACCCGGTCGCAGTGCAGCCCGGCGCAGTTGACCAGCACCCGGGCCCGGACGACCAGGCCGTCCGCGGTGCGCACCGCGACGCCCCAGGGGCGCCGGTCTATCGCGGTGACCTCCGCGCCGTACCGCACGATGCCGCCCGCCGCGGTGACCTCGGTCGCGAAGCGGGTGGCCACGGCGGTGAAGTCGCAGACGCCCGTCGTGCCGACCCGGATCGCCGCCAGACCCCGGACCTCCGGTTCGTACTCCGCGATCTGGGCCGGGCCCAGCTCCCGCACGGGCAGTCCGTGCTCACGGCCGCGCTGCACCAGGCCGTGCAGCCGGGGCAGCTCGGAGCGCTCGGTGGCGACGATCAGCTTGCCGGTGGTGGCGTGCGCGATGGAGTGCTCCGCGCAGAAGTCCGCCAGCTCGGCGGAGCCGCGCAGCGCGTACCGGGCCTTGAGGGAGCCGGGGCGGTAGTAGATGCCGCTGTGGATCACGCCGCTGTTGCGGCCGGTCTGGTGGCGGGCGGGGCCGCGCTCCTTCTCCAGGACCGTGACCCGGGTGCCCGGAGCCGCCCGGGTGAGCGCATACGCGGTCGACAGACCGACGATCCCGCCGCCGATCACCAGCACATCGCAGTCGTACGCCGCGTGCGTCATCATCACGCCACCTCCCACCCCGATAGTGCACTGACCCACTGACAACCGGCTCAAACCCGAGATGGGCAGGGCGTGGCGCACATTCCGCCCGGCACCGGCCCGGTGGGCGGAGTGTGCGTCCGGGTCTCAGGCCTGGGTGACCAGCAGCGGGCGGGCCCGCTCCCGCAGCTCGGCGACGCGGGGCTCGTCCCCGTACGGCTCCAGGCGGTGCAGCAGATCGCGCACGTACTCCGTGGTGCGGGCCGAGGAGATCCGGCCCGCGACCTCCACCGCGCGGGTGCCCGCCGCGCAGGCCGCGTCCAGATTGCCCGACTCCAGCTCGGCGACGGCGGAGACGACGAGCCGCAGTCCGTGGCTGCGGACGAACTCCTCGGTCGGCCGGGACAGCGCCTGCTCGGTGAAGCGCCGCACCTGGCGGGGGGCCTTCAGGTCCCGGTAGCACTCGGCGGCGTCGGCGGCGAACCGGTCGTAGCCGTAGAAACCGAGCCAGGGCGGGTCGGAGTCGCCCGCACGGGACCGCTCCAGCCAGCTCTCGGCGCCCTTGAGCGCGGCCCCCGCGGCCGGTGCGTCGCCCGCCTTCGCATGGGCGCGGGCCTCCACCAGCCGGAAGAAGCTCATGGTGCGGGCGGTGGCGAGGCCGCGGTTGCGCTCGACGGCGGCCTGGGCGAGGTCGACGCCTTCGTCGGCGAAGCCGCGGTAGGTCGCCTGGAGGGACATCGAGGCGAGGACATAGCCGCCGAGCGGTACGTCGGCGGCGGCGCGGGCCAGGCGCAGGGCCTGGATGTAGTAGCGCTGAGCGGCTTCCTGCTGGCCGGTGTCGAAGGCCATCCAGCCGGCCAGCCGGGTCAGCTCGGCGGACGCGCCGAACAGGGCCCGGCCGACCTCGTCGGTGTACGAGCCGAGGAGCAGAGGCGCGGCGTCGACGCGTAAGCACTCGGGAACCATGGAGGAACGCCAGTCGCCGCCGCCGTACTTGGAGTCCCACCGCCGGGCGTCCTGGGCCGCCTCGCGCAGCTTCGACACATCGCTGTGGCCGACCCGCAGCGGCGAGGCGTCCGCCGCGGTCTCCGGGCCCGGCTGTACGGGAACGGAGCCGGCCGCGCCGGGTGCGCCGCCGGGAGTGTGGAGGATCTGTGCGCCCCGGGCGTCCGGTGCGCCCTGGGCGCCGCGGGCCGCCGGACCGGACGGCCCGTCGGGGGCGCCGCCGCGTGCTCCGAGGATCGCCGCCTGCGCCGCCGTCGGGTCCCGGGCCACCGACGGATCGGCGGGGGTTATCAGCCAGCGGGAGGCGGGTGTCGCGTACGCGCTCACCGAGAACGATCCCGCCAGGGACTGCCAGATCCCGCCGCCGCCCCGCCGCCCGGCCAGATCCAGCCGGTACAGCTCGGTCGCCGACCGGACCGCCTCGCCCACGTCCCGGGGGAAGGCGAGGCCGACCTCCGGGGCCGGGTCCGCGTCGGCGAGGCCGATCTCGTGCAGCGGGACCGGCCGGCCGAGCTTGGCCCCGATCGCCGCCGCGATGAGATGCGGCGCCGCGCCCTGCGGCACCATCCCCTTGGCGACCCACCGGGCCACCGAGGTCTTGTCGTAGCGAAGTGTCAGACCGCGCTGTGCTCCGAGGTCGTTGACCCGCCGGGCGAGCCCGGCGTTACTGATTCCCGCGAGGGCGAGAACCGTGCCGAGCTTCTCGTTCGGCCCGCGTTGCTCCCTGGACATGCGCCACCCCTCGACACACAGACAGCCGCCGCGTCACCGAGGACGGCGCGCGGCATTCGTACCGATGCCTCCCCAGGTTCGAACCCTCGTACTCCGCCTGCACACGCATGTGGCCGAGCCCCGAGGAATATGCCCCCCTGTCGAGAACACCAGTAAACACAGCGTAGTTCTCCCTATCCCTACCGTTAAGGGGCAGACGTCCGGATGGCGGGATTGTTGTCCGTGCGGGCGGTCCGGGCCGTCCGGGCGCGGGTGCGCGGGCCGGGGTGCGGCGTGCTCCCGGCGTGTGGCCGTGCGCCCGGCCGTGCGCTCTGGCCCGGCCGTCGCCGTGACGCTTGGCTGGGTACCGCGTGGGTCGGCCCGCTGCACTGGACTCAGTGGGCTGGGGGAAACCGCCGCTCCATTCCCCGCGGGCGGCGGACCGGTCCGGGAGGTGAGGCCCACCTCCCGGACTGTGCGTGGAGGGGTCGCCAGGGGGGCGCGGCACGGTATGCGCGCGTGGTGGCGCTTCGAGAGAATGGCCGAATAGCGACGGTCCGGTGAGGGTCTGGCCAACGGTCCGACTATGGCCGGATATCGCCGCTGTTTCCGGGCGGCGCCGGCCCTTCCCCTTCCACGGGGACGGGCCGGGGCGGCGCGGAGACCGGACGGCCCGACCTCCGCAACTCCCGGAACCCGCACTTCCGTTGCTGTCGTCCCGGTGAAGGTCGCGTCGGGCCTTTGCCAGGGGCGCATGCTCTTCCGGCGTGCGCCGCCCGTACACCCTCTCCTGCGGCATTGTCGTGGCAGCATGTCCCGCAGCGGCGTTCTCGCTCATCTCGTGCGCCGTTTGTCCACAGCCTGTGGAGGCGGCGATGCGTTGGTTGGTGGGATGGAGCAGTATCGCCGCGAGCTTCGGCACCGTCGGCGCCGTCGGAAACGGCGGAGAGGGGCGCACGGTTCACCCCGTGGGCTCCCAACTCCTGTGGGGCGACCCGGATCCGTTGTGGGCGGTCGGCGACTGGCGCCCCGACGAGATCCGCGTCATCGGCGTCGCGACTCCCGAAGGGGCGCCCACCGCACGCCTCGCGGTCCTCGGCTGCTGCGGCGCCACCGACGAGCAGCTGCGCGTCGGACTCCTCGCCGCGCGCGGCGGCGCGATGCGCCATCTCACCGCCTGGCCCGGCAGTTACACCGCCGTCGTGCAGATCGGCCGCCGCATCACCGTCGCGGGCGACCTGGCCGGCGCCCGGCCGGTCTTCCACACCCCCTGGGCCAACGGCACCGCCTACGCCACCGCCGCCCTGCCGCTCGCCGACCTCATCGAGGCCCAGCTCGACATCGGGCACCTCGCCGCCCTGCTCGCCTGCCCGGAGACGCCCGAGGCGCTCGGCGACGGCACGCCCTACGTCGGCGTGAAGCGCGTCCCGCCGGGCCACGCGCTGATCCTGCGGGAGGGCTCGCGGGAGATCACCGGGTACGAAGCCGTCGCCTCGCTCGCCGTCGCCGCACCCCAGGCCGACCCGGTGCACGCCGTGGAGGGCGTACGGGACGCGCTCGTCGAAGCCGTACGCGCCCGGCTCACGGCCCCGCGCCACGCGCCGGAGAACCTGCCGCAGGACCCTGGGCCCGTCCCCGGCATGGGCCCCGCCGACCGGCGCGCCGCCCGGGGCGGACCGGTGGCGGGCATCGGCGCCGACCTCTCCGGAGGCAGCGCGTCGGCCACCCTCGCCCTGCTCGCCTCCGGGCTGCCCGGACTGCCCGGCACCCTCCTCGGCCACGGCACCGGCGCCGGCGAGCGGCTGCTCGCCGTCACCTTCAACGACCTCACCACCCGCGGCAACGAGGACGAGATGGAGCGGGCCCGCGCCATCGCCGCCAACCCGCGCCTGCACCATGTGGTCGTCGCGGCGGGCGAAGAGGCCCTGCCGTACTCCGGGCTGGAGACCGTCACCCTGACCGACGAACCGGCCCCCTCGCTCGTCCTGGCCGACCGCCACCGCCGCCGGCTCTCCGCGGGCAGCGCCGACCACCTCGTCGGATCCGGGGCCCGGCAGGTCCTGGACGCGCACCCGGCCCGCCTCGCCGACCTCCTGATGGACCGGCGCAGACGCCACCTCCTGCGCCCCGTCGCCGCCCTCACCAAGGCCGAAGGCCCCACCGCGCACTCGCTGTTCGTCCCGCTGACGGTCTACCGCGCCGCCCGCCGGCTGGCCCGTACGTCCTACCGCACCGGCCTGGAGTCCGCCGCCGGGCTCCTCCCCGACGCCAACCGTCACGCCCCCGACCTCGCCACCCCCGCCGACGCCTCGCTCGCCGCCCTCGCCTGGTCGCGCCCGGGGCCCGCGGCGCGCTGGCTGACGGGGGAGGCGCTGGCCGAAGTATCGGTTCGTCTCCAGGAGGCGGCGATCCGACCCACCTCCGTACAGCGCCCGGGGGAGGCCCGGGCCCGCGCCGCGCTCGCCCGGGGGGCCGCCGACCACCGGATCCTGGAGCAGGCCGCGGAGATCCGCAGCCAGCGCCTGCACGCCCCGTTCCTCGACAACCAGGTGGTCAGGGCGGCCCGCGCGCTGCCCGAGTCGCTGCGCGTCCAGCCCGGCGCACGGGCCGCGATCCTGCGCCGGGTGCTCGGCGGGGCGGGCATCCACGATCTGCCGCCCGGCTGGGGTGCGCCCTCCCAGGCCACCTCCACCGCCGTCACCCGGACCGGCCTGCGCACCGCGCTGCCCGACCTGATGGCGCTGTTCGACGCCCCGCTGCTGGCCGACGCGGGACTGGTCGAGGCCCGGGTGGTCCGCAAGGCCCTGCGCGCCGCCTCCGAGGGCGAACCGCTGCCGCTGGACGGTCTGGCGGACCTGGCCTCCACCGAACTGTGGCTGCGCCGCCTGGTGACCCGCCGCGGCACCTGCTGGACGGGCACCGCCGCCCCGCGCCAGCGCGCGGTCGCGGGCGGTGTGATCCCCGCCCGGCGCACGCTCCAGCCCTGACCGGAAGAGACCGGAAGAGACCGGGCACCGGTCCCCGGGAGCCTCCGGTCCCGGCAGCCTCAGGAGCAGCTGATCCGGGAATCCGCCCAGTCCGCCAGGGCCACCCCGCCCATCGGGGTCTCCGGCTCCACCACGAGGCGGATCGAGGACTGCCCGGCGATGTTCACGCTCACCGGGACGGCGGGCTCGCCGCTCTTCATCACCGGGGAGCGCCAGAGCCGCGCGCCGTTCCCGTTGAACACCGAGAAGCGCACCGCGCCGAGCAGCGGCGTCAGATCGTCCACCCCGACCATGGCCTCGTAGCGCGTGCACGGCCGGTTCAGCTCGATGGTCACCGAGGAGCGGGCGTGCACGGTCACCCCGTGCGCGTAACGGGTGGAGGCGATCGACACGTTCGACCGCTGCCAGACCCAACTGCTCTGCCCCATCGCCACTTCCGGCTCGGAGTGGTCGCCGAACACGGAGTACGCCAGCTCGCTGACCTGGTACACCTCCGGCGCGGGCGGCGGCGGTGTGGGCTTCGGCGGCTCGGGCGTCGGCTTCGGGGACGGCGGCGAGCTCGGCGCCGGGGGCGCGGGCTTCGGCGGCGGCTCCGGGGAGGGCGTGGGGCTCGGCGTCGGCGTGGGCTTCGGGGACGGCGCCGGGGGCGCGGGCGGTGCGGGGGCGGCCGGAGGCTTCGGCGCCGGCTCGGGGGACGGCGGAGGCTCCGGCGTCGGCACCGCGGGCGCCACGGCCGGCGGCTTCGCGACCGGCTTGGGCTCCGGCTTCGGCTGGTCGTCGCCGACGAGCGCCCACACCAGACCGGCCACGGCCACGGCCACGGCGGCGGCGATCCCGGCCTTGGCGGGCGCACCGAGCCCCTCGGAGGCCGCGGCGCCTCCGGCGGCGCCACCGGTGGAACCGGAGCCGGTGGCCGCCGCGGCGGCTCCCGCTCCGGCGGCCCCGGCCGCACCGCCGGCCACGATGCCCGCGGCCTTGAGCGAATACCCGGCGGCGAACCAGCCGATGACCGCGACGGGCAGCAGCGCCGGGATCCCGGCGTTCACATGGTCCAGCTCGCCCGCGGCCACCCGGCACTTGGCGCACTCGTCGAGGTGCTTGCGCAGCCCGCGTTCGGCCCGGGTCCGCAGCCCGCCCCGGGCGTGGGCGCCGAGCCGGTCGGCGTACTGCGCGCAGTCCCCGCCGGTGGTCAGCGCCTGGCTGACATGGGCCTGGAGATACGCCTGCTTGAGTCCTTCGCGGGCGCGGCTGGCCAGGACGGCGGTGGCGTTGGCGGTGAGGCCGAACAGCGGGGCGATCTCGCTCGGCGACTCCTCCTCCACCGTGGTGTGCCACAGGACCGCCTGCCAGCGCTCCGGGAGGCTCCGGAACGCCTGCATCGCCATCGTCTGCTCGGCCTCGTGCATCGCCAGGACGTCGGCGCCGAGTTCGAGGGTGTCGTCGTCGGAGACCTCCGAGGAGCGGGAGGCCTGGGCGGCGAACACCGCGAAGTCGTCGACCAGATGCTCCCGCTTGGCGCTCTTGGTCCAGGCGGCGGCGACATGGCGGACGGCGGTCATCAGATAGGCCCGGACCGCTTCCGTCGGCCCCTTGCCGCCCCGTACGGCCTGGAGCGTGCGCGCGAACACCTCGGCCGTCAGGTCGTCGGCGGTGTGCGCGTCCCGGCAGCAGCTGCGGGCGTAACGGAGCACGGCGCCCGAGTGCCGCCGGAACAGCTCCTCGTAGGCCTGGTCGTCGCCCGCCCGCATGTCCTCGATCAGCCGGGCGTCGGAGAGACCGGCCTCGGGGGCCCCGCTGCGGCCCGCGCGCTGCTGCGGAACCGCCGGCGCGCCGGCACCGCCGGAGGCGTCCTCCTCGGCGCGGGCGGGCCACGGGCCGGGCAGGACGGTGCCGCCCTCGGCCTCACCGTCCGACGAGCCGCGTACAGCCTGGTTCGGCACCTGCCCGGCGGACAGCCCGTCCGCCTTCGTGTCCCTGTCGGCCGCAGCGATCTCGCCGAGCGGCTCTTCCTGCTGCTCGTTACCGCTCATCGCGGAAGCCCCCGTATACACCCTCGGACCCGAATACCGGCCAAGACTGCCACATGGCTCAATCGCGTTGGCATCTCAGTCCTGCCAACCACTCATCCGGGGCGTTTTCCCGAATACGAGTACTGGAGAACCTTCTTTCGGGGAATGAGACCCCGTCGATTCGTCTCCCGGCACCCGATCCCCGCCCGTCCGCGCCCGCCCCTGTCGACAGCCGGACGGACCGGGCGGACACGGACGGACGGACACGGACGGACGCGGACAGACGGACGGGCGGACGGCTGCGTCACGCAGGCCGCGACCGCAGCCCCTCCAGCAGGATGTCCAGCAACCGGGCCGAAGCCGCGGCCTGCTGAGCGGCGTCCGGCAGCGAAGGAGCCGCCGTCGCGATGACCAGCAGCACATCGGCCACCGTCACATCCCGACGCAGCTCACCGGAGTCCCGTGCCCGGTCCACCAGCTGCCCCACGACCTCCAGCAGCTCGACCGCGCCCGAGTCCTCACCGAGGCCGTCGAGCTCGTCGCCGCTCCCGGACCGCGGGCCGACGACGCGGAAGTCGTCCTGGCCCACTCCCTGCCGCTGCTGCGGAACCCGCGTCTCGTCCACCGCGCCCGACGCCGAAGCCGCCCCGGAAGCCGCCGGTGCGCCCGGCTCCTCCCCGTCGACCCCGACCCGCAGCACCTGCGGCGGCAGCAGCCTGCCCGCACCCGACGCCACGGACGTACGCAGGAAGCGGGAGAGCGCCGACCAGGGCTTCTCCTCCTGCCCCAGCGCCGTACGCGCCTGCTCGGTCAGCCGGGAGGTCTCCTCCTCGGCTATCCGTCGTACCAGCACGTCCTTGCTCGGGAACCGTCGGTAGACGGTGCCCACGCCGACGCGCGCGCGACGTGCCACATCCTCCATCGGAGCGCCGTAACCCAGCTCTCCGAACACCTCACGCGCCGCGCGCAGCACGTGCTCCAGATTGCGCTGCGCGTCCACGCGCAGCGGAGCCGAGCGCGGCGCGCCCGCGGCTCCCGTCGTCGCCCCGTTCGGGGCCTGTCCGGCACCGGCCGAACTCAGCGCCGCGGCACTCACCGCGGCCGCCGAGCGAACGGCGTCCGCCGAGCTCATGACGCCGAGCGCACCCACGGAGCCGAGGCGTCCGTGGTCCTCGGACGCGCGCGAGAGCGCAGCCTGGCCATGCGTATCCTGAATATGCATAACTTCCCCCGGTTATGACGTCTCCCCCCGGAGACTTCCCGCCGTTTCAGACGGGGAGCGGAGCACAACGAAATCCGCACCCGACACCCCGACGGGTTACGAACATAGTTGAGCCCGCGTCAATTCAGAAGGGGGTAGTTCCGCATGGGGCGCCCCTCGATCGGACCAAGATCCGATCGGCGCCGGAACTTCGCCCTTCTGCCTCCCTCGTGCGTAGCGCCTGACCTGCACCGCTGTCGTTTTCCGCCACCCGCGGGCCCCGAGTGCCGTTGAGCATCCGCCAGTCACACAATTTGCCGGGCCTGTGGACAAACCACTGACTCCGTTGCGTCATGGGGTGGTGATGGCTCCAGATTCCCGGGGGACGACCCCCGGCACCCGGCCAGGTGTGCGCATTCTCGTCGTCGGCGGCGGCTACGTCGGGATGTACACAGCGCTGCGTCTCCAACGGAAGTTGAAGCAGAGACTGAGGAGCGGCGACGCCGAGATCGTGGTCGTCACGCCCGAGCCGTACATGACGTACCAGCCCTTCCTCCCCGAAGCGGCCGCCGGCTCGATCTCGCCCCGCCATGTCGTCGTGCCGCTGCGCCGCGTCCTGAAGGACTGCACCATCGTCATCGGCGAGGCGCAGCGCGTCGACCACAGCAAACGGACCGCGACCGTCACCACCCTCGCCACCGGCGAGGACGGCACCGGAGCCCTGGAGATCGGGTACGACGAGATCGTCATCGCCCCCGGATCCGTGTCGCGCACCCTGCCCGTCCCCGGCCTCGCCGAGTTCGGCATCGGTTTCAAGACCGTCGAGGAGGCCATCGGGCTGCGCAACCACGTCATCGAACAGATGGACATCGCCTCCGCCACCCGCGATCCCGCGATCCGCGACGCCGCGCTGACCTTCGTCTTCGTCGGCGGCGGCTACGCGGGCGTGGAGGCGCTGGCCGAACTGGAGGACATGGCCCGCTACACGGCGCGTTACTACCACAACATCAAGCCGGCCGACCTGAAATGGATCCTGGTCGAGGCCTCCGGGCGCATCCTCCCCGAGGTCGGCGAGGCCATGGGCACGTACGCCATCGGCGAGCTGCGCGGCCGGAACATCGACGTACGCCTCGACACCCGCCTCGACACCTGCGAGGACCGCGTCGCCGTCCTCAGCGACGGCTCCCGCTTCCCCACCCGCACCCTCGTATGGACCGCGGGCGTCAAACCGGCCCCGCTGCTGGCCGCCACCGACCTGCCCCTCACCGAACGCGGACGGCTCCGCTGTACCGCCGGCCTCGGCGTCGAGGGCGTCCCGCACGCCTGGGCCGCCGGCGACGCCGCCGCCGTACCCGATCTGACCGCCTCCGAACCGGGCCGCGAGACCGCCCCCAACGCCCAGCACGCGGTGCGCCAGGCGAAGGTCCTCGCCGACAACGTCCTCGCCTCGATCGACGGCCGCCCGATCAAGGAGTACCGGCACGCGTACGCCGGATCGGTCGCCTCCCTGGGGCTGCACAAAGGCGTCGCCCACGTCTACGGTCGCAAGCTCAAGGGCTACCCCGCCTGGCTGATGCACCGTACGTACCACCTCAGCCGGGTGCCGACGTTCAACCGGAAGGCGCGCGTCCTTGCCGAATGGACCCTGTCCGGACTCTTCAAACGCGAGATCGTCTCGCTCGGTTCGCTGGAACACCCCCGCGCCGAGTTCGAACTCGCGGCGGGCGGCGGCTCCGGCACCCCGGGGATCCCCGGACCGGGCCGCCCGAAGGGCCCGGAAGAACCGCCGGACGACCGCCGGACGGACAGCTGACGGACATCCGGCGGACAGCTGACGGGCGGGCAGGGCGGCGACTGTCAGTACGGTCGGTCACACTGGACGTGTGACCATAGGTGGGCCCACGCCTGCACAGAGTGACCCGACGGGCAGTGACCGACAGTGACCTGCGGCGACGCACCACCAGCACGACGAGGCCCGGCTGCGCCTTCCCGGGGGTACGGCCCCCGGAGCCCCGAACATGCCCGAAGAAACGGCAGAAGAAGCAGCCCGCCCGAGCGGACCAGACCGACACACGAGGCCAGAAATACCGTGAACTTCACGCGTTGGAGCGCCCGCCTTCCCGGAACGCAGCGCCGAGCCGCCGCGCGGGACGACCGCAGCGCCGTGCCGGCGGCCCGAGCCGAGTACGCCCGGCCGGAGGGCTCGCCCGCCCCGCCGGACGACGCCTCCCCGGCGCCTTCCGGACCCGCCCCGACCGAGGCCCTGCCCGGGCCCGCCCTCGACGACCTCTCCGCCCGCGAGATCCTCGGCCGGCTCCCCGCCCCCGTCGCCCTGCTGCACGGCGCGGACCACCGCGTCGCCTACGTCAACGACGCGTACGAGGCCGCGTTCGGCCCCCGCCCGTCCGGCGTCCCCGCGGCCGAGGCCCTGCCCGAGCTCGCCCAGCTCAGCGTGCTCCCCCTGCTCGACCAGGTCCTGCGCAGCGGCACCGCCCGTACGGTCAAGTCCCGCAGGACCGCCGAGGGCGGCTCGTACACCGTGACCTGCACCCCGGTCGCCGCCTGGGACAGCGCGGAGGAGAAGGAGGGCAAGGAGCCCGACAGGGGCGACGCCAAGGCGGACGCCAAGAAGGAGGGCGGCGTCCTCGTCTACGCCGCCGACGTCACCGACCACGCCGAAGCCGCCGAACGCCTGCGCACCAGCGAGCGCCGCCACCGCGAAACGGCCGTCACCCTCCAGCGCTCCCTCCTCCCGCAGGAGCTGGAACAGCCCGACGACCTCCGCATCGCCGCCACCTACCAGCCCGGCGGAACCGACGCCGCGGTCGGCGGCGACTGGTACGACGTCATCACCCTCGGCGCGGGCCGCACCGCCCTGGTCATCGGCGATGTGATGGGCCGCGGCGTCCGGGCCGCCGCCGTGATGGGCCAGCTCCGCACCGCCGTCCGCGCCTACGCCCGGCTCGACCTCCCGCCGCACGAGGTGATCCAGCTGCTGGACATCCTCGCCGCCGAGATCGACGCCAGCCAGATCGCGACCTGCGTCTACGCCGTCCACGATCCGAACGAGGGGCAGCTCGTCTACGCCTCCGCCGGACACCTCCCGATCCTCGTCTGCGACGAGGACGGCACGGTCCACCGCGCCGCCGACCCCACCGGCCCCCCGCTCGGCACCGGCGGCTGGGTCCACACCTCGGGCACCATCGCGCTGCCGCCCGGCTCCACCGCGGTCCTCTATACGGACGGCCTGGTCGAACGGCGCAGCGAGGACATCGACGAGGGCGTCGCCTCCCTGGCCCGCGCCCTCTCCGGCGCCAAAGGATCACCCCAGGTGGTGTGCGACCGGCTGATCCGCTCCCTGGGCGTGACCGCCGAGCACGACGACGACGTGGCGGTCCTGGTGGTCCAGCACCCCGCCCGTACGGGACCGAACGCGGAGCTGTTCCACAACGCCGCGCTCGACCTCCTCGGCGGCATCGAGGCCGCCCCGCGCGCCCGCGCCTTCGCCACCGGGGTCCTGACCTCCTGGCGCTTCCCGGTCGAGCTCCGCGACCTGGGCGTCCTCGCCACCAGCGAGCTCGTCGCGAACTCCCTCCAGCACGGCACCCCTCCGATGCGCCTGGGACTGCGTCGTACGGACCGCCGGCTGA
Source organism: Streptomyces sp. WY228 (assembly GCF_019287315.1). NCBI lineage: Bacteria > Bacillati > Actinomycetota > Actinomycetes > Kitasatosporales > Streptomycetaceae > Streptomyces > Streptomyces sp. WY228. Next base: position 3,878,244 of record NZ_CP079114.1, on the reverse strand, counting down.
TCATCGAGGTCACCGACGGCGACGACCACCTGCCGCGCCGCCGTCAGGCCGAACCGGCGGACGAGGCGGGACGCGGCATCTCGATCATCGCCTCGATCGCCACTTCATGGGGCAGCCGGCGCACACCGGGCGGCGGCAAGGCGGTCTGGTGCGAGTTCGCCCTGCCGCAGTGAAGCAGGGCGGTAGGGCGAACGTTCTTCGTCAGGCCCGGTCAGTGACCGGCGGCAGCCGAGGCGGGAGCGGGCGCGCCGTTCCCGGCGGGCACCGCGCCGTCCGCACCTTCGGGCAGTGACACCGCCACCACCCGCGAGGGGACGGCCGCCAGCGACGGCTGGTCCTGTACGGGGGTGAGCCGACGGCCCAGCCGCAGCGCGAGCACCGTGATGCCCAGCGAGAACAGCACGAAGGTCACGATGTACGGGCCGTGCAGCGACGCCCCCATCGGCCCGCCGACGGCCGGACCGACCGCGAGCGCGAGCTGCTTGCACAGGGCGAACGCCGAGTTGTACTGCCCGACCATCGACTCCGGCGCCAGATCCGCGACCAGCGGCGCGACGGTCGGCGACAGCATTGCCTCACCGAGCCCGAACAGCGCGTACGTCGAGATGAACGCGGCCGTCGCCATGGCCTGGCTGCCGTGGCCCAGCCCCGCGTATCCGGCGACGATCCAGGCGAACGCCCAGATCAGGCCGACCGCGGCGATGACCCGGCTGCGCCGCCGGCGCTCCACGAGCCGCAGTACGACGAACTGCGCGACGACGATGACCGCGGTGTTGGCGGCCAGCGCGAAGCCGAGGGTGGAGGGCTCGATCCCGGCGGCCTCCGTGCCGTACGCGGCGAGCCCGGACTCGAACTGCCCGTAGCAGGCGAAGAACAGCACGAACCCCAGCACGCACAGCTGCACCATGGCCCGGTGCGACAGCAGCGCCCGCAGCCCGCCGCCCTTCGCGGCGGAGCCGTCCGCCGGCCTGGCACCGCCGAGCGAAGCCGTACGCGGCATCCGCACGGTGGTCACGACGACACCGAGCACCACGAACATCGCGGCCTCGATCAGGAAGAGCATCGTGAAGCTCGCCGGACGGTCCACGTCCACCAGCTGCCCGCCGACGAGCCCGCCGAGGCCGAGCCCCAGGTTCTGCAGGAAGAACTGCATGGCGAAGGCGCGTGTACGGGTCGCGGTGCTGGAGCACCACACGAGCATCGTGGCGAGGGCGGGCTGCATGACGGCGGTCCCCGCACCGAGGACCGCGGCGGCCAGCACGGCGGCCGGAACGCTGCTCGCGAACCCCAGGGCGGCGGCGCCCACGGAGGCCAGAGCGGAGGCCACCACCAGCACGGGCAACGGGCCCCGCCGGTCGATGGCCCGCCCGGTGAACGGCAGAACGGCCAGCGCCGCCATCGCGAAGACCGCCAGGACGACTCCCGCCGTCCCGGCGCCCAGATCCCGTACCTGCGCCACGTAGACGTACAGATACGGAACGGTGAACCCGAGCCCGAACGCGCTCAGCGCGCTGCCCAGCTGGATCCGCCGCAGCGCTGCGCCCATCTCCCTGGTCACACTCACCTACCTCAAGATCTTGAAGGAATCAGACTCGAAGACTTTAGCACTAAACTTAGAAGGTGAAAACTACAGCCTGAAGGACTTCAAGGGTGGTGAAGGCGTGCCATACTGCCCGCCATGTCTGAGAGCACCGAGGAGCCCGGCCCCAGCGAGCCGAGCCTCGACGAACAGATCGCCGCCTATCAGCGCGAGTTCCGCGACCTCGACCCGCAGGTCGAACAGGTGGTCTCCGCGCTGGGCCGCCTGAACCGCCGGATGAACGTCGCGTACGGGAGGCAGGTCGCCGCCCTCGGCATCAGCAACGCCGAGTGGGAGGTCCTCAAGACCCTGGTCCTGTCGGGCGCCCCCTACCGGCTGGGCCCCGGCGAACTGGCAAAGCGCCTCGGTCTCACCCCGGCCGCCATGACCCACCGCATCGACCGGATGGCCGGCGAGGGCCTGGTCACCCGGGACCGCGACGAGAACAACCGGGTCCGCGTCATCGTCGAGCTGACCGACGAAGGCCGTACGAAGTGGCTGGAGGCGATGCGCATGGCGACCGACTTCGAGGAGGACCTCCTCCAGGACCTGTCCGGCGACGAACGCGGTGTCCTCGGCGAACTGCTGGTCCGCCTCCTGCGCCGCGTGGAACACGCCCAGCCGGACGCCGGCGGCCGCCTCACCGACCTGGACTGACGGCCACGCCGGAGGTCCTGCGGAGGTCGCCGCAGGGGCCACCGGGGGAGGGTTGACACACCCCTGGTGGATCCGTAAAGTTCTCCGAGTTGTCACGGAGCCGGAACGGTTCCGCGGCAGCCGATCCCGCCGCGAACGCGGCAACCAAACTTCAGCACGATCTCCCACTCGGGACGATTTCGGCATGCCGGAATTCATGACGAGGGCCCGATTATGAGCCGCCGGGAGAATCCGCTAGAGTTTGAGCGTCGGAACGGCCCAACAGCCGGGAAGACAAGCCCCGCTGACTGGGAATCAGGCCCGAAAGGATCTGATAGAGTCGGACTCGCCGAAAGGGAAAACGCGAAAGCGAAGAACCTGGAAAGCGAAAACTGCACGGCCCGCTTCGACCGGGAATCGGACACGAAAGAGTCTGATAGAGTCGGAAACGCAAGAACGAAGGGAAGCGCCCGGAGGGCCCCGGTGAAACGGGACCGAAGGAAGCGTCCGTTCCTTGAGAACTCAACAGCGTGCCAAAAGTCAACGCCAGATATGTTGATACCCCGGCCTGCTTCGGCAGGTTGGTGGTTCCTTTGAAAGTCCTGCCGTTCCGCTCCTTGTGGGTGGCGGTAGGCAATAGGACGCTGTGAACCTATTCCGACCGTCTTATGTTCCGCTCGTGGTGTGCCCGTTGTGTGTTCACAACAGTTTGTTCCTGGCTCAGGACGAACGCTGGCGGCGTGCTTAACACATGCAAGTCGAACGATGAAGCCGCTTCGGTGGTGGATTAGTGGCGAACGGGTGAGTAACACGTGGGCAATCTGCCCTTCACTCTGGGACAAGCCCTGGAAACGGGGTCTAATACCGGATAACACTCTGTCCCGCATGGGACGGGGTTAAAACTCCGGCGGTGAAGGATGAGCCCGCGGCCTATCAGCTTGTTGGTGGGGTAATGGCCTACCAAGGCGACGACGGGTAGCCGGCCTGAGAGGGCGACCGGCCACACTGGGACTGAGACACGGCCCAGACTCCTACGGGAGGCAGCAGTGGGGAATATTGCACAATGGGCGAAAGCCTGATGCAGCGACGCCGCGTGAGGGATGACGGCCTTCGGGTTGTAAACCTCTTTCAGCAGGGAAGAAGCGAAAGTGACGGTACCTGCAGAAGAAGCGCCGGCTAACTACGTGCCAGCAGCCGCGGTAATACGTAGGGCGCAAGCGTTGTCCGGAATTATTGGGCGTAAAGAGCTCGTAGGCGGCTTGTCGTCGGATGTGAAAGCCGGGCTTAACCCGGGTCTGCATTCGATACGGGCTAGCTAGAGTGTGGTAGGGAGATCGGAATTCCTGGTGTAGCGGTGAAATGCGCAGATATCAGGAGGAACACCGGTGGCGAAGGCGGATCTCTGGGCCATTACTGACGCTGAGGGCAGCGTGGGGAGCGAACAGGATTAGATACCCTGGTAGTCCACGCCGTAAACGTTGGGAACTAGGTGTTGGCGACATTCCACGTCGTCGGTGCCGCAGCTAACGCATTAAGTTCCCCGCCTGGGGAGTACGGCCGCAAGGCTAAAACTCAAAGGAATTGACGGGGGCCCGCACAAGCAGCGGAGCATGTGGCTTAATTCGACGCAACGCGAAGAACCTTACCAAGGCTTGACATATACCGGAAAGCATCAGAGATGGTGCCCCCCTTGTGGTCGGTATACAGGTGGTGCATGGCTGTCGTCAGCTCGTGTCGTGAGATGTTGGGTTAAGTCCCGCAACGAGCGCAACCCTTGTTCTGTGTTGCCAGCATGCCCTTCGGGGTGATGGGGACTCACAGGAGACTGCCGGGGTCAACTCGGAGGAAGGTGGGGACGACGTCAAGTCATCATGCCCCTTATGTCTTGGGCTGCACACGTGCTACAATGGCCGGTACAATGAGCTGCGATGCCGCGAGGCGGAGCGAATCTCAAAAAGCCGGTCTCAGTTCGGATTGGGGTCTGCAACTCGACCCCATGAAGTCGGAGTTGCTAGTAATCGCAGATCAGCATTGCTGCGGTGAATACGTTCCCGGGCCTTGTACACACCGCCCGTCACGTCACGAAAGTCGGTAACACCCGAAGCCGGTGGCCCAACCCCTTGTGGGAGGGAGCTGTCGAAGGTGGGACTGGCGATTGGGACGAAGTCGTAACAAGGTAGCCGTACCGGAAGGTGCGGCTGGATCACCTCCTTTCTAAGGAGCACTTCTTACCAGGCTCTCGAGTTTGGTCAGAGGCCAGTACACCGGCGAATGTTCGGTGCTGGTTGCTCATGGGTGGAACGTTGACTATTCGGCACGGTGAGCACGGTTTCGTTAGTACTGCTTCGGCGTGGAAAACGGGAACGGGTTGATCGTGTCGGGCACGTTGTTGGGTATCTGAGGGTACGGCCGAGAGGCTGCCTTCTGATCCGGTCCCAGTGAACTCGTCTGTTAAGGACGGGGTGATGGGTGGCTGGTCGTTGTTTGAGAACTGCACAGTGGACGCGAGCATCTGTGGCCAAGTTTTTAAGGGCGCACGGTGGATGCCTTGGCACCAGGAACCGATGAAGGACGTGGGAGGCCACGATAGTCCCCGGGGAGCTGTCAACCAAGCTTTGATCCGGGGGTTTCCGAATGGGGAAACCCGGCAGTCGTCATGGGCTGTCACCCGCTGCTGAACACATAGGCAGTGTGGAGGGAACGAGGGGAAGTGAAACATCTCAGTACCCTCAGGAAGAGAAAACAACCGTGATTCCGGGAGTAGTGGCGAGCGAAACTGGATGAGGCCAAACCGTATGCGTGTGATACCCGGCAGGGGTTGCGCATTCGGGGTTGTGGGATCTCTCTTTTACAGTCTGCCGGCTGTGAGACGAGTCAGAAACCGTTGATGTAGGCGAAGGACATGCGAAAGGTCCGGCGTAGAGGGTAAGACCCCCGTAGCTGAAACATCAGCGGCTTGTTTGAGAGACACCAAGTAGCACGGGGCCGAAATCCCGTGTGAATCTGGCGGGACCACCCGCTAAGCCTAAATATTCCCTGGTGACCGATAGCGGATAGTACCGTGAGGGAATGGTGAAAAGTACCGCGGGAGCGGAGTGAAATAGTACCTGAAACCGTGTGCCTACAAGCCGTGGGAGCGTCGCACAAGGACTTGTCCTTGTGTCGTGACTGCGTGCCTTTGAAGAATGAGCCTGCGAGTTAGCGGTGTGTAGCGAGGTTAACCCGTGTGGGAAGCCGTAGCGAAAGCGAGTCCGAATAGGGCGTTTGAGTTGCACGCTCTAGACCCGAAGCGGGTGATCTAGCCATGGGCAGGTTGAAGCGGAGGTAAGACTTCGTGGAGGACCGAACCCACCAGGGTTGAAAACCTGGGGATGACCTGTGGTTAGGGTGAAAGGCCAATCAAACTCCGTGATAGCTGGTTCTCCCCGAAATGCATTTAGGTGCAGCGTCGTGTGTTTCTTGCCGGAGGTAGAGCACTGGATAGGCGATGGGCCCTACCGGGTTACTGACCTTAGCCAAACTCCGAATGCCGGTAAGTGAGAGCGCGGCAGTGAGACTGTGGGGGATAAGCTCCATGGTCGAGAGGGAAACAGCCCAGAGCATCGACTAAGGCCCCTAAGCGTACGCTAAGTGGGAAAGGATGTGGAGTCGCAGAGACAACCAGGAGGTTGGCTTAGAAGCAGCCACCCTTGAAAGAGTGCGTAATAGCTCACTGGTCAAGTGATTCCGCGCCGACAATGTAGCGGGGCTCAAGCGTACCGCCGAAGTCGTGTCATTCCAGCATGTACCCCCAACGGGGGCTGGGATGGGTAGGGGAGCGTCGTGTGCCGGGTGAAGCAGCCGCGGAAGCGAGTTGTGGACGGTTCACGAGTGAGAATGCAGGCATGAGTAGCGATACACACGTGAGAAACGTGTGCGCCGATTGACTAAGGGTTCCTGGGTCAAGCTGATCTGCCCAGGGTAAGTCGGGACCTAAGGCGAGGCCGACAGGCGTAGTCGATGGACAACCGGTTGATATTCCGGTACCCGCTTTGAAACGCCCAGTACTGAATCAGGCGATGCTAAGTCCGTGAAGCCGGCCCGATCTCTTCGGAGTTGAGGGTAGTGGTGGAGCCGATGAACCAGACTTGTAGTAGGTAAGCGATGGGGTGACGCAGGAAGGTAGTCCAGCCCGGGCGGTGGTTGTCCCGGGGTAAGGGTGTAGCCCGTGTGGTAGGTAAATCCGTCACACGTTAAGGGTGAGACCTGATGCCGAGCCGATTGTGGTGAAGTGGATGATCCTATGCTGTCGAGAAAAGCCTCTAGCGAGTTTCATGGCGGCCCGTACCCTAAACCGACTCAGGTGGTCAGGTAGAGAATACCGAGGCGTTCGGGTGAACTATGGTTAAGGAACTCGGCAAAATGCCCCCGTAACTTCGGGAGAAGGGGGGCCATCACTGGTGATCCGATTTACTCGGTGAGCTGGGGGTGGCCGCAGAGACCAGCGAGAAGCGACTGTTTACTAAAAACACAGGTCCGTGCGAAGCCGTAAGGCGATGTATACGGACTGACGCCTGCCCGGTGCTGGAACGTTAAGGGGACCGGTTAGCTGACTTTCGGGTTGGCGAAGCTGAGAACTTAAGCGCCAGTAAACGGCGGTGGTAACTATAACCATCCTAAGGTAGCGAAATTCCTTGTCGGGTAAGTTCCGACCTGCACGAATGGCGTAACGACTTCTCGACTGTCTCAACCATAGGCCCGGTGAAATTGCACTACGAGTAAAGATGCTCGTTTCGCGCAGCAGGACGGAAAGACCCAGGACCTTTACTATAGTTTGATATTGGTGTTCGGTTCGGCTTGTGTAGGATAGGTGGGAGACTTTGAAGCGGCCACGCCAGTGGTTGTGGAGTCGTCGTTGAAATACCACTCTGGTCGTGCTGGATGTCTAACCTGGGTCCGTGATCCGGATCAGGGACAGTGTCTGATGGGTAGTTTAACTGGGGCGGTTGCCTCCTAAAGAGTAACGGAGGCGCCCAAAGGTTCCCTCAGCCTGGTTGGTAATCAGGTGTTGAGTGTAAGTGCACAAGGGAGCTTGACTGTGAGACCGACGGGTCGAGCAGGGACGAAAGTCGGGACTAGTGATCCGGCAGTGGCTTGTGGAAGCGCTGTCGCTCAACGGATAAAAGGTACCCAGGGATAACAGGCTGATCTTCCCCAAGAGTCCATATCGACGGGATGGTTTGGCACCTCGATGTCGGCTCGTCGCATCCTGGGGCTGGAGTCGGTCCCAAGGGTTGGGCTGTTCGCCCATTAAAGCGGTACGCGAGCTGGGTTTAGAACGTCGTGAGACAGTTCGGTCCCTATCCGCTGTGCGCGTAGGAATATTGAGAAGGGCTGTCCCTAGTACGAGAGGACCGGGACGGACGAACCTCTGGTGTGCCAGTTGTCCTGCCAAGGGCATGGCTGGTTGGCTACGTTCGGAAAGGATAACCGCTGAAAGCATCTAAGCGGGAAGCCTGCTTCGAGATGAGTATTCCCACCTCCTTTGAGGGGTTAAGGCTCCCAGTAGACGACTGGGTTGATAGGCCAGATGTGGAAGCCCGGTAACGGGTGGAGCTGACTGGTACTAATAGGCCGAGGGCTTGTCCTCAGTTGCTCGCGTCCACTGTGTTAGTTCTGAAATAACGAACGGCCGTGTTTACATCCGGTGTTCTAAATTTCATAGTGTTTCGGTGGTCATTGCGTTAGGGAAACGCCCGGTTACATTCCGAACCCGGAAGCTAAGCCTTTCAGCGCCGATGGTACTGCAGGGGGGACCCTGTGGGAGAGTAGGACGCCGCCGAACAATTTTTCCGGGAAAGCCCCGCACCTTTTTGGTGCGGGGCTTTTCTGCGTTCCGGGGTTCTTACGCACTGTCACATCGGGGTGACCAGGCGGGTGTCGTAGGCCAGGATCACTGCCTGGACGCGGTCCCTCGCGCCTGTTTTGGCGAGGATGCGGGTCACATGCGTCTTCACCGTGGACTCGGCGAGGTGGAGGCGGGTGGCGATTTCCGTGTTGGACCAGCCCTGGCCGATGACGGTGAGGATTTCCCGTTCCCGTTCCGTCAGTGCGGTGATGCGCGGGTCCGACGCGGTCGGTGCGCCGGGTACGGCCGGGAGGTGGTGGACGTACGCGTCGAGGAGACGGCGCGTCAGGGTCGGGGCGACCACCGCGTCGCCGGCGGCCACCGCACGTATGCCGGCCAGGAGTTCCTCGGGCAGGGCGTCCTTGACCAGGAAGCCGCTGGCTCCGGCGCGCAGACCGTCGTAGGCGTACGCGTCGAGGTCGAAGGTCGTGACGATCAGGATGCGGGTGCCGGCGCCCGAGGCGATGATGCGCCGGGTTGCCTCGATGCCGTCCAGGCCCGGCATCCGTATGTCCATCAGCACGACGTCCGGGTGGTGGCGGGCGACCAGGTTGACGGCCTCGGTGCCGTTGCCCGCCTCGCCGACGACCGTCATGTCGTCCTGGCTCTCCAGCAGCATGCGGAAGCCGAAGCGCTGCATCGGCTGGTCGTCCGCGATGAGTACGGTCGTCACTGGTGCGTGTCCTCCAGGGGAAGTCGGAGCCGAATCTGCCATCCGCCGTGGTCCGGCAGTGGGCCCGCTTCGAGGGTGCCGTCGTACAGTGCGGCGCGTTCCCGCATGCCCATGATGCCCTGGGCCGGCAGGGGGGTTTCCTCCGTTACCGCGATGGTGCCGGTGGTCGTGCCCGCTGTGGTGCCCGCTGAGGTGCCGAGTTCGGCTGCGGTTCCCGTATCGGTGATGTGGGTGTCCAGGTGTGTGCGCGAGCAGGTGAGTGTGACCGTCGCGGACGTGGGGCCGGTGGCGTGTTTGAGGGTGTTGGTCAGGGCTTCCTGGATCACCCGGTACACGGTGAGTTGGCGGCCCGGGGTGAGGGATGCCTGTAGGGGGTCGCCGTTCAGTTCCAGGTGGACGGGCAGGCCCGCCCGGCGTACGCGGTCGATGAGGGGGGCCAGTTCGTCGAGCGTGGGCTGGGGGGCGCGGTCGGCGTCGGGGTGGTCGTCGCGCAGGACGCCCAGGAGGCGGCGGAGTTCGGCGAGGGCCTGTCTGCTGGTGGTGCCGATGGCTTCCAGCGCCTGGCCCGCGCGTTCCGGGTTCTTCCGGGCCGCGTACGCGCCACCGTCCGCGAGGCCCGTGATGACGGAGAGGTTGTGGCCGATGATGTCGTGCATCTCCCGTGCGATGCGGGTGCGTTCGGCGGCGGCGGCGAGCCGGGCCTGCTGGTCGCGTTCGTGTTCCAGCCGGTGTGCGCGTTCGACCAGGGCCTCCGTGTACTCGCGCCGGGTGCGTACCGCTATGCCCAGAAGCACCACGAACACCAGGCCCCAGACGTACGAGACCACTTCCTGGCCCCAGGCTGCGGGGATGCGGACGCCGCCTGCCAGGACCGGGACGACGAACAGCAGGGCCGCCGACCCGACCGTGCGGAGGGACGAGCGCAGCACGATCTGGAAGACCGGGATCAGCTGGAGGAGGGCGGCCTGCACCACGGCCCCCGTCCAGATGTTGACGACCGACACCGGTGCCATCAGGAGCAGTACGGCCACGGGGTGCGTGCGGCGCCACAGCAGGGGCAACGAGAAGCCGAGGCTCATCAGGAGCACCAGGAACTCGGGCGCTGTCACGTCGTCGTGTGCGACGGTTCGCCAGCCGCCGGAGGTGTAGTCGAGCACCGCCGCCACGACCCAGAAGGCGGTCAGCGCGGTGTCCCAGGCCCGTGGCCGGTGTCGGTCGAAGGCGCGGAGGCGGTCCAGGGTGTCGCGGATGATCCGGGTGAGGGGGGCCGTCGTAGCGTCGGTGCCGGTGAGCGGAGAGGGGGGCTGGGGGCGGTCCGTCACCTGGTGGCTCCTCGTGTGTCAGACGTCGCGGCGCTTGAGCGCCAGCGCTGCCGCGGCGAGCGTCGTGCCCGCCCACAGCGACAGGGCGAGCAGGGCGGCGCCGGGGGCGATGGTGCCCGGGATGGGGGTGGCGGAGCCCAGGGCGCCGGTGGCCTGGGTGGGAAAGTACATGATGGCGCGCTCGACGGCGTCGTACGGGAGCATCCCGAGGACCTCCGGCAGGATCATGACGCCGCCGATGACCGCACCGATCGCCCCGGGCACGGAGCGCAGCAGTGCGCCGAGGCCGAGTGCGATCAGGCCCATCAGCGTGAGGGCGCCGGCGTTGCCCGCGAGGGCGCGCAGGATGCCCGGGTCGGTGAACGAGGCCGCCTGGTCGGTGTCGTGGAGGAAGGCCTGGGCCGCCGCGAACGTGACCAGGGCCGTCGCGAACATCACCGTGAAGACGGTGGCGGCGAACACCGCGGCCTTGGCCCACAGGACGGGGAGCCGGGCGGGTACGGCGGTGAGCGAAGAGCGGATCATGCCCGTCGCGTACTCGCCCGCGGTCATCAGGATGCCCAGGACGATCAGGCACAGCTGACCGAGCATGCTGCCGTACAGCGTCAGGACGACCGTGTCGACGTCGGAGTCCCCGCCGCCCGAGGTGTACGTCCCGCCCATGATCAGGCCGACGCCCAGGACCATGACGACCGCCGAGACGACGGTGATCCAGGTGGAGCGCAGGGAACGGAGCTTGTGCCATTCCGAGCGCAGGACGTGGGTGGGGGTGATGCGGTACGGCGAGGGGGAGAGGGAGGGGGGTGGTGACGGTGTGGGGTGGGCCGGGTGGGCCGGGCGGGTTGTGGTCATGCTGCTGCTCCGATGCGGTGGTGGTGCGCGCGGTGGTCCACCGATTCCTGGGTGAGGTCCATGAACGCCTGCTCCAACGACACGGTCTGCGGAGTCAGTTCGTGCAGCGTGATCGCGTGCGCGGCGGCGATGCTCCCGATGCGCGTGGCGTCCACGCCCCGGATGCGGAGCTCCTGGGCCGGGGGTTCGGTGGTGGAGGCGGGAGTGGAGCCGGGCGTGGAGTTGGGCGTGGCGGTGATGGTCACGTCCGGGGCCGCCAGGTGTGCGCTCAGTTCCTTCGGTTGCGGGGTGACGACCTTGACGGACTGGCCGCCCGCCGAGCGGATCAGCTCGGCCACGGTGGTGTCGGCGAGGAGCCTGCCGCGGCCGATGACGATCAGGTGGTCGGCGGTGAGGGCCATCTCGCTCATCAGGTGGGAGGAGACGAGGACCGTACGGCCTTCGGCGGCGAGGGAGGTGAGGAGGGTGCGGATCCACAGCACGCCCTCCGGGTCCAGGCCGTTGACCGGCTCGTCGAGGATGACGGTGGCGGGGTCGCCGAGGAGTGCGGCGGCGATGCCGAGCCGTTGGCCCATGCCGAGCGAGAAGCCCTTGACCCTTCGGCGGGCGGCGTCGGTCAGCCCGGCGAGGTCGATGACCTCCTCCACGCGGCGGCGCGGGATGCCGTGGGTGTGGGCGAGGGCGATGAGGTGGTCGAGGGCGGACCGGCCGGGGTGGACGGAGCGGGCCTCCAGCAGGGCGCCGACCTGGGTGAGGGGCGCCGGGTGGGTGGCGTAGGAGCGTCCGTTGACGGTGGAGCGGCCGCGGGTCGGGGTGTCGAGGCCGAGCAGCATGCGCATCGTCGTGGACTTTCCGGCTCCGTTGGGACCGAGGAATCCGGTGACCGTGCCGGGGCGGACGGTGAAGTCGAGGTCCTGGACGACGGTTCTGTCGCCGTACCGTTTGGTGAGTCCGTGTGCCGTGATCATGCTCTCGACGCTACGGAGCCGGCGGGGCGCGGTCGTCCGACCGGGGGTGGGACGTGGGCCGGGGCGTAGTACCGGGGTACGACGGGGTGTGCCGGGGGACCCGTGCTCGGTGGGCTTACTCGGTTGAGCGTGGGGCGGGCGGGGGTGAGGATCGGGGCATGGACTATGTGATGCGTGTGGTGCGGGCCGATGAATGGCCGCAGGTCAGGCAGCTGCGGTTGGACGCCCTGAAGGATCCGGCGGCGCCGGTGGCGTTCCTGGAGTCGTACGAGGAGGCGGTGGTACGGCCGGACGTCTTCTGGCAGGAACGCGCTGCGGCCGCGGCCGAGGACGGGGGCGGCCGGGTCCGGCAGTTCGTCGCGGAGGCGCCGCGACCGGGGTGGTGGGCACGCTGTTCGTGCCCGTCGGATGGAGCCGGAGGAGAGGCGGCGCGGGGAGCTTCGGCGGTGGATCAGGCTTGCAGCCAGGGGCGGGGCGTGCAGCCCGGCCGGGTCTGGCCGGTCGCCAGGAGTTCCGGGAGCTGGGGCAGCGGGGCCACGGCGGCGACGTCGTCGAGGACGAGCGTCATTGGTGGGTCGAGCCGACCGGCGGATGACCGTGCGGCCATGCGGCGGCCGTGCTCGACCACGTCTGCGGCGAGCGCGGTGAGGAGGGGCATCGCGCCGGGGCGGGCGCGCGGATCCTCGATGGGTTCGCCCACCAGGTAGAGCGTTCCCCCTTCGTCCGCAAAAGATTCCAGCGCGAGGGAATCCGCTCGGTTCGCCGTGCAGGCCTCGCGGATGTGCACCGTGGACAGTGCGGCGAACGCCCGTACCGTCAGTTCCTGGGCCACTTCCCGCCGTTCCGGATAGGCGGTGAGCGCGGACTCCAGCAGCCCGGCGAGTCCGGACGCGGCCTTGGGGTGCGTACGGAGGAGGCGTACCGGTTCGTGGGCGCCGGCCCCGGAGGCCCAGCGCAGGACCTGGCGGAAGGGGCGGCCGTCCACCGCGGCGGCGTGCAGCCAGCACTGGAGGAGCGTCTGCGCGGTGTCGGCCACCGCCGCGTCGATCCGGGCCTGCGGGCGTACCGGGGCGAGCAGGGCGGCCGCGCGTGCGGCGGCGGCGTCGGGGAGCTCGCAGCCCTCGGTGGGCGACCAGTGGAGGCGGGCCGGGGTGTCGCAGAGGTGGCCCGGGTCGTAGACGAGGACCGGGCCGAGCTTGCCGCGTGCGTCCTTCGTCTCGGCCCAGACGGTGGGGTCCGAGGTGACGACGAGTGCGGGGCCTTCCGCGTCGTGGATGGCCTGGACGACGGTGGGGCGGCGGTCGGGGGCGGGAGCGTAGACGAGGAGAGGGGTGCGGGGCGAGGGGAGGACAGCCGCGCTTGTCGCGGGGAGAGGGCGGGTGTCTTCGGTCGCGGGCGGGTGTGCGGCTGGGGGGTGGGGTGTTGCTGTCGGCGTCGCTGGTGGTGAAGCCTGTGCTGGTGCTGGTGCTGGTGCTGGTGCTGGTGCTGGTGTGGCTGCTGGTGTCGCCTGTGCCTGTGCCTGTGCCTGTGCCGATGTCGGCGTTGGCGTCGGTGCCTGCTTGTCCGTGGAGATCGGTGGCTTGTTCGGCGTGAACGACCGTTCCTCGCGGCGTCGTTCCCGTACGGCCCGACCACGGGCCACGACTCCGAGCGTGAACACCGTGAGGACCACCAGCACCATCAGTCCGCCGATGAACAGGCCCCAGAACAGCCCGTATCCGGAGAGCTGCGCCGGGGGCGTCTGGGGCCAGGCGGCGGGGAGGTCCTGGGGGGCGGTGGCCAGTTCGCGCAGGGCGAGCGGGGAGCGGGTGAACGTCACGCCGTCCGGCCAGGCCCCGTGGGAGAGGAGCCCGGCCAGCCCGGTGGCCGTCCAGGTGACCAGGGTGGCCGCGAGGAGGAGGCCCAGGAGGCCGATCAGCAGGCCGTCCGGGATGCCGCCGCCCTGGGGCCGGCTGTCGTGTCCGTCGTGGTGGGCGGGGCCGCTGCCCCGGCCCCGTGATGGCCGGCGTGCCATGTCATGCCACCGTTGACTCTGACGACTCGTTGATCCGTTGCTGGTGCTCGATCCGGGCCGCCCGTTGCTCCGCCTCCAGTTCGGCGGCGCGGATGTCCTCGGGGAGCAGGTCGTCCGCGTCCGGGGCCGATCCCTCGGTCATGGCGCGGTCGGTGAAGACCAGGGGGCGTTCGGCCTCGGTGATCAGGTGCTTGACGACCTGGACGTTGCCGTTGACGTCCCAGACGGCGATGCCGGGGGTGAGGGTCGGAATGATCTCGACGGCCCAGCGGGGCAGGCCGATGACCCGGCCGGTCGCTCTGGCCTCGTCCGACTTCTGGGCGTAGATCGTGCGGGTGGAGGCCATCTTGAGGATGGCCGCCGCTTCCTTCGCCGCGGCTCCGTCCACCACGTCGCTGAGGTGGTGGACGACGGCGACGAAGGAGAGGCCGAGGCGGCGTCCGAACTTCAGCAGGCGCTGGAAGAGCTGGGCGACGAAGGGCGAGTTGATGATGTGCCACGCCTCCTCGACCAGGAAGATGCGCTTCTTGCGGTCGGGCCTGATCCAGGTGTGTTCCAGCCAGACGCCGACGATGGCCATGAGGATCGGCATCGCGATCGAGTTGCGGTCGATGTGCGAGAGGTCGAAGACGATGAGGGGCGCGTCGAGGTCGATGCCGACGGTGGTGGGGCCGTCGAACATGCCGCGCAGGTCACCGTCGACGAGCCGGTCCAGGACGAGGGCGACGTCCAGGCCCCAGGCCCGTACATCGTCTATGTCGACGTTCATCGCCTCGGCGGACTCGGGCTCCGGGTGGCGCAGCTGCTCCACGATGTCCATCAGGACCGGCTGGCGGTCGGTGATGGTCGCGGTGACGTAGGCGTGGGCGACCTTGAGCGCGAAGCCGGAACGTTCGTCGAGGCCGTGGCCCATGGCGACTTCGATGATCGTACGGAGCAGGGCGAGCTGGCCGGTGGTGGTGATGGAGGGGTCGAGGGGGTTGAGGCGGATGCCGCCGTTGAGCGCTGCGGTGGGGTCCAGGCGGATGGGGGTTATGCCCAGCTCCTGGGCGATGAGGTTCCATTCGCCGACGCCGTCCTCGCCCTGGGCGTCCAGGACGACGACCTGACGGTCGCGGAAGCGCAGCTGGCGCAGGACGTACGTCTTCTCCAGCGCGGACTTGCCGTTGCCGGACTCGCCGAGGACGAGCCAGTGGGGGGCGGGGAGCTGTTGTCCGTACAGCTGGAAGGGGTCGTAGATGTAGCCCTTGCCGCTGTAGACCTCGCGGCCGATGATCACGCCGCTGTCGCCGAGGCCGGGGGCGGCGGTGGGGAGGTAGACGGCCTGGGCCTGGCCCGTGGACGTACGGACGGGGAGGCGGGTGGTCTCCACCTTGCCGAAGAGGAAGGAGGTGAAGGCATCCGACAATGCGGACAGGGGGTCTCGCATGGCGTGGGTGCCCTCTCTTCCTGCGGGTTGGTGCGGTTGGTCGGTTCGGGTGGTTCGCGTGATTCGGGTCGTTCGGGTCGTTCGGGTGGGGCGGGTTCGGTGTTCTGTGCGGGTGCTCGGGTCAGCGGCGGATGCCGGTGGCGAACGGGAGCGTGTTCACGAAGGCCCGGTGGTGCTCGCGGTCGCACCATTCCAGCTTGAGATACGACTTGCCGGCCGAGGCGCGGATCGTGCGCTTGTCGCGGGCGAGGGCTTCGGGTGAACGGGACGACACCGTGATGTACCCCACCAGGTTCACTCCGGCCGCGCCGCTGGCGAGATCTTCACCCCGCTGGTCGAGCCGGCCGTGGGCGGCGATGTCGCGGGGGTCGACGGTGCGGTTCATCTTGGCCTGGCGGCTGGCCTCGGCGTCGTCGTTGGTCTTCTCGGTCAGCATGCGTTCGATGGCGACCTCGGTGGGTTCGAGCTCCATGCAGACGGCGACCGTACGGATGACGTCGGGGGTGTGGACGAGGAGCGGGGCGAGGAAGTTGACGCCGACGGGGGTCATCGGCCACTCCTTCACCCAGGCGGTGGCGTGGCACCAGGGGGCGCGGGTGGTGGACTCGCGGGTCTTGGCCTGGAGGAACGTGGGCTCGACGGCGTCCAGTTCGGCGGGCCAGGCGTTGCGTTTGGTCATGGCCTGGATGTGGTCGATGGGGTGGTCGGGGTCGTACATGGAGTGCACGAGGGAGGCGAGGCGGCTCTGGCCGAGCGGCTGGCGGACGCGGATGTCGGCCTCGGCGAGGCGGGCGCAGATGTCGGTGAGCTCGCGGGCCATGACGACGGCGAGGCCGGCGTCGCGGTCGAGCTTGCGGCCGCCGTGGGGGCGGGCGGCGCGGGCCATGGCGTTGGCCTCGGCGGCCAGTTCGCGGCTGTAGTGCATGCAGGCGACGAGGTAGGCGCGGTGCTGCTCGCTGGAGGTGGAGACCATGGACTGGAGCTGGTCGTAGGAGTCCTGGAGCCAGCCGGGGGCCGTCTTGTCGCCGCGCTGGGCGACGTCCTTGGCGTGGGCGTCGGGGTCGGCGGGGAGGGTGCGGGCGAGCATCTGGAGGCGGGTGACGAAGCCGTCGCCGTTGGCCACGTGCTTGAGGAGGGTGCCGAAGCGGTCGACGAGGGCTTCCTGGTCCTCGCTGTCGCGGAGGCCGACGCCGGGGCCCTCGATCTCGATGGCGGCGGTGACGGTGCGCCGGTCGGCGTGGAGGAGTACGGCGATCTCGTCGGGGCCGAAGGGGGCGGCGAGCCAGCTGATCCGGCCGATGCCGGGGGGCGGGCCGATCTCGACCTCACGGCCGTCGGCGCTGACGCCCGCTTCCATGGCGCCGGAGCGGTAGGCGGTGCCGCGGCGCAGGGAGCGCTTGAAGCTGCGGTTGATCTCGAACCACTTGTAGAAGGTCCGGCCCTTGTACGGGACGTACACGATGGCGAGGGCCAGCATGGGGAAGCCCACGAGGCAGACGATGCGCAGGGAGAGGACCGGGACGAGGAGCCCGCTCATCATGCCGAGGAACGCGCCGACGATGATCAGGGCGATCTCGCCGGTCTCGCGGTTCTTGCCGACGATCGCGTTCGGCCGGGCGCGGCCGATGAGATACGTGCGGCGGGGCGCCATCGTGTGGGACTGGGTCGTCAACGCCCGCCACCTCCTGTGCTCGAGTTACCTGTGGTGCCGAAGCCGCCTCCGCCTCGGGGGGAGCGGCCGCTGTGGGGGGTTCCGGAGGTGGGTGCGGACCCGCTGCGGGGGGAGGGTGCGGCGGAGGGGACGGATCCGCCGCCTCCGCCTCCGCCGGAGGTACGGGAGCTGTGGGCGGCGACGCCGCCGCTGGCCGGGTTGGCGGGGCGGGCGCCTCCGCCTCCGCCGCTGTTCTGGTCGTTGCGGCCGCTGTGGGTCTTGATGCCCTGGGAGACGAGGGCGGCCGGGGAGCTGATCAGGGCGGCGGCCTGGGCGCCGTCGGTGGCCTGCTTGCGGTTGGTGCGGGCGCCCTGGATCTCGTCGCCGAAGCCGGGGACGAAGCGGTAGATCATGGCGGAGGCGAAGATGGCGAGCAGGATGATGGAGAGACCGGAGACGACGGCGGAGAAGGCGTCGGGGCCGTCGCCCGCGGAGAGTGCTCCGGCGAGGCCGAGGACGATGACGATGACCGGCTTGACCATGATCACCGCGATCATGATGCCGGCCCAGCGGCGGACGTGGCCCCACATGTTCTTGTCGACGAGGCCGGCGTAGACGACGATGCCGAGGAGCGCGCCGACGTAGAGCAGGGCGGCGCGGATCACGAGCTCCAGCCACAGGATGCCGGCGGCGAGGATCGAGACGAGCGAGACGACGATCAGCATGATCGGTCCGCCGCCGATGTCCTCGCCCTTCTTGAGGGCTTCGGCGAACGAGCCGAAGAAGACGTCGGTCTGGCCGCCGGTGGCGGAGGAGATGACGTCGGTGACGCCGTCGGTGGCGGAGACGATCGTGTAGAGGATCAGCGGCGTGAAGGCCGAGGCGAGGACGGTGAGCCAGAGGAAGCCGACGGCCTCGGAGATCGCGGTGGTGAGGGGGACGCCGCGGATGGCGCGCTTGGCCACGGCGAGGAGCCAGAGGACCAGGGTGAGGACGGTGGAGGCCGCGAAGATGACGGCGTACTGCTGGAGGAACTTGGGGTTGGTGAAGTCGACGTTGGCCGTGGACTCGACGGCCTCGCTGAGCTTGCCGACGATCCAGGAGGCGGCGTCGGCGCAGCCTCGGGCGAGGGAGGAGAGGGGGTCGGTGGGATTGTCGAGGTCGGTAGGAGCACGTGACCCGCTGCGGGCGTTCTCGCCGTCCTCGCAGTAGTCCTTGGCGAGTCCGACGATGAGGTCGCAGGGATTGTCGCTCCCGCTGGGGGACGGTGTCGGGCTCGGTGTGGGGTCCGCGGAGGCGCGCGGCGCCATGACCATCAGCGCGGCAGGAACGAGGCCGGCGACGCCGACCAGCGAGGAGAGGCGGAACCGTCGGCTATCGGGCATAGGTGAAGCCTCCGTACGCATCGACCGCTGCGGCCATCTCGTCGGCCGTGGAGGCACGGTTGTCACCGTTGACCGGTGTCGGGCCCTCCGTCTGCCTCGACGACGAGATCTTCCAGTCGCCGTCGACCCACTTGAGCTCCTGCGAGATGGTGAACCAGGTCCCGGTGACAGGCTTGGTGGAGTCCTGCCCGGCCAGCCCGACGAGACCGGTGCACCAGACTTCCACCGTGGCGGCGTCGGTCTCCATCGTGACGACCTTCGTACCGACCGGGACGGTCCGTGACACGAAAGTCAGCCCGGTGGGCGTGGTGCCGTCCTCGTTGAGGCCGACGTTCTTGTAGAACGCCGGTGAATAGGCGGCGTCCAGGTCGTCCTGGAGTTTCTGGGCCACCGCTGGATCATGCGTCGCCTGAATGATGCTGCGGCGGGATTCCGCGGTGAACATCTCCGCCGACCCCAGCGCCACCGCATAGTTCGCCGCCGCGCTCTGCGCCCCTTGCTCGTCGTGGGCGAAGCCGGAGGCGATCGTGCCGTTCTTGCCCCGGACGGGCTTGGTGCCGGTGGGTGCCGTGGGGGCGCTGCCCGCGGTTCCACGGCCCTTGGCGCCCGGGGACGCGGCGTCCTCGCTGCCGCCGCCGCGGTTCGCGATGGCGATGGCGGCGACGAGGAGGACCACGACGGCGGTGACCGTCACGAGCGAGCGGGAGTTGCGGACGGGGCGGCGCGCGTGGGGGTGGCCCGGGTCGCCGTCGGGAAGACGGGTACGGGTCTGACGGGTGCCGCCGAGGGTGCTGTACGGGTCGTCGGAGCGGCTCCCCTGGTCCTTGCCGCGGTAGTCGTGCTCGTCACCGGGACTCATGCCGCGTTCGCCCCCTCGGTCGTGTGCAGATCCGCGCAGGACGACGGTAGCTGTGCTGGTTGCCGCTTGAGCGCGGTGTGGTGACTCGACATCAGGGAAACGCAACCTCAGCCGGTGGGCACGACGGGCGGATGGTGGGGAGCGGGCTGGGACGGCCCGGACGGGTGTGGCCGGCGGTGGGTCAGACGGCCATTCCGTACACGATGGTGAACAGGGTGCCCAGGGAGCCGATGATGAAGACCCCGGTCAGTCCCGCCACGATCAGGCCCTTGCCCTGCTCGGCGCTGAACGTGTCGCGCAGTGCCGTCGCTCCGATGCGCTGCTTCGCCGCGCCCCAGATCGCGATGCCGAGGCAGAGCAGGATGGCGATGGCCATCACCACCTCGATCATGATGCGCGCCTCGTTGCCCAGCGTCCCGAACGGCCCCCAGTCCGGAGCGATTCCGCCGATGATGGTGGTGATGTCGCCCTTCTCTGCTGCCAGGATCATGTAAGTCACCGCCCCTGTTGGGTAGTTCGCTGCCCGTGCCGTGCGGCACGGGTCGCCTTCTATCTTCGCTGATGAAACCGCGCTCGCACGACGCCTTCCCGGGTCTCTTTACCCGGATCTCGCACGTTTGACCGGGGCGGCCGCCCTGACCTGCGGCTCGTCCCGGCTCCCCACGTATATGCCTGGTTACTCTGTGTATCACGGGGTGTGACCAGGAGCAACGACGGTGGCCATGGGTTCTGGTGCGGTTGCAGCGTTCGCGGGGCACGGCGTGTTCGTATGCGCCGTTCGAGAGCCGTCGGTGCGCCGGTCGGCACCGTGTTCGATGTTTCGTCAGGCCGGGCGGGTGCGGCGGTAGTAGGAGACGGTGACGGCCCCGAGGAGCGGACCCCAGAGGACGAGCGGCTGGTAGATGACGCCGACCAGGAGCCGGCCGGTGGGGGGCATGTCGGTGTGGGGGTACGTCCACCACAGCGGCATGGTGGCCCAGATCGCCGTCAGCGCGAGAGCACCGGCGGCGGCCGGTACGACGGCGGCCAGGGGGCGGACGCGTCGGCCGCCGACACGAGGTATCCAGCGGGGCACCGTTTCGCCCCACGGCCGCACCAGGCCGAGGGAGAGCAGGGCGAGCAGTTCGCAGACGACGCTCAGTGTCAGCATCCACAGCTTGGCGCCCGGGGTGTCGAACGGTACGAAGCCCGCCGCGGTGTACCCGGACGGGAACCCGAGAACCATCGCCAGCCGCCACAGCGCGGTCGGCAGCACGATCAGCGTGATCAGCTGCGCGGAGCGGACCGCCCAGGGCGGTGCGGGTGGGGGAGGTGGGGGGAGCGCGGGGGGCGTGCGGGTGGTGGAGCCGGTCGAGTCGGTCGCGTCGTTGGGTGCTGTGTGGTCGGTGCCGTCAGTGCCGTCGGTGTCGTCGGTGTCGTCGGTGGGGCGTTCCTGTCGGGATCGCGTCATGCGTTCCATCGTGGTCGGGGTGGTGTGGCGTGGCGTCAGTTTCTGAGCCGGTGTGCGCTGTTCTGCGGCACGAGGGCGAAGGCTGCGTCTCCGCCGTGCGGCGGAGGGGGCTCGACCGTGGTGTGCCTGTGCCTGTGCCTGTGCTCGCGCTCGGCCCCCCTTCGTTCGGGTGAACCGCAGGGCTCCACGGGATCGGCGCCCCCGCTTCGCCCGGCCGGGAACCACGGGACCGGGTGGGTGCGGAGCCGGGGCGCCGGAGCGTTGACGGGCGGCATGTCGCGTACCGCGGATTTGGCACAGTGCCGCTCCACGATCAGGAGAACAGCGTGAACGGGGTGAGCGGTGTGGGTGGAGTAACCATGGTCGGGCGGCCGAACGACGGCTGGGAGCGGCTGGGGGCGCCGGTCGGATCTGCGGCATCGGTGGGGACGGCCGGGGACGGGGATCTCCTGCACAGCGGCGGCCCATGGCAGCGGGCCGCCGGTGGGGCCGACCACTTGGTCACGCACCTCGGCCCGGTGAGGAGCGAACTGGCGGCGGCGCACCAAGGCGTGATCGCCGGGGCCGGAGCGCTGTCCGCCTTGGCCGAGCTGAGCACCGTGCGGGCCTCCTGGGAGCGCCGGATCGAGGCGGCGCGCCGCGAGTGCGGGAGCCTCGCCGGGAGTCTCCGAGGAGCCGTCCAGGCGCAGACACGGACGAACGAGGGGGTGAGAAGCGACTTCGACAGGGTGAAGGCGCAGAGCGGTGGCGGCGCACGGTGAGCGGACGGAGCGGCGGGGCGGGTTCCGCGCTGACGTGGTCCGCGTTACGCGACGTGAAGTGCGCCGAGCTGGAGGAGGCCGCGGACGGCTGGGGCCGGGTGAGCAACCGTGCCGACGCGGCCCGGGACCGTATCGAGGGCCGGATGCTGCCCGGGCTGCGCGACACGCAGAAGGGGGAGGCAGTGGGGGCGGCCGAGGGGCGGCTGCGCCGGCTGGGGATGAACTTTCAGTACATCTATACCGAGTGCGGGCTGCTGCGGACCGCGCTGAACAGCCTGGCCCATGAGATCAAGGCTCAGCAGCGGGTGTTGCAGGGGGCGCTGGACGATGCGGAGGCGCTGAAGTTCACGGTGCACGCGGACGGTTCGGTGACGTATCCGGCGGCGGGCGAGGGCCTGGTCGACGGGAAGCCGCTGGCGGGCGGGACGGCGTCCGGGGTCCCGAACCCGGGCATGGCCACCCCCTCGGGGCTCGTCGCGCCCAACCCGAACGCGGGCAAGGCCCAGGACATCGCGGACCGCGTGGCGCGGGCGGTGCGGACGGCGGCCGATGCGGACTGGCGGTACGCGAGGATCCTGCGGTCGCTGAAGGCGCATGAGGGGTTGGCCGTTCCGGCCGCGACATGGACGGACGCCGCGGCCGATGCGGCGGCGGTGCGGCAGGCGGCGCACGCCTACCTGAAGGAAGCGATCCCGCACGACGCGAGTCCCGCCGAGCGCAAGGAGTGGTGGGCCGGTCTGACGGACGAACAGCGCGAGGAGTACCTCGCGGTGTATCCGGACCAGATCGGCAACCTGGACGGGATTCCGGCCCTGGTCCGGGACGCGGCGAACCGGGACAACCTCCAGTTGTTGATGGGGAAGCTGGAGGGGCGGGACGACGACGAATCGGCGACGAAGCTTGCGGCGTTGCGGGAGATCGACCGGCAGCTGCGGGCGGTGCCGAAGCCGGGGGAGCCGCCCATGTATCTGCTCGGGATCGGCGATCAGGGGAATGGTCGGGCGATTGTCTCGTACGGGAATCCGGATGCCTCGCGGAATGTGGCGGCTTATGTGCCGGGGTTGAATACGTCGTTGGATGAGGAGTTTGCTCAGGGGGATTTGAAGCGGGCGCGTGACACGGCTATGGCGGCCAGGGAGATCGATGAGTCCACCTCGGCAATCGTCTGGCTGGGCTATGACGCGCCTCAGAGCCCAGATGGATTGAGTAGTTTGGCGGTCGCCGGCACTGAAAGAGCCGAGACCGGCGGACAGGCGTTCAATGGGTTCATGTCCGGGCTGGCTGTATCGAACGACCACGGTGATCCGCACATGACGGCTATTGGACACTCGTACGGTTCGAGAACGGTCGGAGCCGCCACACAGCGAGGTGACGGAATTCCTGGGGTGGATGACATCGTCTTGGTCGGCAGCCCGGGGCTTGGTGTGGACCGCGCGGAGGATCTCAAAGTGGGTAGAGAGCACGTATTCGTTGGTGCCGCAGAGAATGACGTGGTGACTCACCTGCCATCCAAGGAGAAGGGGTTGCTCGGTGCGGCGGGGAGCGCGCTCGGACCAGCCGGGTCGCTGGTGGTGGATACGGTTCATCGGGGAGACGACGGTCTGTGGTTCGGGAGAGACCCGGCAAGCGAAGAGTTTGGTGCGCGGCGCTTCGCAGCGGATCCGGGGCCGCCGTTGGTGGGCCTTAACCGTGTTTCGATCGATGCGCATTCGCAGTATTTCGATCCGGAGCTGGACTCCGCGTCGGCAGACAGCATCGCGATGGTTGTCGCTGGGGCTGGCCATAGGGTCAAGCAAGAGGATGCACGTTGAGGCGGCTGACTCGTCTTCTGGCGATCGCCGGATGCACTGCTATGACGGTGGTTGGGTGCGCGACAGGCAGGGATACGGGCGTGGATATGCAAGCTGCAGCGGAGCGATCGGACGAGATTCTGGACTCCGTTCTCCGGGAGATTCAGCCGGAGTTGCGCTGGACTCACGGTCCCACAACCGTGGGTAGTTGCGATGTGTCACGCAGGCGGGTCGTCATGACGGAAATTTCGGCGGCAAGGAGAGGGAATCTCCTGGGGGTTGTGGATCGGTTCTGGCGGAAGAGCGGATATCGGATGACGGTCATCAATAACGATGCAGAATATCCGGCCATCTATGCTCGAACCCGAGACGGGTTCGGTGTGAGGCTCCGCATCGGCGGCAAAGGGCAAGCGTTCTTCCAGGTGGATACGCCATGCGTGCGTGAGTCCGAAGTGGCGGACTCCACCAGCAAGGCGACGGCACCCCTGTACGAAGGCATGGAGTTCATCCCCCGCCCCAACATCCACTCCGACTTCTGGTCGGCAGACGGATCCGGCTCGGCGGCGGCAAGCAGGTCCTGATCGGGTCAAGGTGGCTCAACTAGGAGGGTCTGTAAGGATTTTGAGCCCGCCATTGGGTCCTGGGGCCCATGTCGTGTCCCCTGCCCGTGTGGTCGCATACGCGGAGTGACTGATCTGTCGCCCGTTCCGCCCACTCACGAGGTAGGGGACTGCTCTTGTCCGGCATACGAAGAAGCGCGGTTCCTGTCGGCGTCGATGTAAGCGCTGCCGTGGCGGGCTCGGGCGGGAGGCTGATGCCCCGGCCGTTGCAGGCGGTCCTGATCCTCCTTCACGTTCTCTTCGTCGCCACTCTGGTGGGCGCGATCCGAGCCCTCTCGACGGCCTCCTCGGTGAACGCGGTCGACGGGTACCTCCTCGGGCTGCTGCTCTACGCGTCGTTACCCGGTGTCGCCGCCTTCGTGCTGTCGCTGTACGTCCGTCATGGCGGCGTCCGGGTCTGGTACGGGCTCCTCGCCGTGCAGGCGTGGATCGTCCTCGGCGCCCTCGCCGAGCTGAGCGGGGGGTCCGGGGGCGAAGGCGTCGCGCGGCTGGTGATACCGGCGGCCGTCATCGTGCTGCTGTGCCGGCCGGAGAGCCGTCGATGGTTCCGGAGCGAGCTGGAGCAACGGGCCGAGCAACGGCTGTTCAGCTTCGCCCGGATGATGAAGCTGCGCCGTGACGGCGGGCAGACCGCGTTGGAGTACCTGGGGCTCGTCCTGGTGGTGGTCGCTCTCGTCGGCGGGTTGATGGCCACCGGAACCGGCAGGCAGCTCACCGCGGAGATCCGTAGCGCGATCTGCGAACTGACCGGCAGTTCGTGCCCGGCGCCGGGGCACGACCTCGTGGCCGGTGACGGAAGCGCCGACAGCAGTGGCAGTGGCAGTGACAGCAGCGGTGGGAGCGGTAGTGCCGGCGCCGGCGGTAGTGGTGGCGGTGATGCCTCTGGTGTCGGCGACGGTGGCGGCGAGTCCAGCCTCACCGGTGGTACCGGCAGCACCGGTACCAGCGGTGACACCGGAGGGACCGCGACCACCGGCAGTACGGCCGGAAGCGGCGGTTCCGCCGGGACCGGCAGCACAGCCGGAAGCACCACCGGAAGCACCGCCGGAAGCAACGGAGCCGCCGGCGCCCCCGGTGACACCACCCGCCCCCAGGGCAACGCCTCGTCCCCCTCCACCCAAGGCGGCGACACCTTCCCCCCGGGCGACGTCATCGTGCCGGTTGACGCGGGTAGACCCGCGGGGCCCAACGGTGGCGGGTTCCTCGGCGGGTTTCTCGGGGACGGGCTGGGGGGTGACGTCCAAGGAGTCGTCGACGCCGTTCTGCGGCCGGGTGACAGTGGGCGGCGCATCGTCGACCAGTGGGGGCGCGACACCCGTGGCGCGGGCGAGAAGTGGGCGCGGGGCGACTACATCGGTGCGGCCTGGGACTGGAACAAGGCCGTCGGCGGTGCGGGCGCCGGGCTGGCGATACCCGGGTCCGGGGCGCGGGTCGACGCCGAGGTGCGGGAGGCCGAGCGCGCGCACCTGAGCGAGCGGATCCCGCAGAACGCCGCGCCCGCCGAGCGCAAGGCCTGGTGGGACGGGCTCTCGCCGGAGGAGCGGGAGCGGTACATCGAGCTGGTCCCGGAGCGGATCGGCAACCTCGACGGCATCCCGGTCCTCGCCCGCGACGCCGCCAACCGCCGCAACCTTCCGGCGCTGATCGACAAGCTGGAGGGGGTCGACACCGACAAGGCCCGCGACCAGCTGGCCGGGCTGCGGGAGATCGAGCGGCAGTTGAACGAGAACGGGAAGCCGCCCATGTATCTCATCGGGATCGGGGACGAGGGCAACGGGAGGGCCATCGTCTCCTTCGGGAATCCGGACGCGTCCCAGCATGTGTCGGCCTATGTGCCGGGGCTCAACACCTCGCTCGACGAGGAGTTCGCCAAGAACGACCTCGGGCGGGCCCGGGACACCGCGATCGGGGCCCAGGGGTACGACGAGTCCACGGCGTCCATCGTCTGGCTCGGCTACGACGCGCCGCAGCTGCCGGACAAGGACGGGGTGGCGGGCTACTTCGCCGTCATGGGCACGGGGCGCGCCGAGAAGGGCGGGGAGGCCTACCGCGGCTTCATGGACGGCATCTCCGTCACCAACCAGAACAAGGATCCGCACCTTACGGCCATCGGGCACTCCTACGGTTCCCGCACCGTGGGCGCCGCGGCGGCCAAGCCCGGCGGGATTCCCGGAGTCGACGACATCATCCTGGTCGGCAGTCCGGGTGTCGGCGTCGACCACGCCGTGGACCTGGGCGTCGGCAGCGAGCACGTCTTCGTGGGGGCCGCCGCCAATGACCCGGTGACCAAGCTGCCCTCCAAGACCCAGGTCGTGGTGGGCGGGATCGGGCTGGCCCTGGGAGGGCCGGGCGGGGCGTACATCGCCGGCGATCTGGCCGATCCGGGTGACGACGACCTGTGGTTCGGGAAGGATCCGGCGAGCAAGGCGTTCGGGGCCCGGCGCTTCCCGGTGGCCGACGGTCCTCCGCTCGTCAGCGGCAGCGGCATCAGCCTGGACTCGCACTCGAACTACTTCAGTCCGGAACGCGACGCCGTGTCCGCGGACAGCATCGCCCTGATCGTGTCGGGCAACGCCGACCGGCTCAAGATGGAGGAACCGAAGTGAGGCGAGCGAAGCGGGCCCTGCCCCTCGTCACGGTGGTCCTGGCCGTGGGGGTCGCGGTGTCCGGGTGCGGCAGCGAGAGCGGGACGGGTGGCAGCGGCACCGGAAGCGGGAAAGAGAGCGGGAAGGAGAGCCGGATGGACATGCAGGAGGCCGCCGAGCGGTCCGACGCGATGCTGGACGCCGTCCTGAAGGGCATCGACCCCGATGTGCAGTGGGCCCACGGGCCGACCACCACCCGGTCCTGCGGGGTGACCCGCCGGCGGGTCGTCATGACCGTGGTCTCCGCCGACCGCCGGCAGACCTTCCTGGACCGGGCGGAGACGTTCTGGCGGACGAACGACTACCGGATCAAGGCGGTCAACAAGGACGAGAAGTTCCCGGCGGTCTACGCGGTCACCGAGAAGGGCTTCGGTGTCAGCGTCTCCTTCCGCGGGAAGGGGCAGGCCTTCTTCGAGGCCGACAGCCCGTGCGTGAAGGAGTCGAAGGTCGCCGACCCGACCGCCGAGCCGAACGGGCCCGCGTACAAGGACGTCTACCCGCTGCCCCGGCCCAACGTCCGCTCCGACTTCTGGTCGGGGAAGGCGAATCAGGGCAGCTGAGGCTGCGTCAGGGCTGTGAGTGGTGAGCCGTCGGCGCCCCCGTGTGCTTCGGGTGCGCCGGTGGTGTGCCGCGGATGACTCGTACACACCGTCGAAAACACCTCTGAAGCGCGCCCCGATGGGGGATGGTTGAGGGGTGCGGAAATTCTGGGTGTTCGGTGGCATCGGCGTCGGCATGGTCATGTGTTTCCTGGCCCTGCTCGTCGTCGGTACGTACTCGGCCGCCGCCGGTCTCGCCGGGCCGGGGGGCGGCGGTGCCGTCGCGCTGGCCAAGGGGGCGGTCCCGGCGCGCTTCCAGCCGCTGGTGCAGAAGTGGGGCAACCTCTGCCCCGCCATCAACCCGGCCCTGCTGGCTGCGCAGTTGTACCAGGAGAGCGGCTGGAACCCGAGGGCGCAGAGCCACGCCGCCGCCCAGGGCATCGCCCAGTTCATCCCCGGCACCTGGGCCACGCACGGCATCGACGGCAACGGCGACGGCAAGCGGGACGTGTGGGACCCCGCCGACGCGATTCCCTCGGCCGCCTCGTACGACTGCGAGCTCGCCGGGTACGTGAAGAAGGTCCCGGGCGATCCGACGAGCAACATGCTCGCCGCGTACAACGCCGGCGCCTACGCCGTCATCAAGTACGGCGGTGTGCCGCCCTATAAAGAGACGCAGAACTACGTCAAGATCATCCGCTCGCTGGAGAAGAGCTTCGCCCGGCCCGTCGGCCGGGTCGCGCCCTCCCAGCAGGCCGCCGGGGCCATCTACTTCGCCCAGAAGAAGCTCGGCACGCCGTATCTGTGGGGCGGCAACGGCACGCCGGAGCAGCAGGGGCGGTTCGACTGTTCCGGGCTGACCCAGGCCGCGTACCGGACTGTCGGGATCGAGCTGCCGCGCGTCGCCAACGACCAGTACAACGCGGGGCCGCATCCCTCGCGGGACGAGCTGCTCCCGGGGGATCTGGTGTTCTTCTCCGACGACCTCACCAACTCGCGCGCGATCCGGCACGTCGGGTTGTACGTCGGCGGCGGCTATATGATCAATGCGCCGTTCACCGGGGCGGTCATCCGGTTCGACAAGATCGATACGCCGGACTACTTCGGTGCGACCCGGGTCACCAAGGACGGCGCCGCCGCCCTGCCGAGGGATCTGCCCACGGGGTGACGGAAGTCTCCCGCGCGGGGTTTCCGGAGCGTGGCGGGTGCTGACGGGCAGTCGGCCGCGGTCGGAACTCTCCGTGAAGCCTGGGCCCTGAGCTGCGACGACCCATCACTCTTCGATAACGTCATGGTGATCATTCGGTGGAGAGCGGAACGCACACGACGGCCGGGCCGTTCCCTGGACGGGGTACGGGAACGGCATGCGCACTGACCACGCGTCGCAGAAGGCAGTACCGCGGTGAGGCAGTACCGCAGTGAAGCGGTACGCGGCACGGCGATGCGATGCGGTGCGGTGCAGTACGGAAACGGATCGCACCGACACGGGGGTTCGACCAGGGCGGCGGGCAAGGACGCGCGTCGCGGCAGATGAAGCAGACAAGGCAAGGGGCCGCAGCAGATGGCTGGACTCGAACTCGACGGGTCGAACCCGGACGTCAGTCTGCTCTACGACATCAACGGGCTCGCGAAAGCCGCTCCGACCTGGTTCGACCGGGTCATGGAGTTCGTCGGCGAGTACGGGATCATGTTCGGCCTGGTCCTGGTGGGGCTGTGGTGCTGGTGGAGCATGCGCAAGCGCGGGACGGCCGAGGACTCGGTGACGGCTGCCGCCGCCATCGTCTGGGCGCCGCTCGCCGCCGCCATCGCGATCCTCGTCAACGTTCCGATCCGGGGTTTCGTGGAGCGGCCACGTCCGTTCAACGACCACGACGGCCTTGAGGTCCTGATCCACGGCAAGACGGACTTCTCGTTCGTCAGCGACCACTCCACGCTGGCGATGGGCATCGCCGTCGGCATCTTCGTGGCGAACCGGAAGTTCGGCTTCGTCGCGATCGGCCTCGCGCTCTTCGCCGGATTCAGCCGGGTCTACATGGGCGTCCACTACCCGACCGACGTGATCGGCGGGTTCGCCCTCGGCACGGCCGTCACCCTGCTGCTGGCCCCGCTCGCCATGGCGCTGCTGACCCCGCTGATGGCGGCGATCGCCCGCTCACCGCGCGTCGGCTGGTTCGTCCGGTCGAAGCACGCGGACGTCGTGGCCGCGGACGAGCAGGGCGGGGCGCGGGGCATTCCCGAGCCGCGGCCCGGCACCGGGCGGGGCGACCCGGGCGAGAAGGACCTCGCCGCCTGACGCCCCCGGGCATCCGGACCGACCGAACCGAACGGACTGAACCGAACCGAACAGACCGAACCGACCGAACCCCCAGGTGCTCCGGCGCCTGGGGGTTCGTGCTGTACAGGGGAGGGGCGGTCGTGGATCAGGGGGTGGCGAGGTGCTCGGCGGCGTCGGTACGGGCCCGGTCCCGGGATCTGCGGGCGGGGCCCCACCAGCCGCAGGTGCAGCGGGCCAGGCAGAACGAGCCGCGTTCGGTCGTCGTGGCGCTGTGTCCGGCCGGCGGGCCGGGAGGGGGAGCCTCCGGCATCGGTTCCGGGAGGGCGGGGGAGGTCCGGACGGGGGTGCGCGGGGCGGCGGTGGTGCGGGCCGCGGCGGGGGGATCCTCATGCACCCGTCCACGGTACTGGCCACGGCGCCCCGGTGGCGTGACGGGGGGCGGCGGCGGTCGTTATGCGAGGCGGGTGAGGGCTCGGCCGGGCGGTAGTCGTTGGGGGTTGGCAGGCGATGGTGGTGCAGCAGTACAGGGACGGAGGCGGGGCCCGCGCTGCCCGTGCCCTCGCCGTGGCCGGGGTGATCGCGGTCACCGCCGGGTGCGTGGGCGGGGGCGCGGACAGCGGCGCGGGCGACGGTTCCGGGCAGCGCTCCGTGGCCGCCGGCCGCCCGCTCGACGCGCTCGGGCAGGCGGCGGACGTCCTCGTCGAGGCGGGCGGCGCGGAGACCCGTACGTCGATGGAGACGGCGGCCGGCGGGACGCGGGTGACGATCCGGGGGCAGGGCACGTACGACTTCCGTACGCAGATGGGACGGCTCAAGGTGGTGCTGCCCCAGGACGCGGCGGGCAAGGACGCGGCGGGCGCGGACGACCACCGGCCGATCACCGAGCTGCTGGCCCCCGGGGCGCTGTACATGAAGAACCGCGGCGCCGGGGTGCCCGACGACAAATGGGTCAGGATCGACACGACCACGCTGAAGGACGGCAACCTCCTCACCGGCGGGGTCACCGACCCGATGGCCGCCGCCGAACTGCTGCGCGGGGCCGACGAGGTGACGTACGCGGGGAAGTCCGAGCTGGCCGGGGTGACGGTGCATCACTACCGGGGGGTCGCGGACCTCGGCCGGGCGGCCCGGGCCGCGTCACCGCAGTCGCGCGGGGCGCTGAGCGCGGCGGCGAAAGGGTTCAGCAAGGACGCGGTGCCCTTCGACGCCTACCTCGACGAGGAGGGGCGGCTGCGGAAGGTCCGGCACCGGTTCACCTTCTCCGCCGACTCCCGGGCCCCGGAGGTGTCGGTGGTCTCGACGCTGCTGCTGTACGGGTTCGGG
Organism: Streptomyces sp. WY228; assembly: GCF_019287315.1. NCBI lineage: Bacteria > Bacillati > Actinomycetota > Actinomycetes > Kitasatosporales > Streptomycetaceae > Streptomyces > Streptomyces sp. WY228. Next base: position 3,847,586 of record NZ_CP079114.1, on the reverse strand, counting down.
CTGCCGGTCACGGTGAAGCTGCCGGACGAGGACGCCATCTACACCGGCGAGATCCGGCAGGGCTGAGGGCGCTGGGGCGGCGGCCGGCCGTGAGCCCCGGGTAAGGGGTGCCCGCCGGGACGGGCCGGGCGGTGGTGGCCGGTTGGGAGGGGGCTCAAATGGTCCGTCCGTGCCATGCGCGGCAGGTGTCCCGCTCCCTAGGCTGGGGAGTCGGTGTGCCGGGGCCGGGAGACGGCAGAGAGAGGTGACGCAGGTGGTGACGCTCAGTGCTCCGAACGCACAGGACTCTGTGGCTCTCGCCGAGATCGAGCTCTGCGGCGAGCTGATGATCGCCGCGTCGGCCGCGGGCGAGGAACGCCTCAGCCCCGACCGTATCGACGAAGTGCTCGACGTCCGGGGCGCGGAGTCCTGGGCGACGGTCCCCCGGCAGGCCGCTCGCCGGGGGTGACGCCCGTGCGCTCGCCCGTACCGCCGCCCACGGGGCCGCGTCTCAGGTACGGAGCAGACGGGCGATGGCCTTCGTGGCCTCCTCGACCTTCGCGTCGATCTCCTCGCCGCCCTTGACGGCCGCGTCGGCGACGCAGTGGCGCAGGTGCTCCTCCAGCAGCTGGAGGGCGAAGGACTGCAGCGCCTTGGTGGACGCCGACACCTGGGTGAGTATGTCGATGCAGTAGACGTCCTCGTCGACCATGCGCTGGAGGCCGCGGATCTGGCCCTCGATCCGGCGCAGCCGTTTGAGGTGCTCGTCCTTCTGGTGGTGGTAGCCGTGGATGCCGCGGTCGTGGTCGGTGACGATCTCCACCGGGGCCGCTGCCTCCGTGCCGGGGGCCGCCACGCCCGCCGATTCCGCTCCTGTGGTCCCGGTCGTGGTCATCCGCGTCCTCCCGCTTGTCCTCGATGGGCCCGGTGATGGGCCCGGTGGTGTGCCCTGTGCAACGCCGAACGGTGCCGTTCTTATACCCCTGCCGGGTATATCGTAACGAATCCTGCCGAAACGTGACCGGGGGTCCGTGCTGATCGCCTTGTCCGATGGGCGACACTGAAGAACGCCGGTTAGCCGTGGCCGGATGATGCGCCTAGCATCAGCCTGACCGAATCCAAAGCATCCCGAGGACCCCACGTGCGCTTTCGTCTGACCCCCAGGGAGACGAGCTTCTACGACATGTTCTCCGCATCCGCGGACAACATTGTCACGGGCTCGAAACTCCTGATGGAACTGCTCGGGGCGGATTCTGCCTCCCGAGTCGAGATCGCGGAGCGTATGCGGGCAGCGGAGCACGCGGGGGACGATGCCACCCACGCGATCTTCCACCAGCTGAACTCCTCCTTCATCACGCCGTTCGACCGCGAGGACATCTACAACCTGGCGTCCTCGCTCGACGACATCATGGACTTCATGGAGGAGGCCGTCGACCTGGTCGTCCTCTACCAGGTCCAGGAGCTCCCCAAGGGCGTCGAGCAGCAGATCGAGGTGCTGGCCCGGGCGGCGGAACTGACCGCCGAGGCCATGCCGGGGCTGCGGACCATGGACAACCTCACCGAGTACTGGATCGAGGTCAACCGTCTGGAGAACCAGGCCGACCAGATCCACCGCAAGCTGCTGGCCCACCTCTTCAACGGCAAGTACGACGCCATGGAGGTGCTCAAGCTCAAGCAGATCGTGGATGTGCTGGAAGAGGCGGCTGACGCGTTCGAGCACGTCGCGAACACCGTGGAGACCATCGCGGTCAAGGAGTCCTGAACCTCGTGGACACCTTTGCGCTGATCGTGACCATCGGTGTCGCGCTCGGCTTCACGTATACGAACGGCTTCCACGACTCGGCGAACGCCATCGCCACCTCGGTCTCCACCCGGGCGCTGACCCCGCGTGCGGCTCTGGCGATGGCGGCGGTGATGAACCTCGCCGGCGCCTTCCTGGGCCAGGGGGTCGCCAAGACCGTCAGCGAAGGCCTCATCGCCACGCCCGTGGGGCAGAAGGGGATGGGGATCCTGTTCGCGGCGCTGGTCGGCGCGATCATCTGGAACCTCATCACCTGGTACTACGGCCTCCCCTCCTCGTCCTCGCACGCCCTGTTCGGCGGCATGGTCGGGGCGGCGCTGGCCGGCGGGACGGACGTCATCTGGTCCGGCGTGCTGGAGAAGATCGTCATCCCGATGTTCCTCTCGCCGTTCGTCGGCCTGATCGTCGGCTATCTGGTGATGGTCGGCATCATGTGGATGTTCCGGAACGCCAACCCGCACAAGGCCAAGCGCGGCTTCCGGATCGCGCAGACGGTCTCGGCGGCGGGCATGGCGCTCGGCCACGGCCTCCAGGACGCGCAGAAGACGATGGGCATCGTGGTGATGGCCCTGGTCATCGCCGATGTCGAGGGTCCCAACGACGAGATCCCGGTCTGGGTCAAGATCGCCTGTGCCGTGATGCTCTCGCTGGGTACGTACGCGGGTGGCTGGCGCATCATGCGGACCCTCGGCCGGAAGATCATCGAGCTGGACCCGCCGCAGGGCTTCGCGGCGGAGACCACCGGCGCCTCGATCATGTTCGGTTCGGCGTTCCTGTTCCACGCCCCGATCTCGACGACGCATGTCATCACCTCCGCGATCATGGGCGTCGGCGCCACCAAGCGGGTGAACGCCGTGCGCTGGGGCGTCGCGAAGAACATCATCCTGGGCTGGTTCATCACCATGCCGGCCGCGGCGCTGGTCGCAGCGCTGAGCTACGGAGCGGTTCTGCTGCTCTTCGGCTGAGCCCCGGCCGAGCCGGGCGGAACCCGGTTGGTTACACGTGTGGGTCCGCCCCCGTCCTCGTACCGAGAACGGGGGCGGACCCTTTCGCCTTGTGGTGGCACCGCCATGCAGCACCGCAAGGCCGTATCGGGGGCGTGGAGCCCGGGCGGCTCAGCCGAAGCGGCCGGAGATGTAGTCCTCCGTGGCCTGGACCGACGGGTTGGAGAAGATCCGCTCCGTCTCGTCTATCTCGATGAGCCGGCCGGGCTTGCCGACCGCCGCGAGGTTGAAGAACGCGGTGCGGTCCGAGACCCGGGCCGCCTGCTGCATGTTGTGCGTCACGATGACGATCGTGAAGCGCTCCTTCAGCTCGCCGATCAGGTCCTCGATGGCGAGGGTCGAGATCGGGTCCAGCGCCGAGCACGGCTCGTCCATCAGCAGGACCTGCGGCTCGACCGCGATGGCGCGGGCGATGCACAGACGCTGCTGCTGTCCGCCGGAGAGGCCGGAGCCGGGCTTGTTGAGCCGGTCCTTCACCTCGTTCCAGAGGTTCGCGCCGCGCAGGGACTTCTCCACAACGTCGTTCAGCTCGCTCTTGCGGTAGCTGCCGTTGAGCCGCAGGCCCGCCGCCACGTTGTCGAAGATCGACATGGTGGGGAACGGGTTGGGGCGCTGGAAGACCATGCCGACCGTGCGGCGCACGGTGACCGGGTCGACGTTGGAGGCGTAGAGGTTCTCGTCGTCCAGCAGCACCTTGCCCTCGACGCGGCCGCCGGGGGTGACCTCGTGCATCCGGTTCAGGGTGCGCAGGAAGGTGGACTTGCCGCAGCCGGACGGGCCGATGAAGGCGGTCACGGAGCGGGGCTCCACGGTCATCGAGATGTCCTCGATGGCCTTGTGGCTGCCGTAGTAGGCGGTGAGGCCGCTGATGTCGATGCGCTTGGCCATGGGAATCACTGCTTCTTTCGGGAGGTCGCTGATGGCCGCGTCAGCGACCGGTCTTCGGGGCCTTCCAGCGGGCGATGCCGCGGGCCACGAGGTTGAGGATCATGACGAAGGCGATCAGTACCAGGGCCGCCGCCCAGGCGCGGTCGTAGGCCTGGATCGAGCCGACCTTGTACTGCTCGTAGATGTAGAACGGCAGTGAGGACTGGGCGCCTTCGAAGGGGTTGGTGTTGATCAGCTGGCTGCCGAAGACCAGCAGGATGATCGGGGCCGTCTCCCCGGCGATGCGGGCGATGGCGAGCATGACGCCGGTGGTGATGCCGCCGATCGCGGTGGGCAGGACCACCTTCAGGATGGTGCGCCACTTCGGGATGCCGAGGGCGAGGGAGGCCTCGCGGAGCTCGTTGGGGACGAGCTTGAGCATCTCCTCGGTGGAGCGGACCACGACGGGGATCATCAGGATCGTCAGGGCCAGCGCGCCCATCAGGCCGGAGGGCTCGAGGCCGCCCATCAGCATGATCGACAGGATGAAGAGACCGGCCACGATGGACGGGATGCCCGTCATGACGTCGACGAAGAAGGTGACGGCCTTGGCGAGCGCGCCCTTGCCGTACTCCACCAGGTAGACGGCGGTCAGCAGGCCGAGCGGAGCGGAGATCACCGTGGCGATCCCGACCTGTTCCAGAGTGCCGATCAGTGCGTGGTAGACGCCGCCGGTGGGGTCGTCGGTGAGGACTCCGCCCATCGAGTGGGTGAGGAAGTAGCCGTCGAGGCGCTCGGCGCCGCGCTGGATCGTGGTCCAGAGCAGCGAGGCCAGCGGGACGACGGCGACGAGGAAGCAGACCCACATCACGCTGGTGGCGAGGCGGTCCCTGGCCTGCCGCTGGTTCTCGACGACCGTCGTGACGATGTAGGAGATGACCAGGAAGAACAGGGCGGAGAGAAGGCCCCACTGGATGCGGCTGTGCCAGCCGACGGCCAGCGGGATGCCGACGCCGAGCGCGATCGAGACGGCGGCGAAGCCGAGCGGCGCGAGGCGGGGCAGGGAGCGGCTGCCGAGGCTGCTCGTCGGGGTGGGCGACGAGGGCGTCGGGCGCTCGATGACGCCGGTGGGTGCGTGGCTCATGCGTTGGCCCCCGAATACTCCTTGCGGCGGGCGATGATGAGCCGGGCCGCGCCGTTGACCAGCAGGGTGAGGACGAAGAGGACGAGGCCGGAGGCGATCAGGGCGTCCCGCCCGAGCGGGTTGGCCTCGCCGAACTTGGCCGCGATGTTCTGGGCGAACGTCCCGCCGCCCGGGTTCAGCAGGTGCAGCGAGATGAGGAAGTTCGGGGAGAGGACCGTGGCGACGGCCATCGTCTCGCCGAGCGCGCGGCCCAGGCCGAGCATCGAGGCGGAGATGATGCCGGAGCGGCCGAAGGGCAGCACCGAGAGGCGGATGACCTCCCAGCGGGTGGCGCCCAGCGCGAGCGCCGCTTCCTCGTTCATCCTCGGGACCTGGAGGAAGACCTCGCGGCTGACGCTGGTCACGATCGGCAGGATCATGATCGCGAGCAGGATGCCGACGGTGAAGAGCGAGCGGGCGACGCCGACCTCGGTCTTCTCGAAGATGTACGTCCAGCCGAAGAACTGGTCGAGCCAGAGGTTCAGGCCCTCCAGATACGGGACCAGGACGAGCGCGCCCCAGATGCCGTAGACGATGCTCGGCACGGCGGCCAGCAGGTCCACCACGTACGCGATGGGGGCGGCCAGCTTGCGCGGCGCGTAGTGCGAGATGAACAGGGCGATGCCGACAGCGATCGGAACCGCGATGATCATCGCGATGATCGAGCTGACGACGGTGCCGAAGAGCAGGACCGCGATGCCGAAGACCGGCGGGTTTCCGGTCGGGTTCCAGTCGAAGGTGGTGAGGAAGTTGCCCTCGTTCTCCGAGATGGCGATGACGGAGCGGTAGCTGAGGAACACGGCGATCGACGCCATGATCACGAGCAGCAGGATGCCCGAGCCGCGGGAGAGGCCCAGGAAGATCTTGTCGCCCAGGCGCCCGGCGGACCGGGAGTCGGGCCGCGGGACCGGCGGTGCCGGTGGCGTGTCTATCGGTGTGGTGGAAGCCATGGTCTTTCCGGTCTGTGTGGGGGAGCGGTGCGCTCCCCTGGCGGCGGTGCACCGGATGGAGGAGGGGCGGGTTACGCCGGTGGGGCGGCCGGGTCCGGGTGGACCCGGCCGCCCGGGTGTTACGAGAGGGAGCTGATGGTCTCGCGGACCTTGGAGTTGATCTCGGCCGGGATCGGGGCGTAGCCGGCGTCGGTCAGGATCTTCTGGCCGTCGTCGGAGGCGGCGTAGGAGAGGAAGGACTTGACCGTGTCGAGCGTCTCGGGCTTGTTGCCGCTGTCGCAGACGACCTCGTACGTGACCAGGACCAGCGGGTAGGCGCCCTCGGCCTTGGTGGTGTAGTCCAGGTCGAGCGCCAGGTCCTTGCCGGTGCCCTTGACCTTGGCGGCGGCGATGGCCTTGGAGGCGTTCTCCGAGGTGGCCTGGACCGGGGCGGAGCCGCCGGTGTTGATGTCCACCGTCGGGATCTGCTGGGACTTGGCGTAGGAGAGCTCGAAGTAGCCGATCGAGCCGTCGACGGTCTTGACCTGGGAGGCGACGCCGGAGGAGCCGGAGGCGGCCTGGCCACCGGGGGCCGGCCACTTCTTCTCGGCCTCGTACTTCCAGTCCTGCGGAGCCGCGGCGGAGAGGTACTTGCCGAGGTTCTGCGTGGTGCCGGAGTCCTCGGAGCGGTGGAAGGGCTGGATCGCCTTGTCCGGGAGGTCGACGCCGTCGTTCAGCTTGGCGATCGCCGGGTCGTTCCACTTCTTGATCTTCGTGTCGAAGATCTTCGCGAGGGTCGGGGCGTCCAGCGTGAGCTTGTCGACGCCGTCCAGCTTGAAGCCGATCGCGACCGGGCCGCCGACCATCGGCAGGTTGATGCCCTGGCCGGTCTTGCACATCTCCTTGGAGTCGGCGACCTCTTCGGGCTTCAGCGCCGAGTCGGAGCCGGCGAAGCCGACGGTGCCCTGGTTGAAGGCGACGATGCCCTCGCCGGAGGAGGAGGAGTTGTAGTTGATCTCCACACCGGAGCAGGCGGCCATGTAGTTCTTGACCCAGAGGTCCATGGCGTTCTTCTGAGCGCTGGAGCCGGAGGCGCGCAGCTGGCCCTTGGCCTTGCCGCAGTCGACGTCCGACGCCGCGGTCGTCTTCTCGCCGGTGCCGGCGGAGCCGCCGCCGGTGTTGTCGTCCGAACCGCACGCCGTGAGGACCAGGGCGCCGGAGACGGCGAGGGCACCGAGCGCGGTGGCACGAAGCCGGTTCTTGCGCTGAAGCTTCACTTTCGGGTGTTCCTTCCAGGAGCCGCCGTGGTCATTTCGTTCTACGACGGCGTGCGATGAGGAGGGGTGCTGTGGCGTGTCGCCGCGCACCTTGTACGTCCGAAATTAGGCAGAACAGGTGAAGCCGCCTACGGGGGAGGGTGAACGGCAGGTGAACCGTGTCCGGCAGGCGGGTGCGCGCCCTGCCGGAGGCGCTGATCAGGACGCGGACAGCACGTCCAGGAGCGCGGTGAGCTGCTGGACGTCGCGGGGCTGGGTGAGGCGTACGCGGGCGGCGTAGGGGGCCAGCCAGAGGATGCGGTCCACCTCGTCGTTGGCGGTGAACGAGCCGCCCGTCGCCTCGGCCGCCCAGTAGGCGACCTCCTTGGGCCGGCCGTCCACCGGGTAGCGGGAGGTCGGCAGCCGGTCCCCGGGGGCGCAGTGGTGGCCGGTCTCCTCCAGCACCTCCCGTACGGCGGCGGCCAGCGGGTCCTCGCCGCGCTTCAGCTTGCCCTTCGGGAAGGACCAGTCGTCGTAGCGGGGCCGGTGGACCAGACAGATCTCCACCCCGCCCGCTGTCCCGTCCCCGCCCGGGGCACGCCGCCACAGCACACAGCCCGCTGCCAGGACCGGGCCGGTCCCGGTGCGGCGCTTCGCGGGCCCGCGGCCCGGGGGCCCGCCGCTCATGGGGCGGTCAGGACCGTGGCGTACGGCCAGCTCTCCCGGAACACCGCCCGCGCCGCCTCCACCTCGTGGCGCTGGTCCGCGTGGAGCACGCCCAGCGCGTACGCCGTGGCCGGGGCGATCCGGGGGGTGCGGGCGGCCGCGGCCGCCGCCCCCGCCGCCTCCACGGCGTCCCGGTGCAGGTCGAGGGCGTGCCCCGGCGCGGCCAGGGCCGGGTCGGCGGCGCCGAGGACGACCTCGTGGGCGTACCGGTGCAGCCGCAGCAGCAGCCGGGCCTGGTGCCACGCCGCGTCCTGCGCCTCGTTGTACGGCTCGGAGTCCTCGGGCGGGAGGGCGGCCACCGCGGCGAGGAGGCGTTGCTCGGCGCGTTCGGCGGGCTCCAGCAGCTCCTCGGAGCCCCGGCCCGCGGGTCCGGGGGCCAGCGGGACGTCGGAGGCCAGGAGCGCGACGGCGTCGGCGACCGCGTGGAAGCGGGAGGAGCCGAGCGCCTGGAGGGCCGCGGAGTGCGACCGGGTCCGGGCGAGGGTGAGGCGGCGTTCCAGCAGCGCCCCGGCCCGTGCGGCGCCCACCCCGAGGGCGGCGCGGCCCTGGGCGTCGGCCGCGCCTTCCCCGGCGGCCCTGGCCCCCCGGGCGGCGGGGAGGGCCGGGCCGGAGAGCTGGTGGAGGGCCTCGACGAGCCGGGTGAGGCGGTTGGCGTAGGCGTGTTCGCGGGCGAGTACGCCGGTGAGCCAGGTCAGCTCGGTGCGGAGCTGGTCGGCCCAGAGCGGGTCGAGCGCGGCCCGGAAGGTGTGCAGGGAGCCGCTGATCCGGCGGGCCGCGCGGCGCAGGGCCCGGGTGGCGGCCGCGGCGTCGTGGCCGCCGGAGTCGGCGGGGGCGCTGTGCTCGTGGTGCAGGCGCAGGCTGCGCAGGAAGTCCGCGGCCTGCGCGCGGAGGTAGGGCGCGAGGACCGCCTCCGTGGTCAGGTCCCCGGCGGGGCGGCCCGGGGCTGCGGCGGGCCCGGTTCCGGCGGGGTGCCCCGGGCCGGTCGCCCCGGGCGGGAGCCCCGGGCCCGGGGTGCCGCCGGAGAGGCTTTCCGCGCCCGTGGCCGCGGCGGCCGGGGTGTCCGCGGCGGCGCCGGTCTCCGGGGCGGGACCCGTGGTCGGCCGGGTCGTCGTCTGCTGGTCAGGGCGTCGCACGCCTGCGCCTCCGGGCGTCGATGAGCATTTCCTGGACGTGCCGCAGCGGCTGGCCGTCCGCGTCCGTGGCGTGCCGGGTCCAGTTCCCGTCGGGGCCCAGGTGCCAGGAGGAGGTGGTGTCGGCCATACCGGTCTCCAGGAGTCGGCTGAGTGCGGCGCGGTGGGCGGGGTCGGTGACCCGGACCAGGGCTTCGATCCGGCGGTCGAGGTTGCGGTGCATCATGTCGGCGCTGCCGAACCACACCTCGGGCTCGCCGCCGTTGCCGAAGGAGAAGACCCGGGAGTGTTCGAGGAAGCGGCCGAGTATGGAGCGGACCCGGATGTTCTCGGAGAGCCCGGCGACCCCGGGGCGGATCGCGCAGATCCCGCGCACCCAGATGTCCACGGGCACGCCCGCCTGGGCGGCCCGGTAGCAGGCGTCGATGATCGCCTCGTCGACCATCGAGTTGACCTTGAACCGGACGTAGGCGGGACGGCCGGCCCGGTGGTGGGCGATCTCCTTGTTGATCCGGGCGATCAGCCCGTCGCGCAGGGACTTCGGCGCGACCAGGAGGCGGCGGTAGGTCTCGCGGCGGGAGTAGCCGGAGAGCCGGTTGAAGAGGTCGGAGAGGTCCGCCCCGACCTGCGGGTCGGCCGTGAGCAGGCCGAGGTCCTCGTACAGCCGGGCCGTCTTCGGGTGGTAGTTGCCGGTGCCGACGTGGGAGTAGCGGCGCAGGGTGTCGCCCTCCTGGCGGACGACGAGCGAGAGCTTGCAGTGGGTCTTCAGCCCGACGAGGCCGTAGACGACGTGGCAGCCCGCCTCCTCCAGCTTGCGGGCCCACTTGATGTTGGCCTGCTCGTCGAAGCGGGCCTTGATCTCGACCAGGACGAGGACCTGCTTGCCGGACTCGGCCGCGTCGATCAGGGCGTCCACTATCGGGGAGTCGCCGGAGGTGCGGTACAGCGTCTGCTTGATCGCCAGCACGTCCGGGTCGCCCGCCGCCTGCTCCAGGAACGCCTGTACGGAGGTGGAGAACGAGTCGTACGGGTGGTGGAGCAGCACGTCCCGCTCGCGCAGGGCGGCGAAGATGTCGGGCGCGGAGGCGGACTCCACCTCGGCCAGGTCCCGGTGGGTGCCCGCGATGAACTTCGGGAACTTCAGCTCCGGCCGGTCCAGCGAGGCGATGGCGAAGAGCCCGGTCAGGTCGAGCGGGCCGGGCAGCGGGTAGACCTCCGCGTCGGACACCTTCAGCTCGCGGACCAGCAGGTCCAGCACGTACGGGTCGATGGACTCCTCGACCTCCAGCCGGACCGGCGGACCGAACCGGCGGCGCATCAGCTCCTTCTCCAGGGCCTGGAGCAGGTTCTCCGCGTCGTCCTCCTCGACCTCCAGGTCCTCGTTCCTGGTGACCCGGAACATGTGGTGCGCCAGCACCTCCATGCCCGGGAACAGCTCCTCCAGGTGGGCCGCGATGACGTCCTCGATGGGGACGTACCGCTGGGGCGAGGCCTCCAGGAAGCGGGTCAGCAGCGGCGGGACCTTGACCCGGGCGAAGTGGCGGTGGCCGCTGACCGGGTTGCGGACGACGACGGCGAGGTTGAGCGAGAGCCCGGAGATGTACGGGAAGGGGTGCGCGGGGTCGACGGCCAGCGGGGTCAGCACGGGGAAGACGCGCTGCCGGAAGAAGGTGAAGAGCCGGGCCTGCTCCTTCTCGGTCAGGTCCGGCCAGCGGATCAGCTGGATGCCCTCGTCGGAGAGGTCCGGGGCGATGTCCTGCTGGAAGCAGGCGGCGTGCCGGGCCATGAGCTCGCGCGAGCGGGTCCAGATGAGGTCCAGGACCTCGCGGGGCTGGAGGCCGGAGGCGGAGCGGGTGGCGACGCCGGTGGCGATGCGGCGCTTGAGACCGGCCACCCGGACCATGAAGAACTCGTCGAGGTTCGAGGCGAAGATGGCGAGGAAGTTGGCCCGCTCCAGGACGGGGGTGGCCGGGTCCTCGGCCAGTTCCAGCACGCGTTCGTTGAACGCGAGCCAGCTGCGTTCGCGGTCCAGGAAGCGGCCCTGGGGCAGCTCGTCGCCGTCCCGGTCGGGCTCGTAGGCGTCCGCGTCGGCGTCGAGGTCGGGATCGAGATCGGCCGCGGTGGAGAAGCCGACCCCGCGCGAGGCGGAGGTGGCGTGCGGCCGGTGCGCGGCGAGCGAGCCGACGGACGGCTGGGCGGCGGGCTGGACCGGGACCTCGGAGCTGGGCTGCTGGCTCATGGGCCCATTGTTCCGCGTGGAGGCCTCCGCGGGCGCGTCGGAGCCGGGAAAGATCGCGGAAGGTCCGGGGAACCCCGGGTCACGACGGGAGGAGCCGGCGGGGGAACCCGGGGTACCCGGAGAGCCCGTGGAGGCGTTCCCCCGGGCTCTCCCGTTACGGCGGGGGGCGGGCACAGCTGGCTGCATTCCGTGAGGGTCGCAAGGGCGTCTGAATGGCTGGTAACGGCGACATGACGTACAGGAAGCGGTGTGCCTGCGGGTGGGCCTCACGGTCACTGTGCGTGGTCGCCGCGCCCGGGTCGCCCTGGGGGCGCGCGTACGTGTTCGTGCTGCCGGGCCGCCCTGGGAGTGGGCGTACGTGTTCGCCGTCCGGGCCCACCCCTCGTGGGGCCCGGACGACGGCTTGTGCCGGTGTCGGCCGCTCAGCCGTGGAGGCGGCGCAGGACCCGGAAGGCGGCGAACACGGCCAGGGCGGCGAGGGCGAGGAGGATGCCGGTCTCGACGAGCTGGAGGGGCCAGTAGTGGGAGGCGGGGTGATATTCGAGGTAGCTGTGGGCCACGGAGTGCTCCGACCGGCAGACATCGAGGTCGAGGGCGTTGGTGCAGATGTCGGCGGGCAGCCGGTCGCCCCCGCTCGTGATGTAGCCCCACTCGACCACGGCGACCCGGTCGGGCCAGACGTAGCCGCTGCCCGGGGTGAAGGTGTCTCTCACGGCCGGCCACAAGCTGTCGCGCAGCAGGCCTAGGACGACCGTCACCAGTCCGGAGACGAACAGGCTGACCGTCATCGCGGGAACCGTGCGCCGCAGTGCCAGGCCGGCGAGGGCGCCGATCGCGAGGCTCATCAGAGCACCGGCGGCCGGGACTGTCCCTGAGGCACCGAAGACCGACACCTCGTGCCAGATGATCGGGTACGGGTCTCCGAGCCGACCCCGGGACCAGGACAGGACGGCGGACAGCACGGTGATCCCGCAGACCACCAGCGCGGCGGGCACGGCGAGCCGCGCGGTCAGCCAGGCGGAGGGCGAGGACGACTGGGTCCAGGACAGCTTGACGCTGTTGCTCTCCCACTCGCGGGCGACCATCGGACCCGCGACGAAGGCCCCGACGGCGGCGGGCAGTGCAATGAGGGCCAGCCCCATGTAGGTCAGCATCCGGTCGAGGTCGAGCATCCGGTCGGAGTAGTCGCGCGCCGGCTGGAAACAGGCTTCGGCGGAGCTGCTCAGGGTGCATCCGATGTCGGCGAAGTCCCCGATGAGCCAGTCCGCCAGGAGCGCCGCGGCGATCATGCCGACGACTGCGGCGGCGGCGACCGCCCCGGCGGCCCACAGGGCCCGCCGGTGTACGCGCAGCAGCACGCGGTACGGCCCCCGCAGCGTGCGGACGTTCGTGAGCGTGCTCATGCGGACGCCACCTCCGCACGCGTTCCGGCCGCCGAGGCGCTCGGCGTCAGCAGCGGCGGGGCGTCCGGGGCGCGGAGGTGGGCGAGGAGCAGCTCCTCCAGGGACGGTTCCGTGACGGACCAGGCGGCGGTGTCCACCGGGCCCTCCTTCCGTACGAGCGCGGTGAGCTGGCGTCCTGTCGTACGGGATTCGACGACGGTGTGCGGGGAGAGGTCCCGGGCCCGGCCGGTGAGCAGGGCGTGGGCGGAGACGATGTCCTCGGCCTCGCCGCCGAGCCGGATGCGCCCGCCGTCCACGAGCAGGAGGTAGTCGCAGGCGCCCTCCAGCTCGGTGAGGATGTGCGAGGACATCACGATGGTGGTGCCGTGCTCGGCGGTCTCCGCCATCAGGACGCCCATCAGCTCGTGCCGGGCCAGCGGGTCGAGGTCGGCCATCGGCTCGTCCAGCAGCATCAGTTCGGGCCGCTTGCCGAGCGCGAGAGCCAGCGCGAGCCGGGTGCGCTGACCGCCGGAGAGGGCACGGACGCGGGCACCGCGCTCCAGCGGTCCGGCGATCCGGTCGGCGGTGGCGCGGTCCCAGCGCCCGGGGTTCAGCTCGGCCCCGGCCCACAGGGTGTCGGCGACGGTGAGCTGCGGGTACAGCGGCTTGTCCTGGGAGACGAAGGCGATGCGGTCGCGTACGTCGCCGGGGTCGGTGGAGCCGAGAACGGTGAGCGACCCGGAGCCGGGCCGGTCAAGACCGGCCGCCAGGTTCAGCAGGGTCGACTTGCCCGCGCCGTTGGGCCCGACGAGGGCGCAGACGCGTCCGGCGGGGAGCCGGAACGAGCAGTCGTGCAGGGCGCGGTGGCCGCCACCCCTGCGTCCGTAGGTCCTTCCGAGGCCGTGTGCCTCGATCGCGACGCCGGTCATCGTTCCTCGTCCCCCTTGTACGTGCTGTCCAGTACGGCCGTGAAGAGCGCGCTGACGTCGTCCTTCTCCAGCCCGGCCGCCCGGGCCCGGCGGGCCCAGTCGGCGAGTTCGGTGCGCAGCGGCGCGTCGGTGGCGGATGCCTCGGACGCGCCGCCCAGCGTCCGGCGGACGAAGGTGCCGAGCCCGCGGCGGGCCTCGACGAGGCCTTCGCGCTCCAGCTCCCGGTACGCCTTGAGGACCGTGTTCGGGTTGATCGCGGTGGCCTCCACGACCTCGCGGGCGGTCGGCAGCCGGTCGCCCGGTTCGAGAACGCCCAGGCGCAGCGCCTGCTTCGTCTGCTGGACGATCTGGAGGTAGGTGGCGACGCCGCTGCGCCGGTCGATGCGGAACTCGACAGCTGCGGACTCGGCCGTCATGCGCTGCACCACCCTTTCACTAATTGAGTAGTGAAAGGGTGGTGCAAAAGTGGGGCGGCGTCAAGCGACGCCGCCCCACGGGCAGTTCGGGTGGTGCGATCGGATCAGGCGTTCGGCGAGGCCGTCGCGCGCTCGGCGCGCAGCTCCTCGTTGATGCGCTGTGCCTCTTCCAGCTGGTCCTCGAGGATGACGATGCGGCAGGCATCCTCGATCTTCGTGCCCTGGTCGACCAGTTCTCGGGCGCGGGCGGCGATGCGCAGCTGGTAGCGGGAGTAACGGCGGTGGCCTCCGTCGGAGCGCAGCGGGGTGATCAGGCGGTTCTCGCCGAGCGCGCGGAGGAAGGCGGGGGAGGTGCCGAGCATCTCGGCGGCCCGGCCCATGGTGTAGGCGGGATAGTCGTCATCGTCGAGCTTGTTGGTGGGGCGGGTACTGCTAGGGGGCATAGCACCTCTTCTTTCGGGGACACGTCGGGGGGCCCGAGCGCCGTGCGGCGCTCGGGCCCCGAGCTTTCAACACCATCTGCCGGCCGACTGTGCCGGCTCATCTGTTCCGCCGGTCCGCCCGGTAGGGCGGGGAAGCGGGGATCGTGGATGCTTGACCGGGGACCACCTTCCGTTCCGGGGCCTGCGGTACCCGAGCGGAGACTTCCTCGCTCAGGCGATCCTGATGGCGTCTGCTCCTTACCTCGTGCGGTTCAGTGTTTTCGGTACTGCGGTACTGCGGTGGTGCGGTACTGCGGTGTTGCGTGCGGCCCCTGGGGCCGCCCGGCCCGGCAGCCAGTGGGGGAACCCACCGTTTCCGGCTCCCTCGCTCCACTGCCGTTCCGCTCACTGCTCTGTACTGCTCTGACCTGCATGCACGGCAGTTCGTGTCTGCCGTGCCCTCTTTTCTTCCGGCTACGAGGAAAACGCTAACCCCACCGGGCGTCGGATGTCTACCGTCGCCACGACAGATTTTCTCCGGAGCTGAATGCGGTACATCTGCGGCGGCGGCACTCCGGAAGCTCTGACGCCCGGCGGCCTCAGGACTCGGTGCGGTACATCAGATCCACCTCGTGCGTGGTGAAGCCCATCCGCTCGTACACCGTCACGGCCGCCGTGTTGTCCGCGTCCACGTAGAGCATCGCGGTGGGCAGCGCCTGGGCCGCCAGATGGTGCAGGCCGATCGAGGTCAGCGCCTTGCCGAGGCCGCCGCCCTGGGACTCGGGCAGGACGCCGACCACGTACACCTCGCCGAGCTGCTCCTCGGCGTGCACCTTCGTCCAGTGGAAGCCGACGATCTCCCCGTCCTGCTCGGCCAGGAAGAAGCCCTTCGGGTCGAACCAGGGCTCCGCCTTGCGGTCGTCCAGGTCCTGCTGGGTCAGCGACCCCTGCTCGGGGTGGTGAGCAAAGGCGGCGCGGTTCACGGCGAGCCAGGCGGCGTCGTCACGGCCCGGCTCGAAGGTCCGTACGGTGACGCCCTCGGGCAGCACCGGCTCCGCGAGGTCGAGCGGGATCAGGCTCCGCCGCAGCTGGCGCAGCTCGCGGAAGAGGGAGAGGCCGAGGACCTGGGCGAGGTGCCGGGCCGCGGAGCTGCCGCCGTGGGCCCAGACCCGCAGCCGCTTGCCGGTCGCGGCGAGGAGGGCCGCGCCGAGCGCCCGGCCGTGCCCGCTGCCGCGCCGGTCGGGATGGACGACCAGCTCGGCGGCCGGGGCCTCGACCGGGTCGGTGTCCTCCAACTGGGCGTAGCCGGCGAGCGTTCCGCCGACGGTGAGGAGGAAGTGCCGTACGCCGGCGCGGTGTCCGCCCCGGAGCCGGAGCCTGCCCTGCTCGGAGACCGCCTGCCGGCCGTCGGACCGGGCGGCGTCGGCGAGCAGGGCGAGGACGGTGTCGGCCTGCGCGGAGTCGAGTGCGTCGAGGGCCTGAATCTCGCGTCCGGGAGCGGGGAGGGGTGCGTCAGTCGTCATGCCTCCGAGCGTACGGCGAGCGGGCGGAGGGGCGAGGGCTCGACGGGTGCGTGCCGGGGCTG
This sequence comes from Streptomyces sp. WY228, assembly GCF_019287315.1. Taxonomy (NCBI): domain Bacteria; kingdom Bacillati; phylum Actinomycetota; class Actinomycetes; order Kitasatosporales; family Streptomycetaceae; genus Streptomyces; species Streptomyces sp. WY228. The sequence continues at coordinate 3,831,738 of NZ_CP079114.1, read as the reverse complement.
CGGGCTGTGCCGGGATCAGGCGTCCTCGGCCGGGGGTGCGGCGTTGAGGACGTGGTCCGCGATACGGGAGAGGTCCTCCGCGCTGGGCAGCAGCTCCCGTACCCCTTCGGGGAGCCCGGCGTAGGTGCTGACGGCCAGCGGGGTGTTGTACCCGCGCAGGGCGTACTCCACCATGGCCCGGTCCCGGCTCTCGGCGATCAGGATGCCGAGGGTGGGCTCGTCCCGCTCCTTGTCCCTGACCAGGTCGTCCACCACCGAGACGTAGAACCCGAGCTGCCCGAAGTGCTCGGCCCGAGCCTTGCGGGCCTTCAGCTCCAGCACGACGTAGCAGTGCAGCTTGCAGTGGTAGAAGAGGAGATCGATGCGGTACTCGGAGTCGCCGACGACGATCGGGTACTGGCGCCCGACGAAGGCGAACCCGACGCCCAGTTCGGTCAGGAACCGCACGAGGTTGTCGACGAGCGCGTCCTCCAGATCGCGCTCCGCCGGCCGGCCCGTGAGCTCCGTGAAGTCGAGGCGGTAGGGGTCCTTGAGGATCTGCCGCACGGCGTCGGACGTGCCGGGCAGGCTGACGTCGAAGTTGTTCGCGGCAGCCCCTTCGGAGAGGTGCAGCTGCCGGTGGATCGCCGACTCCAGATGCGTACGCGACCAGCCGTGGTGGACGGCGTGCTGGGCGTAGAAGTCCCGCTCGAAGCGGGTCGGGCACTTGCCCATGAGGAGGACGACGTGGCCCCAGGGCAATTGCGCAACAGCCTGTTGCGCAATTGAGTCGGGCCAGACCCTGGCCATCTGCTGCATGTACTGAAGGTTGCGCGTGCTGAATCCCCGCTGCTGCGGGAACTCCGTCCGCAGCTCCGCGGCGATCCGCTCGATGACCTTCGTGCCCCACCTCTCACCGCTCTGGCGCTCCAGGATGGTCCGCCCGATCTCCCCGTACATCCGGAGCATCTCGGTGTTGACCTTGAGCTGTGCTCGGACATGGGCGCCACGGACGATCGTCTTCAGGTCGTCGACCATGTCGAGAAAGCCGTCAGGAAGGCCGGCGGGAGGCCCGGCGGGAGGCCCGGCGGGACGTTCCGCCGACGGCTGCTGCCGGCCCGGAACCTTCGCCGTGGCCGTGAGTTCGTTCTCCATGCCGTACAGGCTTCCGGTGGCGATGCGTGCGGTGACGTTTCTGCCCGGATATGTGAGCCATATGAGTGACGTGCGCGCTTGTGGGGGGTCCCTGACGAGCCATTTGGCCGGATGGCAACCAGTCCGTAACCCCGAACACCTGTTGCGCTACGCGCGTTGACTCTAGGCTGCGGCACGCAGCGTTCCAGTCGTGGCACCACAGAACCACCGACACCGCAGAACCACCGACAGCACTGACAGCTCTGACTCACAAGGGGACCGATGTCAGCGACTCCGCAGAAGAACCGTGCGACACGGCGGGTGCTCGCCGCCGCAGCCGGTCTGGCCACCGTGGGCGCGCTCGTCGCCGCGATGCCGGCCGGTGCCCATGACCGGGGCCACGGGCACGGGCACGGCCACAAGCCCCGTACCGTCGACGTCCAGTTGCTGTCGTTCAACGACCTGCACGGCAACCTGGAGCCGCCGGCCGGTTCGGCGGGCAACGTCTCCGAGACGCAGCCCGACGGCACGGTGAAGGCGATCCCGGCCGGTGGCGTCGAGTACCTGGCGACCTCGCTGCGCACCGCGCGCAAGGGCAACCCGTACTCCGTCACCGCGGCCGGCGGCGACATGGTCGGCGCGAGCCCGCTGCTGTCGGGCCTCTTCCACGACGAGCCGACGATCGAGGCGCTGAACAAGCTCGACCTGGACGTCACGGCGGTCGGCAACCACGAGTTCGACGAGGGCGCGACCGAGCTGGCCCGCCTCCAGAACGGCGGCTGTCACCCGGTCGAGGGCTGCTACGAGAAGGGCAAGAAGTTCAAGGGCGCGGACTTCCCCTACCTCGCGGCCAACGTGACCAAGGAGAAGACCGGCAAGCCGCTGCTGAAGCCGTACACGGTCTGGAAGAAGAACGGCGTCAAGATCGGCTTCATCGGGGTGACCCTGGAGGGCACGCCGGACATCGTCACCGCGAACGGCGTCAAGGGCCTCAAGTTCCACGACGAGGTCGAGACGATCAACAAGTACGCCAAGGAGCTGGACCGCAAGGGCGTCAAGTCCATCGTGGCCCTGATCCACGAGGGCGGGGCCCCGGCCTCCACCTCGTACAACTACGACTGCGACAGCCCCGGCGCGGGCGACGGCATCTCCGGCCCGATCGTCGACATCGCCAAGGGCATCACGCCGAAGGTGGACGCCCTGGTCACGGGCCACACCCACCAGGCGTACGTGTGCACCGTCCCGGACCCGTCCGGCAAGCCGCGCATGGTCACCTCGGCCTCGTCGTTCGGCAAGCTGTACACGGACACCACGCTCACCTACGACCGTCGCACCAACGACATCGTCCGTACGTCGGTGAAGTCCGCGAACCACGTCGTGACCCGGGACCAGCCCAAGGCCGCCGACATGACGCGCCTGATCGACCGCTGGAACAAGCTGGCCGCCCCGATCGCCAACAAGCCGCAGGGCTGGATCAGCGCCGACATCAACGGCCGCGGCTCCACGGCCCCGGAGAAGCCGCTCGGCAACGTCATCGCCGACGCCCAGCTCGAAGGGCTCGCCCCGGCCGACAAGGGCGGCGCGGAAGTCGCGTTCATGAACCCGGGCGGCATCCGCGCGGACCTGGTGCACAAGGCGTCGGGCAGTGAGGGCGACGGCGTCGTCACGTACGGCGAGGCGTTCACCGTGCAGCCGTTCACCAACATGATGAACGTCGTCGACCTGACCGGCGCCCAGCTGGTCACCGCCCTCCAGCAGCAGGTCAGCGGCGGCAACGAGGCCAGCCCGAAGATCCTCCAGGTCTCCAAGGGCCTCACCTACACGCTCGACCTGACGAAGAGCGGCGCGGACCGCGTGGTGGCCGACACCATCAAGCTGAACGGCGAGGCGATCGACCCGGCGCGCACCTACCGGGTCGCGATGAACGAGTTCCTCGCGGGCGGCGGCGACGGCTTCGCGGCCCTCGGCGAGGGCACGAACAAGCTGGTCGGCGCGTCCGACCTGGACCTGTTCAACGCCTACCTGGCGGCCCACTCGACGGCCGCCGCTCCGCTGGACCCGCCGGCGACGGACCGGATCACGGTCATCCAGTAGGCGTCGTGTGACGTGAGGTCGGGGCGGTGGGCCTGCGGGCCCGCCGCCCCTTCTCGCATCCTGGCCATGCTTCTTGCCGGGCTTCGTACCGGCCGTAGTTGACCCCTAAAGTAGGCAGCCGACCGGCGGCCGACCGTCGGACGCACCGCTTCCCAGCCCCAAGGAGCATGCCGGATGAGCAAGGTCATCACCATGGGCGGCCTCCGGCGAAAGCTCCCGGGCCACACGCCGGATTCGGTCCAGAACCTGGTCTATCTCCTCGACGGATCGGGACTGCCCGAGGCCATCGGGTACGTGGAGCGCGAACTGCCGCCCGGTGGCGTTCCCGCCTACCTCGCGGCCCGCAAGAAGGGCGCCCGCACCTTCGCCCTGTGGACCGACGCGCACCGCCGGGACCGGGTGGCGACGGTGGTGACCCTGTCGGCCACCGGCGGTGTCTCGACGTTCCAGGTGCTCGGCGTCCACGGGGAGCTCATCGGCACGATCGTGCGCGAGAAGGCGTTCCGGGGGAGGGGCGTGCGCACCCGATGGACGGTGACCCCGGCCGGCGCGGCCGACGCGGTGGGGTACAAGGGCCGGATCCTGTGGTGGTTCGTGTGGTGGCTGTGCCTGCCCGTGATGGTGCTGCTCCTGATCGTCTCCATCTTCGACAGCACCCCCGGCGAGGGCGGCGCCGCGCGCGCTCCCCGGCGCATCAGGTGGCGGGCGGGCGGCGAGATGCCGCTGGAGTTCCGGTCCGGCGGCGACAAACTGCACCTGCACGCACCGGGCCTGGACTGGCGGCTCGGGGCGGCGCTGGTCTCGCTGGTGCGCAGCTTTGGCTCGCACCACTGGGACGCCATGAAGAAGTGACGGCGTGCCGTCTCGTTGCCGCCTCCTCACCGCCGCCTCGTTCGCGGTGAGGGTGGTGTTTCGGGGCGGTGCACAGTAGAACTGGGCCCATGTCCGACCAGCAGCCGCCGCCACCTCCGCACCGGCCCCATACGCCCGGCGAGTCCGGTGCGCCCTGGGGGTTCGTGCAGCCACGGGACCCGGAGATCACCCCCGGCTACCGGCGCCGGGCGACCATCCTCACCTGGGCCGCGATCGTCCAGGGAGCCCTCATGGCGGTGGCGCTCGTGGTGAGCGTCGTCTTCCTGATCCTGGCGGACCAGGACACGCGCAACGCGGCCTACGGCTACCTCGCACTCGTCCTCTGGGTCGCCATCGCCGCCGGGGTCCCGGTCCTGCTGGCCCTCGCGATCCCCGGCGCCCGGATGAGGCGGCGGGTGCGGGAGCAGAACCGGGCGGGGAACTCGCCCTGGTAGGAGGGCATCGAACGACGGCTCACGCAGGAGGGCGACCCGGTCACCGAGGCTGAAGCCGGCAGCCCCCCGCGAGCGGCCTTTCCTGCCGGGCCGCCGCTGCCCTCAGGGCCGGTACAGCGACGTCAGGCCGGTCACCCGGCCGTTGCCGTCGAAGGCAAGGTCATATCCGATGCCGCCGGAGAGGGCGGGGTCCAGCCGGGAGATCAGCGTGACGAGCCGGTCCGGGGAGTACGCGAGCAGCTCGGCGCGGCTCGTGCCGGTCACCTCCTCGCGCACTGGGACCGCCAGCAGCACCCGGCTGCTGTCGGCCATGGACACCGTGGTGAAGGGCCCCGTGCCCGGGGTGACCTCCCAGGTGTCGAACCGGGTGTTGACCTTCTTCCGGGCGGGCCGCACGGACAGGTAGGTGCGGCCGTCGTCGCTCCATGCCTTGCTGATGGTCACGAACTGCTCGGTGCCGGCGAAGGGGGCGCCGACGGCCGGCTCCGAGGTGGCCTCGGGGGCTGCCGGGGTGGCAGGTCTGCCTTCCGGTGCGGAGGACGGGGCGGAGGCGTCGGACTTCCTGTCGGTGTCCGTCCGGGGGCCCTTGCGGTCGTCCCGCCCGGAGGAAGCGGAAGGAGCGGCCTTCTTGCCGCTCTCGGCGGGATCGGCGGACTTCTTGCCGTCATGGGGCCGGCCGTCGTCCGTCGCGCCGCCGGCCGTGGGGGACGGGGCCGCCTCGGCGGCCGCGGCGGGCTCCAGGCGGTGTGAGGGCTCCTGACCGCAGCCGGTCAGGACGAGGGCGCCGAGCGCGACAGCGGTGAGCCAGCCTTTGGCGGAGTGGCGGCGGAAAGCGTTCATCGTCAACTGCTCCTATGGTGAATGCGTTTCAGTGCGGTTGGGATACGTACTCTCTACGCCCCGCGCCGCCCCCCGGGTTGCACTCGAATCAGGAATTTATCTTTTTGCTTCCTCTGGTTGTCCTGCCGCGGAAACAACGAAGATTCCGGCCGATCGGGGCCGGCCTGCGGGAACGCGAAAGATGCCCCCGAGCGAGCGTGTTCCGGGGGCTTTCCGTTTCTGTCGGTATTCCGTTGAGGAGTCGGTTCTTCCCTTTCAGGGGGTCACTCGACGGTCAGCCAGTAGGCTTCCCGGAGTGACTGCACCCGGCCCTCGCCGTCATAGTCGACGGCGAACACCCACTGCGGGCCTCCGCTCAGGATTTCCACCAACTCGCCTGCTCGCACGTCCTTCGCAGTGCCGCCGACCGCATGCTTCACTTCGACCGGGGTTTCCCGCTTCAGGGTCAATTCGTGCACCGCTCCGGTGCGAACGGCGACACCCTTTTCGGTGTGCACCTGTGCCACGGTGACCTGAACCATATTCCCTTTCAGTGGAACCGCGTCGTAGACGAAACCGAGTTCGGCGGCGTATTCCTCTCCCTGTGCCGGCGTCGGGGTCATGAACGGGGAGACGCTCGCCGCTGCCGTCGGCAGCGCCGCGGGCGGTGCCGGCCCCGGTCCGAGCCCGACCACCGACAGGATCCCCAGCGCCAGGGCCGCCACCGTCACCACGCCGCCCGAGGCCCGGGCCGCCCGCTTGCGCCGCCGACGCCGGTCCCCGCGCGCTCGGACCTGCTCGGCGGCCGGCGGTACGGCGTGCCGTCGGCCCGAGGCGGCAAGGTCGGCGAGTCGGCTCTCCAGGCCGGTCTCCTCGGCCATGTCCCACCTCCGCTGTGGGTCTCGGGAGATCCCGGCGTACCCGGATCACGGCTTGTACAGCGACTGCACCTTGGAGACCTGCCCTTCTCCGTCGAAGCTCAGGTCGAATCCGGCTCCTTCGCGGGTCCGGGGATCCAACTGCGTGAGAAGGGTGACGAATTCGGCCTGCGAGGCAGGCACGGGTTCGCCGCCGCTGGTGCCCGGGGAGTCGTCGCGGACCGGCACGGTCAGCAGCACCCGGGCGTCCTTCGTCAGGGTCACCGTGACGTAATCTCCCGTGCCGGGGACGATCTCCCAGGTGTCGAACTGGGTGTTCTCCTTCTTCTCGGCGGACCGCACCGACAGCTTGGTCAGTCCGCCCTCCGTCCAGGCCTTGTCGGCCGTCACGAACTGCTTGGTACCGGCGAACGGCTTCTCGGCGGCCGATGCGGTCGCCGTGGCCGGCGCCCCTTCCGGGGAGGGAGCCGCTGCGGTGCCCCCGGTCGACCCGCCGCAGCCGGTGAGGGCAAGGGCGCCGAGGGCTGCCACGGCGAGCAGGCGCAACGCGGCCCGGCGGCGTGAGGCGTGCATGGTCAACGTTCTCCTGGAGATCGGTGCGGTCGGGTTCCACGGTCTCTACGCCCCGCACCACCCGCCGGGTTGCATCCGGCCGGAACACATTTCCGACCCGGGCCCACCACCGCCCGGCCCGCCCGGACATGACGCCCCGGAGGCATCGTCCCGGACGTCACGTCCCGGAGGTCATTCCAGGGTCAGCCAGTGCGCTTCACGCAGCGACTGAACCCGGCCCTCGCCGTCGTAGTCGAGCGCGAACGCCCACCGCGGCCCGGCCCGCAGCCGGTCCACGACATCGGCCAGCCGCATGTCTCCCGGCTTCCCCCCGGCCAGGTCCCGCACCTCGACCGGGGTCACCGCCGGCAGGGTCAGCTCGTGCACCACGCCGGTGGGCACAGCCGTCCCCTTCTCATCACGAAGTTGCTGGACGGTGGCCCGGACCCTGTCCCCGTCGAGCGCCACCGCGTCGTACACATAGCCGAGTTCGACCGCGTATTCCTCCCCCGGAGCGGGCGTCGGGGCGACGAACGGGGGAGCGCTCGCGGACGGGCCGGGCGCGGTGGCGGCCGGTGCCGGCTCCGGCCCGGGGCGGACGAGCGCCATCCCACCCACGACCACGGCAGCGGCCAGCAACACGCCGCCCGAGGCCCGGGCCGCCCGCTTGCGTCGTCGACGCCGGTCCCCGCGCGCCCGGATCTGCTCGGCGGCCAGCGGAACGGCACCCTGCCGCCCGTCGGCGGCGAGGTCGGCGAGCCGTTCGTCCAAGCCGGTCTCCTCAACCACGTTCCACCTCCGAAACCCGGCCCGCGTGCGGATCCAGCTCAGTGTCGGCCAGCAAGCGCGCCAGTGCGGTACGGCCCCTGCTCAGCTGCGCCTTGACCGTACCCACGGGAGAGCCGGTCTCCTCGGCGACCTGCTTCACTTCGAGATCGCACAGGTGGTGGAGCACGATGGCCCGGCGCTGCGCCGCGGGTATCTGCTTCAACGCCGCCACCAGCAGCACATGGTGGTCGTCCGGTGCGGGCACGTCCGGGGGCGGGCCCTGCCGCTTCGCGAAGGTGAGGGAGGTGCGCACCCGACGCCACCGGCTGACCGCCAGTCGGTAGGCCACCGTACGCACCCACGCCTCCGGCGCACCGTCCTTGTCCAGTGCGGCCCGGCGCTCCCATGCCCGTACGAAGGCTTCCTGGACGACGTCCTGCGCCTCGGCACGGTCACCGATCATGGCGTACAGCTGACCGATGAGCCGCCCCACGCTTCCTGCGTAAAAGGCGTCGAACGCCTGCTCGTCCATCCCCACCCGGTCTTCGGAGGTCGCACCTACGTGAAGCGGCACACATATTCGGACGTGCGAACACTGCCACCCGGCACTCGTGCGGCGCAAGGATCGAGTGCGTCACCGGTACGCGCGGATTCTGTCCGCCCGTCAGGTCGGGAACTCCCCGCACCACTCCCGGCTGATCAGGTGCTTCGGCAGGCGCGGCAGTGCCGTGTCCACCGGGAAGTCGCCGTCGTGGGCGAGGCAGGCCAGGGCGAGTGGGCCGAGGGCCACGTGGCCGCGGGGGTCCGGCGAGCCGGTCCAGTAGTGGTCGTGGTGGGCCACGGCCTCGGTGAGGGTCTGGGCGAACGCCTCGTGGTTCCCGGTGATGAGGCGGTGGAAGAGCGCGGCCGGCTGGTAGTCGATCTGGTTCAGCAGCGCCGGGTCCGTGCCGGTCGCGACCTTGGGGTCGGACGTCTCCATCGTGGCGATGAGCTTCTGGGCGATGTCGTCCAGGGACGCGCCGCGCCAGTAGGTCTGGAGCGTGTCGATCCAGTGGAACAGATAGGCGTCCTGCGACGGATCGGCACGGCGCAGATCCTCCAGCGGGACCCGTGCGAGCCGGGACAGGCGGTCCCGCTCGCGGCAGACGAGGGCGAACCAGAAGGCGTCCAGCCAGGCGCGGCCGTTCGCCTGCGGGGACGGGCCGGTGGCGGGCAGGGCGACCGTGCGGTCGCCGATGCGGTACTCCGCCGTGCCCGCGTCGGAGAGGGTGGTGGCGAACAGCGCGTCGCCCAGCTGCATCGCGGTGACCCAGGCCTCCCAGGTCTCCAGCTTCCCGCTGTCCGGGTCCTCGGCGCAGCGGGCGAGGGCGTGCGCCGTCGCCGCCCGGAAGGCCTCGGGGAGTGCGGTCGGGTCCTGGGGGAGGCCGGTAATCAACCCGGCTGCGTTGTCCGCCAGTTGGGCGATGTCGGGGGCGGTGCTCGCGGTGGTGGCCGGGGTGGCCGGTGGCTCCTGCTCCGGCTGGCCCTGCGCGTGCAGGCTCCGCATCAGGTCCATCAGCTCCGGCGGCGGCACGACCTGCATCGCGCGGGTCTGCTCGTCGAAGGCGGTGAGGCAGACCAGATTGTCCCGACGCCACCAGTACAGCAGCGGGTTGATCGGGCCCGGCCCGTCCTCGTACGCGCCCATGGCGTACATCCCCAGGTCGTTGACCGCGTCCACCACCGTGGCGTCGACGATCGGGTGGAACGCCAGCAGATGCCGGGTCGGTACGACGACGAGCGCCCCGGCCTCCGGCAGGTTGTGGCCCGTCAGGGTGCGGGCCAGGTCGCCCAGGACGAGCGCCTTGCTCGCCACGAAGTGGGAGTCGCCGTACACCGAGTGCAGGAGCGCGCCCGACGGCGTACGGATCTCCTCGTGTGCCACCGGCTCGGCCAGCAGGTTCGCCCGGCCCGCCGCCTTCAGCGCGTCGAGGCCCGCGCGTTCGACGTCCGCGTCGGTCAGCATCCGTACGGTGTCGGGGGCGTCCAGGGCGAGCGCCGTCATCAGGCCGTCGGCCGCCGGCCAGGCATAGCGGTGGCCGTCTCCCGCACCGGCCGCGAGCGCTTCGGCGGGCAGCAGGCGCAGGACCGTCCGGCGCAGCAGTTCCTCCGCGCTCTCGCCGCCCTGCGCCACGGTGTCGAGGGCGGTGAAGTGCCGGGCTATCAGAGCGGGCCAGTCCTCCGGTGTCGCCGCCCCGCAGCGCTGCGCCAGCACGGTGAGGTCGTGCGTGGAGCGTTCGCGTACGGCCGTCGCACCGTCGACCTGGGGGCGGGCCCCGTCCCGCGCGCTCAGGTCGTCGGCCACCAGGCGGCGCAGGCGGTCGGCCCGGTCGGCGGTCAGCGCGGGCAGATGGGCGTCGGCTGCGGTGCCGCTGGTGTTGCTGCTACTGGTGTTGTTGCTGTTGTTGTCCTGGGTCACCCGGAAACCCTACTGAGGGGCTCTGGCGCGGTTGTCGAGGGCGGGATCCCCGCGGTGGAGGTGTGGTCGTCGAACGCCGCCATGAGCGGGTCGTGCGGGTCGTGCGGTGCGACGCGTTCGGCGTTCGGGAGGCCGGTAAGTCGTCTGCTACTTCAGGGACTTCTGCGTCGAGACCACGACCCCGTAGAGGTCCTGCACCGTGGCGAGCGCCGATTCGTGCAGCTGCCGCGCCGGGATGCCGTTCGGGTTGCCGTTCAGCGGCAGCGGGCGGGTCGCGCAGGCGTCGGCGACGACGGTGGGCCGGTTGCCGCGCAGGAACGCGCCCTGCGCGGTGAACGCCACGCACATATGGGTCATCCAGCCCGCGATGATCACGTCCTGGCCCTCGGGCACGTGCTCGCCGAGGTCCGTGCCGTGGAAGGCGTTCGGGACCTGCTTGACGACGACGGTCTCTCCGTCGGCCGGGGCGACGGCCGGGTGGATCCGTCCGATCTCGGCCCGGATGTCGTACGGAGTTCCCTCGCCGCCGTCGTTGATGACGTGGACGACCTTCGTCCCCGCCTCGCGGGCCCGCTCCAGCAGCTGCGCGGCGGCGTCCAACGAGGCCTGCCAGCCGTCGAGTTCCATCACGCCCCGGGTGTAGGTGTTCTGGAGGTCGATCAGGATCAGCGTCGAGCCGGTCAGCGTGGCCGGGGCCGCGTCGAAGCCGTTGAGTTCGCGCAGGGTGGTTCGGGACATGGGTGTACCGCCTCGGGGGTCGTGCGTCGGAGTGGGGGTGAGCTCGGCTCGGGTGGCGAGCTGTCTTAGACGCTAGGGCCCGGTGCTGATGTCCACAATGACGTCTAACATGCAGATACCGACATGCGTGCGGGCGGTCGGTGTCACGTCAGGAGGCTCGTCCATGGACACCGACGGACGAACGGGCGCGGTCGGACGGCTCGTCGTCATCGTTCTCTTCGAGGGCGTCGACCTGCTCGACGTCACCGGGCCGCCGGAAGTGTTCTCGCTCGCCCGGCGCGAGACCGACGACGCGGCCGGCTACGAAGTCGTGCTGGCGGCCGCGTCGTTGGAGCCCGTCACCACCGGCGCCGGGGTCCGCATCCTCCCCGACCTCACCTTCGAGCAGGTCGGCGGGCGGAGCATCGACACCCTCATCGTGCCCGGCTCGGTGGAGGTCGACAGCGAGCGGCGGGTGCACGCGCTCGTCGACCCCGAGCTGGTGGAACGGGTGAGGGAACTCGCCGCACGGACCCGGCGGGTCACCTCCGTGTGCGTCGGCGCGCATCTGCTGGCCGCCGCCGGACTGCTCGACGGCAAGCGCGCCACCACCCACTGGTCGACCGCGCGGCAACTCGCCGCCGATCACCCGGAGATCGAGGTCGACGCCGACCCGATCTTCATCCGCGAGGGCGACGTCTGGACCGGGGCCGGGATCAGCGCCTGCCTCGACCTGTCGCTGGCCCTGATCGCCGACGACCTCGGCGAGACGATCGCGCTGCGCGTCGCCCGGCAGCTCGTGATGTATCTGAAGCGGCAGAGCGGACAGAGCCAGTTCAGCGTTCCGCTGGAGCAGATCTCCACGACGCGGCGCATCGAGGACCTCCGCCACCACATCCTGCGCAACATCGGCCTCCAGCTCACCGTCGTGGACCTGGCCGCGTACGCCCATGTCAGCGACCGCCACCTCACCCGGATCTTCAAGACCGAGCTGGGCATGACCCCGCACGCCTACATCGAGTCCGTGCGGGTCGAGAAGGCCCGCAACGAGCTGGAGTCCTCCGACGCCACCCTCGAACGCATCGCGTCCGTCTGCGGGTTCGGCACGACGGACACCCTGGTGCGGGCGTTCCGGCGGCGGTTGAACACGACGCCCACGGAGTACCGGCGGCGGTTCCGGTCCCACCCGGCCGGCTGAACGGGTGAGGGGGCGGAGCCTGTCCGGCCCCGCCCCCTCACTCCTTCATGCCTTGACGGCTTCGCGGTCCACGCCGTCACCCGTCGGGCGTCGGAACCGGCCTGTCAGGCGTCGGAACCGGCCTTCCGGCGGCGTACGACGAACATCGCCGCCGCGCCGAGCGCCACGGCCGCACCGCCCGCGAGGGCGATCGAGGGGGTGGCCGAGGACGAACCCGTGGCCGCAAGGTTGCCGTTGGCGCCGGTCTTCACCGGGGTGCTCGACGTCGTGCCCTGCGGCTCGAGACCGGTGCCGTTCTTGCCGGGCTTCTCGGTCGTGACCGGCTTGGCGTCCGCGGGCTTTCCGGGCTTGGCGCCGGCGGCCTTGACGTCGAACTCGTACATGTCGGCGCCGGGCGCACCGCCGCAGGAGCCGTCCTCGTTGAAGAAGTCGGCTGCGATGAACGCGACACCGTTACCGGCCGGCGCGGCCTTGTCGACGGTCAGCCGCAGCTTGACGTCGGCGTGCGCTCCGGGCTTCAACGCGCCGATGGCGTCGATGTAGTTGTGCTTGTTGATGTTCTGCCACTTCGGCGAGGACGCGGTGGACCACTGGAGCCGGAAGAACTCGCCCGTGTCCTTGAGCCCGGACCTGTCGGTCGCGTGGACACCGGCGTACGCGATGATCTCGTCCATGTGCCGGTCGCTGCCGTTGGTCACACGGATGGAGAAGGCGGTGGTCGTCCCGGCGACGAGCGTGGACGGCAGGCCGGTGACATCGGCGGTGAGGTCGAGCTCGGGCTCGCACTCCTGGCCCTCCTCCGCCTCCTTGATCGCCTTCGCCAGCGCCTGGTCGGCGGCGGTCTTCGCGGCGAGCGCGTCCGTGAGGGCCTGGGAGACCACACCGTAGATGCGGAAGGCCTCGACCCGCGCGTCGGTCACCGCCTCGTCGGCCTCGGCGGACCTGGTGTCGGCGGCGGTCTTGGCGGCGTCGGCCGTCTTCGCGGTGGCCTCGGCCTCGGAGAGCGCGTTCGCCGCGGCGGTCCGCTCCTCCTCCGTGGCCGTCTCGGGCAGTGCGTCCACGACGGCCTTCGCGTCGGTCACGGCCTGGTCGGCGGTGGTCTTCGCGGTGGCGGCGTCCTTCGCGGCCTGCTCGGCCGCCTTGGCGGCGACCGCGAGCGGGTGGGTGCTCTTGAGGGCCGCCAGGGTCTCCTCCAGCTTCACGTGCGCGTCGGCCTTCGCCTTGACGGCCTTGTCGTACGCCTTCTGCGCCTCGGCGGCCGCCTTCTCCAACTCCTTGATGCTCGGCTTGCTCTGCTTGTTCTGCGTCTGTGTCTGCGACGGGGCGGCCGGCTTGGTGTCGGCGGCCGCGGGCGTGACGGAGAGCAGCACGGCGGGGGTGGTCACGGCGAGGGCGACAGCCGTGGCGAGTACGCGGCGAATCTACACATGATCCCTTGGGTCGGGTCCGGAACGGCAGATGAACGCTGAGGGGTGGCTGCCGCAGCGGAATGGATCACGCGGGCGGCCTGTGCCGATCGTATGAGGATTCTGTGAGGAGCCGGCCGAATATTCCGGCGGGCCGGGCCGGGGCGGTGTCCTACGGAGCGGACAGACTTCGCCAAAGCGCGCAGTTGCCCTCAGTTTCTTCCTTTTCGGTGTGACGAAGGCCACGCGGCCGTATGCCACGCGCTGATGCGCCCCGCCCGCCGCCGTCCGGTACGCGTCCGGCACGGGCCGTTCCCCTGGTGGCCGTTGGCTCAGGTGCCGCCCGGGCCCTTCGCTGTCGCCGCTTCGCCGAAGAGGCGGCGGTACGCGCCCGGTGTCGTCCCGAGGGCGGTACGGAACCGCCTCCGCAGGTTGACCGCCGAGGACAGCCCGGTCCGGACGGCGACCGTCTCGACGGGCAGGTCGGTCCGCTCCAGCAGCGACCGGGCCGCGTCGATGCGCTGCTGGAGCAGCCACTGCCCGGGGCTGACGCCGACCTGGCGGACGAACCGGCGGGCGAAGGTGCGCGGGGAGAGTCCGGCGTACGCGGCCAGCCGGTCGACGGAGAGGTCCGTCTCCAGCCGGGTCAGCGCCCATTCCAGCACCGGGGCCAGGGAGTCGTCCGTGCCCGCGGGGGCGGGCGGAGTCGCGTACGGGAGCTGGCTGCCGTCCCGGTGCGGCGGCAGCACCATGCTCCGGGCCACCTGCGTGGCGTAGAAGGCGCCCAGGTCGGACCGTACGAGATGGAGGCAGAGGTCGATGCCCGCGCCGCTGCCCGCGCTGGTCGCCACATCGCCGTGGTCGACGTAGAGCACGTCCCCGACGACGGTCACCTCGGGGAAGGCCTCGGCCAGCAGCTCGCTCCGCCGCCAGTGCGTGGTCGCGCGGCGTCCCGCCAGCAGCCCGGCCCGGGCGAGGACGAACGCGCCCGTGCAGATCGACACGATGCGCGCCCCGCGCCGGTGCGCCGCCCGCAGGGCCTCCAGCACCTCGTCCGGCACCGGCCCGCCGGGCGGCTGCCAGCCCGGCACGATCACGGTGTCCGCCCTCCGCAGGGCGTCGAGGCCGCTCTCGACGAGCAGCGCGTGCCCGACGGTGGTGCGCAGCGGTCCGGGCCGCCGGGCGCAGACCTCGAAGGTGTAGTGCGTGGGCAGATCCGGGCGGTCGGCCCCGAAGACCTCGGCGGCACAGGCGAGTTCGAAGGGCGACTGCGGCTCGTTGAGCAGCGCCGCCACATGATGCCGGGCTCCGGATGCGGGCATGGCAGAAAAGTACCCGAGGATGTCAGTACGGACACTCGCCCCGGGTGATCGCCCCGCGTCACGGTGGAGCCATGAGCGAGGAGACGCGAACCAACACGGCGGCGACGCGGACAGACGCGGCGACGACACGGGCCGATGCCGCGGGCCCGCTGAAGACCGTCGTCCAGGTCGACGAGGTCGAGGCGCACGAGGTGGCCCCCGGGATCTGGCGGCGCAGGCTGCCGGGCACGGCGTACGCCCGGGGCTGGCTGATCGACTTCGCGGCGGGCACGGAGTGGCCCGAGGTCGACGAACACCGCACCGAGGAGCGGTATTTCGTCCTGAGCGGTGAGGTCATCGACGGCGGCGAACGCCACGGCCCGGGGGCGTACGTCGTGTTCGCGCCGGGCAGCGCACACCGGCCGCGTACGGAGACGGGGGCGCGGATGCTCGGCATCTCGCTGATGAGCGCCTGAAGTCGAGCCGATGCCCGGGTCCGTGCCCAGGCCGGTGCGCTTCGGCCGTCCGCCCGGAACAGGGGACCGGGCGGGCGGTCCGAGGCCCGTTGTGCGGTGTGCGCACACCGCACAACGGGCCGCTTCCGGATCGGTGCGGATCAGTGCCGGTTCGCGGCCAGCGACCCGCAGTTGGTGCCGTTCTTGCCGGCCACCTCGCCGGCGATCTCACCGCGCCACGTCACGCACAGGCCGCGTGCGTCGAGGTAGACCGGTCCCGCGTACGTGGTGTAGTACCCCGTGTCCGTGACCGTCGTGGTGGGCGAGGCGAAGCCGAGCGAGGCCGTCATGTGCACGGCCTTTCCGGGCTTGGTCCGGACGGTCACCACGCAGTTCTTGCCGGTGGCGGAGTTGTAGGTGAGGAATACCGTGCCCTGGGCGCCGATCTGCGCGGAGTTCACCACGGAGTAGCCGCCGCCACAGGCGCCGTTGTACGTCGCGGCCGCGGCGGCCTTCGTCGCCGCGGTGGCACGGTGGGCCGTCGGCTCCGCCGCGACGGCGGCCGGTGCGAGGGCGACCGCGGCGCAGGCGGTGGCGGTGACAGCGGCGCCGATGGCTGACGCACGTCGGATGTTGGTCATGTCGTTCCCCGGTTTCTCGGTCGGTCACTGCGCGACGCCTGGTCGGGCGCCCGGATCCTCACCCGTCCACGTGGCGTGAGTCACACCCTGTCGGACAGGCCGTGACGCGGTGGAGTTGTGCTCCGGGAGCCCTGTTACGAAGTCATGACACAGGTGGACAAGATCACCTTTGTTGATCCATATCCACTCGACCGGGGCGGATGCGGTCAGCCGTCGATGCTGTACAGGTCGAACTGCTCCCAGGAGCCGGTGACTTCGGCGGAGCGGGCGCGCAGCGTGTACTGGAGCGGGCCCGTGTAGCTGTTCTCCATCGCGACGAAGAGGTCGTTCAGGGTGGACCGGAGTGCGTACAGGTTCAGTTCCTCGTTCTGGTAGAGCTCGAACCGCTCCCAGCCGCCCGCCGTCGTCGAGCGGGCCCGCAGCGCGTTCTTCGCGTTGCCGGTGAAGTTCTTCTCGACCGCCACGTAGAGGTTGTTCGCGAGGGACTTCAGGGCGAACGTCTGGGTGGCCTCGTCCCACTCGAACGCGAAGCCCTCCCACGCGCCGGTGGGATAGGGCGAACGGGCGCGCAGTACGCCGGTGTTCGGCGCGGCGTCATTGATCTCGGCGGCGGCGAACTTCCCGTTGCGCACCGACTTGAGGGCCAGGTTCGTGGTCTCGTCCGCCCGGGCCCCGCTGCCGATGGCGCCGGCGAGGTGGGCCAGGTCGTCCGCGCCCGCTCTCTCCCAGCCTGCCGGTACGCCGGATGCCGGGGCCGGCCGGTCGGTCCGCGGGGCGGCGCCGGCCGCCGGTGCGGCGAGGGTGGAGGCGGCCAGTACGGCGGCCAGGGAAAGGAGGGTGGAGGTCATGCGTCGCACAGGTATTCCTCGCGTTTCGTTGCGGCGGATTCCGGGCTCCACGTTCTGCGTTTCGCATTCTCGGATACGGAATGCGAGGAGAGTGTGGGGGATCCGTGAAGTGGCCCCAGGGTAAGGGCAGTTCACAATTTCCGGCAAAAGATTTAAGTGGCGGCTCGGGAATTCCGGCGACGGTCGCGATGAATATATTCTTCCGCGGTTTTCCGTTAAGAAAGGAGACTCGCCTCGTTTCCGTCCCGGCCACTTCCGGCGGGGCGGTCAAGGGTGCGGCGGTGGGCGCGGTTGGTGGCCATCAGGGTGTCCAGGGCGTCCCGGGTGGAGAGCAGGTCGTCGATGTGGGCGGAGAGCCGCTCGCGCTCCTGCTCCATCCGCTCCATCGCCGCGTCGGAGGACTCCTCGCTGGGGGCGTCGACGCAGGGCAGCAGCTCCTTGACGGTGCGGCTGGAGAGGCCGGCGGCGTAGAGGCGCTGGATGAAGTGGACCCGGTCGACCTCGGCGTCCGTGTAGTGCCGCTGGCCGCTCGGGCTGCGGGTGCTGGTCAGGAGCCGCTGCTCCTCGTAGTACCGCAGCGACCGGACGCTGACCCCCGTCGCGGCCGCGAGTTCTCCGATGCGCATGCTGTGCCCCTCACGCCTTGCCCCTCACATTGATGTCAGGTTTTAGCGTAGCGCTGTGCCCGGGAAACGGGCGTTACGGGAGCGGCACGGCCGCTCAGTTCAGTCAGGAGCTTCGCGCCATGGACCAGAGCCTCTTCGACCGCCACCGCCTCGGTGACCTGGTGCTGCCCAACCGGGTCGTGATGGCCCCGATGACCCGCGTCCGGGCGGCCTCCGGCGGGCTGGCGACGCCCTCGATGGCCACGTACTACGCGCAGCGGGCCACCGCCGGGCTCATCGTGAGCGAGGGCGTGCAGCCCAGCCCGGTCGGGCAGTCCAACCCCGGCACGCCCGGCCTGTACACCGACGAGCAGGTCGCCTCCTGGCGGCCGGTGACCGCCGCCGTGCACGCGAACGGCGGCCGGATCTTCGCCCAGATCATGCACGGCGGCCGGGTCTCGCACCCGGACACCACCGGGCTGCGGCCGGTCGGACCCTCCGCCGTCGCGGCGGTCGGCGATGTGTTCACCCCGACCGGACCGCAGCCCGCGCCGCTGCCCCGCGCCCTGGAGACCGCCGAGGTGCCCGAGCACGCCGCGTCGTACGCGGCGGCCGCCCGCCGGGCCGTCGACGCCGGGTTCGACGGCGTCGAACTCCACGGCGCGAACGGCTATCTGATCTCCCAGTTCCTCTCCACCAACGCCAACCTCCGCACCGACCGGTACGGCGGGTCGCTCGCCAACCGGGTGCGGTTCGCCGTGGAGGCGACGGCGGCGACCGTGGACGCGGTGGGCGCGGCCAGGACCGGCATCCGGCTCTCCCCGGGCGGCACGTTCTGGGGCGTCGAGGAGAGCGACGTACCGGAGCTGTACGCCCTGCTGCTGGCCGAGCTGGCGCGGCTGGAGCCGGCGTACGTGCACCTGGAGGGCACCGCGGACGAGGAGGTGCTGGTCGCCCTGCGCCGCGCCTGGCCCGGCACGCTGATCATGAACCCGTCGCTGCCGATGAGCCCGAAGCAGGTGGAGCGCGCCGACGCCGACCGCTGGCTGGGTCTGGGGGCGGACCTGATCAGCTTCGGCCGGGCCTATCTGTCCAACCCGGACCTGGTCGAGCGGCTGCGCACCGGGGCGCCGATCGCGCCGGCGGACGAGGCCACGTACTTCCAGGGCGGCGACACGGGCTATCTGACGTACGCGGCCTTCCAGCACGCGGCCTGAGACATGTCAGGCGTGCGCCCTCTTCCGGAGGTGACGTGTGCCCGACAGAATCCAAGGGCCCAGCCCCCCACGGCCCTTGGAGGCGCCCCGCATGTCCTCTCCCGCGCGCACGCCCAACTCCCCGTCCGTGCCCACCCGTAGAGGCTACCTGCCTACCCGCAGGGGATTCCTGGCCGGGGCGCTCGCCGTCTCCGCCACCGCCGTCGTCGGCGCCGCACCCGCCGTCGCCGCCACCCGCGAGGGCGCCCGGGCGGTCCGCGGCACCCAGGACTGGATGGCCGCTCTGCCCGACTCCACCGCGCTCCAGCGGCTCACGATCCCGGGCACGCACGACTCGGGGGCCCGGTTCGGCGGCCCCTGGTCGGAGTGCCAGAACACCACGATCGGGCAGCAGTTGGAGAGCGGCATCCGCTTCCTCGACGTACGGTGCCGGATCACCGACGGCTCGTTCGCGATCCATCACGGGGCCTCGTTCCAGAACATGATGTTCGGCGACGTCCTGGTCTTCTGCCGGAACTTCCTGGCCGCCCGGCCGACCGAGACCGTGCTGATGCGGGTCAAGCAGGAGTACTCCTCCGAGAGCGACGCCGCGTTCCGGGCCGTCTTCGACGACTACCTGGACGTACGGGGCTGGCGGCCCCTGTTCCGCCTCGACTCCACCCTCCCCGACCTCGGCGGGGCCCGGGGCAAGGTGGTGCTGCTCGCGGACAACGGCGGGCTGCCCGGGGTGCGGTACGCGGACCCGGCGCTCTTCGACATCCAGGACGACTACATGGCGGAGCCGTTCGCCAAGTACCCCAAGATCGAGGCCCAGTTCCGCAAGGCGGCGCAGCAGCCCGGAAAGTTCTACATGAACTACGTCTCCACCGCCGCCCTGATGCCGCCCCGCTGGAACGCCGACCGGCTCAACCCGCAGGTGCACTCCTTCCTGGAGCGCTCCGAGACCGCCGGGTGGACCGGGCTCGGCATCGTGCCGCTGGACTACCCGAACCAGCGGTCCGGTCTGGTGGAGTCGCTGATCCGGCACAACCCGACGGGCTGAGCCCGGTCGTCCTCACAGCCCCGGCGGCGGCGTCGGCGCCCCCGGCAGCGTCAGCGCCGCCACGGTCCCGGGGCCGCCGTCCGGGGCCGGGCGCAGCGCGATCCCGCCGCCCGCCTGGTGCACCGTACGGGCCACGATGGACAGGCCCAGACCGGAGCCGGGGAGCTGGCGGGCGGACGGGGAGCGCCAGAACCGCTCGAAGACGTGCGGGAGTTCCTCGGCGGGGATGCCGGGGCCCCGGTCCCGCACGGTCAGCTCGCCCCGGTGCAGCCGCACGTCGATCGTGGCGCCGGGCGGGCTGAACTTCACCGCGTTGTCCAGGACGTTGACGATCGCCCGCTCCAGGGCGGCCGGTTCGGCCCGTACGTACCAGGGAGCCAGGTCGTCGGTGATCGTCAGCTCCGGACCGCGCAGCCGGGCCCGGCGCAGCGCGGTGCGGGTGATCTCGTGCAGGGCCACCACCTGGAGCGGTCCCGGCTCGGCCGCGTCGGGGCGGGCCAGCTCCTGGAGGTCGCCGATCAGCGCGGCCAGCTCCGTCATCTGGGCCTTCACCGAGGCCATCAGCGCCTTGCGGTCCTCCGGCGGGATCACCCGGCCCGTCTCGTCGCTGCGGGCCAGCAGCTCCACGTTCGTCCGCAGCGAGGTCAGCGGGGTGCGCAGCTCATGGCCCGCGTCCGCGATCAGCTGGGCCTGGCGGTCGCGGGACGAGGCGAGCTGGGCCGTCATCGAGTTGAAGGAGTTCGACAGCCGGGCGATCTCGTCCTCGCCGTCCACCGGGATGCGTACGGTCAGATCCTCGGTACGGGCCACGTGCTCGACCGCCTCGGTCAGTTCGTCCACCGGCCGCAGCCCGGCCCGCGCCACCCACAGCCCGGCCGCGCCCGCGCCGACGACGCCGATGCCGCCGACCAGGGCCAGCACCCAGGCGAGCGTGGACAGCGGTGCGTCGATCTCGCTGAGCGGGCGGGCCACCGAGACCGCCAGCTCGTTGTTCGCCTGGCCGGAGCTGACCACCGGCGGCAGCTTGCGGGTGTAGACCCGCATGTCCTGCCCGCGCTCGTTCTCCGTCGTGTGCAGGGCGTCGGTCTTCCGCCCCGCCGCCACCGCGATGTCGCTGGGCTGGGCGGGGACGGGCGTCGTGTTCGGGGCCGTGCAGTAGTCGCCGTTCGCCGCGACGATCTGCACGGTGTACTGGCCGGGGAACTCCTGGGCGGGCAGCTGTCCGCCGCTCAGGCACGAGGTCAGCAGATCGCGCATCGGAGCGTTGTCCATCTTCGCGCTGCGCAGCGAGTCGTCGAGCTGGTCCTCCAATTGCTCCCGGGTCACGAACCAGCACGCCACCGCCACCGCCGCGACCGCCACCGCGACTGCCGTGGCCACCAGCAGCGCCAGCCGGGAGCGCAGCGGCAGCGCCCGGAACCGGCGCAGCAGATGCAGGCCCCGCCGCCCCCGCCCGTCCGCGACGGGCGTCGACCCGCTCACGCCTCCCCGCCCCCGCCCGTGCGCAGGGCGTAGCCCACCCCGCGCACGGTGTGGACGAGGCGCGGCTCGCCGCCCGCCTCCGTCTTGCGGCGCAGGTACATCACGTACACGTCCAGGGAGTTGGAGCTCGGCTCGAAGTCGAAGCCCCAGACGGCCTTGAGGATCTGCTCCCGGGTCAGCACCTGGCGCGGGTGGGACAGGAACATCTCCAGCAGCGTGAACTCGGTACGGGTCAGCTCCACCCGGCGCTCGCCCCGGGTGACCTCGCGGGTGGCCAGGTCCATGCGCAGATCGGCGAAGGAGAGGACGTCGTCGTCCGGGGCGTCCGCGCCCGCCGCCGACGCCGCGTACGAGCTGCGGCGCAGCAGGGCCCGGATCCGGGCGAACAGCTCGTCCAGCTCGAACGGCTTGACCAGGTAGTCGTCCGCGCCCGCGTCGAGGCCGGTGACCCGGTCGCCGACGGTGTCGCGGGCGGTCAGCATGAGGATGGGCGTGGTGGAGCCGGTGGCCCGGATGCGGCGGGCGGCGGTGAGGCCGTCCATCCGGGGCATCTGGATGTCCAGGACGATGAGGTCGGGGGCGTAGGCCTCGGTCATCGCCAGGGCGTCGTACCCGTCGACCGCGACCTTGGTGCCGTACCCCTCGAAGGCGAGGCTGCGCTGCAGCGCCTCGCGCACGGCCGGTTCGTCGTCGACGATCAGGATGCGCTGGGGATCGTCTTCGGCGGGGCTCATCGCTGTCTCGTCCTCTTCTCGTGCCGGCCTGGTCCGTCCGCCCTGCGCGGGCGCTCTCAGCCTCGCACGGTCAGGAGCCGTTCCCGGCGCGCAGGGTGTCCAGGTCGGCCTTGAGCGTGTTCACCGGGATCGCGAAGCCGAGGCCCACGCTGCCCGCCGAGGAACCGCTGCCCGAGGCCGAGGAACTGGGCGCGTACATCGCGGAGTTGATGCCGATGATCTCCCCGTTCATGTTGATCAGCGCACCGCCGGAGTTGCCGGGGTTGAGCGAGGCGTCGGTCTGGAGCGCCTTGTACGTGGTGGTCTCCTCGCCCGTGTCGCCGTTGAACTGCTGACCGCCGAACTCGAACGGCCACTGCTGACCGCCGCCCTGCCTGCCCTGGCCCTGGTCCTGTCCGGAGCTGCCGGAGTCGTCCTTGGCGACGGTGACGTCCCGGTCGAGCGCGGAGACGATACCGCTGGTGACGGTGCCGGTCAGTCCCTCGGGCGAACCGATCGCCACGACCTCGTCGCCCACCTTGACCTGCGAGGAGTCGCCGAGCGTGGCCGTCTTCAGCCCGCTCGCGCCCTGGAGCTTGATGAGCGCGAGGTCCTTGTCGGGGTCGGTGCCCACGACGTCGGCGGTGTACGTCTTGCCGGTGGAGAGGGTGACCTGGATCTGCTGCGCGCCCGAGATCACGTGGTTGTTGGTGACGATCTCGCCGTCCTCGGTGATCACCACGCCCGATCCGGTGGACTTGCCCGCCGACGAGGTCGCGCCGATCTCCACGATCGCGGGCGAGACCGCCTCCGCGACGCCCGCGACGAGATGACCGCCTGGTGGCCGACGCCGGGTCGATCCCGGCGCCGCGAACGCGACCGCGCCGCGACCGGGTCGTCGCCGCCTGTACGCCGTGGTGCCGTCCTGCGTCGTGCCGTAGGAGGAGGCGTACGGGTACGCGGTCGGGTCCTGGTCCGTCGAGTGCGCGCCGCTCGGGCGAAGGTTCTCCGTCATGTGCACCAGGCTGGCCAGCGAACATGAGAGGGGCCTGAGTACGTCCTGAGAAGCCCGGAAGAACCGCGTATGCCCGCTGTAAAGGCCGAAGCGGGAAGCCGGAGCGGGAGGCGGTTCAGGCGGAGGGCGAGGGCTCTCCGCAGCCGCACGAGCGCCGGACCACCAGCGCGGAGGGGAACTGCTTCAGCCGCTCGCGCCGCGATCCGGAGACCCGGAGCGAGTCGTCCAGCACCAGGTCCACCGCCGCCCGCGCCATCGCCGGCCGGTCGGAGTAGACCGTGGTCAGCGGCGGATCGGTGAGGCCCGCTTCCTTCACGTCGTCGAAGCCGGCCACCGCCAGCTCGCCCGGCACGTCGATGCGCAGCTCACGGGCGGCCCGCAGCACGCCGATGGCCTGGTCGTCGGTGGCGCAGAAGATGGCCGGCGGCCGGTCCGGTCCCGCCAGCAGCCCGAGGGCCACCTGATAGGCGTCGTAGCGGTTGTACGGGGCCTGGAAGAGCCGGCCCTCCGTGGAGCGGCCCGACTCGTGCATCGCCCGGCGCCAGCCCTCGACGTGGTCGGCGACCGGGTCGCCGACCGACGGGGTCTCCTCCGTGCCGCCGAGGCAGGCCACGTACGCGTTGCCGTGCTCCAGCAGATGCCGGGTGGCGAGCTGGGCGCCGCCCACGTCGTCGGTGACGACGGCGACGTCGTCGATCGCCTCGGGGCGCTCGTGCAGCAGGACGACCCGGGCGTCCCAGGCCTCGATCTCGGCGGCGGCGCGCTCGCTGGGGCCCTGGCTGACCAGGATCAGCCCGGAGACCCGCATGCCGAGGAAGGCCCGCAGGTAGTGGACCTCTCGCTCGTCGCGGTAGTCGGAATTGCCGACGAGCACCATCTTGCCGCGCTCGGCCGCGGCCTGTTCGACCGCGTGCGCCATCTCCGCGAAGAACGGCTGCCGGGCGTCCGGGACGATCATGCCTATGAGGTCCGTGCGGCGCGAGGCCATGGCCTGGGCGACCCGGTCGGGGCGGTAACCCAGCTCCTTGATCGCGGCGAGCACCCGCTCGCGCGTGGCCGGGGCGACCGGCCGGGGTCCGTTGTTGATGACGTAGCTGACGACCGCGGTCGACGTCCCCGCCAGTCTCGCCACATCGTCCCGCGTCACCTTGGCCACGCGCCGCAGTCTACGCGGATGGACCTACCTCTTGGCAGCCTCCACCGGGGCTTCTTCCTCCGCCGTGGCCGAAGATGACTGCTCCGAACGGGTGACGGGCCGGGCGGCGGGGTCGTCGGCCTTCGGCCGCCCGCCCGCGCGCTCCTTCGCCTCCTCGGCGGCACGCTCGACCTTCTCCGGCGTGACGAAGCGGTAGCCGACGTTGCGCACGGTGCCGATCAGAGACTCGTGCTCGGGGCCGAGCTTGGCGCGCAGCCGCCGTACGTGGACGTCGACCGTCCGCGTACCGCCGAAGTAGTCGTAGCCCCAGACCTCCTGGAGGAGCTGGGCGCGGGTGAACACCCGGCCCGGGTGCTGGGCGAGGTATTTCAGCAGTTCGAATTCCTTGAAGGTCAGGTCCAGGACCCGGCCCTTGAGTTTCGCGCTGTACGTCGCCTCGTCGACGGAGAGATCGCCGTTGCGGATCTCCATCGGGGAGTCGTCGGAGGTGATCTGCTGACGGCCCATGGCCAGCCGCAGCCGGGCCTCGACCTCCGCAGGCCCCGCCGTGTCCAGCAGCACGTCGTCCACGCCCCAGTCGGCGGTGACGGCCGCGAGACCGCCCTCGGTGACGACGAGGATCAGCGGACAGCCGGGTCCGGTGGACCGCAGCAGCTGACAGAGCGAGCGGACCTGCGGGAGGTCGCGGCGCCCGTCGACGAGGATCACGTCGGCGCCCGGGGTGTCCACGAGGGCCGGGCCCTCGGCGGGGGCCACCCGCACGCTGTGGAGCAGAAGACCGAGGGCGGGGAGCACCTCCGTCGACGGCTGGAGTGCGTTCGTGAGAAGCAGCAGTGAACTCATCGCCGCCCACCTGCCTGGTTCGGTCGATCGTGTTGCACGGTTCGCTCGCCCATTACGTCGGTCCTCCTCGTTCCCTGCGAGAGGGGCACTCCCGGGTCGGACCCGGGGGAGTATGCGGCACTGCTTCGTACGTCCTGCGCCCCGCGTCATGCGGGTTTTACGGTGCGGTCCCGCGCCCTGGGACCGCTGAGCTTGTGGAAACGTCGTCGTAACAACGCCGGTAAAGCACAAAAGGACCCGGGGGCTGCATTGCCCGGATCCTCTTCGCAGCAGAATAGCCCACATGAGTTCCGTGTCCGAGGGTCGATTCCTGAGTTCTTCTGTTCCCTTGCTCACGCCTCCGCCCCGTTGCGCCACCTTGCTGACCGATGACGGCGTACGGGTCGAGGCGGTGTACGAACCGTGTACGGCGGGTTCCGCGGCGGCGCGCGACGGGGTGGCGGCGACCGCCGGGGCGCACCCCGCGACGACCCCCGCGATCGTCGTCGCGCACGGCTTCACCGGTTCGGCCGACCGCCCCGCCGTACGACGGGCCGCGCGGGCGTTCGCCCAGCGTGCGGCCGTGATCACGTTCTCGTTCCGGGGCCACGGGCGGTCCGGCGGACGCTCCACCGTGGGCGACCGCGAGGTGCTGGATCTGGCCGCCGCGGTGGCCTGGGCGCGGGAGCTCGGACACACCCGGATCGTTACGGTCGGGTTCTCGATGGGCGGCTCCGTGGTGCTCCGGCACGGGGCTTTGTATACGGCGGATTCCCCGGCCGGTTCCCCGGACGGATCGATCGGCGATTCCCCGGACGCGGATTCGCCCGTTCGCGTACCGGAGCGCGAGGGGCGCACGCGGCGCACGGGGGCGCACTCGGACGTGGTGGTCTCCGTGAGTGCTCCTGCCCGCTGGTACTACCGGGGGACGGCCCCGATGCGCCGGCTGCACTGGGTGGTCACCCGCCCCGCGGGCCGCCTCGTCGGCCGCTACGGATTCCGTACCCGCATCGCCACCGAGGAGTGGAACCCCGTCCCGCTCTCCCCGGTCGCCGCGGTCCCGCTCATCGCCCCGGTCCCGCTGCTCCTGGTGCACGGCGACCGCGACCCGTACTTCCCGCTGGACCACCCGAGGATGCTGGCGGAGGCGGCCGGGCCCGGCGGTGCGGAGCTGTGGCTGGAGCGGGGGATGGGCCACGCGGAGAACGCGGCGGACGACGCCCTTCTGGCCCGGATCGCCGACTGGGCGACGGCCGCACTGCCCGCGTGACCCATCATGGAGAGCTGACGCACGAGGCGTCCGACGAACCGACCGAAGGAGTGGCGCCATGGCAGCGGGGACGATCCGCTACTGGGCTGCGGCGAAGGCCGCCGCGGGCACCGCGGAGGAACCGTACGCGGCGGCGACCCTCGCCGAGGCGCTCGACGCGGTGCGGAGACGGCACCCCGGCGAGCTGAGCCAGGTGCTCCGGCGGTGCTCGTTCCTCATCGACGGGAACCCCGTCGGGAGCCGCGGGCATGAGACCGTACGCCTTGCCGAGGGCGGCACGGTCGAGGTGCTCCCGCCGTTCGCAGGAGGGTGAACCGCAGGCCATGAGCAGCAGCGATCAGCAGTACCCGTACCCGTCGCCGTACGACCCCGAGCGGCAGCAGCCGCAGCCGTCGTCGCCGCACTGGCCCGACGGGACGGCGGGCGGGCCCGCCGCGCCGCAGGATCCGGCCGCCTTCGACCAGGGCGCGACGCAGACGTGGCAGGCGCCGACCTGGGACACGCAGTACCAGCCGACGATCCGCCCGGACGACCCGCACCGGGCGCAGGGGCAGGGGCAGGGGCAGGGGCAGGGTTACGGGCAGCCGGATCCGTACGGACAGCAGCAGCCCGGCGCGTACGCGACACCGCAGCAGCCGCAGGCGCACGCTCCGTACCAGCAGCACCAGCAGCACCAGGAGCCTCAATACCGGGAACCGCAGTATCAGGAACCCCAGCACCAGCAGCAGCCCTACCGTCCCTCCGCGGCCGACACCGCCTATCTGCCGCCCCAGGGCGCCTCGGGCTCCTACCCGCTGCCGCCCGAGGTCCCGGCCACACCCGCCACGCCCGTCGCACCGGCCGCGGCGTCCGCCCCGCCCTCCGCCCCGGAGCCCGCGACCGGGCAGCCGGGGCCCGGTGACACCGGCTACAGCGCGCCCACGACGCTGGGCAACGCCCGGATCACCGACGCCCAGCGGGCCCGCGCCGAGGGGCGCTCGCCGATCATCGCGCCGGGGATGCAGCCCGCGGCGCTCACCGCCGTACTGGGCCTGCTGCTCGCGGGCGGCGCGGCGATCGGGACGTACGCCCTGCTCGTCCCGGTGGTGCTCCTCCAGGCGGTGACGGCCGCCGGATGGTTCCGGCTCAACGGCATGTGGCCGGCCCGCCAGGGCATCGCGCTCGCCTTCGCCGGCGGGCTCGTCGCCGATGTGGTCCTGCTCGCGGCGGGCCGGGAGCACGGTCCCGCCGCGCTGCTTGGCACCCTGGGCGTCTGGGTGCTGCTCACCGTGGTGCTCCAGCTCCGCAGCCACGCGGGGGCCGACGAGCGGATGTACGGGCTGATGGCCACCGTCGTCTCCGCGTCCCTCGCGGTGCTCGCCGGCGGACACCTCGCGGCGCTCCCGGACGCGGTGGCGGTCGGCGGGGTGGCCGTCGCGGCGGCCACGCTCGCCCGGGCCCTCCCGCTGCCCGGCGCGGCCTCCGTCGTGGTGGCCCTGCTCGCGGGCGCCGGCGCGGGCATCGCGGTCGGCGCGCTGACGGACTTCGGCGCGAAGGGCGCGCTGCTCGGTCTCGCGGCGGGCGGGGCCGCGCTCATCGGACTGCGGGTGGCGAGCTACGACTACCCGTCCCGGTTCGTGCACATGACCGCCGGGGTGGCGCTGCCGCTGACCGTGGCGACCCCGGTCGTGTACCTGGTCGGCCGCGCCGTGCTCTGACGGCGGACGGCGGTCGCTGACAGCTGTACGGCCGAGGCTGCTGACGGCCCCTCGGGAACCGATGAGGGGCCGTCGCTCGTCGATCATCCAGGGCGCCCGCTCCTGTTCCTGCGGCAGTAGGCTCACGGGCGCCAGGGGGACCGATCGGCACAGGGTGGGGAAACGACACATGCGCGCACTGCGAATACTGCTGGTCCTGGTGGTGGTGCTCGGCGGCCTCTTCATCGCCGTCGACCGCGCTGCCGTCTGGTTCGCCGAGTCCGAGGCGGAGGACCGGGTCACGATCAGCGGGGGCGGCCCCGCCACGACGGAGATCTCGATCAAGGGTTTCCCCTTCCTCACCCAGCTCGCCGGTTCGCAGCTCGACCGGGTCGACGTCAGCCTCACCGGCATGGAGACCAGCGCGGCCGGCCGTGCGATGCGGGTCAGCGAGGTCCGGGCCGAGCTGCACGACGTGAAGCTCGGCTCCGGCTACCGGAGCGCCACGGCCGCCCGCGCCACCGGCACCGCGCTCGTCAGTTACGAGGATCTGACGGCGGCGGCCAGCGACGGCGTCGTCGTGGAGTACGGCGGCAACGGCAAGGCGAAGGTCACCGGCACGGTCGAGGTCCTGGGCCGCCCGATCTCGCGCAGCGTGCTGTCCACCGTGACCCGCGTCGACGGCCACACGATCAAGGTGCGCGCGGACAAGGTGCCCGGCGAAGGGCTTCCCGGCGTCGAGGACCTGATCCGCAAGAAGACCGACTTCGAGGGTGACATCGACGGGCTGCCGAAGGGCCTGGAGCTCCGCGAGGTCAAGGTGACGGAGAAGGGCCTGGAGATCTCGGTGACCGGCTCGGACGTCGCCCTGACCGGCTGACCGGCTGACCGGGCCGCACGCACGGATCGCCGGGGGCCGTACGCGCCGGTCACCGGGGTCCGACCGCTCCCGGCGGCCCTCTGCCGACCCGCCGATCCGGATAGTGAGACGCCCGCGTCCGGTCCGCAGATGCGGGGAAGGCTCGGAGCGGCCCGGGGCCGGACGGAGGGTCCGACGGCCCCTTCTCCGTCTCGCATCACGGATGATCGTGTCTCATCATGCGACACGACGGTGACATCTCCGTCCGTACCTCCCTACGATCGGACCCATGAAGCGACAGGCGGATCTCACGAAGCGGCGGGCAGTAGACCTGTGCCGCGTCGCCGCCATGCTCTGTCGCACCTTCTGAGCGGGGCGTTCGCACCCGTCCCGCGTCCCCCGGCCCTTCGACCGTCGTCAGGGCCGGCGCCGTGCCCCGTACGCGCCGCGTTCCGTGCCTCCGCGCGTACACCCGCACCTCGCAACTCCGCATTTCGCACCACCCCGCCGCAGACTGCCCCGGAGGAGAACAACATGAGCCGCAGCGACGTCCTGGTAGACGCCGACTGGGTCGAGGCCCACATCGACGACCCGCAGGTCGCCATCGTCGAGGTGGACGAGGACACCTCGGCGTACGAGAAGAACCACATCAAGAACGCGATCCGGATCGACTGGACCAAGGACCTCCAGGACCCGGTCCGCCGTGACTTCGTCGACCAGGCCGGCTTCGAGAAGCTGCTCAGCGAGAAGGGCATCGGCAACGACACGCTGGTCGTCCTCTACGGCGGCAACAACAACTGGTTCGCCTCCTACGCGTACTGGTACTTCAAGCTGTACGGCCACGAGAACGTCAAGCTCCTCGACGGCGGCCGCAAGAAGTGGGAGCTCGACTCCCGCGACCTGACCGACGTCGTTCCCGCCCGCCCGGCCACCCAGTACACGGCCAAGCCGCAGGACGAGTCGATCCGCGCCTACCGCGACGACGTCGTCAAGGCCATCGGCAACAAGAACATCGTGGACGTGCGGTCGCCCGACGAGTTCAGCGGCAAGCTGCTCGCCCCGGCCCACCTCCCGCAGGAGCAGTCGCAGCGCCCCGGCCACGTGCCCAGCTCGCGCAACATCCCGTGGTCGAAGAACGCCAACGACGACGGCACCTTCAAGTCGGACGACGAGCTCAAGGCCCTCTACGAGGACGAGCAGGTCGACCTGTCGAAGGACACCATCGCTCTCTGCCGCATCGGTGAGCGTTCCGCGCTCACCTGGTTCGTCCTGCACGAGCTTCTCGGTGTCGAGAACGTCAAGAACTACGACGGTTCCTGGACCGAGTACGGCTCCCTCGTCGGCGTGCCGATCGAGCTCGGCCCCGCCAAGTAACCCGACCGACCCGCACGACCCGACCAGAAGGACAGAACCATGTGTGGAGCACAGGCCGGTGGCCCCGACGCTTCGACGATCAAGCCCGGTGAGACCACCATCCAGGGCAGCGTGACCCGCGACGGCGAGCCCGTCACCGGTTACGTGCGGCTGCTGGACTCGACCGGTGAGTTCACCGCCGAGGTCCCGACCTCGGCGACCGGACAGTTCCGGTTCTACGCGGCCGAGGGCACCTGGACGCTCCGCGCCCTGGTTCCGGGCGGCAGCGCCGACCGCACGGTCGTCGCGCAGACCGGCGGCCTCTCCGAGGTCGCCATCGCCGTCTGATCCTTCGCGGGATCCGCGGTACGCCGTTTTCCACGGCACCCAGAACGGCCGAAGGGCCGCACCCCAGGGGGTTGGACGCCACCTGACGCGGGGTGCGGCCCTTCGTGCCGTCCGGCGCGCGGAGTCCTACGCTGGAAGCATGTACGCCCGACGCAGGCGGAACTACTTCCTCATGATGGGCGGATGCATCGCGCTCTTCGTGTCCGCCTGGGCCGTGGTGCGCCTGTGGTCCATGCCGGTCGCGATCGGCATGTGCGTGGTCGCCATGGTGATCCCGCCGGTCGCCGCGATGATCGCCAACCGGCGGGGCCCGGAGGACCGTTGGTGGGACGACCCCTCCGGGGACCCGAAGTCCGACGAGTGGTGGGACGAGCTGGACGGCAAGAAGCGCCGCTGAGCCGTCAGTAGACGAGCGCCTGGGTGTCGTCGGCCACGGCCTCCTGCACGAAGACCTGCGCGCCCGCGATGCGCACGCCCTCCAGCACGTCCTTCTCCGTGATGTCGCGCCGGGCCGCGCACTGGGTGCACAGGGTGATGCGGCCGCCCGCCAGGATCGAGTCCAGCAGGTCGGGCAGCGGGGCGGCGTGCGGCAGTTCGAACTCCGCGGCCCGGCCCGGCAGCGCGAACCACGAGGACTCCCCGGTCAGCCAGAGCGAGACCTCGACACCGCTGGCGACACCCACGGCCGCCACGGTGAAGGCCTGCGAGCAGCGCTCGGCGGCCTCGGGCCCGGCGGTCACCTTGATCACAAGCTTCTTCGGCATATGCCGAACTGTAATCGTCCGGAAGGCAACCTCCTTGCTGACCTGAGGGTCACTTGTGCGCGCAGGTAAGGGAAACCGCGCTTCAGGTCTTTTGGGGGGACCCTTTTGGAACCGAACGACACCATTCCTGCCGCGCCGGAGGGGCCCGCACCCGTGCCGGCCCCGCCCGCGCAGGCCGAGCCGCCGGCCCCGGCCGTCCCGGCCCCGCCCGTTCCGGTGGACGTGCCCGTACGACGCCGGCCGCGTGGCCGTACGACGCTGATCATCGCGGCGGCGGCGCTGCTCGGGATCTCCGCCGGGGTCGCCGTGGGCTACGGCGTCCAGGCGGAGCGGGAGCCGACGCCGCTGGCCGCCCTGTCGCAGCCCGGTATCGGCTATCCGGCGAAGCCGGCGGCCGCCGGCCGGGCCCCGGCCCCGCTGCCCGCGGCCCAGGACCGCCGGGTCAGGACGGACGGCGACCTGCGCAAGCTGCTCGTCGACCGGCCCAAGGGCGCGAAGAAGTCTTTCGCCGACGAGCTGGGTCTCGACGACGGCTGGGAGCCGATCGACGCGTACGTGCAGGGCTATTACGACGACCCGCAGTACATGTTCGAGACGCTGGCCGCGGCGGATCTGCGCCGGGTGGCCTCGGCCTCGTGGACGCAGGGGAAGTACCGGGAGACCACGGTCGAGCTGATCCAGTTCCGGTCCGGAGACCTGCTCGGCGCGGCGGACCACTTCAGCGAACAGATGATGTACATGCCCGGCGACATGGGCGGCGCGGACAACGTGGGGGACCCGATCAAGGGCAGCCGTGAGGGCCGCTACTTCCTCTACCCGGTCGAGCGCGAGGCGGGCTACCTCCCCTCCTACCGGGCCAGGGCGCTGGCCGTGCGCGGTGACATCGCGCTCGACATCAACATCTTCGACACCGTCCCGATCAGCAAGAAGGACATCCGGACGCTGGCCGAGCGACAGCTGGAGCGGCTGTGAACGACGAGACGAACCCTGCCCCCGACCCCGCCGTCCCGGCCGCCGTCCCCGACCCCGCCGTCCCCGGCACCGCTCCCGCCCCCGGCCGCCGGGCGCGCCGGGTGCTGCTGACCGCGCTGCCGGTCGGCCTGGTGCTCGCGGCGATCGGCGGGGCGGCCGCGTACACCGATGCCACCGTGGACACCGCCGACCGCAAGGTCACCACGGCCGTCTGGGACGACGACCACGCGCCCACCGGCAAGGACCCTGCGGGCGACCCGTCCCGGGGCCGCCACGACACCGAGCTGACCAGGCTTCTGCTGCCGGTCCCCGAGGGGTACCGGCTCGGCCCGGACATCGGCGAGATCGGCAACGACAGCGAGACGAGCGGTGCGAAGGCCACCGCCGCGATGAAGGAGATGGGGCGCGGGCTGGCCGGCAAGGACCGCCGCGAGCTGAACAAGCTGGTCGAGCGGCTCCGTATCCAGGGGGTGGCGCAGCGCTCGTACACCTCGGCCGAGAACGACCTCGTCGTGAACGTCCAGATCGTGAAGATGCGGGACAAGCGGGCCGTGCGCCAGACGTACCTGGACCGCAAGAAGCTGCTGGACTCCTTCGACGTCTTCCGCAAGGGCCCGTCGATCGACGGCCACAAGAAGGCGACCTGCTACCGGCTGCCGAAGGGCGACAAGAACACCCTCGACGGCGTCAGCTGCATCGCCTACGACGGTGAGGTCTCGGTGAGCGTCGAGGCCAACGGCAGCAAGCCGTTCAGCCCGTCCGCCGTCCGGGACCTGGTGAAGGACCAGCTCGACCACATCACCTCCCCGGGGGAGTACATATGAGCGACCAGACGGTGACCCCCGAGGCGGCGGTGACCCCCGAGGCAGTGGAGGCGCCCGCACCGGCCGCGGTCCCCGCGATGCCCGAGGTTCCGCCCGGCACGCCCGAGGTTCCGCCCGGCCCCGACGCGTCGCCGAAGCCGCCCCGGCGGGTGCTGCGGGCCGTCGCGCGGTGGACGGCCGCCGCGCTGGCGTTCGGGGTGCTCGGCACCGGTACGGCCTTCGGGATCGCCTCCCTGGAGCGGACCGACGTACCCGGGCTCGCCACCGAGGACGACGGCCGCTGGGACTATCCGGAGCTGTCGCTGCCCGCGCTCCCGGCCGGTTCGCCCCGGCCGTTCTCGGCCGGCAACCCGGCCGAGATCCACCACGCCGACCTGCGCGACCTGCTGCTGCCGGCCCCCGCCGGAGCGGCGCCGGACAAGAAGCTGACCGGCGGCTGGATCTCCACGGAGACGTTCCTCGACGCCTACCGGCAGCAGGACCGCGCGTCGGTGGCCCAGCTCCTCCGGGACGCCGCGCCGCGCCACATCGCGGCCCGCGGCTGGACCATGCCGGACGGCACCACGTCCCGGATCTATCTGGTGCGGTTCAACTCCACGGCGTTCGCGAGCCGTCTGCTCGACGATCTGCACGTGGGCGCCTCGGCCGGTACGCCGCTGGACCGTACGGACACCACCGAGCTCGACGGCAGCTGGAGCTCGGCCGACAACGTCGAGAACGTCTCCTCGTTCGTCTTCGCCGAGCAGGCGCCCTTCGGCGCCGAGCACGTCCGGCAGGCGTACACCCTGGCGGGCGACACCGTCGCCCTCGTCGTGCACGAGCGCGCCGGAAAGCGGGAGACGGGCCGCATCCCCTTCCAGCAGACGCTGATCCTGCAGAATCAGCTGCTCGCCTGAGACCCGTGCCGCGCCCCCGCGGCCGGCACCTGGACGAGAAGGCCGGGCCCCCACCCATTAGGCTGGGGGCCCGGCCCTGTCACCGCCGCCACCCGCTCGTCACGAGGAGCTCCCTGTGCTTGAGGCATTCTTCACCGCCCTGCTGATCCTGGTCTGCGTCGGCGTCACCGCCTTCGCCGCGATCACCGTGAAGAAGCTGTACCAGGGCCAGCGCTGACCCTCGCCGTCCCACGGTTCCCGCCCACCCCTCGTACCCTCACAGATCGTCTGAGCCGCTCATGATCGAGATTCCGTCCGACCTCCACCCGGACCTCGTCCCGCTGGCCTTCCTCCTCGGCAACTGGGCGGGCGCGGGCGTGTCCGACTTCCCCGGCGCCGAGAAGTGCAACTTCGGCCAGGAAGTCACCTTCAGCCACGACGGCCGCGACTTCCTGGAGTACGTCTCCCACACCTGGGTCCTGGACGAAGAGGGCAAGCAGGTCCGGCCCCTGGAGACGGAGACCGGCTACTGGCGCATCGACAAGGACCGCAAGGTCGAGGTCGTCATGGCCCGCGACCAGGGCGTCATCGAGATCTGGTACGGCGAGCTGGCCGACCAGAAGCCGCAGATCGACCTGGTCACCGACGCGGTGGCCCGTACGGCGGCCTCCGGCCCGTACAGCGGTGGCAAGCGGCTCTACGGGTACGTCAAGAGCGACCTGATGTGGGTCGGCGAGAAGGCGACGCCCGAGGTCGAGCTGCGCCCGTACATGTCGGCGCACCTGAAGAAGGTCGTCACCCCCGAAGAGGTCGCCGAGATGGCCCGGAACCTCGAGGACATGCCGGACGACGGCATCGCGTTCTTCAAGTAGAGCAGGCAGAGCGAGCAGCGCGAGCAGAGCCGCCGCGGGTGTTTGACCGCACGCCCTAGACTGGGCGTGTGGTGAGCACCGACTGGAAGACCGATCTTCGGCAGCGCGGCTACCGGCTGACGCCCCAGCGTCAGCTCGTCCTGGAGGCGGTCGACGCCCTGGAGCACGCGACGCCGGACGACATCCTGTGCGAGGTGCGCAGGACCGCGTCCGGCGTGAACATCTCCACGGTGTACCGGACCCTGGAGCTCCTGGAGGAGCTCGGGCTGGTCAGCCACGCCCATCTGGGGCACGGCGCCCCCACGTACCACCTGGCCGACCGCCACCACCACATCCACCTGGTCTGCCGGGACTGCCAGGACGTCATCGAGGCGGACCTCTCCGTCGTCGCCGAGTTCACCGAGAAGCTCCGCGGCGACTTCGGCTTCGAGACCGATATGAAGCACTTCGCGATCTTCGGCCGCTGCGCCTCGTGCACGGCCGCCGAGAGGGCAGCGGAGGAAGCCTCCGCCAAGTCGTAGGCTGGGCGCATGAAGAGCCCCCTGCTGTCCCTGCCCGGCGCCGTCCCCGCCGAAGGCCGCGACGAAGGTGTCGCCGCGCACTACGGCGACCTGTTCCGCGAGCAACGCGCCCTCGCCGACGGCAACGGCTTCGTCGACCTCTCGCACCGGGGCGTCGTCACCGTCACCGGCGACGACCGGCTGAGCTGGCTGCACCTGCTGCTCACCCAGCACGTCAGCGACCTCGCCCCGCACCAGGCGACCGAAGCGCTGATCCTCTCCGCCAACGGTCACATCGAGCACGCGATGTACCTGGTGGACGACGGTACGACGGTGTGGATGCACGTCGAACCCGACACCCAGGCCGACCTGATCGCCTACCTGGAGTCGATGAAGTTCTTCTACCGGGTCGAGGTCGCCGACCGCACCGCCGACCTCGCGGTCGTCCACCTCCCGGCCGGCTCCATCGCGGAGCTCCCGGACGGAGTCGCCGTACGGGAGACCCCGCAGGGCCGCGACCTGTTCCTGCCGCGCCCGGAGCTGGAGGCGTTCGCCGCCGCCCACGGGCCCGCCGCCGGGATCCTGGCGTACGAGGCGCTGCGCGTCGAGGGGCACCGGCCGCGCGTCGGCTTCGAGACCGACCACCGGACCATTCCGCACGAGCTGGGCTGGATCGGCACCGCCGTCCACCTCCAGAAGGGCTGCTACCGGGGCCAGGAGACCGTGGCCCGCGTCCACAACCTGGGGAAGCCGCCGCGCCGGCTCGTCTTCCTGCACCTGGACGGCAGCGAGGTGCACCTGCCCGGACACGGGACGCCGGTGCGGCTGGCCGCCGACGGCCAGGAGGGCCGCCAGCTCGGCTTCATCACCACCTCGGCCCGCCACCACGAGCTGGGCCCGATCGCCCTGGCCCTGGTCAAGCGGAACGTGGCCGTCGACGCGGAGCTGATCGCCGGGGACACCGCGGCCGCCCAGGAGACGGTCGTCGAGCCGTAACCGCTCCGCTCCGCGCGGCGTACGGCTACACCTCGATGATCACCGTGAACGGGCCGTGATTCGTGAGCGAGACCCGCATGTCCGCTCCGAACCGGCCCGTCTCCACGTGCGCGCCCAGCGCCCGCAGCTGCGCCACCACCTCGTCCACCAGCGGCTCGGCGACCTCGCCCGGCGCGGCGGCGTTCCAGGTGGGCCGGCGGCCCTTGCGGGCGTCCCCGTAGAGAGTGAACTGAGAAATCACCAGGAGGGGTGCATCCACGTCGGAACAGGACTTCTCGCCGTCCAGGATGCGCACCGACCAGAGCTTGCGGGCCAGCTGCGCCGCCTTCTCGGGGGTGTCGTCATGGGTCACCCCGACCAGCACACACAGGCCCTCGCCGACGATCTCCCCGACGATTCCGTGGGCCGAGGGGTCGTCCGTCGCACCGGCGACGGAGACGCTCGCGCCGTCCACTCTCTGTACCACTGCACGCATACAGACCAACCTATCTTGGGCTGAACGGGTACAGAGCACCTGCATCGGCACCGTGCGGAGTGGCACGATGCACGATGTCGGTGTGCCGACGCACCGGTCGAGGGGACGGAACAGCATGAGTACATATGGAACCGGACAATCTCCCGGTGCCGTACCGGGCGCACGTCACCGCACCAGCACCCTGCGGTCACCCGTACAGCGCAGTCTGCCAGGGCAGGGCCCCGCGCCGCTGCCGCCGCCCGCCCAGCCGCCCGTGTCCGGGCCCGCCACCGTGCCCGAGCAGTCCGGCGCCTCCGGCGGCTCCGGGGGCGACGCGGGCTTCGGCGGGCTGCGGCTGCCGGAGCTGCGGACGCTGCGCCGGGACGCCCAGCGCGACGAGGCCGACATCGGTTACGTACGCCGGCTCGTGCAGGGGCGGATCGACATCCTGCGCGCCGAACTGGCCCGCCGCCGGGACCCGGAGGCGCCGGTGGAGGACGCGGCGGTGGTGAGCCGGCTCTCGGAGATCCTGGCCGACACCCCGTCCCGGCACCGCTCCTCCGCCCGGCACGTCACGCTGACGACGCCGCGCGGCGACGAGTTCCGGCGGCTGGCCGCCGAGACCCTCGCCGAGGTCGAGCTGTCCGATCTGGACGCCCGGACGGACGAGGAACTGCACACCGCGATGGGGCGGCTCGTCCGCTACGAACAGCAGGTCTCGCGCCGCCGTCACGAGCTCCAGCGCACCGCCGACGATTGCAGCGCGGAGATCGCCCGCAGGTACCGTGACGGTGAAGCACAAGTAGACGACCTGCTCGCCTGAAGCGATCCTTCCGGGCGCGGGTCCCGCACCCCCGTCCCCGGAAGGCCACCATGACGTCGACCGACGCCCCGTCCGCCATATCCACCGCCCCGGCCCCCGCCCCGCCCGTCCTGGCCGAGGTCGTGCGCTCCGGGTTCACGGAGGGCCACCACCGGGGGTCGCTGGTCCTGCTGGCCGCCGACGGCAGCGTGGAGCGGGCGATCGGCGATCCGGCGGCGCCGGTCTTCCCCCGGTCCTCCAACAAGCCGATGCAGGCCGCCGCGATCCTGCGGGCCGGCCTCGACCTGTCGGGCGAACGGCTGGCACTGGCCGCCGCGAGCCACTCCGGGGAGCCCTTCCACCTCGATCTCGTACGGAAGATGCTCGCCGAGCACGGGCTGACCACCGCCGACCTGCAGACCCCGCCGGACCTGCCGCTGGACCCGGTGGAGGCGGAGACCTACCTCGCGGGCGGGAACGTACGCGAGCGGATCACGATGAACTGCTCCGGCAAGCACGCGGCCATGCTCGCCGTCTGCGTCCGCAACGGCTGGGACACCACGACCTACCTCGACCCCGCCCACCCGCTCCAGCGGCTCGTGGGCCAGGTCGTCGCCGAGGCGGCGGGCGAGCCCGTCGCGGCGGTCGGCACGGACGGCTGCGGGGCCCCGCTGATGGCGATCGGGCTGACCGGTCTGGCCCGCGCCTTCCGGTCCTTCGTGCTGGCGGAGCCCGGCAGCGCCGAACGCCGGGTCGCGGACGCGATGCGCGCCCACCCGGAGTACGTCGCGGGCACCCGGCGGCCGGACACCTGGCTGATGAGCGAGGTGCCCGGGGCGCTCTCCAAGATGGGCGCCGAGGCGGTCCAGGCGGTGGCCCTGGCCGACGGCCGGGCCCTCGCCTTCAAGATCGACGACGGCGCCACCCGGGCGCTGGGACCGGTGCTGGCCCGGGCCCTGGAACTGCTGGGCGTGGACGCCCCGGTGGTCGCCCGGATCGGGCGTTCGCCGCTGCTCGGCGGGGCGGCGGAGGTCGGCGAAATTCGCGCGACATTCTGAGGCGCGCCCGCCTAGCGTGGGACGATGAGCCTTGATGTCCGCCCCGTCACCCGTTCCGAGATCGCCGACTGGATGAAGGCGGTGGGCACCGGCTTCCTGACCCCCGCCGCCGAGAAGCCGGGCGAGGAACTGGTCGCCGACCGGTTCGGCGACACGGACCTCTCCCGTATGCAGGGCGTCTTCGACGCCGGGCGCTGCGTGGCGACGTTCCGCTCGTTCGCCCAGCAGCTGACCGTGGTCGGCGGGGCCACCGTGACGGCCGACGCGATCACCGGGGTCACGGTGACGCCCACGCACCGCCGCCGCGGGCTGCTCAGCCGGATGATGGCGACGGACCTGGCGGCGGCCAAGGAGCGCGGCGAGGCGGTCGCCTCGCTGATCGCCGCGGAGTACCCGATCTACGGGCGGTACGGCTTCGGCCCCGCCGCCTGGGCCGCCGAGTGGGAGGTCTCCGTGCCCCGCGCCGGGCTCGACCCGCGCCGCTCCGGGCAGCCGGCGGGCGGCGGCCGGGTCGAGATGGTCGACGGCGCGGAGGTCCGCAAGACCGGCCCCGAGGTGCACGCGGCGCTGGCGGCCCGGCAGCCCGGCGTCGTCGGCCGTGGCGAGCGCTGGTGGCGGACCCGTACGGGCGTCGCGCCCCGCGCGGCCCACGAGACCTGGACCGAGCCGTTCTACGTGGTGCACCGCGCCGCCGACGGCACGGTCGACGGCCTGCTGGTGTACGGGGTGGACGACAAGTGGGGCGACTCCAAGCAGCCCCTGAACACCGCCTCCGTACGGGACCTGATCGCGGCGAACCCGGCGGCCGAGCGGGCCCTGTGGCACTACCTCTGCTCGGTCGACTGGATCACCACCGTCCGCTCGGGCTACCGCGGACCCGACGACCTGCTCCCGCTGCTGCTCCCCGACCCGCGCGCGGCCCGGATCGTCACCGCCACGGACTGGCTGTGGCTGCGGATGCTGGATGTGCCGCGCGCCCTGGAGGCCCGGACCTACGGCACCGAGGCCTCGCTCGTCCTGGAGGTGCGGGACGAGGCGGGCCTGGCCGGCGGCCGCTTCCTGCTGGACGCCTCGCCCTCCGGCGCGCGCTGTACGCCGACCACCCGGAGCGCCGATCTGGCCCTGGGGGTGGGGGAGTTGTCCACGCTGTATCTGGGCGACGAGTCCGTGCGGCGGCTGGTGGACCTGGGCCGGGCCGAGGAGCTGCGGGCGGGCGCGGCGACGACGGCGGACGCGGTGTTCCGGGCGGGCCGGCGGCCGTGGTGCCCGGATGTGTTCTGAGCGGACCGGATCATGGGCCCGTCCGTGCCCCGGGGTCAGCGCGTCCGGATCCGGAACAGCGTCCCGGACGCGCTGATCGCCACGACGAGCATGCCGGCGGCCCAGGCGAGCGCGATCCAGGGGGTGTTGCCCACGTCCTGGCCGTGCAGCAGCCCGCGCAGCGACTCGATGGCCGGGGTGATCGGCTGGTGGTCGGCGAAGCCGTGCAGCCAGTCCGGCATGTTCTCGGTCGGGACGAACGCGCTGCTCGGGTAGGGCAGGAACGACATGAAGAACGTGAAGCCGCTCGCCGCCTCCGGGGTCCGGGCCAGCAGGCCGATCGCCGCCGAGATCCAGGACAGGGCCACGATGTAGGCCACCAGCACGACGGCCACCAGGAGCCAGCCGCTCCAGGTGGCGGCCGGGCGGAAGCCGATCAGCAGCGCGACGCCGAAGACCAGGGTGGTGGCGCAGAGATTGCGGACGGTGCTGGCCGCCACATGCCCGGCGAGCACCGGCGTACCGCCCACGTCCAGGGAGCGGAAGCGGTCGATGATGCCGCCCTTCATGTCCTCGCTGACGGCGGTGGCGGTGGTCGCCGCGCCGAACCCGGCGGACAGGAGCAGGACGCCCGGGACGACGTACATGACGTACGAGTCGTAGTCCGCTCCGGTGTCGATCGCGCCGCCGAAGAAGTAGACGAAGATCAGCATCAGCATGATCGGCAGGGCCAGGGACGTGATCAGCGCGTCGATGTTGCGGCTGCTGATGCGCAGGGCGCGGGCGGCCATGACGACGGTGTGGGTGAGCGGGCCGGGCCCGCGGCCGGGGTCCGGCACGGCTGCGTCCGTGGGCCGGGCGGGGCTTCTCCGCTGAACGGCGGTGTCAGACACGGCTGGATGCCTCCGGGTTCGTGGGTGTGTTCGAGGTCAGGGCCAGGAAGACGTCGTCGAGGGTCGCGCTGTGCAGGGCGAAGCTCTCGATCGCGCGGCTGTCCGGGTCGATCTCGTCGAGCAGGGCGCGCACCTGGGCCGCCGAGCCGTCGGTGGGGAGGCCGAGCGTGAGGGTCTCGGGGGAGTGGTGGACGGCCCGGGCGGCCAGGTGGAGGTAGGCCTCGCGGCTGGTGAGGACCAGGTCGAGGCGGTGTCCGCCGAACCGGGACTTGAGGTCGGCGGCGGTGCCCTCGGCGGCGATCCGGCCCCGGTTCAGCAGGGCGATCCGGTCGGCGAGGCGGTCGGCCTCCTCCAGGTACTGGGTGGTGAGCAGGACGGTCGCGCCGCGCGCGGCCAGCTCCCGGACGACCTCCCAGAGCTCCTGGCGGCTGCGCGGATCGAGGCCGGTGGTCGGCTCGTCCAGGAAGAACACCCCGGGCTCCGGTGAGCCCACCAGCCCGGCGGCCAGGTCGAGGCGGCGGCGCATGCCTCCGGAGTACGTGAGGACGGGGCGGCGGGCCGCCGCGGTGAGGTCGAAGCGCTCCAGCAGCTCCGCCGCCCGGCGCCGGGCGGCGGCCCGGGGCAGCCCGGTGAGCCGGGCCATCATCCGCAGGTTCTCCTCGCCGGTCTGGGTCTCGTCCACGGCGGCGAACTGCCCGGTGAGGCTGATGGAGCGGCGCACCGCGCTCCGGTCGGCGACGACGTCGTACCCCGCGACGCGGGCGCTGCCGGAGTCGGCCTCGGTCAGCGTCGCGAGGATCCGGACGGTGGTGGTCTTGCCGGCCCCGTTCGGCCCGAGCAGGGCGAAGACGGTGCCGCGCCCGACCTGGAGGCCGATGCCGTCGAGGACCCGGACGGCGGGCTTTCCGTAGGACTTGGTGAGGCCGTACGCCTCGATGGCGAGGGCTTCGCCGGTGCCGGTGCCGGTGGCTGTACGGGTGTCGAGTGGAGCGTTCGGGCCGTTCGGGCTGTTCGGGCCGTTGGGGTCGGTCGGGTCGGTCGGGTCGGTCATGTCGGGACCTCTTCCGCATTCTTCTGCGTATGACATACGCGTTATTGCGTAAGCATTACGCATCCCTAGGATGGGGTCAAGGCGTACGGGGGCGCGGGACGCCGGGCGAAGGGGATGCGGTGACGGAGAAGAGCGGCTCGGACGGCGGCGACCTGCCGGCCAGCCTGGAGGCTGCCTGGGGGCTGCGCGACCGCCCGGCCAAGGGCCCGAAACCCGGCCTGAGCCTGGAGCGGATCGTGGCCGCGGCGGTGGGCGTCGCGGCGGCCGACGGGCTCGGGGCCGTGTCGATGGGCCGGGTCGCCCAGGAGCTCGGCGCGTCCACGATGTCCCTGTACCGGTACGTCTCCGCCAAGGACGAGCTGTACGTCCTGATGCAGGAGGCGGCCGTCGGCCCGCCGGAGCCCCTGACCGCCCTGGAGACGGGCGCGGGCTGGCGGGCGGCGCTCACCGAATGGGCGTCGGCGCAGCGCGACCGCTACCGCGCGAACCTCTGGGCGCTCCGGATCCCCATCGGCGGCCCGCCCGCGACGCCGAACTCGATCGCGTGGTGGGAGCAGGGGCTCCAGGCGCTGGGAGGCACCGGTCTCGCCGAGGGCGACAAGACCTCGGTGATCCTGCTGATCTCCAACTTCGTCCGCAGCGAGGCGCTGATGGTGAGCGACCTGGCGGCGGCCGTCGCCACGCGCGGGATCACGCCCGATGAGCTGATGGCCTCCTACGAACGCACCCTCAAGCGGCTCGTCGACCCGGAGCGGCACCCCGGCATCACCCGGCAGCTGGAGACCGGGGTGATGAGCGAGCCGGACGAGGCGGACTACGAGTTCACCTTCGGCATGGAACGCCTGCTGGACGGGGTGGAGGCGCTGGTCCGCAGGACGGCCGAGGGCTCCCGGGCCCCGGGCTGCGACGCCGGATCCGCCTGAGATCAAGGGCGTACGCTTCATGGTCATGAGCGGAGAGA
Source organism: Streptomyces sp. WY228 (assembly GCF_019287315.1). Taxonomy (NCBI): domain Bacteria; kingdom Bacillati; phylum Actinomycetota; class Actinomycetes; order Kitasatosporales; family Streptomycetaceae; genus Streptomyces; species Streptomyces sp. WY228. The sequence goes on along the minus strand of NZ_CP079114.1, from coordinate 3,789,343 downwards.
ACGCCGGGAACGAACCCGTGGGCGGACCGGGGAACCGGCCCGGAGGCGGACCCGGGGACGCGCCCGGAGGCGGGGCCGCCCGCGGGTCCGGCCCCGTACGGCAGCGGCCTTCGGCGCCGCTCGGTCTGCGGGAGCGCAAGAAGCGGCTGACGTACCAGGCGGTCTCCGACGCGGCCATCGCGATGTTCCTGGAGCGCGGCTTCGACAAGGTGTCCGTGGCGGAGGTGGCGGCAGCGGCGGACATCTCCAAGCCGACGCTGTTCCGGTATTTCCCCGCCAAGGAGGACCTGGTGCTGCACCGGTTCGCCGACCACGAGGACGAGGCCGCGCGGGTGGTCGCCGGACGGCCCTCCGGCGACAGCCCGCTGGACGCCCTGCGCCGCCACTTCCTCGACGGCCTCGACCGGCGCGACCCGGTGACCGGCCTGTGCGACGTACCCGAAGTGCTGGCGTTCCTCCGCCTGTTGTACGGGACGCCGTCGCTGGTGGCCCGGATGTACGCCTACCAGGGCCGCTCCGAGGCGGCCCTCGCCCGGGCGCTGGGCGGCGGGGTGTCCGAACGGCTCGCGGCCGGGCAGATCGTCGCCGTCCTGCGCATCCTGGCCCTGGACAACTGGCGGCGGATCGACGCGGGGGAGAGCGCGGACCGGGTCTACGCGGGCGCGGTGCAGGCGGCCGAGGACGCGTTCGTCCAGCTGCGGACGGGCCTGGAGCCGAGGCCGCGCGGCTGAGCGCTGCGGGGCCGAGGGCCATGCCGTTGAGCTGATGCGCCGGTCAGCCGGAGTCGGCGAGCAGGGCGGCGGTCAACTCGTGGCGGCGGTCCGCCAGTCGGCTCTGGTGCCGGTCCCACGCCGCACGGCCGCTCTCCTCGTACGCCGCCACGTACGCCGCGTCCCCGCGCGCCACCCGCGACTCGACGAACGCCCGGCACACGGCGGTGGCCTGCTCGATCACCGCGGGCAGCGCGGCCCGGTCCGCGCGCCCCAGCCCGTAGCCGTCGGCCAGCACCCGCAGCCGGTGCGCCGGGTCGAGACCGGCGCGCCCCCGCATCGGCGCCCAGTAACGTGCCGCCATGGCCACGTCCCACACCGGGCGGCCCGGCGCGGCCAGGTCGAAGTCGATGAGGGCGGCCGCGCCGCCGCCCCGGAACACCACGTTCTCCAGGCACCCGTCGTTGTGGCAGACCACCGCGCCGGGAGCCGTCGCCCCCTGCGGGTCGGCCAGGTCGGCGGGCCAGTCGGCGGCGCGGTCGAACGGTACGGCCGCCGCCGCGTCGTGCATCCGCCGGAGCAGCGCCCCCACGGAGCGCAGGGCCTCGTCCGTCCAGGTCCAGTCCGGGTACGGGGCGACGGCGACCTTGCCGGGCAGGTACGAGAGCCGCTCGCGGAGACCGGAGGCGGAGACGCCCAGGGGCACGGGCGCACCGTCGAAACCCTGCCCGCGCAGTGCCCGGAGGTGGGCGTGCAGGACGGAGACGTGGCGTGGAGCGGGGCGTTCGACGGCGTCACCGTGGCGCAGGACGGCTCCGGCGTTGGCCATCCCACCGGACAGCACCTCCGGCTCGCGGTCCCCGGGGTCACCGCTCCCGGTCCGGGGGGTCACCGACCCGGGCGGGGCTGCGCGGCCCGCTCCGCGCACGGCCCCAACGCGGCGCGCAGGTCGGCCGGTTCGCGGAAGAGGACACCGGTCATGCCGAGGGCGACGGCCGCGTCGACGTTCTCCTGCCGGTCGTCCACGAACAGGCACCGCGCCGCCGGTACGCCCGCCCGCTCGGCCGCGATGCGGTAGATCGCCGGGTCGGGCTTGGCCACCTGCTCCACGGCGCTGCCCACGACCGCGTCGGCCAGGTCGGTCAGGCCCAACAGGGCGAGGTCGTCGTCCAGTTGGAGGGTGGCGTTGGTGACGAGCACCAGCGGTACGTGGGTCCTGGCCCGCCGCAGCAGGGCCACCACCTCCTCGTCGGCCCGGAAGGGCGCGTCCGCGAGGGCCCGGCCCAGCTCGCGGGCCCGGTCGGCGCCCACCCGTTCCGTGAGCCCCGCGGCGATGGCCTCCACCCAGGCGGCCGGGGTGATCCGGCCCAAGAGCAGCGGCAGATCGACCTCGGGCGCGTAGGCGACCTCGGTCGTCGCGCCCTCCGGCAGCCCGGCGGCCCGCTCCAGGGCGGCGAGCGGGGCGGTGTCGTAGAAGCGGACGACGTTGTCGAGGTCGCAGAGCACGGCGTCGAAGGCGCGGGCGACGGTGTCAGGCGCGGAGGCCGGAGCGGGTACGGAGGCGGGGGCGGGTCGCGTACTCATGCCGGGTCTCCTGCGTGGCCTTCGGCGTGGCCTTCGGCGCGGCGGGGAGGTGAAGCGGTGGCGCGCGGTCATGCGGTGGTGCAGTGGTCTGCGTGGTCGACCATAACCGGCCGCCGGACCGTTCATGGCCGACCACGGCCGCCCTGCCGGGCGACCCGCGGGACAGCACGCGTCACCGTGTGCCCCACACTCGGCGGCGGGTCAGCCGGTCAGCGCCCGCCAGGTCACCGGGCCCGCCTCGCCGTCGGCCACCAGACGGTTGGCGCTCTGGTAGGCGCGGACGGCGCTCGTGGTGACGGAACCGAACCCGCCGTCGACCGCCAGCCCGGCGCTGCGCTTGTTCAGCGCGGTCTGCAGGGCCCGGACATGGTCCCCGCTGCTGCCCTGCCGCAGCGTGTACACGAGCACGGGCCAGGTGGCCGGGCCGACCTGGCCGTCGGCCACCAGCCCCTTGGAGCTCTGGAACCGCTTGACGGCGGCGACCGACACGGAACCGTACTGCCCGTCGGCGACCAGCGTGTGCCCGCGCCGGGTCATCAGGCGCTGGATCACGACGACCGTCGCGCCGCTCGCGCCCGGGTCGATCCTCGACCAGCCGCCGGACAGGTCCACACCCCGGGCGGCCAGGAAGCCGACCGGGTTCACCGTGCTGCCGAGGCTTCCGGTGTGCGTCTCGAAGTGGAGGTGCGGACCGGTCACATTGCCGGTCGCCCCCATGTCGGCGATCCGCTGTCCGGCGCTGACCGTGGCGTTGAGGGCGACCCGGTAGGCGCTGAGGTGCCCGTAGTACGTGTACTGGTTGCCGCCGTGCGCGATCACCAGGGCGTTACCGGTCCGGCCGGGCAGGCCCCCGCCCCACGAACGGCGGACGACCGTGCCGGCGGCGGCCGCGTGGACGGCGGTGCCCGTGGAGTTGCTGACGTCCTGGCCGGCGTGGGACGCGCCGCCTCGGGGGGCGCCGTAGTGGCCGCCGGCCGGGAACCGGCCCAGGGCGGGATTGGCCCACGCCCCGTTCTTCGCGGCCGCCGCTGCCGCTGCTTCCGCCGCCGCTGCGGCCGCCGCTTCCGCTTCCGCCGCCACCGCCGTGGACGCTCCGGCCGACAGGCTCAGGTTCACGGCGAGCGCGCCCAGGCCCAGGCCGGCCAGCAGCCCCCGCCGGGACACCCCGGGGACGGGGGGCGGAGCCTCAGCATCCACGGACGTATCGGCCGGTGCGGCGGCGGTGGCGCAGGATCGGCACATCAGGTCTCCCTCGAAGCGGTCGGGCGGCGCCGGCAGGGCGCGTGGGGCGAGCGGGGCATGAGCGGGGGGTACGAGGATCTACCCGCATAGACGGTAGGGACGGCCGCCCGCCCTGTCAGGGGCCCAGGGGCCCACGCGAGGGCCCAACGTCCGACCCCGCGACCGGTGTTGGGCCCTCGGACGCCCCGCCGGTGGACGTAGGTGCTCCGCCGGTGGGTGCGGACGTGTCGCCGCCGGGCGCGGACGTGCTGTCGACGGGTGCGGACGCGTCGCGGCCGGGCGCGGACGTGCTGCCGACAGGTGCGGACGTTCCGCCGGTGGGTGCGGGCGCTTCGCCGCTGCGCCCCGGCCGGAGCATCAGGGCCGCGACGGCGAAGGCCGCCGCGAGGAGCCCCGCACCGACGGTGAACGCCAGCCGGTAGCCGCCGGTCAGCGCCTCGGCGGAGGAGAGCCCGGCGGCGCCGAGCGCTTCGGTCCGGCCGGCGGCCAGGGTGGACAGGACGGCCACGCCGAGGGCCATGCCGATCTGCTGGGTCGTGTTGAAGAGGCCCGAGGCGAGCCCGGCGTCGTGGTCGCCCGCACCCGACATGCCGAGCGAGGTCAGCGCCGGGAGCGCGAGCCCGAACCCGGCGGCGAGCAGCATCACGGGCAGCAGATCGGTGACGTAGTCCGCCCGCACCGGCAGCCTGGCGAGCAGTCCGAGGGCGGTGATCAGCAGCCCGATCCCGGTCAGCAGGACGGTCCGTTCGCCGAACCGGGCGGCGAGCCGGGCCGAAAGACCCAGCGAGACGGTTCCGATGACCACGGCGGCCGGCAGCATGGCGAGGCCGGTGGCGGCGGCCCCGTAACCGAGGACCTTCTGCAGGTAGAGCGCCATGACGATCTGGAACGCGAAGAGCGCGGCCACCATCAGCATCTGGACGAGGTTGGCGCCGGACACCGTGCGCGAGCGCAGGATCCGCAGGGGCATCAGCGGGGTGCGTGCGGTGGTCTGCCGTATCGCGAAGGCGGCGAGCAGGGCGAGGGCGAGGCCGCCGAGGCCCAGCGTGTGCGCCGAGAGCCACCCGTACGACTCCACCTCGACCACGGTGTAGATGCCGAGCATCAGACCGGCGGTGACGAGCAGCGCCCCGAGCGCGTCGGCCCCGGCGGCGAGGCCGAGGCCCCGGTCGGCGGGCAGGACGCGCCGGGCGACGAGGAGGACGGCGAGGCCGATCGGCAGATTGATGAAGAAGATCCAGTGCCAGTCCAGGGCGTCGGTGAGGACGCCGCCGAGGACCTGGCCGATGGAGGCTCCGGCCGCGCCGGTGAAGGAGAACACGGCGATGGCGCGGGCGCGTTCGGCGGGTTCGGTGAACAGGGTGACCAGGATGCCGAGGGCCACCGCCGCGCTCATCGCGCTCCCGAGGCCCTGCGCGAAGCGGGCGGCGATCAGTACGGCGGGCGAGGCGGCGGCCCCCGCGACCAGCGAGGCGGCGGTGAACAGCACGGTCCCGGCCAGGAACATCGGCCGCCGGCCGATCAGGTCGCCGAGCCGGCCGGCCAGCAGGAGCAGGCTGCCGAAGGCGATCAGGTAGGCGTTCACCACCCAGCTGAGCCCGGCGGGCGTGAATCCCAGATCGTCCTGGATGGCGGGCATCGCGACGGTCACGATCGAACCGTCGAGCACGATCATCAGCATCCCCGTGGCGATCACGCCGAGGGCGAGCGCCCGGCTCCGGGGTGTGGGTGGCGGCGGTGGCGGCTGCGGCGGGCGGTGCGTGGAGGAGGGCAGGGCGTCGGCAGACATGGGTCCGCTCCTGTCGATGGAGGTGACGACAGGAGCGACCGTAGCAGATGGTTTTGTTGCGGACTATCTCTTACGGTCCGCTCGCCTTCCTGATCCTCCGCCTCCGCCCCGCCCGGCCCCCTTCTCCGCCTCCCTCTCCTGTCCCCTCTCCCCTTCCTCTACTTCGCGGTCTGGCGTGCGCGGCGTACGGAGCGAGGGCTCTCCACCGGGTTGGCCAGATGTCCGGCGGCCAGTGCGTTCAGCGCCTTGAGCAGGGCGGCGCGGTCGCCCGCGTCCAGGGCCGTCAGGGCCTCGTCGTGGACCCGGTCGACGATGGCCTGGCTCTGCTGGGCGAGGGAGGCGCCCTTCTCGGTGACCGCGATGATCCGGGCGCGCCGGTCCCGGCTGGAGGGCCGGCGCTCGGCGAGTCCGGCGCTCTCCAGCGCGTCGACCGTGACGACCATCGTGGTCTTGTCCATGTCGCCGATCTCGGCGAGCTGGATCTGGGTGCGCTCCTCCTCCAGGGCGTGGACGAGGACGCAGTGCATACGGGCGGTCAGGCCGATCTCGCCCAGCGCCGCCGCCATCCGGGTCCGCAGGACGTGGCCGGTGTGGTCGAGGAGGAAGGAGAGGTCGGGGGCGGTGCGGGTGGGCGTCATGGCGGTCATGGCATCCAGCGTACTCATTCGATCCGTGGCGGATCATCCGGAAAGGGATGGTCAACGTTCTTCCGGCGGCCCGTCGCGGACCCGGGACGCCAGCTCCTCGGCCGGGTGGGCGCCGGGGCCACGGCGGCGGCGGGCGAGGACCAGGCCCACCTGTCGACCCGGGACACGCTCGGCCCGTGCACCGAACTCGGCCTGGCCTTCCTGCCGTGGAGCCCGCTCGGCGGCATCTCGCGCAGCGCGGTCGACGACCCGGACGCGGCCGGGCCGGCACCGGACACGCCGTTCCACGCCCTGGCCCGTACGCGGGTGTCAGCCCGCAGCAGGTCTGCCTGGCCTGGCAGTTGGCCCAGTCACCGGTCGTGGTCCCGATCCCGGGCGCCCGCCGGCCCGCCTCGGTCCGCGACTCCGCCGGGGCGGCGGGCCTCACGCTGTCGGCGGCCGGGGCGGCGGGCCTCCACCTCTGACCGCTGCCGGCCGCCCCGGACGGGCGTCAGAGCGCGGCGAGTCCGGCGAGCAGCTCGGCGGCCGGCTTCGGGCGGACGAGCCAGCGCAGATGGCTGCCTTCGAGGGTGCGGACGTCGAAGAGGTTGTCGGGTGTGAGCGCGTCGGCCTCGCGGATCATGCGGTCCTGGAGGGCGGGCGGAAGGCTGGTGTCGGCGGCCAGGCGTACGTAGGTCCGGGGCACCCGACCCCAGGTCGCGGTCTGCGCCCGGTCGGCCGACGTACCGACGTCGAGGTTCTCGTCGGGCTGGAAGGTGTTGAGGAAGGTCCGGAACTCGTCGTCGGTGAGGTCGGCCGCGAACGCGTGCCTGAACCCGGCGAGCGCCGCCGGGTCGGCCGTACGGAAGTTGACCCGCAGCAGCCCGAGTTCGGCCGGGTTCCCGACGAGGGCGAGGGCCAGGGCTCCTGCGTCGACATCGGCCATCTCCGGCTGGGCGTAGTAGTCGTTCACGTCCAGATCGACGGGGCACCAGGCGGAGACGTAGACGATCCGGTCGATCAGGTCCGGCCGGGCGTTGGCGACGGCGGTGGCCGTGACGCCGCCCCGGCTGTGGGAGACGAGGATCGTGGGCCCGTTCCGCTTGGCCCGTTCCAGGACCTCGATCACGTGGGCCACGTTGTCCGCGAGGGTGACGCCCTTGATGGCCCCCGGTTCCGCGGCCAGCGCACCGAGATCCTGGGGCGCCTGGTAGGCGGCGGGGTACGTGGCCCCGAACCCGTGCCCCGGAAGGTCGACCGCGACCGAACGGTGCCCGAGCAGGCCGAGTTCGGCTTGGAGCGGCGCGAAGGAGAACGAGTTCGCGAAGGCTCCGTGGACGAGGACGAAGGTCGGAAGAGTTGGCATGCTTCCCAGGCTCCAACGGAATGATCTTCGAGGGCAAGGCCCGGAGGCGAGGTTTTCGGGTCGGGGAGGGCCGAGCACGAGCACGACCGCGACCGCCGGTCCCATCGGCCTGAGCGGCCCGTGCGGCCGACGTGACTTCTAGGATCTGCCGCATGGCAACGCGACTCGTGCAGATCAACATGAAGGCCCATGACGACTCCGCGCTCGGCCGGTTCTGGGCGGAGGCGCTCGGCTGGGGCGTCGACAGCGAGGGGCCCGGCGTGACCAACCTCGAACCCGTGGGCTTCGCCTACCCCGGCCCGACGGCCGTCTGCATCGACATCATCGCCCGCCCGGAACCCAAGACGGTCAAGAACCGCGTGCACCTCGATCTGGCCACCACCTCGGCGGCCCATCGGACGGAGTTGGTCGAGCGCCTGAAGGGACTCGGCGCGACGCTCGCCGACGTGGGACAGGGCGACGTCCCCTGGACGGTCATGGCGGACCCGGAAGGCAACGAGTTCTGCGTCCTGGAGCCCCGCCCGGTCTACCGGGACACCGGGCCGATCGCGGCGGTGGTGGTGGACAGCGCCGACCCACGGGGGATGGCCCGGTTCTGGGGCGAGGCGATGGACTGGACGCCGCACGAGGTCACCGACGACCTGGCGACCCTGCGTTCCGCCAAGGGCGTCGGGCCCTACCTGGAGTTCGTCCGTACGCCCGACACCAAGAGCGGCTGGAACCGCGTCCACCTCGACGTCGCCCCCTACTCCGGTGACGACCTGGCGGCGGAAGCGGCCCGACTGCGCGCGCTGGGCGCCACCGACCCCGCTTTCGACGCGTCCGCGATCTCCTGGACGATCCTGGCCGACCCGGAAGGCAACGAGTTCTGCCTCCTCTCGCCTCGCTGAACCCGGCCGGTCGGCGCGAGGCCCGTCGTGACCACGGCGGATGCCTACGATTCGAGGAACTCAAGGACCCGTGGGACGAATGCGTCGTGGTACTGGAAGATGCCGCCGTGCCCGGCATCGGGGTAGAGCGGGACGAGTTCACCCCGGGGCAGTCCTGCTGCGAGGTCGAGCGTGTTCTCGCTGGGCACCGTCCGGTCGCTCTCACCGTTGGCCACCAGGACCGGGTGGGGAATGCGCGACAGGTATGCCGGGGTCTGGAGACCCCAGCGGTGAATGGCCTTCAACTGGGCGCGGAGCGAGGTCTGGTTCCTCCGCCGCGGGAGCGGGGGCGGGATCTTCTTGTTGGCCGGGGCGGTTCTCACCGGTCGTCCGGGTGAGGTTCTGTCCTCACGTCATCGCGATGACGACCTTGCCGGCCTTCGCGCGGCCCTTCTCGACGTACTCCATGGCCTTCGGGGTCTGATCGAACGGGAAGACGCGGTCGACGACGGGACGGATCTTCCCGGCGTCGACGAGCCGGGCGAACTCGCGCAGCGTGCCGCCGCCGGCCTTCATGAACAAGAACGAGTACGTCACGCCGCGGCGCTTGGCACGGCGCCGGGTCGTGAAGCTCAGCGCGCTCATCACGATGCGCAGGATGGGGTTCAGGCCCAGTTCGCGGGCGAAGGCCGCGTCGGGCGGGCCCGCGACGCCGATGGCTTTCCCGCCGGGCTTGAGGACCCGGAGGGACTTGGCGAGGGTCTCGCCGCCGAGGCTGTCGAGGACGACGTCGTAACCGTCGAGGACCGTCTCGAAGTCCTGCTTCCTGTAGTCGACGACGACGTCTGCGCCGAGCTCCTTCACCAGGTCGGCCTTCGCGGTGCTCGCGGTGGCGGCCACGTGCGCGCCCAGCGCCTTGGCCAGCTGGACGGCGATGGTCCCGAGGCCGCCGGCGCCCGCGTGGATCAGTACTTTCTGGCCGGGCTGCACCTGGGCCCGCTCGACCAGCGCCTGCCACGCGGTCAGCGCGACCAGAGGGAGGGACGCGGCCTCCTCCATGGTGAGCTCGGCCGGCTTGATCGCCACGTCGTCCTGGTGGACGGCGATGAGTTCGGCGAACGTGCCGATGCGGTCCTTGTCCGGCCGCGCGTAGATCTCGTCGCCCACCGCGAACCGGGTGACAGCCGGCCCCACCCGGACGACCGTCCCGGCGAGGTCGTTGCCCAGGACGAGCGGGAGACGGTAGGGCAGGAACGCCTTGAAGGCTCCGTCGCGGAGCTTGAGGTCCAGCGGATTGACGCTCGCCGCGTGGATCTTGACCAGGACGTCGTCGGCGCCCACCTCCGGGTCGGGCACCTCACCGGCGCGGACCCCGGCCTTGTCGCCGTACCTCTCGATCAGGAAGGCCTTCATCTTCGTCTCCGTCTCTCGTCCGCGAGGGGACGGGATCACTGCTCATCCTGGGCCCGGCCCAGCACGATCGCCGTTCTGTGACTTCGTGACTTCGTGACTTCGTGGTTTCGTGGTGAGTTCTTCGTTTTCCGGCGCCCCTGCCGGTACGGCGGGTGTCAGGCCGCCGGTGCGGCCGGGGTGAGGAGACGGCCGGGCACGCCGCCCTGGATGCCGCCGAGGGAGGCGGCGGTCCCCTCGTGCGGGACGCCGAGCGGGACGGCGCTGACATCGGACAGCCGGGCGTACTGCTCGGGGGTGAGCCGGACGTCGAGGGCGCCGAGGTAGCTGTCGAGCTGGGTGAGGGTGCGCGGCCCGATGATCGGGACGAGCGAGGCCGCGGAGCGGTCGGCACGCTCCCGCACCCAGGCCACCGCCACCTGGGCGGGCGTCACGCCGGTCTCGTCGGCGACGGCCAGGACGGCGTCGACGACGGCGGTCTTCTGGCCGGTGCTCTCGGTGTGGATGACCGCCCCCAGGTCGCTGAGGCGGCCCTCGGCGCTGCTCCGGTATTTGCCGGTGAGCAGCCCGCCGCCGAGCGGGGACCACAGGGCCGCGCCGAGCCCGAGGCTCTCGGTCATCGGCAGCAGCTCACGGTCGGCGGTGCGCTCGACCAGGCTGTACTCGTGCTGGATGCCGATGACGGGAGCCCAGTTCTTCAGCTCCGCGAGGGTCACCGCGCGGGAGGCTCGCCAGGCGGGGAAGTTGGACAGGCCGGCGTAGTGGATCTTGCCGGAGCTCACCAGGTCGTCGAGCCCGCGCAGGATCTCCTCCATGGGGGTGAGCTCGTCGGGGAAGTGCACCCACAGCAGGTCGATGTGGTCGGTGCCCATGCGCTTCAGGCTGGCCTCGACCGAGGCGACCATGGTCTTGCGGCTGTTGCCGGTCTTGGAGACGGTCGGCTGCGGTGCCGCGCCGACGGTGAACTTGGTGGCCAGGACGAAGTGGTCCCGGTCGGCGGAGACGAACGTGCCCGTCAGCTCTTCCGACTCGCCGAACTGGTAGGTGTCTGCGGTGTCGAGGAAGGTGCCGCCCGCTTCGGCGAATCGGTCGAAGATCCGGCGGGCGTCGTCCGGCTCGGCTCCGGCGCCCCAGCCGGTGCCGAAGTTGGCGGTGCCGAGCGCGTACTCCGACACGCGCAGGCCGGTCCGGTTTCCGAAGGTCGTGTAACGCATGAGAAGTCCTCTGACGTGAGCGATGGGCCGGAAGGCGAGGTGCGGCTCAGGCCGCTGCCGGCGTGCCGGACAGGGTGGCGGGTGCGGCTCAGGCCGCTGCCGGCGTGCCTGACAGCGACGCCTTGACCAGCCGGCTGGTCTCGTCGGCGAGGACCTCGGGCAGGCCCTCCTCGATCGCGCGCAGGGCGTGAGCCGCGACCTCGACGGGGTCGGCCTTCTGGTCGGCGGGTACGGCCGCGGCCATGTCGGTGTCCATGTAGCCGACATGCAGCGCGGAGACGGCGATGCCGCGGGGGGCCAGTTCCTCCCGGGTCGCGTCGCTCAGCGCCCAGGCGGCAGCCTTGGTGACGGCGTAGGAGCCGAGTCCTGCCGGATGGAACCAGGACAGGGCGGACAGGACGTTGAGGACGCCGCCGCCGTTGCCCTCGATGACGGGGGCGAAGGCCCGGGTCGTGAGAAGCGGGCCGAAGAAGTTGGTCTCCATCTCCCGGCGCACCTCGCCCAGGTCGCCTCCGACCAGCGTCGCGCCGGTGGATACGCCCGCGTTGTTGATCAGGAGTGTCGCGTCCGAGGCGATGCGGGCGGCCTCCTGGATCGACTCCTGGTCCGTGACGTCGAGCCGCAGCGGGGTCACGCCCGGCAGGTCGACCGTCTCCGGGCGGCGGGCCGCCGCGTAGACCTTGGCGCCGCGCTCGACGAGCTGGGCTGCCAGATGCCGCCCGAGCCCCCGGTTGGCGCCGGTGACGACCGCGACCGTGTTCTTGAGCTCCATGTCCGCCTCTGCTTCCGGTCCTGGCGGGCGCCGCCGGGGCCACCCGCACAAATTAGATTACGCAACCAATCTAAACACCGGTTTACGATAGATGCCAGTCGACATCCAAATGGGGTTCACGGAGGAGGTGGCCATGGGCCGCGTATCGCAGGCGCAGGCGGAGGAGAACCGCCGCAGGGTGGTGGAGAACGCCTCGCGGCTGTTCCGGGAGCAGGGCACGCAGGTGAGCGTCGCCGACCTGATGAAGGCGGCCGGACTGACCCACGGCGCCTTCTACAAGCAGTTCGCCTCCAAGGAGGCGCTCGTCGACGAGGCTGTCGCCCACGCCTTCGCCGAACTCGCCCGGCGCCATACGGCCGGTCTCGAAAGCTACGACGGGCAGCGCGACGCCGCCCAGCGGGCCCTGATCGACGCCTATCTCTCCGTCGGGCACCGCGACGACCCGGCGGACGGCTGCCCGGTAGCCGCGCTCGCCACCGATATCGCACGCGAAGGCGGGGGGCAGGAAGCCCGTCGCGTGTACACCGAGGGGGTGGCCGACTTCGCCGGTTTCCTCGCCACCGACGACCAGGACGGCGTCGCCCGCCTCTGCACCCTGTTCGGTGCGCTCGTCCTGTCCCGGGCCACTGCGGGCTCCCCGATCTCCGAGGAGATCCTCGCCGCCGCGCACAGGGCCGTGACGGCCGGCTGACCGTCCGCCCTGCTGCCTCCCGCCGGCGCGCCGACCTCCGTCGGCTTGGCGGCAGGGGCTATGACTCGGTACGCCGCCACGCCCCGTCCGTCGACGCGGCGAAGGGGCGTGCGACCGGAACGTACGAGGATGCCGTCCGCACCCGCGGCGCGGACCAGGGAGCCTTCCGAACCTTCCGGGCGATGTCTCACGGCCTACCGGGTTATCCGGGCACCGAGAAGAGCATGCAACTGCTGGTGGCGTGGGCGAGCAGCCGGTCCGCCGCGTCGACCAGCCGGGCCTCGGCGAGGGCGGTCCGGCGGCCGCCGTTGATCACCGTGCCGATGGCGCGCACCCTGCCCGTGTCCACGGTGACCGGCCGCAGGAACTTCACGGTCAGATCGAGCGAGGTGTAGGCCATCCCCCGGGGCAGCGTGGACTGGACGGCGCAGCCCGCCGCCGAGTCGAGGAGGGTGGCGAACACGCCCCCGTGCATGCTGCCGATCGGGTTGTAGTGCTCCTCGCCCGGGGTCAGGGAGAAGACGGCCCTGCCCGACTCCACCTCGTCCAGGGTGAAGTCGAGGGTGTGGCCGATGGGCGCCGCGGCGATCCGGCCGGCTTGCACCTCTCGCAGGAAGGCGAGGCCGGTCATGGATCCGGCGGCCTGTGCCGGGATCGCGGGATCGTCCCAGCTGTACGTACGTGTTCGCCCCACGGTCCAGCGCCTCCCTCTGACTTTTGCAAGTGAAGCTAGCCATGACCTCACCTGACTGTCAATGGCGAAGCCAGGGCCCTACGATGGCGAAATGGAGTGGCTTGAGGCGAGCACGGAGAACTGCCCGGTCCAGCGCACGCTCGACGTGGTCGGGGAGAAATGGACCCTGCTGATCCTGCGTGACGCCGTCAACGGGGTCCGCCGGTTCGACGACTTCCACCGCCATATCGGCCTCTCGGAAGCCGTTCTCAGTGACCGCCTCCGAAAGCTGATCGCGGCCGGCGTCATGAAGACCGTCGCCTACCGGGAGCCGGGCAGCCGCTCCCGCAACGAGTACCGCCTGACCCGCAAGGGCTGGGACCTGTGGCCCGTTCTGATGGCGCTGAGCCAGTGGGGCGAAGCGCATGCCCTCGGCCCCGAAGGGCCCGTCCTGGACGTACGCCACACCGACTGCGGCTCCCCGGTCCGCGTCGCCGTCCAGTGTTCCGCGGAGCACGCGGCCCTCGGCCCCGAGGACGTCACCGCCCGACTGGGGCCGGGCGCCCGACGCCGGCCTGCGCACCCCTGATCCGACCCGCCGCGCGGAGGGCGCCCTCGCTGTCCGCGCTCGGTCACTCGCGAGTGTGACTCGCAGCGATAACTGTCACCAAGCGAGAGATCTGACCTGGCCTTCTCGGTCACATTCGCAGCGATGGTTGTCACCAAATGCTCGGGCTAGTTGTCACAAGGCTCGTGTTCGCAGTCGGGTTGTCACCAATTTCGAAGCGCGCTGGTGCGGGTGGCGTGGGCGTGCGTTTGCTTGAAGGCATGGCCGATGAGTACGGACTGCTGCCTGCGGCAGACCCTGAGGCGGGGGCGGTGTGGTCGCACCGCTGCCGCTGGGACGACTTGCTCCTACGGGCGTCGGCTGTCTCTGGACGTCAGGATCTGGATCTCGCGGATGGCTGGACTCGTCGCTGGGCGGTCACCTTGAACCTCGGAGGCGGCGAACTGATCGTGCCGGTCCGGGACCTTGCCCAGGTTCAGCTTCCTGGGGTCGGGCCGGTTCGCTGGTTCTCGTGGCATCGGCGGCAGCGTCATCGGCCTGGGCTTCAGTACATGGTCAGCACAGGGCGGCATCACGGCTTCGAGAGTCTGGAGGAAGCGAAGGTTCTGCTCGCGCTGGACTTCGCCGGCCAGGTGCGGGAGGTGGTCCCGCAGCCCTTGAAGCTGCAGTTCCGGACCGGCGGTGGGCCGCGTGTCCATGTTCCGGACTTCCTGGTGCTGTCCCGGGCTGGGGTGTGTCTGATCGATGTCCGACCGCTCGACCGGGTGCGCGCGAAGGATGTCGAGTCGTTCGCCGCCGCCTTTGAGATGGCACTGGCCTGCGGCTGGGAATACGTAGTGGCCGCAGGCTGGAGGCGACACGTCTTCACCGGACTGGACGCTTTGTCCTGTCAGCGCCGCCCGCTGCCCGATCCACTCGGGATGCGGGCAGATCTCCTGGAACGGGCTCGGTCCCGGGTGACGTTCGGGGAACTCGTGGCTGCTTCCACGGTTCCGCCGCTGGCTCGGGCGGAGCTGCTGCACCAGCTCTGGCACCGTTCGCTCGGTATCGATCTTTCTGTTCCGCTGAGTGACCGCTCGCTGGTCGAGCCGGCAGGTGAGGCCCTGTGAATCCTCCGCTGGCGCTTGATCTCGCTCCGGGGGCCGGGCTTGTCCTGGACGGGGTGGAGTGGACTGTCGAACGGCATGAGCCCCATCTGGGACGGGTCGTGGTACGCGATCCGGCGGGAGCCCGCCAGCAGTTGACCTTCCGGTTCCTCGTCAACCATCCGACTTGTCAGCCGTCCTCGCGCACAGCGGCTGGCGGCCCGGACCGCGGGCGGCAGCCCGCGTCCGTAGCTGATCTTCCGCCGGGGAAGCTGGAGTTGGTCCGGCTACGAACGGCCCACCTGATGGAGGTGGGCACTGGGTTCCGTAGCGGGAATCCGCAGGATCCCAGGCCGGGAGAACCGAGGCCGTGTTACGACCCGGCCACCACCACGCTGACCGAGCGACGGTGGGCCAAGGTCGCCGAGCTGGCAGCGATGGACCGGCAGGAGGCCCGGCTGTTGGGACTGGACCGGGTCGGATACCGCACGCTGATCCGCTGGGAGCGTGGCCGTGAGCGGTCCGGGCTGATCGGATGCGCTGATGACCGGTGGCTGCGGCCTGGTGGGCGTCGCCCGAGCATCGGCCCGGAGATCCGGGAAGCGATCTTCGCGGTCCACGCCGAACTACAGGGCCGGTCCCGGGTCGGGATGGCCACCCGCACCCGCCTGATCCATCAGTACGTACACGAGACCTACGGGCCCGACCTGCACGTCCCGTCATACAACACGCTGCGGCAGGTCTGGCACGAGTGGTTTGGCCCCAGCGGGTCACGGCCACGCAACCTGGGGGCGGCCGATCTGCCGGTACGGTCCGGGCATGTGCTGGTCGACCGTCCCGGGCAGGTGGTCGCGCTGGACACCACGGTGCTGCCGGCGATGGTCCGCGAAGGTGTCTTCGGCGAGCCGGTCAGGGCTCACCTGACCCTCGCGCTGGATGTGTTCACCCATTCGCTCTGCGCTTTCCGGCTCACGCTGGTTTCGGACACCGCGGTGGACGCGGCGATGATGCTGCGTGACGTGATGCTGCCACTGCCGATGCGGCCGGAGTGGGGGCCGGAGATGGAGTGGCCGTATCCGGGGCTGCCGTCCGCGCTGGTGGCCGAGTTTGCTGGCCATCCGGTGGCCGGGCTGCCGTTCTTCAGCCCGGAGACAGTCACCACCGACCACGGGTCGGTCTACCGCAACCACCACCTGGTTGAGGTTGAGCGGAAGCTGGGCTGCAACATCCTTCCGGCCCGGGCCCTGAGGCCTCCGGACAAGCACGCCGTCGAGCGCGCCTTCGGCGCGATCAGGACGCTGCTGTTCGAGCACCTGCCCGGATACACCGGCGTCGACGCCGCCGACCGGGGGGCCGCCCCCGAGGACGAGGAGGTGCTGACGCTGGAGGAGATGGAACACCTCGTCGCCACCTGGATCGTGGGGATCTGGCAGCGGAGGCACCTGGGAGAGTACGCCCCGGCTTGGGACGTCGGCGGTAGCCACAGCCCCAACAGTCTGTTCGCGGCATCCTTCGAGCAGACCGGCCTGGGGCTGCGGCTGCCGCAGCCGGACCTCTACTACGAGTTGCTGCCGTCCCATCCCATCTCTGTGCTGCGAGAGCGCGGAGTGAAGATCAAGGGCCTTTGGTATTATGGCGACGCGCTTGAGCCCTACCTGAACGAGCGCTCGGCCCGGGGCGGTAGGTTCAAGGGCCGCTGGTGCGTCCACCGCAAACCGCGCGACCGCCGTACCGTCTTTTTCCAGGACCCCCTCACCCACGACTGGCACGAACTGCGCTGGACCGGACTGCCACCGGTCGGCACGGTCCCTGCGTTCGGTGACCGACGAGTCTCCGAGCTACTGGCCGCCGCACGCGAGGCAGACATGCGGCCCCGCACGGATGCCGAACTGCTGCCCCTGCTGCTGGAGATCCTCGCCGCCCGGGCCCCCGTCAGCAGCTGGAAGACGGCCACCACCCGCTCCGAACGCATCAACCACGCCCGAGACGAGACCCAGGCTCGGGCCGCCGCCGAGGACCGGGCAGCTGCCCCGGCCCCCGCCTCACCCGTGACCTCCATGCCGCAGCGCGTCGAGCAAGCCGTCTCCGGCCTGGACGCCGAGCGCCGACACCGCCGTGAGGAGGCGGTGATTGCACGTCCCACCAAACCTGCGCGGCTGGGTGCGAGTTACCGTTCCGGCAACCTATTCCTGCTGCCCGAGGACGAGACCGACCGCCCCCAGCCCGACCCGCCGGACGAGGGAGCGTGAGCCATGGGCGACCGTGCCACGGGCAGTGACGGTGAGGCGAGCATCGTCTCGTTCCTGAGGGCTGGACCGCCACCGGACCGGCTCAGCTTCGAGGGATGGCAGCGCTGGCGCACGACCCGCAGCGCGTTCATCCCGGCTCCCCGGCTGAGCCCGGACCAATACAGGGACCTGCCCGCTCGCCGCCGGGCCTTGCACGATCTGCACCGCACCGCCTCGCACGTCAACCTCGGGCTGCAGGAGACCCCGATGAGCCGTCGGGTCACCACGCTGATGAGATCCCGCATCCAGAACAACGCACTGAACTTCACTCCCGGCACTCGTGACGGCCTGATGATCAGCGGGGGCGGCTACCAGGGCAAGACCGAGACGGCATGCGAGGCCGCAGCGGCCTTCGAAGACTTCTGGCGCGACCTCCACCAGCAGCTCAACCCCAACGCGATCGAGGGAACCCGAGACCTGTTCGTGCCCGTCGCCTACTGCCAGACACCGGTCAAGGCCACCCCGAAAGGGCTCTGCGAGGCGATCCTCGACTTCTACGGCGCCCCCTACGCCAAGACCCTCCGCGGCCTGATCCGCAGCGTCCGGGCCTCCCTGCACGACCACAACACCACCGTGCTGATCCTGGACGACATCACCCGGTTGAAGATGCACCGCGAGGACGACCAGGACACGCTCGACCTCATCCGCGACCTGATGTCCTTCAACGCCACCGTCATCCTCATCGGCGTCGACATCCCCGGCTCGGGCCTCCTGCGCGAAGGACGGCCCGACCCCCGCACTGGCCAGTGGACCTTGCCCAGTGCGCGGCGAGGCCGCAGCGACCAGGCCGCGACCCAGACCGAACGCCGCTTCGACCTGGTCGATCTCGACCCGTTCACCTACGACACTCCTCAGCAGATCAACGCCTGGATCGAGCACCTGGCCGGCACCGAGGAACAACTCCGACTCCTCGGTGCCCGGGATGGCATGCTCACTGATGGCGACATGCCCGAATACCTCTTCCGCCGCACCGGAGGCATCGTCGGTCTGCTGCGGCGACTCGTCCAGGACGGCTGCACCCGCGCCATGGAAACCGGCCAGGAGGCGCTACATATCCCGCTCCTCGACGAGATCACCATCAACCTCGGCAACCTTCTCGACCGCGACCCGCAGGCCGGCGAAATCCCCGCCGTCCCTGCCAAGCCCACTCCGAAGCGCCGCCAGAAACCCCGCAACACCGTCTTCGACAACAAGGCCGCGGGAAAGTGACGGCTGTCCCATGTCTCCGCTCCGGCCTCTGCCTCGCAGCCTCGCCCCGCTCCAGGATGAAAGCCTCGCCGGCTTCCTTCTACGCCTGGCCCACCACAACAACGTCAGCCCTGGAACGATCATCCGTCACACCGGGCTGAGCACCCACCGGGCCGGGCTGGCCGAACACCTCTCCATCAGTCAGCAGTACCTTCAAGGGCCCGAGAAATCGGCTGAGTTCGCACGCACTACCCGACTCGATGAAGACGAGGTCGTCAAACTCTTCCTTGCTCCGCTCGGCGCCCGCTATGGACCGCTCGATGCAACGCTGATACGTCGGCCCCGGGAACGAGTCCTCCACGGCAACCATGACGTGTTTCGGCGCTGGTCACGGTTCTGCCCCCGCTGCCTAGCCGGCGGCTCCGACATCGAGCGCGTTCACGGAGGCAGCTGGAAGCGTCTCTGGCGGCTTCCCCCGGTCTTCGCCTGCCCCGCCCACCGCTGCCTTCTTCGCCACAACTGCGCCAAATGCGGTCACCTCGGCATGGAGGTCCAGAGCTTCTCGCTCATCCCTAAGATCAAGAACGAGGATCTCCACCCCAACCAATGCCGCGTCGTCGTCGAAGGTCGACCGGAGCGCCTCAACGCCCCTATTTGCGGAGCTCGCCACGATCAGGCTCCAGTGCCTGCCTGCAGCGAGGAGTTCCTGGAGACAGCACTCGCGCTGCAGCGGGAACTGATTGGACTCCTTCGCCCCGACGGCCCCCGCGAAGTGGGCAGCGTGGGGTGGATGGTCGACACCAATCAGTACTTCATCGACCTGCACACCGTCGCAGGCCTGATCACCCTGACCTGGCCGGCAGCCCGGAACCTCGCCCTCAGCGCCGAACATGTCGAAATTCTTGACCGTGACGCCGTGGGGAGGGAAGAGCGCAGAAGCCGCCGGAACGGGGGAGCGGGAAAATTCCATCACTTCTACGTGCTGGCCAGCCCATCTGCCGACGCCAGGCCTTATATCGCCGCGACCGCCATCGCCCACCGAATCTTGAAGGGAAGCGACGGCGGGGCCTTGACCGCGCTCGCCTCGGTCTATGCGCACCTGCAGGAAGTTCAAGGGCTCATGAAGACTGCGGGCGACAGAATCCGAAACTCTCCGAGGAATTCTCCGCCGCTGAGATTTCTCCTCACCCACAGGGCCCCCATCACGATCGAGGGAATCCACCAGTACGTGACAGCACGCGACCGCGAGTGGCGTCCTGCTCTGCGTGATCGAGAAATCTAGTTGGCGGATCATGACCGGCGCGCTGCTGCTCACCTTACGATCGACGATGCGATTAGCCGCCGACTCGGAAACTCTGAGCAACGCAGCGAGCTGCTGCAGCGTCGGGTTCGTCCGCCAGTACGGCTGGTGACCAGCAGGCACCGGTGCTCCAACGGCAGGCGCCGCAGCTCACCCTCGCGGGCTGGATACGCACCCTCTCGCCGCAACACGGAAGTCAGCTTGCCGATTGCTGCGGGCTCTGCCAGCTGAGAAGGGCCAATCCAGGTTGGCTCCGAAGCCTCGGCGCGCCAGCCATTAAAGATCATCTATCCATTGACCAGTAGTTACGGGACAACCCTAGCGACCTCGTGCACGATAGGAGCCGCCACTGCATCCGTGCAGGTCAACGGCTCGGGCGTCAGGATGACACAAGTCGCTGGCCTGCGGCGATGCCTATCGTGCACGAGGTCGTAGGGCCTCTTCGACGCGCCTAAGACGGTCCTGCAGGCTTCCATGGCTCGTCGCTGATTCCGGCAGAACAACGGCGTGGCGGAGATTAGAAATACTTCTGAAAATCGGTAGATCCCATAACATTTGTCGTGCAAACTGAAGCACATGAACTCAGCGGACGACCAACTGGTGCTTCTAGCGGGCTGGATCGACGAAGCGGCTCAGACCGGGACGAGCTTTGCAGCGCACCGGTCGCTGAACAGTCGCATTCCGATCGCTGAGCAACAAGGAGTGCCGAGCGAAGAGGATCTTGAGGATGCTGCCCGAAAGGCGACTGCGTGGGCATTTGCTTACCACGTTCAAGTGATGGAGAACGGCGGTAAATGGCGTATCCAAATCGTCCCCTACCTCGAATATCCAGATGGTTCATCCACGCCGCCACGCGTTGCCGATGTGCCGGACTTTTGCGTAGCGGTATGGTCACAGTTGAGCGAAATGGTGTCCTCGAATTTCGGCAAGGCCAGGTTGCATCATCTGCTCTTCGAGCGCAAAACAGGAAACGCTCGAAATCATGCGACTCAGGCCGCGCAGGGCTATCTCGACGCATCTCGCGAATGGGGTAAATGGCTCGACAAGGAGGAGGCGCTGAACGCGGCATTGCGATTGGCGCGTGCGGTGGGGCAGAAAGATCTGGCCTCACGGATCGCAGTAGAAATGCTGAGGCTGGCTGGTCAAGCCATTTTGAGCGACGAAGAAATTCCTGGGGTGGTGCTGCGGCTTATTGGGCCTCTCTGTGGTGAGGCCTCACCGCCCCAAGGTCTGGGCTCCACCATCGACGCAGCCATGCGGGCGTATGTTTCTCCATTTATTCGAGACGAACTCGTATCTTTCAAGCTGCGTCGCGCGAACACACAGGAGGAGCGCCAACATCTGCAAGCTGAGCATGTGCAGATTTGGCTAGATGCTGCTGCCAGCGAAACGGGCCTTCGGAAGGCAGGGCACCTTAAGAAGGCTCTGCAGAATGCTCAGGAGACAGGCCAATCCTCTCTAATCGAGCGTTCTGCTGCGGCTCTTCAGGGAATTCGCAACGAAGATCTTGGACTCATCTCCTTCGTCTCCTCTGGAACCGTAAGTCGAGAACAGTTTCAGGAAATGATGACCCCCGTGGTCGATGCCGCCGACTGGCGAGATGCGTTGATCCAGTTCGCTTTCGCTTACGGGCCTGCTGTCGGACCTATTGAAAAGACGAGGGAGGCTGCCGAGGAGTACGCCCGTACGTCCATAATCGAGAATATGGCCACGGTGGAAATTTTTGGGTCTGATGGGTTGCCGCGCTTTTCTCCGAAAACTGATGAAGAGAAAATAGAAATGCGCCTGGCCAAGCAAGAGGCGTTCGTGTTGCAAGCGATGGCACCCTTGCTCGCACACCTTTTGCATAAGGTTGCGGAAGTGCATGGTGTTCCAAGTGAAGGGGATCTCTCCGAGTTCTTCTCTCGGGGGCCTCTCGCCTCGCAAGAGCTAGCGTCATCGATCGCCCGCTGCTTTATTCGTTTTTGGACTGGAGATCCCGAAGGGGCTACGTTCACCATAGCTCCGAAAATCGAAACACTGGCTCGAAATCTGGTTTTGAGTCTGGATGCCGGTGTCTATCGACTGCAGCGACAGGAGAAGCCTGGACAGTACCCTGGGCTGGGATCGTTGCTCTCAACCCTTCGCGAGAGAGGGCTAGATGAGTCTTGGTATCGAAACATTCTCACTATTTGCGGAAACCCGGCAGGCGGCTGGAATCTCCGGAATGAACTGGCCCATGGATTCGTCCCTACTGCGGGGTCTCCTGCAGCGGCAATCTTGTTCCAGTGTGTGATATATCTCTGGACCTTGGGGCCAAAGCGGGAACAGGATGATGTCGATCCAGGAGAATCTGGTCCCTGAGGTGGTCCTACTCCTCATCTAGGTACTGTGTCCCAAGTGGGCCCTAATAGCCAAGAGCTGTCCCGGAATGCGGGGCCAGGCTGTCAGACGATTCCCCCGCACTCGGAGCGGCTCGGGGTCCGCGCACGTGATGTGAAAGCGGTGGTGATCTTCAAGCCGGACCCCGCATGCTTCAGGGGTGACTGCTGCCTTCCCCCTCGCGCCCGCCATCTACGTCGACGAGTCGGCGAACTCCGGTCAGAATCTCCTCGACCCCGCTCAGCCAGTGTTCACACTCGCGGGAGTTCACCTTCCGGACGAGCTCGCGGGGCACATCGTGGACGAGGTACGGACCCAGTTGCCACCGAACCTGGCCGAGCCGAAGTACACCTCCCTCGCCAAGTCCTCACGTGGTAGGAAAGCGCTGGTCCGTGCATTCGGGCAGCTCCCCGAGGGCAGCGTGCGCACCTTCGTGGTGAACAAGCGGTTCATGATCATGACTAAGTTGGTCGACCTGTTGGTGGAACCCCTCGCGCATGCCGACGGCGTCAATCTTTACGAGGGCAAGGAGTTGCTCGGCCTGGCGGAAATGCTCCATACCTGCGGCACTGTCTTCGGCAACGCCACGGCTTACGACGGGCTCCTGCAGGTATTCGTTCACTGGATCAGGCAGAGAGCCACCACCGACGACCTGTTCGCGGCCATCGCCTCGTTCAAGACCGCTGTGCAGCATGACGACTTCGTCGAGTGGGTGGAGCTCCTGGAGCACTGCCGAGGCGTCGCCGACGAGACGGCTGCGGAGATCGCCTCAGGCCGACTGAAGGACACCCTCGACCCAGCGGTACCGTCCCTGTACGCCCTGACCTTCGCGTTTGGATCTTCCCTGGGCCGGCACTTCCGGCTCGTGCACGACAACTCCAAGGTGATTAGCCACAACGCGGCACTGCTACGGACCATCCACATGTTCCCGGACCCGACGCGCCCCGGGAAATTCAATCGGCAGATGCCCGTCCTGGAGATTCAGTTCGCCGACAGCACCACGCACCCGCAGCTGCAGGTGGCCGACTGGGTGGCAGGGGCCACCCGGCAGTGGGCGCAGCACCTGACCGGCGTCGGCGGTGACCAGTTTTCGAGGGACTTGGAGGCAGTGGCTCGGCCGTGGCTTGTCGACGGAATCTGGCCGCCCAGTGCGACCACCTGACCCTGTGCAGCGGTTCCTTACTCGTAGCGGCACCACGCGGCTGGCAACGAGCGCTGTCTCCAGAATCGTTCGCAATGCGGCTTTACGGGACAAAGATCCATCAACTGTCTACCTCGCTCGCCAGCTCGGTCACACGTCGCCGCGCGGCGACTGCGGATGGCTGGTGACAGGTATCGCTGAGAAGTGACAGATATCGCTGCGAGTCACAGCGAGGACGGTCGTGGCGCGCGACACTTTTGCAAGCAGGTGCTTGCAAAAGTTAGCAAGGGTGTTGCACTATCGAGTCATGGCATCACTCAACGTCGGCAATCTCGGTGAGTACCTGCGGGAGCAGCGCCGTGCAGCGCAGCTCTCGCTGCGGCAGCTCGCCGATGCCACCGGGGTGTCGAACCCGTATCTCAGCCAGATCGAGCGCGGTCTGCGCAAGCCCAGCGCGGACGTGCTCCAGCAGGTCGCCAAGGCGCTGCGGATCTCGGCCGAGACCCTGTACGTCCGTGCGGGGATCCTCGACGAGCGGGAGCGGGAGGAGCTGGAGACGCGGGCGGTCATTCTGGCCGATCCGTCGATCAACGAGCGGCAGAAGAACGTTCTGCTGCAGATCTACGACTCCTTCCGCCGCGAGAACGGATTCACGCCCGGGCCCGACGCCGACGTGAACGCGGACGCGGACGCCGGCTCCGGTGCCGACGCGGGCGGCGATGCCGGGACGACCCGTAACGGCGACGACGCCGGTGCGGGCACCACCAAGGACCAAGACCCTCACAGCTAGCAGCTGGACCTGATGATCCGGGAGGACCACAGTCATGGCCATCACCGATGACCTGCGCAAGACCCTCACCGACCCCACGCCCCTCTACTTCGCCGCCGGTACGGCCGACCTGGCCGTGCAGCAGGCGCGCAAGGTCCCGGCGCTGATCGAGCAGCTGCGGGCCGAGGCGCCCGAGCGGATCGACGCCGTGCGCAACACCGACCCCAAGGCCGTGCAGGAGAAGGTGACCACGCAGGCCAAGGAGGCCCAGGCCACCGTGCAGGCGAAGGTCACCGAGGTGTTCGGTTCGTTCGACGCCGCCGACCTGAAGAAGCTGGGCGAGAGCGCTCAGGATCTGGCGCTGCGCAGTGTGGGCGTGGCCGCCGAGTACGCGATCAAGGCCCGCGAGACGTACGAGAAGGTCGCCGAGCACGGCGAGCAGACCGTACGGACCTGGCGCGGGGAGACCGCGGAGGAGATCGTCGAGATCGCCGCCGTCGTCGAGGCCGAGCCGAAGAGCCAGGCGACGAGCCGGCCGAAGGCGAGCCCCAAGGCCGCGCCCGTCGCCAAGCCCGCCGCCGCCACGAAGGCCACGCCCGTCGCCCCGGCCAAGCCCGCCGCCACGAAGGCCGCGCCCGCCGCCCCGGTGAAGTCCGCCGAGGCCAAGGCCGCACCGGCCAAGAAGACGCCCGCGCCGCGCAAGCCCGCGGCCCGGAAGACCCCGCCGGCCGACGGCAAGTGACCCTCACGGGTCCTTGCCCGACGCGGTACGCGTGACCGGGACGCGGGGCGGGCACCTTTACGGGTGGCCGGTTCGTTGTCCCGGTACCTTGGCCCTCTCGGCCGCAGGGCGCTCATCCACTCACTAGGCGGTACACAGCATGTTGCTCTCAGGATTCGGCACGATTCTCCAGCTGCTCTATCTGGCGATGCTGGTGCTGGCCGTGGTCGCGTTCGTCTTCGCGGCGACCGCCCGTGAGGACGCCTACCGTGCCGCCGACAAGAAGAAGAAGTCGTTCTGGCTGATCATCCTCGGCATCGCCGTAGCGGTGAACCTGCTCATCCCGATGCTCTTCCTGCAGCTCGCGGGCGTGGTCGCGTCGATCGTGTTCATGGTCGACGTGCGCCCCGCGCTCAAGGAGGTCTCCGGTGGCGGCGGTGGCCGCAGGGGCGGCTCCAGCAGCGACGGCCCGTACGGTCCCTACAACGGCGGGCGCTGAACGCCCAGAGGGCGTCCGCTCACGGATGACGCGGGGTGGGAGCGCGGTGCGCTGCCGCCCCATCGTCGTATCCGCTCCGGATCGCGGCCCAGCAGCAGGACCGCCACATCGTCGGTCAGCTCGCCGCCGTTCAGCTCCCGCACCTCGGCGACGGCCGCCTCCAGCAGCTCCTCGCCCGCCAGGCCCTGCTCCAGTCGGCCGTTGACCATCGCGACCATGCCGTCCTGGCCGAGCCGCTCGCTGCCGCCGGTCCCCACGCGCCCCTCGATGAGCCCGTCGGTGTACATCATCAGGCTCCACGCGCCGCCCAGCTCCACCTGCCGGCGCGGCCAGCGGGCCCGCGGCAGCAGCCCCAGCGCCGGGCCGCCGTCCTCGTACGGGAGCAGCCGGGCCGGCCGGCCGTGGCGGGCGAGCAGCGGTGCGGGGTGGCCGGCCAGGCAGAGTCCGGCGCGCCGCCCGTCGGGGGCGATGTCGACGGTGCAGAGCGTCGCGAAGATCTCCTCGCTCTGCCGCTCGTGCTCCAGGACCTGCTGGAGCGTGGAGAGCAGCTCGTCCCCGCACAGCCCGGCCAGGGTCAGCGCCCGCCAGGCGATCCGCAGCTCGACGCCGAGCGCCGCCTCGTCCGGGCCGTGACCGCAGACATCGCCGATCATCGCGTGCACCGTGCCGTCCGGGGTGCGGACGACGTCGTAGAAGTCGCCGCCGAGGAGGGCGCGGCTGCGGCCGGGGCGGTAGCGGGCGGCGAAGCTCAGGCCGGAGCCGTCCAGCAGCGGCGTGGGCAGCAGGCCGCGTTCCAGGCGGGCGTTCTCCTGGGCGCGCAGCCGGGACTCGGTCAGCTGGTGCTGGGCGATGTCGGCGCGCTTGCGCTCCACGGCGTAGCGGATGGCGCGGCTCAGCACGCGCGCGTCCAGCTCGCCCCGGAAGAGGTAGTCCTGCGCCCCGACGCGTACCGCCTCGGCCGCCAGCTCCGTGTCGTCCTCGGCGGTCAGCGCGAGGACCGCGTGCAGCGGGGCGATCCGGAGTACGTGGGTGAGGGCCGCCAGCTCGTCGGCCCGCCCGGAGACCGGGCCGTCGCCGGGGCCGCTGTCGGAGCCCGTGACCGGCAGCGCGAGGTCCAGCAGGATGCAGTCGACGTCGTCGGTGAGCAGCCGGGCGGCCTCGGTGAGGTTGCGGGCGGTACGGATACGGACCCGGGTGCCGGCCGCCGCCGAGAGCTCGGGGACGGTGATGGTGGTGCCCGCCGGGTCGTCCTCGATCACCAGCAGGGTGAGGTCGCCGTGCGAGGTCTCCGCAGCGGGCACGGAGCGCTGCTGCGGTACGGGTACGGGCATCGGTTCGTGTTTCCTTCCCTCCCCCCGAGGGCGCGGCGGGTCGACGATCGACGATCCGCCAGTCGGGGACGATAGCGGTCCGCGGTGGGGGAACGGAATGGCGCACGGGAACCGGCCCCTGTCATATGCGCCGTCATAAGCCGCGTCCCGACACGGATCAGGCGCGATGGACCGCCGTACGGGCGGGGAAGCGCCCATGACAAACATCACGCGCCCGCGAACGGCGGCGTGGCCCCGCTCACATGGCCCCGCTCACAGGGCGTCGCTCGCCGCGGCCTCGCTCATGCGGCCCCGCTCACAGGGCGTCGCTCGCCGCAGCCTCGCTCATGCGGCGCTGCTCGCGCAGCGTCGCTCGCGCGGTCCCGTGCTTCGGACCTTCCGCCGGGTCCTACTTGTCCGGGCGGACCACGCCGAGGATCTTCATCGAGCCCGCGCCCGCCAGCGTGACGTTGCGGCCGGGGCGCGGGGCGTGGACGATCGCGCCGTCGCCGACGTACATCCCGACATGGCTGGCGTCGGCGTGGTAGATGATCAGGTCGCCGGGGCGCATGTCCTGGATGTCGATGCGCGGCAGCAGCCGCCACTGCTCCTGTGAGGTGCGCGGGATCGGCCGCTTCGCCGCCAGCCAGGCCTGGGAGGTCAGACCGGAGCAGTCGTACGAACCCGGGCCCTCCGCTCCCCAGACGTACGGCTTGCCTATCTGGGCCGTCGCGAAGGCCACCGCCGCCGCTCCGGCCTCGCTCGCTTCGCCGCTGACGTCCTTGACCGCGCCGGAGGAGAGCCAGGCCGTCTGCGCCTTGTCCGCGGCGTCCCGTTCCAGCTGCAGGAGCCGGTCGCGCTCCTTCTTCTCCAGCTGCGATTCGAGCTTCTCCGCCGCTTTGATCTGGGCGTTGATCTTCTTCTTGGCCTTGGCCTGCTTGACCCGGTTGGTCTCCAGCTTCTCCCAGTTGGCGCTGGCGTCCTGGGTGTACGTCTCCAGGTCCTGCTGCGTCTGGTTCAGGTCGGACAGGAGCGACTTGGAGGCCTGCTGGCTCTGGCGGACCTTGTTGATCCCGTCCAGGAAGAGCTTCGGGTCGTTGCTCAGGGCCAGCTGCGCGCCGGGCGGCAGACCGCCGTTGCGGTACTGCTCGCGGGCCTGGGCGCCGGCCCGGTCCTTCAGCGCGGCGATCCGCGCCTGGCCGTCGACGATCGCCTTGGCCAGCTTCACGATCTCGCCGGACTGCTTCTTCGTCTGCTCCTCGGCGAGGTTGTACGCGTCCGTCGCCGCGCCCGCCTTCCGGTACAGCGTCTCGATCTGCTCGCGGACCTTTTCGAGCTCCGCGGTGGAGTAGCGGGGCGTCGGGCCGGCGGGGGAGGAAGAAGAAGGGGAGGGCGAGGGGTCCGGGACGGGGGCGGCCATGGCCTGGCCCGTGGACGTCAGCAGGGCCAGCGCACAGACCAGCGTGATGGCGGCAGTGGCGCAGTGGCGTCGGTTCACGGGCTCCCCCTCCGGACACGTACCTGACTTACCGTCAGTAACTTCTGGGCGACGTCGCGATCGTGCCATGTCGTCCTCCAAAGCAACAGAGGTCCACGGCACCCGGTACGTCACATACCGCCCGCACGGGGCTACTTCGTCATCCCCACCCACAGGGACGAACGATGCCACCGAGGCGTTCCCGGAACGGCCGACTTCTGCCCTTCCGGGCAGTTGTTCAGCGGCTGTTGGGCCGCAGGGCGTCCCACGGCACGGTGATCTCGCCCTGGCGCCACCGCCGTACCCCGTCCGTCACCGGCCAGTCGGCCGCCACCGCGCGCACGGCCGCGATCCAGCGCTGCCGTGCGCCGAGCGAGGCGTACGGGGAGGCCGCCGCCCAGGCCCGGTCGAAGTCCCGCAGGAACGCGTGGACCGGCTCGCCCGGCACATTGCGGTGGATCAGCGCCTTCGGCAGCCGTTCCGCGAGGTCGGAGGGGCGCTCCAGCGAGCCGAGCCGGGTCGCGAAGGTGACCGTGCGCGGACCCTCGGGCCCCAGGGCCACCCAGACGTGCCGGCGGCCGATCTCGTCGCAGGTGCCCTC
Source organism: Streptomyces sp. WY228 (assembly GCF_019287315.1). Lineage (NCBI taxonomy): Bacteria > Bacillati > Actinomycetota > Actinomycetes > Kitasatosporales > Streptomycetaceae > Streptomyces > Streptomyces sp. WY228. The sequence goes on along the minus strand of NZ_CP079114.1, from coordinate 3,761,089 downwards.
GACCAGGATTCCGTCCGGGGCGAGGCGGGAACACAGCCGCGCCCAGACCTCGGCGACCTGCTCCTCGTCGTACTGGCGCAGCACGTTGGCGGCCCGGATGAGCAGGGGCCGGACCTCCAGCGGAACCTCGAAGCCGCCGTGCACGAAGGTGAGGCCCTCGCGTTCGTACGGTTTCGCCGCCGCGACCCGCTCCGGGTCGATCTCGATGCCCGCCACCACGGTGCGCGGCTCGGCGGTGCGCAGCCGGTCCAGCAGCTCGACGGCGGTCCAGGGGGCCGCCCCGTACCCGAGATCGACGGCCACGGGCGTCCCGGCGCGGCGCAGGGCGGGGCCGTGCGCGTCGGCGATCCAGCGGTCCATGCGGCGCAGCCGGTTCGGGTTGGTGGTCCCGCGGGTGGCGGTGCCGATGGGGCGCTGGCGCATGGGTCGAGCGTATGCGACGGGGTCGGTCCGGGGTTCTGGGCGGCGGCCCGGCCCGTACCCGCAGGGCCGGTGGCCCGGCCCGTACGCGAAGAGCTCCGGCGGCCCGGCCCGTGCCGGGCGACGCGCCGCCCGGCAACGTAATGATTTGGCAAAGCCGGAAATGAAAGGTCGGATTCCGCTGTTCTCGCCCTTCGGAGGGTCAGCGTGCCCTCTCCACGGCATGCCCCGAACGAGGAGGACCGACGAGGTGAGCCAGTACGTCTCCCGGCTCGGCTCCACCCGGACGGCCGCGCGCCTGAGGTTCCCCGGAGGCTTCTCCGGGGTCTCCCGCAAGCCGCGCCGCATCGCGATGCTCTCCGTGCACACGTCCCCGCTCCACCAGCCCGGCACGGGCGACGCGGGCGGGATGAACGTCTACATCGTCGAACTGGCCAAACGCCTCGCCGCGATCAACATCGAGGTCGAGATCTTCACCCGGGCGACCACCGGCTCCCTGCCCCCCGAGGTCGAGCTGGCCCCCGGAGTCCTGGTCCGGCACGTCGACGCCGGTCCGTACGAGGGCCTGGCCAAGGAGGACCTGCCCGCCCAGCTCTGCGCGTTCACGCACGGCGTGATGCAGGCCTGGGCCGGTCAGCGCCCCGGCTACTACGACCTCGTGCACTCCCACTACTGGCTCTCCGGCCAGGTCGGCTGGCTCGCCGCCCAGCGCTGGGGCGTTCCGCTCGTGCACGCCATGCACACCATGGCCAAGGTCAAGAACGCCGCGCTCGCCGAGGGCGACACCCCGGAGCCGGCCGCCCGCGTCATCGGCGAGACTCAGATCGTGAACGCCTCCGACCGGCTGATCGCCAACACCGCCGAGGAGGCCGACGAACTCGTCCGCTTCTACGACGCCGACCCCTCGTCCGTCGCCGTCGTGCACCCCGGCGTCAATCTGGACCGCTTCCGCCCCGCCGACGGCCGCGCCGCCGCACGGGCCCGGCTCGGTCTGCCGCAGGACGCGCTGATCCCGCTCTTCGCGGGCCGCATCCAGCCGCTGAAGGCCCCGGACGTGCTGCTGCGCGCGGTGGCCGTGCTCCTGGACCGGGATCCGTCGCTGCGGTCCCGCATCGTCGTGCCGGTGGTCGGTGGCCCGAGCGGCAGCGGGCTCGCCAAGCCGGAGGGGCTGCAGAAGCTGGCCGCCCGCCTCGGCATCGCCGACGTCGTACGGTTCTGTCCGCCGGTGGGCCAGGACCGGCTCGCCGACTGGTTCCGGGCCGCGTCGGTGCTGGTCATGCCGTCGTACAGCGAGTCCTTCGGCCTGGTCGCCATAGAAGCCCAGGCCACCGGTACGCCGGTGGTCGCGGCGGCCGTGGGCGGGCTGCCGGTGGCGGTGCGCGACGGGATCGGCGGCTTCCTGGTGCCGGGGCACGAGCCGGAGGCGTACGCCCGCGCGCTCGGGCGGTTCGCGGACGCGCCGGAGCTGGTCGAGCGGATGGGGGCGGCCGCCGCGGCGCACGCCCAGTCCTTCGGCTGGGACACGGCCGCGTCGGCGACAGCCGACGTGTACACCGCCGCGCTCGCCGACCACCGCCGCCGGGCCACGGCGCACCACGGCTGAGCCGGGCCCCGTCGCACCACGGCCGAGGCCGCTCCTGCCGCCCGCACCGGGCTGTCGTACGCTCGCTGCATGGCTGACGTACCCGACGAGACAGCAGCGGCCCAGGTCATCGAGGCGACGCTGAACGACGCCGGGCTCGTATGGGAGAGCCCGGGGCCCGGCAACTACGTCGTGACGCTGCCCGGCACCCGCAAGCTGTCGACGACCTGTTCGCTGATCGTCGGCAAGCACTCGCTCTCCCTCAACGCGTTCGTCGTCCGGCACCCCGACGAGAACGACGCCGAGGTGCACCGCTGGCTGCTGGAGCGCAACCTCCGTCTGTTCGGCGTGAGTTACGCGATCGACTCGCTCGGCGACGTCTATCTGGTCGGCAAGCTGCCGCTGTCGGTGGTCACCGCCGAGGAGCTGGACCGGCTGTTCGGCGTGGTGCTCGAAGCGGCCGACGGGGCGTTCAACACCCTCCTGGAGCTCGGTTTCGCGAGCTCGATCCGCAAGGAGTACGCGTGGCGGGTGTCGCGCGGTGAGTCCACGCGGAACCTGGACGCGTTCAGCCACCTGACCCGGGGCGCGTCCGACAACTGACGCTCGCCTCCACGGCTTTCTCCCGTCCTCCTCCGGCTTTCTCTCCCGCTTCCGCTCGGCGGCGCAGGGGTCTTTCCCTGCGTCGCCGAGTCGTGCCATGCTCACCGCCAACGCACACATGAACGTCATTCACATACATGAAAGGCGGTTCGGGTATGGCGACGCATCGGGGGACGGGAAGCGGCGGCCTCGGCGGGGGCGATGTCGCCAGACGCGCGGTCCTCGGCAGCGCCGCGGCCGTCGCGGCGGCCGTCGTGACCGGAACCGCCACCGGAGCGGCCGCCGCCTCAGGGTCGGCCCGATCACCGGCGGTCCGGGCGCCGGAAGCCCGGCCGGCCGGAGCGTCGGCGGCCTCCCGCCCGGTCCGGGATGCCGCCCTCTGGCGGGAGTTCGCCGCCGCCCCCTTCACCCACCCCCAGATCCCCTTCGTCGGCCGCGCGGGTTATCGCGCCGGATCCCCACTCCCGCGCCGCCCTTCCGCCGGCGAGCGCCCCCGGGGCCTCGTCATCGACGTCGTACGCGACCACGGGGCCCGCCCCGACGGATCCGCCGACGCCGCGCCCGCGATCAACCGCGCCATCGCCGCCGCCGGAGAACGCGGCGGCGGCACGGTGACCGTCCCGGCCGGGAAGTACCGCATCGACGACATCATCCGCATCGGCCACAGCGACGTCGTGGTGCGCGGCGCGGGCAGCGGCGCGACGACGCTGTACGCGACCCGCAGTCTCACCGAGCTGATCGGCGCGTACGGCAGCCGGTACGGCGGCGACAAGTCCAGCTGGTCCTGGGCCGGCGGGCTGATCTGGCTCTGTCCGAAGGGTCGTTGGGCCTCACTGACCGACGCGATCCGCGCCCGGGAATGGCCCTTCGAGGGCTGGACCGGCAACCGCCGCGACGCCTGGCGCACCCTCGCCACCCCGGCCCCCGCCCGCCGGGGCGACCGCGCGATCACCGTCCCCGCCGCCGACGCCCGGAATCTTCGGCCCCGGCAACTCGTCCTCCTCCGCCTCGCCGACGACCCCGGACACACGCTGCTCCAGCACATGGCGGGCGACGGCGAGGGTGCGCGGACCTACGTCTGGGCCGACAAGACCAAGCTGACCTCGTACGTGCCCTATGAATGGCCGGTCCGCGTCACCGCCGTACAGGGCCGCCGGATCACCCTGGAACGCCCGCTTCCGCTCGATCTGCGCCCCGAGTGGGACCCCCGGCTGACGACCCTCGTCACGCCGCTCACCGGGTCCGGCGTCGAGGGTCAACGGCCCGCGTGCTGGACCCAACGGCCTCGCGTTCCAGTGCGCGTACGACTGCTGGGCCGACGACGTCACCGTCCGGCACGTCGACAACGGCTTCGGCCTGATCGGCGCGTCCGCCTGCACCCTGCGCCGTACGACGGTGGAGGGGCGCGGGGCGCACCACCCGTACTACTGCCGCGAGGGCTCGCACGACAACCTGATCGAGGACTTCACCGTCGCGGCCCGCACCACCCCCGCGCCCTCCGGAACCCAGCTCCACGGCATCAACGTCGAGGGCCTGTCCAGCTACAACGTCTGGTCGCGCGGCCGGATGGAGATGGGCACGTTCGACTCGCACCGGGGGATGCCGTTCGCCAATGTGCGCACCGACATCACGGTGAACAACAACGGCGTCCACGGCGGCGACGCCAGCGCGGGCCCGCTCTTCGGGGCGCGCTTCACGCACTGGAACATCCGGGTCACCAACGAACGGGCCGGGCTGATGAGGATCGACGGCCTCGCCCCGTACAGCGCGACCGTGGGCATCAACGAGGTACGGGAGTTCGGCCAGATCGACGTCCCCGACTTCACCGGCGACCTGCACACCCGCCTGGAGGCGTACGGGAGCCCGGAGGCGATCCGCCCGGTCAACCTGTACGAGGCACAGCGAGCCGTGCGCCTGCGCTGAGGAGCCGCCAACTCCCGGGCCCGGCCGGACACGAGGATGACGCTCCTCGCGACGGCGACGGCGACGGCGGCGGCGGGCTCGCGCCGGACGGTCCCACCGAGCGCGAACCGGAGGGTTGTACAGCGGCTCCCCACAGTGCGTTCACAGGATGATCACAGCAGAATCACGATCGCGGGAGGAGGTCGCCGGGCCGATCATCGCTCACAGGTTCGATCGTAAGGTGTGGATCACTGCGACGGTCCGTCCCAGACGGCGTCGAAGTGCCGCGCGGGGGAGGGGCGGTCGCTCCCCGAACCGGAGAGAAGAACCATGCGCGCCACTGCCGTACGCCGTACCGCCCTCGCCGCCTCCGCGGCCGCCCTCGCCCTGCTGGTCACCGCCTGCGGCGGCGGCTCGTCGGACGCCGACGCCAAGGGCGGGAAGGACGACAAGGGCACCGCGGGCGGCGGCAGCTCGGCCCCGAAGACCCCGGCCAAGGCGCTCACCGCCGCCGAGCTGGAGAAGGCCACGCTCGCCCAGGGCGATGTGGAGGGCCGCAAGGTCACCGAGGCGGGTCCGGACGACGAGGTTCCGGCCGATGGTGTGACCGTCGACAAGAAGGAGTGCCTGCCGGTCGCCCATGCCATGTACGGCGTGGCGCAGAAGGGTTCGGTGGCCACCACCAAGCGCAAGGTGATCGACGAGCCGAAGAAGACCGACGGCAAGAAGTCGCTGGAGGACCTGAAGGACGGCGGGGCGGAGGACGCGTTCAAGGACGCCTTCAACCTGACGTCCACGTTCGTCGCGCTGAACTCGTACGAGGGGACGGCGGGCCCGGACGCCTTCGCCGCGCTGAAGAAGGCCGCGGCGGACTGCGCGGGCGGCTTCACCGCCACGGTCGCCGGCACGACGACGAAGTTCGCCTCGGTCACCGAGGAGAAGGTCACCGGCGGCGACGAGTCCGCGGCCTGGACGGTCACCTCCGACGACGGCGGCGACCAGGCCCCGTTCAAGCTGGTGGCGCTGCGCAAGGAGGGCTCCGTGGCGACGTTCTTCGCCTTCAACCTGGCGGCGGCGGGCGGCGGCGTGACGTTCGAGGTGCCGGTGGAGGTCGTGGCGGCGCAGGACAAGAAGCTCGCCTGACGGCGGACGTGACGCCCCTGCCCTGAGCGTCCTTGAGCTGCCCTGTGCCGCACGCTCAGGGCAGGGGCACGAGCCGGACGACGGTGACGGTCAGCACGGACCGGGAGACGTAGTAGAGGACGATGGCCCCGGAGACGGTCGCCTCGCGCCGGTCCCGTTCGCTCTTGACGGCGGTCGAGGCGTGGCCGTACGGCTCCTCGCCGAGGGTGCGGGCCATCTCGTCCCGGAAGGACTCGCCGCCGCGCATCTTGGCCAGGGTGTCGTCGGCGGGCGGTGCGTAGGAGATGCGGAAGCTCAAGCGACGCTCCGCCTCTCGGCCTCGTCCCGCGCGAGCCGGTCCAGGATCTTCTCGGCCTCGGGATCGGGCACGGCCTCCAGCATCCAGTGCCGCATGACGGCCTGGATCTCGTGCACCCCGGCCTCGTTGATCGCGAGGTCGAACTCCTCGCGTCTCTCCTCGGGCAGCGCGGCCCGGATGTCCGGGATGCTGTTGGGCACGTCGACCTCGGTACCGCCGACGAAGGTCTTCAGAGACTCACCCATGATCGCTCTCCTCGATCTCCTTGCCCTGGAAGCAGACGGACGGTTCGGGCCCACCGTAGTGCGTACGAAGGGCGTTTCGGCCGACCCGGACGGGCACGGATCGGCCACGGATCAGGCGGGACGCGGCACTTCCCGCTCAGCCCTTCCCGAGCCTCGCCGCGACCCGGTCGCGCAGGAGCGCGTACTCCTCCTGGAGCCGCGGCAGCTCGCCGGGCGGCCGGGCTACGACCTCGCCGCCCACGACGACCTCCTCGGGCCCGAACTGCTCCCGGGTCAGATCGACCTCGACGCCCAGACCCAGCCGGTTCCACCAGTGGAAGTCGGTGCGCACCCCGTCGACATGCACCTCGCCCCGGACCAGCTCCCCGCCGAGCAGGTCGTTGAGCACCATGGCGGTGACCCCGCACTGATCGCGCGCCGGATTGTCCGGAGTCCAGCGGTCGCGGTACTCCGGGGTGCAGGTCTCGGCGCTCCAACTGCTGCGCAGGGCCTGTTCGATGTCGGTGGGCAGGTGGACGGTCATGGTGGCCATCGTGGCAGGGGGCACTGACAGCGCGCCCGCGCCGCCGTCCGCCGGGGCGTATCAGCTGCCGTCGGCGACCGTACGGCGGTCACGCCGCCGCCTGACCAGGAGGACGGCAAGGTGCACCGCGGTGCAGGCCGCGGAGACGCCGGCCAACACCCGTACGTAGAGAGGGCTTCCGGAACTCGCCGCCGCCCAGAACGCCACGACGGTCAGGAACGCAAGGTAACCCGGTGTGTCGAGATACGACCGCTTCTCGGTCACTGCCCACCCCGCTCCTTCATCCTGCTGTCCAGCGACACCATTGTCCCCATGGCCCCGGGCGTCCCCGGAATTGCGTCGACAGACGTCCCGGCCGCCCGGCAGAGTGGTCGCCCGTGACCAGCAGCGAACTGTGGACCCGAGAGACCGCCGACCGCTACGACGCCGAGGAGGCCGAGAGCTCCTCGCCCGCCGCCCTCGGACCCACCCTCGACTTCCTCGCCGAACTCGCCGGGGACGGACGGGCCCTGGAGTTCGCCATCGGCACCGGCCGCGTGGGCGTGCCGCTGCGGCAACGCGGCGTACCGGTGACGGGCATCGAACTCTCCGAGCCGATGGCGGCGGTGCTCCGCCGCAAGGCCGACGAGGACACCCTCCCGGTGGTCATCGGCGACATGGCCACCACGGTCGTCCCCGGCGAGTTCACCCTGGTCTACCTCGTCTACAACACCATCGGGAACCTGCTCACCCAGGACGAACAGGTCGCATGCTTCGAGAACGCGGCCCGCCATCTGGTACCCGGCGGCCGGTTCGTCATCGAACTGACCGTGCCGCCCCTGCGGTTCCTGCCGCCCGGCCAGGCCGCGGTGCCGTTCGACGTGTCCGAGCGGCACCTCGGCTTCGACACCTTCGACCTGGTCGAGCAGACCCTCGTCTCGCACCACTTCACCCGCGACGGCGACGACGGCCGCTACCGCCGAGGCACCTGCCGCCAGCGCTACGCCTGGCCGGCCGAGCTGGACCTGATGGCCCGCATCGCGGGGCTGGAGCTGGAGAGCCGGGTCGAGGACTGGGACGGGACGCCCTTCGGCCCGGACTCGGCCAAGCACGTCTCGGTGTGGCGCAATCCGGTGGCCTGAGGCACAGCGGCCCCGGAGCACCGACGAGCCCCCTGCCCGCGGGAAAACCGCCGGCAGGGGGCTCGGTGATGAGGAGAAGGCCGGGCTACTTCTTCTTGCCCTGGTTCTTCACGGCCTCGATGGCCGCCTTCGCCGCGTCCGGGTCGAGGTACGTGCCGCCCGGCTTCAGCGGCTTGAAGTCGGCGTCCAGTTCGTACGAGAGCGGGATGCCGGTCGGGATGTTGAGGCCCGAGATGTCCTCGTCCGAGATGCCGTCCAGGTGCTTCACCAGGCCGCGGAGGCTGTTGCCGTGGGCGGCGACCAGGACCGTGCGGCCCGTGAGGAGGTCCGGGACGATGCTGTCGAACCAGTACGGGAGCATGCGGACGACGACGTCCTTCAGGCACTCCGTGTCCGGGCGCAGCTCCGGAGGGAGGGTCGCGTAGCGCGGGTCGTCGAACTGGCTGTACTCGTCGTCGCGGGCCAGCGGCGGCGGCGGGGTGTCGTACGAGCGGCGCCACAGCATGAACTGCTCCTCGCCGAACTCGGCGAGCGTCTGCGCCTTGTCCTTGCCCTGGAGCGCGCCGTAGTGGCGCTCGTTCAGGCGCCAGGAGCGGCGGACCGGGATCCAGAGGCGGTCGGCGGACTCCAGGGCCAGCTGGGCGGTCCGGATCGCGCGGCGCTGGAGGGAGGTGTGCAGGACGTCGGGGAGCAGACCGGCGTCCTTGAGCAGCTCACCGCCGCGGACTGCTTCCTTCTCGCCCTTTTCGGTGAGGTTGACGTCCACCCAACCGGTGAACAGGTTCTTCGCGTTCCATTCGCTCTCGCCGTGGCGGAGGAGGATCAGCTTGTACGGTGCGTCGGCCATGAGTCCGAGCGTAATCGAACCCGTGCGGCCTCCGCGCGCCCGCCCGGAACGCGGACAGGGGCGGGCCGGACGGGCCCGCCGACCGGCGGATTGACGGTCGGCGTCAATCCGGTGGCGGTCGGGGAGCCGGGCTTCGTAATGTCTCCATCGTCGTCGGGGGTATTACCCGAGGCCTCGTCCGTACGTCCCGTGGGGGGAACCCTTATGTCCGTCGCCGGTCTGCGCACAGCTGCCCGCGAGACCGTCTCGGGGATGCCCCGCGCGTTCTGGTGGCTGTGGACCAGCACCCTGGTCAACCGTCTCGGCGCGTTCGTCGCCACCTTCATGGCCCTGTATCTGACCCTGGACCGGGGCTACTCCGCCTCGTACGCCGGGCTCGTCGCCGCCCTCCACGGGCTGGGCGGGGTCATCTCCTCGCTCGGCGCGGGAGTGATGACCGACCGGCTCGGGCGGCGGCCCACCATGCTGATCGCCCAGACGTCCACCGCCGTGTCGGTGGCGGTGCTCGGGTTCATGCAGCACCCCCTCGCCATCGCCGCCGTGGCGTTCCTCGTCGGCATGGCGAGCAACGCCTCCCGCCCTGCCGTGCAGGCGATGATGGCGGACATCGTGCCCCCGAAGGACCGGATCCGGGCCTTCTCGCTCAACTACTGGGCCATCAACCTCGGCTTCGCGATCTCCGCCACCGCCGCCGGGTTCATCGCCGAGTACAGCTACCTCGCCGGCTTCCTCGGCGAGGCCCTGATGACGCTCGTCTGCGCCGTCCTCGTCTTCCTGAAGGTGCCGGAGTCACGGCCCGAGCAAGCACGCGCGAAGACCGCCGACGGAAAGCGGCCCGAGGACGAGGTGCGGCTGACCACCGTCCTGCGCGACGGGCGCTTCATGGGCGTCGTGGGGCTGTCGTTCCTGGTGGCGCTGATCTTCCAGCAGGGTTACGTGGCGCTGCCGGTGGCGATGGGCACGGACGGGCTCTCCAGCTCCGACTTCGGCACCGCCATCGCCGTCAACGGCGTGCTGATCGTGGTCCTCCAGATCCCCGTCACCCGCTTCATCCAGCACCGCGACCCGCGCCGGCTGCTGATCCTCTCCTCGCTGCTCGCCGGGTACGGCTACGGGCTCACCGCCTTCGCCGGGTCGGTCGGCGCGTACGCCCTGACGGTGTGCGTCTGGACGCTGGCCGAGATCGTGAACGCGCCCACCCAGACGGGCCTGGTCGTACAGCTGTCGCCCGCCCGGGGCCGGGGCCGCTACCAGGGCATGTACACGATGTCCTGGTCGGTGGCCGCGCTCGTCGCACCGCTGATGTCCGGCTTCGTGATCGACCACTACGGCGCGTCCTGGCTCTGGGCCCTCTGCGCCGTGATCGGCACCGTCGCGGGCTTCGGCTACTGGCTGCTGATGCGCAACCTGCCGCGCGAGGAGCAGGTCGCGGCGGAGGCCCTGCCGGAGCCCGCGCCCGTGCCGGCCGATGCGGTGGAGCGGGCCTGCTGAGCGGTACGCGGACGGCTGCCCGCCCGGAGCTTCTGCACCCGTACGCGGACGGCGCCCGCCCGGAGGATGATCCGGGCGGGCGCCGTCCGTTTCGTACGCGTACCGCGCGGCGCGGTTCAGCCGGAGCAGCCGCCGCACTGGCACGGGGCGCCGGACTGGCAGCCGCACCCGCAGCCCGCGCCGCAGCCGCAGGCGCCGAGCACGCCACGGTGCACCACGTCGGTCGGGGTCTCCTGCTGGGGTTCGGTCATGGGGGAATCGGCCATGGTCCCTCCTCGGGGGCGTACGGCTGGGGCGGCCGTCGGCATGGTGCACCGCCCCCGCCCCATTGCATGCCCATCCCGGCGGGCGCATCAACGGCGCATACGCGCAGGAACGTATGTGCGACTCGCGTACGCCGGTGAAGCGCGCCGTCTCCGCCGGCGTGTCCGGTACGACGACGCGCCGCCCCGCCGTACCGGGGCCGCCGCCGCACCCCCGTGCCGTACCGGAGCGGCCGCTACGCGCCCTCGACCGGGGCCGCCGCCTGGATGTCGTCCGCGTGCTCGCCCGTCACCAGGTAGACCACGCGCTTGGCGACCGACACCGCGTGGTCGGCGAAGCGCTCGTAGTAGCGGCCCAGCAGCGTCACGTCGACGGCCGTCTCGATGCCGTGCTTCCAGCGGTCGTCCATCAGGTGCTGGAACAGCGTGCGGTGCAGCAGGTCCATCTCGTCGTCATCCTGCTCCAGCTGGAGCGCCAGATCGACGTCCTTGGTGATGATGACCTCGGCCGCCTTCGCCATCAGGCGCTGGGCGAGCTGGCCCATCTCCAGGATGGTGGCGTGCAGGTCGTGCGGGACCGCCGACTGCGGGAAGCGCAGCCGGGCCAGCTTCGCCACGTGCTGGGCGAGGTCGCCCGAGCGCTCCAGGTCGGCGCTCATCCGCAGCGAGGTCACCACGATGCGCAGATCGGTCGCCACCGGCTGCTGGCGGGCCAGGAGCGCGATGGCGCGGGCCTCCAGGTCGTGCTGGAGGTCGTCGACCTTCTGGTCGCCGGCGATCACGTTCTCCGCCAGCGTCAGGTCGGCGTCGAGCATGGACGTGGTCGCCCGTCCGATCGCCGAGCCGACCAGCCGGGCCATCTCGACCAGGCCTTCTCCGATCGAATCGAGTTCCTCGTGGTAAGCGTCGCGCATGGAAGTCCCTCTCCAGTTCCAAACTGAGGCCGGGGTCTCGGACCGACCCCCACGGTGACACGGTGGGGGCCCAACGCGTCCGGATCCGACCCCCTAAGTGAACCGGCTCCTACCCCTCGGTGAACTCTGGGCGACGAGTGTTCGAGATGGCACTCGGACGGCTGGGAGGGAGTCGTCGCACCCGCATAACCTTGAAGCATGGACGTGAACGCGGCGGTCGCCGCAGCGGCGGCGATCGCCGGTCTCCTGACCGGTGTGATCGCCATGCTGGCGTTCCGCTGGAGCGAGCGCGACCTGAAACGGCCCACGCGTACGTCACTGCGGCCGGACAGCAACGCGGCTCTTCCCCCCGGAGTGGACACCGTCCTCTCCGTGCTCAGCTCCTCCGCCGTCGTCCTCGACGAGAGCGACGGCGTGGTCAAGGCCAGCTCCGCGGCGTACGCCCTGGGCCTGGTCAGAGGCGGCCGACTGGCCGTCGAGCCCATGCTCAACATGGCGCGGGACACCCGGCGGGACGGGGAGATACGACAGGTCGAGCTGGATCTGCCCCGGCGCGGCACGGGCCGGGGCGACACCCTCGCCGTCTCCGCCCGGGTCGCCCCGCTGGGCTCGCGGCTGGTGCTGCTGCTGGTCGAGGACCTCACCGAGGCCCGCCGGATAGAAGCGGTACGGCGCGACTTCGTCGCCAACGTCAGCCACGAGCTCAAGACCCCGACCGGGGCGCTCTCGCTGCTCTCCGAGGCGGTCATGGACGCCTCCGACGACCCGGAGGCCGTGGAGCGGTTCGCCGGACGGATGCAGATCGAGGCGACCCGGCTCACCAACCTCGTCCAGGAGCTCATCGACCTCTCCCGGGTGCAGAACGACGACCCGCTGGAGGACGCCGAGCCGGTCAAGGTGGAGACGCTGGTCGCCGAGGCGATCGACCGCTGCCGCCAGCAGGCCGGCTCCAAGCAGATCACCATGGCCTCCGCGGGAGCCGAGGGCCTCACGGTCTGGGGCAACCGCGGCCAGCTCGTCGGCGCGCTCGGCAATCTCGTCGAGAACGCCGTCAACTACAGCCCCGCCCACACCCGCGTCGGCATCGCCGCGCGCCGGATGGCGTCGCCCGGCGGGGACCTCATCGAGATAGCCGTCACCGACCAGGGGATCGGCATCTCCGAGAAGGACCGCGAACGGGTCTTCGAGCGGTTCTACCGCGTCGATCCGGCCCGCTCCCGGGCCACCGGTGGCACCGGTCTCGGCCTCGCCATCGTCAAACACGTGGCCGCCTCGCACGGCGGGGAGGTCACCGTCTGGAGCTCCGAGGGACAGGGCTCCACCTTCACCCTCCGGCTGCCCGAATCGGGCGTCACGAGGGAGCGCACCACCGGCGGACCGCTTATCGTCAACGGCGACGACGAGGGGCCGTACGAGACCGATACCTTTGACCCCTTCCCTGCCCCGGAGGCTCTTCCGTGACCCGAGTGCTTGTCGTCGAGGATGAGGAATCCTTCAGCGACGCCCTGTCCTACATGCTGCGCAAGGAAGGTTTCGAGGTCGCCATCGCGGCGACCGGCCCCGACGGGCTCGACGAGTTCGAGCGCAACGGCGCCGACCTGGTCCTGCTCGACCTGATGCTGCCCGGACTGCCCGGCACCGAGGTGTGCCGCCAGCTCCGCAGCCGCTCCAACGTGCCGGTGATCATGGTCACCGCCAAGGACAGCGAGATCGACAAGGTCGTCGGGCTGGAAATAGGAGCCGACGACTACGTCACCAAGCCCTTCTCCTCCCGCGAGCTCGTCGCCCGCATCCGGGCCGTCCTGCGCCGCCGCGGCGAGCCTGAGGAGGTCACCCCGGCCGCTCTGGAGGCGGGCCCGGTCCGGATGGACGTGGACCGGCACGTGGTCACCGTCTCCGGCGGCAAGGTCGACCTCCCGCTCAAGGAGTTCGACCTGCTGGAGATGCTCCTGCGCAACGCGGGCCGGGTGCTGACCCGGATGCAGCTCATCGACCGGGTCTGGGGCGCGGACTACGTCGGCGACACCAAGACCCTCGACGTCCACGTGAAGCGGCTGCGCGCCAAGATCGAGCCCGACCCGGGCGCGCCGCGCTACCTGGTCACCGTGCGCGGCCTGGGCTACAAGTTCGAGCCGTAGACCGCGGACGGTCCGTACACGCCGAAGGGCGCTTCCCGGCCGGGAAGCGCCCTTCGGCGTACGTGGTGCGTGCTGCTGCCGCGCGGTCTGCGTTACGGGGCGGAGCCGCCGCGTCAGTTGGCCGCGGGCACGTCGCCCGTGCCCTGCGCGGCCGCGTCGCCCTGCGCGCCGGTCTCGCCCTGCGCGCCCTCGGTGGCCCCGCCGTCCGCCGGCGTACCGCCCGTCGCGCCCTCGGTCGCGGCGGGGGTCTCGCCGTTGCCGGTCGCCTCGCCCGAGGGTGTCGGGCTCGGCTTCGGCGCGGGGGCCTCCGCCTTCGGGCTGGGGCCGAAGTCCTTGAAGAAGCCCTCGGCCGGGAAGACGCTGGCGCCGAGGCCGACGTCGCCGGTCCGGCTGAGCTTGAAGACGACCTGCTGGACGTCGCCGTTGCGCGCGGCCTCGCCGCTGTTCTCGATCACGGCGGCGGCGTTGCCCTTGCCGCCGATGATGACCTGGCCGCCGGCCGGGACCACGATCGGGCCCTTGCCCTGGGCGGCCTGGAGCTTCACCTCGACGTTGCTGCCGGGCAGCGTGATCGCCTCCAGCACCTCGCGCTCGGTGCCGCCGTTGAACAGCGTCGCCGCGACGACGGCGGGGCCGTCGGCGCCACCGTCGGGCTGCGTGATCACGTTCACGTTCTGGACCTTGATGCTGCCGACCGAGGTGGCCGGGTTGTCCGGCCTGATCTTGAGCGTCTCGGCGTTGTTGCCCGCCGCGCAGGCGGACAGGGAGACGATCGAGAACACGGTGGCGGTGGCGGCGAGGGCGCCGTGTCGAAGGCTGCGGCTCACGGCGGCGGCAACTCCTTGAACGATCGGACTGCGGGCTACGGACGTCGGGCGTCGAGCGGTGGGGTAAAGCCGCCCTAAGGGTGTGTCAGCGGCCTTAGGCTACCGAGCCGCCCCGCCCGCCCTGCACCCGACCCGCCTCTAGGGCCTGTCGCGTCGGCCGGGGGTGGGTCCGATCGGCGATCACGGGCGGGGCCGGGCTGCCGCGAGGGTGTTCTACCGGTCGGTAGGTCATGTGCCGTTCACATAATCCGTGTGATCAATTCTTCCGGCCGTGTCGTCGCTTCTTCTCCATTCCCCGCTTCGGGGCGGAAAGGGCGCCGCACGACATGTGGCTTGATCAATTTCATTGCGGTCCGGCAGTTACGTCCGTACAGGTGAGCGGTCACCGAACGGAGTACGGAATGATCGCCATCTCCAAACCGACAAAACGGGACTTTCGGCCTCTTCTGCAGGGCTTCCGGGGTGTGTGACGTGGGTGTTTCGCCCCGGGTGCACAGTGGCTCCGACCTGCGAATACCGTCTTCCGGATGCCTTCCGCAGCACGTTCGTGTCGCTGTTGTCAAGCCCCGAGATATGCCCTGACCTGCGAAAACGCCATTCAGGAGATGCAGTTCTCGTGTTACTCTGGATAGCCACGGAAGGGGTACCTGTCACATGACGTTCAAGGTTGGCGACACCGTGGTCTATCCCCATCACGGGGCCGCGCTGATCGAGGCTATCGAAACTCGCCAGATCAAAGGCGTGGACAAGACCTACTTGGTGCTCAAGGTCGCCCAGGGCGACTTGACGGTTCGTGTGCCGGCGGACAATGCGGAGTTCGTGGGTGTGCGCGACGTAGTCGGGCAGGACGGGCTGGACCGGGTCTTCGAGGTGCTGCGCGCACCGTATGCCGAAGAGCCGACGAACTGGTCCCGGCGTTACAAGGCAAATCTCGAAAAGCTCGCCTCCGGCGATGTCATCAAGGTCGCCGAAGTAGTGCGTGACCTGTGGCGTCGGGAGCGCGAGCGCGGTCTCTCCGCCGGAGAGAAGCGCATGCTCGCCAAGGCCCGCCAGATCCTGGTGAGCGAGCTCGCTCTCGCGGAGAACACGAACGAGGACAAGGCCGAGGCTCTGCTCGACGAGGTCCTCGCGTCCTGACACCGGATCGCACCGGTCGTATGAATGTGCCGCGGTGCCCGCTGACCAGCCGTTTTCACGCTGTGTCGTCGGGCGCTGCGGCATGTTCGGACCCGCGTCCGGTGTATCCGGTGCCCGACTGCCGGTGATCCCCCGTGCCCGCGGTGCGATCCGCGTATGCGGAGACCGTCGGTGCGTGACGGCCTCCGGTGGTGCGTGAGCGCCCGATGCGACCTGTCCTCGCCCGGGCGGGGTCACGGAAGGGGCCCGGTGCGAGTCAGGGCGTCACGCCCGGCTCGCTGGGCCCCTACCCATGTCGGTCGTGGAAACAAACCTGCCGATCCTTCGGACCTTCGGAGTGCAACCGATGCCATCGACGACACCCCCGGCCGACGCGCCGCGCCCGCCCCGTACCGCCGCGGTGATTCCCGCCGCCGGGCGGGGCGTGCGGCTCGGGCCGGGCGCGCCCAAGGCCCTCCGGACGCTCGGCGGGACGCCCATGCTGATCCACGCCGTTCGCGCCATGGCCGCCTCCCGTGCCGTCTCCCTCGTCGTGGTCGTCGCCCCGCCGGACGGCGCGCCCGAGGTGAAGCACCTCCTGGACGAGCACGCGCTGCCCGAGCGCACCGACTATCTGGTGGTGCCGGGCGGTGAGACCCGCCAGGAGTCGGTGGGCCTGGGCCTCGACGCGCTGCCCGAGGACGTCTCCGTCGTCCTGGTCCACGACGCCGCCCGCCCGCTGGTGCCGGTCGACACGGTCGACGCGGTGGCCGCCGCCGTACGGGACGGAGCGCCCGCCGTCGTTCCCGCGCTGCCCCTCGCGGACACCGTCAAGGAGGTCGAGCCCGCCGGGACGCCGGGGGAGCCGGAGCCGGTGATCGCCACTCCCGTACGGGCCAGGCTGCGCGCGGTGCAGACGCCGCAGGGCTTCGACCGGGACACGCTGGTGCGGGCGCACGCCGCGGTCGCGGTCGACGGCGAGGGCGCCACGGACGACGCGGGCATGGTGGAACGTCTCGGGCAGCCGGTGGTCGTCGTGCCCGGCCACGAGGAGGCGTTCAAGGTGACCCGGCCGCTCGACCTGGTGCTGGCCGAAGCGGTACTCGCCCGCAGGAGGGCCAACGATGGTTTCTGACACCTCTGCGACGGGGCCCGCCCCCGTCATCCCGCTCGTCGGCATCGGCACCGACATCCACGCCTTCGAGGAGGGCCGCGAGCTGTGGTGCGCGGGCCTGAAGTGGGAGGGCGAGGGCCCCGGGCTGGCCGGCCACTCGGACGCCGACGTCGTCGCGCACGCCGCCTGCAACGCGCTCTTCTCCGCCGCCGGCCTCGGCGACCTCGGGCAGCACTTCGGCACCGGCCGCCCCGAGTGGTCCGGGGCCGCGGGCATCACGCTGCTCACCGAGGCCGCCCGGATCGTCCGCGCCGGCGGCTTCGAGATCGGGAACGTCGCCGTCCAGGTCGTCGGCCTCCGCCCGAAGATCGGCAAGCGCCGCGAGGAGGCCCAGAAGGTGCTGTCCGCCGCCGTCGGCGCCCCGGTCTCGCTCTCCGCCGCTACCTCCGACGGGCTCGGCTTCACCGGCCGCGGTGAAGGCATCGCCGGTATCGCGACCGCCCTGGTCTACCGGACCGGCTGACCCGCGGCGGCGTCCCGGGCCGCCTGCTGCACATCACTTGCACGTACGCTGAAGACGCAAGCGATGTGTCCCATGAGGCGGGAGTGGTACCGGTGGCCAGCGCGACCACGGTGATGACGGGGGCGGCGACCGTCCGGGCCGGCGCCGACGGCGGTCACGAGGACGCCGGATACGTCCTGCGCACCGCCACGGCCGACGATCTCGGCGGGGCGCGGGCCGTGATGCTCGACACCGTCTACCGCGACCTGAGGTCCGGCTATGTACCCCGCTGGCACGCCGACATCATCGACCCCGAGGCCGCCTACCTCCGCCCGGAGCGCTGCACCCTGCTCGTCGTCGAGCACCGCGGCGAGATCGTCGCCACCGGGGCCGTACGCGACCGGGGACCGCAGGCACCGCCCAATCCGCAGTGGGTCGCCGACCGCTTCCCCTCCGGCTCCACCGCGCAGCTCTGCCGGATCTATGTGCGCCCCGAGCACCGCAGGCACGGGCTGGCCCGGCGACTGGTGCGCGAGCTGGGGGAGTTCGCGGTGCGGGTGGGCGGCTACACGGCCCTGTATCTGCACACCGACCCCGCCGTGCCGGGCGCCGAGCCCTTCTGGCGTTCGCTGGCCCGTGAGGTGTGCGACGAGCGGACGCTGCCCGGGGGCGGGCAGGGGATCGTCCACTTCGAGCTGCCGATGCCGGTCCCGGGTTCACCAGGCAACCCCGCCCAATAGATGACAATCGTTTTCATATAAGGTCGCTCCCATGCCCACGCCCCGTCGCCTCCGCCGCGCCGCGCTGCCGCTCGCCGCGACCGCGCTCCTCGCCGCCGCCGTCACCGCCTGCACCTCCTCCGGAGGGTCGGGCGGCTCCGGCGGCGACCAGCGGCTGAAGGTGGCCCTGGCCTTCCCGCCCGCCCAGGCCATGTCCCCGTACGGCGACGACGCCGTCACCCTGAGCCGGCTCGCCGTCGTCGAAGGGCTCACCCGGCTCGACCGCGACGGTGAGGCCGAGCCCGCGCTCGCCACCTCCTGGAAGCGCGACGGCGACCGGGCCTGGCTGTTCACCATCCGGCCGGACACCGTCTTCCAGGACGGCACGAAGCTCGACGCCGCCGCCGTGGTCCGCTCGCTGGCCGCCGCGCAGCAGGCCTCCCCGAAGCCCCGGGTGCTGTCCGACATCACGCTCACCCCCACGGCCGAGGGCGCGGACACCGTACGGATCACGACGAAGGACGCCGACCCGCTGCTGCCCCAGCGGCTCGCCAACCCGTCGCTGAGCGTCCTGTCCGCCGGCGCGTACGCGAAGAGCGGCGCCAAGGTCGACCCCGCCGGGCACGCCACCGGCCCCTTCACCCTCGCCGAGGTCAACGGCGCGGTCAGCGCCACCCTGGAACGCAACGACACCTACTGGGGCGCCAAGGCGAAGGCCCCCGGCGTGGACGTGAAGTTCGTCGCCGACGGCACCGCCCGCGCCAACGCGCTGCGGACCAAGGACGTCGACGTCGCCGAGTACGTCCCCATCTCGCAGGCCTCCCTGCTCGGCGACGGCCTGGTCCACGAGTTCCCCTCCGCCCGCACCAACGGCCTCTCCCTCAACACCGGGCGCGGCGTCTTCGCCGACCCGGCGATGCGCGCCGCCGCCCGCGCGGCCATCGACCCCAAGGCCCTGGTCGACGGCGTCTACGAAGGCCGCGCCGACACCGCCCAGGGGCTGCTCGGCCCCGGCGTCCCGTGGGCCGCCGACCTCCGCACCGCCCCCACCGGCCGGGCGAAGGCCGCCACCCCGGCCGAGGTGCGGAAGACGCCCGAGATCGTGCTCGCCACGTACACCAACCGGCCCGAACTGCCCGAGGTCGCCACCGTCGTCCAGCAGCAGCTGGAGAAGAGCGGCTTCACCGTCAAGCAGGTCGTCCGCGACTACGCGCAGATGGAGGCCGACGCGCTGGCCGGGAAGTACGACGGGTTCATCCAGGCCCGCAACACCCTCCTGGACACCGCCGACCCGGTCTCCTACCTCGCCTCCGACTTCACCTGCGACGGCAGCTTCAACATCACCCAGCTCTGCGCGAAGCCCGTCGACACCGCCGTCGACAAGGCCGCCGCCCTCGCCGACACCGACGCCCGGCACAAGGCCGAGATGACCGCCGAGGCCGCGATCCTCGGCTCCGACGCCCTCGTCCCGCTCGTCCACGAACGCTTCGTCCAGGGCTACGACGACGCCCGCGTCCAGGGCGTCGCCCTCGACCCGATGGAACGCACCCTCATCACCGCCGACACCCGCATCGGGTGACCGCGTGAAGTACCTCGCCGGACGGCTCGGCACGCTCCTCGCCGTCGTCGCGGTGATCGGGCTGCTGCCCTGGCTGACCCGGACCGACCCGGCCCGCACGATCCTGCACGCCCGCTACGCCGACCGGGCCCCGACCCGCGAGACCCTCGCCGCGATCCGCGCCGAGACCGGGCTCGACGGCGGCCCGGCGCACGTCCTCGGCGACTGGCTCGGCGGGCTGTTCCGGGGCGACCTCGGCACGTCCTGGGTCTCCGGGCAGCCCGTCGGACCCGATGTGAGAGCCGCGCTCGGCAACTCCCTCACCCTGATGGGCGTCTCGCTCGCCGTCGCCGTCCTCCTCGCCCTCGCGCTGAGCGCGGCCACCCTCCGGCGCGGAGCCGCGCGCCGGATCGTCCGGGTGCGCGCCGGAGCGGGCGCGGCGGTGCTCGCCGCGCTGCCGGAGTTCCTGCTCGCCGCCGTCCTGGCCACCGTGTTCGCCGTACACCTCGGATGGTTCCCGGCGCTCGGCTGGGGCGCCCCCGACCAGCTCGTCCTGCCCGCGCTCGCCATGGGCGTACCGGCGGGGGCGCTGCTCGGCCGGCTGCTGGACGACGCCCTGCCCGGCGCGTTCGCCGAACCCTGGGCGAAGGCCGCCGCCGCGAGCGGCCTGCCGGGCCGGATCGTCGCCCGGCACGCCCTGCGCCGTACGCTGCCGGGCCTGCTGCCCCAGCTCGGCCTGGTCGCGGTCGGGCTGACCGGCGGGGCGGTCGCCGTCGAGACGCTGTACACGATCCCCGGCCTCGGCGGTACGGCCCTGGCCGCCGCCCTCGCCCAGGACCTGCCCGTCCTCCAGGCGGCCGTCCTCGTCCTGCTGCTCCTCGGCGTCGCCGCGGGCCTGCTCTCCCGCCTCGCCGTCCGCGTCCTCCTCGGACCCGCGCTCACCGACCGCGCGCTGCCCGCCCTGGTCGCGCCCCGGCTGCCCGGCCGCCGCGCGGTCACCGTCGCCGCCCTCGTCCTCGGCGGCCTGCTGATCGCGGTCACCGTCGCGGGCCTCCTGCGCGACCCCCTCCACCTCGACACCGCCGCCCGGCTCGCCGGCCCCTCCGCCGCGCACCCCTTCGGCACCGACAACCTCGGCCGCGACGTCCTCGCACGCCTCGGTCACGGGGCCGCCCGCACCGCGCTCGCCGCCGTCGCCGTCGGAGCCGTCACCCTCGTCCTCGGGCTGCTCCTCGGGGCGCTGCGCGCCGGAGCGCTCACCGAGACCGCGAACGCGCTCCCCGCCGTCCTCGCCGGACTCGTCCTCGCGGGCATCGCCGGGCCGGGCCCCTGGGGCGCGGCCGCCGCCGTGGCCGCCGTCGCCTGGGCCCCGCTCGCCGCGCACACCGCCGCGCTGTACGCCCAGGAGAAGGCGGCCCCGCACCTCGCCGCCGCCGTCGCCCTCGGCGCGGACCGGGCCCATCTGCTGCGCCGCCACGTCCTGCCCGGCGTCCTGCCACCGGTGGCCCGCCACGCCCTGCTCCGCATCCCGGCCATCGCGCTCGCCCTGGCCTCCCTCGGCTTCCTCGGCCTCGGCACGCAGGCGCCCGCGCCGGAGTGGGGCCGGATGCTGTCGGAGAACATGCCGTACGCGGAACGCGCCCCGTGGGCCGTCCTCGCTCCGGCCGCCGCGCTCGCGGTCCTCGGCGCGCTGGCGGTCCTCACCTCGGCCGCTGTGCGCGGGCGCACCCCGGCGGGCCTGAAGTGAACCGGCCCGCGCCGGGGTCCGCGCCCGCAGTCGCTGATGCGCCAGGGTCCGTGCCGGAGCCAGCGCCCGGGGCCGGGTCCGCGCCCGCGCATGGTGATGCGCCCGCGCCCGCGCCCGGGTCCGGAGCCACGCCCGCACTCGCGGATGCGCCAGGGCCTGTGCCGGAGCTAGCGCAGGAGCCCGTGCCCGGGTTCTTGCCCGCACTCGCTGACGCGCCCGGGCCCCCGCCCGCACTCGCTGACGCGCCAGGGCCGGAGCCCGCGCCCGCACCCGGATCCCCGCCCGCACTCGCTGAAGCGCCCGCCGAAAACCGCCGCTTCCGCCCCCGCCTCGCGAGCGCCCCCACCCCCTACCTCCGGCTCCTCACCGCCACCCAATTCGCCTTCAACATCGGCTTCTACGCCGTCCTGCCCTATCTGGCCACCCACCTCGGCAGCGGCCTCGGCATGGCGGGCTGGCTCGTCGGACTCGTCCTCGGGCTGCGCACCTTCAGCCAGCAGGGCCTGTTCGTCGTCGGCGGCGCGCTCACCGACCGGTACGGCCCGCGCCCCGTCGTGCTGGCGGGCTGCGCCCTGCGGATCGCCGGGTTCGGCTGGCTCGCCTTCGCCGGATCCACGGCCACCGTCATCGGGGCCGTCCTCCTCATCGGCTTCGCCGCCGCCCTGTTCTCCCCGGCCGTCGAGTCCGAGGCCGCCCGCGAGGCCGTCCGGCACGAACGGGACACCGGCGCCCCGCGCGCCCACGTCCTCGCCCTGTTCTCCGCCGCCGGACAGGCCGGAGCGTTCCTCGGGCCGCTGCTCGGCTCGCTGCTCCTGCTCCTGGGCGGCGGCTTCCGGGCCGCCTGCCTCGCCGGGGCCCTCGTCTTCGTCGCCGTACTGACCGGGCACGCCCGCCTGATGCCGCACACCACCCCCGTACGGGAACCGGCACAGGCGCAGCCCCCGGCACAGGAACAGCCCCCGGCACAGCAGTCCGCCCCGCACGTCGTCACCCGTACGGCTCAACCGGCGCGGTCGTCCTGGCGCGCGGTCTTCGCCGACCGCCCCTTCCTGCTGCTCTGCCTCGCGTACTCCACCTACCTCGTCGCCTACAACCAGCTCTATCTCTCGCTGCCCGTCGAGGTGGAGCGCGCCACCGGCTCGCAGGCCGCGCTCGGCTGGCTCTTCGCGCTCTCCTCGCTGCTGGTCGTCGTCGCCCAGATGCCGGTGACCCGCTGCTCCGCCCGCCGGATCGCCCCGCGCACCGCACTCGTCACCGGCCTCGCGGTCGTCGCCGCGGGCTTCGCCGCCGTACCGCTCACGCCCGCGGGCCCCGGCGGTCTGCTGCCCGGCGCCGCGCTCGTCGTCCTGCTGACCCTGGGCCAGATGCTGCTGGTCCCCGCCGCCCGGGGCCTGGTGCCCGACCTGGTCGAGGACCGGCACCTCGGGCTGGCCACCGGGGCGCTGTCCTCCGTCTCCGGGGTCGCCGTCCTCGCCGGCAGCGCCGCGACCGGCGCCCTGCTGGAGGCGTCCGCGCCCGTGCGGTGGGCGGCGCTCGCGGCGGTCCCGCTCGCCGGGGCGCTCCTGGCGTTCACCCTTCCGGCGGGACGCGGCGGGAAGGAACAGGGAGCGCGCGCGGTTACGGGGTAGAAGCATCGGACCCACCGCCCGCAGGCACTCAGGAGGACGTACGCCATGACCGCCGCTCTCTCCACCGAGCTCAAGAACCTGCTCGACACCCCTGTGTTCGTCAACATCGCCACCATCCAGCCCGACGGCAGCCCCCAGGTCTCCCCGGTCTGGGTCAAGCGCGACGGTGACGACGTCCTGATCTCCACCACCGTCGGCCGCCGCAAGGAGAAGAACCTCCGCCGCGACCCCCGCGTCACCGTGGTCGTGCAGCCCTTCGACGCCCCGTACAGCTACGCCGAGATCCGCGGCGAGGCGACGCTGACGACGGACGGCGGGCAGGAACTGATCGACGAGCTCTCGGTGAAGTACACCGGCAAGCCGTACGCCGAGTTCAACCCGAACTCCGGCGCCGACGACCCCCGCGTGGTCGTCCGCATCTCCGCGCGCAAGGTCGTCGGCAGCATCTGAGGGCCCCTCCGGGCCCGGAGAGCGCCGCACACGGCTGAAACGCACGCCGGAAAACGCTCTCCGGGCCGCTTCGGACCATCCCGGTATCAGAAAGTTGTCCCCGCGATCCCCAAGGGTCGCGGGGCACTGGTGCGGGCCTACTACCCTTGAGGCGTGACTATTCGCCTGCACGACACCAACGCCCGGCAGATCCGTGACTTCGTCCCGCTCACCGCGGGCTGTGTCTCGATCTACCTCTGTGGCGCCACTGTCCAGGCAGCACCGCATATCGGCCACATCCGCTCGGGCCTGAACTTCGACATCATGCGCCGCTGGTTCGCCTACCGCGGCTACGACGTCACGTTCATCCGGAACGTCACCGACATCGACGACAAGATCATCGCGAAGTCCGCCGAACAGGGCCGCCCCTGGTGGTCGATCGGCTACGAGAACGAGCGCGCGTTCAACGACGGCTACGACGTGCTCGGCTGCCTGCCGCCCACCTACGAGCCCCGCGCCACCGGCCACATCCCCGAGATGATCGAGATGATGACCGGCCTGATCGAGCGCGGTCACGCCTACGAGGCCGACGGCAACGTCTACTTCGACGTCCGCTCGCTCCCCAGCTATCTGGAGCTCTCCAACCAGGAGCTGGACGATCTGCGTCAGCCCTCCGGCGAGGGCGAGACCGGCAAGCGCGACCAGCGCGACTTCGCCATGTGGAAGGCCGCGAAACCGGGCGAGCCCAGCTGGGAGACGCCGTGGGGCCGCGGCCGGCCCGGCTGGCACCTGGAGTGCTCGGCGATGGCCCACAAGTATCTGGGCTCCGCCTTCGACATCCACGGCGGCGGCATCGACCTGATCTTCCCGCACCACGAGAACGAGATCGCCCAGGCCAAGGCGTACGGCGACGAATTCGCCAGGTACTGGGTGCACAACGGCTGGGTCACCATGTCCGGCGAGAAGATGTCGAAGTCGCTGGGCAACTCCGTCCTCGTCAGCGAGATGGTCAAGCACTGGCGCCCGATCGTCCTGCGCTACTACCTCGGCACCCCGCACTACCGGTCGATGATCGAGTACAGCGAGGAGGCCCTGCGCGAGGCCGAGTCCGCGTTCGCCCGGATCGAGGGCTTCGTCCAGCGCGTCACCGAGAAGGTCGGCGAGACCGTCGCGCCCGCCGCCGAGGTGCCGCCCGCCTTCGCCGAGGCGATGGACGAGGACCTCGGCGTACCGCAGGCGCTGGCGATCATCCACACCACCGTCCGCCAGGGCAACAGCGCGCTCGCCGCCGACGACAAGGAAGCCGCCGCGGCCCGCCTCGCCGAGGTCCGGGCCATGCTCGGCGTCCTCGGCCTGGACCCGCTCGACCCGCACTGGGCGGGCGAGGGCGACCGGGGCGAGGATCTGCACGGCGTCGTCGACACCCTCGTCCGCCTCGTCCTCGACCAGCGGCAGTCGGCCCGTACGCGCAAGGACTGGGCCGCCGCCGACGCCATCCGCGACCAGCTCAACCAGTCCGGCCTCGTCATCGAGGACAGCCCCACCGGCCCCCGGTGGACGCTGGGACCGCGCTGAGCACCCGCTCCGAGCAGTGAGATGGTGCCGCCCGGCGAGCCGGGCGGCACACTTTCCTTATACGTACGTACGTCTGAAAGCAACGAAACAGGTAGATCATGGCCGGGAACAGCCAGCGCAGGAACCGCCGCACGTCCAACAAGAAGGGCGCGCAGGTCGGCAGCGGTGGCAAGCGACGCCGTGGCCTGGAGGGCAAGGGTCCGACCCCGCCCGCGTCCGCCCGTAAGGGACACAAGAAGAACCGGGTCGCCAACGCCCAGGCCAAGCAGGCCGCGGCCCGCCGCCCCGCGCCCCGGCGCGGCGGCGTGAAGGGCACCTCGGAGATGGTGGTCGGCCGCAACCCGGTCTACGAGGCCCTGCGCGACGGCGTCCCCGCCGTGACGCTGTACGTCCAGCAGTACATCGACAACGACGAGCGCGTCCGCGACGTGCTCAAGCTCGCCGGCGACCGCGGCACCATCAACCTGATGGAGGCCCCGCGCCCCGAGCTGGACCGGATGACGAACGGCCTGAACCACCAGGGCCTCGTCCTCCAGGTCCCGCCGTACGAGTACGCGCACCCGGACGACCTGCTCGCCGCCGCCGACGACAACCACGAGGACCCGCTGATCGTCGCCCTCGACGGGGTGACCGACCCGCGCAACCTCGGCGCGATCGTCCGCTCGGTCTCCGCGTTCGGCGGCCACGGCGTGGTCGTCCCCGAGCGCCGCGCGGCCGGCATGACCGCCGGAGCGTGGAAGTCCTCCGCCGGCACGGCCGCCCGCACCCCCGTCTCCCGGGTCACCAACCTCACCCGCGCGCTGGAGGGCTACCAGAAGGCGGGCCTCACGGTCGTCGGCCTGGCCGCCGACGGTGAGCACACGGTGGAGGACCTGGAGGAGCTGGCCGGTCCCGTCGTCATCGTCATCGGCAGCGAGGGCAAGGGCCTCGGCCGCCTCGTCGGCGAGACCTGCGACTACCGGGTGCGGATCTCGATGCCCGGCGGCGCGGAGTCGCTCAACGCCGGTGTCGCGGCGGGCATCGTGCTGTACGAGGTGGCGCGCCGCCGCTCCTGAGACGTACGGCGTTCGCCCGTCGACGGGCCCGTCCGCCGGGCGAGTTGACGCGCGAACGCCGAACATCCATCCAGGATGCCCGAGTTTGGCCTGATCTTGACGGGTCTCGGACACATCCGGTGCGGTCAAGGCAGTGTCCTAAACACACATCACTCGGTTAGATGAGTGTGGACACCAGAACGCCTCGGTTCGACGAACAACCCGCCCTGAGCATGACCAAGGTGGACAGCGACCCCGCGCAGGTCATCGTCAACCACGCCAGCTTCCGGGTGCAGCTCGCCCCGGGCCAGCGCACACGGCTGCGCGGTGCCCCCGCGGACACGGCCCGCATCCCCGCCATGAGCGGCGCCGGCGGAGGCCGCAGGCGGGCACCCGTCGTCTGGAGCGGCAAGTCCGCTCCCGGCGACCCCGGCGCGACCGGCCTCCTCCAGGCCGTGCGCAACTCCACCGCAGGACACCTCGACGCCGGACTCGGCGGCCTCGGCGGGGCCTCCGTGGACGGGCACGGGCAGGAAGCGGGCGCGACACAGGTCATCCCGCTCCTGGAGGAGACCCAGCCCAACCCCGTGATGACCGCGCCCCACCGGCCGGGACACACCGGACCGCTGCTGCCGCCCATGCGGCAGGCCGTCGGCGCGTACGACGACCCGGTCGACGGCCCCGGCCGCCCCGACGGCATCGACGACGACTACGACGACGCCGAGGACTCCCGCTCCCGGCGGAGCACGGGCGACCCCGTCCGCCACGCCTACTACCCCGGCCACCGGATGAACCTGGGCGTCGTGCTGCTCCCCATGCGGGTGCTCCTCGGCTTCATCTCCATCTACGCCGGCATGGGCAAGCTGTGCGACCCCGTCTACTTCGACGGCGGCGAGCGCGGCTCGATGGTCAAGTGGCTGACCTCCCTGCACCCGTGGGCGCTGGCCGAGCCGCTGCGCGACTTCGCGCTCTCCCACCCGGTCGGCGCCGGACTGACCGTCGCCTTCCTCCAGGTCGTCGTCGGCGTCCTCACCGTCCTCGGCCTCTGGCAGCGGGTCGCCGCCGCGTTCGGCGCACTGCTCTCCGCCGCGCTGCTGGTCACGGTCAGCTGGCGCACCGTCGCGGTCTACGACGCCCCCGACATCATCCTGCTCGCCGCCTGGAGCCCGCTGATCATCGCCGGCGCACCCGTCTACTCCGTGGACGGCCGACTGGCCGGCGAAGCCTGGCGCAAGCTCGGCCCGCGCTCGGAGATCTGGGACCTGCGCCGCCGGGTCCTGCGCCGGGGCACCGTCGTCGCCACGGTCGTCGTCGGCCTCACCCTGCTCATCGGCTCCATCCTCGGCGGCGCGGTCCGCTCCACCGAGGTCGTCACCGTCCCCGGCCGCAACGACAACCCCACCAACCGCCTCCCCGGCATGCCGCTGCCCCAGGAGTCCACCGGCGAACGCCAGGCCTCCCGTACGCCGGAGCAGGAGCGCCGCCCGGAGCCCAGCAGCTCCGGCACGGCCACCACCCCCGCCACCGGCCAGGTCACCCCGGGCGCGACCCGCGACTCCGGCGGCCAGAGCACCGGTTCGGGCACCCAGCCCAGCGAGACGCAGGGCACCGGCCAGGAGCCCCCGCAGCAGTCCACCCCGCAGCAGCCCCCGGCCGCCACCAGCGCCGGACCCACCTCCTCCGGCTCCACCGGCGGCGACGACTCCTCCGGCGGAGGCGGCGAACCGGCCCCCACCGGCGGCTCGACCTCCTCCGGCGGCGAGGGCTCGACCTCGGGCGGCGGCCGCAACCCCATCGGCGGCCTGCTCGGCTGACCGTACGACAACGACAACAAGGGCGGCTCCCACCCGGCAAGGAGAACCGGGCGGGAGCCGCCCTTCGTATGCGTGCGTAAGGGACGCCGTGTGCGTACGTCGCGTACGTACGGGAAGCTGTCAGGTGCTGTGCGAGCCGAGCTCCCGGGCCGCCTCGGTGAGGTCCTTGGCGGTGTCGATGGCCCGCCAGTACGCCCCGTTCGGCAGCGGATACCCGGCGAGCCGACGCTCACGGGCGAGCCGCGGGAAGGTGGTCCGCTCGTGGTCGCCCCGGTCCGGCAGCAGCTTCGTGAACGCGGGCGAGAACACGTACACACCGGCGTTGATCAGATACGGCGACGGCGGCGACTCGATGAAGTCGGTGATGTGCCCGAACGCGTCCGTCTCCACCGCACCCCACGGGATCCGGGGCCGGGCGAGGGCCAGGGTGGCGGTGGCGTCGCGCTCCGCGTGGAAGGCGGCCATCTCCCGCAGGGAGAAGCGCGTCCAGATGTCGCCGTTGGTGGCGTACCAGGGCTGCTCCGGATCGGGCAGCCGCCCGGCCGCGTACTTCAGCCCGCCGCCGCGCCCCAGCGGCTCGGTCTCCACGACGGTGGTGACCCGGAGCGGCAGCACGGCCGCCTCCAGCCACTCCTGGAGCACCTCGGCGAGATGCCCGCAGGAGACCACGGCGTCGGTGACTCCCTCGGCGGCCAGCCAGGACAGCTGATGGCCGATGATCGGAGTCCCGGTTCCGGGGATCTCGACCATCGGCTTGGGGCGGTCGTCGGTGTACGGCCGCAGCCGCGACCCCTGGCCACCGGCAAGGATCACGGCCTGCGTCGGATACGTATGCATGGCAGGCACGATATGCGGTGCCCGCCGGCAGGAGGCGGCGCTGCGCGCGCGACCGCCTCCCGGGCTCAGCCTCCGGGGCTCAGCTGAACTGCGCGACGCCGGAGGCGAACGAGGTGTCGCAGACGGGCCGGGAGAAGCGGTGCGCCCGGGTCGGGCCGTACTGCTCGACGGCCGCCTTGCCGAGCGCCTTCGCGATCGACATGCAGTGGCGGGCGAGGGACGGACGCTGCTCGACGGCGCGCTGGAGGCCCGTGAGCGCGGTGCCCGGGTCCTTCTCCTGGAGCTCCACGAGCAGCTTCTCGCGCAGGACGTCCTGCGGGGCGTGCGGCTTCGCGGGCTTGGACACGGCCTCCGAGGAGGCGGCCAGCAGCTGGGAGTCGCTGTCCGAGTCCGCCCACTGGACGCTGGTGACCGCGAGGGTCCCGGACAGAACCATGACGACGGGCAGGACGAGAGCGAGGGATCGGCCGATGCGGCGCGCGGTGTGGGTCACGCAGCGAGCGTAGCGGCCAGTGATGACTTGACGACATTTCGTCACCCTCTCGGGGGATGGTTCGACGCGCCCTTTCGAATACGAGGTTGACGAACCGGGGTGAAATGTCCTGTGTGCCGGGGTATTTGACACCGCCCGACACCGAAACCCAAACCCGCCGGGACCACGCAAACGGCCCCGCACCGCCGGGCGATGCCGGGGTGCGGGGCCGTGCGTACGGCGGGAGGCGGGTCAGTTGGTGAGCCGCTCGCCGGTGGAGGTCGCGAAGACGTGCAGCTCGTCCGGGCGCGGCACGACGTGCAGCTCGGTGCCCTTCTCCGGGACGGCGCGGCCGCCGACGCGGACGACCAGGTCCTTGTGCTCGCCGCCGACCTGCGTGGCGCCGTAGACGAAGCCGTCGGCGCCGAGCTCCTCGACGACGTTGACGGAGACGGCGAGACCGGCCGGCGCGTCCGAGGCGTCCTTGGTCAGCGACTTCGCGGCGGCGCCGCCGTGCTCGACGATGTCGAAGTGCTCGGGGCGGATGCCGACCGTGACGGTGGTGTCACCGCGGTCCGCGGCGGCGCTCAGCGCCTCACGCGACACCGGCACGACGCTGTTGCCGAACTTCACGCCGCCGTCGGTGATCGGGACCTCGACGAGGTTCATCGCGGGGGAGCCGATGAAGCCGGCGACGAAGAGGTTCGCCGGGCGGTCGTACATGTTGCGCGGCGAGTCGACCTGCTGGAGCAGCCCGTCCTTCAGCACCGCGACCCGGTCGCCCATGGTGAGGGCCTCGACCTGGTCGTGGGTGACGTACACGGTGGTGATGCCGAGGCGGCGCTGCAGCGAGGCGATCTGCGTACGGGTGGAGACACGGAGCTTGGCGTCGAGGTTCGACAGCGGCTCGTCCATGAGGAAGACCTGCGGCTCACGCACGATGGCCCGGCCCATCGCCACACGCTGACGCTGACCACCGGAGAGCGCCTTCGGCTTGCGGTCCAGGTACTCGGTGAGGTCCAGCATCTTGGCGGCCTCTTCGACCTTCGCCCGGATCTCGGTCTTGTTCACACCGGCGATCTTGAGCGCGAAGCCCATGTTGTCCGCGACGGTCATGTGCGGGTAGAGCGCGTAGTTCTGGAACACCATGGCGATGTCCCGGTCCTTCGGCGGCAGGTGCGTGACGTCGCGGTCACCGATGCGGATCGCGCCGCCGTTGACGTCCTCAAGACCCGCGAGCATGCGCAGGGAGGTCGACTTGCCACAACCGGAGGGACCGACGAGGACGAGGAACTCACCGTCCGCGATGTCGATCTCGAGCTGGTCCACGGCCGGCTTCGTGGAGCCGGGGTAGACGCGGGACGCCTTGTCGAACGTGACACTGGCCATGCTGAATCTTCTCCTCAACCGGCAGGAACGTGCCGGACGATCCGAGTAGGGAGTGGTCTGGTCCACAGACGCGAACCTGCCGTGACGCTACCTGGCGTTTTCCGATCTGTCAGTAGTCCGGAGCACACGGAAAACGCGGACGGGCGGGGCGCGGGGTTGGTTAGACTGCTCCGGCACGCCTCCTTAGCTCAGCTGGCCAGAGCAACGCACTTGTAATGCGTAGGTCGTCGGTTCGAATCCGACAGGGGGCTCACCGTGAAGCCCGGGTCGGATGTTCTTCGACCCGGGCTTCTCTGCTGTGGGCGGCGCATGGCCGTTCAGTGCTTGTTCAGTGGTTTCTTATCGCGATGCCGCAGGCTCGCACTGAGCCGACTCCATGGGGGGAACCACATGCTCCGCATCCACTTCGACGACGCGGATCTGGCCAGGACCCGACTCGCCCCCGCCCCCGATCCCCTGTTCGAGGTCGCCGCGAGCATGCACCGGTTGCAGTCCAGCCGGGGGCGCTGGGCGTATGCCGGGTGGTATCGGGCGGCGCGGCGGGAGCTGCGGGAGCAGGGGCTGGAGCGGGCTCTGCGGGGGGTGTTGTTGCCCATGTATCCCAGGGCCGCGTACTACCCGGACTTTCTTACGCCGGCCACCGGGGTGGAGGGGCTGGAAGCGGGGCTGGAGGCGTTGCTGGCCACGCCGTCGCAGCGGGTCGCGGAGGAGGTGGGCATGCTCGACCGGCTCATCGGGGCGCCCGGGTGGGCCGGGCGGCTGGCCGAGCATGACGTGCGCCAGGAGTTCGTGGGGGTTCTGCGTGCGTATTACGGTGCCGTCGTCGTGCCGCAGCAGGAGCGCATCCAGGCCCGGATCGAGGCCGAGCGGGCGGTGCGGGGCCGGGGGCTGCTGCATGGTGGGGTGGAGGGCATGCTCGCGGGGCTCGGGCCCATGCTGCGGTGGTGTCCGCCGGTGCTGGAGGTCGCGTATCCGCGGCAGACGCAGGACCGGGATCTGTATCTGAACGGGCGTGGGCTCACTCTCGTACCGTCGTATTTCAACTGGGGCGAGCCCGTCGCGTTCGCCGATCCGGGGCTGCCGCCGGTGCTCTGGTACTCGTTGCTGCACGAGCCCGCGGCCCGTCCCCTGCGGGCCGAGGATCCCGAGCGGTCGCTGGCCAATCTGCTCGGGCGGGCCCGGGCGGTCGCCCTGCGGGTGGCGGCCGGTGGTGCCACCACGGGGGAGATCGCCCGCGCGGCCGGGGTTTCGGCGTCCGCCGCCAGTCGGCATGCCACCGTGCTGCGTGACGCGGGGCTCATCACGACCACCCGCAACGGGCCCGCTGTTCTGCATACGCTCACTCCCACCGGTGCGTCCGTCCTGCGCGCCGCCCAGGCCCGGGCGGGCGAGGAGTCCGCCGACGCGCCGGGCTGAGCCGGGGCGGCCACCGTTCTTCGGGTGGTGCCCCCGGTCCGTTGTGGTGGGGGCGAAGAACGGTGGCGGCCGGAATCGTCGGGGAGCGCGGGGTGTGCTGCCCGGGCTCCGCCGTTCTCACTGTCGCTCGGACGGTCGGGGCCCGGCCACACTGTTGAGGCTGAGCGAAAAAGCGCACGTCATCGCAGGCGGTGCAGCAGTGTGCGGGGGTCGGGGCGGTCGGCGGGGGTGTACGCCAGGCAGTCGTGGATGATCTCCCGCCAGGGGTGCGGCAGTGCGGCCGGCAGCCGGAGCGGTCGGGCGGTGCGCGCGTAGCGTGCGGCCGCGTCGCAGCGTGCGGCGGTCGTGCTGCCGGGGAAGGGGAAGGCGCCGGTCAGGATGGTGTGGGCCAGGACGCCGAAGGCCCAGACGTCGACCGACGGCCGCACGCGTGTGCCCCGTTCGTCCATCTCCGGCCACAGCTGTTCGGGCGGGGTGTAGTCGCGGCTGGTGTAGGGCGGTGCGTAGGCGTGGGTTCCCTCCAGTTCGGCGGCCGTGTTGAAGTCGGCCAGCCGGACGGATCCGTCCGGCATCAGGAGGACGTTGGCCGGTTTGAGGTCTCCGTGCACCCAGCTCGCTTCGTGGAGCTGGGCCAGGCCTTCGCAGATCTGGAGCAGCACCGGGCCGGGGTCGGCCGGTGCCGGGGCGGTGGCCAGGCAGGACGCGGCCCGTTCGAGGACGAGGACGGTGGCGCCGTGGAGTTCCGGGTGCTGTGGGTCGTCGACGACGAGGGTGTCGTACATCCGGATCAGCCGGGGTGACCGCAGGCGGCCGAGCAGGGTGATCTCCCGCTCGACCAGGCCGCGGAGACGGTCCGGCCGGTGAGGGGTGCGGGCGCCGGTGGGCCAGACCTTGAGGGCGGCGGTACGGGGCGGGCCCTGGTCGCGGTGTGCCCCGTACACCGTGGTGAACGCGCCGGACGCGAGGGGCTCGTGGACTTCCCACGCCCCGATGCGGTAGCCCTTCGGGACGGTGACGGTGTGCCGGACGGTGGTCATCCGCATCCCTCGTGCGCGGGCGCGGCCAGGACGACGAGGTCGTCCTCGCGCACCAGGTCGAACCGCAGGGCGAGGGAGGCCAGCGTGTCCTTCTTGCCGTGGGCGCGCCGGCCGGGTTCGGCGGCTTCCGGGCCCGGCCGGACCCGCAGTTTCAGGGCCAGGTAGTCGATGTTCCAGTAGACGGAGGAGCGGTTGACCGTCGGCCATGCCGGGCGCAGTCGCTGTACGAGCTGGTCGACGGCGGGGGTCGGGGCGTGCGGTTCGCCGCGCAGGCGGGGTTCGCACAGGGCGGCCAGGACCGCGAAGTAGCGCTTGGTCCGGTCGAGGGTGAAGGCGGGGGCGGTCACGGGCCCCGGAAGTTCCCGGGTCTCCGTGCCGGCGAACACCTGGCGCGGCGCCCACACGTCGAAGGTCAGCAGATCGCCCGCCGCGGGCAGGACGACGCGGGAGAACTCGAACGCCACGGGTGCGTCGACCCGGCCGGGGGTGACCTTGATGTGCTCGCCCGCGCCTTCCGGGTTCTCCACCACGTAGGTCTGCTCGGCGCTGCGGTTGGTCAGGAGCCAGAAGTCGCGCTGTGCGGAGATCTCCCCGGCGATCCGGTGGACGCCTTCGTGGGCGATGGTGAGGCCGCCGGGTGTCTCGCGTCGGCCGAAGGTCAGGCTTTCCCCGGAGGCGATCCTGATCTGGCTGTCCGGGTGCGCGCATGCCGGAGGCACGACGATGACGCTGTACATGGACTTGTCCCCTCATCAAGCCATGAGGGCCACCCTCCCCCGGTCCAACACGGGGGAGCGTAGGCGAGGTTGTCGTACGGAGCAAAGGCTCCGGTGCGGGTGTGGCGCGCGTGTCGCCCGGGTGACGTGTGGTGCTGCCTGGCGCTGCGCGGCGCTGTGCTGTGCGGTGTGGCGGGGAGGCAGTCGTGCGGGGGTGCGCCATGAGCTTCGCCAGGGGGTGCGCCATGAGCGGTGCCAGGGGATGCGCCATGTGTGGCGTGTCAGGTGGTGCCGTGCGGTGCCATGTGGTGCCACCGTGGCGCTATCAGTGGGGGTGGTTCTCGGGCGGGTGGTTCTCCCGGCGCCGTCTTCTCTGGGAAAGTGCAGGTCAGAGGCGCATTGGCGAGCGGTGCGTCGATGTGGCTCGACGTGGTGCCAAATGTGTGCCACTATGGCGTCATGGATCTCACCCCCTACGTCGACCACCTCCGGCGGGAACTCGCCGTCTCCGCGGAGGCCGGCGGCGACGAAGCCCGGGCACTGGCCGAACGGCTCAGCGCCCCTCTGGAGTCCGCCGCCCGGCTGACCCTGCTCAATGTGCTCTCCGCGGCCATGGGCGAGGTCACCCGGGAGCTGGCTCCCGGTTCGGTCGATGTGCGGTTGCGCGGGCTCGATCCCGAGTTCGTGGTGACGCCGCCGCCCGCGCCCGAGCCGGTGCGGGAGGCGCAGGAAGCGGTCGCGGCTCCTGTCGCGGCCGTGCCGTCGGCGGCGGAGGCCGACGACGGGGCCATGGTGCGGATCAACCTCCGCCTGCCGGCCCATCTCAAGGGGCGCGCCGAGAGTGCCGCGGCGGCGGAGGGGCTGTCGGTCAACGCCTGGCTCGTGCGGGCCGTGTCCGTCTCCCTGGACGGCGGCGGGCGTGCGAGCGCACCGGGGCGCGGCAAGGATGCGGGCGGTCGCGGCGGCTTCACCGGTTGGGTCCGCTAGGGCGGGCCCCAGGGCCTGCCCCGTACCGCTTCACCGGCCGGTCGCCGATCCGGCCGACGACACCGATCACTCATCACTCATCACCGATCACCAAGCGCTGATCGTTCATCACTTACCGGGCCACTGGGCCAAGAGGACGGGACCGTCATGCCTTCTTTCGATACTCCTGAGCCGATCTCCGCCGTCATCGAGCTGGACGCCGGCACCGCCCGTATCACCGCCGGCAAGCGCACCGACACGGTCGTCGAGGTGCTGCCGGGCAACGGGTCCGACGAGGACGACGTCCGCGCCGTGCAGCAGACCCGGGTCTCCTGCTCGGGCGGTCGTCTCACCGTCAGAACCCCGAAGAAGCGGTCCCTGTTCGGGAAGCCGGGCACCGTCGTGGTCAGCATCGAACTGCCCGCCGGGTCCGATGTGCGCGGCACCTCCGCCCTGGGCGGCTTCTTCTGCGAAGGCCCGCTCGGGGAGGTGATGCTCACGACCTCGCTCGGCGACCTCCAGGTGGACCGGGCGGCCCGCGCCGAGCTCAGGACCGATCACGGGGACATCCGGCTGGAGCGTTCCGCCGGGGACGCCGAGGTCGTCGGGTCCGGGCGGATCGAGGTCGGCGCGGTCGCCGGGGCGGCGGTCGTGAAGAACAGCAACGGTACGACCGGGATCGACGAGGCCGGCGGTGAGCTGAAGGTCAACGCGGCCAACGGCGACATCTCCGTGGGCGTCGCGCACGGGGACGTCGTCGCCAAGTCCGCCAACGGGCGGATCGAGATCGGCGTCGCCCGTGCCGGGGTCGACGCGACCTCCTCCAACGGCCGCATCCGGGTCGGCGATGTGACCCGTGGCCGGATCGCCCTGCGCACCTCCGTGGGCGACCTCGAAGTGGGCATCCACGAGGGCACCGCCGCCTGGCTCGATCTGAACCCCAAGTTCGGCACCGTACGCAACGAACTCGGCGCCGCCGCCGGTCCCGAGGACTCCGACGAGACCGTCGAGGTGCATGCCCGGAGCGGGGCCGGCGACATCATCGTCCGCCGCGCCTGAGCCCGGCCGCACCCGCGCCCCTGCCGCGCACCTGAGCCCGGCCGAGCCTCGCCCGGCCCCGCCTGCGCCCGACTCCGTCCACGCCCGATCCACCGCTCGTGAAAGGGAATCAGCATGACTGTCATCCGGACCTCCGTGCCGCCGGCCGGCCCCGCCGCGGCGCAGGCGATCACCGCCACCGGGCTGCGCAAGTCCTACGGCGACAAGCTCGTGCTCGACGGCATCGACCTGTCGGTGCCCGAGGGCACCGTCTTCTCCCTGCTGGGCCCGAACGGCGCGGGCAAGACCACCGCCGTCAAGATCCTGTCCACGCTCGTCACCGCCGACGCCGGCGAACTGCGGGCCGGTGGACACGATGTGGCCGCCGACCCGCAGGCCGTACGGGCCGCGATCGGCGTCACCGGGCAGTTCTCCGCCGTCGACGGGCTGATCACCGGTGAGGAGAACATGCTGCTGATGGCGGACCTGCACCATCTGTCCCGGCGCGAGGGGCGGCGGGTCGCCGCCGAACTGCTGGAGCGCTTCGACCTGGTGGAGGCGGCGAAGAAGCCGGCCGCGGGCTACTCCGGCGGGATGAAGCGCCGGCTCGACATCGCCATGACGCTGGTCGGCTCGCCGCGGATCATCTTCCTCGACGAGCCGACCACGGGTCTGGACCCGCGGTCCCGCCACACCATGTGGGGGATCATCCGCGAACTGGTCGCCGGTGGTGTCACCGTCTTCCTCACCACCCAGTACCTGGAAGAGGCCGACGAGTTGGCCGACCGTATCGCCGTGCTGAACGACGGGCGGATCGCCGCCGAGGGCACGGCCGAGGAGCTGAAGCGGATCGTCCCCGGCGGGCACGTCCGGCTCCGCTTCACCGATCCGGACGTCTACCGGTCCGCCGCCTCGGCCCTGCGCGAGGCCGCGCGTGACGACCAGGCGTTGGCGCTGCGGCTTCCCAGTGACGGCAGTCCGCGTGAACTGCGGTCCGTCCTGGACTGGTTGGACTCGGCCGGGGTCGAGGCCGACGAGCTGACCGTCCACACCCCCGACCTCGACGACGTGTTCTTCGCGCTGACCGGCTCCGGCTCCGGCGCGTCCGCCCGTACCGACCAGCCGAAGGAGGCTGTCCGATGAGTTCGCTCGCCCTCGCCGCCCGTGACTCCACCACCATGCTGCGCCGTAACCTCCTGCACGCCCGGCGCTACCCGTCCCTCACCCTGAACCTGCTGCTCACACCTGTCATGCTCCTGCTGCTTTTCGTCTATGTCTTCGGCGATGTGATGAGCGCGGGCATCGGCGGCGGGGGCGCCGATCGCGCGGCCTACATCGCCTACATCGTGCCGGGTCTGCTGCTGATGACCGTCGGTTCCACGGTGGTCGGGACCGCCGTCTCCGTCTCCAACGACATGACCGAGGGCATCATCGCCCGCTTCCGCACCATGGCGATCCACCGCGGCTCCGTGCTCGTCGGGCACGTGGTCGGCAGTGTGCTGCAGAGCGTGCTGAGCGTGGTCCTGGTGGGCGCCGTCGCCGTGGCCATCGGCTTCCGGTCCGCCGACGCCTCGGCCGTGGAGTGGCTGGCCGCCTTCGGGCTGCTGGTGCTCTTCGCCACCGCCCTCACCTGGGTCGCCGTCGGCATGGGGCTGATCAGCCCGAACGCGGAGGCCGCCGGCAACAACGCCCTGCCGATGACCCTGCTGCCGCTGTTGTCCAGCGCCTTCATCCCGGTGGAGACGATGCCGGGCTGGTTCCGGCCGATCGCGGAGTACCAGCCGTTCACGCCGGCCATCGAGACCCTGCGCGGCCTGCTGCTCGGCAGCGAGATCGGCCACAACGGCTGGCTCGCCGTGGCGTGGAGCCTGGGGCTCGTGGTGCTCGGCTATGTCTGGGCCACCTCGAAGTTCGGCCAGGACCCGCGGTAGCCGACGGGAGGGTGCGGGGGCTGCGGCAGCCGACGGGAGGTGTGGGGGTGCGGTGAGGACCCGGGCCGATTTCTACCGAGGGGTAGGCGGCCCGGGATCCTTGTTATACCTTGCGTCTAACAAGCGGGTGGAGTGCTCGGGTGGCGGTGCGGGCCGTCGCCACCGCCTCCGTACGGCCCGTAACAGCACGGCTGTCGACGTACGCACATCACCACGACCAAGGATCACCGCACTCGACCCAAGGAGCCGCAGCATGGCCGGCAGCACCGTTCCGTCGAAGGTCCAGGACAGTCCCGAGGGCGACGACGTCGCGCGTCGGCTGCTCGACTCGGCCGCGCAGCTGGCGTACGACCCGGCCACCGAGGTGGACTGGGACACGCCGCTGGACAAGGAGTTCCACGGCGCGAGCCCGGAGTGGTGCAGCCTCTACGGCACCGCGTACTGGGGCGAGTTGACCGAGGCTCAGCGCAAGGAGCTCACCCGGCAGGAGGCGGCCTCGGTCGCCAGCACCGGGATCTGGTTCGAGATGATCCTCCAGCAGATGGTGCTGCGCGACATCTACATGAAGAACCCCGCGGGCGCGGAGTTCCAGTGGGCACTCACCGAGATAGCCGAGGAGTGCCGCCACTCGATCATGTTCGCGCGCGGCGCGCAGAAGCTCGGCGCCCCGCACTACCGGCCGCGGCGCGCGGTGATGGAACTGGGCCGCGCCTTCAAGACGCTGGCGTTCGGCGAGGCGGCGTACGCGGCGATCCTGGTCGCCGAGGAGGTCCTCGACGTGATGCAGCGGGACTGGATGCGCGACGAGCGGGTCGTGCCGTTCGTCCGCACCATCAACAACATCCATGTGGTGGAGGAGTCCCGGCACATGAAGTTCGCCCGGGACGAGACCCTCAAGCGGCTGGAGGGCGCGGGGTGGGCGCGGCGGCAGATCAACGCGTTCGTCGTCGCCGTCGCCTCGTACTTCATCGTGACCAGCATGGTGAACCCGGAGGTCTACCGGAAGGCCGGTCTCGACAAGCGCCGGGCGCTGGCCGCCGCGAAGAGCAACGCGCACCACAAGTCGATGATGCGGTCGAGCTGTTCGGGGCTGATGGACTTCCTGGCCTCCGCCCGGCTGCTCACCAAGCCCGCCCTCGCGTTCTACAAGCGCGCGAACCTGATCTGAGCCGGGGCCATGACCTACGCGATCACCCAGACCTGCTGCAACGACGCCACCTGTGTGGCCGTGTGCCCGGTCAACTGCATCCACCCGACGCCGGAGGAACGTGCCTTCGGCTCCACGGAGATGCTGCACATCGACCCCCGGGCGTGCATCGACTGCGGGGCCTGCGCGGACGCCTGCCCGGTGGACGCGATCTTCCCGGTGGACGCGCTGTCCGCCGGGCAGCGGGAGTACGCGGACATCAACGCCGCCTACTACGAGGGCGAGGAGCCGCCTTCGGCCGGCGACGAGGTCGACGGGCCCAACTTCCATGTGTGGGGCGAGCCGGTCTTCGAGCGCAGTCTGCCGTCCGACTTCGGGCCGCTGCGGGTGGCCGTCGTCGGTACCGGTCCCGCCGGGATGTACGCGGCACAGGATCTGCTGCTGCACACCGCCGCCGAGGTCACCCTGATCGACCGGCTGCCGGTGGCCGGCGGACTGGTCCGGTACGGGGTGGCCCCCGACCACCCCGCGACCAAGAAGGTCGGCGACACCTTCTCGCGCTTCCACTCCCACCCCCGGGTCCGGATGCACCTGGGCATCGAGGTGGGCCGGGACGTCACCGCCGAGGAGCTGTCCGCCCACCACGACGCGGTGATCTACGCGGTCGGCGCGTCCACGGACAAGCGGCTCGGGGTGCCGGGTGAGGACGGTCCGGGGTGTGTCTCCGCGACCTCGTTCGTGGCCTGGTACAACGCCCATCCGGAGGCCGTCGCGCAGGGCGTCGATCTGTCGGCCGAGCGGGTCGTGGTGGTGGGCAACGGCAATGTCGCACTCGACGTGGCCCGGATCCTGGTCGCCGACCCGGACGCGCTCGCGGGCACCGACATCGCCGCCCACGCGCTGGAGGCCCTGCGGGCGAGCCGGGTCCGGGAGGTGGTGGTGCTGGGGCGGCGGGGTCCCGAGGACGCCGCGTACACCCGTTCCGAACTCCTCGCGCTGAAGCATCTGCCGGGCGTGGAGCTGGCCGTGGACGACCACGATCCGCGTACGGGCGCGTCGATCGACGCGGCGGCCGGGGCGGACGACCGGGCCGGGGTGCTGCGGGGGCTGCCCCGGGTCCGGACGGACGCCGCGTCCCCCGCGCGGGGTGAGCGCCGTATCGTGCTCCGCTTCCACTCCGAGGTCGTGGAGATGCGGGGTGAGGGCGGCGGGGTGCGCTCCGTACGGGTCACGGACGGCAGCGGCGGCGGGGGCGGTACGGCGGACCTGGGCGCCGGGCTGTTGCTGCGGGCCATCGGCTACCGGGGGCTGCCGGTCCCCGGGCTGCCGTTCGACGAGGCCTCCGGCACCGTCCCGCACGAGGGCGGCCGGGTCGCCGGGCTGCCCGGCAGCTATGTGGTCGGCTGGATCAAGCGGGGGCCGTCCGGCGGGATCGGCGCCAACCGCACCTGTGCGGCCGAGACGGTCGGCACGCTCCTGGCCGACGCGGTCGCCGGGACGCTGCCCGCCCCGACGGGCGACGGCAAGGCCTTCCGGCGGCTCGCCCGCCGGCGCAACCGCCGGGTCGTGGACGCCCGCGGACTGGCCGCGATCGACCGTGCCGAACGGGACCGGGGGCGGCTCGACGGGCGGCCCCGGGTGAAGCTCGCCACCGTCGAGGAGCTGGTCGCCACGGCGAGGTCGGGGCGGCTGCTGCGGCTGGGCCGCTGACGTACGCCCGTAGCGCCACCGTACGAAATGCGGCCCGGGGCCCGGCGGTTCACCCCGCCGGACTCCAGACCCTTGGGCTTTGGGCCTTGGGCCGCAGCCCGTCCCGGTACCCGTCCTCGTACGCGTACCGCTCAGGCCTTGGTCCGCGAAACCTCCGAGGCGTCCCGCGTCCCCGTCGGTCCGGTCGCGGCGGCGGGCGGAAGGAGCGCGGTCGCCGGGCGTACGGGGATGAGGGCGGCGACGACCGCGGCCGCGAGGCCCACCCCGCAGCCGATCAGCATCGCGATGCGGAAGCCGTCCTGCGAGGCCAGTGCGAAGCCGCCGAAGTCCGTGGTCATCCGGGCCAGGACCACGCCGATCACCGCCGCCGCGAAGGACGTGCCGATCGAGCGCATCAGGGAGTTGAAGCTGTTCGCCGACGCGGTCTCGGACTGCGGCACCGCGCCCATGATGAGCGCGGGCATCGCCCCGTACGCGAAGCCGACGCCGGAGTTGCAGACGAGGGTGACGAGCAGCAGGCTCCACGGGGAGTCCGCGCCGATCAGCGGTACGGACAGGCCGTAGCCGGCCGCGATGAGCAGGCTGCCGACGGCCAGGGTGACCTTCGGGCCCTTCGCGGCGGACAGCTTCGCGCCGACCGGGGACATCGCCATCATCATCAGGCCCGCCGGGGCCATCCACAGGCCCATCGCGAGCATCGACTGCCCCAGGCCGTAGCCGGTGGCCTCGGGCAGCTGGAGCAGCTGGGGCACGACCAGGGACTGGGCGTACATCGCGAAGCCGACCAGGATCGAGGCGGTGTTGGTCATCAGGACCTGGGGGCGGGCGGTGACGCGCAGGTCGACCAGCGGGTCGCTCAGCCGCAGCTCCCACCAGCCCCAGGCGGGCAGCAGCACCACCACGGCGGCGAACAGACCGAGCGTGGTCGCGCTGGCCCAGCCCCAGTCGGCGCCCTTGGAGACGGCGAGCAGCAGGCAGATGAGGGCGGCGCCGAGGCCGACGGCCCCGAGCAGGTCGAAGCCGCCGGACCTGGCGGCCGGGCGGTCCCCGGGGACCAGGGCCACGATCAGCGCGCCGACCGCCACGGCCAGCACGGCGACCACCCAGAACAGCACCCGCCAGCTGGTGTTCTCCGCGATGGCGGCGGCGAACGGCAGGCCCAGCGCGCCGCCGACGCCCATCGAGGCGCTCATGATCGCGATGGACGGGCCGAGCTTCTCGGCCGGTACGACATCACGCAGCAGGCTGATGC
Source organism: Streptomyces sp. WY228 (assembly GCF_019287315.1). Classification (NCBI taxonomy): domain Bacteria; kingdom Bacillati; phylum Actinomycetota; class Actinomycetes; order Kitasatosporales; family Streptomycetaceae; genus Streptomyces; species Streptomyces sp. WY228. The sequence continues at coordinate 3,719,625 of NZ_CP079114.1, read as the reverse complement.
CGAGCGGGACGACGCCCATGCCCAGGCCCTGGAGTCCGCGCCCGGCGATCATCGGGACCACCGACGAGGACAGGGCGCAGACCACCGAGCCGAGGACCAGCGGGACGAGCGAGAGCAGCAGCATGCGCCGCTTGCCGTACATGTCGCCGAGCCGGCCGGCGACGGGCGTGGCCACGGCGGCGGCCAGCAGGGTGGCGGTGATCACCCAGGAGGCGTTCGACGCGGAGGTGTCGAACAGCTTCGGCAGCTCCGCGATCAGCGGCACCACCAGGGTCTGGGTGAGCGCCGCCACGATGCCGGCGAAGGCCAGGATGCCGACCACGCCTCCCGGGCGGGCTGCGGGGGGTGAACTCTCCACGGGTACTGCTCCCTCTCGCCCTTCCGGGCGGGTCGGCGGATGTGCCTTCGGTGGTGTGCCTCGGTGTTGTGCCTTCGGCGTTCGACTATGCAAGATACATGGAATGTGCATCATGCATAGTGAATGCATCATGCACATCTATCGTGATAGTCCTGGTCAACGAAGGAAGAGCGCGTGGACAAGCCCATCGACCGGATCGAGCGCGAGACCATGCTGCTCGGCCGGTACATGCACATGGTCACCCCGCGCGTGGACTGGCAGCTCGACCGCTCCGCCTACATCCTGCTCAGCCGGATCCAGGCCGAGGGGCCCATGTCCATCGGCCAGCTCGGCGACGCTTTCCGGCTGGACGCCTCCACGCTCAACCGGCAGACCGCCGCGATGCTGCGGGCCGGGGTCGTCGAGCGCATCCCGGACCCCGAGGGTGGGATCGCCCGGAAGTTCGCCATCACCGAGGACGGTGAACGCCGCCTCGACAGCGACCGGAGCAGGAACGTGGCGGGCCTCGCCAAGGTTCTCGCCGACTGGACCCCGGAGGAGGCCGAGCAGCTCGCCGCCTCCCTCAGCCGGCTGAATCTCTCCATCGAACGGCTCGACGGACGGCCCTGGCCCCGCGACTGACCGCCGGGCCCCGGCCGACCTCCTTCAGGTCAGTGGCGGCCCGCGATACGGTCCGCGATCTGTGCGATGCGGTCGGTGCCGGGGCGCGGCGAGGTGGTCTCGCGGCGGTCGGCGGCGCGGTAGGCCGTGTACATGCCGTGGACGCCGAGCCAGCGGAAGGGCTCCGGCTCCCAGCGGCGGACCTTGTGGTCGACCCAGGGCAGGGCGGTGAGATCCGTCGGGCCCGCCTGGCCGGAGTCCTGCTGGATCAGGTCGCGCAGGGTGCGGGCGGCGAGGTTGGCGGTGGCGACGCCCGAGCCGACGTAACCGCCCGCGTATCCCAGGCCGGTGGAGCGGTCCAGGGTGACCGTGGCGCACCAGTCGCGCGGGACGCCGAGGACGCCGGACCAGGCGTGGTCGATGTGCGCGCCCGCCGCGGTGGGGAAGAGCCGGACCAGCAGATCGCGCAGCGCGGCCACCGTCGCGGGCCGGGTGCGGCCGTCGTTGTCGGTGGCCGAGCCGAAGCGGTACGGGTAGCCGCGGCCGCCGAGCGCGATGCGGTCGTCGGCGGTGCGCTGGGCGTAGAAGTAGGCGTGGGCCATGTCGCCGAGGGTCTCGCGGCCCTCCCAGCCGATGGTGTCCCAGATCCGGGCGGGCAGCGGCTCGGTGACGATCATGGAGGAGTTCATCGGGAGCCAGGTGCGCTTCTGGCCCTTGAGGCTCGCGGTGAAGCCCTCGGTGCAGCGCAGGACGTACGGGGCGCGGACCGTGCCGTACGGGGTGACGGCGTGCTTGGGCTTGATCTCGGTGACCGGCGTCGACTCGTGGATGGTGACGCCGAGCGCCTCCACCGCGTCCGCCAGGCCCTTGACCAGCTTGGCCGGGTGCAGCCGGGCCCCGTGCGGGGTCCAGGAGGAGCCGACGGCCCCGGTGACATGGACGCGCTCGGCGGTCTCGCGCGCTCCGCGCAGGACCCGGTCGGTCTCCCCGAAGGCGATCTCCACGCTGTGGAAGTCCTTGAGCCGGGCGAGCTGGGCGGGGGTGTGGGCCACCTCCAGGACGCCGCCCTGGTGGATGTCCGCGTCGATCTTCTCCTCGGCGGCGGCCCGGACGACCTCCCCGACCGTCTCGTTCATCGCCTTCTGGAGCCGTACGGCGGCCTCGTGGCCGTGCAGCTTGGCGTACCGGTCGCGGCCCGCGATGCCGTTGTACAGCCAGCCGCCGTTGCGGCCGGAGGCCCCGTAACCGCAGAACTTGGCTTCCAGGACGGTGATGTTGAGGAAGGGGACGGCCTTCTTCAGGTAGTACGCCGTCCAGAGGCCGGTGTAGCCGCCGCCGACGATGCAGACGTCGACGCTCGTGTCGCCGGGGAGGGGTTCGCGCGGGGCGGGGGTGCCCTCCTGCGCGTACCAGAACGATATGCCGCCGACGACGGTACTGACGGTGCTCATGATGCCCCTGGTGTCCCTGCCCGGTCCGGTGCGATGCCGAGCGTATGTGTGGCGGGACGTTACTGCGCGCGGGGCCGTTCCGTCTTCCGGAGCCGGTGGGCTCCCCGAAATGCGCGTGCCCCGGTGAGGCGCGCCTCCCTAGGATCGGCTGCGTGATCGACATTCCCGAGGAACTCGCCGAGACCCAGTCCCGCTTCAACGGAGTAGCCGGGCGGGCGTTCGTCGCCGGTCTGCCGGACCTCGCCGCGCGGCTGCTGGAGCGGTGGGGGCTGCGGCTGGATGGCCCGTCGATGTACGGGATGTGCGCGCTGGTCCTGCCGGTGGTGCGGGAGGCGGACGGGCGGCCCGCCGCGTTGAAGCTCCAGGCGGTGGACGAGGAGACGGCGGGCGAACCGGTCGCCCTGCGGGCCTGGTCGGCGGCGGGCGCGGGGGCGGTGGAACTGCTCGACCACGACCCGGAGAGCGGTGCGCTGCTGCTGGAACGGCTCGACGAACGGCGGCCGTTGTCGGGCGAGACCGACGTACGGGAGGCGGTGAAGGTCCTCGGTTCGGTGCTGGCCCGGCTGGTGGCGGTGCCCGCGCCCGAGGGGCTGCGCACGCTGGGCGGGGTGGCGGAGCGGATGCTCGCGGAGGCGCCGGAGCGGGTGGGCCTGCTGCCCGACGCGGCGGACCGGCGGCTGCTCGCCGACTGCGCGGCGGCGGTACGGGAGGTCGCGGGCGAGCCGGGGGACCGGCTGCTGCACTGGGACCTGCACTACGACAACGTCCTGGCCGGGCGTGCGGACGCGGGGCGGGCGGGGGAGTGGATCGCGCTCGACCCGAAGCCGCTGGCGGGCGACCCGGGCTTCGAGCTGTTCCCGGCGCTGGACAACCTCTTCGACGCGGACGAGGTGGTGTGGCGGTTCGACGCGTTGACGGAGGCGCTGGGCCTGGAGCGGGACCGGGAGCGGGCGCGGGCCTGGACGCTGGGCCGGGTGCTCCAGAACGGGCTGTGGGGGGCCGAGGAGGGAAAGGTCCGGCTCGCCCCGGACCACGCGGAGATCGCGCGGCGGCTGCTGGGGCGGTGAGGCTGCCCGCCGCCGCCGGCGGACGCCCGGGGAAACGCGGTGTGGCGGGGGCCGTGAGCTGTTTACGCTGCGCCCATGATCCGTACCGCCACACCCGAAGACATCCCCGCCCTGCACGCCCTCGTGCGTGAACTCGCCGCGTACGAGAAGGCCCTCGACGAGGTCGTCGCCTCCGAGGCGCAGTTGGCCGAGGCCCTGTTCGGCGACCGGCCCGCCGCGTACGCGCATGTGGCGACGGCCGACGACAACGGCGGGGACAGCGCCGAGGTCATCGGCTTCGCCCTGTGGTTCCTCAACTTCTCCACCTGGCGAGGTGTGCACGGCATCTATCTGGAGGACCTGTACGTCCGACCCGAGCGGCGCGGCGGCGGCCACGGCAAGGCGCTGCTGGCGGAGCTGGCCCGGATCTGCGTGGAGCGCGGGTACGAGCGGCTGGAGTGGTCGGTGCTCGACTGGAACGCCCCGTCCATCGCGTTCTACGAGTCGCTGGGCGCGCGCCCGCAGGACGAGTGGACGGTGTACCGGCTGACGGACGGGGCGTTGGCGAGCCTCGGGGGCGGCGGCACCCACTAGCCGAGGCCCCGGGGCCGTCACGGCTCCAGGACGACCTTGCCCATCGTGCCCCGGGTCTCCAGCGCCCGATGGGCGGCGGCGGCCTCGGCCAGCGGGAAGCGCTGCACGGCGGGCCGCAGCCGGCCGGCCGCCGCCTCGGCGAGGGCGCGGGTCTCCAGGGCGCGCAGGCCGCCGCCCCGCTCGATCATCCGCGGCCCGAGGACGGACCCGGAGGTGATGGAGCGTTCGGCGAGTTCCTCGGCGGTGAAGGAGAGCGGGCCGCCGTCGGGCCCCTGACCGGACCAGCCGTAGACGACGTGCTGTCCGCCGGGCCCGAGGAGGTCGACGGCGGCGCGGGCGGTGGTTCCGCCGACGGAGTCGTAGACGACGGTGGCGCGCAGGCCCGCCGCGTCGAGGAAGTCACGGGCGTGGCGCGGCCAGTCGGGGCGGGTGTAGTCGAGCGCGAGGTCGGCGCCCTCGCCCTCGGCCCGTGCCACCTTCGCCGGGCCGCCGGCCAGGGCGATCACGGTGGCGCCGGCGTTCTTCGCGTACTGGACGACGAGCGTGCCGATGCCGCCCGCCGCCGCGGTCACGACGACCACGGACCGAGGGGTGAGCGGGGTGGACGCGAGGATGCCGAGCGTGGTGCGGCCAGTACCGATCATGGCGACGGCCTCGGCGGCGCCGAGCCCTTCGGGAATCTCGTGGAGCCGGTCGGCCTCGGTGACGGTGAGTTCGGCGTAGCCGCCCGGCGCCATGCCGATGTGGGCGACGACGCGCTTGCCGAGCCAGCCGGCGTCCACGCCCTCGCCCACCGACTCGACGGTGCCGGCGACCTCACGGCCGGGAACGGTCGGGAGGTCGAGGGGCGCCGGGTAGGGGCCGGTACCCCCTTCCCGCAGGATCGTGTCCAGGAGGTGCACGCCGGCCGCGGCCACGGCGACACGGACCTGGCCGGGGCCGGGGACGGGGTCCTCGGTCCTCTCGTGCACGAGGTTCTCGGCGGGGCCGAAGGCGTGAAGGCGTACGGCGTGCATGAAGGCTCCCTCGGGGCGGTGGGGCGGGCTGCGGCCCCGGCCCCCGGACGGCGGGGCGGGGCTGCTGCTCCCAGCCTCGTACCTCAGGTCCGGTTGAGGTCAACCCCGGATCCGGAGCGCCGTCCGGCCGCCTTCACGGCGAGCATCGCGGCTTCGAGGCCGCTGGTGAAGGAGACCTCGCTGAGGAGCCCGGGGGCGGCGACCTGGTCGCCCGCCAGGAAGACGCCGTCGCCCCGGACCACGGAGGGCCGGTCCCGCCAGGTGGCGCCGGGGCGGTCGACGGCCCCGGTGCGGCCGTCGGCGAGCGCCTCGACGCGCCAGGTGGTGCGCTCCCGCCAGCCGGGGAAGCCGAGGTCGAGGAGGTCCTCGGCGCGGGCGGCCCCCTCCGCCCGGCGCGCGTCGGGGCCGATCGGGAACTGCCCCTGGAGGAGCTGCTCGCCGGCCGGGGCGAGGCCCGGGTCCTGGGCGGTGAACCGTTCCAGCCAGCCGGGCGCGTCCAGGTCCGACACGACGAACGCGTCACCGCGCCGGGTGCGCAGGGCCAGGTCCACCAGGACGGTGCGGCCGCTCTCCCAGGTGAGGGAGGCGTCGGCGAGGAGGGTGCGGGCGGAGTCGAGGGAGGTGGCGACGACCACCGGCCCGGTACGGGCCAGCTCGCCGAGCCTCCGGGTGTCGACCCGGGCGCCCGCCTCGACGGCCACTCCCAGGCCGCGGGCGTGCGCGGCCATCCGCTCGATGAGCCGCGCCCAGCCGCCGACCGGGTAGCGGGCCTCGGGCGGGAGCGAGGCGAGGCGGCGGAAGCGCTCCTGGACGAACCGGGCGGAGAGCGCGCCGGGGTCGTGGTGGAAGAGGGCGGTGGCGGCGAAGTTCGCGGCGGCCCGGGCGCCCTCCTCGCCGATCTGTCCGGTGGCCCAGCTGCGGAAGTCGGCGTCCACGGGCGCGGTGCGGGCGCTGCGCCGGGCGAGCCGCAGCAGGGCGACGGGCGGGACCCGGCGGGCGGCCCCGTCGCGGCGGAACCGGAACCGGAGGCCGTCGAGGGGCGGTACGGAGACGACCGGCCCGAGCAGATCGCGCCGGGCCAGCCAGGTCCAGTGCGGGCCGCGCCGGTACAGGGCGTGCGGGCCCTCGTTGGCGCGGTGGGGGCCGTCCGTGGTCCTGGCCCGGCCGCCGAGGGTCCGGTGGCCCTCGTGCAGGGTGACCCGGGCGCCGGATTCGGCCGCGGTGATCGCGGCGGTGAGCCCGGCGAGGCCGCCGCCGATGACGTGGATCTGCTCCATGGCTGGAACTCCTTCGCTTCTTTGATGATGCGACGGATCGGGGGCGGCGGCGCGTGACATGGGGCGCGGGGGCGTTGTCAGTGGGGTACGTCACGATGGGCGCATGGCAACGAGTGCGGGCAGGACGGCAGGGGCGGCCAGGTCGGCCAGGGGCAGGAAGGAGACCGTCGCGGCGGCGCGGCGTCCGGAGGTGCGGCTGCCGCCGCTCGTTCCGTACGACGGCGAGGGCCTGGAGCCGGACGGCGACTACGACGGGCTGCGGTTCGACGGGGTGGACCTGGCGGACGCGTCGGGGCGCGGTGCGCGGTTCATGGACTGCGCCCTGGACCACTGCGCCCTGGACCGTACGGAGCTGGCGCGGGCCCGCTTCATCGACGCGGTGCTGACGGGCGTACGGGGCGTGGGCACGGACCTCGCCGAGGCGTCGCTGCGGGACGTGGAGGTGGTGGACGCGCGGCTGGGCGGGGTGCAGCTGCACGGTGCGGTGCTGGAGCGGGTGGTGGTGCGCGGCGGCAAGATCGACTACCTGAATCTGCGCAAGGCCCGGCTGAAGGACGTCGTCTTCGAGGGCTGCGTGCTCTCCGAGCCGGACTTCGGGGACGCGCATCTGGTCCGGGTCGAGTTCCGGGACTGCGTGCTGAAGCGGGCGGACTTCAGCAGCGCCCGGATGGATGCGGTGGACCTGCGCGCGGTGGCCGAGCTGGACATCGCCCGGGGCGTGGACCGGCTGGCGGGCGCGGTGATCAGCCCGGCCCAGCTGATGGAGCTGGCCCCGGCGTTCGCGGCGCAGATCGGGGTGCGCGTGGAGGCGTGAGGGAGGGGGCGGGGCCTCAGATACGGGGGAAGCGGGCCTGGAGGTCCCAGATCACGGGGTTGTCGGCCAGGCCGTCGTGCAGGTCGGCCAGGTCGGCGATCAGATCGTGCAGGAAGTCGCGGGCCTCGCGGCGCAGCAGGGAGTGACCGAAGGTGAGCGGCGGCTCGTCACCGGGCATCCAGTCCGCCTCGACGTCGACCCAGCCGAAGCGCCGCTCGAAGATCATGACGTCCGAGGACTCGGTGAAGTCCAGCTCCGCGTACTGCCGCCGGTGCGAGCGGTTGCCGCGCGGGTCCTGGTCGATCTGCTCGACGATGTCGCACAACGCCCACGCGAAGTCGAGCACCGGCACCCATCCCCAGGCTGTGGACACCTCGCGGTCCGCCTTGGTGTCCGCGAGGTAGACGTCACCGGAGAACAGATCGTGCCGCAGCGCCCGGACGTCCGCGCGGCGGTAGTCGGTCTGCGGGGGATCGGGGAAGCGGCGGGAGAGGGAGTAGCCGATGTCGAGCACGGGTCGATGGTGTCATGCCGGTTCGGGGCGGGCCGCCACGAACGGGTGAAGCGCTGCGGCGGCTGACCCGTCGGACACGGCGGCTACGGCAGCAGCCGCTGTTCCTTCGCCACCGACACCGCGCCCGCGCGGGTGTCGACGCCGAGCTTGTCGTAGATGCGGCCCAGGTGGGTCTTGACCGTGGCCTCGCTGATGAACAGGGCGCGGGCGATGTCGCGGTTGCCGAGGCCCTGGGAGAGCTGGGCCAGGATGTCGCGTTCGCGGTCGGTGAGGGTGGGGCGGGGGCTGCGCATGCGGGCCATGACCCGGCTGGCGACCGGGGCCGAGAGGGTGGTGCGGCCCTGGGCGGCGGAGCGGATGGCGGCGAAGAGCTCCTCCGGGCGTTCCGCCTTCAGCAGGTAGCCGGTGGCGCCCGCCTCGATGGCGCGGGTGATGTCGGCGTCGGTGTCGTACGTGGTCAGCACCAGGACGTGGACCGTGCCGTCGGCCGCAATGCGGCGGGTCGCCTCGACGCCGTCGATGCCCTCGCCGAGCTGCAGGTCCACGAGGACGACGTCCGGGGTGAGGCGGGCGGCGAGCACCACGGCCTCCTCGCCGCTGCCCGCCTCGCCGACGACCTCGATGTCCGGTTCGCTGCCGAGGAGCGCGAGCAGTCCGGCGCGGACGACCACGTGGTCGTCGCAGAGCAGGATCCGTACGGGGGGCGTCTGCGGGGCCTGGCCGGTCATGCGGGTTCCTCCGGGGTGGTGGGGAGCGGGACCTCGGCGGAGAGCACCGTGCCCTCGCCCGGCGCCGACTCGATCGTGAGCGTTCCGCCGAGCTGGTGCACGCGGGCCCGGATCGCGGGGAGGCCGTGGCCCCGGACGCCGGCCGTCGGGCGGGGGCCGCCGGGCTCCACGGTGAAGCCGCGGCCGTTGTCGCCGACGTCCAGGACCACCCGGTCGCCGAGGTGGGTCAGGGTCAGCCCGGCGGCGCTCGCCCCGGAGTGCTCCCGCACATTGGCCAGGGCCCCCTGGGCGATGCGCAGCAGGGCGGACTGCACCCGGTCCGGCAGCGGGGCGTGCGGGGTGCCCTCCACATGGCAGTGGACGGTGAGCGCGCCCGCCGCCTGGGCGCTCTCGCGGGCCGCCAGCGCGTGCAGGGCCGCCTCCAGGCCGCCGCCCTCCGCCAGGTCGGCCGGGGCCAGGTCATGGACGAAGCGGCGGGCCTCGGCGAGGTTGCGTTCCGCGATGCCGGTGGCCGTACGGACGTGGCGGCGGGCGGCGTCCGGGTCGGCGGTCCAGGTGCGGTCGGCCGCCTGGAGCAGCATCTGCTGGCTGGACAGGCCCTGCGCCAGGGTGTCGTGGATCTCCATGGAGAGCCGCTGGCGCTCGGCGAGCGTGCCTTCGCGCCGCTCGGTGGCGGCCAGTTCGCGCCGGGTGCGGAGCAGGTCGTCGATCAGCTCGCGCTGGCGGGCGGCCAGTTCCCGCTGGCGTACCGCCTGGCGTTGCATATGGACGAAGACGGCGGTCGCCACGGCCGCCACGGCGGGCGGGGCCAGCACCAGGTTCGGGTCGAAGCCGGTGGCCAGGCGCAGTTGCGCGGCCACCACGAACGCGGTGAGCAGGGCCACCAGCGCGAGGGCCGCGCGCGGCGGCAGGATCCGCAGCCCGGTGTAGAAGAGCGGCACCGCGCACCACGCGAAGCTCGGCGCGAGCACGACCAGCACCATCCAGACGAGGACGAGCACGCCGAGCCAGGTGAGCCGGCGCGGGGTGGGGCGCGAGCCGAGGACGGGGCCCAGGAGGTACAGCACGGCCAGGGTGATCGACAGGGCGATGATCCACGGGGTGCGGGCCTCGCCGGGGTGCCGCATCAGGAACCGGGTCAGCGAGGCGCCCAGCAGCAGGAAGAACGCGGCGTGCATGAGGAGCGCGAGCCAGCGGGCGTCGGGGTCGGACCCGGAGATCCCGGAGCCCTCGGCCACCTCCGGCGAACCGCTGCGGTGCTCCACCACGTCCCTCACGTTCCGTCGCTGACCTGCGTAAACCTCTCCATGGTGACCCGATCCGGTCACCCCCGCATCAACCGATCGGCTGATGGGGGCGTCGACCGTCCCGCCCGCCGCTTCCAGCCGGTACGTCGACCGTACGGGGCCGCATCCGCCGGGAGGATCGATACCAGAGCGAAACGCCCGGACACCTCCGGACCGCCTCGCACCCCGAACCCCCGGGCCGCCCCCGGATCACCAAGGAGCCACCATGAAGAAGCTGTCGCTGCGCACCCGTGTCGTCACCGGCGCCGTCGTCGTCGCCGCCCTCGGGGCCGGCACCTTCGGCGCGATGTCCGCGAGCGCCTCCTCCCCGGCGGCCGCCCCGGCCGCCGCGGTCAAGGCCGACACGAGCAACCGCAACCTGCAGCAGACCACCCACCTGACCGTCGCCGCCGCCACCAAGGCCGCGCAGGCCACGCTGGACGCGGCGAAGAAGGAGAACCAGCGGGTCTCCGTCGCGGTCGTCGACCGCAACGGCAACACCATCGTCACCCTGCGCGGCGACGGCGCGGGCCCGCAGTCCCCCGAGTCCGCGGTGAAGAAGGCGTACACCGCCGTCTCCTGGAACGCCCCCACCTCCGAGCTGGTCAAGCGCCTGGAGCAGGCCCCGAACCTGAAGGACATCCCCGGCACCCTCTTCCTCGGCGGCGGCGCGCCGGTCCAGGTCAAGGGCGCCCCGGTGGCGGGCATCGGGGTGGCCGGCGCGCCCAGCGGCGACCTCGACGAGAAGTTCGCCCAGGCGGGCGTCGCCGCCCTCGCCCGGTAGCCATCTCCGCACGACCGACGGGAACGGAGTACCCATGAACGCCCTCGATCACGACCTCCTCACCGCCGCACGCACCGGCGACACCGACCGCGTGCGCACCGCGATCGAGGGCGGCGCCCGGGTCGACGTCCGCGACGAGGAGTTGCGTACGCCGCTGCTCCTCGCGGTCCACGGCGACCACGTCGAGGCGGCCCGGCTGCTCGTGGCCGCCGGAGCCGACCCGAACGCGCAGGACCGGCGCGAGGACAGCCCGTGGCTGGCCACCGGGGTCACCGGCAGCGTCGCGATGCTGCACGTGCTGCTGCCGGCCGGCCCGGACCTGACCCTGCGCAACCGGTTCGGCGGCACCTCCCTCATCCCGGCGAGCGAACGCGGCCATGTCGCGTACGTACGGGAGGTGCTGCGGGTCACCGACATCGACGTCGACCACGTCAACCGGCTCGGCTGGACCGCCCTGCTGGAGGCGGTGATCCTCGGCGAGGGCGGGCTCGCGCACCAGCAGGTCGTGGAGCTGCTGCTCGCGGCCGGGGCGACCCGGGACCTGCCGGACGGCGACGGGGTCACCCCGCTCGCCCACGCCGAACGACGCGGCTTCGCCGAACTCGCCGCCTTGCTGCGGACCGCCGCATGACCGCGCCCCGCGGCCCCCGAGCCGCCACCGGGGCGCCCGGCCCCCGCACCGCCTCCCGTACGGCCCCGGGCCCCCGCGTCCGCCGCCTCGCCCTCGGCCTGCTCGCCGCCGCCCTGCTCGCCGGGTGCGCGTCCGGCACGACGGAGGCGGCGCCGGGCGCGGCCACCCCCGACACCTCCGCCGCGTCCGGCGCCGTCGCGGCCCCCGACCCCTCCCGCGCCCCCGAAGGCCGCACCCTCGAAGGCACGCTCCTCGTCGCCGACTTCGGCAGCGACACCGTGACCTTCGTCGACCCGGGCCGGGACGGTTCCGGCGAGGGCGGGGCCCCCGTCGCCTCGGTGAAGGTCGGCACCGCGCCCTACGGCCTCGTCGTCGGCGAGGACGGGCGGGCCTGGGTCGCCACCGCCGAGGGCGTCGCGGTCGTCGACACGCGGCAGCGGACCCGGCTCGCGCTCGTCCCGTACGCGACGGAGTCCGGCCCGGTCACCACCGGCGAGTACCGGGGCGGCGGCATGGGCATCGCCCTGGCCCCGGACGGGAAGCACGTCTACGTCGGGGTCAACGTGCCCGGCGAGGACGGCGCGGTCGAGGTCATCGACACCGCGACCCGCGAGGTCACCGGCACCGCGCCGGTCGGCATGCGCCCCTTCGACGTCGACGTGTCGCCGGACGGCCGCGAGGTGTACGCCACCGGTCACGACTCCTTCGACGTGACGGCGGTCGACGCGGACTCGCTGAAGACCCGGCGCATGGAGGTCGCCCCGTACGGCACCGAGGGCGGGCTCGGCTCCTGGCTGAAGCCGCACTACGCCGTCGTACGCCCCGCCGACGGCAAGCTGCTGCTGCCCTTCGAGGGGGAGCGGCTGGCCGTACTCGACCCGCGCACCGGGAAGGTGACGATCGAACGGATGACCGCCGACACCCACCAGCACGGCGCGGCCCTCGCCCCGGACGGCACCCTCCTCGTGGTCGGCACCGGCCCGATCGGTCCGGACGACGAGGACCCCTCGCTCACCGTCCGTACCCCCGACGGTCGGGAGCGGATCGTTCCGCTGGACGGTCCGCACGAGGACGTGGCGGTGTCCGATGACGGCGGAACGGCGTACGTCACCGGCGGTTTCACCCGCGACGGGTACGGGAACGGCATCACGGTCGTCGACCTGGACGACGAGGAGAGTGAGCCGGTTCGGCTGACCGCAGGCAACCGGCCGCTCGGTATCGCCGTCCTCTGAGCTGGAGCCGCCCGTTCTTCCCCCGAGGCGGGCGGCTCCGCACGGTCCCGGGCCGCGGCACGACAGGCCCTACGATCGACCGGGTGAATCGCCCGCGCCCGGCCCGTCGCCGCACCGCCACCGCCCCCGTGCTCCTCGCCCTCGCCCTGCTCGGCGGGGGCTGTTCGGGCGGGGTCGAGGGCACTCCGGGCGCGGTCGGGCTGCGCGATCCGTACTTCCCCGGGCTCGGCAACGGCGGCTACGACGTCACCCATTACGGCCTGGAGCTCGACGTCGACCCGGCCGCCGGCCGGTTGCGCGGCACGGCCACGATCACCGCCCGCGCCACCCAGGACCTGAGCGCCTTCCACCTCGACCTGCTCGGGCTCGACGTCGAGAGCGCCACCGTCGAGGGCCGCCGGGCCGCCGTGAACCGGGCGGGCAAGGAGCTGACGCTGCGTCCGGCGCCCGGGGCCGAGAGCCGGCTGCGCAAGGGGCGCACGTTCACCGCCGTCGTGCGCTACTCCGGCTCCCCGCTGACCGTCACCGACCCGGACGGGTCGAAGGAGGGCTGGCTGCCGACGGCGGACGGCGCGGTCGCCCTCGGCGAGCCGACCGGGTCCATGGCCTGGTTCCCCGGCAACCACCACCCGAGCGACAAGGCCGCGTACGACATCGGGATCACCGTGCCCGAGGGGCTCGCCGCGATCTCCAACGGCGAGCTGGTGTCACGGCGTACGGCGCACGGGCGCACCGCCTACCGCTGGCGGACCGCCGAGCCGATGGCGAGCTATCTGGCGACCGTCGCCGTGGGCCGGTTCGCCACCGAGGAGTCGGTGACCCCCGACGGCGTCCGGCTGTTCACCGCCGTGGACCCGGAGTCGGCCGCCGCGAGCGAGGACGTGCTGGCGCGGATGCCGGCCGTGCTGAAGTGGGCGGCCGGGAAGTTCGGCCCGTACCCGTTCTCCTCTGCGGGGGCGATCGTCGAGCGGACGGGTGACTCCTCGTACGCCCTGGAGACCCAGAACCGGCCTGTCTACCCCGGCCCGCCCGACACCGCGCTGCTCGTCCACGAGCTGGCCCACCAGTGGTTCGGGAACTCCGTCACCCCGAAGACCTGGCGGGACATGTGGCTGAACGAGGGCTTCGCGACGTACGCGGAGTGGCTCTGGGCCGCCGACCACGAGGACGTACCCGTCGAGGAGAGCTTCCGGGAGGCGTACGAGGACGACGCGAACTGGGCCTTCCCGCCCGCCGATCCGCCGACCGCCGCCGAGCTGTCCGAGCCGCCGGTCTACGGGCGCGGGGCGATGGCCGTGCACCGGATCCGGCTCGCGGTCGACGACGACGCGGCATTCTTCGCCCTGGTCAGGGGGTGGACGCAGAAGTACCGGCACGGCAACGCCGCCACCGACGACTTCACCGCGTACGTGGAGGAGGAGACCGGGCGGGATCTCGGCAGACTGTGGGACGCCTGGCTGTACGGCGGAAGCCGGCCGCCCCTGGAGGGCTGACCGGCTTCCGTGTTCCGTACGGCCGGGGTTACTTGACGTTGACCCCGGTCCAGGTGGCCGAGACCGCCTTCAGCTCCTCGCTGTCCGCGCCGAACAGGTCGGTCGCCGCCTTCTCGGTCGCGACGCGCGCGCCCGCGTAGTCGGTGGTGGAGGTCATGTAGACGGAGAGGGCCTTGTACCAGATCTGGTAGGCCTTCTCGCGGCCGATGCCCGTGAGCGTCGAGCCGTCGGAGGTCGGGGAGTCGTAGTCGACGCCGTTGATCGTCTTCTTTCCGCTGCCCTCGGCGAGCAGGTAGAAGAAGTGGTTGGCGACGCCGGAGGAGTAGTGGACGTCGATGTCGCCGAGGTTCTCGTCCCAGTAGTCCGCCGAGCTGCCGTCCTTGCTCGGCTGGTCCATGTAGCGCAGCGGGCTGCCGTCGCCGTTGATGTCGATCTTCTCGCCGATGAGGTAGTCGCCGGCGTCCGAGGCGTTGTCGGCGAAGAACTCCACCGAGGCGCCGAGGATGTCGCTGGTCGCCTCGTTGAGGCCGCCGGACTCGCCCGCGTAGTCCAGGTTGGCGGTGGCGGAGGTGAGCCCGTGGGTCATCTCGTGGGCCGCGACGTCGATCGAGGTGAGCGCGTTCTTGTTGCCCTCGCCGTCGCCGTACGTCATGCAGAAGCAGCTGTCGTCCCAGAAGGCGTTGACGTAGGACTCGCCGTAGTGGACCCGGGAGTAGGCGGCCTTGCCGTCGCCCGCGATGCCGTCGCGGCCGAGCGCCGTCTTGTAGAAGTCCCAGGTCTTCGCCGCGCCGTAGTGGGCGTCGACGGCGGCGGTCTGCCGGTCCTCGCCGGTGCCGTCGCCCCAGGTGTCGTCGTCGTCCGTGACGAGGTCGCCGGTGCCGGAGGAGCCCTGGTTCAGGTCGTACGTCTTGTGCCCGCCGCGGTCGCCGTCGGTCAGCTCGAAGCCGGAGTCGCTCTTCGTGGTGGTGAGCTCGACCTCGCCGCTGTACTGGCTGTTGCCGGTGCCGGTCTCGATCGCCTCGTAGCTGTGCAGCTTCTTGCCGGTCGTGGCGTCGGTGATGGTGTGGACGCGGCTGGGCGTGCCGTCCTTCTGCACACCGGTCTTGACGGTCTCCCAGGCGAGGACGGGCGATCCGCCGCCCGCGTAGATCACCTTGCGGGCACTGGCCGCGGCCTTCAGCTTCGGCGTCGTCGACGCCACGGCTATCTTCGCCTTCGTCGCCTTGTCCACGCTCTTGAGCGTGCCGTCGGCGGCGGTGTGGGTGACGAGGTCGCCGCCGAGGACGGGCAGGCCGTCGTAGGTGCGCTCGTAGCGGGTGTGGACCGTGCCCGAGGCGTCCTTGATGACGTCGCGGACGACCAGCTTCTCCTGGCCGCCGAGCTTCAGGGCCTTCGCCGCCGAAGAGACCTCCGCCTGCGCCGACTTGATGGCCGTGGCGCGCTGCGCCGAGGGGTTCACGCCGAGGGCGGCGGCCGTGGAGGGCGTCTTCGCCGTGGTACGGGCGTCGTCGTCGCCGGGGGTGGCGACGGCGGATCCGGCCTGGACACCGGCGACCACCATCGCGGCGACCGCCGCGAGTGCTGCGAGCCGACGGGTGCCCCGGGTACGGGAGTTGTGGGGGGTGGTGTGGAGGTTCATGTGTGTTCTCCGTTGGTCGTCCTGTGGGGGGACTACGAGCGGAGAGCGTGCCATCAAATGTGCGAAGTTGACGGTGTGCCGACAATTACCTCACATTTTTTTGACCACTTCTTGTACGAATGGAGTGCTGTGCTGTCCGGTATTCGGTGAAGTGGCGGGTTTTCTCGGGCGGTGCGGTGCGGTGCGGTGCGGTGCGGTGCGATGTGTGGAGCGCTTGGCCTGACGGTGGTTCACACAGGCCGGAGCCCCCGGCCACGATCGTGGCCGGGGGCTCCGGTGAAGCCGGTGTGCGCTCGGGGCGACGGGTCAGAGGTTGACGCCGAAGTCCTGGGCGATGCCGCGCAGGCCGGAGGCGTACCCCTGGCCGACCGCGCGGAACTTCCACTCGGCGCCGTTGCGGTAGAGCTCGCCGAAGACCATGGCGGTCTCGGTGGCGGCGTCCTCGCTGAGGTCGTAGCGGGCGATCTCGGCGCCGCCGGCCTGGTTGAGGATGCGGATGAACGCATTGCGGACCTGGCCGAAGTTCTGGCTGCGGTTCTCGGCGTCGTAGATGGAGACCGGGAAGACGATCTTGTCCACGTCGGCCGGCAGGCCCGCCAGGTTGACGTTGATCTGCTCGTCGTCGCCCTCGCCCTCACCCGTGACGTTGTCACCGGTGTGCACGATGGTCTGGTCCGGCGTCGACTTGTTGTTGAAGAAGACGAAGTGGCCGTCCGAGACGACCTTTCCGCCCGGGTTGACCGCGATCGCCGAGGCGTCGAGGTCGAAGTCGGTGCCGGTGGTGGTGCGGACGTCCCAGCCGAGGCCGACCGTGACGGCGGTAAGGCCCGGTGCCTCCTTGGTGAGCGAGACGTTGCCGCCCTTGGACAGGCTTACTGCCATGGGAAGTCCCTTTCCTCGTCGTGTGCGGGCTTCGTGCCATCACGAAAGCTACCGTCACCCGTCATAACGCAAGCAGCAGACCACGAGGTTCCTCATCGCTTTACTTTCTTTGCCGAACTTCCGGCCTCCGGGTGCACCGGCTCGTACGGCTGTCCCAAAAGAAGGTGACGAACGGGGCGCGGGGAGGGGACCATGGGTGTCATGTCCGGGCCCTATGTCATCCGCGGCTCGGTCTCCCTTCCGGAGGCCGAGCTCATGTGGCGTTTCTCGCGGTCCTCCGGGCCCGGCGGCCAGCACGTCAACACCAGCGACTCCCAGGTGGAGCTGCGCTTCGACCTGGCGGCGACCGACGCGCTGCCCGAGGTGTGGAAGGCGCGGGCGCTGGAGCGGCTCGCGGGCCGGCTGGTGGGCGGGGTGGTCTCCGTACGGGCCTCCGAGCACCGCTCCCAGTGGCGCAACCGCGAGACGGCCGCCGTGCGGCTCGCCGCCCTCCTGGCCGAGGCCACGGCGCCGCCGCCCAAGCCCCGGATCAAGCGGAAGATCCCGCGCGGGATCAACGAACGCAGGCTGCGCGAGAAGAAGCAGCGCGGCGACACCAAGCGCGGGCGCTCGGGCCGCGACTGGTAGGCGTCGGGCCGTGGACCCGGCCGGGCGGCCGGTGCGCGTAACCGGAACCGGAACCGGAACCGCCGTCAGCCCAGCCGGCGGTAGCGCCCCTTGAAGTACGTCAGCGGTTCGCCCTCCGCGCTCGGCAGGTTCGCCGTCAGCACCCGGCCGATCACCAGGGTGTGGTCCCCGGCCACGACGCGCTGCTCGGTGCGGCACTCCAGGGTCGCCAGCGCCCCGCCGATCAGCGGTGCGTGCGTCACCTCGCCCCGTACGTACGGGACGTCCTCGAACAGCAGCCGGTCGCTGATCCGGCCCTTCATGGCGAACCGGCCCGCGATGTGCCGCTGGCTCGCGGCCAGCACGGAGACCGCCCACAGCGGCTGCTCGTCCAGCAGGTCGTCCATCCGGGAGCCGTTGCGCAGGCTCACCATCACCAGGGGCGGTTCCAGGGACACGGACATGAAGGCGGTCGCCGTCATCCCCACGTCCTCGCCGTGGCCGTCCTCGTCGAGGGGCGGTTCCTGGGCGGTGATCAGCACCACCCCGGCGGCCAGCCGCGCGAGTGCGGCGCGGAACTCGTCGTTGCTCACCCCCTCAGCATGGGGGATGGACTCGGGGCGCGGGGCGGGGGGCTTGGTGGGGAGCACACTCCGACGCTAACCGCGGGCGCCGGACGGTCGCATCGGGCCAGGGGACCAGGCCGGTCCTAGGACCGGGTCGTACGCCCCGGAACGATCGCCGTCGCCGGGAGTCACCGACATATCATGATCATCTGTTGTGACTTGAGTCACAGAGTCCATTTTCTGCTGACCCTGTGTACCGGGTGCACAGCTCACTGTGATTCAGTGGCCGTGACACTGCGACAAGTACGTCGATAGGAAACCTGGAGTTGCTGTCGAGGTCCCGGGGGTGCGAGCGATGGAGGCCGAGTCGGAGCCGTACGTCCGCCTGGCGACCATGCGGCAGCTGCATCAGGCCGTCGCCGATCTCAACACGGCCCGCAGCCTGGCGGACACGCTCCAGACCGTGGCCGACGGGATCGTCTCGGGCCTCGGTTACGAGCTGGGCTGCGTCAACCTGGTCCGGCCGGACGGCGACCTCGTCATCGCCGCCTTCGCGGGCAATGCCGCCGCCGAGGCCCTGATCACCGGCCGCGTCGGCTCCCGCGAGTCCTGGGAGCGCCGGCTCTCCATGGGCCAGGCCTGGGACCAGCTGCGGTTCATCCCGCACACCGAGGGCTGGGTCCTCCTCGACGACGACGTACCGCAGTGGCACACCGAGGGGCCCGAGCCCCGGTTCGAGGACGAGTGGCACCCGCTGGACCGGCTCTACGCCCCGATGTACGCCTCCGCGGGCGGCCGGGACCTCCTCGGGGTCATATCCGTCGACCGGCCGCGCAACGGGCGCCGCCCCGGCGCATGGGGGCGCGAGGCGCTCCAGATGTACGCCTCCCAGGCCGCCATCGCGATCAGCAACGCCCGCCTGCGGGCCAACATGCAGCGCGCCCTGGTCCGCCTGGAGCGGGAACAGCAGGCGCTGCGGGCCAGCGAGGAGTCCTTCCGGCAGGCCTTCGAGTACGCGCCCAGCGGCATGGCCATCGCCGAGATGGGCGGCGACCAGCAGGGCAGGCTGCTGCGCACCAACGACGCCCTGTGCCGGCTGCTGAACCGCCCGGCCTCCGTGATGCGCCGCTACTCCTTCGCCGACCTGGTCCACCCCGAGGACATCGGCACCCTGCTGCGCACCTCGGCCGAGGGCGGCCGGGCCGAACTGCGCCTCAGCCGCCGGGACGGCACCTATCTCTGGGTTTCGCTGCGCAACTCCGTCGTCGCGGACACCGCCGACGGGCCGCGCTTCCTGCTCACCCATGTCGAGGACATCGAGGAGCGCAAGCGCCACGAGCTGAACCTCGCCCACCGCGCCTCGCACGACGCGCTGACCGGGCTGCCCAACAGCGCCGAGCTGAAGTCGCGGCTCTCCGCCCGGATCTGCGAGCGGCCGCACTCCTCCCCGGCCGCGACCGCGATCGAGGCGCTGGACGCGGCGTACGGAGACGTCGAGTCGTCCCTCACCCACGGCTATCAGGCTGACGGCTACGAGGGCGAGGTGGTCCCCGGCGGCGGGCCCTTCGACCACCACGTGCACACGGTGGCCCCGGACCCGGCGCACGACGACGGGACGAAGGGGCTCGCGGTCCTCTTCTGCGACCTCGACGGCTTCAAGTCCATCAACGACCGCTTCGGGCACCACACCGGCGACGCCGTGCTGATCGAGGTCGCCCGGCGGCTGAGCGCCTGCGTGCGGGACGGTGACACCGTCGCCCGGCTCGGAGGTGACGAATTCGTCGTCCTCGCCGACGGCCTCGGGGCGGCGGACGCCGCTGACCTGGCCGTTCGCCTGAGAAATGCCATCATTCCGCCCATAAGGGTCGACGGCCGGGCGGTCCGGGTCGGAGCGAGTTTCGGCATCGGCTGGGCCGAGTGCGGAATGACCGTGGAAGAGGTCCTGCGCTCCGCCGACCAGCGGATGTACGTGGAAAAGCGGTCCCGGTCGAAGGTTCACCGCAGAGCCGGATGACGTTCACGACCCGTTTCTCCCCCTACCCCGTACCCGTTCCCCGGCGGCCGTCCGGGTCGATGAGCGCAATTCGGGGCCTGCTCCGTTCGAGGTAGGCTCGGCCGGTCGGCGACGGCTGGCGACATGGTGAGGAGTGACCCAGGGATGACGGCCGGAAACAACGGCGCGAGCAAGCCCGAGGACGACGATCCGTTCGGCTATCTGTACGCGGACGGACAGGCGGCAGGCGCCCAGGCGCCCGGCCAGGGCGGCTACGGCTACCCGGGTCCGGCCGCCCAGCCGGGCGTGCCCAGAACGTCCTACAACCAGGTGCGTGCCGTCGGTGAGCGCCAGTACGGCCAGCAGCAGGTGCCGCAGCAGCAGGGCGGGTACGGCTACCCGCCCCAGCAGGCCTACGGCCAGCCCGCGCAGCAGTACAACCGGCCGAACCCGCAGTACGCGGCCCCCGAGACCTACCCCGGCGGGGCGTCCCACGGGCAGCCCCCGGCCCAGGGCGGTCACGGCGGCGGCCCGGGCCGCGGCGGTCCGAACACGAAGGCGCTCCTGATCGCGGCGGTCGCCGTGGTCGCGGTCGTCCTCATCGGCATCGGCGCCGCCCTGCTCACGGGCGACGACGGCGACAAGGACGACAAGAAGGACGAGGCGTCCTCCTCGCAGGGCTCGGCGGGCCAGGTCGAGGAGTCCGAGAAGCCGGAGGAGAAGCCGAAGGAGACCCCCAAGCCGGTCGAGCTGCCGAAGCAGGACGCGGCGACGCTGACGCTGGGCGGCACGGCGGCCCTGGACTCCACGGTCAAGGGCGCCAAGGGCGCGAACGGCAACTACATCAACCTCAACGAGGTCGGCCGCTCGGCCACCTGGACGGTCGAGGTTCCCGAGGCCGGCGCGTACACCCTGTACGTGACCTACGGCGTGCCCGGCAAGGACGCGAAGACGACCCTGACGGTCAACGCGCAGGAGCCGCGCTCCATCAACATGAAGAACTTCGCCAACGCCGAAGAGGGCGACCTGGAGAAGGGCTGGACGAACACCTACGCGTACGTCCAGCTCGACAAGGGCAGCAATACCCTCAAGCTGTCCTGCGAGGAAGGCGACGAGTGCGACGCCAACCTCGACCAGCTGGAGCTGAAGGCGGGCCACATCAAGAAGAACGGCTGACGGCCGCTCCCTCCGCGCACGCCCCGATCACCGTCCCGGTGGTCGGGGCGTCGGCGTGTCCGGGGTGGTCAGGGGGCCGGGACGTGCGGCTCCACCGTGACGAGCGGCAGCAGTTCCGCGTAGGCCGCCGCGTCGAACTCGCCCGCCGCCGGCGCCAACACCGTCGCCGTCGACAGGGCCACCGCCCGGGCCAGCCGCCGCGGCCAGTCGAGGCCCTCGGCCAGGGCGGAGAGCAGCCCGGCCACCGCCGAGTCGCCCGCGCCGGTCGGGTTGCCGCGTACGGGGGCGGGCGGGGCGGCCCGCCAGACGCCGTCCGGGGTGAGCGCGAGGACGCCCTCCGGGCCGAGCGAGGCGACCACGGCGTGCGCCCCGCGACGGCGGGCGTCGCCCGCCGCGCGCAGCGGTTCGCGGGAGCCGGTCAGCCGGGCCAGCTCCTCCGCGTTCGGCTTGACCAGGTCGGGGCGGGCGGCGATGCCCCGGCGCAGTGGTTCGCCGCTGGTGTCCAGGAGCACGGGTACGGCGGCGGCGCGGGCGATCCGGACCAGCTCGGCGTACGCCCCGACATGGATGCCGGGCGGCAGGGAACCGCAGAGCGCGACCGCGTCGGCCCCGGCGAGCAGGTCCTCGTACGTCCGCAGGAAGGCGGCCCATTCGGCGGGGCTCACCTGCGGTCCGGGCTCGTTGAGCTGGGTGGTGTCGCCGGTCGAGCGGTCGGTGATCGCGAGGGTGCGGCGGGTGTTCCCGGCGACCTCGACGAGGGCGTCGCGCGGCGGGAGCGGGGCGAGGAGGTCGCGCAGGACGGTGCCGGTCGCTCCGCCGACGAAGCCGGTGACGACGCTGTCGTGGCCCAGCGCCCCGAGCACCCGGGCGACGTTGAGGCCCTTGCCGCCGGGGCGTTCGATGACCTCGCCGACGCGGTGGCTGCCGTGCGGGACGAGCGCGTCGACGGTGTACGTCACGTCGAGCGCGGTGTTCAGAGTGACGGTCAGGATCATCTCTGCCGGCCCCTCCCTCGGTGCGGGGCCCCAGCGGTGTCGGCCCCAGCGGTGCGTGCGCCCGGCTTGTGGCGCGCGATTCCGATGATCATGTCAAAGCGGTGGCGGTCGGCCCAGTCCCGCGGGCCGACCGCCATCTCTGCGTTACGTGCCTCGTGCGTTACGTGCCTCGTGCGGTCCGGCGGCCGGCCTCAGGCCGTCTTCGGCTCGATGATCCACTCGCCCCGGCGCATGACGCCCTTGAGGACGAAGTCCTCGTCGAGGACGACCAGGTCGGCGTCCTTGCCCGGGTCCAGCGAGCCGACCCGGTCGTAGATGCCGAGCAGCCGGGCCGGGTTGGCGGAGATGGACCGGACGACGTCCTCGACGGGGATCCGGTCGAGGGTGACGGCCCGGCGGAACGCGGTGTCCAGGGTGAGTGTGGAGCCGGCGATCGAGCCGCCCTCCACCAGCCGGGCGACGCCGTCCTTGACCTCGACCGCGAGCGGCCCGAGGTCGTAGGAGCCGTCGCCGAAGCCGGCGGCGTCCATCGCGTCGGTGATCAGCGCGACGCGGCCCGCGCCCTTGTGGCGGTAGGCCAGCTCCAGGACGGCCGGGTGCAGATGCGTGCCGTCGTTGATCAGCTCGACGGTGATCCGGTCGTCCTCCAGCAGCGCGGCGATCGGGCCGGGCTCGCGGTGGGCGAGCGGCGGCATCGCGTTGAACAGGTGCGTGGCGACGGTCGCGCCCGCGTCGATGGCCTCGACGGTCTGCTCGTACGTCGCGTCCGTGTGGCCGACCGCGGCGATGACCCCGTGCTCGGCGAGCAGCCGCACCGAGTCGATGCCGCCGGGCAGTTCGGTGGCGAGGGTGAACATCCGGGCGGTGCCGCGCGCGGCGTCCAGCAGCTTGCGGACCTCGGCCGGGTCCGGGTCGCGCAGCAGCTCCTCGCTGTGGGCGCCCTTGCGGCACGGCGAGATGAAGGGGCCCTCGAAGTGGATCCCGGCCAGGTCGCCCTGCTCGACCAGCTCGGACAGGACGCCCGCGCGCCGGGCGAGGAAGTCCATCTCGCCGGTGACGGTGGAGGCGACCATCGTGGTGGTGCCGTGCTCGCGGTGCGTACGGATGCCGGTGAGCACCTCGTCCACGGTGCCGGAGGTGAAGGACGCCCCGCCGCCGCCGTGGTTGTGCATGTCCACGAAGCCGGGGACCACCCAGTGGCCGCCGAGATCGATGGTCCGGGCGCCCTCCGGTGCGGTGGCGGCGATCCGGGTGCCCTCGACGGTCACCCGGCCGTCCTCGACGGTGCCGGTGGGGAGCACCACCCGGGCGCCGGCGAGAACGGTGCTGTCTGCTGCGCGTCCGGCCATCAGGCGGAAACCTCCGTGGAGAGTAGATCCCAGGCGAGCAGCCCCGCGCCCAGGCATCCGGCGGTGTCCCCGAGGGCCGCCGGGACGATGTGGGGCAGCTTCTGGAACGTGATCCGTTCCTCGACGGCCGCACGCAGTGGTGTGAACAAGGTTTCCCCGGCTTCGGCGAGACCGCCACCGATGATGAGCGTGCCGGGGTCGAGGAGGGTGAGCGCGGTGACGAGACCGGCGGCGAGCGCGTCGATCGCGTCCTGCCAGACCCGGATCGCCGCCGGGTCGCCGGACTCGACGGCCTTCGCGCAGTCCGCGGCGTCCGCACCGGGGTCGCCGGAGGCGGCGGCCCAGGCCCGGGTCACCGCGGCGGCGGAGGCCAGCGTCTCCAGGCAGCCGCGCTGGCCGCAGCCGCAGTCGGGGCCGTCCGGGCGGACCACGATGTGGCCGATCTCGCCCGCGTACCCGTGGGCGCCCGCCTCGATGACGCCCGCGATGCCGATCGCCCCGGCGATGCCGGTGCCCAGCGGGACGAAGAAGAAGCGGTCCGCGCCGTGCCCGGCCCCGATCCGGCCCTCGGCGAGCCCGCCGGTACGGACGTCGTGACCGAGGGCGACCGGGATGGCGCCCAGCCGCTCGGAGAGCAGGGCGCGCAGCGGTACGTCGCGCCAGCCCAGGTTCGCGGCGTACACCGCGATGCCCTTCTCGGCGTCGACGATGCCGGGCACGGCGACCCCGGCGGCTACGGCGCTCTCGCCGAGGTGCTCCTCGCCGTGGGCGCGCAGTTCCGCCGCGAACGCGAGGATCGACTCGACGACCGCGTCGGCGCCGCGCTCCCGGCCGGTGGCCCGCCGCGCCTCGTGGAGGAGGGTGCCGTCGGTCCCGACCAGTGCGGCCTTCATTCCGGTGCCGCCCACATCGAGGGCGATGACATGTCTCACGGAAGACAGTTTCGCCCGCCGACCCCCAAAAGGTCTAGTCCACTAGCGCGGTTTGTTGCGGACGCATACAAAATGATGAACGCGTGAAGGTGGACCTTTTTGTGCCGTAAAGCGACTAATGGGCAACTCGGATCGGGGTGAATCCGGACCAAAGGTCTGGACCAAGATACGGGGAGGGGGTCCCGACTGCCAGTACCTGCAAGCCAGTTGTGGTTTGCGGGGCCGATATACGTTGCCGAAGCGATACTCCGGTGGTGTAGACCGCTGGTTCGGCAATGGGGGAAAATCGCAGTTCGTCCGGACGGTGTCGGACAGGGGGCAGTGCCGCGGCCGGACAGGGGGCCGCCGGCGACGCCGACGCACCGTCCGCGCGATGGCTGAAAAACAATGAGGATGGGCGAGGCTGTGCAGCGGCGCTTTTTGGGTCTGACCGCGGTGGTGGCCGCGCTGGGAATGACGGCAACGTTGTCGGGCTGCGGCGGTGACACCGGCTCGGGCGACGTCACGCTCAAGCTGGTCGCCGCGGACTACGGCACCGGCCCGGAGAACAGCTCCGAGAAGTACTGGAGCGGGGTCGCGTCGGGCTTCGAGAAGGAAAACCCCGGCATCAAGGTCGATGTCACCGTCCTGTCGTGGAAGGACGTCGACCGCGAGGTCGCCGAGATGGTCAAGGCGGGCAACGCCCCGGACATCGCCCAGATCGGCGCGTACGCGGACTACGCCAAGGCGGGCAAGCTCTACACCGCCGACGAGACGCTCGCCATCCGCACCGCGGCGAACTTCCTCCCGTCGCTCACCGACGCGGGCAAGGTCAACGGCACGCTCTACGGCCTGCCCTTCGTCGCCAGCACCCGGCTGCTCTTCTACAACCAGAAGCTCTTCGACCAGGCCGGCCTGGACGCCCCCGAGACCTGGGAGGACATCCAGAGCGACGCCACCGCGCTCAAGGCGAAGGGCGTCGACTACCCCTTCGCACTGCCGCTCGGCCAGGAGGAGGCCCAGGCCGAGACCCTGATGTGGCTGCTCAGCGGCAACGGCGGCTACACCGACGACGTCGGCTCGTACGACATCGACTCGGCCGAGAACGTCGCCACGTTCCGCTGGCTGCGGGACAACCTCGTCGGCAAGGGCCTCACCGGGCCGGTCGAGCCCGGCAAGCTGGACCGGGCGAAGGCGTTCGAGGCGTTCACCGCGGGCAAGGTCGGCATGCTCAACGGCCACCCCACCCTGATGGACGAGGCCGAGGCCAAGGGAGTCAAGGTCGGCATGGTGCCGCTGCCCGGCTCCGACGGCCCGACCACGGGCTCCATGGGCGTCGCCGACTGGATGATGGGCTTCAAGCAGAACGGCCACCGCCAGGAGATCGGCAAGTTCCTCGACTATGCCTACTCCGACGAGAACGTGCTGGAGTTCGCCGAGGAGTACGACCTGCTCCCGGTGACCGGCAGCGCCTCCGCCGCGATGGAGACCGACAAGAAGCACAAGAAGCTGCACGAGTTCCTTGCCGCGCTGCCCAACTCGACGCTGCCCCCGTTCGGCAAGACGTCCTGGGCCACCGTCAGCGACGCGATCAAGAAGAAGATCGGCGGCGCGGTCGCTCCGGGCAGCAACCCCGAGAGCATCCTCGGGGAGATAGCCGCCGAGGCGACGCGGGCCGAGGCCGCCGAGTAGCCGCCGGGCGGCCGGTGTCGGGGGTGGGCGTTAGGTTGGTTGATATGACCGCCTCCGGCCCTGCTCCTGACCCCGACCCCGGCCCTGCCCCCGCCGGCTCCGAGCAGTCCGATTCCCCGGCCGTGGATTCTCCGGCCGGGGAATCGTCCGCCGTGCCCGTGGCCGGTGCGGACGAGCTGTCCGTACGGGAGCGGGCGCTGCTGGCCCTGGAGCGGCGGTCCTGGGCGGGGCCCGGGGCGAAGGAGCGGGCGATCCGGGAGGAGCTGGGGATGTCGCCGGTGCGGTACTTCCAGCTTCTCAACGCGTTGATCGAGGACGAGCGGGCGTTGCGGGTGGATCCGGTCACGGTGAACCGGTTGCGGCGGGTGCGGGACGCGCGGCGCGGGCGGCGCTGAGGCCGGGCTTTCGGGGGCTCCGCCCCCGGACCCCCGCTCCTCAATCGCCGGAGGGGCTTGATGGGCCGGGCCCCCGCTCCTCAAGCGCCGGAAGGGCTTGAGGGGTCGGAGGGGCTTCCGGGGCCGGAAGAGCTTGAGGTGTCCAGCACCAGGTCCACCGCTCGGTCCAGGCGGTCGCGTTCGGCTTCGGTCAGGTGGGGGTTCCGCTGCTGGCGGGTGCAGGCCAGGGTCAGGTCGGTGGCCGACGCGCCGCCGTCGTCGGAGAGTTCCGCCAGGAGTGCCGTCAGCAGCGGCCGTACGTCCGCCCCGGCCGGGAGCGACGGGTCGAGCGCGATCCGGGCCAGGGTCAGCGCCGACATCGCGCGGTCGAGGCCGGGCGGGCCCTCCGCCGCGGTGGACCAGTCGATCACCACCGCGCCCTCCGCCGTCAGCACCACGTTCTCCGGATGCAGGTCCAGGTGGAGCACACAGTCCTCCGGGTTCGCCGAGACCCGGGGCGGTATGGCGTGCAGGTCACGCAGCAGCCGGGCGAGCAGCGCGCCCGCCTCGGCCGCCTCCACCCGCCCCGCCAGCAGGGCCTCGGCCAGGGTCGGGCCGGTCAGCCGCTGGAGCACCAGGTCCGTGGGGCGGGCGCCCTCGGCGGGCGGGCCGATGCGCGGTACGGGAAACCCGAAGGCGCCCACGTACGACATCACGGCCAGCTCCTCCGTGGTGTCGGTGCGGTCCCGGTAACGGCGAAGGACCCAGGAGCCGTCGAGTGCGTACACGTCGGCGGTGCGTCCCGAGCCCAGAAGTTGCCCTGTGTGCATGAGGGCGAACCTACCCGGGCGCCCCGCCGAAAGGGAGACGGCTTCCGGCTTCGCCCCATAACGCCGGGGGAGGGGGGTGAACGGGATCTCCTGCGCCGGGTGTCACCGCCGCTACGGTTTCGGCAATTCCCTGGTCCGGACCAACCCCCACCGGACCCGGACACCCCCTGAACCAAGGAGAGTTACGTGGAGAGAACCACGCTCCGCAGACGCGCCCTCGTCGCCGGCACCGCCACGGTGGCCGTGGGCGCGCTCGCCCTCGCCGGGCTGACCGGTGTGGCGTCCGCCGGCCCCGCGGGCACCACCGCCGCGCCGGTTTCCGCCGACAGCCTGTCGCCCGGACTGCTGGCCGCCATGGAGCGCGACCTCGGTCTGGACGCGGACGACGCGCGCGGCCGGATAGCCAACGAGTACCGCGCCGCCGCCGTCGCCGCCGGTCTGGAGAAGTCCCTCGGCGCCAGCTACGCCGGAGCCCGGGTCAGCGGTGCGAAGGCGGCCCTGACCGTCGCCACCACCGACGCCTCCCAGACCGCCCGGATCACCGAGGCCGGGGCGAAGGCCGAGGTCGTCGGCCACAGCCTGGACCGGCTCGAAGGCGTCAAGGAGGCCCTCGACCGGGCCGCGCTGCGCAAGGCTCCGAAGGACGTGCCCGTCTGGTACGTCGACGTCGAGGCCAACCGGGTCGTCGTGAACGCCGCGAGCACCGCGGCCGGAGCGGCGTTCCTCAGGACCGCCGGGGTCGACAGCGGCCCGGTCACCGTCGCCCGGTCCGCCGAACAGCCGCGCGCCCTCGCGGACCTGCGGGGCGGCGACGCGTACTACATGAACGGCTCCGGCCGCTGTTCCATCGGCTTCCCGGTGAAGCGCGGCACCCAGAACGGCTTCGCCACGGCGGGCCACTGCGGGCGGGTCGGCACCACCACCAACGGCTTCAACCAGCAGGCCCAGGGCACCTTCCAGGGCTCCACCTTCCCCGGCCGCGACTACGCCTGGGTCGCCACCAACGCCAACTGGACCCCGCGTCCGCTGGTCAACGGCTACGGGCGGGGCGACGTCACCGTCGCCGGATCCACCGCGTCCGTCGTCGGCGCCTCGGTCTGCCGCTCCGGCTCCACCACGGGCTGGCACTGCGGCACCATCCAGCAGCTCAACACCAGCGTCACCTACCCGGAGGGCACCATCTCCGGCGTGACCCGCACCAGCGTCTGCGCGGAGCCGGGCGACTCCGGCGGCTCGTACATCTCCGGCAACCAGGCGCAAGGCGTCACCTCCGGCGGCTCGGGCAACTGCTCGTCCGGCGGTACGACGTACTTCCAGCCGCTCAACCCGCTGCTCCAGGCGTACGGGCTGACCCTGGTCACCAGCGGTACGCCCACCGACCCGCCCACCACGCCGCCGACCGACCCGCCCACCGACCCGCCGGGCGGCACCTGGGCGGCCGGCACCGCGTACGCCGCCGGAGCCACGGTGACGTACGGCGGAGCGACCTACCGCTGCCTCCAGGCGCACACGGCCCAGCCCGGCTGGACCCCCGCGGCCGTTCCGGCGCTCTGGCAGCGGATCTGACCGCCGCCGCCCCGGCCGCCCGTACGGGTGTCGCTCGCCGACACCCGTACCCGGACCGGCCACCGACCGTCCCGCGCCACCGAACCTCCTGAACCTCCGCCTCCCGCCTCCCCGCGCCGAGGCCCACCGAGGACTCCGAGGAAACGTCATGACCCCACAAAAGGACAACGGCAACGCCACCCCCCACGACCCCGACGCCTCCGACGAGGCGTCGGGCGACCGGCGGCGGATCAGCCGCAAAGGTCTCCTGAAGGCCGCGCTCGTCGCGAGCGCCGCACCCCTGCTCGCCGGAGGAGGCGTCGCCCTCGCCCGCGACGCCGCCTCCACCGGGAACGGGCCCCTGGCCCCGACCCCGGAGTGCGACGACGGCGACGACACGACGCCGCCGCAGATGGAGGGGCCGTACTTCAAGCCCAACTCGCCGCGCCGCACCAGCCTGGTGACCCCGGGCACGCCCGGCGTACCGCTCACCGTGAGCGGCTATGTCTTCGGCCGGGCCTGCCGGCCCATCTCCGGGGCGCTGCTCGACTTCTGGCAGGCGGACGCCAACGGGGCGTACGACATAGCCCGGTTCGCCTTCCGCGGTCACCAGTTCACCGGAACGGACGGGTCGTTCAGCCTCACCACGATCGTGCCGGGCCTCTACCCGGGCCGGACGCGCCACATCCATGTGAAGGCGCAGGCGCCCGGCGGCCGCATCCTCACCACCCAGCTCTACTTCCCGGACGAGCCGCGCAACAACACCGACGCCCTGTTCGACCCGGAGCTGCTGATGAACGTCCGCAGCGTCGGGAACGGGCGCCAGGGCACCTTCGACTTCGTCCTGGACGTCGCCCAGACGCCCGGCCCGACCGATCCGCCCACCGATCCGCCCACCGAGCCGGGGACCAGCTGGGCCTCCGGCACCTCCTACCGCGCGGGCGACCGCGTGACCTACGGCGGGGTCGCCTACCGCTGTCTGCAGGCACACCAGGCCGTCTCGGGCTGGGAGCCGCCGAACGTCCCCGCGTTGTGGGAACGCGGGTAGACGAGGAACAGCGAGCGCGCACCACCGCCCGCGCCCCGTTCACGCCGTCCGGCGCGTGAACGGGGCGCTTTTCCGTGCCGGAAAGTTTTCCCGGACCGTCCGAAACATTTGCCCGGACCCGTCGCGTCATACAGGTGGAAGGGCGGAACGGATGGGTGGACGGGGGAGGGTATGAGGGCGTCGCGCACCGAGGAGTACCGGGTGTTCGCGGCCGGCCGGGCCGGCCATCTGTTCCGCTCGGCCTGCCTGTTGACCAGTGGCGATGTGCATCTCGCCGAGGATCTGGTGCAGGAGACGCTGAGCCGGATGTACGTGCTGTGGGGCCGGGCCCGCCGGATCGACAACCCGGCGGCGTACGCGCAGACCGTGCTCGTGCGGACCTTTCTGACCCACCGGCGACGGCGCTCCGCGAGCGAACGCCCGCTGGCCGAACTGCCCGACGGCGCTCCGGTGGACCCCGACGACCCGGCGCTGCGGATGACGCTGCTCCAGGCCCTCTCCCAACTGGCGCCCAAGGACCGCGCGGTCGTGGTGCTGCGGTACTGGGAGGACCGGAGTATCGAGGAGACCGCCGCCGCCCTCCAGGTCAGCCCCGCTGCCGTACGGACCCGCTGTGTGCGGGCGCTCGGGCGGCTGCGGGGGCAACTGGGCGGCAGCATCGCGGAGTTCGCCGCCCGCTGACTTCGGCCTCCTGCCCGACCGGCCCCCGCGGGCCGTCAACTGTCGAACACCCCCGAATTGCCCCCGAATACTCCGAACGAGAAGTGGTGGTTCCCCATGCCCAGTGAAGACGAGCTGCCGTTCGAGGACAGCCTCGGTACGGAGCTCCGCCGTGCCGGAGAGACCTTCGAGCTGTCCGGCCGTGCCGCCCTGGTGGACGGCGCGCTGGAAAAGGGCCGGCGCACCGTGCGTCGCCGCCGGACCGCCGCCGTGGCCGGAAGCGTGCTGACCCTCGCGCTCATCGGCGGGGGGGTCACCTTCGCCACCGGGCAGCTGCGTCCTTCCGGCGACGGGGCGAACGTCGCGAGCAGCGGCCCGGTCGTGCAGACGCCCACCCCCTCGGCCGCCCCCACGGACGCCGCCGCACCCACGCCGACGGCCGCGCCCACCGACGCCGCGACGGCCGACCCTTCGCCCTCGGACGCACCGGCGGCCACCTCCGCCGTCACGGGCGGTTCGCGCACCGGCGAGCCCTCGCCGGACCCGGCCTCGCGCGGGACGCACGACGCCGGGGTTCCGGCGCCGCCGCTCGACTACACGCTGCTGATGCCGACCTTCCGCGCCCTGCTCACCGAGGGACTGACCGTGAGCGACGAGACGGACAGCGGCGGCGAGTTCGCCGCGGTCGTCGTCGACGACGGCAAGGGCCGCTCCCTCGTGCAGATCAATGTGCAGCCGGACATGCGGGACGTCGCCGACGATCTGTACCGCGACGCGACCACCCGGCCCGACGGCACCCTGCTCGCCACCTCGAAGACGCCCGGTGAGAAGGGCGGCGCGGGGGTCGTCATGTGGACGGCCGACTCCATGCGCCCCGACGGCATGCGGGTCTTCGTCTCCGCCTTCAACTCCGGCGAGCAGTCGAGCACCGCCACCCGCCCGGAGCCCGCGCTCACCATGGACCAGCTCATCGCCCTGGTGCTCAGCCCGGAATGGCCGAAGCTCCAGCAGCGGTAGACCGCGGGCCGGTGGCGCGGCGGCCCGGGAAGCCGCGCCACCGCGGGTCACTTGGCGTCCGAGTAGCGCTCCACCACCGCCGTGGTGAAGGGGAAGCGCACCGGAGTCTCCCCGAAGGCGGTCCGCCCGGCCAGCTCGCCCGCCGCGCGGATCGCCTCGGCGACGGCCGCGGTCTCCTCGGCCGGGCAGTGCACGATCACCTCGTCGTGCTGGAAGAACACCAACCGCGCCCGCAGCCCCTGCTCGAAGAGCGTCCGGCGCAGGGCGGCCAGGAGCAGCAGCGCCCAGTCGGCCGCACTGCCCTGCACCACGAAGTTACGGGTGAAGCGGCCCCGGGCCCGTGCCGTACCGCCGCCGGACCCGGCTCCGGCGCCCCGGTCGTCCTCCGGATCCTCCTGCGGGATGCCCGCCTCCTCGTCCTGGCCGGCCAGCGCGACCGGCGGGCTGGTCCGGCCCAGCCAGGTCCGCACCACCCGCCCCTCCTCGCCCGCCCGCGCCGCGTCGTCGACATAGGCGACGGCGAGCGGGAAGCGGCGGCGCAGGGCGGCCAGGTTCTTCAGGCCGTCGCCGGAGGTCTGGCCGTAGATCGCCCCGAGCAGCGCCAGCTTGGCGTGCTCGCGGTCGCCGGAGAACGCCCGGTCGGACAGGGCCTTGTAGAGGTCGCCGTCATGGCCGGCCACCTCCATCAGGCCCCGGTCGCGGGAGATCGCCGCCAGCACCCGGGGCTCCATCTGGTCGGCGTCCGCGACGACGAGCCGCCACCCCTCGTCGGCGACGACGGCCTGCCGTATCACCTTGGGGATCTGCAGGGCCCCGCCGCCGTTGGTCGTCCAGCGGCCGCTGACCGTGCCGCCCGGCTGGTACTCCGGGCGGAAACGGCCCTCGCGCACCCAGTCCTGGAGCCAGGACCAGCCGTGCGCCGTCCAGATCCGGTACAGCTTCTTGTACGCGATCAGCGGCTCGACCGCCGGATGGTCCAGCCCTTCCAGCTCCCACCGCCGGGTCGACTTCACCGGGATCCCGGCCTGCGTGAACGCCTTCACCACATCGGCCGGCAGATCCGGGCGCACCCGTCTGCCGAACGCCGCCGACACCTCGTCCGCCAGCTCGGCGAGTCTGCGGGGCTCGCCGCCGCCCGCGTACCGCTCGCCCAGCAGTCCGTTCAGCAGCTCCTGGTGGACGTCGGCGCGCCAGGGCAGCCCCGCCCGGTGCATCTCGGCGGCCACCAGCATCCCCGCCGACTCCGACGCGGTCAGCAGCCGCATCCGGTCCGGGTGCTCCGCCGTGTCATGGCGGCGCAGCTGGTCCGCGTAGACCCGCAGCAGCCCCTCGAACGGCACCCCGGTCCCCGACGACGGCTCGAAGAGGGAGGACTGCGCGCCCGGTTCGGCGGACCGGGTGGGCGGGTCCGGCGGCACCGGACCGTTGTCCAGCCGGGCCAGCGCGGCGGCCGCCGACCGGGGCTCGCCCAGCCGCCCGGCGTGCCCGAGCAGCAGCAGCTCGGCGCACTCGATGTCGTAACACCGCTCGACCCGGACCCCGGCGGCCAGCAGCCGGGGGTAGATCTCGGCGGTCGACCGCCACACCCAGCGCACCACATCGGGGCGGGAGCGGACCGCCTCGACGAGATCGGGCTCGGCGACGACCGGACCGGCGGGCGTGCCGTCCCGCCCCAGCGGCGCGAGCAGCGCCCCGCCCCCGTCCTCGGCCGCCACCGCCCACCGTCCGGTCATGGGGGCGAGTCTGGCACCCGCCACTGACAGTGCCCCGGAAGCGGGCCGCCGACTGGCCGCCGGGCTCCGCAGCGCCGAGGATCGCCTCATGGAAGCGATCGTGTACGAGGAGTTCGGCGGCCCCGACGTCCTGCATCTGGCCCGGCTCGACCCGCCGCGCCCCGGCCCCGGCCAGGTCCGGGTCGCCGTGCGGGCGGCCGGGGTGAACCCGCTCGACCACAAGATCCGGAACGGCTGGATGGAGGGCGTCTTCCCCACCCCGCTGCCCGCCACGCCCGGCGCCGAGTTCGCCGGGGTGGTCCAGGAGACGGGGGAGGGCGTCACCGCGTTCGCCCCCGGTGACGAGGTCCTCGGCTGGAGCGCCACCGGCTCCTACGCCACCGAGGCGCTGGCCGAGGCCGCCGCCCTCGCCCGGAAGCCCGAGGGGCTGTCCTGGGAGCAGGCCGCGGCGCTGCCCGTCGCGACCGACACCGCGTCCCGGGTCCTGGACGAACTGGCGCTGGCCGAGGGCGAGACGCTGCTCCTGCACGGGGCGGGCGGCGGCGTCGGCTCCGCCGCCGTACAGCTCGCGACGGCCCGCGGCGCGACCGTCATCGGCACCGCGTCCCCGGCCAACCACGACTATCTGCGGGTGCTGGGCGCGGTCCCGGTGGCGTACGGGGACGGGCTGGTCGAGCGGGTGCGGGAGCTGGCCCCGGAGGGGGTGGACGCGGTGTTCGACGCGTCGGGGCGCGGCGCGCTGCCCGCCTCGATCGAGCTGCGCGGCGGCACCACGGACCGGATCGTCACCATCGCCGACGGGGACGCGGCCGAGCTGGGCGTCGCCTTCTCCCCGGGCGGCGGTCCGCCCTCGGCCGAACGCCTCGCGGAGAGCGCCCGGCTGGCGGCCACGGGTGAGCTGCGGGTGGAGATCGCCCAGGTCTTCCCGCTCGCCGACGCCGCGAGCGCCCACGCCCTGAGCGAGGGCGGCCATGTGCGGGGCAAGCTGGTGCTGCTGCCGTAAGGGGCGGCCGGGCGGTGCGCCTACCCTTGGCCGGATGGAATCGGTGATCGACCGGGCGTGCGCGGCGGCTCTCTACGCGGAGGGCGACGCCGCCCTGGACACCGGCGCGTCCCTGCTCGCCGCCGCCCCGGACGCCGACGACGCGGCGCACCGGCGCGGCGAGGAGTTCGTCCGCCGGGCCTGGGACCGGGGCTGGCAGCCGGCCGACCTGATCCGGTGCGTGCGCCGGGAGCTGGACGAGCGGCGGGCGGCGCTGGCCGCGGCCCTGATCGCCGCCGAGACCGCCCGGTACGCGGAGCTGCCGCCCCGCTGGCCCCAGCAGCTCGCCGAGCTTCCGCCGCCCGCGCCCCGCAACCGGCCCGACCGGTTCTCCTACGCCGCCGATCTGCTGGAGCTGTACCGGCTGCTGCTGCGGCTGCCCGCCATCGAGCCGGTGGGGCCGCCGCCCGGCACGGTCGCCGACGACCTGCACCGGCCGCCCGCCGCCGACGAGCCCCGCATGCTCACCCGGATCCGGGCGCTGCTGGCGAAGGCCGAGGCGACCGGCTTCCCGGAGGAGGCCGAGGCGCTGACCACCAAGGCGCAGGAGCTGATGGCCCGGCACAGCATCGACGAGGCCCTGCTCGCCGCCCGGACGCACAGCCGCGAGACGCCGGGCGCCTGCCGGATCGGGGTGGAGCCCCCGTACGAGAGCGCCAAGGCGATCCTGCTCGACGCCGTCGCCTCCGCGAACCGCTGCCGGGCCGTGTGGAACGAGGACCTCGGCTTCACCACGGTCGTCGGCTTCGATCCGGACCTGGAGGCCGTGGAGCTGCTGTTCACCTCGCTGCTCGTCCAGGGGACGGCCGCGATGACCCGCGCGGAGGCCGGACAGCGGGCCGGAGGACGTAAGCGGACCAAGACCTTCCGGCAGGCCTTCCTGATGGGGTACGCGCAGCGGCTCGGCCGCCGGCTGGCCGACGGCGCCGAGCGGGTCACGGCAGCGGCCGGATCCGACACCGATCAGGGCGGCGGGCTGCTTCCCGTCCTCGCCGCCCGGGATGTCGCGGTCACCGACACCGCCGGGCGGATGTTCCCGAGGACCACGACCGCCCGGGTCCGGGGCGTGAGCGACCTGGACGGCTGGACGCACGGCACCGAGGCCGCCGACCGGGCCCGCATGGGCGGCGGGAGAGGCGGCGCGTCACCCCGACCCGACCGCGCAATCAAGCCATAAGTCGAGCTTGTCCGGTATCGCCCGGTTAGGCTCGGCCCATGAGCTGGCTCCGGGCGCTGAAGGAGACCGCCCGCTCGGGGCTGGAGATCGAGCGGCAGAGGCTGGAACCCCTCATCGCCTTCCGCGGTGCGGCCGGTCTCGCCCTCGTCATCGGCACGAGCCTCCTGCTGTTCGGGCCGGAGATCGCGGCGAGCTCCGCGTTCGGCGCGTTCCAGGCGGCCATCGCCACCTTCCAGCGCAGCTGGCGCCCGCGCCCGGTCCTCGCCCTGGTCTCCGGCGCCAGCCTCGCCGTCTCGACGTTCGTCGGCTACGTCAGCGGCGCGCACGTCGTCCTCTTCCTCTGTCTGCTCGGCGCCTGGACCTTCCTCGCCGGGCTCGCCTGGGCGGCCGGGCCCACGGGCGGCATCATCGCCTCGTCCAACGTCGCGATCATGCTGGTCACGATCACCCTGCCCACCTCGGTCGTGGACGCCGCCGCCCACGCCGGGATGATCGCCGTCGGCGGCTTCGTACAGGCGGCGCTGATCGTCCTCTTCCCGGTCCGCAGATGGGGCGCCCAGCGCGACGCGCTCGCCGACGCGCTGGCCGCCGAGGCCGACTACGCCCGTCGGCTGCGGAACGACCCGGTCGCCCCCTTCGACCCGCTGCCCCTGATGACCGCCCGCAGCGCCGCCGCCGTCACCCCGCGCCAGGCCCGCCGCCGCCCCGCCGAACTGCACGGGGCGCGGGGCGTCGCCGAGCGGCTGCGCCCGGTGCTCGCCTCGCTCGCGGACCCGGCGATGGGGGTGCCCGGCGACGGTCTGGAACGGCTCTGGGTGAACGAGCTGCTGGGCGCGGCCGGATCGGTGCTGGACGCCGCCGCGCGGGCCGTCCGGCACGGCGAGCCCGTCCATCTCTCCGCCACCGACCTGGGCGTCCTGAAGACCCCCGACAACGACGTGATCCTCGTCGGCCCCGCCCGCCGCGCCGCCGACCGGCTCTCCGCCCTGCTCGACGACGTCCTGGAGATCGCGGAGGGCACCGGCACCGACAGCGGGATCCCCACGGACCTCGCCCCGGACACCCGGCACCGGCCGACCCTGCTGAAGCTGATCCCGGTGGTGCTGGCCTCGATGCGCCGCGAGCTGCACCACGGCTCGCCGATCATGCGGCACGCCATCCGGGTCGCGGTGGTCGCCGTCTCCGGGTACTTCGTCGGCGAGGCCGTACCGCTCGGGCACGGCTACTGGGCGCCGATGACCGCCGTCATGGTGATGCGGCCGGAGTTCTCGCAGACGTACGCCCGTGCCGCCGGCCGCTTCGGCGGCACCCTGGTCGGCGTCGGGCTCGCCACCGCCGTCGTGCAGACCGCCCACCCCGACGCCCGGCTCTCCGCGCTCCTCGCGGTGATCTGCGCCGGGCTGATGTATCTGCTGATGCGCACCGGCTACGCGGTCGGCCAGGTCTGCGTCGCCGCGTACGTCGTCTTCCTGCTCGGCATGGCCGGCGACGACTGGTCCCAGACCGTCACCGAACGCATCGTGCTGACGCTCGTCGGCGGACTCCTCGCGATGCTCTCGTACGCCGTCTACCCGGCCTGGGAGACTCCGCGGCTGCGCAACCGGCTGGCCGAGTGGCTGGTGGCGGACGGGCGGTACGCGGCCGCCGTCGTCGACCGGTACGCGGACCCCGCCGACCGCGACGACGAGGACGTCCGGGACGCCCTGATCGCCACCCGCGAGGCCCGTGTGGCGTGGCAGGAGGCGCTGGCGACCGCCCAGCACGAACCCGTACGCCACCGGGGCATCTCCCGGGCCGCCGCCACCGACGCCCAGCACGCGCTGGCCCAGCTCGGACGGTCCGCGATGGTGCTGGAGGCCCACCTCCCGGCCCGGTCGGCCGACCCGGTGCCCGGCGCCGCCGAACTGGCCGAGGCGTTGCGCCGGGCCACCGAGAAGGGCGCCAAGGCGGTACGGGAGCGGCGGCTGCCCGACTGGCAGCCGGTGGTGGACGCGGTGGCCCACTGGGACATGCCCACACCGACGGAGGACGGCACGACGCCGGTGGGCGACCCGGTGGTGCGCCGGGGCGCGGCGCTGCTGCTGGACGCGCTGGAGGAGTTCACCCGCGCCCTGGACGAGCGGGGCGGCTCCACCCGGGTCAGCAGCACGCTCGCCGAGAGCTGAGAGAGCGGCGAGCGTGCTGCTGACCCGGGTGGCCACGGTCCTTACGGGGCGGGCACCTCGGGCAGGTCCGAGAGGTCGGGAAGCGAGGGCATCCCGCTCGGCAGCTTGCCCGGCTCGGCCTTGGTGAGGGTGTCCTTGGTGCCGCCGTCCCACGAGACGACCAGCTTCGAGCCGTCGACGGAGTCGATCGCGCCCATCGTGCGGTCGGTGGAGCCGCCGGTGCACGTCAGCGCCAGCATCGGCTCGCCGCCCATGTCCTTCACATCGCCCTGGCACACGGACTGGTCGGCGACGAGGGCGACCTTGCGGGCGGCGACGGACACGGTGACGTTCTTGCCGTCCGTGAGCCCCACCCAGGTGCCCTCCAGCGCCGCGGCGTCCGTGCCGCCGTCCTTGGACTCCTCGGAGCTGTCGCCGCCACCGGGCGTCGCGCTCGCCGCGGGGTCCGCGCCGGAATCCTTGCCCGCGTCGTCGTCGCTGCCGCACGCGGTCAGCGCCAGTGCGGCGGCCAGAGCGGCGACCACGACGGCGCCGGTGCGTAGAGAGCTGGTCACGTGGAGTTCCCCCTTGCTGTATTTCCGGTCGAAAGACCGCGCCACGTTACCAAGGTCCGCACGGATCAACTCCGGTAAGCGGGAGCGAAATAGGCGTGCCGTTCGTCTCTCTTCCGGGAGGATGCCGCCAGGGGCGGAAAGCCTGTAATCAAAGGAACACCCCGCGTGCACGTGCATCTGCTCATGCATTGGCATATGAACAGAGCTATGATCCGAGCTAGTTGACACTTGCACCTTGCAACTCGGGGAGCGTCCTGTGCACCACGTGTACAACGGCATGGCGGCCACAGAGCTTCGCGGAGTCGTCTGGCAGAAGAGCAGGCACAGCAACTCCCAGGGATCCTGCGTGGAGTTCGCGCGGCTGCCCGGAGGGGATGTGGCGATGCGGAACTCCCGTCACCCCGACGGGCCCGCCCTCGTCTACACACCCGCGGAGATCGAGGCGCTGCTGCTGGGCGTCAAGGACGGCGAGTTCGACCACCTCGCCACCGGCGCCTGACGCCGGGCCCGGCCCGTGACGGGCCGGACCGGGGTTCCTAGGAACCCGACTTCGGGTTTTCCGGAAGCCGGAAAAGGGCCCAGACCACCTTGCCGTACAGCGGTCCCGAAGGCAGTTCCCCGAGCGGTGCGGGGGAGGGGTGCCAGCCCCAGCTGTCGCTGACGCATTCCACCAGGAACAGGCCGCGGCCCGATTCGGCGGAATCCGCCGCCTCGCCGGCCACCGGGCTCTCCCGGCTGGGATCGCGCACCGCGCACACCAGTCGTGAGGTCCAGCGCATCAGGTGCAGGCGCACCGGCGGGTCCTGGAATTCCCGCGGCGGATCACCGGGCAGGGCGTGGCGCAGGGCATTGGTGACGAGTTCGGACACCACCAGGGCGACATCGTCGAAACGGTCGCCCAGCTCCCAGCGCTCCAGTGTGGCCCGGGTGAACTTCCGTGCGCCGCCGACCGCTTCGTAGCGTGCGGGCAGAGCGCAGGACGCCGATCCGGCAACCCCTGAGGGGTCGGTGGGGGGAAGCCCCTGCCGTAACGGCTCGAGCATCGTCGATCCATTCGTCCCCATACGAGGCACTCCCGGGATTCGCGGCTGTAGCGGCACTGCCTGTAGCGGTACTGCGGGGGGTACAGCGGCACAACACGAGCACGCAGGTGCGCGAGGACCATGGTTCCGAATGCGCAGGGCAGATGCAAGGGCAGATGCACGTGCACGCGCCGGACCTGCCCGATACCGTGGTGGTTCTGGGGCATTTCTTCCCGGGGTCAGTTTCGGAGCTTTCTGGACGTCTTCCCATTTCCGTAATCGAATGAGTACGGGCTGAAGCGTTTTGGTGGCAGAATCCGGCACTCGGGGTTCCGGGGGGCTCCGGGTGCCAGGTACACGATGGGGAGGGTCGGACCAGTGTCCGCAGGCGAGTCGAGTGGATCGGTGGTGCGGCGCATCCTCCTGGGCTCACAGCTCAGGAGACTGCGGGAGTCGCGCGGAATCACCCGTGAGGCGGCCGGCTACTCGATCCGGGCCTCCGAATCGAAGATCAGCCGCATGGAGTTGGGACGGGTGAGCTTCAAGGCCAGGGACGTCGAGGACCTGCTCACGCTCTACGGAGTGGCGGACGAGGCGGAGCGGGACTCCCTTCTCGGCCTGGCGCGCGAGGCCAACGTGGCGGGCTGGTGGCACAGTTACGGCGATGTACTGCCCGGCTGGTTCCAGACGTACATCGGTCTGGAGGGTGCGGCCTCCCTCATCCGTACCTTCGAAGTCCAGTTCGTGCACGGCCTGTTGCAGACCGAGGCGTACGCCCACGCCGTCGTCGCGCGCGGGATGCGCGGCGCCTCGCCCGCCGAGATCGACCGCCGCGTGGCCCTGCGGCTGGAGCGCCAGAAGGCCCTCGTCTCGGAGCGCGCCCCGACGTTCCACGCCGTGCTCGACGAAGCCGCGCTGCGCCGTCCGTACGGCGAACGCGAGGTCATGCGTGCCCAATTGCGGCATCTGATCGATATGTCGGAGCAGCCGAACATCACGCTTCAGGTCATGCCCTTCAGCCATGGCGGCCATGCGGGCGAGAGCGGCTCATTCACGATGCTGCGATTCCCGGAATCCGATCTGTCGGACATTGTCTATTTGGAGCAGCTGACGAGCGCGCTCTATCTGGACAAGCCCGAGGAAGTCGCGCACTACGAAAAGGCCATGGCGGACCTCGCCCAGGAGAGCCCCGCACCGGAAGAGAGCCGGGATCTTCTGCGCGGGCTCCTCCAACTGACGTAAATTCTCAGTACGATGACGTCGCATCAGGAGTGTGCGAACGCCTGCAGTAAGGGATTGCATGTCCTTCTTCCATGAACTGGCCCACCAGTACATCGACGGCGAGTGGCTGAACGGCAGCGGCTCGTGGGACATCATCGATTTCAATCCCTACAACGGCGACAAACTCGCCGCCGTCACCGTGGCCACCGCGCTGGAGGTCGACCGGGCCTACCGGGCGGCCGAGCGCGCGCAGCGGGAATGGGCCGCCGTCAACCCGTACGAGCGGCGTGCCGTCATCGAACGCGCGCTCCGGATCACCGAGGAGCGCGCCGAGGAGATCGCCGAGGCGATCATCGACGAACTGGGCGGCATCCGGTCGCGGGCGGCCCACGAGGTGCACGCGGCGTCGGAGTTCCTGCGCGAGGCGGTCCGCCAGTCGCTGCGCCCCACGGGAAGGCTGCTGCCCGCCGTGGGCGACGGCCGGGAGAACCGGCTCTACCGGCTGCCCGTCGGCGTCGTGGGCGTCATCAGCGCCTTCAACTTCCCGTTCCTGGTGACGATGAAGTCCGTCGCCCCCGCCCTGGCGCTCGGCAACGCGGTCGTCGTCAAACCCCATCAGAACGCGCCCATCGTCGGCGGCGGGCTGATAGCGAAGATATTCGAGGACGCGGGACTGCCCGCCGGGCTGCTCAACGTCGTCATCACCGACAGCGCCGAGATCGGCGACGCGTTCATCGAGCACCCCGTGCCCAAGGTGATCTCGTTCAGCGGATCCGAACGGGTCGGCCGCCACATCGCCGCCACCGCCGCCGGCGCCTTCAAACGGACCATCCTCGAACTGGGCGGCAACAGCGCCCTGGTGGTGCTGGCGGACGCCGACGTCGACCACGCGGTCCGGGCGGCTCTCTTCAGCCGCTTCGTCTACCAGGGCCAGACCTGCCTGGCCGCCACGCGCATCCTGGTGGACCGGTCGGTGGCGGCGGAGTTCACCGAGAAGTTCACCGCCCGGGTGGCCGCCCTCAAGGCCGGCGATCCGAGGGATCCGGAGACCACCATCGGGCCTGTCATCAACGCCTTCCAGGCCGACGCGCTGGACGCCCTGGTGGACCGGGCGGTCGCGGACGGCGCGACGGCGCTCGTGCGGGGCCGGACCGTCGGCAACGTCGTCGGCCCGACCGTTCTGACCGGCCTCGCGGAGGACTCCCCGCTGCTTCGGCAGGAGGTCCTCGGCCCGGTGGCCCTGCTGATGACGTTCGACGGCGAGGAGGAGGCCGTGCGCATCGTCAACGACGGCCCCTACGGACTGAGCGGCGCCGTCCACACCGGGGACGCGGAGCGCGGGGTGCGGTTCGCGCGGCGGGTCGACAGCGGGATGTTCCACGTCAACGACTCCACCGTCCAGGACGACCCGCTGGTCGCGTTCGGCGGCGAGAAGGCGTCCGGGATGGGGCGGCTGAACGGTGAGGCGGCGGTGGAGGCGTTCACCACCCAGCGGTGGATGTCGATCCAGCACGGCCGCTCGGTCTTCCCGTACTGACCCTCCGTCATGTCCGGTGTGCCGGGCCCCGGAACGTGGTGCGGTAGGCGCCCGGCGAGACGCCCAGCGCCGCGTGGAAGTGAAGGCGCAGATTGGCCGCCGTGCCGAGCCCGGCGCGGGCGGCCACCTGCTCGACGGGCAGGTCCGACTCCTCCAGCAACTCCCGCGCCAGTTCGATGCGTTGCCGGGTCAGCCAGGCCATCGGCGGCAGGCCCGTCTCCTCCCGGAACCGCCGGGTGAAGTGCCGTACGCTCATCGACTCCCGGGCCGCCAGCTGCCCCAGGGTGATCGGGTCCTGGAGCCGCCGCAGCGCCCAGTCGCGGGCCGCGGAGGTCCCCGGAGCCGACCGCTCGGGCACCGGCCGCCGGATGAACTGCGCCTGGCCGCCCTCGCGATGGGGCGGCACGACCGTGCGCCGGGCCACGTCGTTCGCGACGGCCGTGCCGTGGTCGCACCGGATCATGTGCAGGCACAGGTCGATGCCGGAGGCGCAGCCCGCCGAGGTCAGCACGGGCCCGCCGTCGGTGTAGAGCACGTCCGGGTCCAGGGCGACCCGCGGGAAGAGCCGGGCGAACAGCTCCGTGTACCGCCAGTGGGTGGTCGCCGTGTGCCCGTCGAGCAGCCCGGCCGAGGCCAGCACGAACGCGCCGGTGCAGATCGAGGCCATCCGCACACCGGGCCGGATCAGCGCGAAGGCCTCCGCCAGCGGGGCCGGGAGGACCGGCTCCTCCTGGACGTAGTCCTCGTACGACGACAGGACGATCACCGTGTCGGCCTCGGCCAGCGCCTCGGGCCCGTGCGGGACGGCCACGGTGAAGTCGCCGTCCGTGCGGACGTCCCCGGGGCGCGGGGCGCAGGTGGCGACCTCGTACAGCGGCTCGCCGTCCGCCGAGGCCCCGTGCCGGGCCTGGCCGAAGAGCTGGTGCACGATGCCCAGCTCGATGGGGAGCAGGACCTCGCGGGCGAGCACGGCGACCCGGTGCCGGCCGGGGTGGGTGAAAACGGTCATGGCCATATCCTTGCGCACCTGGTCCATCAGGACACTCGTGGCGGCGGCCCCCGCTCGCCAGGCTGTCCGCATGGCCCCTTCGACATCCGTCCGGTCCGTCCGGCCCGCCCGTGTCCACCGCGCCTGGCTGATGGCCGCCGTCGCCGGCGCGGCCATCGTCACGGCCGGGGCGTTCACCACCGTGCCGGGCCTGCTGGTGACGCCCCTGCACGAGGAGTACGCCTGGGAGCGCGGGCAGATCGCGCTCGCCGCCTCGGTGAACATGGTGCTCTTCGGCCTCACCGCCCCGTTCGCGGCGGCGCTCATGGACCGGATCGGGGCCCGCCGGGTCGTCGTGGGCGCGCTGCTGCTGGTCGCGGCGGGGGCGCTGCTCACCGGGGTGATGACGCGGCCGTGGCAGCTGGTCGCGTACTGGGGCGTGCTGATCGGCCTCGGCAGCGGCTGTCTGACCATGACCTTCGCCGCCGGGGTGACCGCCCGCTGGTTCGACCGGCGGCGTGGTCTGGTGACCGGTGCGCTCGGCTCCGCCAGTCATCTGGGCCAGTTGCTCTTCCTGCCGCTGCTGGCCTGGTCCGTCGACCGCTTCGGCTGGCGTCCGCCGGTGGTGACGCTGGCGCTGGTGGCCCTGGCGGTCGCCGCCGCGGTGTTCCTGCTGCTGCGCGACCACCCGGCCGATGCGGGCGTAGAGCCGTACGGGGCACCGGAGTTCGTGCCGCGGCCGGCTCCGGC
Source organism: Streptomyces sp. WY228 (assembly GCF_019287315.1). Classification (NCBI taxonomy): domain Bacteria; kingdom Bacillati; phylum Actinomycetota; class Actinomycetes; order Kitasatosporales; family Streptomycetaceae; genus Streptomyces; species Streptomyces sp. WY228. Next base: position 3,676,329 of record NZ_CP079114.1, on the reverse strand, counting down.
GCCCGGAGCGGCGATGCGCACCCTGAAGGTTCTCGCGCGTGCGGCGCGCGGCGGCCCGTTCTGGCTGCTGGCCGGGATGTTCGCGCTCTGCGGGGCGTCCACCAACGGCATCATGTGGTCCAACTGGGCTCCCGCCGCGCACGATCACGGCATGCGGGCCACGGCGGCGGCCTCGCTGCTGTCGCTCGTCGGGGTCTTCTCCGCCCTCGGCGCGGTGCTGGCCGGCTGGCTGACCGACCGCTTCGACCCGCGCCGCCTGCTGACCGTCTGCTTCGCCGTCCGCGCGCTGCCGCTCGTGTTCGCCTCCTCGGTCACGGCCCCGATGCTTCTGTTCGTGGCGGTGTACGGCCTCGTCGACGTCGCGACCGTGCCGCCCGTCATCGAGCTGGCCCGCCGGGTGTACGGGGCGGACGGCCCGGTCGTCTTCGGCTGGACGAACGCGGCCCACCAACTGGGCGCGGGCGCCTCGGCCTTCCTCGGCGCCACCGCACGGGACGTGTTCGGCACGTACGACGTGGTGTGGGCGGCGCTGGCGGCCGGCTGCCTCGTCGCGGCGCTGCTCGCTCCGGCCGTGCGCGTGAGGGCACACCGGCCCGCCCTGCGCGAGCCCGGCGGGCTACCCTAGTCAAAGTTGAATAGGAAAGATGGGTGTCATGTCCGCGATCCGGCTGCTGGTCCTCGGCGCCGTGCGTATGCACGGCCGCGCACACGGCTATCAGGTCCGCAACGACCTGGAGTACTGGGGCGCGCACGAGTGGTCCAACGCCAAGCCGGGGTCGATCTACCACGCCCTGAAGCAGATGGCGAAGCAGGGACTGCTCCTCGCGCACGAGACGGCACCCTCCACGGCCGGCGGCCCGCCGCGCACGGAGTACGAGGTCACGGACGCGGGCCTGGCGGAGTACCGCACCCTGCTGCGTGACGCCATCCGCTCCTACGACCAGGACATGGACGTCCTCTCGGCGGCGATCGGGTTCATCGTGGACCTGCCCCGCGCGGAGGCGGTCGCGCTGCTCAAGGAGCGGATCGAGGCCATGAAAGGGTGGCGGGACTCGGTCACCGAGTACTACACGCCCGAGGAGGGCCCCGAATCCCTGGGCCACATCGGCGAGATCATGAATCTGTGGGTGCACTCGGCCGACACCGGCGCGGAGTGGACCCGGGGCCTGATCGCCCGCATCGAGGGCGGCGCGTACACCTTCGCGGGCGAGGGCGATCCGTTCGTCGGCGTGCTCGCCGAGGGTGAGGAGAACCCGTACGCGACCGGTGTTCCCGATCCCGGGGACCGCGACTAATCAAGTTTGACGAATGCTGCGGCGGGGTTTACCTTCGACCTGCTAGTCAAGTTTGACTACAGGCGTGGGTGAACGCATGGAAGGGCGGCGGGGAACGTGACCGAAGCGATCGTCATGGACGGTGTGCACAAGCGGTACGGGGAGAAGCGCGCCCTGGACGGACTGGACCTGGCCGTCAGCGGCGGCACCGTGCACGGCGTGCTCGGCCCCAACGGCGCGGGCAAGACCACCGCCGTACGGATCATGTCGACGCTGCTGCGTCACGACGCGGGCGGGGTGACCGTGGCCGGCCTCGACGTCCGGGAGCGGGCGGGCGAGGTGCGGCGCAGGATCGGGCTGCTCGGGCAGCACGCGGCGGTGGACGAACAGCTCGGCGGGCGGCAGAACCTGGAGATGTTCGGGCGGCTGTACCACCTGGGCGCACGCCGGGCGGGCAGCCGGGCGGACGAGCTGCTGGAGCGGTTCGGCCTCGCGGACACCGGGCGCAAGGCCGTGAAGCAGTACAGCGGCGGCATGCGCCGACGGCTGGACCTGGCCGCGTCGCTGATCACCGATCCGGACGTGCTGTTCCTGGACGAGCCGACGACCGGCCTCGACCCGCGCGGCCGGACCGAGGTGTGGGATGCGGTCAGGTCGCTGGTCGGCGGCGGCACCACGGTGCTGCTGACCACGCAGTATCTGGACGAGGCGGACCAGCTGGCCGACCGGATCTCGCTGATCGACGGCGGCCGGGCGGTCGCCGAGGGCACCCCCGACGAGCTGAAGGCCCTCGTCGGCGGCGACCGGATCGACATCGTCCTGCGCGACGCCTCCCGGCTGGTGGAGACGGCCGCGCTGCTCGGCGGCGAGGACCTGACGCTCGACCCCGACCGGCGGCGGATCGGCGCGCCCGCCCCGGACCGGATGGCGGCCCTGGCCCGGACGGTGCGGGTGCTGGAGGAGGCGGGCATCGAGGCGGAGGACATCGCGGTGCGCCGCCCGACCCTGGACGAGGTGTTCCTGTCGCTCACCGGACAGCCCGCGGCGGAACGGCGTGCGGAGAAGAAGGCGGAGGTGCCGGCATGAGCGCGGCCACGACGACGGTTCCCGGCCCGGACGGCGGCGGGGCGTCCGCCCGGCTCGGCTGGGCGCTGGCCGACTCCTGGACGATGACCCGCCGCGAACTGGCGCACTGGGCCCGGCAGCCCGTCGAGGTGGTCGTGGGCCTGGTCTTCCCGGTGATGCTGCTCCTGATGTTCACCTATCTGGCTCGGCCTTCGGCCGAGAGCGATGCTCGCGGTCACCCAGGACCTCGGACATCACCGCTTCCGCTCATGCCGATGCTCCTGGTCGGCGCATCGCGGATGCCGATGGGCGGGTGGAGCGCGGCATCCTCCAGCGGTCGCGGCTCTGGCATGCTGGCCTGGTGGCCGATGGTCATCCGAGTGGCCGGTCGACGGCCACCGCCGTACGGGAGTTGTTCGGCAACCCGGGCGGCGCCACCGGATCCTGGGCCGCCGAACACGCCCAACTGCTCGCGATCCTCTGGCCGGTGGCCATCATCGCGGTGTTCTTCCCGCTGGCGGTACGGAAGTTCGCGCGGCTGAGCCGCTGAGGGGGCCCGCGGTCTAGTACTTGCCCTTGCCGGTCTTGGAGGCCACGATCCAGCCCTTGCGGTCGTAGACCGAGTCCTTGCCGTAGTACCAGACGTTCCCGGCGGCGCTCTTGGCCTGGCACACGGCCCAGAAGTGGCCGGCGAAGTCGAGGCCGTACCGCTTCTTGTACGTCTGGCCGGGGCCGGTGCGTACCGCGGCCCCGGCCAGGTCGTCCACGGTGCGCCACTGGTTGGTGATGTTCTTGGTGCAGGACCGGCTGTCCAGGGCCGACGCCGTGGGCGCGGTGGCGAGCGTGGTGCCGAGCACGGCGACGGCGACCGTGGCCGCGGTGGCGGCGGTACGGCCGAGGCGGCGCGTGGCGCCGCGGGCCGTGAGGTGCGTGGACAAAAAAGCCTCCCGAGCAGGCGTGGTGGGGGGAGCCCCTGGGGTGTGGGCACAGGGGTTCATGCTGCGAGGGAGAGCTTAGTTGTCCCGCTCCGAGGCCTTTCGGGCACCCTTCGAGGGCGCCGCCCGGGTCACGGAGCGAGACGCCTCCTAGTGGTGGAAGGCCGTCGCGGCCGCCCGGTCATGGCTCAACGGATGCTTCTGCGCCCGCAGTTCGGGCAGCAGCAGCTTCAGGTCCTCGATCAGCAGCTCGGCCAGGTCGGAGGAGAAGCCGTTGCGGCACACCACCCGCAGCACCGACAGATCCTGCCGGTTGGCGGGGAAGGTGTACGCGGGCACCAGCCAGCCGCGCTCGCGCAGCCGGCGCGACACGTCGAACACGTCGTACGCGTGGACGTCGGCGGTCGTCGTGAAGGCGAACACCGGCAGCTCGTCGCCCCGCGTGAGCAGCCGGAAGTCGCCCAACTCCTCGATCGCGCGGGCCAGTCCGCAGGCCACGTCCCGGGAGGCCTGCTGGACCGCCCGGTAGCCGTCGTGCCCGAGGCGCAGGAACGTGTAGTACTGCGCGACCACCTGCGCCCCGGGCCGGGAGAAGTTCAGCGCGAACGTCGGCATGTCGCCGCCCAGGTAGTTCACCCGGAAGACCAGCTCCTCCGGCAGCTCCTCCGCCGTACGCCACAGCGCCCAGCCGACGCCCGGGTAGACCAGGCCGTACTTGTGGCCCGAGGTGTTGATCGACGACACCCTCGGCAGCCGGAAGTCCCACACCAGGTCCGGGTCGAGGAAGGGCGCCACCATCGCGCCGGACGCCCCGTCCACGTGGACCGGGATGTCGAGTCCGGTGCGCTCCTGGAGGGCGTCCAGGGCCGCGCACAGATCGGCGATCGGCTCGTAGGACCCGTCGAAGGTGGAGCCGAGGATGCCGACGACCCCGATGGTGTTCTCGTCGCAGAGCTCGGCGGCGGCCTGCGGGTCGAGGTGGAAGCGCTCGCCGTCCATCGGGACCTGCCGGGCCTCCACCTCCCAGAAGGTGCAGAACTTCTCCCAGCAGACCTGCACATTGACGCCCATCACCAGGTTGGGCCGTGCCGTCGCCGGATAGCGGTCCGCGTTCCGCTTCGCCCAGCGCCGCTTCAGGGCGAGCCCCGCGAGCATGCACGCCTCGCTCGACCCGGTGGTCGAACACCCCACGGTGGACACCGGATCGGGCGCGTTCCACAGGTCGGCGAGCATCGCCACACAGCGCTTCTCCAGCTCGGCGGTGCGCGGGTACTCGTCCTTGTCGATCATGTTCTTGTCCCGGCACTCGCCCATCAGGACACCGGCCTGCGGCTCCATCCAGGTGGTGACGAACGTGGCCAGGTTGAGCCGGGAGTTGCCGTCGAGCATCAGCTCGTCGTGGACCAGCCGGTACGCCGTCAGCGGCGGCAGCGGCCCGTCCGGCAGCCGGTGCCGGGGCGGCGCGGTGTTCATCGCGGCCGTCGGGTCCGCCTCGCCGAAGAACGGGTTCAGGGCGAGCCTGCGCCGCTCCTCGGAGGGTTCGTCCTGTTCCGGGTGGGCACCGCGGTGGAGCGGCATGGGGGAAGCCCTTCTCTCGGCCGAAGCGATGCGGGTACGGGTCAGCTCTCCGCTGCCAGGCCCGCCTTGATCGCCCGGGTGAACTTCACGACCCGCTCGGCCTGCACGCGGACGGCGGTGAGCGTCTGCTCGCCGACCGGGAGGTCACCCTGCCCGGCGATGTGCGAGGTGCCGTACGGATTGCCGTCGACGAACTTCGTCGGGTCGGTGTACCCGGGGGTGACGAGGATGCCGCCGAAGTGGTGGATCGTGTTGTACAGCGCGAGCAGCGTGGACTCCTGGCCGCCGTGGGCGGTGGCCGTGGAGGTGAAGCCGCTGTAGACCTTGTCGGCGAGCTGTCCCGACTGCCACAGCCCGCCGAGCGTGTCGATGAACTGCTTCAGCTGGGCGGTGATGTTCCCGAACCGGGTCGGCGTACCGAAGATCACCGCGTCCGCCCAGACCATGTCGTCCGGTGTGACCTCGGGGATGTCGGCGGTCTTCGTCACGTTCTCGGCCCACGCGGGGTTGGAGTCGATGGCCGCCTGCGGGGCGAGCTCCGCGGCCCGGCGCAGCCGCACCTGCGCCCCGGCCCGCTCCGCGTCCTCGGCCATCGCCTTCGCGATCGTGGCGATGGTGCCGGTGGAGGAGTAGTAGATGACGGCGACGTTGACGGGCGTGGGCATGCGGGGGACCTCCGTCGGAGCAGCGGTACGGAACCGTGTCGGGGCGTGAGCGCGCACAGCGCGCAAAGCGCGCGAACCAGATGAACCCGACGATACGGAGGTTCGGTGCGTCCGGCGCGTCGGGCGGGTCCTTCTCCGTGACCACCCGGTGAACGGCGTACGCCGCTCGCCTAGCGCAGCGACTTCCCGTCGCCGTCCAGCTGCATCTGGGCCCGCCCGGTGACCAGCAGCCAGGCGGGCAGGGTGGCCGCGCACAGCAATGGCAGCACGGAGGCGTCGCTGACCAGCACCGCCGCGGTGAACAGGCTCACCCAGCCCTGCCGGGTGACGGCGAGCAGCACGCCCAGCACCGCACAGGACACCGCGAGCGCCGCCGGGACCGCGTCGACGAGCGCGTGGGCGCAGAGCCCGAGCGACACCCCGACGAAGACCGCCGGGAAGATCCGGCCGCCCCGGAAGCCGCAGGCGGCCGCGATCACGAGGGCGGCCGTCTTCACCACCGCCATCCCCGCGAACTCCCCGGCCGACCAGCCGTCCGGGTCGCCGGCGAGCTCCTTCACCTCGTCGAGCCCCTTGAAGAGGGTGAGATGGCCGCCCAGCGCGCCGAGCAGCCCCAGCACCAGACCGCCCGCCGTCAGGGCGAGCACCGGGTGCCGCAGCGCCGTGAAGACCCGGTGCGCCACCGGGAACGCGTACACCGCGAGCAGTCCGAGGAGCGCGCCCGCCGAGGCGATCAGCAGGGCGGAGAGCAGATCGCCCCAGTGCGGTCCGTCGTACGCCGGGAGCGACAGGTCGAAGCTGGGGTGCGCGATCAGCGACATGGTCAGCGCGCCCGCCGTGCCCGCCGCGAGCGGGGCGAACAGCCGGTCCCAGAACGCCCCGGGGCCCGGCTGAGAGGCCAGCACCTCGGAGAGGATCAGCGCGGCGGCGACCGGGGTGCCGAAGAGCGCCCCGATCGTTCCGGCCGCCGCCAGCGCCACCCACAGCTCGCCCGGCGCACCGGGTGCGAACCGCCGGCCGAGCCAGAAGGCCAGCGCGATGTTGGCCGCGGTGATCGGGTTCTCCGGGCCGAGACTCACCCCGCCCGCCAGCGCCAGGACCGTCACCAGGAGCAGCCCGGGCACGATGCCGGGCCGCATCGGGGCGTCGACCAGCCCGGTGGTGGCCGGGTCGGGGCCGCCGTGACCGGGCACGGTCCGCAGGACGAGCCCCACCGCGAGGCCGGTCGCGGTGAGCATCACGACCATCCACAGCGAGGAGAACCGCCCCACCCCGAGCGTGTCGGGCAGGGTCTTCCAGAGCACGTCCTGGAACTGCTCCGCCAGCAGGCTCACGCCGAGCAGGATCAGCGCGCACACGACGCCGACGGCGATCGCGGGCAGCACGAGCGGCAGCAGCCGCCGGGCCGGGGCGGCCGGGGGGCGCGGGGGAGCCGGCGGCGGAGCGGGGGATTCGGGGGCCACCGGCCCACCCTAGAGCGACGAAAAGGGCAAAACGCTTCATGGTGTCTCGGCGGCCCGGCGCCCCCGCGTCACCCCCGCGCGGCAGCCGCACCCGCGCGGCAGCCGCACCCGCGCGGCAGCCGCACCGCCCGGGGCCGTGCCCGGGTCACACCTTGCTGATCACCGCCGCCGTCCCGTACGCGCAGACCTCCGTGCCGACGTCCGCCGCCTCGGTCACGTCGAAGCGCATCATCAGGACCGCGTTCGCGCCCCGGGCCCGCGCCTGCTCCACCAGCCGGTCCATCGCCTGGTTACGGGTCTCGACCAGCGTCTTGGTCAGCCCCTTCAGCTCGCCGCCGATCATCGACTTCAGCCCGGCGCCGATCTGGCTGCCGAGATGCCGCGACCGGACGGTCAGCCCGAAGACCTCGCCGATGACCTGGGTCACCTGGTAGCCGGGTACGTCGTTCGTGGTGACGACCAGCACGTCCGCCTGGGCCGTCTGGCCGCCACCGAATTCCTCAATGCCCATGTTTGTGGCACCTCCTGTGATCAGCTTCGGGCCGCTTTCCAGGATGCGCATTCCCGCTGTGCGCCACTGGAACCACGGGCGCCCATCGGGCGTTGATAGCTTGGGGCAGCCACAGAGCCGCCATCGCACACCTCATCCTGGAGCCCGGACCCTTGAATACGCTTGCGCTCGGACCGAGCTGGCTGGACCCGGACTATCTGCTCAACACGTTCGGGCTCCCCGGCCTCCTTCTCATCGTCTTCGCCGAGTCCGGCCTCCTGATCGGGTTCTTCCTGCCCGGCGACTCGCTGCTGTTCACCACGGGTCTGCTGGTGACCACGGGACAGCTGAAGTACCCGCTGTGGCTGGTCTGCACGCTGATCGCCGTCGCCGCGATCGTCGGCGACCAGGTGGGCTATCTCTTCGGCCGCAAGGTCGGCCCGGCCCTCTTCAAGCGCCCCGACTCCCGCCTCTTCAAGCAGGAGAACGTCGAGAAGGCCCACGAGTTCTTCGAGAAGCACGGCCCGAAGTCCCTGGTCCTGGCCCGCTTCGTGCCCATCGTGCGCACCTTCACGCCGATCATCGCGGGCGTCAGCCGGATGAACTACCGCTCCTTCATCACGTACAACGTCGTCGGCGCGATCCTCTGGGGCGTCGGCGTCACCGTCCTCGGAGCGCTGCTCGGCAAGATCGACTTCGTGCACGAGCACATCGAGATGATCCTCATCCTGATCGTGCTCATCTCCGTGGTGCCGATCGTGATCGAGGTGCTGCGGGCCCGCAGCCAGAACAAGAAGGCGGCCGCCGCCGAGGCGCCGGACGGCGACGGCTCCGGCCGTCCCCCGGCGGGCGGCAACGGCCCCTCCTCCGGCCAGCGCGGCCGTCACGCCAAGCGCTGACCCGCGTACGTACCCGACGAAGCGCCCCTCCCCGCAGCTCCGGGGAGGGGCGCTTCTGCGCGTACCGGCGCGCGTACGGGCGTCCGTGCAGCATGCGTACGGCGTGCGTACCCGCGTCCGTACGGCCACGAGGCCCGCGGGCTCAGAACCCCCGGGTCCGCTTCGCCGCCCGCCGGCTCGCCCCGCCGACCGCGCCCGGCACCCCCATGAACAGCCGCGAGATCTCGCTCCCCAGGTTCACCCCGATCGCGATGGCCAGCGCCGTCGCGACCGCCGTCGACAGCGAGGCGAGCCCGGTGTCCAGCTCGTTCTGCGCCACGCCCAGCAGACCGAAGTACGTCGCCGAACCGGGCAGCAGCGGCCCGATCGCCGCCGTGATGTACGGCAGCGAGGAGTGGAACCGGTAGCGCGAGAACAACTGGCCGAACAGGCCGACCAGCCCGGCCGCCACCGCCGTGGCCGCGACCGGCGAGATGTTCCCGGTCCGGGCCATCGCCCCGAAGATGATCCAGGCCACGCCACCGTTCAGGGTGACCGCCAGCACGGTCGACCGCTCCTGCTGGAGCAGCACGGCGAAGGCCAGGCTCAGCGCCATCGACGCCAGGATCTGGACCACCGGCTCGTTGTACGGCGTGAACCGGGCCTCGGGGTTGAGCTGCGCCCCCAGCTGGAGCCCCAGGTACAGGATGATCAGCACGCCCGCGACGATCCCGATGAAGAAGTACATGACCTCCAGCAGCCGGGCCGACGCGGTGATGTAGTAGCCGGTCAGCCCGTCCTGCACACCCGCCACCAGCGCCCGCCCCGGCAGCAGCGCGAACAGCCCACCGGTGATCACCGCGGACGGGCGGATGTCCGTCGAATGCGTCAGCGTCAGCGCCACCCCCATCGCGGCGGGCGGCATCGCGGCCACCGTGAACTGGTAGAACTCCGGCAGCCCGCGCCCGGCGCACAGCCACGCGAGCCGGTCGCCGAGCATCGCGCCCGCCGCCGCCACGACGAACACCAGGAACCCGCCGCCGACCAGCACCGAAGCCGAACCGGCCAGCAGCCCGGCGGCCGCCGTCAGCACCCAGCCCGGGTAGGGGTGGCGGTTACGGCGGATCTCCGCGAGCCGCCGGTAGGCCTCCTCCAGCGACACCTCGGCGTCCGTGTTCGTGATGTCGTCGACCAGCCGGAACACGGCCGCCAGCCGGGTGTAGTCGGTGCCCCGGCGGCGTACGGTACGGCTCGCCGTCACCGGGTCGTCGACCAGCGACGGCTGGTGCGAGATGGACAGCAGCGTGAACGTGACGGTCGGCTCGCTGCGGTCGAGCCCGTAGGACCGGGTCACCGCGAACATCGCCGCCTCGACGTCCTCGGCGCCCTCACCGCCCGCCAGCAGCAGCTCCCCGATACGCAGCGTCAGGTCGAGCACGCGCGGCACCGCGGGGCCGGTCTCGTCGTCGGTGTGCTGGATCGCCTCCGTGGCCGGACGCTCGGTGACCGGCATCCGCAGCATCGTGCGCATCCGGTCCTGCCAGGGCGCCTCCTTGGTCAGCTTGACCATCGGAATGCCCTGCGCCGGGGTGAACGCGGGCGGCGACTGCTGGGCGTTGTACGTGCTCGGCGGCGTGAAAGCGGAACTCAGCGTGTCGGAGTTCGAACCGCCCCCGGAACCGCCGCCCGACGCGGCCGGACCGTTCGGCTCCTGGTGCACCCCGGTCGGGATGGCGAACTCCGACGTCGGATGGTCCTCCTCGGGCGGCGACACCGGATACATCGTCCCCGCGGGCGGAGCGAAAGCGCTCCGCGCCTCGTCGGACTGGGGCTTCTGGTCCTCGGGACCGCCCGATTCCGCCACCACTCGACCTCGTTCCTGCTCGACTGCACGTCACTGGGGGTCGCCCCGCCGCACGTGTGCCCAGTATGGCCACCGGCATGGGCCCCGCACGCGCGGAAGTGCGGACAGCGAAACGGGCGGCACACCCGCGAAGGTGTACCGCCCGTTCGAAGACGGCCGTCCGGCTCACCAACGGAACCGGAAGAGGGACGTCAGTGCGCGCCGCCCTGCGCCTCAAGACGCTTGTACGAGGCCTCGATCTCGGCCTCCGCCTCGGTACGGCCGACCCAGTCGGCGCCCTCGACGGACTTGCCCGGCTCCAGGTCCTTGTAGACCTCGAAGAAGTGCTGGATCTCCAGGCGGTCGAACTCCGACACGTGGTGGATGTCGCGCAGGTGCTCCACCCGCGGGTCGGACGCCGGGACGCAGAGCAGCTTGTCGTCGCCGCCCGCCTCGTCGGTCATCCGGAACATACCGATGGCGCGGCACTTGATGAGGCAACCCGGGAAGGTCGGCTCGTCCAGGATGACCAGCGCGTCCAGCGGGTCGCCGTCCTCGCCGAGGGTGTTCTCGACGAAGCCGTAGTCGGCCGGGTAGCTGGTCGAGGTGAAGAGTCGACGGTCCAGGCGGATCCGACCGGTCTCGTGGTCCACCTCGTACTTGTTCCGCGAACCCTTCGGGATCTCGATGGTGACGTCGAACTCCACGGGTGGCTCCTCCATGATCAACACATACGACTGGTGGTTAAGTGTCCCCCACGCAGAAGTGTGCTCGCGAAAGGGGCTGGTCAGCGGTGGCCGAGCAGGTGGAAGAACCGTCGGTGCGCCCCTCGGACCCGTGGGGCGGGCCGAAGATCCTGACGAAGAAGCGCAACGGGGCGTACACCTGGCAGGTGATCGCAGGCTCCGCAACGCTCGGCCTGGTCGTCGCCGCCGGCGCCGTCCTCGCCGCCGGCCCCTGGGACAACGGTCAGCGTAAGGCCGAGCGGGCACTGGCAGCCGCCGGTGACCGCACAGGTGGCGCACATCACGGCCGCCCGACGCCCGACGGCCCCCGCCCGGCCCCCAGCGCCCCGGCCGTCCTCCCGGCCCTCGGCACCACCACCCACGACGCCCCCCAGGACCCCGCCGGGCTCCGCGACGCCCTCGCCCCGCTCATCGGCGCGCCCGAGCTGGGCACCGAGGTCGCCGCGTCCGTCATCGACACCGCCACCGGCAAGGAGCTGTACGGACGCGGCGCCACCACGCCGATGACGCCGGCCTCCACCATCAAGATCGCCACCGCCACCGCGGCCCTCTCCGTCCTCGGCCCCGACCACTGCATCGCCACCACCGCCGCGCTCTCCCCCGACGCGCGCACCCTCACCCTCGTCGGCGGCGGCGACCCCACGCTCGGCGAGACGGCCCTGCGCACGATGGCCGGAAAGGCCGCCGAGGCGCTCCGCGAGGACGACAAGGACTCCGTACGGCTCACGTACGACACCTCCCGCTACACCGGCCCCGTGCTCCACCCGATCAGCCCCAACGAGAACATCGCGCCCGTCACCGCGCTGATGGTCAACGAGGGCCGCCTCGACGACACCGACCGCGGCGTCGCCGACCGCAGCGAGGACCCCGCGGGCGACGCCGCCCGCACCTTCGCCGCACAACTGGAGAAGGCCGGCGTCAAGGTCACCGGCGAGCCCCGCGAGGCCCGCGCCGACGACAAGGCCCGCACCCTCGCCACCCACCGCTCCGCCCCGCTCTCCGCCCTCGTCGAGCGCACCCTCACCAACAGCGACAACGACATCGCCGAGGCCCTCGCCCGGCAGACCGCCATCGCCAAGGGCGAGAAGGCCTCGTTCGCCGGGGCCCGCCGCGCCGTCACCAACGAACTGAAGAAGCTCAGGATCCCGGTGGCCGACGCCCACTTCGCCGACGGCAGCGGCCTGGACCGCAAGGACCGGGTCACCCCCGCCCTCCTCACCGCCCTCCTCGCCCGCGCCGCCGACCCCGACCGCCCCGGACTGCGCCCCGTCCTCACCGGCCTCCCGATCGCCGGCTTCAGCGGCACCCTGGACGGCCGCTACGAGAAGGACGCCGGAGGCACCGGTCTGATCCGCGCCAAGACCGGCACCCTCAACCGCGTCAACGCCCTCGCCGGAACCGTCGTCGACCGACAGGGCCGGCTCCTCGCCTTCGCCTTCCTCGCCTCCGGCAGCCTCCACGCGACCCAGGCCGAACCCGCCCTCGACGCCCTGGCCACCGCCCTCGCCGGAACGGGCGGCTGACGGCAGGCCCCGGGGCCTGCCGTCAGCCGAAGAGCCCTGCAACACCCCACCAAGGGACGACAGCCTCACGTACGGTTGACGCATGACGAGCATCGGTGGTGCCCAGATGGTCGACTGGAATCTCGCGGTGGCGACCGCGACCCGGCTCGTGCGGCCCGGGCCCGACATCAGCCGCGAGGAGGCCCGCGCCGTCGTCGCGGAGCTCCGGCGGCACGCCAAGGCCTCGGAGGAACACGTCCGGCTCTTCACCCGGATGATCCCCGAGGGCACCGAACCCGAGGACACCCCCGTCCTCGTCGTCGACCGCCCCGGCTGGATCAAGGCCAACGTCGCCGGCTTCCGCGAGCTGCTGCGCCCCCTGCTCACCAAGATGGAGAGCCGCCGCTCCGGCGGGCCCGGCGGAGCCGTCCTCGGCGCGGTCGGCGGCAAGGTCACCGGCGTCGAGCTGGGCATGCTGCTCTCGTTCCTCGCCTCCCGGGTGCTCGGCCAGTACGAGACCTTCGCCCCCGCCACCAGAGACCTGCCCGCCTCCGCGAACGGCGGCGGCCGGCTGCTCCTCGTCGCCCCGAACATCGTCCACGTCGAACGCGAGCTGGACGTCGACCCGCACGACTTCCGGCTCTGGGTCGCCCTCCACGAGGAGACCCACCGCACCCAGTTCACCGGCGTGCCCTGGCTCCGCGACCACCTCCAGGGCGAGATCCAGACGTTCCTCGACGAGACCGACGTCGACCCGATGACCTTCGTGGAACGCCTCCGCGAAGCCGCCCAGTCGCTCTCCGGCGGCCGCCCCGAGGGCGAACAGGGCGAGAGCGACAGCCGCAGCCTCGTCGACATCGTCCAGACCCCCGCCCAGCGCGAGGTGCTCGGCCGCCTCACCGCCGTCATGTCCCTCCTTGAGGGCCACGCGGACTACGTGATGGACGGCGTGGGCCCCGACGTCGTCGGCTCCGTCTCCGAGATCCGGGAGAAGTTCCAGCAGCGCCGCGCCCAGGGCGCCGGCCGCCTCGACCAAGCCCTGCGCAAGCTCCTCGGCCTGGACGCCAAGCTCCGGCAGTACAAGGACGGCGAGAAGTTCGTACGATCGGTCGTCGACGAGGTCGGCATGGACGGCTTCAACCGCGTCTGGACCTCACCGAACACCCTGCCGACCAAGGCCGAGATCGCCAAGCCCGCCGACTGGGTCGCGCGGGTGCACCGTAAGGCCGAATCCTGACCATCAGGCGGCCCGCGGACCCAAATTGGCCCTCCAATCACCCATCCGAGGGACCATAGGGGCATGGGAAGGCGTGCAATGCTCGATGAACAGCTTGCCTCTGTCACCATCGACGCACTCTGAGTGACGGGACTCACGCGTTCCGGCGCTCGACGCTCCTCCCGAACTCCACGAAGGGCACCGGACATGGGTCCCCATCCTGCGGTCGCGGCGATACGCCTGGCGGTCCGCCGCGTACTCCACGACGTACTCACCGAATTCCACCGGCACGCCGACCACGAACGGCCCGCCGAAGCGGCCAGGCGCCCCGCGCACGCCGCCCGCTCCCGCTACGCCGAGGCCGGCACGGCGGGCGCCCCCCGCGCCGCCCTCCCCGAACGGCCCGACACCCCGCTCGTCCTCGTCGCCTGCTCCGGCGGCGCCGACTCCATGGCGCTCGCCTCCGCCCTCGCGTTCGAGGCCCGCAAACTCGACGTCCGGGCCGGCGGCGTCACCGTCGACCACAACCTCCAGCCGGGATCCGGCCTCCGCGCCGCCGAGGTCGTCACCCGGCTCACCGCCATGGACCTCGGCCCCGTCGAGGCCGTCGCCGTGCACGTCGGGCGCGAGGGAGGCCCCGAGGCCGCTGCCCGCGACGCCCGTTACGCCGCGCTGGACGCCGCCGCCGAACGCCACGGCGCCGCCGCCGTCCTGCTCGGCCACACCCGCGACGACCAGGCCGAGACGGTCCTCCTCGGCCTCGCCCGCGGCTCCGGCATCCGCTCGCTCTCCGGCATGGCCGCCGCCTCCGGGCCCGCCGGCCGCTACCGCCGCCCCTTCCTCCAGCTCGACCGGCAGACCGCCCGCAAGGCCTGCCTGGTCCAGTCGCTGCCCGTCTGGGACGACCCGCACAACATCGACCCCGCCTACACCCGCTCCCGGCTCCGCCACGAAGGCCTGCCCGCCCTGGAGAAGGCGCTCGGCAAAGGCGTCGTCGAAGCCCTCGCCCGCACCGCCCAGCTCTCCCGCGACGACGCCGACGCCCTGGACACCTGGGCCGCCGAGGCCGAGCTCTCCGTACGCGACGACACCGGCCGGCTGGAGTGCGCCAAGCTCTACGTCCTGCCCCCCGCGGTACGCCGCCGGGTGCTGCGCCGCGCACTGATCGAGGCCGGGGCGCCCGCCGGCTCGCTCTTCGCCCGGCACCTCGAAGAAGTCGACCGCCTGATCACCGGCTGGCGCGGCCAGCGCGCCATCAACCTGCCCGGCCGCGTCGAAGCGATGCGGCAGGGTGGCAGACTGGTCATTCGGCAGAGCTGACGCGCAAGCGGCTGAAGTGCAGACGAACCGCCGCCGGCCCGGGCACCCCGGACCGGCGGGCCGGGCCGTCGGCAGCACAGAAAGAGACGTGGGTGAACGAGAAGGACATGGGTACCGACCTTCAGTCGGTGCTCCTCACCAAGGAAGAGATCGACGCGAAGCTCGTCGAGCTGGCCGCGAAGATCGACGCGGAGTACGCGGGCAAGGACCTGCTCATCGTCGGCGTGCTCAAGGGTGCGGTGATGGTCATGGCGGACCTGGCGCGCGCGCTGTCCACCCCCGTCACGATGGACTGGATGGCCGTCTCCTCGTACGGAGCGGGCACCCAGTCCTCCGGCGTCGTCCGGATCCTCAAGGACCTCGACACCGACATCAAGGGCAAGCACGTCCTGATCGTCGAGGACATCATCGACTCCGGCCTGACGCTGTCCTGGCTGCTGTCCAACCTGGGCTCCCGGGAGCCGGCCTCGCTGGAGGTCTGCACCCTGCTGCGCAAGCCGGATGCCGCAAAGGTCGCGATCGATGTGAAGTGGATCGGTTTCGACATCCCCAACGAGTTCGTCGTCGGCTACGGGCTGGACTACGCGGAGAAGTACCGCAACCTGCCCTTCGTCGGCACGCTCGCCCCGCACGTCTACGGCGGCTGACCCCGGCCGACCCGCCGGGGAACCCTCACTGCCCGCGGGCCGTTGGAGCTTCGAAAGCAGGTTTCTCCGCCGTACCCGGCAGTCGCGGGTGACGATGCTGGGGTACCGTCCGAAGAACAGTCTTTTCAAACAGCAGCATTTACCTACGGGCAGGAGGGACGGGGCGTCTTCGCTCCGTATGGATGGACGTGAAGCGATACTTCCGTGGGCCGGTCATGTGGATCGTGCTGGCCGTCCTCGCCGTGGTCGTGTTGATGCAGGTCGTCGGCTCGTCGGGCGGCCACAAGACGGTGGACACCGGCAAGGTGATCCAGGCGATCAGCAAGGACCAGGTGGAGCAGGCCAAGCTGACCACCGGTGACGAACAAATGGTCAAGATCGAGCTGAAGAAGGGCCAGAAGCTCGAAGGCGAGTCCGGCAGCAAGTTCCAGGCGAGCTACATCGGCAACCAGGGCGTCGAGCTCGCCGACACGCTCCAGACGAAGTTCGAGGCGGGTGACATCGAGAAGGGTTACACCATCTCGCCGTCGAAGCAGTCCCCGTTCATCTCGATCCTCCTCTCGCTGCTGCCCTTCGTCCTCATCGTGGTCGTCTTCCTGTTTCTGATGAATCAGATGCAGGGCGGCGGTTCCAAGGTCATGCAGTTCGGCAAGTCCAAGGCCAAGCTGATCACCAAGGACACCCCCAAGACGACCTTCGCCGATGTGGCGGGGTCCGACGAGGCGGTCGAAGAGCTCCACGAGATCAAGGAGTTCCTCCAGGAGCCGGCGAAGTTCCAGGCCGTCGGCGCCAAGATCCCCAAGGGCGTCCTGCTCTACGGGCCGCCCGGTACGGGCAAGACGCTGCTCGCACGCGCCGTCGCCGGCGAAGCGGGCGTGCCGTTCTACTCGATCTCCGGTTCCGACTTCGTCGAGATGTTCGTCGGCGTCGGCGCCTCCCGCGTGCGCGACCTCTTCGAGCAGGCCAAGGCGAACGCCCCGGCGATCGTCTTCGTCGACGAGATCGACGCCGTCGGCCGCCACCGCGGCGCCGGCATGGGCGGCGGTCACGACGAGCGCGAGCAGACCCTCAACCAGCTGCTCGTCGAGATGGACGGATTCGACGTGAAGGGCGGCGTCATCCTGATCGCCGCCACGAACCGCCCGGACATCCTCGACCCGGCGCTGCTGCGCCCGGGACGTTTCGACCGCCAGATCGCGGTCGACCGCCCGGACATGCAGGGCCGCCTGGAGATCCTCAAGGTGCACCAGAAGGGCAAGCCCGTCGCGGAGGGCGTCGACCTCGGCGCCGTCGCCCGGCGCACGCCCGGCTTCACCGGTGCCGACCTGTCGAACGTGCTCAACGAAGCGGCGCTCCTGACGGCGCGCAGCGACAAGAAGCTCATCGACAACGAGAGCCTCGACGAGGCGATCGACCGTGTCGTGGCGGGCCCGCAGAAGCGGACCCGGATCATGTCCGAGAAGGAAAAGAAGATCACCGCGTACCACGAGGGCGGACACGCCCTGGTCGCGGCGGCCTCCCCCCAGTCGGACCCGGTCCACAAGATCACGATCCTCTCCCGCGGCCGCGCCCTCGGTTACACGATGGTGCTCCCGGAGGAGGACAAGTACTCCACGACCCGCAACGAGATGCTCGACCAGCTGGCGTACATGCTGGGCGGGCGTGCGGCCGAGGAGCTGGTCTTCCACGACCCGACCACCGGCGCCGCGAACGACATCGAGAAGGCCACGGCAACGGCCCGCGCGATGGTCACGCAGTACGGCATGACGGAGCGCCTCGGCGCGATCAAGTTCGGCGGCGACAACTCGGAGCCCTTCCTGGGCCGCGAGATGGGCCACCAGCGCGACTACTCCGAAGAGGTCGCGGCACTGGTCGACGAGGAGGTCAAGAAGCTCATCGAGACCGCCCACAACGACGCGTGGGAGATCCTCGTCGAGAACCGCGACATCCTCGACACCCTGGTGCTCGAGCTCCTGGAGAAGGAGACGCTGGGCAAGGACGAGATCGCGGAGATCTTCGCCCCGATCGTGAAGCGCCCCGCCCGCCCGGCATGGACCGGATCCGCCCGACGCACCCCGTCGACGCGACCCCCGGTCCTCTCTCCCAAGGAACTGGCCCTCACCAACGGCGCCTCGGTCGCCAACGGTTCGGCCACCCCGCCGGAGATCGCCCCGACGGACCTGACGAAGGACATCGCCCCGTCCACCGAGGCGATCCCCGAGGACCGTCCCGAGAGCTAGCCCCGGACCGACTCCGGTGAGACCTCCGTCACGGGGGCCGACCCGGTCCCGGAATGGAAGCCGCGCCCCCCAGGTTTTAGCCTGTGGGGGCGCGGCTTTTCCGTATGCCTGCGAGGTTCGAGCGCAATCCGTGCATCGGACAGCACAGAGGAACGAGGCACAGATGACCGACCCGGTGACGTTGGACGGCCAGGGTTCGATCGGCGAATTCGACGAGAAGCGGGCCGAGGCGGCCGTACGCGAACTGCTGATCGCCGTCGGAGAGGACCCGGACCGCGAGGGCTTGCGGGAGACGCCGGGGCGGGTGGCGCGGGCGTACAAGGAGATTCTGGCCGGTCTGCGGCAGGAACCCGAGGATGTGCTCACCACGACGTTCGATCTCGGGCACGACGAGATGGTCCTGGTGAAGGACATCGAGATCATGTCGCTCTGCGAGCACCACCTCCTGCCTTTCCACGGTGTCGCACACGTCGGGTACATCCCGGCCGACACGGGGAAGATCACCGGCCTGTCGAAGCTGGCCCGCTTGGTGGACGTCTTCGCCCGCAGGCCCCAGGTACAGGAACGTCTCACCACACAGGTGGCGGACTCGCTCATGCGGATCCTGGAGGCGCGGGGCGCGATCGTGGTGATCGAGGCCGAGCACATGTGCATGTCGGTACGGGGCATCCGTAAGCCCGGCGCGAAGACCACGACGTCGGCCGTACGCGGACAGCTGCGCGATGCTTCGACCCGAGCCGAGGCGATGAGCCTCATATTGGCGCGCTAGCCCGCTTTGTCAGTGGTGCCCGATACGCTCCCCGGCCTGTGATGGTGAACAGGCCGGGGAGCGCCGCATGATCGATGGGTTACCGAGCAAGCAGACCGTGAACGCGGTGGGAGGGCGTCTCCAGGCCCGGGAGATCGCCGTCGGCACCAGGCTGTGGACGCTGGACGGGTCCCGCGCGGCACAGACGACGGTCACGGACGTCACGGCCGTCAAGGCGAGGGCAGCCGTGGAGGTCGTCACGAGCCATGCGGCCTTCACGGTCTCCGGGGACTTTCTGCTGGCCACGCCGGGTGGCTGGACCCGTGCCGAGGACGCGACAGGCAGCACCGTCGCGTGGACCCACGCGCGTAAACTCTGCCGCGAACGGCTCACGTTCCGCATGGGATACGCGTTCGGCTATTTCGTGGGGGCCACCTGCGCGGACGGCACGGTGGGCAGGAACTACGTCTCGCTCGTCGTGAACGACGAGGCGTTCGCCACCCGCTACGCGAGGTCCCTCACCGAGGCGACAGGCCTGGAGGCACGGCTTCAGCCCGTCGTGCGGCCCTCCGGGTACCTGGGCCGGGATGTCCCGGTCTTCCGGGTCCGGGTGGTGTCCTCCTACCTCGCCGACGCCCTGCGCCAGTACGCCGGCGGCGACGCGCACCACATGAGGCAGGCGTTTCCCCGGGTCGTGCTGCGGGACCGCGAGGTCTTCGACGGCTTCCTCGACGGATACGCGGACGGTGACGGGTGCCGTGCCAAGCACTGGGCCGGCCGGACCCTGGTCAGCGCCAACGTGCCGTTCCTCGTCGACCTCGCCGAGATCATCGGCGCACGGTTCACCCCGGCGAGGAAGGGCCTCGCATCGCACCTGGTCGTGGTGGACCGCTGGGCGGCGCGCGGCACGTTCCGGCCGGAGCATCACGACGCCGATCCCGTGGAAGCCGACTGGGTGACCGTCGAGTCCGTGCGACCTCGCCCCGCGCCAGGCAAGCCGTTCACTCTGTACGGATACCGGCTCCGGCCGCATCCCACGTTCCTGGTCAACGGGCACCTGGTCCGCGCGGCGACGTGACCGGCGCGGCGAACCCGCGTCCTGCGTTACGCCGCCGCCGTGCCCGTGCCGTCGTGGTCGTTGCCATCCTCCGGGAGGCGGCAGACGCGTTCCAGGAAGAGGGCGGCCGCGATGACGCCGATGGCGGCGATCACCGCCGCGCCCGCGTAGATCGCCTGGTCGCGGCGGGGCGGGATGTCGAGGTAGCTCAGGAGGAAGACGCCCGTGCCGCCGTACATGCCGGCGACCAGGGCGGCCACCAGGGCGCTCGCCTGGCCGAAGACGACCGCGCGGGCCGCGAACAGGGGCTCCACTCCCTTGGCGCCGGGGCGGCGTTCGCGTTGGGCGCGGAGGCGGGTGCGGGTGGAGAGGGCGGTCGCGAGGAGGATCACCGCGATCACGGCGAGCACGATCGACGCGGCCAGCGGGACGCTCGGCAGGGTGCCGAAGGAGTCCCAGAGGCGGGCTCCGCCCCAGGAGAGGACACCGGCGGCGGCGAAGAGGCCCGCCAGTACCCCGAGCCGTAGTTGCTTCACCGAGTGAGCCGCCCTTCGCGCCGCCTGTGCCCGGTCCGGCCGTGCGCCGGACCACCGTCCGTCGAGCCTAACGATTACTCCGGCAGGCGCAGTTCCAGGTCGGCGCGGGGCAGCACGCTGTCGCGGCCGACCGCCGCGAGCAGCTGGGCCACCGGGCCGGCGCCGGGCAGCTGGGCCTCGGGGTCCATGTCGTGCCAGGGGGCGAGGACGAAGGCCCGCTCGTGGGCGCGCGGGTGGGGGAGCGTGAGCACCGGGTCGTCGGAGAGGACGTCGGCGTACGACACGATGTCGACGTCGATGGTGCGCGGGCCCCAGCGCTCCTCGCGGACCCGGTCGAAGGCCTCCTCGACGGCCTGACCGCGCTCCAGCAGGGAGGCGGGGGGCAGGGTCGTCTTCACGAGGATGACCGCGTTGAAGTACGACGGCTGGCTGTCCGCCTCGACGCCCCAGGGCTCCGTCTCGTACACCGGGGAGACGGCCTTGACCCGCAGGCCCGGGGTGTCCTCCAGGGCGTCGACGGCCCCCTGGAGGGTCTCCAGGCGGTTGCCCAGGTTGGAGCCGAGGGAGATCACGGCCATCTTGGGGTTGGAGAGCGTGACGTCCGCCGCGTCCACCTGCCGGACGACGGCGGTCGGGACCGGCTGGACGGTCGGGTCGCTCTGCCCTTCGGTGGAAAATGCAGTCATGCTCGGCTCCGGGTGATGGTGATGGTCACGTCGTCGAAGGGGACGGTGATCGGCGCGTCCGGCTTGTGCACCACCACCTCGACCTCCTGGACGCCTTCGTGCTTCAGGCACTGCTGGGCGATGCGCTCGGCGAGCGTCTCGATCAGATCGACCGGCTCGCCCGTCACCACGTCGACGACCTCCTCGGCCACCACGCCGTAGTGCACGGTGCGGGCCAGGTCGTCGGTGGCTGCCGCGGGGCGGGTGTCGAGGCCGAGCACCAGGTCGACGATGAAGGTCTGGCCCTCTTCCCGCTCCCGGGGGAAGACACCGTGGTGCCCACGGGCCTTGAGGCCGCGCAGCGCGACACGATCCACGCGAATCACTCCTGCTGTCGTTGGTCGAGAGGCACCCGGCCGCGTGCGGGCGGCGAGGTGCCTTCTTTCGAATCTACCTGCGAGCACCGACAGTGCTCGCCCGTGGGGGCCATGGACAGCACCTCACCTGGCTGATAGCCGCCCATACCCGGCGTTCGGCGTTCCAACCCCTATCGGTCCCGTACCCACTCGGGAGGGTGTTTCCTCCTCAGGAGGCCGTTTCCTCGTCGTCGTCCTCGTCGGATTCCGTCAGGACGGGCGACCCGTGGTGGGACCAGAGCTTCCAGCCGTCGGCGGTGCGCCGGAACACGTTCGTGGCGACGACCAGCTGGCCCACGAGCGGGCCGAGCGCGCTGCCGTCCTCGGCGGGGCCGCCGCTGAGGATGTTCTCGGTGCAGGTGACCAGCGCCATGTCGCCGGTCATCGAGATGTTGACGTCGGTGAGGAAGAACTGGATGTACTCGGTGTTCGCCATGATCAGGGCGTAGCTGCGCAGCACCTCGCCCCGGCCGGTGAGCACCGGCCAGCCGGGGTGGACGCAGGAGACGGTGAGGTCCTCGCCCGGCAGCCAGCGGTCGGTGAGGTCCTCGTAGTCGCCGCGTTCCAGCGCCTCGTAGAAGCCGGTGTTGGCCGCCTCGACCTCCGCGATGTCGGCGGCGGCCCGTGCGTGTTCCTCGTTCACGCGGCTCCCTCGACCGCGCGGGCGACGCGGACGGCGTCGGCGGTGGCCCGTACCTCGTGGACCCGTACGGCCCAGGCGCCGGCCTGCGCGGACAGCGCGGAGACGGCCGCGGTCGCCGCGTCGCGTTCGCGGGCGGGCGGCGGGGCGGAGCCCGTACCGGCCAGGACATGGCCGAGGAAACGCTTGCGGGAGGCGGCCACCAGCAGCGGGCGGCCCAGGGCGTGCAGCTCGGTCAGGTGCGCGACGAGCGACAGATCGTGGGCGGCGTCCTTCGCGAAGCCGAGGCCCGGGTCGATCACGACGCGCTCCGGGGCGACCCCGCCCGCGATCACCGCGTCCATCCGCTGCCGCAGCTCGTCGAGGACCTCGGCGACCACGTCCTCGTACACCGCGCGGCTGTTCATCGACTCGCTGAAGCCGCGCCAG
Source organism: Streptomyces sp. WY228 (assembly GCF_019287315.1). Classification (NCBI taxonomy): domain Bacteria; kingdom Bacillati; phylum Actinomycetota; class Actinomycetes; order Kitasatosporales; family Streptomycetaceae; genus Streptomyces; species Streptomyces sp. WY228. The sequence continues at coordinate 3,653,976 of NZ_CP079114.1, read as the reverse complement.
TGCATCACGACGAACGGGACCTCGCTCGCGGCGACGGCCGGGATCATGCCCGGGTCGGCCAGGCCGCCGCTGACGTCGTTGACCAGGACGGCCCCGGCGGCGACGGCCTGCTCGGCGACACGGGCGCGCATGGTGTCCACGGAGACGGTGACGCCCTCGGAGGCCAGCCCCCTGACGACCGGGATCACCCGGCGCAGCTCCTCGGCCTCGTCCACCCGGCTGGCGCCGGGGCGGGTCGACTCACCGCCCACGTCGACCAGGTCCGCGCCCTCGGACACCAGGTGCAGACCGTGCTTGACCGCGGCCGTGGTGTCGAACCAGCGGCCGCCGTCGGAGAAGGAGTCGGGCGTCACGTTGACGACCCCCATGACCGCACAGCGGTCCCACTCCGGCAGTCCTCGGATCGTGCCCCGCGCGCGTGACGTACTCATACGACCAGACTATGGGGTGTCCACCCCGTCTATACCGCGCTCACCTCGTGCTGCTCCGGCCCCGTGCGCCGCGCGTGGCCGCACGGGCGGCGCCTGCGGGGGCGGAACGGGCGGGGCAGCGAGAGGTTCACGAAGCCCTCCGCCTGCATCGCGGCGATCCCGATGCGGGGCAGGTCGCGGCTGGTGCGGAAGACCACGAAGCGGGGCTCCCAGCGCGGCTTGAACTTGGCGTTGAACTTGTACAGCGACTCGATCTGGAACCAGCGCGAGAGGAAGATCAGCAGCCCTCGCCAGCAGCGCAGCACCGGTCCCGCGCCCAGCCGCTCGCCGCGGGCCAGCGCGGAGCGGAACATCGCGAAGTTCAGCGAGACCCGGGCGACGCCGAGCTTCTCGGCGGCCTGGAGCGAGGCGACGATCAGCAGCTCGTTCATGCCGGGGTCGGCCGCGCGGTCGCGGCGCATCAGCTCCAGGGACATCCCGTCGTGGCCCCAGGGGACGAAGTGGAGGACGGCCTTCAGGTCGCCGTGCGGGGAGTCCTCCGTACCGGAGCCGGGCAGATGGGCGGTGGCGATCACACAGTCGCCGTCGGCCGGGTCGCCGATCCGGCCGAGCGCCATGGAGAAGCCGCGCTCGGTGTCGGTGCCGCGCCAGTCGGCGGCGGCCCGGCGGATCCGGTCCAGTTCGGTGTCGCCGATGTCGCGTGCCCGCCGGACCCGGGTCTCGTAGCCGTTGCGTTCGATGCGCTTGACCATCTGGCGCACGTTACGCATGGCGCGCCCGGCGAGGGAGAAATCCGCCACGTCCACCACCGCCTCGTCGCCCAGCTCCAGGGCGGTGAGCCCGGTCTCGCGGGTCCAGACCTGGCCGCCGGTCTCGCTGCAGCCCATCACGGCGGGCGTCCAGGAGTGCGCCTGCGCCTCGTCCATGAAGCGCTCGATCGCGCCGGGCCAGGCCTCCACGTCGCCGATGGGGTCGCCGCCGGCCAGCATCACCCCGGAGACGACCCGGTAGCAGACGGCCGCCTTGCCGCTGGGGGAGAAGACGACGCCCTTGTCGCGGCGGAGCGCGAAGTGACCGAGCGAGTCCCGGCCGCCGTGCCGCTCCAGCAGGGCCCGCAGCCGGCTCTCGTCGTCCTCGGTGAGGCGGGCGGCCGGGTGCTCGGGGCGGAAGGCGAGGTAGATGGTGGTGACGGCGGTCAGCAGGCCGAGCGCGCCCAGCGAGTACGCCACCGTCCAGGTGGTCCGCCCGGCGTAGTCGACGGGGCCCTCGACGCCGAACAGGCCGTACAGCACGTGCTGGAGGCGGTCGGCGATGGACGGGTCGCCGACGACCCGGCCGGGGTGGACGCTGACGATGATCAGCCCGAGCCCCAGCGAACCGGCGCCCAGGAGGACGAAGTTGGCGAGCGCGCGCCAGCGGCTGCGCGGGTCGGGCAGCGCCCGGAACTGGTCCCGGTGGCGCACCAGCAGAGCGCAGAGCGTCAGCGAGACGAGCACCCCGATGATCGAGTGGCGGTACGCGAACTGCGCCACGGCCCCCGCGGGCAGCAGGGCCACCGCCGCCCGCCAGGCCCGCCGCTTGTGCCGCTTCAGCCCGTGCGCGAGCAGCAGCAGGAGCACACCGGCGCTCAGCGAGAGCGCGGCGGCGAACGGGCCGAGCGCCCCGGGGAGCACTTCGGCCAGGGTGTGCATCCGGCTGTGCCGGAAGCGCGGGAAGACCCCGGCGGCGACGTCGATCAGCCCGACGACGGTGCAGGCGGTACCGACGAGAGCCGGTACGGATTCGGGGCGCGGCCCGCGGAACAACCGGCGGACGCGCTGCGGAACCGACACCGAATTATCCCCATCTAGCGTGACAGACATCGTTTCCCGTGGCTTCGCGAGAGATTCGTTGAGTCCGCCGGCCGGAGCCCCACGGACGATGTGCGCCCTCTAGGACGTGGGTTGCGGAGCGAGGGTTCACCCACATTCCGGAAATTTCCCGTTCCCGTCCCCTCTCGTCCCTTGTACGGAATCGCAGAGAAAGCTCACTCATGGGTCTCACCAGCACAGCAGTCCTCGCCGTCGTGGCGGTGCTGGCCGTCGCGCTCTTCGCCGCCACGGTCCGGTTCTGGCCGCGCCTGGCCCGGCCCGGCGCCGCCGCGGTGTCGGGCCGGATCGGGCTGCTCCTGGCGACCCAGCTGACGCTGTTCGCGGCGGTGGGTCTGGCGGCCAACAACGCCTTCCTCTTCTACGGTTCCTGGGCCGACCTCTTCGGTCGGCAGCAGGAGCTCGGCGTGGTCTCCGACCATGCGGGGAACGGGCCCGGCCCGCGGCACATGACGCGGATCGACTCCCAGCACCCGGACGTGCCGGGCGGCCGGGTGCCGGCGGTCGGCGGGCGGATCGACAAGGTGGTCGTCTCGGGGCGGACCTCGGGCATCGAGTCACCGGCGTACGTCTATCTGCCGCCGGAGTACTTCCAGGCGGCCTACGCCGGGCGGAAGTTCCCGGCGGTCGTGGTCCTCACCGGCTATCCGGGCACGGCGGAGAACCTGCTGGAGGGGCTGCGCTATCCGCAGACCGCGCACGAGCGGGTGAAGGCGGGCAAGGCGCAGCCGATGATCCTGGTGATGCTGCGGCCGACGGTCGCGCCGCCCCGGGACACCGAGTGCGTGGACGTTCCGAAGGGCCCGCAGACCGAGACGTTCTTCGCGAAGGACCTTCCCGAGGCCATCGCCGGGTCCTACCGGGTCGGGAAGAAGGCCCGTAACTGGGGCATCATCGGCAACTCGACCGGTGGCTACTGCGCGTTGAAGATCGGGCTGCACCACCCGGACCGGTACGCGGCGAGCGCCGGGCTCTCCGCGTACTACAAGGCCGCCGAGGACCCGACGACGGGGGATCTGTTCCACGGCCGGGACGAGCTGCGCGACCGCGCCGACCTGATGTGGACCCTGGAGAACCGGCCGCCGTCGGGCGGTTCGTTCCTGGTGACGACGTCACGGGAGGGCGAGGACAACCTCGGCGACACGATGACGTTCATCGAGAAGGTGAAGGCGCCCGCGAAGGTGTCGTCCATCGTGCTGGACAGCGGCGGGCACAACTTCACGACCTGGCGGCGGGAGATCCCGCCGGCCCTGGAGTGGCTGAGCGCCCGCCTCGGCGAGAACTGAGCCCGGCCGGTCAGCCGTCCGTGGCGAGTGTCGCCACCGTCTCCACGGCGACCTCGGCGCGCGGTACGTCCTGGGCGTCCGCGTCGATCGAGCGGCGCAGCGCCTCGTGCAGCCGGGCGGGGGTCAGTACGCCGAGGAAGCGGCCCTCGCTCTCCTTGTCGATGACCGCGATCCAGCCCGCGTCGTGCTGGAGCATGGTGGCGAAGGCCTGCTTGAGGGGCGCGCCGAGCGGAAGCCAGGCCTCCATGCGGCGGGCGTGTTCGCGGACGGTGCCCTTGGCCGTGGCGTCGGCGGTCGCGTCGGCGGGGATCCAGCCGTGGAGGTTGTCGCGGCCGTCCAGGACGACCGCCCAGCGAGCGCCCTGGGACCTGAGCCGTTCGGTGGCGGCGGCCAGCGGGTCGTCGAGGTGGACGACCGGCGGCTGGTCGAGGTCGCTCTCCTCGATGGGCGTCACCGAGAGCCGCTTGAGCCCGCGGTCCGCGCCGACGAAGTCGGCCACGTACGGGGTCGCGGGGGCGCCGAGCACGGTGGCGGGGGAGTCGAACTGCTCGATGCGGCCCTGCCCGTAGACGGCGATCCGGTCGCCGAGGCGGACGGCCTCCTCGATGTCGTGGGTGACGAACAGCACGGTCTTGCGGACCTGGGCCTGGAGTTTCAGGAATTCGTTCTGGAGCCGTTCGCGGACGACCGGATCGACCGCTCCGAAAGGCTCGTCCATCAGGAGAACGGGCGGATCCGCGGCCAATGCGCGGGCCACGCCCACGCGTTGGCGCTGGCCGCCGGAAAGCTGTTCCGGATAGCGGTCGCCATAAACGGACGGATCGAGTCCGACGAGGTCGAGGAGTTCGGCGGCGCGTTCGCGTCCCTTTCCGCGCTTCCAGCCGAGCAGATGGGGAACGGTCGCGGTGTTCTCCAGCACGGTCTTGTGCGGGAAGAGGCCCACCTGCTGGATCACATAGCCGATGCGGCGGCGCAGTCGGACGGGGTCGATGGTGGATATGTCGTCCCCGTCGAGGAATATCCCGCCCTCGGTCGGTTCGATCAGCCGGTTCACCATCTTCATGGTGGTCGTCTTGCCACAACCGGAAGGTCCGACGAGCGTGACCAGTTCACCCTCGGCGACCTCGAAGGAAAGGTCGTCGACGGCGGTGGTGCCGTCGGCGTACCGCTTGGTGACGTGCTCGAAACGGATCATGGTTCCCCATTGTGGAGGGCGTTCTGTGAAGGGCATGTTGCCGGAATGCGACAGCCTCCGCGATTGTCAGTGGTCGAGGATAGGCTCGCCAGTCATCAGTTCGATCCGGGGCGATCCGGGCCGGCGGGAGGAAAGCAGGAGGTGAGGGGCGGATGGCCGAGCAGAGTTGCCTGGTGACGAACGACTGGATCTGCGGGGAGTATCTCCGCTCCCGCAGCCAGGAGTTGACCGATGCGACCGTGCAGCACATCGGGATCACGGTGGTCTCGGTGCTGATCGGGCTCGCGGTCGCCTTTCCGCTGGCGCTGCTCGCCCGCCGCGGCCGGCGGTTCGCCGGACCGGTGCTGGGGCTGACGACCGTGCTCTACACCGTGCCCTCGCTGGCGATGTTCTCGCTGCTGCTGCCCCTGTTCGGGCTGTCGGCCGCGCTCGTCGTCACGGGTCTGGTGCTCTATTCGCTGACCATCCTCGTGCGCAACATCCTGGCGGGGCTCGAAGCGGTGCCGCAGGAGGCCAGGGAAGCCGCCCGCGGTATGGGGTACGGCCCGGCGCGGCTGCTGTGGGAGGTGGAGCTTCCGCTGGCGCTGCCCGCGGTGATGGCGGGGCTGCGGATAGCCACCGTGTCGACGGTCGCGCTGACCACGGTCGGCTCGCTCGTCGGCAAGGGCGGCCTCGGCAATCTCATCGAGGACGCGCTGCCCAGCTTCTTCAAGGCCCAGGTGCTCACCGCCTCGGTGCTGTGCGTGCTGCTCGCGGTGGCGGCGGACCTGCTGCTGCTCGGCCTCCAGCGGCTGCTGACGCCCTGGACCCGGATATCCGGGGCGGTCGTCCCGCCGTCCGGCCCGGTGAAGGCGGGGGCGTCCGCGTCCGCCCCGGCGAAGGTGGAGGTGGGCTGACCCGTGGGAGTCATCGGCGACGCCTGGACCTGGCTGACCACCGGGGCCAACTGGTCGGGGGACGGCGGGGCCGCGCACCGGCTCGGCGAGCATCTGTACGTGAGCGGGGTCGCCCTCGCGGTGGCCTGCGCGATAGCCCTGCCGCTCGCCCTGTATCTGGGGCACATCGGCAGGGGCGGCGCGCTCGCGGTCAACATCTCCAACGTGGGGCGGGCCGTGCCGGTCTTCGCGGTGCTGGCCCTGTTCATGGTCACGCCCCTGCGCAACTCGGGGTACTGGCCCACGATCATCGCGCTGGTGCTGTTCGCGGTGCCGCCGCTGCTGACCAACGCCTATGTCGGGATGCGGGAGGTGGACCGGGCCGTGGTGGAGGCCGCGCGCGGCATGGGGATGTCGGGCGGGCAGCTCTTCTTCCGGGTCGAGCTGCCGCTCGCCTACCCGATGATCATGACCGGGCTGCGGTCCGCCGCGGTCCAGGTGGTGGCCACCGCGTCGATCGCCGCGATGGTCGGCCTCGGCGGGCTGGGCCGGATCATCACCGCCGGGTTCAACACCTACGACACCGCCCAGGTCTTCGCGGGCGCCGTCCTGGTCGCCGGTCTCGCCCTGCTCGTGGAGGGCGTGCTGGTGGCGCTGGACCGGGCGCTGTCCCCGCTGCGCCGCCGCAGGCCCGCGTGAGCGTCCCGCAGCGCCTCGTTTCCGATCACCTTTCTTCTGGTCACTTTTCTTCTGTTCGGACGGAGAACAACACTTATGAGCAGGACCTCGCGGATAGCCGGAGCGGTCATCGGCATGGTGGCGCTGGCCGGGTCGCTCGCGGCCTGCGGCGGCGACAGCCTGGAGAAGGAGAAGGGCGGCTCGGGCTCCTCGGCCGGTGACGGGAAGAAGGGCTCCCTGGTCGTCGGCTCGGCCTCGTTCACCGAGTCCAAGGTGCTCGCCGAGCTGTACGCGCAGATCCTGGGCGACGCCGGATACAGCACCTCGATCACCACGGTGAAGAACCGTGAGCTGTACGAGCCCTCGCTGGAGAAGGGCGAGATCGACGTCGTACCGGAGTACGCGGCCACGATCGCCGAATTCCTCAACGCCAAGGTCAACGGGGCCGACGAGGCCCAGGCGAAGCCGGTGGCATCCGGGGACGCCGGGGCGACGGTCTCCGCGCTGAAGCAGCTCGCCGAACCGCTGGGCCTCACGGTCCTCCCGGCCGGGAAGGCCGTCGATCAGAACGCCTTCGCGGTCTCGAAGGAATTCGCCGAGAAGAACAGCCTGAAGACGCTTTCCGATCTGGGGAAGTCGAAGATCAAGGTCAAGATCGCGGCGGGCGACGAGTGCGAGGTGCGGCCGTTCTGCGCCCCCGGTCTGAAGAAGACGTACGGCATCGACGTCACGGGTATCGACCCCAAGGGCGTCGGCACCCCGCAGTCCAAGCAGGCCGTTCGTGACGGCAAGGTCCAGCTGGTCCTGACGACCACCACGGACGCGGTGCTGGACGGGCTGGTGTTCCTGGAGGACGACAAGAAGCTCCAGAACGCGGACAACGTCCTTCCCGTGCTGAATGCCAAGGACGCGGGTGCGCCGGAGATCGCCGCCGCGCTGGGCAAGCTCACCGCGGCGCTCACCACGGAGGATCTCGCCGAGCTGAACCGGAAGGTCGACGCCGAGCGGGCCAAGCCGGGCGATGTGGCCAAGGAGTATCTGGAGTCGAAGGATCTGATCAAGAAGTAGTTCTCGATCTCCGGGTAAAGGGCCGCGGAGAGAGCTTCCGGGGGGCCGCGAGGTAACCGGCGGAGAACAGATTGCCGGGCGGCCCCCCAAGTGGCGCGCACACACGGTAAATTTCAGGCCATGCCACGTGGACGCCACCGCCATTCGCCGCCCCTCCACAGAATCCTGCCGCCTTCCGTGGTGGCGGGAGTGTCGGTCGCCGGTGCCGCAGGCGCCTGGCTGCTGGCCGAACCCCTGGTCCTGCGCGGCCTGGTGGCCGCCGTGGCGGCCGCCGCCGTGACCGGCGCGTATCTGATGCGCAGCTGGGACCGGGCGGCGGGGCTGCGGGTCGCCGAGCTGACCCGGGCCCGTGCCAGTGACGAATGGCGGGCCGAGGAGCGGATAGCCGAGCTGGAGCAGGATCTGGAGGAGTCGCGTGAGCTGCGCACCCGTCTGGAGACCAAGCTCCGCCGCAAGCGCGTGGAGCTCGCGGGGCTGCGCGGCGAGCACGCCGGACTGCTGCGCCGTTACGCCAACGCCGAGACCGAGCGGGCCAGCGCGCTGGAGGGCCGCAGGCAGCTCGCCATCGAGGCCGCGGCGCCCAAGGAGCTGCTGCCCGCGCGGTCCACGCCGACCCCCGAGTCGTACCGCCGCGCGGACGAGGCCCTGAAGAACCTCACGCGCAACGCGGCGCTCCAGGAGACCCGTCGGACGGTGGAGGCGGTCCGGCAGCGGCAGCTGGCCGTCGGGGACCGGAACCGGAAGCGGGACACGGAGGCGGAGGGCCCGCAGGGGAAGCACGCGGCGGCCACCGGGGCGGGCGCGCACTCGGACCACCAGCACCGCCGCCCCGCGACCACCCAGCCCGCCCCGGCCACCGAAGCCGACGCCCTTCCGCCGGCGAAGACCCCGGCCACCGAAGCCGCCGCTCTTCCGAGCGCGAAGACCCCGGCCTCCATCGCGCCGGTGCGGGTGCCGCGCGCGATCGCGGCGGCCTCGGCCGTCGTCCCGTACGCCGCGCGCCGCCAGCCGGTCCCGCAGGGCAACTTCGACTTCTTCGGCACCCAGAACGCCCAGAAGGCGAACGCCGCGATCGAGTCCGTGCAGAACGAGGACCTCGCGGACGTCGTCGGCGAGGAGGCGCTCGCCGCCCACCGCACGGGAGCGGTGCCGAACCAGGCCGTCGGCAAGGTCATCGACCTCACCGCGCACGACGAGACCGAGCAGATCGACGTGGCACAGCTGCGCGGCGCGGTCTCCTGAGCCCGGCCCCGCCCGCCACGTCGCGCGCTACTTGTCGATGTCCCCGACGACGAAGAACAGCGAGCCCAGGATCGCCACCATGTCGGCGACCAGGGTGCCCGGCAACAGCTCGGTGAGCGCCTGGATGTTGTTGAACGAGGCGGAGCGCAGCTTCAGCCGGTAGGGCGTCTTCTCGCCCTTGGACACCAGGTAGTAGCCGTTGACGCCGAGCGGGTTCTCCGTCCAGGCGTAGGTGTGGCCCTCGGGGGCCTTGAGCACCTTGGGCAGCCGCTGGTTGATCGGCCCGGGCGCCAGGTGGGCCATCCGGTCCAGGCAGGCGTCGGCCAGGTCCAGGGCGTTGAGGGTCTGCTCCAGCAGGCACTCGAAGCGGGCCAGGCAGTCGCCCTCGGTCCGGGTGACGACCGTCAGGGTGTCCTGGAGCTCCCCGTACGCGAGGTACGGCTCGTCGCGCCGCAGATCGAAGTCGACGCCCGAGGCGCGGGCGATCGGCCCCGACACCCCGTACGCGTGCACCGCCGCGGCGGACAGCACGCCCACGTCGCGCGTACGGCCCCGGAAGATCTCGTTGCCGAGGACGAGGTTCTCGTACACGTCCATGCGGGAGCGGACGGAGGCGACGGCGTCCCGGACCCGCCCGGCCCAGCCCGCCGGGACGTCCTCCTTCAGGCCCCCCACCCGGTTGAACATGTAGTGCATCCGGCCGCCGGAGACCTCCTCCATCACCGCCTGGAGCTCCTCGCGCTCCCGGAAGGCGTGGAAGACCGGGGTGATGCCGCCGAGTTCGAGGGGGTAGGAGCCGAGGAACATCAGGTGGTTGAGGACCCGGTTCAGCTCGGCGAGCAGCGTCCGCGTCCACACGGCGCGCTCGGGAACCTCCATGCCGAGCATCCGCTCGACGGCCATCACGACGCCCAGCTCGTTGGAGAACGCGGAGAGCCAGTCGTGGCGGTTGGCGAGCATGACGATCTGCCGGTAGTCGCGCGCCTCGAAGAGCTTCTCCGCGCCCCGGTGCATATAGCCGATGACCGGCTCCGCGTGCTGGACGCGCTCGCCGTCCAGCACGATCCGCAGCCGGAGGACCCCGTGCGTCGAGGGGTGCTGGGGACCGATGTTGAGCACCATGTCGGTGCTCTCCGCCGCTCCGCCGATGCCGATCGTCGTCTCCGTCATGCGGGACAGTATTCCCTGCGGCCGTGGACCGTTCCCCGCGCCCGCCGTACGAGGGCGGTCACCCGGGTTCCGGCAGCCCCACCCGGTGCAGCAGCCAGCCGAAGTCGCCGAGGCCGCCGCGGGCGGTCAGCTCCGCCGCCTCGCCCGCCGCCGCCAGCGCCCGTACGTAGCCCGCCGGGTCGGTGGCGGCCAGGCCCAGCGGCGGCCGACCGCCGTCGACGCCCAGGCGGCGCAGCGCCGCCCGCTGGTCGGTCAGTTCGGTGCTCGCGCGCGGTACGGCCGACGACACCGCCGCCGCGCAGGCGTCCAGCGCCACATGGGCCGTCAGGTCGCAGGAGCCGTCCGGCACCGGACGCGTCTCGCGCCCGTCCCGGAAGCCGGTCAGCGTCCCGAAGGGCGGCCGGGCGTCCCGTACGTGCGCGTAGTCCACCGCCACCGCGAGACCGGCGGTCAGCGAACCGGCCGCGGCCGCCCACGCCTCGTCCCGGGAGCGCCCGATCTCCGCCCGCTCGCCCGGCGCGGACAGCGGCCACCAGCGCTCCAGCCACGCCGCGTCCGCCCCGGTCACCGCGGCGCCGAGCCGCTCGGCTCCGTCCGGGGCGCGTACCTGGACGTACCGGGGGACGCCGTCCGCGTCCGCCTCCGCCACCGCCGCCGGAACGTTGTCCAGCCACTCGTTGGCGAACAGCAGCCCGGTGGTTCCGGAGGGCAGCTCCGCGCACCACTCGATCCGGGGGTCCAGGCCCGGCGGCCGGGCGGCGACCTCGACGGCGTACGGGGTCACCTCCAGCCCCTCCGGCAGCGCGGCCAGCACTCCGGTCAACAGCTCGCCGCGCCCCGCCCCGACGTCGACCAGCGCGACCGTGCCGGTCTCCAGCTCCCGTGCGATTCCGGTCAGCAGCCGGGCCACCGCCGCCGCGAAAAGGGGCGAGGCGTGGACCGACGTACGGAAGTGGCCGACGGGCCCCTCCGGGCTCCGCAGCGGGCTGCGATAAAAGCCCTCATGTCCGTACAGAGCGGCCTGAGCCGCCTCCTGCCACCCACGCCACTCGTCCGTCACATGGGCAAGTCTCCACCTTGGGGAGTACGGTCCCCGTACCTGGATCGACCCTCCGGTTGACCCGGGCACCGATCCGCTGTCCCTACGCTGGGTTACGTGCAGCGCCTCTACGATTTCATCCGCAGACACCCGACGGGCGTCGACGTCTTCTGGGCCGTCTTCCTCCTCGGGCTCTCCGGCGTGTCGATGGTGTCGGGCATGTACGACGCGGGGCGCGAGGAGATCGTCGCCGTTCCGGTGGCGCTGGGGCTCTCCACGGTCGTGGCGCTGCGCCGCAGGGCCCCGGAGAAGATGCTGCTGCTCGCCATCCTGGTGGGCGTCGTGCAGCTGGTGTTCAACGTACGGCCGGGCATCGGGAACTTCGCGATGCTGGTGATCACGTACACCGTGGCCACGGTCGGCGAGCGCTGGGCGTCCCGGCTCGCGCTGATCTGCAGCCTGAGCGCGGCGGCCCTGTCCCAGCTGCGGTGGGAGGCCGAGCCCGGCGGTTCCTGGGCCCAGGTGATCTTCGTGACGGTGATCATGACCGTGCCGTTCGTGCTGGCCTGGGTGCTCGGGGACTCGCTGCGGACCCGGCGCGCCTACTTCGACCAGCTGGAGGAGCGCGCCGCCCGCCTGGAGCGGGAACGCGAGGCGCAGTCCAAGGTCGCCGTCGCCGCCGAGCGGGCCCGGATCGCCCGCGAACTGCACGACGTCGTCGCGCACAACGTGTCCGTGATGGTCGTCCAGGCCGACGGCGCCGCCTATGTCATGGACGCCGCCCCCGACCAGGCCAAGCAGGCCCTGGAGACCATCTCCAGCACCGGCCGCCAGGCGCTCGCCGAGATGCGCCGGCTGCTCGGGGTGCTGCGCACCGGCGATGCTCCGGAGAGCGGCGAGTACGTTCCCCAGCCCGACGTCGAGCAGATCGAGGACCTGGTCGCGCAGGTGCGGCAGACCGGCCTGGAGGTCGACTTCAAGGTCGAGGGCACCCCCCGCCCGCTGCCCAGCGGCGTGGAGCTGACCGCGTACCGCGTGGTGCAGGAAGCCCTGACGAACACCCGCAAGCACGGCGGGCCCGACGCCGGGGCCAGCGTCCGGCTGGTCTACTTCGACGACGGCCTGGGGCTGCTGATCGAGGACGACGGCCGGGGCGCGGCGCACGAGCTGTACGAGGACGGCGGCGCGGACGGCGCCGGGCACGGGATGATCGGGATGCGGGAGCGGGTCGGCATGGTCGGAGGCACCCTGGACGCGGGGCCCCGGCCCGGCGGCGGCTTCCGGATCAGCGCGCTGCTGCCGCTCAAGCCCCCGGGCTGACGGGGCCTTCCACGGCGACGGCCGGAGCGACGACGGCCACCACAACGGCGCACGACCGACTGACCGACCGAACGACCGACTGATCGACCGACTGACCGACCGACCTCAGGACAGGACACGTTCCCATGACCATGGCCATCCGCGTGATGCTCGTCGACGACCAGGTGCTGCTGCGGACCGGCTTCCGGATGGTGCTCGCCGCCCAGCCCGACATGGAAGTCGTGGCCGAGGCCGGGGACGGGGCCGAGGCGATCGAGATGCTGCGGTCCACCGCCGTCGACGTGGTCCTGATGGACGTCCGTATGCCCCGGCTGGACGGCGTCGAGGCGACCAGCCGTATCTGCGCGCAGCAGAACCCGCCGAAGGTGCTCATCCTGACCACCTTCGACCTCGACGAGTACGCCTTCTCCGGGCTCAAGGCCGGGGCCAGCGGCTTCATGCTCAAGGACGTGCCGCCCGCCGAACTGCTCGCCGCGATCCGCTCGGTGCACAGCGGCGACGCGGTCGTCGCCCCGTCCACCACCCGCCGGCTGCTCGACCGCTTCTCGCCGATGCTGCCCAGCAGCGACAAGGAGCCGAAGAACAAGCACATCGGCAAGCTCACGGAGCGCGAACGGGAAGTCATGCTCCTGGTCGCCCAGGGCCTGTCGAACGGCGAGATCGCGGCCCGGCTGGTGCTCTCCGAGGCGACGGTCAAGACGCACGTCGGCCGCATCCTCACCAAGCTGAACCTCCGCGACCGGGTCCAGGTCGTCGTCCTCGCCTACGAGACCGGCCTGGTCCGGGCCGGCGGCGGCGCGGGCTGACAGCGGGGGAGGCAGGCCGTGGGCACGCTGCTGTGGATCAACGGGCCGTTCGGCGGCGGCAAGACGCAGACGGCGTACGAGCTGCACCGGCGGCTCCCCGGCAGTGTGGTCTGCGACCCCGAGCACATCGGTTTCGGGCTGCACCGGACGCTGCCGCCGCGGCTGCGCGGCGACTTCCAGGATCTGGCGTCCTGGCGCTCCGGGGTCCGTGAGGTGCTCGGCCTCGCCCTGGAGCGGCACCCGGGGCCGGTGATCGTGCCGATGACGCTGGTCGACCCGGGGTATTTCGCCGAGATCGTCGGAGGGCTGCGCGAGGACGGCCACACCGTCCACCACAGCGCCCTCCTCGCGGAGCGCGCCACCGTTCTGCGGCGGCTGCGCGAACGCGGTCTCGTACGCGGGCTGAAGCGGGAGAGCTTCGCCGTGAGCCGGCTGGACGACTGCCTGGAGCGGCTCGCGCGCCCGGAGTTCGCTTCTCACATCCGTACGGACCGGGTGACGGTTCCCCGGGTGGCGGACCTGGTGGCCGGGGCCGCGGGCCTGACGCCCGTGCCGGACACGGACGGCCGGCTGCGGCACCGGCTGCGGCGGACCTGGACGGGCGTGCGGCACATCCGCTTCGACTGAGGCGGGCGCCGCCGGCAGCGGGCCGGCTCAGCGCAGGACGCCCTCCAGGAAGTCGCTGCCGAGCCGGGCCACGACCGTCAGGTCCAGCTGGTGCAGGACGTAACGGCCCCGGCGGCGCGTCGTGACCAGGCCCGCCTTCTTGAGCACCGAGAGGTGACGGGAGACCTCGGGTGAGGTGATGCCGTTGGATTCGGCCAGCTCACCGGTGGTGTACGGGGAGCGGGCCAGATTGCGGCAGAGCCGCATCCGCATCGGGTGGGCCAGGGCCTCCATCCGGCGCTGGAGCTGTTCCACGGTGGCGGGCGACGGCAGGTCGGGCAGGTGGACCGGGTAGTGGATCACCGGCCGCCAGCCCGGGGCGTGCAGCACCATCAGATGCGGCCAGCCGAAGCTGGTCGGGACGAACGTCAGGCCCGGGCCGACGCCCGGGTCGACGGCGGTGGTCCGGCCCTCGGACAGCTTGTCGATGCTGATCCGGCCCGCGTCCTCGTCCAGCGTCACGGCGGCGGACACCGCGCCGACCGCTTCGGCCAGCCCCTTGCGGCGCAGCAGCTCCGTCTTGTGCCGGGCGTCGGCGACCAGCTGCACGGAGGCCCGGCGCCAGGTGTCGGCGAAGAACGCCTGGTCGCAGTCCTCGAAGAGCCGCCGGATCCAGCCGCGTACGGAGACGGGGTCGGCCAGCAGCCGCCGGGTGAACTCCACCTGCTGCGGGCCGCGCGCCGCCGCCAGCTCCAGGGCGCGGGCGCGCATGGCCGTGTCGCTCAGCGGTGACGGCGCCCCGGCCCCGTAGTGGGTGGCGCAGGTGAACTCCAGGGCCGCGGCGACGAACCGCTCGTCGTCCATCCGGTCCAGCAGATCCAGGTCCTCGGCGAGCGTCGCCCCGGTCCTGCCGTCGCCGCCCCGGAGCCCGGAGAACGGCATGAACACATCGGAGAAGGTGTTCCGCCAGAGGAACTCCGCCTCCAGCATCCGGTCCGCGAGGTCGGCCTCCAGGCCCGCCGCGGTCGCGGTGGCCCAGCCGTGCAGCCCCGGGTGGTGGCCGGGCTCGGAGAGCGCGTGCAGGGCGAGGCCGAGCTCGGCCAGCGGGGAGGTCGCGAAAACGACGCGGTCGGCGGGCAGTCCCGCGATGTCTATGTGCACGCTCACCTCTCCATAGTGGGGGTACGCGCACGGGGCGTCGTGCCATTTGACGGGGGCCGTCAATCCGCGCGCGGCACCGCCGTGACCTGCGCAGGCTGTCCGCATGACCGCTCTCCAGCAGCACCTGCTCGACACCTACCGCACGGCCCGCCTGTCCCGGCCCGCACCCCCGCCCCCGGGCCGCCACGACGTCACGGCCCTGCGCAACCTGTACCGGCGCCTCCGCCCCACCACCTCCGGCACCCCATCAAGCCCGCCCGGCACCACATCCAGCCCGTCCGGCGTTTGAGGACGGAACCCTGGGCCAGGTGGCCGCCCACTGGACAGGTCCCGGCACCCCATCCAGCCCGTCCGGCGCTTGAGGACGGACCCCTGACGCCGGAGGGCCGGCACCGGACAAGGTCCTCCGGCCCCGGGGGTCGCCCCTAGGGCAAGGCCCCCTGCCCCAGGTACCCCACGAACCCCGCCACCGCCCCCCGCACATCCTCCGCCGACCACTCCAGCCCCGCCCCGCCCACCGTCACCTCCGTGACCGAGACCCCGGGCGGCAGCCCCGACCCCGGCGCCCCCGCGAACCACCGCCGGAACAGCGTCACCCCGGTCTCCTCGGCCTGCCGCACCGACGCCTCGTCCAGCACCTCCGTCCCGTACGGCAGCCAGACCTGGAACTGATGCGTGTGCGGCGGCTCCGGACGCACCCGGAACCACGGCACCCCCGACGCCGCGAACCCCTCCGCCAGCGCCCCGGCCACCACCTTCGTGTGCGCCACGTACGACGGCAGCCGGGGCAGCTCCCGCTCCAGGCCCAGCAGCGCGGACAGCGCCGCCGGGTACTGCTGGAAGACCTGGCCCCCGTACCGGTGACGCCACACCCGCGCCTCCTCCACCAGCGTCGAAGGCCCCGCCAGCGCCGCCCCGGACAGCCCGTCCAGCGACTTGTAGAACGACACGTACACGCTGTCCGCGAGCGCCGCGATCTCCGACAACTCCCGCCCGAAGTGCGGACCGCACTCCCACAGCCGCGCCCCGTCGAAGTGGACCACCGCGTCCCGCTCCCGGGCCGCCTCCACCACCGCCGTCAGCTCCTCCCAGGACGGCAGGACGAACCCGGCGTCCCGCAGCGGCAGCTCCAGCATCAGCGTGCCGAACGGCTCCGGGAACTCCCGGACCTCGTCCGCGCTCGGCAGCCTCGGCTCCGACGTCGGATGCACCGTGCGCAGCCCGCTCACCACCCCCAGCGCCCCGCCCTCGTGCAGCTCCGGATGGGACAGCGGATGCAGCGCCACCGTCGCGTTCCCCGTACGCCCCGCCCAGCACCGCAGCGCGACCTGCTGCGCCATCGTCCCGGTCGGGAAGAACGCCGCCTCCTCCATCCCGAGCAGCCCGGCCACCCGCCGCTCCAGATCGGCGACGACCCCGCCGCCGTACACATCGGTCCAGTCCTCCGGATCGTGTACGGACGCGGCGCCGGCCGCGAGCGCCGCCAGCCGCTCGCCC
This sequence comes from Streptomyces sp. WY228, assembly GCF_019287315.1. NCBI lineage: Bacteria > Bacillati > Actinomycetota > Actinomycetes > Kitasatosporales > Streptomycetaceae > Streptomyces > Streptomyces sp. WY228. The sequence goes on along the minus strand of NZ_CP079114.1, from coordinate 3,637,734 downwards.
AGCGTCCCGTCCGCGCCCACCCGGGCCAGCACCCGCCGCGACTCCCGCCACGCGGTCAGCCTGCGCCGCCGCTGCTCCTGCTCATCCATCGTCGCCATGGGACGATCATCACCCGGACCTCCGACAGCGCGCCCACGGAATTCCGTCCCGTCCGGAAAGTTATCCACAGGCTGTGGGCAGGGGCGGGGCTTCCCCGAAACGCTGGCGTAGCATGCAGAGAAATCGTCCGGTACCCCCCGCGGACTGGAACGGAAGGCCGTCGCCGCGTGAACGCATCAGTTTCGAAGGAACCCCTCGACGCGAGGGACCGCCCCGCCCGGCTCACGGTCGGCGTCGTCGGCGCGGGCCGGGTCGGGCCCGCCCTCGCCGCCGCGCTCCAGCTCGCCGGGCACCGCCCGGTCGCCGTGTCCGGAGTCTCCGACGCCTCCCGGCGCCGCGCCGCCGAGCTGCTCCCCGACGTGCCGCTGGTGGAGCCCGCCGAGGTGCTGGCCCGCGCCGAGCTGGTGCTGCTCACCGTCCCCGACGATGTGCTGCCCACGCTGGTCGAGGGCCTCGTCGAGACCGGCGCCGTACGGCCGGGACAGCTGCTCGTCCACACCTCCGGGCGGTACGGGGCGAAGGTGCTGGACCCCGCGCTGCGGGCCGGGGCCCTGCCGCTCGCGCTGCACCCCGCGATGACGTTCACCGGCACCGCGGTCGACGTCCAGCGGCTCGCCGGCTGCTCCTTCGGCGTCACCGCCCCCGAGGAGCTGCGGCTGGCCGCCGAGGCGCTCGTCATCGAGATGGGCGGCGAGCCCGAGTGGATCGCCGAGGAGTCCCGCCCGCTCTACCACGCGGCCCTCGCGCTCGGCGCGAACCACCTGGTCACCCTGGTCGCCCAGTCGATGGAGCTGCTGACCAAGGCCGGGGTCACCGCCCCCGACCGGATGCTCGGCCCGCTGCTCGGCGCGGCCCTGGACAACGCCCTGCGCTCCGGCGACGCCGCGCTGACCGGCCCGGTCGCCCGCGGGGACGCGGGCACGGTCGCCGCCCACATCGCCGAGCTGCGCGCGCACGCCCCGCAGGCGGTGGCCGGATATGTCGCGATGGCCCGCGCCACGGCCGATCGCGCGCTCGCCCACGGCCTGCTCAAGGCCGAGCTGGCCGAGGACCTCCTCGTCGTCCTGGCCGACCAGGAGCGCCGCCCCGGCGGCCCCGGACCGGGGGAGACCCGATGACGACGACCACCAGCGGGACCAGCACCGGCCGGGCGGCCCACAGCTGTACGGGAGCGGGGGTGACCCGATGACACGCACGATGCGGACCACCCTCCTGCGCACCGCCGCCGAGCTCGACGCGCTGCCCCGCCCCGCCGGGGCCGAGCGGGCCGTCGTCATGACGATGGGCGCGCTCCACGACGGCCACGCCGCCCTGATCCGCGCCGCCCGTGCGGCGGCCGGCCCGGACGGCCAGGTCGTGGTCACCGTCTTCGTGAATCCGCTGCAGTTCGGTGAGGCCGCCGACCTGGACCGCTATCCGCGCACCCTGGACGCCGACCTGGAGATCGCCGCGGCGGCGGGGGCCGACGCGGTCTTCGCCCCCGGCGCGGACGAGGTCTACCCCGGCGGCGAGCCCCAGGTCCGGATCACCGCCGGACCCATGGGCGAGCGCCTCGAAGGCGCGGCCCGGCCCGGGCACTTCGACGGGATGCTCACCGTCGTCGCCAAGCTCCTCCACCTCACCCGCCCCGACGAGGCGTTCTACGGGCAGAAGGACGCCCAGCAGCTGGCCCTGATCCGCCGGATGGTCCGCGACCTGAATTTCGGCGTCCGGATCACCGGCGTCCCCACCGTCCGCGACGCGGACGGCCTGGCGCTCTCCAGCCGTAACCGCTTCCTCTCCGCCGAGGAGCGGCACACCGCGCTCGCGCTGCCCCGCGCGCTGTTCGCGGCCCGCGACCGGCTCGCCGCCCAGCAGGCCCTGCACGAGCGGGCCCGGGCCACCGCGCCCGGCGGCGACCGGGCCGCCGGGCTCAACAGGCTGGGCGAGGCCCGGGCCGCCGCCGACGCCCAGGCCGTGGCGCTGGCCCGGCCCAACGGGGCGCCCGCCGCCGTCCGCGCCGCCGCCCGGACCGTGCTGGAGGAGGCCGCGGCCCGGGGCCGGTCGCCCCTCGACGTGGACTACCTGGCCCTGGTGGACCCGGCGGACTTCACCGAGATCCCGGACGACCGCGAGAGCGGGGAGGCGATCCTCGTCGTCGCCGCCCGGGTCGGGGACACCCGCCTCATCGACAACCTGCCCCTCACCTTCGGAGCCCTCTCGTGACCGGTATACGGCTGACCGCCCCCGCCCCCGGCTGGGCCATCGACGCGGACGTCGTGGTGGTCGGCTCCGGTGTCGCCGGACTCACCGCCGCCCTGCGCTGCGCCGCCGCCGGTCTGGACACCGTCGTCGTCACCAAGGCCCGGCTCGACGACGGCTCGACCCGCTGGGCCCAGGGCGGTATCGCCGCGGCCCTCGGCGAGGGCGACACCCCCGAGCAGCACCTCGACGACACGCTCGTCGCGGGTGCGGGCCTCTGCGACGAGGAGGCCGTGCGCACCCTGGTCACCGAGGGCCCCGACGCCGTACGCCGGCTGATCGGCACCGGCGCGCACTTCGACACCACCGACAGCGGCGACATCGCGCTGACCCGCGAGGGCGGCCACCACCGCCGCCGCATCGCCCACGCGGGCGGTGACGCGACCGGCGCGGAGATCTCCCGCGCGCTGGTCGGGGCGGTCCGCGAGGCCGCCCTGCACACCATCGAGAACGCCCTGGTCCTGGACCTGCTCACGGACGCCGAAGGCCGTACGGCGGGTGTCTCGCTGCATGTCATGGGCGAGGGCCAGCACGACGGTGTCGGCGCGGTCCGGGCCCCCTCGGTGGTCCTCGCCACCGGCGGCATGGGCCAGGTCTTCTCCGCCACCACCAACCCCTCCGTCTCCACCGGCGACGGCGTGGCGCTGGCGCTGCGGGCCGGGGCGGAGGTCTCCGACCTGGAGTTCGTCCAGTTCCACCCGACCGTGCTCTTCCTCGGCGCGGACTCCGAGGGCCAGCAGCCGCTGGTCTCCGAAGCCGTACGGGGCGAGGGCGCGCATCTCGTCGACGCCGGCGGCGTCCGGTTCATGGTCGGACAGCACGAGCTGGCCGAGCTGGCCCCGCGCGACATCGTCGCCAAGGGCATCACGCGCCGGATGCACGAGAAGGGCGCCGAGCACATGTATCTGGACGCCCGGCACTTCGGGGCGCGGATGTGGGAGCAGCGCTTCCCCACCATCCTGGCCGCCTGCCGGGCCCACGGCATCGACCCGGTGACCGAGCCGGTCCCGGTCGCCCCGGCCGCGCACTACGCCTCCGGCGGCGTCCGCACCGATCTGCGCGGCCGCACCACCGTCCCCGGGCTGTACGCCTGCGGCGAGGTAGCCTGCACCGGGGTGCACGGGGCCAACCGCCTAGCGTCCAACTCCCTCCTGGAGGGCCTGGTCTTCGCCGAGCGCATCGCCGCCGACATCGACGAGGCCCGCCCGCCCCGCACCGAACCGGCCGACGCCCCCGGTGACGCGGGCGCCCCCGTCCCGCTGCTGTCCCCCGAGGCCCGTACGGCGATCCAGCGCACGATGAGCCGGGGTGCCGGAGTGCTGCGCTCCGCCGACAGCCTGGCCACCGCCGCCGATGAGCTGGAGGCCCTGCACCGCGAGGCCGCCGCCGACGTGGACGGGTCCAAGGCCGTCGTGCCCGGGGTCGACGCCTGGGAGGTCACCAATCTGCTCCTGGTCTCCCGGGTCCTGGTCGCCGCCGCCCGGCAACGCGAGGAGACCCGCGGCTGCCACTGGCGCGAGGACCGGCCCGACCGCGACGACGCCCACGGCCGCCGCCACCTGGTCGTCCGCATCGCACCGGACCGCACCCCGGTCGTCCACCGCACGGAGACCGCCGCATTCCCGCCCGTACGTCCGTCGGATTGAGCAGACTGCTGGAAGCAGCCGCTCCGCCACACCCGCGGAGCAGCACCGGCACCACACGCAGCACCGGCAAGACATGCAGCACCAGCCCCACCCGCACCACCCGCCACGCCCCCGAGGAGCCGACACCGTGAGCACGCCCGAAGAGAATCCGCGCCCCACACCCGTGGACGTACCGCTGATCAGCGTCGGCGCGCCCGCATCCCCCGCACCCACGGGAGGCGGCTGCGGCGACGGCTGCGGCTGCGGCGGTGACGAGGGCTTCGACCCCGAGGCCCTGGAGTGCGGCCTGGACCCGGCGCTCGCCCTGCTGCTGGCCCAGGCAGGACTCGACCCCGTCCAGGTCGAGGACGTCGCCCATGTGGCGATCGAGGAGGACCTCGACGGCGGGGTGGACGTCACGACGGTGGCGACCGTGCCCGAGGACGCCGTGATCACCGGTGACTTCACCGCCCGCGAGGCCGGTGTGGTCGCCGGGCTCCGGGTCGCCGAGGCGGTCCTGTCGATCGTCTGCACCGAGGCGTTCGAGGTCGAGCGGCACGTCGAGGACGGCGACCGGATCGTCCCCGGCCAGAAGCTGCTGACCGTCACCACCCGCACCCGCGACCTGCTGACCGGCGAGCGCAGCGCGCTCAACCTGCTCTGCCGCCTCTCGGGCATCGCGACCGCCACCCGCGCCTGGGCGGACGTGCTGGAGGGCTCCAAGGCCAGGGTCCGCGACACCCGCAAGACGACGGCGGGCCTGCGCGCGCTGGAGAAGTACGCGGTGCGCTGCGGCGGCGGCGTCAACCACCGGATGTCGCTCTCCGACGCGGCCCTGGTCAAGGACAACCACGTGATCGCCGCGGGCGGCGTCGCGGAGGCGTTCAAGCGCGTGCGCGCCGAGTTCCCCGAGCTGCCCATCGAGGTCGAGGTCGACACGATGGACCAGGTCCGCGAGGTGCTGGACGCGGGCGTCGACCTGATCCTGCTGGACAACTTCACCCCGGCCGAGACCGCCGAGGCGGTCGCCCTGGTCGACGGCCGGGCGATCCTGGAGTCCTCGGGCCGCCTCACCCTCGACTCGGCCCGCGCCTACGCGGAGGCGGGCGTCGACTATCTCGCGGTCGGCGCGCTCACCCACTCCTCGCCGATCCTCGACATCGGCCTGGACTTCCGCGACGCGTCCGCGTCGCCCTCCGCCGGGGACGGGGCCGACGCCTGATGCTGCTCACCATCGACGTCGGCAACACGCACACGGTCCTCGGCCTCTTCGACGGCGAGGAGATCGTCGAGCACTGGCGGATCTCCACCGACGCCCGTCGCACCGCCGACGAGCTGGCCGTCCTGCTCCAGGGCCTGATGGGCATGCACCCGCTGCTCGGCATGGAGCTGGGCGACGGCATCGAGGGCATCGCGATCTGCGCCACCGTCCCCTCGGTCCTGCACGAGCTGCGCGAGGTGACCCGCCGCTACTACGGCGACGTCCCCGCCGTCCTGGTGGAGCCCGGGGTCAAGACGGGCGTGCCGATCCTGATGGACAACCCCAAGGAGGTCGGCGCGGACCGCATCATCAACGCGGTCGCCGCCGTCGAGCTGTACGGGGGCCCGGCGATCGTCGTCGACTTCGGCACCGCCACCACCTTCGACGCGGTCTCCCCGCGCGGCGAGTACGCGGGCGGGGTGATCGCCCCCGGCATCGAGATCTCGGTGGAGGCGCTCGGCGTCCGGGGCGCCCAGCTCCGCAAGATCGAGCTGGCCCGGCCGCGCAGCGTGATCGGCAAGAACACCGTCGAGGCCATGCAGTCCGGCATCATCTACGGCTTCGCCGGTCAGGTCGACGGGGTGGTGGCCCGGATGAAGAAGGAACTGGCCGCCGACCCGGACGACGTCACGGTCATCGCGACGGGCGGCCTTGCTCCGATGGTGTTGGGGGAGTCCTCCGTCATCGACGAGCACGAGCCGTGGCTGACGCTCATCGGGCTGCGCCTGGTCTACGAGCGGAACGTGTCCCGCTCGTAGCGGGCGCGCCGCGGGGCCCGGCGTACCTGCGGGAACGGCCGGGACGACGGGCCGGGGAACGGCTCCGGCACGCCGCGCCACCGGCGACCAGTTAAACGGATTTTGTCCATTTAGCACGTATTGTCGCGCTATGCCCACGCCCTACGGTTCACGAGGCGGCATGGCGTTCAGCGCGGACGAGCTGCGGGTGCTCCGACGTGCCCTCGCCATCGCCCTCCACCCCATGCCCCTGTCCGACGAGGACGTCCAGGACTGCCTGCGGCTCGCCGGCTCCGTGGACGAGGCGGTCGGCGAGGCGGGTCGGCTGCGAGCGTTCCTCCTCGCCGACCTCGCCCGCTACCGCAACGCCCTCCCCGGCTCCGTCACCGGCTATCTGGAGCTGCTCCAGGACGCCCTGGCGGCCGGCTACGACCCCCGCCCGGACGATCTGGCCGCGCTGCGCGCCCTGCGCGGGAGGCCGCTCGCGGCGACCCTCCTGGAGCGCTGTCAGGTGCTCGCCGAGCGTTCCGTGCGCGCCCGGCTCGCCGGCCGCTCCGCCGGGCTCGCGGCCCCCGGCCCCCGCAGCCGGCTGCTCGCCCTGCCCGGCGGCCGCGCCGCCGACCGGGAACCGGACCGGCCCAGGACCCCGGCCGCCCCGGACAGTCCGCGGAAGCCCGGCGACCGCCCGATGCCCAAGCCCTCCGAGGTCTTCCCGCCGCGCCGCCGGCCCGCACCGCCCCCGTCCGAGGAGCGGGCGGCCGGCTGACGCTCCGGCGGTGTCCGACGCGGCGGCCTCCACCGGGAGGTCGCCGCGTCGGGCCGTTCGGGGCTCGCTACTCTGGACGGCATGGACTATGTATCCGCGCTCGTGCCGCCCGTGGTGATGGCCGTCTTCTTCATCGCCCTGATCGTGATCATCGTCAAGAGTCAGGGCGGCCCGAACAAGGCCAAGGAGGACGCCGCGGTGGACGCGACGTTCGCCCGCGCGGAATCCGCAAAGCAGACCGCTCGTCCGGAGAATGTCTGACCCTGGAAGCGGCTTGTCCGCCCCGCGCCTTCCCGGCGTACGCACCCGGAGCGCACGACTCGTCCGAGCCGTGCGCTCTTTTGCTGTGTAAATACCAGAACATTCAGGACATCTAGCACTAAAATGATCTGGTGCCCCGCCAATTGGGAGACCTCGAAGACGCCGTGATGACGCGCGTCTGGCAATGGAACCGACCGGTCACGGTGCGGGAAGTCCTTGAGGACCTTCAGCAGGAACGGTCCATCGCCTACACGACCGTGATGACGGTAATGGACAATCTCCATCAGAAGGGCTGGGTGCGCAGGGAAGTCGACGGCCGGGCCTATCGATATACGGCCGTCTCCACCCGGGCCGCCTACTCGGCCGCACTGATGAACGAAGCCTGGTCACTCAGTGACAACCCCGCCGCCGCACTTGTCGCGTTCTTCGGCATGATGTCCGCCGAGCAGCGCGAAGCGCTCCAGGATGCCGTTCGGATGGTTTCCCCCGGCCCCGCCGAAAGTGCCCCGGGCAACCCCGGGGAACCGACCGCGGACGCCGCCGGAGATGACGCCCCGGCCGATGACGCGACGCCGGAGAGCGGGCGATAGCGTCGGGGCATGTCCTCAGAGCAGCCGCAAAGCGATCCGGAAACCGAACTCCATACCGACCCGTCGGTAAATAAGCCCGCCATCACCGTCCGACGGGCCAGGACGAGTGATGTCGGTTCGGTGCGACGGCTCCTCGACGGGTACGTGTCCGGGGGCATCCTGCTCGACAAAGCGACCGTCACCCTTTACGAGGACATCCAGGAGTTCTGGGTCGCGGAACGCGACGAGGACGCGACGGTCATCGGCTGCGGCGCACTTCATGTCATGTGGGAAGACCTGGCAGAAGTACGGACCCTTGCCGTCGACCCCCGCATCAAGGGCGCGGGGGTGGGGCACCACGTACTGGACAAGCTCTTGCAGACCGCGCGATGGCTCGGTGTCCGCAGGGTTTTCTGTCTCACCTTCGAAGTGGACTTCTTCGCGAAGCACGGGTTCGTCGAGATCGGAGAGACGCCCGTCGACACCGATGTCTACAGTGAGCTGCTGCGTTCCTACGACGAGGGTGTCGCGGAGTTCCTCGGTCTCGAACGAGTGAAGCCGAACACCTTGGGCAACAGCCGGATGCTTCTGCACCTGTGATCTGCAGAAGGACCTGCAACCCTATGTCCGAATCGCGCACGTTTCCCGTCTTCCCGGGCTGCTGAACCTCTCCCGGGGGTTTGTGTTTTCGAGGGAAAAGCGGTTTCCTTTCCGCGTACTCCATTTTCGATGAAAGGATATCCCGTGGCACAGAAGGTTCAGGTCCTTCTTGTCGATGACCTCGACGGCGTCGAGGCAGACGAGACCGTCACGTTCGCTCTTGACGGCAAGACGTACGAGATCGACCTCACCACGGCCAACGCGGACAAGCTTCGCGGCCTTCTCGAGCCCTACACCAAGGGTGGACGTCGCACCGGTGGCCGTGCCGCCACGGGCCGTGGCAAGGGCCGCGCCGTGTCCGGCGGTAACAAGGACACCGCGGAAATCCGCCGGTGGGCCCGGGAGAACGGCCACAATGTGAATGACCGCGGCCGCGTTCCCGCCGAGATCCGTGAGGCTTACGAGAAGGCCAACGGCTGATCCGCTCCACCCCTTGTCAGCACCCCGGAGCGGGCGTGCGACAACCGGACCCGATGGCATTCCGTGGCCGCGGCGTCCACCAGGCGTACGAGATCGGGGGCACCCCCACCGCTGCTCCCGAAGCCCATGAGGGCCGGCAGTGCCGGCTCGGGCGCATGCCTCGGCTCTGGGGGCCGCAGCCAGAGCGCGGCCCCCGGCGAGTCCCCCGGGGAACCAGGGAGGGGCGGGGCCGCGACGCGGCCCCCCGCACCCACGGCGGTCAGGTCCAGCGGGACCGGACCCCACTCCAGCCAGTCGAGCAGCCCCGGCAGCTCATCGGCGCCGCCCGCGGCGACCAGCAGCCCCATCCGCGCACCGGACAGCAGCACCGGACCGGTGCGCACCCCGCGCCGCAGCACGGCGTGACCGGCCTCGGCGGGCAGCTCCAGCACATCGAAGCGCACCCCGGTGAGCAGCCGCAGCGGAGCGCGCCCCTCGGTCGCCCAGCCCAGCTCCCTCGCGTACCGCCGGGCGAGAGCGGCGTCGGCGGAACCCGGAGCGGCATCGGGTGACGAGCGGGGCTGCGGGACGGTGGGGGTCATGTCCGATGAACCGCCGAACCGCCTCCGGAGTTACGCACGGTTCGCGACGCATCACCCTGTGTGCCGCCCGAAGGGGCGCGCGAGAGCATTCAGCAGCGCAAGGATGTTCGCCCGTAGCGGAGGGAACCGGGGCGCGCCGCATGGACTGTCAGTGATTGCGGGTAAGACTTTCCTAGTGGGAAGGGGCGACACGCTGGCCGAGGCGTCTCACGTTCGCCATCGGCGTACTGGCGAAAGGGGTATCTGCCTGGCCTGCGGGAACATCGTCTCGCACCATCGGGTTGGAGCAGTTGTCAGCTGTTCGGCAGTAAGAATCCCCGCCCGGCGCGGGGTGATCCGGACGGATGTCGGCAGTTGGAATGAGCTGTCCCGTCCTGCGGGACTAGCATGCGGAAGGACTGGGAGGGGACCGACCCCTCACTGACCGACCGCTCTGAGGAGCGATTAACGATGTTCGAGAGGTTCACCGACCGCGCGCGGCGGGTTGTCGTCCTGGCTCAGGAAGAAGCCCGGATGCTCAACCACAACTACATCGGCACCGAGCACATCCTCCTGGGCCTGATCCACGAGGGTGAGGGTGTCGCCGCTAAGGCCCTGGAGAGCCTCGGGATTTCGCTCGAGGCGGTCCGCCAGCAGGTGGAGGAGATCATCGGGCAGGGGCAGCAGGCTCCTTCCGGGCACATCCCCTTCACCCCGCGAGCCAAGAAGGTCCTGGAGCTGTCGCTCCGCGAGGCCCTTCAGCTGGGCCACAACTACATCGGCACCGAGCACATCCTGCTCGGCCTGATCCGCGAGGGCGAGGGCGTCGCAGCCCAGGTCCTCGTGAAGCTGGGCGCCGACCTGAACCGGGTCCGGCAGCAGGTCATCCAGCTGCTTTCCGGGTACTCGGGCGGCAAGGAGGCGGCCACCGCAGGCGGTCCCGCCGAGGGCACGCCCTCCACGTCCCTGGTGCTCGACCAGTTCGGCCGGAATCTCACCCAGGCCGCTCGTGAGTCCAAGCTCGACCCGGTCATCGGGCGCGAGAAGGAGATCGAGCGGGTCATGCAGGTGCTGTCCCGCCGGACCAAGAACAACCCGGTCCTCATCGGCGAGCCCGGCGTCGGCAAGACGGCGGTCGTCGAGGGCCTGGCCCAGGCGATCGTCAAGGGCGAGGTGCCCGAGACCCTCAAGGACAAGCACCTCTACACCCTGGACCTCGGCGCCCTGGTCGCCGGTTCGCGGTACCGGGGTGACTTCGAGGAGCGCCTGAAGAAGGTCCTCAAGGAGATCCGCACCCGCGGCGACATCATCCTGTTCATCGACGAGCTCCACACGCTGGTCGGTGCGGGTGCCGCGGAAGGCGCCATCGACGCGGCTTCGATCCTGAAGCCCATGCTGGCGCGCGGTGAGCTCCAGACCATCGGCGCCACCACGCTCGACGAGTACCGCAAGCACCTGGAGAAGGACGCCGCTCTTGAGCGCCGCTTCCAGCCCATCCAGGTCGCGGAGCCGTCGCTGCCGCACACCATCGAGATCCTCAAGGGTCTGCGCGACCGTTACGAGGCCCACCACCGGGTCTCCATCACGGACGAGGCCCTCGTCCAGGCCGCGACCCTGGCCGACCGGTACATCTCGGACCGCTTCCTGCCGGACAAGGCGATCGACCTGATCGACGAGGCCGGCTCCCGGATGCGCATCCGCCGCATGACCGCGCCGCCGGACCTCCGCGAGTTCGACGAGAAGATCGCCGGTGTCCGCCGGGACAAGGAGTCGGCCATCGACTCCCAGGACTTCGAGAAGGCAGCCTCGCTCCGCGACAAGGAGAAGCAGCTGCTGGCGGCGAAGGCCAAGCGGGAGAAGGAGTGGAAGGCCGGCGACATGGACGTCGTCGCCGAGGTCGACGGCGAGCTCATCGCCGAAGTCCTGGCCACGGCCACCGGAATCCCGGTCTTCAAGCTGACGGAGGAGGAATCCTCCCGTCTGCTGCGCATGGAGGACGAGCTCCACAAGCGCGTCATCGGGCAGAAGGACGCCATCAAGGCCCTTTCGCAGGCGATCCGCCGTACGCGAGCCGGTCTGAAGGACCCGAAGCGCCCGGGTGGCTCGTTCATCTTCGCCGGTCCGTCCGGTGTCGGTAAGACCGAGCTCTCCAAGACGCTCGCCGAATTCCTCTTCGGCGACGAGGACGCGCTGATCTCCCTCGACATGTCGGAGTTCAGCGAGAAGCACACGGTTTCCCGCCTCTTCGGTTCGCCCCCCGGTTACGTGGGGTACGAGGAGGGCGGCCAGCTCACCGAGAAGGTGCGCCGCAAGCCGTTCTCCGTCGTCCTCTTCGACGAGGTCGAGAAGGCCCACCCCGATATCTTCAATTCCCTGCTCCAGATTCTGGAGGACGGTCGCCTGACCGACTCCCAGGGTCGGGTCGTGGACTTCAAGAACACGGTCATCATCATGACGACCAACCTCGGGACCCGGGACATCTCGAAGGGCTTCAACCTGGGCTTCGCCGCCCAGGGCGACGTCAAGACGAACTACGAGCGCATGAAGGTCAAGGTCAACGAAGAGCTCAAGCAGCACTTCCGGCCGGAATTCCTCAACCGTGTCGACGACACGGTGGTCTTCCACCAGCTGACCGAGGAAGACATCATCCAGATCGTCGACCTCATGCTCGCCAAGGTCGACGAGCGTCTCAAGGACCGCGACATGGGCATCGAGCTCAGCGCCGAGGCCAAGACGCTCCTCGCGAAGAAGGGCTACGACCCCGTGATGGGCGCCCGGCCGCTGCGCCGGACGATCCAGCGGCAGATCGAGGACATCCTCTCCGAGAAGATCCTCTTCGGTGAGCTGCGTCCCGGTCACATCGTGGTCGTGGGCACCGAGGGCGAGGGTGACGACAAGACGTTCACCTTCCGCGGCGAGGAGAAGTCGGCTCTGCCCGACGTCCCCCCGATCGAGCAGGCGGCAGGCGGCGCCGGCCCGAACCTGACGAAGGACGCGTGACGCTTTCGTAGCGCACAGCTGAGGGGCTGCCCCGGAACCGGCTTTCAACGGCCGGTCCGGGGCAGCCCCTTTTCGGTGCTCAGGGGGGCCTCCCCCTCGTGGGTCAGGAGATGTCGATCTTCAGCCGGTCGCCCAGCTCGGCCGCCCCGACGAGTTTCGGGACATGTGTCCCGGCGACGGTCGCCCGGAGGCCTGGCCATGCGTGCAGTGTGGTGAGGTCCAGCACCTCGGTGGTATCGCGCACCAGGAGGATCAGGTGGCCGAGCGCGGGGAAGCTGTGCCGGATGGACGCCAGGTTCTCCCCGCGCGGGGGCGACGGCAGGGTCAGTTCGGTGACCGACGGTGCGTCTACGGGGACCGTCGCCGGGCTGCCCCACGGAAACTCCGTCAGCTCAAGTCGGGTGATCCTCGGGTGCGCCCGCAGATCCGCCAAGGTGGCGAGGGACGCGTGCGTGCCCGAGAGCTCCAGTGAGGTCAGCGCCGGCCAGTCATGGAGGGCGTCCAGCGCCAAGGGGTGCTCGGTCTCCACCGCCAGGCGTGTCACCTGCCGGTGGGCGGGTAGCTCGCTGAGCTTCCGTACGTCCGGACAGACCAGCCACAGTGCGGTCAGCGCGGGGATGTCCGCCAGCGGGCCCAGGAGCGCCGGTGGCAGATGAGTGGCGTCGAGCCTCAGCGTCATGAGAGCGCTCAGCGCCTGAAGCGGGCGAAGGTCCTTGATCTGCGGACACCAGCGGAAGAAGAGGTGCCGGAGGGTCTCCCCGCATCCGTTCAGCACGGAGAGGTCCGAGAACCGGTGGTTCTCGGCGAGGAAGAGGAACTCCAGCGCCCTCCCGCCAAGCACCTCGCCCAGCTCCGCTTCGGAGATGTCGCCCCCGAAGGAGAGGTAGTCGGCGGACGGCAGATGGCGCAGGGCCTTCAACCGCCGGGAGTCGGTGATCGTGATCGATGCCCCGGCCAGGCAGTAGTGACTCAGCACTTCGACGGCGAAGGCTTCGGGAGGGAAGGCCTCCCAGCAGTCCGCCATCGTCTTGCCCAGGCCCGGATGCGCGCGTGCCCAGTCCCGGGCCACCGGGATCGCCTGCGCCCCGCCGATCAGGCCGAGGAGGAGCACCGCCTGCTCGGCGATCGCGCTGTCGACCGGTACGTCGCCCGGCTGCGGGAGGACGGCCAGCGCGTCCTGCCCGAGCCGTGCCAGGGTGTTCAGCTGATCCGCGCTGTGGGTCGGGAACAGCCTCGCGACGCTCACCCGGACCCGGTCGCGTACCGCCCCGTCCAGCCACGCCGCGTGCTGCGCACACAGTGCGGCCAGGACGTGGAGGTCGGTCCGCTCGACCGACCCCGGCTCGCACCTCTCGCCCGCGTCCAGCAACCCGGATACGAGCAAGCCCAGTTCGCGCCGCCCGCAGTGCCCCGACGCCAGCAGGATCACATCCTGCCAGGGCTCATCGTCCGCGTGGCGGAGCAGTTCGCCCAGGTGGTCGTCCTCGACGAGTTCCTTCGCGGCCAGGTAGTCCTGGAAGGTCCGGTGGATGAACTGATAGGCGGCGTCGGTGTGTTCCTGGAGCAGGCCGCTGCGGTTGAGCAGGTGGGTGAGGATCTTCTCCGGCGGGCCCTGGGCCCTGACCCGTTCCATCCCCGCCAGCGCACGGTCGAGTTGGCGCAGGGCCTGGTCCCGGGTGAACTCGGACTGGCCCTCACGGACCAGCCAGACGGCGATCCGCTGGAGGAGCTGGGTGGATTCCTCCACGTCCAGGTCGACGCCCTCGGGGTTCCCGATCCGGCGGCGGTGGTCGCGGTGGCCCAGCAGCATCTCCAGGGCCGAGCGGTACAGCTGCCAGCGGGTCTCCGGGAGGAAGCCGTCGCGGCGGCGGTGCAGGGCACAGACCACCGCGCAGAGCAGCGGCGTACGGGCCAGGTCACGGAGCGTGGAGTTCTGGTCGAACTGGTGGGCCAGGTCGCGTTCCAGTTCGTCCAGCCGCCCGGCGTCGTCCTCCTCCGACAGCCGGGCGGTCCGGTGCCAGGAGGCCACGAACGCCTGGATGTCCTCGTTCCGCATCGGCAGGAGCCGTAACTCCGCGAAGCCTTCCGAGCGCAGCCAGTCCGGCTCCACGGCGAGAGGGCGTACGGTCGCGACGCAGCGGGTGTCCGGGTAGCGGGTCAGGAGCTGCGAGAGCCAGGTGTGCGCCTGCTCGCGCTCCTCCGGCGGCACCTCGTCCAGGCCGTCCACCAGCAGTAACGCCCGCCCGGACTCCAGAACCCGGCCCGCCCAGCCCTCCGGGGCCGTGTCGATCACCAGCCCGGCCGCGCCCTGCAGCTCCGCCGGGCCCGGAAACGTCACCCCACGGGCCCGCAGGGTGCGCAGGGGGACGACGAAGGGGATCAGGCCGTTCAGCGGGGCCAGCGCGTCACCCAGGGTGCGGGCCGAGGCGTGCGCGGCCAGCCACCACAGCAGCGTCGTCTTGCCCGCTCCGGCCTCGCCGCGCAGCAGGACCCGGGGGCGGTCGGCGAGGAGGGCGTCGATGCGCTGGGGGAGTGGCGGCGCGGCCTCCGCCATCCCCCGGTGCTGTGCGGCCCGGTCCTGCGCCTGGGCCTCCAGGCTGAGGTAGGCGGTGTCCAGGTCCCACTCGGCTTCGTGCCGGCTCAGCTCGTCCAGGCCGAAGATCTTCGTACGGCGGTACGCCACTCCGAGCGCCTGCGCGTACTCCGCCTCGTACCGCAGATCGCGCGGGAAGCTGCCGTGGACGCGTTCCTCGCGCAGGTCGACCCCGGCGCGTCGGCAGACGAGGCGGAAGGGCTGCGCCGCCAGGACCGGGGCGAGCGGGACGCACTCGACCCGGCGGCCGTCGCGCTGCCGCGGGACCTGCCGGGCGATGCCCAGCAGCACGTCCCCCATGAAGACCGGGCCGCCGGAGAGCCCGGACAGGGCGGCCGGCTCGTCGTCCGGGCGGGCCCCGGGCGGGCCGTCGAGATCGCAGACCAGCAGGTCGCGGACCCGGCCCGCCAGCGGCAGGACCGTCGCCGTGTACTGGTCGGCCTCCAGGCGCTGGTCGCGGCCGTAGCGCTGGACGCGCGGGAAGCCGGTGATCTCGCAGTCGGGTATCGCCTGGCGGGTGTCGACCACCCCGAGCCGCACGGGCGGGACCGGGCGCACCGGCTCGACGGTCTCCAGCAGGGCCACGTCCAGTTCGTAGTCGATCCAGGCGACGGTGGCCCGTACGCGGCCGGAGACGGCCGGGTGGGCGATCAGGACGGACCCGGACTTGACCACGTGGGCGCAGGTGAGGACCAACCGGTCGGCGATCAGGACGCCGCTGCCCTGCTGGATCGCGGAGACGACGACCGTACGGTCGGCCAGAGGCACACCGCTCACGGCCGGACGGCCCCGTCACCGAACCCCGCCGTCGACCCGTCGTCCTCCGTCCCGATCTCCCACGCCTCGCCCGTCACGGCGTTGCGCGGCGTCAGGGTGAAGGCGACCTTGTGCGTGCGGCCCGTGGCGCGGGCGGCGTCCGCGCCCGCGTCGACCACCCAGGCCTTCACCTTGCCGCCCGCCTTCGCCTCCCGGCGTAGTTCGAGGGTGAACTCCATCTGGATGTCGCCGACCGCGAAGGAGACGGGGTGGTCCGTGCCCCGGGTCGCCGCGTCGATCAGCTGGTTGCGGATGGACGCGACGGCGTCCGCGAGCTCGATGCCGTCCAGTGCATGGGTGTTCTCGGCCGTCATTGGGGTCCCCCGGGGGTGCGGTGCCGCTTTCCCGCCAGCGTAGTGAAGTAGCAGGCCGAAGGTCCCGAATCGGAAGGACCAAGGTCCCACCGGCGGTGACAAGGCGCACAGGCCGAAACAGGCCTACTACCCGGGCTAGGAGCAGAGGCCGTGATCGGCCTCGGGACCTTCGGCCCGGCATCGGCAGGCCCTTTCGAGGTTTTGGGTGATACGACCGTTTCGCGGTGCCATGTCCGGAAACGAGCCCACGGAACAGGCGTTAAACGTCTTTCGCGCGAAGGATTTCATGGCCCGCGCCGCCTCCCCGTAAAGGGACAAGCGCGGCGAATTCCCCCAGCCCCCTCTACGGCTTTTCTTCGTAGATGGGGTGTTTGAGCATGGGTGGGGGTGCGGGTTACCAAGGTGGAGCAAGCCCGGACAGCACGCCGGGTCCACTCACCTTCGGAGGACTTCCTCGTATGAAGCGCGCAACGAACCAGCACACCATCCGCCCGTCCGCCTTCCGCGTCCGTGGCGCCGTCCTGGCCGCCGGCCTGGGGGCGTCCGTGGTGCTGGGTGCCGGAACGGCGTTCGCCTCCAGCGGCACCGAGGCCGCTGCGGCTCCCCTTGCCGCGAACACCACCGCCAACTCCGTCGCCGCGCAGGCGACCGCGCAGGGCAAGGCCGCCGACGCGGCCAAGAAGGCGGCCGCGAAGAAGGCCTCCGACGCGAAGAAGAAGGCCGAGGACAAGAAGAAGGCCGCGAAGAAGAACGCCGCCTCCTGGAAGACCCCGGTCAAGAAGTACACGCTGACCGCCAGCTACGGCACCGGTGGCGCCCGCTGGGCCGCCAAGCACTCCGGCCAGGACTTCGCCGTGCCGATCGGCACCACGGTCACGGCCGCCCACACCGGCACCGTCGTGAAGGCCGGCCCGAACGGCGCCGGCGACGGCCCCGCGTACGGCAACGCCGTCGTGATCAAGCACTCCAACGGCAAGTACTCGCAGTACGCGCACCTGTCGAAGGTCAACGTGAAGATCGGCCAGCACGTGAAGACGGGCCAGAAGATCGCCCTGTCCGGCAACACCGGAAACTCCAGCGGCCCGCACCTGCACTTCGAGATCCGCACCACCCCGAACTACGGCTCGGCGCTGAACCCGGCCGCGTTCCTCCGCTCGGTGCACGTCTCCATCTGATCCGGCCCGGCGTAACCGCGCGGCTCCCGACCGGCCGCCTCTAGGCACCCGGCGGCCGCGCAGCACAACCGAAGAGCGTTCAGTGGACCCGTTACACCCCGGTACCCGGGGCGTGCGCCCGGGTCACCCGATCGACGGCGACGTCGAGGACAGCCTCACGGCTCACTCCTCGGGGTCGCCGTCGGCGTTCCCGCGGGTCCGGCGGCCCGGCGGGAGGCGTTCCGCCGCAGGGCGTGGCGCTGCTCAGTCCGACGGCTGCCGCTGGTCCGCCATCCGCAGCACCGGGAAGCTCCCCGTCACCGTCGGCGCGTGCTCCGGCAGCCACAGCACCGCGATCGCCCCGCCCGTGCCCTCCGCCGCACCCGAGGGCGCCGCGTTGCGGAAGGTCAGCCGGGCGCCCAGCACCCGCGCCTGGCCCGCCGCGATCGTCAGGCCGAGCCCGTGCCCGTGCCCGGCCCGGTCCACGGAGCCCGTACGGAACCGGCTCGGCCCGTCCCGCAGCAGCTCCTCCGGGAACCCCGGGCCGTGGTCGCGGACCCGTACCACCCGGCCCTCGACCGTGACCTCCACCGGGGTGGAGCCGTGCTTGGCGGCGTTCCCGAGCAGATTGCCGAGGATGCGCTCCAGTCGGCGCGGATCGGTGGAGACCCACGACTCATGGATCACCCGTACGGTCACGTCGGGGTTCAGCAGCCCGATCCGGCGGCTGACGAACTCGCCGAGCGGCAGTTCCTGGAGCTCCGCCCGCTCCGACGCGCTGTCCAGGCGGGCCACCTCCAGCACGTCCTCGACCAGGGTGCGCATCGCCTGGGCCCGGTCCCGTACCAGCTCGGTGGGGCGGCCCGGCGGCAGCAGCTCGGCCGCCGTGAGCAGCCCGGTCACCGGGGTACGCAGCTCATGGGCGATGTCCGCGGTGACCCGGCGCTCCGCCTCGATCCGTTCGTTCAGCGCGTCGGTCAGCGCGTCGACCGCCCGCGCCAGCTCGTCGGTCTCGTCGCGCACGACGCCGCCGACCGCCTCCCTGACGCGTACGTCCGTCTGCCCCTGGGCGACCCGGCCCGCCGCGGCCGCCGCCTTGCGCAGCCGCCGGGAGAGCTGGCCGCCGATGAGCACGCCGAGCGCGCAGCCGCCGAAGACCACCGAGACCGAGCCGATGATCAGGGCCCGGTCCAGGTCGTCCATGATCGTGGCGGAGCGGTCCGCGAACCGGGTGTGCAGCGAGAGCACGTCGCCGTTGGCCAGCGGCACCGCCGCCCAGACCTCGGGAACCCCGTCGGAACTCTGTGTCACATGGGTGGCCCGGCGGTTCTTGCGGACCTCGTCGCGCAGGCTCTGCGGGATCGTCGGGTCGTTCAGCTTCGCCCCGAACTTCGGCCCGCCCCTCTGCATGCTCGTCGCCTCGTAGAAGCGCTGGGCGCCCAGCAGCCGCTCCAGCTGCACCTCGCGGGCGTTCTCGATCATCGATACGCGGGCCGCGTTGTGCACCACGAGGCTCAGCGCCACCGCGATGAGCGCGCCGACCGCCGCGATGGCGATGCTGATCTTCCAGCGGACACCGGTCCGCAGCGCCAGTCGCTTCATCCGGGCCTCAGCCGCGCAGTTTGTAGCCGAAGCCGCGGACCGTGTCGATCCGGTCCTGGCCGATCTTGGTGCGCAGCCGCTGGACGTGGACGTCCACGACCCGGGTGTCACCGCCCCAGCCGTAGTCCCAGACCCGCTCCAGGAGCTTGTCGCGGGACAGCACGGTGCCCGGCGCCGACGAGAACTCCAGCAGCAGCCGCATCTCGGTGGGCGTCAGCGCCACCTGCTCACCGGCGCGCCGCACCTCCATACCGTCGGTGTCGACCTCCAGATCGCCGAAGACCAGCACCCCGCCGAGCGCCTCGGTGTCCTCCTCCGTACCGCCCTGACCCGGGCCGTCCGGTCCGGCCGCGTGGCCGAAGCGGCGCAGCACCGCCCGGATGCGGGCGACCAGGACCGCGCCGTCGAAGGGCTTGGTGACGTAGTCGTCGGCCCCGGCCTCCAGGCCGAGCACCACGTCGATCGAGTCGGCCCGGGCGGAGAGCATGATCACCGGTACGGTCGACTCGTCCCGGATGCGGCGGCACAGGCTCACCCCGTCCAGGCCCGGCACCATCACGTCGAGCAGGGCGATGTCCGGCCGGTCGGCGCGGAACGCCTCCAGACCGGAGAGCCCGTCGGGCATCGCGGTGACCGTGAAGCCGACCCGCTCCAGGGCGAGCTGGGTGGCCTCGCGGATGACGTCGTCGTCCTCGACGAAGAGGACGTGGGTCTCGGCCATGGCGCTGCTTCTCGCTTTCCGTTCCTGCCCGGTTCCACCGGCGTGACGTCGTTCCTGCCCGGGGCCGGAGCCGCCGGGTGTCAGTTCCTGTCCGGCTTCACCGGTCCGTCCGAGGGAACCGGCTCCGGTTCCACCGGATCCACCGGCTCCGACTGCACGGGCAGATCACCGTCCGCGCCCTCGACGGCACGGCTGAAGTCGTTGTGCACCCGGTCGTGCTCGGTGAAGCGGTCGCTCGCCCAACGGTAGGTGACCACCTCCGAGCCGGAGGGGGACGACAGCGGATCCTTCGACCCGTAGACCTGGGTCGTCACCACCAGGTCGCCCCGGTCGATCGTGCCGTAGACGGCGGGGACCTCGGCCGAGAAGACGTTCTTGTACGCGCCGTCGTCGTCCGCCCGGTAGACGTACGTCCCGACGCTCACCGAGTCGGCGCAGCTCATCACGTTGACGACCACGTCGGCGGACGGGCCGCCGGTCAGCGACCCGTAGGAGGTGTCGACCGGATAGGCCTTGCCCGCGCAGGGCCTGAGCCCCTCCCTGACCTGCTCGCCCACCTTGGGGTCGCCCTGGAGGAGCCGTACGGCGTCGACCCGCCGGACGGGCGGGGTCGTGCCGGAAGGGCTGGCCTGCGGGGTGATCTGGGCGACCGGCTGACTGCCCGCGGGGCCCTCGTCGCGGGTGCCGGTGCCACCGGTGGAGCAGCCGACGCAGAACAGCCCGAAGGCGGCGAGTCCGGCCAAGGCCGTGCCACTCGCCGCCATACCGGCCCGGAAGCCCCGGCTCCGGCCCGGTCTGCCCGGGTCGTCGCCGTCGTCCGGGCCACCGGGGCCGGTCGGGGAGCCGTCCCCGAAGCCGTGCCCGAAGCCGTCCCCGCCGCTGCTGCTGCCGCTCAGGCCGCGCACCGCTCCATCCCCCGCTCGTCGTGACGCCCGTTCCGCTGCGCCGATGTGTGTGCCCTCGCCCCCCGCACCGACGTGACCGGCGACCGCTGGGCGGGGACCCGGGCGGAGACGGCCGGCGCCGCGCTCCGGTGGCTCCCGGTCTCCCGGGCGACCGCCTCGCGGCTGTCCAGCTCGCGGCTTTCCAGCTCCTGGCGCAGTCGCGCCAGCGCCCGGTGCAGCGTGCTCTTGACCGTACCGGCCGACATGCCGAGCGCCGCGGCCGTCTCCTCCGTGCTCATCTGCTCCCAGTGTCGCAGGACGACGACGCTGCGCTGCTTGGGAGCCAGAATGCCCAGAATGTCCATCAGGAGGGCGCGGTCGGCGCGCTGCTCGCTGCCGTCCTCGACGCTCGCGTCGGGCAGCTGCTCGGTCGGCACCTCTTCGAGCTTGCGCGCCCGCCACCACTCCGTACGGGTGTTGATCATGACGCGGCGCAGATAGGCGTCGGCCAGCGACTTGTCGGCGATGCCGTCCCAGCGGCCGTAGGTGCGGACCAGGGCGGTCTGCAGCAGGTCCTGGGCGTCCACGGGGTCGGGAACCAGACGGCGCGCGCTGCGCAGCAGCGCCTCCTGCCGTGTGCGTACGTAGTCCTCGAACGCGAGCACCTCGCCCTGCGCCATGACAACCGCCTCCGTCCCCGATGTTTCCCCGTGGTCACTGCTGTCGGAGACGCTACGGAGGCGTTGTCACGGCGATGTGCGGAGCAGCCGTAGGCCGGTGCACGGCTGCCCATCGGTTGTGTAACAGCGGGGTGGGGCGGGCCCCGGGAACGTCGGGTGGATCAGGTCAGCGGCAGCCGGTACCGGCCGTCGGCCAGCGGCTCGACGAGCCCGTCCGCCACCAGCCCGTCCAGCGCCCGGGCACGCTGCACCGGCTCCTGCCACACCGCGTCCAGCGCGGCCTGCGGCACCGGGTTCAGTGCGTCCCGCAACACCGCCAGCAGCCGCCCGCGCACCTGGCGGTCGGTACCGGCGTACGTCTGGCCCTTGCGCGGCGGCCCCTGGTGCGCGGGCTTCCCGGCCAGCCGCCAGGCACACCGCGAGGCGATCGGGCAGCGGTCGCAGTCC
Organism: Streptomyces sp. WY228; assembly: GCF_019287315.1. Lineage (NCBI taxonomy): Bacteria > Bacillati > Actinomycetota > Actinomycetes > Kitasatosporales > Streptomycetaceae > Streptomyces > Streptomyces sp. WY228. The sequence continues at coordinate 3,616,324 of NZ_CP079114.1, read as the reverse complement.
TCGTTGCGCGCGGTGCACACGAGCGCGCCCAGCTCCATCGTGGCCGCCGCCCAGCGCGCCGCCCGCTCGTCCTCCTCGGGCAGCAGCGCCCGCGCGAGCTTGCGCTCGGCGGCCGTGGTGGCGTTCGGCGGGTACTGGACGCCGGTCGCGGCACGGGCGAACACCCGGCGGACGTTCGTGTCGAGCACCGCGTGCCGCTGTCCGTACGCGAACGAGGCCACGGCCGCCGCCGTGTACTCGCCGATCCCGGGCAGCGCCAGCAGCTGGGCGTGCTCGCTCGGCACATCGCCGCCGTGCCGTTCCGTTATCGCCTGCGCGGCCCCGTGCAGGCGGAGCGCGCGGCGCGGGTAGCCGAGCCGGCCCCAGGCGCGGACCGCCTCCCCGGGCGCCTCGGCGGCCAGGTCGGCGGGGCGGGGCCAGCGGGCGAGCCACTGTTCGTACACCGGGAGGACCCGGTTCACCGGGGTCTGCTGCAGCATGAACTCGCTGACCATCACGCCCCAGGCGCCCGCTTCGGGGCGGCGCCAGGGCAGATCGCGGGCATGCTGCTCGAACCACCCGATGACGGGGGTGTGGAGGGAGGCGGCGGCGGGGGGCGTCTGGGGTGACGTCGAAGTCATGGCAGTCATGGCACTGACGATCCTGGCACGGAAGGAGGGGCGGGCGTCACGGGTGCGGGGGTGTCGCCCCGTGCGGCGGTCCCGCGGGTGCCAACGCCACCCGTTCTGTCCCCTGTGACCGTCTCGTGGCCGATTCCCGTGATGATGATCGGCAAAACTTGTGACCGGAGCGGCGGGTGGGGCCGGAGACGGCCCAGAACTCTCGTAGAGTTCGGACCGTGGGATCTATGCGCAATCCGGTCGGTCCGCTTCCCTCCAGCATCTACTGGCGACGAAGGGCGGTAGCGGGACTTCTGGTTGCGCTGCTCGCCGTGCTGATCGCCTGGGCGGTGACGTCCGGAGGAGGCGGCGGGGGCGGCCGGGACGACGGCAAGTCCGGCGGCTCCGGCCCGGCCAAGTCGATCGACCCCGGCCCTTCTGGCTCCGGCCCCGCGATCAGCCAACAGCCGGGCGGGCGCGACGAGTCGGACGAGGAGGACGGCTCCGGCGGATCGGGTGAGCCCTCGGGCGGCTCGTCCGACGGATCGTCAACCGGCGGTACGGATACGGGTTCCGGCGGCTCGTCGGGTACGGAGGCGGGTGCGGGCACGGCCGGTTCGGGCGGCGGTGGCACGGCGGGCCAGCAGGTTCCGGCCGGCTCCTCGCTCCCCGACTGCACGCCGGCCGCGGTGCAGTTGAGCCTGCGGACGAAGGTCAGTTACGGGCCCGACGACCGGCCGAGGTTCGAACTGATCGCGAAGAACACCTCGTCGACCACGTGCAAGGCCGACTTCGGGCCGAGGAACGCGGTGCTCACGGTCACCGAGGCGGGGGGCGAGGACGACGACCCGATCTGGTCCTCGAAGGACTGCCCCGCCGCGGCCGGTGCGCTGTTCCTCAAGGTGCCGGCGGGGGCGACGGTGGTCCACACGGTGGACTGGAACCGCACGCTGTCGGCCCCCGGCTGCGCGACGCCGCCGGCGGGCAAGGCGGGCCCGGGAACGTACCTCCTGGAGGCGAAGGCCCCCGGCGAACCGGTCCAACGAGCCTCTTTCGTCCTCACCAAGGACTGACCCGCCCCCCATCCCGTCCGACGCCCACCCCAGCCCGTCCGGCGACCACTCCAGCCCGTCCGGCGCTTGAGGACGGAACCGTCGACGTGGACGGGCGAGGCGTCGATGGGGCTGGTCGAGCCCGGAAACCCAGCCCGTCCGGCGCTTGAGGACGGAACCGTCCATGCGGACGGGCGAAGCGCCTAAGGGTTCGGGCCAGCCCGTGTAAGCAAGGTCTGCTGTGGCCCAGGGTTCCGTCCTCAAACGCCGGACGGGCTGGGAGGGCGCCGGACGGGCTGGAAGGGTCAGACGTAGCGTTCCAGGATCGACGACTCCGCCAACCGCGACAGCCCCTCGCGCACACTCCGCGCCCGGGCCTCGCCCACCCCGTCCACCGTCTGGAGATCGTCCACGCTGGCCGCCAGCAGCTTCTGGAGGCCACCGAAGTGCTCCACCAGCCGCTCGATGATCGCCCCCGGCAGCCGCGGCACCTTCGCCAGCAGCCGGAAGCCCCGCGGCGACACCGCCGAGTCCAGCGTCTCCGGCGAGCCGCTGTAGCCCAGCGCCCGCGCCACCACCGGCAGCTCCAGCAGCTCCGTGTGGCTCAGGGAGTCCAGCTCGGTCAGCGCCTCGGCCACCGTGCGCGACCGTTTCGCCGTCGGTTCGGGGACGTAGTCCCGGACGACCAGCTCCCGCTCCGGCTCCACCCCGGCGATCAGCTCGTCCAGCTGGAGCGAGAGGAGCCGTCCGTCGGTGCCGAGCTCGACCACGTACTCCGCGATCTCCGTCGCGATCCGCCGCACCATCTCCAGCCGCTGCGCCACCGCCGTCACGTCCCGGACGGTGACCAGGTCCTCGATCTCCAGCGCGGACAGCGTGCCCGCCACCTCGTCGAGGCGCAGCTTGTACCGCTCCAGCGTCGCGAGCGCCTGGTTGGCCCGGGACAGGATCGCGGAGGACTCCTCCAGGACCCGCCGCTCCCCGTCCACGTACAGCGCGATCAGCCGCATCGACTGGGAGACCGAGACGACGGGGAAGCCGCACGCCTTGGAGACCCGGTCCGCCGTACGGTGCCGGGTGCCCGTCTCCTCCGTGGGGATCGAGGCGTCCGGGACCAGCTGCACCCCGGCCCGCAGGATCTTGGTCATGTCCTTGTCCAGGATCAGCGCCCCGTCGAGCTTGCACAGCTCGCGCAGGCGCGTCGCCGTGAACTCCACGTCCAGCACGAATCCGCCGGTACACATCGACTCGACGGTTCTGTCCATGCCCAGCACGATCAGGCCACCGGTATTGCCGCGGAGAATGCGCTCCAGGCCGTCCCGCAGGGCCATTCCGGGCGCGACCGCGCTCAACGAGGCGCGCATCAGCGCCTCGTTACCGGTGCCTTGGCCGGACTTTCCGGGCGTCGTCGCCCGGTCGTTGGCTGCCACTGCACTCCTCCGGTCACAGGTTTGCGGTGCCCTTGCGTCCCCCATGCCGTGTCCACGGGCGGGCGAGACCAGGGCAAAGTCTACCGGCGCGCGTTGTCTTCCTGACGAGGCTGCGGCGCCTCTTGACGAGACCGGCGCGGGAGGACCCGCAGAGCATCGCCCATGTCGGCGACTTCCGTGACCTTCATACCGGCCGGGACCTTCCCCGGATCGGTCGGAACGAGCGCGTGGGTGAAGCCCAGCCGGTGTGCCTCGGCCAGCCTCCGCTGCACCCCGGTGACCCTCCTGACCTCGCCCGCGAGCCCCACCTCACCGATCGCGACCAGGTTCTTCGGGAGCGGGGTGTCGCTGGCGGCGCTGGCCAGCGCGAGCGCGATGGCCAGGTCGGCGGCGGGCTCGGTGAGCTTCACACCGCCCACCGTCGCGCTGTAGATGTCCCGCTTGCCGAGCGCGCTGATCCGGCCGCGCTGCTCCAGTACGGCGAGCATCATCGAGACCCGGGAGGTCTCCAGACCGGAGGTGGTGCGCCGGGGCGAGGGGATCTGCGAGTCGACGGTGAGTGCCTGCACCTCGGCGACCAGCGGCCGCTTGCCCTCCAGCGTCACGGTGAGGCAGGTGCCCGGCACCGCAACGTCGCGACGGGTAAGGAAGAGGCCCGAGGGGTCGGCGAGACCGGTGATGCCCTCGTCGTGCAGCTCGAAGCAGCCGACCTCGTCGGTCGCCCCGTAACGATTCTTGACGCCGCGCACCAGCCGCAGCCGGGCGTGCCGGTCGCCCTCGAAGGAGAGCACCACGTCCACCAGGTGCTCCAGCAGCCGGGGCCCGGCGATGGTGCCGTCCTTGGTGACGTGGCCGACCAGCAGCGTGGCCATCCCGCGCTCCTTGGACGCCCGGATCAGCGCCCCGGCGACCTCCCGGACCTGGGCCATTCCGCCGGGCGCGCCGTCGATCTCGGGCGAGGCGACCGTCTGCACCGAGTCCAGGATCAGCAGCGAGGGCTTCACCGCGTCCAGATGGCCGAGCACCGCGGAGAGATCGGTCTCCGCGGCGAGGTACAGGTGGTCGTTGATCGCCTTGATCCGGTCGGCCCGCAGCCGGACCTGGCTCGCGGACTCCTCGGCGGTCACATAGAGCGTGCGGTGGTCGTCGCTCGCCGCCTTGGCCGCCACGTCCAGCAGCAGCGTCGACTTGCCGACGCCCGGCTCGCCGGCCAGCAGCACGACCGCGCCCGGCACGAGCCCGCCGCCGAGCACCCGGTCCAGCTCACCGACGCCGGTCGAGCGGGCGGTGGCCGTACGGCTGTCGACCTGGCCGATCGGCAGCGCCGCCGTGGAGACCCGGCCCGCCGCGGTGGTGCGCACGGCGGGCGCGCCGCCGAACTCCTCGACCGTCCCCCACGCCTGGCACTCGGGGCAACGGCCGAGCCACTTGGCGGTGGTCCAGCCGCATTCGGTGCAGCGGTAGGACGGCCGGTCCTTCGCGGATTTCGTACGGGCAGCCATGGCGTCACCGTATAGGTGGGGTACGACAACGCCGCCCGCACGGTCGGCGCCACGGCCGGTGTGCGCGCCGTCCGTCCGCACGCAGGGCGCACGGAAGCACTCGCGAGTGCTCCTGGGCGCTCCCGCCCGAATCCATGATCTCTGTCCTCTTTCACGACTCTTTCGAGGGATACATTCACCCGTAAGGATTAAATGTGCTCAAGGGGCACTTGAGGCATGCGCTCCTTTGCCTACGGTCGCCGGGTGACGAGCAGCAGGCTGGAGACCCCCACGCACACCACCGGCGCACACCGGGCGCACCGCCGAGCCCCCCACGCTCCGGCACAGCGACCGCCCGCACGTTACGAGCCGTATCTCGACGGACTGTTCACCTACTGCCTCTCCGTGCTCTGCGACCACGACGCGGCCACCGAGGCGCTCGGCGCCGTCCTGTCGATCGCGGACCGGCAGGACGCCCGGGGCCCCACGGCCGAGGAGGAACGTCAATCCTGGCTGTACGCGCTGGCCCGGTGGACCTGTCTGCGCACCCTCGCCGAGCGCAAGCGCGGCCGCCAGGCCCACCGCCAGCCCTCCGGAACGGTCAAGGCCTCCGAGACCGGTACGCCCACGGCACCCGAGACCGGAAAGGGGGCGCACTCCACCCGGCGCACGCCGGAGCACACCCCGCCCGCCGGCCCCGCGCGGCCCCCCGCCACCCCCGAGGACGCCGCCACCCCCGCCCCCGCCGAGTCACCGGCCGCCGAAGCCCGCCGCCGGGAGCTCGCCACGCTCGCCTGGCCCGAGGCCGCGGGCACCACCCCGGAGCAGCGCGAAGCGCTCGAACTGGCCGTACGCCACCGGCTCACCCCGCGCGCCGTCGCCGCCGTCCTCGGCCTTGAGCCCGCCACCGCCCGCGAGCTGCTGGCCGCCGCGGCCTGCGAGGTGGAACGCACCCGCGCCGCCCTCGCCGTCGTCGAGGCGGGCAACTGCCCCACCGTCGCCCGGCTCACCGGCGACCACCAGGTGCTGCTCTCCGCCGCCCTGCGCCGCGAGCTCGTCCGGCACGTCGACGACTGCCCCCGCTGCCGCCGCGCCGCCGAGCGGGCGGACGCGGAGGGCCCCTGGCCTGGAGCCGCCCTGGCCCCGGTCGCCGCCCTGCCCCTCGTGGAGGCCCCCCGCCCCTCCGTGTACGTCGCGACGGCCCAGGCCCAGCGCTCCCGCGCCGCGGGCCCGCGCTTCGACCGGTCCGGATTCCCGCTCGACCCCAAGGACCAGGCAGCCCGCCGCGACCGGCTGCGCGCCCGGGTCGTGACCACCACGGTCGTCGCGACGGTGGTCGCCGCCCCCGTCATCGCCCTGTGGGCCGCGTACCGGGGCGCGCCGCAGACCGGCGAGGGCCACGACGGCACCTCGGTCACCGCCACGGAGGTGGACGGCGCCGGCGGAATGAGCGGCGACCCGTACTCCCCGTACGAGAACACCGGCCACGGCAGTCCCGGCGACCGCTTCGGCGCCCGCGTCCCGGACGTCACCGCCGAGGTCGTCAGCACCGGCGGCGCGCAGCAGGGCGACGCCCGGCTGGCGGTGACGGCCCGGACCTCCGGGGCCGTCACCACGATCACGCTGACCAACCCCGGCCGGGAACCGGTCAGCTGGTCGGCGGCGACCGACGCCCGGTGGCTGCGGCTCAGCCGTACGTCCGGCACGCTCGCGCCCGGGCGGTCCACCACGATCGCGGTCTCGGTGATCCGGGACGCACAGCCGGGCGGGCCGTGGCGGGCCCGGATCGCGCTGATCCCCTCGGGCTCCGCCGTGCTCATCGAGGGCAACGGGGTCACCTCCCCGACGACCGGCGGCCCGCGCCCCACCCGGCCCGGCACGGACTCGCCCCGCCCGACGGACCCGGGCACCACGGACCCCGGCCCCACCGACCCGGGCCCGACCGATCCGGGCCCCGGCCCCACCGATCCCGGGCCCACCGACCCCGGCCCGACCGACCCCACGGACCCGCCGGACCCGACCGACCCGCCGGACCCCACGGACCCGCCCGAACCGACCCCGGACCCCACCGACCCGACGGACCCGGGCCCCACGGACCCGGCCCCGACCGACCCGAGCCCGTCGGACCCGGGCCCGACGGGCTGACGGAGCGCGGCGGGGCCCTCACGCCCCGCCGCCGGACGTACGCCTCAGCGCTTCTTCTTCGGCGCCGGAAGCGGGTCCGCCGGATGCGGGGCCATCGGCAGCAGCGAGGACAGCCGCTCCTCGCACAGCTCGACCAGCCGGTCGTACCCCTCCTTGCCCATCAGCTCGGTCAGCTCCGGGCGGTAGGACACGTACACCGGGTCACCGGCCCCGTGCGCCGAGGTGGCCGAGGTGCACCACCAGTGCAGATCGTGGCCGCCCGGACCCCAGCCCCGGCGGTCGTACTCCCCGATCGTCACCTGGAGCACCCGGGTGTCGTCGGGCCGGTCGATCCAGTCGTACGTACGCCGCACCGGCAGCTGCCAGCACACGTCCGGCTTGGTCTCCAGCGGCTCCTTGCCCTCCCGCAGCGCCAGGATGTGCAACGAGCAGCCCGCCCCTGCCGGGAACCCCGGCCGGTTCTGGAAGATGCAGGAGCCCTCCCAGCGGCGCGTCTGGCGTTCGCCGTCCTCGTCGACGCCGACCCAGCCCGTCTCCGTACCGACGTCGTGGAACTGCCACAGCTCCGGTGTGAGCCGCGCGACGTTCTCGGCGACCCGTTTCTCGTCGTCCTCGTCGGAGAAGTGCGCGCCCAGCGTGCAGCAGCCGTCGTCCGCGCGGCCCGCCTGGATGCCCTGGCAGCCGCTGCCGAAGATGCAGGTCCACCGGGAGGTCAGCCAGGTCAGATCGCAGCGGAAGACCTGCTCGTCGTCCGCCGGGTCGGGGAACTCCACCCAGGCCCGCGCGAAGTCGAGGCCCTTCTCGTCGGACGGGTCCGGTCCGTTCGCCTCCGGCTGTGACGCCTGCTTGTTCGACTTCGGCTTCTTCGTGGCTTTGTCCTGCTTAGCCTTTTTCGTCTTTGGCACGCGCCCAGAGTAAGTCCGACCGGCGCATGGGGGGTGGCGTCGCGGGGCTGGGCACGCACATCTGCGGCGTTGTCGTCAATCACCAACGCTCCGCGTTGACTCAATCCTCCGCCTTGCAGCTGCACGCACCCAGCCCCGCTCCTTCTCCCACCCCCCATGCGCCGGTCGGACTTGTCCCATGGCGCAGTAGCGTTCCCGTATGAGACTCGGAGTCCTCGACGTGGGATCGAACACGGTTCATCTGCTGGTGGTCGATGCCCACCCCGGCGCCCGCCCGCTGCCCGCGCACTCGCACAAGGCCGAGCTCCGGCTCGCCGAACTCCTCGACGAGACCGGCGCGATCGGCCCGCTCGGCGTGGACCGGCTCGTGGCGACGATCGCCGACGCGGTCCAGGCGGCCGAGGACAAGGGGTGCGAGGATGTGCTCGCCTTCGCCACCTCCGCGGTGCGCGAGGCCACCAACGCGGACCTGGTGCTGGAGCGCGTACGGCTGGAGACCGGCGTCGACCTCGCCGTGCTCAGCGGCGAGGAGGAGGCCCGGCTGACCTTCCTGGCCGCCCGCCGCTGGTTCGGCTGGTCGGCGGGCAAGCTGCTGGTCCTGGACATCGGCGGCGGCTCGCTGGAGATCGCGTTCGGCATCGACGAGGAGCCCGACACCGCCGTCTCCCTGCCGCTCGGCGCGGGCCGTCTCACCGGCGCCTGGCTGCCGGACGACCCGGCCGGCCCCGAGCAGGTCAGGGCGTTGCGCCGGCATGTACGGGCCAGCATCGCGCGGACGGTCGGCGAGTTCGCCCGGGCCGGCCGGCCCGACCACGTCGTCGCCACCTCCAAGACCTTCAAACAGCTCGCCAGGATCGCCGGGGCCGCCCGCTCCACCGAGGGCCTGTACGTCCAGCGCTCGCTGAGCCGCAAGGCGCTGGAGGACTGGGTGCCCAAGCTGGCGGCGATGACCGCCGAGGAGCGCGGCCGGCTCCCCGGGGTCTCCGAGGGCCGGGCCGCCCAGCTGCTCGCCGGGGCACTGGTGGCCGAGGGCGCGATGGACCTGTTCGGCGTCGAGGAGCTGGAGATCTGTCCGTGGGCGCTGCGCGAGGGCGTCATCCTGCGCCGCCTGGACCACCTCCCGGCGGAACGGGCCGCGCTGCCGGGGTGACGACGCTCCGGCATCCATGGCCCTGATCACTTTCCGCCAGGAGCCCTCGGCGCGGCGCACCGGTGCCCGTACGCTGTCCAGGTGGCAGAACCAGTGGTGCGCATCCCCGATGCGAAGGTCGCCCTGTCAACGGCCTCGGTCTACCCCGAGTCCACCGCGACGGCCTTCGAGATCGCCGCGCGCCTGGGGTACGACGGCGTCGAGGTCATGGTCTGGACCGACCCCGTCAGCCAGGACATCGAGGCCCTGCGCCGGCTCTCGGACTACCACCGGGTGCCGATACTCGCGGTGCACGCCCCCTGCCTCCTGATCACCCAGCGGGTCTGGTCCACCGACCCGTGGGTCAAGCTCCAGCGGGCGAAGGCCGCCGCCGAGAAGCTCGGGGCGTCCACCGTCGTGGTGCATCCGCCGTTCCGGTGGCAGCGCAACTACGCCCGTGACTTCGTGACCGGGATCTGGCGGATGGCCGGCGAGACGGACGTCCGGTTCGCCGTCGAGAACATGTACCCCTGGCGCTACCGGGACCGCGAGATGCTCGCGTACGCCCCCGACTGGGACGTCACCAACGACGACTACCGGCACTTCACGGTCGACCTCTCGCACACCGCGACCGCCCGCACCGAGGCGCTCGCCATGGTGGACCGGATGGGCGACCGGCTGGCCCACGTCCACCTCGCCGACGGCAAGGGCTCGGCCAAGGACGAGCACCTGGTGCCCGGCCGGGGCGACCAGCCGTGCGCGGAACTGCTGGAGCGCCTCGCCCGTACGGGCTTCGACGGCCATGTCGTCATCGAGGTCAACACCCGCCGCGCGATGTCCTCCGCCGAACGCGAGGCCGATCTCGCGGAGGCGCTGGCCTTCACCCGCCTCCACCTGGCCTCCGCGACCGCCGCCGGCGACCCGGCCGCCACGACCGTCACCGATCCGGCCGCCGCGGCCGACCCGGCGTCCGGGATCCGCCGCCCGTGACCGAGGACGCCCCCGCCCCGCGCCGCCGGGGCCGCCCCTCCCGCCGGGCCGCGTCCGAAGGACCCGACGCCCGTACGCGCATCCTGGAGGCGGCCCGTACGGAGTTCGCCGAGCGCGGCTACGACAAGACGTCGATCCGGGGCATCGCCAAGGCCGCCGGGGTCGACGCCGCCCTCGTCCACCACTACTTCGGTACGAAGGACGAGGTCTTCGCCGTCGCCGTCGAGGTCACCTTCGAACCCGCCCTGGTCATCCCCACCGTGCTCGGCGGCCCTCCGGAGCACCTGGGGGAGCGGCTGGCGCGCTTCTTCCTCTCCGTGTGGGAGGACCCCGGCACCCGTACGCCCCTCCTGGCGATCCTGCGTTCCGCGGTCACCCACGAGGCGGCGGCGAACGTCCTGCGCGACTTCGTGCTGCGGCGTCTGCTGGAGCGGATCGCGGCCGAGCTGGACGTACCGGACCCGACCTTCCGCGCCGAACTGGCCGCCTCGCACATGCTCGGCATCGCGATGCTGCGGTACGTGGTCCGCGCCGAGCCGCTGGCCTCCGCGGACCCGGAGGACATCGTCGCGATGGTCGCCCCCACGCTCCAGCGATACTTGGGCGAGGGCTGACCACCCACCGACCACCACGTCCCGTATTCCGGACAGCCTGTCCAGATCTTGGATCCGGGGCGTACGCTCGAAGGCAGTCTTTTCTTTCACTGTCGGAGGCAGTCCCCCTGCCGAAGGAGCGAGCGACGATGCCCCAGCTGAGGTCCCGCACGGTCACCCACGGACGCAACATGGCGGGCGCGCGCGCCCTTATGCGCGCGTCGGGCGTAGCGAGCGCGGACATCGGCAAGCCGATCATCGCCGTCGCCAACTCGTTCACCGAGTTCGTCCCCGGCCACACCCACCTCGCCCCGGTCGGCCGGATCGTCTCCGAGGCGATCCTGGCGGCGGGCGCGGTCCCGCGCGAGTTCAACACGATCGCCGTGGACGACGGCATCGCGATGGGCCACGGCGGCATGCTCTACAGCCTGCCCTCCCGCGACCTGATCGCCGACTCCGTGGAGTACATGGTCGAGGCGCACTGCGCGGACGCGCTGATCTGCATCTCCAACTGCGACAAGATCACCCCGGGCATGCTGATGGCCGCCATGCGCCTCAACATCCCGACCGTCTTCGTCTCCGGCGGCCCGATGGAGGCCGGCAAGGCCACCCTCGTCGACGGCACGGTCCGCAAACTCGACCTGGTCAACGCGATCAGCGACGCGGTCGACGAGTCGATCTCCGACGAGGACATCCTCCGTATCGAGGAGAACGCCTGCCCCACCTGCGGCAGCTGTTCCGGCATGTTCACCGCCAACTCGATGAACTGCCTGACCGAGGTCCTCGGCCTCTCCCTCCCCGGCAACGGCTCCGTCCTCGCCACCCACACCGCCCGCAAGGCGCTGTACGAGGACGCCGGCCGCACGATCGTCGACATCACCCGGCGCTACTACGAGCAGGACGACGAGACGGTCCTGCCGCGCTCCATCGGCACCCGCGCCGCGTTCGACAACGCGATGGCGCTGGACATCGCCATGGGCGGCTCGACCAACACGATCCTGCACCTGCTGGCCGCCGCCGAGGAGGCGCAGCTCGCGTACAACCTCGACGACATCAACGAGGTCTCGCGCCGGGTCCCGTGCCTCTCCAAGGTCGCCCCCAACGTCGCCCCCGGCGGTACGTACTACATGGAGGACGTCCACCGCGCCGGCGGCATCCCCGCCCTCCTCGGCGAACTCCACCGCGGCGGCCTGCTCAACGAGGACGTGCACTCGGTGCACTCCGACACCCTCGCCGAGTGGCTGAAGAACTGGGACGTGCGCGGCGGCTCCCCGTCCCCCGAGGCCGTCGAGCTGTGGCACGCCGCCCCCGGCTGCGTCCGCTCCGCGACCGCCTTCTCGCAGTCGGAGCGGTGGGACACCCTCGACCTGGACGCGGCGGGCGGCTGCATCCGCGACGTCGAGCACGCGTACTCCAAGGACGGCGGCCTCGCCGTCCTCAAGGGCAACCTCGCCGTGGACGGCTGTGTCGTGAAGACGGCCGGCGTCGACGAGTCGATCTGGACCTTCGAGGGCCCGGCCGTCGTCTGCGAGTCGCAGGACGAGGCCGTCGACAAGATCCTCCGCAAGGAGATCGAGCCGGGCGACGTCGTCGTCATCCGTTACGAGGGCCCGCGCGGCGGCCCCGGCATGCAGGAGATGCTCTACCCCACCTCGTTCCTCAAGGGCCGGGGCCTGGGCAAGGTCTGCGCGCTGGTCACCGACGGCCGCTTCTCCGGCGGTACGTCGGGCCTCTCCATCGGCCACGCCTCGCCCGAGGCGGCCTCCGGCGGCACCATCGCGCTGGTCGAGGACGGCGACCGGATCCGGATCGACATCCCGAACCGCTCGATCGAACTGCTCGTCGACGACGCCGAACTGGACACCCGCCGGGCAGCGCTGAACGGCGTGTACGCGCCGAAGAACCGCGACCGCAAGGTGTCGGCGGCGCTGCGCGCCTACGCGGCGATGGCGACGAGCGCGGACCGCGGCGCGGTCAGGGACGTCTCGAAGCTGGGCTGACGCCGACTCACCCAGCGGCTCCGGGCGACCTATTTTCAGCCCCTCCGGCGATTGAGGAGCGGGGTCCGGGGCGGAGCCCCGGGAACCCGAGGCCGGAGCCCCCGGAACCCGCGGGGGGACCGGGCCTCACCAACCCCCCGGATCCGCCCCGTCCACCGCGAACACCGACCCGTCCGGCGCCGACCCCACGACCGTCCGCCCCGCAGCCACCGGGGCGGGCAGGTCGGACGCGTACGCCAGCTTCCCCCCGCTCAGCCGCGCCCGCGTCTGCCCCACCACCGCACCCCGTCCCGTGTCGACGGCCAGCAACCGCCCGTCCGCGGCCGAGAAGTACAGGTGCCCGCCCTCTCCGAGCACCGGCGCGGAAGCCCGCCCGACCCCCGTCTCCAGCCGCCACAACTCCGCCTCCGCCCCGCCGCCCGCCCCCGTGTCGACGGCCAGCAGCGACCCGCCCCGCGCCAGCAGATACGCGACGTCCCCGGCCATCACCACCTGCGGCCCGTCCAGCGTGAACGGCAGCGTGACCCGGGCGGACGCACCGCTCCCGGGGGCGTACCGCACCAGCTCGGCGGTGTCCGAGTTCTCGTCCATCGCCGTCAGCACCAGCTCCCCGGCACCGGCCGTGCCGACCGGCGTGAGCACCCCGTCCAGCCGCCGCTGCCAGGACGCCCGGCCGCTCACCACGTCCACCGCGGTGACGAGGGTCGAGGTGCCGGAGGGCGCGTGCTCGAAGGCGTAGGCGAGCCCGGACGCCGCGTCGTACAGCGCGAAGTCGGGCCGCGTGTGCCGCGCCAGCGGCCCCGTCCAGCGGACCTCCCCGCTCGCCCCGTCCAGCGCCGTCACCGTGCCGTCGTCCGCCACGGCCAGCAGCGTGTCGCCCGCCGGGAACGTGCCACCGGGGCTCGCGGACAGCGCGGTGTCCCGGACGGCGGTGCCCTTCACCGGGTCGTACGCGCGCAGCTTCCCGTCCGGCCCGGTGGCCAGCACGACCCCGCCCGAGACGATCGGAGCGTGGGCGGACCGGGACGAGGACGAGCGGGCCGACCACACCACGCGCCCGTCCGTCGGATCGATCCTGGCCGTACCGGTCCCGGCCACCGAGCAGTACAGCGCGCCGCCCGGCCCGGCGGTGGAGCAGACGGGCGTGGCGCTCCCGGCCGTCCGCAACTCCGTACGCCAAGGAGCGAAGGCCCCGGCATCCCCGGCACCTTCACCGCCCCCGGCGTCGACGCCGACGCGCCCCGGCGCAGTACGCCCCGCGCCCGACTCGCCCCCGCCCCACACGGCGTACGCCCCCGCGCCCGCCCCCGCCACCAGCAGAAGCAGCGCCGCCGCCACGACCACCCGGGAACGCGGCAGCCACCGCCGCCGGACCGCGGGCGCGGCGCGCACATGCGTGTCCTCCTCCGAACCGACCCGCTCCGCCGCCGGCACCGCCGCCGCGACCACCGCCCGCCGCCGCTGCGCCGGTACGAACGCGGCGGCCTCGTACGACGGGGGCAGCAGCGCCTCCATCACCTCGCCCGGCGTCGGCCGTTCGGCCGGGTCCTTCGCCAGGCACCGGGCGACCAGCGGCGCGAGATCCTCCGGCACCCCGCCGAGGTCCGGCTGGTCGTGCACCACCTGGTACGCCACGATGTACGGGCTGTCCGAGTCGAACGGCCCCCGGCCCGTCGCCGCGTGGACGATCACGGCGCCCAGCGCGAACACGTCGACCGGCGGCCCGACCTCGCGCGGCCGCTGGAACTGCTCGGGAGCCATATAGGGCGGCGAGCCGATCAGCTTGCCCGTCTCGGTGCGCAGATCGCTGTCGTACGGCCGGGAGATCCCGAAGTCGATGACCTTGGGCCCGCCGTCGGTCAGCAGGACGTTGCTCGGCTTCAGATCACGGTGGATCACGCCCGCCCGATGGATGTCCCGCAGCGCCTCGGCCAGACCGGCGGTCAGCCTGCGCAGCTCGGCGGGGGCCATCGGGCCGTTCCGCTTCACCTGCTCGGCGAGCGTGGGCCCGGGGATGTAGAGGGTGGCCATCCAGGGCCGCCCGGCCTCCGGATCGGCGTCGACGACCGGCGCGGTGAACGCCCCGCTGACCCGCCGCGCGGCCGCCACCTCCTGCCGGAACCGCGCCCTGAACTCGGGATCCGCCGCGTACGGCGCATGCACCACCTTCACCGCGAGCTGCATCCCCGAGGCCGAGCGCGCCAGATGTACGACCCCCATGCCGCCCGAGCCGAGACAGGCCTCAAGACGGTAGGTGCCGGCGTACTGCGGAAACTCCGCTTCCGGATGCGCTCCGGGCTCTCGCAGCGGCGGCATCGCCCACCCCCGTGTGTTCGTGCGCATGCGACGCACGGAGCCTAGTCGATGGTGCGTGCGAGAGGCACGGGGCTTGCTAGCCTGCGCGTCGTACGCGCACGGCGTACGCGTTTCTCAACGGGGGAGGCCCATATGGGCGTTGAAGAGCAGACGCAGGAACCGGCGGCGGCCGGGGAAACGGCGAGCGCGGACCTCACGGTGGAGACCACCGCATCCGGCACCCGCTACCCGATCGCCCCGGGCTACCGGGTCAACGTCCGCACCGGACCGGGCACCAGCTACCGCATCGTCCGGACTCTGCCGTACGGCCAGAAGATCCCGATCTACTGCCAGAAGCCGGGGGAGCGGGTCACCGGCCCGTACGGCACGTCGAACCTTTGGGACAACATCGCCAACGGCCAGTTCGTCGCGGACGCCTACGTCTACACGGGGCGTGACGGCTACATCGCACCGCGCTGCGACTGACGGCATCACCCGGGGTACCGGGGGCGGCGGGGGATAATCGACCCCGTGAGCGAGAACAGCGCAGCCCCCGGCACCCCGCCCGCCACGGCCCCGGGCCCGCAGCCCGAGCCGATCCGCTTCTTCGGCACGACATGGGTCGACCACGACGGCGGTTACGGGCTCCGCCGCGCCGGCGTCGCCGTCGGCTCCCTGGCCGCCGCGGTCGCCGCCTGCTTCGTCCTGCGCTTCGCCTACGAAGGCCTGGAGATCGCGGAGGTCGGCGGCCTCGTCGGCATTCTGGTCATCGCGATGTTCTCCATCTGCAGCGCCATCGCGTTCCGCAAGACCTGGGAGGGCTTCGGCGCCCGCCCGAAGGATCCGGCCCGCGAGGACGCCCTGCGCGGCCTGAAGTCGATCGGGTTCATCGGCTCGCTGCTCGCCTACTTCGTCCGCTCGCTCACCGAGGCCCCGGGCGAGAAGCTGCGCCGTACCGAGTACGAGAAGGCCCGCGTCCAGTTCGAGAAGCGGCGCTCGACCCGCACCGGCAACCCGGCGGCCCGCAAGGCATCCGGCCGCAAGCGCTCCAAGCGCACCTGAGCACCCGCCCGCCCCACGGACAACTCGCTCCACACAGCACTCCGAGCCCGCCGACACCGTCGGCGGGCTCAGTCGTGTGCCCGCCCTCTTCGCCTCTCCTCACCTCTTGACGAACGGGGGCATCGAGCGAAGAATTCATCACATGATGAATTACGAGCAGGGGGCGGCGCCGACCACCCCCCAAGGCCCCCCGGACCCGACACCGGACCCGCCACCACCCCCGGCGATCGAGGCCCACGCCCTCACCGTCGTCCGAGGCGTCCGCACCGTCCTGCGCGCCCTCGACTTCACCGTCCGCCCCGGCAGCATCACCGGCCTCCTCGGCCCCTCGGGCTGCGGCAAGACCACCCTCATGCGGGCGGTGGTCGGCACCCAGGACAAGGTCACCGGCACCCTCGACGTCCTGGGCCACCCCGCGGGCGACCCGGCCCTGCGCCCCCGCATCGGCTACGTCACCCAGGCGCCCTCCGTCTACACCGACCTCACCGTCCGGCAGAACCTCGACTACTTCGCCGCCGTCCTGCACCCCGGCCGCGCCCACCGGGACGCCCGGAACGACGCCGTCACCCGCGCCATCGGCGACGTCGACCTGACCACCCACGCCGACGCCCTCGCGGGCGCGCTCTCCGGCGGCCAGCGCAGCCGCGTCTCGCTGGCCGTCGCCCTCCTCGGCACCCCGGACCTGCTGGTCCTGGACGAACCGACCGTCGGGCTCGACCCCGTACTCCGCCGCGACCTCTGGGACCTCTTCCACCGCCTGGCCGCCGACCGGGGCACCGCCCTCCTCATCTCCTCCCACGTCATGGACGAGGCCGAACGCTGCCACCGCCTCCTCCTGATGCGGGACGGCCGCATCCTCGCCGAGGACACCCCCGACGCCCTGCGCCGCAGCACCGGCACGGCCACGGTCGAGGAGGCGTTCCTCCGCCTGGTCGACGAATCCGCGCCCATCACCGAGGAGGCGTCCCGATGACGGCCACCGCTCCCACCGCCCCGGCCCGCCCCACGGGCGAAGCCGCCCCGGCCCGCCCGCTCACCCCGTCCCGTACGACCGCCACGGCGGGCCGCGTCCTGCGCCAGCTGGCCCACGACCCCCGCACGATCGCGCTCCTGGTGATCGTCCCGGTCCTGCTGATCACCCTGCTCCGTTACGTCTTCGACGGCAGCCCCTACACCTTCGACTCCATCGGGGCCTCGCTCCTCGGGATCTTCCCGCTGATCACGATGTTCCTGGTGACCTCGATCGCCACCCTGCGCGAACGCACCTCCGGCACCCTGGAACGCCTCCTCGCCCTCCCGCTCGGCAAGGGCGACCTGATCGCCGGCTACGCCCTGGCCTTCGGCGCCGTCGCGGTCGTCCAGTCGGCACTCGCGACGGCCGTCTCCATCTGGCTGCTGGGCCTCGACGTCATCGGCTCGCCCTGGCTGCTGCTCCTGGTCGCCCTGCTCGACGCCCTGCTCGGCACCGCGCTCGGCCTGTTCGTCTCCGCGTTCGCCGCGTCCGAGTTCCAGGCCGTCCAGTTCATGCCGGCGGTGATCTTCCCCCAGCTCCTGCTGTGCGGCCTGTTCACCCCGCGCGAGGCGATGCACCCCGTCCTGGAGGCGATCTCGAACGTCCTGCCCATGTCGTACGCCGTCGACGGCATGAACCAGGTCCTCCACCACACCGACATCACCGGCGACTTCGTCCGCGACATCGCGATCGTCGCGGGAAGCGCCCTGCTGGTCCTCTGCCTCGGCGCGATCACCCTCCGCCGCCGTACGCCGTGAGAACCCCGATGCGAGGATGACGGGAAGAGCACAGCCCAGCACCGCCCGGAGGGTGAACGCATGACCCAGACAGTCGCAGTCCTCGGCACCGGCAAGATCGGCGAGGCCCTGCTCAGCGGGATGATCCGGGCGGGCTGGCGACCGGCCGACCTCCTGGTGACCACCCGCCGCAGCGACCGGGCCCAGGAACTGCACACGCGGTACGGGGTCGAGTCCGTCACCAACGCGGAGGCGGCCAAGAACGCCGACATCCTCATCCTCGCGGTCAAGCCGCAGGACATGGGCAAGCTCCTGGACGAACTCGCACCGCACGTCACCGCCGACCGTCTGGTCATCAGCGCCGCGGCCGGCATCACCACCGCGTTCATCGAGGACCGGCTCACCCCGGACACCCCGGTCGTCCGGGTCATGCCCAACACCCCGGTCCTCGTCGACGAGGGCATGTCCGTCATCTCGGCCGGCAGCCACGCCACCGGTACGCACCTCGCCGCCGCCGAGGAGATCTTCGGCGGCGTCGGCAAGACCCTGCGCGTACCGGAGTCCCAGCAGGACGCGGCAACCGCCCTCTCCGGCTCCGGCCCCGCCTACTTCTACTTCCTGGTCGAGGCCATGACCGACGCGGGCATCCTGCTCGGCCTGCCCCGCGCCCAGGCCCACGACCTCATCGTCCAGGCCGCGATCGGCGCCGCCGTCATGCTCCGCGACAGCGGCGAACACCCGGTCAAGCTCCGCGAGGCCGTCACCAGCCCGGCCGGCACGACCATCAGCGCCATCCGCGAACTGGAGAACCACGGGGTACGCGCGGCCCTCATCGCCGCCCTCGAAGCGGCCCGCGACCGCAGCCGCGCACTGGCCTCCGGCAACGGCTGACCCACGGCTCCCGCCGGGGGTTGACACGCCCCCGGCAGATCCGTAGTGTGCTCCGAGTTGTCCGACGTGAGCGCCGACCCCGGTCGGTCCCCGGACAGCCATTCCGCAGTAACCACGACAGAACACGCGACCTCGTGTCGCATGCTTTTTCGTGCGCTCTCGCGAAATGAGGAATCCGCGTTCGAAGGGACGCACCCCGATTAGCGTCGGGGGGCAGGATTCCGCTAAAGTCTCACTCGTCGGAACGGCCCAACAGCCGGGAGGACAAGCCCCACTGACTGGGAATCAGGCCCGAAAGGATCTGATAGAGTCGGACTCGCCGAAAGGGAAAGCGCGAAAGCGAATTCCTCGGAAGCGAAATGCAGAACCCGCTTCGACCGGGAATCGGACACGAAAGAGTCTGATAGAGTCGGAAACGCAAGAACGAAGGGAAGCGCCCGGAGGGCCCCGGTGAAACGGGACCGAAGGAAGCGTCCGTTCCTTGAGAACTCAACAGCGTGCCAAAAGTCAACGCCAGATATGTTGATACCCCGGCCTGCTTCGGCAGGTTGGTGGTTCCTTTGAAAGTCCTGCCGTTCCGCTCCTTGTGGGTGGCGGTAGGCAATACAACGAGGACGCTGTGAACAACGGGTCTTATTCCGACCGGTTGTTCCGCTCTCGTGATGTGTGCACCCGATTACGGGTAAACATTCACGGAGAGTTTGATCCTGGCTCAGGACGAACGCTGGCGGCGTGCTTAACACATGCAAGTCGAACGATGAAGCCGCTTCGGTGGTGGATTAGTGGCGAACGGGTGAGTAACACGTGGGCAATCTGCCCTTCACTCTGGGACAAGCCCTGGAAACGGGGTCTAATACCGGATAACACTCTGTCCCGCATGGGACGGGGTTAAAACTCCGGCGGTGAAGGATGAGCCCGCGGCCTATCAGCTTGTTGGTGGGGTAATGGCCTACCAAGGCGACGACGGTAGCCGGCCTGAGAGGGCGACCGGCCACACTGGGACTGAGACACGGCCCAGACTCCTACGGGAGGCAGCAGTGGGGAATATTGCACAATGGGCGAAAGCCTGATGCAGCGACGCCGCGTGAGGATGACGGCCTTCGGGTTGTAAACCTCTTTCAGCAGGGAAGAAGCGAAAGTGACGGTACCTGCAGAAGAAGCGCCGGCTAACTACGTGCCAGCAGCCGCGGTAATACGTAGGGCGCAAGCGTTGTCCGGAATTATTGGGCGTAAAGAGCTCGTAGGCGGCTTGTCGTCGGATGTGAAAGCCGGGGCTTAACGGGT
Organism: Streptomyces sp. WY228; assembly: GCF_019287315.1. NCBI lineage: Bacteria > Bacillati > Actinomycetota > Actinomycetes > Kitasatosporales > Streptomycetaceae > Streptomyces > Streptomyces sp. WY228. The sequence continues at coordinate 3,596,719 of NZ_CP079114.1, read as the reverse complement.
CTGCATTCGATACGGGCTAGCTAGAGTGTGGTAGGGGAGATCGGAATTCCTGGTGTAGCGGTGAAATGCGCAGATATCAGGAGGAACACCGGTGGCGAAGGCGGATCTCTGGGCCATTACTGACGCTGAGGAGCGAAAGCGTGGGGAGCGAACAGGATTAGATACCCTGGTAGTCCACGCCGTAAACGTTGGGAACTAGGTGTTGGCGACATTCCACGTCGTCGGTGCCGCAGCTAACGCATTAAGTTCCCCGCCTGGGAGTACGGCCGCAAGGCTAAAACTCAAAGGAATTGACGGGGCCCGCACAAGCAGCGGAGCATGTGGCTTAATTCGACGCAACGCGAAGAACCTTACCAAGGCTTGACATATACCGGAAAGCATCAGAGATGGTGCCCCCCTTGTGGTCGGTATACAGGTGGTGCATGGCTGTCGTCAGCTCGTGTCGTGAGATGTTGGGTTAAGTCCCGCAACGAGCGCAACCCTTGTTCTGTGTTGCCAGCATGCCCTTCGGGGTGATGGGGACTCACAGGAGACTGCCGGGTCAACTCGGAGGAAGGTGGGGACGACGTCAAGTCATCATGCCCCTTATGTCTTGGGCTGCACACGTGCTACAATGGCCGGTACAATGAGCTGCGATGCCGCGAGGCGGAGCGAATCTCAAAAAGCCGGTCTCAGTTCGGATTGGGGTCTGCAACTCGACCCCATGAAGTCGGAGTTGCTAGTAATCGCAGATCAGCATTGCTGCGGTGAATACGTTCCCGGGCCTTGTACACACCGCCCGTCACGTCACGAAAGTCGGTAACACCCGAAGCCGGTGGCCCAACCCCTTGTGGGAGGGAGCTGTCGAAGGTGGGACTGGCGATTGGGACGAAGTCGTAACAAGGTAGCCGTACCGGAAGGTGCGGCTGGATCACCTCCTTTCTAAGGAGCATCTAGATTCCGCAAGGAATCCAGAGCCACTACGTCGGCAAATGTTCGACGGTGGTCAGCTCATGGGTGGAACGTTGACTATTCGGCACGACAGGTTGATTACTGCTAGTACTGCTTCGGCGTGGAACGTGGTGAGAGATCGGTTGTGTCGGGCACGTTGTTGGGTGTCTGAGGGTACGGCCGAGAGGCTGCCTTCTGATCCGGTCCCAGTGAACTCGCCTGTTTGGGCGGGGTGATGGGTGGCTGGTCGTTGTTTGAGAACTGCACAGTGGACGCGAGCATCTGTGGCCAAGTTTTTAAGGGCGCACGGTGGATGCCTTGGCACCAGGAACCGATGAAGGACGTGGGAGGCCACGATAGTCCCCGGGGAGCTGTCAACCAAGCTTTGATCCGGGGTTTCCGAATGGAAACCCGGCAGTCGTCATGGGCTGTCACCCGCTGCTGAACACATAGGCGGTGTGGAGGGAACGAGGGAAGTGAAACATCTCAGTACCCTCAGGAAGAAAACAACCGTGATTCCGGGAGTAGTGGCGAGCGAAACTGGATGAGGCCAAACCGTATGCGTGTGATACCCGGCAGGGGTTGCGCATTCGGGGTTGTGGGATCTCTCTTTTACAGTCTGCCGGCTGTGAGACGAGTCAGAAACCGTTGATGTAGGCGAAGGACATGCGAAAGGTCCGGCGTAGAGGGTAAGACCCCCGTAGCTGAAACATCAGCGGCTTGTTTGAGAGACACCCAAGTAGCACGGGGCCCGAGAAATCCCGTGTGAATCTGGCGGGACCACCCGCTAAGCCTAAATATTCCCTGGTGACCGATAGCGGATAGTACCGTGAGGGAATGGTGAAAAGTACCGCGGGAGCGGAGTGAAATAGTACCTGAAACCGTGTGCCTACAAGCCGTGGGAGCGTCGCTGGCAGCACTTGTGCTGTCAGTCGTGACTGCGTGCCTTTTGAAGAATGAGCCTGCGAGTTAGCGGTGTGTAGCGAGGTTAACCCGTGTGGGGAAGCCGTAGCGAAAGCGAGTCCGAATAGGGCGTTTGAGTTGCACGCTCTAGACCCGAAGCGGAGTGATCTAGCCATGGGCAGGTTGAAGCGGAGGTAAGACTTCGTGGAGGACCGAACCCACCAGGGTTGAAAACCTGGGGGATGACCTGTGGTTAGGGGTGAAAGGCCAATCAAACTCCGTGATAGCTGGTTCTCCCCGAAATGCATTTAGGTGCAGCGTCGTGTGTTTCTTGCCGGAGGTAGAGCACTGGATAGGCGATGGGCCCTACCGGGTTACTGACCTTAGCCAAACTCCGAATGCCGGTAAGTGAGAGCGCGGCAGTGAGACTGTGGGGGATAAGCTCCATGGTCGAGAGGGAAACAGCCCAGAGCATCGACTAAGGCCCCTAAGCGTACGCTAAGTGGGAAAGGATGTGGAGTCGCAGAGACAACCAGGAGGTTGGCTTAGAAGCAGCCACCCTTGAAAGAGTGCGTAATAGCTCACTGGTCAAGTGATTCCGCGCCGACAATGTAGCGGGGCTCAAGCGTACCGCCGAAGTCGTGTCATTCACACATTAAGGGCCAACGCCTGTGTGGATGGGTAGGGGAGCGTCGTGTGCCGGGTGAAGCAGCCGCGGAAGCGAGTTGTGGACGGTTCACGAGTGAGAATGCAGGCATGAGTAGCGATACACACGTGAGAAACGTGTGCGCCGATTGACTAAGGGTTCCTGGGTCAAGCTGATCTGCCCAGGGTAAGTCGGGACCTAAGGCGAGGCCGACAGGCGTAGTCGATGGACAACCGGTTGATATTCCGGTACCCGCTTTGAAACGCCCAGTACTGAATCAGGCGATGCTAAGTCCGTGAAGCCGGCCCGATCTCTTCGGAGTTGAGGGTAGTGGTGGAGCCGATGAACCAGACTTGTAGTAGGTAAGCGATGGGGTGACGCAGGAAGGTAGTCCAGCCCGGGCGGTGGTTGTCCCGGGGTAAGGGTGTAGGACGCACGGTAGGTAAATCCGTCGTGCATATAGTCTGAGACCTGATGCCGAGCCGATTGTGGTGAAGTGGATGATCCTATGCTGTCGAGAAAAGCCTCTAGCGAGTTTCATGGCGGCCCGTACCCTAAACCGACTCAGGTGGTCAGGTAGAGAATACCGAGGCGTTCGGGTGAACTATGGTTAAGGAACTCGGCAAAATGCCCCCGTAACTTCGGGAGAAGGGGGGCCATCACTGGTGATCCGATTTACTCGGTGAGCTGGGGGTGGCCGCAGAGACCAGCGAGAAGCGACTGTTTACTAAAAACACAGGTCCGTGCGAAGCCGTAAGGCGATGTATACGGACTGACGCCTGCCCGGTGCTGGAACGTTAAGGGGACCGGTTAGCTGACTTTCGGGTTGGCGAAGCTGAGAACTTAAGCGCCAGTAAACGGCGGTGGTAACTATAACCATCCTAAGGTAGCGAAATTCCTTGTCGGGTAAGTTCCGACCTGCACGAATGGCGTAACGACTTCTCGACTGTCTCAACCATAGGCCCGGTGAAATTGCACTACGAGTAAAGATGCTCGTTTCGCGCAGCAGGACGGAAAGACCCCGGGACCTTTACTATAGTTTGATATTGGTGTTCGGTTCGGCTTGTGTAGGATAGGTGGGAGACTTTGAAGCGGCCACGCCAGTGGTTGTGGAGTCGTCGTTGAAATACCACTCTGGTCGTGCTGGATGTCTAACCTGGGTCCGTGATCCGGATCAGGGACAGTGTCTGATGGGTAGTTTAACTGGGGCGGTTGCCTCCTAAAGAGTAACGGAGGCGCCCAAAGGTTCCCTCAGCCTGGTTGGTAATCAGGTGTTGAGTGTAAGTGCACAAGGGAGCTTGACTGTGAGACCGACGGGTCGAGCAGGGACGAAAGTCGGGACTAGTGATCCGGCAGTGGCTTGTGGAAGCGCTGTCGCTCAACGGATAAAAGGTACCCCGGGGATAACAGGCTGATCTTCCCCAAGAGTCCATATCGACGGGATGGTTTGGCACCTCGATGTCGGCTCGTCGCATCCTGGGGCTGGAGTCGGTCCCAAGGGTTGGGCTGTTCGCCCATTAAAGCGGTACGCGAGCTGGGTTTAGAACGTCGTGAGACAGTTCGGTCCCTATCCGCTGTGCGCGTAGGAATATTGAGAAGGGCTGTCCCTAGTACGAGAGGACCGGGACGGACGAACCTCTGGTGTGCCAGTTGTCCTGCCAAGGGCATGGCTGGTTGGCTACGTTCGGAAAGGATAACCGCTGAAAGCATCTAAGCGGGAAGCCTGCTTCGAGATGAGTATTCCCACCCCCTTTGAGGGGTTAAGGCTCCCAGTAGACGACTGGGTTGATAGGCCAGATGTGGAAGCCCGGTAACGGGTGGAGCTGACTGGTACTAATAGGCCGAGGGCTTGTCCTCAGTTGCTCGCGTCCACTGTGTTAGTTCTGAAATAATGAACGGCCGTGTTTACATCCGGTGTTCTAAATTTCATAGTGTTTCGGTGGTCATTGCGTTAGGGAAACGCCCGGTTACATTCCGAACCCGGAAGCTAAGCCTTTCAGCGCCGATGGTACTGCAGGGGGGACCCTGTGGGAGAGTAGGACGCCGCCGAACAATTTTTCCGGGAAAGCCCCGTGCCTTGTGGCACGGGGCTTTTCTGCGTTCTGAACGTCTAGGGTCGAACCATGCGCTACGAACTGGTCATCTTCGACAACGACGGTGTGCTCGTCGACAGTGAGCCGCTCGCCAACACCGTCCTCTCCGGCTACCTGACCGAACTCGGTCACCCCACCACGTACGACGAGTCGCTCCGCGACTACATGGGGTCTGCCGTGCACCGCGTGCACGATCTCGTCGAGGAGAGGACCGGGCAGAAGCTGCCCGAGGACTTCGACTCCACGCTCAACGCCCGTACGTTCGCCGCTTTCCAGCAGGAGCTGGTGGCGGTGGACGGGGCCGAGGAACTGCTCGGGAAGCTCGTCGCGGACGGGGTGGACTACTGTGTCGCCTCCTCCGGGGGCCACGAGCGGATCCGGGTCGGGCACCGCAAGACGGGGATCGACCAGTGGTTCGAGGAGGAGTGGATCTTCAGCTCGGAGGATGTCGGGCGGGGCAAGCCGGCACCGGATCTGTTTCTGTACGCCGCCGAGCGGATGGGCGTCGCGCCGGAGCGATGCGTCGTCATCGAGGACAGTCCGCTCGGGGTCGAGGCGGCGCGGGCGGCCGGGATGGACGTGTACGGGTTCACGTCGATGATGCCCGCCGACCGGCTCACCGGAGTGACCGGGCACTTCTCGGACATGGCGCAGCTTCCCGAACTGCTGGCCTGAAACTGCTCGGCTGATCCGTCTACCCACGGGTAGCGCCTGGCTCTACGCTCGCGGCCATGACAGATGCGGGCTTGCGGTACGGCAGGGCCTCCCTGGGGTTGAGCTTCGGCGTCCAAGGGGTGGCCTTCGCCCTTCTGGTGACGCGTATCCCCGCCATTCAGGACCAGTACGGGATATCCGACGGGCTGCTGCCCGTCTTCCTCGCCGCTGTCCCGATCCTGGCGGGGGCCGGCAGCGTGGCCACCGAGAAGGTGGTCGCGCGGGTGCGGCCCGGTGTGGTCCTGCGGTGGGCCCAGCCCCTCGTCCTGCTCGCCCTGCTCGGGGTGGGCGCCGGGCGGGAGGTGTGGCACGTCGCCGTCGCGCTCGGCGTCTTCGGGCTGGCCGTCGGGGCGCTGGACGCCTCCATGAACATGCTGGGCGTCAGCCTCCAACGGGCGTACGGGCGCTCCATCATGCTCGGGTTCCACGCCGCGTACAGCCTCGGCGGGATCGCGGGGGCGTCGCTGGCGTGGGTCGGAGCGCGGTGGGACCTCTCGTTGTTCGTGTCCTATCTGCCCGTCGTGGTGGTGCTGTTGCCCGCCGCGCTGGCCGGAAGCCGGTGGTACACGGAGGGGAAGGGGCCGGCGGAGGAAGCGCGCTCCGGTGGTGGGGGTGCGGGCGGGGGGCTGTCGTTCAAGCTGTTGCTGCCGTTGTGCCTCGTCATGACCTTCGCGTACATCGGGGACTCGACCGTCTCCAACTGGAGTGCCAAGTACCTCCAGGACGTGCTGGGCAGCTCCGAGCAGCTCGCGACCGTTCCGTACAACGTCTACATGGTGACGACCCTGCTGGGGCGGGCCGTGGGGGACCTCGGGGTGCGGCGGTTCGGGGCGGTCGCCGTGGTGCGGGGCGGGAGTCTGCTGGCGGCCGGCGGGTTCGCCGTGGTGGCGCTTGCGCCGGGGGCCTGGGTGGGGATGCTCGGGTTCACGATGCTCGGGTTCGGGCTGTGCGTGATCGTGCCGCAGACCTTCGCGGCGGCCGGGCGGATGTTCCCGGAGAACAGCGACGCGGCCGTGGCCCGGCTGAATATCTTCAACTATGTGGGGTTCCTCATCGGTTCGCCGCTCGTGGGCGCTCTGGGCGATGCGTGGAGTTATCGGGGAGCCATGCTCGTACCGATGGGTCTGGTGCTGGTGACGCTCGTGTATGCCCGCGCGTTCGGGCCGGACCCCGCCCGATACGGTGGCGGGCATGAGCGGGCGCGCACAGCTGATGTGGGATGACGCAGTTACGGGGTACGACTTCGGGGAGGCCCACCCCATGGATCCGGTCCGGCTGGACCTGACGATGGGGCTGGTGCGGGCGTTCGGGCTCGACGGGGCGGTGGATCTGCGGTCGGCGAAGTCCGCGGGGGACTCCACCCTGCGGCTCGTGCACCGGGAGGACTACGTGGCGGCGGTGCGGGCCGCCTCGCTGAATCCGCGCGCCGCCGACCAGGACTACGGGCTCGGGACCGTGGACGATCCGGCGTTCGCCGGGATGCACGAGGCGTCCGCGCTGATCGCCGGGCTGTCGGTGGGCGCCGCCGAGGCCGTGTGGCGGGGCGAGAGCGAGCACGCGGTGAACTTCACCGGGGGGCTGCATCACGCCATGCCCGGTTCGGCCGCCGGGTTCTGCGTCTACAACGACCCGGCGCTCGCCATCGCCCGGCTGCTGGAGCTGGGCGCGGAGCGGGTCGCGTACGTCGATGTGGACGTGCACCACGGCGACGGGGTGCAGGCCGCGTTCTGGGAGGACCCGCGCGTGCTGACGATCTCGCTGCACGAGCATCCGAGGACGCTGTTCCCGCAGACCGGGTGGCCGGAGGAGACCGGGGCCGGGGCGGGCGAGGGCTCCGCGGTGAACGTGGCGCTGCCGGCCGGGACCGGGGACGAGGGGTGGCTGCGGGCGTTCCACGCCGTGGTGCCCGAGCTGCTGGCCGACTTCCGGCCCCAGGTGCTCGTCACCCAGCACGGGGCCGACACCCACTTCGAGGACCCGCTCGCGCATCTCGCGGTGTCGCTGGACGCGCAGCGGGCGGTCATGGAGTCCTGTCACCGGCTGGCGCACGACCACGCCGACGGGCGCTGGGTGGCGCTCGGCGGCGGCGGATACGCGGTGGTGGACGTGGTGCCCCGGTCGTGGACGCATCTCGTCGGGATCGCGGCGCACGCGCCCGTCGACCCGGAGTCGGTGGTGCCGCCGTCCTGGCGGGATCTCGTCTACGCCCGTACGCGGCAGTTGGGGCCGGGCCGGATGACCGACGGGCGTACGCCGTCCTGGAAGGCGTGGGAGGACGGTTACGATCCGGCGGACCGGCTGGACCAGGCGGTGCTGGCGTCCCGGAGGGCGGCGTTCCCGCTGCGGGGTCTGCTGACCTGAGGGGCGCGGCCGGGGCGTGCGCGGGCATTGTGCCGTGCGCTACGCCAACGGTGGGGCGTAACGGGAATCCGGTACGCCCGGGCCGCGCGATACGGCAGCATCCCAGGGGTGTTGAGCACCGGGGCGTTACGCGCCCATCTGCTGGCGGCCCGGCTGGCCGGGCCCGTGGCCACGCCGCGCGAGAACAGTCTGCGCAGCTACCGGCTGTTCGCCGCCCGGGATCCTCGGGTGATGCTGGGGCTGGCGCCCGAGCGGGCCTGGGGCGAGGGCGAGCTGTTGCGGCTGATGGCGGACCGGTGCGGGGTCTCGGCGGATCCCGCGCATGTGAGCGGGCCCGACGCGATCGACCCGGACCGGACGGTGGCCGCGCTGGACGCGTTCGCCGAGCGGTTGGCGCTGGTGGCCGAGCGGCGGGCTCCGGTGCTGCTGGGGACCGGTCATCCGCACCGGCTGCTCGGTTTCTACGCCGGGCTGGCAGACGCTCTGTCGGCGGCGGGCTGTCCTGTTCTCACCCCCGCGCAGGGGAGATGTGTCGACATAACGACCCGGTTTGGCGTACGTACGTACAACCTCGACTACGTACGGGGTGTCGCGCTGGTGCGCGAACCAGGGGGGCGGCCCACGGGTGGTGAGACCGGCGCGCACACGCATTCGCCGCTTCCGGTGCGGCTGGCGCTCCAGGACGCGGCGGAGCGGCTCGGGGTGCTGCCCGAGCTGGTGATCGGGGATCACGGCTGGGTCTGCGGCGCAGGTCAGCTGGGGATCGAGGCGATCGGGCCGGCGGACACGGACGATCCGGCGCTGTTCGTCGGGGAGGCGGAGGGCCGGGTGTCCGTCGTCGTTCCGCTCGACGACGGCGTACGGGCCCCGTTTTACCGGCCGTTGACGCGCTATGTGCTCAATCGGGCCCGTCTGTCACCGTAGGCCGTCGACCGCCCCTCCTCTTCCCCACTCGCACCACCCGCCCCTAACCTGGTGAGTGAGCGCACAACGACGAAGAGTCACCGGAGGGGAAGCCGGTGCGCGTCCGGTGCGGAAGGTACAGGTGGGTCATGGCTGCTGGCAGCGAGAGGCCTCTCAACGAGGTCAAGTTTCTGACCGTGGCGGAAGTCGCCTCGGTCATGCGAGTGTCGAAGATGACCGTGTACCGCTTGGTGCACAGCGGTCATCTGCCGGCGATCCGGGTGGGCAGGTCCTTCCGGGTGCCGGAGCAAGCGGTTCACGCGTATCTCCGCGAGTCCTTCGTGGGGGTGGAATCAGCCTGACGTCAGCCTGGGATCAACCCGGGGTTGCCTGCGGATTACGTCCCTCGGACGGTGGCGGGTAGGCTAGGCCGACGTAGGTCGTGTGGGCCCAGACGCCCCGCACCAGTGAAGATGAAGTAAGCGAGGGTAGTCGTGGGCTCTGTTATCAAGAAGCGGCGCAAGCGGATGGCCAAGAAGAAGCACCGCAAGCTGCTCAAGCGCACGCGCGTTCAGCGTCGCAACAAGAAGTAAGCGAACGCAGTTCGTGAGATCCGCAGCCCTTCCGCCGTTCCGGTGGAAGGGCTGCGGTGCGTTTCGGGGCCTGGGGTCATCACAGGGCGGCGTCCACCCGCTACGGTGACGGCCAGGGAAGTTACCGCGGGAAGCAGGGGAGCCGGGTCTTGGGAAAGGTCGTGCTCGTCACCGGAGTGGCCCGGCAGCTGGGAGGCCGCTTCGTCCGGCGCGTGCAGCGCGAGCCCGGGGTGGACCGGGTGATCGCCGTCGACGCGGTCGCGCCCGCGCATCAGCTGGGCGACGCGGAGTTCGTCCGCGCCGACATCCGGCAGTCGGCCATAGCGCGGATCCTGGCCGAGTACGCCGTCGACACGGTGGTCCACCTGGACGTCTCCGGCAAGGCGCTCGGCGCCGGCGGCCGGACGGCGATCAAGGAGACCAACGTCATCGGCACCATGCAGCTGCTCGGCGCCTGCCAGAAGTCGCCGACGGTGCGACGGCTCGTGGTGAAGTCCAGTACGAGCGTGTACGGGTCGGCGCCCCGCGACCCCGCCGTGTTCACCGAGACCACCCCGCCCAAGTCGCTGCCCAGCGGCGGCTTCGCGAAGGACGCGGTGGAGGTCGAGGGGTACGTACGGGGCTTCGCCCGCCGCCGGCCGGACGTGGCGGTGTGCGTGCTGCGGTTCGCCAACATCCTGGGGCCGCACCCGGACTCGCCGCTCGCCGACTATCTGTCGCTGCCCGTCCTGCCGACCGTCTTCGGCTACGACCCCCGGCTCCAGTTCGTGCACGAGGACGATGTGATCGACGTCCTGGGGATCGCGGCGGGCGAGCCCCGGCGCGGGACGCTGAACAGCGGCACGTTCAACATCGCCGGTGACGGGGTGCTGCTGCTGTCGCAGTGCTCGCGGCGGCTGGGCAGGCCGACCGTGCCGGTGCTGCTGCCCGCCGTCACCTGGGTCGGCTCGGCGCTCCGTACGATCGGCATGACCGACTTCTCGCCGGAACAGATCCGGCTGCTCACCCATGGCCGGGTGGTCTCGACCGTGCAGATGCGCGAGACCCTCGGCTTCCGGCCGAAGTTCACCACGGCGGAGACGTTCGCGGAGTTCGCGCGGAGCCGGGGGCCGGGGCTGCTGCCGCCGGCGACGGTGGGCGGGGCGGTGGACCGGCTGGCGGCGCTGCCGCTGCCGGGAGGCGCCGGGCCGCGGGAGCGCGGGTCCGGTGCGGTACAGACGACTCACGGCGCCAGGTAGAGGAGCGCACCGACGATGGCGGACGCCAAGGTCATTCCGTTCGACGACGACCGTTCGCGGTCCGGCGGCACATCGCGCCCGGCGCGGCGCCGGACCGGGCCGGGCGGCCCCGGCGGCGGTCGCGGTGACGGCTCGGCGGCTCCGGTGAGCGCCCTGCCGGGGGCGCAGGCGCCCGAGCCGCCCGTGGAGGCGGAGCAGGAGGAGCTCCGTCAGGATGCGGGCGGCGCCGAGGGTTCCGCGGGCGGTGGCTGGGAGCGGCGGATCGCGGGCGGGCTCGCGTTCCTGCGGCGGCGGGTCACCGGTGACTACGACGTCGACGAGTTCGGTTACGACAAGGAGCTCACCGACCAGGTCCTGATGTCGGCGCTGCGCCCGCTGGCCGACAAGTACTTCCGGGTCGAGGTGAAGGGCATCGAGAACATCCCGTCGGACGGCGGGGCGCTCATCGTGGCCAACCACTCCGGGACGCTGCCGCTGGACGGGCTGATGCTCCAGGTCGCGGTGCACGACAACCATCCGGCGGAGCGGCATCTGCGGCTGCTCGCCGCCGATCTGGTCTTCCATCTCCCGGTCGTCAACGAGCTGGCGCGCAAGGCCGGTCACACGCTGGCCTGTGCGGAGGACGCGCAGCGGCTGCTGGAGACGGGTGAGATCGTCGGGGTGATGCCGGAGGGCTTCAAGGGCATCGGCAAGCCGTTCGGCGAGCGCTACAAGCTGCAGCGCTTCGGCCGGGGCGGGTTCGTGTCGACGGCGCTGCGCGCGGGTGCGCCGATCGTGCCGTGCTCGATCGTGGGCGCGGAGGAGATCTACCCGATGATCGGCAACGCGAAGACGCTGGCCCGGCTGCTGGGCTTCCCGTACTTCCCGATCACGCCGACGTTCCCGTGGCTGGGACCGCTGGGCGCGCTGCCGCTGCCGACGAAGTGGACGATCCAGTTCGGTGAGCCGATCCCGACGGACGGCTATCCGCCGGAGGCGGCGGAGGACCCGATGCTGATGTTCAACCTGACGGACCAGGTGCGCGAGCAGATCCAGCACACGCTGTACAAGCTGCTGGTGCAGCGGCGGTCGGTCTTCTTCTGACCTGCTGTACGAGGGAAGGGCCGGTACGCGATCGCGTACCGGCGTTGCTCGGATCTACGGCCTGAGGTTCTCGCCGTCGATGCCGAGGCCCGGGAGGAGCCCGGGGAGGAGCGGGGGCAGGGTGACGTCCGGGGCGGCCGGTGTGCTGGGCTTGCCCTCGGGGGAGGGCTTGGTGAGGCCGTCCGTCGGGAGGTCGTCCAGCAGGCCGTCCGTGCCGCCGCCGAGCAGCCCGTCGTCCGGGGTGGCGTCGCCGGAGCCCGGGGAGCCGGAGGGCTTGGGGGTGGTGCTGTTGTCGTCGGTGCGGTCTCCGGGCTGCTCGGGGGCGGCCGGGGACGCGGGGGCGTCGGTCCGGGGCGAACCGGCGTCCGGGGTGGTGGTGTCGGCGCGTCCGGTGTTCTTGTCCTCGCCCGGGGGGCGGGGGAGGAGCGACTGGAGCGGTGCGACCTCTTCCTCTATGGCGTCGAAGACCGAGCTGACCTCGTCGCGGACGTCGGTGAGCTGGACGGGCAGCCGGTCGCGGAGGCTGCTCCAGGTGTCGCGGTGCGAGCGGGAGAAGGTGTCCAGGGTCTGGATGGGGCCGATCGCTCCGTCGCGCTGGTAGGCGGCGCGGAGCAGGCGGTGGCCCTCGGAGGCGTCGTGGGACATGCCGTTGAGCGCGCGTCTGACGGCGCCGAGGGATTCGTGGTCGAGTGCGCCGGAGCGGCCGCGCTCCATGAGTCTGCGGGCCTCGCTGAGCCGGGTGGAGGCCTGGTCGAGATAGACCTCGCCGCGGTCGGCGTCGCCCTTGGCCATGCCGAGGCTGATGTCCTCCATCCCGCGCTTCAGCCCGTACAGCGAATCACCGGGGAGGGCGTCGGAGCTGGCGGCGGCCACGCCGCCGAAGGCTCCCGCGGCCACGCCGACGGTGAGCCCGCCGGCGGTGAGCCCCTTCGCCCAGCGGGAGCGGGGGCGCAATTTCCGCAGTGGTGAGGCCCGGTGGGCCCCCTTGCCCCGTTGCACGGGCACCGTAGGGCCCGTGGACGCGCCGCCCTCGGCGAACATGGCCTCCATGGCCGCGACGAGCTGCGCTCGCTGCACCACTTTGACCTCGGGGTCCAACTGCGGCTTCGGTAGCTCACCGAGGCCGTTCGCCAGGGCCAACAGCGGTCCGCGGTCGGCCTGGTCGGCCGGCTCCGCGGGCTGTACGGCCGCCGCACCCTGGGGGGTCTGCTCCTCCAGGGCCTGGGCGAAGGCGTTCGCCCGCCGGTGTGCCGAAACGTTTGCGATCACTGGCGGCACCTCCTCTCGTCATGACGGTCGACTCCCCTGGCGGTCCGGAAGTTGCACACCTTGAGCGTTTCCACTCGATGGAGTGAGCGGAGACGGACAGGGGGTGACGACAGGGGGCCTGCAACCGGCACAACGAGGCGCGCGGCACTTGGGTTACGCACGAAAGATGATCGGACCAGTGCGTGACGGGACGGTCACGCAGCGGTCCGGTCAGCGGGCGTCGTCCGGCAGGAGTCGGGCGAGCGTCCGTACGGCTCGGTACTGGAGGGTCTTGATCGCGCCCTCGTTCTTGCCCATCACCCGGGCGGTCTCGGCGACCGAGAGGCCTTGGAGGAACCGCAGGGTGACGCACTCCTGCTGCTGGGGGTTGAGCCGCCGCACGGCCTGGAGCAGGGCGGCGTTGGAGAGGGACTCCAGGACGGAGTCCTCGGGGCTGCGCGCCACCTCGTTGGCGTCGAGCATTTCGCCGGTGGTCACTTCCAGTCGGAAACGACTGGATTTGAAGTGGTCTGCGACCAGATTGCGAGCGATCGTGACCAGCCAGGCGCCGAAGTCGCGGCCCTGCCAGGTGAACGTGGAGATACGGCGCAGCGCGCGGAGGAAGGTCTCACTGGTGAGGTCCTCCGCGGTCGCCTTGCCGCCCACGCGGTAGTAGATGTACCGGTACACGGTGTCGCTGTACTGGTCGTACAGGCGGCCGAAGGCGTCCGCCTCACCGGCCTGTGCGCGCTCGACGAGATCCATCATGCGCGCGCTGTCGCTGTCGGCGGTGGGACGGCGGACGGTCGAGGTGGTCGAGGCGGCGCGGGTGCCGCGTCTTCCGACCGCCGCACTGCGTTCGGCCAGGGCGTAGCAAGGGCCGGCAGGTGCAGGGGTGGCAAAAGCGGGGACGGCGTACGCGGTGGGGACGAAGCCGCGCAAGCGGTCAATGACCGATGCACGCAGCGTAGCCAGGCCCGAGGCGTCAACCCCGACGTGTGGGTACACGGGACTCCCAGAGGCAGAGCTTCCATCACGAGCAGTTCGAAAAACGTCACCCGTGGTAGCGAGTGACGGTCTCCGTGATGCGTCTGAGGAGAATAACGCTTCGTGCAGGCAGCGCTACACCCAGTTGTCTAAATCACCGGTTCCGTCGCTTCTGTTATCGCTAAGTGACGTATCAAGTAGCACTTGGTGACCGTTTATTGATCGGATTACTTCGTGATCTGTCTGCGGGGGCGACGGGTTGTGGCCGCGCGACGGCGATCCGGCAGGCCGGAGGGGGCGTCGGCCGGGGTGCCGGAGCGGTTCACGATCGGGCGCCCGGGCCCGGGCGTGGCTGCGCCCCGTGACCGGACGGGCGGGCACGGGGCGCGGAGCGCGCGGGGTGGGGAGCGTGCGAAGCGGGTGCGGGTCAGCGGCGGCGGCGGTGCAGGGCGACGGCGGCGGCCGTGCCACCCGCGAGCGCGCCGACCCCGGCGGCGGCCGGGATGCCGACCTTGGCCGCCTTGCGGCCGGTGCGGTAGTCGCGCAGCCGCCAGTCGCGGGCGCGGGCGTACTTGCGGAGCTTGGTGTCCGGGTTGATCGCGTACGGGTGGCCGACCAGCGAGAGCATCGGGATGTCGTTGTGCGAGTCGCTGTAGGCGGCGCAGCGGTCCAGGTCCAGGCCCTCGGCGGCGGCCAGGGCGCGGACGGCCTCGGCCTTGGCGGGGCCGTGCAGGGGTTCACCGACCAGGCGGCCGGTGTACACGCCGTCGACCGATTCGGCGACGGTGCCGAGCGCGCCGGTCAGGCCGAGGCGGCGGGCGATGATGGTGGCGGTCTCCACGGGTGCGGCGGTGACCAGCCAGACCTTCTGCCCGGCGTTCAGGTGGGCCTCGGCCAGGGCGCGGGTGCCGGGCCAGATGCGGTCGGCCATGTACTCGTCGTAGATCTCCTCGCCGATGGACATCAGCTCGGAGACGCGGTGACCCTTGACGATGGACAGGGCGCTGTCGCGGGCGTCCTGCATGTGTTCGGGGTCCTCGACGCCGGCCAGCCGGAACCAGGCCTGCTGCCAGGCGAACCGGGTGAGTTCGCGGCGTTCGAAGAACTTCCGCTTGTAGAGGCCGCGGCCGAAGTGGAAGATCGCGGCGCCCTGCATCACGGTGTTGTCGAGGTCGAAGAAGGCGGCGGCGCGGTCGTCCCCGGCGACGGGGAACGCGGGCTCCTCGGGAGCTTCTTCGGAGGTTCCGGTCAGGAGGGCGGAGTCGTCGTCGGCGGCCGAGGTCTTGCGTGCGGCCTCGGCGGCGGCCTCGCCTGCCAGGACGCTCCGTGCGGTAGCGGAACGCCTACGGGGTGTGAGCCATCCAAGAGCGGCCATGCGGTGAGCATAGCCAGTCCGCCGGTACCTGCCCGACCTGCCGCGATGCGGGGGCGTGAACGCTTCGGGTCGGAATGGTGAATCGGGCGATTCCGGGCGGTCCGGGGCGGCGGTCCGCGGGCGCAGAATGAAGGCATGAGTCCTCTGCTGCGCCGTACGAAGAAGAAGCCCGCCGAGCGGGTGGTCACGCTGGTCGGGAAGCCCGGATGCCATCTGTGCGAGGACGCGCGGGCGGTGGTGAGCGCGGTCTGCGCGGAGACCGGTGCGTCGTGGGTGGAGAAGGACATCACCGAGGACGAGGAGCTGTACAAGGAGTACTGGGAGCAGATTCCGGTGGTGCTGATCGATGACGAGCAGCACACGTTCTGGCGCGTGGACCCGGCGAGGCTGCGCAAGGCGCTGGGTGCGGACGCGAAACCCGGTTAACATTGCGGGCGTTTTGAGTGGCCTCGGGGGCTTGGCTGTGAGGAGTGTGTACCGCTTTGCCCCCTTCGAGGCTGCAACGGGCCGATGCGGTCCCCGGTTCCGGGATCGCGCGGGAAATGTGCGTGACCCCGGTCACTTTGACCGGACAAAACGGACACCATCTTTGTGCACGCGTTCACAAAGACATAGCCTGCAGGGGACGGGGCGGTCTAGGGACATACGGCCGCCTGCAGCCCCGCTCATCCCGCAGGAGCACCGTGGCAACTGGCCGAACACACCGACCGGCGACCCGTAGCCGAGGAATCCCCGAGGCCACCGTCGCCCGACTTCCGTTGTATCTGCGCGCTCTCACCGCGCTCTCCGAGCGATCGGTCCCCACGGTCTCCTCCGAGGAGCTGGCCACGGCGGCCGGCGTCAACTCGGCGAAGCTGCGCAAGGACTTCAGCTACCTCGGGTCCTACGGCACCCGCGGTGTCGGATACGACGTCGAGTATCTCGTCTACCAGATCTCGCGTGAGCTCGGGCTCACCCAGGACTGGCCGGTCGCGATCGTCGGTATCGGTAACCTCGGCGCGGCCCTCGCCAACTACGGCGGCTTCGCCTCCCGCGGCTTCCGGGTCGCCGCGCTGATCGACGCGGACCCCGCCATGGCCGGTACGCCGGTGGCCGGGATCGCCGTCCAGCACACGGACGACCTGGACCGGATCATCAGCGACAACGGTGTGTCCATCGGCGTGATCACCACCCCGCCCGGCGCGGCCCAGCAGGTCTGCGACCGGCTCGTCGCCGCCGGTGTGACCTCCATCCTGAACTTCGCGCCGACCGTGCTGTCGGTGCCCGAGGGCGTCGACGTGCGCAAGGTCGACCTCTCCATCGAGCTCCAGATCCTCGCGTTCCACGAGCAGCGCAAGGCCGGTGAGGACTCCGCCGCCGAGGACGAGGGCGCGCCCCCGATGCGTGCCACGCCCGCCGGCCGGAAGGGACCCGACGGGGACATGCCCGCCGTGATGCCGGCATGAGCCTCCTCGTCGTCGGACTGAGCCACCGCAGCGCCCCCGTCTCCGTACTGGAACGGGCCTCGCTCGCTGCCGAGACCCAGGCCAAGCTGCTCCAGGACACCCTCGCCGCGGAACCCGCGACCGAGGCCGCCGTGCTGGCCACCTGCAACCGCATCGAGCTGTACGCCGACGTGGACAAGTTCCACGCGGGCGTCGCCGAGCTCTCCACCCTGCTCGCCCAGCACAGCGGCGTCGGCCTGGAGGAGCTCACTCCGTATCTCTATGTGCACTACGAGGACCGGGCCGTCCACCACCTCTTCTCGGTGGCCTGCGGGCTGGACTCGATGGTCGTCGGCGAGGGTCAGATCCTCGGCCAGATCAAGGACGCGCTCGCGCGCGGCCAGGAGCTGCACACCGCCGGACGGCTGCTGAACGACCTCTTCCAGCAGGCCCTGCGGGTCGGCAAGCGCGCCCACAGCGAGACCGGCATCGACCGGGCCGGGCAGTCGCTCGTCACCTTCGGGCTCCAGCAGCTCGCCGCCGGCGCCGACCCCGAGCGCTGGGCCCGCGGCAAGCGCGCCCTGGTCATCGGCGCCGGATCGATGTCCTCGCTGGCCGCCGCGACCCTCGCCCGCACCGGCTGCGCCGAGGTCGTCGTCGCCAACCGGACCCGCTCCCGCGCGGACCGCCTGGTGGAGATCCTCCAGCAGGGCGACGACACGGAGGTGCGCGCGCACGCGGTCGAGATGTCCGCGGTCGGCGACGAACTGACACGTGCCGACATCGTCGTCTCCTGCACCGGTTCCACCGGCCTCGTGCTCACCGCCGACGCCCTCGCCGACGCCCTGGGCGTGACCCTGGACGCCGCGCCCGAGAAGCCCGCGGCCACCGTCACCCCGGCCCCGGCCGACGTCGACCAGCACGCCGCCTGGGTGGAGAACGGTTCCGCCACCTCCGCCGCGCACGCCGGTCCGGCGACCGCGCTGCGCCGGGCCACCGTGCCCGCCCAGTCCACCGGACCGGTCCGGCTCGCCCTGCTCGACCTCGCCATGCCGCGCGACATCGACGGCGCGGCCCACCGCATCGACGGTGTGCGCCTCGTCGACATCGAGTCGCTCGCGGAGGCGTCCGCCGACGCCCCGATGGCCGCCGATGTGGACCGGGTCCGCACCATCGTCTCCGACGAGGTGGCCGCCTTCGGCGCCGCCCAGCGCGCCGCGCACGTCGCCCCGACCGTGGTCGCCCTGCGCACCATGGCCGCCGACGTGGTGGCCGGCGAGATCGCCCGGCTGGACGGCCGCCTTCCCGACCTGGACGAGAAACAGCGCGCCGAGATCACCCAGACCGTGCGCCGCGTCGTCGACAAACTCCTGCACGCGCCCACCGTGCGGGTCAAGCAGCTCGCCAGCGAGCCCGGCGGCGCCGGGTACGCGGACGCGCTGCGAGAACTCTTCGACCTCGACCCGCAGACGGTGGCCGCCGTCTCCCGGGCCGACCTGAACGACCCGAATAGAGGGCGGTCATGACCGACAACTCATCGCCGGACGCGCGAGGCGCCGCTCCGCTCCGGCTGGGCACCCGGCGCTCCCAACTCGCCATGGCCCAGTCCGGGCTCGTCGCCGAGGCGGTTCGCGAGGTGACCGGGCGCGCCGTCGAGCTCGTCGAGATCACCACGTACGGGGACACCTCCCGCGAGCACCTGGCGCAGATCGGCGGCACCGGCGTGTTCGTCGCGGCCCTGCGCGAGGCGCTGGCGCGCGGCGAGGTGGACTTCGCCGTCCACTCGCTCAAGGACCTGCCGACCAGCCAGCCCGACGACCTCGTGCTGGCCGCCGTGCCGCAGCGCGAGGACCCGCGCGACGCGCTCGTCGCCCGGGACGGGCTGACCTTCGAGCAGCTGCCCGACGGCGCCCGCATCGGCACCGGTTCGCCGCGCCGCATGGCGCAGCTCAACGCGTACGCCCGTTCCCACGGCCTGCGGATCGAGACCGTCCCCATCCGGGGCAACGTCGACACGCGGATCGGGTTCGTGCGTGACGGAAAGCTCGACGCGGTGGTTCTCGCCGCCGCCGGGCTCAGCCGTCTCGGCCGGAGCGGTGAGGCGACCGACTTCCTGCCGGTCGACACCGTCCTGCCCGCTCCCGGCCAGGGAGCACTGGCGATCGAGTGCGCCGCGTCCAGCGCCGACCTCGCCGCCGCGCTCGCCGAGCTCGACGACCCGTACACCCGGGTCGCCGTGACCGCCGAGCGTGCCCTGCTCGCCGCCCTGGAGGCCGGCTGCTCCGCACCTGTGGGTGCGCTGGCCGACCTCCTGGTCGACGGACAGGTTGTCAACGAACTGCGCCTGCGCGGAGTCGTCGGTACCACCGACGGTTCCTCGCTCGTACAGCTGTCCACCACCGGTCCCGTCCCCACGTCGCACGACGACGCGGCGGCCCTCGGTCGCGAACTCGCGGCCGAGATGCTCGCCAAGGGTGCGGCCGGTCTTATGGGGGAGCGAGCACTTTGAGCCCCACCGGCCCCGCCGCATCCGACTTTCCTGCCCTGTCCGCCCAAGGCCAGGTCACCTTCCTCGGCGCCGGTCCCGGCGACCCGGGACTGCTGACGCTGCGCGCCGTCGAGGCGCTCGCGAGCGCGGACGTCCTTGTCGCCGAGCCCGATGTGCTCGACGTCGTTCGCAGCCATGCGCGAGCAGGCGTGAGCACGCCTGAGCTGACGGTTGTTGACGTCTCGTCAACAGCCGCCGGTGTACCCGTTCTCAGGGATGCCGCCAATCTTGTCATGGAGGCAGCGAAGGGCGGCAGGCGGGTGGTCCGTGCGGTCGCGGGCGACCCGGGCCTGGACGGGGACGCGGGCGCGGAGATGATCGCCTGCGCCGCCGCCGGGGTGCCCTTCGAGGTGGTCCCGGGCATCGCGAACGCCGTCGGCGTGCCCGCGTACGCCGGGGTGCCGCTGCGTGACGCGCAGGGCGCGGACGTCCGCTTCGTCGACGCCCGTACCGCCTCCGACCGGTGCTGGAGCGAGGTCGGCGCGAGCGACGCGACCGCCGTCGTCTCCACCACGCTGGACGCGGTCGCGGCCGCCGCCGGTGAGCTGGTCTCGGCGGGCCGCAAGCCCGACACCCCGCTCACCGTGACGATCGCGGGCACCACCACCCGCCAGCGCACCTGGACGGCGACCCTCGGGACGATCGCCCAGACGCTCAAGCAGGCCAAGGTGCTGCCCTCGCCCGAGGGCCACCGGCCGGTCATAGCCGTGGTCGGAGAGCGCAGCTCCGCCGCCCAGCGCGACCAGCTCGCGTGGTTCGAGTCCAAGCCGCTGTTCGGCTGGAGGGTGCTCGTCCCGCGCACGAAGGAGCAGGCCGCGTCGCTCTCCGACCAGCTGCGTTCCTACGGTGCGGTGCCGCACGAGGTCCCGACGATCGCCGTCGAGCCGCCGCGTACGCCCCAGCAGATGGAGCGCGCGGTCAAGGGCCTGGTCACCGGACGCTACGAGTGGATCGCCTTCACCAGCGTGAACGCCGTCAAGGCGGTCCGGGAGAAGTTCGAGGAGTACGGTCTCGACGCCCGCGCCTTCGCCGGGATCAAGGTCGCCGCGGTCGGCGAGCAGACCGCGGCCGCGCTGATCGACTTCGGCGTCAAGCCGGATCTGGTGCCCTCCGGCGAGCAGTCCGCCGCCGGGCTGCTGGAGGACTGGCCGCCCTACGACCCGGTCTTCGACCCGATCGACCGGGTGTTCCTGCCGCGCGCCGACATCGCCACCGAGACCCTGGTGGCCGGGCTGATCGAGCTGGGCTGGGAGGTCGACGACGTCACCGCGTACCGCACGGTCCGCGCCTCGCCGCCGCCGGCCGACACCCGCGAGGCGATCAAGGGCGGCGGCTTCGACGCGGTCCTGTTCACCTCGTCCTCGACCGTCCGGAACCTGGTCGGCATCGCGGGCAAGCCGCACAACGTGACCGTGATCGCGTGCATCGGCCCGGCCACCGCGAAGACCGCCGAGGAGCACGGCCTGCGGGTGGACGTGCTGTCCCCGGAGCCGTCGGTGCACAAGCTCGCCGAGGCGCTCGCCGCCTTCGGCGCGCAGCGCCGGGACGCGGCGAAGGAGGCCGGCGACCCGGTGACCCGGCCGAGCGAGCGGCGCCCGGGTGCGCGCCGGCGTCGGACGACGACGTAGCAGTTACGAGGGTGAGTGGGCCCGGTCGCTTCGGCGGCCGGGCCCGCCGCCTTTCCCGGCACCGGTGTCGGTAAGACCGCGCTGCGTACGGGTCTATCGTCGAAGGATGACTGCGTACGGAAACTTCCCCGGCTCCCGCCCCCGGCGGCTGCGGACGACCCCGGCGATGCGGCGGATGGTCGCCGAGACACGGCTCGACCCCGCGAACCTGATCCTGCCCGCGTTCGTCCGGGAGGGCGTCGACGCCCCGGTCGCCATCTCGGCCATGCCCGGCGTGCACCAGCACACCCTGGACACCCTGCGGAAGGCGGCCGTCGAGGCGGTCTCGGCCGGGGTCTCGGGGATCATGCTCTTCGGGGTGCCGGAGGACGAGAAGAAGGACGCCCGGGGCACGGCGGGCACCGACCCCGACGGCATCCTCCAGGTCGCCCTGCGCGCGGTCCGCGAGGAGGTCGGCGACGACCTCGTCGTGATGTCGGACCTCTGCCTGGACGAGTACACCGACCACGGCCACTGCGGGGTCCTGACGGCGGACGGCCGGGTGGACAACGACGCGACGCTGGAGCGGTACGCGGAGATGGCCCAGGTCCAGGCGGACGCCGGGGCGCATGTGGTGGGCCCCAGCGGCATGATGGACGGTCAGGTCGGCGTGATCCGCGACGCCCTGGACCAGACCGGCCACGAGGACGTGTCGATCCTCGCCTACGCCGTGAAGTACAGCTCCGCCTTCTACGGCCCCTTCCGCGAGGCCGTCGGCTCCTCGCTCACCGGCGACCGCAAGACCTACCAGCAGGACCCGGCGAACGCCCGCGAGTCGCTGCGGGAGCTGGCGCTGGACCTGGCGGAGGGCGCGGACATGGTGATGGTGAAGCCCGCCGGACCGTATCTGGACATCCTCGCCAAGGTCGCGGAGTCCGTGGACGTGCCGGTCGCGGCGTACCAGATCAGCGGCGAGTACGCGATGATCGAGGCCGCCGCCGAGAAGGGCTGGATCGACCGCGAGAAGGCGATCCTGGAGAGCCTGACCGGGATCCGGCGGGCCGGGGCGCAGATGATCCTCACCTACTGGGCGACCGAGGTGGCCCAGTGGCTGGGCGGACGGGACGTCAGGCGCGGCTGAGCGCGCGCGTGATCACGGCCCACCCGCTCCGGTCTCCTGGAGCCGGTGGGCCTCCTTGATGGAGAAGCGGGCGCTGTCCCGGACGAGCGGGTCCTCGTCGGCCCGTGCGGTGGTGTCGAGGACCGTGGCGACGATCGGGTCGTCGGTGTAGGGCGCCAGCGACATCGCCGCGTACTGGCGGACCAGGTCCTCCTCCGGGTCGCGCAGCGCGGTGAGCAGGGCGCGGCCCGCTTCGTGGCGCAGGACGGGGTCGGCCGGGGGCCACAGGCGCAGGACGGTGGCGCTCTCGACGCGGGCCAGGTCGTACTCGCCCGGATCCGCGACGACCGAGACGAGGAACGGCAGCGCCTGGGCGTTGTCGTCCAGCTCGGTGATGATCTCCCGCTTGCGGTCGCTGCCCGGCGGCAGCGCGCGGAACTCGGCTATCAGGCGTTCGGCGACTTCGGCCGCTTCCGTCGCGGAGGCGGCTTCCGTCGTGGTCGGGACGTTCGTGTCGTTCATGGGGGTAGACACTTTCTGTCAGGGCCAGTCGACCAGTGCCATGAATGCTACGAAAGTGACCCCCACGGTGGCGGGTGCGGCGAGTGCCAGTCCTACGCGGCGGGCCGCGTAGCGGAGTCGGTGCGGTACGGCCCAGCTCGCGATCAGCACGGCCAGGGCGATGAGCAGGCCGATCCACAGGACGGTCCACCCGATCATCCAGCTGTCGTGGAAGCGTTCGGCCACCTCGCCGTTGCAGGAGTCGCACTCCATGGGCGAGAGCGCCCCGTAGAGCAGGGCGAGCAGCCCCAGCGGCACGGTGACGACCGAGGAGATCAGCGGGGCGATCCAGGAGTGGGGGTCGGGCGTCTCGTCGGGGGTGGGTGCGGGGGCGGCCCCGGGCCTGTCGTCGCTCATGTTTCCGAGTGAACAGTGAGGGGCCGCCGCCCGCATGAGTACGAGGGCTCAGCCGGCGGCGGTCCGGTCGGCGCGGGCCGCCAGCCAGGCGCGGGCCGCGTTCACCTCGCCTTCGGTGAGGGCCGGGCGCACCTGGTCCGGGTGGCGCGTGACGTAGTGCTCGCGGGCCGCCTTCAGCCCGATCGCGCGGGCCTCGGCGGAGAGCGCGGGGTGGTCGGCCACCTCCTGGGCGCGGTGCCACCAGCTGTGGCTGCGGGGGTCGATCGCGTAGTGCCACAGCGGCTGGGCGGGGTCGGCGACCCCGATCAGGACGCGCTCCAGGACGTACGCGCGGACGCCCGGCTCCGCGATCAGCTTCTCCGCGACGTGCAGCGGGTGGACGCCGTCGAGGCGGGCGCGGAGCAGCACCCAGGTCATCAGGTGCCCGGTGTCGTGTCCGCCGGAGACGATGAACTCCCACAGCTCGGCGGCCTTCGCCTCGTCGGGCGCGCCGAGGTGGGTGAGCAGCCGGACCGGGTCCTTCCAGAGCGGTTTGGGCTTCGCCCACCAGGCCACCAGGTCGGCCGCGGCCGGGTGTTCCAGGTCGAGCGCCAGGCAGGTCAGGGTGACCAGCGGGTGGCGCCACTCGGTGTACGTGGTGCGGTACTGCTTGGTCAGCTCCTTCTTCCAGCGGGGGAGGAGCGCCTGGAGTTCCGTCTGTGTGGCCTCGCCGTGGGCGTACAGCAACTCCAGGCAGAACGCGATGCCCTGGACTTCGGTGGACGGGTCGGCGAGCCGGTCGCGGAGCCACTGGACGTCGGACGGGGTGAGGGTGCGGTAGCGGTGGTAGAGGTCGCCGAGGCCGCCCTCGTAGCCGGTGAGGTCGGGGCCGGTGCCGGCGAGGAGTTCGTCGCGGGCGGACTCGTACCGCTCCAGGGCGGCCAGCGCCTCGGCCGTCTCGGCGGCGTCGGTGAGGCGTCCGGCCGCCTCGCGCACCCGGTCGGCCGTGTCGGCGGCGGCCTTCGCGGCGGCGACCCGCAGCGGGCGCGGCAGCCGTTCGTCCGTGGCGAACCGGACGGTGGAGAGCAGGAGCGGGAAGAACCCGTCGGAGGTGGGCGGGCGCGGGGTGCGGTGCTCGGTTGTGACGGCTTCCCGCAGTGCGTGGAGGAGGCGGGTCTGCGCGGTCTCGGGTGCGGTGTGGGCCGTCAGCTCCTCGGAGAGCGCGCGGGCCGCTCTGACCGGGTCCGGTTCGTGCCGGGCGTGGTGGGCGCGGAACCAGCCGCGTACGGCACCGTCGTCACCGGTCAGCGCCCACGCACGCAGCAGCTCCAGCGAGCGCGGGGACGGATGCGCGGCGAGGGCGTGGGACGCGTCGGCTCCCAGCTCGGCGGCCACCTCCCAGGCCTCCGGGTGCTCCTGGCGCAGCAGGGCGGGGAGCACGGAACGCCAGCCGCGCCAGGCCGCGAGCCGTCCGGCGTACGTCTCCCGCCAGGCGGCCAGCAGCCGTGCCGTCTCGTCCGGTGTCAGCGCCTGCCGGTGTTCCAGCGGGGCGGCGAAGCGGTCGGCGGCGGCCAGGTCCACGGGGCCCGCCAGCCGCTCGTGGAGCCAGCGTTCCTCGGCGGCGGTCAGCGGGTCGTACTCCCGCTCGCGGGTCTTCCGGCTGCGGGGCTCGTCGATGCGGGCGAGGAACTGGCGTACGCCCGCGGTGTCCTCGGGGTCGGGCAGCCCGTCGGCGTCCGTCGCCGTGACCTTGTCCAGCTGGAAGGCCCCCTGCGGACCGTTGTCGACGATCCGGTAGCCGGGCGGGCCCTCCCCGAGACCGGCGGCGACCGTGGCGTGGTCGCCGCCCCAGTGCAGGTAGAGCACGCCGGTCAGTTCGCCGGAGCGGGCGAAGGCGTCATGGGACTGCCAGTGCCAGTAGGCGAAGGAGGTGTCGGTGGCGATGCCTTGGGTCGCGAACATCTCCGCCGCGTCCTCGTGGCCGTCCGACTGGGTGTAGCGGCCCCGGGTGGGGGGAGGCAGGACGGCGAAGCGGTCGCCGCCGAGCGTGCGCCACCAGGCCTTGATCCGAGACAGGTCCGACTGCTGCCCGGCCGGACGGTTCGTGTTCAGTCCCACCAGAACGACCACGCTTCCTGGTTGAGTACGGCCTTCTCGGCGTAGACGGCGAGGTCGTACGGCGGGGACTGGTCGATGTTGTCCGGGCAGAACGCGTAGTGCTCGGCGGCCAGGGCGCGGGCCTCCTCGATCGTGGCGGGCGGGCGGCCCACGGAGACGATCATCGTGTCGAAGCCGAGCACCACGACCCGGGCGTCGTAGCGGTCCTCCCAGGAGCGGAGCACCGCGCAGAGCCGGGCCACGTCGTTCTCGTGGTTCATCGGGCCCGACCAGCCGATCGCCGCCGGTATGTCGGCGCTGCGGCGGGCCGGGACGAGGGCGATGCGGGCTCCGCCGAGCCACTCGTCCGCGTCGGCGGTGATCACGCCCACGAGCCCCGCGGCCACCGCGTCCGGGTCCTCGGGGGCCTCCCGGGCGGGGACGGGCGCGAGGCCGGGCCAGGAGCCGGCGCCGCCGGACTGCTCCCCGTCCTCCCCGTCCTCTCCGGCCTCTCCGTCCTCTCCGGACTCCCCGTTCCTCTCGCTCTCCTCGCCGGCCCCGTCGGACGCCGGGCCGCCGCCGACCTCGTCGTCCGCGTAATCCGTCCAATACCCCGCGAGGACCTCGTCGGCGTCGTGGTCGCCGGGATACGAGGTGCCGTCCGGGCAGAGGTCCCAGTCCTCCGGCCACTGGTCGCGCGAGCCGCCGGTGACCAGCACCGGCAGCAGCCCGAGCCGCCGCCCGGACGCCCGCAGGGCCGACCAGCCGCGCTGGTCCGCCGGGCCGTCCGCGTACCAGAGCAGCGGCTCGTGCCAGGGGCCGTCCAGCGTGGCGTCCACCAGGGAGCCCGGCGGGAGGTCCAGGCCGGAGGAGGCCAGGGAGGGCAGAGGATTCGGGAGCGTCGCCATGGTGGTGACTCTAGGCGGGGGCACTGACAACAGGCACGGACAGCGGATGCCGACCGGGTGCCGAGCGGGAGCGGGCGGCCTCTGTCGGTCATAGGCTGAAAACTGCCGTGCGACGCGACCACGACCACGATCACGGCCACGGGAAGGAGACCGCGATGACCGGGACCACTGCGGCGCAGGTCATGGAGGAGCTGGCCGGGCTGGAGGACCCGAAGATGCGCGCGGTCAACGAGCGGCACGGCGACGACCACGGCGTGAACCTCGGCAAGCTGCGCGCGCTGGCCAAGCGGCTCAAGACGCAGCAGGACCTCGCCCGCGACCTCTGGGCCACCGACGACACCGCGGCCCGGCTGCTGGCGCTCCTGATCTGCCGCCCGAAGGCCTTCGAGCGCGAGGAGCTGGACACCATGCTCCGTGAGGCGCGCGCCCCCAAGGTGCACGACTGGCTCGTCAACTACGTCGTGAAGAAGAGCCCGCACGCGGAGGAGTTGCGCCTCGCCTGGACCGAGGATCCCGACCCCGTGGTCGCGAGCGCCGGGTGGGCGCTGACCACCGAGCGGGTGGCGAAGAAGCCCGAAGGGCTGGACCTCGCAGGGCTGCTGGACACCGTCGAGGCGGAGATGAAGGACGCCCCGGACCGGCTCCAGTGGGCGATGAACCACTGCCTAGCCCAGATCGGCATCCAGCACCCCGAACACCGCGCCCGTGCCGTCGCCATCGGTGAGCGTCTGGAGGTTCTCAAGGACTACCCGACCCCGCCGAACTGCACGTCCCCGTACGCGCCCGCCTGGATCGCCGAGATGGTGCGACGCCAGGAAGAAGCCACTTCGCGAGCCACCTGACGAGTCGCCCCGCAAGCCCCCCGCAAGCCACCTGACGAGTCGCCCAACGAGCCGCCCAACGAGCCCCCAGGAGCCCCCGTGAACAGGATCGTCACGTCCATCTCGCTCTCCCTCGACGGCTTCTTCGAAGGGCCCGACCAGGACATCGACTGGCACACGGTCGACGAGGAGGTGCACCAGCACTTCAACGACTATCTGCGGCTGGTGGGCGGCTTCGTGGAGGGGCGTGTCACCTACGAGCTGATGGAGGAGTTCTGGCCGACCGCCGATCAGGACCCGGAGAACGAAGGCCCGATGGCCGAATTCGCGGGGATCTGGCGGGACATGCCGAAGTTCGTCTTCTCGCGGACGCTGGAGAGCGTCGGGCCGAACGCGACCCTGCTGCACGAGGTCGACCCCGAGCAGGTGCGCGGTCTGCGGGACGCCGCCTCGGGCGATCTGGTGGTCGGCGGGTCGGATCTGCTGGAGTCGTTCCGGCAGGCCGATCTGATCGACGAGTACCGGATCTACATCCACCCCGTCATCCTCGGCCGGGGCCGCCCCTTCTTCCGGGACACGGAGGAGCGGCAGATGCTCCGGCTGATGGAGACCCGGACCTTCGGGAACGGAGTCGTCCTGCTCCGTTACGAGACGGTCCGGGCGTGAGGCTCACGGTGATGAGGCGTCAGGCGGTGGCCGCGTAGGCGGCGAACGCCGACCAGGCGGAGGGCGCGACGGTGAACGTCGGGCCTTCGATGTCCTTCGAGTCACGGATGTGGACGGCGGCGGGGTGCGCGGCGATCTCGACGCAGGCCCCGCCTTCATCGGCGCTGTAGCTCGACTTCCGCCAGTCGTACGCGACTTCGAGGCACTGGCCGCCTTCGTCGCTGCTGTAGCTCGACTTGAACCAGTTCAGTGCGGTGTTCATGTCTCTCCCAGTAAACGGGCCAGCAGGCGCAGGGTCTCAAAAGGGGTGAGCGCCTGGGCCCGCAGCATCGCATATTTCTGGGCGAGGATGCTGATCTCATTCCGGTCGGAGATCAGGTGGCTGCCACGCTGGGTCTCGGTGTAGGCGACGTGTTGGTGGTCCGGGGTCTCCAGGAGAGTGAAGGGGCCTGCGAGGCTCGCGTGGGCCCTGCTGTCCAGCGGGAGCACCTGAAGGCAGACGCCCGGGAGTTGCGCCATCGCGTAGAGGTGGCGCAGCTGTTCCCGATGGTCCTCGTCCGACGTCAGCTTCATCATCAGGACCGGCTCCCAGATCACCATGCTGATCGTCGGCGGCTTCTTCCGGTCCAGGATCTGCTGGCGTTGCAGCCGCGTCGCCGTCTGCGTCTCGACTTCCTCCGGGCTGTAGACCGGGATCTTGTTGCTGAACACCGCGTCCGCGTACGCCTTCGTCTGGAGCAGACCCGGGATGACCTGGTTGTCGTACCAGGAGAGCGCCAGCGCCTCGTGCTCCATGTTGAGGTAGTGCTCGGCCCACAGCGGAATCAGGTCGTATTCCGGCATGTTGTCGACCGCCGTCGCCAACGCGCCCTTGGTGTCCAGCAGATCGTCGATCGTCTCCGCCAGATCCGGCACGAGCGAGCGCCTGCCCTGCTCGATGGAGGCGATCGTGTCCTCCTGTACGCCTGCGGCCAGGGCCAGTTCGACCTGGGTCATGCCCGCCTCGGTGCGGAACCGGGCCAGGAGCTTGCCCACGAGCTTCATCGTCGACGCGTTCTTGCGCTGTCGCTTTCTGGGGTGCATACGGTTCCCACTCCCACCCCGGAACCCACTTCACGCATGCGCGACCCGTACAACAAATCTGTACGGGTCGCGCATGGTCACGGCACGTCAGGCGCTGGCCCGAGGTGTTCCCGAGGTGTTCCCGAGAGGGTGCTCCGCGGCTCAGAACGTCAGTGCGGTCTCCATGTCCGACTGCCAGTAGGTGACGAAGCCCAGGCTGTCCGTGTAGGTCTCCGCCGGGAGCTTCAGCGTGGCCTCGCCCTTGGACTTGTTGTTCTTGTCGACCATGATCACGCCGAGGTTGTCGCTCTTGACCGGCTCGCCCTCGCCGGGCTGGCCGAGCAGGCCGATGCCCGCGTACGCCTTCTCGCCCGGAGAGAGCACGACGACGGCCTGCGGCTTGCTGTCGTCGAGGATCGGGTAGACGGCCTGCGCGTCGTCGAAGCGGAGGAACGGCGCGTGGTACGCGGCGCAGTCCTTGGAGCCGGTGTTGGTCACCGTGAGCAGCAGGTGGTTGATCGGGCGGCTCACCGAGGAGACCTTCACCGTGGAGTTCTGGGGCGTGCAGGCCGGGATCGAGGCCGCCGCCTCCGCGTTCGGAGCGGTCTCCGGCTTCTTGGCGCGGCTGTCGCCGTTGCCGCCCGCGTTCTTGCCCCCGGCGGGGACGGTCTGGGTCTCGGGTGCGCCGGCCTCCGGCGCGTCCTGCTGTGCCGTGCCGTCGGTGTTCGACGCCGCGGGGGCCGCGGTCTCGGCGGCGCCGGCCGGCTTGGTGCCCATGGCCTTGTCCTCGCCGCCGCAGGCGGTGAGCGAGAGGGCGGCCGCGAGGGCGGTGACGGCGACGGCGGTGGTGCGGATGCGGTTGATGCGCATGGCGTTGGTACTCCCCGTACTCGGTTGATCTGCGGTGCTGCTGTGGTCTGGTCCGAGCTTGTGGGATGGCGGATTCCGGCCGCAACACCCGCAGAACCATTGGGGATGCTGGAACGTCTACGCGTACGGTGACCTGCGGGAATTCCGCGTCCCTGGAACGCCGTTCCGGGACGGATGAGGGAGGGGAACGCCGTCGTGGCGACGCCTGAGGCCGAGCATTTCGCGGCCCTGCTGAAGGAACTGAAGGGCCGTTCGGGGCGTAGCTACGGTGTTCTGGCCGGGAGACTGCACGTCAGTACGTCGACCCTCCACCGGTACTGCAACGGTGACGCCGTGCCGAACGAGTACGCGCCGATCGAGCGGTTCGCGCGGCTGTGCGGGGCGTCCGGCGACGAGCTGGTGGAGGTGCACCGGCGGTGGATCGTGGCGGACGCGGCTCGGCGGCGGACTCCGGCGGGAGCCGCCGAACCCGTTGGTGTGCCTGACGCCGTTCCCGGTGGGGGCGAGGCGAGTGAGCCGCCCCCGGTGTCCCTGGAGCCCGAGCTGTCCCGGGTACCCGAGCTGTCCCGGGAACCCGGGCCGTCCCAGGCGCCCGAGTCGGGCCCCGGCTCCCGGTGGTCCCGGCTCTCCCGGCGTACGCGGGTGCTCATCGCCGCCGCCGGGGTCGCCGCGCTCCTCGTGCCCGGCACCGTCGTCGCCGTGGATCTCGCCGGGTCGGGGAAGGAGGGCGGCGGGAGCGCCGCGGACCGGGTGGAGGACGCGGGCGGAGACCTCGCCGCGGCCCCGGAAGGCTCCGCCTCCGGTACGCCCCGGCCCTCCGCGAGCCCGAGCCCGTCGGGTTCTTCGGCGAGCGCATCCGGATCTCCGTCCGGGCCGCCGTCCGGGAAGCCCCCGGCGGGTGGCGGCTCCGGGCCCGGTCAGTCCCAGAGCGGGGGCGGCGGCGGTACGGGCCTCGGGGCTCCGCCGACCGTCACCATCAGCTCGTACAACTGGGAAGAACCCTGCGGGCAGCACTATCTGGTCAACCAGGGTCCCGACAAGCTCGATCCGCCGCCCGCACCGCAGGACCGGCGAGGCTGGGCGGAGTCGTACGGCGGGGTCGAGGCGGGGAACGCGCTGCTCCAGCTCACCGTGCAGGGCACCTCGCGCGAGGCGGTCGTCCTGAAGCGCATGAACGTCCGCGTGCTCTCCCGTAACGCTCCGCTGTCCTGGTCGGCGTACAAGATGGGCAACGGCTGCGGCAGCGGGATCACGCCGCAGACCTTCGCGGCCCACCTCGACGCCGGGCACCCCACCCTCCGGCCGGTGCCGGGGACGCAGGGGGACGTCGAGGTGCCGGCCGTGGACTTCCCGTACAAGGTGACGTCCGAGGACGTGGAGGTCTTCAACCTCGATATGGAGGCCGTGAATTACGACGTCACCTGGTTCCTGGAGCTGGAGTGGAGCAGTGGCGGCAACGAGGGGACGCTACGGATCGACGACCACGGGAAGCCGTTCCGGCTGAGCGGGATGAAGGGGCGGCCGGAGTATGTGTACGGCGGTCCCGGTTACGGCTGGGAGCCCGCCGGTCAGCCGTAGGGCGTGTCCGGGGCGCGGGGGACGGCCGCCGTATCCGTCTCCCGGCCGGGAGTGGCCGTACACGTGTGCGGAACCCGGGAGTACAGTCTGCGAGGCCCTGGCAGCCTGCCGCCGTGCGACGACGGCGTACGGCCGCCCCGCTCCCGCCCCCACCAGGTGACACATGTCCGCCACTGCTGCCGAAGCCACCGACCGACCGGGCCCGGACGACCGACCGGGCCTGGACGACCGCACCTGCGAGGAGCGGTCCCTGCGGCTCAGACGCAGGCTGGAGCGGTTGATCGGCATCGCCGCCACCGAGGGGAACGCCCTCGTCCCGCTCCGTAACGGCGACGCGATCTTCGGCGCGATGCTGGCGGCGATCCGGGGCGCGGAGCACACCGTCGACCTGATGACCTTCGTCTACTGGCGCGGTGACATCGCTCGCACGTTCGCCGAGGCGCTGGCCGACCGCGC
The DNA here is from genome assembly GCF_019287315.1 of Streptomyces sp. WY228. NCBI lineage: Bacteria > Bacillati > Actinomycetota > Actinomycetes > Kitasatosporales > Streptomycetaceae > Streptomyces > Streptomyces sp. WY228. Next base: position 3,565,591 of record NZ_CP079114.1, on the reverse strand, counting down.
CCGCGCCGGGGTCCGGGTGCGCCTCATGCTCGACGGGTTCGGGTCGCGGCTCATCGAGCAGGACCAGCTGGACCTGATGGACGCCGCCGGGGTCACCGTCACCTGGTTCCGCAAGCCCCTCTACCTCTCGCCGCTCAAGCAGAACCACCGCTGCCACCGCAAGGTCCTCGTGGTCGACGAGCGCACCGCGTTCACCGGCGGCGTCGGGATAGCGGAGGAGTGGTGCGGCGACGCCCGCAACGAGCACGAGTGGCGCGACACCCACGTCCAGGTCACCGGGCCCGCCGTCGACGGCCTGGCCGCCGCGTTCGCCCAGAACTGGGCCGAGTGCCACGCGGAGCTGTTCGACGAACGCGACCGCTTCATCGCGGAGGAACACCACGGTGACGCCGTCGTCCAGGTGGTGCGCGGCTCGGCCTCCTTCGGCTGGCAGGACATGCAGACCCTGATCCGGGTCGTCCTGGAGTCCGCCGAGGAGCGCATCCGCCTCACCACCGCCTACTTCGCCCCCGACGCCTACTTCACGGGGCTCCTCTGCGACGCCGCCCGGCGCGGCGTCGAGGTCGAGATCCTGCTGCCGGGGCCGCACACCGACAAGCGGGTCTGCCAGCTCGCCGGGCAGCGCTTCTACGAGGAACTGACCGGCTGCGGTGTGAAGATCCACCAGTACCAGCCGACGATGCTGCACACCAAGACGCTCACCGTCGACCGGGTCGCCTCGCTCATCGGCTCCACCAACTTCAACCGGCGCTCCCTCGACCACGACGAGGAAGTCATGCTCGCCGTCCTCGACCGGGACTTCACCGCCACCCTCGACGGCCACTTCGAGGAGGACCGGGCGAAGAGCGTGCTGATCGAGCATGGCCGGTGGAAGCGCCGCGATCTCCTCCAGCGGGCCCGGGAAGCGGCCGTCGTACCGATCCGCCGCTTCCTCTGAGCCCACGGCCTCCTAGGGTTTCCGCATGACCACAGAGAACGGCTTAACCACAGAGAACGGCTCGACCAGCGAGAACGGCTCGACCGCCGACACTCCGGACGCGTCCGTCACCTTCATCAACGTCTTCGAGATAGCCGCCGACGAACTCGACGCGTTCGTCGCGAAGTGGGAGGAGCGGGCCCGCCTCATGCGGGACAAGCCGGGCTTCATCGACTCCCGGATGCACCGCGCCCGCTCCTCCGACGCCCGCTTCCAGCTCGTCAACGTCTCCCACTGGGCGAGCCAGGAGGCGTGGGAGGCCGCCACCGCCGACCCCGACTTCGCCTCCCGGACCCGGGCCGCGCGCGAGGAGACGAAGCAGCCGGTCACCCCGAACCCGGCCGTCTACGACGTCGTCGTGGAACTCACCGCACCCTAGGGGGGCTGCCGTACGCGATCGGCCCCGGCGCCTGCGGAACAGGTGCCGGGGCCGACGTACGTACAGCCGGGTGCGGGATCAGAGCCGCTCGGGCGTCCGGATGCCCAGCAGCTCCATCCCCTGGTGCAGGGTCCGGGCGGTCAGCTCGACCAGGAAGAGCCGGTTCTCGACGACCTCCGGGTCGTTGTCCGGGCTGAGCACCTGGCACTGGTCGTAGAACGTGGTCAGGTGCGAGGCCAGCTGGTAGAGATACGCGGCCAGCTTGTGCGGCTCGTAGCCCGACGCGACCTCGCTCAGCACCTCGCCGAACTGGTCCAGGTGCAGACCGAGCGCCCGCTCGGCCGGGGCCAGCTCCAGCTCCGGGTGGGCGGCCGGAACCGCGTCCCCGGCCTTGCGCAGGATCGACCGGATCCGGGCGTAGGCGTACTGGAGGTAGACCGACGTGTCGCCGTGCAGCGACACCATCTGGTCCAGGTCGAACTTGTAGTCCCGTACGGCGGAGGTCGACAGGTCCGCGTACTTCACGGCGCCGACGCCGACGTACCGGCCGTTCTCGACGATCTCCTCCTCGGACAGGCCCACCTTCCCGGCCTTCTCCCGGACGACCGCCGTGGCCCGCGAGACCGCCTCGTCGAGGAGGTCCTCCAGCCGGACCGTCTCGCCCTCACGGGTCTTGAACGGCTTGCCGTCCTTGCCGAGGACCGTGCCGAACGCCAGCTGCACGGCCTTGACGTCCTCGTTCAGCCAGCCGGCCCGCCGGGCCGTCTCGAAGACCATCTTGAAGTGCAGCGACTGCCGGGCGTCCACCACGTACACCAGGGTGTCGGCCTTGAGGTCCTGGACCCGGTTGCGGATCGCGGAGAGGTCGGTGGCCGCGTAGCCGTAGCCGCCGTTCGTCTTCTTCACGATGAGCGGGACCTTGTTGCCGTCCGGGCCCTTCACATCGTCGAAGAACACGCACAGCGCACCCTCGGAGCGGACGGCGACACCCGTCTCCTCCAGGATCCGGCAGGTCTCCTCCAGCATGTCGTTGTAGCCGGACTCGCCGACGATGTCCGCGTCGACGATCTCCATGTCGAGCTTGTCGAACACCGAGTGGAAGTAGATCTTCGACTCGTCGACGAAGCCCTGCCACAGCTCCAGCGTCTCCGGGTCACCGGCCTGGAGCGCCACCACCCGGTCCCGGGACCGGGCCTTGAACTCCTCGTCGGAGTCGAACAGGGCCCGCGACTCCTTGTAGACCCGGTTCAGCGTCGACATCGCCGCCTCGCCGTCGCTCGCCCCGCCCTCGTGCTCCAGGGCGCCCGGGTGCTCGATCAGATACTGGATGAGCATGCCGAACTGGGTGCCCCAGTCGCCGATGTGGTGCCGCCGGACGACGTTCTCGCCGGTGAACTCCATGATCTTGACCATGGCGTCGCCGATGACCGCCGACCGCAGGTGGCCGACGTGCATCTCCTTGGCCACGTTCGGCTGGGCGTAGTCGATGACCGTGGTGCCGGCCTCGGCCTTCGGCGGCACACCGAGCCGGCCCTCGGCGTCGGCGGCCCGGGCGGCCAGCGTCTCGACGATCGCCCTGTCCGCGAGCGTGATGTTGAGGAAGCCGGGCCCGGAGACCTCGATGTCCTTGATCAGCTCACCGGCCGGAAGGGCGGCGGTGACCCGGGCGGCCAGCTCGCGCGGGTTGCCCTTGAGCTTCTTGGCGAGCGCCAGGATGCCGTTGGCCTGGAAATCGGCCCGGTCGCTTCGGCGCAGCAGCGGGTCCGCGGCGCCGGCATCCGGCAGAGCTGCCGTCAGGGCGTCCGCCAGCTGCTGCTGGAGCGTGGAAGCGAGGGAAGGGACCGAGGCCATGTCTGGCTGCCGTTTCCGTAGAAGTACAAGGGATCGGTCCAGTATCCCACGGGGCGTAAAGCCGTTTTCGCGCTGCGGGGAGTAGCTGGGAGAATGGTCCGTACCCCATCGGGAAACGACAGACGAGAGAAGGACGTGCCGACCGTGGCCGAGAGTCAGACCAGCACCGAGACCGACTGGGTCTCCCGCTTCGCGGACGATGTCATCGCCGAATCGGAGCGTCGTGCGCCTGGCAAACCGGTCGTCGTCGCCTCCGGGCTCTCCCCGTCCGGCCCGATCCACCTCGGCAACCTCCGCGAGGTCATGACCCCGCACCTGGTCGCCGACGAGATCCGCCGCCGCGGACACACCGTGCGCCACCTGATCTCCTGGGACGACTACGACCGCTACCGCAAGGTCCCGGAGGGCATCCCGGGGGTCGACAAGGCGACCTGGACCGAGCACATCGGCAAGCCGCTGACCTCGGTGCCCGCCCCGGCCGGCTCCTCCTACCCGAACTGGGCCGAGCACTTCAAGGCCGCCATGACGGCGGCCCTGGACGAGCTCGGCGTCGAGTACGACGGAATCAGCCAGACGGAGCAGTACACCGCCGGCACCTACCGCGAGCAGATCCTGCACGCGATGAAGCACCGCGCCGACATCGACGCCGTCCTCGACCGCTACCGGACCAAGAAGGACCCGGCGGCCCAGGGCAAGGGCGGCGGCAAGAAGCCGCAGCAGAAGAAGGTCGACGAGGCCGAGCTGGAGGCCGCCGAGGGCTCCGGCGCCGCCGACGAGGACGACGGCAGCGGCAACAGCGCCGGCTACTTCCCGTACAAGCCCTACTGCGGCAACTGCGAGAAGGACCTCACCGTCGTCACCTCCTACGACGACGACACCACCGAGCTGAACTACACCTGCTCGGCGTGCGGCTTCGCCGAGACGGTCCGCCTCAGCGAGTTCAACCGCGGCAAGCTGGTCTGGAAGGTCGACTGGCCGATGCGCTGGGCCTACGAGGGCGTGATCTTCGAGCCCAGCGGCGTCGACCACTCCTCGCCCGGCTCCTCCTTCGTCGTCGGCGGCCAGATCGTCCGCGAGGTCTTCGACGGCGTGCAGCCCATCGGGCCCATGTACGCCTTCGTCGGCATCTCCGGCATGGCCAAGATGTCCTCCAGCAAGGGCGGGGTGCCCACCCCGGCCGACGCGCTGGAGATCATGGAGGCGCCGCTGCTGCGCTGGCTCTACGCCCGCCGCAGGCCCAACCAGTCGTTCAAGATCGCCTTCGACCAGGAGATCCAGCGGCTGTACGACGAGTGGGACTCGCTGGGCCGCAAGGTCGCCGACGGCACGGTGCTGCCCGCCGACGCCGCCGCGCACTCCCGTGCCGTCCGCACGGCCGCCGGGGAGCTTCCGAGCACCCCGCACCCGCTGCCGTACCGGACGCTCGCCTCGGTCGCCGACATCACCGCCGGAGCCGAGGACCAGACGCTGCGCATCCTCAGCGAGCTGGACCCGGAGAACCCGCTGACCTCGCTGGACGAGGCGCGCCCGCGCCTGGACCGCGCCGAGAACTGGATCACCACCCAGGTCCCGGCCGAGGCCCGCACCATCGTCCGGGACGAGCCGGACAAGGAGCTGCTCGGCTCGCTCGACGACCAGGGCCGCCAGTCGCTGCGCCTCCTCCTGGAGGGCCTGGACACGCACTGGTCGCTGGACGGCCTCACCACGCTCGTCTACGGCGTGCCGAAGGTGCTGGCGGGCCTGGAGCCCGACGCCAAGCCGACGCCCGAGCTGAAGGCCGCCCAGCGGTCCTTCTTCGCCCTGCTCTACCGGCTGCTCGTCAGCCGCGACACCGGCCCGCGACTGCCCACGCTGCTGCTCGCGGTGGGGGCGGACCGGGTGCGCAGGCTGCTCGGCGCGTAACCCCCTGACAACGGCGGAGCGCCGCCGCCCGGGAATCACTCCCGGGCGGCGGCCCTCCGCCGTCCGTCGTACGGTCGTGCCTCCGCGCCTCAGGCGGGCTGGTCGGCGGTCGCCTGCTGCGCGTACGCGTCCCTGAACTGCGGCATCAGCTGCTGGAGCAGCTGCGTGGAGCGCGGGTGGCGGACGTTGCGCGTATCGGCCAGGTGGATGTCCAGGACCTCCAGGGACGGGTGCTGCCCCTGCTCGTCGGTGTAGTCGCTGAACACCTCGTACGCCTCCCGGGCGAAGTCGGTGTCCTCCATGGGCCACTCCTCCACCTGCGGGGCCTCCTCGGGGGCCGGAGCCTCGGGCAGCTCGGCGGCCGGCTCCTCCTGGCGGGGGTGCGGCACCGCGCCGATGGTGCCGACGTCACCCAGCGGACGGGTGCGGCCGGGGCCCGCCGGGATCTGGACCGGGGTGGGTTCGAGCCCTTCGACGTACTGCGGGTCGTACGCGCTCTCGTGGACGTTGTCCGGCAGCTTCTGGGCGGCGAACCAGGGGCTGTCGTGGGTGGGCGGACCCGGCGGAACCTGCTGCTGGAGCGAGGCGGGGTGGGGCTGTTGCTGCTGGGGGTGGGCCTTGGCCAGGTCCTGGTCCAGCCCTTGGCCCAGACCTTGGTCCTGCTGGGGCCCGTGCCCCTGGTGCTCCTGGTGTCCCTCGTACCCCTGCCGGGGCTCGTACGCCAGCTCGGCCTTCGGGCGGTCGGCCTCGACGGGCACCGGCGGCAGCAGGGCCGGCTCGATGCCCGCGGCGGCGAGCCCGGCCGGACCGGTCTCGGCGAGCGGTACGCCGTACTTCGCCAGCCGCAGCGGCATCATCGACTCGACCGGGGCCTTGCGCCGCCAGTTGCGGCCGAAACGGGCCTGGAGGCGGGCCTGGTAGATCAGCCGGTCCTGTTCGAGCTTGATGACCTGCTCGTAACTGCGCAGCTCCCACAGCTTCATCCGCCGCCACAGCTTGAACGTCGGGATCGGCGAGAGCAGCCAGCGGGTGAGGCGGACGCCCTCCATGTGCTTGTCGGCCGTGATGTCCGCGATCCGGCCCACCGCGTGCCGGGCGGCCTCGACGGAGACGACGAACAGCACCGGGATCACCGCGTGCATCGCGGTGCCCAGCGGGTCGGGCCAGGAGGCCGCGCCGTTGAACGCGATGGTCGCCGCCGTCAGCAGCCACGCCGTCTGGCGCAGCATCGGGAACGGGATCCGCATCCAGGTGAGCAGGAGGTCCAGCGCGAGCAGGACGCAGATGCCCGCGTCGATGCCGATCGGGAAGACCAGCGAGAACGTCCCGAAGCCCTTCTCCTCCGCCAGCTCGCGCACGGCGGCGTAGGAACCCGCGAACCCGATCGCGGCGATGACCACCGCACCCGCGACGACGACCCCGATGAGTATGCGGTGCGTGCGTGTCAGCTGCATCGCGGCCACGCGCGATCCCCTCCCCGACCTCTGCTGCCCGGACCCGGCGTGTGCGCCCGGCCTCGATTTCCGGCCAGGCCTGAGACGCCCGGCGATGGCACAGCCTGGCACATGTGTGCGAGTTTCGTTACGCGGGGCGGAGTTGTGGGGCTGTTCGCGGGTCCGGTGAGGGCTTTGGGCGGTGGCTTCGACAGGGCTCCGGCGGTGGCGGCGAGGGGGGCCGCCACCGCCGGAGGGTCACTCGCAGCCGCGCTGCCAGTTCCAGCCGATGAACGTGTTCTTCAGGTCGACCTCGAACTCGCAGGACGCGGTCCCGTCGGCCTTGAGGGCCACGGTGGAGCGGTGCGTGTTCGCGTACACGTTGCCCGTCGGGTCGAAGATCCCCTTGTACGTGAACGAGGCGTCGGCCACGTTGGTGGAGACCGCGCAATTCGCCACGCAGTCGGCGGACTTGCCCGAGGACTTCAGCGACCAGCCCGCGTTCCACGGCTCACGGTTCCACTGCTGGGTCGCGTCGGTGGACGAGGCGGTGACCACCGTGCCGTCGGAGCTCCAGTCGGAGGTCGTGTAGAGCCCGGTCATCCGGATGTTGCAGCAGTCGTACATCTCGGACCAGCTGCGGACCTGGCGGTCGGCCTGGGCGGCGGCGGCCGTCCGCGCGTTCGCGGCCGGGCCGGCCTTCGCCACCAGCCGTGCGGGGCCGAGCACCGGCTTGCAGTCGGGGCCGATGGAGACGTCCTGCCGCACGGCCATGCCCTCGGGAGGTACGGGCAGGGAGCCGGACAGCTTCACGTCCGCGCACGCGCGGGCGTCGCCCGATGCCGTGGCCGTCGGTTCGGCCGGAGCCGCGGTGGCGGTGGTGGCGGCGGTGAGCGCGAACAGGCCGGTCGTGAGCGCTGCGGCGAGTGCGATTCGATTGCGCAATTCCCTTGCCTTTCCTCGGGGTTCGCCGTGGAGCGTAACGGCGTTCGCGGGGCCCGGAACGGAACCGGGAAAGGGTTGGCAGGAAGGTGACAGGCACATGCCGCCGGGGCTTGCCGCACGCGCGGAACCCGGCCCTCGGGGAGGGTCGGGTTCCGGAAAAGCGGTGCTGGGAGGGGGTGTTCGCGCGTTCGCGCGCTCGCGTCCCCGCCTGTCGGCGCGATGGCGTGCCGGCGTCAGCTCGACTTCGGCTTCGACGTGGACTTCGGCTTCGACGTGGACGTGCCCTTGGCCGAGTCCTTCTTGCCCTCGTCCTTCTTGTCGTCCTTCGCCGGCGGCGTGGTCGCGGCGTCCTCGGCGGTGTCGGCAACTGCGGCGACCGCTTCCTTCGCGGCCTTCTGGGCGCCCTTGACGATGTCCGCGGAGGAGGGGGTCTTCGCGCCCGCGTAGCCCGCACCGTTGTACGTCAGGGTGACGACGACATTGCCCGTACGCGCCACGACGGTGGCGTACGCGAAGTCCTCGTCCGTCTTGCTGAGGCCGTAGGTGACGAGGGTGGCCTCCTCGCCGATGCCGGCGGCGGGCTCCGCGGCGAGCTTCTCCGCGCCGTCGGTGGCCTTCGTCTTGGTGATCTGCTTCGCGTAGTCGTCGGTGGCGCGCTTGGCGCCGCTGCCCAGCGACTGGTCCGAGTCGAACCGGGTGAAGCCGACGTCCAGCCAGCGGTACTGCGAGCCCTTGACGCCCTTGTCGTCCAGGCCGTTCCAGGAACAGCTGCTCCGGGCCGCCAGGTCGTTGGACCGGCCCGCCGTGCCGTTCTTCTTCTTGGCCGAGGGAACCAGGTCCTCGATCGTCTTCTTGGCGATCGAGCCGCACGGGTCGGGCAGATCGGCGAACTTCGCCGGCTCGACGGTGGGCTCCGAGGACTTGGCGCTGGGGGAGCCGGACGACGAGGAGCCCGCGTTCTTCTTGCCGTCGGAGCCGGAGTCCGACGAGCAGCCGACGGCTACGAGCATCACCGGAACGGCGGCGCAGGCGAGGATGCGGGACAGGCGCGGGGCAGATCGGTGCATGGTTCCTTCACTCGGATGGCACGGAGCTCTCGGTGCGGGAGGTCTCGGTTCGTGCGGTGTACGGGCGGGCTCGGTCGCGGGTCGGTACGTCTTCCGGACAGCCACGGTACGACGGGCGGCGGTCGGCGTGTGCCGCCGCCGAGAGCCCCCGGAGGCCGGAATCCGGCCGGTCGGGGGCCCGTCGGACGGGGGCTACTCGCTGAGCGTCTCGGCCAGTTTCCGGGCCAGTGCCTGGGCCTTCTCCTGGAGTTCCGCGCCGTCGGGCTCCTGGGTGACGAGGGCCGGCTGCTCGGCGTACCGGACGGTCACGACCACGTTCGATGTGCGGAATACCACGCTGACCGTGTGGTTCTGTGCGGTGGAACCTGACCTTTTGGGCAGATCGTGCAGAAATGCGGCATCTCCGAGGTTGTCGAGGATGCGCGAGGGGAGGGTGTCCTCCGGCCCGCCGCTGCCGCCGCTGCTCGCGCTGCCGCCCGCGGCGGGGGTCTTGGAGGGCGAGGCGGTGGACGAGGGGCCGGGGGAGGCCGAGCCCTTCGCCGCCCCCTTGTCGCTCTCGTCGCCCTTCTCGCCCTTCTCGCCCTTCTCGCTCTCCTCGTCCTTCTTGTCCGGGGTTCCGGAGTTCTTCTCCGCGTCGGGCCCGGGGGGCGTCGAGGACGACAGGCCGGCGGCCTTCTCCTTCTTCGCGTACACCGTGTCGGCCCGGTCGTCGTCGCTGACCGCGGGGTCGTAGGAGACGACGCGCTCGAAGTCGATGGACAGGCTCCGCGTGGCGTCCGGCGCGTCGGACTTCCAGCTGCAGCCGACCTTGCGGTCGGTGTCGTACGTGACGGCCGCCGTACCCCGGAACACCTTCTCCTGCTGGTCCCCGGGCAGCTCGGCGGCGCCGGGCAGCAGGTCCTTCAGCGTGGAGCGCGGCACGGCACGGCAGGGGGCGGGCAGCGTCAGGTACTTGCCGGGAGGAGCGGGGGTGACGGTCGGGCTGCCCGCCTTGCTGTCGGCGCCGTTCGCGTTGCTGTCGGCGTCGGCGCTGCAGCCGACGACGAGCGCTGCGAGAAGCGCGACGCCGGGTACGTACGCCATGTGTCGCACCGTCCCAGGCTCCCTTCGGTACGGAAAACGGGTTGCCGCTCGAAGGCGGCCGATGGACACAATGTGTATCGCACGCGCCGCTGTGAATGCCGGTCGGCCGACGGGTTTGCCGACCTTGGCACCGGTTTTGCGCTTTCAGTCTTTTCGGGGGAATCGAGGAGTTATGTCGTACGTAGAGGTGTCGGGAGCGAACGTTCCCATCCGGATGTGGGCGGACCCCGCGTCGGTCGAGGACGGGGCGATGCAGCAGCTGCGCAACGTCTCGACGCTGCCGTGGATCAAGGGTCTGGCCGTCATGCCGGACGTCCACTTCGGCAAGGGGGCGACGGTCGGGTCGGTGATCGCGATGCAGGGCGCGGTGTGCCCGGCGGCGGTCGGGGTGGACATCGGCTGCGGGATGTCCGCCGTCAAGACGTCCCTCACCGCGAACGATCTTCCCGGCGACCTGTCACGGCTGCGCTCCAAGATCGAGCAGGCGATTCCGGTCGGCCGGGGCATGCACGACGCCGTGGTGGACCCGGGGAAGCTGCACGGGTTCCCGACGGCGGGATGGGACGACTTCTGGGGGCGGTTCGGGGGGATCGCCGACGCGGTCAAATTCCGTCAGGAACGTGCCACGAAGCAGATGGGGACGCTCGGATCCGGAAATCATTTTATCGAGTTCTGTCTCGATGAGACCGGTTCTGTCTGGCTGATGCTGCATTCCGGTTCGCGGAACATCGGCAAGGAACTGGCCGACTTCCACATCGGCCAGGCGCAGAAGCTGCCGCACAACCAGGGGCTGATCGACCGCGACCTGGCGGTGTTCGTCGCGGACACCCCGCAGATGGCCGCGTACCGCAACGACCTCTTCTGGGCGCAGGAGTACGCGAAGTTCAACCGGGCGATCATGATGGGGCTCTTCCAGGACGTGGTCCGCAAGGAGTTCAAGAAGGCCCGGGTGACCTTCGATCCGGTCATCTCCTGCCACCACAACTACGTGGCGGAGGAGCGGTACGAGGGCATGGACCTGCTGGTCACCCGTAAGGGCGCGATCCGGGCGGGGTCCGGCGACTACGGGATCATCCCGGGGTCCATGGGCACCGGTTCGTACATCGTGAAGGGCCTCGGCAACGAGAAGTCGTTCAACTCGGCGTCGCACGGCGCGGGCCGGCGGATGAGCCGGAACGCGGCGAAGAAGCGCTTCTCGACCAAGGACCTGGAGGAGCAGACGCAGGGCGTGGAGTGCCGTAAGGACTCCGGTGTCGTGGACGAGATCCCGGGTGCGTACAAGCCGATCGAGCAGGTCATCGATCAGCAGCGGGATCTGGTCGCGGTCGTCGCGAAGCTCAAGCAGGTGGTGTGCGTGAAGGGCTGAGGCCCCGCTACGCTCCGCCCCCGTACGTCGCGTAGTCCGGCGTTCCCGTCACCGTGAAGACGTGGACGGAGACGCCGGCCGGGGTCGTCCGCTGTTCGGTCAGGTGGAGGCCGGCCGGGGCGCCGCCGTCCGGGAACAGGCGGCGGCCCTCGCCGAGCACGACCGGGGCGATGGCCAGGCGCAGTTCGTCGACCAGGCCCGCGGCCAGGAGGGACTGGGCCAGGCGGGCGCTGCCGTGGATCTGGAGGTCGCGGCCGGGTTGCCGTTTCAGGTCGGCCACCCGGGCCGGGACGTCGCCGGAGAGGACCGTGGTCGGGTTCCAGGTGGCCCCGGCCCCGGTCAGGGTGGTGGAGGCCACGTACTTCGGCAGGCCGTTCAGGATGGCGGCGAAGGGGTGGTCGGTCATCCGCGGCCAGTCCCGGGCGAAGTTCTCGTAGGTGCGGCGGCCGAAGAGGAACGCGTCCGCCTCGGCCAGCCATTCACCGGCCAGGGCCTCGAACGCCTCGTCCAGGTGCGGCACGAACCAGCCGCCCCGGGTGAACCCGTCGCTGGTGTCCTCGTCCGGCGCCCCCGGGCCCTGGGAGACGCCGTCGAGCGTCAGGAACTCCTGCACCACCAGCTTCATCGCGCGGCACTCCTCTGCGTGGGGGCTTCCGGCCGGTACGACGGGACCTTGCTGTCCTTCCCGTCTTCCTAGCACGGGCGGCCCGGAACGGACTCCCTATGCCGCGCCCGTCAGGTCCGCCTCCGTGAGCGAGGCGACCAGGACCGTGCGCGGGCCCGGTTCGATGCCGGGCACCGACGGGACGGCGAGCAGGCGGCATCCCGCGGCCAGGGCCGCGGCGGCGCCCGTGGGGGTGTCCTCGACGGCCAGGCAGTCCCGCGGGGCCACGCCGAGCGCGGCGGCGGCGGCCAGGTACGGGTCGGGGTGCGGCTTTCCGTGTGCGGTCTCGCCCGAGGCGACCGAGGTGTCGAAGCGGTGCCGGCCCAGGGTGTCGAGGACCAGGTCGGCCACGTGCCGCTCGGACGCGGTGACCAGGGCCGTCGGTACGCCGAGGGTGCGCGCCCGGTCCAGGAGGCGGAGGGCGCCCGGCTGGACGGCCACTCCGGCGGCCACCCGGGCGGTGAACTCCCGGTCGAGGTGGGCGTAGGTCTCCGGCTCGGTCAGGGCGGTGAGGCCGTCGCGTACGAGCCGGGCCGCCGCGTCGGCCAGTGCCGCGCCCGCGAACGGGGCGAGGGTGCCGGTGTCGGCCGGGGAGCCCTGCGTCCGCAGGAACCCGGCGACGGTGTCCAGCCAGGCGTGCTCGGTGTCGACGAGGGTGCCGTCCATGTCGCAGAGCAGGGCGGCGGGGCGGGGGAGCGGGGGCATGCGGGGCTCGCTGTTCCTGGGGGTGGGCCGCGCCGGAGGGGCAGGGCGGGGGTGAGGGGGTGTTCGGGCGGCCGGAGTGCGGGCCGTGGCGGGTCAGTCGGCGGCGGTGCGGACCAGGGGGTTGGCCTGCACCGAGTTGCGGACGGTGAAGACGACCGAGCCGGGCCGGTAGCGGTCGTCCGAGGTCTCCACGGGGCGGCCCTCGGAGGTGGTCGTGGTGCGGCGCACCCGCAGCAGCGGGGAGCCGCGCCGGACGCCCAGCTCGCGGGCGTCCGTGGTGCCCGCGGCGACCGCGTCCAGGTGGTGCTCGCCGTTGCTCATGACGATGCCGGCCTCCTCGTACAGGCTCCGGGTGACCGACTCGCAGTCGTCCGGCAGCCGTTCGACGGCGGCCGCCGCCCACCCGGCGTACACCGTGCGCTCCAGGAGGGCCGGTTCGCCGTCCAGGGTGCGCACCCGCAGGATGTGCAGGACCGGTTCGCCGGGGGCGAGTTGGAGCAGGGCGGCCTGTGCCTCGGTGGCCTTTCCGCGGCGGGAGCGGAGCACCAGGCCGCCGGGGGTGCGGTCGCCGGCCCTGGCCCACTCGGCGAAGCTGCGCAGTTCGGTGAAGCTCTGGCTGGGCGTGGTGGACAGGACGGTCCGGCGGGCGCCCTGCCGGGAGCCGATCAGGCCCTCCGACTGGAGCGTGCCGAAGGCCTGGCGGAGGGTGCCCCGGGACACGCCGTGGGCCAGGGCGAGTTCGGACTCGGACGGCAGCTCGGAGCCCACGGGGTGGACGCCTTCGGCGATGGCGCGGCGCAGCTCCTCGGCGATCTGCTGGTGCCGTCGGGTCACGTCTCTCCTTGGGGCTTCCGTGGGGTGCGCCGGACGCGCGGCGCGGTCCGGGTGAGCAGGGACGATCATGTCATCCGCGCGGGGTGCGACGCATCTTGGAACTGCGCGCAATCGGTGTTCCTTGGGTGGCGGGGCCCGAAGTGCGAACCCTGCGTCTAACCGGTTTGAGAGTAGGTAAACCTACGTCTTGATAACGCTTCTGACCTGCACTTTTTATCTCCATAAAGCTTTACCCGTCGCTCACTTGGCTGCTAGCTTCACCTGGCTTACTGACGATGGCTTGTCCATACAGGTGGCTCGCCGCAGACCCAGGAGTACGCATCGTGAAGGCACACCATCCCCGCCGCGTCCTGACCGCCGCGGCCCTCGCCGGCCTCACCGCCCTGGTGGCCACCGGCTGTGGCTCCGCACCCGACGACGAGGGTGCGAAGAACAGCAAGGCCGCGAAGGCGGAGTCGGCCGCGGCCCTCGGCGGTATGGAGAAGCTCGTCGCGGCGGCGGAGAAGGAGGGCAAGCTCAACGTCTACGCCCTCGCGCCGGACTGGGCGAACTACGGCGAGATGATCGCGGCCTTCGAGAAGAAGTACGCCATCGAGGTCAACAACGAGGACCCGGGCGGCAGCAGCCAGGGCGCGCTGAACGCCGCGGCCAAGCGCAAGGGCCAGGACCGGGCCGTGGACGCGCTGGACCTGGGCACCTCGTACATGCAGGACGCCAAGAAGCAGGGCCTGCTCGCGCCGTACAGGGTCGCGGGCTGGAAGGGCATTCCGGACGCGCAGAAGCAGCCGGACGCCTCCTTCATGAACAACTACGGCGGCTTCATCTCCATCGGCTGCGACGCCAAGGCCGTGAAGAACTGCCCCGAGACGTTCGCGGACCTGCTCAAGCCCGAGTACCGGAACAAGGTCGCGCTCAACGGCGACCCGACCGAGTCCAGCTCAGCGCTGGCCGCGGTCGTCGCCGCGTCGCTGGCCAACGGCGGTTCCCTGGACGACGCGCAGCCCGGTCTCGACTTCTTCCAGCAGCTGAAGAAGAAGGGCAACTTCGTGCCCGCGAAGTCGACGCTCGCCACCATCCAGCAGGGCGAGACGCCGATCTCGATCGACTGGGACTACCTGAACCTGGGGTACGGCCAGAAGCTGGCGGCCAAGGGCGTCGACTGGCAGGTCGCGGTGCCCTCCGACGGCCTGTACTCGCGCTACTACAACCAGGGCGTCAACAAGTACGCCCCGCACCCGGCCGCCGCCCGCCTGTGGCTGGAGTTCATCTACAGCCCCGAGGGCCAGAACATCTGGCTCAAGGGCTTCTCCCGCCCGGCGCTCCTGGACGCGATGAAGAAGGACGGCACCGCCGACAACGCCGCCCTGGCCAAGATCCCCGAGGTCCACGGAACGCCGAAGGAGCCGACCGTGGAGCAGGAGGCCAAGGCCAAGGAGACGGTCGTCCAGGGCTGGGGCAAGGCGGTCAGCTGAGCATGGCCGACCAGACCGCACCCTCCCCCGCGGGCAGCGGAGCCGCCGTCCTGGCGGCCTCCGCGCCCGCGGCGGGCCCGGCCGCTCCCGCCGGCCCCGTGCCTCCGGTACGGGACGGCGGCCGCCGCCGCCGTGGCGCGCGGCGGCACCGGTGGCCCGTCGTCGTTCCCTTCTTCGCGTTCCTCGCGGTGTGCTTCGGGCTGCCCGCCGGGACCATGGTGTACGGGGCGTTCACCGTCGTCGACCCGGCGAGCGGCGAGGGCCGCTTCTCCACGGAGAACGTCGGCGGATCGCTGTCGGGGGCGTACGCGACCGGGCTCGCCGGCAGCGTCGAACTCTCGCTCGTGACCGCCCTGTTGGCGACCGTGATCGGCACCCTGATCGCGCAGGCCGTCGTCAGTTCGCCGCGCCCGGCGCTGCGGGGCGTCGTCGTCTCGGCCAGCGGGGTGCTCGCCAACTTCTCCGGTGCGCCGCTCGCGTTCGCCTTCATCGCGACGCTCGGCACCACCGGCACGGTGACCCAGCTGCTCCACCTGGACCGGACGGGCTTCAGCCTCTACAGCTTCACCGGCCTGGTGCTGGCCTACCTCTACTTCATGGTGCCGCTGATGGTGGTGACCGTGCTGCCCGCGCTGGACGGTCTGCGCTCCCAGTGGCAGGAGGCCGCCGCGTCCTGCGGGGCGACCCGGGGGCAGTACTGGCGGCACGTCGGCATCCCGGTGCTGACCCCGTCGCTGCTCGGCGGCGCGGTGCTGATGTTCGGCACGGCGTTCGCCTCGCACGCCACCGCCGCCGTGATGGTCGGCTCCTCGCAGCCGCTGATCACCATCCAGATCGCCAACGCCCTCAACGGCAACGTCCTGGTGGGCCAGGAGAACCTCGCCCTCGCCATGAGCCTCAACATGGTCGTGATCGCGCTGCTCGTGATGGCCGTACAGATACCGCTGCAGCGCAGGAGCACCCGATGGCTCGGATGAAGTTGACCTCGCGGGGCGTCGTCCTGCCGCTCGCCGCGCTGTATTTCCTGGTTCCGATCGGCGCCTCGGTCTGGTTCAGCGTCAACGAGGTCGAGGGCATCAGCTTCGACGCGTACACGCGGGGGCTCGGCACCGAGGGGCTGACCACCAGCCTGATGCTCTCGGTGCGGCTGGGTCTGGCCACCATCGTCTGCGGGCTGCTGCTGATGGTGCCGACGCTGGTCGCGGTCTCGCTGTATCTGCCGAGGCTGCGCCGGATCGTCGAGATCCTGTGCATGATGCCGCTGGTCGTGCCGCCGATCGCGCTGGTCGCGGGCGTCACCACGGTGCTGTCCTGGGAACAGGACCTGGCCGACACCCCGCTGTACATGACCTTCCAGGTGCTGCGGGACGAGGACTTCCCGCTGATCCTCGTGCTCGTCTACACGGTCATGTCGCTGCCGTTCCTGTACCGCTCGCTGGACGCCGGGCTGCGCGCCGTCGATCTGCGCACCCTCGTCGAGGCCGCCCGCAGCCTGGGCGCGTCCCGGCTGCAGACGCTGTGGCAGGTGATCGTGCCGAATCTGCGGACCGCCGTGGTGGGCGGGGCCGTGCTGAGCCTGGCCATGGTGCTCGGCGAGTACACCGTCGCCTCCGTCCTCTCCTACCGCCCGTTCTCCGTGTGGATGGTGGAGATCAAGGACTCCGAGGCCCAGCTGTCGGTGGCGGCCGCGATGCTCAGCCTGCTGATCACCTGGGGGCTGCTGCTCCTGCTCACCACCCTGGCCGGTGGCCGCAGCCGCCGTCGTACGCGCCCGGGCTCCGTCCGCGAGAACCGCGAGAACCGAAAGAAGACCGTGTCATGACCGTCCCCGTGCAACTCAAGCAACTGCGCCGGAAGTTCGGCTCCACGGTCGCCCTCGACGGACTCGACCTGGACATCGCCCCGGGCGAGATGGTCGCCCTGCTGGGGCCTTCCGGCTGCGGCAAGACCACCGCGCTGCGCATCGTCGCGGGCTTCGAGAGCGCCGACGGCGGTGAGCTGCTGATGGACGGCCAGGACGTCACCTCGGTCCCGGCCCACCGCCGTGACATCGGCATGGTCTTCCAGTCGTACAGCCTCTTCCCGAACATGACGGCCGCCGAGAACATCGCGTACGGCCTGCGGGTACGGGGCCGGGCCGCCGCCGAACGCAGGCGGCGGGCGGGGGAGTTGCTGGAGCTGGTCGGGCTGCCCGGCCGCGAGGGCCACTATCCGCACCAGCTGTCCGGCGGCCAGCAGCAGCGCGTGGCGCTCGCCCGCGCCCTGGCCATCTCGCCCAAGGTGCTGCTCCTCGACGAGCCGCTGTCCGCGCTCGACGCGAAGGTGCGGCTCACGCTGCGCGAGGAGATCCGGCGCATCCAGCTGGACCTCGGCATCACCACCGTCTTCGTCACCCATGACCAGGAGGAGGCGCTGTCCATGGCGGACCGCGTCGCCGTGATGAAGGACGGCCGGCTCGAACAGTGCGCCGCCCCGAGCGAGTTGTACGAACGCCCGGCCACGCCCTTCGTCGCCGAGTTCGTCGGCACCATGAACCGGCTGCCGGGCACCGTCCGGGACGGCGCGATCGTCGAGCTGTTCGGGCGGCGGCTGCCCATCCACGGCGCGACCCCCGCCGTCGGCGCCGAGGTCGACGTACTGCTGCGCCCCGAGGGGCTGGCGGTCGGCGCCGCGGACGACGCGGCGGGCACCCCCGCGACCGTACGGGTGGCGACCTTCCTCGGCCCCACCACCCGGCTGCACCTCACCACCGACTCCGGCGTCGCGTGCAAGGCCGACCTGCCCAGCTGGGAGGCGACCGCGCTGACGCCGGGAGCACGCTGCACGATCACCCCGCACGAGAACCCCGTGCTCGTCGCCGAGCGAGCCGTCGTCCCGTCCCCGAAGGTGTAAGTGAAGGAGTGAGCAACCAGTGAGTGCCAAGCGCCGTGTGTTCCTGTCCGCCACCGGAGCGGCCGTCGCCCTCGCTGCGACCGCGGCCGTGGCGGTCGCCGGTCCGGCGGACCGGCCCGACGAGGCCAAGAAGCCCGGCAGGCCGGCCGCCGCGAGCGAGCTGCGCGTCATGACCCTGAACCTGTGGCACGGCGGTGCCAAGGTCGACGACGGGCTGGCCAAGCAGCTCGACGTGATCAAGAAGCACCGGCCCGACGTGGTCGGGCTCCAGGAGACCTCCGGGCACTCGGCGAAGGAGCTCGCGGAGGAGCTGGGCTGGGACCACTGGCAGTCCGACGCCGACCTGGGCATCATCAGCCGCTTCCCGTTCAGCTCGGAGGTGGAGACCAGCCAGGCGGCGGCGGGCGTCCGCATCCGGATCGACGAGGCCACCGGCCAGGAGGTCGAACTCTGGACGGCGCACCTCGGCTACGACCCGTACGGCCCGTACGACGCCTGCTTCGACGAGATGCCGGTCGAGGAGATCTTCCTGCGGGAGGCGCAGTCCGGGCGCACCCCGCAGGCCGAGGCCATCGCCAAGGACCTCGCGCCGAAGATCGCCGCCGCGGACGAGACGCCGGTGCTGCTCGTCGGCGACTTCAACACGCCCTCGCACCTGGACTGGACCGAGGCGACCAAGGACAGCCACTGCGGTTACGGACAGGTGGACTGGCCGGTGACCAAGATCTTCGAGGACGCCGGTCTGAAGGACTCCTTCCGGGAGGCCAACCCGGACCCGGCGACGGTGCCCGGCACCACCTGGTCGCCGGTCTACCCGAAGCACGACGGTTCCACGGGCGTCGACGAGCCGCAGGACCGGATCGACTTCATCGACTACGCGGGCGCCAAGCTGACCGTGAAGAAGTCGGTGTCCTTCGTCGAGGGCGACCCGAAGCCGGTGCCGGACCAGGCGGGCAACGCGTGGCCCACGGACCACGCGGCGGTCCTGACGACGTTCACGGTGGGCTGAGCCCGAGGCGCGGCATGCCAGGGGCCCGGAACCGGTACGCCGGTCCCGGGCCCCCTTCGCTCACCGGCTCACCGGCTCACAGGGTGCGGTGGACCTTCGTGTTGGAGGCCTGGGCGCGCGGGCGGACCACCAGGAGGTCGATGTTGACGTGGCTGGGGCGGGTGACGGCCCAGCCGATCGTGTCGGCCACGTCCTCGGCGGTCAGCGGGGCGTCGACGCCCGCGTAGACCTTGGCGGCCTTCTCGGTGTCGCCGCGGAAGCGGGTGGTGGCGAACTCCTCGGTCCTGACCATGCCGGGGGCCACCTCGATGACGCGGACCGGGGTGCCGACGATCTCCAGGCGCAGAGTCTCGGCCAGGACGTGTTCGCCGTGCTTGGCCGCCACGTAACCGCCGCCGCCCTCGTACGAGGAGAGCGCCGCGGTCGAGGAGAGGATCACGATCGTGCCGTCGCCGCTCGCGGTGAGGGCGGGCAGCAGGGCCTGGGTGACGTTGAGGGTGCCGATGACGTTGGTCTCGTACATCTGGCGCCAGTCGGCGGGGTCGCCGGTCGCTACCGGATCGGCCCCGAGCGCCCCGCCCGCGTTGTTGACGAGGACGGCGAGGGAGCGGAACGCGGTGGCGAACTCGTCGACCGCCGCCCGGTCGGTGACGTCCAGCGCGTAGGCGGTCGCCTGGAGACCGGCCTCGGTCAGCTCGGCGGCGAGCGCCTCGATGCGGTCCTTGCGACGGGCGGTCAGCACGACCCGGAAGCCGGCGGCGGCCAGCGTACGGGCGGTCGCGGCGCCGATGCCGCTGCTCGCGCCGGTGATGACGGCGATGGGGGTGGCGGCCATGGCGGATCTCCTCGGGCGGCTGCTGATCGGGTACGGGGCAAGGATAGGCAGGCGTCACGGGGCGCCCCGGTGCGCGGGGCGGCCGTGGGCCGAGTGGCCGTGGGCTGTGCGGGTGGGGGAGAGCGCGTCAGGGCGGTACGTTCATCGGACTAATCGGTGTCATCGGTATGTTCCGGGCATGCTGATGCTGAGCCGAACACTGTTGATGCCGCTGTCCGTCGCCGTCGCCGTGGCCGCGGCGACGACCGTGCCGGCCGCGACGGCGGTGCCGGTGGCGGGGCCGGTGGCGTGGTCGGCGGTGGTGGCGGACATCGACCCCGTCACCTTCGCCGCCGAGCCTGCCGCTTCCGCCGCGTCCGTCGCTTCCGAGGCGGACGTCGTCCATCGCGGGCACGTCGCCTTCTGGAGCGACCAACTGGAGATCCGGCTGCGGACCGCGAACCGGGGGCCCGCCGATGTGTCCGCCTCGACGGTGCGGCTGCGGTTCTCCGAGCCGCTGGCCGTGCGGCAGCAGCTTCCGGCGGGCTGCCTGTGGGGCGGCAGGGCGGCGGTGCTGTGCGAGACGGGCGCGCTGGCCAAGGACGGCCCGGCCCGGCGGACCGCGCTGGACCTGCGGCTGGCCGGCCGCCCGGCCGAGGTGGTCGTACGGGTCGACACGGTGTGGAGCGGCGGCGCGCGCGACGCGGACTCCGGGAACGACACGCACACGGTGCTGGCGCCTTCGACGGGTGACCCGTACGCCTTCTGACGCTGTGACGCTGTGACGCTGTGACGCTGTGACGCTTCCGAGCGGCGGATTCTCGCGGTCACGCGGTTACGCCGCTCCACGGTCACGCCGTTACGCCGCTCCACGGTCACGCCGTTACGCCGCTCCACGGTCACGCCGTTACGCCGCCGCGCCCCCGAACTCGCGGACCGCCTCGGACACGATCGTCTCCAGGTGGCCGTGGTGGGCGCCGCGCCAGTAGACCCGCTCGCACTCCGTGCACTGGGCGAACACGTCGTACGCCTGCTGCGTGCCGTGCTCCAGCAGCGCGCTCACGGAGTCCTTGGCGGCCCCGGTCAGGGTGCCGTTGCACGCGGTGCAGCGGGTCCACGGGTCCAGCACCGGAGCGAACCGGCCGAGGACGTCGCGGAGTTGCTCCTTGGGGCGGTCGCTGTAGACGTATGCGCCCGCCCAGATCTCGCGGCGGCGCAGCAGCCCGCGGTCCCGGGAGAGCAGGACGCGCCGCTCCCGTGCCGAGAGGGCGGCCAGGGCGGGGTCGCCGATGTCCTCGCTCTCGTACGCCGCGTCGACGCCCAGCAGCCGCAACCGGCGGGCCAGTGTGCCGAGATGGACGTCGAGGAGGAAGCGCAGCGGCGCGCCGGGCACCCGCTGCGGGCGTTCCACGGCACGCACCTCGACGTGCTCGCCGGGGCCCGGCACATGGGCGCGGGCCACCGGGGCGCCGTTCACCAGGAGCGTTCCGGCCTCGGTGAGCGGGACGCCGAGGGATTCGATGACATGGCCGAGGGTCGAGGAGCCGTCCGTGACGACGGGCGTGGGCCCGCCGCGGCGGTCGTGCGGGACGAAGAGCCGCAGCTCAGGGGCTACTTCGAGGGTGATCTCGGGTCCGTTCACCCGGCCAGGATGCCACCGGGGCGGGACGGGCGGCCAGGTATTTGGCAGGGGGCGGGCGGGGGCCCGGGGGCGTACGGGGGCGCGACCGCGCGCCGTCAGCGCGGGGCGAACGCGGTCGGAGGAACGCCGACCGTCGCGGTGAAGTCCCGCACCAGATGGGCCTGGTCGCTGTAGCCGAGGTCCGTCGCGAGCCGCGCCCAGTCGACTTCCGGGCCGGATTCGGCGGCCTCCAGCGCCTCGTGGATGCGGTAGCGGAGGATGACCCACTTGGGGCCGACGCCGACGTACGTGGCGAAGAGCCGTTGCAGGGAGCGGGCGGAGAGCCCGGTGTCCTGGGCGAGTCGGTCGGCCCGGCGCACCGTGCGGTCCGTGCGCGCCCGGTCGACGGCGGCCATCGCCAGCGTCGCCCGGGGGTCGGGGCGGGGCTCCAGGCCCAGCAGGAAGGCGTCCAGCGCCGCGACCCGCGCGTCCTCGTCGTCCGGTCCCAGGACCGCGTCGACGGGCGGCGGCGACCGCAGCACCTCGGCGGCGGGAACGTGGCGTCCGGTGAGGTCGCAGACGTCGTGCGCCGGCGCGAACGGGCGGAAGCCGCCGGGCCGGAACTGCACGCCGCAGACCCGCCCGCGCCCGGCCAGCTTCCGGGTGAAGAGCCCCGGGTCGACGCCCGCGACCTCGGCGTACCCGGACCGCTCCGCGGGGCTCGCCCCGGCCTCGTACCGCTGGAGGACCAGGTTCACCGACGGGTGCGGGACGACATGGGCGGCGTACGGC
This sequence comes from Streptomyces sp. WY228, assembly GCF_019287315.1. Lineage (NCBI taxonomy): Bacteria > Bacillati > Actinomycetota > Actinomycetes > Kitasatosporales > Streptomycetaceae > Streptomyces > Streptomyces sp. WY228. Next base: position 3,543,786 of record NZ_CP079114.1, on the reverse strand, counting down.
TCGGTGAGGTCCCAGTCGATCAGCCAGTAGTGCTCCAGGTACGGGCGCAGCGCGGCGGCGGGCTCGCGGCGGCGGAAGCGTACGTGGGCGAAGAGGTCCGGGGCGTCGACGATGCCCCGGGTGTCGCGGCGGGGTCCGGCGGCCATGCCACGATCCTAGGACTCCCGATCGGCGGCCTGTCGCGTTTCTTCAAGACGTGGGGCGGGACGCCGCGCAGGGTGGAGGCATGACGCAGAAGATCAGTGAACTGCTGGAAGTCGCCGCGGCCCGGGCGCTGCCCGTGGTCCGGGGCATCGACGAGAGCCGGCTGGGCGACCGTACGCCGTGCGCCGAGTACGACGTACGGGCGCTGCTGAACCACCTGTTCCTGGTGGTGGTGAACTTCCAGGCGCTCGCGGCCCGCGAGGAGGTGGACTTCGGCCGGGAGCCGGAGTTCGTGACGGGCGACTGGCGGGCGAGGTTCGCCGAGGAGACCGACCGGCTGGTGGCGGCGTGGGACGCGCCGGGCGCGGAGGACGGCACGACCGGGCAGATGGGACTGCCGGCCCGCACGGTGGGGCTGATGGTGCTCGGCGACCTGACCGTGCACGCCTGGGACCTGGCGCGGGCGACCGGCACGGACTTCGAGCCGGACCGGAGCGTGCTCGACGAGGTGGGCCCGGGGCTCGCGGCGATGGCCCCGCAGGCCCGCGCGATGAAGGTGTTCGGCGAGCCGTTCCCGGTAGGTGAGAGGGCTAGCGCCTTCGAACGGCTGCTGGCGGTGACGGGGCGCGATCCGGGCTGGCGTCCGGCCGGGACGGCCGGGGGCTGAACCCGGCGGGCGGTCCGGCGGGGCCGGTGGTGGCCGGTCCGGCGGGGCCGGTGGTGGCCGGTCCGGCGGGGCCGGTGGTGGCCGGTCCGGCGGGGCCGGTGGTGGCCGGTCCGGCGGGGCACGGGGTGGTGGCCGGGGCGTCGTAGAGGGGGCCGAGGGCGGCGTACGCGTCGTCGACGATGTCCGCGGCCAGGACCAGCATGTCCTGCTCCGCCAGCCGGGCGGCCCGGTGGGTGTACGGGGACGGTGGCGCCGGGTGCCTGCGGCGCCACCAGCAGTCGCAGGCCGCGTAGATGCCGCCGCCGAAGACGAGCACGGGGATGGACAGGGCCAGCAGAACGTCGCCCACGGCGGACCTCCTCGATGGTCGGTGTCCTGTGCATCGGCGTGTGGGGTGGTGGCGCTGAAGACCGGCTTCGGCCAAATTCGCCGTGATACATGGCTCGATCCGACCGAATGTGTGCACGTGAGAGCGCCTGTCTGAACGCTTCGACCGGCTGTACGGCCGTATTTCGGACGCCTCAAAGACACCGTGCGCCAGAATCCGGACGCATCGATTACCCGATGAGGCCAGGGAGTTCGACATACGAGGCGGTAGCTCGGTGCAGCACGATCTGAGTCCGGGGGCTCGTATGGGGGTGTCTCGTCGTGTTCGGTGCCGGGTGTGCCGATGGAAGCGGGCAGGGCGGCGGGGCAGGGGGCAGACGCGGGGCGTCCTCCTGGGACGAGGGTGTGAGTGTGTCGGCCGTCGCCGAGCGGCTGGGCGTGCGCGTGCCCGAGGCGGCCTCGGATGTGCGGGCCGGACACCGGAAGGGCCAGGACGACGCGCTGCTACTGGCGTTCGTGGTGCCGTCCGGAGACGTGGACGGCTTTCTCGCCGGGATGGATCCGGAGGAACCCGTGGAGGAGCGGGCCGTGCCGTTCGCGGGGGAGAGCGTGCCCGCCGCGCCCTTCGGCCATCTCGACCTGCCGGAACCGGTCGGCCTGCACGGTGTCCGAACGGCTCAGGTGTGCGCTCCCTGCGACGACGACCTCAACGCTCTCCACGTCGCGGTCGCAGCGATCGACGGTGAACGCAGCCGTGTCTATGTCAAGGGCGTCGACTGAGCCGTGCCCATGCGCCGGGCAACGGCAGCCTCGGGTGCGAGGCTGCTCGAAAACTCCGCTCAACCCAGGGTCAGGGCCACACCAGGCAGTAAGCCTGGTGGCCCGCGTCGTGCAGGCGGTGGGAGAAGTCCTGCCACTCGTGGAGCAGCTGGTAGACGTTGAAGGCGTCGCGCGGGCCGCCGCGGTCGGGGACCGTGGACCAGATGAAGGCCGCCGCGCCGACCGACTCCTCGCCGACGCCGCGCAGCGGGTCGACGACGGTCATCGGGAGTTTGACCACGGCGTAGTCGGGGTGGAGGACGACCAGTTCCAGCGGGGGGACCTTGTGCAGGGGTATGCCCTGGATTCCGGTCAGGACCATGGCGGCCACGGTCTCCGGCTTGATCTTGGTGAACATGCCGCCCATGCCCAGCTCGTCACCGCCGAGCTCCTCCGGGCGCATCGAGATGGGCACCCGGGCGGCGGTGGCGCCGTCCGGGGCGCCGAAGTACTTGTACGTCACGCCCATCCCGCCCCCGCTCCTGGTCCCGGGGGGCGGCGTGCTCTCCGCGCCCCTGCTCTGGGCGCGCTCGGCCCTGCGCCGGTGCCGCCCTCGCCGGGCAGGCTCGGGCCCCAGGTCGTCGGTCCCTTCGCCCACTCCGCCACCGCGATGCATATCTCATCCACCCGACTACTTCTTAGGAGACACAGCCCCCGCCGCGCAACCCGATCATCGTGTCAGTGACCTCCCCCGCGGGCGTGCGGTGAAACACCTGTCCGCAAGACCGTCCGTGCCTCTGACACCATGGCATGTGTGAGCTTTCCCTATGTCGCCCCAGTTTCGCAGACGTGAGGGTGCCGACGCTCTTTCGTGATACGAGGGAAGCGCGCTCCCTGCTCACCGGTGGCCGGGATTGAGCGTTGATTTCCGGCCCGGCCTCCCGATACCCGAATCGCAGATCAGGACCAAAGTGGCGTATTCATACGAAGCCCCAGTTTCGCAGTCGCTGTTCGACCGGGCGTCCGTCGTGACGCCCGGCGGCGTGAACTCACCCGTGCGTGCCTTCCGGGCCGTGGGCGGTACGCCCCGGTTCATGGTGTCCGGCACCGGTCCGTACCTCACCGACGCCGACGGCCGTGAGTATGTCGACCTCGTGTGCTCGTGGGGGCCGATGATTCTCGGCCACTCCCACCCCGAGGTCATCGCCGCCGTCCAGGAGGCGGTGTCCCGGGGTACCTCCTTCGGTACGCCGGGTGAGGGCGAGGTCGCGCTCGCCGAGGAGATCGTGGCGCGGATCGAGCCCGTCGAGCAGGTGCGCCTGGTCTCCTCCGGCACCGAGGCGACCATGTCGGCGATCCGGCTGGCCCGCGGCTTCACGGGCCGGGCCAAGGTCGTGAAGTTCGCCGGCTGCTACCACGGGCACGTGGACGCGCTGCTCGCCGCCGCCGGGTCGGGCGTGGCCACCTTCGGGCTGCCCGACACCCCGGGGGTCACGGGCGCCACGGCCGGTGACACCGTCGTGCTGCCGTACAACGACCTGGACGCGGTGCGCGCCGCCTTCGCCGCGCACCCGGGCGAGATCGCCTGCGTGATCACCGAGGCCTCGCCCGGCAACATGGGCGTCGTCCCGCCCGCGGACGGCTTCAACGCCGGGCTCAAGGAGCTGTGCGCGGCCAACGGCGCCCTGTACATCTCCGACGAGGTCATGACGGGCTTCCGTACGTCGAAGGCCGGCTGGTACGGCGTCGACGGCGTCCGCCCCGACCTGATGACCTTCGGCAAGGTGATGGGCGGCGGCTTCCCCGCCGCGGCCTTCGGCGGTCGCGGCGACGTGATGGCGCACCTGGCCCCGGCCGGCCCGGTCTACCAGGCGGGCACCCTCTCCGGGAACCCGGTCGCCACCGCCGCCGGGCTCGCCCAGCTGCGGCTGCTGGACGACGCGGCGTACGCGAAGATCGACGCGGTCTCCGCCGAGCTGCGCTCCCTGGTGGGCGAGGCGCTCACCAAGGAGGGCGTCGCGCACACCGTGTCCGCCGCGAGCAACATGTTCTCGGTCTTCTTCACCGATCAGCCGGTGCGCGACTACGACGACGCCAAGAAGCAGGACGTCTTCCGCTTCACCGCGTTCTTCCACTCCATGCTGGAGCAGGGCGTCTATCTGCCGCCGTCGGCGTTCGAGTCCTGGTTCGTCTCCACGGCCCACGACGAGCGGGCGGTCGAGCGCATCGCCGCCGCCCTGCCCGCCGCCGCCCGCGCCGCATCGGAGGCCACCGCATGAGCGAGCAGAGCCCCAAGCCCGAGAGCGCCGGCCGGGACGAGCAGCTGACCGTGGTGCACGTGGTCCGGCACGGCGAGGTCCACAACCCGGACGGTGTGCTCTACGGCCGCCGCCCCGGCTACCACCTCTCCGACCTGGGCCGGCAGATGGCCGACCGGGTCGCCGAGCACCTGGAGAAGCGCGACATCACCCATGTCGTCGCCTCCCCGCTGGAGCGCGCCCAGGAGACGGCCGCGCCCATCGCCAAGGCGCACGGCCTGGACCTGGCCACCGACGCCCGGCTGATCGAGGCCGCCAACGTCTTCGAGGGCAAGACCTTCGGCGTCGGCGACGGCGCGCTGCGCAAGCCGGACAACTGGAAGCACCTCACCAACCCCTTCAAGCCGTCCTGGGGCGAGCCGTACGTCGATCAGGTCGTCCGGATGATGGGCGCGATCGACGCCGCCCGGGACGCGGCGCGCGGGCACGAGGCGGTCTGCGTCAGCCACCAGCTGCCGATCTGGATCCTGCGCTCCTTCGTGGAGCGCCGCCGCCTCTGGCACGACCCGCGCAAGCGGCAGTGCACGCTGGCCTCGCTGACCAGCTTCACCTACCGGGGCGACACGATCGTCTCGGTCGGCTATTCGGAGCCGGCCCGGGACCTGGTGCCCGCGCACCTGCTGGCCGGGGCCAAGCCGGTGAAGGGGAAGCCGGGGCAGTCCAAGGCGTTCGGCGCATAGCCGCAGCCGTGGCTCCAGCAGTGGCCCCGGCCGCTGAGAAGAACATGCGGGACCCGTGACGGCGGCGGCGGTGGCCGTCGTGACCACCGCGGCAGCGGTGAACGCTGCGCCCCTGCGACCGTCGTGACCGCTTCGAACGTCTCGCCCTCCCTGTCTCCGTTGTGACCCGTGGTGGCAGTGGTTCCCGTGGGACTCGTCGTGGTCGCGAACGCCTACGACGAAACGGTGTAACGATGACGCGCACTGCCCCCGGAGACGTAATCGACCGGAGACCGTCGGAGCGGTCCCTCCCGGTGAGGCCGGCCGATGAGTGACCCCGTCTGCGCGGCGGATGCCGCCCCCCACCCGGTCACCGGCCCCCGGATAGCCCGACTCACCCGCCGGCTCGAAGCCGCCCGGGACACCGCTGCCCGGGACGCCCTGACCGAGGCGTTCTGGGGTGACGTCGCCCGCTCCGGAACCCCGCTCGTCGAAGCGCTCGACGACGCCCCCGGCCACCGTGCCGTCACCTTCCTCTGGCGCGGCCACCGCGCGACCCGCCAGGTCCTCCTGATGGCGACCGGCATCGGCGACCGCGAGCGACCCGCCGACTCGCTCCTCCACCACCTGCCGGGCACCGACATCTGGTACCTCGGCTACCGGCTGCGCGCCGACCACCGCGGTTCCTACCGGCTGGTGGCCGACATCTCCCCGGGCCCCGCGCCCGCCGACCCCGTCCGGCTCCAGCGGCGGCTGGTGGCCCTGATGGCGCACGGCGTGGCCGATCCGCTCAACCCCCGCCGCCTGCCGGTCCGCTGGCGCGCCGTGGAGAACTCGGTGTTCGCCCTGCCGGAGGCCCCGCCTCAGCCGTGGGCCGGCCGGCGGGCCGGCATCGGGCGCGGCGCCGTCGAGCGGCACACCCTGACCGGCGGCGCCCTGGGCGAGGAGCGCGAGGTCTGGGCGTACCTTCCGCCGGAGGGCGCGGGCCGGGCGGACGGCCCCGGCGTCGGCGGGCCGCTGCCGGTGCTCGTGCTCTGCGACGGGGACATGTGGTTCGGGCGCCTCGGCTTCCAGGACGCGCTGGACGCGCTGATCGCCGACGGGGCCCTGCCGCCGCTCGCCGTCCTCGCCCCGGACGCGGTCGATGCCGCGACCCGGCGGCGCGACCTGGGCGGACGCGAGGCCTACGCCGCGTTCCTCGCCGACGAACTGCTGCCCTGGGCGCGTGCCCGGTGGCCGCTGACCGCCGACGCGGACCGTACCGCCGTCTCCGGCCAGGGGTCCGGCGGGGCGGCGGCGCTGTACGCGGGTCTCACCCGGCCCGAACGCTTCGGCCGGGTGCTCGTCCAGTCGCCGTCACCGGGATGGTCGCCCGGCGAGGGGCCGCGTACGGACGGCGGCGACCTGCGTACGGGCGGCTTCGGACCGCGTACGGATGCCGACGTGCCGCGTACGCATGCCGACCTGTGGCGTACGGACGGCGGCGCGGGCGCCCGGCCCGTCGTCCATCTCGGCCTCGGATTGCACGACGGGGCCGCGGCCGCCCAGCACGGTGAGGCCCTCGTCGCGGTGTTGCGCGCCCGGGGGCACCGGGTCCTGCGCACCGTCCACAACGGCGGCCGCGACCACGCCTGCTGGCAGGGGCTCCTGGCCGACGCCCTGGTGGAGGCCTTCCGGCAGGAACGGCCGGCGGACGGTCTTCACGCCCGCGCATGAGTTCGAGGTTTCAGGGAATCCGACCCGTCGGCCGGCGATCCGTCGGCCGACGGCAGAACTGCGGAGGGCCGTCCACGCGTCCCTCAGCAGAGCTGCTCGTAAGGGAGTGCGAACACCGTACGGACGTAGCGCCGAGATCGGCCGCCGGCCGGCAAGGTAAAGCGTAAAGAAAGTCCCCAAATGCACGGAACCGACGTGTTACGCGCCTCATCTAACCCTTCAGCAGTTTGTATGGGCTTGAGATAAAACGACCGCAGATGGGGACGGTATGCGCGACATCAATCGAAGGGGCCTGCTCGGGGCGGGGCTCGGGGCCGCAGCCGCGATCGGACTCGCCGGCTGTGGCGCCTCGGGCTCCTCCGGCGACGGAGGGTCCGGGCAGGGCGGCAAGGGCGACGCCGGTACCGGCGGCAACGGCAGCGGAAACGGCTCGCCGAAGAACAAGGTCCGGCTGATCGGCGACGGCTCGACCGCCGACACCGGCAAGCAGCCCCAACAGCCGCCGGCGCCCGTCCCGCTCGAACCCGGCCAGAAGCCGCCGCAGTTCGTGATCTTTTCCTGGGACGGTGCGGGCGAGGTCGGCAACGGTCTCTTCCCGCGCTTTCTCGAACTCGCCAAGGAACACGACGCGGCGATGACGTTCTTCCTCTCCGGGATCTATCTGCTGCCCGAGTCGAAGAAATCCCTCTACCGTCCGCCGAACAACCCCCGCGGCGCCTCCGACATCGGCTATCTCACCGACGGCCACGTCAAGGACACGCTGAAGTACGTGCGCCAGGCGTGGCTGGACGGCCACGAGATCGGCACCCACTTCAACGGGCATTTCTGCGGCGGTTCCGGATCCGTGGAGCGCTGGACCCCGGCCCAATGGCACAGCGAGATCAATCAGGCTGTGTCCTTCGTCACGGAATGGCGGACCAACACCGGCTGGGAGAACGAGGACCCGCTCCCGTTCGACTATCGCAAGGAACTGGTCGGCGGCCGCACCCCCTGTCTGCTCGGCCAGGACAATCTCCTGCCGACCGCGAGCAAGCTGGGCTGGCGCTACGACGCCAGCTCGCCCGGCGGCCGCCAGACCTGGCCCGTGAAGCGCGGCGGCATCTGGGATCTGCCGCTGCAGGCGATGCCGTTCCCGGGGCACTCCTTCGAGGTGCTCTCGATGGACTACAACATCCTCGCCAACCAGTCGCAGAATTCGACCAAGGGCATGCCCTCGCGTTATGCCTATCTCGCCGGCCGCGCGCGGCGCGATCTTCAGGCGGTTTATGCGACGCCTACGACTCGAATCGCGCACCGTTCTACATCGGCAACCACTTCGAGGAGTGGAACGGCGGCATCTATATGGACGCCGTGGAAGAAGTGATCAAGAAGGTGGCGGACAAGGACGACGTGCGTCTCGTCTCGTTCCGGCAGTTCGTCGACTGGCTCGACGCGCAGGATCCCGCCGTGCTCGCCAAGCTCCGGACACTGGACGTCGGCCAGGCGCCCGCAGGCGGCTGGAACTCCTTCTTTAATCAGGCTTGACAAGGGGCTTTACGGGCAGCGAGGGGGGCGCGGGAAGGCCTGGAAACTGCCATGCGAAACTTTTCACATGAGCTTTGGCCGCGCGTCCCGACGCCGCTTCACCCTGCTCGCCGCCACCGCCGTGGCCGGTGCCCTGACGCTGTCCGCGTGCGGCGACGGCAACAAGGCCGGGGGTGGCGGCAACACCAACTTCGTCACCGGCAGCGGAGGCATCTCCACCGTCGCGAAGGGCGACCGGGTGGCCGCGCCGAAGCTCGACGGCAACAGCCTGGAGGGCAAGCCGCTCGACCTCGCCGACTACAAGGGCAAGGTCGTCGTGCTCAACGTCTGGGGCTCCTGGTGCGGACCCTGCCGGCTGGAGGCGAAGTACTTCGCGAAGGTCTCCGAGGAGACGAAGGCGCAGGGCGTCCAGTTCGTCGGCATCAACACCCGCGACTCCCAGCGGGACGCGGCGATCAACTTCGAGAAGGACTACGGGGTCGCCTACCCGAGCTTCTACGACCCGATCGGCAAGCTCATCCTCCGCTTCCCCAAGGGCACCCTGAACCCGCAGGCCATCCCGTCCACCGTGGTCATCGACCGGGACGGGAAGATCGCGGCCCGCACGCTCCAGGCGCTCGACGCGGACGAGCTGCGCAAGATGATCGACCCGATCATCGCGGAGAAGTGATCCGGTGATCCCCCTCGCCGCGCACCACGAGGCCGTCACGCTGGCCGCGTACAACGACACCGTCCTGAGCGGGGCCCTGCTGGCCGCTCTGCCGCTCGCCCTGCTGGCCGGTCTCATCTCCTTCTTCTCACCGTGTGTCCTGCCGCTGGTGCCCGGCTATCTGAGTTACGTCACCGGGGTCAGCGGCACCGACCTGGCCGACGCGCGCCGGGGCCGGGTGGTGGCCGGAGCCTCGCTCTTCGTCCTCGGCTTCACCGTCGTCTTCGCCTCCACCGGTGCGCTCTTCGGCTACTTCGGCCAAGAACTCCAGATGCACGCCGAGGTGCTCAACAAGGTCCTCGGCGTGCTGATGATCCTCATGGGCGTCTTCTTCATGGGGCTCCTGCCGGGTGTGACGCAGCGCGAGTTCCGCATCCACAAGCGGCCGGTGACCGGGCTGGCCGGAGCACCGCTGCTCGGCGCCCTGTTCGGGATCGGCTGGACCCCGTGCATCGGCCCGACGCTCTCCTCCGTGCTGGCGCTCTCCACCCAGAGCGCCACCGCCGGACGTGGCGCGATACTGACCGTCGCGTACTGTCTCGGACTCGGTGTCCCGTTCGTCCTGGCCGCCGTCGCCTTCCGTAAGGCGCTCGGTGCGTTCGGCTGGGTCAAGCGCCACTACGCATGGGTGATGCGGATCGGCGGCGGCATGATGATCGTGACCGGAATCCTGCTGCTGACCGGTGCGTGGGCCACGCTCATGCAGCACATGCAGAGCTGGTCCAGCGGCTTCGTTGTAGGGATCTGAGTCCAATGAGCAAGGCGAACAGCACCGGGACGCGGCAGCGCGCGGACGAGCAGGCGCAGGGCTCCGCCCACGGCGCGGCCGGCGACCGGCTCTCCACCGCACCCCGCGAGGAGCGCCCCGACACCGGGGCGGCCGTGCCCGCGATGGGCGTGATCGGCTGGGTCCGCTGGTTCTGGCGGCAGCTCACCTCGATGCGGGTGGCGCTGATCCTGCTCTTCCTGCTCTCGCTCGGCGCGATCCCGGGGTCGCTGATCCCGCAGACCAGCGTGGACGACATGAAGGTGCAGGCCTTCAAGGACCAGCACACCACCCTCACCCCGGTCTACGAGAAGCTCCAGCTCTTCGACGTCTACAGCTCGGTGTGGTTCTCCGCGATCTACATCCTGCTGTTCGTCTCGCTCATCGGCTGCATCGTGCCGCGCACCGGCCAGTTCGTCGGCCAGCTGCGCAGCCGCCCGCCGGGCGCGCCGAAGCGGCTGACGCGGCTGCCCGCGTACACCACCTGGCGCACGGAGGCCGAGCCCGACGCGGTCCGCGAGGCGGCCCTCGCGGTGCTGCGCAAGCGGCGGTTCCGTACGCACGGGGTGGGCGACGCGGTCGCCGCCGAGAAGGGCTACCTCCGCGAGGCCGGGAACCTGGTCTTCCACATCGCCCTGATCGTGATGCTGCTGGCCTTCGCCTCCGGGCAGCTCTTCAAGTCCGAGGGCGGCAAGCTGGTCGTCGAGGGCGACGGCTTCTCCAACACGCTCACCCAGTACGACGACTTCAAGTCCGGCTCGCTCTACGACTCCGACTCGCTGGCCCCGTTCAGCTTCGTGCTGGACGACTTCGCCGGTACGTACGAGAAGAGCGGCCCGCAACGCGGCACCCCGCGCACCTTCGAGGCCCGGGTGACGTACACCGAAGGGGCCGACGGCGCGGAGCGCAAGGGCGTCATCAAGGTCAACGAACCGCTCGTCGTGGACGGCACCAAGGTCTATCTGATCGCCCACGGCTACGCGCCCGTCGTCACCGTCCGGGACGGCTCCGGCAAGGTCGTCTCGAAGACCGCCGTGCCGCTGCTGCCGATCGACGACAACATCACCTCGTCCGGCGCGATCAAGGTGATGGACGGCTACAAGGACAAGAAGGGCGTCAAGACCCAGCTGGGCTTCAAGGCGTTCTTCGTGCCGACCTTCGCCGGACACGGCAAGGGCCAGATGTTCTCGCAGTTCCCCGGCCTGGAGTTCCCCGTGCTGGCGCTCAGCGCCTACCAGGGCTCCCTCGGCGTCGACTCCGGGCTGGCGCAGAACGTCTACCAGCTCGACACGTCCAAGATGAAGGAGTTCAAGGACAAGGACGGCGAGCTGCTCAAGAAGATGCTGATGCCCGGCGAGAAGCTGGATCTGCCCGACGGCGCCGGATCGATCACCTTCGACGGCGTCGAGGAGTGGGCCAGCTTCCAGGTCTCGCAGCAGCCGGGCACCGGCTGGGCGCTGACCGGAGCCGTCGCCGCCATCGCCGGACTCGCCGGTTCGCTGTTCATCCAGCGCCGCCGCGTGTGGGTGCGGGCGGTCCGGGGCGCCGACGGCGTCACAGTCGTGGAGATGGCGGGCCTGGGCCGCAGCGAGTCCGCGAAGCTCCCCGAGGAACTGGGCGACCTCGCGGCCGCTCTCGTCACCACCGCGCCGGTCGAGCCGGAGAAACCCGCGGCGTCGTCCGCGTCCATGGACGCGGACGGACCCGATGCCACCAACGAGGCCGGGAGCCGGCCCGTACACCCTGCCGAAGCACCTGCCGAAGGGGCTGAGAAGTGAATCTCGCCGCCGCAACCAACGAGAGCCTGGCGCACACCAGCAATGTGCTGATCTATTCGTCGATGGCCGTCTACACCCTGGCCTTCTTCGCGCACATCGCGGAGTGGGTCCTCGGCAGCCGCAGCAAGGTCGGGCGTACGGCCGCCGCGCTGTCCGCCTCCGGAACGGCCGCCTCCGCCTCCGCCCCGGTGGTGAAGACCCAGGCCGGCGGCACCGCCGTACTGGAGCGGCCCGAGGTCGTCACCCGCTCCGCCACCGGTACGCGTGACGTGCCCGACGGCCCGGGCGCGGCGGGCGGCACGTTCAAGGGCGATCTGTGGGGCCGGATCGCGGTCTCGCTGACCGTGGTGGCGTTCCTCGTCGAGGCGGGCGGGGTCATCACCCGCGCCCTGTCCGTGCAGCGCGCCCCCTGGGCCAACATGTACGAGTTCTCCATCACCTTCTCCACGGCGGTGGTCGGCTCCTACCTGGTGCTGCTCGCGCTGAAGAAGAACGTCCGCTGGATCGGGCTCCCCCTGGTCACCACGGTCCTGCTGGACCTCGGCATCGCGGTCACGACGCTCTACACCGACAGCGACCAGCTGGTGCCCGCGCTGCACTCGTACTGGCTGTGGATCCACGTCTCGACCGCGATCATCTGCGGCGCCGTCTTCTACCTCGGCGCGGTCGGCACGGTCCTCTACCTCTTCCGCGACAGCTACGAGAACAAGCTCGCGTCGGGCGGCAAGCCCGGGAAGTTCGCCTCCTCGGTCATGGAGCGGCTGCCCTCGGCGTCCTCGCTGGACAAGTTCGCGTACCGGATCAACGCGGCCGTCTTCCCGCTCTGGACGTTCACGATCATCGCGGGCGCGATCTGGGCCGGTGACGCCTGGGGCCGCTACTGGGGCTGGGACCCCAAGGAGGTCTGGTCCTTCATCACCTGGGTCGCCTACGCCGCCTATCTGCACGCCCGCGCCACCGCCGGCTGGAAGGGCCGCAAGGCCGCCTACCTGGCGCTCGTCGCCTTCGCCTGCTGGCTGTTCAACTACTACGGCGTGAACATCTTCGTCTCCGGCCTGCACTCCTACGCCGGCGTCTGAGCGACCCACGCACGACGCGAAAGGCTCCCCGGACGGAATCCCGTCCGGGGAGCCTTTCGTCTGCGGTGGTGCGCCGTCAGGACGTGGGCGGGGTCTTGTCGTCGGGGCCGGTGCCGCCGTCACGACGGCCCGGCTCCTCCCCGGCCTCCGCCTCGGGCTTCCGGTCGTCCTTGAGGGACTTCAGGAAGTCCGGGTTGTCGTCCGGGGCCACCCACTGCTGCCGCCTGTTCCGCTGCCACGAGGAGGGCCCGGCGCCTTCGGCCGTGGTGTGGCGGACCTTGCCCGCGATGAGCCAGACGACCGGGCCGACGATCCAGAACAGCAGGATGATGAAGACCCAGGCGATCTTCGGCAGGTGCTTGGTGTCCTCTTCCGAGGTGTTCAGGCAGTCGATGAACGCGTAGATCGTCAGAGCCAGCGGCACGATGAACATCAGGGCTCTCATGGTGCGTCCCCCAGGAAGTGGCGGCGGGCGGGACGATTGCCCCGTATCGCGGCCAGGGTACCGGCTCGGTATGAAGGAACCGGGGCGCGGGACGGGGGAGCCCCGGCGGGGCCGCGGGGGTGGGGATGACAAACTGGACGGCATGGCTTACGACGATCTTCGCTCCCTGCTCCGGGCTCTTGAGCGCGATGGTGATCTCAAGCGCGTCAAGGTCGAGGTCGACCCCCACCTGGAGGTCGGCGAGATCGTCGACCGGGTCAACAAGGCCGGCGGCCCCGCCCTGCTGTTCGAGAACGTCAAGGGGTCCTCGATGCCCCTGGCCATGAACGTCTTCGGTACCGACCGGCGCCTGCTCAAGGCCCTCGGGCTGAAGGCGTACAGCGACATCAGCGACAAGATCGGCGGGCTCCTCAAGCCGGAGCTGCCGCAGGGCTTCGTCGGCGTACGGGAGGCCTTCGGGAAGCTCGGCTCGATGGTGCACGTGCCGCCGAAGAAGGTGAAGTCCGGCGACGCGCCCGTCCAGGAAGTGGTGCTGACCGGCGACGACGTCGACCTGGACAAGCTGCCCGCGCTGTTCACCTGGCCCGAGGACGGCGGCTCGTTCTTCAACCTCGGCCTCACCCACACCAAGCATCCCGAGAACGGCGTCCGGAACCTGGGCCTCTACCGGCTCCAGCGCCACGACAAGCGCACCATCGGGATGCACTGGCAGATCCACAAGGACAGCGCCAACCACTACCAGGTCGCCGCCCGGCGCGGTGAGCGGCTGCCCGTCGCCATCGCCTTCGGCTGCCCGCCCGCCGTGACGTACGCCTCCACCGCGCCGCTGCCCGGGGACATCGACGAGTACCTGTTCGCCGGGTTCGTCCAGGGCAAGCGGATCGAGATGGTCGACTGCAAGACCGTGCCGCTCCAGGTGCCCGCGCAGGCGGAGGTCGTCATCGAGGGCTGGCTGGAGCCGGGCGAGATGCTGCCCGAGGGGCCGTTCGGGGACCACACCGGCTTCTACACCCCGCAGGAACCGTTCCCCGCACTGACCATCGACTGCGTCACCATGCGGAAGCGGCCGCTGCTCCAGTCCATCGTGGTGGGCCGCCCGCCGACCGAGGACGGGCCGCTGGGCCGGGCCACGGAGCGGTTCTTCCTGCCGCTGCTGAAGATCATCGTGCCGGACATCGTGGACTACCACCTCCCCGAGGCGGGCGGCTTCCACAACTGCGCGATCGTCTCGATCGACAAGAAGTACCCGAAGCACGCCCAGAAGGTGATGAGCGCGATCTGGGGCGCGCACATGATGTCGCTGACCAAGCTGATCGTGGTCGTCGACTCCGACTGCGATGTCCACGATCTGCACGAGGTCGCCTGGCGGGCGCTCGGCAACACCGACTACGCCCGCGACCTCGTGGTCGCCGAAGGGCCCGTCGACCATCTGGACCACGCCTCGTACCAGCAGTTCTGGGGCGGCAAGGCCGGCATCGACGCCACGAAGAAGCTGCCCACGGAGGGCTACACACGGGACGGGGGCTGGCCGGAGATGGTCGTCTCCGACCCGGAGACGGCGGCGAAGGTCGACCGCCGCTGGAAGGAATACGGGCTGTGAGCAGTGCGGCAGAAGCGGCGTCCGTCCAGGGCCCCGCACCCTCCAGCAGCAAGGTCAGGGCCTTCCTGCGGCTCGTGATGATCGAGCACTCGGTCTTCGCGCTGCCCTTCGCGTACATCGCCGCGCTGACCGCGATGTTCCTGCTGGACGGCACCATCCACTGGGGCGTCCTGCTCCTCGTCACGCTGGCCATGGTCGGGCTGCGGACCTTCGCGATGGCCGCCAACCGGATCATCGACCGGGAGATCGACGCCCGGAACCCGCGCACCGCCGGCCGTGAGCTGGTGACCGGCGCGGTGTCGGTGCGGTCCGCGTGGACCGGCGCGATCGTCGCGCTGGCGGTCTTCCTGGGCGCGGCGGCCCTGCTCAACCCGCTGTGCCTGGTGCTCGCGCCGCTGGCCGTCGTGCCGATGGTGGTCTACCCGTACGGCAAGCGGTTCACGAACTTCCCGCACGCGATCCTGGGCCTCGCGCAGGCCATCGGCCCGGTCGGCGCCTGGCTCGCGGTGACCGGCAGCTGGTCGTGGGACGCGGTGATCCTCGGGCTCGCGGTGGGCATCTGGATCGGCGGCTTCGACCTGATCTTCGCCTGCCAGGACGTCCAGGCGGACCGGGCCCACGGGGTGCTCTCCTTCCCGGCGCGCTTCGGGATCCCGGCCGCGCTGTGGGGCGCGCGGGTGTGCCACGCGGTCACGACCGGGCTGCTGGTGTGGTTCGGGCTGGCGACGGACGCCGAGGTCTTCTACTGGATCGGCATGGCGATCGTCGCCGTGGCGTTCGTCTACGAGCACCGGGTGGTGCGGCCGCACGACCTGTCCCGGCTGAACCGGGCGTTCTTCTCGGTGAACGGCTTCATCGGCATCGCGCTGTTCGCCTGCGCGCTGCTGGATCTGCTGTCGCGCGGCCTGACGCCGTAATCCCCGCGCGGGTCAGGGGTCAGACCGTGACCAGGTTGTCCGGGCCTCGACGCGTGGACGGCCGGCGGAAGAGGAACGCCGCCGCCACACCGCCGATCAGCCCGAACAGGTGCCCCTGCCAGCTGACGCCCGACTGGGTGGGCAGGACGCCCCAGAGCAGCGAGCCGTAGACCACGGCGACACCGACGCCTATGAGGACGTCCCAGGGCCGGCGGTCCACGAAGCCGCGGACCAGCAGATAGCCGAGCAGTCCGAAGACCACGCCGGACGCGCCGAGCGTGATCGTGTTCGCCGGGGCGGTCAGCCAGACGCCGAGGCCGCTGGCCAGGATGATCGTCACGACGACGGCGGCGAACCGGCGCAGTCCGGCGAGCGCGGTGATGAAGCCGAGGACCAGCAGCGGGACGCTGTTGGACGCCACGTGCTCCCAGCCGCTGTGCAGGAACGCGGCGGGCACCACGTCCCGCAGCTCGGAGAGCTCGCGCGGGCTGATGCCGTACGTGTCCAAGGCGTGGCCCGAGGCCGTGTCGATGCCTTCGAGGATCCACAGGAGGGCCACCCAGCCCGCCATCAGGAGCCCGGCGGTCAGGGCCCGCGCGCTGCCGGTGGTGCCGTTGTCCGCGGTGCGGTCGGTGGTCCAGTAATCGCCCATGGTCTGCCCCTGCCCCCGGGTTGCCCGTCACCCGGAGAACGTCCGGGGCGCCTGCCCGGTTCCGGGTGCCGGGCGCGGGGGCGTGCCGGATAGGCTCGCTGGTGTGGAATCCAGGACTTCAGTGACTCATCAGCGGCGGCGGCCTTGGATTGTCGGGGTATCCGGTGCTTCGGGTACCCCGTTCGCGGCCGCCGTTCTGCGCGGGCTGCTGGCGGCCGGCGAGAGCGTGGACCTGGTGGTGAGCCGGGCCTCGCGGCTCACCCTGCTGGACGAGACCGGCATCGCGTTCCGGGACGCGCACTGGCGCGAGGATCTGCGCGGTTGGCTGGATCGTGGCGCCGACGGGAAGCCGGACGCGTTCGCGGTGGGCGAGGCGGAGCTGGAGCGCGTACGCCACTGGCCGGCCGGTGATCTGGCCGCCGGGCCGTCCTCCGGGTCGTACCCGGCGAAGGGGATGCTGATCGTGCCGGCCTCGACGGCCTGTGTGGCCGGAGTGGCGCTCGGTCTGTCGAAGGATCTGCTCCAGCGGGCCGCGAGTGTGACGCTCAAGGAGCGCCGCCCGCTCGTCGTCGCGGTGCGCGAGACCCCGCTGAGCGGCCAGACGCTGAAGCAGATGGTGGCCCTGGACGAGGCGGGCGCGATCGTGCTGCCCGCCTCTCCGGCGTTCTACGCGGGTGCGACGCACATCCAGGACCTGGTGGATTTCGTCGCGGGGCGGGTGCTGGACGCGGCAGGGGTGCCGCACCGCTTGTACCGCCGGTGGGAAGGAGAGCTCGGTGGCTCCCGGGGTCCGCAGGGCCGCTAGGCCGCTGGTCAGCGCTTCTTGTGCGCGCGCGGGGTGCGGGTCTTGTCGACGCGGTGGGCGGCGGCGGGCTGGTGGGCACGCGAGCGGTTGGCCAGGTCCTGCAGCTCGCGCATCCGGGCGTAGGCCATCTCGATCGTGTACACGGTGAAGTTCACTCCTGAAGATTCGAAAGCGTTTCTTGGATGTTCTAGAAGATTTGCAGGGTGTCGACCCTGCATGCCTTAGATTCTACACGTAAACTCGCGGTACTGCTGAACAATGGAAGGTTTCAGTCATATGGACGCGGTGGACAGGCAGCTCATCCAGGCCCTCAGAGAGAACGGCAGGGCCTCGTACGCCGAGCTCGGGCGGCTCGTCGGGCTCTCCGGACCCAGCGTCACCGACCGCATCAACCGGCTGGAGACCGCCGGGGTCATCACCGGCTACCGCGCCACCGTCGACTCCGCGTCGCTCGGCCTCGGCGTCACCGCGCTGATCGGGATCTCGCTCTCGGACGCGGCGGACCACGAGGACGTGGCGCGCCGGCTGAAGGACCTCGCGGAGATCGAGGACGCCTGGTTCATCGCGGGCGACGACTCGTACATGCTCAAGGTGCGCGTCGGCGACGTGGACGGCCTGGAGAAGACCATCCGCCGCCTCAGCGGTACGAAGGGCGTCTCGCGGACCCGTACCACGATCGTGCTCTCCACCAAGTGGGAGAACCGGGTCGGGGAGCTGCCCGAGGAGGCGTAGGCGCGAAGCGCCGTAAAGGGGGCCCCTCCCGCCCGAAAGGTGGGGGAGTACGGTTGGGCGGAGTCTGATACACGGAGAAATGGGAGGCGGCCTAGTGGACGCGGGACTCAAGCGCGAGCTGGAGGAGAAGGTCCGGGCCGGCGAGCGGCTGACCCGCGAGGACGGGGTCGCGCTCTACGCGTCCGACGACCTGGCGTGGCTGGGCGGTCTCGCGCACGAGGTGCGGACGCGCAAGAACGGCGACGTGGTGCACTTCAACGTCAACCGTCACCTCAACATGACGAACGTGTGCACCGCCTCGTGCGCGTACTGCTCGTTCCAGCGCAAGCCGGGCGAGAAGGACGCGTACACGATGCGCATCGAGGAGGCCGTCCGCCTCGCCAAGGCGATGGAGAACGAGAACCTCACCGAGCTCCACATCGTCAACGGCCTCCACCCGACCCTCCCGTGGCGCTACTACCCGCGCTCGCTCAGCGCGCTGAAGGAAGCCCTGCCGGACGTGGCGCTGAAGGCGTTCACGGCGACGGAGATCCACCACTTCGAGACGATCTCCGGCCTCTCGGCCTCCGAGATCCTCGACGAGCTGATCGAGGCCGGTCTCGAATCGCTGACCGGCGGCGGCGCGGAGATCTTCGACTGGGAGGTCCGCCAGCACATCGTCGACCACCGCACCCACTGGGAGGACTGGTCGCGCATCCACCGTCTCGCGCACGAGAAGGGGCTCAAGACCCCGGCGACGATGCTGTACGGGCACATCGAGGAGCCCCGTCACCGCGTCGACCACGTGCTGCGGCTGCGGGAGATGCAGGACGAGACCGGCGGCTTCCAGGTCTTCATCCCGCTGCGCTACCAGCACGACTTCGTGGACATGAAGGACGGCAAGGTCCGCAACAAGCTCCAGGCGCGCACCACGATGGCGACCGGCGCGGAGGCGCTCAAGACCTTCGCGGTCTCCCGTCTCCTCTTCGACAACGTGCCGCACGTCAAGGTGTTCTGGGTGATGCACGGCGTGCAGACCGCCCAGCTCGCGCTCCAGCACGGTGCGGACGACATGGACGGCTCGGTCGTCGAGTACAAGATCACGCACGACGCGGACGACTTCGGCACGCCGAACAAGCTCGGCCGTGAGGATCTGCTGGACCTGATCCGTGACGCCGGTTTCCGGCCGGTCGAGCGGAACACCCGGTACGAGATCCTGCGCGAGTACCCGGGGCCGGAGGCGGACCGGCGCGAGTCGCCGCAGCCGATGCGCGTCTGACCGCGTCCGACGCGCCTCTTCCTGTCCCGTGTGAGCCCCGGCCGCCGTCCCCGGCCGGGGCTTTCTCATGTTCCGGACAGGCTTGAGCCGGCCGGTAAGTAATAGTTACTCTTGCTCTATGGCACTTACATTCGAGCTGGATCCCTCGTTCACCCCCGCCCTCCGCGACGGCATCACCGCCCTGTGGGCGGACGTCACCAACGCGGGCGGGGCCGTCGGCTTCGTCCCGCCCGTCACGCCCGAGGAGATCCGGCCCGACCTGCTCAAGCACCTCGCCGCCATGGAGCAGGGCCGGGTCCGGCTGCTGGTCGGCCGGGACGAGGACGGCTCCGTCGCCGCCACCGCCTTCCTCAGCCTCAACGACCACCGGCTGCTCCGGCACTGGCTGATGCTCTACACCGTGATGGTCCACCCCCGCCTCCAGGGCCAGGGGTGCGGCCGCGACCTCATGGCGGCCGCCGCCGACGCCGCGCGCTCCATCGAGGGCATCGAGGCCATCCGGCTCACCTGCCGGGGCGGCACCGGCGCGGACCGCTTCTACGCCGCCTGCGGCTACAAGGAAGTCGGCCGCGTGCCGGACGCCATCCGGGTCGCCCCCGGCGACGACCGCGACGACATCATCATGCTGCTGCCGCTCGGAGGCCCGGCAACCCCCTGAACCGAGAGAATTCGGGCCATGCTTCACTGGACGGGCAGAAGCGTGTCGAGAGTCCATGGGAAGAGAGGCCAGCCGTGTCCGCTGCCAAGCCGAGCGCGATGATCCGGTACACCGCGTTGCGCCTGTTGATCTTCGTCGGCTGCTTCTTCGTCGCCGGTGTCGCCGTCCACTTCGGGCTGATCCCCTCCGGCCTCGGCGGCTCCAACATCGTCTGGGTGATCCTCCTCGGCCTCGTCCTCTCCGCCCCGCTCAGCTATGTGCTGCTGCGCAGGCAGCGCGACGAGCTGTCCGAGCAGATCGTCTCCACGGTCGACCGGACCAAGGCGCGCCTCGACGCCAACCGCACCCGCGAGGACGCCGTTCAGTAAGGTTCCTCACACGCGCGCCGCGCGTCCCCTGCTCTTCCGCCGGACCCCGTACCGGAGCGAACCGCTCCGGTACGGGGTTCTCGGCGTTTTCCGGCCAGGTGTACCGGCAGCAGGGCCGCCCGTGAGCCAAAGAAAAGCTTTGAGGTTCCCAAAGTTCAAGTGTTAACGTATTCGACATGAAGACAGCTGTGCGCATCCGCCATGCCGCGAGCATCCCGCTCGTGGCGCGCCTGCATGTCGATCTCTGCCGCTGTATGTCCGCGGTCTGTTGCCGCGAGGTCTGATACGGCATCATGCAGCGGCGCCGCCCCCGACGCGGGCGCCGCGACCCCGTCCCCGTTCCACCGCACGACCGCACGGACTGCCCCCGTGCGCCCCGATGCGTCCTTAACTGGAGTGTGTCCGTGTCCGCGAATCCCGCGTCCGCCGCCCCCGAGGCCGAGCAGCCGTCCACCGGCTCCGGCCCCGGTTTCCGCATACCCAAGGTTCCGTTCTGGGCCCAGATCGTCGCCGGTCTGGTGCTCGGTGTACTGCTCGGCTGGCTGGCCCGCAGCCAGGAGCTCGGCTGGCTCGTCACCACCCTCGACGAGATCGGCTCGCTCTTCGTCCAGCTGCTGAAGCTGGCCGTCGCCCCGCTGGTCTTCTTCGCGATCCTCGTGTCGATCACCAACCTGCGCCAGGTCAACAACGCCGCCCGGCTGGCCACCCGCACCCTGCTCTGGTTCATGATCACCTCGCTGATCGCGGTGGCCATCGGCCTCACGATCGGCCTGGTCACCAACCCGGGCTCCGGCACCGGTCTCACGCCGAAGGACGGCAAGCTCTCCGAGACCAAGGGCAGCTGGATCGACTTCCTGACCGGCATCGTCCCGGACAGCGTGATCACGCCGTTCACCGAGCTGAACGTGCTCCAGATCGTCTTCATGGCCGCCGTCGCCGGTGTCGCCGCGCTCAAGCTCGGCGAGAAGGCCAAGCCGATCCTCACCCTCAGCCAGTCGGTCCTGGAGCTGCTCCAGAAGGCCCTGTGGTGGGTCATCCGCCTGGCCCCGATCGGCACCGTCGGCCTCATCGGCTACGCCATCGCCGACTACGGCTGGGACCTCATCGGCAAGTACGCGACGTTCACCGCCGACGTCTACATCGGCTGCGCCATCGTGCTGTTCGGCGTCTACCCGCTGCTCCTGGCCACCGTCGCCAAGGTCAGCCCGCTCCAGTTCTTCAAGGGCGCCTGGCCCGCGATCCAGCTCGCCTTCGTCTCCCGCTCCTCGGTCGGCACCATGCCGGTCACCCAGAAGGTCACCGAGCGCCTCGGCGTTCCGAAGGAGTACACCTCCTTCGCCGTCCCGTTCGGCGCGACCACCAAGATGGACGGCTGCGCCGCGATCTACCCGGCGCTGGCGGCGATCTTCATCGCGCAGATCTTCGACGTGCAGCTGGGCATCGGCGACTACCTCCTGATCGCCTTCGTCTCGGTGATCGGTTCGGCGGCCACCGCCGGTCTCACCGGCGCGACGGTCATGCTGACCCTCACCCTGTCCACGCTGGGCCTCCCGCTGGAGGGCGTCGGTCTGCTGATGGCCATCGACCCGATCCTGGACATGATCCGCACCGCCACCAACGTGGCCGGTCAGGCGGTCGTCCCGGTCATCGTCGCGGCCCGCGAGAAGATCCTCGACCACGACCAGTACAACTCGGCCTCGGCCTCCCCGATCGACGCCTTCGGCGACACCGACGAGGACGAGGTGCGCGACGCCGAGCCCAAGAGCGCGGTGCCGGTCACCGCGTAACTCCGCAGCGCAGCGCCCCCGGACCCCGCGTACGTCTCCGTACGCGGCCCGGGGGCGCTGTCGTGTGTCGTGCCGCCCTGCCCGTGTCAGGGGTTCTGGAAGAGGACTTCGGGGTTGGCCGGGGTCGGGCCGTTCAGCAGCCGGGCGGGCCGGCCGCGCAGGCTCCGGTCGAAGAAGGCGGTCACATAGCTCCTGGTGATCGTGGTCGAACGGGCCGCGGAGAGCGTCGCCTCCGGGTCCGGGTCCTCGATGCCGAGCTGCTCACCGATCTCCGGGGTGTCGGTGAAGGTGAAGTGCCCGGAGTCGCGCACCGTCAGCCACCGCTTCCACCCGCTCAGCCGGTCCCAGCCGTCGTCCCAGGACGTGTCACCCGCGCCGGGCCCGTGCCCGGGGTCGGTGCCCAGCATCAGGAACGGCCGTCCGTCCAGCCCCTCGGCGGGCATCGGGGCGAAGAACGTGCCGTCCATGTTGACGCCCGCGTCCACCCGGCGGTCGGCGGCCATGGTGGAGGCGGCCGCGTTGCCCCCGATGGAGTGGCCCGCCATGCCGACCCGGTGCGGGTCGATCGTCCGGGCGTGCCGCCACGCCGGGTGCGGGCCGGTCAGCCGGTCCAGCAGGAACGAGAAGTCGGCGGCCCGCCCGGTGGCGACGGAGGCCAGCACCTCGCGCCGCGCGGCGTCGTCGGGCTGCGCGGCCACCCGGTCGCAGGCGGCACAGGTCAGGACCCGCCCGTCGGGCAGCTCCGTACCGGTCGACTCGTACGGATGGTCCGCGGTCGCCACGACATACCCCCGGCTCGCCAGCTCCTCCGCGAGCCCGGTCAGCGTGGCCCGGGGCGTGCCGAAGCCGGGCGAGAGCAGGACCAGCGGGAAGCGCCCGGGGGCGGGTCGGGCGGCGTTACGCGCATGGGCGCGGGTCGCGCCGAGGACATCGGCCGGTACGACGTCCTCCAGACCGCGCTGCGCGAGCATCAGCCGCGCCTCTTCCGTCGTCATGTACGGGACCGGGTCACCGCCGCTGCCGGGACGGGCCGGGTAGTGCAGCGACACCAGCAACCGGCGCGGCCCGGCGGCCGGGACCCACGGGTCGGGGCGCGCGTGGTCGGTCAGGAACAGGGTGTCGCGGCCGGTGGCGTACGGGCCGGTGGGGCGGGGCAGCGTCGCCGAAGCAGGTGCGGCCGCCTGATCGCCGGGTGCGGAGGCGGTGGTTAAGGCGGCGGGCGGGCCGGATGCCGCGGCGGGTGCGGCCGTCCCGGCCAGGGCGGCCAGCGCGGTCAGGGCGAGGGTTGCGGCGGTCGCGGCGGCCATGGCCGGCCGGTTGCTGCGAGCGAAGATCGTCATGCCCGCAACGCTAGGCGGCGGCTCGGGCCGCCCACATCGGACGGCGGGTGGAGCCCGTGTCGGACCAGGGGATGACGGCGACGGCCCACAGCGGGAGGGCGGCGACGGCCCGGCGGGGGCGGACGCGGTTCCGGTGGCCGATGCGCCGGTCTCATGCGCCGGGCCGATGCCGGTATCGGTGCCGACACCGACACCGACACCGACACCGATGCCGATTACCCGACACCGATACCGAGGGGGCGTACGTGCCGTACGGGCCGGGCGATTTCGGCCAGTGAAGCAGGTATTGCCGCACCCTTTCTGGTGGTTCGCCGCCATCCGCTCGACCGGTACCGGCCACCTCTGCATGGTCCAGACCATTGACTTGGGCTGCCCCCTCCTCCTACCGTGACCGTTGCCCGGGGCCGAGGTCGCGGGGGAGGCCGGAACGCTTCACTGCCGCCCCCTGCGCTGCTTTCTGACGACCCGTCGGCAACTGCGTCCGGTGCTGCCCGCCGTCCTCGGCGGTGCCGTCACCAACGGTCGGCACACAGGGGAGCACCGCACATGATCGGTACGGCCGGCGAAACCGGGGCGGACACTTACGGCAGTGCCGACGCGGGCCACGGGGGCGCTGAGGGCCTGCCGTTGAGCCCGGCGCAGGAACGCCTCTGGTTCCTCCACCAGTTGGAGCCCGACGACGCCTCGTACAACATCCCGCTCGTGCTCCGGCTGACCGGTGCGCTCTCCGAACCGGCGCTGCGCGCCGCGTTCGACGGGACCGCCGCCCGGCACGAGGCCCTGCGCACCCGGTTCCCGGACCTGGACGGCCGACCCGCCGCGCTGGTCGAGCCGCCCGCGCCTGTGCGCGTCGAGAGCATCGACCTGCGCGACCGCCCCACGGACGCGGCCCGGCTGCTGGCGGAGCGGACCAACGCCGCCTTCGACCTCGCGCGGGGCCCGCTGCTGCGGGTGAGCCTGCTGCGTACGGACGAGGACGAGCACCTGCTGTGCCTGGTCCTCCACCACATCGTCGCCGACGGCTGGTCGCTGAACCTGCTGCGCGCCGAGCTGGCCACCCGCTACGCCGCGCACCTCGAAGGCCGCGCCGTCGCTCTGCCCGAGCTGCTTCCGTACACCGCGTACGCCCGCGGGGAACGCGAGTTCGCCGAGGGCGGCGAGGGTTCCGACGCGGAGGCCGCGCTCGCCCACTGGCGCGAGCGGCTCGCGGGCGCGCCGGTGCTCGATCTGCGGCCGACGGTGGCGGAGGGGGCCGGGGCTTCCGGCGGGGCGTTCCACACCCGGCGGATCGCCGGGGCGGGCGCGGCGGTCGACGCACTGGCCCGGCAGAAGCGGTGCACGCCGTTCATGGTGCTGCTCGCCGCCTACCAGGTGCTGCTGCACCGCTGGACCCGGCAGGACGACTTCTGCGTCGGAGTGCCGGCGGCCGGTCGCAATGATCCCGAACTCGAAGAGCTGATCGGCTACTTCTCCACCACGCTCGTGCTGCGGGCCGAGCTTTCCGGTTCGCCGACCTTCGGTGAGCTCCTGCGGCGCGTCCGCCGGTCCGCGCTGGCCGGATTCACCCACGACCGCGTGCCGTTCGAGCGGCTCATCGACGAGCTGGGCATCGAGCGCCGCCTCGGCGTCAGCCCGCTCTTCCAGACCCTGCTGACCGTCCACACCCAGGACGAACAGCCAAGCGCTGAGCGGGATTTCGCCGGGCTGCGATGTGCCGACGCCGACGGCGGTCACGCGGCCGGGAAGTTCGAGGTGATGCTCGACCTGCGCCGCGAGGGCGACGACCTGATCGCGGTGTTCGGCTACCGCACCGACCTCTACGACGACGCCTGGGCCACCCGGTTCGCCCGGCACTTCGAGACGCTGCTGCGCGGTGCGCTGGCCGACCCGGACGCGCCGGTGTCCGAACTGCCGCTCCTCGCACGGTCCGAGGTGGACGAGCTGCTGGCCCTGGGCACCGGCGCGGAGGTGCCGGCAGCCGACACGGAGGCGCTGCCCGCCGTCCTGGGCCGCGCGGCCGAGACGTACGGCGACCGCACGGCGGTGCGCGACGCGTCCGGCGAGCTGTCGGGAGAGCAGTCGGGAGAGCTGACGTACCGGGGGCTGTGGACGGCGGCCGGGGCGCTCGCGGTGCGGCTGCGGGAGGCGGGCGTACGGCGCGGGGACACCGTCGGCGTGCTGCTGCCGCGCGGTACGCGGGCGGTCACCGCGATGCTGGCCGCCTGGCGGGCGGGCGCGGCCTATCTGCCGCTGGACCCCGCCTATCCGGCGGCCCGCCTGGAGTTCATGGTCGCGGACACCGGCGTACGCGTGGTCGTGGCGGACCCGGACGAGACCGGGAACGGGGCCGGGGCCGGGGTCATGGGCGACGGCCTCGCCGAGCGGGTCACCGTGCTCGCGCCGGGCGGCCCGGACGGAACCGGTGTGCCCGACGCGCGCTGGGAGGCGGGCCCGGACGACCCGGCGTACGTCATCCACACCTCCGGCTCCACCGGAACGCCCAAGGGCGTCGTCGTCCCGCACCGCGCGCTGGCCGCCCGGGTCGGCTGGATGCGGGAGAACTACGGCATCACGGCGGACGACGAGGTGCTCCAGTTCGCCTCCCTGAGCTTCGACACCCACGCCGAGGAGATCTACCCGGCGCTCACCGCCGGGGCCCGCCTGGTCGTGGCCGGATCCGACAGCACCCTCCCGGACCACCTCCGGCTCGCCGCCGCCGGTGACGGCCGTGGACCGACCGTCCTGGACCTGCCCACGCCGTACTGGCACGAGCTCGTCGACGACCTCGACGCGCTGCCCCGGCCGCCGGGCCTGCGGCTGCTGATCCTCGGCGCGGACCAGGTGCAGCAGCGCGCGGTCGCCGCCTGGCGGGCCCGCTTCGGCGACACCGTGCGGGTGGTCAACTCCTACGGACCCACCGAGACCACCGTCATCGCCGCCACCGCCGAACTCGGCCGCGCCGACGCGATCCACCGCCCGCCCATCGGCAGCCCGGTCGGCGGCACCACGCTCACCGTCTGCGACGCGCTGGGCCGGCTCATGCCGTACGGAGCGCCCGGCGAACTCCTCGTGGGCGGCGCGGGGGTGACGTACGGCTACGGCGGCGGGCCCGGGGCCACCGCGCGGGCCTTCGTGCCCGATCCGTACGGCCCGCCGGGCGCACGCCGCTACCGCACCGGCGACCTGGTCCGGTGGCGGGCGGACGGACGGCTGGAGTTCCTCGGCCGCATCGACGACCAGGTCAAGGTGCGCGGCTTCCGCGTCGAGCCCGGCGAGGTGGAGACCGCGCTGCTGGCCCTGGACGGAGTCGGCCGGGCCGTGGTGACCGTACGGGACGAGGCGCTGGTCGGGTATGTGGTGCCGGAGCGGGAGGGCGGTGAGCGTCCGGAGGCACCGGCAGGCGGCGGCAGCCGTCCCGAAGGCCGCAGTCCTGAAGACAGCCGTCCGGAAGGCAGCCGTTCCGAAGGCCGCAGTCCCGAAGCCTCGGGAAGCGGTGGGCAGCGGCTCACGGCGGGGGCTCTGCGCGCCGCGCTGGCCGCCGTGCTCCCCGCCCACCTGGTCCCGAACTCCCTGGTCGTCCTGGACAGCCTGCCGCTGACGCCGAACGGCAAGGTGGACCGCCGCGCCCTGCCAGCGCCCGAGCAGCGGCCCGACCTCGGACCCGGTTACGTGGCCCCGCGCACCGATGCGGAGGGGCTCGTCGCCGAGGTGTGGACCGAGGTGCTGGGCCTGGACCGGGTCGGCGCGCTGGACGACTTCTTCGACCTCGGCGGCCACTCGCTCCTGGCCACCCGCGTCGTCGCCCGGATCCGGGCGGCCGCCGGTCTGTCGGTGCCGCTGCGGGCGCTGTTCGCCCACCGCACCGTCGAGGCGTTCGCGGTCGCGGTGGAGGACCTGCTGCTGGCGGAGATCGAAGCGCTGTCCGACGAGGACGCCGAGCAGCTGCTCGCGGCCGAGTCCGGCCCGGAGAGAAACGGAACGACCACGGCATGAGCAGCACCGAGGCACGCCCGACGGACGGCACCCGGGACGGCGACGCGAGCGACAGCGCCGACGGCACCGGAACCGCCGGTGGAAGCGACAGCCGGGAAAGGAGCAGCGCCGCGAGACCCGGCGGCAGGTCCGCCGCCGCCGCCCCGCTCTCCGACGCCAAGCGCGCCCTGCTCGCCCAGCGGCTGCGCGGCCGCGCCCGCCCGGCGCAGGCCGTGCCGAGACGTCCCGAATCCACCGTGCCGCCGCTCTCCTTCGCACAGGAACGCCTGTGGTTCATGGAGCAGTTCGCGCCCGGCACCGCCGCGTACAACATCCCGGTCGCCCGCCGGCTGCGCGGCCCGCTGGACCGCCCCGCCCTGCAACGGGCCCTCGACGCCGTGATCGCCCGCCACGAGACGCTGCGCTCCCGCTATCCGGCCACCGACGACGGCCGCCCGGTCCTGGAGATCGCCGCACCCGCCCCCTTCGGCCTGCGCACCGCCGAAGCGGACGACGAGGAGCACGCGGCCCGGCTCGTCGACGAGCTGGGAGCCCTGCCCTTCGACCTGGTCACCGGCCCGCTGATCAACGGCCTGCTGGTCCGCATCGCCGACGACGACCATGTGCTCCTCCTCGTCGTGCACCACAGCGTCAGCGACGGCTGGTCCAGCGAAGTGCTGGTCTCCGAGGTGCTGCGCGGCTACACCGCGTACGCGACCGGCGGACCGGATCCGCTCGTCGAACTGCCCGTCCAGTACGGCGATTTCGCGCTCTGGCAGCGCGACCGGCTGACCGGCGGCCGGCTGGCCGAGGAAGTCGCCTACTGGGCCGGTGAACTCTCCGGCGTCCGGCCGCTGGAGCTGCCGACGGCCCGGCCGCGACCCGAGCGCCAGACCTTCGACGGCGCGGGGTTCGGCTTCGACGTCGACCGTGACCTCCTCGACCGGCTCACCGTCCTCGGCAAGCAGCACGGCGCGACCGTGCACATGGTGCTCCTCGCCGCGTTCCAGCTGGTGCTGTCCCGCTTCTCCGGGCAGCGGGACTTCGCCGTCGGCTCGCCGGTGGCCGGACGCCCGGAGCCCGAACTCGAAGGGCTCGTCGGGATGTTCGTCAACGTCCTGGCGCTGCGGGCCCGACTCGACGGCGACCCGGCCTTCACCGAACTCCTCGCCCGGACCCGGGAGACCTGCCTGGAGGCGTACGCCCACCAGGAGCTGCCGTTCGCCCAGCTGGTGTCCGAACTGAACGTCGAACGGGACGTGACGCGTTCACCGGTGTTCCAGGCGGTACTGGCGATCCAGAACTACGCCTCGGCCGCCCCGCAGGAAGAACTCGCCCTGGACATCGAGCCGTTCGGGCTGCGCGCCGCAGGCACCCGGTTCGACCTGGAACTCTTCCTGATGGAGTGGCCCGGCGGGCTGCGCGGTGCGTTCAACTACAACACCGACCTCTTCGACGAGTCCGGCATCGCCCGGATCGCCGACAGCCTCGACCGCCTGCTGCACGCCGTCGCCGACCGGCCCGACCTGCCCGTCTCCGCGCACGACCTCCTGGATCCCGTCGAGCGGACCCGGATGCTCGACACGTGGAACGACACGGCCGTCGCCCTCCCGGACGACGCGACCCTGACCGGCCTCGTCGCCGCGCAGACCGCCCGGACGCCGGACGCCGTCGCCGTGGACTTCGGCGGCGAGACGCTGACGTACGCCGAACTGGACCGGGCCGCCGGGCGGATCGCGCGGCGGCTGGCCCGCGAGGGCGTCGGCCCCGGAAGCCTGGTGGCGGTCAGCGCCGAGCGCTCGCTCGACCTGCTCCCGGGCCTCCTCGGCGTCCTCAGGACCGGTGCCGCCTACACCCCGCTGGACCCCGAATACCCTGCCGAGCGGCTGGCGTTCATGCTCGCGGACAGCGGTGCGGAGGTGCTCCTCACCCAGCGCCGGACGCCGGTGCCCGAGGGGTGCGCGGCGCGCGTCCTGCTGCTGGACGATCCGGCGGAGTGGGACGGCGGCGACGACGACGGCGAGCCCGGCGGCGACGGCGTACGCCTGGTGGGTCCGGCCGCCGACGACCTCGCGTACATGATCTACACCTCCGGCTCCACCGGCCGCCCCAAGGGTGTGCCCAACACTCACCGGGCCATCGCCAACAGGCTGCTGTGGATGGCCCGTACGTACGGCCTCACGCCCGCCGACGCCGTCCTCCAGAAGACGCCGACCGGCTTCGACGTCTCCGTCTGGGAACTGTTCCTGCCGCTGATCACCGGGGCCCGGCTGGTCGTCGCGCAGCCCGGCGGGCACAAGGACGCCGCGCATCTGCGCGACACCATCGCCGAACACGGCGTCACCGTCGCGCACTTCGTGCCCGCCATGCTCGACGTGTTCCTCGCCGAGGACGACGTGGAGCGCTGCACCACCCTGCGCCGGGTCGTGTGCAGCGGCGAGGAGCTGGCCCCGCACACCGCCCGCGCGTTCACCGTCCGGCTGCCGCACTGCGCGCTCGCCAACCTGTACGGGCCGACCGAGGCGGCCGTCGACGTGACCAGCTGGGAGTGCGCGGGCGACCTCGCCGTCGTGCCGATCGGCGCACCGGTCGACAACACCAGGCTGTACGTCCTCGACGCCGACCTGTGCCCCGTCCCCGTCGGCACGCCCGGCGAGCTCCACATCGGCGGCGTCCAGGTCTCCGTCGGCTACCACCGCCGCCCCGGCCTGACCGCCGCCCGCTATGTCCCCGACCCCTTCGGCCCGCCCGGCGCCCGCCTCTACCGCACCGGAGACCTGGCCCGGTGGCGGGCGGACGGGCAGCTGGAGCACCTGGGCCGGATCGACCAGCAGGTCAAGATCCGGGGGCTGCGCATCGAGCCCGGCGAGATCGAGGCCGCGCTCCGCGCCGAGGAGGGCATCGCCGCCGCGGCCGTGATCGTCCGCGAGGACACCCCGGGCGACAAGCGCCTGGTGGCGTACGTGGTGCGCGCAGCGGACCCGGACACCGGCCCGGAGACGGCGGGCGGCCCGGGCGTGGACACCGCACCCGAAGCCGACCCCGCCCTCCTGCGCACCGCCCTGCGCCGCACGCTCCCCGACTACATGGTCCCGGCTGCCTTCGTCACCCTCGACGTCCTCCCGCTCACCCCCAACGGCAAGCTCGACCGCCGCGCCCTGCCCGCGCCGCAGGCCCGCCGTACCGGTGGCGCGATGGCCGCGCCGGAGACCGCCGCCCAGCAGGTGCTGGCCGAGATCTGGGCCGAGATCCTGAACCTGCCCGAGGTCGGCGTCGATGACGACTTCTTCGACCTCGGCGGCCACTCGCTGCTCGCCACCCAGGTCATCGCCCGTGCCCGCAAACGGCTGCCGGAGGCCGGTGCGCGGCCGGTCAGCGTCATGGACCTGTTCACCTCCCGTACGGTCCGTGAACTCGCCGCCCTGGCCGACCTGGACGAGTCCGAACGCGGCCCGCGCCACCTGCTCCACCGGCTCACCCGCCCCACACCGCCCGCCGACCGGACCCTCTCCTTCGTCTGCGTCCCGTACGGCGGCGGCAGCGCGGTCGTCTACCAGCCGGTCGCCGACGAACTGCCCGCCGGATACGACCTGTGGTCCGTGGCCATCCCAGGCCACGACATGGGCGTCACCGAGGAACACCTGGCCTTCGACGTACTGGCCCGGATGATCGCCGACGAGATACGCGAACGGGTCGACGGACCGGTCGCGCTGTACGGGCACTGCGCCGTCGGCAGCGCGCTGACCGTCGCCGTCGCCCGGCTCCTCGAAGCGGCGGACCGCGAGGTGGAGGCGGTCTACATCGGGGCGCAGTTCCCGTTCGCCCGGCCGCGCGGCCGGGTGCTGGGCCTGCTGAGCCGCATCTCCGCGCTCGACCCGCTGCTCAGCGACCGCGTCTACTTCACCTGGCTGCGCTCCATGGGGGCCGAGGTCGGCGACCTCGACGAAGCCCAGATGAAGTTCATGATCGGCAACATGCGCGCCGACTCCCGGGCGGCGGAGGAGTACTTCACCGAGGTGCTGGCCGAGGTCGAGGCGGGCGGTGCGCTGCTGAGGGCCCCGGTGATCTCGGTGATCGGCAACCGCGACCCGGCGACCGACTTCCATCAGGAGCGTTACCGCGAGTGGCAGATGCTCGCGGAGCGCTCGGCGCTGGCGGTCCTGGACGAGGGAGGCCACTTCTTCCTCAAGTACCGGGCCGGGGAGCTCGCCGAGATCGTCACGCGCACGCACGCGGCGGTCGCGGCCGGTCCGGAGGCGGTACGGGAGCTGCCGCAGGAGGCGGACGACGGGTCGTGGTGGTTCCACGAGGTGAGCGGGAAGGGCGGGGGCCGGACCGATGAGCGGTCCGAGACCGCCGGCACGGCGCACGAGACCGGGCGGACCGGGCAGACCGAGCAGAACGGTCGGACCGGGGAATTCGGGGAGACCGGGGAGATCGAGGAGACCGAGCAGGTCGAGCGCTCCGGGCGGGCCGCCGACGCCGGGCCGCCGCCCGGCATGGGCCGCTTCCTGGCCGTCGCCTTCGGCCAGCTGCTCTCCATCACCGGATCCGCGCTCACCGAGTTCGCGCTGCCGGTGTGGATCTACATGGAGACCGGCTCGATGGGCAAGTACGCCCTCTACGCCGTCATCGGCATGCTGCCCGGCATCCTCGTCGGACCGCTGGCCGGAGCCGTTGTCGACCGCTTGGACCGCCGCCGGGTCATGCTGACGAGCGACGTGGTCGCCGGCTCGACCCAGGCGGCGCTGCTGACGCTCCTGCTGAGCGGCAACCTCGCCTCCTGGCACATCTACGTCCTGCTCGGGCTGCTGTCGGTCGCGCTCACCTTCCAACGGCTCGCGTACGCCTCCTCCGTACCGCAGCTGGTGCCCAAGCAGTACCTCGGCCACGCCAACGGCATTACGCAAATGGCCTTCGGCTTCGCACAGTTCATCGTTCCGCTGGCGGCGGTGGCGCTGATGGCCGGGATCGGACTGAAGGGCATCCTCATCCTCGACGTCGTCAGCTACACCATCGCCATCGGTGTGCTGTCGTTCGTGAAGTTCCCGAAGACGCTGCCGTGGACGCGGCGGGAGTCGCTGGTCGCGGAGATCAAGCACGGCTTCGCCCACTCCTGGCGCAACCGGGGCTTCCGGGCCATGCTCCTGTGGTTCGCGGCGCTGAACATCTTCCTGTCTCCGCTGTTCCTGCTGGTCACGCCCTTGGTGCTGTCGTTCGACTCGCTGGAGGCGGTGGCCCGGATCTCGGTGGCCGGCGGGGCGGGCGCGATCCTCGGCGGTATCGCGATGGGCTTCTGGGGCGGCCCGAAGCGCAACCGGATGCGCGGCATGCTGGGCCTGGCCGGGCTGCTCGCGCTGGCCTGCGCGCTGGTCGGGGTCCGGGCGGACCTGTGGATCATCGGTGTCGGCGCGTTCGGGATGTCCTGTGCGCTGTCGATGGTGAACGGCGTCTACACGACGATCGTCCAGATCAAGGTCCCGCAGCGGTTCCACGGCCGGGTGTTCGCGCTGAACACGCTGGTCGCCTGGTCCACCCTGCCGATCGGGCACGGGATCATCGCGCCGGTGGGCTCGTCGGTCTTCGGCCCGATGTTCGAGGACGGCGGCTCGCTGACCTCGACGGTCGGAGCCCTCATCGGTACGGGGCCGGGGCGCGGGATCGGCTTCATGTACCTGCTGTTCGGCGCGGCGATGCTGGCCCTGGTGGTGATCGGCCTCCGGCTGCCGGTGCTGGCCCGCTTCGACCTCGACGTCCCGGACGCGTTGCCGGACGACCTGGTCGGCATCCAGGAACGCGAACGCCGGGTGAGGGAGGCGCGGGAGTCGCGGAAACTGCTGGACACGCACTCCGCACAGGACACGCACTCCGCACAGGACACGCAGGACTCCAAGGTCATCCTGGAGGACGCCCGATGACCACCGCCCCGCGCCCGGCCGGGAGTTCGTCCAGGCCCCCGGCCGGGCGTCCGGCCTCCCGGGCCGCCGCCACAGCCGCCGCCCCGCGCAGCCTTCCCGTCCTGCTCGGCCACCGGGCCGCCGTCGACCCCGGCCGCACCGCGCTGATCTGCGGCCCCCGCACCCTGACCTTCGGCGCGTGGCACGAGCGGGCCGAGGCGCTCGCCGCCGGGCTGCGGAGCCGGGGCCTCGGGCCCGGGGCGCGGGTCGTGCTCCGCTACGGCGGCGGCGACTGGGTCGCGTACGCCGTCGCGTACTGCGGTGTCCTGCGCGCCGGTTGCGTCGCCGTACCGCTCTCGGACCGGCAGGCCCCGGCGACCGCCGCCCACGTCCTCGCGGACAGCGGGGCCACCGCCGTACTGCACCCGGCCGGGGCGGATCTGCCCTCCGGTCTGCTCCCGCCAGGAGTGTGGTCGGCCACGACGGAGGAGATCGAGGCGGCGGAAGCAGCGCCGCCCGGCCCGGGCCCGCTCGCCGACCCCGACCCCGCCGCCCTGGCCCAGATCCTCTACACCTCCGGCACCACCGGCAGGCCCAAGGGCGTCACCGCCACCCACGGCAATCTGGCGTACGGCTGCACGCTCGACGAACGCCGCCGTCCGCTCCGGCACTCCCGCCACTTCCTGCACGCCTTCCCCGTCGGCACCAACGCGGGGCAGACGATGCTGGTCAACGCCCTCGACTCCGGCGCCACCGCCGTGGCCGCACCGCAGTTCACCCCGGGCCGGTTCGCGCGGCTCATCGAGGAGTACGAGGTCGGCAGCGTGTTCCTCGTGCCGGCGATGGCCATCGAACTGCTCGGCTCCGAGGCCGCCCGCCGGTACGCCACCGAAAGCGTCCGGCTCGTCGGCTCGACCGCCGCCGCCCTCCCCGGGCCCGTCGCGCTCGGCCTCGCCCGCGCCTTCCCGCGCGCCCAGGTCGTCAACTACTACACCTCCACCGAGGCCGCCCCCGCCCAGATCACCCTGCTCTTCGACCCCGACCGCCCCGACTCGCCGGGCCGCCCCGCCTCCCTGCGCGACCTGCGGATCACCGCCCCCGACGGGACTCCGCTGCCGCCCGGCGAACCGGGCGAGGTCCGGCTCCGCATCCCGGCCGCACCCCGCGCCTACCTCGGCGAGGACGCCGCACGGTCGGAGGTATTCCAGGGGCACTGGGTGCGGATGGGCGACCTCGGGCGGCTGGACGAGGACGGGTATCTGCATCTGCTCGACCGCGAGCGGGACGTCATCAAGTCCGGTGCGTACAAGGTCTCCACGCTCCAGGTGGAGGAGGCGCTGCACGCTCATCCGGCGGTGGCGGACGCGGCGGCGTTCGGTGTTCCGCACCCCGTCCTGGGTGCGGTCGTCGCCGCCGTGGTCGTGCCGCGCGGTGAGCTGACCGTGCCGCAGCTGCGGACCTTCCTGCTCGACCGGCTGGCGGCCCACGAACTCCCGGCCCGCCTGCTGTTCCGCCCCTTCCTGCCGCGCAACGAGGGCGGCAAGATCCTCAAGCGCGAGCTGCGCCTGCTCCTGGACGACGAGGCCCTGCGATGACGAACACGACGACGTCCCCCTCTCCTTCCGTTTCCGCTTCCTCTTCTTCTCCCGAACTCGCCCTCGGCCCGGCCCAGCACGGGATGTGGGTCACCGAACAGGTGCTGCGGCCCGGTTCCGCGCACCACCTCGCGGTGACCGCGCGGTTCGCCGTACCGCCCGATCCGGCCGCGCTGGACGCAGGCTGCGCCCGCCTGCTCGCACGGCATCCGGTGCTGGCGTCGCGGCTGGACCCTGAGGGCCCCGCGCTCGCCCCGGCCACCGGCCTCGCGCCGGAACTCCGCCGGCTGACGTGCGCGGCGGACGAACTCGACGCGCTCCTCGCGGAGGAGAGCGCCCGGCCCTTCGACCTGGCCGCAGGTCCGCTCGTACGGTTCGCGCTCGTGACGGCCGGGGACGCCGGACCGGTGCTGCACGCCGTGGCTCACCACCTGGTGTTCGACGGTATGTCGAAGGACGTCCTGCTCGCGGAGATCCTCGGCGCGGAGACGACCGCCGGCCTGCCGCCGGACGGGCCCGCCGAGCCGACGGCCGAAGAGGCTGCCGCAGCAGGGGAGTTCTGGACCGGCCGCTGGTCCGACCCGGCCGTGCCCGTGCTCCCCGGCCTCCCGTCCTCCGTACGCGACACCACCGCTCCGGCACCGGGCTCCGCCGTCCCGTTCACGCTCGACGGCCCGCTCCACGCCCGTATCACCGACACCGCGCGGTCGCTCGGCGTCACCCGCTTCGAACTGCTCCTGGCGCTCTGGCACACGCTGCTGTTCCGCTACGGCGACCGTGCGCCCGTCACCGCGCTGGAACTCTCCACCAGACGCCCGGGCAGCCCCGACCACATCGGCCTGTACGTCAACGAGCTGCCCCTCTTCAGCCGCCCCGCCCCGGACCGGCCGTTCGCCGACTTCACCCGGGACGTCCGCGCCGAGCTGCGGGCCCTCTATGCCCACCGCACGGTCCCGCTCGGCCGTGCCGTGCGCGGCGGCCTCACCCCGCGCACCGCGCTCACCCCGCTCTCGGTCAGCTACCGCCGCCGCACGGGCTGGGAGGCGCGGGAGGCACCGGACGTCGCCGTGGACTGGATCGGCTTCACGCACGCCGTCCGCAATCTGGCGCACCTCCAGCTCGTGGAGGGTCCGGACGGGGTGGACGGCTCGTTGCAGTACCGGACCGACGCCTTCGCGCCCGGCGCGCCCGCCCGGATCGTCGGCCACTTGCGCACCCTGCTCGACGCGGTGCTCACCGCACCGGACACCCGCCTCGCCGACCTGCCGCTGCTGGCGGGCGACGAGCTGGACCGGGCGCTGTACGCGGGCAACGGCACGCCCGCGGCCCGCCCGGAGGATGCCACGGTGTGGGCGATGTTCGCGGAACGGGCGGCGGCGGACCCGTCCGCCGTGGCCGTGGTCGCACCGGACGGAGCGGAGCTTTCCTACGGTGAACTCCACGCGGCCGCAAAGGCGTTCGCGGATCGGCTGGCCGCCGAGGGCATCGGGCCCGGTGATCTCGTGGGCGTCCAGGTGGCCCGGTCGGCGGGCGAACTGATCGCCGTACTCGGTACGTTGGCGGCGGGCGCGGCCTACGTACCGCTGGACCCCGGCTACCCGGCCGACCGGCTCGCCTTCGTCCGCGCGGACGCACGCCTGGCCGCCCTGGTCGTCGAAGGCCCCGCGCCGGACGGGCTGCCCGACGGCCTGCCGGTGCTGTCCCCGGAGCACGGGGAGTCCCGGGAGCACGTGGCGTCCCCGGAGCGACGAGGGGATTCCGCGCCGCCGCGCGGCCGGTCCGCCGCTCCGGCCGCCGAGGACCCCGCATACGTCCTCTACACCTCCGGCTCCACGGGCCGGCCCAAGGGCGTCGAGGTGCCGCACAGCGCGCTCGCCAACCTCATCGGCGCGCTGGCCGACCGGCTGGCTGCGGGGCCGCGGGACCGCTGGCTGGGGCTGACCTCGCTGTCTTTCGACATCTCCACCGTGGAACTGCTGCTGCCGCTGACCACCGGAGCCCGCGTCGTCCTCGTCCCGGAGGAGCGGCAGCGCGACGGCGCGGCGCTGCTGAAGCTGATCGAGGCCCATGACGTCACCCATGTCCAGGCCACGCCGAGCAGCTGGCGGCTGATGCTGGCCGCAGGTCTGCACCGCCCGGGTCTCGTCGGCCTGGCGGGAGGCGAGGCGCTGCCGGAGCCGCTGGCGGCCGAACTGGCGCGGTCCGTGGGCAGGTTGATCAACGTCTACGGGCCGACCGAGACCACTGTCTGGTCCACCCTGGCCGAGCTGACCCCCGGCGACCCGGTCACGATCGGCCGGCCGCTGGCCGCCACCCGGGCGTACGTCCTCGACGCGCACGGCCGACCCGTACCGGACGGCGTCCCCGGCGAACTGCACCTCGGCGGCGCGGGCTTGGCCCACGGCTACCGGGGCCGCCCCGGGCTGACCGCCCAGCGCTTCGTGCCGGACCCGTGGGGGCCGCCGGGCTCGCGGATGTACCGCACGGGCGACCTGGTGCGCCGACTGCCCGACGGGCGGCTGGAGTTCGCCGGACGCGTCGACACACAGATCAAGCTGCGCGGCCATCGCATCGAGCTGGGCGAGATCGAGGCCCGGCTCGTCGACCACCCTGCGGTCTCCCAGGCGGTGGTGGTCCTGGACCGCGCGGACGACGCCAAGGAGACCGGGGAGGCCCGGGAAGCCGGGGAGACCGAGGGGACCGGCCAGGACCGGCTGGTGGCGTACGTCGTCGGAGCCGGGCAGCAGGCCCCGGCCGCCGACGACCTCCGCGCCCACCTCGCCCGTACGCTTCCCGCCGCGATGACCCCCGCCACCTGGGTCCCGCTGCCCGCGCTGCCGCTCACCCCGAACGGCAAGGTGGACCGGGCCCGGCTGCCGCAGGCCCCGAGGACCCGGCCGGAGGCCGCCGCCGGGACCGGCGCGGTCGCCGCCGGGGGCGAGAAAGCCGGGACCGCCGCCGTGGTGCGCGACATCTGGCAGGAGGTGCTGCGGCTCGACGACATCGGCCCGGACGAGGACCTCTTCGACCTCGGCGGCCACTCGCTGACGATCACCGCCATCGCCGCCCGCATCCGCAAGCGGCTCGGCGTCGAGGTGCCCCTCGACGTCTTCTTCGACACCCCGACGCTCGCCGAGGTCTCGGCCGTGGTGAGCGAGCTCCAGCAGCAGGAGGAGAGCAGCGATGAGTGACGCAACCGCGTACCAGGTGGTTGTCAACGACGAGGAGCAGCACGCGCTGTGGCCCGCCAGGACCGATCCGCCGGTCGGCTGGCGGGCGGAGGGCTTCTCCGGGTCGGAGGAGGAGTGCATGGCCCATGTCGACCGGGTCTGGACGGACATCCGGCCGCTCGGCCTGCGCCGCCGTCTCGCGGAGCAGGGCCGGTGACGGCCCCGGCCGCCGCCGGGGCCGCGCTGCGGGCGCGGGTCGCCGGGCTGGTGTCCCGCGCCACCGACGGCGAGGTGACCGAGGCCGAACTGCTGGCCGAGGGGGTCTCGTTGACCGCTCTGGGGGTGACGTCGCTGGCGCTGCTCCGGCTGATCGACGCGGTGGAGGAGGAGTTCGGGATCTTCCTCGACCTCGACGGGCCGTTCCGCTTCCTGGACGACCTCGACGGCCTGGTCGGCCATCTCGCCGGGCTCGGCGCGGAGCCGGGCGGCGGCGACCATGGCTGAGCCCGCAGTGGCGGAGCCCATCGCCACCCTCGCCGGAGAGGCGATCTCCACCGAAGTGAGCTTCCGTGGTGAGCGGTCGGGGACGGCCCCGCTCACCTGGGGCCAGCGGGCCATCTGGCACGCGATCCGCCGCACCGCTCCGAACGACCACTACTTCAACATCGGCCGCGTCCTGCCGCTGGCCGACCGGGGCCGCCCCGCCACGGTCGCCGCGACGCTGGACGCGCTGGCCCGGCTGGTCGAGCGGCACGAGGCGTTGCGGACCCGGCTCGTGCCGGCGGCGGCGGACGGCGGGCCGTCGCAGTGGCTCGCGGACACCGGCTCGCTGCCCGTGACGATCGCCCCGGCCACCGGCCTCCCGGAGGCGGCGGCCAAGGCGGAAACGCTCCTCTACGGGCTGTCCGCCACCTGCTTCGACTACCCGGCCGAGTGGCCGCTGCGCGCCGCCCTGGTCACCGTCGGCGACCGGGTCACCCACGCCGTGCTGGTGCTGTGCCACCTCGCCGCCGACGGGCACGCCGCCGAGGTCCTCGTACGGGATCTGCGGCTGCTGGTCCGGCGCGGCTCGGCCGGGCGGCCGCCCGCCACCACCCCGCTGGACCTGGCGCGCGGCCAGCACGCCGAGGCCGGGCGGCGGCGCGGAGCGGCGGCCCTGGCGCACTGGGAGGCGGGCTTCCGGGCCGCGCCGCCGACGATGTTCCCCGAGCCGTGCGCGGAGCCCCGCAGCCCGCGCTTCTGGACCGGGCGGATCGTGTCGCCGGCCCTGGCCCGCGCGGTCGCGGCGGTCGCGGCCGCGCACCGGGTCAGCGGCTCCACCGTGCTGCTCACCGCGTCGGCCGCGCTGGTGGCCGCCGGGGAGGGGCACCGTACGGCGGCCGTGATGCCGATCGTCGGCAACCGCGCCGCCGAGGCCCTGCGCGATCTGGTCTCCACGCTGTCGCAGGACGGCCTGTTCGTCCTGGACCTGGCGGCGGCCGAAAGGAACACCGAGGAGAGGGACGGGGACAGATACGGGGACAGGGACGGGGAGGAGAAGGGGAACGAGGCGGCCCGGTTCACGGACCTCCTCCCCGCCGCCCACCGCGCGGCCCTGCGCGCCTACCGGGCCGCCGTGTACGACCCGGTGGAGTGGGACGCGCTCGGCGAGCGGCTGCGCGCGGAGTACGGGCGCGAGGTGCACCCGTACTGCTGCTTCAACGACATGCGCCTGGTCGAACGTCCCGTACCCGAAGGCCCCCGGCCGACCGCGCGAGTGCTGGCGGAGGCCCGGCGGCGGACCGCCTTCGGTTTCCCCGCCACCCAGGACCGGGTGGCGTGCCGCTACTGCCTGCACATCACCGAGGAGGGCGACGCGCTGGCGGTCTCGCTGACCGCCGACACCGCGTATCTCCCGCCGGAGGCGATCCGCGCGCACCTGTACGCGATGGAGGAGCTGATCGTCACGAGCGCGGCGGGCAGCCCTCCGCCGATCACGGACCTCCGCGCACTGCTGGAGTCGACGGAGGGGGACCGGCCGTGACCACCGGCGAACCGCTGCAGGCCTGGGCCGACCGGACCTCCTGCGTCCAGGGCGGCCGGCTCGCCTTCCATCTGACGGGGGCGGACCGCTCGACGGACGTCCGGGTCCGCGTCTTCGACGGGTTGAGCGACGAACTGCTCCTCACGGCCGCGGCGACCGGCTCCGACTGGACCCTGGACGTCCCGCCGGAGTGGCCCAGTTCACTCTGTCGCGCCGCCTTCGACGTACCGGGCGAGGACCGGCCGACGACCGACGAGGCCGAGCACGAGGTCTGGTTCGTCGTCCGGGCGGCCCGCCCGGGCACGGCCTCCCGGATCCTCGTCACGGTCCCGTTCGCCACCTGGCGGGCGTACACCCACGCCGGGCAGCCGCACCGGGGCCTCTACTACTCCGAGCAGCCCCACCGCGCCGCCCGGGTCTCCTTCGCCTCGCCCGGCGGCGGTCCGCCGCCCGAGCGCTGGGAGGAAGGGCTGCTGCGCTGGCTGCCGACGGCCGGATATCCGGTGGACCTCTGCTCCGGCCTGGACCTCCACGGCGGCGACGAACTCCTCTCCCACTACCGCCTGCTGGTCGTCAACGGCCATGACGAGTACTGGTCGTCGGAGATGCGCGACAGCGTCGAGGCGTTCGCGCGGCGCGGCGGCAACGTGGCCTTCTTCGCCGCGAACACCGCCTGGTGGCAGATGCGGCTGGAGGACGACGGCCGCACCATGGTCTGCCACCGGGACGCGCTCACCGACCCGATGACGGCGACCGACCCGCGCCGGACCACCGTCGAGTGGTCCAGCTCGCCCGTGGACCGCCCGGAGAACACGATGACCGGCCTCAGCTTCCGCCGGGGCGCGGGAGCCTGGGGCGAGGGCATGGCGGTGATGCGCAAGGACGCCTACACGGCCCGGTTCGCCGGGCATTGGGCCTTCGCCGGTACGGGGCTGGCGGACGGCGAACCCTTCGCGCGCGGCGCGCTCGGCTACGAGACCGACGCCTGCGACCTGGAGTGGACCGGCGATGTGCCGCGGGCGACGGGCACGGACGGGACACCGGGCTCGTTCGTCGTCCTCGCCACCGCGGATCTGCGGCACTGGCGGGAGTACGGGCAAGGCGGCGCGGCGACGATGGGCGTCTTCCGGCTCGGCGCGGGCACGGTGTTCAACGCGGGAACGATCAACTGGGGCAGCGTCCTGGCGGACGACCCGGTCGCGGACCGCATCACCCGCAACGTCCTGGACCGGCTCGGCGGAACGGCAGCCGGCGACGGCTGGGAGGCGGCCGGAGACCCGGACGACGTGCGTGCGCTGGCCGTCTGCGCGAACACCCTGTTCGGCGTCGACGGCCGGGGCCGGCTGCTGTGCCGGGAGCCGTCCGGGCAGAACCTGCCGTGGCGGCCGGTCGGGCACGCCCCCGGGGTGCGGGCGCTTGCCTCGGCGCGCGAGGCGTCCGGCGGGCTGCCGCTGGAGCTGTACGCGGCGACGGAGGACGGCCGGCTGCTGCGCCGCGCCCCGGTGCCGGGGCCGGTGACGGGCCCGGGGGAGTGGGCGGAGGCCGGGACGGTGCCGGCCGGCACGACCGCGCTCGCCCTCTGCGACGCGGGGATCTTCGCCGTGACCCCGCACGACGACCGGCTCCACCACCTCTCCGCGCTCGCGCTCGACGAGCCGTGGCAGGTGCTGGGGGACGCGGGCGGGGCGGTCGCGCTGACCACGCTGAACAGCAGACTCTGGGCGGTCACCGCCGACGGCCGGCTGCGCACCCGCCTCCCGGCGGGCCCGGCGGACGGCCCCGCCGCCTTCACGGACGCCGCGGTGCCGGGACCGCCCTCGGCAACCGGCCGCCCGGGCGGCTGCACGGGGCTCGCGGGCCGCGCCGGAAGTCTGTACGCGGCCGTAGCCGGGGGCCCGCTGCTGCTGTGCGCGCGGCCCGCCGTACCGCCCGGCTGATCGGCTTCCGGCACGACGCCGGGCCGCCCGCCGCCGTAGTGTGGACGGGGAGCAGGGCAGTGGGGGCGGGGAGGAAGCCGGACGTGGGTGCTGTGAAGAGCAAGCGGATGCCGCGCGCGGTGCGCGAGAAGCAGATGATGGACGCCGCGGTGCGGACCTTCGGGCAGCGCGGCTACCGGGCGGCCTCGATGGACGAGATCGCGGAGCTGGCGGGCGTCTCCAAGCCGTTGGTCTACCTGTACCTGAATTCCAAGGAAGAGCTGTTCTCCGCCTGCATCCGCCGGGAGGCGGCGGCCCTGCTGGAGGCGGTACGCGCCGGGGTCGAGCCGGGGCTGCCCGCCGACCGCCAACTGTGGTCGGGGCTGCGGGCGTTCTTCCTCCACACCGCCGAGAACCCGGACGGCTGGTCGGTCCTGCACCGCCAGGCCCGCTCGCACGGGGAGCCGTTCGTCAGCGAGGTCGGCTCCATGCGGGACGAGATCGTCGCGTTCGTGACGGGCCTGATCGGAGCCGCCGCCCGTGAGGCCCACAGCGACCCCGCCCTCGCGGACCGCGACGTGGCGGGCCTCGCCCAGGCCCTGGTGGGGGCCGCGGAGTCGCTGGCGGGCTGGGCCAACGACACCCCGGACGTCTCGGCGAAGGAGGCCGCGGCGACCCTGATGAACTTCGCCTGGGCGGGTCTGGAGAACCTGATGCACGCCAAGCCGTGGACGCCCCCGACGTCATAGGCACGTCATCAGGGGCTGGTTGAGTACGTGTACTCAAGGGGCGTCGGCCTGCGAGCCCCAGACTGGGGGCTCGAACCGACCCCCTAGGAGCAGGCGATGGCCGTCACCACCCCGATCCCCGCCCCGTCGCCGGCCG
This sequence comes from Streptomyces sp. WY228, assembly GCF_019287315.1. Classification (NCBI taxonomy): domain Bacteria; kingdom Bacillati; phylum Actinomycetota; class Actinomycetes; order Kitasatosporales; family Streptomycetaceae; genus Streptomyces; species Streptomyces sp. WY228. The sequence goes on along the minus strand of NZ_CP079114.1, from coordinate 3,501,320 downwards.
CGAGGCTGTCGCCGAGCCGCCGCCTGCCGGCCGCACTCGCCGTCGCGGTGACCGCGGCGCTCGTCGTGTCGAGGTTCGGAGCCGCCGACCCGACCACCTGGCTGCTGGAGACGGTGTGGGTGATGGCGGGCCTGCCGTTGATCATCCTGTTCCGTAACCGCTTCCCGCTGAGCGGCCTGCTCTGCGCGCTGCTGGCCGCCCACGCCCTGGTGCTCATCGTGGGCGGCCACTACACGTACGCGGAGGTGCCCGTCGGAGACTGGGTGCGCGACGGGCTCGGCTGGGAACGCAACCCCTACGACCGCTTCGGCCACCTCATGCAGGGCTTCGTCCCGGCGATCCTGGTACGTGAACTGCTCGTTCGCACCTCACCTCTGCGCGGCAGCCGCTGGCTCCCGGTGCTCACCGTCTGCGCCTGCCTGGCCTTCAGCGCCGTCTTCGAGATGCTGGAATGGCTGGCGGCCGTCACCGGCGGCGAGGCCGCGGACGCGTTCCTGGGAACGCAGGGGGACGTGTGGGACACCCAGTGGGACATGTTCTGCGCCCTGATCGGTGCCGTCTGCGCCCTGCTGTTCCTCAGCCGCCTCCACGACCGCTCCCTCACGCGTCCGGGCCTGAACAAGCAGGGGCGCGCCTAAGGCGTGTCGTCCAGGCCCGGACGGGTCACCGCCCCCACGAGGTGCACGCGCCCTTCGGCACCCCGCAGGGCGAAGGCGTTCCCGGCGGGGTCGGCGGCGTACGTCACGGTCGCGGGCAGCAGCACAGGGGCCTTGAAGTCGGCGCGTACGGAGCGGAGTTCGGCGGACTCTCCGGCCTCGGCCAGGCAGCGGGCGACCGTCCACATGCCGTGGGCGATGGCCCGGGGGAAGCCGAACAGCCGGGCGGTCAGCGGGTGCAGGTGGATCGGGTTGCGGTCGCCGGAGACGGCTCCGTACCGCCGCCCGAGATCGCCGGGCAGCCGCCACTCGGCGACGGCGGGCAGCTCCTCGGCGGCCGGGGGCGCGGGCGGTGGGGAAGGGGTCTCGCCCGTCGGCCGCCGGTGCCGGGACAGATAGCCGCTGCGGGACTCCCACACCAGCTCGCCGGCCACCCGCGCCTCGGTCACCATGGTGACCTCGGTCCCTCGCCGATGCGCGGTCAACTCACCCGCATACACGGTCAGTTCGAGAGCTTCGTCGACGCGTACGGTCCGGTGCGGGGTGATCTCGATCCAGGTGTGGACGAGCCCGAGCACCGGCAGCGGGAAGGCGCGCCCGGTCATCAGCCGCATGGTGAGCGGAAAGGCCAGGACATGCGGGTACGTGACCGGCAGCGGGCCGGACTCCGCGAACCCGCAGATCCGGGCGTACGCGGCGAGGGGCCCGGGCGCGACGGGTGCGGCCGGGCGGGTGAGGCGGCCCGGGGGCAGCGCGGCGTCCGCCCGCCCGGCGCGCTTGAACGGTGACGTGACGGCCCCGCGCACGAGCGAGGCGCTGAGTGAGGTCATCGGTCTCACGCCCCCAGCAGGCTCTGGCCGCAGACGCGCAGCACCTGGCCGTTGACGGCGGTGGAGTCGGGCTGCGCGAACCAGGCGACGGCCTCGGCGACATCGGCCGGAAGCCCGCCCTGGGAAAGGGAGTTCATCCGGCGGCCCGCCTCGCGGATGAAGAACGGCACGGCGGCGGTCATCTTCGTCTCGATGAACCCGGGGGCCACCGCGTTGACCGTGACACCGTGTTCGGCGGCGGCGCGCGGGCCGAGCGAGCGGACGAGGCCGATGACACCGGCCTTGCTGGCCGCGTAGTTGGTCTGGCCGTTGTTGCCCGCGATGCCCGCGATGGAGGCGGTGGCGACGATCCGGCCGCCCCGGTTCAGGGTGCCCGAGGTGAGCAGCTCGTCGGTGGTGCGGAGCACGCTGTCGAGGTTGACGTCGATGACCTGGGCCCAGCGGTCGGCCGGCATGTTGGCGAGGCGTCGGTCGCGGGTGATGCCCGCGTTGTGGACGAGGACGTCGAGCCCGTCCGGTGCGGCGGCGGCGATGCGGGCCGCGGCGTCGGGTGCGGTGATGTCCAGCGGCAGCGCGGTGGCCCCGAGCCGGTCGGCGGTGCGTACGAGGTCGTCCTGGGCCTGCGGGACGTCCAGCACGACGACCCGCGCCCCGTCGCGGGCCAGCACCGAGGCGACGGACGCGCCGATGCCCCGGGCCGCTCCGGTGACCAGGGCGGTGCGCCCGGCGAGCGGCGCGCCCCGGTCGGCGACGGGGTCCGGTGCGGCGGCGGCCAGCTCGATCACCTGGCCGCTGACGTAGGCGGACCGGGGGGAGAGGAGGAAGCGGAGGGTGGACTCGGCGGCCGCCGGCTCGGCGTCGGCCGGGAGCCGCACGAGCTGTGCGGTGGAGCCGCGCCCGATCTCCTTCCCCAGCGACCGGACGAAACCCTCCAACGCCTGCTGCGCAGCGGCCTGATGGTGGTCCTCGGAGGACGGGGGCGTGCCGAGAACGACGATCCGGCCACCGGGAGCGAGCGACCGTACAACAGGATGGAGGGCCGCGTGCACCTCGGTGAGGCCCCGGGCGGAGGTGACCCCGGTGGCGTCCAGGACGATTCCGGCGGGCCGGGCGGACTGCTGCTCGACCGTGAGCCCGGTCGCGGCCAGCACCTTCGCCAGCCCGTCCGTGATCGCGGAGGCCCCGGCGGTCAGATGCAGCAGCGGACCGTCCAGGGCCGGCGTCTCCAGGGTCCAGCGGCGCAGCGGGGCGGGCTGCGGCAGGCCGAGCCGGCGGGTGAGGAAGCGGCCGGGTGCTGTGCCGGTGAGGTGCAGATAGCGATCGGCCATTGTCCTGACTCCCTGCTCGGTCGTAGATTTACTCTTGAGTAAGGTTACTCAAGAGTCAGGAGCTGGTCGAGATGCACAATCCCGGACCGACCGAGACGAGATGGTCACGATGACGCGCCAGGACCCGTTCGTTCCGCTCGCGCTGCCGCAGCCGCGCCGCGTCGCGGTCATCGGCGGCAGCCGCACCCCGTTCGCCCGCTCCGACGGCCCCTACGCGACCGCGTCCAACCAGGACCTGCTGACGGCCGCACTGGACGGCCTGGTGGAGCGGCACGGCCTGACCGGCGAGCGGGTCGGGGCGTTCGTCGCGGGCGCGGTCCTCAAGCACAGCCGCGACTTCAACCTGGCCCGCGAGACCGTCCTCGGCTCCGCGCTCGACCCGCGCACCCCCGCCTACGACATCCAACAGGCCTGCGGCACCGGCCTCCAGGCGGTGATCGCCGCCGCGAACCAGATCGCGCTCGGGTCCGTCGACTCGGCGATCGCGGGCGGCTCCGACACCACCAGCGACGCCCCGCTCGGCGTCAACGACGACCTGCGCCGCATCCTGCTCGCCGCCCGCCGCGCGAAGACGACGGGCGCGCACCTCAAGGCCCTTTCCGCCGTACGCCCCCGCCACCTCGTCCCGGACATCCCGCGCAACGCCGAACCCCGCACCGGCCTGTCGATGGGCGACCACGCCGCCGTCACCGCCCGCCGCTGGGCGGTGACCCGCGAGGACCAGGACCAGCTGGCCGCCACGAGCCACCAGCGCCTGGCCGCCGCGTACGAACGGGGCTTCCTGGACGACCTGGTGGTCCCGTACCGCGGCCTGGACCGCGACCAGAACCTGCGCCCGGACTCGACGGCCGAGAAACTGGCACGCCTGAAGCCGGTGTTCGGCACGACCGGCCCCAACCCCACCATGACAGCGGGCAATTCGACGCCGCTGACGGACGGGGCCGCGACGGTCCTGCTGGCGAGCGAGGAGTGGGCGCGGGACCGGGACCTGGAACCACTCGCCTATCTCTCCCTCTACGAGACGGGCGCGGTCGACTACGTGGACGGCGAGGACGGCCTCCTCATGGCCCCGGCGTACGCGGTGCCGCGCCTGCTGGAGCGGGCCGGGCTCGGCATCGAGGACTTCGACCTGTACGAGATCCACGAGGCGTTCGCCTCCCAGGTGCTGGCGACCCTCGCCGCCTGGGAGAAGCAGGGCCTGGCCCCGGTGGACCGCACCCGCCTGAACGTGGCCGGGTCCTCCCTCGCCACCGGCCACCCGTTCGCCGCGACGGGCGCCCGGATCGTGGCGACCCTGGCGAAGCTGCTGGCGGAGCGGGAGGGCCCGGGCCGGGGCCTGATCTCGATCTGCGCGGCGGGCGGGCAGGGGGTGACGGCGATCCTGGAGCGCCCGTAGCGCAGCTGTTCCCTTCTTCTCCACCCTGCCGGACGGACGACCCGGCGAACCGACCCGCCCGACCCCCGAACCGAGGAGCCGCACGTGTCAACGCCACCTTCCGCCGTACCCGCATCCGCATCCGCATCGGCTGGTTCGCGGCCCGTCCTGATCGAGCCGACGAAGAAGCGCGGCCCGGACGGCCGGGTCCAGGAGGTCTCCGTACCGAAGTTCGCGCCGATCGTGGAGCGCGGCTCGCTGGCCGAGATCCCGTTCGACAACGCCCGGGAGGCTCCGGACGACCTGGTCCTCAGCCGCAAGGACGCCGAGGGCGCGTGGCAGGACGTGAGCGCCGCCGAGTTCGCCGCCGAGGTGGTGGCGGTCGCGAAGGGCCTGATGGCGGAGGGGCTGCGGGCGGGCGACCGGGTCGCGATCATGGCCCGGACGACGTACGAGTGGACGCTGCTGGACTTCGCGTCCTGGGCGGCCGGACTGGTGACGGTCCCGATCTACCCCACCTCCTCGGCCTTCCAGGCCCGCTGGATCCTCCAGAACTCGGGGGCGGTGGCGTGCGCGGTGGAGACGAAGGAGCAGGGCCGCCTGATCAGCCAGGAGCGCAAGCAGCTCGGCGACCTGGCACACCTGTGGCAGTTCGACACGGGGGCGATCGGCCACCTCAAGTCGCTCGGCAAGGACATCCCGGACGCGGCGGTCGCGGCCCGCCGGGCCACCCTGGAACCGCACAGCCCGGCCACCCTCATCTACACCTCGGGCACGACGGGCCGCCCGAAAGGCTGTGTCCTGACGCACGGCAACTTCTTCGCCGAGGTCGACAACGCGATCGAACTCCTCCACCCGGTCTTCAAGTCGGTGTCGAAGGACCCGGCTTCGACGCTCCTCTTCCTCCCTCTCTCGCATGTCTTCGGCCGGATGGTGGCGATCGGCTGCATGCGGGCGAGGGTCCGCCTGGGCCACGCCCCCTCCATCCAGACGGAAGACCTCCTGGCCGACCTGGCGGGCTTCCGCCCCACGTTCCTCCTGGCCATCCCGTACGTCCTGGAGAAGGTCTACAACACGGGCCGGGCGACGGCGGAGAAGATGGGCCGCGCCTCGTCGTTCGACCGTGCGGCGCGGATCGCCCAGCGCTACGGCCAGGCGGTGGAGGCCGCCGAACACGGCACGGGCCCGGGCCCCGGCCTGGGCCTGCGGGCTGCCCGAGCCCTCTACGACCCGCTGGTCTACCGCCGTATCCGGGCGGCGCTGGGCGGCAAGGTCCGGTACGTGATCTGCGGCGGCTCCCCGCTGGGCCGCCGGCTCGCCGCGTTCTACGAGGGCGCGGGCATCGGCATCTTCGAGGGCTACGGCCTGACGGAGACCACGGCCGCCCACACGGTGACCCCGCCGCTCAAACCCCGCCTGGGAACGGTGGGTTGGCCCTTGCCCGGAACATCGGTGCGGATCGCGGAGGACGGCGAGGTGCTGCTGAAGGGCGGCCAGGTGTTCCGGGGCTACTGGGACGGGGAGCGGGCGGAGGTGACCCCGGCGCTGCTGGCGGACGACTGGTTCCCGACGGGCGACCTGGGCGCGCTGGACGAGGACGGCTACCTGACGATCACGGGCCGCAAGAAGGACATCATCATCACGTCGGGCGGCAAGAACGTCACCCCGGCCCCCCTGGAGGACTGGCTCCGCGCCCACCCCCTGGTCAGCCAGTGCATGGTGGTAGGCGACAACCGCTCGTTCATCACGGCCCTGATCACCCTGGAGCCGGACGGCCTCCAGCACTGGCGTCAGATGACCAAGAAGCAGGACATCCCGATGCGCGACCTGATCCACGACGAGGACCTGCGCACGTCGCTCCAGAAGGCGGTGGACGAGGCGAACCGCCTCGTGTCCCGCGCGGAGTCGATCCGCAAGTTCACGGTCCTGCCGGTGGACTTCACGGAGGAGAAGGGCCACTTGACGCCGTCGCTGAAGCTGAAACGGGACGCTATCGCGCGGGACTTCTCGGGGGAGATCGAGGGGTTGTACCGGAAGTAGGACTTTGGGCAGGGGCCGGGAGCCGGGGGCCGGGGGCCGGGGGCCGGGAGCGGGGGCTGGAGGCGGGGACTCCGGCCTCCCCCCGAGGGCGAGCTCCGGCTTCATCATCGGCCCGGCTGCCTGCTCGGTCACATGCTGCCGCCGCCGCTGGTGTCCCGTTCGTACCGTCGGCTGTCGGAGAAGAACTCGACCGGATGGTCCGGATCGAGCTCGACGAGCAGGTCGCCGTCCTCGTCGGTGCGCACGATCACGCGCGTCCCGGGAACCGGGATCTCGTGCGCCCACGTGTTCACCCGCACGGTCACGGTGCGCTCGGCTCCGGTGCTGCTGTCCCGGTAGCGGATCGGGACGTCGCCGCCGTTGCTCCAGGCCTTGGGGTCCGGGAGTGCCGCGATAGCTCCCGCGTGTGCGGTACCCGCGGCGCGGAGACGCAGGATACGCGCGACGTCCTTTCGTGCGCGACGTACACCCCGCGCGGCAAAGAGCCCGGCGACCGCGCAGGAGGCTGAGAGCAGGGCCGCCGGCACGACGCCCTCCGCGCTGCCCAGCGCGGTCGGCACCGCGACGCCCAGTGCGCTCCCGCCGAGCAGGCCGGCCAACAGCAGGAGGTTCCGCGGTCGCTCACGCATGATCCGGTGCATGCCCTCGACGTAGATGCCGGCGAACCAGATCAGAGCGCATCCCGTCGCGGGAAGCGCGAGAGCCAGCCACCACCAGGATCCACCGGGTGATGCTCCGTGCGGACGGGAGATCGCAAGCCAGGTGCCCACGACCACGAGCGTCACGCTCACGACGAAGCCCACCACATAGAGCCAGAAACGCCAGGTGAAGGGCTTGAGCACCGCACCGACCGGCACAACGGTGACGTTGCCGCCCCTCTCCCCGCCAGTGGTGAACACAGGTCGGTCCTCGAGCCAGGGCCATTCCTCGTCCAACTGGGCCACCGTCACCTTCCTGTCGAACGCGGTCGGCTTTCGGGGAGCGCCGAACATCAGCGCCGGGGTGCGTCCTGCCTGCTTCGGCCGAACTGCTCAACCGTGCGGCCCGCCGGTGGATTCTAGTGGCACGTGTGTGGCACGACCCTGTACACGACAACGGGCCGGGCTGGTGGAAACCCTCCTCATCGGGACCTTTTCTCTGTGCCGCCGGCAGGAACCTGCGACACCCGTTTTAGGAGAGCGGTGCTCGCTTCTCCGAGCCGTGCGGAGCAAGCGGTTCAAGAAGCCTCGACCCCCTGTTCCCGCCACCGAAGTTGCGGCACTCTGGAGCCCGTTCAACTCGCGTAGATTCACCGGCACTTCGCGCCCCGGATCTCGCGCCCAGGCACTTCGTCCTCGCACCTCGCGCTCCACCGCCCGGTAGTCGACCCGAAGGACTTCCCCACCCATGCGACGCTCCCCCCGCACCTGCCTCCTGGCGCTCCTCGCCCTCCTCGGAGGCCTGCTCACCGTCACCGCCACCGCGTCCCCCGCCGCGGCCGCCCCGAACTTCAAGGCGCCCTACGCCTGCGGCCAGCAGTGGACCTACAGCCATCACTCCGCCGAGGTCAGACAGGCTCTCGACTTCGTCCGCACCGACGGCGGGGGCACGGCCGGCGCCCCGGTCCTCGCCTCGGCCGCCGGGACCGCGTACCGCTACTCCCAGCCGAGCGGCGCGGGCAACTACATCGCCGTCGAGCACGGTGGCGGCTGGAAGACGTACTACTTCCACCTCGCCGCGTTCTCCGTCGCCAACGGGGCCCAGGTCGCCCAGGGCCAGCAGATCGGTACCACCGGCTCCACCGGCAACAGCTCCGGCGCGCACATCCACTACGAGCAGCTCTACAACGGCGTCGGCCAGACCATCGTGATCAACGGCCAGTCCCTCGCCCCGTATCCCGGCTCGTACTACAGCAAGTACCTGACCAGCGACAACGGTTGCGGTGGCGGTGGAGGCGGCAAGTACTGGGTCGACACCTTCGCCAACGCCACCGGCTACGCCGCGGCCAACACCGCCGACGCGCAGGGCGTCCTCAACGCCGGTACCAACTACGTGTACTGCAAGGTGTGGGGAGCGCGGGTCGGCACGGCGAGCCAGTTCAACCACTGGTGGCTGCGCACCGACCTCGACGTCGTGTACGCGGGCAAGAACGGCCGCAACGCGTACGTCTCCGCGTACTACCTCTCCCGCTGGGGCAACGACGAGGCCCGCGACAACAACGGGACGGTCATCCCGGACTGCTGACGGGCCACTCCGCCCTGCCCCCGTGCTGCGCGGGGGCAGGGCGGAGCGCGGCGTGGCGCAGTGGCACCTCCGTGGTCTGGCGCAAAACCCGTCGATCACCGTCCGCGCCGCCTGGCACCCTGGCCGTAAGGGCCCGACGGCAGCAGATCCGCGGGCAGGGCGTCGCGAAGGAGAGGCCTCATGGCCACGGTCGTCGATCTGATCACCTATCCCGTCAAGGGCTGCGCGGGAACGTCCGTGGACAGTACGCACCTCACCCCGGCGGGTCTCGCGCACGACCGCAGTTTCATGGTCGTCAGCGTCGAGGGGGTCTACCGCACCCAGCGCCGCGACCCCCGCCTCGCCCTCGTCCGGCCCACCGCCTCCGCCGACGGCAGCAGGCTCACGCTCGCATCGGTGGAGCCGGACAGCGGCCACGGCGTGCTGCACCTCGACGTCACCACTTCCGCGCCCCGGCGCGAGGTGGACCTGTTCGGCGCGACGTACCAGGGCATCGACCAGGGCGAGGACGCCGCCGCCTGGCTCACGGAATTCCTCGGCACCCCGAGCCGCCTGGTCCGCGTACCGCCGGAGCACGACCGGAAGACCGACGGCCTGACCCCCGGCACCTCCGGCTACGCCGACAGCAGCGCCGTCCACCTGCTCTCCCGATCCTCCCTCGCTCTCCTGAACACGCGGATGGCCGAGCGCGACGCCCCGCCCCTGGCCATGGACCGCTTCCGCCCGAACCTCGTCGTCGACAGCCACCCCGAGGGAGCCCACGGTGAGGACGGCGAACACGGGGAGGACTGGGCGGCGGAGCCCCACGCCGAGGACCGGATCCGCCGCATGACCATCGGCGCGGCCGAGCTCGGCTACACCAAGCTCGCCGTGCGCTGCGCGGTCACCCTGGTCGACCAGGAGGCCGGGGCCAGGGGCGGCCCGGAACCGCTGCGCACCCTGGCGGGTTACCGGCGCTTCTCGGCAGGCGGGGTGGTGTTCGGCGCGAAGTTCGCCGTGGTGCGGCCGGGGAAGCTGTCGGTGGGCGACGAGGTGGGCGTCGAGGAGTGGGGCGAGCCCGAAAGCTGAGGCCTCTGCCCGGGGCTGCGCGCATCGTCGTCGGCCGTCTGCGGCGTGGACCGCGCCGGGCGCGGATGGCGGGTACTCCGAATGGCGTTCGGAGCGAGTCGGCGCGACAGTTCAACCGCCGCCGGGTTCCGGACCGCCTGTCACGATCGCTTGACCTGGAGCGCACTCCAGATTCGAGGATGGGCAGCATGGATACCACAGACCGCCAGATCGTCCTCGGGACGATGGACTTCGGCACGCGAGTTGCCCCCGAACATGCCTTCGCGATCCTCGACTCCTTCGTCGCCGGCGGCGGTGTCTGGCTCGACACCGCGAACTGTTACTCCTTCTGGACCGACCCCAGTGGTGTCGGCGGCGCCAGCGAGCGGGTCATCGGCGCCTGGCTGCGGGCCCGCCCGGGCGCGCGCGACACGGTACGGATCGCGACGAAGGTCCGCCACAACCCGCTCGTCCCGCACTCGCCGGACAGCGCGGAAGGACTCTCGGCGCGCGCCATTCACTCCGGTGTGGAGGGGAGCCTGGGGCGTCTCGGAGTTGATCACGTCGACCTGCTCTGGGCCCACGCGGAGGACCGTACCGTGCCGCTGAGGGAAACGGTCGGCGCCTTCGGCGAGTTGGTCGCAAAGGGAGTCGCCCTGCGGGTCGGGGCGGCGAACCATACCGCCTGGCGCGTCGAGAGGGCCCGGTCGCTCGCGCGGGAGCGAGGCGTGGAGCCGTGGACGGCCCTGCAGCTGCGCCACTCACTCGTCCAGCCGCGCCCGCTCGCCCCCATCGCGGAGGGCGGCCACCGCATGCTCACCGCTGAGGACCTGGACCTCGCGCGGTCGGAGGGGCTCGCCGTGTGGTCGTACAGCTCGCTGATGTGGGGTTCCTACGTGCGCGCGGACAAGCCGCTTCCGTCTATCTATGATCATCCCGGGACCGCTCGGGTACTCGAGGTTCTGGACGGCGTCGCCGGTGAGCTCTCGGCCACGAGGAACCAGGTCGTCCTCGCGTGGCTGATGCGGCAGGGCATCGATCCCATCGTTGGTGCGAGCCGGGTGGAGCAGATCGAGGAGGCACTTGCCGCACGCGGTGTGCGGCTCGGTGACGAGCACCTGGCGCGCTTCGCCGATGCGCGCTAGCTGCGGTCACGAAAGGAGATCCTCACCATGACTGCCCTCACCCCGGCGGCGGCCGCCGACCGCACGGGCGTCTCCATCGACACGCTGCGGTACTACGAGCGTGAAGGGCTCATCGGCCCGATCCGGCGCTCCGGCGGAGGCCGCAGGGAGTACACCGAGGACGACGTCTTCTGGATCGGTCTGGTCACGTGCTTCCGCGACGCCGGTCTCGGCATCGCGGACCTGCGGGGGTTTGTCGCCATCCTGCGCGCCGAGCACTCTCCGCAGGAGCGAGTTGCCTTCCTGCGCGAGCGCCGTGCCGCCCTGGAACAGCGGGTGGCAGCGCTGCGCCAGGCCATGCAGGTGCTCGACGAGAAGATCGCCTACTACAGCTGAGCGCCAGGAGCCCGACTATCGTGATTCGGCTCACCGCGTCAGTGCACTGCCACGTGAGACGGCCTCTTGGGCCATTCATCTCTTCGCGCTCGCCCGGTGGGTGGTCGAGAAGGGAACCTCAGGTATTACTCAAAGGAATTTGACCACCCCATCAAGATCGTTAGTGTTCATTCTGCTCAACTGATCACCACGCTCTGCCCATGGGGGAGCACCACAGGAATTCGAGGTTGCGGAATGGATGCCCTGACCGTTCTGTCGGCGGCCGCGTTCGGCTCCACCCTGTATCTCACCACTCTCTCGACCGTGAAATGGCTGACCCAGCAGGCCTCGCCCATGAAGGTCGCGGGCCTGGTGGTGGTCGGCATGGTTCTGTGCGCGCTGGTCGGGACGATCGCGCTCGCGAGCCAGAGCGTAGTGATCGGATTCGTCGTGGGCGGCGGCATGACGCCGCCCGTACACCGGTGGATCCGGCAGCGACCCAGGCCTGTCGCCAGTTCCTGACCTTTCGGCGAGTTCACGGGTTCGTCGACGTCGCCGATGGCCGCGTACGGCTCACTCGAAGAACTTCAGGCTCCACCCCTTGTCGGACGTGGGTCCGGGGACGTTGGCGCGGGAGTACGTCGTACCGCCCCACCAGACGAACGTGCCGGTGTACCAGTGGCGGTTGGCCCAGGAGTACGGGGTGCCCTTCGGGACCGCGTGGTACATCGACGGGAACTTCGGGCCGGCGGGCGGGCTGGTGTCGATGTCGCCGTGCAGCAGGACGAAGGTGTGGTGGCCGGGCCCGTTCACGTACAGCGTCGGGTCCCAACCCGCCATCATGGTGGACCGGTTGGAGCCGAACAGGCAGCCGTTCGACTTGTACCAGTCCCATACGTACGTGGGATCGCCGCCCTTGCGCAGGCGCAGGTCGGCCAGACAGTACTGCTCGCTCCAACTGCCGTTGGCGGAGTACGCGATGTGCAGCTGCCCGTTCGGGTCCTTGATGGCCTCGGGGCTCTCGTTGATGAACGGGTTGCCGACCACCCGCTCCCAGCTCTCGCGCGGCTGCGAGATGACGTACCGCGCGCCGGTGGGCCGGGTCGGGCTGCTCATCCGGGCGATGTAGAGGTTCTGCTCGACGTTGGTGTCGCCCGCCCAGCCGGACCAGACGAACCAGCGCTGGCCCTCGAAGGTGAACAGGGTGCCGTCGATGGCCCATTTGTCGTCGGGCAGGGCGAGTTGGGTCTCGGCCCCGTATCCGCTGTCCGGTGAGGCCGAGCTGATGACGAACATGCGGTGGGCGGCTCCGACACCGGCGGTGAAGTAGATGTAGTAGCGCCCGCCGTCCATCACGATCTCGGGGGCCCAGACCTCCCCGCGCCCCCGGCTGTCGGCCCAGACCTGCCGGGCGGGCGCGGTGGCGAGACCGTCCGTGGACGACGCCTGCCGGACGACGATCCCGCCGCCGGTCGACTGGACGCCGACGTACGTACTGCCCACCCGCAACACGCTGGGGTCGGCCGCGCGGAGGCTGGTCTGCCCCTGCGGCGCGGCCCCGCGGGCGGGCGGCGCGCCCTGGGCGGTGCCGGGTGGCGCCAGGAAGAGCGTCGCGGCGAGCGCGCCGGCCAGCGCGAGCGCACCGAGGGCGGACGAGCGGCGGAAGAGGCTCCTGGGTTTGTGCAGGGGCTTGCTCGTGGGGTCGCTCATGGGGCTCGCTCCTGGGTGGGGGGCTCGATGGTGACGGCGCTGATGGCGGTGACGACGGCAACGATTTACATCGATAGAAGAGCGCTCTCGCAGAATCCCGCCGAGGGCGGGACCTGTCAATGACCGGGGCGTTTCTCGGCGGATGACACGTCAGGAAAGCCGCTGAGCGCACCCTTCAAACAGCACCTCATGACCGACACGGCTGACCGATCCCTGCTGAGGCTCTGGGTGCGCCGGTACCCCACCCCTCGGGCAGAAGGGTCGAGCACGAGCGCCCCCGGAACCGTGCGTCCGTCATCACACGCTGAGAGGCGGCTGTCGCACGGGGCTCTCACGCGTGCGGCTTCGGGTTTCCTGCACGCTCACTCGTCTCGGACAACCGGCCGTGTTGCGTTTCATTCAATCGGCGGCGGGGCGCCACTGATTCGCCTCCCGGGCTGCCGCTCGCGCGCCGAGCAACCCGACCGCCAGGGAAACCGCGGCACACACGGTGATCCCGTATCCGAGAACCGCCCAGGACACGGAGCCTTCCTGGACCAGCGCAATGAAGAAGACCGAATGCCACGCGGTCACGGCCCCGGTGACCACGGTGGAGATGAGCAAGGGGACGGTCAGGTGCCAGGAGGCCACGGAGCGGAATACCCGGCGGTGTCCGGTCAGGATGGTGAGCGGGGCCAGCGCGTGGCGGACCCGGACGAACTCTGCCGCCGCGCTCATCGAACCGGCCACGAGAATGAACAGGATTCCAGTGACGCCGAACAGTTGGATCCAGTTCGCGAGGTGAGAACGCGAGGACCCCAACCAGTTTCCGCCCAGAGTCTCGACCTGCAGCGAGGGATTGGGAAGGGTGAACGCGGTCTGCTTCACCGCCGCGAGTTGCCCCGATGTAGGGGTCACGACAACGAGGGACTGTGTGCCGTCCGGCTTCACGCTGATGCGGGGGACTTCTGCGAATCTGACGTCGCCGTACCAGCGGCCCATCTCTTCCACCTCGGCCGACGGCGCGCCGCTCTTCGTCTCCGCCTTGGTGTCACCGTCGCAGGCCACTTGCAGCCTGCGTAGATCGCGGCAGGACCCCCCTATGGTCGTCCAGGGGTCTTGGGACGCTCCCGGATCGTGGAAGGTCCGGTTCAGCAGTATCGAACCGGCCGGAAGCTGTGAGCGGAACCGGTCCGTCTCCGACGCGCTCATGCCGCCGGCGGTCACCTCGATCACCGTGTCTTTGATCCGCTGGTGCGTGGCGGCTGCCGCCTGTGAATGCACTCCGAGCCTGCTGGTCCACACCTGCATCTGAGCGACGATCCCGATACCGATCACCATGGCCAGAGCGAGGCGCACGATCACGCCGGGATGTGCGTGCGTCCACCGCCCGCCGATCAGGCGGCCCGCATGTCCCCTGCGCTTCCCATCGGCGGCGAGCCAGGAGCCCAGGTGGCGGGTGAGGAGCGCCACGACCGAGGAAAGAAAGGCCCACATCACGACGGTCCCGAAGGTGAACACGACGAGCTGGGCCTTGCGTGGCACGTACTGGCTGGTCAGGACCAGCCCGACGCCGACACCGCAGGCGACCAGGCGCCACGCGGGGACACGGGAGGTGAAAGAGGCGGGGCGGGTGGACCTGCCGTCCCGGCCCATACGGTGCGTACCCACCACGATGCCCAGCACGATCAGCAGAGACAACGCACCCGACGCCATGGCGGTCGGCCATGCCGCCCACACGTCACGGTGGTCGAGGATGTAACCGGTGGGCGCGAGACGGATGTCCCACACGGAAGCCACGGCATACGGGACGAAGGAGACGAGCGTCCCCAGGGCCGAAGGAATCGCGGCTTCACCAACGTTGACGATCATCCGGTGCCGCCATGTACCACCCAGGGCTTGCAACAGGCTGCTGCGCCGGTCACGGGTACGGGAACCGACCCGAGCGGCAACCACAGCCAGGGCGAGGGCGGGCAGCCCGGTCAGCGCCCACAGAGCCAGGACGGGGGAGGTCACCGAGGGCTGATCGGCCATCTCCCCTGTCGCTCCGCCGCCGCTCCCGAAGGCGGAAACGCCCATCCACCTGGGATCATCCTTTGGCGGAGTCTCCGCCACCCGGACATACGCGATCCGCTCCGAGGGAGTGACCAGCCCATCGTTGGTGACGGTTCCGGCCGGCCGTCCATACCGGTTCAGGATGCCCTCGCCGCCCCCGGTCCTGACAAGCTCGGGAGAGAGCACGACCTCGCCCGGACCCGGCCAGCGGGCCACACCGCCAGGAAGAGGAGCCTCGGCTGTGAGCGGATGGAGGAACACGACGGATACGGGTCTGGAGCCGACAGAATCGATTCCCTCCCGGTACAGCAGCTTGGCGTTCTTACCGAAAGTGATCACCGGCCCTCTGTCATCCGCTCTGGTCTCGCGGCCGTGATACGTCGCAAAGGTGGCCGTGGTCGCCAAGGTGACGAAGGCGACCGCGGCTGCGGCGCAGAACAGCCCCCACCAGCGCAGACGGTCACCGGGAGTGGAGCGGCCCGCCGCGAGACCGATCCTGAACAGCTTTCCCGCGGTTCGGGCTCCTTCCCGCATCAGAGGGCTCCTGCTTCGGCCAGGATTCCGCCGAGGAGCTCGTGCCGGCGGTCGGCCCGAGCAGCCACCGACAGGTCGTGCGTGACCAGCAGCAGTGCGCAGCCCCGCTCACGGGCGGTCGTGAACAGCAGCCGGGCGACCGCCTCCTTGGCGTCGGGATCCAAGGCTCCGGTGGGCTCGTCGGCCAGGAGGACGTCCGGCTCGGTGATCAGAGCCCGAGCGACGGCAGTCCGCTGACGTTCGCCGCCGGAGAGCATGCCGGTCGGGGTGGAACCGGCGGGGACGCCGAGTTCATCGAGGAGTTCCTCCGCACGTCGGTAGGCGTCCTGATGGCGGCCCCCGTCGAGCAGGATCGGCAGAGCGACGTTCTCTACCGGACTGAGTTCGGGAAGGAGCTCACCGAACTGGAACACCATGCCCAGGGCTTCCCGCCGTACCTGCGCAAGTTGCGTGGGCCTGAGCCCGGTGATCTCCCTGCCCCCGGCGGTGATGGTGCCTGCCTGAGGCTTTATCAGGCCGAGGATGCACATGAGTAGCGTCGATTTGCCGGACCCGCTGGGACCGGTCACCGCGACCGATTCCCCGGGAGACACGGCCAACTCCACGCTGTCGAGGAGGGTCCTGCCCTCGATCTGATAGCTGAGGCCGCTTATGCGGAGCCCCGGAGAATCACTCTGCTTCACAGAAATTTGCCTTTGTCGGAAAATGAGGGCACCGCGCCGGCCCGGGACGGGTCGGCGCGGCGTATTGGGCGTGGAGAGCAGACTTACGGGATGACCCAGCCCGAGCAGTCGTCCGGCGATCCGTAGTTCTCGTCACACGCCTTGAACTTGTAGATTCTTGATCCGTCGCCGGAGGTGGCCTTGGTCCCCGGACCACTGTGGTTCCACAGGGTCCGCTTCGTCTCCGAGCTGGACGTCCGGTAGTACTCGGCCTTCACCGGATCCCCGTCCTTGCTGTTGTCCTTGACGGCTATCTTTCCGCTTTTGCCGCCATCAGCCGGAGACCATGCATGGGCGCCGCCACCGTAGGCGTCCGCGGCAACAGCAGTGGCCGTAGGAACCGCGAGCGCCACAGTAAGCAGCGCGGCAGCGACGAACTTCGTCCTCGTCATTCGTGTGCACTCCTTCAGATGGTGATGTCGAAAGGACACTGGGCATACCAGAGCGGCAGCGGCGGCTGATCGCCGATTGATGCAAAGCCCTGCTCTGGCGACGTCCATGCCGGGGCCCCGGGCGCGACGCGGTGATCACTATAGGCAAGTGAGGCGCTTACAAGCAGAGTTGGTCTTTCGAAGGCTCAAAACCGATCACGGTGCGCCGGCCTGGCTTTTCACTGGTGCGCGCACAAACACTGCATATTCCGTTGGTAGCCATGGGGGAGTTCTGGCCTGAATCCAGTTCTCGGAATAAGAGACTCCGCGTCAGTCGGTGAGATCGCATCGCGCACTGGGCCCCTCCGCCCCCTGAAGTGACGCTCGGGACGGACGCGGCGTAGTTCCATGGAGCCCACCGGTCGCACTGACACTGCCGTGGCGGACGACGCACTGCCGTACGGGAGAAGGCGACTCGGCATCTGGTTGTTTTCACGAACCAGCTCACCGCTGAGGGAAAGGAGCGACCCTCGACCAACAAGTCGCCTTTCTGAAAGCGCAGTTGTGCTGCAGGTGCTGCCTGAGCGTGGCGGTTCAGAACTGAAGCGTGCGGATCAGGCGGCGCGCGGTCCTGGCGTCGATCGAGCCGAGGTCCAGGAGGTCCGGGGTGTGCTCCCGTACGGATACGGAGAGGGCGCCGCCGCCGGTGGCCTGCGGGAAAGCCTGGATCAGCATGGCCCTTACGGTGTCGGCGTCGGGCGCGGTGTCAGCGCCGGGGTGTGCGGTGGCCGGCGGAACCGCATTCAGCAGTCGGGCCAGCCGTGCCGCGGCGTCGACCTGGATGGGCCCGAGCGTGATGCGGCCCTGCCGGACGCGTAGCCCCGGGAGATCGATCCGGTACCCCGCGCAGATCTCCCGCAGAGTGCGGGCGGCCTTGAGGGCACGCTTGGTTCCGGTGCGGATGAGTCGGGCCAACTGCTGTGCGTCGACCGGGTCAAGAGGTGTGATCCGTACGAGGTCGCCCGCCTCGGTATCCGCGACTCCCGCACGCAGCCCCGCCTCGCTGAGCGCGGCGCGCAGCTCCGAGGAGAGTGAGGGCGGTGCGGGTGCGGGCGTGGCCGTGTCGTTCATCGGTGGCTCCTGAGCGGCGGGTGGCCGGTCGGTGACAGGGGGAGGGCGGAGACCGGGTACGCCGTCCAGCGCCAGGTTCCGTCGGGGGTGCGCAGCTCGTACGCGTACCCCTGGCCGCGACGCAGGCTGCGGACGGCGGCCTCGGCGGTCCGGCGGTCGTCGAGCCAGGCCCGGGCCCGGCGCCGGGCGTCACGGTCGAGGCCCGGTGTCAGCCGTCGTACGGAGTCGCGTATCCAGATGACGGCCGGCCCGGGGGCGGTGGTGACGAGGTCGTCCGGAGGGCTTGCTGCCGGCGTGCGGTCGGTATCCGCATGGCACCAATAGGTGCGTGGCAGGCACCTGTTCACCTGGCGTACGCCGGTGTCGCGGCACGGATGTCGGCCCAGACGTCCTTGCCGTCCTGCCGCATCACCGTCCCGCACTGCGCCGCGAGCGCGGCGATCAGGAGCACCCCGCGTCCGCTCTCCTCGCTCCAGTCGGGTTCGCGCCGTTCGGGCGGCGCGGTGTCGGAGTCGCTGACGGTGACGCGTACGCCGTCGGGCCTGCGACGCAACGTGATCGTGCAGAGCGGTAAGCCGGTGTGCCGCATGACGTTGGTGAGCAGTTCGTGGGCGCAGAGCGTGGCGGCGTCGCTCAGCTCGCGCAGGTCCCAGAGGTCCAGGTGCGCGCTGACGATGCGGCGCATGATTGCGAGCGTCTCGGGGCGGGCGACGAGTTCCTGGCGGTAGTCGGGCGGGTCTAACTCGGCGGGGAGGGTGACGGCCATGGGTTCCTCCAGAGCGAAGTGCGTGGCGCACCTGCTGTTCCACTGATCGTGATCGGGCAGGTGTTTTCGGTCACGGGGAGGATGATGCAGTGCGAGGCATCACTTAGGCAAGTATTCCTTTTGGATGTCATCCGAGAGGGTGCAAGTTTCTGAAGTCTGTTGTGCCTACATGGACTTGGCGGCCAGGATGACGCCATGGCTCAGAGCGACATGCCCACGATGCGGAGCCGCCGACTCGGCGGCGAACTGCGACAGCTCCGACTGAACGCCGGCCTCAAGGTCCAGGACGCGGCGGAGGCGCTGGAGTGCGGGCAGCCCAAGATCAGCCAGATCGAGAACGGCAAGAGGGGGATCCGGCCGCTGGACCTCACGACTCTGCTCAACCTTTACGGAGTGGAGGACGAGCGGCAGCGGGCCAGCTTGAAGCGGCTGGCGAAGGAGATCCACAAGGTCGACTGGTGGAGCGGGCAGGGGCCCTTTCTCCATGACGTCCTGAAGGACTACCTGATGCTGGAGGCGGACTCCCAGGCGATTCGCACGTTCGAGCCGATGGTCATCCCGGGGCTGCTCCAGACCGAGGCGTACATGCGCCACCTCTACGAGGTCGCGTCCCCGGCCGATCAAGTGGAGTCCCTCGTCGAGACCCGCATGAAGCGTAAGGAGTTGCTCGACGACAGGCTCGGTTTCAGGCTCCGTGCTGTTATCGACGCCCCCGCACTGCACCGCATCGGGGGCGGGCCGGATCTGGTCGCCGGGCAGCTGGTGCACCTGCTGGAGGCGGGCTCGTCGTCGAACGTCAGCATTCAGGTGCTGCCGCTGGATTCTGCCCTTCCGATGGAGCAGTACGCCCCGTTCACCGTCTTCGGGCTACAGGCCGATCCGCCGGTGGAAGTGGTGTGGTTGGAGCACATCACCGGTGGTACTTTGCTGGAGCAGCGGCCTGATGTGCAGGCGTACATCAAGGCATGGGACGAATTGACTGCTGCCGCGCTGTCACCCACCGCATCCCGGCAGTACATTCGCGACCTCATTGAGGAAACCAGATCATGATCGAGGAATCGGTTCCCCGAGTTCCGGAGACCGAGCTTGAACGTGCACGCTGGCACAAGAGCACGTACAGCGGGTCGAACAACGGCTGCGTCGAGCACGCCCTGTTGGCCTCCGGTCGCCACGCGGTCCGCGACACCAAGGACCGCGCCCTCGGCGCGCACACCTTCGGCCCGGAGCAGTGGCAGGCCTTCGTCGCGGCCGTGCAGGACGGCTCCCTCTGAGAACGTCACTCGGTGATGGCTGAGCAGTTGGATCTGGCTCGCTTGCGTGATGGCGACGGCAACTGTGTTCGCATCACCGTTCTCGGCCCTCTGGAAGAAGTGCCTGGGGGACTCGCAGCGGAGATCGTCGTCGACACGCCGTTCGTGAGCGGTCGAGTGGATCTCGCGTTGTGGCGGTCGCGTCTGGTCTCGTGGGGTGAGGCCCTGGATCGGCTTGAGGGCGGCGAGGACATCGCCTGGTTGCAGGTCCAGCGTGGTCCTTCCGTCTTCATCCAGCTGAACGGGCAGCGTGACTGCCCCGAGGTTGTTGTGGAAGACGCCCTCACCTCCATGGCAACGGTCCGCGTGCCGATCGACCTGCCGGCCGACTGGATCGAATCCCATAGACACCTGCTCGAATCCGTACTCAGCGCTTGGGACGACTACCTGTCACGTGAGTGATGGGGAGGCATAGAAGCACTCTGAGGGTGACCAGGGTCTGTCCGGCGGATCACGGAGCCGGGTTGATGGTGGCTGTTTCAGCTGCGGAAAATCGGTGGATCGGCCGGGACGGGCCGTGCAACGGTCCTGGCATGCCGAGCGAGAACAACTTGCCAGAGTCCTGTGGGGCCACAGCGTCGTTGGAGTCCTTCGACGGAACCGCCATCAGCTACCGGCGGCTCGGATCGGGGCCGCCGGTCGTTCTGGTCCACGGCTCCGGCGGTGGACTGCATTCCTGGCAGCCGGTGGCCGAACACCTCTCCGCCCGGTTCGAGCTCTGGATGCCCGCCCGCCGCGGGTACGCCCCGAGCGGGCCGGGCCGATCGCCGAAGCGCTTTGCGGACGAGGTGGGCGACCTTGAGGCGCTGATCGCTGAGATCGGCCGCCCTGTGGATCTGGTCGGCATGTCCTATGGGGCCACCGTCGCCCTGCACGCCGTGGCGTCCGGGCTGCCGGTTCGCTCGCTGGTGCTGTGGGAGCCGCCGCTGTATGCGGCGGGTGAAGAGCTGACACCCGTGCTGGACGAGTTCGCGGCACTGAGCGCGACCGGCGACCGGCGGCGGGCCGATCGGCTGCTGGCGGAGAAGGTGGCGCGCGTCCCGGCCGCGCTGCTGGACCTCATGGATGCGGGTGAGCCCGCCGACGATGAACCCGACGACGCGCTCGGCTGGCACCGTGACCTCGAATCGCTGGCCGCCGACTCGGCGGATCTGGGGCGCTGGTCCACCGTGACCGTCCCGACGCTGCTGATGCGCGGCGCCGACACCTGGCAGCCGATGCCGGAAACTCTCGACCGGCTCGCGAACGCGCTGCCCCACGTCACCCGCACGACGTTCCCCGGCCAGATGCACTTCGCGCCGTCTGTCGTACCCGAAGCCGTGGCGGCGGAGATCACTCGTTTTCTGTCGCGTTCCTGAAGCTGTCCGAGAACGCTTGGGCCGGGCCGGGCCGGCTACGTCACGGCCTGGGCCACAGACGGATCGCGGAGGCGGAGACGGAGACGGTGACCGGGCCGTGGAAGACGTTGGTGCGCTTGTCGTACATGGTGGCCACGGACCGCGAGTTCGTGGGGCCGTTGATCGTCCGCGACACTTCGTTCGCGTAAGACCACGTAATAAACCCGGCGACGTCCGCGACCGTCGCCGGGATACTCGTCGCCCATGGATGAGGTCGAGGTCGTCGTCGCCCACTCCGAGCGTGCGACTCTGCGCGTCGGTGACGTGTTCCTGAAGGTGGACGCCGATCAGGCACGGATCGACGTCGAGGTCGAGGCGATGTCCCTCGCGCCCGTCCCGACCCCGGAGGTCCTGTGGCGCAGGCCGCCCGTGCTCGCGATCGCCGCGGTTCCGGGGACGACGCTCGGGCGCCTCGGCGGGCCGGCGACCGGATCACCGGCGGCGTGGGCCGCGGCGGGCGCCGCCATCCGGAAGCTGCACGACGCCCCGCTGCCGCGTCTACCCGGCCGGGCCGGCCGGAGCATCGGCGAGCTGGCCGCGGAACTCGACGCCGAGTGCGCGTTGCTCGTGGCGAACAGGCTTCTCCCCGCCGAGCTGGTCACCCGTAACCGCCAGGTCGCCGAAGCCGCGCTCCGGCCGTGGACACCTGCCTTCACGCACGGCGACCTGCAGATCGCACACGTCTTCCTCGAAGGTGACCAGGTCACGGGCATCATCGACTGGTCCGAGGCGGGCCGGGGCGACGCCCTGTACGACCTCGCCACCTTCACCCTCGGGCACGAGGCGCACATCGACGACGTCCTCGTCGGCTACGGCGATGACGTCGACCTTGAAGTGATCCGCGCGTGGTGGGCGGTGCGGAGCCTGCTCGCAGTGCGCTGGCTGACCGAGCACGGCTTCGACCCGTTCTTGCCGGGCTGTGAGGTCGAGGTGCTGAGATCTCTGGTGTGAGGTGGGGCGGGTCAGGCATCACCGTTGTTCAGTTGGTCGACACCGTGCTGGGGGGAGCGGTCAGGCGAACGACGGCCACCGGTCCGCAGCCCACTTCCGCCAGTCGCTCCACTTGGCGGGTGGACCGTCGACGGACATGCGGCCCTCCTGTTCAGCAGCGTCGGGCTCCTCGAACTGCGCCCGTGCATTCAGGATGTCGGCCTCGGAAATCGGCAACGTGTCCCCGACGGCAGTCGCCTCGCGGCGGGTGAGCCGGGCACGCTGGGTTTCGGCGTCGACGGGCAGGTAAATCATGCGGAAGCGTGAGCCCTCCGCCTCCGCCAGCCAGCGGATCGCGGACCGTTCGTTCCGGGACCAGCAGCCGTAGTCCACCACGACATCGGTTCCCAGCCTGACCGCCTCCAGGGCGAGCCAGAGCATGCGGCCCTCCAGCACGTCACGCTTGCCGTCCGACTCGGCCGCGCCGAACAGAGGAAGCATCCACTCGTCGGGCGTCAGGCGCAGCGCGCCGTGCTCCTCGGCGAGTTGCCGTGCGTGTGTGGTCTTCCCGGCCCCGGGCAGGCCGACCATCAGGAACAGCGTGGTCACACGCGGATCGTGTCAGGCGGACCGGACGACAGCCACTGATTTGTCCTCGGTCAGCCGTTCCAGCGCTGGATGGCGCGGGGTGCGTCGGGGTTGAGGTGGGAGCCCTTGGGGCCGTCGCCGGTCACCAGCGGTACGGCGCGAAGCCGGCCGGTCTTCGCGTCCCGGCACTCAGTCCGGTCCGACAGCGACTCGTCGTCCATCGTGCTTCCTTGCGCTCCGAAGACTTTCGTTCCAGCAGGCCAGTGCGGTCCCGGCGCGGTGGCAGACCGGTCAGCCGAGCGCGTCCATGGCGGTGGTGATCAGCCTGCGGGCCGCCGTGCCGTAGACGGCGCATTCCGTCAGCTCGGAGAAGGTCGCCGCGTAGGACGCCACCTCGCTCGGAGCCGTAACCGTCAGGTAGCCCGAAACCAGTTCGACGTTGACCTGCGCGGCGTCATAGATCCAGAAACCTTCCACCGGCCAGCGCTCACGGTCCGGAGCAGCCGGGACGATGCCGACGCTCACGTTGGGCAGTGAACCCATGGCGATCAGTGCCGCCAACTGCTCTGTCATGACCTGCGCTCCGCCAACGCCGGCCCACAGAACGGATTCCTCCACCAAGAACGCGAAGCGCCTGTCGCCTTCGTGCAGAACGCGCTGGCGATCCATGCGCGCGTTCACGGCCTCGGCGACGTCGTCCACGAGTCCGCGCCGTCGTTGCACGGCTCTGAGGACCGCCATGGTGTAGGAGCGCGTCTGGAGCAGCCCGGGAACGAGCCAGGACGAGTACGCGTGGAAGCGTTGTGTGCGCTCGTACAGAGGAAGGCGATTCGCCTGAGCCTGGCGGAGACCCGAGCGCTCCATCCGCCGCCATTCGATCCACATCCCTTCCGCCGCTCGGAGCGAGGCGATCAGATCTCCCGTCCTGTCCCGCGCTCCGCATGCACCGCACCAGGCCGAGATGTCATCGGCTGTCGGTGCGGTGCGGGCGTTCTCGATACGTGAGGACTTCGACGGATGCCAGCCACAGAGGCGGGCGAGCTCACGGCCGGTCAGGCCCGCCTCGCGGCGCAGTTCGGCAAGGCGGTTCGCGAGTGCCTGCCGGGCTTGTTGAGCGTTGGAATGGGGGGAGAGGGGCATGCGTCCATACTCAGGTGGGCCGGTACTCCTCGTGCGGTATCCCCCGTTGCCAAGCGGTGTCGTAGGCGAGCGCATACCGCTCTGCCGCCCGTGCGTCGTCGCAGACCTCCATCCCGGGGCCCGTCCACTGACCGTCGCCGCTGAAGTGGTGCAGGATCAGCAGCCGGTCGTCCATGATCCAGCCGTCCAGAGCCGGGAGCAGGAGGTCGCGAGCGGCGGACCGGGGCAGCCACCGCACGTCCTCGCCCGCCGCAACGTTCGTGAACGTCACGTCGTACTCGTACCGTGTGTAGTCGCTGAGAGGTTCGGACACGATACGGAGCCGACGCATGGTGACGCCGCGTTCGGTGGCGGCGACCACCACGTCGAGCCAGGGACGCCACCAGGAAGCCCGGTCCGCGGGATCGTCACGGTGACCCTGCTGCCAGCGGATGAAGTTCGGATCGTCCAGCATGTAACTGTCGCGCATTTCCAGGTGCTTGGCCGTGTGCCGCGTCCTGGCCAGCGCCTCTCGTACGGCTGTCGCCATTACTGCCCCTGACCGATCGTGTACGCCGGGGGAGTCCCGTCGGTGTCCGAGGGGGAGCTGAGAACAGGCGCGTCCGCGGGGCGGGGGATGAATTGCAGCATGTTGGCCGGTAGACGGATCACAGTTTCGTGGTCCGGTACGTCGGTGGAGTGTCCCGGAACCGACCCGACCTCCTGCGCGGCCAGGACGGTTTCCTCATCCGCTTTCCAGGACTGGATGATCAGGTCGCCGGTCGCCTCCTCCAGCCAGATGGTGGGAGACCCGTCGTCGGGTGTGTTGGGCCAGATTCCCAGAAACCGTAAAGCCATGGTGTGCTCCTTCGAGGAGTGCTCGGCTCGGTGCGATTGAGCGTCGCCCGGCTGACCGCACCAGGTCAAGGGGCCTATCGGGGGCCTGATCCATCCAGTGAAGTCGCGTGCAATCCCGCGCAATCCGATGGCGAACACGTGCTGCTGCTCCCTAGCTTCATTACGGGTCGGCTTCTCATGGCCGACGAGCTGTGCCCTGTTCCATCGGATCAACGGGAGAGTCGTGCCGGCTGTCGAATACGAGGCGAAGTATCTGGACGTCGACCCCGCCGCCATGGCGGCGCGGATTGCTGCTGCGGGCGGTGAGCACGTGGGCGGTCGGCTGATGCGCCGGTATGTCTACGACACCGTGCCTCCTGCGAAGGGACGGTGGGTGCGCCTTCGTGACGACGGATCGCTGACGACACTCTGCGTCAAGGAGATCACTTCCGACGCGATCGACGGGACCAGCGAGACCGAGACAGTGGTCGGAGATTTCGAAACCACACACGCGTTGCTGGGACGGATGGGTGTTCCGCACCGCTCGTACCAGGAGAACCACCGGGATTCCTGGGTCCTGGACGGTGCCCGGCTGGAGATCGACTCCTGGCCGCTCATCCCTCCCTACCTCGAGATCGAGGGTGATTGCGCGGATGCCGTCCGCGACGCCGCTGCTCAGCTGTCTATCGCTGTACGGGAGTTGACGAGTGAGAACACGACCAAGGTCTTCGCCAGGTACGGGATCGATCTGGAAAGCATCGCTGATCTGCGTTTCCCTCAGGCGTGAGGGACACGTACGGAACCGGTCCTGCGTCGGGCCGGCGTGGAGGTGGATCGATGAAGCAGCACGACCTGCCCGTCCCGGTGACCGTGGTGGCGGACAGAACCTTGAGAGTCAAAGTCATCGACGCATGTGGTCTCGCCTGCACTTTCTGCCACAACGAGGGCACGCCTGTGGCCTCGGACAACCGGTCGCGCCCGGCTTCCGAATTCACGGGTACCCCCGGTCGAACCGGCCGGGTTTCCCTCTACCTTTCGACGAATGGCGCCGGATTTCTTCCTGAGACGATCAAGGCCGATCCGGACTTCGCCCTTGCTCTGGCCGCAGTGCGGGGAAGCCTGGCCACGGACGAGATTCATCTGACCGGTGGCGAGCCGACCCTGCATCCGGATCTCCCCGGGCTGGTCAGGATCGCTCGTCGGCTGGGGCTGCGGGTGGGCATCACATCCAACGGGGAGAACGGCGCAGACGTGTTGCCCGCATGCGCTGCCGAAGGCCTCGACCGGATCAATCTCAGCGTTTTCGGCACCACCCCTCAAGAACTTGCCGCTGTCCAGGCGAAGCGGTTCGGGGCCGCAGGGCTTGCGCAACGGAAGCTTGATGCTCTGCACTCCACCATCGAAGCCGCTGCGCGCTGCGGAGTGAAGGCGTCCGCCAACATCGTGATTCCGGACACCACCCACGTGGACCGGGTGCTCCGTGTCGTGGAGGACTTCGGCCGGAACGTGGTCGTGCGGATGCTGGTATCGCTCGAGGACGGCGGCCGGTCCCTCGCTGCTGTGCAGGAGGTGGTGAATTACTTGGGGGCCGTTCCCGAAAGGCGCATCATCACTGCGGGGACATCTGATCAGCGCACTTGCTACCGGCTGCCCGGTGGAGGCGAGTTATACGCGAAGAGCATCCGGCCGGTGCGTCTTCCCGACACGTGCTCCGACTGCCGGTTCAACAACGACCGTGATTGTCAGGAGGGGTATTACGGGGTTCGTCTCTACCGGGCCTCAGCCGGCCCGTTCATGGTGGGCGTATGCATTCAGCGTATGGATCTGTGCGTTTCGCTGGGAGGCTTTGTCATGAGTCAGCTCTGTCGTGAGGTCACCGCCTTCCGTGAACAGGAGATGGAACGCCTCACCGCGCTCGCCCGTGCGTCCGCTGCTCGCGCTCGACCTGGGTGCTGAAGTCGACAAGGACCTGGATCCGGTCCGCTGAGGTCACTCGTCCCCCGCGATCCCGTCCAGCCGCGCCCGCAGCTCCGGGGTGAGTACGAGGTCCGCCGCCGCCGTGTTCTCCTCCAGGTGGGCGATGCTGGACGTGCCCGGGATCGGGAGCATGACCGGGGAGTGGTCCAGGAGCCAGGCCAGGCAGACCTGGGTGGGGGTGGCGTCCAGCTCGGCGGCGATGGCTGCCACCTCCGCGCGGTCGCCCGCCTTGCCCCAGGCGACCGTGCGCCAGGGCAGGAACGCGATGCCCGCCGCCTCGCACGCCTCAAGGACCGGCTCGTGTTCGCGGTCGGTCAGGTTGTAGCGGTTCTGGACGCTCGCGATGTCCACGATCTCCCGGGCCGCCGCCAGCTCGGGCGCCGTCACCTCGGACAGGCCGATCCGGGCCACCTTGCCCTCGTCGCGCAGGTCCCGCAGGGCGCCGAGCTGGTCGGCGAGCGGGGTCTCCGGGTCGATGCGGTGGAGCTGGAGCAGTTCCAGGCGGTCGACGCGGAGGCGGCGCAGGGCGTGGTCCACCTCGGTGCGCAGGGACTCCGGGCGGCCGTTCAGAGCCCACTCGCCCGTCTCGGGGGAGCGGAGCACCCCGACCTTCGTGGTGATCAGGAGATCCTTCGGGTACGGGTGGAGGGCCTCGGCCAGGACCTCCTCGTTGGCCCCGTTCCCGTACAGGTGGGCCGTGTCGATCAGCGTGATGCCCAGCTCGACCGCCCGGCGGGCCACGGCGACGGCCGACGGCCGGCCCTCGGGCCTCTCGGTGGGCAGGTGCATCGCGCCGAAGCCCAGCCGGCCCACGGTCAGGTCTCCGCCGATACGGAACGTCGTCGATGGCATGGCGCCTGAACTCCCCCTGGTTCGGATGTGCTTGACAGGCTAGGGGGTGTCCGAGGCGTCCAGGGGGTGTCAGGGCGCTTCCGGGCCCTGGAGGATCTGGAGGTAGTTGCCCACCGGGTCCACGATCGTGGAGAAGTACCAGCCGCCCCCGACCTCCTCGACCGGGCGCACCCACGTGACCCCGAGGGAGTTGAGGTGCTTCTCGGCCGCCCGGACGTCCCGCACGGTGATGTTGATCATCTGCCGGCCCGGCTCGGCCGCCTTGTCCGCCACGTCGTCCCGCTCGTCGAAACCGATGATCGCGCCGGGGCCGACGATCAGAAGGTGCTCCGCCCAGCGGGCGCCCAGCGGCTCCAGCGCGGCGCGGTACCAGGCGATCAGGGCGTCGGAGTCGGTGCTGCCGAGGATGACCCCCAGCCCGGTGATGGTGGCGGCGTTTTCGGTCGTGGAGGCATTCATGGTGGTTCCTCGCTCGGTCGGTGGGGCCTTGGGACGGTGGGTCGTCCCCGGTCGCTCTACGCGTCCCACCACTCATGACCCGCCCCGGGCCCGAAACTCATCGGTGCCCGCCGCCGGTGCGCCCCTCTGCACGGCCGGATCAGTGCGGCCAGATCGGCGGGTCCGTGACGAAGTGGCCGCCGAGACGGGTCTGCGCCGGGTCGGCCGGGTCCGGCTCACCCTGTTCGGCGATGAGTTTCGCCGCGTACGGTTCCGAGTCGTCCTGCGGTGTGTAGCCCAGGGCCCGTGCCGAGGCCAGGTCCCACCACAGGCGGGTGTTGGCGGAGGAGCCGTGGACGACGGTGTGGCCGACGTCCTCTGCGGTGAGGGCGGCGTGGAAGAGGCGGGCTCCGTCGGCGGGGCTCATCCACAGGGACAGCATGCGTACCGAGGTGGGCTCCGGGAAGCAGCTCCCGATCCGTACCGAGACGGTCTCGACGCCGTGCTTGTCCCAGTAGAGCTGGGCCAGGTCCTCTCCGAAGCACTTCGACAGGCCGTAGAAGGTGTCGGGCCGGTGCGGTGCGTCGGACGGGATCAGCTGGTCCCCGGCCAGTGGTCGCGGCGTGTGGCCGACGGCGTGGTTGGAGGAGGCGGCCACGATGCGGCGTACGCCCTCCTCGCGAGCCGCCTCGTAAAGGTGGTACGTGCCTTCGATGTTGGCGGTGAGGATCTTGTCGAACGTGGATTCCAGGGAGATGCCGGCCAGGTGGATGATCGCGTCCACTCCGCGTACGGCTTCGCGCAGCGCCTTCCGGTCGTTCAGGTCGGCGGTGATGGCCTGTGGTTCGTCCTCCACCGGGACCAGGTCGAAGAGCCGCAGGTCGTAGCCGTACGCGGGCAGCAGTCCGCGCATCAGGGTGCCGAGGCCGCCCGCGGCGCCGGTGAGCAGGACGGTACGGGGAGCGGTCATACGGAGGTCTCCTCGGGGCGATGCGATGCGATGCGGTGTGGTGTGGTGCGGTCCGGCGCGGCACCGGGTGGGCGGGCGTCGTGCCCCCCCGGGCGTCGTGCACCCAAAGCGGCGGTACGCCCCAGGGCGCAGGAGGCACCCACAGCAGCAGGACGCACCCACGGCGCCGTGACGCCTCAGGCCTTCACGGCCGTGGACCGCGTTCGCATACGTGGACAAGCTAAGAAGTCCGGCAGGTTACGTCAAGTGGTCCGTCCGTCCCGAAAGTTGTTCTGTCCGAAGCGTTGACGAAGCGTTCCGGGCGGCTCTAGCTTCATCGCGTCGTACTTCGTACGTCATATATGAGACGCGATACGCGAGATGTGAGAGCCCGTCACCCATGACCTTCGCCCCTGCCCCGATCCCGTCCCGGACCCAGTACGTGCTGGAGGCCATCAAGCACGCCATCCTCACCGCGCAGCTGAGACCGGGACAGGCGCTGGTGGAGACGGAACTCGCCGCTCAGTTCGGAGTGTCCAAGACCCCGGTCCGCGAGGCGCTCAAGACCCTCGCGGGCACGGGGCTCGTGGTCATGAGCCAGTACAAGGGCGTCACCGTGCGGCTCGTCGACGCGACCATGGCCCGGGAGGTGTACGACGTACGCCTCCTGCTGGAACCGGAGGCGCTGCGCCGGTCCGTCAACCGCAAGGCCTCGCTGGAAGCGGCCCAAGAGGCGTTGGAGCGGGCCGACTCGGCGCTCGACAAGGCCGACCGGTCGCTGGCCAACCGGGATTTCCACCGCGCCCTGTATCTGCCCTGCGGCAACCCCCTGCTCGCCCGGATGCTCGACGAGGTCCGCGACCAGGCGGCCCTCGTCTCCACGGTGGCCTGGTCGGCCGTCCCCTCCTGGGAGCGCGAGGCGGCCGAGCACCGGGAGATCCTGCGGCTCGCGCTCGCCGACGACGCGGAGGCCGCCGCCGGGGCTCTGCACCATCACATCGCATCGTTCGTACGCCGCGCCTTCCCCGACGACGAGGACGGGGGCGGTGCCGCGTGAACCGTCTGCTGGAACCGCACCACCACCAGCAATCCGACGAAAGGCCGGTCCGCATGGACTTCTCTCCGCTGAAGGCGGCCCTCGCAGACGTCGTGGCGATCCCGGTGACCCCGTTCGCCGAGGACGGCAGCATCGACGTCGCGCACCACCGCGCCCTGACGCGCAGGCTGCTCGACGGCGGTGTCCGCATCGTCACCCCGAACGGCAACACCGGGGAGTTCTACGCGCTCACCCCCGACGAGCGGCGCCTGGTCACCGAGTTGACCGTCGAGGAGGCCGCCGGACGCGCCACCGTCCTGGTGGGCGTCGGCCACGACGTACCGGCCGCCGTCGCCGCCGCCGAGCACGCCGCCGAGGCCGGCGCGGCGATGGTGATGGTCCACCAGCCGGTGCACCCCTATGTCGCCCAGGAGGGCTGGGTCGACTACCACCGGGCCATCGCCGAGGCCGTCCCGGAGCTCGGCGTCGTGCCGTACATCCGTAACCCGCTGCTCGCCGGCGACCGGCTCGCCGCGCTCGCCGACAGCTGCCCCAACGTCATCGGCGTGAAGTACGCGGTGCCCGACGCCGCGCGCTTCGGGGCCTTCGCCCGCGACGCCGGACTGGAGCGGTTCGTCTGGGTCGCCGGCCTCGCCGAGCTGTACGCCCCCTCCTACTTCGCCACCGGCGCCACCGGCTTCACCTCCGGCCTCGTCAACGTCGCCCCGGCGGTCTCCCTCGACATGCTGGAAGCGCTGCGCGCCGGGGACTACGTGGCGGCCATGAAGGTGTGGGAGCGCATCCGCCGCTTCGAGGAGCTCCGCGCCGAGGAGCAGTCCGCCAACAACGTCACGGTCATCAAGGAGGCCCTGTCCGTACTGGGCCTCTGCCGCCGTGAAGTACGAGCGCCGAGCCGGGTCCTGCCCGAGGAGCGACGCGCCGAGGTCGCCGAGCAGATAGCCGCGTGGGCGCTGTGACGGATCACCGGAGAGCGGCGGCCATGGAGACGGATCACCGGAGAGATGTCGCGGAGACGGATCACCGGAGAGCGGTCGCGGCGGCGGGCGACCGGGAAGCTGCCCCCGTCGCGCCCGAGGAGCTGCGCAGCCACCAGTGGTACGGCACCGACGGGCTGCGCTCCTTCAGCCACCGGGCCCGCACCCGCCAGCTCGGCTACCTCCCCGAGGAGCACCTCGGCAAGCCGGTCATCGCCGTCCTCAACACCTGGTCCGACATCAACCCCTGCCACTCCCACCTGCGGGAACGCGCGCAGGCGGTGAAGCGGGGCGTCTGGCAGGCGGGCGGGTTCCCGCTGGAGTTCCCGGTCTCGACCCTCTCGGAGACCTTCCAGAAGCCGACCCCCATGCTCTACCGCAATCTGCTCGCCATGGAGACCGAGGAGCTGCTCCGCTCGTACCCCGTCGACGGGGCCGTCCTGCTGGGCGGCTGCGACAAGTCGACGCCCGCGCTGCTGATGGGCGCGGCCTCCGTGGACCTGCCCACCGTCTTCGTGCCGGCCGGGCCGATGCTGCCGGGCCACTGGCGCAACGAGGTCCTCGGCTCCGGCACGGACATGTGGAAGTACTGGGACGAGCGGCGGGCCGGGCTGATCGGCGACTGCGAGATGGGGGAGCTGGAGAACGGCCTCGCCCGCTCCGCCGGTCACTGCATGACGATGGGCACCGCCTCCACGCTGACGGCCGCCGCCGAGGCACTGGGCGTCACCCTGCCCGGCGCCTCCTCCATCCCGGCCGTCGACTCCGGGCACGACCGGATGGCCGCGGGCTCCGGGCTGCGGATCGTCGAACTCGTACGGCGGCGCACGACGTTGTCGCAGATCCTCACCGCCGACGCGTACGAGGACGCCGTCGCGACCGTCCTCGCGCTCGGCGGCTCCACCAACGCCGTGATCCACCTGATCGCCATGGCGGGCCGGTCCGGGGTGAAGCTCACCCTGGACGACTTCGACCGGATCGCCCGTACGGTGCCCGTCCTCGCCGATCTCCGCCCCGGTGGACGGTACTTGATGGAGGACTTCCACTTCGCGGGCGGGCTGCCCGGCTTCCTGAGCAGGATCGCCGACGTCCTGCACCTGGACCGGCCCACCGTCGCGCACGCCACCCTGCGCGAGCAGCTCGACGGTGCGGCCGTCCACAACAGCGCCGTCATCCGCGAGCGCGCCGAACCCCTGGCCGAGGAGGGCGGGGTGGCGGTCCTGCGCGGCAATCTCTGCCCCGACGGCGCGGTCATCAAGCACATCGCCGCCGAGCCGCACCTGCTGCGTCACACCGGGCCCGCCGTCGTCTTCGACGACTACCGGGAGATGCAGCGCACGATCAACGACCCCGCCCTGGCGCTCACTTCGGACCACGTCCTGGTGCTGCGCAACGCCGGGCCCAAGGGCGGGCCCGGCATGCCCGAGTACGGCATGCTGCCGATCCCCGACTACCTGCTGAAGCAGGGCGTACGGGACATGGTGCGGATCTCCGACGCCCGGATGAGCGGCACCAGTTACGGGGCGTGCGTCCTGCACATCGCGCCCGAGTCGTTCGTCGGCGGGCCCCTCGCCCTGGTCCGCACCGGGGACCTCATCACCCTGGACGTCGAGGCCCGGCTGCTCCATCTCGACGTGAACGACGACGAGTTGGAACGCCGCCGTGCCGCCTGGAGCCCGCCGCCCGACCGTTACGGACGCGGTTACGGGGCGCTGTACCAGGACCAGATCACCCAGGCCGACACCGGATGCGACTTCGCGTTCCTGGCCCGGCAAGGAGAAGTGCCCGACCCGTACGTGGGGTGAACCGGGCGACGAAGGCTCCGCGCGGCGGGGCGCCCGGGCCGCCCAGCGGCCATGAGAAAGCGCTTGCTGTCTCGTGTCCTGTGCCGTGTGTGGCGACAGCCACTCCGCACATGCATCGCGACAGCAGGTCCGCACATCCAGCGCATCGAGCGCGTACCGAAGATCGGAGACGTGTCATGGCCCAACCCGCCGCCGTGGCCACCCCGCCGCCCAAGGCGCCCCGGCGCCGCACGGCGACACCCCGCCGCCTGCCGTATCTGCTGATCGCGCCCGCGGGCCTGCTGATGCTGGGCTTCATCGCCTACCCGGTGCTCAGCGTCTTCTACTACAGCCTGCAGGACTACAACGTCACCAAACCGTGGCGGAACGGCTTCGCCGGACTCGACAACTTCCGGCGGATCTTCACCGAGGACGACCAGTTCTGGTCGACGCTCGGCTTCAGCGCACAGTGGGTCTTCACCCAGGTCTCCCTGCAGCTCGTGCTCGGCCTCGCGCTGGCCCTGATCGTCAACCAGACCTTCATCGGCCGGGGCATCTCCCGGGCCATGGTCTTCTCGCCCTGGGCCGTCTCCGGCGTGCTGACCAGCACCATCTGGATCCTGCTCTACAACTCCTCGACGGGCTTCAGCCGTTACCTCGCGGACGCCGGGATCGGGGAGTACGGCACCTCGGTGCTCTCGGACACCGGAACCGTCTTCTGGGCGGCCACGGTCACCGAACTCTGGCGCGGCGTGCCCTTCTTCGCCATCCTCATCCTCGCCGACCTCCAGTCCGTCTCCAAGGAGCTGTACGAGGCGGCGTCGGTCGACGGAGCGGGCCGGCTCCGGCAGTTCTTCCACATCACCCTGCCGCACCTGCGCGACGCGATCATCCTCGCCACCCTGCTGCGCGGGGTCTGGGAGTTCAACAACGTCGACCTCCTCTACACCCTCACCGGCGGCGGACCGGCCGGCGAGACCACCACGCTGCCGCTCTACGTCGCCAACACCGGCATCGAGGGCCACGACTTCGGCTACGCCTCCGCGCTCACCACCGTCGCCTTCGTGATCCTCCTCTTCTGCTCGATCGTCTATCTGCGCCTGAGCAAGTTCGGAGGCGACAACAAGTGACCGCCGTACTCACCGAGAAGAACGGCGCCGCCCGGCCGCCCGTCCGCCCCGGCGGCCCGCCGCCCCCCTCGCGCCGCCGCACCGGACGCGAGCGCGCCTTCGACGACGTACCGCGCTGGCAGATCTACCTGCCGCTCGGCCTCTACCTGCTGTTCACGCTCATCCCGTTCTACTGGATGCTGCTGTTCGCCCTCCGGCCCGCCGGCTCCACCGCGCTGGTGCCCTGGCCGATGACGGGCGAGCACTTCTCCAAGGTCTGGAACGAGCGCAGCTTCGCCGTCTTCTTCCAGAACAGCATGATCGTCGGCGTCGCCACCCTGATCGCCACCACTCTGGTCGCCCTGGCCGGCGGGTACGCCCTGGCCCGGTTCGACTTCAAGATCAAGGGCGCGTTCATGCTGGCGCTGCTCTGCTCGCAGTTCATCCCCGGCGCCCTGATGCTCGTACCGCTCTTCGAGATCTTCCGGAACCTCCAGATGATCAACTCCCTGTGGAGCGTCGTCATCGCGGAGACCGTCTTCCAGCTCCCGCTGTCGATCATCCTGATCAGCGGGTTCATCAAGAACGTCCCGGTCTCCCTGGAGGAGGCCGCCTGGGTCGACGGGTGTTCGCGCTTCACCGCCTTCCGCGCGGTCGTCCTGCCGCTGCTGCGCCCCGGACTGATCGCCGTCGGCTCCTTCGCCTTCGTCCACAGCTGGAACCACTTCCTGTTCGCGCTGATGTTCCTCAGCGAACAGGACAAGCAGACGATCCCGGTCGGCCTCAACACCCTGATCGGGGCGGACAGCGTCGACCTCGGCGCGCTCGCGGCGGGCGGCGTCATCGCCGCCGTACCCGTCGTGATCGTCTTCGCGTTCATCCAGAAGTGGCTCGTCACGGGCTTCAGCGCGGGCGCGGTGAAGGGATGACCGACCTCACCCGCCGCACCGCCCCCGCCCTCGCACCCGCCCCCGACGCCGCGCCGCTCCCCGTCGTGCTGGCCGGTGCCCGGGGCCACGGCCGCTGGCACCTGGCCAACCTCCGCCGGCTCCAGCACCAGGGCCGCGTACGGCTGGCCGGGATCTGCGAGCTGGAGCCGCTGACCACCGACGAACTGGCGGCCTTCGGCCTCCACGGGGACGACCGGCCCGAGCAGTCCGCCGACTTCGGGGCGCTCCTCGACTCCACCGGAGCCCGTGCCGCCGTCGTCTGCACGCCCATCCCGACCCACACCGACCTGGCCCTGGCCGCCGCGTCCCGGGGCGTCCACCTCCTGCTGGAGAAGCCGCCCGCCGCGAGCTGGGCCGCGTACGCCCGGATGGCCGACGGGGTACGGCGGGCGGGCACCGCCTGTCAGGTGGGCTTCCAGTCGTTCGGTTCGCACGCCGTGCCCGCGATCCAGGAGCTGGTCCGCAGCGGGGCGATCGGAACGCTCACCGGGATCGGCGCCGCCGGGGCCTGGGTCCGCGACGACG
This sequence comes from Streptomyces sp. WY228, assembly GCF_019287315.1. Taxonomy (NCBI): domain Bacteria; kingdom Bacillati; phylum Actinomycetota; class Actinomycetes; order Kitasatosporales; family Streptomycetaceae; genus Streptomyces; species Streptomyces sp. WY228. Next base: position 3,466,258 of record NZ_CP079114.1, on the reverse strand, counting down.
CCTACTTCCGCCGGGCGCCCTGGTCCGGGCGGCGCAGGATCGGCTCCACCGACGTGGTCGACGGCGTGCTCACCAATCCGCTGGCGCACGCCGTGGCCACCGCGCTCGAACTCGCGGACCGGGGCACGGCCGAGGACGTCCTGTCCGTCGAGACCGAGCTGTTCCGGGCCCATGACATCGAGGCGGACGACACCAGCTGTGTCCGGATCACCACCACCGGCGGCCTGCCCGTCACCGTCGCCGCCACCCTCTGCGCGGAACGGGCCGGGGAGCCCTATGTGATCGTCCACGGCGACCGGGGCCGGATCACCTTCTGGTACAAGCAGGACCGGGTCCTGGTCCAGCGTGCCGGCCACGGCCCCGAGGAGAGCGTCCACGGCCGGACCGACCTCCTGGAGAACCTGGTCGACCATCTGGAGCGGGGCACGCCGCTCCTGGTGCCGCCGGAGCGCACCGGAGCGTTCATGCGGGTCGTCGAGGCCGTGCGCACGGCCCCCGAGCCCGTCGCCCTGCCCGCCGACGCCTGGGAGGTCCGGTACGACGCCCCCGGCGGAGGCGCGCGGCGTACGGTCCACGGCATCGACGGCCTGGTCGCCGCCGGGGCCGAATCCCTCGCCCTCTTCTCGGAGCTGGGCGTCGCCTGGGCCCGCAGCAGCGAGGTGGCGGCCTCATGAACCGACCCGCCACGGCCTCGTCCGCGACGGCCTCGTCCGCGGGGCCCGTACTCCTCGACTGCGCCGGACGTACGGTCGCCCACTACGGTTACGGGGCCGCGGCGGACAACCGCCCGCGCCTGCACCCCGTCAGCACGCTCGCCGGCCGCACCGTCACCCAGGAGCGCCCCGCCGACCACCTGCACCACCTGGGCGTCTCCATCGCCGTGCCCGACGTGTCCGGCCGCAACTTCTGGGGCGGGCGCACCTACGTCCGGGGGCAGGGGCCCACCGCGCTCGACAACCACGGCGTCCAGCGCTGCCTCGGCCTGGAGCGGCACGGGCCCGGCGGCTTCACGCAGTCGCTCGCCTGGGAGGCGGACGGCGTCGAACTGCTGCGGGAGCGCCGCACGGTGAACGCGCTCGAACTCTCCGCCACCACCTGGGCGTTGGACCTCTCCTTCGCGCTCACCAACCGCTCGGCCGACGACCTCTCCGTCGGCAGCCCCGCGACCAACGGCCGCCCCGGGGCCGGTTACGGCGGGTTCTTCTGGCGTGCCCCCAAGGAGGCCGCGCCGCCGGACGTGTTCACCGCCGACCGTGCGGGCGAGGAGGCGGTGCACGGCCGGGCCGCCGACTGGCTCGCCCTCGCCGGGGACGGCTGGACCCTCGTCTTCGCCGGGGCGGGCGAGGAGACCCGGCGCGATCCGTGGTTCGTGCGGACGGCGGAGTACCCGGGCGTCGGCTCCTCCCTCGCGGCGGACGAACGGCTGCCCGTGCCCGCCGGGGCCACCGTCGTACGCCGGATCGTCACCGTCGTCGCGGACGGCAGGCTGGACCGTGAGGCCGCCGCCGGGTACGTCCGACAGGCGGTGACCCCGTGAACCGGCCCTGGACCGCCGACCTCGGGAACGGCACGTACCGCAACCCCGTGCTGAACGCCGACTGGTCCGACCCGGACGTCGTGCGCGTCGGTGCGGACCACTACCTCACCGCGTCCAGCTTCGGCCGGGCCCCGGGGCTGCCGCTCCTGCACTCCCGCGACCTGGTCAACTGGACACTCGTCGGGCACGCCCTGGACCGCGTCGAGCCCGCCGCCGACTTCGCCCGGCCGCGCCACGACGCCGGGGTGTGGGCGCCCTCCCTGCGCCACCACGCCGGCCGGTTCTGGATCTTCTGGGGCGACCCCGACCACGGCGTCCAGCAGATCAACGCCGAGCACATCGAAGGACCGTGGAGCGCCCCGCACCTGCTCAAGCCCGGCCGCGGGTACATCGACGCCTGCCCCCTGTGGGACGAGGAGACCGGCGAGGCCTATCTCGTCCACGCCTGGGCCAAGTCCCGCTCCGGGATCAAGAACCGGCTCACCGGACACCGTATGAGCGCGGACGGACGCGCACTCCTCGACGAGGGCCGGACCCTGATCGACGCCGACCGGATACCCGGCTGGTTCACCCTGGAGGGCCCCAAACTCCACCGCCACGACGGGTACTTCTGGATCTTCGCCCCGGCGGGCGGGGTGGCGACGGGCTGGCAGGGCGCGTTCCGGTCGCGGGACTTCTCCGGCCCGTACGAGGAACGCGTCGTGCTGTCCCAGGGGCGCACCGACGTCAACGGCCCGCACCAGGGCGGCTGGGTGCGGACCGCCGCCGGCGAGGACTGGTTCCTGCACTTCCAGGCACGCGGCGCGTACGGGCGGGTCGTCCACCTCCAGCCCATGCACTGGGACGCGGAGGGCTGGCCCGTCATCGGCGACGCGGGCGAACCCGTCGCCACGCACCGCAAACCGGCCGCCCCCGAACAGCCCGTGGCAGCGCCCGCCGTGGACGACGACTTCCCCGGCGGCGCCCACGGCAAGCAGTGGCAGTGGACGGCCAACCCCTGCCCCGACGCGTGGACCGACCAGTACGAGCACGCTGCCGACGGGCTGCGGCTCAGCTGCCTCCGCACGCCGGACGCGCACGACCTGCGGCTGCTGCCCAACGTCCTGGTCCAGCGCATGCCCGCCGAGGAGTTCACCGTCGAGGTGGACCTCGAACTGCACAGCGACGAGCCGGGCGCCAAGGCGGGCCTGGCCGTGCTCGGGGACGCCTTCTGCTGGATCGGTCTGGAGGCCGGGGCGGACGGGACGCCCCGGCTCGTGCACCGGTACGCCGAGGGCGCCGCGGAGAGCGAACGCGACGCGGCCGGGGCCCGCGCCTCGCCCGGCGGCCGGGCCCGGTTGCGTATCGAGGTCACGGCCGGGGCCCGCTGCCGCTTCTCCGCCGACACGGGAGACGGCTTCCGGCCCTCGGGGCAGGTCTTCGCGGCCACCCCGTGGCGCTGGGTCGCCGCTCTCCTCGGCCTCTTCGCCACCGCGCCGGCCGGGACGGGCCCCGCCGGCACGGCGCTGTTCACCACCTTCCGCGCCACCCACTGACCCCCCGCAGAAGCGCATGTGTGCAGAAGCGCAGACGTGCAGACGTGCAGACGTGCAGACGTGCAGAACCACCCCGACCCATCCGACAGGGAAGAGCCGACCATGACCATCTCGAAGACCCGGCGGGGGCGTACCGCGTCCGCCGTCTCCCTCGTAGCAGCGCTCGCGCTGACGGCCGCCGCGTGCGGTGACGACGGCAGCGGAGCCGGCACGGAGGGGAGCGGCAAGGGCGAGATCACCTTCTGGGACAACAACGGCGGGCCGCGCACCGCCATCTGGACCGAGATCATCAAGGACTTCGAGAAGCAGCACCCGGACATCAAGGTGAAGTACGTCCCGATCCCCATCGCCGACGTCCAGTCCAAGTACGACACCGCTATCGCCGGAGGCGGCCTGCCCGACGTGGGCGGGGTCGGCACCGCCTACCTGGCCAACATGGTCTCGCAGGAAGCCCTGGAGCCGGTCAACAAGCGGCTGAAGGGGTCCGCCCTGGAGGGCAAGCTCGTCGACTCCATGGTCGAGAGCGTCAGAGCGGCCGCAGGCCGGGGCGACGACATCTACTCCGTACCGACCTCCGCCAACAACGGCGTGCTCTGGTACCGCACCGACCTGTTCGAGCAGGCCGGGCTGAAGGCCCCCGACACCTGGGCCAACTTCTACACCGCGGCCGAGAAGCTCACCGACGCCGGGAACAACAAGTTCGGCTACACCATCCGCGGCGGCGCCGGCTCCATCGCCCAGGCACTGGACGCCGTCTACGGCCAGTCCGGCATCACGGAGTTCTGGGACGGCGACAAGACGACGCTCAACGACCCCAAGAACGTCGCCGCGCTGGAGAAGTACGCGGGCCTCTTCAAGCGGACCACGCCCGCCGCCGACGTCAACAACGACTTCACCAAGATGGTCGCCCAGTGGGACACCGGCACCATCGGCATGCTGAGCCACAACCTCGGCTCCTACCAGGACCACGCGAAGGCCCTGGGCGACGACAAGTTCGCCGGCATCCCGGCTCCCATCGGGGACAGCGGCACCCGCGTGCAGGTCTCCAACCCCGTCGACGGACTCGGCCTCTTCCGGTCGAGCGACAACAAGACCGCGGCCTGGAAGTTCATCGAGTTCGCCGCCTCCCACGCCTCCAACAGCAAGTGGAACGAGTCGGCGGGCGCCATCCCGGCCAACGCCGAGGCGGCGAAGGACCCGTGGATCAACAAGACCGAGTCGACCGCGCTGGCCGCGAAGGCGCTGACGGACGGCTCCACCAAGGTCGTCGACCTGCCGTACTACCTGCCCGACTGGAACAACATCAGCAAGGCGGACAACGAGCCGGAGTTCCAGAAGGTGCTCCTCGGCAAGACGACGGCGAAGCAGTTCCTGGACAAGATGGCCGAGGAGCTGAACGCCGCCAACAAGGAGTGGAAGGAGCTGGGCAACGGCTGAGGCCCCGCCCCCTCCGGCTCCGATGACGGACCGGCGGCGGCCGGGCCGCGCGCCCCGGCCGCCGCTCTCCCCCTCCCCCCCCCCCAGGTACGCGAGCACGCCCTTCGAGAGAGGCAGCACCTCGTGTCACTCACCCGCAGACAGACGGCCACCACCCTGCTCACCCTTCCCCTCGCCCTCACCGCCACCCCGGCCTTCGCCCACGGCGGCGGAGCGGGCGGCCCCCGCCCCCGTACGCTCCACATCGCCGGCGACTCCACGGCCGCCACGAAATCCGCCGACGCCGCGCCCGAGACGGGCTGGGGCATGGCCCTCCCCTTCTTTCTCGCCCGCCACCTCCGGGTCGCCAACCACGCGGTGAACGGCCGCAGTTCGAAGAGCTTCATCGACGAGGGCCGCCTCGCCGCCCTGCTGGGCGGAGTCCGCCCCGGCGATCTGCTCCTCATCCAGTTCGGACACAACGACGAGAAGACCGAGGACCCGGCCCGCGGCACCGACCCCGCCACCACCTACCGCGCGTACCTGCGCGAGTACGTCCGGGGAGCCCGCGCGCGACGGGCCCGGCCCGTGCTCCTCACCTCCGTCGAGCGGCGCCGGTTCGGCCCGGACGGCACCGCCCGGCCCACCCACGGCGAGTACCCCGCCGCGATGCGAGCCCTGGCGGCGGAGGAGGGCGTCCCGCTGCTCGACATCCAGGCGCTGTCCCTCGCCCGCTGGCAGCAGCTGGGGCCGGACGGCACCCTGCCGCTCTTCCTGTGGCTGAAGCCGGGCGAGTCGCCCAACCACCCGGACGGCGCGCAGGACAACACCCACTTCAGGCCGCCGGGCGCGGTCGAAACGGCCCGGATGACGGCACGCGCCCTGCTGGACGGAGGCGTACTCGCGGCCCGCGACCTCCGTCGCCTCGGCGCCCGCGTCCCGGACGAGTGGATCACCTGGGACGGACCGGGCGGATCTGCCGGACCGGCCGGATCCGCTGGATCTGCCGAACCTGCCGGATCTGCCTGACCCGCTGGATCTGCGTGACCCGCTGAACCTGCCTGAGCGGCACCTCACGACACCGCGCCGCCTCGCCTTCCTCTCTCCCCCTGTCTCCTTTCTCCGCTTCCTCCGACTACAGAGAAGGTTTCGCCATGCCCGCACGCACGCGTCACACCCGGGCCGTCGCCGTCACCCTGGGCTGCGCCTCGCTGGCCCTCGCGCTGAGCGTCCCCGCCCAGGCCGCCCCCCGGCCCGGCCCGCACGGCACAGGGATCGAGCGCGCCGTACTGCCCGCCGGGGACGGCTGGGCCGCCGCGGAAGGCTCCACCACGGGGGGCGCGGACGCCACACCCGAGCACGTCTACACCGTGACCGACCGGGCCGAGCTCGTCGCCGCCTTCGAGGAGGCGGGCGACGCGCCCAAGATCGTCAGAGTCGCCGGCACCATCCACGGCAACTCCGACGCCGACGGCACCCCGATCGGCTGCGACCAGTACGAGACCGACGGCTACACCCTGGAGAAGTACCTCGCCGCCTACGACCCGGAGGCGTGGGGCCGCGACCGGGTTCCCGAGGGCCCGCTGGAGGACGCCCGCGTGGCCTCGGCGAAGCTCCAGCAGGCCGCCGTGAACGTCCGTGTCCCGTCCAACACCACCCTGATCGGGGTCGGTGCGAACCCCGAGATCATCGGCGCCAGTCTGCAGGTCCGGGACGTCTCCAACGTCATCGTCCGCAACATCTCGTTCGAGGACACCTACGACTGCTTCCCTCAGTGGGACCCCACGGACGGCAGCGAGGGCGCCTGGAACTCGGAGTACGACAACCTCGTCGTGTACGGCTCCCGGAACGTCTGGGTCGACCACAACACCTTCAGTGACGGCGACCGCCCGGACTCCGAACAGCCGCGCTACTTCGGCCAGTTGTATCAGCAGCACGACGGGCTCTTCGACATCGTGCGCGGTGCCGACCTGGTCACCGTGTCGTGGAACGTCCTCAAGGACCACGACAAGACGATGCTCATCGGCAACAGCGACAGCGCCGGTGCGACCGACCGGGGCAAGCTCCGCGTGACGCTCCACCACAACCTGTTCAAGGACGTCAAGGAACGTGCTCCGCGCGTCCGCTTCGGCCAGGTCGACTCGTACAACAACCACTTCGTCGCCACGCGCGGCAGTTCCTACGGCTACTCGTACGGCATCGGCGCCGAGTCCCGTCTGGTCGCCGAGCACAACGCGTTCACGCTCGCCGGCGACGTGGACCGGGCCACCGTCCTGAAGAAGTGGTCGGAGGCCCCGCTCACCGCGGAGAACAACTACGTCAACGGACGCAGGACCGACCTGATCGCCGTGCACAACGCCGGAGTTCCGGGCGAGCAGCTCGCCGAGGGCGCGGGCTGGGCCCCCGAACTGCGCACGACGGTCCACCACCCCTGGGCCGTCCCCGTGCTGGTCGGCCTCAAGGCCGGGGCGGGCAGGGTGTCCGGCCTCCGGTGACCGGCGCGTACCCCCGATGAACCGGCCGGAGCGGCACCGCATGCTTTCCAACACCCCGGAGAGCGCCGCTCCGGCCCTTCGCGGTCCACCCGCGCCCGTTCACCCGCTTACCCGTTTACCCGCCCCCCCCCGTAGCCGTTCGTCCGGAGGAGTACCGCCATGCCCACTCGACGCACCGCCCTGTCCCTGATCGCCGGCACGGGCGCCACGCTCGCCCTCGGCGCACCGGCCGCCCTCGCCCGGTCCGCCGCCGGCCCCCGCCCCTTCGGCCGTTACGGCTCACCGGCCCGTCGCCTCGACCCCCGCACGCTGTACGTCGACGCGCACGGCCGGGGCGACCACACCGACGTCCAGTCCGCCGTGGACGCGGCCACCGGAACCGGCCGCACCATCGTGATCGCCGCCGGCGTCCACCGGGCCACGGTCGTCATCGGAGCCGCCCACCGCGACCTCACGCTGATCGGCGCGAGCCCCGACGCCCGCGACACGGTCCTGGTGTACGGCAACGCGGCGGGCACGCCCCGGCCGGACGGCACCGGAACCCTGGGCACCAGCGGATCGGCCTCCGTCACGATCGGGGCGGAGGGCTTCACCGCCCGCGATCTGACCTTCGCCAACGACTGGCTGCGCTCCGACAACCCCGAGTACACCGGGACCCAGGCGGTGGCGGTCAAGGTCCAAGGCGACCGATCGGCCTTCCACGGCTGCCGGTTCCTGGGCCACCAGGACACGCTGTACGCCGACTCGCCCTCCCTCGGCGTGTTCGCCCGGCAGTACTACCGCGACTGCTACGTGGAGGGCGACGTGGACTTCGTCTTCGGCCGGGCCTCCGCCGTCTACGACCGCTGCCACTTCCGCGGCCTCGTCCGCCCCGACCTGGCGGCCGCGCCCCACGGCTTCGTCTTCGCGCCCAGCACCGCCGGGGCCGGCCCGCACGGTTTCCTGGTCCTGCGCTCCCGGGTGAGCAGCACGGCCCCCGACGGCCACTACAAGCTGGCGCGCCCCTGGGTGCCGTCCTCCGACCCGACCGCACGCCCGATGCTCACCGTCCGCGAGAGCCGTCTCGGCGCGGGTGTCGACGCGTCCGCGCCGTACGCCACCATGTCCGCCGGCCACCCGTGGCAGGAACAGCGCTTCGCCGAACACCGCAACACCGGTCCCGGCGCCCGGATCACCGTCCCGGCGAACCGGCCCCAGCTCAGTGCGTCCGAGGCCCGCGCCCACACCCCGGCGCGCTGGCTGGGCGACTGGCGGCCGCTCGGATGATCCGCCGCGCCGCCGCCGTGCGCCCGGCACCGAGCAGGGCCCGCACCCCCCGTCGAGCGGGGGGCGCGGGCCTTTGCCGGTGCGCGGGGAACAGAGCGCCGGAGTCGGTCGTCGCACGGCCGGTCGCCGGGCGACGGCACCCGTCAGCCGGCGTAGGTCTCGTACTCGGCGATCCTCGGGGAGCCGGTCGAGCTGACGATCTCGAAGGTGATCTTGCGCAGGGTGGTGCGCGGGAAGGAGATGGTTCCCGCTCCGTCGCCGGAGGCCAGGACGGTTCCGGCGTCGGCGTCGAGCAGCCGCCAGGCCCCGATGGAGCCCGCGGATCCCGCCGCCTCCCGGATCACGACCGAGGACACGGCGGTGGCGGAGTCCCACTTGATCGAGGCGTGACCGGTCGAACCGGAGGGCGACCAGTAGGTGTTCAGGTCACCGTCCCGCAGGTGGCCGAAGCTGGTCCCGGAGGCCTTGCTCGATCCGTCGGACCCGGCGCCGATGCTGAGGTTGGCCCCGCCGGGCGGCGTGGGGTCGGTGGGCCCCGGAGTCGGGTCGGTGGGTCCGGGGGTCGGGTCGGTGGGGTCGGGTGTGGGCTCGGTCGGGGGCTGGGCCGTGCAGTTGCCGTCCGAGACCTTCAGGCCCTTGCCGGCGCCCGCCGTACGGCTCACGACGTCCGGCACACAGCCGGCCGCGTCGGGGGAGTAGGCGTAGGGGATGCTGACGGTGGTGGTGGACTTCATGTCGGGCCCGGCCGGGTTGTTGTCCTTGCCGGGGCTCGACCAGGTCACGTTGTCCAGCGTGTTGCCGTCGGCCTGCCAGTAGCCGGCGGCGTCGGTGTAGAAGGTGCCCAGGACGTCCTTGGAGTCCTCGAAGTAGTTGTTCTCCACCTTGGCGCGGGCGCCGGCGCGGGAGTTGATGCCGGACGAGTTGAGCCGCACGTAGTGGTTGTTGAACATGTGGCCGACGCCGCCCCGCAGCAGGGGCGCGCGGGAGTCGATGTTCTCGTACAGGTTGTGGTGGTACGTGACGAACCCGTTGGAGACGTCGCTCTCGCTGGAGCCCACCAGCCCGCCGCGGCCCGAGTTGCGCAGGATGCTGTAGGAGAGGGTCACGTACCGGGTGTCGGCCTTCATGTCGAAGAGACCGTCGTATCCCTCGGACTCGCCGCCCGACGCCTCCAGGGTCGTGTGATCGACCCAGACGTTGCGGACACCGGACTCCATGCCGATGGCGTCACCGCCGTTGGAGGTGGGGGAACCCGACTTCTTGACGTTCTTGACGGTCACGTTCTGGACGATGATGTTGCTGGACTCGCGTATGTGGATGCCGATCTGGTCGAAGACGGCGCCGCCGCCGACGCCCACGATCGTGACGTTGCTGATCTGCTTCAGCTCGATCACGCCGTCGGCCGTGTTGCAGCTGCCGCCGGACACCTTGCTGGTGTTGCCGTGGTTGATGGTGCCTTCGACCTCGATGACGATCGGCGTGGCGGCGCTGGCGCGGCCGCACAGGGCCGTGTGGATCGCGGTGCCGGTGGTGGCCCGTACCGTCTGTCCGCCCGCGCCGCCGGTGGTTCCGCCGTTCTGGGTGGCGTAGCCCGTGGCGCTGCCGGCCGCGGCCGACGCCTCGGGCGCGGTCAGGACGATGCCGCCGGCCGCGGCGGCGAGCGCCAGGGTGGCCAGTGCCGCCTGCAGCCGTCGTGTGACGGGTTGCCTCATGTTCGTCTCCCTGTGTCTTGATGGTGAGTGCCTTGTTGCGACCTCGATGACGATGCGTGCGCGACCTGCTGACGGATGCGGCGCTGACAGGCGGCGTGTGGCATCGCGAGTGGCCGGTGGTGGCCCGTCCGTCGGCTGTCCGGTGCGTCCGGCGCCGCCACCGTGGTTGCGCCGCCGCCGTTCTGTGGTCCGCGCGTAGCGCCGTGGCTGCCGGCCGCGCGCCCTGACGCCTCGGGCGCGGTCGAGGACGCGGATCGACCGCCGGCCGCGGCGGCCGAGCGCCAGCGGCTGCGGCGTGCCGCGCTGGGTAGCCGGCCACGTGCCGCCTGCAGCCGTCGTGTGACGGGTTGCCTCATGTTCGTCTCCCTGTGTCTTCGGATGGTGGAGTGCCGTCTGAATGTCAGGTGCATGTCATGTCTGGAGCGCTCCCGCACGCGTCTGCGCACCCCGTCGTCCAGAGGGTTCTTCGCTGCGTTTAGAAAGCGCTTTCCGTATTGCTGTCCAGTGAACATAGAGGGGGGTAGACGGCTCTGGCAAGGTGCGTGCGGCTGCCGGATTCTCGCGCCGTGCGCCACCTTGGCGATCACAAAAACAGCTGGTGGGAGGGCATGTTGTTGCCATCGCCCGCCAAGGTGGAGAGTGGCCGAGGTGTGCGGTTTGCCCGGGGTGCCGCACGCCGCCGGGGTGGCGTCCGTGCTTTCGGGGCGCTGGTCGCGGTGCGTATGGAAGCGCTCCCATTCCACCCTTCCGGTCGCCTCCGTGGGCGCATGGTCCGTCGCTCGTCCGCCCGGGCGACCCCGGTGGGGCGATGCCGGGCCGGCGGGCCGGAGAGCGCACCCGCGCCCCTTGCCTGATGGTCCGTCAGGTATGACGATGGCGGCCGTCGCCCGGGGCGGGACCGTTCCGGGCCGGAGGGGAAGGAGGCCGCCGTGCCGATATCGCCGATACTGCCCAACGGGCCGCTGTCGTACGGGATGCAGCTGCCGGTCCAGTCGCAGAGCGTCATCTACGCGGAACCCTGGGAGGCGGCGGCGACCCCCGCCGATCTCGTCCGCATAGCCCGCGCCGCCGATCGGGGCGGTTTCGCCTACATCGCCGGCTGCGACCATGTCGCCATCCCGCGACGGCTCGCGGAAGGCATGAGCACCGTCTGGTACGACCCCGTCGCCACGCTCTCCTTCCTCGCCGGGGTCACCGAGCGCGTGCTGCTGATGAGCCATGTCGCCGTCGTCGGTCTGCGCCATCCGCTGATCACCGCCAAGCAGTACGCCACCCTCGACCACCTCAGCGGCGGCCGGCTGATCCTCGGGGTCGGGGCCGGGCACGTACGGGAGGAGTTCGAGGCGGTCGGGGCGGACTTCGACGGGCGAGGGAGGGTGCTGGACGAGTCGATCGACGCGCTGCGGGCCGCGCTCGGGCCCGAGGAGTACCCGGAGTTCACGGGGGAGCGGTTCTCGTTCGGCGGGCTCGGGCAGCTGCCCCGGCCCGCCCAGGAACGGGTGCCCCTCTGGGTGGGCGGCTCCTCGCCCGCCGCCGTGCGCCGGGCGGCCGTACGCGGCGACGGGTGGCTGCCGCAGGGCGACCCCCGGGACCGGCTGCCCGCGCAGATCGCCCGGCTGCACGCCCTGCGGGAGGAGGCGGGGGTCGGTGCGCCGATCGTCGTCGGTGCGATCACCGAACCGCTGTACGTGGGTGAGCCGGCGTGGTCCGTGGGGCGGTGGACGCTCAAAGGGAAGCCGGAGGAGCTGGCCGAGTCGTTGCGGGAGTACGCGGCGATCGGCGTGCACCAGATCCAGGTCCGCTTCCGGAGCCGGAGCGTGGACGAACTGACCGATCAGATGGCGGCGTTCGGGGCGGACGTGGCCCCTCATCTCGACAGGTAGGGGAGAGCGTCATGGGCAAGCTGGACGGACGGGTCGTCCTGGTCACCGGGGCGGCGCGCGGGCAGGGCGAGCAGGAGGCGCGGCTCTTCGCGGCCGAGGGCGCGCGGGTCGTCGTCGCGGATGTTCTGGTCGAGCAGGGCGAGGCGCTGGTGAAGGGGCTGAGGGAGGAACAGGGCGCGGACGTCGCCCGGTTCGTGCGGCTGGACGTCGGGAGCGAGGAGGGCTGGGCCGCCGCCGTCGCCGAGGCCAAGGACGCCTTCGGGAGGATCGACGGGCTGGTCAACAACGCGGGCATCCTGCGCTTCAACGAGCTGGTCAACACCCCGCTGGCGGAGTTCGAGCAGGTGGTGCGGGTCAACATGACGGGCGCGTTCCTCGGGATCCGGGCCGTCGCGCCGGAGATCGAGGCCGCGGGCGGCGGGACGATCGTCAACACGTCCTCGTACACCGGGCTGACCGGCATGCCGCTGGTCGGCGCGTACGCCGCGACCAAGCACGCGGTGCTGGGGCTCACCAAGGTCGCCGCCATGGAGCTGGCGGCGAAGGGGATCCGGGTCAACGCCGTCTGTCCGGGGGCCGTCGACACCGCGATGAGCAATCCGGCCCTGCTGGACCCGGACGCCGACCTGACGACGTCGAGCGCCGCGCTGGACGCGTACTACCGCAAGCTCGTGCCGATGGGGCGGATCGGCCGGCCCGAGGAGGTCGCCGCGCTGGTGCTGTTCCTGACCTCGCAGGACTCCTCGTACATCACCGGGCAGCCGTTCGTCGTGGACGGGGGATGGATGGCGGGGGTGAGCCCCTTCTGAGGCAGCGTGCCTGACTGGGCGTCAGGTATTGACGGGGTCCGGCCGCGGTGGAACAGTCGGTCGCATCGCTATCTGACGGGCCGTCAGATAAGTCGTCGGGAAAACTTGAGGACGGTGAACCTCCGTGGAATTCGGGCTCTTTGTTCAGGGGTACGTGCCCGCCGCGCGTGCCAAGGTGGACCCCGAGGCAGAGCACAAGGCGCTGATCGAGGAGACCGAGTACGTCATCCAGGCGGACAAGTCCGGCTTCAAGTACGCCTGGGCCTCCGAGCACCACTTCCTGGAGGAGTACTCGCACCTCTCCGCCAACGACGTGTACCTCGGCTACCTCGCGCACGCCACCGAGCGCATCCACCTCGGCTCCGGCATCTTCAATCCGCTCGCGCCGGTCAACCACCCGGTGAAGGTCGCCGAGAAGGTCGCGATGCTCGACCACCTCTCCGAAGGGCGCTTCGAGTTCGGCACCGGGCGGGGTGCGGGCAGCCACGAGATCCTCGGGTTCATGCCGGGCATCACCGACATGAACCACACGAAGGAGCTGTGGGAGGAGACGATCGCCGAGTTCCCCAAGATGTGGCTCCAGGACGAGTACGCGGGCTTCCAGGGCAAGCACTGGTCGCTGCCGCCGCGCAAGATCCTGCCGAAGCCGTACGGGGGTGCGCACCCGGCCATGTGGTACGCGGCCGGGTCGCCGTCCTCGTACGCCATGGCGGGCAGGAAGGGGCTCGGCGTGCTGGGCTTCAGCGTGCAGAAGGTCTCCGACATGGAGTGGGTCGTCGAGTCCTACAAGAACGCGGTCAAGGACGCCGAGCCGGTGGGGGCGTTCGTCAACGACAACGTGATGGTGACGTCCACGGCGATCTGCGCCGAGACGCACGCCAAGGCGGTGGAGATCGCGGTGGGCGGCGGGCTGAACTACCTCCAGTCGCTGCTGTTCCGCTACCACGACACGTTTCCGCGGCCGGAGGGGATTCCGGAGTGGCCGCAGCTGCTGCCGGAGTACACCGAGGAGATCGTCGAACTGCTCATCGCGGAGGAGCTGATGATCTGCGGTGATCCCGACGAGGTGCTGAAGCAGTGCCGGCGGTGGGAGGCACGCTCCCTCCGAGGAACTGCTCGCCCTCTCCCGGGCGGTCGGCGAGCACGAGGGGACACAGCTGGAGGCGATCGTCGCCGGGTGCCTGGACCAGTTCTCCGACGAGGAGATCGACCTCTTCGTCGACATGACCGCCGCCGCCGGACGCCCGCTCAACTGGAACGTCCTCACCATCGACGCCGCCGTCCCCGAACGCGTACCGCGCCAGCTGATACCGAGCGAACGCGCCCGCGCGGCCGGGGGCCGGATCGTCGCCCTCACGATGCCGATCCTCACCCCGATGAACATGTCCCTCGGCACCTTCTGCGCCCTCAACCTCATCCCCGGCTGGGGCGAGATCCTCGCCCTCCCCGTCCCCGAGCGGATCGAACGGCTCCGGGACCCCGCCACCCGCGCGGAGATGCTGCGCCGCGCCGACAGCAAGGAGGCCGGGGTCTTCCGGCGGCTCGCGAACTTCGGCCGGTACGTCATCGGGGACACCTACAGCGCCGCCAACGAAGGGCTCAGCGGGCGGGTCGTCGATGACATCGCGGCCGAACGCGGCCAGGACGCCTTCCACTGCCTGGTCGAGATCTGCGCCGCCGACGGCCTGCGTACGGTGCTGTGGCCGATGCCCACCGACAACGACCCGGACTCCTGGGCGCTGCGGCAGCGCACCTGGGAGCACGAGGACGTCATGCTCGGCGGCTCCGACGCGGGCGCGCACCTGGACCGGATGTGCGGGGCCCCGTACACCACCCGCTTCCTCGGCGACTGTCTGCGCGGGCGGAAGCTCGTGCCGCTCACCACCGCCGTCCGCATGCTCACCGACGACCCCGCCCGGCTCTTCGGGCTGCGCGAACGCGGCCGGATCGAGGAGGGCTTCCACGCCGACCTCGTCCTCTTCGACCCCGAGCGCATCGACGCCGGCCCCGCCACCCTCGTCCACGACCTGCCCGGGGACAGCCCGCGCCTGGACTCCAAGGCCATCGGGATCGTCTCCGTACGCGTCAACGGCGTCGAGACCCTGCGCGACGACAAGGTGACGGGAGCGGTGCCGGGGACGGTGCTGCGCTCGGGCCGTGACACCCGGACGGTGAGTACGGCGTGAGCCCCGCACCCGAGCGGCTGTTCATCGGCGGCGAGTGGACCGAGCCCGCCGACGGGCACTACGAGGTGATCGACCCCGCCACCGAGGAGGTCGTCGGCCTCGCTCCCGAGGCGAGCCGGGCCCAGGTGTACGAGGCCGCGGCGGCGGCGAAAGCGGCCTTCCCGGCCTGGTCGCGGACCCGGCCCGAGGAGCGCGCCGCGATCCTGGACCGTACGGCGGACATCATTCAGCGGGACTTCCTCGCCCACGCCGAGATCGCCCGGCGGGAGAGCGGAGCCACCGCCTCCACCGCCCGGGGAATGCAGGTGGGGGTGGGCATCGCCCGCTTCCGGCGGTACGCGAAAGGCGCGCTGGAGCCGGTCGAGGAGGCCGTCGCGCCGCAGATCAACGAGGCCGGGCCGATGGGAAAGGCCGGGGTCTTCGGGGCGCTGGCCGTCCGTCGGCCGGTCGGCGTGGTCACCTGCATCACCTCGTACAACAACCCCTGGGCCAACCCGGCGGGCAAGGTCGCGCCCGCGCTCGCGATGGGCAACACGGTCGTGGTGAAGCCCGCCCCGCAGGACCCGCTCTCCGTCTTCCGGATGGCCGCCGCCCTCGCGGAGGCGGGCGTTCCGCCGGGCGTGGTGAACGTGGTCACCGGGTCGGGCGCATCGTCCGGTGAGGCCGCCGTCGACTCGCGGGACGTCGACATGGTCAGCTTCACCGGCTCCACCGCGGTCGGGCAGCGCATCGCGGAGGTGTGCGGGCGCGGCACGAAGCGGCAGCTGATGGAGCTGGGCGGCAAGGGGGCGGCGATCGTCCTCGACGACGCGGACCTGGACTCCGCGGTCGCGGGCATCGGCACGACCTTCTCCTTCTACAGCGGACAGATCTGTACGGCTCCGACCCGCGTCCTGGTCCATCGGTCCCGCCAGGACGAGCTGATCGCGGCGCTCGCCGCGTACGCGAACCGGCTCCCCGTCGGCGACCCGGCCGACCGGTCCACCGTGGTCGGCCCGGTCATCTCCGCCGCCCACCGCGACCGCGTCGAGGCGTACGTGGAGCTGGGCCGGAAGGAGGGCGCGCGGGTCGTCACCGGCGGCGTCCGCCCCGGCCACCTCGACCGGGGCTTCTACGTGGCCCCGACCCTCCTGGCCGACTGCACGCACGACATGCGGGTCGTGCGCGAGGAGATCTTCGGCCCGGTCGTCGTGGTCGTCCCGTTCGACGACGAGGAGGAGGCCGTCGCGCTGGCCGACGACAGCGACTACGGCCTCATCGACTACGTGTGGTCCGGCGACGTGGCCCGGGCCTTCCGGATCGCCCGACGGCTGCGGGCGGGCGGGGTCGGCGTCAACACGGTCGGGCGGAACATGGAGGCCCCGTTCGGCGGGTTCAAGAAGAGCGGGGTGGGGCGGGACGTGGGCTCGTACGCGCTGCACGCGTACAGCGAGACGCAGGCGATCGTCTGGCCCGGCTGAGACGCCGCGGGGTCGTGGTCCGGGCACCGCGGGAAAATTTTGAACCTATATAAAACGGACAGCGCTGCGATTACCGTACGTGGTCACGCTCGGTCGAGCGTCATCTATTGCAAGGTTTCACGCGAGTGTGGCCTTGAATTGAGGAAGTGTTCACGGGGATTCAGCTGGTATATCCAAGGGTGAGACACGGGAGTCTCACCTTCCGGATATGGATATCGCAGCGCATAGCGTCCTTCCCATGACTCAGCTGGACGCGCGGCCACGGGCCGGAGACACGGTACGGGGAAGCGCCCCGGCCGACGGCGGTGACGGCGGTGTACGGAGCAAGGGGCTCGGCGGGAACTCCGTCGGCCTCATGGGCAGTGCCGTCATCGGCGTCTCCACCGTCGCCCCCGTCTACTGCCTGACCTCCACCCTCGGCTCCACCGCCGGCGAGGTCGGCGTACAGATGCCCGCCGTCTTCCTGGCCGGGTTCCTGCCGATGCTGCTCGTGGCCTTCGCCTACCGCGAGCTGAACAAGGCGATGCCCGACTGCGGCACCTCATTCACCTGGACGGTGAAGGCGTTCGGCCCGCGCCTCGGCTGGATGTGCGGCTGGGGCCTCGTCATCGCGACGATCATCGTGCTGTCCAACCTGGCGGGCGTCGCCACCTCGTACTTCTGGCTGCTGGCGGGTGAGATCACCGGCAGCGCTTCGGTCGCCGCCCTGGACGACAGCAAGCCCGTCCACATCATCACCTGCCTCGCCCTCATCGCCGTCGCCACCGCGATCAGCTACCGGGGCATGACCGCCACCAAGGGCATCCAGTACGCCCTGGTCGGGCTGCAACTGGTCGTCCTCGCGCTGTTCGTGACGATGGCCCTGAGCAAGGCCAGCAGCGGCGGACCGGAGTTCGCGTCCTCGCTCGACTTCTCCTGGTCCTGGCTGAACCCCTTCGCCGTCCAGTCCTTCGCCGCCTTCACCGCCGGACTCTCCCTCTCCATCTTCATGTTCTGGGGCTGGGACGCCTGTCTGACCGCCAACGAGGAGACCACCGGCAGCGAGAAGACCCCCGGCCGCGCGGCCCTCATCGCGATGGTCGTCCTGGTCGGCTCCTACCTCGCCACCGGCATCGCCGCCCAGATGGCCGTCGGCTCCGGCACCTCCGGGCTCGGCCTCGCCAACCCGGACACCTCCGACAACGTCTTCGCCGCCCTCGCCGGACCGGTGATGGGCCCCGGCCTCGGCGTCCTGCTCTTCCTCGCGGTCCTCGCCTCGGCCGCCGCCAGCCTCCAGACCACGTTCATCCCGGTCGCCCGCACGGTGCTCGCGATGTCCGCGTACGAGGCGATGCCGGCCTCGTACGCCAAGGTCCACCCCCGCTTCAAGACGCCCGGCCGGGCCACGGTCACGGCCGGCATCGGCACCGGCGTCTTCTACACCGTGATGACCCTGGTCAGTGAGCACGTCCTGGTCGACACCATCTACGCGCTCGGCCTCATGATCTGCTTCTACTACGCGCTGACCGCCTTCGCCTGCGCCTGGTACTTCAGGGCCGAACTGACCCGCTCCGCCCGCGACCTGGTCTTCAAGGGCCTCTTCCCGGTGGCCGGCGGCATCCTGCTCGCCGCCGTCTTCGCCAAGACCCTCTACGACATGTGGGACCCGGCGTACGGCTCCGGCTCCTCGGTGTTCGGCGTCGGCTCGGTGTTCGTCATCGGGGTGGGTCTGCTGCTCCTCGGCCTGGTCCTGATGATCGCGATGGAGCGCCGCAGCCCGGCGTTCTTCCGGGGCGAGGTCCTGACGAAGGAGACCCCGGCGCTGGTGGTCCGGGACTGAGGGGCGCCGGTACGGCGCCGGGCTCGGCGGGGTGCTGCTGTGCGGGGCGCTTCGGCCCACGGACGCGTAAGGGCCCCGGCGGGTGCCGGAGCCCTTCGTGGGTGATGCCGTCGGCTACGGCCGCCAGTAGCCCAGCGCGTTCACGCGGTCCTTGGGCAGGCCCAACTCCTTGCGGAGGTACGCCGACAGGGTCCGGGTGGTCGACGTGTCGCAGGCGACCCAGACGTACGCGTCGGAGTGGTCGTCGCCCAGCAGGGCCGGCAGGGCCGCCTTCACCTCGGTGACGAGCTGCCCGCCCGCCTCGCGGCGCTCCACGTGGTGCAGGGTGTGGTGGGCCTCGTCGAGGCGGAACGGCAGTTTCCGGTCCTCCTCGTGCGCGGTCTCGAACCAGACCGTCGCCGGGGTCGACGGGACCGCGTCCAGCAGGGAGTTGATCGCGGGCAGCGCCGCCGCGTCACCGATCACGAAGAGCCGCGAGGGCGCCGGGTCGGGCAGGGTGAAGCCGGTGCCCTGGAGTGTCGCGTCGATCGTGTCGCCGGCCTTCGCCTCCCGCGCCCAGGCGCACGCGGCCCCTTCGTGCAGGGCGAACTCCAGGCTGAAGGTGCCGGCCTCCGGGTCCGGGTCGACCAGGGTGTAGGCGCGCTGATGCGGTTTGCCGTCCTTCTCGAACCAGAGCCGCACCCACATCGTCGGATGGGCCCCGCCGGTCGCGGCGAGCAGCCCGCCGTCGGTCACGTGCACCCGGCGGAAGCGGTCCGTCACCTGCTCCACGCCGGTCACCGTGAACGTGAAATCGCGCCCCCGGAACAGTTTGAGAACGACGCCTTCCCAGCCATGCCCCACGGTGTCTCCTGCCTCGCCCCGGCGCCCCGGCCCACTGCCCAAAGGGTCACTTTGGTTAGGCTAACCTAAATTTTGGGGGCTGGGGAGTGGCTGAAAAGCACCGGAAATGGGGATGGGCGGGCGATGACCTCCGACGTCGACAGCGAGAGACCGGGCGAGAGATCCAGCGGGATACCCGGTGAGAGATCCAGCGGGGGACCCGGTGAGGGGCCGGGTGCGTGGGACGGTGAGAGGCCTGGCCCAGGGGCGGGTGACGCCTTCGAGGTGTTCCGCGACGACTGGGGGATCCCGCATCTGCGGGCCGCCGACGCGCTCGCGCTGGCCCGCGCCCAGGGCCGTGTCACCGCCCTAGACCGGGCCTGGCAACTGGAGACCGAGCGGCACCGGGTGCTCGGCACCTCCGCGTCCCACCTCGGCGCCGAAGCCGTCGACTGGGACCGGTTCGTCCGGCGGGCCCGGATCGCCGACACCGCCCGCCGCTGCTACGACCGGCTCGCGCCGGAGACCGCCGCCTGGGTCCGGGCGTACGTCGACGGCGTCAACGAAGGCCTCGCCGAAGGGGCCGCCCACGCACCCGAGTTCGCCGCGGTGGGCCTGGCCCCCGGCCGCTGGGAGCCCTGGACCCCGCTCGGCGTCTGGCTCTCCACGCACATCCTGTTCGCGGGGTTCCCGACCAAGCTCTGGCGCGAGGAGGTCGCCCGCCGGCTCGGCGCGGACCGGACGACCCTCTTCGCCACCGACGGCCCCGGCACGGCGGGCAGCAACGGCTGGCTGCTCACCGGCGCCCGCACCGCCACCGGAGCCCCGATCGTCGCGGGCGACCCGCACCGTTTCATCGAGGACCCCGGCGTCTACCAGCAGATCCGCCTCGCCTGCCCCGAGTTCGACGTCGTCGGCCTCGCGGTCCCGGGCATCCCCGGCATCGCCCACTTCGGGCACACCGGCCATGTCGCCTGGGCGATCACCAACGCCATGGCCGACTACCAGGACCTCTACCGGGAGCAGCTGCGCCGCACCCCGGACGGCGGGGTCGAGGCGCTCGGCCCGGACGGCTGGTACCGCGCCCACACCCACACCGAGACGATCGAGGTGGCGGGCGCGGCCCCGGAGCCGGTCGAGGTGATCGAGACGGACCGGGGGCCGGTGATCATCGGAAGCGGTCCCGGGGGCGGGGGGCCTGCCGAAGGCACCCGTGCCGGGAGCGGGGAACCCGCCGACGGCGCCCGCCCCGAGCCCGGTGAGCCCGCCCGTGACACCTTCATCAGCCTCCGCTACCCGCCCCGCGTCACCGGCGAGCTCGGCTTCGACGTGCTGCCCGCGCTGCTCCGGGCCCGTACGGTCGCCGACCTCGACACCGCCCTCGACCGCTGGGCCGAACCCGTCAACGTGGTGCTGGCCGCCGACACCGCCGGGTCCACCCTGCACCGGGTCGCCGGACACGTCCCGGTGCGCCCGTACGTCAACCGGCTGCGGATCGTCCCGGCCGAGGACCCCGCGTACGCCTGGCGCGAGGGCGAGGCCGTCCCCCTGCCCCGTACCGCCGTGGACGGCTCCGACGGGATCGCCGTCATGGCCAACGAGCGCGGCCTCGCCGCCCCGCTCGGCGTCGAGTTCGCGCCCCCGCACCGGGCCCGCCGGATACGGGAGCTGCTCGGCGAGGACACCGGCTGGACCCCGGACGCCCAGGCCGACGTCCACACCGACACCCGCCTCGCCTCCTCCCGCCCGCTGCTCTCCCTGCTGGCCTGGGCCCCCGGCCTCGGGCCCGCCGCCGACCGCCTCCGGGACCGGCTGCTGCGCTGGGACCGCCACATGGACGCGGACAGCACCGACGCGACCCTCTACGCCCGCCTGCGCACCGACGTCGTCCACCGGCTGGCCGGCCACCCGGCGTTGAAGGGCGTCACCGGCGCGGACGACCCCTGGCGCTCGGCCGCCTACCCCGCCCTCTTCCGCCCCTGGCTCGCCGCCGTGCCCCGGATCGGTTACGCCCTGGAGAGCCTGCTCTCGGCCGGACTCCTGCCGTACGAGGACCGGTTGGCGCTGGTCGCGGCCTCGGCCGAGGCGGTCGCGGCGGCGGCCGATGAGACCCCGCCCGGCCCGTGGGGCGAGCTGCACCGGCTGTCGCCCTGGCAGGCGCTGCCGGACCGCACGCCCGACGGACCCGACGCGGACGGGGTCCGGCCGGGGCTCGCGGGCGACCACGACTGTGTGCTGTCCACCTCCAGCGTCCCGGGCGTCACCGACCTGTTCGCCCGGGGCCCGGCCGCCCGCTACGTCTGGGACCTGGCCCGCCGCGAGGACAGCCGCTGGGTGGTCCCGTTCGGCGCGTCCGGAGTCCCCGGATCCGCCCACCACCGCGACCAGACGCCCCTGTGGGCCCGGGGCGCGCTCGCCCCGGTGGTCACCGACTGGAACCTGCTGCACCGCACGACGCACCGTCCCGAGGAGAACCCCGCCGTGACCACCGACGAACCCGTCGCCCCCGCCCTCCGCCCCGCCGTGCACGAACAGAAGGTCGAGGGCTTCGGCACGGTCCGGCTGGTCCCGGTCGTCCCGGCGGCCGACGCCGGTCTGCTGCACGGCTGGGTCACCGAGGAGCGGGCCCGCTTCTGGGGCATGGGCGACCACACCCGCGAACAGGTCCGGGAGATCTACGCGTTCGTCGACGCGCTCCCCACCCACCACGCCTACCTCGCCCTGCGCGACGGGGTTCCGGCCGCGCTCTTCCAGACGTACGAGCCGGATGCCGACCCGGTCGGCGAGTGCTACGACGTGCGGCCCGGTGACATCGGCATCCACCTGCTGATCGCGCCCGCCGAGGGCGAGGGCGCGGTGAAGGGGTACACGGACGCCCTCCTCACCGCGTTCATCGGCTTCGTCTTCGGCGAACCGGCCCGTCTGCGGGTCGTCGTCGAGCCCGACGCCCGCAACGAGAGGGCCCTCGCCCGGATGGTCCGGATGGGCTTCGAGCTGGGCCCGGAGATCGTGAAGCCGGAGAAGACGGCCCGGCTCGCCTTCCTGACGAGGGCGGCGCTGGGACTGGCGTGACGGAACCGCTCGCACGGGGTGGACCGTACGGCGTTACGGCGCCGGGTCCGCCCCGTCCGGGTGCAGGGCGCCGCCCGGCCGGAACAGCCGCTTGGCCACGGCGTGCCCGCCCTCCGCGGCCCTCCGGAACCACGGCTCCGCCGCCGCCAGGCCCTCGCGCTGCTCGACCAGGCGGCCCAGCTCCCACATCGACTCCACGTCGCCGGCCCTCACCGCCTGCCGCAGCAGCCGCTCGGCCGTGTCGGGCCGCCCCTCCGCCCGCGCGGTCAGGGCGAGCGTGCGCAGCCCCCGGACCGCCCGGGCGTCCCCGGCCGCGGCCGCCGCCGCGAGTTCGCGCGGATCGGCCGGACGGCGGGAGCGGTTCCGCAGGATCAGCAGGATCCCGAGCACCCACATGATCCAGCTCAGGCTGATCAGCGTGCCGTTGCCGGTGAAGACTCCGGTCAGGCTCAGCGCGCCGCCCGCAGGCAGCAGGAAGTACCCCAACCCGAGGGTCGGGCCCTGCCCCGGTCCCGGTCCCATGGCCGCTCCTCTCCGTCCCGCTCCCGCCGTGCGTGCTCCGTCCCTTCCCGGTTCTCAGCCTTCCGTACCGGCCTCCGTGTCGAGGAAGACCGGGTTGGTGAGGGCCGCGAACGCGCCCGGCAGACCCGGCACGGCCGGAGCGTGCCGGACCTCGGCGCGCACGTACGCGGCGTGGGCGGGAGTCGTACGCCACTCCACCACGCCCGCACCGGACGCGGGCAGCGGGGTGGTCAGCAGCGGCCCCTGATCGGTGACCAGGCGCACCGCGCAGTCGGCGGCCGCGCCCGTCACCTCCAGCCGTACGGTCACCGGGGCGTCCGCCGCCGCCCGCAGCCGGCCGCCGATGCCCGCGTGCCGGCCGCGCCCGTCCGTCGCGCCGAAGGAGAGCGACAGGGCGGCGGACTCGGCGAGGTAGGAGCGCCCGGCCCGGATGCCGGCGAGGACGTCCTGCCGCGACAGCGCGTCGGCCAGGACGACGGTCTGCGGATGGCCCACGCGGTCGGGCTCGCGGTGCGCGTCGCTGTTGCCCACGGCGGGCAGCCAGCGCCCCGGCCCGTCGCCGCCGCCACCCGGGTTCCGTACGGCGGCCACCAGCGCGTTGTCCCACTCCGCGAGGGCGATCTCGTCGTCCGGGGTCCAGGGCCCGTTCCACACCTCGACCGCGTCCGCGTCCGCGAGGCCGAACTTCCAGTTGCAGCCGATGCAGGTGGCGTGCGGATGGGCGGGCACGACGAGCCCGCCGGCCCGGCGCACCTGCCGCGCGTACCGGCCGAAGCGGTGGTCGCGGGCCCGGTAGCGCCAGTCGACGAAGACGCCCGGATCGGTGCCGACGGCCAGCACGTGCCCGTTGCGGGTGGTGATCTCCTCGCCGGTCAGGATCAGCAGGTCGTCGCCCCACAGCCCTTCCCACGCGGCGTGCGCGGAGGTGGTGTTGTGCTCGCTGCTGTTGATGAAGTCGAGCCCGGCGGCCCGCGCGGCGGCGGCGATCTCGGCCGGGGTGCGCCGCCCGTCGGAGTGCGTGGAGTGGAGATGGCAGTCGCCCCGGTACCAGGCGCGGCCGCGCCCCTTCGCCCGCTCGGGCGGATGGACGGGGGCGGGGGCGGGGGCCGTCGGGCCGAAGCGGAGGGTGACGGTCACCTCGTACGGGAGGCCTTCGGGGGCGACGGTGTAGGGGGCCAGGGCGATGTGCCAGACGCCGGGGCGTACGGGGCCGGGGAGGTAGCCGGGGGTCGCGGAGTCGGACCGGACGGAGAACGAGGTGCGGGCCCCGCCCGACCAGCCGCGGAAGCCGCGCCCGCCGAGCTCCGTACCGCGTTCGTCGAAGAGGCCGATGTCGAGGGCGTTGCCCTGGACGCCGGGCGGCACGGGCGGCTTGTCGTAGGTGTACGAGACGGCGAACTCGGCCACCCCGTCCGGTACTTCGACGGGCAGGTATACGTAATCGGGAGCCCCGGCCGGCAGCGTCCCGCGCACGGTCCGGGTGCGGTGCGGGCCGTCGGGGCCGGACCCGGGGCGGTCCTCGGCTCGGGCGAAGCTCACGGTGGCCAACGTCAAGCCGGTGGCGGCGGTCGCGGCGAGGAGGCCGCGCCGCTTCATGCCGGTGTTCATGGCGGTGTTCATGGCCGTCACGGTCTCGGATTCTGCCGACATACGGCTTACGTTGGCGCTTCGCACGGACGACGTACAGAAGGACGACGTAACAAGACGGCGTACCGGCGTACGGAACGACGACGACCACGGAGGTGGCTTCGATGCGGATTTCCACCACGATCTTCCTCACCGACGAGACGGTGACCCCGGTCAGGCTCGCCCGCGAGCTGGAGCAGCGGGGGTTCGGCGGGCTGTATCTGCCCGAGCACACGCACATCCCGGTGAGCCGCCGCACGCCGTACCCGATGGGAGGTGAGCTGCCCCGCGAGTACGGCCGCACGCTGGACCCGTTCGTCGCCCTCGGCCAGGCCGCCGCCGTCACCGAGCGCCTGACGCTGGGTACCGGCATCACGCTGGTCGCCCAGCACGACCCGATCGACCTGGCCAAGCAGGCGGCCACCCTGGACCACCTCTCGGGCGGCCGGTTCACGCTCGGCATCGGCTACGGCTGGAACGTCGAGGAGGCCGCCGACCACGGGGTGGAGTGGGCGACCCGCCGGGACCTGGGGCGGGACCGGATGGCGCTGATGCGGGCCCTGTGGGCGGACGAGCCGACCGGTTACGCGGGCGCGTTCGGGTCGGTGCAGCCGAGCGAGGCGCACCCCAAGCCGGCCCAGCGGCCCCGGGGCCCGGTCAACGGCCCGCGCACCCTGATCGGCGGCGGGGCGGGCCCGAAGCTGTTCGCGCACATCGCGGAGTACGCGGACGGCTGGCTGCCCATCGGCGGCGGGGGCCTCACGGAGTCGCTGCCGAAGCTGCGGGCGGCCTGGGAGGAGGCCGGGCGCGACCCGAAGGATCTCCAGGTGGTGCCGTACGCGGTTCTGCCCAGCCCGGGGAAGCTCGGCCACTACGCGGAACTGGGCATCGAGGAGGTCGTGCTCCAGCTGCCCCCGGCGGCCGAACCGGAGGTCCTGCGGACGCTGGACGCGTACGCCGCGTACCTCTGACCGGTCCGTGAGCAGGGCGGCCCGGGGTCGCCGGTGCAACCGTGCCCGCGTACAAGGCATCCTTACTCATCGGGGATCGCATACGCGGGCCGGAGGCCCGCCCGGGTGGGGAGTGGAATGAACAGGCCGTTGCGGCACATAGCCATCTTCTGCGGGCTGCTGGTGCTGGCCCTGCTGCTGCGGGCGAACTGGCTCCAGCACGTCGACCGCCAGGAACTGGCCCAGCACGAGAAGAACGCCCGCGTGCGGTTCGAGCGTTTCGCCACCCCGCGCGGCGACATCATCGTCGGCGGCAAGGCGATCACCGGGTCGAAGGAGACCGACAGCAAGGACTACGCGTTCCGCCGGACCTCCAAGGACGGCCCGATGTACGCACCCGTCACCGGTTACGCCTCCCAGGCCCGCGGCACCTCGCTGCTGGAGCGGACCTACGACAGCATCCTCAGCGGCCAGGACGACCGCTTCGCCTTCCGGCACGCCAAGGACGTTCTGATGGGGCAGCCCCGGCGCGGCGGCGACGTGATCACCACGATCGACGCCAAGGCGCAGAAGGCCGGCTACAAGGGGCTGACCGACCTGGGCGCCCGGGGCGCGGTCGTCGCCCTGGACCCGGGCACCGGCAAGGTGCTGGCCCTGGTCTCGACGCCCTCGTACAACCCGGAGGTCTTCGCCGGGATCTCGTTCAAGGAGAGCGACCGCTTCACGGCGCTGGAGAAGGAGAAGGGCAAGCCGCTGGCCAACCGCCCGCTGCGCGAGACCTACCCGCCCGGCTCCACCTTCAAGATCCTCACGGCCGCGGCGGCGCTGGAGCACGGCGTGGTCACCGATGTGGACGCCCGGACGGACGCGGTCTCGCCCTACCCGCTGCCGCTCTCCTCGAACAAGATCGGCAGCGAGGCGGGTGACGCGGTCTGCAACAAGGCGTCGATGAAGACCGCCATGCAGTACTCGTGCAACAACGTCTTCCTCGACGCGGCCGCCGAACTGGGCGAGGACCGGATGCGGGAGACGGCGGAGAAGTTCGGCTTCAACGAGGACGTGTACGCGGAGGAGTTCGGCGACCTGCTCGCCACGAAGAGCCTGTACCCGCCGAAGCTCGACAAGCCCGGCACGGCCCTCACCGGCATGGGCCAGGGCAGCCTCACCAGCACCCCGATGCAGATGGCGATGGTCACGGCGGCCCTGGCCAACGACGGCAAGCTGATGCAGCCCTACATCGTCGACGAGCTGCGCGGCCCGGACCTCTCCACGCTGGAGAAGAACGAGCCGATGGAGATGAGCCAGGCCGTCTCGCCGGAGACGGCGAAGAAGGTCCAGGAGATGATGGAGCACACCGCGAAGGAGGGCAGCGCCCAGCGCGCCCTGATCGACGGTGTCACGGTCGGCGGCAAGACGGGCACCGCCCAGCGCGGTGTGGACGTCCGCGACGAGGTGCCGTACGGCTGGTTCGTCAGCTACGGCAAGAAGGACGACGGCCGCTCGGTCGCGGTCGCGGTGTTCATCGACCCGACGGACATGGACATCTCCCGCTCCGACATCTCGGGCGGTCGGCTGGGCGCCCCGATCGCGAAGAGCGTGATGCAGGCGGTGCTGGGCGACTAGGGGCCACCCCAGCCCGTCCGGAGTTTGAGGACGGAACCCTTGCCCCCACCCAGCCCGTCCGGCGTTTGAGGACGGAACCGTGCAGGTGGGCCCGGGTGCCTCCAACAGGACGCTGTGCCCCAGGACCCTCGCTGTCGCGCCGCCCTCCCTGGCAAGGGGTCCGTCCTCAAACGCCGGACGGGCTGAAGGGCCGCGCGTTCTCGAGCCCTCAGGGGGCGAGCAGAGCGGTGAGCATCCGCCTGACGACCAGGGCCAGTTCGGCCGGGTCCGGTGCCGGCCGGCTCGCGGCCGGGGCGCCGGCGATGCGGTCGTACAGCAGGCCGTCGGTCCAGGCGACGAGCAGGTCCGCCGCCTGTTCCGGATCGGGGGCGCCGAGCGACGCCAGCAGGGCGGCGGCCCTGGCGCGTGCGGCGCGGCCGGCGGTCTCCAGGCCGGCGCGGAGTTCCGGACGGCGGGTCGCCTCCAGGCTCAGCTCGAAACGGGCCAGTTGGCGGTCCCGTCCCTCGGTCAGCCAGTGGTGCAGCAGCGCGGCCAGGGCCTCGGCTGCGGAGTCCGGGTCCGGAACCCCGTGCCGCTCCTCCCAGCGGTCCACGTCGGTGACCGTCAGCGTGGCCAGGCGGAGGTAGCAGGCGCTGATCAGGGCGGATCGCGTGCGGAAGTAGTACGACGTACTGCCGGCGGGCAGCCCCGCCGCCGTGTCGACCGCGCGGTGGGTCAGGCCGCGCAGACCTGCGGCGGCCACGGTGGCGATGGCGGTGTCGGCGATCAGGTCCCGGCGGTCGGGGAGGGGAGCAGCCATGGTCCGAACTCTATAGGTGTAGAGTGCGGACCGTGATCCTCTACAGCTGTAGAGGGCCTGCGTGGGGAGGCGGTCCTTGTGGGTGTTCGTCATGCTGTCGTGGCCGGAGGCGGGATCGGCGGCCTGACCGCCGCGGTGGCGCTGAGCCGTCGCGGATGGCGGGTGACCGTGTGTGAACGGGCCTCCGCCCTCACGGGGACCGGGGCGGGCATCGTGCTCGCCCCCAACGCCCTGCGCGCCCTGGAGTCGATCGGCCTGGGCCCCGCGGTGTCGGCGGGCGAGCCCCTGGCCGGTGTGCTCGGACTCCGTACCCCCGACGGGTCGTGGCTGAGCCGGACCGGCGCCACGGCCTCCCGCTACGGGCTTCCCGCCCGTGCCGTCCACCGCGGCTTCCTGATCGACACCCTCGCCGCCGCCCTGCCGCCCGGCGCGCTGCGCCTCGGCGTCTCGGTGGGCGGGGTGGACGAGGCCGCCGAGGGTGCGGTGGTGGTGCGGACGTCGGCGGGGGAGCTGCGGGCCGATGCCGTCGTGGCGGCCGACGGACTGCGCAGCGCGCTCCGGGGACAGCTCTTCCCCCGGCACCCCGGTCCGCGCTACGCCGGTGAGACCGGCTGGCGGGCGGTGCTGTCCGGCGCCGGCCTGCCCGCGCTCCCGGCCGCCGAGACCTGGGGGAGGGGGGAGCGGTTCGGGATCGTCCCCCTCGCCGACGGCCGGGTCTATGTGTACGCGACCGCTGTCACCGGCCCCGGTACGCGGCCGGCCGACCACCGCGCGGAGCTGATCCGGCGCTTCGGCGCCTGGCACGATCTGATCCCGGCACTGCTGGAGCGGCTGGACCGGCGCGAGCCCGACCCCGTGACCGTCCTCCACCACGACTTCCACGAACTCGCCGTGCCCCTGCCCCGGTTCCACTCCGGCCGGGTGGCCCTGCTCGGTGACGCCGCCCATGCGATGACACCCAACCTGGGCCAGGGCGGCTGCCAGGCCGTCGAGGACGCGGTCGTCCTGGCGCACCTCCTCGCGGGCGACACCGGCGTACCGGCCGCGCTCGCCGCCTACACGGCGGCCCGGCACGGGCGCACGACGCGGATCAGCCGCCTTTCCCGGCGGATGGGGGGCCTCGCCCGGCTCTCCCACCCCCTGGCGGTTTCCGTCCGCGACGTCGCCGTACGGGTCACACCGTCGGTGGTCACGACACGAGGGCTGGACACGCTCCTCGGCTGGCAGCCCCCGCCGGGCCCGGCCCCGGCCGGCCCAGCACCGGCACCCGGTCCGGCCCGGGCCCCACGCCGGTCCGCCGACATCGAGGAGGAGCAGCAGCGATGAACACCGCGATCGCCGCCCGGACTTCCACCGGAGCGGATCCCGTACGGCCCTTCAGGATCGGCGCGTACGGATTCGTCGTCCTCGGGGCCGGTCACCTCGTCTTCACCGCCGCAAGGGCCTCGGCCACCCCGACCCCCGAGCAACGCACGGCCGACGCGGCGATGCGGGAGTCCACCTTCACCCTGCTCGGCCTGGAACGCACCACCCTCGACGTCACCCACGGCATGAGCATCGCCATGGCTCTCTTCGCCATCGCCTGCGGTCTGCTGATGCTCGCCGCCGTCCGCCACGCCCCTGACCTCGTCCGGCGGCGGACCGCCTTCGGCCGGGTGTCCCTGGTGGCCTCCCTGGCCGCCTTCGGGCTCGCGCTGCTCCTGTTGCCCGCCCCGCCGATCGTCATCCTGCCCGTCACCAGCTGCGCGTTCGCCCTGTCGCTACGGAGAGGGGCCGCGGACTGACGTACGGGCGCGGCGCCTGCCTCATGGCGCCGCGGCCCTCGGGGCTTTCTTCGCGCCTTCTCCGTCAGACGGTGTCGAACGTTCCGCCTCGCACGCCCGCGACGAATGCCGAGAACGCGGTGGCGGGGACGGCGACCACGGGGCTGTCCATGACCTTGGAGTCACGGACGGGGGCGATGCCGCGCGTGGCGGCGAGGTTGGCTCCACCCTCACCTGTTCCGGTAGGCGGGCCCGCGGACCGAGGGGCGGATCGGGTGGTCTCCAGGACGCTTGAGAACGCCGGACATGCCCTAGTGCGGGTCCCAGTTGCCGTCCGTGGTCGGATCCCCTGCCCCGGAGGAGACCTGGTACCCGCTCGACGCAACCTGGGGGCAGCCCCCGGCGCACTGCGGGGCAGGCCCGTCCGCCTGCGCGCCGGCCACCGGCCCGACGAGCAGCGCGGCAGCGACGCCGCCCACGGTCAGCAGCCCCGCCGCCCGGCGAGATGTCCGCTTCATCATGCTCATGTCGATCCTCTTTTCCGGTGGTTCATGTGCTTACGGTGCCTTCGGCGGCATCCTCCCCGCCACAGGCGTTCCCGTACCGCCCCACCCGACGATGCATACAACATGGTCACCGGTGGCCCATGTTCCGGCTGCCGCCGCCCGGCCCCGACCGCAGCCGCTCCAGCAGGTCCCCCTCCGCCCGCTCCGCCACCGGGTCCTCCCAGAACCGCACCGGCACGCCCCGCAGATGGCGCCCCTTCGGATCCAGGATCTGGCCCGCCAGCTTCAGCGGCCACAGGGTCACCGCCCGGTCGGCGATGGCGAGTTCGGGGAACCGGGCGCCGAGCCGGGCCTCGAACGTGGCGATGTCCTCCGCCGAGCGCAGCCAGACCGTCAGCAGCAGGTTGTACGGGCCGGACAGCGAGGCGCACAGCCGCATCTCGCGCAGGCCGATCAGCTGCGAGGCGATCCTGGCGGTCTCCCCGGGTGGGGCGATCCCCCACATCGTGACGGAGACCGGCCAGCCGGAGAGGTAGCGGGCGACCTCGCAGCGGTAGACGAGGGCGTCCTCGCGGTGCATGCGCTCCAGCCGCCGCCGGACCGTGCTCGCGCTCACCCCCGTACGTTCCGCGAGGCGCGCGGCCGGCTGGCGGCAGTCCTCGGCGAGCAGCATGCACAGCCGGGTGTCCAGCTCGTCCGGGGACGGCAGACCGCGCCGGGGCGCCGGGTGCGGGCGGCCCCGGGTCAGCTCGGACCGGCCGTCCGAGTCCAGCCGGTCGAGCCGCCACCGGCTGCCCTCCGCGTGGACGGCGGTCGCGATCTGGGACCGGGTGGCGGCGACCCCGGGCAGCGTGTCGAGCCGGAAGCCGACGTACCGGGCGAGAGCGGCCTGGTCGGGGAAGGCCGCCGTGAGGATCAGGTCCCGCGAGCCGGTGACGTGGTCGACGGTGATCAGGTGCGGGTCGTCCGCGATCTCGACCGCCACGTCGTGCAGGGCGCCCGCCGCGCAGTCCACCTCGATGAACGCGACGATCGGCACGGCGGGCCCCACCGCCACCGTGTAGCAGCTCAGCCACGCGTGCCCGGCCTCGGTGAGCCGGTTCCAGCGGCGGGCGGCGGTCGAGGCGTCGACCCCGAGGACCTTCCCGATCTGCTGCCACTCGGCGCGGGGCGAGGTCTGGAGCGCGGTGATGAGGAGGTAGTCCAGCTCGTCGAGGACGGGCTCCGGGCCGCCGGACGCGGCGGCGTCGGGCGCGTCGGTGGCGGATTCCTGCGCCGAGCGTGCCATCCGTGCACCTTCCCTGCGGACGATCATGAGGTGAGGGGGGTGCTCCGCACCATACGCCCATGTCCTTGCTGCACGACGCCCACGCCCTCGCCCCCGCCCTCACCGCCCTGCGCCACGCCCTGCACCGCGAGCCGGAACTCGGCCTCGACCTCCCCCGTACGCAGGCCAAGGTCCTCGCCGCCCTGGAGGGCCTCGGCCTGGAGATCACCCCCGGTACGGCTCTCAGCTCCGTCACCGCCGTGCTGCGCGGCGGCCGCCCCGGCCCCGCCGTCCTGCTGCGCGGCGACATGGACGCGCTGCCGGTCCAGGAGGAGACCGGACTGCCGTACGCCTCCGTCCTCGACGGCCGCATGCACGCCTGCGGCCACGACCTCCACACCACCGGCCTCGTCGGCGCCGCCCGGCTGCTGGCCGCCCGGCGCGAGGAGCTGGCCGGGGACGTGGTGTTCATGTTCCAGCCCGGCGAGGAGGGCCAGGGCGGCGCGAAGATCATGATCGACGAGGGGGTCCTCGACGCGGCGGGGGAGCGGGTCGCCGCCGCGTACGCCCTGCACGTCGTCTCCACCGGGGCCCCGACCGGCTTCGCCGCCACCCGGCCGGGACCGATGCTCGCCGCCTCCGACGCGGTCCACGTCACCGTGCACGGCCGGGGCGGGCACGGTTCGTCCCCGCACTCCGCGACCGACCCGGTGCCCGCGATGTGCGCCATGGTCACCGCGCTCCAGACCCTCGTCACCCGCGAGATCGACATCTTCGACCCGGCCGTCGTCACCGTGGGCCGGCTCCACGCGGGTACGGCCGCCAACGTCATCCCCGCCACCGCGTACTTCGACGCGACGGTCCGCACTTTCTCCGACACCTCCCACGCCACTGTCCGCGCCGCCTTCGAACGGACCGTGCACGGGGTGGCCGCCGCCCACGGCGTACGCGCGGAGATCGACTACGTCGAGCAGTACCCGCCGACCGTCAACCACACCGACGAGGCCGCCTTCGCCCTCGCCACCGCCCGCGACATCCTCGGCGCCGACCACGCTTTCGAGGCCCCGAAGCCGATGGCCGGATCCGAGGACTTCTCCTTCGTGCTGCGCGAGGTGCCCGGCGCGTTCGTCGGGCTCGGCGCCTGCCCGCCCGGCACCGACCCGGCCGCCGCACCGATGAACCACTCGCCGCAGGCGGTGTACGACGACGGCGCGCTGCCCCACGCTGCGGCCCTGCTCGCGGGCCTGGCCCTGCGCCGCCTGGCCGCAGCCGCTTCGGCCGCTGCTCTCCCCTCTCCGCTGACCGACGAGGAGCCCGCCCGCCCATGACCGCCACCGCCCCCGGGCCGGCCGCCGCCCCGCCGCCCGCCGCGCCCCGTTCCGTCACCGCCGTCGTCGGCCTGCTGATCTTCTTCGAGGTGATGAGCGGCTTCCTCCAGGTGGGCCTGGCCCCGCTGCTGCCGGACCTCGCCGACCATCTCGGCATCGGCTCCGCCGACCTCAACTGGGTGGTCTCCGTACAGCTGTTGGCCGCCGCCGTGTGCGTACCGCTGTTCGACCGGCTCGGCGACCTGTACGGGCACCGCCGAATGCTCAGGATCGCGCTGGCGCTGATCGCGGCCGGCACGGTGGTGGTCGCCCTCGCCCCCGGTTACGAGATCCTGCTCCTGGGCCGGCTGCTCCAGGGGCCGATCGCCGCTCTGCTGCCGCTGGAGATCGCCCTCGTGCGGGACCGGCTCCCGGTCGCCGACGCGCGCCGGGCGATCGCCCGCCTGGTCGGGGCGCTGACGCTGGGAGCGATGGCCGGGGGCGTGGTCATGGGCCTCGTCGACTCCGCGTTCGGCGATCTGCGCCTGACGCTCCTGGTCCCGGCAGTGCTCGCGGTGGTCTGCGTGCCGGTCTCCTTCGTCGCCGTACCGGAGTCGGCGGACCGCACCGGCGGCCGGGTCGACTGGGCGGGCGTGACGCTGCTCAGCGCCGCGATGCTCTCCCTGCTCGGCGGGGTCGGCGGCGCGGAGGGCGGCTCCTGGCTCACGGCGCGGGTGCTGGGCCCGGTCCTGCTCGGGGCGGTGCTGCTGGCGGTGTGGGTGGCGGTCGAACTGCGCAGCGCGGAACCGCTGGTCGACGTCCGGGCGCTGGCCGACCGCCGTACGGCCCCGTTCTACGCGGCCGCGTTCCTGTTCGGCGTCTTCTTCTTCGGCAGCCAGGCCCCCAACTCCACGTTCTACGCGGCGGATCCGGACGTGACGGGGTACGGGTTCGGGCTCGGCGCGCTCGCGATCTCCCTGGTTCTGCTGCCCGCGTCGGTCGGCAGCGTCATCGGCTCCCTGGGCACGGCCGCCGTCGCCCGCCGGATCGGCTACCGCCCCACATTGATGGGCGCGTTCGGCCTGGTGGCGCTGAGCTTCCTCCAATTCGCGGTGCTGCACGGCTCGGTGGGGCAGATGGCGGTGGGCTCGGCCTTCCTGGGCCTCGGCATCGGGCTGGCGCTGGGGGCCATGCCGACGGTGATCGTGGAGGCCACGGAGCCCGCGCGCACGGGGATCGCTGCCGCGCTCTACAACAACGTGAAGACCCTGGGCGGTGCGGTGGCGGGCGGCGTCTTCGCCTCGGTCCTGGGCGCGTTCACCGGGTCCGCCACGGGGGAGCCGAGCGAGGGCGGGTACGTGGCGGTGTGGGTGGTGGGGGCGGTGTGCGCGGGGGCGGCGGTCCTGATGACGCTACTGGCACGCCGAGAGGAGGCCCTCTTCCAGGGCGACCACTCCGGCCCGTCCGGCGTTTGAGGACGGAACCCTTGCTCCCCACTCCGGCCCGTCCGGCGTTTGAGGACGGAACCTTTGCTCCCACTCCGGCCCGTCCGGCGTTTGAGGACGGAACCCTTGCTCCCCACCCCAGCCCGTCCGGCGTTTGAGGACGGAACCCTTGCGCGGGTGGGCGGTGCGACTGCGGGGGCCCGGGGCACAAGGTCCCGTCGGTGGCAGCCGGGTCCGCCCGCACGGTTCCGTCCTCAGCGCCGGACAGGCTGGAAGTCCCGCCCCGTCAGGCGGCGGCCGCCGGGGACTTCGGGGGCTCGACCGAGGTGAGGCCACCGTCCACCGGGATGACGGCCCCGTTCACGTACGAGCCACCGGGCCCGGCGAGGAAGGCGATCACCTCGCTGACATCCTCCGGCACGGCGACACGGCGCAGCGGGATCAGCGGGACGTACATGTCGAGGTACTCGGCCGGAGCGCTCGTGCGGACCGGGCCGGGCGCGACCGCGTTGACGCGCACCCCGGACGGACCGTACTCGGCGGCCCAGGAACGGGTCAGGGCGTTCACCGCCCCCTTGGTGGCGGCGTAGACCGCGTTGTACACGTCCCCCATCACGGCCGCCCCACTGCTGACGTTGATCACGCTGCCGCCGCCCCGCTCGGCCATCTTCGGAGCCAGGGCGGCGGTCAGCGCGTAGACCGCCCGTACGTTGCCGTCGAGCATGGCGTCGTACTGCTCGGCGGTGATGTCGGCGCTGAGACCGAAACTGGCCCCGGCGGCGTTGTTCACCAGGATGTCCACGTCGCCGGCTTCCCGGACCAGCCGGGCCACGTCCTCCGGGTCGGTCAGGTCGGCCGCGATGAACCGGGCCGTGCCGCCGTCGGCCTCGAGCCCGGCGACCACCTCGGCGCCGCGCTCGGCGTTGCGGCCGGTCACCACCACGCTCGCCCCTCGCGCGGCCAGGGACCGGGCCGTCGCGCGGCCGATGCCGGTGGTGGAGCCGGTGATCAGGGCGGTCTTTCCGGTCAGCTCACTCATGTCGCGCTCTCTTTCTCACTGCGGGAAGGTGTCGCCTTAACAGGCTTCGACCAGCCGAAAATTCCGTACCAACCGATCGGTGCAGAATTACCGTAGCACTTTAGGACCGGTCGGTACCGAATCGCTATACTCGGTGGCATGGACACCCAACGGAGCGCGCCCGCGCCGGTCGGACGGCCCAGGGGCTTCGACGCCGACGAGGCTCTCGAGAACGCGATGCGGGTCTTCTGGCAGAACGGCTACGAGGGCACGAGCCTGCCCGACCTCACCGAGGCCATGGGGATCAGCCGCACCAGCATGTACGCGGCCTTCGGCAACAAGGAGGATCTGTTCCGCAAGGCTCTGGCGCGCTATGCCGATGGCCCGGCCTCGTACGGTGCCGAGTCGGTGGCCGAACCGACTGCCCACCAGGTGGCCACGGTCTTCCTCCGGGGCGCGGTCCGGAGCAGTACCCTGCCGGGCTACCCGACGGGGTGCCTCAGTTTGCGGGCCTCGTTGATCGGGGGCGAGAGCGGCCAGACGGTCCGTGCACTGCTGGCGGCGTGGCGCGACGAGACGAGCGCCCTGTTGAGCGAGCGCTTCCGGCGTGCGGTGGACGAGGGCGACCTGGCCGCGGGAACCTCCCCGGATCTGCTGACCCGGTACCTCATGACGATCGGCAACGGCGTCGCTGTCCAGGCCGCCGGCGGTGCCGAGCCCGCTGACCTCGAACGGATCGTCGGCGCGGTCCTGCAGAGCTGGCCGCCGAATCTCTCAGGGCCTGAGGAGCCGTAGCCTCCCCACCCGGCTAACCCGCCCCACTCCAGCCCGTCCGGCGTTTGAGGACGGAACCCTTGCGCGGGTGGGCGGTGCGACGGCGGGGGCCTGGGGCACAAGGCCCCGTCGGCGGCACCCAGGTCCATCTGCACGGTTCCGTCCTCAAGCGCCGGACGGGCTGGCAAGGCCGGCCCCTACCGCACCGACCGCAACGCCCCCCGCCGCACCCCCGTCGCCTCCGCCGCAGCGGGCGTCGTGGCCGGGGCCGGGGCCGTCAGCCCCACCAACTCCGTCAACGCGTCGATACGGAAGTCCGCCGTCTCCACCACGTCCGGATGCTCCGCCCACCAGTGCCCGTACGGCCCCCGCCGCAGATGCGCCGTCCGCAGCCCCGCCGCCGCGGCCGGGAACAGGTCGTCGGCCGGGTGGTCGCCCACGTACAGCGTCGCCTCCGGGGCTGCGCCCGCCACTTCGGTCACCCGTGCGAAGAACTCCGGGTCCGGCTTCCGTACGCCCCACTCGCCCGAGGTGACCACCAGGTCGGCGGGCAGGTCCAGGGCCCGCAGCAACTCCCCGGCCCGGACCGTGCCGTTGCCCGCCACCACGACCCGGATGCCCGCGGCCCGCAGTTCGGCCAGCGCGGGCCTGACGTCCTGATAGAGGTCCGACTCGTCGAGGTGCTCACCGCGCCCGGCGGCGGCCCGGGCCCGGTACGCCTCCTCGACGTCCATGTCGGGCCGCAGGATCCGCAGCGCGTCCGTGGCCTCGCGGCCCTGGGCGACGGCCGCGCCCACCAGCGCACCGAGCGTGTGCGGTGGTACGCCGAGCCAGTCGGCCCAGGACGCCCAGTGCCGGTCGTCGCGTACGAGGGTTTCGCCGATGTCGAGGACGATCGTTTCCATCACCGTTCCGACACTAGGCGCGAGGACACCGTCGACGGGGTCTCATCCGGGTGAGTCGGCCCGCACGGGTGACCACCGGGCCACCGAAGAGTGATCGGACACACCCCGCGGCCTGCGCATCCCGTACCAGGCCCTGGTCCGGCGCAGGCGTCTCGCTCGTATGCTCGGTTCATGACCGATCCTGATCCTCAGAGCGGACGTCCCACCTCCAACGCCATGCGGCGCGCGCTCAAACGCGCCCGTGACGGTGTCGCCCTCGATGTCACCGAGGCCGCCGTCCTGCTCCAGGCGCGCGGCGACGATCTGAAGGATCTGGCCGCGTCCGCCGCCCGGGTCCGGAACGCGGGCCTGGAGGCGGCCGGCCGGCCGGGCGTGATCACGTACTCGCGCAAGGTCTTCATCCCGCTCACCCGCCTCTGCCGCGACCGGTGCCACTACTGCACCTTCGTGACCGTCCCCGGCAAGCTCCGCCGGGACGGCCACGGCATGTTCCTCTCGCCCGACGAGGTGCTGAAGATCGCCCGTGAGGGTGCGGCGATGGGCTGCAAGGAAGCGCTGTTCACCCTCGGCGACCGCCCCGAGGACCGCTGGCCCGAGGCGCGGGAGTGGCTGGAGGCGGAGGGGTACGACGACACGCTCGCGTACGTACGCGCCATGGCGATCCGGGTCCTGGAGGAGACGGGCCTGCTGCCCCACCTCAACCCGGGCGTCATGACCTGGACCGACCTACAGCGGCTGAAGCCCGTCGCGCCCTCCATGGGGATGATGCTGGAGACGACGGCGACCCGTCTGTGGTCCGAGCCGGGCGGCCCGCACCACGGCTCCCCGGACAAGGAACCGGCCGTACGGCTGCGGGTCCTGGAGGACGCGGGGCGCTCCAACGTCCCCTTCACCACCGGCATCCTGATCGGCATCGGCGAATCGTACGAGGAGCGCGCCGACTCGCTCTTCGAGCTGCGCAAGACGGCCCGCGCCTACCACGGCATCCAGGAAGTCATCGTGCAGAACTTCCGGGCCAAGCCGGACACGGCGATGCGCGGGATGCCCGACGCCGAGCTGGAGGAGCTGGCCGCCGCCATCGCGGTGGCCCGGCACATCCTCGGCCCGTCCGCCCGGATCCAGGCCCCGCCGAATCTGGTGGACGCCGAGTACGCGCTCCTCATCGGCGCGGGCATCGACGACTGGGGCGGCGTCTCGCCGCTCACCCCCGACCACGTCAACCCCGAGCGCCCCTGGCCGCACATCGACGAACTGGCGGAGAAGACGGCGGAGTCGGGCTTCACGCTCCGTGAACGCCTCACCATCTACCCCGAGTTCATCCAGCGCGGCGAGCCCTGGCTCGACCCCCGTCTCCTCCCGCACGTCCGCGCGCTCGCCGACCCGGAGACCGGCCTCGCCCGCGAGGACGCGCTGCCCGTCGGCCTGCCCTGGCAGGAGCCGGACGAGGGCTTCACCTCCTCCGGCCGCACCGACCTGCACGCCACCATCGACACCGAGGGCCGCACCGGCGACCGGCGTGACGACTTCGACGTGGTGTACGGGGACTGGGAGGCGCTCCGCGAGGCGGCGGCCCCCGGCATGGTCCCGTCCCGCATCGACGCCGACGTACGCCAGGCCCTGAGCCAGGCGGCCGACGACCCGACGAAGCTCACCGACGACCAGGCCCTCGCGCTGCTGCACGCGGACGGCCCGGCGCTGGACGAGCTGTGCCGGATCGCGGACGCGCTGCGCCGGGACGTGGTCGGCGACGACGTCACGTACATCGTCACGCGGAACATCAACTTCACCAACGTCTGCTACACCGGCTGCCGTTTCTGCGCCTTCGCCCAGCGCCGCACCGACGCCGACGCGTACACCCTCTCGCTGGACCAGGTCGCGGACCGGGCGGCGCAGGCGTGGGACGTGGGCGCGGTCGAGGTCTGCATGCAGGGCGGCATCCACCCGGACCTGCCGGGCACGGCGTACTTCGACATCGCGCGGGCGGTGAAGGAGCGCGTCCCCGGCATGCACGTGCACGCCTTCTCGCCCATGGAGGTCGTCAACGGCGCGACCCGCACCGGGATGTCGATCCGCGACTGGCTGACCGCCGCCAAGGAGGCCGGGCTCGACTCGATCCCCGGTACGGCGGCGGAGATCCTGGACGACGAGGTCCGCTGGGTCCTCACCAAGGGCAAACTGCCCACCGCCACCTGGCTGGAGGTCATCAAGACGGCGCACGAGGTGGGCCTGCGCTCGTCCTCGACGATGATGTACGGGCACGTCGACCAGCCCCGCCACTGGCTCGGCCACTTCCGTACGCTGTCCCGACTCCAGCAGGAGACCGGCGGGTTGACGGAGTTCGTCACCCTCCCCTTCATCCACACCAACGCCCCGGTCTACCTCGCCGGCATTGCCCGCCCGGGCCCGACCGACCGCGACAACCGGGCGGTGACGGCGATGGCGCGGCTCCTCCTGCACCCGCACATCACCAACATCCAGACCAGCTGGGTGAAGCTGGGCACGGAGGGCGCGGCGGAGATGCTGCGCTCGGGCGCGAACGACCTGGGCGGCACGCTGATGGAGGAGACCATCTCCCGGATGGCCGGGTCGAGTTACGGCTCGTACCGCTCGATCCAGGACCTGAAGGCCATCGCCGACCTGGCGGGCCGCCCGTCCCGCCCGCGGACGACGCTGTACGGGGAGGTCCCGGCCGAACGGGTCGCGGCGGCCACGGCATCGGACGGCCATCTGCCGGAACTGCTGCCGGTGCTGCCCAGCTGAGCGCGGAGGAGAGGAGCGGGGCAGGGTTGTTCGCCCGCCCCGCCCACCTCTTCCCGCCCCGGCGTCATACCGTTGCGGCGTGATGGAAGCTCCGCACCTGGACGCGATCCGGCAGTCGTACGACGCCGTGGCCGCCGATTACGCCCGGTCCGTCAAGGACCCGGCCGAGCTGGACCCGTTGTCGCGTGCCGTGCTGGCCGCGTTCGCCGAGCTGGTCGCGTCGGCGGGCCTCGGGCCGACGGTCGACGTGGGCTGCGGACCGGGCAAGGTCACCGCGTACCTGACCCGGCTGGGCGTCGACGCCTTCGGGGTCGACCTCTCTCCGGGGATGGTCGGGCTGGCCCGCGCGGCCCATCCGGAGCTGCGGTTCGACGTCGGCTCGATGTCCGCTCTGGAGGCGGACGACGGTGAACTCGGCGGCGTCCTGGCGTTCTACTCCACGCACCATCTGCCGCCGGAGGCGCTGCCCGGAGCGTTCGCCGAGTTCCACCGGACGCTGGCGCCCGGCGGGCACCTGCTGCTCGTCACCCGGGTCGGCGACACCGGGCACCAGCGCCGGACATACGGCTACGGGGGCGGCGAGGCCGTCCCGTTCGACAGCTACCGGCTGCCCGCGGACCGGATCGCGGAGCTGCTGGAGCGGGCGGGGTTCGTCGTCACCGGGCGGACGTTGCAGGAACCCGAGGCGGGCGCGAACCGGCCGGTCGCCGGGTTCCTGGCCCGGAAGCCGGAGCAGCCGAAGGAGCTAGGCCGCCGCGCGCTCGCCCACCGGCCGTCTGCGCTGGGCGACATCGGTCAGTGAGGGCGGGGTCCACACGCCGTCCGGCGGATAGACGTCGGTGCCGGGCGCGACGATCGCGTCGATCCGGTCGAGCGTCTCGTCGTCCAGCGTGAGCGAGGCCCCCTTCAGCAGCCCCTCCAACTGCTCCATCGTGCGCGGGCCGATGATCACAGAGGTGACCGCCGGGTGGGCCGGCGGGAAGGCGACCGCCAGCTCGGGCAGGGTGGCCCCGATGCTGTCGGCCACGGCGACGAGCTGCTCGACGACCTCCAGCTTGGCGGCGGTCAGCGGCGCATCGGGGTCGAACCGGTGCGGTTGCAGCGCCGCCCGCCCGGTGGTCAGGTCGATGGTCCCGCCCTTGCGGTACCTGCCGGTCAGGAAGCCGGAGGCGAGCGGGCTCCAGGTCAGCACGCCCATGCCGTAGCGCCGGCAGACGGGCAGGACGGCCCGCTCGATGCCCCGGGCGAGGATCGAGTACGGCGGCTGCTCGGTCCGGAACCGGCTGAGGCCGCGCCGCTCGGCGACCACCTGCGACTCCACGATCTCCTCGGCCGGGAACGTCGAGCAGCCGAAG
Organism: Streptomyces sp. WY228; assembly: GCF_019287315.1. Lineage (NCBI taxonomy): Bacteria > Bacillati > Actinomycetota > Actinomycetes > Kitasatosporales > Streptomycetaceae > Streptomyces > Streptomyces sp. WY228. The sequence goes on along the minus strand of NZ_CP079114.1, from coordinate 3,425,626 downwards.
GCGCGGATCTTGCCCGCGCGCACGAGGTCGCTCAGCGCGGAGAGGGTCTCCTCGATGTCCGTGGTGTGGTCGGGGCGGTGGACCTGGTAGAGGTCGATCCGGTCGGTGCCGAGGCGGCGCAGGCTCTCCTCGACCTCCTGGACGATCCAACGCCGTGAGTTGCCACCCCGGTTGGGTCCTTCGCCCATCGGAAAGTGGACCTTGGTGGCGAGGACGACATCGTCGCGCCGCCCCTTCAGCGCCTTGCCGACGATCGTCTCGGACTCACCGGCGGAGTACATGTCCGCGGTGTCCACGAAGTTGATGCCCGCGTCGAGGGCGGCGTGAATGACGCGTACGGAGTCGTCGTGGTCGGGGTTGCCGACCGAGCCGAACATCATCGTGCCGAGACAGTACGCACTGACCTCGATGCCGGTGCCGCCGAGTGTGCGGTAGTGCATGGTCGAGCTCCCTGGTGGATGCGGGTGTGCCGGGGCCGGACCCGCCGCACTGTAGGACTTCGAGTGCGCTCCAGGGCAAGGCCTTCGGGAAGATCCCCGTTTCGTTCTGTCATGCTCCGGGCAACTCATGCGCGACGCCACCCCACCGTCCCGTGCCGACGAGCCAGGAGAGCCACCCGTGCGAAAGCAGCTGATACCCACCCCCGCCCGTACCGCCGCCGTCCTCGCCGCCGCCGGTCTTCTCGTCCTGGGCACCGGCTCCGCCGCCCATGCCGATCCGCCGGGCAACCTGCCGCAGAACGCGGGTGGTTACGAGCAGACCTTCTCGCCCGCCTACGACTACGACGGTGACGGCTGCTACGCCACCCCCGCCATCGGCCCGGACGGCACCCTCGCGCCCGGTCTGAAGACGAGCGGCGCGATCAACGGCAGCTGCCGGGACCAGTGGGACCTGGACAACTCCCAGACGTACGCACGCTCGAAGTGCAACAACGGCTGGTGCGGCATCGTCTACGCGAGCTACTTCGAGAAGGACCAGGCCGTCCACGGCAGTGGACTCGGCGGCCACCGGCACGACTTCGAGCATGTGATCTCCTGGGTCGACCAGGGCTCCAACCAGGTTGAATACGTCTCGACCACGCAGCACAGCACGGTCAAGACCTACCCGCGCTCACAGGTGCGGTTCGACGGCTCGCACCCCAAGGCCGTCTACCACAAGGACGGTCCGAGCACGCACTTCTTCCGCCTCGCCAACGGCAACGACGAGCCGCCGGAGAACCACTACGGCGACTGGCGCTACCCGCCGATCGTCGACTGGAACGGCTTCCCCAGCGCGGAGTTGCGCGACAAGCTCATGAACGCCGACTTCGGGTCCGCGACCATCAAGGTCACCGACAAGGACGACCGCTTCCGCAACCTCCTCAACAACTCCAAGCCCGCCGGAATCCCCTTCGATCCCTGGGCCTGACATTCCTGACCGCTGATCAGAAATACTCCGCCGTCAGGTAGTCCAGATGCTCTGCGTCGGCCGGCCGCACGGACGCGCGCGGCAGCCGGCGCAGAGCGGCGATGTCCTCGGCCTCGAACAGCCCGGTGACCGCGAGTTCGCCCAGCGCGTTCAGCTCGGACTCCAGGCAGTCCGCGTCCTGCTCCAGGACGGCGGCCGAGGTGAGGAGCGAGGCCGGCGTCCGGACCTCCCGCCGGTCGAAGGACCGCACCCGGTCGCTGATCGTCTCGCACGCCCGCTCCCGGACCTTCGCCGCATCCGACACGAGGCCCCGGGTGAGGGAGAGCAGCTGCTCGTCCCCGACGGAGCGGGCGGGGCGGGCAGGGTGCGCGGGGCGGGCGCGGGCGCGCAGTCCCCTGCGGCTCCGGCGAACCCCTCCGACCAGAACCCCGTCGGCTCCGGCGTCCCGTCCAGCGCCGCGTCGACCCGCCCCCGGATGTACGCACCGGTCATCGGGCACTCCAGCGCCCGGTCCGTCCGGCAGTCGAGCATGTGGGTGAGCACCCCCACGGCCCGCTCCAGCCGCCCGATCCGCTCGCGCAGCACGTCCCGCTGGCCCGCGATCAGGGCCAGCCGGTCGCCCAGCCGGTCGCTGTCCACGATGGCGCTCGTTTCCGCGAGCGTGAGCAGGCCGTCCTCGTGCCAGAGCTGCGCGTACGCCAGCCGGGCCAGGTCGGCGCGGCGGTAGTACTGGACCCGGCCCCGGCGCTCGCTGTGCCGGACGAGGCCGCGCTCCTCGTAGAAGCGCAGGGTCGCCACCGTCAGCCCGAAGGCTGTGCCGGGTCGTCGCAGCACCCACCGGAAGGCCCAGGCCCCGGGCCGGGCACGGCTGAGCGGCCCGGCCCGGCCCCGGACGGCAACCCGGCCCGACCCGACCCGACCGTACCGGGCACAGGATGTCGGGTCCGGCACAGTGGGCCTTTCCTAACGTGGTGATCGCAAGGGAAGAAGGAAGGACGGCCAGGGGTGCTGGAGCGGCTGAACGAGGCCATGGACCACATCGAGGACCACCTCGACGAGACGGTCGACGCGGCCGAGCTGGCCCGTATCGCCATGACGTCGGAGTACCACTTCCGGCGGATGTTCTCCGCGCTGGCGGGCATCCCGCTCTCCGAGTACGTCCGCCGCCGACGGATGACGCTCGCCGGGGCCGAAGTGCTCGCCGGGGAGCGGACGCTGCTCGATGTGGCGGTGCGGTACGGGTACAGCTCGGGCGAGGCGTTCGCGCGTGCCTTCCGCGCCGTGCACGGGGTGGGCCCCGGCGAGGCGCGGCGCACGGGTGCGGCTCTGCACTCCCAGCCCCGGATGTCCTTCCGCCTGATCGTCGAAGGGAGCAGCAGCATGCGGTACCGGGTGGTGGAGAAGGACAGGTTCCGGCTCGTGGGCCGGGGGACACGGATCCCGCTGGTCTACGAGGGGATGAACCCGGCCATCGTGGAGTTCGTCAAGAGCATCGGCAAGGAGACGCTGGGGCGCTGGGAGGAGCGGGCGACGGGGGAGCCGGACGGTGTCCTGGCCGTCGTCGGCAACCACTCCGCAGAGGACGCGGAAGGCACCGAACTCGACTACTTCCACGGGGTGGTGAGCGAGACGGAGGTGCCCGGCGCGTCGGAGGCCCTGGACATCGAGCCGGGCCTGTGGGCGGTGTTCGAGTCCTCGGGAGAGTTCCCGCTGGCGGTCCAGTACCTCTGGCGGGACGTGTACACGCAGTGGTTCCCGTCGAACCCGTACCGGAGCCGCCCGGGCCCGTCGCTCTCGCGCACCCGGGTGTCCGAGGACGGCACGCACGCGGACGCGGAGGTGTGGATCCCGGTGGAGCGGGCCGGCGACTGACCCCGACGACGATCGCGGCGACCCGTCACCCCAGGGTGAGCTGGAAGCGGGCCGTCTCCCGGTGGCCGGAGTGCGGAGGGGTGACCTCCACCGTGACCGGGACACCCTTCCGGTCCGGCTTCAACCGGACCGGGACGGTGCGCTCCTCGTCCTCGGGGAGGGGCGGCGCGAGGGCGGAGGCGGACTCGTCCCAGTTCAGCCAGTCCACGTAGCTGCCGGCGGCGTAGTCCTGGCCGGACTCGTCGGGCTCGACTTCGAGCGTGTCGGAGAGCGACTTCTCGCCGAGGAGCAGTTCCTCGTCGGTGCCGTTCTTGAAGGTCACGGTGAGGCTGTAGGTGCCGTCGTCCTGCCGCTCGGGGAAGCTGACGGTGACCCACAGCCCGTCCTCATACCGTGCCGTCGTACCGGGACCGAACGGTTGGTACGCGCTGCCCGAGCGGCCGGTCCGTTCCAGCTGCCCGTCGCCGTCGAGGCCCTTCTCGAACTCCGTGAAGGCATGCGCTCCCAGCGCGATCAGCGTGAAGAAGGCGATCAGGGCGATAGCGCAGCCGTAGAACCCCCGCGAGCTCGCGGGGGTTGACGTTTCTGCTGCGGTGGTCGCTTCTTCCGTGTCCATGCAGGCCACGCTAGGCAGCGGCCCGCGCGTGATCATGAGCGCCGGTACTCAGGGGCGGTTGAGTAGGCACGAGGCCGCCGCCCCGGTCCGGCCGGGGCGGCGGCTGCCGGATCCCGGGGACCGCTGACAGACTGGCCCCATGCCTCCGTCCAGCCCCCGCCGCCTCTCCCTCCAGCAGATCGTCGAAGGGCAGCGCCGTGCCGCCTTCGTCGGGCGGGAGGCCGAACTCGGCCTGTTCCGCGCCAACTTCGCGCTGCCGCCCGAAGACCCCCGGCACCGGTTCGTCTTCCATGTGCGGGGCAACGCCGGGGTCGGCAAGACCTCGCTCGTACGGGAATGGCGTGAGCTGGCGGGGGAGTTCGGGGCGTTGACCGCTTCGGTCGACGAGAGCGCCGACTCCGTGCCCGACGTACTCGCCGCCATCGCCGCGCAGTTCGCCGAGCAGGGGTATCCGCTCAAGGCGCTGGACCGGCTGCTCGACACGTACCGGCGGGCTCTCCACGACATGGCCGGGCGGCTCGCGGCGGACAACGAGGGCTCGGGCGGCGACCCTTCGCCCGGGGCGCTCGCCGCCGCGCAGGCCGGGCTGATCGCGGCCGGGGCGATCCCGGTCGTCGGGGCGCTGGCCGGGGGCATCGACCCGGCGGTCCTGGCCCGGGGCGCGGGCGGGCTGCGGGCGGTGTTCGGCGGGCGGGCCCGGCAGCAGGAGGAGGCCCGGCTGCTGGCCGAACCGGTACGGGTCCTCACACCGGTGTTCGTCGCCGAGATCGACCGGGTCGCGGACGCGGTGCCCTGGGTCGTCCTGTTCCTGGACACCTACGAGCGCACCGCGCCCCAGCTGGACCGGTGGCTGGCGGACCTGCTGACCCCCGGGCGGTACGGCGAACTGCCCGCCAACCTCGTCCTGACCCTGGCCGGTCAGCGCCGCCTCGACCCGGTGCACTGGGGCGACCGGGGCCGGCTGGTCGCCGACGTGCCGCTCGGGCCGTTCACGGAGGAGGAGTCGCGCCAACTCCTGTACGGGCGCGGTGTGGTGGCGGAGCCCGTGGTGCGGGAGGTGCTGCGGCTCTCCGGCGGGCTGCCGGTCCTGGTGTCGACGCTCGCGGCCAACCCCGGGGCGGCCGGAGAGGCGAACGCCACCGCCGTCGAACGCTTCCTGGCCGGGGAGAGCGACCCGGTCCGCCGGGCGGCCGCGCTGGCCTGCGCGCTGCCCCGCCGGTTCGACGAGGACCTGGTGGCCGTGGCCGTACCGCACGGGTCGCACGTCGTCCCCGGGCTCTACGACTGGCTGCTCGAACTGCCCTTCGTCGCCGAGCCGTACAGCGGGCGCTCCCGTTACCACGCCGTCGTCCGGGCCCCGATGCTCCGCCTCCAGCGCACCGGATCGCCTCGGCGGTGGAAGGCGGCGCACGACCGGCTGGCCGAGGCCTTCGCCGCCCGGCGGGACGCGGCGGCCGAGGGCCTGGACCCGGAACGCCTCTGGGCCTCGCAGCCGTGGCGCCGGGCCGCCCTGGACGTGCTCTACCACCGGCTCTGCGCCCGCCCGCGCACCGCGCTGCCCGAGGCCCTGCGCGCCGGTATAGCGCTGTGCGACCAGCGGCCGTCCCGGGCCCGGTACTGGGCCCGGACCCTCATGGAGGCGGGCGAGGACGCCGACGACGCCGTACTGCGGGAGTGGGGGCGGGATCTGCTCGCCGCCGTGACGGACCACGGGCCCCGCCCCACCGCCGCGCTCGGCCTCCTGCTGACCCGGGCCGAGCTGACCGACCGGGACCGGGCGGCCGCCCTGGTGGCGCGGGCCTGGGACCGCTTCCGGGCCGGGGAGCTGGACGCCGCGCTCTCCGACCACGGGCGGGCCGTCGCCGTGGACCCGCGCAGCGAACGCGCCCACCAGGGGCGGGCGGTGATCCTGCGGTCGCTCGGCCGGTACGAGGAGGCCCTCGCCGACCTGGACCGGGCCGAGGAGATCGCGCCCGCCTGGGCCTGGGCGGTCCGCGAGCGGGGCGAGACGTACCGGCGGATGGGGCGGCTGGAGGAGGCCCTGACCGTGCTGGACCGGGCCCACGCGATGGACCCGGCCGACGCGGTGCCGCTCGGCAGCCGGGGCCTGGTCCGCCATGTGCTGGGCCGGCACGAGGAGGCGCTCGACGACTTCGACCGGGCGATAGCGCTGTGGCCCGAGTACACCTGGGCGCTGGTCCGGCGGGCCCGGGTCCGCACCGCGCTCGGCGACCCGGTGGGCGCCCTCGCCGACCTGGACCGGGCCGAGGAGCTGACCCCCGGGCTCGCCGGGACGGAGGGGGAGCGGGGCGAGGTGTACCGGGCGACGGGCCGCCACGAGGAGGCCGTCGCCTGCTACGGGCGGGCGCTGGCCCTGGACCCCGACTACGCCTGGGCGCACGGCAGCAGGGCCCTCGCGCAGGAGGCCCTGGGCCGGATCCCGGAGGCGCGCGCGGACCTGGACCGGGCGCTGGAGCTGGACCCGGGGTACGCGTGGGCCCGGGCGCAGCGGGAGCGGCTGGGGGCCTGCACGGGGCAGTAGGTTCGCGGGTATGCGTGATGTGCGGGTGGTGCTGATCGGCGGGACCTCGAACACCGGGAAGTCGACCGTCGCCGAGGCGGTGGCGGAGTGGCTCGGGTTCGAGCACCGCTCCACGGACGGTCTGGCCCGGCACCCGGGACGGCCCTGGCGGACCCCGGAGCAGGAGGTACCGCCGCATGTCGCCGAGCACTACGGGACGTTGACCACCGACGAGCTCATCGCCTCCGTTCTCGCCCACTACGAACGGCTCTGGCCGCGTATCGAGGAGCTGATCACCGACCGCGCGGAGGACGGGGCGCCGGGCCTGGTCCTGGAGGGCTCGGCGCTGTGGCCCGAGCGGGTCGCCCGGCTGACGGCGCCCCGTACGGCCGCTGTGTGGCTGACCGCCGACGACACGGTCGTACGCGACCGGGTGCGGGCGGCGGGGCGGTACGCGGAGGCCTCGGAGGGGGAGCGGCTGCTGATGGACCGGTTCCTGGCCCGTACAGGTCGCTACCAGTCGTTGATGGTGGACGCCGTCGACGCGCTCGGCCTGGACCGGGTCGACACCGGCGGACGTACGGTGTCGGAGCTGGCCGACGCCGTGCTGGCGGCCGTCGAGGTCCAGTCACGCCCGGCACGTGGAGGTTCCGGGGACAGAGCCTTCGTCACGGATGAGGAGACACACGATCTGGGCGGCCCCATCACGCGTGCGGACGTGCGAAGGATCATGGCCGAGAGATCCCGGGGCAGGGAGCAGCCCTAGGGGCCGTCCGCCCACCGCCCAAAAACGACCTGCGGGACGTCCGTCGACATACCCGTACGTACCCCGGTCGCGCCCTCTACCGCCCGTTCCCGTTCGATTACAGTGCTTGCGCGGTCGCCCGCAGAGGCCCGCGGAGGCGAGCACGTGGTGCCGGGAGCGGTGACGGGAGGGGGCGGGGTGAGCACAGGGACCACGGCGGTCTGGGGCCGGGCCGAGCAGCAGGACTTCCGCAGCCGGGTCCGCGGGGCCCTGCTCGGCGGAGCCGTCGGGGACGCGCTCGGGGCCGGGGTCAGCGCGCTCGTGCTGGAGGAGATCCGCGCCGCCCACGGGGTCGAAGGCGTCACCGACTACGTTCCCGCGCACGGCAGACGCGGCGCCGTCACCGCCCTCACCCAGCTCACCCTGTTCACCGTCGACGGACTCATCCGCGCCCAGGTCCGCCGCGACACCGGAGCCTGGCACCCGCCCACCGACGTGCACCGGGCCCATCTGCGCTGGGCCGCCACCCAGCACCACTGGGGGCCCGACGAACGGCGCGAGGACAACGGCTGGCTGGCCGCCGAGGAGTGGCTCTACGCCCGCCGCGACCCCGCCCGGGAATGCCTCGGCGGCTTCGGCGACACCGTCATGGGCACCCTGGACCGGCCGAAGAACCCCACCGCCCGGGACGCGGGCGCGCTCACCCGGTCCGCGCCGTTCGGGCTCCTGGTGGGCTGGGAGCCGGGGCTCGTGCTCCAGCTCGCCGTCGAGTGCGCGGCCCAGTCCCACGGCCACCCCGCGGCCCAGCTGTCCGCCGGAGCCTTCGCCGTACTGGTCCACGGGCTCGCGCGCGGCGAGAGCCTGGACGGCGCCGTGCAGCACACGCTGGCCCTGCTCACGGAACGCCCCGGCCACGAGCCGGTGACCGAGGCGCTGCGGCAGGCGCTGGGCTCGGTGCGGCAGGGGATCCCGGGTCCGGCGCTGATCGAGGCGCTGGGCGCGAGCGACGCCGCCGAGGAGGTTCTGGCCGTCGCCGTGTACTGCGCGCTGGTCAGTGAGGACATCCGGCACGGGCTGCGGCTCGCGGTGAACCACAGCGGCCCCTCCCGCGCCACCGGGTCGGTCTGCGGTGCGCTGCTCGGGGCGCTGCACGGCGAGACCGCGCTGCCGCCGGCCTGGCTCGCGGAGCTGGAGGGGAGGTCCACGCTCCTCGAACTGGCCGACGACTTCGCGATGGAGATGACCCAGGGCCCCGCCCTGCACAGCCCGTCGGCCGTCGCCCCGGGCTGGCTGGCCCGCTACCCGCGCGGCTGAGGTGCGGTCCGCCGACTACCCGCGCGGCTGAGGTGCGGGGGTCGGGCCTCCGTCCTGGGCGGGGATCGCGGCGGCCGTCGCCGTACCGTCACCGCCGTCGTCACCGTCGCCTTCGTTGATCTTCGTCAGGATCGCGTCGCGCTCCGGGGTGTCCTCCGGCTTCACGAAGCCGATCAGGATGTAGAGCAGGAGCGAGACGGCCAGCGGTACGGACACCTGGTACTGGAGCGGCACGCCGCCCTCGACGGCCCAGTTGATCGGGTAGTTGACCAGCCAGAAGGCGATCAGGCCCGCAGCCCAGCTGATCAGCGCCGCCGTCGGCCCGGACTTCCGGAACGGGCGCAGCAGACCCAGCATGAACGGGATCGCGATCGGACCCATCAGCCCGGCGACCCACTTGATCACGACGGTGATGATGTCCTTGAACGTGGGCGAGTTGATCTGCGTGGCGATGGCCATCGACAGGGCCAGGAAGGCCACCGTGGTCCAGCGGGCCGCGATCAGCCCGGCCCGCTCGCTCCAGCCGCGCGCCGCCTTGGAGAGGGTCGGCGCGATGTCCCGGGTGAAGACGGCCGCGATGGCGTTGGCGTCCGAGGAGCACATGGCCATCGTGTGCGAGAAGAAGCCGACGATGACCAGCCCCAACAGCCCGTGCGGGAGCAGCTGTTCGGTCATCAGGGCGTAGCTGTCGGAGGCGTCCGGCTTCTGCGCGTCGACCAGCAGCGGGGCGCACCACATCGGGAAGAACAGCACCACCGGCCAGACGAGCCAGAGCAGTGCCGAGAGCCGCGCGGAGCGCGTCGCGGAGGCGGCCGAGTCGGTCGCCATGTACCGCTGGGCCTGGTTCCACATGCCGCCGTTGTACTCGAAGGTCTTGATGAACAGGAACGCCATCAGGAACGTCACCGTGTACGGGCCCGCGGTCGGGTCCGCGTGCCCTTCCGGGAGCTTGTCCCACACCGTCCACAGGGTGGAGAAGCCGTCGAGCTTGCTCATCACGGCGAACAGCATCGCCAGGCCGGCGAACAACTGGATGATGAACTGGCCCAGTTCGGTGAGGGCGTCCGCCCACAGCCCGCCGACCGTGCAGTAGATCCCGGTGACGACGCCGGTGATCAGGATGCCCTGGGTGATGGAGAGGCCGGTGAACACCGACAACAGGGTGGCGATGGCCGCCCACTTCGCGCCGACGTCCACGATCTTCAGCAGCAGCCCGGACCAGGCGAGCGCCTGCTGGGTCTGGATGTTGTAGCGGTTCTTGAGGTACTCCAGCGGCGAGGCGACATGGAGCCGCGAGCGCAGCCGGTTCAGCCGGGGCGCGAAGAGCTTCGCGCCGATGAAGATGCCGATGGCGATCGGCAGCGACCAGGTCACGAAGGACGTGACCCCGTACTGGTACGCGATGCCGGCGTAACCGGTGAACATCACCGCGCTGTAGCCGGACATGTGGTGCGAGATGCCCGACAGCCACCACGGCATCTTGCCGCCGGCCGTGAAGAAGTCGCTGACGTTGTCCACGCGCTTGTGCGACCAGAGTCCGATCGCGACCATCACGCCGAAGTAGCCGATGAGCACAGTCCAGTCGAGACTGTTCATGTCCCCCTCCAGGGGTCCGCCTTGTGAACGGGAACGCACTTCGTCGGTACGGCCGTTCAGCGGCGTCCCCTTGCGGGAGCGGGGACTTCGGGGATTGAACCCCCTGTGAGGGGCCACGGTCAAGACTGTCTACGGTCATGGATATGAACGGCAATCAGCAAGACGAACGATTTTACTTGTTCTTGACCTTGTGGGGCGTTGTCGCGAACGTGACGGCGGCCACACGATGGGCGGGCACTTCGTCAGGCTGTGCAGAAGAGAAGCGAAGAGAAGCAGAGCGAAGAGAAGTTCGAAGAGGTTCGGAGACGTCAGGGCGCGTGCGGCAACGCGCGAAGGCCGCACGGGATGCGGGTCCCGTGCGGCCGAGAAGTCCGAGAGGTTCGATGAGTTCGAGGGGTCCGAGGGGGCCGAGAGGAGGGGTGGTTCGTGTGTGAACGCGTCAACGCATCAGCTCACCCGCGTTGACCAGCAGTGACTGGCCGGTGATCGCCCGGGCCCGGTCGGAGGCCAGGAAGGCGACGGCCTCCGCCACGTCCCCGTCCGTGGCCAGCTCCGGCAGTGCCATCCGCTCGGTGAGCCGGGCCAGCACCTCGGACTCCGGTACGCCTTCGGAGTGCGCGGCGAACTGGACGTACGCCTGCACCGGCGGCCCCCACATCCAGCCCGGCAGCACCGTGTTGACCCGGATCCGGTCCGGCCCCAGCTCCCGGGCGAGCGAGTACATCGCCGAGGTGAGCGCCCCCTTGGACGCCGCGTACGCCGCCTGCCACACCTGGGACGGGGCGGCCACCGCGGACTGCGTGCCGATCACCACCACCGAGCCGCCCCGCTCCTTGAGCGCGGGCAGGCAGGCCCGGGTCATCCGCAGCGTACCGAGCAGGTTCACGTCGATGACCGACTGCCAGGTGGCGAAGTCCGCGTCCTGGAGTCCGCCGAAGTAGCTGTCCCAGGCGGCCACGTGGACCACCGCGTCGATGCCGCCGAACCGCTCCACCGCCAGTGCGGCCAGCGCCTCGCACTGCGCCTCGTCCGTGATGTCGGTCGGCAGGTGGGCCGTGTGCCGGCCCGCCGGGTCGATCTCCGCCGCCGACTTGGCCAGGTTCGCCGCCGTACGCGCACCGAGCACCGCGCGCCCGCCGTCGCGCACCACGGTCTCCGCGACCCGGTGCCCGAGCCCCGGCCCGACGCCGGACACGATGACGGTCTTCCCCGCGAGCAACATAGGCGCCTCCCGGCCCTGGAAGTTCATCTGACGGACCGTCAGAGTAGGGGGACGTGCGGGCCGATGGAAGAGGGAAGGGGATCCGGTGGGCGATGACGGGACGCGGAGCGAGGGGTACGGCGGGAGGGGCGTCGAGGGGAGCGGCGCGAGGTATGCGGAGCTGGCGGCGGCCGGGCCGTACGGGGTGCGGCCGGGGCATGCCCTGATCACCATGGTCGAACCGCATCCGGGCCATGAGTACGCCTACAACCGCTGGTACGAGGACGACCACTACTACGCGGGTGCGACGGCGATGCCGTGGATGTTCGCCGGGCGGCGCTGGGTGGCCACCAAGGACCTTCAGGAGCTGCGGTATCCGGAGAAGTCGGCGGTGGCCCGGCCGGTCTCCGCGGGCTGCTATCTGTCGACGTACTGGGTGACCGAGGGGCGCTACGACGACCACATGAAGTGGACCGTCGCCATCAACAAGCGGCTGAACCGGGACGGCCGGGTCTACCAGGACCGCACCCATGTCTTCACGGCCTTCCAGGACCACGAGGCGACCGTCTACCGCGACGGGGCCGCCGGCCCCCGGGACTTCCACGCGCTCGACCACCCGTACGCGGGCCTCGTCCTCCAGGTCGTCGACGCCGAAGGGCCCGAACAGCGGGCGGAGCTGCTGGAATGGCTGAGATCGCGCCATCTTCCGAAGCGGCTGAAGGGGTCGCCCGCGGCCATGGTCACGGTGTTCCGGCCGACGCCGCTGCCCGGCGACCGGATGACGTACGTGAGGCAGGTCGAGGGGGTCGACAGCCGGCTGACGCTGCTGTGGTTCCTCCAGGAGGACCCGCGGACCTGCTGGGAGGAGCGCTTCACCGGTCTGGACGCGGCGGTCGCGGAGACCGGGCTCGGGCGGGTCGAGCTGGTCGCCCCGTTCGTGCCGACGGTGCCGGGGACGGACCTGTACGTCGACCGGCTGCGGTGACGCCGGAGCGCGGTTCCGGATCGAGCTGAGCCCCCTCGGCCAGGACGGCGAACCGGTCGAGAGGGCTCCATCGGGTGGTGCTGTGGTGCGGTGGTGCTGCTCTGCTCTGATGCTGTGCTGCGGTGGTGCTGCTCTGCTCTGTTGTCGTGCTGCGGTGATGCGCGATCAGGCGTCGACCGCGCCGGTGGCGACATCGCGCACGAAGGCGTTCCACGCACCGGGGACGAAGGTCAGCGAGGGGCCCTCGGGGGCCTTCGAGTCACGTACGGCGATGGACAGCGCGACCGGGGACTTGACCTCGACGCACGCGCCGTTGCCCCCGGAGTACGACGACTTCGTCCACTGGTCCGTAGCACCCTGAAGAATTGCCATGTTCACTCCGGTTCAGAGAGTTGGGTGGGTCGCACCAACCTGATTCCGATTGGCGTGATCGACGCTACTCGCCAAGCCCCGTCCATGAGATGGCTGTTCACTCGACCGGATGGTCTTTCCCTGGTATGCCCGACGGAGAGAGTGGGCGGCGGTGTACCATCCCGCCGCCCAATCACTCACAACCGCTCCCGGAATGGCTCGTATACGACGGCGACGTCTCAGCTCGTGTACGACTTGGCGATCTTGCTGATGAACTCCCGGGTCTGCTCCACGTTCAGCGCCTGCGCCCGCAGATGCTCGTACATCACGCTGTAGCGCTGCACGTCGTTCGCCTTCTCCAGATAGAGATCGCTCGTGACGCCCTCGATGTAGACGACGCTGGAGTCCGCGGCGTCCGGGAACTCCAGGATCGCGTACTGGCCGTTGATGCCCGGGTGCGCACCCATCTCGAACGGCAGCACCTGCACGGTGACGTGCGGCAGATGCGACTGCTCGACGAGGTGTTCCAGCTGGTCGATCATCACCTGCTTGTCGCCGACCACCCGGCGCAGCGCCGACTCGTCGATCACCGCCCACAGCCGCAGCGGATTGTCCGGGGCGTTGACCCGGTCCTGCCGCCGCGACCGTACGTTCACGCGCTTCTCGATGTCCGACGGCGGCGCCTCGGGAAGCGCGCCGCTGATCAGGGCCTCGGCGTACGCCCGGGTCTGGAGCAGGCCCGGGATCATCTGGGGCTCGTACACCCGCAGCGACTCCGCGTCGGTCTCCAGACCGATGTAGACGCTGTACGGGATGTCGCCGAAGGCGTGCCACCAGCCCTGCTGACGGGAGTCCTTCGCCATCTGCATGAGCGAGTCGACGATGCGGTGGTCCTCGACCTCGTACACCCCGCAGAGGTCGCGCACGTCGCGCTGGCTGATGGAGCGGCGGCCGTTCTCCAGGCGGCTGATTTTCGACTGCGAGACCAGCAGCCGCTCCGCCACTTCCTCGGCCGTCATGCCTTTGAGTTCGCGCAGGCGGCGCAATTCCTGGCCCAACCTGCGTCGCCTGACAGTGGGATTGACGTTGGACGGCACGGAAACGGCACCTCCGGCTATGTAGCTGTGCGTATCTACTGCTCAGCAGATTGCCACCCCTTGCCCCGGCCGCGCTGGGAAACGGCCACACGCAGGCCACCGGGGGCGTGCGCACCGGTGCGCGCGGCGGCGCACAAGCGCACGGGGCAGCCGGTGATGGTGACTACCGGCTGCCCCGTGCGTGGTGCGGCTCCCGGACCGGGTCCTGTGATGACTGACGACGGTACGGCGGTGTGCTGTTGTGTGCTGTTCCCAGGTCCGTGCGGTCAGCTCGCGGCGGTGTGCGCCATGCTGCCTCGGCGGGCCTGTGCTTGCGGCTGCAACGGAACGCCCGCTGCCTGCTGCGTACGGCGTGGCTGGACCGCCACCCCGTTCTGGACGTCCATCACGGCGTGCGCCACGAGACCGCCCATCGGGTCGTGCCTGATCAGATCCCGGAGCCGGGAGCGCGATGAGCGCCCCTCGTTCCCGGGGTACAGGTGCTTGCCGAGTCCGACCGCGTGGGCCAGTGCGGCGAGCGCCGCGGTCCGCGGGTCCGGCGGTACGCCGGTGCGGATCGCGCTGTCCAGCCGGTTCCTGATGTCCCGGCTGATCGCCGTCTCCGTCGCTTGGTAGCGAGTCGTCGGCAGCACTCCGCACATCTGGCCCGCCACGGCATGAACCATGCCGCACCGCTCCAGATGAGCGAGATAGATCTGGCGCAGCCCCAGCCGGGGTCCGCCGATCCAGTGGACCGCCCGGACCGGACTGCCACGACGGCGCAGCAGTTCCAGTGCGGAGTCCAGAGTCGGATCTCCTGTCGGCCGTGGCATCACCACGGCGATACGATCCCCGTCAGGGGCTATCCGTCCTGCCAGAGCCAGCTCCACTAGCTGTGCCCCGGCCAGGCCGAGGTCGAGCGACTGCGGCTGCGCTGTGGTACCCGTGGTCGGGTCCAGAGCGAGCAACAGAAGCTCCTCCGGGATTGTTCTGCGGCTCCTGCCCATCCATGCCTCCCCGCGTGGATGTCTGACAGGGTGACCCCTCTCACATTCATCTGTCGAGAGCGCCTGACTGCTTTGTACGGGAACCAGTAGCTATGTCGTTCTCGTCTAGCAGCTCGGCCAGGGGTTCACACAGGACACTGGTAGATGGTTCGGACAGCGCGGGGTGGCCCCGCAGCGCATGAGGAGGCATCGGTGGCGGGCGAGTCCCCCGACAAAACGGAGCAGCGGAAGTCGTCGGGGACGGCTGCGGAGGAACGCGACCCGCGCTTCGCCGTGTTCCGTGACCCCGATGCCGACGCGAACGCGGACGCCGCGGACAAGGGTGCGGATTCGGGCGCGGACGCGGACGCGGGTACGGGTGGGGGTTCGGGTGCCGACGCGCGGCCCACGTCCGACACGGCGACCGCGGTGTTCCGTCCCCGGCTTCCGGAGGACGCCGCCCGGCGCGAGCCCGCGCCGGAGGCCGAGCCCGAGCCGGAGAGCGCGGCTGTGACGGCCTCCGAGGCCCCTGAGGAGGCTGCCACGCCTCCGGAGGGCACGGGGGCCGCTGAGGGCCGTACGGGCCCGGACGCGGACGTGGAGGCGTCCGGCCCGGAGACGCCCGGCCCGGAGACGTCTGCTGAGGCTTCGGCGGAGGGCGCGGCGGACGAGCCGGCGGCCGATGCTGATGCCGAGGTTGAGGCCGAAGCGGGCGCCGATGCCGGGGACGGTCGACTGCGGGACGCGGTGGCCGCCTGGGTCGATGCCGCGGGCGAGGACAAGCCGGCGGCGGACGCCGAGGACGCCGCGGACTCCGACGAGAAGCCCGAGGCCGAGGCCGACGGCAAGGACGCGCCCTCCGCGACGGCGGAGCCGAAGCCCGAGGCCGAGACGGAGCCCGAGCCCGAGCCCGATGTCGCGCCCAAGGCCGCGCCCAAGGCCGAGTCGAAGGCCGAGCCCGAGGCGGACGCGAAGCCGGAGCCGGAGCCGAAGCCGGAGCCGAAGCCGGAGCCGGAGCCGAAGGGTGAGCCGGACGACAAGGCGAAGCCCGGCCCTGACGCCGACGCCGAGCCGGACACCGCCTCCGAGCCGGCCGCCGACGACGCCTCCGACCTGCGAGGAATCGATCAGCCCACCGCCATCTTCAAGGCGGTCAAGCCGGCCGAGCGCGTCGACCAGGCGACGACCGCGCTGAAGCTCCCGCCCCGCGAGAGCACGCCGGAAAGCACGTCCGAGGGCAAGCCCGAGGGCACGCCGGACGACCGGTCCGGGAGCAGGCCCGAGAGCGACGCCGAGCGCACGAGCACGTTCGTGCCGCTGCGCTCCGACGACGTACGGCCCGCCACCGCACCCCGTAAGCCCGACCCCGAGGCAGCACCCGGCACCGGCACCGGCACCGGGTCCGACGCCCGGCCCGACGCGTCCGCGCGCACCCCGGAGAGCGCCGCTCCGGCCGCTCCGGCGCCCGCGGCCGCCCCCTCCTGGGCGGCGGCCGAGCGGACCCGGCAGCAGCCGCTGCCGCCGAGGCCGCCGCTCGACCTGCTCGCCGAGCTGACGAACACCCCGCCGCCCCCGGAGACCCCGGTCCGGACCGCCGTGCGACGGGTCAAGATCTGGACCCCGCTGGTGCTCCTCCTCTTGATCGTCTTTGCGATCGTGCAGGTGATGCGCCCGCTGCCGGAGCCCTCGCTGGAGCTCACGGCGAAGCCGACGTACACCTTCGAGGGCGGGGCGACGAAGCTGACCTGGCCGGGCCAGGGGCAGTCGGCCGTGATGGTGGACGGCGTCGGCTCGCTCGGCTCCGAGGGCGCGCAGAAGCCCGCCCCGATCGCGAGCGTCGCGAAGGTCATGACCGCCTACGTGATCCTCCAGGAGCACCCGCTCAAGGGTGACGAGGAGGGCGAGAAGATCACGGTCGACCAGAAGGCGGAGGACGAGTCCAAGCGTCCCGACGAGTCGACGGCCCCGCTGTCCAAGGGCCAGGAGCTCACCCAGCGGCAGATGCTCCAGCTGCTGATGATCCCCTCGGGGAACAACGCGGCGCGGCTGCTCGCCCGCTGGGACGCGGGTTCCGAGGACGCGTTCATCGAGAAGATGAACGAGGCGGCCGAGGACCTCGGCATGACCGGCTCGACGTACACCGACCCGAGCGGCCTGGAGAAGACCACCGTCTCCACGGCCACCGACCAGCTGAAGCTGGCGCAGGCGGTCATGCGCAACGAGGTCTTCCGGGAGATCGTGGACATGCCCGAGATCGAGATCGAGGGCATCGACGGCAAGATCTACAACAACAACAACCTGCTGCTGCAGCCGGGCGTGAGCGGCATCAAGACCGGCTCCTCCACCCCGGCGGGCGGCAACCTGCTCTGGTCCGCGAACACCAAGGTCGACGGCAAGATGCTGTGGATCTACGGCGCGGTCATGGGCCAGCAGGCGGGGACCGGCCGGGTCTACGACAGCCTGGAGCTGTCGCTCCAGAACAGCCTGAAGCTGATCAAGGACGCGCAGGAGGCCGTCACCTCGGCGACGGTGGTGAAGAAGGGCGATGTCGTCGGGTACGTGGACAACGGATTCGGCGGGCAGACCCCGGTGGTCGCCACCAAGAACCTCAAGGCGGTCGGCTGGTCCGGCCTGGAGGTCGAGCTCAAGGTCACGGACAACGGCAAGGGCATCGACCGCGAGGCGAAGGCCGGCAGCGAGGTCGGTTCGGTGACCGTGGGCACCGGCACCGGGAAGGTCACGGCGCCGGTGGTGCTGCAGTCCGACCTGGACCAGCCGGCCTTCGGCGACAAGCTGACCAGGATCGGCTGAGACACCAGGTCGAGACACCAGGTCGAGACACCAGCTGGGAGGGGCGGGCGGCGCCGCCCGCCCCTCCCAGCCCTGTGCCGGTTATGACAGAGAAACGTGTCGGAGGTCCGT
Organism: Streptomyces sp. WY228; assembly: GCF_019287315.1. Taxonomy (NCBI): domain Bacteria; kingdom Bacillati; phylum Actinomycetota; class Actinomycetes; order Kitasatosporales; family Streptomycetaceae; genus Streptomyces; species Streptomyces sp. WY228. The sequence goes on along the minus strand of NZ_CP079114.1, from coordinate 3,408,034 downwards.
GTTAGCGTCCCCGGACAACTCAAGGACGCCGGGACGCGTCCAAGAGGAGGTACGGGGCCGGCGGAGACGGGGAGAGCCGTAGTGACCACCGCGGAGCCGAAACCCGGCCGCGAGGCGGACGGGACCACGGGTGCCGTGGGCGACGACGCCCTGCACGTCCGCGTGCCGTCCCCCCGCCTCCCGGAGTCTCCCGCCGAGGGACCGGCCGCGGCATCCGCCGAAGCCGGCACACCGCACGTCCGGGCCCGCCGGCTGCTGCGCCACCCGGTCACCGTCGCGACGGCGGCCGCCGCCGTCCTCCATCTCCTCTGGTTCTTCTTCTTCGCCAACACCGGCGGTGACATCGCCGCGCAGGACGCCTGGGCCGAGTTCGTGGGCCGGCACCCCGGCACCGCGTACAACCTCGCCTGGTACGGGGGCATGCACCCCGTCTCGTACAGCGTGGTCTCGCCCTATCTGATGTCGCTGCTCGGCGTCCGTACGACGATGATGATCGTCGGTACGGTCTCCTCCGCGCTGACCGCGCTGATCCTGGTCCGGGTGCCGGCCGTCCGCAATCCGCTGGCCTGCTCGCTCGCCGGGGTCTTCGCGTTCCTGTGCAACGCGCTGTCGGGCCGGGTGACGTTCGGGCTCGGCATGATGTTCGCCGTCGGCGCGGTGGCCGCGGTGTTCTGCTGGCCCTACCGGTGGCGGTACAAGCGGTGGGCCAAGGCCGCCGTCGCCGCCCCGCTCGCCGCCCTCGCGACCGCGTCCAGCCCGGTCGCCGGACTCTTCCTGGGCGTCGTCGCGGCGGCGCTGTTCCTCCACAAACGCCGCCCCGGCGCGTACGCGATCGGCCTCGCCCCGGTCGCCGTGGTCGGTCTGTCGGCCTGGCTGTTCCCGTTCTCGGGTACGCAGCCGATGTCGCTCGGCACGCTGTCACTGCCGTTCGTCTTCTCGGTGCTGGTCTTCCTCCTCGTACCGCGCGACTGGAGCACGGTCCGCACCGCCGCCGCCGTCTACGGACTCGGGACGCTCCTCACGTATGTCATCGACTCGCAGATCGGGTCGAACATCACGCGCATGGCGATGCTGTTCGCCGGGGTGGCGCTGCTCGCCGCCCTGCCGTACACGGCGCCGCGCAGCCGCCGCTGGTACGCCCTGGTCCTGGCCTTCGTGGGCCTCAACTTCTGGATCGGCTTCAAGGGCGTCGACGACATCGTCCGGACCGCGCCCGCCGCGTCCTGGAACCGCGAACTGGCCCCGCTGATCAACCAGCTCCAGCAGGTGGAGGCGGAGCGCGGCCGGGTCGAGGTGGTGCCCGCGAGCAGTCACCGCGAGTCATCGGCGCTCGCCCCGTACGTCAACCTGGCGCGCGGCTGGAACCGTCAGGCGGACATGAAGCGCAACCCGCTCTTCTACGACGACACGCTCGACCCGGTGAACTACCGGGAGTGGCTGGACCGCTGGGCCGTGCACTACGTGGTGCTGCCCAAGGACCGGCCGGACAACGGGGCGGTCCAGGAGGCGGAGCTGGTCGAGCAGGGGCAGCCGTATCTGCGCCAGATCTGGGGCGACGCGAACTGGAAGCTCTTCCGCGTGCTGGACCCGGTGCCGCTGGCCGACCCGCCGGCGACGGTGGAGCGGGCGGGCGCGGACGAGCTGACGATCACGGTGAAGTCGGCGGGCCGGGTGCTGATCCGGATCCCGTACACGCGGTGGCTGGCCCTCGTCGACGAGGACGGCAAGAGCGTGGAGCGCCCGCTGGAGACCGAGGAGTCGAAGGAGCGGTCGGCGGTGGACGAGACCGCGCCGAAGACGTACACCAACACGCACGGCTGCCTGAACAAGGTCGAGGAGGGCCCGTACGGCGACGAGTGGACCGAACTGCTCGCGCCACGACCGGGTGTGTACCGGCTGGCGGCCCCGTACCAGCTCCAGCCGGGCACGCCCTGCCCTGAAGAGCTGAGCTGAGCTGACCCCTCCGCTTTCCGTAGTCCGCATCCCGCTTTTCGAAGGCGAACGGGCCGATAGGGAAAGGGCGTTGCTCACACCGGCCCGTACGTCCCGTGTACGGGCCATCGGGTACGGGCCCTCCCTCTGCGGGCGGCGCCCTGGCAAGGTGTCCTGCCATGAGGTGCCAACACTGCGGCGGCGGGCGGCGAGGCCCGCTGCCCGGAATGGTCTGCCCCGGCTGCGGGGCGGGGACGCCCCGCGCGGCCGGCACGGACGGATCCTGGGTCGTGCGCGAGACGCTGACGGGCCGGCTCTCCACCCTGCCGCGCCGGCGCAAGGCCCTGCTCGCGGCGGGCGTCGTGGTGGCCGCCGGAGGCCTGGTCACCGTCGCCTCGCTGCTGGTCGGCGGGGGGCTTGGGCGGTGGCGGCAGCCGGACGGACGCGGCGGGCCGGGCGGGCGCGCTGCCCGACCGGGTCGGCGGCGGGGCCCCCACGAGGATCGCCCCGGGACCGGGACCGGGACCGGCGGCCTCGGGCGCGGGTGCGGACGGACCGGTCCCCTCGGGAACCTCGTCGGAGCCCCCGACGGACGGGGACCGCTTCACACAGTGGGCCGGCCCCGGCTGCTCGGCGGGTACGTACACGGAGCGCGGCCGTTTCGAGAGCGGGGACGCGGGCTGGTACACGGTCGAGAACGGCGGCTTCGACGGCGGCGGGTGCGACGGCCGGTTCAGCGCGGTCCCGATGTCGGGCAGCCCGACGGAGGACCGGGGCTCCACGGCGGTCTGGGCCTGGCGGCTGGGCCGGGGGTTCAGCGAGTGCGCGCTGACCGTCTTCGTCCCCGACAGCGGCCGCCCGCGCGACGCCGCCGGAGACCCGACGGTCTACCGGGTGCTCTCGGACCCGGAGGACGCGGACTCCGCGTACACCGGGTTCGCCGTACGCCAGACGGAACACCGGGGGAGCGCGGTCCCGGTGCGCAGCTACCCGGTCAAGGGCGAGGTCTTCGCGGTGCAGCTCATCGACCGGGGCCGGGACTGGGGCGACGCGGGGCGGGTCGGCGCACACCACGCGGCGGCGCAGATGCGGGCGACCTGCCACTGAGCGCCGCCGGGGCTTTTACCGCGCGAGGGCGAAGGGCCGTACGCCGCCGGGGCTTTCACCGCGCGAGGGCGAAGTCTCGTACGGAGACGGGCCCGTGGCACCCTCACCGTACGAAGGCGCGGTCGCGCGGCGACAGGTCGGCGGCGGGCCCGGCGGCGCGGAGGACGGTGTCCAGGGCGCGTTCGTAATCGGCCAGGTAACACCCGCTGGCCCAGGCAGCGTTGGCCTCGATCACCGCCCAGCGGCCCTCGTCGTCCCGGCCGACGTCGACGACGATCGCGGAGGGCAGGCTCGCCCCGGCGGCCGCGAGGACGTCCCGCCCGAAGGCGAGCGCGTCACCGTCCGGCGGCCCGAGCCGGAGCCGGCCGGCCTCGGCGTACTGCCCGGCCGTGCGGACGGCCCCGTCGAGAACATGCAGCCGGTACTCGACGGCGAACGTCATCACGTCGCTCACCAGCACCACGGTCGCCGGATCCACGGCATCGGGTCCGGGCAGCCGGGACCCGTCCGCGTACACGAGCGCCGAAATGCTCTTGTCATTGGGCGACTTGACGAAGGCGGGGCGACGCAGCCGGTACGCGTCGCCGATGGGCATCGCCCGGACGTCCCGCCGGGTGAGCGCCCGGGGAAGCAGGGCGAGCCAGTCGGCGGGAGCCTCCAGGAGGGCGATGCCGAGCGTCGGGGCCACGACGTCGGCGAAGGAGGGCCCGGCATGCAGATGCACGGCACCGCCTTCGAGTTCCGACGCCGATGCCGCGACGGCGGAGGCGGTCGCCTCCACGATCCGCAGCCCGCGCCGCAGCGCGGTGGCCCGTAACGTCCGTGCGGAGACGGTGAGTCGGGGCGGAAGGACGAGGGTGCGCGGGGGGCGGGTCATGGCCGCTGATCCTCCCGTACGGGGTGCGCCGCGCCCCACCGAATTACCGGCGGGGCGGTGCGTGTTGTGCGGGCCGGGCGCCGCCTGGTTCGATCGCCGCATGATCATCGAACCGTCGCTCGTACGCGGCCTGATCGCCGCCCAGTTCCCGCAGTGGGCGGACCTGCCCGTGGAGGCGGTCGAGGCGAGCGGGACCGCGAACGCGATCTACCGCCTGGGCGCCGACAAGTCCGTACGGCTGCCCCGTACCGACGGCAGCGCGGCGGATGTGGCGACGGAGCACCGCTGGCTGCCGAGGCTGGCTCCACGCCTGCCCTTCCCCGTACCGGTCCCGCTGGCGCAGGGTGTTCCGTGCGAGGCGTTCCCCCGGCCCTGGTCGGTCCACACCTGGCTGGAGGGCACGAACCCGGGCCCCGGCGACGCCTCTTCGTCCTCCGAGCTGCTCGCTGCGGACCTGGCGGAGTTCGTGCTGGCGCTGCGCCGGATCGACCCGACGGACGCCCCGCCCGCCTACCGCGCCGAGCCCCTGGCCTCCCGCGACCGGGCGACCCGCGAGGCGCTGGCGGCCCTGGACGGTGTCGTGGACCGGGAGAACACCACCGCCGCCTGGACCGATTCCCTGGCCGCCCCGCCGTTCACGGCCCGCCCCGTCTGGGCGCACGGGGACCTCCAGCCGGGCAACGTCCTGGTCGCGGACGGCCGCCTCACCGCGGTCATCGACTTCGGCTGCACCGGCCTGGCCGACCCCGCCGTCGACCTGATCGCGGCCTGGTACCTGCTGACGGCCGGGGCCAGGGAGGCATTCCGTACGGCGGTGGCGGCCGACGACGCGACCTGGACGCGGGGGCGGGGCTGGGCGCTGTCGATCGCCCTGATGGAGCTCGCGCACTACCGGGAGTCGAATCCACTGATGGCGCGGATCGCGGCGCACGTGATCGGGGAGGCCGTCTCGTAAGAGCCCGTGAGGCCGGAACCGAGTGATACGTTGGCCGCCCAAATACTTGACATGAACATACCTCGGGGGAATGCGATGCAGCGGTCGGCACGGAGCCGGATCATGGCGCGAGCGGCGGTGGGGGTGCTGGCGGCGTTCCTCGTCGCGGGTTGCTCGGTCAGCGTGGGCAGCCCCAAGGCGGTGAGCAAGGAGGAGGTCGCGAAGCAGGCGTCGGCGGCCCTGAGCAAGAAGATCGGCCGCGAGATCGACGACGTCACCTGCGAGGACGACCTCAAGGCCGAGGCGGGCGAGACGACGCGCTGCGAGCTGACCGTGGGCGGCCAGAAGCTGGGGATGACGGCCACCGCGACGTCGGTCGACGACGACAAGGTCAAGATGGACTTCAAGGTCGACGACGCCCCCGACGCGGGCGGCTCCGCGGCGCCTGACCCCTCCGAGCAGCCCTCCGGCACCCCGAGCGCGGGTAGTGGCGGCGGGGCGCAGACGGTGGACAGGGCTGAGGTCGCCCGTCAGGGCAAGGCCGCCCTGACGGCCCAGACGGGCCAGGCCCCCGACGCCTTCTCCTGCCCCCAGGACCTCCCGGCCCGGGTGAACGCCACCATCCGGTGCCAACTGGCCGCGGACGGCAAGCAGTACGGCGTGACGGTCACCGCGACCTCGGTCGTCAACGGCAACGTCAAGATGAACTTCCAGGTGGACAGCGCCCCGAACGGCTGACACACGGCTGACACACCGCTGCGGCCCGCCCCCTTCCTCGCCGAGGTGGGGGCGGGCCGCAGCGGCACTTCCTCCCGTACGGTCACGGGCGGTGCGGGGCGATTCAGGCGGCCTGGAGCACATCACACGGACAGTGACGGAATTCCAGACCGAGCTCCCGGTCCACGGCCGCGCTCGACCGCGTGGCGGCTTCGCCGACCTTCTCCCAGGAGCCGTACTTCAGATAGAGCTGATCCGCCGTCGGGCCGAGCGGGTTGCCGTACTTCTTCTGGTTGCGCGCCTCCAGCTCCGCGACCTGCTCCGGGGTCATACCGGCCCGGACGACGTCCTTGGCGTCGTTGCGCATCTGCACCAGCGTGCGGGCGATGTCCTCCTCCGAGCGCCCTTCGGCGCGCATCGCGCACTCCGTACGCTCCATGTCCTCAAGGAGATCGTGATACCGCATCCGCTGATCCCGGGCGACCTCGCGCTCCTCCGGGGTCTCGCTCCGGATCAGGCACACGACCGGCTCCGGGCTGGTGCAGTCACCCTCGTCCGGGGCCGCCTGGGAGACCGGGGCGACGATGATCGAACCACAGGTGTCGGACGACCGGCAGGGGTGTGTCCCGTGCTCGGCGGCAGAGGCGGACTGGAGGGGAAGAAGAGCGGCTTGGACGACCAGCAGTGCGGGAAGCGCGCGGCGGGTCAGCGAACGCAGACGGTGCAGTGACATGCGCTCATCGTTGGGCAGACGGCTGCGGAGCCGAAGCAGGGCGAGGCCGACATTCCCCCGCGGGCGGCCGACTCCACTCCGTCGAGTGAAGCCGGCGGCCGCAGCGCCTTCCTGGCGGAGAAGCCCCAGGTCGGCTTGGTCGTACGTTGTGCCCCCGGCAGGATTCGAACCTGCGACACCCGCTTTAGGAGAGCGGTGCTCTATCCCCTGAGCTACGAAGGCGGGGCTTGCCGAAAACCCTGCCGGAAACCCCAGTGGGGGATGCCGGGCGAAGTGAGGCAAACGCCCTGGTCAGGAGTTTCTGGAACAGTGCTGGGGAGAGGTCCTGAGGGACGTTTTCCCGGGCAGGTGCTCTGGAGGCCTACTGACCGCTGACAGCCTAGCGGATAGGGATTCCGCCGGTCGCCCCTGTTACCGCCAACGGCCGTCGTCCGGATGCTCCGGCGCCCATCTCCGCTTCGGCGGACCGCGTGAACGCCCCTCCCCGAAGGGGCGATCGCCCTGGGCCGGAGCAGGTGTCCCCGGCCCCTGAGGCTCCTGTCGCGGCCCAGCGGCGACACACCGGGCAACGCTTTGCCTTTCGTACCAACCACCCCCACGCTTGCCGTGAGCAGGACGACCATCAACGGGGGGCGATTCTCGTGCTGCGCATCCACTTCACGCCCGCGGACCTCACACGTGTCAGGCTGGCGACACGTCCCGATCCGCTCTGGGAGACCGTCTTCAGCCTGCACCGGCTCCAGACCTCGCAGGGGCGCTGGGCCTACGCCGACTGGTACCGCGCCACCCAGGACACCCTGGCGAGTACACCGCTCGGCAAGGCGGTGCGCCGACTGCTCGTCCCCGTCGTGCCCCGGGCCGCCTACTTTCCCGACTTCCTGACCCCGTACGAGGCCGCCGAGGGACTGGACGAGGGACTCGCCGCGGTGCTCGACACCCCGTCCTCCCGGGTGGCCGCCGAAGTGCGCAGACTGCAGGAGACCACAGGAGGGCCGCCCTGGGCGGGGAACCTGGTGGAGAGCCGGGCCCGTGAGGAACTCGGCAAGGCCCTGCGCGCCTACCACGACGCCGTCATCGCGCCGTTCCAGGACGACGTCTTCACCAGGATCGCCGCTGAGCGGGCCGCATGCGCCCGGATGACCGTCGACACCGGCGTCGACGGGCTGCTCCGCGGCCTCGCACCCGGCATACGCTGGCGCCCGCCGGTGCTGGAGATCGACTACGTCGTGGACCGGGACCTGCATCTCGACGGCCGCGGCCTGCGCCTCATCCCGTCCTACTTCTGCTGGCGGAAACCGGTCGTCCTGGCCGACAACACACTACGGGCCGTGCTTGTCTACCCCCTGTGCGATACCTGGGCACCTGCCCCCGAGCGCCCCTCGGAGGTCTCCCTCGGCGCCCTGCTGGGGAAGACCCGCGCGGCCGCCCTGCGGACTCTCGCCCACGGAGCGACCACCACCGAACTGGCCCAGCGCCTGGGCGTCTCGCCCGCCACCGCCACGCACCACACCACCGTGCTGCGCAACGCGGGCCTGATCACGACCCGGCGTTCGCGGAACACCGTCCTGCACACCCTCACTCCGGTCGGGGCGGCGCTGCTCCGCACCGGAACATCGAGGTCCGCCGCCTGATCCGGGTCTTTCGACCCAGGTCGAAGGTTCTGGAGAGCGCCTGCCCAGGGTTGGGAGAGTGACGGGCGAAGCACTCCGGGCGGCAACCAGTGCCCGCCCTTCGTCGACAGCACATGGGGGAATTTCATGAAGCGAACCTTCGTCGCCGGCGCCCTGGCCATCGCCTCGGCCGCCGCGACCTGTGTGGCCCTCGCGCCTACGGCGTCCGCCGCCGACGTGGGGGTGCAGGCCTGCGTGACCTCGACCCTGACGACGGGGTACCGGGGTTCCAGCACCATCCTCAGCAAGGCCAACAGCACCTGCGGCGACCTCAACCTCACCTACTCCAACGACTCCTCCTCCCGCGGCTACGACCGCTACGCCGGCCGCCTTCTCGGCTCCGGCGGCTGGTTCACCTGCGCCAAGGGCTACGTCCAGGCCTCCGACGGCAACCACAGCGTCAACGACTCCCGGTACTGGCTGTGCACCGACGTCAACAGCGGCACCAGGTTCGGGATAGCGAGCTACTACGACGGCCGTGACACGGTCCGGATCACCCACTGATCCAGCCCGCTGCCATCCGGAGGTGCCGTCGGCCTCGGCGGCACCTCCTACGCCGAAGCGAGCAGGGGAGAAGGAAGAGGATGGGTGTGAGAGACCGAGTGATCCTCCCGGCGATCCGTCGTCGGGCACAGCCACGACCTCGTCGCGCCGTCGTCGCCGCAGCGGCCCTGTGGGCCCTCACCGCCTGCTCGACGGCTGCCGGTTCGTCGGACTCGGCGACGTCATCCGCGTTGCCCACCGCGGACTCAGCGGCCCAGGTCACCCACGCGCTGCCGAAGGACCCCCTGACCATGCTCCTCCCGGCGACCGGTGCGGAAGCCCGCTGGACACAGGGGTTGGACACGTTCGGACAGCAGGTGGCGCACACCGCCATGGCCTCGTGCGCGTCAAAGGGCGGCTTCGACCTCCCCCAGGACGCCCCGCCGCCCGCGTTCATCCGCCTCTTCGAGCTGCCCGACCTGGACTTCATCGCCCGGCACGGCTTCAGCCACAGCGCCGAGGTTCCCCTGCCCGCGGCGCCCGCCGCCACGGGCCGCTCCGGCTCCCCCGACGAGGTGCGCCGCTGCCAGGATGAGGGCGCCGCCGCCGTCGGCGTACTGCGCGGGACCTACGCATCGCTCCAGGCCGCGTGGTTCAAGGAACTCGGCTCCCTGGACGACGACCCCGCGACGGTCGAGGCCTTGGCCGCCCTGCCCGACTGCCTCGCGGGCCACGACATCGAGGTCTCCGACGAAGACGGCTTCTTCCGCCACACCGACACTCGCCTGCAGTCCGTCGCCCCGGCCGACCTCCCGCGCGAGAACCGTGTCCTGGGCAGCGCCTACGCCGACTGCATGCGCCCGGTGGAGGCCGTCCGCGAACCGATCCGCGAACGGTTGCGCACCGACTTCCTCGCCGACCATGCCGCCGAGCTCGACAAGGTGCGCGAGACCCTGGTCCCGTCCCTCCGGGGCGCCGAGGAACAGCACGGTGTCCGCCTCTCCTTCCCCGCACCCTGACCGTCCCTCGGGAACCGGCCGAGCAGGGACGGGGTGCTGACGAGCGCCCCGTCGCCCCGGTGACGTTCCTGTTCGGCCGACCGCTCCTCCCGCAGAGCTGACCTCCGTGCGGTTCGGGCCCCCGGCCGCCGCCTGAGTGACCCGAAAAGGGATGCCCCGGGGGCTGCCGCCCTTGGCGCTTCGCCTCCGCTTGCATAGCGTCTCGTGTGTCAGCAAGCACCGGTATCAGCATCAGTACCGGTATCAGCACCAGCGTCAGCGCGAGAGAGGCCGTCCGTGCCGCACACCGTCCCGTCCCCGGACCCCGGAGCAGCCGACGCTGCTGAGCTCGCCGGGCGCGCCGCGCGTATCGAGGCCGCCCTCACCGCGCCCGGCGCGCCCTTCGCCGTGGTCATCGGTGAGCGGGGCACGCCGGAGTACGCCGACGGGCCCCGTACGCTGCGGGAGTTCGTCGAGACCACCTGGGCCTACGGGGACGCGCCGTTCCTGATCGCGGGGGAACGGACGTACAGCTACGGGGAGTTCTTCGCGGCCGCCTCCGCCCTCGCCGTACGCCTGCGGGAGCGGTACGGGCTGCGTTCCGGCGACCGGGCCGTGATCGCGATGCGGAACCATCCCGAGTGGCAGATCGCCTTCTGGGCCGCCCAGTTGGCCGGTCTCGTCGCCGTACCGCTGAACGCCTGGTGGACCGAGGAGGAGTTCGGTCACGCCCTCGACGACTGCGAGCCCGGGGTGCTCCTCGTGGACGGGGAGCGGCTGGGGCGGGTCGCCGGCTGGGCCCGGCGTACCGGGGCGTACGTCGTTCTCTTCCACGGTGCGGGGCGGACGGCGGAGGGCCTGCGCCTCGATCGGTACGAGGAGTTCCCCGCACCCGATCCGCTCGCCGCGCCGCCCGACGTGGAGCCCCGGCCCGAGGACGACGCCACGATCCTCTACACCTCCGGCACCACCGGCCGCCCCAAGGGCGCGGTGGCCACCCAGCTCGCCCAGGCCGGGGCCGCGCTCAACCCCCGTTACCACGCGGCGGCTTCCGCGCTGGCACGCGGCGTCATCCCGGGGCAGGGGCCCGCGCCGGTCTCGCTGATGACGTTCCCGTTCTTCCACGTCGCCGCGTTCACCGGGTTCTACGCCGCGATGGCGGCCGGCGGCGCCCTCGTCCTGATGCACAAGTGGGACGCGGACGAGGCGCTGCGGCTGATCCGTACGCACCGCGTCACCCACTTCTCCGGCGTGCCCGCCACCGGGCTCCAGCTGCTGGAGGCCGCGGAGCGGGCGGGCGACGGGGACGCTCTGGGCGGCCTCGGCCTGTTCAGCACCGGGGGAGCCGCGCCGCCGCCCGCCCTGGTCGCCCGGCTCACCGCCCGCTACGGGACCCGCGTCGAGCCCCGCAACGGCTACGGCCTCACCGAGACCAGCGGCGGGGTCCTCGCGCACTTCGGCGACGAGTACCGCGCGGAGCCCGGCGGCGCGGGGCGGCCCACCCCGGTCACGGAGACGCGCATCGCCGGGCCGTCGGGCGATGAGCTGCCCGACGGGGAGGCGGGGGAGCTGTGGCTGCGCGGCCAGTCGCTGTTCCGCGGCTACTGGCGCGACGCGGCGGCGACCGAGGAGGCCTTCGCCGACGGCGGCTGGTTCCGTACGGGAGACCTCGCCGTACGGAGCGAGGGGCGGATCTCCGTCGTCGACCGGATCAAGGACGTGGTGATCCGGGGCGGCGAGAACGTGTCCTGCGTCGAGGTCGAGGGCGTCCTGCACGACCACCCCGACGTGGCCGACGCCGCCGTCCTCGGCATCCCGCACCCGGTGCTGGGGGAGGAGGTGGCGGCCGTCGTCCGGCCGCGCGCCGGGGCCGTGGTCACCGCCGAGGACCTGCGCGAGCACGTCGGCGGGAGGCTTGCCGCCTTCAAGGCGCCCGCGCGGGTGCTGTTCACCGAGGAGCCGCTCCCGCGCAACGCCACCGGGAAGCTCCTCAAGCACCGGCTCCGGGCCCTGCTGGAGACCGCCGCGCCCCTCACGGGCGCGTGACCCGTACCCGGTAGTTCCCGTCGTCGTCCTCGTCCAGCACGGATATCCGTACGCCGTTGGCCCGGTCGGTGAACGTCTGGCCGGGGCGGAACGGGGCGTCCGACAGTTCCGCGTGCACGTTGGGGCGCCGGGTGCAGCCGCCGCTGTCCTCCGTGGCGTCGGCGACGGAGACCGGGCCCTGGCCGGTGTCCACGTCCGAGCTGACCTTGTAGATCAGCACCCCGGGCCGGCAGACCGCCTCGTCGTTGCCCCCGGCCGTACGGACCTCCACGGCGTAGCCGGACTGGGCGCTCAGCGGGACGAAGGCGAGCTTGGTGCCGCCCTCGGTGGCCAGCGGGCCGAGCGTGTGCTCGCTGACGCCGGACTGCGAGGCGCAGCTGATCTGTTCGTTGTCGAGCCAGCCGAGCTTCCACTTGTGCCAGGCCAGGAAGTCGTTGTTGGCGCCCCAGTCCTCGGACATGATGTCCCAGTGCCCGACCGAGCCGCCGCCCTCCATCGTGTAGAGGTCGGGCAGCCCGAAGACGTGGCCGTTCTCGTGCGGCAGGACGCGGTAGCCGGTCTCGGCGTACGACCCCGACCCGTCGTCCTGGCGGCTGTAGACGAACGAGGTGTTGGCGAGCGGTACGCCGTCCGCCTCCGGGGCCTCGTCGTTGCCGGAGAAGGTCACCGAGAGCACGGTGTCCAGCGCGGAGGGGCCGGCGTTCGGGCTGACCAGGATGTTGACCAGGTCGTACTCCGAGAAGTCGACCCGGGGGTCGGCGGCCGCCACGATGTCCTTCACCAGCTGGCGGTAGCCCGGCTCGAACGGTGAGCCGCGCTCTATCCCGTACTCCGTGAACGCCATCGGCATCCGCAGCCAGTCCTTGACGGGGGCCTCCGGCCGGTAGACGAGCCGGCCGTAGGAGCTGGTCCTGAACCAGTCGGAGGTCTGCGGGAAGAACTCCGCGTACCGGTCCGTCGCGGGCTCCGTGCCCTCCGCGTCCGGGAAGTCGATCATCAGGTTGAGCGCTCTGATCTCGCCGGTCGACCGGGTGTAGCCGGGCGGGGTGGGCAGGCCCTCGGACATCTGGACGCCCATGGTGGCGGAGATCCGGCACGGGGCGAGCGCGGAGTCCTGGGCGGTGGCCGCCGGGCCCGCCGAGGCGCGGCCGGTGGTCGGCAGGGTGGTGCTGGCCGAGGCCATGGCCGCTATGACCAGCGCGGTCGCTCCGGCCAGGGCGACCGGGCGGCGGTGTCTGCGTATCCGGTGGCGGGGCTGCTGCATAGAGGCGCCTTCGGGGTCCGCGGCAGTCGGCCGACCCCTGACTGCGCTCTGGCGATCAGCCTGTGCCGGGCGGTCCGGGGCCGCTCGCTGGGTGCGCCGATCGGTGGGTTTTCCCTCCGGGGTGATGTGACTCAGGTCACATTGAGGTGGGAAATAAGCGGGGATCCTCTCCCCGTTTGCATACGTGTCCCCGCTAAACGGGGAAACGGTCCCCGGTTACGCGCAGGGGCTGACCGGCTACACAGAGGGAAGGAACGGCATCGTCGTGAAGACCGTCGCCGAGAACACCGCACCGGCCGCACAGTGCCGCACGGTCCGTCCGCGGGCCGACGCGCTGCGCAACCGTGAGCGGATCGTCGCGGCCGCACGCGAGCTGTTCGTCGAGTTCGGGCCGGACGTGGCCCTGGACGACGTCGCCCGCCGGGCGGGCGTCGGCAACGCCACGCTCTACCGGAACTTCCCCGACCGGGCCGCCCTCACCCATGAGGTCGTCCTCGCGGTCACCTCCCGCACCACCCGGAAGGCCGAAGAGGCCGTCGCCGCGGAGTCCGACCCGTTCGCCGCGCTCAGCCGCTTCGTCCACGCGGCCGCCGACGAACGGATCGGCGCGCTGTGCCCGATGCTCTCCGGCGTCTTCGACAAGGACCACCCCGAACTGCTCGCCGAGCGCAGGCGCCTCGAAGAGGCTGTCGAAGGGCTCGTGGCGCGCGCCATGTCCGCGGGGCGACTGCGTACCGACATCGCCGTCGGTGACGTACTCGTCGCCCTCTCCCAGCTCACCCGGCCGCTCCCCGGCATCGCCTGCCAGGGAATCGACCGGTTCACCCACCGCCATCTGCAGTTGTTCCTGGACGGCCTGGAGACCCCGGCCCGCTCGGAGCTGCCCGGATCGGCGGCGACCTTGGAGGACCTGCGGCGCCCCTGACGCCCGCACCGACCTGAGCCTTCCGGGCGGCATGTCACCGCCCCCGTACACCTAGTCGTTCCCTTCCGTCACGCCGGCACGTCCACGTCGGCACGTCCACGCCGGCACGTCCACGTCGGCACCTCCCACTTCATCCGTCGCGCGTACACCAGCACGTACCGCCGACGCCCACTTCGCGACGCCTCGGCGCCCTCGCACGTCCTTAGGTGGCTACACCCATGCCAAAAACAGCCGGTCTGTCCCGCGCGGCAGACGCCTCCCTTCCCGATCCGAGCCGCTGGAAAGCCCTCGCCTTCATCGCGCTCGCGCAGCTGATGGTCGTCCTCGACGCGACCATCGTGAACATCGCGCTGCCCTCCGCCCAGACCGACCTCGGCATCTCCGACGGCAACAAGCAGTGGGTCATCACCGCCTACGCCCTCGCCTTCGGCGGGCTCCTCCTCTTCGGCGGCCGGATCGCCGACCTCTGGGGCCGTAAGCGCACCTTCGTCGTCGGTCTGATCGGCTTCGCCCTGGCCTCCGCGCTCGGCGGGGCGGCCCAGAACGAGGCGATGATGTTCGGCTCCCGGGCCCTCCAGGGTGTCTTCGGCGCGCTGCTCGCCCCGGCCGCCCTGTCCCTGCTCGCCGTGATGTTCACCGACGCCAAGGAGCGGGCCAAGGCCTTCGGCATCTACGGGGCCATCGCCGGTGGTGGTGGCGCGGTCGGGCTGATCCTCGGCGGCTTCCTCACCGAGTACCTGAACTGGCGCTGGACCTTCTTCGTCAACATCCCGTTCGCCATCGTCGCCGCCGCGGGTGCGTACTTCGTCATCCGTGAGCCCTCCGGCGCCCGCAACCGCGCGCCGCTGGACATCCCCGGCGTCGTGCTCTCCACGCTCGGCCTGGTCGCCCTGGTGTACGGCTTCACCCGCGCCGAGTCGGCCGGCTGGTCGGACGCGCTGACCGTCTCCATGTTCATCGCCGCCGCCGTGCTGCTGCTGGCCTTCGTGGTCACCGAGGCGCGCGTGAAGTCGCCGCTGCTGCCGCTGCGCGTCCTCACCGAGCGCAACCGCGGCGGGGTCTACCTCTCGCTGGGTCTCGCCATCATCGCGATGTTCGGGCTGTTCCTCTTCCTGACCTACTACCTCCAGGTCGTGAAGGGCTACTCCCCGGTCAAGACCGGCTTCGCGTTCATGCCGATGATCGTGGGCATGATCACCGGCTCCACCCAGATCGGCACCCGGCTGATGACCCGGGTCCCGCCGCGTCTGCTGATGGGCCCCGGATTCCTGGTCGCCGCGGTCGGCATGCTGCTGCTGACCCAGCTGGACCTGAACACCAGCTACGCGGCCGTGATCCTGCCCGGCATGCTGCTGCTCGGCCTCGGTATGGGTACGGCGTTCATGCCGGCGATGTCCCTGGCCACGCACGGCATCGAGCCGCGTGACGCGGGCGTGGCCTCCGCGATGGTCAACACCTCGCAGCAGGTCGGCGGCGCCATCGGTACCGCTCTGCTGAACACCATCGCCGCGAGCGCCACCACCGCGTACGTCGCCGATCACGCGGCCCGCGCCACGGACCCGCAGCTCCTGGAGCTCCAGGCCATGGTCAGCGGTTTCGCCGCCGCGATCTGGTGGGCGGTCGGCATCCTCGTCGCCGCGGCCGCCATCGCGATGACGCTCATCAACACCGGCCGCCCCGGAACGGGTGCGAGCGGTGGGGCGGACAGCGCGTCCGGCGCGGGCGCCGAGGAGGAGTTCAAGATTCCGGTCGTCGCCCACTGACGGCGACCGCCGCTCCCCCCGGCCCTGCCCGGGCTTCCTGCCCGGCCTTCCTGCCCTGGTTCCGCTCGGCGAACGCTCAGCGGAGCCAGGGCAGGTCCGCGTCCGCGCCCTCCGGCTCCAGGCCGGTCGCGAGCACCCGCATGATCTCCCCGAGGCTGCTCACCTGCTCGGGCGTGAGCCGGTCGAACATCGCCTGCCGTACGGCTTCGACATGGCCCGGCGCCGAGCGGCGGAGCATCTCGTAGCCGTCGTCGGTGAGCACCGCGTTCTGGCCGCGCTTGTCGGAGGGGCAGTCCTCGCGGCGCACCCAGCCGTTCTTCTCCAGCCGGGCGATGGCGTGCGAGAGCCGGGAACGGGTGATCTTCGCGTCCCGGGCCAGCTCCGTCATCCGCATCCGGCGGCGCGGGGCCTGTGAGAGCTGGACGAGCAGTCCGTAATAGATGTGCGGCATGCCGGCATCGCGCTGCAACTGGCGGTCGAGGTGATCCTCCAGCAACGTGGTGGCATGCCGATAAGCGCGCCAGGCGTGCTGCTCCTCGTCGGTGAGCCAGCGCGGCGCGCCGGTGGGTGCCGTGGTCATGTACTCCACTGTACGACCTTTTCTTGAAAGTTTAACTAGATAGGGCTAAGGTCTCCGAAGGTAGGAACTTGAAGCTTCAAGGATCCTGCCGAGGAGGTTCCCGAAAAGGGATCCTGCGTGGATCCGCAACGATTCCGCAGGACCCCTGAACAACGATCCCCCGGATGACCTCGGGAAACTCCTGCTCGGACGAGTTCGTGACCGGAACCAGTGCCCTGTGCATCCAACGCGGTGCCCGGTGCCCCGGGTTCCGCGTCCAGTGGATGGGGAGTGCCATGACAGCCACCGCGGAGCGGATGCCCGCCCTCTACCTCTCGCACGGCGCACCGCCGCTGGCCGACGATCCCGTCTGGCCCGGCGAACTCGCCGCCTGGTCCGCGGGGCTGCCCCGCCCGCGGGCGATCCTGATGGTCTCCGCCCACTGGGAGGAGGCGCCGCTCGCGCTGGGCGCCACCGAGCCGGTGCCGCTCGTGTACGACTTCTGGGGCTTCCCCGAGCACTATTACGCGGTGCGGTACGGGGCCCCCGGCGCGCCGCAGCTCGCCGACAGCGTCCGCAAGCTGCTGCGCGGCGCCGGTACGCCGGTCCAGGACATCCCGGACCGCGGCCTGGACCACGGGGCGTACGTACCGCTGGTGGAGATGTTCCCGGAGGCCGACATCCCCGTAATCCAGATCTCCATGCCGACGCTCGACCCGCAGAAGCTGATGGAGATCGGGCGCAAACTCGCCCCTCTGCGCGACGAGGGCGTGCTGATCGTCGGCAGCGGCTTCTTCACCCACAACCTGGCCGCCCTGCGGCACCAGGGCGGCGGGGTGCCCGGCTGGTCGGCGGAGTTCGACGACTGGGGCGACCGCGCGCTGCGGGCCCAGGACATCGACGCGCTGCTCGACTTCGAGCACACGTCCCCGGCCGGGAAGCTGGCCCACCCGCGCACCGAGCACTTCGCGCCGCTGTTCGTGACGCTGGGCGCGGCGGAGGACGAGCTGGACCGGGGGCGGAGCGTCATCGACGGGTTCTGGATGGGGCTGGCGAAGCGGTCGGTGCAGTTCGGCTGAGGGACCGGAGGGCGTCGGCCGGCCGGTTCAGCCGAACACCGGCGGGTTCAGCTCGATCGCGCGCCGGGCGGCGGAGAACGCGAGCGCGTCGCCCACGTCCAGTGCCGTATCGGTGAACTTGATGGTGTGGTCGTCGCCGTGCGCCGCGGCCCGGGCGAACAGCTCTCCGGCGTCCGGAGCGGCCCCGGCCGACGCCGGTACGGGGGCCGCCTCGCGGGGCGCGTAGGCGGCGGTGACCGCCGCGCTCGCCGCCCAGGCGGCCCGCAGGCTCGGCGCCCACAGCTCGCGGGGCAGGGCCGGCAGGGTGCGCAGGACCGCGTTGGGCGCGGTCGCCGCGTGGACCAGCATGATCGGCTCGCCGTGCGCGTGGGTCGCGTACCGGTGCGTCGAGGCGCGGACCAGCTCCCGCAACGCGGACCGGGCCGCTTCGGCGGAGGCGAGCTCCGGGCCGAAGCGCACCGGACCGGCGGACTCCGGGCCGACGGGCTCGCGGTGGGCGGGCTCCGGGCCGGCGGGCCGCGGACCGGCGGACTCCCGCCCCGGCTGGGCCGGCCACTCCGGAAACCCGGTCAGCTGCGCGAACCGTTCCCGGATGCCGCCGCTCTGCTCGGGCACCAGCGGCACCAGGTCCAGGGCCGCCGCCGCGCTCGGCGCCGGGCCCAGCGGTGTCAGGGCGGGCAGCGGCTGGTGCCGGGCGGCCCAGTAGCCGAGCGCGTGGGCCAGCTCCCGGACACGCGGGGCGGTCTCCTCGCCGGTCAGCAGGGTCCGTACGGAGTGGCCCACCCGGATCACCGGATGCGTGGCGCCCGCCGCGATGCCCGGCAGCAGCCGGGGCCACCACGCGGCGAGCACGTCACGCCAGGGCGCCCGGGCCGTCTCCCGCTCGAAGTACACCGTCCAGTCGGCGACGCGGCGCGGGTCGCCCAGCGCCTCGTGCCAGTTCCGGCCGGTCACCGGGGCGCCGGCGACCGGCATCTCCTCCAGCTTCGGGCCGTAACGGTCCAGCCAGCGGTGCACGGCCGACGCCTGGCCGTGCCGGACCAGGGCCTCCACGGCCATCGGCGCGTGATTGCTGAGCCAGCCGTCGCGCTCCGGCCCCGAGACGTGGATGCGCTCCAGCGCCTCGTCGAGGGTGCCCGTGGTGTCGTCCATGCCGATCACGCTCCCGTGGTGTCAGTGCGGTCCGTAGCGGCGCGGCTCGTGCGGTCGGCGCGGTCCGTGCGGCTCGTGCCGATCACGCTAGGCGTGCCCCGCCCGGGGCGGATCGGGCTGCGGTCCCGGTCGGTCCGGGACCGCGGTCCCGATCCGACCGGCCGCGGCGGTCGGCCGCGGTGCCGGCCGGATCGGTCGGAGGTCCTAGGACCGGGCCGCCCGGCACATCGCGGACACCCTGAGCAACCCGAACGGAGCCCGGCACGTCTTGCACGGCGGGAGCGCGGCCCACCTGGACCCGGGGCCGGGACCGGGTCGGCCGAGCGGGGGAGAGGCGGGCGTGAAGGTGAGCGCGGTCTCATGGGAACACTGATTTCGGGTATCCGGCCGGAGAGCCGGAAAGCGGCCGGATCGCCCCCCGGCACCGGCTCTGACCTGCGCTTCCGGCGAAAGCCGGAAGCCGCATCCGGCGGTCGGCGGCGGACAGGGTACTGCATGATCACGAAAATGAATGTGTGGCATGGGAATTCTGTCCGGATTCCAGTCGTTGTTTCCATCGGATGCAGGGCACCCGAAAGGGTGTCGCGACCTACTCAGCAAGGGAGCACGCATGGCAACCCGTGCCGTCGCCCGTCGTACGTCCACCACCACCGGTGGGACCGGCAGGGCAAGCAGTGTTCGCGCCGGGGGCGGGGAAATCGCCGACCGCGACCTGGTCGGCATGTACCTGGACGAGATCGCCCGCACACCGCTGCTCGACGCCGCCAAGGAAGTCGACCTCTCGCAGACCATCGAGGCGGGCGTCTACGCCCAGCAGATCCTCGACGGCGAGGTGGAGAGCGCCGCCGGTGACGCGAAGCGTGAGGAGCTGGAGGCGCTGGTCGCCGAGGGCGAGCGCGCCAAGGACATATTCATCCGTTCCAACCTCCGGCTCGTCGTCGCCGTGGCCCGCCGCTACCCGCGCGCGGGGCTCCCTCTGCTCGACCTGATCCAGGAGGGCAACGCGGGCCTGGTCCGCGCGGTCGAGAAGTTCGACTACGCCAAGGGCTTCAAGTTCTCCACGTACGCGACGTGGTGGATCCGGCAGGCCATCACCCGCTCCATCGCCGACCAGTCCCGTACGATCCGGCTCCCCGTCCACCTGGTGGAGGAGCTCGGCCGGATCCGCCGGGTGCAGCGCGAGTTCAACCGTGAGCACGGGCGCGACCCGGAGCACGAGGAGATCGCCGCCGAGCTCGACTCCAACGCCGAGCGCGTGGGCAATGTCCTGGACTGGGCCCGTGACCCGGTCAGTCTGAACATGTCCGTCGACGACGACGGCGACACCCAGTTCGGCGACCTGCTGGAGGACACCTCCGCCGTCTCGCCCGAGCAGTCGGTGATGACTCTGCTCCGCAGCGAGGAGCTGGACGACCTGATCGGCAAGCTCGACAACAGGACCGCCTCGATCATCAAGATGCGGTACGGCATCGAGGACGGGCGCGAGCGGACCCTGACCGAAGTGGGCAAGCAGCACGGCCTCACCCGGGAGCGGATCCGCCAGATAGAGAAGCACGCACTGCTCGAATTGAAGCGAATGGCTCACGACACGGGCTTTGACGCTGCGGCGTGAGCCAATAACCCGTAATCTCCCCATCAAGCCGGTTCGCACCGGCTGACCGACCGGGTCATTCCGGTCACCCGACCGGTTTTTCGCCGGTCCCCGAGCTGAGCCCCGGCGCCCACCCCCCCCGGCGTCGGGGCTCATCCCTGTTCCGGGCCGGAAGGATCGCGCCGGTCCCCGGGCCGGGCGGCGCGGGTCAGCCGGGCGCCGAGACTCTCCAGGTACGCCACCAGTTCCGGCGGCTCCGTCACGGAGAACTCGCAGTCCACCAACGCCAGCCGCAGCGCCACCCACTCCAGCGAATCGGTGCACGAGGTCCGCAGCCGGCAGCCGCCCTCCCCGTCCGGCTCCGGCGCCCCGAGATGCGCGGGCAGCCGCGCCGCCACGAACTCCGCCGACCCGCCGAACCACACATCGATCCACAGCTCCGGCTTCATCCGCCGCATCGACCGGGCCAGGAACCTCGCCGCGTCCCCGCTCCCCGCATCGCTCCCCGCGCCCTCCACGGGCAGTGGTCGCGGGGCGAACCGGGCCCCGGTCGCGTACGGCTCACCGACCCGGTCCACCCGGAACGTACGCCAGTCCTCCCGGTCCAGGTCGTACGCCACCAGATACCAGCGCTGCCCGGTGCTCACCAGCCGGTACGGCTCGACCTGCCGCTTCGTCCGGGTGCCGTCGCCGCTGCGGTACGCGAACCTCAGCCGCTCCCGCCCGGTGGCCGCCGAAGCCAGCGTCGTCAGGGTCCGCGGGTCGATGGTCGAGCCGTCGCCCCGGGTCAGCGGCACGGTGGCGTTCTGGAGCGCGGAGACCCGGTGCCGCAGTCGCGAGGGAAGCACCTGCTCCAGCTTCGCCAGCGCCCGTACGGAGGCCTCGTCGACGCCCTCGATCGCGTGCCCGGCCCCGGCCCGCAGCCCCACCGCGATGGCCACCGCCTCCTCGTCGTCCAGCAGCAGGGGCGGCATGGCGGCGCCCGCCACCAGGCGATAGCCGCCCACCGAGCCGCGCGAGGCCTCGACCGGGTAGCCCAGGTCGCGCAGCCGGTCGACATCGCGGCGGATCGTGCGCGGGCTGACGTCGAGCCGCTCGGCCAGCTCGCCGCCCGGCCACTCGCGCGGGGTCTGGAGGAGCGAGAGCAGTTTCAGCAGTCGTGCGGGAGTGTCGGACATGGCTTCAGGGTGCCGGACCATCAGGTCATGGTCTGACCTAATGGCCGCCTAGGTTCTTGCCATGCCTTCTTCCGCACCTCCGCCTCCCACGGCGTCGCACCTCGCACCGCCCACCGCGTCCGCCCCGCCCGTCCCGCCGGTACAAGTGAAGACACCGGTCGCACCCGGGTCCGCCCCGGCCGACCGGCGTCGCTGGTTCGCGCTGGCCATCGTGATGACCGCGGCCTTCATGGACCTGGTCGACGTCACGATCGTCAACATCGCGATCCCCAGCATCCAGCGCGAGACGGGGGCGTCGGTCTCCGCGATCCAGTGGATCACCGCCGGTTACGCCCTCGCGTTCGCGGCCGGGCTGATCACAGGCGGCCGGCTCGGCGACATCTACGGGCGCAAGCGGCTCTTCCTCATCGGCATCGGCGGATTCACGCTCGCCTCCGCCCTCTGCGGTTTCGCGGGCAGCCCCGAGATACTGGTCGCCGCCCGCATCCTCCAGGGCGCCACGGCGGCCCTGATGGTGCCGCAGGTCCTCTCGATCGTGCACGCCACCTTCCCGGCCCACGAGCGCGGCAAGGTCTTCGGACTGTTCGGCGCGATCGTCGGGCTCGGCGCGGTCTCCGGCCCGCTGCTGGGCGCGCTGCTCACCGAATGGGACCTCTTCGGGCTCGGCTGGCGGCCGATCTTCCTGATCAATCTGCCCGTCGGCATCGCCGGTCTGCTCCTCGGCGCGAAGTTCATCACCGAGTCCAAGGCCCCCAAGGCGGTCCGCCTCGACCTGCTCGGCGTCGCCCTGATCACCCTGGCGATGCTGATGCTCATCTACCCGCTCACCCGGGGGCACGAGCTGGGCTGGCCGGTCTGGGGCCATCTGTCGATGGTGGGCAGTCTGTTCGTCTTCGGGGCGCTGGCCCTGAACCAGCGGCAGAAGACGCTGGCCAACGGCTCGCCGCTGATCGAGATGTCCCTGTTCCGGGTCAAGAGCTTCGCCGCGGGCATCGCCGTGCAGCTGACCTTCGGCGTCGGCCTCGGCATCTTCTTCCTGGTGTGGACCATGTACATGCAGATGGGTCTCGGCTGGAGCGTGCTGCGCGCCGGTACGACGGGCATCCCGTTCTCCGTCGCCGTCTCGGTGGCCGCCGGGATCTCCGTACAGAAGCTGGTGCCCCGCTTCGGCCGCAAGGTCCTTCAGGCCGGCGCGCTTCTCATGATCGCCGGACTGCTGATCTACCTCTGGGAGAGCGAGCACTACGGCATGGGCATCACGTCCTGGCAGATGGCCGTCCCGCTGGTGGTCATGGGCACGGGGATGGGGCTGATCGTGGCTCCGCTGACCGACGCGGTGCTCTCCGAGGTGCCCAAGGAGCACGCCGGTTCGGCGTCCGGGCTGATCAACACCGTGCAGCAGATGGGGACGGCGCTCGGCCTCGGCCTGGTGTCCGTCGTCTTCTTCGGGGCGATCGGCGACCGGCTGGCCCCGGAGGCGGTCAGTCCGGCGTTCGTCGACGCGTTCCAGCAGTCGCTGTGGTGGGTGGCCGGGGTGCTCTCGGTGATCTTCCTGGTGATGTTCGCCCTGCCCGCCCGCCCGCGCGTGCACGTGGAGGGCGACGCGAACTGACCGCTGCGGGCGGTGGGTCTGGGCGGGAGATGCGGTTCAGCCGATCCGGGGCGAGAGCTCCGGTTCAGCAGATCCGGGTGCGGCTCTCCATCGCCGTGCGGGCGGTGTGCTCGTCCTCGTACACCTCGCACATGTGGCGGCCGTCGGGCGTCGCCGTGTGCTCGACCTCCCACAGGCTCGTCTCGCTGCCGTCCAGCAGCAGGAACGCGTGCTCGTAGAGCGTGAATCCGGCCGTCCGGCCGTCGACGTCGCACTGCCGCCCGAAGATCTGGGTGATGTGGTGGGCGAAGGCGGACCGGAGCAGCCGTGCCTTCCGCTCGCCCGGCCGGTCGGCGTTCTCCGCGCGGCGCAGCACCCGGCGGGCGTGGTCCGCGGAGTTGTCCGGAGCGTACGTCCGGGGGAGCGGGGCCGGCGGGGCGGACATCAGGACCGTCAGCATCTCCAGATCCCCTTGCGCCTCCTGCATCCCCTCGTCGCCGAAGACCGGGGAGTCGGAGAGGCTTCCGGCCAGCCGGGACGCGGCGATACGGGCGTCGCCCTCCTGGTCGTACAGCTCGTGCCGACGAGGAGCCCGCACATCCCGCCCTCCGCTGTGCACCAGCTCCCACAGCGTCAGGGCGGAGCCGTCGGCGAGGAGATACGTGTGACGGTAGGTCTCGCGGTGCAGCACGGCACTGTGGTGCGACGAGTACAGCGAACTGCTGTGGGCGAGCGCGGTGCCGAGCCGGTCGACCGTACTGTCGGGAAGGTCGAAGGAGTTGAGGGCGCGTCGCAGGAGTCGGTCGAGGTGGTGCTCGGTTGTCTCGTACGGATCGCTCAAGGTGGTGTCTCCAGGCCGTCGCCGCGTGTTACTTGATGCGTGCTTAACGTAGTCCCTGGGTCCGACATCGTGACCGGGGTTGGTAAAAACGTAGGGCGCACGCAGAAAGTTCCCCGAGTGTTCCCGGTGCATTTCGGGCGCTTGGGGTGAACTCCCGGGCGCGGAGGGAGAGTCGGCCGCCCGTGCGCCCCTCTCTCGCGCCGCGCGCCCCCCTCGGATTCTGCCCCTCGGATCAGGCCCGGCCGCCGTACAGCTCCGTGTACGAGAGGAGCCTGCCGCCCGGCCCCTCGGTGCTCCGGGCCGCGCGCACCGCCTTCACGACGGCCCGCGCCAGGACGTCGGCGCCCGCCGCCAGGATCTCGTTGACGGCGACCGGATCACCCGGCGCCACCGGCACCCGCCCGGTGGCCAGGGTGAACACGGTGTCCCCGTCGGTCAGCAGATGCACCGGGCGCACCGCGCGTGCCAGGCCGTCGTGCGCGGTGCCCGCCAGCTTCTGGGCCTGCGCCCGGGTCAGGTCCGCGTCCGTGGCGACGACCGCGATCGTCGTGTTGAACGGCGGAACCCCGCCCCCGGCCTCCTCCGCCGCCATCCGCTCCCGGGCGAGACGCCGCTCCGCCGCCGCGTGGACCTCGGCCGGAGGATGCGCCGGAGGCTCCCCGGCGCCGTACTCCCCGAACAGCACCCCGGTCCGGGGGTCGACCACCGAGCCCGCCGCGTTCACCACGACGAGGGCGGCCACCGTGACCCCGGAGGCGAGGCGGGTGCTCGCCGTACCGATGCCGCCCTTCAGCTGCCCGGCCACCGCGCCGGTACCCGCGCCCACGCCACCCTCGGCGACCGGCTCCCCGGACCCCGTGGCGGCCGCGGCCTCCACCGCCGCGCGGCCGGTCGACGCGTCGGGCCGGGCGCGCCAGTCGCCGCCCCGGCCGAGGTCGAAGAGGGCGGCGGCCGGAACGACCGGGACCACCTGGGTGGGGCCCGCGCCGACCCGGACGCCCCGGCCCCGCTCCTCCAGCCAGGCCATCACCCCGGACGCGGCGTCCAGTCCGTACGCACTGCCGCCCGTGAGGACGACGGCGTCGACCCGCTGGACCAGATTCCGCGGATCCAGTGCGTCCGTCTCCCGCGTACCCGGCCCGCCGCCCCGTACGTCCACGGCGGCCACGGCCCCGCCCTCGGGCGCCAGAACGACGGTCGTACCGCTCAACGCGCCTGCTCCGGCGACCTCGGCGTGGCCGACGCGGATCCCGGCCACATCGGTCAGCGCGTCCAGCAGGGGCGGGTGAGCGGGGGTCCTGTCCTCGCGGGTCATGTGCGGCTCCTCCGGTCGGGATCGGGGCCCGCCGGGGGCACGGGCCGATGCGCCTCGAACGTACCGGCGGGCCGGGAGCGGTGCGCAAGGCCCCGCGCGAGCAGGGCGCCCGGACCCGGACCGGGCAAGGCGACCCTTGCGGGCCCGGACCCGGACCGGCAAGGAGACCCTTGCGACTGTCCGGGCGACCCGCTCACCCTCCCATCCCCTAAAACGGGTTCAATCGGCCTAAACAGCCCTACGGTGGCCGGGTGACCGAGCCCTCAGAAGCCACCGCAGCAGCCGAGCCCCACGCCCTCGACGGCGCTGCGGCCACGCCCCCCGCCGCGACCGGCCCCCGGTCCGTCACCACCCGCGCCACGCTCGTCGGAGCGGCGGTATCCGCCCTGCTGATCCTCGCGATCGTGCTCGGCAGCCGGATGCTCCGCAACTTCGACTCGGCCCTCCTCCCCTATGCCGTGGCCACGGTCTTCCTCGCCTTCGGCGTCGCCTACCGGTACACCGTCTGGATCTCCGCCCCCGGCGCCCGACGCCTCTTCAAACAGGGCTTGCGCAGCTTCTTCTCGCTGGACAACTTCCGCCGGGCGCCCACCGCCCTGCCGAAGATGATCGCCACCTATCTCGGCTTCCAGAAGTTCCTCGGCGCCCGCTCCCACGCCCGCTGGGCCGCCCACCAGCTGATCTTCTGGGGCTGCATCCTCGCCGCCCTGATCACCTTCCCGCTCACCTGGGGCTGGTTCACCTTCACCTCCGGCAGCGGCTCGGGCCCCGGCTACGAGATGCGGATCTGGGGCTTCAAGGTCCTCGGCTTCGACTCCCTCAACCTTCTCGGCTGGCTGATGTTCCACGGCCTGGACATCGCCGCCGTCCTCGTCATCCCCGGCGCCTCGTACTTCCTGTGGCGCCGGATGAAGGACCGCGGCGCCATCACCGGCCAGCGCTTCGCCTACGACCTGGTGCCGTTGATCGCGCTCATCGTCATCTCCGTGACCGGCCTGCTGCTCACCTTCTCCTCGGTCTTCCTGCACGGCGGCGGTTATCAGTTCCTGGCGATCCTGCACATGGTGTCGGTGGTCTTCACCCTCATCTACATCCCGTTCGGAAAGTTCTTCCACATCGTCCAGCGCCCGGCCGCGGTCGGCATGCAGCTGTTCAAGTACACCGGCCGCAAGGACGACGAGGTGTTCGCCTGCCGCCGCTGCGAGGAACCCATCGACACCGGGCCCTACGTGGAGAACCTGCGCGGCACCATGCGCGACCTCCGGCTCGACTTCGACGCCTGGGCCGAGTACTGCCCGCGCTGCAAGCGAGTGCTGCGCGGCAGCGCCTACCTCTCCCATGTGAAGAAGGGCTTCAAGTGACCGCAGATCCGCGAGCTGCTGCCGACCGCCGCACCTTCATCCCCCTGGACCCCTCCCTCGCCCCACCCGGCACCCGCGCCTTCCGGGACGCCGGCGGCATCCCGGCCGACCAGTGGCACGCCGACCAGAACGGCGAGACGCTCGTACCGACCCACTGCTGCTTCTGCGGCGTCCAGTGCGGGATGTATCTGCGCGTGGACCACGGCGGCAAGGTCTTCGGCGTCGAACCCCGCAACCACGACATCAACCGGATGCGGCTCTGCCCCAAGGGCATCAACGCCTATCAGCAGGTCAACCACCCCGACCGGCTGACCGCCCCGCTGATGCGCCGCTCCCGCGACGAGGAGTTCCGCGAGGTCTCCTGGGACGAGGCGCTCGACTTCACCGTCTCCGAGATCAGGCGCATCCAGCAGACGCACGGCAACGACGCCTTCGGGCTCCTCGGCGGGGCCAGCCTGTTCTCCGAGAAGACCTATCTGGTGGGCAAGTTCGCCCGGGTCGCGCTCAAGACCCGGCACGTCGACTACAACGGCCGCCTCTGCATGGTCAGCGCCGCGGGCGCCAACAAGCTGGCCTTCGGCATCGACCGGGCCGGCAACCCCTTCTCCGACATCCTCCTCACCGACTGTCTGCTCATCGCCGGCTCCAACGTCGGCGAGTGCTTCCCCGTGATGACCCAGTACGTCTGGGGAGCCCGGGACCGCGGGGCGAGCCTCATCGTCGTCGACCCGCGCGAGACCGCCATCGCCCGGACCGCCGACATCCACGTCGCCCTCAAGCCCGGCACCGACTCCGCCTTCTTCACCTCCGTCCTGCACGTCGTCATCGAGGAAGGGCTCACCGACGAGAGCTATCTCGCCGCCCACGCCACCGGCTGGGAGGAGGTCAAGGCCAAGGCCGCCGAATACCCGCCCTCCCGCGCCGCCGCGATCTGCGGCATCCCCGCCGAGCAGATCGTCCAGGTCGCCCGGGCCTTCGCCCGCGCGCCCAAGGCCATGGCCTGGCACGCCCGGGGCATCGAACACCACTCGCAGGGCGTCGAGAACTGCCTCTCCGTGATCAACCTCTGCACCGCCACCGGCCACATCGGCAGGCCCGGCGCCGGCTACGGCACCATCACCGGCCAGGGCAACGGGCAGGGCGGCCGTGAACACGGCCAGAAGTCCGACCTCCTTCCCGGCGGACGCTCCATCATGAACGAGGAGCACCGCCGCCAGATCTGCGAGATCTGGGGCATCGAGGAGTCCGAACTCCCGCCCGCCGGGACCTCCATGATGGAAATGGTCTGGCAGATGCAGCGCCGCGAGATCCGCGGCCTGATCGGCATCTGCAACAACCCCTTCGTCTCCCTGCCCAACTACCGGGTGGTCAAGGAGGGGTACGACGCCACCGAGTTCCACGCCCAATTCGACTTCTTCCTCTCCGAGACCGCCGCCAACGCCCATGTCGTCTTCCCCGTCACCACCTGGGCCGAGGACGAAGGGGTGATGGCCAACGCGGAAGCCCGCGTGGTCAAGCACAACAAGGCCCAGGACCCGCCCCCCGGCGTCCGCACCGACACCTGGGCGATCTGCGAACTCGCCCGACGGCTCGGCGCGGGCGACAAGTTCGACTTCCCCGACTCCCGGTCGGTCTTCGACGAGCTGCGCGTCGCCTCCGCCGGGACCGTCAACGACTACTACGGCATCACCTACGAACGGCTGGAGGAGACGGGCGGCATCGCCTGGCCCTGCCCCACCGCCGACCACCCCGGCACCCCCCGGCTCTTCGAGGACGGGAAGACCTACCACCCCGACGGCAAGATCCACCTCCAGGTCGTCGAATGGCACCCGCCGATGGACCCGTACGACGACGAGCACCCCATGTCGCTCACCACCGGCCGCACCGTCGCCCACTTCCTCTCCGGCAACCAGACCCGCAGGCTCGGCGCCCTCGTCGAACAGACCCCGCGCCCCTGGGCCGAGATCCACCCCTCCCACGGCTTCCGCAACGGCGAACCCGTCCGCGTCGTCACCCGGCGCGGCAGCGAGGTCTTCCCCGCCCTGGTCACCGAGGCGATCCGGCCCGACACCGTGTTCGTCCCGTACCACTGGCCCGTCCCCACCGCGGCCAACGCCCTCACCATCGACGCCCTCGACCCCCGGTCCAAGATCCCCGAGTACAAGGTGTGCGCCTGCCGCATCGAGCACGCCGAGCGGATCGACGAGGTCCCCGCCCCGCCGGTCGCCCCCGGCCATGTCGCCTACCCGGAGACCCAGGTCTCCCGTACCGACCCGCTGCCTCCCACGGCCCCACAGGGCCGTGGGACCTCGGAGAGGAGCTGATCCCCATGATGGGCAGAACGATCTTCATCGACCCGGGGCGCTGCATCGGCTGCCAGGCCTGTGTCTCTGCCTGCCGCGAATGCGACTCGCACCGCGGTAAATCGATGATCCACCTCGACTACACCGACGAGGGCCAGTCCGTCGCCTCCCTCCCGACCGTCTGCATGCACTGCGAGGACCCGGTCGCCCCGTGCGCCGAGGTCTGCCCCGCCGACGCGATCCTGGTGACCGCCGACGGTGTGGTGCAGCAGGCCGACACCACCCGCTGCATCGGCTGCTCCAACTGCGTCAACGCCTGTCCCTTCGGCGTACCGAAGATCGACCTCCAGGCGAAGCTCCAGATGAAGTGCAACCTCTGCTACGACCGCACCGCCTACGGCCTCGCCCCCATGTGCGCCACCGTCTGCCCGACCGGAGCGCTCTTCTACGGAACCGTCGAGGAACTCCAGGCGGAGCGCCCCGGTGTCCAGGTCGCCGACACCTTCGTCTTCGGCGAGACCGAGGTCCGCACCGGTGTCGCCATGGTCGTCCCCGCCGAACGGGTCCAGTGGCCGGTTCCCGGCGGTCTTCCCGTCGTCGAGATCAATGGGAAGGACGTCCGCCGATGAGCGTCACCGACCAGCAGCCGGCCGGCGAGCACCCCGCCGGGGGAGACCCGCGCGAGGCGCTCCAGGACCGGATCGCCGCCGACTCCCTCACCACCCGGCGGGACTACCTCCGGATCGTCACGACCGTCTCCGGCGGACTCGCCGTCGGCGGTATCGGCGTGGCGGCCGGCATCCTCCACCGGCACGGCGACGGCGAGGAGGGCAAGGCCCCCGAACCGAAGCGCATCGCCGGCGGGCTCCTGCCCGGCGAGTCGATCGCCTTCCGCTACCCGGGCGAGGAGGACCGGGCCGTCGCCGTCCGCCTCGACGACGGCACCCTCGTCGGCTACTCCGCCGTCTGCACCCACCTCGCCTGCGCCGTGCTCTGGCGCAAGGACCGGGGCAGCGAGGGCGAGCTGTACTGCCCGTGCCACGAGGGAGTCTTCGATGCCCGGTCCGGCGAGGTCACCGCCGGGCCACCGCCCCGAGGGCTGCCGAAGGTCGTGGTCATCGAGCAGGACGACGGAAGTGTCTGGGCCGTGGGCACCACCCGCTCCGGCGAGAGCGTCGAGGAAGGCCTCTGCCGCCAGCTCGGCGGCGAGCGCCCCGACCTCGCCACCCGTATCGGCTGCCCCGACATCGGCGGCGGAGCCGAATCCCCGCCCCGGGCCGCCGGGCCACGCGCCCGGAACCGGAGCACCGATGAACGGCCCGCACCCCGGGCCGGCGGCGCGGGGGATGCCGGCAGCCGTGTCTCCGGCCCCGGGCGCGGAGCCGCCGCCACGTCCGCCACTGCCGAGACCCCGGGCAGGCGGGCATGAGCGACACCCCGCACCCCGAGCAGCCGCTGCCGCCCCCGGGCAGCCACTACCCCGCCTACCACCCGGGCAGCGCGGACCCCGAGCTGAACCGGCCCGTCCACGAGCGCTATCCGCAGATCCGCCCCACCAGCGGATACGGGGACCCCCGCGTCCGGCACACCGGCCCGGGCCCCGGCGCGGGAACCGACCAGGACCCCGAGCGCTCCTCGAAGCTCACCGCCCGCCTCGCCCTGGCCATGACCGTCGTCATCGGCCAGCTCTGGGGGCTGACCGTCCTGATCGACGAGTGGATGGAGGGCAACACCGGCACGGCCTGGTGGGGGGCCGGCTTCCTCGGTCTGTCGTTCCTGGTCGTGCTCGGCCTGTGGCTGCTCGATCCGAAGGACCGCTGACGCCCGCCGCCCGGCTCCACGGCGGCTCACACCTCGTGGCGAGCCGCCGTACCCTGGAGACATGAGTGCCGCCCCCGCCCCCCGACCGCGTGATGCGAAGCAGCAGCCGCAGGAGCAGCCGCAGCAGGAACCGAAGCCCAAACCGGTTCTGATCTTCGACGATCCGCTGGACCGGCAGTCCGCGGACGATACGGACCAGGGGTGGGGCGAGCGGCCTCTCACCGGAGGCAGCGCCGCGGACCTCGCGCGCTTCCTGGACGAGAAGCCGCCCCACCACATCTGAGCGGTCGCCCGGAGGGCTACCGGTCCTCGACCGGGCCCGTGGCGCCCCCGCCGGTCACGCCGGGGCCCTCGCCCGTGTCCGGCCCGAGCCGACCGGGTGCGCCACCGGTGCGCTGGGCGACGAGCGCGTCGCGGATCTCCTTCAGCACCTCCAGCTCGCTCACCTCCATCGTCTCCTGCACACCTTCCTTGGCGGCCTGCATCGCCGCCCGCCGGGCCAGATACTTGGCCATCGGCAGCACCATCAGGAAGTACACGACGGCAGCGGTGATCAGGAAGCTGAGGGCGGCGCTGAGCACCGAGCCCCACAGGATCTCGATCCCGTCCATCTCCCCGGTCTTCGGGTCCGTCGTGCACGGGCCCTGGAGGCAGGAGCTGTAGTTGTCCAGGTCCTGGGTGCCGAACGCACCGACCAGGGGGTTGATGACGCCCTTGACGACCGCGTTCACGATGTTGGTGAACGCTGCGCCGATGACGACAGCCACCGCGAGGTCGATCACATTGCCGCGCGTCAGGAAGGCTTTGAAGCCCTCCAGCAGACTGACCTTCTTCTCGCTCACAGGTGAGCCTTCTTTCGCATGTGCGGTCGGGGGAGCAAACTGCTCCGCCACCTAAGGCGGGTGAAGGCGGCACTGTCCAATCCACTAATTCCCACGGGTGACTTGAGAGGGCGTCAGTTCGCATCGGACACCGCCACGGCCAGCCGCCCCGAAGTACCCGCGCCGAGCAGCGCGGTGGCCGTCGACCGCTCCACGGACAACACCACCAGCGCCCCGCTCCCCGCTTCACCGCCACCGCTCGCCGTATGGCCGCCCGGTCCGGCGGCCGCACGCGGCACCTTCGCCACGCGCGCCCCTCGTGCCACCACGCGTGCGTCGTCGCCGCCCGTGTCGCCGACCGCGATCACATCGACCCGGTCTCCCGGCCGTAGCAGCCGCACGGTCTCCGGATCCGCGATCCGGACCGGCGCGGCGACCAGTCGCCCGGACGACCGGCCGGCCCCCGGCGGAGCGTCCGGCGCGGCGGCGGCTCCTCCGTCGGCGGTGCTCAGGCCTGTGGTGGCCAGCGCGGCACCCGCCAGCGCGAGCCCCGCGGCCGCCGCACGCCGCTGGCGGCGCAGCATCCGCCGCAGCCGGTGCGCGCCACCGCCCCGCACCCGCAGGGGCCCGAACGGCCCCACCCCGCCGGGCGCGGGCACCGGCGCGGGGAGAGCGGATGTGGGCAGGGACGAGGACGGAGACAGGGGCGAGGACGTGGACATGGCACCACCTGGGATCAGCGCGGAGGAGCGCACGGGAAAGGGGAGCCCGGACCGGTTCGACCGGCCGAACTCCCCTCACTTTCCACGGTCCGAGCAGATCCCGCTGAGGCCTGTGGACGGCCTCCGCACTGTGGATAACTCCGTCACCTGATCCGGTGAGGCCGCCCCGCCCGCCCCCCGGCCACGCCGGCTACGGCAGCGCGATCCCCGTGTCGATCCCGTCCAGCGCGTGGGCGCAGGTGCAGTTGCGGCTCTCGTTCTCCGGCAGCCCGGCCACCGCGTCGAACAGCACCGAGCGCAGCCGGTCCACATTGGCCGCGAACACCTGGAGCACCTCCTCGTGCGAGACGCCCTCGCCCGCCTCGGCCCCCGCGTCCAGGTCGGTCACCAGGGTCATCGTGGTGTAGCAGAGCCCCAGCTCCCGGGCCAGGACCGCCTCGGGGTGCCCGGTCATGCCCACGACGGACCAGCCCATCGCCGCGTGCCAGCGCGATTCCGCGCGGGTCGAGAAGCGGGGCCCCTCGACGACCACCAGGGTGCCGCCGTCCACCGGCTCCCAGTCGCGTCCGCGGGCCGCCGCCAGCGCGGCCTTCCGGCCCTCGGGGCAGTACGGGTCGGCGAAGCCCAGGTGGACGACGTTCGGTACGGTCCCGTCGGCCCGGGGCTCACCGTCGTAATAGGTCTGTACGCGGGTCTTGGTGCGGTCCACCAGCTGGTCGGGGACGAGCAGGGTGCCCGGCCCGAACTCCGGCCGCAGCCCGCCCACCGCGCACGGCCCGAGCACCTGCCGGACCCCGACGGAGCGCAGCGCCCACAGGTTGGCCCGGTAGTTGATGCGGTGCGGCGGCAGATGGTGGCCGCGTCCGTGGCGGGGCAGGAAGGCCACCCGCCGGCCGCCGAGCTCGCCGAGGAAGACCGAATCGCTCGGCTTTCCGTAAGGGGTGTCCACGGAGACCTCGGTGACGTCCTCCAGGAAGGAGTAGAAGCCCGAGCCGCCGATGACACCGATCTCCGCGGAACCCTCGGTACCCGACGTACCCGTACCGGAGCCCGTTTCCGTATGTGCGTTCGCCATGCGGTCACCGTATCCGCAGGAGCGTTTCCCGGGGCGCACGCCCGGACCCCGCCGAGTGGCCTCGGCGGGGTCCGGGGAAAGCGGATGGGGCGTACGCGGGCTCAGGCGGCCGACGTACCGCTCGACGAGGCCGGCGCGGAGGCCGACGACGAGGAGGAGCCGGACGAGGAGGACGACGCGGATGCGCTCGCCTTCGTGTCCGAACCCGACGACGAGGACGACGCGGAGTCGGACGACTTCGAGGTCGTCGACGCCGGCGTGCTGCTCGACGAGGAGCCACGGCTGTCGTTCCGGTAGAAACCGGAACCCTTGAAGACGATGCCGACCGCGGAGAACACCTTCTTGAGGCGTCCGTCGCAGCTCGGGCACACGGTCAGGGCATCATCGGTGAACTTCTGCACCGCCTCGAGGCCCTCGCCGCACTCGGTGCACTGGTACTGATAGGTCGGCACTTGCTCCTCCTGGCACTCTCACTCAGTGAGTGCTAACGACGCTCCATACTGACGTATTCCGTTGAATCAGTCCACCGTGACCGGCTCGCGGTGACCGATCCCACGTGCCACGGTGCGTCCCGAGGACCGGGGTGTCAGCCGTGAGCGCAGGGCCAGCAGGGTCACCAGAGCCAGTGCGGTCCCGGCCAGGGGCACCAGGAACCCGGTGCTCGCGCCATGGGCGTCGGCGAGTTGCCCCGCTACGGTCACGGCCGCGGCCTGTCCGAGCGCCACCGCTCCCGTCAGCCAGGTGAAGGCCTCGGTGCGGGCGGTGGCGGGCACCAGCGACTCGACCAGGGTGTAGCCGCTGATCAGTGCCGGGGCGATGCAGAGGCCGACCAGCAGGCCGAGCCCGGCCAGCAGCGGCACCGAGTGGACGGCCCACAGGCCGGACGCGGTCAGCGTCAGCGCGACGTATCCGACGATCAGCCGACGGCGCGGGCTGCTCTTCCAGGCGATGGCGCCGCAGGCGATGCCGGCCAGCATGTTTCCCGCGGCGAAGATGCCGTAGAGGACGCCGTTCACGCCGGGGTGGCCGATCTCCTCCGAGAACGCGGTCAGCGAAACCTGCATGCCGCCGAAGACCGCGCCGATGCCCAGGAAGGTGATGGCCAGGACGCGCACGCCCGGTACGGAGAGCGCCGAGGCGTGCGGTTCGGTCGCGGTGGCGGCGCCCCGGGGGACGGGCTGGGTGGCGCGCTGCGCGGCGAAGAACAGGCCGCCGACCAGAGTCAGGGCGGCTTCCGTGATCAGGCCGGCCGCCGGGTGCACGCCGGTGCACAGCGCGGTCGCGATCACCGGGCCCAGGACGAACGTGAACTCGTCCGTCACCGACTCGAACGCGGCGGCGGTGGACATCAGCGGGGAGGCGGGCCGGTCGGGGGTCGCCCCCAGCAGCGCCGCCCAGCGGGCCCGCACCATGGGGCCGATCTGCGGGATCGAGGCCCCGGTCGGCACGGCGGCGGCGAACAGCGCCCACAGGGGTGCGTCGGCCAGCGCCAGGACGGTCAGGGCGCTCACCGAGACGGCGTGGAGGAGGACCCCGGGCAGCAGGACGGAACGCTGGCCGAAGCGGTCGGCGAGCTTGCCGCTCTGCGGGGCGAACAGCGCCATGGAGACGCCGGAGACCGCCGCGACGGCGCCCGCGCTGCCGTACGAGCCGGTCGTGTGCTGCACGAGGAGGACGATGCCGATGGTCAGCATCGCGAAGGGCTGCCGTGCGGCGAAGCCCGGGAGGAGGAAGGTCCACGCACCGGGGGTGCGCAGCAGTTGCCCGTATCCGGGGCGGTCGGAGACCGTGGTTGCCACGGTCCTTGCCTTTCTGCCGCCTGGTAGCCCTGCTTCCCGGCGCCCTTGTGGGGCGGGCCGGACGGAAGCGGCCGAGAGCTGTCCTCTTCGCGCGGAACTGCGGTAGATGCCGGGCGACTCGCTGCAAGCGGCGAAGAAACGCCGGGCGAAGAGACACCACGACCGCCATACGGTCGCGCCAGCTCTGCTTCAGACAGAGTTGGTCGATCAGGTTTGCCTTCATGATACAGACAGAAAGCCCTGTGCGCCTGTGATCTGCACACAGGGCTTCCGTTTCAGCCTGTGATCTGCGACGCCTTCTCAGGGGCGGGTCTTCGCGCCGCTTCCGCTTCCGTTGGCTCCGGCATGGGCGCTCGCACCGGCCCCGCCGAGCTTCTTGGCCAGCTTCATCGCCTGCGGAATGGCGGATCCACCCTGGGGGCCCGCCGCACCGGGCGTTCCGGAGGCGGGCGATCCGCCCGTGCCCAGCCAGCCGGCCAGCTTGCCGCCCTCGGCGACCGCCCGCAGACGTTCCTCCGCCCGGTCGCGCACCGGATCGGTGGCCACCACCAGCAGCTCGTCCCCGCGCCGCAGCACCGTCGCCGGGGACGGCACGAAGCTCTTGTTCTCCCGGACCACCAGCGTGACCGCGGCACCGGCCGGGAGCCGGAGCTCGCCGACCTCCACGCCGTGCATCTTCGACTTCGCGGGGACGGCGACCGACAGCAGGTGGCCGCGCAGCCGTTCCAGCGGTGCCGACTCGATGCCCAGGTCGTCGGCCTCGGCCGGGTCCTCGGCGATGTTCAGTTTGTTCGCGACCCAGGGCAGCGTCGGGCCCTGGATCAGCGTGTAGACGATGACCAGGACGAAGACGATGTTGAAGATTCTCGTACTGCCCTCCACCCCGGACACCATCGGAATGGTCGCCAGGATGATGGGCACCGCCCCGCGCAGCCCGGCCCAGGACATGAGGACCTTCTCGCGGGCCGGCATCCGGAACGGCGCGAGGCTCAGGAAGACCGACAGCGGCCGCGCCACCATGGTCAGCACCAGACCCACGACGACGGCGGGCCAGAAGTCGTCGACCAGGTCGTGCGGGGTGACCAGCAGGCCGAGCAGCACGAACATGCCGATCTGGGCCAGCCAGCCGAGCCCGTCGGCGAAACCGCGGGTGGCGGGCCAGTGCGGCAGCTTGGAGTTGCCGAGGATCATCGCGGCCAGGTAGACGGCGAGGAACCCGCTGCCGTGGGCCATGGCGCCCGCGGCGTACGCGGAGACGGCGATGGCCATCACGGCGATCGGGTAGAGGCCGGAGGCGGGCAGCGCCACGTGCCGCAGCCCCAGGGAGCCCAGCCAGCCCACCGTGATGCCGATCGCGGCGCCGATGGCCAGCTCCAGGGCGATCTCGCCGACCAGGACGTACCAGTGCTCCACCGGGCCGACCGCGGAGAAGGCGACGACCAGGATGACGACCGGGGCGTCGTTGAAGCCGGACTCGGCCTCCAGGACACCGGTGATCCGGGGCGGCAGGGGCACTCTGCGCAGGACGGAGAAGACGGCCGCGGCATCCGTGGAGGAGACGACCGCGCCGATGATCAGGGCCTGGCGCCAGTCGAGGCCGACGAGATAGTGCGCGGCCGAGGCGGTGATGCCCACGCTGATGGCGACGCCGACGGTCGAGACCACCGCGGCGGCGGGCAGGACGGGGCGGACCTCTTTCCACTTCGCTCCGAGCCCGCCCTCGGCCAGGATGACGACCAGGGCGGCATAGCCGATCACCTGCGTCAGCTCGGCGTTGTCGAACTTGACGTCGAAGATGCCGTCCTGGCCCAGGGCGATCCCGATGCCGAGATACAGGAGCAGGCTGGGGAGCCCGCTGCGCGAGGAGATCCGTACCGCCGCCACGGCGACGAGCAGGACGAGCGAGCAGACGAGCAGGAGTTCGTTGAGCGCGTGGACAGTCAGGGTCCGTTCCTTCCCTGCGTGCGCCTGCCGGATCGTCCTCCGGCAGCCAGTTACTTCGTTACCTTACCTAATCGTTAACGATTCCTTGACGGCTTCGAGTGTTCGTACGAGGAAGACGCAAATGGATGCATCCCTATACCGCGTCCGAGTGGCTTCTCCGCTGCGCCTATGGTTGCTCCTGCACTCCCAGGACCACCCTGCCCCTCGAAGGACAGCGATGCCCGCCAACACAACCGCCTCTTCCGGCCCTTCCGACGCGAAGAAGCCCGGCAGGAAGAAGGGGCGACGCGCCCGCCTGATCGTGCTCGTCCTGGTGCTGGCGCTCGTCGCGGGTGTCGGGTACGGGGCGTACTGGTCCGTCTCCACCGTGCGGGCCTCGTACCCGCAGACCACCGGTTCGATGACGCTCGACGGCCTCAGCGGCGACGTCGAGGTCAAACGTGACTCCTACGGGATTCCGCAGATCTACGCGGACTCCGACGCCGACCTCTTCCGCGCCCAGGGCTTCGTCCAGGCCCAGGACCGCTTCTGGGAGATGGACGTCCGGCGGCACATGACGTCCGGCCGGCTCTCCGAGATGTTCGGTTCCGGCCAGGTGGAGACCGATTCCTTCCTGCGGACGCTCGGCTGGCGTCAGGTGGCGCAGAAAGAGTACGACGAGGTCCTCGACGAGAGCACCAAGAAGAACCTCCAGTCGTACGCGGAGGGCGTCAACGCGTATCTGAAGGGCAAGGAAGGCCGCGACATCTCGGTCGAGTACGCGGCGCTGGGCTTCACCAACGACTACAAGCCCGGCGAGTGGACCCCGGTCGACTCGGTGGCCTGGCTCAAGGCGATGGCCTGGGACCTGCGCGGCAACATGCAGGACGAGATCGACCGCTCGCTGCTGACCAGCCGCCTCGACAAGGACCAGATCGAGGACCTGTACCCCGGCTACCCGTACAAGAAGAACAGGCCGATCGTCGAGCAGGGCGCGATCTCCCCGGTCACGGGCAAGTTCGACCCCGAGGCGACCCCGTCGGACAACGTCGGCTCCGCGACCCCGGAGGGCGCCACCGAGGGCCTGAACACCCAGCTCTCCGCCCTCTCGGACACCCTCGACGAGATCCCGGCGCTGCTCGGCCCCAACGGCAACGGCATCGGCTCGAACTCCTGGGTCGTCGACGGCAAGCACACGACGTCCGGCAAGGCGCTGCTCGCGAACGACCCGCACCTCGCGCCGATGCTGCCCTCCCTCTGGTACCAGATGGGGCTGCACTGCCGGGAGCTCTCCAAGACCTGCCAGTACGACACGGCCGGCTACACGTTCTCCGGCATGCCCGGTGTGATCATCGGCCACAACCAGGACATCGCCTGGGGCCTCACCAACCTGGGCGCCGACGTCACCGACCTCTTCCTGGAGAAGGTCTCCGGCGACGGCTATCTGTACGACGGCGAAACCAAGCCGTTCAAGACCCGCGAGGAGACCATCAAGGTCGCCGGCGGGAGGGACCGGACGATCACCGTCCGCGAGACGAACAACGGCCCCCTGGTCTCCGACCGCAGCAAGGAGCTGGACAAGGTCGGCCAGAAGGCGCCCGTCAGCAACGCCGCACCCGACCGGGCCGACGGCTACGCGGTGGCGCTGAAGTGGACCGCGCTGGAGCCCGGTAAGTCCATGGACGCGGTCTTCGCGCTCAACCGGGCCAAGGACTTCGCCACCTTCCGGAAGGCCGCCGAGTACTTCGAGGTCCCCTCGCAGAACCTCATCTACGCCGACACCGAGGGCAACATCGGCTACCAGGCCCCCGGCAGGATCCCGGTCCGCTCCGAGGGCTACGACGGCACGCTCCCGGCCCCGGGCTGGGACCCGAAGTACGCGTGGAAGGGCTACATCCCCTTCGACGAGCTGCCCTACGAGTACAACCCGGACCGCGGCTACATCGTCACCGCCAACCAGGCCGTCATCGACGAGAAGAAGTACCCCCACCTCCTGACCAAGGACTGGGGCTACGGCGCCCGCAGCCAGCGGATCAACGACCTCCTCGCCCAGAAGATCAAGGGCGGCGAGAAGGTGTCGACCGATGACATGCAGAAGATGCAGATGGACAACTTCAGCGAGATCGCCGCACTGCTGGTGCCCGAGCTGAAGAAGATCAACATCTCCGACCCGAGCGTCCGCGAGGCCCAGAAGCTGCTGGAGGGCTGGGACTACACCCAGGAGCCCGACTCGGCCGCCGCCGCGTACTTCAACGGCGTCTGGCGCAACATCCTGAAGCTCGCCTTCGGCAACAAGCTTCCCAAGGAGATGCGGGTCAAGGGCGACTGCCTCAACGTGCCGCCGGCCAAGAACAGCGGCCCGGTGGACCAGCAGAAGAAGCTCGTCCGCGAGTGCGGCCAGCGCGACGGCGACACCGCGCAGCCGGACGGCGGCGACCGCTGGTTCCAGGTGGTCCGGGACATCATGGACGACCCGGACAACGAGTGGTGGAAGGCCCCCGCCCGGGGCCGCGAGGACGCCCTGGAGAGCCGGGACGACCTCTTCGCCCGGGCGATGGAGGACGCGCGCTGGGAGCTGACGGCGAAGCTCGGCAAGAACATCTCCACCTGGAGCTGGGGCCGGCTGCACCGCCTGACGCTGAAGAACCAGACGCTCGGCACCGAAGGCCCCGGCCTGCTCCAGCGGGCGCTCAACCGCGGCCCCTGGAACCTCGGCGGCGGCGAAGCGGCGGTCAACGCCACCGGATGGAACGCGGCGAGCGGCTACGAGGTCGTCTGGGTGCCGTCGATGCGGATGGTCGTCAACGTGGGGGACTGGGACAAGTCCCGCTGGATCAACCTCAGCGGGGCCTCCGGGCACGCGTTCAACGCGCACTACACCGACCAGACCGAGAAGTGGGTCGACGGGGAACTGCTCGACTGGTCTTTCGGGTCGGAAGCGGTCGACGCGTCCACCGTCGACACGCTGACGCTGAAGCCGTAGGCCTTACGAAGGGTTCAGGAAGCGCCGCGCTCCGGCCGGTGTGACCACGGCGTCCACGGGGTGGTCGTGCGGTTCCGAAGGGACTCGCGCGACCACCTCGTCGTCGTACAGGAGCACGACGAGCGCCGGGTGCGCCCCGGCGGCCGTCAGCCGGGCCAGCACCCGGTCGTAACTGCCGCCGCCCCGCCCCAGCCGCATCCCGGCCCCGTCCACCGCCAGGCCGGGCAGCAGCACGGTGTCGGCGTCCAGCACGGCGTCGGGGCCCAGGCGCGGGCCGTCCGGCTCCAGGAGCCCCCGCCCGGCCGGCAGCAGATGCTCCGGGCCCTCGTAGGCCGCCCAGTCCAGGTCGTTGTCGGGCAGGAGCACCGGCAGCAGCACCCGCACGCCGCGCCCGCGCAGCGCTTCCAGAAGCGCACGGGTGCCCGGCTCGCGACCCACGGAGACATACGCGGCGACCGTACGGGCGTCAGCCAGTTCGGGGAGACCCAGAGCGGCGGCGGCGAGAACCGCGGCGCTCCGGACGGCGTCCTCCTTCGTCAGGAGGGCCCGTGCGGCGAGCAGTTCGCGCCGGAGTGAGTTCTTCGCGGACGCCTTGCCGGACTTGTCGGTGTTCAAGAGAGACTCGCACGATTCTCGTATGGGCATATTTAAGGACGAAGTTAACCGGAATATCAGCTTCCGGCCGTGTGCAGCCGTTATGGTCGGCACATGACTCAGTCGCCCTCCAGGATCAGCAAGGCCGTCATTCCGGCAGCAGGTCTCGGCACCCGGTTCCTGCCCGCCACGAAGGCCACTCCGAAAGAGATGCTGCCTGTCGTCGACAAGCCGGCCATCCAGTATGTCGTCGAGGAGGCCGTGACCGCGGGACTCTCCGACGTGCTGATGATCACCGGTCGCAACAAGCGGCCCCTGGAGGACCACTTCGACCGCAACTACGAGCTGGAGTCCGCGCTCACCCGCAAGGGCGACGCCGAACGCCTCGCCAAGGTCCAGGAGTCCAGCGACCTCGCCACCATGCACTACGTCCGCCAGGGCGACCCCCGCGGCCTCGGACACGCGGTGCTGTGCGCCGCCCCGCACGTGGGCGACCAGCCCTTCGCGGTGCTGCTCGGCGACGACCTGATCGACCCGCGCGACGCACTGCTGGCCCGGATGGTCGAGGTCCAGGAGCGTGAGGGCGGCAGCGTCATCGCGCTGATGGAGGTCGACCCCTCGCAGGTCCACCTCTACGGCTGCGCCGCCGCGGACGCCACCGTCGACAGCGACGTGGTCCGCATCACCGACCTGGTCGAGAAGCCGGACCCGGCCGACGCCCCCAGCAACCTCGCCATCATCGGCCGGTACGTCCTGGACCCCGCGGTCTTCGACATACTGCGACACACCGAGCCGGGCCGCGGCGGCGAGATCCAGCTCACCGACGCGCTCCAGCTCCTCGCGGCCGACGAGAAGATCGGCGGCCCCGTGCACGGCGTCGTCTTCAAGGGCCGCCGCTATGACACCGGAGACCGCAGCGACTATCTGCGCGCCATTGTCAGACTGGCGTGCGAACGTGAAGACCTGGGGCCGGACTTCCGGACCTGGCTGCGCAAGTACGTCGCTGAGGAGATGTAACCCCGTGAGCAGCACGATCTGGTCGGTCGACGAACACCTGGACGACATCCTCGCCGCGGTGCGGCCGTTGGAGCCCATCGAGCTGCAGCTGCCGGACGCCCAGGGCTGCGTGCTCGTCAAGGACGTCGTCGTGGAGGTGGCCCTGCCGCCGTTCGACAACAGCTCCATGGACGGTTACGCGGTCCGGATCGCCGATGTCGAGGGCGCCAGCGAGGAGTTCCCCGCGGTCCTCACCGTCATCGGCGACGTCGCCGCGGGCAGTGCGGGGCTCGCCGACGACCAGGTCGTGGGCCCGGGACAGGCCGCCCGCATCATGACGGGCGCCCCGCTGCCCGCCGGTGCGGAGGCCGTCGTCCCGGTCGAATGGACGGACGGCGGCACGGGCGAGGGCCCGGCCGAGGGGATGCGCGCCCACGCCGACGCGCCGGAGGGCGCCACCGGCGAGGTCAGGGTGCACCGGCCCGTCGTCGCAGGAGCCCATGTGCGCGAGCGCGGCAGCGACGTCAGGCCGGGCGATCTGGCGCTGGCCGCCGGCTCGGTCGTCGGCCCGCCGCAGATCGGGCTGCTCGCGGCGATCGGCTGCTCCACCGTGGTCGTACGGCCCCGCCCCCGCGTCGTCGTCCTGTCCACCGGCAGCGAACTGATCCAGCCCGGCGAGACGCTGACGGGCGGCCAGATCTACGACTCCAACAGCTTCGCGCTGACGGCCGCGGCCCGGGACGCCGGAGCCATCGCCTACCGGGTCGGCGCGGTCGCCGACGACGCCGAGACGCTGCGCGCCACGATCGAGGACCAGCTGATCCGCGCGGACATCGTCGTCACCACCGGCGGCGTCAGCGTCGGCGCGTACGACGTCGTCAAGGAGGCGCTGTCCTCCGTCGGCGACGAGGACGAGCCGGGCAGCGGGATCGAGTTCCGCAAGCTCGCCATGCAGCCGGGCAAGCCGCAGGGCTTCGGCTCGATCGGCCCGGACCACACCCCGCTGCTGGCCCTGCCGGGCAACCCGGTCTCCAGCTACGTCTCCTTCGAGCTGTTCGTCCGCCCCGCCATCCGCGCGCTGATGGGCCTCCCCGATGTGCACCGCCCCACGGCCCGCGCCGAGCTGCGCGCCGACAAGGCGCTCACCTCGCCGGAAGGCCGCCGCCAGTTCCTGCGCGGCCGCTACGACGCGGAGGCGGGCACGGTCACCCCGGTCGGCGGTTCCGGATCGCATCTGATCGCGGCGCTGGCCCAGGCCGACGCGCTGATCGTGGTGCCCGAGGACGTCACGTCGGTCGAACCCGGCACGGAGACGGACGTGATCCTGCTCCGCTGACCGCCGCCCGGTGGCGGTACGGTATCTGCCGCCGTGCCTTCCGGGGGACCCCCTCCGGGTTCGAGGCCCATCGGTGCCCCTACCGCTAGGCGGAGTGAGTTGAGTACGCAGAACAGGCTGACGCACATCGACGAGGCGGGCGCGGCCCGCATGGTCGACGTGTCGGCGAAGGACGTCACCACCCGCGTCGCCCGCGCGTCCGGCCGGGTGCTCGTCGCGCCGCGCGTGATCGAGCTGCTGCGCGGCGAGGGCGTCCCCAAGGGCGACGCCCTCGCCACCGCCCGGATCGCCGGGATCATGGGGGCCAAGCGCACCCCGGAGCTGATTCCGCTCTGCCACCCGCTGGCCGTCTCCGGTGTCACGGTCGACCTGAGCGTGGCCGACGACGCGGTGGAGATCACGGCCACTGTGAAGACGACGGACCGCACGGGCGTCGAGATGGAGGCCCTGACGGCGGTGTCGGTGGCGGCACTGACCGTCGTCGACATGATCAAGGCGGTCGACAAGAGCGCGGTCATCACCGACGTACGGGTCGAAGCGAAGTCGGGCGGCAAGTCCGGCGACTACCGGCGCACCACGCCGGACGGACCGTCGGGACCGGACGCGTGACGCCGCCCGAGCCGGTCGCCTCCGGCCACGAGGGGCACGCGCGGGCATCCGGATCCGGGCCCGAGCCCGGGGCCGGGGCCTCCGGAGCCGCGCCGCACGCCCCGTACCGCGCCCTCGTCGTCACCGCCTCCAACCGGGCCTCCGCCGGGGTGTACGCGGACAAGGGCGGCCCCCTGATCGCCGAGGCGCTGACCGGCCTCGGCTTCACGGTCGAAGGACCGCAGGTCGTCCCCGACGGCGACCCGGTCGAGGCGGCCCTGCGCGCGGGCGTCGCCGCCGGGTACGACGTGATCGTCACTACCGGCGGTACGGGCATCTCGCCCACCGACGCCACCCCCGAGGCCACCCGCCGCGTCCTCGACCACGAGATCCCCGGCATCCCGGAGGCGATCCGGGCCGAGGGCCTCGGCAAGGTCCCGACCGCCGCCCTCTCCCGGGGCCTCGCGGGCGTGGCCGCCCGCACCCTGATCGTCAACCTCCCCGGCTCCACCGGCGGGGTGAAGGACGGCCTCGCCGTCCTCGGCAGGCTTCTGGTGCACGCCGTCGACCAGCTCCGCGGCGGCGATCACCCCCGACCGGGGAGCCCGAGCTGAACATCGCGACCTGGCCGGTGACGCTGACCGACGGCGAGATCGTCCTGCGCCCGATAAAGATGCGCGATCAGCGGGTCTGGCGCGAGGTCAACCGGCGTAACCGCGACTGGCTGCGCCCCTGGGAGGCCACCGTTCCGCCGCCCGCCCCCGGCGGCCCGATGGCGCAGCGCCCCACGTACCGGCAGATGGTCCGTCATCTGCGCGCCGAGGCGAACGCCGGGCGGATGCTG
The DNA here is from genome assembly GCF_019287315.1 of Streptomyces sp. WY228. NCBI lineage: Bacteria > Bacillati > Actinomycetota > Actinomycetes > Kitasatosporales > Streptomycetaceae > Streptomyces > Streptomyces sp. WY228. The sequence continues at coordinate 3,364,113 of NZ_CP079114.1, read as the reverse complement.
CCGTTCGCCATCGAGTACGAGGGCCGGCTGGTCGGCCAGCTCACGGTCGCGGGGATCACCTGGGGCTCGATGTGCTCCGGACACATCGGTTACTGGGTCGACCGGAGCGTCGCCGGGCGCGGGGTCATGCCGACGGCCGTGGCGCTGGCCATGGACCACTGCTTCCGCACCGTGGGCCTGCACCGCATCGAGGTCTGCATTCGCCCGGAGAACGGGCCCAGCCGCAGAGTGGTGGAGAAACTCGGATTCCGTTCCGAGGGCGTACGCCCGCGCTATCTCCACATCGACGGGGCCTGGCGTGACCATCTGATCTTCGCCCTCACCGCCGAGGAAGTGCCCGAGGGGATGCTCCGGCGCTGGCGCCGGTCGCGCCCGGCGACACCGAGAAGCCCCGGACCGCCTGAATAAATAAAATAGATGTTCGAATTTGATCGCGGGATGACCGTCGGGTGACCGCATTGGGTCGGGCTTTCGATGGCTGTTGATCCGAACAATCGCAAAAAAAGTCCGTGATATCAGCCGGATCGTGCGACACACCGGGCCAATTGGCGGATCCTTGCGCGCAAACCCCTCTACGGTGTGAGCGTGAGCAGCAGCGGCCTCATCTACGCAGTCATCGTCGGGGCCTGGGCCGCCTACTTGGTGCCGATGTGGCTCCGCAGGCAGGACGAGCTCAACGAAGCCCGTCCGACGGAACGCTTCAGCACCGCCATCCGGCTGCTGTCCGGACGGGCGGCGATGGAGCGCCGGTACGCCAAGGAGCTGCGGGAGCGCACCGCCGAGGAGGCGGCGCCCGACGTGGACCCGGACCGGGAAACGGACCGTATGGAATCCGTGGACGTCCGGGCCTTTGCCGCGCCTCCGGCGCACACGGAAGCCAGACTGAGCGACCCGGCGCACGCGCCCGAGCGCGCCCCGGACCACCAGGCCTCCGGCCGCCCGCACGACCGTTCGGCGCACGACCGACGGGCGGGGCGCCAGCCGTCGGACCGTCAGCCGAACGAACGCCGGTCCGGTGAGCGCCCCGCGGAACACACGCCCCCCGCCCAGCGGCGACCCCGCTCCGGCGCGGCCGACGCCGAGCGGGCCCGGCGCGCCCAGCGCTCCCAGGTCCTGGCCCGGCGCAGGCGGACCACCGTGGTCCTCTTCCTGGCCTTCACCGCGGGCGCGGTCGTCGCGGCGGTCGGCGGGCTCGGTTTCCTGTGGGCCCCGGCGGTACCGGCCGTGCTGCTGAGCACGTACATCGTGCATCTGCGCGCCCAGGAGCGCCGACGGTTCGCCTTCACGATGGACCGCCGCCGGGCCGAGGACGCGGCCCAGCGCCTGCGCGAGAACCGCCCGCGCCGGAACCAGCCCGCGATCCCCGCCCCCGCGGAGCCGGACGACGACTCCGAAGCGCACCACGCGGAGCCGGAGCCCACCCCCACGGTCTCCCCCCAGGAGGCCGGCCGGCGCGCCCTCGTCGAGCAGACGGACCACGCGGAGTGGGTGGACCAGCAGCGTGAGCGCGGCCGCGTCCAGGGCGACAGCTGGGAGCCCGTTCCCGTACCGCTGCCCACCTATGTCACCGCGCCCGTCGCCCCCCGGGCCACGGGCGGCGTGGAGGTCGGTGACCCGGAGACCTGGAGCGCGGCCCGCTCCAGCACCGCCGAGCCCACCCAGACCGGCACGTCGCACCCGACGGCCCCCGCGGTCGACCCGGCCCCGCGCCAGCGCACGAACCAGTCCCGCCGCAACCGCGACCGTGGCCGGACCCCGCTCTTCGACCAGTACGACGACGAGGACCGGCCGCGTGCGGCCAATGAGTGAGGCGGCGGGGGCGCCGGGGGCCCGGCAAACCCGACACCGCTGACCAGCGGAGGAACGGATTTCCAAGCACCCCTGTGAGGGTGCTAGAGTTTCACACGTCGCAAGGGCCTGTGGCGCAGTCTGGTAGCGCACCTCGTTCGCATCGAGGGGGTCTGGGGTTCAAATCCCCACAGGTCCACAGCGAACCGTTCACGAGTCAGCTCGGGACCGGTTCACGAAATCCCGTCCAGTTATGTCAACTGGGCGGGATTTCGTGGTTCTCAGGTCCGGTCACCCGCCCGTCACTTCGTCTCCAGATCCCGGCGGCGAAAGCCCGCCAGCCCCAACAGGACCAGTCCGGCCGCGACGGCGGTGAGGACGAGCACGGGGGTCCAGCTCAACTGGGCGGCCGGAAGGCGGGGAACGTGGCCGAAGGGCGAAAGGTCGTTCATCCAGCCGGGGAAGCGGAGTATCGCGCCGAGGTACCCGACGAGGAACGCGTACACGGGCACGACCCAGGCCGCCGATGCGGCGCGGGGGCACCAGCCGAAGAGCACGACGGCCACACCCGCGGTCACCCACAACGCGGGCGCGTACACCGCGGCGGCCCCGACGAGCTCCCCCACGAGGGCGGTGTCGCCGGTGGACGCGGCGCCCGCGAGGCCGAAGCCCAGACCGGCCGCGAGCAGCAGCACCGTACCGCCGGCCAGTGCGACGGCGGCATGGCCGCCCAGCCAGCGGCGGCGTGAGAGACCGGTGGCCAACAGCGGTTCGGCGCGGCCGGCGCTCTCCTCGGCTCGCGGTCGCAGGGAGGCCATCACCACGTACACAGCGGCGACGACCGCGATGACGACCATCACCATCGACGCGAACGACTCGGCGACGGAGCTGCCGCCGATCTCCGCCAGCGCTTCCTGGACCTGTTCGACGTCCTTCACCATGTCGGCGGCGTCGCCGAGGATGGAGCCGTACATGACGCCCATCAGGAGGAGCCCGGCGCCGAAGCCCAGCAGGGTTGCCCGGTGCAGCCGCAGGGCGAAGCCGAAGGGCCGGGTGAGGGCCGCGGACGCGGTACGGCGGCCGGGCCGGGCGGCGCGCAGGCCGGCGCCGACATCACGCCGGGTGCTCAGAACGAAGCCGGTGGCGGTGGTGAGCGCGGCTGTCGCCAGGCAGAGCAGCAGGGGCCACCAGCGGTTGTCGACGAAGACGTAGGTGCGCTGGATCCAGCCGATCGGGCTGAGCCAGGACAGGGCGGCGTCGCCGACATCGCCGGAGGCGCGCAGCACATAGGCGACACCGATCAGTGCGAGCGCCATTCCGGAGGCTCCGCGCGCGTGGGCGGTCACTTGCGCGGTGACGGCGGCGATGCCGGCGAAGACCAGGCCGATCACGGTGTGCGTGAGCCCGTACAGCAGAGCTTCGCCGGAGCCGATGCCGTCGATGCGCGTCGAGACGAGGGCCAGGGCCACGAAAACGGCGAGGGCGATGTTGGCGACGGCGGCGACCGCCAGCGCGGAGGCCAGTTGGGCATGGTGCCCGACGACGGTGGAGCGCACCAGCTCGGCCCGGCCGGTCTCCTCCTCGTTCCGGGTGTGCCGGGTGACGATCAGGACGCTCATCAGGCCGACCAGGACGGCCATGAAGCCCAGCAGTTGATGACCGAGCATCGCGCCGATGCCGTAGTCGGAGAGGTAGTGGTGCGGGCCGGTCATGGCGAGTGCGGCGGGACTGTCCATGGTGGCGGCGACCGCGGCCCGCTTCTCGGCGGTGGCGTACAGGGTCGCGTATTCGCTCGCTGTGGCGAGCGTGCCCAGGACGAGCGCGAGCAGCCAGACCGGGAGACGGACACGGTCCCTGCGCAGGGCGAACCGGATGAGGGCCGCGGTACCCGCGAAAGCGCCTGGACCCGGTCCGGGCGCGGTGCGGGCCCGGAGGGCTGCTGCGGTGGTGGTCATCGGTCGGCCTCGTCGCCGCCGCGGACCGGAGTGATCGTGCCGGAGTGTGTGTCCTCCGGGCCGGCGGATCCTTCGGTGTGCCCCTGACCTCCGTTGACGGCGAGCTCGTCGCCGTAGTGGCGCAGCATCAGCTCCTCCAGCGTCGGCGGATGGCTGATCAGACTGCGGATGCCGAACTCGCCGAGTCTGCGGATGGCGGCGTCGAGGTGTGCTCCGTCGACGGCGAAGCTCACCCGACGGCCCTTCACCTGGACCCCGTGGACGCCGGGCAGGATGTCGAGTCCGGTGGCCGGGTGCTGGGTCTGGGCCTCCACCGTCGTGCGCGTCAGGTGGCGCATCTCGCTCAGCGTGCCCGACTGCACGGTGCGGCCCCGACGGATGATGCTGACGCGGTCGCAGAGCTTTTCGACCTGGGCCAGGATGTGGCTGGAGAGCAGCACGGTCCTGCCCGCGGCCTTCGCCTGAAGGATGACGTCCTGGAAGACGACCTCCATGAGCGGGTCGAGGCCCGCCGTGGGCTCGTCCAGGAGCAGCAGTTCGGCGTCGGAGGCGAGCGCGGCGACGATGGCGACCTTCTGCCGGTTGCCCTTGGAGTAGGCGCGGCCCTTTTTGGTCGGGTCCAGGTCGAACCGTTCGACGAGCTCGTCGCGCCGCTGCCGGTCGAGGCCGCCGCGCAGCTTGGAGAGCAGGTCGATGGCCTCCCCGCCGGTGAGGCCCGGCCACAGTTCGACGTCGCCCGGTACGTAGGCGAGGCGCCGGTGCAGTTCGACGGAGTCCTTCCACGGGTCTTTGCCCAGGAGCTGCGCGGAGCCGGAGTCGCCGCGCAGCAACCCGAGCAGGACACGGATGGTGGTGGACTTGCCCGCACCGTTGGGGCCGAGGAAGCCATGGACCTCGCCGACATCGACGGAGAGGTCCAGGCCGTCGAGGGCGTGTGTCCGGCCGAACGACTTGTGGAGTCCGGCCACAGCGATTGCCGTCTTCATGATGCCGAACGTACGCTTTCTTCAGAAGTGTGTGAAGTTAATGAACCGTATAAATCACTCGGTAGACTGCCGCAGGGCGTCGGGGTGTCGGGGCGCCGCATCACAGGAACTGGGGTCAGGACATGAGTGAGGGGCGGCGGGGAGACGGCCGTGCGGACGGCGGCCGGGGGGAGGTCGTCGGCGGCGGGGCCGCCGATGCGGAGGCCGCCGCCTCGCGGTTCATCGAGCGCTTCGCCGCCCAGCTCGTCGAAGCCGGGATGGCCCGCATGCCGGCCAGGGTCTTCGCGGCGTTGCTCTCCTCCGAGCGGGGGGATCTGACCTCCGCCGAACTGGGCGAGCGGCTCAGGATCAGCCCGGCGGCCGTATCGGGAGCCGTCCGTTATCTCGCGCAGGTCGACATGGTCAGCCGTGAGAGGGAGCCGGGTTCGCGGCGGGAGCGTTACCGCGTGCAGGGTGATCAGTGGTACAGCGCTCTGACGGAGCGCGATGCCATGCTGAGGAGCTGGCAGGCGACGTTGAAGGAGGGGGTGAGCCACTTCGGGCTCGAAACCCCTCAGGGGCGCAGGATCAACGACACGTTGGAGTTCTTCCGGTTCCTGGAGAAGGAGTTGGGGTCGCTGATGGAGCGCTGGGAGACGCACCGAGCCCAGCACCGCGGCCGCTGACCGCACGGCCTCGCCCCGGAGGGGTGACCGCTGCCCGTGCCCGGTCCGGCGCTCACCGCCGGCCCGTGGCGGCGCGCTTCCAGGCGTCTTCGCGCAGCAGACGCAGGCCGTTGAGGCCGACGATGACGGTGGAGCCTTCGTGGCCGAGGACGCCGAGGGGCAGGGGCAGGTGCCCGATCAGGTCCCAGACGACCAGAACGGAGATGAACACGCCTGCGATCACCAGGTTCTGCACCACCAGGCGCCGGGCGGCCCTCGACAGGTTCACCGCTGCGGGAACGGTGGCGAGTTCGTCCCGGACGATGACGGCGTCGGCCGTTTCCAGGGCGAGGTCGGAACCCGCCCGTCCCATCGCGATGCCGGTGTGGGCGGCGGCGAGTGCCGGGGCATCGTTGACACCGTCGCCGATGACCAGCACCTTGCGGCCGGTACGCGCCTCCTCCCGGACGGCGGTGACCTTGTCCCCGGGCAGCAGCGAGGCTCGGACGTCGCTGATGCCGACCTCTTCGGCCACCCGGGCGGCGGCCCGCGGGTTGTCACCGGTCAGGAGCATCGGCGCACCGCCGGTCAGGGCGGTGAGGGCGGCGACCGTGGCGGTCGCGTCGGGGCGCAGCCGGTCGGCGATTCCCAGGACGCCGACGGGTGTGCCGTCACGCTGGACGAGGACGGCGGTGCGGCCGTCGCTCTCCAGGGTTTCCGCCAGGGCCGCGGCCTTGGCGGAGGCGGCCCCGGTCCCGCTCAGGAGGCGGGCGGGCGCGCCTACCGCGACGGTGTGCCCGTCGACGGTGGCGGTGACGCCGGTGCCGGGAGCGGAGGTGAAGTCCCGTGTATCCGGCACGGTCAGGCCGCGGGTGCGGGCGGCGTCGACCACGGCGCGGGCGAGCGGGTGTTCGCTGGGGTGCTCCGCCCCGGCCGCCATGGCCAGCAGGGCGTCCTCGTCCAGACCCGATCCGGGCAGGGGTCGGATCTCGGTGACCCGCGGGGTGCCTTCGGTGAGGGTGCCGGTCTTGTCGAGCGCGACCAGGTCCACCTGGCCCAGGCGTTCCATGACGACGGCGGACTTGACCAGGACGCCGTGGCGGCCGGCGTTGGCCATCGCCGACAGCAGGGGCGGCATGGTCGCGAGGACGACCGCGCACGGCGAGGCGACGATCATGAAGGTCATCGCGCGCAGCAGTGAGCCGGTGAGGTCGGCGCCGAAGGCCAGGGGAACCAGGAAGACGGCCAGTGTCGCGACGACCATGCCGAGGCTGTATCGCTGCTCGACCTTCTCGATGAAGAGCTGGGTCGGCGCCTTGGTCTCGGAGGCTTCCTCGACCAAGGTGACGATCCGTGCGATGACGGAGTCGGAGGCGTCGCGCTCGACCCTGACCCGCAGAGCGCCGGTGCCGTTGAGCGTGCCGGCGAACACCTCGTCCCCCGCTTCCTTCGCCACGGGCAGCGGCTCGCCGGTGATGGTGGCCTGGTCGACCTCACTCGCCCCGTCGGTCACCCGGCCATCGGCTCCGACCCGTTCGCCGGGGCGAATCAGAACGGTGTTCCCGACCACCAGATCCCTGGTGGCGACGGTCGTCTCGCTCCCGTCGTCGAGTACCAGGGTGGCTGTCGCGGGGGCCAGGTCGAGCAGGCCGCGGACCGCGTCCTGGGTCCGCGCCGTCGCCAACGCCTCCAGGGCGCCGGAGGTGGCGAAGATGACGATCAGCAGGGCGCCGTCCATCACCTGCCCGATCGAGGCCGCGCCGATCGCGGCGACGATCATCAACAGGTCCACGTCCAGGGTCTTCTCCCGCAGTGCCCGCAAGCCCTCCCGGGCCGGCTCCCAGCCGCCGGTGACATAGACGACGCCGTACAGCGGACCCCACACCCACGCGGAGGCGCCGGCCAGCTGGATCGGCAGCGCCAAGAGGAACAGTGTCAGTGCGGTCACCGCCCACCGGGCCTCCGAAAGGGCGAATACGCGTGTACGGCGACGGGGCATCTCTGCCGGAGCGGACGCGGTCACCTGCTCGGGGTGCTGAACGAGGAGGGAAGGCATGACGGAGCAACCCTTCACGGGTGGGGGACGGCGACGCGTTCCACGGTACAGGAACATCTGAAGAGGTGTTCATGTGTGGTCGTTAGGATGGGATCCATGGGGCACGGAGCCGACGGCAGGAGCGACACCACCGCGCGTGAACGACTCGACGCGGCGGGAGCCTCCGACGTCGCCGCGACCCTCCAGGCTCTGGCCACCCCGTCCCGCCTGTACATCCTGGCCCGCCTCCAGGAGGGCCCGTGCTCGGTCGGTGACCTCGCGGAGGCCGTGGACATGGAGGCGTCCGCCTGCTCGCACCAGCTGCGGCTGCTGCGCAACCTCGGACTGGTCACCGGCGAGCGTCACGGCCGCTCCATCATCTACTCGCTCTACGACAACCACGTCGCCGAGCTCCTGGAACAGGCGCTCTTCCATGTGGAGCACCTGCGGCTCGGCCTGCACGACCATTCCGGGATGTCGCAGGCTTCTGCCCGCCGTGTGCGCGGGTGACGTCGATGCCGATCCCGGCGGGAGTCCACCACCGGCGACGTAGAATCGAAGGCCGATATCGGTGGCGTCACCGCCCCTCGGGCGTGGAGGTGGACGGAGTGCGGGAGTTCCAGCGGGGTGCGATGCGGCTGCACATCCTGCACCACGCGGCCGAGGAAGAGATCCACGGCGCGTGGATGACCGGGGAACTGGCCCGCCACGGGTACCGGATCAGTCCCGGCACGCTGTACCCGACGCTGCACCGGCTGGAGGCCGACGGGCTGCTGGTCTCCGAGCAGCAGGTGGTCGACGGCCGCACGAGGCGGGTCTACCGGGCGACCGAAGCCGGGAGGGAAGCGCTCGCGGAGGACCGCAGAGCGCTCAGGGAACTGGCTCGCGAAGTCCTCGGCGACGACGCCGGGAGCTGAACGCGGCACAGCCCGCGTACGGAACGCCTATGGCTTCCGGCGGCCCGCGGCGAACCGGCGGATGCCGTAGGCCGCGGCGCCCAGGGCCAGTACGGCGGCCCCGGTGAGCACCGAGGAGACCGGCAGGGAGAAGGCCAGGGCCAGGCAGCCGGTCAGTCCGATCACCGGGACGAGGCGGTGCGGGCGCCCCTCGGCGGGCGTCAGCGTCCACGCGGAGGCGTTGGCGACGGCGTAGTAGGCGAGCACGCCGAAGGAGGAGAACCCGATCGCCCCGCGCACGTCCGCCGTCGCGGCGAGCACCGCCACCACGGCGCCGACCGCCAACTCGGCCCGGTGCGGCACCCGGTGGCGGGGATGTACGGCCGCCAGGACGTGCGGCAGGTGCCGGTCGCGGGCCATCGCCAGGGTCGTACGGGAAACGCCGAGGATCAGCGCCAGCAGCGAGCCGAGCGCCGCGACCGCCGCGCCTGTACGGACGACGGGCACCAGCCGGTCGGCGCCCGCCGCCCGCGCGGCATCCGACAACGGTGCGGTGGCGTCGGCCAGTTGCTGCGGGCCCAGCACCATGAGGACGCAGACGGCGACGAGGGCGTAGACGCCCAGGGTGATGCCCAGCGCGATCGGGATGGCGCGGGGGATGGTGCGCGCGGGGTCACGGACCTCCTCGCCCAGAGTGGCGATGCGGGCGTACCCGGCGAACGCGAAGAACAGCAGCCCCGCCGCTTGGAGCACACCGCGGAGATCGGCGTCCGGACCGACGTCGAGGAGAGCGGCATCCGCCTCGCCGGAGGTGAAGGAAGCGACCACCACGGCGGCGAGCACGGCCAGGACCACCGCGACGATGGCCCGGGTCAGCCAGGCGGACTTCTGCACTCCGGCGTAGTTGACCGCGGTCAGCGCCACCACCGCGGCGACCGCCACCGCGTGCGCCTGCCCCGGCCACACGTACGAGCCGACGGCGAGCGCCATGGCCGCGCAGGAGGCGGTCTTGCCGACCACGAATCCCCAGCCCGCCAGGTACCCCCAGAAATCACCGAGCCGCTCGCGGCCGTAGACATACGTGCCGCCCGAGGCCGGATAGCGGGCGGCGAGCCGGGCGGAGGAGGTGGCGTTGCAGTACGCCACCACCCCGGCGACCGCGAGGCCGATCAGCAGCCCGGAACCGGCGGCCTGCGCGGCCGGCGCCAGGGCGACGAAGATCCCCGCGCCGATCATCGATCCCAGGCCGATCACCACGGCGTCGGGCACGCCGAGCCGCCTGCGCAACTCGTCCGGTACGCCGTCAGGGATCGGTCGCCTGCTCATGGCTCACTCCTCGGTGGCTCGGGCACAGCCATTACGGAATACGATATCGGAAGACGATATAGGGGCGGGCGGTCGAATTCTGCTGTACGACCGGCTACGCAAGCGCTACCTCGACTGGACGCTCGCGGATCCTGCTGGTCGGGGCGTCGAGGAGGTCCGCCCGATCCGCGACGAGATCAGGAAGCTCGTCGAGAACCTGATCGAGGAGATTGCCCCGGCGCATCCGGCGCATCCGGAGCGGACCGCATGACCTGGAGGGTGTCGGCAAACTGCCGTCGTCGCCGCGAGCGTGCGTGCGTGCCAGGCGCCGTCCGGCGGGCGGCAGTTTGACGGCAGGCCCTAGTGACCGGCTGCCAGTTCGCCGCTGAGCCTGTCGTGGAGGTGGGCGCTCGGGTCGTTGAGGCCGGTGATCTCGACGGTCTTGCCGCGCTGGGCGTATTTGGCCTCGATGGCGTCGAGGGCCGCGACGGACGAGGCGTCCCAGATGTGGGCCGAGCTGAGGTCGATGACGACCCGGTCCGGGTCGTTCGCGTAGTCGAACTGCCCGACGAGGTCGTTGGAGGAGGCGAAGAAGAGTTCTCCGGTGACCCGGTAGACGACGGTGGTGCGGTCGGGGTCGGTGACGGCGGTGACCTCGGCGAGGTGGGCGACGCGCTTGGCGAAGACGACCATGGCGGTGACGGAGCCGACGACGACGCCCACGGCGAGGTTGTGCGTGGTCACGACGCAGGCGACGGTGATCAGCATGACGGCGAGCTCGCCGGCGGGCATCCGCCTGAGCGTCCCGGGCGCGATGGAGTGCCAGTCGAAGGTCGCGAACGACACCATGACCATGACGGCTACCAGCGCGGCCATGGGGATGTCGGAGACGACCGGGCCGAAGACGATGCACAGCACCATCAGGAACGCGCCGGCGAGGAAGGTCGAGAGGCGGGTGCGGGCGCCGGACACCTTCACGTTGATCATGGTCTGGCCGATCATGGCGCAGCCGCCCATGCCGCCGAAGAAGCCGGTGACGATGTTGGCGATGCCCTGGCCGACGGACTCGCGGGTCTTGTCGGAGTGGGTGTCGGTGATGTCGTCGACGAGCTTCGCGGTCATCAGCGACTCCATCAGGCCGACCAGGGCCATCGCGAAGGCGTAGGGGGCGATCGTCGTCAGCGTGTCGAGCGTGAACGGCACGTCGGGCAGGCCCGGCACCGGCAGGGAGGACGGCAGATCGCCCTTGTCGCCGACGGTCGGCACCGCGATGGTGGCGCCGACGGTGATCGCGGTGAGGATGACGATCGAGACGAGCGGGGCAGGGATCACCGTGGTGATCTTCGGGAAGAGCACCATGAGGGCCAGGCCCCCGACGATCAGCGGGTAGACGGGCCAGGGCACGTCGGTCATCTCGGGGACCTGGGCCATGAAGATCAGGATGGCGAGCGCGTTGACGAAGCCGACCATCACCGAGCGCGGGATGAAGCGCATCAGCTTCGCCACGCCGAGTGCGCCGAGGGCGACCTGGAAGACCCCGGCCAGGATGACGGCGGCGATGAGGTAACCGAGTCCGTGCTCACGGTTGAGCGGGGCGATCACCAGGGCGACGGCGCCGGTGGCCGCGGAGATCATGGCCCGGCGCCCGCCGACGACGGAGATCACTACGGCCATGGTGAAGGAGGCGAACAGGCCGATCGCCGGGTCGACTCCGGCGATGATCGAGAACGAGATCGCCTCGGGAACCAGGGCGAGTGCGACGACCAGACCCGCCAGCACCTCGGTGCGCCAGACCTTCGGGTCGGAGATCCAGTCGGGCTTCAGGTCGCGCAGGCGCGCGGCCGGGGATGTGGCGGAGTGGGCAGAAGACAAGGAAGCGGCCTGTCGTGCTGGGGCGCACTCGCTGAGCGGGCGGGCGCGCGGGAATGTGGGCAGAGGGCCGGGTGGACCCTTGGGCCGACCCCGCGAGCGGAGCCGGAATACCTGAACGGGACGGAGCGACGACGCACAGCGGTGCGGCCGGGCTCACCTCCGAGGGCGAGGCCTCACGGCGGGCAGGCGGCGGCGCAGGGCGTCATGGGCTCGCGCACGCTCGTCTCCTGCGACAATCGGAACTTCGCCGAGGGCGCCATCGGCCTCGACACGGCACAGGCCGGGGCATCGCGGAGGAGCCTGTCGGCAGTAACTCTACCCTAACGTTAGGGTAGAGCGTGGAGGGTCCGCTCGGGCCGGCCCACGAAGAGCGAGAAGGATCAGAGGGATCACGGGCGTGGACGGCAAGCACATGCAGATCGGCGAGGTCGCCGCACGGACCGAGCTGTCCCTGCGCACCATCCGCCACTACGAGGAGACCGGCCTCGTCGTGCCCTCCGCCCGCTCGCAGGGCGGATTCCGCCTCTACACCGAGAAGGACGTCCAGCGGCTCATGGTCGTCCGCCGCATGAAGCCTCTCAGCTTCACCCTGGACCAGATGCGTGACCTGCTGGACGCCACCGACCGGCTCGACGGCGACGGTGCCGGCCTCGCTCCCGAGGAGCGAGAGGCCCTGCTCGACCGGGTCCGCGGCTACCAGCAGGCTGCCGCCGAGCAGGTCGCCAGGCTGCGCGTCCAGCTCGCCCGGGCCGAGGACTTCGAAGCCACTCTCCGTGGACGCCTGGAGCAGCCCGCGCCGCCATCGGACGCGTAGGCGGGCCCCGGCGCCACGCCGCCATGCCGTCTAGCATCGCCTGGTGGGTGCGATGATCCGGGGGGCCAGCCTGCGCGGGTTCGCGCGACTCGTCGAAGAGCTCGGCGGCGACCCCGCGGAGTTCCTGGGGCGGTTCGCGATCCCTCCCGAGGCGCTCGCCTCCGAGGACGGGCTCATCCCGATCACCAGCCACGACCTGATGCTCGACACGGTGGCCCGTGAGCTTCGATGCCCTGATTTCGGTCTCCGCCTGGCCTGCGCCCAGGACCTCAGCATCCTCGGCCGGCTGGCGCTGGCCGTTCAGGCGTCGTCCACGGTGTCGGAGGCGCTGGCCTGCGCGTCGCGGTTCATGTTCGTACACAGCCCGGTACTGAGCGTCGGTGTGGAGCCCGATCCGCGGGGGCGGCGGGAAGTGGTCGCGCTGACCTACCGGAAGGATCTGCGCGAGTCGCCGTACTCCCCGCAGGCCATGGAGCTCGGGCTCGGCCTCTTTCACCAGGTGGCGTCGGCCCTGGTCGGCGGCACGGCAGGGCTCCGGTCGGTGGAGCTGCCGCACCAGCCCCTTTCGCCGGTGTCGCGCTACACCGAATTCTTCGGCGCGGACGTCAAGTTCGGCTGCCCGGCCGCCGCGCTGCGGGTGGAACGGCGGCTGCTCGAAAAGGAGTTCCGCGGCGCGGACGAGGCGATCCGCCGGCTCGCCGTCGACTACCTGGCCGGCCATCACACCGACCCGGAGCGCCTGGTCTCCACACACGTCCGGCGGGCGCTCGCCGGGAGTATCGGCACCACCGCGGCGGCCATCGGCCCCGTGGCCCGGCTCCTCGCGATGCACCCCCGCACCCTGCAACGGCGGCTCGCCGCGGAGTCGACCGGCTTCGCCGAGATCCTCGAAGACGTACGGCGGGATCTCGCGCTGCGCTACATCACGACCACCGATCTGCCCTTCGGGCAGGTGGCGGCGATGGCGGGGTTCGCCGACCAGTCCGGTCTCGGCCACGCCGTACGGCGGTGGGAGGAAGCCAGCCCGGGAGAGGTCCGCCGCCGGGTCCGTGGCACTTCCTGAGATTGTCGTGCTGGAACAAACCCTGCCCGGCGCGGGAGGGCATTCTGCTGCTCCGACGACGAGAGCGACGAGAGCGAGGAGTGGCCCATGGCGACGTACCGAACCGACCACCTGACCGGGATCGGCGCGCGAGCGATCCCCGAGTTCGACGGCGTCCACGACGTGTGGCCGCGCGGCGAGCGGCTGCGGGCGGTCCGGGAGGCCGCCGCGGCGTACAAGGAGCGCTTCAAGGCCCAGGGGCAGGTGCGCGCGGTGAAGTCGGTGGACATCGCCGCTGCGCCGTACCCGGTGAAGTACGCCTTCCACGACGCCGTCTCGGTGCCCACGCTCCCGCTCATCTCGATGATCAACCGTATGGTCGTGGTCCAGTACGACGACTTCGACGGCCGGGCACGCACGCTGGTCTTCGAGCCGACGGTGCCGGACGGGTCCGCGGAGGCCCCTTTCTACCGCAACCTGCGGAAGATGACCGCCAAGGTCCCGGGCGGGAAAGTGATCGAGCGGACGGTTCTGCGCTACTACGCCGAACCCGGCGACGTCCTGCACGGGCTCGGGCTGGCCCCGGACGACATCGACTTCTGCACCTTCGACCACCTGCACGTCCAGGACCCGCGCATGATCCTGGGGTCCACCGAGACCATCGAGGGCGAGGCCGCGCCGCGCAAGCCGCTCTTCGGCGGTGCGCGGATGCTGGTGCACAGCCGCGAGCTGGCGACCCTGCGGTCGCTCCACCCGATGCAGTGGGCGTGGTACGTCGACGGCGGCCTGGGCGGCGTCGACCCGGACAAGTTCGTCACCTTCGACTCGGACATCGAGCTCGGGCCCGGCGTCGCACTGCTGTGGACCCCCGGGCACACCGACGGCAACCACTCGCTGGTGCTCAACACCCCTGATGGTGTGTGGGTTTCCTCGGAGAACGGGATCTCGCTGGACAACTGGCAGCCGGAGCTGTCCAGGATCCCCGGCGTGCGGCGTTACCACGAGAACTTCGGCCGGGAGATCTGCCCCAACGCCAACACGCTGGAGGACTCCCTCGACCAGTACGACTCGATGGTCAAGGAGAAGACCCTCGCCGACCGCTGCACGGCGGACCCGCGGTGGCTGCAGATCCTGCCCTCGACCGAACTCGCCCCCTGGAAGCGGTTCTGGCCGGTGGTGCCCACGTACGCCCACGGCGGCATCTCCTACGGGGAGATCAAGGGCGGTAGGCGATGAACCGCTCACCCGTGGGCGCGGTGGTCACCGGGGCGGGCCGCGGCCTCGGCAGGCTGATCGCCGCGATCCTGGTCGAGCGGGGCCATCGCGTGCTGGTCACCGACATCGACGAGGACGCGGCACACGCCACGGCGGCCGAGCTGGGCCCGGACGTTCTGTGGGCCGCCGTCGACGTGCGCGACGAAACCCGGACCGCCGCGGCGCGGGACCTCATCATGGCGCGGAGCGGCCGTCTCGATGTCTGGGTCAACAATGCCGGGGTCCTCGCCACCGGGCCCGCCTGGGAGCAGCCGTCCGAGGTGCGCCGGCTGATGCTGGAGGTCAACGGGCTCGGCACCGTCAACGGCACCGTCGCCGCGATCGAGGCCATGCGGGGCACCGGCGGGCACATCGTCAACGTCGTATCGCTGGCGGGACTGACCGCGGTCCCGGGCGAGGCGGTGTACGCCGCGTCCAAGCACGCCGCGATCGGCTTCAGCCTGAGCACACTCGCCGACCTGCGCCTGGCCGGGATCAAGGAGATCGACATCTCCTGTCTCTGCCCCGACGGCATCTGGACCCCGATGCTCCACGACAAACTCGACGACCCCGCCTCGGCACTGTCCTTCTCCGGCACACTGCTCGAACCCGAGGAGGCGGCCGCCGCGGTGCGCAAGGTGCTGGACCGCCCGCGCCCGGTCACCGCGATACCGCGCCGGCGAGGACTGCAGGTACGCCTGGCGGATGCCTTTCCCTCCCTCGGGCTGCGGGCCGTCCCGCTGGCCGTCGCACGGGGCAGGCGGGTGCAGCGGAAGATGCGGGCGGGGGCCGCGCCGAAGTAGTCAGCGGCTGCGCCCGGCGTGCGCCGGCCGGGTGCCGTACGCCGTTTTGTTCCGGGCGCTGGCCGTTCGGGGGAGTACGGCGTGCCGGGCGGCGGACACACGAGCAGAGTGGGAGTGCACGGCGGTCCTGGCCGCCCAGGGATCGAACGGAGTGGGGAGTCCGATGGCACCCGGGAGCGACGACCCTCTCGACGTGGGGCATTCGGCGGGGCTCGTGGTCGACGCGAGCGGCACGATCCTGCGGTGCACGCCGGCCGCGGAGTCCCTCCTCGGGCGCTCGGCGGCGGAGCTGCACGGCAGGCGGCTCCAGGATCTCCTCGCGGCGCCCGAGAGCTGGCCGACGGTCCTGGAGCAGCGCGACGGGCCGGTGTGGCAGGGCCGGGCGGTGCTGGCCCCGTCCCTCGGGGGCGAGGTGGAGTTCCGCGTGCTGCCCCTGACCGGCGAAGGGCCGGACGGCCGGGCACGGGAGTTCCTCGTGCTCGCCGCTCCGCACGTCCTGGTCGCACAGTGGCGCCAGGGCCACGCCTTCCTGCGGGAACTGTTCCTCCAGGACCGCATCGGACTCGCGGTGTTCGACAACGAGCTGCGGCTGGTACGGACGAACACCCATCTTCTGCCCTATCCGGGTGTGCCGGACGAGCTGTACGGGGCCCGGCTGGGCGACTTCCTCCAGGAGGCGGACGCCCGGGTGATCGACACCCGCCTGCGGAACGTCCTGACGACGGGAATCCCCCTGATCGGGTTCGAGGTCACGGTCCACACGCGGGTCGAACCGGGGGCGGGAAGGACCATGTCCCTCTCGGTGTTCCGCCTCCAGGGGGCGGACGGGCATGTCATCGGCGGCACGGGGCTGTTCGTCGATGTGACGGACCAGAAGCTCTCACGCTTCCGGCTCGACCTCCTGCACCGCGCGACGACGGTGCTCAGCACGAACCTGTCCGCCGAGGAGAGCGCCCGTGACCTGGCGGACGTGCTCGTCCCCGCGCTCGCCGACGTGGCGGTCGTCGATGTGGCCGAGGCGGTCTTCACCTACGACGAGCCCGCTCCCGAGGACCACGGCGACCACCTGGTGCGCCGTACGGCCACCGCCGGTGCCGTGCCCGACGGTTTCGCGACCGGCGCGGTGTTCGAGGTGAGCATCGGCGGGACGCTGTCCGACCGCATGTGGTCCGACCGGGCGGAGGAGGGCGCGGAGCCGGCCGACGCGCTCGGCCAGGCACACGGGATGAGTGCGTGGCTGCGAGCACGGGGATCGCTCCTCGGCCGCATCCGGGTGGGCCGCGGCCCGGACCGGCCGCCCTTCACCGCCGACGACCTCGATCTGCTGGCCGAGATCGCCTCGCGAGCCGCCCTCGTGGTGGACAACGCACGCCGCTACACCCGTGAGCGGAACGCCGCGGTCGGGCTGCAGCGCAGCCTGCTGCCGTCCCCGACGACCGACACGGCCACGGTGCACACGGCGAGCGTCTACCTTCCGACGGACACGGCGACGGGGGCCAGCGGCGACTGGTTCGACGTCATCCCGCTGTCCTCCGCACGGGTCGCGCTGGTCGTCGGCGACGTGGTGGGGCACGGTCTCCAAGCCACGGCGACGATGGCGCGCCTGAGGACCGCCGTGCGGACCCTGGCGGACCTCGACCTCGACCCCGACGAACTGCTGACGCACCTGGACGACCTCGTGTCCGCGCTCGCGATCGACTCCGAGGACGACGAGGCCGCCTTCGGGTCGTTCGGCGCGACCTGCCTGTACATGACGTACGACCCCGTCACCCGGCAGTGCCTGGTGGCCAGTGCGGGGCACCCTCCGCCCGCTCTGATGGATCCGGACGGCAGCGCCGCGCACATCGACCTCAGTCCCGGTCCACCGCTCGGGGTCGGTGGCCTGCCGTTCGAGCCCGTCGCGTTCGAGGCGGCGGACGGCAGCGTCCTCGCGCTCTGCACGGACGGCCTCATCACGCGCGGCCATGCCGATCCCGACGCGGGCATGACCGCCCTCCGGCACGCGCTCTCGGCGGCGCTCGTATCCGGCCGGTCCCTGGAGGAGATCGGTCCCGAGGTGGTCGGGGAACTGGTGCCCCGTCCACTGGCGGACGACGTGACGCTGCTGTTGGCGGAGGTGCGCGGGGTGCGCGCACGGGACCACGCTTCCTGGACCCTCGCGGCGGACCCGGCGGTGGTGTCCGAGGCACGCGCGCACGTGCTGGGCCAGCTGTCGCTGTGGGGTCTGGACGACCTGGCTTTCACCACGGAGCTGGTGGCCAGCGAACTGGTCACCAACGCCATCCGCTACGCGGGCGGGACCATCGGTCTGCGCCTGATCCGCGCGGCCTCCCTGATCTGCGAGGTCTCCGACGTCAGCAACACCCAGCCGAGGATGCGCCGGGCCCGTGCCACCGAGGAAGGCGGCCGCGGCCTGTTCCTGATCGCGCAGCTCACCGACCGGTGGGGGAGCCGGTACACGCGCTCCGGCAAGACCATCTGGACGGAGCAGGCGCTGCCGCCGAGCCCGTGACGTCCTGTCCACGGGGCCCTGACCGGGCGGCGTCGGCGGGGCGCCGCACGGCGCCGGAGGGAAGCGGAGTGACGGACCGGTACGGCGACTGCCCCGGCCCGTCACCCGCGGGCGGTACCCCGGGCGTCAGCCGGTGCGGTTGTAGATCGCCGTACCGGGGCAGGCCGTGACGCCGAGGCGGGTGCCGCAGCCGGAGTACTGGAGGGATCCGTTCCACCACGCCCAGCCGCCGATCGTGCGGCCGTTCAGCCAGGTGTACTGGCCGTTGTAGTTGGCGTCGTACGTGCGCAGGGCCCAGTGCACGTGGGCGCCGGTCGCGGAACCGCCGGCGCAGGTGTCGGTGCCGATGCTGCCGAGCAGGGCGCTGCGCGCGATCGACGTTCCGTTGTAGTAGGTCGTGTTGTGCAGGTGGTAGTAGTCCGTGGAGAAGCCGCCGGGGTGGATCACCCGGGTCCAGCCGCCGCCCGCGCCGCACATCGAGGTGGCCGTACCCTCACGCGACGAGCGCACCAGACCACTGGCGTTGCCGCCGGCGAAGTCGAGGGAGCTCCAGTAGCCGGTCGCACCGTCATGTGCGTGGGGGCCGCCGGTCAGGGTCATGTAGTAGTCGGGCATCCAGGGCAGCAGCAGCCCGTTGGTGTTGGCCAGGGCTCCGGCCGGCGAGGCCTGGGCGTCCGGGGTCACCTTGCGTTCGGCGTAGGCGGTCATCGTCCGCCGCTCCGCCGTGCCGACCAGCGGGGAGTCGGCCACGTGGTCGGCGAACTCGGGGTCGCCCTCCAGGCCCGACACCCACCGCCCGTCCTCGCGGTGGGCGATGTAGAGCCAGCCCTCCGGCGCACCGTGCCGCGTGCGCGACGCCTCGACGTAGGCGACGCCGCGGGCCCAGTCGCCCGAGACGTCGCGGACGTCGACGACCACCTTGCGGCCCTCGTCGGCGAGTTCGCCGACGGCGGCGCTCGGGGCGAGTTCCCTGGCGTCGTGGGACCGCGAGAGGACGTCCGCGGTGACGGCGTCCAACAGCGCCCGGCGTTCGGCGCCGAGACGGTCGGCGACGGCGGCCGGCATCTTCACGGCCACCCCGGCGGACGGGTGTCCGGCGCCGGCCGAGGAGTCCGCCGGAGCGGCGGGTGCGGCGGCGAGCAGTCCGGTGACGGCGAGGGCGGTGGCGGCGAGGGCGGTGACGGCGGTTCTCATGTACGCGGACACACTCGGTCTCGGCAGCACGGGAAATCCCCTGTCGTTGGTCGGTCGGTCGGATGGCCAGCTGGCTGATTGTCATGGACCTGATCGAGTGTGGTGCTCCTTGTCAACGCGCGTCAACCAGGCAGGACCGCCGCCATTTGTCGGCCCAATGGCGGCGGAGCGACCGGGCGTGGTTCCTTCGCCGATGGAGGCCGTGAGTTCGGACGTACGCCGTGGGCGGGCCGCGCGAACCGGCAGGATGGGGTGGCAGACGGCCCCTCCCCGGGGCGGCACGAGGAGGAGGTCACCCGCCATGGCCACGAAGCCCACGCCGTTCGACGAGCTCGACCGGAAGATCGTCGCGACCCTGATCGCGAACGCCCGGGCGAGTTTCGCCGAGATCGGCACGGCCATCGGGCTGTCGGCCACCGCCGTCAAACGCCGGGTCGACCGGCTGCGCGCCACCGGGGTGATCACGGGGTTCCGGGCGACCGTCCGCCCGGCCTCGCTCGGCTGGCGCACCGAGGCGTACATCGAGGTGTACTGCGACGGCGCGGCGCCACCCAGACGCCTGGCGGAGGTGGCGCGCAAGTACCCGGAGATCGCGGCGGCCATGACGGTGACCGGGGCCGCCGATGCCCTGCTCCACATCAGGGCCACCGATGTGGAGCACTTCGAGGAGGTGCTGGAGCGGATCCGCAGCGAGCCCTTCATCCGCAAGACGATCAGCTACATGGTGCTGTCCCACCTGCTGCCGGACAGCCCGGAGGCGGGAGCCAGCGAGCCCGCGCCGGGCGCCGGGAAGGGGCCGGGCGGCGACAGTGACGCACTGAACCTGCTCTGAGCGATGCATCTGCGCAGCATTCCTGCGTATGCGTGCAGCTCTTCGTTCTTGTCGGGCGTGCAGGCCGCTTTCTACGGTGAGGGCATCCCCATCGTCACCGGAGAAGGCGGAGGAGAACCGTGCCCGTAGAACGTGGCCCGCTGGACCATGGCCCGAGACTCAGGCGCTATCTGATGTGCGAGCCCCGCTATTTCGAGGTGCGCTACGCCATCAACCCGTGGATGGACACCGGCACACCGGTCGATCTCCCGCTCGCCCGTGACCAGTGGCTGACCCTGGTCGAGGCCTACCGGGGCCACGGCCACACCGTCGAGACGATCGCCCCGGTCGCCGGTCTGCCCGACATGGTGTTCGCGGCGAACGCGGCGCTCGTCATGGACGGCAAGGTCTTCGGCTCGTCCTTCCACGCGCCCGAGCGGCAGCCGGAGGCGGCGGCGTACGCGCGGTGGTTCAAGGAGGCCGGGTACGAGGTCCACCCCTCCCGGTCGGTCTGCGAGGGCGAGGGGGACCTCGTCGCGGCCGGACGGTACGTACTGGCGGGGACGGGCTTCCGTACGCACAGCTCCGCGCACCGCGAGGTGCAGGAGTTCTTCGGCAGGCCCGTGATCGGCCTCGACCTGGTGGATCCGCGCTTCTACCACCTGGACACGGCGCTGTTCCACCTCGGCGGGGAGCCGGACGGGGGCGGCGGGACGGACGCCGGGAACATCGCCTACTACCCGGCGGCCTTCTCCGCGGGCAGCCGCGAGGTCCTGCGGCGGCTCTACCCGGACGCGGTGATCGCCACGGAGGAGGACGCCCTGGCGTTCGGCCTCAACTCACTCTCCGACGGCCGTCACGTCTTCGTCGCACCGCAGGCCCACGGCCTGATCGACGAGCTCGCCCTCCGTGGCTATGTCCCCGTTCCCGTCGACCTTTCGGAGTTCCGCAAGGCCGGCGGGGGCATCAAGTGCTGCACCCAGGAGATCCGCTGATGACCGACACCGTCACCCCTTCCTCCGCCGCCTTTGAGACGCGCTCCTCGGAGCAGCTGATCCGGGCCGAGGCCCCGGTGCTCGCCCACAACTACCACCCGCTGCCCGTGGTCGTCGCCCGCGCGGAAGGCACCTGGGTCGAGGACGTCGAGGGCCGTCGCTACCTCGACATGCTGGCGGGCTACTCCGCTCTCAACTTCGGCCACCGCCACCCCGCCCTCATCGAGGCCGCGCACCGCCAGCTCGACGAACTCACCCTCACCTCACGCGCCTTCCACCACGACCGGCTGGCGGGTTTCGCCGAGCGGCTGGCCGCGCTGACCGGCCTCGACATGGTGCTGCCGATGAACACCGGCGCCGAGGCCGTGGAGAGCGCGGTCAAGGTCGCCCGCAAGTGGGCGTACGAGGTCAAGGGCGTCGCACCCGACCGGGCGACGATCGTCGTCGCCGACGGCAACTTCCACGGCCGGACGACGACGATCGTGAGCTTCTCGACGGACGGGACGGCCCGCGCCGGCTTCGGGCCCTTCACCCCGGGCTTCCGGGTCGTCCCGTACAACGACCTCGCCGCCCTGGAATCCGCCGTGGACGAGACGACGGCGGCCGTGCTGATCGAACCCGTCCAGGGCGAGGCCGGGGTCGTCATCCCGGACGACGGCTACCTCACCGGGGTCCGTGAGCTGACCCGGCGCACGGGGTGCCTGTTCATCGCCGACGAGATCCAGTCGGGCCTGGGGCGCACGGGCCGCACGCTGGCCCTCGACCACGAAGGCGTTGTCCCGGACATGCTGCTCCTGGGCAAGGCCCTGGGCGGTGGCATCGTCCCGGTCTCCGCCGTGGTCGCCCGCCGTGAGGTGCTCTCCGTGCTCGGTCCCGGTGAACACGGCTCGACGTTCGGCGGCAACCCGCTGTCGGCGGCGATCGGTTCGGCGGTCCTCGACCTGCTGGCCACCGGTGAGTTCCAGCGGCGGGCCGCCGAGCTGGGCGAGGTGCTGGACCGCGGTCTGGCCGCCCTCGTCGGCGCGGGCGTCACGGGCTACCGGGCCCGCGGACTGTGGGCGGGCGTGGACATCGACCCCGCGATCGGCACGGGCAGGGAGATCAGCGAGCGGCTCCTCGCCGAAGGGGTGCTGGTCAAGGACACCCACGGCTCGACGGTACGGCTGGCGCCGCCGCTGACCATCACCGAGGAGGAACTCGGGGCGGCGCTCACGGCCCTGAGGAAGGTGCTGTCGTAACGGCGCCGCGCCGGGGGCAGCGGTGCGGTCCCGGTCACGTACACCGGGCCGCACCGCTGCTGTACGAGTTGCTGCACGAGCTGTTGCACAAGCTGTTGCACAAGCTGCTGTACGAGTGGGGCGGTTGCCGTACGGACCGGTCAGTTCGTGACGGTCGGCTTCTCGGGCGCCAGCGAGTTGCCCGCGGGTATGCGGCCACAGCTGGTGGGGGCGGCCTTGCCCGCGAACCGGTCGTCGAGCCAGGACATCGCGCGCGGGGTCCAGTACGGCATGGCGCCGACATGGCTGAGCAGGTTGTACTGCTCGTACCGGATCGAGGTGTTGCCGGTGGCGCAGTACTGGTTGGCCAGCGCCCGCACATCTCCGGCGACCATCACACCGTCGCCCGTGCCGATGCCCGGGGGCCGGTTGAACGTTCCCTCCAGCACGCCCGCGTTTCCCTGCCCGATGAAACCGGGGACGGTCGGGGTGGCCGCCTCGCCGAGGTTGACCTTGTTGACCGCGTCGACGAAGGCGGGAATGGAGTTGGGGTCCTTGTACTCCGGCTTCGCCAGGTCCTTCCAGGTCAGCCCCGGGTAGCGGCCCAGCGCGTCGACGATCGAGCCGTGTTCGAGCTCCTCGAAGACCGCGATGCCCCTCGGGGTCAGATAGCGCTCGATGTCGATGTCGTAGGCACGGGACACGCCGATCACCGCCATCGGCAGCACACCGGTCCACACCACGGAGCCGTCTATGTACTTCAGGTTGTGCGCCGGCGCGACGAGCAGCCCGGCTTCGGCGAACCCGACCAGCTGCCGGTTCACCTCGGGGGCGTACTCGGGGGCCAGGGCCGCCGCCCAGTTGGTGGCGATGGCCCCGCCGGAGTAGCCGAGCAGGCCGAACCTGGTCCCGGCGTGCAGACCCGTCGCCCCGGCCCGGGTGCTCGCCCGGATCGAGTCGAGCGTGTTCGTCCCGTACGCGGGACCGGCCGCGAACTCGGCGGTCTGGCCCTCGGTGTCGGGGATGACGAGGTCGTAGCCCTTGAGCAACAGCGGTGCCATGACGACGGACTCGACGTTGGCGATGATTCCGCCGAGGGTGACCTTTCCGGCGATGGCCCGGGAGGGGCCGTCCTCGGGGTCGAGGGAGTCGTAGAACGACTGGTACGAGACGGCCTTGCTGCCGTCGCCGCGGTGACTGCGGACCACCGTGGTCACGTTGGCCGACGGCCGGCCCTGGGCGTCGGTCGTGCGGTAGAGCAGCTGGACGGCCTTGACCGGCGTCGGGATGCCGAGGACGTGATAGTCCAGCGTGCGCTTCTTCAGCACGTCGCCCGGCGCGTACGAGGACAGCGGCTCGCTGCCGTCGTAACGGTAGAACGGGTCGGACGCCTTGCCGTCGGTCTGCGCGGCTGCGAGGGGCGCGGCCTCGGCGGGTGTGGCCCAGGCCGTCGGCGCCGCGCCGACGGTGAGAGCGGTGACGACGGCGACGGCCAGCAGGCCGGCGGTGCTCCGGTTCATGATTCCCCCGGGATCCGAATCTGAGAGTGGATGAGGCGGCACTACCTGGCGGGCAAGGCGGAACAGCCCTTACCGCGAGGTAACTTACTGGGGGTAACGGTTCGCCGTACAGATGTGTGCGCAGGCTTCTCGGCCGCGCCGGGCCCTAGTGCTCGTTCCGGGACAGGTCCGCCAGCAGGAGCAGATGCTCCGGGGCCACCCCGGCGATGGCCTCGACCAACGGGGCCCAGGGGCCCAGGGCCAGTGCTTCGACGAGCAGGACGCGGCCCTCCGGTGTGGGGCCGTGGGCGCGGGCGATGGCTGCGAGGGCCTTGCTCCGGTGGCCCGGGTCGGTGATGGTGTCGGCCAGGGCGTGGGCTTCGTGCGGCGCGTCGGTCCGGGCCGATGCGCTGACGACCTTCTCCATGGCCTTGTCGCGCAGGCCGGGTACGGGGATCTCGTCGAGCAGGGCGACCGCGCCGGGGACGTCACCCCTGGCCGCCATGCCCGCCGCGAGGTGTATGAGGCTGCGATCGCCTTCGATGGTGCCCGCCAACTCCTCGGCGAGCCGTTCCGCCCACGCGTATTTGCCGGCCGCCACCAGTTTCTCCACGACACCGGAGCGGAAATCCGCCACCACCTCGTCCGGCAGGGAGTCCGTGAGAGCCAAGGCCTTGTCGAAGTCCCCGGCCGCCAGATAGGCGCCGGCCGCGCTGTATCTGTTCCACGCCTGCTGGTACGCGCTGTCCAGGGCGGCCGCGCCGTCCAGGAGCTCCCGGGCCACCTTCCTCGCCAGGTCGGGGTGGCCTGTTTCGCTGAAAGCCTCGGCCACGTGCTGCTGGGATTCCGCGTGTTCCGAGTGGTGCGCTCCCTCCCGTGCTTCTTCGAGCAGGGCGGACAGCATGGTCACCTTGTGGTCGTCCTGGCCGATCGCGTGCAGCCCTCCCGCCACGTCGACCAGACGCAGCAGCCGGGCATACCCGTCCTCCGCTTCGGCCGACTCCATCGCCCAGTTGACGAGCCGGTGTGCCTCGGCCTCGGCGCCCGCCGCCACCAAGGCCCTGGCGACGGCGATCTGCGCGGACACGCTGCCCCGGGGCGTCGTACGGTTCCGGGCGAGAACCGTCGCCGTAGCCGCCACGGCCTCGGCCTGTTCCCTCATGCCGGCCCGGAGGAGGAACTCCGACGTGCTGGTGAGGAGTCCCACCTGCCATACCTGGGCGTACACGACGTCGATCACCGTGAGCACCCGCCGGGCCAGCTGCTCGGTCTCCGCCGGGTCGGCGGACCGCGCCAGCTTCCTGCCGACAGCGACCAGAACACTGGCCCGGTCGACCGGATCGACGAGGCGGTCCACGACCTCCAGCGCCCAGTCCGTGGCACCGGCGCGCGCCGCCGCCCCGGCGGCGGCGCACAGCCCTTCGTCATGGTCGGCCGGATCGGGCAGGACCCGGGAGACCTGTTCCGCGCGCTCGTACTGCCCGGTCGTCGCCAGGCCCTCGGCCACCTGGGGGAAGAGCCACTCGACGCTCCGGGGGTCGTCGATCGCATGCGCCAACTCGGCCGCGTCACGGGCGATGCTCGCGGCGCGCTGCGCCAGACCTGGCGCCGGTGCGAGGCGTACGGCTATGTGACCGAGATTCTGGGCCTGCCGGAACGCCCCTTCGCCGTCCGAACGGTCCCGGACGGCCAGGTCGACCGTCTCCCGCGCCCGTTCCTCGTCCCCGAACAGGGAGAACGCGCAGGCCAGATCGGCGTACAGCTCGCCCTGCTCGACGCCGCGAACCGTCGCGACGGCGTGCAGCGCCTCGGCGAGGTGCGGAGCGATCGTCTCCGCCTCGCCCCGCCCGCCTGCCGCGTGGTCGTCGGCCGCCCGCCTGACCGTCGCGACGAGAGCCTTCGCCGACCGGTCCGTGCCCTCCATCTCCGCGACCGTCCGGAAGGCCTCGCTGTAGAGGCCCGCCTCCGCCAGCCCTTTCGCGATGGCCTCGAGGAAGCGGGCCTCGTCCTCGCGGCTGTCCGCGTCCGCCGCCAGCGCGTCCGCCCGCTCCCGGTGACCGGTGGTGGCGAGACAGGTGGCGACAGCGGTCAGGGCGCTCACCCGGTTGTACGACTTCCGTTGCGATTCCGCCAGGCTGATGGCCCGGCCGGTGTGCCCGAGCCGGGCCCACAGGCCGATGAGATCGGCGGGCAGGACAGCCGTCCGTTCGTGCAGTCCGTCGCGGGCCGCCGCCAGACGCAGAGCGGCCGAGACGTCCAGATCGCCCCGCTGTCTGCCGTGTGCCAGCAACTGGTCCAGCGAGGTCGACAGTTCACTGAGCGCCTCAAGGTCCGCCCCGGTGACCTGCCACAGCCGCTCGTGCCGTGCGGCGTCGCACACCAGCTCCACCAGCCGCCCGGTGTCGCCCAGTTCCCGCAGGAGCTGGGCGTAACCGCGCAGCAGGTACTCGGGCGTCGTGTCCGGCCAGCCCGCGCTCCGGTACGTCCGGGCCCACCGGTGCAGACGCGTGCGGCAGTCCGTCAGCTCCGCGTCCGTGATCAGGTCCGCGGCCCTGCGCTGGATCTCCTCATGGGCCAGGAGGTAGACCTCGGGACCGTCGGGCGCCCAGTGCACGGAGCGGCGGCGGAAGCTGCGGCCGGTCACCGCCGACAGTTCGCGCTCCACGAGGCGGGGGCGGCTTCCGGTCAGTTCGGCGATGTCGCTCGCGCTGAGACCACCGCCCGCCGCCACCGTCAGGCCGACCAGCTCACGGCCCAGTCCGCCGCCGTCGAGCAGGCGCAGCAGGTTCTGCTCCGCGTCCCAGCGGACCGCCTGGGCGTACGGGGAGGGCGCCAGCCAGTGGTTGATCTCCGTGGTCCGCAGCGGATGGTCGCCGGGCACGTCGCCCGGAACGGGCGGGTGCGGGCGCCCGGCCACGATGATCCGCATGCCGTGCGGGGGCGTACGGGGCAGCAGCGCGGCGATGCTGTGGCAGTCGGGACCGGCGGTGACGCCGTGGTCCTCGTCCAGCCCGTCCACCACCAGGACGAGCCGTCGGCCCTCCGCCGCGCAGCGCTCCGCCGCACGGTCCAGGGCGAGCCGCAGCTGTTCGTCCCGCGTGGCCGGCGTGCTCAGCGGCTCCTCCTCCCGCAACAGGGCGTACAGCTGCCGCTGGACGACCTCGCAGAAGGCGGCGGCGTCGTTCTGGCCCGCCATGCGGGAGGTGATGAAGAACGCCACGACGTCGATTCCGGCCGGCGGATTCAGGACGAACTCCGCCAGCAGGGCGGACTTTCCGGCCCAGGCGGGGGCCAGCCAGCGCCAGTAGTTCCTTTCGGAGACGTCTTCCGCAGGTGCCTCCGTGCTGAAGGACGCCAGTTCCGAGAGCTCGGCCCCACGTCCCCGGAATTCGGCCGCCGCCATCCTCTCGACCTGGAGAAGATAGCCCGATACGGCGGGCCGTCGCGGGGGAGAGGAAAGGGTCACCGGGCCGTTGATGACCCCGGTGTTGGAGAGAGCCGCGCCCCCTTGCGCCGACGCGTCGCCCGTTTCCCTCGCCCCGATCCTGCCGCCGGCCACAGCTCCGCCTACCCCTGCCGGAATCCGGTGTTCGCGCTGCCCCCGTCGGCTTCCGCGTCGCCGGTGTCGCTGACGGACACCGAGTCGGGTGCGGTGGTGGAGGCGGGAGCGACGAAGCCGGTGTTGGCCTCGCCGCCGCCGCGGGACACCGCCCTCCCCGTGCCCGAGACCTGCACGTCGGGGCCCCGGGCCGGGCCGAGCGCCCCGTACACGCCGACCCCCAGGGCGGCCACGCCGACCACGGCGGAGACCACTCCGGCCACCTGGTCGGCCCGGTCCCAGCTGAGGAAGGACAGCACTCCCGCGAGCACGGCGACCGCCAGGCCCGTCCACATCAGTACGGCTCTTCGGCCTCTGTTCACGCCGGTGTCCCCCCTCATTCGGAGGGCAACTCTACTGCTGAGGAATGGTGTTCGGGGTGGACTCCGGAGCGGGCGTACGTCCCGGTGCAAAGGTCCGCACCAGCGCTTTTCGCCGATCTCTCTACAGTTCTCGGCCAGTTCTGTAGAAAAGAGCACCACCGCCACTTCTTGTCGCGGCAGTTCCGGCTGCGCCAGAGTTCGAGGCGCGGCGACAGGAACATGTCATCGCCGCCGGGCAGTGTCCATGGAACACATCGCGCTTCCCCAGGCGCGGTGTGGCCACCCCCCCCATTGTCTGGACGCTCGCCTGCGTAGCGGAAGGAATCGCGTGAAGCACAGCAGGAAGAAGAACGCGCGCAGATACATCGTGGCCGCCTCGATCGGCGCCCTTCTGTCGGCCGGAGTCGCCACAGGGGCCTACGCCGGTTCGACGACGGATTCCTCGGCTCCCTCGGCCCCGGCGTACCAGCCGGAGATGGTCAAGGCGCTCGCCACCACCCTGGGCGTCAGCGAGAAGGCCGCGGTGCAGCGGCTGGACCGCGAGGCCCAGCAGCAGGACCGGTTCGCGGAGCTGCGGAAGGACCGGGTCGACACGCTCGGGGCCTTCTTCACCGCCGACGGCTCGCTGGTCGTCAACGCCGCCGACGCGGAGTCGGCCGAAGAGGTCCGCGCCGCGGGCCTCAAGGCCCGGGTCCCCGAGCGCGGTGAGACCAAGCTCGACCGCATCAAGGCCGAGCTCGACGCCAAGGCGCTCAAGAGCGCCCCGGCCGGGGTGTCCGCCTGGTCCGTCGACCTCGCTTCGGACACCGTGACCGTCGAGGTCAACGGTGACTCCGACGCCGCCACCCGGAGCTTCCTCAAGGCCGCGAAGAGCAACGGCGACGCCGTACGCGTGGTCAAGGGGCAGGAGAAGCTGGAGACCCAGGCCGTCGTTCCGCCCGGCAGCCGGATGACCTTCAACGGCTACCTCTGCTCCGTCGGCTACGGCGCCAAGGACCGTAACGGCAAGCAGGTGCTCGTCACCGCCGGGCACTGCATCGAGGACCTGCCCGAACTGGCCTACAACGGCACCCGGTTCGCCAAGGGCACGCACACCCGCTTCGCGCTGGGCACCCGCAGCGTGGACATGGGCATCGCCGCCGTCGACTCCGGCAACTCGATCGGCCTCGACGTCACCACGTACGGCAGGGCCGGCACCGTCCCGGTCAAGGGCAGCAAGCGGGCCCCCTCCGGCGCGGCGCTCTGCAAGTCCGGCCAGACCACCCAGTGGACCTGCGGCAAGGTCGGCTCGTACAACGTCAGCGTCACCTACACCGACCAGAACGGCGGCCCGGACACCGTCGTGACCGGCCTGGCCAGCTCCAGCGTCTGCACCCAGGGAGGGGACAGCGGAGGCGCGTACATCTCCGGTGACCAGGCCCAGGGCATGACGTCCGGCGGTCCCAGCAACCAGCGTTGCAACGGCCAGGTCAACTCGCCCGGCTCGTCCTACTTCCAGCCGCTCGACGACGCCCTCGCGTACTACGGGCTGACGCTCAACACCAAGTAGTCCCACCGCAGGAACAGACCGGCAGAAAAGGCCACCCCCCAGACGCGGGAGACCGTCCACTCATCCTGGGCGGTCTCCCGTTCCATCTGTTCCCGTTCCAGCCGCTTTCGTTCCGGCCGCTTCCGTTCCGCCCGTTCCGCGTCCGTAGTCCCACTCCACCCCGTGGACACCGGGCTTGCACCGGGAGGTGAGCACATGGACGTTGTGCGCGTCGCTCAGCGGGATGCGCCGCCGGCCGCGCGGCGGGGCGCCGACCTTCTCCCGTACGTAGCGGTGGCAGTCCGTCGGCAGGGCGGCCGGGTGGAAGAAGACCTGCTGGAGGTATTCGTGGAGGTTCGTCCGCGACCAGCGTTCGTAGTGGGTGGCCGGAGTGTCGGACGGGCTCACATCGACCGCGTAACTCACCACCGTGGTGTCCAGCTTGGCCAGTTCCCGGCCGAAGTGGATCTCCAGCACCAGGGACTTGAGCCCCTTCAGGTACGTGGCCTCGACGAGGCGTCCGCAGGTGACCCTGATGTCGACGGGCTCGGCCGCCTCGTCGTCGAAGCTGAGCACGAAGATCGCCCGGTCCGCCCCCGCCCGGCTGGCCCGCAGCACGTTCGTGGTGGAGATCCCGCTCAGCGTGCCGGTCTCGCCGACCCTGACGATGTCGTGGACCATCAGCGAGCTGGTCTCCTGGTTGAAGTGGCGGAAGCGGGCGCCGAGCGCCTTCTCCACCACCGAGTCCTCGCCGAGGATCTGCAGCGCCGCACCCTCCGCGTCGGGCGGGGTGGTCCGGCCGCGCGGCCGGCGCGGTCCGAGCAGCGAGCGCAGGGCTCCGGCGGGCAGCTCCAGGATCTCCTCCAGCACCTCCACCGCCCGCAGCGACCGGGCCCGTTCGGGCTGGCTGCGGCCGCGCTGCCAGCTGCTGAGGGTCGCCTGGCTGATGGTGATGCCGCGCACCCTGAGCCGCTCGCTCACCCGCTCCAGGGACAGCCCGCGGCGGTTCAGCGCCTCCCGCAGGACGCCGGGGAAGGTGTCGGCGCCGGTCGCCGCCGCGTGCAGGGCCGAGGCGGTGATGGCCTCGCCCGTCCGCGCCGCGGTGACATGCGCCTCGGTGGGGCGTGGGTCGGTGAGGCACGTATCGGTGACCCGCGCTTCGGGGGCGCGCGTCTCGTCGGTGTCCGTTCTGCTCGACATGTCCCTCCCGTTTCCGGCACTCTCTCGGCGGGACGGCCGACAGGCCCCCGCATACTGGTGGACCACCGGACGGGTGGCGGATAACAAATCCCTCAGGGGTGACCTGTCCCACATCCGGCGGCGAACCGAACGAAGGGCGTGAACGGCGTGGACAGCACCGCTCTGGTCATCGCGGCGAGGAACGGCGACCGGGCCGCCGGGGAACGGCTGGCATCCCAGTACCTCCCCCTGGTCTACAACGTCGTCGGGCGCGCCCTCAACGGCCATCCGGACGTGGACGACGTCGTGCAGGAGACCATGCTCCGGGCGCTGTCCGGACTGCCCTCGCTGCGCGATCCCGCCCGCTTCCGCTCCTGGCTCGTCGCCATCGCCATGAACCAGGTCCGCACCCGATGGTCCGGTCTCGGCCACCGCCCCGCCCCGCTGGAGGAGACCAACGACCCCGCCGACCCCGCCGCCGACTTCGTCGACCTGACGATCCTGCGCCTCGAACTCTCCGGGCAGCGGCGTGAGACGGCCGAGGCGACCCGCTGGCTGGACGACGCCGAACGCGATGTGCTGGCGCTGTGGTGGCTGGAGACGACCGGCGACCTCACCCGGTCCGAGCTGGCCGAGGCGCTGGGCCTTTCCCCGCAGCACGCCGCCGTACGCGTGCAGCGGGTGAAGAACCAGCTCGACGTCGGCCGCACGGTCGTCCGGGCCCTGGCCGCCGACCCCCGCTGCCCGGCCCTGGAGGACCTGCTGGGCGACTGGGACGGTACGCCGACGCCGCTGTGGCGCAAGCGGATCGCCCGCCATGTACGCGGCTGTGCCTCCTGCTCCGACGGCAGTACGGGGCTGGTTCCGCCGGAGGGCCTGCTCTCCGGGCTCGCCCTCGTGGTGCCGCTCTACGACAGCGGGCAGTCGGCGGCGGCCTTCGCCTCCTCGGCCGCGGCATCGGCCTCGTCCGCCGGGCCGGCCACCGGGTCCGCCGTGACCTCGTCGGCCGCGGCCCCCTCCGCGACCGCTCCTTCCGCGTCCGCCGCGTTCTCGGCCGGGAAGGCGGCGGGGCTGATAGCCGGGGCGGCCGCCGTGACCGCCCTCGCCGTAC
The DNA here is from genome assembly GCF_019287315.1 of Streptomyces sp. WY228. Taxonomy (NCBI): domain Bacteria; kingdom Bacillati; phylum Actinomycetota; class Actinomycetes; order Kitasatosporales; family Streptomycetaceae; genus Streptomyces; species Streptomyces sp. WY228. The sequence goes on along the minus strand of NZ_CP079114.1, from coordinate 3,332,752 downwards.
TGATCTGGCCCTCCGCCCCCGCCCCGCCCGAAGCCCGGGGCGGCGGCGCCACCCACAGCCCCGCGCCCCCGCCGCCCGCGGACGCCCCCGCCGAGCCGCTGCCCTCGCCCTCCACGGTCTCGCCCACGCCGTCGCCGTCGCCGAGCCGTACGGCTGCCGCCTCCCGGCCGCCCGCCGCCACCCCCTCGCCCTCCGCGTCGCCCGCGCCCGGCAAGCCGCGCCCCGGTCCGGACACCGGTGTGGTCACCCGGGTCAACACCCTGCGCGCCGCGAACGGCTGCCCGGAGCTGGAGACCGACCCCCGGCTGACCGAGATCGCCCAGCGGCACTCCGAGGACATGGCCGCACAGAACTACTTCGGCCACACCGACTCCTCGGGCCGGGACGCGGGCGACCGGGTCGGCGCCACGGGCTACGACTGGTCGGCCGTGGGCGAGACCATCGCGACCGGGATGAGCGACCCGGCGGCGGTCGTCGAGGAGTGGCGCAACAGCCCCGGCCGCGACGACGACATCTTCAACTGCGACTTCGTCCACGTGGGCGTGGGCATCGCCGACTCCCCGCGCGGCCCCTACTGGACCCAGGTGCTGGCCACTCCGAGGTGAGCGGCCGGGCCGGTTGTCAGTGGCGGGTGCCAGACTCGGTCGGCACAGGGGAACAGCGTGGGGAGCACCATGGAGAACAGGGCGAACAAGGCGAGCGATGTGCGGCTCAGGGACGTCGTGGAGGCGGACCTGGAGGCGTTTCTCGCGTACGAGCACGACCCGGAGGCGGTCCGCAGATCGCGGTTCCCTCCCCGGGAGCGGGACGCGTTCATGGCGCACTGGAAGACGCGGGTGCTGGGCGACCCCGCGAACCTCGTGCAGACGGTCGTCGTGGACGGTGAGCCGGCGGGGAACATCGTGGCCTGGTGGGAGGAGGACCGGCGCTTCATCGGCTATTGGTTCGGCCGTCCGTACTGGGGCCGGGGCATCGGCACCGAGGCGCTGACCGCGTTCCTGGAGCGGGAGACGGCCCGCCCGTTGTACGCGGACCCCGCTGTCGGGAACACCGGATCGGTGCGCCTGCTGGAGAAGTGCGGGTTCGTGGCGACCGGCACGCTGAAGCACGGGGAGAACGAGCACGTCCTCCTGGTGCTGGGCGGGGACACGTGATCAACCGCCCTGCCCGGGTGGTTACTTGAATGTGGGGCGGCGTACGCTTTCCGGGGTGCCGGCGGAGGTCCCGGCCCCGGTTCCGTACGGAGGAGTGGCTTCTGTGACGTCCGCCCCGCAGCGCGACCCGATCGACACGGGCAAGCCCCACCCGGCGCGCGTCTACGACTGGCTGCTCGGCGGCAAGGACAACTACGCGGTCGACCAGGAGGTCGGGGAGAAGCTGCCCGCCGAGGCGAGGGCCAACGCCGCGCGGAACCGGGCCTTCATGCACCGGTCCGCCGCCTGGCTGGCGCGGCAGGGGGTGGACCAGTTCCTGGACGTGGGCACCGGGATACCGACCGCCCCCAATCTCCACCAGATCGTCCAGCGGATCACTCCGACGGCCCGGATCGTCTACGCGGACAACGACCCCATCGTCCTGCGGCACGCGGAGGCGCTGCTGGTCAGCAGCCCCGAGGGGGCGACGGACTATCTGCACGCGGATGTGCGCGAGCCGGAGGCGATCCTCGAACAGGCGAGGAAGGTGCTGGACTTCGACCGGCCGATCGCCCTGTCGCTGATCGCGCTGATGCACTTCCTGCGGGACGAGGAGGATCCGTACGGCATCACGCGGACGCTCGTCGGCGCGCTGGCCCCGGGCAGTTTCCTCGTGCTGTCGCACGGCACGGCCGACCAGCACCCGGAGCTGCGGGAGGAGACGGAGAAGGCGTACCGGAAGGGGGCCATCGCCCTGCGGATGCGGACCCGCGCGGAGGTCGAGCCGTTCTTCGAGGGGCTGGAGCTGGTCGCGCCGGGTCTGGTGCCCGCCGCCGAGTGGTACCAGGAGCAGCCCGCGCCCGCCCAGGAGCGCAGTGGGTTCTACGTGGGGGTCGGCCGGGTGCGCTGACCGGGGGTCGCACGGGGGCGCCGACCTCCGCCCCGGAGGTTCGCACGGGGGCGCCGACCCCCGCCCCGGAGGGTGGTGTCTCCGGGGCGAAGGATCACGCTCCGGGCTGCCGGAGCGGCTTGGCCATGCAGATGCTGCTGTCGTACTCCCGGTAGTGGCCGAACTTCACTTCGCAGACGGTGTAGCCGCACGAGGTGTACAGCGCGACGGCCTCGGGCTGCTGGTCGCCGGTCTCCAGGACCATCCTGGTCCGGCCCGCGGCCCGGGCGTCCTCCTCCAGGGCGGCCAGCATCCGCCGGGCCAGGCCCCGGCCGCGGCCCTCGGGGATCACGAACATCCGCTTGATCTCGGCGTCGCCGTCCTCGTAGCCGTCGGCGTTGCGGTTCTGGGTCCGCCAGCCGCCGGTCGCCACCGGGCGCTCCTGCTCGTCGTAGGCGAGCAGATACAGACCGTGCGGCGGTACGAACATCGACGGGTCGAGCGGTGTGACATCGCCCTCGTCGCCGTAGCGCACGGCGTATTCGAGCTGCACCTGGTCGTTGAGTTTGACGGCGTCGGGGTGGTCGAAGGGCCGAGAATGAATAAGCATGCTGGATATCGTATATCTGTGCGTCGGGGTGGAGTAGGTACTGTTCGGGGATGCTGACCGTTACTTCTGTGAATGTTAATGGGCTCCGCGCCGCCGCCAAGAAGGGCTTCGTCGAGTGGCTGGCAGAGACCGACGCCGATGTGATCTGCCTCCAGGAAGTGCGGGCCGAGCTCGCCCAGCTGCCCGAAGGGGTGGGCGCCCCCGAAGGGTGGCACACCGTCCACGCGCCCGCCGCCGCCAAGGGCCGTGCCGGCGTTTCGCTCTACTCGCGGCAGGCCCCCGAGCGGGTCCAGATCGGCTTCGGCGGCTTCGGGGTGCCCGGCGCCGAGGAGTTCGACACGAGCGGCCGGTATGCGGAGATCGACCTCCCCGGTGTCACCGTCGCGAGCCTGTACCTGCCCTCCGGCGAGGTCGGCACCGAGCGCCAGGACGAGAAGGAGCGCTTCATGGCGGCCTTCCTGCCCTACCTCCAGGGCCTGAAGAGCCGGGCGGCGGCGGACGGCCGTGAGGTCGTGGTCTGCGGCGACTGGAACATCGCCCACCAGGAGGCCGACCTGAAGAACTGGAAGGCCAACCGCAAGAGCTCCGGCTTCCTCCCCGAAGAGCGCGCCTGGCTGACCCGCGTCCTGGAGGAGGCCGCGTACGTCGACGTCGTGCGCCGGCTGCACCCGGACGTCGAGGGGCCGTACAGCTGGTGGTCGTACCGCGGGCGCGCCTTCGACAACGACAGCGGCTGGCGGATCGACTACCAGATGGCGACCCCGGGGCTGGCCGGGCGGGCGGTGAAGGCCTGGGTCGAGCGGGCCGCCACGCACGGCGAGCGCTGGAGCGACCACGCGCCGGTGACGGTCGTCTACGAGCGGTAGGCCTGCGGTACGAGCGGGAGGGGGCAGTCCTGCGGCACGGGGGCCGCTACGCCTTCGGAGGCTGTCTGCCGTCCACGCGGCGCAGCCTCCGGTCCAGGGCCATCGACAGCTCCGCGTCCACCACCGCACGGGCCAGCGGGCGCAGTTGGGCCGGTTCGGTCTCGGCGGCGTGGGCATGCAGTACGCGTACGAAGATCTCGGCGAGCGCGTCCGCGTGCTCGCGGACGCGGCGGCCCGAGGAGAGCACCGTGGACAGCGGCACCCCTTCCCGTACGAGCTCGGCCGACACCTCCAGGAGGCGGCGGCTGATGTGCACGATCTCGTCCCCGTCGGTGGCGAGATAGCCCAGGTCCAGCGCGGTGGCGAGGTTCTCCGGTGTGACCTCGCCCTCGAAGTAGTCCGCGAGCTGTTCCGGGGTCAGCCGGACCGGGGTCTCCTCGGTCGGCTCGCCCAGGCCGAGCACCTCGGCGACATCGCGGCCGCTCTCGAAGGTGGCGGCCAGGTCGGCGATGCCGTTGAGGGTGTGGCCGCGCTCCAGCAGGCCCGCGATGGTCCGCAGCCGGGCCAGGTGGTGGTCGTCGTACCAGGCGATGCGGCCCTCGCGGCGAGGCGGCGGAATCAGCCCGCGCTCCCGGTAGAAGCGCAGGGTCCGCACGGTGATGCCGGCCTCCTTGGCCAGCTCCTCCATGCGGTATTCGCGGTGCTCGCGTCCTTCAGCCACAGGGGCACCCTATGTTGTACCGCCGGTAACTTTCCTCGGTCGGCCCCCTACCCATCAGTACGGTCCTGCTCTACTCTCCGAACCATGCCAGTGATTGCTGGCGTGATCGCGTGACGTACCGCGGGAGGCGGCAGCATGGCCCAGCAGGAGCACGTACGTGTGGCGGTGATCGGAACCGGATTCGGGGGCCTGGGGGCCGCCGTCCGGCTGCGCCGCGAAGGCATCACCGATTTCGTCGTCCTGGAGCGGGCGGACTCGGTGGGCGGCACCTGGCGCGACAACAGCTATCCCGGCTGCGCCTGCGACGTACCGTCCCACCTCTACTCCTTCTCCTTCGCGCCCAACCCCGACTGGCCGCGCACCTTCTCCGGGCAGGAGCACATCCGCGCCTACCTGGAGCGCGTCGCCGACACCTTCGGGCTCCGCCCGCACATCCGGCTGAACCACGAGGTGAAGCTGATGAGCTGGGACAAGGAGAACCTGTACTGGGTGATCGAGTCCGCGGGCGGCACCACCCTCCACGCGGATGTCGTCATCTCCGCCACCGGGCCGCTCTCCGACCCCAAGATGCCCGACATACCCGGGCTCGACTCCTTCCCCGGCAAGGTCTTCCACTCCGCGCGCTGGGACCACGACTACGACCTGGCCGGCAAGCGCGTCGCGATGGTCGGAACGGGCGCCTCCGCGATCCAGATCGTCCCGGCGATACAGCCGAAGACCGCGAAGCTCACACTCTTCCAGCGCACCCCGCCCTGGGTCATGCCGCGCATGGACCGCACCATCAGCAAGGCCGAGCGCGCCCTCCACCGGGCGGTCCCCGTCACCGGCACCGCGCGCCGCGGACTGCTGTGGGGCATACGGGAGTTGCAGGTCAGCGCCTTCACCAAGCACCCCGACCAGCTGGGCCTGGTGGAGAAGATAGCCAAGTCCAACATGGCGCGGGCGATCAAGGACCCGGCTCTGCGGGCCAAGCTGACCCCGGACTACCGCATCGGCTGCAAGCGGATCCTGCTCTCCAGCACGTACTACCCGGCGCTCGCCCAGCCCAATGTGGATGTGGTCGCCTCCGGTCTCAGCGAGATACGCGGCTCCACGGTGGTCGCCGCCGACGGCACCGAGGCGGAGGTCGACGCGATCATCTTCGGCACCGGCTTCCATGTGACGGACATGCCGATCGCGGAGCGGGTCGTCGGCGAGGAGGGCATCACACTCGCCGAGTCCTGGAAGGACGGGATGAACTCGCTGCGCGGCGCGACCGCCGCGGGGTTCCCCAACTGGATGACGATCATCGGCCCCAACACGGGCCTCGGGAACTCCTCGATGATCCTGATGATCGAGTCCCAGCTGAACTACATGGCCGACTACCTGCGGCAGTTGAACGTCCTCGGCGGCCGCGCCGCGCTCGGCGCCCGGTCCGCCTCCGTCACCGCGTGGAACGACAAGGTCCAGCAGCGGATGAAGCGCACGGTGTGGAACACCGGCGGCTGCACCAGCTGGTACCTGGACGATTCGGGCCGCAACACCACGGTCTGGCCGGGCACGACGGGTGAGTTCCGGCGGCAGACGCGTTCGGTGGACCTCGCGGAGTACGACGTCATCCGGGCCGGCGCGGCGGGCGGTGCCCGACGGGCCGCCGGATCCGGGCGCGTACCCGAACAGCCCGGCCGCACCGACCGCGAGACCGTGACCGCCGCCGCGCCGGAAGCCGGTCCCGTCGCCGAGGAGGCCACGCGATGAGCCGCCTCCTGCACCGCGACGCCGTACCTCCAGTGCCCGCCGCCGAGGTGACCGTACGGTCGGCCGACGGCTCGCGGATACACGTCGAACTGCACGGCCCCGAGGACGCGCCCGCCGTCGTCCTCGCCCACGGCTGGACCTGCAACACCCGCTTCTGGGACGCCCAGATACGCGAACTGGCCGCCGACCACCGGGTCATCGCCTACGACCAGCGCGGCCACGGCCTCACCCCCGAACCGGGCCCCGGCGGCTACAGCACGAACGCGCTGGCCGACGACCTCGAAGCGGTCCTCGCCGGGACGCTCGCCCCGGGCCGCAAGGCGGTGCTCGTCGGGCACTCCATGGGCGGGATGACGCTGATGGCCGCTGCCGCCCGCCCCGGGCTGCGCGAGCACGCCGCCGCCGTTCTGCTCTGTTCCACCGGCAGCACGCGGCTGACCGCCGAGGCGCGCGTCCTGCCGCTGCGCGCGGGCGCGCTGCGCACCCGGCTCACCACCGTCGTACTGGGCGCGAAGGCGCCGCTCGGCCCGGTCACCCCGGTCTCGAAGAAGATCCTCAAGTACGCGACGATGGGCCGGGGTTCGGCTCCGGACCGGGTCGACGCCTGCGCCCGCATCGTGCACGCCTGCCCGCGCCGCGCGAGGGTGGAGTGGGGCCATGTGCTCGCCGACCTTGACCTCGCGACGGGCGTACGCGAGCTGCGGGTGCCGACCGCGGTGATCGCCGGCACGGACGACCGGCTGACCCCGCCGGTCCACGCCCGGACCATCGCCGCCGCGCTGCCGGTCGGCCTCGGCCTGACCGAGCTGGCCGGCATGGGGCACATGACGCCGGTGGAGGCCCCGGAGGCCGTCACGGCGAAGATCAGGGAGCTGGTCACCCGGTACGTCGCCCCGGGGGCGGCCGGCACGGGCACGGCCGCCACGGCGGAGAGGGAGGATGTCGCATGAGCAGCAGGCGGAATCTGGAGGGCCAGGTCGTCGTCGTCACCGGCGCGGCCCGGGGCGTGGGCGAGCTGCTGGCCCGCAAACTCTCCGCGCGCGGAGCGACGCTCGCCCTGGTCGGCCTGGAGGCGGACGAGCTGAAGCAGGTCTCCGAGCGGCTGCACGGCGAGAGCGACCACTGGTTCGCCGACGTCACCGACCACGCGGCGATGTCCCAGGTGGCACGCGAGGTGAAGGAACGCTTCGGCAAGGTCGACGTGGTCGTCGCCAACGCGGGCGTCGCCTCGGGCGGCCCGTTCGTCGACTCCGACCCGGACGCCTGGCGGCGGGTCATCGAGGTCAACCTCATCGGCGGCGCGGTCACCGGCCGGGCCTTCCTGCCGGTGCTGATGGAGAGCCGCGGCTACTTCCTCCAGATAGCGTCGCTGGCCGCGATCACCCCGGCCCCGATGATGACCGCGTACTGCGCGTCCAAGTCGGGCGTCGAGGCCTTCGCGCACAGCCTGCGCGCCGAGGTCGGCTACAAGGGTGTCAAGGTCGGCGTCGGCTATCTCTCCTGGACCGACACCGACATGGTGCGCGGCGCGGACCAGGACGACGTGATGCGCGAGCTGCGCCAGCGGCTGCCGTGGCCGATGAACCGCACGTACCCGCTCGGCCCGGCCGTCGACCGCATCGTCGACGGCATCGCGCGGCGCTCCGCGCACGTCTACGCCCAGTGGTGGCTGCGCGGGATGCAGTCGGTCCGGGGCTATCTGCCCTCCGTGATCGCGATCGGCGGACAGCGTGAGATGCGGCGCTTCGAACCGCGCCTGCACACGGTCTCGAAGGGCTTGGTGGGCGCCGGGGGAGCGGCGGACCAGGACGCGCGGGCGGAGCGCGCGGACCGGGGGTGACGGTGGGTAGCTGTCCGACATGCGTGAGATGTCGGGCCGTGTAACGCTGGGCACGGCCCCGCAGGGGGCCATCCCCCACGTACCCCACGCATCCCACAGGAGTGAACAGCATGGGTATCGCAGACCAGTTCAAGGACAAGGCGCAGGAGCTCGCCGACCAGGCCAAGCAGAAGGCCGGCCAGGGCAAGGACCAGGCCAAGGAGCGCGGCGAGCAGGCCCGCGACCAGAAGTCGGACTCCTCCTCGGGCATGAAGGACCGTGCCCAGGACGCGGCGGACCAGGCGCGCGAGCGTTTTGACCGTTGACGGTCGTTGAGGTGTGACGCGTACGCGCTGCGGTTCGCGCGTGCGTACGCGTTACGTCAGGAGGCGCACCCGGGTGACCGGGGGCGCCTCCTTCTTTGTCCTCAAGCGCCGGACGGGCTGAAAGACGCCCTCAAGCGCCGGGCGGGCTGGAGATGGCCGGCGCCGCCCTCAGGCGTTCCGCGGGGGCAGCGGTGGCCTCCTCAGGTCCGGGGCCGTGTCGTACGACGGTGGGGTCGCCGCCGGGTGGGCGGCCAGGAGGTCCAGGGCCAGGCGGACCGCGTCGTCCAGGACCGCGTAGCGGCCCTCCGCCCAGTCCAGGGGGGTGCGCAGGGCCTCCACGTCCGGTTCGACGCCGTGGTTCTCCACCGACCAGCCGTACGTGTCGAACCAGGCGGCGTTCATCGGGACCGTGATCACCGTGCCGTCGCCCAGCCGGTGGCGGCCGGTCATGCCGACCACGCCGCCCCAGGTGCGCTGGCCCACCACCGGGCCCAGTTTCAGCAGCCGGAACGCGGCGGTGATCATGTCGCCGTCGGAGGACGTCGCCTCGTCGGCCAGGGCGACGACCGGGCCGCGGGGTGCGTTGGAGGCGTAGCTCACCGCCTGGGCGTTGCGGGTGAGGTCCCAGCCGAGGATCGTGCGGGTGAGCTTCTCCACGACCAGTTCGCTGATGTGGCCGCCCGCGTTGCCCCGGACGTCCACGATCAGGGCCGGGCGGGAGACCTCCAGGCGCAGGTCGCGGTTGAACTGGGCCCAGCCGGAGCCGCCCATGTCCGGGATGTGCAGGTAGCCGCACTTGCCGCCGCTCAACTCCCGTACGACGTCGCGGCGTTTGGCCACCCAGTCCTGGTAGCGGAGCGGGCGTTCGTCGATCAGGGGCATGATCGCCACCCGGCGGGAGGGGCCGCCGCCGGCCGGGGAGAACGTCAGCTCGACCGTGGTGCCCCCTGCTGCCGTCAGCAAGGGGTACGGGCCCGTCACCGGGTCCACCGGGCGGCCGTCCACGTGGGTCAGGACCGCGCCCTCCCGGATGCCCGTACCCGCCAGCGGGGAGCGCGCCTTGGAGTCCGAGGAGTCGCCGGGCAGGATGCGCTGGAGCACCCAAGCGCCGTCCCGGCAGACCAGGTTGGCGCCGAGCAGACCGATCGCGCGCTGGTAGTGCGGCGGGCCCTCGTTGCGGCGGGCGGGGGAGACGTACGCGTGCGAGGTGCCCAGCTCGCCCAGTACCTCGCGCAGCAGATCCGCGAACTCGTCGGGTGAGGCGACCCGTTGGACGAGCGGGCGGTACTGGTCCAGGACGCCGTCCCAGTCGATGCCGCACATGTCCGGCTCCCAGAAGTAGGAGCGGATGATCCGGCCCGCCTCGCCGTACGCCTGCCGCCACTCCGCGCCCGGGTCGACCTCGTGCAGGATGCGGCGCAGGTCCAGATAGACCGTGGAGTCGGTGTCGCCGGGCTCGGTCGCCGGTACGGCGCGCAGTTCGCCGTCGTCCATCACGACGAGGCGGGTCGCGTCGCCGCTGACCGCGAACCAGTCGAGGTGGTCGACCAGTTCGGCCTTCCGGGCCTTCGCGATGTTGAAGTGCTCCAGGGTCGGCCGCCCCGACATGTCGGCCGGGTTCGCGAAGGTCTCGCCCAGCGCGCCCGAGATCGGCCAGCGCAGCCAGACCAGGCCGCCGCCGCTCACGGGGGCGAGCGCCGAGTACTTGGAGGCGGAGACCGGGAACGGCGTCACCCGGCTCTCCAGGCCCTCGAACTCCACCATGACCGTGGAGCCCTCGCCCGTACCTCCTGCTTCCGGAACGTCTATCGGGTCCAGGCCGCCCGCCGCCGGGCGTCCGTCCGGCGAGAGCGCGAAGGGCGAGGGCGTCGCCGAGGAGAGCGGGACCAGGTACGGGCGGCAGCCGAGCGGGAAGGAGAGGTCGCCGGTGTGAACGTCGTAGACCGGGTCGAAGCCGCGCCAGGAGAGGAAGGCCAGATAGCGGCCGTCCTCCGTGAAGACCGGGTTCTCGTCCTCGAAGCGGCCGTTGGTGACGTCGACGATCACCGGGGCGCCGGGGCCGGAGATCCGGGCCAGCTTGATCTGCCGCAGCGAGCGGCCGACGCCCGGGTGCGACCAGGTCAGCCAGTCGCCGTCGGGGGAGAAGGCGAGGTCGCGGACCGGGCCGTTGACGGAGCGGATCAGCTCGGTGAGGCCCGGGTGCTCGTCGACCGGCGCCGCGCTGTCCGGGGTCGCCGCGCCGGTGGCCGCGTGGAGGTCGGCCCGGGTCGAGCCGCTGGGGGGCTTCTCCGCGGTTTCCAGGGGCTCCGCCGCCTCCGCCTCGGGCTCCGCCGTGTCCAGGAGCAGCAGGCGGCCGTCGTTGGATGCGATGGCGAGGCGTTCGCCGTCCGGGTCGGAGATCATCTCCTGGACCCGGCCCAGCTGCCCGGTGGCCAGCCTGCGCGGCGGGCGGTCGCCGCTGGCGCGCGGCAGATAGGCGATCTCGACCGCGTCCGGCCCGTCCGCGTCGGTGACGTACGCGACCTGCCCGCCGCTGCCGAGCATCTCCGGCAGCCGCACCCGTACGCCGGGGGTGTCGGCGATGGTGCGGGCGGGGCCGTCGCGGTGGGTGAGCCAGTAGAGGCTGCCGCGTACGGTGACGGCGCTGGCCCGGCCCGTCTCGTCGACGGAGAGCGAGTCGACGTTGCTGGCGGCGGGCACCTGGTGGACGCGCCGGCCGGTGCGCGGCCCCCCGAGGCGTACCTCCAGCTTGCGCGGGGTGGCGTCGGGCGCCTCCAGGTCCTCGACGAGCCAGAGGTCGCCGGCGCACTGGTAGATCACCCGGTGGCCGTCGCTGGAGGCGTTGCGGGCGTAGAAGGCGTCGTGGTCGGTGTGGCGGCGCAGGTCGGTGCCGTCCATCAGGCAGGAGTAGAGGTTGCCGACGCCCTCGTGGTCGGAGAGGAACGCGATGCGGCGGCCGACGAACATCGGGTTGGCGAGGTGGCCGTCGATGTCCGGGAGCAGGCGTTCGCCGTGCAGCCACAGGCGGCCCATGGCCCCGCCCCGGTAGCGCTTCCAGGCGGCCGGTTCGTGCGGGGGCGTGCCGGTGAGCAGCAGGGTGCGGCGCTCGCCGTCGATGTCGGCGACCGCGATGTCGGAGACCGGGCCCCAGGGCAGCCGGCCGCCGGGGCTGCCGTCGGTGGGGACGCTGTAGGCCCAGGAGAAGTAGGAGAACGGCTGGTTGTGCGAGGACACGGCGAGGATCTGGCAGGCCTCGCCCGGATCGGGGCTCCAGCCGCAGACCCGGGCGTCGGTCGAGCCCCAGTACGTGAGCCGGCGGGCCGGTCCGCCGGCCACCGGGGCGAGGTGGATCTCGGGGTCCAGCGTGCGCCAGGTCGTGTAGGCGATGGAGGCGCCGTCGGGCGAGAAGCGCGGATGGCTGACCCGGGTCCGGTCGACGGTCACCCGCCAGGCCCGTTCCGGGCGGTGCCCGGCGCGGGCGAGGGGCGCGACCCAGAGGTCGTCCTCGGCCGCGAAGCACAGCAAGTCCTGGTGGAGGTGCGGGAAACGGAGATACGCGACGTCGTCACTCACCCCCCAATGTTTTCGGTGTGCGGAGCCCGGGGCAACTTGTGGTGCACGACACAAGCGAAACGATTTCGTTTCGCTGGGCGGTGGGGGTACGGTTCAGGTGTACGAAACAGTTTCGTTCGATGCCGAGCGGGACTGAGTGAGCATGAGCGGGACACCGGACAGGTGAAGCGAAGGAGGTCGGACCATGGCACGCACCAGGCTGACCCCCGAGCGTGAGGGCGAGCTCTACGAGGCCGTTCTCGACCTGCTCCGCGAGGTCGGCTACGACGCCCTGACCATGGACGCCATCGCCGCCCGCACCCGGTCCAGCAAGGCCACCCTCTACCGCCAGTGGGGCTCCAAGCCCGAGCTGGTCGCGAAGGCGCTGCGGCACAACAAGCCGGGGAACCTCGCGGACATCGACACCGGTTCGCTGCGCGGTGACTTCCATGCCGTGCTGAGCCGGACCGACGACTGCCAGATGGAGAAGGACGCCGCGCTGATGCGGGGTCTGAGCCATGCCGTCCATGAGTACCCCGAGCTGCTCCAGGCCCTGCGCGAGCTGCTGATCGAACCGGAGATGACCGGTTTCGACCAGATGCTGCAACGGGCGGTGGACCGGGGTGAGCTGCGTTCGGACAATCCGGCGCTGAAGTACATCCCGCACATGCTGGTCGGCGCGCTGGCCGCCCGGCAGCTGATCGAGGACCGTCCTGTCGACCAGGCGTTCCTCATCGATTACGTGGACTCCGTGGTTCTCCCCGCCCTCGGCGTCTGACGTCCCCGACCCACCCGCACGGCCCTCTCCCCGACGCTCCACCTGACACGCCGCTCTCGTCGTCGGGCTGGTTCCTCACGCCCAATTTCCACTCATACGACCTGACCGGGAGTACGCCCCCGTGGCCACTTTCCTCTACAAGCTCGGACGGCTCACCTTCCGCCGCCGCGGCTTCGTCGCCCTGATCTGGGTGGCGTTGCTGGCGGTCGCCGGAATCGGTGCGGCCACCGCGTCCACCGCCACCTCCAGTTCCTTCTCGATCCCCGGTACGGAGGCGCAGCGCGCCTTCGACCTCCTGGAAGAGCGCAACCCCGGCGGCAGCGCCGACGGTGCGACCGCCCGGGTCGTCTTCCAGGCGCCCGAGGGCGAGAAGGTGACCGACGCCGGGAACAAGCGCGAGATCAGCGGCATCGTCAAGGAGCTGCAGTCCGGCTCGGACCAGATCGCCGCGGTCGCCGACCCGTTCCAGCAGCAGGCCGTGAGCCAGAACGGTTCGACGGCGTACATCTCGGTCTCCTACAAGGTCAACTCCATGGAGCTGACCGACGCGACCCGCGACGCCCTGGAGGACGCGGGCAAGGAGGCGCAGAGCAGCGGCATGAAGGTGGAGATCGGCGGTGACGCCCTCCAGGTCATGCCGCACACCGGGACCGCCGAGATCATCGGCGTCGTCATCGCCGCCATCGTCCTCGTCATCACCTTCGGTTCGCTGATCGCGGCGGGTCTGCCGCTGGTGACCGCGCTCGTCGGGGTCGGCATCGGGGTCTCCACGATCACCGCCCTGGCCAGCGTGATGGACCTGGGCTCCACCACCTCGATCCTCGCCATGATGATCGGCCTCGCGGTCGGCATCGACTACGCCCTCTTCATCGTCTCCCGCTACCGCGCCGAGCTGGCGGAGGGCCGGGAGCGCGAGGAGGCCGCCGGACGGGCCGTGGGAACCGCCGGATCCGCGGTCGTCTTCGCGGGTCTGACCGTGGTCATCGCGCTGGCCGGTCTCGCCGTCGTCAACATCCCGATGCTGACGAAGATGGGCCTCGCCGCCGCCGGTACGGTCGCCATCGCCGTCCTCATCGCGCTCACCCTCGTCCCGGCCGCCCTCGGCTTCGCGGGCAAGCGGATCATGGGACGCAAGGTGCGCAAGGCCGCCGAGGCGGAGAAGAGCCCCGACGTCAAGCCGAACATGGGCACCCGCTGGGCGCGGTTCGTGCTGCGCAAGCCGGTCTGGGTGATGCTCGTGGGCGTCCTCGGCCTCGGCATCATCGCCGTACCGGCCGCCTCGCTGGAGATGGGCCTGCCCGACGACGGCGCCCAGCCGAAGTCGACCACGCAGCGCCAGGCGTACGACATGCTCTCGGACGGCTTCGGCCCCGGGTTCAACGGTCCGCTGCTGACCGTCGTCGACACGAAGAACAGCTCCGACGGGAAGGCCGCCGCCGACCGGGTCGCCGAGGAGATCGAGGCGCTCGGCGTCAGCGCCGTCATCCCGCCCGTCTTCAACAAGGCCGGCGACACCGCGACGATCACGGTCATCCCGAAGGACCGGCCGTCCTCCCACGCCACGGAGGAGGTCGTCCACGACATCCGTGACGCGGGCAAGGACATCAAGGCCGACACCGGGGCCGAGGTCCTGGTCACCGGCGCCACCGCGATGAACATCGACTTCTCGCAGAAGATGAACGACGCGCTGCTGCCCTACCTGGCGCTCGTCGTCGGCCTCGCGTTCCTGCTGCTGATGCTGGTCTTCCGCTCGATCCTCGTCCCGCTGAAGGCGGCCCTGGGCTTCCTGCTCTCGGTGGTCGCGGCCCTCGGCGCGGTCGTCGCGGTCTTCCAGTGGGGCTGGCTCGGCTCGCTCTTCGGCGTCGAGCAGACCGGTCCGATCATGAGCATGATGCCGATCTTCATGGTCGGTGTGGTCTTCGGTCTGGCGATGGACTACGAGGTCTTCCTCGTCACCCGGATGCGTGAGGCGTACGTCCACGGCGAGAGCCCGGGCCAGGCCATCGTGACCGGCTTCAACCACGGGGCGCGCGTGGTCACGGCGGCGGCCGTAATCATGATGGCGGTCTTCTCCGGCTTCATCGGCTCCAGCGAGCAGATGATCAAGATGATCGGCTTCTCGCTCGCCATCGCCGTCTTCTTCGACGCCTTCGTGGTGCGCATGGCGATCGTGCCCGCCGTCCTGGCGCTGCTGGGCCGGAAGGCCTGGTGGCTGCCCCGCTGGCTGGACCGCGCGCTGCCCAACGTGGACGTGGAGGGCGAGAAGCTGCAGAAGCAGCTGACCGACGAGCACGGCTCCGGGCAGGGGTCCGGTGACGGCGGCGGCGAGGGCGAGCGCGAGCTCGTCCGCGTCTGACCCGATCGCCGTGAGGCCTGCGAGGTTCGTGAGGCCTGCGAGCCCTTCGAGCTCCTGAGCCGTCCGCGCTCCTGAGCACCCCCGGCTCCGGGATCCGCGTCTGAGCGGAGCGCGGCCCCGGAAGCGCCGGTTACCTGTGGGGACGGGGACCGGGGCACAGCGAAAGCCCCCGTGCCGAGACGGCGCGGGGGCTTTCCGTGTTTCCCGGGGCCCGAGGGCTCAGCCGCGGGCCGGCTGAGCGCCTGCCTCCGGGCGGGTGGTGGTGGTCGTACGGGACGGCGGCTGCGGCTCCCGGCCGCCGTCCTTCGGCGCGGTCGACGCCTGCGCGCGGGCGCGGGCGAGGAAGCGCATCAGCGTCCGGATCTCGAACTGGAACACCTCGACGCCGTCGGTCGAGTGCAGCTCCACGATCAGCTGCGTACGGCCGCACGGCCAGACGCGGACGGCGCCGCGCTCGATCGGGGTGCGCAGGCCGCGTTCCAGGAGGTCGAGCCCGAACGCCCAGTCGACGCCGTCGGGCAGCCCGATGTGGACGGTTCGCCGTTCGTCGGCCGGGTCGTAGCGCAGGTCCACGGGGACCGGACGGGTCAGAGGGCCATCGGTGATGAGCCGGGCCCGAGCATGTACTTCGACGACAGGGGACATAGGCCGGCTCCTCCTATATGTGTAGCTCTGCCCTCTAATGTCCCATATTTCGCGGAAGTGGCACGGTGAGCGTGCGCTCACGTGACAGCGGGTGAGCCCGAGGGCTCGTGCGGCCCAGATGCTGGACTGCTGCTCTTGCGCATGGTTCGCAGGAGGGCACTATTATTGATGGGTTCATGACCCCGCCCCGCAGGACCGCGTCCGCAGGGCGCGGAGACCGCGTGGACCCCGCAGGAAGCGGAGCCTCCCATGCATGTACCCGATGGATTCATCGATGCACCTGTCTCCGTGGCCGCCGGGGTGGTGGCCGCCGGTGCGGTGGCGGTCAGCCTGCGCGGCGCGCGCCGCGAGCTGGACGAGCGCACCGCCCCGCTCGCCGGACTCGTCGCCGCCTTCATCTTCGCCGTGCAGATGCTCAACTTCCCGGTGGCCGCCGGCACCAGCGGCCACCTGATGGGAGGGGCGCTGGCCGCGATCCTCGTCGGGCCCTACACCGGGGTGCTCTGCGTCGCGGTGGTGCTGCTGATGCAGGGCGTCTTCTTCGCCGACGGCGGCCTCACCGCCCTCGGCGTCAACATCACCGTCATGGGCGTCGTCACCGTCGTCGTCGCGTACGGCCTGTTCCGGCTGCTGACCGGGGTGCTCCCGCGCACCCGGCGGTCGGCCACCGCCTCCGCGTTCGTCGCCGCCCTGGTCTCCGTACCGGCCGCGGCCGCCGCCTTCACGCTCCTCTACTGGATCGGCGGCACCACCGACATCCCGATCGGCAAGGTCTTCACCGCCATGGTCGGCGTACACGTCCTGATCGGCATCGGCGAGGCGGTCATCACCGCGCTGACCGTGGGCGCGGTCCTGGCCGTGCGCCCCGACCTCGTCCACGGCGTCAGCGGACTCGCCGCCCCCCTCAAGCTCCGGATCGACGGCGAACTGGTCGACGCCCCGGCCGCCACCCGCGACCCCGAGCCCGCCACCGCTCCCCGCTCCAACCGGGGATTCTGGATCACCGGCCTGGTCTCGGCCTTCCTCCTCGCCGGGGTCGTCTCCTTCTACGCCTCCGCCAACCCGGACGGCCTGGAGAAGGTCGCCGCCGACCAGGGCATCGACGAGAAGGCGGAGGAGCACGGCGCGGCCGACTCCCCGCTCGCCGACTACGGCGTCGGCGACATCGCCGACGCCCGGCTCTCCGGCGGCCTCGCCGGGGTGATCGGCGTCAGCGCCACCGTCGTCGTCGGCACCGGGGTGTTCTGGGTCGTGCGCCGCCGCAGGGAAGAGCCCGGCGCGGCGCCCCACGACCGCGACCACGAGAGCGTCTGACATGGGTGCGGGCCACGCCCACAAGCTCTACCGGCAGGGACACTCGCCGGTCCACGACCTGCCGCCGCACTGCAAACTCGCGGCCGTGTTCTGCTTCGTGCTCGTGGTCGTCTGCACCCCGCGCGAGGCGATGTGGGCCTTCGGGCTGTACGCGGCGCTGCTCGCCGCCGTCGCCGCCGTGGCCCGCACACCCGCCGGCTTCCTGCTGAAGCGGCTCGTCGTCGAGGTGCCGTTCGTCGCGTTCGCCCTGCTCATGCCGTTCGTGGTGCCGGGCGAGCAGACGACCGTGCTCGGCCTCTCCGTCAGCGTCCCCGGCCTCTGGGGCGCCTGGAACGTGCTGGCCAAGGCCACCCTCGGCGTCGCCGCCTCGGTGCTCCTGGCCTCCACCACCGAACTGCGCGCCGTCCTGCTCGGCCTCCAGCGCCTCAAACTGCCGCCGCTGCTCGTCCAGATCGCCTCGTTCATGATCCGGTACGGGGACGTCGTCACCGACGAGATGCGGCGCATGGCCATCGCCCGCCGCTCCCGGGGCTTCGAGGCGCGCGGCGTACGGCAGTGGCGGGTGCTCGCGGCCTCGGCGGGCGCCCTGTTCATCCGCTCCTACGAACGCGGCGAACGCGTCCACCTCGCCATGGTCAGCCGGGGATACACGGGCACGATGCCGGTGATCGACGAGGTGACGGCGGACCGGACCCAATGGGCGTACGCGGCGACGCTCCCCGTACTCGCGCTCGCGATCTGTCTGCTGGGATGGACCCTGTGACCCCTGCCGTGGAAGACACCCCGCCGACCGCCCCGTCGCTCGAAGTCAGCGGCCTCGCCTACGCCTACCCCGACGGCCACCAGGCCCTCTTCGGGGTGAACCTGACCGTCGGGCGCGGCGAACGCGTCGCGCTGCTCGGTCCCAACGGAGCGGGCAAGACCACCCTCGTCCTGCACCTCAACGGCATCCTCGACGCCGGCTCGGGCACGGTGCGCGTCGCCGGACTCCCGGTCGCCAAACGGAATCTCGCCGAGATCCGCCGCCGGGTCGGCATCGTCTTCCAGGACCCCGACGACCAGCTGTTCATGCCCACCGTCCGCGAGGACGTCGCCTTCGGTCCGGCCTCCGCCGGACTGCGCGGTCCGGAGCTGGAGGAGCGGGTGCTGCACGCCCTGAAACAGGTCGGCATGGCGGAGTTCGCCGCCCGGCCGCCGCACCACCTCTCCTTCGGGCAGCGCCGCCGCGTCGCCGTCGCCACCGTCCTCGCGATGGAGCCGGAGATCCTCGTCCTGGACGAACCCTCGTCCAACCTGGACCCGGCCTCCCGCCGCGAACTGGCCGACATCCTGCGGTCCTTGGACGTCACCGTGCTGATGGTCACCCACGACCTGCCGTACGCCCTGGAGCTCTGCCCGCGCGCCGTGATCCTCAGCGAGGGTGTCATCGCCGCCGACGACCGTACGCAGGACCTCCTCTGCGACGAGGAGCTGATGCGCTCCCACCGGCTGGAGCTGCCGTTCGGCTTCGACCCGCGTTCGGTCACGGTTCCATCGCCGTAAACAGATCGTGACAGTGCGGTGGTCACGGCGACCCGCTCCGCGAACACCCCGCCGGGACGTGCACCATGGAGGGATGAGCGGGAGCGCGGGAGTGAGTACGACGGGCGCGGAAGCGGAAGCGGAACCGGAACCGGCCACGGAGGCGAGAGCGGGAGCGGGCACGGACGAGGCGGAGGCCGTGAACGCGTCCGCCTCCGGGTCCGGGTCGGGGACGGGGGCCGCGTCCACGTCCGGCTCCGCCTCCGGGGCCGTGGCCGGTGCCGTGGACGTACGGGGCACGGTGGCGCCCGGGTTCGAACCGGTCGCGGACGCCTTCGTCCGCAACTTCGAGCAGCGCGGGGAGCGCGGCGCGGCCGTCGCCGTCTACCGCCACGGGCGCAAGGTCGTCGACCTGTGGGCCGGTACGAGGGACGTCGACGGCACCGAACCGTGGGCCGTCGACACCGTCCAGATCGTCCGCTCGGCCGGCAAGGGCATCGCCGCCGCCGTCCCGCTCCTCCTCCACCAGCGCGGACAGGTCGACCTGGACGCCCCGGTCTCCACCTACTGGCCGGAGTTCAAGACGAACGGCAAGGAACGCGTCCTCGTCCGCGACCTCCTCGCCCACCGGGCCGGGGTGCCCGCCCTGGACACCGCCCTCACCCCCGCCGAGGCCGCCGACGGGGTCTCCGGGCCCGCCGCCGTCGCCGCCCAGCGCCCGCAGTGGGAGCCCGGCACCGACCACGGCTACCACGCCCAGACCTACAGCTGGCTGATCGGCGAACTGGTCCGCCGCGCCACCGGCCGCACCATCGGCCGCTGGATCGCCGAGGAGATCGCCCGCCCGCTCGGCCTCGACTTCTGGTTCGGGCTCCCCGCCGACGAGGCCCACCGCATCGGACGCATCGGCCCCGTGGAACCCCCGGCCGCGGCCGCCTCGTCGGGCGCCCTGCGCGTACGCCCCAAGCGCTCCGTCGTCGAGGCGTACAACGACCCGGAGTCGCTCACCCGCCGGGCGTTCGCCGCGATCGACCCGTTCCCCGACGAGAACGACCCCGCCTACCGCGCGGCCGAACTCCCCGCGTCGGGCGGCATCGCGACCGCCCGGGGCCTGGCCCGCTGCTACGCCGCGATGATCGGCCCGGTCGACGGCCACCGCCGGCTGTTCGCCCCCGCGACGCTCACCCTGGCCCGCACCGAGGAGTCGGCGGGCCCGGACCGCGTCCTGGTCGTCAACACCCGGTTCGGCCTCGGCTACATGCTGCACGGTCCGGCCTCGCCGCTGCTGGGCCCCGGCTCCTTCGGCCACCCGGGACGCGGCGGCTCCCTCGGCTTCGCCGACCCGGAGTCGGGCATCGCGCTCGGCTATGTGACCAACGGTCTCCAGAAGGGAGTCACCGCCGACCCCCGTGCCCAGGCACTGGTCAGGGCAGTACGGTCGGCGCTATGAGACACGAGCGGACATCAGCCCGGTTCGACGGCTACAGCGTCCTGATCACCGCCGCCGGCCAGGGCATAGGCGCGGCAACGGCCCGCCGCCTGGCGGCGGAAGGGGCCTCCGTCCTCGTCACCGACCTGGACGCCAAGCGTGCCGCGCACACGGCGGCGGCGATCCGCGAGGCGGGCGGCAGCGCCGCGTCCCTCGTCTGCGATGTGGCCGACCGGGCGGCGGTGGAGGCGGCGGTGGCGTACGCCGTCGAGACCTTCGGCGGCCTGGACGTCCTGGTCAACAACGCGTACGCGGCGGGCCAGGACGAGCCGCTCTTCGAGGACGAGTCGGACGCGACCTGGGAACGCGACCTGGACATCACCCTCTCTGGCCCGTTCCGCTGCGCCCGCGCCGCGCTGCCGCACCTGGTCGCCTCGGGCCGGGGCGCGATCGTCACCATCGGCTCGGTCAACGGCGAACAGGACTTCGGCGGCCACGCGTACAGCGCCGCCAAGGCGGGCCTGGCCAGCCTGACCCGTACGCTCGCGGGCCACGCGGGACCGCGCGGTGTCCGCGTCAACCTGGTCGCCCCCGGCACGATCCGCACCGACGCCTGGGCGGGCCGCGACGCGGAGTTGGCCCGGGCGGCGGCCCTCTACCCGCTCGGCCGGGTCGGCACCCCCGAGGACATCGCGTCCGCCGTCGCCTTCCTCGCCTCCACCGACGCGGCCTGGATCACCGGGACGACGCTGCGCGTGGACGGCGGGATCCTCGCGGTGAACACCGGCTTCCGGCAGGCGATGGCGCAGCCGTAATTCCGTGGCCGGGTACCGCGAGGGGGCCTACCCTGCGCGGATGATCGACCACGGACACACCGACAAGACCGGCCGCCCCGTCACCCTCCACGAGGTGGACGCGGACAACTGGCGGGCGGTCGCCGACAGCGCCCCCCACGACGACCAGCGCGACTGGGTCCCGGCCCTGGCCGCCCGTTACCTGGTCCTGAGCAGCCGGGAGGACACCTGGCACTCGCTGGCGGTCCTGGCCGGCGACCGGGTGACCGGCCACATCATGTGGGGCCGGGACGAGGAGGACGGCTCGTACTGGATCGGCGGCATGCTGATCGACGCCGCCCACCAGGGCACGGGCATCGGCGGAGCCGCCGTACGCACCCTGGCGGCCTGGCTCTCCGCCCGCGAGGACAGCACCGCCGTACGCCTCTCGTACGCCCCGGAGAACGAGGCCGCCGCCCACCTGTACACCGCGCTCGGCTTCCGGCCGACGGGGGTGGAGGAGGACGGGGAGGTGGTGGCGGAGCTGCGGTAGGACGTCATCTCATCCGGCGAGCCCGGAGGACCTACGAGTGACGGCTCACGATCGAGTCGGCGTAGGACGCGAGATCGTGGACCCAGACCTGCAGACGCCGCCTCCTGGGTGTGTCCAAGAAGGGGAGGGCGTGCCGGTAGGTCGCCGACCAGGTGATGTCGGTGCCGCCACGGGGGGCTCGGGCAAGGTCCACGGACCCGCGATGAGAGGTGAACAGCCCCGAGGTCTGTTCGTAGCTGAACCGCTGGTCGGGAACCATCTCCACGACGCGCTCGTGGCAGTGCACACGTCCGGTGAGGGTGCGGATGGTGCGCCGGTCACCCACGCGTGCCGGTCGGTCGATTCCCGCGGGCACATCCCACTCGACGTCGGCGTGGGCGGACCACAGCGGCCAGGACTCCGCGTGCAGAAGCGCCGCGTAGACGACGGCGGCGGATGCCGATGAGTGCGAAGAGGCAGTGACAGTGAGGGACGACACCCCGACAAGGTAGACCGACGGCACGAGTCGGGAAGGTCTCCCCCGGGAGCACCCTGTGCCGAGGCCGGCGTGACAGGCGCGGGAACGCCCGGGTGGAATAGCTGGTTCCTCACCTAGTCTCCCGATCATGTTCAAGTCAGGGGTGGGGTTCTTCGCGTTGTTCGGCCTCGGCTGGTGGCTGCTGGCCACGAGCGCGTTCGGCGGCACGGTCCGGCTGGTCGCTGTGGGGGCCGGCTGCGCGGTCACGGTGGGGCTGATGCTCGCCGCGCGCCGTTTCCTTCCCGCGTCGGCCGGAGGGCCGTTCCCCGCCGACCGGCGGCGGCGGTTCAACCGGATCAACGGTCTCCAGTGGCTGTTGATCGTCGCCATCGCGGTGGTGTGCTCGCGTGCCGGGGCGCCGGTGCTGATTCCCCCGCTGGTCGCGCTGGTCGTCGGGGCGCACTTCCTCCCGCTCGCCGCGGTGTTCGAGCAGCCCCGGCTCCGGGTGCCCGCGGCACTGCTGGGCGCGGCCGGATCGGCGGGCCTGGCCGTATGGCTGGCGGGCGGCCCGGACAGCGCCGTGCGCCTGACCGTGGGCCTCCTCTCCGCGCTCTGCCTGTGGGGCCTGGCCCTGTGGACGGTCGCCGGGGCGGCTTCCGCCGCCGGGCGCGGCGTCACGGAGTGAGGGCCGGTCAGGTCGTCGGGCTCAGGATCATCAGCATCTTCGGGTCGGACACGGGGACGAACCCGACCTTGGCGTACAGCTCGTGGGCGTCGAGCGTGGCGAGGAGGATCCGCTTGAGTTCGTACGGGGCGAGGTGGTCGCGCACGGCGGTCGCCAGACGTACGCCGAGGCCCCGGCCGCGGTGCGCGGGGTCCACGTAGACGTCGCAGAGCCAGGCGAAGGTGGCATGGTCCGTGACGACCCGGGCGTAGGCGACCTGCGTCCCCTCGCCGTCGTACACACCGAAGTTGAGCGATCCGCGCAGGGACCGCTCGACGAGGTCCCGGCTGCGGCCGAGCGCCCAGAAGGCGTCGGTGGAGAGCCAGTGGTGTACGCGATCGAGGTCGATGCGGTCCGGGTCGGTGTCGACCTCGTACGCGTCGTCGCCGGGCTGGGCGCTGGTCGTGGTGGTCATGGGCCGGGATGGTAGCCGCGGCGCGGAGACCGGGCTGTCGGCGGGGGTGGCCGTCCGTGATGCCCGCACGGCGACACCGCCGATAACGGATGGCGGAGGCGGGCGTCACTCGGCAGGATGCTCCGCATGACGCTGCCCACCCCCGAGTTGCCCACCGAGCGCCTGCGCCTGCGGCCGTTCACCGACGCCGACGCGGAACCGCTCTACGCGCTCCAGAGCGACGCCCACGTACTGCGGTACTGGGACTCCCCGCCGTGGACCGACCCCGCCCGCACCCAGCGCTTCCTCGCGACCTGCCGGAGGATCGAGGAGGAAGGCTCGGGAGCCCGGGTGGCCGTCGAACGAGTCTCCGACGGCTCGTTCCTCGGCTGGTGCGGCCTGACCGGCTTCAACCCGGACTTCCGCAGCGCGTCGCTGGGCTACGTCTTCGACTCCACCGCATGGGGCAACGGCTACGCCACGGAGACCGCGCACGCCGTCCTGCGGTGGGCGTACGACACCCTGGACCTGAACCGCGTCCAGGCCGAGACCGACACCCGTAACGTGGCGTCCGCCCGGGTCCTGGAGAAGCTCGGCTTCGTCCACGAAGGCACCCTCCGCGAGGACTGCGTCGTCAACGGCGACGTCTCCGACTCCTGGGTCTTCGGCCTCCTCCGCCGCGACTGGGACGCGACGGCCGACCACTAGGACCGGGAGAGTTGAACCGGTGAGCGTTCCCGACGCGTTGGCCTCCGACGAGGTCCCGCAGCGACTGATGGCGTCGTACGTCACGGGCTTCGGCGAGGAAGGAAGCGCCTGGATCGCCGAACTGCCGTCTCTGGCAACAGACATGCTGGACCACTGGCAGCTGCGGCGGGATGGCGCGGTCCGGTCCGGCCAGGCCTCCTTGGTGCTGCCGGTACTGCGCCACGACGGCACCCGCGCGGTTCTCAAACTCCAGATGCCCAGGGAGGAGACCACGGCCGCGCTGATCGGGCTCCGTACCTGGAACGGCGACGGAACGGTCCGGCTGCTCGATCACGACCCCGCGAGCGGCAGCATGCTCCTGGAACGGCTGGACGGAGCCCGCACCCTGGCCTCCGTCGACGATGACGACATGGCGATGGGCATCCTCGCCGGACTGCACGCGCGACTGGTCGCGCTCCCCGCGCCGCAGGGGCTGCGCGGCCTCGGTGACGTCGCCGCCGAGATGCTGGAGCAGGCCCCGCAGGCGGTCGCCCAGCTGACCGACCCGGCCGACCGGCACCTCCTGCGGGGCTGGGCGTCGGCCGTCGCCGAACTGGCCGACGACCCCGGGGACCGGTTGCTGCACTGGGATCTCCACTACGACAACGTTCTTGCCGCGCAGCGTGAGCCGTGGCTCGCCATCGACCCCGAACCGCTCGCCGGCGACCCGGGGTTCGACCTGTGGCCCGCCCTGGACAGCCGGTGGGACGATGTCGTCGTCGCGCAGGGCGAGCCGCTGCGCGTGGTGCGACGCCGGTTCGACCTGCTCACCGAAGCCCTCGGCCTGGACCGCGCCCGGGCCGCCGGCTGGACGCTGGGGCGGCTGCTGCAGAACACCCTCTGGGACATCGAGGACGGCAAGACCCGGCTCGCCGCGTCCGCCGTGGTGATGGCGGAGGCCCTGGGCAGCCATCGGTGACCTCGGCGCGCGGCCGGTCAGGCGGCGGCCTGTGCGTGTTCGGCATGCTCTGCGTGTTCAACGTGTTCCGCGCGGCAGTCGCGACAGTGGCCGGGGACGGGTGAGCGGAAGGCCCGGTCGCAGTCGTCGCAGGTCTGGAAGGGCGTGACGGTGACGCGGGGGCGAGCCAGCGCCGAGAGGTCGTCGACGCCGGGAGGTGCGGGCGGGAGCAGCTCGGTGAGCCGGTAGGTGAGCAGCTTGGCCGGGTGCTTGAGGGGGAGGGGCGGGTCATCGGTGAGGGCACGGCGGATGGCGTCCGGACGGGCCGCGCGTTCGAGCCATGCCGCCACGCCGGGAACCAGCCGATGGACGTCGGCCTCGGACAGGGCGAACTGGGGTGCGTGGCGGTGCAGATCGCTGAGGAGCGCGGTGGCTGCGCGGCCGAGCTCCGGGGTGAGTTCGCTGGGCTGGGGGAGTGGCCGACGAGGCGTCTTGGGTGCGGTCGGGGGCGGTACACGCGGTACGAAGAGCGGGGCTGAGGGTGTGGTCGGCGGTACGGAGACGGGCGGGGCCACGGGTGCCGCCTCCGGCGCGGGGGCTTGTACGGGGATGACCGCTGGTACGCCTACGGGGGCCGACGGGATGACCGCCGGTACGCGTACGGGCGCTGGTGCGGCGGGCCGGGGGCGTAACTCCGCCGCCGGGCGACAGGGGTGCACCAGCGCGGCGGGCTGGTTGCAGAAGAGGGTGCGGGTGATGACCTTCTCGCCGGGCAGCCGGTGGCGGAAGCGTTGCAGATAGCCGTGGGCTTCGAGTTCGCGCAGGGCGGCGGCGATGCGCTTCTCGCCTTCCTGGCAGCGGGCGGCGAGCGCCTTGATGCTGACCTCGGTGCCCTGGGGGAGCGACTGGATGCGTACGGCGATGCCGACGGCGGTGCAGCTGAGGTGGGGGTGCTGGGCGAGGTGGTTGCCGACGACGGTGAAGCGGTCGGTGTGCGGGAGGCTGATGTGGATGACGCCGGAGGTGGGAAGAGGTCCGGGAACCTCCGCCAGGGCGCGGGTGAGGGCAGTATTCTGCTGGGTATCCATCGGGAAGGTCGATTCTTCCTAGGTGGTCAGGCC
The DNA here is from genome assembly GCF_019287315.1 of Streptomyces sp. WY228. Lineage (NCBI taxonomy): Bacteria > Bacillati > Actinomycetota > Actinomycetes > Kitasatosporales > Streptomycetaceae > Streptomyces > Streptomyces sp. WY228. Next base: position 3,307,389 of record NZ_CP079114.1, on the reverse strand, counting down.
CTCGGTTGGGATTGCAGTCCCGGTCGGGGGCCGACGTATGTGTGGGATGTGGTCTGGCGTGAGCATATGCCGGGCAACCTGCGCGAAAGCGAGCCGAGTTGGGAAATGTCACCCGTGTGAGTGACGAGGCCCCGCACGCCTCTGGGGTCCGTCAGGTGGCCAGCGGGGGTGGGGTCGGGTGGGGTTCTTTCTCTTGGTTCTTTAGTAGTTGATGTCGCGCCGCAGTGGGTCGCGCCGGCGCACGTTCCGGTGGGGCCGCACCGGAACGCGACGGGGCGCGATGCGGTGAGGGCGGCTACCGTACGAGGTCGATTTCCGCCCACACCGTCTTGCGGGGGACCGGCCCGGGGACGACGCCCCAGTGGTCCGCCAGCGCCTCGACGATGAGCAGACCGCGCCCGGACTCCGCGTCGTCTTCGGGCGGCTTCACGGCTCCGGGGCCGGGCGGGAGGCTGTCACCGCGCGTGTCCGTGACTTCGATCCGCAGCCTGTTTGCGCTGACGGTGAGGGCGAGTTGGAAGTCCCGGCCCTTCACGCGGCCGTGGACGGTGGCGTTGGCCGCCAGCTCGGCGACGATGTGCGCCGCCGCCTCTGCCTCCGACGGGAGCCCCCACGCTCCGAGATGGGCGGCGGTGAGCAACCGGGCGAGCCGGGCCCCTCGGCGGGTGGGGGAGAGCAGCACGGTGAACGCGCGCTCGGTGGGCGTGTGTTGGGTGCGGATGACTTCTTGGTTCATGTCACTCAGCGTGTCCGCGCGTGCGTACCGTGCCCAGAGGAAGAGCCCTTGCGTACGGTCGCTGTCCGAGCCTTGTCCGGTGTTGTCCGGGCTGTCGGCAGTGACGTGCGGGGAACGGAAGCGGTTGGGACGAGAACGGCACGCACGTCGGAAGTGGGGCTCGCATGAGCGTGGTCGAAGACGGTACGGAGCACGGCAACGACGCGGTGGACGAGCCCGGTTGGGAGGTCGACCCGGATGACGAGTCCGGGGCGGCGGTCGTCGCGGCGGTGGGCCGCCAGATCAAGACCTGGCGCGAGGCGGCGGGCCTGCGGGCGGCTGAGCTGGGGTCGCTGCTGGGGTACGGCGAGGACTTGATCTACAAGGTGGAGGGCGGAAGCCGTATCCCGCGCCCTGAGTTCATGGACGCGGTGGACGTGGCGGTGGGAGCGGGTGGAAAGCTCGCGGCGATGAAACCGGATCTTGCGGAGGTGCGGTACCCGAAGAAGATCCGGGACTTGGCGAAGCTTGAGGCCAAGGCCGTCGAGCTGGCCGCGTACGGCAGCCACAATCTCCACGGTCTGTTACAGACGGAGGAGTATGCGAGGGCCTTGCTCGGCACGCGACGCCCGATCCTGACGCCGGACGAGCTGGAGCGGGCTGTTGCGGGACGCATGGCCCGGCACTCCATCTTCGACCGATCGCCCGCTCCCCAGCTCGGTTTCGTCCAGGAGGAGGCGTCATTGCGCCGCCCTATCGGCGGGCGTGCCATCTGGCGTCGCCAGCTTGAGAACCTGCTCCGCATCGGGGAGTTGCCCTTCGTCGACATACAGGTCATGCCGACTTCCCGGTGGGATCACGCAGGAACGGGCGGGCGGATCCAAGTGCTGAAGTTCGCCGATGGTTCAGCTGTCGGCCGAGCCGACGACGAGTTCGCCGGCAGGCCCATTTCTCACCCGAAGCAGCTCCGTATCCTTGAGCTAGGGTTTGGAAACATCCGGGCTCGGGCTCTCACGCCGGAGGAGTCCCAGGCCTTCATCGTGCAAGTTCTGGGAGAGACATGACCAACAGGCCCTCTGCCGGGGAAGTTTCCGAGCTGCACTGGTTCAAGAGCAGCTACAGCGACAGCAGCAACCCCAACGACTGCGTCGAGGTCGCGACCGCCCCCGACACCGTCCACGTACGCGACTCCAAGAACCTCCAGGGCCCCCGCCTCGCCGTCACCCCCGCCGTGTGGACCGGCTTCGTCGCGTACGCCGCAGGGCGCTGATCTCCCGCCCGCCACTATGATGCGGGCAACGCGTCGCTAAGCGCGCTGGTGTGCCGGGAAGTCTGGTCGGCGTCGGAGGGGCAGCCGCCCCTCGGCCTGCCGAGACCTCGGAGGGTTGTCCGTCATGGACGAAATCCTGCTCCAGCGACTGAAACGGCCCGATCCACCGCATGCGCCCTGCCGGAGACCTCGGCCCCGCGGTCGCAGGTGAAGCCGCCGCAGGGCGGGCAGCAGGCTTCCGCGTCCGCGTCGAGTGGACCCGGCGGTTCCCCGTCGTCCTGTGCACAGACGTATCCCGGATTCGAAGCTCTGCTGGACGCGGTCGCGGCAACGGGCGTGGGGCCCGCCGAGGCCGAGTTGGAAGGACTCCGGTCGTTCGGGGAGGAAGCCGCGATCAGCGGCATCACTCTGCGGGCCCTGGTCGTGCACCACCTGTCCCGGACCCGGGCTGCCTGGCCCGCCGGGGCCGCAGGCTCCGGCCGCGTGCTCGCCGCCGTGCAACTGGCCGTCGAAGCGCTCTGCGAGGGCTACGAGCGTGCCGAGCAGCTCGCCGTCCGGCAGCAGGAGGCGGCACGCCGGGAGTTCATCGACGATCTTCTGTACGGGAGCGGCGAACCGGGGATCCTGGCCGAACGCGCTGAGCGGCTCGGGCTGCGGTTCTCCGACGCGCACGCCGTCGCTGTGGCCGAAGGTCCCGTCCCGTACGCCGAGGGCGACGCCGTGCCCCGGCTCGTCGAACGTGCCGTGACTCGCCGCTTCGGGGAGCGCAGCATTCTGCTCACCACCAAGGACGGACGGCTGATCTGCATCGCGCCCGGGGACCGACGCCAGGTCCTCACCCACTTCGCCAAGCAGGCCCACGCCGCGACCGGCGGCGGACGGGCCGCGATCGGACGGCCGCACCCCGGAGCGGGCGGCGTCGTCCACTCGTACGGGGAGGCACTCCGGGCCCTGGACCTGGCGGGCCATCTCGATCTGGAGGACCCGGTGCTCCACGCCGCGGACCTTCTCGTCTATCCGGTGCTGACCAGGGACCGGCAGGCCATGGAGGACCTGGTCCGGGCCACCCTGGGGCCGCTTCTGAAAGCCCGGAATGGCCCGGAACCGCATCTGGAGACCCTCGCGGCTTACTTCGACTCCGGTTGCGTCACCACCCAGGCCGCCCGGCGCCTTTCCTTGAGCGTCCGGGCTCTCACGTACCGCCTCGAACGCATCCACCAGCTCACCGGGTCCGATCCCGCCGACCCCCGGCACCGCTACGTCCTGCAGACGGCTGTCATCGGGGCTCGGATCCTCGGCTGGCCCGCACACAAGACCAAGGCATAGAGGACAGCGAGAAGCGTTCCCTTCATGGTCGACGACGACAAGGACGGTCACGTGGCCTCGGTCTACAAGAACGACAACGCGCGGCGGGAGGTGCGGTCCTGGTGTGTGAACCGGATCGCGGACTGGGACACCGCCCATGTCCGCGGGGAGGTGGTGACGCCGGCGGGAGTCACGGGCGTCGTGAGCGCAGGCCCGGAGCCGAGTGGCGGGGGCCTGAGGGTCGTGCTGCTGCCGGGGACGAACATGAACGCCGCGCTGTGCCTGCCACTGGTGGAGGCGATGGCCCGGGAACGGCGCGTGACCGTCCTGGACCTGCCCGGCCAGCCGGGGCTCAGTGCGGGCCGACGTCCTCGCGTCCGGCGCATGGCCTGGTACGGGAGCTGGCTGAGCGAGGCGCTGACGCAAGCCGTTCCGGGGCCGGCCGTGGTGGTGGGCCATTCCCTGGGGGGCGCGGTCGCGCTCGCCTGCGATTCTCCGCGCATCGTCGGCCGAGTGGTGCTCTCCGGCGCCGGCATCACGCGCCTGCGGGTACCCGCCCCGCTCCTGGCCGCCACCGTCCCCTGGCTCCTGCGGCCCTCGGTCGCCCGGTCGACGGCGTTGCTGCGCCGCATGGCTGCTCCGGGGCAGGGCGAGCTACCCGGGCACCTGAGTTCCTGGATGTGCCTGGTCGCACGCCACTGTCGTACCAGCCTCGCCCCGCCGCCTCTGCCGTCGCGCCTGCTCGAACAACGGCGAACCGTGCCGACGCTGGTGGTCGCCGGCCGGTTCGACCCCTTTCTGCCCCCGCGCGCCCTGGGCCCGGCAGCGCGGCGGCGGCTCGGGGCGGAGTTTCAGGTGATCGAGGGAGCGGGGCACCTTCTGCTGGACGAGGCGCCGGTGGAGGTCTCCGCTGTGGTGGAGGAGTTCTGCGCGGCTCTGGAGGACTGAATGCGCCACGCCGGTCTGTGCACATGGCGGCCGGAGGCCGCAACCACCGGCCACTGGAAGCTGCTCAGCCCCGCACATAGGTGCCCGATAAACGTATCTGGAGATCCGCATAACGATGACGTCACCTGCTCAGCATCTTCACCGCCAATATCCCGGAATGTGACCCACACCACTAAAGATTGGGTAAACGGCGTGGTACAAATGCCCAACTTCGCGGGCGGAACCACCGTCCCAGCGGAGTGCCGGGCCCCACTCGGCAGCAGGCCAGAGCGATCACCGTCGTAGCCCACCCGTGCGGCAGGCGGTATCGCCATCCGGACAGCGTCGTTCGCTCATCCCCCCATCGCACACCGACCGGCGAAGGCACCCCCAAGTCCGCCGCTCCCGCGTCATCGAGGTAGCCAACGTGTCACTCGACTCCATCACCGAGAACATCGACGAATCCGTCAGCGGATTCTTCGAGCCCATAGCCGACTGGCTGGGCGGGATCGTCTTCTACTCCGTCACCATCGCCGGGGCGGACGTACCGCTCATCGTCACCTGGCTGGCGGTGGCCGGTCTCGTCTTCACCGGCTGGTTCGGCTTCGTCCAGGTGCGCAAGTTCCGCCTCGCCGTGGACGTGGTGCGCGGCAAGTACGACGACAAGGACTCCGCGGGTGAGGTCAACCACTTCCAGGCCCTGACCGCCGCCGTCTCCGGAACGGTCGGTCTCGGCAACATCGCGGGTGTGGCCGTCGCGGTCTCCATCGGCGGCGCCGGAGCCACGTTCTGGATGATCATCTGCGGTCTGCTCGGCATGGCCACCAAGTTCGTCGAGGTCACCCTCGGTGTGAAGTACCGCGAGGTCCACGCCGACGGCACCGTCTCCGGCGGACCGATGCACTACCTGCCCAAGGGGCTGGCCGAACGCTTCGGGAAGAACGGCAAGAGCCTCGGCAAGGTCCTCGCCGTCCTCGCCTCGATCATGATCCTGTTCTTCGGGCTCTTCGGCGGCAACCTCTTCCAGGTCAACCAGTCGTACGCCCAGCTCGTCTCCGTCACCGGCGGCGAGGACGGTGCGATGGGCTCCTCCGGCGGTGCGCTCTTCTTCGGCATCCTGGTCGCCGCGCTCGTCGGCATCGTCCTGCTCGGCGGCATCCGTTCCATCGCCTCGGTCACCAGCCGGCTCGTGCCCGCGATGGCCGGGATCTACGTCGTCGCCTGCCTGATCGTCATCCTCGTCAACGTCACCGCCGTGCCCGCCGCGATCGGCACGATCATCGAGGGCGCGTTCAACCCCGAGGGCGTCGCGGGCGGCATCCTCGGCGCACTGATCATCGGCTTCAAGCGCGCCGCGTTCTCCAACGAGGCCGGCATCGGCTCCGCGCCGATCGCCCACTCCGCGGTGAAGACCAAGCACCCCGCCAGCGAGGGCCTGGTCGCGCTGCTGGAGCCGTTCATCGACACCGTCATCATCTGCACCATGACCGCCCTGACCATCGTCATCGCCAACCCGGCCAGCTGGGGCGAGGCCCGTGACGGCGAGTCCATCGGCGGCGTGACGATCACCTCGGACGCGTTCGAGACCGTGCTGCCCTGGTTCCCGTACATCCTCACCATCGCGGTGATGCTCTTCGCCATCTCCACGGTGCTCACCTGGGGTTACTACGGCCTCAAGGCCTGGACGCACCTCTTCGGCCGCAGCCGCACCAGCGAGACCGTCTACAAGTCCCTCTACACCCTGTTCGCCGTCGCCGGGTCGCTGCTCACGCTGCAGACCCTCATCGACCTGGCCGACGCGGTGCTCTTCACCCTCGCCGTCATCAACATCATCGGCCTGTACCTCCTCGCCCCCGTCGTCAAGCGCGAGCTGAACAGCTTCCTTGAATACGTGCGGGTCCGGAAGGCGGGCGGCTCCGACGGGACCGGCGGGGACACGGACGATCAGACGACGAAGGTCACCGTCTGATCCGAACAGCTCCTGATGTCCCCATTCCTGCCCGTACGGAGGGATGGGGACATCAACTCGTGTGCAGCATCAGCCCGATGCCCACCACCATCAGCCCCGCCGCCGCGATCCTCGGAGCCCCGAAGCGCTCCTTGAAGAACAGGGTGCCGATCGCGGCGCCCACGATGATCGACGACTCGCGCAGTGCCGCGATCGGGGCCAGCGGGGCTCGCGTCTGGGCCCAGAGCACCAGCCCGTACGCGACCACCGAAAGGGCCGCGCCGAGCAGGCCGCGTGCCGCGAACGGCCTCAGTTGTGGCAGCAGTTCGGCGCGGCGGCGGTAGTACGCGTACGCCGGGATCGCCAGGCCCTCCAGGACCATCAGCCATGCGACGTAACCCAGCGGGGTGCCGGAGGCGCGGACGCCGACGCCGTCGACCGTCGTGTACCCGGCGATGGCGAGCCCCGTGCCGAGGGCCGCCACGATCGCCGGCCAGTGCGGGCGCTTCCCGGAGCCCCGGATGCCCCACAGTGCCAGCCCGACCAGTCCGGCCGAGGCCACCGCCACGCCCGCCGTCGCCCAGCCGTCCGGGCGCTCGCCGACGAACACCGCCGCCAGGACCGTCACCACCAGCGGGGCCGTGCCCCGGGCGATCGGGTACATCTGGCCGAAGTCGCCCAGCGTGAACGAGCGCATCAGCAGCATCATGTACGCCACGTGCAGCGCGGCCGAGACCAGGAGGTACGGCCAGGCGGCCGCCGCCGGGAACGGGGCGAACAGGGCCATCGCCGCGCCGATCAGCAGACCGCCGCCGGAGATCAGCGTGAAGGAGAGCAGCTGATCCTTGATCGCGTGGGCGATGGCGTTCCAACTGGCGTGCGTGATCGCGGCTATGAGGACCGCGAGCGCGACCAGCGGGGTCACTTGGCGGGCTCGCGCACATCCGCGACCGTCGCGCCCGCGTGGGCGATCAGCGTTTTCGGGTCGAGCGGGAACACCGTGTGCGGGGTGCCCGCGGCCGCCCACACCACCGCGTGGTCCAGGAGGCGTCGGTCGGCCAGGACACGGGTCCTGGTGGCGTGGCCGAACGGGGGTACGCCGCCGATCGCGTAACCCGTCGTCTCGCGGACCAGGTCCGCGTCCGCCCGCTTGACCTTCTGCGCGCCGAGTTCGCGGCGTACCAGCTCGACGTCCACCCGGGACGACCCGTCCATCAGGACCAGTACCGGTACGCCGTCCGCCGTGAAGACCAGCGACTTGACGATCTCGCTCAGCTCGCAGCCGACCGCCGCCGCGGCCTCGACGGCGGTCCTGGTCGCGTCGGGGAAGCGGCGCACCTCGACCTGGAGGCCCAGTTCGGCCAGCGCCTCGGCGAACCGGGGGTGGGCGTGGGAGACGGGGGCGGCCGGGGCCGCGGGTGTGGTTTCGGTGGGTTCGGGGGTGCTCATGGCTGCACGCTAGCGGTCGGTGCAGTATGCATGCGAGCGGGTTCCGGAGCGTGGGCTCACCCTGCCGGATGCGAGCCCGGGGTGTGGCCGAACGTACGGCGGAAGACCTCGATGAACGCGCTCGCCGACGACCAGCCGCACTGATGCGCCACCGCGGTCACCGGCGTCCGTTCGGTCAGCAGGATCAGGGCGTGGTGAAGGCGGAGCTGGGTGCGCCACTGCGGGAACGTCATGCCGAGGTCGCTGCGGAACAGCCGGGACAGGGTCCGGTCGCCGGCCCCGACCTGGCGGCCGAGTTCGGCGAGCGTACGGCCGTCGCCGGGGTCGGCCCGCAGGATGGCGCACAGGTCGCGGAGCGGCGGCGCGGTGGGCGTGGGCAGGTGCAGCGGCTGCTGGGCGTCCGACGCGCGCAGTTGGTCGAGGAGCACCGCGCGCAGCCGGGCCCGCTCGGGGCTTTCGCCGTCGTCCTCGGCACGGGTGTAGGCGATGAGGAGTTCGCGCAGCAGCGGGCTGACGGCGAGGACGGTCGGTGCGTCGAGGCCGAGCGGGTTCTCGATGACGGGCAGCCCGACCAGGTGCAGATCGAGTTCGCCGTACGCCCGGTGCGCGTGCACGACGCCCGCGGGGACCCAGATCGCGCGGGTGCCCGGGGCGACCCAGGATCCCGCGTCGGTCGTGACGGTCAGGACGCCGCGGCCCGCGTAGACGATCTGGTGGTCGTCGTGCCGGTGGGCGTCGATCGAGCCGCCGGGGGCGAGCCGGCGGGTGCGGGTCGGGGCCACGGGGGCGTGACGGACGGCGGTCGCTCCACCGACGGCGGCCGGGTGGGCGGCAGCCGGGCGGGAGGCAGCCGGGTGGGAGGCAGCCGGGTGGACGGCAGCCGGGCGGGCGGCAGCTTGACCGGTGGCGCCTTGACCGGTGGCGCCTTGACCGGCGGCAGCGTGGCGGATGTTCGGCATCATCTGGCAGATTATCGAAAGCGCGACAGAGTGCCCTGGCCGGACCATGGCGGCATGCGAAGGAACACGCCGATCGTCCTGCTGTCCGTGGGCCATGCCTGCGTCGACGTCTACCAGGGCTGCGTCGCGGCCCTGGTGCCGTTCTTCATCGCCGAGCGCGCCTATTCGCTCGCGGTCGCCTCGGGCATCGTGCTGGCCGCCTCGCTGCTGTCCTCGGTGGCGCAGCCGGTGTTCGGGGTGCTCACCGACCGGTGGGCCATGCCGTGGCTGCTGCCGGTCAGCACCCTGCTCGGCGGGGCCGGCATCGCGCTGAGCGGGCTGAGCGGGTCCTACCCGCTCACGCTCGCGTTCGTGGCGCTGTCGGGGATCGGGGTGGCCGCCTACCATCCCGAATCCGCCCGCGTCGCCCGTATCGCGGCCGGGGGCAGCCACCGGGCGATGGGCTGGTTCTCCATGGGCGGCACGGTCGGCTTCGCCCTGGCCCCGCTCATGGTCGCCGTCGCGATGGCCGCCGGCGGGCTGCGCTGGACACCCCTGCTCGTGCTGCCGGCCCTCGCCGGAGCCGCGTTGTGCCTGCCGGTGGTCCGTGTCCTGCAACGGCGGCAGACGGCCGACGGCTCCGGTACGTCCCTGGCCGTGGTCTTCCGGTCGATCGCGTTCATCGGCCTGAGCACCTTCATCGCGCTGTACGCCCGCCAGCGCCTGGGCGGCGGCACGGCGGTGGGCACCGCGGCCCTGACCGTGCTCTACCTGGGCAGTACGGTCGGCTCGGTGCTCGGCGGATCCCTGGCCGCCCGGTGGGACCGGGTGGTGGTCGCTCGCTGGGCGTACCTGATCTCGGTCGTGGCCGTCGCGGGCGTGGTGTGGGTGCCGGGCCCGGCCTTCTACCTGTTCGTGGCGCTGACCTCGGCGGGCCTCTACGTGCCCTTCTCCCTCCAAGTCACGCTGGGACAGGACTACTTGCCCTCCCGGGTCGGCACCGCCAGCGGGATCACCCTCGGCCTGACCGTCAGCATCGGCGGCCTGGCCGGCCCGGCCGTCGGCAGCCTCGCCGACGCCACGTCCCTGCGGACCGCGCTGGCGCCTCTGGCGCTGATGCCGTTGCTGAGCTGGCTGTTCTTCCGGAGCCTGCCCGAACCGGGTGTGTCGCGCGCCGAGTTGGCGGAGGGCGCAGCCGCCCCGAGTTCCGGGGGCGGTGCGGTGAAAGCTGGGTGACCATGCACATGAACCGCGTTCGCCACGTGAAAGGTGCGGCCGCCCTCGCCGGGGCGACCGCACCTTTCACGTGGCTCCGCGTCTCAGCGGGCAGCCGGATGTGCGGACATCAGGTCGTGGCGTGCCAGTAGACCGCCAGGCGGGCCTGTTCCACGGGTGAGACGCGCTTGTGGAACTTGGTCCACTTCGTGGAGTACTTGATCCTGCCGTTGTACGAACCGGTGGTCTTGGTGATGAGTTGGCCGTGATTGATCCCGGCCTTGTACTGGACTTCGTGGTTCGCGGTGCCCGCGATGCCGGAGGACTCGGAGACGGTTCCGTCGTTGTACGAGGAGACCGTGGTCCAGTCGGTGCTCATGTTGCCCTTCTTGGTGGTGCTCGGCATCTTGCTCCCGAGCGCCTTGAGGAAGGCGCTGCCCGGCGTCATGTCCTTGCACTGCCGGGCCTTTCCGCAGAGCGTCACCCTGCTCTTGGTGATTCCGGCGTGCGGGGTGCCCAGCGTGACGACGTCCTCGATGTAGAGCTTGTCCGGGAAGCCCTTGGCGCCCTTGTGGGTGTAGTGCAGGGCGGCGCGGACGACGAGACCGCCCATGGAGTGGGCTACGACGTCGACCTTGATGCCCTTCTTCGTGTAGTTCTTGGAGACGTAGTTCGCGAACTTCTTGGCCACGTCCTTGATGGGCGTCTCACGGCTGCCGGTGACATTGGCCGAGCACTTCTTGTTGTTCGTGTAGTAGCCGAAGGTGAGCAGGTTCCCCTTCCACTTCTTGTTCGAGAAGTGCTTGCGGGCGTCCTTGAACGTCTTCGTGCAGTCGTGCTTGCCGAAGGGGGAGTGCCCGTGGACGAAGATGACCCGGGTGCTCGCGCTGTTCGACCGGGACGGCTTGCCCGCCGCGCCGGCCGGTGCGACGGCGAGCATGGTGAGGACGGCTGACAGTGCCGCGGCGAGAAGCAGCGTGAACCGCCTCTGAGTTCTCTGCATGGAATGTTCCCCGATTCCCCGTATACGCGTCTCCGCGTGTGGTTCTCGTCGGGCACGTTAGTCCGGCCCGGTCGAGGGGTGTGACGGTCGTTCGCCCCACATCCGGTGCCGCTCGTTCGCCGGTCAACTAACCTCGCCCTCATGCGGCGTGGGGGTCACGTGGGAAACAGCGAGCGCCTGGTGAACCGGACCGTCGAGCGGTACGGGGTGTGGCTCAGGTCAGCCGTGGTCCTTCTCTGCGGTGCGCTGGGCCTCGTCTGGGCGGGCGCGTCGGATGTACCCCGGGCGCTGGCGCTGCTGGCACCGGCCGTCCTCGCCTGCGGTGTACGTCTTCGGGCGCTGCGCCGTCCGCTTCCGCTCGCCCTGATCTGGACGCTGGACGCGGCGGTGGTCGCGCTGTTGGGGCTCGCGCAGCCCGTCCTCGGCGGTGAGGGCGCGAACGCGATGGTGGAGGTGGCCGTCGGCATCAGCGTCATCGCGTTCCAGTTCGAGTGGGCGACGCGTCCGGCGGCCGGGGCCGCCCTGGCGGTGGTGGGGGGCGTCGCCTGTGTGCTGGGTGACCTTCTCTCCTCGCCCGCGCACGGTCCCGACGTGGTGCCCCTGGTGCGCATGCTGATCCAGGTGGGCCTGTCGAGGGCGGGCTACCTCATCGTCCGGGCGCGGGCCAGGGCGGCCGACCGGTCGGCCGCGGTGAGGGCCGCCCTGCGCCGGGAGGCCGACATCGCCGCGGCGCGGCGGGCGACCGAGCGCGAGTACCTGGCGACCTTGCACGACACGGCCAGCGCGACCCTGCTGATGGTCTCCCAGGGCGACAGCCGGGACTGGGCGTGGCTTCCCCCACGTGCCCGGCAGGACCTGGAGGCGCTGTCCGCCATGCCCGGGTTCGAGACGGGGAGCGTCGACCTCGCGGCGCTCCTGAGCTGTGTGCCCGAGGGGGAGGGGCAGGCCAGGGTGCGGCTCACGACGCACATCGAAGGGCCGCTCGCGATTCCCTCCGGCCCGGGTCTCGCGATATTCAACGGCGTCCGCGAAGCCGTCACCAATGTGTCGCGCCACTCCGGGGTGCGGGAGGCGGAACTCCGAGCGTGGAGAGAGGAGAGCGACGGCGTCGTCGTTGTCGTCGTCGAACTGTCCGACGCGGGACGGGGCTTCGACCCTGACTCCGTCCCGATGCATCGCCGGGGCGTCTCCGGTTCCATCATCGGCAGGATGCGCGCGGTCGAAGGCACCGCCTCCATCACCTCGCGTCCGGGCGCCGGAACCCGCGTGCGGTGGCGCTGGCCCGACGGGGACCGGGAGCCACGCGCGGGGGACGGAGGGCGAGCCGCGGACGTACCGTGTCCGCCCCGCGCCCAGGCACAGCAGACGGCCGCGGTCCGCTTCATCCGCGGACAGCTTCTCTACGGGGCCCAGTTGGTCGCGCTGCTGATCTGCCTGGTGTGGCAGTTCACCATCTCGCTGCGCCGGCTCCTGGCCCACCAGGACGTCTACCACCCCGCGTGGGCACAGACCGCCGGCTTCGTCTGCCTCGTCGCCGTCGCGGTGACCGGCGGTGCCCATCTGCTGCGCGGCAGGCGGATCCCACCGGGGGTGCGCGGCTGGTGCCTGGGTGCGGTGCTGGCCGTCTCGGCGGTGAGCGCGTACACGCTTCCGCCGGGTCACGCGACGGGCCCGGCGGACTGGGCGTTCGGCGTGGTCGGCTGGCATGCGCTGTTCCTGCTGGCCGACCTGCGGGTCAGGGTGTACGCGGCGTTCCTCGGGGCGCACATAGGGATCAACGCGGCAGCCGTGGTCTGGCACGGGGCGCCGGCCGCGGCCGAGGCGGCCGTCCTCGGGATCGCCACGGTCGGCAGCTGCGGCCTCCAGCTCGCCATCGGTGTCCTGATGACGCATCTGCTGCGCGACACGGCTCCGGCGGCGGGGTCGGCGGCCGCGCGGGAGGAGGAACTGCGCACCCGGGAACGTATCCACGAGCACCTGCAGAGCGACCACAAGGAGCGCTACCGCGCGCTGACGGCGACGACCGTGCCGCTGCTGGTGGGCCTCGGCCACGGGGTGCTGAGCCCGTACGACGAGGAGGTCAGGCTGCGGTGCGGCGTGGAAGGCGCCCGTATGCGCCGCTTGTTCGCCGAAGGCGATGCCGTCGCCGACCCGCTGCTGAACGAGTTGCGCGCCTGCGTCGAGGTGGCCGAACACCAGGGGGTCAAGGTGAACCTGGCCGTGCGCGGCCGGCCGGGCGAGGTGCCGGTGGCGGTGCGCAGGGAGCTGATCGACCCGGTGGCGGTGACTCTGGGCCGTACCCGCTCGACCGCGCGCGTCACGGTCGTCTGGACCCCCGCCGCCGTCCGGGTGAGCGTCGTGGGCGTCGAATGCGCGGACGATCGCACCGAGGCTGCGGCCGTCCCGTCGCAGAACCGCGCCGCGGACCCGCGCGTGTCCGTGGTAAGAACCAGACGCGGTGAAAGTGTGTGGGCAGAAGCGAGTTGGAGCAGATCGGTGTCATCGGGAGTTGACCTGCCATGAGTAACGACGCACCGGTCAGCGTGGTCGTCATCGACGATCATCCCGCCATCCTCTCGGGCGTGCAGATGTGGTACAGCGCCTCACCACGGCCCATCACCGTGGTCGCGGCGGGAGCCTCCGTACGGGAGGCCTGGACCGCCCCGGGCAGTACGGCCGATGTGGTCGTCCTGGATCTGCAACTGGGCGAGACCGTCCCCGCCTTCAGCAGCCTCCGGAGACTCGTCGACGCCGGGCGGCAGGTGGTCGTCTACTCGATGCGGGACGACGAGAAGACCGCGCTCACCTGCCTGGACCTCGGAGCCGCGACGTTCCTGACCAAGAGCGAGGGCCAGGAGCACCTCGTCGAGGCGACGCTGGCGGCGGCCGACGAGCGGCCCTACATGCCGCCCGCGCTGGCCGGCGCGCTGGGCACGAACGCCCGCGCGGACCGCCCGCAGCTCTCCTCGCGCGAGGAGAACGTGCTGATCGAGTGGTTCCAGTCGGAGTCGAAGGAACTGGTCGCGCAGCGCCTCGGTATCTCCGTACGGACGGTCAACTCGTACCTGGACCGGGTGCGGATCAAGTACGCGAACGTCGGCCGCCCCGCCCGGACCAAGGCGAGCCTGGTGGCCCGGGCGGTCCAGGACGGCCTCGTCGACGTGGACGACCTCTGAGAGGTCGCGAGAGGCCGTCGTGAAACCCGGGTGACCCGGGGCAGCGGCCGCTTCTACGCTCGCCCCATGGACATGATGGACATGGGGGAGCAGGGCGAACATCTGCTGAACGTCGTCGATGTCGAGGCGACCTGCTGGGAGGGGCAGCCGCCGCCCGGCCAGGTAAGCGAGATCATCGAGATCGGTCTCACCGTCGTCGACCTGCGCGCGGGCGAACGGCTCGCCAAGCACCGGCTGTTGGTCCGGCCCGTGCGCTCGAAGGTCAGCCCGTTCTGCACGGAGCTGACCGGGCTGACGCAGGCGGAGGTGGACGGCGGCCTGCCGTTCGCCGAGGCCTGCCGGGTGCTGGCCGCCGAGTACCGTACGGGGCGGCTGCCCTGGGCCAGTTGGGGCGACTACGACCGTAACCAGTTCATCCGCCAGTGCCGGGCGACGGGTGCGGAGTACCCCTTCGGGCAGCGGCACACGAACGCCAAGATCGCCTTCACCGCCGCGTACGGGCTGCGCCGCCGGCCCGGTATGGCCCAGGCCCTGGAGGTGGCCGGCCTCCCGCTGGAGGGCCGCCACCACCGGGGCGACGACGACGCGTGGAACATCGCCGCCCTGGTGCTGGACCTGGCGGGGCGGGGGGAGTGGGCGGCGGGGTAGGGGGCTTGAGCGGCGTTCCGCCGGTCTTACGTCGCGGCAGGGTGCTGGTGGGCCTGGGGGGCGGGGCCGAACAGCTCGTCCAGGTGGTGGTGCAGGACGTCGGAGGCCGCCTCGCCGGTGCGCTGGCCGCCCAGCACGCTCGCGCCGAGGCCGTTGACCATGGCCAGCAGTCCGGCGGCCACCATGGCGGGATCCTTCCCGGGGTCCACCGCGCCGGCCCCCTGCGCCAGGCGGAGCTGTTCGGCGAGGAAGCCCTCCAGCAGGGCGGGTTGGGGGGTGGCGTGCTCCTCCAGTGAGCTGTCATCGAGGACGAGCGCGTAGTAGGCGGCGTAGATCCGGGTGATCTGACGGCTCTCCTCGTCGGTCGGCAGGATGCTGGAGAGGATGGCGGTGACCGTGGAGCGTGGTTGCGGCGGAGAGCCCGCGGCACGGACCCATCGGTCCATACGGGCCTGGAACCGGGTGCCGAGCCGGGCGAGGGCGTCCAGCACCAGGGCCTGCTTGGTCGTGAAGTAGTACTGCACCAGCCGGAGAGAGACGCCCGCCTCGGCGGCGACCGCCCGCATGCTCACCGACTGAAGCCCCTCGGCGGCGGCGATACGCAGCAGAGCCTCCGCGATCTGTTTTCTGCGTTCCTCGTGATCGACGCGCGCGGCGATGGTCCGACCTCCCGCTAGTGGTACACGTGTACCAAGTTGTGATACGTCTGTACCATGAGCATAGGCGAGTTCAGGAACGACAAGAGCCGTGAGCGTTTCCACGCCGTCTACGGACGCCTGCTCGGCCGGCTCTGGCCGGGCGCCGGAGACCCCCTCGACCTGCCGACGTCCTTCGGCACCACCCGCGTCCACCGTGCCGGACCGCCCTGCTCCGACCCGGTCGTCCTGCTGTCGGGCGCCAACGGCAACTCCCTGATGTGGCACCGGTACATCGAGCCGATCGCCCGCCGTCGTACGGTGATCGCCGTCGACACGGTCGGCGAGCCGGGCGCCAGTGTCCAGAGCGCGGCCCTGACCGGCGCCGAGGACGGTGCCCGCTGGCTGGAGGAGGTACTCGCCGGGCTGGAGGCCACCGCCGCCCATGTGGTCGGCTGCTCCTACGGCGGCTGGCTGGCGCTCGGCCATCAGGTGCACCGCCCGGGCCGCACGGCCGCCCTCACCTTGGTGGAACCCGCCGGATTCGAGGACCCGGGCCGCCGTTTCTACGCCTGGCTCATCGCCGGCGGTCTGGCGGGCATGGCGCCCCGCGTGCTGAGGCCCTGGCTCGCCCGCCGGGTCGGCAACAGCGCCATCCTGGAGACCGAGCTGATGGAACTGGGCCGGGTCTCCGTCGGCTTCCGGCGCGCCCTTCCACCGGCGCGGGTCTTCTCCGACGAGGAGTTGCGCCGGGTGCGGGTCCCCGCGCTCTTCCTGCTGGGGGAGCGGAGCACCCTGCACGACGCATGCCAGGTCGCCGAGCGGGTGCGGGCCCTCGTGCCCACCGCCGAGGCGGAGATCGTGCCCGGTGCGGGCCACGCCCTGCCGACCGACGATCCGGAGCTGGTGATCACCCGCATCCTGCGGGGCGCGGCAGCGTGACGACGTCCTCCCCGACGTGACGGCGTCTCCCCGACCCGGTGGGGCCCGAACCGGGGGCTGTGAAGCCGGAGCGGTCCGGGGTACAGCGCGGCGGATCACCCCGCGCGCGCCGCCGCCTCGTGGAAGCTGCGTACCGCCTGACCGGCCCGGTCCCGTAGAACGGCTTCCGTCTCCGGGTCCACGGCGCCGGTGGCCAAGTGGTCCGCCCACGCGCGCAGCGCCGTTTCGGCCCTCGCGCCCGCTGTGCCGATGCTCATCATGCAGGTGGCGTACAGATCCACGCGGTTCCGGTCGAGCGTGTCCAGCTGCTCCAGCATCCGCCGCCCCGCCCGGGCCGGCCGGTCCGCCGCCGCTTCCCCGGTCCGGAGGGCGGCGTCCGCGGCGGCCAGACACGGGGGGAGGATCTCGGGCCGCCAGTGGGAGCGCCACAGGTACTGCTCGAACTCGTCGTGCCGGAAGCGGTAGGCGTGACCGTCCACGCGCAGCAGGCCTCCCTCGTGCGCCCAGTCCAGGAAGCGGCCCAGCCGCAGCGGAAGACGGCCGCTCAGTGCGGCGCAGATGAGGAAGATCTTGTGGCGCTGTCCGGGCAGCGAGCCCCTGACGGTGGTGTAGGTCTCGGCCGACCGGTTCTGCAACAGCGGGATCCCCAGGAGCGCTCCGGCCGCCGTCGCCACCCACACGGTCGTGGGGACGTCGGGCAGCGGTGCCCGGGTGAGGTTCGCCGAGACGATGAACCCGAACATGCCACCGGAGCAGACACCGAGCATCGGCATGCCCACGGTCTTCATGTACAGGTCGAGCAGCCCGCCCGCCCTTCCGCCCATGCGGATACGGCTCGCCGGGTCGATGTCCGCCCGGTCGGACCACGCCAGGTGCGCCGAGAAGCCCGCGGCGACGACCACGGGAAAGCAGAGCGCGACTTCCAGGGGATCGCGCACGGCGACGACGGCCAGACCCGCCACCACCAGTGCGAAGAGGGTGTACAGCGAACCGTGCAGGGTCCGCACGAGACGACGGCCGCCCAGCGGCCACAACTGGTGCGGGGTCAGATCCGCCCGGAGGCCGGCGATCAGGCTCAGATACCGGGGCCCCGCGAACCTGTCGACGTCTCGGTGCGTCGACAGCAGGGTGAGCCATGCGGAGACCCGTTCGGCCGGGTAGCGGCCGGGGTCGTGCGGATGCTCCGCCACGACGGAGGGGGCGAAGAGCGACAGCAGGTACTCCTCGGCCTCGCTGCTCATGGCGTCCGCCGCTGGGGAGTCCTCCGCACTCCGCAGCCGTTCCTCCGGCGAGAACAGGCTCCACAGCCGCCCGGGCAGGCCGTGTTCGGCGGCGAAGTCCTCCGACTCCGCCCGGTAGCGCTCCCAGAGGACGTCGCGCCCCCACCGCGTCACCAGCTCCGACGGATCCCTGAGCCATCCCGCCCCGCCCTCGCCCCGCACATGGAACGCGTTCGCGGTCATGGTGAGCCGCCACGGGGTGCTCAGGGCGCGCGCCAGCGGCCCCCGGGGCGAGACCCGCATCTCGTCCAGCACGCCGTCCCAGCGCTCGGTGAGGCCGCTGTGGGACCACTCGCTGCGGCTCTTGAGGTAGTCGAGCGCCATGTCCGGCGGGACCGGCAGCAGTTCGGCGCGGCCCGCCCCGGCCAGCGGGGCCGGACCCTCGAACCGCTCGTAGACGTCGCTGCGGCAGGTGACGACCACATGGCGGAAGCAGTCCCGGTTCACCGCGAGATAGCGGAGCAACGCGGCTGCCCGGGGACGTGCTTCCGCCCCTGTGGGATCCAGCTCGTCCAGACCGTCGAGGACGAGGACCGCCTTGTCGGTCAGCGCCTCCTCGACCTGCGCGGAGGGCTGCCCGTACGTCTGGGCGGCCTGCTGGACGGCCCAGCGGCGGAACGCCAGATGGAAGCCCTCGCTCCGCGGATCCTCCCGGTCCGGTGGCCCGTCCCACGAGGAGAGGGAGAGCAGCACCGGCACCCCGTCGCCCGCCGCCTCGTCATGGCGCGCGGCCAGCGCCCGCGTCAGCTCCCTGGCCAGCAGGGACTTGCCCGTACCGGGGCCACCGGTCACCGCGAGCCGCCGTACGGGTCCGGGCAGCCCGAGGTAGCGGTCGACGACGGTCCGCCACTCCTCGGAGCCCGCGGCGTCGGGGCTGCCGTCCGGGGCCGCCGTAAAGCGGAAGCGCACCGGCAGGAAGGCGCTGCCCGGGCCCAGGATGTTGCGGTACTGCTGGTCCTCGTGCCCCTCGACCGCGCGGACCAGGGCCCGGACCGCGCCCTCCCGGCGGCTCTGCCGGTGCTCCCAGAAGGGCAGGAGCAGCCCGGCGACGCCGATCACCGCCCCCACCACGCCGACCAGGGCGCCGAAGGGGTCCACGTCGCCGGTCGGCCGGGAGCGGAGGATGACGACGGCTCCCGCGCCCACCATCAGCACGCCGAGGACGGCCGCTGCCCGACGCCAGAAGGAACCCGGCCGCGGCCGCCGCCCCATACGTCACTCCTCCGTGGTCGAACGTGAATGGTGGACCGTGAGCCGTGAGCCGTGAGCCGTGAGCCGTGAGCCGTGAGCCGTGAGCCGCGGACCGCGTAACCCGAACCCGTCCGGGCCCGGCGCCCGCGCGTACCGGCTCCGGGCTCAGCTCAGCCGCCCGCGCGCAGCACCTCCGCCACGACCGGGCCCGCCGCGTCGCCGCCGTGGCCGCCGGACTGGACGACCGCCGCCGCCGCGAGGTCGTTGCTGAAGCCGGTGAACCAGCTGTTCGAGGTGTCCTGACCGCCGACCTCCGCCGAACCGGTCTTCGCGCCCTTGTCGCCGCCGACCGAGCCCATGGCCTTCGCGCCGGTGCCCCAGGCCGCCGTGGCGCGCATCATCGTGTTCAGCTGCTGGACGACGGAAGAGGACAGCGAGCGCGAGGCCGTCGCCAACTCCCGGTCGTCCAGGGACTGCGGGACGATGATCGGCTGCCGGAAGGTGCCCGTGTGGGCGGTCGCGGTGATGGACGCCATGTTGAGGACGTTCATCTGGACCGTGCCCTGCCCGATGTACTGGGCGGCCGCCTCGCCGCCCACCTCCTCCGGCACGCTGCCGTCCGTGGTGACCACGCCGGTCTTCCAGTCCAGACCGATCCCGAAGACGTCCTTGGCGATCTTCGGGAGAGCGGCGTCGTCCTTCGTGTCGTCGATGAGCTTGATGAAGGCGGTGTTGCAGGACTGGGCGAAGCTCTGGGTGAAGGTGGAGCCGTCCGGCAGATCGAAGTGGTCCAGGTTGTGGAAGGAACGCGTTTGGTACATCACGTCCTTGGGGCACTCCGCCGCCCCGTTCGCCGTGACCAGGCCCTTCTCCAGCAGCATCGCCGCCGTCATGATCTTCAGCGTCGAGCCGGGCGCCTGCTTGCCCTGGAGCGCCACGTTGAACTCGGTCACCGGGTTGTTGGCCACCGCGCGGATCGCCCCCGTGGACGGCTTCACCGCGACCACCGACGCCTGCGCGAACTTCTTCACCGCCCGCTCGGCCGCCGCCTGCGCGCCCGCGTCCAGCGTCGTCTGCACCTTGCCGGGCTTGCCCTTGGACAGGGTCACCAGGTTGACGTCCGGCTGGGACTCGTCGGCGGGCTCGATCCAGGTCTCGATGCCGGCCGAACCGCCCGACGTCTCACCGTACTTCTGGCGCAGAGTGTCCAGGATCGGCCCCAGCGAGGGGTACTTCTCCTTGGTCAGCACCGTCCCGTTGCGGTCGACGGCCTCGATCGCCGGCGTCGAGGACTCACCCGTCTTCAGCGTCGCGCCCTCCGTCAACTGCGGGTGTACGACGGTCGGTTCCCAGTCGACGAGTGCCTTGCCCGTCGTGAGGCCGCGGACGACGGTCAACTCCGAGGCGTAGGAGATGGGTTTCGACTTCCCCTCGTACGCGACAGTTGCCTTGACCGTGTACGGCACCTTCGTGCCGGTCGCCGGGCCCGGGGTGATCTGCACCTTGCCGATGTGGGCGTCCTCGCCGTACGAGGCGAGCACCGGCTCCGCGCCCGACTCGTTGTTGGTCAGGAGCGCCGCCGCCGACGCGTCCCCGGCCGCCCACGCGTCGAAGAAGCCCTTCGACGTCTCGGCTATCTCCTCCGCGCTCGGCGGCCCCGTCTTCACCTTCGACGACTCGGACGCGCTCTGCGTACCGCCCCCGCCGTCGCCCGTGTCACCGAGCATGCTGTACGCCCCGTAGCCGATCCCGCCGGCCACCAGGACGAACGCTCCGCCGATCACGGCGACCTTCGCTCCACTGCGCATCTCGCAGTCCCCCTCCCCAGGAGAGCCCCTTGAACATGTTCAAGGGGCAACTGTGAGGAACCCTAAAGGGCTGTGGCGGATGGTGAGGGCGTTGTTACCGGACCGGAATGCTTGGCCGGAAAGCGCTCTCCGCAGTGTCGCGGAGGACCGTCGTGGGCAGACTGGCGGGGAAACACACGGGGGAGCGAGCGTCGGGGGGCGTGCGGCATGGGCGGCGGCGTGGGCATACGCGGGTGCGCGGCGGTGGACCGGTGACGGCGTATCACATCAAGCATCTGCCGCCCGAGATCCTGCCCGACGGCGGTTCCGTCACCTGGTCCGTGGCCGGAAACGGCACGGTCTCCCGGCTGTCCGGCGGGGTCGCCCGCTGGCCGGCGGCCGAGGCCGAACGGTGGCGGAAGGCAGGGGTCCCGGCCGTGCTCGCCCCGGTCCTGGGCGGCTGGATCCTGGCTGCCCTGGTGGTGGCGGCGTACATCCTCCTGTTCGGGATCGGGGCCGAGCCGGGGGCCGGTTCGGTGGTCCGGGGCGACGGGGACGGAACGGACTGGTCGCGGTATCCGGGCGTGGTCCTGCTGACCGCGCTGCCCTTCTGGTACCGGTACGTTCCGGTCGCGGCCGTTCCGGCGGCGCTGTACGTGGCCGTGGAGATGGCCGTGGAGGCGGGCCTGTCGACGGCTTCGACCGGAGCCTCCGGCGGCGTGGCGACGGCCGGGCGGCTGGTCGTCCTCACCGCCTGCGCCATGACGCTCACGGGAAGCTGTCTGCGGCTGTTCGCCCGCCGTCGGCAGCGGGCCCTGGCCCTCGCCTCGGCCGGAAAGCGTCGCTTCCCGCTGCCCGAGCGCGTCCCGGAATCGGACGGCTACCGAGGCCACGCCCAGGTGTACCTCGGGCTGGCTCTCTGCGTCGTCGCCGCGGGCATCCTGACCGACGGCCTGGTCGAGGACCTGACCTCGGGCGGCATCGCGTACGACGCCGTCGGGCAGCAGCGCATCGGCCTGGTGCTCCTCGTGGCCGGGACGACCTTCGGCGGCTGGGGCCAGCTCGCCCACCTGGCGGCGCGACGGCTGTACGAGAAGGAGCAGCCGGCCCTGATCGTGGGCGTGCGCGCCGGGGCGGACGGACGCCACTGGATCTGCGCGGACGCCCGCACCCGCACGGCGCGGCCGCTGGTCGCGTACGTCCCCCGCAACCGCGACACCCGGCACATGACACGGCTGCTGGGCAGCGGTTCGGCGTACGGGGTGGGGAACGGGCACCACGACATCGACCCGAGGCACGAGCCGTTCGAAGCGGTGCTGTACGGAACCCTCGCGGAGGGCGACGAGGTCGTCCTCGAATACGCCTGCGCCGAATATCACCGCCATCAGGACACGGGCCGGATGTCCGCGACGGTGACCACCGCCCCGCTCCGCCCGGGCCGGCGCCACGGGCTGAGCTCAGGGGAACCGACGGACGGCCCCACCCGGCAGCGCGAGCGGCTCCGCGAGGCCCAGGAAGAGGCGGAACGCCGGCGGGCGGCGGACGAGCGGGCGAGACGCGAGGCGGAGGAGCGCCGCAGGAACCCGCCGCGGTCTTCGTCCGGCCGGTCGAGCGGCAGCGGCAGGAGCGACAGCCACTCCAGCAGTTGCGGTGGCGGCTGCGGATCGAGCTGCGGCGGCTGCGGGGGCGACTGAGCCCGGTCACCGTCGGCGCGGTAGCGAGGCCCCCCGGCTACTGCGCCCAGTCGAAGACGCCCGACTCCAGGTCGAGCTGCGCGTTGCCACCGCCGAAGTTGACCCCGCCGACGCCGTCCTCCAGCTCGAAGACGTACGGCGTCAGCCCCTCCGGCAGCCCCTGGCAGGGCATCACCGTTCCGCCGAGGTGCGAGACGCCGTGGACGGACGACCAGAACGCTTCGAGCTCCTCGTCGTCCGAGGACCAGGCCTCCACATAGCCGCCCTCGCCGTCCTCCGCCGGGGCGATGCCGGTGTTCGGGTCGCCGGTGCGCTCGCCGATCCACACCGTGCTCTCGGGGGCGCTGTCGTCCCAGGCGTTCTGGCCGCGGCTGTACCTGTCGCCGAGCCCGTCCGGCCGGATGTCCGCCGGGGGATCGATGCGCGGGGCGGCGAACTCCTCGGCGGTGAGCCGGACGAGGGCGTACGCGCCGCCGATGAGGTCCTCCAGCTCCTGCTGGAGCGGGTGGCGTGCGGCCGCCGCCGCGATCACCTCGGCGAGGAACGGATCGGCACCCTGCTCCGGGGTGGGCTCGGCGCCCGCCAGCAGCTCGTCGACGCCCTCGATGTCATCGGCGACGTGGTCGTCGGCCTGGAAGAGGGAGACGGCCACCAGGTCCGCGCCCTTGCGCCGGTAGTCCTCCGGCAGTTCGAGGGTGATGACATGGATCATCGGCAGCCCGGTGACCGGACTGCGGGGCCAGGCGGCCGTCCCGATACCGGGCGCCCGACCACCGCACCACCCGGCGACGCGGGCCCCGGGCAGACCGATCTCGGCGCCACCGCCGGGCCGGACCGACAACGCGTCCGCGGATTCCCCGAACCCCAGGTCGTACGCCTTCACCGTGTACCCCGTTCCTCCCGTTCGACTGCGACGGCGCTCAACCTACGCGAGGCCTCTGACACCGGTGCACAGGAACTGCCCATCCTGGACTCCGATCTCGCCGCGTCCACGCGGTACGGCGCACGAGAGGCGCGCTGTTCCCCGCCCCTGTCCGGGAAACAGCACGCCTCAGGTCAGAGACATCCGCGATGAATGTTCCCGAAGACGCCCCCTGGTTCCGCCGTCGAACCTTCCCCCTGGAGTTCCGACGGCGAAGGAAAACCATTCCGGCTCATCGAGAGCCGACTCCTCGGTTTTCTGCCGCGAACGAGTGTTAAAGAGCTGTCACTCTCCTCTCCGGGTGAAAGGCGCCGATCCTGTCCCGCGAAAGGGACATCGGTCGCCATAATCCGGCCAATGCCACACCGGCGAAAAGGAATTGAGCGGTCGGCTCGCCGCCGAACGCGGCAGGGACGAGAGCGGCGCCCAGGACGCCTCCCGCGACCAGCGAGGGAGTGAGAGCGGCCTGTGCGCGCGTGCGTGCCGCGGAAGGGGGGCTCTGCTCCGTGGAGCGGCGATCGTCGTCCCCCTCGTCCTCGTCCAGCTGGTCCTCAACACGGTCGAGGAGTGCTTCCCAGCCGACGGGATCGATTCCCCCATGCCGTCGGCGGGCCGCCGCCCGGCTGTTCTCCGCTGCGGAGCGGAGCAGTTCGAAAGTTTCGTGCATTCGTGTGCTCCTCCAAATGGGTGCTGTACGGGCGCAGTCGGGGTTGCAGCCCTCTTTCCGCGCCGTTCCTTCGGACTACGGGTCGCTAGGACCCAACCTGGACCCACGGGAGAGGGCGTCAGCCCACGGCCTCCCGTGGGTCCGAGAAGTGGCACTAGCTCGTCACGTCCCCCAGCACCTCGTCGTGGACGGTGGCCCTGTGGGGCTCCAGCGCCTCGCCCACCTTCTTGAGGCGACGGCCCACGGTGTGGCGGTCGATGCCGAGAGTCCTGGCGATCTCGCCCTGGGTGAGGCCCTCGATGATCGCCAGGTGGCCGACCGGGTAGAGCTTCTCGGGGAGGTTGTCCCGGAGGAACGTGCCGATCGACTTGAGCCGGTCGTCGCGGACGTGTTCGCCTTCGTCGGGTTCCACCGCCACCTCGTCCGGGATGGCGCCCATCGGCGAGGAGAGGTTGCGGTCGTTGGCCCGCGCGGCATCGGCGATGACGTTCCGCATCACCTTGCGGGCGAAGGCCCGGCCGCCGTCCTGCCGGTCCAGCACGAAGTCGGGGTTCGTCCAGGCGCGGATCAACTGGAGGGCCGCGTTCTGGACGAGGTCGTCCATCAGGTACTCCATGCGCGCCTGACGCGTCATGTTCTCCAGGAACGGCTTCAGGCGGGTCAGCTCGTCGACCTGCTGGGCCGTCAGCCGGCGGCGCGGCTTCGGCTCCGGTAACTCGCGGGCCCGGGGTACGGAGCCCTGCGGCGTGCTCGACAGGTGGTGCGGGTCCGCCGGCCCTCGAATGTCGGGGGCATTGTGCATGGGACCAGTCCTTCCCGTATATCGGTCAACTCGGCTTGGCGAGGCGTCGGTTCGTGCCTCTCGTGTAGGTGTGCCGTTCAGGGCGGGCGGTGTGGTGCGTTCGGGGTGAGAAAAATACGCCGGACGGGCCCGGTGGCCGGGTCAGCCGAGGATCTGGTGGAGGAACAGCGCGACCCCGACGCCCACCAGAAGTGCGGCTCCGAGGAGCGGATTGAGGAAGGCCACACAGGTGACCAGCCCGGCGATGATCAGAATCAACAGGACGCGGTGGAGCTTCTGCACGGGGTCCATGCGCGTTTCTCCCGAGTGAGGGTGAGGATGAGGATGCAGGCGAGGGGGCGGCCTGTACCGGGCGGTCGGCCGGAGGGCCCGCATCGGATGCCGGTACACAGGAAGAAGCCGCCCCGGGGCGACCGGAGGGCGCGCCGCCTTCTGTCGCGCTCATCACACGTGAGGGAGGGCCCGGCGCATGCGCCGGACCCTCCCTCACATTCCCGTCACCCCTGTTTCGCCTACACCCAGGTATCCAGCCACATCCGGTCCCGCCACAAGTCCTCCGGGATCGACGTCCCCGTGTACAGCGGCCAGAAGTAGATGAAGTTCCAGATGATCAGGAGCACCAGCACGCCCACCGCGATCGCGCCCAGCGTGCGGCGGCGTTCGCCGGTGGGGTCGTGGGTGGTGAGGCCCAGTTCGGCGCGGGTGCCCGTGTCCGTCGCCGGGCCCACGATCGCGCCCAGCATCATCGTCACGGCCAGGCAGAGGAACGGGACGAAGACCACCGCGTAGAAGAGGAAGATCGTGCGCTCCTGGTAGAAGAACCAGGGCAGCCAGCCCGCCACCACGCCGCAGGCGATCGCGCCCGCCCGCCAGTCGCGGCGGAAGAACCAGCGCCACACCATGTACGCGAGGGCGAAGCACGCCAGCCACCACAGCAGCGGGGTGCCGATGGCCAGGACCTCGGCGGCGCACTTGCCCGTCGACGACTCCTTGCAGCCCGTCTGCTCCTCGTAGAAGTACGAGACGGGGCGGCCGAGGACGAGCCAGCTCCACGGGTTCGACTCGTAGGTGTGGCCCGAGGTCAGGCCGACGTGGAAGTCGTACACCTGGTTCTCGTAGTGCCACAGGCTGCGCAGCCAGTCCGGCAGCCAGTTCCAGGAGGAGTTCTTGCCCTCGGTGGCCGCCCAGTTGCGGTAGTAGCCCTTGTCCGTGACGATCCAGCCGGTCCAGGACACGAGGTACGTGACGATCGCCACCGGCACCGTGGAGAAGAAGGCGGGGATCAGGTCGCGGCGCAGCACCGCCTGGTACGGGTGGACAGCCCCTGCCGTACGCCGCGCCCCTACGTCCCACAACACCGTCATCAGGCCGAACGCGGCCAGGACGTAGAGGCCGTTCCACTTCGTGGCGAAGGCCAGGCCCAGCATCACGCCCGCTGCCAGCCGCCACGGCCGCCACCCCAGGCGCAGGGTCTCCGCGATCCGGGCGTCCGGGCGCAGCACCCCCTCGTCGTCCATCGGCAGCGCGTCGGAGAGTCTGCGCCGGGCGTGATCACGGTCCACGACCAGGCAGCCGAACGCGGCCAGCACGAAGAACATGACGATCAGGTCGAGCAGCGCGGTCCGGCTCATCACGAAGTGCAGCCCGTCCACCGCGAGCAGCAGGCCCGCCAGGCAGCCCAGGAACGTCGAGCGGAAGAGGCGCCGGCCGATCCGGCAGAGAAGGAGGACGGAGAGCGTGCCGAGCACCGCCACCATGAACCGCCAGCCGAAGGGCGTGAAGCCGATCAGCTGCTCGCCGAAGCCGATGATCCACTTGCCGACCGGCGGATGCACCACATAGCCCGGGTCGGTCGGGATCGGGACGGAGGACGGGTCGTTCAGGATCTGCTTGTCGACGTCCTTGGGCCAGGACCCCTCGTACCCCTGGTTGACCAGCGCCCACGCGTCCTTCGCGTAGTACGTCTCGTCGAATATCACCGCGTGCGGCTGGTCCAGCTTCCAGAAGCGCAGCAGGCCCGCGACCAGGGTGACCAGGAGGGGGCCGCCCCAGCCGGACCAGCGCACCAGGAGGTCCGCCACGTGCGGCGGGATCGCGAGCACCGACCACATCTGCCGTCCCGGCCGGGTGTACGGCGGGTCCAGCCGGTCGCGGAGAGAGGTCTCCGGGCGCGGAACATGGCCGAAGCGGCGCAGCCGCCGTTGCCAGGAGGTCGGCTGTTCGCCGAGCGGGTCCCCGGCGTCTTGGCCCCGCTGGGTCTCGGATGCGGTACTCGTCACCGCGCCATCGTAGGGAACGCATCTGTGCGAAGGGTGCTGCCCGTGCTGCGAGGATGGCTGATGTGACTGGAACGACTGGAACGCTCGTGCTCGCAGGAACCCCCATCGGTGACGTGGCGGACGCCCCGCCGCGCCTCGCCGCCGAACTGGAGCGGGCCGACGTCGTCGCCGCCGAGGACACCCGGCGGCTGCGCCGGCTCACCCAGGCGCTCGGCATCCACACCTCGGGGCGTGTCGTCTCCTACTTCGAGGGGAACGAGTCCGCCCGGACACCCGAGCTGGTCGAGGCGCTGAGCGGTGGCGCCCGGGTGCTTCTTGTCACCGATGCCGGGATGCCCTCCGTCTCCGACCCCGGCTATCGGCTTGTCGCCGCCGCTGTGGAGAAGGACATTCGCGTCACCGCCGTGCCGGGGCCCAGCGCCGTGCTCACCGCCCTTGCCCTCTCCGGGCTGCCCGTCGACCGGTTCTGCTTCGAGGGGTTTCTGCCGCGCAAGGGCGGTGAACGGCTCTCCAAGCTCCGTGAGGTCGAGGACGAGCGGCGCACCATGGTCTTCTTCGAGGCCCCGCACCGGCTCGACGACACCCTCGCCGCCATGGCCGAGGTCTTCGGCGCCGAGCGCCGCGCCGCCGTGTGCCGCGAACTGACCAAGACGTACGAGGAGGTCAAGCGCGGTCCGCTCGGCGAGCTGGCCGTGTGGGCGGAGGACGGGGTGCGCGGCGAGATCACCGTCGTGGTGGAGGGGGCGGCGGATGCCGGTCCCGGGGACCTCGACGCCGAGGAACTCGTGCGGCGCGTGCGGGTGCGCGAGGAGGCGGGGGAGCGGCGCAAGGAGGCCATCGCCGCCGTCGCCGCCGCTGCCGGGCTGCCGAAGCGGGAGGTGTTCGACGCGGTGGTGGCCGCCAAGAACGCGGAGAAGGCCCCGCCGAAGCCGTAGCCCTAGCCGAAGCTTCCTAGCCGAAGCCGAAGAGGTGTACCGCCCGCTCCTACGGTGTTTCCGTCAGCAGTCCGTACGCCGTCGCCACGAACGTGTCACCCCGGTGCACCCGCCGCGTCGCCGTCGCCGCCACCGCCAGACCCGTGTCCGGGCGGAAGCCCAGGAACGCCTGCTGGCCGAGTGTCGCCCCGGCGTGGAAGAGGACCGGGCCGTACGGCGACGGGTGGCGGAACCACGTGAGCGTGTGGGTGTGCGCGTGCCGCCAGCCGCGCCGCAGCACCGGACGCCGGACCTCCGCCAGCGGCCCGGCCAGCGCGGGGTCCGCCAGTGCGGGGTCCCCCGGCCCGGGCCCGTCCGCATGCGTCCCCGGGCCCACGTGCGCCTCCAGGAACGTCAGCAGGTCCAGCGGGGTCGCCCGGACCGCGCCCGCCGCCGTGAAGCCGCCGGTGTCCAGCGCGGGCACGGGCGTGCCGTCGCGGCGGTGGCCCACCGCCTCCGTGCTCTCCGGGCCCGGGCGCACGCGGGTCGCCGCCAGGCCGAGCGGGGCCAGCACCTGCTGGTGCAGCAGGACCTCCCACGGCGTGCCCGTGGCCGCCGCCAGGGTGTGGCCGAGGACCGAGACGGCGAAGTTCGAGTAGCGCCAGCGGGTGCCGGGGCGGTGGCGCGGTCGGGCCCGCAGGAAGGCCCGGACCACCCGGTCGGCCGGGTAGCCGCCGTACGGGTCGGTCGACCAGCGGGGCACCGCCTGCGGGTAGAAGTCCGCGGGCAGGCCCGGCAGCCCCGAGGTGTGGGTGAGTAGATGGCGCAGGGTGATCCGGCGCACCGCCGGGTGCACCGGGAAGCCCGGGGCCAGCAGATCCGCCGCCCGGTCCTCGTACCGCACCCGGCCCTGCGCCACCAGCCGGGCCAGCAGCAGCCCCGCGTACGGCTTCGACGCCGAGCCCAGCTCGTACGCCATCAGCTCGCGCGCGACCGGGCCCGGCTCGGCGCTGCCTCCGGTGTGGACGGTGCGCACGCCGTCGCGGCTCACCGCGAGCACCAGGTCCGGCGCGTCGACGGCCCGCGCCGCCTCGGCCAGCAGGCGGGCGGTGGCCGGGGAGCCGGGGGCGGTCGCGGGGGCCGCCGTCACCTCGGTCATGCCGGGGCCGGGGCGGCGGAGAGGTCGGACAGGGCGCGGGACATCGCCAGCGCCGAGGCGAACGCGGCGACCAGCGTCGGGTGGTAGACGAGGTCGAACACCGACTCCGCGTCGCCCTCCGGCATCCCGCCCACCACCGGCATCGCCCCGTCCGGCTGCTGGGCCTGCGCGAAGCCCTGCCAGGCCGCCGGGTCCAGCGTCGGTTCGGGCAGACAGGCGTCGACCACCAGCAGCTCACCCAGCAGGTCCCAGCGCTTCAGGTCCAGCCAGTCGTCCAGCCAGACCGGCAGCCAGAGGGCCAGGTACTCCGCGATGTCGGCCGGCAGCCCGGCCGGCTTCTCGCCCCAGTCGGTGAGGTGGAACACCGTGTGCGTGATGTCGTAGCCGATATGGCCCTCGGCCGTCCACGGTTCGGGCCGCCGTGCCAGCCAGGTGTGCGCCAGTGCCGCCGTCTCCGGAAGGCTCGGCTCCACCCCGAACCGCCGCTCGATCGCGCTCAGCCCGAGCCGCCGCACCGGCAGCACCTCCAGCGCCGCCCAGCTGGCGAGCCGGTGGTTGAGGCGGATCGCGGACTCCAGGTCCGGCTGCCGGTAGCCCAGCTCCCGGAACGGTACGTAGACCTCCAGCGGCACCGGCGAGAGCGGTTCGCGCCGCTGGCCCTCCAGCAGCCGGGCCCCGGAGTCCAGCAGCTCGTGCCAGGCGTGGTCCAGCAGCTTGTGGGCGAGCGAGGACTGCTGCGATCCGGCCACGCCCTCGCGGAAGATGACCTTCCCGATCAGCGCCAGCTCGCCCAGCGGCTTGAACCGGTCCAGCATTCCCGCCTCCGGCGACGGATCGGCCTCCAGCCGGAACCCCTCCCGGTGTTCGTACAGCCAGCCCAGGGCCTTCGCCCCGACGTCGTGGATCTGCTGGATGCCGCTGCTCATGCGGTGTGCCTTTCCCGGCCGGGCGCGGACCCGTCCGTCTGCCCCGGCGACCGCAGCGACCTCAGGGACAGGGCCGCGGCGAAGGCCGTGACGAGCGTGGAGTGGTAGCAGTCGATGAAGGGGTACGGGTCCGGCGCGGCTGTGTCCTGCGCCGGTGGGCCGGTCTCGGGGACGCAGCCGGTCGGGTGCTGTACGTCCGCGAGCACCGGCCACACCGCGTCCAGCAGCGGTTCCGGGGCCGGGCCCGGCAGCGAGGCCGCCACCGCCAGCAGTTCGCCCGTCAGGTCCCACTGGCCGCTCTCCAGACAGCCGTCCGCCCACGCGGGCAGCCAGGTCCGCAGATAGCCGTCGATCTTCTCCGGCACCCGGTCCGGCATCCGGCCCCAGTCCGTGAGGTGGAACACCGTGTGGGTCAGCGCGTAGCCGGACGGGCCCTCGAACATCCACGGCTCCGACAGACCGCCGAGCCAGGTCCGGGACAGGACCGCGCCCGCGTCGGTGTGGGTCACCACGCCGACCCGCCGCTCCGAGTTGACCAGGCCCAGCTGCCGGTTGGCGTGCTGCTCGGTGTGGGCCCAGGCGCGGGTCGCGGTCAGCGGGCGGGCCAGCGCCTCGAACCCCTCGTGGCGCAGCCCGTACCCGGCGAAGGCGGCGTAGATCTCGTACGGGTACGCGGCGAACGGCTCGGCGCGCAGCAGCTCCAGGAGGAGGTCGCCCGCCGCCACCTGCTCCCAGGCGTACGCGACCAGGTCGCCGGCCCGTTCGTGCTCCGGGGTGCCGGGGGCGGTGGTGCGGCGGATCGTGGAGCCGAGCTGGGCCAGCTCGCCGAGCGGTTTGAGCGTGGCGTTGACCTGGGTGTGGGGTTCCAGGACATCGCCGGGGAGCGCGAAGTCCGCCCGGTGCGCGTCGGTCCAGGCGAGGGCGGCGCGCAGGACGTCGGGGAGGACGGCGAGCGCGGCGCCGGGGGTCCGGGCCCGGTCCGGGCGGCTCTCCGGCCCCGGGCGGTCCTGGGTGGCGGTCGTCGTCACCGTGCCCTCGCCTCGGCCATCAGCCGGGCGGCCCGGATGTGCAGGGTGACCCGGGGGTCGTGGCCGCCCATCAGCTCGACGAAGTCGAGGCCGCGCTCCAGGCCCAGCGTCGCCGGTTCGCCGCCGATCGCCGCCAGCCAGCGGCCCGCGCCCGCCGCCTGGAGCCAGTCGCGCCGCCGGACCGCACGGACGAAGCCGCGGGCCAGGTCGACGGCCCGGTTCGCCGCGGCCCGCTGCACGGCCGAGGGGGCGGCCGGGACGGCGAGCGGCGCGAGCACCGAGAGCTGGTGGGTGAACGCCTGCCAGGGGGCCTGCTCCAGCCAGGAGGCGTCGGGCTCCGCGTACGTCGTTCCGGGTCCGGAACGGGGCGCGTCGGGACCGGCCGCTCCCGACGGGGGCGGCGCCATCCGCTGGAGCGTGGAGATCATGTGCCAGTGGCTCCAGGCCGTGGCCGCCGGGGCATCGGGCTTGGGCGGGAATTCCCGCACCGCCCGGTCGAGTACGGCGATATCACCCGGATGCGGATGACGTCCGTAAAGAACACTGGGCAGCAGCAGGTCGGCCCCGATGACCCGTGCCGCGGCGATTCCGGTCCGATTCTCCTCGTCGATTCCCGCCGCGCCGCACACCGTGGCGAGGTGGTCCCCGCTCCGAAGAGCGAGGACCACCTCTGTTGCCAGGTCATGCACGGCACCCGCTAGCGGGGACGACGCATGTGTCTGGTCCATGTTCCGACGTTCAGCCCTTCTTCGGGCGGGGGGTCGGGGGCGAAAGCAGCAGGGCGCCGCCGCCTGCGAGAAGCGCGAGGTAGGCGCACTCGCGGGAGTCGCGGTACAGACCTTCGACCTCGCCGGGGTTGAGAGCGGCGTCGAGGTCGAGCTCGATGTCGGTGGCAGTGGTGTCCGTGGTGAACATGGGTTGTTCCCCGTCCTGTGGGAAATGGGGTGGACGTAATGAGTGAAAAGGAGGAATGCGGGCGTCGCAAATCGGGGGCGGGCATCCGGGTAAATCACGCATTCAATTGAATGATGAATTCATGGGGTGCGGGCGGGGTGAAAGCCCGGGAATTCCGGGAAGGAGGAGGGTGTGGGCGGGGGTGGTGCGCGGGCGCGTTCACGGTCGGCGCCGGGCGCGCTCGGGGGCGCTCGGTGGCCCGGCGGTCACGCGCTGTCCTGCCGTGGGCCTGTCCCGCGCCATGCGGCGGCAAAGGGCGGCAAAAGGAGGCCAAGAACGCATCAACAATGGCTCTGAGCTGGTGCGTCCGTCCGGGTGCAGGTGTCCACTGGAAGGGACGGGCCACCTGTTCGAACCCCTCGGGCGGGCCGCCCGTCCCCGGAGCGCTTGACCGGCGGCCAGGAGGAACAGGCATGAGCGAGATCGCAGCTACCACTGTCCACGAGGCGTATGCCTTCGCCTGCATGAAGTGCGGGTACGGCTGGGAGCAGTCCTACGAGATAGAGCACCACGTCGACGTCGACGGGCACGCGTTCGTCGTCTACACGGCGGACGGTGAGCGCGTGCCGTCCCCGCTCTCCACGCCGACCTGCACCAACTGTGGTGGACACGTGGTGCGCATCATGCGGGCCGGGCGGGTCGCCGGCGTCCAGGAACTGCTGCGGAAGCAGCAGACGCCGCACACCGCGGAGGCCGTCGCGAAGGACCGTACGGTGTCGACCGCCGCGGACCCGGACCGCCACTGGCGGCTGTCCGACCTGCTGCACCCCTTCCAGCGCAGGTGAACCTCCTCCGGTGCGCCGGAGGCCGACGTCGTACGGGCGCGGGGCCCTCGTAGAGTCGTCGGCATGAGCCGTACCGAAGCCCCGCCGCTGCCCGAGCCCCTGCGGGTGCCGGTCGCCGACTCCCACACCCACCTGGACATGCAGGACGCCACCGTCGAGGAGGCCCTCGCCCGGGCCGCCGCGGTGAACGTGACGACCGTCGTCCAGGTGGGCTGCGACGTGGCCGGCTCCCGCTGGGCCGCCGACACCGCCGCCGCCCACCCCGCCGTCCACGCCTCGGTCGCCCTGCACCCCAATGAGGCCCCGCGCATCGTCCACGGCGATCCGGACGGCACCGCGCGGCAGGGGGCGCGGGAGCCCGGCGGCAAGGCGGCCCTGGACGAGGCGCTGGCGGAGATCGACGCGCTGGCCGCCCTCGACCACGTGCGCGGGGTCGGCGAGACGGGCCTGGACTTCTTCCGTACGGGCCCCGAGGGCATCGCGGCCCAGGAGGAGTCCTTCCGGGCCCACATCGAGATCGCCAAGCGGCACGGCAAGGCCCTGGTCATCCACGACCGGGACGCGCACGCGGACGTGCTGCGGGTGCTGGCGGACGCGGGCGCACCCGAGCGGACCGTGTTCCACTGCTACTCCGGCGACGCCGAGATGGCCCGGATCTGCGCGCGGGCCGGGTACTTCATGTCCTTCGCGGGCAATGTGACCTTCAAGAACGCCCAGCCGCTGCGGGACGCGCTGGCCGTCGCCCCGGCCGAGCTGATCCTCGTCGAGACGGACGCCCCGTTCCTCACCCCCGCCCCCTACCGCGGACGGCCCAACGCGCCCTACCTCATTCCGGTCACGCTCCGCGCCATGGCCGAGGTGAAGGGCCTGGACGAAGACGTGCTGGCCGCCGCGATCTACGACAACACCGCGCGGGCGTTCGACTTCTGACCCCGATCGGGCCCTGTTTCCGACCCCGATCGGGCC
The DNA here is from genome assembly GCF_019287315.1 of Streptomyces sp. WY228. Lineage (NCBI taxonomy): Bacteria > Bacillati > Actinomycetota > Actinomycetes > Kitasatosporales > Streptomycetaceae > Streptomyces > Streptomyces sp. WY228. The sequence goes on along the minus strand of NZ_CP079114.1, from coordinate 3,273,864 downwards.
TGTTTCCGACCCCGGTCGAGCACGGTGCGTAGCCGTGTCGCTTTGGAGAGTCACCGGGGCTCCGCTATCGTCCCCGCGCACGACGGGGTGGCGGTGAGCGGGTCTCCGGCAGTGGGCTGATCTTCGGGAGCGGCGTGAGTATTTCGCAGGACAGCGGCGTGCGTACGGCGTGGGACGGGCGCTTCGGCGCGTTCCACGAGCAGCTGACCCTGGCCGACGGGGTGGGGACGGCGGGCCCCGCCCACGCCCCGCCCGCCGCTCACGCCCACGCCCCGACGGTCGTCGACACTCCGCTCGCCGGGCCGCCGCCCGTGGTGCCCCGGCAGGGCCCCACCCGTGCCGACGCCCGACGGGCCGCCAAGCGCCGCCGCAGGCTCGTCGCAGGCCCCGAGAACCTCAAACGCCTCGTACCGAAGGCCCTCGTCGTCGCGTTCCTGGCCGGCGGCACCACCGCGTTCGTCGCCCAGGACAAGGCGGTCCGGCTGGAGGTCGACGGCACGCCCCGCACCCTGCACACCTTCGCCGACGACGTCACCGAGCTCCTGGCGGAGGAGGGCGTCGCCGTCGGCCCGCACGACGTCGTCGCGCCGGGCGCAGGCGCCGCCCTCGACCACGGCGACGAGGTCGTCGTCCGCCACGGGCGGCCCGTCACCCTCACCCTCGACGGCGTCCGCCGCCAGGTCTGGACGACCGCCGACACCGTGGCCGGGGCGCTGCGCGAATTCGGCATCCGCGCCGAGGGGGCGCACCTGTCCGCCGCCCGCTCCGCACGGATCGCCCGCACCGGCCTGACCCTCACCGTCCGCACCGAACGCACCGTGACCTTCATGGCCGACGGCCAGGAACGCACCCTGCGCACCAACGCCGCCACCGTCCGCGATGCCCTCGCCCAGGCGGGCATCACCCTGCACGGCCACGACACCACCTCCGTCGACCCCGGGCGCTTCCCGCGCGACGGCCAGACGATCTCCGTCATGCGGATCACCGACACCCACGAGGTGCGCGAGGAGACCGTCCCGTACGCCGTCGAGCGCAGCGAGGATCCCGCCCTGTTCCGGGGCACCGAGGTCGTCGAGCGGGCGGGCCGCAACGGCGTGCGCCGGGTCACGTACGCGGTACGGACCGTCAACGGCGTCCGGCAGAAGCCGCGCAGGGCCGCCGAGGAACTGGTCCACCGGCCGGTCAGCCGCGTCGTGCGCACCGGCATCCGGCAGCGGCCCGACTCCGTCGCCGGGGCGGACGGGCTGAACTGGTCCGCGCTCGCCGCCTGCGAGTCCGGCGGGCGGCCCGGCGCGGTCGACCCGAGCGGCACGTACGGCGGGCTGTACCAGTTCGACACCGGGACCTGGCAGTCGCTCGGCGGCAGCGGCCGGCCCCAGGACGCACCCGCCGCCGAGCAGACGTACCGGGCGAAGAAGCTGTACGTGCAGCGGGGGGCGAGTCCGTGGCCCCACTGCGGCCGTAGGCTTACCGGGTGAGCAGCACAGAGCCCGACGCCCTCCTGGGGCCCGCAGACATCCGCGACCTGGCCGCGAAGCTGGGCGTACGCCCCACGAAGCAGCGCGGTCAGAACTTCGTCATCGACGCCAACACCGTCCGCCGGATCGTGCGCACGGCCGAGGTCCGCCCGGACGACACCGTCGTCGAGGTCGGCCCCGGGCTCGGCTCGCTGACCCTGGCGCTGCTGGAGGCGGCGGACCGGGTGATCGCGGTGGAGATCGACGACGTGCTCGCCGCCGCCCTGCCGGCCACGGTGAACGCCCGGATGCCGGAGCGCGCCGACCGCTTCGCACTGGTGCACTCCGACGCGATGCTGGTCACCGAGCTGCCCGGCCCGGCTCCGACCGCGCTCGTCGCGAACCTCCCGTACAACGTGGCCGTGCCCGTCCTGCTCACCATGCTGGAGCGCTTCCCCAGCATCGAGCGGACCCTCGTCATGGTCCAGGCCGAGGTCGCCGACCGGCTCGCCGCCCGCCCGGGCAACAAGGTCTACGGCGTGCCGTCGGTGAAGGCCAACTGGTACGCGGACGTCAAGCGCGCCGGGTCCATCGGCCGCACCGTCTTCTGGCCCGCCCCGAACGTCGACTCCGGCCTCGTCTCGCTCGTCCGGCGCACCGAGCCCATCGCCACCACCGCGAGCCGCGCCGAGGTCTTCGCGGTCGTGGACGCGGCCTTCGCCCAGCGCCGCAAGACGCTGCGCGCCGCGCTGTCCGGCTGGGCCGGCTCCGCACCCGCCGCCGAGGCCGCGCTCGTCGCCGCCGGGATCTCGCCGCAGGCGCGCGGCGAGGCGCTGACGGTGGAGGAGTTCGCGGCCATCGCGGAGCACAAGCCGGAGGTGTCGTCCCTGTGAGCAAGATCCGTACGGGCGTCACCGTCCGCGTCCCCGCCAAGGTCAACGTCCAGCTCGCCGTGGGCGCCGCCCGCCCCGACGGCTTCCACGACCTGGCCAACGTCTTCCTCGCCGTCGGCCTGTACGACGAGGTCACCGCCACCCCCGCCGACGAGCTGCGCATCACCTGCTCGGGCCCGGACGCCGCCCAGGTCCCGCTGGACGCCTCCAACCTCGCCGCCCGCGCCGCCCTCGCGCTGGCCGGGCGGTACGGCATCGACCCCGCCGTCCACCTCCACATCGCCAAGGACATCCCGGTCGCGGGCGGCATGGCCGGCGGCAGCGCCGACGGGGCGGCCGCCCTGGTCGCCTGCGACGCCCTGTGGGGTACGGGCGCGAGCCGCGACGAACTCCTCGCGATCTGCGCCGAGCTGGGCAGCGATGTGCCGTTCAGCCTGGTCGGCGGGGCGGCGCTCGGCACCGGGCGCGGCGAGAACCTGACCCCGATCGAGGTCGGCGGGACCTTCCACTGGGTCTTCGCCGTGGCGGACGGCGGCCTCTCCACGCCCGCCGTCTACGGCGAGTTCGACCGCCTCACGGCGGAGACGGACGTCCCCGAACCCACCGCGTCGCCCGCCCTGCTGGCCGCCCTGCGCTCCGGCGACTCCGGCGCACTCGCGGGCGCCCTGAGCAACGACCTCCAGCCCGCCGCGCTCTCCCTGCGCCCCTCCCTCGCCGACACCCTGGCCGCGGGCACGGAGGCGGGCGCCCTGGCCGCGCTGGTCTCCGGGTCCGGGCCGACGACGGCGTTCCTGGTGGAGGACGAGGCGGCGGCCCGCAAGGTGGCCGACGCGCTGATGGCCTCCGGAACGTGCCGCGAGGCGCGCGTGGCGGTGTCGCCGGCGCCGGGGGCCACGGTGGCCGGGTGACTCACTGCCAGCGGTACGGCGTGATGCTGGGGTCGTAGGAACAGGTGACCATCGTCCGGTTGGTGGCCATCAGGGTGCGGCCGCGGTCGGCCTTCGCACAGAACTGGCCGTCGACGACGGGGTGGCCGTTGGAGGTGCACGCGAACCCCGGCTTGCCGTCGGAGCAGGTGATCATCGAGCCGCCCGCGGGCTTCGGCGCGGCCTTCGTGGGGGCCGGTGCGGGCGCCCGGGTGGCGGCGGGCTCCGGCTTCGGGGCGGCGGTCCTGGGCGGGACGTAGGCCGGGTCGTTCTTCTGGTGCAGATAGCCGTGGAAGCTGGTCGTGCAGTCGCTGAAGTCCTGCGCGAGCCGGACGGTGACCGTGGCGTCGGCGGTGAGCCGGGTGCCGCGCCCGGGGCTGGTGTCGCAGATGTACCAGCCGTCGTACTTCTGCGGGAGGGTGACGTCCTTGTGCTGGGCGGCGGCCTTCAGACGCGCGGTGGATATGTCCTGGCGGTCGAACTCCGCCCGCGCCTCCGCGTAGGTCCGGCTGTGCAGCGCGGGCACGACCTGATCGGGTGCGACGGTCGCGGTGGGCGTGGGGGAGGGCGTGGCCGTGGGGGTGGCCGAAGCGGTCGGCGTGGCGGCGGACGGGGCCGCCGGGGCGCTGTCGTCGGTCGGGGAGCTGTCCTCGCACCCTGTCAGGGCGAGCACGCCGAGCAGGACGACAGGGGCGAAGTGGCGAGAAAACCGCACGGTGTCGGTACTCCGGTTCTCGGGAACGGCGGGCGTCCCGGCAGATCGCCGAAGGGCCGCCGGCGTGCCCGCCCAAGAGCGGATTTTGTGCTTGTTTTACTCGTCAACGACCGCCCTGTCCAGATCTACGACGCGGTAGGCCGCTTCGACATCATTTTGGCTCTTCCTGGCTCTTTATTCTGCTTCCTGACGCTTTTTGAGCTGATCGGTTCGCCGACTCGGCTACTCAGATGCCGAATTGAGTACGCGCACCCTGCCGCGCCCCACCCGGCTCGCGCGACGTTGAGTCCATGGGATCAAGTGTTCGTGAACTGGCCGGGGCGACGCCCGCCACCCGGGACCGTTACGTCGACCTCCTGCGGGTCGCCTCGCTCGCCGCGGTCGTGCTCGGCCACTGGCTGATGGCCGCCGTCACCCCGGACGGGGTCGGCAATCTGCTCGCCGTCGTCCCCGCGCTCCAGCCGCTGACCTGGCTGCTCCAGGTCATGCCGGTGTTCTTCTTCGTCGGCGGCTTCTCCCACGCGCTGTCCTACCGCTCCCTGCTCCGCAAGCGCCCGGGGGCCACGGCGGACGCCTCCCCGGTCTCCGTCTACTCCGCGTTCCTGCGCGCCCGGCTCCAGCGGCTGCTGCGCCCGACCATGGTCTTCGTCCTGGTGTGGGGCGCGGCCGCGCTGCTGGTCCAACTCCTCGGCGGGGGCGGCGGGCTGACCGGCGTCACGCTGCGCATGGTGACCCAGCCGCTGTGGTTCATCGGGATCTATCTGGCGATGGTCGCGTTCACCCCGCCGCTGCTGAAGCTGCACGAGCGGTACGGCTGGGGGGCGTTCGCCGCCCTGGCGGGCGCGGCCGCCGCCGTGGACGTCCTCCGGTTCGCGGCCGGAGTGCCGTACGTCGAGTTCCTGAACTTCGCGTTCGTCTGGCTGGCGGTCCACCAGCTCGGCTTCCTGCGCGCCGACGGCCACCTCCGCCTGCGCCGCCCCGCCCTGCTCGCCGGCGGCGGCCTGGTCACCGCCTGCGCGCTGGTGGCGTTCGGGCCGTACCCGCTGTCCATGGTCGGGATGCCCGGCGAGAAGGTCAGCAACATGGCCCCGCCCACCCTCGCCCTGCTGGCCCACGGCCTCTGGCTCGTCGGCGCGGTCGAACTCCTCCGCGCCCCGGCCGCCCGCCTGCTGGAGCGCCCGCGCGTCTGGCGCACGGTGGTGGCGGCCAACGGGGTGGCGATGACCGCGTTCCTCTGGCACCTCACGGCGATGTTCGGCGTGTACGGGGCCATGCTCACCCTCGACGTCCCGCTGCCCGAGCCCGCGTCGGCCGCCTGGTGGGCCCAGGTCCCGCTGCGGATCGCCCTCGCGGCGGCCCTCACCGCCGGACTCGTGGCGGCCTTCCGCATCTTCGAACGCCCGGCCCCCGCCCTGCCCGCCCAGGGCCACGGCCCCCTCGCGGCACTCGGCGCGACGCTCTGCCTGCTCGGCGTGCTGGGCCTGTCCATGGTCGGCTTCAACGGCCTGCTGGACGGCCGCACGGCCCTGCTGATCGCGATCCCGGTCAGCGCCCCGGCCGCCGTGGCGATGACCCTGGGCGGCTGGCTGCTGGTGGAGCGGGCGGGGCGGGGGGCGGGGGTGAGGTAGGGGTCAGTTGCCGTAGTGGTAGCGGCAGGCGGCGATGCGGACCTCGTCGCCGACCACCTTGGAGATGAGCCGGTGCTCATCGGTGATGCGGCGGGACCAGTACCCGTGGAAGCCGTGCTTCAGGGGTTCCGGCTTGCCCATTCCTTCGTTGCCGTTCCGGGCGATGTCCTGGAGCAGTGTGTTGATCCTCTTGAGGATCTTGCGATCCTGGTTCTGCCACCAGACGTAGTCGTCCCACGACGACTGGTCCCACACGAACTTCACTCCGCAAGCTCCTGCACCGTGCCGCCGCCGCTCTCCAGGCGGTCGATCGAAGCCAGCAGCCGACGGGCGTTCTCCGGGCTCCGGAGCTGGTACGCGGTCTCCTTGAGGGACTCGTACTCGTCGAGAGCCACTATCACCACGGGCTCGTGCCCGGCACGCGTGACCACGACCTCTTCACGGTCGTCCACGACCGCGCTCAGGGTCTCGGCGTACTTCGCGCGGGACTCCGTGTAGGTCATCGTGCGCATGATCGCCTCCCGTGCTCGATGTACATCATCCCGTACGTACGGGAAAGCGTACAGCCGCCTGGGAGAGTGCGGCAAGGAACCCGGTCGGCCGCAGCCCTCCCCGCCCCTACACCGCCCCCGGCGCCTCGCAGCCGTGCTTCTTCGCCGAGCGCTCGGCGAAGCGCTGGAGCGCCGCCCGCAGCCCCCGGTGGTCCACGACCGGCGCCGCGAGCTTCGGGTTGTCCTCGTCGCCGAGGGTGTCCACCTCGAACAGGGCCGACCCGCCCGCTCCGGGGCACCGGGCGCCCAGCGCGTAGGAGCCGCTCAGCGCGTCCGGTCCCCTGCGGGCGGCGGCGGCGCTGTCCTGCCATTGGTCCAGCCGCATGCGGGCGTACCGGGCGGACGGCCCGTAGGACGCGGTGAAGCCGTACAGGAACGCACCGCGCAGACCGCCCAGGACGCACTCCTCCAGAGGCGCCGGGTCCGCCGTGATCTCCTGCACCGTGCTTACGCCCCACCGGGCGGCGGTCTTCTCGTCCAGCACGCCCGCGCAGCTTCCCGTGGCCGACGCGACGGGTTTGTAGTCCCTGCGGTTCGTCGAGACGCCGACGTCCTTCACCCGCTCGCCGGCCGGTGCCGCGCACCCGGTGCGCCGCGTGTACGCCGTCGCCGTCTCCGTGAGGACGGCCACGAGCCGTTCCCGGGCCACCGGATCGTCGAATGCGCCCCGTCCGAGGTTGGCGTCCACCGTCATCACCCGCCCGTGACCGGACTCCTTGCCGCAGCTCAGCAGCAGGACGGCCGCCGCCTCGTCCGGGCTTTCGCTGTCCGGGTTGTACCGGAAGGAGCCGGTCCAGCCGTGCCCCAGAGGCGCGTCGAAGCCGCCGGAGTTCTCCAGATTCATCATGCGTTCCGTCTGCCCGACCCACAGCGCCAGGCCGATGTCCGAATCGTCGTCGGACGCGCTGACCGTGCAGCGCCGCCGGTCGCTCCAACGGCCCGACGAGGTCAGGGAGATGCCGTCGAACAGCTCCCGCACCGCACCGGCCGCCAGATCGCCGTCGCAGGCCGAATCCAGGGCCCGGTCGTCGCGCCAGGAGCCGTAGCCGCCGGAGACCCAGAAGAGCCCTCCCGCCAGCACCGCCGCGGTCACGGCCCAGGCCGCCGTGCGGCGCACCCGTCGCCTGCGCCGGAAACGGACGTCGCTCACTTCCACACCTTTCCGAGAACCTTCACCGCACGGCAGCCGGACGAGGTCAGATACGCGTCGAGGACCCGGTCGGCCCGGGAGGCGGCGAGAGAAGCCGCGGCCGTCGTCACGGTCACCCGGCTCAGCGTCCGGGCCCCCGAGCACGAGGACTCGGCCCAGACGGCCAGCGTGTACGACTGCTCGCCGCCCACCGGTTCCGGGGCCCGGGACAGGGCGGCCAGCTCGGCCCCGTACGCCGTGCGCGCCTCGGGCAGCAGCGGGCCCCGCCAGCTCACCGAATCCACCTGGGCGAAGTGGTCCAGCCGGTTCGCCGGCTTCGCCCGCGGCACCCTCTGGGAGCAGGCGTCCGCGTCCTCGCCCGTGACGCCTCGGCCGTCCCGCTCGTCGGGGCCTGGTTCCTTCGCGTCGAGCAGCTCCGGCCGGAACCAACGGCAGGCGGGCGGGGCCTCGTCGGACTCCTCGGACCCGTTCTCCGCGGGCCTCGGCAGCGGCCGTACGTCCGAGGGCTCCACCGCCGGACCCCCGCAGCCGCCCCGGTCCCGTACGTGGTTGGCGACGGCCGCCACCGCGTCGCTCAGCTCCTCCGCCGTGCGCACGTGCTCCGGATCGTCGGACCAGGACGTGGCGTGGACCCGGAAGCGGGTCACCGGGCGCGGGTAACCGGGCAGTCCGGCCGGGCAGTCGGCGGTGACCTGGGTGGTGGCGGTCCGGTACGCGGTGGCCCGGTCGGGCTCCTTCGCGGTCCGTGCGGAGAGGATGTCCCCGAGCCGTACGCCGGACAGCGGAACGTCCAGCACCGGTACCGCCGCGAGCTTCAGACTCCCGGACGTGCTTCCCCAGAACGCGTCCCACCCCACCGAGCACCGCAGCAGGGTGCGCGGACCGTGCCCGGACGGCCCGGTCAGGTCCAGGTCGCCGTACAGCTCCCAGGTCTCGTCCCCGGGCAGCAGATCCCGCGTCGTCGCGCGCGGCAGGGCACCCCCGCAGGCCGTTTCCAGGACCTCGGCGTTACGGTCGTCGCGCCGCTCGGACCGTACGAGCAGGAACCCGGCCACCAGCGCCGCGGCGAGCACCACCACGGCCGCTTTCGGCAGCACCCGGTGACCGATGAACCGTTCCCACGCCGATGCCGCCACTCCGACCCCCCAGGCCCCATGATCAGTCGGCGCACGCTACCGCACGTCCCGGAGCCGTCACGGAGAGGGGCTGACCCGTGAGGCCCCCGGGCGCTCACCAGCCCGTCATCACTCCGCCCAGCAGCAGCGGAGCGGCGATCAGCACGAGCGGCTTCACCCGGAACGGCCCGGCGGCCCGGCAGACGACGAACGCGGCGACGATGCCCAGCGGGGCGAGGACGGGCACGGACTCGGTGATCGGCGCGCGGGTGCCGCCCGCCCACTCCACGGCCCAGGACCCGGCGAGACCCGCCAGCACGGCGAGGAACACCCGGTTCATGGCGAACCACCGGTCCTCCAGCACGTCGGCCAGCTCGCCGAAGCCGGTGCCCGCGCGGCGGGCCCGGACGGCGGTGACCAGGAACGCGGTCAGGATGCCCAGGGCCGTCGTGAGAAGGATCCACCGCAGTACCGTCGCGACGACTACCACCCGTCCGCCCCCGATTCACCTCTGCCGCCACACGTCATGGACGAGGGTATGCGACCCCTCCCGCCCGGACGGAGAGGCCGCGGGACCGGCGCCCGGCCGCCGCGCCGTACCCTGGAACGGTCGAATCAACCCACCCGGCAGGAGTGAAATGGCCGTCAATCTGGTCAATGTCGAGCAGGTCAGCAAGGTGTACGGCACCCGTGCCCTGCTCGACGGTGTGTCCCTCGGGGTGTCCGAGGGCGACCGGATCGGTGTCGTGGGCCGCAACGGCGACGGCAAGACCACCCTCATCCGGATGCTCGCCAAGCTGGAGGAGGCGGACACCGGGCGCGTCACCCACAACGGCGGGCTGCGGCTCGGCGTCCTCACCCAGCACGACTCGCTGGACCCGGCGAAGACCATCCGCCAGGAGGTCATCGGCGACCTCGCCGACCACGAGTGGGCGGGCAGCGCCAAGATCCGCGACGTGCTCACCGGGCTCTTCGGCGGCCTGGCCCTGCCCGGCTTCGAGCACGGGCTCGACACCGTCATCGCCCCGCTCTCCGGCGGTGAGCGCCGCCGTATCGCGCTGGCCAAGCTCCTCATCGACGAGCAGGACCTGATCGTCCTCGACGAGCCCACCAACCACCTCGACGTCGAGGGCATCTCCTGGCTGGCCGGCCATCTGCGGGCCCGCCGCTCCGCCCTCGTCTGCGTCACCCACGACCGGTGGTTCCTCGACCAGGTCTGCACCCGCATGTGGGACGTCCAGCGCGGCACCGTCCACGAGTACGAGGGCGGCTACAGCGACTACGTGTTCGCCCGCGCCGAGCGGGAACGCATCGCCGCCACCGAGGAGTCCAAGCGGCAGAACCTGATGCGCAAGGAGCTGGCCTGGCTGCGCCGCGGCGCCCCGGCCCGTACCTCCAAGCCGCGCTACCGCATCGAGGCCGCCAACGAGCTCATCGCCGACGTGCCGCCGCCGCGCGACACCAGCGAGCTGATGAAGTTCGCCAACGCCCGCCTCGGCAAGACCGTGTTCGACCTGGAGGACGTGACCGTCCAGGCCGGGCCCAAGACCCTGCTCACCCACCTCACCTGGCAGCTCGGCCCCGGCGACCGCGTCGGCCTGGTCGGCGTCAACGGCGCGGGCAAGACCTCGCTGCTGCGCGCCCTCGCCGAGGCCGCCCGTACGCAGGGCGACGAGCAGCCCGCGGCCGGGAAGGTCGTCGTCGGCAAGACCGTCAAGCTCGCCTACCTCTCCCAGGAGGTCTCCGAGCTGAACCCGAACCTCCGGGTGCTGGAGGCGGTCCAGCAGGTGCGCGACCGGGTCGACCTCGGCAAGGGCCGCGAGATGACGGCGGGCCAGCTCTGCGAGCAGTTCGGCTTCACCAAGGAGAAGCAGTGGACGCCCGTCGGCGACCTCTCCGGCGGTGAGCGCCGCCGGCTCCAGATCCTGCGGCTGCTGATGGACGAGCCCAACGTCCTCTTCCTCGACGAGCCCACCAACGACCTCGACATCGAGACCCTGACCCAGCTGGAGGACCTCCTCGACGGCTGGCCCGGGTCGATGATCGTGATCTCCCACGACCGGTTCTTCATCGAGCGGACCACGGACAAGGTCATGGCGCTCCTCGGCGACCGCGCCCTGCGCATGCTGCCGCGCGGCATCGACGAATACCTGGAGCGCCGGCAGCGGATGGAGGAGGAGTCCACCCCCTCCGCCGCCGCAGCCCCCCGTCCGTCCGGAGCCGCCGCCCCCGCCGCCGCCCCGGCCGTCTCCGCGCAGGAGGCGCGCGCCGCGAAGAAGGAGCTGCAGAAGGTCGAGCGGCAGCTCGACAAGCTCTCCACCCGCGAGACCACGCTGCACAAGCAGATCGCCGAGCACGCGACGGACTTCGAGAAGGTCGCCAAGCTCGACGCCGAACTGCGTGAACTGGTCACCGAGCGGGACGAGTTGGAGATGCGCTGGCTGGAACTGGCCGAGGACGCCTGACCGGACCCGTGGGGCCGGTGGGGCGGGTGGTAGAACGGGGCGGCAGGGACCGTACGTTCGAGGGGGACCAACACCGATGTCGCAGCCGCCGCCGCAGCAGGGCAGGCCGGGAGAGCCGGAGGGCTTCGGCGCTCCGTACGAACCGCAGCCCGGCGCGTACGGAGCCCCCGTGCCGTCCCAGCCGCAGCAGCCCGGCCCGTACGGTCAGCCGCCGACCGGGCCGTACGGCTACCCGCAGCCGCAGCCGCAGCAGCAGCCGCAGCAGCCCGCCGGGCCGTACGGCTATCCGCAGGCGCAGCCCCAGCCGCCCACCGTGCCCTACGGACAGCCCCAGCAGCAGCCCTCCGGCGGGCCCGGAGGCGGCGGCGGGCGTTCGCGGGGCCGGGTCGCCGGTCTCGTCGCCCCCGTGCTCGCCGGGGTCCTCGTCATCGGGACGGGCGTCTGGTTCGCGGTGGGCGGCGATGACGACGCCGACGACCAGAAGCCCGTCGCGAAGGAGAGCACCGCCCCGACGAAGCCCGGCACCGATCCGAGCCCGAAGCCGACGCCCGCCCCGGGCGCAGCGGAGTTCAACAAGGAGCTCAAGGAGGGCGAGGCCAAGGTCCGCTGGATCCTGAAGAACGACGTGGACGTGCCGTCGGGCGGCGTCCCCGTGCGCGGCCCGTGGACCACGGGCGACATCGTGGCCAAGGCCATGTACCGCACGGCGTCCGGCCACTCCCTCGACGACGGCTCGCAGAAGTGGAGCCTGCGCCTGCCGGCCGACGTCTGCGCCGCGCCGTCGCAGCCGAGCCCGGACGGCAAGATCGTCATCGCCCTCAGGGAAAGCACCGAGGAAGGCGCGGACTGCGAGAAGCTCCAGATGATCGACCTGGTCACCGGCAAGGCGGGCTGGACCGCCACGCTCGACCGTTCCTCGATGTCGGACGGGCTGTCGCACGTCGTCATGGCCATCAACGGCGACGTCGTGACGGCCGGCCGGACGACCCGCACCGACGCCTACCGGATCAGCGACGGCAAGCACCTGTGGGACCGGCTGCCGGGCACCTGCCAGCCGTACGGATTCGCCAGCGGCGACGTCCCGCTCGCCGCGGTCGACTGCCTCAAGGCGCCGAGTGACACGTACGACGAGGAAGTGCGGCGCATCGACCCGGCCACCGGGAAGACCGTGTGGACGTACAAGGTCAAGAAGGGCTGGCGGATCGACAAGTTCTACTCCGTCGACCCGCCGGTCGTCTCGCTGCGGCAGGACGAGCCGGAGCCGAACTGGGCCATCGCGCTCCTGAGCAACGACGGCACCCTCCTCGCCCAGCCCGATCCCGGCAAGGAGGAGTTCGCGATGGAGTGCGGCGAGCGGGACGAGAACCTCGACGACTGCCTCGGTGCGACCGCCGGCGGCGACACGTTCTACCTCGCCACGAAGCCCACGCATGTGAACGGCGCGTTCACCAACTCCGTCGTCGCCTTCGACATGAAGACCGGCAAGATCAAGTGGAAGGTGCCGGCGCCGCCCGGGCAGACGCTGAAGCCGATGCGGGTCGAGAACGGCAAGGCGCTGCTGTACCTCGCCGCGCCGGACTCGAAGGCCACGACCGGCGGCGGCATCATGGCGCTCGGACCGCAGGGCGGCGCCCTGCAGACGGTCCTTCGCCATCCGACGTCGGCCGCGACGACCGAGCACGTCTTCGATCCCACGATCCGCTATGCCGACGGGCGCTCGCTGATCGCCATCGGCCGCGTCGGCGGTGACTCCGACGAGGAGGAGATGGACGTGCGGACGATCATCACCTTCGGTGACTGACCATCACCTCCGGCCTCGGCGTAACGACGGCATCACAAGGCGGTTCTCCCTTGGGAACAGGGGCGGGACCGATCCGGTGCCGGGTGGCGGACGGGTGGTACAAAGAAGCCCCGCCCGACTGTCGTAACACCGCGGAAGCCATGCCCGATTCGCTCCTTTCCGAGGGGGATTGCCCCCACTCGGAATCGCGGGGGAGACCGGATCGGGCACCGGACCGCACGAAGGGGGACGTGCTGATGAGCCAGCCGCCCAGCCAGCAACCGCCGCAGGGAGGCTTCGGGGCTCCGCAGGAGCCGCCGAACGGAGCTCCTCAGCCGCCCCAGGACCAGCCGGACCTGGCGAAGCCGCCGCAGACGCCGCCCGGCCAGCCGCCCCAGGGCCCGCCCCCGGCCCAGCCGCCCGCACCCCCGGCCGGCCCGCCGCAGACGCCCCCGCCGGGCACCCCGGCGTACGGCTACCCGCAGCAGCCCCCGGCGGGGCCCGGTTACGGCTACCCGCAGCAGCCCGGCCAGGCCCCCGGTCCGTACGGTCAGCAGCCCGGTCAGCCCACCGGCCCGTACGCCCAGCAGCCCGGCCCCTACGGTCAGCAGGCCCCGGGCCCGTACGGCCAGCAGGCTCCCGGACCGTACGGTCAGCCGACCCAGCCCGGTTACGGCTACCCGCAGCAGCAGTACCCCGGCACCCCCGGCCCCGGCGGACCGGGCTCCGGCGGACCGGGCTCCGGCGGCGGGTTCCTCAAGAACAAGACCGCCGTCATCGTCGCGGCGGCCGTCGCCGTGGTCCTGGTCGCCGGTACGGGCACCTGGTTCCTCGTGAGCGACAGCGGCGACGAGGACCCGAAGAAGCCGCTGGCCAACACCAGCAACGACCCCAAGCCGCCCAGCGAGTCGCCCACGGTCGACGAGGGCGACGGCAGCGGCGACGGCCGTGAGGGCAACGACGACCTCAACGCCGGGCGCAAGCCGGGCGAGGCGAAGGTCGCCTGGCTCCAGAAGAACGACATCGACCTGCCCCGCAGCGGCGCTTCCGTGTACGGCCCGTGGTTCGCCGGCGATGTGGTGGCCAAGGCCATGTACCGCGGCGTCTCCGGCTACTCGGTCGCCGACGGCAAGCAGAAGTGGACCGTGCCGCTCCCCGCCGACGTGTGCGCCGCGCCCAACGGCCCCACCGCCGACGGCAAGATCGTCATCGGGGTGAAGAACGGCACCACCGACAAGGCCAACTGCTCCGTCCTCCAGATGATCGACCTCAACACCGGCAAGCCCGGCTGGAAGAAGGAGGTCAAGAAGAACGGCAACTGGGACTTCCTGTCGGACATCGGTCTGGCGATCAGCGGGGACACCGTCACCGTGGGGCGCACCAGCAACTCCAACGCCTACCGCGTCAGCGACGGCAAGGAGCTGTTCGGCAACCCCGACGGCAACTGCAAGCCCTTCGCCTTCGCCGGCGGCCCGAAGCTCATCGCCGCGGCCAGCTGCCGCACCGACGACGTCAAGAACCCGCAGCACCAGGTCCAGGAGCTGAACCCGACCACCGGCAAGCCGAAGTGGACCTACCAGCCGCCGCGCGGCTGGGAGATCAGCAAGGTCTACTCGGTCACCCCGCTCGTCGTGCGGCTGGAGCACGAGGAGAAGAAGCAGTACGCCATCGCCGCGCTCACCGAGAACGGCAAGCTCCGCTCCCAGCTCGCGCCCGCCAAGGGCGACAAGCTCACCCACGACTGCGGGAGCAGCTTCGCCATCTTCGGCCAGAAGCTCGAAGGGTGCAGCGGGGTCGCCGCCGACGCCAACACCTTCTACATCGCGACCGAGGACGACAGCAGCGGGACCGCCCGGACGAACAAGGTCATCGCCTTCGACCTGAACACCGGAAAGCCCAAGTGGGAGGCGCCCGCCCCGGCCGAGCGCGTGCTGAAGCCGCTGGGCATGGAGGGCGGTGACCTGGTGCTCTACATGCGGCCGAAGTACGACGCGGCCGGCGCCATCGTGACCCTCCCGCCGACCGGCGGCACCACCAAGACGCTGCTCCAGCACCCGGACGCGACCGGCCGGATCGAGAACGGTTTCTTCTCCGCCAAGGTCGCCTACCAGGGCGGCCGCTCCTTCATCTTCAGCAACCGCGTGAGCGCGAGCAACGACAAGGAAGAGCTGGAGCAGTCGACGATGCTGGTGTTCGAGAAGTGACGGCCCCCGAACCCGGCACGATCCGCACGACCGCTCCCGGCCGCGGCATCCGACCGCAGCCGGCCCCTTCCGGCCCCACGCGCCCCCACACCCACTCGTCCCCCGAGGTACGCACGCCATGAGCCAGCCGCCCCAGCCACCGCAGCAGCCGCCCAACGAGCCGCCGAACACGCCCCCGGGCCCGCCCGCCGGTCCGCCCTCCGGTGGCTTCGGCGCGCCGCAGGACCCGCCGCCCGGAGGGTTCGGCCAGCCGACCCCGCCGCCCGCGGACCCCTTCGGCAAGCAGCCGCAGCAGCCTCCGCAGCAGCCGGACGCGCCCGCCGGGGGCTACGGCACCCCGCCGCCCGCGGCGCCGGGCAACTACCCCACCCCGCCCGCGCCGCAGCCCAACGGATACGGCTACCCCCAGGCCCCGCAGCCCGGGTACGGCTACCCGCAGGGGCCCGCCGGCCAGCCCGGACAGCCCGGCCAGCCCGGGATGCCGCAGCAGGCGTACGGCTATCCGACCCAGCCCATGCAGCCGCAGTACGGGGCCCCGCAGCAGCCCGGCGACGGCAAGAAGTTCTCCACCCAGATGCAGATCATCGTCGCCGCGGCCGTCGCCGTGGTGCTGATCATCGGCGCCGGGGTCATCTACGCCGCCACCGGCGACGACGAGGGCGGCAAGAACGAGGCCTCCTCGTCCGGCTCCACCGGCGGCGAGGCCAAGGGCGGCGAGGGCGGCGGCCTGGCCGGCGGCGAGGAGAAGCCGCCCGCCAACACCAAGTCCAAGGTCGCCCTCCAGCTCCCGGAGCCGCAGGTCACCGACATCACCACGGTGATGGGCTCCTGGATCACCGACAAGGCGTACGTGAAGTCCGGCGTCGCCGAGATCGTCGCCTACGACCTCGACAAGGGCACCAAGCTCTGGTCCGTCCCGCTGCCCGGCGAGGTCTGCTCCGCCTCCCGGCACATGAGCAAGGACTACAAGACCGCGATCGTCTTCGAGGAGACGAAGGCGACCAAGGAGAACAAGTACCCGTCGTGCAACCAGGTCGGCGTGGTCGACATGGCCACCGGCAAGCTCCTGTGGAGCAAGGGCGTCACCTCCGCCACCGGCGGTGACCAGCAGGTCCGCTTCGACGAGGTCACGCTCAGCGGGTCCACCGTCGCCGCGGGCGGCACCTCGGGCGGCGCGGCCTTCAAGCTGGAGACCGGCGCCGAGCTGTGGAAGCCGAAGGTCGGCTCGGACGGCTGCTACGACCGCGGCTACGGCGGCGGCGAGGCCCTCGCCGTGGTCCGCAAGTGCGGTACGTCCGACAGCCCGCAGCTCACCGTGCAGGCGCTGAACCCGACGACCGGCGCACCGCTGTCCTCGTTCCAGATGCCCGCCGGCGTCGACTACGCGAGCATCGTCTCCACCAAGCCGCTGGTGGTCGCGGCCGATGTCGGCGACACCGCCGGCGACGGCAGCGGCATCTCCGACTTCTTCTCGATCGACGCGGCGACCGGCAAGCTGATCGTGCGCATCCCCGCCGACGCCGAGCAGTACGCGGCCCGTTGCGGCTCCACCGAGGTCGAGCGCTGCCAGAACCTGGCCGTCGGCAACAACCGGCTCTACCTGCCGACCGAGAACCACGACGGCACCAGCGAGTACGGCGACACCAACGAGGTCGTCGCCTTCGACCTGGCCACCGGGAAGCTCCTCGGCGCCCGGGCCGACGCGGGCGACCGCTACAGCCTGGTCCCGCTGCGGATGGACGGCACCAGCATCATCGCGTACAAGGAGCCCCCCTACGACAAGGGCGGCCAGATCGTCTCCATCGACGGCGAGACCTTCAAGCAGACCCTGCTGATGGAGAACCCGAGCGACGAGGCGGTCCGTGAGGCGGAGCGGCGCTTCTCCAACGACCACTCCGAACTCCTGTACTCCGACGGGCACTTCTTCAAGTCGAAGCGCCTGGTCAGCAAGCGCAGCGTCGTCGACGCCGACGACAAGCTCTACCTCGTCGTCGGGTACCGCACCGACTGACCGCGGTTCGGTCCCCCGAGCGGCGCGAGCCGTTCGCCAGGCCCTGCCGGTCGATCACCGACCGGCAGGGCCGATCGTTTTCCGCCCAGGAACCGATCACCGGGCAACGGTCAACGAGCCCCGAATGACGCAGAATTCGGCATTCTGGGGGGCTTCTCCCACGTAAGGGCGGCGCGAGGTCGAACAAGCGTGTAACTTGCCGGGTCAGGCGGCCGGGGGGCCGGGTGAACGGGGCTGGGAGGCTTGGTCGATGGGCGTGCGGCTCATGGTGGTCGACGATCACCGACTGCTCGCCGAGGCACTCGCCTCGGCGCTGAAACTGCGCGGGCACCGGGTGCTCGCGGCGGCCGCGCCGACCTCCGGGACCGCGGAACTGGTGGTCAGCAGGGCCCCGGAAGTCTGCCTGTTCGGTACGGCATCGCCCGCCGCCCCCGGGGTCTTCGACCCGATCGTGCGCATCGGCCAGGAGCGCCCGCAGGTGGCGGTGGTGGTCCTCGGCCCGGTGCCCAGCCCGCGCGGGATCGCTGCGGCGTTCGCGGCCGGGGCCGCGGGGTACGTCCGGCACGACGAGCGCATCGAGGGCGTCGAGCGGGCCATGCTCAAGGCGCGGGCGGGGGAGAGCGCCATCGCCCCGCAGTTGCTGCGGGGCGCCTTCGCGGAGCTGCTCAACCCGGCGGCCCAGCCCGACGACGAGGGCCGCCGGCTGCTGCGGATGCTCACCCCGCGCGAGGCGGAGGTGCTGGTGCGGGTCGCCGAGGGCGAGGACACCCGGCTGATCGCGGCCGGCATGGACATCGCCCCGAGCACCGCCCGCACCCATGTCCAGCGGGTCCTGATGAAGCTCGGCGTCGGCTCCCGCCTGGAGGCCGCCGCGCTCGCCGCCCGTACGGGGCTGCTGGAGCGGGCCGCGGGCCACGGCGACCACGGCGACCACGGCGGCACGCAACAGGGGCCGTACGTCCCCGGGCGGAGCGGGTGACGTACGGCCCCTGCGGGCGGCGCGGCAGGCGGCGGGTCAGTCCGCGTCGGACTCCGGGGCGTCCGGTTCCGGGGCCGCGGGGGCCTCGGCCGGGCGCAGCTTCATCCAGGCCAGGAAGAACAGGCCGAGCGCCAGCATGGCCAGGCCCGTCCACAGGTTGATGTGGACGCCCTCGGCCTTCTCCAGGTCGGCGTCGGACGGGCTGATGCCGGCGATGGTGACGATCACTCCGTAGACCACGAACAGGCCGCCGATGATCCGCCGGATGTCGAAGAGACGGGCCGCGGTCGCGGACTTGCGCTCCAGCTCGGAGACTTCCTTGTGCAGGTCGGACATGGTGAGTTCCTCCGATCAGAACGAGTAGGGGATGTAGCACGCGGCGGCGAGGACGACCGCGCCCCAGCCGAGCAGCGCGGGCTTGCGATACCAGGCGCTGTCGGCCTCGTCGAGCGCCTCGTCGGGGTCCGGCGACTCGGTCCCGTACACCAGACCGGCCAGTTCGGCGTCGGGCTTCGGTGCCGTGAAGAGGGTGACGGCGACCATGACGACGGCTCCGGCGACGAATCCGACGATCGCGGAGACGAAGTTGGCGCCCTGGTCGGACGGGATGTCGATGATCCCGCCCTTGTAGATCCAGAAGTAGTTGATCATCGCGGCGGCGGTGCCCGCGACCAGGCCCCAGACACCGGACTTCATCGAGGCGCGCTTCCAGAACATGCCGATGATGAACACGACGAACATCGGGACGTTGAAGAACGAGAACAGCGTCTGGAGGTAGCTCATGATGTTCGAGAAGCTGGCGGCGATGAACGCCGTGCCGATCGAGGCCAGCACACCGATCGCCGTGATCAGCCGTCCGAACTTCAGGTAGTACGTGTCCGGCTTGTCCTTCACCACGTACCGCTGCCAGATGTCGGTGGTGAACACCGTGTTGAACGAGGACACGTTGGCCGCCATGCCCGCCATGAAGGCGGCGAGCAGACCGGTCACCGCGATGCCGAGCACGCCGTTGGGCAGCAGCTCCTGCATCAGCAGGGGTATCGCGTCGTTGTAGGTGAGGTCGGAGCCCGGGGTGCCGATCTTGGGCACGATCACGGCGGCGACCAGGCCCGGGATCATCACCGCGAAGACGATGAAGATCTTCGGGAAGGCGGCGATCAGCGGGGTGCGCTTGGCGGCGGAGAGGTTCTTCGCGGACAGCGCGCGCTGCACCTCGGCGAAGTTGGTCGTCCAGTAGCCGAAGGACAGCACGAAGCCGAGGCCGAGGATGATCGTCAGCCAGTTGGCGCCCAGCGGGTTGGCGTCACCGATGCCGGTGCCGCCCCACGCGGTCATGAAGTCGCCGCCGTGCTGCTTGGTCAGCGAGTCGCTCATGGCGTCCCAGCCGCCGACGCGCTTCAGGCCGAGGACGGTGAGGGGGATCAGTGCGGCGAGGATGACGAAGAACTGGAGCACCTCGTTGTAGATCGCCGAGGAGAGCCCGCCGATCGTGATGTAGACCAGCACGAACAGGCCCGCGACGACGATCGCGACCCACTGCGGCCAGCCGAGCAGCGCCTCCACGACGATCGACAGCGCGTAGAGGTTGACGCCCGCGATGAGGATCGCCGCGAAGGCGAACAGCACGGAGCTCAGCAGATGCGCCGACCTGTCGAACCGCTGGAGCAGGAACTCCGGCACGGAGCGCACCTTGGAGCGGTAGTAGAACGGCATCATCACCAGGCCGAGGAAGACCATGGCCGGGATCGCGCCGATCCAGTACCAGTGCACCACCGCGACGCCGTACTGCGCGCCGGTGGCCGCCATGCCGAGGATCTCGGTGGCGCCGAGGTTCGCCGCGACGAAGGCGAGCCCGGTCACCCAGGCGGGCAGCGACCGTCCGGAGAGGAAGAAGTCGAGGCTCGTCTTCACGCTGGCACGGGCCGCGAAGCCGATGCCGAGTACGACGACGAAGTAGATCGCCAGGATGGCGTAGTCGAGCCCGTTCGTGGGGAGCCGAAGCCCTTCGGCCAGTGTCTGCATGGGGGGTACTCGCTTCGTTGCGCGAACTGAACCCGTCGGAACTTACGCCTCCATGTTCGAGAAATGAACACTCTCGTTGGGGTTCTTTGTTCGATCGTGATCGAGTGCGGGTGAATGTCCGGGTATGCCGCCCATGGGGTCGGTCACAGTCGTTCGCGAGCTGGGGCATTGACGCGTGTGTTTGCTTGTGGTTTCTTATGTGCGATTATGTTGGGAGGATCTGGTGGAGGACCCTGGTGAAGAAAACGGTTACGACCCTCGCCGACGGCCGTGAGCTGATCTATTACGACTCCGCGGACGACACCGTCCGCGACGCCGTCGACCACCGCCCGCTGGACCCCGTCTCCACCTCGTCCGAGATCCGCCGCGATCCGCTGCTCGGCGATGCGGTCGCCATCGCCTCGCACCGCCAGGCCCGCACCTACCACCCGCCGGCCGACGCCTGCCCGCTCTGCCCCACCCGGGACGGACGGCAGAGCGAGATCCCCGACGACCACTACGACGTCGCGGTCTTCGAGAACCGCTTCCCCTCGCTCGCCGGCGACTCCGGCCGCTGCGAGGTCGTCTGCTTCACCTCCGACCACGACGCGTCCTTCGCCGACCTCACCGAGGAGCAGGCCGCCCTCGTCCTCGCCGCCTGGACCGACCGCACCGCCGCGCTCGCCGCCCTCGACCAGGTCACCCAGGTCTTCTGCTTCGAGAACCGCGGCGCCGAGATCGGCGTCACCCTCGGTCACCCGCACGGCCAGATCTACGGCTACCCCTTCGTCACCCCGCGCACCGAGCTGATGCTCCGCTCGGCCGCCCGCCACCGCGAGGAGACCGGCGCCAACCTCTTCGACGACGTGGTCGCCCGCGAGGAGAAGGACGGCTCCCGCGTCGTCCTCGCCACCGACCACTGGATCGCCTACGTCCCGTACGCGGCGCACTGGCCCTACGAGGTCCACCTCCACCCCCGCCGCCGCGTCCCCGACCTGCGGGAACTGGACGAGGGCGCGCGGACGGAGTTCCCACAGGTCTATCTGGAACTCTTGAGGCGCTTCGACCGGATCTTCGGACCCGGCGAGCCGCCGACCCCGTACATCTCCGCCTGGCACCAGGCGCCGTTCGGGGTCGACGGCCGGGAGGAGTTCGCCCTGCACCTGGAGCTTTTCACCATTCGCCGGACCTCCGGCAAGCTGAAGTTCCTCGCGGGATCCGAGTCCGGCATGAGCGTGTTCATCAACGATGTGCCGCCGGAGGCCGCGGCCGAGCGACTGCGAGAGGTAGCGAGCGAGTGAGCAGCCCCCAGAACGTGAGCAACCCGAAGAAGTACCTGGTCACCGGCGGTGCCGGATACGTCGGCAGCGTCGTCGCCCAGCACCTGCTGGAGGCCGGGCACACGGTGACCGTCCTGGACGACCTCTCCACCGGTTTCCGCGCGGGCGTCCCGGCCGGCGCCGCCTTCGTCGAGGGCCGCATCCAGGACGCCGCCCGCCACCTCGACCCCTCCTACGACGGCGTCCTGCACTTCGCCGCCTTCTCCCAGGTCGGCGAGTCCGTGGTGAACCCCGAGAAGTACTGGGTCAACAACGTCGGCGGCACCACCGCCCTGCTCGCCGCGATGCGTGAGCACGGTGTGCGCACCCTCGTCTTCTCCTCCACCGCCGCCACCTACGGCGAACCGGTCTCCAGCCCCATCACCGAGGCCGACCCCACCGCCCCCACCAGCCCCTACGGCGCGTCCAAGCTCGCCGTCGACCACATGATCAGCGGCGAGGCCACCGCCCACGGCCTGGCCGCCGTCTCGCTGCGCTACTTCAACGTGGCCGGGGCCTACGGCCGGTGCGGCGAGCGCCACGACCCCGAGTCCCACCTCATCCCGCTCGTCCTCCAAGTGGCCCTCGGCAAGCGTGAGTCGATCAACGTCTACGGCGACGACTACCCGACCCCCGACGGCACCTGCGTCCGCGACTACATCCATGTCGCCGACCTCGCCGAGGCCCATCTGCTGGCCCTGACCGCCGCCGCCCCCGGCGAGCACCTGATCTGCAACCTCGGCAACGGCAACGGCTTCTCGGTCCGCGAGGTCATCGAGACCGTCCGCAAGGTCACCGGCCACCCCGTCCCCGAGACCGCCGCCCCCCGCCGCGGCGGCGACCCGGCCGTCCTCGTCGCCTCCGCAGCCACCGCGACCGAGCGCCTCGGCTGGCAGCCGTCCCGCGCCGACCTCGCCGGAATCATCGCCGACGCCTGGCAGTTCGCCCGCCGAGAGGACACGACCACCTCATGACCCAGCACGCCGAGCCGGCCGGGGCCGAACCCGCCGCCACCTTCGCCGAGCTGTACGGGACCGAGCCCGAGGGCATCTGGGCGGCACCCGGACGAGTGAACCTGATCGGTGAGTACACCGACTTCAACGACGGCTTCGTCATGCCGCTCGCTCTTCCGCACACCGCCGTCGCCGCCGTCTCCCGCCGCGACGACGGCGTGCTGCGCCTCTACTCCACCGACGTCCCCGGCGGTGTCGTCTCGCTCCGCGTCGACGAACTCGCCCCGCACTCCGGCCACGGCTGGGCCGCCTACCCGGCGGGCGTCCTCTGGGCGCTGCGCGAGGCCGGGCACCCGGTCACCGGCGCGGACATCGCCCTGACCTCCACCGTGCCCACCGGCGCCGGACTCTCCTCCTCCGCCGCCCTGGAAGTCGTCACCGCACTCGCCCTGAACGACCTCTTCGACCTCGGCCTGAGCCCGGCCGAACTCGCCGTGACCGGCCGCCGCGCCGAGAACGACTTCGTCGGCGTGCCCTGCGGGATCATGGACCAGATGGCCTCCGCCTGCTGCACCGAGGGCCACGCGCTGCACCTGGACACCCGCGACCTCTCGCTGCGCCAGGTCCCCTTCGACCTCGCCGCCCAGGGCCTGACGCTGCTGGTCGTCGACACCCGGGTCAAGCACGCGCTCGGCGACGGGGCGTACGCGGAGCGCAGGGCCGGCTGCGAGGAGGGCGCCCGGCTGCTCGGCATACCGATGCTCCGCGATCTGCCGTACGCCGGTCTCGACGCGGCCCTCGCCACGCTCGCCGACGCCGGGGCGGACGAGTCCGTGATCCGTTACGTACGCCATGTCGTCGGCGACAACCGCCGGGTCGAGCAGGTCATCGCCCTGCTCGACGCGGGCGACGTCCGCGCGGCAGGACCCGTCCTGAACGAGGGCCACATCTCGCTCCGCGACGATCTGCGGGTCTCCTGCCCCGAGTTGGACCTGGTGGTCGAGGCGGCGAACGCGGCCGGGGCGCTCGGCGCGCGGATGACCGGCGGCGGCTTCGGCGGCTCGGCGGTCGTCCTGGTGGAGGCGGCGGCGGCCGAAACCGTGGCCAAGGCGGTCAGCGAGGCGTTCGCGGCGGCCGGACACGCGGCCCCGGGCATCTTCGACGCCGTACCGTCGGCCGGGGCGCGCCGGCTGCGCTGAGCCGGGAGCTTCCGGGGCTGCCCCGGGGACCCGGGCTCACAACTCCTTGACCAGGATGAACTCGGTGACGCCCGGCGGGTAGTCCTCGACCCGGCCGATCTCCTCGTACCCCTGCCCGCGGTAGAAGCCGGGGGCCTGGAAGTCCCAGGTCTCCAGCCGCGAGCGGGTGCAGGCGCGCTCGGTGCGGGCGGTCCGTTCGGCCTCGGCGAGCAGGCGCGCGCCGAGGCCGAGGCCCCGGTGCGGGGCGTCCACCCAGAGCAGATCCACATGCAGCCAGTACGCCCAGGTCCGCCCGGTCAGCCCGCCGGCCACCGCCCCGTGCTCGTCCAACGCCCACACCTCCAGCGGGACTTCGTGCTCGGCGGAGGTGGCGAGCAGGGCCCGCAGACCGGCCGAGGCCGCGACGTTGTCCTGGTGCAGACGCCCGCTCAGCAGAATGCGACGTTCTCTGTCCACTTCTCTCTCAAGACGGAACATGAAGCAACCCTAAGACCCGTCGGCGACCGGGTGAGGGAGTCGCGGGCCGGACACCTGAGGCGACCAGTTCGCCGAATCGCCTTCCCCCTGGGGCCCCCGCCCGTACGCTGATGCTCAGCACCGGTGGGGGCCGGTGCCGATTCAGGGGAGCGAGAGAGCCGGGTACGGCGTCCGGGGCAGGGCGGCAGGCGGTTCGACGACGGCGGTCGTCGGGCATGGCAGGCCGCAGTGGAGCCCCGGACGCCGTACCCGCAGCTGTCCGCCCCCACAGATGGGGGTTCTGTGGCGCGTATCCGGGTTCTGGTGGTCGACGACCACCGCATCTTCGCCGAGTCGCTCGCGGCCGCCCTCGCGGCCGAACCGGACGTCGACGTCTCCGCCGCGGGCAGCGGCCCGGCCGCGCTGCGCGCCCTGGAGCGCGCGGCCGCCGAGGGGCGCGGCTACGACGTGCTGCTGGTCGACGCCGAGCTGGGCGCCCAGGCCGCCGGGGACGCGCCCGCCGTGCCGGGGCCCCGGCAGCCGGAGGCGCCCGCCGTCGACGGCATCGCGCTGGTCGCCGGGGTCCGCGCGAACCGGCCCGCCGTACGGTCGGTGGTGCTGGCCGAGAAGGACGACCCGCGGGCCGCCGCGCGGGCGCTCCAGGCGGGGGCCTCGGGCTGGGTGGCCAAGGACTGCTCGCTGCAGCGGCTGCTGTCGGTCATCCGGGGCGTGCTGCGCGACGAGACGCATCTGCCGCCCGCGCTGCTCACCGGCGTACTGCGGGAGCTGACCACGGCCCGCAAGCACCGCACCGACAGCGAGCGGCTGGTGGAGTCGCTGACGCCCCGCGAGCGGGAGGTGCTGCGCTGCATGGTGGCGGGGCTGGGCCGCAAGGCGGTGGCCGAGCGGCTGTTCCTGTCGCCGCACACGGTGCGCACCCATATGCAGAACGTGCTGGGCAAGCTCGGGGTGCACTCGACGCTGGCGGCGGTGGCGCTGGCCCGCCGGGCGGGGGTCGGCCCGGCCGAGCCGGCGGTGCGCCCGCTAGGTGGGGATGTTGTCGAACGGGGCGGTCAACTGGCGCAGTAGTCCGGCCAGTTCGGCGCGCTGGTGGCGGGAGAGCTCGGCGAGGATGGCGCGCTCCTGGGCGAGCAGCCCGGCCAGCGACTGGTCGGCCTTGTCGCGGCCCTCGGCGGTGAGCCGGACGAGGACGCCGCGCCGGTCGCTCGGGTCGGGCAGCCGCTCGACGAGGTTCTTCTTGGTCAGCCGGTCGATGCGGTTGGTCATCGTGCCCGAGGTGACCAGGGTCTGGGTGAGGAGCTGCCCGGGGGAGAGCTGGTACGGGGCGCCGGCCCGGCGCAGCGACGTCAGTACGTCGAACTCCCACGGCTCCAGGTGGTGCTCGGCGAAGGCTATGCGGCGGGCCCGGTCGAGGTGGCGAGCCAGACGGGAGACGCGACTGAGCACCTCGAGTGGTTCCACGTCGAGGTCGGGGCGCTCCCGGCGCCATGCAGCGACCAAACGGTCGACCTCGTCCTCCATGTCGATCAGTGTAGAGGGTCCCTCGACATGAAGTCTCTTGAATTCAAGTGTCTTGACATCAAGATAGTCGCGGCGTGATCCTGATGCCCATGACGACCACTCCCGAACCCACCTGGGATCCGCGGCAGTACCTGCGCCACGCGGACCATCGCACCCGCCCCTTCCAGGACCTCCTGGCCCGCATCGGCGACCTCCCCGGCCACCCCGCACCCCGCATCGCCGACCTCGGCTGCGGCGCGGGCAACGTCACCACGCTCCTCGCGGACCGCTGGCCACAAGCCCGGATCACCGGCTACGACACCTCGCCCGAGATGCTCGCCGAAGCCGCCGCCCACGCCCGGCCGCCACTGCTCGACTTCGCCGAGGCCGACGCCGCCACCTGGCGGCCCACCGAGACGTACGGCCTGATCGTCTCCACCTCCGCGCTCCAGTGGATCCCCGGCCACGCCGACCACTTCCCCCGCTGGCTCGACGCCCTCGCGCCCGGCGGCACCCTCGCCTTCCAGGTCCCCGGCAACTTCACCGCCCCCAGCCACACCCTCCTGGCCCGCCTCCGCGAATCCGACCGCTGGCGCCCCCGCCTCCACGGCGTCGGCGACCGCACCGCATCCGTCCTGGACCCCACCGACTACCTCACCCGCCTCCGCGACCTGGGCTGCGAAGCGGACGTCTGGGAGACCACCTACCTCCAGACCCTGCACGGCGACGACGCGGTCCTCGACTGGGTCAAGGGCACCGCCCTGCGCCCCGTCCTCACCGCCCTCGCCGACGACCCGGCCGCCCGCGACGCGTTCCTCGCCGACTACCGCGACCTGCTCCGCGAGGCGTATCCGCCGGGCCCGTACGGCACGGTCTTCCCGTTCCGCCGCATCTTCGCCGTGGCCCGCAAGGAGAAGTGATGACCGCCTCCGCGCCCGTCGGCCTCGCCGCCGTCGACCACGTACAGCTCGCCGCCCCGCCCGGCTCCGAGGACGCCCTGCGCGCCTTCTACACCGAGGTCCTGGGCATGACCGAGATCCCGAAACCCCCGGTGCTCGCCGCCCGCGGCGGCTGCTGGTTCGCCGCCGGGCCCGTCCAGCTCCACCTGGGCGTCGAGGAGGACTTCCGCCCCGCGAAGAAGGCCCACCCGGGCCTGCGGGTCACCGGCATCGAGGCGTACGCGGCCCGCCTGGAGTCCCACGGCGCCGACGTCACCTGGGACGACCACCTCCCCGGCCACCGCCGGTTCTACGCCCACGACCCGGCCGGCAACCGGCTGGAGTTCCTGGAGCCGGACGCCTGAGCGGCCGGCTCTAGAGCGCCGCGAGTGCCTCGGCCGAGATGTCGATGTCCACGGGGAACGGCACGCCCGTCTTCAGCCGGTCGTGATGGATCCCGGTCAGCGCGTACGCCTTCGTCACCGGGTCCAGCTCGTAGACGCGTACGACGGGGTGCTGGTCGGTGCCGGTCATCTCGACCAGCCAGAAGTGCGGGATGCCGGCGGTCGCGTACTTGTGCGGCTTGGCCTCGTGGTCGCGGGCCTCGGAGTCGGGGGAGACGACCTCGACGGCGAGGAGGACGTCGGCGGCCTGGTAACGCGTCACGTCCAGCCCGGTGACCGCCTCGGTCCGTACGACGGAGATGTCCGGCTCCGGAGCGTTCCGCCGATCCAGCACCACGGTCATCTCCCGGCGCACCTTCACCTCCGGCGGTGCCGTACTGCGCAGTCCTGTCATCAGCAGATCGATCATCGTGCTGTGAAAGTCTCGCTGCGGACTCACGAAAACCAGGCTCCCGTCGATCAGCTCGGTGTGCGGCGGGAGATCGGGCAGCGTGAACAGATCGTCCACGGTGTATCCGTCCTGCGGGGGCACCGGCCAGCGGGAGCTGTGCGCGGTGGTCGACTCGGCGGTCATGGTTCCTCCCATGGACGAATCCTCTGCCCTGCGGACCACACTACGGCGGGAAATCCGTACCCGTCATCACAACGGGTGACGACGTGCGGAAGGGTTACGCGATCAGCTCTTCCGGTGCCCTATCAGGCGCGGCTTCGACTCCAGGTTCTCCAGCCCGTGCCAGCACAGATTCACCAGATGGGCGGCGACCTCCGCCTTCTTCGGCTTGCGCACGTCCAGCCACCACTGGCCCGTCAGCGCCACCATGCCCACCAGCGCCTGCGCGTACAGCGGGGCCAGCTTCGGGTCGAAGCCCCGGGCCTTGAACTCCAGGCCCAGGATGTCCTCCACCTGCGTGGCGATATCGCTGATCAGCGACGCGAACGTGCCCGTCGACTGCGCCACCGGCGAATCCCGCACCAGGATCCGGAAACCGTCCGTGTACGACTCGATGTAGTCCAGCAGCGCGAACGCCGCCTGCTCCAGCAGCTCCCGCGGATGGCCCGCCGTGAGCGCCCCCGTCACCATGTCCAGCAGCTGCCGCATCTCGCGGTCGACCACCACGGCGTACAGCCCCTCCTTGCCGCCGAAGTGCTCGTACACCACCGGCTTGGACACCCCGGCGCGCGCCGCGATCTCCTCCACCGACGTGCCCTCGAAGCCCTTGTCGGCGAACAGGGCGCGCCCGATGTCCAGCAGCTGCTCGCGGCGCTCCTTGCCCGTCATCCGGACCCGCCGGGCCCGCCGGGAGGGGGAGGGCCTGCTCTTCTCGCTGCTCGTGCTGGAGTCGGTCGCCACGTCGTCAATCATGCCGCGTCGGCGGGGACGGACGTGCGCCGGGAGTCGATACGCGCGGCATCGGGCCACCGCACGTCATGGGCCCAGCCCAGCTTCTCGAACCAGCGGATCAGCCGGGCGCTGGAGTCGATCTGCCCCCGCATCACCCCGTGCCGCGCGCTCGTCGGGTCCGCGTGGTGCAGGTTGTGCCACGACTCGCCGCACGACAGCACCGCCAGCCACCACACGTTCCCCGACCGGTCACGGGACTTGAAGGGCCGCTTGCCCACCGCGTGGCAGATCGAGTTGATCGACCAGGTCACATGGTGCAGCAGCGCGACCCGCACCAGCGAACCCCAGAAGAACGCCGTCGCCGCACCCCACCACGACATCGTCACCAGACCGCCGACCAGCGGCGGAATCGCCAGCGAGACGATCGTGAAGGTCAGGAAGTGGCGCGAGACCGCCCGGATCGCCGGGTCCTTGATCAGATCGGGGGCGTACTTCTGCTGCGGCGTCTGCTCCTCGTCGAACATCCACGCGATGTGCGCCCACCACAGCCCCTTCATCAGGGCCGGCAGCGTCTCGCCGAACCGCCACGGCGAATGCGGGTCGCCGTCCGCGTCCGAGAACCGGTGGTGCTTGCGGTGATCGGCCACCCACCGCACCAGGGGCCCCTCCACCGCCAGCGAGCCCATCACGGCCAGCGCGATCCGCAGCGGCCGCTTCGCCTTGAACGAACCGTGCGTGAAGTACCGGTGGAAGCCGATCGTGATCCCGTGGCAGCCGATGAAGTACATCGCCACCAGCAGCCCCACATCCAGCCAGCTCACCCCCCACCCCCACGCCAGCGGCACCGCCGCGACCAGCGCCACGAACGGCACCACGATGAACGCCAGCAGCGCGAACTGCTCGATCGAGCGCTTGCTGTCGCCGCCCAGCGTCGCGGAGGGCAGCGGGGCCGCGGCGGGCCCGGGCGGCTCGGTCTCGTCGATCACATGGGGAGCATGGGGAGTGCTCGGCATCGGGGAATACCTCGGAGGGTGAGGGAGCGGTACCAGGACCGCCGTGGCTACGGTTCCGTAACCTACGGCTTGGTAAGTATGGCAGTGACGGGCCCCACAACACGAGAGGCCGCTCCCACCCGTCCCACGCGGTAGCCCGCCCGCCTCCGGGGTAGGGGACAACCGCCCGGGTGTCTCCCCGGGCGGCGACCGCGACCCCCGCCGGGGCAACGGACACGCCGCCTGCGACGACACCTATCCTGGGAGCGTCGGACAGCGCGGTCCGCACCCGCTCGTCGGGGCGTGGCGACAGCACCGCTGCCAGCCGCAGGGCCCCGGACCCCGCCACCCGCCCCCCACCACCGGACACAGGGGGACGGCGAAGCGAACGCACCTCCTCATTCACTGCAAGGAGCCGCACACTGTGAGCAGTGCCGACCAGACCCCTGCCGCCAGCCCCGCGCTGCGCGCCGACATCCGCCGCCTCGGCGACCTCCTCGGCGAGACCCTCGTCCGCCAGGAGGGCCAGGAGCTCCTCGACCTCGTCGAGCGGGTCCGCGCCCTGACCCGCACCGACGGCGAGGCCGCCGCCGAGCTCCTCGGCGACACGGACCTGGAGACCGCCGCCCAGCTCGTGCGCGCCTTCTCCACCTACTTCCACCTCGCCAACGTCACCGAGCAGGTCCACCGCGCCCACGAGATGCGCGACCGCCGCTCGGCCGAGGGCGGCCTGCTGGCCCGCACCGCCGACCGGCTCAAGGACGCCGACCCCGAGCACCTGCGCGAGACGGTCAAGAACCTCAACGTCCGCCCCGTCTTCACCGCACACCCCACCGAGGCCGCCCGCCGCTCCGTCCTCAACAAGCTCCGCCGCATCGCGGCCCTCCTGGAGACCCCGGCCATCGAGGCCGACCGCCGTCGCCTGGACCTCCGGCTCGCCGAGAACATCGACCTCATCTGGCAGACCGACGAACTCCGCGTCGTCCGCCCGGAGCCCGCCGACGAGGCCCGCAACGCCATCTACTACCTCGACGAGCTGCACGCCAACGCCGTCGGCGACGTCCTGGAGGACCTCGCCGCCGAACTGGACCGCGTCGGCGTCGAACTGCCCGCCGGCACCCGCCCCCTCACCTTCGGCACCTGGATCGGCGGCGACCGCGACGGCAACCCCAACGTGACGCCCGCCGTCACCTGGGACGTCCTGATCCTCCAGCACGAGCACGGCATCACCGACGCCCTGGAGATGATCGACCACCTCCGCGGCCTCCTCTCCAACTCCATCCGCTACGCCGGAGCCACCGAGGAACTCCTCACCTCCCTCCAGGCCGACCTGGAACGCCTCCCCGGCATCAGCCCCCGCTACAAGCGGCTGAACGCCGAGGAGCCCTACCGCCTCAAGGCCACCTGCATCCGGCAGAAGCTCGTCAACACCCGCGAGCGCCTCGCCGAAGGCACCCCCCACCGCCCCGGCTGCGACTACCTCGGCACCGCCGAGCTCCTCGCCGACCTGGAGCTCATCCAGACCTCCCTGCGCGAGCACCGCGGCGGCCTCTTCGCCGACGGCCGGATGGACCGCACCATCCGCACCCTGGCCGCCTTCGGCCTCCAGCTCGCCACCATGGACGTACGCGAACACGCCGACGCCCACCACCACGCCCTCGGCCAGCTCTTCGACCGGCTCGGCGAGGAGTCCTGGCGCTACGCCGACATGCCCCGCGACTACCGGCAGAAGCTGCTGGCCAAGGAGCTGCGCTCGCGCCGCCCGCTGGCCCCCACCCCGGCCCCGCTCGACGCGGCCGGCGAGAAGACCCTCGGCGTCTTCCACACCATCAAGCAGGCCTTCGAACGCTTCGGCCCCGAGGTCATCGAGTCCTACATCATCTCGATGTGCCAGGGCGCCGACGACGTCTTCGCCGCCGCCGTCCTCGCCCGCGAGGCCGGACTGATCGACCTGCACGCCGGCTGGGCCAAGATCGGCATCGTGCCGCTCCTGGAGACCACCGACGAGCTCAAGGCCGCCGACGTCATCCTCGACGCGATGCTCGCCGACCCCTCCTACCGCCGCCTCGTCTCGCTCCGCGGCGACGTCCAGGAGGTCATGCTCGGCTACAGCGACTCCTCCAAGTTCGGCGGCATCACCACCTCCCAGTGGGAGATCCACCGCGCCCAGCGACGCCTCCGCGACGTCGCCCACC
This sequence comes from Streptomyces sp. WY228, assembly GCF_019287315.1. Classification (NCBI taxonomy): domain Bacteria; kingdom Bacillati; phylum Actinomycetota; class Actinomycetes; order Kitasatosporales; family Streptomycetaceae; genus Streptomyces; species Streptomyces sp. WY228. The sequence continues at coordinate 3,242,670 of NZ_CP079114.1, read as the reverse complement.
GCTACGGCGTACGGCTGCGCCTCTTCCACGGCCGCGGCGGCACCGTCGGCCGCGGCGGCGGCCCCTCCCACGACGCGATCCTCGCCCAGCCCTGGGGCACGCTGGAGGGCGAGATCAAGGTGACCGAGCAGGGCGAGGTCATCTCCGACAAGTACCTCATCCCCGCCCTGGCCCGCGAGAACCTGGAGCTGACCGTCGCGGCCACCCTCCAGGCCTCCGCCCTGCACACCGCGCCCCGCCAGTCCGACGAGGCCCTCGCCCGCTGGGACGCGGCCATGGACACCGTCTCCGACGCGGCCCACGGCGCCTACCGCAAGCTCGTCGAGGACCCGGACCTGCCCGCGTACTTCCTCGCCTCCACCCCGGTGGACCAGCTCGCCGACCTGCACCTGGGCTCGCGGCCCTCCCGCCGCCCCGGCTCCGGCGTCTCGCTCGACGGCCTCCGCGCCATCCCGTGGGTCTTCGGCTGGACCCAGTCCCGCCAGATCGTGCCCGGCTGGTACGGCGTCGGCTCCGGCCTCAAGGCCCTGCGCGAGGCCGGACTCGACACCGTCCTCGAAGAGATGCACGAGCACTGGCACTTCTTCCGGAACTTCCTCTCCAACGTGGAGATGACGCTCGCCAAGACCGACCTGCGCATCGCCCGGCACTACGTCGACACGCTCGTCCCCGACGAGCTGAAGCACGTCTTCGACGCCATCGAGGCCGAGCACGCGCTCACGGTGAGCGAAGTCCTCAAGGTCACCGGATCCACCGAATTGCTCGGCACCAGCCCGGTGCTCCAGCAGACCTTCGCCATCCGCGACGCCTACCTGGACCCGATCTCCTACCTCCAGGTCTCGCTGCTGGCCCGCCAGCGCCAGGCCGCCGAACGCGGCGAGGAGCCCGACCCGCTGCTCTCCCGCGCCCTGCTGCTCACCGTCAACGGTGTCGCGGCGGGCCTGCGCAACACCGGCTGACCGTCAGCACCGGCTGACCGGTCAACACCGGCCGGCCGTACGGAACGCCCCGGGGCGGTCCTGCTACAGCGCGACGAACGTCGCCACCAGCAGGGCCGCCCCCGCCGTTCCCGTACCCCACGCCGTACGCGTCAGCCGCAGCCCGCCGCCGATCACGAACGCGGCCAGCACCAGCGCCCCGCCCAACGGCACCCAGGCATGCAGAAAGCCCGGCAGCCCCGTGCGGACCACCGCATCGGTACCGGGCTTCACCACCACGGGGAAACGATCCCCCTTCCGCGCCGCGACGGACGCGTCCAGCGTCACCCGCGCACGCTCCCGCGACACCGAGTCCGGCTCGTACGACCCGGTGCAGGTGTCCTCGCCGCACCCCGTCACCGTCACGGTCCCGTGGTCACGGCCCTTGGCCAGAACGATGTGGTGCGCGGTGTCCCACGACGACCACGCACCCGCGACCAGCAGCACCAGGACGACCAGCCCCATGGCCGCCCGACGGCCCGCGACCGCCGCACGCCGGGAAGAGCTCCGCTTCATGGGGGCCGATCCTTGGCCAGACCCGCACCCCCGGTCAACCTGTGGCCGAAAAACGCCCCACCAGGGAAGGGAATGTCAGGAGTTGTACGCGGCGGGGGACAACGGCCCGCCGCTCAGGAGTTGTACGCGCTCTGCGCCCGCTCCAGCCCCTCCGCCAGCAGACACTCCACCGCGTCCGCCGACCGGTCCACCAGGAACTCCAGCTCCTTGCGCTCCGTCGACGAGAAGTCCTTCAGCACGAAATCCGCGACCTGCATCCGCCCCGGCGGCCGCCCGATCCCGAACCGCACCCGGTGATAGTCCGGACCCATCGCCTTCGTCATCGACTTCAGCCCGTTGTGCCCGTTGTCGCCGCCGCCCAGCTTCAGCCGCAGCGCCCCGTAGTCCACGTCCAACTCGTCGTGCACCGCCACGACATGGTCCGTCGGCACCTTGTAGAAGTCCCGCAGCGCCGTCACCGGCCCGCCCGACAGGTTCATGTACGACATCGGCTTCGCCAGGATCACCCGCCGGCTCGCCGGACCCGGCGGACCGATCCGCCCCTCCAGGACCTGCGCCTGCGCCTTCTGCGCCCGCTTGAACTTCCCGCCGATCCGGGCCGCCAGCAGATCGGCGACCATGAACCCGACGTTGTGCCGGTTCGCCGCGTAGTCGGGACCCGGATTGCCCAGGCCCACGATGAGCCAGGGGTCGGTGGCGTCGGACATCAGCGCTCGGTCTCCTCGGTGACGACTACGGCTTACGGCTTACGGCACAGGCAAACGGGGCGGCGGCTCCCGGAAGGGAACCACCACCCCGTCAGTCAAGCAGGTGGAACGCTGAGCGGTGAGGCTCAGGCCTCGGCGGACTCGCCCTCGGCGGCCTCGTCGGCGGACGGCTCCTCGGCCTGCGCGGCGACGACCTGGATCACGATGGCGTCCTCGTCACCGGCCAGCGTCGAACCCTTGGGCAGCGCGATGTCCTTGGCGACGATCGAGTCACCGGCGTCCAGGCCCGCGACGGAGACCGTCACGGACTCGGGGATGTGGGTGGCCTCGGCCTCGACCAGCAGGGTGTTCTGGACGAACTCCAGCAGGTTGGCGCCCGGCGCCAGGTCGCCCTCGGCGTGCACCGCGATCTCGACCTGGACCTTCTCGCCGCGCTTCACGGTCAGCAGGTCGACGTGCTCGATGGTGCCCTTGAGGGGGTGACGCTGCACGGCCTTCGGGATGACCAGCGCGTCCTTGCCGTCGATCTCCAGACCGATCAGCACGTTGGCCGTACGCAGCGCCAGCAGCAGCTCGTGGCCCGGCAGGGTGACGTGGACCGGCTCGGCGCCGTGGCCGTAGACGACCGCGGGAACGCGGTTGTCACGACGGACGCGGCGGGCGGCGCCCTTGCCGAACTCGGTACGGACCTCGGTGGCGAGCTTGATCTCGGCCATGGTGCACTCCTCGTCAGGTACGGAGAGCCGTCGGGGGTGACGGAACTCGAACGGTCACCCGGCCCACGACAGACCTGCTACGAAGAGCGCGTCGATAACGGACCGCCGTACACACGGGTACGGCCTCCCTCGCCGAGCAACTCGCTGAGTCTACCCGGCGGGGAGGCCGCACCCCAAAGTGGATCACCCGAGGATGATCGTCACTGCTGTCAGCCCTGCTCCTCGAAGAGGCTCGTCACCGAACCGTCCTCGAACACCTCACGCACCGCACGCGCGATCGTCGGCGCGATCGACAGCACCGTGATCTTGTCCAGCTCCAGCTCACCCGGGGTCGGCAGGGTGTCCGTGAAGACGAACTCGCTCACCTTCGAGTTCTTCAGCCGGTCCGCCGCCGGACCCGACAGCACCCCGTGCGTCGCCGTCACGATGACGTCCTCCGCGCCGTGCGCGAACAGGGCGTCGGCGGCGGCGCAGATCGTGCCACCGGTGTCGATCATGTCGTCGACCAGCACACAGACGCGGCCCTCGACGTTGCCGACGACCTCGTGGACGGAGACCTGGTTCGGCACGTCCTTGTCGCGGCGCTTGTGCACGATCGCCAGCGGCGCGTCCAGTCGGTCGCACCAGCGGTCGGCGACGCGCACGCGACCCGCGTCCGGCGACACGATCGTCAGCTTGGAACGGTCGACCTTCGCGCCCACGTAGTCCGCCAGGATCGGCAGCGCGAACAGGTGGTCCACCGGGCCGTCGAAGAAGCCCTGGATCTGGTCCGTGTGCAGATCGACGGTGAGGATCCGGTCCGCACCCGCCGTCTTCATCAGGTCCGCCACCAGACGGGCCGAGATCGGCTCACGGCCCTTGTGCTTCTTGTCCTGGCGGGCGTACCCGTAGAACGGCACGATCACCGTGATGGAGCGGGCCGAGGCGCGCTTCAGCGCGTCCAGCATGATCAGCTGCTCCATGATCCACTTGTTGATCGGAGCCGTGTGGCTCTGGATCAGGAAGCAGTCCGCGCCACGTGCCGACTCCTGGAACCGCACATAGATCTCACCGTTGGCGAAATCGAAAGCCTTCGTCGGCACGAGTCCGACTCCCAGCTGATGGGCGACCTCCTCGGCCAGCTCGGGGTGGGCGCGGCCGGAGAAGAGCATCAGTTTCTTCTCGCCGGTCGTCTTGATCCCGGTCACAGCACAGTCTCCTCAGACGTGTATCTGGCGCTGCACGCATAGGTCCCGATGTGCAACGAGCCAGCCGAAATGGGGTGAGCATCTATCACGGTACGCCGTCACCGGCGCACCTGTTTCCGGTCAGCTTTGGCCGTCGGTCTCCTGCCCGGACGCCTGAGCGGCCTGAGCGGCCGCGCTGCCCGGACGCTTCCGGGCCACCCAACCCTCGATATTCCGCTGCTGGCCCCGCGCCACGGCCAGCGAACCGGCGGGCACGTCCTTCGTGATGACCGACCCGGCGGCGGTGTAAACGCCGTCCCCCACCGTGACCGGTGCCACAAACATATTGTCGGAGCCGGTGCGGCAGTGGGAGCCGATCGTCGTGTGGTGCTTGGCGACGCCGTCGTAGTTCACGAAGACGCTCGCCGCACCGATGTTGGTGTGATCGCCGATCGTCGCGTCACCGACGTAACTCAGGTGCGGGACCTTCGTCCCTTCCCCGATCGTGGCGTTCTTCATCTCCACGTACGTACCGGCCTTGGCCTTCGTGCCCAGCCGGGTGCCCGGCCGCAGATAGGCGTACGGCCCCACGGACGCCCCGGGCCCGACCTCGGCCGAGAGCGTCACGGTGTTGTCGATCCGGGCCCCGGCGCCGACGAGGGTGTCCTCGATCCGCGAGTTCGGCCCCACCTCGGAGTCCTCCGCGAGATGCGTGGTCCCCAGCAGCTGCGTCCCCGGGTGCACGACCGCGTCCCGCTCGTACGTCACGGTCGCGTCGATCAACGTGGACGCCGGGTCGACGATCGTCACCCCGGCGAGCATCGCCCGCTCCAGCAGCCGCTCGTTCAGCAGCCGGCGCGCCTCGGCCAGCTGGAGCCGGTTGTTGATGCCGAGGATCTCGCGGTGGTCGCCCGCCACGGACGCCCCGACCCGGTGCCCGGCCTCGCGCAGGATGGAGAGCACGTCGGTGAGGTACTCCTCGCCCTGGCTGTTGTCGGTACGCACCTTGGCCAGCGCGTCGCCCAACAGCCGCCCGTCGAACGCGAACACCCCGGAGTTGATCTCCGAGATCGCCCGCTGCTCGTCGGTGGCGTCCTTGTGCTCGACGATCTCGGTGACCGCACCGGTGGCGGGGTCGCGCACGATGCGCCCGTAACCGGTGGAGTCCGGAACCTCGGCGGTGAGCACGGTGACCGCGTTGGCGTCGCCGGCGTGGGTGGCGGCGAGCGCGCCGAGCGTCGCGCCGGACAGCAGCGGGGTGTCGCCGCAGACGACGATCACGGTGCCCTCGACGGAGCCGCCGAGCTCTTCGAGCCCCATACGGACGGCGTGCCCGGTGCCGTTCTGCTCGGCCTGGAAGGCGGTGCGCACGGGGGCGTCGCCGGCGTTGAGATGCGCGGTGACCTGCTCACTGGCATGTCCGACGACCACGACGAGGTGCTGGGGGGCCAGCTCACGGGCGGCGGCGACGACATGTCCGACGAGCGAGCGCCCGGAGATCTCGTGCAGAACCTTGGGGGTCTTCGACTTCATGCGGGTGCCCTCACCCGCTGCGAGGACGACGACGGCTGCCGGGCTGGTTGCGCTCACGGATGTGCCCTTCGGCTTCGGGTGGTGGTCATCCGCAGGATACCGGGGGTGTTTCCGGTGGAAACGGGGGCGGGCCCCGACCGGTGTGGTCGGGGCCCGATGCGTGAGCTCCGCCGGCTGGATTCGAACCAGCGTCTCAAGGCTCCAAAGGCCTGCGGGATGCCGCTACCCCACGGCGGATCACGCCTCAACCCTACCGGGTCGATCACCGCTCATGAGCCGAGAGGTGGCACCTGCCGCGATCCCCGACCACCACCCTTCGACGCGGCGGTAGAGGGTCGCACCCTTGGCGACGCGGATGACCAAGCACCCTCGGTACGAATCGCCCACGTTCTTCCGGACCGTCTTCGGGTTGTGCTTCTTGAGCGTCGTCTTGTGGAGAGCGGAAACGTCGATGCCGACGAGGTCGGCCCAGTAGCTCTCGGCGGCCGGGACGTCGGCAGTTTCGTGGATCATCACCCGGTAGGAGAGACGGTCGCGGGATACGTCCAGCAGATCCAGCCAGGCCAGATAGACGGCTATGACATCCGGATCGCTGTTGATGAAAGTGACGTTCTCTCGCCGGTCGTAGGTCTTGTCCTTACTGCCCTCCGCCCAGTACAGGGCGATACCGGCAAAGAAGAGCTCACGGTCCGACATGGTCGCGGTCTCCTTCCGCGCGGCAGATTTCGTCCGCTGCCGTTCGGCGTCTCGGACCGCCAGTTCATGGTCCCAGCGCATGCGCCCCGCGAGGCGCGCCTGTTCGATGGCGCTACGGCTGCGCTCCGGCTTCGGCAGGTCCCGTACCCACAGGGAGATCGAACTCTTCGAGCACCCCAGCTCCACCTGGATCTGGTCGTAGGTCATGCCCCGGAGCCGAAGCTCGCGAGCCTTCTCCCGTACGTCGTCCTTGGCGTTCGGGCGCTTCGTCCACTCCGGTGCGGGCTCGCCTTGCAGGAGGCGGTTGAGGATGTCGTTGTTGTCGACGTGGAGCCGGTCGCGGATCTGGCGGCGGCTCAGCCCCTCCCTCCGCAGCGCCACCGCCCGCTCGCGTAAGCCCTCGAAGTCGGCGTACTTGCCTGTGGTCTCCGTCATACGCGGATCGTTGTCCGGAATCCGAACGTCCGGGTCGAAAGCGTGGTCGATTCGCTATTTCAGGCGATCGGCATGCGTTTCGTGCCTGTTCGAATGCGGAACGTGCTGTTGCCGGTCACCCGAAAATGAGATGCGTCCGCCCGTAGGCTGGATGCCATGACCGCAACGGGGGCAGACCGGGAAGCGGCGGGATCGACCACCCGCGGCTACTGGTGGTGGGAGCGGCGACGCAGTGTCGCCCTGGACGTGGGACTGGCGCTGGTTTCGGCGCTGGAGTGTGGCCTGGAGGGGGTGGAGTTCGCCCGGAACACCGGGATTCCGGTGCCGGTGGGCGTGGTGTTCGGGCTTCTTGCCGGTTCGGTGCTGCTGGTACGCCGGCGGTGGCCGATCGCCGTGGTGCTCGTGACGATCGCCATGACGCCCGCCGAGATGGGCTTCCTGATGGCCCTCGTGGGCCTCTACACCCTGGCCGCGTCCGAGGTGCCGCGCCGGATCACCGTCGTCCTGGCCGGGATGGCGCTGGTGGGGACGTTCATCGTCACCTACGTACGGCTGCGCCAGAGCGTCGCCGAGCAGGCCGACTTCGGGCCGGGGGACTGGTACGTCCCGCTGATGTCCGTCTTCATGGCGGTGGGGCTGACGGCCCCGTCCGTGCTGTTCGGCCTCTACATAGGGGCCAGGCGCCGCCTGATGGAGAGCCTGCGGGAGCGGGCCGATTCGCTGGAGCGGGAGCTGTCGCTGCTCGCGGACCGGGCCGAGGAGCGGGCCGAGTGGGCGCGTACGGAGGAGCGGACCCGGATCGCCCGGGAGATGCACGACGTGGTCGCCCACCGGGTGAGCCTGATGGTGGTCCACGCCGCCGCCCTCCAGGCGGTCGCGCCGAAGGACCCGGCGAAGGCGGTGCGCAACGCGGCGCTGGTCGGCGACATGGGCCGGCAGGCGCTCACGGAGCTGCGCGAGATGCTCGGGGTGCTGCGGACCGGGGACGCGCTGACGGCGCCGGCCGCGGCGGGTGCGGTTCCGCTGGCGTCGGTGAAGCAGGTGGCCGCGGCCGCAGCTGCCGCCGCCTCGGAGGACGGGCCCCGGCTGGACGAGCTGGAGGCGCTGGTCGCGCAGTCGCGGCAGGCGGGGATGACCGTCGAGATGTCGGTGGACGGTGCGGTGCGGCCGTATCCGCCGGAGGTCGAGCAGACGGCGTTCCGGGTGGTGCAGGAGGCGCTGACGAACGTGCACAAGCATGCGGCGGGCGCGAAGACGTGGGTGCGGCTGGCGCACCGGGACGCCGAGGTCGCGATGCAGGTGGAGAACGGGCCCTCGGACTCGGCGGCGGCGGATGCGGGGCTGCCGAGTGGGGGGAACGGGTTGGTGGGGATGCGGGAGCGGGTGCAGGGGCTGGGGGGCGTGTTCGTGTCCGGTCCTACGGACGCGGGGGGCTTCCGGGTCTCCGCGGTGCTCCCGGACGGCTCGGGCGGGGCCTGACCCCTTTCAGCCCGTCTCAGCCCGTCCGGCGTTTGAGGGCCAGCCCGTTTCAGCCCGTCCGGCGTTTGAGGACGGAACCCTGGTGGTGGGGTGGCAGCACCTTTTCCTGGCCGGGAAGCGATGGTGCCCGTTCGTCCCGAGCAACGGTTCCGTCCTCAAGCGCCGCACGGGCTGGAGGCACCCGGGGCTAGGGCGACGTCAGGCGGGACGGCTGGGTGCCCGTTACCAGCGTGGCCAGGGCCTCGTCGATGTCCTGGCCCAGGAACCAGTCCCCCGTGTGATCGATGCTGTACACCCGGCCCTCCGTATCGATCGCCAGCACCGCCTGCTCCTCCCCCTCCGCCCCCAGCGGACTGACCTCCGTCTCCAGGGCGCGGCCGAGGTCGCCCAGCGTCCGGGCCAGGTGCAGCCCGCTCAGCGGGTCGATCCGTACCGACGCGGGCGCGATCTGCCGGCCCGGCGCGGACGCCGTGATGTGGAGGCCGCCGAACTCCGCCCAGGCCTCCACCGCCGCCGGAAAGACCGCGTGCCGGTGGCCGGCCGGAGAGGCGTGGGAGCGCAGCGCGTCGGCCCATTCCTCCGCCTGGCGGATGTCCCAGCGCCCGGGCTGCCAGCCCGCCTCGCGCAGGGCGGCGTCGACGGCGACGGGGAAGCGGGTGGTGGAGGTGTTGTGCTGCTGACGGTCGTGCATCGGTGGGCGGTCAGCCCTTCTCGGCGGTGGTCGCGGCGCCGGTGGAGGTCAGGTCGACGGGGCGTACGCCGAAGTGGGACAGGAGTGCCGAGCAGGAGCGGCAGGGCGGTGCGTAGCTGCCGTGGAGCGGATCGCCGTCCTCGCGGATACGGCGGGCGGTGAGCCGTGAGTGCTTGAGCGCACGGCGCGCTTCCCCGTTGGTCAGGGGTTTTCGCTGGGCGCGTTTGGAGCGCCCGCTCTCGGCGGCGGTGAGCTGACGGGAGAGGAGTATCGCTTCGGGGCAGCGCCCGGTGAAGCGTTCGCGCTGGCCGCTGGTGAGGGTGTCGAGGAAGTCCTGGACGAGCGGGTGCAGCACCGGCGGCTGGTCCCCCTTGCCCGCGGTGCAGGTCAGCGTCTCGCCGCGTACGGACAGGGCGGCGGCCACCGCGGGAAGGATCCCGTCGCGGCGGTGGATCAGTCGTGGCGTACGGCTGGTCTCGGTGCTGCTCCAGGTGAGTCGCGGATCCCCTGATGTGACGGTTTGTGTCGAATGCATCGTGCTGACGTCCCTCCCTGCAATCCCCCGAGTTGCGGGGACAGCCTGCCAAATGTGCCAGGTGGTGGGGAAGCTGGGGCGGGGAAACGTGTCTGCGTGTCGCCCGAAGGTGCGAGACCGTCGCCTCACCGTCACGCGAATGTGACCGTTCGTGACGGAACCGGCGGGGCGGGACCCCCTGTTGCCCCACCGCTTAGGCTGTGCGGAACACCGGACGCAGCAGGGGGCATCAGCCATGACGACAGGTCGGCTCGGGCAGCAAGCCGCGCCACCGAACGCCGCCTATGCCGGGCAGGTCGTGAACTTCCCGGACCCGGTCCGGGCGGCCCGCCACCCCGCAGGGGTGCGGATGGACGGAAGCGGCCACCCGGTTCTTTCGCCGTACGCGCGCGCCGCCGCGGAGATCGCCGATCCGCCTCCGGGCTTCGGCATCGACGAGCTGCGCCTGACCGACTACGTGTCGGCGAACGCGGCGATGGCGGCGAGCGGTCACGACCTGTGGGACACGATTCCCGCGGTGGCGACCCCGCACGGCTGGACCTGGCACCACGTGCCGGGCGGCCGGCGGATGGAGCTGGTGCCGGTCGAGGTGAAGGCGCTGCTGCGTCATCACGGCGGTCTGGCGGGTACGGACGTGGACCAGAACCGGCGGGGCACCCGCCCGTTGCAGGAGACCCGTCCGGCGCACTTCCGGCTGCCCAAGGGCGCGGTCGCGGTGAGCGAGCAGCAGGTGCAGGGCGTCGAGGAGGACCTCGGCTACCGGCTGCCCGGCGCGTACCGCTCCTTCCTCAAGGCGGCCGGCGGTTCGGCCCCGGTGGGCGCCGCGCTCGACGCGGAGCTGGGGCTGCTGGTGGACCAGCCGTTCTTCACGGTGCGTGACGAGGCCGCGATGAACGACCTGGTGTACGTGAACAAGTGCCTGCGGGACCACTTCACCAAGGACTACCTGGGCGTCGCGTTCGTCCAGGGCGGGATTCTGGCGGTGAAGGTGCGCGGCCAGGACGTCGGTTCGGTGTGGTTCTGCCCGTACGACGATGCCCGGGACCAGGACGGCTGGAGTGTCCAGGAGCGTGTGGAGCGGCTGCTGCTGCCCTGCGGTACGGACTTCGACGCCTTCCTGCAGCGGCTGGCGGGCAATCCGCCGGAGCTGGAGACCGTGGCGAACCTGATGGTGGACGGCGGCTTCGCGCGCGCCGTCCCGGTGGAGGGGTGAGCGCGGTGGTGACTTTCGCGCAGGCGCAGGAGCGGGCGGACGAGTGGGTCAACGGTGACGTGCCCGCGTATCAGCACCGTGAGGTGCGGGTCCGTGAGTTCGAGCTGGGTTTCGTGGTCTGGGCCGAGGACCGGGCCGAGGGTCCCGTCTCGGACGGCGGCCGTCAGCGGCTGGTGATCGCCCGGGACAGCGGCGAGGCCACGTTGTGGCCGGGGCTGCCGGTGGGCGAGGTGATCCGGCGGTACGAGGAGGAGTACGGCGCTCCGGCCGGTGCGCCGGTCCCCGCCGCGGAGCCGCCGCAGCGGGTGGATCTGAACCAGACGTCGTTCCTGCTGACTCCGCCGGAGTGGCTCCAGGAGGCGGCGGACAAGCTGGGGATTCCGGATCACCGTGCGGAGCGGCGGGATGCGGGGCCGGAGTCGGAGTCGGCCCCGGCGTCGCATGCGGACTCGGGCGCGAACCCGGGCGTGGTCCCGGGGGCGAACCCGGGTGCGCGGGCCGCCGAGCCGTCTCCGGCCGTGGCCCCGGCCCCGTCGGCTTCGGGCGGGACTCCTGTTCCCGGTCCGGCCGCCGTGTCCCCGACGCCTCCGCCCCCCTCTCCTCCTTCCTCTCCCTCCGTTCCTTCCTCTCCTTCCGTCGGGGGCTCCGCCGCCTCGTGGCCCGCCGCCGGTGGTGGCGACGCCTACGAGCCCACGGCCTCCGACGGCGTGCCCGCCGGGGCGACCCCCTGGGCGGGTACGGACACCAACTCCGACTCCGACGACGCGGCCGTCCCGCTGCCCGCGACGGTGTTCGCGCCGCCGCTGTCGGGGACGGACGACGAGGAGGCCCCGCCGCCGGTCGTCCCGGCGGAGGCCCCCACCGCGCTGATGTCCGGGGGCAGCCAGCTGCCGCGTACGCAGGTGGCGCCCGCGCTCCGGCCGGAGCAGGGCGCCTCGGACGGGGCCGGTGACATCGCCGACGCGGCCACCAGCAAGGCCGTGGTGCCGCCGCGCGGAGCGCGTGGTGGCGGTCCGTCGACCCCGCCGCCGCCCGGTGCGCCCGGGATCCCCGGTATGCCGCCGGGGGCCACGCCGCCGCCTTCGGGTCCGGGTGCGCCCGGGGCCCCGGCGGGCGGGTACGTCCCGACTCAGCTCGTCTCCCAGCTCGGCCCGCCCGGGCCTCCCGCGCCTCCGGGTCCGCCCGGTGCTCCCGGCGCGACGCCGCCCCCGGGTTCCACTCCGCCTCCCGGACCGCCCGGTCCGCCGCCGGGCTCCACGCCGCCTCCGGGCGGTGGCGTGCACCACGCCGCGACGATGCTCGCCGACGGAAGCAGCATCGGCGCGGGTCTGCCGGGCCCGGGTGCGCCCAGGCCGCCGGGCCCGCCCGGCGCCCCCGGCGCCCCGCAGCCTCCCGGTCCGCCCGGTGCTCCGGGTGCTCCCGGTGCGCCGCAGCCGCCCGGCCCGCCGGGTCCGCCGCCCGGTGCCACGCCGCCTCCGGGTGGCGGGGTGCACCACGCGGAGACGATGTTCGCGAGTCCGGGTCAGGTCGGTCCTCCCGGCCCGCCCGGTCCGCCCGGTGCCCCGGGCGCTTCGCCGGTCGGCGCCCCCGGTCCCGTACCGCAGCCGCCGGGCCCGCCCGGTCCGCCGCCGGGTCCGCACACCCCGCCGCCCCCGGCGTACGGCTATCCGCAGCAGCCCACCGGTCAGCCGACCGTGGGCCCCGGCTACCAGGCCGTGCTGCGGTACCGGGCGCCGGACGGCAGCGAGCAGCAGCTGATCCGCCGCTCGGCGCCGGGCACCCCGCACCCCGAGTGGCAGATGCTGCACGAGCTGCGGGCGATGAACGTGCCGCCGCAGCAGGTCATCGAGCTCCACACCGAGCTGGAGTCCTGCGAGCTGCCGGGCGGCTACTGCGCCCGGATGATCCGGGAGACCTGGCCGCAGGTGCGGATCACCAGCGTCGCCCCGTACGGCACGGATCACGCCAGCCGGCAGCAGGGCATGCAGCATCTGCTGACGCACCAGGGCGAGCTGCACCAGGTCGCGGACGGCCCGGCGCGGCCCGCACCGGTGCGCGCGCCGCTGCCGCAGCTGCCGCCCGCGCCCGCGCTGCCGCCGGAGGCGGTGGCCGAGGAGTTGGCGCAGGCCTTCGGGCCGCAGGGCATCCTGCGGTTCGACCAGCGGGCGGTGTCCCGTCAGGGTGTGCCCGAGATCGTCGCGCAGACGCTGGTCTGGGCGGGGCTGCCCGCCGATTTCGGGCCGTTCTTCTGGGCGCAGCCGGGGCAGCCGGTGGTGCCGACGCTGGGTGAGCTGGCGGCGCAGCGTCAGGTGCAGGCCGCGCCGGACGCGGGGTCGTACCTGGTGATGGGCACGGACTTCGGCAAGGCGCTCTGCGTCCAGTACGGGACGGCGAACATCGTGGCCGTTCCGGTGGAGGCGGGGCCCGGCGGGCAGTCGGTGCCGCCGCAGTTCGTGAACACCGGGCTGCCGGAGTTCGTGCGGTCGATGGCGCTGCTGGGCCGGATGTGGCGGCTGAGGTTCGGGCTGAACCCGGAGCAGGCGGGCCGCTGGACCGTCGACTTCCAGGCACAGCTGGTGGCGCTGGACCCGGCGGCGCTGGCGTCGCCGGAGAGCTGGTGGTCGGTGCTGCTGGAGCAGATGTGGGACGGCCTGATCTGAGCCGTACGCGGTACTGAACGGCGCGGGTGTACGAGGCGCCCGGACCCGGAGAGGGTCCGGGCGCCTCGTCGTGCGCCGGGCCGCCCGGCCGATGGGCGCGGGCCGATGACCACCGGTTCGCCCGGGTCTGTGATGCCGGTCGCTTCCGGCCTGAATGCCGCTGATCGATTCCGACTTCCGGCACCAATTGCCGCATCCTTGACGTATCGCGGGGTGGCCCGCGGGTATCCGTGCGTCCGTGTGTCCGTAGGTCGTAGAGGGGCTTCAGGCTATGAGTGCTGGACCGGTGTCCGCGTCGTTCGACGTCGTCGGCGTGCGGGGGCGTGGTTACCGTCCGGAGCAGGTGGACCGTGCGGTGGCCGCCCGGACCGCCGAGCGGGACAGCGCGCTCGCGGAGGTCTCGCGGCTGACCGCGCTGGCGGAGGAGCTGGCGGGCGAGGCGGCCCGGCTGGCGGAGACCGCGGCGGCGCTGCCCGAGCCGGACTACGCGGAGCTGGGGGAGCGGGCCCAGCGGATTCTCGGGCTGGCGCGGGAGCAGGCCGCCGCGCTGCGGGCGGACGCGGAGACGGCGGGCCAGGAGCTGGCGGACACGGCCGACGCCGAGGGCCGGGCGGCCGGGGAGGCGGCCCGGGAGGCGGCGGACGCGGTGCGCGCGGCCGCCGTGGCGGCGGCGGAGGAGCGGGTCGCCGGGGCGGTCCGGGAGGCGGAGGGCATCCTCGCCGCGGCCCGCGAGGAGGCCGAGCAGGTGCGCGGGGCGGCCGAGGCGGCGATGGCGCAGACCCGGAGCCGTACGGCGAGCGTGCTGGCCCACCAGGACCAGGAGCACACGGAGCGGCAGCAGGCGGCGGAGGCCGACATCGCGGCGGCCGAGGCGGAGTCGGAAGCCCGGCACACGGCGCTGACCGAACGGGCGGAGGCCCTGCTCGCGGAGGCGGGCCGCGACCTCGCCGCCGTGCAGGAGGCGGCCCGGCACGGCCAGGAGGACGCGGAGGCGCGGGCGGCGGAGATCCTGTCGGAGGCCCGGGTCCGCGAGGAGCGGGTGGTCCGGGAGACGGAGCGGATCCTGCGCGAGCACGAGGAGGGCCGCGAGGAGGTCCAGGCGCACATGGCGCACGTACGCAGCTCGCTGGCGGCGCTGACCGGACGGGTGGCGGCGGGGCCGGACGGGCCGGACGACGAGAGCTGAGCGCTCCTGGGCCGGCCCGACCGAACCCGCGTCGGGCCGGTGTGCAACGGACGGCAACCCTTGACGAATACCTGTTCGCGAGAGCTGATTGGTCTGGCCAGTTATCCGTTCTCGTTTGCAGCCCAAGGGAGTGTTCATGTCGGTCCCAGCGCCGGACATTCTGTCACCCGAGTTCGAGAGAGACCCGTACGAGGCATATCGCCTCATGCGTCATGACACGCCGCTCCTGTGGCACGAAGCCACCCGGAGCTACGTCATATCGCGTTACGAGGACGTCGAGCGCGTCTTCAAGGACAAGGCGGGTGAGTTCACCACCGAGAACTACGACTGGCAGATCGAGCCCGTGCACGGGCGGACGATACTCCAGCTCAGCGGGCGTGAACACGCCGTGCGCCGGGCGCTGGTCGCGCCCGCCTTCCGGGGCAGCGAACTGCGCGACAAGTTCTTACCGGTCATCGAGCGCAATTCGCGCGAATTGATCGACGGGTTCCGCGCCTCCGGCTCCGTCGACCTGGTCGCCGACTACGCCACCCGCTTTCCCGTGAACGTCATTGCGGACATGCTCGGTCTCGACAAATCCGACCATGAGCGATTTCACGGCTGGTATACGGCCGTCATCGCTTTTCTCGGTAATCTCTCCGGCGACCAGGACGTGACGCGGGCGGGCGAACGTACCCGCGTCGAGTTCGCCGAGTACATGCTGCCGATCATCCGGAAGCGGCGTGAGGCGCCGGGCGACGACCTGTTGTCGGCGCTGTGCACGGCAGAGGTCGACGGGGTCCGGATGAGCGACGAGGACGTCAAGGCGTTCTGCAGTCTGCTGCTGGCGGCCGGCGGCGAGACCACCGACAAGGCCATCGCCGGTATCTTCGCCAACCTCCTCGCCCACCCGGAACAGTTGGCGGCGGTCCGCGCCGACCGGAGCCTGATAGCCCGCGCCTTCGCCGAGACGCTGCGCTACACACCGCCGGTGCACATGATCATGCGCCAGTCGGCGACGGACGTGGAGGTGAGCGGCGGCACGATACCGGCGGGCGCCACCGTGACCTGTCTGATCGGCTCCGCCAACCGGGACGAGGACCGCTACGGCAACCCGGACGTCTTCGACATCTTCCGTGAGGACCTGACCGCCACGAACGCCTTCTCGGCGGCGGCCGACCATCTGGCCTTCGCGCTCGGGCGGCACTTCTGCGTCGGCGCTCTGCTGGCCAAGGCCGAAGTCGAGGTCGGTGTCGACCAGTTGCTGGACGCCATGCCGGATCTGCGGCCCGCCGACGGCTTCGACCCGGTCGAGCACGGTGTCTTCACCCGCGGCCCGCAGAGCCTGCCGGTCCGCTTCACGCCGGTGTCCGGCTGACCGGAACCGTCGACCGTGGGCGGCCGGAGCCGTGAACTCCGGCCGCCCGCACCACGGTTGCCGCTGCCGGTAAAGCCGCCGCTTCCGCTACTGCGCCATCGGGCTGAACTGCACCGGCAGCGCCGACAGTCCGCGCATCCAGATCGACGGACGCCAGGAGAGCTCCGCCGACTCCACCGCCAGCATCAGGTCCGGCAGCTGTTCCAGCAGCGTCTCCACCGCCGTACGGGCCATCACATCGGCCAGCAGCGGTGCGGGGTAGGGGCAGCGGTGTTCGCCGCTGCTGAACGACAGATGGGCGGAGTTCTCGGCGCCGACGTACGACTCCGGCCAGATCTCCGGGTCGGTGTTGGCCGCGGCGATCCCCAGGACCAGGCAGTCGCCCGCCCGGATGTGCCGCCCGCCGAGCTGGGTGTCCCGTACGGCCCAGCGGCCGATGAAGTTCTGCGTCGGAGTGTCCAGCCACAGCACCTCGTTGAGCGCCTCGCCGACGCTGAGCCGGCCGCCGGAGACGTTCACCGCGAAGCGTTCGTCGGTCAGCAGCAGCCGCAGCGCGTTGCAGATCCAGTTCGCGGTGGGCTGCTGGGCCGCGGCGATCACCGAGATCAGGTCCTGGACGATCTCCTCGTCCGCGAGGCCCGCCGGGTGCGTCACCATCCGCGAGGTGACGTCGGGCCCGGGGTCCGCCCGCTTGTCCTTGACCAGTTGGCGCAGTCGCTCGCCGACCCGGCCGTACGCCGCGACCGGGTCGTCGCCCTCGTCCGCGTCGAGCGAGATCCGCAGGTCGTCCACCAACTGCTGGGTGTCCGCGCCCGAGACCGGCATGCCGCACATCTGGACCACGGCCCGCATCGGCAGCGCGTGGACGTAGTCGCTCATCAGCTCGGCACGGCCGCTGCCGGCGAACTCCGCGATGAGCTGGTCGGCGATGCGCCGGCAGTCGCGGGCCAGCTCGAACTGGTCGATGCCTTCCAGCGCTTCGGTGATGACCCCGGCTCTGCGCCGGTGCTCGTCGCCCTCGGTGAACAGTACCGACGGCTGGTAGCCGACGTACGGCAGCAGCGGCCAGTCCGGCGGAATGCTGTCCCACTGGTTCCAGCGGCGGGAGTCCCGGGCGAACAGCTCGTCGTGGGTGGTGACGTAGGACAGTTCGGCGTAGCCGAGCACCAGCCAGGCCGGAACGTCACCGTCGAGCAGGACCGGCGCCACCGCGCCGTGCTCCCGCCGCAGCGAGCGGTAGAGCTCGGTGGGCGTCTGCTGGTAGGAGGCGCCGGCGAGCCGCACCGCACCGGGGGCGACCGGGCAGCCGGTGCCGGCACCGGTGTCGAAGGAAGGGCTGGAGGTGCTCATGGTGTCGTCTCCCGGGCGATGGCCATCGTGCGCAGATGGTCGACGAGCGTGATCAGTACGTTCTTGCTGGACCGCCGGACCCGGGCGTCGCAGTCGATCATCGGGATGTGCTCGGGCAGCGCCAGGGCCTTGCGGATCTCGTCGAGCGAGTGGACGTGGTCGTCGTCGAAGCGGTTGACCGCCACCACGAACGGGGTGCCGTGGTGTTCCAGCCGGTCGATCGCGTACCACGAGTCGTCCATCCGCCGCGTGTCCACGAGGACCACCGCGCCGAGCGTGCCGGAGAACAGCCGGTCCCACAGGAACCAGAAGCGCTCCTGGCCCGGAGCGCCGAACAGGTACAGCACGATGCGCTCGTTGAGGCTGATGCGGCCGAAGTCGAAGGCGACCGTGGTGGTCGTCTTGGCGTCCACGCCGTCCGTCTCGTCGACGCCGACGCCCGCCTGCGTCATGACCTCTTCGGTGTTCAGCGGCCGGATCTCGCTCACCGAGCGGACGAGTGTGGTCTTGCCGACGCCGAACCCTCCGACGACGACTATCTTCAGGCCGGTTTCCGCGGCGTCGGCCAGCGGTGTGCGCTCGCCCGGCAGCTCAGAGCTTACGGAGGCCATGGAGCACCTCCTTCAGCAGTTCGGAGTCGGGCAGCGCGGTGCGCGAGGCGGCCGTACGCGGATGGCGGGCGGTGATACGGCCCATGGCGTGCAGATCGTCGAGCAGGATGCGCACCACGGTGACAGGCAGCGAGAGTTCGGCGGCGATCTCGACGACGGCGGTCGGGTGGCGGCACAGTTCGAGGATCCGCGCGTGCTCCGACTGCATTCCGGCGGTCGGCCGGGACTCGCTGACCACGAGGGTCACCAGGTCGAAGGAGTCCGCGGAGCGACTGCGCCCACCGGTGACGGTGTAGAGCCGGTCGGGGTCGCCGGTGTCGACGGGACGGCGGGTCATGACCCGCTCCCTCGCGCCTCGCCGCGTGGTGCGGCGCGCAGGTGTTCGCCGATCTGCTCGACCATCTGCGTCATCTGGTGGCCCACCACGGTGGGGTCGGCGTCCTCGGTGGCGACGACGGCGAGGTGCGCGCCCTCACCGGCCTCGACGATGAAGAGCAGGCCGCCGTGGAACTCCGTCATCGAGTGCCGTACGCCGCCGGATCCGTCACCGAACTCGATGGAGGCGCCCTGCGCGAGCGCCTGCATGCCCGAGCAGATCGCGGCCAGTTGGTCGGCCTGGTCGAGGGTGAGGTGCTCGGTCCAGCAGAGCTTGAGCCCGTCGCGGGACAGGGCCAGGGCGTGCCGCGTTCCGGGGGTCTGCTCCAGCAGCCTCTGCAGGAGCCAGGTGAGGCTGGTGTCTGTGGTCTGCATGATGAGTGACGGGTCCGTGGCGCCGGGGGAACCGGCCGGGGGCCCGTACCTCCAATCTCGGATGTTCGAGCGAGCTGGCGAGCGGATCGCGTCCGGGGGGCCGGACACCGTACGGAGGTGCGTTCCGGAACCCGGGTGACGGGTTCCGGGGCCCGGGTTACGGAGCGGAGGGCGGCGGTGAGGTCGGGCTGTCCGGTCCTCCTGATGCGCCCGGGGACTTCCGGCCGCGGTGGAACGCGCCGAACTGGTCGCCCGCGCTGCGGGGCGGCGAGGTCCGAGGGGTGTCGCCGCGCGGCACCGCCGGAGAGGAGGGCGCGGGCGCGCCGCGATGCCGGCCGCGTTCCCGGTCCGCCTCGGCCATGGTGCGGCCGGGCGTGCGTACGGGCAGGCCGCCGGGGGTGGAGCCGGTCGCCGCCGGCCGGGCGGCCCCGCGCTCGGACTCGGGCTCGCGCCGCGGCCGGACCACGAGGTGCTCGTCCGCCGGGGGGAGCGCGGGCGATGGCGCGGGAGGCGGGGCCGGTGACGGCGGTACGGCGGTGGGTGCGGCGTGCGCGGCGGGCGCGAAGGGTTCCGTGCCGGTCTCGGGCACGGCTCCCGGTACGGACCCGGGCACGGATCCCGGCACGGCGTCGGGCAGGGACGGCGTCACGGGCGCGGGAGCCGGTGCCGGGGCGGTGGCGGTTCCGGTGGCGGCGGGGGCAGGAGCCGGTGTCGCCGTCGCGGGCGTGGCGGCCGCGTGATGGCCCAGCGCCTGCTGGTTCTCGCGGGGTTCCTGCGCGATCAGATGCCTCGGCAGCAGGACGACGACACCGGTGCCGCCGCGCGAGGACGGCCGGTAGTTGACGCTGATCCGGTGCTTGAGCGCGAGCCGCCCCACGACCGCGAGGCCCAGGCGGGTGCCCTGGAGGGTCGCCAGGTCGGTCATCCGCCCGGCGACGGAGTCCGCCGCCCGCCGCATCGCCGCGTCGGCCATCTTCAGGCCGCTGTCCTCGATGGTGACAACGATGCCGGTGCCGCGTTCCTCGACGTAGACGTGCACCTCGTCGATGGGCGGTGAGAAGTTGGCGGCGTTGTCCATCAGTTCGGCGAGCAGGTGCATGACGCCTTCGGCGGCGAAGCCGGAGATGGAGACGCCGGAGGAGCAGTGCAGCCGTACGCGCTGATAGGCGGCGATCCGGCCGACCGCGCCGCGCAGGATGCTCTCCATGACGATCGGCTTGTTCCAGGCGCGGCTGGGCCGCCCGCCCATGAGCAGCGCCAGCCGGTCCGTCATCAGGCCGAGCTGCGAGGTGCTGTGGTCCAGCTTCAGCAGATCGCCGAACACCTCTTCGCCGTGACGTTCCTGCATGCCGCGCAGGTCAGCCAGCATGCTGACGGATTTCGCCTGGACGCGACTGAGCGCCTTGGCCGACGCGGTCGTGGCCGCGAGAGCACGGCGCTCGCCGAGCGCGAGCTCCCGGATCACGTCCTCGAACGGGCCGCGCAGGACCGGCTGTTCGGGCAGCTGGACCTCGGCCCGCACACCGGCGCCGGACTCGCCCTCACGGAGCCTGGCGGTGACGGTCGGCAGCGTCTCGCGGCCGAAGCGCTCGACCTCGGAGGTCAGGGCGTGCAGCTCCTCGCGGAGCTGCGCGGTCAACGCCTCGGCCTCCGCGCGGAATCGCGTGCTCTCGGTCCGCAGCGCGGTGGTCTGCCGCTCCTGCTCCTCGACCGTGGTCGCGAGGACGTGCAGCAGCTTCCGCTGGCGCGGGCTGCGCGGCAGCGGAACCTGGCCGAGGGCGTCGGCCGCCTTCCAGCCGCCGCGTACCAGTCTGATCAGCGCGGGCAGCGCGACGTCGGCGGTGTGCGCCGTGTCCGTTTCGAGGGCGGTCAGCGAGGCCTTGAGCCGCTCGGCCTCGGCCGTCTGCGTGGCGGCCGTGCGCAGCGTCCGCCGTGTGACCTGGTGGGCGACGGCGAGCGCGAGGGCCAGGACCACCCAGGCGGTGGTCACCACCACTGCCGCCCAGCCGCGCGCTTGCGAAGGAGCCAGCGGCACCGCCACGGCTCCGGCGACGGCGCTCACCGACAACACGGTCACAAGCGGTGCTATCGCCGCCTTCGGTGCGTTCGACTGCCGCCGCTGACTGGCTGGTACGGGTTTTGCCATGGATGCGGTCCCTCAGATCTACCGAGCAGAAGGTGTGCGGCCGCTCCGAGAAGGTGCAGATCACCTTGGTGATTCGGGGGAAAGCGGAACCAACCGTTTCCCGGCAAGGAGCGACCTCATCGTAGACATCCTGATGCACCGGATGATCCGGTGAGCGGCATAGTCCGTAGGCAGAGTGATTTTGTCGAGAAGCGACCGGTGGGCCAGTGATGTTGTGGTAATCGGGAAGCGGAATCCCGCGCTGGCAGGCGCCTTCACACTGCTCGCCGTCGGTCGGCGGTGCCGACTGTGGAGCGGAATGACCCGTGTGGAGGAATCTTTTTCAGTCAATCCGAAAAACCTCGTCACGCCATTCGCGTGCGCCGGGTGCCGCCTATTGATCCGGAATGGGGCCGGTAAAGGGGTGATGACACCAGTAAACAGGAAGACCTTGAAGCGGAACCGACACAGGGCGGTGCTTCAGTGAATCCGGCGCTGGAGAGGCGCTTCAGCGGACGACGGCTCCGGTGACGAACGCGGTCCAGGCGGCGGTGGTCAGGACCAGGGCCGGGCCGGTGGGGTTCTTGCTGTCACGGACGGGGACGAGGCCCGGGAATCCGTCGGCCACCTGCACGCAGTTGCCGCCCTCCTGGTTGCTGTAGCTGCTGCTGCGCCAGGCGGCGGCGGTCAGATCGGGACGGGACACTCGCTGCACGGTAATCGGCCTCCAGTACGGATCGAATCAAGGCGAGTGACATCAGCGGCGGCAGCGCCATCGCCCTGAGTTGATCGTAAGTCAGAACGAACCGTTCGACCTCGTCCGGTTCCTCGGTCAACCGGCCCTGGTGCGCACCTTCCGTGTAGGCGACCTCGGTGCCGTCCGGCATCACCAGCACGGTGAGCGAACCGCCCAACGAGCCGTGCGCGCCTTGACTGAACGGCAGCACCTGAATCGTGACGCCGGGCTCCTCGGCCATCCTCAGCAGCTTCTCCAACTGGCCGCGCATCACGGCGGATCCGCCGATCGGCCGGCGCAGCACGGCCTCGTCGAGGATGATCCACAGCTGCGGCCGGTCCGGGCCGGTGAGCCGCACCTGGCGGTCGAGCCGGGCCGCGACGCGTTCTTCCAGATGATCGGCGTCGCGCAGCGAGTGGCCCACGCTCAGCAGCGCACGCGCGTACTCCGGGGTCTGCAGCAGACCGGGCACGGCGTGCGAGGCGTACTCGCGAATCACCGCCGCACGGGCCGAGTACGCGATGAACGCCTGCGACCAGTCCGGGAACGCCTCCCGGTGCACATACGGCCACAGGTCGATCAGCAGGTCGTCCGCGACCAGCGCCCTGTCGATGGCACGGGCCAGCTCCAGGGTCGGTTTCGCGCCGGTCGCGCGCTCGATCTGGGCGATGCGGCTGCCGACCACATGCGTCAGCGAGCCCACTTCGGTCTGGGTGAGTCCGGCCGCCACGCGTAACTTGCGTACGCGCGATCCGAAGAGGGCGGCCATGGAGGACTGCGGGTCAATTGCTTTGGCCACGGCGATACTTCCGTTCCTTACGGACTGCAAGGTAAGGCGCTGTCACCTTCCGAGGCTAGGCCGCACTGCCGACTCTTGAGTACAGAACGTCACGGAACCCGCACGCGTGGGTGACGCGAGAGGAGTCGAGCGAACGGATGATCACCATGACCGGCAAGAGGGCGACCGAGGCGAAGAAGGCCGGTCGCAAGGACAAGGACGCGGCCCCGCCCCGTCCGCGCGGCTTCGGGCTGACCCCGAACGGATACGGGTGCCTGTCGCGGCAGTTCCCGTCGACGCCGCGAGGGGCCAGGCTCGCCCGCCGTACCGTGGTGCGGCAGTTGGGGGAGTGGGGGTTCGGGCCGATGAGCGACGCCTCGTGCTCGGTGGCGCTGGTGGTGGCGGAACTGGCCGCCAACGCGGTGTGCCACGGGCGGCTGCGCGGGCGGAACTTCCTTGTGTGGGTGGACTACGAACTGCCCGCGGCCCGCTTCCGTATCGAGGTCTCGGACGCCTTGCTCGGCCGTACGCCGGAGGCTCCGGCCCTGCCACCGGACGACCAGGAGTCAGGGCGCGGCCTGTTCCTGGTGGAGTGCCTGGCGACCCGGTGGGGATGGGAGCCCCGGAACCCGATCGGGAAGACGGTGTGGGCGGAGGTGGCGGCCGATCCGCCCGCCGATGCGGTCCGGGAACAGGTCTGATCACGGACAGCCGGCGGGCCGGGGCCGGGGCCGGCCGGTGACGGCGGTGACGGGCCGGGCTCAGGCGCTGTGCATGATCTGGATCAGGTTGCCGCAGGTGTCGTCCAGGACGGCGGTGGCGACGGGGCCCATGTCCAGCGGCTCCTGGGTGAAGCGGACGCCGAGCTTGCCGAGCCGGTCGAACTCCGCGTGGACGTCGTCCACGCGGAAGGAGGCGGCCGGGATGCCGTCGGCGAACAGGGCCGTCGTGTACGGCTTCACGGCGGGGTGCTTGTCGGGCTCCAGCAGAAGCTCGGTGCCGTCGGGGTCCTCCGGGGAGACAACGGTCAGCCAGCGGTTCTCGCCGCCGAGCGGTACGTCGTGCTTCTTCTCGAAGCCCAGCACATCCGTGTAGAAGCGCAGAGCCTCGTCCTGGTCGTGGACGAAGACGCTGGTCACGTGGATTCTCATGGGGTGTTCTCCGGTGCTTTCGGCCCGAGCCATCTGCTGACGATGTGCCCAGGCTATGCCCAGTTCCCGAGTTCGGCGTCGATACGGGGGTCCGTACGGACCCACACCTCGCCGGCCGCGGCGCCCGGCGGGTTGTCGACGTGCTCCAGCCCGAGGGTGCGGACCAGCGTCAGCAGTTCGGCGCGGGCCTCGGGGTCCTCGTCGAGGGTGTAGCCGTCGAAGAGAACGTAGTGCTCATCGGCCGGGTCGTTGAAGCCGGTGTCGGCCCAGATCTTGCAGAAGCGGTCCACCGTCTCCTGGTCGAGCTGGTCGAGCTGGTCGGTCTCGGTGGGCTTGTCGGGCCGGTCGTCGCCGGAAGACAGCGGTGTCATCGTCATCCTTGGTCCGTCGGGGTCGCGTGGCGGTCCATGATGTCCGCCCCCGCGGTGTCGGCGGCGGCCGGGGTCTCCGTGATGACCGGGAAGCGGCGCGGGGCGAGGGTGATCAGGGCGAGCAGGGCCAGGGCCGCGGCACCGGCGGCCCCGATGTAGACGTGGTCCACCGCCGCGTCGACCGCCCGGCGCAGATAGTCCGTCGCCGCCGCCGAGAGGCCGCCCGGGTCCTCCAGGGTGCGGGCCACCGCGTCCAGGTCGTCGGGCAGGCCGCTCACCGGGGCGTCCAGGAGGCGGGCGGCCAGGACGCCGTTGGCGACGGCCCCGAAGACCGCCGCGCCGATGCTCTGGCCGACCTGGCGGCAGAAGAGGACCGAGGCCGTCGTCGTACCGCGCTCCGCCCAGCCGACCGTCGACTGGACGCCCACGATCAGCGGCAGCTGGAACAGACCGAGGGCCGCGCCGAGCAGCAGCATCAGCAGGGCGGGGTGCCAGGGCGCGCCGGGGTAGGGGAGGAGCGGGAAGGCCAGCAGGATCAGCAGGGCACAGCTCATGCCGACGATCGCGGTGAGCCGGAAGCCGATGCGGTTGTAGACCCGGTCGGACAGGGCCGCCGACACGGGCCAGCTCAGCGTCATCACCGAGAGCACGAACCCGGCGGCTATCGGGCCGAGGCCCAGCACCGACTGGGCGTACGTGGGCAGGAAGACGGTCGGCGCGACCATCAGCAGCCCCATCGCGCCGAGCGCCAGGTTGACCGAGGCGATGGTGCGCCGCCGCCACACCCAGCCCGGGATGATCGGCTCCGCGGCCCGCCGCTCGATCACCACGGTCAGGGCCGCCAGCACCGCGCTGATCCCGAACAGGCCGAGCGAGGGCGCCGAGAGCCAGGGCCAGGCGACGCCGCCCTGCACGAGCGCCGTGAGCAGCAGGGCGCCGGTCGCGAAGACGGCGAGCGCGCCCGCCCAGTCGACCCGGGGCCGGGCGGCGGGGCGGGGTCGGGCCGGTTCGTGGAGGTGGCGGACGACCAGCCAGAGGGCGACCGCGCCGACCGGGAGGTTGATCAGGAAGATCCACCGCCAGTCCGCGTACCCGGCGAGCAGCCCGCCCACCACCGGCCCGGCCACCGCCGAGGTCGCCCACACCGTGGACAGCTTCGCCTGGATGCGCGGCCGTTCCTTGAGCGGATAGAGGTCGGCAGCGATCGTCTGGACCGTGCCCTGGAGTGCGCCGCCGCCGAGGCCCTGGACGATCCGGAAGGCGATGAGCGCGGCCATGTTCCAGGCGGCCGCGCAGAGGACCGAGCCGGCCAGGAACAGGATGATCCCGGCGATCAGGACCGGCTTGCGGCCGAAGGTGTCGGAGAGCTTCCCGTACAGGGGGAGGGTGACGGTGACGGCCAGCAGATAGCCGGAGAAGAGCCAGGAGAAGACGGTGAAGCCGCCGAGGTCGCCGACGATCTGCGGGACGGCGGTGGAGACGATGGTGCCGTCGATGGCGGCCAGCGCCATGCCGAGCATGAGCGCCGCCACGACGGGGCGACGGCCGCGGGGCGTGGTGAGGGCGGGCGCCGCGCCGCCCTCGCCGCCCGGGGCGGGGCCCGCGCTGTCACCCGCCTGCGACCCCGTATCGCCTGTGCCGCTCTTTCCGCCGCCGTCCGTGCCGCTCACCGGGTTTCCTTCCCTATGCACGTATCTCCCGGGGCACTGTCTCATCCGGGAGCCCCGGAGGGGGAGGGTCCACCGGAATGGCGCGGGGCGGGGGCGCGGGAAGGGCAGGGTGGGTAAGGGGTCGTCGGCGGACCCCTTCGCTCCGGTTCACCGGCCGGTCCGCCCGCGTCGCCGCCCGCCGCCCCGCCGGGCCGAACCGTGCCCCTGACCTCGCCTCCGCCTGGCGGACGAGACCCCTAGGGGGCGCCCCCTCAAAGGGGCCAGGGCCCGTTCCTCCCGCCGGAGGACGTGGCGGCAGGGGGCATTTCCTTAACCTCTTCTTACGTCGCCGCTACGGCCCACCGCAGGGGGGCGGGTGGGGAAAACCCCACCCGAAGACTGCGCTGAGCACCATCGCGCCGGACACCGTCCGGAACCCAGACTCGGAACGTAGCCGACGACGTCCAGTCATCGACCGACATAGGAGAAATACCGTGACAACGGCTGTGACCATTCCCAGGCACGGGGGCACTGGAGGGCGTACGGCCGTCGCGGCGCGAGCGCGGCAGGTCGTGAAGGCGTACGGCACCGGAGAGACCCGGGTCGTCGCGCTCGACCACGTCGACGTGGACATCGCCCGCGGGCAGTTCACGGCGATCATGGGCCCGTCCGGCTCCGGCAAGTCGACCCTGATGCACTGCCTGGCCGGGCTCGACACGGTGACGTCGGGCGAGATCTTCCTCGACGAGACCGAGATCACCAAGCTCAAGGACAAGAAGCTCACCCAGCTCCGGCGCGACCGGATCGGGTTCATCTTCCAGGCGTTCAACCTGCTCCCGACGCTCAACGCGATCGAGAACATCACGCTGCCGATGGACATCGCGGGCCGGAAGCCCGACGCCGGCTGGCTCCAGCAGGTCGTGGAGACCGTCGGCCTCGCCGAGCGCCTCAAGCACCGCCCGACCCAGCTCTCCGGCGGCCAGCAGCAGCGCGTCGCCGTCGCCCGGGCGCTCGCCGCCCGGCCGGAGATCATCTTCGGCGACGAGCCCACCGGAAACCTGGACTCCCGCGCCGGGGCCGAAGTCCTGTCGTTCCTCCGCAGGTCGGTCGACGAGCTGGGCCAGACCATCGTCATGGTCACCCACGACCCCGTCGCCGCCTCCTACGCGGACCGGGTGCTGTATCTCGCCGACGGTTCCATCGTCGACGAGATGCAGAACCCGACCGCGGAGCAGGTCCTCGACCGCATGAAGCACTTCGACGCACGTGGGCGGACGTCATGACCATCTGGAAGACCTCGCTGCGCAACTTCCTCGCGCACAAGGGCCGGATGGCTCTCTCCGCCGTGGCGGTGCTGCTGTCCGTGGCGTTCGTCTGCGGCACGCTCGTGTTCACCGACACGATGAACACCACGTTCGACAAGCTCTTCACCATCTCCTCGCCCGACGTCACCGTCAGCCCGAAGAGCGCGGCCGACGACGGCGAGCAGCCCGACAACGGCAAGCCCGCCTCGCTGCCCGCCTCCGCGATCCAGCAGGTCCAGAAGGCCGACGGGGTGGAGCGGGCCGAGGGGTCCGCCTTCTCCATGGCGGTCACCGTCGTCGACCGCGACAACAAGAACATGGGCTCCGACACCGGCGCCCCCACCATCGCGAGCAACTGGACCGAGAACGACCTGCGTTCGATGGAGATCACCTCCGGGCACGCACCCCGCGGTCCCACCGAGGTGATGGTCGACGCCGACACCGCGAAGAAGCACAAGCTCGCGATCGGCGACGAACTGCGCACCATCGCCGCCACCGGCGACCTCCGGGCGAAGATCAGCGGCATCGCGTCCTTCACCGTCACCAACCCGGGCGCGGCGGTCGTCTACCTCGACACCGCCACCGCGCAGAAGCACCTGCTGGGCGCACCCGACGTCTTCAACCAGATCCTGGTGACGGCCGGGAGCGGCGTCAGCGACGCCCAGCTCAAGAAGAACGTGGCCGCCGCCCTCGGCGACACCACCGCGTACAAGCTCCAGACCCAGCAGGAGGCCGCCGACGCCAACAAGAACGAGATGGGAGCCTTCCTGGACGTCATGAAGTACGCGATGCTCGGCTTCGCCGGAATCGCCCTCCTCGTCGGCATCTTCCTCATCGTCAACACCTTCTCGATGCTGGTCGCCCAGCGCACCCGCGAGATCGGCCTGATGCGGGCCATCGGCTCCAGCCGCAAGCAGGTCAACCGGTCCGTGCTGGTGGAGGCGGTCCTCCTCGGCATCGTCGGCTCCGTCCTCGGCGTCGCGGCCGGCGTCGGCCTCGCCGTCGGGCTGATGAAGCTGATGGGCGCCGTGGGCATGGAGCTGTCCACCCGGGACCTCACCGTCGCCTGGACGACCCCGGCGATCGGCCTGACGCTCGGCGTCATCGTCACCGTCCTCGCCGCGTACATCCCGGCCCGCCGGGCCGGCAAGGTCTCCCCGATGGCCGCCCTGCGCGATGCCGGAACCCCCGCCGACGGCCGGTCCGGCCGGGTCAGGGCCGGTATCGGCCTCGTCCTGACCGCGGCGGGCGGCGCGGCCCTGTGGACGACCACCCAGGCCGACAAGGCCACCGAGGGCTCGATGTTCCTCGCCCTCGGCGTGCTGCTGACCCTCATCGGCTTCATCGTGATCGGCCCGCTGCTGGCCGGTGTGGTGGTGCGCGGGCTGAGCGTCGTCGTCCTGCGGCTCTTCGGCCCGGTCGGCCGGCTGGCCGAGCGCAACGCCCTGCGCAACCCCCGGCGTACGGGAGCGACCGGCGCCGCCCTGATGATCGGGCTCGCCCTGGTGGCCTGCCTGTCCGTCGTCGGGTCCTCCATGGTCGCCTCGGCCACCGAGGAGCTCGACAAGTCGGTCGGCGCGGACTTCATCGTCCAGGACAGCGGCGCCGGACGGCCGATCGTGCCGCAGGCCGCCGAGGCCCTGAAGGCGGTGCCGGGCCTGGAGCACCTGACGTCCTACACCTTCGTCAAGGCGAAGATCACCACCCCGGACGGCACGACGGAGGACGACGGCATCACCGCCGCCGACCCGACCTATCAGCAGGACGTCCGCCGCACCGCGCTCTCCGGCGACCTCTCCAAGGCGTACGGCGAGAACGCCATGTCCGTCGGCGAGGACTACGCCGAGAAGCACGGGGTCAAGGTCGGCGACACCCTCACCGTCGCGTTCACGGCCGGCGAGACGGCGAAGCTGAAGGTCGCCGCCATCACCTCCGACGACACCAACATCGACCGCGGCGCGATGTACACCAACCTCACCACCGCCGCCTCCTACGTCCCCGCCGACAAGATGCCGCAGAACGTGGCGATGTTCGGCAAGGCGGAGGAGGGCAAGGAGAAGGAGGCGTACGCGGCCCTCAAGAGCGCCGTCGCCGAATACCCGGTCTACAAGGTGCAGAACCAGGCCGACTTCAAGGAAGACCTGAAGAACCAGATCGGCCAGCTGCTGAACATCGTCTACGGTCTGCTCGCCCTGGCGATCATCGTCGCGGTGCTCGGTGTGGTGAACACCCTCGCCCTCTCCGTGGTCGAGCGGACCCGCGAGATCGGCCTGATGCGCGCCATCGGGCTCTCCCGCCGCCAGCTGCGCCGCATGATCCGGCTGGAGTCCGTGGTCATCGCCCTCTTCGGGGCGCTGCTCGGACTCGGACTCGGGATGGGCTGGGGCACGGCGGCCCAGAAGCTGCTGGCGCTGGAGGGCCTGGAGGTCCTGGAGATCCCGTGGCCGACGATCCTCACGGTCTTCGCCTGCTCCGCCCTCGTCGGACTGTTCGCCGCTCTCGTCCCGGCCTTCCGGGCGGGCCGGATGAACGTCCTCAACGCCATCGCGACGGACGGGTGAGCACCCTCCCGCCCCATGACGGTGACCCGGCGGCGCCCCCGAGGGCGTCAACGTGGCCCGACGGCCGTGACCCTTCCGGTGTCACCGTAGGATGACCGGCAGGCCCCGGGACGTTCCTCCAAACGTCCCGGGGCCGACCTGTTCCCCGGCCTCGTCCCGGGCGCCGACGGCCCTTTCCTCGCCCCCCGTTCCCCGTCCCGGCCGGACGGTCATGGCGAACCGTGTCAACTTGCTGCACACGGCTTCCGGACCCCGTGCAGCAAGCTGACACCGCCGCCTCTCTCGTGGCGCGTTCCGCGCTGGCATCGTCGTCCGTGCCGGGAGGAACCCCGGCTCCGACGCCACCGTCGAAGGGGAAAACGTGTCCAGGTCCTCGCTCGCGCAGAAGCAGCGCCGTCCGGCCAGAGCAGCCGCCCTCGTCACCGGGATCGCCCTCGCCGCCCTCACCCTCTCCACCGGCACCGCATCGGCCACCACGCCCCCGGGCCACCCGCCCGTCGCCGACGGCCTCACCCGGCTGGTCTGTACGGAGTTGGCCGATGTCATCGGCCAACTGCCCCCTGATTCCGCGCCGGTTCGGGTGTGCAAGCTGGTCAACGGCTGGGACTAGAGGTGCCGAGCGTGATGCGGTTCCAGCTGCTGGGGCCGCTGGCCCTCGCGGACGGACCCGACACCGTCGTCCTC
Source organism: Streptomyces sp. WY228 (assembly GCF_019287315.1). Classification (NCBI taxonomy): domain Bacteria; kingdom Bacillati; phylum Actinomycetota; class Actinomycetes; order Kitasatosporales; family Streptomycetaceae; genus Streptomyces; species Streptomyces sp. WY228. Next base: position 3,212,733 of record NZ_CP079114.1, on the reverse strand, counting down.
CAGCCCTCCAAGCCCGCGAACCTGCTCGCCGCACTCCTCCTGAACGCCAACTCCACGGTGTCCGCCGAGTACTTGCAGCGCGCGGTGTGGGGTGAGGAGCAGCCCGCCACCGCCCGCGCCGCCCTCCAGACCTGTGTCCTGCGGCTCCGTCGGCTGTTCGCCAAGCACGGCGTCACCGGCACCGCCATCGAAGCGGTGCCCGGCGGCTACCGGATCACCGCCGAACCGCCCACCCTGGACCTCCTCGGCTTCCGCGACCAGGTGCGCCGGGCCGCCGGGCTGGACCGCGACCCGGAGGCGGAGCTCCACGCGCTCAGGGACGCCCTCGCGCTCTGGCAGGGCGCGCTGCTCGCCAACGTACGGTCCGAGGTGCTGCACCGCGACGAGGTGCCCCGGCTCGCGGAGGAGCGGCTGCGCGCGGTCGAGCGGGTCTGCGATCTGCTGCTGGGGCTCGGGCGCTGCGGTGAGGCGCTCGTCGACCTGTGGACCGCTACGCGCGTATATCCGGGGCACGAACGCTTCCACGAACAGCTCATCGAGGCGCTCTACCGCACCGGACGCCAGTCCCAGGCCCTCGCCGAGTACCGCAGGGTCAAGGGCTTCCTGCTGGAGGAGCTGGGCGTGGACCCCTCGCCCTCGCTGCGCCGCCTCGAACTGTCCATCCTGCGAGGGGAGGACCTGGGCTCCGCCGGTCCCGACGCCTCCCGCGTGATCCGGGGCGAGACGGTTCCCCTCCCGGCCGCCGCCGCTGCGGCCCCGGCCTCGTCCGAGGCTGTTCCGGTCACGACCCCGGCCGCCGCCGTTCCGGCCGGTGGCGGGGCGCTCGCCCCGGCCGCCGTGTCCGGTGTCGGGCCCGTCCCGGCCGTGCCGCACTTCACCGGGCGGACCGCCGAGGCCGCCGCCCTGGCCGCCCGGCTCACCGAACCCGCCGCCGGCGGCCCCGATGACCACCGGCCGCTCACCGTCCTGGTGTCCGGCGCGCCCGGCATCGGCAAGTCGGCGCTCGCCCAGCACGTCGCCCGGCTCGTCCGGGACGCCTTCCCCGCCGGGCAGTTGCTCGTCCGCATGACCCGCGCGGACGGCGAACCCCGCACGGCCGACGAGGTGGCCGCCGAAGTGGCCCTCGCGCTGCGGGAGCCGGGCGAAGGGCGGGCCCTGCTGATCCTGGACGACGTGGTCGACGCCGACCAGGTGCGCCCGCTGCTCCCGCCGGTCTCCGCCGACGGGCCCGAGCCCGCCGTCGTGGTCACCAGCCGGATGGGGCTCGGCGGGCTCATCGCCACCCACGGCGGCTGGGTGCAGCGGCTGACCGCCTTCACCGCCGCCGAGTCGTACGCCCTGCTGCTCGCCACCCTGGGCGCCGAGCGGGTGGAGGCCGAACCCCGCGCGGCCCGTCAACTCGCTGTTCTGTGCGGGCACTTCCCGGCCGCCCTGCGCATCCTCACCGCCCGGCTGCTGACCCGGCCGGGGCTGCGGCTCGCCGACGCCGTCGACTGGCTGGGCGACGACCCGCTCGCCCGGCTCACCCTGACCGACTCCCCGGACCACTCGGTCACCGGCCTCTTCGACCGGGCGCTCGACCGCCTCGACCCCCGGCTGTCGGAGGCCTTCACCCACCTCGCCCAGGGCCCGCCGGAGCTGCTCGCCGACCGGGGCCCCGAGGACGAGGGCCCCGTACCCGAAGCCGTACGGGAGCAACTCGCCGACGCCGGACTGCTGGAGGACGGCCCGCCGGGCCCGTACCGCATCCACGACCTGCTCCGCGCCCACGTACGAAGAACCGCACGGATCCGCGACCGCCGCACAGAGAAGGTGTGACCCCCATGGCCGAGAGCGCCGCTCCCACAGCCCCTGCCACGCCCGCCGCACCCGCCGCGCCCCCATCGGCGGCCGCGGCGCCCGCGGCGGCCGCGTTCGACGCGCTCGCCGGCACCCGGCCGCGCATCCGCCGCGACGTGCTGTTCACCGAGACCCCCGGCGGGGTGCTGTTCCACAACGCCGACGGCGGCTTCCACCTCACCGGCCGCACCGCCTACCGCTTCGCCTCGCTCGTCGTCCCGCACCTCACCGGGCACCACCGGCTGGCCGACCTGTGCGCCGGATTCGGGCCCGCACAGCGGGCGATGGCCGCCGAACTGGTCAAGACGCTGTACGCGCGCGGCTTCGCCCGCGACATCCCCGAGGCCGAGGCGGCGGCGGAGGACGCCCTCGACCAGGAGACCGCCGAGCGGTTCGCCGCGCAGATCGCCTACGTCGACCACTACACCGACGACGCCCCCGCCCGCTTCGCCCGCTACCGCGCCACCCGCGTCGCCGTCCTCGGCGACGACGAGACGGCCCGCTGGTGCGCGCTGAGCCTGGTGCGCAACGGCTGCGCGAGCATCGCCGCCGACGGCACCGTGGCGGCCTCCGACGAGGTCACCGCCGAGGCCGCCGCCAACGGTGCGCGCGTCGGCACGCTCACCGCCGGTGCGGACGCGGGCTGGGCCGCCCTCGACGGCCACGACGTCGTCGTGGTCACCGGCGCGGGAGCCGGGGCGCGCACCCACCGGCTGCTGGCCGCCGGGGTGCCCGAGGGCGTGACCCTCATCCCCGTCTGGCTGTTCGGCCGCCGCCTGATCGTCGGCCCGCTCTCCACCGCGGGCTCCACCGGCTGCTGGTCCTGCGCCCTGCTGCGGCTGGGCGGCAACGTCGACGCGGGCGCGGCGGCGGAGTTGTGGAGCGAGGCGGCCGGGGCCGTACCGCACGACGGGGCCGCCCTGTCCGGGCCGGTCGCCGCCATGGCCGGCAACCTCGTCGGCTACGAGATCTTCCGCCTGACCACCGGCGCGCTGCCCGCCGAGACGGCCGGCCAGGTCCTCGTCCAGGACCTGGATTCGCTGGACGTGATGGCCGAACCCGTCCAGCCCCACCCCCGGTGCACCCGCTGCGACGGAGGCGTGGAGCACGCGGCCCTGCCCGGCCCGCTCGCGCTGCCCGTCACCGCGACCGTGGAGACCGCCCGCGACGCGGAGGGCCTGGTCGAGGAGCTCAACCGGATCAGCACGGCGCTGGTCCGCCCGTACACCGGGATCTTCCGCCGGTACGACGACGAGGAGCTGACCCAGACCCCGCTGAAGCTCAGCCGGGTCGAGGTGGCGCTCGGAGGCGGTGAGCGCCGCCGGATCGCCGCGTTCGACGTGCACCATCTGGCCGGGGCGCGGACCCGGGCGCTGCACGCGGCGGCCGAGGCGTACGTGGAGCACGTCGTGCCCCCGGCCTCTGCCCCGGCCCCGTCGCCGGAGGACGGTGCGCAGGAGCTGCGGACGCTCGGGCCCGACGCCCTGACGACCGGCGGCGGGGCCGGGGCCGTGCCCGCCGCCTGGGCGGTCGCCACCTCGCTGATCGGCAAGGACCCGGTGCGCGTACCGGCCGCCGCCCTGCGCCCGTTCGGGCCGCACAACGCCGACCGGGTCCACCTGGCGACCACGGCGGGCGCGGGGGCGGGCGGCAGCGCGGCGGAGGCGGCGGGCCGGGGGCTGCTGTCCGCGCTCGCCCACGACGCGCTGCTCCGCGCGGTACGGGGCGCCACCCGGGTGAGCCCGCTCGCGGTCGGCGGCGACGATCCGGAGCTGGTGTTCCTGCTGAAGTCCGCCGCCAACCTGGACATCGCCGTGGACCTCCTGGACCTGGGCGAGGCCGACCGCACCTCGGCGCACGTGGTGCTCGCCCGCGAGGCGAACGGCCCGTCCGCCGGAGCCCGTTGGGCGGTCGGGGCCGGGCTGTCGCGGCGTACGGCGGCCGCGTCCGCCCTGCGCGACCTGCTCGGCCAGGTGCAGCTCGCCGCCGAGGACCCGGCGGCGAGCGTCGACCTGGGCGACCCGCTGGTGGCCGACCTGGCCCCCGGGACGATCGCGGTGGGCGGGGAGTCGGTGGCGGCGGACGCGGCGGAGACCACGTTCGACGCGGTGCTGGAGGCGCTGCGGTCGGCGGGACGCGATGCGCTGTACGCGCCGACGACCCCGGCGGACCTGGACTCCGGCCCGATCGCCACGGCCCGGGTGCTGCTCACGGTGGACGGCGAGGGTGGCCCCGATGGCCGTTGAGACCCTGTCGGCCGCGCCGACCGCGCCGGTCGCCTCGACCGTCCCCGCCACGCGCTCCGCATCCGTGCTGGCCGAGTCCACCCGGCTGCTCGCGGCGCTCCTGCGCGACGGGCTCGCCCGGCACGGCGGAGAGGCGGCGGGTGCCGCCCCGGTGGACGTCCAACCCCTGGGCGTACGCGATGCGTTCGGGGTCGACGAGGCGACGGACCCCGCCGGTGCCGTCGCGGGCGACGAGGACGTGGCGGACCCCGCCCGCGCCGTCCCCGTGCGCTACTACGGGCGGCACGCCGTCGTCGGCCCGTTCCCCGTGCCGCCCGGCGCCGAGCAACGCCCGTGCGCCCGCTGCCTGGAGCGGCGCTGGCAGGGCGTGCGGTCCGTCGCGCTGCGCGAGGCGCTGGAGCTCGGTGCCGGGACCCGGGCCGCGGGCCCGAACCCGTACATCACCCCCTTCGCGGCCGAGGCCCTCGCCGGTGTCATCGCCGCCCGCGCGGCCGGCGGCGGACCGGACACCGGGGCCTTCCCCGCCGTCCATCTCGTCGACCTCCAGACCCTGGCCGTCCGCCACTACCCGCTCGTCCCCGACCCGGAGTGCCCCGGCTGCGGGCGGCCCGAGCCCGACAGCGACGCCTCGGCGGCCCTCACCCTGCGGCCCGCGCCCAAACTGCGGCCCGACGGCTTCCGGGTCCGGGACATCGGGACGTACGAACTGCCCGTCGCGCCCTACGCCAACCCCGTCTGCGGGTCGCTCGGGCCCTCCGTCGTCCAGGACGTCTCCTCCACGTCCACCTCCGCCACCATCGGCTGCTTCTCCATGCGTTCGGGGCCGTATCTGCGCGAGACGTTCTGGGGCGGGCACGCCGACACCTTCGCCGAGAGCCTGCGCATCGGGGTCCTGGAGGGCCTGGAGCGGTACGCGGGCATGCGGTCCCGCGCCAAACGCGCCCAGGTGCGGGCCAGTCTGCACGCCCTGCGCGCCGAGGGGCGGGCCGTCGTGGACCCGCGCGTCTGCGGCCTCTACTCCGACGAATTCCACCGCGCCAACCCCCGCGTCCTGCCCTTCACCCCGGACCGCGAGATCCCCTGGGTGCGCGGCTGGTCGCTGCGCGACGGACACACCGTCCTGGTCCCCGAGGTGCTCACGTACTACCACGCGCCGGGCCTGGAGAACCGGTTCGTGCAGGAGAGCTCCAACGGCTGTGCGTCCGGCGGTGCGTTGGAGGAGGCCGTCTTCTTCGGGCTGATGGAGGTCGTCGAGCGGGACGCGTTCCTGCTCTCCTGGTACGGGCGGGCCGCCCTGCCCGAGATCGACCCGCGCACCAGCCGCCGCCCCGCCACCCGGCAGATGGTGGACCGGCTGGAGATGTACGGCTACGAGGCACGGTTCTTCGACACCCGGATCACCTTCCCGATCCCCGTCGTCACCGGCGTCGCCGTCCGCCCCGACGGCGGGCCCGGCCGGATGTGCTTCGGTGCGGGGGCCGGGCTCGACCCGGAGGCGGCGCTCGCCGGGGCGCTCTGCGAGATCGCCACCGACGCCGTCAACCTCCAGGGCCGCACCGAGCGCGACGAGGAGCGGCTGCGCGCGATGACGCACGACTTCGCGAAGGTCGAGGCGCTGCACGACCACCCGCTGGCCTACGGGATCCCGGAGATGGGCGACCACGCGGACTTCCTGCTCGGCGCACCGGGAAGCGTCCGCCCGCCCCTCCGCTCCTTCGACGAGCTGTACGGGGACGGGCCCGGCGCGCGGCCGGTCCTTCCGGTCTCCGACGATCTCCGCGAGGACCTCACGCGCTGCGTGGACGCTGTCGCCGCCGCCGGGTTCGACGTGGTCGTCGTCGACCAGACCATGCCGGAACAGCGCGACCTGGGCCTGACCACGGTGAGCGTGATCGTGCCCGGACTGCTGCCGATCGACTTCGGCTGGACCCGTCAGCGGGCCCTGCGCCTGCCCCGGCTGCGCACCGCCCTGCGGGAGGCGGGCCTGCGGACGGCGGACCTCACCGACGCCGACCTGAACCCGGCCCCGCACCCGTTCCCATGACCGCGCCTCTGCCCGCCCCCGGCCCGCGCCCGCCGCGCCCTTCCTCCTCCCGCTCCCTCTTGCCGTGACCAAGGAGCTCGCCATGGGATACGCCCATGAATACGCCGCCGCGATCATGTATCGCGGCCGGGTCCCGATGGAACCCGTGGACTATGTGCCGAACTGGCAGGACGGCCCCCGCAAGGCCAAGTTCCACCCGGACACGGACGGCTTCCCGCTGCCGGACGCCCCCTACCCGCCCGGGGCGACGCTCGACCGGGGCCTGTTCCCCGAAGGCGGCCCCGGCCAGGGGGAGTTCGACCTGGGCACGCTCTCCGGCATGCTCCGTGACTCGTACGGGCTGACCGGCCGCCGCCTCGGCGTCCAGGCCAACACGGACCTGAACGCGCTGCCGTTCTACCCGCTGGCCAACTGGTCGCGCGGTTCCGCCTCCGGCGGCGGGCTGTACCCGGTCAGCATCCACTGGGTGTCCGGGCCGAGCGGCCCCGTACCGCCGGGCGTGCACTACTACTCCACCCGGCAGCACTCCATGCGGCGGCTGCTCACGGGCGACGTCTCCGGCCGGGTCCGCGACGCGCTGGGCGAGGGCGCGCCGGGGCCGGAGACCGATCAGTACCTGGTGCTGGGCATCAAGTACTGGCAGAACTCCTTCAAGTACAACAGCTTCTCCTTCCACGCCGTCTCCATGGACCTCGGGGCCTGCGTCCAGACCTGGCGGATGTGGGCGGCCGCCCGGGGGCTGGCCGTCGAGCCGGCCCTCTGGTTCGACGAGGAACAAATCGCGGAACTGCTCGGCGTCGACCCGAGAGAGGAGGGCATCTTCGCGGTCGTGCCGCTCAAGTGGGCCGGTGCTGACGTGGGTTCGGGCCGGTCGCCGGCCTCCGCCACCCCCGTGTCCGTCCGGCACAAGGACGTCGAGCGCTCCCGTACCGTCCTCACCTTCGACGCGCTGCTCCGCATGCAGGCCGCCACCTCCGCCGACGCCGCCGCCCGGCCCGCCCCCGGCGCCCTGGCCCCGGCCGCCGCCCACCCCGCCGACGAGCGGCTGCCGGAGGTCACGCTGCCGGCCGCCCGGCCGCTGGACGCCGACGTACGCACCGCCCTGCGCGCCCGCCGCTCCAGCTTCGGCCGGTTCGACGCCCGGAAGCCGGTCACCGCCGACCAGCTGGCCGCCTGCCTGGCGGCGGCCGCGGCCGGATCGCGGCTCGGCGGCGACACCGGTGACGTACGGCTGGCGAAGCTGTACGCGTTCGTCGGCCATGTGGAGGGCATCGAGCCCGGCTCGTACGCCTACGACCCCGAGGCGCGGAGTCTGCGGCGGGTGAAGGAGGGCAGGCCGGGGGAGTTCCTCCAGAAGAACTACTTCCTCGCCAACTACAACCTGGAGCAGACCGGAGCCGTGCTGGTGCCCACCGTCCGCACCACCGCCGTCCTCGACGCGGTCGGAGACCGGGGCTACCGGCTGGTCAACGCCACCATCGGGGCCGTCGCCCAGTCCGTCTACACCGCCGCGGCTGCCGTGGACCTCGGCTGCGGGGTCGCCCTCGGCTTCGACAACATCTCCTACATCGAGGAGCTGGGGCTCGAAGGGACCGGCGAGGCGCCCCTGCTGATCATGATGATCGGCAACGAACGCCCGGCCCCCGCCGACTTCCGCTACGAGATCGCCTGAGCGGGGGACGACGATGACCGACACCGCGAACACCGTGGGCCCGACGGACTCTGCTGATGGCCGGCCCGCGTTCATGCTGCGCGTCGCCGGGCTTCCGGTCGACGACGTGCAGACCCTGCGCTGCCCGGACAGCCGCCGCTGGGCCGACGAAGTCCTGGACACCACCGAGCAGTTGGCGCTGCTGGCCGAGAAGGTCGCGGACCAGCTGCACGGGCTGATCGGCGGCAGCGACGACGAACCGCTGCGCCGCGTCCTGCTGAAACTGCGCCGCGACGTCTTCAACAACCGGCTGCCGGACCCGGTGGCCGCCGAGCGCGCCCTCGCCCGGGTCCGTGACCTGGACCCGGCCGCCGCCCGGGCCCTCGCCGACTGGCTGACCGGCCGCCGGGCGCTCGACGAGCGGCGGAGCGCCGGGGCCGGACTGCTGGCCGCCGAGACCGGCCGCAGCCGCACCGAACTGGCCCGGATCGCCGGTCACGAGAGGCTGCGCAAGGGCCTGCTGCTCGCCTCGCCGACCCTGGACGCCCAACTCGACGGCTACCGGCGGAAGACGGACCGCGACGCCGGGGCGCGGCCGGACCGCAAGCAGCGCAAGATCGAACGCTCGCTGCTCTCCTACGTCTACCGGACCGCCTGCAAGACCAGCCCCTTCTCCACCTTCACCGGCGTCGCACCCGGGGTCTTCGGCGGTTCCGACGGGCTGCGCGTGCGGGTCGGCGAGGAGTGGCGGACGCAGGTCCGGCTGAACGTCGTGGCGCTGGGCCGGCTCGCCGACGCGGTGATCGCCGACCCGGTCCGCCGCGCCGATCTGCCGCTCGCCCTCGCCTCCGGCTGGGGGCGCGACGACGACCGGGTCCGCTACGTCCGGCGCTGGGTCACCACGGGCGACGAGGACGCGGCCGTGACCTTCGACGCGGTGAAGGACCGGCTGTTCTTCCTGCGCCGCAGCGGCACCCTGGAACGGTTGCTCGGCCTCTTCGAGGAGCGCGGCACCCTCCGCTACGGCGAGCTGGCGGCCTGGCTGGAGCAGGACCGGGGCGCGGCGCGCGAGGAGTGCGAGCAGTACCTCGGGGCGCTCCTGGACGTCGGCATGGTCCAGGTGCCGTGCCTGCGCACCGAGGTCCACGACACCGACCCGCTCCGCGCCTTCCAGGACGCGCTGCGCGGCCTGGACCGCCCCTGGGCCGACCGGCTCGCGGACCGGCTGGAGGAGCCCGCCGAGCGGGCCGCGCGCTTCGCCGACGCCGGGCCGGACGAGCGGCGGGCCCTGCTGGAGTCCGTACGGGCCGGGCTGCGGGCGGTCCAGGAGGAGGAGCTGGGGGCGGAGCGGGCGAAGGTCCCGCAGACGCTGCTGTACGAGGACGCGGCGGCGGGCTCCGGGGTGGGGCTGGATCCCGACGCCTGGCGGGAGCTGGCCGCAGGGCCGCTGGCGGCGGTGGAGCGGGTGCTGCCCGCCTTCGACCTCACCCTCCCGCAGCGGATCACCTTCCAGGGCTTCTTCCTCGCCCGGTACGGCCACGGCGGGCGCTGCGACGACCTGCTGAAGCTGGTCCACGACTTCCACGAGGACTTCTTCGACCAGTACATGACGTTCTCCGCCGGGCGCACCCCGTACGACGCCGACGGCGCCTACGTGCCCGAGGTCAACTGGCTCGGCCTGGCGAAGCTGCGCGCCCTCGACACCGCCCGCCGCACCTTCACCGACCGGATGGCCGCGCTGTGGCGGACGGCGGAGGCGGCGGAGCCGGGCGCGGCCGAAGTGCGGGTCGACGAGGACTTCCTGGACGCGATATCCGGTGAACTGGATGGCATCGCACCCGAGTTCGCACCGATGAGCCACCACGTCCAGATCGCCGACCGGCCCGGCGACCCGCTCGTCGTCCTCAACCGGTCCTACGGCGGGGTGTCGTTCTCGTTCACCCGGTTCACCCAGCTCTTCGACGGCCTCGACGAGCAGCTCCTCGCGGACACCGACGCCCTCGTGCCCGAAGGCGCGGTCCTCGCCGAGGTCACCGGCGGCCCGGTCACCAGCAACCTCAACCTGCACGGCCGGCTCACCCCGTACGAGATCGTCTGCCCGGGCGAACGCGGCACGCTGGAGCCGGAGTTCCGGATCGCGCTGGACGACCTCTATCTCGTGCACGACCCGGAGGCCGACCGGCTCGTCCTGCGCTCGGTCCGCCTGGACCGCGAGGTGATCCCCGTCTACCTCGGCTACCTCGTCCCGCTCGCCCTGCCCGAACTGCCCCGCACGCTGCTCCTCCTCTCGCCGACGTCGATGGCCCCGCTCAACGTGTGGGCGGGCGTCCCCGAGGGCGAGCCGCGCGGCGGGGTCACCGGGCGGCCCCGGGTACGGCACGGCTCGCTCGTCCTGAGCCGGCGCAGCTGGAGCGCCCCGGCCACCGTCCTGCCGCTGCACCGGCCCGGCGCCCCGGAGGACGGCTGGTTCCTGGACTGGCACGCCTTCCGGCGCACCCACGCCCTGCCCGACCGGGTCTTCGCGACCGTGTCGGACACCGGGGCCCGGGGCGCGACCGGGGCCAAACCGCAGTACCTCGACTTCGACAGCCCGCTGTCCCTGTCCGCCTTCGAAGCCCTGATCAAGTCGCCGGACGCCCGGGTGGTGTTCCGGGAGATGCTGCCGGACGAGGACGCGCTGTCCACCGTCTCCGGCCACGGCCGCCATGTCGCCGAACTGGCCGTGGAGACGGCCGTACCCGTCCGCAGGAGGACCGTATGACATCGCTCATGACCGGAACGGCCGGAGCCTGGCAGGCCACCCACGTCTTCTACGCCGCCAACCCCCGCCCCTTCCTCCTGAACTGCGTCCGCCCGCTGGTCGCGGAGCTGGAGGCGGACGGGCTGCTCGCCGGGTACTTCTTCATCAACTACTGGCTGGAGGGCCCCCACGTACGGCTGCGTCTGAAGCCGTCCTCGCCCGCCGCCGAACCGGAGGTGGCCCGCCGCGCCGAACAGGCCGTGGACGCGTTCCTCGCCGAGCGGCCGGCGCTGTACGAGGTCGACTCCGGGTTCCTCAACGACTTCTACAACACCCTCTTCGAGATCGAGTTCCCCGGCAGCGAGCGCGGCCACTACACCGACGAGCAGGGCCGGATGAACCTGCGCCCCAACAACTCCCGCCACCGCGAGCCGTACGAGCCGGAGTTCGGGAAGTACGGCGGGCCCGCCGGGATCGAGCTGGCCGAGTGGCACTTCCGGCACTCCAGCGATCTGGTGATCGACGCGCTGGCCACCAAGAACCTCCACCTGCGCACCGTCCTGCTGGGCACCGCCGCCCAGTTGATGATGGTGATGTCCTCGACCTTCCTGCCCGGCCGGGACGAGCTGACCGACTACCTGGACAGCTACTACGAGTTCTGGCACCGCGCCTTTCCCGGCACCGGCTTCATCGGCACCGACGAGTACGACCGCAACTACGCCCGCACGGCGGACGGGCTGCGGGACCGGTTCGCCCGGGTCCGGGCCGCCACGGCACCGCCCGGCAGCGCCCGCTCGCTGCCCGGTTCGCTGGCCGGCTGGGCCGAGCACTGCGCCGAACTCCGCGACCGGGCACGGAAACTGGCCGAGGACGGCGACCTGGTCTTCCGGTCCTGGGACGGCGAGCGGGACGAGCGGGTCACCGACCCGGCCGTGGCGCTGCCGCTGCTGCTGTCCCCGTACATGCACATGACCAACAACCGGCTGCACGTCACCATCCGCGACGAGGCCTACCTCAGCCACGTCCTGGGCCGGGTCCTCAAGGAGTCCGCATGAGCGCATCCGGGGCCGCCCCCGGCTCGCTCGCCTCCTACCGCCCCGCGCTGCGGCCGCGCGTCCTGATCGGCGACGCGCTGCTGGACGGGGCCGCGACCGTCCACCTGATCAAGGACGCCGAGACCGGCAACTCCTTCAAGGTCGGGGCCAAGGAGCACTTCCTCATCGCCCGCATGGACGGCGGGCGGAGCCTCGCGGAGATCGGCGAGGCGTACGCGGGGGAGTACGGGCGGCGGCTGGCGGACGCCCACTGGCAGCAGCTCCTGGCCCTGCTCGGAACGAAGGGCCTGCTGGCCGGGGCCCCCGCGCCGAAGAGCGCCCGGGTCCCCGACCCCGTACCGGAGAAGCGCACGCTCCTGCGCGGCACCCTCCCGCTGGTGGCCGACGCCGACGCCACCACCGCCCGGCTGCACCGGGCCGTCGGCTTTCTGCTCGCGCCCTGGGCGATGGTGCCGCTACTGGCGCTGATCCTCGCCATGGAAGTGGTGGTCCTCGCCCGGTCCGGCGAACTGCTGCTCGCGGTGCGGGAGTTGTTCGGCAATCCGGTCCTGCTGACCGGCACGGCGGTGCTGCTCTGGGTGAGCACCGCCCTCCATGAGCTGGCGCACGGCGTGGTGGCCCGGCACTACGGCGGGCGGGTCGCCGAGATCGGGCTGCGGTGGCGGCTGCCCGCCGTCATCATGTACTGCACGGTCGACGACTACCTCTATTTCGGCAGCCGCCGGCACCGCATCGCCACGGCCGCCGCCGGCGCGGTGATGAACCTGCTCTTCCTGCTCCCGTTCTTCGCGCTGTGGCTGTTCGCCCCGCTGGACAACGCCACGCACGAGGCGTTCGCCGCGCTGCTGCTGCTCGGCAGCGTCCAGGCGTTCGCCATGCTCGTACCGCTGCCGCCGCTCGACGGCTACCGGATCGCGGGCCAGCTCGCCGGGGCCACCGGCCTCGCCGCCTCGGCCGGCGCCTATGTCCGGCTCGCCCTGCGCCGCGCCCCGGAGGCGGCCGCCTACCCGCGCCGCGCCCGGATCGCCTACCCCGCCTATGTGTCGGTCACGGTGCTCGTTCTCGCTCTGATCGTCGCGGCGGTCGTCGCGGCCGCCCATCATCTGTTGACGGCCTGAAGTCCCGCCCCCAGGCCCGGCCCCATGACGTTGCCGGACCGTCCGCCGGGCCCGCCGTCGCCCTCGCCGACGTCCACAAGACGTACGGCGCGACCCGGGCCGTCGACGGGGTCTCGCTGACCGTCGCACGCGGGGAGTTCTTCGGGCTGCTCGGGCCCAACGGGGCGGGCAAGACCACGCTCGTCGAGATCATGGAGGGCCAGCGGCGCGCCGACTCCGGGACGGTGACGGTCCTGGGGGAGAGCCCCTGGCCGCGCAACACCGCCCTGCTGCCCCGGCTCGGCGTGCAGACCCAGTCCTCGTCGTTCTTCGTCCGGCTGACCGCCCGCGAACACCTGGTCACCATGGCGGCCCTCTACCGGTGCGACGCGGCCGCCGCCGAACGCGCGCTCGCCTCCGTCGGCCTCACCGAGCAGGGGAACACCCGGGTCGACGACCTCTCCGGCGGCCAGCGGCAGCGGCTCGCCATCGCCTCCGCCCTGGTCCACGACCCCGAGCTGATCTTCCTCGACGAGCCGACCGCCGCCCTCGACCCGCAGGCCCGCCGCTCGCTGTGGCAGGTCCTGCGCGACCTCAAGGGCCAGGGCCGCACCATCGTCTACACCACGCACCACCTGGACGAGGCCGAGGCGCTCTGCGACCGGGTCGCCATCATGGTCGCGGGCAAGGTCGCCGCACTGGACAGCCCCGGCCGGCTGATCGCCGCCTCCAGCCCGACCACCCGCCTCCTCGTCCCGGCCGACCGCCTCACCCCCGAACAGGCCCGCGCCATCCCGGACGTGGACCGGGTGACCGAGGAGGGCGGCTCGATCGTGCTGGAGACCCTCGCCGCGGGCAGGGTGCTGGCCGCCGTCGACGAGATCGCCGGACTCCAGGGCGTACAGACCAGGACGGCCAGCCTGGAGGACGTGTACCTGGAGCTGACCGGCGCGGAGGCCGGAGCCGGAACCGGAGCCGGAGCCGGAGCCGGGGCCGGGGCCGGTACGAGCACCGGCACCGGCACCGGCTCCGGGGCCCCGCAGCCGTAGTCCAGGCCGATCCGCCCTCCACCCCCCCCGTGCAGTGATCCAGCGATACGGAGACACCCGATGAGCGCCTACACCGCGCTGAGCCAGGCCGGATACCGGGCCTACACCCGCGACCGCACCACCCTCTTCTTCACCTTCGCCTTCCCGCTGATCTTCCTGGTCGTCTTCGGGCTGATCTTCCACGGCCAGACCGTCGAGGAGAGCGGCAAGCCCTACATCAACTACATCGCGCCCGGCGTGCTGTCCTGGGGCGTCGGCAACGCCGCCGTCTTCGGCGTCGGCTTCGTCCTCATGCAGTGGCGGCGCGACGACATCCTCCGGCTGATCCGGATGACGCCCACGCCCGTCTCCGCCGTCCTCGCCTCCCGCTACGTCCTGGCGCTCGGCATCGGAGCCGTCCAGGCGGTCCTCTTCGTGGCCGTCGCCCTGCTGCCCTCGTTCGGACTCCAGCTGGACGGCCGCTGGCCGCTCGCCCTGCCGGTGCTGGTCCTCGGAATCACCGCGTTCCTCGCGCTCGGCGTCATCGTCGGCAGCTACGCGAAGACGCCCGAGGCGGTCGCCGCCGTCGCCAACTGCCTGATGATTCCCATGGCGTTCCTGTCCGGCTCGTTCTTCCCGCTGGACGCCATGCCCGGCTGGATGCAGACCCTCTCCCGCGTCCTGCCGCTGCGCTATCTCAACGACGGGGTCTCCGGCGCGCTGACCGGTGGCGGCACCCTGAGCGACATCGGGGTCGCCTGCGCCGTCCTCGCCGGATTCGCCCTCGTCCTCGGCGCGGTGGCGCTGAAGACCTTCCGCTGGAGCGACAAGTCATGACGACGACGGCCACCGCATCCACCCCCCTGGACGTGGCGCGCACCCGCCTCCAGTCCGCGCTGACCGCCCGCCACACCCGTACGCCCGGGAACAGCCCGCTTCCCGCGCCGTACGTCGTCCCGCTCGGGGCCGCCGACGTCCTCGGCTTCGGCCGCCCGGACCCGTACGCCGACACCCGGCCGGCCGCCAACGTGCAGCTGACCTCGCGGGCCGTCCTCATCGGTCCCTGGGGCGGCGGGCCCGACGCCACCGCCTGCGGCCAGTGCCTCGCGATGCGCTGGCAGCGGCTGCGCAGCCGGTCCGAGCGCGAGGCCCTGGAGCTGGGGTACGAGCCGCACGGGGCCGTGCACTGGCCGGTGCTCACGGAGTACGCGGTGGACGCGGTGTGGGCGACGTACGGGGCGGTCGCCCGGGGAAGGACCACCGGTACCGACGCCACCCCGGCCGACCGGGCGCTGCCCCAGGTCACCCGCGTCGACCTGGTCACCCTCGCCACGGCCACCTTCCCGCTGCTGCCCGAACCGCTCTGCCCCGCCTGTGTGCAGGAGGTCCCGGACACCGCGGAGGCCGCCCGCATGGAGCTGGGCCCCACCCCCAAGCCGGACCCCGACGGCTACCGGCTCCGCACCCTCGACTCCTACCCGCTGCCGACCGCCGCGCTCGCCAACCCGGTGTGCGGCACGCTCGGTTCGGACATCTGGATCAACCCGACCTCCACCACCACCGCCCCGGTCGCCGGAACCCACTTCGTCCGCGGCTACGCGGGCCTCAACGACGTCACCTGGAGCGGTCAGGCCAACCGGTACGCCACCAGCCGCACCCTCGCCCACCTGGAGGGCCTGGAGCGGTACGCGGGCACCCACCGCCGACGCGGCACGACCCCGGTCGTCGACAGCTACGCGAACCTCTCCGGCCAGGCCCTGAACCCCGCCGACTGCGGCTTCTACACCCCGGAGACGTACGCCACCGACCCCCTGGTCAGCCCCTTCGACCCGGACCGGGCGATCCCCTGGGTCTGGGCCCACTCGCTGCGCGACGACGCCCCGGTCCTGGTCCCGGCCCGGCTCGCCCACTACAGCGCGGGCGTCGACGCCGACAACTTCGTCTTCGAGTGTTCCAACGGCTGTGCCACCGGCGGGAGTCCGGAGGAGGCGATCCTCTTCGGGCTCCTCGAACTCGTCGAGCGGGACGCCTTCCTCCTCGCCTGGTACGGCCGCGCCCGCCTCACCGCGATCGACCTCGCCTCGGCGACCACGCCCGCCGTCCGCTCGATGCTCGACCGGGCCGCGCTGCACGGCTACGACGTGCACGCCTTCGATACGCGGATGGACCTGGCGGTCCCCGTCGTCACCGCCCTCGCGGTGCGCCGGGACGGCGGCAACGGCACGCTCTCCTTCAGCGCGGCGGCCGGCTTCGACCCGGCGGATACGGTCGAGGCGGCCCTGTCCGAGGTCCTCACCTACATCCCGCACCTGCCCTACCAGGTCGCCGAGCGCCGGGCCGAACTGGAGGCGATGGAGCGGGACTTCACCAAGGTCCTGCACCTCAAGGACCACGCCCAGCTCTACGGGCTGCCGTCCATGGTGCGGCACGCCGCCGAGTACCTGGAACCGGCCGCCGTCCTCCCGCTGGACGAGACGTTCGCCGACTGGCAGCCGCTGCGCCCGCGCACCGGCGACCTGCTGGACGATCTGCGGCTGCTGCGCGACCGGCTGACGGGCGCCGGCTACGACGTCATCGCCGTCGACCAGACGACCCCCGAGCAGCACCGGATGGGCCTGCACACCGTCTCCACGATCGTCCCCGGACTGCTGCCGCTGGACTTCGGCTGGAGCAGACAGCGGGCGCTGACCATGCCCCGGCTGCGGACCGCGCTGCGGGCGGCGGGCCGGCGCGCCGACGAACTGCCGGAGGCGGAGATCAAGGCCGTCCCGCACCCGTTCCCGTGACCGGGCCCGCGCCACACGTGCGACAGCCCCCTCCGACCGACGGAGGGGGCCGACGTGCGAGCGGGCCTGGCGAACCGGTGTCAGGCGCTGCAGGAGGTGGTGCTGGTGGTGCTGGAGCAGGTCGACGTCGAGGAGCACGACGTGGAACCGGCGAGGACGACCTCCGACGCGTCGGAGTAGTCCGAGATCTCGAAGGTCTCCGACTCCAGCTCCAGGATCTCGTCGGCGAGGGTGGCGAGTTCGGTCTTGGGGGCCATGGTGATCTCCCTGGTCTCGTGGGGGCCGGCCGGCTGTTCCGATCCGGTGCCCGGGTGCTGGACCCATTGGAGGGGCGGCCGCTGTCACATCGGCCGCGTTTTCGCTGTCACATCGCTGGCACCTGCTGACAGGGCGACGGCGCGCCACGTGACAGCCGTACGGAGCAGGCTCGTTGAGCAGAGATGAGGTGCGCGGTGGTCACAGCGGCGGGAACGGCGAAGGACGCGGACGACGACGGGCACGCGACGGGAGCGGAGGCGGCGAGAGAGGCGGTGCGGGAGGACGGGAGGGCTCCGGGGGGCCGGCCGCCGGGAGGCGGGCCCCTGCCGCGCCCGCTGCTCCGGGCCGCCGTCGAGCTCTACCTCGACCTGCACGCCCACCCCGAACTCTCCGGCCACGAACACCGCACCGCCGACCGCCTCGCCGCCCGGCTGGCCGAGCACGGCTGTACGGTCACCCGTTCCGTGGGCGGCGGCCACGGACTCGTCGGGGTGCTGCGCAACGGGCCGGGACCCACCGTGCTGCTGCGCACCGAGCTGGACGCGCTGCCCGTCACCGAGGCCACCGGGCTGCCGTACGCCAGCACCACCCCCGGCGTCATGCACGCCTGCGGCCACGACCTGCACATCGCGGCGGTCGCCGGGGCGGTGGCGCACCTCGCCGCGACCCGGGACAGCTGGCGGGGCACGGTCCTCGTCGTCGGCCAGCCGGAGGAGGAGACGCTGCGCGGGGCCCGGTCCCTGCTGACGGAGGGCCGGCTGTACGAGCGGTTCGGCGTGCCCGACGCGGTGCTCGCCCAGCACGCCGCCCCGCTGCCCGCCGGAACCCTCGCCCATGTCCCGGCGGGCGGGCCGCCCCTGATGGCGGGGAGCCTCGCCGTCGAGGCGGTCCTGCACGGCCGGGGCGGTCACGCGGCGACCCCGCACCTCAACGTCGACCCGGTCCTGATGGCCGCCGCCACCGTGCTGCGGCTCCGTACGGTCGTGGCCGAGGCGACCGCGCCCGCCGAACAGGCCGTGCTCACGGTCGGCTCGGTGCGGGCCGGCGAGCGCGGCAACATCACCCCGGACCACGCCGAACTCTCGCTCACCGTGCGGGCGTTCACCGAGGAGGCGCTCGACCGGCTGGCGGCCGCCGCCGAACGCGTCGTCCGGGCCGAGGCCGCCGCGTCCGGAGCCCCGCGCACTCCTGAGTTCACCGTCACCGCCCGCTCGCCCGCCCTGCGCCCCGACCCGGCGCTGACCGCCCGGGTGCGCCGGGCCCACGAGGCGCTGCTCGGGCCCGGCCGGGTGCTGGACCTCGCCGGTTCAGCGGCCACGGAGGACTTCCCGCACTTCGCGTCGGGCGGACAGAGCGGACCGGGCGGAGACGCCGGGCCCGGAGCTTCGGCGGGCGCGGTCCCGGTCGCGTACTGGATGCTCGGGACCACCGGGGCCGGGCCCTGGCGGACCGCCCGCGCCGGAGGCACACCCGTACCGCCCAACCACGCCCCCGGCTTCGCCCCCGACGTCCGGGCCGCCCTGCCCGTCGGCATCGGGGCGCTGGCGGCGGCGGCCCGGCAGGTGCTGGACCCGGGGCCCGCCGGGTCCCCGGAGGCGGCGTCATGACGGCCGGGCGGGCAGGCGTCGCCGATGTCGTCCTCGTACGCCGCGACCGGGCGGCCCCGACCGGCTGGACCACCGTCGTCCGGCTGCTGGGCCTCCTCCCCGGCCACTGGTCCTGCCACCCCGAGGTGGACCAGGACCGGGTGGTCCTGCGGGTCGAGCTGGCCGGGGCGACGGACGCGTCGGCGGTGCGGCGCGCGGTCACCTGCGTCCTGGCGGACACGGCCCTGCGCGGCTGGACCGAGGAGCCGCAGGCGTAACCCACGGGGCCCAGGGGCCGCCCCGGCGGTCAGAACCCACCGGGCCCAGGGGTCACTCCGCAGGTGAGAACCCACGGGGCTCCGGGGTCACTCCGGAGGCCAGATCCCACGGAGCCCAGGGGCCGCCCCGGCGGGTCAGATCCAGCCGCGCTCGCGGGCCAGCAGCGCGGCCTGCGCCCGGCTGGCCGCGCCGAGCGTCTGCATCAGATCGGCGACATGCCGCCGATAGGTCCGCACCGACACCCCCAGCTCCCGCGCGCCCGCCTCGTCCTTGCCCACCGTGCACATCGACACCAGCACCCGCCGCTCGATGCCGGTGGGCCGGGGCGCGGCGGCGTCCTCCCCGCTCTCCGCGCCGTCGGCCGCCCGGGACAGATCGTCCGCCTGGTCCCAGATCCGTTCGAACAGGGAGATGATGTTGGAGACCAGGCCGCTGCGGTGGGCGAGGAGCGCGCCCCGCGAGGTGTCGCGCGGGTCCAGCGGGACGAGCGCCGCCCGGCGGTCGTAGACGAGCAGCCGCTCGGTGGTGTCCGCCGTCACCCGGATCGCCGCCCCGTGCTCGGCCAGCTCCCGCAGATAGGCGGCGGTCGGCGGATCCTGGAGGGCCACGCTGGAGACGACGTTGCGGATCCGCACCCCGCGCCGCAGACAGCGCAGGTCCAGCGGACGGGACCGGGCGATGTTCTCCGCCGACAGCCGGGTGTACGGCTCCACGGACAGGATCTCGTCGCGGGCGAAGAAGGCGAGGTCGTCGATCCGGTTACGGATCTGGGTCAGCCCCTCCAGCTGCTCGATGCCCTGCGGAGGGGGCGTACGGGCCCCCTGCTCCGCGCGTAGACCATCAATGACGTGCCGCGACCGGGTGACGCGCTGCAGCTCCTGATGGAGCGCGGCCAGCCGTACGTCCACCAGCCGGGCGAGCGCCACCTCGGGGTCCGCCGGGAAGATCCGCAGCTCCGCGTCCTCGGTGTGCAGCAGCCCCAGCTCCTGGAGCCGGGCGATCCGGGCGCGGGCGTCCTGGGGCCGCGAGTGCAGCAGGAGGTGGAGGTCGTCGGCGCGGGTGCCGGGGTTGCGCAGGAAGTGCCGGTAGATCTCTTCCTCGGCCTCCGGGACCCCGAAGACAGACATCTCGTTCTCGCCCACGTACGCCCCCGATGCCTGATGCCGTGGGGCCCGCACCGAGGGGGATCGCCCCGCGCCGCCCGCCCCGGCCGCTGCTCGCTCCGCCCGTGCTCGGTACTGCCTGTATGACGTTCTTGGAACACCTGTTGTGCAAGGGTCGGGCAAAGACTAGACGCTGGGATCACTCCTGTGAGGATCTCCGGCACAACTGTGTGCGATACGGAGATGAACGGTGCGCGACCGTCGACGAGCGGCGGGGTCGGCACGACGGGCGGCGGAGCGGCCCGTGGCATGAGCGGCGAAGCGGGCACGGCACGGGCGGCCGGTCCGCGGATCCGGGCGACAGCAGCCCGGCTGCCGGTTGCGGGCGCGGCTGTCACCCCCGGGTCGTAACCTGGAACCCCCGGCGCGTCCCACGTGTCGGGCCCTTCGCGTTGCCCCTGATCTGATCCCGGACGGAAACTTCATGAGTCTGCACGGTCTGCTGGATGTCGTCGTTACGGACCCGGCGCTCGCCGAGGCGGTGAAGGCCGCCGGGGACGGGCACCGGTCCCATGTCGACCTGGTGGGCCCGCCCGGCGCTCGGCCGTTCGCCGTGGCCGCGCTGGCCCGGCAGACCGGCCGGACCGTGCTGGCCGTCACCGCCACGGGCCGGGAGGCCGAGGATCTGGCCGCCGCCCTGCGCACGCTGCTGCCGCCGGACACGGTCGCGGAGTTCCCGTCCTGGGAGACCCTGCCGCACGAACGGCTCTCGCCCCGCTCGGACACCGTGGGCCGCCGCCTCGCCGTGCTGCGCCGCCTGGCGCATCCGCGTGCGGACGACCCGGAGACCGGCCCGGTGTCCGTCGTCGTCGCGCCGATCCGCTCCGTGCTCCAGCCGCAGGTCAAGGGGCTCGGCGAGCTGGAGCCGGTGAGCCTCGCGGGCGGGCAGAGCGCGGACCTGGGCGAGGTGGTGGACGCGCTGGCGGCCGCCGCGTACGCCCGGGTGGAACTGGTCGAGAAGCGCGGTGAGTTCGCCGTACGCGGTGGGATCCTGGACGTCTTCCCGCCGACCGAGGAGCACCCCCTTCGGGTGGAGTTCTGGGGCGACGAGGTCGAGGAGATCCGCTACTTCAAGATCGCCGACCAGCGGTCGCTGGAGGTCGCGGCGCACGGACTGTGGGCCCCGCCCTGCCGTGAGCTGCTGCTGACCGACCAGGTCCGCGAGCGGGCCGCCGTGCTCGCCGAGGAACACCCCGAGCTGGGCGAACTGCTCGGCAAGATCGCCGAGGGCATCGCGGTCGAGGGCATGGAGTCGCTGGCCCCGGTGCTGGTCGACGACATGGAGCTGCTGCTCGACGTGCTGCCGAAGGACGCGATGGCGATCGTCTGCGACCCGGAGCGGGTCCGCACCCGGGCGGCCGATCTGGTCGCCACCAGCCAGGAGTTCCTCCAGGCGTCGTGGGCGGCGAGCGCGGGCGGCGGCGAGGCCCCGATCGACGTGGGCGCGGCCTCGCTCTGGGGCATCGCGGACGTCCGGGACCGGGCCCGTGAGCTGGACATGATGTGGTGGTCGATCTCGCCGTTCGCGGCCGACGCCGCCGACCACGACGACGACACCCTCCAGCTCTCCATGCACGCGCCGGAGGCGTACCGGGGCGACACCGCCCGTGCGCTCGCCGACACCAAGGGCTGGCTGGCCGACGGCTGGCGCACGGTGTACGTCACGGAGGGCCAGGGGCTCGCCTCCCGTACGGTCGAGGTGCTGAGCGGCGAGGGCATCGCGGCCCGCCTCGACGCGGACCTCACCGAGATCGCCCCGTCCCTCGTCCACGTCTCCTGCGGAGCGATCGAGCAGGGTTTCGTCGACCCGGCGCTGAAGCTGGCGGTGCTCACCGAGACGGACCTGACCGGCCAGCGCACCGCCACCAAGGACCTGGGCCGGATGCCGGCCCGCCGCCGGAAGACGATCGACCCGCTGACGCTGGAGGTCGGCGACTACATCGTCCACGAGCAGCACGGGGTCGGCCGGTACGTGGAGATGGTGCAGCGCACGGTCCAGGGCGCGACCCGCGAGTATCTGCTCGTCGAGTACGCCCCGGCCAAGCGCGGCCAGCCCGGCGACCGCCTCTACATCCCGACCGACCAGCTGGAGCAGGTCACCAAGTACGTCGGCGGCGAGGCCCCGACGCTGCACCGGCTCGGCGGTGCGGACTGGACGAAGACGAAGCAGCGCGCGAAGAAGGCGGTCAAGGAGATCGCCGCCGACCTGATCAAGCTGTACTCCGCCCGGATGGCGGCCCCCGGCCACGCCTTCGGCGCGGACACCCCCTGGCAGCGCGAGCTGGAGGACGCGTTCCCGTACGCGGAGACGCCCGACCAGCTGTCCACGATCGCCGAGGTCAAGGAGGACATGGAGAAGACGGTCCCGATGGACCGGCTGATCTGCGGCGACGTCGGCTACGGCAAGACGGAGATCGCGGTCCGGGCGGCGTTCAAGGCGGTGCAGGACGGCAAGCAGGTGGCGGTCCTGGTCCCGACGACGCTCCTGGTCCAGCAGCACTACGGCACGTTCACCGAGCGCTACTCCCAATTCCCGGTCAACGTCCGCGCCCTGAGCCGCTTCCAGTCGGAATCGGAATCCAAAGCAACCCTCGAAGGCCTGAAGGACGGCTCGGTCGACCTGGTCATCGGCACCCACCGCCTGTTCTCCTCCGAGACGAAGTTCAAGGATCTCGGCCTGGTCATCGTGGACGAGGAGCAGCGGTTCGGCGTCGAGCACAAGGAGCAGCTGAAGAAGCTCCGCGCCAACGTGGACGTCCTCACCATGTCCGCCACCCCCATCCCCCGTACGCTCGAAATGGCGGTCACCGGCATCCGCGAGATGTCCACGATCACCACCCCGCCGGAGGAGCGCCACCCGGTGCTCACTTTCGTCGGCCCGTACGAGGAGAAGCAGATCGGCGCGGCGATCCGCCGTGAACTCCTGCGTGAGGGCCAGGTGTTCTACATCCACAACCGGGTCGAGTCCATCGACCGCGCCGCCGCCCGCCTCCGCGAGATCGTCCCCGAGGCGCGCATCGCCACGGCACACGGCCAGATGTCCGAAGCGGCCCTGGAACAGGTGGTGGTGGACTTCTGGGAGAAGAAGTTCGACGTCCTGGTCTCCACGACGATCGTCGAGTCCGGCATCGACATCTCCAACGCCAACACCCTGATCGTGGAGCGCGGCGACAACTTCGGCCTCTCCCAACTCCACCAGCTGCGCGGCCGGGTGGGCCGAGGCCGAGACCGGGGCTACGCCTACTTCTTGTATCCCCCCGAGAAGCCCCTGACGGAGACGGCTCACGAGCGCCTGGCGACGATCGCCCAGCACACGGAGATGGGTGCGGGCATGTACGTGGCGATGAAGGACCTGGAGATCCGCGGCGCGGGCAATCTGCTGGGCGGCGAGCAGTCCGGCCACATCGCGGGCGTCGGCTTCGACCTGTACGTCCGCATGGTCGGCGAGGCGGTCGCCGACTACCGGGCCCAGATGGAGGGCGGGGTCGAGGAGGAGCCGCCGCTGGAGGTCAAGATCGAGCTCCCGGTCGACGCGCACGTCCCGCACGACTACGCCCCCGGCGAGCGGCTGCGCCTCCAGGCGTACCGCGCCATCGCCTCGGCCTCCTCGGAGGACGACATCCGCGCGGTCCGCGAGGAGCTGACCGACCGCTACGGCCCGCTGCCCGAACCGGTCGAGAACCTCCTCCTGGTCGCCGGCCTGCGCATGCTGGCCCGCGCCTGCGGAGTCGGCGAGATCGTCCTCCAGGGCTCCAACATCCGCTTCGCCCCGGTGGAGTTGCGCGAGTCCCAGGAACTCCGCCTGAAGCGCCTGCACCCCAAGACGATCATCAAGCCGGCCGCCCACCAGATCCTGGTCCCGCGCCCGACGACGGGCAGGATCGGCGGCAAGCCGGTCATCGGCCGCGAACTGCTGGCGTGGACGGGCGAGTTCCTGACGACGATCCTGGGGTCGTAGCGCCCCGGAGTCTCGCGAACGATCGGGCCCCGCCGGGTTTGCTCACCCGGCGGGGCCCGAGGCGTTTCGGCTGGGCGGGGCTACGGCGCGGGGGGCCGCTTGAACGCGGCCCACACCGTCTTGCCCACGACGTGGCGGTCGATACCGAAGTCCGCCGCGAGTTCACCGACGAGGAACAGGCCGCGCCCTGAGCAACTGCTCTCGTCCGGGTGCTGAATCTCCGGCCGCCCGTCGCCGCTGTCGCGGACCGCCAGTCGTACGAGGTCATCCGTCAGGTCGAGCCGGACGGCGAACTCCCGTCCCGGCGGGACGCCGTGGAGCAGAGCGTTGGTCGCCAGCTCCGAAGCGCAGAGCTCTATGTCGTCGATCAGGTCCGTGAGCTGCCATTCCCTGAGGACATGGACGACGAAATCGCGTGAGGCACCGACGGATGTGCGCCGTCGGGGGAAGCGCCGTAACTGCGAAGAGGACACGGTGGTTCACCGCCTTGCTCGTGGGCCGTAACGAGGTGACCGTACTGCTATTCGCGAAAGGTGGCAAGGTGGCCTTTGGGGTGCTCGACGGAGTCGCCTACCGTGTGCACCGGCAAGGTCCGTCGTCGGCGAAGGAGGAGCCCATGGGCGAGGACGAAGTGATCAGCGCGTCCACTCACTACCTGGCGCCGACGGAGGGCGGAGGCGACGTCTGGAACGCCGAGGCGGCGTCGGCGGGGCGACGGGGCACGCAGAAGATCGTGAGTGCCGGTGAAGTCGCCGCACCGGAGCGCGTGGCGGGCCTGCTCGGGGTGGAACCCGGCGGACAGGTCGTCGGACGGCGGCGGATCATGTATCTCGACGGCGAACCGTGCGAGTTGACCGACACCTACTACCCCGTGGAGATCGCGCGGGGTACGGGGCTGGCCGGCACGGCGAAGATCCGAGGAGGGGCCGTCCGGCTGCTCGCCGAACTCGGATACGTCGGCGCCCGGGCGCGGGAGGACGTCGCAGCCCGCATGCCGTCCGAGAACGAGCGGGCGTCGCTGTCGCTGAAGGCAGACGAGCCGGTGCTCGAACTGACCCGGCTCACCCTGGACGCGGAGGGCCGGCCGATCCAGGCCGATGTGATGGTCATGCCTCCCCGGGGTCAGAGGCTGCGGTACGAGATCAGGATCGGATGACGGTGCACGGACCGGAGACGGAAGAGGCGGACAGCCGCCCGCTGCACGAGCGGATCGCGGCCGACCTGCGGGACGACATCATGTCCGGGAACCTCGCGCCGGGCGACAGCCTGCCCTCCACCGCGCAGCTGAAGGAGCGGTTCGGCGCTGCGAACGCCACCGTTCAGAAGGCTTTGCAACTCCTCAAGGGCGAACACCTCGTGGTCGGCCGGGCGGGTGCGTCGGTGACCGTACGCGAACACCGGCAGCGCACGATACGCCCCGCCGCGTACATGGCGCCGTCCCCGTCAGGAGAGCCCTACCGCTGGCTGACCGAGGCGGCGAACTCCGGCGCACGCGCCCGCAGCACGCTCTTGGACGTCGCTGAGGTCGAACCTCCGGCGGATGTCGCGGACGCGCTGGGGCTCCAGCCGGGCGGCACGGCAATCCTGCGCCATCAACTCCTGTCGATCGACGACGAGCCCGCCGAGCTCGTCGCGTCGTACTACCCGCTGGACATCGCCGAAGGCACCGCCATTACCGAACGCCGCCGCATCCCGGGAGGCACACCTACCCTCCTGGCCTCGTTCGGCTACCCGCCCAGACTCAGCGTCGACCGCGTCTCGGCGCGAGTCGCGACCCAGGAGCAGTACCGACTGCTCCGACTGCCGGGTGACCTGCCGGTCCTGCGCACGCTGCGGGTGGTGTTCAGCGACGACGACAGGCCCATCGAGGCCACAGTGATGGTCAAGGCGGGGCACTTGTACGAGGTGCAGTACGAGTTCGGGCCCGTTGACGACTGAGGTCACCCGGCCGAGGTCAGCGCCCCCGCGATCTCCTCGTGCAGCCCCAGCGGCAGCCGGATGCCCCACCGTTCTGCCGCCTCAGCCGCCAGCTCGCGGCTCCACCGCCAGCTGTTCGCCGCCGCCGTGCGGAGGGCCTCCGGGGTCAAGGGCCCGGTGGTCGTGGCGTACCGCTCGACGTCCGCGCCCGGCAGGTCCGCCTCCAGGGCGCGGCTCGGGGTGAGCCAGTGGGTGGTCGAGCCGCGCAGCAGGCGGCAGAGCTTGAGCTGGAGCGGGGCGATCACTGCGTGCAGCAGGTTGTGGGCGCGGGCGTGCTCGCCCCGGGTCTGTACGTGGGCCAGCATCAGGGTCCAGTTGGCCAGTTCGTCCGTGAGCTGCTGGGCGGTGGTCACCGGCTCCGGCGGGTTGAAGACGGCCAGTTCGCGGGCGGCGGCGGTCAGGTTGCCGGTGCGGTCCAGGAGTACGGCCGCCTCGGGGCGGGGGAGGTGGACCTGGTCGCGCCAGGTGGCGATTTCCGCGATGCCGGGGCCTGTGGGCTCGACGTGGAACTCGCCGCGCATCAGGTCGTCGAAGACCACGGCGAGGATGCCGTACATGTTGGTGTACGCCAGCTTCAGCGGGGCCAGCCGCTCCACGAACTCCCGCCCGTCGAAGGCGTCGACGTCCTCCTCGCGCACGTACACATACGCGTCCAGGTCCGAGTGGGCGTCGGCTTCGCCGAGCGTCCACGAGCCGTAGAGGAGGACGCCCTCCACGCGGGGGTCGGCCTCCGCTGTCGTGCGCAGCAGTTCGATGCGGCGGTCCAGCGGCAAGGCGTCGGCGGGCAGGGGTGTACGGGCAGGGCGGGGGCGTGCGTGCGGCATGGCCGGGTCTCCTGAGTGGCGTGGGTGCGTAGGCAGGCGAACGGGGCCCGGCGGTCGGCACCGGGCTGCTTCCGGTCCCGCTGCGGGACCTCGTTCGTCGCTCAGGAAACGCCCATGCGAGGCAGCCTAGGGGCTGCCACCGTCACCCGTCGCCGTGTTTTCCGGCGTGAAGATCAACGACGTGAGCGACCGGAACGCCTCCTCCGGGTCCCGGCCCTCCATCGCGTCCGACAGGTTGCCCGTGAGCAGCAGCGTCGCGAAGCCGTGGGCCAGGGACCAGGCGGCCACCCCGGCGAGCCGGTCGTCCTCGCCCCGGCCGGCCGGCGGGAGGTCCGACACGCCCGCGCGCAACGCGTCGGTCGCCCTGGCGCGGGCGGCCAGGAGGTCCGGGTCGTCGGTCCGGTAGAGGTCCGGCTGGAACATCACCTGGAAGTGTGCGGGGTGCGTCGCCGCGAACCGTACGTACGCCACGCCCCGCTCCCGGAGGTCCGGCGCTCCGGTCAGCGCGTCGGCGAACAGGGCGTACCCCTCGGCGGCCACGGCGGTCAGCAGGCCCGTGCGGTCCTTGAAGTGGTGTGCGGGCGCGGCGTGCGAGACGCCGGCCCGGCGGGCCAGATCGCGCAGGCTCAGGGCGGCGGGGCCCTCGGTGGTGATGACGTCGAGGGCGGCGGTCAGGATGGCGCGCCGCAGGTCGCCGTGGTGGTAGGTCCGTTCGCGCTCGCTGGTCATGGGCAGCACCCTACCCGGCATCTAGTCATTGACAAGTTCTGGAGGTGCGGGCCATGCTGGAGGCTCGATCTAGGCATTGACTAGATGAGTGATTCCCGCCCGGGAAGCCCGGGAGAGGTGGAGATCATGACCGGAGAGCCGGCTCGCGTGCGGCAGATGTGGCACCTCCTGGAGCCCCTGCACGCCGTCCTGTACTACGCCCCCGCAGCCTTCGAGGAGGCCGCCGCGCTCGGGTACGACACCACGGAGCGCTGGGCGAGCTACTTCGCCTGGCGCGCGGCCCCGCTGGGGGCGGCCGACGCGCGGGAGGTGGTGCGGACGTTCCACAGCTTCGCCCCGGCGATGGTGGGCGGATACGTTCCGGGCGGCTGGGCGACCGCCGCCCCGGACGTCGTCCTCGCTGCCCGGCTGCGGGCGGTCGACCGGGCCTACCGGGCGCTGTTCGGGGACCGGGTGGAGGGGGCGGAGTTCGCGGAGGCCGCCGCGCTGGCCCGCCGCGCGGCGGAGGCGGCGGGCCCTGGCGTCCCGGGTGGCCTTGGAGTCGCGAACGCCCCGGTGGCTTCCGGCGGCCTCGGTGCAGCCAAGGCCCCGGTGGCTCCCGGCAGCCTCGGTGCAGCCAAGGCCCCGGTGGCTCCCGGCGGCCTCGGGCCCGCCAACTCCGCCCTGCCCTGGCCCGACGCCCCGCACCTGGCGCTCTGGCACGCGGCGACCGTCCTGCGCGAACACCGGGGCGACGGGCACATCGCCGTCCTGGCCGAGGCGGGCCTCGACCCGGTCGAGGCGCTGGTCTCCTTCGCGGCGGTCGGCGCGGCGGCCCCCGAGGTGTTCGCGAGCCGGGGGTGGAGCGCGGCGGAGTGGGGTGCGGCCCGCCAGCGGCTCCGGGAGCGCGGGCTGCTGGCGGCGGACGGCACGGCCACGGACGCGGGGCGCGAACTGCGCACGAAGGTGGAGCTGCGCACCGACGAGGAGGCCGCCGCGCCGTGGCGAGCGTTGAGGGAGTCGGGGCGCGAGCGGCTGGCGCAGCTGCTGGGGGAGCCCTGGCTGGAGGTCATCGGCTCGGGGCTGCTGCCGTCCGAGAACACCCTCGGCATCGGGAAGGTGTGACCCGCGCAGAACCCGAGCAGAACCCGCGCGGAAGCAGAACCCGAGCAGAACCCGCGCGGAAAAGGAGAAGCCCCCGGGGCCGGGGCTGGAGCCCGGGGAGGGGGCTCAGGCGCGGCTCATCCGTGCTCGGGCTGCACGGCGATGGCGATCTTGCCGCGAGGGCGTCGGCGGCCCTCGCCGACGGTGCCGCCCTCCAGCAGCGCGTGCGCGTCCGCGATGTCGGCCAGCGGCAGCACCTCGCCGATCACCGGCCGGAGCTCGCCCCGCTCGACCAGCCGGCTCAGCGCGTCGAGCTTCGCCCGGCCGGGGCTGACGAAGAGGAAGTGGTAGGTCGCGTTCACGCCCCACGCGGCGAGCAGGTTCTGCGGCTCGGGGATGTCCACGATGGAGACCACGCGGCCCCGGTCGGCGAGGACCTCCGGGCTCCGGCTGAGGGTGTCCCGGCCCACCGTGTCCAGGACCACGTCCACCCTGCCCAGCTCCTGGACCCGCGGTACGTAGTCACCGGCCGAGAAGTCGATCACGGTGTCGGCTCCCAGCCCGGTGACGAACTCGTGGTCCTTCGCCCGCGCGGTGGTCACCACCTCGGCCCCCAGCGCGTGGGCGACCTGGATGGCGGCCGAGCCGACCCCGCCCGCTCCACCGTGCACCAGGACCCGCTCCCCGGCCTGCACCCCGGCTCGCTCGACCAGCGCCTCCCACACCGTCACGCCCACGAGCGCGAGGCCGGCGGCCTCCACGTGCGACAGCCCCTCGGGCTTGCGGGCGACCAGGGCCTGGTCGACCACGTGGAACTCGGCGTACGTCCCCTGCCCGGCGAACACCGGCGCCAGATACCAGACCTCGTCACCCGGCCGGAAGTCGTCCGCTCCGGGGCCGGTCCCGACCACCACGCCGGACACGTCGTTGCCGATCACCACGGGCAGCGCGACCTCGTCGCGGTAGTCGCCGCGCCGGGTCTGCAGATCCAGCGGGTTCACGGATGTGGCGTGCACACGCACCAGTACCTGGCCGGGGCCGGGAGCGGGTCTCGGCAGTTCTCGGGCGGCGAACGCGGTGTCCGCGTCGCCGAAGTGGACGAGTTCCATCGCACGCATCGAAGTCGACATGTGGCGAGGGTAGATCGTTATATCGCGAATTACCAATATGTTATTGCGTTACGATCACATCGTGTTCTCGGAGACGGAGTTGCTGGCTGTGTTCCGGGCCCTGTCCAACCCGGCCCGCCGGCAGATGCTGGAGTGGCTGAAGGAGCCGATGAGCTTCCCGGGCCAGGCCCCCGGCGATGTCGAGATCGGCGTCTGCGTGACCGACATCCAGCAGCGTGCCGGGCTGGGGCAGTCGACCACCTCGCAGTACCTCGCGATCCTGCGGCAGGCAGGGCTGGTGGTCGCCACGCGGCGGGGCAAGTGGACCTACTACCGCCGCGACGAGGCGAACATCGCCCGCCTCCTGGAGACCCTGCGCGACGTGTTCTAGCTCTCTCTTTCCGAACCTTCGCCGTCCCTCGCGGTCCCTCGCCACCCCTCGTTGTCCGGTTCGGTCACCGGGGGTCCACGCGGCGTGTCCGGCCGCCCATAGGATTCTCGGCGTCCGGTCTCCTCACCGTCAGGACGGCTCCCCGTGATAGCTCCCCGTACGCACCGCGCGGCCCTGCCCGCCATCGGCGCCCTCGTCGCGATCGCCCTGGCGGGCGGCTGCGGCCCCGACGACCTCGCGGCCGACGGCGGTGGCACGAACGGCGGCGCACAGTCCGCCGAGGGCTTCGGCGTGAGCCCGCTGGACAACCCGGACGGTACGAAGCCGGGCCTGGCCCCCCTCACCACCGAGGCGGACCGGGCCGCCGCCCGGAAGATCATCGAGAAGGTGGCCACCAAGGGGCGCGGCCCGAAGACCGGTTACGAGCGGAAGAAGTTCGGCTACGCCTGGAAGGACGGCATCGACGGCATCCCGCTCGCCCGCAACGGCTGCGACACCCGCAACGACCTTCTCGCCCGCGACGGCAAGGACATCGAGCACAAGTCGGGCTCCGACTGCATCGTCATGGCGATGACCCTCCAGGACCCCTACACCGGCGAGAGCATCGACTGGCGCAAGCAGCAGGCGACCAAGGTGCAGATCGACCATGTGATGCCGCTGTCCTACGACTGGCAGATGGGCGCGGCCCGTTGGAACGAGCAGAAGCGCGAGCAGATCGCCAACGACCCGCTCAACCTCATCCCGGTGGACGGCCCGGCCAACAACGCCAAGCGGGACTCCGGCCCCGCCTCCTGGCTGCCGCCGTACAAGCCGATCCGCTGCTCCTACGCGGTGCGGTTCGCCCAGGTCTCGCTGAAGTACGAACTCCCCGTCACGGCGGCCGACAAGCAGGCCATGCTCGCCCAGTGCGGCGGCTGAGCGGCCGCCGCCACGGCCGCCACCACGGCCGCCGCACCGGGGAGAGGGAGTGGGGTCTTTAGACCTTGCCGCCGCAGATGACGTCGTACGGGCGGCCGATCGCCATCATCAGCTGCATGGGCTCGGTGGTCGCCGCCGGGCACTCCTTCTTGTCCTTGACGAGTCCGAGGGCCTTGAAGTCCTCCGCCCCGGCCGAGGCGCAGGTGATCTCCTTGGCGGTCGCCGAGATGCAGTCGCCCTCGACGAGCTGACCGCCGCCGGCACCCGCGTCGCCCGGGTGGTCGTCGGACAGGTTGCGGCCGCAGACCGTGTGGGTCGGGATGCCGCCGCCCTTCTTGCCGTCGCCGGAGCCGAAGACCCGGGAGACCTGGATGATCAGGTCCGTGCCGGCCGGGCACTGGATCGAGTCGGGCATGAAGCTCGCGGGCTTGAGCTCCAGCGCCTTGAACGTCGCTCCCGACTCGTCGCAGTCGTAGGCCCGGTAGCCGTCCGGCTTGTTCTCCGGGTCCGGACCGCCGCAGTCGCCGATCTCCCAGGAGCCGCCCTTGCCGTCCGAGGCGGACGAGGAGGACGACGAGGACTTCGACGTCGACGAGTCGTCACCGAAGATCTTGGACGCCCCGTAGCCCAGGCCGAGGATCACCGCGAGCACCACGATGCTCTGCAGGCACCCGGCTGCTCTCCGGGGGCGGGTCGGTGTCGTACCGGGCTGGGTCATGGTTCTGCTCCTGATGGGTGGTGCACGGGGACGAAGTCACGGGTGGGGACGCGGCATGCACACTTCACGGTTCCGGCAGATTCCGGCTGGTTCCGGCCGGATCACTCCGGTCCGGCCGAGGCCTCGCCCAGGCTTCTGACCAGGAAGCGGGCCGGATCCGCGACCTCCTGCCGGACACCGTCGGCGTCGAGGTACGCGTACCGGTCCAGATAGCGGCAGCCGGTCTCCCGGTAGCCGATCCGCAGATAGAGCGCGGCCGCCCGGGGGTTGTCGTCGTCCACGCCCAGGCCGATGAGGTCATGGCCCGCCTCGCGGACCCGCTGCTCCACCGCCCGGATCAACGCCGTGCCGATGCCCCGGGAGCGCAGGTCCGGTGGCCAGATCCCGAGCCCGTTCAGCTCGGGGCAGCCGGGGAAGCGGGCCTGCACCTCGGGGGCCGCGCAGCCCTGCCACAGGATCTGTGCCGTTCCGACGGGTACGTCGTCGATCCAGGCGGTCAGAAAGGTGGTGAGCCCCTGCTCCTGCCGGTCGAACCGGTCCGCGTGCCGCCGGGTCCGGCCGGGCGAGGGCATGTGCCGCTCCAGGATGTCGAGGTCCGTCGGCAGGCAGGGACGGATCAGGACGGGGCCGGGGGAATCCGAGGAGGAGGCGGCGGAAGCGGAGGCGGAGGCGAGGGAGGGGGAGGCGAGGGAGGGGGAGGGGGAGTTGGGGGAATCGGTGGGGTCGGGCGGTGGTGTCGTCGTCATGGGGCGGGACGGTAGCGGGCGGCGGCGGCCTGCCGGGGCCGGCGTCCCACCGCGATGTGCGGCGGCCCGGGGTGCGCGATGGTCGTCCGGGGCGATATTCGCTGGTCGGAGCGGTGCGGTCCGCCTAGGGTCGCGCCCATGAAGCTGCACATCACCACCCTCGCCGAGCGCCCGGAGCTGGCCGCCGCCCTGGACCGGATGCCGGACACCTGGCCGGAGTTCGTGCTGGAGGACATCGTCGGCTGGGCGAACTTCGCCCGGATCGCGGTCGAGTTCCCCCAGTACGTCCTGGTCGCCACCGACCCCGAGGGCGTCGTGGTGGCCCGCGCCTACAGCGTGCCCTTCGTGCTGGACGCCCCCGGGCGTGGGGAACTGCCCGTCGGCGGCTGGGACCGGATGCTTCTGTGGGCGTTCGCGGACCTGCGGCGCGGGCGCACGCCCGACACGGTCGGCGCGATCGAGATCACGGTGGCCACCGGCCATCAGGGCAAGGGGATATCGGGCCGGATGCTCGCCGCGATGCGCGACAACGCGGCACGGCACGGCCTCCGGGAGGTCGTCGCCCCGGTGCGGCCGAGCGGCAAGCATCTGCGGCCCGGCCTGCCGATGGAGGAGTACGTCCGGCTGACCCGCCCCGAGGACGGGCTGCCCGAGGACCCGTGGCTGCGGGTCCACGTCCGGGCGGGCGGCACGGTGGACTCGGTCGCCACCGTGTCCATGACCGTGAGCGGTTCGCTCGCGCAGTGGCGGGAGTGGACCGGGCTGCCGTTCGACACGGACGGTCCGGTGGAGGTGCCGGGGGCGCTGGTCCCGGTGCACTGCGCGCTCGCGCACGGGTACGCGGTCTACGTCGAGCCCAACGTCTGGGTACGGCACCGGCTGTGACGGCGAACCCGGGCGAGAGGGAGCACACGGGGAAGCACACGGGGAAGCACACGAGAGAGCGGACGCGGACGGGCGGGAGGACGGTCTCCGCGCTGCTCGTCGTCGACATGCAGCAGGCCCTCGTCGCCATCGCCCACCGGGCGTCCGGCACCGTCGCGGCCATCGCCGGTCTCCAGGCGCGGGCCCGGGCGGCCGGCGCCCCGGTGGTGTTCGCGCAGCAGCGGGACGAGGAGCTGGAGCCCGGGACCGACGGCTGGCGGATCGTGCCCGAACTGGCCCCCGCCCACGGCGAGTCCGTCGTGCCCAAGGCGGCCCCGGACAGCTTCCTGGACACGGAGCTGGACGCGATCCTGCGGGCCGGGGGCGTCACCGAGGTCGTCGTCACCGGGTTCGCCACCGAGATCTGCGTCGAGTCCACCGCCCGGCAGGCGCTGAGCCGGGGGTACGACGTGGTCCTCGTCGCGGACGGGCACACCACCTCGGTCCGGCCGGACGGCTCCGGTCCGTACGCCGCACCGGAAGCGTCCGTCGCGCACCACAACGAGATCTACCGCAACCTCCGCTTCCCGGGCCGCCGGGTGCGCGTACTGCGGGCGGCCGAGGTGGACTTCGGCGGACGCGCCCCGGCCGGGTCCGGCCCCCGGGTGAACTGACGCACGACGGCCGGACACAACGGTTGGGCACAACGATGGGCACAACCGGGACGGCCGGTCGGCGGAGGTGTATACGCTCACCCCACACGTCCGCCATCCGCGCCCCAGGAGCAGCACATGCACGGCTACGGCCTCACGCCGCAGCAGCCGACGACACCCCGGCCCTCCCAGGCGACGCTCACCGCCGTGCGCGTGATCCTCGTGCTGGTGACCGTGCTGAGCTGCGGCCTGCTGGGCTGGGCGGCGATGCTGCGGCTCGCGATCGTCACCCGCAGGCCGCGCGACTGGATCCTGCTGGTGGTCGTGGCGCTCCTCAACGGCGGGCTGTTCGTCTTCATCATGGCCACCCCGGACGACCCCGACGACATGTCGGACGCGGCGGCGGTGGTCCTGTTCCTCTGGCTCGTCGGCGTGCTGGCCGGGGTCATCACGTATTACCTGTACGCGGAGATACGCCACTACAACTCCCTCGGCTCCACGCCCACGCCCACGCTCCCGTCCCCGTACGCCGCCACCGCGCCCGTGCACCCCGCGCCGCTCCCGTACCAGCAGCAGCACGTCGTCCAGCCGCGGCCGCAGCCCAACCCCTACACCGTGCCGACCCCGCCGCCCACGCCCACGCCCGCGCCCCAGCGCCTCGACCAGGTCCGCGCGGAGCTGGACGAACTGAGCGACTACCTCCGCAAGGAGAACAAGGAGCACAAGGAGGGCGAGGGCCGGTGAGCGGGCGGATCATCGCCGACCGGTACGAACTGGCGTCGATCCTCGGCCAGGGCGGCATGGGCCAGGTGTGGACGGCGTACGACCGCCGCCTGGACCGCCGCGTCGCCGTGAAGCTGCTCCGGCCCGACCGGGTCGCCGGGCCCACCGGCAGCGACGCGGCCGACGAACTGCGCCGCCGGTTCGTCCGCGAGTGCCGGGTCACCGCGCAGGTCGACCACCCCGGCCTGGTCACCGTGCACGACGCGGGCAGCGACGACGACGACCTCTACCTCGTCATGCAGTACGTCGAGGGCGCCGACCTCGCCGACCACCTGGCCGGGCGGTCCCCGTACCCCTGGCCGTGGGCCGTCGCGGTCGCCGCCCAGCTCTGCGCGGTCCTCAGCGCGGTGCACGCGGTGCCGATCGTCCACCGCGACCTCAAGCCCCGTAACGTCATGGTCCGGCCCGACGGCACCGTCACCGTCCTCGACCTCGGCGTCGCCTCCGTCCTCGACACGGACACCACCCGCCTCACGCACACCGGTTCACCCATCGGCTCCCCGGCCTACATGGCCCCCGAGCAGGCGATGGGCGGCGCGGTCGGCCCGCGCACCGACCTGTACGCCCTCGGGGTCGTCCTGCACGAACTCCTCAGCGGAGACGTGCCGTTCGCCGGTTCCACCGCGCTCGGCGTGCTCCACCGCCACCTGTACGAGCCCCCGGTCCCGGTCCGCCGCACCCGCCCCGAGATCCCCGTACCGCTCGAAGCCCTCGTGCTGCGGCTGCTCGCCAAGGACCCGGGCGACCGGCCGGCCTCCGCGCAGGAGGTGTACGAGGAGCTGGCCCCGCTGCTGCCCAAGCACGGGACGCCCGCCGCGCCGCTCGACCCGACCCGCCCGTTCCTGCGCCCGCACGCGCCCTGGCCGGACCGGGCCGCCACCCCCGCATCCGTGCCCGCCCCGGCCACCTTCGCCGCGCCGCCGCCCACGCTCGCCGCCCCGCCGTCCTTCACCCCGCCCCCGGCCGTCCTCGCGTCGCCCGCCCGGGCCACCCCCGTACCGCCGAGCACTCCGCCCCACGCCACCCCGCCGCCCGCCCGGCCGGATGTCGCGCGGGCCGTGGACGAGGTCAAGAAGCTGCTCGGCGAGGGCCGGATCACCCAGGCCGTCGACGTCCTCGGGGCCACCCTCCCGGCCGCCGCCGCCGAGCACGGCGAGCACTCACCGGTCGTCCGCATCCTGCGCAAGCAGTACGCCGCGACGCTGATGGACGACGGGCAGTACCGCCGCGCCCTGCCCGAACTGCGCCGTCTCGCCGGGGACCGCGCCGCCGAGGCGGGACCGGGCGACGCCCAGGCCCTCCAGTTCCGCTACGACGTGGCCCAGTGCCTCGAACAGCTCGGCGAGGCCGGGGCCGCGCTGGGCGAGTACCGCGCGGTCCTCCCGTTCTACGAGAACGCCTACGGGGCGGTCACCTCCGACCCCGGCCGCGCACTCGACATCCGGCACCGCATCGGACAGCTGCTCCTGGCGGTCGGCGACCACACCGCGGGCCGGGCCCAGCTCCAGGCCCTGCTGTACGACGCCGAGCGCAGCTACGGGCCGCACCACCCGCTGCCGATGGACCTGCGCCGCCTGCTCAGCCACCAGCGGGACGTCCGCGGCGGCTGACCACATCCCCAACTCCTCCGGAATCGTTGGTCGAATCAGTGGCACGCACCACATCCACTGCCTAACATCGATCACCGCAAGGCTTTGTGCACCCATGCACAAACTCTCCCCGGGAGGCTCCTTTGCACCGCCGTCGTCG
The DNA here is from genome assembly GCF_019287315.1 of Streptomyces sp. WY228. Lineage (NCBI taxonomy): Bacteria > Bacillati > Actinomycetota > Actinomycetes > Kitasatosporales > Streptomycetaceae > Streptomyces > Streptomyces sp. WY228. The sequence goes on along the minus strand of NZ_CP079114.1, from coordinate 3,176,459 downwards.
CACCGCGCTCGCCGTCCTCGCCGCAACGCTCGTTGCCGCGCCGCTCCTTTCGGCCTGCGGCAACCAGGCCCACCCCGGTGCCGCGGCCGTCGTGGGCGGCGAACGGATCGAGGTCTCGGCGGTCCAGGCCAGTGCGGCGGACGTCCGCAGCGCCCAGGAGAGCTCCCCGCAGGCCGCCCAGCTGGTGAACAAGTCGGGCCAGCTCAACCGCGCCAAGCTGCACGGGCTGATCTTCGGCCGGATCCTCGACCGCGCCGCCGCGGACGCGGGGGTCACGGTCACCCGCAAGGAAGTCCAGGAGATGCGGCAGGCCAGCCTCGCCCAGCAGGGCGGCGAGGAGCAGTTCGAGGCGATGATGCTCCAGCAGCGCTGGGTCGCCCCGGACCAGATCGACGCCGACATGCGCCAGGAGGTCCAGCTCCCGAAGCTCGCCCGGGCGCTCGGCGCGGACCTCGGTACCCCCGCGGGTCAGCAGGCGGTCGGCGAGGCCCTCACCAAGGCGTCGAAGGCCCTGGACATCGACGTCAACCCGCGCTTCGGCACCTGGGACGACCAGAAGATGCAGCTCGGCGACTACAGCGCGCCCTGGATCACCCAGCGCACCGAGTTCGCCCCCGAGCAGCCGACGGACGCCTGACCGCCCCCACCGGGGCTGGGACCGGGGCCGGGGCCGGAGTCAGGATCGCTTCCGGAGGTAGGTTCGCAGGGTGAACGCCGAAGCCCCCGACACCTCCGTCGAGACCCCCGCCGACCCCGGACGCATCGTCCTGCTCACCGCCAGCCACCGGGTCGCGCCCGGCCTGCTGTCCTGGCCGGCCTGGCAGACCCTGCACGCCGCCGACCGGGTCCTGTGCGCGGATCCGGACCAGCCGCAACTGCCCTACCTGCGCGAGGCGGGCGTACGCGTCGAACACGCCGCGCCCACCGCGGACGAACTGGTCGCGGACTGCGCGGGCGGCCGGACGGTGGTCGTCCTGACCGGCGGCGAGGGCAACGCCCCCCTCACCGACGGCCTGGCCCGACTCGGGGGCTCGGGCCGGGTGGCGATGCCGGACCTGGAGCTGCTCCCCGGCTCGTACGACCTGCCGGGCGCCCGCCTCCTCGACCTGGTCCAGGTCATGGACCGGATCCGCCGCGTATGCCCCTGGACCTCGCAGAAGACGCACCGGGGCCTCGCCAAGTACGCCATCGAGGAGGCGTACGAACTGGTCGAGGCGATCGAGGACGGCGACCGGGACGAACTGCGCGAGGAACTGGGCGACGTCCTGCTCCAGGTCGTCTTCCACGCCCGCATCGCGGAGGAGGATCCCGACGAGCCCTTCGCCATCGACGACGTGGCGGGCGGCCTCGTCGAGAAGCTGATCCACCGCCACCCGCACGTCTTCGGCGACGAGACGGCGGAGACCCCCGAGGACGTCCACGCGCACTGGCTGCGCACGAAGGCGATCGAGAAGCAGCGCACGTCGGTCACCGAGGGCGTCCCCCTCGGCCAGCCCGGCCTGGCCCTCGCCGCGAAGCTGGCGAGCCGCGTCCGCACGGCGGGCCTCACGGTGCCCCTCCCGACGGGCGACACCATCGGCTACGACCTCCTCGCCCTGGCCGTCGCCGCCGAGGCGAACGGCACCGACCCGGAGGCCGCCCTGCGCGCGGCGGCCCGCGCGTACCGGGACGCGATCGTGGCGGCGGAGGGCGGGGCGGGTTAGTACGGTGACTCCAGGGGCTTGACGAGGGGCGGGGGTTGGGCGTGGCCGAGGACCGGGAAGCGCCGGACGGCACGGTGGCGGGCGTGGGCAACTCCGTCTCGGGCGGCGGATTCCACGCCCCGGTCGTCCAGACCGGGACCTTCAGCGGCGGCGTGCACACCTACTACGGGCCGCCCGCCCACTCCTCCCTGCCGCCGGTCCCGGAGTGGCCGCAGCTGGGCACGGCGGAGCCGATCGCCCTCGGGGTGCGGCGGACCCGACGCCTGCCCGGAGAGTCACCGCTGCCGCCGTACGTGGAACGGGACTGCGACCGGGCGCTGGGATCCCGGGTCCGCGAGGCGGTCAGCTCGGGCGGTCTGGTGGTGGTGACCGGGGCGCCGCTCTCCGGTAAGACCCGGACGGCGTGGGCCGCCCTGTTCAGCAATCTGTCGGGCACGACACGGATCTTCGCCCCGTCGCCCGGGGCGGATCTGCGGGGCCTGCCGGCACTGTTGCGCGAGCGGGGCGAGCAGGTCTGCGTCCTGTGGCTGGACGACCTGGAAGGCCATCTGGGGGAGCACGGGCTCACCACGGCCGTTCTCGCGGAGCTCGTCCGGCTGCGCGTGCCCGTGCTGGCCACGATGGACGACGGGGCGTACGACGCCCGTCGCTTCGGTACGGCGGACCGTGCGCGGGTACTGAGCGGGGCGGAACCGGTCGAGTTGCAGCGGGAGTGGAGCGAGAGCGAGCTGGGGCGCCTGGCCGCTTCGGACCAGGAGCCCCGCTTGCGGGCCGCTGCCGCACGGCACGGCGTACACACCGTGCCCGAGTACCTTGCCGTCGGCCCCGAACTCTTGGAGGAGTGGCGCCGGGCGCGTCGGCCGGACGCCCACCCGCGCGGCCACCTGCTGGTGCGGGCGGCGATCGACCTCGGCCGGTGCGGGGTCTCCCGTATCTCCGCGCGGGCGCTCCTCAACGCGCAGGAGCTGTATCCGGAGGAGGCCGCGGCGGCCGAGGCGGAGTCCTTCGAGGACGCGCTCGCCTGGGCCGCCGACATCCGGCACGGGGTGACCGGGCTCCTGTCCCTGGTACCCGGGGTGCGGCCGGCCGCATGGTCCGTCTTCGGATCGCTCGTCGCGGACGTGGAGGGACGGCCGGACGCCCCGCCCGTACCGACCGGCATGTGGAGCTTCGCGTTCGTCGTGGCACCCGACAAAGGTGAGCGCTGGGCGGTGAGATGGCGCGCACACGAGGAGCTGGTGCCCCTGGCCGACACCGACCCGGAGATCCCCGCGTTGCTCGGTCACATCAATGCCGTGATGGGCGACGTCGAAACCGCCATGCACTGGTTCCGCAGGGCGGCGGATGCCGGGCACGCCGAATCGGCGGCGGACATCGGCCAGCTGTTGATGGGGCGCGACCCGGAGGCGAGCCGGTACCTGGAGCAGGCCGCCGAGGCCGGCGTCGTACGGGCGCAGTACCAGCTGGGCATGCTGCTCGCCGGCCGAGCGCAGAGCTGGCTGACCCGGGCGGCGGAGGCCGGCCACACCACCGCGGGGCAGGCCCTCCCCGCACTGCGCACGGTCACCGACACCCCGCCCGATAACGTCAAGGCGTGAACGACACCCCCGCCTGCCCCCACAGCGCCACCCCCGAAAGCGGCCCCGAACTCTTCACCTGGGAGTTCGCCACCGACCCCTACCCCGCCTACGCCTGGCTCCGCGAGCACCGCCCCGTGCACCGCACCGCCCTGCCCAGCGGGGTCGAGGCCTGGCTCGTGACCCGGTACGGGGATGCCAGGCAGGCGCTCGCCGACGCGCGGCTCTCCAAGAATCCGGCCAACCACGCCGAGTCGCCGCACGCCAAGGGGAAGACGGGGATCCCGGGGGAGCGCAAGGCGGAGCTGATGACGCATCTGCTCAATATCGATCCGCCGGACCACACCCGGCTGCGCCGGCTCGTGTCCAAGGCGTTCACCCCGCGCCGGGTCGCGGAGTTCGCGCCCCGCGTGCAGGAGCTGACGGACCGGCTCATCGACGAGTTCATCGAGAAGGGGCAGGCCGACCTCATCCACGACCTCGCCTTTCCGCTCCCCATCTACGCCATCTGCGATCTGCTCGGCGTCCCGCGTGAGGACCAGGACGACTTCCGGGACTGGGCGGGCATGATGATCCGGCACGGTGGCGGGCCGCGGGGCGGGGTCGCGCGGTCGGTGAAGAAGATGCGCGGCTATCTCGCCGAACTCATCCACCGGAAGCGGGAGAACCCCGGCGACGACCTGATCTCCGGGCTGATCCGGGCCAGCGACCACGGCGAGCACCTCACGGAGAACGAGGCGGCCGCGATGGCGTTCATCCTTCTCTTCGCCGGGTTCGAGACGACCGTCAATCTGATCGGGAACGGGACCTACGCGCTGCTGCGCCATCCCGAGCAGCGGGCCGGGCTGGAAGCCTCGCTGGACGCCGGGGAGAGCGCGCTGCTGGCGACCGGGCTGGAGGAACTGCTCCGGTTCGACGGGCCGGTCGAGATGGCGACCTGGCGGTACGCCACCGAGGCGCTGACCCTGGGCGGCGAGGAGATCGCCGCCGGGGATCCCGTCCTGGTGGTGCTGGCGGCGGCCGACCGCGACCCGGAGCGGTTCGCGGATCCGGACACACTGGACCTTGCGCGGAGTGACAATCAGCACCTCGGATACGGGCACGGCATCCATTACTGCCTGGGGGCGCCGCTGGCCAGGCTGGAGGGGCAGACCGCGCTGGCCACGCTGTTGAGACGCCTCCCTGACCTGCGACTTGCGGGAGAACCTGACGATTTGCGCTGGCGCGGCGGGCTCATCATGCGTGGACTGCGTACGCTTCCGGTCGAGTTCGAGCCGGGCAGCCGCTCCGAAAAAAGTGACACGCTGTCAACTCTGTGACTTTCACGTGATCTGCGCTGCATCGACTTGTGACACACGTTCGAGTCCCGCTAGGTTCACGGTTCGACGCGTCGGTCGCACGTTGCCCATGCGTCACTTGTGCGCCGACGCAGGCACGAAATCCCGCTGCGCGGCGCTCAGGTCACTCGCTTGTCAGTCGCACGGAAGGCATACCCATGGGCTCCGCGAACGGCAGACACCGCCGCCCTCGCCAGGCACCCGCCATCGTCGTCGCCGCAGGTGTGACGGGATCGGCCATCGCCATCCCGCTGCTCGGCGCGAGCGGCGCGCACGCGGCCGAGGCCTCCACCTGGGACCGGGTCGCGGAGTGCGAGAGCGGCGGCATGTGGAGCGCCGACCTCGGCAACGGCTACTACGGCGGACTCCAGTTCTCGCAGGAGACCTGGTCGGCGTACGGCGGCACGGCGTTCGCGCCCCGCGCCGACCTTGCCAGCCGGTCGCAGCAGATCTCCGTCGCCGAGAAGGTCCTGGACGACCAGGGGCCCAAGGCGTGGCCCAGCTGTGCGGTGATCTCCGGCCTCGCGGTGGACGGCAGCCTGCCGGGCGTCGACCCGGGCACCTCGCCGGCTCCCGACCCGACGAGCACCCCGACCGACGAAGCGGACGCACCCGACGAAGCGGATGAATCCGGCAAGTCCGGCGAGGCCGACAAGTCCGGTAAGGGTGAGAAGAAGGACGAGAAGGAGAGCGACGGTACGGGGGAGGGGAGCGAGACCCCCGACTCCTCGGTGACGCCCACCACCCCGCCGTCCTCCGAGGCCCCCGACGCCACCGACCCCTCCGGCGCCCCCGACGCCTCGACCGGCGAGACCGGCACGGACGGCAAGGGCGGCAAGCACCGCGGCGCCCCCGCGCCCGAGGAGGCCGACGGCGGTCAGGACGACGGCCCTCGTGGGTCCGGCCGGCACGCCTCGCGCGGTGACGGCGACGCGCGCGACGGCGGCGCGGCGGGCGCCGGTGCGTACACGGTGCAGCCCGGCGACAACCTGTGGGCCATCGCCGACGCCCAGGAGCTGCCCGGCGGCTGGACCGGTCTGTACGAGACCAACAAGGACCTCCTGGGCTCCGACCCGGACCTGATCCTGCCCGGCCAGAGCCTGGACCTGGGTCTGGGTCAGGACGCGGAGCAGAGCGGGGAACAGGGCGCGGACCAGGGTGCGCCGGAAGGTGCCGAGGCGCCCGCCGCCAACTGATTCAATTCGGGCGAAAACGCCCGGGAAAATCAGGCAGTTCAGAGACCTATGTCCACTTTTGCGGAAGTGAGACATGGGTCTCTTTGCTTCAACTGGCGCGTCTCGCCCGGCCGGTCCGCGCGTATCGCCCCCGACCTGCGGAAATGCCCCATCAGTCGCGGTGAGTTCGAGTTGATTGCCCCCTATGTCCATCTTTGAATGTCGGGGTTGCCTGTGTTTACGGTCGGAGCCGCTCGCACCGCGGGCCCCGTCGACCGTCACGCCGAATCCTGCCGTCGGTCGAAGGGAACAGACGCGTAAAGCGCCGTAGGCAGGAGCGGGGGACCCAGGTAGGCCGCCGGGTCCGCACAGCCCCTCCGGGGGGTGTACGGGACCGGCTTGGGGTGAAGTCGCACGCAGCACCGTGCGACCGGGCAACTCATCAGCCCGAACCCGACAGCTCACCTCGTAGGCGTCGGTGAGGAGATTCGTTCCATGCTGCTGAACAGCAAGGGCAAGCACCGCCGCCCGTCCAAGGCCACCCGTATCGCTACCCTCGCGGGTGTCACCGGTGCCGCCGTCGCCGTCCCGCTGATGGGCGCGACCAACGCGTCCGCCGCCTCCGTCGAGACCTGGGACGCCGTCGCCCAGTGCGAGTCCGGCGGCAACTGGTCCATCAACACCGGCAACGGCTACTACGGCGGACTGCAGTTCTCGCAGTCCAGCTGGGCCGCCGCCGGTGGTACGCAGTACGCCGCGCGTGCCGACCTGGCCTCCAAGGACCAGCAGATCGCCACCGCCGAGAAGCTCCTCGACCTTCAGGGCCCGGGCGCCTGGGCCTGCGCCGGCGCCGGCGGCCTCACCAACGACGGTGTGGACCCGGGTGTGAACACCGGCTCCGGCCAGTCCGAGAGCAAGCCCGAGCAGGCGCAGCCCCAGCGCCAGGCCGAGCAGCCCACCACGCGCTCCGAGCAGCGCGAGGCCCCCAAGGCCGAGAGCAAGAAGACCGTCACCACCCCGACCGGCGAGAAGGTCAAGAAGGGTGACGGCGAGTACAAGGTCAAGGCCGGCGACACCCTGAGCAAGATCGCCGAGAAGGAGGGCGTCAAGGGCGGCTGGAGCAAGCTCTTCAAGCTCAACGACGACATCGTCGAGGACGCCGACCTGATTTTCCCGGGTCAGCAGCTCCACCTGAAGTAGACGCCGCATCTCCTCCCCGGAGGAGAAGCGTCCGGCGGCACTTCTCCTCGCACGGCTTCCCGGCCCGACGCGCTCATCCCCCAGCGCGCCGGGCCGGGTTCTTCGTGGGTGGAGGCCCGGGAGGGGTGCGGTTGCGTTCACCTCTTGTCGGCAACACGTGTTACCGCTCAGTAGATATCTAGAGTTTTGTCCCGTTACGCCGGTCCTTGGGTCCTTTTTCGTCCCAGGAGACGGGCGGTCGGCCGGTCGACGCGGCCGGGCCGGATAGGCTCGGGTCGCAAGGCCACAGTGACCCTGCACAACCAGTGTCAGATCCCAGAAGGAGATGCCTCGTGCCGTCCATCGACGTCGTCGTAGCCAGGGAAATCCTCGACTCCCGGGGCAACCCCACGGTCGAGGTCGAGGTTGGCCTCGACGACGGCAGCACGGGCCGTGCTGCTGTTCCGTCCGGCGCCTCCACCGGCGCGTTCGAGGCTGTAGAGCTTCGCGACGGTGACCCCAACCGCTACCAGGGCAAGGGCGTCGAGAAGGCCGTCCTCGCCGTCATCGAGCAGATCGGCCCGGAGCTCGTCGGGTACGACGCCACCGAGCAGCGCCTCATCGACCAGGCCATGTTCGACCTGGACGCCACCGAGAACAAGGCCTCGCTCGGCGCGAATGCCATCCTCGGCGTCTCGCTGGCCGTCGCGCACGCCGCATCCGAGGCGTCCGACCTGCCGCTCTTCCGCTACCTCGGCGGCCCGAACGCGCACCTGCTGCCCGTTCCGATGATGAACATCCTGAACGGCGGCTCGCACGCCGACTCCAACGTGGACATCCAGGAGTTCATGATCGCGCCGATCGGCGCCGAGTCCTTCTCCGAGGCCCTGCGCTGGGGCGCGGAGATCTACCACACGCTGAAGAAGGTCCTCAAGACCAAGGGCCTGTCCACCGGACTCGGCGACGAGGGCGGCTTCGCCCCGAACCTGGAGTCCAACCGCGCCGCCCTGGACCTCATCGTCGAGGCCATCAAGGAGGCCGGCTACGTCCCGGGCCGTGACGTGGCGCTCGCGCTCGACGTCGCCGCGTCCGAGTTCTACAAGGACGGCGTCTACGAGTTCGAGGGCAAGTCCCGCTCGGCCGCCGAGATGACCGAGTACTACGAGGAGCTCGTCTCCGCGTACCCGCTGGTCTCCATTGAGGACCCGCTGTACGAGGACGACTGGGCCGGCTGGAAGGTCATCACCGACCGCATCGGCTCCAAGGTCCAGATCGTCGGCGACGACCTCTTCGTCACCAACCCCGAGCGCCTGGCCCGCGGCATCGAGGAGGGCTCCGCCAACGCCCTGCTCGTGAAGGTCAACCAGATCGGTTCGCTGACCGAGACCCTGGACGCCGTCGAGCTGGCCCAGCGCAACGGCTTCAAGTGCATGATGTCGCACCGCTCCGGCGAGACCGAGGACGTCACCATCGCCGACCTCGCCGTCGCCGTGAACTGCGGCCAGATCAAGACCGGCGCCCCGGCCCGTTCGGACCGCGTCGCCAAGTACAACCAGCTGCTGCGCATCGAGGAGATCCTCGACGACGCCGCGGTGTACGCGGGCCGCTCCGCCTTCCCGCGCTTCAAGGGCTGACCCGTAGTCGCTGGCAGGTAGCCTCCGCCCGTCCCCGCACCCGGTCCCGTACCGTGTGCGGGGACGGACGTATGTGATGGGGAGGCGGGAGACATGGCCGGCAAGGACCGCGACCGGTTCTCCACCGCGACCAGGCTGCGCCTGCTCGGCGAGCAGACCGCGGCCCGCGTGTACCGATCCCAGAACCGCCGCCAGGCCCGCCGCTCCCGGCTCACCGGCCGGGCCGCGTTCCTGGCGCTGGTGGTCTGCTCCCTGGTGGTGGCGCTCGCCTACCCGATGCGGCAGTACGTCTCCCAGCGCGACGAGATCGCCGAGCAGGAGCGGCTCTCGCAGCAGGCGGAGCGGCGGACCGAGGAGCTGCGGGACGAGAAGGCGCGGCTCCAGGACGACGCGTACATCATGCGTCTGGCCCGCCAGCACCTGCACTACGTCCTGCCCGGGGAGACCGCCTACACCGTGGCCGACCCGGACGCGGCCGAGGACCGGCGCGGCGAGCCCGGCGCGAGCGACCGCCCGTGGCACGCGAACCTCTGGGACGGCGTGGACAGCGCCGACCGTGCCGACCGCGACTGACCGACCGAACCCGTACGTACCTCCGTACGTTCCTGTGTACGTCCACCTCTACGAGCTTCCGAGCAGAACCAAGGCAGGCATGGAAACGCCCCCTCCGCAGACCGAGTCCACCAAGCCCACCGACGCGGACATCGCCGCGTTCGAGCAGCAGCTCGGCCGCCCGCCGCGCGGTCTGCGCGCCATCGCGCACCGCTGCCCGTGCGGCAACCCGGACGTGGTGGAGACCCAGCCCCGTCTGGAGGACGGCACGCCGTTCCCGACGACGTACTACCTGACCTGCCCCCGGGCGGCCTCGGCGATCGGCACGCTGGAGGCCAACGGGGTCATGAAGGAGATGACGGCCCGTCTGGAGACCGACCCGGAGCTGGCCGACGCCTACCGGGCCGCGCACGAGGACTACATCACCCGCCGCGACGCCATCGAGGTCCTGGAGGGCTTCCCGAGCGCCGGCGGCATGCCGGACCGGGTGAAGTGCCTGCACGTCCTGGTCGGCCACTCGCTGGCAGCCGGCCCCGGGGTCAACCCGCTGGGCGACGAGGCCATCGCGATGCTGCCCGAGTGGTGGGCCAAGGGCCCGTGCGTCACGCCGTGCGCCGTGGACGCGGAAGGCCCGGACGCGTGACCCGGGTCGCCGCCGTCGACTGCGGTACGAACTCGATCCGGCTCCTCGTCGCCGACGTGGACCCCGCCACCGGCTCCTTCACCGAGCTGGACCGGCGGATGACGATCGTCCGGCTCGGCCAGGGCGTCGACCGGACCGGCCGGCTGGCCCCCGAGGCGCTGGAGCGGACGTTCGCGGCCTGCCGCGAGTACGCCGCCGCGATCGGGAGGCTGGGCGCGGAGCGGATCCGTTTCGTCGCCACCTCCGCCTCCCGCGACGCCGAGAACAGCGCGGAGTTCGTGGCCGGGGTCCGGGACATCCTGGGCGTCGAGCCCGAGGTGATCACCGGCGACCAGGAGGCGCAGCTCTCCTTCGACGGGGCCACCAAGGAGCTGGCGGGCAGCGACCATCTGGCGAAGCCGTATCTGGTCGTCGACATCGGCGGCGGCTCCACGGAGTTCGTCCTCGGCTCGGACCGGGTGGAAGCCGCCCGGTCCGTGGACATCGGCTGCGTACGGATGACGGAACGTCACCTCGTCGTGGACGGGGCCGTGATGGACCCGCCCAGCCATGAGCGGGCCGCCGCGATCCGCGCGGACATCGACGCCGCCCTCGACCTCGCCGAGCGGACCGTGCCGCTCACCGGGGCCGGCACCCTCGTCGGCCTCGCGGGCACCGTCACCACGGTCGCCGGGATCGCGCTGGAGCTGCCGGAGTACGACTCCGCGGCCATCCACCACTCCCGGATCTCCCGCGGCCAGGTCCGCGCGATCACCGAGCACCTGCTGCGCTCCACCCACGACGAGCGTGCCGCGATCCCCGTGATGCACCCCGGCCGGGTCGACGTGATCGGCGCCGGGGCGCTCGTCCTGCTCGCCGTGATGGAGCGGACGGGGGCCCACGAGGTCGTCGTCAGCGAGCACGACATCCTGGACGGCATCGCCTGGAGCGCCGCGTAGGCGACGGTCCGGACGGTGCGGGCGGGCAGCCCTCGGGCTGCCCGCTCAATCGCACCGTCACCTGCACCGTTGAGCCCGGATCCGCCCCTCTGGGCCGCCCGGGCGACCTCTCCGGGGACACGCCGCGAGAAACTTCGTGAAGTTCTTCACAAGGAATTGGGCCCTCTTGGTCGCGGTTCGGGCCCGTAGGGCCGGAACCGGCCGCGCCGGAGGCCGTGCGGAGGTGTCGCGTCCGTGTTCCGAGAGCGTTGCGCCCGCGTGAAGAGGGGCGGTGGTTCACCCGGTCCGCAGGGTCAAGGGCCAGCTCACAAGCGGTGAACAACGTTTCCCGCGGTGTCGTGGTTCCCTTTCGTACCCATGACCTGGGTCACGCGGGCGGCGAAGTGTAGCAGAGGGTCGGTCAATCCTTGTGAAGGGGCTCACGAGCACCCCCCTGGGGCGGGGTGGATACTCGATGGCATGAGCACCACGGAGCGTCCCAGGATCCTCGTTGTAGGCGGTGGGTACGTAGGCCTGTACGCAGCTCGTCGCATTCTGAAGAAGATGCGATACGGAGAGGCGACCGTCACGGTCGTCGACCCGCGGTCGTACATGACGTACCAGCCCTTCCTCCCCGAAGCTGCCGCCGGCAGCATCTCGCCTCGGCATGTCGTCGTCCCGCTGCGACGCGTGCTGCCCAAGGCTGAGGTTCTCACCGGTCGTGTCACGACCATCGATCAGGACCGCAAGGTCGCCACGGTCGCGCCGCTCGTCGGCGAGGCCTACGAGCTGCCCTTCGACTACCTGGTCATCGCGATGGGCGCGGTCTCCCGCACCTTCCCGATCCCCGGCCTCGCCGAGCAGGGCATCGGCATGAAGGGCATCGAGGAGTCCATCGGACTGCGCAACCACGTCCTGGAGCAGCTGGACAAGGCTGACTCCACGACCGACGAGGACGTCCGCCGCAAGGCGCTGACGTTCGTCTTCGTGGGCGGCGGCTTCGCCGGCGCGGAGACCATCGGCGAGGTCGAGGACATGGCCCGCGACGCGGCGAAGTACTACACCAACGTGAAGCGCGAGGACATGCGCTTCATCCTGGTCGACGCCGCCGACAAGATCCTTCCCGAGGTCGGCCCGAAGCTGGGCGCCTACGGCAAGGAGCACCTGGAGAGCCGCGGCGTGGAGATCTACCTCTCCACCTCGATGGACTCCTGCGTCGACGGCCACGTGGTCCTCAAGAACGGCCTGGAGGTCGACTCCAGCACCATCGTGTGGACCGCCGGTGTGAAGCCGAACCCGGCGCTGGCCCGCTTCGGCCTGCCGCTCGGCCCCCGCGGTCACGTGGACACCTCGGAGAAGCTCCAGGTGCAGGGCACCGACTACATCTGGGCCGCGGGCGACAACGCCCAGGTGCCGGACCTGGTCGGCCGCCGCGCCGGCAACCCGAACGCCTGGTGCCCGCCCAACGCCCAGCACGCGCTGCGTCAGGCGAAGGTCCTCGGCGACAACGTGATCTCCGGCATGCGGGGCTTCCCGCAGAAGGAGTACAGCCACGCCAACAAGGGTGCGGTCGCCGGTCTCGGCCTGCACAAGGGCGTCGCGATGATCGTCATGGGCAAGGTGAAGATCAAGCTCAAGGGCCGTCTCGCCTGGTACATGCACCGCGGCTACCACGGCATGGCCATGCCGACCTGGAACCGTAAGATCCGGATCTTCGCCGACTGGACGCTGGCGATGTTCCTCAAGCGCGAGGTCGTCTCGCTCGGCGCCATGGAGACGCCGCGCGAGGAGTTCTACGAGGCCGCCAAGCCGGCCCCGGCTCCGGCCGCCGCCAAGGCCGAGGGCGAGAAGGCCAAGGCCTCCTGACCCCTCGGTGACCCGCTCCGCGAGGAGCACCCCGTACGACGCCCGAAGGGGCCGTCCGCCATCCGTGGTGCGGACGGCCCCTTCGGCGTATCCGGTGATCCGCCCGGACCGGGACCGCGACCGGGGCGATGGCCCGTTCCCGCCCATGTGGATGGCGCATACACGCGTTTTGCCGATTCGTTGCCCGGTAGCGGGATGACGGAGTGTGCGAGGAGAGTTGACGCAGGTGTACCTCGCCGCCGCACCGGGGTGTCGCGACGGGGCTACGAGCATGTCCGTTGCCTGTGCTTGTTGTGCTTGTCGGGGAAACACCACGGAGGTGTGCGCCATGGCAGACGCCGCGTCGCGGCTGACCGCTCTTGCCGAGGAGTTGCTCTCGGAACCCCTGCCGGTCCGGATCCGGGCCTGGGACGGCAGCGAATCGGGGCCGCCCGGAGCCCCGGTCCTCGTGATCCGCCACCGCCGCGCCCTGCGGCGGATCCTGTGGAAGCCCGGCGAACTGGGCCTGGCCCGCGCCTGGGTGGCCGGGGAGATCGACGTCGACGGTGATCTGTACGAGGTCCTCGACCGGATCGCCGGGCTGCTCTGGGACCGGGGCGCCGACGCCAAGGACTCCGTCCACCCGGTCCGCGACCCCAAGGTCCGCGCCTTCGCCCGCGGCCTGCTCGACCTCGCGGGCCCCTGGCCGCCGCCCGCCCCGCCCGCGGAGGAGGTGCGCCGCCGCACCGGGCCGCTGCACACCAGACGCCGCGACAAGGAGGCCATCAGCCACCACTACGACGTCGGCAACGACTTCTACGCCCTGGTGCTCGGCCCCTCCATGGTCTACTCCTGCGCCTACTGGCAGGACGGCGGAACCCTGGAGGACGCCCAGCGCGACAAGCTCGACCTGGTCTGCCGCAAGCTCGCCCTGAAGGACGGCGACCGGCTCCTGGACGTCGGCTGCGGCTGGGGCTCGATGGCCATCCACGCCGCCCGCCACTACGGGGCCCACGTCACCGGCATCACCCTCTCCCAGGAACAGGCCGCCCACGCCCGCAAGCGCATCGCCGAGGAAGGTCTGACCGACCGCATCGAGATCCGGGTCCAGGACTACCGCGACGTCCGCGACGGGCCGTACGACGCGATCTCCTCGATCGGCATGGCCGAGCACGTCGGCTCGGTCCGCTACCGCGAGTACGCGGATGACCTCTACGCCCTCCTCAAGCCCGGCGGCCGCCTCCTGAACCACCAGATCGCCCGCCGCCCCGAGAAGGACGAGGACGCCTACCGCATCGACGCCTTCATCGACGCGTACGTCTTCCCGGACGGCGAACTGGCCCCGGTCGGCCGCACCCTGGCCACCCTGGAGGAGGCCGGCTTCGAGGCCCGGGACGTCGAGGCGCTGCGCGAGCACTACGCGCTGACCCTGCGCCGGTGGGTGGCCAACCTGGAACGCCACTGGGAGCGGGCGGTACGCGCCACCTCCCCGGGCCGGGCCAGGGTCTGGCGGCTGTACATGGCCGCCTCCGCGCTCTCCTTCGAGCACAACAAGATCGGCGTCAACCAGATCCTCGCGGTGCGCCCGCTGGACGGCGGCTCCTCCCGGCTGCCGCTGCGCACCCGCAGCTGGACGGAGCCCGCCGCGGACACGGACACGGTTACGGCCGTGGACCCGGACGCCTGACCCGTATCCGTACGGCAACGGGCGAGGGGCCGGTGCACCGCTTCCAGCGGTGCACCGGCCCCTCGTCGTGTCCCCTGCGTCCCGGCCCGGGACCCGTGACTACTCCGTCTTGATCGCCGTCAGCATGTTGAGCTTCGCGGCGCTGCGGGCGGGCCACAGCGAGGCGAGGACGCCCACCAGGCCGGCCAGGAGCAGGAAGATGCCGAGCCGGTCCCACGGGATGACCAGGGCGTAGCCGGGGATGTCGCCGGACAGGGTCCGGCCGATCGCCCAGCCGAGGAAGACGCCCAGGCCGACCCCGATCACCGCGCCGAAGACCGAGATGACGACGGCCTCCAGACGGATCATCCGCTTGACGCGGCCCCGGTCGAGACCGATCGCGCGGAGCATGCCGATCTCCTGCTGCCGCTCGAACACCGACATCGCGAGGGTGTTGACGACCCCGAGGACCGCGATCAGCAGGGCCATGGCGAGCAGCCCGTACATGATGTTCAGGGCGGTGTTGATGAAGCCGCCGAACATGTCACGGATGTCCTGCCGGTCCATGACGCTCATCGCCGGGTTGTCGCCGAGCGCGTCCACGATGGACTGCTCGTTGGCCTGGCTCGCGCCGCCGTCCGTCTTGATCCAGATCTCGCGGATCTCGGGGCGGGTGGACGCGCTGTGCTGGTCGGCCAGCTGCTTCGGGATCACGAAGGGCGAGAGGAACTCGTTCTCCTCGTAGGTCGCCCCGATCGTCAGCTCGCCCTTCTTCTCGTCGTCGAACTTCACCGGGAGGGTGTCGCCGGTCTTCCAGCCGTTCGACTTCGCGGTCTTGGAACCGACCGCGACCTGGCCGTCCTTGAGCGAGGCCAGCGAACCGGACTCGGTGGTCAGCGAGAAGACCTTCTCCACATCGCCCGGGGTGACGCCCGAGGCCGAGTGGTGCTCGCCGTCGACCTCGAACCAGGCGGCCTGCTGCGGGGAGAGCGCGGAGACGCCGTCGGCCTTCGACAGGGCGGTGAGCGCGGACTCGTCCAGCGAGTCGCCGCTGGCCATCGTGACCATGTAGTCGGCCTTGATGTTGTCCGTGGTCATCTTGTCGATGGCCTGGCCGAGCGTGACGCCGAGCACCGAGATACCGGTGACCAGGGTCAGCCCGATGGCCAGCGCGGAGGCGGTGGCTCCGGTGCGCCGCGGGTTGCGGACCGCGTTCTGCGAGGCCAGCTTCCCGGAGACGCCGAACACCTTCTTCAGCAGCGGCCGGACCAGCGCGATCACCGGGCGGGAGAGCAGCGGGATCAGGATGATGACGCCGATCAGGGCGAAGAACGCGCCCGCCGCGACCAACTGCCGGCCGGAGGTGCCGCCGCTCGCCGCGCCGCCGACGATGCCCGCCGAGCCGAGCAGGGCGATCACACCGCCGATCGAGTTCCGTACGACGAGGGACTTGACGGAGGCGGTGGCGTGGACGCTGCTCATCGCGGCGACCGGGGCGATCTTCGCGGCCCGGCGGGCGGGCAGCCAGGCGGCCAGCACGGTGATCAGGATGCCGACCGCGAAGGCGGAGATCACGGCCGTCGGCGAGACGACCAGCGGACCGGCCGGGATCTTGCCGCCCATGACGCCCATCGCGGAGCGCAGACCGGTGGCCAGGCCGAGACCGAGGGCGAAGCCGATGACGGAGGCGAGCGCGCCGACGAAGGCGGCCTCCAGCAGCACCGAGCGCTTCACCTGGCGGCGGGTGGCGCCGATGGCACGCATCAGGGCCAGCTCACGGGTCCGCTGGGCGACCAGCATGGTGAAGGTGTTGGCGATGAGGAAGATGCCGACGAACAGCGCGATGCCCGCGAAGGCCAGCAGCATGGTGTTGAGGCCGTTCAGCCCGGACTCGATGTCCTTCGCCTGCTGCTCGGCCAGCGCCTTGCCCGTCTGCGCGGTCGCGTCCTCGGGCAGCAGGGGGGTGATCTCGTCCAGCAGCTTCTGGTCGGAGACGTCGCCCGCCGCGGTGACCGTGGCGTCCTTGAAGACACCGGGCTTCAGGTAGAGCTGCTGGGCGGTCGCGGTGTCGAACAGCACGAGGCTGCCGCCCGCGTTGACCGCGCCGTCCTCGGTGGTGAAGATCCCGGCGAGGGTGTACTCCTTCACCGGCCCGTTGGTGGCGACCCGCACCGGGTCGCCGACGCGGTACTTGCCCTTCTCCGCGGTGTCCTTGTCGAGGGCGACCGCGCCGTTCTTCGCCGGGCCCGAGCCGTCGGTGAAGACGTACTGCGTGTCCTTGCCGTCCTTGCCGGGGGCGAAGTTCGCGCCGGTGTTGGACCAGCCGTTGCCGATCAGCTTGCCGTCCGGGTCGGCGACCCCGGCGAAGCCGGAGACCCGGCCGGTGGCGGAGGCGACGCCGTCCAGGCCCCGGATCTTCTCCAGGGTGGCCTCGTCGATGCCGGGGTTCTTCTCGTCGTCGCCGGCGTACGTCTCCACGGAGACGGCGACGTTGTCGTAGCTCTTGGCGGACTGGTTGCGGAAGGCGTTGCCGAGGGTGTCGGTGAAGACCAGGGTGCCGGAGACGAACGCTACGCCGAGCATGACGGCGAGCACGGTCATCAGCAGCCTGGCCTTGTGCGCGAGCACATTGCGCAGGGCGGTACGGAACATGTCTGTGTGTCCTGTGATGGGTTCCGGAAGGGGGTCGGGGACGCGGCGGGGCCTCGGGTGTGAGCCTCGGGCCCCAGGCGTCAGCTCGTGCGGCCCTTCGCGTCGAACGCCTTCATCCGGTCGAGGACCCGGTCGGCGGTCGGCTCGATCATCTGGTCGACGACCGCGCCGTCCGCGAGGAAGATGACCCGGTCCGCGTAGGAGGCGGCCACCGGGTCGTGCGTCACCATCACCACGGTCTGGCCCAGCTCGCGCACCGAGTTGCGCAGGAAGCCCAGGACCTCGGCGCCGGAGCGGGAGTCCAGGTTTCCGGTCGGCTCGTCACCGAAGATGATCTCGGGCCGCGCGGCCAGGGCGCGGGCCACGGCGACGCGCTGCTGCTGGCCGCCGGAGAGCTCGGTCGGGCGGTGCTTCAGCCGCTCCGAGAGACCGACCATGTCGATGACCTTCTGGAGCCACGCGGCGTCCGGCTTACGGCCCGCGATGTCCATCGGCAGCGTGATGTTCTCCAGCGCGGTGAGCGTCGGCAGCAGGTTGAACGCCTGGAAGATGAAGCCGATCTTGTCCCGGCGCAACTGCGTGAGCTGCTTGTCCTTGAGCGTGGACAGCTCGGTCTCGCCGATGCGCACCGAACCGCTGCTGAAGCTGTCGAGCCCGGCGACGCAGTGCATCAGCGTCGACTTGCCGGAGCCCGAGGGGCCCATGATCGCGGTGAACTCGCCCTGCGGGAAGTCCACGGTCACCCGGTCCAGGGCGACGACCTGCGTCTCGCCCTCGCCGTAGACCTTCGACAGCTCCGTGGCGCGGGCGGCCACCGTGGTGGCGCGGTGAACGGTGGGGGTGGTGGTCACAGGGACGCTCCTGGTTCGGTGATGCGGATGAGACGGGCCGTGCTGAGGCGGGCGCTGACGCCATGCCTCGGGGACTTACTCCATCCTTACGTCCCGATCGCGCCGGGTCGTCACTCCCGATGCCCGTTCCCGGGGCCCTCTTGAGTCGCATCGCAGGCGTGGTTCCGTCCTCCTCGGGTATGACACCGACCCTGACCGGAGTCGTGGCCGTCGCTCCACGGTCACCCGGTGTGAGCGCGTACGGACGGCTGTCGCGGAGCCTTCGCGGCGGCGGGCGGGCCCTTCCGGAGCAGCGCCGGACCCGGGCGGCGGGCCGCGCCGGACCCGAGGGTGGCGGACGCCCTGGCGCGGCCTGGCGCGGACCTGGCGCGTTGGGCCGTACGAGTGCGGCGACTTTCCGTCAATCCCGTGCGGTGCGCGGACCGCCCATGATCGGCCGCGGGCTTGTGGTCAGCCCGCCCCGATGTGCTGACGGACCCTCAAACGGTCAATAAAATAAGACAACATCGCGCCACTGTTCCGCTGATCGAGGGACGTCCCCGGATAGGGTCGGTAGCCAAACGCGGAGCCGCGCGGCACGCCCGGATGGTGGAACGTAGACACGGCGAGCTTAAACCTCGCTGCCCCTCGGGGGCGTGCCGGTTCGAGTCCGGCTCCGGGCACCACGCGCCGCACCGAGCGTGACCCGGCACAACGGTCCGCAGTCAGGTGTCCGCGGCCAGGTGTCCGCGTCCATGGCCCACGCGTGTCGCCGTGGGCACACCGTGGGAAGACGCCGCGGGCTGCCGGAAAGATCCTCCCCTGGCACTAGGGTGATTCTTTTGCCTACCCATTACTCTTGTGGCAAGGCCACGCAGTGTGGCCATGGAGGAGTGAGATGAGGAGCAGCAACCCGGTCTTCTCGCGACGGGGGTTCAGCCGCGACAACGGCCACGCGGGCTTCAACGCGCCGCCGCAGGCCGGGGCCACCGCGACGGGCACCAATCCCTACGCGCAGGGCACCGCCGCCAACCCGTACGCCACCAACCCCTACGCGCAGACGGACACGCACGGCGCCCCGCAGGCGCCCGCCCGTTCCGACGCGATGACCATCGACGGCGTCGTGACGCGTACGGCGATGACGCTCGGCACCGTGATCCTGGCCGCCGCGGCGGCCTGGTGGATCATGCCGGTCGACCAGGCGAACCTGGGCACCGCCTACGGCGTGGCCATCGGCGCCGCGATCATCGGCTTCGTGCTGTCGCTGGTCAACTCGTTCAAGCGCCGGCCCTCGCCCGCGCTGATCCTGACCTACGCGGCGTTCGAGGGTGTCTTCCTCGGCATCGTCAGCAACATCGTCAGCATGTACGTCGCCCCCGGCGCCGCGATGCAGGCGGTGATCGGCACCATGGCGGTCTTCGCCGGTGTGCTGATCGCCTACCGCACCGGACTGATCCGGGTCACGCGCCGCTTCTACGGCTTCGTGATGGCGGCCGCCATCGGCTTCATGCTGCTGATGATGGTCAACATGCTGTTCGCCGTGTTCGGCGGCGGTGACGGCCTCGGCTTCCGCAGCGGCGCGCTCGGCGTGGTCTTCGGCATCGTGGCCATCGTCATCGGCGCGTGCATCCTCGCCCTGAACTTCAAGCAGGTCGAGGACGGCATCGCGTACGGCGCTCCGCGCGAGGAGGAGTGGCTGGCGGCCTTCGGCCTCACCGTGACCCTGGTGTGGATCTACATCGAGATGCTGCGCCTGGTCGCGATCCTCAGCGGCGACGACTGACCGACCGCATCGCAGCACCCGTAGCACCGGAACGGCCCGCGGACCTCGTGTCCGCGGGCCGTTCCGCGTGCCACGCCCCTCCGCTCCCGCGTCCTGTGCCGTCCGCCCTCCGGTGCGACCGTGCGGGCGCGGCGCGTAGGGTCGGTCGGGTGCTCGATACGACGCCCCTGATCCTGGCCGTGGACCGTTTCGCCGACCGGCTGCGCTCGGCCCCGCAGAGCCGCCTCCAGCGCGGTGCGGCCGCCGAGGCGCTGGCCGCCGCCCGTGAACTCGCCGTACGGGCCCAGCGCCTGGAGGCTCCGGACGCGGAGCCGCGGGAGCTGCCGGACGCCGGAGTGTTCGCCGTGGGCGACCAGCTCGCCGTCGCCGGGCGGGACCTGGCCGTGGCACTGGAAACGGCCCCGTCCCAGGAGCTGGACGAGGCCGTGCGGTATGTCGGGGAAGCGGCGGCGCGGGCTTTCGCGTGAGCGGCGCGGGTGCGCGTACGAGCGGCCCGCGCCCGGCGGTCAGAACGAGGCGATGACGCGGTCGGCGAGGATGTACACGTTGTCCTCGCCGCAGGAGAAGGTCAGCGCGTAGGCGCCCGAGACGCCCGAGCCGCCCAGCAGCACCGGCTGCCGGCCCGCCCGCAGGGCGTCGGCGAGCCGCTCGGCGGTCTCGCGGTGGCCGGGGGTCATGCAGAGCGTGGTGCCGTCGGCGAAGACGTACACATCGAGCGTGCCCAGCGGGCCGGGCCGCACATCGGTCAGCTCGGTCGCGGTGTCCGCCAGCTCCTCCAGGCGGTTCACGGTGCGCTCGTGGTCGGTGACCACCGGTGTCTGCACGGGGACGAAGTCCGGGTGCGAGGGGTGGCGGCGGCGGGCGGCGGCCAGCTCGGGGGAGTCCTCGGGGAACTCCGCGGCCTCCGGGAGCCCGGTCGCCAGGTCCGTGTGCAGGTCCGCCGGAAGATCGGTCAGCTCGCCGGTCTCGTGCTCCGCGAGGGTCCGCTCGCTCAGCTCGACGAGCTCCTCCATCGCCTCGGCCGCCTCCAGGTCCATCGACTCCAGACCGGCGAAGTCGGCCTGCCGGGGCAGGTAGTACGGGGTGTCGTCGCCGAGGCCGGACAGCCCGCCCAGCAGGGAGGGGGCGTCGGCGGCGTCACGGGCCTCCTGGGCGGCCCAGAAGGCGCGCGCCTCGGCCAGCTCGCGCTCCCGCTCCTCGGCCAGCGCCTCGGCGACGGCCGCGCGTATCTCCTCGGCGGGGGTGGCCGTACTGCGACTCTGCGGTGGCACCGAGACGCCGAGGGCGTGGCTCGCCGCCAGCTCCGTGCGCAGCGCCGCGACCTGCTTGCGCAGCCCGTGAGCGGCGTGCAGTGCGGCGGCGCCGACGGCCGTGGCAGCGGCGGTGGTCAGCAACAGGGCAAATGACATGGCGCTCACTGACATACTCCCGGTCTCAATCGATACCCCCGACTTCCTACATCAGCTTGGCCTGTACCGGTACGTGCTGTCAGTGCATTACGTCACGAAATGGACAGGTCTTTCGGTCCGATGTTTAGCCCCAAAAGGCCGTGACCTGCAGAAACGACTCTCCCCCGGGACGCAGATCACATCCTGGGGGAGATTCGGTCACGGTCGGAGCTCGGTGGGGTTCGAAACCCCCGCCGCGCGGGACGCGAGAGGGCTCAGCTCAGCCGCTCGATCACCATCGCCATGCCCTGGCCGCCGCCCACGCACATCGTCTCCAGGCCCCACTGCTTGTCGTGGAACTGGAGGCTGTTGATCAGCGTGCCGGTGATGCGGGCGCCGGTCATGCCGAAGGGGTGGCCGACCGCGATCGCGCCGCCGTTGACGTTGACCTTGTCCAGCGGCAGGCCGAGGTCCCGGTAGGAGGGGATGACCTGGGCGGCGAACGCCTCGTTGATCTCGGCGAGGTCGATGTCGTCGATGGTCAGGCCGGCCCGCTTCAGTGCCTGCTTGCTGGCCTCGACCGGGCCGTAGCCCATGATCTCGGGGGAGAGGCCGGAGACGCCGGTGGAGACGATCCGGGCCAGCGGGGTCAGGCCCAGCTCGCGCGCCTTGGTGTCGGACATGATCACCAGGGCGGCGGCGCCGTCGTTGAGCGGGCAGCAGTTGGCCGCGGTGACCAGGCCGTCGGGGCGGAAGACCGGCTTCAGGCCCTGCACGCCCTCCAGCGTGACGCCCGCGCGGGGGCCGTCGTCCTTGGCGACGACCGTGCCGTCGGGCGTGGTGACCGGGGTGATCTCCCGCTCCCAGAAGCCGTTCTTCAGGGCTTCCTCGGCGAGGTTCTGCGACCGTACGCCGAACTCGTCCATGTCCTGGCGGGTGACGCCCTTGGTCCGGGCCAGGTTCTCCGCTGTCTGCCCCATCGCGATGTACGCGTCCGGCACGAGGCCGTCCTCGCGCGGGTCGTGCCAGCTCGCGCCGGACTCCTCTGCGCGGGCGGCGGTGCGGGCCTCGGCCTCGGCGAACAGCGGGTTGTGCGTGTCCGGCAGGCTGTCGGAGTTGCCCTTGGTGAAGCGGGACACCATCTCGACGCCGGCCGAGATGAAGACGTCGCCCTCGCCCGCCTTGATCGCGTGCAGCGCCATCCGGCTGGTCTGCAGCGAGGAGGAGCAGTAGCGGGTGACCGTACAGCCGGGAAGGTGGTCCATCCCCATCTGTACGGCGATGATGCGGCCCAGGTTGTTGCCCTGCTCGCCGCCGGGCAGACCGCAGCCCAGCATCAGGTCGTCGATGTCCTTCGGGTCCAGCTCGGGAACCTTGGCCAGCGCGGTCTGGATGATCGTGGCGGTCAGGTCGTCCGCGCGCAGGTCCTTGAGGGAACCCTTGAAGGCGCGGCCGATCGGCGAACGGGCGGCAGAGACGATCACGGCTTCGGGCATCACGCGGCTCCAAGGGGGCTGGAAGGCTGTGTGGACGGCAGAACTCCTCTGGAAGTTACCCGGACGTATCGCCGGGGTCACCCGGCAGGCCGTGTGATGCGGAACTCTTTTCTAAGCGCTTGCTCAGCACGGCCTGCCGTCGGACGCCACCCGTTACGCGTGCCCGTGGGCGGCGTCCGGGTGGGTGTGCGGGGTGGGCTCCGTGGAGGCGGGCAGACGCCGCCGCCTGCGGTGCTTGAGGAGGGCCCAGGGCGCCCGCGCCCCCGTGACCTCCGTACCGGCCTCCCGGGCCGCCTGGGAGGCCGCCTTCGCCACCGGGAGGATGTCCTCGCGCCGCGCCCCGTCCAGCCGGTCGGTCTCCGGCCACAGGCCCAGCACCGCGCACAGCGTGGGCAGCACCGCCATGGCCGCCGTGGCATAGCCCTCGGCGGAGGGGTGGTAGTTGTCCGGGCCGAACAGCTCGCGCGGGTTCGCCGCGAACTCCGGGCCCAGCAGGTCGCCCAGCGACACCGTGCGCCCGCCCTGCTCGACCACCCCGATCGTCTGCGCCGCCGCCAGCTGCCGGCTCACCCGCCGGGCCAGCCAGCGCAGCGGCTGGTAGACCGGCTCGATCGTGCCCAGGTCCGGGCAGGTCCCGACGACCACCTCCGCACCGGCCGTCCGCAGCCTGCGCACCGCCGTCGTCAGACAGCGCACCGACTGGGTCGCGGGCATCCGGTGGGTGACGTCGTTCGCCCCGATCATGATCACGCAGACGTCCGGGACCCGCGCCGGATCCGCCAGCAGCAGCGACACCTGCCGCTCCAGATCGTCCGATCTGGCCCCCGGCAGGGCCACGTTCCGCAGATCCACCGGCCGCTCGGAGACCGCCGCGAGCCCGGAGGCGAGCAGCGCCCCCGGGGTCTGCCCGGCCCGCCGCACCCCCTGCCCCGCGGCCGTCGAATCCCCGAGCATCCCGAGCCGCATCGGGTCGTTCGGCCCGGCGAACGCCACCCCGTACCGCCCGTCCGCACTCGGCGGAACCGGCGCGGTGCCGCCGCCCACCTGCCTCTTCGCGAGCTGGACCTCCGCCAGGAACACGCCCACGGCCGCCGCACCGATCAACCCGATGCTGCCACCGCCGTAAGCCGCGCCCGCCGCGATCCGCCGTGCCACCCTTGCTCTCGACACAGTCCGGTCCACCTCCTCCTCGCCGTACAGCCGTACACGTACCTACTTGCCCCGCTCGGGGCTCCGTGTACTCCTTCCCGTACGCACAGTGCGTCCCGTACGCATACTCTGGGCCGGACCATCTCGGAGATCCCGGAGTACACGGTGCAATTCCACGATTCGATGATCAGTCTTGTCGGCAACACCCCGCTGGTGAGGCTGCGCAACGTCACGGCAGGTATCCAGGCGACCGTCCTGGCCAAGGTCGAGTACTTCAACCCCGGCGGGTCGGTGAAGGACCGCATCGCGCTGCGCATGATCGAGGCGGCCGAGCAGAGCGGGGAGCTGAAGCCCGGCGGCACGATCGTCGAGCCGACCAGTGGCAACACGGGCGTCGGGCTCGCCATCGTCGCCCAGCAGAAGGGCTACAAGTGCATCTTCGTCTGCCCGGACAAGGTGTCCACGGACAAGATCAACGTGCTGCGCGCGTACGGCGCCGAGGTCGTCGTCTGCCCGACCGCCGTTGACCCCGAGCACCCGGACTCGTACTACAACGTCTCCGACCGGCTGGTCACCGAGACGCCGGGCGCCTGGAAGCCCGACCAGTACTCCAACCCGAACAACCCGCGCTCGCACTACGAGACCACCGGTCCCGAGCTGTGGGAGCAGACGGAGGGGAAGATCACCCACTTCGTCGCGGGCGTCGGCACCGGCGGCACGATCAGCGGCACCGGGCGCTACCTCAAGGAGATCAGCGACGGCGCGGTCCAGGTCATCGGCGCCGACCCGGAGGGCTCGGTCTACTCCGGCGGTTCCGGGCGGCCGTATCTGGTCGAGGGCGTCGGCGAGGACTTCTGGCCGAGCGCCTACGACCGCAACGTCACGGACGAGATCGTCGCGGTGTCCGACAAGGACTCCTTCCAGATGACCCGACGCCTCGCCAAGGAGGAGGGCCTGCTCGTCGGCGGCTCCTGCGGCATGGCGGTCGTCGGCGCCCTGGAGGTCGCCAAGCGGCTCGGCCCCGAGGACGTCGTCGTGGTGCTGCTCCCCGACAGCGGGCGCGGCTACCTGAGCAAGATCTTCAACGACGAGTGGATGGCCGACTACGGCTTCCTGGAGGACACCGGCACCTCCGCCAACGTCGGCGCGGTCCTGGACTTCAAGGAGGGCCCGATGCCCTCCCTCGTCCACATGCACCCGGAGGAGACGGTCGGCGAGGCCATCGAGGTGCTCCGCGAGTACGGCGTCTCCCAGATGCCGATCGTGAAGCCGGGCGCCGGCCACCCGGACGTGATGGCCGCCGAGGTCATCGGCTCCGTCGTGGAACGGCAGCTGCTGGACGCGCTGTTCACCCAGCGTGCCTCGCTGGCCGACCCGCTGGAGAAGCACATGTCGGCGCCGCTGCCGCAGGTCGGCTCCGGCGAACCGGTCGAGGACCTGATGGCCGTGCTCAGCGGCGCGGGCGGGGCCGACGCGGCGATCGTGCTCGTCGAGGGCAAGCCCAAGGGCGTCGTGAGCAGGCAGGACCTGCTGGCGTTCCTCGCCAAGGACGCGGGCACGGCGAAGGCCTGACGGTCCGGGGGTCGCCGGGGGAGCCCCCGGCGGTGCCCGGTGGCCGGGCTTCGCGAAAACGGTACGAGCGCGTCACGTCCGCGCAGCACCCGCTTAACACGGCTCCGGCACATTGGTGGGTGTCGGCAGGGAAACCCGCCGGCACCCAGAACGGCGACACCGGACTACGGAGCGGCTCCCGGACCTCCACCGTCGCCCGGACGCGAGCATCCGGCCCTGACCCGGACCGCGTCCCTCGCGGGGACCGCCGTCGTCCCGCCCCCCGGGCAACCGGGGGTGCGGCGGTCCCCGCGACATACTCCGCAGACGTCGGCGCGGCCGGACTCCCCCGTGGGTCCGGCCGCGCGGTCGTGTTCCGGGCCTGCCGGATCGGCCCGGACGGATCGGGGCCCGGACGGGCCCGGGTCAGCCCGGACGCGTCGCGGTCGGGCCCGGACGGATCGGGGCCCGTTGCGCGCGGCGGCTCAGTCCTTCCAGTCGGACCGGGCCCGCTCCTCCCGGCGGCGGAACAGCCCCCCGCCCCGCGCCGCCTGGAACGCGTTGACGCCCACGATGCCGAGCCAGGCCACCACCAGCCCCTCGATCCCGGCGTTCACGACGCCGATCGCGGACAGCGGGACAGCCAGGATCAACGAGACGATCCCCAGCGCGTACCGCTCCCCGAAGGTCTCCGGCTGCGCCGGACGCGCGCCTCGGGCGGTGGCCATCTGCTGCTCGGCGAGCTGGCGGCGGACCCTGCGGTCGAGCGTGGTGTCGAGACGCTGCTCGACCTTCTCCAGGAACGATTCGATGAGCACGGACTCGTACTCCGCGCCCAGCTCGCCGCGGGCCTGGAGGGTGGCGGCGAGCTCCTTCTGGATCTCGGGGTCACGGGCTTCCATACGGATGAGGGTACGGAGTCCGGGCCCCCGTGACAGTGGGGCTAGTCCCCGAGTTTCTTGGGGATAGCCCCACCAGAGCGGGGCCGATGGCCTGCGTGCGTGCTCAGCGCGCGATGCGGGCCTTCCGGGCCCGCGCGATGCGGGTCGGCTGGAATGCGTCGATACTCCCGGCTCCCTGGCCCGGGCGTTCGTCCCAGCCGTTGATGCGCGCCACCAGGCTGCGCAGACGCGAATCGTGCGGCGGGACATCGATCTGGAAGTGCGACTGCTTGAGCGGGGTCATCTCGCCTCCCCAGGCCACGACGCCCTGGCAGTCGGCAAGAATGTCCTGGACAACCGTGATCTGCGCTTCGCTCATCCCATTGCCGGCCGGAGCGCCCAGCGGATAGTGCGTCGACTTGATGGTGAGGGCGGTGCCGGACAGCTGATTGCTTTCCAGGTCGGCCTCCACCGTGCGGTCGGCGCTGTGTCCCGCCACATCCAGCGGGTCGAGCATCTCGACCTCGTAGCAGTAGCGGCGCACCACGTGGAGCAGCACGGTCGCGACGTCGCTGTCGGCCAGGTGGACGCTCAGCTTTCCGGCGCCCTCGACGCGGTAGCCGGGCGCTCTGTCCAGCACCGGCCACCCGTTGGCGCTCCGGCGAGCTGTCCATGCGGTGGGTTCGGCGGGTTCGGCGGGTTCCGGCCCTCGCCGCACGGCCGCGGCCGCGCTCGGGGCCCACAACATGCTTCCGGCGGCGACGGCCGTACCGATGGTGAGGACGCGGCGTCGAGTAGGGGGTGTGGTGTCGATGTCAGACATGAACTTTCTTCCTTCTCTGGAGGAATGTGCGCACGCCGAGGCAGACGGCCGTGCACAGAAAAGCAGCGGAAAGAACCGAGAGAACTATCACGGTGGGATTCACCCACGAGGGGACGAGATCCACGCTCGCGCTGCATTTCGCATGCAACGGAAAAAGCCCCTGCGATTCCATGTAGTGCGTGTCGTGCCACTTCTCGTCGAAGGGAAACCCGCTCCGTCGCTCGCACGACTCCCTGAGGTCGAGTCCGGCACGGGAGAAGCCGAGAATCCAGGCGGTGGCCGCGTTGAGAAACGCGATGACCCCCAGCGCCGCCATGGTGGGCGGCTGCATGAGTCCCGGCGTGCGCTGACGACGCCGTACCAGAAGGGCGATGACCGCGCTCAGGAGGACAGTGGGGATCCACAGCTGTACTGCCCCGACGAATGAGATTCCCATGGATGACTCTTCCCGCTACTCGGCACCGACTCGTGCCAGGATGGCATCCGCGAATCCCTGGGTGAAACTGTCCAGTTTGTCCGATCCGCCGGGTGTGTTGATGAGAACGCCGGGATACAGGGCGCCTTCGAGCGTGATGAAGTACCCGCGCGCCAGGTCGAAGAACGGCTCTTCCTTGGTCAGCACATTCCACGCGGCCTGCTTGCAGTTCTCCACGGATCCCCAGCGGTTCTGGAAATAGTCGGTGAATCGCTTGAGCGCGCTGCCGTTGTTGCTGTACCGCTGACGAACGGCCGTGGCGATGTCCTGACCACCGCGCACCGCACGTGCGATGAGGTAACCGTCCGCGTCTTCGATGAGGTCGGTGAACCCGAAGGACGACGACACTCCGGGCTTGGCGAGCTTGGCGTTGCAGAAGGCCTTTCCTGAGGCGTACTGCTCCTCGGAGTTGCGCCAGTCGGTGTAGAACGTCATGAAGTCACCGCCCCAGCCGGTGATGTCGCCCACGTTGACGCTCTTCTTGTTCTCCGGCTGCGCGACGACGTAGTGGCCGTCCGCAGTGGCCATCAGGTGCTCGGCACCGATCCGGTATCCGGACACCGGATCGGTGAACTCGTCGAGCACGGAGAGGCCCTTCTGCGAGGCGTACGAGACGAACCCGTGGTCGTAGTCCCCGATCAGGGACTGCCACTGGACACCGCCGTAGCTCTTGTGCCGCATGAACTCCATGACGAGCTTGGACGCGTCCCGGTCGGAGCCGTGTGACGCCTTGTAGTCCACCGCCGCATCGTAGAGGCGCGAGATGAGGCTGATGAAGTCGGAAGCCGGCGAGGCGTCCCGGTTGAGGGAGAAGGTCCCGGGGTCGGAATTCGGCCGCCAGGCGTCGCTGTCGAGGTCGATGGGGTCGCTGCCGCTGATCGGGATACGCGAGGTTTCCTTGATCTGGTTGAACGACCAGTTGGACGGGAGCGGAAAACCGAGGTTCCCGGAGAACCCCCAGGACATGCCGGAGACGAACGAGTACCGGGCGTATGTCCTGTTGGTGGCGTTGATGCACACGTTTCGTGAGCCGTAGACGCCGTGCACGTACTTCTTTCCCTTGCCGGCGAGGCCGGAGGCGACACCCTGGTAGTAGGGAATGATGTACTCGTCGATCTCCTCCTGAGTGGCGTCGTAATCGACGGCGAAGTAGATCACCGTCCCCCGGTTGAAACCGAAACCGTCAGCCTTCTCGTGTGCCATCAGGGCATGCTGATAGCCCTTCGGATAGCTGTAGTCGGTCGCGTCGCGCCCGTGTATCTGGAAGATCGGGAAGACACCCAGCTTGTTTCCGAGGATGGTCTCCAGCTCGCCGGGCAGGATCTCCTTCTCGTAGTTCGGGTCGGGGTTGTACAGGTAACGGCCCACGATGCGGTAGTCGTTGTCGTAGAGCCACTTGGCGCGGGGCGCGTCGATCACGAAGCGGGTGTCCGACGCGGTGACCTTGCGGTCGGGGTCTCCCATGGAGACCAGAAGCTGGGCCCAGGTCGTGTAGTCGCCCTTGCCCGATTCGCGGCCCGATTCGAAGAGGTAGGAGAACTCCTGGAAGAGCTTGACGTACTCGGTGGTCTTGGCGTCGTAGGTGGACTTGAAAGTGGTCCGGACTCCCGCGACACCGATAGGGACCGGCTCGTTGAAGACGCAGGCGGCGGTGAAGAGGCTGACGAGCGTGCCGGAGTCGCCCTCCTTCAGCGTGACGTTCCGCAACGCCGCCTGGGTGCCCGGCCCGAAGTTGCCGTTGGGGGCGGAGATGCCGAGCTCGTACTGGAGGGCGGTGAGCAGCGACTTCTGGACGTCGCGTGAGTAGATGCCGTCGCAGGGGCCGACGTTGAAGGCGCTCTTCGTCCAGTAGTTGCGGTTGAGCCACTGCTGGATGCCGCGGATCTTCTCGGTGCCGCCCGCCACGACGACGTACGCGTCCATGTTGAGGAGCGCCTTGGCTATCTTCGCGTCGATGACGCCTTCGCCGCCGATGCCCATGTTGCTGCGCAGCTTCTCGACGGCGTCACGGGTGACCCCCGTGAACCAGCCCTCGCTCTCCGGCTCCACGGCCCAGTAGCCCTTGCACCACAGGCCGTACTGAAGGATGGCGACGATGTTGCGGTTCTTGTCCCACTCGAAACCGATACCTCCGAGCGCGTCGAACTTGGTGGAGGTGGTGGGCCCGAACGACGCCACGACCGGGCTGATGCCGAGCTCGTGCTGAAGGGCCATGACCAGGGAGTTCATGGTCCCCCAGCCGGTATTGCCGTTCTCCGGGCAACGAACGTAACCGGACACGCTGCCGTACTTGGAGTTCACCCACTGCTGTGCTCTGAGAACTTGCTGGTCTGCCATGGTCGGTACCTCTCGTAGGGGTGCAGGGACGGGTCGACTGCCTCGTTCGGCCGTCGACGGGGATGGGTTCAGCGCCGCAGTGCCTCGACGGGCTGGATGCGGCTCGCGCGCCAGGACGGGTACAGCCCTGCCAGCAGGCCCGTGAGAAGCCCGATGGCGGGTGCGGAAGCGAGGGCCGTGAGGTCGATGACAGGCGTCCACTCGTTGTGGAGGCAGACGCCGACGACGACCAGCGTGCCGAGCGACGTTCCCGCCATCCCGCCGAACAGGCCGAGGGCCGCGGACTCGGTCAGGAACTGCCAGGTGATGTGTCGTGCGCGGGCACCCAGGGAGCGCCTGAGGCCGATCTCGCCCGTGCGTTCCATGACGGCGATGAGTGTGGTGTTGGCGATGCCGACCGCCCCGACGAAGAGGCAGACGATCGACAACAGGAGGAACAACTGCCCCAAGTCGCTGCCGACGTCATCCCGGAGGGCCTTCGGGGCCGGGGGCGGGATGGCGCGGAGGTACTCGGGATGGTCGGGGCGAAGAGCAACGGCAGCCTGGTCGGCGACCTGGGTGGCCGCTCCGAGACGCGTCGATATGAGCATCTTCGCGCGTTCGTCCCGCGGAGGCCCCCAGATCTTCTCCGCGGTCGTTCGGGGGACGATGATCGAAAGAAGCAGGTCCGGTTTGCGTTCGACGTCGTCGAAGACGCCGATCACCGTGAACGCGGTGTCGCCGATGAAGACCGCCGGCTGGGTGCGGAGCGTCGTGATGCCCAGGCGGGAGGCCGTCGCGGAACCGATCACCGCCACTGTCTGGTTGCGGGATTCGTGAAACCTGTCGTAGCCGCGGCCCTGGACGAAGTGGGGCCGGGCGGCCGACAGCACACCCGGGGAGGCCGCGACGACCGAGGTCCGGGAGACGGAACCGTTCGCCCCTTCGGCGGGAGTGGACCGAACCGACTCCCCGGGGGCGAGCCGGACCCTCCAATGGACACCGGCGGCCTCGACGCCGTTCACCCGGCCCATGGCGCTGTCCGCATCGTCGGGGAAGGCCAGCGGGACGCGGTCGGCGTCGTTGCCGCCCGTGTCCTCCACGGTGACCTCGGTCGCGGTCAGCCGATTGAACCGCGCGTCGATCTGCGAGGCGGCGGAACCGGTGAGACCGAGCACGGAGATGAACGCTCCGACTCCCAGTACGGTCCCCAACGAGGTCAGCACCGAGCGTGCGGGACGCTGGACGACGCCGGCCACCGCCTCCGACAGGAGGTCGCGTACGGCGAACCGTGAACGCTCCGGAACGGCTGCGCGGTCGGCGGCTCCCCTGCGGGCGTGGCGACGGCGTCGGCTCAGCACAGTGCTCCGCCTTCGACAGGTGCCGTTTCGAAGAGAACCCCGTCGCGGATGGTGAGGATCCGCTGCCCTCGGTCGGCGACCTGCTTGTCATGGGTGATGACCAGAATGGTCATCCCGTCGTGGTGCAGCTGATCGAGCAGACCGAGGATGGACGCCGCGGTCTCACTGTCGAGGTTGCCCGTCGGTTCGTCGCACAGCAGGAGCGACGGCTCGGACACCAGGGCCCGGGAGATGGCCACCCGCTGGCGCTCGCCACCGGAGAGCTGGGTGGGGAGAGCCTGGGCCCGGTGTGCCAGGCCGACGCGCGTGAGCACCTCCGCCGCCTTCCGGCGCCGTATCCGCCGAGGCTTCCGCTGATAGAGCATCGCCAGCTCGACGTTCTCCTGGGCCGTGCGGTGGGGCAGGAGATGGAACGACTGGAAGACGAAACCGATGTGCCTGCCGCGCAGGGCTGCTTTGCGGCTGTCGTTCGCCGAGGAGGTGTCCTCGCCCTGGAGCCGGTACGTGCCCTGAGTGGGGTCGTCGAGCAGGCCCAGCACGTTCAGCAGGGTCGACTTGCCCGAGCCCGACGGCCCGACGATGGTGACGAATTCGCCCTGCTCCACCCGCAGATCACAGGGGTGCAGCGCCGCGACCGGGGGCGGGCCGGGGTAGGTGAGGCCGAGGCCGTCCAGCTCGATGACAGGAGGGCGGCCGGTGGGCACGACGCTCATGAGCCGGTCACCGGCCGCCGCTCGTCCGTTCCGACGATGACGCGATCACCGACGGCGAGGCGCGAGCCCCCGGCCGGCGAGACCTCCACGTACCCGTCGGCGGCCATACCGGTGTTCACACGCGTGCGCACTTCTCTCCGCCCCCGCAGCACCGTCACCGTGGTGTGCCCGTCCTCGCCCGCGGATACCGCGGCCGTGGGAACGGCCAGGACGGGTTTCTTCGACGACGCGGCGGTGATGGTCAGCCGGACGTCCTCGCCCACCAGGTCAGCGGGCAGCGTCGTCGTCGGCTTGACCTTGATCGCGTAGGAGCCGTCGGCGGCCTGTTCGGAGCCCTTCTCCGGCTCGGTCGGCTTCGCGGCGACGTACTCGACCTCTCCAGCCGCGCGGGACCCCGTCACCTCGGAGGCGATGGAGACCTTCATCCCCGGTTTCACCAGACGCTTGAGGTCGGGCCTCACCGAGCCCTCGACGATCGGTTTTCCCGCCGAGATGGAGATCAGCTCGCCTCGTGCGTCGTCGCCCACCTCCGCGTGCGCCTGATCGACAAAGGCGGGTTCAGCGCGGACGTACACGATCTCCGCCATCGGGACCGTGACCGTCGGTGTCGCCGGCCGGGCCTCGTCGCCGACTCCGCGTTCCTCCGCCTCGTCCTTGCCGGCAGGGTTCTGCGGTGATGCGAGCGGGTCGGGCTGTCCCGGTACCGGGACGTGGCCGTGAGCCCGGTAGAAACGGGTGACTGCCGCCTCCGTCCCGGGCCCGAATGTCCCGGCACGATCGTTCCCCGACCCGTAGCCGAGTCCGGCGAGAGCCTGTTGCAGCTGGGAGACGTCCTGCCCGGTGCTGCCGGGCCCGAGGTCCCGGTAAGCGGGGACCTCTCCCCTGAGAACAAAGACGGGGCGCCCGGAGATCTCCAGGAGCAGCTGCCCCATGCGGAGCGGCCGGCCCGTCCGCACCGCTGCCTTCGTCACCACGGACCTGCCCGAGCTCTTCTCGCCCACTCCTTCGCCCGAGACGTCGATCCGTTGCGAGGCGGCGACCTTGCCTCGCGTGATGACGGTGTCGGAGAGAACCTTCTTCTGGACAGGGGCTGTCAGGACACTGGGGGCCGGCGGGCGCGTGTCCGCGGCCGCCTGGGCCGGAGACTTGACGAACGTGGCGGTGACCACCCCGGCCCCCGTCAGCACCGTTGAGCCGACTATGACGAGAACCAGGAACCGACGGCGGCGGTTCGGCCGGTCGCGGTGCCGTCGCGCGTCGGCGCGACCGTGCGGGCGGTGTTCTTCCACCGCTGTGTCACTCACGTGCCCGTGACGATCTCTGAGGCCGTCCGCACCGCGGAGTCGATCTTCTTCCGCTCCGCCGACAGGTCCTCGGCGTGGTCCTCGATAGCCTGCTTCTGCAGCCTCGACTCGGCTTGGAACCAGATCCGCGCCACATCGGTCCGCTTGCGGCAGGCGATATCGGAGGTGGCGGTGGCGATCTCCTGCGAACTCGGCTTATCACTGGCGAACTTGGGGTCATCGCTCGCGTTGAGAGGCTCCTTGTAGTCGTACCCGTCGCGCTTCATGCATGCCGACCAGTCCGCGAACGCCTGAACCACTTCGGCTTCTTGCTGCGATGTGACGAAGGCCGCGTTGGCAAGGTCGAGGGCGGTGCGAGCCTGTACCGCGTCCGCGTCTATCCGCTTGTTCGCCGCGCCGACACACCCGTCGGCGGGGACCTCTCTGCCATTCACCTTCTCGATACGGCCCTCCAGCGCACGTGCGTCCATGCTGTTTGCCGTCGAGCCGTCGACGGCGCCCTTCTCCACCGCTGCGTCGTAGGCTTCCTGCTCCGCGGCGTCCACCTTGTATCCGCGAGCTGCCGCCAAGCCCTCGTCATGGATTCCGTAACGCCAGTCGGTCAGCGTTTTCGGCCCGACCCTGGGGAGGTCGGGAGCAGGGGTCCACGCGAGCCCCAGCCCTTCCATGCAGTCGCTGATCAGAATCTTTTTCGCCTGTGCGAGCTGGCTCATTTCCTCAATCGTCGGCATGTATGCCTGAAGAGGGAGGGACCAACTTTCCGGGGATGCGGACCCGGACGAGGATTCCTTGATCTCGCTTTTAGGCGGAGAGGAACATCCGGAAAGCGTCAGAACCGCCACCGTCGCGGCAAGAGCGGCAGATGCGATCCCTGAAGGGCGAGGTGTGAAGCGGGGCGGCATGCGAGGTTTCCGTTTTCAGGTGATGGCGGGGTGTGAGGAAGGTGCCCGCCCAACGGTGCGGGCACCTGGCCTGTTCAGCTCTTCCAGTTGAACGAGGCGTTCTCGTTGTACGTGGCGTCGAGCTGGTTCACCGTGCCCCAGATGTAGTCGGCAGCGCCCTTGTACCCGCTGTTGTAGTACAGCACTCCGGTATAGCTGGAGTGGGAGTTCCGGGCGGACGCGGCGTTGTTCTTCACGTTCTGTCCGCTACCGCTGCTCCTGAACCCGCAGTACTTGAGCGGGCTGTTTCCCGTCCCATCCTGGACCGAGGCGAAGTCGTACACCGCATAACCGATGTTCCGGTAGTCGCCGCCGAGGTTCGAGTTGTAGAAGATGCGGAACTTGAACGTGTTGGACGAGTCGTAGTTGCAGCCGAACCAGTAGTTGTTGTAATCGCCACTGGCGGCCGAAGCCGGTGTCGCCATGCCGGCGCCGAGCGCTGCGGTCATAGCGACGACAGCAGCGGTCTTCTTCAGATTGTGCATGTGATTTTCCTTATGGGGTCGGACGCGTTTCGGCTTAATCGTTCCGAAACGGCGGGCCCAGTTTTAGGGTGAATTCATCCCCGGTCTGATGCGGGTGTCAGTACACACAAAGTCCAAAATATTTTCAAGACACATCCAGCCTGTCGGTGTTCTGTGAAAGTTTTGTAATCGTTACGACATGGGAGGGCAACCCCCCAGGGACAAAGAGGTGGATGTCCTCATTGCGGACAATGCGGGTGATCGGCAAAATGGGAGATGCGGTAGATCGCAGATGTACTGAGCTTTTGGGGTGTGAGGTTCCGTTGGGTGATCTATGGGCTCATTTGGGGTGCGCAGTCGGCCTCGGGTTTCGAGGGGTAACGATTCGGCATCCGCCTGTGATGGGTGGCCCGGCGCTCAGGTCTTCTCGTGGGGGCTCAGCTCTTGCATATGGACATACAGCAACCTTCCTGGCTGAATAGAATGATCGGCGCCGGTCGGGCGCGATCGACTCAGCAAGGGGACACCATGAGCGGGAGCAGCCCCGCCGCACGGTTGCAGCGGCTCTTCGAGGGCCACCGGCTCACACCCACCCAGCGGCGCATCGCGCACTGCATGGTCCGCCGGGCCGCCGACGCGCCGTTCCTCTCCAGCGTCGAGCTGGCCGAGCTGGCCGGGGTCAGCCAGCCCTCCGTCACCCGCTTCGCCGTGGCCCTCGGCTTCGACGGCTATCCGGCGCTGCGCAGGCATCTGCGCGAGGTCGCGCCCGCCGACGCGGAGCAGGAGGACGCGGGGGAGACGTACAACGAGTACCAACAGGCCGTCCGCGCCGAGATCGAGAACCTCCAGCACCTCTGTGCCGTGCTCGCCGACCCCGCGCCCGTGGAGCGGGCCGGCCGGCTGCTCGCCGCCTCCCGGCCCCTGCCGGTGCTCGGGCTGCGCGCCGCCTCCTCGCAGGCGCGCGGTTTCGGCTACTTCGCCGCCAAGGTGCACCCCGACGTCCGGGTGCTCGACGAGGGCGGCAGCATGCTGGCCGACCGGATCGACTCCGCCCGCCGGGCCGGGGCCACCGCCCTGATGTGCTTCGCGCTGCCGCGCCACCCCAAGGAGACCGTGGACGCGCTCGCGTACGCCCAGGATCAGGGGCTGACCGTGGTGACGGTCGCCGACTCGGCCTTCGCGCCCGTCGCCAAGCACAGCGATCTGCTGCTCCCGGCGGCGATCGGCTCCGGGCTCTCCTTCGACACCGTCTGTGCGCCGATGCTGCTCGGCCGGGTGCTGCTGGAGGCGATGTGCGACGGACTGCCCGACGCCCAGGCGCGGTTGGAGGAGTTCGACGTACGGGCGGCGGCACGCGGTCTGTTCGTGGAGTGACCGCTGCCGCGGATTCTCAGGCCACCTTCATCTGCGGCCGCTAATCTCCGCGCCCGGAACGGCCGGCACCAGGACCGGCGGACGGGGAGCGAGAGAAGGGGTACGGACGTGGGGCGCGGAGGACAGTCGCTGGCGAGAGTGGCCGTGACCGTACGGGCCGGGGCGGCGCCGTTGTGGTGGCCGGGCCTGGTGGCAGCGGCGGCGGGGGCGTTCGTTCCGGGGCTGACCGGGCGGCGGATCGGGCTGCTGGCCGGGGCGGCGCTCTTCATCGTCACCGCGGCCGTCGTGGCCCTGGCGCGCGGCAAGCGGTACGCGGAGCTGGCCCGGAGCGCCTCGCGCGCCGGGCGGAACGACTTCCTCCAGGACCGGGCCGTGACCGTACGGGTGTGGCGGCGCGGGCGCAGGTGGTGGCTGCTGGGGGCGTTCGTCGTCGCGGTGGCGTCCTCGTTCGCGCTGCCGGGGGCAGGCGGGCTGCTGCTCGCCGGTGCGGGGGCCGGGCTCTGGGCCAAGGCCGTACGCATCGGGCAGCGCGAGCGCCGCGAGGACGTCCTGTACTGGGTGCGCACCGACTGGACCGGACACGGGAGCCCGGCCGGCAAGCGGGTGAAGGCGTACCGGACGACGGGGCCGGAGGCGGGGGACGCCGCGCCGGGCGGGGCGCGGCGTCGCCGCCGGTGAGGAGCTGAGCGGGGCCGGGGAGGGACCTGGCGGGGTCAGACCTCCAGGTCCGCCTCGATCTTCTTCAGCTGGTGGCGGGCCATCGCCAGGTTCGCCCGGCTCGCGTCCAGCACCAGGTAGAGGAACAGACCGTTGCTGCCACGGGTCTTGAGCAGCCGGATCAGGTGGTACTGGGTGCCGAGCGTGATCAGGATGTCCTCGATCTCGTCCTTGATGCCCAGGTGCTCCATGGTGCGGAGCTTGGCGCGGACCACATCGGTGTTGCCCGCGGCGGCGACCTCCAGGTTGAAGTCCTTGCCGCCGCCCAGCGTTCCCAGGGCCATTCCGCTCGTGTAGTCGACGAGGGCGACACCCGTGGCGCCCTCGATCGAGCTCATCGCTTCCTTCAGTGACGCTTCGGTGTTCGCCATGGAGGCTCGTTTCCTTTCCCTGGCCGGTCGCGGTGACCGGGTCCGTTTCTGTGCCGACCGCTGGGCCGGCTTCCGTGCGGGCTGGTGCTCGGGCTTCTGCGTGATGGCTGAGTCCCGGTGGTTGTGGCGGTACGGGTGGGGGGAATCGGGCGACCGCTGCGCGAAGGTGCGTTACGTGGGGCGTTGCGGCAGGGCGCGGCCGGGGGCGGTGGCGGGGCGCGGGGGTGCGGCGCGGGCGGCGGTGGCGGGGCGCTCGACGCGTTCCAGCGCGGCGTCGACGAGTTCGCCGATCCGGGCGCCCGCGCGGCGGCCCTCCAGATGGAGCCGGCCGACGTTGATGCGGTCCTCGGCCAGCAGGGTCAGGACGGCGGAGGAGCCC
Organism: Streptomyces sp. WY228; assembly: GCF_019287315.1. Taxonomy (NCBI): domain Bacteria; kingdom Bacillati; phylum Actinomycetota; class Actinomycetes; order Kitasatosporales; family Streptomycetaceae; genus Streptomyces; species Streptomyces sp. WY228. The sequence goes on along the minus strand of NZ_CP079114.1, from coordinate 3,139,263 downwards.
GCGGCGTAGGTGGCGATGTAGCCGTCGCCGCCGCGGACGAGCAGTTCGCGGAAGCCGCCCCGGCCGGTGGCATCGGTCATCCGGATGGAGACGCCGAGGGCGGCGGCGGTGAGGGCGGCGACGCCCTCCGCCTCGACGCCCGGGGTGTCGTGGGCCAGGACCAGACCGTCGGTGGAGGCGGCCAGCGCCCCGGAGAGCAGCGGGACCCGGGCCCGTAACCGCTGGAGCTCGTCGAGGACTTCACGCACTTCGGCCTCGGGCACCATCAGCTGTCTCCTCCCGGCACGCTGTCTGAGCGCGCGTATCACAGGGCCTCCAATGCGTCTCGGAGCCGGCGCAGCAGGGCGATATCGGGGTCGGCCGTCACCTCGGGAAGCGTGATCCGGCCGGAAGGGGCAGTGGCCGGCAGGGGCTGGGAGCGGACCGCCTCCACCAGGCCGGCCGCCGCCAGTCGTCGCAGGTCGACCAGGATGTGGAACGCGGAGCGGCCCAGCGCCAGCGCGATGTCCGAGGCCGTACGGACCCCGTCGGCCAGCTCCAGGATCCGGCGCTGCCGGGCCGGGACCGGGGCGTCGGACGGGTGCGCCGCACTCCGCAGCAGCGGGGCGCCGTCGCAGGCCGGATCGGGCCAGATCCGGTCCAGGAACTCCCGTCTGCGCAGCGTCTCGCGCTCCACGGCGGCCACCGGGACGGGCCGCACCGGACCGATCCAGTGCGCCACCCCGTAACGGAAGCGGGCGGGTGTCCCGGTCGGCGCGAGGGCGAAGAACGCGGCGTCGTACAGCGCGCCCAGATGGCACAACTCCAGTGCGCCGCCCGGCACATGGCCGCTGTCGACGAGATAGCGGCCGACCCGGCGGCCCGCCCCGGCCTGTGCCACGGCGTCCCACCAGCCCTCGTGCCGCAGGGTTCCGCCGGTGGTGAGCAGGACGTCGATGCCGGGGGTGGCGGGGCTCTCGGCGTGGACCACCTGGCCGTCGGCGAGGTAGAGCGTGCCGCGGTCGCGCATCAGGGCGCCGGTGGCCCGCTCGTCGGCGAGCCGCCGGAGCATCGGCGAGAGCACCGCGAGCCGGTCGGTGGCGGGGGCGTCGGGGTCGGCGGCTATCGCGCTCATGCCAGCACCAGCCGCTCGGCCAGCTCGCCCAGCCGCAGCCGGGCGAGCGCGAGATTGCCCTCGGAGCGGTCCAGCCACAGATGGAGGAAGACGCTGCTGTCGAAAGCCGTCTCGACGAACCGGAGCATGTGGTAGCCGTCGTGGGTGGTGACGATGACGTCCTCGACGGGGGTGTTCGGCGCGTCCGCCGGCCGCCCGCCCTCCGCTTCCGCGGCGAGGTGGGCGAAGGCGGGCTGCTCGGCGGTCATACGGGCGACCTCCGCCGTCTCGGCGGCGGTCGCCTCGTGGTCGCCGTTGGGGGACTCCCCGATGGTGCCGAGGGCGAGACCGCTCGTCCAGTCGACCACCGAGGCGCCCCGGGCGCCGGGCAGCCTCATGACTTCGAGCAGGCACTCGTCGATTCCGGGCACGCGGATCTCCCCTCCCGACGTGGCGTACGGCTGTAACGCAGAGGCTACGCAACGTGCTCACGGCTGGTGGAGGTTCTGGCATTTTCCTTTGGTACATGCGTCCGACGGTGTAAAGGGTCGGCCGGAATGCGGTGGTGGGGGCGGCGGGTGGCGGCCCGTCAGGCGTCCGGGGCGGCCGACTTCTCGCGGGCCGTCATCACCGCCCTGTTGAGCGCCCACAGCCCGATGCCGATCAGCAGCAGGATTCCGGCCCGTACGTACACGTCGGAGCCCCGGTCGGCGAGCGGGCTCGCCAGGATCAGCGAGGTGAGCGCGCCGAGCACCGGAAGCGCCGTGGGCGTACGGAAGTGGCGGTGGTCCACCCGGTCCTTGCGCAGGACCAGCACGGCGATGTTGACCACGGCGAAGACGCAGAGCAGCAGGAACGAGGTGGTGTCGCCGAGCCCCTCGATCTCGCCGGTGGAGACCAGGCCGATCGCCAGGACGGAGACGAAGACGATCCCGACCCAGGGGGTGCGCCGGCCCGCCAGCACCTTGCCCATCGCGGGCGGCAGGATGCGTTCGTTGGCCATGCCGTAGCAGAGCCGCGAGGCCATCATGATGTTGATCAGCGCCGAGTTGGTGACGGCGAACAGGGCGATCAGCGCGAAGAGTTTCGGCGGGAAATCGACGCCGCCGGCCTTCACCACCTCCAGCAGCGGTCCGCTGGAGCCCGCCAGGGTGCGGGAGTCGACCAGGAGTGAGGAGACCAGGGCGACCAGGACGTAGATGGTTCCGGTGATGCCCACGCCGATGAAGATGGCGCGGGGGAAGTTGCGGGCCGGGTTCTTGGTCTCCTCCGCCATGTTGACCGAGTCCTCGAAGCCCACGAACGCGAAGAAGCCCAGCGCGGTGGCGCCGAGCACCCCGGTGAGCAGGGCGTACCCGGTGCCGCCGGTCTCGATCTGGGTCAGCCGCGAGGGCTCGCCCTCGCCGCCGAGCACGGCGTACGCGCCGATCGCGAGGATCACCGCGAGTCCGGTGACCTCCACCAGCGTCAGGACCACGTTCGCCTTCACCGACTCGGCGACCCCGCGCAGATTGATCGCGGCCAGGGCGAGGACGAACAGGATCGCGATCAGGGTCGGCGGCACCGCGTCGGTGAACTCGCCCAGGTAGTCGCCGCTGAACGCCCGTGCCGCCGCGCTCGCCGAGGAGAGGCCCGAGCACATGACCATGAAGGCGACGACGAAGGTCAGGAAGGGGACCTTGAACGCCTTCTGGGTGTAGAGCGCGGCCCCGGCCGCCTTCGGGTACTTGCCGACCAGCTCCACGTACGAGGCCGCCGTCAGCAGGGCGACGACGAAGCCGATCGCGAAGGGCAGCCAGAGCGCGCCGCCGACCTTGCCCGCCACATCGCCGGTGGTGGCGTAGATGCCGGTGCCCAGGATGTCGCCGACGACGAAGAGGATCAGCAGTTTGGGGCCGAGCGCGCGCTTGAGGGGCGGCGAGCCTCCGGGGCTCTCGGGATCGCCGGTCGTGGGGGTGCCGGGTGTACTCATCGCTGCCTCCGGGACGGCCGCCGGGTGGTCGGGAACACGCCTTCCCTGACGCGGCGCGGAGCGCACCTGTTGACTACGACTATTCAGAGCAGCAGGATGTGAATAGATTTTCACCGTCGCGAGGAGGCACCGCCATGTCAGGACCCCGCCCCGTTCGGGCACCGCGCGGCAGCGCACTGACCGCCCTGGGATGGCAGCAGGAAGCCGCCCTGCGGATGCTGCAGAACAACCTCGACCCCGAGGTCGCCGAGCACCCCGACAAGCTCGTCGTCTACGGCGGCACCGGCAAGGCGGCCCGCGACTGGCGCTCCTTCGACGCGATGGTCCGCACCCTCCAGACGCTGAAGCAGGACGAGACGATGCTCGTCCAGTCCGGGCGGCCGGTCGGCGTCATGCAGACCCACGAGTGGGCGCCGCGCGTCCTCATCGCCAACTCCAACCTGGTCGGCGACTGGGCCAACTGGGAGGAGTTCCGCCGCCTGGAGCAGCTGGGCCTGACCATGTACGGCCAGATGACTGCCGGGTCCTGGATCTACATCGGCACCCAGGGCATCCTCCAGGGCACCTACGAGACCTTCGCCGCCGTCGCCGCGAAGAAGTTCGGCGGAACCCTGGCCGGGACGATCACCCTGACCGCCGGGCTCGGCGGCATGGGCGGCGCCCAGCCGCTCGCCGTCACCATGAACGACGGCGTCGCCATCTGCATCGACGTCGACCCGCGCGCCATCGACCGCCGCATCGAGCACCGCTACCTGGACGTGAAGGCCGACAACCTGGAGCACGCCCTCCAGCTCGCCGTCGAGGCCCGCGACGCCCGCCGCCCGCTCTCCATCGGCCTCCTCGGCAACGCGGCCGAGCTGCTGCCCCGGATGCTCGCCGAGAGCGCGCCGATCGACATCGTCACCGACCAGACCAGCGCCCACGACCCGCTGGCCTACCTGCCGCTCGGCGTCGACTTCGACGACATGGCCACCCTCGCCGCCGAGAAGCCCGCCGACTTCACCCAGCGCGCCCGCGAGTCGATGGCCCGCCACGTCGAGGCCATGGTCGGCTTCATGGACGCCGGCGCCGAGGTCTTCGACTACGGCAACTCCATCCGCGGCGAGGCCCAGCTCGCCGGCTACGACCGCGCCTTCGACTTCCCCGGCTTCGTCCCTGCCTACATCCGCCCCCTCTTCTGCGAGGGCAAGGGCCCCTTCCGCTGGGCGGCCCTCTCCGGCGAGGCCTCCGACATCCACAAGACCGACAAGGCGATGCTGGAGCTCTTCCCGGAGAACGAGTCGCTGCACCGCTGGATCAAGATGGCCGGCGAACGCGTCCACTTCCAGGGCCTGCCCGCCCGCATCTGCTGGCTCGGCTACGGCGAGCGCGACAAGGCCGGCGAGCGCTTCAACGACATGGTCGCCGGCGGTGAACTCGCCGCCCCGCTGGCCATCGGCCGCGACCACCTCGACTGCGGCTCCGTCGCCTCCCCGTACCGCGAGACCGAGGCCATGCTCGACGGCTCCGACGCCATCGCCGACTGGCCGCTGCTCAACGCCATGGTCAACGTCGCCTCCGGCGCCTCCTGGGTCTCCCTCCACCACGGCGGCGGCGTCGGCATGGGCCGCTCCATCCACGCCGGACAGGTCTCCGTCGCGGACGGCACGAAGCTCGCGGGCGAGAAGATCCGCCGTGTGCTGACGAACGACCCCGGCATGGGCGTCATCCGCCACGTGGACGCCGGCTACGACATCGCCGAGACCGTCGCCGCCGACCAGGGCGTACGCGTGCCCATGACGGAGGGCAACTGATGCCCACGGGCACCCCCTGGTCCACGCCCGGCACGTCGCGGCAGTGGCGTGCGGGTGACTCCTTCCTCTCGATGTGGCGGGAGCTGGCTCCCGTCGGACGGCACGCCGACAGCGGCGGCTACCGGCGTTACGCCTGGTCGGAGGCGGACCTCGACTGCCGGGCCTGGTTCCGCGCGCAGGCCGAGGCGCGCGGGCTCACCCCGGAGACCGACCGCAACGGCAACCAGTGGGCCTGGCTCGGCGACCCCCTGGCCGGGGACGCCGTCGTCACCGGCTCGCACCTGGACTCCGTCCCGGACGGCGGCGCCTTCGACGGCCCGCTCGGCGTGGTCTCCTCCTTCGCCGCGCTCGACGAACTCCACCGCAGGGGAGTGGAGTTCACCCGGCCGCTGGCCGTCACCAACTTCGGTGACGAGGAGGGCGCCCGCTTCGGCCTCGCCTGCGTCGGGTCCCGGCTCGCCGCCGGACAGCTGACCGTCGCCGACGCCCACCGGCTGCGCGACGGGGACGGCATCACCCTGCCCGCCGCCATGGAGAAGGCCGGACACGACCCCGGGGCCATCGGCCCCGACCCGGAACGGCTCGCCCGGATCGGCGCGTTCGTCGAACTCCACGTCGAGCAGGGCCGCGCCCTCGACCTGACCGGCGACCCCGTCGGCATCGCCTCCGCCATCTGGCCGCACGGCCGCTGGCGGTTCGACTTCCGGGGCGAGGCCAACCACGCGGGCACCACCCGCCTCGTCGACCGCCGCGACCCGATGCTCACGTACGCCGAGACCGTCCTCGCCGCCCGCCGCGAGGCCGAACTGACCGGCGCGCTCGCCACCTTCGGCAAGATCGCGGTCGAGCCCAACGGCGTCAACGCCATCCCCTCCCTCGTACGCGGCTGGCTCGACTCCCGCGCCGCCGACCAGGCCACCCTGGACGCCGTCGTCACCGGCATCGAGCGCGCCGCCCGCCAGTACGCCGAGCGGGCCGGGATCGACCTCGACGTCGTGCGCGAATCGTTCACGCCCGTCGTGGAGTTCGAGCACGCCCTGCGCGACGAGCTCGGCAGGATCCTCGCGGGGACCGGCGACACGGGGCGGCCCGTGCCCGTCCTCGGCACCGGCGCCGGCCACGATGCGGGTATTTTGTCCGCCTCGGTGCCCACCGCCATGCTCTTCGTACGGAACCCCACCGGCATCTCGCACTCACCCGCCGAGCACGCCGCCGAGGACGACTGCACGGCCGGGGTGGAGGCACTCGCCGACGTACTGGAAGGTCTCGCGTGCAGCTGACACACCGGACGACGGGCGCACCCGTCACCGCGACGTACTGGATGGACCACGCCTGGCTCGGCACCCACGTCGAGCCGGGCGTCACCCTGGACGTCGCGGGCGGCCGCATCGCCGGGATCAGGACCGGCGTCGAGGCACCGCCGCACGGCGCGACCGTGCTGCGCGGCCTGACCATCCCCGGCCTCGCCAACACCCACTCCCACGCCTTCCACCGGGCCCTGCGCGCCACCGTCCAGGTCGGCTCGGGCACCTTCTGGACCTGGCGCGAGCTGATGTACCGCACGGCGGCCAAGCTCACCCCGGACACCTACTTCGACCTGGCCCGCGCCACGTACGCCGAGATGGCCCTGGCCGGCATCACCTCCGTCGGCGAATTCCACTATCTGCACCACGCCCCCGGCGGCACCCCCTACGCCAACCCGAACGCCATGGGCGAGGCGCTGATCGCGGCCGCCGCCGAGGCCGGCATCCGGATCACCCTGCTGGACACCGCCTATCTCGCCGCCGGGTTCGGCGAGAAGCCCAACCGGCACCAGCTGCGCTTCTCCGACACCACCGCCGAGGCCTGGGCGGAGCGCGCCTCCCTCCTCAAGGGCGACGACCACACCCTGATCGGCGCGGCCGTCCACTCCGTCCGCGCGGTCCCGGCGGACCAACTGGCCACCGTGGCGCGGTGGGCCGAGGAGCGGGACGCGCCCCTGCACGTCCACCTCTCCGAGCAGACGGCGGAGAACGACGCCTGCCGGGCCGCCCACGGCCGCACCCCCACCCGGCTGCTCGCCGACCACGGAGTCCTCGGCCCGCGCACCACCGGCATCCACAACACGCATCTGACGGAGGAGGACATCGCGCTGCTCGGCTCGTCCACCACCGGCACCTGCATGTGCCCCACCACCGAACGCGACCTGGCCGACGGCATCGGCCCCGCCGCCGCCCTCCAGAAGGCGGGCTCGCCGCTCTCGCTGGGCAGCGACAGCCACGCCGTGATCGACCTCTTCGAAGAGGCGCGCGCGATGGAGCTCAACGAGCGGCTGCGCACCCACGTCCGGGGCCACTGGACGGCGGCCGCCCTGCTCCGGGCCGCCTCCGCCGACGGGCACGCCGCACTCGGCCGCCCCGACGCGGGCGTGCTGGAACCGGGCGCCCCCGCCGACCTGACGACGATCGCCCTGGACTCCGTCAGAACGGCCGGACCGGTGCCCCGACTGGCAGCGGAGACCGCCGTATTCGCCGCCTCCGCCGCTGATGTGCGGCACACGGTCGTGGCAGGGCGGCACATCGTCCGGGACGGCCGTCACACCCGGATCGAGGACGTGCCGCGGGCGCTGGCGACAGCGATCGCCGCCCTGCACGGCTGAGCGCCGGACGTGACCGCCCCGCACCACCGACCCCGGACCCCGCGGCCCGGATCCGCCCCGCTGATCCGGCCCTCCCGGAACGCAAGGAGAACACTCTCCAGATGACGACCACCGCCGTCACCCACATCGCCAGCCTGGTCACCAATGACCCCTCCCTCGGCAACGGGACCCCCCTGGGCCTGATCCAGGACGCGGCCGTCGTCATCGACGGCGACCGCATCGTCTGGACCGGTGAATCCAGCAAAGCACCCGCCACTGACAACGTCCTCGACGCGGCGGGCCGCGCGGTGGTCCCGGGCTTCGTCGACTCCCACTCCCACCTGGTCTTCGCGGGCGACCGCACCCAGGAGTTCAACGCCCGGATGTCCGGGCAGCCCTACCGCGCGGGCGGCATCCGCACCACCGTCGCCGCCACCCGGGCCGCCTCCGACGAGGAGCTCTCCGCCAACGTCGCCCGCTACCTCGCCGAGGCCCTGCGCCAGGGCACCACCACCTTCGAGACCAAGTCCGGCTACGGCCTCACCGTCGAGGACGAGGCCCGCGCCCTGCGCGTCGCGGGCCGCCACACCGACGAGGTCACCTACCTCGGCGCCCACATCGTGTCCCCCGACTACGCCGACGACCCCGCCGGATACGTCGATCTGGTCACCGGCCCGATGCTGGAGGCCTGCGCCCCGCACGCCCGCTGGATCGACGTGTTCTGCGAGCAGGGCGCCTTCGACGGCGACCAGGCCCGCGCCATCCTCACGGCGGGCCGCGCCAAGGGGCTGCACCCCCGTATCCACGCCAACCAGCTCAGTCACGGCCCCGGTGTCCAGCTCGCCGTCGAGCTCGACGCCGCGTCGGCCGACCACTGCACCCACCTCACCGACGCGGACGTCGACGCGCTCGGCCAGGGCGACACGGTCGCCACGCTGCTCCCGGGCGCGGAGTTCTCCACCCGTGCCACCTGGCCCGATGCCCGCCGCCTCCTCGACGCCGGGGCCACCGTCGCGCTCTCCACGGACTGCAACCCCGGCTCGTCGTTCACCTCGTCCATGCCGTTCTGCATCGCGCTGGCCGTACGCGACATGGGGATGACCCCGGACGAGGCGATCTGGTCCGCGACAGCGGGCGGGGCCGCCGCCCTGCGCCGTACCGACATCGGCCGCATCACCCCCGGCGCCCGCGCCGACCTGGTCCTCCTCGACGCCCCGAGCCACGTCCACCTCGCCTACCGCCCGGGCGTCCCGCTGGTCGGCGCGGTCTGGCGGAGCGGACAGCGGGTGGTGTGACGGCCGGTCCGGACGGCGGCCCCGGAACACCGCCGCACCGCACACGCGGAAGGACCCGCTCCCGATGTCCGGGGCGGGTCCTTCCGCGGTGCTCGGCGGCCCGTGGAACCCCGAGGAGGGGCAGCGGGCCGGGCCGGGGTCATTCCTCCAGGGTCAGACCCTTGCGGAGCTTGGTCAGCGTCCGGGACAGCAGCCGGGACACGTGCATCTGCGAGATGTTCAGCTCCTCGCCGATCTCCGACTGCGTCATGTTGCTGACGAAGCGGAGCGAGAGGATCATCCGGTCCCGGGCGGGCAGCGCGGCGATCAGCGGCTTCAGCGACTCGACGTACTCGATGCCTTCGAGGCCGTGGTCCTCGTAGCCGATGCGGTCCGCGAGGGCGCCCTCGCCGTCGTCCTCCTCGGGCTTGGCGTCCAGCGAGCTCGCGGTGTACGCGTTGCTCGCGGACATGCCCTCGACGACCTCGTCCGGCGTGATGCCGAGGCGCTCGGACAGCTCCGCCACGGTGGGCGCGCGGTCCAGCTGCTGGGAGAGCTCGTCGCCCGCCTTCGCCAGGTCGAGCCGCAGCTCCTGGAGCCGGCGCGGCACGCGCACGGACCAGCTGGTGTCACGGAAGAAACGCTTGATCTCACCGACGATCGTCGGCATCGCGAACGTGGGGAACTCCACACCGCGGCTCAGCTCGAACCGGTCGATCGCCTTGATCAGGCCGATGGTGCCGACCTGGACGATGTCCTCCATCGGCTCGCTGCGGGAGCGGAACCGGGAGGCGGCGAACTTGACGAGCGCGAGGTTGAGCTCGACGAGGGTGTTGCGTACGTAGCTGTACTCGTGCGTGCCCTCTTCGAGGGACTCCAGCCGCTCGAAGAGCGTCTTCGACAGGGCCCTGGCGTCCAGAGCGCCCACTTCGGCGTAGGGCGGGATCTCGGGAAGTCCTTCGAGTCCCTCGCCGGCCGCGCCGGAGAAGTCTGAGGTGGTGCCGGTGGTGCCGGTGGTGCTGGTGGTGCTGGTGCGCGGGCCGGGAACGGCGCTCGCGGCGGGGGAGTCGGAATTGGTCGGTCCCTGAGGACATGCCGACGACGCGTTGTGGGTACGCGCTTCGTCGAGCCGGGGTGACATGGTTCTCCTCCATCGTTCTCGGCATATGGCTGCCGATGCCCATACGTGTTCCTGCGGTGAAGCGGCGCCTCCAAAGCCGGTCGTGTTTCGGGTGTCCCTCTACCCATACCCGGTCCTGGCCAGCAGTGACAAGCGCCAATTACTGCTATATGTCCGGTTTGTTGAGTTCTCCGACTACCGCGTGGCCAACGGAACGCGTACTGTTTTACGCACGTCGGCGGCAGCTACGCATACAGCCGCACAGGCAGTGACGCGCACAGTGACGAACGGCGAAGAGGGACAGGCATGGACCGCGGGACGGTCGGCAGTGCGAACCGGGGTCGGCTTCAGGTCGAGGCCCGGACCGAGGGGCGCAGCGAGGTCGTGACGCCGGTGGGTGAGCTCGATCACCACACCGCCGATCTGCTGCGCGAGCCCCTGGAGAGTGCGATCGAGCAGGGGCGGTCGCGCCTGGTGGTGGACTGCTCCCGCCTGGATTTCTGCGATTCCACCGGACTGAACGTGCTGCTCGGCGCCCGCCTCAAGGCGGAGGCGGCCGGAGGAGGGGTTCATCTGGCCGGAATGCTGCCCGTCGTGGCGAGGGTGTTCGAGATCACCGGCGCGGAGGCGGTCTTCACCGTCCACGCCACGCTCGAAGAGGCCCTGGCCACCTGACCCGGCACGAGCGCGCGGCCGCGGACGTCCCCGATGTCGGCTGTGTCACGCGATCGTGTGTCCCAAGTGGGTGTTGTTGCGAAACAGCAGGGCAGGAGACACCCCGGCGGTGCCCCGCGAGGGCTCCGGCACACTCGGTAACTGATCACTATCTGTTCAACGGCGACATGGCGACATGGCGAATCGGTGAGGTGAAGCGCTGATGAGCACCACCCGGCAGCATCCGCCGGGCGACCTCGGTCGCGAGCCGGACGAAGCGGGCGCAGCCTCGCCCGTCCCGGCCGAGCGGCAGTGGCGCACGCTCTCACTCGGGCAGGCCAGCGGCATTGTTCCGACGGCCCGTGACTTCGCCCGGCAGGCGCTGCACGACTGGGGCTGGCTTCCGGCGTCCAGCGCGGACCGCCGGGCCGCCGCCGAGGACGTCCTGCTGGTCGTCTCCGAGCTGGTGACCAACGCCTGTCTGCACGCGGAGGGCCCCGAGGAACTCCGGATCGGCCGCACCGCCAAGGTGCTGCGGGTGGAGGTCGTCGACCGGGGGGCCGGGCAGCCCGCACCCCGTACGCCGCACCGCGCCGGCCGGCCCGGCGGGCACGGCATGTTCATCGTGCAGCGCCTCTGCCTCGACTGGGGCGTCCTGCGCACACCGGACGCCCCGGGCAAGACCGTCTGGGCGGAGCTCGCCGCGCCCGCCTAGCCGCATCCCTCACCTCCGCACCACTGAAGAGCGCGCCGGATCGGCGCGCTCTTTGTCTTCCCTCCATCAGGCCCCGGGCGTACCTTGAGCGCCCAATCTGATGTGCCGTCAGTAATGCGTGCCCGTACGGACCGTGGCGCGCGGCGGCGTCCGGCATGAGGGGAACACGAGGTGTCGAACCAGAAGCGGACCACTCTCGCGCTGGCGGCTGCGCTGGCGGGCTCGATCGTGGTGGCGGGCGCGCCCGCCGCGTATGCCGAGGTCGTGGACGTCAACTACCAGTGCGTGACGCCCATCGGGCCCAAGGGGGCGGTCTCGCCCATCGATATCAAGGGCGTGAAGAGCGGCGACGGCTACAAACTCACGATGTCCTTCCAGAAGGGCGTCTCCTCCAGCCCGGTCGAGCTGGGCAAGGGCGCCATGAACCCGAGCGCCGTGATCGAGCTGGGCGGCGCGGAGGCGGGAAAGGTCCAGGTCTCCGGCCCGGCGAACGCCGAGGCGATTCCGGCCAACACCCCCATCAAGATCAGTGATCTGTCGGGGACGTACACCCCGAAGAAGAGCGGCAAGGTCACCTTCACCGCCGGGGTCCTCACCATCAAGGCGCTCGGTACGACCACCACGTGTACGCCCAAGAACAGCCCGGGCCCCTCCCTCGAACTCGACGTCCAGGGGGCGGGCGGCTCATCGGACGGCGGCTCCACGGGCGGTTCCACCGGAGGTTCCACGGGCGGTTCCACCGGTGGCAGTTCGGGAGGCTCCACGGGCGGTGGCGAGCTGCCCCGCACCGGTCCGCTGGACTCGGCGGCGGCGCTCGGCACGCTCGGCGGGACCGTGCTGCTGACCGGGGCGGCCGGGGTGCTCTGGCTGACCCGGCGAGGACAGCGCTCCGCAGGCTGATCACGTCCGTACGGCCTGTATGCGGCGTACGGCCCGCACGGAGGGCCCGTACGGCAGCGCATGCGGCGCACGCGTACGGCAGCGCCATCGCCGCCGGAAGGCAGAGGAGAGCCGCCCCATGTCGCCACCCACCCCGCGCCTCCGCCGGGCGCTGCTCGTCCTCACGGCGGTGCTCGCCGCGCTGCTGTGCGCGCTCGCCTCGACCCCGGCCGCCGCTGACGACGGTCCGGCGGACTGGACGGCCCGGCCCGCAGGCGGCAGCGGCGACCGGGACGCCAGGCCGTACGTCTATCTGGAGGGCACCCCCGGCACGGTCCTCCAGGACCGGCTCGCGGTGACCAACTCCGGCCGCGCCCCGCTGACCGTCCGGCTGCGGGGCGACGGCCGGGCCGGGGCCTGGATCCGGTTCGCCGCGGACGCGGTCACCGTGCCGGCCCGGACCCGTGCGGAGGTGCCGCTCGCCCTCACGGTGCCGCCCGACGCGGTGCCGGGCGACGCCTCCGGGGAGGTCGTGGCGGTCGACGGGGGCGAGGAGAGCCGCGTACCGGTCCGGGTCCGGATCGGCGGTCCGACGCTGGCGGCGCTCACCGTCGAGGACGTCGGGATATCCGGCGAGACCCTTCGGTACGCCCTGGTCAACCGGGGCAACGCGCTGCTGAGGCCCCGTCTGGCGGTGCGCGTCGACGGGGTGTTCGGCACGCTGCTGGACCGCCCGGAACGGCCCCTTCCGCTGGAGCTGGCCCCCGGCCGGCGGGTGGAGCTGACCGAGCCCTGGCCCGACGCCCCGGCCCTGGACGCGGTCACCGTACGGCTCCGGGTCACCGCGCCGGGCGGCGCCCGGGACGAGGCGGAGGCTTCGGCGACGTACCTCCCGGTGCTTCCGGCCGTCGGCGGCGGGCTGCTGGTGCTCGGCGTCCTGGCCCTGCTCGGCTCCGGCGCGTACCGACGGCGGCGACGCACCGGGCGCGGCGCCCCGGAGCCGCCGGACACGGAGGCCGAAGCAGAGACGAAAGCAGAAGCAGAAGCAGAAACAGATACGAGGCCCTTGGCGAAGGCGGGAGCGGAAAAGTGACGCAGCAGCCCGGCCCCCGAGCCCTCCGGCGCCCCGCGCCGCCCGTCCTCCTGCTCCTGGCCGCCCTCCTGGCGCTCCTGCCCGCCCTGGTCACCCTGACAACGCCGCCCGCCCGGGCGGCCGACGGCGACCCCACCGTCAGCCTGTCCAAGAAGGAGGCGGGCAAGGGCGGCGAGATCACCGTCAGCGGCAGCGGCTGGCGCGCCGAGGCGCTGCTGATGCTGCTGATCTGTGGGCAGTCCACCCCGGAGCGTGGCGTGATCGGCGGCACCAACTCCTGTGCCAACGCCGACGGCCGCGCCGTCACGACCGACAAGAAGGGCGCCTTCAGCAAGAAGCTGCCGGTCGCCGAACCGCCGAAGCCGTGCCCCTGCGTGGTGCACATCGCCACCGTGACGGGTGAACAGTCGCTGGCCGACGCGGTGTTCACCGTGGCGGGCCATCCCACGGCGGAGCTGCCGCGGCAGACCGGCGGCGGGAAGCTCGCGGTGCTGGCCACCACCCGGCTGGAGGGCGACAGTTCCCTGCTCACCTGGTTCGGAGCCCCGCCCGCGCGCCGACTCGTCTTCACCGTCGGCAATCTCGGGTCCGCCCCCGTCGAGGATCCTGTCTTCGAGATCGGCATCGCGCACGGCGTCTACGCCCCTCAGTGGGAGGAACGCCAGTGGCGCGGCACGGTCGCGCCCGGCGGCAAGGCGCAGATCAAGCTGCCGGTCGAACTGTCGGCGGGCGCGCACGGCGACTACCAGGTGTCCCTGCGGTACGGGAAGAAGGTGCTGGCCGAGCAGCCGTGGGGGGTCGGCCGGCCCTGGGGCGTCACGCTCTTCTGGGTGCTGCTCTGCCTGGTCGTCCCGGCGGCCGTCTTCCGTATCGGCATGGCGATCGTGGACAAGGTCCGACCCCGCCCCGCAGGCGCGCACCGTACGCGGAGGGCCGCGACACCCGCCGCCCAGGCCGCCCCCGCGAACACCACCGCGACCACGGCCGTGCTGCCGTGGTTCACCCCGGATTCCGCACCGTTGGAGAACCCACCCCGACCCACGACGAAGGGACAAGCGTGAGCACGCAACGGAGGATGAGCGCGGCCGGAGTCGCGCTGATGCTCGGCGGCGCGGGCATCCTGATGGCCGCGAGTCCGGCCCAGGCCGCCGAGGTCAGTTACGCGACGGAATGTATTCCGCCGCCGATCTCGGGACTGCCCGCGGTGCAGGGCACCACGAAGGTGGAGCTGACCGCCCCGGCCGAGGCGAAGGTGGGCGACGAGATCGAGGTCGTCTGGAAGACGGTCGAGGCCGCGTCCAAGAACCCGGACGTGCTGGACCTGTCGGCGGACACGGTCAAGCCGACCGGCACCATCACCCTGGGCGGTGCGGCGAGCGGCGAACTGAAGCTGGAGGGCCCGCGACAGAACCCGCCCATACCCAAGAACAGCCCCATGGTGCTGTCCGACATGAAGGGCACGCTGAAGCTGGAGGCCGCCGGGGAGATCACGCTGACGCCGGGTGCGTACAACATCAACGTGTCCAAGCCGATCTCCACGGACACCAAGTGCGCGCCGAAGGAAGAGGTTCGGCCCGGCGCCACGATCAAGGTCACCGAGGGCGGCGGCGACACCACCGGAGGCACGACCTCCGGCGGTACGGACAGCGGCGGCACGGACAGCGGTGGTACGACCGGCGGCGACGACACCGGCGGCACCACGACCGGCGGTACGACGACGGGCGGCGCGGACGGCGGCACGGACGCGGGCGGCACCACCTCCGGAGGCGGTGACTCCGGCGGGAGCACCGGCGGCGGGGGCGGCGAGACCGACTTCCCCGGCAAGGAGGTGTCCGTCGCCTACGCGTGCAAGACGCCGATCGGGGACAAGAACGCCACCTCGCCGGTCAGGATCGACGCCAGGAAGAACGGCGGGGCGTACGACCTGACGGTGAAGTTCAGCAAGTCCGTGATGGACAGCCCGATCGACATTCCCGCCAACCAGGTCAAACCGTCCATGGACGTCAAGCTCGGCGGGGCGGACGAAGGCACGGTCAAGGTCGAGGGGCCGCTGAACAAGGAGGTCATCAAGACCGGAGCCCCGATCGAGATCCCCGACCTCACGGGTACGTACAAGCCCGGTGCGAGCGGAAAGTCCACGCTCAGCCCCGGCGTCCTGACGGTGATGGCCGCCGGTACGACCACGACCTGCACGCCGCCCGACGACGTGGCGGTCTCCCTGGAGCTGGACACCTCCGCCCAGCCGGGCGGCGCGTCCGGCGGCAGCGGCGGCGCTGCGGACTCCGGCGGGGCCGCGGCGTCCGGCGGCGGCACGGACTCCGGCGGCGGGCTGGCCGCCACCGGGGCCGAGGGCGACGGTGCGCTGCGGGCACTCGGCCTGGTCGCCGGTACGGCGATCCTGCTGGGCGGCGCGGTGTTCACGTTCACCCCGTGGCGGAGGCTGCGCGGCACGTGCTGAGCCGGGCGCACGGAGCACGGGAGCACGGAGCACGGAGCACGGGAGCACGGGCCGGGGCGCCGAGCACACCATCCCGTGGACGCTGTTCGGCGACTGGAAGAAGCCCGGTGAGAAGTCCTCGGTGAAGTGCGGGTTCAGCAGCTTCCCGCGCAGCGTCAAGGTCGAGACCAAGAAGTAGAAGAGGCCGACGACGAACGGCAGCGGGTCCGCACGAGAAGTTCGTGCGGACCCGCTGCTTCACGTTCCTCGCCGAGGAGCTACTTCACATTGCCCATCAGGGCGCGGATCTTGCGGCCCGCCACCATGAAGGCGATGCCCGCCGCGACCGCGACGACCGCCTGCAGCGTGTAGTACGCGGCGTCGCCCAGCGGAGCGTTGAGCTTCGTGGTCCAGCCGTTCAGGGCGTTGCCCGTCGACGTGGCCAGGAACCACAGG
The DNA here is from genome assembly GCF_019287315.1 of Streptomyces sp. WY228. NCBI lineage: Bacteria > Bacillati > Actinomycetota > Actinomycetes > Kitasatosporales > Streptomycetaceae > Streptomyces > Streptomyces sp. WY228. The sequence goes on along the minus strand of NZ_CP079114.1, from coordinate 3,123,160 downwards.
CCCATGATCTGGCCGACGAACATCTTCGGCGCCAGCTTCGTGGACAGCGACAGGCCGACCGGGGAGAGGCACATCTCACCCATGGTCTGCGCCAGGTAGACGGCGAGCAGCCAGAACACGGTGACCTTGCCCGTGTCGCTGTTGGCCGCGGCCGCGCCCGCCAGGCCCATGATGCCGAAGGAGCCACCGATGAGGAGCATCGCCAGCGCGAACTTCATCGGGGTGCTGGGCTCACGGTTGCGCGTGGCCAGCTTGACCCAGAGCGTGGCGAAGATCGGAGCCAGGATGATGACCATGGCCGGGTTGACCGACTGCAGCCAGGAGGCCGGGAACTCCCAGCCGCCGATGAAGCGGTCCGTCTTGTTGTCCGCGAAGATCGTCAGCAGCGAGCCGGACTGGTCGTAGATCATCCAGAAGAGCACGGCGGTGATGAAGAACCACACGTACGCCTTGATCTTCGGCCGGTCCTCCTTGGTCAGCGCCGGGTCCCGGAAGATCGTGATGAAGTAGACGATCGGCACGACGACGCCCAGCACGGCCAGGACGTTGACGATGTGCTCGATGTCGTACGTGCCCAGCGCCAGGTCGATCAGCAGCGCGGCGACCGCGATGCCGGCCCACAGGCCCACCTTGCGCAGCGTGCTGCGGCGCTCCTCGGGGGAGATGGGCTTGGCGGGCAGCTTGCCGACCTCGCCGAGGTGCCGGGAGCCCAGCGCGTACTGGATCACCGCGAAGGTCATACCGACACCGGCGACACCGAAGCCGAGGTGCCAGTTGACGTTCTCGCCGAGGTAGCCGACGAGCAGCGGGGCGGCGAGGCCACCGATGTTGATCGCCATGTAGAAGAGCGTGAAACCGGCGTCGCGGCGGGCGCTGGTCTGGCCCTCGTAGAGGCCGCCCACCATCGCCGAGATGTTCGGCTTCAGCAGACCCGTACCGGCCGCGATCAGCGCGAGGCCGACGAAGAACGCGATGTCGCTCGGCAGTGCCAGGGTGAAGTGGCCCAGCGCGATGATGATCCCGCCGACCAGAACGGCCTTGCGGGCGCCCCAGAGACGGTCGGCGACCCAGCCGCCGGGCATCGCGGCCATGTAGACGACGGCGTTGTAGACACCGTAGATGGAGGCGGCGAGCGCCTCCCGGCCCTCGAGGGGGCCGTCGAGCACGGCGGCCACCAAGTACAGGGTGAGGATGGCGCGCATCCCGTACCAGGAGAAGCGTTCCCACATCTCCGTCATGAACAGGGTGGCCATACCGCGGGGGTGGCCGAAGAAGGTCTTCTCACCGGAACTCGGCGAGTCCTTCGTCAGGCTGGACGCCATGGTCGATCCTTGCTGGTCGGGACGCGCCGCCTCGTGAGCGGTACGCGCCCGGTGGGGGGCAGCCGGCACCGGCGCGGCGTGCCCCGTCCCCACGCCTGAGGGGGACGTGCTCCGCGCGGCCGGGCTCCTGGCGGAGATACGGCGGCGGAGCGGGGAGGAACCGCGTCGGGATCCACGCCCGTCACGCGTTCTCGCGTTCCGGGCCCGGCTCACAGGTCATTCACTCGAAGCGGGCCGGCGGGAACCGACCCCGCACACAAAAGGGACCCTTGGCGCTCATGGCTGCCCAAAGGTCCTTGAGTAGTGCAACAGGCGTCGGGACACCATACGACACGACACGGCGGGATATGAAAGGACTTGAGACATGGATCACAGGTCTTAGCGGAACCACACTCCCATATTCAAAGGTCTCCGTCCTCTTTGTGGCGCTGACCCGCAGGTGGCGTCGTGGGCCTCACTTCCGGACCTCCGTCCGGACTACCATCAGTCCATGACCCGTGTACTGCTCGCCGAGGACGACGCATCCATCTCGGAGCCACTGGCCCGCGCACTGCGTCGGGAGGGTTACGAGGTCGAGGTCCGCCAGGACGGTCCGACCGCGCTCGACGCCGGCCTCCAGGGCGGCATCGACCTGGTCGTTCTCGACCTGGGGCTGCCCGGGATGGACGGTCTCGAAGTCGCCCGCAGGCTCCGGGCCGGCGGTCACACCATCCCGATCCTGGTGCTGACGGCCCGCGCCGACGAGGTCGACACGGTCGTCGGCCTGGACGCGGGCGCCGACGACTACGTCACCAAGCCGTTCCGGCTCGCCGAGCTGCTCGCCCGGGTCCGCGCCCTGCTGCGGCGCGGTGCGTCCGAGCCCGTCGCGCAGCCCGCCACCCACGGGGTCAGGATCGACGTCGAGTCGCACCGGGCCTGGATGGGCGAGGAGGAACTCCAGCTCACCGCCAAGGAGTTCGACCTGCTGCGGGTCCTGGTCCGGGACGCCGGCCGGGTCGTCACCCGCGACCAGCTGATGCGCGAGGTCTGGGACACCACCTGGTGGTCCTCCACCAAGACCCTCGACATGCACATCTCCTGGCTGCGCAAGAAGCTCGGCGACGACGCCGCCAATCCGCGCTACATCGCCACCGTCCGGGGCGTCGGCTTCCGGTTCGAGAAGAGCTGACGTACGAAGCTCCCATGCGTTCTGAGAACCGCCCCGACGGCCCCGTGAGGCGGCGGACATGCGCCGTCGGCTGATCAACTCCACGCTCGCCGTGGTGCTCGTCGTCATCGCCGTCTTCGGCGTCTCGCTGGTGATCGTGGAGACCCGCACCATCAGCGCCAGCGCCCAGGAGAGCGTCGAGTCCGAGGCGCTGCGGCTGATCAGTGTGGTCGAGAGCCGGCTGCTGGGCGAGGAGACGATCAACTCCGGCGTGCTGGCCGAGCAGATCGACCCGGCCCGGTTCGCGCTGATCGAGATCCCCGGCCGCGAGCCCATCGCCGTCGGCGAACGCCCCTCCGGCAGCGTCCTGCGCGCCACCGAGACCGGCGAGCAGGGCGAGAAGGTCACCGTCGAGGAGTCCCGCACCGCCGTCACCCGCGAGGTCGGGCGCACGCTCCTGATCATCGGCGCGGTGGCGCTGCTGGCGATCGTCTCGGCCGTGCTCCTCGCCGTACGCCAGGCCAACCGGCTGGCCTCCCCGCTCACCGACCTCGCCGAGACCGCCGAACGCCTCGGTTCCGGGGACCCCCGGCCGCGCCACAAGCGGTACGGGGTGCCCGAGCTGGACCGGGTCGCCGACGTCCTGGACTCCTCGGCCGAGCGGATCGCCCGGATGCTGACCGCCGAACGCCGGCTGGCCGCCGACGCCTCGCACCAGCTGCGGACTCCGCTCACCGCGCTCTCCATGCGGATCGAGGAGATCTCCGTCACCGACGACCCCGACACGGTGAAGGAGGAGGCGAACATCGCCCTCACGCAGGTCGAGCGCCTCACCGACGTCGTCGAGCGGCTCCTGACGAACTCGCGCGACCCGCGCACCGGGTCCGCCGTCGTCTTCGACCTCGACGAGATCGTCAAGCAGCAGATCGAGGAGTGGCGCCCCGCCTACCGCAGCGCCGGACGGGCGCTGGTCTGCTCCGGCAAGCACGGGCTGCGGGCCGTCGGCACCCCGGGAGCGGTCGCCCAGGTCCTGGCGGCGCTGATCGAGAACTCCCTGATGCACGGCGGCGGCACCGTCGCCCTGCGCACCCGGGTCACCGGCAATCAGGCGGTCATCGAGGTCACCGACGAGGGCCCCGGCGTCCCCGCCGAACTGGGGGCGCGGATCTTCGAGCGGACCATCAGCGGCCGCAACTCCACCGGCATCGGCCTGGCGGTCGCCCGCGATCTCGCGGAGGCGGACGGCGGGCGGCTGGAACTGCTCCAGCAGCATCCGGCGGTCTTCGCGCTCTTCCTCAGCCGGGTCCCGGTCGACCGCGCGGACCCCGAGCGCCCGGTGCGCTGAACAACGAGTGACGCCGTGGGTCGGTTCCGCAGGCCGCTTCCGTGGATCGCTTCCGTACGGGACGGTTCAGTTCCGTACGGGATCGGGCGCTACCCGTTCCTCCGCCGGCCTGCGCTGCTCCAGAAACCGTTCCGCGCTCAGCACGGCCTCCTTGGCGGGCAGGGTCTTGAAGACCCAGGTCCGGTAGGACCAGAAGCGGAACAGGGTGGCGATCCCGATACCGACGATCTTGAAGACATTGCTCTGGACCGGGGTGTTCCAGCCGAAGCCGTACGTCGCCAGATAGAGCACGCCCGTCTCGATCACCGCGCCCGCCGCACTGAACAGCAGGAACAGCGCCAGCTCACGGGTCCGGCCGGTCTTGTCGCGGTCCCGGTAGGTCCAGTAGCGGAAGCCCACGTAGTTGAAGAGGATCGCGACGAAGGTCGCCAGCACGCTCGCCCGGACCACCTGGAGGTCCGTGGTGTGCCGCAGCAGGTTGAAGACCGCGATGTTGACCAGCAGGCCGAAAGCGCCGACCGCGCCGAACTTGGCGACCTCCCGGGCCAGCAGCTCAAGCCGGGTCCGCAGTGCGCCCGGTTCGCTCATGGTGATCGCTGGTCCCGTCCGTCGGAAGGCGTCTGGCTGACGTGTCGACGTAACCACGTCAACTCCGCCATGCTAACCAGCCCGCCCGTGTGACGCCCGTGAGTCCGCGAGGGCGGCGGGCGGGCGGCCATCCGTACGGCCGTCCGGGAACCACCGGCGCGCCGGATACCCTGGAGACGTGACGTTCCCGGTAGTCGGCATGGTCGGCGGCGGTCAGCTCGCCCGCATGACCCACGAGGCGGGTATCCCCCTCGGCCTGAAATTCAAGCTCCTCAGTGACACGCCCCAGGACTCGGCGGCCCAGGTGGTCAGCGAGGTCGTCATCGGCGACTATCGCGACCTGGACACGCTCCGCGCCTTCGCGCGCGGCTGCGACGTGATCACCTTCGACCACGAGCACGTGCCCACCGAGCACCTGCGGGCCCTGGAGGCGGACGGCATCCCCGTGCGCCCCGGCCCCGATGCCCTGGTGCACGCCCAGGACAAGGGGGTGATGCGGGCCAAGCTCCAGGAGATCGGCGCCCCCTGCCCCCGTAACCGCATCGTGAGCGACCCGGCGGACGCCGCCGCGTTCGCCGAGGAGGTCGGGGGCTTCCCCGTCATCCTCAAGACCGTGCGCGGCGGGTACGACGGCAAGGGCGTGTGGGTGGTCCGCTCCGAGGCGGACGCCGCCGATCCGTTCCGCGCCGGCGTTCCGGTCCTCGCGGAGGAGAAGGTCGACTTCGTACGGGAGCTGGCGGCCAACATCGTCCGCTCGCCGCACGGCCAGGCCGTCGCCTACCCGGTCGTCGAGTCCATCCAGGTCGACGGCGTCTGCGACACCGTGATCGCCCCGGCCCCGGAGCTGGACGAGGCCCTGGCCGGCGAGGCCCAGCAGCTCGCGCTCCGGATCGCCGCCGAGCTGGACGTCGTCGGACACCTCGCGGTGGAGCTGTTCGAGACCCGGGGACCCGACGGGAAGCCCGGCATCCTGGTCAACGAGCTGGCGATGCGCCCGCACAACTCCGGCCACTGGACCCAGGACGGCGCGATCACCTCGCAGTTCGCCAACCACGTGCGGGCGGTCCTCGACCTCCCGCTCGGCGACCCGCGCCCGCGCGCCCCCTGGACGGTCATGTGCAACGTCCTGGGCGGCGACTACCCGGACATGTACCAGGCGTATCTGCACTGCATGGCCCGCGACCCGCAGCTCAAGATCCACATGTACGGCAAGGACGTGAAGCCCGGCCGCAAGGTCGGCCACGTCAACACCTACGGCGACGATCTGGCGGACGTGCGGGAGCGCGCCCGGCACGCGGCCGACTACCTGCGAGGAACGATCACCGAATGACTTCCCCCGGCACCGGATCCCCCGCCGCCCCGCTCGTCGGCATCGTCATGGGCTCGGACTCCGACTGGCCCGTCATGGAGGCGGCTGCCAAGGCGCTCGACGAGTTCGAGATCCCGTACGAGGTCGACGTCGTCTCCGCCCACCGCATGCCGCGCGAGATGATCGCGTACGGCGAGGAAGCGGCGGGCCGCGGCCTGAAGGCGATCGTCGCGGGCGCGGGCGGAGCCGCCCACCTGCCCGGCATGCTGGCCTCCGTCACCCCGCTGCCGGTCATCGGCGTCCCGGTGCCGCTGAAGTACCTGGACGGCATGGACAGCCTGCTCTCCATCGTCCAGATGCCCGCCGGAGTCCCCGTCGCCACCGTCTCCGTCGGCGGCGCGCGCAACGCGGGCCTGCTGGCCGCCCGGATCCTCGCCGCGAGCGACCCCGCGCTGCAGGACCGGATGCGGGAGTTCCTGCAGGAGCTGAACGACCAGGCCACCGAGAAGGGCAAGCGCCTGCGCTCCAAGGTCCAGGGTTCGGACTCCTTCGGCTTCGGAAAGTAAGGGGCGGCCCTCATGGACCATCTCGCCCGCGCCCGCGAACTGCTGGCCGCCCACCCCGTCGTCGACGGCCACAACGACCTGCCCTGGGCCCTGCGCGAACAGGTCGGCTACGACCTCGACGCCCGGGACATCGCCGCCGACCAGCGCGGCCTGCTCCACACCGACCTGAACCGGCTGCGGGCCGGCGGGGTCGGCGGCCAGTTCTGGTCGGTGTACGTCCGCACCGACCTGACCGGCGACGCGGCCGTCAGCGCCACCCTGGAGCAGATCGACGTCGTCGGCGAGCTGATCGCCCGCTACCCGACCTCCCTGCGCCGGGCGCTCACCGCCGACGACCTGGAGAAGGCCCGCGCCGAGGGCCGGATCGCCTCGCTGATGGGCGCCGAGGGCGGCCACTCCATCAACAACTCGCTGGGCACCCTGCGCGCGCTGTACGACCTGGGCGTCCGCTACATGACGCTCACCCACAACGACAACATCGACTGGGCCGACAGCGCCACGGACCTGCCGCGCCTCGGCGGGCTCTCCGCCTTCGGCCACGAGGTCGTCCGCGAGATGAACCGCGTCGGCATGCTGGTCGACCTCAGCCACGTCGCCGACGGCGTGATGCGTGACGCGCTCGCCACCAGCACCGCGCCGGTGATCTTCTCGCACTCCTCGGCCCGGGCCGTCTGCGACCACCCGCGCAACATCCCCGACGACGTGCTGGCCGCCCTCCCGGCCAACGGCGGCGTCGCGATGGCGACCTTCGTCCCGAAGTTCGTGCTGCCCGAGGCGGTCGCCTGGACCCTGGCCGCCGACCGCAACATGCGCGAGCACGGTCTGCACCACCTCGACACCACCCCGGTCGCGATGCGCATCCACGAGGACTTCGAGGCGGCCCACCCGCGCCCCGAGGCCACCGTCTCGACCATCGCGGACCACCTCGACCACATGCGCGAGGTCGCGGGCGTCGACCACATCGGCATCGGCGGCGACTACGACGGCACGGCGTTCACCCCGCGCGGCCTGGAGGACGTCTCCGGCTACCCGAACCTGATCGCCGAGCTGCTGCGGCGCAACTGGTCCGAGGGCGACCTGGCCAAGCTGACCTGGCAGAACTCCGTACGCGTCCTGCGCGACGCGGAGTCCGTGGCCCGCGCCGAGCAGAGCGTGCGCGGCCCGTCCCACGCGACGATCGCCGAGCTGGACGGCTGACGCCTACCGGTCGCTCGATCCGCCGCCCACCGCCGCGAACGGTCCGCCCGGACCGAAGGCGAACGCCCCGAAGCGCTCGCTCATGCGGCGGTGGGCGGCGTCGTCCGGGTGGAGCCGGTCCGGCAGCGGCAGCTCGGCGTGGTCCGCCTCGCCGTACAGCGCGCGTCCGTCCAGATGGAAGAGGTACGGGTCCGACGCCGCCCGCTCCGCCACGATCCGGGCCAGCTCCGCGCGGACGACGCGCAGGGTCAGCTTGCCGGAGGCGGACTCCGCCGGGTCGCCCAGCGCGGTGAACTCCACCTTCCCGTCCCGGAAGTCCGGTGCCGCGGGCCCCGGAGTGTCCTCGTGGGCCGGGCAGAGCACGGGCGACACGACGAGCAGCGGGGTGGCGGGCCGCCCCTCGCGGATGGTGTCGAGGAACCCGTGCACGGCCGGGCCGAAGGCGCGCAGCCGCATCAGGTCCCGGTTGACGAGGTTGATGCCGATCTTGACGCTGATCAGATCGGCGGGGGTGTCCCGCAGGGCGCGCGCGGTGAACGGGTCGAGCAGGGCGTTGCCGGCCAGCGACAGATTGACCAGCTCCACGTCGGCCGCCGCGGCGGCCAGGGCGGGCCAGGCGGTGGCCGAGCCGGCGGCCGCCGAACCGTGGCTGATCGAACTGCCGTGGTGCAGCCACACCCGCCGCCCGCTCGGCGCCACGGCCGTGACGGGGGCGTCGGTGCGCAGGTCGATCAGCTCGGCGGTCTCGGTGTACGGCAGCCAGATCTCGACGTCCTTCTCCCGCCCGGGCAGCCCGTCGAACCGGACGCGGCCGATCCGCCCGGGGAACGTCTCCCGCGAACCGTCCGCCAGGTCGACGAGCACGACATCGCCGCCGCTCGCCGTGGTCCGCCCGGCCGGCTCCCCGTCGATGTGCAGGTCGTACGCGCCGTCCGGGGCGGGCGGGACGCCCCGGTAGCCGACGACCGTGCGCAGGAGGCCCAGTTCGACGACGGTGGCCCGGGTGCGGAACACCACCCGCACACCGGAGGGCTGGGACTCCGCGCGGGCCAGCTCCTCGTCACCGTCGAACCGGGCCCGTGCCGCGGCGGGCAGCCGGTGCGGGAGCAGACCGCCGCGCGCGGTGCGCTCCAGGTCGAGCGCGCCGCGCAGGAGGTCGCCGGTGAGCGGGGTGATGATCCGGTCGCGCGAGTCGTTCATGGGCTCAGCCTGTCCGCCGGAGGCGGGGCCGAAGCCGGCGGGACGGCTCTCAGGCCTTCGGGCGGCCCATCGCCCGGTACGTCCACCCGGCCTCGCGCCACACCGCGCTGTCCAGGGCGTTGCGCCCGTCCAGGATGATCCGGCGGGCGGCCACCTCGCCCAGCTCGGCCGGGTCCAGCTCGCGGAACTCGCGCCACTCCGTCAGGTGCAGGACCACATCCGCGCCGCGCACCGCCTCCAGCGCGGAGTCCGCGTAACCGAGCGTCGGGAACAGCCGCCGGGCGTTGTCCATCCCCTTCGGGTCGAACACGGTCACCTGGCCGCCCTGGAGGTGGATCTGCCCGGCGACGTTGAGCGCGGGGGAGTCGCGTACGTCGTCGGAGTCGGGCTTGAACGCGGCGCCCAGCACCGCCACCCGCTTGCCGAGGAACGAGTCGCCGCCCACCGCCTCCCGGGCCAGCTCCACCATGTGGCCGCGGCGGCGCATGTTGATGGAGTCGACCTCGCGGAGGAAGGTGAGCGCCTGGTCCGCGCCCAGCTCTCCGGCGCGCGCCATGAAGGCGCGGATGTCCTTGGGCAGGCAGCCGCCGCCGAAGCCGATCCCGGCCCGCAGGAACTTCTTCCCGATGCGCTCGTCGTGCCCGATGGCCTCCGCGAGCTTCACGACGTCCCCGTCGGCGGCCTCGCAGACCTCGGCCATCGCGTTGATGAAGGAGATCTTGGTGGCCAGGAAGGAGTTGGCGGAGGTCTTCACCAGCTCGGCGGTCGGGAAGTCGGTGACCACGAACGGCGAGCCCTCGGCCACCGGCCCGGCGTACACCTCGCGCAGCAGCTTCTCGGCGGTCTCGCTGCGCACGCCGACCACGATCCGGTCCGGGTGGAGCGTGTCCTGCACGGCGAAGCCCTCGCGGAGGAACTCCGGGTTCCAGGCCAGCTCGGCGCCGGCGCCGACCGGAGCCAGCTCGGCGAGCCGGTCCGCGAGCCGGGCGGCGGAGCCCACCGGGACGGTCGACTTGCCGACGACCAGGACGGGCCGGGTCAGATGCGGGGCCAGCGACTCGAAGGCGCTGTCCACATAGCTCATGTCACACGCGTACTCGCCGTGCTTCTGCGGAGTGTTCACACAGACGAAGTGCACATCGCCGAACGCGCCGACCTCCTCCCAGGAGGTGGTGAAGCGCAGCCGCCCGGTGGACCCCTCGATGCCCGCGACATGCCGCTGAAGCATCTCTTCGAGCCCAGGCTCGTACATCGGCACGCGCCCGGAGGACAGCAGCTCGACCTTCTCCGGCACGATGTCGAGCCCCAGGACCTCGAAGCCCAGCTCGGCCATGGCCGCGGCATGGGTGGCGCCGAGGTAGCCGGTGCCGATCACGGTGATCCTGAGGGCCATGGAGTGCTCCTGGAAGATGCGGACGGACGTGCGGACCGAGCATAGTCCGGGACCGGAAGGCCGGAATTCACCGCTCGATATGCCCGGTACCTCCCCCATGCCCCACCCCTGTCGGCAAGCTCACGTACGCGGCACGTATGCCGTCGGACGGTCGGCGCACTAAAATTGAGTTACTTAACGGTAGTTAGCATCTGGGGAGTGAGCGTCTTGGCGGGTTCGACCGATTTCGACCTGTACCGTCCGGCCGAGGAGCACGACATGCTCCGCGAGACCATCCGCGCGCTCGCCGAGTCGAAGATCGCCCCCTTCGCCGCCGCGGTCGACGAGGAGAGCCGCTTCCCGCAGGAGGCGCTGGACGCCCTGGTCGCCTCGGACCTGCACGCCGTCCACGTCCCGGAGGAGTACGGCGGCGCCGGCGCCGACGCGCTCGCCACGGTCATCGTGATCGAGGAGGTGGCCCGCGTCTGCGCCTCCTCCTCCCTGATCCCGGCCGTCAACAAGCTCGGCTCGCTCCCGGTGATCCTCTCGGGCTCGGAGGAGCTGAAGGCCAAGTACCTGGGCCCGCTGGCCAAGGGCGACGCGATGTTCTCGTACGCCCTCTCGGAGCCGGACGCCGGCTCCGACGCGGCGGGCATGAAGACGAAGGCCGTGCGCGACGGCGACTTCTGGGTCCTCAACGGCGTGAAGCGCTGGATCACCAACGCGGGCGTCTCCGAGTACTACACGGTCATGGCGGTCACCGACCCGACCAAGCGCTCCAAGGGCATCTCCGCGTTCGTCGTCGAGAAGTCCGACGAGGGCGTCTCCTTCGGCGCCCCGGAGAAGAAGCTCGGCATCAAGGGCTCGCCGACCCGCGAGGTCTACCTCGACAACGTCCGGATCCCCGCCGACCGCATGATCGGCGAGGAGGGCACCGGCTTCGCCACGGCGATGAAGACCCTGGACCACACCCGCATCACCATCGCGGCCCAGGCCCTCGGCATCGCCCAGGGCGCACTGGACTACGCCAAGGGGTACGTCCAGGAGCGCAAGCAGTTCGGCAAGCCGATCGCGGACTTCCAGGGCATCCAGTTCATGCTCGCCGACATGGCGATGAAGATCGAGGCCGCCCGCCAGCTCACCTACGCGGCGGCCGCCAAGTCGGAGCGCGGCGATGCGGACCTGACCTTCCAGGGCGCGGCCGCCAAGTGCTTCGCCTCGGACGTCGCGATGGAGGTCACCACGGACGCCGTCCAGCTGCTCGGCGGCTACGGCTACACGCGGGACTACCCGGTCGAGCGCATGATGCGCGACGCCAAGATCACCCAGATCTACGAGGGCACCAACCAGGTCCAGCGCATCGTGATGGCGCGCAACCTGCCGTAACGGCCTTCCGCGCACAGCGCCTTGTACGGCCCCCGGCGGCTCCGCCGGGGGCCGTCGCGTCCTCGGTATCCGTGCAGGCCCGCTCCGGCAAGCGGGGAATTCAGGAGGCGGGTGGGTCCGGATCGTCGAAGACGATCTCCGCGCGGACGGGCTGGTCGGTCGCGGGCGGCTTGGACCACGCCACGCTCATTTTCATCGGTTTGAAGCCGTGCGGGCCGCTGCCTCGTACACGGGCCAGCGTCACTCCGTCCTCGCTGGGGAGGAGGATGACCGACAGAATCAGTGCGACCACCGCGAGAGCGGCGGGCACGAGAGTCCGGGATTCGCCCCCCGAGCCGCTGCTGATCCTCGTCGCCGTGATCATGATGAGCACCGCGAGTGCGGCCGCCGCGATGAGCCCGACGGCCAGCCACAGCCGCTGGCGCGCCCTGGCGCGTGCCCGGCTGCGCAGCCGGAAGCCGACCAGGCCGCCGCAGGTGGCGCACCGCAGATGCCCGGTCCGGATCCCCTCGGGAGGCCGGTCGACCCAGGCGGTCTGGATCCGGTAGTAGTGGTACGTGTCCGATCCACGGTGCTCGGTGTGCGTCATATGGATCAGCCGCATGCCGACCCTGGGCCCGATCTTCTGCACTCCGCCCTCCGCCCTCCGCTCGCCGTGAGCAGCCCCGGTCGGACCAAGGTACGGCTGAACTCGTGGGTGTGCCCAGCCAGTTCGCAGAGGGTTGGGCTGTCTCCCGCGGCCCGACGCGTCAGCGGATCACGTCGAACACGTTCTTCTGGATCCCGTTGGCGTACGCCTCGTACTCGACCAGCTTCAGCTTCTGCTGGTCCTTGTCCGTCGTACTGAACAGGCGCTTGCCCGCGCCGAGCAGCACCGGGAAGACCAGCAGGTGGTACCGGTCGATGAGGCCGGCGTCCGCGAGGTTCCGGTTCAGCTCGGTGCTGCCGTGGACGATGATCGGGCCGCCCTCGGTCTCCTTGAGGGCGGCGACCTCGTCGAGCGACCGCAGGATCGTCGTCTCGCCCCAGTCGGCGACCAGGTCGCCGTCGGTCAGCTGGGTGGAGACGACGTACTTCGGCATCGCCTTGTACCCGGTGAACTCCTCCATGCCCGGCCACACCGGGCTGAACGCCTCGTAACTGGCCCGGCCCAGCAGCAGGGCCGCGGCCTCCTCCTGCTCCCGGCCCTTGAGCTCGTACGCCTCCGGCAGGAACTCGATGTCCTTGAACGTCCACCCCGAGTTCCGGTAGCCGGGTTCGCCGCCCGGGGCCTCCATGACGCCGTCGAGCGAGACGAAGGCGGTGCTGATCAGGGTGCGCATCGGGACTCCTGGGTTTCTCTCGGCTGCTTATGTCTCACTGTTACGCATGTACTGACCGCGCGCCGCCGGAAAACTCATCGGTTAGCCTCCCTCCCCATGACCGAACTCGACAGGCTGACCACCCTCTTCGGCGCCCTGGGCGCGGACGCCGACGCCCGGGACTGGGCCGAGTCCGAGACGGAGGAGGGGCTGCCGCAGCTCGCCCGCTACCGCTTCCTGCGCACGGTGTGGCAGGACGTCGACGCCTGGGCCACGGAGGCGCCCCGGTGGGTGGCCGCCTACCGCACGGACGGCGCGGCCGCCGACGCCGTCGACCGCGCCCTGGCGGCCGGGCTCACCCCCGAGGAACTGGGCGCACTGGCCCGGGAGATCGCCCGGGAGACGGCGTTCGGGGTGCTGAACGCCCTGGCGGACCCGGCGGACGGATCGCTCCCGGCCGAGGTCGAGGAACAGCTGCCCGGCTGGCGGCTGGCGGAGCTGGACCCGACGGGCACGCCGACCGGCCGCCATCTCGACGCCCTCCACGAGGACTTCACCGAACTGGAACCGAAGGGGCCGGTCGGATGAGGCCGCCGCCCCCCCGGTCCTGGTGCTCGCGCGACGTCCTACTGCGGTGCGACCGCCGCGAACACTCCGCGTGCGCCCGTACCGTCCGGCCGGCTCCATCCGGCGACGAGACGCACCGACGACCCCTGCTCGGCTTCCGTCTCCCGCAGGACGCGGCTGATCCGGACGTCGGACTCGTGGCCGGGCCCGGGACCGGCGCCCTGCACGGTGACGGTCGGGTCGGGAGTGTCGCTCAGGCTCTGGTGCTGCGGCGTCGCCTCACCGCGCAGAAGGGAACGCAACTGCGCCAGCACCACCGGGTCGTGGGCGCCGTCGTAGACCCACCGGGTGCCGAGCACCCCATGCTCGGAGGTGCCGATCAGCGCCTCACCGGGAACGCCCTCCAGCGCCGCGCCCCGGTAACCCAGCGGCACCAGATACGCCACCGGTTCCGGTCCGGCCACGTCCGCCACGACCATGAACTCGATCCCGACCGCCCCGTCCGGATCGTCCAGACGGAACCCGCCGGCCTTGACCAGATCCGGCGCTCCCTCGGTACCCGCGTACCAGCTCTGCTTCGGCAGCCAGCCGGTGATGAGCTCCAGCTTGGTAGGCGTCATGGTGGTGCGGTGGATGGATGCCATACGAGCTCCCTCATGCGTAGAACCAGGTCCGGCCGTCCTCACGGCGGGTGTGCCCGAACCTATCGGGAGCGTCCGCCCGCCCACCTCTAGGGTGGAGCGATGATCATCTGGCTGAACGGAACCTTCGGCGCGGGCAAGACCACCACCGCGAAGGAGGTGACCTCGCTCCTCCCGGACTCCCGGCTCTTCGACACGGAAAAGGTCGGCGAGATGCTCTGTCACGTCCTGGGCATGCCCGAGAAGGACTTCCAGGACTTCCCGCCCTGGCGGGGCCTGGTGGTGGAGACCGCACGGCAGGTCCTCGACCACGTGGGCGGAACGCTGGTGGTCACGCAGACGGTCCTGGTCGAGCCGTACTGGCAGGAGATCCACGACGGCCTGACGAAGTCCGGCATCCCCGTGCACCACTTCCTCCTCCACACCGACCGGGACACCCTCGTCGAACGCATCGAGACCGACACCGCGCCGGAGAGCGCCGGCGCCCGGCAGTGGCGTCTGGACCACCTGACCGACTACGAGCGGGCCCTGCCCTGGCTCCGCCGTGCGGCTCAGGTGGTCGACACGACGGGTGTCGCGCCCGCCGAGGTGGCGGAGACCGTGCTGCGGAAGGTGCGCACGGGCTGACGAGTACACGAGCATTTCGCCGAACTCGAACCGAGGGGGAGAGCACGTAGCCATGAACAAGAAGAACGTGGTCCTGCCCGCCGTGCTCGTCGTCGCGGCGGCGGTCGTCGCGACGGTTCAGCTCTGGCCGACGGAGCTCAAGAAGCTGAGCGAGCAGAATCTGTGTCTCGGAATGCTTACAGAGCGGACCGCCGGCCTGATCCAGGACGGCAAGGGCGGGGCCGTCGTGGTCGAGGAGTCCATCCCGGACAGTTCCGGGTCCGCGACCGAGCCGGCCGACCCGATCTTCTCCACCATCTGCTTCGTCAATCGGAAGAACGCCGAAGGCAAGAGCACCATGCGGCTCCTGTACACCCTGGACGCACGCCCCACCGATTCGCTGAGCGACCCACCGAAGGGTGCCACCCTCGTCAAGGATGGGCTCACGGGCTGGGTCGGCCAGCGGCAGAGCGAGGTCCAGCTGCCGGACGGCTGCGCGAAGAGGATGAAGCGGCCCGACGCGCGGTACATCACCGTCACCCTGAAGATCTCACCGGTCACCCTCGTCGGACGGGACTGGAACTACGCGTCCCTGATGAAGGATTCGCGGACGGTGATCCTTGAGGCCGTGGAAAACCTGACGAAGCAGTACGACTGCGCCGCCTGACGGTCACCCCGTACTGGGCCCGGCAGTCGCGGCAGTGGCCGGGGTGGTGGGAGCGGAAGGCCCGTTCGCAGCCGTCGCAGGTCTGGAACGGGGTGACCGGCGCACGGCGCGATGGTGCCAGATCGTGGATGCCGGGGAGCGGGGGTGGCAGGAGGGCCGTCAGGCGGTGCCTGAGAAGCCTCGCCGGGTGCTTCAGCGGCTTCGGGAGGTCGGCCGTGAGGGTGTGCCGGAGCGTGTCGGTGGTCGTGTCCCGTTCGAGCCAGGCGGCCACCCCGGGGACCAGCTCCTCGACGGCCTCTTCCGAGAGCACGAGCTCTTCCGCGTGACGCCGCAGATCGGCGAGGAACGTGGAGGCGGTTTGCCGCAGCTCCGGGGAGAGTGCGCGGGGGTGGGGGAGCGGCCGCCGTGGCTGCTTGGGCGCGGTTCGCGCCGGCAAGCGGGCCGGGGCGTGCGGACCTTCCGGTAAGGGGATGGGTTCCGGCGCGGTGATCGGCTCCGGTACGGGTGTCAGCCCCGGTAAGTGGCCGGGTTCCGGTACGGGTGTCGGTTCCGGTACGTGGCCGGGCTCCGGTACGGCGGTGGGCTCTCGTACGACAGTGGGCGTGGGCGTGGGCGCGGGCGCAGTGCCACGCACCGTAGGTCCCACCACCGCCCGCGGCTGGTTGCGGAACACCGTCCGGGTCACCACCCAGCCGTTCGCCAGCCTCATGCGCGGCCGGTGCAGGTAGCCGTGGTTCTCCAGCTCGCGCAGGGCGGAGGCGATCTTCGTCTCGCCCTCGGGGAAGCGGGCCGCGAGCGCCTTGATGCCGACCTTCGACCCGGCGGGCAGCGACTGGATGTGGACGCCGATCCCGATCGCGGTGAGCGACAACTCGGCGTGCTGGGCGAGGTGGTTGCCGACGATCGTGAACCGGCCGGTGTGCGGGATCACGACGTGGATCACGCCGGAGGACGGAAGAGGTCCGGGAACCTGCGTCAGGGCGCGGGTGAGGGCGATATCGTGCTGGGTATCCATCGGGAAGGGGCTTTCTTCCTTGGTGGTCAGGTCCTCGCTCGGGATTGCCGTCCCGGCGGGGGCCGTCTCATGTCTGGGGTTGTGGTCAGCGTGAGCATATGCCTGCCAACCCGTACGAAATCCAGCTCAGTTGGCAAACCTCACCCGTGTGAGTGACCAGCCCCTCCCGCAGGAGACCACCGGGATCGGGTGGGGTGGGGTTGGGTCATTTCTCTTGGTTCTTTGAGTACTTGCTGTCGCAGTCCACCGGGTCGCGGTCGGTCACGACCCGGTGGGCCCCCGCCGGGTCGTGACACGCCACGACCCGGTGTGGGCAGCGATTCCGGGTGGATTCCGGCGATCCGTCGTCGTCCCGTACGCGGCGGTACGCCCGTGGTCGCGAAAACCCCGACATCGACGACCCCTCTTCGGCACACTGAGTGCATGGACGATTACCCGGGGAAGTCGCCGGACCATCTCACCATCAACGTCACCCACCGCGACGACCCGGTCTTCGAGGTCACCCAGGCGGACGCGTTCGCCTCGGCCCGCAAGTATCCGAACATCGTGGTGCGGGGGCCGCTGTTCGGCCTTGCCGAGCAGCGGCGCGGGGACCGGCCGCGCTGGCGGCTGATGGGCGAACTCGACACCGGATTCCCGCAGATGACCCGCGACGAGCTGAACTCGCTCCTCTGGTTCAGGGCCAAGGACGACGTCGAGGACCGGGCCGTGCGGCGGTCGCTGCTGGAGGCCGTGACCCGGCTGGAGACCGAGCCGGTCAACGAGGTGACGGCGGACGGTGTGCGCTACCGCGTCGTGCGGGCCGACGAGTTCACCCGGATCGGCGGCGGGCGCCTGGAGCCGCCCCGGGCCACCGACCCGGACGACGACAGCTGGGACCTGGACGCGCCGGACCCCTCCCGTACCAAGGGCTTCGTCGTCGACCACGCGGCCGCCGTCGGGCTGGCCGAGGGGATCGACCGGGCCGGGCTGCTCCAGCTCTCCTACACCGCGAGCCGCTACCCCGAGGACGTACGGGCCGACTCCCACAGGGCGTTGACCACGCACCCGGGGGTCGTGCTCCTGCCGACGACGTTCCGCGTGGTGGAGCGCAAGGAGCTGTCCTGGTCGATGGTGACCGGGCAGTACTCCACCCCGCAGGGAGCCCGGCGTGCCCTCGTCCACCACCTCACCCGGCCCGTGCCCGAGCTCCCGGATCTGCCGGACATGCCGGAGCTGCCCGAGTGGATGCAGGTGGACGAGAAGGAGGCGGCCATTCACGCACGGGCCGCGAAGAAGTTCACCGCGCGCCGGAGGCCCAATGAACTCGTGGTGCGGGGGCGGCAGTACGAGGTCGTGCGCGTCGAGCGGGTGATGCGCATCGGGCCGGACGGGCCGGAGACGCCGCGCCCCTCCGACGTGGACGACTACGGCCCCTCCAAGATTCACCCGACCATGGACGAGCACGGCGTCGTCACCTACGGCGGATAGGCGGGCAGACCGACCTGCCTCCAAAGCACAGGGGCCCGCCCGGCGACCTACCGCCCGGCGGGCCCCGGCCCGTACCGCGTCAAACGGCCACGCCCCGGCCTCAGTTGCCGGTGACCGTGACCTTCTCGTCGTTGTTGAGCTGCTGCACCAACTGCTTCACCTTGGCCTTGTCCCAGACGAGGTTCCCGCTGGTGCTGCCCGAGATCGGCATGTTCATCGACGTACCGTCGCCGCCCGTGACGCCCTTCATCGCGAAGAACATGTTGGCCAGCGACCAGAGCGACATGTCCTTGTCCACGATCAGCGTGTCCAGGCCCGCGCCCATCGTCGGGTACAGCTTGAACGGGTTGATGATCGTGGACGGGGTCGCCGTCTGGCTCGCCAGCGCCGCCAGGAACTTCTGCTGGTTCTTCGTGCGGTCCAGGTCGCTGTTCGGGAACGCGTAGCGGGTGCGGACGAAGGCGAGGGACTGCTCGCCGTTCAGCGTCTGCTTGCCCGCCTTGAAGTCGGCACCCGACTTCTTGTCCTTGAAGGCCTTCGGGATGTCCAGCTCGACCCCGCCGATCGCGTCCACGATCTTCGCGAAGCCGCCGAAGCCGATCTCGACGTAGTGGTCGATGTGCAGACCGGTGTTGAACTCGACCGTACGGACCAGGAGTTCGGGGCCGTCCTCGGCGTAGGCCGCGTTCAGCTTCACCTGTCGGCCGGTGCCCTGGAACGTCTTCCCGGACTCCGAGCCCTTGAAGGTCGGGATCTCGACGTTGGAGTCGCGCGGCAGCGAGATCAGCGTCGGACCGCTGGAGCCGTCGTGCAGGATCATCATCGAGTCGGTGCGCTTGCCCTCGGCGGAACCGGTGCGCAGCCGCTTCTTCTCCTCGTCCGACATGCCCTCACGGCTGTCGGACCCGACGATCAGATAGTTCGTGCCGTCGCCGGACTCCGGCCGGTCGATGACCTTGGAGAGGTCGACCTCGCGCTTCAGCTTGGAGTCGGCCCAGAAGTACGTCGAGATCGAGACCGCGAGCACCACGACCACCAGGGTCAGCGCGCCGAGCTTGATCCGGCGGCGCCAGTCCGGCGCCGGGCGGCCCTGGACGTAACCTCCGTCACCGCCGCCGCGCCGGCCACCGCCGCCCCGGCCGTCGGAGCCGCCGCTGCCCGAGCCGTAGACCTGGCCCGTGTTGTAGCCGCTGTCGTACCCCGGGTCGGGGCTGTTGCCGTAGCCGCCGTCCTGGTAGCGGTCGTCGTACCCCTGGCTCTGCGGCGGCACCTGCGGCCGCTGCGGCGGGTTCTGCGGCCTTCGCGGCTGGGCCGGGCGGCGCTGGATGTGCGGCATCGACCGGGCGCTCTCGGGCTGGGGGCTGGCGCTGCCCCGCCCGTAGCGCTCGCTGCGGTCGCCGGTCCGTCGATCGGGCCAATCGTTCATCCGAACAGTGTGCCGTCCCGGCCCACGGCTATTACAGGGTGTAAGGGAAATCGCACCAGGGCTGTTGCGAACCTGATGCATTCTGCGGGATCGCGGCCCCCGCATAAGGTGGACGGTATGACAGATCAGGTCACTGGCGTAACAGATCAGGCCAACCGCCCGGAGGGCGAGATTCCGGGCAAGCCGACCGCTGCGTCCCGGACCACCCTCAGCCACATCATGACCGGCAGCGACACCAACCTCCTCGGCACGGTCCACGGTGGCGTGATCATGAAACTGGTCGACGACGCCGCGGGCGCGGTGGCCGGCCGGCACTCCGGCGGGCCCGCCGTGACCGCATCGATGGACGAGATGGTCTTCCTGGAGCCGGTCCGCGTCGGTGACCTCGTCCATGTGAAGGCCCAGGTCAACTGGACCGGCCGCTCCTCCATGGAGGTCGGCGTCCGTGTGATGGCCGAACGCTGGAACGAGTCGACCCCCGCCCAGCAGGTCGGCAGCGCCTATCTGGTCTTCGCCGCCGTCGACGGCGACGGCAAGCCGCGCCGCGTACCGCCGGTGATCCCCGAGACCGAGCGCGACAACCGGCGCTACCAGGAGGCGCAGATCCGGCGCACCCACCGGCTGGCCCGCCGCCGCGCGATCAAGGAGCTGCGCGAGAAGCGCGCCGCCGACGGCATCGACGACTGAGCCCGCGAGACCGCCTCACGGTTCTACGGGGCCGAGACCGCCTCACGGTCCTACGGGCACACCACCTCGTCGCCCGTCACCGTCGAGAACTCGCCCGTCTGCCGGGTCTCCGCCCTCACCCGCTGCACCTTGGTGAAGTCCGCGCCCACGGTCACCTTCATCAGCGGTCCCTGGCCCTTCACCGCCTTCAGCTCGCTCCCGGGCAGGGCGGTGGCCAGGGACTTCGCCGAGCGGTCCCAGCGCGGGTCGTACTCCACGAGCGTCCGCTTCAGATCCCGCAGCTCCCCGTTGAGCGGCGCCTCGCCGGTGGTGAACCCGGTGGCCCGCAGCGCCTCGTCCACGGTCCGGCCCAGGCCGTCCTTCGGGGTCCCGTTGTAGACCTGCACCCGGATGTCCTTCGGCGCCACGTCCACGAGCGTGGCCGGAGGCTGCTTCGGGCCGGCCGCCGGCTTCGGCTTCGCCGGGGCCAGCGGCTTGTCCTCGCGCAGCGCCTGGAACAGCTTCTTCGACTTCTTCGCGTGCCACTGCACGGTGGAGCCGATGCCCTTGACCGGGAAGCTGGGGTTGCCGATGGGCACGGACGCGAACTCCGACGAGGCCGGGCCGAAGTCCTTCATCGCCTTGCCGAGCGCCAGCATCTGCTCCGTACCGAAGCCCTCGTCGGCCCGGACCGAGCCCAGCACCGAGGCGGAGACCTGCTGGAACTTCACCGGGTTCAGCAGCACCCCGCTGCTCGTCGCCTGCTTGATCAGCGCCGCCATGAACTTCTGCTGGCGCTCCATCCGGCCCAGGTCGGCGGCCACGTCCACATGGCGCGAGCGCACGTACTGCAGCGCCTGCCCGCCGTCCAGCTCATGGGTGCCCGCGGGCAGGTCCAGGCCGGTGTACGAGTCCTTCATCGGCCGGGCCGTGCAGATCTTCACCCCGCCCACCGCGTCCACCGTCTTCATGAAGCTGGTGAAGTCGACCTCCAGATAGTGGTCGACCTTGACCCCGGTCATGTTCTCGACCGTCCGCACGGTCAGCGTCGGCCCGCCCTCCGCGTACGCGGCGTTCAGCTTCACCGGGTGGCTCTCGTGGTGCTTGCCCGTGGTGCGGTCGGTGTGGGCGGGCATCTCGGCGTAACTGTCCCGGGGCAGGCTGACCACGCTCGCCCGCTGCCGGTCGGCCGACAGATGGACCAGCATGATCGTGTCGGTGCAGTGACAGGGCGCGCCGCCGAGCTTGTACTTCTTCTTCTCGGCCTTGGTGATCGTGTCCCGCCCGTCGGTGCCCACGAGCAGCAGATTCGTGCCGTGGCCCCCCTGCGGGCGGTTCTTCATGTCCTTGAACGGATCGACCCGCCCGATTCCGCCCTCCAGGCTGCTGACCACGGCGTGACCGATGCCACCCGCGCCCAGTACCAGCACCGACAGGCCGGTGGCCACCCGCATGCCCCAGCGCGGCCGCTCGTCCTGCTTGCGCCGGCGGACCGGCCGGGCGCCCTGGGGCGGACGGCGCCGCGGGGGAGTGGCGGGACGGGGCCGGGGCGGGCGCTGCGGTCGTTGCGGCGTGGGCACGGGGAGACACCTCCGGGGTGCAAGGGAGACACCTCTGCGGTGCAAGGGGACCATCGCACGGTAGGCCCATACGACCACCGCCCCGGCCCGCGACCCGGCGGCGCGCACCGGTGTCCCCCATTCGCGGTAACGTGGCGGCCGAAAACCGAGCCGCCTCCTGGGGTACGTACGCAACCCCCCGGCGCCCCCGAGGACCCCCCGAGGACCACATGTCTGCCGCGCAGTACCCCGCCGTCTCCGTGATCATGCCGGTGCTCAACGAGGAACGCCATCTCAGGAACTCGGTCCGGCACATCCTGGAGCAGGAGTACGCCGGTGAGATGGAGGTCGTGATCGCGCTCGGCCCCTCCGCCGACCGGACGGACGAGATCGCCGCCGAATTGGTCGCCGAGGACCCCCGCGTCCACACCGTGCCCAACCCCACCGGCCGCACCCCCGCCGCCCTCAACGCGGCGATCAAGGCCTCCCGCCACCCCGTCGTCGTACGGGTCGACGGCCACGGCATGCTCTCGCCGAACTACATCGCGACCGCCGTCCGCCTCCTGGAGGAGACCGGCGCGCAGAACGTCGGCGGCATCATGCACGCCGAGGGCGAGAACGCCTGGGAGGAGGCCGTCGCCGCCGCGATGACCTCGAAGATCGGCGTCGGCAACGCGGCCTTCCACACCGGCGGCCAGGCGGGCCCGGCCGAGACCGTCTACCTCGGCGTCTTCCGCCGCGAGGCGCTGGAGCGGGCCGAGGGCTACAACGTCGAGTTCATCCGCGCCCAGGACTGGGAGCTGAACTTCCGCATCCGCGAGGCCGGCGGGCTGATCTGGTTCTCACCCGAGCTGAAGGTGCAGTACCGCCCGCGCCCCACGGTGAAGGCGCTCGCCAAGCAGTACAAGGACTACGGCCGCTGGCGCCACGTCGTCGCCCGCTACCACGCCGGCTCGATCAACCTCCGCTACCTGGCCCCGCCGACCGCCGTCGTCGCCATCGCGGCGGGCCTGGTCCTGGGCGCGGCCGTCACCCCGTGGGCGCTGGTCGTCCCGGGCGGTTACGTGGCCGCGATCGTCGCCGGATCGCTGCCCGCGGGCAAGGGCCTCTCGCTGAAGGCCCGCGCGCAGATCCCGGTGGCCCTGGCGACGATGCACATGTGCTGGGGCTTCGGCTTCCTCACCAGCCCCCGGTCGCTGGCCAAGCGGGTCATCGCGAGCCGCCGCCCGGCGATGACCGGCAGCAGCGAGACCGTCTGAGACGGCGACGTACGAGAAGGGCCCCGACGCTCGGCGTCGGGGCCCTTCCTCGCGTGTGCGTGCCGCTACGGCGTCACCAGGTGTAGTTCGGGTTGACCTTCATGCAGGCCCCCTCTTCCTCGCCGTTGAGCGCGCCCGCCGACTCCGGGGTCTTCTCCGTGCCCTTGGACACCGGATAGGCCCCGTCCTCACGCCAGTCCGCACCCACGGCGAGCGAGATCCCCGAGACGTCGGTGGACCTCTTCACCTGCGACAGCGGAACGCCCAGCGCCTTGGCGACCGCCTGCGCGTCGCCCTCCAGATCCGCGCTCGGATACAGGATCCCGGTCCGCGCGACCCCCGTGACGTTGCCCGAGTCGACGGTGGTCCTGCCGAAGCCCGCGTTCTTCAGCTGGTCCGCCACGTCACCGGCCCGCCCCGAGGCCGGTCCGAGAGCGTCGGTGGCGGTCCCGTTCCGTACGGAGACGGCGATCTCGCCGACCGGCGCGGACGGGTCCTTGGGCTCCTCCTGAGGCTTCTTCCGCTTGGAGGCCTTGCCGTCCAGCGGGACGTCGTCACGGACCATCCGGAACAACTGCTCCGCGTCGCCCGCCTTCGGGTACACCCGGCCGTTGTTGACGCCGGTGCCGTACACGTTCGGCATCGTCGACATCGTGATGCGCTTCGTCGGGACCTTCTTGAACTCCTCGGCCAGGTCGTAGAGCTTCTTGACCGTGTCGAGGCCCTTGTCGACCGTCAGCGCCTTCGTGGCCGCCTCGGCGAGGTTCATCAGCTTCGCCGGGTCGCTGAGCTTGGTGCCCTTGCGCAGCTGGCGCACCATCGAGTTCATGTACTGGTGCTGGGCCTTGGCCCGCCCCAGGTCGGTGTTGTCCTCGAAGCCGTACCGGGTGCGCAGCCACTGGAGGGCCTGCTCGCCCTGGATGGACGTGGTGCCCTTCTCCAGCTTCAGCCCGGAGCCCTTGCCGTCCCGGCTGCGGGAGTGGATGTTGGCGTCGACGCAGACGGGCACGCCGCCGATCGCGTCGGCCATGGACACCACACCGGCGAAGTCGATCATCATGAAGTGGTCGATGCGGATGCCGGTCAGCTCGTACCAGGTGGCCACCGTGCACCCCGGACCACCGCGCCCCAGGCTCTCGTTGGTCTGTACGTCACCGGTGCTGGCCGGGAAGACCTCACCGTCCGGGGCCGTGCACTTGGGCATCTTCAGCATGGTGTCGCGCGGCATGCTGATGACGGAGAGATTGCTGCGGTCCGCGGAGAGGTGGAGCAGCATCTGTACGTCGGCGAGCGGCGGGGCCCCGAAGGTCTCCTTCGCGCCGCCCAGCTTCTGGTTGGCCTCGGAGTCGCGGGCGTCGGAGCCGATGAGCAGGATGTTGAGCGGGGTCTGCCCGGCGGCGTTGGCCTTGTGATCGGCCATCTGCTTGTCGCCGAGGGTCAGATCCTCTTTCTTGATGTTGCTGTTGAGGTACTCGTAGTAGACGTAACCGGCGCCGCCGGTGGCGAGTATGAGCACGGCGAGCACGGAGGCGCTCCAGCGGAGCACGCGCCGCTTGCCGCTCTTGGGCGCCCGGCGGCTGCTGCGCCCCTGGGCACCGCCGCTGCCCCCGCCGCGCCGGCCCTTCGTGGCCCGATGGCCGCCGCCCCCCGGCCTGCCGCCGTCGTCCGGCCCGTCACCGCTGCCTTCGCCCGGCCCGTCGTCCTCGTACAGGCTCTCGTCCCAGCCGTGTTGATCGGCACGGCGGACGCGTGATCGCGTCCTCTCCCCGGGCGTGCTGCTCCGTCCCACCGGACCCCCCATGCTGTTCAGATTTCCGCTACGGCGCGGTGACCCGGTGTCACTTGGCGCATACCGCCTTGTCGGCGCTTGCCTGCTCGACGCCTTCCGGAGCCTTCGCCGGCCCGGTGATGAGCTGGCCCGCGCCCTTGAAGTCCGCCCCCAGCGTGAGCACCATCGCCTCAAGCCCCTCGGCGTCGGCGGTGCCCTTCTTCATGGCCGTGGCGGGCAGCCCCATCATCGCGGCGAGCGCCCGGGCCTGATCGGCCTGGTTGGGCGCGTACTCCAGCGTCGTCTTCTTGATCTTCTCGGGTGCGTTGGCCTTGTTCGTGGACTTCAGCACCCCCTGCTCGTTCTGGAGCCAGGTGACGGTCGAGCCGGCCGCACCGGCGATCTCACCGCCGTTGAGGACGTCCACGCGTACGTCGGCGGGCTCGGCCTTCGGGCCCTTGAGCAGGGCCGCCTGCTTGCCCTTGGCGGCCTTCTCCTTCTGCTTCACCTCGGTCAGCGAGGTGTCGGAGCGCATCATCGCGAAGAGCTGCTCACCCTTGACCGGGTCCACGACCACGGTGATGGGCTTCGGCTCGGCCGGGTTGTCGATGACCGGCATCGTGAGGAAGGTGACGTTCTTGGTGTCGACCTTGCCGATCTCCTGAGCCAGCGTCATCAGCTTCTTCGCGTCGCCGATGCCCGTGTCGACGGTCAGCGCGTTGGTGGCCGCGTCGGCCAGCGTGTAGAGCTTCTTCGGGTTGGTCAGGGTGTCGCTCGACTTCATCTCGCGGATCATCGAGGCGAGGAACTGCTGCTGCACCTTGATCCGGTCGAGGTCGCTCTCGTTGCCGAAGCTGTGCCGGGTGCGCAGCAGGGCCAGCGCCTGCTCGCCCGCCACCTCCGACTCGCCCGCGGGCAGCTTCAGATGGGACTTCGGGTCGTCGACCGGCTTGGCCATGCAGACCTTGACGCCGCCGACCGCGGTGGTCAGCTCCTTGACCGCGTTGAAGTCGACCATCATGAAGTGGTCGGGCTTGAGGCCGGTGATGTTCTCGACCGTCTTCATGGTGCAGCCGGGATTGCGGCCGCTCTGGCCGAGGCTGGTGTTGAAGCGCTCGTTCGGGGTGCCGGGGATGGTCGTGGTGGTGCCGTCCGACTGCTTCGTCTCGCACTCGGGGATCTCGGTCATCAGGTCGCGAGGGATGCTCATCGCCGTCGCGTTGGTCCGGTCCTCGGAGACGTGGAACAGGATCGTGGTGTCGGCGTGGCCCTCGCTGCCCTTGTCGCCGTAGCCCTCGTTGCCCTTGCCGGTGCGCTTGTCGGTGCCGATGATCAGGATGTTCATCGGGCCTTCGCTGAGAACGTTCTTGCTGCCGGCGTCGCCCACGTCGATGGTGTCGATGTTGCCGTTGAGCTGCTGGTAGAGGACGTACGCGCCGAGCGAGGCGCCCACCACGACGAACGCCATGACGCCGCCCGTCCACAGCAGCGCCTTCTTCTTGCGCGACTTCTTGGGCTTGCGCTTCCGGCGGCCGGACGCGGGCGGTTCCGTGCCGCGCCCGCCGCTCTGGAAAGCGCGGCGGCTGCGCTGGCCCGGCACCTCGCGGCGCGGCCCGTCGGCACCGTCCTCCCGTGCCCCCCGGCGCCCGGAACCCTCACGGGACGCGTCGGTCCGGGTGCTGCCGCGGCGGCCCGTCCCCTCGGCCGTGGCCGTACGCGAAGGGCTGCTCGACTCCCCAGCGGAGTGATCCAGTCGCAGTTCGTAATTGCCGGTGTTCGGGTTGAGTACCCACTGGTCGGCGGGGTCGATATCGTCCGCCCGTCCACGACTGTGCGCGTCCACGGTTGCCTGCGTCCTCCGTCGGTGCCACGCGAGGCGCCCTCCCCCGGCAGGGCGCTCGTTCCTTCGCTCCAGCAGTGCACGACCTGACGGCCGGAAGCACCGGATCGCGTCACACTATCCGGCCGATTCCGCGTCGAGCGACGTGCGTGACACATTCCACGCCCCTTACAACCGGGCATACTTCCCATTACGCGTCGATTGTGTTCGCTGTCTTGGCAATTGCTTTACTGCTTGCACAGGTCGTCCGCCGCGCTCGAACCCGAATAGGTGGGCGTCGGCGTCGGACTTTCCGAACCGGCGTCGTCCGGCTTCCCTTCCTGGTCCTGCCGCGCTTCCTCCAGTTCGTCGGCCGGAACCACGGCGACGGGCCGGTCCTCGCGGAGTTGCTTGAACAGTTCGCCCGCGTCCGGTTCGACGAGTTCATCCCGGTTCGGGTTGTTGCGGTACGGCTGCCGGGGCACGGTCAGGAACTGCACCTGCTCGGTCGGTACGTCGCGCATCCCGCGCACCAGGTCGTACAGGTCGCGCAGCGAGTCCAGCCCCGGGTCCGTGGTCAGCGACTTGGTCGCCGCGTCCAGCACCGGGTAGAGCCGGGTCGGGTTGAGCAGAACGCCGTTGCTCTGCATCTTGTTCACCAGCGCGCCCAGGAACTGCTGCTGGCGCTCCATCCGTTCGGTGTCGCTGCCGTTGCCGAGGGTCTTGCGCGCCCGTACGTAGCCGAGCGCCTCCTCGCCGTTCAGCGTCTGCCGGCCGGCCGGCAGCTCCAGGTGCGCGTCCTTGTCGTTGATCGGCTCCTTGAGGCAGATCTCGACCCCGTCGACGGCGTCGACCATGTCCTTGAAGCCGTTGAAGTCGACGACCATGTGGTGATCGATGCGGATACCGGTCATCTTCTCGACGGTGCGGATCGTGCAGGCGGTGCCGCCGAGTTCGAACGCCGAGTTGAACTGCGCGAACTGCTCGCGCGTCTCCTTGTCGTCCGCGGTGCGGCAGCTGGGGATCTCCGCCATCAGGTCACGGGGGAGGGACACGGCCGTCGCGCTCTTCCGGTCCGCCGCGAGGTGCAGCAGGATCGTGGTGTCGGAACGCTGGCTGCCGCCGTCGTCCCGGCCGTACTCACGGTTGTCCCCGGCCCGGCTGTCCGACCCGATGAGCAGGATGTTCTGGGCGTCCATGACGACCGGCGTCGGCCGTTCCTTCTCGTACGCCTTGAGCTCGGCGGCGGCGCTCGTGTCGGTGGTGATATTCCCGTCGAGCTTCTTGTAGAGCCACCAGCCCGCCCCGGCGGCGACCAGCACGAGGAACGAGGCGGCGAGGGCGGTCCAGCGCAGCCAGTGGCTCTTGCGCGCGGCGACGATGCCGGCCTTGGGCTGATCGGCCCAGGTCTGCACGCCGTCGCCGTTGCCGTCGGTGCCGCCGTCGCTGTCTGCTTCGTTCTTCGCGGAGCCGGCGGAGCTTTCGGCCTGGTCGGCCGGGTCGGCAGGGTCGGCCGGATCGTCCTGAGCGGGTTTCTCGGCTTTCCCGGACTTCTCCGGCTGCTCGGTCTGTTCGGTCGGTTCGGTCTTCCCGGGCTTCTCCGGAGCGGGGGCCTCCGAGGCTTCGGGCGCCTTGTCCTCGGCGGCGTCGTCCTCGGGGGCACCGCCCTCAGACGCTTCGGCGGCTTCGGCGGCTTCCGCGGCCTCGGCTTCTCCGGTCCCGGGGGTGGGGCCCTCGGGACCGGACTGTTCCTGCGACCTGCCCTGCGGCTTGTCCCCGGCCGGGTGGTCCGGGTCGGACGGCGGGCCAGCACTGTCGGTCACGTCTGCGTCCATCCTTCACGTTCGGCGGCGCGAGGAGCCGCCGGTCGCAGGAGTAGACGGCTGAAACTCGCGCTTGGTTGTGCACGGCCAGGAGAGTGGTCTGTACCGCCCGATCATCTACCCGCTCCGGTGTTGCGCACCGAGGACTCGGCCCGCTGTGGGCCGGACGGGTGGACCTCAGGGCGCTTGTCATACCGCGGTGTTGGTGACCCGCTCGCTCTCGGTCCGCTTGGCCAGTCCGGCCGCGTCGAGCTGTCCGAGATGGCGGCACAGCACCACGGACCCACCGGCCGCCAGCGGCGCGAAGAGCCCCGCGCTCAGGCCGTCCCACGTGTCGTACGTACGCCCGGTGAGCAGCCGGGATCCCGGTACGAGCCCGAGGGCGCCGGCGTCCTCGCGGGCCTTGGCGACGAGCTGCGCACCCGTCAGCTCGACCCCGCCGACGGCCAGCGCGGGGGCGTCGGCGTCCACCGGGGCGAAGGGCGCGAAGCGGTCGCCCTGGCTCGGCACCTCCACCGCGTAGTCCGAGAACCCCTCCGGAACCTGCGGGAACCGGCCACCCAGCGGACGCAGGGCGAGGGCGACCCGCTCACCCCGGCAGGCCCGCGCCTGCTCCAGGGTGTCCGGTCCGGTCACGACGAGATCGGCGGCGGCCGGGTCGCCCTGGACATCGGCGACGACCCCGACGGAGGAGCAGGCGAGCAGCCAGACAGCGGACTGCCAGTGCGGGGGAAGCAGCAGGGCGAGCCGGTCTCCGGGCTCCGCGGCGAGGTCGCCCTGGAGCAGATTGGCGGTCTTGGCCACCCAATTGGCGAAGGTGGCCACCGACAGTTCGACGCGTTCTCCGGTGGCGTCGTCGTAGAAGGTGACCAAGGGGCGGGCCGGGTCCGCGGCAAGGGCGGATCGCAGCAGGTCGGCAGGGGTGCGGTCGCTGGAGTTCATCCGCGCAAGCGTACGCGGGGGCGCTGTGCGGGGCGGGCTGAACGGGTGTCACGTACACCGGTTCGGCAGACGGCCCGGCAGACGGTACGTCAAGGCGGCGCCGATGCCCGGGTAGCCGGAGTCGTGACTGTATGACCACGATCGTGCGTATGCGTGCACTATTGGTCACCTCAGTCGGCGTCACCTGCGCGGCGGCCCTCACCCTGCCGCTCGCCGCCCCCGCCCTGTCCGCCCCGGCCTCGCACTCCGCCTCGGCCCGGCCGCCCTCCGTGTCCCCCGAATCACCCGGTTCCGGCCCGCCGTCGTCAGTACGGGCCGAAGCCCCTTCCCCCCGCGCGGCCGAGCTCGCGGGCTCGACGCAGTCCCTGCCCCTGGAGCCGCTCGCCGCCCCGTCCGACCGGGTCGCGGGCGCGGCGGCCGGCCAGGGCCTGGCCCAGCGCGACGCCCGCCCGTTCTCCCTGGTGGGCGTGGTCTGGGACGACGCCGATGCCGAGCTCCACGGCACGGTCCAGGTCCGCACCCGGGCGACCGGCGGCGAGGGCTGGTCGGACTGGCAGGACGTCGAGACCCACAACGCCGAACACGCCGCCGACCTCGGCAGCGCCGAGCGGTCCACCGGCGCCGTGCGCGGGGCGACCGCCCCGCTCTGGGTCGGCGCATCGGACGGCGTGGAGGTACGCGTACGCCCGGAGGCGGCCGATCCGCAGCACCGGGCCGCCGCCGTACCGCTGCCCGAGGGGCTGCGCCTCGAACTCGTCGACCCCGGCGAGGACCCCGTAGCGGAAGCAACCCCCGAATCAGCTCCGGAATCAGCTCCGGAACCGGCCACCGAAACGGGCTCGGAACCGGCCCCCGAACCCGCCCGCGCGGCCCCCGTCGGCCGGTCCGCCACCCCGGCGACGTTCGCTGTCAACCCGGCCCCGCCCACGACGACGACGGCCGTGCCGGAGGCGCTCACCGCCGAATCCGCCGCCGCATCGGCGGTCAACGCGGACCTCGCACCGCTCGGCGCGTCCGTCATCCCCGAGCTGACCAAGGCGGAGACGGAGGAGGAGGCGGCGATCGTCGCCGCCGGGGCGAAGCCGTACATCGGTCCGCGCCCGAAGATCATCACCCGCAAGGGCTGGGGCGCCGACGAGAAGCTCCGCGAGCGCAACTTCGCGTACACCAAGTCCGTCAAGGCGGCCTTCGTGCACCACAGCGCGACCGGCAACAACTACACCTGCAAGCAGGCCCCTTCGGTGCTCCGCTCCATCTACCGCTACCACGTCAAGAGCAGCGGCTGGCGCGACTTCGGCTACAACTTCGCCGTCGACAAGTGCGGAAACATCTACGAGGGCCGGGCCGGAGGCGTCGCGAAGGCGGTCCTCGGCGCCCACACCCTGGGCTTCAACACCAACACCATGGGGGTCGCGGTGCTCGGTACCTACTCCTCCACCAACCCGCCCGCCGCCGCCGTGACCGCGGTCTCCAAACTCACCGCCTGGAAGCTGGGCCTGTTCGGCGCCAACCCCAAGGGCAAAGTGACCCTCACCTCCGGCGGCAGCAACAAGTACAAGGCGGGCGTGAAGGTCAAGATGAACGTCATCTCGGGCCACCGGGACGGTTTCGCAACCGAATGTCCCGGAGCGCGTCTCTACAAGAAGCTCGGCACGGCCCGGACCAGCTCCGCCAAACTGCAGGGCCGCTGACCGGGGCATGTCCGACCGGTCTGCTTAGACTGGCCAGCCGTATCCAGGCCAGGCCCCAGCAGGAAGCAGAGACGGTGCTGTGACAGAGGCAAAAGAAGCGATCCTCCTGGTCGGTGGCAAAGGCACCCGGCTGCGCCCGCTCACGGTGCACACCCCGAAGCCGATGGTCCCGGCGGCGGGGGTCCCGTTCCTCACCCACCAGCTGGCGCGGGCCAGGGCGGCCGGGGTGGAGCACATCGTGCTCGCCACGTCCTACCTGGCGGAGGTCTTCGAGCCGTACTTCGGCGACGGTTCCTCGCTCGGTCTGCACATCGAGTACGTCACCGAGCAGGAACCGCTCGGCACCGGCGGAGCCATCCGCAATGTCGCGCCGAAGCTGACCTCGGGGCCGGACGAACCGGTCCTGATCTTCAACGGCGACATCCTGACCGGGCTCGACATCCGGGCCCTGGTCACCTCGCACACCGACTCCGGGGCGGACGTCTCGCTCCACCTGACCCGGGTCGAGGACCCGCGCGCCTTCGGCCTCGTACCGACCGACGCGACGGGCCGGGTCACGGCGTTCCTGGAGAAGCCGCAGACGCCGGAGGAGATCGTCACCGACCAGATCAACGCCGGGGCGTACATCTTCCGGCGCTCGGTCATCGACAGCATCCCGGCGGGCCGCCCGGTCTCCGTCGAACGCGAGACCTTCCCCGGACTGCTCGCCTCCGGCGCCCACCTCCAGGGCATGGTCGACTCCACGTACTGGCTGGACCTCGGCACCCCGGGGGCCTTCGTCCGCGGCTCCGCCGACCTCGTCCTCGGCCGCGCCCCGTCCCCGGCGGTCCCGGGCCGCTGCGGCGACCGCCTGGTGCTGCCGACGGCGTCCGTGGCCCCGGACGCCAAGCTCACCGGCGGTACGGTGGTCGGCGCCGACGCGGTGATCGGCGCGGGCGCGAGGATAGAGGGCTCGACGATCCTGGCCGGCGCGGTCGTCGAGGCGGGCGCGATCATCACGGACTCGCTGGTCGGAGCGGGCGCCAGGATCGGCGACCGTACGGTGCTGGCGGGCGCGGTGATCGGCGACGGGGCACAGGTGGGCGCGGACAACGAACTGCGCGACGGGGTCAGGATCTGGTGCGACGCGATCCTGCCGGACGGCTCGGTCCGCTTCTCCTCGGACCAGTAGGACCTGACCCGTACCCTCAGAAGAACGCACGAAGCGCACAAAGCACACCGAGAGCACCGAGAGCACCGAGGCCCCCTGTGGCAGGACGATTCGCCCCCCGCACCGCGCGAGCAGCGCTGCCGCACCAGGCCGCCGCTCCGTCGGGCACGGCGGCTGCGTCCTCGCCGGACGGACCGCCGCTGACCAGGGAGTGGACCCCGCCCGGCCCGCTGGACCTCCGCCTGGTCCTCGGCCCGCTGCGCCGAGGCCCGGCGGACCCCACGTTCCGGATGACCGCGGACGGCACGTTCTGGCGGGCCACCCGCACGCCCGAGGGCCCCGGCACGCTACGGATCGCGGCGAGCGGCGGCCGGGTCACGGCGGCCGCCTGGGGCCCGGGCGCGGACTGGTTGCTGGCCGGGCTGCCCGCGCTCCTGGGCGCGGAGGACGACCCGGACGCGTTCGTCCCGCGGCACCGCCTGCTGGCCGTGACCCGGCACCGCCGCCCGGGCCTGCGTCTGCTGCGTACGGGCCTGGTCATGGAGTCGCTGATCCCGTCGGTCCTGGAGCAGAAGGTCACCACGGACGAGGCGTACCGCGCCTGGCGCCACCTGGTCCGCCGCTTCGGCACCCCCGCCCCGGGCCCCACGACGGACCTGGGCCTGCACGTCATGCCGGACCCGCGCGGCTGGGCGATGATCCCGTCCTGGGAGTGGCACAAGGCGAACGTCGACGCCAAGCGCTCGTCCACGATCCTGCGCGCGGTACGGGTGGCCCGCCGCCTGGAGGAGGCGGCGACGATGCCGCTGCCCGAGGCCCTGACCCGCCTCCAGCTGATCCCCGGCATCGGCCCCTGGACAGCGGCGGAGACCCTCCAGCGCTCGAACGGCGCGGCGGACGCGGTCACGGTGGGCGACCTGCACCTTCCGGGCATCGTGGGCCACGCGCTGGCGGACAACCGCAACGCGGACGACGAGGAAATGCTGACGCTGCTGACCCCCTACGAGGGCCAACGCCACCGAGCGACGCGCCTGATCCTGCTCTCGGGCCACACCCCGCCCCGCAGAGCCCCGAGGATGACCCCGGGCAACATCGCCAACCTGTAGCCCTTCTCAAGCCCTGAAATCCAGCCCCTCCGGCGTTTGAGGAGCGGGGCCCGGGGCAGCGCCCCGAACAAACCGTCCGGCGCGAGGACAAAGAGCAGGGCGCGCCCAGCGGCTTTCAGAAGGGCGGGTGGGGAAGGCCCGCGCAGCCTCCGCCACCGCGGCCCCGCCCACCGAGCCCCACCCCACCCCACCTCACCGCACGGTGAGAAACGCCTCCGCCTCCCGAACAGCCCGCTCCCGAGCCACCCCCACCGCATGCCCCACAGCCACCGCCCCCAACGGATCCCACGACGAAGGAAGCGACAGCACCTCCCGCACCACCGGCCGGCAGAACATCGTCGAGGACACCCACGCCGACCCCAGCCGCTCACCGGCCAACGCCACCAGGAAGTTCTGCACGCCCGCCCCGGCCGCGACCACGAACATCTCGCGCTCCGCCGTGTCACGGCGCTCGTCCCCGTACGTGTGGGAGCCGTCCATCACCAGGCACGGCACCACCAGATACGGCGCGTTGCGCAGCACATCGCCGCGCCGCACCCGCTTGGCGATCGACTCCTCGCTCTTCCCGTCGCGCCGCAGATCCTCGATCCACGCCTCACGCATCGCGTCGAGCAACCGGGTCCGCGACTCGGCGGACTCCAGCAGCACGAACCGCCACGGCGTCGTGTGATGCGGCGCGGGAGCGGTGACGGCAGCGGCGACGGCCCGCCGCACGGCCCCCGGATCCACCGGCTCATCGCTGAACTCGCGCACCGTACGCCGCAGCGTCACCGCTTCCCGCACGGCCTCCGACGTCCCGAGCCGGAACATGTCATCGGCCGCACTCCGCACCAACTCCCGAGCACCGGGCTCGTCGTCGGAGGCGACCACATGCGACAGCCCCCGGACCACCGCCACCGGCAGCCCCTCCGCCTTGCCCTTGACCAGGTCCCCGGCAGCGGCCAGCTCGTCCGCCGTGGCCACGACCGTGGCGCCGAGCGGATTGCCGTGCGCGTCCGTACCGCCGCGCAGATCGTCCAGCACCCGCACCCCGGCCGCACCGATCGCGACATCGGTCAGCCCGTTGCGCCAGGGCCGCCCGAAGGTGTCCGTGACGACGACGCCGACATCGACGCCGAGGGCGTCCCGCAGCCCGTCCCGGACGGCCCGCGCGGAGGCGTCGGAGTCCTCGGGCAGCAGCAGCACGGTCCCGGCCGGGGTGTTCGAGGCGTCGACCCCGGCGGCGGCCATGACCAGGCCCTGCCGGTTCTCCACGATCCGCAGCGGCCCGCGCCGGGCCACCACCCGTACGGTCTCCGCGTCGATCGCGGCCTCCCGGTCGGCGGCCTCGACGATCCGGCCCTCCGCCTTGGAGACGATTTTCGAGGTGACGAGCAGCACGTCTCCGTCGACCAGCCCCGGTTCGGCCGCGGCGATCAGCTTGGCGAGATCGTCACCGGCCCGCACCTCGGGAATCCCGCCCAGCGCCCACACCCGAAAGGAAGGCGCAGAGGAAGCCCCAGAAGACGAGGTCACAGAAGACGAGGTCACAGAGGGCGAGGCCACATCGGAGGAAGCCACATCGGAGGAAGCCGCATCGGAGGAAGCCGCATCGGAGGAAGCCGCATCGGAGGAACCACTCACGCCCGGACCTCCTCGGCCAGATCCAGCGCCTGCCGGGCCATCTCGGCGGTCGTGTCCACGTCCGTCATCATCAGCGGCACCGCCCGGCAGCGGATCCCCGCCGCCTCGACGTCACCGACCGCACCCGCGTCCACCGTGTCCACCAGCCACCCGTCCAGCAGCCCCGACCCGTAGTGCTGGGCCACGGCGGCCGCCGTCGACTCGACGCCCACGGCCGCGAGCACCTTGTCCGCCATCCCGCGCACGGGCGCGTCCCCGACGATGGGGGAGAGGCCGACCACCGGCACCCCGGCCTCGGCGATGGCCTCGCGGATTCCGGGCACGGCGAGGATCGTGCCGATGGACACCACCGGGTTCGACGGCGGGAAGACGATGACATCGGCGGAACCGATGGCCTCCAGCACCCCCGGAGCCGGCTTGGCCTGCTCCGCCCCGACCGGCACGATCGCCTGCGCCTCGACGGAGGCGCGCAGCTTCACCCAGTACTCCTGGAAGTGGATCGCCTTGCTCTCGCCGTCCATCTCGACGGCGACGTGCGTCTCGACCCGGTCGTCCGACATGGGGAGCAGCCGCACTCCGGGCTGCCAGCGGGCGCAGAGCGCCTCGGTGACCGCGCTCAGCGGATAGCCGGCGCCCAGCATCTGCGTACGGACGATATGGGTCGCGAAGTCGCGGTCGCCGAGCCCGAACCATTCCGGCCCCACGCCGTAGGCCGCGAGCTCCGCCTTGACCTGGAAGGTCTCGTCGGTACGCCCCCAGCCCTGCTCCTCGTTGATGCCACCGCCGAGGGTGTACATCACGGTGTCGAGGTCGGGACAGACCTTCAGCCCGAACAGATGGATGTCATCACCCGTGTTGCCGATCACCGTGATGTCCGCGTCGGGCGCGGCCTGCTTGAGGCCGCGCAGAAAACGGGCACCGCCGATACCACCGGCCAGAACAACAATGCGCATGCACAGCAGTTTGTCAGGCGGGTACGACGTCCACGGCCGTCGGGGCGCTTTGGGTGGGGTGCATCGGCATCTCGGTCAGACCCGGGTAGTAGATGTGCAGACTGACGGCCGGTTCGAGCGAGTCGTTGACCACTTCGTGGACGTACCCGGGGCCGAAGGCGCGCTGCGCGCCCGCGCCGAGGGACCGCGTCCCGTTCTCCGTGTGCTCGGTCAACTCGCCTTCCAGGACGGTCAGTACGCCGGCGGAGAGGCCGTGGTCATGACGCCCGCTGCCCTGCCCGGGCACCCAGCTGAGCAGCCACACCTCGTAGCCGGGGCCCTGGTGCAGACGGTGGTACCAGCGGGAGGCGGAGTCGTACTGGACGATTCCGGCCCACTGTGCGCGGTCGGCCGCGATGGAGCGCGCGAGGCCGACGAATTCGGAGACGGTGGAGGGGTGCTCGCGGGCGGGCTGCAGGAGGTGCTGGACCTCAAGGATGTCGCCGGCGATCTGAAGGTCGCTGTCGCTGTTCATGGCTGCGGTGGTTCCTCGGCATGGGGGGGTGCACGTGCGGAGAGTCACGGTGAATGCAGGGAGGAGCGGAAACGAAGAAAGCCGCTCGACCGGAGATCCGGAGAGGCTGGATCAGAGCTGGAGCGCTACGGCATCAACAGCTGTGACAGCTGGAACAGCAACAGCGGGCCTGGACAGCGCTACGGAACCCACGGACGTGGGCGACGTGCATGGCTGTGGTCGCTGGCATGAAGTCAAGGAGACCGGCTCGGCCGTCCGCTGTCAACCCAATACCCGATATGGGGGCAATGTTTCACTCCTTCCGGTCGCCGGATCCGGAGAAAGGTTTATGCGCCCAGGGGCGAGGACATGTGGCGCATCATCCGCGCTCCCAAACGCGGCTGACGCTCCGTGACCTGACTGTGATCTTGATCGCTTCAGTGATCGAATCGCAACACAAGGGCGTCCCTGCTCGTCTCTCTCATGGGAGGGCGTGGGTCTGTGGAGCCTGTGGCATATGTCAGGTTTTTGCTGATTTGAACACTTTCCGCATACGCTTGGTTCCGCAGAGTGAATCCCTGGGCCAATAGCAGATCCTCGCTTGACTGGCCTGGAGCTACACACTTGTAATTTCACTCGTGTCGTTCAGCCGCAAACGGCTGCAACACGGGACGCAAGAGACAGACGAGGGGCGCACATGACCGAGCTGTTCCAGCAACTGCTGGTCGAGGACGCGGACGAGGAACTCGGCTGGCAGGAGCGCGCACTGTGCGCCCAGACCGATCCCGAGTCCTTCTTTCCCGAAAAGGGCGGATCCACCCGCGAGGCCAAGAAGGTCTGCCTCGCCTGCGAGGTGCGCTCGGAATGCCTTGAGTACGCCCTCTCCAACGACGAACGCTTCGGCATCTGGGGCGGACTCTCCGAGCGGGAGCGACGGCGCCTCAAGAAGGCCGCCATCTGACGTAGGTCCCCGGGAACCTCCTCCGGCCGCTCCACCCGAGAGCCCGGAGCCGCAGAGCCGCAGAGCCACAGCACGACACAGCACGACGCAGCACCACACAGAGCCACGCAGAGCCGCAGAGCGGCAGGGTCACAAGCCGCTGAGCCTCCCAGACCTCCCACCCCCACCCCCCCCACCACCCCCAGGGCTCCCAGGCCCACACCTCCCCAGGCCCCCCCACCCCGCCACACTCCTCGCACCCCGACAGCCCCCCGACGGCCCGTCCGCCGACCCCTTCCCCAGGGTTCGGCCGGCGGGCCGTCGGCCGGTCCGCCCCCGGCCGCTTCACCCGCTCGGACCTCCGTCACCTGTCCGTACCGTTAGTGTGGGGCCCCGTCCGAGACGCGCCAACGCCCCGCCGGGGCGCGCGTGTACACCGATGCAGCCCCCGGGGACGCCCCCGGACCCGGCCGGAGGGCCCGTACCTCGATGTCCGTGCACAGCCACTCGGCGGCGCCGAACGCGGCCGCCGCCGCCCCAGAGTTCCCCCGGCACGTCGTCACCGCCGTGCTCGTCTCCCACGACGGCGCCCGCTGGCTGCCCGACGTGCTGGCCGGGCTGCTCGGGCAGGAACGCCCCGTACAGAACGTCGTCGCCGCCGACACCGGCAGCGCCGACGACTCGGCCCGGCTGGTCACCGAGGCGCTCGGCGACGAACGCGTCCTGCACCTCGCACGCCGTACGAGCTTCGGCACGGCCGTCGACGAGGCGGCCCGCACGGCCGGGATCCTCACCCCGGACGACCTGCCGTACCTCAAGCGCCCCAGCGGCTGGGACCCCGAGACCCGCACCTGGGTCGACGAGAACTACGACCTCCCCGAGCTGCCGCACGGCGAACCGGTCCAGTGGCTCTGGCTGCTGCACGACGACTGCGCACCCGAGCCGGACGCGCTCGCCGAGATGCTGCGCGTCGTCGACAACGACAAGCACGCCACGATCGTCGGCCCCAAGCTGCGCGGCTGGTACGACCGCAAGCAGCTCCTCGAGGTCGGCGTCTCCATCGCCAACAGCGGCCGCCGCTGGACCGGCCTGGACCGCCGCGAGCAGGACCAGGGCCAGCACGACCAGGTCCGTACCGTCCTGTCCGTCTCCTCCGCCGGCATGCTCATCCGCCGCGACGTCTACGAGGAGCTCGGCGGCTTCGACCGCAGGCTCCCGCTGATGCGCGACGACGTCGACCTCTGCTGGCGCGCCCACCTCGCCGGACACCGGGTCCTCGTCGCCCCGGACGCCGTCCTGCGGCACGCCGAGGCCTCCGCCCGCGAACGCCGCCCCATCGACTGCGCCGGCCGCTCGGTCGCCAGCCCGCACCGCGTCGACAAGGCGGGCGCGGTCTACACGATGCTCGTCAACGCCCGCGGCAAGGTCCTGCCCTGGGTCCTGCTCCGGCTCGTCGTCGGCACCCTCCTGCGTACCCTCGCCTACCTCGTCGGCAAGGTGCCCGGCCAGGCCCTCGACGAGGTCACCGGCCTGCTCGGCACCCTGCTGCGCCCCGGCCGCATCCTCGCGGCCCGCCGCAACCGCGGAAAGGGCGTCGTCGACGCCCAAGAACTGCGTGCCCTGTTCCCGCCGCCCGGCGCCACCGTCCGGGCCACCGTCGACCAGGTCGCGGGCAACTTCGGCGGCCGTACGGACTCCGAAGCGGGCGGCTCGCGCCACGGGGCCGTCGAATCCGGACCGGGCGGCGACGACGCCGACTTCCTCGAAGTCGACCAGTTCGCCCGCCTCAAGCGCATCGGCCGCAAGCCCGGCCCCGTCCTCTTCCTCCTGCTCCTGGTCGTCTCGCTCATCGCCTGCCGCAACCTGCTCAGCGGCGGAGCCCTGGCGGGCGGCGCGCTGCTGCCCGCCCCGGCCGAGGTCGGCGCGCTCTGGGACCGGTACGCGGACGCCTGGCACACGGTGGGCACCGGCGGCACCCAGACCGCCCCGCCCTACCTCGCCCTGCTCGCCGCGCTGTCGGCCCTGTTCCTCGGCTCGACCGGGCTCGCCGTCAGCGTGCTGCTGGTCTGCTCGATCCCGCTGGCCGGCGCCACCGCCTACTTCGCCTCCCGCCCGCTGCTCCCCTCCCGGCTGCTGCGGGCCTGGGCGAGCGTCGCGTACGCCTTCCTGCCCGCCGCGACCGGCGCCCTGGCCACCGGCCGTCTCGGCACCGCCGTCCTCCTCGTCCTGCTTCCGCTGATCGCCCGCGCGGGCGTCGCCGCCCACGGGCTGCGCGCGGACAGCGCGGCGGGGGAGCGCGGCAGCTGGCGCGCCACCTGGGCGTACACCCTGCTGCTGACCGTCACCATGGCGTTCACCCCGATCGTCTGGCCGCTCGCCGTGGTCCTCGGCCTCGGCGTGCTCGTGCTGCGGCGCGGCGACATCACCGCGTACGGTCTCCGCTTCGTCGCCGCCGTCGGCACCCCGGTGCTCGTCCTCGCCCCCTGGTCGCTGAGCCTCCTGACGAACCCGTCCGCGCTCCTGACCGAGGCGGGCCTGGACATCGGTGCGGGCGACGCCTCGGGCCTCGACCTGCTCGGCATCAGCCCCGGCGGCCCCGGTGCGGCGGGCGGCATCCTGCTCCTCGGCATCGTGCTGGCCGCGCTCGCCGCCCTGCTGCGCGAGGACCGGCAGTTCGCCGTCCGCACCGCCTGGGCGGTCGCGCTCGTCGGCTTCCTCTTCGCCGCCGTCGCCAACGGATCCACCTGGGCCGGACCCGCCACCCTCGTCTACGGCACCGCCCTGATCGCCGCCGCCCTGGTGGGCGCGGACGGCGCCCGGATCCGGGTCGCCGAGCAGAGCTTCGGCTGGCGTCAGCCCGTCGCCGCCCTGATCGCGCTGGCCGCCGGGCTGGCCCCGGTCCTGGCCGCCGCCGGCTGGATGATCGGCGGCGCGGACGGCCCGCTGGAGCGACGCGACCCCGTACAGGTGCCCGCCTTCGTGGCGGAGGAGAGCACCACCCGCGACCAGCCCCGCACCCTCGTCCTCGGCGGCACCTCGCCCGACTCCGTGGCGTACAGCCTGGTCCGCGGCTCGGGCGCGCGCCTCGGCGACGGCGAACTCACCGAGGCGGTCGGCGGCAACAGCCACCTCGACAAGGTCGTCGCCAACCTCGTCGCCGGCTCCGGCGCCGACCAGGGCGGCCAGCTCAGCGGCTTCGCGATCCGCTACGTCCTCGTCCGGGACGGCGCGCCGCGCGAGATGAGCCGGGTCCTCGACTCGACCCCCGGCCTCAGCCGCCTCAGCCAGCTCGACGGCAGCGCCCTGTGGCGGGTGGACCGCCAGGTCGCCCGCGTCATGATCACCCCGGCTTCCGGCGAGGGAGAGCACATCGCGGTCGGCTCGGCCGCCGTCGAGGCGCACTCCGAGATCCCGTCCGGGGAGCCGGGCCGCGTGCTGCGGATCGCGGACGCCGCCGACCCGGGCTGGACGGCCACGCTGGACGGCAAGCCGCTGACCCGCAAGACCGTCGACGGCTGGGCCCAGGGCTTCGAACTGCCCGCCAACGGCGGTCGCCTGGACCTCACCCACGACGCCCCGATCACCCACACCGCGTGGATCTGGTCCCAGGCCGCGCTCCTGGTGGTCCTGGTGGTCATGGCCCTGCCGGGCCGCCGCCGGGAGATCGACGACGACCTGCCCGAGGAGGCGCTCGCCGTCGCCGCCGAGCCGGTCGACGGGGAGGGTCGCCGCGCCCGCAGGCTGCGCGCCGCGGCCCAGGCGGAGGCGGCGGCCGCCGCCGAGGAGGACGGGACCGACGACCCGTCGCGCGCCGGGGACTCCGAGGACCACGGCCACCTGCCCGACCCGGGGGAGTACATCCCCGCGCAGCAGTCCGCCGACCCGTACGCCGAGAACCCTCCGGCGTACGACCCGCAGGAGGCCACGGGCGGCTACGCGGCGGTCCCGTCGGCTCCGCAGCAGCAGTACGACGCGTACGCGCAGTGGGACGGGCAGCAGCAGCCGAACGCCGACCACTACGCGACGTACCAGCAGCCGGACCCGTACGCCCAACAGCACCAGCAACAGCAGCCGGGCCATCAGAGCGCCGACTACCAGGGCGGCTACGGAGTCCAGGACCCGTACGCGCAGCAGTACGACGACCAGGGCACGTACAACGGCCAGGGCGCGTACGAGGGCCAGAGCACGTACGAGGGCCAGGGCACGTACGCAGGCCAGAGCGCCGCGTACGACAATCAGGGCGCGTACGACGAGTACGGCCAGTACGTCGGCGGGCAGCAGCACCCCCAGCACCCGTACGGCGAGAACGGCGAACACACCGACCCTCCGGCCCCGGGTCAGGCCCCGTGGCAGACCGGTAACGCATCGCGAGGCGAGTCCGAGTGAAGTCCACCCACCTGTCCCTGATCGCGGGCGCGGCCGTCCTGGCCGCCATCACCGGATTCGCCACGGTCACCGCGCCCGGCGCCCCGGCCGACACCGCGGCGAAGTCCGCCACGCTGCTGCCGGTCGAGCGCTCCAGCCTGGTCTGCCCGGCGCCCAGCAACTCCGACCTGGCGGAGACGCAGTACACCGCGTTCACGCCGGCGGGCCCGGGCGGCGAAGCCAAGGGCACCGCCGAGCTGAAGCCGGCCCTGCCGGTCGCGGACGACGAGGACGAGGAGGCCGAGACCGACCCCAAGAAGGTCAAGAAGGCCGAGGAAGCCGCGAAGAAGGCGAAGGAGAAGGCCGAGAAGCCGGTCCTCGCCGTGAAGGAGCCCGGAAAGCCGGTCGTCGCCGACGCGAACGGCTCCGGAGCCCCGGCCCTCGTCGGCACGGCCACCGGCCGGCTGGCCCCCGGCTGGGCCGCCCAGCAGACCACCGAGGTCACCGCGGGCGGCGGCCGGGGGCTCCTCGGGGTCACCTGCACCGCCCCCGACACCGACTTCTGGTTCCCGGGCGCGAGTACCGCCAAGTCCCGCCAGGACTACATCCACCTCACCAACCCCGACGACACCGGCGCCGTGGCCGACATCGAGCTGTACGGCCCCAAGGGCGCGCTCAAGGCCGAGGTCGGCGACGGCATCACCGTGCCGGCCCGCTCCAGCGTCGCCGTCCTGCTGTCCACCCTCACCACCGAGGCCGTCGACCAGCTGACCGCACACGTCACCACCCGCTCGGGGCGGATCGGAGCGGTCGTCATGAGCGCCGAGGACAACGTGGGCAGCGACTGGATCACCGCGTCCGACGACCCCTCCGGCACGCTCGTGCTGCCCGGCATCCCGGCCGACGCCACCTCCGTACAGCTGGTGGCGTTCGCTCCCGGCGAGGACGACGCGGACGTGAAGGTCCAGCTCATGGGGAAGAACGCGACGTTCTCCCCGGCCGGCAACGCCACCCTGCACATCAAGTCCTCGATGACGGCGACCGTCGACCTCAAGGACGTCACCCGGGAGGAACCGGGCTCCCTGCGTCTGAGCCCGGTGCAGAAGGACCGGGCGACCCCGATCGTGGCGGCGCTGCGCGTGGTCCGCGGCAAGGGCGACCAGCAGGAGGTCGCCTACATCCCGGCCACCGGACCGGTCGGCGCCCGGGCGAGCGTCCCGGACAACCGGGCCAAGGGCTCCACGCTCTCCCTGGCCGCGCCGGGCGCCACGGCCAAGGTGAAGGTCACCGCGTCGGCGGGCAGCGGGGGCGGCGAACCGTCCGTGGAGACGTACACCGTCAAGGCCGGCACGACCCTCGCCGTCACCCCGACGGCGCCGGAGGGCCTCAAGGGCGCCTACGCGCTGACCGTCGAGACGACCTCGGGCGGCCCGGTCCACGCGTCGCGCACCCTCGCGCGCACCGAGGGCGGCGTCCAGATGTTCACCGTGCAGACGCTCCCCGACGACGGCGGCACGGTCGAGGTCCCGTCGGCCGTCCAGGACCTCTCGGTCCTGGACGACTGAGGGCGCGGCCGGCGGCGGGGCCGCGGCGGGCCGCGGAGGTCAGTCCTGCCCGTACCGGGGATCGACCGACTCGGGGGCCAGCCCCAGCAGCTCGGCCACCTGCTCGACGACGACCTCGTGGACGAGCAGGGCGCGCTCGTCGCGGCTCTTGGTACGGATCTCGACGGGCCGCCGGTAGACGACGATCTGGGCGGGCCGCCCCTTGCCCGCGGCCATCGCGCTGCCGAGCGGAACGACCTCCTCCGGCGTGCCGGGCACGTCGAGGACGACGAAGTCGACCTCGGCCAGCTGCGGCCAGCGCCTCTCCAGCCGCTCCACCGAGTCCTGGACCAGATCCCGGAAGGTCTGCCCCCGGCTGGCCGACAGCGGCACCTGGGGCGGCGCGACCGGCCCCCGCATACCGCGGCCATGACGGTCACGGCGCCGGGGCCGCGGCTCGAACGGGTGGGGAGGTACGGAGCTGTCCATCACCGACGCAGCGTAACGCTCCGGGGACCAGGACGATCAGATGAACGACGCGGCCGGCCGGGGGCGACCGGATCGGTTCACCGATCACATCACCGATCACATCACCGATCACATCACCGATCACATCACCGATCGCTTCACCGATCGCCTCACCAAGGGCGCGGGCAGGACAGGCGGGAACGAAGGCGAGGGAGGCGGCCCCACTTCCCGATGTCCGCAGTTGAACATTTCGGCCAAGGTTGAGCCCATTTCAGGCCCGTCATCCGATCACCGACCCCGCGCCCACCGCCTGGGCGAAGCCCCGCCCGCCACCGGCACGACCACCGCGCGATCAACGGGTCCCGGCCCTGGCGCAGGTCAGGGTAGCCGCCGGAAGCACCGCTGTGCCGCAGGTCACAGGGCGACACGGTGGGGTGACCCGAGGGGGAGTCGTCGCAGCCCGCTCAAGAGTGCGGTACCGTCCAACATCGTGAGCCCTGTACGTCGCTGTTCGCGCACCGCGTGCGGCCGCCCCGCCGTCGCGACACTGACGTACGTCTATGCCGATTCGACCGCGGTCCTCGGCCCGCTCGCCACCTACGCCGAGCCCCACTGTTACGACCTCTGTGCCGAACACAGTGAGCGGCTCACC
The DNA here is from genome assembly GCF_019287315.1 of Streptomyces sp. WY228. Classification (NCBI taxonomy): domain Bacteria; kingdom Bacillati; phylum Actinomycetota; class Actinomycetes; order Kitasatosporales; family Streptomycetaceae; genus Streptomyces; species Streptomyces sp. WY228. Next base: position 3,079,214 of record NZ_CP079114.1, on the reverse strand, counting down.
GCGCCACGGGGCTGGGAAGTGGTGCGGCTCTCCGACGGCTCCGCACCGGCGCACCCCAGCGGCGACGACCTCGAAGCACTGGCCAACGCGGTCCGCGAGGCGGCCCGCCCGCAGGACCGCGGCCCGGGCGGCGGAGGCAGGGGCCCGCGCGCCGCGGACCCGGTGGAAGTGGCCCGCAGAGGCCACCTGAGGGTGCTGCGCTCCCCGGACTCCTGAGGCCGACTCTCGGGGCTCTGTACGGCCGGGTAGTTTGGGCTCTCCGTAAACACCAGGAGGACCGGCCGTGGTCGCTGATCTGTCGCAGCTCGTGAAGGCGTACGACGTACGTGGCGTGGTGCCCGACCAGTGGGACGAATCGCTGGCCGAGCTCTTCGGAGCCGCGTTCGTCCAGGTCACGGCCGCCGACGCGATCGTGATCGGCCACGACATGCGCCCCACCTCACCGGGTCTGTCCGGCGCCTTCGCGCGCGGAGCGGCGGCCCGGGGCGCGGACGTCACGCTCATCGGCCTCTGCTCGACGGACCAGCTCTACTACGCGTCGGGGGCGCTGGACCTCCCCGGGGCGATGTTCACCGCCTCGCACAACCCGGCGCAGTACAACGGCATCAAGATGTGCCGGGCGGGCGCCGCCCCGGTCGGCCAGGACACCGGCCTGGCCGAGATCCGCACCCTGGTCGAGCAGTGGTCGGAAGGATCGCCCAGGCCCGCCGCGGCGACGACCCCCGGCACGATCAAGGAACGGGACACCCTCGCCGACTACGCGGCCCACCTCCTCGGCCTCGTCGACCTGACCGCGATCCGCCCCCTGAAGGTCGTGGTCGACGCGGGCAACGGCATGGGCGGCCACACGGTCCCCACGGTCTTCGCGGGCCTCCCGCTCGACCTCGTACCGATGTACTTCGAGCTGGACGGCACCTTCCCCCACCACGAGGCCAACCCTCTCGACCCGAAGAACATCGTGGACCTCCAGGCCCGCGTCCTCGCCGAGGGCGCCGACCTCGGCCTCGCCTTCGACGGCGACGCGGACCGCTGCTTCGTGGTCGACGAGCGGGGCGCGGGCGTCTCCCCCTCCGCGATCACCGCCCTGGTGGCCGCCCGCGAGCTGGCCCGCAACGGCGGCGAGGGCATCGTCATCCACAACCTGATCACCTCCTGGTCCGTCCCCGAGGTGGTCCGCGAGAACGGCGGCACCCCGGTCCGCACCCGGGTCGGCCACTCCTTCATCAAGACGGAGATGGCGCGGCACGGAGCGATCTTCGGCGGCGAGCACTCAGCGCACTACTACTTCCGCGACTTCTGGAACGCCGATACGGGCATGCTCGCCGCCCTCCACGTACTCGCCGCACTCGGCAACCAGCAGAAGCCGCTCTCCGAGCTGGTGGCGGAGTACGACCGCTACACCGGCTCCGGCGAGATCAACTCCACCGTCGCCGACCAGGCGGCCAGCCTGACCGAGGTCAGGACGGTCTACGGCACCCGCGACGACCTCACCTTCGACGACCTGGACGGCCTCACGGTCACGGCCGCCGACTGGTGGTTCAACCTCCGCGCCTCGAACACGGAACCGCTGCTGCGCCTGAACGTCGAGGCGAGGGACGAGAAGACGATGACAGCAGTACGGGACGAGGTCCTGGGCTTGATCCGGGGCACTGCCTAGCCCTCCGGCCCCCGCCCCGGCCCTCCGGCCCCCGCCCCGGCCCTCCGGCCCCCGCCCCGGCCCTCCGGCCCCCGCCCCGGCCCTCCGGCCCCCGCCCCGGCCCTCCGGCCCACTTCAGCCCCTCCGGCCCACCCCCCCTCAGCCCTCCGGCCCCCCCCAGCCCCCGCCCCCCCCCGGCGGCCCCGCCCTCCGGCTCCCCGCCCTCCGGCCCACCCCTCAGCGCTCCGCCTCCCCGGCCCTCCGGCCCCGCCCCCGCCCTCCGGCCCACCCCAGCCCCTCCGGCGTTTGAGGCGGGGTCAGGGCGGGCCCCAAATCAACCGTCCGGCGTTTGAGGACAAGCAGGGCGGGGCGGAGCCCCCAAGGGGCGGGGCGGGAGAAAGCCGCCGCAGGCTCCCGCCACCCGCCACCCACCCACCGCACGCCCGTCCACCCACCCCACCCCCACCACCGCCACCACATCCCCCGTTCCATCCCCCCGGCCAGGCCGCGCCCCCACCACCCCAGCGGTAGGCTGACGACGCCTGATCCACGCGGATCGGAACTCGCATGCTCGAAGGGACTCACCCCATGGCGCTCGAAGCCGGCCTCCTGGAGATCTTGGCCTGCCCGGCCTGCCACTCCCCGCTCGACGACCGTTCGGCGGCCGACAGCCCCGAACTGGTCTGCACGGGCGACGACTGCGGACTGGCCTACCCGGTCCGGGACGGCATCCCGGTCCTCCTCGTCGACGAGGCCCGCCGCCCCGCCTGACCGCGAGCGACACCCGTACGGGACGGGACGGCAGCAGACCGCAGGCGCCGCGGACCGCCTCGGCGCCCCACCGGGACAAGCCGGGCGAGGCCGCCCCCGCCCCCGTACCCGCAGCCCGCACCCCACCCGGTGATCGGAGGCCCACCGCCATGCTCGACGAGTCCTTGCTCGACGCCCCGGAAGCCCTGGCCCGAGCGGACCGCCGCGACCTGCTGCGCGGCGCCGCCGAGGCCGGCGCGCGGGTCCGCACCGCCGCCCGGCACGCCGCCGAGGCCGGCATCGGCGGCCTCGCCCCGGAGGGCCGGCCCCGGGCCGTCCTCGTCGCCGGCCCCGGCACCGCCGCCTCCGGCGTCGCCGACCTGATCGGCGCACTCGCGGGCGCGGCCGCCCCCGTCGTACGCATCCACCCCACCGGCGTCGCCCCCGCCCCCGGCGCCCTCCGCTGGGCCCTGCCCGGCTGGGCCGGATCCGTGGACCTCCTGCTCATCGCGACCGCCGACGGTTCCGAACCGGGCCTCGCCCTGCTCGCCGAGCAGGCCTACCGCCGAGGCTGCACCGTCGTCGCCGTCGCCCCCACCCGCTCCCCGCTGCGTGAGGCGGTCGACGGGGTGCACGGCCTGGTCGTCCCGATGGCCGCCGCCCCGCACGGCGAGTACGACGCGGAGACCTCGGCCGCCGGCCCCGGCACCCTGTGGGCCCTGCTCACGCCCCTGCTGGCGCTCCTGGACCGGGTCGGCCTGGTGACCGCGACCCCCGACGACCTGCAGAAGGTCGCGGACCGCCTGGACCGCACCGCGGAACGCTGCGGCCCGGCCATCGCCACGTACAGCAACCCGGCCAAGACGCTCGCCGCCGAGCTCGCCGACAGCCTGCCCCTGCTGTGGACGGAGGGCGAAGCCGCGGGCCCCGTCGGCCGCCGCTTCGCCGCCGTACTGTCCGAGCTGGCGGGCCGCCCCGCCCTCACCGCACAGCTCCCCGAGGCGCTGCCCTCGCACGGCACGCTCCTCGCCGGGGACTTCGCCGCCGGCGCCGACCCCGACGACTTCTTCCGCGACCGGGTAGACGAGGGGGAGACGCTGAGGGCCCGGGTCGTCCTGCTCAGGGACCGCCCGACGGGAGGCCTCAGCGCCTACCCGGCGGCCCGGGAACTGGCGCTCGGCCACGACACCCCGGTCAGCGAACTGGAACCGGACGAGGGCAGCGAACTGGAGACCCTGGCCGAACTGCTCGCGATCACCGACTTCGCGGCGGTCTATCTGTCCCTGGCCTCGGCCCCCCAGCCCTGAGCCCTTGCCCCGGCCCCAACCCCGGCCGACGGGGCCCCGGCTCCCCCAAGCCACGCTCCGCCCCCCCGGCCCCGACCGACCCCACACCCTCCGGCCACCCCCGCGACGCCAGGACCTCACACAACCCTGGTATCCCTGGTGACGCAGAGACTCATGCCCGCCCGCACCACCCGAGGACGACTCCATGGACCGCCTGTCCAACACCGTGCGCCCCTACGCCTGGGGGTCCACCACGGCCATTCCCGCCCTGCTCGGCATCGCGCCCACCGGCGAACCGCAGGCCGAGATGTGGATGGGCGCCCACCCCGGAGCGCCCTCACGCATCACCCGTACCACCGCGTCCGGTGAGACGGAACTGGCCCTCACCGAGGCCATCGAGGCCGACCCGGAAGGCGAGCTGGGCGCCGCCACCGTCGCCCGGTTCGGCCCCCGCCTCCCCTTCCTCCTGAAGCTCCTCGCCGCCGGCGCCCCCCTCTCCCTCCAGGTCCACCCGAACCTGGACCAGGCCCGCGAGGGTTACGCCGACGAGGAGGCCCGGGGCGTCCCCGTCGACGCCCCGCACCGCACGTACAAGGACGCGAACCACAAGCCCGAACTGATCTGCGCCCTCACCCCCTTCGACGGACTGTGCGGCTTCCGCAGGCCCACCGAGGCGGCGGACGCGATGGAGGCGCTGGGAGTCGACTCCCTCAAGCCGTACGTGGACCTCCTCCGCGCCCACCCCGAGGAGGCCGCCCTCCGCGAGGTGCTCACGGCGATCCTCACCGCGGACCCGGCGGAGATGGCCGACACCGTGGCCGAGGCGGCGGCCGCCGCGGAACGCCTCGGCGGCGCCCACGCCCCGTACGCCCGCATCGCCCACAACTACCCCGGCGACCCCGGCGTCCTCGCCGCGATGCTGCTGAACTACGTACAACTCCAGCCCGGCGAAGCCCTGTTCCTCGGCGCGGGCGTCCCGCACGCCTACCTCGACGGCCTCGGCGTCGAGATCATGGCCAACTCGGACAACGTCCTGCGCTGCGGTCTGACCCCCAAGCACATCGACGTCCCCGAACTCCTGCGGATCGTCCGCTTCGAGGCCACCGAGCCCGGCGTGCTGCGCCCGGAGGCCGCCCCGTCCGGCGAGGAACGCTACGAGACCCCCGTCGACGAGTTCACCCTGTCCCGCTACACCCTCGCGTCGGGCGCGGCCCCCACCGGCCTGACCGCCCCCACCCCCCAGATCCTGCTCTGCACGGCGGGCTCGGTCACGGTCGGCGAACTCGCCCTCGGGCCGGGGGAGTCCGCCTACGTTCCGGCCGGCGAGACGGTCGAGGCGGCGGGAGCGGGCACCCTCTTCCGGGCCACTGTGGCGGCCTGACCGACGGACCGTCCCGACGGCTGCAACAATGTGCCGCCTCACCGCGACGGCACGTGCCGCGCACCGACGAAGGGACACCACGCACTCATGAGCGCGTCAGGCGGAACCAAGGCGATCGTGGCGGCACTCGCCGCCAACCTCTCGATCGCCGTGGCCAAATTCGTAGCGTTCCTCTTCAGTGGTTCCTCCTCGATGCTCGCGGAGAGCGTCCACTCGCTCGCCGACTCGGGCAACCAGGGACTGCTGCTGCTCGGCGGCAAGAAGGCGAAGCGCGAAGCCACCCCCGAGCACCCCTTCGGCTACGGCCGCGAGCGCTACATCTACGCGTTCCTCGTCTCCATCGTCCTCTTCTCGGTCGGTGGCATGTTCGCGGTGTACGAGGGCTACGAGAAGATCAAGCACCCGCACGAGATCGAGGCCTGGTACTGGCCGGTCGGGGTGCTGGTCTTCGCGATCATCGCCGAGCTCTTCTCCTTCCGTACGGCGATCAAGGAGTCCAACCAGACGCGCGGCGACCGCTCCTGGACCGAGTTCGTCCGCCGCTCCAAGGCCCCTGAGCTGCCGGTCGTGCTTCTGGAAGACCTCGGCGCCCTCGTCGGCCTGATCCTTGCGCTCGGCGGCGTCGGCCTCGCCCTCGCCACCGGCAACGGCGTCTGGGACGGCATCGGCACCCTCTGCATCGGCGTCCTGCTGATCCTCATCGCGATCGTCCTGGCCGTGGAGACGAAGTCCCTCCTGCTCGGTGAGTCCGCCGGCCTGGAGGACGTCGAGAAGATCAAGGCGTCCGTGGTCGACGGCGACACCGTCACCCGCATCATCCACATGCGCACCCTTCACCTCGGCCCCGAGGAACTGCTGGTCGCCGCCAAGATCGCGGTCCGGCACGACGAGACCGCGGCCGAGGTCGCCGACGCCATCAACGCCGCCGAGAACCGCATCCGCGACGCCGTCCCGATCGCCCGGGTCATCTACCTGGAGCCGGACATCTACAACGCGGAGGCCGCGGCGACCGGCACCAACCCGGGCAGGACCGCCGAAGCCCCGGACGCCGGCACCGACGCGAGCCCGGCCCCGAAGGATTCCGGCCACTGACCCACCGCGCACCAGCCCCGATCGGCCCGGTGACCCCTCACACACGCCCCTCTCCACGAACGGGCTGGGGCTCACTGGGCCGTTCGGTGTAGATTCGGATACGGAATAACAGACGTCGCTGCTGATGGCGGTCGACCGGCTGGCGCGAGCGAGCCGGGCGAGGGACAGAGGGCCTCCGACGGACTGCACTGCGAACTGCCCGGGCATTCGTGTGCCCGCCGCGCCGCAGAGTCAGCCCAGACAAGCCCACCCTCGACCCATCACGAGGAGCAGCCCGTTATGACGACGGCCACCAACCGCCAGGACTTCAAGGTCGCCGACCTCTCCCTCGCCCCGTTCGGGCGTAAGGAGATCACGCTCGCCGAGCATGAGATGCCCGGCCTGATGTCGATCCGTAAGGAGTTCGCCGCCGCCCAGCCGCTGGCCGGCGCCCGGATCACCGGTTCGCTGCACATGACCGTGCAGACCGCTGTGCTCATCGAGACCCTCGTCGCCCTGGGGGCCGAGGTTCGCTGGGCGTCCTGCAACATTTTCTCCACCCAGGACCACGCCGCCGCTGCTATCGCGGTGGGCCCGAAGGGCACTCCGGAGGCCCCCGCGGGTGTGCCGGTCTTCGCGTGGAAGGGCGAGACGCTCGAGGAGTACTGGTGGTGCACGGAGCAGGCGTTGACCTGGCCGAACACCCCCACCGGCGGTCCGAACATGATCCTGGACGACGGTGGCGACGCCACGCTCCTGGTCCACAAGGGTGTCGAGTTCGAGAAGGCGGGTGCGGCTCCGGACCCGTCGACGGCGGACAGTGAGGAGTTCGCGCACATCCTCACGCTGCTGAACCGCACGCTCGGTGAGTCCCCGCAGAAGTGGACGCAGCTGGCGTCGGAGATCCGCGGTGTCACCGAGGAGACCACCACCGGCGTCCACCGCCTGTACGAGATGCACCGTGACGGCTCCCTCCTGTTCCCCGCGATCAATGTGAATGACGCGGTGACGAAGTCGAAGTTCGACAACAAGTACGGCTGCCGTCACTCCCTGATCGACGGCATCAACCGCGCCACCGACGTCCTGATCGGCGGGAAGACCGCCGTCGTCTTCGGGTACGGGGATGTGGGCAAGGGCTGCGCGGAGTCCCTGCGCGGCCAGGGCGCCCGGGTGATCATCACGGAGATCGACCCGATCTGCGCGTTGCAGGCGGCGATGGACGGCTATCAGGTCGCGACGCTGGACGATGTCGTGGAGACGGCGGACATCTTCGTCACCACGACGGGCAACAAGGACATCATCATGGCCAAGGACATGGCCCGGATGAAGCACCAGGCGATCGTCGGGAACATCGGTCACTTCGACAACGAGATCGACATGGCCGGTCTCGCCCGGATCGACGGGATCGTGAAGGACGAGGTCAAGCCGCAGGTCCACACCTGGACGTTCCCGGACGGGAAGGTTCTCATCGTCCTGTCCGAGGGCCGGCTCCTGAACCTGGGCAACGCGACCGGGCACCCGTCGTTCGTGATGTCGAACAGCTTCGCCGACCAGACGCTCGCGCAGATCGAGCTGTTCACGAAGCCGCAGGAGTACCCGACCGACGTGTACGTGCTGCCCAAGCACCTGGACGAGAAGGTCGCCCGCCTCCACCTCGACGCCCTGGGCGTCAAGCTCACCACGCTCCGCCCGGAGCAGGCGGCGTACATCGGTGTCGAGGTCGAGGGCCCGTACAAGCCCGACCACTACCGCTACTGATCCACCCCGGTGTTCGGGAGGCCGGCCTCCCGAACACCGACGGGCGTCAAGCCCTCAGCAGCAGATCCGAGCGCAGGCCCCCGCACCCCCGTGGCGGGGGCCTGCTCCCGTTACCGCCCCCGCACAGCCCGAAGGACCCCATGCCCCGCGGCAGGTATTCGCTCCACGACCTTCACGATCACACCCCCCTCGGTGAAGAACACTTCCACTGCGCCCCCGGCCCCTCCGGCTGGCGCTACGTCTCCCAGACCACATCCCCCTCCGGAGACCACCTCGGCTCCGTCGACCTCGCCCTGGACGAGCTGGGCCGCCCCATCCGCCTCGAACTGCATGCCGCGAGCTGGCAGGTGCGAGGAGCCGCCCTCGAAGGGGTCACCTGGGTCCGGACCGACCCGACCGGCAGTCACGCCACCGAAGGCAACGTCCGCGCCCACACCTTCTCCGGCACATCCCCCGCATTCCTCATCGCCATGACCCGCCTTCTGCGCCTCACCCCCGCTTCCCCCGCGACCCGCGTCCGCGTGGTCACCTTCACGGACCCGGTCCTCGCACCCAGGACCGTCGACCAGTCCTGGGCTCTGGTGAACAGTGAAGCGCACGCCACTGACAACGGCCCCTTGATCGTGGACGAATACCAGGTCAGCGCCCTGGACACCGGCGAACGGCACACCGTCCACATCGCCGGCGACGTGGTCCTCGCGGCCCCCGGCATCGAACTCGAACACCTGGAATCGCCCCCGTCCCCCCGCGCCCAGGGCGACCCGGCGGCCCTGGAGACATCGCCCGGACCACGGCAGGACCCCGCCTAGCCGGGCGGAGCGAACCCACCCGAGGACGCACCCCCACGCCGCTGCTCACGAGCACCACCGACACCGCCTGACCCGGTTCCACCCGCCCCGGCAGGCGCGGCAGACACGGACGGCGAGGCAGGCACGGACGGCCCGGCAGGTACAGACGGCCCGGGAGCCACGGACGGCCCGGCAGCCACGGACGGCACACCGGGCACAACCGCTACGGAGCCCACGGGCCCCTGCGCGCGAGGCCCGGCGAACACACGCCGCGCATCGCGTGCCTGCCGCTCATGAACCACCGCGGCCAGGAACGCGGCCGCGGGAACGCCCTGCGGCGCGGTGGCCCCCGTCCGCGCGACCAGTTCACCGGCCAGCCGCTCCGCGATCGAACGCCCCACGCCGGGATCCAGCTGCTGCATCCGCGTCAGGTACTGCCGTATCGAGGACCAGAGCTCGTCCGGTACGGCCGACAGATCCAGCTGTGCGAACCGGCCGACCAGCCAGGGAGGAGGAGGCGGCACCGCGACGGACCGGCCGGTGGCCGCGACCCGCTCCCGGATCACGAGGGTCCCGGCGAACACATCACCGATCCGCCGCCCCCGCGCCGACACCAGGGACGCGATGGCGGCCAGGGCGCCGAAGGTCATCAGAATCTCGACGAGCCCCATGGCCCCTCGTACGAGCGCGTGCCGGAACCGGATCGGCCCACCGTCGTCCCGCACCACCCGCAGCCCGCAGGCGAGCTTTCCCAGGGACCGGCCATGGCTCAGCGTCTCCACCGCGACCGGCCCACCGATCAGGATCAGAAGGAACGAGGCGACCCCGATCGCTGCCACGGCCGCCTCGTCCAAGGAAGCGGAAGCGATACCGAGCACGACCGATATCAGGATGAAGACGGTGAATATCACCGCCAGATCGATCGCTGAGGCCAGCGCCCGGCTCGGCAGCCGCGCGGGCCTCAACCCCAGAACGACCGCGTCCCCGGTCACCAGCTCACTCATCGGTCCCCACCCTTCGCCGACCTTCTCTGCCCCAGCCGGGCCCAGTCTGCCAAGCTGACCGCCAGCGCGCCGCAGTAGTACGGACCCGTACGCACCCTTGCCTGGAGCAACAGACGCCCATGGACCTCGACGTCTTCGTTACCGCCCACCGCACGGAGTGGGACCGCCTCGAACACCTCCTGCGCCGGGGGCGCCGCCTCACGGGCGCGGAAGCGGACGAACTCGTCGTCCTCTACCAGCGCACCGCGACCCATCTTTCGCTGATCCAGTCGAGCAGCCCCGACCCACTCCTCACCGGCCGGCTCACCCAGCTCGTGGCCCGCGCCCGGTCGACGGTCACCGGCACCCGCAAGGCGTCCTGGCGGGACGCGGCCCGGTTCCTCACCGCGGGGTTCCCCGCCGCGGTCTACCGCTCGCGCCACTGGTGGGTCCCCACCGCGGTGCTCTCGACCGCGCTGGCGGCACTGCTGGGCTGGTGGATCGGAGCCCACCCCGAGGTCCAGGCCGCGATCGCCGCACCGGAGGACCTCCGCGCGATGACCCGGCCGGGCGGCGAGTACGAGACCTACTACTCCAGCCACCCGGCGGCGTCGTTCGCGGCCCAGGTATGGACGAACAACGCGCAGGCCGCGGCCCTCTGCCTGGTCCTGGGGGCGTTCCTCTGCATACCGGTGATCTGGATCCTCTTCCTCAACATGCTCAACCTCGGTGTCGGCATAGGCCTCATGTCCTCCGCGGGCCGCCTCGACGTCTTCCTCGGCCTGGTGCTTCCTCACGGCCTGCTCGAACTGACCGCCGTGTTCGTCGCCGCCGGCACGGGACTGCGCCTCGGCTGGACCGTGATCGACCCGGGCCCCCTGTCACGACGGACCGCCCTGGCCCAGCAGGGACGCGCCGCGCTGGGCATGGCCATCGGACTGGCCCTGGTCCTGTTCGTCTCCGGACTCATCGAAGGCTTCGTGACCCCGTCGGGCCTCCCGACCTGGGCCCGGATCACCATCGGCATCGCCGCTGAGCTGGCGTTTCTCGCGTACGTCTACGTCCTGGGCGGCCGCGCGGCACGCGCCGGCGACACGGGTGACCTCACAGCGGTCGAACGCAGCGCCGAACTTCCCACCGCAGCCTGACCGCCGATGTGCTTTCACCGCTGCTGAGCTGCTAGTGTCCTCCTCGCCCACAAAAACCGTTGACACGGCAGATGTGGGGAGGTAGATTCGAACGGTTGCCTCGGACTAGACAGGTTCGAGTTGAGCGCGTAGCATCTACCCCGCTCGTGCAGGAGGACTTGTTGCTCCGCCGGGCCAAATGATTCTCCTTTCTCGAATCTCCGGGTCGTTAGTTTCGCCCCGAGAATTTCTGATAAAGTCGGATCCGCCGAAAGGCAAGGCCACTCCACAGGTCACCGGAAATCGAATTCGGACCGGAAACGGAACGAAAAAGAGTCTGGTAAAGTTGGAACCGCCGGAAAGGGAAAACGCGAAAGCGAAGAACCTCGAAAGCACCCGCTTCGACCGGGAATCGGACACGAAAGAGTCTGATAGAGTCGGAAACGCAAGAACGAAGGGAAGCGCCGGAGGCCCGGTGAAACAGGACCGAAGGAAGCGTCCGTTCCGAGAACTCAACAGCGTGCCAAAGTCAACGCCAGATATGTTGATACCCCGGCCTGCCTCGGCAGGTTGGTGGTTCCTTTGAAAGTCCTGCTGTTCCGCTCCTTGTGGGTGGCGGTAGGCAATACACAGCGAGGACGCTGTGAACAACGGGTCTTATTCCGACCGGTTGTTCCGCTCTCGTGATGTGTGCACCCGATTACGGGTAAACATTCACGGAGAGTTTGATCCTGGCTCAGGACGAACGCTGGCGGCGTGCTTAACACATGCAAGTCGAACGATGAAGCCGCTTCGGTGGTGGATTAGTGGCGAACGGGTGAGTAACACGTGGGCAATCTGCCCTTCACTCTGGGACAAGCCCTGGAAACGGGGTCTAATACCGGATAACACTCTGTCCCGCATGGGACGGGGTTAAAACTCCGGCGGTGAAGGA